>CAWIAD010000001.1:0-3511121 GCA_963833985.1 uncultured Planctomycetaceae bacterium
CATCTACATGCGACGATTTGTGAAGGGATGGAAGACTGGTGGACACGAGCGGCGTCTGGTCGCGCGAATCGTCAACTATGCGGACGACTTCGTCATCTGCTGTCGCGGCACGGCCGAAGAGGCCATGACGGTGATGCGGAAGATGATGTCCAGGCTGAAGTTAACGGTGAACGAGACCAAGACGCGGCTGTGCCACCTGCCTGAGGAGACGTTCGACTTTCTGGGTTATACCCTCGGCCGGAACTACGACCGACGAACGGGCCGATCCTACATAGGGTCACGCCCATCGCGGAAGAAGATCATTCGGCTGTGCAGCGAGATCAGTGCGATGACGATGCGCCAGACCACTGGACAGGACGTCGAGATGCAGATTGGTCGGATCAATCGCAAGTTACGCGGTTGGTCCAACTATTTTCGCATCGGAACGGTGAGCCCAGCCTATCGCCAAGTCAACCACCACGTCCGCTACCGGGTACGTCAGTGGTTGTGTGCGAAGTTCAAGGTGCCGGGTCAGGGGCTCAGACGCTACCCTGACAGATACCTGCACCAGGAGTTGCATCTTTACCAGCTGCAACGAACCTAGCCGCGATGGTTTCGTGAGCGAACGTGTGAACTCAACCGATGAGACAAGCCTTGTCCGAAAGCTGGATGCGGGAAAACCGCCCGTCCAGTTTGATGAGCGGGGTGTGGAAACGAGGCCCAGCCGAGCCATCGACTCGAGCCCACCGCGCCACACCTCGACTCTACTTCGTGCCACTTCTTCGATCTGATGGATCAGGGAAGGCACGATTGGAATCGTAGCCCACGAGGAGAGCATCCGGCCGCTTTTCGTGGGCCACGATCCCCGATCGTGTCACTTTTTCCATCTGATGAACCAGAAATGGCACGATCGGAATCGTACCCCACGAGAATCGAATGGCACGATTGGAATCGTACCCCACGGGGAGAGCGGCCAGGCAGGGCTCTCAGCCCCTGGCAAGCGAACGGCAATCCTGTCCAGAGACTTCCGCGGGTCTGCTGAGGTCGGTTTTCTGACGGGTTGCAAGCAGTTTCTGAGATCTAGGAAAGGGGGGGCAGACATTCCTGTCTGCCAGGGCAGGCCTGCCCCCCGGTCTCAGTCTGCGATCCGAGTGAAAACCGCTCCAGGTCGGCATTGGGAAACAGACAAGGTGGAAGGACGCAGACTGGGCGCTCGTTCCGCTGGTGCGCGTTGGCTGCCACGGACCGCCCGGCTTACTTACCGGGTTCCATGGGCTCCTTGACGGCACGCAGAAAGTGCGGGCCCTTGCCCTTGGCCTTGAGTGTGGCGATGTGCGCCTCGGCCTCGGCCTTCTGGGCGTATTCGAAGCTGGCGATGGTCCGCCCGCCCATGTCGCAGACGGCCCAGACCATACGCATCCGTGGACCGGAGACGGGCTTGGTGCGTGCGGCGGGCGCAGACGCGGTGTCACGCGCAGGCTTGTTGCGCGGGCGCGACTCGGCGGGCGTGTTCAGCCCGCGTGCCTCGGCAGCTTCCGCGGCTGCCCGCAGTTCGTGGCGGTTGAGTGTGCGTCGAGCCATGGATGATCGGTTCCTGGGCAAGCGAGCCGCATCAGGCCTTCCTTGCCGACGCGGCCCGGTCGATCAATCGGGTGCCTGCGAGATCCAGTGTTGAATGATGAAAGTGGATACCAGAACGACCCTGCGACGCAAGAGCAAGACCGTCGAAATACGCACGCTGGCTCGTAGTCGCTCAAACGACCTTCGATCGATCGAGCAGTTCGGCCGGCAGCCGGTAGACGGTGGAGTGGTCGGTAACCAGGAAGCCGAGCGACTGGTACAGGGCCAGCGCCGGGCGATTCTCCTCCGCGGTCTGCACCTCCACCATGCTCAGTCCATGCTCGCGCGCCCACCGCAGAATCTCGGAGACGAGGTATTCGCCATACCCCTGGCGCCGGTGGTCCGCGGAAACCAGCAGGCTGCAAATGCCCACCCGGGCGCGTCCGTCGCTGCGGCCGAACCAGCTCATGTCCCAGATGTCGGCCCGGGCCAGCTCAGCAGAATCGCTGCGTGCCAGGAGCCGGAACCGGGTCAGGCGGAACTGGCTCAGTGCCTGGTTTTGCCACCAGTTCACGGGCATCGCGTCTTCTTCGAACTGGAGTTCCGTTTGCCTGCGGATCAGGACGCCGCGCGGATCACGCGGTTCGGCCCGGTCCAGGCCGTACTCCAGTGACACGGTCAACCCGGCTGGCTGGTAGCCCAGCGCCACCAGGTGACGGTGGAAATCGGTGTGGCGAGACGGCACGCCTGACCCCTCGGAGCCACCGTAGATTCCCCAGTAGTAGGGATTGAGCGGAAACTGGCCGCCACCGTAGAGCACCTGGGCACCACGGCTGCGGAGATAGCGTTCGGCCTGGAGGACCAGGGTGCCAGGGAGCGCGGGGTCGTCGGCATCGTCGTCGATCGCCAGCATGGCGATGGTGCCCAGGCTCGAATCGAGGCGGAACGGCACCGTCGATTCCACGGGCAGGTCGGGGCCGAACCCCGCATGGACGAAACCGACCAGCCGGTCGTCACGCTCGGCCACGATCAGTCCCGCCCGATCAAAATGGACGGTGCCAAATGCATGGAGGTCCAGTTCGTGCACCCGGAGGGGCCGCGCGGCACCAGCGCTGGGAATCGTCCGGTTCCAGAGTGCCACCAGGGCCGGCGGATCGGAATTGCGAAAAGGACGATAGCGGATCACGGAAGTCGGCCGCGCTTTCTGGGCGGATACAGTGGGTACACCGGCGTCAGGGGACGGCGACAAGCACGTCCTGACCTTCAATACGAACTTCATAGACAGGTTGCTTGATTCTTGGACCCAGCGGCGTCTTGCCGGTCTTGAGATCGAACTGCCAGCCGTGCCAGGGGCAAGTGACCGTGGTTCCGGCCACCGGCCCATCGACGAGCGGACCTCCCTGGTGCGGGCAGATGGCGTCGATCGCCAGGATCTCTCCCTCGACGTTGAAGAGCCCGTAGACGCGGCCCTCGAATTCCACCTCCTGGGCCGCTCCCTCGGGTAGGTCTCCCAGGGTCGCCATCTTCACGAACCGTGCCATACCTCTCTCCCTCCACCCACAGCCCGGCGGCTCAAGTCGTCGCAGACTCCCCCAGGCATTCACCAACACGACATCCCTTGAACTTACTCTATCAGACCGCTGGCAGTCCGGAAATCGGCTGCACGGGGACGGCCGCGAGACGAAGGGGCCCGCTCTGCCTAGAGTATTCCTGGGAGATCGAGGCAAGGTGTCGGACCGGCGGCCGCGACGCTCACCGCGCGGTCGCCGAAGCGTCGATGGGAGTCTGCTGGTGTACGACCTGGTGGTGGTCGGTGGCGGAATGGGCGGGTTGGCGACGGCGGCCCTGGCGCAGCGGATGGGCCTGCGCACCGCATTGCTGGAAGCGCATACCAGGCTTGGCGGCTGCGCGGGTTACTTCCAGCGTGGGCCTTTCACCTTCGACGCGGGCGCGACGGCTCTCATGGGTCTGCGGCCCGGCGAACCGCTGGCCGGCCTGCGCGATGTCCTGGGGCTCGATTTTCAAGCCGTGACCACGCCGGCCTACCGCGTGGTGCTGCCGGATCGCGAGGTCGAGATGGTGGCTGATGCCGGCCGGCTGGAGTGCGAGATGGCACGAGCCTTCCCGCAGGTCGGACGCCGGGAAAGCGCCCTGCGTTTCTTCTGGAAGCTGCAAGCCGCCGTGGGAAACGAACTGTTCCGGGCCGCGGCAGCGATTCCGCGGCTGCCGGTTCGCGGACCGGGCGACCTGCTGCACGATGCACGAATTCTGGGTGTCCGGGGAATGCTGGCAGCCGGCACCGCGGCACTCACCGTGCAGGACATGCTGCGTTTGCTGGGTCTTGATCGGGACGTGCCTTTTCGCGCACTGATCGCCATGCTGCTGCAAGATACCGCGCAGGCCGGACCGGAAAGCGTGCCGTTTGCCAACGCCGCGGCCTGCCTGCAAGCGTACCGTCTGGGAATGAGCCGCCCCCGAGGCGGCATGCGGGCACTGGCGGAGGGCATCGGGCAAGCCTTTGCCGGCCTGGGGGGCGACCTGCGGACCGCGACACTCGTGGACCGGATCGAGCACGCGGGAACCGACGGGACGAGCGGCAGCGGCCAGCCGGGCTTTGTCGTGGTGACGCGGCGCCGCGAGCGAATGCTAGCGCGCCAGGTGGCCCTCAACCTGCCGCTGGACCTGGCGGCCCGGTTGCTGGCACGGCCGCTCGTGGACCGTCTCGCCCGGCGCGAGCGGAGTTCCCGGGCGGCCTGGAGCGCCTGCACCGGTTATGTCGCCCTCGACCGCCGCGCCGTCGCCGACGACGCGCCGTTGTTCCACCAGGTGCTCCAGTCCTACGACGAGCCGATCCACGAAGGCAACAACGTGCTGGTATCGCTGTCGCCGCCGGACGATGAGGCCTATGGACCACCGCACTGCCGCATCGTCACGCTCTCGACGCATACGCGTCCGTCCGGCTGGCAAGGTCTCGATCACGAGGCTTACCAGGTCAGGAAGCAGCATTATCGGCACCTCCTCACGAAGGCGCTCGTGCGGGCCTTGCCGGACGCCGGTTCAGCGCTCGTGCATGCTGAGTTCGCCTCGCCGCAGAGCTTTCTGCGCTACACCCGGCGCACGGCAGGGGCCGTGGGTGGACCGCCGGTCTCGCGCTTCAACAGCAACTTCCTGGCCGTCGGCTGCGACGTCTTCGGGCCAGGAGTCTGGCTGGTCGGCGACTCGGTTTTCCCGGGGCAGGGTACGATGGCCACGGTGATGTCGGCAATCCGCGTGGTCGAGCGCATCACGCGTTTGCCCTGGTCGAGCATCAAGGCCACGAGCCCGCACGCACGGGAAACCGGTCAGCTCCGCGACCCAAGCATCGGCGCACGTTCCTTGCAGCCGCAACCGTAGATCGAGCAGCCGCCGACATACTCCCAGCATTCGCCGTGGTGGGGGGTGTGGCAACTGGCGCAGAGGGCCACCGGGCCGCCGTTGATGGGCTCAAGGCAGACCTTGCACACCGGCGGCCCGAGCGTCTCGACATCCCTCTCGGATGGGGCCACGATCTGGATCCCCTGGCGCATCCGCCGGCTCACCCCGAGCTGCAACCCGTCGTGAATGGTGAGCGCTTCGTGGACCGCCTGGCAGAGGGCCTCGGAGCTCTGGCCGAGGTTCCGATCGATCTGCACCAGCAGGCGTTCCGGATTGATCGAGATGAGTATGCCCCCGGCATGGACCAGTTGCTGGAGGCTGGCGATGGCGGCCCGAACCGGCGGACTGAGGAAATCACGCGCCATCTCGACGTCGTTCGCCTGCACAAGGAAGGCGTGATCGAACTCGCGATCGCCCGAGCGGACGTTCTGGGTGCCTCGGGGTGGTTGCGTGGGAGCGGGACGCGTGACCGGGGCGAGCTCGAGCCGGAAGGGGATTCCGGCCCGGAACCGCGCCACCACGCGGGTGCGCGGGCTCGCGGCCTGGCCGGGGATATTAGGGGCAAGTCCCACGCGCACGGCCGTGCCGTTGTGTTGAAAACTGACCGTGGGCGGGTCGCTCAGCCCGCGGCTCTCGTAGCGGCCCCCGTGCCGGTGCGCGAGCTGCCGGTACGCCCGGTAGCGTGCGCCGGTCATCCAGGTGTTGAAGGATGCGAGCACCCGGATGACTGCGTAGATGAAGACGACGATCAGGGCCAGTACGACGAGTTCCATGTTGGGCCACGGATTCCCGGATGAGCCCGCCTGAGCGCCTCCAGCCGGCCGGAACGTCCAGGGCCGGAGACCCGGCGCTCGATGGCACCAGGATCACGATGAGTTTACGGACGCGGCTGCTCGTCGTGCAACGAGAGATTGGCGTGCTCACGGCCCGGCGTGCTCGGGGCTTGGCGCGCGGGAACGGGGCGGAGCGGCCGGGACGTCGTCCGCGGCCAGGGCGAGCGCCGCGACATAGCCCGGCCGGGGCTCTGTTTCCCAGAGCTCCCAGTCGCCGACCCGCGGCCGCGGGGCGACCGGCGAGAACGTGCTGGCCAGGGCTGCGGTGCCGAACATGGTCTCGTACGCGGTGGCCAGGCCGGCGAGGCCCACCCCCTTGGCCTTGAGGATGGCCTCCTTTCGTGTCCAGCCGCGCAGGAATGCCGTGTCGCGACCTTCCGGCGTGATGGCCGCGAACTGGGCCTGCTCCGCGGCCGTGAAATATGATGTGACGATCCGCGCCGCCTCGGAGATGGTCCGGACCCGCTCAATGTCGACGCCGAGCTGCCGGTCGCGGCTGACCGCGATCAGGGCGAGCTCGTCGGAATGCGTGACGTTGAAGTGCACGCCGAGCGCGCCGCGTTGCGATAGCTCCGGCTTGCCGCCGGCACCGAACCGAAACGAGACGGCCTGGGGTGGGACGTGGCTCAGCAGACCGAGGATCACGCGCAGCGATCCGCGGCAGACGGCGAACCGCCGCCCGTCGCGGGGCCGGATGAACCGCCGCGCTCGCGCCTGTTCCTCGTCACACAGGAAGCGCCAGTCGGGCAGCCGGACGAGGTCGTCGCAGCCGGGCTCGGGGTCGAGGTCTACCCGCAAGACCCACGTCTCTCCTGGTCCCGGCCCCGTCAGGGTGGTGTCCGCGGTGTAGTCGAGGAGCTGCGGGGGCCGAGGGCGCACGGGCATGTCCATACATCTTCTTGTACTCGAACCGCCGCCCGGCACGCAAAGGGGCAAAACCTGTACGGGTCTTGACGCCGGCCTTCTTGATGGAACAATCTCTCCAAGGGTCGGGACGCTCACGCGGACCGAAGAAAACAGCCACGCCGGCGGCTGCCCTCTTGGTGGACCGGCCCGATCATGGTTTATTACCAGCCAGAGGATGCAGGAGCCCCTGGGCCCGCATGGCCCGCAAGCGGAGGGAGTAAGCAATGCCCGCATGGCGGCTAAGGCAAGCGCTGATCGTCCTGGTGGGAAGCGGTTGTGTCGCTCAAGCGGCCGTCTGGACCCAGCCGCCTGCCGCCCCTGCCCCTGCCCCTGCCGCGAAGCAGGAGCACTCCGCTGGCAGCAAGGTTGACCCCCGGATCAATGCTCCCTTTCAGAAGCCCAGGGTGAAGGATTACGTGGCGCGGTTTGAATCCGAGGACCGCGAGGTCTACGCCCGGCGCCGCGAGATCGTGGCGACTCTGGAGCTGAAGCCGGGCATGGCCGTGGCCGACATCGGGGCGGGTACGGGACTCTTCACGCGTCTTTTCGCCGACGCGGTGGGGCCCACGGGAAAGGTCTTCGCCGTCGATATCTCGCAGGAGTTTCTCGGCCATATCGCCGCGGAGGCCCGGAAGCGCGGGCAGCCCTGGATCCAGACGATTCAGGGAAATCAGCAGACGACCAACCTGGCGGCCGGGTCCGTGGACGCCGTCTTCCTCTGCGACGTCTATCACCACCTGGAGAAGCATCAGCAGGTCCTTGCCTCGATTCACCGGGCACTCCGGCCGGGCGGACTTCTGGTCGTCGTCGAGTTCGACCGGGTGGAGGGCAAGAGCACGCCGTTCGTGCTTAACCACATTCGCGCCAGCCAGCGCGAGTTCCGCCGCGAGATCGAGATGGCCGGGTTCAACCCGACCCCCTTGCTGGACGGTCCGAAGCTCAAGGAGAACTTCATCGCCAGGTTTCGGAAGGCCGCGGGGCAGAAGGATAAAGACGTGGAAGCTCGCGGCAAGACCGTTTCCGGCGCGCACCTCTGAAGGTGGGCACCTTCACGAGTGCGCGAGGAGGAAGGGGAGAGGCGAAGAATTGCAGGATCAGTCCGGCCTGGCTCATTGGTCGTGAGGGGTGGTCACGGGCGGATCGTTCTCGATGGATTGACGATAGTTGTGCCAGACTTCAACGAACGCCTGGGTCTCGGCATCACGCCAGGAGAGGCCAGTCTCCTCCAGCTCGTTGGCACGCTGGCCCCACTGCTGCCGCCACTCGATGGGCCATCCCGCGACGACGCTACGGTATGCCAGCGGGTGGAATACGGGCGCAGGCGGCCGCCCGGCCAACGAACGCTCCTGGCTCGCCGCGGGGGATCGGCTGGGACGGCGAAAACCGGAACTCCTGGCCGGCGGCTCGACCCTCTGGGCATCGCCACCGGCCTCATCCTCGTCCCCGAACTCGATGGAGAGCCTTCCTTGGACACTCCGAACGCGCGACCCGGTCCGGGTCCGCTTCAGGGTCCGAAGCTCACGCACGGGAGACACCTCCAGACATCATTGCTCGCGTCGACGACTCTCGGTCTCTTGCTCGTGAAACCACATTCATTATTCTAAGACACGACCCCCGGCTTCCACCGGTTCACGAAATATTCTCCGTTTTCTCTAATGAAGTACCCATAGCACGCCACTTTGCCAATCTTTTTTGATGACTTCGATGCATGAAAACACCATAGACCACCAGGTGGACGAATCAGCCCAGCCTGCGGACACCCGGATGCCGGCCGAGTTCGGGCTCCCCACGGCAATCTTCGTCGTTGTGGCCAGCATGGTGGGCGTCGGCGTTCTGACGACGTCCGGCTATACCATGGCGCTCGTGGGCAGTAACCAATATATGCTGATGCTCTGGGTGGTGGGCGGGGTGATCGCCATCTGCGGCGCACTCACCCTGGCCGAGCTTTCCGCGGCGCTTCCGCACACCGGCGGCGACTACGTTTACCTCTACCGTTCCTATGGTCCGCTGGCCGCCTTTCTCTCGGGCTGGGCGTCCTACCTTGTGGGCTTCTCCGCCCCCAGTGCGGCATCTTCGTTCGCATCAGCGAAGTACCTCCTGACGCCCCTGGGTCTGGAAGGCACCCGCGCCGCCGTGGTTCAGCGCGCGGTCGCAACCGCACTGATCCTGGTCTTCGCCGTGATTCACGTCTCCGGCCGAGACCGGACCGCGCGCGTACAGGGCTGGATCACGGCGCTGAAGCTGGCGGTGCTCGGGCTGCTCATCGCCGCCGGCCTGGCCGCCGGCTGGTCCCGGATCGGCAACATCCAGGATCCCGTTCCCGTCAACAACAGCCTGGCCGTGACCATGATGTTCTCGCTGGTCTACATCTACTACGCCTACACCGGATGGAACGGGGCATCGTACCTTGCCGGAGAGATCCGTGATCCTCAGCGCATTCTTCCCCGTGCCATCCTCCTGGGCACCGGGGTGGTGATGGCGATTTACCTCGCGGTCAATACGGTGTACGCCCTGGCGCTGCCGGTGGCGGATCTGCGCGCGATGGTGAGCGATCCCTCCAACAAGCAAGGGCTCGATGTCGTGGCCCCGATCGCCGAGATCGCGGCCCGGCGGCTCTTCGGCCCGCGCTGGTCCAATCCGCTGAGCATCGCGATCGGCCTGATGTTGCTCTCCACCCTGAGCGTCTATCTCTTGCTCGGTCCGCGCGTCATCTACGCCATGGCGAAGGTGGGCCAGTTCCCGGCGATGGCCGGGCGCCTGACGCAAGGCACCGGAACGCCGGCCGTCGCCACCGCGTTCCAGGTGGGGATGACCTTGATCCTGTTGTGGACCGGATCGTTCGAGAGCATCGTCGTTTACGCCGGCGTCGGGCTGTCCATCTTCTCCATGCTCTCCATGAGTTCGATCTTCGTGCTGCGCTGGAAGCTCCCCGACCTGCCTCGGCCGTTCCGGACTCCCGGCTATCCGTTCACCCCGGCGCTGTACCTGGCACTGACCTCGCTGCTGACCGGCGCGGCGTTCCTTCAGCGTCCGCTGGTCGCGACCGCGTCACTCGGGAGTATCCTCCTGGGAGTGCCCATCTACTACCTGATGGTCCCGAAGCAAGAAGCGCCGATGACTTGAGCGGCCCGCCGGCGCGCGGGCGATGGAACGCAGGCTGATGGCCTGATCTCCATTAGCGACTGGTGGTCCGGCCAGCCGGACGTGAGGGGCTCGGGCCGTTCTTGTCCGGGAAGCTGCCGGCGACGGCCCCGGCGACGCGGCCCAGAAGAGTGGGAAGCTCGCCCCGGCCGTTCAGTACGTGGGAATCCGTTTGCGAACGCGTCCACCAGATCTGTCCGGTTTCCACACTCACGAGCCGCGCCCCGAGGGAAACCCGGCCCACCAGGACCTGTCCTGGCACCCGGGCCGAACGCTGGCTCTCGGCCGTGCATTCGGTGATCCGGACCACCAGTACCGCCGGCACCCCAAGGAGCTTGCCGACGGCCGTGGCGTTCTCCTCCGTGAGACCCGATCGCTGGAATTGCTGTTCCTTGACCACCGACGCAATATCTGATCGGGCGACGAGGCTGTAACCCTTGCCGAGCAAGCTCTGCACGAACTCATCCTCGACCAGGCGTTGCTGGTCATTCTGGATCTCGCCCCGCACGGTCCGGCCATTGCCGACGGTGACCACCGCGAGCTTCGTCAGTTTCTGCGGACTGAACCCGCCTGTGGCGGCCGAGCTGGTACCGCCCCCGGGTTTCAGCGGGAAAGCCAGGGCGATGTTCCGGGCGGTGTCGGCCAGTACCAGCGAATTCTCGCCCCGGCCGCGGACAGCTCCAGACTCGGTGTGCTTGCCGGTCCACCAGATGCCGCCGGTCTCCACGCTGACCAGACGCGCGCCCAGCGACGCGCGTCCCACCACGAGGTTCATCCCCGTTCGCGGGTTCCGCTGGTTCTCGGTGCCACTATCGGTGATCCGGACCACCAGCACCGCCGGCACGTTCAGCAGCTTGCCGAGCGCCACGGCACTTTCTTCTGTGAGACCTGACTGCTGGAATTGCTGTTCCTTGACCATGGCCTGGAGATCCGAACGCGACACCAGGTTGTAGCCCTTCTGGACCAAAACCTCGATGAACTGGTCCTCGACCAGTCTTTGCGGATCGGTCTGGGCCTGTCTCATGTGCCGGACCGTGCCCCCATTGGTGTCACCCACCACGACCACGGCAAGTTTGGTGATCATCGATGGATCAAACTTCGCGTCCGCCGAGGTCTGCGGCTTCGTGCGCGCGTTTCTTCCCTGCCTCTGCACACCGAGCGATGTCTGCGGGTGGCAGAGGACGACCGTCAGCAGGAGGGACACGGCCTGAAGACCGGTGCGGCCTGGAAGTCGATTCACCTGGTGAAACTCCCTGAAATGCTCGGATCAAACTTTCTGCATGCCGGGCGCGGACAGCCCGCGCAGCAGTTGGCGTTCGCCCGGCCTCATCGACCGGGGCCCAGCTCGCGCGTGACGCGCAGTCCCTTCTCGGGAACAATCACGCCTTCCCAGTCCTTGTAGCCGCTCTTGCTGATGTGAATCTTGAGTTCCTTGCCAGCCGGCAGCCGGCGCTTGAGCGGAGAACCGCCGACATACTTGCCATCGATCTCGATATCACAGTTCTCGGGCTTGGGGGCGAACTCCACTTCCACCGACCCGTCCCCATCGCCCGCGCTGCTGGCGGCGGGCTTGCGGCCGAAAAGTGCCGCCTGGAACTGCATATCGCCCTCGAGTTGCCCAAGCGCCGCCTCGACGGCCTCGAAGCCGCGGTCGCTGCTGGTCTGACGGCCGAAGGTCGAGGCCGTGAAGGTTTTCGATCCCTTCACGATCTTGGAGAACCGCACCCGGGCCGTCTCGATGTCGACCAGGCGAATGCGCATCTGGCAGGTGACCTTGGTGTTCCTGGTCCGCACGCCGTAGCCCTGGAACTCGACGGTGTCGTCGCGAATGTCGATGATCGAGCCCATGATGATGAGGTTGGCTCCGAGCATCTTCCCCAGCCGGATGGCTTTCTCCGGGTCGACCAGCCCGCTCAGGCCGAATTCCGTCTCGACGAGGACCGCGTCAACCCGCTGTCGTTCCAGGATCGTGAGCCCGTCGATCCGGCCCAGTTGATCCTCGAGCACCGAGCGCGGAGCCTCCGTCAAGCGGTCGATCTGGTAGCGCCGCTTCGGCTGGCTGGGCCTCGTTCCGGTGGCCACCTCGTAGCTGATGTTCTGGTGGAGCTTCGATTGGTTCTCGAACGGAGGCACCAGCACGATCGGCTTGCGGCTAGCATCGTCTCCGGTCTGGCCGCGCAGTGGCGCGGTACAGAGGAGGCCGCTGAGCATGGTCAGGGCGAGAGCCAGGCCAGTGCGGCCGGCTCCAGATCGCAAGCGGTAAAGGCGTGTCACGGTTCATGCCGCCAAGTGAGAGTGACTGGATTCAGCACTCCGATGCCCAACAAGCTAGCGATTCGCCCGCACGGTTGCAAAGGAATTGTGATCCGCGCGCCTTTTTTATGCACTTTCCTGCCGTCGCCTCACCACGCCGGCAGTTCCCGCGGTCCGCAAGCCGGGGGGCAAGAGTGAGTCGCCCCTGGCAGCCCGGCGTGCGCTCTGGGAAGATTCTGGGCTGTACAGGACGATTCGTCGAAAGCGAGATCATCAATCGATCGAGTGCCGGTGCGCGGGGAGCGCGGCGTGCGCGGGGAGGTAGCGTGCAGAGGCAGTTCCTGCCGGCCAGTGGTTCGGCCTGGATCCGGTCTCCTGTTCGGACATTCTTGCTGGGCCTTGCCTGCCTCTGGGCGGGTGCTGCCGCGGTGCGGTCCGAGCAGCAACCCGCGCGTGACGACCCGGCGCCCGTTCCGCGGGCGGAAGAGCCGGTGGACCGGGTCGCCCTCTGCAACGGCCGCGACCTCTCTGGCCTCACCCACTGGCTCAGGGACACGAAGCTCGAGGACCCGCGCG
Organism: uncultured Planctomycetaceae bacterium; assembly: GCA_963833985.1. Lineage (GTDB taxonomy): Bacteria > Planctomycetota > Planctomycetia > Isosphaerales > Isosphaeraceae > Aquisphaera. The sequence continues at coordinate 12,663 of CAWIAD010000001.1, forward strand.
GCGTCTTCAGCGTCCGGGAAGGCGTGATCCGGATCAGTGGCGACGGCTATGGCTACCTGGCCACGGGAACGGCCTATCGCGACTATCACCTGGTCGTCGAGTACCGGTGGGGCCAGCGCACCGACGGCGGCAAATTCGTCCGCAATTCGGGCATTCTGCTGCATGCGACCGGACCGGATGGCGGCGCCGGGGGAACCTGGATGTCCGCCATTGAATGCCAGCTCGCCCAGGGGTGCGTGGGCGACCTCATCCCGATTCGCGGCAAGGACGCGCAGGGGGCAGAGATCCCGGTGCGGCTCAGCAGCGCGGTGGTCCTCGGTGCCGACGATCACCCGCGCTGGAAACCTGACGGGAAGGAGCGCGTCTTCATGGGCGGCCAGCTCTGGTGGTCTGCGCACGATCCGCGGTTTCAGGAACTGCTTGACACACGCGGCCGGGACGACGTCGAAAGCCCATCGGGTCAGTGGACCCGGGTGGAGTGCCTGTGCGACGGTGACCGGATCACGATCCGCGTCAACGGCATCACCGTCAACGAGTGTCACGCCGTCTTTCCGCCGGCCGGCAAGATCTTGCTGCAATGCGAGGGCTTCGAGCTGTTCGTACGAAGATTCGAGTTGCGACCGTTGAAGAAGCAAGGAGGACCGTCATGACCTCGGGCTCTGCTTCCCGCCGCCAGTTCCTGCGGACCTCGGCGCTGGCCGCAGGTACGTATACGGCATTACCGAGCGTGCACGTCGGCGGCAGCGACATCTTGCGGGTGGGCCTCGTCGGTTGCGGAGACCGCGGCACCGGCGCGGCAAGGCAGGCGCTTGCCGCGGATCCCGGAGCGCGGCTCGCCGCCATGGCCGATGCCTTCGACGACCGGCTTCAGCAGAGCCTCTCGATCCTGAAACAGGACGAGAAGGTGGGGTCCAAGGTGGAGGTGGCCCCCGAGCATTGCTTCGCCGGCTTCGACGCCTACAGGAAACTGTTGCAAAGCGGTGTCGACGTCGTCCTGCTGTGCACGCCCCCGCACTTCCGGCCGATCCATCTGAAGGCGGCCATCGAGGCGGGCAAGCACGTCTTCGCCGAGAAGCCGGTGGCCGTCGATGCACCCGGCGTGCAGTCGGTGCTGGAGTCCTGCAAGCTGGCCGGAACGAAGAACCTGTCGATCCTCTCGGGGCTCTGCCTGCGCTTTCACCAGGGCTTCCGCGAGACGGTTCAGCGGCTGCACGACGGCGCGGCCGGCGACATCACCACCCTCTTCGCGAACGACTACCGCAGTGGACGCTGGGCGAAGCCGAAGCAACCGTCCTGGACCGAGATGACCTACCAGATGCGCAACTGGTACAACTTCACCTGGCTCTCCGGCGACTTCAACGTTGAGCAGCACGTGCATTTTCTCGACGTCTGCGCTTGGATCATGAAGGAAGAATACCCGGTGCGGGCCATTGGCATGGGTGGCCGCCAGGTACTCACCGGCACCGAGTACGGGAATATCTTCGATCACTTCTCGGTAGTCTACGAATACGCCAGCGGCGCCCGGCTGATCAGCAATTGCCGCCAGCAGCCGGGATGCGCCGGCGACATGAGTGCGCACGTGCTGGGAACCCGGGGCAAGGCCGTATTCCAGGAGCGCAAGAACGGCCTGAAGATCGAGACCGGCACGGGATCTTGGCACTACTCCGGCCCGCAGAACGACATCTACCAGACGGAGCACGACGAATTCTTTGCCAGCATTCGCAACGGCCGGCACATGAACAACGGCGAGTACATGGCCAGGAGCACGCTGCTGGCGATCATGGGCCGCATGGCCGCTTACACGGGGCAGCAGGTGACCTGGGACATGGCGGCGGGGTCGCGCGTGGCGCTCAGCCCGGACCGCTACGACTGGGACGGCACGCCGCCGGAGCCGCGGATCGCCATTCCCGGCCAGACGCCGTTTGCATGAGGAGTCGGCCGATGCACTCCAGAGCACCCAGGCACGAAGCAAGCGAGCGGGACCTGGGGGTGTGCCACGGGCCGTTGCCGTTCACCCGCCGCGCCCTGCTGGGCGCCCTTGGCTGCGGGCTCGCGCTCACCGGCCGGCGCGCGCAGGCCGCGGGCCGCGTCCCTGGCCCGCGGGCCGATCTGGAGCCAGGATCGGCACGCCTGGAGCCTCCGGCTCGCCCCGCGGAGCCGACCCGATTCCTGATCGCGTGCATGACGCTGCCGTACTCGCAGTTCCCGCTCAAGCGTGCCCTCAGCGGCATCAAGGCGGCCGGATACCAGCATGTCGCCTGGGGCACAACCCATATCGAGGAAGGAGGGCGCGAGCTCCCGGTCCTGGCGGCGGACGCCCCGGCCGAACGCGCCCTTGAGCTGGGCAGGCGGTGCCGCGACCTGGGCCTGGAACCGCTGCTCCTGTTCTCCGGAGTGTACCCGGAGGCCGACGGCGCCCTGGCCGTCTTGCGGCAGCGGATCCTTCAGGCCGGAGCGGGCGGCGTTCGCCAGGTGCTCACCTTCGGCCATACGCGCGGAGGCAACCGCAAGCTCTGGGTCGAACGCTTCAAGCAGCTTGGCCCGGTCGCCCGCGATCACGGCGTGACGATCGTGGTCAAGCAACATGGCGGCGAGACCGGCACAGGCGCCGCGTGCGCGGAGATCGTGCGCGAGGTCGACGACCCGGGGATCATGGTCAACTACGACGCCGGCAACGTGATGGACTACCTGAACGTCGACCCGATTTCCGACCTCCGTTCCTGCATGGACCTGGTCCGCTCGTTCTGCATCAAGGACCACCGCAACACCCCTCGTGACGAGGACTGCGGCCCGGGCCTCGGCGAGATCGACCACTACAAGCTGCTGGCACTGGCCGCGCACACCGGCAAGACCATCCCGCTCTGCTGCGAGAACATCTTCGCCCCCCTCCTGCCCCGCCCCGGCAGCGCCGAGGAGATCGACCGCCTGGCAAGGCGGGCGCGCGAGTACCTGGAGCTGGTGGTCCGCGGCCTCCAGGCAGGAACGCCCCGGCGCTGAGATGCCGCGGGCAAAGGCACTCCCGGCCCCCCGGCGGCTGACCCGCCCCGCGTGCCCCACCCGCCCCTTGCTTGACGGCTCAGGCCCAACCTCTACACTGGAAGGATCTGGTACTCCTCTGAATGGCCCGCGCCGGCATCCTACCGATGATCTGGCGCGATATGGATTTACGACCGTGCCTGACCTCTATGATCCTCAGCAGCCAGTTCTGGACGCCGGCAGCGGCAAGCCCCCCGCCCTGCCCGACCTGCCGCCCGTGGAGGCGCCTTCCGCGGGCTTCGTCGTCCAGCTCTTCGTCATCCCGGCGGTGGTCGTCGCGGTGGTGATCCTCGTCTGGCTGCTCTTCGGCAAGCTGGCCGGCGGAGAGCGCGATCCTGCCGAGTACGTCCGGCGCTTGCGGCAAGGATCGGGCGATTGGCGGTCGGCGTTCGAGCTGGCCAGCCTGATTCAGAATGACGCCCGGCTGGCGAGCAATCCCGAGCTGCTGGGCGAGCTGTCCGACCTGCTCACCGCGGAGCTGAAGGCCGGGCCGCGCGAGAACACCGAGCTGAAGGTCTATCTCATCAAGACCATCGGCGCTTTCCAGACGCTCGACGCGAGGCTCGGCGGCAACCGCAAGGTGGACCCTCTCGATGCGCTCGTCGAGGCGCTTGGGCCGGCCCACGAGCCGGCGGTTCGAATGGAGGCCGCGGCAAGCCTGGCCAAGCATGCGGCCCGGCTCGAGGGCAAGCTGGATGAGCCGCGGGCCGTCTCGGCGCTGCAAGCTGCGGCCAGCGGCGAGGATCCCGAACTGCGGCAGGTGGCGGCGTATGCCCTCGGCTTTTTCGGCGGCGATGCGGCGCGGCAGGCACTGCGGGAGCGGCTCACCTCCGATGATAGCCGCTACGTCCGCTACAACGCGGCCGTGGCGCTGGCGCGGCAAGGCGATCTGGCGGCAAAGGGCACGCTCAAGGAAATGCTCACCACGGCCGACCTCGACCGGGTGATCGATCTCCCGAGCAGCACCGAGAAGCAGAACAAGATCGAGGCCATCGAGCTCGAGGCCCTCCAGGCGCTTCAGTCCGCGCTGTCCCACCACTCCGCCGATCTGGCCCGTGCGCTCCAGCCGGAGGTGGAGGCCCTCCTGCAATCGGGCCTCGTGGGTGTGCGCAGCCAGGCTCAGGCGATCTTGAAACAATTACAATCCGGTTCCTGAAGCCGGCCCCTGCTTGTCCGGCGCGCTGGCCGGTTCATCCCGGCGTACTTCCTGGAAGGAATGCTCGATCGTACGGGGCAGTCACGCTTTGCGGTGCCTGCCGCCGGCCGGGGTTGTGCTGCGCGTGCCGGTTGGCGCACGGTGTGCTGTGGCAAATACCGTCATCCGCCGTTCCGCGTTTATCAACTTGCTGTGATCGGCACAGGACGACCTGGAACTTGAGGAAAGCGCGTAATTTGGTGAGACGGGTCGCCAGCCAGTGTTATACTGGTCTGGAAGGCTCATTGTGAGTCTCGATCGTAGTGTATTCGACCACAGCCCGGGCGGTTCTTGAGAGAATCTTCCGCGGCAGCCGTGCACTGTGCCAGTGCAGTTCGTTGCGTGCGCGAGGTCGCAAATTGACACGGCGAATGTGGTGAACCCGTACGATCGTCAAATTGTTTCGAAACCGCATATCATTCGAGTGAACAGGGGAGCTTTCTCAGGGACGGGACAGCCGCTCCTTCGGGCCGTGACATGAGACCAAAGACAGGCGAATCGCGACAGGGATGCCCGAAGATCCGCCGAGGAGTCCAGCATGTTCAAGTCCCTGAAAGTCGTACGCCTCGCTGCCGGCGCGGCCGCGGTGCTTTTGGGAGGATTTGCCGCGCCGGCGTGGGCGACTTACGGCGGAGGAGCCTGCCACCGCTGCGCCTCCCGCTCCCGTGGTCGCGACGCAGGTCAACGTCGTCAGTCTGGCGCCCCAGGTTGAAACCGTTTACCAGACCGTCTATGAGACGGTCTACGAGACGGAAGCCGTCACCGCGATGGAGACGCGCTACCGCACGGCCTACCAGACGGAAAACTACACGGTCTCCCGGCCGGTCTGGGAAACCTCGTTCGTGGACCGCAAATACACCGTACAGCGCCCGGTCTACCAGACCGAGAAGCGGGAGCGGCGGTACACGGTGCAGCGCCCCGTCTACCAGACCGAGAAACGGGAACGACGCTACACCGTGCAACGGCCGGTGTACCAGACCGTCAATACCGAGCGCCGCTACACCGTGATGCGCCCGGTCACGAAGACGCAGCAGATGGAGCGGCGGTACACGGTGCAGCGCCCCGTGTACCAGACCGAGAAGCGGGAGCGGCGGTATACGGTGCAGCGGCCCGTGTACCAGACCGAGAAAAGGGAGCGCCGTTACAACGTGATGCGGCCGGTGTACCAGACGTCCAGCCAGGAGCGCCGCTACACGGTGATGAAGCCCGTGACCGAGACCGTCATGGTGGACCAGCCGTACACGGTCTGCCGCCCGGTCACCACGGTCCGGGAAGAGACCGTCGAGTGCGGTTACTACGAGCGTCAATACACCACGGTTCCCGGGCCCGTGGTGGAGCGCAGGGTCCGCGTGCCGGTGCAGGAATGCGATCTCTGCGGTGAAGAGCGGCGCGGACTGTTCGGCTGCTTGCACCAGAAGAAGGTGACCGCGACCGTGGCCGTCCAGTGCCCCCCGAGAACCGTCAGCCAGCGGGTCTGGGTTTCCCGGCCGGTGACCCGGGAAGTCAGCGAGACCCGCTACGTCCGCGAGACGATGGTGCGGCAGATTCCGGTGACCCAGTGCCGGTATATTCGCGAGGAGCGCGTCGAGAACATCCCCGTGACGACCTGCCGCTACGTGACCGAGGAGCGGGTTGAACCCTATGAGGTTCAGACGTGCCAGCTCGTGGCCGAGGAGCGCGTCGAGCCGTACGAGGTCCAGACCTGTCGCTATGTCGCGGAGGAGCGCGTGGAGCCGTACCAGGTGCGGACCTGCGAGCTGGTCGCCGAGGAGAAGGTGGAGAGGATCCCCGTGACGACGTGCAGCTATGTCTCGGAGGAGCGGGTTGAACCTTATGAGGTTCAGACGTGCCAGCTCGTGGCCGAGGAGCGCGTCGAGCCGTATGAGGTCCAGACCTGCCAGCTCGTGGCCGAGGAACGGGTCGAGAAGGTCCCGGTGCGGACGTGCCGCATGGTCCAGGAGACCGCCTCGCGCCAGGTTCCCGTGTGCGTTGCCGAGCAGGTTCCGGTGACGGTCAACCGCGTCGTCGCCCGGCAGGTTCCCCGGACAATCGCCGTGCAGCAGTGCACCCTGGTGCCGGTTGTCACACCCACCTGCCTCACCTGCCAGTGAGCTGCCAGCGTTGTGCGTCAAGCGAGCGCGGCGTCCCCATCGGAACGGGTCGCCGCGTTTTTTTTCTCGCGGGCGAAGCTCAGGGAGGCCGCGGCGCGCCGGCCCGGCGTGCGCAGGGGCCACCTGTCTTCGCGGCGGTGAGTCAATCCCTCAGATCGATGTCCACCCGGGTCGGCTCCTTTTCCAGGATCACCCACAGTTTGGAGGTCTCCGGATGGTGGAAGCGTTCGGGCACGGGAAAGGGGGTGGTCACTTCCTCTTCAACCTCATCGGCCCCGGCCGCTTCGCCGAATCGTCCCAGCTTCTTGAAACGGCGGCGTGCTGGCTGGGGTGTCAGGAAGATCTGGAACTCACCCGGCTCCATTCCGGTGACCCCGGAATCGTTGGCAAGCACGGTGTACTTGCCGTCGTCGGCGATTGCGGCAGCACCCCAGTTTGACTTGTTGCCCGCGATCGGCATGAAGATCACCACGCCGCCGGGCAGCGGCCTGCCGTTATAGGTCACCCGTCCCCAGACCAGCAAGTTCGTGGACGTGGCCGGCATGTCGGCGCAGCCGGGGGCGGCCAGCAGGGCTGCCAGGACCGTCACCGCAACAATCCCGCCCCGCACTGAATTGCTGATGGACAGACACATGGACGTCTTCCGCAACCTGGCATCGTGCCAGCTCAGGTTCGCCGTTTCCAGGCCGATCCGCACATCGCGGAGCCGGCCTCTACCCAAAACTACGGAGCGCGGGTGACCCGGTCAAGAACCCGACGGGGAGCGTGGCCCGCGGCCAGCGCCCGGGCCGTCTGGCAGGCGAGGGGCTCATCCCCGCGCAATGAGCATGGATTCCAGGGGCCCGAAGTCGAGCAGCTCATCGCCGGTGCTGGCCAGACAGTGCAGCGATCCCCGCGGCCACGGGGTGGGAATCCGTAGCGAGGCGACGTCGAGCCCGGCGGCATTACCGGAGAAGGCCGGCAGGATGATCCGCCCCGCCCCGGCAAGGAAACAGGGGGCACCATGCCCGGAGACTCGCAGCACCGGGTGCAGGTGGCCGGAGATGAGCCGCTCGGCGGAAACGCGGCGATGACCGTGCGCGATGGTCCAGCCGCCAACTTCCAGAGCGCTATTGTGCACGGTCATGCTCGCCGGTGCGCCGGGGCTCCGCGTCCGGTGCGGCCAGGCGATACTGCGGTCGTGATTGCCCTCGATCAGCTCGAGCCGCACCTTGCGCTGTTGCAGCCATGCGTCCAGCCGATCGAGATCGGCGGCCGTTCGCGTGCAGGGCCGCGCGGACTCCACGAGGTCGCCTGCCACCACCAGCCGGTCGATGGCGCACCGCGCGAGCAGCCGTTCCAGCTTTTCCAGGCACTCGGCGAGCGAATGCGCCGGCACGCAATCGCCCGCGGCTCCCCGTGCCCATTCGTAGCCCAGGTGAACGTCGGCGATGACGGCCACACGCTCACCCGGGTGAATGGCTCCCCCTTCGGGCGTGAGCCGCCAGCCGTCCACGGCCAGTGTTCCTGCATCCAGGCCGGCATCAGAGCGCATCATGCGACATCTCCCGCCCGAGCCTGAAGCAACCGCGCGTGCAGCCGGCGGAGTGCCTCGGCCGGTGATTCGAACTGCACGGGCTCGTCGGCCGCCGGGCTGATCCAGGCCGCGGCGAACGGCGAAAGCTGGGGCAGCACGCGCCAGCGCAGCTCCGGTCCCGATTTCAGCCAGCGGACGGCCGATGGCAGGTCCAGCAGGTCGTGCAGCACTTCCCGGCGGGTCTCCACCAGCAGCGGGTGATGCGGGCAGGCCGCCTTCACCAGCGGATAGAGCCGGCTGCTGACCCAGTCCATGCCCCCGACCCGCACCCGCCTGCCCGGTTCCGGGTTACGCAGGACCAGCAACCCCGTGGCCGCAATGTAGCGGAACCTCCGGGCGGGCAGGTCGCCACGGTCCAGGCCCTCGAGCACGTCCTCCTCCAGGTGTTCCAGGCTCAGCAGAACGCTCAGCTCGTCGCGGGCGAGCGCGGACCCCTCGGGCAAGCGGATCGACCAGCCCAGATCGGCGGCCTGGATCGCGAGATCGCGGCCGAACCTGCGGCCCAGGCGGGCTGCCGTGGCCCGGGCGAGTGCCTCGCACGCCGCGCGGTTGAGCGGCGCGTGGAACGTGTACACCAGTCCCGGCTCATCAGCAGACGGGCATTCCTCGACCAGCAGGTGGGCCGGGCCGGGAACCTCGCTGGTGCGCTCCTGGGCCTCGATGATCTCGGCGATCACTCCCGCAACCCGGGCGTTCACCTGGAGGGCCTCGATGAGCCAGCCGTGCAGGGCCAGCGGCCCCCCGCGCGTCAATCGCCGGGCGGCCCGGGCTCGAAACCCGGCGACTTCCTCGGCAAGCTGCGAGGAGAGGGATTGCCGGTCACTGTGCCAGATGGGCAGGCCCGGCTCGGCCCCGCCCGCGCGCGCCTGGATCACCGCGCCGGCGCACGGCGGAACTCCAGCGAGCGGCCATCAAGGACGAAGCGGTCGCCAAGCGCCAGGCGATCGGCATAGGCGCCATCGAGCGTGCCGATGGCCACGCCGTCGAGCATCACCCGGACGGTCTCCTCGGTTGAGATCGTCCCCACGTTCATCCAGAACCAGCGGACGACGCGCGGGCCGCGCACGCCAAAGCGGCCGTTTCGCTTCCAGATCCGGGGTGACGACCAGCGCGGGGCGGCGCCGGGCTCGGGCTCGTAGGCACCCGGAGGGGCGGCCAGCTCGCCCGCCAGAAAATCGAGGCACGAGTCAAAATCCGGGCGCGCCAGGCTGGCCATCGGACCGGCCCTGCGGAAGAGCGCGAACGCGTCCTCGACGGCGCATTCTCCGGCACAGGCCATTGCCAGCAACTGCTGGCATACCACGTCGAGCGGGGACTCGATCATGCGTAACGGCTCGAGCCGGCCCGTGCGAGCCGCCCGCGCCGTGACGACCGCGCCGACGGCCTCGGCCGCGGTGGCCGCCAGGATGAGACCGCGTGAGACCGCCCCCAGGCGATGCCCTGACCGGCCTACCCGCTGCACGCACCGCGCCACGCCGCCGGGAAGCCCCACCTGGACCGTGAGGTCTGCCGTGCCGATATCCACCCCCAGCTCCAGGCTCGTGCTCGACACGACGGCCCTGAGCTTGCCGTCCCTGAGCAGCGATTCGACCGTCCGCCGTCGGCTGGCATCGAGGGCCGAGTGGTGGGCCGCCACCGCGGGCCCTGCCAGGCCAGCCTGCTCGTCGTCCTCCGTGCGGGGCACCAGGCCCCTCGGGTCGTGTTTCAGGTCGTGGGTGATCTTCTCGGTGAAGGGCCGCGTATTGGCGAAGATGACCGTGGTCCGGTTCTCCTTCATCAGTTGCCGTAGCCGGCGGATCAGGCGGCGGTAGCTCAGTCCGCGATGAACGGCCTCGCCGGGCTCGACAAGCGTCTCGACGTCGATTTCCATGGGCGGCGATCCCGTCGGCACTGGCGCTTCGAGCACGCGGCAGTTGCGTTCCGGACCTACCAGGAACCGGGCGACCGGCTCGGCAGGTTTGCACGTGGCCGAGAGGCCCACGCGGCAAGGATCACGCCGGGCTGCCGCAGCCAGCCGCTCCAGCGAGACGGCCAGGTCGGCCCCGCGCTTCGTGGGCACCAATGAGTGCACCTCGTCAACGATCACGTGCTCGACGTCGCGCCAGTGCTCGGCCCAGCGTCTCTGGCTCAGCAGCAGCGACAGGCTCTCCGGAGTGGTGATGAGGATATGCGGGGGCTCGTCGCGCAGCTTGCGGCGGAAGTAGGGCGACGTATCTCCGGTGCGGACGCCCACGCCGATCCGCCCCTCATCCATTCCCAGGAGCTGCTCGATGCCTCGAAGCGGACCGGCCAGGTTGCGTTCGATGTCGTAGCCCAGGCTCCGCAGGGGCGAGATGTAAACGCACCGCAGCCCGGGCACGAGTGTTCCCGCGACGTGGTCGCGCACAAGCCGGTCGACGACCGCCAGGAACCCGGAGAGGGTCTTGCCGGTTCCTGTGGGCGAGACCAGCAGCGTGTGCTCACCCCGGGCGATCACCGGCCAGGCCAGGCACTGCGCAGGGGTTGGCCCTGCTGGAAACGCGCGGGCGAACCAGTCCTGCACTGGCCGTGAGAGCAGCGTGAGCGCATCCTCTGCTGCCGGATCAATCGTTTGCATCCTGGCAAGGGTGGGGCGTCCTGAACCCACCGTCTCCTTCTGACCGGAACGTCTCTCTTGAGGCCGTGAATGCGGCCCCTGGGCGGTCAGAGGGTATGTTAACCCATCTTGTCGTCACCTGGAAATGGTGTGCCGCCTGGCGGACGCTCGGGATTCGGCAAGCCGTGCAGGGAGCAGCAGGCTCAGCCCCTGCTCGCCTGCGAGGCCAGCGCGCGCAGCCATACCTGGTCGTCGGGATCCTGCACCAGGTCGACTGCCGCGCCGTAGCGAATCAGCGACTGGTAGCGGCCTTGCTCGTAGGCCCGGGCCGCGAGCGGAGCAAGTTCGAGATTGAGGTCCGGATCAGGCGTTGCAAGCGGAACCGGAATGGACGGCAGCGCCCGGCGGATCGACCAGGCGTAGACGTCGGAGTACGCGCGATTGCCGGCCCGCGTGACAAAGGCGTAATAGTCGCCGGGCGGCAAGGGCCAGCCCGGCAGCCGGTGGCCGCCCAGCAGCAGGTCGATCTCCACGAGGTTCACCGGCTGGTCGAGCAATTCGTTCCGCTTCTCCAGGTAATCCAGGCGTCCGAGCCCGGACTTGCTGGTGGGCGAAAGGACCTTGAGGACAGTCACCAGGGAGAGGTCGGGCAGTCGCCTGATCTCGATCCAGCGCTCGCGCACCTCGTCGAGGTCCTTGCGTGCCAGCGGGACCGCGACCGGCTCCAGCGTGGCGACGCCAGACGGCTGGGTAGGAACGGCCGTCGCGTGCTCGCCGCGGGCGATCGAGACGTCCGGGCGGCAGCCGGCATGGACGTCACCCGTGAGCTCGACAAGGCTGATTCGCTCTTCCATCAAGGCTGCATAATGTCCAGGAAGCCGCTGATTGAGCGCCTCCCGACAGTACGTGAGCATGCTCGTATGGAAGTCGGGCCAGAACCCCTGGCTCTCCAGAAACGGGTCCATTCCGGGAAAAGGGCTGGGCATGGTCGCGATCGCTCCGCTCTCCTGGAGTGGAAAACCACACGGACCATTGTACTGAGCGGCCTCATACCAGGACGAGCAGACAGACCGCCAGCACCACGACGCTGACGACGGCGAGCAGCCCGGCCGGCATGAACTTGCGCGTCTTCACCGCGAAGCGGTAGCCGAAGAAGCCCGCCAGATGCAGTGCCACCAGGGCGCCGATCACCATGCCCAGCGCCGCGCTCCGCATTGAAAGGAAGAGCGATAGCAGGGCGGCCACGGCGCTGCCCAGACCGGCGATGAGCGAGGGGCGGCTCCCCGCCTTCGTGTAGCCGATGATTCCGCCCACCGCCAGCAAGACGGCGTAAACTCCGAGGGTAACTTGACCTGCGGCCAGGCTGATCATGGTCTGCAACTCGCGATGGGGATTGACGGTCGCTGCGTCGGTGTCTATGGCAATGTCGAGGCGGGACCGCTTCGAGGTTCATCGTTGCATGGTCTTGCCGCCGGTCATGAACCAATCTACCTCAAGTTCGCGGAGCCCTCCAATGCTCGCCACTCGAATCTTGCTGCTTTTCTTGTTCACCGGTCTGGCTGCCCTGGGAGTGCTGGCGGACCCGGCGCGCGGTCAGGAAACGGGTCCCGAAAAAGAGCCGAAGCCCGCTGCGCACCCGCAGCGCCTGCGGCCGGCCGACAGCGATGCGCCGCTGCCGGAAGGCTGGCCGGGCGCAACCGAGCCAGGCAAAATTGAGGTCAAGCACTATCCGGCCTACCGCAGCGCGGTGGCTCGGGCCAAGGGCGCATCGCTTGCCGCGGACAACGTGCTCTTCTTCACACTGTTCAACCACATCAGCAAGAGCCACATCGAGATGACCGCCCCGGTCGTGAATACCTACGCCACGCCCACGATGATCGAGGAGCCCAGGGGTACCGGCGAGATGACCATGGAGTTCCTCTATCGCAGCACCCAGCAGGGACAGGCGGGCAAGGGCGTGGGCGCCGTGGTGGTCAAGGATCATCCTGCCGAGACTTTCGTCTGCCTGGGCATCCTGGGCCGCATGGACGATGCCACGCTGCGCGACGCCGTGACGAAACTGCACGCCTGGCTCGACCGGGCAGAGCACAAGCAGGCCTGGGTGCAGGCGGGTCCGCCGCGCCGGCTTGGCTACCACGGCCCCATGACACCGGCAGCCGAGCGCCGCTGGGAACTGCAAATCCCGATCAGGCCAGCCGGCCGCTGAGCTGTCGTCTCAGGTGTGAGGATCAGAAAAATGTCGCGGAACGGGAAGCGGCCGTGCGAGGCTTTTGCCGTTGTGGCGAGCCGAGGCACACGACCGTCCCGTTCCGCGATTTACGCCTTGAATTTGCAGGGGAAGCCCAGCCGATGCAGCCACTGACCTGGTCGATCGGATCAGGGCGTGCCGGCAGAAGGCTCGGGATTGCCGCCTGGCGGAGGCGGCTGCGGAACCTGGCCGCCGCCGGGAATCGGGGGCGCCGGAGCTCCCACGCCTGGGGGAGGAGCCAGTGCTCCACCGCCGCCGGGCGGTAGGTTGCCTGGTGCCGCGACGCCGGGGGCCATGCCAGGCGGCGGAGGCGGTGCGGGCACGCCGGGCGCGCCCGGCAGTCCGGGAACCGTGCTGAGCGGGCTGTTATTGACGTCGGTCGGCCGGCCGAGCTGGTTCTGGAATGGGCTCAGGGCGCCGGGGCCGGCCGGCTGGACAAACGCGCCTGGCGGTGGCGGCGGCTCGATACCCATGGCACGCATCCGGCTTCGCTGCGTGGCGGCCTGGGTGTTGGCCCACGGGAAGTCCGGCCCGGACGGGAAGTATTGAACGTCGTCGTGCATGTACTTACCAGAAGGCAAGGTCATGCCCGCGTATTCCACCTGGCAGCCGACCGAGGGCAAGATACAGCCCACCGCCAGCGCAGACCAGAGCGCCACCCGGCGTCTTGTCGTGGCACTTCGCGGCGATCCTCTGCGGGGCAACCCCATTGTTTCCACCCTCCTTGGCGTCTTCGACGGTCCCTCTGACCCGTTCTGGAAGGGAGCTTGACCGCCGTGGGGAGTCCTTGGTTTGTTCCCGCCCAACCGGATGCGACAATCTCTCCTTGCGGCACAGCCGGACGCATCTTCGGGCGCTGGCTGTGACTTCTCGGCCGCACAGTGCGGTCGTCGGGCTTCTGACTTGGTTATGAAATCGGCCGGATGACCCGTCCAGGCCCAATGATTCCGCCAGTTTCGACAAAATGCGTCTTGACGGCAGGGACCGGGTTGCACGGTTTTCCCATCCAGTGAGTCAAATAAGGACGGCTATGCGGCTGGATCAACGCACGGCGCAGTTATTTGGCCTATCCCGCCGTGCCGCGGCCATGGCGATCCAGCAAGGGCAGGTCGATCTCGACGGTGAGCCGTGCTCCGACCCCGCCCGGGAAGTCCTGCCGTCTTCCCTGGTTGCGTACCAGCGGAACCGCCCCCGCGCCGGGACGCTGGCGCGCCGCCTGGAGGTACTTCATGAAGACCCGCACATCCTGGTCGTGAACAAGCCGGCCGGAGTGCTCACCCAGCCCACGGCAGCACGGGAGCGCGATACGCTGGTCGAACGCGTGAGCCGGTATCTTGCTCGCAAGCATCATCAGAAAAGACCGTACGTGGGAATTGTGCATCGCCTGGACAAGGACACCTCCGGTGCCGTGCTGGTGGTCGTCCACGCCCGGTCTCTTCGGAGCTTCCAGGATCTGTTCCGGTCACACGTCGTGGACCGCCGTTACCTGGGAATCGTCGAGGGCGTCTTGCTCTCGGCCTCGGGGCGGATCGACTTACCGCTGGTCAGCGACCGCGGCGACGGCCGGCGCGGGGTGTCGCGCGAGCGTTCCGGCGGGGTCTCCGCCGTGACTCATTACCAGGTCCTCGAAACGTTCGGCCAGGTTGCAACCCTCGTCGCGTGCCGGCTCGAGACCGGGCGAACCCATCAGATCCGCATCCATCTCGCCGAGATCGGCCATCCGATCATCGGCGACGCAGTGTATCGCGACCGCAAACGTCCTCCCTTCCCGGTTCCGTTCGCCCGCCAGGCGCTGCACGCCGAGAGCCTGGAGCTGGTGCATCCCCTCAGTCATGAGACCATCCGGGCCCAGGCCGCCCTTCCCCCGGACATGGCCCAGCATCTGATACTCCTGCGCGCCCGGTTCGGCTCCTCGGTTCATGAGAGTCGCTAACAAACCTCGGAGCGGCAGGGAGGACAGGAACAGGAGAAAAGGAACGGTCTGTCAATGATCCAACGACGATTGGCTGGCCATCGCCCGATTCCTGCCCGGAGGTGCACCTGCTGACTTCGATCGATTCTTGGCTGTCGCTGTGGTCACGCGAGATTGAGCTGCCAGGACACACCAAAGCGGTCCCGGACCCAGCCGAACCGGGCGCTGAAGCCGTAGTTCCCGAGCGGCATCAGGACAGATCCGCCGTTGGCGAGCGCGTGGAAGACCCGGTCGATCTCCGCCTCGCTCTGGCAGTCGGCAAAGAGCGACATCGCGGGGGTGAACGTGAAGTCGTGATGGATGGGGCTGTCGATGCAAAGCAACTCCTGCCCGCACAGCCGGAAGGTCGCGAGCCGCACGGTCCCCTCGGCTCCCGGCCCTGCGGCGTCGTAGCGTTCGAGCCGCTCGATGGCGGACCCATCAAACAGCCCCACGTAGAATTTCATCGCCGCTTCGGCTGCGCCCTCAAACATGAGGTGCGTTCGGATTGCGTGGGCCATCGACTGCTCGATTCTGCTCGTGGGAAGAGGATAATCCAAGCCGGTTCCGGATCACGCTGGCGATCTGCTCGGGCGTTCCGGAGACGTCCACACGGAGGGCATCCGCGGGGGGCTCCAGGATCTCGAGCTGGCTCTCCAGCAGGGCCGGGTTCATGAAATGGCCGGTGCGCACCGCCAGCCGCCGGGCAATCAGGTCCTCCGGCCCGCACAGGCAAACGTAGCGTACCACGTCGAGGTCATGCCGGAGATACTCCTGGTAGGCATGTTTGAGCGCCGAGCACGCGAGCACGATATTCTCACGGCGACCGCGCGCGTCGTCAATCCGCCGCGCAATGGCTTCGAGCCAGGGCTTGCGGTCAGCGTCCGAGAGAGGGATGCCCCGGCGCATCTTGTCGATGTTTGCCTGCGGATGGAAGTCGTCGGCATCGCAAAACGTCCAGCCAAGCTGGCTGGCGAGCACCTTGCCCACTGTTGACTTTCCGGACCCCGTCACTCCCATCAAGACCACGATCATGCGCGGAACTCCGGATCCAGTCATGGTGGTGAGGCCGCCCCCGCGTGCAACCGATAGAATAGACCAGCGCTGAGGGCGCGATCCAATCCTGCACACCCGTGAGGCAGCGATGAAGACTGGCAGGCGAAGCTGGCGTGCGCTGCTGTCCGCCGGAATCTGGATCGTGGCCTTCGCCCCGGCGCGGGCCGCGGAACCGCCGGATTCGCCTCCCGCATGGAGCTGGAAGACGGCGGCTCCCGGGACCCAGGGGCTCAGCGCGGCCGGGCTGGAATCGGCCTGGGCCGGCCTGGAGAAACGGCACACCTCCGCACTTCTCGTGATCCGCCATGACCAGATCGTCTGCGAGCGCTATGCCGCCGGCTGGAGCCGGTCGAAGCCGCATTACACGGCGTCGATGGCCAAGGCCCTGGTAGGCGGGGTCAGCTTGATGCTTGCCATGGACGAGGGCCGCATCGCACCGGACGACCTGGCAGGAAGATTCGTGCCCACCTGGAAGACGGACCCGAGGCGGGCCGCGATCACCATTCGCCATCTCGCCACGCACACCTCAGGCATCGAGGACGCCGAGGCGGATGGCCTGCCGCACGACCGGCTCACGGGCTGGAAGGGAGACTTCTGGAAGCGCCTGGCACCTCCGCGATCCCTTCACGCTGGCCAGGGACGTGGCCCCGGTGCTCGGCCTTCCCGGCATGAGCGAGCGCTATAGCAACCCGGGCATGGCCATGCTGGGATACTGCCTGACAGTGAGCATCCAGGGGACGAGGTGCGCGGACCTGCGTACCCTGCTGCGCGAGCGGGTCATGCGGCCGCTGGGCGTTCCCGAAGCCCAGTGGTCGGTGGCTTATGGCGGGCCGATGGTCGTGGCCGGCCTACCGCTGGTAGCGACCTGGGGCGGCGGGGCGTACAGCCCGGACGCCGCGGCCCGCGTGGGGCGGCTCCTGCTGCGCAAGGGCGACTGGGAAGGACAGCGGCTGCTCTCGGCGGCCGTGATCGAGCGAGCCCTCAAGCACAGCGGCCTGCCGGGCCATTCCGGACTGGGCTGGTGGGTCAATCGCGAAGCGGATGGAACGAAGCTGTGGAAGTCGGCCCCGGAGGACGCTATTGGCGGCGCGGGGGCCGGTCACCAGGTGCTGGTGGTCATCCCCAGCCTTGATATGATCATCGTGCGCAACGGCGATCGGCTGGACGAGGACCCTGATTTCTGGGGCCCCATCGACCGGTTCGTGATCGCGCCGGTACTGGGAGCACTGGTGACGGCCGGCACGCCGCCGTATCCGCCCAGCACGGTCATCCGGTCGGTGCGCTGGGCGCCCGTGGAGCAGATTATCCGTCGGGCAAAGGGGAGCGACACCTGGCCCCTGACCTGGGCCGATGATGACGCCCAGTACACGGCCTACGGCGACGGCAACGGCTTCGAGCCGGGGGTCCCGGACAAGCTGAGCATGGGTTTCGCCAGGATTGTGGGCGGCCCGCGGGACTTCAGCGGCACGAACATCCGCTCTCCCACGGGCGAGCGCAAGGGCGACGGTCCCGCCGGGCAGAAAGCCAGCGGCATGCTTGCGCTGGGAGGGACCCTCTACCTCTGGGCGCGGAACTCCGGCAACGCGCAGCTTGCCTGGTCGCGCGATTGCGGCCGAAGCTGGACCTGGAGCGACTGGCGGTTCGACACCAGCTTCGGCTGCCCGACGTTTCTCAACTTCGGCAAGAGCTATGAAGGGGCAAGAGATTCGTTTGTGTATATCTACTCGCCCGATGGTTCCAGTGCCTACCAGCCGAGCGACCGGATGGTGCTGGCACGGGTGCCGAAGGACAGGATCGCCGTGCGCCGGGCCTACGAGTTCTTCCGCGGGCACGATCGCGCCGGCAAGCCGCTCTGGAGCGGCGAGATTGCCGACCGCCAGGCCGTCTTCGAGTTCGCCGGGGGATGCGGCCGCTCGACGATCAGTTACGATCAGGGTCTGAAGCGCTATTTGTGGTGCCAGACATTGCCGGGTGGAGACGCGCGATTCCGTGGCGGCTTTGGAATCTACGACGCACCCGAGCCCTGGGGCCCATGGACGACCGTTGACTTCACCAGGGCCTGGGACGTGGGGCCGGGCGAGACGTGCAGCCTGCCCACGAAGTGGATGAACGGGGACGGCCGCAAGGCGTTCCTGGTCTTCTCGGGCGATGACTGCTTCTCCGTACGCGGCGTGGAATTCATGGTGGATTGCCCGGAGTGATTTTGCCGACTTGTTAAGGTTTTTTCGGGTGAAACTCGGTCGACGTTGACATACAATCGCCGGAGCTCAGGACGGTCTGAGAATGCGTCACACGATGAAGAGATTGTCATGACAGACGTTCAAGCCTCGACGCAATCATCGTATGCTTCGCTCGACGACGCGCGGAGCGAGCGCCGGTTCCGGTCGCTGGCCGAGGCAATTCCGCTGATTGTGTGGACCGCGCAGGCTGACGGCGGCAGCGATTACCAGAACCGCCGCTGGGAGGAATACTCCGGTCTGACTGCCGAGCAATCGGCCGGCTCCGGGTGGATGCAGGCGGTTCACCCGGTGGACCGGGCCCGCTACACCAGCGCCTGGAAGGCGATGCTCCAGGACCAGCGGCGTGGCGAGTTCGAGGTTCGCCTGCGAAACGCTCAGGGTGTCTTCCGCTGGTTTCTGGCCCTGGCGGAGCCAATCTGTGATGACGCCGGCAAGGTGGTCCGCTGGTTCGGTACCTGCACCGATATCGACGATCGCAAGCGCGCCAGTGATGAGACGGTGCGGAAGCAGGATGAGCAGCTCAAGCTGGCGGCCGACGCGGCCCGGCTTGGCTACTGGGACTGGGACCTCAGCACCGACGCGATCTCCTGGTCTGACGGGCTGGAGCGAATCTCCGGCACCTCGCCCGAGGAGTTCGGCCTCAAGTTCGAGGGCTTTCTGACTCTCGTCCATGCCGACGACCGCGAGCCGGTGGCCAGGGCCGTGCGGCAGGCGATCGAGCAGGGTCATCCGTACGAGACCGAGTTTCGCATGGCGCGGCCCGACGGCACGTATCGCTGGTGTCTCACTCGCGGGCAAGTGTACTACGACCACTCCGGCCGGGCCGTCCGCATGTCCGGGATCGACGTGGATATCACGGTGCGCAAGGAGGCCGAGGAACGGCTCAGGCAAAGCGAGGAGCGGTTCCGGCAATCGATTGACACGCTCATCGACTGCCTGGCCATTTACACGGCCGTGCGCGACCAGGACGGCCGGATCGTCGACTTCCGTACCGAGCATGTGAATCCTTCGGCCTGCCGCAACAATCGGCTGACCCGCGAGCAGCAGGTGGGCCGCGGTCTGCTGGAATTGCTGCCGGCGCACCGCGAGTGCGGCCTCTTCGAGAAGTATTGCAGGGTGGTCGAGACCGGCGAGCCGCTCGACATCGAGACGATCTTCTACGAGGACGATTTTGGCGGCGAGCGCATCGGCCGCACTTTTTCGATCCGCGTCTCGAAGCTGGGCGACGGTTATGTCGCCGCCTGGCGCGATATCAGCGACTGGAAACAGGCCGAGAGTCAGCTCAAGGAGAGCCTGGAGTTCTCACGGCGGATCGCCGAGATCACGCCAACGGTGCTCTACATCTTCGACATCGAGGAGATCCGGCCCGTTTATCACAACCGCACGATCGAGGCACTCATGGGCTACTCGCCCGAGGAGGTCCTGGCGTTAGGCTCCAGCGCCATGGCCACTCTCATTCATCCGGACGACCAGGTCCTTCTGCATGAACACTTCGCCAGGATGCGCGACCTCGGGGACGGCGAGAAAGTTGCCCTCGATTACCGGGTCAAGGATGCGAAGGGCCAGTGGCGGCGGTTCCATGCCGAAGAATCGGTCTTCCAGCGCGGGGCCGACGGACGGGTGAAGCAGGTCATCGGCTCGGCAATTGATATCACCGGGTTCCACCTCGCCGACATCACCACCCGTGATCGCCACGATCGGCTCCGCACGTTTGCCGACTCCGACATTGTCGGTATCGTCTTCGCCGACATTCATGGCGGCATCAGCTTCGCGAACGACGAGTACCTGCGGATCATCGGCTACAGCCGCGAGGAATTCAGCTCGGGAGGGATCCGGTGGACGGCGATCACTCCGCCGGAATGGCTTCCGGTGGACCAGCGGGCCATCGAGGAAGCGCTTGCCGGCCCCGGCGCTTGCCGGCCTTACGAAAAGGAATACATCCGCAAGGACGGCAGCCGGGTCCCCGTGCTCGTGGGCTTCACGCTCATCGAGACCGAGGAGACTGTCGCGTTCGTCCTGGACATCTCGGAGCGGAAACGGACCGAAGCGGCGCTGCGCGAGGGTGAGGAGCGGCTCAGTCTGGCCATCGAGGGCGCACGGCTAGGCATGTGGGACTGGGACGTACAGAGCGGACGGGTGCTCTGGAACCGCCATCACGAGCGGATCTTTGGATACGAACCCGGTCAGCCGGAACGCACCTATCGCGACTTCATCAGCCGCGTTCATCCGGACGACCTGCCGGCGATCGAGGCCGGTTTTCAGAAGGCCATGGACGAACGCAGCGAATACCGCTTCGTGCACCGCGTGGTCTGGCCGTCTGGCAAGGTCCGCTGGGTGGAAGCCCACGGCCGCTTCTCGTATGACTCCCAGGGGCGCGCCGTTCGTTCGCTGGGAATCCTCACGGACATCACCGATCTGAAGCAGGCCGAGGAGGCGCTGCGCGAGGCGGATCGCCGCAAGGACGAATTCCTCGCGATGCTGGCCCACGAGCTGCGAAACCCGCTCTCGGTGCTCAGCAACGCCATCCAGCTCTTCCGGTCTCCCACCGCGACCGCGGACGATCTGTCGTGGGCGAGCGGCGCCGCGGAACGCCAGGTGAAGAACCTGGTGCGCATGACCGACGACTTGCAAGACATCTCCCGCATCACCCAGGGAAAAATCAAGGTGCGCAAGACGCGGCTCGACGCGTCGACCGTGGTGCTGCGGGCCGCGGAATCCGTCCGTCCGTTCTTCGACTCACGCGGGCACGAGCTGCTGGTCTCGGTGGACGCCCCCTTGCCGCTGGAAGGCGATCCGACCCGGCTGGAGCAGGTTCTCACGAACCTGCTGAACAACGCCGGCAAGTATACCGAGAAGGGTCGGCGCATCCGGCTCAGCGCGGGGGTGGAAGCAGACGCGGTGGTGCTCCGCGTGCGCGACACGGGGCTGGGGATCGCACCGGAGATGTTGCCCAGAGTGTTCGAGCTCTATGCCCAGGTGGACAGCTCGATCGCTCGGGCCCAGGGCGGCCTGGGAATCGGCCTGGCGCTGGTTCGCGCCCTGGTGGAGATGCACGGCGGCCAGGTCTCCGCGGCCAGCGATGGGCCCGGCCAGGGAAGCGAGTTCACGGTCCGCCTCCCCCTCTGCCGCGAGTTTCCCGGGTCGTCTCGGGCGGCGACCGATGCGCCGAGCTTGCCTAAAGCTCGACCGGTCCGGGGGCGCAAGCTGCTGATCGTCGACGACAACCTTGACACGCTCCGGAGCATGGCGGTCCTGCTCCAGCTGTACGGCCACACCGTGGTCACGGCCGAGGACGGGCCGATGGCTCTGGAAATGTCGCGCGCGCATCGTCCGGAGGTCGTCCTCATGGACCTTGGCCTGCCCGGCATGAGCGGGTACGAAGTGGCCGAGAGCCTGCGCTCCGCCGGATTGGACAATCCCGCGTTGATCGCGGTCTCCGGATATACCCAGAAGCGGGACCGCGAGAAGTCGCGTCTTGCCGGATTTGACTTCCACCTCGCCAAGCCCGTGGATCTCGAGACGCTGCTGGCGATCCTGGATAAACTGGACTGAAGCTGCGGCGAAGCGTGGGACGAGACTCCATCGGCCGCGGCCGGAGTGCTCTCGGAGCAAGCCGATGTCCGAATGGCTCACGAAAACCCTCAAGGCCGAGGTGCAGAGCTTGCTGCCGCTGGCAGGCGAGGACGATGACCTGCGCGCGGAGCTGCGGGCGCTCGCCCAGGAGATCCTCGCCGCGACGGAGCCGCCACCGGCCAGGGGTGAGCCGGCGAAAGCGCCTGCCCAGGGTCCCCAGGAAGAGCCGCGGCTTGAGCTGACGCTGGGCCAGAGGCGGACAAACCCTGACCGTCATGCCCCGGTGCCGGAGCATCCAGACAGCAAGCCGGCGGCGGCCGGCGGATCCGAGCTGGACCGGCTGGAATTCCGGTGCCGGCGCAAGGCCGAGGCCGCACGGTGGGCGGCGGAGTCCCAGCGGTTCGTCCGCGAGCGCGGCGAGGTCCCCGCGCCGGTAGTCGCGCTGGACGGGGAGCTGGCCGACTGGGCCGCCCAATGGACCGATGCGCTTTGCTGGGTAAGCCAGCGGGACACTGCCGATGCGACCGACATCGCGATCCTGGACGACCTTGCGGGATGCTTCGAGACACTGGCGGAAGCTCTGGCACTGGTCCGCGAGGCTCCTGCCCGCAGCAAGGCCTTCGACCGGGCGATCCGCCACCTGGCCGAGGCGCAATCGGCACTGCGGAGAGCGCTCGGGCGCCTGGATATCGGAAACGATTCCGACCAGGAAGCCGCGTTCGAGTGGGTGCGGGCGGCGGCGGCGCGGCAGCGCATCTATCTGGAACGGCACATGTGCGCCGACGACCTCGCCGACCCCACTGGCTGGCGCGATCTCCTGACGCGAATGGAACACGCCCGCTCGAGCGGCCGCTGGACTGACGAGCAGACCGCGCTTCTGGAGACGGCCCGCCAGCATGGCCACCGGCTCGCGGAGGGAGCAGGCGCCGCGGAAGACTGGCTGGCGCTGGCGGCCGCCGTTGCCGAGCTCGTGGCACACGGCATGCCGCCCAGCACGCGCGAACTCCGCGACCTGCTCTTGCCGCTCGTCGACGAGATTCCCGACCGCGATGACCTGCCAGTCGGTTTTCAGCGGGTACTCCGCGAGATCGATCGCTTCCTGGCCACCCGCGGATTCAAGGCTGAGCCTGCCGCGGGGCCGGAGCCGACCGCTGAAGTGCAAGAGGCCGCACGGCTTCTGAACGGCAAGGCCGTGGTTCTCATCGGCGGCAGCCGGCGCCGCGATGCACAGGAAACACTCAGGCGCGCGCTGGGGCTGACCGCCCTGGTCTGGATCGAGACCAGGGAGCACCAGCCGGTGAGCAGCTTCGAACCCGTCATCGCACGCGGCGACGTCGCGCTGGTGCTGCTGGCCATCCGCTGGTCGAGCCACAGCTTTGGCGAGGTCCGCCATCTCTGCGAGCGGCACGGCAAGCCGCTGGTTCGTCTGCCGGGAGGCTACAGCCTGAACCAGGTGGCGGCACAGGTGCTTGCCCAGGCCAGCCAGCATCTCGGCATGGCCACCCCGTGACACCGGCGGCTTCAGTTCACCCTGGGGTCCGCCGGGAGCGACTTGAGACCGAGAAACTCGGAGAGCTTTCGCGCATGAATCTGCGCAACCACGGTGCGCCAGAGGTCTTTCTCGCCTTCCCAGAAGACGTGATCCTTCGTGGCGGGCAACGTCAGCCATGAATCCCAGTTGAACTCGCCTTCGAGCTGACCGGGGCCCCAACCCGAATAATTGGCGATGACCAGGGACGGCTCCGGGCGCTCGCGGATCACCTGCTGAACCGCGGCCGTCTCGAGCGTGACGAACACGCCCGGGATGATCTCGTGGTCCGCCAGGTTCTCAAGCGTATGCAAGACGGTGAGCGAGCCGGGCACCGGGCCTCCAAGCTGCAATGGCTTGTCCCAGGTGAAGTCCTCCTCGAAGATCCTTCCCGCCAGGTCCGTGATCTGGGTGTTGATCGGCTGATTGAGGATCAGGCCCATGGCTCCGTCCTGATTGTGCTCCAGCATCAAAAGCACCGACCGCGCGAACACCGGCGTGTCCAGTTGTGGGGCGGCGATCAGCAAGTGTCCCTTGAGCGATTGCATGAATTCATCCGCAGCCAGGGGGATCTGTCCATGGCTCACGCACTGTGGCCTACAAAATCCTATGAGTCATGGCAAGCTGCGGGAAATAGCCGTTCAAGGAGGCTGGCGCCCACACACGCAGATCCGGCCATGACCTATGAGCTTCAGGGTGGTCCGGCTGGTGAGCCGAAATCAGTGTTGTTTCGCCAGCGCGCCGAGATTTGCATCAGAACCGGACAGGTCCTAGGTTTGGGTGAGGCAGATCCTGGGCAGGAGGATCATCGGGTGGACGGCGCAGCATTGCCAGGTAACGAATTGCCCGGACAGACCCGGCCCATTGACTTCCTGCGCCACCTGCTGGAGCGCCTGGGCTCGCCCGATCTCACTCTGCCGGAAGCCCGTTGCCTGCGAGTGCGGATTCATCAGCTTCTGGGCGAGGTCAATCCGGACCAGCACCTTCCCGAGGTGTTCCCGTAGATTCAATAAAGTTGAAATAGCGTTAACGAAAAAGGCCAAGAGGCTTGCGACGGACTTGTTCCCACGCTCTGCGTGGGAACACCGATCGGGACGCTCTGCGTCCCATGGATTTCCCAGGCTCCGCAGGGGCCAAAACGACGCGGAGCGTCGCAGACGGCATTCCCACGCGGAGCGTGGGAACGAGGGACAAACCTATGCCTGGACTCAACTTATCGCCATTTTCAATGGTATTGCAATTAGATTGAGTCCGCAAGCCGGCGCGCACACCGCCGCCAGCTTCACAGGTGGCAGCTCGCTCCGCCGGTTTTCTGAACATACTTCTGGTGATACTCCTCGGCGCGCCAGAAGGTGGAGGCGGGCGTGATCTCGGTGACGATCGGCCGCCGGTACCGGCCGCTGGCCTCAAGCCGCTCCTTCATGGACGTGGCAGCTGCACGTTGCGACTCGTCGTGCGTGAACACGGCCGAACGGTACTGGGTTCCGGAGTCGGGCCCCTGGCGGTTGAGCGTGGTCGGATCGTGGATCTCCCAGAAGATCTCCAGCAGCCGTTCATAGCCGACCTGGGAGGGATCGAAATGCACCTGGACCACCTCGGCATGGCCGGTCCGGTCGGTGCAGACGGCCCGGTAACTGGGGTTCTCCAGGTGTCCGCCCATGTAACCGACCGCTGTCTCGGTCACTCCCGGTACACGGCGAAATGCTTCCTCGACGCCCCAGAAGCAGCCCGCGCCGAATGTCGCTGTGGACATGACTCACTCTCCCCTGGTGTTGCCGGTCGGTCTCCTCAAGAAGTTGTAGGGTGAACCCCGCACCAGAGCAAGCCCCGGCGATTTGGGGTATGCTCGGGATTCCTGAAAAGCATGGTCCGGATCGTGCCTGAGATGTCGCTCAGACCGGACGTACTCGACTGCTGCGAGGATTCTGAATGAGCCCCGAGACGACCCAACCACTGGCCGGCCCGCCGGACCGCAACGACCCGCTGCCCACGGCCGAGCTCTTCAGCCCCCTGGCCATCCGCGGGGTGACGCTGCGCCACCGGGTGGCGATGTCCCCCATGTGCCAGTATTCCTCGCACGAGGGGCTGGCGAACGACTGGCATCTCGTTCACCTGGGCAGCCGTGCGGCCGGGGGCGTCTCGCTGGTGATGGTCGAGGCGACGGCCGTGACCCGCGACGGCCGCATCTCACCGGGCGACATGGGAATCTGGGACGACGGGCAGATTGAACCCCTGGCCCGGATCGCCCGGTTCGTTCAGTCGCAGGGCGCCGTGCCGGGCATTCAGATCGCCCACGCCGGCCGCAAGGCCAGTTGCGACGTCCCCTGGAAGGGCGGTAAGAGCCTCAAATCGCCGGCCGAAGGGGGCTGGACGGTCGTCGGGCCCAGCGCCATCCCCTTCCGCGCGGGTGATCCGGTACCGGTTGCACTCGATGAGGCCGGAATCGACGCTGTGGTTGCCGCCTTCGAGGCGGCGGCCCGGCGCGCCTGGTGCG
Source organism: uncultured Planctomycetaceae bacterium (assembly GCA_963833985.1). Lineage (GTDB taxonomy): Bacteria > Planctomycetota > Planctomycetia > Isosphaerales > Isosphaeraceae > Aquisphaera. The sequence continues at coordinate 38,246 of CAWIAD010000001.1, forward strand.
CGGGCTTTCAGCTCATCGAGATCCACGCGGCACATGGTTACCTGCTGCATGAGTTCCTTTCACCGCTGGCCAATCAGCGCACCGACCGCTACGGCGGCTCGCTGGAGAACCGCATGCGGCTCCTGCTCCGGGTGGCCCATCGGCTGCGGTCGATCTTGCCGGAGACGATGCCGCTGTTCGTGCGCATCTCCGCCACCGACTGGGTGGACGGCGGCTGGGATGTCGACCAGTCCGTTGTCCTGGCGGGCCTGTTGCGCGACATCGGCATCGACCTCATCGACGTCTCGTCCGGCGCCATCGTGCCGGACGCGAAGATCCCGGCCGGTCCAGGCTTCCAGGTGCCGTTCGCGCGGAGGATCCGTGAGGAGGCCAGGATCAGGACCGGCGCGGTGGGCATGATCACCGACTTCGAGCAGGCGCGCACGATCATCGAGTCGGGGGCTGCCGACGTCGTGCTATTGGGGCGCGAACTGCTGCGCGAGCCGTACTGGGTACTCCGGGCGCAAGAGCACTTCGGCGTGCCGGCCGGCTGGCCCGTACCCTACGGCTACGCGGTGAAGAGGCGGTGAGCCTGGCCAGTCCGGACGAAGGAGATCGCAGCATGGCACTGAACGTTCGATTCGATGGAAACGTCGCCATCCTGAGCAACTTCGCCCGGCTCATGAACGACCCCAGGTACGTCGATGCGGCTCGCGACGTGGCAGGACTGCTCGATGAGGGTACACGGGCTTTCGTCATCGAGCTGGCCGGGGTGCGGGAGACCGGCTCCAGCTTTCTTGGGGTGCTCATGACGATCACCCGCGCCATCCGCGCCGCGGGTGCCGAGGCGGTGCTTGCTCATCCCAGCCGCGACGTGCAGGCGCACCTGGCCGAGATGAAGCTTGACGAGTACTGGGACGTCTTCGGTTCGGTGGACGAAGCCGTGCGCTTCTTCCAGCGCTGAGCTCGGTGCACGGCCGCGCTAGCTTGCATTCCCGGAGAGCGCGGCTTCAATGGCCTGGATCGCACGCGTTGCCGCCTCGCTGGGCCGATACGCTGGCTCGGCGGCAGGGTCGCTTGCCACGGCCCTCAGTGCCGCGAGCGCGGACCTGGCCGAGGCGCCGAACCGGCCCAGCGCGGTGGCGGCTGCCGAGCGGACCGCCAGGTCTCTGGACTTGAGTGCCTCGGTCAGGACGGCCACCGCGGCGTCCGCGAACTCCGTGTTCGGGGCGAGCTTCGACAGTGCTTCCGCACACGACCACGCGGCGCTGGTCCCCCCGCTCCTGGGCTCCGCCTGGAAAGCCGCGATCAGGGCCGGGATCGCGGTCCGGGCCGGCGGGCCGATCGAGGACAGTGCGCTCGCCGCGTCCGACCGGCGGCTCGCGATCGCGGACTTCAGGTTGGCGCTCAGGGCGTCAAGAATCTCTGGACTGGCGGGAAAACAGGCCAGTGCCCATGCGGCTTGGCGCGCAGGGTTCGGCTGATCGTCGGGCCAGGACTTCTCAGGCTTCCGTTCCACGAACGGCTCTTGCAGGACCACCAGCAGCTCGGGTGTGGACGCCACGGCCTGCGGGCCCAGCCTGTACAGCAAGTACGCGGCGCATTCGCGAACCTCCGCGACCTTGCTGCGGAGCCGGTCACGAAGCACGGGCACAAGCGAGGGATCGGCCTCCGCCTGTCTCAGGCAGTTCCTCAGAGCCAGGCGAAACAGCGGTTGCACCGCTTCCAGCCGGGTGAAGAGCTCGGGCAGGAGCGGACGAAGCCCTTCCTTGTAATTACTGCAAGCCGTCCCGGCCGACAGTCGCACCTTGTCATCCGGATCCTGCATGTGTTCGACGAGCGCACGCGGGATGCCGGGCGACAGGAACGGCCCGATGTTTCCCAGCACCCAGGCGGCGAGGCCGCGGAATTCCGGAGCCGGATCGGCCAGTGTCGCGACAAGGGCTACCCGCACGTCGTCCCGGAGTGTCCCGTCGCAAGGCTCGAAGCCCAGGCAATAGGGCTGAGAACCAGAGCGGCCGAGGGGCATGGTGCGGAAGTGAACGGCGACCAGCGCTCTGAGGGCCTCGCGCCGCACCTCGGCATCACCGTCTTGCAGGCGGCCCAGCAAGCCCCTGGTCACCACGCTCACCAGCGGCTGGTGCGCCTGCAACTCTTCGGGGGCGGGCTTCCAGCCGTCGAGCAGGCCGCGCATGACGGATCCGAGTGAGTTCGCGGCCGCGGCACGCACCTGGGCATCCTCATCGCCGAGCGCGAGTACCAGTGCGCTGAGGACTCGCTCGACCTCTCCGGGCTTCGGTGCGGCCACCAGTTCCCGTGCGGCCACGCGGCGGTCCACGGTGTCGCCATACTGCAAGACGCGGATGAACTGGTTTTGCGTTGTCTGCTCCCAGATCCGCAGGGACGACCAGATGAGCAGCGAGGAGATGGCCACCAGCAGCAGCAGAGTCCGGACGCTCACGCGGAACGGCCCGCGGCGCGGTTTGCCGGGAGCAGGTGCCGGTTCATCGCTCATGGCCGTTTCACCCCGCATCGACCGAGGAGCGAAGCGCAAGGCAGGGGCCAACTGTATTTGCTGGCCCCCCTGCCCTTCACCTGACATGGCAGCCGCGGCTGGCCGGGTCCGCTGCGCTCAGTGGATGGAGAAGCCCTTGCGGTAATCGCGGCGGATGTACTGGTCGGCGGCCGAGCAGTTCCTGGCCTTCAGCGCGGCCGCGTCCCAGTCGATCTTCGAGCCCGTCTTGAGTGCGACGGTGCCCAGCAGGACCGTCTCGGTGAGCCGGCCGGCGTACTCGAAATTGGACAGGGCCTTGCTCGGATCGCCGGTCTTGATGGCCTGGACGAACTCGGTGAAGTGCCCCGGCGAGCGCGGCAACGTCCGCTTCGGCTTTTCGTAATCCTTGAACTTCTCGCGGGGCAGCAAGACGTGCTCGGCACCGTAGTCGTTCTGCGAGAAGAACGAGCCCTTCTCGCCCACCAGCAGCAGCCCGCTGTCGGGGAGCTTCTCGCCGTAGAGCATTTCCTTGTAGACCTTCTTGCTCTCGGGGAACTTGTCGCCGCCGTCGTACCAGGTCATCGTGATCGGCCCGCGATGGTTGCGCGGCCCGAACTGGGTGCGGATGATCGACCAGACGGGATAGGTCTCTTGGTCGACGATGCCCGAGGTGTCAAGCACCTCGACGCTTTCCGGCTCGAACAATTCCAGCGCCATGCAGGCGACGTTGATGGTGTGGCAGGCCATGTCGCCCAGGGCGCCGGTGCCGAAATCGAGCCAGCCGCGCCAGTTGAATGGCTGGTAGTCGGGATGGTAGGGCCGATCGGGCGCTGCACCCAGGAATTCGTACCACCGCACATGATTCGGAACGCCCGGCGTTTCCTTGAACCGGCTCAGCCCCTGGGGCCAGATGGGCCGGTTGGTCCAGACGTGGATCTCCTTGATGGGACCGAGGAGTCCGGACCGGATAGTCTCGACGCCCGCGCGGAACCCGCCATCGGCGGTTCCCTGGTTGCCCATCTGGGTGCAGAGCTTCTTCTCGGCCGCCAGCGTCCGCATCGTGCGGGCTTCCTCGATCGACCAGGTGAGCGGCTTCTGGCAGAAGCAGTGCTTGCCCATCTTCATGGCCATGATGCTGGCCGGGGCGTGCGTGTGGTCGGGTGTGCTCACGGTGACGGCGTCGATCTTGTCACCGAGCTCCTCGAGCATCTTGCGATAGTCGTAGAACTTCTTGGCCCTGGGATACTTCGCACCCATCTTGTCAAGGGTGTGCGCGTCGATGTCGCAGAGGGCGACGATCTCGCCGTGGCCGCCGGCGTCGTTGGTGTCGCTGTCTCCCTTGCCGCCCACTCCGATACAGGCGAAGCGGACTTTTTCGTTGGGCGAGCGGGTCGGGGCCAGCGCGAAGGCTGGTGCGCCACCGGCCGCGAGGGACCCGGCCGCGCCCGCCAGCGCAGTCCCCGTCAAGAACTCACGACGTCTCATGATCCAGGCACTCCATCCGAAAACTGGTAGGAAACGTATCGGCTCACCCTGTGCCCGACTCGAGATTCAGACTGCCCCGAGGGATAGGGCCGCTTAAGCGGTGGGCCTGCCCTGAACCCTTTCAGCATGACACGGCACCCGCGCGATGGCAATGCCGTGCTATTGCCGGGTGGCTCCGAGGATAGGGCGCAGCTCACTCCTGCGGCTGCACTGCGGCTTGCAGCAGCGCCGCCATGCCCTCGAAGAGCGCGCTGAGGCTTGATGCGGCCTCGGCGGGCGCCTCGATCACGACGCGCCCGTTCGACTCGCGGCGGACCTGAAGCTGCGAGAAGAGCTGCCGCACCTCACCCGTGCCTGGCAAGGCGGCCAGCGCACGGCCCGTGGCATCGGGCTCGGCGGGCGGTTGGGCCGTGGCTCCTTGCGGAGTCGTGGCTCCTTGCGGAATCGTGGCTCCTTGCGGAGTCGCGGCAATTGCCGGAGCCGGGGCGGGCAGCACCATCGGAGCGAGCACGGGTTCGGCGGGGCGTTCCGCCTCGGGTTCCACGCGGTCCTGCGACTCGTCGCCGGCCTCGATCACCTCTTCGAACGGGTCTGCCACCTCGTCATCCAGGCCCGCGTCGGCCAGCTCGATCATCTCGATCGCCTCGCTACCGCCCGAAGGGGCTGCCGCGGCAAGGGTGGCGGGGTCGTACAGCTTCCTCACCCGCGACAGGAATGACCCGGATTGCTCGAACTTCACGCTATCACTCTCGCCGTCGAAGAGGCCCTTGAAGAAGGCCTGCTTGTTGCCCACCAGATCGGCGATCCGCGATTCGATGCCTTCCTCGCAGACCAGGTTGTAGACGTCGATCGGCTGCTTCTGGCCCAGCCGGTAGATGCGGCCGATGCGCTGCTCCAGCACCGCCGGGTTCCAGGGCAGCTCGAGATTGACCACGCAGTTGGCGGCGCGTTGCAGGTTCAGTCCCACGCCGCCCGCATCGCTGGCGAAGAGGATCGAGAACTGAGGATCGTCGTGGAACTCGACGATGTTCTGCGTGCGCCGCTTCTGGCTTTCGGCACCGGTGAAGAACCCGCCGCGCAGCCCGCGTTCGTTGAGCAGGTCGCTGACCGCCCAGTGGGCCAGGTGCAACATGCGCCGCCACTGGCTGAAGATGACGATCTTCCGCCCCTGGTCCACAGCCACCTGGCGCACGATCTGGCGCAGCTCCAGCAGCTTGGGCGCGGAGAGGCCCCTGAGCACGCTCTCGTCGGGCGGGCAGCCGCGCAGCGAGGGCCAGACGTGCTCGAATTGAAGCTGCGCCAGTCCGTTGGAGATGATCCGCTGGGTGGTCAGCAGGCTCATCAGGCGGAGGAACTCGGCCTGGGTGAGCGGCCGCAACTCGGCGAGTCGCATGAGGGCGGCGATCGGCTGGATGAGCGCGTCATGCTCTTCACGCTGGGCCTCGGTGAACTCCACCGGCACACGGATGTCCGTGCGGGGTGGAAGCTGATCGAGCACCTCCTGGCGCACCCGCCGCACCATGCAAGGCGCCAGCCGCACGCGCAGCGTGTCCAGGTGCCGCACCCCCGTGATTTCCTTGCGGCCGTCACTGCGCATCGCATGCAGTGCCGGCAGCCGCCACTTCGGCTCCAGGGCCATCTCGTCGACCCACTCCACGATCGACGCCAGCTCCTCGATCCGGTTCTCCATCGGCGTGCCGGTGAGCACCAGGCGGTAAGGAGGGTTCAGCCGCTTCACCGAGAGCGCTGTCTTGGTGGCCCAGTTCTTGATTCGCTGGGCTTCGTCCAGCACCACCAGGTCTGGCTTCCAGGCGCGGACGGTCTCCAGGTCGCGCAGGAGCTGCTCGTAGTTGATGATGAAGAGTCCTTCTCTGGACGTGTTGTAAACGTTCTGCCGGTCTCCGGGAGACCCGTCGATGACCCGGATCGGCAGCTCGGAAAAATGCGCCCATTCACGGGCCCACTGCGGTTTCAGCGACGCCGGGGCGATGATCAGCCCCCTGCGCACCCTGCCGGTGCGCCAGAGGATATCGCATGCGACGATGGCCTGGGCGGTCTTGCCCAGCCCCATGTCATCGGCCAGCAGGAGCTGACCGGTCTCCAGGAACCGTTTGACTCCTTCGCGCTGATACGGATAAAGCGGTGTCTTCAGCCCCTTGAGCACCGCCTTCTGCTCCGACGGCCAGAGCGTCTTCTCCACCAGCCGCCTGAGCCTGTCGCGCTCGTGAACCAGCAGGGCGCGCAGGGCAGGGTCGTGCCGCAGGCTGGACGACCGGCCGGGAACCACTTTGAGCAAGGCTTCGACCATCGCCAGCCGGCGATCCGGCTGGTCCGGGAAGGTCTTCTTGAGCGTCATCGTCCCGTTTTGCACCGGCCGGAACCATGTCAGCGCCTCCGCGGCCTTCGTGTTCTGCCTCTCCTGGCCGTCGCCGTCCAGCCAGGCAACCCGCTCAAGCCAGTCGCCCCGCCCCAGCAAGGGGCGAACCGGATCCCAGGCCGGCCCGCGAAAGGTGGTCTGCGCCAGATGAGCCTGCTCCCGCAACGCCCGCTTGAGCAGCGCGGGCTTGCCGTGCACGTGTTCCAGCACCACGAGGATGTGCTTGCAGAGAGCCAGCGAGTTTCTCAGGTAGTCCGGGCAATCACAACGGCCCTGGATCGGATCAACGCCCAGGACGATCGTGCGATACGGACGCGCCTCCGAGCCCCTGCGCCGGGTGCCGTAGTGGCCCAGGAGCTTGCCGTTCTCTGGCCGGCTGTCAATGCGCAGCTCATCCTTGCGGCCGGATTCCAGCCTGCGCAACAGAGCGTCCATGGCCTCGACGCGCACGGGCCACTCGTGCGCGGGCACGATCTGCATCACATGCCGCGCGAGGACCTCAGCCGGAATATTCGAGGCGTTGCGGCCCACCCGGCCCACCAGGGTGGCGAAGGCCTCGGTCTCTTCGAGAGGGATGGTGGAAGCGGAAGCGGTTGTCGCGGTGCTCATGTCGGGCCTCGTACAGTCCATGCACAAAGGGTCTACACACGGGTCCGTATTCTGCACGAATTCGCAATCGAATTCCACAACCTGGTGGTATCCGTTCACCGGGTGGGGCAGCTGGAATCAGGCAGCTTGTAGGGGACCTCCAGCACCCCGGAGGATTGACGCCCCAGCTTGGAAATCATCCCGGTGGAGATCGGGAGGCCGAACAGGTCCTTGATCAACTGCTGAACCCGCCGTTTGCTGAGGCGGTAGGCACCGGCCAGCGTCGAGCGGAGAGCCTGGAGATAAGGACCGAAGTTACCGGTCGGGACCCCGCGGGGCACGACGCCGCAGGTTGTCACTCCGCGGTCCGGGCACTACAGCCGATGCAGCCGGTATTCATCGACGACCGGCTCGATCCTGGGCAGTTCGGCGACCTGATGAATCAGGGGATTGGGATCAACACCGTGCAGAGCACCGCCGCACCGTCGGCAAGCATTGGGAGTGCAGTCGCGACGGGATCGGAGCTTCCCGTGGGGAACCAAACAACGGAAGGCCTTGCGATGGCCGATTTGCCCGCCCCGTTTCCGCCGACCGGGAGGAGTGGGAGGATTGCGTTTCAGACCGATGGGATCGGAAGAAGAGGGCCTGGAGAGTTGGTGGAATTGAGCTTGAGCCGGGCTTCCAGATCTCTGATGCGGCGTTCCAGTTCGGCGATACGGTCTCGGTCGGCCGCGAACGCAACCAGCAAAGCAGCCTGGGCGTCCTTCGGGAGAGTGCTCCAGAGTGATGCTGCGAGGGGAAGGTGAATGAACATGATTCGCTACTACGATGTTACTGTACAAAGGGTTTGGTCGGAGTGTGAACGCGTACAATTGACGGGAAGACTTCGGCCCTTCAATATCATGCGTGCGCGTGGCAGAATCGGAAGCTCGGAAAGAATGCAGTGACGGTTCTCGTCTCAAGGGTGAAGTGAGGTGCGTCGTGGCGGTCGGACGTGTCGTCATCGTCGGCGCGGGGCCTGCCGGGGCGGCTCTCGCCTACCTGCTCGCCCGCCGCGGGGTGGAGGTTTCGCTGGTGGAGCGGCACCCCGACTTTCAGCGGACCTTTCGCGGGGATGGATTGCAGCCTAGCGGCCTTGACGCCTTCGACCAGATGGGGCTCGGGGACCGGCTCCGCCAGCTCCCGCGGGCGATCATAAACACGATCGACGTCTACCAGGGGGGTCGGCCGCGGGCCCGGCTCGCGACCGCGTCGCTGGGCTTCATCGGTTGCTTCATCCCTCAGCCGGCGGTCCTCGCAATGCTCGCCGATGAGTCTCGCAAGTACCCGTCCTTCGAGCTCCACATGGGAACGGCGGTCCGGGACCTGCTCCGGTCGGGGGACCGCGTGGTCGGGGTTCGGGCCGATGGCCCGGACGGGCCTCGTGAGTTCGCGGCGGACCTTGTCATCGGTACCGACGGCCGCTATTCGACGGTCCGCAAACGGGGGGCGTTCACCGAACTGCCGTCCCCGCAGCATTTCGACATCCTGAACTTCATTGTTCCCTTTCCCGACTTCTGGCCCGACCGCACAACCGTGCGGCTGGAACTGGGCCCGGGCTGCATCACGGGCGGGATACCTACGGCCGACGGGCGGCTGTGGGTCGGGATGACCATCCAGAAGGGGCAATACAAGGCGCTCCACGCCGCTGGGGCGGATGGGCTCACCGAGGAGTTGTTACACCGCACCTCGCCTGACCTGGCGGCGCACCTGCGCGAGAACGCCGAATCGCTTAAACACCCGGTGCTGTTGGATGTCATCGTCGGCCGGCTGGAGACCTGGACGACCCCCGGCCTACTGCTCCTTGGGGATGCGGCCCACCCGATGTCGCCCAACGGGGGTCAAGGAATCAACGTGGCTTTGCGGGATGCCCTGGTCGCCGCGAATCATCTATGCCCGGTGCTCGCATCCGTAAACGACGCCGCAGCAATCAACGCCGCAGCCCGCAGGGTCGCATCGGAGCGGACGCCGGAAATCGTCGCCATTCAGGAGCATCAGCGTAAACAGACGCAGACCTTCCTTGGGTCGGACCGCTTCTTGCCACGGCTAGCGATGTGGAGCCTCCCCCTACTCGCGAGAAGCGGCCTGGTCCAGCTTCTGATCGGGAAGAGGCTACGGGCCTTGCAGCATGGCGTCGTGCCCGTTCAATTGACGGCCTGAGACGGGGGTGCCTCGTCGGATTGTCGAGGGCAGCCGGATTACAAGCCGACGGAGTTCAAGAGCTGGGCCGAAGGAGCCGCTGCTGAAGTGGGCCGTTCCGGTGCTGCGCATTGGTATGGTTGCCCGACGCGCCTTCAGAGCATGCTCGCAGCTCGACTCAATTTTGCACGTTTGTCACCCATCGACTTGTGAGCGGGTACACCCGGTGCCCAGGCCTGCGAATATCAGAGAGTGAGGATGTGAGCCGCCATCGCCAGCCCCACGAGCGCCAGGATCGCCGCCATGACCAGCGGTGCCTTCGCGCCCATCGACGGGTTCGCCACGCCGCTCTCGAGCGCCCGAACATACGCGCGGTACCGCAGCGCCGAGACCAGGCACACGATCACGCCCAGGCAGACCATGGCGAATCCGAGCCAGGGTGAAATCCTCGGCCGGGCCACCATCTCCTGCGACTGGACCACGACCTCGGTCTCACGGATCAGCAGCCCGAACCGGGCGATCAGGAAGCCGAAACCCATCATGGCCAGCGAGGTCCGGACCCACGCCAGGAACGTCCGCTCGGCCGCCAGGTAGACCCGCGGATCCGCCACCCGCCCGGGCACCGGTCGCGAGGGCCGCATGGCATTCTCGTTCTCTGAAGCGTTCATGATCCATCTGCCCAGATGCCGCCGAGGTCTTCAGCCCGCCGTGTGCCAGAGGCTAGTCTTGCACGCCGCGACCGGCTACAACACGGCTCAGCTTCGCGTTCTTCCACGTGGAACGCCATCGTATCCATGGAGCCCTTTTCCGTGAATCCACCATCGCTCGCACGCCCTGGCACCGCGACTCTGGCGTTTGCCTGCTGGCTGGCACTGGGACCGCTGGCATCGGCCGGCGAAACTCTGCGCTGGAACGAGATCCAGGTGATCGGCACGCACAACTCGTACCACCTGGCACCGCTGCCGGCCGTGCGGGCGCTGATCGCGGCTGCCGGCGAGGCGCAGGCCCAGTCACTCGACTACACGCACCTTCCACTGGCCGAGCAATTCTCGGTCCAGGGAGTCCGGCAGATCGAGCTCGACATCTTCCACGACCCCGACGGCGGCCGATACGCCCGGCCGGCCGCAAGGAAGATCCTCTCCGCGTCGGGCCGCGACGCCGGTCCCGATCCCGCCCTGGACGGTGTGCTGGATCGCCCGGGCATGAAGGTCCTGCATGTTCCGGACGTCGACTACCGGACCACCGCGGCCACGCTCGCCGACGCGCTGAAGCAGGTGCGAGCCTGGTCCCGCGATCATCCCCGGCACGTGCCCATCATGATCTTGCTGGAGCTCAAGGAGAGCGCCATTCCCACACTACCCACCCGGCCTCTGCCATTCGACCGCAAGGCGCTCGAGGCGCTGGAGGCGGAAATCCTCGCCGTTTTCCCGCGGGGCGCGATCATCACTCCGGAAGAGATCCGGGCGCCTTGCCGACCCTGGCCGAGGCCGTCCGGACGCGCGGCTGGCCCCCACTGGACTCCGTGCGCGGGCGGGTCATGTTCGCACTCGACAATGAAGACGAGATCCGCGATCGCTACCTGCAAATCCATCCGGATGGGCAAGGTCAGCTCTGCTTCCCCAGCGTCGCCGAATCGCACCCGCAAGCGGCCTGGTTCAAGATCAATGACCCGGTGCGCGATTTCGACCGGATTCGCCGGCTGGTCGCCGCGGGCTACCTGGTGCGCACTCGGGCCGACGCCGACACGGACCAGGCGCGCACCAATGACACGACCCAGCGTGACAGGGCTCTCTCCAGCGGGGCCCAGTTCGTCAGCACGGACTATCCGCGTCCCGATCAGCGGCTCTCGGCTTACTGCGTGCAATTCCCCGACCACGTCGTGGCGCGTCCCAACCCGGTCAACGGAAAAAAGTCGGGGACCCCGAGCGATCTGGATCAAGGCCGGTGAAACCTCGGCATGCGCGCTTCAGCGCCGCGTGCTGCGCGGCCGGCGCAGGTCGACAACCCGGGTCAACTGGTCGATCGCCGTCTGGCAGGCCGCCTCGGCGTTCGGACCCGCCTGGTTGGTCACGGCCATGACCAGGAAGTCCCGGGCGGGAACGATCCAGATGGAAGCGTACCAGTACGTGTTGCTGCCGTTGTGGCTGAGAATCTTGCCGCCGGACCATGGCCGCTGGCCGACCGTCCAGCCGCCCGCGTAGTCGAACCCCGGCGGCGGCGTGTGCAACGTGCGGAACGTGGCCGGCTTGAGCAGGCGGCCCTTGCCCTGGGCTCCGCGGAGGTGCAGGCTGGCGAACTTTCCCCAGTCCGGGACCGAGCAGTGCACGGTTCCCGCCGGTCCCATGCACGGGGCATTGTCGCGGAGCACCGGCACGAGCTTTCCCCCCGTCTCGCGGTGGCCCCAGGGCTGTTCGATGCGCCCTCGGGCTGCGCCACCGGGAGGGCCAAAGCCGGCCGAGCTCATGCCCAGGGGCTCGAACAGACGATCCTGCATGAGATCTTCCCAGGGCTGGCCGGAAACCTGTTCGGCCATCAAGCCGGCCAGGACGTAGCCCGCGTTGGAATAGGCGTACACCGTTCCGGGACGTGAGAGCGGAGGCTTGCAAAGCAGCTCGAGCAATGCCGCCCTGCGCTGGTCGGTCGTGGTCTGGCCGGGGAGCCGCCACCAGGACGCGTCGTGCGGCAGCCCCGCGCGGTGCGTCAAGAGTTGTGCCAGCGTGACGGCCTGGAAATCGGGATGAAGCTGCGAGGCCACTTCCGGGAACACAGCGTGAACCGTCGACGACCATTCCAGCAGCCCGTCATCGACGAGCATGCCGCAGAGTGTTGCCGTCATGGCCTTCGTGCACGAGCCCAGATGCACCTGGTCATCAATCTTCATCGGTTGCGCGGAGCCGAGCTTGCGCACGCCCGCCGCGGCGATGTTCGTCAACCGATCACCCCGTACGATGGCTCCGATGATGCCCGGCAGGTGCTGGGCGTCACGGATCTGTTCAAGCAAGTGGGCCAGTTGCGGGTCTTGCTGGAGTGCCGGCGTGGCGGACCCCGGCGCGCCGGGCGTTGTGCTGCGGTTCTTCGGCAGCGCGGGCCTGCGGACTGTGCGGCTGGACGCCGAAGCTTTGCCGGCGGGGCCGGTCTGCCCTCGGGCCTGGTGCAAAAACGGAGCGGCCTGGCATGCCCCCCACGCGGCCAGGGCCCGCGTGATCTCCCTCCCCATCCAGTCTCTGCGCCCGATCATCGCCGCCTCCGCCTGGCTCGCTCGCTCGCCGCTGTCTCTCTGCGTCACTCCATTATCGAGCATAGACCAGCTCATCGGGCAGGTGCAACCAGTGCCGGCTCGTACTGGCTCTCGCATCGTGCGGTCTGGTGAAGCTGTACGGGCCAGGCTCAGGAAGGGCAGCCATAGGAGAATCGGCCGGTTGCATATTCGGATGCCATGAGCGGACACCCCTGGGCCTGCGGGGATTGCCTGTTCTTCAACGGTCGTTTCCTTCCCCGTCATGAAAAAAGCGCGAGCCCGCGCAGGCTGATAAGAAGCAAGTGGATGAGCATGCACAGTATTCCGGTCAAGGCTGCCAGAACGCCGCCAGCCATGAGCCGAACCGGGAAGAGTCCGAGTCGGACGTGGACCGGGAAGACGTGGGTCTTCTCGATGGCGGCCCACTTGTGGACGTCGGCGCGGTCCGCCGCCAGGTCGGCGCAGAGGCTGAGCAGGTCGCGACGGCTGCGGTACCGGACGAGGGCGATGCAGTCCCACTCCTCGGCGCCGTCAGGGGTAAGGAACCGGCCGGCCCATCGTCCCAGGAAGATGGGGACGCAGCCGCGCTTGAGCAGCCGCGGGACGACGGCGCGGTTGTACAGGGCGTCGGCCGCGCGCGGGTCATCGCCGTAATCCCAGGAGGGCGGGTAGACGGCCTTCGTGCGGAACCGGATCAGGTTCACCATCACGAACTCCCGGCCGTCGTCGTCCTTGACGGCCGTGCGGAGTGCGTCGAGGAAGTCCTGGTCGATGGGTGCACCCTGACCCTGCGCGTTCCGCTGCACGTGCTCCACAACCGCGTCCGTCTCGGCGGAGGTCAACGGCCGGCCTCGGCCGCCATACCAGACCAGGAACACGACAAAGGCCAGCGTGAACGCCACGAGACCAGCAAACGGCAGCGAGAAAAACACCTGGACGGCTCCCTGAAGAGGCGCGGCGTGGGCTGACGCCGTGCGCGGTGGCCGGCAAGGCTTGACTCCTGCCCTACAACTTGTATATGCATGTAACTGGCGCCGGTCAAGTGACCCGGCGGGGTAACATCGTTCGAGGAGCAGGGCCATGGGAAATTCGGACAGGGTCGCGTTCATCACCGGGGCGAACAAGGGGATCGGCCTGGAGACGGCACGGGGGCTCGGGGCCCTGGGCATCGCGGTGGTACTCGCCAGCCGCGACGAGGCAAACGGTCGGGCCGCGGCCGACCTGTTGAAAGCAGAAGGAATTGCCCAGGTCGAGCCTGTCCGGTTCGACGTCACGCAGCCGGCGGACCACAAGGCGATCGCCCGGTTCCTGGAGGACCGTTACGGCAAGCTCGACATCCTGGTGAACAACGCGGGGGTGGCACTCGAGGACGCCGACTTCGGTGCGCCTGGGGGCTTCAACACGACGCCCACGGTCAAGCCCGAGATCCTGCGCCAGGTCTTCGAGACCAATTTCTTTGCCGTCGTGGAGCTGACGCAGACGCTGCTGCCGCTGATCCGCAAGGCGCCGGCCGGCCGGATCGTCAACCTGTCGAGCATACTCGGCTCGCTCACGCTGCATTCGGACCCGTCCTCGGGCATCTACGACAAGAAGGCATTTGCCTATGACGCCTCGAAGACAGCGCTCAACGCGTTCACGGTGCACCTTGCTCAGGCGCTCCGATCGACGCCGATCAAGGTGAACTCGGCTCACCCCGGCTGGGTGAAGACGGACATGGGCGGCGAGTCGGCCCCGATGGAACTCTCGGAAGGCGGTAAGACCAGTGTGCAACTGGCAACCTTGCCGGCAGGCGGCCCCACCGGCGGCTACTTCCATCTCGGCGAGCCCCTGCCCTGGTGATTCGTGTTGCAGCCGACTCATCGCACTATCCATCAAGAGGCAATCATGAACACAGGCAGCCTGGTCGAATCCTACCTATCGGGGCCCGAGGACCTGCGCGCAGCCGTCGCCGGCATGACCCGCGAGCAAGTCGTCGCGCGGCCGATTCCCGGCAAGTGGAGCGTGCTCGAAGTTGTCTGTCACCTCGCCGATACGGACGCCAACATCGCGCATCGACTGAAGCGGGTGCTGTCGGAGGATCGTCCCGCGTTCGAGCGCGTTCAGCCCGAGATGATGCGCGCCGCCCTCGCGTACCACTCCCGCGACCTTGACGAAGAGCTGGCGTGCTTCGAGTCTGGCCGTCGGCAGCTCGCTCGCATCCTGAACGCGTCCCTGCCGGAGGCCTGGGACCGGATCGGGATCGTGGGCGATCGAGGCGACAAGACCGTTGCCCAGATGGTGAACGGGGCGATCGAGCACCTGGCGCATCACCTCCCCTTCATCGTCGCCAAGCGGCAAGCCCTGCGGATGACCGAAGTCCATCCATGACATCGATTCGTGGCGTCGTTCGAGCTGCTCTTGCTCATGGCTCCGGATCGTCGAACATCTCGAGGTCCCGCGAATGGTGGAAATGTTGACCGGCGTGGAGTTCCACGGCCCCCCGGACGATTTCGACGCTGATCTTCGGAGTGGGCGCAGCGCATCCAGCGACCTGCTGGAGGATCGTCGCGGGCACGTTCAGGGCGGTTTTCTGACCGTCGCAGGCAGTTTCCGAGTTTTGAAAGGGGGGGCAGTCTGCGATCCGAGTGAAAACCACTCTGGAATGGCTGCCGACCGAGGGGGCTTCCAGTCGCTTCGTCTGCCACGGCCGTTGTTCGTACGGTCTCCAGTCCACCTTTCGCGGAGAGGACCATGTCCATGAACCGTCTGGTCAGGTGCGGTGCCGGACTCCTCGGCGCGGCGCTGGCTGCGCTCCTGCTGCTGCTCTCATCCGACCCAGCCTCCGCCCAGGAGAAGGGCGCGGCCAGAGCGAACCCGCCCGGTCTCGCACCGGCCGGCTATAACGACTACCAGAACATGCTCGATCAGCTTGGCATCAAACGGATGCGCAGGGGACGCAATGCGCGCGTGCCGGACACGTCACGCGAGGCCACGGCGAACTCCTACAAGGAGACCATGCCAGACCTGATGACATTCCAGGATGGAACGAAGGTGACGTCTCCGGAGCAATGGCCGCGACGGCGGGCGGAGCTCGTCGAGTTGTTCGAGCGCGAGCTCTACGGCCGGATTCCCAGGGGCGTGCCACGGGTGGACTGGGAAGTCACACGCACGGTCGAGGGTAAGAGCGGCGAAATGGAAACGCTCACCAGGACCCTCGTCGGCCACGTCGACAACAGTTCGTTCCCGCAGATCAAGGTCGCAATCCAGGCCAGTTACACGGTGCCCCGGAACGCAAAGGGGCGCGTGCCGATGATCCTCCAGTTCGGCTTCGGGTTCGGAGGCCGGGCCGTGCCCAGCTCGTGGACTCAACAGGCCCTCGACAAGGGCTGGGGTCACGGCACCATCGTCCCCAACAGCATTCAGCCGGACAACAACAAGCTGCGCGAGGGCATCATTGGCCTTACGAACAAGGGCCTGCCGCGCAGCCCAGAGGACTGGGGTGCTCTGCGCCTGGGCCTGGGCCTGGGGCGTGAGCCGCCTGATCGACTACTTCGAGGCGAACTCCGACTCTGGGGTTGACCCGGCCAAGGTGTGCATCACGGGCGTGTCGCGCTACGGCAAAGCGGCGCTGGTCGCGACGGCCTTTGACACGCGGGTCGCGGCAGGCTTCGTCGCCTCCTCCGGGGCGGGCGGCGCCAAGCTCTTTCGCCGCGACTTCGGTGAGCTGCTCGAGAACCTGGCGTCCTCAGGAGGATACCACTGGATGGCCGGCAATTTCCTGAAGTATGCCGCCGATGAGGGCGCGGCGGGCAAGAAGACGGCGGCGGATCTGCCCGTGGACCAGCATGAGCTGATTGCCCTGTGTGCCCCCCGGCCCTGCTTCATCAGTTATGGCGTCCCCCCGGGGGATCCCAACTGGGTGGACGCCCACGGCAGCTTCATGGCAGCGGTGCTGGCTGGTCCCGCCTACCGGCTGCTGGGCAAGAAAGACCTCGGCACGCCCGGCGATTACCTTACCGACCCCATGCCTCCGGTGAACACGCTCATCGGCGGCGAGCTGGCCTGGCGGCAGCACAGCGGAGGACACACGAACGTTCCCAACTTCCCGGCATACTACGAGTGGGCCGGCCGCTCCATTCCAGCGACGGGACCGGGCAAGCACGAGTGAACGTCCGCTACAGTACCAGGCAAATCAAGGGCAAAAGGGAGCGGGCGATCCACGCGGGCCTGGGGCATCCCGGGCGTGCGAGCGGCGGGAACAGGCCCGGGAGCCCGCAGACTTCACACACGTTTCTGAACCGGAAGCGACCATGCACTTGAATCGCAGCGGGCACGCGCACGGCCGTACCAACCTGCGGCTGCTGGGGATCCTGTGGCTCTCGGTCTCCTGGCTTCAGGGCACGTTTGCCCAGGGGGTGGTTCGCGGTCCGGCCGCCGATCAGCCGGTGGCCAGGAGAGACGCCAACTCCGCGCTGGCCCACGAGCAAATGCTCGCCAACGCGAAGAAAGGACGCATCGACGTCTATTTTGCCGGCGACTCCATCACGCGCCGCTGGCGCGCCACCGACTACCCGGCTTTGCTGGCGAACTGGAACCACAATTTCTTCGGCTGGAACGCGGCCGACTTCGGCTGGGGCGGAGACACCGTCCAGAACATCCTCTGGCGATTGCACCATGGCGAGCTGGAGGGCGTCCACCCCAGGGTCATCGTCCTGCTGGCGGGAACCAATAACCTCGGAAACAGGCCCGCAAGTGAGGCCAGGGAAGACGAGGTCGTCCTCGGCATCAAGGCCGTGCTTCGCACCATGAGGGAATTGGCCCCCGACGCCACGATCATCGTCATGGGGATCTTCCCGCGCAACGACGGGCCGCGGCCGACCGCGGTCATGCCGTCAATCCGCCGCATCAACGAACGCATCGCCAAAATGGCCGATGGCAAGACCGTCCGCTACCTGAACATCAACGACAGGCTGGCGGATGAGGATGGAAAACTCCTCGAGGGCATGACCGTGGACCGTCTACACCTCAGCCTCAAGGGTTACCAGATCTGGGCCGATGCCTTGAAGCCCCTGTTCACGGAACTGCTCGGCCCGCCGGCAAAGGAAGATCAGGCACCGCCGCCGACCGGCGACCCCAGTGCCGCCAGGAGGAAGCCTCCGGCGAAAAGTCCCGTCAGAACTCGAGGCGGATGAGCCTTCCGTTCGCGCACGGTACAGAACACTACCAGCTCCTGGTGCAGTTGCCGATCCGCCGGCCACGAGCGTGAAAGGTGATGCGGCACTGACAAGGACGCCCGGCCCTCTTCGTCCCTGTTTCGAGTGCAGCCAGACCACGGTGCGAAGCCCTCTCTTTTATCGGGCCGCGAGCTAGAGTTGATGATGAAGCGAATGCAGTCGCGACGCAGAGGGTACAGGCGGCGAGCGCCCGCGTTCGTCAAGGGAGCAGGGAGGAAACCACGGCAGATTCTTCGCGCAGGTCGGTGTGATGAGGCGCACCGTGGACCCCCAGCAACGGGCACTCCAGGAGGAAGTCCGTGAACTTTTTCTATCTGGACGGTCCAGGGATCAGCGGGCTGTTCGAGCAGACCATCAACGACGTCGAAAACGAGTTCGATCGGCTTTACCGGGCCGATCCCATCGGCAGCCTGCACGAGAAGACGGTCCTTGCCAGGCGACTGGGCGACCTGCTGGGAGTGGACCAGTTAACCACAGGCGGGACGTTCTGCCGGTCCAGGAAATACATCGATGAGATCAAGGCCAAGTTGAGCGTCCAAAACAAGACGGTCCGGCTGCTCGACTATCAACGGGACGTCGAATCGGCAGCCAGGGCGTCGACGCTGGACCTGGCGATCCGCCGCTGGCGGTTCGGTGCGGCCAACCTGATTTGCGTGCACGAACACTTCCACATGCCGCAGTTCACCATGGGGCAGCGGAGCGAAGTCCTGGTCTACGCATCGGGCTTCTTGGAATTCGAGCTCGAGTTGCTGGTCGAAGCCGGCCTGGGCCGGAGGGGCTCAGCGATGGCCGCCACCGCGACCCTGACGCGCGAAAAACTGCTCGTGCTGATGTCGGCCAACCTCAGCAAGTTCCAGAACCTGCGGCAGGGGAAGATGACTCCCGAGAGCCCCGAAGCCCAGTATTTTCACAGCTTCCAGGGAATGCGCGTGCCGCTCCACGTGCTGGGATCGCTCAACAAGTGCAAGGACGTATTCCGGATCAAGCCGCTGGCACTTTGGCGGTAGCTCCGGCACTTTGGCGGGACTGCCTCAGGCAGGCCTCATATGCCGCGGGAAAAGGTGAGAGCGCGCGCTCGAAGATGCCCAGAGTGTACGCGATCGCCAGACCGTAATTGGTCACCGGCACGCCGACTGACCGGAAGCGCTCCAGCCGCGAGACCATTTCACGGCGGTTTTGAACGCAGGCACCGCAATGGATGACGAGCTGGTAAGGGCTGAGATCTGGAGGCAGATCGTGACCCGAATAGTGTTCAAACTGAAGCGCTCCGCCGACGTATTGCGTGAGCCAGCGCGGGATCTTCACCCGCCCGATGTCGTCGGCGATGGGATGGTGGCTGCACGCCTCGCACACGAGGACGCGATTCCCCGGCCGCAGCCGTTCAATGGCCGTGGCTCCCTGCGCCTGGAGCACCAGGTCTCCCTTCTGGCGCGAACAGAATTGAAAATGAGGTCAGGGGCACGCCCGGCGGCGTATCGGCCGACACCTTGAGAAATGCCTGCGAATCCGTAACCACCAGCGCGGGCGGCTCCCGGAGCTGAGCCAGCGCGCCTGCCAGCTCGCGCTCCTTCACCACCAGGGCCAAGGCGTCGTTGTCCAGCAAGTCACGGATGGTTTGCACCTGGGGCAGGATGAGGCGGCCCTTCGGTGCTTCCTTGTCGATCGGCGTCACCAGCACGACAAGTGCGCCCGGCGGAACCAGGTCGCCGACCAGCGGCGGTGGGGCCAGAAACTCCTCAGGCGCCACGCGGATCAGCGCCTCCCTCAGCTCGGCGAGGCCCTCGCGACGCGTTGCCGAGGTGCACACCGTGCGCACTCCAGCCGACCCCAGGCGGGCGATCTCAGCCTGGCTCGGACGACCCAGGTCCGCCTTGTTGAAGGCAACGACCACCGGGGTCCGACGGTCCTGAAACTGGGTCAGAAGGCCTTCCTCGAACACGCCCCAGTCGTCCGCGGCCGCGACCAGAACCGCCACGTCGATCCGCTCGAACACGCGGCGAGTGCGGTGCACGCGCTGCTCTCCCAGATCCCCGACGTCATCGATGCCGGCCGTGTCGATGAACAGCACGGGACCCAGGGGCAATAGCTCCATGGGCTTCTCCACCGGATCGGTCGTGGTGCCGGCCACGGCCGAGACAAGCGATACGTCCTGGCGCGAAAGCGCATTCAGAAGCGCGCTCTTGCCGACGTTGCGCCGGCCGAAAAGCCCGATGTGCAGGCGGTTGGCGTTGGGAGTTCGGAGCATCTCTGGTGAGTCCTGGTGCGCCCGCTACGGCACGAACGCAGATGTCAAGGGGTGCCGCGCCCCGGGAGCTGGGAACCGAGCCTCATTACGGCTTGCGGGCTGACGTACTCGTCGAATTCCGCGCCCGAGAGCAGTCCCTGCTCAACCACCACGGATCGCAGGTTCCGTCCCTGCTGGCGGGCCAGCAGCGCAACGCCCTGCGCGGCTTCGTAGCCGAGCCGGCCGACCAGGGCCGTGGCCGTTGCCGTGGCTCCCTCAAGGTGCGAGCGGCAACGCGCCCGGTCCGCCGTGATGCCGTCGATGCAGCGGTCGGCCAGCAAGCTCGATGACCGGGTCAGCAGTTCCACCGCGGTCAGCAGGCTGTCGGCCACGAGCGGCAGCAGGTGGTTCAGCTCCAGGTTGCCCTGTGCGCAGGCCAGAAAGACCGTCTGGTCGCAGGCCGACGCGGCCCAGGCCGCCTGGATCACTCCCTCGGGAATGACCGGATTGACCTTTCCGGGCATGAGCGTCGAGCCCACCTGCACTGCCGGCAGGAGAATCTCGCCCAGGCCGGCATCGGGTCCGGATGCCAGCAGCCGCAGGTCGTTGGACACCTTGATCAGGCTGGCGGCGAGGGCACGGATGATGCCCGAAGCCTCCACGATCGCGTCCAGGTTCTGGGTGGCGTCAAGCAGGTTCTCGGCGCGGGCCAGGCCGAAACCGGTGATCTCCCGGAGATGCTCGATCACGCGGAAGATATAGGACCTTGGCGCTCCCAGGCCGGTCCCCACGGCGGTTCCTCCCAGGTTCACGACGCGCAGCCGTTCCGTGCACTTGGCGACACGCCAGCGATCTCGGGCGAACGCGTCGGCAAACGCGCCGAAGGCCCGGCCCAGGGTGATCGGCACGGCGTCCTGAAGCTGTGTGCGGGCCAGCTTGACGACGTCCGCGAACTCCTGCTCCTTGCGCTGGCACGATTCGGTCAGCCGCGTGACCGCGGATTCCAGGTTCCTGAGCTGATCCAGGGCGGCCACCCTGAGCGCCGTGGGGTAGGTGTCGTTCGTGGACTGGTGCAGGTTGACCTGCGCGGGGCCAAGATGCTTGTGATCGCCGGGGGCAAGACCCGCGATCTGTAGCGCGCGGTTGGCGAGCACTTCATTGACGTTCATGTTCGTGGAGGTGCCGGCTCCTCCCTGAAGCGCGTCGACGATCACATGGGCGTCCAGCGCGCCGGACATCATCTCCCGGCACGCGGCTTCCAGAGGGCGGGTCATCGCCGCGGGCAGGTAGCCCAGCTCGGCGTTGGTGCGCGCGCACGCGAGCTTCACGGCGCCGAAGCCGCGCACCAGGGAGCGATGCACGGGCCGGCCGGAAAGGGGAAAGTTCTCGACCGCCCGGCAGGTGGCGATGCCGTAGAGCGCCTCGGCGGGGACCTCCCGCATACCCAGCATGTCGCATTCCATCCGGACTGCCGTCATGGTCTGGCCTCGCAGTGCAAGACGCGCGGCGCTTGCTCTGGCGCTAGAAGAAGAGATCGCGCTCGTCCGTGTTGCGGATCCGCGCCAGCCGGCTGCCGAGTCTCGCGTTTCAGCTCGCCGTCGGGCAGGGCGTTCAGCTCGCGCGTGAGCATTTGCTCGCCGGCCGCTCGGGTGGACGGGCTCGCGTAATCGACCAGGTATTCCAGCAGCGTGCTCAGCGCGTTGGGCGTACACAGCCGCTCGATGAAGCCGGGGATGGCGAACTCCATGAAATGTTCGCCCGTCCGGCCCAGACGATAGCAGGCCGTGCAAAAGCTGGGGATGTAGTCGTCGTCGAGCAGCTGGCGGACGACCTCGTCCAGCGTGCGGACGTCGCCGAGCTCGAACTGCTCGCGCTCGCGGACCTGCTGCTGGGAGTCTCCGGCCTCGGTGTAGCCGCCAAGCTCGATGCGGCTGCCGGCGTCGATCTGGGAGACGCCAAAGCCCATGATCTCGTTCCGCAGCGCGGCCGGCTCACGGGCCGTAAGGATCATGCCCGTGTACGGAACGCTGAGCCGCAGGATCGCGACCACGCGCTTGAAGTCCTCGTCGGAGACCAGACAGCGGCTGTTGGAGGCAACCCCTGAGGCCGGGCGCAGCCGTGGAAAGCTGATCGTGTGCGGGCCGCAGTTGTAGCGTTCCTGGAGGAAGCGGGCATGCGCCACCAGGCCGAGGACCTCGAACCGCCAGTCATACAGTCCGAAGAGCGCGCCCAAGCCCACGTCGTCCAGCCCCGCTTCCATGGCGCGCGAGAGGGCGTCGAGCCGCCACAGGTAGTCGGCCTTGCGCGTGCCGGCGGCGTGGACGGCCGCGAAAGTGGCGTGGTGGTAGGTCTCCTGGAAGACCTGGTAGGTGCCAATTCCGGCTTCCTTCACCACGCGGTAGCCCGCGTGGTCAAGCGGAGCGGCGTTGATGTTGACGCGGCGGATCTCCCCCTTCCCCCGCGTCGTTCCGTAAACGACGCGTACCGTCTCGGCGATGAACGCGGGGTCGTACTTCGGGTGCTCTCCGAAGACGAGGATCAGCCGCTTGTGGCCGCTGTCTTCCACGGCCTCAACCTGCGCACGGACCTGGCCCAGGTCAAGCGTGCGGCGGACCGCGTCGATGTTGGACCTGCGGAACCCACAATAGTCGCAATCGTTCACGCAGTAATTGCCGATGTAGAGCGGCGCGAAGAGAACGATCCGGCGCCCGTACACGTCGCGCTTGAGCTGCCGTGCGGCGTCGAAGATCTCGGCAATGAGGTCCGGGTCGGTCGCGCTTAGAAGCACCGCGGTCTCGGCGAGCGTGAGCGGCTGCTTCTCCATGCTCCGGGCGATCACTTCGCGCACCTGCCGACGATCCGCCTTGTCGCTCAGCAAGCCGGTGAGTTCATCGTCGTTGATGAAGTCAACGGCGTGGTCGCTCAGAGCAGCGAGGCTCGGCAGGCCCCGGCCAGCGCGGGGGCCCGGTCGGGCGGCCGGCCCAGCAGCCGGCGGTAATGGTAAGGGGTTCACAATCGGAAGTTGGTAGTTCATGTCTGGATACCTAGATTGTTCTGAACCTGGGCTCTTGCTCGGTCCTGGTAGTTAGGCGAATGGCCGTGGCCGCGACCGACCACACGGCCGATCGACCGGATGCGCCCGTGCAGGCAGCCGTGACAGGCCTGAGCCGAGTCGTCGACGCATGCCTTGTTGGGATAGATCTCGTACGCTTTGCGATAGACCATGGGAGTGACGTTCGGCATGACCACGTTTGCGCCGCACTGGAGACCGCGCTCGCGGCCGCTCGCCGGGTTGAGTGTGGCTAATGCCGTGGTGCTGGGGAGGTTCGCGCGGGGACAGACCAGTCGAGCCAGCGCGATCGTCTTCAAGGTCGTGGTCTCATCGGCGGGCACCTGGCGGTGCGTCGGGAGTACCCAGCGGCGCACGTCCCGTCCCATGGGGGTCTCGGGGTGTGGGAGATAAGGACCCACCCCGATCATGTCCAGGTCGAGGGCCCGCATCAGCTCCAGGTCCGCGGCCAGATCGTCCCAGGACTGACCCGGAATGCCGACCATGACGCCGCTTCCGACCTCATAGCCCAGGTCGCGTAGGCCCATCAGCAGAGAGATCCGGCTGGCTGGCTGGCTCGCGTGCGGGGGGTGAATCGCCTGGAAGAGCGTGGGATTGGAGGTCTCGAACCGCAGCAGGTAGCGATCGGCCCCGGCCTGGCGCCACGCCGCCAGCTCATCGATCCGCCGTTCTCCCAGGCTGAGTGTGACGGCCAGCGGAGTGTGCTCCTTGATCTCCCGGATGCGATTCGCGACCCAGCGCATATCGAGTCCCGGATCCTCACCCGCCTGGAGCACGACAGTTCCGTAGCCGAGTGAGGCGGCCGTCGCGGCGGATTGCATCACCTCGGCGGCCGTCATCCGGTACCGCCCGAGCGTGCGGTTGCCGGCGCAGGCCGCAGTAGACGCAGGCGCGCCGGCAGTGATTGGAGAGCTCGACCAGCCCGCGGAGGTGAACGGCCTGGCCTACGTGCTCGCAACGGACGACGTCGGCCCGGGCGAAAAGCTGGTTCTGCCGCCCTGGATCGGGGCTCGTCAGAAGCTCGAGAACCTCGGTTCGAGAGATGACGTCCATTGCGCCTTCCAGCTTCGGGCCCGGGTGCGGGAATGCGGGTCAGTGCCGACCGTCGGTTTTGTGCGACAGGTTCCGTTCCAGGATCTCGACGACGCGCTCGCCCAGACCTTCGACCTCGGTGACGACCGCCGAGAAAGCCTCCTGAAGCTTCTTCGAGCACGGCTCGATGACTTCCGCTTCCTTTCGTATGCCACCGGCCAGGTCGCGCACGGCGCTGCTGACGACGGAAAACGCAGCCCCGGCCTGGCCGGCGCGTGCCGCCTCGATCCGAGCGTTCAGGGCCACAATGTGGGTCTGTCGCGAGAGATCGACGATCGAATCGGCCACCCGTCCCAGCTCGTTGGTCGACTGCGATGCATCGGTGACCTTGGCGACCGTGCCCTCGAAGTTGGCGATCACTTCCTTCAGTGCGGCCGCGCGCCGCTCCTGGTCTCGATTGATCGTTCCCAGGAAATAGACACAGTGTTCGCGGCGATTCAGCCCGTTGTGCACGGCGATCGCCATCGCCTCGCACGATCCGTAGCCACAGGCGCCGCAGTTGAGCAGGTCTTCCGGCCCAAACTTGCTCATGCTTTGGTAGACGGCCTGTAGCTCGGACTGGCTGGGCTTCTTGAGCTTCACCGAGGCCGATCGATCGACGTACGAGCGCTGGAAGCCCGCGGGATCATCACGCTCACGCAGCAGGCTGGCCACTGCCGCCTGGCAATCCT
This sequence comes from uncultured Planctomycetaceae bacterium, assembly GCA_963833985.1. GTDB lineage: Bacteria > Planctomycetota > Planctomycetia > Isosphaerales > Isosphaeraceae > Aquisphaera. The sequence continues at coordinate 62,855 of CAWIAD010000001.1, forward strand.
CATCGCTGGCCTTTTCTCCGGCGTACCGCTCCCGCGCCTCCCTCGCGCGCTGAGTGACGTAGCTTTCGATTCGATCGATGCCGACCGTGCGTGCCGGCGTGCCCGTACCACCGTTGCACCCTTTCTCGCAACTCAGGCAATCCACCAGCAGCGGAGCGATGCCCTCGCGGACCGCGCATGGCAGATCGTCAAGATAATGATAGACTCCAGGAGTGCCCTCGATCTTGCGGGTGGCGCGGGAGGCATCGCGGCTCCAGCGCTCGAGCGTGTCACGCAGCCCACCGGGCGACGAGAAGAGCACGGCTCGCTCCGCCGGCGGACCGTCGAAGTCGGTGGCCGGGTAGCGCGAAAGCTCCACCCCGCGCGCCGTGAAGTGCTCTGCGAGCGACCTCATGGTCACGTTGTAATCGCCCAGACCGGTCTCGTCGTACTCTCGCCGCTTGGCGATGCACGGAGAGATGACCGCGATTCTGTGACCGAGGTACTGCGGGTACTGGTTTCGCACCATCCGCATGGAGTGCTGCATCGGGCTGCCGGCCGGTGCCAGGTAAGGCAGTAGCTCGGGCCGGTACAGCTCGATGTACGTGACGATCGCCGGGCAGGGCTGCGCCACCACCGTCGTGGCGTGGCTCTCCGAGATGTGCCGCAAGTAGCTCTGGACAGTCAGCTCGGCTCCGAAGCTGACGTCGAAGATCGCGCTGACTCCGGACTGCTTGAGCCAGCCGTTGAAGTTGAGGTACTGGTGCGGGAATGCGGCCGCCACCGCCGGCGCAACCACGGCAATCATCCGTACGCCAGCTTGCAGGTCCCTCCAGAACGCCTCAAAGTCATCCATCGGAAAGTGCGCACCGTGCTGGCATGCATCAATGCAACTGCCGCAGCCGATGCAAAGCTCAGGGTTGATTTCGACTGCATCGCCGGACGCCACGTTGCAGTACTTGACGGGGCAGGCGGTAATACAGGCATGGCAATTGACGCACCGCTCCGCGTCGACCCCCACCACGGCAGTCAACCCCTGCTGGGTAAGGTGCGGGCTGCTCGATTGGGATGCGATCGTTGATGACATGTTCGCGGCTCCGCTTGCTTGATCCAGCGCGCTGCAACTTCGGGGCGTCAGGCTGGATTGAGGAGAACAGTCATACCAACCGTAGAACAATCTCCTGATGACGGGTCAGGGGAACGCCTGATGCTCATCAGGAAAAACCTTACATATGCAGACAACGTAATATATGAGGGAATCCCAGGACGGGCTGCCAGCGCGGCTCGCGGGCGCGAGACGACAGGGCGGCGAGCATGCGACGCGGTGCACGCGGGCCCGCGGAGGAGTTCTTTGGTTCGTTTGAAGCCCTCAGTTCGCGGGATCACAAGTCGTACGCCCTGCTTACCTTCGGCGGTCTCGGGCGGTTCGTGGACGAACCAGGTCCGGTCCGGGCATACGCGCCGGTCACGTTCCGGACGCCGACTATAAAGTGCGGATGGGGACCACCAATTCGGGACCGGCCTGGGCATTGAGGTTGTCGCTGGCGAGCCGCGGTACTGGCGGCAGTGGCTCACGCATGATGGATCTGGGCGGCATCACCGGCGCCGACCTGTTCTATGGTTGATTCGTGACGATCAGGGCAAGAATCGCCCCGGTGCATGTCACTGGTCCCATGCACGGTGAAGTGCTCGGCCGGGTCGGCAACCTGTTCAATCCTCCAACGGAGTGCTCGCTCCGGGGGCAACCGCCGCGCGCGGAGAATTCCTCTGATGAATGATCTAGAAATTGCGATCCGAGAGTTTCTCGCTGAGAGCTACGAGAACCTGGATCAGCTCGAACACGACCTGGTGGCCATCGAGGCGGATTCGCGCAGTCGAGAGACGGTCGACCGGATCTTCCGTACCGTTCATTCCATCAAAGGCGCCTGCGGGTTCCTGGCGTTTCCCAGGCTGGAAGCCGTCGCTCATGCTGGTGAGGGACTCCTGTGCCGATTGCGCGAGGGTGAGCTCGACTGGAGCCCCTCGATCACCACGTCTCTGCTCGCGCTGGCCGACGCCATGCGGATCATCCTGCGCCACATCGAAGAGAATGGGGCCGAGGGAACCGAGGACCACACGGTGCTGATCGAGCGCCTCATGGCGTTGCAGGCGCAGGAAGGTCAGGAGCCGGCAGTCTTCGGCGCGGGCTCGGAGCCACCGCGTGCGGCTTCCGAGAGCAAGACCCCGGCGCAAGAAGGATCTCGCCCCGTGGCCTCCGCTGCCCGGATCTCCGATCGCGCTCCTACCCCCGTGTACGATGAGTGGAACGGCGAGACCGAGGCCGAAAAGCCGAATGGAAGTCCCGCCGGCGGGATCTCCAGCGGCAACATCCGTGTGGACGTAGGGCTGCTGGACAAGCTGATGAACCTCGTGGGCGAGCTGGTGCTGGCCCGCAACCAGATCCTTCAGCACGCCAGCACACGCGAGGACGCCTCGCTGCTGGGCACCTCGCAACGGCTCAACCTGATCACCACCGAGTTGCAGGAAGGGGTGATGAAGACCCGGATGCAGCCCATCGGCAACGTCTGGAACAAGTTTCCGCGCGTGGTCCGCGACCTGGCGCTGGAGTGCGCCAAGCAGGTGCGCGTGGAGCTGGAAGGAAGCGAGACCGAGCTCGACCGGACGATCATCGAGGCGATCAAGGACCCGCTGACGCACGTGGTGCGGAACGCCGTCGACCACGGCATCGAGCCCCCCGAGGAACGGCGTCGCAAGGGGAAGCCGGCGACCGGTTGCCTGCGGATGCGGGCTTTCCACGAGAGCGGGCAAGTCAACATCGAGATCTCGGACGACGGCGCAGGGCTGGACGTCGAGCGGATCACCCGCAGCGCCCTCGACCGCGGGCTGATCTCGCGTGAGCATGCGGCTCGGATGGGCGATCACGATCTGATGCAGCTTATCTTCCTGCCCGGATTCAGCACCGCCGAGCGGATCACCAGGATTTCCGGCCGGGGCGTCGGCATGGACGTGGTCAAGACGAACATCGAGAAGATCGGCGGCACGATCGACATCCAGAGCACCGTCGGCCAGGGTACCACCCTGAAAATCAAGATCCCGCTCACGCTGGCGATCATCCCGGCGCTCATCGTCAGCACCAGTGGCGACCGTTTCGCGATACCGCAGGTCAGCCTCCTGGAGCTGGTTCGACTTGAAGGCGAGCAGGCGCAGCGCGGCATCGAGATGATCCACGGTGCGCCGATCTTCCGGCTCCGCGGCAGCCTGCTTCCCCTGGTGAGCCTGGATCACCTGCTCGGCTCGAACGACTCGAAACCCTCGGGGGTGAATTGGCACGACCACCACGACTCCCGGAACGTCGACTTCGCCCGCCTCCGCGAGATGGATCTACAATGGAAGACGCGGCTGGCCCGCGTGCTCAAGGGCGAGGAAGCGCTGGACGCCGAACGGCTGGCTTCGGCCGAGGAGTGCGAGCTGGGCCTGTGGCTGAAGAGCGAGGGTATTCGCGAGTTCGCGGGGCGTGACGAATTTGTACGCCTGATCCAGGTGCACAAGCAACTGCATGCCGCTGTGAAGGAGGTTGTGACGCTTCACAGCTCCGGCAGGCGCAGCGAGGCGCAGGCCGCACTTGGAGCGGTGGAGGCCAGGTCGCTTGAACTGGCAGGCGGGCTGACGGGCGTCGAGCGCGTGCTCGAGGCGACCAACCTGGTGAACATCGTTGTGCTCCAGGCGGACGGCCGGCGCTTCGGGCTGGTGGTCGAGGGAATCAGCGACACCGAGGAAATCGTGGTCAAGCCGCTGGGCAAACAGCTCAAGGGCGTGTCGCTCTTCGCCGGCGCCACGATCATGGGTGACGGTCGCGTGAGCCTGATCCTCGATGTGGCGGGCATCGCCCAGAAAGCGGGCGTGGCCTGCGGCACCGTGGAACGCCTGGCGCTCGAGGAGAGCTCTGCCAGGCAAGGGCGGCAGGACGAGCGATCCGCCTATCTGTTGCTGCGCCACGGCAGCGACAGCCGGGTGGCGATTCCGCTCTCTCTGGTGGCCCGGCTGGAGGAGATTCCCTGCGCGGCGGTGGAGCATTCGGGAAACCGCGAGGTCGTTCAGTACCGGAACCAGATCATGCCGCTGGTGCGGCTCTCGCAGGTGCTGCAACAGCGCGGCTACGAAGAAGCCCAGGAATCCGACCCGATGCAGGTGGTGGTCTACACGCAAAACGGCCAGAGCGTTGGCCTGGTTGTCGATACCATCCTCGACATTGTCGAGGACGCAATCCAGGTGCGGCCCACCCGTCGCGGGCAGGGTCTGGTCGGGTCGGCGGTGATCCAGCAGCGTGTCACCGACGTGGTCGACGTCCCGGGGCTGATTCGATCGGTCGATCCCGATCTGGTGACCAGTGCGATGGGAGTGGGAGACTGAGCCATGGCCAACCTGCGACAGTATTGCACCTTCTCAGTTGCCGACCTGTACCTGGCCATCGACGTGCTCGAGGTCCAGGAGGTGATCCGCTACCAGGAGATGACCCGCGTTCCCACGGCGCCTCGGGTTGTACGCGGGCTCATCAACCTGCGTGGGCAGATCGTCACCGCCATTGACCTCCGCCGCCGCCTGGACCTGCCTCCCCCGGCCGACGACCTGCGGCCCATGAACGTGGTGATCCGCACCGACGACGGAGCGGTCAGCTTGCTGGTGGACGAGATCGGCGACGTGCTCGAGCTGGACGACCGCGAGTTCGATCCGCCACCCGAAACCATACCGGCCGTGATCCGCGATGTCGTCGTGGGGATCCACCGGCTCACGGACCGACTGTTGATCGTCCTTCATCCCGATAAGGTCGTGAGCCTGATCGGGGCAACCTCTTCACTCGCCTGAAAGGATCGCTGGTCGCACCCGACCGGGAGAACCGAAATGAGAAGCAATGGTCATCACAAGGCGGGCAACGGCAGTGCGCAAGCCGCGGCGTTGCTTCCTCAGCCCGAGCTCGAAAGCCATCAGCCGGCAGTCCGCAGAGCCGTCCCACGCCAGGCTGACGACCTGGCCCGGCTGCAAAGCCAGCTCGAAGAGGCGAATGAGAACCGGCATGCGATCGTGTCGCTGATCGTCGCGCTGGAGGGCGCGAACTCGGTGCACGAAGCGATCACCGCCGCGCTGGACACCGTGCGCGAGGCCTTCGGTTGGGCCTATGGTTCATACTGGGCGCTCGACGCGAAGACCAACGCCCTCGGGTTCCTGCTCGAAAGCGGGTCGGTCAACGACGAGTTCCGGCGGGTCACGCTGGAAGCGCGCTTCCGCGAGGGCGAAGGTCTCTCGGGCCGCGCCTGGAAAGCGCGTGACCTGGTGTTCGTGCCCGACCTCGGTCAGGTGCGCGATTGCTGCCGGGCCCCCGTGGCCCAGCGCGCCGGTGTCAAGTCCGGCGTTTGCTTCCCCATCATGGACGACGGCAAGGTGCTTGGCACGATGGACTTCTTCTCGATGGAAACGCTCACGCTCTCGGAGCAGCGGTTGGAGCAGCTGCGCTACGTGGGCAGGATGGTTTCCACGACCCTGCGTGCCCTGCGGTCCGCCGAGAAGGCCAAGGAAATCGCCCAGAACGCGCAGGCCGTCAATCACGTGCTGGAGCGCATCGGCAGCGTCCAGAGCGTCGGCGAGGCGATCCAGGTTGCGCTCGATACCGTCCGCGACGAGTTCGGCTGGGCTTATGGCTCGTACTGGGTCCTCGACACGGCCGAGAACGCCCTCAAGTTCTCGGTCGAATCCGGTGTGGTGGACACCGAGTTCCGTCGGGTCACGCTGGAAGCGCGCTTCCGCGAGGGCGAAGGTCTCTCGGGCCGCGCCTGGAAAGCGCGTGACCTGGTGTTCGTGCCCGACCTCGGCCAGGTGCGCGATTGCTGCCGGGCCCCCGTGGCCCAGCGCGCCGGCGTCAAGTCCGGCGTCTGCCTGCCGATCACCGACGGCGGCCAGGTCACGGGCACGATGGACTTCTTCTCGATGGAGGCGCTCGACCTCAGCCAGGAGCGGATCGACGCGGTGCGGAACGTCGGGCGGCTGGTCTCCAGCGCCATCGAGACGATGAGACGCCAGGAGCGGATGAACGAGATGGCCGAAACCCTGCGCGGGGTTCTGAGCCGCGTCAGCGAGCACTCGCATCAGATCGCAGACTCCGCGCAGGAGCTCACCGCGTCCAGCCAGCAGATGAGCTCGGCGGCCGATGAGACTTCGGCACAGGCGAATACGGTTTCGGCGGCGGCCGAGCAGGTCAGCGCCAACGTTCAGACGGTGGCCACCGGCGTGGAGGAGATGAGCGCCAGCATCAAGGAGATTGCCCGCAGCGCGGCGGAGGCAGCCAAGGTGGCCAATATCGGTGTGGGTGTGGCCGAGAAGACCAACACCACCGTCGGCCAGCTCGGAGAATCGAGTGCGGAGATCGGCAAGGTCATCAAGGTCATCACGTCGATCGCCGGCCAGACGAACCTGCTGGCGCTGAACGCAACCATCGAGGCGGCACGCGCCGGCGAGGCAGGCAAGGGGTTCGCGGTCGTCGCCAACGAGGTGAAGGAGCTGGCCAAGGAGACCGCAAAGGCCACCGAGGACATCAGCCAGAAGATCGAGGCGATTCAGCGAGACACCCGCGAGTCCGTGGCGGCCATCGACCAGATCGGCCAGATCGTCAAGCAGATCAACGAGATCCAGGGGACGATCGCCAGCGCCGTGGAAGAGCAGACGGCCACGACCAACGAGATCGGCCGGAACATCGCGGAGGCGGCCAAGGGCTCCAACGAGATCGCCCGGAACATCACATCGGTGGCGCAGGCGGCGAAATCGACGACGGTGGTGGCCAACAACACGCTGCGGTCCGCGGGCGAGTTCGCCCACGTGGCCACCGAGCTGACGGCCCTGGTCGGTACCATCCAGCTCGATGACGAAGGGACCGGCGCTGCCAGGCACAACCAGTCGAGGACCGCGAGCAAGCCGGCGGGTGCGGCTCACGCCGCCGGTCCGCCGCCGACCGTCCGCCGCTGACGACCCTCCGGGTCCGCACGCGGCCGTGTCCAGGGTCGTGCGGACCCGGTGACTTCCCGTTCCCAGAGGAGGATGCTTTGAAAGCACTCGTGATCGACGATTCCAGGGCGATGAGGACGATCATCGGCCAGATACTCAGAAGCCTTGGCTACGAGGTGGCCGACGCCGGCAACGGCCGCGAGGGCCTGGAGCGCGTGCGTAGCCAGGGCCCGCCCGACCTGATCCTCGTGGACTGGAACATGCCCGAGATGAACGGCCTGGAGTTCGTACGGAACCTCCGCAGCCAGCGTGAGTATGACCACGTCCGTGTGATGATGGTGACCACCGAGACCGAGATGAAGCGCATGTCCGAGGCGCTCGACCAGGGCGTCAACGAGTACGTGATGAAGCCGTTCACCCGGGATGTGATCCTTCAAAAACTGGAACAGATGGAATCGGCCAATGTCTGAGTGGCCGCGGCCGCCCCGCAAGAAGCATGCGAAGAATGTCCACGAACTCAGGGAATGAGTGCGAAATCGCGATTTCAGGGACGATCCCAGCACACCCCGCCAGGCAAGACACAGGGCCGTGCTCATGAATGTGATCAACAAGATCCGAGTTCTCATTATTGACGACTCCGTCGTCGTGCGCAGGATGCTTTCCGGCGTGATCTCGGCCGATCCCCAGCTTGAGGTCACAGGCACCGCCGCCAACGGCCGCATCGGTCTTTCCAGGATCCATCAGTCCAGCCCCGACATCGTGATCATGGACGTAGAGATGCCCGAGATGTGCGGCCTCGAGGCACTCCGGGAGATTCGACGGTCCTGGCCGCGCCTGCCGGTCATCATGTTCAGCTCGCTCACCCGCTGGGGCGCGACGGTCACCCTGGACGCCCTGGAACTGGGCGCCAACGATTACGTCACCAAGCCGGCTCAGGTGGAAAGCATCGATCACGCCGAACGGCAAATTCGCGACGACCTGATTCCCAAGATCAAGGCCCTGTGCCAGCGGAACCACGCCCGCACCGGGACGCCGGATGCCAGCCCGGCCATTACGCCCCGCGCATCCACAGCGCGCCGCGACCGGCGGCTCCCGTCGCACGCAGGATCGAGGTCGTCGCGATCGGCACCTCCACGGGAGGGCCCAATGCGCTGGCGATGGTCATTCCCGCGCTGCCCGCGGGCTTCCCCGTCCCCGTGCTCATCGTCCAGCACATGCCTCCTTTCTTCACTGCGGCACTTGCCGACCGGCTGGCCTCCAAGTCGGCCATCGCGGTCAAGGAAGCAGCCACGGGCGACCGGCTCATGCCGGGGCACGCCTACATCGCGCCCGGCGATCATCATATGGTGGTCCGCAGATCAGAGGGCGGGGTGGGCATCGAGCTGAACCAGGAGTCTCGCGAGAACTCCTGCCGGCCCTCGGTCGATGTCCTCTTCCGCTCGGTCGCCGCAGTCTATGGCGGGGCGACGCTGGCCGTGGTGATGACCGGCATGGGGCAGGACGGCCTGCTCGGGTGCGAGCTGCTCCATAAATCCGGCGCCGCGATTTATGTCCAGGATGAGCCGACGAGCGTGGTGTGGGGCATGCCCGGTTTCATCGCTCGTGCCGGACTCGCCGAGCAGGTCCTCCCTGTTGACCGCATCGGTCCGGCAATCAGTGGTCGCGTGGGCTTCAAAGCACCTGAGTCACGGTCTGCAAGAGCGGAGAACCTGTCTTCATGTGGCTGAACACGGCCGACTTCAATTACGTCCGGATGCTTGTCAAGCAGCACTCCGCCATCGCGCTGGATGAGAGCAAGGCCTACCTGGCGGAGACCAGGCTGCTCGGCCTGGCTCAGCGCGAGGGGATCCCCTCGCTGGCGGAGCTGGTCGCGCGGGTTCGCGCCGACCGTGGCGATGTGCTGCGGGGCAAGGTCGTCGAGGCGATGACCACGAACGAGACATCGTTCTTCCGTGACCTGCTGCCATTTGAAATGCTTCAGCGCGCGTTGCTGCCGGAGCTGATCGCCTGCCGCGCCCGCCAGCAGACCCTGCGGATCTGGAGCGCGGCTTGCTCCACGGGCCAGGAGCCCTACAGTATCGCCATGCTCATCCGCGACAAGTTCCCCGGTCTGGCCTCGTGGCAGGTGAAGATTCTGGCTACCGATCTGTCTTCCGAGGTCTTGAACCGGGCCCGGGAGGGACGATTCAGCCAGCTCGAGGTGAACCGCGGCGTGCCCGCTCACCTGCTGGTGCGGCACTTCCGGAGGCAAGGACTCGACTGGTACATCAGCGACGAGATCCGGCGGATGATCGACTTTCAGGTACTGAACCTGGTGGGGACATGGCCTTCCATGCCGTCCATGGATCTCGTGCTGCTCCGTAACGTGCTCATTTACTTCGACGCTGATTCAAAGCGGGAGGTATTTCAGAGAATTGCCCGGACACTTGCACCGGATGGCTTTCTCGTTCTGGGCAGCTCCGAGACCACGCTGTTCGACAATAGCTCCTTCGAGCGCGTCGACCTCGACCGCTCATGCGCTTTCCAGTTCAAGAGCCACACCGCCTATGCTGGGCCGCACCTGCGCAGCTGGAACTGCGTGCAATGATTCGCCTGTGAACACAGATCCACGGACCAAAAACGACTACCGAATGGGCCTCGCGCAGGAGTGCGTTGACGAACCAGACTCATCCGCAGATTGGTTGATCGTGCCACCACTGGCCGCCAGGGTGTGCCCGCTGGAGATTGGATATGCTGACTGAAACCCCATGCATCGAACTCACCGAGAATACAACTCACCTTCGGACCGCCATCGAATCCGTGTGGTCCACCATGCTCGGCATCGAGGTTGAGCCGGGCGAGGCGATGCTGCTTGACCGCGGCGAACCCGACTACATGACCGGCTGCATCCAGATCACCGGTGCCTGGCAGGGGGCGGTCACCGTCGATTGCTCGATCGGCCTGGCCCGGCAAATCGCGGCCATCATGTTCGGCGTGGAGGTCTACGAAACCACGCCGGATCAGGTCAGCGACGCGCTGGGTGAGTTCACGAACATCATCAGCGGCAATCTCAAGTCATTTCTTCCCGAGCCCAGCCATCTTTCGCTCCCCTCCGTCGCCGAGGGGACCGATTGCTACTTCCGCGTCATCGGCACACGGGTCCTCGCCCAGTTCTGCTTCGCGCACAAGGGTCAGCCGTTCCAGGTGACCATCGTCCAGGGGCTCAAGTGAAGACCGCTGCTTGCGGCCGGGTGGGAAGCCGGATGCGGAAGCAGGTTCGCAGTCGCGGCTGACTCTCCACGTCGATCCGGCCTCCATGCTTGGCGATGATGCCATGACACGTTGCCAGCCGCAGACCTTGGCTGCTCGTTGGCGAGGATGAGCTTCTCCGTTTGTTGTCTCCGCTCCTGCTCGCTGCGCACGTTGTCGCCGCAGTTCTTATCGCAGCCGCAGAGTGTCCCAGAAAAGGGCTCAGAAGGAGGACGGATCACTCCACCCGGATTTCCCCAAGGTTTCCCGCTGGAGGCAGTCGGGACAGATCTTGCTGCCCTGGCAGCCAGGAACCTCGATGGTTTTGCCACAGTGCTTGCCGGTCGGTTCGGCCATCAGGAATCAAACTGGGGACGCCGCGATGCGGCACCCTCCGCACGGCCCGTGGAATCTGTCGGGCGTGAGTCACCTTCTGCTCGATGGTAACGGAGTTCAGGCGATGCGATTTGAAAGTTCGGAGAAGATACACGGAACACACCAGCGGACCCGGTGCCGGCAACCCGACGGATTCGCACAGCGCATGCCAATTTCGGTTGACGCCCTCCGCGCCAGCGGCTCTGCTGGACGGTATGTCGAGTCGCCGGTGTCGCTTCCGGTCCATGCGTCCAGGGAGTTGTCATGAACGCCCCCGAACTCTCTCCGCAGGTCGCTCCTCGTGATGAGCGCTTGCCGGAGTCTCCCAGGCTGCGGAACACGATCCGCAAGTCGGCACTGCTGAACGTGACCGTCATCCTGACCTCGTTTCCGGTTCTCGTCTTCGCGGGTGGCGCACAATCCCTCGTTCCCTGCCTGGCGATCATGGCCGGGATCTCGCTGCTGATCTGGAGTGTCACCTTCGCGCTCTTCTCGTTCGTTTCGCTCTTCGGCGTTTTCTTCATGCCCGCGGCCGGCAAACCGCGAAAGCGCACGCAGCAGGTGACCGGGGAGGGTCTGTCGGACCGGTGGCTGGACGAATCGGTGTGATCGTAGAGAAGGCGCAGGGGCAGTGGGCGGAATCATGGCGAAAAAGCGCGCTTCCGAGGATATCCACATCGGCAAGTTCGACATCCTTGCCACCTACGCTTACGCCAGTGCCTTGCAACATGGGCTGGACGATGACCAGGCCAGGCAGCGCGGGATGGTTGCGGCAATCATGGGCGCACAGCGCGGCTCGGTGTGCGCAGCGACCACGGCGACGACTACGAGTCCCAGAAGGAAGCGGCCGAGAAAAAGAAGAAGACTACCATCACCGCCGCGGCGTTCGATTCGCAGGTGGTCCGAAAGATGGGCGACTTCTTTGACACCACCTTCCTGCCCGCCATGACCAAGCTGGTCGCGGCCGGACTTTCCTATGATGAGGTGAAGTCGCTGGTCAAGATCCCCAGGACCTGGGGCGCGAAGATCAGCGGAGAGAAGTTCCGGGAGCGCGTTGCGGAATACCTGAAGTGATCCCCGCATTGTCGGATGCGAACGGCAGCTTCGCTCGGCCGCCCACTGAATTCATCGCCCGTATTGACCCATTGTGCTGGATCGTAGTGTGGCGCGTGAACATTCCTGCCGGCAGCCGACCGGTGCGAGCAGGGACGAGGTTATTCTGGTGTTTCCCGCCATGACGACCGCGAGGCGCGTTATGATCGGGTCGAGTTGCCGTCTCGTCAGGTCATCCCGGAGAATCCGCCATGTGGCGCTGTCTCAAGTGCCGCGAGAGGGTCGATGACTCGTTCGAGGTCTGCTGGTCCTGCGGTACCACCGCCGATGGTATCGAGGACCCCAATTTCATCCCGGCCGACGAGGCCGAACCGATCGAGGACGAGCCCGTCCCGGAGGGATCCGACGTCGACGACCCGTTTGCCGACTTCGCCGGCGCCCCCCTGCCCGAGGTGGTCGAATGCTACACGGCCAGCAACACAATCGAGGCGAAGTTCATCGCTGACCAGTTGATGGAGCAAGGCATCCCAGCCATCGCCGACAAGATCCATGTCAACCTGGTCCTTGGCGGGTTCCACCCCGAAATGTGGGGTTGCGGTCCCCGAGTCCGCGTGCGCAAGGATGACCTGCCGAAGGCCGTGGCCTGGCTCCGAGCGTACGAACAGCGCCGCAGGGCCAGGCAAGAGTCGCCGGGCTGAGCCGCTAACCCGCGGAGACTTCTCAATCAGCTGCTTGACGCCGGGCGTGGCGCGCACAACCGAGCACGCCCAGCAGGCCGATGCCCAGGAGCACAAGGCTCGCCGGCTCAGGGATACCGATGGTGACGATGCCGGGAGAGCCGGGCTGATCCAGGGGTATGGGTGATGGAGGAAAGTTCGGAAAAACGCTGCGAATCCCGCTCACTCCGCCGCCCGAGACGTTGATGTTGCTGAGGTCGCCGGTAAAGCCGCCCGTGCCGTACTCGACGAGCACCTGGCCTCCGCCACCGCCACCACCGGCGTAAGTGCCGCCATCACCGCCTTGCGCCTCAGGAGCCCCGAACTTGTCAGTGCGACTGAATCACCATGGAGAAAGATTCCACCACCGCTGCCCCCGCCGCCGCCAACAACGCCCGCAGAGCCGTCCGCCAGGATGCTGCCGGCGACCGTGACCGCGCCGACCGCACCAATCTCGATCGCACCACCGCCCCCGCCGCCGGAGCCGTTGCCTACCTTTGTGTTATAGATACCGCCCCCGCTTCCACCTTGAAGGGTGATTGCCAGATTGCCGTAACTGCCACCACCCGGCCCGCCTCCACCCGGGCTGTACTGGACAGACCCGGGCGGGCCTGTAAGACTTCCGGCACCGCCGCTCCCACCTTGGCCCCCAAAACCTCCACCACCGCCATTACTGAAGTAGATTCCGGTCTGGTCGCTCCCGTAGCCCCCGCTGCCTCCCGCGCCGGGACCGCTGCCGCCACCGAAGCCTCCAGGACCACCGCTGGAAAGTACCCCGCTCAACCCTCCCTGGAAGGAGATGCCGCTGACGTTGATGGATCCATTGATACTCACATCACCCCGCGACAGCAGGGCCAGAGGCGGAGCCACGACACCGCTGCTCGGGTAGGGATCGACCAGGACCTGATTGCTGGCCAGGTTGATCGAGTTAAAATCGAACACGGCGATGCCGTTGTAGATCACCCCGTTCAACACTTGCCCGGTCGGCCCGTCGATAAAGGGCGTCGGCCCGGCGGTGGAGACACTGTACGTCCCCGCCGCCGTGGGAAATGCCCCCAGCGACGTGAAGCCGAGCGGGTCCAGCGGACCGGCCAGCGTCTTCTCCGCACCACCCAGGAGAAACGAGAACAGGACCACGGTGCACGCCGAGTCTGAGAATACGCGCCTCATGAGGGCTCTCCTGCGACAGAATTACGGAGATGACGTGACACGAAAATCGATGGAAGAATGGCTGCACGCTTGAATAATATCAACGCTAGCGTGCCTGAAAGCGCAGGTCAAAACATTTCTTTTTCCAAAGACACGAGAGAAAACCAGGAAACGCAAGCGTCCGTCCCGAGCGCCGGCGGCATTCACTTTGATCTCTGTAAACTCCGCGGCTGGCTTGCGGCTTCGGACGCCGCCTGATAAGAGGCTGGATCGTCAATGATCGTGATGCGAGAATAAACGATCTTGACGAATGGAAACCCGGTCCGCGTTGCGGTTGGCGGAGGGCTGAGCATGCCTGGGGAACCGGCTGACGACAGTATGTTCCCCGCTGCTCGGCTGAACGAGCTGATCGAGATCTGCAATCGGTTCGAGGCCGCCTGGAGGAAGGGGACTCCGCGCGATCGAGCACGAGCTGGGAGGAGTTCCGGAAGAACTGCGGTCATGCGTGCTCGGGCCGTTGCTCGCCCTGGAGGTCAAGCTGCGCCGGGAGCAAGGAGAACGTCCGACCTTGCAGGAGTATCTCGCCCGATTCCCGGCCGATCAGGATCTCATCCAGGCGCACTTCTTGATGATAGACGCGCCAGATGACACCAGAGACCATGATTCACTGCCCGAAGCGCCGACTGCACCGATCCTTCCCGATCGGATCGGGCGTTACCGCATCGATCGGCTTGCCGGAAAAGGCGGTTTCGGGCTGGTCTACCTGGCACACGACGACGAGCTGGATCGGCCCGTGGCCGTCAAGGTGCCCCACGCACATCTTGTCTCCCGTCCGGAGGATGCCGGGCCGTATCTCGTGGAAGCCCGTACGGTCGCCGGTCTCGACCATCCTCATATCGTGCCGGTCTACGATGTGGGAAGCTCCTCCGGGTTTCCTCTTTTTGTCGTCTCCAGGTTCATCCACGGAGTGAATCTGGAGTCGATGCTGAAGGAACGGCGCCCCACACCGCACGACTCTGCCGGTTTGGTGGCGGTGGTCGCCGAGGCCCTGCACCACGCCCACAAGCGCGGGCTGGTTCACAGGGATATCAAGCCGGGCAATATCCTCATCGATCGGGACGGCAATCCACACATCGTGGATTTCGGTCTGGCCTTGCGCGAACAACAGACAGCCACCGGGCATCGCTACGCCGGTACTCCCGCCTACATGAGCCCCGAGCAAGCCCGCGGCGAGGGAAACCGGGTCGATGGCCGTTCCGACATCTTCAGCCTGGGCGTGGTCCTGTATGAACTGCTGACGGGCCGCCGGCCGTTCCGGGGCGATTCCCTGGAGGAGCTTTTCGAGCAGGTCATCGAGCTCGAGCCTCGCCCGCCCCGCCAGTACGATGAAACCCTCCCCAGGGAACTGGAGCGCATCTGCCTGAAAGCGCTATCGAAGCGGGCAGCCGAGCGCTACACAACCGCATGGGACATGGCCCGGGACCTGCGTTCCTGCTTCCAGACGGTGCCGCAAGCGGCGCCCGACAACCTGCTGCACCTGATGTGGGACAGCCTGGACGAAGGTCTCCAGGACGCCTTCGCCCTGGCCTACAACAAGAAGCGGAGGCAGGGCGGCAACCGGATCAGCACGAAGGACTTCTTCCAGGCCCTGGTCCGGCTCAAGGATGACTCGGTGCGTACGTTGATCGATTCGTTGCCACCAGACGCCCTTCCCGAGCCGATCGACGGCAGCATCCCCAGAGACAGGCGGCTCGTCCTGGGCGAGCAGCCGCTCCTGTCCGATTGCGTGGCCGACTCGCTCGGGCATTTCAGCAAGCTCGGCTCGCTGCCCAGGAAACTAAGTCCCGCCGACGTGTTCGTGGACATCGCCAGACACGGCCACGGCGAGTCCGTGGTGCGACTGCGCGAGCACGGTGTCGGGCAAAAGCAGATCGAGCAGAAGGTCGACGAGCTGAGACTGGTGGTCCTTCGAAGGAAGGGCCAGTGAGTGGACGGCAAAGAGCCCTGTGCGTGAACCATCGCCACGATAGGCGATGAGGGACTGGAACCCCCCGACATCTTGCGCGGAAAGCAGTCAAATCTCACGCCGTTCTCTTGCTCTAATCAGACACCGTCATTCGATCTTTGGTGCACGAATGCTTGGTCGAGACGATCCAAGAGAACCCAATGACCGACCCACAAGACGCGAAGTTGCGGGACGTGATTCCCAAGATTCGGCGGAGCTACGTGCTCATCGGTGACGACCGTGGGCCCTGCCTTGAATAAACGTCCGAACCTGTCGATTCGCCTTGTGTCGCTCATTGGCCGCATGAAACTGTAACGCTAGTATGAAGCTCACGGACGAGGTCCCATGTGTGCCTGCGCGATCCGGGGGGCGAAATGACGATCGAAGAGATCTACAACCAATCCATCAAGCCGCTTTCACCCTCTGAGCGATTTCGGCTGGCGACGCTCATTCTGAGCGAGATACCTCCGCAGTGCGTCGTGGACGTCCGCGACGCATGGGACGATGAAGACATGCGCGATGTTTCCGCCTATTCCGCGGGGCGGTTCACCGCCGAATTCCCGGAGGAAGGCGACCTTGCTCAAGCCAGGTGACGTGGTCGTCGTCGACTTCCCCGGCGTGACGGGCATCAAGCGCAGACCGGCTGTCGTGGTGTCTTCCGACGTGTATCACTCCGCTCGGCCTGACGTGATCGTCGGCCTGATCACAAGCCAGGTGACCATCTCGCTCGGACCCACCGATCATGCGCTCACGGATTGGTCCGCGGCTGGCTTGCGCCTTCCCTCGCTGTTCCGCAGCTTTCTTGTGACCTTGCCCCGGACGGCCGTGTACCAGGTTGCGGGCCACCTTTCCGAGCAAGACTGGCTCGCTGTCCGTGCAAGAGTCGGAACTGCGCTGGCTCCTTGATCGACAAGCAGCGGCTCATGGAAGTCTGTTGATCGGGGCGAGCTGACGCTCCTGACACGGCAAGCGCAAGCCAAAACGGTCAGAGGCATGGGCGATGAGGGACTCGAACCCCCGACATCCTGCGTGTAAAGCAGTGCCTCTAACCAACTGAGCTAATCGCCCGGCACGAGAGTGATTTTAACAGACGGATTATCGCGTGTCTGGAGCACTCGCCGGATTGCCCAGGGAGCGCGGTGGGGTGTCGCCGGGGGATGACGGCACTGGCACCTGGACGGGGGGCTCCTCCGGCTCGCCGGGCTGGATGCGCCGGGCGGCGATGATGCGCCAGCCGGTGTCGATGCCTTCCAGGCGGAAACGCACCAGGCTGAGGCGGAGATGGCTGGGCGGATCGCCCAGCGAGGCGAGCTGGTCAGTCACCTCGGCGTTCACCACGGCACGCTCATAGACGAAGGGGCCGTCTGCCTTGAGCGTGTGGAAGGGACGCTTGAGCAGGGCATCCCAGGTCTTCGGGTCGCCGGCCACGTCGCCGGCCAGGGCCTGCTGCGCTTCGGGCAGGGGCGGTTTGGCGTCGTCGACCAGCATCTTGTAGGTGGGCAGGATCTTCTTCGGAGCCAGTGCGCCCTCGGCAAGGTCGCTGAAGACCTTGCCGAAGTTTTCGGCGGCGTCGAAGATGTCGTTCGGGTCGCCGCTCGCCATCTTCTCGTAGATCCCTGATTTCTCGGCCTTTTCCTTGGCGGCGTGCACGGCGTCGAGTGTCTGGCCGGCTGCGCCGAGCGGGTTCTTGGGGGTGAAGCGGGTAATCTCAGGATCATACGTGAATTCGGACGCGATCCTGGCGTGCAGGCGGGCCAGCGGCGCGAACGTGCCCTTGAATGTGCGATCGCGGCCGCGGTCGCGCCGTATTCTGGCATACGAGCGGATCGCCGGCGGCTCCTCGATGGTGCTCAGCCGGCGCTGGGCCGGCTCATCGCTTTTCATGAGCGCCTGCATATAAGCCTCCGAGACACGCTCGACGGGATCGACGGGCCGCGGCTTGAGACGCGGCCAGAGGATCAGGGCCGACAATCCGGCCGCGGTCAATAGAACGAGAAGCACCGCGGAGACGAGCCACCAGCGTCGGGACTTCCGGACTTGCGCTTCCCCGGAGGGCACGAAGACGTTAGAGGGCGGCGGGGGTTCCGACGCGGCCGCCGTCGTGTCGCTGCCCACTCGCGGCAGCCGGTGCCGCGCTCCGCACTTGGGGCATTCCACAACTTCGCCAGGACCGTCGACCGCGGTGAGAAAGGCCGTCTGGCAGCGAGTGCAGCGAACGCGCGTGCTCATGAAAGGTCCCGGTTCAAGGAGGAGCGTGCGGGCCGCTCCGGTGTGGGTCGTGGTGGCGATCCTCGGGGGGGACTGGCCTGACATTCCAGGCACACCGGCTCGCCGCCGGCCACGGGCTTGCCGCACCTCTGGCACAGGCCCGCGCGACGACGAATCGAGGGCAAGGCGGCGCGGAGCGGGTCGGCCTCGGGCATGGAACCGAAGCTGTTCAGGCGCGGCGCCACCCAGCCGGCGAGCTCGGAGTTCACGCGGTCGGCCTGGACGCGCTGCTCCACGAGCTTCAGCATCCAGATCGCAAGCTGCACATCAATCGCGTGCAACGCCTCGCCGCGCACGTGCTGCGTGATCTGATCGCGAAGCTCGAACACGCGCCCCACCCGCCCCGCCGCCTGCGCCCGGGCCAGCTCGGAACGGAGACGTTGAGTGCCGTCGTTTTCCGCGGCGACGTTCGAGGATTCCTCCTGCCCCTCGATCGCCAGTGCGATCCTGTTCAGCGTGGGGACCAGGTGCTGCTCGATCAGCTCGGTGGTACGACGGGAGGATTCGGCACCGTCGGCCATCACCTCGAGCGCCTGGGCGAACGTGCGCAAAAGCTGGCCCAGGATCCAGCCCGCCAGTCCGCAACCGCCCAGAGTCACCACCGCCACGATGGCCATCACCCGGCGCTCGCCCCAGGTGAACTGGGCGTCGGAAATGAGGTCCTTCGCCTGGTCCAGAAAAAGCCCGAGGCCCGAGGTCAGGCAGCCGAGCTGAACCCAGAGGGCCAGCCGTGCCAGCGACCTGGCTCCATCTCGGAGTGGAGCATGGGGTGACGATTCCGGCGACAGGCGGCTCATGAGCGGTGGCCATGCTCCAGCAAAAACGGTCAGTGCGAATCCTGGTGAGAGGCCGAGCCTCCATTATATCGAGTGAACGCCGGGTCCCGGCGCATTCTGGCAGTCATGAGGCTTGAAGTCATGGCGCGCGGCGTTCCAGCAGGTAATAGCAGCGGCGCTGGCCGGCCGAGCCGTCACGCACCAGGCCAATTGCGCGGTAGCCTGCGGCGAACGACTGCTGGAAGGCCTGGCGCACGGCCCGATGCCAGACTCCGGCCAGCGCGTGATGGTCGCGGCGCAGTGCCATGACGCGCTCGGGGATCTCGAGCAAGACCCGCGGTTCGCCCTGCGATTCCACGACCTGGACCGGCACCAGGGCTCCGGTGGAGTCGCGGTCGGCGCGTACCAGGCACGTGAGTGACTTCGTGTCGGCAACGCACGGCTCCTGCTCCGGCGCCGGCGGTTCATCGATCTCCCACTCGGCGATCAGCCGGTCGGTGGGTACGCCGGCGAAGAGTGCGTCGGTGCGATCGCCGTACATGGCCTCGACATAGCGGCGCGCCCGGGCACCCAGGCGGTTGAGATTGAAATGCGCATTGCCGGACTGGAGCGGGTCGAAGGCCCAGGCAATGAGGCTCAGGCCTTCGGCATGAGCAAAATGGCGCTGGACCAGCTTGATGGCGTGGCCCAATCCGCGCGACTGGTAGGCGGGCACCACGCCGGTGAGCTGCGAGTAGAGACAGATGCGGTCGTCGAGCCGGCCGAGGAAGCTGAACGACACGCCCACGGCCGAGCCGTCGGCCAGGAACGCCCCCAGCACCAGCCCGCCGTGAAGGTTCGCTCCCACCATGGTGGCGATCGGGATGATGTAACTTTCGTCGGTGATGCCCCAGGCCTTGCGCTGGGCCTCCTGGCAAGCGCGATAATCGGCCGGGCTGGCCGCGCGGCGGATGGTGATCTCGGCATCAAGGTGAACGCTACCGTTGGGCTGCATGGCGAGAGCTCGGGTTAAAGGAATTGCAGCAGGGCTCCCAGGAGAGCGGCGCGCTGGGACAATGAATCGATGAGGATATGCTCGTCATCGGCATGCGCGCCAGCACCCAGCACGCCCAGGCCGTCCAGCGTGGGAATACCGAGCGCCGCGGTGAAGTTGCCATCGCTTCCGCCGCCGGTCGAGCCCTCGCAGAGCTCGATGCCGTACCGTCGCGCGATGGCGCAGGCCTGCTCGTAAAGAACCGCAATCGACGGTGTCCGCTCCATGGGAGGGCGGTTGAACTGGCCGCTCACCGTGAGGCGCGTGCCGGCAGTCACAGGTGCCAGTGAACGCAGCGTTCGCTCGATGGAGCGGGCCGACTCGGCGGTTGTGGCGCGGACGTCGACCACGGCCGAGGCCCGCGCGGCGACGACGTTGGGGACCGTGCCACCGTGCACCACGCCCGCGTTCACGGTCAGACCGCTGGAGGGATCATTGAACGCCTGGAGGCGAAGGACCTGGTGCGCCAGTTCGACGATGGCGCTGCGCCCCTGCTCCGGGGCGACGCCGGCGTGTGCGGCCTTCCCTTCGATGTCGATCGTGAACTGGCCCACGCCCTTGCGGGAGGTCTTCAAGGCGCCGTTGGGCAGGGGCGGTTCGAGCACCAGAACATGCGCGCTCTCGGCAGCTAGCGACTCGATGAGCGCACGCGACGTGGGGCTGCCGGTCTCCTCGTCGCTGGTGGCCAGTACAACCAGCGGCCGGGCCGGTGCGAGGCGCAGTCGGTGGAGCGCCTCGAGCACCCCGAAAAGCATGGCCAGGCTGGCCTTCATGTCGTAAACGCCGGGGCCATGGAGCTTGCCGTCCTGCTCGCGGACTGGCATTCCGGCCAGCGTGCCGGCCGGCCAGACGGTGTCGAAATGTGTCAGCAGGAGCGCGGGCCGCTCTCCTTCCGCTCCGGCGAAGCGTCCGACGACGTGGTTGCCCCCGTGCGGGTTCTTCTGAACCGCCGCGACACCGCCCAGCTCTCGGATCCGCCCGGCCAGCACGTCCGCCAGGGCATCGAGCGCGGGTTTGTCATGGCTGGGCGACTCATGCTCGACGAGGCGCACCAGCTCGGAGAGCATCGCCGGCTTGAGGGACCTCAGGACGCTCAGAAGCGGATGGTCAAGCACGCCTGCGTTCCCCTACTCGATTTCAAGCGTCGCGATGCGCAGCGTGTGTGCCCGGATGATCTCCTCGATCGGCTCGACCCCCAGCCCCGGCCGGTCCGGTACGGCAATGCAGCCGCGAGTGGCGACGATCGGCGGATCAACGAGATCCGTGTGATAGTATCGGTCGGAGCCGGCGACATCGCCAGGGAGGGTAAAGCCGGGTAGGCTGGCGAGGGCGAGGTTGGCGGCGCGGCCGATGCCGAATTCGTGCATGCCTCCGCACCAGACCGGGAAGCCACGTCCCCGGCAGTGATCATGAACGCGCCGGGCCTCGAGCAGGCCGCCGAGCCGGCTGACCTTGATATTGATCACGCGGCAGGCCCCCAGGTCGAGCGCCTTGCGCGCGTCGCCGGCCGAGTGAATGCTCTCGTCGAGGCAGATGGGGGTCTTCAAACTGGCCTGCAAACGGGCATGGTCGATGATGTCGTCGTGCGCGAGCGGCTGCTCGATGAGCAAAAGGTTGAAGCGATCCAGCTCCTGGAGAGTTTTCAGGTCGTCGAGCGTGTACGCCGAGTTGGCATCGACCTGGAGCGCGCTCTCGGGATAACGGCTGCGCACCTGGCGCAGCACCTCGACGTCGTGGCCGGGACCGACCTTCAGCTTGATGCGGTGATAGCCCTGGCCAAGGGCCTCCTCGATGCGGGCGCAAAGGACGTCGAGGTCAGGCTCGATGCCCAGGCTCACGCCGGAGCGGATCGCAGTCAAGGAACCACCCAGCAGCGATTGGAGCGATCTTCCCTCGCTTCGTCCCAGGGCATCCCAGCAGGCCATCTCCAGGCCGGCCCGGGCGAAGGCGTTGCCCTTCACGAGGTGGTAGCAGGCCGTCAGCTCCTCGATCGTGGTCCACGGTTTTCCCAGGATCATGGGGCAGAGGAAGTCGTGCAGGATGTGCCAGCAGGTCTCGGTGGTCTCCGGGCAGTAAAAAGGGTCGGCCGGGCTGGCGCATTCGCCCCAGCCGATGACGCCTTCGCCCGTGCGCACGCGGATCAGAATGTGGTCCAGGTGCTCCTTGCGACTGGAGCTCGTCCGGAACGGGCGGATGAGCGGAAGCCGCACCAGGTGAAGCGTGATCTGGTCAAGCCGCATCGAAGCCTCGCTCGGCGCGCGGCGCAGGAAAAAGGGTGGGGATCGTGGCGATCGATCCCCACCCCGGTTCATGCTAGGTCGGTTTGACCGATCGTTCAATAGGCGTCGGCGCTGATGACCTCACCGCCGCGGATCGTGGAGAGCTGTTGATACGTGCCGAACTGGGTGCCGGGAGTGACCTGGTAGACGTAACCGGCGGAGTCCAGCGTGATGCCGTTGGGCAAGCTGGTCGCGGGGTTGATCTGCCAGCACTGGATCGATTCCTTGATGAATCGCACCGAGCCGTCGCAGAACAGGAAATTTGCACCACCGGGATGGAAGCTGGACGCAGAGGAGACGAAGGTGTCGGAACCGCCGCCGACGTTGCCGATCGTTCCGGTGTTGGCGTCCTTCTTGAACGGGTTGATGGGGTACATGGTGCAGAAGCTGGTGTCGCCGAAATTGCCGGAGCACCACCAGTTCCAGCACACCTGGTCCGTGGCGCTGAGCATGCCGTGAGCGCGCTCGCTGTACATGAACGTGTTGCTGGTGCCGTCGGTCACGGAGGCAAGCTTCACGCAGGGGCGGCTCAGGCCCGAGTAGGTGGTTCCCTGGATATAGGCCGGGTTGTCATAGCCCACGTAGACGATCACGCCGTTCTGGTTGTTGATGGCTGAGCTGAACTCGGTGGCGGGCCAGGAAAATCGGGGAAGCTGGAACCAGGTCCCCGCACAGCCGCCGTAGCTGGAATAGCACATCGTCATGTCGGTGCCGTCAACGCTGCCTTTAGCCATGAAGACCTTGTTTTCGACGGCCGGATCGCTGGGGCAATGCACGAAACTGAGCGAGGTACCCGTGACCGTGGTGTTACCGGCGCCGAAGATGTTGTACATGAAGTTGACGGAGTTATAGACCTGGGACTGCTCCATCATGGGCAGGAGGGGTATGAAGCTGCCGGCGGAGGTGTACGGGTACCCCGTGCCGCCCGAGCCATCGTTCAGGTTGTGCTGGCGGTAGCAGCCCCACGGGAACACATCGTTGGCGCTGATGTAGTTGTGGACGCCGAGGCCAATTTGTTTGAGGTTGTTCACGCACTGGGCGCGGCGGGCCGCCTCGCGGGCCGACTGGACCGCGGGCAGAAGCAGGCTGATGAGAACGGCGATGATGGCGATCACCACGAGAAGCTCGATGAGGGTGAACGCACGGCGAGCGGAGCAGTGGCGTGGGTTGTGCTTCATACGAGATGCTCTCCAGAGCGAAAGGAAAACAGGGACAACGTGGAAATAGGGTCGATGGATGGAACCGCGGAGCGGCCGGGGAAGGCCGGTGGCAATCAGTAGAGCTTGCTGTTCTTCTTGGCTGCGGCGTTCTCGGCTTCCTTGGCCTTGGCCTGCTTCGCCGTGGCCGGCTTGGCCGTCTCACCGCCCGGATTGAGGGCTCGCTCCCGGGCTCCCGGCTCAATCTTGATCGAGCCGGACCCTTCCGATCCGCAGCCGGCGATTCCGAATGTCAGGCTGAAGGTGAAGCACAGACCCAGCGCGCGGCTGGTCCTCGTTCGTACTGGAACACTCACGTATGTCGGCTCCTGAAGAACTTCTGGGAAAACAAGACCATCACGTGAACCAGACAGGGGCGTACGCCTTGCGGGCGGCCCGAGTGGAACGCTGTAGGAATTCAGGGACCGTTGCGTCAGTGTCTGAGCATCGGCAATGGGGACGGTTCAACCCGGTTTGTGAGCCGTTCCAGGAGTGCCACCTGCAACGATATCACGCCGGAGGAGAGGCTGCTCGAACGATTCGATGATGATCAAACCAATGAACAAGAAGACAGGCGATGGGAGAGAAGCACCGTCATCCAGCTCGTTAATCGAGGAAAGCGAAATTATTGTGAATAGCATACACCACTGTCAAGACCTCGAACTTAGTAAAACTACTTTTCAAGCAGGATCACATCATGACCCGCGGGAAATGGAGGCGTTCGTCAAGTTCGATGTGTTTCGGACTCGCCGCGACCGTCATCCAGTGCATCCGTCCCCGGGCTGAACGATTGCCAGCTCCGTGGTCCCCTCGTTTTTTCGTCGATGCTGGTCTGGGCACCGCCTGATCGCTAGTCTTACGCGATGTGGCGAACACCCGGAACATCAGAACCTCATGGACGGCAGGACCGGCCGAACCCGCGAAGCGAGATCGCTCATGAGCTCGGTACCCTCATCCGCATCGGCATCCAAATCCAGTTCCAGTTCCAGTTCCGCACGCATCGTGTCGATGGACCAGTTTCGCGGCTACACCGTCGCGGGCATGTTCGTGGTGAACTTCGTCGGCGGACTGACGGTCATGCCCGCCGTCCTCAAGCACCATGACGTCTATTTCAGCTATGCCGACACGATCATGCCCAGCTTCATGTTCGCCGCCGGCTTCTCCTATCGCCTGGTGGCGCTGCGGAGGCTGGCGCAGGTGGGTCCGCTGCGGACCTACGGCCGGTTCCTGGTACGCAGCCT
The DNA here is from genome assembly GCA_963833985.1 of uncultured Planctomycetaceae bacterium. Classification (GTDB taxonomy): domain Bacteria; phylum Planctomycetota; class Planctomycetia; order Isosphaerales; family Isosphaeraceae; genus Aquisphaera. The sequence continues at coordinate 87,143 of CAWIAD010000001.1, forward strand.
GGGTCTCGTGCTCGTCTCGCTGGTGATGTACGCCCAGGAAGATTTCGCCGTCAAGAGCTGGGCCGAGCTGACCGGCGGCGGCTGGTGGAAGTTGATCCTGGGGATTCTCAAGGCGAACCTCTGGGAAACGCTCGCCATCATCGGCGTGACCCAGATCTTCCTGATTCCCGTCATCGCCCGGAGCGGCCGGGTCCTGGCGCTGGCGGTCCCCATTTGCCTGGCCGTGCACCTGGCGATCTCGCACTGGTTCAACTTCATGTTCGTGCACGGCAAGCCGAACTGGATGGACGAGGTCTGGGGGCTGACCGGCAAGACGGCCTGGGATGGGGGCTTCTTCGGCATCATGGCGTGGGCCGTGCCGATGCTTTTCGGGGCGATCGCCTACGACATCGTCGTCAGCCACGCACCCTGGAACGCGGCAGGACGCCTGTTCGTGCTGGGTGCCGGTTTGATGGTGATCGGCTACTCGCTCAACTGCCTGGCGACCCTTTATGACACGGACAAGGGATTCGAGGTGGCCGTCCTTCCCGGCAACGTGGCCGCGTCTCCGGTCCTCCCTCCGTGGGGCAACATCCGCGGCCGTTCCGCCGAGTCGCTGCTGGCGACGGCTCCATTTCTCAGTCCTCCGCCCTCGAGCATCCGTCCGGATAACTACTGGCAGATCAACAAGCGCGTGGTGAGCGTTCCGTTCTGCCTGTTCTCCTCCGGGTTCGCGCTGGCCGCCTACGCCCTGTTCATCCCGCTCTGCGACGTCGGCTCGTTCCGGCTGGGAGTGTTCCGGACGCTGGGACAGAACCCGCTGGCCGCCTACATCATCCACCACCAGGTCGAGCAGGCCGTCCGCGCCGTGGTGCCGGGCGACTCACCGCTCGCGTATTGCCTGCTGGGAACGGCGGTCTTCTTCGCGATCAGTTACGCCTTCGTGCGCTACCTGGAGAAGCACAACTTCTACCTCAGGCTCTGAGCCTGAGCCGAGTGAGGAGGTTTTCCCACGGGGCTGCACAGAGCCGGCAGGGGAACCGGGAATGGATTTCCGGGGCGCGGACTGTTTGACCCGGGACCGTCGACACCAGGCTACGAATCTTCGCCAGGTACCGGCGGAGAGGCGAGCGAAGGGGCCGGGAAACCGCCATCAGGCGCGGGCGACGGTTTGAGGATCAGGTAGCGCATGTCGTGCGGGTTCCGGGCGTCCGCCGGCCAGGATTCGTCATGGACGACCTGCCAGGCCGGGGAGCCCAGGAGCTGTGCCGGGAAATAGACGTCACCGGAGAAGTCGCCCTCCACGAGCGTGAGATGGATCAGCGGGCGAAGCGGCAGGAAATCCTCGTACAGCGCGCGGCCGCCGATGATGCAGGCTTCCGGGCTGCCGGCGGATTGCGCCAGGGCCAGTGCCTGCGCGCTGTCGTGGGCGATCAGGCAACCAGGAGCAATAAGGCCGCTCTGGCGCGTCAGGACGATGTTCGTCCGGCCCGGCAGAGCCCGCCCCAGGCTCTCGTGAGTCTTGCGGCCCATGATGATCGGCTTGCCCCAGGTGAGCTGTCGAAAGTGCCTGAGGTCTCTCGGCAGCTTCCAGGGCAAGGCACCTTCGCGGCCGATCAGGCCGTCTCGACTCATCGCCACCACCAGCGCGAGCTGCACGGCACCGGGCCTCCTACACGGCCACCTCGCCCGGCAGCGCGGGGTGGGAGCGATAGTCCAGAAGCTTGATCTGCTCGCGCGTGATGCGCGCCAGGTCGCTCATGGCCGGGTCGATCTCCAGCCGCGGCAGGGGCAGAGGCTCGCGCGTGAGCTGCGTGTCCACCTGGTTCAGGTGGTTCGCGTAAATGTGCGCGTCGCCGAACGTGTGGATGAACTCACCGGCGGCGAGCCCGGTTACCTGGGCCACGAGCATTGTCAGCAGCGCGTAGCTGGCGATGTTGAACGGAACGCCCAGGAACAGGTCGGCCGAGCGCTGGTAAAGCTGGCAGGCAAGCTTCCCTTCCGCGACGCTGAACTGAAAGAGCGTGTGACAGGGCGGTAACGCCATGTCGGCGATGTCGGCCGGGTTCCAGGCCGAGACGATGAGCCGACGCCCCACCGACGCCGACGGATCGGCGATGGTGGTCTTGATGCCCTCGACCACCCCGGCAACCTGGTCGATCGTCCGGCCGTCGGGTGCCCTCCACGACCGCCATTGCCGGCCGTAGACCGGGCCCAGCTCTCCATGCTCATCGGCCCACTCGTCCCAGATGGAGACGCCGTGCTGCTTCAGGTAAGCGATGTTCGTGGAGCCGCGGAGGAACCAGATCAGCTCGTGGACGACGGCACTGAAGGCGATGCGTCTGGTCGTGACGAGCGGGAAGCCGGCCGCCAGGTCGAAGCGGACCTGCCTGCCGAAGACGCTCAGCGCCTCGATCTTCTCGCCGGTCGAGCGAAGCACCGCCCGGGTCGGTTTTCTCACACCGTGGCTGCGGACGTCGCGGAGCAGGTCGAGGTATTGCCTCATGCGCAGGGATGCTTCACCTGGTGACTCGGGACAGCGGGCTGGGGCGCAGAACCGGCATTATAGCTCAGCGCCCCGGCAGATTCACCGTGGCCGTGGCAATGGCAGAACCGGCGCCGAGGTGCCGGGTATCGAGGGCAACGTCGTGGTGCCGGCTGGCGGCGACACCACCGGGGAGGTCTCCAGGCGGGCCGTGATGGCGATGAGATGTTCCTCGTAGCTCTTGACGAAGCCGCGGTCGTGCACGCTGCGCGGGCCCATGCTGACCACCAGGGCGCCGTCGGCGGGAATCAGCCAGCGGCCCTCGACCCGGCGGCTGTCCACTTCGGGAACCTGGAACGTGGCGTTCAGTGCCGCGGGGTGCGGTCCGTGGTTGGGGCTGAGCCGCTCCAGGAACGACGCCTTCGACACGTCGGAATCGGTACCGGGCTTCGGCTGCACGGTCTCGGTGTACCGGGCCGTGTACATGGCCACGAGCCGGTTCTCCTCGATCACCACCTTTGCGAGCAAGCCGCCGCCCTGAATCTCGCTCGATTCGACGTTGATGCGGACGCCGCTGTGGATCGTATCCACCTGCGGCTCGAACGCGAGCTTGGTGGACTGACCGGGCGGTCCGTCGGCGACACGTTTCAGCGTGGCAATGTAGTGCAGCGCTTCCTCGCTGGTCATCCGCGCCGGGTCTCCCACTCGGGCCGTCATCTTCGGCGCCTGAACGATATGCATGCGGGCGTCGGCCTGGCAGTGCTCCAGCAGTGCGCGGAAACTCACCGCGTCCAGCGACCAGACCGCCGCTCCTTCATGGCGGGCGACCGGCTGCATGCGGAGCATGAACTTGCCCCGCCATTCCGGGCTGGAGACCCGAATATCACGGACCTCGAAGGCAACCATGGCGCCCGGGCTCGCCGAGGGCGCGGTTCGCGGCACCGTCGGCAAGGGCGTGATCACCGGGCGGGCAGGCCTGTCATCACCTATCAAGCACGCCAGTAGTAGCGTCAGCATCAAGTGCATCCATGCCCTCCATCGCTCGGCCTGGGATAGCCAGGATCGTTCTCCGGCCCTCGGAGCCGCGGATGGTAAGGCCGACCCGCCATCAGGTCAACCGCGAAAGCTTTTTGCTGCACATCGCGTGCGTGCATGCTCGACGCTCGGCCGCCGGCAGCGCGCCCGGAACGCACGGGCCGCGACTCTCGCGGTCATTGCGACCACTCCGTGGGCGTGCGGTCCCAGCGGTGCTCTTTGAGCTGCCGCATCAGCTCGGGGGCGAGCCGACGGCCGTCGCTCACCGCCAGGTTGGCCTGTGCGTGCTTGAGCTTGCGCATACCGGGGATGGTGGTGCAGACGTCTGGATTCTCGAGGATCCATCGTAGAGCCAGCTCGGCCATGCTCATGCCGGCGGGAACCAGCGGCCGCAGCGCCTCGGCGTGATCGACGCTGGCCGAGAGGTTCTCTGGTACGAAGTAGCTGTTCCGCCAGTCCCCGTCGGGCCAGCGGCTGGCCCTGGTGAGCGTTCCCGTGAGCGTCCCTTCATCGAGAGGAACCCGAGCAATGACGGCAACGCCCCGCTCGTGGCAGAGCGGGAAGAGCTCGTCCTCCGGCGCCTGGTCGAAGATGTTGTAGATCACCTGCACGGCATCGATCAGCCCGGTCCGCACCGTCTCGAGCGCGTTGGCCGGCTCCCACCGGTTGATGCTGATGCCGACGGCGCGGATCATGCCCTGGCGCTGGAGGTCGTCCACGGCGCGGTGCCAGCGCTCGTCGCGCGCCCAGGCGTCTTCCCAGACGTGGAACTGTTGCAGGTCGATGGTGGCGACGCCGAGGTTCTCCAGGCTCTTCTCCGTGTACTCCCGGATGTGATCGGGGGGAAACAATCCTCGAGCGTGAAGCCCCGGCGTGACGGCCATTGCATGTTCTTGGGAGGAATCTTGGTGGCGCAGTAGAGCCTTCGTTCCGGGTTCTGCTTCAGTAGCTTGCCCAGGATCTGCTCGCTGCGGCCGTTGCCGTAGCCCCAGGCCGTGTCGAAGAAGTTGCACCCCGAGGCGACGGCCTGGTCCAGTGACGCGCGTGTTTCCGCGTCGTCCGCGCCGGTCCAGCCCGCGAGCCCCCACATGCCATAGCCGATCTCGCTGACGGACCAGCCCGTCCGGCCGAACGTGCGATAGTTCATGCCTTGCTCCCTCCTCGATTCCAGAGCTCACTGGCTTGAGACTAACAGGCCCGCACCCGGCGCGGCCACGAGGTACTCGGTCCCGTGGGTCCATTCCGAATTGGGACTTTGCGACGTAAGCCATTGGGGTTACGCTGGGATGGGGTGCCGCGACGAGGTCGACGTTACGGGGAAATCCCGGCCATGAGCGATCAAGACCTGGGAGAGTATGATCTCGAGGACCTGCCCAAGCCACGCCAGCCGAAGCCGCCGCCCGGGCCGGTCAAACCGTTGCCCCGGCTCTGGAAGGCCGAGCCGGAGGACGAGGAGGACGACGCGCCTGGCTCGCCCGCGCGCCCCGGAAAGAACGAAGCGGCCCCGCCCCCCGAGGGCTCACGGAAGCCGGCGGCGGCCCCCCGGACTGCGCAAGGCCGCGTCCAGGGAGAGCAAGAAGGCCGCCAGGGGCGAGGGGGGCGAGAAGAAAGTCCTCGTCGAGGATACCCCGGCGCTTGATACCTACGAGGCACGCCAGCGCGGACGCTGGATCATCGGCGGACTGGTCGCGAGCATCTTCGGCATCTTCCTGTGGGTCTTCTACAGCCTCTTCCACGACCCGATGTCCATCGAGGATACCGGCGAGGAGCCTCCCGCGACCGTGGCGCTGCCACTGCCTCCGCAGAAGAAGGACCTGGAACCCGAAGCCCGGAGCATGTTCAGGCGAGCCCAGGATGCCGCCAAAGCCGGAAACACTGACCAGGCGATCAGCCTGCTCCAGACCATCCTGACGTCCTACAAGGGCACCAGGAGCGCCGCCGAGGCGGCCCAGGCACTCGACCGGCCAAAGCAGAAGCTGCCGCTGTTCCTGGATCGTCCCACGGTGCAGGCAGCCCCCGCGCCGCGTCCGGCCCCCGCGCCGCCGCCGGCTCCTCCCGCCGTCGTCACTGTTCCGCCACGGCAGGCTGCCGGCAGCGCCAGCCTGACTCTTCCGGCCAACCCGTCCGAGGCGGTTCCGCCGGCACGAGGATCGCTCGCCATGACGGGTACGTCACCCAGCGCGGGCACGCCGCCAGCCCCCGCGGTGCCGGCCCGGGTCTTGCCCAGCGGGTTCACCGCCCGGCCCGGTAGCGGCCTGCACAGCTCCGGCTGGCCGCTGGCGATTGTCGGCAGCCGCGACGGCGCCCCCATGGTGCTGGTCCCTGGCGGGACGTTCAGCATGGGCAACGACAACGGCCCGCCCGCCGAAGCGCCCGCGCACAAGGTCACGCTCTCCACCTTCTATATCGACCAGCATGAGGTCACTGTCCGGCAGTTCCGGCTCTTCCTCGACGAGTCCCACTACCGCGGCCAGCCCCCGCACAACGCGAACTGGACCGAGGACTTCAAGAAGAATCCGCCCGAGACGTTCCCCATGGTCATGGTCAACGGCCGCGACGCGCAGGCCTACTCGGAGTGGGCGCTCAAGCAAATGCCGACCGAGGCCCAGTGGGAAATGGCCGCGCGGTCGACCGACAACCGTCTCTATCCCTGGGGCGCCGAGCCGCTCAAGCTACCCCGTACCGCCACGGGCCAGCTCGAGCCGGTCATGTCGGTGGCCGGGGACGTGTCGCCCTTCGGCGTGCACGACATGGGCGGCAGCATCCTGGAATGGACCAGGGACTGGTATGATTCCCGGTACTACCATCAGTTCTTCAACCAGCCGGCGGTGAACCCCATGGGACCGGCCACCAAGCCGCGCGGGCTGGAGCTGGTGGTCAAGGGGGACCGCAAGACCGGCAGTGCTTCGGCCCGGCAGGGAATCACTCTCGAGAAACGGCTCAGCTACGTGGGCTTCCGTTGCGTCCTGCCGGTGAACGACCCGGGCGCCGTCACTCCAGGCTCCGCTCCGCCGCCGGGGGCTCCGGCGTTTCCACCGCCTGGCCAGTCACGCCCGCGGTCGAATGCGCCTCGGCCAGGGGCGGCGGGGGGGTCGACGCAGCCATTCTGAGCTTCCGGAACTGTGAGAAGAGCCAGACGCCGGGCGGCATGCGGTGGTGCGGCACCCGCGCCGGCTCGTCCTCGAAGAACCAGCGGACCGTCCGCTCGAGGCTCTGCCAGTAGGTGAGCGCGGGCCTCCAGCCCAGCTTCGTGCGCGCCTTCTCGGTACTGTACTCCAGGTAGCGTCCCAGCAGCCAGGCTCCATAACGCGTGACCCGCGGAGGCTTCTTGCTGCTCAGCAGGCGCTCCCGAAGCTCCAGCGACAGCCCTCCGTAGTAGGCGTACCAGTAGGGGTAGTGCCAGGTGACCCGGGGAGCCCCCAGGACGTCGGCCAGCAGGTCCAGAAACGCGCGCTGGGTGATCCGGCAATGGCTCGTGATGTTGTACGCCTCGCCCACCGAGCCGGCATCGTTGGCCGCCAGGATCGCCGCGTCGGCCACCACGCCCGCGTAAACAGCACTCAATGGATTATCACCCTTGCCCACGATGGACACCCTGTGCCAGCGGAACTCCTGGATGAAGCGCGGAATCGTGGTCCGGTCGCGCTCGCCGAAGAGCCAGCTCGGGCGCAGGATCGTGAGGGGGAGCCGGCCCGAGGAGGCCATGTCCCAGAGCAGCCGCTCGCAGTCCACCTTGCTGCGGGTGTAGTGGTCGACCAGCCAGAGATTCTGGCCCAGCGGAGCGGTCTCGTCGATCGGCGTGGCCTGATCGGGCGGATGGCCGTAGGCGCTCGTCGAGCTGATGTGAATGAAGCGATCGACCCCGGCCCGCGCGGCCGCCTCGGCGAGCGTGCGCGTGGACTCCAGCCCGCCCCTCTGAAATTCCTTCCAGCTTCCCCAGTCGCCCACCTTCGCCGCGCAGTGGAACACCTGCGCGGCATCCCGGACCGCGCGGCCGCAGGCCGCCGGATCGGTCAGGTCCCCACGCTGGACCTCGATGCCCAGGCCCTCCAGGAACGCCGTATGGCTTGACGGCCGCACCAGCGCGCGGACCCGCTCGCCTTGTGCGACCAGCTTCTCGGCGATGTGGCTGCCCAGCAGCCCCGTGCCTCCCGTGACCAGTACACTGCGCCCTCTATCCATCGAAATCATGCCCTCATACTTCCCGATATGCGGCTTCCCACCACATTCCAGACGCGTCTGAAGCGGTTCGCCGGGGGACGGCCCGCGGCAACGTGGCTCCTCGCCCGGCATGTTTTCTGCGTGATTTCCAGCTTGATCACGCGTCATGCGGACCCGCGACGAACGGACCGCCATGGCTCTGTTCCTTCGCTGGCCCGGCAACCGGAGTCCTTCAAAATGACGATACAATCATCCAGGAATCAATACGACATCCAGGATCCGACGAAACAGTATCCGCGCGCCGACTTTCCGGAGCAACGCCAGCCGGTTCCCGGCCTGGCCCGGGAGATGACGCCGAAACCCGACCACGGCGAGGAGAGCTACCAGGGTCTGGGCCGGCTGCTGGGCCGCAGGGCGCTGGTCACCGGGGCCGATTCGGGGATCGGTCGGGCCGCGGTGATTGCGTTCGCGCGTGAAGGCGCGGACGTCGTGATGAACTTCTTGCCCAGCGAGATGCCCGACGCGGACGAGGTCTGCACTCTGGTGCAGAAGACTGGCCGCAAGGCCGTGGCGCTCCCCGGCGACATCCAGAAAGAGGCCTTCTGCACACGGCTCGTGGCCGAGGCGATCGCCGCCCTGGGAGGGCTGGACCTCGTGGTCAACGTGGCCGGGCATCAGCAGGCCGCCGAGAGCATCGAGGACATCACCACGGCCCAGTTCGACGAGACGTTCAAGACCAACGTGTACGCGATGTTCTGGATCTGCAAGGCCGTGCTGCCGCACCTGGCGGCCGGCTCTGCGATCATCAACACCACGTCGATCCAGGCCTACCAGCCGTCGGCAACGCTGCTCGACTACGCCTCGACCAAAGCGGCCATCGTCGCCTTCACCAAGTCCCTGGCCAGGCAGGTCGCCTCCAGGGGCATCCGCGTGAACGCGGTGGCGCCCGGTCCGGTCTGGACGCCGCTCCAGACCAGCGGCGGGCAGCCGGCCGAGAAGATCCCCGAGTTCGGCAACAAGGTGCCACTGGGCCGGCCGGGACAGCCCGCCGAGCTGGCGCCCGTGTATGTCTTCCTCGCGTCGCAAGAATCGAGCTATGTGACCGGCGAGATCTACGGCGTCACCGGCGGCAACCCCCTGCCCTGAGCGGTCTCTTCGTCATTTCCGCACCTTTCTTTCACAACGGGGAATCCGGTCATGTCCCGGAACAACGGTTACCATGGCAAGGTCGTTGTTATCACCGGTGCGTCCAGCGGCTTCGGTAAGGGGACGGCGCTCGAGCTGGCGAAGCGAGGCTCGTCGGTCGTGCTGGCCGCCCGCAGTGCCCAGGTGCTGAGCGAGCTGGCCCACGAGTGCAACGAGGCCGGTGGGCAGGCGCTGGCGGTGCCCACGGATGTCAGCGACCGCGCCGCGGTCGAGGCCCTGGCCCGGCAGGCCACCGCGCGGTTCGGGCACTTCGACGTGTGGATCAACAACGCGGGCGTGGCCTCCATCGGCCGCTTCAATGAGGTGCCGCTGGAAGACCATGAGCAGGTGATCAAGACGGATCTGCTGGGCACGATCTACGGCAGCCACTGCGCACTCCGGCATTTTTGCGAGCGCAGCGCGGGCGTTCTCATCAACGTGGCCTCGGCCGTCGGCAAGGTACCCGCGCCCTACTTCGCGTCATACGTGGCGGCCAAGTTCGGCATCGTGGGCTTCTCCGACGCCCTGCGGCAGGAGCTGAAACAGGAGAAGGTGCACTCGATTCGCGTGTGCACGGTCATGCCCATGTCACACGATACGGGGTTCTTCGAGCACGCGGGCAACTACACCGGCCACGAATCCGCTCCGATCCCCCCGATCTACGATCCCGGCGTGACAGTTGACGCACTGGTACGGCTGGTCGCCCGGCCGGAGGACGAGATCATCACCGGCCAGCAAGGCAAGGTCGCGAACTTCCTGCACCACCTGATGCCCGCGGCCGTGGAGAAGTTCATGGCATCGAACACCAAGAAGGCCGAGCTCGAAGACGCCCTGGAGGCCCCATCGACTTCCGGTGCCGTGCATTCTCCATCGGCCAGGTGACGGGCGCTGTGCCTGTTTCCGGGACACGGCCTGGATGCGGCGTGCCGGTCAAGCCAGTGCCAGCGCACCCATCCGGCGCGCACTGCGCCTCTCGCCCTTGCCTTGCGAAGCGAAAAGAGAATTTGTTCGACTCGGCTCTTGCAGCGCCATAACCTGAAAGGAGTGTCAGGCTCCCTCCGCGAGACTCCGCCGTCTCGCCCCACCCCGCCTTGTTCCAGGAGACTCGATCAATGTCCGATCGTGATTCCGCCCGCATTCCCCGTCGCGGTTTCGTGCAGAGCAGCGCCGCTGCGACGGCGGCCGCCGTGGCAGCGGCCCGCCTGGGCCGCTCAAGCGCTCAGGCACAAACACAAGCACAAGCACCGTCACAAACCTCGCCAGGACAGCAGAAACAACCATCCGCTGGTGCACAGGTCTTGCCCACGCGCGTCCTGGGGAAGACGGGCGTGGACGTGACGATCCTCAATGCCGGTACGCTCCGCGTGGCCGGTTTCATGGACCGCTTGCTCCGGCTCGCGTTCAGTCAGGGCGTCCGGTTCTTTGACACCGCCAAGGTCTACGGCACCGAGCCCGGCTTCAAGAAGTGGTTCGCCGAGATGCCCGAGGTGCGCAAGCAAATCTTCCTGGCCACCAAGGAACCGGTACGCAAGATCGGCGAGGTGGTCAAGAACATCGACCAGCGACTCGCGGCGCTGGGCACCGACTACATTGACCTGCTTTACTACCACGGTCTGGGCCGCGGCCAGGTAGACTGGGCCAGGAGCAGGGCCATGAAAGAGGAGATCCAGGCGATCAAGCAGACCGGCAAGGTGCGGTTCGTGGGCTTCACCACCCACGACGGCGGCGCGATGGCCGAGCAGCTTCAGGCCGCCGCCGACGGCGGCTTCATCGACGCGATCATGCTCTCGTATGCCCCCTGGATGGCAAAGGATTCCGCACTCAACAAGGCCATGGACGCGTGCCACCAGAAGCAGATCGGCCTGGTGGCCATGAAGCTGTTCGCCGGCCGCGGCGCCCTGCGCGAGGTCTACAACAAGATGCCGGCGCTCAAGGAGCGCGGGCTGAACCCGCACCAGGCCCTGCTGCACGCGGCCTGGACCGACGAGCGGCTGGCCTGCGTGTGCACGGCCATGGTGAATACCGACCAGGTTCACCAGAACATCGCGGCAGCACGCAGCTTCGAGCCCATGAAAACGGCACAGATCCTCGAATTGCGCGACGCCGTGCTGGCCTGCGGCCCGACAATGTGCCCCGACTGCGACGGCAGTTGCAGCCGGGCCGCGGGAACCAGGGCCCGCCTGGGCGACCTGACGCGCTTGCTCACCTACCACGAGGATCATGGCGCCCGGGTCATGGCCCGCGACGAGTACGCCATGCTCTCCGACGAGGAGCGCGACTGGCACGACGCGGACCTGGAGGCGGCGCGTGACGCCTGCCACAGCCATCTCGATTTCGCGCGGCTGCTCCCCCAGGCTGAGAGATTCCTCGCCTGAGCCCGAACGTCACAAGCAACCCGCCGGCGCGGCTCCGCGGTCTCTCCGAGCGCGGAGCCGCGCCGACGCGCGTTCCGGGCGGTGCACCCGGTCCGTCGCCAGAAAGCAACACGTGTCGGGACGTTCCCTCGGGGACGGGAACCTGGATCGAGTATCATGTGTCCGACAAAATGCCGCCGGCTGCGCCGTACCGGGGGCGTGGGGCCGGGCCCTGCCGCCTGGCCACGGGACAGTCAGGGACACGCGCATGCTCGCGACGATGGAACGAAAGGCTGCGATCGCGGTGGACCAGGAGAGCCTGGAGCGCGTCCGCCTGCGCTACGAGGACGGCGACTACCTGGGGGCCCACGAGGCCGCGCTGGCAATCGGGCCGCTGGACCAGTGGCGAGGAACGGCCCCACGGGTGCTGGCCGGCCGGCTGGCTTCGCAGCTTGGCGGCGTGCGCCTGGGCCATGCGCTGCACCTCCGGGCGTGGCGCTCTGACCCGGCGGATCCCGAGGCCTGCTACTACCGGGCAAGGGCCCTGCTCGCCCGCCGCGGACCGCTGCCGACGTGGCAGTTTCTACGCAGTACCGGGCCGCTCGAGGCCGCCAGCGACGAGATCCGCGCTGACTGGCTGGCGAGCCACGCACTGGCCCTTGGCGGGCTGCGCGATTTTGACGCCGCCGAGGAATACCTGGCGGAGGCCGAGCGCCTGGCCCCGGGGCGCGCCTGGCTGCGCGTGGAGCGGGCCAACGTCTTCGAGATGCAAGACCTCTACAACAGCGCCCTGGCGGCCGCGCGAGGCCCTGTTGCTCCAACCGTGGTACCGCCCGGCCGTGCAGGCGGTGGGGCACTGCCTGCAACTGCTTGACCGCGAGGGCGAGGCCGTCGACTTCCTGGACGAGGCGTGCGGGCACGTCGCCAGCCCCTGGATCATGGCACAACTGGCCGAGCTCCAGATGCAGATTGGACGCCCCGCCGACGCCTTGCGAAGTCTGGAGCGGTTCGCCGAGCTGGCCCGGCTCATGGACCGCCCCACGCGCCGCTGGCTGTTTGGCCGGCGCTCGGACGCGGCGTATCGCCTGGGGGACCACGCGGCCGCGGCCGCCTTTGCCCGCGAGAGCGCCGAGCCGTTTTTCCTGGCTCTGGCGGATCGCCTGGAAAACCCGGAGATCCCGGATCGACGCGTGCGGCTGGCCGTCGGATTCGTGCGGCAGCATCATCAGCACTGCGGTCCGGCCACGCTCTCGGCGCTTGCCGGCTTCTGGGACCATGAAGTCGATCAGCTCGAGGTCGGCGAGGAGATCTGCTATGACGGCACGCCCGACCACCGGGAACGCACGTGGGCCGAGAAGAACGGCTTCATCACGCGCGAGTTCACGGTCACCTGGGACGCCGCCCTGACCCTCCTCGACCGGGGCGTCCCGTTCACGCTCACCACGGTGGAAACCCGCAACGCCCATCTCCAGGCGGTCATCGGGTATGACGCCCGCAGGGGCACGCTCCTGCTCCGCGACCCGTGGTTGCCCCACGAGGGCGAGGTCGTCGCCGAACCGTTCCTGGAGCGCTACCGGTCCGTTGGCCCGCGCGGTATGGCCATGGTGCCGCGCGGCCGCGCTGCACTGCTCGAGGGGGTCGAACTGCCGGAAGCCGGGCTCTACGACCGGCTGCACCGCATGCAGGTGGCCCTGCGCGAGCACGACCGCACCGCGGCAGCCGCCGTCTACGAGGATCTCAGCGCCGGGTCGCCCGGACACCGGCTGGTACTTCACGCCCGCTGGCTGCTGGCCATCTACGACGCCAGCGCGACCGATGCCCTGCCGGCAATTGTAGCCCTGCGGCAGGCGTTCCCCGGCGACGTCAACCTTCAGCTTGCCGAGATTTCGTGCCTGCGCAATCTGGGGCGGCGCGACGACCGTCTGGCGTTGTATCAAACCGCCTGTGCCGGACCCGCTGCCGACCCGGTCGTTCGCCGCCAGTACGCCCAGGAGTTGCTGGCCGACGCGCGCCAGCACCCGCGGGCCGCCTGGCTGGCCCGCCGTGCGCTGCGGTCCCGGCCGACGGACGCCGGAGGCGTGTTCGTGCTGGCGCGCGTGGCCTGGGACGCACAGCGAAGGGAAGACGCACTCCAGCTTTACCGGTTTGCCTGCTGCCTGGACGACAAGGACGAGGGGCTGGCCATGAGCTACTTCTCCTCGGCCCGCTATTTCCATCGCGAGGAGGAACCGCTCCGGCTTCTGAGGAGTCGATTTCGGCGTTTCGGGAGCCGCTCGTCGCATCCCGCCCGCACGCTCCACCGCGCTCTCTGGGAGCTGGATCGGACGGCCGAGGCCGACGCCGTGCTGGAGCGGATGCTCCGGCTCCGCCCGGACGACGGCGACACGCTGCTGCACGCGGCGCGGGCGGCCGGCTGGGCGGGCGACTTCGACCGTGCGGGGGCGTGGCTCGAGGAGGCGCGCGGCCGTTGCCACGCGGTCGACTGGCTGCGCGCGGCCGCCAACCTGGCCTCGAACCGGGGCGACCTGGCCGCCGCTTTGAGAACGTGGCGGCAGGTGCTCGAGGCCGAGCCGGCCGCCCTCGATGCCAACCGGGCCATCGCCCGCTTGCTGGCCGATACCGAGGGGCGTCCGGCGGCCATCAGCCACCTGGAGCAGGCCTGTAGCCGCTCGCCCCACAACTACTCGCTGCACCGCGCCCTCATCGACTGGCTGCGCGATGAGAATCCGGCCGCGGCCGAGCCGGCGGTCCGCCGGCTGCTGGAGATCCATCCGGCAGACGCGTGGGGCGTGCGCGAGCTGGCGGGCCTGCTCAGCGAGCAGGGCCGGCATGACGAGGCGGTGCTCCTGCTGGAAACCGCCAGGGAGCTGGAGCCGGCCAGCACCCGCGAGGCCTCCGTCCGGGGCTTCGTTCTGGAGCGCGCCGGCAGGCACGACGAGGCCCGGGCGGCGTACCGGGAAGCCATCCGCCGCGACGTGGACAACGAGTACGCCATTGGCCGCCTCATCGAGACCGCGGCCTGGCACGCTCAGCGCATGGAGGCGCTGGACCTGGTGCTCGCCGAGCTGGAGCGCCAGGTGACGTACGGCAGCGGCTTGCTGGCCTTCGCCCAGCGCGCTCGCGGCACGCTGGGTGGTGATGTCCTGCTCGCCACCCTGGTTCGCGCCCACGAGTCGCGGCCGGATCTCTGGCACGCCTGGTCGGCCGTGATTAACGAGCGCCTGGCGCGCAAGGAACACGAAGAGGCGGAGCGCCTGGCCGGCGCGGCCCTGGAGCGGTTCCCATTGCTGCCCAGGCTCTGGCTCGACCTGGCGGCCGTCCGTGCTGCCCGCGGCGACCGGCGCGGTGAACGCGAGGCGCTGGAGCGTGCGCTCCAGATCAGCCCGGGCTGGAGCACGGCCGTGCGAGCGCTGGCGGAATCTCTGGAGCACGACGGCAATTACGCCGGATCGCGCACGGTGCTCGAACGTGCCATCGCCCGCGATGCGCTCGATGCGTACAACCACGGCTGCCTTGCCGATGCCTTGTGGCACCTGGGGGAGCAGGAGCCGGCACTCGACGCGCTTGACCCACGCACTGCGGCTCGATCCCGGCTACTCCTGGGCCTGGCACGCCCTGGAAGCGTGGTCCTGCGCGGTGCAGAAGCCCGAGCGACCGGCCGAGCTTGTCCGCGAGCTCGTGCAGGAGCGGTGTGGCGATGGCCGTGCCTGGATGGCGCTGGCACGCGTCCTGGAGAAGCCGGAAGACCTCGAGGAGCGGCTTGCCGCGCTCGACCGGGCGGCAGAAATCGATCCCCGCGAGACCGCCCCACACGACCTCAAGGCGCGGCTCCTGGCCGAGGCGGGACGGTTCGACGAGGCCGACTCCGCCTGCCTGCCCCGCTGGTGGGGCGACCACCCACCCGTCTCCCTCCAGAGCCGTGCCGCCTGGGTCCTGGCACAGCGCGGCATGCTGGACGAGGCCAGCGCACGGATCCGCACGGTCCTGGCCGAGAACCCGCAGTACGTCCCGGGATGGCGGCTGCTCGCGGAGTGGTCGCGCGATCGTGGCGCGCTCGATTCCTACCTGGAAGCGGCCGATGCCCTGACTCGACGCGATCCTGGAGATGCTCTGGGCCATGGCTACCAGGGCGATGCCCGGCTCCGCAAGGGCGACCGGGCGGGCGCCAGGGACAGCTTCCACCGCGCCTACAAGCTCGATCCCGCCTATAGCTACGCTGGCATGAACCTCTTCGACCTGGAGCTTGCCGCCAGGCAGCTCGACGCCGCCGGGGCCGTTCTCGAGGCCCTCAAGGCGGCGGACGGCGAGGACGATGCCTACGTCCTGGCCCGCGAGATTCAGTGGCTTGCGGCCCACGGCGAGCGCGACGCGGCCATGGACGCGCTGCGCAGGCTGTGCACGGCCCGTGATGATGGATCGGACTGGCCCCTGCGCACCGCCGACCAGGCGCTCACGGCCGCCGGCTGGATCGGGCAAAGCTTCTTGATCTACGCCCAGGCGCTGGAACGGGCGGACGCCACGCCCCCGGTGGGCACCCTCTGGGCCGAACGCTGGACCGAGCGCCTCCCAATGGAAGCATGCGCGGCGCCTGGAACCTTTGCTGGCCGCCGGCAGCGAGGCCGCGTACCGTGCCCTGGCCGTCTACGCCCGCACTCTGGGCACGAACCGTACCCGGCTGCGGTTCGCAATGTGCCTGCGCAAGCACCGCAATGCGCTGCGGAGCCATACGCTTTGCTGGGGAATGACGGGCTTCGCGCTGCTCAACATGCAGCGTCCCCGTGCCGCGGCGCGCTGGCTGGCCGATTACTCGGAGCGCGACAGCGTTCAGCCCTGGATGCTCAACAACCTGGTGCTCGCCTTCCGCGAGCTGGGCCGAGATGCCGAGGCAAACCGCGCGGGCCGGCATGCCCTGGGCTTGCAGGAAGACTACTGCAAGAACGAGCACATGGTCTGGCTGGCGCTGGACGATGTCCTGGAAGGCCGCGCCGCGGAAGCCTCGGCACGGCTGAGAACCATCGGCGATCCAAAGTTTGACGCGATCTGTCGCTATGTGCAGAGCCTGGTGCGAATCCTGCTGGACCTGGAACAGATCGGATCCGGCTACCCCGCCGGACGAGCCACGACACGGAGTGTTTATTCGGCTTGCGGCAAGCTGCTCTCGCTGAATCAAAAAACGGTCGTCTCCAGGACTGACCCGCGCTGGCAGTCCGAACCTGCCGGCGCTGTGCGAAGGCTGTCATCCCTGCTCGGCCCCTGGCTGGGCTGGACCCTGCGAATTCCGTTCGCCGTTGTCCGGCCACGAGTCTAAGAAGTTTCGCAGAAGTCTTTGAACAGGATTGCCGTTCGCTTGCCCCAGGCCGAGAGCCAAGCCTGGCCGCTCTCCTCGTGGGGTACGATTCCAATCGTGCCATTCAATTCTCGCTCGTGGGGTACGATTCCAATCGTGCCATTCCAAGTTCGTGAGATCGAAGAAGTGACAAGAATGGAATCTTGTCCCACGAGGAGATCGAACAAGTGACATGATCGGACTCGTGTCCGACAAAGAGCGGCCTCCCGGTCATCCAGGATCGCATCAAACTGCTGAATGCCTGTCAAAGAAAGATTGCGAACCTGCTTCGCATGGCCCGATTTCTGAGCATGGCCCGATCCTTTCAGCCGCACGCGAGAAGGGCGGCGGTGATTTGTCGAGGCGTGCCGCGCGCCGCTTCAGTTCTTTGCTCGCAGGGACCCGTTATTCCGGCCGGACGCGATAGCTCCTTAGCTCTCCGGGCTCCATGCGGCACTCGAACGTGTTTCCGGGAAGATCATGGTGCTCCACGAGGTCGCGGGCGATCCCGCGCGCGGGAAGGCGAACCGTGACCGCCCGGGTGGGCCGCATCCCGGTGTGGATCACCAGGTAGTAGGTACCGTGATGGGGCGTGAGGATCTCCCGCACCACCACCTCCGGGTCGCTCGCCGCGTGCGGAACGACTCGCGACGGGAGCGCGGGGACCGCCAGGAACGCCTGGTTGAACGCGCGGCACATATGCCGGCGATCCCGTGCAAAAGCTCGAGGCGCAGAGCGCCCAGGTTGGTGGGATCGGCCTGGGCCACCGCCCGGGCCTCGAGCAGGCGCACGAACGGTCCCGCGCGATCGACGTCCACGGCGGCGTAGCCGACCTGGCCGTCGAACGGCAGGTTCGAGGGGCCCCTGGCGCGGTCGTGGTCATCCTCGTTCAACGTATAGTGGTGGACCACCGTCAGCCCGGCGCCGGAGCGGTACGATTCCAGAAGATCCGCGCGCGCCACCGTGAAGAGTCGGCCGGCGGGATAGGTGAGCATCACGCGCTCGCTGTCGCGGTACAGCGCCGGGTCGGCCGGCGGGGCCGAGTGAAAGGCCTCGGTCCGCTCGGGAGCGGGCGCGATTGGCTCCCGGAATGCGAGGCTCCAACCGTAGGACCCGTCGCGGACCACGCGGTCGAACGCGGTGGGCACAAGCACCAGCGGAACCAGCTTGAGCCGGGTTGAGTGCGGGCAAGTGCATCCCACCAGCCCGGGTCGTCGCTGACAATTTGCACGGGATGACCGCGCGGGCCGGAGGCCGGATCGCGCAGCATGGGAATCTGCTCGCTTGTCCAGGGAGTGAAGAACACCTGCACCCGAGGATCAGCGAGCCCCCTGGCGAGGTGTTCGCCGAGCGCCTCGAAGAACCGCCGGCGCTCCCCCAGCCACCACTCGATGTAGCGATCATAGAGCCGGCGATCGCCCTCGTACGATCGGATCAGGGACGCACGCGACGCCGTGCCCGCCAGTGAATCGCCGGGTTGGGCCGCGCGGAACCGCGCGACGGTTGCTTCCGAGAAACTGATCGGCAGGTGATTGTCGCGAACCCGGAACCAGGCCCCGGCGAACCGCGCCACACCCTTGTGTGCGATCACCGTACGGTCCAGCAAGCGGCGGGCGTCAGCCAGGGTGTCCGGATCGGTCAGGTCGGCATTCTGGTCCTCGGTCCACCAGACTGGCGTGTAGCGCGTGTTTGGCAGGTTGTGATAAAGCTTCTCAGCGCGCCGCTGCCAGCCCAGGCTGGGCGGGCGGGCCTCCTTGAGACCGATGGCCCCCTTGTACTCATAGTAGGGGAGCAGGTCGAGGCCCTCGGCGGCAATCCTCGGCACGGCGCGGTCCCAGAGGTCGGTGATCGGCGGCTGTGCGTTGTTCACCCAGTTTGCGTCACCGCTCTGCCAGCCCTGGTTGAACCCGAACTCGAGCAGGTCCTTGGCGAACGTGTTCATCGCCAGGACACGCGCCATCCTGGCCTTGAATAGCAGCCAGTTCAGCGGGTCGGCCACGCCGCGATCGGCAGGCGCTCGGGCCTGAATGGCCTCGTCCGCCATTTCCTCGCGCCAGAAAACGCGTCTGCGGGGCAGATCGTCGGGTGGAAACTCGATCCGCGCATCGAGCAGCGATGGATCCGGCACGGCGCGGAGGCGGATGCGACCGATCGCCGCTCCCTGCGACCGGGGGTCGTTGAGCCGCTTGCTCTGGAAGACGATGACATGGAAGCCGTCCGCGGGACCGAACGGGCGTCCACCCGGACGGGAATCGCGCTGGGCGTACAGGCCCTGGAAGCGATCGTGCAGGAAGAAGAGGATCCTGTGTTTTTGCCACTGGCCGCTTTGCGGATAGTCGAGCGACTCGAGCGAGGGCTGCACGTATTGCTGGCGGCAATCGCCGGTCGCCGATCCGGTGGCGAAGCCGCGCACCAGGTCAGCGCCGCGGTTGGCCAGGAACAAGGTGCGCGGCACGTCGTCCGGGTACTCGACCTCCAGAAGATAGGCGGCGCCCGGCGTGAGCCCCTTTCCCTGCCCGATCACCCAGGCCATCGTCCCGGGCTGGTCGCCGGGCGGCAGCACCCGCGCTGCCCGGCCCAGAAGCGTGACTACCTTGCTGGTCACCTCTGGAAACTGGTGCACCGGCGGCTGTGCGACCGGATCAATCTCATCGACCACTGGCAGCCCGTCCAGCAGACGATCGAACGAGACCGCAGTCTGGGATCTCGCGCTGACGGGGATGAGAAGGCCGATCATCAGCATGACGCGCGGTATTCGCAACGCCTTCGGGTTCATCATGGTTCGGGTCTCCCGGCCGCCGGACGGGCCTGACTTCGAGACATCCGCCGCGCACCACCCATCGTAGAACGCCGGCGGCGCCGCCACAACCGGCCGCCAGGCCGAGCGTGCGGCCGCTTTCAACGTTCTTGACAACCCCAACCGGGCGTTCCAGGATCACGGATACCACTTACGGCAGCCCGCTCCAGATTTTCTCACTTTTCTATGATATCCTGATGCATACGCCTTTGAATGTATTCGCGTTCGTGGCCATCTCTTCGGCTGCCTTTGCTGCCCAGGACCTGCCCGTGGGGAGTGCCCCTCCGCCACTTCCATTCGACCACTTTCCCGGCCGGCTCGAGGCCGTGGTCTGGCGCAACTGGCAGCTTGTGCGGCCGCCGATCCTGGCAAGAGTGCTCGGGGCCAGCGAAGGGCAGATCCGGCAGATGGCCGCCTCCATGGGCCTGCCGCCCGCCGGGGACGTTCCAGCGGACCTGGCGCCGCGGGCGTACATCACGGTACTGCGCCGCAACTGGCATCTTCTGCCCTACGAGCAGCTTCTGCCTCTGGTCGGGATGACGCGTGCCGAGCTGGCCGAGTCGTTGCGCGAGGATGACTTCCTGTTCGAGAAGCTGGGGAATCTCAAGCCGCGCTGCGGCCCGGTGACTTATGTCGAGCCCGACGCGCAGGCTCGAAGCAGGGCCGCCGGGCTGAAGGCAATCGTCGAGGCTCGGTTCGGAGCCGCGATCCTCCGTCACGCCGAGCCGCGCTTCGCGTTTGGCGAGGCGCTCTCGAGGGTCCCTGACGGTTTCCAGCCCGCTTCCCGAAGGCCCGGCGAGGCGCCGCGCTTCCTTTACTCTTACTTCGGCAGCTATGGCGACCCGCTGGCCGATGGTGCCCCGAACTCGTATCCCGACGGCTTGCTCGCGCGGCTCTCGGAATGCGGAGCCAACGGCGTCTGGCTGCACGCTGTCTTGCGGCAGCTTGCACCGGGAGGGCGCCACTTCCCGGAGTTCGGTGCGGGGCACGAGCAACGCCTGGCGAACCTGCGCCGGATTGTCGACCGCGCGCATCGATTCGGCATCGACGTCTATCTCTACATGAACGAGCCCCGGTCGATGCCGGAAGCGTTCTTTGCCCGTCGGCCCGAGATGGCCGGCGTGCGCGAGAGCCAGCACCGGGCACTATGCACCAGCGATGCCAGGGTCCGCGACTGGATGAACGATGCACTGGCGGAGGTTTTCCGGGCCGTCCCCGGACTGGGCGGCGTGTTCACGATCACGGCCTCGGAGAACCTGACAAACTGCGCGTCGCACGGCCAGCAGGCGGGATGTCCGCGCTGCAAGAGCCGGCGACCCGAGGAGATCCTTGCCGAGGTGAACGCCACGATTGCCGCGGGCGTGCACCGGGGTGATCCGAAGGCGAAGGTGCTCGTCTGGGACTGGGGCTGGCCCGGTCCCGAGGCGATCCGCCTGCTTCCGCCCGATGTCTGGCTGATGTCCGTCAGCGAGTGGTCGCTGCCCATCGAGCGCGGGGGAGTGAAGAACAGGGTTGCCGAGTACTCGCTCTCGGCACCGGGCCCGGGCCCGGCGCCATCGCCCACTGGAAGCTGGCGCATGCGCGCGGTCTCAAGACGGCGGCAAAGCTCCAGATCAATAACTCCTGGGAGCTCTCGGCCGTCCCCTGGCTGCCTGTACTCGACCTGGTTGCCGAGCATTGTGCCGGCCTGGCCAGGCAAAAGGTTGATGGCGTCATGCTGAGCTGGTCGCTCGGCGGTTACCCTTCGCCGAACCTTCTGGTCGCGGAGCACTTCGCCCGCAACCCAGAAATGACGCCCGATGCAATCCTCGACGAGATCGCGGCCAGCCGCTACGGCGCGGCCCACGCGGCGCGGGTGCGCGCCGCGTGGAAGGCCTTCAGCACGGCCTTTCGCGAGTTCCCCTACGACGGCGCGGTGCTCTACAATGGGCCCCAGCAGGTCGGGCCCGCGAACCTGCTCTGGGCGCAGCCGACCGGGTACCGCGCCTCGATGGTCGGCTTTCCCTACGACGACCTCAACGCCTGGCGTGGACCGTACCCCGCGGAGGTGTTCGCCAGCCAGTTCGAGAAGCTTTCGCGCGGCTGGCAAGGCGGTGTGGCCCAGTTGCAGGGCGTCCCGGGCGCGGTCGCCGCGGCCGACCTGAAACTGGCCCGAGCGGCCGGGCTGCACTTCGAGTCGGTCGCCAACCAGGCGCGATTCCTCATGGCGCGTGACGCCGGCCGGCGGGACGAGATGGCCCGCATCGCCCGACGCGAAGCCGCCCTCGCCCGTGCTCTCTACGACCTGACTCTCGACGACTCACGGATCGGCTTCGAAGCGTCCAACCAGTATTACTATCTGCCGCTGGACCTCGTGGAGAAAGCGGTGAACTGTGAGCTGATCGTGAAGGCCAGCCGTTGATCCCGGCCAGCGCTGCTTGACTGCGGTGGCTCGGCCGCATCCGGAAAACCGCGCGCGAAGGGTTGTCGCCTTCCTCATGGGCGTGGCCTTCGCGACAGACTCTGGAAGCCTCGGAATGAAAGTTGCAGACGGTTTTGCCCATCGCTGATGGGTGCGTCCAGGCCATTCATCGATCGATTATTAAAAGACATAGAAGTAGCTTCATTTCTGGTTGACTGAGATTCCAGGCGTGACAATAATCGCTCGACGGATCGAACCTGGGGATGAAGGACTCCCCCCCTTCCAGACGTGCCTCGCTTCTGCTCGATCGCCTTCTTGTCAAACCTCGGGGGTCATGCAACCAGGGCAGCGATGACTGTCAGCGTTCGGGCTCTGCCTGAACCAGAGGCTCACTCGCGGTCTCCACCGCGGACCGACGCGAACCAGCAAACCAGCGGCAGCGGACGGACTGCGCAGCGTCTCTGAGATTGCGTGCGGAGATCGTCACCTTCCAGGAACCGAAAGGATGTTCCCTCAAGGAAGCGACCTGGCAGGAAAGGGGATGCGCAACCAGTTGCCTGGCACTATGCGGGACATGGCTCTTCGGCCTTCTTTCTGAGGGCCGCCCCGGTTGTTTCTCGGCAGGCGCGCGAACCAAGCGCGGAGCGGACGCCGCTCCGAGCCGGTGCATCGTGCGCGCACGCAGTTGGCTGACGTCTCGGAACGTTCGCTCCACGATCGGACCGTGAGAAACTCCGAGACCATTTGACGTGATTAATCACCGTACAGGGAGCCTCAGGTTCATGAGCAAGACGTATCTCTTCACCGGGTCCTTGGTCGCACTGGGGCTGACGGCGGTCGCCACTTTGACCTTGCTGTCCTTTCCAAGAGACACGCCGGCGCAGGCGCAGCAGGTCACGCCGTTCGTATTCTACCCGCCCTTGCCGCCGCCGAAGAAGCCGCCCAACATGGTCAAGCTGAGCACCGTGGAGCAGCTTGGCAAGGACATCATCTACGACACCAGCCTGTCCGATCCACCGGGATATGCCTGCGCCACTTGCCACGTTCAGGAGACGGGTTTCACCAACCCGCTCTCCGTGGTCAACCTGGGCGCCGGGACCTCGCCCGGGGTGGTCCCGGGCCGGGCCACCAACCGTCGGCCGCAGTCCTACGCTTACGCGGCCTTCAGCCCGGTCGGACCCTACTATGACGCGACGTTTGCACAGGCCTACGTGGGCGGCGATTTCTGGGATGGCCGCGTCCCCGACCTTTCCGGCCAGGCCAGGCAGCCGTTCGTCGACCCCAACGAGATGGCCAATATTCCCACCAATGGCATCTATCCGCCACCGTCAGGCGGGTATTCTTTGCGGGTCGTCGAGCAAGTCCGGAAAGCACCTTACGCCCGGCTCATGAAGAGGATCTTCGGCAAGGATGTGTTCACGAAGTACACCGTCCCTCAACTGTACGAGATCATCACTCAGGCCGAGGCGGCCTACGAGTCCTCGGGCGAGGTCTGTCCCTTCAGCTCGAAGTTCGACGCCTCGATGTTCGGCGTTCCACCGCAGACCAAGTACATCCTCACGGCCTCCGAACTCAGGGGCATGGATCTCTATTTCGGCAACTATGTCAGACCCGACGGGACACCCGTCAACGCCCACTGTGCGGAGTGCCATTCGTCTTCGATGTTCCCTCCCGTGTCCGCGATGACCAACGGCAAGGACACCTTCACCATGTACTGCTTCGCCAACATCGGTGTCCCCAAGAACTACGGAAACCCCTACTTGCAGATGACCGACTGCGCCAGCAACCCGCATGGCTGCAACCCTATGGGAACGGCGTATGTCGACTACGGACTGGGCGCGAACCCGAACCCCGCCCCCGACGGCACGAAGTTCTACAACAGCACGCCGGGTGATATTCCCCAGTATCGCGGGCTCTTCCAGGCACCGACGACACGCAACGTCGACAAGCGGCCGAACCCTGGGTTCGTCAAGGCTTACATGCACAACGGCGTCTTCAAGAGCCTGAGCGAGGTCGTTCATTTCTACAACAAGCGAAACTGGGCGATGAACCCCCATGGCGCCACGGTGGTCTTCAACCTCGTCGCGGGCCCGCCCGCGGGCTACACGCCGCTCTTCGCGCCGCCGGAGGTCATGGACAACGTCAACAATGTGCAGGGGTCACGCTCGAACACGCCCGGAATCGCCCAGGTCGGCAACCTCGGCCTGACCGATTCCGAGGAGCAGGACCTCGTCAACTTCCTGACGACGCTCTCCGACGGCTACACCGCACCCAACCCGGTGGGCAGCGATTGAAGTTCCAGGGCGGTTTTCACCTGGATCGCAGACTGAGACCGGGGGGCAGGCATTCCTGCCTGCCGGAGCAGGCCTGCCCTGGCAGACAGGAATGTCTGCCCCCCCTTCCAAAACTCAAAAGCTGCCTGCAACCCTCAGAAAACCGCCCTGGATGGATCCTCGCCTCCTGGAATGTGGGCCAGTCGCCCTCGGCTGGCTCAGGACGGCCGAGGGCGGCCATCCCCACTTTCCCTCTTACGGGGAGCTATTCAGAACTCGGTCATGATCGAGCAGCGTCAGTGCGCAGGCCCTGGTAAGGCAGGCGAGGGAACGAGCCCCGATACCTCGCGCGGCCTGCCAGGGCCGGCCCACATCATCCGTCGCGCCGCACCCGATAGAGCAGTCCCCGCGCGGACTGGTCCTCGTCACGTCGCGCCGTGACTTCCAGATTCTCCACGGTGCAGGTCAACCCGCGCGATGCAAGGGCCGCGGTGAATCCCTCTGCCGAGCTCCGGCCCGGGCAGGCGATCAGGCCCATTCCGCCCGGCTCGAGCATCCGCTCGAGCAGGCCGGCGACCAGGGGCACGAGCCTGCGCTCGTAAAGCACGTCCGAGCCGAGGATCACGGGATAGGTGTCGCTGGGCGGATCGCGCCAGTCCAGGACCCGAGTGCTGTACCAGGCGGGATCAAAGCCGTTCTCCCGCGCGCTCTGCCGCACAAAATGCAGGGGGGCGTCGTCGTAGTCGCTGAAACAAACGGTCAGTCCGCGGTCAACCGCAACCAGTCCGGCCAGGCCGACGCCACAGCCAATCTCGAGCGCACGCGTCCGCCCGATGGAATCCTGCCGGACCGGCCAGGTCTGTCGCGCCACGCTCTCGGCCAGCAGGACCGCGCCTGGCCAGACATAGGCCCAGTACGGCATGTAATCGTCGCGACGGTTCCAGCTCTGCACCAGTGGGTCATCAAGCAGCCGGTCAGGGTCGGCGGGACGGACCAGGCGAATCGGCCGTCCGCGGAACTCCATCTCCGTGACAGTCACCGGCCCGCGATACGCGCTACGTGCTGCCGCGGCTTCATCCGGTTCTGGCGTGGTTGGAGCTGGCGATTGCAAGGTGGCCTGCTTCACATCTCGATGAGTGGAACGAATCGCCGCAAACGTTCGCTGAGGGTGTCGGCCAGGAGTGCGGGCTCGGTAAAGACCTGGTCGGGGCTCGTTTTCAGTGCGAAAGCCGTCGCTTCCTGTCCCAGGTTGACGCGCAGCAGGCCGAGCGGAACCGCGCGGAAGCGACGCAGCGACCCCGCCAGAACCTTGGCGAGCACGGCGTCGTCGCCGGGGCCGACCGGCTCGGGCGTGAGAATCAACCCCGTCAGGCCGATCGTCAGGCCCTTCCAGGGCGGAAACCGCTGGCTCGCCGCCTGGGCCAGGCGCTGGAGGAGCTTTGCGTAACCGGATTCGGAAAGCTCCACATCCACCGGCTGGCGCACGACGGCAACCAGGCTGACCGCCCGCCCGAAAAACGGCAAAGCGCTGTATCGCACGCTCCGGCGATAGTAGCGCAGCACATCCAGCGGAGGCGTGCGAAACTCCTCGCCGGGCTCCAGCACGGCACCCGCCCCGCGCAGCACGGGGTCGATCCACTCGAACAACCGCTCTTCAAGCACGGGGACGTCGTCTCCGGGGCCAGGTGGGGTCCCAACAGCCAATCAGGGCGTTAGAATCCAGGTTGCAGCCAGAAGCCAGGATGCACAGGGGAAGAGCGTCAGAGAAATGCCTCCTCGCCTCCCTGCGCCCTCGTAGCAAGGTTCACACCTGATGGAAATGGCAATGGATCTGTCGCCCCGCCCGGCGGCCGCGTCGCGTGTCAGCCTGTCGATCATCATCATGCCCGAACAATCCAACCCTTACGGGACCATGCACGGAGGGGTCATGCTCCGGCTGGCCGATGAGTGCGGAGCGATCGCCGCGCTGCGGCATGTGGGGCACGGCCAGATCACCACGGCCGCGATCGATTCGATGATCTTCCTCGGCCCGGTCCAGGTGGGCGAGCGCGTCGAGGTGACCGCCGAGGTCACCGCTGTGGGCCGATCGTGGATCGAGTCGCGCATCGAGATCTTCGCCGAGCCCCTGGCGCGCATCGGCAGGCGCAAGGTGGGCGTGGGATACGGCCTGTACGTCGCGCTCGATGACCGGGCTCAGCGCCACGAGCGGGTACCGCCCCTGCTCACCGAGACGGCCGCCGACCATCGTCGCGACGAGGCGGCCCGCGCGCGCCAGGCCGTGCGTCTTGCCCGCCGCGCTGAGGCTCTTGCCGAGCAGGAACAGGCGGACACCTGCGCCCCGGGCCGGCCGGAGACCATCATTCCCCGGCGACCGGCTGCGACGCTTCTCTTTCGGCCGACACGGTGGAGACGGCCCCGGGGATCTCGAACTTCGGCACCGACGCGTCGCTGTAAACCGCCTCACCGTGCGGCTTGTCCTCGTGGTGTCTGGGCGTGCTCTGGTACGAGGAGTAGCTGCTGATGGCGCCGCCGGAGCCGTCGTCCAGCCCCTCGGCAACGCCGCTGAGACCCTTCTTGAACTCGATGATACCCTTGCCCAGAGAACGTCCAACCTCGGGAAGCCGCTTACCAAAAAGCAGCACGGCGACGCCCATCACGATGAGCATCTCGAGCAGGCCAAGCTGTGGAAGCATACGCGGATCTCCAGTGGGCCAGATGGGATGCGGAGACACGAAGGTCACGGGCCGGGCGGGGTGGTCTTCTTGTCCGCGGTCACCGCCTGGTCAATCTCGTCCTCGATCCCCGCGATGCCTTTCTTGAATTCGGTCACGCTTTTTCCCAGCGAACGCATCACGCTGGGCAAGCGGTTGCCGAACATGAGGAGTGAGACGAAGGCCACCACCAGCAATTCCGTCGTGCCGATGTTCTGCAAGAAGGCAAAAGGCATCATGAATGAGCTCCTGGTCACTGCGGCGCGGCTGGGCGCCTGGTCGTTTCGTTCGGTCCAAGGGGGTCAAGGGATGCGCGAAGGCCGCACCGGTCTGGGTGAAGGGGCACGGAAAAGCAAAAGCCCGTCGCGCGCTGCGTCAGGGCAGCAGCGTGGCGGCGGAGCCTTTGAGGATGACGGCTCGGGCGATGATCAGGGCGGCCACCGCGGTGGCTGCCAGGATGGTCAGGAACCAGTAGAATCGGGGCCCACGCGTGAGGAAGGCTCCGGGAATGCGCGAAGGCCGGGTGCCGGCTGCGGCAACCTGGGCCGTCCCCGCCGGCATGCGCCGGGCCGATGTCCGGCGAACTGGAGAGAGCCAGGGCAGGACGGTCCGCGCCTGGCGGCTCTTGAGCACGCCCGTCCTCCCGTAGAGCACCAGCACCACCCCGGCGATGATGAACAGTTCCCGTAACCCGATCATGATCTGCCGTCTCCAGGTTCCTGTTCTCAACCCCGAACCCGAAGTCCCGGCGGGTGATTGAGCTGGGAACCCCTGCCTCGGCGGCCGCGGACACTTCGGAATAGAGGGCTGCGGCGAGACCGCGATCCGCCAAGGGCCCTCCGGTGAGCTCGAGACTCAAGCTCGCCAGGCCTTGCTGTCCACGACCGATCTTGAAAGCCGATTCAGCCGCAAGCACGGGAATGACGTCGCGCGGGAAGGGAGGGCCGACAGCTCGGCGCCAACCGAAGGCCAAGGCGTCTCGACAGGGACGACGCGGGGTGGGTTGACATATTGATCGTAACACCGGGGCCAGTGCTGTCAATCAAATTCTCACCGGCCGGAAGCCGCGGAAGTCGCGAAGTTCCGTGCTCGTCACTCCGGGACGATGGTCGTCTCGAGTGCGAGAGGAGGGAGTTGAACCCTCACCCCTTGCGGGACAGGATCCTAAGTCCTGCGCGTCTGCCAGTTCCGCCACTCTCGCGAAACGCCGGGGGCAATGACTCTCACTGCCGCCTGACGAACGTGTATCCTATCAGAGACAGTACCCACGCCAACAGGTTCGATGCTCCCATGAAGCGACGGCGATTTCTCGACGGTTGTGGTTCGGGGCTGGCCGCGCTGCTGGCGGCCGCGGCAGGTGGGCGGCAGGCCGGGGCACGGGCCGCGCAGTCCGGGCCAAGAAATCGCGGCCGACCTGGTCATCGTGGGCGGCGGGCTGGGCGGCTGCGCCGCGGCGCTCACGGCGCTGGAAAATGGACTTCGAGTTGTCCTGACCGAGCCGACGGACTGGATCGGCGGTCAGTTGACCGCCCAGGCGGTGCCGCCCGATGAGCATCGCTGGATCGAGGAGTTCGGCCGCAACGCACGCTATCAAAAGCTGCGTCAAGGGATTCGAGACTATTACCGGCAGCATTACCCCCTGAGCGCTCAGGCGCTGGCCGATCCCCGCCTGAATCCTGGCAGGGGAAGCGTTTCCTGGCTCTGCCATGAACCGCGTGTGGCGCTCGCCGTGCTCACCGCCATGCTTGCCCCGCACGCCTCCAGCAGGCGGTTGCTCGTCCTGCTGGAGCACGAGCTGCTCGCGGCCGAGACCGCGGGGGACAGGGTCCGGGCCGTGCAGGTGCTGGACGTGAAATCCCGGACTGAGCGTGTGCTCACGGCCCCATACTTCCTGGATGCCACTGAGCTGGGCGACCTGCTTCCCCTGGCGCAGGCCGAGTTCGTCATTGGTGCCGAGGGGCAGGCAGAAACGGACGAGCCGCACGCTCCGGCCCAGCCTCGGCCGGACGTCCAGCAGGCGATCACCTGCTGCTTCGCCATGGATTACCTGGAAGGCCAGGACCACACTATCGAGCGCCCCCAGGAGTACGAGTTCTGGCAGAGCTATGTGCCCCAGCTTGTGCCTCCCTGGCCGGGCAAGTTGCTCGATCTGGTCTCGTGCGATCCGATCACGCTGAAACCGGTCGACCGGGGCTTCGACCCGCGCGGCGAGGGGGCCGGGCTCTGGGTCTACCGGCGTATTGCCGACCCGCGCAACTTCCGTGCGGGTACCGCTCCGGAAAGCTCCGGGATCACGCTGGTGAACTGGCCGCAGAACGACTACTGGCTGGGACCGCTGGTGGATACGGACAGGCTGCACGCGAACGCCCCAGCCCACATCGCCCGGGCCAAGCAGCTCAGTCTGTCGCTGCTGTACTGGCTTCAGACCGAGTGTCCGCGGCCCGATGGCAAGACTGGCTGGAAGGGCCTCCGCTTACGCCCCGACCTGGTGGGAACCGAGGATGGACTGGCCAAAACGCCGTACATTCGCGAGTCGCGGCGGATCAAGGCGGAGTTCACCGTCCGCGAGCAACACGTCGGGGCGGAAGCACGTAAGGTCCTGAAGCACGCAGACGACGGCGGTTTTGCGGAAGGATTCACCGACAGCGTGGGCGTGGGCAGCTACCGGATCGATCTCCACCCCGCGACGGGAGGCGTGAACTATGTGGATATCGGCTCGCTGCCGTTTCAGGTGCCGCTGGGCGCTCTCATCCCAAGTCGAATACTTAACCTGCTGCCCGCGTGCAAGAACATCGGCACGACGCATATCACCAATGGCTGCTATCGGCTTCATCCCGTGGAGTGGGCCATTGGCGAGGCAGCGGGCGCGCTCGTGGCTTACTGCCTGAAAACAGGGCTCACCCCGTCCAATGTGAGGAACACACCCGCTCGCCTGACGGCTTTCCAGTCCATGATCACCGAGCAAGGCGCTCAGATCGCCTGGCCCAGGGACCGCATGCGCTGACGCGGCGAGCATTGCATTCATGTTTCGCGACATGCGGCGGATTCTTGTTGCCAGGAACGGGCACACAGGGAACAATGCGCTCAAGGTAAGGGACGGAGCAGATTGCGGTTCTTTGAGCTTTTCAGCCGCCTCAGGCGTACAATACAGATGTGAACTGCGAGCGCGGTGTCAGTTTGACGCGCTCCGGCCGTATTGAATCGAGGAGATTTTCAGAGTGGCCACCAGCAACCCCGCTTTTTCTCAGGACATCTTCGCCGGATACCAGCAGGTTTACGGAGTCCCGCGCAGCACGGTAACAACCGTGCAGGGGACGATGTCCAAGACGTTCCTGCTGCTGGCGATCATGTCAGCCACTGCGCTCTGGGCGTTCCACGCCGTGGCGACGGATCAGCTTGAGTATGGAGCGATTCTTGTGGCCGGCATTGCCGGCTTCATCCTGGCCATGGTCACGATCTTCAAGCCCACCATCGCTCCCTGGACATCGCCGGTTTACGCGGCGATGGAAGGCGTCTTCCTGGGGTCCATCTCGCAGATCGTCGAGATGCGCTACGGCAAGGTCTATCCCGGCATCGCTCTCCAGGCCGTGATGCTCACGGCGGGGACCCTGCTGCTCATGATCTTCCTGTACGCCAACCGGATCATCCGGGTGACCGACCGTCTCAGATCCGGCGTCATCATGGCCACGGGCGCGCTTTGCCTCTTCTACATTTTGACCATGGTGCTGCGGCTCTTCGGCGTTGCCGTTCCGTTCGTGTTCAGCTCCAGCCCGATCGGCATCGGCTTCAGCCTGCTCGTCGTCGGCCTGGCGGCTTTCAACTTGCTGCTCGACTTCGACTTCATCGAAGAGGCCGCCCAGCGCGAGATGCCCAAGTACATGGAGTGGTACGGCGCCTTCGGGCTCATGGTCACGCTGGTCTGGCTTTATCTCAAGATGCTCCGTCTGCTCTCGAAGCTTGCCAACAACCGTAACTGATCCGCAAGCCGCACGTCCTGCTCACGGCAACTGCCATGCTGCGCTGTTCCACCTCGCTCTGGTCCGCGGACCTCGCGGACCTGGGCGCGGAGGTCCGCCGCGTCGAGCCCTATTCCGAGCGGTTCCATCTCGACGTGGCCGACGGCCATTACGTACCGGCCTTGCTCTTCTTTCCAGACCTCGTCGCGGCCATTCGCAAGCACGCCGCGATCCCCCTGGAAATTCACCTCATGACCCGGAACCCACTGGCCTGGATCGGGGCTTTTTCCGATGCCGGGGCTGATGGGTTTATCATCTGCCTGGATGCGGCCGTGGATCTGCCGGTCGTACTGGATGCGGCCAGGGAACGCGGCAAGTTCGTTGGCGTTTCACTGCGAATCGAAGAAAGTGTGGAGCAGGTCGAACCGTACCTGGACCTTCTGGACCAGGTGACCCTTTTCGGTACGGAAGTCGGAATCAAGGGCGCCGCGATGGATGCCCGCACGCCGGGGAAGGTGCGCCAGGCCCGGCAATCGATCGATCGCCGGGGGCTTGCCGTCGAAATTGAAGTGGACGGCGGCATCCGCCGCTCCAGCGTCCCGGCGCTGGCCGCCGCCGGGGCCGACTGGATTGTCCCCGGGTCGCTCATCTTCGGCGCGGATCCCGCGGAGGTCAGGCGCTGGCTGGCCACGCTGCCCTCATGCTGAGCTGGCCCACCGGCGAACCTGTTTCCTTTGTGCCTGCCTCGCCCCAAGGCTTGCAGAGCGTCCGCTACGAGAACACCCGGGCGATGAGAAAGGCGGCGGTGGCGGCCAGGCCGCCGATCAGCATGGTCTGCGCAGCACTTCGCCAGGGTCGCATACCGGTGAAGCGGCCCTTGACGTAGCCGAATCCCAGCAAGGCCACCAGTGTGACGGCCACCGAAACCAGCAGCGCCGAGTGTGTCGAACTCATGACCATGTAAGGCGAGAGCGGAATCAGTCCTCCGGCGATGTAAGCTCCGGCAATGGTCAGCGCGCTCCAGAGCGCGCGGCCGGGGTTCGGCTCTTCGAGGCCCAGTTCGAACCGCATCATGAAGTCGACCCAGGCGGGGTGGTTGTTCCGGAAGGCACGCAGGATTGGCTCAATTTCCTGGTCGGTCAGACCATAGTGCTGGAAGACCTGAGCCACCTCCAGCGCTTCGACGTCAGGCACATCGACCACCTCGCGTTCCTCCCGGAGCTTCTCGTTGGCGAAGTGCTCCGCGTCGCTGCGGGCCGCCAGGTACCCGCCCAGACCCATGGCGATGGATCCGGCCGCGACCTCGGCAAGCCCCGCTGTAACGATGATGGCGGTGGTGGCCACGGACGATCCTGACAGTCCGGCGGCGAGTGCGAAAGGGACCGTCAGACCGTCGGACATGCCGATAACGACGTCCCGGACCGCCTCGCTGGCGGTGAAGTGACGCTCGACGTGGAGCGGTTGATGCATGAGGAGACTCACTCGGGTGCGGGTGGGTTGGAACGGTCCGGGGAGGGGTTACGGTTCAGTCCCGTTCCCCTGTCGCGCGGCGGGCGTCGCGCTCGAACCAGTTGTCGCGATAGTAATGTCCGCCGCGACGCCACGCCAGCACACTGGCGGCCATGTAGGCGGGAAGGAAAGCCGGTCCCCAGCGCTCGGCTTGCCGAACGTGCACCTGCTCGTGGTCGCGCAGCTCGTCAAGGATGGGCGCATCGCGGCCCAGGATCACGTGGCCCAAAGTCATGGCTCCGAAGCCGATGCGGTCGAAGAACCAGCCGGCGAATCCGCCGTGGAATTCCAGGGCTCCCCGCCGCCCTTGCACCCGCCCGCCCGTGCCCAGAGTGATCGTGCCGGCGATCAGGCCCAGAAGAGTTGTGGGGGCGGCCCAGGCATAGCAGGCGACTCGACCCACCATCAGCGGCGGTCTGGCGGGCTGCCGCCGGGACGGCACGCGCGCGGACCGGCTCGTCCACCTGCCGTGAAGATTGCGGCGCTCCCGGCTGCGATCTCGGTTCATTACGACGTGTCACCTCAATGAGCGTGGTAAGCTTTTGCGCGAAGCGGGCTCTGCCCCGGCCTGCATTTGCCCCGTCCAGAACACGCTTTCCGTCTCACTGGCCGGCGGTCGCTTCTTGTGGCCTCCTGGAGGATCATCACCTCTCGTGAGCACCAGCCTTTCACCTCGCACTTTGGAGCCATCCCAGCTCCCGGCACTCCTCCGCTCCGAGCTCGAGGAGCCACTTCCTCGCGCGGCAACTGGGTCTGGACGATCGCGCCGGCGTATACCGGCGTGTTCCTCTGGATTCCACTTCTCGACCGGCTGGGAACCTGCTGGTCTGGACCAGGCAGCACCGGCCGGCTCGCGGCAGCCGCCCTGCTGGGAATCCTCGCCTGCTACCTCCTGTTCTACGAAATTCCGGCGCGGTGGGGCAATGCAGCCGGGCGACGCCTGTGCGTGGTGGGGGCATCCACATTCGGCACGACCGGATCGGAATGGATCCTGGGCATCGTGCTGGCGCTGGGGGCGGTGGGCTACTACGCGATGTCCATCTTCATGGCGGTCAAGCTGATCCTCCTGGGATTGCTCTCATGCGGGCTGGTCCATTCCAGCATCTTCCAGACCTGGAACCTTGGCCCGCTGGTAGTGGAGAGCCCGGTGTTTCTGCTCACGGCCGGGTTCTGGATCTACGTCGTCACTGTGGCCTGCCGCCTGCGCATGGCGGGCGTGGTGTTTGCCCTGATGCAGGTTTATGCACCCGTGGCGCTGCTGGTTCTTGCGCGACCGCCGTACTGGCAACCAGCGGGTTGACGGTGTACGCCGGGCCTTCTCCAGGCGCCGGCTTGCCGGGCTCGCTTCCCTACGCCGCCTCCCCGTCCGGGGAACTCTTCCTCATGCAGTTGCTGCTGGGAGCGTTCGCCATGTCGGGTCTGGCGGGCGTGGAGTGGGGCATGGCCGTGCGGACCCGGCGCGACGTTCGGATCGGCGGCTGGCTGGGGATCATCCTGGCGGGGTCGTACTGCACCATCGTCTCGCTGCTCACGGTGGCGGCAGCGGCAGGCCGGATCGGCATCCCGGGCTCGCTCCCTGGTCACGATTCGCCCGTGACTCCGCTGTCATTTCACTGGGCCATCTTCCAGGGCATCGGCGGGATCACCGGCGGCGTTCTCCTCATGCTGCTGGGGCTGGTCACCATGGCCCCGGCGGTGTACTCGGCGTGGGTCTTCCGCCAGAAGACCTCCACGCGCTGGCCTGCGATTCCCCGCAGGCAGTGGACACGGCTGGGCGGGGTGCTTGCATTCCTGCTCGCGGCGACCGGCCTGGCAGACCGGATCGAGACGCTCTTCGAGCTGCTCGGCGCGGTGTTCGCACCGGCCGTCGGAGCCCTGGTGGCAGACTGTCTGCGGCAGAAGGGGACCTGGCGCGGCGTCCGCCCCGGCTGGAACCCGGCGGGCCTGCTGGCCTGGGTTGTGGGTTGTGCCGTTGCCCTCGTGCCGGTGCTCGGTCGAGCCCTTGACTGGACGACGGCAGAGCGATTCCAGCCCGCGGTCCTCTACGGCTATCTGGCTGCGGCCGCCACCTATCTGATCGTCTCGAGCGCGGGTCTCGAACGGCCGCTGGTTCGCATTGATAAGACCGCTTCTGATGCAGCACAGCCCGCTGCGCCTGCCCCGGGCTGAGACCGTCGCCCACGCTCGTCGGCCAGGCCGGTTCCACCCAGAGCGCCGCTCGGGCACCGGCTGCCCGGATCAGTGGCCGCCGGGCGCGGAGAGCGAGGTCAGCATCTGAATGTAGGGCAAGAACACGGCCAGGATGATGAACAGCACGACGCCGCCCAGGGCGAGTACGAGGAACGGCTGAACCAGGTGCCCAAGGTTCTTGACCATGTGCGACACCTGTTCCTCGTAGTCGTCGGCCAGGTGATTCAGGCTCTCGGGAATCTTGCCCGTCTCCTCACCCGTCTCCAGGACCGCGAGGATGTCCGCCGAGAACTGCCGCGACGGCGCGAGCGCCGCGCTCAGCTCCTTCCCCTGGATCACCTTTTCCCGAGCGGCGCGGACGGCCTGGCTGATGGGCGTCATGTGGACCACGCCGGCAGTCAGGTCGATGGAGCTACCGACGTCGACGCCGGCATCGAGCAGGGTCGCCAGGGTGCGGGCAAACCGGCTGACGTCGATCTTGCGGCAGAGTGCGCCGAAGACCGGAACGCGCAGGATCAACCGGTCGATCAGCGCACGGCCGGCAGAGGTCTTGTAGAACCGGTAGATCAGCACGGGCGTGCCGAAGAAGACAATCGGCATGACCCACCAGCCGGCGGCTCCGACAAAGTCGCTGAACGCCATGAGGGCGCGGCTGGGCAAGGGAAGCTCGGACTTGCTTCCCAGGTCCTTGAGCATGGAAGCGAACATGGGCAGCAGGAAGACGGTCAGCAGCGCGATCACGCCGGCCGCCATCGTCAGCACGATGACGGGGTAGATGAGCGCCGAGCGCGCCTGGCGGATCAGCCGCTGGCGGGCCTCGTAATGGTTGCCCATCATGCGTAGCGTTTCGGGCACACCCCCGCGCGCCTCGGCCACGCGGATCATGCTCAGGAACATCGGGCTGAAGACCCGGGGTTCCTCGGCCATCGCTTCTTCAAGCGTGGATCCGTTCTTGATGGCGAGCTTCATGCGGCCGATAGGCAGCCCCAGCGCTGATCCGGTGAATTGCTTTTCCAGGCTGGCGAAGGTACGCGTGTAATCCACTCCCGCGTTCAGATACGAGGCGCACTGGCGGCAGAACTGGGCGAGCTGACCGGAGCTGACGCGGCCGAAGAGGATGCGCTCCCACCACTTCGGTCCCGCCGCCAGGGGCTCGCGGTACGCGCGGTCGAAGTCGGCGGAGCGCGACGCTTTCGCCGCGCCGGCTCCCGGCTGTGCGCCGGGTCCGGATGCGGACCCGCCCTTGGCTTTCGGCCGGGCGGGGTTGGGCCGGAAGGTCGTCTTGTCAGGGACGTCCGAGGGGGGCAGCCGTGGAGGCTGCGAGCCTGGCCGCTTTGCCGCGCCTCCGGGACGGCGAGGCGGCTGCGGCCGCGACGGATCCGGGTCGTCGAACGCTTGGCTCAAGGTCGGGCCCCCGTGAAAGAGATGCGGCATGCGGACACGAGAAAGGCGCCCGCGAGTTTCGCATCCTCCTCATCGTCCGGACCGATCGCCGGCAGGTCAAGTGCCGGGAACACCAGGACTGCTTCATTTCATGCTCCGTTTCCACTGCCCTCAGGGGGAGATCCGGTCAGCGGCTGAGAACCAGTGGCAGTGCCCGGAGACGACCGACCGCGGGAGAGTTGTTGCACGGGAGCCTGAGGGCCACCCGGATGTGGCCGTCAACACCAGGTGAGCCCACTGGCCCCCGGAGTTGGCTTGTGGAGGATGAGCTCCCTGGACGAACGGCAGGTCTCGCTCGGCTGGCGTGTCGTCGAGCCATCGCCCGGGTGAGCCGCGACCGGCTGGCCACCAGGGACTTGACGACCTTGCGGACCAGGCGGGCGGCGATGTCCCTGGCCCACTTGCCGGCAGCCGGCGCCGCCGTGTCGCAGGGTCGGAGGCCGTGTGTTCAGGCCCGCGGCGCGGATCCACCGTGTGACGGTCCTCCGCCCGCGTGCCAGGACCGCGCCGAGGAGCAACCAGGCCAGCCTGCCAGCGGATCCGTGGCCGTGGATGGCTTCGCGGTTCTGGATAACCATCTGCACCGGCTGGTGCGGCTCGAGCCAGATGTGGCGGCGGGGTGGGCGGATGAAGAGGTCGTGCGGCGCTGGGGGAGGCTCTTCCCGCCCCGCGACAGAGCGCGACAGGCTGTGCCGGTCTCGGACGCGTGGGTGCAGGAGCGGCTGAGAGACGTGAGGTGGGTGGTGATCGCACGCCAGCGGCTGGAAAGCCTGAGCTGGTTCATGATGTGCCTGAAGGAGCCGCTGTCGCGAATGGCCAACCGCGAGGAGAACACCCGCGGGGCGTTCTTCGAGGGGCGGTTCCAGAGCGTGGCGATCCTCGATGAGGAATCGCTGCTGGCAACGTGTGCCTCCATCGATCTGAAACCGGTGGCGGCGGGCATTGCTGAGGTACCCGAGGCGAGCGCCCACGCGTCGATCAAGGAACGGGAGGAGCACATTCAGGAGCAGGGCGGGCGGAGGACCTGAAGTCTGCAAAGTCCGGCAGCGTGGCGGGGTCGCAGGCGGCGGAGGGGCTGGAAGAAGATGCCACGAAGTGCAGGTCGGGCTCACGCCCGAGGTTGGGGGGTTGCGCCCGTGGAAACCACGTGCTCACGCACGTGGCCATCGCTCTGCGCCGCGGACGCCGGGTCGGGTGGACCGGCGCCGTGGGGATGCGTGTGATGCGGCGATATGCAGGTCGGGCTCACGCCCGAGGTTGGGGGCTGCGCCCGTGGAAACCACGTGCTCACGCACGTGGCCATCGCTCTGCGCCGCGGACGCCGGGTCGGGTGGACCGGCGCCGTGGGGATGCGTGTGATGCGGCGATATGCAGGTCGGGCTCACGCCCGAGGTCGGGGGCTACGCCCGTGGAAACCACGTGCTTACGCACGTGGCCATGGGCAGCGGATCCAAGGCGCTGGCGCCCGCGGCCATGGGCAGCGGATCCGGGCGCCGGCGCCGCGGGCCCAGGTGGAAGCGGACGCCGCGATGTCCACAAGGCCCTGAACGTAGGCAGTTGCGTAGGGTGTGCCCAGCGCAGCGACGGCGCACCGAATTGCGTCGCGGTCATCCCCACTGGTGCGTCGTCGCTGCGCTGGACGCAGCCTACAAATGCACACACTGGCGAGCACCAGTAAGATACAATCCCCGCCCGCACAAGGTCGTGAGCATCGACCGGGCGGAGTGCATGGGACAGCGTGGGGGCGATCCACAAAGCGCTCCGAACCGGGCACAGCAACGGGCGGCTTGACCACGGCAAGCCAGGCGGCCACGCCAATTTCGGACACCGAACCCCGCGCGGACGGCTCGCACACCACCCTGAACTGTGGCTGGCCCTTTCGTGCGACTCGGATTCCCCTGGAAGCGTCGGCGCAGCAAAAACCCCGGCAGTTGCTCCGGGGTTGAAGAACGACGTCTCTCGATCGCCTGGCGCGGGAGCGCTCGCGGCTTGCGGGCGGCCGGATGGAAAGGTCTGTTATTTCTTCTTGCGCGACTTGTCGCACGACTCGGATTCGAGGGCGTCTTTCTTCTCGTTGATCACGGGGCAGAGCGGCGACTGTTCGGCATTCAGCGCGGTGAAATCCTTCCACTCCTCAGGCAGGTTGTCCTCGTGGAAGATGGCCTCGACGGGGCATTCCGGGACGCAGGCCTCGCAGTCGATGCATTCATCCGGGTGGATGTAAAGCATCTGGGCACCCTCGTAAAAGCAATCGACCGGGCAGACCACCACGCAGTCGGTGTATTTGCAGTCGAAGCAAGGCTCGGCGACAACGTGAGCCATTCGTGACTCCTTTGGCGGTTCAAATTCAAGACTCGGGATCGCCCGCGGGCGGCAAAGGGGCGGAAGCCGCCGCCCCGGATGCACGTCATCTTAGGAAGCTCCACCGGGACGGTCAAGGGCGTGCCAGGGGCCGGGTTCAGAGAACTGAAAGTGGTGGATCAACTGGACTTCCGCTTGGCGCTCTTGATGGTGATCGCCTTCAGCGGCACGTTCTCATGAGGACCCCGCGAGGCGGTCGAGACGTTGGCGATCTTGTCCACGACGTCCATGCCATCGATCACCTTGCCGAAGACGGTGTAGCCCCCGCCGTAGTTGTCCAGCCGGGGGTTATCGGCATGGTTGATGAAGAACTGGCAGGTGGCCGAGTTCGGGTTGGCGGTGCGGGCCATGGCGACGGTCCCGCGCTCGTTCGAAAGTCCGTTGCTCGACTCGTTCTTGATCGGGTCGTGCCGGCCCTTGGACTTCTCCTCCATCTGCTCGGTCATGCCGCCCCCCTGGACCATGAATCCAGGGATCACGCGATGGAAGATGAGACCGTCGTAGAAGCCCTCATCGACATACTTGAGGAAGTTCGCGACGGTGATGGGGGCTTTGTCGGGGTACAGCTCCAGAGTGATCGGCCCCATCGACGTATCGAGCACGACGACGGGCTTCTGGCCGGAGGCCTGGCCGGCGACCGCACTGGCGGACAGACAGGCGCCCAGACCCAGGGCCACGAGGGAGAACAAGGTGAGCGAAGTCATGAGTCGTCCTGGTTGCATGGTCTGAAGAACTCCACGGTGGCGAGCCCACACGGATCGCCGGGACGGGGCCGCTCACCCCGCCCCTGACAGATCTCCACACGAGCAGACACGTTACGCTAACAAACCGGGGGAATGCTGTCGAGCGGCTGGCAGCAGGTCCGGCAACTCGCCGGAGGAGGCATTCCGTGGTCGGCACGCGAGTACGGGGCCAGGCCGGACGCCCGGGCCTCCGGGTCAATTGCCCGAAATCGGCCGGCCGAGCTGGCGCACCAGCGTCTCCGCGTCCTGGACCATGGCCGGGGTGAGCTGCTCGCGGCCTTCGAGCGCCTTGGCCAGGTAGACCCGGGCGCGGACACTGCGTGAATGGTCCACGGCGAGCAGCTTACCGATGTGGTAATTGAGCATGGGATGATCGGGAGATCGCACCAGGCCCGACTGGTACGACGCTTCCGCGTCGGTGCGGCGTCCCATCGCTTCCTGGATGGCACCCAGGGTGTCATAAAACTCTCCCGGCAGAGTCGCCGGGTTGACGCCTTTCATCACGCTCTGGAGCAGTTCGTATGCCTGCGGAGTCTTCTTGAGGTAAGTGTGCAGGACCCACGCCTTGTTGTTGGCCGCCTCGATGTGGGCCGGCTGGGTCCTGAGCACGCGGTCGTACTCGGCAACGCAGCGCTCGAAAAAGGGACGGGCGGCACCGGCGTCGCCCTGGCTCTCACCGAGGGAGAGCAGCAGGTCGCCCAGGTTCAGATGCGCGACCGCGTTATCCAGCAAGCTCGCGGCGCGCTCCGAGACCGGCAGGGCCAGGGCAAGCTGGCCGGCCTTGTGGTAGCCGACGGCCGCGGCCAGCACCAGCGACCCTTCCTTGTCGCGCTCGATGACCGCGGCGACCGTCTGCTCGGCCAGGGCCAGGTCGGCGGCGCTGGGTGGAGCGCCTGTGGGCTGCTGGCGGCCGGCCAGCATCTGCACCAGCCGCGCCAGCGCCTCGCCGTCCTGGGGGTTGGCCTTGAGCGCCCGGTTGAGCGCCGCAATCGCGGCCGGCCGGCGGCCGCGCGCCTGCTCGATGTCGGCTAGCGTGTGGTAGGCCTCGCGGAACCGAGGTTCGGTGGTGATGGCCGCCTGCAAACGTTCGACGGCGGCCCTGCGCCCGGCCTCGCGCTGGGAATCGCCGGAGCCGGCCTCGGCCAGGGCGCGGGCCTCCAGCAAGATGGCGTCGGCGCGGTCCTTGTTGTCGTCCAGCACGATCCGCGCCTGCTTCAGCGCCTCATCGGGCTCGTGCAGCTTCATCGAGCTCCTGACCCAGCAGGATGCGGATCTCGGGCTGTGTCGGGTTCCGCTGGAGTGCTTCCCTGTAGCCCTTGACAACGTCGTCCGATTTGCCGGCGCGAGCGTACAGCCTGGCCCGCAGCAGAGGCCCCGTGGTGGACTCGGGTGCCGCCTTGTCGATCTCCTCGGTGATGGCGATGGCCCGGTTCAGATCTCCGGCACGCGCCGCCAGGTCGCACTCGGCCTGCATGAAGACGATGCTCCGCGAATACCGCTTGCGGAAGTCGCGAATCATCACCAGGGCCTTATCGTCGAGCGTGCGCTGGAGCGTGGACTTGCCGGCGGCTGCTGCCTCGGCGGCCTCGAGGGAAACCACCTGCACGAGAGCGGCCGCGAGGTTGGCGTCCTCCGGCGATTCGGCCAGAAGCTTGTTCAGCAAGCTTTCTGCCCGCTCGTATTCCTTCCGCTCGCGGAGCACGTCCACCAGCAACCGCCGGAACACCCCCCTGGGGTCGTCGTGGGTCTTCGACTCGATGAGCTCGAGGGCGCCCTGGAGGTCGCCCCGCGAGGCCAGCAGGTAATACTCCGCCTGGACGAGCTCGATCGATCGGGGCTGGATGGTGAGCCCGCGTTCGAGCACGGCCCGGGCGCGCTGGGTGGCCGTGGCCGCCGGCGGTTTCTCGTTCTCGACCGCGGCCAGCATCAGAAAGAAGACGGCCGGCGCCTTCTCCGGAGTCTTGCTCGAGAGATCAATGGCCCGGCCGAGCACCGCCCCCGCCTGGTCGTATTGCTTCTTGCTGAGGTCGATATAGGAGCGGGTGACGACCGCGGCTGCGTTTGCGGGGTTGAGCTTCAACACGTAGTCGAGCTGCGCCCCGGCCGCGGCCTCTTCGTTCTGCTGGCGATAGAGGTTCGCTCCCCGGACCCGCTCGTCGTTGCTGGGCGGGTTCTGGCGATCGTTGAGGATGGCCGCGAGCTCGCGGCGGGCATAGGGCCACTGGCGCTTGGCCACGTATGCCGTGACGAGCTGCCAGCGGTCGGCGTGGCTGAGCTTGCCGTTCTGGCTGTTTCTCTTCAGCTCCTCGAAGCGGCGGATGGCATCGTCCAGCTTGCCGGACTGGAGCTCCAGGTTGGCCAGGGCCGACTGGGCCGCTGACATGAGCGTGACGCCGGAATCGATCTCCTTGCTGGGCCGGTTCTTGACAAGGTCTTCCAGGGCCCGCGTCGCCTGCGAGAGCGAACCGGTCTGGCTGTCGAGCTGGGCCTTCCAGAACTGGACAACCTTGTTCTCCGGGTCTTTCTTGAGGGCCTCGTTGAAGTGCTCCAGGGCAGCCGCGACGTTTTTCCGCTTGAGTGCAAGCTGTCCATCGAGAATGTCGCCGGTGGCGGCCTCGGCCCAGCGCTTGCGAATCCTGGCGATGGTCTCGGCGGCCGCGTCCACGTTGTTCTGCTGCAAGTCGATCTGGACGACCTGGACCAGCGGAGAGGAGTTGTCGCAGCGTTCCGCAAGCGCCAGCAGCAGCGTGCGGGCTTCGGCCGGGCGGTTCAGCGATTCGGCGAGGATCTGGCGGCGCATCAGCGCCAGGGTGACGTTGTCCGGGTCGCCGGCGAGGTACGCCGCCAGCAACTGGTTGGCTTCCTCGGGCTTGCCGTCCTTGTTGTGCATTGCGGCGTCCAGCCCGGCGAGGCTCGGGCGAACGGGGGTAGTGCGCCCGCGCCTTGCGCAGCAGCCGGCGTGCTTCGGCGGGCTTACCCATCTCTTCCTGGATGAGGACCGCGAGGTTCTCGGCACCCGGTCCGCCCTGCCCGCTGCGCGCAGCCGGTCGAGCCGCGCCAGGGCGTTGGCGTGGTGGCCCATCTGCACATCGATCTGGGCCTGCCGCAGCGCCACGGTTGCCGTGCCCGGTCCCCCGTGTTCCAGGGCTGCGGCCTTCTGGAACTCCTGGGCCGCGCGTTCGAGGTCGCCGGAGGCATGGCGTGCCTGGTAGAGCTCGCCGCTGATCTGGTGCAGCGTTCCCTTCAGCTCAGGGGGAATGGTGCCGTCGGCAAGCTGACGATAGAGGGAATCGACGATCGGCACGGCCTCCTCGGGATAGCCGGCCTGGAGGATGGTCCAGGCCGCCCAGAACTGGTACTGGGGTTCCAGGTTACCCAGACGGAGAGCGTTCTGGAGGTATTGCCGGCCCAGCGTCTGTTCCTGGCTGAGCACGAGCGCCACGCCGTAGCCGCCTGGGCTTCGGCCAGTGTGGGAAGCTGGCTGGCGGCCACCTTCAGGTGGTTCAGAGCGCTGGCGCGAAGCCTGGGCTGGGGGGCTGGCGCGGTCGATGGCTGGTTCTTGTTCGCCAGGGGCGCCGCGGAGCGCACCAGGCCGGACTGCTCCAGCTCGATCGCCCCCTGGAACAGATGCCCGAGCCCCTGGAACCTCGGCTCCGAGGCGCCCAGAAGCGCCTGGACGTGCGGCTCGGCCTTCTTGTACTTGTCCTCGTCTTCGGTCTTTGCCAGTGCCATCTCCACGGCCACGGCGTGCAGACCCATCACCGGGACGGTGTTACTGGCCTTGCCCAGATCGGGCTGCTGGAGCGCGCGGGCGATGACTTCCAGGCAGCGGTCACGCTGCTGCCGGAAGCGGAGATGGTCGGCATAGGTGAGGTAAATCTGAAGGTCAGGTTTCTGGCTGGTGCTCAATGCCTTCTGGAAGATGTCCTCGAGCACGATCTCGATGGCGTCCGCCTGGCGGTTGACCATGCCGGCCTGGCCGTCCTTCAGCTTCGCCTTGCGCTGGAGCAGAGCACGCTGGCTCAGCTCCAGAAGCTGGCTCAGCCGGCTCACCCGGCCCGCGGCCAGTTCCGGCTCGGAAGCCATCTGCTTGACGTGTTCCAGCAGGCTGCCGACCTGGCTTTCAAGGGCTCCGAGCTCCGCCTGCTTCTGGATGGTGATCGCCTCCATCCGCACCCGGGCCATGCGGTCGACCGGACCGGCGTCCGCGGGCAGGACGATGGCACGCCCCTCGGCGAAGGCGGCGTCGCGGGCGGCGTCGTCGCCGGTCGCGATGGCCAGCCTGGCACGGACCACGCACCGCCGGATGGCCGGGGCGTTCTTCTCCTCCAGCACCTTGAGATGCCGTTTCACCTCGG
Organism: uncultured Planctomycetaceae bacterium; assembly: GCA_963833985.1. Lineage (GTDB taxonomy): Bacteria > Planctomycetota > Planctomycetia > Isosphaerales > Isosphaeraceae > Aquisphaera. Next base: position 130,410 of record CAWIAD010000001.1, read on the forward strand.
GGACGTTCGGAGAGCGTGAATCCAGCTCGTCAAGGGCCAGTATGAAATGGGCCTCGACGTTCTCGGCATCGACCTTGAGCACCTCGGTCGCCCAGGCGGCCGCGTCCTGGTCGCTGTCCTGATTCATGGCGAGCTCGAGCAATTGCACGCGGGGAGCCGGCGTGCTCTTGTCGAACTTCACGGCCTTCATCAGGTGATCGATCCGTTCCTGCCGCAAGGCGTCGCGGCGCTCCGCCGGTGCGGAGTTGGCCCAGTCGCGGTAAAGGTTGGCGAACTCCTCATGGATCGCCGCGCTCCGGGCGTCGTACTGGAGCGCCTGCTTGAAGTAGATCTCGGCGTCGTCACAGCGGCCCGCGGCTGCCGCGGCCCGCGCCTGCTTGAGCACTCCCTGGGCCGACTTCGGAACCAGCGACCAGGCCATGGCGATCACACCGACCACCGCGACCACGGAGAAGACTCCTGAAAGGATGAGCAGTGGCTTCCAGCGTACGGTCATCGGGCACTACTCCTTCGGCTCGAGCTGCCGTTCCGTGCGCCAGGGCGTCCCCGCACCGGCCGGCCATCCCGGCCTGCCCGCGGACCACCAGCGCTCGGTGTTGCCAGTCGCGAGAGATTCTCGAAAACAGTGAGCGCGAACACATCTTGATCGGTGCAGATTGACCGGCAGGGGAAATATCGGCTCAGGCGAGCGAGCGGAGGTGTGTGGACAGAGGGGCAACGCCATTTGCCCTGATACCTCATCGAGGTCGCATTCCATTGCCGTCAAGTCCCAGAATCCGGCGCTTGTTACGATAGAGATTCCCGGGCTGGACATCAAGCACAGTATTCTCGTGAAAAAGGGCCGGCCGGAAGGCGTGCACCCGAAGGGCCCCATGGCTGGATGCATAGACCTGCCGCCCGGGAAAGCTGTTTCCGCCACACTTTTTTCGACGGCCTGGCGGAATTCGGGAATAACGGCCCTGGCAGACGCACCATGGGGCAGATCGCCTGGTTTGGGGAGATGCGACGATGGCCGGAGTGCTCACAGGACGTGCCTTGACCTCGGAGCTGAGCTGTCTTTTCGGCCAGGGAGTTTGTGGTGACCTGGCGGACGGGAAGCTTCTTGAGCGCTTTCTCGCCGGCCATCCCGCGGAGGCCGAGGCAGCGTTCACGGCGCTGGTGCATCGCCATGGCCCCATGGTTCTGGACGTTTGCCGGCAGGCCCTCGATGACCCGCATGACGCACAGGATGCCTTTCAGGCCACATTTCTGGTCCTGTTGCGGCGTGCCGGGTCGATCCGTAAGCGAGATTCGCTTGCGAGCTGGCTGTTCGGGGTTGCCATGCGGCAGGCCGTCCGGTCACGCCAGGCCAGATGCCGGCGGGGGTTCCACGAGCGGCAGGGAGGCCAGATCGCGGCCCGCCGCGCGAACGACGGACCGTGCTCCGCGGAGCAACGGGAGGCCCTCAGGGAACAGATCGCCCGGCTTCCCCGCCGCTACCAGGAGGCCGTGGTGCTCTGCCACCTGGAGGGCCTGTCGGTCGCGGCAGCCGCCAGGCGCCTGGGATGCGCCGAAGGGACGGTGCTCTCACGCCTTGCCCGGGGCCGCGATCGCCTGCGGCAGCGTCTGCTCGCACGCGGCCTGGCCGTGCCGGCGGGGCTGATGGGCCAACCCTTTGCTTACCAGGGCGCTCCGCTGGCCTTGCGGCCCGCGCTGGTGACTGCCACGGTCCGTGCCGCCCTGGCCACCTTCACGTCCTCTGGACCGTCCGGATTGCCGGCCATTGCCGCGATCAATCCATTCATCCGGTGCAGCACAAGGAGCCTGCTCATGATCCGCCTTTCATTCGCATGTGTGCTTGCGGCCGCGGCCACCGCTGTGGCGACGGTCGGGGTGCCCCCGGCGCTCCAGTCCGCGGGTGCTGGCGCGCCCGCGTCATCCCCGAGCCAGCAGCCGGGGTCGAGCCAGCAGCCGGACAAATCAGACGCCGACACCGGCCGGAATGCGACACTCCGCCGCCGGCACGACCTGAGCCTCTTCCAGGGCACCTGGTACCGGGTCTCCTCGGAAATTGATGGCCGCAAGGTTTTCCCGGACCCCAACGCGCCGATTCCGCCGAAGTCCACTGCCCTCAAGGTCGTCTTCACGGCCGACGGCTGGTACCAGGATCGCCCGGACGGCAAGGGCCTGGTGAAGAACCATGTCATCAAGCTCGACCCGACCCGGCAGCCGAAGACCATCGATCTGTACCTTCTGGACGAGAACGGCAAAATCTCGAATGTCCCGCCGATCCCCGGAATCTACAAGATCGAGGATGACTTGCTGACGCTGTGTTTGTGTATCGGCGGCCGTCCGGAAGATCGGCCCAGGGAATTCGCGTCGAAACCCGGTCCACGGTCGCCCTGGCTCGACGTCTACCGGCGAGACCGGCCATCAAAGTCCACCGAGACTGCCCCAACAGCCGGGGCAGGACGCTGATGACCGAGATGGAGAGGTGAAAAGACAGGCGCTGGAATGGTCGCGGAATGGTGCCGGTTACCTTTTTTCAAGGGAACCGGCCGTCTGGCCGATGGGAATGAGAGAACGCAGGAGGATCCTGTTCAAGGAGGATGTCACAGTGAGCGCGCCTGAAAGCCCACTTTCGATTGAGATGATTCGCTGGTCGTTCGTGGTCAGCCCGGAGCACCGGGTTCAGATCGAGACCCACCTGCTCGAGCTCGGACTGGAGATCCAGTGCCGCGGAGACGATATGCTGGTGGTGACCTGGGACGAGCCCGAGGACACCCTCGAGCCTCTGATCGAGGAGCTCTGGGCAATCAACGGCGAGCCCTTCGAGATCACGCACGAGGAGTTCCACCGCATTAACCTGCTGGTCTATCACCCGGAGGAGCCGGCAGAGGTCGATAGCCAGGCGGCGTGAAGCCGGAGGGTGCCGATGCCGTGGACTGACGGCCGCGGGCGGCAAAGACGGAACGCGCTCAGGCCGCGGAGAACACCGGGATGATGGGTTCGCCCGTGCAGAGCCGCACGGGGCGATCGAGACGATCGTGAAGCTCCGTGGCGGGATCGATGCCCAGGCTGTGGTAGATCGTCGCGGCGAGGTCCGCCGGCGCATAAGGCCGGCTGGCGGGATAGGCGCCGATCCTGTCGGAACGGCCGATGACCTGGCCGCCCTGGACGCCGCCGCCGGCGAGTGCCGCCGAGAAGACGGCGGCCCAGTGGTCGCGACCGTCCCGGGTGTTGTTGTTGCCGGTGCTGGCACCGATGCGCGGGGTCCGGCCGAACTCTCCGGTCACGACGACCAGCGTCTCGTCGAGCAACCCCCTGCTCTTCAGGTCGTCGAGCAGCGCTGCGATGCCACGGTCGGTGGGCGGCAAGAGCCGCTCCTTGAGCGACTTGAAATTCCCTGAATGGGTATCCCAGGTCTGCACGCGACCCATGTTGACCTGCACGATTGGCACCCCGGCTTCCACCAGCCGCCGGGCCAGCAGCAGCGACTGCCCGAACATGTGCCGCCCATAGCGCTCGCGGAGCCGGGGATCTTCACGGTCCAGCTCGAATGCCGCCGACACCTTCCCCGAGAGCAACAGCGACATGGCGCGCTGGCGCTGTTCGTTGAGCGCGTCGCTGCCAGCCGAAGACCGTCCGTCGGTCGACGGGTTCTGAGCCTGGAGCCGGTCCAGCAGCGCCTGGCGGCGTGTGAGCCTGGCCGGTGTGAAGCCGCTGGGCAACGCGAGACTGTCCACCCGGAAGCCCGGCTTGCTCGGGTCCTGGCGGATTTGCCAGGGGTCGTGACGGGGGCCGAGGAAGCCCGCATGCTGCCCGGGCCAGACCAGCGGACCTTCCATCAAGAAGGTGGGCAGAGTCACGCCGCTGGGTATGCCATCGGATCGGGGACGGATGGCGTCCAACCCCGAGGCATAACAAGGGTAGTCGTCGCGTGACGCGGACTTGTCGAAGAAGGCGCAGGCTGGGGATGGCCCGTCAAGATCTCGTGTGTGGCGTTCAGGTGGTTGGTATAGGAATGGGAGAGCGAGCGGACGATCGCCAGCAGATCCGCTCGGGCCGCCAGCTCCGGCAGATGCTCACAGAGATGAATTCCCGAGACCCGGCTGGCGATCGGTCGGAACTCGCCGCGAATCCCCTCCGGCGCGTCCGGTTTCATGTCCAGGGAATCGAGATGGCTCAGCCCCCCGGTCAGGAAGACCAGGATCATTGACCGTGCCTGCGGCCTGGCCCCGACCACTTTCCTGCCGGGAACCGTCTTGCGGGCCTCGCTGCTGACGCCTGCCCCGCGAAGAGTTCGGCCAGACCGAACCCCAGAAAGCCGGAGAAGCCCACCTGGAGGAACTGACGGCGCAGCATGCCCGTGCCGTTCGGCTGGCTGGAGACCATCGAATGACCTCGAAGACGACCGGTCGCTTGCAATGAAGGACTGTGCTCAACAAAAGTTGATCCTAGTCCACGGCGCGGTCTGGAATCAACGGGCATCGTCCCAGGACGTCGTACGGCGTCTACGGTTCGGCGCACGCAAGGCCCTGCCAGCCGGTGGGTTGCGCTACGCTGACCCACCCTGCGGTCGGCGCGCCGTGCCCATTTTGGGACGATGCCAAACAACGCTAAGAACACCGGTCGCCAGGCACGCTGGCCCCTTGTCACAGGGCTTGACCTTCTGCTCAGATAGAGTTCGATGCTGAGGCAAGCGGTCTCTGCGCTGACCGGATCGGCGTTCCTTCCCCTCTCGGGGCGCTGATTCCAAAAGCTGCCTGCGACGCGGGAGTCTCTGGCGGCTGGCTCCGGGAATCCGACCCAAGGGCAGCACTCATGCCAACGCCCACACTCGACCCCACCGGCCCCGAGGAGCTCGCAAGGCAAGCTCTCGCGGTGATCCATAGCGACCGACTTCCTTACCTGGCAACCGTGGAGGGCGACCAGCCGCGCTTGCGGCCCGTTTCACCGGTCCGCATCGACGGATTCACGGTTTACATTGCCAACCTGCGCTGTCACGGCAAGACGGCTGAGATCGAGGCCAATCCACGCGTCGAGCTCTGCTACCTGGACGGTCATCATGACCAGGTGCGCATCACGGGCACGGCGGAAGTCGTGACGGACCCGGCCATCAAACGGCGGGTCTGGGACGCGAACCCCCAGATCCGCCGCCACGTGAGCGGGCCGGACAGCCCGGATTTCATCCTCTACCGCGTGGTTCCAGCTCGTGTCCGGTTCATGAAGGATTGGGCCCTGACTTACCGGGAGGTGCCGCTGGCGCAGGCGGGGAAGGAGGAGTGAGTCTCCAGGCTCGATTCACCCTGGCCTGAGAGCCGGTCACTCCTCGGCCGGCTTACCGGACTGGAACCCAAGCCGCGGCTGGAAGCCGAGCAAGCTGCGGGTGAGATCGCCACCGCGCAGGACCAGCTCGTTCAGGGCCTCGTCGAGCACGCGATCGTCGATGCGAATCTCCGCACCGTCGGAGCACGCGAAGAGCGCTGCTTTGCGGAAGAGCTCGCGGATGAAGGCCGGGCTGCTCCCCTCGGTACGCTTGATGAACCGCTCCGTGTTCGCCAGCTCGAGCGAAAGCCCTGCGCCGTAGAGCTGGAAGAGCCGTCGCCGGCCTTCCTCGTCGGGCATGGGAATCTCCACGGCCATGTCCACTCGTCCTGGCCGTGATGAAAGTGCCGGCTCCAGCAGCTCCGGCCGGTTGGTGGTCAGAAGAAAAATCACATCCACATCGTCGGCCAGGCCGTCCATCTCATTGAGCAGCTCGAAGAGCACCGGCCCGGCCTGACCGCGCCCGCCCTTGGTGCGCTCCTCGGCGATCAGGTCGACGTCCTCGAGGATGACGATGGAGGGTTCGAGCATGCGCGCCAGCTCACAGGTCCGTGTGACCAGACCCAGCCCCTTGCCCGTGAGCAGCAGCGTGGTGTGGTCTTCCATCACCCCCGAGAGGTACATCGCGGTCAGCGTCTTGCCGGTTCCGGGAGGGCCGTGCAGCAGGATGCCTCGTTTCAGGTGCCGTCCCGCGGCCAGCAGCCGGTCGCGGCTTCGGCTGAAGCCGATGGTCTGGGCCTCGATCCGCTCGAGGATCCCCAGCGGCAGGATGATGCGCCCGCGCTGGACCTTCGGCAGGCTGTGAAACTGGATCTGGGTGGAATCCCAGCCCCGCTGGCTGACCGAGACCACGCGGCCGCGGTAGACGTTGCGCTGGCGCATCGCCTGGCGAAGCTGGCTCATGAAGTGCTCGGCCTCGGAACGGTCGGAGGCCATGATCTCGACCTTGATGAACTGCTCTCCGGGATGCTCGACCGGCGAAATAAAGAGCGCCAGCCTGGTTCCCCGCAGCTCGGCCAGGAAGATCGCCCGGACGATGCAGACGACCACTTCGTCGGCGTGCAGCACGACGCTCTTGAACTCGACGGGCGCGATCCCGAGGCCGCCCTCCTGCTTGCCTGGCGGCATCACCAGCTCGGAGAGCGTCATTTCACGAAACCGGAATCCATCCGATCGGACGCCGAACACTTCGAGTTGCACTCCATCGGCATTGAGCAGGTCTTCGAGCGCCAGGTGAACGTTGGGATGATCGTGCTGCTCGAAGTTCTGGCTGACGATCGTGAGCGTTCTGGGGTTGGCGTCGAAGTGGGCCTCGAACCGGCGGAAGAGCGGGACGTCCCCCGTCGTGGCTTTCGGCGGGGCCGCCGCCGGCGTGCGCAGCAGTTCACGAAAGCGGGTGCTCAGCGAGCTCATGAGATCGGCCTTCCGGTCCGGGGGCGGGTTGCGTACGGCCCGCGAAAGGTGACGGCAATTCCACGGCACCTCCAAAGTTTCGCGGCTCTGTCGCCCGGATACAACACCGCGTCCCCCGCGCGGCATACCGGCATCGCGGATTTGACCGGCAGTTGCCGGCGACTTAGGTAACAGAAGAGGGACAAGCTTCGCGGCCTGACAGGCCAGCGGTACGTGGAGAGCCAGTCATGAGGCTTTGTGCGAGAGCCGGGAATCGCCGCCGGGGCGTGGCCTCGGTGGAAATGGCGGTCTGCCTGCCGCTCATGCTCCTGGTGCTGACGGGGTTGTGGGAGGTCGGCCGGATCACCGAGGTGTCCGAGGTCATGTGGAACTCCGCGCGAGGCCGCGCGGGACGCTTCGCTGGGAGAGGACAACCTTCAGGAGGTTGCCAGCAATTTGCTCCTTTACCTCCAGAGCGCCGAACCCACCGCCTTCGGTGCAGGCCACACGACCTCGATCATCTCGCCGGTGATCGCGCTCCCCTCGAATGCCACCGGATACACCTGCTGGGACAGCACCGCCAACCGCGAACTCTTCACCATGAGCTTCACGGACATGACGCAGCCCAGCATCACCGACCCCACTCTGATGTCGCAGCTTGACGTCTACCAGATTGGAGTCTCGGCGCCCTACAGCAGCGTCCGCCTGAGCCCGCTCTCGCAGGTGACCAGCATGACCCGGCTGTCGGTGAACGTGGTCTGGGCATCCATGCTCGATGCACCGTTTGAGATCACGCCCTATCTCCCCGCGGAGTAGCGCATCGCCCCCCCCGGAGGAGAAAAGACCATGGTTTTTCACAAGTGTCCCGCTCGCAAGCGCCGCGGCGCAACGGTGGTGGAAACCGCCGTGATTATTGGCCTGGTGGGCATGCTGCTCATGGGGGTCTTCGAGTACGCCCGGCTGCTGATGGACTGGAGCCTGCTGAACAATGCGGCCCGCGAGGGTTGCCGCTATGCCCTGGCGAACAATACCAGCAGCACCATCAGTGCGACGGTCCAGACGATCGTCAGCAACTACATGGCCGGAGAATCGAAGAATTTCAGCAACTTCACCGTCAGTGTCAGCGGCACACACTCGGGCGTTGCCACCCCGGTCAACAACCTGGGCCCCGGGGATCCGATCACGGTCACCGTGTCCGGAACGTACAAGTTTATGAACATTGTGCCTGGAGTGCACATGCCAGCGGCGCTGGTGCTCACCAGCGGCGTGACGATGCTCTGCGAAGGCGGGACCTGAGGCCAGGATCAGAACGTCCCGTCGCGGTTGGCCGCGTTGAACCGTGGTAAACCTTCCGCCTTGCGCTGGCTACGAACCACTGCTCGAGAGTCCTCCCGGGAGATCCACACCCATGATCCGCTCCAGACCGCAACGGCCCGCCGCAGCCCGCCCACGCCGGGGAACCGTACTGCCCCTCGTGATCCTGACCATCGTGGCCCAGCTTGCCTTCCTGGCGCTGGCGATCGACCTGGGGTTGGTGGCGATTGCCAAGACCCAGGTGCAACAGGCCGCCGACCTGGTCTCGTTGACCGCCGCGCGCAGCCTCAACGGCGTGGCCGCCTCGAATTACAACCAGAACGCGGCCACCACGAACGCGAACAACATCCTCAGCTACAACTACATCCTGGGCAAGCCGATCGCGGCCTCACAACTCCAGCTCACGTTCGGGTCGTACGACTACAATCAATCGTCGCAGACCTTCTCCGCGAGCTTCCCAGGATTGAACGGTTCCCCCACGACCGCCATCACCGCGACGATCACGGCAGGCACGTTTCCGGCGGCCTTCAGCTCGATTCTCGGCAAACAGCTCGTACCGAGCTTCTCCGCGACCGCCCAGGCCGTGCACCGGCCGCGCGACATCGCGCTGGTGATGGACCTCTCGGGCTCGATGCGCATGGGGACGTTACTGGGGTTCGACTTTTACCAGACGGCGCGCTCCACGAACAATGCCGATTCCGCGGTGCCGGCCTTCAGCCACTATTCCTCCAGCAGCGCCGGGCTTCAGGGGCCGAGTTCGGATCGCACCTCGGGAGCCGACAGCTATACGATACCCACGTCCAATACCACGGCAACGACGACCGCGTACAACCAGACCTATATCACCAACTTCTTCCAGAACGCGGCCTACGCCTCGACACTCATTCGAGCGTTCGACTCGTACACCAGCGCCGACGGTGGCAAAACGTGGAGCCCGCCCTCCTCGGGCACGCCGCAGCTTCCCCCCGCCTCCTACTCCTCGGTGCCTGGCGGCGACGTGCCCCTGTTCCTGAACGGCAGCACGACCACCTATGCCAAGACGGTGAAGGACGTGCTCGGCAGCAGCACCCGGAGCCCCGCCTGGGAGCTCGACGGCTATTCGAACTACACCAGCGGTTCACTCTCCAACGCGGCCGCCGGTCAGAGCAATTACACAAGTGCACCATTTTATGGTTACACGCAGGGGCCCGGTTACTACGGCAAGACGTTCTTCATCTGGCCGCCCGACCCCCGACAGCCGCTGACCACCGCCGCCGACGCCGCCCAGATCAATAAATTTCTCACGGACTTCGGCTACACGACCGCAGACTTCAGCGGCTCAACGACCGGCCCGCCTCTCTACGGCATCTACGGGGTGACCTCCACGTCGGGGAGCCAGAACTGGCCCTGGCCGAACGACGGCGGCAGCACGCTGAGCACCTACCTGACGACCAAGGTTTCTATTCCCGGTGGCAGCCGCAAGCTCAGGACCACCGACTCCCAGTACCAGCAGATCATGCGGCTCTACTCGTGGAATTACGTGGTGGACAACCTGGGCACAACGCCGTGCGATTGGCGGCTGCGGTTCTTCGGCACCGTGGATAACACGAAGCTGTTCGACAGTTCCGGCGATCTGAACCTGCCGGGAAGCTCCACGTATAAGATCAATTACACGGAGATCCTTCGCTGGCTCACCCAGTCGCCCAACCCGTTCCCCTCGCAGCTACGCGCTGGCGGCGTCAAGTATTACGGCTCGATTCCGACGACGATCACCGGAAGCTGGCCGAAGTACGGCAATACAGACCAGCGCTTCTGGGTCGAGTTCATCGATCATGTTCTAGGGTTGAGGCAGACCTCCGCCGGCGTGTACCAGGACGTCAGCGATATGGTCGGCTACGGAGCGGACTTCGTCTGGGGCACGATCGGGCGTACGGCCGTGCCGTCGGCAACCCAGTACATGTACATGAGCTATACCGACAACCCTCAGCGCCCGAGCCTGCGGTTCTGGTTCAGCCCCATCCTCATGGTCGATTATCTCCATAACTACAACATGGATACAAACGTCGCCAACTATTTCTACATGCAGCCCGGCGACAGCTACGAGGCGCCTCTCTACACCATGAAGGAGGCCTACGCCGCGACGATTTCCACGGTGCAGAACAACCATCCCAACGATACCGTGACGGTCGTGCCTTATAGCTGGCCACGCAGTTCCTGGAACGCGACGACGGGCCGCTTCAACTGCGTGCGCAGCCCCCTGGGAACCAACTACACCTACGCGTCTGCCGCGATCACCAAACCGTTCTCTGCCATCAATGCCGATGGCTCGTCCAATCAGACAGAGGTCACGCCCTACGATCCGGATCCGGCCACGGGCATGATTCCCTCCGGCAACTTCAACGACATTCCGCGTGCCGACGGTGACACCTGCTTCGCGATGGCGCTCATGCTCTGCTACAACCAGCTCGCCGTCACTCCAGCATCCGACGGCACGCTGCGGAACTTCGTCAGCTCCTCGCCGATCACGTTCCCCACGGGCATGGCCGGCGGACTGGGTCGCAAGGGCTCGCAGAAGGTCATCATCTTCGAGACGGACGGTCTGCCGAACTGCCTGGCGTCTGCCAGCCTTGTCAGTGCCGGCACGTACAAGTATTACAAGATTCGTTACGACATGAACAATCCCGGAGGCAGTGAGTACCCTTCCGTGACCGCCTCCACCATCAACAATTCCTCCGTGTTGAGCCAGATTTACTCGCTGATCCGGCAGCTCTCCACCGATTACAGCACCACGCGGAACCCCTTCCGCCTCTACGCGCTGGGCTTCGGACCGGTGTTCCAGGGGCCAAACGCCTCCGGTGCGCTCTCCACTCTTCAGTCGATGCAGTATTACGCGGGCACTCAGAGCAGCCCTTCCACGCCGCTGGCCGCCAACCAGGTCGTCACCGGCACGGACGCCCAGATGTCGGCGAACATGGTCAGTGCGTTCACGTCCATCCTGGAAAGCGGAGTGCAGATCGCGCTCATCAAGTAGCCATGAATACCCCTGTCGCCGAGTTCGAGAACGTTGTGAAAGACTATCACGCACCGCGGCCCGTCGGCGGACTGACCCCCGCACTGCGGGGAGTCAGCCTGCACGTCGAGGCCGGAGAGGTGATGGCGCTGCTGGGGCCCAATCGCGCGGGCAAGTCGACGTTGCTGAAGATCCTGCTGGGCCTGTGCCATCCCAGCGCGGGCCGGGTCTTCCGGTTCGGCCGGCCGATCTCCCAGCGCGATACTCTTGCCCGCGTCGGTTTCATGCACGAGAACCAGGCGTTTCCCCGCTACCTCACGGCGCCGGCGCTGCTGGAGTTCTGCGGCCGGCTGTCGCTCGTTCCCGGATCGATCCTGAAGTCGCGGGTCCCCGCCCTGCTGAAGAAAGTCGGCCTCCAGGATCGAACCCGCGAATCGATCGCCCGCTTCAGCAAGGGCATGGTCCAGCGCCTGGCGCTGGCGCAGGCCCTCATCGCGGAGCCGGAATTGCTGGTCCTGGACGAGCCCATGGAGGGGCTCGACCTGTCCGCACGCAGGTTGCTTCAGCAGATCATCGGCGAACAGCGAGCAGCGGGAAGAACCGTCCTCGTCGTGTCTCACGCCATCAGCGAGGTCGCCCTGGTGTGCGATCGCGTGGCCGTGCTGGTCGAAGGCAGGCTCGCCTACCTGGGCACCCGCGAGGCGCTGCTGCGCGATCCGCAAACCGGAGGCGAGCGCTCGCTCGAGGCGGCCCTGGCGCTGGTCTACCAGTCCTGAGAGGAGTGCGACGTGACTGTCTGGCAGAGCATAGGCTTCCTGGAGATCCTGCTCAAGGACACCTTCCGCCAGGCCCTTGCCTCGGGCATCTGCTGGATGATGCTGGCGGTCACGGCGATCTGCGTCCTGCTCTGCCTGAGCGTGCACGTCTCCGGCGACGTGGACCTGCGGGGAGATGGCGAGGCCGTCTACTTCCTGCCCCAACAGTCGGCCGGCGCAGCGCTGGTGCCGGCCGCGGCGGATCGAGGGAAGCGGCTTCCTCCCACCACCGATCCCGCCACGGCCAGGCGCGACGGGGTGGAGACGGTCAGCGGCCGCATGACGCTCGCGTTCGGGGCCGTTTCGGTTCCCATCAGCCGGCAGCGCAGCGACGCGGTGCATCTGCTCCAGCTCGTGCTTGCCAGCGTGGTCGCCGGCACCTTCGGGATCCTGCTCACGCTCATCTGGACAGCGGGCTTCGTGCCCACATTTCTGGAGCCCGGCACGGCCACGGTGCTGCTGGCGAAGCCTGTCGCGCGCTGGCAATTGCTGCTGGGCAAGTACTTCGGGGTCCTGGTCTTCGTCGGCTGCCACCTGGTCCTGTTCGTGGCCTTGACCTGGCTGGCGCTCGGCCTGCGGACCAGAGTCTGGGACACGGCCTACTGGTGGGCGATCCCGCTTCTGCTCGTCCAGTTCGCGATCTTCTACAGCTTCTCGGTCTTGCTGGCGGTGCTCACGCGCAGCACGGTGGCCTGTGTCTTCGGTGCCATCCTCTTCTGGGTTCTGGCGTGGGGCGTGAACTATGGCAGCGTCATGGCCCGGCAGGCTGCGCAGGCCGAGAACCTGTCGACGGCCGCCGTCGCGCTCGCTGAAACCTCCTACTGGATCACGCCCAAACCGGTCGACGCCGGCCTGATCCTGTTCACCGCCCTGAACGCCCAGGAGCACTTCGAAAAGCCGCTGGTGTTCAGGCTCATCGAGTCGGAGGGGACCTTCTCCCCCGGGCTCTCCCTGCTCTCCTCGCTGATCATGACCGCGGTGCTGCTGGGACTGTCCATTCATGAGTTCCGCATGGCCGATTACTGAGCGGTCCCTCGCGGGCGATCGAGAGGAATGCCGGTGCAGGAACCGCGGACCGCGGCTTGCGTGTTCCGGAACGGTTTTTTCCCATCCAGACCGGGTTGACAGGAAGCCGCTTTTTTTCTAGCGTCTCGCCACGATGACGTGACCGACACTTCTGGAAGCCATCCACCATTGAACGAAGGGAGCGTCCCTTGGCCTGGCGACGGATCGCAGGGCGGCTGGCTATATCAGCCTTTCTCATCTTCCACCTCACCGCGACGTTCGGTTGGGTGATCCCGCAATCACCACTGCGAGACTTCCTCGTACCGCCGTTTCGCGCCTACATGCTACCCCTGGGCTTGTGGCAATCCTGGTGGATGTTCGCGCCCGACCCCATGAGCGCGACGGCCCTTCTGGAGTGCGAGGTGATCGACGCCAAGGGGATGCGCCATCTCTACCAGTTCCCGAAGATTGCCGACCTTCCCTGGTGGAAGAAGATGCCCCGCTTCCGCCATCCCAAGTTCACCTGCAACCTGTTGCTCGACGAATACGCGGCCCAGCGCGAATCGACGAGCCGCTATGTCCTGCGGCAACTCGCACTCAGCAAGGAGCTGTATCCGGTCCGCCTGCACCTCTACTGCCGGGTCTGGGACGCGCCGCCGCCAGGTCAGACGTCCATGGATCCGATGAAGCGCCCGCGTTTGCAAAGCATTTCCAGCTATGAGTTCGACTCGCCACAGGAGGTCCGCCGATGAACCCGCTGCGCGTCTGGAATCGATTCTGGTTCGGGCCGATCTCGGCGCGGCCGCTGGGAATGTACCGCATCATCTTCGGCATCCTCGTGCTCGCGCACCTTGGTCTGATCTGCACGGAGCTGGACTACTGGTACACCGATCTGGGGGTGCTGCACGGCGATGAAGCCCGTCTGCTGGCCGGCCCGCTCAGGCCCTCGCCGCTCCAGTACTTTCAGGATCCCGTCTCGGTGCGCTGCGCGGTTGCCGCGGTGGCGGCCGTGGCGGTGGCGTTCACGCTCGGCTGGCGTACCCGTGTCATGGGTGTGTTGCTGTATCTTGGAATGTTATCGCTCTACCACCGCAATATCTCGACCAATTGCGGCCCCGACCAGTTGATGATGATCACCTGCTTCTACATGATGCTCAGCCCCTGTGGCGCGGCACTGTCGCTGGACGCACGCCGCGCGGCCCTGCGGCGCGGCACCCCGGCCGAGCCCTTGATCGCACCATGGGCCCAAAGATTGATGCAGCTCCAACTCTGTCTCATCTACCTGGCGACCGCGGCGTTCAAGTGCCATGGCAAAAGCTGGTTCGGTGGCACGGCCGTGCACTACATCCTGTTCAATCACGAGGTGGGACAGGCCAACCTGGAATGGCTGGCGGGCTATCCCATCACCATCAGTCTGTTCACTCAGACCGCCTTGATCATGGAGTTCTCGCTCGGCTTTCTGCTCTGGTTTCGGCCCACGCGGAAGTGGGTCGCCGTGGCCGGAATTCTGCTGCATATCGGCATCGTGCCGCTGGTGAACGTGCCCCTTTTCGGCGAGCAGATGACCGCGCTCTACCTGCTGTTCCTGGCACCTGACGAGCTGAACTCGCTGCTCTGGCGGCTGAACCCACTGCGGTGGTTCAGCCGCGAGGCAAGAGCGCTGCGTGATCGATCGTCCCGGCTGCACCCGGCCCCCGCGCTTTCGGCCTGGCGGCAGCTCGAGCTGGCCTTCGACAACCCCGACCCGAACGGGCGCATGGGCCAGGCACACTGAACCTGCCCCTGAGATGCTACGCGACCTGACGGCAATCTGGTCAGGAACGCGTCAAGAGCGTGATCAGTCGGTCATGCTCCGGATAGCGGGCGAGCAGGTCGTCGCGGCGTGCCTGCTCGTAGTCGGCATAGTCGAATCCCGGGGCCATGGTGGCGCCGAGCAGGGCGAAGTCGACGCCCGGCTCGAGCATTGAGCCTTGCCACACCCCGGCGGCCACGACGAGCTGTGGCTCTTGCCCATGAAGGACGTCCGCGCCCAGGAGCAACTCACGCCCCTGGCCATCCTCGAAGAGCTGGAGCATCCGCACCGGACCGCCGAGGTAGAGGTGGAAGACCTCTTCGGTGGGCAGGCGATGGAGCTCGGAGAACGTCTCGGGGGTCAGCAGATAGTAAATGGCCGTGCCGAGGTTGCGTGGGGCCTGAGTCTGGTATCCCGCCGGCAGGTGTCGCGGCTCGATGTTCCCGCGCGCCCGGTAGGTTTCCCGGAAATATCCCCCCTCGATGGGATGCGGCTCCAGCCGGAGCGTCTCGATGATCTGCCGTGCGGTGGGCATGTCGACTCCTCAGCTCCCGGTTCAGCCTGGCCTTCGCCGCACGAGGCGACAGGCCCCGCCGGCAAGGATCGGCGAGCGTAACCGGGCAGGCACCGCGCTGGCAACTCCCGGGCCTTGCCATGCGTCGCCATGGCCCCGGGCCCGAACCGGGCCGGAAATGGGTTCGTTCTGGGCCTCCCTGCACCGAAGCCAATGGACGTTACTCCAATGATGGAAGCTAGTTAAAGCACAATTCTTCCATTTCCGGTTGGCTTCGTTGTGCTGCTTTTTGCGAGCTTCACGTGCGCTTGCGACTGCAATTTCAGTGCTCTCCGCTCGCAGTCCTCGCGTCTGGCTGGCTGCTCCTGGAAATGGGTTCGTTCCGTGCATCCGGGTTCGAAGCCATCGGACGCTAATCCTTTGCGGTTGGCAGTTAGACTTCGCTTTCCATCGGGCCATCCAGCGCACCGCCCGGCCAGAACGGCGGCGCACTGGTCCGTACCATCCTCCGAATTGCCAAGGAACGTCGACACGGTCCCATCCTATTCAGTTTACGACCGTACACCGGCTTTTGAGGATCTTTTCGTCACTGGATTTCATTGTGGCGGCGCGGGGTTCCACCTCGCAGGAGACCCACGGCGTCCGCGCCCGGTTCAGACTTTCACCGCTTGAATGTGCACGCTTGCATGGACCGTTTCCTTCCCTTGCTTCGATGCGAGCCGGGTGATCTCGGCGTGCGGCTTGAAGCGATTGCCGTTTGCCCCATGACCAGGAAAAGGGGTGGAATCGCGGGCGGACAACCGATGAATGGGATCAGGCTCCATCCACGGTCGGGTGGGGCCGTGCCGAACATGAGGGACGCGATGACCAGGAGCCTGCGGGCCGGTGGGCTGTCTGTCCTGCTCTGCTCCGGTGCCCTGGCGGCCGCGCAGGACCAGGCACCTGCACTGCACTGCGCCTGCACCGGCACCGGCTCCTGCGCTGACGCCGCCTGCGCTCGAACCTCCGGCGCTGGAACCGCAACCGTCGATGACGCCGGCACGGCCCCCTTCCCCGGTTCCGTCCCCGGGCGCCGCGAGCAGCACTCCCGGGAGGGCAGAGTCCGCGAGTCAGGGCCCGGGCCTGTATCGACCGTTGCTGGTGATTCCCGGTGTCACGGCGCCGGCTCCTGCGCGGCAGACGCCAGGGCCCGGCCGGCCGCGTGCTCAGGCCGCCGAGACTTCCGGCGCTGCGGCCGCAGCCTCCGAGTTGCCGGCCGCGACGCTTCCCGGCGTCCTGGAAGCCGGCGATCCCCCGAGGGTGGGCGAGTCAGAGGCAACGGGCCGGCGGTCGATTCCGCTCACGCTCGAGTCCATCCCCGAGGACTCTGGCGATGAACCGGGTTCGCAGCCTCCGCCCGGCAGTCGCGCCAGCGCGCCACCTGCGGGGCGAAGCAGCACCGGCCGGACTCCACGCGAGCCGGCCGAGTCCGCCACTCCCCGCTCCCCCGCCCCCCGCGCCCCGACCTCTTTCTTTGGTCGGCTCTTCGCGCCGCTGGCTCCCCGGGAACAGCCGGCCCCCGCGCGCAGTTCCGTGACCGTCGAGCCCCACTCCAACCCGGCGGGCGAGGCCGCGGTGAAGCGGCGAATCGAGAAGCAGATCCAGGAGGCCGTGGGGGACCGCGTCCGTTCCGTGGAGATCCGCGTCTCGGGCCGCTCGGTGTTGATCCGCGCAGGCCGCGCGCTTCTGGCAACGCCGGGGCGTCCGCCGTAGCCTGGAATCCCTTCCCCTGCCTTCCGGCTACCACGCGCGGGTGGAGCTGGTTGACTGAGCCCCGGTGCCCGCTTTCAGGTTGCAAGACCGCCGCGCGCGGCGCCTGGCGCGGACCGGCTAAATAGCTCCCCGTAAAATAGAAAGTGTGGGACGGCGGCCCTCGGCCGTCCCGAGCCAGCCGAGGGCGGCTGGCCCACATTCGAGGAGGCGAGGTTCTATCTAGCCGCTTTCATCGGCAGATTGCCCGCGTTATGGTGAAGGTCATGCTCATGGTCAAGGTCATCGTCATGATCACGAGCACCTGCATCCCGCACCGCGCCTGGTGCGCCGCACCAGGAGATGCATCGCCTCCCCGGTTGGAGCCTTCACCACAATGAACACCCCCCGAGATCGCTCACGGCCCGATCCCTCGCGTCGCGGTTTCCTTCAGCAAACATCCCTGGGCCTGGCCGCGGCCTCGGCCGCCGCGCAAGCGACCCTGCCCCTGGTGCACGCCGGGTCGGGATCGGCCGGGAAGGATGCCGGGATCAAGATCGGGCTGATCGGATGCGGCGGGCGCGGCACCGGTGCGGTGCTCGACGCCCTTGGCGCGGCCACACGTGTGATCTATCCCTCCGAGGGCTACCACACTGAGGACGTCGCCGAAGGGGCGAAGGTTGAGCACGCGAACATCCAGGTGGTCGCCCTGGCGGACCTGTTCGACGACCGGCTGGAGAAGACCCGGACCGAGCTCGGCAAGCTCGGCATCGACATCGCCAAAAACCGCTGCTTCACGGGCTTTGGCGGCTACTCGCAACTGCTCGAGATTCCCGAGATCAACTACGTCATCCTCGCCACGCCTCCTCATTTCCGGCCCATGCACCTGAAGGCCGCCATCGAGGCGGGCAAGAACGCCTTCATCGAGAAGCCAGCCGCCGTCGATGCGCCGGGCGTGCACATGGTCATGGAGGCCGGCGAGCTGGCCCGAAAGAAAGGCCTGGGCATCGCCGCCGGAACCCAGCGCAGGCACCAGAAGAGCTACATCGAGACGATCAAGCGCATCAAGGATGGGGCGATCGGCGAGATCGTCTACGCGAAGGCATACTGGAACGGCGGCCAGATCTGGGTGGTGGACAAGGAGTCGTCCTGGAGCGACATGGAGTGGCAGATTCGCAACTGGAACTACTTCACCTGGCTGGGCGGCGACCATATCGTCGAGCAGCACGTGCACAACCTGGACGTGATGAACTGGGTGATCGGCGCGCACCCGATCCGCGCCGTCTCCGGCCTGGGCGGACGGCAGGCCCGGACGGGCGACAGGCAGGGCCATATCTACGATCACTTCGCCGTGGAGTTCGAGTATCCCGGCGGGATCACGGTGTTCAGCCAGTGCCGGCAGATCAACGGCTGCGACAACATCGTCGGCGAGTTCGTCGCCGGCACGAAGGGTTCAAGCAACTGCACCGACCGCATCGAAAGCAAGGGCGGCTCGGGCCGCTGGCGCTACCGGGGCCCCTCATCCAGCCCGTACCACCAGGAGCACCAGGACCTGATCGCCAGCATCCTCGCCGGCCAGCCGATCAACGAGGCGAGGACCATCGCGGAATCCACGCTCACCGGCATCCTCGGGCGTGAGGCCGTCTACAGCGGCCACGCCATCACCTGGGACGAGGCGATGAAGTCGAAGACCCGGCTGGGCCCGTCGGAATACAAGTTCGGCGCTTGCCCGATCCCGCCGGTCGCCATCCCGGGCCAGTACCGTTTCACCTGAGACGCTCTCCCCCGTGAGACACCATTCCAATGGTGTCTCTTAAATTGAATCATATTTTGATTTATATTTTGTTCGATCACAAGATTGCCATCTTGTCTCACGGGGGATGATCTCACATGAACGAGAAGACGGGGATCGAGTCCCAGGGAGAGTGCTCCGATTCTGGTTGCGGCTGCGACACGAGCCGGCGTCGGTTTCTCCAGGTCATCGTCCTGGGGGCCATGGGCTCGATGGCGAGAGCCGACGCGGCCGAGGCCATGGCCGGGCCCTTTGACGATTCGGATTTCGCCCGGCTCGTCCCCCCCGACAAGAAGCTCTCGGCGGCCTGGATCCGCTCGCTCTTCGAGCGCGGGGAAAGCACCGTGTACCAGGGCGACGACCTGGCAAGAATCGGCATGCCCGTCGGCGGCCTCTGCGCGGGGCAGCTTTACCTGGGCGGCGACGGCAAGCTCTGGCACTGGGACATCTTCAACCGCGTCGAGCACACCAACGAGGCACACTACGCACAGCCGATGCGGCCGGGTTCGCCGCTGGACCAGGGCTTCGCGGTCCGGATCAAGCACCAGGGCAAGACCGACCTGCGCACGCTCGACCGCGCGGGCTTTCCGGGCGTCCGCTTTCGCGGCGAGTACCCGATCGGCCTGGTCACTTACGCGGACCCGTCCTGCCCGGTCGAGGTGATACTGGAAGCCTTCTCGCCCTTCATTCCCTTGAACACCGACGATTCCGGCCTGCCCGCGACGATCCTCTGCTACCGGGTGAAGAACCTGGCGCAGCAGCCGGTCGAGGTCGAGCTGGGCGGCTGGCTGGAAAACGCGGTTTGCCTGGATACCGGCCAGCCCGCCGACGGCCTGCGGCAGAACGCCATCGTGCGTGAACCGGGAGTGCTGTGGCTGGACTGCTCGGCCCAGGCCGCGCCCGAGCCGCCCTCGCGTGATCCGCGTCCGGCCATCGTCCTGGCCGACTTCGAGGGCGAGACGTACGGGGCCTGGACCGCGGAAGGCCAGGCTTTCGGCGTGCGGCCCAGCCATGGCGCGCCCGGGCCAGAACAACACCTTCGCGGCTTCCAGGGGAAGGGGCTCGCCAACACCTGGACCGGCAGTGACGGTCCGCAAGGCAAGCTCACCTCGCCCACATTCACGCTCGACCGCGACCACCTCAACTTCCTGATCGGCGGGGGGAACCACCCCGGCGAGACCTGCATCAACCTGAAGGTCGACGGCGCCGTGGTGCGCACGGCCACCGGTCCGAGCAGCGACGCGATGGCCTGGGCGTCGTGGGACGTGCGCGACCTGGCGGGGAAGCCGGCGCGGATCGAGATCGTCGATCACCACTCCGGAGACTGGGGCCATATCGACATCGACCAGGTCGAGCTGGCCGATACGTCGCGGGTGCCGCGCCTTCCGCTGGCTCGACGCCGGGACTTCGGGACCATGACCCTCGCCCTGCTGGAGGCCGGGCCGGACGACCGCGGCTCGGCGTCCATTCCGGCGGCAGGAACAGCCGAGGCCGTCTTCAGTGCGGGCCTTCCCGGTTCCAGGCCTTTCGGCACCAGGCTGGTCGGATCTCTGGTGCGGACGATGAAACTTGATCCCGGCGCGGAGGCGACGGCCCGGTTTGTCATCACCTGGCATTTCCCGAACCTGTCGCTTCCCGGCACGCGGCTCCCCGCCGACCTGGGCCGGTACTACGCCACGCGGTTCGCCTCCGCCGCGGACGTCACCCGCTACATCGCCAGCGAGCATCACCGGCTGGAACGCGAGACGCGGCTCTGGCATCAGACCTGGTACGATTCCACCCTGCCCCACTGGTTCCTGGACCGGACGTTCGCCAACACCTCGATCCTGGCGACGTCCACCTGCCATCGCTTCCGGAACGGCCGGTTCTACGGCTGGGAAGGCGTGGGCTGCTGTGCGGGAACCTGCACCCACGTCTGGCATTACGCCCATGCCGTGGCGCGGCTCTTTCCCGAGCTGGAGCGGATTCTTCGAGAGCGTGTCGACTTCGCGCCCGGCGTGGGCTTCGACCCCGCAACGGGCATCGTCAGCCACCGCGCGGAGGAGCCGGTGGGCCCGGCGGTGGACGGCCAGGCGGGGAACATCCTGCGCACGTACCGCGAGCATCAGATGTCGGTGGACTCGGCGTTTCTGAAGCGTCTCTGGCCGCGGGTGAAGCAGGCCCTCGAGTACCTGATCCGGCACGATCCCAACAGTGACGGCCTGCTCGAGGGAGCGCAGCACAACACGCTGGACGCCCAGTGGTTCGGCGTGGTGCCCTGGCTCAGCTCGCTGTACATCGCGGCGCTGGCCGCCGGTGAGGCCATGGCGATCGAGCTCGGTGACCGGGAGTTCGCCCGGCTCTGCCGGCAGCTTGCCGAGCGCGGGTCGAAGAACCTCGTCGCGACCCTCTGGAACGAGTCGTACGGCTACTTCATCCAGCACCCGGATCCCGCGCACGCCCGGGCGGTTGGCTCCTATGACGGCTGCGAGATCGACCAGGTCTTCGGCCAGCACTGGGCCTTTCAGGTGGGCCTCGACCGCATCCTCGACGCACCGCACGCGCAGCGGGCCTTGCGGTCGCTCTGGACGTACAACTTCACGCCCGACGTCGGCCCCTACCGCAAGGTGCACACGGCGGGGCGGTGGTACGCCATGCCCGGTGAGGCCGGGCTGCTGATGGTCACCTTCCCGAAGGGGAACGACCCCCAGATCAACGACCCGACCGGCGGCTGGTCGGCCATGTACTTCAATGAGTGCATGAACGGCTTCGAGTACCAGGCAGCCGGCCACATGATCTGGGAGAACCTGGTGCAGGAGGGCCTGGCGATCACTCGAGCCATCCATGACCGCTATCACGGCTCACGGCGTAACCCCTGGAACGAGGTCGAGTGTGGCGACCATTACGCCCGGTCGATGGCCAGTTACGCCGTCTTTCTGGCCGCCTGCGGCTACAACCATCACGGACCGAAGGGGTCGCTCGCGTTCGCGCCCGGATCGGGGCCGACGACTTTCGCGCCGCCTTCACCACCGCCGAAGGCTGGGGCACCTTCTCCCAGCGCCGGGGCGATCGTGAACTCACCGCCACGCTTGACGTCCGCTGGGGACGCCTCAGGCTTGAGCACCTGCGACTCGTCCACAGGGACACATTCCAGCCATCGGAGCTCACTGTGAGCCTTGCCGGGAAGCCTCTCGCGGGCGTGCGCTTCCGGCCCGGCCAGCCGGCGACCGTCCTGGACATCGAGTTCCCCGAGCCGGTTCTGATCGAGTCAGGTCGCCAGCTTTCCTTGCGAGTGCGTTAACACGGCGGCCAGGCAATTGGTCGTAAATCGCAGTGCTTCGACCACTTGCGCCGCGGGGGCAGACCCATCCTGGTTCGGCCGGCCTCTCAGGCAGTCGCTGCTGCAATTCCTGCTTTTCTTGTTGTCTTTCGGGACATCAGGTCAATCCGCTTGTTTTCGGGTGCCGAACCCGGAAACGGGTGTCATACTTCATGAGGAGCAGTGTTGCGAGGTCGCACCTCTCCTGTGGTAAGTTATCAACGGTTTCTGACGACCGGAGAGGCGCTGGAGCCAGGGTTGTGGGGTTCTGAGGCATGGTTGGATGACCATGTACGGAGATGGAGGGGTCACCGGATGATGGGGCATGGAGGAGTTCGAGGCGGCCTTGCCGGGCTGTTTCTGGCATTTCACCTGGCAACAGGGGCGAGCCTGGCATCTGGGGCGGAGCCTCGGCCGAACATCGTGCTCATTGTCGCCGATGACCTGGGCGTGGCCGACGTGGGCTACAACGGCCGGACCGAGTGGTCGACCCCGAACCTGGACCGGCTGGCAGCCGGCGGCATGATTCTCAGGCGGTGCTACGTCGGGTCGCCGGTGTGCGGACCTAGCCGCGCCTGCTATTTGACCGGCCGGTATTCTATTCACAACGGAGTCCGCAGGAACGATCAGGACCTGCCGGCCGAGGAAGTGACCATCGCCGAGGCGCTCCGGCCGCGCGGTTATCACAGCGGGCTCTTCGGCAAATGGCAGCATGGCAAGCCACGTGCCGGGGCCGAACATTACGTGCACCCCATGGATCAGGGGTTCGACGATTTCTACGGCTATACCGACTCGTACGACGCTCTCGAGAAGTTTCCGGTGCAGGTCTGGCAGGGACGACAGCGCGTGCCTGTATCCGGGTATATCGATGACGTGATCACCGACCAGGCGATCGCCTTCGTGGATCACCGCAAGGACGGCCCGTTCTTCCTGAATCTCTCCTACCTGGCGCCCCACTTCGCCATCTCGGCCCCCGTCGACGAGGTCGAACATCGTAAATCGGCGATGCCCGGTGAGGAGCCTCAGCATTCCCGAAACGCAACGTATGCGGCGATGATCACACGGATGGATTGGAACATCGGCCGACTGCTTGATAGAATGGGACAGGCCGGCGTGACGGCCAGGACGTTGATCGTCTTCACGAGCGACAACGGCGCGACGTTCGAGTTCGGCAATCAGGGCACCAGCGCGGCGCTCGATAGCAACCGCCCGTTGCGCGGCCAGAAACGCACGCTCTGGGAGGGGGGCATTCGAGTTCCGGGGTTCGTATTCTGGCCAGGCAAGGTGCCGGCCGGCCGGGTCTGCGATGAGAACGTTCTGTTGATGGACCTGCTTCCCACGTTCGTGGCCGCCTCTGGAGGTACGGTCGAGCCGTCCTGGAAGATCGACGGCGTGAACTTGCTGCCGGTCTGGACCGGTACGGCTCATGCGCCTGAACGGACCATGTTCTGGGAATGGCAGAGCGAAGGTACCGACCAGCTGGCGGCCCTCCGGGGCGACTGGAAACTCGTGATGGACCATGGTGGCAAGCCCGAGCTCTACGACCTTGCCGCGGACCCCGCCGAGCGGCGCGACCTGTCCGCGACCCACCCCGAGCAAGTTCGTCGGCTTCGATCGGAGCTCGAATCCTGGATGGCGACCCAGGACCCGCGCGGAAGGGAATAAGCGGCCACGCAGCGCCGCGGTGTGAGACACCACGTTGTTCACGGCCGGATTGGGACGCCGGCCAGCCCGATGGTCGATCCGTGAATGGAACGGCTTCCCGACACGGTGAAAGGCTCAAGTCATGAAAGCATCCATGCCGTTTTTCCTGATTCTTCTTGGCCTTAGCGCGTTCGGGTCCGACGAGGTCGCGCCCAGAGACGGCGACCTGGCCCGCCTTCAGGGGCAGTGGTGCGCGAAGGCCGGCAGCCGGCGCGACATCCAGGTGCAGATCGAGATCAAGGGCCGTGCAGTCCGGGCCCAGATCAAGACGCCGCAAGGCCTTGATTTCAAGGTTCAGGCCGAGGTGAAGCTCGACGAGACGACCAACCCGCGCAGCCTGGACTGGAAGAAGCTGAAGGGACCCGACCAGCAGCCGCTGCCGGAAATCGCGGCGGTGTACAAGCTCGACGGCGATACCTTCACCGTCTGCAACGGGGGTTTCCTCGGCCCCAGGCCGAAGGAGTTCAAGCCCGGCGAAGGTGTGCTCTCCGACGTGGTCGTCTTCCATCGCCTGGACGCGAAGCCCTCGGCCACCCGGACCCAAGCACCGTCCCCTGCCCCTGCCCCTGCCTCTGACCCTGCCCGGACCGACTCCCGGTCCACCGTCGCTGCCCGGCCTCCCTCCAAGGCCGCACGCTGAAGTCCTGCAACGGAGACTCAGCCCCCTCCCGACCACCCTGAGTCGCCGTCGCCGAGTGCCCCACGACCAGCAGGCCCGCGCGATCGCACCCGGGCCCCGCGCTGCTCGCGCGCGCCGCGGCTTCTTACGCCCCGCACCTGGCATCCGCTTTGCTGACCACTCCTGCCGGAGACGTGAATTCGAGCCCCCCAGCTCCAGGAGCCCGCACCATGGCGAAATTTGGTCCCAAGGCCCAGGAAGAGGTCAAGGAAGCGATGCACGAGTTCAAGGAAGGGAAGCTCAAGAGCGGTGGCAAGTCCAGGAAGAAGGTCACAAACCCCAAGCAGGCCATTGCCATCGGCCTGTCCAAGGCGCGCAAAGAGGAAGCGAAGGTGCCCAGGAAGAGCTCCAAGAAGAGTGACTGAGCCGCCCCGCTCGTGCGGTTCACGTCAACTGCCGGGGAAATGTTCGCTCCATGATCCGCTTCAGGCCCGCGGAGAGCGGCCCGCCGAGCAGCCGGCCAAGCATCGCGATATCGCCCGTGGCGTGCACGTTCTCCGCGTCCACCAGCATCTCCAGCCAGAACCCCGCCCCGTCGATGCGCACCTGGCTGCGATCCTCGTTCCAGTTCACCTGCTGGATGAGCGGTCCGAACAGCTTGCGCAGCTCCCCCAGCGCGTACTCCAGCCGGCCCTTCGCCTCGTCCCGGGTCTGACCGTGCTTCAGGCTCATCGTGATCAGCGACATCGTGATCTCTCGCCTACCGGCGCGGACGCCGCGAAAGGATCCTGATAAAACAGAGATCGTTCTGCAAGCTCACACGCAGCTATCGTGCCGAGACACGGAGACAGGCCGATGCAGGCAGCCCGCGCGGCATTTCCCGGATCGACGGAACTCTTCATCACGCGCTCCGGCCGACCGCTGGAGGTGCAGGAATACGGCGATCGGGCTGGACACCCGGCGCTCTTCTTCCACGGGCTCATTGGCTCGCACTACCAGGCCTCGTACATTGCCTCGGAGGCGAAGCGCCACGGGCTGCGAATCATTGCGCCCAACCGCCCTGGCGTGGGCAGGTCGCAGTTCGTCCACCGCGATACGGCCCTGGAAGTTGTTCCGGATGTCGAGGACCTGACGGCCGCCCTGAAGATCGATCAATTCAGCATGATCGGCATCTCGGGCGGAACACCTTATGCGCTGGCGTGCTTGTATCGGCTGGGTCCGCGGATCGCCAGCACGACGATCATCAGCGGCATGGGCCCGATGCGGTTGCCCGGCGCACTCCAGGGCATGGACCGCCAGCGCCGGATGGCTCTGGAGGTTGGCTCGCGCTATTCCCACCTGGCGAAGAACGAGGCCCGGCGCTGGGGCGAGCGCTTCCGGTCCCAGCCGGCCGCGTTCCTCCGCGCCCTGGTACTGACCTGGCCCGCCACGGACCAGGAGATCTTTGCCCGCCCGGAGATCTTCGACCTCTTCCTCCAGGACCTGCGCCAGGTCTTCATGGACGGCGACGGTCCCGAGACCTTCGCGCAGGAGCTGCGCCTGTACCGCAATTACCGCTTCAGCCTGGCCGAATTGCCCCGCGATGGCCACGTGACGCTTTGGCAAGGCTTGCACGACGTCATCGTGCCGCCGGTCATGGGCTGGAAGCTGGCCCAGGCCATTCCATCGTGCGAGGCCCACTTCGTTCCGGGCGGCCATTTCGTGGCGATCACCATCGCGGAGCAGATCATTGCGCGGCTCGAGCAGCAGCTTGGTCGAGGAGACTGAGCCGAGCCGCGCGGAGCCACCCGCGCGAAGAGCATGTTTCTGTTCGTGGGCTTGCACTAGGTTGGTTATTCACATATCAATAAAACATTCGCTCTGTCGCGGATCGCTCCGGTTATTCCAGTTGCGGCCGCATGGGGAGATAGTGCGGTTGCCACATCGTCTCGTCGACCATCCGCTCGAGTTCGTCGGCGGAGCACGCGGCAGCCAGACCTTCAGCCTGGGCAGCCACGGCGACCGCCAGCGCAATGGCACGCGCCACCGCTCGAGACTCCTCCAGGGGTGGCAGGAGCGGCCCGTTTGGGTCTTGCCGCGCCGGGCGCTCCCGGCAAGCGCCTGCGCGGCCGACATCAACATGGCGTCGCTCACGCGCCGGGCCTTGACCGCCAGTACGCCCAGCCCTAACCCCGGGAAAACGTAACTGTTGTTGCACTGCGCGATGGGATACGTCCGGCCGTCGTGAGAGACGGGCTCGAACGGACTGCCGGTCGCAACCAGGGCACGGCCGTCGCTCCAGGCAATCAGGTCTCGCGGCTTCGCCTCGGAGCGCGAGGTGGGATTTGAAAGTGGGAAGATGATCGGCCGGTCGACGTGCTGCGTCATGGCCCGCACGACGGCTTCGCTGAAAACTCCGGGTTGCCCTGAAGTGCCGATCAGGATGGTGGGACGCGCATTCCGAACCACGTCGCCCAGGCTGACGGCTGCGTCGGAGCCGGAGCGCCAGGAGGCAATCCGCTCGCTGGGCTGAGCAAACCTCCGGGCCGCGGATGTCAGTCCCGCCAGCCCATCGTGCAGAAGCCCTTCCCGGTCGACCAGGAAGAACCGCGACCGCGCCTCGCCTTCGGCCAGCCCCTCCGCGACCATGGCCGCGACCAGTTGCTCGGCGATGCCGGTTCCCGCCGAACCCGCGCCGAGGATCACCACGCGCTGGTCGCGCAGTTGCCCGCCGGCCACACTCACGGCGGCCAGCAGCGCTCCGGTGGTCACGGCCGCCGTCCCCTGAATATCGTCGTTGAACGTGCACAGCCGGTCGCGATAGCGCTCCAGGATGGGAGCCGCGTGCGGCTTTGCGAAATCTTCCCACTGAAGCAAGGCGTGGGGGAACTTGTGCTCGACCGAGGCGACGAAGGCTTCGATGAACGAATCGTATTCTTCACCGGCGATCCGCTCGTGCCGCCAGCCCACGTACATCGGGTCTTCGAGACGCTCCTTGTTGTTCGTGCCCACGTCCAGCAGCACCGGCAGAGTGGTCGCAGGGTGAATCCCTCCGCAGGCCGCGTACAGGGAAAGCTTGCCGATGGGAATGCCCATTCCTCCGGCACCCTGGTCTCCCAGCCCGAGGATCCGTTCGCCGTCGGTCACGACGATCAGCTCGATGCGCGGACTGGGAGCGTTGCCGAGAATCTCCTCCAGGCTGTCACGCTCCGGATAGGCCACGAACAGCCCGCGCGGGCGTCGGAAGATATGGCTGAATCGCTCGCACGCCAGGCCGACGGTCGGCGTGTAGATCACCGGCATCATCTCGCTGATGTGGTCGATGAGCACCCGGTAGAACAGCGTCTCGTTCGTATCCTGAAGCTGGCGCAGGTAGATGTGCCGTTCCAGGTCGGACGGCTTGTCCTGGTAGGCCTCGTACGCGCGGGCCGCCTGCTCCTCCAGACTCTCCTCGACAGGAGGCAGCAGCCCGAGCAGCCCGAACTGGTGCCGCTCTTCCCGGGTGAAGGCCGTCCCCTTGTTGAGCAGGGGCTTTTCCAGCAGGAGATGACCGGCGAACGGGACGCGCAATGCCGCCTGTTCCGGCCTGCCGCTGACCATCGTTTCTTTGTCCATCAGGCTCCTCCGCGGGCCGATTCTCGGTGGTTGCCGCTCGTCCATCCTGAACGAGGCGGAATTTATTTATTCATTCACACTCGCACCCCAGATCAAGAAGTAATCGAACTCCCCGAAATCCAAGCAGTCAAAACGGTCCCTCACCCTTCCCGGCAACGCATACGGTGACTGACTGCGATGATCCTCAGTCGATCCCGAAATTGCAACGTGCCAGCCGCCCATTGGACACCGATCCAGGAAGCAAGTACCGGGCCAGAGGTTCCCGAGCACGCGGCCACGTGCTCCAGCACGCAGCAGCACCGAACGCATGGCCGCGTGCGCCAGCACTTGGTTTTCACGGGCGCAGCTTCCAGCCTCGGGCCTCCGCCCGGCCAGTACCCCGCCGCCCGCCCGATCCGAACGTCGCGCCATCACACCCACCGCCCTGTCACTGCCGCCCGCCCGCAGCACCGCGCTTCTGTTTTTTGTCCTTGTCCACGTCTTACCTGGGGCATCCGGAGAATAGCATGTGTAGTCTCCGCATTCTTGGCGAAGAAAGTGATTGCTCATCGAACCGGCGAGACAGGCGGCACCAGAGCCATGATGCCTCGCGAGATGTGTGCACCCCGCTCCTTCCCGCTGCTTCGTGACCGAGTCATTCCAGAAATGCAGCGACGCGGAAGCCGAGGAAGTCGCCGCGATCACGCGGGGCCCACTTACCACGGAACGCCGGCCGGCAGAACCCCGCGAAGCATTCCCACGCCCCGCCACGGATGA
Organism: uncultured Planctomycetaceae bacterium; assembly: GCA_963833985.1. Taxonomy (GTDB): domain Bacteria; phylum Planctomycetota; class Planctomycetia; order Isosphaerales; family Isosphaeraceae; genus Aquisphaera. Next base: position 159,029 of record CAWIAD010000001.1, read on the forward strand.
CCCTGTGCGCGGTCCGCCTTGCGCCGGGCGGATCGGCGGCCGGGGAGGAGCCAAAATACGCCACATCGTACCAATCACCGCACCATTCCCAGACATTTCCCATCAGGTCATGGAGACCCCACGGACTTGCACGCTTCTGACCGACCGGCTGAGTGGCCTTGCCAGAATTCTCGATGTGCCACGCATGCTCTCCGAGAGCACGCGGATCGTCTCCAAAGGGATAAAGCGTTGATGTGCCGGCTCGGCAGGCGTATTCCCATTCCGCTTCGGTCGGGAGGCGGTAGCCATTGCCGCCGGCCAGCGCAACCTCCTCGCGCTTGATATCGTAGTACGGTTTCAAGCCGCTCTGCTCGCTCAGTTTGTTACAGAACTTGACGGCGTCGATCCATGAAACCTGCTCGACGGGCAGTGTTTCCGATCCCTTGAATCGGCTAGGGTTTTCGCCCATCAGTGCCTTGTACTCGCCCTGTGTCACCTCGTATACGCCCAGCAAGAACGGCCGACTGATCCTCACGAAATGCTGGGGCTGCTCGCCGTTCCACCAGTCTGTGCTCTTGGTTGAAGGATAGAGTTTCAGCAGCTGGTTAACCTGGTCCGTTCTCGAGCCCATGCGGAACTCACCCGGCTCGATACGGACGAACTTCATCCCGATCGGATTTGTTGCCTCTTGCCGTGGCGGCGGCACGGCACGCTTACGAGGCGTTGCCGTGTCCGCAGGCAGCACACGAGGCGTTGCCGTGTCCGCACGCACACGAGGCGTTGCCGTGTTTGTGTCCGCCGCCTTGACCTGCTCGCTGGGGGCTGCGCGAGGCTGTCTCCGGACTCGAGGACGAGGGGGTGGGACGAGAGGGGGGATCGATCACCTCGGCTTGCTTCTGAGGCTTTGCCATTGCCAGTTCGCTGGTGCCATTGGCGGCCAGGGTTCTGAACAGCAGTGCGCAGCATACTGTCAGAAGTCCCACCAGCAGGCCGCCGAGAGCCACCGAAGGCCAGAACCACCACGGCCGCGAGGCCTGCCCCTGCGCGGCGCTTGCTTCGGATCCGCGGCTTTTGCATTCACGGCCTCGATGGCACCGTCAGCTCCCTTGATGGTGTTCAGGCTCTGCATCGCAGTCCGCGCCGAGCGAGCCGAGTCCACGTGATCGGTCGCACCAGCAGAGAAGGAGGCATTCGGGGCTGACCCCCTGACGGGCATCAGGACAGGCTGCCCTGTTGGGGCTTCGTCCGGGCCCCGCCTGGACCGGGAAACGGCCACCGGGGGATTTCCCACCTGGTCGCTCCTCGTCTTGAAGAACGGCTTCAAGGCCTGCGCCACTTCATTTGGCGTCTGGAACCGCCGGGCCGGCTCCTTGGCCATCATTCTGGCCACGATCGAGGCGAGCTCCTGCGGCACGGCCGGCCGGGCCAGGTTCAGCGGTGTCGCAACCTGCGAGTGGTGCGCCTGCAACAGCTCGTACAGGCTGCTCGCCCGAAACGGCGGGGCGCCGGTCAAGAGGTAGTACAGAGTGCATCCCAGGCTATAAATATCAGCGCGGATGTCGGCCTTCTGGGCATCCAACGACTGCTCGGGCGCGATGTAGTCGGGAGTACCAAGCATCTGCCCTTCCTGGGTCAAGCTGCTGTCCTTCTGACCCTCGCGCGTCGCCTTTGCCAGGCCAAAATCCAGCACCTTCACCACCGGCTTCTGGCCCTCGCGTGCCAGGATCAGGTTGCCGGGCTTGATATCGCGGTGCACCATGCCTTTTTCGTGGGCATGCTGAAGACCGAGTGCTGCCTGGTACATGAAGTTGCACGCGTGAGCAACCTGGAGCGGACCTTGTGCCTTGACGAGCTGCGCGAGGTCGTAGCCCTCGACGTATTCCATGGCAAAGACCAGGCTCTCCCCGGCGCGAAGCACGGAATACGCAGTGACGATGTTGGCATGGTGCAGCCGGGCGGCCGATCGAATCTCGCGCAGGAAGCGGTCCAGCACGCCAGAACGGTGCAGCAGATGACCGCTGACGACCTTGAGCACCTCATTCCGCCCCATGAGCCGGTTCTGGGCCAGGTAGACGACTCCCATGCCCCCGCGACCCAGCTCGCGGAGTATCTCATAGTCGGCATGGTTGGCCAGGCCCGGCGGCAGCGTGCCTTCCAGAGGACGCGCAGGGACGTTGACCTTCTCGCTGAGGAAGCTGCCCGGCGTGGACTGACCGAGCCAGGAACTGTCCGCAGCCCGGGCATTTCGCACAGGATCGAGAAAACGGTCATCCGTGAGCTCGGCAGCACGTTTCCGACAATCCTGACATCGCACCAGATGCTCGCTGAGGATCTCGGCCGCAGCGACATCGAGCTTGCCCAGCTGGTACGACTGCAAGGACTGATCAGTCGGATGCGTGATGGCCCTGGCGTCCATCAGTCAGTCTCCGGAAGCGCGGTGTGCGGCCGCCTCTGAAGAAAGGAGCCGATTCCGCTCGCAATTGATCGGGAAAGCAAGAGATTACCACAAACCGATCGCCAGCCACTCTCCTTGGATGCTTGAGGCCTCGAGATCTGGCAAGGGGCAGGCACGATTCGGTCGTCCCACGAACCCGGACGAGGCCCGAGCTCGGAAGGCAACGTGCAGCCCTGCCATCGCGTCAGGCCGCGATGTCTCGAACGCCCCGGACTGAGTGACTGTAGGGCATGCGATGGCGTGCCGGGTGCGCGGCAGGGTACTGGTGGGGCGGACGCCCGAGGTTGGAGGCTGCGCCCGTGAAAACCAAGTGCTGTCGCACCTGGCCATGCGCCGCGGGCTCCAGGCGTAAGCGGACGCCGCCATGTCCACAAGGCCCCGGACGGAGGCAGTCGTGCAGAGTGTGTCGGGCGCAGCCACGACGCACCGATGCGCGGCCCTGACTTTACCAGTGGTGCGTCGTCGCTGCGCTTGACGTACCATACAAATGCTCACGCATGCGATCATCATCTGCGTAAGGTGTGTCCAGCGCAGCGACGACGCACCGATACGTGGCCCTGGCTTTAGCACTTGTGCGTCGTCGCTGCGCTGGACGCACCCTACCAAAGATCCCATAGCGAGCTTGGGGCCAAGGAGGCAAGAACCAGCGTTCGCAATCTTTCAGCAGGCACCGGCGGCAGCAAGGGTGCCAACGGCGAAAACCGACTGGTTGACCTGGCGCCAGCACGCGGGGACACTCGAATGGGCCCACGGGAAGGCTTCAGCAGATCCGCAGCAGGTTTTGGGCAGGATTGCAGTTCGCTTGCCCGGAGGCTGAGGGTTCTGCCTGGCCGCTCTCCTCGTGGGGTACGATTCCAATCGTGCCATTCCAGGTCCATCAGATCGAAGAAGTGACACGACCGGAATCGTACCCCACGAGGAGATCGACAGGTAACACGATCGGGTATCGTGGCCCACAAAGAGCGGCCTCATAGTCATCCAGGATCGCATCAACCTGCTGAATGCTTCTCAAAGAACGATTGCGAACCTGCTTTAGTAGCTCCCGAGCGGTCAGGCGGCGGGAAGGTGGTACCTCTCGCCGCCACTTTGCGCCGACGCCTTGACGCCGCTTGTCCAGAATCCGGCGGTCGACACATGCCTGTTTACCTACGGCGCCTCGCAGGTGCGAGGCGATGCAGTGGCGTGGAATCGAGGAGGTCCAGTGCCGAGATCGACCGATCGCGGACCGGCTCAACTGGCTCTTCGATAATGGCTCAGTTCCTGACCGCTGCTAACATTCATTCTCAATCGATCAGCCGTATGTTCATGCCATCATGGACGCGCAGCACGACCACAACGCGCCAAGGGTTGCCGTACGACGTTCAACCAGCGTTTCTCGTCTGGCGCACGCCCTGAGTTCAATCCAGCTCGCTGTCGCCGTGGCGCGGAGTTTCTGTCGGGGCAATGAAGACGCGGTGGCGGGGGAGTTTCTCGATCAGCGATGTGGGCTTGCCGAAATTGGTCGCGAGCACGTCGCGGGGATTGGCCGCGATCCACATCGACAGGTCGATCGCTTCATAATGACCCGTGTTGAAGCCGATGAGCACGCGACAGCGCCTGGCGCCGAGGTTCTCGATGGAGTGGCCGTAACCCTGGGGGATGTAGCCCACGTCACCCTGGTGCAGCGTTTCGATGCGATAGCGGCCGTGTGAGCCGAAGAGCGTGACGCTCACGTCGCCCTCGATCACGTATTGCCACTCACCGGAGGTGGGGTGCCAGTGCAGCTCGCGCAGGCCGCCGGGTTCCAGATCGAGGATCACGCCCGTGATGGTTTCTGAGATCGGGAACCGATCCGCGCCCACGCGCCATTCCCTGCCGCCCTTGTGAATGGAGTGCGGTTCCTGGGCCAGCATGCGGTAGCGATGCGAATGGGGCGGCGAACGCATGGGGCCCTGGTGGTTCGGGGGGATCGTCTCGGGTGGGACGGGCCCCCGTGCGAAATAGACCTCGCCCGTGGGGAAGCCCTGGAAGTCCGACTCGGGCACGCCGAGATTCTTGGCCAGCAGATGTTTTGGCGTGTGACCGAGCCAGTCGGTGATGCTGAAGGTACCGAACTCGGAGAAGTGGCCGTTGTCGAAGATGAGAATGAAGTGAGCCGGCGTGTTGCCCAGGCACTCGAGCATGTGGCCGTGACCGCGCGGAAAATACCAGATGTCGCCGGGATCGAAGTCGTTGGTCTCGGAGCGGCCTTGCGGGTCGATCACGGTGGTGCGGACGCGGCCCTCGACCACGAACGCCCACTCCGCGGCCGTGGCGTGCCAGTGCAGCTCGCGCATCGCGCCGGGCTCCAGCCGCATCGATACGCCGGCGATCCCCTTGGAGATTGGCAGTTGCTTGACCGTGGCCTCCTTGCCCGAGCTGCCGCCGATGACCTTCCCCTGCGACTTTTCCAGCTCGAACTTGAACGTGGGCAGCTCGTCGCCGGCCAGCAGAGGATCGGGCAGGTTGTTCTTGAACGAGAACTCCTCGCCGGCCTCTGCCCGCGGCCCGGCCAGATTTGCCGCGGCCGCGGCCGCGCCCATGAACAATCTCCGCGAAACCTCCGACATGGTGCTGTTTCCCCTGGAGTTCAACGGCTCATTCCACCGCGACGCCCTCCTGGACGTGTTCCTCTGTTGATGTCGCGTGGCCGGTGATGAAGACCTCGATCGGCAGCGTGTGATGGACGACATAGCTGCCATGGCGCGGATTGTGGCGATCAGGCTGCATCATGCCACCGTTGTCCTGCGCCCGCGAGCGGATCGTGTATCGGCCCGGTTCGTCCGGCGTCCACCAATCGAACGTCCATCGCCGCCAGGAGTGCAGCCGCGCGGGGTCGATGAACCGGGCCGGCGCCCACGACCGGCCCTCATTGGTACTGACAGACACCTCGGTGACCTCGAACTCGCCCGCCCACGCCGCGCCGGCGATCACGCACTGCGTTCCGCACGCGAGCGTGGCATACATCCCAGGACGGAAAATCTCCGATTTCACCGGCATGGCCCCGAGTGGCCGCCGGACCGGATATCCGTCCACTTCGTCCCAGTACGCGTAGTCCGACGTCTGCCAGTATCCGCAGAACGGTTCTCGGACCGCGTGGATGCGGGTCAACCACTTCACGGAAGCCATGGCGTAGTGCCCCGGGACAATTGCCCGAACCGGGTAGCCGTGTTCGGGAGAGAGGTCGCGCCCGTTCATCCGGTAGGCGATCAGCGTCTCGGAACTCGTGGCCTTGGCCCGCGGCAAGCTACGTGCATAGGTAATTTCACCGGCGGGCCTGGGCGTTTGCCTTGGCGTGCCTCGATCCGCGCCTTCGAGCACAATTTCGCAAGCCTCATCCTCGAGGCTGGCCCGCTCCAGCAGCGCCGCCAGGGGCACTCCCGTCCACTCCGCGTTGCCGACGGCCCCCAGCTCCCACTGGACCCCTTCGGCCTGCGGTACCAGGAACACCCGGCTGTTTCCCGCACACTCGAGCAGCACCGTCCTCGACTCCGCCGGCATGCCGCGGAGGTCGTCAAACGACAGCTCCAGCGGACGTCTGACCGCCCCGTCCACCCGCAGGCGATACCCTTCGCGCTGCGGCGCAGGCGTCGAGAAGTGGGAGCGTACGTAGAACAGCTCGGTGGGAGTGAGGAACGAGCTGAGCCGATCGACGGGAGTTTCCAGGTTGGCCGGCTCACGCTCGCGTACGATCATGCCGGCCGTGCAGGCGTCTGTATAATTCATGAGAGGTTTCCCAGGATGCATTGATTCACGAGTTGATCGAATGATGAATCCTCTTCGCGGGCTCTCTGTCGATCCAGGTGCATTTTCCGGTCCCTGACCGATCGCCTTTTGTGGGAGCGAGCGGCCTGGTCGGCTGCGATCGCCACCAGGCTCGAGACAGAGGCGACTCGATCAGCAATCGGCCTGAAAGGCAGAGCGTCCAGGAAGGCCTCCTGGCACGCCCTTCACGATGCGTCGGCGGTCAAGGCCTCGTCCGGCACCTGCCACTTCCGCCAGAATACGAGATCCGCGATGCCAATCACCAGCCTGCCGGCAAGGTCAAGAGCCAGCGGCGTCACACCCAGCATGATCGACCAGTGCACGAGATCGTCCATTCTCGCGTCCTTTCGTCACCGAACTGTCCCGATGGCGACTGGGATCCGCCAGGCAAGGCGACAAGGGTACCCAGGTCCGGTTTCTACAGCGCCTGGCACGCGTGCTGCGGCCAGCGACTCCACGCTAGTAATGTCGGAGAAACGGTCTCCCAAACTGCTGCCAATCCCATTGATGAATTGCGGTCGGTGAGTCCCCGGCGGCACCTGAGCACATGCAACGGGGCAAGCTAAAATGCATGATGTGAACGGATGTATCAGTGCACAACTGCATGAGAGACGGGCAAGCCATCGCTCGGCGCCTTGTTCGATTTTGCAACAATATTCTCAAGATACTGCATCCGGGGACGAGAAGGTTATCGCTAATTCCTTCGGGGAAATCTCTCCCAGCGATTCTTTGCGCGTACATCTCCCCGGTCGCGCACAATATAGCCAAAATTGACGATCATAATGCGTTTTTTGGCATTTCTATTGGTCTAGAAAGGCTTCCATGAAATTCGCCCTGCGAGTGCTGCTGCTTGCACTCTTTTGCGTGGTGATTGCCGTCTCGGCCGTGTCCCTGCTTGCCGGCTCTGGCTGGCTGAGAAAGCTTGCGGCCACGGGTTCTCAGCAAGCCGGGGCGTCGTCCGGGGAAGACTCGCAGGCCGAAACGCTCCCCGATCCGAACGCCCCGGGGACGTCGTCGCGCGTGTCTCTCACCGGTGTTCCGTTTGATTACGAGATCTTCGGGGTGATGCTGACATACACCGGCAAGGTGCGGGATACGAGCTCCCTGGCCGAGGTGCGCGAGGCGGTGCGCGGACGTGGCCGGCGCGCACTGGCCGATCTCCGGGTGCAGTATGACCGGCTGCGCGTCAGTCCGTCGCCCACGTTCAACGAGGCGTTAACCGCCATGCGAATGCAGCGCGAACTGGCCTTTGCCTGCATGTTCGAGGGCAAGTTCGCCGAGGCCAGCTCCTGGCTCCAGCAGGCGCTGGCGCTGAGCCAGACCCGTGGTATGCCGTCGGAAACTCCGCGCGTCTTCCACGCGCTGCTGGGACTGGTGGCACTGCGGCAGGGTGAGATCGAGAACTGCCTGGAATGCGTGGGGCCTTCGAGCTGTATCTTCCCGCTTGAGCCGGGCGCCGTGCACCGCCAGCAAGCCGGTTCGCGTGAGGCGGTCAAGCAGTTCACGGCGTATCTCGAGGACGCTCCGGGCGACCTGAGAGCGCGCTGGCTCTTGAATCTCGCTTACATGACGCTTGGCGAGTACCCCCGGCAGGTTCCCGCTTCGTACCTCATTCCGCTCGATCGATTCCGATCCAGGATCGACGTCGGCCGGTTCGAGAACGTCGCCACGGCGGCCGGGTTGACCGTACGCGGCCCGCGCCAGGCGGGCGGTAGCATCTTCGACGACTTCAACAACGACGGCTGGCCAGACCTTCTGGTCACGTCGATCGATACCGAGGAAGGCGCATCGCTCTTCATGAACAACGGCCACGGCGGATTTGAGGACCGCTCGTCGTGGGCGAACCTGGGCGATCAGATGTTCGTGCTCAATGTCGCCCATGCCGACTTCGACAACGACGGCAACATTGATATCTTCATGATGCGCGGGGCCTGGGAGAAATCCGCTCGGCCGTCGCTCTTGCGGAACAAGGGAGGCGGAGTCTTCGAGGACGTGACGATCGCCGCCGGCATGGCCGAGCCGATCTCCACCGAATCCGCCGCATGGGGCGATTACGACAATGACGGCAAGGTCGATCTCTATGTTTGCGGCGAGTACACCGGCAAGACTCCGGACCCCCACGGCCACGCCCGGCTCTACCACAACCTGGGCGACGGCCGATTTGAGAACGTCGCCATGAAGGCCGGGCTGATCAACGATCACTGGTCCAAGGGTTGCGCCTGGGGCGATTATGATCGCGACGGCTGGCTCGACCTGCTGGTCACAAATCTGGACGGCTCATGCCGGCTCTTCCACAACGAGCAAAACGGCCGATTTCGTGACGCGGCCACAGAGACCGGGTTCGCCCAGAACCGGGTCGGCAAGCCATTCGCCTGCTGGTTCTGGGATTACGACAACGACGGCTGGCTCGACATGTTCATCAACGATTACGACTGCACGCTGGCCGAGACCGTGGCCGATTACATGGGCCTGAAACCCGCGCATCAGAGCCATCCCCACCTCTTCCGCAACCTGGAAGGGAAACGGTTCCAGGACGTCAGCGAGGAGGTCGGCCTGGTGCATCCCATCTCCGCGATGGGCGTGAACTTCGGCGACCTGGACAACGACGGGTTCCTCGACATCTACTTCGGCACCGGCTGGATGTCGTTCGATGGCCTGGTTCCAAACGTTCTGCTGAAGAACGTCGCGGGCCGCAGCTTCGAGGACGTGACCGACTCCTCGCGCACCGGCCACCTTCAAAAGGGCCACGGCATCTCCTGGGCCGACTACGACGGCGACGGCGACCTCGACCTCTTCGTGGAGCTGGGCGGCGGCTATCCCAGCGACGCGGGCTACAATGCCCTCTTCCAGAACCCCGGGCACGGGAAGCACTGGCTGAAGGTGAAGCTGGTGGGCGTTACATCCAACCGCTCGGCGCTCGGTGCCCGGATCGAGGCCCAGGTGAACAAGCCGGACGGTGGTTCGGCCTCCATCGTCCGGGTCGTCGGCAACAACGGCAGCTTCGGCGGCAACCCGTTCACCCAGCACTTCGGTCTTGGCGATGGCAAGACGGTGAGCAAGCTGGTGGTCACCTGGCCGGCCAGCCACACCACGCAGACCTTCACGGATCTGCCCGCCGACCGGTCGATCGTGATCACGGAGGGCGTCGACAAGTACATGACGCTCGACCAGAAGCCCGCCAGCCCGGAAAAACCATAGGACGCAAACCCGGCGAACCGCGTCGGGTCCCACCGCTACCGGAGGCGAACTACTGGCACATCTGCGTCGAAGGCCATGGCGTTGCCCGGGAAGAAGTCGAAGAAGTGCTGGCCTCGGCCACGATCATGGCAGTCTTCCGATAGTGATGTCCGGGATATCCGCCGGCTGGTTGTCGTTGGTCAGAAACACGTCACACCCAAACTCGATTGCTGTAGCGAGATGCAGGGCGTCGGCCAGCCCGTATCGCTTCGGGTGAGCGGGCGGAATCGCCGGGTATGCGTGGCCCCCCCGGATCGCGCTGGCCCGGGCGTACGTCGCGGCAGTCAGGCTCAGCGTCCGCAGATTCGGCCCGCTGAAGAACCGGAGAAAGTCCGACAGCCGATGGCCGCCGCCCGGGCCAAGGACGGGGACCAGACATTCCGTGAGGGTCAAGTCATTGATCGCGAAGCGATGGCCTGCCTGCTCAAGCGCGGCCAGGTGATTGAACGCACGTTGCTGGTCGGCCGGGTTGCCCTCGACCGCGTAGATGACGATCACGGTGTCCAGATAGTACAGCACTCATGGTCCCCCCGACGAGGACCCGCGGCGGGCGGCGTCCAGCTCCCGATCCCGCTCGGCGTCCTCGGCTTGCCGCGCATCATCTTCGGATCTCAAGTCTTCGGACGACCGGCCGGGGAAGCCGTGCGAGCGCTGTTGGGCCGCGATCTCCCGGATCACGTCCGCCAGGCCGCGTTGTGGCGCAACCGACGCGGCGATACGGATCGTGACCCGTACGGGGCCGGGCGGCAGCCGCGGCTGGTGTGAGAGTCGCAGTTCACCGTTCGAGTCCAGCGTGGCGTCGATCGTCTCTTCGATGACGTTCATGGCAAGCCCTCCTTCAATCCATCGTAACCGCGACGTCCGGTGTCAGGAATGTCGTCCGCATGGAAACGCCCCTGACACCCAATTGCCACGCGGTCAGATGGGGTCGACCAGCCGGCCCTCACTCGCCTGGAAGACAGGCACAACAAGAACCCGACGCTGGACACGCTCTGGCGCTACGCCGCGGCGGTCGGGCGGCGGCTGGTCCTGAGCACCGAGATGATCCGCGACACGCGCTCATCGCAGGGCACAGCGAAGCAGGTCCGAGCAGGACAGGAGAAGTAGGCTGCACACCCGGAGCCACGCGCAATTCGGCCGCGGAAAGCCCGGGGCAACGGCTCCTCTTCCGAGTGCCGAACGACCAGGTCGGGTTGCCGGGGCGACTGAAAGCATTGTGAAAGTGCCATCGCGACGCCGGCACGAAGGTGTCGCGACGTCGGCGGGCCGGTTTGCACAGCTTGTTGAGTGGCGGGAATCGACAAGCGGGGATCCAGGATTCGAACCTGGATCCCCTGCTGCTACGTCGTAATGGGGTGACACTGGCTTGACGTGGGAAAGTCAAGGATCGGAGACTACTGCCAACGCTGGTGGCCCCGTTCATCTTGTCGTCGTATTGCGGTCGCACGGGCAGTACTGTTGTCCGTGTGTTGCCAGATCGCCAAGCTCGCCTGCTTGACCGACACCGAAGTCGTTCTTGATCGTTCCACACCTGACTTGTATCCTATTACAAGGAGGGAGACAGATTGCCATGGGTCGCCTGGCTTTCATCTGGGACCTGGAAGACGACCCGGACGGCAACTACTGGCACATCTGCGTCGAAGGCCATGGCGTTACCAGGGAAGAAGTCGAAGAGGTGCTGGCGGGGAGTTACGAGACCGCAACCAGGAGCCGGAGCAGTGGACAGCCTGAGGCGTTTGGTTGGACGGCCCGCGGCAAGTACCTCACGGTGGTTTTCGAGTGCGTCTCCGAGAATCCGTTGACAGTTTACCCCATCACAGCGTACGAGGTCTCCCCGCCTGCTCCCAGAAAGCGGACAAAGAAACGATGAGCGCTCACAAGGACAAAGGAGCCGCGGGTCGGCCCAAGGTCGAGTGGACCGCCGAGGACCGGGCACGACACCAGGCCATCCGAGAAAAGTTCCGAGAATGGCACCCCTCCCCCGAGGAGATGATTGCGAGCGGCGAGTCGGCGAGCTTCGACCTCCATGTCGAGTATCGCGAACTGCGTCCGTTCGTTGAGGAGATGAAGCGGGCTCGAGAGGCGGCGGGGCTCACCCTGGCCGAGGTGTCCCGGCGTTGTGGCATTGACCAGCCTGCCCTCTCTCGCCTGGAAAACGGTCACAACAAGAACCCGACGCTGGACACGCTCTGGCGCTACGCCGCGGCGGTCGGGCGGCGCCTGGTCCTGAGCACCGAGATGATCCGCGACACGCGCCCATCGCAGGGCGCAGCGAAGCAGGTCCGAGCAGGACAGGACAAGTAGGCTGCTCACCCGGAGCCACGCGCAATTCGGCCGCGGACAGCCCGGTGCAACGCGTTCCTTTCCGGGTGCCGAACGACCAGGTCGGGTTGCCGGGGCGACTGAAAGTATTGTGAAAGTGCCATCGCGACGCCGGCACGAAGGTGTCGCGACGTCGGCGGGCCGGTTTGCACAGCTTGTTGACTGGTGGGAATTGACAAGCTGGGGATCTAGGATTCGAACCTAGACTAACTGATCCAGAGTCAGTCGTGCTACCGTTACACCAATCCCCAAGAGATTCGATGGTGTTCAACCGATCTAGGATGATCGTACGCATTCCGGGCTGAGCTTGCAAGCCCGGACGGAAAGCGTTCGGTGTGTTGATGTTCAGACGCGGCTGGACTAGAGGCTGGGGTTCGAAAACTCCTTCAGCGGCAGGGATACCGGGACCTGGTGGCGGGAGCTGCGGGCGACCGCTTCCGTGAATTGCATGTACGTCACTCCCGTGGCGAAGGGTGTGTGCGTCACGGGACGCAGGCCACGCATCGCGGCGACGAAGTCCTCCTCAACCCGCCAGCCTCCCCGAAGGTCCCGGGGAATGGGCAGAACGGCCATGGCCTTGTCCGTACGGCGGCCGGCGCGGAGCTCGTCACTCAAGAAGTCGTAGATCAACGTGCCCTCGCTGCCGTACAGGGCAACTGCCATCGCCGTCTCATGCCAGACCACTGCGCTCAATCGATAAACACCCGCCGAGCCGTCCTCCTGCGTGGTCAAGACCTGAAGGCTGTCCGGTGTGCCCACGCGCATGTAGCGGCTCAGCTCCGGATCACGGCGCTGGGGGATGAGCTTGGATGCGTAGGCAAGCACCCGATTGGCCGGCGGCAGCCAGCGCAGCAGAGCCTCATAAAGGATTCCCAGGTTGAGTGTATTGAACCCGGAATAGCGCGTCATCTGCCGCCAGCCCATGGTGGACTCCGGCTCGGCCAGGTCGCTGCTGAAGCTCTGGACATGGACCTCCCGAAGATCCCCCAGGAACCCATCCGCGATCAGTGATCGCACGTAGGCCTCACCAGCCAGGCCGTACGGGCTGGGGACGATCATTGCGGTGAGGTCGGGATGTTCCAGCGACTTGTCGAGCATGCGCTGCGCCTCGCGCGCGTTCATCGCCATGCGCGCTTGAGTCAGCACGTGCTTGCCCGCATCGAGCGCGGCGAGGGTGACGGGGCAGTGCAGGTAGGGCCAGGCACCGATGAGCACGGCGTCGATGTCCGGGTTGGCAACCAGCTCTTCCCAGTTGGCGAAGATGCGCGGAATGTCGAAATCGCGCGCCACGCGCGCGGCGGATTCGCGGTGACGGTTGCATACGGCGTCCACCTTCACTCCGGGGATTCGCCGCAGACCGGGCAAGTGCCTTGTCCGCGTGATCCGACCGGCGCCCACGATACCAACTCGCAGGTCTCCGTGGCTCATGATTCCGCCCGTTTCAAGGTCGTGGAGACATCGTGATGAGGGATCTTCTGCGGATTGTGGCAACCCAGTCCATACCGATGCCCCGAGGAGGCGGCGAACTCGAATCGGCGCCAATGGATTCTAGAGGCTGCGGCAAAGCAATCCAGTCGGTGGATCAACCTTTGGCGTCGATGTCCCGGGAAAGCAGAAAGATTTGGCCGTTCAGCAGGTTCGTGTGCGTTCGGAATCGAGCCAGTCCATGAGGGGGGTGGACTGCAATCGGACTATCGGGCTGCGCGGGGGCCATAATCATAGTTCGCGCCGGCATAGCCGCCCAGGTAGATCGCCTTGGTGCCGTCGTTGTCATAAGCCGGGCGCTGCACCACGTAAGATCGATCGGGACGGTAGCGGTACGACGAGCAGCCGGCCGCCAGCGGAGCCACCGCCAGAGCAAGCACGAACAGTTTCAGGCGTCGGCCCAGTGAGGTGCGTGAGAGCATGGAGAATCGACCTCGACCGTCCCAGTCCGGGGGTCTCGAGACACCTTCAGAGTATCGGAACTTGCGCCTGCTGGATCGAGGATTCATTGCCGAATACGATGAAGTCGCGGTTCCTGGAGTCTGTCATTTCCCATTTTCGAGGCCCGCATGCCCGATCGCCTGTCCGTGCTGCGGCTCCTGGCGCTCTGGTCGATGGTCTTCTGGCTGGGGGGATTCACGTTCTACGCGGCGGTGGTGATTCCGGTCCTTCATGACCAGCTAGGAAGCCCGCTGGAAACGGGCCTGGTCACCCGGCGCGTGACGGATGTGTTGAACGCAGCCGGTTTTGTGACGATCGTTCTGGCCTGGACCCTGTTCCGGATGGAGCCGGAACGCCCGAGCGTGAGATCCGCCCGAAGGCGGTGGTCCGGTGCCGCGCTCGCGGCCACGACCGTCTGCCTGCTTTGCCTGGTGCTCTTGCACCGGGTACTCGACCAGATGCTGGACGGTGGCGGGTTGTCGGGTTTTTACCGGCTGCATCGTGTGTATCTCTGGTTGAGCACAATCCAATGGCTGGCGAATCTGATCCTGCTCACCGGCTGGGCGCGGGCGTGGCGGGGAGGGACCGGAAACCAACCGGCAGAAAACTTCAAGTTTTCGGGTGATCGCTGAGGCCGGAAATCTCGGCCCGATCGATTCAAGCCCGAGAATGCGAAGGACCGATCGAAAGGCTGTTCCGGCCTGTTCCGAGTGGCCGCTGGCGGCTTGACCGGCCGGACGCATCATCCTGCAAGGTGGCTTTCTGGATGTCGCGTACGGTTCACGCTCGACTCCGCGGCCTGAGCCTGGGATTCCTGCTTGCACTTCCCGTGGTCGTGCTCGTGGGAGTTCGTGCGGGGACCGAAGGGCGCAGGGCCGAGGCCCCGGTCGATCCGTACTGGAAGCCCGGAGTCGCAGTTCCTGTCGCGGTCCGCAGCGGACAGGCGAGGTTCCGGGTGCCGGTCGCCCGGTCCGGTTCGGAGGTGCTGGTGATCGTCTCGTCGCTGGCAACCGCGCCAGGACCTTATGCGGTTTCGCTAAACGCGACGCCGACGGCCAGCGCGGGGGCGACGGAGAAACCGCAAGCGCCGCCCACGCGCCGGCCCAGACTACGGCCATTCCATGCCGGGCCGGTGCCGCGTCCTCCTGCGGGATGGCCTGCTTCCAGCCGCGACTTTTCACTCATGGTGCGTGACGGCGACGTCGCCAGCGCCAGCAATTATCTGACCGTGCGCGGCGTGCTGCGGGCCGTGGGGCAGCGCGTGCAGGTGTACGTGGCGGCCGAAGACGTGAAGCAGGTCGATTCCGAACTGCTCAAGGACGTGGTGGCGACGTTTGACGACCGGATCTTCCCGGTCGCGGCGAAAACCGTCGGGCTGGCCCGCGACGTCGACGGCGACGGCCGGTTCACGGTGCTGCTCTCGAGCTGGCTGAGCCGGCTGGCGGACGGCCGCAACGCGGTCGATGGATTCGTGAGGGTCTCGGATCTGGATCCGGCATACCCTGCACCCTTCGGCAACCGCTGCGACATGATGTATCTGAGCACCGGTCTCAGGCCGGGCCCACATCTGCGCACGGTCCTGGCCCACGAATACATGCATGCCGTTGTCTTCACGGGAAAGGTGCAAGACGCGGAGCGGACGGGCGCCCGGCCGGTGATCCTCGAGGAAGAGGGCTGGCTTGACGAGGCGCTGGCTCATCTGGCCGAAGATCAGCAGGCCTTTTCGCGAACCAATATTGATTACCGGGTGAGTGCGTTCCTGTCGCAGCCCGAACGTTACCGGCTGGTGGTCGACGATTACTTCGCCGCCAATCTGTTTCGCAGCCACGGCAACCGGGGTAGTACGTACCTGTTCCTGCGATGGTGCGTGGACCAGTACGGACCGGAGCTGCTGCCGGCGCTGGTGCATTCCCGGCTGCGGGGGATCGCGAACCTGGAGGAAGCCACTGGAAGCACGTTCGCCGAGCTCTACCGCCGGTGGTCGGTGGCCCTGTTCATGAGCGGGCTTGACCCCGCGGCGAGTCGAGCCTCCGCGGAGCCATATCGATCGGTTGATGTGCGGAACGTGCTGGACGACTGGCAGCTGGCGGGGCCCAGAGTCAGCTACGTGGAGCCGGCGGGACGTGCTGATTGCTGGTCGGCGGCGGGCACGACGAGTCACTTTGTGGTGGTCCGTGCCATCGCTTCAGGCGCCCTGGAGATCACGGTCTCCGGTCCGGCCGGGGCGGAGCTTCAGGTGACCGCGGTGCCATTGCCGTCCGGCATGGCGCGGCTCGAGCTGTCCGCAAGTGCCGCGGCTGCGGCCGACGGTGAGCTCCGCTTACGGGCCACGGTGCGCGAGTCGAATCACGAGTCCGTTCGGCTCACCGCCCTGGCCTGGGAGCCGCTGGTCCCGCCGGCCGTCGCGCACGGATCAGGGCTGTGCCACGGACAGCTCGACATCCTGGGTATCGCCGCCAGCTTCGGCACTTCAGCCCTCGAGGAAGGGGCCACGCTGAGGTCGCGTCCCATCCGCCTCGAGGGTGTTCATGCGGGAACCGGGCCGCTGGTCGTCAAGCTGGTCGGCGTGGACGAGTACGGCCGCAGGGTCGCCGCGTGGGCTCAGATCAACACCGCAGAGCCTGATTCCCACTGAATGCCAGCCAGACGAGGGGGCAAGCTGCGCCATGGTGCCTGCCTGTCACCGCGATCTTGTTGCTGGCGGCTCATCGAGGCGCGGTGGAGATTCCCTTGCCCGGCGAGGGTGCCGCCATTATGATCGATTCCAGCATGGCATCGCAACTCATCAGGGCATGCCTGAATTTTGGGGCTGCGGTGATCACGTCGGTCATTGCAATGCCAACCCGGAAGCGACTGCTGCTTCCACAGGGCGAGGAACGACGGCACGCCCTCACCGGCGCGGTCGACACCTGGGCCCCGTATCGTTGAGAGAGCGTTCACTCGAAGGGGGCAAGAGATTTGTGAGAGACCTGTTCCCGCGCGGAGTGTGGGAACCAAGCAGTTCCGCAGAAGTCTCTGGACAGGATTGCCGTTCGCTTGCCCGGGGCTGAGGGCCAAGCCTGGCCGCTCTCCTCGTGGGGTACGATTCCAATCGTGCCATTCCAAGTTCATCAGATAGAAGAATTGACACGATCGGAATCGTATCCCACAAAGAGGGGCCTTCCGGCCATCCAGGATCGCGTCAACCTGCTAAATGCCTGTCCAAGCACTACTGCGAACCTCCTTAGTAACAAGCCTCTGCCGACGTTCAGCTTATCCCTCTTTCATGGGAATTGAGCCGAGGCCCGCCGCGGTGCCGCACTGGCGGCATGAGCGGCCTCACGCATTACGTAAATCCATTTATGTTGTCTTGTCGAATTCGACCGCCTGACCTGTTCCCCAGGCAAGTGAACATTGCGGTTCTCTTTTGTGCCGGGGTCCCCTGAAGCCGATGCATACTTCCACCGTCCGCAACGACGCACCACCGGCGGCCGACCGCGAGGCCGATTTGCATTCGCTCGAGTCGCTCATCGAGCATGCGGGCCACCTGCTGCCCGCGCAGGGTCCGATCACGGTCTTCATTCACCACAACACGCTGCACGCCTTCGAGGACCTACCGTTCCGCGAGGCGGTGCTGAAGGGGGCGCATCTCTTCGGCTGCCAGCCTTTCCTGAGCGAGGACCGCTACCGCCAGGAGCTGGCGCGGGGGCGGATTCGCTTCGCCGAACTCCGTGAGGTGCTCGAGCAGGACCTGGGAAACGCGGCCCACGAGCACATTCCCTGCTTTGGCACCCGCCTCGACCTCCGGCTGGCCATGCTTCAGAACCCGTTGCGTACCGGGCCGACGGAGGAGCTGGTCTGGTATGTGGCCGAGGCCAACGCGTTGCGGCGGATCCGCCAGGAAGTGTCGGCCGCCCACCGCGCGCGGTTGATCGCCGAGACCCGTCGCTGGGTGATCCGCGACCTCCGCGGGTTCGGTGACCACCATCCCGGCAAGGCGTCCGGCACCGAGGGGCCCGGGCAGGTCTCCGCCAGCCTGGCGGAGTTGCTGGCCCGCTTCGGCGCGTCCCGGATGGAGTACTGGAGCGACGACGACTGGGAGAGCCTGACGCTCCAGGCGCTGTGGCGTGTGTGCTGCGACGGCGTCCGCGACCTCACCTCGTTCACGGCCACGGCCCCACTGGCCATTCGCCATCGCGATGTGCTGCGGGAGGCGACCGGTGTCGACACGGACCTGCTTGTCAATGATCACCTGATTCCGCTCATCGCCGCGTTTCTCGACCAGGGCTTCGCCCGCTGGCCATTGCCTCACCGCGAACAGGGGTTCTACCACTCCTTCTGTGCCCTCTACCGCCAGCGCTGGGGTCCTCCGGATCTCTGGCTGCGCGGGCTCGCCAGGGAGCTGGACCGGATCCAGGATGAAGGCATGCGGCCGCTGGAGTGCGTCCTGGAATCGCTCAGCGAGCTGGGCGTCGCCAGATCCGAGTGGGACGCCTACCTGACGGCCACGTTGCTTGTTCTCAGGGGCTGGGCCGGGATGGTCAGCCAGATCGAGGCCCGTGGCGAGCGCGTGGCTCATCCCGTGTCTGCGGGAAGCCTGATCGAGTTTCTGGCGGTCCGGCTGCTGCTGGACCGCTTCGCCGTGGCCCACACGGTGCGCAGCGCGCTGGGGATCAAGACCCCGGTCAAGGAGTTCTGGCGGCTGGCCCGCGGGCTCATCGAGCCCGCCTGGCCGCTGAGCGTCGAGCAGCGCGCCTTCCCGGTCTTCCAGCTCGCCCAGATCTTCGGGCTCTCTCCCGATGTGCTCTACCGGCTGGGCAAGAGGCAGTGGACGACCATGCTCGAGGAGATCGACGCGTTCAGTGCGCTGGAGCGGCGCAGGGTCTTTCATCTCGCCTACGAGCGGCGGTTCTACTCCCAGATTGCCGACGCGGTGACGGTGCACGCGCGCCGGGCGGCGCCCACACCGGCGCAGCCGCGGTTCCAGGCAGTCTTCTGCATTGACGAGCGCGAGGAGTCGATCCGCCGGCATATCGAGGAGCTGGCAGCGGACGCGGAGACGTTCGGCACGGCCGGATTCTTCTCGGTGGCGATGTACTATCGCGGAGCCGCCGATGCCCACTTCAGGCCGCTTTGTCCGGGTGGGATCCAACCGGGGCACTGGGTGGCGGAGCGGGTCATCGGCGGCGACGAGCAAGCCGACCGATTCCGCCGGAAGGCGCGGCGCGTGATGGGCATGGCGTCGTACCGGTTCGATCTCGGCAGTCGGTCGCTGACATCGGGAGCCCTGATCGCGGCCGCGCTGGGGGTGCTCGCCTCGATTCCGCTGGTGGCGCGCACGCTTTTCCCGCGGTTCACAGCGCGGCTGCGCAGCAGCCTGGGCCGGTTCATGGCTGACACCCCTTTGACGCGACTGGAGCTCGAGCGCACCGGCGGCGCGCCCGGACCGGAAGGCGGCCACCTTGGCTTCACCATCGAGGAGATGGTGCGGATCGTCGAGCAGGTGCTGCGCGAGCTGGGCCTGACGACGGCTTTCGCACGCCTGGTCTTCGTGTTCGGCCATGGTTCGAGCAGCCTGAACAACCCGCACGAGTCAGCCCATGACTGCGGCGCCTGCGGCGGCGCGCAGGGCGGCCCCAACGCCCGGGCCCTGGCCCAGATGCTCAACGACCCACGGGTGCGGCAGCGGCTCCTGGAAAGGGGGCTGGCCATCCCCGACGAGACCTGCTTCGTGGGTGGCGTGCACAACACGAGCAGCGAGGAGCTCTCGTTCTACGACCTGGACCTGCTGCCTGAATCGCACCGGAGCGAGTTCGAGTCGATCCGGGAACTGCTCGAGGCCGCTTGCGACCGCAACGCGCACGAGCGCTGCCGGCGCTTCCATTCGGCCCCGCTATCGCTCCCGTTCGCGGCCGCCCGGCAGCACGTCGAGGCGCGTGCGGAGGACCTGGCTCAGGTCCGGCCGGAGTGGGGCCATGCGACCAACGCCGTCTGCATTGTCGGCCGGCGGCACCGCACCCGGGGACTATTTCTGGACCGCCGGGCGTTTCTGGCTTCCTACGACCCCACTCAGGACGACGCCGAGAGCTCCGTCCTCACCCGCATCTTGCAGGCGGTCTTCCCGGTCTGCGCCGGCATCAACCTCGAGTATTACTTCTCCTACGTGGATAACACCGGCTATGGCTGCGGCACCAAGCTGCCGCACAACGTGGCCTCCCTGCTGGGCGTGATGGACGGCGCGGCCAGCGACCTGCGCACCGGTCTGCCCTGGCAGATGGTGGAGATTCACGAGCCCGTCCGGATCCTTTTCATCGTCGAGACGACGGCCGAGGCCATGCTGCGGATCATGGAGCGGAACGAGGGCATTGGCCGGCTTTGCCGCAACCGCTGGGTGCGTGTCGCGGTGCTCGACCCGTCCGCGGCCCAGCTTTCCGTCTTTCAGTCGGGCGAGTTCCGACTGTACGAGCCGGACGCGGGGACCATGCCCCACGCCGACTCATCGGTGGACTGGTATCGCGGCTGGCGCGATCACCTCGAATTTGCCGAGATCGGCTCATGATGATGGACCCGCGAAGAAGAGGTCGGCCATGACCGTGCTGATGTTCCTGATGACCGTTCTGGGTGCCGCCGTCATCGGCATTCCAGCCCTGCTGGTGGTGGTCCTGGGCATCAGCTCGCTCACGGGAAGGCCGCTGGAGGAGCGTTCCACCACGGCGATCTTGCAGGCCGGTACGGTCACCGGCCTGCTCGCGGCGCTTGCGGTCCTCTTGCTCATGCTGGTGACGGGCATCAGGCACGTGCCGATCGGGCCGGGAGACTGGGTGGTCATCCCCGGGCAGTACCGCTTCTCGATCAAGTTCATCTTCGACCGGCTGTCGGTGCCGATGGCGATCCTGTCGTTCACGCTTTCGGGAACTATCGGCGCATTCGCCAGTCGGTACATGCACCGTGACCCGGGCTACAATCGCTTCTTCATGCTCTATGCCCTGTTTGTGCTGGGCATGGTGGCGACCTCGCTGGCGGGGACCATCGAGACGCTGTTCGCCGGCTGGGAGCTGGTGGGGCTTTCCTCGGCGCTGCTGGTGGCGTTCTTCCAGGAACGCCAGGCACCGGCGCGGAACGGTCTCTGGATCTGGAGCGTGTACCGCATCTCCGACGCCGCGCTGCTGCTGGCGGCGGTGGCGATGCACCACCTGCGCGGCGAGGGCGATTTCGACCGGTTGCTGGGGACCGGCCTCTGGCCCGAGATCGTTCCGAGCCTGGCCATGGACCACGCCCTGGTGGTGGGCTTGCTGGTGCTGCTGGCGGCCGCGGGCAAATCGGCCCTGGTGCCGTTCTCCGGCTGGCTGCCACGCGCCATGGAAGGTCCCACGCCTTCCAGCGCCATCTTTTACGGGGCACTCTCGGTGCACCTGGGGGCGTTCCTGCTCTTGCGGGTGAGCCCGCTCCTGGACAGTTCACCGGCGCTCGCCACGGCGGTCACCGTCGTGGGTCTCGTCACGGCCGGATTCGCGTATCTGGATGGCCGCGTGCAGACCGATATCAAGGCGGCGCTGTCGTTCGCGTCGCTGGCACAGGTGGGCATCATCGTGACGGAGATTGGCCTCGGGTTCCGCTACATCGCGCTTTTGCATCTGCTTGGCCACGCCTGCTTGCGGACGCTCCAGTTCGTCCGGGCTCCCACGCTCCTGCACGACTACCACTCCATGGAAAACGCCATCGGCGGACACCTGCCGCGGGAGGCCGCGTGGGACGGGCGAACTCACCGTGTTCGCGACTGGACCTACCGCCTGGCGCTCGAGCGGGGTTATCTTGACGCACTCTTGCGCGATTATATCGCTGGTCCGTTTGTGCGGTTGTTTCTCTGGTTCGACGTCATCGAGCGGCGCTGGACCGACTTCTTGACCGGACAGGCGTCGCGCGAGTCCGAGGAGCAGAAGCTGCACTTCGGCAGAATCGAGGAATTCACATGAGATTCCTGGAGCTTCCCTGGCTGGAGCTGGCGATCGCACTGGCGCTGGTGGGCGCGCTCTGGGTGAGCCGGATCCGCGAGCCGTACCGGGCGGCGCGGTACGGACTGGGCTTCTCCGGGATCGTGTTCGCGTTCACCTTCCTGGCCTGGCTGGGCTACTATCTGGGCGACCGCGGGGGGGCGATCCACCATGCCGTGGCGACCCGGCTGGGCGGCAGCGATCTCTTCGGCCTGGACGAGCTGAGCGCACCACTGGTGCCTGCCCTGGCGCTCCTGCATTTCATGACGGCGCTGGCGACGCCCCGCACCAAGATGCGCCGGTTTTCCTTCTCGTGGTCGCTCGCTTCCGAGGCGTTGCGGCTGGCGATGTTCAGTTGCAAGGCTTCCTGGCTGCTGGTGGGCCTGCTGACGGTATGCACGGTGCCAGCCTACGTCGAGCTCAGGAATCGCGGCCGGCCGGTGCGAGTTTACCTGCTGCACATGGGTCTGTTCGTGGTCTTGATGGTGCTGGGGTGGGCCGGCGTGAGCGCGGCCGCGAGCGCTGCCGGGGGCGTTCACGGCTCCCCGGCGCCAACCTGGGCGGTCGTCCTGCTGGCGGCCGCCATCCTGGTGCGGTGCGGCACGGTGCCGGCTCATTGCTGGGTCACCGACTGGTTCGAGCACACGTCGGTGGGCAACGGCTTGCTGTTTGTGACTCCGCTGGCTGGAGTCTACGCGGCGGTCCGCCTGGTCCTGCCCATCGCTCCGGACTGGGTGCTTCAGAGTATTGGCCTGATCTCGCTGGTCACGGCCGTCTACGCGGCCGGCATGTCGGTGATCCAGCGCGACAGCCGGCGGTTCTTCGCCAACCTGTTCTTGAGCCATGCCTCGCTGGTTCTGGTGGGGCTGGAGCTGCACACCGAGCTCTCGCTGACAGGCTCGCTCTGCCTCTGGTTCTCGGTGATCCTCTCGCTGGGAGGTTTTGGTCTGACCATTCGCGCCATGGAGGCGCGGTTCGGGCGGCTCTCGCTGGCGGAATATCGCGGACTCTACCAGCATGCCCCGGCGCTGGCGGTCTGCTTTCTCTTGACCGGCCTGGCGTGTGTGGGTTTCCCGGGCACGCTCGGGTTCATCTCGACCGAACTGCTGGTGGACAGTGCCGTGGAGGTCAGTCCGTATGTCGGCATCGCCGTGGTGCTGGCGGCCGCGCTCAACGGGATTGCGGTGGTCCGAGCCTATCTGCGTCTCTTCACCGGCGCACGGCATCATTCGACCGTTTCGCTGAAGCTCGGCCCGCGCGAACGGATCGCGGTGCTGACGTTCTCGGCGCTCATCCTGGGCGGCGGCCTGTTTCCCCAGCCCGGAGTGGCCACGCGGCACCAGGCGGCCGCGGCGATCCTGGCCGAGCGAGAGCACGGGCCGCGGCTCGCCAGACGCGAAGTCGATCCCGGGCCACTCGAGCGGCCAGCCGGCGAACTACCGCCCTTACCACGGCGCTGACGAGCCCGGGAGCGCGTCTCTCTTCTGGTCTCCTGGCTCGTGCGCGAGAGCAGAGTTGACCCGTCCGGCGCATCGGTTTAGACTCGATCGGTCCATCATCATAGCTCGGAAGCATTGCATTGGCCGCGTAAGGCCAGCTGTCGCGGCACCAAGAACGCGTGCTCGATCGACTTACTGAGAACTGAATGAAATCGACGATCGTCCTCCTCACCGGTCTGCTCATCGCACATGCGCCGTGCGCGTGCTTCCGGGCGATCTGCTCGCACGATGCCCGATTGCTTGAACCTGCAAATGCCCAACCTTTAAGCGTGCTCATTCATTCGCCTTCTCGCCCTTCACGGCCCGGCTCCACGACGCGGGATGAGATCCTGGATTCTCTTGCTTCCGAAGAAGCAGAGGATGACTGTCAGGAACTTGACGACCGCGGGGCAGCACAGTTCGCACCGCTGCCCAGGTTCCCCCAGTTGCAGATGAGCCTGCCCGCGCCGCACAGCCGTGCGGAGTTAACGCGCTTTGTGCGTGACTCCGCGGCACACATGAGGTGCTGATGGGCGCTGGCTGCTGGCTCGTCGTCGGTGCCGAGCTTCTGGGCGGGCCCGTGCATTTCTAATCGCGCTGGAATGCTCGCTCCGACCGCGAGTCTCAGGAGCGAGACGCCGGCAGGGACTTCCAGACGCTCAAGGGTTGCCACTGGCGCCCGCGCCGCTGAGGATTCGCCGCTTGCCTGGCTGGCAGCCGGACGTGAACCTGAGCCCTTTCGTGCACGGCCGCGCACGGGGCAACCCGCGGTCTGCGGATCCGCAGCAGGATCCACGACGACGCAGCATTTCGATCCGGATTCCTGATTCAAGAGTTGGCCTTCGTGGCTTTCGAGCTCCAAGGAGTACGCCTTGATGTGTAAAACCTGCTTGTCCAGGGTCGCCCTCATGGCCGGGATGGCCCTGTCTGTGGTCTGCGTGCCAGTGCTGGCCGATGAGCTGCGGGGCACCGTGAAATCGATCGACGCCGGGAACGGGCAAATGGTGGTTCATGACGAACAGGCCCAGCGTGAAGTGGTCGTGAGCGTGAACCAGTTCACCACGCTGAAGGCCGACGATCCGAGCCTGAAGTCGTTCAGGGACCTGAAGCCCGGCGCTCACGTCGCGATCCTGGATACGGTGACGGCCTCGAAGGTCACTGTTCAGGATAGCCGTCTCAAGCCCACGGACAACGGGGAGAGCCGGTCGATCCTCGCCGAGTTCTGGCACAACTTCCGGCACAACCTGTTCAAGCCCCTCTTGCTGTTCTTCTACCTGGGCTTCCTGGTGCCGATTCTGAAGGTGCATTTCGAGTTCCCGTACGTGATGTACCAGGCACTCACCATCTATCTGCTGATCGCCATCGGCTGGCATGGAGGTGAGGAGCTGGCCCACCTGGAGGCCGGCAACATCCGCTCGATCGTCGGCTTCATGTTCGTCGGCTTCTGCACCAACATGGTCATCGGCGTGCTCGCGTACACCATCCTGAGGGCGACGACCCGGATGCGGCGGATCGATCAGGCCACCGTCGCAGGCTACTACGGATCGGATTCCGCGGGCACGTTCGTGACGGCTCTTGGCGTGCTGACGACGGCGCACGTTCGCTATGGCGCGTACATGCCCGTCATGCTGGCGGTCATGGAGATTCCCGGCTGCCTGGTGGCGCTCTTCCTGGTGGCCCGGCTTCGCAACAAGGGCATGGACTCGCTGGGCAACATGGCCGACGAGCCGGGCTACGACCCGGTGGCGGCCCGACCGGCGATGCAGGCAGGGCAGGCGGGCCACCACGCCGAGACCAAGCAGGAGATCGCGGTGGAGTCCGAGCTGGAGATGGCGCTCGAGAAGATGGAACATCCGGACTTCGACGGAAATGGTGACGGCCGGCCGAAGCGCCCCATGCTGAGCGGCAAACTCCTGCACGAGGTGTTCCTGAACACCGGGCTCTACCTGCTCTTCGGCGGCATCATCATCGGACTGATCAGCGGCTTGCAGGGGCAGGAAGTGACCCGTGCGGACGATAGCTTCTTCGTGACGCTGTTCCAGGGGGTGCTCTGCCTGTTCCTGCTCGAGATGGGGATGACCGCTTCCCGCAAGCTCAAGGACCTCAGCGCCGCGGGCTGGAAATTCGTCGTCTTCGGTCTGTTGGCGCCGAACCTCTTCGCGACACTGGGTATCCTCGTGGCGCACACCTATTCGTGGCTCACGGCCTCTCCATTCGAGCTCGGCACCTACGTGCTCTTCTCGGTTCTCTGCGCGGCTGCATCCTACATCGCGGTGCCAGCGGTGCAACGGCTGGCCATCCCGGAGGCAAGCCCGACGCTGCCCCTGGCGGCATCTCTGGGGTTGACCTTCTCCTACAACGTGACCATCGGTATCCCCGTCTACATGGAGATCGCCAGGGCGGTGATGCGGAATTTTCCGGTCGCCTGAGACGAATCTCCCCCCATGGGCCGTCTTTCCCGGCGAGGCAGTTCATCGTGGTTGAAAACTGGCTTGAGCAGCGCAGCCGTATTGCGGATACTTGAGCCCCATGAACGCAATCGCCCCTCCGCTGGCTCATTCCATCCTCGAGGTCATCGGCCGCACGCCCCTTGTGGAGCTTTCGCGCAGTGTGGCCGTGCGCGGGCTCTCCGGCCGGTTGCTGGCGAAGCTGGAATTCTTCAGCCCCGGCGGCAGCAAGAAGGACCGCATCGCGCTGGAGATCCTGCGCGAGGCCCGCGAGTCGGGCGCGTTGCAGCCCGGTCAGACCGTCGTCGAGCTGACCAGCGGCAACACCGGAACCGGCCTGGCCATCGTCTGCCGGGCCATGGGCCATCCGTTCGTGGCCCTCATCTCGCGCGGTAACTCGATCGAGCGGGTGCGGCAGATGGAGGCGTTTGGAGCCGAAGTCATCGTCGTCGACCAGGCCGAGGGCGCCGTGGACGGACAGGTCTCGGGCGAGGACCTGGCGCTCGTCGAGCACCGCGCCGCGGAGATCGTCTCCAGCCGGGGCGCCTTCCGGGTGGACCAGTTTCGCCGCCAGGCCAACATCACGGCCCACGAGCGGCACACCGGACCGGAGCTCTGGGCCCAGGCCGAGGGTCAGGTCGACGTCTACGTGGACATGGTGGGGACCTCGGGCTCTTTCACCGGTGTGGCCCGGGCCCTGCGCCGGTTCAATCCCTCCATCCGCACCTATGCCGTGGAACCGGCAGGCGCGGCGGTGCTGGCCGGCCGCAGCGTGAGCGACCCCCGCCACCGCATCCAGGGGGCCGGCTATGCGCGTGCCGACCTCGAACTCTTCGACGGCAGCCTGGCCACGGGCTTCGTGAGCGTGACCGATGAGCAGGCCATCGCCGCGGCGCGCCACCTGGCGGCCGAGGAGGGGATCTTCGCCGGGTTCTCCACCGGGGCCCATCTGGCCGCGGCGTGGAAGCTGCTTGCCGAATGTGAGGCCGGTGCCACCATCGCGTTTCTTGCCTGCGACAGCGGGCTGAAGTATCTGAGCACGGATCTTTTCGTCTGATCGCAGCCCCCCCTTCAGACGGGAAGGCTGGCGCCGCGGCAACGCGGCCGCCGGTGAACGAAACGGAGGTCGTCTCCGTGCCATTTCCCGATCGCTCGCCAGCGGGAGCCCCTTGCCATGAAATCACATACCGAGCATCTGACCTTCAACATCCCGGCGCGCATGGGGTTCGTCAATATCACACCGCGGATCGATGAGATCGT
Source organism: uncultured Planctomycetaceae bacterium (assembly GCA_963833985.1). GTDB lineage: Bacteria > Planctomycetota > Planctomycetia > Isosphaerales > Isosphaeraceae > Aquisphaera. Next base: position 185,886 of record CAWIAD010000001.1, read on the forward strand.
GCGCAAGAGCGGCGTCCAGGAGGGCCTGGTGCTGGTCAATGCCATGCACATCACGGCCAGCGTCTTCATCAATGACGACGAGTCCGGCCTGCACGAGGACTACGCGACGTGGCTGGAAGGCCTTGCGCCTTTCGACCCTTCACCGACTCGCTACAAGCATAACCGCACCGGCGAGGACAACGCCGACGCTCACATGAAGCGGCAGGTCATGGGACGAGAAGTCGTCGTCGCCATCACCAAAGGCAAGCTCGACTTCGGCCCCTGGGAACAGATCTTCTACGGTGAGTTCGACGGGCGACGGGCCAAGCGGGTGCTGGTGAAGGTGATCGGAGAATAAGAGCAACAAGCGGGTGCCACATTTCGGGCCAGACCTGCTTGGTTTCGGAAGCAACCGGACCTCAGCCGGGCCGGGCGACTTTTGTCGAGTTTGCGCGCTTGAGCACGCGTCTCTGCGTTGATTCTGGTACAGCCAGCGAGCACGCGAGGACCCAGGCACCGACGGACCGCGGCGCGCCGCGTTGTGCCGGGCCGATTCTCGGCTGCTCCTGGCAACCGATCACCGCACCATGAGCCCTGGAGACCTTGAGATGAAACTTTGGAGTAGAGCGCTGTCGGATCTGCTCGCCAGCCACCGCGGCTTGCGGTCTCCCGAGCCTCGGGGCCCCCGGCGCATCGGCCTGCTGTGCGACGCGCTCGAGGATCGCGTGACGCCATCGCACCTCGGTGCCCTGCACGAGCTGGCGGCCGCAGTGCAGGTCCACCGCCAGCCCGAGTCGCCGGGCATCGGGGCTGCCGGCCGAGCAACGGTCTCGGTGCGCACCATCATTGGCTCAGCCAATGTGCCTCGCGGCGTGCTCGGGCACACGACTGCTCCGGTCAGCACCTCCGGATTATATGGTCACGGCCGGACGGCGCAGAACCCGGCGCTTCAGTCGGCCCTGCAAACTCTCCGAAGCGACGTCCAGAAGATCGAGCTGGCCTCGGGCACGACGGTCGGAGAGCTGACCACGCTCCGCGCGGCCATGCAGACGCTGGCCGGCGACGGACTGTCGCCCACGAGCTACTCGGCGCTTCAGTCCTTTGAAAACAGCCTGGTAACGATCAACGCCAGTGCACCGGGCTCACTCACCGGAAACCTGACCCTGCTTCAGCAGTTCCAGGCGCTTTACACCAGCTCGCCGACGACGCAAGAGACCACGGACCTTTCCTCAGCTTACAACGCCCTTGCGGCCGCGGTCACCTCGGCCGGCGTCACGTCCGCGGACATCGAGACCATCAACGCGGATTGGTCGGCCGTGCTCGCTGCCTCCAGCAGTACCAGCACCGCAAGCTATCCTTACTTCGCGCTGGTGACCGGTCAGGGCGCCGGCGTCTGCATCAGCACCGTGAGCCTCTGATCTCTCGATCACGGACGATTCCTGCTCTCTGCCGCACCTCTGCCGCACCTCTGCCGCCTCCCTGCCGAAAACGCACCCTTCCCGCTCGACTCTGTAGAAACCAGAGTGGATCTCCGGTATGGTACCTGGACTCCTCTCCTCGGTCGCTTTCCGGAACGCGTTCAACATCATCGAACTTCAACCCCGGGGCACCTGTACCATGTCGCGCGCTCGACGGCCGTCCGGTCATGTCTCCACTGAACCCATCGAAACACTCGAGGGGAGGCTGCTTCTGAGTACGCTCCCTTCCCATTCATCGCCAAGGTTGCACGCGCCGACGCTCGTGGCCGCCAGGGCCGAGGGCGTGCCGCATCGAACCGCGGCCCCCATGAACCTGAACCCCGCGCTCGTTGCCCAGCCTTTGCTCATCCGCCGTGTGCTGGCCCAGCCACAGAGCGGGCACCGGGCCGTGTCTCCGCTGGCGGCCAGCGCGCCACTCACTCCCGCGGAGATCCGCAACATCTACTCGTTCAACCAGATCAGCAACCTGGGCCAGGGCCAGACGATCGCCGTGGTGGAGGCGTTCGATGACCCCAACATTTTCAGTGACGTGAATACGTTCGATCAGAAATACGCGCCGACGCTGAGCGGGGGCGCCTCGTACTACAGCCTGTACGGCGACAGCAGCACCTGGTTGACGAAGATGTATCCCTCCGGAACGCAACCGACCGGCAACAAGAACTGGGGCCTGGAGATGTCTCTCGATGTCGAATGGATGCACGCGATCGCGCCCGAGCGCACATCCTGCTGATCGAGGCCAAATCCGCGAGCAACGCGAACCTCTTCGCGGCGGACAAGTACGCGGCCAGCCAGGGAGCCACGGTCATCTCCAATAGCTGGGGGCTCAAGGAGATCTCCACCGAGACCACGTACGACAGCGACCTCAGCACCCCCGGAGTGACTTATGTTTTCGCCGCGGGAGACAGCGGCAACCAGCTCTACGCCTCCACATCACCCCATGTGCTCTCCGTCGGCGGGACGAAGGTGGCGTTTGACAGCAATTACAACTGGACCGGCGAGGCCGGCTGGCCGCTGGGCGGAGGGGGTACGAGTCTTTACGAGGCAAAGCCGGCTTTTCAGTCCGGCCTGCCGTACACGACCAGAGCCACTCCGGACGTCTCCTACAACGCGGCGCTCTTCCCCGGAGTCTCCATCTACGACTCGTACAAGACGGTCTCCCCCTGGCAGGCGGTCGGCGGCACCAGTGAGGCGCTCCGCAGTGGTCCGCGCTGCTGGCCCTGGCCAACCAGGGGCGCATCGCTGCTCACAAGTCGGTGCTCGACGGCACGACCCAGACGCTCCCCGCCATCTACGCCATGACCACCGGCACCGATGGCACGGAGCAGCTTTACGACGTGACGACGGGCAAGAACAAGGAAGGCTACGCCGGGCCTGGATACGACCTGGTCACCGGCATGGGAACTCCGCGGCGCAGCGACCTGGTGTACCAGGCGCTCGTCAATTACGGGTCCTAGCCTTGGCCTTAACCGGCTCCGACCCCGCGACGCGGTCGATCACGGCAGTAGATCCGCAACAGCGATCCGGCCGACTTCCCGCCCGTCGATCACGACCGGGACATCGTCCCCAGGGCGATAGTCCAGCCTCGATCGATAGGCGCCGGCTGGATCGGGATCGGTGTAAACCTCGAGCTGCCGCCTGGGGAAGTTGACGATCCAGTATGCAGGGATTCCGCCAGGCCCGTAAACGCGAGCTAGTCTACGGTCCTCGGCGGCCGTGGTGCGTGTGACCTCCACGACCAGCGCGACGTCAGCGGCCCCGGGGTGGCGACTGGTGTAATCGTCGATCGACCCCCGAACGACGGAAACATCGGGCTCCGGCTCGCTGCGCCGGTTGGGGATACGCACAGGGTCTTCCTTTCGCGCATGCCAGCCGGGAGGTAGCACTCGCTCGACTGCTCGTAAGGTGCGCTGCACGGTGACACAGAGCACCGGTTCTTTCCTGTCCTTCTCCACGATGCGGCCTTCGATCAGCTCGAAGCGGTTGGTTTCGGGAAGTATCCCGTTCTCCACCATCACCTCGTACTGATCGACGGCGAGTCGTTTCGTGGTCGTGCTCATGGCGTGCGCTCCGGAGGCTGCTCGAACCCTGCGTGCTGCGCGTGACTCGACAAGGCCCGGTCGATGAGCGCGGCGAGTGTGACTCGCTCAAAGCTGGCGAACCGTCCCAGCCAGTCCGCGTATTCCCGCCGCATCTTCAACGCCCTGGTTGTCATCTCATCCGGGCTTGGCTTGTGAGCTGCTTTCTTGGCCTTCGTCGCGCCGCCCATAGGTTCACTCTCCGCTCCCACCCGATGCCAGCCTGGTATCACCCCGCGGCCGCCTGTATGCCTGCTGGTATCCTAAATAGAAGCTTGGAAACGGGAAAGTGTGGCCCAGCCGCCCTCGGCTGGGAACGACAGCCGAGGGCGGCTGTCCCACTTTCCAGGTGGTGTGAGCCTATTTAGACACCACAGGCACAAAACGCAACCCATGGTAAAATCATGTTAATATCTAGTGTGTACCGAGTTTATACTTTACTCGTCGGTCGAACGGTTCGACCGGACGCCGCCGGGTGTATCCGACCCGGCCGAAGGGTGCCACTATTTGAGACGAGGGTCGTGGAGAAATCGGGAGGAGTTCATCGCCCCTATTGCCACCTCGTGGCCGGAGTGCAACAAGCGCTACTCCCATCCTGTCGAATGGACGTCGACGAATCAAAAGATGCGCCGATGGTTCGCTGAACATGCTTGATGAATTTCGGGCATTACCTATGGCCGGAGACACTCGCCTCGCCGAGCAAGTGTCTGGCGAAGAAGGCGACGAGGTCGCCGCGCATGGCGTCCTCGGCGCGCTCCTGGCCGCGATAATCATTGTTATGGCGGAGGATGCACTCCACGCCCAGAGGATCAAGACGGGCCTTCAGTGCGGCACCAAACCGGGGGTGGTGAATGCCCTCACCGGCCCTGGCGGACGCCGGCAGCGGAGCGTTTGGCTCCGAGTAAAAGAGGATCACCGGGGGATCGTCTGAGGACACGTGGTTCAGGGGCGAAGCGTCCTCGTAGAGCCGGTGCACGCGCGGGCTGGCGGCGTCGGCCTCCGAGGTGACGCCGAACAGTGACCGCAGGGCGATGTGCTCGTGCGCCCGGCCGCCGACCAGTTGCTCGATGAACCTCGGGTCGTACGATGTTTGCGCCCGACCGTTCCCATGCAGGACAGCCGTGACGATTGGCGGAGGATTGGATCGGCATTGCCGGGGTCCGCCAGATCGTCATGGAACCCGACCCAGAGGGCGATCCCGGCACCGGCTGAGTTGCCGCATGCGGCGATCCGCCTGGGATCGATGCCCAGTTCCCTCGCATGAAGCCGCAGGTACTGGATCGCCCGGGCACCGTCGAGCATCGGCGCCGGGAATGGCGACCTGGTGGAAAGCCGGTAGTTGGCCGAGGCCACGGAAATGCCCTGGGCCAGGCACCGCTCCACGAGCCAGGCGGGGACTGAGCCCTTATCGCCGCCGACGAATCCACCGCCGTGGAAGAAGAGGACCAGGGGAGCATCCGACCCTGGGCCGACCGGCTCGCGGGTTTGCCACAAATCGATCGTGTTCCGTTCAAACGGTCCATACCGGAGATCTGCCCTGGTTGGCCTCGGCTTCCGGAAGTCGATGTGCTTCCACACCTGGGCCCCTCCCTGGACCGATGCCAGGACCACAGCCGCAAATGCCATCAGCGTGAACAATTGACGCGAGCGCGGACGCCAGATCATCAGAGCTCCTCAGCGGGTCCTCAATTCCTTTCACGATACGGAACTGATATCCCAAAGTTTGCGCACGCCGCCCTGAACGTCAACACCCGATCACCGTTCCAGTGCCGTCCACGTCCTTGCCTCCATGAGAACCCGCAAACTTCTCCGGGTCCCTTTCCTTTATCTTCTTGACTTGTCCGGAAGCCGTGGTTACCTGTATAGCCGTTCAATATGCGAGCCATGAGATCGCCTGATTGACGCGGGCGGGCGGACAGGAGCGTGGCCATGGGTAGGGATGTCGACACTGCCGGCGAACTGCTGCTCGGCTTGCTGGCGTTCCGCCGGAGTCTCGCGGACGGATCTCAGCTCATCGCCGCGATCGACGAGTGGCTTGCAAGCGGCACGCGGAACCTGGGCGATATCCTGATGGAGCAGGGAGTGCTGGATTCCGCCGAGCGCTCACTGCTGGAGGGCCAGGCACAGGCGCTCGTGGCGGCGAGAGCCGCTCGCGGCGATGAGTCGCTCACGGTGGCTTATCAGCCGCGCGGCTCCGCGGGACATCGGCCGGCAGAGGCCGGAGATCCCGGATCCTCCGGGGGCGCGGTGGCCGGAGCCGTCCCGCCCTTCCGGATCCTCCGGCCGCATGCGCGGGGCGGGCTGGGCGAGGTCTTCCTGGCCGAAGATCCGCAATTGAAGCGACTGGTGGCGCTCAAGACGCTTCCATCGGATCATGCGCCTGATCCGGTCAGCCAGGCTCGCCTGGTCCTCGAGGCGGAGACGACCGGGCAGCTCGAGCATCCCGGCATTGTTCCCGTCCACGCCCTGGGGCGTGACGAGCGCGGTCAACCTTATTACGTGATGCGGTTCATCCAGGGAGAGACGCTCAAGGCGGCGGTCGCGCGGTTTCACGGTCCCGAGGGGAAGCGGCTGGCCCCGCGACAGCGCGAGGTGGCGTTTTTCAGGCTCTTGCAAAGCCTCATCACGGCGTGCAACGCCGTTGCCTACGCGCACAGCCGGGGGGTGGTTCATCGTGATCTGAAGCCCGAGAACATCATGCTCGGTCCTTTCGGAGAGACGCTGGTTGTGGACTGGGGAATTGCGAAGGTTCAGCCGGAGCCGACGGCCCGCACCCCCGGCCCGGAGCAAACTGCCTCGGGGCGTGGGGACCTGTCACTGACCCACCCCGGCGCGGCCGTGGGTACACCGCGGTACATGAGTCCGGAGCAGGCCGCGGGCAACCTGGAGCAAGTGGGCGTGGCCAGCGACGTCTACGGTCTCGGGGCCACGCTGTACTGCCTGCTCGTGGGTCATGCCCCGTTCCCGCAAGACGATATGGACGAGGTGCTCGACCATGTCCGGCGCGGTATCTTTCCGGCGCCGCGCAGGCTGCGCCGCGATATCGACCCGGCGCTTGAGAGCATCTGCCTGAAGGCCATGGCATTACGGCCGGATGAGCGATTCGCGTCCGCGCTCGACCTGGGCGGTGAGATCGAGGGATGGCTGGCCGACGTCCGATACCGCGGCGAACAGGCGCGCGCCGTCGGCGAGGTGAAGGCATCGCTCTGCCGCCTTTGCATCGAGCGTGCGCACAACTTGTTCGGCCGTGACCGGCACGATCACGCCATGCTCTGGCTGGCGCGTGCCCTGGAGAACCTGCCGGCGCATGAGCCGGCCCTGGAGCGCATGGTCCGGGCGAGCCTCGGCTCCTGGCACGCCCGCGACAGGCTGCTGGAACGGTCGGTCCAGCACGGCGCGGCGTTGCACCAGGTGGCGTTCAGCCCGGACGGCCGCCTTGTGGCGACGGCCGGCGCGGACAAGGCTGCCAGGCTCTGGGACGTGGCCACCGGCGACTCTCTTGCCTCCTCCCTGTTGCACGACGCCCCGCTGGTCATGCTGGCATTCAGCCCCAGGGGAAGTCTGCTCGCGACGGCCGGAGCCGATGGCACGCTCCGGCTCTGGAATGCCGTGACGGGCAAGCCGATCGTCGGGCCGATCGCGCTGGGTGCGCCGCTTTCAGCCCTGGGTTTCACGCCCGACGGATCAAGGATCGCAACGGTGGCAGAGGGCCTCTCGCCGGGCATCTGGGACACGGCAACCGGTGAGCCGGTCCTGCAACCCTTACCCAGCCGGACTCAGGTGCTCGCGCTGGCCTGCCAACCCGACGGTGCAGCGCTTGCCACCGCCCACGCCGATGGCAAGATCCGCTTCTGGAACACGATCGAAGGCGCGCGCATCGAACCAGGGCTTGAGCACGAGTCGCCTGCGGCTTCGCTGGCATACCATCCCGAAGGGTCCGGACTGCTCACGGTTTGCCTGGACGGCAAGGCCCGGCTCTGGGATCTCGCCTCGCGGACCGTCACGCGCGAGCTGGCTTTGCCCGCAGCGGTTCGCATGGCCACCTGGGGAAGCTCGGGGCGCATCATTGCAACCGTCTCCGTCGACGGCACGGCCCGTCTCTGGAGGTCCCACGACGGCCAGCCTATCGGTGAAACGTTGACCCATGACGCGGCCATCGAGTGTCTCTGTTTCAGCCGTGACGGCACGCTTCTGGCAACGGGCAGCCGCGACCGATCCGCACAGCTCTGGGACACCGCGACCGGCCTGGCCATCGGCCCGCCCATGGCCCATCGGGGCCCGGTCCACGCGCTGGCGTTCAGTCCGGATGACCGTCGCCTGGCCACGGGCTCGGCCGATGGATCATGCCGCTTCTGGCGGGCCGCGCCACAGCTTCCCGGCGACGCGGAGCGCATCGCCTGCTGGGTTCGGGTGACCACGGAACTGGACTTCGATGCCGGCGACGCCATCATCAAGCTTGACGGGCTGCTGGGATGGGAGCTGCGCCGGCGACTGCACGAGCTGGGCGGACCGCCTCCGAGAAAGCTCGAACGCTGGTGAGATGACTGCGCGTCCTCGACCGCGGGCGCTCACGAGCCAACCGGGCTGTCTCCCGGATCGGGCCGGGGGGCGATACCTCCGCCCGTCTTGCCGCCCGTTGCGCGGCGGTTCGCGATGGCACCGCCCACCGCACCTCCGGATGGGCCGGAATAAGTCGTGGTCTCGTCGTCGTCCTCCTCCAGCTCCTGGTCGAAGCTGCCACTGCCGGCGGCCTCTTCCAGTCCGGCCTCATCAGGATCGCCCTCGCCCAGGTTGGTGCCGGCCAGCCCGCCGATCGCCGTGCCTCCACCAGCGGTCCCCGCGGCGTGCCTGTCCGCTTCACGAACCCGCTCCGCCTCCAGGTCGGTGAAGGGATGTTCCAGGTCGTCGCCACCGGCCGTAGAGGCACCGGCGGGACCATGGCGGCGATCGAGGCCGCCGAATCCCGCTTCGGGCCGGCCCGCGTTCAGGTCGGCCGGCGCCCCATCGCCAACCTCGGCCGAGCACGAGGTGCAATCGCGCGTGTACGGCAACACCTCCAGCCTCTCCTGCAAGATCGCTGTTCCGCACCGTTCACAGGTGCCGTAGGCGCCGCGATCCAGGCGGCCAAGCGCATCCCGGATCTCCATCCGGATGGCCTCCTCGTTCTCGAACAACGTCGCGTTCAACTCCTGGAGGTATTGCTCGGTCCCCAGGTCCGCAAGGTGCAGCGGCGCGTTCGACAGCGAGCCGCCTGCCTCCCCGCCCAGCCCCGTGCGGGCTTGCTCTTCCAGGCTCTGGATGTCACCGCTGACGCGCCTGTCCATGGCTTCAAGGATCCGTCGAAACTTCTCGAGTCGTGCTTTGGTCATGGCCCCGGTCGCCTCGTTGGGATGTTCACTCAGTGTGCGGGTTCACGCCGGTCTTTTTCCATCTTCTCGCACGTGACGTGCCGCGCGGTTCGCGGTGGCGCTGAAAGCACGAGCCGGCGGCATGCTGGTGGAGTCCTGGCGACAGATTGCCGCAAAGGGTCCGCCCGCGGCTGCGAAAGTTCACCACCGCGACGGCGCTGTTCTATGGTCCTCGTAGGCAAGGAACGATGCGGAGGGACCCGACACGACCCCGGCGATTGCATGCATTTAACGGGAACCAGGGAGACTCGGCCGAGGGCTCCAGCCGGTTCCACGACAAGGCGGCTGGCATCATGTCTCGAACACGCATTGCAGGATCCACTGCCAGGACCACACCACAAGCCAATCCACGCAAGCGGCATCTCCCGCTGCCGGTTCCTTCCCGAAGACTGCGGCCCTTGCTCGAGAGTCTCGAAAGCCGGCAATTGCTCTCCACGTACACCGTGATCAACACCAACGACTCGGGCGCGGGCAGCCTCCGGCAGGCGATCATCAATGCCAACAAGGACTCGACTCCCGACGACATCGTGTTCAACATTCCCGCCTCGACGGCTCCCTTGCTCAATCAGCCGGTTCCCGGTTTCGATCCGGTGACGCAGACCTGGACCATCAACCTGCAAACCCCGCTCCCGGTGATCAGCAACACCGTGTCCATCGACGGCTACACCGAGGCCCATGGCGGGGGCGTCCCGTATCGCTACCCCAACGCCGTCTGCTCCTCCGCGCAGAGCGTGGCGATCACGGGGAGCCCGACGGGTGGAACATTCACCCTGTCGACCTCCGCACCGTTGCCGGTGGGTACGACGGCTCCGATTCCCTACGATGCGACGGCGGCGACCGTGCAGGCGGCCCTCGGGGCCATCGTCGGCGTGAACAACATCGCGGTCACGGGAGGTCCAGCACCCGCGACCGGCCTGACGATCACGTTCCAGCACGTGTATGCCGGGATGAACATCCCCAACCTGGGGGCCGATGGCACGGGATTGACGGGTGGCACCACCCCGGGCGTGCTGGTCGCGTCATTCGTCCAGGGAGGCACCGCGATCGCCGACCCGGTCTACATACATTCCTTACCGAACACGACCCCTGCCCTTCAGGGCAACAACGCCCAGGAGCGCGTGATCATCGACGGCAGCCAGGTTCCCATCTCCAACACCGATATCGGTTTCGCACTGGACGCCTCGCACTCGCTGCTCCGCGGCCTGATCATCACAGGCTTCGACGTCGGCGTCTCCGTTTTTGCCCTCGACACCTCGAACAACCCCGTCGTCGGCGACCTGATCCAGGGCAACTCGATCGGCGATTACTTCCTCTATCTGGTGGACGCCAACACCGGCTCTCCGCTCCCCTCGCCGGGAAACGTCGCTTTCACCAGTGGCGGGGGCAACGCCCAGCAGGGGGTGATCCTCAATTCGCAGAATGCGACCGTCGGCGGCAGCAACCCGCAGGAAAACAATATCATTTGCGGCAATGGTGCTCAGGGCATTCTGGTGCAGCCGGGCGCCTCGGGCAACCAGATCCTGGGCAACCAGATCGGCATGGCCGGTCCGTCGACCAACGGCCTCTACTCGCAGGACGGCAACGGCCTGGAAGGCGTCCTGATCGAGTCGTCGGGGACACCGTCCAATCCGCTGAGCATCGTCTACGCGTCGAGCAACTTTGTGGGGTCGGCAACGGGCGGTAATGTGATCTCGGGCAACGGCGCCGCGGGCGTACGAATGGTGGGCGTGGGTGCGATCCGCAACCTGGTCCAGGGGAACTACATTGGAGTCGCTCCTGGGGGCGGTTACCTGTTCGGCACGGGCGACCCGGGCAACCTCGGCGACGGCGTGCGCCTCGAGGATGCCTCCCAGAACCAGATCGGCGGCACGACCGCCGCGCTTGGCAACACGATCGATTCGAACCATGGGGCCGGGATCGACTTCCTGGGGCTGGCGACGAACAACGTCGCCGCCAACAACATGATCGGGGTCACGGCCGCGGGAGCCCAGGTGCTGGGCAACTGGTCGGACGGCGTCTCGGTCTACTCGCCCAGCAACACCATCGGACCGGGCAACGTGATCTCGCAGAACAACCGGGGCATCGGCATCTATGGGCCCCTGGCCGCAACTCCCGGAACCGCCACGAACATCCTGGTGGACGACAACCTGATCGGCACCGACGCCACCGGCCAGCAGGGCTTCGGCAACGCCTACGAGGGCATACGCGTCGACAACTCGGCGGGCAACACGATCCAGGGGAATGCCGGCGGCTCGCAGACCATCTCCGGCAACCAGGTGGGCGTGGCGCTCGTTGGCACCGGCTCGTCCGGCAACCTGTTGCAAGGCAACTTCATCGGCTCCGACAACACGGGAACCAGGGACCTGGGCAACAAGAACGAGGGGATCCTGGTTGCGGGCGCTGGCGACAACACCATCGGCGGCACCGCGGCCACCAGCCGCAACCTGATCTCGGCCAACCACTGGGGCGTCCGGCTGGATGGATTGACCGCCATCGGGAACATCATCGAGGGGAACTACATTGGCTCGGACGCCTCGGGGCAGACGCGCCTGGGCAACGAGCTCGATGGCGTGATCATCAGCAATTCGGCGAATCAAAACATGATCGGCGGCATGACCGCCGGCCTAGGCAACACCATTGCCTTCCAGGTGATGTCCGGGGTACTGGTCGAGTCCGGAACCGGAAACTCCATCCTCTCGAACAGCATCTTCAGCAACGGCATGCTGGGCATCAACCTGGTGGCTCCAGCCGACCCGCCCAGCGGCGTGACGTCCAACGCCCCGGGCGTACGCTCGGGTCCCAACAACTTGCAGAACTACCCCGTGCTCACGGCGGTCACCTCGAATGGCTCGGTCACGCACATCACGGGCACGCTGAGCAGCCTGCCGGACACCACGTTTCTCTTGCAGTTCTTCACCAATCCCGCGCCGGACCCCAGCGGCTACGGCCAGGGAGAGACGGCATTCGGCTCGATGCAGGTGATCACCGACGGCAACGGCAACGCCACCATCAATCTCACCGTGGCGTCCGTGTTCCCGACCGGATCGATCGTCTCGGCGACCGCGACCAACCTGGCGACCGGCGATACCTCGGAGTTCGCCCAGGACGTCGCGCAGTCGTCGGTGTTCCAGTTCACGCAGGCGCTCTACGTGACCAGCGAAGCCAGCGGTTGGGCGGTGATCACGGTGTCACGCTCATTGACCGCGCAGGCAGCCTCCGTGACCTGTGCCACGGTCGCCGGAGGGACTGCCGTTCCGGGTTCCGATTACGTGCCTGTCACCACGACCCTCACCTTCCCGGCCGGCGCGAGCAGTGAAACCTTCAGCGTTCAGATTCTCGACCCGCACCTGGTCGGGGGTTCGCGCACGGTGAACCTGGCCCTGTCCAATCCCCAGCCGGCCGCGACCAACACCCTTGATTTCCAGCAGACGGCTGTGCTCCAGATCAACGACAACGATACAGGTTCCTCCGCGCAGTTCATCGTGACCAATACGAACGATCAGGGCCCGGGCTCGCTGCGTCAGGCCATCCTGAATGCGAATGCCGCCTCGTCTCCCAGCACCATCCTCTTCGACATCCCGGCCGCGACCGACGCCCTGCTCTCCATCCCCGTGCCAGGGTTCGACCCCGTCACCCAGACCTGGAAGATCGCGCTGCAATCGGCCCTGCCCGTGATCAACCAGACCGTGACGATCGACGGGTATTCCCAGGCGGAGGGGGGCGTCCCGTTCCGATATCCCTCCGAGATCACGTCGGCCATGCAGACCGTCGCGCTCACGGGGATCTTGAACGGGGGCACGTTCACGCTCAGCACGTCTGCACCGTTGCCGCAGGGAACGACCGGCCCGATCGCCTTCAATGCGTCCGACGCGCAGGTTCAGGCAGCGCTCTTTGCCATCCCGGGCATGGCGGGAAACGTGACCGTAATCGGCTCACCAGGCTTCTACTTCATCAACTTCCAGGGCGCTCTCGCGGGCCAGGCGATCCCCCGCCTGGCCGGCAATGCCAGTGGGCTGACAGGCACCAACCCAGGAATCCAGGTCGGCACCCTGGTGCAGGGAGGTTCAGCGCTCAGTGTTCCGACGATGATCACGTCCAGCGCGAACACAATGGCCGCCACGCAGGGCAATGATGCTCACATCCGGGTGATCGTCGACGGGAGTGCGACGGGCGGCGCGACGGGATTCGCGCTGAACGCGTCGCACAGCCGTATTGATGGACTCATCATCGACGGCTTCGGGATTGGAGTTTCGATTCCCAGCCCGGCCGACATGGGCAACCTGATCCAGGGGAGCTTCATCGGCAATTACATGCTCTACCCGGTCGACCCATCGACCGGTACAGCCCTGACTGGTCTGAACGGCTATGAGCTGGCGGGCCTGGGTAACGCGCAGCAAGGGATTTACATCGACGGCAGCAACACGATCATCGGCGGCACGAACCCCCAGGAAAACAACGTGATCGCCGGCAACTTGCAGCAGGGAATCTGGATTGATGCCGCGGGCACCGGCAACGTGGTCGAAGGCAACCAGATCGGCATGGTCGGTCCCAGCGACTTCGGGCGCTACTTCCAGGTTGGCAACGGCGCGGACGGCGTGCTCGTGGACGGCTCGAGCAACGCCATCGGCGGTTCCGGCAGCACAGCCGGGAACGTCATCTCGGGGAACTTTGGTGACGGCGTGCATGTTCTTGGTCCGGCCGCCACCCGGACCGTCATCGCGGGGAACCTGATCGGCCTGGCGCCCGGTGGCGGCTACGCGCTGGGGACCGGCGACCCCGGCAACCGCGGCGATGGCGTGCTCATCGAGAACTCCGCAAGCAACGTCATTGGCGGGCCAGGCTCGACCTGGGGCAACACCATCTCATCGAACTCCGGCGCGGGGATCCTGATCATCGGAGCGACCTCGAGCGGAAACTCCGTTCTCAACAACATCATCGGGCTTACCTCCGACGGCAAGGCCGAGAAGGGGAACCTCTCCGACGGCGTCGCCGTCCAGTCGCCCCAGAACACGATCGGCCCGGGCAATGTCATCTCCGGCAACTTGCGCGGGGTGAACATCTCCGGAGCCCAGGCCAGCGGGGTTGTGGTTGTCGGCAACCTGATTGGCACCGACGGCACCGGCGCGCTCAACCTCGGCAACGCCGCCCAGGGAGTGCTCATCCAGAGTGCGACCGATGCGGTGATCGAAGGCGACGGCAACGGGTCGCAGGTCATTTCCGGCAATAACCAGGGCGTCGTCATCTCGGGGTCCTCATCCACGCGAAACCTGGTCGCGGGCAACCTGATTGGTACCGACAAGACGGGGCTGTACGCGATTCCGGACGCACAGGAGGGCGTGGCCATCCTCGGCGCGACCGGCAACACCATCGGCGGCACCAGCGCGGCGGTGCGGAACGTGATTTCCTCGAACGGCTGGGGGGTGCGGCTCGATGGCAGCTCAGCCACGGGCAACCTGGTCCAGGGCAACTTCATTGGCACTGACATCACGGGCAAGGCACCCCTGGGCAACGAGGCCGATGGCGTGATCGTGAGCACGAACGCTTCGGCCAACACGATCGGCGGAACGGTCTCCGGGGCCGGCAATACGATCGCCGACAACGTCCTGGCCGGCGTGCTGGTGCAGTCGGGCACGGGCAATTCGATCCTCACCAACAGCATCGCTTCGAACGGTCACCTGGGCATCAACCTGGCCGCTCCGAGCGACCCGCCCAGCGGCGTGACGTCCAACGCCCCGGGCGTACGCTCGGGTCCCAACAACTTGCAGAACTACCCGATCCTGTCCACGGCCGTCGGCGGATCCATCAGCGGCTCCATCCAGGGAACGCTGAACAGCGTGCCCGGCACGTCGTTCCTGATCCAGTTCTTCACCAGCCCGGTCCCTGACCCTTCCGGTTATGGCCAGGGTCAGACGTCCATCGGCGCGACGACCGTCACCACGAATGCCAGCGGCAACGCCGCGCTCACGTTCAATCCGTCGAGCCCGATCCCCGTCAACAACTGGGTCACGGCCACGGCCACCAACCTCTCGACCGGCGATACTTCAGAATTCTCGAACGCGGTCTCGGCCCTGCCGATCACCATGGAATTTCTCACGGCCACCCTCTCGGTCAACGTTTCGGCCGGAACCGCGCTCGTGCATGTGGAACGAACCGGCAATCCCAGCGCGGTGGTCTCGGTGAACTACGCCACCAGCAACGGCACGGCCGTGGCCGGGAAGGACTACACCGCGGCGTCGGGCACGCTCACGTTCCAGCCGGGCCAGACTGACAAGACCTTCTCCATCACGATCCTTCCCAACCCGTCGCAGGCGGCCAGCTCGGTCACGGTGAACCTGACGCTCAGCCAGCCGACCGGAGGGTCGACGCTGGGCACCCCCAGCACGGCATTGCTCACAATCAACAACAACCTGCCTGCCATCCTTCAGTTCTCGGCGGCATCCTACACCACATCCTCGTCGTCCAGCTCCGCTCTGATCACCGTCACGCGCGGGGGCGGGAACAGCGCGGCGACGGTGCAGGTGCAGTACGCAGCCGCCGGCGGCAGCGCCGTGCCGGGCGTCGATTACACGCCGGTCACCGGCACTCTCACGTTCCTGGCCAACCAGGCCACCGCAACGTTCAGAGTGCCGATTCTGAAGGGCGGCAATACCACCGTGGCCCGGACCATCGGGCTGTTCATCGCCAACGCGACCGGCGGCGCCGAGGTGGGGGCCAGGAGCACGGCCACGCTGACCATCAGTGCGTCGACCCCGTACAACCCGGTCGGACCCACTGACCCGGTTCCACCGCAGGTCACCGGCGAGCAACTGGTGCTTGGCCCGGCCGGGATCACCGCCGTGTTCTTCGGCTTCAGCAAGCCGATGACCCCCAGCCGCGTACCCGACCTTGGCAACTATGGTTACTATGTCGATCTCGCCGGTGCCGGCGGGAAGTTCGGGACCTCTTCGGACACCTACGTACCGCTCACCTCGGCGCAGTACATTGCGTCCAGCTCCACCATCCTGTTGGTTCCGGCTTACCCCCTGCCCTACGGCCGGTTCGCGCGGATCATCCTCAACGGGCTGGCCAATCCGCTGCTCAACCGCGGGCTGACCTCCGCGTCGGGGGTCTTGCTCTCGGGCCTGAGCAACGGCGTCCCCGGCGCACCGTACGTGGCCACCTTCGGGGTCGGTTCGGGACTGGCCTACACCGACAGCGCGGGAAAGGCAGTGCAGCTCAGCCTGTCTGGCGGCGGGCTGATCGAGATGTTCCGGATGCCCGCCGGCGATCCGCAAACCGTGATGCTGGCTGGTACCGTTCCCGGCAAGAGCGTGCTCACCTTCCAGGCCAACGCGGCCGGAGGCAAGACGACTTATATGCCGCCGATCCAGAATGCCGCGGGGGTGAAGTTCCGCTACAGGACGCCAGCAAGCGTCTTCCGCTCCACGGTCGCACCGCCGCCGGCGCCGAGCCGCGCCGTCAGGGCCGTCGTCGTCCGGCGGCGGAAATGACGATCCAGGGCAGTACCGATGTTGGGTCGCAGAGCCCGGCCGGGATTCAATGGCTCTCGACGAGCGCCTCGGAGGGCGGCAGCTCCGGATCCCGAACCGAGTTTTGCAGACGCCTCCAGCGCCAGCGGCGGATGGCGTAAAAGAGGACGGGGATAAGCAAATCGACGACCTCGTCGGCGACGAGAATGCCACCCAGCACCGGCGCGGCCATGGGACGGATGATCTCCGAGCCGACTCCGCTGGCCCAGAGCATGGGTGCCAGGCCGATCACGACGGTTCCTTCCGTGAGCAGCTTGGGGCGTAGCCGGTGCACAGCGCCGTCGAGAACGGTCTGTCGGAGCTGCGCCAGGCTCACCCGCTCCAGCCCTCCTGCGCGTTCCAGGGCCTCGCGCAGATAGACGAGCATGATGATCCCGGTCGAGGTGGCCATCCCGAAGCAGGCGATGTAACCGACCCAGACGGTGACCGAGAGCGCCTCGCCCAGCAGCCACTGGAAGAACAGGCCGCCGGCGACGGCCCCGGGGACGGTCAGAAACATGAGCGCGGCATCCGCGAGGTCGTGGTAGGTCCAGCACAGGATGAGGAAGATGAGCGCGATGACAATCGGGATCACGAGCGTCAGCGTCGTCCGGGCCCGGAGCTGGTGCTCGAACTGACCGGTCCATTCCACGAACACGTTGTCGGGGAGGTGGACCTCGCGGGCGACCAGTGCGCGTGCCTCGGCGACGAGATCCGCCGCGTCCCGGTCGCGCACGTTGAGACGGACGTAGTTGCGCAATAGCCCGTTCTCACCCTTGATCGTGGCCGGGCCCTCCACGACGTGGATGTCGGCGATCTGGGCGAGCGGGACCTGGCGGACTTCCGCCGTGGTTGGACCCTTTACGCCCGAGGTTGCCGGAACCAGCAGGTCGCGGAGCGACTCCTCGTCCTGCCGGAAGTCGCGAGCGTAACGGACCACCACGGGATGGCGCTCGCGTCCCTCCACAAGCTGGGTAACCGCCTTCCCCGCGAGCGCCGCTTCGATCACCTGGTTGGCCGCGCCGACGCTCACTCCCAGCCGCCCTGCCCGCTCACGATCGAAACGGACCTCGATGGAGGGCTTGCCGCGAAGGGGGTCCGCCACGACGTCCACCGCCCCGCGAACGCGGCGGACGACCTGTGCAATCTGCTCCGAGACTTGCACGACCTCATCCAGGTTGTCACCCAGAACTCGGATGCCGACTGTCGTGTTGACACCCGTGGAGAGCATGTCGACGCGGTTCTGGATCGGCATGGTCCAGACATTGGTCCATCCGGGCATCTGCACGGCTCGGTCCAGCTCACCGCCAAAGCCCGCGAGCTCGTGCCGCTCCAGCTTCCAGAGGATCAGTCGCTTGCCAAACTCGTCCGAGAGCCGCCTGAGAAGGTCATCCAGGGGAGCAAACGGCTCCAGCAGGAGCTGCGGGCTCATGGCAGCATCATGATGATGTTCGTGGTCGGCGTCTCCCACTTGCGGGCCCGCGGCGAGCGCCATCCCCCGGCGCGCATTTGCTGTAGCCTTTGCAGGTGGCTCACCACCGGAGGCGCCAGTCCGGAGGCACGTTCCAGAAGCTCTTCAAGGACGATCCGCGTGAACACCCAGGCGGTTCTGCCCAGCAGCTCGCCATCGAGCGTCTTCACGTGATCGCGCCAGATCGCGAGCAGCCTCGATTCCTCGAAGGTTTCGGGGTGGATCGATGCCGGTGACGGTCCCACTCCGCGCACGACTTCCTGGTTCCGCTGATAGGCGTACTCGCGCAGGGCCACGTCGCAGAGCGGCATGGCCGCCTGTGCCGCTTCTTCAACCAGGCGCTCGCGCTCGGCCGACACTTGAGGGGGCTTCACGAACTGACCGTCGACCAGGGCCTCGAGCACAGCCATCGTCTGCCGCCTGGCATCGCCCGGGCCAAGCTTGCGGCGTGGCCAGAGCTCGCGGGGGCGGAAGTTGACCATGGTCTCGATCATGTCCAGGGGCGCGGGGTCGGTCGGAGTCTCGGCCCGTCCTGCCTTGCCCACCACCATGTCGACTTCGGGGAACCGGCAGAGGATCATGTCACGCGCCTTCAGGTCGTCCAGTGACTCGGTCACCGAGGCCCGGGGGACCGTGATGGGCATATCCATCACCATCCCCTCGTCCAGCGGCTCGAGGAACTTGCGCGGCAACGGCTTCATGAATTGAGCCGCGGCGAGGGCCACGATGAGCAGGCTGAACGGGGCGAGGAGTTTGACGGACGGCCGCCGGGCCAGAGCCGCCGTGGCTGCCTGCCCCAGCAGCAGGATCGCCACAGAAAGAGGACGCGAGCCCAGCGGAGCGAACCCGATGAGGAACGTAAGGCTGAGTGTCCACGCGAGAGCCGCCGGGTATTCCATCAAGTACGAGAGCACCGGCCGGTACACGTCGATCATGCCCCGCACCAGCGGGTTCTCGGTCTCGGACCGCAATCGCCCGCGGATGAGCAGCGAACACAGCGCCGGCACCGCGGTGATTGCCAGTCCGGCGACGGCCAGAAGGGCAAACGACTTCGTGTAGGCCAGCGGATGGAACATCTTTCCCTCGATGCCCCCCAGCGCGAAGACCGGCAGGAACGAGAGCAGCATGATGGCCACGGAGAAGACGATCGGCCTGCCCACTGCCAGGCAGGCCGAAAGGA
Organism: uncultured Planctomycetaceae bacterium; assembly: GCA_963833985.1. Lineage (GTDB taxonomy): Bacteria > Planctomycetota > Planctomycetia > Isosphaerales > Isosphaeraceae > Aquisphaera. The sequence continues at coordinate 204,985 of CAWIAD010000001.1, forward strand.
CGACTCCGCTCACATCCCCGCGCACGGGGCGGTCTCCAAACTGCTGCTGGAGACGGTGCATCACGTTCTCGGCCATGACGATCGACGAATCAACCAGCACGCCGATCGAGATGGCGATGCCAGCCAGCGACATGGCGTTGGTCTGCACGTCGACGATCCCCAGCCAGCGGAGTACGGCCATGATCAGGAACGAGGAAAGCGCCGCCAGTGGCAAGGTGACGACCACGACCAGCGACGCGCGCACGTGCAGCAGGATCGCCAGGACGCAGGCGCTGGCCGTGAGCATGGCCTCCACAACAGCCCCGCTCACCGTGCCGATGGCACCCCGGATCAACGGCGTTCGATCGTAAAACGGGACGATCTTGACGCCGGGCGGCAAACCGCGTTGCACGTCGGCGATCTTCGCCTTGAGGCGGCGCGTGACCTCCAGAGGGTTCTCGCCATGGGACATCAGGACGACACCGCCAGCCACCTCGCTGCCATCCTTCTCCAGAACACCGCGCCGGTAACCGGGTGCCATCGAGATCCGCGCGAGGTCGCCCAGGCGCTGAACGCCCGCCCTGGACGACGGCACGGGGACCGCCTCCAGGTCCGCGATCGCCCGGACGTCCAGAAAGCTGGAGTCGCCGGCCTGGGCCAACGCCCCCAGCCAGCCCACGCCGCGCACCACGTATTCGGCCTGTCCCTTCACCAGGACGTGACCCCCGGCCGTTGAATTCGAGGAGGCGACGGCATCCATGACATTCTGGAGCGTGACCCCCAGCGCTTTCAGCCGCGCGGGATCGACGGCCACCTCGTACTCACAGGGGTATCCGCCCACGCTCGACACCTCGGCCACGCCGGCCACGGCGCTGAGCTGGGGACGGACGAACCAGTCCTGGATGGCGCGGAGCCGGCCCAGGTCCTGCCCGGGCCCCTCCACCGTGTACCAGTAGATCTGGCCGGTGGCCAGGCAGTCCGGCGCCAGGGCGGCGACGGCCCCTTCCGGAAGCACGCGCTGCACCGCGGCCAGGCGCTGGGTCACCCGCGTGCGAACCTCGTCAAGGCCGACCGAGTCATCGAAGATCACGCTGATCCACGAGAACCCCACATCACTGGAAGACCGCACCACCCGCACGCCGGCAAGGCCCTGAAGGCCCAGGGCCATGGGGTAAGTGACCTGGTCCTCAATTTCCCTGGGGCCGTGGCCCTTCCAGTCCGTGAAGACGATGACCTGGTTCTCGGAGAGATCCGGGATGGCGTCCACGGGTGTCCGCCAGGCGGCCCACGAGCCCAGCACCGCCAGCACAGCGCAGACCGCAATCATCATGTACCGGTGGCATACGGAAAACGTGATGATGCGATCAATCATGGGGCAGGCGTTTGAGGTATCGCCGCGAGGTAGCGGCCGGGATTCGCCATGAACGTGTCCTTGCACCCGTCGCAGCAAAGGAAAACGACTCGACCGGCGGCCACCACGCGGATCGGGGTACCCATCGATCCCAGCGCCTTCCTCGTCACCGGGCAGATCTTCTGGCGGCTCGCGAGCTGCTGATCGGACGGATCAGTCGATGATCGCAGTGCAGGCTTACTGGCGGTGACCGTAACGGCAGCCGTCGCGGCCGGTACTGGCGACTCGGTGCGGGCGCCGGCCCCGAAGTACCCGGAGGCAAGGCTCGGGTTCAGCCTGGTTTCGGCATCGAGCAAGAAGGCGCCGGCGACCGCGACCCTCTGCCCGGGCTCGAGACCGGAGGCGACAGGGTAGTCGCCTCCACACCTTGGACCGAGCTCGATCTCGACGCCGTCGAACATCCCCGGCATCGTCTCGACGAAGACGTACGTGCGCGACCCCGTATCGATGACCGCCGACGCGGGCACCGCAAGCACCTTGCCCGGCGGCTGGAACGTCACCACCCGCGGCTCAAGTGCCATCCCGCCACATTCACCGCACTGCTGACCGGGCTGATTCGATGTGACCGCCGGGTGCATCGGACACCACCACCCGACGCGCTGATTCTCCGCGAGCGCCGTGGCCATGAGCGGGTTTCCCTCGACCGAACAGCGACCGGGCGCGGCACGCAGCGCTCTGGGATGTTCCGGGCAGGAATAGATTTTCCGCGGCTCGCCGGCCCGCAATGCCGGCGGGCTGGTGGGAAGCGACCGAAACGGCTCAAGCCGGCAGGCCGGCACCTCGCAAACGACGTCGGCCAGCATGCCGGGCCGCAGCCGCCCTTCGGTGTCCTCGATCACGACGGTCGCCTGGACATCATCCTCCGCCTTTCCAGACGGCCGGTCCGCAAGGCGCAGACGTCCTCTGACCGGCCGCGTATCGGCGGCGTCCCGGCACCGAACCTGAACGTGCTGACACTCCTTCAGCCATGATGCGTGCCGTGCGGGGATTTCCAGGGGGACGCTGAGCGCATCTCCGTTCCGGCTGACGAGCCCGGCGGCGCGATAGCTCCGCGCAAGCGGCTGGTACTCCACGGGCGAGGTACGGATGCCGGCAAGGAGAACCCGGTACGGAGAGACCTGCATCCGGGCCACGACTCCCTCTGGCAGCACCGTGGCGTCCCCGCGCTGCGCCGGACCAGGTCCATGTTGCAGACGCCGCACTTGCCGGGCCAGTTCGAGAGGACTCCCGGATCCATCGGGCAGAAGTACTCGGTGTCATTGGAGACCGGGCCCGGCGCGGACCAGCGCGACCCGGCCGGACGCCAGAGCCGATCCCAGTAATTGCCGATCTCTTCCCAGCGGCCGACGAGGAGCGCCGAGAACAACAGAATCAGGGGGATCCGCAGCCGTACCTGGGCGATCTTGAAGCCCGCGCGTACCGCCTCACTCACCCTGGGCAAGGAAAACGCAGGCGCGCGGGCCCGATGGGGCCGGGTCGACACGAAACGCATGGTCGGGCTCTCAGCGAGTGAGGTTGTGAGTCTCGAAAGGCACGGCGTCGGGGCCAGAGGGAAGCCTCGAACACGGCTGGCAACTCAGCGCCGCCGCCGTGACTTGCCGGCCGGCGGCGAGAGCTTGGGGCCGTCTTCCATGTTGATGTTGCGAGTGTAATCCTCATCCCGAAAGACCATGACAGGCCCCAGGCCCAGCACGTGGTACTGCACTTCCTGCACCCGCGCCGGCTTACCCAGTGAGAGCCGCACGCCGAATCGCTTTTCGGACGGGCCGGATTCCTCGTGCACGATCTCGAACGATTCCAGCTTCGCACCCTGGGCCCACGGCGTATCGTGGACCTCGACCACCGGTTCTGTTCCCGCCACCAGGCCGGGTTTCCCGCCTGCTTGCCAGCTCTTGAGCGCGGATTCGAGGGCTCCGCGCGCAGCTCGTCGCTCGGTGCGGCGCCATGGCTCTGGCCACAGCCGCAAAAGGAAAGAACCAGCCCCGCGCAGGCCAGTGCCGCGACGAACTGGGAGAGTGTTGTCTGTCGCATGAGTCTTGGCCCCTTCAGTACGAGTCCGAGGAAATGACTTCGCCGCCGTTTCTGGTGCCCAGCGCGCGCCAGGTGGTGAGCGAGACGCCGTTCTTGACGAACCGCACGCTGCCGTCGCCGAAGAGCACGTTCACGCCGCCGGGGTGCTGGCTGGAGGGAGGCACCTGCATGGGCATGTTGGCCATGCTGTTGTTGGCGAAGCCCAGTCCGGCACAGGTCCCTCTGTTCGGAGTCGACACGTGGTTGTACTGCGTGCAGCACATCTCGCCCATCACCCAGCTCGCCCCTTGAACGTGCGTCAGCCGCGTGGCGGTCTGCGGGTTGGCAGCCAGACACGTGAGGTACGTGTCGTTGAGGTTGGTCGGGGAGGTGATGACCATGGAGTCCGAGCGTGCGTCCGAATCACGCATGCCGGAGCCGCGAATCTTCTCGCTGAAGAACGCCGTGTTGCTCATTCCATCCGTGATCGACGCGAGCTTGACACCGCTCTGAAAGTAGAAAACTCCCTGGGCCATCTCGGCCGGCGCGACGGTGGAGGGGTTGTTGTCTCCCAGGTCACAGGCCCATGTCTGCATGTTTCCGAGATAGCTGTTCCCTCCCGGCCAGTCCGAGACGAACGGGTTCGCGTCGGAGGGGCAGAGGAACGCGGCGATCTGGCTCCGCGATGCGGTGGAGTTCGCACGGTTGGCATTCTGAAATGGCGGCATGAAGGGAACGTCTCCTGCCATGCCGGGCGTTTCCGGAGCGAGGTTGAAGTTGATGCTGTTGAACAGGTTTCCCTGCTCGATGTACATGAGCAACTGGCTATGCGTGGACCAGCGCGCGTAGAAGACCGTGCCGGGCACGGTGACGTTGTAGCTTGCACCCTTGCCGAAGGGGAGCGTCTGGAAGGTGGTGAGGTAGTTCTGGCAGGCCAGCCCGATCTGCTTGAGGTTGTTCGTGCACTGGCCGCGGCGGGCCGCCTCGCGTGCCGACTGGACCGCAGGCAGCAAGAGGGAGATCAGAACCGCAATGATCGCAATGACGACGAGTAGCTCGATGAGTGTGAAGCCGGAGCGACGATTCTGCATGAGTGGTCCTTCCGCTGAAATGAAAGGAATGGATGAAAAACGAGATGGAAAAAAAGATCGGCCGCTGACTGAAGCGCCCATCCCGCCAGGCACGACCACGCGGGCTCAGTGAGCCGCGGCGATGTGGCAACGCGGTCGGGCGTCGAACAGACCGCCCGTTCCGGAAGAACCGCTCCATCACCTCGGCGAACTTCGAAGCCGCCAGCCCGCAAGGGCCGGCGTCAAGACCATCGAGCGCCTCACGACCTGGCGAAGCGCGCGCCGGACGTGCTGTGGAGCGATCAGGAATGGAAGGCGGCAGGCGCGCCGGGCTAGGCGGTTGTTCTGGGCGGGCGGGTCGGCCGATCGGCGCGCTCTTTTCGAGCCGCGCGCTGTTTCGGCTGCGGAAGTGCGGCGGAAATGGATCGTTCCATCAGGCCGGAAAGAAGTGGCGGGCACCAGCCCTCATGCCGCGGCACGGAATGGGGAACCGCCTGCGGAGCCGGTGGAGCGGAGTTTCCGGAACAATGCGGGCCCGAGCAGGGAGGAACCGCGGGCCGCGCCGGGGTGCTCCCGGGCGAGACATTGCCAGATTGCGTCAATGAGTCAGCCACGACCCAGTGATCGAGTCGGAGTGTCCGGTACCAGGCGACATCGGCCTTCGTGGCCACCAGGTGCGAGCAGCCGGCCCGCGCTTGCTGCGCGCCAACCACGCAGGATGTGACCAGCAGCAAGCCAGCCGTCCACCACGGGAAGGCCTTCGAGGCCGGGACTCCGGCGCTCAACTGGGCACTCTCCGCGGATCGAGCGTGATTCATCGGCCTTCGATCCGGGTCGGTGGTCATGGAATTCGAGACACAGAGACTGGAGAATGCAAGTAATCTACACTTGAAAGCCCGGAACCGCAAGCAGTATGTTCGGCGTGTCGCGTTCGTTTCGAGCATCGGAAGACCGATGCGGTCCGAGGTTTCAGGCGGTGCGCCGCCGGGAATGGCCAGCGTGTGCAGGCGAGAAGGCCCTGACGGTTCCGTGCGGGATCCCGCAGCCAGGCAAGGAAACGTGCTGCCGGCGCGTGCCGGTGCGCCCGCAGGCCCATGCGGGCGGCGGTTTCGGATTGCCATTTTTCTGGCGACCGTGTTCTCCACGGGCATCTCGTGCGGCCACCGTGAGAGCGCGGGACCGGCGCACTTGCTGCCGGACCCGGCGCTGGTGCGCCAGGCTCTGGAGCGATCACTCCGCCGCTGGCAGGACGCTCCCGAGCAAGTTCTCACTGCCACGCCGCGGGATTCGGTCGTCTTCGTCGATCAGCAGCACCAGCCGGCCCAGGAACTCCATGAGTACGCGATCCTGAGCGAATCCGAGACCGAGAGCTCGCGCCGCTTCCTGGTGCGGCTCTCCCTCGCCAGCCCTGAGGAAACGATCACGGCCGTCTACCACGTCTTCGGCAAGGACCCCATCTGGGTGTACCGCAGCGAGGACCTGGACATCGTCATGCACTGGGAATGCCCGATGGACTCGGACCCCGGGGCATCCTCTGCACCGGAGGCAGAGGCGACACCGAACCGCCCGGACGCCGTCCCGCAAACGTTCGCGGGCGCGGCCCATTAGCGTGCCGGCAAGGTGTCCAGACAGCAATCGAGGCAGAAGCCGCAACCCCGCGGCCCGGTGCCGCCCGGTTCGTGCGTTCGTCCGGTTCGGCCTTTACAAGGCTCGCGTCGTTCTCTCAGAATGTGTGATTCCGTACCGCGCGTCGCGGCCCACCCCGTGTGTGAGCGAAGCGGAATACCGCGGCGTGAGCGATACTGCGGTCAAATTTTCATTTGATGGAATTGCAATGTCACAGCCAGAAACGGCGCCCGCCTCGAAGCCCAGGTTCGACAACCAGGGCCAGTACAGTCGCACCTCGATCCTGAGGTACGAGAAGATCTTTGGCGACCATTACATCAGCACTGGAGGGCACGAGACCACCGAGAATCTCTGCCGCCGGCTGGGCAGTTCGCTACGTCCGGGCGTCCGCGTGCTCGACGTCGGCAGCGGCATCGGCGGAGCTGCGTTTCACCTGGCCCGTCGCTACAAAGCCAGGGTGACCGGGATCGACCTGGCCGAGGAGATGGTGGCCATCGCGCTGCGAGCGCACCGGGCAGCTCGGACTGGCAGCAGACGTGAATTTCATCCTGGGGGATGTACTCGAGACTCCACTGACCGACAGGTTCGATATCGTCTGGAGCCGGGACGCCCTCATGCACGTTCCCGACAAGCCCCGGCTCTTCGCGCGGCTGTACAGCCTGCTGGCGGACGGCGGGCGGGTTGTGATCACCGACTATGCGCGCGGCAAGACGCCGGCGTCCGCCGAGTTCGAGGACTACATCCAGAAAACGGGTTATCACGTCGTCGAGCCCGAACAGTACGGTGAGCTGCTGCGGGGTGCTGGATTTCAGGACGTGGAGGTCGCGGACGTGACAGACGTCTTCGTCGACATCCTGAGGCGCGAATCGAGGCGGCTGGTGGAGCACCGGGCGGAGTTTCTCGCCGCATTCAGCGAGGAAGACCTCAACTACCTGGTGGAGCGCTGGGCCATGAAGGAGCGGTTCTGTGCAGCCGGCGACATGAAGTGGGGGATCTACCTGGGCACCCGGCGGGGCTGATCGGCAGTCAGCGCGGCGACCAATGACCGCTCGTGCGAGCGTGCTCGAGGAGACACGGCCGTGCCGGAGACGGCGAGCGACGATATTCACGACCTGGCGCGGTTCGGCTACCGGCAAGAGCTGGACCGGTCGCTGGGGAGCTTCTCGTCCTTCGCCGCCGGGTTTTCTTACATCTCCATCCTGACGGGCGTCTTTCAGGCATTCTCGCTGGGGTACGCCGCCGCCGGCCCTGCGTTTTTCTGGACCTGGCCCGTGGTTCTCGCGGGTCAGATGGCGGTGGCCCTGGGGTTTGCCGAGCTGGCTGCGCACTATCCGCTTTCCGGGGGCGTGTACCAGTGGTCGAGGCGGCTCGGTTCCCCGGCACTGGGCTGGATGGCCGGCTGGGTTTACCTGGCTAGCTCCTTGATCTCGCTGGCCGCCGTCGCCCTGGCCCTCCAGGCGACCCTGCCCCGGATCGCTCCGGTCTTCCAGGTGATTGGCAATGGCGCAGGGCCGCTCGACCAGGCTCGCAACGCCGTGCTACTGGGCAGCCTGCTGATCGGCCTGACCACGGTTATCAACTCCGTCGGCGTGCGCTGGCTGGCACGCATCAATAACGCCGGGGTGATCGTCGAGCTTCTTGGTGTGGTGCTGCTGATCGGTCTGCTGTTCCTCCACGCCCGGAGAGGCCCGGCCGTCGTGCTGCGCCTTGAACCACCGGCTACGGCTGAACCAGGGGGCGGTGCGTGGCTGCCGGGCTTGCTGGCCGCCGCCGTGATGCCGTCTTACGTGCTCTACGGCTTCGATACCGCGGGCACCCTGGCCGAGGAGACACGCGACCCCCGGAGGCGTGCACCGTGGGCCATTCTCCAGGCCATCCTGGCCGCGGGCCTGGCGGGCGGCCTGCTCATCGTGGCCGGGCTCATGGCTGCCCTTGATCCGGCCATGATTGAGCTCGCCCGGATTGACGGCGGTCTTCCCCTGATCGTCCAGCAGGCGCTCGGCAGGAACCTGGGAAGTCTGTTCCTCATGGCGGTGGTCTTTGCCGTGAGCGTGTGCGCGCTGGCCGTTCACGCCGGTTCGATCCGCGTGATGTATGCCATGGCAAGGGACAACCGCTTGCCGCTCGCCCGGCGGCTGGCGCACGTGACCACCGAGACGCGCACGCCCGTTTTGCCCGCCCTTGTCACGGGGGCCGGTGCGCTCCTGGTCCTGCTCTTGCACATGAACCATCCGCGGATCATGGAGACCCTCTGCTCGGTGGCCATCGTCTGGGCCAACCTGGCGTATCTCATGGTTTCCTGGCCGCTGCTGCGCGCCAGGCTGCGGGGCTGGCCGAAAGGGTCGGAAGGCACGTTGCCGACCGCTTCGGGCCTGCCGCCGGGATTGCGGGCGTACCGCCTGGGACGTCCGGCCTTATTCATCAATGCGGCCGCGGTGCTATGGGGACTGCTGGTGATCGTCAACATCGGCTGGCCGCGAGCCGGCATCTACGGCAGTCACCCGATCGGCCGGTACTCCGCGGCACTGTCCACCCTGCTCTTGCTCGCCTGCGGCGCGATCCTCTACCTGGGCGTGCGGCGCCGGAACGCCAGCCCGTATCGCGAACACGCATCCCCGCTGCCGCCTGCCGCGGAACCTGCGTCCCAAGTCGGTCCGCTCCTGCCCCTACCGGTTGATTGAAAGCGGTCGGGTGCGACAGGCGATGGTTTCCAGGCCGTGGTGTGATGGAAGGAACGTATGCAGAGATTGAGATCCGGGACCGGTGAGCCGCAGGGCCGGACAGCCCGAATGAGCGGCAAGAGCTCAAGCTTGTCCGGCCGCTTCCGACCGTTTCTGGGCTGGTGTGTGCACGGGTACACGGCCCTGGGGATGGTGGCCGCGGCACTGATCGCGGCGCTCCTTGTCGAGGGCGGTCCGGCAGCGTTTCGCTGGTCCTTCCTGCTGATGGGACTGGCAACGATCGTCGACGCGACCGATGGCACGCTGGCACGCCGCGTCCGCATCAAGGAGGTGGTCCCCAGCTTCGACGGCCGCCGTCTGGACGACATCGTCGACTTTCTGAACTACACGTTCCTGCCGATCCTCCTGATCTGGCGGGCGGGCTTGCTGCCGCCCGGACAGCAGGGGTGGCTGGTTTTCGCTTTGCTCGCGAGCCTCTACGGGTTCTGCCAGGTCGAGATCAAGACCGCGGATGGTTACTTTCTCGGCTTCCCCTCGCTCTGGAACGTGGTCGCTTTGTACCTTTACGCTCTTCCCCTGGGTCCGTGGGCGTCCCTGGCGGTGGTGATCCTGCTGGCGATCCTCACCTTCGTGCCCAGCAAGTATCTGTATCCTTCCCAGCCGGGACTGCTCAACCGCGTGATGACCATCCTGGGAGGCTTCTGGACCCTGGCGGTGGGCTGGTTGATCTGGAGCCTGCCCGTGCATACGATTCCGCATCGGGATCCGGGCGTGCAACAGTTGGCCCTGGTTTCGCTGCTGTATCCCATTCTGTACCTGGCGGCGTCGTGGTTCGTCACGATCAGGCAGTGGACCGCGGCCGCGTCGCGAAATTGACAATCAGTCTGCCGCGCCGGGATCGGCGGATCTTGCCTGCTTCTGTCCTTCCTCAACCTTGACCATGCAGAGCAACCCCCCGCCCACGGCGAAGAAGGCGATCACGCCGAGGATGGCGCCCCGGCTCGACGCGGTGAGCCCGTTGATGACGGCAAAGAGCAAGGGCCCAAAGATTCCCGCGAACTTTTCAACGACCGCAAAGAAGCCGAAGTACTCGCCCGACTTTTCCCGCGGGATGAGGCTCGCGAAGAGCGAGCGTGAGAGGGCCTGGGTGCCTCCCTGCACCATGCCGACCAGGATGGCCAGCTTCAAAAAGTCCGCCTCGTTGTGCATCGAGTAGCCGACGACGCAGATGCCGGTGTAGGCCACCAACCCTAGCAGGATGGACCGCTTGGCGCCCAGCTTGCCGGCCAGCATGCCGAAGAGGAACGAGAACGGGATGCCCACGAACTGGACCAGCAGGACCGCCTTGATCATGGCGGTCTCGTTGATGCCGATTTCCTGGCCGTAGATCGTGGCCATGCGGATGATCGTACCGATACCGTCGTTGTAGATGAGGAAGGCGAGCAGCATGAGGAATGCCTGGCGATAACGGCGCAGTTCGCGCGAGGTCGCGGCCAGGCGATCGAGCACGGCCCGCAGCGGGCTTTCCCCCGCCCGTTCCTCGCGGGTGTGCACGGCCCTGGGCTCAGGCACGCGCCGGAACAGAGGAATCGAGAAGAACAGCCACCAGATCGCCACCGAAACGAACGCCAGCCGCGTGGGCAGGGTGGCCTCCGCCTCATTGAGGTTCGTGCCGGAGGGAAGGCCAAAGGTGGCCGGGCTCATGATCCAGGCCAGGTTCAGTGCCAGCAGGATTCCGCCACCGAGGTACCCCAGCGCATAGCCCGAGGTAGACACCCGGTCGACCTCGTCGTCGCTGGCAATGTGCGGCAAGAGTGCGTCGTAAAAGACAAAGCTGCCGTTGGCGCCCACGTTGGCCACGATGAAGAGCACCGACGCGAGGACCCAGTCGCCGGTATGGATGAAAAACATCCCGGCCACGGCGGCCGAGCCCAGGGCCAGGAAAAGGGAGAGCAGCCACTTCTTGCGAGCGGTGTAATCCGCGAACGCACCCAGGACGGGCGAAAGCGCGGCAATGGCCACCATGCCGATGGTCGTTGCCAGCGCGAACCGGAACGAGGCGACACTGGCCCCGAGCCCGGCGCAGGCGACCCTCGAGTAGTAGATGGGAAAGACGGCCGTGATGATGGTGCAGACCATGGCCGAGTTCGCCCAGTCATAGAGTGCCCAGGCGCGAAGTTCGGGACGGTCCAATCCCAGCGCGTGTAAAGCGCGCCGCGGCCATGATTCGCCGGGTGATGGCCCGGCTGGAACACCGTCTGGCTCGTCCATGTGGGCAGATCCTTTTTGGTCCAGGTGCCGCGCAGGGACGCGCGGCCGCCGGGTCTCTCAATGCGGCACTCCCCACGCGGCCGGCAGCCGGTGTCCGCGTTCCGGGCATGGGCCGTTTTGTACGCCAGATGAGGCCTCGTTGGCCAGAGCGGATTCTGGGCCCCGCGCATTCAGCGCGGTGGGACCGGCCACGAGGACCCGTGAGAGAGCTCACCGGCCGGGGCCGCCATCTCCGTGGGCTGCCGCGCGGCGAGACTGCTTGTCCACAAGACGATCGGCTGGCTAGACTGGCTGACACGCACGCCATCGTGATAGCGATCGGGACAGGTCGACCGCCTTGCGGGACAACACATGAACTCGGCGCCGCTACAAGAGGAAACCTTCGTGGTCGTGCGGCAGCTCTGTGGCGAGCTCCGCGCGGATCCGCGCCGGCCAGAAAGCCCGGGTCGAGGACATGCTTGCCGATCATCCCCACCTCGCGGGCAACGATGAGGCGGTGCTCGAGCTGGTGCACGCCGAGGTGAGCACCCGGAACGACCTGGGCGAGCGGCCGACTCTCGAGGAATGGGAGCGGCGGTTTCCTCAGTTGCTGCCGCGCATGGAGCAAACGCTCGCGCTTCGCATGGTGTTCGATTCAGAGATGCCCACCCTCACCGACTCCTCCGCCGGCAAAGGGAGCTCGAGCGAGGCTGTGGCTGACCTGGCGGCCGACGCGGGCAATGAGCCCGGCGGCCGCTTGCAGATTGGCAACTACCAGGTTCTCCACGAGATCGGCCGGGGAGGCATGGGGGTCGTCTACAAGGCCAGGCAGGCGAACCTTAGCCGGATCGTGGCGCTGAAGATGATTCTCGCTGGCGAGCACGCCGGTTTGCGGGAACGCGCCCGGCTGCGCAACGAGGCCCAGGCCGCCGCCCAGCTCGTCCATCCCAACGTCGTCCAGATCTTCGAGATTGGCGAGCACGAGGGCCTGCCATTCCTGACCATGGAATACGTCGCGGGTGGGAACCTGGCGCGCATGCTGCGTGCCATGCCCCAGGCCTTTCGCTGGTCAGCACGGATGACCGAGACCATGGCCCGGGCGATCCACCTCGCGCATCGCCGCGGGATCGTCCACCGCGATCTGAACCCGAGCAACATCCTGATCGCGCCGGACGGCACGCCCAAGATCTCTGACTTCGGCCTGGCCAAGTTCCTCGTGAATGACAGGGGCCTGTCGCTGAGCGGCGTGATCCTCGGAACTCCCTCGTACATGGCTCCTGAGCAGGTCTCCGGCAATGGTCAGACCATCGGGCCGGCCACCGACGTGTACGCGCTGGGCGCTCTGCTCTACGAGATGCTCACCGGGGCTGCTCCGTTCCGCGGATTCACCCCCATGGAAACGCTCTGCCAGGTCATGGAAGCGGAGCTGGTGCCCCCCTCCAGGTTGCGTCACGGCGTGCCCGAGGACCTGGAGACCATCTGCTTGAAATGCCTCGAACGCGACCCCGCAATGCGTTATGCGAGTGCGGAAGAGCTCGCCGAGGATCTGAAGCGGTACCAGGACAGCCAGCCGATCCGCGCTCGGCGGACATCGCGGATCCAGCAGGCCCTGCAATGGACTCGTCGCCAGCCCGAAGCCGCGCGGCTGCTTGGGTTGTGCGGCCTGCTGGCACTGGCACTGCTGTCCGTGGTCGTCGGCTATAGCTGGTACGTCGCCGAGCAGAGCCGGCGCGAGGGCAAGTTTCGCACCCAGACGATCCACGAAAAGACCAAGAGCGAGATTGACCATGACAAGCTTCTCCTCGAGGTCCGCACGCTGCGGCGCCGCGCTTACGACGCGCAGCTTTTTCAGATCAAGCAGGCATTCGATTCCGGCCAGATCGAGCTGGCCCGCGAGCTTCTGGACAAGGCCTACGAAGCACTGTGGGCTTCCGGCGAACCGCCTGGGTTCGAGCTCCAGTATCTGAGCGAGCTCATCGAGCAATCCTCGATCCTGCTGGAGGGGCACAATGCGAACACCTCGTGCCTGGCGCTGGCAGGGCCGCATGACACGCTCATTTCAGGAGACGTCGCCGGAGGAGTGATCATCTGGGACCTCCCGCAGCGCACGCCGCGCTATTGCCAGGGCAAGCACTCGGCCGCGGTGAGCCAGGTCGCCATCAGCCCTGGATCGACCGATCATCCCCATGGCGTCGCCGCCAGCCTCAGCGCGGCCGCGCATGATCGCCTGGAAGTCAAGGTCTGGGACCCGGCCACAGCAGCTCTCATCAGCTCATTGCACGCGGAAAGCCTGCAATCGCCCACCATGACGCTGAGCCCTGATGGGTCGATCCTGGCACTGTGCGGCCGCTCGCCGGGGGACCACCGGGATCAGCTTTCCCTCTGGAAGCTGGACCCCAGTCGCCTGCCGGCAGAGCCGGCCGCGCGGGTGCCGGGAATCTCCAGACTGGCCTTTTCGATCGACGGCGTGCTCGTGGCGGCCGGCGGCGAGGACGGCACGGTGCGGCTCTCCCTTACCAGCGCTCTACCAGGACCGGACCCGGATGCAGCCAGGGCGATCGAGCAGAGGCCGGGCGGCCGCGTGCGGGCCCTGGCCTTCTCGCGTGACGGCAGCCGTCTGGTTGCCGGCCGCGACGATCGCAGTGTCACCGTGTGGAACACGGCCACCGGCCGGGTGATCGCGCATTTCGGCGACCAGGAACGCCCCGTCGACCTCGTCGAATTCTGCCTGGACGGCAAGATGCTGGTCGGGCAGACGGGCGTGGACCAGATCTGGACGCGGACCATCGATGAGCCGGGTCCGAAACGACGCTTGCCCGTCGTCACGCGTCCCATTCGCTCGGTGGCCCTGTCCCGTGATGGGCGAACGCTCGCGCTGGCGTGGCGCGACCAGTCCGTGGAGATCTGGGACCTTTTGACCGGCACCCGGAGCGGTTCTTACCTGGGCAACAACCTGACCGCGCATCACATTGCCTTCACCGCGGACGGCAACACACTGGTCCTGGGGGGGGATGATCCCAGACTGAGGAACTGGCGGTTTCGTGATGCTCCGGCAAAGTATCAGGTCCTGGACAGCCACCAGGGGCCCATTCGCGCGCTGGCGTTCTCGATGGACGAGCGTATCCTGGCATCGGGATCGGAGGACAGCACGGTCAGGCTCTGGGACGTGGATTCAGCTCGTGAGCTGGAGCGGCTGGAGGGCCACACCAAGGCCGTGACGGCACTGGCGTTTTTTCCGGACGACAATCGGCTGGTCAGCGTCGGCCGCGACGGCCGGCTGGTACTCTGGCAACGGGACCGCCAGAGCGCCGAACCGAAACTCATGTCGGCCACTCCGACCGTCCTTCATACGTTCGACGACCGGCTGCACGCGTTGAGCGTTTCCGTGGTTTCCGAGGGAGAGCGCACGCATCACCGCCTGGCCGCGGCCGGCTCCCGAGGGGTGATCTACGTCTGGGACCTGGAGGCAGGCAAGCTGCTCAAGGAGCTCCGAGGGCACTCCGCTGTGATCCACGCGCTGGCCTACTCCCCGAACCCGATGGTCCTGGCGTCCGCCTCGGCCGACCGATCCGTCTGCCTCTGGAACCCCGATGTCGGCACGCTGGTGCACACGTCTCAATTCGCCGAGCCCATGCGGACGGTCGTGTTTTCCTCGCGCGGCATGCTGATGGCCGCAGCCGGCAACCCCCGGACGGTCGTCTTCTGGGCCATGGACGCCTGGAAACTCAACGGGGAGCTGACCGGCCACCCCAAGCCGGTGCGCTCCATCGCGCTGTCCCCGGGTGATCAAACACTGGCCACGGCATGTGATGACGGGCAAGTTCGGCTCTGGGATCCCCTGTCGGGACAGCAGTTCTACCCGCTGATGGGGCACTCCGATCGGGTCAACTCGGTGATCTTCTCACCGCAGGGACATATCCTGGCCTCAGGCGACGAGGCAGGCCAGATTCTGCTCTGGAAGGTCAAGGCCGTCACACCACCTGAGGCAGAGCCCGTCGCACGCCTCGCTCCGTAAGCCCATCGAGATCGTCCGCTGCGCGCCGCGGGAGAATGCTCGCCATCACTCGACGGCCGTCGCGTTGACATACTTTTCCCCGCTGCCGGTCAAAAGCCAGTGCGGGTTGGTATTGGTCACCTCGATGAAGCGGAGGATTGAGGTTGCCGGTATCGTGCATCCATTCTCGTAGTTCATCCAGGTTCGAAACGGCACCTTGAGCGACTCGGCTAGCAAGGGACCGCCGTTCTCTCCATAGAGTTCCAGACGCACTTCGCGAATTCGCCGCGCCAGGTTGTTCTTGATGCCTAGCCAGTCGGAGTTTGGAATCGGTCTTTCCATCGCCAATCCAGCCCGGTTTAGAGGTTCTCAACATTCATCCTGGTTTTCCCGCGGTTCTGGCATATCGGTTCACATCGTGCTCACGGAGTGTACCCGATGGCAAGCAATCGATTCCGGGAACGGGATCCAGACAACTATTTTCTACCTTGTCAGCGCCCTGTCGCAAGAAGTCCCAGGGCGTTTCCCCATGACTTTTATCATGAAACCGCTGTTTTCACCGAAATCGGCCCGCAATCGCCTCCATTCATCACGGCATTTCTCATAGAAAGCGTGCATGGAACGATGGTTTACCCGGCACCCTCCGGGTGATCCTTTGCTTGTCGTAATTCGATCCGCCATCATGGTTTGTGCCCCGGCGTCGGGGCGCGGGAGGAAAATTCAAAAAAAGAGCGCATCGCCGTGACGCGTCGCGACCGGGAATCCGGTTACTGGAGTCGAGTCCGAAGGAAGGGCTCTTGAAGACGAAGCAAGACGACTCTCCTTGACCCTGGAATGTGGTCCGGACGCTATCGAGGTGAGACACAGTGCTGCCCACACAAGAAATGATGGATCGTCTCGCACAAAGGATCGAACACGCTTTCACTCTCAGGCGGAGTGACTGGTACCGTGGGTGTTCCACTCCTCGGCTCTGGTCCGCAGCCGCGATGATCCTCTGGGACGCTTACCTTGAGGATCCCTCCATTCCCACCGACCCGGAACTCTTCGTCGCGTCGCAGCCTCTCTCCGGTCCCTACGTCGACCCCTGGACCATCCTGGCACAGGCCGAAGCCGGCCGCCGATACAGGAAGAACGTGACGCGGATTATCAGGCGTTTACGGCGCGAGCTCAAGCAGGAGATCCGCAGAACCGAGGCGCTGACCAGTCAGGGGCGATCCCTGAGCGCGCTCATCCGCTTGCATGATGCCCGGTTCTCCCCCCTGGGACTTTATATCACGGCGCATCGGGCCGAGCGCCCGGACCTCGCTGAATTGCTGCGGTTCGGCGCCATTGCTCAACACAAGAGCTGTCCACTTTATCGAGCAGCAAGCCTGGCATTGTTGCCAGCGAAATTCTATCCGATGGTAGAGCATCATCGAAGCCTCGACGACCAGATAACCGCCGAGATGCGGCTCGAGACTGCGTCCTGCAATTGACACGAGGCCGCAGATTCCATCACCGCCGTGCGAATGCCTGATCCAGCAGCGTCAGATTTTGAATCGTCGAGAATCACCCAGTCGGCTTGAAGTGGCCAGGTAAATCCCACCGAGATGAAGAAGGTGGATACCGCGAACGGCCCTCCAGGGCTGCGGCACGCTGGCCCCTCGCCAGGTGAGCTGCCGTGGCCCCGGCCCGGAACCAATCGCAGGGACGGGATGTGTTCAGTGGGTCCCCGCTAAGCCCTCCAAAAACGCACAACTCTCATCCTTGTCAATAGCCGTGATTCCATCCATCCTTCACGCCCATCGGGCGGGAGTCTATCCATGCGTGCGCGCAGACAGTTTCAGCCGTCCGTCGATGTCCTTCCTTTCCGCCTCGCCCCCAGCGACCTTGGCGTCACCATCAGCCCGATGGATCCGCTCTCCGGAGCGAGCAGCTCCCCAACCTTGATCAGCCCGATGGATCCACTCTCCGGCTCGGGTTCAGGCCCGTCCTTGAGCGATCCGACGATGATCGGTCCTGGCTCCTACACCACCCTGAGCACCACGACTCTTTCTTGTTGAAGAATCGAAGAATCGGGACGGGCGTTTCCCGGCAGCAGTCTCTTGTCGTACGAACACTCGGGAAAAGAGGTTCGAAACGCCCTGCTTGAACGGTTATTCGCGGATTCGCCAGGCCCGGTGCCTGTCGAATCCGGGAGAGCCACTCCGTCACTGGACTGATGGAGGTGTCGACAGAGGCTTTCAATCACGAGGCTCAAAATTGCTGTGAACTGCGCGCGTGCCTTCTTTCGCGGGGAGCTCAACCTGCCCGTTGACTCCCGCAGGTGGAAGTCATGATCCGCATGGATTCGGGCGAGATCTTGGCTTAGCTTGTCATGGAGCATGTCAAACCAGCCATAATCGTCGTCGAAGCTCTGTTTTTTCCTTAATCCCGGTCGAAACCCCACTTTTTTTGGTCCGAAAGCATTTTCATGCTCGCAGGTGGGGGTTAGAATCGGGTGACGATGGGAGCTTCGGGCAGGTCGCATCCCCTCTAAATGCTTGCATGCCCTTCGCCCGGGCGGCGATCCTCCCATCGTTCAAGGGGAGGTTTACGCCATGACGATGCTGTCAGATCCGGGGCTACCGGACGATCTCACCCGGACGTTGCTCGATGCCCAGAAGGGTGATCAACTGGCATGGGAGACACTTTTTCGAGAGTGTTATCCCAAGGTGCGCCGGGTTGTACGGCGCAAGCTCGATCGCTCGATGCGATCTCTGTTTGACTCGACCGATTTCGCCAGTGACGTCATGAAGAGCCTGGCGGCGAATCTCAATCACCTGAGCTTTGGCTCGGTGGATTGCCTGTTCAAGTTCCTTGCGCAGGTCGCCGAACAGAAGGTCATTGACGAGCATCGCCGGCGACACTCGCTGAAGCGAGACGTGACCCGGGAGCGCCGGTTCTCGATGGACGAGAACGCGGCCGGTCCGGTATTGCTTCCTTCCGCCGAGCCCACCGCGAGTCAGCAGGCTCAGGCAAACGAGGTCCAGGAGCGGTTGCTGGATCGGCAGGACGAGATCGAGCGGATGATCATCGATCTCAAGCACCAGGGATACTCCACGGCGGATATCGCCGATATGACTGGCTGGAACATCCGCAAGGTTCAGCGGTTCCTCAAGGATCTTCACGATTCCCTGGACGATGGTGGAAGCTGACCATGAAGTCCCTCCTCGCCTCGGCTCGTGTCTCCACCGAGCCGGACCAGGTAGGCCGCGACGTAGACCTGCTGGAGGAGGAATGGCAGAGACACGGCGAGGTGTCCCTGGATCGGTTCTGGCATATTTGCAAAACCAGGGTAAAGAAGGGCGTGTCTGACCGTCTTGGGCACCTGGCCGCGTTGATCAAGGCCGATCTCCGGTGTCGATTCGAGCGTGGGCAGAAGGTCGAGGTCGCCGGCTACCTCGACCAATTCCCCGAGCTTCGCCAGGATCAGAGCCGGGTCATCAGCCTGATCTACGAGGAATTTTGCCTGCGCGAGGAGCAAGGCGAGGCACCGGATGTCGATCGGTTCTGCGCGCGCTACCCGGACTGGCAAGATTCGCTGCTCTCCCAGTTGCAATACCACCGGCTCCTGAGCCGTGCCGCCGGCCTGACCGCGCCGCAGGTCCGGTTTCCCACACCCGGAGATCAATTCGAGGAATTCCAGCTTGTCTCCATGATCGGCAAGGGCGGATCGTCGCGGGTCTTTCTGGCCAGGGACCTCTCGCTGGGTGGTAAGCGAGTGGTTCTGAAAGTGTCGCTCGACCGGGGCCAGGAGCCGAAAACCCAGGGTGCGCTGGACCATCCGCACATCGTGCCGGTGCATGGGGTGGCGTACCAGCCAGCTCAAGGCCTGAGGGGCCTGTCGATGCCCCACCGTCCCGGGTTGCCGCTGGATGAGATCATCAGGCAGGTGAATCCGGCCCGGCGGCCCAGGGCCGCGAGGGATCTCTGGGACGCCCTGGTCCGCGGAACCGCGTGCGACGAGACTGGCGATCCGCCCGACCCTGAGCGGACCTCGCGGGACGCACCCGGGGGCGATCACTGGGGCGGTTTTCCGGTGCGTGGAACCTATGCCCAGGGCGTTGCGTGGGTCGCGCTGATCCTGGCCCGGAGCCTGCGCTATGCGCACGCCATGAAGACGTTCCACCGCGACGTCAAGCCCGGCAACGTCCTGCTGACGCTCGATCACGGGCCGCAGCTGCTCGACTTCAACCTGGCGGAGTCTCCACACTCGGCCGGGCGGGCCGAATCGGCCATGCTCGGTGGAACGCTTCCTTACATGGCTCCGGAGCAGATCGAAGCATTTCTCAATCCCGACCTCTGGAACAAGGTCGGCGCCCAGGCCGACATCTACTCGCTCGGACTTGTGATCCGGGAGCTGCTCACTGGCCAGGCACCCGACCTGCCGGACGAGAAACTTCCAGCTCCCCGAGCCATGAGCGATCTGCTGGAACGGCGAACCCGCCTGGTGACCGATGTCGGCCAGTTCAATCCCTCCGTTCCCCATGCACTCCGTGCCATCGTCGAGCGCGCGCTCTGCTTCAACTGCCAGGATCGGTACCCCGACGCACAGTCTCTTGCCGAGGACCTGGACGCCTTCCTGGCTCGACGTCCCCTGCGGCTGGCTGTCAACCCGTCGCGGCGCGAGCGCCTGGTGAACGGGATCAGGCGGAATCGCGTCCGGATCGTCGCCTCCAGTGGTTACCTGGTACTGGCCGGTGTCATCGGCGTGCTCTGGCTCGGTCCCATGCTCAAGCCTGACCCGGCGTCCCTGCCCGCGTTTCGACAGGCAGTGTGGGAGATCGACCAGGGCCGCCCGGAGCGCGCCATCGATCCGCTTCGCACCCTGGTCAAGGACTACCCCGATCATCCGCTGCCGCGGTTCGAGCTGGCGATTGCCCAGGGCAAGTCGCGCCGTGTGCACCGGGATGATGCCCAGATTTCCATGGACGAGGCACTCAGCCTGCCGGACGCCGAGCGGAGTCTTCTGGTGTGGGGGCGCACCAATCCTTCCCTGGCAAGACAGCTTCAGGACTTCGTCGCCTCCCGGATGGAACTCCTCGTGCGTCTCAAGACCCTGACGCAGCCGGCGACCGAGGGTTCCGGAGCCAGCCACCCGCGGCAGGACGCGGCACCGGTCCTCCGCCAGTACTATGAGACCATGCACCGGGCGCTGGAGCTTGCCCTGAACATCGACCCAACCCTGAACACGATCCGCGTTCAGGCGGCTATCGTGGACGAATTCTTCGGCAAGTTCGAGTCGGCATACGCCCGGCTGACCAGGCTCATCGATGAGAAGAAAGCCCAGGGTGACCAGATTGGCCGTAACGATCGCGATCAGCAGATCGACTGGATCGTCCGCCGTAGCCGGATTGCGGTACTCTGGGCAGCGGAACTGCACCACGAACCAGGTGCCGCGAACGCCGCCAGGGCGGAAAAACTGCTCCAGCAAGCGGCAGCCGCACTGGCCTCGTGCGAACGGGACATCCCCAGCCTGACGCTCCGTCCCGACAAGAAGCGGGACCTGAACGAGAGGATCTATCGCTACTTCTGGATTTGCACCGAAACCTGGCTGGCGATCGGCGAGGCGGAAAGACCGGGCAACGACCCCACCCAGCGCCGGCAAGCGTTTCACAACTCCAAGCGATACCTCGACTCCCTGATGGCCTTCGGAGTCCAGAACTCGCTGGGGGAAGGTCTCTCCGACGAGATCGAGGCGCTGAAGCAGAGGACCCGCGCAGGCATCCAGGCCGGCTCGAAGTTTCTCGACTAGCATACCGGCCTGGTGCTACGTCCAGCCGTTGCGTGCCGCTGCCTCCACGAGCACACCGCTGGCGGTGTTCTAGACTTGCCAGGATGACCGGGCCGCGCGTGAGGCTGGCCCTCCCAATCACCGCCAAGAGGCCCAACGGACTGGCGAAGCTGGAGAGCTGGCAATGGCAGATCTGATCACACAAGTCTGGACGGCATTGCGCGACGCGGGTATGCCGGAAGTGATGCTCTATCTCCCTGACGGATCGGCGTGCCGCTGCCACTGGAACGACACGTCCCTCATCGGACCGGTTCGGGTTGCCCTGCTGGCCGACCAGGACCGCAAGATCGTCCGCATCATGCCGGTCGAGGACTGCAAGGGAATTGGCATCGCCAGCCCGAAAGGGACCGACCCGATGGGTTACCGGCCCGTCGTCCTGGAGAAACTCAACGATTGCTTCGGCCCCAAGGAAGGCGCGGCGGTCGGATCGGCACCCTCGCGTCCGCTTTCGGCGGCGGACGCGGTCTCGGATCGAGGGTGAAAGCGCGCGTGAACCTCGCGCAGGCGACTCAATTCGACGCGGGTGTAAATCTGGGTCGTTGCGATGGAAGCGTGACCGAGCAACTCTTGCACTGCGCGGAGATCGGCTCCCCCCGCCAGAAGATGCGTGGCGAAGCTGTGGCGGAGCGTGTGCGGGCTGACATTCGCCTTCAAGCCCGCGCGGCGTGCATGCTGCTTGACCACTCTCCACAAGCCGATCCGCGAGAGTGGTTTGCCAGACCTCGAGACCAGCAGCGCTTCGGTTTCGGGATGGCGTGCGGTGAGCGACGGTCGATCATGGAGATATGCCTGGATGGCCGCGATGGCTCGTACTCCCAGTGGCACCCACCGTTCCTTGTTTCCCTTGCCCACACAGCGCGCCAGGCCCGTACCCAGGTCCAGATTCTCGAAGCGTAGATTGACCACTTCTGATGCTCGGCAGCCCGTCGCGTAGAGGATTTCCAGGGCCGCGCAATCGCGCCGGCCCAGCCGCGTCTCCGCGCTGGGAGTGCTCAGCAGCCGGTCCACCGCGGCGGGCCCCAGGACGGTGGGGAGCTTATCCCAGACGGCTGGCGCGACCACCAGCTTGGCAATGTTCTCCGCGAGCTTCCCCTCGAAGACGAGGAACTTGAAGAATGTCGAGAGACTTGCCAGATGCCGGCAAACGCTGCTGGGCACCAGCCCCGACCGTAGCAGTTCGCTGGTGTAGGCCTCCAGATGGCCCAGGGTCAAGCCCTCGAGGGAGCCTGGCGCAAATTGCTTGCGCCATCGCAGGAACCGCATCAGGTCGGACCGGTAAGCCGCCAGAGTGTGCGGCGAAACGCCACACTCGGCCATCAAATAATAGAGAAAGGGACCAGCCAGGGCTCGATCGGGGTCAGGTCTGTAGGGGTGCTTGGCCATGTCCGCTCGGGCGTCCGGTGATCTGGAGGGGCAGGTGATCCGCCTCGGAAGATCATCGGCCGCCAGTCGACCGCAACTTCACGGGGCCTCCAGAGGAAGCCGGCTTCGAGAGGTGCCGCGTGCCGTCTCAGAGGTTCAATGTCAGCCGGTTTCCCAGGTTCTCCTGCTCGGCCATCGATCGCAGCTTGCTGAGAGCTCGATCCTGAATCTGCCGTACGCGCTCCTTGGATACGTGTAACACCTTGCCAACCTCGCTGAGTGACAGACGCTCTCGCCCACCCAGGCCAAACCGGAGGGACAGGACCTGCTGTTCCCGCGGCCGTAACGTGGCGATCAACTTCTGGACGGCCTCATCCGCATCCACCTCGTCGGTCCGGTCGGCATCCGGATCGCTCATGGTGTGCAACAACGTGAAGCGGGACTCCTGGTCGATTGCCGCGTCGAGCGAAATCGTGGGCCGGGTCGCCGAGTGGATGCGGTGAATCATCTCGCTGGCCATGGGATCACAAGTGCCTGATCGCGGTTGATCGCCGAGTACCGCCTCCTGTCTTTCCAGTTCCTCCTGAGTCTGGGCCAGTTGCCGCAGGTGGCGGGGCGTCAGTCGGACCGGGTATGCACCCGAAGCGACAGCACGTTGCATGGATTGACGAATCCACCATGTCGCATAGGTCGCCAGCTTGGTCTCATGAGTGAGGTCAAAGCGATCAATGGCTTCGAGCAGCCCGCAGAAGCCCTCCTGCAACAGGTCGGCGTAGGAGATACCCCGGTCCCGGAAACGCTTGGCGACGTGGGCGACAAGGCGGAGGTTCGCAAGTGCCAGCTTTGACCTCAGCTCGGAATACTTGCGATGAATGGCGCCCAGTCGTGCACCAGTCGCCCCGTCGCTGGCGTACGCCTGGGCGATGTACTGAGCGAGGGCCTGAGGGTCATCCTCGGCATTCGAGACATCCACGCCCTTGATGCTTGCGAGAGATTGGGCCAGCTTGGCCTTGCACGCGGCCAGTTCCCGCAGCAGCATGCGCTCGTCTTGAGCATTCAGAACCTTGATTGAAGAGGCTTCCGGGCTGGCAAACCCATCTCTTTCCGCAGACTCCGGCCGGCTACGCATACTGCTTCCTTTCTTCGAAACCGTGCACGTTGCAAAGGTGTCATGATCACGAGTTTTGTGGAGGCCCCAGAAATGGAAGGATGACCTTGCGAGACGAGCTGGACACCTGCCCGCCCGCATGTGCGGAAGATCCCAGGAGCCGGGCAAACTCGGCAAGGTGGGCCATGCGATCGCCGAAGGCCGAGTAAATCAGCCTGGCTCGAAGGTCCGCATCCAGGGCCTGCCCGCCCACGATCACGGCGCAGTCCATCTGCACCGCGGTCGCATAGAAGGAAAGGTAGTCGCGGACGAATTGCTCCCGATCCCTCAGATGATTCACCGAGAGAAACACCAGTCTGGGCCGGTACTGCTCGGTGGCGTTTCCCAGGGAACGGAGCGGTAGATTCACACCAAGATTGCGCACGTCCCAGCCAAGCTCTCGAAGAGCCAGTTCGCCCAGGAGGCAGGCAAGCAGATAGGGGTCCCCCTCGGTCGTGGCCGTGACCGCCAGCGGTCCGGTCGGATTCCCTTCTCGACCAACCCGGCCGATCACCTCGATCAGGGCCGTGGCGACCGCGTTTGATGCCTGATGCTCCTGGTAGATGTCGAGCGCCCCGACCATCCACCCATGGCCAATCCGCGCCATGGCGGGACGGATCAGTTGATCCGCCAGCGCAACCGCTCCGCATCCGGAAAGATAGGCTGATTGGATCAGGGCCTTGGCCTGTTCGACGTGCCCGTCCGCGAACATCCGGCAGAGCCGATCACACAATTGCTCGTCGAGGTCCGTCACCGCTCCTGCGGCAATGCCCCGGATCTTGCGCACCCTGGTCCCGTCCAGACCCAGTTCCGATGCCATCCGAGCCGCCTCGGAGCGAGGGATCAAACGGTGCTTTCCCACGGTTCGCACCGCACGGATCGTTCCCGAGTCAACCCAGCGCTTGATCGTGCTCACGCTCAGTCCGAGCGCCTCCGCAACCGTTTGAGTTTTCAGGTAGTCATCGGGGATGGTCATGAACGAAATCCTGATCGCATCGGACGGTTTGAACGGATTTATTCTAACCGGCTCACGCTGCGATGGGAATGGGTGCCTAATGTTTTTGTCGAAAAACATCGACCCTCGCGCATGCCGAATGCCAGTGCGGCGGTCGCTGGCGAACCGAGGTTGCCGTGGAAGGGATGGCCGGTGGGTTTCTCGATGCGTGCGGATGCATCGGGCGGTGGAGCGGCACGCGGGCTTGCGCGCTGGCGCGCCGAGCCCACGAAGCGCGCTTGGCGGATCATGAGGTCTATGCTAGCTTTGAAGCCTGTGTGAGGGTCGCGAAGATGCCGGCGTGACGCGACGCAAGGCGCTGAATTCCTGGTGATTGCGCCGATCTCAGCGCGCCCGGTCAAAATCGCTGAGCGGGTCACGCGTGAATTGCGCTGCGGTGAGGGAGGTATCCGTGGAAGTGGAGCGGGATTGGGGGATCCCGGAACGGGATCAATTGTGCCGCTTGCTGCAACGTGACGCGTTGCGGCTGGGGCCGTTCACGCTGGCCAGCGGCCGGTCATCCCACTATTACATTGACGGCCGCAAGATCACGCTGCTTGCCGAGGGAGCGCAGTTGATCGGCATGGGGATCCTCCAGCAACTGGCGGAGTTTCCGGAAGTCTCCGCGGTGGGCGGCCTGACACTTGGGGCTGACCCCATTGTCGGTGCGACGCTGGCCATGGCCGCGCTTCACGGGCGGCCAGGGCTGCGTGGGTTCCTCGTCCGCAAGCAAGCCAAGACGCATGGCACCGGTAATCTTGTCGAGGGACCCATCGAGCCTGGTTCAATGGTGGCGATCGTGGACGACGTGGCAACCACCGGCGGTTCGTCGATGCAGGCCGTGGACGCCGTTGAGTCGCTGGGTTGCAAGGTTGCGGTGGTGGCCGTGGTGCTTGACCGGCTGGAGGGAGCCGCGGAGGCATTCGCGGCCCGGGGCCTGAACTTCCGCTCCCTTTTGAGCATCCGCGACCTGGGCGTGGAGCCGTTGACCGGGCAATGACTGTCGACCGGCCCCCCGGAACAAGGACCCCGCCGCGCGGGTTTCGAGGATGAACCACGATGGAGTCGAGCCTGCATCGCGCCCTGAAGGAACGGTACGGACTCGAATCGGGGGGGCGTTCCGAAGTGACACTCGGAGGCTTCCGGATCGACGCCATGGACGGAGCTGGGCTGCTGGTTGAGATCCAGTCCGGGCCGCTCTCGCCGCTGCGCGGTAAACTGGCTCGATTGCTACCCGACTACCGCGTCCGCGTGGTGAAGCCGGTGGTCCTGGAGCGCACGGTGATCCGCCGCACGTGCGCTCAGGGGCCAGACATCTCGGCTCGGCGCAGTCCCAAACGGGGGGCGCTGATGGACATTTTCGATGACCTGGTGGCACTCGCGAAGATCTTGCAGGATGCCAACCTGGCCATCGAAGTGCTGGCGGTGGCCGTCGATGAGATCCGCACTCCATGTCGCCGCCGGCCCGGATACCGGGTTGTCGACCGCCGCCTGAGCCAGATCCTTCAGAGCCGTCTACTCAGCGAGCCGGACGATCTCTGGCAACTCCTCCCCACCGGTCACGACTGGACCGTGCCTTTCACATCGGTAGACATCGCCGCACGGACCGCGCGCCCGATTGACTTCGCCCAGCGCGTGGCCTACTGCCTGCGGCAATCCGGGGCGGCACAGGTCGTGGGCAAGCGTTCCAGCTTCCGTGTCTATCGTCGAGAGGCGGATCCGGCCCGCTCGTGAAGCAGCGGCACAGAAAATCAGGCGACCGAGCGTCGCCTGGTACCCCAGGAGCGAGCCATCTCGCCGTTCCTGTAGTGCATTTCTTGGGCAGGGTTGTTGCAACTTTGAACAAGGCAAGTTGCCTGGCACTAACCCACGCGGACCTTGCTCGCTGAGCCAGTACGCGAGGTGAATGGACTGAGTCGCCATGAGAGAGCTGAGGAGGCGTAGGCGATTCCAGGCCTGGATTGCCTGGCCCAGGATCGCTGCGAATCCGCGATCCCGGCTCGAGCGAGGCTCGATGCGATTGCCCGAGTAGCCTAAATCTCACCGCAAGGGTCGCCGAAAACTTCGACGGAGATTCCAGATACGGTGTTCGGGACGGCTCGTGCCGTGCTCCGGCCCCCGTAGAGCAGCATGAGGTTGCAACGCGCGCGGTCCCAGAGTCGCGATTCGGAGAGATCGACATGCTCTCGAACCACCGCTCGTGTTGATCCCTCGGTTCGAGAAACCGATGTGGGGTTCATGTCAGTCTACTTCTCGAACAAGGTTCGGTGAAACGGCAAGGAGATCTGGGGGAGGTTCCCATAGCTAGAGCAAAATCTGGGCCACATTGCCGGATTGCCCACGCTTGTTCCACGCTTCAATCATGTCAAGCACCATTCATGGCCATGATCTCCTGACATCAAATGCGGACTCCCTGGCTCATCTGAATCGGGCGGTACTGGGGCGGTGGACCCCGTGCTCATGGTCGAGCTCATCACGAGGAACCGAAACGCTCGCAGACGCCTCAAAACCAACGCGCACCTGGTGTATTCAGGCCGTCTTGATCCATTTACTGGGAAAGGATAGCCATCCCGAAAGCCGCGGGCGTCAAAAAAAACCCCGATCAGGCACTGTTCGCCTGAGCAGGGCTGTCTTAGCCAGGGTATTCCCGGCCCGTCGTGAGCCAGAAACCATGTTGCGAAGGTACATCGTCGTGTCGATCCTGTCAACACGCTTTTCGAGTCCCAAGTTTTTTTAAGATCTGCCCTGGTCTTGCGTTCATGGCAAGGCACGGGGTAGAGTGCATGCACTATCGGGCCACGCCGCCAGGCTCCGCAATGCGCTCCTCGGTCAGCTCCTGAGAGCATCTGGGATTTACTGACGTGATGCGGACCATGGGCCGTGAGACACTCCCCCTCGGATTCCAGTACGGCGGAACGCTGATTTCTGGATGGTCTGCCCGTGAAAACCGTCATGCCAGAGAGGTCCCTGTGCGAGCACGATCAGGAGATTCAGGCCTATATTGGCTGGACCGAGGAAGATGCAGCGCGGTCCTGCTCCGTCGCCGCTAGGCTGGAGCCGGGTCTTCAGCCGATCGTCGACGATTCTGTGAGGAGACTCAGCGCCATGCCGAGACGCGTGACCTGCCTGGCGGAGCAGGCATCCGGATCGAGCGGCTCAAGCTCAGCCGGCTCGGCTGGCTGCGAGAACTTCCTATAATGGTAGGGCAATGACCCGCCAGGGGTGCGAGGGTCCCCGATCATGAGCCTTGCCGGACGCGCCGACGATCTCGAGCGAACGCTGCACGATTGTTTCGCCCTGGAGCGGTTCCGGCCGGGCCAGCGCGAGGTCATCGAGCGCGTGCTCGGCGGCCGCGACGTGCTCTGCGTGATGCCCACGGGAGGCGGCAAGAGCCTCTGTTACCAGTTGCCGGCCATGCTCCTGCCGGGTGTCACGCTGGTCATCAGCCCGCTCATCGCGCTCATGAAGGACCAGGTTGACGTGCTCAACCAGCGGCACCTGCCGGCCACGCTGATCAACAGCAGCCTCGACCCGGCCGATCAGTGGGCGCGGATGCAGGACGTGGAGGCTGGCAGGTACCGACTCGTCTACGTGGCGCCGGAACGCTTTCGCAGCACCCGGTTCCTGGCCATCATGGCGCACATCAAGCCCAGTCTGCTGGCCGTGGACGAGGCCCACTGCATCAGCGAGTGGGGGCACGACTTTCGCCCGGACTACGCTCGCCTGGGGCAAGCCCGCATTCGCCTTGGCTCACCCCCCTGCATCGCACTGACGGCAACGGCCACAGACGCGGTCCGGCGCGACATCGCCCATCAGCTCGCGCTCCGCGACCCGGAGCTCTTCATCAGCGGGTTCGACCGGCCCAACCTGAGCTATGCCGCCGTCGAGGCCGGCCGCGACGAGGCCAAGCTGCACGAGCTGCAACGGGCGCTCGATGAGAATCCGGGGCCGGCGATCGTTTACGCTTCGAGCCGGGCGCGGTGTGAGAGCGTCGCGGAGTTTCTCTCAGACGAGCTGCGCAGGGAGGTGGTGGTGTACCATGCTGGGTTGACCCGGGAGCAGCGGACCGCGGCACAGGAGCGGTTCATGCAGGGCGACGCCGAGATCGTGGTGGCCACCAACGCCTTCGGGATGGGCGTGGACAAGGCCGAGATCCGCTCGGTTGTCCACTTCAACATGCCCGGGACTCTGGAGGCCTACTACCAGGAGGCCGGACGGGCGGGCCGCGACGGATTGCCCGCGCGTTGCCTGCTGCTCTATTCACCCGCCGATCGCTTCCTGCAAGAACACTTCATCGAAAACGAATACCCCCCGCGCCACGCCATCTACCAGGTGTATGACTTTCTCAGGAAGCTTGATGACGATCCCATCGAGATGACGCACACCCGGATCCGCGAGGCCGCCGGCCTGGATCTGAGCGATTCCGCGGTGGGAACCGTGCTCAAGATCCTCGACAAGTTCGGCGCGATCGAGAAGTTTCTGCCCCGCGAGAACATGGCGATCATTCGCTTCGCCGAGGAACCGGACGAGCCGGCGGCCGCGGGGCGCGCACGCCTGGTGGATCGGCTCAGCCCGCAAGCGACCGTGCAGCGCCAGGTGCTGGCCGGACTGGAGAGCCTGGTCCGGGACCGCTACGGCGAATCGGTCTACTTCCGGCCCGACGTGCTCGCGGAGTCGCTGGGGCTCGACCGCGCGGCCCTGGCGCGCGCCCTCAAGGCGCTGCGCGCCGAGCTGCCCATCGATTACATCCCGCCGTTTCGCGGCAATGCCATCCGGGTGATCGACCGGGCGTGCAAGCCGCGCGACCTCAAGATCGATTTCGCCGCTCTCGAAAAACGCAAGGAGAACGAGTACGCCAAGCTCGAGCGGATGGTTCAGTATTGCCGCCTCCGGCAGTGCCGGCGATCGCACATCCTGAGATACTTCGGCGAGGGATCAGCGCGAGGTGTTCAGTGCGGAGGGTGCGACAACTGCCAGCCGGCCGGTTCCCGTTCACGCACCCAACCGGCAAGGCCGGCGATCGACACCCCGGGCGGCCGCGAGCTCCTCCTGAAGATCCTCTCCGGCGTGGCCCGCGTGAAGGGGCGGTTCGGCAAGATCGCCATCGCCCAGATGCTCACCGGGTCGGGATCGGAGCGGATGGCGAAAGGAAGGCTCGACCAGCTCACAACCTTCGGCATCCTTCGCGACGCCGGATTCACGCGCAAGGAGGTCTCGGACATCATCGATGCCCTGGCCGTGGCGGGGCTCGTGGAGAGCCAGGAAGTCGACCGGTCACGGCCGGTGGTCAACCTCACGGAGATGGGCTGGCAATGGCTCAAAAGCCGCGGGCCCGAGGCGCTGGTGCTGAGTCTTCCGGCGGAGTTGCTGGACCGCATCCGCCAGTCGGGCAGCCGGAGCGGCCCGGAGCCAGGGACCGAACGCACCCCGCCGGGCGACCGCCTGGCGCCGGCTCCAGCGGAAGGGCCGTCCGGCAGCCGGCCCGCCGAGGCTCCCGGCGACCCGGGGACCGATTCGCTGCGATCCCGGTTGAAGGCCCTGAGGGTGGAGCTGGCCCGGGCGCTCAAGCAGCCGGCTTACTGCGTCTTCACCGACGAGACCCTCGAGGCGCTGGTGAGCCGCCGGCCCGTGACACCGGCCGACCTGGCCGGCATCAAGGGACTCGGACGCGCCCGCGTCGAGCGGCACGGCGCCGTCTTGCTCCAGGTGATCGCCGGCGCGGCGCCGGCTGCGATACTCCCGGCGGCGGAAAGCGGTCCTGAGCCCGCAGGCAAGACCGAGAGGGCCATGCGCGAGCCGGCCGGCGCGACCGCTCCCCCGGAGGTCACCTCTGAGCCGCAACAGGCGGAGACCCCGGTTGCCCCGAAGCCCGCGAGCACGTACGTGGCCACCGAGGAATGGACCCTTCGCCTCGTCGAACGCGGCTTCGGCATCGCCGAGGCCGCGGCGATCCGCGGGCTCGATCCGGCCGTCATCGTCCGCCACCTCACCTGGATGGTCCGCGGTGGCCGCCCCTTCAGGATCGAGATGGTCCTACCAGCGGAGACCATCTCTCGCTGGGATGACTGGCGGCGGGCTCACGGCGATGCCGCGCCCGTCGAACCCGAGGCAACCCTCCCTCTCTGGCCGCTGTTCCTGGCGTGCCGTAAGGCTCAATAAACTTACATGATTTGTAATATAATTTAATAATGTCATGATCCTCCGATCATGGCCTGCTCGGGATCAGGGCACTTTTCAGGGCGGATGCAATTGACAACGCGGGTGCGATTCGCCCAAGATCAAGTGTTGCTGCGTCAGCTTGCGTGAACGCGCTGGTTGGACCGTCCGCCAGACTGTGACATCCGGACTCGATGACCGTGATCCGATCCCGAGCGGCCAGATTCCTGCTGGCCTCCATTCTTGTCTTTTACGGCGTCGTCACCCTGAGCGGGCCGGCGCTGCATGGCCTTCCCGGCCTGGGACACCGTTCCTCCGGGTGGGCCACCGAGCAGGCTACCGCGCCTGGCCACGGCGAGCACGATGGCACGACGGTGCATGATTGCCCCATCTGCCATTTTCACACTCAGGGACAGCTCTCCACGGGCTCCGACGGCGGAGCCTGCATCGAACTGCTGCTCGATCGCGCCGTGGAGGAACCACAACTCCCCCGTGCCTGCCTGATCACGCGCCCCTCCAGCCCCCGTGCTCCACCTCTCTCGTGAACCCGGACAGCCCGCGCAACGGCATCCTCGCACGGCAGCCCGGCGCCGGTAATCCGTGCCGGTTCCTTGACCTCCAGCGGCACTGTGCCACCAGGGCCAACAACCGCCCTGCCGCCGGGACACTGCGGGACTGATTGCGGCTCCATCGATCCTGGACCGGTGGAAAGCGCATCCGCCGCTCGCCGTCGCATCGCTCTCCACGGCCGCACCCTCATCGACTCGGGGTTCGCGGCACCCGATCAACCGGTGCTTCCGCGTTACTCCCCGGAGCCGAGGTTCACGATACATCCCCCATGCCGGCCGCACTTGCGTTCCAGGCGGTCGAGACCATATCCATGACGCTTCACTGCTTCGAAATAAGGATAAACACACATGAAATACAGTCAATCGAGAAAGTCGCCGGGGTTCACGCTCATCGAGCTGCTGGTGGTCATTGCCATCATCGCCGTACTCATTTCCCTGTTGCTGCCCGCCGTCCAATCGGCACGCGAGGCGGCCAGGCGCGCCACCTGCGTGAACAACCTCAAGCAGATTGGTCTGGCACTGGCCAACTACGAACAGGCTCTGGCCGTTTTTCCGCCCGGATATGTCAGCACGATCAATCTTTCCGTGGTGGATCCCTGCGATTTCGACCAGGAGTTGGGCAACGGCGTCGATCTGGGAACGGGGTGGGCATGGGGAAGCATGATCCTGCCTTTCCTCGAGCAGCAGAATGTCTACAGTTCCATCAACTTCAATCTTTCGGTGGCCTACGCCGCTAACGACACGTGCAGTTTGACCGCGCTGAGCGTTTTCCTCTGTCCCTCTGACGACGGGCCCTCGGTCGTGCCGGTGTTCGACGATCCTCCCGATCCGGCCAACCCCGGCAGCTACAGCGGCACGCACATCGTGGATACGGTGTCGCGCGGCAACTACGTCGGCATGTGGGGCCTGGGCGAGCTCTGCGCCCAGTCGGGAGCGAACGATGCGATGAACAACAACGGACTGGGCCCGCTCGGCCAGCACGCCGGCATCTTTTACCGCAACAGCGCGACCAAGGTCTCCGCCATCACCGACGGCACCAGCAACACGATCTCGGTCGGCGAGCGCAGCCACAATCTGAGCTACGTCACGTGGGTGGCGCGGTCGATCAACGGCTGGCTGGGCAAGACATCGCTGGTGGAGGGCGGCACCGACCAGTTCAACCCCTCGCCCGAGGAAGCCTGGACGCAGGTCATGGGGCCATGCGGCCTTGAGGATGGCCTCCGGACGATCAACAATCCGGAGGCGCACGTCGAGGACTACTGGAGCCGGCATGCCGGTGGTGCCAACATGCTCTTCGCCGACGGATCGGTGCATTTTCTCAAAGCGTCGATCAGCCCGATTCCCTGGCGCCGCTGGCGACGCGGGCATCCGGAGAGGTGATCTCGGCCGATAGCTACTGACCAGGCCAGGCCAGGACTGGCCCGCTCCCGCCAGCCAGGCTGTCGGCAGCGGGCCCGGATCAGGGCTCGTGGAGATAACCGGTGCCCGCGGCGAAGAACTCGGTCGTCCTGCGCGGTATGGTCCGGCCGGCGGCGCGCCTGGCACTCGCGGCAGGTTCGCGGCCGGCCGGGCCGAACGGTCTGGTCGTGCGGCCGTTCCAGTTCGCTCCCATCACCGCCGGCTCGGATTCCAGATGGATGGCGATGATCTCCGGAATCAAAACCCGATCAGGCCGCGACCACTGGAGGCCGTGCAAGAGGTCTGTGTGCTCGGCACCGCCGTCGTTGGTGGTCGGGTAGCGGGTGATGTTCGACTGCCGGTTCCACATCTGGAAGAAGCCGATCGGCACGTACCCCCCGTAATCATAGTGGGAAAGCCGCGTGCCCATCGGCCATCCGCCCGGCGGCTGGATCAGGTAGTGTTTCTGCCCGCCCAGACCCTTCGTCCGTTGCTCCTGCCACGCGTCCCACGTAGGGCAATTGACGCGGTCCACGCCGTGGATGGCGTGCTTCCGCAGTTCGGCGTTCTCGATGAGCTTGCGGAAGTTGCCGGGAAGGATCGTGTCCGCGTCGATGTGGATCATCCAGTCGGAGCACCTCAGATGTGCAAGACCGAGGTTGATCGCGAGCGCCTTGTTGAACGGAGCGTTGTGCTTCTGGAAATACGGACAGAAGACCGTCCGCACCCCGTGGCGCTCGCAGACGCGGAGGGTGGCATCGTCTTCCTGGCACGTCACCACCACCCAGTCGTCGAAATGGGGCTGGTTGGCTGGAATCGCATGCTCCAGAAAATCCGCATAGTCGAGACAGACTGTCACGGCTTCGAACCGGCTCATCAGCGAGCTCTCCCGGGGAGATGCTGGCTGGCGGCTCGACCCGGCCCGGCAGTGCGCCCTGAGCCAGAAGATGCGTGCCCTGGCCGGGAGATGCTCACCGTGAGACCTCCGGCCGCCCTTCCCTCCCATTCTTAGATTGTCACGTGCGCGGCGGATTCAGAAAAAAAGACAGCCGTGGCGGGATCGATTCTTCAGCGTGGCGGTGCATCCTGACCCAGCAAGTGCAGTAGCGTCGACCGCCTTCCCGCTGCCTCGGCGGGCAAGGTCTGATCGGTGTGAAGCCATTGGACCTGACCGGTTCTGCGGACTTTCCGGACAAGCTCCAGGAGCGTTGCGTCCTGCTCCAAGAGGCTCGACGTAAGCCGGAACCTGGTTGGGATCGTTGATGGGAACATGGCCGAGGATCTTCCGCTGCCCGTCGCTGTCGATCTCGAAGCTGCGGGCGTCCATGACGAAACCGGCGGGAAAGGATTGATCCCCCTTGAAGCGCCACCGCGCGTGATCGGGACCGGCGATCAAGCCGGTTGTCTCCGCGATGGTTCCGGGGAGCCGAAGGTCGAACACGAAGAGCGGATCCCCGCTGGCGAAGAGGCTGAGTGGTAAGTTATAGGGACCGGTCATCTGGAAGATACGGGGTGCGATCTGGTTCTTGAAGGAGGGCTCCAGCGGGTTGAGATAAGCATCCCAGCGTTTGGTGAAACGCCCGCTGTTGCTGGTGTCGAGGATGGATTGAATCTCGAGATCGGTGAGGCGGCCGCCGTCGCGATGCCGCAGACCCAGGGCGATGCGATGGCGCAGGAACACGAGGCATCGTTTCTGAGCATCCTCTCCACCGGCGACGTTTCCTGCCGGGTCCAGGAGATCGAGCCCGAACTGCCGGCCCAGAACGGCGTACGCGGCGAGTTGCTCGTCGCCTGGGATGTGCCGGGCCATGGTGTCGTAGAAGATCAGCGACGCTTGCTCCAGGAACCGGCGGCCGTCGCCCTGACAGTAGCCAACCAGGCTGCGCACGTCGTAATCCGGTCCGTAGACCTGCTCGATGCCCTGAACCAGCAAGGGCATCACAAGCTTCAGTAGCTCGTCACGCGCCTTCAGGAACCGCTCGCGGGTCACGAAGTTCGTCAGGGTCTCCCGGAAGCGGTGCTCGCGGACGAAGCCGTAGTCGATCACCTCATAAGAGCGCGCCAGCTCACTGGCACCAAGCTCGGGGCTTGCCTGGGCGGGAGCACGGAAATGAGCCGGGATCTCGGCAATGCACGCGAACTTTCCACGGGCAGAGAAATACGCATGCCCGTCGCTGGCTTGCTGCATGCGGCGGTCCTGCCCCAGTTCCGGGGGGATCGACGTTTGTTCGAAGGAGGTCCACCGCGCCTTCCATGCGGGCTGAAGCGCGCCTGCGGGCAGCAGATCGTCCTTCGGCTGCCAGATGGTCCGATCGCACGAGCCGTCGGCATGGATGACGGTCTCCACCTGGACCACCGGGGCGGCGTTGCAGCCGCAGGCGGCAGCCAGAGCAGCTACGGCCAGAAGCCGCAACCAGGCGCGGGAGTTCATGTGACCTCCGGCGGTGAAGGCCGGCCTGAACAGGGCTGAGGCGAGACGAGACGAGCTGGTCTGATTCTGTCCGCGTCTCGTCCCGGCTGTCCACCACAAATGCGCTGCAAGCCGGTGATCCGGGCTCACGGTTTCGCGCGGCCTTGACTTTCCGCGACATCGACCGGTTTTGCCTTGCTCTCCGGCCGCCAGAGGAGCATACTCCGGGTAGCGGGTTCCTACCTCTTACCCGCGATCGACGCGCCAGCGCCGAGTATCTCTGGTCAAAGGATCGTACCATGGCGGAACGAACTGATCGGCGTCATTTCATGAGTTCAGCAATGCTGGGCACGGCGGGCGCAGGCGCCCTGCTGAGCCTGGAGGAGAAGAGCCTTCAGGCCGCCCTCGCTGACAAGACTCCAGCACCGGTGCCGCACCATGCCGCGTACCACGGGGAGACGCTGGCAACCGGCAAGATCGGCAAGCTGCCAGTCAGCCGGCTGCTGCTCGGCGGCAACCTGATCGGCGGCTACGCCCACAGCCGCGACCTGCTCTACGTCTCACGCCTGCTACGCGAATACAACACCGACAGCAAGATTTTTGAAACCTTCGAACTGGCTGAAGAGTCTGGCGTGAACATGATCCAGGTTTCACCAGGATCGGTGGAATACGTTGTGCGTTACCGCAAGGAGCGAGGCGGCAAGTTGCAGATGATGGTCTGCATGGACGTGGACCAGTCGGACGCGGCGAAGGTGAAGGCCCAGGTTCGCGAGCTGGTCGACAAGGGTGCCGAGACGCTCTACACTCACGGCGAGCGGACGGACCGCCAGGTGATGGCCGGCCAGATTGACACGGTGGCTCGCGCGCTCGAGATCATGAAGAGCGCGGGGGTGCCCGCGGGCATCGGCAGCCACTCGCTGGAAACACCAATGGCCAGCGAGAAGCACGGGCTGAATCCGGACTACTACGTCAAGACCTTCCATCCCGACAATTACTGGTCGGCGACTCCTGCCGAAAAGCGCGAGGAGTGGTGCTGGTACAACGGATCGACGCCCGATCACGATCATTACCATGACAACATCTTCGACCTTCACCCAGACCGCACGGCTGCGTTCATGAAGAGCGTCGAGCGCCCCTGGGTGGCATTCAAGGTGATGGCCGCCGGTGCCATCCCCGCGCAGATCGGCATCAATCATGCCTTCCAGCACGGTGCCGATTTCGTCATCGCCGGCATGTTCGATTTTCAGCTTGCCGCCGACGTGGAGATCGTGGTCAAGGCGCTGAAGCGAACCAGGCTCCGCGAGCGGCCGTGGCGCGCCTGATCCGGCTCTTCTCATGGGGTCAAGGCCGTTTCATCAACGACGATGAAGAACTCCTGGAACGGTGGTCGCGTCCTGGTGATCGATGACGATATCGACGCCAGGGCGCACCTGCGCGAGATCCTGGAGCTGGACCAGCATCACGTGGTGACGGCCGCATCGCTGAGCGAGGCGCTCTTGCTGTCGACGATTGCCGACAGCGAGGTCATCATCCTTGACCGCCGCCTGCCCGACGGCAACGCTCTGGACTTTCTTCCAGGGCTGCTGCGGCGCGTTCCCTCCTCGGAGGTGATGATCGTGACCGCCCTTTCCGATCTGGACGGTGCCATCGAGGCCCTGCGTCAGGGTGCGGCCGATTACATCGTGAAGCCGATCGACCCGGAGACCCTCCGCTTCCGCACCCAGCGCCTGATCGAGCAGCACCGGCTGACCCTGGCCCGCGCTCGAGGCGATTCTCTGTTCCGCAACCTGGTCGAGGCCGCCGAGTGCATGATCGTCATGCTCCGTCCCCGCGACCACGCCATTCTCTACTTCAGCCCATACGCCGAGCAGCTCACCGGCTACGCGGCAGCCGACGTGCTGGGCAAGAGCTTCCTCGATCTGCTCGTCACCGAGGACGACCGCACGCGGCTGGCCGCCAGCGAGCACGCGGCCCTGGCGGGTTTTCCACAGCGCGCGATCGAGAGACAGATCCGCTGTCGCGACGGCCGCCTGCGTCCGATGGTGGGAAATCTTCGCTGCCTGCCCGACTATGATGGCTCACCGGCCCTGCTCATCGTCGACCACGATATCACCGAGCTCAAGCAGGCGCAGCAGCGGGCCCTCAACGTCGAGCGGCTGGCCGCCATCGGTCAGATGTGCGCGGGGCTGGCTCACGAGAGCCGCAATGCCCTGCAACGCAGCCAGGCATGCCTGGAGATGCTCGCCCTGAAGCTCAACGACCGGCCGGATGCGCTGGGCCTGATCGGCCGCATCCAGCAAGCTCAGGACGATCTGCACCGGCTCTATGAGGATGTCCGCGAGTACGCTGCGCCGATCAAACTGGTGCTGCGCGATTGTGATCTGTGCGAGATCTGGCGGCGGGCATGGTCGAACCTGGAACCGTTCCGGGCCGGCAAGCAGGCGAAGCTCCGCGAGCCGGTTGCGGAAATTCACCTGGCCTGTCAGGCCGACCCGTTCCGGCTCGAGCAGGTGTTTCGCAACATTCTGGACAATGCGCTGTGCGCCCGCGACGATGACGTCGAGATCACGATCTCCGGAACGGAAATCTGGCTCGACGGCCGCCCCGCGGTCCAGCTCTCCATCTCCGACAATGGACCGGGCGTGAACCCGGATCAGCACGACAAGATTTTTGAGACGTTCTATACCACGAAGACCCGTGGGACGGGCCTGGGACTGGCCATCGTCAAGCGCATCGTGGAGGCTCACGGCGGCCGGATCTGGCTCGATGCCACGGGGCATGAAGGCGCTGAGATCATCCTGACGCTGCCCCGACAGCAAGGAGCCGGCCCATGACCCGTCACCTGCGGATCGCCGTGGCCGATGACGAGCTCGATATGCGTGATTACCTCCAGGCGATCCTGCCCAGCCTGGGCCACCACGTGGTTGCCGTGGCCAGCACTGGTAGCGAGTTGGTGCGGCTCGCGCTCGAGCACCATCCCGACCTCATCATCGCCGACATCAAGATGCCCGACCTGGACGGCATCGAGGCAGCAAGCCAGATCTACAAGCACTCGCCGACTCCGGCCATCATCGTCTCGGCGTACCATGACCATGACCTCGTGCAGCGTGCCGAGGAAGACCACATCCTGGCCTTCCTGGTCAAGCCGATCAAGCAGGCCGACCTCGAACCGGCCATCGCCATCACCATGCGGCGTTTCGAGCAGTTTCAGGCATTGCGGCAGGAAGCGTCCGACCTCCGGCAGGCGCTCGAGGATCGAAAACTGATCGAGAAAGCCAAGGGACTCCTGATGAAGCGCGCCGCTCTCGATGAGAACGAAGCGTTCCGCCGCCTGCAAAAGCTTGCCAGTGAGCGCAATCGCAGGCTGGTCGACGTGGCGGCCATGATCCTCACGGCCGAGGAAGCCTATCAGCCGGCGGAACGCGGCCGCGACAAGGACAAGGAGAAGGATCGATCCGGACCAAGGCACGCACCCGGCTGAAAGACCGCCTCGATGCTCGCTCCAGGGCCGTGCGCGGAGCGTCAGCGCCCGCGCCCGACAGGCACCCAGGTGCTCATGGCCTGGCTGCGACGGCTCGCTCGAAAATGGCGCCACTTCGGCCCCGCAAGCCTCAGCTGTGGAGGCGACGGGACGATGTTGTGGCCGAGCTTTCGCCTCCACCAGCGACCCGCGAGCTGGCGCAAACGATAGGCGGCCGCGGAAACCACAATCAGACCGGTCGGCATGCCCAGGTCCGCCTCCGTCATGCGCTCCGCGGCAGTCGCCGCATGGCGATCGCCGCGCTCCGCGGCCGCATTGCTTCCAGACCGGGCAAGCAGCTCCGACGTTACCGGGCCGGCGGATCCGCGCGCGCTCGACTGACCCTGGTCCGCCCCCAGCCAGCGGCCAAGACGGCCGGCGATTTCGGCGATCCGGTCGGCCCTGAGCAGCGCCAGGGCGTCTCCGTTATGCCTGCCGGCAAGCATCAAACGGGCATCCGCGGCTGGCCCGCCTTGCGCCTGGTCGGCTTCCCCGGCCACGACAAGGTTCTCGCTGGGCGTTGCGGAGGTGTTCGGGGCCTGTACATCGTGGCCGGACGAGCTCGGCGCCTGGAACGGGATACCAGGAAAGAGGGCGAGCGAACCGGTGGCCTGCGCGCTCCAGCCGCCCACCGCGCCGGTGCCGGCCGCGGCGAGTGGCTCGCTCACGATCGATGGTGTACCCAGCAATCCCGAGCTCACCGTCACCAGCAGGCTGGACGGAACCACCGAGACGGCACCCGTATTCGCCACGGTCCCGCCGATGGAAGGGGCAGCGATCGCGGCAACGCCGGGCCCGGAGGGGCCCTGGTTCGAAGCGACGGCCGAAGACTGGTCGACGGTCCCCGTGATCCCTGCGTTCGTGCTCGGCGGAGCCGTGATCGTGGCGGGAGGTGAAGACGGCGACGCACCGAGCCGAAGGCTCAACGCGGCGCTCTGCCCCACGCCGTTATTGAGCAGGGACTCGTAGTCGATCAACGCCGTCTTGACGGACCAGAAGCCGACGGCTGACTCAGCCCCCAGCGAGGTGAAGCTCAGGAAATAGGTCCCCGCCGTCAGGCTCAACGTGTCGGTATGAGCCGTCCCGGCATCATCAGCATTCACGATGGTCAAGCCGTCCGGGCCGGCAACCACAACCTGCGCGGCTCCCTGGAGAAACGAGGTTTCCAGGGTATACAGGCCGGTCACCGGCGCGACAAAACGGCTCGTGACCTGGTGCCCAGGCAAGATCACGGTAGGCGGTGAGACGGCCGCCTGATGCGAGGGCCAGATGACGCCGAGGTTCCCGCTGGCGGTCGGCTGCGGCGCTGCGTCGGCCGGCACCGTGAACGTCGCCAGCACTCCCGGGATATGCCCCGCGGAAACCGGCGCACGGCCGGTGAGGTCGGTCATTCCGCCGCTTGCCGGCAGAACGACCGTGTACTGCCCGGGCGGCAAGGGCTGGTCGAAAACGAAGCTCACCAGGCTGCTGGAAGGCAGATATCCGGATGCAAAGAGCGGCCAGACCTTGCCCGCCGCGTCATAAACCTGAACCGGAGAGCTCACCGCCGAGCTGGACCGCAAACTGTCCAGGGAGATGGGCCCCGAAAAGTTCAGGTTCATTCCGGTCGGCGATGATCCGAGGGGATCGCCCCATTGCAGCGTAAAGTTCGTGAGCTGGGTCAGGCTGTCCGCGGCATCGGCAACGACCCTGAGGTCGTAGCCACCGCCTGCTTGCTTCAGGCCGGCGGTGCCATTCGTTCCGGTCACGGGGTTGTAGCCGCCGGGCTGCCCTGCCAGGTTCCCCGCGCCCGAGAGTCCGATGTAGTAGACACCCGGAAGCAGCCCGGTGAACAGGTAGGGATCGTTCGGCGAACCAACAAGACCCGTGCCCGAATCTCGGGTTGCGAGTACATTGCCCTGCTGGTCGAAGAGAGTCAAGGCACCCATGAGCGGACTGCCTATCCGCTGGGCGTTCAGCTCCGCGCCGAGCTGCCAGTAGTGGCCCGGACCAAGAGTCAACTTGTAGAGAGTAACGGAAGTCGCACCACCCGTGAGGTCGAGCCATCCGGACGTGGAAACCACCTGAGAGCCGATAATTCCCAGGTCGGTCGCGTTGCTCAGCGTCGCACCCGAGGGTGTGACTGGAATACTGGGAGCGATCGTGAAATTCGCGAGCGTCTGATCGACGCTGGGATCCCATTGACCACCTGTGAGCGTAACAGGATCCGCTCCACTGAGATAAACCGATAAGCCGGAGTCTCCGACGAGGACGATCCGGTAGTGGCCGGCTGGCAAGCTTGAGTCGATGGGAATCGTCGCCTGGGTCCCGGTGCCGTCGAACGAGGCAACCGGGGGATTGAGCGCGTCAAGGATCGGCGTTGTGGTGCCGTCCGAATTCACCTGCTCGAGTTGAATGTTCCCGTCTGTCCAGAGGAAATCTACCTCCTGGTTGAAGATGATCACCAGTGCATCCGGGGAATGGGTCATCGTTGAGCCGTCGGCCGGTGAGGTCGAGATCATGCTGGCGGCCGCGCTCAACGTTGCTCCCGCCTGGCTCGTGGAAGCGTCCGCAGGCTGGATCATCGCCACTCCCGGCGAGGCCTCGCCGGGCAGCAGCGCCGGTGAAAGCAAAACGGATGAGCCTGGCGTGGATCCGCCCGGTAGGGACAGCAACTGGCGCGGCTCCAGCCCCTCAAGGCTGAAGCCGCGTCCGGTCTTCATTCGACGTCGCAAGGCGCGGCTCATGAAGTCACCACGAATTCAAGTCGGGAAAAAGCCGGGAAGAGTGAGCATTTGCGGGCGAGGGACGATTCCAGGTTGCAAAGCGGAACGCCCGCGCGCCTTGACCGAATGTCTCCTGCGAGATCAGTGCATTCGCACGACCTTCAGGGAGCCGCCGTGGGTCGGCGGCAGCAACTGGTTTTTCGGTTTCCAGTTCATGAGCAGGTGATCGACCGCCTGGAGGGTCGAGAGCGTCGAACCCGGATGAGCGGCCAGCAGGTGTCTCGGCGAGCTCAAGGTGCCGGATGGTAGGATCGTTGGGATGGTCCGGGCATAGCTTGTCGTGGTGACCAGTGTGGTCGTGGCACCCGCTGGCTGTGCCTGCGACTGCGTGGGCGCGGCCATGGCGAGGTTCGGCGAGAGGGCTCCCCCTCCATTCGATCCACTGCCACCATTCAAGATTGTTGCGTCGAGCACGTTGCCAACGGCGGTGAGGTTGCCGATGGTGACAATCTGGACGGGAGCGCTTGCTCCGCCCCCGCCCTGATCAGGCTGCTGGGCCACGACCGTGTTCGGCGGGGCGATGGGCGGCTGGTAGACCGAGCCGAAATTGAGCTCGAGCCCGAATCCTCCGGTTGACGAGCCCAGGCCCGTCCCGTTGGCGCGAATGAAATAGCTCTGCCCGGGCGCCACTCCGGCGATCGAGACCGAGGCCGTCCCGCCGAATGCCGTTGACGTCGCCGTGGCGAGGGGCTTCAACCCGGACGTGTAGACGTAGACAACCGGGCTGAGGCTGCTCAGGTTGCTGGACTGCACCGTGGCAACCATTGTGCCGCTGGTGGAGCTGGGGACCGTAACCTTGAACCACTCGGCCTGGCTGCCGGAGGTGATATCCAGGCTTGGAATTGCCACCTGTCCATTACTATCGATGTAGCTGTTCAGGTTCGTCGCTTTGGCATAGTTGCTGTTCGACAGGCCGTTACTGTTGAACTGATCGTACTGCGAGGCGCCCCAGACAGATTGGATGCCCGCGACGTCGTCGCTGGTGAGCGACTGCTTCATGCCGTTGTAATAGGCGTACATGCAGGCCGTGGTGATCTGCGATTCGCCCAGACCCAGCGCGTGGCCGAACTCGTGGATGGCCACGGTCTCCAGGTCGTAATTGCTGTTGATCTGCCAGGTCACGTTCGGGTTGGTGTTCAGGAACATATCACCGGCGTCGGTGCCGCCGTTGTAGGGCGGAGGCAGGAAGGTCTCGCCCAGTGCACCGGTACCAAGGTTCACTCCGCCGATGCGGATATCGCCGAACCGCGGGTCGTCTTGCTGGTTGCCGTTGCACGCTTCCGGACTGCCATTGTCGGAGACCAGAGCCAGGTTGATGTTCGCGACCGCTTCCCATACGGAGGCGGCCTTCTCGATGGCCCCCTGCCAGGCGGCCGTCGAGAACTTGGCGTTCATCGTGGAATTGAGGTTGCTGGGAGTGCCGCCGATGGAGGTTCCATCGGGCATGAAGC
Source organism: uncultured Planctomycetaceae bacterium (assembly GCA_963833985.1). Classification (GTDB taxonomy): domain Bacteria; phylum Planctomycetota; class Planctomycetia; order Isosphaerales; family Isosphaeraceae; genus Aquisphaera. Next base: position 247,593 of record CAWIAD010000001.1, read on the forward strand.
TGTAGGTGATCCGGCTGCCGAAGACGAAATGACCGCCATACGCGGAATAAAGCAGGAGACGGTCCTCCAGACCTTCCAGTAAGGGACGCGTGGATCGCTTCGGGGATCGCTCGCCGGACCTTGATTTCGACGGACGTAAGTGAAAGAGCATTCGAACGCTCCGTGCTTCTCCTCGATGTGTTGTCTGCACTAGCTGACACACGGACTTGAGACGAAAAAAGTGAAGTTGCGAGTCGGCGTACGCACCGGGACCCAGTTGGTGTCTGATGTCCTGGCGCTTTCTAAGGGAACACTAGGTCCCATTCCCAGCCAGGGCGGGCATGGTGAGAAGCGGAAACACCAGGGCCAGGCCGGCACGCGAGAGCCTCCTGGCACAAGAAGGCAGGGTGTAAGACACGGTTCGTTTTTCTGAGGTCCTACGCCGCTTTCCCAGTTTCCCTGGCTTTATAGTTGCGGAAGGGGCTGCTGGGCCTCTCTTTGAGGTACCGATCCAGGCGTCCGTCCTCCGAGAGGAACGACGCTCGAAGCTGAAGCATCGTCTCGGCACCGGCGTCGCTCCAGAATTTCTCCGACCCCTTGACCCGCCGGTTGAAGATCTTCACGGTCGACTCCACGTGACTGCTCGTCCACGGCAATCCCCCGCGTCGATAAGCAGGGTAGTCCATCCGCTCTCGATTATGCTCCAGGTAGCCGAGTTCTTGGGCGATGATCTTGCGCGGGTCATCGTCGGCCAGCCGTTCGAGCTCGTCTCCGGATAAGGACGCCTGGGCATCTCGCAGGGTACGGAGTTCCTCGATCACCTGGCCCACGCGTCCCTTCCAGCAGGCCTCTGCCCATGCCTGGAACAACTCCCAGCGGCCTTCGGTCTCGACCGCCGCAGCCTTGGCGGCCGCGAACAGGTGACCCAGGGCGTGGAGAAAATCAACGATGGCCAGAAAGGTCGGAAAATGCCGTTGCTGCAATTTCCAGATCCAGGCCGAGCCGTCCCCCAGGAACGCCCGATGAGCCGCTTTCATGAGATTGCGTCGCCACGCCTCCGCGGCCACCATCGGCCCGAATTGCTCGCTGGAGCAGGTGCTCGCCACGTAAGTCCGCACCACCAGTTCGGGCCTTTCCCTCGGCTCGGACCGATCCCCGGGGGACGGCAGAGATGCTTCGTCGATGTTCTCCGCCGGGGCCTCCTGTAGGCCCATCGAGCTCGCCCCGCTGATCCCGCCGACAAGCTTCTCGACGTATCCCCGGTCGCGGTAGCAGGCGGGCAACTCCGGCTCCGGGTCGCAGTCCGAGACGACATTGGCCATGGTGGCCAGAATCGCGATCTTGTCCTCACGCCAGGACGCATCATGGGCACCGGGCCCTTCCCCCTGGCCGCGAATCTGCAGCCGGCCGCCGTCAACCTCGACCACTGCCAGAGCCGGCCGTGTCTCGACTCGCGGCTCGAGCTTATGGGCTTGAAGTTCGCTCACATGCTGATCTCTCTCGGCCTGCAATTGTTGGCCGACCTCCTGGGCGATGCGGCCGATCTGCCGACTGCCGATGGTCACCTCGGCCAATTCCGCCATCGCCTCGGCCGCCTCCCGGAAGGAGGGCTCCCGGGCACCGCAACGGACGATCTTGCGCAGCACCGAAGGGCTGTAGTCATGTGGCGTGAGGCGCAAGGCCGGACGCTGAGGGAAAAAAATCCCGGCGACATGCCGGGCAGTGGCACTTCGGTTCGGCGTAGGTGACCTTGCCTCCCCAGAATTCAATGGTTCGATCGTTGCGTTGCACCGGACAGAGCCGCTTGCAGTTGGGACAAGGCTGCTCGGCCCCCAAGAGGGAGGCTTTCTGCTTCAGGAGTTCCTCGATGGTTCCCTTGGCCACGGCACAGGCCGCGGTCATGGCCATTTGTTCCATGTCGTCGGCATCGAGGTCCAGGTCAGGCCCAACTTCTTCGTGGACCCGTCGCGCCACAGTTTTCCCCCACCCTTTGGCCATCTGCTCGACCCCGGTGCGATCCATCGATGGTGACTTACGGAAAGGCATAGCAGGTCCCTCCTTGGACTTCCGGTGACGGACAATTTGGGAAACTTGACTTGACATGCTACCACCGGCCTCGGGCGGCGCGAACCGCGTCTTACACCCAAGAAGGCACTCGAACTCGACAGCCGCTTGGCATGGCGATCAGCGGGGCTTATAATATGCTTTGCTATGACGCGTGTCCCACTGGCGCCGTCTCCCGGTGACGGCTCTTCGGGGGATACAAGATCCATGGATACGCACCCTGCCCCCAAGCCAGATTCCCCGATCGCCACGACGACCGTGACTGAAGCCAGATCCGACGCCGACCGAAGCCCGCAGCTCGGCGCGTTGCCGCAACCCCGATACTCCATCGCCGCGGTCTCGAAGCTGACCGGAATCAGTTGCCATACCCTGCGGGTCTGGGAACGGCGCTACGGATTTCCCGTTCCCGAGCGGTCGGCGTCAGGCCACCGTCGTTACGACGGCGCGCAGGTGCAGACACTCTGCCGCATCTCCGAGTTGAACCGGTCCAGCCGGCAATCGATCGGCGAGCTGATCTCCCGCGTCGGCGGCGAGGAAGCGAAGACGGAAGAGCTCGCCGTGCCCGGCGCGGCGTCGGCCGAGGAGGCGGCCCGCAGCCGCCTGGTCGGCAAGCTGATCCTGGGAGACTATTTGGAAGCGGAGCGTGAATATGCCGGACTCACCACCCGCCTGGATCCCTGGGGCATCGTCAACCACGTGATTCATCCGGTTCTGATCGAAGCCGGTGAAGGATGGTTTCGAAAGTGCCATTCGGTCTTCCAGGAGCGGCTCATCACGGTATTCATGAGACAGAAGCTGGTCTTGATGATCCAGGCCGCCCGCGAGGCGAATCTCCAGCCCACGCGGAGCGTGATCGCGGGAACCGTGCAGGGAGACCGTCACGAGGGCGGGGTCCTGATGTTCAACCTGGTGATGGAGATGCGCGGCTGGAGGGTGTACAACCTTGGAGTGGATGTTCCCGTGCGCGAATACGGCCTGGCCATCGAGCGGCTACGCCCGTCCGCACTGGCGCTCTCGTTCGTGCTCTCGCGGAACATCAAGAAGCGATTCCAGGAGTTGCAGCAGATTCAGGCTGTTCCCGTCTTCGTCGGCGGCCGGAGTATCGTGAACTATCAATCCATGGCACGAAGCCATGGACTGATCCCGCTTGTCGGGCCGATCCTGAAGTCGACCGACCAGCTTGAAGCAGGATTTGGCCGCTGGTCCCTCCGCCGCGGTGCGGACAGCGAAGCACCGGAGACCGTCACCCAACAAGAAAGGCGACCTGCTTCGCCGGGAAGCAGCTCGCCTTGATGGGGAGGGGAGCCTGGCCTCGCGAGCAAACCGCGGAGGGCCAAGCTCGATTGACGCCTGCACGACCTCCGGATCAGTGCTGAGGAGCAGCCTTGGCCGGAGCATAGGGTGCCGCGGACTGAGGAGCCGGGGCGACCTTGGCCGGGGCCATGGGTGCCGCGGACTGAGGAGCCGGGGCGACCTTGGCCGGAGCCTGGGGAGCCGGGGCGACCTTGGCCGGAGCCTGGGGAGCCGGGGCGACCTTGGCCGGAGCCTGGGGAGCCGGGGCGACCTTGGCCGGAGCGTAAGGAGCCGGCGCCATCTTGGCCGGAGCCTGGGGAGCCGGGGCGACCTTGGCCGGAGCGTAAGGAGCCGGGGCCATCTTGGCCGGAGCCTGGGGAGCCGGGGCGACCTTCGACGGCGCGTAAGGAGCAGCCGCCTGAGGAGCCGGGGCGACCTTCGAGGGCGCCTGGGGAGCCGGGGCGACCTTCGAGGGCGCCTGGGGAGCCGGGGCGACCTTCGACGGCGCGTAGGGAGCCGGCGCCATCTTGGCCGGAGCCTGAGGAGCCGGGGCGACCTTCGACGGCGCGTAGGGAGCCGGCGCCATCTTGGCCGGAGCCTGAGGAGCCGGGGCGATCTTCGAGGGCGCCTGGGGAGCCGGAGCGATCTTCGAGGGCGCCTGGGGAGCCGGGGCGACCTTGGAGGGCGCCTGAGGAGCCGGGGCGACCTTGGAGGGCGCCTGAGGGGCCGGGGCGACCTTGGCCGGAGCCTGAGGAGCCGGGGCGACCTTCGCCGGAGCCTGAGCCGCAGGATAAGCCTGAGGGCTCTGTCCTGGCAGGCTCAGGGCAAGAACTAGAACCGCACTGGTCATCGCGATGTCCTCTGTGAAGAGTGAGGTTGTCGGTCGACGTCTCGATCGAGTCGGTAAGCTGACATTCCCCTGATGGCTCGGCACGGCCGATGCTGAACAACGTCCGATCGCCAACACCACCGTTCCTGTCGTCGTTCTCTGGCCCGACCCATCGAGGCCGGGGCAGGAATCTTGTCCCTTGTCCGCAAACGGGACAATCCACGAAGGCCTCGGTTCGGTGGCGGAGGCCTCAAGCCGGTCATCTTGGCCGACTCTCGCTCTCCACCCCAGGGGTGGCCAATGCTGGTTATCGGCATCCGACTTCGATCCGTTTACTGAACTTGAGAAATTCGATAAGCTGCCAGTCCGGGGAACTCTAGGGGCTATGACGAGTATCCAGAGATTGGGCGACCGCGCATGGTCAATTGGTATCGACCTTGGGCCTTCACGATGCCGAACCATCACAGGGCATTTGAGGAAGCGACGTCGATCCCATAGGATGGAGATTCCCAGTAGGTGTTGGGGACACGGGCGTCCCCTGTGAGACCTGGGAATCAAGAGTCATCGGCGTATGTAACTCAACACCGGTATTGGGAGGCAGCATGCGTATTGGCATCCGGCTGGGTGGCTCACTGACATGGGCGCTCATTGCCGTCCTGGGAATGGCCGCCGGGGCTCAGGCCGCGGACCGCGTCATCATCCCTCTGGGTGGTGTGCTGGAAGATCAGTCCGGTGACCATCATTTCGGTGTGTACGTCCCGACGCGGTTCGGCGGCGAGCTCACCGTGACGGCGACCGAGGGGCAGGTCGTCGAGCTCAAGGGGCCAAACGGACAGCAGCGGACGAACGGTCAGGACGTTGGACTGGATCAGCACGGCTGGTACACGTTCAAGGTCGTGGGCGGCGCACAAGCCCTACAAGGTGGAAACCCGGTTCGTGCAGGCGGCACAGAGCCTGAAGAAACCCTGGAATTTCTACTACTGGCCCACCAAGGCGGACTCGATTCACGAGCCCTGGGCCGGCGGCAACGGCCGCGTGGACATCGATTACACGATGCTCCGCGGCGACGATGAGTTGATCCGGGCGCCGGGGAGCTATATTCCGCCGGGTGAGGACATTGTCCGGGCCGGCCCCAACGGCTTGCTCGAATCGCTGCCGCCGGCCGGCGACGACGCCACGTGGTTCCCAAACCTTTACGACGACCTCACGTGGGTGGGCCCCAACAAGGAGAAAGGCGGCGAGGTCACGATCTTCCAGACGCCTTCCCCGTTGCTGAAGTATGACCAGATCTTCAACTCCCAGGCCCGCTGGTGGGAGTCGGTGAACAGTCAGAATAAGGAGATCACCCGCTGGCCCGGCCACTGCCTGGGCGGAGCCGTGGCGTCGATCCTGCTGAACGAGCCGATCCCGGCCCCGGGAAGCGGCATGACGCGCGATGAGCTCAAGGCCCTCTGGGCCGAGCTCGGAGAGAACCACCTGAACCACCGCATCGGCGACTATGCCAACGAGATTCCCCCGGGCCCTCCCCGTCCCGGTCCCGATGAATGCGACTGGAAGGCGCCCCGCGTGCACGCCATGTTCGAGAGCCACATCCGCGGCGAGCGGAAGGCGCTGCTGGGCAACATGCGGGCGTTCCCTCCGCGTGGCACGATCACCGAGGTGTGGAACCAGGGAATCTACAAGTACGTCGCCGAGTACAAGGCCATCCCGCACCGCGGCCCCCGCGCCGTCAACATCAAGCTCGAGCTGCACACCAACTCGGGATCGATGCTCAACGGTCAGGACGACAAGGACCGCGTGATTTACTACGAGTACAACCTCGTTTACGGTCTCGACGGCAGGGTGGACGAGACCAACCCGGCCGCGGCGGACTGGGTCTCCGTGGGTGGCGAAGCACTCTTCGCCCCGCTCAACGTCCTGGAGCTCGTGGAGTCGCGCTGGCAAGGGCATAACCCCTACGTGACCGAAACCAACGTGCGGGCGCTCGACCTCGCCAACGGCGGCGGTGGCGGACGCCTGGCCGCCGTGGCCCCGCGGTTTCGTCCCGTCAAGGAGTACGAGGGGAATCGCTCCGTCTCCCCCACGATGTTCGCCTCTGGCAACTCGAACGGCGGACCTCGCCGCGGCTTCTTCGGCAGGTTCTTCGGACTTGGCCGCTAAGCAGGAAACAGGACGTCTCCCAAGCCGCCCCGAGACCGAACGCCTCCCCTACCACATCGCCCGGCTCCGTCATCGGGTTATACCGAACCGGAGCCGGGCGGTTTCGTTTCCGCGGCGGTCGCGCCGGTCCTCCCGGTCATCGCGATGGTCGCAGTCGGGCCGGATCTCGGAGTCGTGACACTGCCAGACCCGCACCGCTGGCGCCCGTCTTTTCGATTTCGTTATCCTCGGCACTGTTGTTCAAGTTTGCCGCGGCCGCTGGACGATCAAGTAAGCCGAGAGGGCCAGCAGTTCCAGAGCATGCGGCGCCGGCCCTTTCGCGAAGGCCGGACGCGCGGCCCCGCAGGCCCCTGGTCGGGTCGCAACTTGAGCATAGGGCGGTGGAACGAGCGAGGTGCAGCCATGACATCGAGCGAAGCTCTTCCGACGGTCGTTCTGCCCCTGGAGACCCCCATCCTGGGGGGTCATCGTGGGCTGGTGATGCACGGGCTGCCGGTCCTGATCCTTGTTCCTCATGTGCGCCCGCAACCGGGCAGAAGGCCAATCGCCCCGCGCCGGACCCGACAGTCGCCAGCGCCCGGTCGATCGCGCCGGGCACGCCGGCGGCTCCGCCGGCCGGTCCGTATCGCGGCGTATGCACTCGTGGCCTTACTGGCGATGGTGCTGGTGGGCAGAGAGTGCGGACCATCGCGGATCCCGCTCCATCCCGGATCGCGGCTGCTCTCGCTGCCGCCCCGCCTGGCGGCGCTCAGCTCGCCTGCCCAGGCGGACGCCAGCGACTGGCCTGCCGCGGAGGCCCGGCCCGTGCCTGGGTCGCCTTCCCCGGTGATGCTCTGGGTCGAGCCCCTGGGGTCGGCCGTCGATTCTGACACCCCTGCCCCGGTCGTGTTTCCGGGCTACCTGCTGCCCGACGATCGTCACGAGGAGCCGGTCCATGAGGGAAGTTGATGAAGCCCTGACGCATGCCTACGCCCAGCGCAGCGCCGCCAGCCCCGCGCAGTCCGTGCCTCCCTCGCCGCACTGGTTGGGCCGCACCGCAGGACCGCACAAGCCGCCGGGAATGATTGCTCAGCCCGCTCTGCCGGGCCGGACGGCCGAAACGGACCCGGAGGCAGCAAGCGTACTGGCCTGGCCAGGCATTGTCCTGGTTCTCGAGCAGCGCTGGGGCCAGCGCTTCGAGGAGATGGCGGAACGGCTGCTGGAAGCGCGCGACCGGCAGCACCTGAAGGCGCTGCTGTTCACGAGTTGCCATCGGTCGGAAGGACGCACCACGCTGGTTCTGACTCTCGCCCGCGCCCTGGCCCGCCGTCCTTTCCGCACCGTCATCGTCGATGCCGACCTTACCGGTCCCATGCTCGCGCACGCGCTGGGAGTCAGGACCGAGGTCGGGCTGGAAGACGTGGTGATGGACGGGCAGGCGCTCGCCGACGCGCTCATCCATGCGGTCGACGACCACCTCTGGCTCTTGCCCATGCGCACGGCCGCGGCAAGCCCTCGCGAGCTGCTGTCCAGCCCGGGCTGGTCCTGCACGATGGCCAGGCTGCGCCGGGAGTTCGACCTGGTGCTGCTGGACGGCAGCCCGCTCTTTACCGGTCTGAGCGCCGCGGTCCTGCACCGCTCGGTGGACGCCGCGGTGCTCGTCCACCATCGCGGTATGACCGGCGAGCGCGCCCTGGTGCGCGCGCGAGAGGTTCTCGATGCCGGTGGGATTCCCCTGCTTGGACTCGCCGAGACCTTTGTGTGAACGGCGCGATCGGATGTTCGCGCAAAACCGTGGAGACGGTGTGTACGAGAACCACTTCGGCCTGCGGAGCCGGCCCTTCGACGAGACGACGAGCCCGGCGGCATGCATCGAGCTGCCCAGCCGCGCCGCCGTGCTCCGCCGGCTGTGCTACGGCCTCGAGCATCGCCGTTCTCCGGCCGTCCTGTTCGGCCCTTCCGGCTCGGGCAAGACGCTGATTGCCGGCGTGCTGGCGTCCCGGCTGGGCAGCCCCTCGGTTCACGTGACGTACCCCGCACTTCCCGCCGAGGAACTCCTGATCGTGCTGACCACCGAACTGTGCGGGCAGAGCCCGGAGCCGCGCTCGATGGCGACGGCCCTGAGTGAGCTGCGGGGCCGGCTGGCGTCGGCCGCCAAGGCCGGGCTGCACCCGCTGCTGATCGTGGACGAGGCCCAGCTCATCGCTGATCCGGCCTCCTTCGACGTGCTGCGGCTACTGCTGAACTTCTCCACTGCCGGGCCGCCCGACCTGAACTTACTCCTGGTCGGTACGGCCGAGATGCTGCCGCGCATTCCCCTGGCGCTCGCGGACCGCGTGACCGCCCGCTGCCTCCTGCTGCCCTTCACGCAAGAGGAATCCGCCGCGTACGTGGCCGGACGTCTCACCGCGGCCGGTGCGACGACGCCCCTCTTCTCGGCCGACGCCCTGGCCGGACTGCACCGTGCTGCCGACGGCCTGCCGCGCCGCCTGAACCATCTGGCCGACCTGGCGCTCTTGATCGCCTATGCCGAGGGACGAACCCAGGCAGAGGCCCACACGATCACCATCGCCGCCCGCGAGTTTCAGCTCGACGACGCGGCGTAGGGTTCAGCCAGGCGCTACGCATAAGTCAATGCCTGTGAAATAGCGATCAGTTGAGTGCATGCATAGGTTTGTTCCTCGTTCCCCACGCTCCGCGTGGGAACAAAGTTCTCACATATCTCATACCAAATTCTACATTAGTTAACGTTATATGTGTTTCCCTCGTTCCCACGCGGAGCGTGGGAATGCCGTCTGCGACGCTCGGCGTCGATTGGGCTCGTGCTGAGGCTGGGAAATCCGTGGGACGCAGAGCGTCCCGACCGGTGTTCCCACGCAGCACGCAGAGCGTGGGAACAAGTCTGTCGCAAACCGCTTGCCCCCCCCTTTCGTTAGTGCGGTTTTCACTTGGATCGCAGACTGAGACCGGGGGGCAGGCATTCCTGCCTGCCGGAGCAAGCCTGCCCTGGCAGACAAGAATGTCTGCCCCCCTTTCCAAAACTCAGAAGCTGCCTGCAACCGTCAGAAAACCGCCATAATGCTAGTTAAACGGTATTGACATAATCACAATTTGACGGCAGGAACAAATCTCGCGAGCGCGTCAAGGAGAGTGGACGCGCTCGCGGGACGTTCTCACGGGCTCGTTCGGGGCCTGGAGTCGGAGACAATCTTGCCCAGCATGGTCTGCTCGAAGCCCTTCAGGTCGGTCCAGAGGGTTCCCGGGCCAGCATAGAAAATGCCAAGCTTCAGATCAGAAGGCAGCCCCTGCGCGAAGACGTAACGCTCATACGCGTCCGCTCCGCCCAGGGCCTTGACCAGCAACTGGAAGCGCTGGGCCCTGGCTTCCTGCGACAGCTTGACCGACTTCGCTCTGGCCTCGCCCAGCAGCCGCGTGGTCTGCGCCTCGATGGCGGCGGTCTTGGCGTCGATCTCGGCCTTCAGCTTCTCGGTCGTGGCCTCGATCTCCTTGGCCTTCTTCTCGCCCTCGGCGGTCGCACCGGCGACGAGCTTGCCGGTTTCGGCCTGCGTCCGCTTCTCCTCGAAGACCACTTTGGCCTTGGCCTCGGTCAGGTTAGCCTGTGCCTTGGCGGTCAATTGCTCCTGGTCGCGCATCTTGGTCAGCTCGTCGGCGATCTTGGCTTTCTGGATCGGCTCGCGCACGGCCTTGGGCACGTAAATGTGCCGCGTCAGACCGAAAAGCAGCGAGAGGTGCTTGGCGGTGAGCACGCGCTCCAGTTCCGCGGCGGACTCGTTCTGAAACTCCTCGCGGGTCTCGCCCACCAGCAAATCCACCGCGCCGCGGCGTGATCCATGCAGCCGGCAGATGGATTCGATTTGCGGCTGCACCACCTTCTGCTCGACATCCTTCAGCGTGCCGAACTGGCGGACCACCTCGGGTGCCTGCTCGGGGAGGATTCCCCAGATGGCGGTGTAATCCATGTGGATGGGAAAACCGTCGCTGGAGGGGAACTCGATCCCCTTGCCCGCAACATAGGCCGGATCATCGGCCGTTGTCGTTCCAAGGCGATCGGCCTGGCGGCTGGCCGAGGTGACGCCCGCTCTCGGGCTGGTGCCCGTGCCGGCTTGCGGTCCGCCCTCGGCCTCCACCGTCAGACTGCTCTCGGCGTAGCCCACGCTGATGATGTTGATGCGCTTCTCCTCGGGATTGAGGAAGTAGATTCCCGGCTGGAGCACGCGCGGCTGGATGCCCCGCCCTTCCCCGGTGCGCGGGTCGCTGGCCTTGTTCGTGACCACACCGACGTAGCCCGGGGGGATGAGGGTGGGATCCTCGGCACGCCGCTTCGCCTGCGTGCCGGTCTCGGCGCAGGCGTCAACGTCGGCGATCTTGACGTCGAAGGCATACTTGTTGATGCGGTATCGGCCCGGCGTGAGTACCTTGCGGAGGATGCCGCGATAGCCCGGCTCGTCGACGAGGTAAGTTCCTTCGGGCAGTGGCTTGCCGATCTTGGAGACCACCACTCCGATCTTGCCGGGCGGGATCACGTCGTCCTTGACGATCTGGGTCTCGAATTCCAGCGGCGAGTAGAAGTGGCGGCCACTGCCGGGCATGGCTTCGAGGATGCCCACCTGAAGCGGCCGGCCGGCGGCATCCGTCTGGACCAGGATCCCCTGGGGGGCCTGGGCCGTCGAGCCGAACGGCCAGGGCCCCTTGTAGCGGACCAGCAGGCTCGACCCCGCCGGGACCTCGATGCGGCAGATCGTCCACTTCCAGAGACCGAAGTAGGCGGCCTGCGACAGGACCACGATGGCCAGCACGGCGCCGGCAATTCGATTCAGGTTGCGGATCTGGAACAGGTTCACTTGGGATTCTCCTCGGATGCGGTCACCGGCAGCGGATCAATCACCCTGGCGGCGTCCCGCGGGCGTGCGGCCTGTGAAACGGGACGCTCCGGGGCGTTGCCGGCGGAGCTAGACGTGGAATCGACCCGGGAGGCCCGGCTGGCTTCCGGCAAGGTGCGGGTCGGACCGCTGTGCCGGGTGAACTCGCTGAAGAGCTCCATGAGCGGCCCCTCGGAATTCCCCAGGATCGTGTGGAACGATGGGGCAAGCTTGCTCAACAGCAGGTTTCTTGCCATCGCCGCGCCGTCGCCTCCGTAAGCGGCCACCTGCGCGGTCAGGCCGGCCGCCTCGGCGGCATTGTCATACCGCACCACGTCGGCCTCGGCCTCGGCCTTGGCCAGGATCGCGGCGACCTTGTCACGGGCTGCCTCGAGCTGCGTCTGCGCGACCTTCAGCTTCTGCTCCGAAAGGGTGACAGCCACTTGCTGCTCCTGCTGCGCCCGGGTCGTCTTCTCGACCACCTCCTGGCCGGCCTCCACCACCAGCTTCTTCTGATCGGCCAGCACCACCTCCACTTTCAGCTTCGCCTCGGAGACCTGCTGGAGCTGCTCGCGGCGATACTGGGCCAGCTTCTGCTTGGCCACCTCGCGCTGCTGCACCGGCTGGGCAATCTCTGGGGGCGGCTGGATCGAGGTGATGGCCACGGCCAGGATCTCGATTCCCTGCTTCTGGCAGTTCTGGGTCAGGCTCTTCACCAGGTCGGTCTGGAATTTCTCGCGGTCCTGGCCGCTGATGAACTGCCCGCCCATGAGCTTCGACCCACCCACGCGGCACAGCGAGCGGCTCTCCGGCGTGATGATCTTGGCGATGATCTCCTCGTCGATCGTGTCGCCGTTCGCGTCCTCGTTGTATTTCACAAACATCTCGGAGACCTTATCGGGCGCGATCCGGAACTCGACCACGCCGTCGAGCGTGATCGGGAAGCCGTCGGCCGAGAGGAAGCTCATCTCTCCCTCGAGACCCAGGTTGAACCGGCGCGAGCGGCAGTCCACCATGCTCACCCGGGTCTCATAGGGATTGAGGTAATACATTCCCGGTTCGAGCGTCCGCTTCTGCACACCGCGCTCGCCTTCCTCGACCAGGAAGACGTTCGGGTTCCTGGGCGGCGTACCGGCCAGCAGCGTGACCACGCCGCGAAATCCGGCCGCGATGGTCACCGGGTCGTGCAGCTCGATCGCCTCGGCGTAAGGGTTGTAAGGGTATCGGCCCGGCTTGAGGACCTCGCGGAGGATCCCCTTCTCACCGGGCTCGGCGAGGATTTGCCCGGCGGGAAGCTCCTCTCCGGCCAGCGCAATCCGGATGCCGATCTTGTCGCCGGGGACCACGAACTGCGGGCTGATCTCCCACGACCAGTAATACGGGTTGAAAAAGTAACGGCCCTCGGTGAGCACGCCGTTGTTTGGTCCGCCGGCCTGGACCCCCTTGTAGTAGTGGCCGTCCCTGGGCGGTGGGGCCAGCTCCATGTCGGGCAGCAGCTCCAGCCCCTCGCGGCGGATCAGCACCGCCTGGTGGCCGGTGCCGACGTCGATCTTGCACGCATTGTAAGCGGTCAAAACCAGCCCCAGTCCCAGGGCGAGCAGGCCCCCGAAGACCATCGCACCCCGTGATCCGCCCCGTCCCGGCGGCCTGCGCCCGGCCTGCCTCGGGCGATCCTCGTCGAACGCGTCCATGAAGTGTGTCCCTGAAAGAAGCCGTCGATTTCGCTTGCGCCGTCGGCTCAGCCGACCAACTTGCAGCGAAATTAACAGATCTTCGCCGGACCTGGGCGATTATTCGCGATTCGAGCGCGAAACCCACCGGGAAGCAAGCGCGGGATGCACTTCGTTTTCGATCAACTGAGTTTGAGCTGGATCCCTGTTTTCGATACCTGGCGCCAACGTCATCTCACCTGACGTCAAGGCTGACTTCCGGAAGCCACCGCTGGAGGCCCATCCGGTCGGCGTTCCAGCCTTGGGTAACTGGTCTTCCTCTCAATCGGTTTTCGAGTTATGTGTAGTCAAGCACCCCCGGCCGGGGCGGGGCCTGGAGGCGAAATGAACTGAACCGGCGCGGGGCCGAGTGCCGGAGCGGGGGCGCTTGCGGTCATATGCATCTCCCCTCGCCAAGGCCCGTTCGGCTTGAGACTGGCCACTGCCCGGCGGCGTGGGTCCTGATCTCTGCCCTGCTCCTGCTTGCCTGTGGGGGCTGCCGCATGGCGAGTCTGCCACGCGGCGAGCCTGCCGCAGCCGAACGGCCCGCAGCTCCTGCCCTGACTCGCCATGCCGCGGACCCGGCCGTGCTCCGCGTCGTGGGGCGGCACTTCGTCGGCCCTGATGGTCGCGTCGTCCTGCTCCGCGGGGTCAACCTCGGCGGCGATGGTAAACTCCCTCCTTTCCCCACGCCGGACAACCCGGCCCTGCTCGACCGGTTCACCGAGCTGGGCTTCAATGCGATCCGCCTCCCTTTCATCTGGGAGGCGTACGAGCCGGAGCCGGGTCGCTACGACGAAATGTATCTTGCGCGGCTCGTCGCCGTCGCCGCGTCGGCCTGGGCACGCGGGCTGTACGCGATCATCGACATCCACCAGGGTGGCTTCGCTCGCACCCTTTGCTACGGCTGCGGTGCTGGCTTCCCCTTGTGGGCCGTCTCGCCCCGCGCCACGCCGCACCCGCCCGACAGCCGCGGTTCCAAGGTCTGGGCCCTCCTCGAGCTGACCGACCCGGGCGTACACCGCTCGTTCGCCGACTTCTACGCCGATGCGTACGGCGTTCGGGGGCGCTACCTCACCATGCTCGGGCGGATCGCGGGGGCCTTCGCCGCGGTCCCGGGTGTCGTCGGATACGACCCCCTGAACGAGCCCTGGGGAAACGAGCAACGGGAGATCGCCCCGCTCTACCGCGACGCCGCTGCCGCGCTGCGCGCCCGGCACCCGACGGCCATCCTTTTCCTCGAGGGGCGCGGGCCGACTGCCACGGGCTTCCGGACCAGGCTGCCCCACCCGGGCCTGGACAACATCGTGTTCGCGCCGCATTACTACGAGCCCCTGGCCATCTTGTGGCAGGACGGGGGTGGTCGGACCGCCGCCATCCGTCGAGCCTTCGGCCGCATGGAGGCAAAGGCGGCGGAATGGGGCGCGCCGCTACTGGTCGGAGAGTTCGGCATCCCGGGCGGCGCGCGGCGGGCTGGCGACTACATCGCTTCCCATTACGACCAGCTCGACGCGGCGCTCGCCTCGGCAATGCAGTGGACCGTCTCACCCCGCTGGTCGCCCGAGACCGGCGACGGGTGGAACGGCGAGGACTTCAGCCTGCTTGACGCCGCCGGTCGGCCGCGGCCGAACTACCGGCCTCGCCCCTATCCGCAGCGGGTGGCCGGCGTGCCCGTCTGCTTCCGATTCGAGGCAAAGGCGCCGCCGCGGAGGGAACCGCGCCTGGAGTTCGTCTGGGCGCACCGCCCCGGCCTTGGGCCCACGGAGATCGTCGTGCCGGTCGGACTGTTCCCGCCGGGCTCGCGGCCGAAGGTCGAGCCCGACGACGCGACCTGCCTCTGGGACCAGTCGCACCGGCTCCTGACCTGCAACGCATCCCGGCCCGCGACGATCCGTGTCGTGCTCGAGTCGCCCTGAATCGACGGTCCTCGGCCGAACCTCGGAAGGAAACGGGACCCGGGAAGGGAATCGTCCCGGAGTTGGCTTTTGAAGCTGGGGGGGCAGCTGCCAAACCGTCGATGACCACGGACGAAGAACAAGGGACGGGACTGAATAGGACTTGTTTAGCTCCTGACACTATAGCGCGGAGCAATTTAACCGCTGTGATATGCGGCACCTACAATCCAGTTGGATAACGCGTTGAATTGGTGGATGCCGTGCACCACTTCTCACAAGTACCAATTCCAGGATTCTGGATGCCTAGCGTGGGCGAACGTCGTTCGGCAAGCCCTCAAAAACGAGACGCCCCGCCTCAAGCGGTAGACCACATCGCCAATACTTGTAGGCCTCATCAAGTCTGCCGAATCCCTCGGGTGTCATAAGAGCTCCTAAATAGCTCCCCGTGAGAGGGAAAGTGTGGAACGGCCGCCCTCGGCCGTCCTGAGCCAGCCGAGGGGGATCTTGAGATTTCGCTCCCCGAGGCCAGGGCATCGTGCCGCCAGAGCCTACGTCCTTCGCACTGAGCTGGGGAACCGCTACTCCTGGATTCGACACGGGACTACGCCGCTGTCGCGCGGGTCTCTCGTGTAAGTGGTGAGTCCGGCTCGTCAGTCGGGCAGGGTCCCGGGAGGGCCGAGGATCTCGTCGCCCAGATCGGCGGCGACGCGGAGGAACCGGTCCACGTCGAAGGGTGCGACCGGTTCCCCCTCGCCTTCCTCGCCGGGCGTGCCGGCCTCGCTGACCAAACGGGCGAACCCGCTCGGCGACGCGACGACCAGCGCCCGGGACGGGTGGTCGCCGGTCGCGGCCACGGCGTGGGCCGTACCGGCGGGGATGAGGTGGTCGTCACCGGGGCGGAGCACGACCTTGTGCCCGCCGATCCAAACCGTGAATTCCCCGTCCAGCACGTAGAGTTGCTCGGAGTACTCGCGGTGGCGGTGCGGCGGGGTCTGTGCTCCGGGGGCAAACCAGCCCTCAATAAGGTCGTAGCGGCCATCGGTGTTCGCACGGCTCGCGAGGACGCTCATGTGGGAGCCGAACAGCCAGTAGGAGGGTTTCATCAGACCATCCTCGTGTAGAGAAAAATGTGGATAGGCCGCCGTGGAGATCCACGCGCTTCTGGATCGCCTCAGGCACGCCCTTGGGTGTCACGTCAAAGACCCCGGAGGTCCAAAGACCTCCGAAGCGGGTACGGCGTTTGCCGCCGTCTGGCGGTTCTATCCCCTCGGCGGCGGTTAGAGGTCTGCGGCGAGCTGGCGAGTGAGCTGCGCCGCCGGGATCTCCTTGCATCCGCTGGCATTCTGGCCCGACCACAGCGGCGAGAAGTCACCGCTGCCCAAACTCTCGGCCCGGGCGCGCAACGGGGCCACGGCGGTGGCGGCCAGCGGAAAGGTCGGCGCTGTCGTGCTGATCGGCCCGACCTCTTTCACGACACGGTTCACGATCGCGCGCGCCGGCCGGCCGGTGAACACGTTTGTCAGGGCGGTGTGGCGGGCGGACTCGCTCTTCAGCGCGGCGCGGTGCACCGAGACGGTGGTAGCCTCGGGACAAAGCAGGTAGGCCGTGCCCACTTGCACGCCGGCCGCTCCAAGCGCCAGGGCTGCCGCGACGCCCTTCGCGTCCGCGATGCCCTCGGCGGCGATGACTGGCGTTCTCACGGCGTTCACAATCTGTGGCACGAGGGCGAGCGTGCCGACCTGGGTGGTCACGTCGTCCGACAGGAACATGCCCCGATGGCCGCCCGCCTCGGACCCCTGCGCGATGATCGCATCGACCCCGCGTGCCTCGAGCCAACGCGCCTCGTCGACGGTGGTCGCCGAGGAGAGGATCTTCGACCCCCAGGTCCGCACCCGTGCCAGCAACTCGGCCGACGGCAAGCCGAAATGAAAGCTCACCACGGCGGGCCTGAACTCCTCAAGCACGTCGGCGGTCTCGGGGCCGAAGGGCGCTCGGCCACCCACCTCAAGGATGGCGCCCGCATCGAGCCCGAACTCCTCGTAATAGGGAGCGAGCGTCGCCCGCCAGGCCGTCTCCCGCTCGGCGCTGGGACTCGGCGGTGTGTGGCAGAAGAAGTTGACGTTGAACGGCTTGACCGTCTTTGCCCGGATCGCCGCCAGTTCGGTGCGGAGGGCGTCAGGACCCAGCAGGGCGCACGGGAGCGAGCCCAGCCCCCCGGCGTTGGACACGGCAACCGCCAGCGCGCTGCCCTGGACCCCCGCCATCGGGGCCTGGATGATCGGTAGCTCGACGCCAACCAGCGATTGCAGGGTCACGACTTCGTCTCCGGTTTGTGTCGATCGGGTCGCGTCTTCGGCCGGATGCCTGACCGGATCACGAGGATCTCAGGTGTGGCGTAGGCGCCGATTTGGGTCACCAGCGGCCGGCGTGGGCACCCCCATCGACGTGGAGTACCTCACCGGTCACGAAGGCGGCCGCCTCGAGATAGAGCACCGCATCCACGACCTCCTGAACCTCGCCCAGGCGTCCCAGGGGATGCATGCCGGCCAGGAATTCGTGGGTTTCCTCCGCATGCATCGGGGTCTTGATGACGCCCGGCGCCACCGCGTTCACCCGCACGCCCCGGTCGGCGAACTCGATCGCCAGGGAGCGGGTGATCGCGTTGAGCCCGCCCTTGGTCAACGCCGCAAGCGCGGCGGGCACGGCCTTCTGCGGGTGCTCGGCCAGCGCCGCCGTGATGTTGACGATGTGGCCACTCCCCCGCTCGAGCATCCATCTGGCGGCTCGCTGCGTGATGTGGAAGAAGCCCCCCAGGTTCACGGACAGCACCGCCGCGTAGTCGGCCTCGGCGTAATCGACGAACGGCCTGGAGATGAAGATGCCGGCGTTGTTGACGAGGGTGTCGATGCGGCCGAAGCGGTCGATCGCGGCGCCGACGATCCGCTCGGCGGTTCGCGGGTCGCTCACGTCGCCGGCGACCGTCAGCACGTCCGAGGTCCCGGCGGCGTCCGGCCCGATCGTCCGGGAATTGGCCACGACGCGATAGCCGCGCCCGAGGAACCCGTCGACCAGCCCGGCACCGATCCCTTGCGATGCCCCGGTAATCAAGGCGACCTTCTGTTCCGTGCTCATCATAGAAAGCCCGTGAGGCTCCTCCCGTGGTACTCGAAATGGTCTGGCCGACGGCTACAGCCCGTGCTCGGCCTTGAGGATCTCTGCGGCGCGTTCGCCGATCACGACGCACGGAGCCATGGTGTTTCCGGTCGTCACGCGCGGCATGATGGAGCCATCCGCGATGCGGAGGTCTTCGACCCCGTAGACCTTGAGATTGCCGTCGACCACCGACATCGAGTCTCGACCCATCTTGGCCGTACACGTCTGATGCCAGTAGCTCGAGGCGGCATTCCGGACGAAGTCCTCGAGCTCCGCGCCGCACAGGTTGCCCGGCATCACCTCGCGCTTCGCAAACGACCGGAGTGCGGCGGAGTTGCCGATCTCGCGGCAGAGCTCCACGCAGGCGATCGCGGTCTGCAGGTCGTCCGGGTGGGACAAGAAGTTCACCTCGATCTGAACGGGATCGCCCGGATCGGGCCCCGTCAGCCGTAAGCGGCCTCGGCTTTTCGGGCGGGCGACGCCGCCGAACAACGTCCAGCCGGAGGCCGGCAACGGAAATCTGGCCGCATTCTCCACGCTCGACTTCGGAACCTCCGCCTGGCAAGCGAACACGTCGGGGCTGTCCGGCTCGGATTTGCTCCTCCAGAAGAAGATCGACTCGGACATGGTGTTGCGTGGCGGCAGTGCGTCCCGATATTCCCAGACACAGTCCAGGCCGACATGGTCTTGAAGGTTCTGACCGACGCCCGGAAGGTGCCGCAAGACGGGGATTCCGTGGCGCTGCAACTCGGAATGGTCGCCGATCCCGGATTGCATCAGCACCTTCGGCGTGTGGATGGCACCGAGCGACAGCACCACCTCCAGGCCGGCACGAATGCGATGGGTCTTGCCGTCGTAAGTAAACTCCACGCCGGTGGCCCGACGGCCCTCGAAGGTTAACCGGGTCACCAGCGCGTGAGAGAGGACAGTCAGGTTCGGCCGGTCCATGTAGGGGAAGGTGTACGCACGGAAGACCGCCTGGCGCTTCCCGGCCCGGGCCAGGACGTCGCTGATCGAATCGCCGCCCGCGCCCTCCATCATCCGACCGTTCGGGTTCTCGAACGTCGGAATTCCGACCGATCGTGCCCCTTCAACCATGGCGGGAGCGACCGGGTTGGGGTCGGGCGCGGGCTCGACGAAGACCGGCCCTCCCGTCCCGCGATATGCCGGGTCGGGGGCGCCGTGCCAATCTTCGATGCGACGGTAAATGTTCAAGACCGACTCGTAGCCCCAGGCGGGGTCCCCCGCCTCGGACGCGAAGAAATCCCAGTCGCTCCTGTGGCCGCGCGCCCAGACCATCACGTTTATGCTCGATCCGCCGCCGAGCACCTTGCCCATGGACAAGGGAATGGAGCGGCCGTTGAGACGATGATTCGGTTGCCCCCGAAATCTCCAGTCCCGTTCGCTCCCGAGGTTCATGGGCCATCGGCCGGCTTCCGAGACGCTCGGTACGCCGTCGTCGCCGCCCGCCTCCAGCAGGAGCACGCTGACGTTCGCGTTCTCGGCCAGGCGACGCGCCACGACGGACCCGGAGGAACCCGAGCCGCAGACGATGAAGTCGTAATGTGGCTTCAGGCCGGCACGGAGGTCGCGCTGGTTGAGGCGGACGACTTCGGCGAAATCGGCCGCACGGGATCCTGACTCGAAAGGAGGGCCATCGTTCGCCTCGTTCTCAATCGTTGCTTCAGCCATGAGACCTGCCTTCATTTCTTCCTCTTGCTTTTATCTCGAACGGTAAAATGGGGAGTTCGTGAGCCCTCCCCGGCCTGCGACAGGAGGGTGAATGCCGCATCGCGGGCCACGTCGGCTGGCCCGGGCGTGCCCTCGATCACGGCGGTGACGATCGCCCCCTCAATCAGCATGGCGACACAGGGTGCCAGCCTCGCCGCCTCCGTGCCGAGCGCCTCCCCGATGAGCCCCTCCAGGAGGGCGTGGAAGCGCTCCTTGTGCCGGCGGGCGAACAGGAAACCGGGATGCTTTTCGTCCGCCAGTTCGACCGAGGCGTTGATGAAGGCGCAGCCCCGGAACGTCGGCGTCTCGAACCATTCCTTGAGGGCGGCGAAGAGGGCGGCGAGGCGGGTCGCCCCGGCCTCGGTGTGTCGCCCGATGGCCTGCCCGAACCATTCCATGAACTGCTGCTCCCGGTATTGGAGGACGGCCAGGATGAGGTCGTCCTTGGACCGGAAGTGGGAGTACAAAGTCATCTTGGCCGCCCCGGACTCGGCGATGATGCGGTCGATCCCGACGGCCCTCACCCCCTCGGCGTAGAAGAGCCGGTCGGCGGTGTCGAGGATGCGTTGCCGAGCGTTGGGGTTGGCCTTGGAGTGTCTCATGGCAGATTTATACAGACAGGTCTGTCTAGAGTCAAGAGTCGGGCCGCCGCTGGAATCTCGGACGAGCTGATCGCGAATCGCCCACCGAGAGTCTTGGCCTGTCGCGCCATCCAGGTATCGGAATCAACGGCTTTGAGTCGTACGGTCGATACGGCCGTGACCCAGTGTCCCCGTGAGGTGTCGCAGTTTTCTATCGTAGACTTAAGACGCTGTCAGACACGAAATCGGAGTTGCCGGCCCGGCATCGGCAGGCGACGGCCATGTTCATGCCCGGGCTCAAGGAAATGATCGATCTCAAACCGACTCATCATCGGTCGGACGCCCGGGCGATCGGGTTTTTTCAAGTTGTCTGGTCCGGTGTTTCCCTCTGAATCGAGTGGACATCCGGTACGGGATCGCGTTACAACAAAGCGAGCAGCTCTGCCGGTGTACGCCCTGGCAACGCACGCCGGGCGGCCGAGATGCCGGGCGCGGAGGCCGCAAGATGACGCTGGCGGTTGGTTCTCCCCTGCGGTTCGACCCCATTCTCCGGAGGCTCATCTGGGGCGGCCGGCGGCTCGGCACGGTGCTCGGCAAGCCGATCGGTGAGTTCCGCGACTATGCCGAGAGCTGGGAGCTGGCTGACTATCGCGACGCCGTGAGCAAGGTCGGCGAGGGGCCGCTCAAGGGGTGCAGCCTGCGCAGTCTGGTGCACGACCACGCCCGCGACCTGCTGGGGCCCGGACTCGCCGGATGCGAACAGTTTCCGCTCCTGGTCAAGTTCATCGACGCCTGCGACGTGCTCTCGGTGCAGGTTCATCCCGACGACGAGAAAGGGAAGCGGCTGGCCGGCGACAACGGCAAGACGGAGACATGGGTGGTGGTGGACGCGGAGCCGGGCAGCCGGATCTACGCCGGGCTGAAACCCGGAGTAACCCGGGCGCAGTTCGGGGCGGCGATCGCCGGCGGGGACGTCGAGCCCCTGCTCCACCACTTTCCCGCCAGGCCCGGCGACTGCATCATGATCGAGGCGGGGACGGTTCATGCCATCGGTGCGGGAGTGTTGCTGGCGGAGATCCAGCAGATGTCCGACGCCACGTTCCGGGTCTTCGACTGGGGCCGGGTTGGAGCGGACGGCCGCCCGCGCGAGCTGCACGTCGAACAAGCCCTCGAATCGACCGATTTCCAGCGCGGGCCGGTCAATCCCCTGGCTCCCGAGCCCACGAGTGCCGGCGAGGGGCAGGTGCGCGAGCGGCTCTCGCACTGCCCGTACTTCGCTCTGGAGCGGTGGACGCTGACGCGGCCCGCCCGGCTCGGCCATCCGGACCGGTTCACCATCCTGCTCGGGCTGGGCGGGGCGGCCGAGGTCCGGCACCAGAATGACACCCTGAACCTGGAATTCGGCCAGACCCTGCTCCTGCCGGCCGCCTGTGGGCCTTGTGAGATCCATCCCCGAGGCCGGGCCGTGGTGCTCACCTGCGTGGTGCCATGACGGATGACCGGCGAAGCTCGGCCGGCCCTTCCCGCGGTAGATGAATTGCGGTCTTGCGCGGCGGACGCGACCGCGGATCGAAACTTCTGACCCAAGCAGAGAGGGAGCGACACGTGCACATGGAGGATGCCCCCGCGCAGTCCACGCAAGTCTTGCGGGCGCCATCGCCCTGGCTGCGATTGAGCCGGGCGGGGCGAGCCGCGTTCGACCCCGGCAAGATCGTGCTGGGGGCGATCGTCGTGTTGCTGATTCAGGCCGGATGGAGCTTGCTGGGCCGCGTTCTTCCGGCTTTGCCGCCCGCAACCTCGTGGGCGCAGCCCTGGGATATGAACCTGGCGACGGCCACGCCGGCGCCCGCGGCTTCATTCTTCACGGAGTCTGCGCTGCGGGCGCCCTGGCGGCTTACCGAGCCGGCCCTGATGCTATTGAGGCCGCTGGCGGAGCTGTTCTCTCCCGGACAGGGTCTGGGCGTCTCGCTGCACGCGCTGGGGAGGCTTCTCTGGGTGCTGGCGGTGGGCGGCATCGGCGGCGGCGCCATTGCGCGGATGGCGCTCATGCAGACGGGCCGGCAGGAATCGCCCGGCATGGCCGGAGCCTTGCGCTTTGCGGGGCGCTTTGCGCTGCCGCTCATCGCAACGCCGTTTTTTCCGCTGCTGGGCTTGTTTTTGTGCGGGCTGGTGTGCGCCGGGTTCGGCCTGCTTTTTCGGCTGCCTGCGCGCATTGGCACGGCGCTCGGCGGCGCGTTGTTCGTCGTCCCGCTCGGCCTGGGGCTGGTGATGGCCGTCCTGCTGCTGGGCCTGGCCGCGGGGTGGCCGCTCTTTTGCGTGGCCGTGGCCGCGGAGGCCGAGGACGTCCTCGACGCCTTCAGCCGAACGTTCAGCTATCTCAACCAGCGCCTGGGCAAGTTCCTCCTCTGCGTGCTGCTGGCATGGCTGGCGGGGATACCCGCGCTCTGGGTGGTGGACCTGCTGGCCGCCGGCGCCACTCACATGGCCGCGTGGGGCGTGGGTTTGTCGGCACCGGCTTCGAGCCTGGCGGGCCTGGCCGGTGATCCCGCGGACGCAGGGGCCTTCGCGCGGTTCTGGCTGGGGGTCGTCGGCTTCTTCGTGCGGGGATGGATCCAGGCTTATTTCTGGACCGCGGCGTCTTTTATCTACCTGCTTTTGCGCAATGATGTCGACGGCACGCCCTGGGGAGAAGTGAAGGCCGGATGAAGACCGGTCGCTCAGACAGGCGGATCAGCCTGCGGCCAGGTGGCATGGCGGCGGTAGAGTGCGGCCAGCAGATCGGCTTCAATCTCCAGGTCGAATCGTGCGCGGATGGACGCCTGCCCGCGGCGGGCGAGCAGCGCGGCCTGGTCCGGATGGTCGAGGAGGGTGCTGATGGCTCGGGCCAGTGGCTCGGGCTGGCCGGCGGGAACCAGCAGTCCGGAGGCGCCGTGATCAGTCAGGGCGCGCAGGCCCATGACTTCGGTGGCGACGGCGGGAACGCACTGGCTCATGGCCAGGATCAACGTGCGGCCGGTGCTGGGCACGAGCGAGGGCTGGCAGAAAAGGTCCAGCACGGTCCAGAAGCGGGGCCCGATCGCCTCCAGGTCCGACACGCTCACGCGCTCGGCGATGTGCAGCCACTGGGCACGGCGCCGCAGGTTCAGGGTGTCCGGGCCCTGGGTGGCGATCAGGAACTCGGCGTCCCTGCCGGTGGCCAGCACCTGCCGCGCGGCCTCGAGAAAGACCGCAAAGCCCGAGCTTTCCCGCACGGGCCCTGCCGTGCCGATGACCGGGATGCGCTGCTCCGCGGCGCGCGGAGAGGGCAGGACCGGCGGCACTCCCGGCGCGATGAGCTCGACCCGTTCCGCCGGAAAACCAAGCACGCGAACCAGCTCGTCGGCCAGTTCCGGGCTGGTGGCCACAATGCCTCGGAACCAGCGTCGGCTCACCTTCATTCCCTGCTCCAGGGTCTCGAACTCGCGGACGGTCTGGAGGTACGGCAAGCTCCATGCCTCCGCCGTCGCGATGCCGGTGGCGGCCATCGCTTCGCCGAGCACGTGCAGCACGCGGCGCTGGGCGGGCGAGGAATCGAGGTGAAGCTGGCGCAGGGTGAGCGGTTGGAGCCAGCGATTTCCCAGGTTGGGAACCTCGAGCACCCGCGCGTCGTCCGGCGGAGCCTCGCCGCGGGAAAGACAGATGACGCGCCCCGTGACGCCTCGTTGCTGGAGCCGGTCCAGGAACGGGGTCATGGGTCCCGGGTCATCCGTACGGCCCAGCCTCCCTGCCAGGAAGATGACTTCGATCAAATCATTCACACTCAATCGCGGCCGCGGAACTGGTTCGCGGCGTCGCCTCCAAAGTGGAGTGGGCGAAGACCTTGCCGCTCGGGACGCAACGTTTGATTCGTTGCCCTGATTGTCTATACTGTTAACTCCCGGACCTTCAAGGCAGGCAAGACGCTAACCGTCTCGAGCATCACGCATGAATTCGACCCAGATCGTAGAACCGTCGCTGCCCGCACAGGAAGTACTTTATCAATTATCAAACCGGCTGCTCGAGAACGTGGCCCTGGTTGTGCTCGGCAAGACTGAGGTGATCAAGCTGGCGGTCGTGGCGCTCCTGGCTGAGGGCCACGTGCTCATCGAGGATGTTCCGGGTGTCGGCAAGACGCTGCTGGCCCGGGCGCTGGCGGCCAGTATCGATTGCTCGTTCCGGCGAATCCAGTTCACACCCGACCTGCTTCCCTCGGACGTTCTGGGGTCGAACATCTTCCATGCGCCCAGCGGGGAATTCGTTTTCAAGCCTGGCCCCCTGTTCTCCAACGTGATTCTTGCCGACGAGATCAACCGGACGACCCCGCGTACACAGAGCGCCCTGCTGGAGGCCATGAGCGACCGCCAGGTATCGGTGGAGGGTAAGACTTACCCGCTCGATCCGCCGTTCATCGTACTGGCCACTCAGAACCCGTACGAGTTCGAGGGAACGTACGTGCTGCCGGAAAGCCAGCTCGACCGGTTCATGATCCGGCTGCGCATGGGATACCCGATCCGGTCCGAGGAGCGCAGGGTTCTGGCCAACCACCGCGACGGAGAGCCGGTGGAATCGCTGGGCTCGGTGCTCTCCGCCGACGAAATCTTGCAGTTGCAGCAGGGGGTGCGCCAGGTCCGCGTCGACGACGCCATTGCCGAATACCTTCTGGATATCGTGCACATGTCACGCCGCAGTGAGGATCTGCATGTCGGCGTGAGCACGCGCAGGGCGCTGACCCTGTACCGGGCGGCCCAGAGCCTGGCCCTGGTTTCAGGTCGAGATTTCGTGATTCCCGACGACATCAAGACGCTGGCCGTGCCGATCCTGGCCCACCGCGTACTTGGCAAGTCGTTCCTTCAGGCTGGCGAGTTCGGAGCGGCCGAGGCGATCATTCGCGACCTGGTCGACCGGATCCGGGTACCCGTCTGAACGGGCGCTCGACCTGGAAGGTGAACCGTTGTCGGACAACGGGTCGGAAAGGGGAAGGGATGGCAAGCGTTGAGAGAGCCCGCTCGCCGCGGCCGCGCGGCCTCCTGAGCCGGTTTGCCCGGGGGCTCGCCAGCGCCCTGGTGCCAACCGAACGCACCATTCTCACCCGCGAAGGCTGGTGCTACTTCGTGATGATGAGCGTGCTGCTGATCGCGGGGCTGTACCAGCAAGTGAACCTGATCTTGCTGGTCTCCACCCTGGCCGCCGGCCCCTTCCTGACCTCATGGATCGGCAGCCGAACGCTGCTGCGCCGACTGTGCGTGCACCGCCGTGTCCCGGGCTACGTCTTCTCGGGCGATCCTCTGGTCGTCCATTACACGCTGGAGAACGGCCGGCGGTGGATGGCGGCTCTGGCGATGTTCATGGAAGACGCACTGGCCCCCGTCGACGGCGCAGCACCCGACTGGTCCATCGCGCCGCGGGTGTTCTTTCCCCGCGTGGCAGGGCGCGACCGCTCCACGGTGCGGTGGCAGACTGTCAGCCCGCGCCGGGGCAAGTACAGCTTCCAGGACCTGGACCTGGGAACGCGAGCCCCGTTTGGACTGGTCGAGCGGCGCGTGACGATCCCGCTCTCCGACGACCTGCTGGTTTACCCCAGGATCGGCCGCCTGACACGGCGGTGGTTCCAGCTCCAGCGTCAGGCCAGCGAGAACCGGATGGGCAAGCGACATGATCGCTCGTCGCAGCAGGAGGAGTATCACGGTCTGCGCGACTACCGCTCGGGAGATAACCCGCGGTGGATTCACTGGCGCACCTCGGCACGCCGGGGCGAGCTCATGGTGAAGGAGTTCGAGCAGCAGAACGAGCAGGACCTGGCCATCCTGATCGACCCGTGGCTGCCCCGCACCAAGGTCGCCGCCGAGCTGCGCGAGGCCATGGAGCAGGCCGTTTCGTTCGCGGCGACGGTCTGCCTGGAGACGTGCCGGCGGCAAGGACGGCGGCTGATCCTGGGCTGGACCGGGGCCACACCGGAAGTCTGCCAGGGCCATGCCTCCGTGAAGCTGCTGCACGAGCTGCTGGAACGGCTGGCCCTGCTTCGGCCGGCCACGGAGGGGACGCTGGCCGAGCTGATCGACGTCCTGCCTTCGAGCGTGCTCCGCGACTCGCTGCTGGTCATCGTCTCCACGCGTCCGGTCAACCTGGCGGAGGAGGCCGAGCGGTCCACCCGGCTCTCCGGGTCGTCGTCGCGTAACCTGATGGCCAGGGCGATCGTGCTGGGCGTCACGCAGGGCGATCTCTCCGACCTGATCCAGGATGCGGGAGCCAGCTCGAGGTTGCTGCTGGAGCAGCGATTTTCCTCGGCCGAGCAGGACCGGCTGACCAGCCAGGACGACCGCTTCAGAGCGGCTCAGCCCGGGGCCGACCCGCAGGTCTCGGGATCCGCCTTCCCGACCGCTGACGGAAAGGGGCGATCGTGACGAGTATTCTGATCTATCGCGCCAGCTTTTACCTGATGCTGACCGTAGCCACGATGATCCTCTGCGGCGGAGGCAGCGATTCCCGTGTCGACGTGTTTCTTCCCGCCGTGATGTGCGTCGCGGGGGTGACCGCCTTCTTCTTCGTGGACCAGTCGCGCGGCTGGTGGCTGCCGCGCGACCTCGCCAACATCCTGGCCATTTGCACTCTGGGCCTGCTGTTCCTGGAATACCGGTCCGACGAGTTGCAGCTCATCCGCAGCCTGGGCCACTGGCTGGCCTACCTGCAATTGATCAAGTACTTCCGGCCCAAGAACGACGAGGACGACTGGTTCCTCTTTCTGCTGGGGCTGACCCAGGTGCTCATCGGCTCGGTGATCAACCAGGGAGACCTGGTCGGGCTCTGGCTGCTCTCGTGGGCGATCCTCTCGGTGTGGGTTCTGGGGCTCTTCTTCCTGGAGCGCGAGCTGCGCCGGTTCCGGATGGAGAGTGGCCCCGCGATCGCGACCGCGGCCAGCGAGCGATCGCGCGCCGCGCGCCGGCCTCCGGGCCCCTGGCGGACCCCTATCGCGGCCTCTTTGACATCCCCTACGCCGGCACCGCGCTGCGGGCCATGCTCGTCACTGTCCTGCTGGGGGGACTGGTCTTCCTGTTGCTCCCGCGCCAGGCAGGCGCCACCCGGTCGCGTTCCTCGGGTTCGATGTCCAGGCACCTGACCGGCTTCGATGACGAGGTCAAGCTTGGTCAGCTCGGCGAGATCCTGGAGAATGACAGCATCGTGATGACCGTGGAGTTCTCCGACGAGACCAAAACGCTCATCCATCCCGCGGGCGAGCCTCTGTTCCGGGGAGTCACGCTCACCGAGTATGACCGCGGGCGCTGGAGGAGGCACGCCCGCACGCCGCAGACTATCGTCAGCCTGCCCTACTTTCGCAACTCCGGTCTGCGCCACAGGAGTATCATCCGCCAGATCATCAAGCTGGAACCAAACGATTCCGCCACGCTGTTTGCCCTGCGGCCGATCCTCGAGCTCTCCGCGTCCCCGCGCCTCCCGCCCTTTCTGAACCCGATCGACGGCACGATTTTCAGGCCCGAGCCGCGGGGCCCGTACGATTATGAAGTGATCTCCGACGCCAACTCCGAGGCCCCCCAGGAGAACGAGAATCCGATTACGCCCGCCTGGGTCGAGATCTTGCTCCAGATGCCCAAGGACCTGAAAGCGCGGTTCCGGCAGATCGCCCTGCCGCTGGTGCATGATCTCCCGGCCGAGGGAACCGAGGCCGTGACCGCGCGTTCGCGGGCACTGGAAACGTATCTGCGCGACTCCGGGCAGTTCGGCTACACCCTGGAAATGAACCGGGTCAACGCGACGATGGACCCCGTGGAGGACTTTCTGGTCAACCGCAAGAAAGGGCATTGCGAGTATTTCTCCAGCGCACTGGCCCTGCTGCTGCGCTCGGTCGACATTCCCGCACGGGTGGTCAACGGGTTCAAGGGGGGCGACTGGAACGATCTGACGAAATCCATGAACGTGCGGCAGAAGCACGCGCACAGCTGGGTGGAGGCGTACGTTGGGCAGACGGAGAGCGGCGTCCCGCTCTGGATCACGCTCGACGCCACCCCGGTCTCCGATCGCGACGTGTCAGTGGCCTCCGTGGGCGGCTTGACCACGAGCATCCGGCCGCTTGCCGACATGATTCGCTATGTCTGGGTCTTCTACATTCTGGGTTATGACGACACGCGGCAGAATCGGCTGGTCTACACGCCGATCCGGACGACGATCCGCGAGGTACGCAACGGCTACGCCACGCTCTGGCTCTGGACGAAGCGGGCCTTCAGCCGCCTGTTCAATTTCCAGAGCCTCGGCTCGTTCGTGAGCATCAGGGGGTTCTTCGTCTCGTTCATCGTGCTGTCGCTTTTGGCCCTCGTGGTGAAGGTGGCCATTGCCCTGGGCCGGCTGCTCCTGAAGCTCTGGCGCGGGCCCGTCGATGATTCGGCGGGTCTGACCCCGGGTTTCCTGTTCTATCGGCGGCTGGCACAATTGCTCGCCGATTACGACCTGGAACGGTCTCCCGCCGAGACCCAGAACGAGTTCGCCCTCCGTGCCAGCCGGTTCCTGAGCAGCCGGCTGGCGGGCGTGCAGGAAGTAGCCTACGTGCCTCACAAGATTGTCGAGGCGTTCTACCAGGTGCGATTCGGCCACCGCGACCTTGACGCCGACAGGCTCAGGATACTGGAGGAGGATCTCGACCTCCTTCAGGCACGGCTCCTTCAAAATCAAGATCAGTAAAGGATCGGCGTGGCATGCGCGTGGGACTCGTGGGATTCTCGGGTAGCGGCAAAAGCACCCTTTTCCAGCTCTTGACCGGAACCGGCTCCGATCCGGGCAAGGTCCATTCCGGACAGGTCGGAGTGGCCGTGCTGGCCGATCCGCGGCTTGATTTTCTGGCGTCGCTGCATGCGCCCAAGAAGGTCACCCGTGCCACGGTCGAGTTCCTGGATACGGCGGGCCTGATGCCGGGCACCCACGGCGACAACCCGCAACGGCTGGCGGTCATCCGCGAGGGCGATGCCCTCTTGATCGTGCTCGACGGCTTCCGCGGCGGAGATCCGGGCGCCGAGCTGGCCTCGTTCCGCGAGGAGATACTCTTCGCCGATCTGGGCGTGGTCACCAACCGGGTCGAGCGGCTGGAGGCCAGCGTCAAGAAGCACCGGCCGGACTGGGAGGCTCAGGAAAAGGAGCTCGCCATCGTCAAGCGCGTGCAGGCCGCGCTCGAGGACAGCCAGTTCGTCGCCACGCTGGGGCTCTCCGCCGATGAGAAAAAGCCGCTTCGCTCCTTCGGCCTGCTCACCGACAAGCCACAGGTGGTCGTCCTCAATGCTCCCCAGGGCGCGCCCGTCCCCGCCTCTTTGCTCGCGATTGCCCCTGACGCCTTTTCCATCGACGCCAAGCTGGAGCTGGAGCTGTCAGAGCTGGACCCGCAGGAACGCCAGGCATTCATGACCGACCTGGGCGTGACCGAGCTGGGGCGCGACCGGATCATCCGGGCCGCTTATGACGCGGTGGGCATCATCACCTTCTTCACGGCCGGAGAGCCTGAAGTCCGGGGCTGGAACCTGGAACGCGACGCCACAGCCGTGGAGGCGGCCGGCAAGATCCACACCGACCTGGCCCGCGGGTTCATCCGCGCCGAGGTCACCGCCTTTGACGAACTGCACTCGGCCGGCAGCCTGAAGGAGGCCAAGACCAGGCGTCTGCAACGTCTGGAGGGCAAAGAATACATCGTCAAGGACGGCGATATCATCTACTTCCGCAGCTCCGTGTGAACACGGCCGGGCAGGTCGCCCAAACACCGCTTGAACCGCGCGTCTCGCGCGGGTCGAGGTCTGTCCGGGACCGCGACGTCCCCCTCACGGAGCCGGCGTACGCAGCACCAGCCCCGCGGCCAGCGAAGCATTCCTTCGGGGCAAGACGTCGCGGTTGGCCTTCCATAGCAGCTCGACCTCGTCGGTCGTGCCATACACTCTCATGCTCACTTCTTCCAGCGTCTCTCCATCCTTCACGGTGGTGAACGCCGAGCGGCGGCCCTGTGGCGCCGTGGCCGGATCCAAGACGCGGGTGGAACGCGCCGGCCGCTGGGTCTCGACGGCAGGAGCTGCCGGTTTCGGTGTGCTCGCCGCCTCGGGTGCGGGCGCCGCAGCAGCCGTGATGGAAGCGACCGCGGCAGGCGACGATGGCGGCGGTTCGCCCTCCTGCTGCTGACGGGAAGCTGCCTCCGGTTGCGGCGCGGCGCGCTCGGCCGCGGGCATCTCTGCTGACGGCGCGGCATGCTCGGCCGCGGGCATTTCCGGTGACGGCGCGGCACGCTCGGCCGCGGGTATCTCCGGTGACGGCGCGGAGCTTGCCGCGGGCGTCTCGGGTGCGACGGCCCTTTCCGGCGCCGCGCTGCTCGCGGAAGGCTCTGGCTTCGATGCCGGTTCCGGCGCCGGACTGACCGTCGTCGTGGGTGCTCCTGGCGCTGGTTCCGCGTGATCCGCGGGCGTTCCGCTCGGCTTGATCTCGGGAGTTTCCGGCCCAACGGCCTGGGGCTGTACCCGCGGAGCCATGGGCGGAGCGCTCGCCCCGGAGGCGTGTGCGCTCCCGGCGCCGCGAGCCGAGACGCGAGGGCGGTCGCACTCGTGAAGCACGATGGAGAAGACGCAGACGATAAGCACGCTCAAGATCATGCTCGGGATGACCTGACGATTCATGGCTGTACGCTCGGGATGCAGGTTCGGCGGCGAGTCGAATCGAATGAGCCTTTCACTGTATCGACACGGCAACGCCCGCACTTGAGCCCGATTCTTGAGCAGCCAGGGCCCGGGCCCCCGGCGCCGGGGCTCCAGGCCGCCGCGCGTCAGTTGAACTCGCGACCACCAAGCAGGGCCTTCACCGCGGCCAGGTACTTCCGGAAGGGCTCGGTGTAGACCGAGTCGGCGGTTGGCCGGCCGGGATAGTGATTGCTGCCCATGGAGCGGATGCTGCGTCCGCCCTGGCGCAGCTCCAGCATCCAGCGGGTACCGTCGGTAAGGTTGGGAGGGTTCGGATAATTGGTTTGCCACTGCCAGACGCCGGCCTCGTCGATGGCCTTCCAGAACCGCCGCCACTCTTCTTGGGTAGGCTTGATTCCCCTCTGGGTTTCCTCCTTCACGCCGGGTGCTTCAGCAACGGGACGCGAAACGCGATACGTCAGTGTGTCGCCTTCCAGGTTGACAGCATATGTCACACCCGGGAATCCCCCGATCGAGACCATCAACCGGTCGGGGAGTCCGGCGGCATGAAGCTGTTTCCCGGGAGCCGCTGGGCGGGCGGGTGGTGGTTGTGCCTGGGCCTGAGCGTTTGTCCGAGGCTGCGCCAGCAAGACAATCCCGGTCACACAGACCGCGAAGGATGCACCGTGGATCCACAACCGTGAGGTGAGCGCCCTGTGCCGCTTCATGGGTCAATCCTCGTCTGGGAATTCGCCGGACGTGCCGTGACGCTACTCTACTGCCGCACGTTGAAGTACGCTATGAGGAAACCGAGGTTCGACCGATTGCGCCTGGACCTTTCGAGATCGGGGCCACCATGGATCGCAAGGCAGACTCTCCCGCGGTGCGCAGCGCCGGCAACTCCCGCTGGCGTACTTCGGGTTGCGGCGTGCTCGTGTGCCTCGCGCTCTGCGTCCTGCCGCCGTCTCTGGTCCAGGCACAGTCCCCTGCCCCGCCGGATGGGCGGCCCTGGTTCGGGCGGTCACTGGTCGGCATGGAGGTCGGCCCCACGGGCGCGCAGTCCGGCAGCGACCCTGGTGATACCGGCTACGCCGCGCACTTCGACGGCCGCCAGATTGTGAAGAAGTGCGCGGCGGCCGGATGCGATTACGTGGTGATCTGGGCAAGGGATGGCGAGTACGCCTATTACAATTCCAAAGTCATGCCCAGGTGCCCTGGCCTGGGTGTCCGCGATCCCTTGCGCGAAGCCGTCGCCGAAGGCCGTCGGCAGGGGCTTCCCATCATTGCCTACTGCGTTGTGCAGCAGGGAGGACACTACCTTGACGCGCATCCGGAGTTCGCCATGCGGGGCAGCGACGGCCAGCGCCTGGGCCGGTACTGCTACAATTCCGGTTACCTGTCGACCATGAAGCAACTGACGACCGAGATGCTGGCTTACGGGATTGACGGCTTCCACATCGACATGCTTGACCAGGGCTTTGGCCCGCCCTGCGGCTGCTGGTGCAACAACTGCCGGCGCGGGTTCGAGGCCGCCTATCACCGGCCGATGCCGTCTGGTGTCACCTGGGACGCCGACTGGGAGCGGATGCTCGAATTCCGCTATGCCTCGAGCCAGAGGTTCGAGCGCGAACTGAACGACCATATCCACCGCGTGAATCCGAAAGCGACCGTTGATTTCAACTATCATGGCAACCCGCCGTTCTCCTGGGAGGTTGGCCAGCGGCCCGTACAGCATGCGGCCAACGGCGACTTCGTCACCGGCGAGACGGGCGTCTGGGGTTTCAGTGCCCTGGGCGTGGGACTGAACGCCGAGTTCTACCGTGCGGCCACTCCCGGCTTGCCATTCCAGGTGGCCATGCAGCGCGGGGTGCGCATGTACCACGACCAGACCACGCGGCCGATTCAAGACATGCGCTGGGAGCTGCTCACCCTGCTGGCCCACGGCGCGTTCGTGACCATGGTGGACAAGACCGCGTACGACGGCTGGCTTGACCCTGTGGCCTACGACCGCATCGGCGTGGCATTTCGCGATGCCAAAGCCCGGCGCAGCAGCTTCGCCGGCCGGCCGTTGCAGGACGTGGCGATCTACTTCTCCAGCCGCAGCCGTGACTGGTTCGGCCGCGACGAGCCGGCGAAGTACTTCCAGGGGTTTCAGGGCGCACACCAGGCCATGGTGCTGGAGCATCTCCCCTGGGGCGTGGTCCTTGACGAGAATGTCACCCTGGACCGCCTGCAATCGTTTCCCGTGGTCTTGCTGCCGAACGTGGCGATCCTCAGCGAGCCCGAGATCGGCTTGCTGCGGCGCTATGTGGAGCAGGGCGGATCGCTCATCGTGACCGGCTGGACGGGGATGTTCGGTCCCCGCGGTGAGCCGCTCGGCCGGACCACGCTCGAGCCGCTCCTTGGCGCCCGGCTCGTCCGCCGGCTCGATTCGCGCGATAACCACTTTCGTCTGGCCCAGCCAGGAAAGTCGGTTCCGGAGCTCGCGACCCTGGCCGCGCAGATCCAGCCCGACTGGCCCTTCCTGGTCGAAGGCCCGGCGGCGGTGTATGAGCCGACGACGGCGACAACCATGGGAGAGCTGCTGGCGCCCCATCGCACGGTCCGCCAGCGCCAGGGCAAGGAAGGGACGGACTGGCCGATGAGCGCCGGGGCACGGGTCGGCCCGGCCGTCTTGCTCAACACGGTGTGCAAGGGTCGAGTCCTCACGTTCGCCGGCTCTCCTGATGCCGCCACCGCCGGAGAGCATCACATCGTCGAGTGTCGCAAGCTGCTCGCCGGCGCCGTTCGCGCGCTGCACTCACAGCCCCACCTGCGGATCGAGGCCCCGGCATTCGTGGAGACGGTCGCAATCGACGATGCCGCGTCCAGGCAGGTTCATGTGCACCTCATTGCCTATGCGCCCACGCCGGCGACCACGC
This sequence comes from uncultured Planctomycetaceae bacterium, assembly GCA_963833985.1. GTDB lineage: Bacteria > Planctomycetota > Planctomycetia > Isosphaerales > Isosphaeraceae > Aquisphaera. The sequence continues at coordinate 281,434 of CAWIAD010000001.1, forward strand.
CGCCCCGGAATCGGCCTTACGTCGTACCCGGGCTCATCGAGGACGCGCCACTGTTCAGGGCGCGGATTCACCTGCAAGTCGATCCCAGGAATGTGCGGCCCTACACCCGCGCGACGCGTGTCGAGGTAAGCGGAAACTCGATCGATGTCCTGATCAACGACATCCACGAGGCGGTGACAATCGGGTATTAAACCGCAGCACCAGGCCCTTTGGATTGGCCGTCCCCTGCCCGCGAGCCCTGGTCTTGCGCGGCCGATCCGTGAGCGGGGTGATTCGTGACATGCGCGGGCGCCACCTGGTCGCGGGCGAGGCGCGGGTCCGCGACCGGCTCGCCGGCGACTGTCCGGAGCGGCAGCACTCCGGCCCAGACCGGCAGCGCGTAATCCTCCTCGTCATCGATGGGCGGGCCCGTGCGTGCCTTGGCCGAGGCCTCGTCGATCGGCAGCGCCAGCACGAGCGTGGCCTTGAGCTCTTGCGGCGACGGCACGCGCACTTCCTGCCACCGGCCCGGGATGAGGTGGTCCGACAGGCCGTGCAGGGCACGCCCCTTCTCCCCGGGGTCGTCCACCAGCCGCGCTGTTCCAAAGACCACCGCCGAACGGTAATTCATGGAATGGTGAAACGCCGAGCGGGCGAGCACGAGGCCGTCCAGCAGCGTGACCGTGACGCAGACGGGCACGCCCTGCCCCATCGTCCTGAGCATCCGGCTGGCGGGCGAGCCGTGGAAGTAAAGAGTCTCGCCGATCCGTACGTGGATCGTCGGGATCACGTACGGCTGGCCGTCGACCACGAAGCCCACATGGCAGATGAGGCCCTCGTCGAGGATCGCGTGAATGGCCGCCTCGTCGTAGACCGCGCTTGGGGAGGCGGCGAACCGTGCTGCGGTCGGTACGAGGCGTCTCGTCCATGGTTCAAAGCACTCCTCTTCGGTCTCGTGCCAGGCGTTCAATGGGTTCCGGCATCGCCCGCGCGGGAACGCGCCACGCTTCCCTCCCTGAGCCGCAGGCTGCCTCATGGACACGCGGCGCGGAGGCAAGGTTCTACATCGAGACGGACAAACGACGAACAGGCCGGTTTTTCGGGCCAGGCGTGTCTCGAGTATATCGCGAAACCGCCGGACATGGAGTGGGTCCAACGAACCCGTCCAGGCCCTTTCCGTCTCCCTCCGGCAGCGAGCCTCCGGCACCGGCCGCACCGGCACGTTCCCGTCATGGCCATCACCACGAGTCCCTCCCCGGCCCGATTGGGTTCGTTTTTCGACGACGAGCCCGAAGCCATTTGACGTTAATCCTTTGTTGCGAATGCTTTAAAGGAAATCTCATTGGCTTCGTTCAAGGAATCTTCCACGCATGGCCACGGCGATCCACAGGCAGGGCGGGTCGAGCGGAGCGAGGCCCGCCGCCTGGCAGAGCCTTGCGTTCGTCCGGTAGCACCCGCTCTGCAAGGCTTGAGACGTTGCCCCGCGTTCGGATCTTTTCTCGAGCGGACTCGCCGCTCTCTCGCCCTGCAACGAGCTGAGACAGGGCCGGACCTCCGCGCGCCGCCGGGTCCCGGCGGCGCGCCTGGTTGTCACAAACAACCACATTGTCAAAGAGCCTGCGCATTGCACCGTCATGATGAGTCTACGGTGAAATCGACAGGCACATCGAAAATGCCGTCGCGACACACGAGCGATGGGCCGAAAGACGGGAAAAACCTCACGAGTACGAAACTCGGGAGAATCCGCTTGATCCGCGTTGCCGCGTTGAACAAGAATTGGGAAGCGACCCGTCATCGACCGGCTTCATTCGAGACGGCCTTCTGAACTGGATTCCCGGAATGGTGAGCGCGGAGATCAGGCCCAGCGCAACGCGGTCTGGTGGCCCAGGTACTCGCCGCCGGAGGGCCTGTTACGCTCAAACCAACTGTCGATCGACACGACCTCGGATTCGAGCATCGGTACGTTGACGGATGCGAACCACGAGCCTCCTCGATACTTCGGTCCGGGACCGCGACGGAAAAGGGAAACCACTGATATCGACCGCACTGGATTGTGGGTGCCGTATCGTACAGCAGCTAAAGTTTCTCGGCGCTGTGGCGATAGACGCGGCATAAGCGGGGTATAAGAACGTGCTTAGCGGGCATCGAGAGGTGCTCCCGCAACTGATGGAGCAGCGAGAAAGGCTCGGTGGCGATGTGGGGCCGTCGAAGCTACCTGGATGATAGGCATCGAGCTGTGATTGTGCATTTTTTCTTGGAAACTACTGATAGGACGACCCGACGCGGCCTCAGAGTTCGCTTTATAATGGCAATATTTGACCTGATTGGACTTCGAGCCGTTGGAGATTGACCGGTGGGCAAAGTCATCGATTCGATTCAGTATCACGTATGGTCTGATGCTCTGCACGCGCGAGAATTGGCCCGACAAACACGAGACCCTTGGGATCGGGGGGCGTACGTTCGCTGGGCGATTCAGACCGCCTGGACCGCCTTCGAGAACGTCTGCATGGACACTTTGGGAGCACGCGATCTTGGGATGCGCTTCAAAGAGCATTTTAATGAAGCCGTCCACGCCAAGGGTGTCGCAAAAGTCGAGTGGGGGAAAGGTATCTGGCAGAGACTTCTCGACGTTTACGCTGTCCGAAAAGAATTCGTGCATGTGATCCCTAGCATCTCTCATGATCGGCTCCTGACGCCCGTAGAAGAGGCCGATACGACGATCGAGATCCTGCGCAAGGGTATCAAGGCTGTTTGCGACTTGACTGGGGACCCGCATCCTCCCTGGCTTGCGGATGACTCGGACCAGGGCTGACATGGAAGTAAAGTGGGATTTGGAACTGCCCAGTGCTGTGTGCTCCGGGGCGGAGTTTCCAAGGATGATCCGGAGGCAGTTCGCATTACGTTCGATCACGGAGGTCGGGAGCACACCAGTGAGATCGCCCCGCCCGGAACGCCGCATGGCCCCTTACTCGATAAGCTAATACGTGGGTTAAACGTCCCAGTCCGTGCCGTGCGGGCTTTCCAGGGGAACGAGCTCCTTGAGGAGCGTCATCCAAATATCCGGGGTTGAACTCGGCAACTGGTCATCACGGAAACACCAAGAATCTCCGGGAGCCTTCGGCAATGCCGAAGGGACACTTCTCATTACAGTAGTAATCCGTGCAAGATATTTAGGGTTGTTACATGTGTGATCGCTCACGGGCGACTTTGCGAGCTGTGTAGACCATGGAGAACCATAGAATGGACCGGTTTGCTCCGACCATCGTTCCTGAGAGTGGCCGCGATAATCGATGGCCATCTGGGCAAGATAATCGGTGGTGTATTTCACTGCAGGAGGATCGTTCCGTTCCCCTCTCCGGAAGGGGAACGGAACGGTCCGCTCCGGATGATCAGCGGAGACGTCGCCAGCCTCCAGTTGTGCGGCCGATCTTGCCGGCGCGCTCCAGTGACTCCAGTACCGTCCCTAAACGCTCGTTCTTCACCGCCAGCGAATCACGCAGGCTCGCTCGCGTAAGCACTCGGCCTTGAGCCAGAAGATTCAGCACTTGCCCTTCGAGGTCGCGCCCGTTCCGATCATCAGGCGCTGCGATGACCTCCAGGTGAGCTGTCCCCGCGTCGGTGGCGACCAGCTCCAGATAAACAGGCGCTACTGCCGGCGCCGACCGGTGCTCGCTGGAGAGGATCAGGTGCTCCTTCGTGCGCTGGAGATACAGGTTCGAGTCGCCGAAGGCATGTATGTCACCCGACCCACGCAGGCCCTGACCGGCGGCAACACCGTCCGCGGCGTTCTTCCGCGTGTGATGCACCAGCAGAACCGCCAGGCCAAGCTGACGCTGCAACGACCGCAGATACCCGAGTAATTCGGCGACGTCGCCAGCATGATTCTCGTCGATGCCGTGAAGTCGCACCAGGGGATCCAGCACCAGCAGCCGAGGCCGAAGCCCCCGCACTGTCTCCCACAGCCGCGTGCGGTCTCGATCGTGATCGAGCCGGAGCACCGGGACCGTGATCACGTGGATCGACACCTCGTCGAGATCCAGACCGCGATGCCGGGCCATTCCCTCGATACGTTCGCGCACAGCCCGCAGCGCATCCTCAGCCAGGTAAACCAGAACCGGTCCCGGCTCCGGTACGGCATACTTGCCCAGGCATGGTGTGCCCGTGGCTACGGAGAGGGCCATGTCCAGCCCCAGCCACGTCTTGGCGCACTTCGGAGCGCCGCCGATGACGCCCACCGCGTGGGCACACCAGAGCTGCTCCACCAGCCATCGCTCCGCGAGCTCATCGCTGGGAAGCTCGGCCACACGCACCACCGGAAGCACTTGCTCGCCACTGGTCGCCATCGTCACACCTTCGCTTTCTTCTTCAGCGCGGGCGCGGGCCTCGCGGCTGATAGACCTCGAGGTAGCACTTCTCGTCAAGCTGCCCGATTTCGTGCGCCATGCCATGGGCCAAGAGCTCCACCTCCCATAATCATGAGCAAACGGTAGTTCCCCGCGCTGTGGTCGACCAGTGTCTCTGCGAGCTGGGGCGTCATGAGCGCGGCATTGCCGGCCTTGGCCAGCGCGTGTTGAAGCAACTCCAGGAGCTCTTCGCGGGTGGCGGGCTCGGTGACCAGTCGCGTGCGAATCCGGGTGCCCAGGGGCACCAGATCTTCGTGCCGCAACAGTTCCAGCAGTCGTTCATCTCCCGAGAGGATCACGGTCAAAAGCGACGTGGCATCGAAGTCGGCGCTGGAGAGAATACGCAGCTCGCAGAGGACCTCAGGGCTCATCTCCTGGGCTTCGTCGATCAGCAGCACCGGGCGGATCCGCGAGGAGGCCACGTGGGCTTTCCACCGCTCGCGGAGCGCCTTGAACCCGCACCAGCGATTGTGCGGTGCCAGCTTCACCGCGAAGATGTCCCCCAGCTCCCGATAGAAGTCGGGGCTCTTCGACTGGGGTCGCTCGATCACACCGACGGTGACATCCCGCAGCGCCGCCAGCCGCCCGGCCACAATCCGCAGCGCCACCGATTTGCCGGTGCCCGACTCACCCGTGATCAGCGCGAAGCCTCCTTCCTGGACCAATTGTTCCACGCGCCAGGCAAATTGCTCGATCCTGGGGGGCGCCAGCAGTGCTTCGGGAGGAAGCTCGGGTGAAAACGGGTTCCATTTCAGCCCATAGAGTGCCAGCAGTTTCTTGCTATTCATGAGGGTTCTCCGTTGTCTTTCGGGGATGTCCTGGGCAAATAGGCCGGCGGCATGCCCGTGGCCGAGTACTCCTGGAGGATCCTTTTCAGGAGGGGTGGCAGTTCGCCGGCGTCGCGCCGCTGCTCTGGGGACGGCACCTCGGTGCCACCGGACCCGGTCACGGCCCGGCGGCCGTCGGCGTTGGCGGCTTTGTCGAGGGGATAAATGGGAGCCAGGACGGTTCCACTTTGCTCGTCGACCAGATCGATCCGGCCGAGGTCCCAGCGGGCGTAAGGCGAGCGGCAGGTCTTAGTTTCCCTGCTGCTCGGTGATTCTCGGTTTGATAGTGATGTCATACTTCGGCAGGGTCGCCGATCTTTCCAATCGAGCTTCGTACTGCTTCATCTCCTTGGCGGCGACTCGAACGCCATCGGGATACTCGCCGTGGAGGCGTTTCACGATCGGGTGCCGGCGCTTCCAGGTCATTCGTAGGGCGCATTGCAGGACCACCTTCAGGCAGTTCAGTAACACGCCGTTCCATTTCTTCTCCAGGGCCGACCAGCAGCGTTCAATCGGGTTGTATTTGCTGTGGTAGGGGGGATAGTACACCAACCGAATCTCCAACCCCGACCAGTCGGCAAACTGGACCATCCGTTTCAGGAACTGGGTCCGCCGACCGGAGTTCTTGGGGCCGTTGTCCAGATAGATCACCAGGCGCTTGACATGCCCGAAGCCTGACCGGACCTGCAGCCACCACATGCGGAGCGCATCGGCCCAAGCGTCGCTGGTCTCGCGCGATCCGAACAGGAGCATCAATACCCCGGTCACCCGCATCACGATGCCGAAAGGGACCAGCTTCTCCTTGGCTGGCGGATCGTGATCCCATCCCTTGGCCACTTGACCGTCGGCGGCGGTCCTGGTTTTTCCCCCCACGAGCGTAATCGCCCAATCCCACCTTCGCCTTGGTGTCCATGGAGATCTCCAGCGCCTCAGGATCGTCCCGAGCCTGTTGCTGCACCTCCTTCACGTTGGCGAAGATCGCGTCGGTCTCCTTGGTCTTCTTCAGCGGCCTGCCCTTCTGAATCCGCTTGAGGCGGAAGTTCATGCGGTTGAGGATGTCCCGCATGGTGCGCTCGCTGGGCAACGCGTCTCGGGGATAGCCCTTGTCAATCAAGGCTCCTCGCACCTCCGCCGCCGACAGGTTCATGTACCGTCGCGACGACTTCAGTTCCGGATCGGCGTAGGTATGGGGCTCGACGATCGCACGGATGTCCGCAGCCAGTTGCGGGTCCTTCTCTTCGCTGCGCAGCCGACCTCTCGCGACGAAATTCTCGAGACAGCGTATCCCTTGACGGGCCTCGTGCAGTCCTTTCAGGACCGTTTCTCGTCCCCAGCCGAAGCGTCGTTCAGCTTGGCGGGCGCTGCCTTCACAGAGTTCCGTGGCCACCTCGGCCATGAACAATCGGCGCTGGTATCCGGTCAGCCGTCTGGCTCCCGAACAGATCAAGGCGTCGAGGCACTCAGTGGATCCTTCCATGACGGTTCCCCTCCCTGGTGTACAGACGGCAACAGGCCAGGCTCTAGCCTTGCATCATCTCACAGAACGGGGAAGCTCAATTCCGGGTAGATCTCGACGTGCCGGTCGCCTAACGGACGGTCACTGCGCGGAAGTGACGGTACCTTGCCGGAATCTCGAAGCGCCTCCCCTCCAGTGAGATGGTGCCGTCGCTTTGACGCTGGCTCCTCTTGGTCTCCAGGCGGAATGCCGCACGCAGCGCTACACTCGAAGGGCTCGAGCGAAGCACATCGGGGGCCTTGGCGAAGCGGTCGACCGGCGAGCTGCCGGTCTCGCGGTGCACGGCGCGGTTGTACTCAATTTCCATCCAGGCCTGGGTTGCCTCATTGAGCAATTCCAGGGTCAATTCCCTGACACCATCGAGCATCTTCATGAGCCGCCCCTCGAGCGTGCCCCAGAACGCCTCCTGCTTGCCGTTTTGATACGGGCTATAAGGGAGCGTTCGCTCTGCGACGATGCCCAGACGCAAGAGCCCTTCGGTGACTTCCTCGGCCACCATCGCGGAGCCGTTATCGGTCAACAGCGCGCGCGGCAGGCCCCGTTTCTGGATCGCCTGGGAGAGTCCGTGCACCAGGTCCTCGGCGGTCTCCGAGAGATACCACTGAACGTGGCAGCACAGTCGTGAGTGGTCATCGAGGATGCCCAGCGCGATTGGCCGCAGCCACTGGCCGCCGGGAGTGAGCACCTTGAGCGATCCGTGGTGGAAATCGAGATGCCAGAGCGCTCCGACATGGGTGGCTTCGTAGCTGCGGATTTCCCGTGTCTGACGCCTCTCTTGGGCGCGGACTTCGCCAGGGCGTCCGCCGGGCCGGAGCCTCGGTCTGCGCACCAGGCCGTGAGCCTGCATGAAACGCTTGATCGTGGAATAGGAGGGGAGCCGCCCCAGTGAGGGATCGGCCTTCAAGAGCGCGGCGAGGTTGTCGTAGTGCAGTTGATAGCTCCAGTCCGTGTGATCGCGATACTGGAGATGGAGTCGCTCGGCGAGGGTCGCCGCCAGCGAGATCTTTCCGCAGTCTTTCCGCACGGCACGACGCAAGGCGGCGACCGGGTCGTCAGGCTGGTGGAGCGCCGTGTAGTACCAGCGCGCGATGGTGGCGGCCGCGACGCGGACATCGCGCCCCGTCACAGGATGCGACCAGGTCTTTTCGGCAAGGGAGCAGATCGCTGTCTGAAGCGATCCGCGCAGGGGGAGAGCTCAGGAGCGAGCCCACCACGGAGAACCGAAACCGTGCCCACAAGGCAGCGGTTGAACAGGGGTGTCTTTGAGTCATCACATCTCCTCACAAGTCGGGTGAAGGGACCGTGACAACCTCTATAAATCGGCGGATCAAAATCGGCGACGAGCATCTTCTGCGGGTGGAAAGCGATCATCGCGAGACCTCGATTCGCAGGCCGCCGGGGATCGTGATCGGTGCGAGAAACCGCAGCAGGAGCGTCCACCCTTTGCAGATGCGATGGCGGGAGAGGAAGGCGTCGACAAGTGAGTAGGGAAGGGAGAGGATCTCCAGGACCGGCACCAACCGGGCGCCTGCAACCTTCCAGAATGGTGTCTGAGGAAAGCGTTCGCGCCAGAAGACCTGCCAGCGGGCGATGGTCCGGCGGTCGGCGCCGAAGCGTGTGGAAAGCTCGCGGACGCGGCGTGGCGAGGGTCCCTGCCGCATGGCGCTGATGAGGATCACGATCGCGCCCAGGTAGACCTTGCGGCCCAGGAAGCGCACCGACGGCGGTGTGACTCTCTTCCTGCAGCCCTCACGATCGCAGCAGAAGCTCAGTCTGAGGCATTCTTGCTCGGGTAGCTGGACGGCAGTGCCGCGTGGCTTGCGGAGATAGTTGGCGGCGTGCAGGCGGCCGCCACATGAACATGCTTGCTTGCGGGTTTCCTCTGCGAGATGCTGGTCGACAGCCCAAAGAAACGACCAGAGCCTGGCGGTCCGGGGTAAATCATGATACATGGTCGAGTACTCCGCTGTTGTGGTAAACCACGGAGTACACCCCTCGGGAAGCTTGATCAAGTGACCAGGCTCTTCGAGGGGAATTTTGTTGGTACCCTCAGCGATGTTGCTCAGGAATCGCTGATTTCGCGTCGCTTAGCCTGCTCACGCACACGTTCCCCGCTGGAAGAAGTTAGAATTCACTCGGGCGGCTTCCCGCTTTACCGATCGAACCACGAAGATGAATGGGGAGGGAACCACGAAACACGCGAAACACACGAAAAGAATTCTTCACTGCCCACTGCGGACTGGCCACTCCACCTGGGATTGGCCGGGTCGATGTTCATTGAAGGCAAAGCGATGCACCAACGCTTGTCTTGCGGTAGCCAGGAGGGAAGTGCCATGAGCACGCCGATTGCTGTGGTTGAAGGCACGGTGTTGCCTGACGGAACACTGGAATTGCGGGAAAAACTGAACCTGCCCGCGGGCAGGGTGCAGGTCACGCTTGTACCCATGCCCGAGCTTTCCCAGGACGATCCCTTCTGGCAGCTCATGAAAGGCATCTGGGCACGACAGCAGGCAAGGTGCCATATCCCTCGCAGCGCCCAGGATGTTGAGGACGAGCGCAGGTCGGTGCGCGAGGAGTGGGACGAGCGAATGGCTCGAATCAGCAGGCTCCAGCAAGAGGCCGATCAAACGCGGGCCGGGGGCCCGCCGGTATGATGGTTTACCTGGACACGAACCTGATCATCTACCTGGTGGAGCAAAACCCGATTTGGGGTTCAAAGGTCGTCAACCGGCTGTCGTCGCTGCTCGTGGCCGGTGATCGGATCGCCACCAGCGACCTGTCCCGTACCGAATGCCTGGTTCACCCTTACGCCACGGGAAACGCCGGGCTGCTGGCCGATTACCTTGCGTTTTTCGCCAGCCCCCAGGTCAAACTGCTGCCTCTGATCCCCGAGGTTTGCGAGCGAGCGGCGCAGATTCGCGCCGCATCTGCCCTCAAGTTGAAAGTTCCCGACTGCCTGCACTTGGCAGCCGCCATCGAGCATGGCTGCGGCCTATTCCTGACCAACGACGGCGCTCTGGCAGCGTGTCCTCAGATCTCTGTTGAGATTCTGACCTGACGAACATGTCGGTTGCTTCATTTGCCGGAAGCACAGGACCTGCTCTAGCCCACAAGCGGCAAACGGGGCCACCCAGGTTTCGGCCCGGCGCTTAAGTTTCGGCACGGTCCGTGGCCGGCGCAACCGGCCCCGTGTCGCTCGCGAATTCCCTGGAAGACTTTGCCACGGTTGTTGCCCCGGTTCGAGTTTTGGTAGCAAAGGTTTGCGCAAGAGGTACGTGCGGGTGCAGCATTGAGGGCTCGCCTCATTGCGGGCGGCAAGTTACAGTAAGAGCGGTCCAACCTACGATTACGCAAAACGCGATGAGGCTCACGATGTCCTCTTCGAATCCTTCCAGGGAATCCGGGCTGTCAAGAGACCTGCGCCGAGCATTGACGAGGTGCAAGAAGACGGAGCTGGTCGACTTCCTGATCGAACTGGCCCAGGCCGATCGCGGGGTGCTTCGGCAGCTCAGTGCCCGCTTCGAGGAGGCGACGACGCCCGAGGATCTGGTCGCCCGGACTCGACAGGCCATCAGCGATGCTACTGCGTTCGATAAACGAGATATCAACCGCAACTTCCACTACGACTACCAAGCCTATGCCGAGGTGAAACGCAACCTGAGCCGCTTGACCGCGGTTGGACAGTTTCCCGAGGCAATGCAACTCGCATTGGAATTGATGAAGCGCGGAAGTTACCAGGTGGAGATGAGCGACGAAGGGCTGATGTGCGACGAGATTGAAGAGTGCTTGACTGTCGTGATCGAATCGCTTTCCAAGGTTGACATCGCCGTGAACGAAGTGGTCGCCTGGTGCACGGCGATGCTTGCCAGCGACCGCAATGGCTTTATCGCTCGGGAGCTCCTTGAATCGCTGCGCCAGCGTGTGCAGGTGACGACGGCCCGGTAGCCAATCGTCACACGACCGGCTGCCACGAAGCCAAAGGGGTCATTACTGAATGCCGCGAAGTTAATTTTAACTAATTGTGGCATTTGATCTTGCGCCATGAGTGAGGCTCCGGGCATCCTGTGGGAAGTACCAGGACCCACAGTTGCTGGAGGGAGCCCCACCCATGCCGCCTCGCATCATCCCCATTCTCGATCGGCTGCGCCAAGATATCGCCGCCGGATTGTCCCGCGAAACGATCGAAGAAGCCTGTCGCCAGTCGAAACACCGCTGGCGGAATCGCGTTCTCGACCCCGCGACGACCATTTATCTGTTCCTGCTCCAGGTCCTTCATGGCAACACGGCCTGTCGCCACGTGGTGCACTTCGGCGGTTGGACCTTCACCGACAGCGCCTACTGCCTGGCGCGAAAGCGGCTTCCGCTGGCCGTCTTCGACTGGCTCGTGGAGCGGACCGCTGCCGCCGTGCGGACTGCTTCGGATGGCGCGCGGTGGCTCGGGCACCGAATCTGGGTCGTCGACAGCTCCAGCTTCTCCATGCCGGACCAACCAGAACTGCAACGTCACTTCGGCCAACCCAGCGGTCAACGCAAGGGCTGTGGCTTCCCGGTGGCGAAATGGCTGGCCCTCTTCGATGTCGCCACGGGCATGCTGCTGCGTTCGAGGACGGCCCCTTTGCGGACCCACGACATGTCCCAGGTCGGCCCGATCTCCGACGGCCTGGAGCCGGGAGACATCGTGCTCGGTGACCGCGGATTTTGCTCGTATGCTCATCTGGCGATATTACTGCAACGCGGTCTGCATGCGGTTTTCCGCGTGCACCAGCAGCAGATCGTCGATTTCACGCCGGGTCGTCCGATGGCCAGGAGGAAGGGTCCGTACCCCAGGCCGCAGGGACTGCCGAGTTCGCGGTGGGTGTTGGCGCAGGGAACCGCAGATCAGATTGTCACATGGTTTAAATCGAAATCCCATCCGAAGTGGATGTCGGCGGATGAGTTCGAGGTGCTGCCGTCAGAGATCACCGTGCGCGAGCTGAGGTACCGAGTCGAGACACCCGGGTATCGGGTGCGCGAAATCACGCTGGTCACGACTCTGTTAGACGCATCCACCTACCCGGCGACAGAGCTGGCCGAACTCTACTACAAGAGGTGGAGAGTCGAACTCAATTTTCGTCATATAAAGATTAGCATGAAGATGGATGTTCTGCGTTGCGAGACAGTCGAAGGGGTTCTCAAAGAGCTGGCGATTTTCAGCCTGGCGTATAACCTGGTGAGGTCGGTCATGCTGGAGTCGGCCCGCATGCGCGGCGTTGATCCGGGACGGATCGGCTTGATCGACGCGGTGCGCTGGCTGATCGGGTCCGAAGGGGGTTCTGAGCCCGCGCGGATCGTCATCAACCCATTGCGCCGCGGACGCGTCGAGCCCCGAGTCGTAAAGCGACGACCAAAACAATACATGCGCATGGCTAGGCCCAGATCCGAACTCCGCAAACAGTTGCCAATGAAGCACTTCTGACTAACTTTGTGGCATTCAGCAATGTCCCCTTTGCCCCGCCCGTCTTGTCGTCGTGAAGCGTGAGGGCCTGAGAGGGAGTTCGGAAACTTGGGTGGGCTGGACAGATTTTCTGAATTGAGCAGAATCTTCTCAGGGGAAGGGTAGTCATCGAACAAGGGCGGAGCCCGATCATGGACGAGCGCACGGCGCGGAAGGCGTATGAGAGCGATCTTACTGACGAAGAGTGGAGGATTGTCGAACCGCTCCTTCCTGCAGGGAAGTTCGGCGGCCGGCCGCGCACCACAAACATCCGCGAGGTGCTCAATGCGGTCTTCTACTTGTTGCGAACGGGATGCGCCTGGCGACTCTTGCCCCACGACTTTCCACCGGCGGGCACAGTCTACGATTACTTTCGAGCGTGGTCCCGTGACGGAACTCTCCAACGAGTTCACGACATTCTTCGTCGACGGGTTCGTGTTGCAGCGGGCCGAAACGAGGAGCCCAGCGCGGCGTGCATTGACAGCCAATCGGCAAAGACAAACGAGCAAGGGGGGATCGATGGATACGATGCCGGGAAGAAGATCATGGGGCGCAAGCGTCACATCCTGGTGGACACCATGGGGCTGATTCTGGCTGTGGTCGTTCATTCGGCAGGTATCCAGGATCGGGACGGGGCGAAGGCAGTTTTCGATGCGATCAGGAACGACCTGCCACGGCTGCAGTTGGTCTGGGCCGACGGCGGCTACGCAGGCAAATCGGTGGAGTGGGTCAAGAGCGAGTGTGGTTGGGTCCTGGAGATCGTGAAACAAACGGACGACGTCAAGGGTTTTAAGCTCCTGCCCCACCGCTGGGTCGTGGAGCGAACCTTCGCCTGGTTGGGACGGTTTCGCCGAATGAGCAAGGATTATGAGTTCCATCCAGAAACGTCAGCGTCAATGATTCATCTTGCTATGATCAACGTTATGGTGCGTCGGCTTGCTGCTGCCTAAACCGCGCAACTTTCCAAACTCCCTCTGAGACTTCTTCTTCGCGTCCAGCTTCCGAGGCCGGCCGCCCTGCTTTCCGCGGGCACGGGCCGCCTCGAGCCCGGCCCTGGTCCGCTCGCGGATGCTGTCGCGCTCGAACTCGGCCAGGGCCGCGAAGACGTGGAAGACCAGCTTGCCGCCGCTGGTCGTCGTGTCGATGCTCTCCTGGAGGCTCCGGAAGCCGACCTTCCGTTCCTGGAGCTGCCCCACGGTCTCGATCAGGTGCCGGATGCTGCGACCCAGGCGGTCGAGCTTCCAGACGACGAGGGTATCCCCCTTCCGGAGGTGTGCGAGGGCCTGATCGAGCCCCGGCCGCGCGGCACGGGCACCGCCGGCCTTGTCCGTGAAGAGCTTCTCGCAGCCGGCGCGATTCAAGGCGTCGGTCTGGAGATCGAGGCGTTGCTCGAGGGTCGAGACGCGTGCATAGCCGATCAACATGGGCCCCATCCTCCTCTCGTCCGGATGGTGCCGTAACTCGAATCACGCGTCAAGGTTCGGGGATGTTGATTTCGGGATGGCTTCCAGGACGGTATTCTGGACGCTATTGAGGGAAGGCCAGGGGTCGGCGAGAGGGAGTCCCGAAAAGGCTCCTTTCCGGGACGGCGAGTTGCAACTCATTCCGAGTCCCGAGCTGAGATGGGCGGAGTGCGTGTCATCTTGAAGGTTGGGGAGTACGACTTGGCCTTCATAGACGAGCCGCCGTTCAGTCCCGGCTCACCGGATGACGCCCACCTCTTGTTCCGCGAGAACAGACGATATCCGCACTCGTGGGATAATGACCGATGAGCAGTGACCTAGAGGCTGGCGTCCAGATCGGCGACTTCCGCATCGAGCGGCGGATCGGTGCAGGCGGCATGGGCATCGTCTACCTGGCGAAGCAGGTGTCGCTCGACCGGTTGGTCGCCCTTAAGGTCCTCGGCACAGCCCTGACCGACCGCTCCGACATCGCCCGTTTCCGGCGGGAGGCCCAGGCCGTCGCCCGCCTGGACCACCCCGGCATCGCCGTCGTCCATTTCGTCGGCCAAGACGGCCAGGTTTGCTACATCGCCATGGAGTTCATCGACGGGGCCTCGTTGCGTGAGGTCGTCACGCGCCTGGCCTCTTCGGGCCTCCCCGGCGTCTCCATCGACAACGCCCTTGAGGCGGGTCAGGGAGAAGCCCCGGAGGTACGGTTCGACCGGGACACCGTAAGCTACACGCCGGAACACGCGGCCGACGACGGGCGGGCCGCACCCGTTCCCCCGGTCCCCCAGGAGGGGCGATTGATGACCTCGCCCGGCCACATCCGTCGGTGCTGCGAGGTCGTGCGGGATGCTGCCATGGCCCTGGCCCACGCCCACGAGCGTGGGGTCGTCCATCGCGACATCAAGCCGGGGAACATCCTCCTGGCCGGTCAGGGGACGGTCCACCTCATCGACTTCGGCCTGGCCCGGTTCTTCGAGGACGTGAGCCTGACGGCCACGGGGGCCCTGGTGGGCACCCCGATGTACATGTCGCCGGAGCAGGTCACGGGCCGCCTCCAGGTCGACCACCGGACCGATATCTACTCCCTGGGGATGGTGCTGTACGAGTTACTGACCCTCCGGAGGCCGATCACCGCGCCGACGCGCGAGGGCGTCCTCCGGCAGGTCGTGACCAAGTCGTTGCCGCCCGTGTCCGTCCGGAACCGTGCGGTGCCGCGTGCCCTGGAGTGCGTCGTGCACCAGGCGACGGCGAAGGACCCGGACGAGAGATACCAGAGCGCCCTGGCGTTGGCCCGGGACATTGACGCGTTCCTGGATGGGAAACGGGTCGAGGCCAGGCCCTACAGGCACCGCCTCGACACCGGCGAGATCGAAGCCGAGAGGCCCTTCGGCGTCGTCCTGGTTTCCGCGCTCTTTCTCGTCCCGGGTGTGCTCCTGTCCGTGTTGGCGGTGATGCTCCTGTTCTTCATCATCCAGACCGCGATCTTCGTCTCGGTCCCCAAAGGGGTACCGGCTTCCGAAATCGCCAACTCCTACATAAGGACCGCCGTGTTCTTGTCGGCCTCGCTTTGCCTGTCGCTCTTCCATATCTGGGTCGGCCGCGGCCTCCTCCTGGGGAAGAAACTGCATCGGTTCCTCGCCTTGACCGCCTATTCGGCCTACCTCCTCCTCTTGGCTGGCAGGGCCGTCATTAACGCGGTGGGAGATGATTATGATATCCGTCACCCCGCGACAATGGGTTCGGTCATGATACCGTTGGACGTGTCGATCGTTATGGCGATCGTCGTCTTCACCATGGCGGGAACGCTCTGGAGCAGGCGGAGCCGGGAGTGGTTCTCCATGGCCGGCCGGTTGCGTGCGGAGCACAAGAGGGGTTCGACGGGCCCGGGTTGAAGTCGAAGCAGGGTGGGCACTGCCCACCGACCCAAACGGTTCAGGCTGAGGCGGTTACGCGGTGGGCAGTGCCCACCCTACAAACTCTTGACAGGCAAGAATGCCTGTCCTCCCATTCCTCTACATTCCTCTAGAATGCCTGTCCTCCCATTCCTCTCCGCTGCCGACTGCCGACTGCCGAGTGCCGCCCTGGTGGGCCTCGCCTGCGGCTCGACCCACCCTACCAGTTTGCCATTCACCCGTCAGGCCCCGGTTCGCAGTCACCCGCCGGGTCCTCGGCACGCGGATCGCTCACGGGCCCTGGACGAGGCACACTCCAATGCGTCGAATGCTGCCCCCCCCACTGGCCCGAATACGATGATAACGCGGCCGCAACGCGACCCGCTGGGCACCTGGCGGAGGAGTCACGTCGGACTCCATTTTTCCCGCCCGGAGAGTGAAACAAGCCTACCGGGCCCCTGCCCGCTGGTCTGCCGGCGGGCTGTGGCCTCGACGCGGAAACCACGACCGGCGGTTCCTCTCTTCGAGCAAGTGAACCGACCTCTGCCGGGACGCGTCGATCTGGTAAGCTTGCTCTTTTGCACAGTTGCGGCGCTGGCAGGCTGTGGAGGACGGGCGGCGGAAATGGCCTGTGCGCAGTTTGAACCTGAGGAGTGATCTCGTGCGGTGGTCGAATGCCCTGATTCCGACGCTCAAGGAAAGCCCGGCCGACGCCGTGGCGCCCAGCCATATCTTCCTCATCCGCGCGGGCATGATTCGCCAGCTCGGCGCGGGGGCGTACACGTACCTGCCGCTGGGCTTGCGGGTGATCCACAAGGCCAGCCAGATCGTCCGCGAGGAGATGAACGCGGCCGGGGCCATCGAGCTCCTCATGCCCGCCTTGCAGCCGGTGGAGCTCTGGAAGGAGTCGGGCCGGTTCGAGGCCTACGGTGACCTGCTCATGAAGCTGACGTTGAGCGGGGGCCACAAGATGTGCCTGGGCCCGACCCACGAGGAAGTGATGACCGACCTGGTGCGCGACCTGCTGAAGAGCTACAAGCAGTTGCCCATCACCATGTACCAGATCCAGACCAAGTTCCGGGACGAGCCCCGGCCGCGGTTCGGCATCGTCCGCACCCGGGAGTTCCTGATGAAGGACGCCTACAGCTTCGATGCGGACCTGGCACAGCTCAATACGAGCTATGACGCCATGTACGAGGCGTATTGCCGGATCTACGACCGCTGCGGCCTGCCCTACGTGATCGTGGAGGCCGAGAGCGGCCCCATCGGCGGCGACGCATCGCACGAGTTCATGGTCCCCTGCGATACCGGCGAGGACCGGGTGATCCAGTGCACCGCCTGCGGTTACGCCGCCAACCAGGAGCGTGCGGAGATCGGCGCTGGCGCCGCGGCCGCGCCGCGGGCGGAGACCTCCGCGCCGGCGTACGAAGCCGTGCAGACGCCCGGCAAGCGAACCATCCGCGAGGTCTGCGAGTTCCTGAAGGTCCCCGAGGAGACCTCGGCCAAGCTGCTGGTCTACCTGGGCGACGGCAAGCCGGTGGCCGTCCTGCTGCGGGGCGATCATGAGGCGAATGAATCGAAGCTGCGCCGCGCGATCGGTGCGGCGACGCTTGTCCCGGCGGATCCGGAGGCGATCCCGAGGGCGACCGGGGCCCCGATGGGCTTCCTTGGGCCGGTGAATATCAAGATACCGATGGTGATCGACCACGCCATCGCGGCGATGCCGTCGGTGGTTGTGGGGGGCAACGCGGTCGATGTGCACCTGAAGGGGGTGGTTCCCGGCCGCGATTTTCCGCTGGAGCGCGTGCTGGACGTGCGCAATGCCGATGCGGGGGACCCCTGCCCGCGCTGCGGCGCCGCGCTGGTGATCCGGGCGGGGCTCGAGATCGGCCACGTCTTCAAGCTGGGCACCAAGTATTCCAGGGCGATGGGTGCGACCTACCTGGATGAGAAAGGCGCCGAGGTTCCCATCATCATGGGTTGTTATGGCATCGGCATCAACCGGATCATGGCGGGGGCCATTGAAGCCGGGCACGACCAGAATGGCATCCTCTGGCCCATCTCCCTGGCCCCCTACGAGGTCTCGCTCATTCCGTTGCAGGTGAACAACGCCGAGGTGATGAAGCTCACGGACCGGCTCGAGCAGGAGCTCAGCTCGGCCGGGATCGACGTCCTGACCGACGACCGCGACACGCGGCCGGGCGTGAAGTTCAAGGACGTGGACCTGATCGGCGTGCCGCTCCGAGTGGTGATTGGCGAGCGCGGGCTCAAGGAGGGCTCCATCGAGATCAAGTGGCGGCACGAGGCCGCAGCCCGCAATGTGCCCCTGGCCGAGGCGGCGGAGAGCATCCTTGGTGAATTGAAGGCGGCCCGGGCGGAGCTTGACACCCGTTGCCGCGAGCGGATCGCCGCGCGGGCGAGCGCTCGCGCCGGGGCCGCGCGGCCATGAAGGCGAGCGACCCCCTGCCCCGTCTGCCGTACCTGCTGCTGGGCGCGCTCACGGCCGTCGCGTTTGGCGGGCCGTTCGCCATCGTCGCCGTGGTGTGGGGCGGCCCGAGCGCGCGCTGGCCGCCGGACCGGCTCATCGAGTGGGCAGTCCTGGCACTTGTTTTCGTGCTCTTCGTGATTCTCTTCGTCGCCTGTGTGAGCATCCGCCTCTGGTACCATCCGGCCAGCGCCCGCTGCATCACGCCGGCGTCGTCACCGAGGGACGACGATGTCAAGCGGTAGCGCGTGGGTCCTGGTTCGTGCCGGGTTGGTGCTGGCGGCAGTGTCGTTCTTGCTCTCCGCGGTGTGTTGCGCCGCCGCCCGGCGCTTTGCCCTGCGGCTCGGCTTTCTGGACCGGCCGGGGGGGCACAAGGGGCACCAGGTTCCGGTCCCGCTGGGCGGGGGCGTGGCGATCTGGCTGGCGACGATGGCCGTGCTGGGCGGCTGCGGCTTGCTGGTGTTCCTGCGCGGCTCCGAGTTGCCGCCGCCGATGGCCGAGCATATCACCGCCGCCGGGCTGTTCAGCCGGGCCGGGGAACTGTTCCTGATCCTGGCACTGGCGACGGTGATCATGGTGATGGGGCTGGTGGACGACCGCAGGAGCCTGGACTGGCGGCTGCGGCTGGGCATCCAGCTCGGGTGTGCCGTCCTCCTGGCCGCCTCGGGAGTGCGCGTCACGCTCTTCTGGCCGTTCTCGCATCCGCTGCTGGGTGGAGCGGTGACGGTGCTCTGGGTCGTGGGGCTGACCAACTCGATCAACATGCTCGACAACATGGACGGCCTGGCCGCCAGCGTGGGGCTGATCGCCGCGGGTCTCTTCTGCGTGGGCCAGGTCACCGCCGGCAGCCTGTTCGCGCCGGCCGTTTTGCTCATCGTGATGGGGGCGCTGGGCGGTTTTCTGCTGCACAACCACGCACCGGCGCGGCTGTACATGGGCGATGCCGGCAGCAACTTTCTGGGCTTTCTCCTGGGAGCGATGACCGTTGCGGGGACGTATCACGTCTGGGGCGTCGACTCTCCCTTCAGCGTGCTGGCGCCCTTGCTGGTCATGGCCGTGCCGCTTTATGACACGACGTCGGTGGTGCTGATCCGCCTGCGCGAGGGGCGAAGCCCGTTCCAGGGCGACCGCAGGCATTTTTCGCACCGGCTGGTCGCGCGCGGCTTGACGCCGGCGCAGGCGGTCTGGACGATTGACCTGGTGACGCTGGCCAGCGGGCTGGGCGCTCTGCTGCTGCACCGGCTGGACGGATGGGGAGCGGGACTGGTCCTGGCGCAGACGGCCTGCTTGCTGGGTCTGGTGGCAATTCTCGAGCAGACTGGCAACGGGCCGCAGACCCGCCCCGAGCCAGGGCGCGAGCCCGGCGAGATCAAGGCACTGGCATGACGAGGCGCGGCGCGAGATCTCCGGCGAACCCACGCGCCCCGGACGTTCCGTCTGGCCCGCGCGGCGACACGAGCGCCGGTGGACCCGGAAGTGCGGCACCCGCGGGCCAGAGGCGATACTCCAGCGGCCCGGACGACGACCGCGCCGGCTCGCTGGGCGAAGGCATGCGGCGCGTGGCCCTGGGCGGGTTCGCGGCGCTGGCGACCTGCCGCGCGTACTGGCCCAGTGAGCTGGACCCCAACCAGGCTTCGGGATCGGGGCTTGCCTGGACGCTGGCCTTGATGGCGATGGCAGGACTGGCCGTGGCCGGTGCGCTGGTCGAGGGGCGGTTCCGGTTCCGCTGGTCGTGGACCGACGCGGCCGTGGTGGCGCTGGTGCTGCTTGTCGGGCTGAGCTCGACGCACGGGCTCGATCGCCGGCTGGCAATCAATCTCGCCTGGGAGTGGGCCGGACTGGGGATCGCTTACGTGCTGGCCCGCAACTTGCCGCGGAGTCCGGGAGAATCTCGTGTGCTGGCCGGCGCGCTGGTCGCCTCGGCGGTGGCCGTTTCCGCATACGGGCTCTACCAGGCGAAGGTGGAGATACCTCAGCTTCAGGAGCGGTTCCGGCGCTATCCCGCGCAGGTGATGCTCGAGGCGAAGGTACCGGCGGACCCGCAGCGAATGCGCGTCTTCGCGGATCGAGTGCTCGGCTCCAACGAGGTCTTCGCGACGTTCGGCCTGGCGAACTCGCTGGCCGGCTTCCTCGTCGGGCCGCTTGTGCTTGTACTGGCGCTGGTGATTCGCAACCTGGGAGATCGAGATGCCCCCGGCTCGCGGTGGTTGGCGATCGGCCTGGCGCTGCCGCCCCTGCTCTGCCTGCTCACCTGCCTGATCCTGACCAAGAGCCGCAGCGCTTTCATCGGTCTGTTGATCGGCTGCCTGCTGGTTCTGTGGCAGGAGCGAGGGCGCCTGCGGCCACGGCTCCTGGTGGGTTCTGGCCTGGCCGGTCTGGCGGTGAT
The DNA here is from genome assembly GCA_963833985.1 of uncultured Planctomycetaceae bacterium. Lineage (GTDB taxonomy): Bacteria > Planctomycetota > Planctomycetia > Isosphaerales > Isosphaeraceae > Aquisphaera. Next base: position 301,846 of record CAWIAD010000001.1, read on the forward strand.
CGTCGCGCTGGGGACAGCGGCCTGGGCCGCGGGCCGGCTTGATCGCGAGGTGCTCACGCAGTCCACGCTGTCGATGCGTTATCGCTGGGAGTACTGGCAAGGCACCTGGAAGATGCTCACCGCAGCGTCGCCAGGTGCGGACTCCGGGACGTTCTGGACGGGGGTCGGGCCGGGCAATTTCGCCTTCCACTACCTGCTGCACAAGCTGCCACAATCGAGCGAGGAGATTCAGGATCCGCATGACCTGTTCCTCGACGTTTGGGCCACAGCCGGGTTCTGGGCGCTGCTGGCCCTGCTGGCCGCGCTCGGCCTGGCGCTCTGGAACCTGCTTGGCGGCGCGGCCCTGCGCCGGAGAGCGGCGGGAAGTTCGCCGGAGCGAAGGCAGCGTCCGACCGATGTTCCACGGGAAACCACGCCGGGGGTGTCCGCGAAGTCTCTGGCCCCGGCTGGCGGCCGGCTGGGCTGGCTGACCCGGTCAGCCGGGCTGGGCCTTGTCGCGGTGTTCATCGTGGGCCAGATGAACCTGTTCGAGGGGGACCTGCTCATACGCTGGCTGATCCTGACGGCGAGCTGGCTGTGCGCGGTCCTGCTGGGGCAGGCTCTCTGGAGACGCACGCCCGTGCCGGCCCCGGTGCTGGGCGCTGCCGTGGTCGCCTGCGTGGTGAACCTGCTGGCTGCCGGGGGCATCGGCATGCCCGCCGTCGCGCTGGCGCTCTGGCTGCTGGTCGCGCTGGGATTGAACCTGCGCGAGGATCGCGCGTGCGCGCGGCTGCGCGAGTACGACGGCCGGCTCCCCGCCTTTGCCCTGGCGCTCGTCTGGTCGGCCCTGGCGGGCTCGTACTTCGGTGCGATCGTGCCGTACTGGCGGAGCGAGGCCGCCCTCGTTCGTGCCGATGTCGCCCTGGCTCATCGTCCTCCGGAGCTCGAGCAGGCCCAGTCGGCGTACGACGCCGCCAAGGACGCCGACCGTTACGCGGCCCGTCCCTGGCTGGGCGACGCGTACCTTCAGCTCCTGATCTGGGAGTCGCGCGGATCGAAGGCCGACGACCTCCGCTGGAAGAAGATCCCCGCGCTGCTGCTGAAGGCGGCGTCGGCACCGCGGAATCCCGACGCGTGGTCCCTGCACAGCCAGCGCGCCCTGGTGATCCGCGACCTGCTGGCGAAGGTTGGTCCGACACTCCCACCCCGGGAGATCATCGCCCTCAAGGCCAGCATTGTCGAGGCGACGAGAACGGCCTCGCGGCTCCATCCCACCAACCCCGCCCTGCACGCGCGCCTTGCCGAAGCGAGCGCGGAGATCTCCATGTTCCATGATGCCGCGGCCGAGGCCCGGGAGGCGCTCCGGCTCGACGAGATCCTCGCCAGCCACCGGCATCGCGACAAGCAGCTATCGCCGGCCCAGCGTGCAGCGCTGCTTGAGAAGCTGCCAGAGTGGACCGAGCAGGCGGAACGGTTCAAGCTGCAATTGAGGTAGAATCACCATCACGCTTCAGTGCATGCCAGGCGTGCCTGTCCGCAAGGTCGCTAAAACTGCTTCAAGCGTGTCGACCGCGCCGGCCGATAGAGAGGAGGTCAAGCGTACGGGCGAGTGCGTTCCTGGCAGGATGCCAGCACAGAGGGCGCCTCGATCGAGGAGGCAGGGATGTTGGACCGAATCTGGAAGGCAAGCACACGTGCGGTTCGGCCCGGTGCTGGGTCGCGCAGCGGTACCCGGATGGCGCGCCAGCGGCCCCTGGTCGAGCTTCTGGAATGCCGGCAACTCCTGACCGCGGCGCTGGCGCCCATCAGCAATCTGACGGTGCCCGCGCAGCAGGGTTACCAGCTTGCCCTCAACGGCAGTGGCAGCACGAGCAGCAACCAGAACTTCACGGTCAAGTCAAGCAACCCGGACATCCAGGTCTCCGTGGCGCAGGGAAAGTTCTGGACCGTCACCGTCTCGCACTCTCCGGCCAACAGCACGGACGTCACCATCAACCATGAGACAATGACGTTCCAGCTCTTTGGCGACCTGGTCCCGCAGACGACGTCCCGGATCGAGACGCTCACCAACGACGGATACTACACCAACGGCTTTCCCAACAAGATACCGCCCGTACCCGCCGGTCAGTACATCCCGCGCATCACGTCGGTCGCCTCGTCGGGCTTCGCCGCCATCCAGGGAGGCTCCAGCAGTGCCACCAGCACGGCTTCCTCGAGCGGCCTGACGCCGATCGCCACCGAGCCCGTGCAGCAACTGGCCTTCACGGGCGCGTACCAGCTCGCCATGGCCAACACCGGACAGCCCAACAGCACCGACGCGCAGTGGTTCGTCACCAGCAGCACGGTGACTCAAAGCATCCAGCAGGCCTTTGATTACAACTACACGATCGCCGGCCAGCTCGTCTCCGGCCAGACGACCGTATCGGACCTGTCCAAGGTCGCCGTCACGACGAATTCGGGTGGTGAGAACTCGCAACCGATCACCCCGGTGGTCATCAACGCCGTCTCGCTCTCCACGTCGAATCCCAACGGCGTTGTGAACATCAATACGTCGCATGCCACGGCGGGCGAGACGGCCACCATCACCGTGACGGCGACCGACCCGACCGATCACACGACGGCCACGCGAACCTTCACCGTGACCGTGGGGGCCTACACAGGGCCGACCAGCCCCGTGATCAATTTCGCACCCCTTGCCAGTCCCGTGTCCGTGGGAACGGGGCTGAATTCGCCAGTCACCGTCCAGCTTGCCGGCAAGAGCGGCTATCCCAATTCGTCCACACCGGGAACCTTGACCTACCAGCTTGTCTCGCAGCCCACGCACGGGACGATCAGCCAGTTCGATGCCTCGACCGGTTCGCTCGTGTACACACCGACCACGAACACCTACGGCACCGACACGTTCCAGTACAAGGTTTCGGCGACAGGCCCGCAGACGAATCCGGCCACGACGACCAGCCTGAATGCAACGGTCACCGTCACCACCGGGGCGGGCAACACCGGAGCAGTGCACCTGATCACCACGAAGCAGAGCGGCAGCAACGTCCTCGTGATAACGCCTTTGCCACGCACCGATCACGGCACCGATAACATCAATGTCGCGCAGGTCGCAGACTCATCCGTTTCCGGCGGCCAGAAGATCGTGGTCACGGTCAACGGAGTTCCTGACCTGACGCAGCCCACGGCAAATTCGCTGTACCAGATTATCGTTTTCGGTGGCAAGGCAAGCACCGACGTCCAGGTCGATCCGAGCGTCTCAGCGACGATTCCGGTCACGCTCGATGGCGGGCATGGCGGCAAGAACGTCATCAAGGCGGGCGCTGGACCGACCCGAGAACACGGCTGGTTCGGCTATTCCCTGCTGATCGGCGGCACCGGGAGTGACACGCTGATCGGCCGCAAGGGCCGCGTCGGGTTCCGTCCCACGTCCACCACCAGGCTGATCTACGCGGGCAAGGTCGAGCCCCGGGCGAAGCATCGCTCGGTCGCTCCGGCCGGGACTTATTACCGCTACGTCAAGGGCCGGCTGGTTCCCGTCCTGACCACCTGAGCCGGCCACCGGCTCCGAGCGACGCGAGCGACGCACCACTGGCCGTGCCGATAGCTACTCGCCGCCGGCCGGGCGCGTCTGGAACTCGCGGAGGTACTCCTGGAACTCAGGCGTGTCGGGCCTTCGCACGCCAGGAGCGAAAGGAAACGCGGGCATCCCCCGCCAGGGCAAAGGCTCAACGGTGTCGCTCGTGGCCGTGAACGGGTCCGCATCCTTGCAGTAGCCGAACGACCGCAGCACGTAGCAGCGCGTCCAGCCCGGAGGGAGCGCCGGTAACCCCGCGGCGCTGAACTCGAGCCGGACCTCGTCACCGGGACCGACGACGCAGAAGCGGTCGTCGTCGGCCCGCAGCAGGCACGCCACGTCGCCATGACGCGTCAACTTTCCCGCCATCCGCGCCAGCGGTGCGGGGTCGACGTGGTCATAATCGTAGACCAGGGGCAGCCGTCCGTCCGGCGAGATCTCCCGGGTGTAGCCGCGCGGGCCCAGGACGGCTCTGGAGACGGGCAGGGTGGTCACCGCCAGAGACCTTTCGGCGGAACGATCGCGCACGGCGACGAATGCCTGGTCGTAATAGCATTCCATGTTCGTGGTGATGCGCAGCACGGAGCGCTTGCCGCCCAGCTTGCCCGTGAGGTCAAGCGTGGTGAGCCGCGGAAGTCCGGCGGGATAGCCGGCGTGGGGCTCGATCAAACGCCAGGTGCCGTCGTCTTCCTGCCGTTCCACCGTGGGCGGCTTGAGGGAGATTCCCGCGGTCGCGGCCGCGTAATTGGTCTGCGAGTAGGGATACTCGACCCATCCGGCCAGGCAGAGGATGAGGGATTCCCCCGGCCCGAAGCGGTTCAGGCGATCGCCGAAATCGAGGATGATCCCATGCGACTGGGCGTAGCCGATCCAGCCGTCGAGCCTGGCGAAGCTGTCAACGGTCTGACGGTCCCACTGCTGGAGGGCAGCCGTCACGTCGCGCCCTGCCAGGTCGGTCGCGTGCGCGGGGGTGATGGACTGACGCCAGGCCAGGACTTGCCCGGTGGGCCTGGGACCTGTCGGCGCGAACCGTTCGTCCACGGCCGTGGCCACTCCGGGCGGACGGTCGATCACGTCCAGCTTCAGATGATCGAGATACGCAACCTCGTCCATGGGCTCGGTGACCGAGAGCCGGAATACCCCCTGCTCGGCCTTGAGCTGGTCCGATGCGATGGCCACCGCCTCGTCGCGATCGGGCTGGCTGTAAACCCCGGGAGCCACCAGGTAGCCCAGTCCGCCTCCGCCCAGGAAATCGCCCAGACAGACGAAGCGCTCTCCGTTCCACGTGAAAAGTACGGGACAGCTCCCCGTCTTGCGATTGTTCTCCGCGAGCGGAAGTTTTTCGTTCGCGGCGACATTCAGCTCGCACTGCATCACCCCGTCGGGCCAGCGCAGGTGAACGAGGTCAGCGGCCATCCGCTTGCCCAGTCCCAGGACGACCGGACCGATGGACTGGGCGAGTCCCGACTCCGGCGTGGTGTGGTCATAGCAGACCTGGATCCCCTGTCCCTCGACCAGCACGCGCGTGCCGATGCCGTGCGAGTTGGTACGCATGAGCTGCGGCTTGACGCCCCAGTGGCCGCCAAGCTGGAGGGCCAGCCAGTGATGGCCGTTGCCCAGGTTGCGTGCGACAGCCGGCGGAGCGCCCGCGCGCACGATGAGCAGATCGGGCAAGGCGTCGCCGGCCAGGTCGGCCAGCGCCAGGCCGACTGCGCCGGGGGTCTCGAGCGTCACCAGGAGGTCGCGCCCGGTGAGACGGCTGCCCTCGTTGCGCGCCCAGGCCAGCGGCCCGCGGCCCGGATCGGAGTCTGCCGGCCTCGAGGCCGCGGCCCTCAGCCCGACCAGGTCCGGCAGGCCATCGAGGTCGAGATCCGCCGCGATCGCCGAGCGCCATGCCCCCGCGCTGGTCGGTACTGTCTCCAGGGAAATCCGCGATTGCCCGTCGGTGGGCGCCCGCCCGGTCGTGTTCCGCAGGGCCAGAACCTTCCCCCGGACTCCCGGCGCGACCAGGTCAGGACGGCCATCCTGGTCCAGGTCCGTGACGAGGATCCCGGAGGCAAGGTGCGTGGCAGCGACGTCCTTGAGCTCCACCTCGTGGAAGGTCCCCAGCCGGTCGTTGAGCACGGCCTTCAGCGCGGTTCCGTCGGCGGGCAGGACGAGATCGAGGTCGTGGTCGCCATCAAGGTCAAGGGCCGCCACGCCCGTGTGCGGCGCAGCCCCACCGGCGAGCGCAACGCTGCCGGGCCAGGGGCTGAGTGCCAGCGAGAGGCCGCTCTTCGCCTTCACATTCTCCCAGGCCACCGCCAGCGGTGCCCATGCCGGCGCAGGGCTGCCAGGGATCGGCTCCGGCTGACCGTCGTTGCGGTAGACTGTGTTCGGCAGGCCAGGAGGCGAGGGCTGATCGGCGTGGAAGGCTCGCTCGGCGTGCTCCGCCGCGCAGTAGTTCACGACGTAGAGGTCGAGGTCTCCGTCCTGGTCCAGGTCCAGCCACCGCGCCAGCAGCGCCAGGGCCGGCGGACCTGGAGATTTGAGGATCTCGGTCCGGTCCTCGAACGCCTTGCCTTCCTTGTTGCGGAGCAGCCTGTTCTTGCCCACGCCGGTGAGAAACAGATCGATGTGCCGGTCGGCGTCGAAGTCGGCGGCGGCCACGCCCACGCTGGCCTGGTCAGGAGGCAGGCCGAAGGCCAGGGCACTCTCCTGAAAGCGTCCGTTGCCCAGGTTCAGAAGCAGGGCGTCGCGCAGACCCTTGGGACCGACGACCGCGGAAGTCAGGTAAAGGTCCAGTTGACCGTCGCCATTGGCGTCGAAAGCGGCCACCGCGGCGCCGAAGCGGTCGCGAATCCGGCCGATCACGGCGTGCGTTCCCTGGTAGTCCTCGGCCTTCGCCCAGCGGTCGCCGGCGGCAAGCTGCACGTCGAGGGCGCGGGCGGGCTCGAACCGCGGAGGCACCGCCGCCGATTCCGCGATGACCTCGGGCCGCGGGAAGGGGCTGAGGATCGTGGCGTATTTCCCCATCTCGCCGTACACCTTGGTGGCGGTGTTTCCTGGTCCCGGGACCGGATGCGGCCGGTCGGGGTTGATCTTGTCCCAGCGCTCCAGCAGCTCTTTCTGCTTCTGCGGCTCTCCGGCCAGCCGCGAGACAAAAGACAGCTTGTAGATCGCCTGGGTGAGATAAGGGTCCAGCTCGATCGCCCTGGCGTAAAGCGCAGCCTGCTGCCTGGCGATCTTGGGGCTGGTCGACAGCAAGGGATTGTCCGGATCGGTGAGCGTGCTGGCCCGCCAGTACCACGAGACGGCGTCGTTCGGGTCGATCTCGGTCACGCGGCGAAAGTGCTTGTGAGCGGCCGGCAGGTCGCCCTGTTGCTCGAGGATGATGCCGGTGCAGAAATGGGCGTAAGGGTTGTCTGGCTGCCGCTCGAGGACGCCGGCCAGAAGCTGTAGAGCCTCATCGAAATTGCCAAGTCCTGCGCCCCTCCGGACTTCTTCGACGCCTCCACTTCCTCACCCGTCATGTTCAGCAGTGCGATCGACATGTTGATGGAGCCGGGAATCCACCCGGGGGCGCGCCGACGGACCTCGCGAAAGGCCTTCGCCGCCTTGCCGTACTCGTACTGCTCCATGTAGCCCATGCCCTGGAAATGGGCCTCCAGCACCGCCCCGAGCTCCGCGGCCGGAATCTCGTCCCGGAGCGGTTCGGCCTGCTTGGCCGCCGGTGCCGCGGCGGAGGAAGCTGTACTGCCGGGGGGAGGAGCCGCGGGCTGGTCGTGGGTCTGGCAGCCGGCGGCCGCCAGAAAGCCCACACCGACGAGCAGCGCCACAGTGCGCTGACCCGGACGTGAAGAACGCATCGTTGAGAACCTCGCTGTCCAGAGAATGATCGAAACGAAGAACGGAGCGCGCGGCCGTGCGAAGATTCGAAGGCCCTGGAGAATTCAGGCTGGCGCCACGGATCATGGAAAGTATTCGGGTTTCACGTGGAACGCGAGCCGGGGCGATAAATCGGCCGAGCGTACAGGTCAGTATAGGCGTCGGCCCGGAGGTGTGAAAGCAGATGATGGCCGCGGCGGCGCTGCCGCTCGGCACGCAGGGCGGCGAGGTCGATCGGGCCGACCACGATCTTCTCGCCCGGACCCGGGTCGGCCTGGGCAAGGATCCGGCCGTCGTAGTCCACAACCATGCTGCCGCCGGGCCAGGAGAAGGGCGGGTAGTTCGCGGCGCTGGCGCCCTGATTGGCCGCCACCACGTAGGCGAAGTTCTCCACGGCCCGCGCACGATTGAAGAGCGTCCACCAGTCCAGTGGAGGCGTGGCTCCCCAGGGGTCCATGTAGGCCGAGACCCGGATCAGCACCTCGGCACCACCAAGGGCCAGCGCGCGGATGGCTTCGGGAAAGAGCCAGTCGTAGCAGATGGCCGCGCCGAGGCGGCCGATCTCGGTGTCCACCACGGGGAAGAGCGGCTCGTCATAGCCGGGCAGGTCATGCGGGCTGGCGTGCAGCTCCCAGGGAATCCAGGGGTTGACCTTCCGGTAACGGGCCAGCAGACCGTCGGGCCCGATCAGGCAGGTGGTGTTGAACACGGTGCCGGGCCAGCGGCCATCGACCTCCAGGAACGTGCCGGTCTGAATGTAGACCCCGCGCTGGCGTGCCTTGCGGTGGTACGCGTCGGTATGTTCGCTGGGAATCGGAACAGCCAGGCGGTCGGCCAGCTCGGCGACGGTCGCGTAGATGGGCGCGGCGTGGGCGAACTCGGGGAAGACGATCAGCTTCACATCGAAGAAGGGCTCGTACCCGACGACGGCCCGGTCCACCATCTCCAGCAGGTTGCTCACGCGCCCGGCGATCTCGTCGCGGTGCCGCGGGCAAGACAGGTCCGTCTGGCAGGCGGCGGCGTAGTAACGTTCCGTGTGCGACATGCGATGTGGCGGGTGCAGCCCTACTCCTGGTTTGTGGCGTGCAGAAAGGCGGAGAGGGCAATGTCTGGCTTGCGTCTGGGATCATTCAGCCGCAGGAAGACGTCGGCCGCCCGGCCGGTGCGTCCGGAGAGGAACCATTCGGCGCCAAGCACAAGCCAGGCGTCACGATCGTCGGGGTGTACCTGCAAGTGCGATTCGAGCCGCGACAGACGCCGCGCGAAGTCTCCGGGCTCACCGTAGACCGCCTGGATGTCGGGGGCCTTCGCCATCCAGCCAGGTTGAGCGGTCTCGGCCTCACGCAGCCGCGCAGCCGCCTCGGCGTACTGCTCCCGGACCAGGGCCACCTGGGCCAGCCCGACCAGCGGTGCGGCCGAACTGGGATCGAACCGGGTCGCCTGGAGATAACGCTCTTCGGCCTTCTTGACGTTGTTACCCCGGAACAGGCGGTTGCCGATGATCACAAGCTGAGCAGACCGGTTGGTATCTTTGGCACGGGACGGCGGATCTACCTTGTCGGCGGCAGGGCGCCTGGCGACATCGGGAAACCAGCCCGGGGGTGGCGGCGGCGCGACCGGGCCACGCTCGAAGACCACCGGCCCGGGTCGCATGATCGGGCCGAAGCCTCCTGGCACGTAAGGAGGCATGGGCGGCACGAACACCAGCTCTCCGCCCGGCACTCCGACGGCATAGTAAGGGAGCCAGTAACCGGACCACCAGCCGACACCTCCCACCGCCAGGCCGCCCACCCCCTGGGTTCCCGAGACGTGGCTGGCACCGTTGCCAGCGACCGCCACGCTGCCGGTAAGCGCCGCGGAACTGGACCCCCCGGCGTGCTGACCGGAGTGCTGGGCCCGGGCCGCCGGAGGAACGAGGATGACAGCCAGAATGCATCCGCTAGCTAGCCGAGGCAGCATGCACACGACGCCAAGCTCCTTATCAAGCGGATCGGGCGTAGGGAGCTCCCCTGGTCATTATGATCAACTCGTACTTGAAGGGAAATGGGATTTTCGGACCGGTTCGCGGTCAATGGTGCGGGACCACGCGCGCCACCTCAGACTAAATCGCTCCCCGTAAGAGGGAAAGTGTGGAACGGCCGCCCTCGGCCGTCCTGAGCCAGCCGAGGGCGGCTGGCCCACATTCCAAGAGGCGACGATCTATTTAGCGCCGCCGATACCCGGCGGTGGAGCGCGGGGTGATTCCCTGGAGGGAGAGGTCGGCGCCGACATCGAGCTGTGGCCGCCAGGGGTGGTAGCCGGGATCGAGAATGAGGTCGCCCGGCTCGACGCGACCCGGCTTGAGCCGCTCCCTGAGACGGACGCTGGGAAGGTTGGAGCCGGCGCGAGGGCCGGTGATCTCGGACTGGTGGTTGCTCCCCCAGAAGTTGACCCACTGGAAATTGACGTCGAGCAGGCGAGTGGAGAGGGACTCGTCCATGGCCGCGGTGAACCCGTCAACGTCAGCGGCGTCGCCGTTTCCCTGCCAGAAGAGAGTTCCATGGGCCATCGCTTCCTCATCCACGCGGAGCAGCACGGTCGTCGAGACGCGGCGGTCATAGCTGCTCAGGAACGCGCAGGAGCTGGAGGTGACCAGCCAGGGCCGCTCGGGGCCCGGAGCCTGACCGTTCCACGCACCCAGGCGAATGATGTTCGCCTCGGAGCTGAGCGTGCAGTGGTCCAGCACCAGGTCGGCCTCGAGCGAGCCGTTGCCCGAGGTGGAAGGATCCAGGACGATGGCGTCGGTGCCGGCAGCCAGGGCCGACTGGGTCAGTGCGACAAGGCCCCGCCCCAGGCTTGCCTGGAGGGCGCTGGCGCGGGTGATCAGCGTGCTCTCGACAACCAGGCACACGGCGCGATCGGGCGTCGTGACGAAGAGCCCGGAGCCAGCGGCCCGGGTCCGTGCGGCCTCGGCCGTGGACGAGAACTTCACGAGTACCGGAGTGCGCGCGACCGCTTCCGGAGGCGCGGTCAACTGGCAGCGGTGCAGCACCAGGTCGCCCTCGGCGACGTCGATGAGGGCGTCCACCGCGGCGCTCTCATCGGCCCGCAGCCGGACCTGCGAGAGCAAGAGCGCGCCGCCGTGAACCTCGAAGAGCGCGTGCCCGTGAGACTCGGCCTGTGGCGTCCAGGAAAGCGGCTCCTGGTCGCGCAGCGAACCGGGCTCGGCGTGGATCTCCAGGACCAGTCCGTCGCGCAGCCGGATGGGAGACGAGCGCCGCGCTCCCGAGCCCTTGACCCGCACCCGCACGTGCTTCGCGTCCTCTCCGAGCCTGTCGTGCAGGAACGCTCCAAGGTCGCCGTGCCACGGTGCCGCATCCGCATCGAACGGTAGCTCGACCACGCCGGCATCAGGCGCGGATGCGTTCGCGGCAGCGTTTTTCCAGGCGGCCGCCGGGGGCCGGTGCTCACGTCCCTGGAAACGAATGGAAGGGTCGGTCGCCACCTGCGGGAACCCCGTGATCCGGGTACCCGAGAGAGTGACCGGGAAGGGAATCTCCGGTGCGGGAAAGTTCCAGAGCGTCTTGGCGGTCAGGAACGCGCGCGGCGTGGCCGCCCGGGATAGTGCTCCCTCGCGGCCGGGAACGAACGGGCCAAAGTCCGCCGGGATCGCCTGGCCGAGGTGCGTCGGTTGCGGCCAGGGTGCCAGGATCTCGCGGCTTTTCAGGTCGCTGCCGTTCCACGTGGAACGAAGCTCGGAAAGGCTGGCAAGACGTAGGGTCTGCTCCGGACCGCTCGCGTAGTAGCCCTTCCAGCCGCAGAACAGATTCTGTTGCCCGAGCCAGTCGAATTGCTGGCGCGGGCTTGCGCTGGCATTCTCGGAGAAGAGGATGCAGGCGATCCCGGCCCCCTGGAAACGGCCGAATACCGAATCGAAAGCTCGGATCACCATGGGCGAGGTGGGACGAGCGGGCTCGCTCTCGCTGGCCGATCGCCACTCGAAGGCCGGCCCGCGGCTGGCCAGCACGCTGCCAACGACCGAGAACCTCTGCTCGCCCCGTCGCGCCGGGTCGATCGCGCGAACCAGCGGTCCCTGACTGCCCAGGAAGACGGTCTCCCTGAGCGCCACGTCGACGGCCCCCTTGCCCAGGTCGAAGCCCGAAGTGACATACCCGCGGATGAGCGTCTTCTCGAACCGGATTCGCGATCCGCGTGCAGCGGCGCCATCGGCACGCACCAGGGTGAACGTCTGGCTGGCCGCGTTGATCAGCGTGAAGGTGCAGTTCCGCACCGTGAGGGAGGCGCCTGTGCAATGGAAGAAGGCGGTCTGAGCGGCATTCAGGTCCCTGACGTTGACGATGAAGTCGAGCGAGTCCAGCACGAGATTCTTGCCGTCGAGCACGATGATTCCGGGCAGCGACCAGACGGCCTCCAGGTTGGGCCGGTCAATGCGGATGATGGGCCGGAATCCCGGTCGCGCACGCACCAGCCGCGTCTCGCCGGGAATCCGGAAGTCATTGATGGGGAAGGGCCCCTCGTCGGCGATCTCGACGGTCCCCCGTGTCTCGTTGAGCGCCTGCCGCAGCGAGGGGAGTACGGACGGCTCGCGCGCCGCCGCGGCGACCCGGCGAACCACGACCAGCGGCCCTTCGACTCGCTCGGGCACGGGTGCCAGGGCCCAGGACGGAAGGTACTTCCTGAGGGTTTCCTCGGTATAAGCGGTGATTGCCGGTGGAGGCGGAGCGGGTGCGGGCGCGGACGGAGCGGGTACCGGCGGCTCGGCCGCGGCCGCGCGCTCGACGGGCCTCACGTCCACGGGCCTGAGGGGGGCGGCGGGAACCGGTTGCGCGCGGGCCACGACCGGCGGCGGCGCAGGTGCTAGCTGCTGTGAGGTGCTGGCGGAACCGGGCTCAGGCACATCAGGGCCGATCGGCGCATCCGCAATCACCGGGACCGGCGGGGCGGACCGGACGCAGCGGTCGATCACAATCACCAGGAGCACGAACGAGGCGCCAATCGCCACACAGAGCGCGACCCAGGCCGAGGCCGAGAGCGGCGACTGGCGCGAGCCGTCTGCCCGCAGTGGGTACACGAAAGAATCGCCGGCCACGACCATTGCCCCGCGTCGCGGCAGCGGAACGAGCGCCTGGTTTCCGGGTGCGGAGGGACGCCGGCCGGAGCTGGCATCCGGCAGGAGCTCCGGGGGCAGGCTTGCCAGCGAGATCTCGGGAACCGACGAGGGCGGCCGTGTCTCGGAACTGTCCAGGAGGATCTGCACTCCCTGCCGCGGCTGGCGGATCTCGGGCGGAGGCGAGCCGCTGGGGTCGATCGGCGCAAGCGCGACACCCGGTGCCTGGGCTTCATCCTTGAGCCGCAGCCGGTCCATCTCCTCGATCAGTGTGTCAAAGCTGGCATAGCGTTCGTCGGTCTTCTTGGCCATCATGCGCAGCATGATCCGGGCCAGGCTCTCGGGCACGTCGGGCCGCAAATCACGGACGTTGGGGGGTGCCGAGCGGGCATGCCGGGTCAGCTTGTCGGTGATGTCACCGCCGGGATAGGGGGGCACGCCCGTGAGCAAGTAGTAAAAGGTGCAGCCCAGCGAGTAGATGTCGCTCTGCACGCTGGCGGCGCGGCTGTCCCGGGCCTGCTCCGGTGCCATGTAATCGACCGTGCCGACCGTCGTTCCCTCGCGTGTGACGCGCTGGTCCTCGAAATCCAGGTGCAGGGCCAGGCCCAGGTCGGTGATCTTGATTTCGCCCGTCTTGCTGCGGAGGATGTTCGAGGGCTTGATATCGCGATGGACCAACCCGCGGTCCGCGGCGAACCGGAGCCCCTCGGCAACCTGACGAATGACCTGGACCGCCTCGGCGGCACTGAGCGGCCCCCGCATCTGCACGTACTCATGCAGGTCGCACCCCTCGACGTACTCCAGCACCAGGTAGTGCCGTCCCTGATCCACGCCCCGATCGTAGATCGAGACGATGTTGGGGTGTTCCAGCGACTCGGCGATCCGGGCTTCGCGCAGAAAGCGCTGAAGCACAATCGGGTTCCTGGCCATGCGCGACGGCAGCACCTTGAGCGCAACCTCGTGGCCCGAATCGACGTGCACCGCACGGTACACCGAGCTCATGCCGCCCGCGCCAAGCGGATGCAGGACCCGGTAACTGCCGTACTGGGTGTCGCTGAATTCGGGAGGTTCCGGGATCGATTGCTGCATGCACTTCCCCGTCGAAACACCCGGACGTGGTTTCTGGTGGCTTCAGGTGCCATGGCGGTCCCGGAGAGGGGGTTCGCCACGCCCGTATCAGAGAAAGGATCGCAGAGGCCGACCGGCTGCTTCGGTCGCCGGGCATGACACCCCGCAAATGGGTTGAAGCCCGACATCCTTCAATAATCTTACACCCGTATGCAGGAATTGGGACAGGCCCCGGACATTCACGGTTGCTGTCCACCCGGGCAGGTGTCGTCCGCGGAGCCAATCTAGAGGACCCGAAGGTGCAGTCCGCCATCGACATGAATCACCTCCCCGGTGGAGAAGGGCAGGTTCCCCGCGGCCAGGGCAGCGACCGTCCGGCCCACGTCGGCGGGCAGCCCCCAGCGGCGAATGGGAGAGATCCCGGCCGCGATCCTCGCATCATAGGCGGCGTGCACCGGCTGCGTCATGTCGGTATCGATGAGGCCGGGTCGAACCTCGTAGACGCGGATGCCGGCAGCCGCCAGGCGAACGGCAAAAAGCTGCGCAACCATGCTCAGCCCGGCCTTGGCCACGCAATACTCGCCCCGGCTGGTACTGGCGAACGTGCTGGAGATGGAAGTGATGAAGACGATCTGCGGCTCCACGACAACCGCTTTCTCGACGAGACCGGCCATGGCCGCAGCCACAGCCTGCGTCAGGAAGAAGGGCCCGCGCAGGTTGGTGGAAAGCACGCGATCCCAGCTCTCTGGCGTCGTCTCCAGCAGATCGAGCCGGGATGCCGGAGCGACCCCGGCATTGTTCACCCAGAAGTCCACCCTCCCGAATCGGTCCAGGACCTGACCGAGCAGCCGCTGGCCTTCGTCGAGACTGGACACGTCCGCCTGAAACTCGGCCGCCTGGCTGGCTCCCAGCTCCAGGGCATCCCGGCAGCAGTCGCGCGCGGAACCTGAATCGGCACGGAAATTCACAGCGATGGAGAACCCCAGCCTCGCCAGCTCGCGGACAATCCCGCGGCCGATCCCGCGGCCCCCTCCCGTGACTACGGCCACGCGCTCGGGTACCGCCGCCGAATGGGCCGGGATGTCCGAATTGTTCGACATGTCGCCTCCGGTTCAGACCGGCCGCGAAGCGGCCGAGCCTTGAAAAGGTGGTGCCCCGTGGGCCAATCGATGACGACCTGCGCCATCCAGGATACTCCAGGCCCGACGCGCAGGGCACGGCTGCTGGTCCACGGCTCCCGAGGTTCGAGCGCCTCTCCGCGTCACGGTCCGGTTGACAGCGCCTGGTTTTATCAACGAAAATAGTCATCCAGCCGGTTTGCGCTCGTAGCTCAGGCGGATAGAGCGGCGGTTTCCTAAACCGCAGGTCGCAGGTTCAAGTCCTGCCGGGCGCAGTGGCAGCCGGAATCGACGCAGGCTCCGGTCCCGGAGGCGAGGCGTGCACCGGGTGAAGCGCCCGTAGCTCAGGCGGATAGAGCAACGGTTTTCTAAACCGTCGGTCGCAGGTTCGAGTCCTGCCGGGCGTAGTCGGGAGCTTTGTCGCAGGGAACCGCTGGAACGCTCGGGACGACCCAGGATGCCGTCCGGCGAAGTTTTCAGCGCGCTTCATGCGGCTCGGCGATCTAGATTCTGAGTAGCGCAGGTGCGGCAGCTCGCGCCAGGAGCGCGGGCGAGAAATGGTGGAGTTTGGGCATGGAAAGCGCAGGACCGGGAGAATACGCCTGATGCGTGGGCGCTCGTGAGAGGCGCGTACTTCCGGAGACGTGCCGGGTTGTGTTGATTGTCTGTGTAGAATACGGGGTGGGTTGGCTGGCAGGAGAGAGCTCGGCTTGATGGCCACGCGCGGTCGGCAACGTGGTTTTCACGTGAAACCGGGGCTGGTCCCGGGAACAGCCAGGCGAGTCGTTCGGGGCGCGTGTGCCTCGTCGAACCACTACGTGCCCAGGTCCTGGCCGCCTTTGATGGATTTGTGAGATGGCAGAAGAGCGGCTGACTGAGATACCAACAAGCTGGACCACGATCAGCAGCGCCCATTCTCCGGGGCCCGCCAGTCAGAAGGCGATGGAAGAACTGGTCGGGCGATACCACGACGCGGTGACCCGCTATATCCACCTGAAAGTCAGGGACAAGCACCTTGCCGATGAGGTCTTGCAGGAGTTCTGGACGAAGCTGCTGGCCGGCAAGCTCGCCGGGGCCGATAAGGACAAGGGCCGGTTCCGAGACTACCTGCGCACCGTGTTGCATCGGCTGATCATCGACCACTTTCGCAGCCGCAAACTGCAACCGCTCCCGCCTGGCGACCTGCTCGACGCCTCCGAGCCCGACAAGGATTTTGATCGCGTGTGGCGCGACGCGGTGCTCAACCGGGTCTGGTCGCGTCTGGAAACCTACCAGGCCACGACTCCCAAGAACCGGTATGCGAGCGTGCTCCAGCTAAGGCGTGATTTCCCGGACGCACCCATCGAGGAGATCACCGACCGCCTGCGCCAGACCACCGGTGCCGCGATGACCCCCGAGGCATTTCGCAAGAACCTTCAGCGCGCCCGCGCGAAATTTATCGATCTGCTTGTCCTCGAGCTGAGAGAAACCATCCACCCGACCAGCAACGAGCCTCGTTGAGGCTGAAATCTACGATCTCGGATTAGGCTATCTTTATCGCCGCTACGCGACCCTTTCGGATCGCTGAAACCCGAATCCTCGAAAGTAGTTAGCGTTCTTCACATGACAGGTCGGGCGTAGCCTGCTCAGTGCAATGCCGGGCCGGGCTGCCGCGCCGACCGGCTGAAAAATCACACTGACTCTTGACCGCCCTCTTTCATCTTGTACATTTTAACGGAGGCGGTGTACGTTACACTGCCTTGTGAGTGCATGCAACGAATGAGGGGCTGAGTCTGCGCACAGATTCAGTGACCGGAGGGATCGCGCACCGCGCGATGAGCATCAGAGAGGAGCGGCGATGCTGGTTCTCTCCCGCAAGAAGAACGAGAGCATCATAATCAACGACAACATCACGGTGACCGTGATCGAGATCCGGGGTGACAAGGTTCGTCTAGGCATCGAGGCCCCCAAGGATGTCACAGTCCATCGCCGCGAGGTCTACGAAGCCATTCAGAACCAGGCTCGCACGCTCGATCCGGGATCCAAGGTTCCTGCACCGACCTGTAAGGTTGGCTGATGCACGGGCCTTTCCGCACGGTACAGATGATGCTGCTCCGCGAACAAAAGCCCACCGCCGCTCATGGCGCGGGGTTGACGGTCGTTCTTTTGCTGGCCTCTGGATAGGTGGCCTTGAGCAGACGAACGAATTCGCGCATCCAGGGACCATTGTCGGGCCAGCCCCGCACGGTCACGATCGGCCCGTCCACGACCACGTCTCGATTGACGTACTCGGCGCCCGCGGCGCGGACGTCGAGCTGCAACTCGGGATAACAGGTGAGGGTGCGCCCTGGATCGGGCCGGCCGCCAGCAGCAGCAGCGGTCCATGGCAATTCGCGGCGATCGGCTTGCCGGCCTCCAGAAAATGCCGGACCGCGGCGACGGCCGCCGGACGGTTCCTGAGGTATTCCGGGGCTCGTCCACCAGGTAGCACGATTCCCTGAAACTGCTCCGGCTGGATATCCTCGAGACCCAGGTCGGCCTCCACGCGGTAGCCAGCGCGCTCCGTGTAGGTCTCGAAGCCGGGCTCGAAGTCGTGTACCACCGAGAGGAACGCTCCCTTCCTGGGTGCCGCGATCTGCACGCTCCAGCCTTCCTCCTCCAGGCGGTACTTGGCGTAGTAAATCTCCTGAGCCTCACCGGCATCGCCGGTGAGCAAGAGGAGCTTGAGCATGAGCAGTTCTCCGGGCACGAGCGGGTACACCCCGACAATTTCGCGATACCTTAACGCCTCCTTGCCGGCGTTTCAACAGGTTGGCGCCGCTCCACCAGGAATCTCCGGCCGCGGCAGCGCGCCCACCGGCCGTCTTGACCGGGCCAGTTGCATGCGATTACAGTGATTCCTGCTGGATGGCCCCGTCGTCTAGCCTGGTTCAGGACACATGCCTTTCACGCATGCAACACGGGTTCGAATCCCGTCGGGGTCACTCGCTTCACGCCGTCGCGCCGGAAATCACTCCCTGGCAGCCGCGGCGCCCAGGGCGTGGAGATGAGCCGCCACACAGGCAGCGAGAATCGGTACGTTGTACCCGCCTTCGAGCACGCTGAGGATGCGTCCCGCGGCATGGTGCTCTGCAACCTGGACGATCGCTCGCGTGATCGCCTCGAAGTCCTCCACTTGCAGGCCCAGGTCGCCCACGGGGTCCTCGGCATGAGCGTCGAACCCGGCGCTTACCAGGACGAGCTCGGGCTTGACCTTGTCTGCAAGGCTCTGCAAACCAACTCGAAATGAGTCGTGGTAGGCCTTCTGCGGCGTCCCGTGGGGCAGGGGGATGTTCAGCGTGTAGCCCAGTCCGGCTCCTGCGCCGGTCTCATCCCTGGCACCGCTGCCCGGGTAGAACGGATAGCGGTGAATCGACAGGAACGCCACGCGTTCGCTCTCATAGTAGATCTCCTGCGTGCCGTTGCCATGATGCACGTCGAAATCGACGATCAGGATCCGGTTCACCTGGAAGCGGGCGAGTGCCAGGGCCGCGGCAAGGGCCACGTTGGCAAAGAGGCAGAAGCCCATGGCATCGGCCGGGCGGGCGTGATGGCCGGGCGGCCGCGTCAAGCAAGCAGCGCGCTGGACGCGGCCGCCAACGATGTCCGTGACCGCTTGCAGCGCGGCGCCGGCCGCCAGGCGGGCGGCAAGCAAAGAATGAGGATAGACCCACGTATCCGGCTCGACGGCCCCGCCACCTCGAGCCTCAAGCTGCTCCAGTTCGCGGATGTAACCCAGTTCGTGAACCATCAGCAGCTCGGCACCCGTCGCCTCGCGGACAACACCCGCGGGACAGGCCGCCAGATCGCCCGTTCGCTCCAGGTGCCGCAAGATCGCCGTGAGACGCTCCGGCCGCTCGGGGTGCCGGGCCGGAACGCGGTGCTCGATCATGCGCCGATCGGTGTAGAGGGTGACAGCCATGATTGCTCCTGAACGCAGCGTTCATGCCTTTATGGTGAGTCAGAGGCGGGGCAATAGGTGAATCATAGCAGAAACACGGCTTCTGCGGGCAAGCCTGCCTGACGTGATGGACGCCGGTCCGTCCGGGTTCGCACATTCACTTGCAGATCGTTTCACGTGAAACGGGATGAATGCGGCCCCCCCCCAATCGCTCCACCGTTTGCTGCCGCGAGGACGGTTCTGTAGAATCACTCATCATGCTTCCAGCATCGAGCGATCCACCGCGCCATGGCCAGGTGAGACGCGAGTCCCTCGTCGTCGGAGTGCTTGTTCTTGCCGGCGCCGTCCTGCGGCTGTGGGGACTGAAGGCGCTGGGGTTCTCTCATTTCGACGAAGGGATCTACGCCACCGCCGGGCTGTACGCGCTGGCACCGGCAGGGCTGGCGAGCCTGGATCCGACCCTCATTCCTTACGCACCTGCCGGCTTCCCGGTACTCGTGGGCGTCTCCTATCTGCTCTTCGGCGTGAGCGACGTCGCGGCGATACTGGTCTCCATTGCCGCTGGCGCGCTCCTGGTGCCGGCGGCCGCTTGGCTGGCTGGCCGGACGTTCGGGGCAGGTGCCGGCGCCGCGGCCGCGGGGCTGGTGGCCTTCTCCGGATATCACGTGGCGTTCTCACGCATGGCTCTTGCCGATGCGTTGTTCTTGCTCGCTTTCGTGCTGGCGTTGATTTGCGGCCAGCGGTTCCTCGAACGGCCCAGGCTCGATCGGGCCATCCTCCTGGGGCTGAGCGTGGCACTCTGCCAGTGGGTCAAGTACAACGGCTGGCTGGCCGGTCTGCTGGTGATGGTCTCCGCCGCGCTGGGAATCGCACTTGACCCCGCGGAACGACGCGGCACGAGAATCCGCGCGGTCTGGGGATACGGCCTGGTCGCCGTGGCGGTCGCCCTGGCGGCCTACTGGCCCTGGTTCGCCTTCGTCGAGGCGCACGGCGGGTATGCAGGGCTGATCCGCCACCACCGGGGCTATCTGAGTGGGCCGGAGTGCTGGCTGCCCTACCTGCGCGTTCAGCTCCGGCAAGCCGCAGCGCTCTCGGGCGGTCCTCCCTGGAACCTTGTGGAGTACCTCTCCGCCGTGGCCGGCTGCGCGGTGGTGCAATACCCGCGGCTCAGGGCCGGCGTCCCGCGCTCCTGCCTGCTACTGGTGTTGCTCGCCCCCGTGGTCGTCTTCATCCCCTTCCTGTACTGGCCCATGGCCGCCGGATGCCTCCTCGACGGCCGCGTTTGGCGTCACCCCAGCCAGCGGCTGCTGGCCGTGGGATGGGTTGGCCTGTCCATCTTGACCCCGTTCTATCACCCCTATGCGCGGCTCTGGCTGCCGGTCCACTTCCTGAGCTGGATGCTCATCACGAACTCCGTCAGGAACGTGCTGCTTTGCAACCAGGAAGCGCGCGGCAGGTTGACGGGCGCGTGGGATCGAGAGAATCGATACGGGCTGAACCTCCGAGAGTGGTTCGCCTGCGGGCTGGTGCTCCTCTGCATCGAGCTGCTCGGCCCGGAGCTGTTTCGCGCGCCGACGCTGGGTCCGCGCGAATTACCAGGTCCGCTGGCGGCCTCGGACTCGTTGCGGATCGCGGTGCGGCATGGTCTGTCCGATCTGCCGGAAGCCGCTGCCGGGCTGCGGCTCCTGGCTCGTCCGCCGGTGCGGTTCTATCTGGCGGGGCGGGTGCCGGTCATCGTGGAGCCCGACCTGGCCCATCTGCGACTCCCCGGCAATCCGAGGTTCTGGGCGCTGGTGGACCAGGCTCAGCTTCGCCAGGAAGGAGACCTGAACGGGGCGACCGATGCGCTCCTGGAGCACTGGGAGGTGGTCCGTGAGTACCCATCGCGGTTGAGCTTGCCGGCGCTCCTGGACACCGATCCCGACGCGGCCCGAGCCGGCAGGTCCTCCGCGGTGTACGCCCCGCTATGGCTGATGCGGCCGCGAATGGGAGGACCGGCCCGATGAGTCAGAACACGCGGCCTCCCGTATCACTCTGGCCCGACCCCGAGGCCCTTGGCCCGGTCACTGACCTGTACCAGCTCACGATGATGGCTGGTTACCTGGCGGCGGGCATGGAGCACAGGAGCGCCACCTTCGAGCTGTTCATCCGTCGCATGCCGCCGCATCGCGCGTACCTGGTGTTCGCCGGGCTCGAGCAGGCCGTTGGCGACCTTCTGAGTCTGGCCTTCTCGGGCGCGCAGATTGCCGCGCTGCGTCAAATCCCGGCCTTCGCACACGTTGACCCGGCATTTTTCCGTTTTCTCGAGTCGCTCCGGTTCCAGGGCGACATCTGGGCCGTGCCCGAGGGGACGATCGTGTTCCCCGGTGAGAGCCTGCTGCGCGTGACGGCGCCCTTGCCCCAGGCGCAGTGGGTGGAGACCTTCTTGCTCGCCTCGCTCGCTTATCCCACGCTGGTTGCGTCCAAGGCCGCGCGCGCGGTGACCGCGGCGCGCGGCCGCACGCTCATCGACTACGGCGCGCGAAGGGGGCACGGGCCGCACGCGGGGTTGCTCGCCGCCCGGGCGGCCTACATCGCCGGGTTCCACGGCACCAGCCAGGTCGAGGCGGCCTGGAGAGCGGGCATCCCCGCTTCGGGTACGATGGCTCACTCGTGGATTCAATCCTTCGATTCCGAGGCCGAGGCGTTCGCCGCCTATGCGCGAACGTTTCCCGAGACGACGACGCTCCTCATCGACACCTACGACACACTCGCCGGCGCACACCATGCGGCCGGCATCACCCCTGCGGTCCGGGCCGTCCGGATCGACAGCGGCGATCTGGCACTCCTGTCCCGGCAGGTCCGGCAGATCCTTGACTCTCAGGACCGCAAGGAGGTCCAGATCCTGGTCTCGGGAGACCTCGACGAGTACCGGATCGCGGAACTCCTGCATGCGAGCGCTCCCATCGACGGGTTCGGCGTGGGCACCGAGCTGATCACATCCCGCGATGCCCCCGCGCTCTCCATGGTGTACAAGCTTGTCGAGATCGACGGAGTGGGGAGGATCAAGCTCAGCCCCGGCAAGAAGACCTATCCCATGGCCAAGCAGATCGACCGCCGGCGTGACGCCGCGGGGCTCTTTGCCGGTGACCTGGTCACCCGGGCCGACGAGCCGGCCGAGGGCGAAGCGCTGCTGGTTCCGATTGTCAAACAGGGCCGTCTGCTCGGCGAACTGCCGGACCTGCGGACCATCCGCGGCCGGTGTGCCGCCCAGCTCGCCGCGCTTCCCGAACGGCTCAAGGCACTCGACGCCACACCCAGCTATCCGGTCACTTACAGCGATCTCCTGGAAGCCGACGCCGGGAGACTCATGGAGCAAGGGCGATGAAGAGCCGCGAAACCAAGCACGCCGTTTCGAACCGTCGGTCCGAACCGGCGCGCCGACTGGTTCCCGTGTTCCTGTTGATGGCCTTCATGGTGTCGTGCGCCGGGGCCGAAGAGCATAGCGCCGGCTCTCTCCCGGCAGCCCGGCACGGCGGGGAGCTGGTGCACGCCCCGCTCAATCCGCCGTTCTGGTCGCTCCGGGCGTATCACGAGGCATGGAGGCAGTGGGGCGTGGCCGACAGACCCGCCGATTACGATCGCGCCTTCCGCGACCGCTACGGCTTACATCCGGCGCCCTTCCAGAACGGGGGCCTTGCGCTGGGACTCGTGCGCTCACGCGGGTTGCTGGGCCTCGGGCAAGGGCTGGGGAGCGATTGCCTGCTCTGCCACGCCGGCACGGTTGCCGGGCAGACGATCATTGGCCTGGGAAACCCGGCTCTCGACATGGAGTCGCTCTACGAGGACCTTGCCGCGGCCGACCGGCTTGACCCGCAAATGCCGCTCCGCCTCTGCAACGTGCGCGGTACCACCGAGGCCTCCAACTTCGCCATCTACCTGATGCAATTTCGTGACGCGGAGCTGAGGCACCGTATCCCCGTCAAGTACGCGATCTGCGAGGACCTCTGCGAGGACGTGCCCGCCTGGTGGCACTTCAAGAAGAAGAAAACACTCTACCACCTTGGTGTGGCCGACAGCCGGTCGGTCCGGACGCTCATGCCGTTTCTGCTGATCCCGGGCAACAGCGCCCAGAAGATCAAGGACCTGGAGCCCCGCTTCGCAGACATCCGTGCCTATCTGCTGAGCCTGGAGCCTCCGCGTTATCCCTACGCCATCGATCGCGCCCTGGCGGAGCGGGGCCGGCCGATCTTCGAGGACCACTGTGCGCGTTGCCATGGCACGTACGGGGGCAGCGGGCATTATCCCAACAAGCTGGTGGCTCTGGATGTGATTGGCACCGATCCCACCCTGGCCAGCGCGTTTGCCCCCGACGGCGTGGCGCATTACCTCGAAAGCTGGTTTGCCCGCGAGCGCGGTCCCGCCGGCGAGCCCTATCACGGTCTGGGAGGAGGAGGTTACCAGGCACCGCCGCTGGACGGCGTTTGGGCGACGGCACCCTACTTCCACAACGGATCCGTTCCAACGATCTATCATGTTTTGAAGTCGAGCACTCGGCCACGGCTCTTCACGCGCAGCTTCCGTGGTGATGACGCGGAGTACGACCGCCAGAAGCTGGGGCTGGTGATCGACAGGCTGACTCACGCGCCGGGCCCCGAGCGACCGGCCTTCGAGCGCCGCAAGGTGTATAACGCGGACTTGCCGGGTCAGGGCAATGGAGGGCACACCTTTGGCGATGCGCTGGGCGAGAACGAGCGCATGGCGTTGATCGAGTACCTCAAGTCGCTGTGAAGCGTGTACGGCCGCGCGGTCAAGGGCCGGCGGACTTGCCTGGCAGGCGGTCATTGCGGGGGCTGGACAGGTCGACGCTGTAAACGCCACGTCCGTGCGTGACGGCGACGAGAACCCGGTTCATCCAGAAGAGGCCGTCCACGGGCACCTGGGCCGGTCCCTCGTTCACCGGCATCCACGAGACGCCGGCATCCGGGCTGCAATAGAGCCCGACCTCGGTGCCAAGGTAAAGAAACTCCGGGTGGTCAGGATGGAACGTCAGGCAGCGCAGGGGCGCCTCCAGCGGCTGTGCCTGGGGGCCTGAGGGAGCGGGACTGGGCTGGAGCGATGACGGCGGCTGCACGGGTAAAGGCTGCCAGGGCGCTCCCTCGCTGCGCCGCACCCAGAGGTTATCGGAGTGATATCCACCGAAGAGAACATACGTCTCGGCCGGCTGATGCGGGTTCACGACGATCCGCGTGCAGTAACGGCCCTGAAGGAGCGGGGCGAGAGTCACGGCTTCCCACGCCGGGGACGCCGCGTTGGCCTCGCTCGTGCGGAAGATCCGGCCATCGTTGTGCCCGACCCAGACGATTTCGGAATCGCGGCCCGAGATGGCGAGGGTGCTGATCGGCACGAGCGTCTGGTCGAAAGTCCGATCGGCGATCGCGGGCTTGATGGCGTGCCAGCGCGGTCCGCTCTGCGGGTCCTGGACTGATGCCTCGACGCGTGCGTCTTCCGTGAGCCAGAGCTGTGCGCCTCCCACGAAGAGGCGCTGGCTTCGGAGCGGGTCGGCCAGGAACGGGGCAATGAAATTCGAATGGCCAAAGGGGGTCAGCGCGTCCCCGGTCGCGGCGAGGAAGGCGTCGCCAATCCGGTAACCGGGCGGCCTCCAGGCCCGGACGTCCTGGGCGCTCTGGTTGCCAAGCAGCCCGACGATCGATGTTTCATCTCCCCTTGGCTTGCCTTTCTGGAACGTAGCGCGAGACAGAGAAAGGCTGTCGAAGGAATAGAAGAAACGCTCCACCGAGGTGTCGTGGACATCCGCGGAGCAGAGCCCTCCGTCACCGGAGTTCACCAGCGACCAGGAATCGCCATCCGCCCCGGGCTGCAACTGGCGGCTCAGAACTCCCATGTCCTGCGCGCCCGCGACGATGGTTCCCGTACGAGGATTACCCGCGGCGCCGTAGAAGAGAAGCGTGCCCAGGCCGGAGTTTCTGGGCTTCCAGGAAGCGGGTCCTTCGAGCACCGGCTGCACCGTACGAATGTCATCAGCCAGCCAGACCCCACCGTCGCACCCGCAGTACAAGGCAATCTGGCCGCCGCCGGAAGCTGGATCGGGTCGGGCGGCCAGTGCGTGAAAGTCGGTGAGCGTTTCGAGCTTCGTCGGTCCCGGGTCAAGACTGATCCGGGTGAGGCTTTCACCACCGTCGGTGCTCCGGTAGAGATTGACTCCACCGACCACGAGGAGGTTCGAGTTGCCCGGATCTCCGGCCCACAGCGTGTTCGAGTAATCGCCGTGCCCGGCCAGGTAGTCGACCGGGGCGGTAAGGGCCGGGTCGGCCGCCGATCCGGCGCGGCACGCACTGTAGTGCCGCCCGCCGTCGCGGGAAACGAAGATCCGGGACTTGCGGCTTCTGGGAATATCGCCGAGGGCATAGGAGCTGGCGGAACAGTAGACGATCTGGGGGTCGGCAAGCGCGTAGGCTAGCTCGGCGCGGTCCGTCCAGAGCCAGCCGTCGTGTGCGGCCAGGCTCCAGGTGGCGCCCCCGTCCTCTGAGTAATACGCTTCCGAGGCGCATGAGTCGTTTTGCTGGTCGGTCGTTTCCTCGAAGCCGCCGGCGACCGTCCTGGCGGGAAGGGACGGGTGGAACTCAACGTCCGCGACGGGGCCGTTGATCGGCCCCACGCGCTGGATTTGCGGTGCGGAGGCTTCGGGGTTGACGATCCGGAAGAGGCCCCGGTGCGTGGCGGCCAGCAGCACGGTGGTGGTCGGGTTCACCGAGGCAATCGCCAGGCGGTTGATGAAGTCAAACGGTTCGGTATGCGTGCCGGGTACCCGTTTCCATCCAGTTTCCGGAGTGGCGGCCTCGCGGGTGAAGATGCCGGAGCCGCGCACTCCGAGCGGCCTCCCGCCGGGATCAGCCTGGCGGGTTTCAGGATCGCGGTTATCGCCGACCATCTCGCCGGTTCCCACATAGAGCCTATCGCTTCGCGGATCCAGGCAGAGCGAGGAGACCGCCAGGTTCGACGGATACGCGCTGTCGAGCCGCCATGAGGCGCCCCCATCGACGCTGTCCCACACGCCCCCGCTGACACTCCCCGTCCACATCCGCTGGGGCTGACGAGGATCGATGACGATGGACCGCGTCCGGCCGCCCACGCTTCTGGGGCCCAGCCAGTACCATTGGGCCGGCCTGGTCGTCAGCCAGTCGGTCTCTTTTTCCGGGCCGACAAGCAGTCCGGCGAAGTGGACATCCTGGTTCAGCAGCCCGCAGGCGTCCCGGCAAGCCTGGATCGAACGGTCCCAGACCTCGGCAGGCCGGCGCCTTGTCTCCTCGGTGGAGAGCTGCCGCTGGCTGGCCCTCGAGACCACATCGCTGTACTCATCTTCATTCCCGTCGCGCGAGGGCGCGGCCCCGGCCCCGGCCGGCTGAGGGGCCGGCGCCGGCTGGCTTCCCCGTGTCAGGACCGCGGCAGCAGGCTGGGCACCCAGCGGACCGGCCAGCAACAACGTGACGACCATGGCCAGCATGCAAGGTCCCGGCAGCACGGGGCGGAAATCAGCATTCCGCCGGCATCGGACGGGGGCCCTGGCGCTGGGGCTCTCGGGAGCGCGGCTCCAGCTCGTGCATGGGTTGCGTGGGCAGTTCATGAGGGCACCTGCTGGTCCAGCCGGCCAGGCGCCTCGGTCATGCTCCCAGCTCGACCCTGGCCCGGATCCGGTGACTCCGCTCACCTCGCCTTGGGCCGTTTGGAGCCCGGTGAGGACTTCTTCGGTTTGGCCGGCGAGGACGACTTCTCTGGCTTGCCCGGGGACGACTGCTTCGGTTTGGCCGGCGAGGACGACTTCTCTGGCCTGGCCGGTGACGACTTCTTCGGTTTGGCCGGCGAGGACGACTTCTTCGGTTTGGCCGGGGAGGACTTCTTCGGTTTAGCCGGCGAGGACGACTTCTCTGGCTTGCCCGGGGAGGACTTCTTCGGTTTGGCCGGGGAGGACTTCTTCGGCATCGTCGGCGTCGTCTTGGTGGGTCGGGGCGGAAGCTTGCGCGTCGGCTCTGGAGGCGGAGTCTTGGTTGGCCCCGGCGGCGGGGTCCTGGTTGGATCCGGAGGCGGAGCCTTGGTTGGCTCGATCGCCGGCGGAGTCTCGGTCTCCTGGCGCCGAGGTCGGCGCCGATGTCTGGGGGGTGGAACCTTGGTGTGGGGGTTGCCCCCACCAGGACTCTGGATCGGTCTTTCCGGACCTTTCTCGGCAAGCGATAAACCGTCCGGGAAAGCGCTTGTGAAGCTCGGGGGCGTCAGCGGCCAGCCCAGGCCGAACCGCCGCGCGTAGGCGAATTCGTCGCGGACCCGGTTGGCCAGCAGGAAGTCTCGCTCCAGCTCCACGCTGCGCAGATCGCGCTCGAAGAGCTTCCAGGCGGCCGACCAGAGTGGCTGGCCGGCCCGGTCCTGGTGTTGCTTGACCCAGTCGGTCCACGCCGGATCGCCCAGGTTCTTGCGGGCCATTCGCAGCTCGTTGTAAAGGTAGTGCTCGCGGGGAACGGCGTAGCCGGACTGACCGGGGCTGAACCGGTGGCCGATGAGGGCCCGCGGGTCGCACAGGAGCGAGTACCCCATCTGCCAGGCGCGGAGGCCGAAGTCGATGTCTTCCGAGCCATAGGAAAGCATGCCGACGTCGAACCCGCGGAGCCGCTCATAAACTCCGCGGGCCATCGCCACACAGCAGCCCACGACACATGCTTGTTCGTAGAAGGAACGGCCTCCGGGCCCGCGCACGCGTCTCAGCGCGCCGCGGTCCTGCCAGCGGTTGTCGAACGACTTCAGATCAATCCAGTAACTGTAGCCGGCGTGCCGGAAATCGCATTGCCAGTTCACCGGATCAAGCTGGAGCACCACGGGAGAGACGATGGATTGCCGGCCGCAGTTCACCACGTCCTCGACCAGCCGGCGAATGGCGCCCGGCTCTGGCTTGCAGTGGGCATCAAGGAACAGGAACGTCTCGCCGCTGGAGGAGCGAGCGGCCAGGTCCTTGGTGGCCGCCACGCCCCTGCGCTGGGGGAACGTCACCACGCGAACGTCGGGAAACCGCTCCTGCATGCGCGCGACGCAGCCATCGGCCGACGCGTCGTCGGCCACGACGATCTCGCAATCGAGGTCAGCGGTCGTTTCCCTGCACGAACCGACGGTTCGCCAGAGCAGATCTCCCTCGTTGTGCGAGGCGATCAGGATGCTCGTTCGCATTTCGTCACCCGTAACATCTGAGTTGTGGGTCGCTCGAAGTGGTGTCAAACCGCTTGAAACCGACGTGATCCGGGGTCATCGGTCGGGCAAAGCAAGGCCCTGCTGGGCGGCCTCGCGCTGGAGCACTTCCGTGAGCAGCCGGTCCCGCCACGCCAGGTCGGTGTAGGGCTTCGACTGCGTCGCGGCGCGACGGCGTTCCTGATCCACCAGTGTCATCCAGACGGCGGCTTCCTTGCTCTGGCCGAGCTTGCCATGGGCCATGGCCAGGAGCAGCCAGTGCCATGGCTTGCCGCGATCTCCGTCGTGACGTATGGCCTCTCGCAGTTGCTTCACCGCTTCTGCCTGGTGACCCGTGCGGTACAGTGCCGCCCCGAAAGTGACGTACGGATCATAGTCCTCACGCTGGCTCTCGGCAAGCTGTCGCGCCCGGGCCAGCACGTTTTCCATAAGTCCCGTCGAGCCGGGAGCCAGGGTGCAGAGGAATGCCAGCTCGTCGGCACGCCACGGGTCCTGAATTTGACCATAGTGCGCCAGCAGGGTTGATCTGAGTGCCTCGTATTCCTTGATCTCCTGCAAGTGCAGGCAGAGCAGGGCGGCGCCATACCAGACCAGCCGGTCATCCGAGCCGGCGGCGATTGCCGCCAGCATGTCGGCCTTGGCGGCTTGCCAGCGGCCAAGCCAGGCCCGCAGCTCGCCGCGCCGGGCCAGGTATGCGGGGTTGCCGGGATCGTCGGCCAGGAGGCGGTCGAAGCATTTGATTCCCGCGTCCAGGAGGCCGGCGCGTTCCATGGCGAGGGCCTCGGCCTCCAGCCAGGCATGAACCTCGCTCTCGGACGCGACGAACGACTGCGGAGTTGCTCCGATCAGCGCGTCGTGGTCCCGGCAGATCTCCGCGGGCGTGCGAGGCATCCGTCCTCCACGGCGGTCGATCGTGAAGCCGGAGATCACGCCGGCGAGCCGCTCGAGCTGTGGGATCGACGCCGAGGTTCCCGAGATTTCCCAGACGCGGGCTGCGCGGTCGCGAAACGACACCGTCAGCAAGGACCGGCCGTCAGGGGCGAACTCGAGGGTGCGCACTCCGGTGCCGTGTTTCAGCGGCAACGTCGTGGCCTCTCCGGTGGCGGCGTCCCACACCTGGGCCAGCCCGGTGTTGCCCGGCGGCTCGCCTCCGCAGCCCGTCGCGATCAGGCCGCCGTCGGCACTGAACACCGCGGTCAACACCGGCTCCTGATGATCCAGAAGCGGCAGCATGAGCTGGCCGCTCGCGGAGCTCCAGACGGCCGCGGTGTGGTCGGAACTACAGGAGACCACGCGTGCGCCGTCCCGGCTGAAGTGCGACTGGTTCACCTGGTCGGCATGGCGATAGATGGCCACCGGCTGGCCAGTCCATGACTGCCAGACCCGCGCGGTTCGGTCCTTGCTGGAAGTCGCCACTTGCTGGCCGTCCGGGCTGAACTCGGCATGCAGCACCTCACCGTCGTGGGGCAGTATCAGCGGCGCCAGGGCCGTACCCTCGACGGTCCAGATGCGTGCGGTGCCGTCCTCACCCGCCGTGGCGAGCAGGCTGCCGGAGCTGTCCATCGCCGCGTGGCGCAGGCGTGAGCCTCCCGGCCGGGCCGGGTGCCGGGCCTCGCACAATACCGTGCCACCACGCCAGTCCCAGACCCGAGCCGCGTACGCCCCGGCCACCAGCAGCCTGCGGCCGTCGCGGCTGAAGCGAACAATGTGGGCCTTGTAGTCTCCGTCCGGGTCCAGCGGGTCGGTCCGGTCGCTGTGCACGAGCGGTCCGGCGAGCTGCCGGCCGGTTTCGACCTCCCAGATCCGCGTGCTCCGATCCTGGCCGGTGGTTGCCAGGAACTTGCCGTCGCTGCTGAGACATGCATCGTCGCCCATCCCTGGGTGCTCGAACAGCGCAGGATGGAGGGCAGGGGCAGGGGCAGGCGGCTGGATGCCCCAGTACTTGCAGACCCCGTCGCGGCTCATGGTCATGATCTTGCGACCGTCCGGACTGAAGCCCGCAGCCTCGACGATCTCGCCATGGCGGAGAGTGAGTTCCGGCCAGAGTCCGCCGGCCAGGTCCCAGAGGCGGGCGGTGCCGTCCGTGCTGGCCGTGAGCAGAGAGCGGCCATCGGGGCTGAACTGGGCCTGGTTGACGGTTCCACGGTGCCGAAGCGGGGGCAGGACCAGCTCGCCGGTCGCCGGGTCCCAGACCCGCGCCGCATCGTCCTGGCCCCAGGTGACAATCCGGCCAAGGTGGCGGTTCCCCGCCGCGCGAATCCGGTCGCCCCGCGACCGCAAGGGGACGCCCACGCGCTCGAGCGACTCGGTTTTCCAGACCAGGGCCTCCGGACCGCTGACGGTCATGAGCCGGCTGCCGTCAGCCGAGAATGCAAGCTGCGTCACCGGCCGATCCAGTCTGCGGATCGCCTTCAGCTCGCCGGTGACGGCGTTCCACAGCTTGACCGAACGATCATAGCTCACCGTGGCGATCCAGCGCCCGTCCGGACTGAAGCCGGACTCGAAGACGTCATCATCGTGTTCCATCAGGAACCTGGGTTTCGCCCCCGGCACCGGCAGGCCCCAGAGCCAGGCTCCGCCGATGCCCAGGTCGGGCCCGCCGTAGGAGACGACCAGGCCGGGGTCCGCGGGCGCGAACGCCACGTGGTTCACCACGTCGCGGTGCTCCATGGGGCCGGGCAGCCTGCGCCCGGAGGCCGTCTCCCAGAGGAACACACGGCGTCCGGCCGCGGTGACGATGAGCCGGCAGTCGGGGCTGAAGTCCGCCCATGCCACGGGTGCCTCGTGGACCAGACGCACCGCACTCGGCTCGCCGGTTGCGGTGCTCCAGAGCCGCACCAGCGTGCCCCGTGCCGTGAGCACACTCTGGCCATCAGGGCTGAAGCGTGCCAGCCGGCAGCTCCCCGACGTGCCGCCGGTAACTCCGGGGAGGGCCAGGTTCAGCTTCATCACCCTTCCGCTCGCGCGCTCGATCACCTCCGCCACGGCTCCGCCGGCGATCACCAGTCGAGAGCCGTCGGGGCTGAACGAGGCGGCGTTCACGGATTCGGGAAGCGACCAGGTGCGCACGGCTCGGGGAGCGCCGCGGAGCAGCGAGCCGATTCGCTGCCGCAAGCTGGCTTGCCGCCCCGCGTCGCCAAGCTCCTGCTCCTGCCTCAACGCCTCGACGAACCAGGGAATCGCCGCGGCGACATCACCGCTGCGGAGGCGGTCGTCGCCGCCGAGCTGGTTCTGCCGGATGACTCCCAGCCGCGCGGTGCGTCGCGCCGCCGCGACCGACTGGACCGTCAGTCCCGCGCCGGCCGCCAGCAGCAAGAGCAGCGCGGAGACCGCGGCCGACAGGCTGGCCACCCGCGGGTTGCGGCGAGCCCAGAGCATCAGCCGGCCGATCGCTCCGACGGGCCTTGCCAGGATGGGCTCGCCC
This sequence comes from uncultured Planctomycetaceae bacterium, assembly GCA_963833985.1. Lineage (GTDB taxonomy): Bacteria > Planctomycetota > Planctomycetia > Isosphaerales > Isosphaeraceae > Aquisphaera. Next base: position 333,130 of record CAWIAD010000001.1, read on the forward strand.
CGCAGGAACCTCTCGAGATCTCCCGCCAGCTCGCCGGCGGTCGCGTACCGCCGCGCCGGCTCCTTGGCCATTGCCTTCAGGCAGATGGTTTCGAGGTCCCGCGGGATCGTGTCCACCAGGCTGCGGGGCGCCCGCGGCTCGTCGTTGAGCACCTGGTGAATCAACATTCTCTGGTTGCCCCGGAACGGCAGCTCGCCGCTGATGAGCACGTACAGCACCACGCCCAGGCTGTACACGTCGCTGCGGCCGTCCACCTTGTGAGCATCGCCACGCGCCTGTTCCGGGCTCATGTAAGCGGGAGTGCCAAGGATCTCGCCCTGGACCGTGACGGTGACATCGCCCGCGTCACGCTTGGCCAGCCCAAAGTCCATGATGTGCGGCCGGCCGGCGGCGTCGAGCATGATGTTCGACGGCTTGACGTCCCGGTGGATCACACCCTTCTGGTGCGCGTGTTGCAGAGCGCCTGCCAGCTCCAGCACCAAGCGGGCCGATTCGCCGTACGGCTGCCTCTTGCCGCTCAGCCAGTCCGAGAGCGTCACACCCTCGATGAACTCGCTGACGATGAACGGGACGCCGTCATGGTCGCCAATCTCATGGACCGGCACGATCGCCGGGTGACGCAACTGCGCGGCGTTGCGCGCCTCGCGCAGGAATCGGTCCTTCTGATCGTCGCTCGCCAGCTCGCCGAGCTTCAGCACCTTGAGCGCCACGATACGGTCGAGCTGGGGATCGCGCGCCTTGTACACGGTGCCGAAACCGCCGGATCCCACCTTGGCGAGCAGCTCGAACCGGCCCAGGCAGCGTCCACCGCGCCAGTGGAGCACAGGCGCCGTGGAGCCGGCATCGATCACGATCGTGGAACCGCACGTGGGACAGACCGGGTCCTCGTCCGCGGCTCCGTCCTGCGACCTCGCCAGCTCGATCGTGTTGTCGCACCGCGGACAGAAGACGAGCCGGACCGACTGTTGCTGTGCCGGATCCATCAACCGCTGCAAGCCGCGGGAAGAAAAGGGGGCGGAGTCAGGCGGGCGATCAGGGTGAGGAGCGTCTCCGACGACGCCGGCGACGGTCAGCCCGTCCAGGCCCGCCGCCTGACCGGCAACCGCGTCCTGCGCCGGCGTGCCGCGGATTGTGGGCTCGGCCGGGTCGGCGACCGTCGAGCCTTCAACGACAGCAACGTCATCCCCGCAAGGCGCGTAGGCGGCAAGCAGCCGCTCGACCTCGAGGCGAAGGCTGGTGTCGCCGGCACAGGACTGGTCCAGGAATCTCGTCCGGTCCTCAGCGTCGCGGCGGACCGCCGCGGCGAAGAGTTCGCAGACCTGGTGCCAGAAGTGCGCGTTCATGTGCCTGCTGCCGCGGAACAGGAACTCGGGCGAACGACCGGCATGAACGGGCCTCCAGGCGACCGCGACTTCTCGGTCTCCTGTCACGTGAGACTGGACCGGGTGGAGACTCGCTTGAGTGTGACATGGTATGCATCAAGATGGAAGACCCAGTTCCGTGCCGGCGCACCGCAACCGGTGCGCTGCGTCGCCGGTTGCGTCGGTTGAATCTGTAGCTCGGTACCGGCCAGGTATCACGACCCTGAGGAAGTCTCGGGACGCGGCGACTGCCGAGTGCCTCCGGCCTCAGCCGCGGACTGGCTTCATACCTCGACGAGCCGTTCCCGGGACTCTGCGTTTTCCGTCGTGTCAGCACCCGACGGAGACTCCAGCCCCTGGACCAGGGCGCCGAGCTGAAGCGCCAGCAGCCGGTCTTCCGGGCTGGGTCCGCGGAGTATCGACAGGAACGCCTCGGCGCCAATCAGTACGGCCTTGGGTTTGCTGTGAATCGTCAAGACACAACGTGCATTCGGGTTTTCCAGGTTCTCAAGCACTTTTGGCAGATCGCGATGAAGTTCACGGCTTCCAATATAACGGACACGAGACTGAGGCATCATTGACCTCGCGGCCGGAACCGGCCTGGACAAGAAGATGGAGGCGATCAGACGGGATCAACCTCTCAAACGATGGGTGATCGAAAGAATATCCAATCAATCGTCACTCCGTCAACCAGCAAACATTCCTAATCTACGGAATTCGGGGTCAGAATGTTGGACATTCTTTGAACGCCCCAAACCCTTCCGGTCAGTCTTGCGGACCTGGCATCGCTGCCTACAATTTCAGTATGGTCTGAACTTCAGTAGGAACTGAACGGCAGGCATGTCGTATCTCCAAGAAAAGGATCAGCGGCCTGTCACTCTGGTCACCCGCCCGGAGGATTGCATGGATGAGAACAGCCCGATACCCGCAGCGATCCGCGTGGGAGCTGTCAGCTATCTCAATGCGAAGCCGCTTTACTATCGCCTCGACGACTTCACGACGGCCAAGCTGATCATGGACGTGCCCAGCCGGCTCGCTCAGAAGCTCCACGCCGGCGCGCTCGACGTCGCCCTGATCCCGTCGATTGAATACCTCCGTGGCGCGTCGGCTGGCTACGAAATTCTGGAAGGCTTCGCGATCGCGGCGAAGGGCCCCGTTCATAGCGTGAAGCTCTTCAGCAGGGTGCCTTTTCAGGCGATCCAGCGGCTGGCGCTCGACGAGGGCTCGCGCACCAGCCAGGCGCTCTCGCTGGTCTGGCTAGACGCCCGCCACGACGTCCGGCCAGCGCGCATCGAGCCTCTTCCTCTGGGCGTCCCGGTGCTCGAAAGCACGGCCGACGCGGTTCTGGTGATCGGCGACCGGGCGATGAAGGTTCCCCATGAGCCCTTCTGCCAGGTGGTCGACCTGGGCGAGGCCTGGCACGCCATGACCGGGCTTCCGTTTGTTTTTGCCCTCTGGGTCACACGCCGAGGCGTCGACCTGGGCGATCTGCCGCGCGCCCTGGCACAGAGCCGGAGCCTGGGCCTGGCCCACGCCGATGAGCTGGCACGCATTCACGGCCCGCGGCTGGGACTCGACTTCATCACCTGCTACGATTACCTGACCAGGGTCCTGTCGTACGAGCTCGGGGAGCCGGAGCTTGCCGGGCTCCGGCAATTCGCCCGGATGGCGGCGCGACTGGGCCTTGTCCCGGAAGGAGTGAATCTTGTCTTCCACCGTCCCCGCGATCTTGCAGCGCACCGTTAGCGGCCAGCGTCTCAGCGTTCAGGAAGGCGTCACGCTCTTCGAGGAGGCCGGCCTGCTCGAGCTTGGCAGCGCGGCGCAGGCCGTGTGTCAGCGGCTCCATCCCGAGCCCTACCGGACCTACAACATCGACCGCAACATCAATTACACCAACGTCTGCACGGCGGTCTGCGACTTCTGCGCGTTTTACCGCAAGGTTGATGACTCCGAGGCCTACGTGCTGGACCGGGACGTCCTGCTCGAGAAGATCCGCGAGACCGTGGCGCTGGGCGGCGACCAGATCCTCATGCAGGGCGGCCTGCACCCCCACCTGGCGCTGGAGTGGTACGAGGAGCTGCTGCGGGACATCAAGTCCCATTTTCCCCGGGTCAACGTGCACGGCTTCAGCGCCCCGGAGATCTACCATTTCACGAAGGTGGCGAAGCTGCCACTGCGTACCGTGCTCCAGCGCCTCAAGGAAGCCGGCCTGGGGAGCCTCCCTGGCGGTGGCGCCGAGATCCTGGTTGACCGCGTGCGCAAGGACATCACGCGCGGGAAGGTCCTCACCGAGAACTGGCTCGAGGTACACCGGGTCTGGCACCAACTCGGCGGCCGATCCACCGCCACCATGATGTTCGGCCACGTGGAGACCCTGGCCGAGCGCGTCGCGCATCTTGAGTGTGTCCGCCACCTCCAGGACGAGACCGGCGGATTCACCGCCTTCATCGCCTGGACCTTCCAGCCCGAGCACACGGACATGGCCGACGTCCCCCCCGCGGGCGCGTTCGAATACCTCAAGACCCAGGCGATCAGCCGGCTTTATCTGGACAACGTGCCGAACATCCAGTCCTCATGGGTGACCCAGGGAGCCAAGATTGGCCAGATTGGCCTGTACTTCGGGGCCAACGACATGGGAAGCTTGATGATCGAGGAGAACGTGGTGTCATCCGCCGGCACGGTGCACCACCTGACGCTCGAGCAGATCCGGCGTGCGATCAGCGAGGCTGGTTTCATTCCGCGGCAGCGGAACGTGTTCTACGAATATATTGACACGATAGCCGAACCGGAGCACCAGCGGGTCGCTGGCTGAGCGGCGGGTCGACCTCCGGCGAGGTCTGTCGCGGCGTTCCTGGTGCGCTCCTCGCCGCTGCCCGACGAGCGGCCGCAGCCTCGCGGGCTTGCCGGAAATCATTACATAATTGACCTTTCGAGCATCCGCGTGATCCACGTTGAACGGCTCTGCAAGTCTTTTCTGGATTACCAGCGCGGCTGGGTCTACGCTGTGCGCGACCTTTCGTTCGACTGCCACCCGGGGGAGATCTTCGGGCTGCTGGGACCCAACGGAGCCGGCAAGACCACCACGCTCCGGGTGCTGAGCACCGTGCTCAAGCCCTCCAGCGGCCGGGCGGTGGTGGCTGGCCATGACGTGGTGGCCGAGCCGCAGGCGGTGCGGAGCAGCATCGGCTACATGTCGGCCAGCACCGGAATCTACGACCGGATGTCGGCCTGGGAGCTGGTCGAATACTTCGGCCGACTCTACGGTATGGCCGCCGAGCCGCTTCGCCAGCGCATGGAGACCATCTTCGGCTGGCTCAAGATGAACGACTTCCGCGACACCCTCGGCTCCAAGATGTCCACGGGCATGAAGCAGAAGGTTTCCATCGCCCGGACCATCGTGCACGATCCCCCGGTGCTGATCTTTGACGAGCCGACCTCGGGACTGGATGTCCTGGTTCAGCGCGTGGTGCTGGAGCGGATCCTCGACCTCCGCGACATGGGCAAGACGATCCTCTTCTCAACGCATTCCATGCACGAGGTCGCGAAGCTCTGCCAGCGCATGGCAATCATTCACAAGGGACGCCTCCAGGTCGCCGGCAAGCCAGGCGAGCTGCTGGAGCAGTTCGGCCAGACCGACATCGAGGAGCTCTTCTTCCACCTGGTCGATCGAGCCGATCACCAGGTGGACGGGGACGAGCTCGACCCCGCGGCCGCGACTCTGGCCGATCCCGGCGACCCTGCGGGGAACTCCCGGTTCGTGCACCGAAACGAGATGGATCCATGAGCTGGTCGAACCTGTTCGTCATCTTTCGCCGCGAGGTCATCGACCAGGTGCGCGACCGGCGCACGCTTTTCATGGTCTTCGTCTTCCCGATCCTGCTCTACCCCATACTCGGTTATGGAATCATCCAGGTGGCCGCGGCACGCGAGAAGAAGCCCCGGCTCGTTGTAATTGTGGGTGCCGAGTACTTGCCCGCGGACCAGCCCTTGCTGAACGCGGAGCGCAACGGATTCCAGACGCAGTTGCTCGACCCCGCGCACGACACCTCTGCGCTCATGGTCCAGGCGGAGTCGGCCCAGGGTCCCTGGGCCTCGCCCGAGCGCCGGGCCGACGCCATTCGAGACGGTACGGCCTCCGCCGTGATGATCATTCCGCCCGACCTGCCGCGGCAGTTTCGCGTCAAGAATGACGTCGAGATCCCCATCCTTTACCGCAGTGTGGACGAGGCCAGTCAAATCACGTTCTACCGGCTCCGGGAACTGCTCGACCGCTGGAAGCGGGGAATTGTCGAGGCGCGCACGCGGCAGGACCACTTGCCGGAGGGCTACACCCAGCCCATCCAGGTGAAGCCCCAGGACGTGGCCACCGCCCAGGAGGTGCAAGGCATTACCTGGAGCCTGATCTTCCCGTTCCTCCTCGTCCTCATGTCTCTCACCGGGGCCTTCTATCCGGCCGTGGATCTGTGCGCCGGCGAGAAGGAGCGCGGGACGATGGAGACGCTGCTCATCAGCCCGGCCACCCGCGCGGAGATCGTGCTCGGCAAGTTCTTCACCGTCATGCTTGCCAGCATGACCACGGCCGTACTGAACCTCCTGAGCATGGGTCTGACCGGGATCGTCCTGGCGCAGAACGGCGCCAGCCTGGCCCGCGATGCCGGTCAGCGCACCGTCACCATGGCGCTGGCACCCCCCACGATGCAGTCGGCAATCTGGATGCTGCTCTTGCTGATCCCCCTGTCGGCCTTCTTCAGCGCGGTTTGCGTGGCACTCTCCGTGCTCGCTCGCAGCATGAAGGAGGGGCAGTACTACATGACGCCCCTCTACCTCGTCTGCCTGCCCCTGATCCTCCTGACCCTGATTCCCGAAACCAAGCTCAACTTGTTCTACAGCCTGGTACCGGTCACCGGCGTGGCCCTGCTCTTGCGGTCGCTCATCATGGGCGATTATGCCACGGCCGGGCAGTATTTCGTCCCGGTGCTGGTGCCGACCATCGTCTATGCCTGGACGGCCCTGCGCTGGGCGATTGACCAGTTCCAGCGCGAGGAGGTGCTTTTCCGCGAGGCGGAACGGTTCCAGGTGGGCGTCTGGCTGAAGCACCTGGTCCGCGATCGCGCTCCCTTGCCCACAGGCGGGCAGGCGGTCCTTTGCTTCGCGCTGATCCTGTCGGCGTCGTGGTTCCTGATGGAGTACATGGCCTTTCAGGGCATCGGCGCCAGCCTGGCGGCCGTGGCTGCCGGTCAGTTCCTGATCCTCTTCCCGCCGCTGATCATGGCCGTGATGCTGACGGCCTCGCCGCGCACCACCTTGCGGCTCGCGTGGCCCGCTCCTCGCTATTTCGCGCTGGCCGTCGCCTTCCCGCTGGCGCTCAACCCGCTGGTGAACCAGCTCGGATACCTGGTGGAGCACTGGTTTCCCATCTCTTCGGTGATTCGCCAGACGCTCAGCCAGATCATGGCGGAGTCTCCCAGCCTGTGGGTCAGCGTCGGCGTCTTCGCGCTGGTACCGGCGGTCTGCGAGGAGCTGGCCTTCCGCGGCTTCATCCTTTCTGGCCTGGAACATCAGCGGCGGACCCGCTCGGCCATCCTCCTCTCGGCGCTCATGTTCGGCTTCCTGCACGTCCTGCTCAGCCTCTTCCAGCAGCTTTTCAATGCGACCCTGCTGGGAGTGGTGCTCGGCCTGCTGGCTGTCCGCAGCCGCAGCCTTCTGCCGGGCATCCTGTTCCACTTCCTGAATAACGCGCTGGCGATCACGCAAAGCCATCTGGCCGGCGCCCTGAAGCGCACTGGACTGGCGTTTTGGCTCTATCGCAATCCGGACCAGGGTCTTTATCATGAGTTCTGGATCGCGGTCAGCTTGCTGGTCTCCACGGCCCTTTTTGTCTATCTCTGGAAGATCGATCGGCCCGGCCTGAAGGCGGATCCGCGGGAAGTGGCCCCCGCCTTCTAGGGTGCTCGACCGCCGCGAGGCCCCGCCCGCGAATCCTGGCTCCCGGCATCTTCCCCAGCGCGTGGCCATCGGGCGGGTCAGCCACGTGCCGGTCGCGCGGCGGTGGCAACAGGACCAAAGCGATGCGACGAGACTCCCTGGTCATCCAGGCGCGGTACGTTTTTCCCGTGGAAGGCCCGCCCATCGAGGACGGTGTCGTGGCCATTCAGGGGGGCCGCATCGGCTGGGTGGGCCCGGCCAGCGAGCGCCCGGGCGACCTGGACCTGGGCAACGTGGCGATTGTTCCCGGTTTCGTGAACGCGCACACGCACCTGGAGCTGGCGGCCCTGAACGAGGCCCCGAACGGTGGTTTCGAGGAGCAGAGTCCGGACGCTCTGACCGGCCCGCACACGGAGAACGAGGTCGCCTGGCTGCGCAAGGTGGTTGATCAACGCCGTGACGCCTCCGTGGCGACATACCGGGTTGCCGTGGGCCGGAACTTGCAGGCGAGCATCGCGGCCGGTACGACCCTGCTCGCGGACATCACGACCGCGGGCCTGAGCTGGAACCAGGTTGCGGCCAGCACGCTCAGGGCCGTGGTCTTCGCGGAGGTGATCGGACTGAAGCGCTACCGCGCCCTCCAGAGCAGCGACGCGGCATGGGACTGGCTGGCCACGGTCCGTCCGGAGAACCAGGTCGCCGCCTGTGCCCGCCCCGGCCTGAGCCCGCACGCGCCCTACAGCACCTCGGACTTGCTGTACCACCGGGCGGCGGGAAGCCGGCTGCCCCTCTGTACCCACCTGGCCGAGATGCCCGAGGAGCTCCAGCTCCTGGAGCACCGCAACGGTCCCTTGCGGCAGTTCCTCGAAGACCTGGGCGCCTGGGATGATGACTGGGAGCCGATCGGCCCGCGCCCCGCGGATTACGTGCGCCGGGGCGAGCTGCGCAACGCCGACTGGCTGCTCGCTCACTGCACCTATTTCGATACGTCCGAACTCTGGCAGCTTCGTCCCGAGGCCGCGCCGGGAAACCACCGGGTGGCCGTTGCCTTCTGCCCGCGCACCCATGCCCGCTTCGGCCATGCGCCTCATCCCTACCGGACCATGCTCGAAAAAGGGGTCATCGTCTGCCTGGGCACCGACAGCCTGGCGTCGAGCCCGAGCCTGAGCATCCTGGATGAGATGCGGTTTCTGCATCGCCGCGACCCGTCACTTTCCGGCGAGCTGCTCTTGACCATGGCGACGCTCTTCGGCGCCTGGGCCCTCCGCGCGGAGACGACCACCGGCAGCCTGCGTGCCGGCAAGGCCGCCGATCTGGCCATCATCCCCTTGCCCGACCGGACCGCGGCCGACCCCTACACCCTCATCCTCGAGTCCGGCGAGCCCGTCCTGGCCACCGTCTTCGAGGGCGACTTCGTGACCGGCCCCTGGCGCGGGCTTTAGAACCAGTACCGTTGAAATAGCGTTCACTCGAAGCGGTTAAGAGATCGGCGTGGAGCATTCCCGGTAAGCGATGGTCCATCGCGGTCCTCGATGGGCGAATCCGGCTCGAAATTCCTGCCGGGTTGCGGACACCCTCCACACCGGTCACCTCCGCAGATGGGCTTTCAGGAACTTCCCGGTGTGCGAGGCCTTGCAGGCGGCGACCTGCTCCGGCGTGCCGGCCACGACCACCTCGCCCCCGCCGTGCCCACCCTCCGGGCCCAGGTCGATGACGTGGTCGGCCGTCTTGATCACGTCCATGTGGTGCTCGATCAGGATCACCGTGTGCCCGGCGTCCACCAGCCGGTTGAGCGCTTCAAGCAGCCGCTCCACGTCCGCCAGGTGCAGGCCGGTCGTCGGCTCGTCCAGGAGGTACAGGGTGTGCCGCGAGCGCTGGAGCTTGCTCAGCTCGGTGGCAATCTTGATCCGCTGTGCCTCGCCTCCGGAAAGCGTCGTCGCCGACTGGCCCAGCGTCAGGTAGCCCAGCCCCAGCTCGCTGAGGACCTCGATCTTCTTGCCCACCACCGGCTCGTCCGCGAAGAACACGGCCCCTTCCTCGACGGACATGTTCAGCACATCATCGATCGTCTTGCCGCGCAGCGTGACCTCCAGCGTCTCGCTGTTGAACCTCGCTCCCTTGCACGTGCCGCAGGTCACCTCGACGTCGGGCATGAAGTAGAGCTGCGTGGTGATGACGCCTTCTCCCTGGCACTCCTCGCAACGGCCGCCCTTGACATTGAAGCTGAACCGGCCGGCCTTGTAGCCGCGCTCCCGCGACACCGGCGCCCGGGTGAAGAGCTCGCGAATCGCGTCGTAGAAGCCGATGTACGTGGCCGGGTTTGACCGGCTGTTCCGGCCGATCGGCGTCTGATCGATGTTCACGATCTTGTGCACGTGCTCCAGCCCGTCGATATTCTGGTGCGCGCCGGGGAGCGTGCGGGTATCGACGAGCCGCTTCCAGAGAGCTTTATAAAGGACGTCGTTGACCAGGGTGCTCTTGCCCGAGCCGGAGGCGCCTGTCACCGCCACAAGCAGGCCCAGGGGGAATCTGACGTCCACCGCCTTGAGGTTGTTCTCCCGCGCCCGCGCACCGTGAGCGCCTTGCCGTTGCCGCCCCGGCGCTGTTTTGGCGTGGTGATCGATCGCTTGCCGGAGAGGAATTGCCCGGTGAGCGACCGGGGACACGCCAGTACGTCGGCGAGTGCTCCTTGCACGACCACCGTCCCGCCGTGCACACCGGGTCCGGGCCCCATCTCGATGAGGTGGTCGGCCGCTCGGATGGTGTCCTCATCGTGTTCCACGACGACCACCGTGTTGCCGATGTCGCGCAGGCTCTCCAGCGTGGCGATCATCTTCACGTTGTCCTTGGGGTGCAGGCCGATGCTTGGCTCGTCTAGCACGTAGAGCATTCCCATCAGCCCCGACCCGATCTGCGTGGACAGGCGGATGCGCTGCGATTCGCCGCCGGACAGCGTTCCGGACCGGCGGTTCAGGTTCAGGTAGTCAAGTCCGATGCCCAGCAGCAGCTCGAGCCGCCCGCGAATCTCCTTGAGCACCTGCCGACCGGCATCGGCACCTCGGCCGGCAGGCTGGACCGTCCCCAGGAAGGCATGCAGCTCGTCGAAGTTGAGCTGGCCCACCTCGTGGATGGACTTGCCGGAGACGGTGAAGCAGAGCCGCGTCGCGCGCAGCCGCGCTCCCTGGCAGTCGGGGCAGATATGCTCGACCATCACGCTGCCCAGCCAGGCTTCCATCCCCGAGTTCGCCTCGCCGCGCTGACGGTAGCGGCGATAGTGCCGTTCGATCCGCCGCGCGATCCCGCCGAAGCCCACCTCCTTTCCCTCGTCGTCCTTGCGGGCGGCCTTGGCCTCCGGCGGCGAGACGAGCACGAGCTTGCGGTCGAGCCCGTTCAGGATGGCCTGGCGAGCCGTTTCAGGAAGCTGCTCCCACGGCGTATCGAGTGAGAACCCGAGCGTCCTGGACAGGCTGAACATCATCCGGCCGTCCCACGTGTCCGGGTTGTATTTGAACGCCTCGCGCACGAAGCAGCCGCCTCGGATGCTGCGCCGGGGATCCGGCACCAGCAGCTCGGGGTGCGTCACCTTGTACACCCCCAACCCACCACAGGTACGGCACGCACTTTCCGGGTTGTTGAACATGAAGTAATCCGGCTCGATATCCCCGTACACGAAACGGTGAGTCGTGCTGCATAGTTCGCGGTAGAATCGCTCGCTTTCGGCCTTGCCGGCGCCTTGGAGCACTTCCACCTGGAGCAGGCCGTCGCCCACAAGCAGGGTCGCCGAAATCGCGGCCTTGATCGCCTTCTCGTGCTTTGCACCCACCGCGAGCTGGTCCACCACCGCGTCCATGTGCCGTACCGCCGATCCGTCGAGCTCCACCTCCCCGGCAATGTCCACGGCCTTGCCGTCGATGATCAGCCGCCGGCAGCCTTTCTTCCGCACCTCCGTGAGCACGAAATCAAGGTCCTCGCCGTAGACCATGAACACCGGCGCCCGGAGTGCGATCCGGGTTCCCTCCGGCAACGAGAGAATGGCCTCGAGGATCTGGCTCGACGACCTGCGGGGCGTGGTCTCGCCAGTGCGCGGGCAGCGCGGCTCGCCGATGGTCGCGAACAGCAGGTTCAGGTAGCTGGCGATATCGGTCATGGTGCCTACGGTCGACCGCGGGTTGCTGGCGATGGTCTTCTGCTCGATGGAGATGACCGGAGAGAGTCCGAAGACGAAATCGACATCCGGCTTGGCGACCTGGGCGACGAACCGCTTCGCGTAACTCGACAGTGACTCCATGTACCTGCGCTGGCCCTCGGCGTAGATCGTGTCGAACGCCAGGCTCGACTTGCCGGATCCCGAAAGGCCGGTCACCACGATGAGCTTGTCGCGTGGGATTTCCACGCAGATGTTCTTGAGGTTGTGCACGCGCGCGCCCTGCACGGCAATGGTCGTCCGCGCCGCGGACCGTGAGCGAGTGCTGCGGTTGGTCGAGTTACGAGCGGTTGCCATCCGGTTCATTCTCGAGGTGAAAGAATGCCAGCTCCTGCACGCCGGTGTTGCTCCGGCGCGTGAGCTGCACCGGCACGGAGGCTTTGCCAATCATTCCCTGGTCGGCCAGGTACTCGCACGCCAGGGAGACGCCGCCAAGATCGAAGTTGCGCCGGAAATGGTCCTCAAGGTCGGTACACGACCGCACCTCGGCGGCCTCGCGCAGGTGATCGAGCAGCGGCCGGAAGAGCGTCGCGGCGCGCTCGGCCAGGTAGCCGTCGACGGACGCCAGGGCCGCCTCGACGCCTTTCCGTGTCTTCCTGGCGTTGAGCAGGTCGGAGTAAATCGTTTTGAAGAACGCGGGGTTCAGCTCCATCGCCTGGGGGATCACCTCGCGATCGGCCAGGAGCCTGTTGCCGGCAACCTCGATCTGCGCAAGCGGCGTGGCGGCGTAGAGGATCCAGAGCGCCGTGTAGTTCAGGTCGCCGCGCGTGACGAGCCATTTGCGGGCCTTGTACACCGGCCCCAGCGCGTGAATGCCCGCGCGGAGGAGCTGCACTTGCGTATCGCGCTCGCCGATCTCGCTCAGGCGGGCGTACAGCTCGGCGATGGTCTCATCGTGTGAGAAGAGCAGCGTTCCCCTGGCCAGGAACGAATGCATGAACGAGTTGCGTATCGATCCCTCGGCCGTCTTGCGGAAATGGGCCCGCGGCATGAGCAAGGCGTGCACGTTCAGGCCGCTGGCATAGAGCGCCAGGTTGCTCGGCTCGGTCCTCTTGTCGTCGATGGTGACGAGCACCAGGTCGATATCGGACCCGGCCCACACCCTGTCGTGCGCCAGGCTGCCGCAGAGGAGCGCTGCCAGGATCGAGCGATCCTCCTTGACCAGCTGGATCAGCTCATCGAGCGCCCGGCGGAACCTTTCCTCGACTTGCACCTGCATCATGACCGACCGCCATTGCTCCTGGCGTGACCGTCCGCGTGGAAGACTCACCCGGTTTGCCGCAATACTTTATCACGACGGCGGTGCCGACGATTGAAGAAACCTGAGACAGCGCCGCAGCTCGCGCAGCCTGGACGACGACCTCCTCTCCGGTCAGAGGGTCGACCCGAACCGCGGATGCCCGTCGTGCTCCACTGCCTGGGCATGCGGTGCGTCGTCGCTGCGCTGGACCTACTGCTGTCGACACCGGATTGCTCGCCCTGCCAGGGGGTAACCAAATCGTAGGGTGCGTCCAGCGCAGCGACGACGCACCGGGAAGACCACCATGGCCCAGTGGGGGCCTCCCACACACGAGCATCTCGAACCGTGCGTGGCCCCGTCGCCCGCTCCCTTCGCCCGCTCCCCGCTTCGCCCGCCCCTTTGCTCCACCTTCGCCCCGTAGTCGGGTTCACGCGATGAGTCGGCGCCCGTGAGCCGCACGGGTGACAGGGATCGGCGCGCGTTTGACGATCGCAGGTCTGCTGTTCTATGATCTGGCGAAGTTCCCGCGTCCTGGCACACGGCACGCGGACTGAAACCCGTTACGACGCTTCCGACAGGCCAGGAACCCACACGATGAGCTGTAATGGACCGGTGGCGATCATCCTTGCCGCGGGGCAGGGCAAACGGATGAAGTCCACCAAGGCCAAGGTGCTGCACGAGGTCTGCGGCAGGCCCATGATTCACTACGTCGTCGAGGCGGCTCGCGGTGCGGGCGCCCGAACGATCATCGTCGTGGTGGGCTACGCCGCCGACCAGGTCCTGGAAAGCCTCCGCGACGAGCCGGGAATCGTCTTCGTGACCCAGTCGGAGCAACTGGGAACCGGCCACGCGGTGAAGATCTGCCGTGAAGCCCTGACGGGCTACGAGGGTCCTGCCCTGGTGCTGGTGGGGGACGAGCCGCTCTTGCGCCCCGACCCGCTGGCCGATTTGCTGGCGCGGCAGGAGCACGAAGCCGCGGCCTGCCTGCTGGGCACCGCCCGGGTACACGACGCAATGGGCTTCGGGCGCATCCTGCGTGACTCCACCGGCCGGTTCCTGCGGATCGTCGAGGAGCGTGATTGCACCCCGGAAGAAAAGCATATCCACGAGGTGAACCCGAGCTGCTACGTCTTCCAGCTCCCCTTGCTCTGGGAAGCGCTGGATCGGATAGGCACCAGCAACGCCCAGCACGAGTATTACCTCACCGACGCTCCCGAGCGGCTCATGGCGATGGGGCACAAGGTCCAGGCCCTCAACGTGCTGCGGCCCGACGATATCCTGGGCGTCAATACCCGCCAGCACCTTGCCCAGGCCGCGCTGGTGATGCAGGCGCGCATCCAGGATCACTGGATGACCGAAGGCGTCACCATCGTCGATCCGCACAACACCTACATCGACGGCCGGGTGAACATCGGTTGCGACGCGGTGATCCATCCTTTCACCGTGATCTCGGGAGTCGTCAAGATCGGCAACCGCTGCCAGGTCGGTCCATTCGCCCATCTTCGCGACGGCACCGTGCTGGAGGACGACGTCGAGGTCGGCGCGTTCGTCGAGGTCAGCCGCTCCCACATTGACTCCGGCACCATTGCCCGCCACCTTGCCTATCTGGGGAATGCCAGGGTGGGCCGCAACGTGAACGTGGGCGCGGGGACGATCACCGCCAACTTCGACGGCACCCGCAAACACGAGACACAGATCGGCGACGCCGCGCGAATCGGCGCGGGCGCCGTGATGGTCGCGCCGGTCAACATCGGCGCAGGAGCCGTCCTGGGCGCCGGTGCGGTGATCCCGCGCGGCAAGGACGTGCAAGCTGGCGAGACGGTCGTCGGCGTGCCCGCCCAGCCACTGCCGGCACGCACCGACCACCGATAGAGCGGCGATGACGGGATCTGGCGTCGCACCTCGGGCCTGGCTGGCGTGGAGGCGTTCCCGTGGAAGAAGGTCCTGAACCCCACGAATGGGTCGAAAGAGCCGCAGAGGAACACCATCACGGCCATGAGGAAGGCCACGAGGGGTCGACTGGCACCATGACTGTCTCAGCTGTCACCGCAGCCATCCTGGCCGTGGCCGCGGCCATCGGCTCGCTGCTCTCGGGGCATGCCGTCAACCAGGCCATCCTGGAGCAGACCAGGGCCACCGACCAGTGGGCCTATTACCAGGCCAAGAGTACGAAAGGCCATGTCTACCTGGTGGCTGGAGAGATTGTCAAAGCTCTCACGCCTGGTGCGGGCCCGGGCACGGCCGCAATCGATTCACGGGGCCGGGCGATCGAGCTCTTCCAGCAGGAAGCGGAGCGCTACGACCGCGAGAAAGAAGAGATCAGGCAAGAGGCCGAGAAACTGGAAGCCGATAGCCGCCATGAATTCCACAAGCACCACCAGTTCGCGCTGGGGATCGCCTGTTTTCAGGTGGGAATCGTCCTCGCCTCGGTATCGATCCTGGTGCGCCTCCGCACCATTTACTACCTGAGCCTTCTGGCCGGAGCGGTCGGCGTGGTCTGGACGGCCTTCGGGCTCGCAGCCTGACAATGCGCAACGGAATTCAGCGTGCGCTTGTGCGGCCTGTCGGCGGCACCCCACTGACCGACCACGCGGCCCAGTAGCGAGGATGGACCCGCCTCTTGCCGACGTGCGACGACTTCGGATCGGCCGGCTCCGGAGGCGCTGATTCCACGGCTCGAGCCACCCAGTGGCAGTCGGCCCTCGAGCATCTCGATCTGTGCGAGGCGCATGGCCTCGATGGGCGTTCGTTTCTCGCCCCACAGATGCTCGTAGAACCGCGTCATCAGCGCCGCAGTGGCCGCGTCATCCACCTTCCACAGGCTGGCGATCACCGTCTTGCAACCGGCCTGGTGGAAAGCTCGTTGCAACCCGAGCACTCCCTCGCCGCCGGCGGTCCGTCCCAGCCCCGTCTCGCACGCCGAGAGCACGGCCAGCTCGCAGGCCGAGAGATCGATCGCACTCACCTCCTCCGCCGTCATCGTCCCCGCCCCCAGGTCCGCCAGCCCGGTGACCGGGTCGACAGGCGGATGGTTCACTCCCGCCCACGCCAGGCCCGACAGCAGTCCCGGATAGAACCCCTCGATGTCCGCCCGCCCCAGCCGGCCCGCCGTCTCGAGCGTGAGCGTGGTGGGGTCGGTACTGGCGGCCGACTTGATGGAGGGCGGGGCGAAGTAGCCGTGAGTGGCCAGATGGAGATAACGGTGCCCGGGAAGCGCCTGACAGATCGTATCCTTTGTGGCCCGGGAACCCTCCAGGATCTCGACCTTGCCCTTGAGCGTGCGCTCAAACCGATCGCCAACGGCATGAATCTCCGACCCCGTGGAATGCAGGGAACCGTAATGTCCCGTGCTGGCCGGCGCACGGCTTCCGCGGCTGGCAACCAGCGTGGCTGGTGTTTTGGCTGAGCTGGCGGGGTCCGTGGAGGGGACGCCAAAGTCCCCCCGATCATAATCCACCGCGCCAGCCGCCAGCAGCGTCGGCATCACATTGGAAGGAGCCCGTCGCAGCTCGGCGAGGAGCTGTCGGCCCGATCCGATCGTCGCCAGCGCATACCGTTCCACGAGGTAATGCCCGGGCGCCATAGGGTCCGGCAGCCCCGCCCAAGGCACGAAGTTGAGGTCTCCGTCCGGAGCAAGAAGCACGATCTTGATGCCTCGAAGATGGGTTTCGAGCGGTTTCCAGAGGCGTTCGGCGAGTTCGAAGCCCGCGCTGTCGCGGTCCTGCTCGAGGCTGGCTCGAAACTCGGCCAGTGCCTGATCCAGCGTCCTGCCATCGCCAAGCTGGATCAGGCTCACGCCCTTATTCTTGCGCGTGACGAAGGCAAGGTATCTCAGTTCGGTGGGAAGTCTTTGCGTACGCGGTGGATGTGGAGGCTCGTGTTCGTAACGAATGATGTCAACCAGCAAAGTGTCCTCAGGTAGGGACTCGAGAAGCTCACCTGGTCTCGGAGTGTCCGGGTGCCAGCCGATTGCGCGGGCGGCTTCCATTTCTTCGGTTGCGATGTCATCAACTAGCTGTCGGAGCTGGCGGGAATGGTCAGACATTTCAGACTCCGGTACCCGTTGGGCGTAAGCCCGACCGAGCCGGCTTCGAAGTGTGGATATGTTGGCAACTTGCTCGCGCAGTGCGGGCGACGCGATCGCTCGCGCGCGTCGGGCCGACGCGGCGTCTGAGGCCAAGCCCTTGACTGCGAGAACGTGGGCGTAAATCCCTGCAGGATCGGATCCACCAACAGAGCAAAGATCGAGTACGAGGTCGAGCTGGCTTCTCAGTTTTTGGAGCAACACCATCCGTTCACGCTCTGGAAGCGAGGGCAGGACCCTGCCCAGCGAGAGCTCTGCCTCGCGTGCGGCCCGGTCAGACATAGGGATTGCTTGATCATCCTGGCCCAGGTCGTGAAGTAAAGCGGCCAGGTAGCTCATTGCTCGCGTGGTATCCGGGTGCTGCTCGCCCTCCACCTCACGGCGGAGTGTCAGCTCCTTCTCCACAAGCTGCCGGGCGGCCTGGATGTCACCCTGATCGCGGAGCACCGTGGCAAGCCTATTCATCGCGGTTAGAGTGTCCGGGTGACGGTCCCCATACACCTCCTTGCGAACCGCGAGTACCTGCTCGTACATGGAGCGCGCGGTCTCGAGTTCCTTCTGCTGCCCCAGCAAGTCTGCCAGGTTGTTCATGGCCCCCAGAGTGTTCGGGTGCTTGGGCCCATGAACCTCCCTGAAGAGGGCTACGGTTTTTTCGGAGAGTGGACGGGCCGCCCTGTAATCCCCTTGCATTTGATACAGAGCAGCAAGGTGGCTCATGGCTTCGATCGTGAAGTAGTGCCGCTCGCCCTGGACCTCACCAAGCCGGAACACAGCCTCTTCGGCCAGAGGTCTCGCAGCGGAAGCATCACCCAGGGCGCGGAGCATTCCCGCGAGGTTGGACTGCGCTCGAATGGTTTCGGGGTGCCGATCACCCTGGACCTGCCGTCGTAATTCCAATACCCTTTGCGCAAGCGGTCTTGCGGCCGCATAGTCTTGCTGCGAGACCATCAGCATGGCCAGGTTGTTCAGCGCGGTGATGCTGTCAGGATCCTTCTCCCCTTTTGCTTCGCGGATCAGTTGGAGCACCTTTTCGGCTAACGGCCTGGCAGCGCCGTATTCTCCTATGGCCCGTAGCAGGCTGGCGAGATTCCCCATGATGGATATGGTCATGGGATGGCGCTCGCCGAAGACTTCGAGGGTTAGAGCAACCGCCCGCTCGGCAAGCGGTCGAGAATTCCGGTATTCGCCTTGAAGTCTCAGAGCGATGGACAGGTTGCCCATCGTCGCAATCGTCGCAGCGTGCCGGTCCCCCTGCAACGCGCGTCGGATCGACAGCGCCTTTTCGAGTGTTGGGACCGAATCACGGAGTCGTCCGCTGCCTATGAGGCTAACGCCCTCGCGATCCAGCTTCTCTGCCTCAGCGATCCGCGCACGATCCTCCGCCCCCATTTTCGCAAGCTGCTCTGTGATCGCCAATTCCGTGCGGGCGTCGACAGTCCTCCAGTTTTCGCTGCCAAATTTCTTCTCCCGCAGTGAGAGGATTTCGCGGCGCGTCGCGATTGCCGCGTTCCAATCGTTACGCTGCTCTTGGAATGACTCGATGAGCTCGAGTGACCCAGCCACGGCATCGCTGGTCTCACCCAGGATCTGGCGCTCGATTGCCACCTTCTCTTCGAGAACTCGGATTGCGCTTTCGAGACGACCCTCCGAACCCAGCTTCTTTGCCTCTTTTTCCAGCCGGTCCCGCTCCTTGAGCCGAAGCTGCTGCTCGGCAGAGAGCGCCGGGGGCCCTGGGGTGCCCCCCGCGTTCTCCTCGGCTACGCACACCAGAGCCAGACACAGCGGTGGCAAAAGCCCGAGCGAGTGGAGAGTTCGCCGGCCAGGAACCAGCGAGCGAACCGGGATGCGACTCGTCATGGCAACCCCCTTGCAGCAGTACTGTGAAGCGATCATTCGGCCACATGCGGGAAGGCAATACCGGAAAGGAAGCTCGACTCTGAACGGAGCCCGGACTGGAGCGCGCGGAGCGGAGCGAGCGCGGCCGAGAGATGGCTCGGCTCAGGCGCGGTCAGCGACCGTGAGCCGGACCGGCCGGACGGCTCGACGCCGTCGGATCGAATCACGACCATCACCTGATCGGGAAGTGCGGGCAAGCTGCCTGCCGCTCCCAGCAGCTTCGCGATCTCGGTCTGCGTGACCGGACGGTCCCGCCGGCCGCAGACCAGGAGAGCCTCCGTGCCCGGCGGCCCTTGCAGTCGTACGACGTCGTTGACTCCCGGGGCCGGATAGCGCAGCGTGTCGGCCGTCACTCCCGGCACGACCTCGGCCTTGAGCTCCTCGACCTGGCCTTCGGAATCAACCCAGAAGAGTGCTGCGTAAGAACCATGCGGTACCCTGCATGAGCACCAGAGCTGGGCTCCTGTCCTGAGCGGCAGCACCTCGCGGAGGGCCAGCGGGCCGTATTCGCCCACAATATGGATCAGCTCCTGGTCTTCGGTCACACCCACCAGCGGCTGCACGGACCGGCCGGTCCCCGAATGCAGCCCCAGCGCCGCGAGCACGGCGATCAGCGGCAGAGCGACAGCGGCCAGCAACACGTCGCGCCGCGGCACCCTGCCGGCCTGTTCGAGCTGCTCCGCCAGTTCGTTGGCGCTGGCATGCCGATTCGTTGTCTCGGGCGAGAGTGCTCTCAGGCAGATCCTCTGGAGCCTTTTCGATGCTCCGGATGCCTCGAGCGACGAGCGATCGACGGCGCCGCAGCGAGCGCGCTCGAGCAGCCAGGGCCTCTCTCCGATGCCGTGGGGCGGCTTGCCGGTGAGCAGAAAAAAGAGCAGACCGCCCAGCGCATAGATGTCGGCGGCAGGCCCCACTCGTTCGATCTCGCCCCGGGCCTGTTCCGGGGCCATGAACATGAGCGTTCCGCCGCTGGGTCCGGAAATGTCGTCGGCCCAGGCGTGGCGCAGCCGCGCCAGACCAAAGTCGATCAGTCGCGGCCGGCCGAATTCATCGATGAGGACGTTTCGCGGCTTGATGTCCTGGTGGACGACGCCCTTGCCGTGCACGTAGGCCACGGCCCGAGCGATCTCGGCCACCAGCGCGGCTGCTTGCCTGGCGGTGGGCAGGCCCTGCTCGATGTGTCGCTCCAGCGAGCAGCCCGGTACGTATTCCATCACCAGAAACGGCCGCCCTTCGTCATTGACGTCAAGGTCGAGCACGCGAATCAGATTCGGGTGATCGAGCTGCGCGAGCAGCCGGCCCTCGGCCGCCAGCAGCTCGCGGCTGGCGTCATCGCCCACGATCCGCCGGGTTGCCAGCTTCAGCACGAGGTCCTTCTTGAGTCCCGGGTGGACCACGCGGAAAATCTGGCCCTGGCCTCCCTCGTCCAGCAGCGAGAGCACGGAGTAGCGGCCAATCCGGGTCGGATGCGTGGCGGCGGACGTGTTCGGCGGGCCGATCGCTGGGAAATGATTCGTCCTGCCCGGACGGTTTGACCGGGGACCCGCGGTCCGCGTTCCGGCGTCGGCGAAGACCTCTTCGATCACCGTGACCAGGTCGGGAAACCTGCCGCGATAGGCCCCGGCGTCTGGCGCCTGGCCCTGGGAACGGGCGAGTTCCAGCTCGAGCGCCAGCAGCTCGCGAAACAGGTCGACGCGCGATGCCCATTCATGCGGTGCGACGAACTCCTCGATGCGGGGGTTCTCGCCACGCCGCCAGCGGTCTTCAAACGTATCGCAAAGTTTCAGCATGCGCTCGAAAACGTCCAGGGAAGGATCGCCCTTGTCCGTCGCTTCCGACGCCTTCATGCACCTTGCTCCCATTTCATCCGGATCAGCTTGAGCTTGTTTGCCACCGTCCGCAGCGCACAGCCAAGCCGCGCCGCGATCTCTTCATTGGTGTAACCTTCCAGCTTCCAGACGGCGATCTGCCGCAGGCGGTCGCTGTTCAGGGCATCCAGCCGGATGCGGTACTCCTCCGCGACCAGCGCGGCGAACTCGGGCGTGGGTTCCTCGCCGGCAAGTCGCTCGAGGGCCACGGCCGGCTCCGCACCTGGCTGGCCAAGCTGGTCCGCCTCGATTCGCTGCCAGCCCCCTCCGCGCTTGAGCCTTTTCTGCCGTTCGGCGTGGTCGACCGCCTTGCGGCCGGTGATCGTCACCAGCAGCTTCCAGAGGTCGTCGCGATCCGAGAGCTGCGGGAAGCGGCCCCGTTCCGCACCTGCGAAAAAACTATCGAACGCGCTGAGTGCGGCATCTTCTTCATCCGCATCCGCGGTCCCGGCGTGCAACGACCGCAGCCGGGCACGCGCCAGCCCGACGAGACGGTGAAAGTAGCGATCCCAGAGCCGCTGGGCCGCCTCGTGGTCGCCGGACTTCAGCTCGCCCAGCCAGTGAGTCACCGAGCCGGGGTCGATGCTCGACATTCTCGGTCTGCCCTCATAGATCGATGTGGCCAGGAACATCACACACTGCACTCTCCGCCGTCGCAAGCGAATTTCAGACAGTTTTGACTTTTCCTGACAGGTCTCCAGGGCACTGGCCTGCGCCGCGGGAAGGCGGCCACTCCGCCTTTGCCAGCCGGCGGGTCACTCCACATTCCGGGACGCACCCTTGCACGGTCCACGGCGATTTCCGGATGGGACAGGTAGAGGGCGAGCGGACAGCGGGCAAGTCTGGACGCCTTCGGATCGACCACAACGGGCAGACACCTGGAGGATACGGCAATGTGGCGGCTTTCGAGCATCCGGCAGCGAACGAGTCGGCAGGTCCAGCGGCGCAAGGGGTTCCGCCCGGAATGCGAAGCGGTCGAAGCGCGGACCTTACTTTCCGGTCTGGGGTCTCCCTCGTTCAGCGTGACCAATCTCTCCGCGACGCAGGCCACTCTGACCTGGAACAGCGTCGCCGGCGCCGCGGGTTATTACATCGTGGACGAGATCAACGGGGCCTGGACCGTACTCAGCTCCGCGGGAAGCGGCAGCAACAGCTTCACGATCAATGGGCTGAGCCCCGGCACGACCTACGGATTTGACGTCGGCGCCTCCGACTGGAACAGCGTGAGCTGGGGCAATCCCCAGTTCGCCACCACGCCGTACTCTGGCCCCCCCGCCCCTCTGTGACCGCGGCGAGCATCTCCGCCACGCAGGTGAACCTGTCCTGGGACAACGTCCCGGGCGCGGAATCCTACTACCTCATCGAGCAGATCGGCGGTTCGTGGCAGGTGATCGATATCCTGGGCAACACAACCACAAGCTGGACGGTCGGCGGCCTCAGCCCTGGCACGTCGTACAGCTTCGACGTGGGCGCCTATAACGGGTTCGGGATCTCCTGGGGCAATCCCCAGCAGGTCTCGACACAGCAGGCCGCACCGCCAGCCCCGGCTTTCACGGTCTCCGGTGTTTCCGCAACACAGGCCACACTGCAATGGAACAGCGTGCCCGGAGCGCAGGGTTATGACATCGTCGATGAGATCAACGGCAACTGGACCGTGGTCGGCACGCTTGGCAACGACAGCACCAGCTGCACGGTCACGGGCCTTACCTCCGGCCTGACATACGGCTTCGATGTCGGGGCGTATAACGCCTCGGGGCTCTCCTGGGGCAATCCTCAGTTCGCCACGACGCAGCTTCCGGCACCCCCGGCACCTGCCTTCACGGCCTCGGGCATCTCGACCACGCAGATCGGCCTGAGCTGGAACAGCGTGCCGGGAGCGCAGGGCTACTATGTCGTCGAGCAGACGAGCAACGGCTGGACACTGCTTGGCACCCTGGGCGCGGGAAGCACCGGCTGCACGGTGAACGGGCTCAGCCCCGGTACGTCGTACACCTTCGACGTCGGGGCCTACAACAGCGCGGGCGTCGGCTGGGGAACAGCTCAGTCCGCTTCCACCGAGTCCAATTCTGTCTCGGTCAACCACCCGGCCGCGGACGCGGGTTACGCCCCGGTGAGCGGCACGCTCTTCGGACCCAACGGTCCTTCCTTCCTGGACGTCCAGCAGGGCGGAGCAGGCGACTGCTGGCTGATGGCATCGCTGGCCGAGGTCGCGGCCCGGGATCCCCAGGACATCGTCAACATGTTCACCGACCTGGGCTCGGCCTGGGAGAACGGGGCGCAGGTCGAGCTCTACAGGGTTCGCTTCTTCAACGCCTCTGGCGCAGCGAGTTACGTGACGGTCGATACGGAGTTGCCGGACGGCGGATACTATTATGACCACCCGGCAAACGGCCATCTCTGGGTGGCGCTCGCCGAGAAGGCCTATGCTCAGGCCAACGGGCTAGGTATTGTCACCACGCAGTACCGAGGTAGCGACTCGTACGATGCCCTGAATGGCGGAATGGCGTCCTGGGCACTGAGCGCGATCACGGGAAGGCCAGCGGCAGACTATTACTTCAACGCCAGCAACATCGCCAGTGCCTGGGAGGCGGGCGCCTTGATCGTCATCTCGACCACAAACCCGTCCAGCTCGTCGATCGTCGGCGACCACGCTTACGCGGTCGTCGCTTACAATCCATCGAGCAACCAGCCGTTCGAGGTGTACAATCCCTGGGGAACCAACTCTTCCGGCTGGGCACTCGGCCTGTACAACGGCCAGCAGGTTTACGGGCTCTTCACTGCCAATGCGCAATTCCTGGCGGACAACTACGCCGTCGAATCGTTCGGGTCCGGAGCCGTACCCGACGCTCAGCAGAATATCCCGGGCACTGGCAGCCACTCGTTGCAGTCCGTCGGCTTGAAGCCGGTCGAGTCGACATCACCGGCGGCCGCGAAGCTCAAACAGTTGCCTGTGGCCTCCGCCCCGGCTCCGCCCGCGACACTTCCAGGTGCGCCGTTTCTGGGCCGCTGGATCGCCTTCGGCAAACCTGCGAAGGCCTCCCTGGGACCGGCGTTCACCATGGCGAATGCATGACCAGGCCGAGCCCTGGTCGCGACAGCCCAGACACCACTTGAGCCTGGCCATTCATCGCAGCCCCGTGCCATCAGGACGGTGCTGCGATGTTTTTGCTTTCGGATCGCTCAGTCTTCAGACTTCGTGCCCCTCAGGTTCCTGCGATGAATCGCCATGGCCAGCCCCAGCGTATTGGTCACCACCAGACAGGCATTGAGCAGCAGGTACACCCAGTTGCCAAGCATCCAGCTATAGGCTACCTGGCCGGCCACGCCCACCAGCGCCATGATGAAGAACCAGAGCGTCAGGGCCGAGGCATGCTCGTGCCGGCTCTGCCATTGCTTGTAAGTCTGGATGCCGAACGTAGGCACCAGGATGAAAGCGCTTCCCCAGCCGATGATCTCCTGCATGAGCAGTCCTTCCCCGTCTCTCGAAGTCCTCCGACCAGCTCGGGCCATCGCTCTGGGAACCAGATTTGCGAGTCGTTCTGAGTGACCGCGCTCTCTCCGCCGATTGCGGA
The DNA here is from genome assembly GCA_963833985.1 of uncultured Planctomycetaceae bacterium. Classification (GTDB taxonomy): domain Bacteria; phylum Planctomycetota; class Planctomycetia; order Isosphaerales; family Isosphaeraceae; genus Aquisphaera. The sequence continues at coordinate 357,280 of CAWIAD010000001.1, forward strand.
AGCGGTTCCCTGTTTGGAACACTCGTCCATGGCCAAGATGTTGCAACTGGTGCGCCCGGATTTTCTGCGCAGAGCGGGGTGGTTCGTACCCCTGGTCTTCCTCTCGCTGGCCGCGGCGCCCGGCTGGCAGCCCGTCGCGCAGGGCCGGGAAGCCGGGCCAGACGCGCTTGGACCCGAGGATCGCCACACGCTCCGGCAGTACGCGCGGGACACCTGGCGGTCATTCGAGGTCATGGCCGCGCCGAAGCGGCTTCCCGCGGATGGACTTCGTCGCGGAGCTGACGGCGTGTGGAGTCCCACCCGCAAGACGTCTCCCACGGACATCGCGGCTTATCTCTGGAGCACGCTCGCGGCCGCCAAACTACAGATCATCGACTGGCCGGAGGCGGACCGCCGCTTCGAGACGACTCTCTCCGCCCTGGCCGGAATCCCCCGCGTGCACGGTTTTCTTCTGGACCAGATCGACACGGTCTCGGGAGATCCACCGCGGGAACCTGCGACCTCTGGCCGGGCCGCCCATCGCAAACTCTCGGCCGTGGATAATGCCTGGCTCGCGACCGCGCTGATGATGCTGGCCAACACCCGCCCCGCGCTGCGGGATCGTGCCCGGACACTGCTGGAACCATTCGACTTTCGTTTCTTCTATGTGCCTTACGACCCGGCGGATCCGTCCACTCGCCCCGGTCAGTTGCACGGCGCGTACTGGACCGACACCAGTAAATACGGCGATCTGCTCGGGCTCGTGAACACCGAGACGCGGATCGTCAGCTACATTGGCATTGCTCGCGGACAGCTTCCCCGGGAGCACTATTACCACATCTTCCGGACTCTGCCCGGGGAGAAAGTCCCGCAAACGCAACGGCCCCAGGGCGAACCGCGCACCTTCCTGGGGGTCACGGTGTTCGAAGGTCACTACACGTATCACAACATGCGCATCGTCCCGAGCTGGGGTGGCAGCATGTTCGAGGCACTCATGGTGCCGCTCTTCGTCCCGGAGGGGCGCTGGGCGCCACGCAGCTGGGGCGTGAACCATCCGCTTTACGTGCGCGCGCAGATCGAGCATGGGCTCGAAGAGAGACGTTACGGCTTCTGGGGCTTCTCCCCTGCGTGTCGCCCCGAGGGCGGCTACCGGACCTACGGCGTCAATGCGCTCGGGGTCAACCCGATGGGCTATCACACTCACGACCTTGCCGACAGCGAGAAGGTATCCAGCGCCGCGTGGGAGCCGGTGATCACGCCCCACGCCTCGTTTCTGGCCCTCTCCTACGCGCCCCGCAAAGCGCTGGCCAACCTGAAGAAACTCCGCGCACGGTTCCCGATCTACGGGCCTTGCGGATTTCATGACTCCGTGAATCTTTCCAGCGGCAAGGTTTCCAACTGCATCCTGGCACTTGACCAGGGGATGATCCTGGCCGCGATCGCCAACGTACTGGCTGATGACGCAATGCAGCACGCCCTGGCCGATGGTCCGTTCGAGGGCGCCATCCGCGCGCTGATCGCGCCCGAGGCGTTCACCGCAGGTGCGCCGTAGTTCCCGCGCTGCCGGAGTCCATGCCCGTGGCCGGCGACGTCGCAGCGCGTTGAGGCAGATTCCCTCAGCGGCGCGGCTCCTCGACCACCTCGAAACCGGTCTCGAGGCCCCCATCGGAGCTGGTGCCTGCGAACAAGCGGAACTGGCCCGGTTCGACAACGAAGTGCATCTGGCTGTCATGGGAGCCAAGTTCCCGCGGCGAGAGAGTGAAGCGGACGGTCTGCTGCTCACCGGGCCGGAGCGAGACGCGCTGGAACCCGCGCAGCTCCTTCACGGGCCGGACCACGCTGGACGCCACGTCCCGGATGTAAAGCTGGACGACCTCGTCACCGGCCCGCTCGCCGAGGTTCCGGACGTCGACCTGAACTCCGAGCGAGCCGTCGCGCCGGATGCTCGGCCGATCGAGCCGCAGGCCGGCGAGACGGAACTGCGTGTACGAGAGGCCATGCCCGAACGGAAACAGCGGCGAGACCGGGGAATCGATGTACCGGGACGTGTAGCGGTCCTTCGTCGCGGGACGCCCCGTATTGAGGTGATTGTAGTAAATGGGGATCTGGCCAACCGACCGGGGGAAAGTGATGGGCAGCTTGCCGCCGGGATTGACGTCGCCGAAGAGGACGTCAGCCAGCGCATGGCCGCCCTCGGTGCCGGGGAACCAGGCTTCGAGGATGGCCGGCACGTGTTCGGCAATCCAGCCGATGGTCAGTGGCCGGCCATTGATCAGGACCACCACCGTCGGAGTGCCCGTGGCGTGCACCCTTTGAACCAGTTCGAGCTGGCGGCCCGTCAGGTCCAGCGACGTCCGCGACGACGCCTCCCCACTGGTCCGCGCAGATTCGCCCACGGCGATGATTGCGACGTCGGCCCGCTGCGCCAGCTCCACGGCGTGGGCGATGTCATCTACGGCATCGTCGTCCACGGCACACCCTCTGGCGTGCACCACCTCCGTGGAGGGATGCCGCGCGCCACCCAGGCGCGGATCCCGGCGAGCAGCGTGACCACGTCGTCGGCCCTACCGTCACCCCGCCAGTGGCCCATTGGCGTCTCGCGATCGTCGGCCAGTGGTCCGAGCACGGCGATGCATCGCATGTCTCTGCGCAGCGGCAACACGTTCCGGTCGTTCTTGAGCAGCACCAGCGAGCGGGCGGCCATCTCCCGTGCCGCCTGCCGGTGCGCGGGGCTCAGCAGAACCGCCTGCTCGCGTTCGGGAGCCGCATAAGGGTGCTCGAAGAGCCCAAGCGCACACTTCAGCCTCAGCACACGGCGCACCGCCTGATCGATGCGCTCCATCGGCACCTTGCCCGCGCGCACCAGCTGCGAACCGTGCTCGTTGAAAAGCTGGCTTTCTTCCTCCATGTCGATGCCGGTCAGGAGCGCCCGGCGGGCCGCGTCGGCCTCGTCGCAGGCAAGCCCGTGCGCGACGAGCTGCGGGACGGCGTTGTAGTCGCTGACCACCAGCCCATCGAACCTCCACTCGCCGCGCAGCACGCGGCCGAGCGTGAAGGGATTGGCCGTCGCCGGGACGCCGTTGATGGTATTCAGCGCGGACATGAACGTGCCGACACCCGCCTCGACGGCCGCGTGGAACGGCGGGAAGTCGTTCGTGCGCAGGGTCCATTCGGAGACATCCGCGGCGTTGTACTCACGACCGGCCTGAACGGCCCCGTAAGCCACCCAGTGCTTGGCGCAGGCCACGACGTGGTCCGCGTCGACGGCCGCATCCGGTGCTCGCAGGTCCACACCCTGGAGCCCGCGCACCCGGGCCCGTGCCATGGCCGACCCGAGGAACGGGTCTTCCCCGGCTCCCTCCACGATCCGCCCCCAGCGCGGGTCGCGGGTCACGCCCACCATGGGTGCGAAAACCCAGCCAACACCCGCGGCCCGCGCCTCCGCGGCCGCGATCCGGGCGCACGCTTCCACGGCTGCCGGATCCCATGAACTGGCCTCCCCCAGCGCGACCGGGAAGATGGTCCGGTATCCGTGGATGACGTCGAAGCCGAAGAGTATCGGAATCCGCGCATGCGATTGCGTGAGTGCGATCCGCTGTACCTCGTTGACGTTCTCCGCCCCACGCACATTCAGCAGTGAGCCAATACGCCCCCCGCGGATGAGATCCGCCTGCCCGCCGAGCACGCGCCCCGTCTTCGGGTCGCCGCCAAGCTGCTCGAGCTGCCCGAGCTTTTCCTCCAGAGAAAGGCGGCCGACCACCTCATCAATCCGTGCGTCCACGCCAGGCGGCCTGATTGCCTGAGCGTACCCCCATACGGGCGTGACGACGAGCCAGAGGAAAAGGAAGAAGAGGGGTCGGCAAACAATTTTCATCTCGCGGAGCCTCCCCTGGAATTCTAGGGGAGAACGGCACGTCGTACAGTGCCGGTCTTTCGATGGGTGGGACCCCCGTTCCGTTCCCGAGCCGTCGGCGCTGGCCCGTCGTCGTCGCCGTTGGCGAGAGCCGATTCAGAAGGCACATCGGCCCGGTTGCGACCCGGCCCGAGCGGCAGACAGGTTGTCCATCTCACCGTCTGATCGTCCGAGTGCGTCCTTCGGCCAGGTGGTTCGGGGTCAGTGGTCGTGTGTGTCCAGCGCAGCGACGACGCACCGGTGTGGAAGCCAGAGCCTGAACCGGTGCGTCGTCGCTGCGCTGGACTCACCCTACGATTGTGGAACGGCCGGCGAAGGGAGCACCCACAGTCCAAAGGCCGGGGGAAGGACAGGGAAGGGGCCATCCCACAGTTCAACAGGAAGAGGACGGGTAGGGGGGAAGTGGTGATCAAACGTTCAGAGTGGCATCCGTTCCGCCCGCGCAGGATTCGGGGTCGGAAGGTGGCCTGACGGTTCGGCTTGCTGTGCCGGGCCGCTTGGTGCTGAGTGCGGGTCCGAGGGGAATGTGGACGGCCCCATCATTCGTCCCCACCGGTCGATGCTGAGCGCCCCGTATCCCCGAGCGCGGGAGAGCCTCCATCCTCGGGACCGGCCGAGACATGAGAGCCAAGGTAACGGCCCTCGCTCCTCGGGCGTGGGCGATCGTTCCGCTTGGGCCGGGGCCTACTGAACACCGGGCCGTACGGTATTCACCAGTTCAGGCGGTAATTTGGCGTCGCGTGCGAGGACATACGGCTGCTCGCCCGTCACCGACCAGTACAGCCTGGCCGGCCCACGGGGAAAATCCGTTCCCGATGCCCAGGTGTGGTAGACCTTGCCCCAGAGGGTCCGGACCCTGGCGAGGGTTTGTTTCTCCTCATCGCCGCTCTGGGTCAGGCTCTTGAGGTAGCCGCCGTCGACCTCGTACTTGTGGTCGTGCCAGTAGGCCTTCTCGTCGGCCGGCATCTTCTGATAGACGGCATCGCTCACCAGGTATTCGACGCCGATCAGCCGCGCGTCGGGCCCGGTGCCGTCGTAGAGAACGCACTGGTTCAGGTCTCCGTTGACCTCCTTACAGTAGTGGTAGGCGACCTGCGACCGCTCGGGCAAGTCCTTCAGAAGGTGGACCCCGGCGAATGCCAGCGGGCAGTGCAGAACTTCCCGGATGGGGGCCTTCGCCCCGGCGGGGGCCGCGACATGGTCGTCGGCTGTGGCACCCGGCAGCCTGAACGCCGGCCCGAACGCCGCCCCGACCGCGACGCCGATGAGCAAGGCGACGGCCGCGTACGTCGAGCTACGGGGCAGGAGATGACCTGGCCAACTGCGAATCATGTGCTGCTCCTTCAGATGCGGGTGTGGTAGAAACCGGCGCCCATCGCCGGGCGATTGACGGTCCGCCGCTTCTCGATTCAGTGGCGACGCAATGCACGTGAGAAACTATATAGTCGAAAAGGAATTTAGCAATACCTCGGTGCCGCGATCCTCGAACTCCCTCTTCGAGGTCGGTCTCGGACGCCGCGACGGACGATGGTCCCTCCATCAAGACCAGGAAATCGACTCAGTCCAGGGTCAGGCTGAGTTCAGCTTCCTGTAGAGGTCCACGTACCGGCCGAACACGTCGTCGTAGACCGAGGCGTTGGCCGCGTTCGGCTCGACGGTCTTCTCGATGGCGACCATGGCGGTCGCGGCTTCGTCGAAGTCGCGGTAGACGCCGGCTGCCACGGAGGCTGCCATGGCCGACCCCAGCGCGCACGACTCGGTCTCACGGGTCAGGTGCACCGGCCGCTTCAGGAGGTCGGCATGGATCTGGAGCCAGAGCGGCGACCGTGCGCCACCCCCGCCCACGAAGATCCGCTCGACGGCCAGGCCGTGTGCGGCCGCGTCAGCCAGGATGTGCCGCGTGCCGCAGGCCGTGGCCTCGTACAGGGCACGAAAGACGTGCCCCGGACCGTGCGCCAGGGAGAGGCCGACGATGGCGCCACGCGCCTGGGGGTTCTTGTACGGCGACCGGTTCCCCTGCCAGTCATCGCGCACGATCAGGCCCTCGGAACCCGGGGGAACCGCCGCGGCCTGTTCGTCGAGCACCTGGTAGACGTGCACCCCGCGGCGCTGGGCTTCGGCCTGTTCGCGGCCGGCGAAGTGGCGGCGGTACCAGTCAAGAATGGAACCGGTCGCGGTCTGCCCGGCCTCGATGGTGTACAGTCCTTCGACGGTGGCGTCCGGGTAGCAGCCGGCCGCACCGGAGCCGAAGACACCCGAGCGCGACTGGGCCAGGTGACAGGTGCTGGAGCCCACGATCACCGCGACATCTCCATCGCTGGTTGCCCCCAGGCCCAGCATTCCCAGGTACGCGTCAATTCCGCCCTGGGCCACCGGCGTCCCGGCGATGAGGCCCAGATCCAGGGCAGCCGCGGCATCGAGCCGGGCCTCGCCCTTGCCCAGCGGGATGATTCGCTCGGGCCATTTCGAGGGAAGCTCGGCAAGCCCCACCGACGTCAGCAGGGCCAGCGGCCAGCCGCCGTCGGGCCGGGCGTAGTTCCACTTCACCGCAACGTGGTTCAGCGAGAGCGTCCACTGGCCCGTCAGGCGGTACATCATCCAGTCGGTGCATTCCACGATGCGGTCCGCGCGCTGGTACGTCTCGGGCTCGTGATTCTTGATCCAGAGCGCCTTGGGGAGCATCCATTCCGGCGAGACGCGACCGGAGACGTAGCGCAGTACGGGGTGGCCGGTCTGGCTGATCGTCTCGGCCTCGCGGTAGGGCGCTGGTCCATCCAGAGCAGGGCGGGCCGGAGCGCATTCCCCTCCAGGTCGCAGGCCAGCACGGTGCAGGCCGTGCAGTCCAGCCCGATGGCGATCACCTGCTCGGGCGCGGCGCCTGCCTGGCTGAGCGCCTGCGCCACCGCGGTCCGCGCGGCGCTCCACCACCCGGCGGGGTCCTGTTCCGCCCAGGTGGGACGGGGATACGTGGTTTCAATCGGCGCGACGCCGAAAGCCGCCGATCTCCCCTGAAGGTCAAAGAGTGCCGCGCGAAGGCTCTGGGTGCCGACGTCGAGCCCCAATACGAAGCGTTCCTGCGCCAGTTGGGTGTTCATGAGTCGCCTCGAATCGCTGGAGAGCTTTCGTTTTCGAAGGACAACCTTCCGAGGGAAACGCAATCAGGACAGCGGGCCGCGGTCCGGCTTGCGGCGATCAATGACGAACGTCACGGGGCCGTCGTTGACGAGTGCGACCTTCATCATCGCACGGAAGACGCCCGTGGCGATCTCCAGCCCCGAGGCCGCAAGCAGGGTCGTGAAGCGATTGTACAGAGCTTCGGCGCGTGCGGGCTCGGCGGCCGCCGTGAAGCTGGGCCTGCGCCCGGACCGGCAATCGCCCAGCAGGGTGAACTGGCTGATCACCAGGATGCCGCCTCGAACGTCGAGCACGCTACGGTTCATCTTCCCCTGTTCGTCCTCGAAAGCCCGCAGGTTCAGCAGCTTGTCAGCCATCCAGACGGCGTCCTGGTCCTCGTCCTCGCGGGCGACGCCCAGGAGCACCAGCCAGCCCGGGCCAATCTGCCCCACGATCGCCCCGCCGACCTCGACGGACGCCCGGGAAACGCGCTGAATGACGGCACGCATGAACCTCATCTCGTCAAGGAATTCACCAGGTAATCCGCAACATCTTAACGCCCGGACTGGCCGCCTGCTGCGGTCTTGTTCCGGGTAGCTGAGTTTCAGGCAAGCTGATAACCTCTTGAGGTCTGGAGAAGGCCGCGCGGGTCCGCTGCGCCGGGGGTGGGAAGACGACCGCGAGGAGGCGACGTTGGGCGAGGCGAAGCAAGTGCGGCTGCGGGCGGGGATCATTGGCCTGGGGCGGCTCTGGGAAACCCGGCACAAGCCCTCGCTGGCGCGGATGCAGGACCGGTTCCGAATCACGGCGGTGTATGACCAGGTCTTCCGCAGGGCTGAAATCGAGGCCGCACAGATTGGCTGCGCGGCGTGCGAGGGTCTGGCCGCGCTGGTGGAACGGCCGGACGTGGACGTCATTTACCTGCTGTCGCCGCAGTGGTTCGGCTTGCACCCCGCGCACCTGGCCTGCGCCGCGGGGAAGGCCGTTTACTGCGGGTTACCCCTGGCGGGCAACCTCCCGGAGCTGGAAGAGCTCATCGAGCGCGTGGACGCCTCGCGGATCGCCTTCATGCCCGAGTTCGCGCGACGGTGCTATCCGGCCACGCTGCGGCTCAGGGAGCTGCTGGCGACCACGCTGGGGCCTGCGCGGCTGGTTCTCGGCCACGCGCGGCTCTTCGGGTTTGACCGCTACGCGGTCCCCGGACCGGCCACGCAGATCGCTCCGGCACCCTTGCTCGTCGACCCGGGAAGCTTCCTCATCGACTGGTGCACGTTCCTCATGCAGGCGCTGCCGGTCTTGATCCGGGGCACGCGCAGCACGGTCTTGCCCGCCGAGGCCGGCGCAGGCCGAGTCCGACTTCGAGAGCTTCATGGCGACGTTTCCCGGCGGGGCCACGGCTCACATCGCCTTCGGTCGCTATTACCAGTCGCGCTGGGGAGAGGCCACGCGGTTCCTGCCCCCCTCCGGTTTCCAGATCTACGCCGAGCGCGGTGCGGCCTGGCTGGAGATGCCGGAGCGGATCCAGTGGTGGGATGGTACTGGCGCCCACGAGGAGCGCCTGCCGCTCGAGCCCACCATCGGGGACGTGCTCAACGATCAGTTCTACCGGCTGGTGAACAAGGGGCAATCCCTGGCGCCCACCATCCACGACGCTTACAAGATCGCGCGGCTGGCGCAGGACGTCAAGCAGAGCCAGCAAGCGCAGGCCACATGAGCACTTCATGACGCCATCAGGTCCGGGGCCCGCGATGCTCAGGGAAAACTCGCCGGTCTGGATCATCGCCGTGGTCGCCGCGGCCCTGGTGGGGCTGATCCTGCTGCGGGATTCCATTCGATCCAGCTCCGCGACCTACGACGAGGTCGCATATCTGGCCGTTGCAGCCCGCTGGTGGCGCACCGGAGAGCAGTTCCAGATCACCCGCATGGGCTCGCCGCTCACCTTCTGGAAGCTTCAGCAGGCGCCCGTGTTCTGGGTGCTGGACCGGACCGACCGCGGCGGGCTCATCGATGATCCGATCCGCCGGCAGGCCGAGCTGCTGCCGCTGGCGCGGCTGGGCGGACTGTGGATCTGGGTGGCCGCACTCGTCCTCTGCGCCGGCTGGAGCCGGCGGCTGTACGGTCCGCGCGCCATGGCGCTGGCCGCCTGGCTGTTCGTGCTGTCCCCAAACTTGCTGGCCCATGGCGCGCTCGTCACCATGGAGATGCCACTGGTGGCGTGCAGTACGGGAATGCTCTTCCTGTTCTGGCTCTTCCTCGAGACTGGCCGCGTTCGCTGGTTCTGGGCCTCGGCCTGCGTGGCCGGCCTGAGTTTCTCCTGCAAGTACACCACCGTGCTGTACCCGCCAATCCTCGCCCTCCTCTGGTGGGTCGACCGCCTGCGCCGGGAGGTACCGAAGCGCTTCTTGCAGACGGCCCGCCGCGTGGCCCAGGGAATGACGGCCTACGTGCTGGTGCTGCTGCTGGTCAACTTCGCGGTCCCCGGCTTTGCGATGCTTCCGCTCAGCCAGCGAGCCGGCGAACACCCCACGCTGAGCGCCCGGTTCAGCGGCCCGCTTGTCACATGGATGGGCCGGCTTTACGAAACGCCTCTGCCGCAAGACTGGGTAGGCCTGGCCACCCAGATGCACCACCAGAGGTCGGGCGGGGCCAGCTATCTGCTGGGGCAACGGCGCATGACGGGCTGGTGGTATTACTACTTCGTCGCCCTGGCGGTGAAGGTTCCCCTGTCGTTCTGGCTGCTGGTCGCGGCACGGTCCGAGATCTCCAGACGCCAGTGGGGTAAGGGCCAGCCAGGCGACGGGTTCCTGCTGGGCGTGATCGCCCTCTTTCTGGCCGTCACGGCAGCAGGATCCACGCGCAATTATGGTATTCGCTATCTGCTGCCCCTGGCGCCCCTGGCAATCGTGTGGGTCTCCCGGCTCGCCGAAGCAGTGCCGGGAAGGAAAGGCCGCTGGCATGGGTGGCCGGCATGGGTGGCCGGCCTCGGGCTGGCGGGGCAGGGGATTGCCGTCGCCTCGGTCCATCCCCACGAGCTAGTCTATTTTCACGCCCTGGCCGGCGGTCCGCTGGGAGGCCGGCGCATCCTGGCCGATTCCAACCTGGACTGGGGCCAGGGCCTCAAGGCGCTGGTGCGGCTTCAGCAGGCAGAGCCGCAATATTGCGATGTGACCTTCTACTACTTCGGTGACAGCGACCCCGCGTTCTACGGCGTCCGGGGAGCGGTTCATACCGTGAACGCAGTGGCGCAGGCCGCCACGTTGCCGCCTGTGCAGAGCGTGTCCACCCGCTACGTCGCGGTCTCCGCGTCGCTCCAGTGGGGGCCCTGGGGACCGCCCGGCTTCTTCCAGGCCCTCAATGCGATCGAGCCGGTCCGGATGACGGACGACACGACGATCGCGATATACCGGGCCGAGGATCTGCGCTCTCAGTAGAGGTCTCTGCCGCGCGAGATCCGGTCTTCCAGCCCATCGGCGAGGTCCGCGATGCGGCGGATCATGCTCTGGGCGTCGGCGGAAGCGGCCGATTCCACGGCGAGGTTCTCGACGACCACGAAATACTCCTCGCCGCGCAGCACGCGGATCGCGAAATGGCCGTCGGTCATCCGGACGTTGAGCTTCAGCAAGAGCCGGCAGTCGCGGTCGTTCGCCGGCGCAGAGATGGACACCAGCGAAAGCAAGGCCCGGCCTTCCGAGTCGGTTCCCGCCGGGCCGATGTACACGGCCTGCTTGCGGTCCAGACGAGCGGGGACCGTGACCCGCCAACCATGATGAGAGGTGTCCACGTCGAAGCCGGAGCGGGCGACAAAATCACGGATCAGCCGCGCGACATCGGGATCGGCCGGCTCCGGAGCCTCGTAGGGCCCCAGAGCCTCGGCCCCGGCGCCGGCGTCGGCCTGCACGCCGCCGAGGGGCAAGCCGCAAGCGGCACAGAACCGCTCCGATTCCAGGTTGGCCAGCGTGCAACGGGCGCAGACGATCATGATGGAAGTCATGTCTTGCTGCTCGTCATGAAGGTCAATCCGATCAGGCCCGGAACGACGTCATTCCTTGACTTCCAGTGTGGCAATAAGTGCGTCGAACGCCGGCTTCAGTGCCGTCATGGTCTTGTCCGGTCCGACCATCTTCAAATAATAAGCGACCCGGTCGGTGGTGACGACGGCCACCAGCATCCGCGCATGGTCGCGTTCGGGCTCGGCCGGCATGCCGGGGATCGCGCCGGGCTTGTAATGGCCGGCGGTCTCCACGCGCGTCACCTCGGTATTCTTGCCCTTGACGGTCTTGCTGTCGATCCGCGGAGGGTTGCCCTCCGCGTCCTTGAACTGTCCTTGCCAGCGCTTCAGGTTGGCCTCCATCGAGCCCGCGCCGCCTGGGAACGCGTACACCACCAGCAGCGCCGGGTAGTCGTCGCCGGCAACCGGCTCCGCCTTGAGCTGGGCCTTGCGAAACGAAGAGTTCGTGGGAACCGTCTTCCAGGACTCGGGTACCTGGAAGGTGACCCCGCCCGCGTCGACGGCCCGGGTGGGTTCATCCGCACCCGCGAGCAGCGCGTAGCGCGGCCGCGCCCGCCAGAATACCGATCGCGCGGTGCCGAATACCAATCATCGTGTTCATTGCGTGAGGTCCTCCATTGCATTTCCGCGAATGACTTGCCCGCTTGCGGACAGGGCGCCCTGCGAATACCTTACAGCCAGAAGCGAGTAATCGCAGCAGCCTTGCCGGGGCCAGTCCGTCAGGGTCCAGGGTCAGTCCATACCTCTGCGTGCCAAGGGAGCCGGTTGTGAATCGAATTTCGATCGCGTGTTTGAGCCTGGTTCTCCTGGGCGGAACGGCCACAACCGGGTGGGCTCAGAAGAAAGCGCCAGGCGGCGCCCGGGTGTTCCTGCTTTCCGGCGGCCAGCGACAGCATCACGGCTATCGCGACCAGGCATTCTACCTTGCCGGGCTGCTGGAGAACACCGGTCGCTTCGAGGTCACGCTGGGCGAGGATGCCGCCATCCTGGAGACACCCGCTCTCCGCAAGTACGCCGTCATCATCGCCAGCGCCGACCGTCGCGACCCCGAGTTCAAGTACTCGAAGGCTCAGCAGCAGGCGCTCCTGGAATTCGTCCGCTCCGGCGGAGGCTACGTCTCGATCCACGCCGCGGACAACGCCGCACCGGACTGGCCGCCCGAGTTCAAGGAGATGCTCGGCGGCATCTTCTCGCACATCGGCATGCCAGATGGCAAGGTCCGCAAGGGATCGTACGTCGTGAAGATCGTGGACAGGGACAGCCCGATCACCCACGGGCTGGACGATTTTCCGCTGCATGACGAGCTGTACTACAACATCCAGATGGCTGCCGGCGTTGCACCCCTGGCCACGGTGGAATACGACGGCACCGCCTGGCCAGTGGCCTGGACGCGGACCTTCGGTAAGGGCCGCGTGTTCCACCTGGTGCTCGGCCATCGCGACTTCGGTCCGGACAAGGACGATCCACTGCGCAATCCGAACCTGGGCCGGCTGATCGTGCAGGGCGTGAGCTGGACGGTGGACAACACGAACGTCTCCCGGTGCGATTGACGCACGAGCCAGGCTTCCGGCAACGGCCGGTCAATCCACGATCTGGAGCTGGACCTCGTCGGAGTTGGCCTTCAGCTCTGGGGCATACATCGCCTCGGCGCGGGCCGGCAGCGCATGGAACTTGCCGGGAATCTCCGCGCGGAGGCGGTAGGCCACGCTGTGCTTGCCCCGCGCCAGGCTGCTGGCGAAGAAGGCCACGCGGTCGTCGCGGAACTCGACGTACGCGCCCAGGTCGTTGCCATTGTAGCCGCTCTGCACCTCGACCGGCTCGAATCCGGCCGCCTTGTGATCCTCGAAGACGAGGTACTCGTAGTCGTTCTTGCTGTCGATCTCCAGCTCGATCTCGACAAGCTCGCCGCTCTTGAGCGTGGCTCCGTCCGCCAGGAGCTCGCGCCGGAAGTGCTCGGTTCGCTGAGCGACGGCCTGGCCGCGGCCGCCGGCCACGTTCACCGCCTTGTCCTCGCTCACCAGGCGATACACCTTGCGAGCCACCTTGATCTCCAGGCCCGCGCGGGTGATCGGGTCCTCGAGCGTGAAGTTGGTCAGGTAGGCATTGAAATAGAGCGGCCCCTGACCCTGGCGGCTGAAGGTGATCGTGTGCGGCCCGGCCGCAAGCTGCGCACCTTCCAGCACGAAGGCGTTGTCGAAATGGAACAGGTCCGCCGGAGTGATCCTCACCTGCTTGCGGATCTGGCCGTCGACCGCGACCGTCACCGTCATGTCCGGCCGGTCCTCGCCGCTGGCTTGCAGGTAATCCGCCAGCGCCTCGATGCAGTACGCGGTGTCGCGGGTGGAGCTCCAGTAGCAGCCGTGACCGCGATGATTCAGCACGTACTTCACCAGCCGCGCGGCCAGCTCGCCTTTCGGGTCCGTGCGCGCCAGCAGCTTCAGGTAGAAGGCGTGAGTCTCGATCTCGCTGCCGTACCAGAACCACCAGTAGCCTTCGCTGGGAAGCTTGAGGTAAGCCGTCTGGTTCTCGTCGTCCTGCACGACATACTGACCGATGTTCCTGAGCACCATGGCCAGCTTCTCCTTTTCCCCCAGCCGTTCGAGCGCCAGTCCGAAAAGTGCCTTGGAGTAGACGGAGAGGTGCGCGCGATCGCGGTCGAGGAAGCCGAGCATGGCGTCGTTCCGCACGCCTCCCTCGACCAGGGTCAGGAAAACCAGGGCGTCGGTATCGTCGGCCTGTTTCTTGTGCGGCTTGACGTCGCTGATGGCGTTTTGCAGGAGCCGCACCTGCCGGTTCTGGTGGCCGGACAGCCAGTTCATGCCGCGGTCGAGCATCTCCGGAGGCAAGGCCAGGTCATTCTGACGGGCGAGTTGCAGGCCGTGCACAACCTGCGCCGTGGTGTGCGGTGAGGTATGCTCGCCGAAGCCGGAGAACCAGCCCCAGCCGCCGTCGGCAAGCTGCATGTCGGCGAGCCGGCTGATCCCGGCGGAGGCCATGCGCGCCACCTCGGCGCGGTCGAAGACCGGGTTGTGCGGATAACCCTGCCAGCGCCCGGCCCGGAGCTTCGGGTCGCCCAGCTCCTGGGCGTTGAGGTTCACCCGCTTGTCGCGAATGGCCTCCAGCTCGACGCCCAGCTTGATGAGCAGCCGCTGGGCGATGACCGTCGGCAGGAAGCGGTTCAGCGTTTGTTCGGTGCAGCCATACGGATAGTCGGCCAGGTAGGGCAGGGCATCCACCATGGCGCCGGCGAGCGTGGGCGAGTAGCGCACCTCGAGCCGCGACTGCTCGGGCCTGCGTTCCGCGGGCACGCGCACCGCGACCTCGGCCCTTTCACGGTCGGCGCCAGTGAACCGGCGACGGCCTCGGTCTTGAGCATGCCGTGCACCTTGGCGGGGAAGGACATCTGCGCGGCGTCCGACTCTTCATCCGTGAGCGCCTTCATGACGACGATCGCTTGCCCCTCGTGCAGGACCTTCACCCGCCAGTCGACCCGCTGCTCGCCGCCGGCGGCGATCTCCACGCTTCGCGCCGGCACGTCGAGCATCTCGAGCACGCTCCCCTCGCACCCGAGCACCACCTGCACGGTCTTCCTCGACTTCAGCTTGTTGTGCACGTTCGCCGACAGGACGACCTCATCCTTCTGGACGAAGAACCGCGGCGCCTGAAGACGGACCAGCAAGTTCTTGGTGGTGATGACCTCCGCATCACCCTGGCCCACGCGCGTGCCCTTGCCCAGCGTCCAGGCCTTGACCTTCCAGGTGGTAAGACTTTCGGGGATGGTGAATTCGACCTCGGCCGTGCCGTCGGCCGTGGAGACAAGCGCGGGTGCCCAGAAAGCGGTGTCGGCGAAGTTCGTGCGCACGACGGGCTGAACGGGGGCGGGCGCGGGCGCGGCGTCCCCTTCGAAGCTGTCCGAGGAGATGACCGCGCCCGCCGGGAGCCGATCAGCCTCCCCCCTCCACTGGGGACTCGCGCTCTTTGATTTCTCATAACCGGCCGGGGCAGCGGCCGCAAACATCCGAGCGCGCCTTCCAAGATTCATGCCGCCCCCCATGCCGCCCAGGCCCGCCATGCGTCCCATGTCGCGCGCGGCCGCCTGGTCGCCCAGGGCAGCCACGTCGTAAGTGCTATCCTGATCGGGGACCCCCAGCACCTGCATGGCGATCTCATTCTGGCGAATCACGTTCTCCATCCGGCGGTCCAGACTCGACTCCGCGTACGGGTGATGGCTCCGCCGCCAGCTCCAGAAGAAGCTCTTGATGTCGCCCACGTTCGAGCCGCCGGCGATCGCCTCCACGGACTTGTCGTAGACCGTGAGCGCGGTCGATCCCACGAATGGCTTGCCGTCGGAGCCCGTCAGCTTCACCCGCACGCGCGCTTTCTGGCCCGGCTTGTACGTGGTGGCGGAAGGCTCCACGGCAACATTGACTACCCGCGATTCGGGCGGCACGACAATCTGCCGGGCCTCGGTATGGACCCTGCCGCGGGAAACCGTGAGCGCCTCGATGAAGATGTTCGGCATGTCGCCCGCCACGATGCCGATCTCCTCGACCGTACTCTTGCCGCGGAGATGAACAATCCGCGGGGGCGCATAGACGCCGCCGGCGGGACGCACGAAGAGCAGTACCGTCGAGTTCACCTGGTTCGTGTGGATCAGAAGGCGCAGCGTGTCGCCGGGACGGTATTCCTTGCGGTCCGGGATGATCTCCAGATCGCCATAGCGGAACGAAGCGTCGTCGAAGCCCTCGCCTCGGATCGTGAACAGGTAGCCCCCCTCGATGCGGTGCCCCTGGCTGTCATCGATCGTGGCCGAGATGCGGTACTGCCCCGGTGCAGAGGCCTTGATGGTCTGGTTGGCTCGCCCATTCGCATCGAGTGCCAGGTCCCAGCGCTCCACGGGTGTCTCGACTGGCTTGCCGGTGGCGTCATAACGAACCTGGAGCAAGGCGAGCGTCCCCTTGCCAGCCACCGGCTTGTGGTCGAGCGTCTCTGCCGCGACGCTGGCCTCAATCGTCTCGCCCGTGCGGTAATGGCCGCGATCCAGCCACGTGTGCACCTTGAAGGGCTGGCGCGCGACGAGCACGGTCCCCGTGCCGACGATCGTTCGCCGCGACCGGTCGGTCACCTCGGCCATGATTTCGTAACGCTGGTCCTGGTCGGGATGGTTCCGCTGCGCCGGCGCCGTGTCGATCTCGATCGGAAACGTGCCGTCAGGGCGAATGGGCACTTCGGCCTGGGCGATGACCTCTGGCGGACCTTGCGGCCCGGACCACATCCACCAGGGCCTGGGCCGGGCAATGCCCCACCGCGACCAGCCGGGATACCACGGCGCATCGACGGCGAACCACCAGTAACCCGGACCGAAGAGCCAGTCCCAGCGCGCGGGCGGATACCAGAACTCGTCGGCCGCCACGCGCGTGACCTTGTACCTCACCTTCGCTTCGGCCACCGGCGCACCGAAATAGTAGTTCGCCTTGATGGTCGCCACCACCTTCTCACCGAGCGTCACCGGCGCACCGGGCGCGTCGACCTTCACCTCAAACTCGGGCTTCTTGTACTCCTCGACCCGGAACGTGCCCCCGCCAAGGTTCGGTAGGAGAAGCTGGTACACGCCGAGGGCGGCATCGGAGGCCAGCTCGAACGATCCATCGAAGCCGCCAAACGCGTCGGTCTGGAACGTCTTGCTGAGCAGCTTTTCACCCTTTGGATTGTGGATCTCCACGGGGAACGTCCGGTGCGCGAAGTCCTCGGCAGCGCCGTGCTCGTAGCGAGCCCTTGCCACCCAGCACTTGAACTTCACTGGCTGTCCGGGCCGGTAAACCGGGCGGTCGGTGATCGTGTAGACCTTCGTCTCGTTGAACTCGGACGGCTGATGCATGGAACCCCAGGCCGGGCTGAAGCCGAGGTGCGCGAACCGGCCGTTGCGCGTGCGTGCGATGCACAGCGACTGGCTCCATTGCTCGCCGCCGGCGGGCACACGCCTGGGAACCTGAACCTGGCCCATCGTGTCCGAGCGCAAGACCGCGCCGCTGGTGTCGACACGGTACTGGTTCTTGCCCGGCACCTGGACCATCCGCCAGTCAAACAGCTCGATGTCGGCCCCGGCGACCGGCTCACCGGTCCGGGAATCGGCGATGAAGTAATAGATGCCTGTGGCCGTTGGCTTCTTGAGGATCACTGTGTCGTCGAGCCAGACGATGATGTGGCTGGTGTTCCCGCCGGCCATGCGCGCCGTCAGCAGGTACACGCCGGCCTTCTGCAAGGGCGTGCTCACGGTGATCCGCCGGTCGAAATGCCCCGCGGGCGGGTCCAGTTCCAGGTCCCAGCGCCACGGACCGGCCCAGGTATTGCTTCTGGTCGAGGGTGATCAGCCGCGTGCCGATGTCATTGACGTCGATTTGCTGCCAGTTGATCTGGGGCGGACCGGAATCGAGATAATCCTTCACGGCCTTCAAGAGCCTGTTGACGAGCACCTCGTGGGCCTCGAACGCGACACTCTTGCCGTTGCGAAAGCGGAAGCTTGCCGTGGCTCCCTGGCCGGCCGGCTGGACCGTGCCACCATCGAACTCGCCCCAGGCGCCGAGGATCTGCGCCAGGTGCTGGCCCTTGCCGCCTCCCTCGTCGCCATACCGCTGCTTGCTCTGCTTCAGGTAATCCGCCGCGCGGTCGAGCTGGCGGCGGTTCTCGCAGATCGCCGCAAGCTGCACGAGCGCCTCGTCGCCATGGCCCGTGCGGGGGTCGTCGGCAATGGCCTGGTAGAGCTTGATCGGGTTGAACTCATCGGGCAGCGTGAACCGCTTCACGCCCGTCGCAAGCCGGGCCATCGTTTCATCATCCTTGAGCGTGGAGAGCGCGCGCGGACCGGCCAGAGCCGCCCGGTTGTCTTCCATGGGCCCGTAAGACATCGCGTTCGCCAGCGTCTGCGTGCCGAACTGGCCCTGCCAGAAACTCGCTTGCTGGAGCCTCGTGTCGTTCAGCAGGCCCGGATTGAGCTCGACGGCCTGGGCCAGCGCCCACCGCCAGCGCTCGCCGTCATTCCGCGCAGCCGCCCAGTCGCGGGGAGCGCGGTAATAGACCGGCGTGCCATCCGCCTGCACGGGTGCGCCGGCCTGCGCCGCCCCAGAACGATTCCTCGGCCTCGTCGAAATCGGGCAAGTTCTCCAGGGGCGTGAGCGTCTGCAATCGCCACGCCTCGCCGTTCTCGCGGTCGGCCAGCACGGCCCCGGTGAGCGCGAACAGGTAGCGTCCCGCGGCCTGCCGGTCAGCGTCGGCCCGCGCCCGATCGAGCCCCTGGAGCAGAAGCTGAAGCGCCCGCACGCGATCGCGCTGGGCCGCGTTCACGAACCGGCCGCCACCCTGGAGATTGCCGCGATGAAACGTGCCGGCGACGACGAACCCGTAATGCAGCGGGCCGCCCAGATACGATTCGGCCGCGGCCTGGAGCAGCCGCCAGTTGTCCCTGTGCACCGCGATCACCGCCTCGCGGAAGGCGTCGATCTCATCGACTCGCCCCAGGGTCTGAAGGCAGGTGATCGCCAGCGTCAGGTCGCGCCCCACGAGCGCAGGCTCGTCTTTCGGATCGAGGGCGAGGACCCGGTAACCCTCATAGGCTTCCTTGTGATTCCCCTGCTGGGAAAGCCTGTCGCATTGCGCGCGCGACAACCGAGGCTGCGCTTCCAGCCAGCCGCCGGCCCCTACCATCCCGGCCAGCAGAATGAGAACTCCCGCGCCGCCCAGCAAGGCAAGGATCGTCGTTGTTCTCATCGCTGGCTCGCTTCCGTCGGTTGGTTTTCCAGACTGACCCCGCGGCGCGTGCACAACGCGCCCCCCCTTCAGGATAACGAGCCGGCCGCTGAATTCTTAGTTCGTCATGATTCACCGGACACCCTGGCTGCCTGAGGGTGAGCAATCTCCGATATTCCTGCACAGGATCGGATAGGTCCACCCGCTTTCCGGCATCGCAGGACATGAGTGGCCGAAATGTCTTGAAACCTGGGCGGCCCCTCATGTCTCGGCGGGCAGGCGATCAACCGAGACGATCCCACGACGCGTCTGGACGGATCCGCGAAGTCGAGCGATCATGGTGCTGTTGCTTACCCTGATCATGGAGGATTGACCCGATCGGGCGCGGGTGACAACATGGCCGGGTGATGAGATGGAACGAAGGCGTCAGCACGGCGGCGAAGGTGCGTCGCGTCGTCGAGGAATGGGTCACAGACGGAATGTTGGCGGAAAATGAGAACAGAGAGCCTTCGTGAAGCCGTTCGTGCGCAGCCGTTCCGGCCATTCAGCTTGATGCTGGCAGATGGAACGCGCTTGCCGGTGCCTCACCCTGAATGGGTCTGGCTCTTGCCCGCGGGCCGGACTCTTGGATGGTCGGACGCAAACGAGCGGGTGAAGTTGCTCGATGTCGCCCTGTTGCTGGGTGTCGATTTTGAGTCGCCCGTGCCGGCCGGGCCGATCGCCCCGAATCCCAACGGAGGGGATTAGGGCGGTTTTCTGACGGTCGCAGGCAGCTTCTGAGTTTTGGAAAGGGGGGCAGACATTCCTGTCTGCCAGGGCAGGCCTGATCCGGCAGGCAGGAATGTCTGCCCCCCGGTCTCAGTCTGCGATCCAGGTGAAAACCGCTCTAAATCGATCGCAGACAGCAGGCAGCGAGGGGCCTGGCGGCGCGCACAGAACCCGAGCGAAGGCCGGGCGGCAGGGATATTGCGACGGGAGTGCAAGGCTGAACTGATCGCATGGGTCGCCGCGGTCTGGATCCTGCTCAGCGAAGCTCTGTAACGGTGATGCGGACTGGGGCCTGCAACCGTGGTGTGGTCGCGGGGTGGATGCACAGTTGAACAGGCGACTGGTGAAAATGACTGGAATGAGGCAGGGCTTCATGTCCGGCTCCTGCCGGATGAGCGCTTCACGGGCTCTGTCACCCGGCTCGCCTCCTGAGGGCGTCGACGTCCCACCAGAGTGCCTGCCACAACGGATCAACAAACGACAAATCTTTCGCGTTTTCCTCGTCGCCTGCGCCGGGCGAACTGGCGCGCCGCGAGTCCGAACCCGGCCAGAGCGAAGACGGCCAGTGCGCTCGGCTCCGGGACGTTGTTGGGGGTCAGCTCGTACTCGGTGTAAACTCCAGCGGGCGAGATCCCGTAGCCCGCAATCTGCCCGGCGTCGTTGATGTCCGTCGCCGAGGTCAAGAGCCAGCCAGTGTTCGGCGGCAGCAGCGTGTTCAGATCGAGCCCGCCGTAGCCAAAGGCGCCCGGCTTCGCCAGCAGATCAACCGCGGCGGAATGCCGGTCTGGGGCTGGTGACTCTGGTCTCCGCTGACCAGGAGCTCAACGGCGCTGCCGCGGACAAGACCCTGGTGGTGGAGGACCCGCAAGCACAGGGACGGGCATGCTCCGTCGAGCGCCTGGAGGACGCCGCGACCGCTCCACGCCGCCGGCGCAGCGACCCCTTACCCCGGTGCGTGCCGCTCGCAGGAGCCACGAGGTGGACGACGTCTCCGGGAAGTCTCAACCTGTCATGCCTCGTCGCCGTGGGCAGACATGGTGCGGCGGAGCCAGGCCCGGGCGTACGCCCACTGGCGGTCGGCCGTGCTCGGAGAAACGCACATTGCGGTTGCCGCCTGGTCGGCGGTCAGGCCGGCGAAGTAGCGCAGCTTGACCAGTTCGGCCTTCTCCGGGTGTGCCCGTGCCAGGCGGTCGAGTGCCTCGTGGAGTGCCAGCAGCTCATCGTCGGGGGCCGGGGCGGCGAGGTGGTCGAGGTCGACGTCCTCGCGCTCCCTGGCACCCCCGCGCTTGAGGGCCTGACGGCGCCGGGCCTGTTCGACGAGGATGCGCCGGATCGCCTCGGCCGCGGCCGCGAAGAAGTGCCGATGGCCCTCGAACGCCTGCCCGCCCACGAGCCGAAGAAAGGCCTCGTGCACGAGCGACGTGGCGTCGAGAGTCTGGCCTGGCTTCTCCCGCGCCAGCCGGGCCGCGGCGAGCTTTCGAAGCTCATCGTAGACCAGGGGCAAGACCTCGGCCGCAGCCTGGCGGTCGCCCTGGTTCGCCGCCTCCAACAGTCGCGTGACGTCGCTCATGGCGCGGTGACCTTGTCGTCCAGCGGCCTCGCATCCCAGACCAGGAGGCGGTTGTTCTCATCGAGCTCGCCCCAGATCCTGCGACCATCGAGGCTGAAGCAATGGCGAGTCATGGACGAGCCGGACTGGCCACGATCACTGATTGACAGGAGTTCCGCGCCACTCACACTGTCCCAGAGACGCAACCGGCCTTCCCCCGCCAGCAGGCGTTGTCCATCGGGGCTGAACTCCATGAAATCGAACTCCCTGGCCGATCCCCTGATTTCATAGAGCAGCGCGGGAGTCTCGCCGCGGAGGATCGGGGGCACAGGGAAAACCCGGACCGTATCCCAGCCCCGCTGGCTCACCTGATACCCTGGCAGCCGGTGCTCGCGGAGAGCAATGAGCTGGCCCTCCGGAGACAGGCCGCCGACATTGGCACGCGAGCCGATGGGCAGATGGGCGGTTGGGTTCAGGTTCCAGGCATCATACCAGACGACAGCCCAGTCGTCGCTTGCCTCGCTGCTCCCGCAGGTCATCACCAGGTGCTTGCTGTCGTGGCTGAAGGCGACGCCTCCGAAGTGAGGCGATCCCGGCAGTTCCCTGGTCGAATAGACGACAGCGCCAGTCTTCAAGTCGATGATCTTGACCCACTGAGGAATGTGCGGCTTGCCAGCCAGCTCGGGGGGGGTGCCAAGGACGGCGGCACGCGCGCCATCGGGCGACACAGCGATGTCTTCCCAGCTGCCCGGCCCAAGCGGGACCCGGCAGCGTTCTCGACCGGCCGCGAGATCCCAGGCGATGGCCAGGCCCTCACCCGAGTCCGGGTGCCAGGCGATCGCCCGGATCATGCCATCGGCCGAGGCGGCGGGCCCATGAGCGTGCCCGATTGGCATCGTGGGCAGCGGACCACCAACGTCACGCCCCGCATCATCCTGAATCCAGGCCTTCCCCTCGGTCACGGTGTAACTCGTATGAGAGAAACGACGGGTCCCGTCGCGACTGGCGTACATGGACCCGAGCACCTGCTTGAGCCGGGGCGGCGGAGTCGCATCCCACTCCCGGACCACGCCGCTCTGGTCGAGTGTGACCAGCCGGGAACCCTCGTCCATCAGGGAGATCGCGGCAAGGTCCGATTCGTGCGGGAAAGAGACAGGGGGGCCGTCGTCGGGTCGATCCAGGGCAAAGACCAAGACGCGGGAATTCTGGACCGTGGCGAACCGGGAGCGCGTGGACACGAGCGTCCGTTCCGCAAAGTAGTGCAATCCACGAAGCGCCGCGAGCGGATGGGAGGAGAGCCGGCGGCCGTCGCGGGCGTCAAGCACAACGAGAGCCTCACCCTTCTCGAGAGAAAACACGCGAATCAGGATCCGATCTCCGCCGGGAAAGAACTCTACATCACGAGGGTATTCGGCCTCGCCAAGATCATGGGACCAGACGCGCCGACCACTCTGCCGGTCCTGGAGACACAAACGCGTCTTGTTGCCATTCGACTTAGAGCTCCCACGCTCCTCGAGCAAGATGCACCTCTCGTCCGGGCTGAATGCCAACCAATCGACAATCGTGCTTGCCCGATCCTCGGGTTCAAGCCGGATCCGCGCCATCTCCTTGCCGTCGGGGACACGGAGAATCTGGAGTCCGATCAGATTCGAGTTTCGGAAACGATCGGTGCTGCGGTCGTGGATGTCCACAACGAGCCGCTCACCATCCGCCAGGAGCGGCGAGGAACGGTGAAATGGCACTTTCGGTGAGTCGAAGATCAGCTTTCCGTCCCCGAACTCCCAGAGGCGAGACTCTGCACTGATCTCGTTGCCCTTGCGGACCTCGTTCACCGTCAGGAGACGGCGGCCATCGTCTGAAAAGGTACACGATTCAAACCCTCCCCGGATCGGGGCGGATCTCCAGAGCTCTCGCCCGGTGGTGGCATCCCAGGCACGCAGCGTCCAACTGGAGCGATTTCGTTCGTTCACCGCACCGGCGACCTTCTTCCCGTCGCGACTCAGGCCACCCAGAACACCCATCGTCCGCTCCTGCGGCGTCAGACCCTCCAGGCGAACGACTCTCTTCTCCTGGTGTGCCTGCCGGTTCCAGTAGTGCCACTCGAAGCCGCGCAGGTCGTCCTCGCCGGGCTTCGGGACCCAGTGCCGCAACAGTTCCAGGGTCCGCCGCGCATCGCCCGATTCCCAGGCCGCCTGTGTCAGGTTCATCTCGCTGGCGTAGAGCGTCCGCCGCTGGCGGTCGGTGAGCTGGCGGAGGGATTCTGTGGCGCGGGCCGCGTTGTCGCGTTCCACGACCGCATCACGCGTCGCGGCGATCGCGCGTTGCTCGCTGACAATCGCCTGGTTGCGCTCGTCGGCCACTCGGGCCTCGGCTCGCACGGCGCGCTGGTACGCGAAGAAGATTCCGGAAGCTCCCGCGTAAGTCAGACCCAGAATCAGGCCCCCGACCAGGACCGCGGCGCGGTTGCGGCGGTAGAGCTTGCGGAGGCGATAGCCCACGGTCGGCGGGCAGGCCTCGACCGTCTCGCCTTCCAGGAACCGCTCGACGTCGCGGGCCAGGCCGTTGGCCGTCTCATAGCGGCGGTTGCGGTCCTTCTCCAGACACTTCATGACGATCCAGTCGAGCTCGCCACGGACCACGCCGGGAAGCTTGCCGGGATCGGTCCCGCGCTGGGCAGAGATATCCGTGAGCGTTGGGCCGAGCGAGCTGAGCCGCGTGCTCGGGCGCGGGGGGTCCTCCTCGCGGATGATCCGGCGGATCTCGTCGAAGGCCGCGCGGCGGAATCGGTCGCGGTCAAACGGAGTGCTTCCGGTCAGAAGCTCATACAGCAGCACACCCAGGGCGTAGACGTCGGCGCGGGTGTCGACGTCCACGCCGCTCATCTCGGCCTGCTCGGGACTCATGTAGAGCGGCGTGCCCAGGACCTGTGCGAACCGGGTGTAGACCGTCTTCTCGGTGAGCGACTGGCCGACGGCCTTGGCCACGCCGAAGTCGATGACCTTCGGCACGGGCTTGCCGTCGATCATCGTCACCAGCACGTTGGACGGCTTGATGTCGCGGTGGATCACGCCTTTCTGGTGCGCGTGCTGGACGGCCTGGCAGACCTGCACGAAGAGGGCCAGCCGCTCGCCGGGAGCGAGCCTCTGGGCGTCGCAGTAGTCGGTGACCGGCACGCCGCGGACCAGTTCCATGACGAAGTAGGGGCGGCCGGCGGGCGTGCTGCCGGCGTCGAGGACGCGGGCGATGTTCGGGTGGTCCATGAGCGCCAGGGCCTGGCGCTCGGCCTCGAACCGGGCGACCACGTCGCGCGTGTCCATCCCCGGCTTGAGAACTTTCAGCGCGACCTTGCGGCGGACGGGCTCGGTCTGCTCGGCGACGAAGACGAGGCCGAATCCCCCCTCGCCGATTTGCTCCATCAGCCGGTAATGTCCGATCCGGTCGCCCACCTCGGCGGCCGGCGGGCCGGCGTCGGTGGCGTCGAAGTCGCCCGTGACGGCAACGTCGGCCGGCGGCCGGTCCAGCAGGTTGCCGGCGGCGTGGGCCGAGAGCAAGGCGTCGACCTCGCGCCGCAGCTTCGGGTCCCCGGCACAGGCGTTTTCCAGGTATGCCGCCCGGTCGCTCGGTCGCGGAATGGCCAGGGCGGCAGCGAAGATCGATTCGTCGGTCATGGCAGCCCTTCGCATGGGTTCCCTTCGGGACTCTATCCACAAATGCGCAGGACAGAGCTGGAACGCACCAGGAAACATTGACGCTCGGCGCAGATTTCGATTGCACGGGATGGGCCACCTGCATGAATATCCAATCGGCATGAAATCGCATGCCCTCCCACATCTCGGTCGCCGCCACACAATAAGATGATCTAAGCGCCTTTTTAGACCGGGGATCCTTTCCGTCAGACGGACTATCGAGAGATGCATCATGTATATTATCATCTATGGCTTCCGGAACCGGGATATCGTTGTAAAGTCGGGAACATTCGAATGCCCGAATTGTCACAAGCGAGCGTATTGCAAGCACCGTAAAATCGAGAAATGGCTGACAGTGTTCTTGATTCCCATCTATCCTTGGGAGATCGAGGCCGAATACTGCCAGTGCGACGATTGCCGCATGTCCTTTACAGAGACCACTTCCCAGCCTTTCCTCCCAGCCGGAGGTTATCTCCGAAGCGACATTCAGGCGGAACTGCTTTCGGGTGCTCCGATCGAGCCGGTGATCGAACGTCTCATCGACTCGGGCGTCGATCCAGAGACAGCCAGCAGAGTCATCAGCGAGATCGCGGGAGAGTCGCGATCCCTGTGCCGAGCCTGCGGCCTGAGCTTCATGCAAAACGTTTCGACTTGCTGGAATTGTCGTGGCGATACGGTGAAGGCGTCGGAGAAAAAGGGCGGCTGGCTCGATGAGCTGGCGTGAACTTCAAAACCCTAAATTCGTGTGGGTTGGCGCGTCGACGGCCGTGCTTAAGCGCAGGGCGGCGCGTGTGAAGATACCGCCGCGGCTCGATCCACGACGGGACGAAATGAAGACGAGCACAGATCGAACCCAATGGCCGCGGCAGTAAGGCGGCTTGACGGACGGGCGGCTATTGCGGTCGGACGGATCATTCGGTGGCGGAACGAGCCGGGCGCGAGGGAAGAATGGCGTCGACGTGGATTTCGCCGAGCGTCCGACCATCGATCACAACGGGCACGACCTGGGTCGCGCCGTAGGTCACGCACGATGCGTAACCGGTCGGGACAGGGTCCGAGTAAACCTCGACCTCCCGCTCGACGAGATTCACGATCCAGTAGGTCGGGATGCCAGAGGGCCCGTTAACCTCGGCCGCCAAGCGCCGGTCTTGGGCCAGACTGGAGTCGGCGATCTCCACGAAGAGCATGACGTCCTCGGGACCCGGATGCCAGTCCTCGTAATCGCGGATCGATCCCCGCACCACGCACCGATCGGGCTCCGGCTCGCTGGCCCTGGCCGAGAGGCGGATCGGCTTGGCCGCACGAATGTGGCACCGGTCGAGTGGTACGACGCGCTCGAGTTCACGGCCGCACAGCTCATCGGCGATTCCATGAGGGGGATTCTGAGTTGTCTTCTCCACCAGGAATCCATTGATCAGGTGAAACCGATCCGACTCCTGAAAAGCTCCCGAGGCCACCATTGCCTCTTACTGCTCGACCGACAGCCGATAGAGCGGCGACGGGATCCAGGCGGAATCTCCCGCCGGACTCACGGGCGGTGGGACAGGAATCGTGGACATGCGGTTGACTCGCTTCGTCCTTCGGCTCACCGGCCAGGGCGATGAACCCGGGTGCTCCGCAGCATGGCTCTTCATCATAGCGACCAAGCCCATGGCCCGGAACGACCCTTGGGATCGCCACTGCCTGCTGGAAACGGGGCCTGGGATGGTGTCCAATGCGAGCAGGGCCCTCGTCGCCCTGTCCTCCGTCGTGCTCGATGCTGACCGTCCCGCCTGGAGACCGGCGAATCTGTCCCGCCAGCGACAAACCGGGCGGATCGCGGGGTTCCTGGAACCACTCATCAATGGAGCTCCTGCCGTGTCTAGCACGCACTCCGTTTCGCGCCGAGGTTTCCTGTCGAGTACCGCGGCCATCGCAACCGCGGCCGGTTTCCCGACCCTGATCCCAGCCTCTGCGCTGGGGCGAGGCGGGCTCGCGGCGCCCAGCGAGCGCATTCGCGTGGGCCTGATCGGCTGCGGCAACCATGGCGTGTACTGGAACATGCCGCAGATCTTCCGCTGCCCGGACGCCCAGATCGTCGCGGTCTGCGACGTGGACAGGACCCACCTGGCCGACGGGCAGAAGATGGTCGATGAGCACTACGGGCCGAAGGTCGGCTCGAGCTACAGCCCGTGCGCGGCGTATGGCGATTTCCGCAAGCTGATCCTCGATCGGAACGTCGACGTCGTCTCCAACCACACGCCCGACCACTGGCACATCATCCCCGCGATCATGGCCGTCAAATGCGGCAAGGACGTGATCTGCGAGAAACCGCTGACGCTCTTCCACGCCGAGGGCGTCGCGCTTTGCAAGGCCGTCGCGGAGCACAACCGCGTCTTCCAGACGGCGTCCGAGAACCGGTCCATCGACGTCTACATCCGCCTGGCCGAGCTGGTGCGAAGCGGCGTGCTCGGCAAGCTCGAGCGGATCGAGGTCGGCCTGCCCACGGGGAACAACGACCTCCGGCTGGGCCCGCAATCGAAGGAAACATTCAACCAGCGTCAGGATCAGCCGGTGCCGCCGGAGCTGGATTATGACACCTGGCTGGGCCAGGCTCCCGACTTGCCGTACATCCCGGCCCGGCTCCATGGTGCGTTCCGGTGGAACCTGGCGTTCTCCGGCGGCGTGCTCACGGACTGGGGCGCCGACATGATCGACCTGCGCAGTGGGGGCACGACACCGAGCACACCGGGCCGGTGAGCGTTGCCGGCAAGGGAGACTTCCCCCCGCGCGACGCGGTCTTCAACACGGCCCCAACGTTCGATCTCCATTACGAGTACGCCGACGGCGTGACCATGAGCGTCAAGAGCGACGGCCCGTACATCCGCTTCCACGGCTCCCACGGCTGGATTGCCTCCCCCGGCTGGCGCGGGCGCTCCAGGCGAGCGACCCGGAGATCCTCAAGACGAAGGTTGATATCGACAAGGTGAAGGTGTATCACCCGAGCGAGATCGTCAAGGCGGGCGACGGCGGCAAGGGGGGCGAGCACCGCAACTTCTATGACTGCGTGAAGAGCCGCAAGCCGACCTACGCACCCGCCGAGGTCGGCCACCGCACCATCACCATCGCCCACCTTGGCAACGCCGCCATGATGCTGGGCCGGAAGCTGCGCTGGAACCCCGAGGCCGAGGACTTCGTGGGCGACCAGGAAGCCAGCGCCCTCCTGACGCGGTCTCAGCGTCATCCCTGGACCATGGAAAACATCGACAGGTGGATCTGAAACAGGCAACAGGAGTGAACGATGCGACTTGCCATCTCGACGCTGTGCGCGGCGCTTGTGGGGTTCTCGTTGGCCGCAGGCGCCGAGCCGCCCCTGCCCAATCCGTTCTACGCCATGGACACCTGCACCAAGCGCCCGTACCCCAGGAACGACATCACCCCGGCCGAGCAGTTCGACCTGCTCAAGGAGCTGGGCTACAAGGGAATTGCCTGGACCGAGGAATCGCCCGGGGCGGTGCGCGCGGCCGTGAAGGATGCCGAGGACCGCGGCCTGAAGATGTTCACCATCTACTGCTCCGCCACCGTGACCGGCGAGGGCGAGCTCAAGCCCTCGCCGCTGATCGTGCCGATCATGGAAACGCTGCGCGGCCACGACACCGTGATCTGGCTGCACCTGGGCGGCAAGGGGCCAAGGATTGACACCCTGTCGGCCGCGACGCCGGTCATCACGCAACTACGGCAGCTCGCCGCCGAGGCCGAGCGAAACGGCCTGAAGATCGCAATCTACCCGCACATCGGCGACTGGACCGAGAAGTTCCACGACGCCCTGCGCGTCGCCCGGCTCGTTGACCGCGGAAACTTTGGGGTCACCTTCAACCTCTGCCACGCCCTGGCCACCGGCGACGAGGCTCGCATCCCTGCGCTCATCCAGGATGCCGGACCGCTCATCTTCCAGGTCACCATCAACGGCGCCGATGCCGGGATCGTCGGCCCGCGCTGGGACCACCTGATCCAGAACCTCGACCGCGGCTCGTACGATGTGGGGTCCGTGCTCCGCTCCCTTCAGAAGGCCGGTTACACCGGACCGATCGGCCTGCAAGGCTACGGACTGACGGGCGACCGCCGAGAGAACCTCGCCCGGTCGATGGACGGCTGGAAGAAGCTCTCGGCCGGTGATTGACTCACTGAACTCGCGGTAATTATCTTCCTCGAAATAGAAACGGAAACTCTTACGGCGCCGGATCGATGACAGCTCACCCGTCCGGGCGGCTGTTGCTGAACGTCGGCAGGCGAGGAGCCAATGACTTTCCGCAGGCAGTGGAACGAGCCTGTGAGCTGGGATCGCAATTAGCGAAACCGAATCTACCGATCGTACCGACAGAGGCAATCAAGAGGAGCGGTATCCAAATGGGCAGCTTCGTTTTTCGACCCCTTCTGGAGTCGGTTGAGTCCCGCATAATGCTCTCGACACTGGCCCCACAGCCGCGTTAC
Organism: uncultured Planctomycetaceae bacterium; assembly: GCA_963833985.1. Lineage (GTDB taxonomy): Bacteria > Planctomycetota > Planctomycetia > Isosphaerales > Isosphaeraceae > Aquisphaera. Next base: position 386,511 of record CAWIAD010000001.1, read on the forward strand.
GTGCATCATGAAAAGCATCCCAATCTCGCGGTGCACGTTCACCATCCCGTCACGCCGATCGGGCGGGCGCCCGTGCTCACGCCGATGGATATTGTTGTGAATATCGCGGCGAACACAAACAGCCCGGTACTGGGAGGCACGATCAACCTCAGCCTGACGACGACCCCGGCGCCGAACTTCGTCATCACGGGCACGATGTGGACTTACAATGTAACGTACAGCGGCGTGACGTCGGCGTATCTGACGCCGCAGAGTCCCGGGCTCCTGAACGCGACGGTCTATCTATCTGTCCCCGGCACCTACACGGTGACGGCAGTCACGACTTACAGGGACAGCAATCCTTCAGGGCCGTCGCACGCGCCCACGAAAGTAACAACCACCTTTACGGTTCCCCCGCCCTCGGCGATCGCGAAGGACGGGGGCGTCAACACTCCGATCCCCATAGGCGCCTTGGACCAGCTCGTCGATGATATCAACACCCCCAACGGCCCGCTCGGCTCCTTCGCTCCGGGCCTGTTCCAGGAGAATCTCACCAACGTTGCGTCGTTGATTCCCAACTTCCTGTTAGCGTCGGGGTGGGGGCCCAGCGGATACGGTCAGGCCTGGAACGTCAATCCGCCTCATCTTTAGGCGAGCGGCAGGTCTTAGTTTCCCTGCTGCTCGGTGATTCTCGGTTTGATAGTGATGTCATACTTCGGCAGGGTCGCCGATCTTTCCAATCGAGCTTCGTACTGCTTCATCTCCTTGGCGGCGACTCGAACGCCATCGGGATACTCGCCGTGGAGGCGTTTCACGATCGGGTGCCGGCGCTTCCAGGTCATTCGTAGGGCGCATTGCAGGACCACCTTCAGGCAGTTCAGTAACACGCCGTTCCATTTCTTCTCCAGGGCCGACCAGCAGCGTTCAATCGGGTTGTATTTGCTGTGGTAGGGGGGATAGTACACCAACCGAATCTCCAACCCCGACCAGTCGGCAAACTGGACCATCCGTTTCAGGAACTGGGTCCGCCGACCGGAGTTCTTGGGGCCGTTGTCCAGATAGATCACCAGGCGCTTGACATGCCCGAAGCCTGACCGGACCTGCAGCCACCACATGCGGAGCGCATCGGCCCAAGCGTCGCTGGTCTCGCGCGATCCGAACAGGAGCATCAATACCCCGGTCACCCGCATCACGATGCCGAAAGGGACCAGCTTCTCCTTGGCTGGCGGATCGTGATCCCATCCCTTGGCCACTTGACCGTCGGCGGCGGTCCTGGTTTTTCCCCCCACGAGCGTAATCGCCCAATCCCACCTTCGCCTTGGTGTCCATGGAGATCTCCAGCGCCTCAGGATCGTCCCGAGCCTGTTGCTGCACCTCCTTCACGTTGGCGAAGATCGCGTCGGTCTCCTTGGTCTTCTTCAGCGGCCTGCCCTTCTGAATCCGCTTGAGGCGGAAGTTCATGCGGTTGAGGATGTCCCGCATGGTGCGCTCGCTGGGCAACGCGTCTCGGGGATAGCCCTTGTCAATCAAGGCTCCTCGCACCTCCGCCGCCGACAGGTTCATGTACCGTCGCGACGACTTCAGTTCCGGATCGGCGTAGGTATGGGGCTCGACGATCGCACGGATGTCCGCAGCCAGTTGCGGGTCCTTCTCTTCGCTGCGCAGCCGACCTCTCGCGACGAAATTCTCGAGACAGCGTATCCCTTGACGGGCCTCGTGCAGTCCTTTCAGGACCGTTTCTCGTCCCCAGCCGAAGCGTCGTTCAGCTTGGCGGGCGCTGCCTTCACAGAGTTCCGTGGCCACCTCGGCCATGAACAATCGGCGCTGGTATCCGGTCAGCCGTCTGGCTCCCGAACAGATCAAGGCGTCGAGGCACTCAGTGGATCCTTCCATGACGGTTCCCCTCCCTGGTGTACAGACGGCAACAGGCCAGGCTCTAGCCTTGCATCATCTCACAGAACGGGGAAGCTCAATTCCGGGTAGATCTCGACGTGCCGGTCGCCTTACGACACGGAAGGGATTTCGAGCATGCCGTACAATGCCTGGGTGGTTATCCCCGACGGAGCCGCGTTCGTATCCTATACGCAACAGCTTCAATACACCTGGCAGATGACGGACGACCAGGGCGGCCAGCACAGTTTCACGGTGAGCCTGCCGTCCCTGAACTGGTCCTGGATCAAGGTCGACAAGAATAACTGGGAGGTTCAATGATCTGGCGCGCGTGCCGTCTGGTCGTCCTCCTGGGCCTTCTGATCGCCATGGTGATCGGATCGGTGAAGTACCGTCGTGGGATTGTCCCCTTGCCCGATTACGAGCCCGGCAATCTCCCGCCGTGGCCCAAGCGACCTCTTGTGGGTCCGCCTTTCCCTACGCCTTATTCGCCTCCGCTTCCGCCCGCGAAGGTCTATACGGGAATCGATACCCGTCACCTGCCGTTCATGCCCGACCTGGAGTCGACCGGCCAGTTCAAGGTCCTGATCGAGCTCGAGGACCCAGGCGATCCGAAAAGTATCGCGCTGGCCAAGGAGGTTCAGCGCGCGCTGGAGCGAGCACGGCCGGAGAACCCGAGCCGGATGGAATCTTTCCCAACCTGGAAAACCAACGATCCCTTGCATCCCGAGCTGATTCCGCTGGGGTGGTATCTCTCCATCAAACGAGTCAAGCGGCTGTCGGAAGGCAACTGGCGGGCCGTCGTTTTCGCGAATCCGATCTGCACGACGAAGGAGCGCAACCGCGTCCGAACCTTGAACCACCATATCGAGTATTACCGATACGTCGACGGCGTGCTGGAATTTGTCGGCGATGAGATTGATCCTTACTTCGGTCAAGGGATCTTCCCGATTGTGCGCCCTGAAAAGGACCATGACCCAAGCCTCCGTCTCTGCCTGCATTTTCGGCCTGCAAGGATACGGACTTGCGGGCGACCGCCGAGAGAACCTCGCCCGGTCGATGGACGGATGGAAGAAGCTCTGGACCGGTCGATGAGTTCCGGAGACCTCGGTCCGTTTCGCGCGGGATGGGAGAGTGGCATGCACCGATTGCTTGCGAACGTGGTGAACAGCACTCTGTGCACGGCGTGGTGGCTGGCCCTTGCTTTGGCGTGCCCGCCTCTCTCGGCCCGTGCGGATAACTTCGTGGTGGACGCTCAGGCGCCCGGGGCGGCCGATACGAACCCGGGCACCACGGAGCGGCCGTTCCGGACGATTCAGCGGGCGGTCGATCGTGCCAGGCCAGGCGATACGGTCTTCGTCATGGCGGGCAACTACGACGAACGCGTGCAGATCCGGCAAGGCGGGGCGGAGGGTCAGCCGATCACGCTCACGGCCAGGCCCTGGCGGTCGGCCGTGGTCCGCGGCTTTGACGTGCACGCCAGCTTCGTCCGGATCGAGGGGTTCGAGATCACCGCGCTCCATCCAGCCACGGCCGTGCAGCTTCACGGCGCGCACTGCGAGATCCTCGACAACGCCATTCACGACATGATGACGGCCGTGGCGGGAACAACCGGCGAGCCGACCCGTGGCACGAACCGCCGCGACTATTCCGCCGTGGCCCACCACCGCATCGCCTACAACAAGGTGGACCACTGCCAGTACGGCTTCATGCTCGGCGGCAACGACTGGCTCGTGGAAAACAACGAGGTGAACCGGCTCTTCATGTACACGCCGGGAAACCGCTACGACGACTGCGACTACACACGGTTCTTCGGCAAAGGCTGCGTGCAAAGATACAACTATTATCATGGTAGCATCGCGTCCGAGATCCGCACCGCGCACGTCGATTGCCTTCAGACCTTCACGGTCAACGGCGAGAGCGCGGAGGACCTCGTGTTCGACGACAACGTCTGCTTCGACTTCCACCAGATGTGCATGGTGGAGAGCACCTCGCACATCGGCAGCGTGCGGAACTGGACGTTCCGGAGGAACATCATCTCCACCAACTCAAAGGCGATGAGCGGGGGCTGGGGCCCGGACATCATCCAGACGCAGGACGTGACGATCGATCACAACACCATCTCCAATGTGCGCTGGGCAACCATTGGCCTGCGCGGCAAGGAATCCACCGGCGGCCGGATCCGCAACAACATCCTCTGCCACGCCGAACGCGCGGTGATCGCCGGCGACGGCGACTTCACCGCCTCCGCTCCACTCATCGAGTTCAACCTGACGTTCGACACCTCGCCCGCCCCCGGCGCGACGAACCTCAACGGCAAGGACCCGCTCTTCGTCGCCCCCTCCCAGCGGAACTTCCGGCTGCGGCAGGGAAGCCCGGCCATCGCCGCCGGGCCGGACGGCACCACGCTGGGCGCCCTGCCGTACCCCAACGTCTATTACGTGGATCCGCGCCATCCGGCCGCTGCCGACGAGCCGGGATGGGGTTATCCGGCGGTGCCGCTGAAGACACTCGCCCGCGCCTGCGACCTCGCGAGAACCGGGGAGACCATCGTCCTCCGAGGCGGCGTCTATCGCGAGACCTTGCGGCCTGCCTGCGACGGCGTGACGATCCGGGCGATGCCCGGCGAGACCGTCACCATCAGCGGCGCGGATCTCATCGAGGGCTGGAGGCGCGAGGCTGATGGTGGCTGGTCGGCCGAGCTGCCATCCCTCCCTGCGCACGTTCTCCGCGACGGTCAGCCGTGGAGCAAGTTCGCGTACGATGGGGCGGCGAAGCGAATGATCGTGAATAGCGGCGACCCCAGGCTGCACGTGTACGAGGCGGTCGTGAGACGCCAGGCAGTCGACAAGGGCACACGCCAGGATGTGAAAATCGAGGGGATCGCCGTCGCGAACACCACGTCGGCCCCGGAGGGCACGGTTCCCTGAGCGCACAGCAAGGGGCAGATTGGAGCATTCTCCCATCGCTGCCGCAATAATCGCTCCCTCGCCGCGAACTTGTTTTCAGTTGCCTTCGGTCCGTCACGTCCCTCCTTGAATCCCTTGCTCCGAGGCAGCGGTATGCCTGCACCTTACCGACGTATCCGTCGCTGGGTTCTGTATCCGGCGGCTGGAATCGCTTTGTTGTTCGTGGCAAGCCGGCTCGCGGATCGCCGGCCGCCGGAGATCCGGGAATACGCGGACGTACGCACGGAGTGGGAGCAGTCAGGTCATGAACGGACCGCGCCCGAGAAAGCGCGTCTGGCGGCACGTAGCCTCGAAGTTGGCCGCAAGTATCCCGGGACCGCCGCCGGGATATCGGCCCAGCTCCTGGCGGCAACCCTGGCCCCGGAGACGAGTGCCGGGCGAGACGCCAGGAACGAATTCGCCGGACAGCTGGAGACCGCGGATATCGGCAGCCTGGCGCAGGCCCTCGACTGGGGCCTGGGTCGATGGCAAGCGATCGAGGACCTCGTCCCGAAGCTCCTGGCTCGGGCGCGCCGATCTCCGGGCGACCCCCGAACGGCCCGGTTGCTGGTTGCCGTCTGCGACGCGACTCGGCCCCGAGACGAGCGCGATCCACCACCAGCGTACGTCGAGGCAGCGGACCTGATCGCGGACCAGTACGCCGATAGCCCGGAGATCTCCCATCTTTGCGAGGGCCTGGGAGCCTCGCCCAACGGCAGCCCTCCCTGGGCCTCTCGGTTCGAGCGGCACCTCCGCGCCATTCTCAGAGTGAACAAGGATCGTGCGGTTCGGTGCACGGCCCTCTTCGCTCTGGCGTCCACATTGCAATCCGCCCTGGACGACCGGCAAACGGAAGCCAGAGCGCTCTATGAGCAGTTCTGCAATGACTTCGACGGCACGTTCGCGTATCCCTTTCAGCCCATCGAGCAGACGCTCAACTCGCTGGCGCACGACCAGCTCAAGGAGCTGCGCTTTCGCGCCGTCGGCAAGCCTGCTTCGGAGATCGTCAGCGTCGACCTGGACGGCCGCGCCATCACGCTCAGCCAGTACCAGGGGCGCGTGGTCTTGCTGAGTTTCTGGGGGAGCTGGTGCTTCCCCTGCATGAAACTCATACCTCGCGAGCGGGAACTGGCGGCCCGGCTGCGGAACGAGCCCTTTGCCATCGTCGGGGTCAACTGCGATCCCGACCTCGAGAAAGCCCGCCTCGCCGTCGCGAGCAGCCAGATGACCTGGTCCTCGTTTCGGAATCAAGGCACGAGCGGTCCGGCGATCACGGAGCACTGGAAGATTCTGGGGTATCCCACTCTCTACCTGATCGATCACCACGGCATCATTCGCCGCCGCTGGATTGGTTCTCCGCCCGCCGAGGAGCTCGACTCGCTCACGGAAGTGCTCGTCGACTCGGCGCGCCGCCAGCTCTCCGTCGAGCAGACCGCAGAGGTCGTCGCGAAGTTGCGTCCGCCGACACCGACTCAGCCCTCCGCGCCGCGGGTCGAGCACGGCGCGGCTCGCTCGGGGGCCAAGTTCCTCGAGAAGACCCATCGCGATCCCGATGGAATCGAATCGAAGTATGCCCTCTTCGTTCCGGGCATCGCCCCCGGAGTGAAGGCGCTTCCCGCGATTCTCTACCTGCACGGAGCCGGCGGTCGCGGGTCTGACGGTCGCAGCCTGCTGGCCAACGGCCTCGCCCGGGCCATCGAGCAGAGAGGCGCGGACTTTCCTTTTGTCGCCATCTTTCCGCAGGCCCGCGCGGACGAGTGCTGGAGGGCCGGCACGCCAGGCGGCAACCGCGCCCTGGCAATCCTCGATCAGGTGCGATCCGAGTACCCGATCGACAGCAACCGCATCGCACTCACGGGTCATTCCATGGGGGGTGAAGGGACCTGGAGCCTGGGAGCCAGCGAACCCCAGCGCTGGGCTGCGATCGTGCCGATTGCGCATGGCGCCAATTCTGGCCTGGCAAGAAGTCTGAAAGATCTGCCCTGCTGGTGCTTTCACGGTGACGCCGATGAGGTCATTCCAGTGGAGCAGTCCCGCGAGATGATCCGGGCCATTCAGGCCGCGGGAGGTCGGCCGCTCTACCAGGAGCTGCCTGGCCGCGACCACAACGGCTGCCCGGACCGCGTCTATACCCTGCCCGAGCTCTGGGAATGGCTGCTGCTCCAGGATCGATCGAAGTGATGCAACGGGCGATGCCGGATCGGACAGGTTCAATCCGCGCGGTCCAGAACAACGCGGTAGCGCGCCTTGCCGTGCGCAGATGGTCGAACGCCTTGTTCACGTCTTTCATCGGGAAATGCTGCGTCACCGGCCGGATCTGGTGTCGGGCCGTGAACTCCAGCATGTCGCGGAGCACGGCCGGGCTGCCCATCGGCGATCCCGAGATGCTGCGCTGTCCGCCGATGAGCGCGAACGCGGCGCGGGGATCGGCTCCGGGACCGATCCCACGGTGTGCAAGCGCCGCGCGGCGCCAGCGCATTCAGGTAAGCGGGCCAGTCAAGATTGGCGTTGGCCGTGTTCAAGATCAGGTCAAAATGCCCCGCCCGCTTCGCCATCGCGGCGGAGTCTCGCGAGTTGACCACGTGATGGGCACCCATCTGCTTCGCCTCGGCCTCCTTGCCGGGAGACGAGGAAAACGCGGTCACCTCGCAGCCCCACTTGTTCATGAACTGCAAGGCCATGTGGCCCAGGCCGCCGATGCCGATCACGCCCACCCGCTGGGTCGGCCGCACATCGAACTGGACAAGGGGGTTGAAGACCGTGATTCCCCCGCAGAAGAGTGGGCCGGCGTCCCTGGCGTCGAGCGCATCCGGCAGCGCGATTGCCCAGGCCGAGTGGCAGCGAACAAGGTCCGCGAAACCACCATGCCGGCCGACGATGGTCGGTTCCGCTGTCGAACATAAGTTATGATCACCATGCATGCAATTTTGGCAGTGCATGCAACTGCCGCTGTACCAGCCCAGACCCACGCGCTGGCCGGCCTTCAGGTTCTTCACCTGGCTCCCCGCGGTGAGGACCGTGCCCACGACCTCGTGCCCCGGTACAACCGGGAAACGGCTGATCCCCCATTCGTCGTCAATCAAGGCCAGGTCGGAATGGCAAATACCGCAGGATTCGACGCTGATATCGATTTGATCGGGACCGATCTCGCCGAGCGAGTACTCGAAGGGCGAAAGCGGCCCCCCCTTTTCCCGGACGGCGTGGGCGTGGACCGTGGTCATGGGGCGCTCCTTCTTGCGCGGACAACGGGCTGAATTGCGGATCAGTTCAGGCAGGTGGTCCTGTCAATTACCCCAGCGTCACTTCCACGCACGCCAGCTCATTGGGCGTCAGGTCAAGCATGACGGAATCGCCGTCGAGGGAAAGGTCAACGACCAGGTCGCCCTGGAAATCGATCTGTCGTGCCCAGGTCGGGTTCTGGAAGAAGCGTACCCGACAGCGCGAGGATTGCCCGGCCGTCTCCAGGAGGTGCAGCACCAATCCCCAACCCCGGCCCTCGCCGGTCGTCTCCACGAACTCGACCCGGCTGACGGCCACCGCCTTGTGGTCGACGTGCAGAAGCCAGCTGCGCGCGCCGGTTGCCGGTTCGCCCAGATCGGTGGGCACGACCGGGGTTGGCGTGACCAGGTCGAGTGCTGCCTGGAAGGGATACTCCAGGTCGAGCACCACGCCCATGCGGAACGTCCGCCCTGTCTCGGCTCCGGCCACAAGCAACGTGTCGAGCATGCGAGCGCCGAACTTCTGGTGGTAGGCGAGGCCGCCGAAGAGCAGCGCCGTACGCTGGCGGCGGGTGGAAATGTCCAGGGCCAGCGGTGTTTCCGGACGGCTGAGCTCGGTGACCTCGGGAGTGAGCAAGACCGTTCGGCGCAGCATCGAGCTGGCGTCGGGCCAGGCCCAGCGGCTGGCGAGGTAAACGGTCCAGGGGTCCGCACCCGCCGCGCGATCGAGCCAGCCCTGGTCAAGATCCGCCAGCGTGACTTCAATCTCCACGACCGGCCGGCCCGTCCAGAGCCGATAGCGTTGCTGGTAGCTCGCCAGCCGGGCGCCGCTGTACCGATCCACGATCGTGCCGGCCGCGGTGGCCTGCACGAGTGCGGGGCCGGCGTGGTCGATGTCGTAGCGATCCGCCTTCATCTGGCTGGAAAGAGGCTTGCCGTTTGTTTCACCCAGGCCGCTGAGCACGAGCTGCTGGGCGACCCGGGGCGTCGATTCCCCGAGGGCCATGAGGCCGCGAATCCCTCCCGTGGCCTCATCGATCTCGAGCTCGATGCTCTCGTTCTTGAGCGTTCGCCCGTGGGCGGAAAGGGCGCCGGGCTGGACGGGTGGGACTTCCAGGTTGGGTTCCGCGGGTACCCAGGCGTAGCCGAAAGCCGGCAGGTCCACGACCGCATACACGCCCGTGCCGGTGAACTGCGCTGCTCGCAGCGGTCCCTCGGGGCGAAGGTCGAGCGCTGCGTCCGGCAAGAGCACCGCGCCCCGGCGTGGCACGCCCAGCGGGTTGATCACGAGGTACCCGGGCCGGGGCGTTCTGGAGCGGCCGGAGTTCACCGCCAGGACGGCGCGTGAGAACTGCTCGGCCCAGGTCGATTCCAGCTCGGCCATGAGCGGCACCGCCGCGTCATGTTCGCCGGTCTCGATCAGTGCCTCCAGCTCCAGCGTCGCGAGCGCGCCGGGCGAGTCGGCCAGCGCACGGGCGTGCCGTCTGGCGTACTCTCCGGCGGAGCCGACGAGGGCGACGTCACGCCTGCCGCCCGGCCCACGGCCAGCGCCAGCGCCCGAACCCAGCTCAAGGCGTCGAACCGTGCACGCAGAGCGTGGTGCCGGGCCAGGCGCGAGATCGGCTCCGGATCGCGAGCGGCCGCGCCCTGGGCCAGGTACGGCGACTCGTAGAGGTCGGGATCGGGTCGGAACGTCTCGTAGGGACGGTCGGTGAGATGGAAGTAGTCGTTGAGCGTGACCCAGCGGCCGAGAACCGGGGAGTAGGTCGCGGCCCGCCGCAGGTCTCGATACCAGGGTGCCACCGGCGCGGGCCAGTGGACCAGCGGCAATGTGGCCACGTGGTCGTTGCGCATGGTCGCCGCCATCCGCCAGGGAATCAGCAGCCCCTGCGCGGGCCGGTCCGCGGCCAGCGGGGGCCTGAGCAGCGTTTCCAGGTTGGAACCGTCGGGGCTCTCCCAGAGCCGCTTCACCTCACTTCGAACAGGGAAGCGGCCCGCGTCGAAGCCGAGGTGCAGTGCGTAGCGAAAGCCGAACCGCCTGGCGATCTGGGGAAGCTGCGTGAACAGCCCGAAGCGGCGCAGGGCAAAGGTCTCGACGTTCCGCTCCTCCAGGTGAGCGCGGTACACCTCACTACCGCGGCGGAATTGCCAGAGGATCGACTCCAGCGGCAGGAGCGAGAGCTCGACCTCGGCATAGGGGCCGCCGGCGACGTCGGCCCAGCCGTCGCTGATTGCCTCGCGGAGCCGCTGGACTCCCTCAGGATCGCACCGGGCCTGGTCCTCCATCGACTGGGCCGGGGCCAGGAACGACACCGCGACGTGACAGTCCAGCGCCGCATCGAATGACCCGGCGGCCAGCGCGGAGTGCACCAGACAAAGGTCCACGAAGTAGGCGTCCACCGGGTAGAAACGCTCGCGGGCCTGCGTCAGCACCTCGAAGGCGGCGCGCAGCCGGTTCACGGCCGTGGTACGGTCGCAGCTCTGCCAGGCATCGGCGCCGGCGAGGACCTCGCGCGTCAGAGCCACTCGGTTGATGGCCGTTTCATGACCCATTGCCGAGGCCAGGTCGCGCAGCAGCCAGTGAGTGGCCCCAAGTGCCAGGAAGTCGTCGGCGATGGCGATCATGGCGGGATCGTCGGACGTCTCCGGGGTACCCACAGCGCCCAGGTGCTCCTGGAGCTGCGCGATCAGCAGAGCCCGGTCCGGCGCCGCCTCGAGTAGAATGGCCCCTGAATCCTCGGCCTGGGTTCGATAGCCCGAGGGCAGGCGGTCGAACTGTCCCGGCGGCAGCACGCGCAGCTCGCGCGGGCCCGGCGCGGAAGGGCTCTCGACCGGCTCGACCGCCGGCAGCTCGGACGCGCGTGCCAGCAGCGACGGATGCCAGAGCGCGGAGACCGCACTCCAGATGGCCCCGGCGAGAGACTGGTCCAGGTCGGCCGGAGGCTCCTGGACGTGGTACGGTACCAGGGCGGTCAGCTTCCAGCCGCTCCGGGGCGGGGGTGCCTCGGCCTCCGGCTGGGTTGATGAGTCCGCATCCTCCGGGGGTGGCGGGACGTGGAATTCAGCCGGGCTGACCGCGGGATCGTCCCTCTGGAACGCCCCCTCCAGGTCCGCGGGAGCGGTGGCCGGAATGCTGGTCTGCGCCGCGGGATGGGAGCCGGCCGCGTCATCGGCTGTGGGCTGGTCATCTCCGGTATCCGAAGCCGCTGAGTTCATTCGATCAGACTCCGAGCGCGTTCTTGAGCTCGCGGAGCTCGGCGGCGAGAGCCTCGCATTGTTTCCGCAGCACGTCGACATCGCCGCGAAGTGCGGCGATCTCGGTGCTCCACGCCGGTGCCAGGGCAGCCGCCGTGAGCTCGCCTCGCGCGGCCGACATCCGCACGGAGGCATCCTCGTCGCCGCCGGCAGCGTCGCTGGAGGCAAAGGCCAGCCGCACCTTCTCGAGCTCCTCGGGCGGATACAGCCCGTGCGTGAGCATGACACCACGCTTTTGACCCGGGGGCGAAAGGTAGACGACCAGCCCGCGCGGCACGAGCGCCTCCAGGATGGATTGCAGCGCGGCCAGGTCCGGAAGCGGCTCCATGCGGCTGACATGCGCCCGCAGCTCGCCTTCGGTCTGCGGACCGCGGAGCAAGAGATCGATGATCACGGCAAGCTCGGCCTTGCTGACCTTGAGCCATTCGTAGAGCGTGTGCTTCCACTTCGGCACGCGGCCGCTGGCGGTCTCCACCACAATCGTCGCGCCCTTCTTGCGAAGGCCATGCAGTGCGTCCTCGACGTCGTCCTGATCGTAGTTCGTGATCGGATCCCGGTTGCTCTTCTGGTTGCATCCGGCGACGACTGCCGCGACCGTGAGCGGATAGTACTCGGGCGTTGTCTTGCCCTTCTCGGCGAGCACTCCCACCACCCGCCGCTCGCGGGGCGAAAGAGGCACCCAGACCGCCCCCGGTCCACTCGTCGCTGCACTCTCGCTCATGGTTCGTCCGATCCACGCACTCGCTGCCGAGACACCGTTTCGTACCAGCCTTCCGCCCGGCGTACCCTCACGGCAGCTCGAGCCGGAGGGTCTCGCTGATCCGGTTGGTGAAGTTGGCCAGTGCCACCGTCACGGCCAGCTCGACCATCTGCTGTTCCGTCAGCTTCTGCTTGAGCCGATCGGCCAGCTCATCGCTGAGGATCACGTTGCGGGTCACCTCGTCGGCATACTGAAGCACGTCGCTCTGCAACTCATCGTAGATTTCGGAGCTTGCATAGCTGTCGGTCTCGTTCAACTGGCGCTCGTCGAGCCCCGCCTTCTTCCCCGCCTTCTTGTGATGTTGCAGGCAATAGCCGCAGCTATTGATCTCGGACGCCCGAATGTAGGCCAGCTCGCGCAGCTTGGGATCAAGCGTCATCCGGCCCAGGGCCCCGTTCATGGCGATGAAACTCTCGAGCAGCTCGGGGCTATGCGCCAGGACCCTCAGGAAGTTGGGCACCTCGTGCCCACGGCCTTCAACCCGCTCGAAATGCGGCCGGATGCTCTCGGCGGCTTCCGACGTCTTCACGTAGCTGACAAGCGCCATCGATGATGCCCCTCGGTGCTACAGGATCCTCGCTTCTCGTCCCGTCCGCCCAGATCTCATCGGACCATCGTAGCCGTCGGCAAGCCGTGCATTCAAGGCTGCCTCCGACCCCCGGCGGGCACGGTGACCGAACAGGTACCGTTCCGGGACGGGTACGAATCCGCGGCAAACCTTATCATCAAGCGTGATTCGCTGGCTCGGAACCCAGATCCGATCCTGCCGCTTCATGGGGAATGGGAAGACCTGCTCGTCGGCCATCAGCCCAACAGTCAGGTCAGCCATGGCAGACCGTTGATCGGCCGAGCACGCCGGGGTGGGGGCATCTCGGCCCGGCCGGCACGAATGTGTGTCCTCAGATTTGCTTCAGCTTCTGGACGATCGCGGTGAAGTGCCCCGCGGGATCACGGCCCGGCTCCGGCCAGACGGTCAGGAAGCCGCCGTAGCCGATCTCTTCCAGGGCACCCAGATACTCCACCCAGTCGAGCGTACCGGCCGCGAATCCGAAGCCCCGTGGATTGGCAACCGCGGCGCGGGCCTGATGGGTGGCATCGCCGGCATAGGCGTGTGCCACCCAGGGCGCCAGCTCGCGGCAGGCCTGTGCCGGGTCGATCCCCGCCGGGAGCAAGCTCGCCGGATCGATGCTGGCGGCCAGGCCGCGTGCGTTCATCTCGTTGAGGAAGCCGCTCAGGACGTGTCCGGCCTCGGCGCCGGTCTCCAGGGCCAGGCGTACTCCGCGGTGATCGGCACGCTCCGCGAGGCCCGCCAGCGCGGTCGTGAACGCCTCCCGGCGCACCGGGTCTTCCTGCGGGGGGACCTGTCCGGCTCGAGCCAGCACCAGCCCGGTCCCCAGCTCGTAAGCCAGTGCGAAGGCCGAGTCCGCCCGGCGGAGGCGGTCCTCCAGCTGCTCGGACGTATCAAAGCCTCTCCGCGTGGGAAGGCCCACGGCGATGAGCGACAGCTCCATCGTGCGCAGCATGTGCCGCAGCTCGCGCCGGCCTGTTTCGCCCAGGCGCTGGGGTGCCAGGTCGCCGACGGCGTCAAGCACCACACCCCGCGCGCCCAGCCGCGCGGCCTGTTCGATCTGATCGCGGACGGGACGACTGGCATCGATCCGCAAGCCCAGTGCATGGCGAATCATCGCGGGAGGATCCTCTGCTGAAGTCTCTGTGCCGGCGGGCGTTCCCGGACTACGATTGTCGCGCGAGAGCATGGGTTGAAGCAATCCGAGAGATCGAGGATGATCAGGAAACGCTCGGTTCGGAAGACCCCCGCAACCTTCGAGGAACTCGTTTGAACACCAAGACGGCTCGGGCCCTGCCCGCAGTCGCCACTCAGGTCCTGGATGTTCCCGCCCACCGCCTGGCGTCGGTCATTGGCGGCTGGCCGCAGCCGGCGATTCTGGCCAGCGGTGCCAGCTTCGGCGCGGCTGGCCGCTACACCATTCTGGCCGCCTTTCCCCGCCTGGTGCTCGAAGGCACCGATCAATCCTGGCGGATCGTGACCGATTCCGGCAAGTCGCAGCAGGGCGTGGGAGATCCGCTCGCGGCACTGGCACGTCTGGCAGAGCGGTTCGACCTGGGAGGAACGTCGGAGCCTGACGAAGGAAGCGCCGGGCCGGACGACGTCCCCTTCCAGGGCGGCTTGATCGGTTTCCTGGGCTACGACCTCGCTCCTCGGCTGGAGCGGTTGCCCCGACGACACCCACGGGACTCGCGTCTGCCCGATCTCCGGTTCGGGCTCCATGACACGGCCGTGATCGTCGACCACCGCACCGGCGAGGCGGTGCTCCATTCTTGGGACCTCACCGGCGAAGGGGCGGATGCCACCCGGCGGCGGGCGCGGTCGTGGAGGCGGGCCATTCACGACGCGCTGGCCGCTCCGCCCAGAGTCCCTCGATCGCGGCTCGGGCCTCTGGTCGGCAGCATCGACCCGCCGGCTTACCTGGAGTGCATCCGGCGAGCCCTCGCGTACATTGCCGCGGGCGACATCTTCCAGGTCAACCTCTCGCAACGGTTCACGGCCCGGGGCACCGTCGCGCCGCTCGATCTTTTCCTGCGGCTGCAATCCGCCAGCCCGGCACCTTATTCTACGTTTCTGGGGTGGGATGATTTCGCCGTGATTTCTGCCAGCCCCGAGCTGTTCTACCGGACCCGCGGACGCTCCGTGATCACCCGGCCCATCAAGGGAACCCGCCCCCGGGACAGGGACCCCGACACGGACCGCCGGCTGGCGTCCGAGCTGGCCAGCGCGGCGAAGGACCGTGCGGAGCTGACCATGATCGTGGACCTGGAGCGCAACGACCTGGGGCGGGTTTGCGAGTATGGAACCGTGCAGGTGATCGACCCGCTGGCCGTCGAATCGTTCGCCCAGGTCCACCACCTGGTGGCCACCGTCGAGGGACGGCTCCGCGCCGCCGTCCGGCCGGTGGACCTTATCCGCGCCGTGTTCCCCGGAGGATCGATCACGGGCGCCCCCAAGATCCGTGCCATGGAGATCATCGACGAGCTGGAACCATTGCGGCGCAGTCTCTACACCGGCGCCATCGGCTACCTCAGCCGGGGAAGCTCGAGCGAGTTCAACATTGCGATCCGGACCTTGCTCGTGGACGGACCAGCGGTGAGCTACCAGGTCGGCGGCGGGATCGTCGCCGATTCGGACCCTCAGAGCGAACTGGAAGAGACGCTGCACAAGGGCAGGGGCCTGCGTGCGGTGATCGAGGAAGGGGACGCGTGGGCATGATCTGGGTACGCGGGCAGATCGTCGCCGATGAGGCGCTGTCAGTCAGCGTGCTCGACCGCACGTTCGAGCACGGGCTCGGGCTATTTGAAACTTTCAGGACCTGGAACAGCCGGCCGACCCTGCTTCCCCGCCATCTTGATCGCCTCACTCGCTCCGCGGCCGAACTCGGCGTGCCCTGCGACCGCGAGGCCCTGCCGGACGCCCGTGCGGTGCAAAGCTTGCTCGAGGCCGATGGCCGTCAGGGCGATGCCATGCTGCGGATCACGCTCAGCGGAGGGCTCTCGGAATCCGCTGGCTCGACACTCTGGATGCGTTCCTTCGAGCTGCCTCCGTCCTCGCCGGCAGGCATTGTTCTTGGTCCGGCCGGCCTGGCGCGGGTTGACATGCTGGCCCGACACAAGACCCTCAACTACTGGCCCAATCGGATTCTCTACCAGACCGCGCGCGACGGCGGGTTCGACGAGGCCTTGACCCTTTCGCCAGATGGGCACGTGTGGGAGGGGAGCCGCTCCAACCTGTTTCTGGTCATGGAGAATGAGCTCATCACTCCGCCCTCGACGGGCAAGCTCCTGCCTGGAATCATGCGCGCGGTGATCCTCGAGCGAGCGCCGATGCTCGGGCTCGAGGTCCGCGAGACGCCCTTCAGCCTGCTCGACCGGCTGCTGGCGCCCGAGGAGATCTTTCTCTGCAACTCCGTGCGCGGCATCATGCCGGTTCATCGCTGGGGCGAGGCGGAATACCCTGCGCCGGACCGGTCACCGGGCGGCTCTGGAACGACATCTCCGGCTGGCTGGCGATGGAGGGAGCGCGCACATGAGGAACGTGGCCGAGGTGGTGCGCTGGCTTGAAGAGTTCGCACCCGCCAGCCTGGCGGAGCCCTGGGACAACGTCGGCCTGCTGTGGGGCGATCCCGCAGCCGCGGTGGACCGCGTCATGACCTGCCTGACCGTGACCGGGCCGACCGCCGAGGAGGCCATCGCCGAAAAGGCGGAACTGATCGTGAGCCACCACCCGGTCCTGTTCCGCGCGCTCAAACGGGTCCGCGCCGATCTGCCGGCGACGGCGCCGCTGTGGAGCCTGGCACGAGCCGGCATCGCCGTGGCCAGTCCGCACACGTCGTTTGATAATACCGCAGGCGGCATCAACGACGGTCTGTGCCGCCGGCTCAGCCTGGCAGACGTGGTCCCGCTCCGTCCGCTGCCCGGCACGGGTTCCTGCAAGGTGGTGGTCTTCACACCCGAAAGTGACCAGGCCGCCGTGCTGGACGCAGTCTTCGAGGCGGGGGCGGGACGGATCGGCGCCTACCGGGAATGCTCCTTCAGCAGCCCCGGCCAGGGCACGTTCTTCGGCACCGAGGAGACCACTCCCTCGGTGGGCCAGAAAGGCCAGCGGGAGCGCGCCGCGGAGCTCCGTCTCGAAGTCCTTTGCCCTGCGCCGCGGCTGGACGCCGTGCTCCGGGCCATTCGCGCGAGCCACTCCTACGAGGAGCCAGCCATTGACGTCTATCCGCTTCAGCAGGCCGGTCCTGGACCCGGATCGGGCCGCATGGGAACCTACGCGGAGCCGAGAAGCCTGCACGAGTTCGCCGGCCTGGTGACGCGCGCCCTGGGACACGTTCCGGTCCAGATGGTCGGCGACCCCCGGAAGCCGGTTCGCCGCGTGGCGGTGGCGTGCGGCGCGGGGGACGATTTCCTGGGCGATGCCGTGGCGGCTGGAGCCGACGTGCTGCTCACCGGAGAAGCGCGGTTCCACCGCGCAATCGAGGCGGAAGCGCTCGATATTGGCCTCATCCTCGCCGGCCACCACGCCACCGAGCGCCCGGGCGTGGAGGATCTTGCCGAACAGATCGCCCGTGCGTTCCCCGACCTGACGGTCTGGCCGAGCCTCCAGGAGCGCGATCCCTTGCATTGGATCGACGCCGGTGAACCGCCCTCCGCGAGTTCGGCAAGAACGATTCCGAATGTGTGACCGACGGCCCTTCGGTTGCCGTTCGAATGCTGCCATCGAGCGGAGGCGGTCGCACACTCCACCACCATCTTGAGACGAATCCGGCCCGCGCAACAAAAACCCCCCGGGGAAATCCGGGGGGAAGAAAGAACGGAGAGTGCAAAACCCTGAGAGAACCCGCGGACGGCCCCGCGGCCCGGGGTTACGGCACCCGGCGAGTCACTTCTTCTTGGCCTTCGGGCCGCTCGTCGTCTCCTCGGTTTCTTCCGTGATCTCGGCGTCGACGTCGGCGTCGGCCTCCGCGTCGGCCTCCGGCACCACGTCCACCTCGGCTTCGGCTTCCACCTCGGCTTCGGCCTCTACTTCAGCTTCCACTTCGGCAGAACTTCCTTTGCCGGTGCGGGTGGCTGGAACGCTCAGATACATCTGATGCTCCCACTGCCCCGACCAGAACTGCCCGGCCCATCGCTGCAAGGAGATGGCGCGGACCGTGGGCCGATCCTCATCGCGAATCACTTCACCCCACGCCCCCGCATACGCCGCACGCACCTGCGAGGAACTCTCGCCCACGCAGAGCAACCGCTCGCCATTGGGAGCCAGGCAAGCGACGGCTCGCCAGTCTTGCGCACCACTCGATCCACTGCTCATCATTGTTTATCCCCGCCCGGCACTCGCGTGTGATTCGAGCGCTCAACCTGGTCATCAAGATGACGTGGCGCCGGGTCTTGAACCAACCTCAAATTCTGGATCTTACCGTCAACCTGTGATTCGTCATTCCGGGTTCGCCGCCGTGATCATTTATCCACGGATGCAATCGCAGTAAGTCATGATCGGGCTCACGATGGACGAACCATCGCGAAGGCCCGTATCCGCGACCAATCGGTAGAAGGGCGAAGGGCGGGCAACAGCGGGATGAAGGACACAGGGCAAGGCAACGACGACTCGTCCTGTGGGCGAGCGGCGATTCCCCTGCCAAAGACCGCTCACTCTCGAAGTCAACGATAGAATTGTATCGTTTTCAAGAAGCCCCGGCGAATGAAATCAGGAAAAAAACTCCCAAAGTTTCTGAAGGATATCGGCCTGCGTTTTCCCGTGCGCTGGCCGTCGAGCGGGTTCCCGGCCGCACATGATGGCGACTTCAGGGCCGCCTCACACGAGGAAACCTTAGCGACTTTCTCCACTCCCCGGTGCAAGCCTCAGGAGTACTTTGCCACCCCGGGCCGGCGCATCGGCCTGCGCGCGGCCTCCGCAACCTGGTCCAGGCTGAAGACGGAGCCAATTCCGGAGCTGAGCACGTCCTGGCGGATGAGGGCCGCGATCTCGCGGAAGAGCATGAGCAGCGACGGGATCGATCGATCGCGCATCCAGTGTCCTAGCCAGAACCCCTCGATGACCTTGCGGCCGGCGATCAGGTGGCGGGGATCGATGCCGATGGGTTCTCCCGAGAGCGTGCCGTAGACGACCATGCGTCCGCCCGGCCCCAGCGAGCGGAACACCCCGGCGCCGGTCTCGCCGCCAACCGGGTCCAGGGCGTAGCGAACGCCGTCCTCGCCGACAATCCGCAGCACCTGCTCGTCGATCGGCCCCTCCGACGAGCTGATCACCGCGTCGCCACCGAGGCGGGCCAGCTCCTCCCTGGCTTCCGATCGACGCACGACATTGAGGGTCTTGAAGCCGTCGTGGCGGCCCAGCTTGATGATCATCTTCCCCAGCGTCGAGCCGGCCGCGGATTGCAGCAGCCACTGGCCCCTGGGCACCCGCAGCACGTGCCGCACGAGTGCCAGCACGGTGGCCGGGTTCACGAAGAACGCGGCCGCCTGGTCGTCGGGGATCTCCGTAGGGATGGGACGGGCCTGGCGCGCCGGGATCACCGCGTATTCCGCCCAGTTGCCTCCGGCCGAGTTGATCGCCGCCACGCGCTTGCCTTCCACCCAGCGGCCCAGGATGCCCGGACCGGCCTTGTCCACGATGCCCACGCCCTCGAAGCCCGGCGTGGCCGGCAGCCGGGGCAGCACACCATAGCGGCCGCGCACAACCAGCAGATCCGAAGGGTTCACCGGAGTGGCGATCATGCGCACGCGCACCTCGCCGGGGCCCGGCTCGGGAAGCGGAACTTCGCGAACCCCCAGAACCTCGGACGGCTCACCAAACCTGTCGAACACGGCGGCTTTCATTCCCTGGCACTCGCAAAGGTGAACCGATCCTCGCACGCGGCACCCCCTGGCGCCGCACTTGGGCAAGACCGAGATTGCGGTTATCTTAATGGCAGGATACCGCGAAACCTACCGGGAACACCCTGATGGCAGACCCACGCGAACAACTCCTCGTCACCACCGACTGGCTTGCCGAGCATCTGGACGTCCCCGAAACCCAGGTGGTGGACATCCGGGGCTATGTCGTCACCCGGCCGCTGGCACCCGGCGTCGAGCATGCCGACTACCGGGGCGCGCAGCAAGAATACCTGGCCGGCCACATCCCCGGGGCCGTTTACATCGACTGGACCCGCGACATCATCGATCCCGACGATCCCGTGCCGGTGCAGGTGGCTCCCGCGGAACGATTTGCCGCGGCAATGGCCGAGCGCGGGATCGGTGATCAGACGCATGTTGTGGCCGTGGACCATTCCGGAGGCCAGTTCGCCACCCGGCTCTGGTGGGCCCTGCGGTACTACGGGCACGATGCCGTGAGCGTGCTGGAAGGCGGCTGGAACCGCTGGGTCGACGAGGGCCGGCCAATCCAGGACAGCAGTCCAGCGCCGCGGCGGGCCCAGTTCACGCCGCGGGTCCACGGTGCGCTTCGCGTCACCGCCGCGGAGCTGGCCGCGCGGATGGGCCAGCCGGACCTGCAAGTGATCGACGCCCGCGACGCCGGCCAGTACACAGGGGCGCGCCGCCGGGGCCCGCGCGGGGGCCACATCCCCGGCGCCTTCAACCTGCCGCGCGAACTATTCTTCGCCCCGGAGGGGGGATTTCTTCCGCTCGACGAGCTCCGCACCCGCGTTGCGCAGGCCGGGCTTGCTTCGGACCGTCCCCTCGTGGCCTACTGCAACGGCGGAGTCGCCGCCACCGTCGTGCTGTTCAATCTGGCCCGTCTCGGCTACACCCGCCTCGCCAATTACGATGGCTCCTGGAACGAGTGGGGGGCCAGGGATGACCTGCCGGTGGAGCGATCGTGAGCGTTCCATTCAACGTTGATTCAGGACCTTCTCGATCTCGCGGCCGAAGAAAGCCACCCTGAGCTGCTGGAAGGCTGCCTGGGTCATGGTCGATTCCGCGATGCCCATCTCCTGTGTGCGCGTTTTCCTCAAGAAGAATCCCCGCACACTCGGGATGCCTGACGAGGTTTTCCGGATTTTCTCGAGCTCACTGCCACGCGATTCTTCGGGTTCGGCAGGTTCGCAACCGTTCTTTGCGGGCATTCAGCAGGTTGACGCGGTCCTGGATTCCCGGGAAGCCGCTCCTTGTGGGACACGAATCCCGATCGTGTCACTTCTGCGATCTGATGGACCAGGAATGGCACGATCGGAATCGTACCCCGAGAACGGGATGGCACGATCGGAATCGTACCCCACGAGGAGAGTGGCCAGGCAGGGCCCTCAGCCCCGGGCAAGCGAACGGCAATCCTGTCCAAAGACTTTTGCGGAACTGCTTGGCAGTCAGGGCCTCCGGCTGCCTTTCTCGGAAGTATGCAAGCAACGAGCCAGCATGCTGCGGCAAGCGCCGATACACCTCTCATCCAGGCTCGCTCGCACGTACGGCAATGACCAGGCTCCCGAGATCGAAGTCAAGCGGCAATTCCGGTTCCGCCGATAACAACGAACGCAGCGAATCGGTTCTGTGTCCGAGGAGTTCCCGGCCATGTCCTGGCGTGCGAGCTTGCTCTGGCTGGCTCTGGGCATGGCGTCAAGCGGCTGTGCCAGCGTCACCACAAAGATCACGGGTTCGGCCCGGGCCGGGGCCGAGGAGCTGTTGCTCACGGGCACTTCCGATCGGGCCATCTGCTCCATCGACTTCCGCCCGCTCGCCGGCCGCCATGTGTTCCTCGAGGCTGGTCAGCTCAGCGCGACCGATTCGGGGTGGATCATCTTCACGCTCCGCCGCGCGATGGCCCGCGAGGGCGTGCTTTTGGTCGGCGACAAGAAAGACGCGCAGATCGTCGTCGAGGCGGCCGTCGCCGCCTATGGAACCGATGAGGTTGATTGCCGGGTTTCTCTCCCCAGCACGCTGCCGCTGGGGATGATGCCCATCTCCACCGGCACGTCGGCAACCGGCGGCCTGATCCAGAAGAACCGGCAGGATGCCGTCGTCAAGCTGGCGCTTTTTGCCTATGACGCGAAGTCCGGACATCTTGTCTGGGAATCCGGCGATGTGATCGAATTCGGCCGGCTCTACCGCCGATTCACTGGCACCAGCAACATCAGCCGCGAGACCTCGGAACCCGAGCTGGAGGCCTATCCACCGCGAGGCCTTCCCTGATCGTGACCGAACCGAATGCCGCCCGATCTCCGCCCGCCACCTACAATCGACAGGCAAGAATGCCTGTCCTCCTAGCCTCTCCACTGCCCACTGCCGCCCTGGTGGGCCTCGCCTGCGGCTCGACCCACCCTACAAACTGCCGACTGCCTACTGCCCACTGCCGCCTGCCCACTTCCGCCCTGGTGGGCCTCGCCTGCGGCTCGACCCACCCTACAAACTGCCTACTTCCGCCTGCCCACTTCCGCCTGCCCACTGCCCACTGCCTACCGCTCATCAATCGGCACATAATCGACTTCCTGCGGCCCCATATAAAGCTGGCGAGGACGGGCGATCTTGTTAGTCGGATCCGCGTTCTGCTCTTTCCAGTGGGCGATCCAGCCGGGCATCCGGCCGATGGCGAAGATGACGGTGAACATGTTTCGCGGTATGCCCAGCGCCCGCATCATGATGCCGTTATAGAAATCGGCATTGGGGAAAAGGCGGTGGTCCACGAAGTAGGCATCCTTGAGCGCCTGTTCTTCCAGCCGTAATGCGACGTCGAGCAGCGGGTCGTGGCTCCCCAGCCGGTCAAGCAGCTTGATCGCGGCATCCTTGAGGATGGCCGCGCGGGGGTCGATCTGCTTGTAGAGCCGGTGACCGAAGCCCTTGAGCCGGAACCCGCTCTTGCTGTCCCTGGCAAGGGCGAGCGTCTGGTCGATGGTCATATCGGCACGCTCGATGGCCTCGAGCATCTCGACGACGGCGATCGTGGCGCCGCCGTGCACCGGCCCCCAGAGCGAGCAGATTCCCGCGGCGCACGATGCGAACAGGTTCGCGCGGCTGGAGCCGACGATCCGGACCGTGGTCGTGCTGCACCCCAGCTCATGGTCGGCGTGCAGGATGAGCACCAGGTTGAGCGCCTCGACGATCTCGGGCGGGGCGATGTGCTCGGCCAGCGGCTGCGAGAACAGCATGTGCAGGAAATCGCCGGCGTACGATAGCTTGGGATCCGGGTAGACCA
Source organism: uncultured Planctomycetaceae bacterium (assembly GCA_963833985.1). Lineage (GTDB taxonomy): Bacteria > Planctomycetota > Planctomycetia > Isosphaerales > Isosphaeraceae > Aquisphaera. The sequence goes on from CAWIAD010000001.1 coordinate 409,269, forward strand.
GCGGATAGCCCATCGACCGGCGATAGGAATACGCCGCGATGGTCCGGGTCTTGCTCAGGAGCCAGGCCGCTTCCTCGTCGAACTCCTCGCCGCCGGTCCCCTGGAGTCGCGGGTAGAAACAGGCCAGGGTGTTGACCATGGAAGAGAGCATCGCCATGGGCGGCGCGTTGACCGGAAAACCCTCGAAGTGGTGCTTGAACGATTCATGCAGAGACGCGTTGGCTGACACCTGGGCGCTGAACCGGGTCAACTCCCGCTCGGGCGGCAGCTTGCCATAGATCAGCAAGTAGCTGGTCTCGACGAAATTCGAGTACCTGGCAAGCTGCTCGATGGGAATGCCGCGATAGCGCAGGATCCCGTTCTCGCCATCCACGTAGGTGATGCCGCTCTCGCAGATCCCGGTGTTGGCGAAACCGGGATCCAGCGTGATCAGCCCCATGCTGGAGCGCAGGGACGAGATGTCGACGGCCAGCTCACCCTCCGCGCCCTCGACCAGCGGCAGATCGATCGTCTTCTCGCCAAAGCGAAGCTTCGCGGTACGCCCCATGGATCTGCGTCCCCCGTCAGGACAGGTGCTGGGAGTTCGTCAGACCGCAATTATACAGGCGATCCGGCGCGGAAAACCAAGGGGCCGCGATTCCACCGCGGCCGATTCCCTTCCACGCGCGGAAGCAACGCGGAACGCCAGACCCGCGAGGCCAGCAACCCGCCCCTTGGGAAAGGTGGAATCGGACCCGGCCATGGGTGCGAGGCTCTTGTCGCTTTCCCGGGCAGAACATAGCTTATACATCTTCGCCGTCTGTGAGCGCTCCGCGTCGGCAGGCCTGCGGGAATGGGCCGCGACGCGGGACGAGGGGATGGCGATTCGGTTCCGCCTGCATTGGCTGGACCCCTGCCGTCTGTACCAGGGCGGGTTGCCGGCCCAACCGATCGAACTGGAGGGAGAATCGCGCATGCGTCCACATGATCCCAGTGATGACGGCGGGCCTCCGGTCCCGAGCCGTCGCGACTTCCTGCGGGGGTCGGGCCTGGCGGCGGCCTCCGCCGTCCTGACCGGCAGCGCCCAGGCCGCTGTCGAGGAAACCGCCTCGATCCAGGAGGCCGCCCCGAAGATCGTCTCGGGCGAGGTGGAGATCACGCTGAAGATCAATGGCCAGGAGCGCACGGTCAAGCTCGAGCCGCGCACGACCCTGCTGGACGCGCTGCGGAACCGTCTCGATGTGACGGGTCCCAAGCGGGTCTGCGACCGGGCAAGCTGCGGCGCCTGCACCACTATTGTCGACGGTGCCACCGTTTATTCCTGCACCACGCTGGCGGTCACCTGCCAGGGCAAGACAATCGAGACCCTGGAGAGCTTCGAGACCGGCGAACACGGCGTGCCCCACGCGTTCCACCAGAATGACGGGCTCATGTGCGGCTACTGCACGCCGGGGTTTGTGACCGCCTGCAAGGCCATGCTCGACAAGAACCCCAACCCGACGCTCGAGGAGGTCCGGAAGGGGCTCGACGGCAACATCTGCCGGTGCGGCACTTACATTGGCGTCCTCCAGGCGGCCCTCGACGCGGCCAAAGCGATGAAAGGAGCCTGAGCTATGGCCCTCACCTGGCCCGAGAATCCCCGCTTGATTGGCACCCGGATCACCCGGCTTGATGGCCTGGCCAAGGCATCCGGCCGCGCCAGGTATCCCAGCGACGAACGTCCCGAGGGGACCCTGTTCGCGGTGATGCTGTACAGCCCGCACGCGCATGCCAAGATCAAGTCCATCGACATCTCCGCCGCCGAGAAGATGCCCGGAGTGAAAGCGGTGAAGGTGATCGCCGAGGCAGAGGCGACCCTCCGCTACCAGGGCGACGATATCGCCGCCGTGGCCGCCGAGACCGAGGAGCAAGCGCGTGACGCCGTCCGCGCCATCAAGGTCACGTACGAGGTGCTGCCGCACGTCGTCACCGAGCAACAGGCGATGGCCCCGGATGCTCCCAAGGTGTTCTCCGGAGGCAACGTCCGCAAGGGCCGGGCCCAGACCAAGGGGAAGGCCGAGGACGACATCGGCAAGGCCGAGGTGGTCATCGAGGGCACTTACAGCGTCCCGGTCATCACCCATGTCTGCCTGGAGTCTCACGGACTGACCGCGAAGTGGGACGGGCCGGACAAGCTGACGGTCTGGTCAAGTACCCAGGCCGTGCAGGTGGTTGCCGGCGAGCTCGCCGAGGCGCTGAGCATCCCGGTGGCGAACGTCACCGTGCTCACCGAGTACATGGGCGGCGGGTTCGGCTCCAAGTTCGGGGCCGACGTCTGGGGCCGCACCGCGGCCGAGCTGGCCAAGCAAGCGGGCCGGCCGGTGAAGCTCTTCCTCGACCGCGTGCAGGAGCATCTCGCGGCGGGCAACCGTCCCAGCGCGACGGCCCGTATCAAGCTGGGAGCGAACAAGGACGGCAAGCTCGTGGCGATGATCGCCGAGACCCACGGTACCGGCGGTGCACGGGGCGGATCCAACTTCCCCCTTCCTTATGTCTACGATGTGCCGGCCGCGTCGCGTACGCACAATGAGGTTTTTGTCAACTGCGGCGGCGCCCGGGCGATGCGTGCTCCAGGCCATCCCCAGGGCTGCGCGCTCATGGAAGCGGCCATGGACGACCTGGCCGACAAGCTGGGCATGGACCCGCTCGAGTTCCGGCTCAAGAACCTGGGCGAGGGCGACTTCCGCACGCCGCTCTACCAGGGTGAGGTGAAGATGGGCGCCGAGCTCATCGGCTGGCGCGAGAAGCGCAAGCCGCGTGGCCAGAACGGCGGCGGGCCCATCCGCCACGGCCTGGGCATGGCCCTGCACCAGTGGGGAGGCGGCGGCACCCGCGACAAGAAGGTGAGCTGCACGATCAACCCTGACGGCTCGGTCGAGCTCAAGGCGGCCACCCAGGACATCGGCACGGGCGCCCGCACGATCCTGGCGATCATCGCGGCCGAAGTGCTGGGGCTCAAGCCCACCGACATCATCTCGAACATCGGCAACTCGTCGTTTCCGCCGGGGCAGCCCTCGGGCGGATCGACCACCAGCCCGTCGATGGCGCCACCCTGCCTGGACGCCGTCACGAAGGCCCGCGACGCGATGTTCCAGAAGATCGCCGCCAGCGTGCAGGCCGCGCCCGCGGACCTTCAGCTCAAGGACGGCCAGTTGCTGGTGAAGGGCCAGCCGGCCATGGGCTGGAAGGACGCCTGCCGCAAGCTGCGCATGACGTCGGTCACCGAGACCGGCAACGCCGAGGAAGGGCTGGCGGCCTCCGGCGTGGGCGGCTGCCAGTTCGCCGAGGTGACCGTCGATATCGAGACCGGCGTGGTCCGGGTCAAGAAGATGGTGGCCATTCAGGATTCGGGCCTGATCATCGACAAGCTCACCTGGGAGAGCCAGGTCTACGGCGGAGTGATCATGGGGCTGAACTACGGCCTCTTCGAAGAACGGATCATGGATCCGCAAACCGGCGTGATGCTCAACCCCGACATGGAGCTCTACAAGCTGGCAGGCGCCTCGGACATTCCGGAGATCGTCGTCCGGGCTTACGAGCCGCCCGATCAGAAGGCGCGAGGCGTGATCGGCGTGGGCGAGCCGCCCACGATCGCGACCGCGGCCGCCATTGCCAACGCGGTGACCAACGCCATCGGCGTGCGTGTTCCCGAGTGGCCGATGACTCCACGGAACGTACTGAACGCCCTGGCCACGGCCTCCAAAGAAGGGAGGGCATGATCCTCATGAATGCTTTCGACTTCGCCGCCCCCACCACCGCCGACGAGGCCGTCAAGCTGCTGGACGGCCCGAACACGGCGGCCCTCGCCGGCGGGACTGACCTCCTGAGCCGGATCAAGGACCAGGTGAGCACGCCTCAGCGCGTGGTCTACCTGAAGGACATCAAGGCGTGCGCCGGTATCTCCGGCGACGCCGGCTCGGGAGTGACCATCGGCTCGGGAACGCTGCTGGCCGCCATCGTCGAGCACAAGGACCTGCGCGGCCTACCCTGCGCTCTGGCAGTCGACCTTCGAGGTCGGCACTCCGCAGATCCGCAACATGGCCACACTGGGCGGCAACCTGCTCCAGCGGCCGCGCTGCTGGTACTTCCGCTCCGGCAACGGGCTGCTCGGCATGAAGGACGGCAAGAGCCTGGTCCGCACGGGCGATAACCGCTACCACGCCATCTTCCTGACCGAGGGCGATGCCCTCTACGTCAACCCCTCCAGCCTGGCCGTCCCGCTCATCGCCCTGGGGGCCACGGCGACCATCAAGGGGCCCAGGGGGGAGCGGACCGTCCCGGTGGAGGCGCTTTACCAGGTTCCGAAGACCGACCAGGAACGAGAGCTGACCGTCGCACCCGGCGAGCTCCTCACAAAAGTGATGATTCCGCCGGCCCGGGGGAAGAACGCGTCCTACGAGGTGCGCCAGAAGCAGGCGCATGACTGGCCCCTGGTGCTCGCCTCGGTGCACCTGAACCTGGACGGCGAGCGGGTCTCGGCGGCCCGGGTGGTGGTCTACGGCGTGGCCCCCGTTCCCTGGAGGAGCAGCGACGCGGAGAAGGCCATCACCGGCAAGCCGGTCACCACCGAGACGGCCTCGGCCGCCGGCGAGGCGGCGACCGCGAGCGCCAGGCCGCTGTCGATGAACGCCTACAAGGTGGGTCTCACGAAGACCGCGGTCAAGCGTGCGCTGCTGGCCGCCGTGGACAAGCGGTACTGGGAGTATTGACCATGGCCAGCCCTGATTCGACCAGCCTGCCGGTCGCCACACCCTGCCACCATCTCCGCAACAAGGGGATGTACGTTTACAGCGACGGCCAGGGCCGCGACGTCCATGAAGACTACGACAACACCATCTACTGGTGCATGAAAACCATGAAGGAGTTCGGGCCGGACGACGAGCAGGTCGCCGGTCACGACTGCCGCAACCCGGAGCGAACCTGCTACGAGCCGATCTGATCCGCTCGAATCCCGACCGAGCCTGGCCGATCCGATCAGGCAGCTATGTGGACGGCTTCAAGCTCCTGGCCACTCTTTTCATGAGCCCCGGTTCCGGCCCGTCGCCGCAACCGGGGTTTTTTTTTGGTGCGCCCGGCGGACGCGCCACGGTTGCCCGGCGGCATCGGGCCGGCGGGTCACTGCTCGACTTCGACCTTGATGAGAGGTGTGCGGCGCGGCGCGATGCGCGGCCGGGACACGCCCGCCAAAGGGTCCGCCAGGGCCGGCACAACCGCCAGAGTCCACGGCCACCTGGAGTGAGTGTATGAAAACCCCAGAGAGACTCGATTTTCTTCACGAATCCGTCTTGATGTCGAAGGCTCGAAACGGCATTCTAATATGCGTCGTTATCCTGGTTGGAGATGACGACAGCTCATTTCCATCTGGACACTTCCCGATCTGATCCAAGAAGGAGTGACGAATCATGGGTGACGCACGCGACACCGCGAAGAAAAAGAAGGCCGACGAGAAGAAGGGCAGCAAGACCGCCAAGGCGCCCGCCGCCAAGCCGGCCGCCGAAGCGAAGCCGGCCGCCAAGGCGGGCAAGAAGTAAGGCTGATCGAGCGTTGATCATCCGAATTCGGGCAGGCGGCCGTCATGGCGTTGCAGAGCGTGCCGGCCGCGGCCCGGTTCGCAGCCGAGGAAACCGTCATCGCTTCTTGATCTCCGGGATCGCTCGCTCCGGCTGGCGCCACTCCCGCCGGGTGTCTTCTTCAGTCTCCAGACAGTCGCGGGCCGCATCCAGGCTGCGTGCCGTCAGTGCCACGGTGAACGGGTGAGAAGGCACGGCGAATTGCTCATCGGAAAGCTGCCAGGCCAGCAGCAGTGCCGACCTGGCCAGGGCCGCTTCGCCCCCGCTGCTCCAGAACCAGTGCATCCAGAGCAGCATCCGGCGGTAGAGCTCGAGCCGGTGAATGATCCTGTGCTCGAAGAGGAACCGGAAGGCCCCTGAATCGCGCTTCGGGTCGGCGGCGACCCGCCCTTCTCGCAAAACGATCTCCTCGGCCATCTCGAAGGTCAGCGGCGAGCGGTCCAGCCAGGTGGGGCATGCGCTCAGGACCTCGTCAGCCTCCGGCGCAGATCCCGGCCCTCCGGCGGTTCCGCCCCGCCGTCCATGGCCGGAGCCGGGAACGGTGCTGGCTGGAACCGGTTCCCGAGCGTCTTCTCCAGCCACTCCAGTACGGTCGGCGGCGTATCCGGACCGCTGAGCCAGAAGGTGCCGGCAAGCAGCCTCAGCGCGAGCTCGCGGTCGCCCGCGATTCCCAGGCTTCCTGCCTCCTGATGTGCCCCTTGCAGCAAGCCTCGGCCGCCCTCCGCGCTGGTCTCTACCTGGCCCAGCACGCCGGTGATTCCACGCTCCACATCGCAGAGGAACATCGCCGTCGCAGGACCATTCCAGCGTGTCGCCGAGAGCACGATCGAGGCGCGCCCGGCCCCATCGACGGCAGTCACCAGGCAATCGACCAGGTGGGGCCGATCCACCTCGTCAGACCGGACCAGGACGCCTGGCGGACGCACGCGTGCCCGGGCCGCCATGGCGGCGGTTCGGGTCTGGAGGTCCGGCGAAGCGGCCAGAAGCTCCAGTAGCCGGATCACGCCCTCGCCCCGCGGCACGGCGGTGAGACCCTCGATCAGCTTGACCCTGGTCTCGACGTCAACCGCTTCGAGCCCCTCGCAGGCCTGCCGGCAATCCTCGGGGCTGCGCTCCAGGTCGGCAGCCAGCTCTTCCAGGGAGATCGCCGGCACCAGGGGAGCCACCTGCGCCGGGGCCTGCCCGCCAGCCGCCGCCAGGTCATCCACGAGCGGGCGCTGTCGCCCTGGATGGAAAGGTTCAACGGGGCCGGACTGTTCCAACGTCGTGGCTCCTGAACCCGCGAGATCACCAGAGCTGAAGGGAACTGGGGCTGCTCCAGACCAGCCCGAGCGGCCGGTCCGCCCGGCGATAACCCGCACGCGGCTCCAGGACCGTGTCGTAATAGCGGTCCTGGCCATCCTGCCGGCGGAACTCGAAAAGCGGCAGGGTACCCGGCAGCGCCCGGCCGGCGCCCGGAGCGAGCACATAGAACAGGGGCGCAGCACCCGGTTCTATCCCCTGCACGCCGGTTTGACCAGCCGACTTTGCGGCCAGTACCGATCGGCCCGATACCGGGTCCCGCTCTTCGAAAACCGCCAGCGCCGCCAGACCAGGACGTTCGGGAGCGAAGAACGCAAGTGTCCGCGGCGTACCCATCCCCACGCCGGCTGAAGAGGGCCTCAGCCGGGTCTCGCCCTGGCCCTCCTGGAGGCGGTACACGGGAACCGGTAAGGCCAGCCGTGGGTCGGACAGGTCCAGCTGGTACATCAACTGGTTGTAATCGTAACGCGGGGTCGGATCCTTGTTGCCCGAGAAGGTCGCCGTGTAGGTCCCCTCGAAGTGGATGATCTTGCCCCCATCCTGGTCGAACAGGACGTGATGCTTCGGGTTGTAGAAACTGTAGTCGTCGTGGGTGACGATCTTGCGCGCGTACACCCACGGTCCCAGCGGGGTATCCGCCTCGGCGAACCAGACCTCGCCCAGGAACGAGCTGCCCATCGTCTCGACCGCGATCAGGACCCAGCGCCGGCGGTACTCATTCCAGGCCACGGTCCCGCCGTGGGCCAGCACGGGCTTGCCGGACTGCACGTCGCGCAGGCTCAGCAGCAGCTCTCCGGGCTTGAGCCGTCCGGCCTTGATCAACGTCTCTTGCTGCTGCTGGGAAACTAGCTGGGTCCGCGCCTTCCAGCCATAACGCGGGCGGCCGTCGGCCAGACGATCCACCTGTTGCTGGTCGCGCCGGGTTCCCGGTGCCAGGCAGGTGAAGGCCTCCCAGGCGTCGGGGTTCGCCAGGGAATCGGGGTCCGCCGGAACACGCACGAGCGGGAAGGGACTGCAATAATAGATGTAGTCGCGGTTGCCGTCGCGATGGAGGAAGGTGTGCCCGCCGGGGTGCTCGCCAGGAAATGCGGCCGCATCGATGGGAAACTCGGCGCGCTTTTGAAATCGTCGCGAGCGCGGGTCGAATTCCACCAGCCCACGCTGGTAGAGATCGAGCGGGGGACGGATCTTGGCGTAGCACGCGAACATGCGTTCCTGGCCCTGGCGATCGCGCAGGACCGCCAGCCCCGTCACCCAGGTGGGGCCGGGACCAGGCATCTCGCAGGTGGGACGGGCGAATCCGTTCTGGTCCAGGAAGTAGCTCAGGTTCACGCCGAGGGCCGGGTCCAGCCCGCCCTTGCCGGGAAGCTCGGAGGTCGCGCCGGGCGTGTGGAAGTTGCCCAGCGGATAGCCGGGCCGGTTCGTATCGCCCCAGAACCAGAAGACCTTGCCCTGGTAGAGCGCGGTCAGCACGCTGTCCTGGCCCAGCACCTGGCCGTTCAGAAGCGGCTCGGCAATCGGGACCCGGGCGCCGGTGAGCAGGCTATCGCGATAGATGCCCGCCCCGGTGACGCGGTAGAGCCGCCGCGCGATGTTCAAGCGATCGATGGTGATCCGCGCAGTCCCTCCGGGGTGCGTCTCGAGCGCCAGCCCGCGATAGCCGAAGCCGTCCCTGGGGTACTCGTAGCCATGGCTCTTGACGTGGAAGAAGACCTTGCGGCCCAGCAGCCCTGGCTCGTCGAATGCGACGATGCCGTTGCTGTCGGTCACGTAGCGAACCTGGTGCACCGTGCGCAGCTCGACCAGCGGCACGCCCCTGCCGGTTTCGCGATCGACGACCTCGATGCGGAACGGCCGCAGCTCCGCGGCCGGCGGTTTCGGATCCTCGGCCCCGGCGGCGGGCCGCGGGGCCGCCATGGCAGTCAGTATGAGCAACAACCCAGGGATGGCTCTGACCGGGGGTGTCACGCGACCTCCTTGCCCTGCAACGCGGCCGCTCACGGACTGGAATCCCGGGAGCGCGAGCGGGGCGGATCAAAGGGCAGGCCACCAGGCTCGTCGTCGTTCTCGTCGAAAGGGTCGATCTCGTGCAGCAGCTCGGCATGCTCGTAGAGCGCCGGATCGATCTCGCTGAGGAACCGGCTCCTGGTGGCGAAGACCATGGGGCCATTGGCCCCCCGAGTGATGGTGGAAGGATAGCTGAGAGTCAGCTCGTTCCTGGACCGGCTCACGGCCACATAGAAGATGCGCCGTTCTTCCTCATCGCCGCCCGGCTCCTCGAGTGCCCGGCGGTGCGGGAAGCTCTCCTCGACGAGCCGGATGACGAAGACGTGCGACCATTCCAGCCCCTTGGCCTGATGCACGGTGCTCAGCACCAGCAGCTCGCCGGGCTCGGCAGCCTCCACGCTGTCCATGCCGTAGACGTCGCCGGCCAGCAAGAGCTCGGCCAGCAGCCGCTCCAGGCTCTCGTAGCGCGCGGCCAGGACGGCAAACTGCTCGAGATCGGCCAGCCGGTTCTCCGGGTGGTCGTACTTTTGCCGCAGCATCGCCGGGTAGCCGCCCCGGAACACCGCCTGGATCGCCGCCGCCGGGTTCCGCTGGGGATCGGCGGCCCGAAGCTGCCGCAGATCGCTCACGAACCCGGCGAAAAAGCCCTTGCTGCGCGCTGGAACGACGGCCATGGTGGCGGACGACGCAACGGCCTCGAGCGGGTCGGCCGCCCGGCCCACCTGCTGGTAAACGGCCGCGGCCGTGGCCGCACCGATGCCGGGCAAGAGCAGCAGGACCCGCCGCCATGAGGCCTCGTCACGCGCGTTCTGCACGATCCGCAGATACGCGAGCACGTCCTTGATGTGCGCCTGTTCAAAGAACCGCAACCCGCTGCGCACCGTGTAGGGGATGCCCCGCCTCAGGAGCTCGCCCTGCAACAGCACGCTGTCGTAGTGGTTGCGATAGAGCACAGCCATCTCGTTCAAGGGAACGTCCCGCTCGCGGGCGTCGAGGATCTGCTGGCAGACCAGCTCGGCCTCCTCGTAGCCGTCCGCCGCGGCTGCGACCAGCGGGCGCAGGCCGTCGCCGCGAGCCGAGACAAGGTCCTTGGGAAAGCCGGTGCGGTTGTGCCGGATGGACGCGGCCGTGAAGGCCACGATCTGCGGCGTCGACCGGTAATTCACGTCCAGCCGGAAGGTGCGTGTGCCGGGATGGCGGTCAGGGAACCGCAGGATGTTGTCGTAGTTCGCTCCCCGGAAGCGGTAGATCGACTGGGCGTCGTCACCCACGGCGGTGAGGTTGTCCGCTCCGGCCCCGACGATGGTCTCGACAATCTCGACCTGGAGCGCGTTGGTGTCTTGCATCTCGTCGATCAGGACGTGCCGGAATTGACTGGCCTGGAAATCGAGCTGATCGGGGAACTCGCGCAAGAGGCGCAGCCACTGGATCAACAGGTCGTCGTAGTCCAGCGAGTTGGCCGCCTGCTTCCTCTGCTGGTAAGCCAGGGCGACCGCCTCGATCCGCGGCAGCCATGGCACGCGCTCGGGCGACTGCATCGCGACGACCTCGCCCAGCGGCGTGCGGGTATTCAGGCTGAAGCTGATCAGGTGCTCGATCTCGGCAGGCCTGGGCGCCAGTCGCTCCCGGGACGCAAACCCTGCGTCATCCATCGCCAGGCGCATCAGGTCAAGCTGGTCCTCGCTGTCCAGAATCGTGAAGTTCGGCTCGTAGCCGAGCAGCCTGGCCGGCCGGCGCAGCAAGCGGTTGCCGGCGTGATGAAAGGTGCCGGCCCAGATCTTTTTGGCGTCGCCCCCGATCAGACTTTCCAGCCTGTGCGTCATCTCGCGTGCCGCGCGGCGGGTGAAGGTGACCAGCAAGATCGATTCAGCCGGCACTCCGCGGGCGATCAGGTACGCCACCCGGTACGTGATCACGCGCGTCTTGCCCGATCCCGGCCCGGCCAGGACCAGGTTGTACCCGTCAGGCGCTGTGACCGCGGCGCGCTGCGAGTCGTTCAGATCCTCGTGCATGTGCTGCTGGAGCCGTGCCGGCAATGAGTGCCTGAGGACGATCTTGCGCATGCATTTTCCCGGGGGTAATGCCGGTTGCTCTCTGCCACGTGACCACGCGATTGTACCAGTTCGATCCGGGTTTCTCACTCGGAGCAGGCCAAGAACCAGGGCCGTTTCTTATGCTGCCGTCCATTCCTTCTCAGTTTCCGTTGCGACGGTCCGGCACCGTTTCATAACGGCCCTGGCGAGCCGATTGTGAGGTGCGTCCGGCGCAGCGACGACGCACCGGTACCAGGCCTTGCCAGCGCCGCCACAACTGCGGGTAAGAAGCCGCTCAGCCGGCAGGCGATACGCAAGTTCGCTGACTATTTCCGAGTGGACGTGAGCGTTCTTGCCGCATACTTTTGATGCCGACTCGAAGGCGTAGCGAGAACCTGAAGGGAACAGAGCGAGGAAAACGTCGACCGGCGGCCAGGCCAGCTCTCCCGGTCCAGCAACCGCAGGCAGAGGGTCACGACGCAATTCGTGAACAATTCTACGGTAAGCAGGTCGCGCCGATACCGAGACCCTCATGGACTCGCTGGTCGCGGCGTCGCCATATCGCGATCGAAGGCCACCCCATCGAACGGGACGACGATGATCTTGCTGCCATGCGCGTCGTTCCCCCGCTCTTGATCCTTCGGGACGTCGAGGACCGCGAAGGTGAAATGAGTCGCGTGTCCATTCTTCAAGGAGCACTCCGGGACGCTCCATCTTCTCCCAGTGGTTCACCGTCCCGTCCGAATAGCGCACAAAATCGGTCGTCGGATCATAGGCCAGTCCCCGGAACGTCCAGCCGCTCTTGCCGTCGGTGGACGTCAGGTGGTACGCCTTCCGGGCACTCCAGCTATTGACCACGATGTGATAGAGCCCCCCACTGAACCAGATCACCGGGTCTTCCAGGTTGCGCTGGGGCAGGTTGCGAATTCCCGGGTAGATGCTCGGACCCTGGACCGTGTAGGGCCCGAGGATGCCATCCTTGCTGATAAGGATGGCGCCGGAGCGAGGTACGATCATGAAGTCACCATCCGGGCGCACCATGATGCTCACGTTGGACATGGCTCCGCCCCGGCGGAAGGCGTTGGCTGCGACCTTGATCGAGCCGAGAGCCTGCCACGGTCCGTCCGGGGACGTCGAGACGAACACATCGCCGGGCCGCGTCTCGCTCACGACGACGGCGTAGCGTCCGTCGGGCAGCAGAAGCGCCGTCACGTTGTGGCCCTTGCCACCCTGGTTGTCCGGCCAGCAGAGCCCCTTGTCGGCGTAGGGCCCGATCACCTGATCGCTGACCGCGTGCACCGCCAGCGAGCCGAACCAGCCGTTATGGCCTTTCGCCTGGTCCCATCGGCTGGCGAAGAGGTGGTACCGGCCTTCGGGTCCCTTGAGGATCTGTCCGTCCCAGTAACACCACCGCTTCATCGAGGTGTCTTCCAGGCCGTTCTGCGGATCGCGCGGCAAAACGCCCGGCGCACCCCAGACGTCCGAACTGAGACGCCCGCGGATCGGCATCGGCAGGAAATAATCGATCAAGGTCTTTTCGACGGCAGGCTTCGGACGGTCCTGAGCCGTGGCGGGCAGGCCGCCCAGGCAGGCGATTGTGCACATCAGAAGGAAAGGCCACACAGTGAACTCCTGTTACGAGGGACCCGGTCCGGCTGGCACGACGCCCGTGCGTGTCAGGACCGGCCGCAGGGGCGGACCCCCGCTTCGTTGAACATGATGACATCTCTCACGAATCTGGCATCTGCACTGACAGTTCAGGGCCAACCTCGAGTCACGCTCCAGGGCGGCGCTGACTGTGGACTTGATGGTGATCGGCCCGGTCTCGCTCTTGATCGCGCCCGTACAGTCTTGGCGTCGAAACTTTGAGGGTCAAGCGGGTCTCAATCCTCGATCCAACTCTCCCGAACGGAGCGCGATGTCCAGGCGCTCGGAGCAGATCGGGAGCAACTCGGCGGCAACTAAATAGATCCTCGCCTCTTGGAATGTGGGCCAGCCGCCCTCGGCTGGCTCAGGACGGCCGAGGGCGGCCGTTCCACACTTTCCCTCTTACGGGGAGCTATTTAGGGGCCAGCCACACCCGAGCTTTGGGCGGCCCCTTCGTACTCCATCGTACTCTAGCTTATGGTGGCGGGAGGCACACGCGAGCGGGCTGAACTGGCCAGAGAAGATTCGCCTGGTTTTGGCAGGACGTGGTTACCTGCGGTAAGCTGTTCAAGAGGCGAGACACACTGGAGCCGAGGCCGACCATGACCGTCAACATCGAACTGAGACCCGAAGAGGAACGAGCCCTTCTTGAACGGGCTCGGAAGAGCGGCCGCGACGTGACTCAGTACGTTCACCAGGTATTGGCAGAGCATCTCCGCTCCGGCCAGGGCTTTGAGGCCCACTCCCGGACGTTCGACGAGATCCTGACCCAGGTCCGCGATGGGTGGCAACAGGCCGGGATGAGCCCAGAGGAAATCACCGAGTTGTTCGAGGAGACCGGGGACGAGGTTCGCAAAGAGCGACGGGCGCGCGAGGAGACCCCGTGAGCCAGGGAGGCCTTCCCGGCGGATCCGACCGTGCCAACCCCCCTCTCTGGCATCCCAGAACGCGGGTGGCGTTCCGTGACCCGTTGAAGGTCACAGCGACCCGCCGAAAATCAGGCCGGGCATACCGGCACACCTGCTTGACGGCTCGCACTTTGCGCCGCAAAGTAAATGGCTCACAAAACGGTTCCTCGGTGAGGGCGATGTGATGGAGAGTGGGCCAGTCGGCGGGGCTTCACGCGAGCCGGGCATCAAGAGGGCTTTCTCCGAGCTTGATCGGCTGTTACGCGGCGAAGCGACACGGGCGGCAGAGTTGCAGCGCGGGGCCATCGGCGTCGATCCCCTGCGGCTGTCGCTCGATTCGATCGCACTGAGTATGGTTTACGGGGCCTGCATGGGAAGTTTTGCCCTGTTCTCGACCCGTAACGTCAGAGTTCTTCAGGTCGCGGCAAGCTTGGTCAAGGTCCCGGCGTTATTCTTCCGGACCTTGCTGGTGACGTTGCCGTCCTTGTACGTCTTCAACGCGCTCGTGGGATCGCGACTCAGCTTCGCCGCGGTGGTGCGGCTGCTGGTGGCCACGACGGCCGTGATCACGGCGGTGCTGGCCTCGCTGGGACCGATCGTCGTGTTCTTCTCGGTGAGTACAACGAGCTATCCTTTCATCCTCCTGTTCAACGTGGCCACCTTCGCGGTCTCGGGCGTTCTGGGAATGCTCCTCCTGCTTCAGACCCTGCACCGGCTGACGTCTTCCGCAGCGGCCCCTGCTGCCAGTGCAGGATCCGAGCCCCGCGCTGAGCGAGCGTGAGCCCGCAGGCCCACTCGACCCGATCGACGATCGCGCCCTGAGCCGGCACGTGAGGACGATCTTCCGTATCTGGATCTTCGTGATCGGGGTGGTGGGGGCTCAGATGGGCTGGGTGCTCCGGCCGTTCGTGGGCAACCCCATGGCGCCGGTCCAGTTCTTCCGCGAGGAGAGCTGGAGCAACGCCTACGTCGTTGTCATCGAGATGCTCTGGAACGCGGCCACGGGTCGATAGCTGGCCGCTCGACTCCAGCTCCGTTGCAGCCACCAGGTCCTTCAGAACCAAGGGCCGATGCCGCCAGGAGTCCGGGGCGATGCGCCGGGCATGCCGCGACCACGAAGCACTTGCCGCAGGCCACGCGAGGTGAGAGATTATCCACTACGGAGGTGAACCCATGGCGAATCGACGAGAAATCTTGGCGGCGGCCGCAGGCGGGCTGGGGCTGCACTCACTGGGCGGACGGGTCGAGGCCGCGCCGCAAACACCGATGGGCCACAACCGGCGCGACCTCATCGAGCTGCGCCGTTATGCGGTCAAGGACGAGGCTCAGAAGCAGGGCCTGGTGGCATTTTTTCGAGACGCCGCCATCCCCGCGCTGAATCGGATCGGGATCACGCCCGTCGGCGTCTTTCATCCCGAGAAGGACCTCAGCCCGGTCTACGTCCTGCTGCGGCACGCCACCATGGAGTCACTGGTGGCTTGCAACCACAAGCTCCTGGGCAACGAGGAATTACTCAGCAAGGGGTCCGAGTTTTTGAACGCGACCGCCGACAAGCCAGCCTACCAGCGCATGGAAAGCGCGCTGCTCCTGGCGTTCAAGGGAATGCCCACGCTGGACACGCCGGTGAAGAGCCCCGGACGGGTGCTCCAGTTGAGAATCTACGAGAGTCCCAGCGAGCGGACGGGCCAGAAGAAGATCGAGATGTTCAACGACGCCGGCGAGATCGCCATCTTCCGCCGCGCGGGACTGCGCCCGGTCTTTTTCGGTGAATCGCTGGTCGGCTCGAAGATGCCAAACCTCACGTACATGCTGGCGTTCGAGAGCCCCGAGGAGCTGAAGGCGAACTGGGCCAAGTTCGTGGCCGATCCGGAATGGAAGAAGATCAGCCAGATGCCCGAGTACTCCGACAAGGCGATCATCAGCGGCATCACGAACCTGATCCTCAAGCCGGCAGAGTGCTCGCAGGTCTGACCCGAGCCCCGAGCCGGGAACCCGTCATGGGCGCGCGCTCCGGTGCCCCAGTGAGGTCCCCGGCCGCCCCTCCTGAATCCGTCCACGCCGGCCGCGGGGAACTTTGTACCCTCGGCTATGCTCAGCTCCCCGCCCGTGCCGCGCGGTTCGCGGTTTCCCCGCGCCCGCGAGCCGCCGCCAGCCACCCGTGCGCACCAATGCGTGTTCATGCGCACAGAATGCCAACCCGCACACGAATCCGACGGAAAAAAGCTTGATCCGCTGTGCGCGGAGTTCTATAATTGCTATTGAGATTCAATCTCAATTGAAACGCCTTCGCGGCGGTCTCCGCGATGAAGAAGTGGTGTTCAAGAACCGGCTCCGCACTTTGGAAGAGCGAGTCACAGGCATGAACGCATGGGGCAAGGCGGTCAGGAAGGATGCCGACAACGAACTGATTCCGCTTTGCCGGCTGCGAGCGGGCCAGGGTGGTTGCATTGGCCACATTGTGGGTGGTTGTGATATTGTCCACCGTCTGCGTGAAATGGGGCTTTACGACGGTGCCCAGGTTCACATGGTCCGTCCCGGAAGCCCCTGCATCATTCGTCTCAGGGGGCAACGGCTCGGCTTTCGCATGGATGACTGTGCATGCGTGATGGTACGCGTGGGTGCGATGGCTTCCTGACGGACTGGAACAGCAGGCCGGGCAAGTTTGGCAAGCTCCTTTTCTCTTCATCCCCTCCAATTGATGCTTCCCGCCGATCGCAGCACCTGGATCATCGCCCTGATCGGCAACCCGAACACGGGGAAGTCCACGCTCTTCGGCGCCCTTTCCGGTATCCCCCAGCGCGTGGGAAACTATCCCGGCGTGACCGTGGAGAAAACGGTTGGTGCGGTAGCGCACGCCGGCAGCCGCTGGACGCTGGTGGACCTACCGGGAACCTACAGCCTGGCTCCCCGATCTCCCGATGAGATGGTCGCGGTCGACGTCTTGCTGGGCAGGTCGGCCGATCTTCCTGCACCTGACGTCCTGGTGTGCGTGGTGGCGGCGAACAACCTAGAGCGCAACCTTTACCTCGTCAGCCAGGTGCTCGAGCTCGGTCTGCCCGTGGTCATCGCTCTGTCCATGCTCGACGTGGCGCACGATGATGGGCTGGAGGTTGATCCCGCCCGCCTGAGCCGTCAGCTCGGCCTTCCTGTCGTGCCGGTCCAGGCGCATCGCCGCCTGGGATTGGACGAGCTCAAGGACGCAATTGCAGAGGCCGCGAAGCAACCCGGCGCGAGTCCCGCGAGTCCGTTCCCGGCTGCATTTCGTGCCGAGGTGCAAGAGCTCGAAGCGCTGCTCGCCACAGCCAACGGGCATGCCGGGGAGCACCACTTGCCCCGCTACCTCGTCGAGCGGTTGTTGCTGGATACCGGCGGCTACATCGAGAGCCACCTTCCCGCTCTGACGAGCCGACCGACCGTGCGCGACATGCTTGCGCAGGCGCGCGAAAGGTTGAGCCAGGCCGGTTTCCCGGTTCCGGCCGTCGAGACCATGGCCCGCTACGCCTGGGTGTCGCGCGTGCTCGAAGGTGTGGTCGTTCATCCCGCCGAGCCGGCAAGCACCTGGGGAGACCGCCTCGATGCGATCCTGACGCACCGCGCCTGGGGCCTGCTGGCGCTCGCGGTGGTCTTGCTTCTGGTCTTCAGCGCTGTCTTCTCCTGGGCACGATGGCCCATGGAAGGGATCGAGGCGGCGATCGGCTGGCTCTCGGTACAGGCCGAGACCCGGCTGCCGGACGGCCCGTTGCGCAGCTTGCTGGTGGACGGCGTGATTGGGGGCATCGGCGCGGTGGTGATCTTCTTGCCCCAGATCTTCATCCTCTTCCTGATGCTCACGAGCCTGGAAGAATGCGGATACCTTGCGCGTGCCGCGTACCTGATGGATCGGGTGATGGTCCGGTTCGGGCTCAGCGGCAGGTCGTTCATCCCCTTGCTCTCCTCGTTCGCCTGTGCGATTCCGGCCGTGATGGCCGCGCGGGTCATCGAGAACCGGCGCGACCGGTTGACCACCATCCTCATCGCCCCGCTCATGAGCTGCTCCGCCCGCTTGCCGGTGTACACGCTGATGATCGCCGCGTTCATTCCCGACCGCAGGTTCGCGGGGGGACTGATCGGTCTCCAGGGCCTCGTCCTGCTGGCGATGTACGTGCTGGGCGTGGTGGTGGCCGCCGTTGTGGCACTGGTCCTGAAGCGAACCCTGCTCCGAGGTGCCGCTCCGCCGTTCCTCATGGAGTTGCCCGCCTACAAGTGGCCCGCGCCGGGGGTCGTGCTGCACCGGATGTTCGACCGGGGCTGGGACTTTCTGCGCAACGCGGGCACGATCATCTTCGCCATCTCCATCGTGATGTGGGGTGCGCTCTATTACCCGCGCATCTCCCCGCGTGACCTGGCGCCGCTGGCCGCGGAGCAGGCGCGCCTGGAGCACGAGCGCGACGACGCCCGGACCGCCGGCCACGTGGAGGCAGCGCAGCGCGCGAGCGCCTCTCTGACGGCCATCGCCAACCGCGTCGAGGGCGCCGAGAAGCGCCAGAGCCTGCTTGGCCGCGTGGGCCGGCTCATCGAGCCCGCCGTGCGGCCGCTCGGTTGGGACTGGCGCATCGGCAGCGCGGTCATCGCCTCGTTCCCCGCACGCGAGGTCGTGGTCGCCACCCTCGGGGTGATCTTCGACGTCGGCCGCGACATGGATACGCCCGAAGGAACGCAGAAGCTGGGCGACGCTCTTCGCTCGGCCTGCTGGGCCGACACCGGCCGGCCGCTGTTCGACGTTCCCGTCGCGCTCTCGATCATGGTCTTCTTCGCCCTTTGCGCCGAGTGTGTCTCCACGCTTGCCGTCATCGGCCGCGAGACGGGTGGCTGGGGCTGGCCCGCGTTCACCTTCTGTTACATGACGGTGCTGGCCTACGCGGGAGCGTTTCTCATCTACCAGGCCACGCACTGGCTGGGAGCGTGATCCGTGATCGAGAGCTGGCAAGACGTCGCGGCCCTGGGAGTCGTTGGCAGCGCGGTCCTGTACCTTGCCCGGCTGGCCTGGCGGGCCGCGCTGAGCCGTGGGACGGGCGGCTGCGGCACGGGCTGCACGAAGTGCACGAGCCGCGCAGAAGTTGCCGGCGCAGCGCCCGGCGAGCCCGCACAGGTGGTCTCGATCGGCCCGCTCCATCAAGGACGAGCGTGAACCCTCACCGGGACGTGAGCGCTGGGCCGGGCCGGAGCCAGCGTTTCCTGAAGCGCATCGGGAGATCCTTCCCGCATGGACTAGCCCCTTGACACTGGTGGATGGTGCTTGTTTGATGCATCCAGCGTGCAAGCCTGGAAACAACGCCTCTCCCGAAAGCATCCGCCCACAACCATGAGCACTGAAACCAAGACATCTCCCGGCCAGCTTCCCGGATACATCGCCAGCGCAACGCCGAATCCTCCCGCGAACCGAGCGCCGTGGTACAAGAACACCGCGCCCACCTACGCTGGGATCTTCCTCTGGTTCGTGTTCTGGGACTCGATCGCGGGGAATGCTCTGGCGGCAGGCGGGCTGGGCGCAACGCTTCTGGGGATCTTGCTGGGTGCGCTCATTTGCCACTTCCTTTTCTACCTGGTGCCCGGCCTGCTGGGCATGAAGACGGGGTTGCCGCTCTACGTCGTGGGCACGTCCACCTTCGGGGCCATCGGCGGGCTGATCATGCCGGGGCTGCTCATGGGCGTGCTCCAGTTCGGCTGGCTGGGAGTCAATACGTTCGGGTCCTCCGACGCGCTCTCGAGAGGTCTGGGCGTGCCGGGGCTGTACATTCCGCTCTGCATCGTCTGGGCGCTCGGGGCGGCATTCGTGGGGCTCAAGGGAATTCAGTACGTCGCCAGGATCGCCACCTTCCTGCCGCTGATTCCGCTGGCCGTCCTGATCATCGGGCTGGTGCTCTTCGCCGGCTCCGCGGCCAGCTACACGCCTCCGGCTCCCGCGGAGGGGCAGCCGGGCGGCGGCTTGCAGGCGATCCTGCTCATGGTCTCGGGCATCGTGGGGTTCTTCGCCACGGCCGGCGCGGCGGGCGTTGATTTCGGCATGAACAGCCGTGATGGCGACGATGTGCAAAAGGGTGGTTACGTCGGCATCATCGCGGCGATCCTGCTCACGGCCGGCATCGCGGCGATTGCCCTGGCAGGCGCCCGGGCAGCGGCGGGTGCCGAGGGCGGGGTGGCCCAGGTGACCGATGCGCTCGCGACCAGGCTACCTTCCAGCTTCTACGCCCTGGTGATGATCGGGCTGACGCTCGCGGCATTCCCCGGCGCCTGCTTCTCGTCGTTCATCGCGGCGAACAGCTTCAAGACCGTGATGCCGAAGATCAATCCGTTCCTGTCCGTCGGCATGGGTGCGATCGTCAGCATCCTGCTGGCCACGATCAGGCTGCCAGGATCGGACAAGCCGATCGCCGCCAACCTGCCCGGCGTCTTCGGCATCATCGGCGCGTCGTTCGGGCCGATCTGCGGTGCCATGGTGGCCGATTACCTGCTGGCAGGCAGACGCTGGTCCGGTCCGCGCGCCGGATTCAACCCGGCCGGCTGGATCGCCTGGGCGCTCGGGTTCGTGGTCGGGATCTTGCCCAACCTCCACGGCATGAACGCCGCGATACCCGATGTACCCGCCGCCCCGGTGGCCGCCTTCATCGTTGGCTTTGCGGTCTACTTCGCCTGTGCCAGGATCGGCCTGATCTCCTCGGTCGTGCCGATGCCGAACCGTGCGGATGCCGCGTGAGCGGTGCGGGGGCTGCTACTGCGCGATGAGCGTGGCGATCAACCCGGGCGGCTTCGTTCCTGGAACCACCACGCGGTCGCCGGGGAAGAGCTGGTAGTTCGTGAGCGTGTCGCCGCGTTCCCGGATCCCGCACCAGTCGATCTTGAGCACCTGGTCGGGAGTGCCCGGCGGGTGCGGACGCACCAGGTAAGCCTTCTCCGGCAGGCTGTTCGACCGCAGCCCGGCCTGGAGGATCGCGTCCAGCACGGTCTCGTTCCCCTTGATCGGGAACCGTCCCTGGGTGGTCACCGCGCCCATCACGTAATAGTACTTGCTCTGCACGTTCGCCAGGCGGACCGAGACCCGATATGGCTGGTCGATCTTCTGTCCCTGTTGCATGGCAACCGCACGGAGCTGCTGCGCGATCTTCTGCTCGACTTGCTCCAGCGTGAGCCCGACGACATACACATCACCGGCGAAGCCCAGGTCGATCACGCCGTCCTGCTGGACCGTGAAGGAACCTGGATTCCAGTCTGGTGGCATGGGCCGGACCGCGATGTCCAGCTCATCGGGCGGCTCGACGACGTACGTTGGCATCGTCACCTTGTCGAGCTCGCGGGCCTGCTGAGGGTCGATGTAGCCGTGATCGGGGATACGTCTGGCTTCGTGCTTACGTCCGGTCCCCGCACAGCCGGGAACCAGCACGAGCCAGACCGCCGCGACAAGCGCGCAGATGCGCCGGGGTTGGGCGGAATGCATCCCTGCGATCATGGAACTGGAACCTCGTGGATCGTTTGTGGTCCTGTCGCGGCTTCCCCCGTCCAGTGCGGTCGCACTCCGATCAAGACCGTTCGGCCAGCGCTACTCTACGTATTCGGCAAACTCTCACAACGGCATCAGCGAAAGTTCGAGATTGACCAAAGTTTCTTGCCCGGATACCGTACCCGCGCTCGGTGGCCCGGGCAGGTGGACGATTTACGAACGCAGACAATGCAGAGGCCGTCATGGAAGACATTGAAAAGGTCGTGCATGGCTACATCTTGAACGAGTTCTTGCCCGGGGAGGACCCCGCGGAACTGACCTCGCGCACCCCGCTGATCACAGGCGGGATCCTGGACTCGATCACGACGCTCAAGCTGGTGGTCTTCCTTGAAGAACACTTCGGCATCACGGTCGAGGCCTACGAGGCCGGCGTCGAGCACCTGGACTCGATCGGCCAGATCGCCCGGCTGGTCGCCGAGAAGGCGAAGGCGGCCGCCTGATACGTGGAAACCTTGGCATGAATTCGCGTGTAGGGTGTGCCCAGCGCAGCGACGACGCACCATGCCGTTCCCACGAACAGCGTGCCAGGTGTGGATCCGGCTCAATGAGCAATTCGGTGCGTCGTCGCAGCGCTGGACGCACCCTCCCAGCCAGCACCGTGGGACCCACCAATCCGGTCGAATCGCCAATGCGGCCAGGGACAATTCCGGTCCATTCGAGGGCGTTCAATCGGCCGGGGCGGCGAGTGAGCGGCCGGGCGGGTCAAATCTCTTGCAGCACCAGGCTGCTCTGGCGCAGGTACTGAACCAGCTCACGGGTGAGCGTGCCGGAATTGTCCATGCGCGGCACCTTGTTCTGGCCGCCCAGCTTGCCGCGGGACTGCATCCAGGAGTTGAACGATCCCGGCCGGGCGACGATGAGCGACGGCAAGGGGAGGCCCACTCCCGCGCGCGATGGGCCAGGTAGTCGGCGTTGCGGCGCGCGAGGTCCGCGTCGAGCCGCCGGAGGAAGTCCTCGGGGCCGGCGGGCCTGTCGAGGAACTCGATGACGTACTGGTGATATCCCAGCGCTCCCTCGAAGACCGGGCCGACATGCCACTCGCGGACGGCCGCGCCGGTACCGGCGGAGGCAGCCGCGATGGCCGCCTCGATCTCCTCGCTGATGAGATGCTCGCCGAATGCGGAAAGCGTGTATCGCGTCCGCCCCGTGAAGGTGAAAAGCGGCGGGTCGAGCGACTCGAACCGCACCGTGTCGCCGATGATGTGCGCCCACATCCCCGCGCACGTGGAGACCACGATCGCGTAATTCACTCCCTGCTGCGCCGACCCCAGCCAGTGCCGTGTCGGGCTCGGCGCATCGAGCTCTGCCACGGGCACGAACTCGTAGAAGAGCCCGTGGTCAACGATCAGCCGCAAGAGCTCGGTCTTCGGGTCGCCAAACGCGATGAACCCCTCGGAGCAGGGATAGGTTTCCTGGAGGCGGATCTGCGGACTTCCCAGGATTTTCTCGAAGGCCGAGCGGTACGGGTCGAATTTGACCCCGCCGTGAACGACCAGCTCCAGGTCGGGCCAGACCGCGGCGATGCTCGAGGCCCCGGTACGCTCGAGCACGCGTTCGAAGAGCGTCAGCAGCCAGCTCGGAACACCGCTGATCAGGGTGATTCGTTCACGAATGCTCAACTCAGCGAAACGCGCCAGCTTCGTCTCCCAGTTGGATTCGAGCGCCAGTGCCACCGGAGGAAATGTGTAGGGCGCAGCAGCGGAGAGAGTTCCAGGGCCGCGATGCCGCTCAGGTCGCCCTGGCGCACGCCGGGCGCGGGCTCTTCCAGGAGGGCCGTTCCACCCAGGAAGAAGAGGCGGCCGTGAAAGAGCCGGGAATCCGGCCGGGCAGCCAGGTGCGCGGCCACCATGGTCTGGGCCGCCTTGCGGTTCGAGACGACCATCTCGCGGGAGACCGGGATGTACTTGGTGGCGCCCTGGGTGGTTCCGCTGGTCAGTGCCAGGAACGGGATGCGGCCCGGCCATGTGAGGTTCTCGAAGACCGGATAGCTGAGGCGGAGATAATCGTCCCAGAGCGCCTCGTAGGTTCGCAGGGGAACGGCTTTCTGGAACCCGTCGATGCCGTCGATGCGATCGAACCCGTGGTCGCGGCCGAACCGCGTGCCGCGGGCGGTACGCACCAGCCTGAGCAGGGTCCGCTCCTGGGCGCTGCGGGCATCGAGCGTCTCCAGGGTAGACCGGCGCAGCCGCGCATGCAGGTGGAACCCGGCATTGACCAGGTGCCGGACCGGGCGAGACCCGGCGAGACGTACGACCGTCGCACTGGTGTTCGCAAGCTCCCGGTGCGGCGGTCGATCGACGGACTCAGGCGCTACGGTGCTGTTCATCGCCGGTTAGATCTGCGGTTTGACCCTCCGGCAGAAATACGCGCCGGCCGGGGGCAGGTTGCGAGGCTCGAAAGCGAACCGGACCTCTTCGAAGAACCGGCGGTAGAACCGGAGATAGACCCAGGGAAGCTCGGTGATCTGGTTGAACGTCCCCTCCGGCTTGAGGACCTGGCGAACCACCCGGAAAAGGTCGAACTGGAGCGCGCGCGGGAAGGAGGGCACGGGTAAGCCGGAGACGATGTAGTCGGCCTGGCCAATGCCCCGGTCGGCCAGAATCGCGGCCAGGTCGCGCACATCGCCCTCGACGATCTCCAGGCCGCCGGTGCCCGGGAAGCGCTGGCGGAGCAGCGTGCAGAAGTCGGGGTCGCGCTCCAGCACCAGCACTCGGCAGCCGGGCACGGCACGGGCGGCGAGCACCCGGGTGATCGGTCCGGTACCAGCGCCCAGCTCGACGATCACCCGCGCGCTGGCCCAGTCGATGTTGCGGACCGTGGTGCGCGACAGCCAGGGGCTGCTCGGTGCCAGGCTGGCAATGGCGGTTCCCTGCTTGAGGAACTTGCCCAGGAACAGTGTGAAATCGCTCATCGTGACTTTGTGAACCCCGGCTCCGCGGACGCAAGGCCGGCCTCTGGATCACAGGCTCCCGTGTACCGGCCGCGACAGACTGGTGGCGATTCGAGACTTCGGCTTGGGCCGGCGGGCACGCTCCAGGAAGCGCTGGGGATCCAGCGTCGGGGGAACGACCTTGAGCTTGTCCTTGAGGTAGCGGACCACCAGTTGATTCACCAGGCGGGCCTTCTCGATCTGTGGCGCGTGGCCGCATTTGGGGATGACGACCTGACGGACCTTGAGGATCGCGTCGGCCGCGCGGATCGACCCGGGCACGTCGGAGATTACCAGGTCTCCCGCGCCCCAGATCACCAGTGTCGGGTGCGGCACGAGAGGGAGCAGGTCAGCCACCGAGTGGCCCACGGTACCCCGCAGGGTCCGCAGCACGCCCTTCTTCCACTTGCGGTCCTGAAACTTACGCTCGAACGCCTTGACAAGGTCTTCAGTGGCGAACCGTCCCTTGTGGAAGACCGACTTGACCAGCGTGTCATACTGGCTGCGCTTCACGCCTTCCATGGCTGGCAAGTTCTCGTCTCCGTGAAATCCCGACGGGCAGATCAGCACCAGGCGGGAAACGCGCTCCGGGTGTTTCACGGCGTACTTGAGAATGACCTGGCACCCCAGGCTCGATCCCACCAGGTGGTAGGGAGGACGCTGCACGAACTGGTCCAGGTACACCGCGAGCTGGTCGGCCAGGTAGTCGATACTGACCTCGCCTCCCGCATCAATGTGGGCATGCAGCGTATCACCGTCGTACACGAGGATCTCGGGGACCTTCACGTCGAAATGGCGCGACAGGTGGCTCCTGTTGGCGAACCAGCTCTCGGGCTGCTCGGCCAGTCCGTTAACCAGGACAAGCGGTGCCCTGCGTTTGTATGTATGCAGCAGGCGGGGTAGGTCGAACCACTTGCGAACGTTGGGAGGCATGATCTGCCGGGGCTCCTGGTGGACGCGACAAGGCCGGTGACAGGCCGAGCGTCTCTGCTCGCGAGAATTCAGCAACTCATGGTTCATACCGCATATCAACTGTAAAGAAGCTACCACGAGCATCACGCGAGTCCAACAGCCTGGCGAGCGGGTTCATCGTAAATTCATGTGCGTGCACTGCACTTTGTGCAGGTGCCGCAAGGTTGCTCGAATTCCATGGGCTGCTTGACGTTCGCCCGGACCGCACTAAAAGATAGGTGGCGGAAGTCTGGCCGGTCCATGCCGTGACCGGCTGATCATCGTCCGCTTGCTGTCCTGTGCGCCCGCGCGAGCGGCGGAACTGGGAGTCCGATCATGAGAGTCTTCATCACCGGCGGTTCGGGTCTCATCGGCCGCCACCTGGCCAGCGCCCTGGTCGGGTCGGGACATCAGCCCGTGATCCTCTCGCGGCATGCCGACGCCGTGCGGCGAAAGCCGGAATTCCGCAGCTACCAGGTCGTCCAGGGGGACCCGACCACCGAAGGCCGCTGGCAGGAGGAGGTTGACGGCTGTGACGCGGTCGTGAACCTCGCGGGCCACAACCTTTTCGGGGATCGCTGGAACAGCGAAGTGAAGCGGAAGATCCGTGACAGCCGGGTCCAGGCTACCGATCAGGTGGTCGCGGCAATCCGCAAGGCGCGGACGAAGCCCGGGGTCCTGGTGCAGGCCTCCGCCATCGGCTATTACGGTCCGCATGGTGATGAGGAGCTGGATGAAACCAGCCCGTCGGGATCGGATTTCCTGGCCGTGGTCTGTCGCGAGTGGGAGCAGGCCGCCGAGCCGGTCCGGGACATGGGGGTGCGCCAGGCCACCGTGCGGGTCGGCATCGTCCTGGCACCCGGAGAAGGGGCCCTGGCCTTCATGACCCCGATTTTCAAGCTCGGGCCGGGAGCGCCCATCGGCAGTGGCGGAGGCCTGCTGGGCACGGGGCAGCAATGGATGAGCTGGGTGCACGTCGACGACATCGCCGGGCTCTTCCAGATGGCCGTCGAGAACCCGCAGGCCGCGGGTCCCATCAACGGTACGGCGCCGGCTCCGGTGCGCAACGCCGAGTTTTCCAGGACACTCTCGGCAGTGCTCCGCAAGCCCTACACGCCCTGGCGGTTCTTCGTGCCGGTGGGACCGCCGGACTTCGTCCTGAAGCTCATGCTCGGTGAGGTCGCCGGGGTGGTCACCGCCGGCCAGAAGGTTCTGCCGGCCAGGGCCGCGGCGCTCGGCTACCACTTCCGCTTTGCGGATCTTGAAGCGGCGCTGCGAGACGTCTTCCGGCCCAGGACCGCCCCCGCGTCGCGACGTCATGAAACCGCGGCTGCCGGGGCCGGGTCGCATCACTGAGCCGGCACGAACGCCTTGACCATGCAGCCGTCTACTTGATGGCATAGACCAGCCCGGCGCCCGCCAGGAAGCTGAGCAAAAGCGCCGAGATCATGCCCACCAGCAGGCCGATTGGCCTGCGCTGTGCGGCCCTCGCGAGCGGCGAAAACCAGGGTGGGTAGTCTTTCTGGGGCGTCTCCGGTGGCTTCGCCAGGGGCGCGGCGACCATCGCGTCGGCCGGTGCCAGCACGATCGATCCGAGCGCCTGGGGCACTTTTTCCGTCTGTTCCACCTGGGCCGTTGACACAGGGATCCGCACGCTGCCGGGCTTTGGCCGGGGCCGCAGCGCCCCCTGGAGTGCATCGGCGGCCTCGCGCGCCGAGGCGTACCGATCGCCCGGCTTGGTGGCCATCATCCGGTCCAGCACGCGTACGGCCGTGGCGGGCAAATCGGGCAGCAAGTCCGTGATGGGCGTGGGTTTGGCGCTGAGGCGGCGGCCCAGGCGGTCGATCGGTGATTCGCCGGGATACGCAAGCTTGCCGGTCATCAGGTGGAACATCGCACAGCCCAGGCTGAAGAGATCGCTCCGCCCGTCCACTTCCCGGCCCAGCGCCTGCTCCGGCGACATGTAATCCACCGTTCCGACTGCGATGCCGTCCGCGGTGGCGAAGGTCGCGTTGTTGTCGGCTTCCATCAGCACACCCAGGCCCAGATCGAGGATCTTGACCTTGCGATCCCTCGTCACAAGGATGTTCGAGGGCTTGATGTCGCGGTGGACCATCCCCTGGTCATGAGCGTGCGCCAGCCCGAGCGCGGCCTGCGCCGCGTAGTCGAACATCTCCGCGACGGGGATTGGCCCCTTCTTGAGCTGCTCCCCCAGGCTCTGGCCGTGAACATACTCCATCACGATATACAGAATCTTGTTGATCTGGTCGGCGTCGAACGCCCGCACGACGTTGGGGTGGTCGAGCCGGCCGACAAGCTTCATCTCGCGCTGAAACCGGGCCACGACCTTCTCGTTGGACGCAATCTCCGGGGCGATGATCTTCAGCGCCACCACGCGGTCCATCATCTGGTGGTGGGCCTTGTACACGCGCCCCATCGATCCCGAGCCGATCCGGTCGAGAATGATGTAACGGCTGACCAGAAGTCCGTTCGGCTTGTTGCCGAGGAGTCGCCTCGCCTGGTAAGTCGTGAGAACCTGATCCTTCACCAGCCGCTCGGCCAGGGCGACCGGATCCAGCGGGTAGACGCCGCGCAGCACCTTCTCGCGGATCTCGATGAGCTGGCGGTCGGCCAGAATCCCGCAACTGCGTAGTAGCGGCAGCAAGTCCGCCGGCAGCTTCTCCCGGGATTTCGGCTTCTCGAAGGTCGCCATCAAACCACCCCGCGGCCGGCTGATCGCACGCCCGGAAATGCCGTGCTGCACTCGCGCCTGTCACTGCTGGCCATCATGCCACCACAACAGCGGCGCATGCCTGAGAGTGATGGTCACAATAACAGATTGCCCAGAACCTCTCAATTCTGGGCTATGGCAACACCGAACGCCACACAAAGACATGGAAACCGCGGCACGATCCTTTCCCTGTTGCTCACAATCGGCCTCACACCGATCTCCAATGGTCGTTCCGCATGCCGGAGGGGCGGGCCGCGGCGACGAGAATGTTAAGACACGCGCCGCGGACTCGACTCCCTCTTGCGGCCACCCGCCCTTTGACGGGACCATGGAGTTCTGCCCGGGTGGGGCAGGCCACGGCGAATCGGAAAGGAAAAAACATGGCGGGGCCGGTCGATCCTCAGCGTCTCTTGCGTGATTTCCCCAGGTGCAATGATTTCTTCGTCGGCATCGATAGCGACGGCTGCGCCTTTGACACGATGGAAGTGAAGCACAAGGAATGCTTCATCCCCAATATCATCCGGTCCTACCACCTGGCCGCTGTCTCCAAGTATGCCCGTGAGGCGGCCGAGTTCGTCAATCTCTACTCCAGGTGGCGGGGAATCAACCGCTTCCCGGCCCTTGTCCTGACCTTCGACCTGCTGATGAAGCGGCCGGAAGTCCTCCGCCGGCACCACGCGATCCCCGCCCTCACCGGCGTGCGGCGCTGGATCGAGCGCGAGACCAAGCTCTCCAACCCGACGCTCAAGACTGAATCGACCGCCACCGGCGATGCCGACCTGGCCCTGGCGCTGGAATGGAGCGAGGCCGTGAACCAGACCATTGCCCAGGTGGTTCATGACGTGCCGCCGTTCCCGTTCGTCCGCGAATCGCTCGACAGCATGCAGGGCCGCGCCGATGTGATGGTCGTCTCCGCGACCCCCGGAGAGGCGCTCGAGCGCGAATGGGCCGAGCACGGACTCAAGCCACTGGTCAGCCTGATCGCGGGACAGGAACTCGGCAGCAAGCGCGAGCACCTCGCGCTGGCGGCGGTCGGGCACTATGAGCCGCACCGCATTCTCATGGTCGGGGACGCACCCGGAGATCTCCAGGCCGCCGAGGCCAACGGGGTCCTCTTCTATCCCATCGACCCCGGCTTCGAGGATGATTCCTGGCAGCGCTTCTTCGAGGAGGGACTGCCGCGCTTCCTTGCCGAGAATTACCAGGGCGACTACATGTCGGCCCAGATCGCGCGGTTCCAGCGGCTGCTCCCCGAAACCCCGCCCTGGCAGCAAGCAGGCTGAGCACCCGGCTCAGCGGCGACCGCCCAGGTAACGAAACCCGCCGGCATGTGCCGAATCTGAGCTACAGTTGATCAGACCTGGTGCGATCACGCGCCGCACATCGCCTTCCCGGGGACCTGGGATGCCGCAAAAAGATCGCCGCAATGCGCACCGCTACGCCCCGGCGCGGGCGGGAATCCGCATTGGCTGGTGGGAAGGCAACACGTTCCGGTCGAGTGCGGCCCGCTTCCGTAACGTCAGCCTCTCCGGCGCCCTGCTGCAACTGGACCCGATGAGCCCCATTCCGGCCGGCGCACGGGCCTGGATCTGCGTGGCCGACCAGTCCGCCCCGCACTGGGTTGAGTCGGAGTTCGTCGAGCACTTCTCCGAGCCAGTCGATGCTTCGATGGATGCATTGATTCTGGTTCGACTGCGTTTTGTCGAGCCCTTTCCCTACGAGTCCTTCAAGACGGCCGTCTGGGACGACATCCAGCAGCGAATCGCACCGACCTGCGGCGACCCTGTCGTTGAGTCCCTGGCGCCGCAGCCCGCTCCGTCCGGCTCCCTCCAGGACACCCGGCGCCTGAGCGATGCGGATCGTCTCCGCTTCTTCCTGCAAATCGACACGCAGCCGCGTGCGGGCGGCCAGGGTGGTTCTCCTGCACCGGACGGGGCGGCCGAGCCCGACCAGCCGCCCACGCTCGTAGAAGCCTACCGGAACCGCCTGGCCGCTCCTGAAAAGCTGGCGTCGTTGCCGTGGGTCTTCATCCTGGCTTCGTGTGCCACGCTTGCGTGCTTGCTGGGCCTGGTTGTCACCGGCAATATCATCAGCCTGCGCCGCCTTGCCATCGTTCTCGGCCTGGCACAGTGATGCATGTGTAGTGCCATGCAAGGTGGCTTACTGGAATCGCTCCGGGTCGGCGGCGAGGTAGTGAGCGCGGATCTCGTTCCGGGTGAAGTGGCTCTCGGAGCCCGGGTGGTTGCGCGCCGGCAGCATGGCGTTCAGGCACATTGCGCGGATCGGTCTTTCGAGCCGGAGAATCCGCTCACGGCCGTCCGCGATCCAGGCCGCGGGCTCCAGCAGCGGTCTCATATCGGCGCTGATCCAGTCAAAATCGTGCGGCAGGGCGAGCCGGCCGTGGCGCAGGGCCAGGCCCGTGGCGAGCGTCTCACCGCCAAGCCACAGCAGAACCAGGGCGGAGACAAACGCGATCGAGGTGCTCCGGAATCGCCGCGACTGGACGGCATGGTCCAGGAGCGAGCCCATCAAGAGCGAGGCGACCAGGACCAGCGGGATCGCGCGTCGGACGCCCGTCGGGGTTGCAATGCTGTACAGGGCGGCGGAGCCCAGGGCAAGACACCAGAACGGCCACCAGGCGTTCGCCCTGCGTGTCGATGCGTATGCCGCCACGGCCAGCAACGGGATGAGCACAAACCCGCCGAGCGAAGGGCTCGTCGAGAAGAAGTAATAGCTGTGGGGCCTGTAGAACGACTCGTACATGAGCCGCAGGAACAGGATGGGCGAGCGCCCGAGCTCGAGCGTACCCCCTCCCCGGTAGGCATTCGCCGTGTTCACCCACCAGAGACCCGGCAACGACAGGACGGCGGCGAAGATGGCACCCGCCGAGATCGCCACGAGCAGCGATCGAGTGCTCCGCTCACGCCAGGCCCTCCAGCCCATCACGCCGAAGACCGGCGGCACGAACGCCGCACCGCCGCCGTAGACCAGCACCCCGAACGCCAGCAAGGCCGCGGCCAGGGGCCAGGTCCGGATCCGCGCGTTCCGGCCGATCACGAGGTAGAGCGCCAGCCCGCCGAAGAGCACTTCCAGCCCGGCCTCCATGCCCAGCCACGAGAACGACGAGAACCCCGGAAACACAAGGAGGCAAAAGCCGGAAAAGGCGCTGGCCGTACGGCTCAGGCCGAGCCGGCGCGCCAGGAGATAGGTGAGCGGTCCGGCCAGGGCCATGAGCACGGCCTTCATCTCGCGGCCGTACCAGAGGCCCGGATCCGGATGGACCGCATGCGCCAGCGCGAAGAGCAGGTGTCCGCCCAGGTTCGTGTCATAGCGGCAATGCTGGAGCCGGAGCGAGAGGAACACGACGTCCTTGAACGCGACCGAAGCCTCCTCGCCCGTGAGCCAGTTCTGGCGGTTGGCGCAATGCACGAGCGCCAGGTTGATGGCCAGGCCCGCGGCGCAGAGGGCCAGGCAGAGGCAGGCGTCGAGCCGCGGCAATTTTGCCGGCAGTTGCGGCGCGGTGTGCTCCATCACGTCCGCCATTGGTGGCATCTCCCGGAGAGCGGCGAGCCGGGCGAAGAACCTTGCCAGCGGCCAATCCGTGGACGCGAGGCCCGCACGCGGCACTCATCTTGGAGCGATCTTCGCGGCCTGTCAACGCGACTGGGGCCGCGTGATCCCCCGGTCCAGAAGATGACCCGCAACCAGACGCGTGGCGATGCTTTCCCCGCGCGCTTCCCGAGCATGCTCCGAAAGGTTCCAGGCGCGCGGCGCATCGGATCAGACCGGTGCGTACCTGGTCAGCCCTGGCACCCGATCAAAGTCGGCATCGTGGCTGGCAAGGTTTGTCAGCCCGTTGGCCTTCATGACTGCCACGACGATTGCGTCGTTAGTCAAGAGCCCGTCGATTGACTGACCACCGCCGCCGATACCACAAGTGGTGGGGCAATCGTGAGGACCTGAACGCCCATCTGCGGAATCCCCTGCAACGCAGACAGGTAGTGATGAAGTTGTTGTACATGCCCGGGATTCTGCTTGAGCCGGGCCACGATCTTGCTGGGCCAGCCGAACCGGATTGCAGCTTCAAGAGTGATCAACCTGTGGGCGACCTTGCCGAGAACCAGCGTCGAGGTGTCTCCCGAGATGTCCCCCAGTTCCAGTCGGGATGGGATCGTCAAGCTCGGGCGACATTGCAAAATCGTCGGCCGCTTCTGAAGAGCCTGTCCAGCCCATCATGCCTGCGGTCCGCTCGGCCAGGGTGGGGCCGATGTGCACGGTGACCTGGACCCTCTGGTGTTCCCTGAGCGGCAGGGGCTGAGAGAGTTTCAGCGCGCCGTTCTCGTAAATGGCTTCAACGGTCACGGGCATGGCCAGCGCTCCTGGAGTTCAACGGTTTCCGGTTGTGTGTTCTCGTCAGCAGGGTCCGAACCCCAATACCGTTGAAATAGCGAAAAGGTGAGTGCAGGCATAAGTTTGTCCCTCGTTCCCACGCTCCGCGTGGGAATGCCGTCTGCGACGCTCCGCGTCGATTGGGGCCGTGCCGAGGCTGGGAAATCCATGGGACGCCGAGCGTCCCGACCGGTGTTCCCACGCAGAGCGCTTGTCATTCCCGGAAAACTGCATGCATGCGTATTCAATTAGTGGTGTACATGTGCATTGATTCTCGCGCGCTCAAGCTTTGCTCCCCTTACGAGGAGCCGGAGCACCTTCATGCCGCGCCAGAGCGTGATCCAGCCGGGCATCCCGTCTCGTCGCCGGTTCATATGCCCACCGAGCCGCCCCAGGGCAAGCAACACGTCTGCCACGGTCTTGAGTCCACGCTCGACCGCCAGACCGAGCACCTCCAGCTCGGGCTCCTCCAGGCCAGTGCTTGCCGCGGGAGCTCCCGGGAAGCCCTTGCCGAGCTCGCGCAGATCCAGCAGCCGAAGCGCCACCACGCTCATCACGGCGATCGCAGCGAACAATCGGTTGCCCCGCTCCAGCTGCAAATCCTCAGCCTTCATGCCCGTCTTGAGGCCCTTGTGAAACTCCTCGATCAGAAAGCGTGTGCCGTAGTCCATCACCACCATGATCGCAGCGCTGAAGCTCTCCGTCGGGCTGTCCGTGTAGAGCACCCATTCCAGCGGCGCGACGCCTTCAGGCGGGTCTTGCTCCCAGACCCGCACGAACCAGCCGTCGATCGGCTCGCCCGTGCCGGCCGCGCGGCCCGCACGCTCGGGTGCCCGCACGCGCACCGGACCACAACTGATCAGGAGCTTCGCGCGCGCGCGGCCTTACCATCGCGGCCACGCAGGTCCAGATACATTCCCCCCACGGACGCCACGCCCACGATGTGCTCGAAGACCAGCCCGAGCCGCTTACCATCGGCCGGATTGAGCAGAATGCGATTTTGACTGACCCGGATCACGAAACCGTGGCCTGCTGCGCGACAGGACTCCATGTACTCATGAATATCTGCTTCTCGATCGGCGACGCGCACCCAGCGGACCTCCGGGTTCTCTGGTGCCGGGCCAATCCGCTTGCCCGACTCGAGCCAGCGATCCGACTCCCGATCCCGGATCTGCCGTTGCCGCGATCCGGCCTGTTTCGGCGTGTCGGGATCCCGCGGGATGCGGATGAGGTATTGCTGGTCGGCGAGCCCCAGGATCGTGACCGGGGGCCGACGACCGCTCGCATCAGGTACGGGCGACGAGTCGGCACGCATCGCAAGGATGGAGTGGAGGAGAAAGCCCTGCTGTCCCGGCTCCGAGTCACCAATCGGCCCAAGCCCGGGTATTGGCTGCTTGCGATGAGAGAACGAGGGAAACGTGGTGTCTTCGATGAGGAGATATCGCCCCGGTTTGCGGAGTTCGGCCATCACCAGTCGGCGGTGAGTCGCCTGGATCGCATCGGGGACCACCTCGCGTTCGTCGAGGAGGTCATAGGTCGCGTTGATGTCGTACTTGCGGGTGAACAACTCGGGGATCATCTTCCCGGGTTGCTCAGCGAGGGCCTCCGCAAACGCCATGAGGCGATTCCTCCTGGTGCAATGGCCGAGCCTGATCCCGTCGAACTGCATCCGAGCCCATTGGGCGGGCGGGGACTGGTGGACTGACATCCCTGTGAACATAGTTGGCTCCATCCATGACCATGCTGGTAGAATCCAGCCAACCATGTTAACAAATTCTCGGGAATGACAAGCGCAGAGCGTGGGAACAAGTCTCTTGCAAGCCTCTTCCCCCCTTTTTGGTAACGCTATTTCAACGGTATTGGTCCGAACCCGGAAGGTAAAACCGGGGACCCTTTTGCAAAAGCAGATCAGGAATTCTCCGCATTCGCTTCGCGTCTGGCGGGGCTGTCATTCATAGCGATGGCATTCTCATTATATCGGGAATCACAAGGACCGGATGCAAGATGGAAATGGAAGCGGTTCCCCTTGTCGACGTAAAACGGGCTCATCCCTCGCGGCTCGTGCCGCGTCAGGCTGAAGCCAACAGGATTCTCGCATCCGCTCGGTTCATGGGACTCAATGCACCGGCGTTCCGGACTTCGTGAGCAGGCCGTCCACATCGGCCCAGAGCTGCTGCCACGCCTTGCGTTCGGGCTCGGGAAGCTTCGCCAGCGCGGCGGAGTCGCGCACGCCGGCCAGGTCGGAGTCGACTCGCCAGTGCTGGAGCGTCGGCCGTACCAGCGTGCGCGCCTGGGCATCCCCCACATCCAGCACCTTCGTCCAGGCGGCCAGCTCGGCTTTCAGCCAGTCGAGGGCCTGGGCGCGGAGCCTTGCCCGGGTGGCGTCGTCGGGCGGCGGCTCGTCCTTGTCCGCTCCGGCACCGGCCAGGGCCGCAGCGCAGGCGGCGTTGTAACGATGACCGTTCTGGCGGTCATCGCCGAGTTTGGGATCGGCCGCCAGCGCCTCGGCCCAGAACCGGGCAGCGGAAGCGTGGCGCTTCGTGTCGTAGCACATCTGGGCGATGGCCAGGCGGTCGACGTTGTCGCGGGGTTTTTCTTCGCCCCTGAGCAGCGCCGGCAGCCGATCCGCCAGCGCCGCCAACCGCTCTGCCTGCTGGACCCACTGCGCCGAGGGGTATCGCCAGCCGGGCTGCCTGGTACCCAGCTCGTGCCCCTTGCGATATTCCGCGAGCGACCCGTCGTAGTCGCCCTGGCTCCGGAGGCAATAACCCAGGTTGCAGTGGGCCTCGGCATAGCCGGGCTGGAGCCGGATCGCGGTGCGGTATGCGGCGATGGCCTCGTCCAACTTCCCCTGGGCACTCAGAGCGATGCCGAGGTTGTAGTGGGCCCCGGCGAGGTCGGGCTGGAGCCGGACCGCGGTGCGGTATGCGGCGACGGCCTCGTCCCACTTCCCCTGGCCCCTCAGAGCGAAGCCGAGGTTGTTGTGGGCGTTGGCGAGGTCGGGCTGGAGCCGGATCGCGGTGCGGCATGCGGCGACGGCCTCGTCCCTCTTACCCTGGTTCGCCAGGGCCAAGCCGAGGTTGTTGTGGGCCAGGGCATAGTCGGGCTGGAGCCGGATCGCGGTGCGGTATGCGGCGCTGGCCTCGTCCCACTTACCCTGGGCCGCCAGGGCGAAGCCGAGGTTGTTGTGGGCCGCGGCGAGGTCGGGCTGGAGCCGGATCGCGGTGCGGTATGCGGCGACGGCCTCGTCCCTCTTACCCTGGGCCCCCAGGGTGTTGCCCAGGTTGCAGTGGGCCTTGGCGAGGTCGGGCTGGAGCCGGATCGCGGTGCGGTATGCGGCGACGGCCTCGTCCCTCTTACCCTGGTGCGCCAGGGCGATGCCGAGGTTGTAGTGGGCCCCGGCGAGGTCGGGCTGGAGCCGGATGGCGGTGCGGAATGCGGCGACGGCCTCGTCCAACTTACCCTGGTCCGCCAGAGCGGTGCCGAGGTTGTTGTGGGCCAGGGCATAGTCGGGCTGGAGCCGGATCGCGGTGCGGTATGCGGCGACGGCCTCGTCCCTCTTACCCTGGTTCGCCAGGGCCAAGCCGAGGTTGTTGTGGGCCAGGGCGAGGTCGGGCTGGAGCCGGATCGCGGTGCGGTATGCGGCGACGGCCTCGTCCAACCTACCCTGGTCCGTCAGAGCGGTGCCGAGGTTGGCGTGGGCCACGCCGTCGTCAGGCTTCCGCTGTATCGCCGTGCGGGCGGCGTTGACGGCCCGCTCCAGGATCGGCGCCGCGTCGTCGGCCCGGCCATTCTCCTTCAAGTAGTGCCCCAGGCAGGACAGGTGCCCCGCGTTCTCCGGCCGTCGCTCCGTCAGGTCGCGGAAGACCGCCTCGGCCTCGGCGCCGCGGCCCATCCGCTCGAGCAGGTGGGCCAGCTCATGGGCCGTCTCGGGGCGCAGGCGCGGGCCGCCGTGTAGTACCGCACCGCCTCCTCGCGCGGGCGGCCGCAGACTGTCCAGGGCAACAGCCAGTGAGTAATTGACCCAGACGTCGCCGGGATGGCGGCCGGCCGCGGCACGCAGCAGGGCCACGGCGGATTCGGCCTGGCCGATGTCCGCCAGGGTATTGCCGAGCAGCACGGCCGTGGGTGCAGGTAGCCCGGCCGACTCGGGAGCGCTAGCCAGGGCCTTGAGCGCCTCGGCCTGCGGCTTGCGGTCCTCCGCCAGCAGGATCGTGCGCACGCGGTCGCGATACGGCTCCGGGTCCGCCAGCCGCGCTGTCTCCATCGGCTGCCGCCAGGCGGCCACGGGGCGATGCGCCCCGCGGCGCACGGCCGACCAGTCGTCGAGAAAAGCGCTCACCTCGACCACGACGGACTCGGCCTGACGCCCCAGCCGCCGGGCGAACTCGGCGGCCTCGAGCTTCTCCAGGTCCAGTTCCGCGGCCTGGAAGGCGGTGGCGTAAGCGGCGTCTGTCCCCTCAAGGCCGACGTCCTGTTGATTGGCCCGGATCTCGACCAGCTCCTGCCGCAACCTGGCCGTCCGTTCGGCCGCGTCGAGCCCGGCCTGGAGCTCGGCGTGCAGGGCCTTAACCTCCGGCCCCTGCTCCTCGACGCGCTCCAGCGCCGCCAGGGCGTCGTGCCACGGGCCCGGGTCGGCGGCATCGCTCCGGGCCTTGCGCAGCAACGCCGTGGTCTCGGCGAGCAACTGGTTCTTGTGTGCGGCGCGGGCCTGTCGCTGCTGGAACAGGTACGTGAAGGCCAGTCCGCCGGTGGTCGTCAGCACCAGCAGCGAGGCCGCCAGGCCCACCTGGAACCGCCGCGCCCGGCGTTCGGCACGAGCGCGGCTGTTCGCCTCGGCGGCCGTGCGGGTGGCCTCTTCGGCGCGTGCCGTCTCGGCGGCGCGGGCCAGTTCGGCGGCACGCAGCCGGTCCTGCACGCCGGCCAGGTGAGCGCCCATCCGCTCGGCCACGGCCGAGGCGTTACGCGGCCGATCCTCTGGCTCGACCGCCAGGCAATCCCGGGCCAGGGCGACCAGCTCGGCATCCGCGCCGCAGCCGGCCAGC
Source organism: uncultured Planctomycetaceae bacterium (assembly GCA_963833985.1). Taxonomy (GTDB): domain Bacteria; phylum Planctomycetota; class Planctomycetia; order Isosphaerales; family Isosphaeraceae; genus Aquisphaera. The sequence continues at coordinate 446,333 of CAWIAD010000001.1, forward strand.
CGGCCCAGCGCATCGGCCGTGTCGCCCCGGCCCGCCTTGCGGAGGATCTCGGCGGAGCTGCGCCCCATGAACGCCGGCGATCCGGTGAGGATCTCGCAGAGGATCGAGCCCAAGGCGAAGACGTCGGCCCGCTCATCAACCAGGCCGGTCTCGCCGCGGGCCTGCTCGGGCGCCATGTAGCTGGGCGTGCCCATCACCGAGCCGGCGTGCGACAGGTCCGAATCGGAACCGCTGCGCGCCGTGGCGATCATCGTTTCCGGGGGCTTCTCCTTGCCGGCCTTCGCGTCGTCCACCACGCCGCCACGCGCCAGCACCTTCGCCAGGCCCCAGTCCATCACCTGCACCTCGCCGAAGCTGCCCACCATGACATTCGATGGTTTCAGGTCGCGATGGATCACGCCGCGTGTGTGCGCGTAGGCCATCGTCTGAGTTATGGCCGTGAAGATCGACAGGAACCGGGGCAGGTCGTCGGCCGGGGTCGCACGCTCCGCCAGCAGGTCGGCGAGCGTCTGCCCCTTCACCAGCTTCATGGTGAAATACGGGCGCTGGTCGGCGAACATCCCCAGCTCGTAGATCGGTACCAGGCCCGGGTGCTGCAACTGGCCGCCGATCTGGGCTTCCTCGACGAACCGGCGGACCAGCTCGTCCTTCTCGCGCAGGTCGTCCCGCAGCACCTTGATCGCGACATCGCGGCCGAGGTCCGGGTCGCGGCCCTTGAGGATGGTACCCATGCCGCCCTGGGCAATCTCGCCGTCGATGCGGTAGCGGGTCGATCCGTCCCCGTCCGTGACCGGCCGGATCACTGGCGAGGGCGTCTCGCCCACGGCCGTGTCGCGGAGCAGAACCCGGGGTACCGAGCTGATGGTCGCGGCGATCGAGTCCAGAACGCTGGCTGCTCCGCGCCCGAATTCGCCGGTCAGACCGGTGGAGTCGTCCGGAGCAGCGGACCCCGGCCCATCGATCCCCAGCCGCAGCAGGCAGCGCGGGCAGACGCCGTCAGATCGAAGAGCGCCGCACTCGGGGCAATGGTCGTGCTGGGGCATGATGCGACCTCCAAACAACGGAAAGGCGTTTCTTCCGGTTTCTGCTCGGGCCACAACAGAGAATAAGGAGCCGGTGGCGAAACGTTACAGCAGCCTGAAAAAAATCCACGACCCGACAGATGGCCGGGAAACCTTCCGATCGGGCCGGACGGGGCTGTCGTCGCTCTCGAAGGCAGGAAGACCATGGAACCACAGAGATCACAGAGAGCACGGAGAGATGACCATGGACGAGAGGAGGAATGATCGACGACGAAAGTTCAACACTCTAAAAGTCTGGAGAAGACCATGGAACCACAGAGATCGCAGAGAGCATGGAGAGAAGACCATGGTCGAGAGGAGAAATGATCGACGGCGAAAACTCAACACTCTTGAAGGCAGGAGAAAACCATGGAACCACAGAGATCGCAGAGAGCACGGAGAGAAGACCATGGTCGAGAGGAGAAATGATCGACGGCGAAAACTCAACACTCTTGAAGGCAGGAAGACCATGGAACCACAGAGATCGCAGAGAGCACGGAGAGAGGACCATGGACGAGAGAAGAGATGATCGACGGCGTAAATTCAACGGGATCATGGATTGGCCGAGGACCCGGGAGTTCGGGCAAGGCCAGGTCGGAATGAACGCTGGTCTCGATCCGATGCCCAGCGGCGTTCTCTCAGCCTTTGCGGTGGGTTGCGCTGCGCTGAGCGACCCGACGAGTTCGCACTCTGTGGTCAGTTGTGTGCTTGACCGTTCGCGCCCGCGCCCTCTCTCCACGCAAACTCCGGTAGGGTGGGTCAGCGCAGCGCAACCCACCAGTTCGCAAACCTTTACGGTGGGTTACGCTGCGCTGCGCTGACCCACCCTACGAATTCGCACGGTTTCTTGGCGCTGTGTCGTGTCATTGAATAAATCAGTGCCCCAGGACCTCGAACAGCGCTCGGAGCTCGTCCTCGACGGCTTCCTGGCTGGGGTCGCGGAGCGTGGCGGCCACTTCGGTCCGGAGCGCGGTGGCAAACCGCTTGCGCATCCGGTGCAACGTGACGCGGAGGTTGCTCTCGGTCATGCGCAGCTCCGCGGCGATGGCGGCGCGGGCGGGTGCATCGGGGTCAGCGGGCAAGAGCGGGCGGAGGCGGCGCAGGAAGTGCTGGCAGTCGGCGAGCAGGAACGACCGGAAGCGGCCCCGCGCCGGGTCGGATCAGCCGCGGCGACCGTGCCCCGTTCCAGCAACCGGGCGAAGTACTCCTGCGTCAGGTCCAGCGCCTGCTCGGGGCCGTTGCCGTTGCGGTGTACGTAGGCGTAGAGCGGCAACCAGTAGGCCGCACAGAGCTCGGCCAGGGCCGCGCCGGCATCCGCATCCACCGCGCCGCCGGCCGCGATCACGCGGCTCCAGTGCGTCGTCCGAAAGTGGGCCGACCGGCCGGGCTCGTTGCTCATGGATCACTCAAGCCGACTGAACAACCGACGACCTGAGACATGATTTATGAACGGCAGCCGCATTCGAGCGCCCGGGCGAGACGCGTTCAAGCTGTTGGCACAGGAAGGGCAGGGGCGGTCGCTCGGGGGTTGCCATCCCCGCCGCCCCCTGCTGGAATCGAGTCAAAGCCCGGGCGGACCGAGTGTGAAGCCAGGCGGCTCGGGCGCCGGCTCGCTTGCAGGCAGCGTGCGCAAACCGGGCCGCCGTCCTCGACCGTGAAAGGATCGTTCGAACCATGGCCGCTCGCAACGTCGTCGTCGCCCAGTCGGGTGGACCCACCTGCGTGATCAATAACTCGCTGCGCGGGATCGTCGAGACCTGCCGCCGGCATCCGGACACCTTTGGCACCGTCTACGCCGGGCGGTTCGGCATCGAGGGCGTGCTCAAGGAAGAGCTGCTCGACCTCTCGGCCACGCCCGCCGAGGAGATCGCGCTGTTGCGGACCTCGCCGGCGGCCGGCAGCATCGGTACCTGCCGGTACAAGCTCAAGAAGGGACAGGACCTGGACTTCGAGCGGGTGATCGACGTCCTGAAAGCCCACGACGTCGGCTATTTCTTCTACATCGGCGGCAATGATTCGCAGGACACGGCGCACAAGGTCAGCCTGCTGGCGCACGAGCGCGGACTGAGCCTGGTGGCCACCGGAGTGCCCAAGACGATTGACAATGACCTGGGCGATACCGAATTCCGCCTCCTCGATCACTCGCCCGGCTACGGCTCCGTCGCTCGCTATTACGCCCATTACATCCGCCAGGCCAACGAGGAAAACGCAGGCTCCGCGCCCGCGGACCCGGTGCTGGTCATCCAGGCCATGGGACGGAAGATCGGGTTCATCCCCGCGGCCGCACGCCTGGCGGACCCCGAGCGCGCCATGCCGCTCCAGATCTACCTCGCCGAGTCAAAGCTGACGCTCGCTCAGCTTGGCGAGAACGTGATCCGTCAGCTCGAATCGCACGGCCGGTGCATCGTTGTCGTGAGCGAGGGCTTTGACGTCGGCGACCTGGGGACGATCCGCGACAACTTCGGCCACGTCATGTTCGGGTCGAGCCAGCAGACGGTCGCGCAGATGGTCGTCAACTATCTGAACACGCTGCGGTTCCCCGTGCCCGGCAAGGCGCGCGGCCAGGTTCCCGGCACGGACCAGCGCAACGCCATCGCCTATGCCAGCACCATCGACCTGGACGAGGCGTACGGCGTCGGCTGTCATGCGGCCGACCTCGGCGCCAGCACGGGAACGGCTGGATGGCCACCATCCTTCGCGACCGCACCCGATCCAGCTACAGCGTGCATTACGACAAGGTGCCGCTGGAACAGGTGGCCAACTCGGAGCGGACGTTCCCGGAGCGCTGGATCAGCCCCAGCCGGATCGACGTCAGCGACGAGTTCCTGGACTATGCCCGGCCGCTCATCGGCGAAAACTGGGTGAGCGTTCCCATGGACCGGGGCCTCCCCCGGTTCGCCCGCATCACACACCGGTATGCATCCAGGAAGCTGCCGGACTACGTCCCACAGACGTATCAGGAGGCCTGATGCAACAGGCAATGGAAGCCGTTGCGGCCGCTCTTACCCCGAACTCCCCGCCGGCTGGTTGGGTCCCGTCCCGGCTGCTTCCAGCCACCAGAGCCCGAAGAGTGCGGCCAGCAGCACCCAGGTGCCGTACGGCAGGACGACGACCTGCACGGCTCTCCCCGCAAGGCCGCTGTGCTGCGACCAGTCCGCCAGGCGGATCAGCACACCGCCGCGCGGGAAGTTCATGACCAGGATGATCCCGGTCGCGATCCAGCGGTAAGCCGCCGCCCGCCTCCCCGTTTCCTGCCCGGCTTTTCGAACACAGTGGAAGAGGGGCAGCGCCAGGACGACCGTGTCGTACATGCGGTGATAAAGAAAGAGGCATGAGTAAACGCAGAGCAGCACTGCCAGCCGGAACTCGTCGTCGTCGGTCCGCGCCCGCACGCGCAGCCGCAGCAAGCCGAAGCCGATGACGCCGAGGATGGCCAGTTGCCAGGCCGAGATCGCGCCTCGATCACGCAGCCCCAGGCAGAAGAGCCAGTGCTCCAGACCGAGGATGTCGTCGTGGAAAGGTCCGGAGAACGTGTAATCGTTGATCTCCCCGGTCTGGCGGGCCTGCTGGATGTTCGCCACCTGCCGGGCCACCATCGCTCGCGAGCTGGCGGGCGAATAGAGGCAGCAGCAAAGCCCGGCCAGGACGGCCGCGAAGGCAAGCCACGCCTTCCAGTACCGGCGGTTGAGCAGGAGCAGCAGAAAGGGAAAGCCGGTCGTGATCTTGATGGTGGCAAGCCCGAGCGCCGTACCTGCCGGCACTGTCCGGCGAAGCAGCAGTGCGGCGATCCCGGCGTAGATCCAGAACGTGGCCCAGAGCACGAGCTGACCGGCGTCCAGCCCCCACGTTGTGGCTCCGGCGAGCACCAGGGCCAGCACCGCCGCCGAATCCGCGGGCCCGGACGCTGGCGCTTCGCCCGGTGCGCTGCGAGCGACGATCCAGCGAGAGAGGCGGACGATCCCGAACAGGAAAAGAAGGTTCAGGCCGTACCAGAGAGCCGCGGAAGCACGCAATGGAAGCAGCGCGAAGAGCGCAAAGAGCGGCAGATTGGTGATGGGATACTGGTTCAGCATGCTGGCGTAGGGATCGGTTCCCCCGACGACCGCCGCGCCGACCTGGTGGTAGACCTCGAAGTCCCAGGAATCCTGCGTCGCGAGGAAGCACAGGCCCCGGACCAGGACGTAAAGTCCGGCGGCCGGGCCAAGCCATCGCCGGACCCTGAAGGAATAGCCATGCTTCCAGAGCAGCACGACAGCCAGTGCGCCGGAGCTGATGCCAACGACCTTGTTGTTGGTAAGCAGCCAGAAGACGGCGCCGGCCAGGTCGGCCGGGCGCATGCCGGCGAAGACCAGGGGCGGCATGATCGAGGGAAGCCTCCGTGAAGTCGGCCCGGGCAAGCAATCCGTTGGACGACGCCCTGTCCGAAGGGCCGTGGGCGCCCGGGCGTGCAGGGTTGGGCAAGTCGTGGACTTATCTTGCAGCCGGCATCGTTGCCTGTCAACGTGTCCCCCCCCCGGGACGTCGGCCTGCCGGCTCAAGCGCGGGGTGGATGCACTGAGGACACCGGTGGTCGACGGGGTCAGCAACGATGGCGGTGACTCAACATGACTCTCCAGCCGCACGAAGCCGGCGATGACCGCCTCGCACTAAACAGGTCCACACCACCTGGAAAGTGGGACAGCCGCCCTCGGCTGTCGTTCCCAGCCGAGGGCGGCTGGGCCACACTTTCCCGTTTCAAAGCTTCTATTTACGATGGGTGCACGTGGCCATGAGCCGCGAAGGTCAGGACAAGCGGACCAGCGCCGTGCGGAATCGCGTGTATCGGCGAGGTGCTGGTCGGGCTCACGCCCGAGGTTGGGGGCTGCGCCCGTGAAAACCACGTACTGACGCACGTGGCCATGCGCCATGCGCACCCGAGCGCCGGGACGTCGCTCTGGCGATACGTGTGATGCGCGGCTGGATACTGGTCGGGCTCACGCCCGAGGTTGGGGGCTGCGCCCGTGAAAACCACGTACTGACGCACGTGGCCATGCGCCGCGGACCCGGGGGTGCCGGCGCACGTGGCCATGTGCCGCGGAACCGGGGGTGCCGGCGCAGGTGGTCATGCGCCGCGGACCCTGCGGTGCCGGCGCACGTGGCCATCGCCATGCGCTCCCGAGTGGCGGGCCGGCGGACCGCCGTGATTTGCTGCTGGGTGGCGGATCTCCTGCTCGGCACGCTTCCGTGCATTGCCGGCGTCGCGCTTGACGGTCGAGCGGCTTCGCGGCTGTTTCGAGCGGATTCTCTGGGGTGGAGCGGCCGGGGAAGCTGGCTTGCGGCCCGTCTGAACAACACAAGCGATTGACGGCCGGCCGTGGTAGAATGGTCGATCCCGAGAACCGAGACGACTCGGCCAGATTCACCGCTAATCCTTGCTAAGGACCTGAGCAGATGACCCGACCGGCCGCCACCGCCGACATCGGATTGATTGGTCTTGCCGTGATGGGCGAGAACCTCGTACTCAACATGGCGAGCCACGGGTTCACCGTTGCGGTCTTCAATCGCACCACCTCCAAGGTGGACGCCTTCCTCGCCGGGCGGGCGAAGGAGCAGCCGATCATCGGCACGCACACGGTGCAGGAGCTCGTCTCCAGCCTCAAGCGTCCCCGCAAGATCATGATCATGGTGAAGGCCGGCGCGGCGGTGGACGAGGTGATCGGTGAGCTGGTTCCGCTGCTGCAACCCGGAGATATCCTCATCGACGGCGGCAATTCCCACTTCCCGGACTCCACCCGGCGCACCCGGGAGCTGAAGCAGAAGGGGATCCTCTACATCGGCACCGGTGTCTCCGGCGGCGAAGAGGGAGGCGCTGCGCGGACCGTCGATCATGCCGGGCGGGAATCCCGAGGCCTGGCCCCATGTGAAGCCGATCTTCCAGGCCATCGCGGCCAAGGTGGCCGACGGGACGCCCTGCTGCGACTGGGTCGGCCCCGAAGGCTCGGGCCACTTCGTCAAGATGGTCCATAACGGCATCGAATATGGCGACATGCAGCTCATCTGCGAGGCCTATCACGTGATGCGGACGATGCTGGGCATGGAGCCCACCGCCATGCATGACGTGTTCGCACGCTGGAACCGCGGTCCGCTCGATAGCTACCTGATCGAGATCACCCGCGACATCTTCGGCTTCATCGATCCGGAGACGGGCAAGCCGATGCTGGACCTCATCCTCGATACCGCCGGCCAGAAAGGCACCGGCAAGTGGACCGTGATCGCCGCCTGCGACCTGGGCGTCCCCTTGACCCTCATCTCCGAGGCCGTCTTCGCCCGCGCCCTTTCGGCCCAGAAGGATGAACGCGTCAAGGCCTCGGGCGTCATCAAGAGCCACACGCCGCCGTTCCTCGGCAACCATCAAACGATGGTGGACGACCTGGAACAGGCCCTTTACGCCTCCAAGGTCATCTCCTACGCCCAGGGTTTCAGCCTGATGAAGGCGATGGCCGACGAGTCCAAATGGGAGATCAACAACGGCGCCGTGGCACTCATGTGGCGGGGCGGGTGCATCATCCGCAGCGCTTTCCTCGGCCACATCAAGGAGGCCTTCGACCGCAACCCGAAGCTCGAGAACCTGCTGCTGGATTCCTACTTCAGCGCGGAGGTCACACGCGCCCAGGAAGGCTGGCGGCGGGTCTGCGCCGCCGCGATCAGCCACGGCATTCCCCTCCCCGCAATGACCTCCGCCCTGGCGTACTTCGACGGCTACCGCTGCGCAAACCTCCCTGCCAACCTGCTGCAAGCGCAACGCGACTACTTCGGGGCCCATACCTACGAACGAGTCGACCGTCCGCGCGGCCAGTTCTTCCACACCAACTGGACCGGCCGCGGAGGTACGACGGCGTCCTCGACCTACAACGTCTGAGCCAGCCGAGATGATCTCCAGCCGGTTCCCAGTCCGAGCCGCCCGTCCCGCGCTGCGCAGCTCAGAGGTCGGGGACCATGCGCCCGCTGGCGGCGAACCGAACTCTCCTCGTCGACGTATTGATGAATGCATCCCCGCGCTGGATGGCGCATTCAGCAAGGCCCAGGCTCGTCTTTATCGGTTGGCCGGGGGGCTCGTCCACATGTGGACAAGAATCTCAAAATTCCGTGACAGCAGACGGCAAGCCATTCACGACTATAATTGAAACGTGGCGTCCGGGACGGAATGGATCCTCCCCGAAGTTCCTCCCGATGGCCCCGACGCGCCGGTTCGCTTCCCTGGCATGCTGCGTAAGTCCTTATGAAGTTCCAAGTTCGGTAAATTCGGCATGAAGAACGTCGTCGTTTCCGATTCCTCCTATGTTTCCTCACTGACCGTCCCCGTGGAGGCCGGGCAGGCCCTGACCGCGCCGTTGCCCGGCGCGTCGGCCATGGAGCAGACCGCCGACGGAGACCTATCCGCGGCGGGCGATCCCCGAGGAACCGGCGTCGAGGCGGCCTCGGGATACTGGGAAGCGGTGGTCGGCTCGCGGATCGCCGACTATCACGTGGAGCGGTTCCTGGGCCGGGGCTCGATGGCACGCGTGTACCGGGCCCGGCACCTCGGGCTGCGTCGACTGTGCGCCTTGAAGATCATGGATCCGCGGCTGGTCAATGGCCAGCCCGCGTTTCGCGAGCGGTTCTGGGCGGAAGCGCGGGCCGCGGCCAATCTGAATCATCCGCACGTGGTGACGATTTTCAACCTGGGCGTGGATCGGGGCTACCACTTCATCGAGATGGAATATGTGCCCGGCGCCGTGAGCCTGAGGGACTGGCTGATCCGCCGGGGCCCCTTCCGTCCCTTGCAGGCGGCGAACCTGGCCAGGCAGGTGGCCCAGGCGCTGGAGGCGGCCCATCGTTCCGGGCTGGTGCACCGCGACGTGAAGCCGGCCAACGTGCTGCTCACCCCGCAGGGCAATGCCAAGCTCGCCGACTTCGGCCTGGCCGATCAGATCGTCGGCCTGGCGGCCGAGCGGATTGCGGGAACGCCCACCTTCATGGCACCCGAGCTCTTCCGGGGCGAGCCGGCCAGCCCGCGGTCAGACATCTACGCCGTGGGTGTGATGCTCTATTACCTGCTTTCCGGCCGGCTCCCCTTCGCGGCCAACACCATCCGCGCCCTGATTCGCCTGCACCAGCAGCATCCGGTTCCCGAGATCCGCACGATCGTCGAGTCCATTCCCGATCGCCTGGCCGCCATCATCACGCGCTGCCTGGCGAAGGCGTCCGCGGACCGCTTCGCCTCCGGCATTGAGCTCGCCGACGAGCTGCGGCAGGTGATCCAGCAGCTTCGAGATACCGAAAGCCTGGTGCGGCAAAGCATGCAGGGCGTCGAGGGCCTGATCCAGGGGAGCCGCGACACCTTCCGGATCATCCTTCCCCAGAAGCGCGGGGAACGTCTCCAGGAGGTGATCGTCGAGGTGAATGAGGGGAAGGACAACGAGCGTTTCCTCTCCGTGTTCTCGGTCTGCGGGCCGGCCGACCCCATCCATTACGCCAGTGCGCTGGAGCTGAACGCCCGCCTGACCTACGGCAGCATTTCCATCCGCCATGTCCTGGGCAGCCCCATGTTCGTCATGTCGCGCACCTTCCCGCGCGACCGCGTTCGCGCCAGCGAGATCCGCGACGCCATCCTCGAGATCGCCCGCAGGTCCGACCAGATCGAGCAGCAATTGACGCAGCTCGACCAGTACTGAGGCGGACTGTGTGGCGGAGTCTGACTCCGGGCCGCTGGCAAGGCCCGTCGGCCTGAGCCTGCTCGACGACGCTGGGTCTTGCCCGGCACCCCCGTTTCAGCGACAACGATCCTGGTCGCGGCCACGAGACCGCATCAAGATCGGCCATCCTCTGCTTGTTCCCGGAAACACGACCATGCCCGCTGACGACCTCGGATCCGCTTCCGCCGGACTGGCGGCCGGGCTCACGTTGATCGCGCTCTTTCTGGGTTTGCGGCAATGGTACGAACGGCGCGCCAGGGAATCGGATCTCTCGCCCGCCGATTCCGTCCACTTCGCCCGTCAGGACATGCGTCGCCGCGCCGGCGTGGCGGTCCTGGTCGCCATCGCGGTCCTGGCGCTGGCCGGTTCGCAGGTCGCGCCGCGCCGGCGGCCGGGGCCACGCCCTGTTCGCAATCCTCTGGCTGACCGTGCTGGCACTGATCGTCGTGCTGCTCGTCCTGGCCCTGGTGGACCTGCTGGCCACCCGATCGTACGCCCGCCGGCACCGCCGCGAGATGCTTCGCCAATCGATCGAAGCGATTCGCCACGACGCCCGTCAGGCATCTTCCCAAGCTGGGGACCAAGAGGATGGCAAGCCCGAGAGCCGCTAAACCAAGCAGTTCCGTAGAAGTCTTTGGACAGGATTGCCGTTCGCTTGCCCGGGACTGAGGGCCAAGCCTGGCCGCTCTCCTCGTGGGGTACGATTCCAATCGTGCCATTCCATTCTCGTGGGGTACGATTCCTGTCGTGCCATTCCTGGTCCATCAGATCGAAGAAGCGACACGATTGGGAATCGTGACCCACAAAGAGGGGCTTCCCGGCCATCCAGGATCGCATCAAACTGCTGAATGCCTGTCAAAGAACTATTGCGAACCTGCTTGGCCAGATGAGCCGGTTCCGTTGTGCACGCGTGGCTTGTAGCGGCCCTCAAGCCGGAACGGCGCTGGACCGGATCAGGCTGGGGGAGGCTGGCCATGGTGCTCCACGAGGTTTTCACGCAGGATTGACGGGAGCGGCCGATGACGGACGTTGGTATCAGTGGTTTCCGCCCGCGTCGCTCCCCTCCGCGGGGCCCCGCGCCAGACCGCCTGGCGACCCCGGCCGGGCCGGGTCGTGGTCCTCGGCAGCCCGCTCGTCCTTCGGACCGATGACCCGAATCGGGAGGCCGCAGAGCGCGGCCAGAGCCTCCGCTGTGGCGAGGCAACGCTCTCCCCGGTCCTGCCCGGCCACCCGCCCGGAAAACGTCCGCGGCACCCCTCGATCATCGTACAACGTGATCTCGAACCGACCCCCCGAGAGGCCAACCGATCGGTAGGTCGAACCTCGGGGCCGGATCTTCAGCTCGCGCACGAAGACCGCCTCGAACTGATCGAAGTCGTAGCTCTCGTCCCACCGCGACCCAAGGAACGAGCCCTGGCGCCGGACGAGCCGGCTGGGGAAGTCGATCACGACACGCGACCGGTACGATAGGGCCAGGGCGCCGGCGAGTGGCAGGACCGCCATGGCCACCAGATCGACCGTGGCCCTGGCGGCGGGGAGACCCTTGCCGACGGGCATGGCCTGGACGCCCAGGAAGATGGCGGCCGTCCCGGCGCACACGAGGGCCAGAGCCGCGACCCGTGCCCCTCGGGGGACACGCTGAATTTCCAGCACCGGGTCGACCGAACTCAGCCACTCCACCGCGTACGGCGGGCGGTCGGCGGAGGTGGGCCGGTCGGCCCAGCCCGTACAGTCCCGGAGCTTCAGGCCGGTGAACTCGACCAGGGCGCTGGCAAGCGCCGCGCGCCCGGGGCTGTCGTAACAGGCCGCGAGTCGTGCCAACAGCCAGAAGAGGGCGGCGGACGGGACCGGCCCGGGGTCATCAATGTCGAGGGTCGCGTCCGGCCCGACCAAGACGATGGCGAAGGGGCTGGGCAAATCGGGCTGCGTTCCCTTGAAACGACGCAACTCGATGGCCTGAAAGTCGGAGAACCCATGGCTCTTCTCGGCGATGGTCGCGATCAGCCGGGACCTGCGGGTGACGGTGCGTGAGCGCCGATCGAGGACGGTCTCCCAGCGGAGCAGGACCAATAGGGCGGCGAGCCGGAGACTGAATGCCGAGCCAACGATGCCGCACCAGCCGGCGATCGCCAGGACGGGGCCGCTGTCGAGCACGAGGATCAGGCAGTGGGCGAGGACGATCAGGCTTGCGAGCAGCAGGCCCACGCCGACGAGCCGGACAGCCGGGGCGGGGCGTCGCACACAGAGTCGATCGAGATCCCGCATTGCCCCGGACCTTCACACGGCGCCGGCCAACGATCGGCGAGCCCCTCAGAGTCGGAGCCCGTTCGGAGACCCTCGGGGGCGATGCCGGTGGTCTCCCTTGGCCTCTCCGAATGATCTCTACCGGCCTTACCGCGATCGTAGCAACGCGGGCGCGACGGTGTCCATCGCACGCAAGCGTTTCCAGGGGGCACGAAGGGGCCACCCAGAGTTCAGGGTGGTGTGCGAGCCTTCCGCGTGGGATTCGGAGTCGTAAGGTGGCCTGGCAGCCTCGCTTGCTCTGACCGAGCCGCTTAGTGCCGTGTGCGGCTTGGAGGGGAATGCGGATGGCCCACACTGTGGCCATCGTTTCTTTACTGTTAATATGTTGCGAAGTGGCAGGATGTTCATCACTGTAGATCCGGTTTCCCGCAAATGCGGGCGGTGGATTGTGGAGCCCGAGCGCGCGGGCCGGGGGGGGTTCCTGCCCGCGCATGGGCGAGCCCAGTAAGAGCCCGAGCACTCGTCAAGAGACGGGGGAATGAGAAGGGTCGCGTTCTCCGACGACTCGATCGGCCGCCGCCCGTCCGGGCTGAAGGCCAGGCCGCTAACGACGGCGGCGGGCCCGTCGCACACGCGACCCCGGCCACCGGCCTCGGGTATCATCTGGAAAGGTAATCCTGGGAGGTGTTTCGATGATCTCTCTTCGGCGCACCACGAGGAACAAGCCCGAGCCATCGATCTGGGCCCTGATCTTGAGCCTCATCAAGCGAATCCCGGGGGGATTGGAAGAACGTTACCACTTGCCGCCCGTGTCCCGGGCGAGCCTCCGCTGGACAGCGGCCGGGGTTTCGGTCTGCGTCTGGCTCATCGGGATGGTGATGGGCTTGAGAGGGGGGCAGACGCTCGGCCGCGCCTCCACCATGGCTGTCATCTCGGCCGTCAGCGGGTTCGGTGCTTGGGCGTTGTACCACATCATTAGCCGACGAAACGATTTGCTGGCCATTCTTCTCCTCGCGATCGGACCGGCCATGATTCAGCGCGAAGACATCTCTCCGGGAGGCGAACTTGCATGCCGGCTCGGCATGATGGTTATCTTCTCGCTCGTGTCGTGCTTCTACGGGCTGCTGTTTCGCTTGTCCCCACGACAGAAGGGACAGAAGCCGGTTAGCTCGTCACCCGGGAATGACGATATCGATGGGCCGTTTGGATGAACTCCGGGGGGGTAGCCGGGGGCGAAGCGTGGCGTGCCCCGGCGACGGCGAGGGACGCAACGGTCGGTGCGGCGGGTCGGAAGCCGAACATCGGCGGACCCCTTCCCTCGAGGTCGCCCGATTTGATGGCCGTGGGGCTACGACCCCAAGGGAGGGAAAAGTGGTCGTCACTGGGGGGCACGAAGGGGCCACCCAGAGTTCAGGGTAGTGTGCGAGCCTTCCGCGTGGGATTCGGACTCGTCAGGTGCCTTGGCGGCCTCGCTTGCTGTGGCCGAACCGCTAAGTTCGGTGTGCGGCCTGGAGGGGATGTGGATGGCGCCACGGTGGCGCTGACAATGCGTTGAACCACAGAGAGCACAGTGAACACAGAGCAAGAAAACCACGGAGGGAGAGGACAATTCAAACATTCTTGATGTTTCTTTTCTTTTCTTTCTTCTCCCCCTCTGTGGTCCCTGTGTTCTCTGTGGTTGAACGCATTCGTATTCTCTGTAGTGGGTTGCCTAACTTTGTGGTTGCACGAAGGTGCGCTGCACGGAGGGACTACCCAGGCTTCAGGGCGGCGTCCCGTTTTCCTGTCTCGCTTGGCAAAATGGGCAATTGCTCCTAGACTGGTTAATACTGGTTGAAATCGAATGGGAGAATGCTCATGGAATCTGTCGGCTCGTTCGAGGCCAAAACGCACCTGGCCCAGCTCCTTGAGCGTGTGGCCCAGGGCGAGGAATTCACCATCACCAAGCACGGCAAACCCGTGGCCCGGCTGGTGCCTGTCATCATCACCGCCGCGCCCAAGCCCGATGTACGGCAGGTCATCGAGGAATTGAAAGCCTTCAGCAAGGGCAACACGCTTGGCGAAGGCATCAGCGTCCGCGATCTGATCGAGGAAGGCCGCCGCTTCTGACATGCAATGACGAAAGGATTCGCCGATGGAAACCAGGGACGGTTTCGTGCTCGACTGCTCTGTGACGATGGCTTGGTGTTTCGATGACGAAGCCACCCCCTTTACCGATGGCGTACGCGACAGCCTGGCCGATATGCGGGCCGTGGTGCCGTTTATCTGGCCGCTCGAAGCCGCAAACGCCACCATCATGGGCGAACGCCGCAAACGGCTGGACGAGGCCCGCAGCAGGCGTTTCTTCATGCTCCTCGAAGCCTTGCCCATCGACGTCGATGGGGAAACCGGAAGCCGGGCATTCGACGACATCGTCTACCTGGCCAGAACCTACAAGCTCTCCGCCTACGACGCCGCTTATCTGGAACTGGCCATCCGCCGTGGCCTGCCGCTGGCGTGCAACGATGGCAAGTTGAAAACCGCCGCCCTTACCGCTGGCGTCGTGCTCTTCAGCCCACCCTGAAAAGCCCACGGCTGCATGCAAACCGGCTGATGGAATCGATCAAAGAAGAAACGCACGATGGGGCCACTCACGGTTCAGGGTGGGGTAAGAGCCGTCTGCGCGGGATTCGGTGTCGGGAAAGTTGCCTCGCAGCTTGGTCCGCGGTGATCGTGCCCCTTGGAGCTGGACCCGAGCTGGAGGGGAATGTAAATGGCCCCACGGTGGCGCACGGTGGAGCACGGTGGCGCTGACAATGCGTTGAACCACAGAGAGCACAGTGAACACAGAGAAAGAAAACTACAGAGATAGAGAAGACAATTCAAGTATGCTTGAGGTTTCTTTTCTTTCTTCTCCCCCTCTGTGGTCTCTGTGATCTCTGTGGTTGAACGCATTCGTATTCTCTGTGGTTGAACGCATTCGTATTCTCTGCGGTTGAACGCATTCGTATTCTCTGCGGTTGAACGCATTCATATTCTCTGTGGTTGGTTGCCTTTCTTTGTGGTTGCACGAAGGGGCCACCCGTACTCACGATTGGCCACGGCTCCGCACTGCCACAGGGTTTACAGCTCCGCAAGCACGCGGTGGGCGCAGGTGACGGCGAGGGCGCCGTCGCCCACGGCAAACGCGACCCGCTTCGTGGTGTTGCTGCGGACATCGCCGGCGGCGAACACCCCGGGAGAGCTGGTTTCCACCACGCACGGCTCACGGTGCTCCAGCGGCCATTTGCCGGAGTGGAAGGCGTCGGGACCGGTGAGGACGAAACCCTTGGCGTCCAGCACAATCGCCGGCGGCAGCCAGTCGGTGCGGGGCTGTGCTCCAATGAAGACGAACAGCGCGGAACACTCGAGCCGGCGCGTGGCGTCCGCGCCGGCCTGGCAAATCCGCACCCCGGAGAAGCTGCCGTTGCCCTCGACGGCCTGGACCTCGGCGCGGCGGAGCACCTCGATCTTCGGGTGCTGCTCGATGCGCCGCGCCAGGTAATCGGACATGTTCTTGCGCAGATCCTCGCCCCTGAGCAGCAGCACCACGCCCGAGGTGTGCTCGGCCAGGAACATCGCCGCCTGGCCGGCCGAGTTGCCACCCCCGATCACGACGGCCCGGCCGCTCTTGCAGGATCGCGCGTGCACCGATGTGCACGAATAATAGATCCCCGCGCCATCCCAGCGCTCGCAGCCGGAGACGGGGAGCCTGCGATAGGAGGCTCCGGTCGCGATCAGAATGGTCTTGCCCCGGACGATTTGCCCATCGTCCAGTTCCAGGCGATGCAGCTTCCCCTCGATGGCCATGGAACGGACCTCGACCGGGGCGACCAGCTCGGCACCGAACTTCAGCGCCTGAAGATAGCCGCGGTTGGCCAGGTCCGCGCCGCTGAGCCCCGCGGGAAAGCCCATGTAGTTCTCGATCCGCGAGCTGGTGCCGGCCTGGCCGCCCGGTCCGAAGCGGTCCAGGACCAGGGTGGAAAGCCCCTCGGAGGCGCCGTAGACCGCGGCCGCCAGGCCGGCCGGACCTGCGCCCACGATCACCAGGTCGAACGGCTCGGTGCGAATGGGCCGCTTCAAGCCCAGGCATTCGGCCAGCCGCGTGACCGTCGGCCGCGCCGAGTGCACGCCACGGTTGCAGACGACGAACGGCAGTTGATCGGGACCGGCCCCGAGCACCTGGTACGCCGCCTCCCCTTCCGGCTCGTCCAGGTCCACCCAGGTGTGCGGCACCTTGTTCTTGTCGAAGAACTCGCGGATCTCGGTCAGCTCGGGGTCGCCCATGTGGCCGAAGACGCGGACGCCCACGAACCCGGACTGCTCCAGCAGGGTGCGCCGGGTCTGGAACGCCTCGAGCAGCTTGTCGCTCAGGTCCGGGATCTCCTGGATCACCCGGCGCAGCTCGTGCTGGGCCACGCAATAGGTCTCCGTGTCACCCCGGGCGTAAGCGGAAATCACGGCAGGCCGATCGGTCAAGAGCGACACGTCGCCCGTGAACTCACGCGGTCCGTGCACCACGATGGTCTTCGACTCGTCGCCCGATTCATCGACGATGGCCACCTCGCCCGAAATGACCACATAAAAGGGCACCCCGCGCGCACCGGCCTGGAACAACGGCTTGCCGTCCTGGAACGAACAGGTCGTCGCTAACTTCGACAGGGCTTGCACTTCGGAATCGGTCAGTCGTGGGAACGCGAGCTGATGGGCGTAATCTACCGTCGCCATGGCCGAGCCTCCAGAGCGCGCAACAAGGTTCCGTGCGGTATGGGCCGTCTTCCCTATCGTGAATACCATGTCAAGCCCGTCCCCAGCACGCGAACGCATTCATGACACCATACAAGGGGTCCGTCCAGGACGGCTGCACCCCGAAATGTCCGCCCGCAACATCGGCGCGATTGCCCCAGACGTGCCCGCATCTTGAAAAAGTTGCAAGAACTATTCGTTGACTCGATTCTGATGCTACGATAGTATAAGAATAGATGATCCAGGATGGAGCAAATCGTCGGACGCGCCTTCGTCGATGAGGACGGCTCATCCGCTTGACGACACAGCGATCAGACCCGATCTCATCCGCGTGACTGGTTCCTGAGTGCTTGGGATACTGTCTGCACACACGGAATCGCGCCGCCTCTCTCTTGCTCAGCCATCTCTGGTCTTCCTACCTGTCACACCTTGTATCAGGGAGACCCATCCCATGTATTCCGCGCTGCGCTCTTGGGGTACCACTTCCGCCCCTCTGCGGATGCTCCTGACCCTGGTCGCCCTGGCGGCCTGGCTGCCTGCACGGGCCGGCGAGCCGGACCCGAAGATGTACTGGGACGTGAAGGATGTTCGCCCGGGCATGAGGGGTGTGGGCAAGACGGTGATGGTCGGCACCAAGCTCGAGGAGTTTGGAGCCGAGGTGCTGGGCGTGATGCGCGATGTGAACCCGGGCCGGGACATGGTGCTGTGCCGGCTGACCGGCTGCAACCTGGAGCACGCGGGCATCATCCAGGGGATGAGCGGCAGCCCGATTTACATTGACGGCAAGCTGCTGGGCGCCGTGGCCTTCGCCTGGGAGTTCGCCAAGGACCCGATCGCGGGTGTGACGCCCTTTCAGCAAATGGTGCAGTACGTACGAGCGAGCGACCGGCGGATCGCGGCGGAGTCGCGTGACCTGCTGCCCGCCAAGAGCTTTCAGGCTTCGCGGATGTCGCTTTTTCCGGACCTGGAGGGGCCGACCGGCGAGCCGTTCCCGCTGGACGGCCGGACGGCGCCCGTGCGGGTTTCCGGCGGCGGGATGGCCGGCATGACCCCGATCGCCACGCCGCTGGCGGCCTCCGGGTTCAGCCCCCGCGCCCTGTCGGTCCTGGAGACGCAGTTGCGGCCGCTGGGGATGGCCCCCATGGCCGGCGGGATGGCCCCCGAGCACGTCCTGCGGCAAGAGGCGTCCACTCCGCTGGTTCCCGGAGCGCCGCTGTCGATCGCCATGGTGATGGGTGATTTCGACCTTTCGGGCATTGGCACGGTCACCCACGTGGAAGGCAACCGGGTGTACGGCTTTGGTCATCCGATGTTCAGCCTGGGCAGTTGCGATATGCCGATGATGACGGGCTTCATTCACACGGTTTATCCCCGCGCCAGCGTGAGCATGAAGATGGGCTCGCCGCTTCGGGTGGTGGGGATCCTGGACACCGACGTCAGCACCTGCGTGGCCGGCCGGATCGGGCCCAAGCCGGACATGCTACCCGTGCACGTGCAGGTGAAGACCGGCCGGTATGCCGATTCACGGCAATACCACGTGCAGATGATCCGCGAGCCAACGCTCTTGCCGGCCCTGCTGATGTCCGTCCTCACCAGTGCCATTGATACCGAGGGCAACCTGCCGGAGGAGTTGACGGCCCGTCTGAGCGCCACGTTCCAGGTGCGTGGGTACCCGCCGATCACGTTCACCGATACGTTCAGCGGCCCGCGCTACACCGGGCAGTCCGGTGCGGCCGCTCTGTTCTCGCCGCTGGCGTCGATCGCCAACCTGCTCGTGCGGAACTCGCTGGCCCCGGTGCGGATCGAGAGCATCGACTGTGCGGTGGAGATTGAACCGGGTCGCAAGGTGGCGGCCATCGAGTCGGTCCGCCTGCTCTCCGACACGGTCGAGCCCGGTCAGGACCTGAAGGCCTTTGTCACGCTCAAACCCTACAAGGGCGAGCGCGAGACCGTGGAGATGAAGATCGCCATCCCCGGCGACTTCCCGGAAGGCGGGTACGAAGCCGTCTTCAGCGACGCCTCCACCAGCTTGCGCCGGCGGTTCCGCAACGAGCCCCCGCTGGCCGAGCCGCGCGACCTGGCCGGCTTCATGTCCACCATCCGCATGCAGACCGAGCCCAAGCGGACCGCGGTGTACGCCCACGTCCCCACGCCCGAGCGCGGGCTGGCCGTGCAGGGGCAGGAGCTGCCGAACCTTCCTGGCAGTGTGCGGGCCGCGTTCGCGTCCAGGAAGGAGTCGCCGGCGCAGCCGATCCGTTCGGACCTGATCGCCGTTGGCTCCACGCTGTGGGTGGTGGAAGGCTCGCAGACGCTGCACTTCACCGTGGCCAAGGACGCGGGCATCTCGCTATCGTTGAAGTGACGGGCGAGTCTTGCCCGGATTCACGAGACGCGAGGGCGACATGAGGCAAAGGCTGGGGGCGGAGCAGGGGCCCGGCTGGCATACGGCCGGGCAGCCGGGCCTGCGTGTACTGGCGGCAGGAACGGCATTGACCCTGCTGGTCTCACTGTCCGCCTGGGCCAAGCTGGACACCTGGCGCCAGGAAGGCGCCTCGGCGTTCTCGAAGCACCACCGTGAGAGCGTGGTGATCTCGGACAAGGGACGAGCGCGGCTGGGCCATGCCCTGCTGCCAACGGGAAGCCTGGCCGCCGAGCGGGTCTGGGACCTGGCGCGGCGCCGACGGCACGGTGTACGCGGCCACCGGCGATGCGGGCAAGGTGTTCCGCCAGCCTGCCCGGGACGGTGGTTCGTGGACGGTGGTGTTCGATGCGGCAGACACCCAGGCGCTATCGCTGGCGGCGACGCCCGAGGGGAAGGTCTTTGCCGGCACCGGCCCCGGGGGCCAGGTGGTGGAGGTCACCGACCCGCAGCATCCCGCCTCGCGGCCCGACCCGAAGGTCCAGTACATCTGGGACCTTGCCGCCGACGCCCAGGGAAACCTGTACGCGGCCACGGGGCCTTTCGGCCAGCTCTGGAAGCGGTCGCGCGATGGCAAGTGGTCGCTGCTCTTCGATAGCAAGGCTGCGCACCTGCTCTGTCTGGCGGTGGCGCCCGACGGATCGGTGTACGCCGGCAGCGACGGTGAGGGCCTCATCTACCGCGTCAGCCGCGAGGGGAAAGTCGCGGTCCTCTACGACGCCCCGCAGGCCGAGGTCCGCAGCTTGCTGCTGGCCCCCGACGGAGCGCTGTACGCGGGGACCGCGGCCGAGGCGAGCGGCAACAGCGGGTCAAGCCGCAGCGCGCTGTTCTCGCTGCGCGAGGACGGCCGCGGCCCGGACGAGCGTGGAGTCGCGGTGCAAGCGGTTCCGGTGGGCCGGTCCGCCAGTGCGCTGGCGTCGTTTCAGGCCCGCGGCACGGCCACGTCCCCGGCTCAGCCGGGCGCGCAGGCCCCCCGCGGCGGGCTCGGCGGCTCCCCGCCCCGTGACGGCCGGTGATAACGCCGTCTACCGCATCGACGGCGACGGCGTGGCCCGCGAGGTCTTCCGCATCAAGGCGCTGATCTTCGCGCTTTGCTGGTCCGGCGACCGCCTGCTCGTCGGCACCGGTCCGGACGGCCAGCTCTTCGAGGTGCGAGACCAGGGCGCCGAGAGCACGCCTCTGGCGCGCCTGGACAACGGACAGATCCTCGCGCTGCTGGCGCGGCCGGACGGCGAGGTCCTGCTCGGGACGGGCGACCCCGGCACGGTCGCCCGGCTTTCCCCCGCCTATGTCAACCAGGGAGAGCTGGTCTCGGAAGTGCACGACACCCGGCTGCTCAGCCGCTTCGGCGCGCTGTCGTGGCGGGCTGACGTGCCGGCCGGGACGTCGGTTGCGCTCCAGGCCCGCAGTGGGAACGTGGGCGAGCCCGACGAGACCTGGTCGGCCTGGTCGGCCGAGCAGACCGATCCGGCGGCGGCGCGGGCCGAGTCGCCCCCGGGCCGGTTCGTGCAGTACCGGGCGAAGCTGGCCACGCGTGATCCGGCACGTACGCCGGAGCTCACCAGTGTGTCGCTGTCGTTCCGCTCCGGCAACCTGCCGCCGGAGATCAACCGGCTGGACATCCCGGACCTGAGCACCGCCGACGGCACCACCCGGCAGACCCGGCTGAACGTGCGCGTGGGACGTGACCGACCCGAATGATGACGAGCTGAACTTCCTTGTCCAGGTGCGCAAGGAAGGCTGGCCGGCCTGGATCACATTGACCGAGACACCCATCACCGAGAAGAGCTACAACTGGGATACCACGGCGTTTCCTTCGGGAGATTACCGGATGCGGCTGGTGGTCAGCGACCGGCCGTCGAACAGCCCGGACGACGCCCTCACGCGGGACCGCGAGAGCCCCTCGTTCGTGGTGGATCACGAACCGCCGCAGGTCAAGGTGACGCCCAGGGAGAAGAAGGCGGTGATCGTGCTGTCCGACAACCTGACCCGTGTCGTGAAGGCGGAATACGCGCTCGACGGCGGGGCCTGGACGCCGCTCTTCCCCGATGACGGCCTGTTCGACACCACTCGCGAGCAAGTCACGCTGGCGCTGCCCGAGCTGAAGCCTGGCGCGCACCTGTTGATGGTTCGCGCCACCGACGCGGCCGGCAACATCGGCTCGGGCGATGCGCTGGTTGTGGTGAGGGACTGAGCCATGGTTCCCGGGCATCGATCGGGACGATGCGCTCACGGCGGGCTGCCGTCCCTGGTCCTGGGGCCGGGACAGTGGCCGCGAGTGGCGAGGCGGCCGCGGCCGGGTGCCTGGAGACGCGGGCTCACGCTCATGGACGTGATCGTGGTACTGTTCCTCGCCGGCGTTTTCTTGCTGCTGTTGCTCATGGCCGTTCCCCGGAGCCGTGAACACGCGCGGCTGGCGGGGTGCCAGCGGAACCTCGCCCAGATTGGCCTGGCGCTGGCACTCTACGACCAGACCCAGCACCAGCTTCCGGGGACTGGCGGGCTCGAGGCGCCGGCGTCGCCCGGGCCCGCTGCCGGGCCGGGACCGCTGAGGACCCTGCTCCAGACGCTGCGGCAAGCGGATTTCCTGGACCTGAGCCCGACCGTGAGCCCCACACACCCTTCCGGCCCTGTCCCGGGGGAAGTGCCGGTTCCCGGCTTCGTGTGCGCGAGCGATCAGAACGCCACGGCCGGGCTGTTCCGGGCGCCAGTGAGCTACCGGGCCTGTACCGGCAGCGGCCTCTCCGGCGGTGACGGCATCTTTGCTGCCGGGCAGAGGACCAGCCTCGCCGATGTCGAAGAGCGCGACGGTGCCGGCTACACCGCCGCCTTCGCGGAGCGACTGGTCGGTGACGGCAACGACGGCCACCTTTCGAATTCCAATTATGCCGTCGCGGCCGGCCCTCTTCCCAGCCAGGGGTGCTCGCTGCTCTGGCTCAAGGACCACGCGGCGAACTGGCGCGGGGACGCCGGCGCGACCTGGTTTCCCGCCGGCTACCGCGGCACGCTGTACAATCACGCGCTGCCGCCGGGTGCGCCGCTCTCTTGCGTGGCACTCGATGGACAGACGGCGGCCATGGGAGCCTCCAGCGGACACACCCGCGGCATCAACCTGCTCTTGCTCGACGGATCGGTGAAGATCGTCTCGCCGGCGATTGATTTGGATGTGTGGCGACGCTTTGCCGCGGTGGCGGACTCGCGCCCGGACCGCCGGTTCCATGAACGAGGCTGCCACGAACGAGGCCGCCCTACCTGGGAGACAACTGCGATGCGCATCCCTGTCCTGATGTTCGATTTCGGGAACGTGGTCGGTTTCTTCGACTACACGGCCATGTTCCACCGTTTCGGCACACGCCTGGGGCTGTCGGCCGGCGAGTTCGAGACGATGATGTTCGACCGCGGCGCGGCGGAACTGGGGCGGGAGTTCGAGAGCGGCAAGCTGAGCGCCGAGGAGTTTGCCAGGCAGATCATCACGCTGGCGGGCCTGGACATGACGTTCGAGGAGTTCGAGACTCACTGGCCGGACATCTTCACGCTCAACGAACCAGTGGCGCGGCTGGTCGCCGGGCTCAAGCAGCGCGGCTACACGCTGGTGCTCGGCTCGAACACCAACGTGCTGCACGCCAGGTTCTACCGCCACCGCTTCGAGGAGGCGCTGGCGCCCTTCGATCGCTTCGTCTTCTCGTACGAGATCGGCGAGATGAAGCCCTCGCTGTCTTTCTACCGTGCGTGCGTCTCGAGCGTGGGGGTGCCGCCCGGCTCGTGCCTCTTCATCGACGACGCCCTGGCCAACGTGGAGGGGCGCGGGCCGCGGGCCTCCAGGCCGTCCACTACCGCGACACGCCCGGCCTGATCGCGGATTTACGCGGGCTCGGGGTCGAGGTCCCGGACGTCGAGTGCTGAACGGGCGCCCTGCTCGGCCAGCTCCAGAAAACGGATCGGACCGCCCGGCTGGGCCGGCTCCAGGCAGGCGGCCAGATGCGCGGCCCAGACGAGGAAGCCCTCCTCGGGGTCGAAGTAAAGCCGGTGCAAGGCTCGTTCGATACGCGATCCCCTGCGCATCGCGAAGACCTCGCCAGGTAGCTGGAACAATGTGTGAATCTGGAAGCTGGTGCAGCCGCGCAGCGCGTACTCAAGGGCGATCCGGCCCGAGCTGATATCACCCGTGGCACTGATTTCCAGCGGCCTTCGGCCGATCTGGCCGGAGTCCTGGGCCTGCCGGAGCCGGGTGAGGAGACGCAGGTTGCGGTCGCTCAGGTCGGGCCCGCCGTAGGCGACCCCGGTGGCACCCTCGAAGACGCGGAGGGAATCGAAGAGCCGGTTCGCGTAGATCAGGTAATCCGGCCCGCCGTGTCCGAACGCCTCGGCCAGCATGGCAAGCTGGAAGTCGTCCTCGTCGAGGCTGTTGAACAGCTTCAGGCCGATTGTCACGGCTTGCGGCGCGGAATTCCGGATCAGCTCCGGCACCGTCCGCAGCCAGCCCAGGACCGTGGGCCGGGCGGCGGCCAGGTCTGAACCGGCCAGCGTCGGGGAGAAGTCCTTCTCCAGGGGCATGGGTAGACTGCCCCCGCCCTGCCGCCACGCGTCCAGCAGCGCCGCGGTGGTCGCGGCGTACTCGGCGCGTCTCCAGTCTGTCTCACCGGGCCCGGGAAGGTGATACTTGACCGAGGGGATGACCGGCATCCCGGCGGATCGCCCGAGTGCGGCTCCTTCCCGGACCAGCGAGAGGTAGTCCTCGAACGATTGCCACCAGCCCCGGCCTTTCCAGGTGACGGTCCAGCCCCGCGCACCGGTGGCCGGGCTGGTGATCGGCTCGGCGACCATCCGTGATTCCTTGACGGCCCACGCTCCCATCGACTGCCGGCCGCGGGCGTCCTGGGCGATCACGGTCTTGAGGATCGCGAACCCCAGCCCGGCGTCGGCTGCTTCCTCGAGCTGGCCGAGATTGAGCGTGAGCTGGCCGGACGCCTTTCCCCAGGGGTTGCGCAGGGGCAAACCCGCATAGCTGGCGGTCATGTCCAGGCGGTAGTGCTCCAGCAGGTAGGCGTCCAGGTTGGCGGGCAGGCCGCCGGCGGCAAACCGGTCGTGGTCCGCGCGGATCTTTCTCAGGGAGCTCCGCGTGCACACGCGGACGGACAGGCAAGAGGTGCGGCCGCGCCGCCGTCATGGTGCCAGCTCCACAAGGTCCGGTACCTCTTCGTGGATCGCCCGCAGGCACGCCCCGAGCGAGTCGAAATCGGCAGGGTCGAGCGCGGGTCCAAAGGGGTCGTGAGCCGCTGCCGCCGGCAGGACTCCCTGGTGCACCAGGCACCAGAGCATGCGCTGGATGTACCCTTCCATCGGCGCGCGGAAGGTTGCCTGACCCAGCATGTCCACCAGGCGGCTGTACCTCAGAAAGTCTTCGGCCCGATTGCGAAAGTGGCTGTCCAGCAGGACCGCCTGGAGCTTGGTGCACGCAGCACCCATGCCCACCAGCGCGGCCCGTGCGCCCGACATCAGGCTGTAGCCGAGGAACCGGTCCTCGCCGGTGATGAGCAGTTTGCCGGGAGCGGCCATTTCCAGCAGCCGCGCCAGATCCTGAAATGTGATGATGCGTTCAAGCGTGGCGACCTTGATGCCCAGGACGTCCGGCCGGGAGAGCAGCGTGCGGAGCACCTGCCGGCTGTAAGCGATGCCGCCGGCCTCGGGGTAAAGGTAGAAGAGGACGAGCGGCAGGCCGACCTCGGCGATCGCGGCGTGGTATGCGACCACCAGTTCATCCCGCTCGGCGCGGTCGCGGAAGGCCGTGGGCGGATGAACCAGGAGCGCATCGGCACCCAGGTCACAGGCTTGACGCGCCATGGTCCGGGCGGCGAGGATCACCTGGCCGAAATCGACCAGCTCAGGAGTTGCCCCGGCGGCCGCGATCAGCCGGCGAGGCGCTGGCACCGCCTTGCGCCAGCACTGGAGCACCAGGCGGCGGCCGTCGGCAGCGAGGCGCAGGCCCCGGCCGGTATGTGCCCAGACGGCGACCCCGCCGATCGGCTGTGCGGCCATCCAGGCGGCATAGCGCTCCTGGGCCGGTACATCGATCCTCCCGGCGGAGTCGAACGTCACGGGGACCGCCGGGATCAGTAGGGTATCCAGCGAGTCATGAAGATGATCAGATTCCAGCATGCATGGGGTCTCGAGGAGTGGTGCGTCACGCCGGCTGCCAGCGCGGGCTTTCGTGGGCAGCCAGCGCTGCGGGGCGTGATGCAACCGCGGGGCGCGTGTCGCCCTACTGTATTAGGGCGGTTTTCTCACGAGTTGCAAGCAGTTTCTGAGATCTTGGGAAGGGGGGCAGACATTCCTGTCTGCCAGGGCAGGCCTGCTCCGGCAGGCAGGAATGCCTGCCCCCCGGTCTCAGTCTGCGATCCGAGTGAAAACCGCTCCAGCTCACGCCCGGGTAGGACGGGCAAGCCCCAGCCCCAGGCCGCGAAAAGACAGAGAAGCATGACCAGAGGTTTGACTTCTTCGATCCAGAGGACAGACTCATACGGACAGGTTTCCCGCATCTTGCGGGCCCCGGAATTCGTCTGTCACCCACCTCGCACGGCATCCCCCTCGAATTCTCCAAAAAGGACCTTGACGAACGGAATCCCACAGGTAATCATTGTCTGTGTGCATGGAGTGATTCAACCACACAAGCCAGCATTCTGAACTCTGGAGGGGCCGCTTCCGGGCTGCCGGATCCAGGGTGGCACGTACGGGGCAGGGTCGCCGGGCGTGATCTCGGCCGGCCGACGCGCCTGTGAGAGGCGCCGGAGCCGGAATGGTAGCGGGCTCGCGCGAACCGAGATGTGAAGAGATGACGGGGCATCGCTGAAAGTGTTCAGCCAGGACGAACGAGACGGAGTGCGATCTGGCCTTGGAGTGAGGCCTCTTTGGAGATGCAGGTAAGGTCGATCGCCGGCTAGGGAGGGGCGGATTCGCCCCGACGGTGGTCCCCGCAGCATATTCTGGTGAGTCACCTTGATCGAGGTGGTTTCAGACGGGCGATCCGTGTCGCGCCATTGCGCGGTACGATCGCACCGTGCGAAACCCCTAGCGAACCGGGGAGTCTGTCGATGGGAAGCTTCAAGGCAAACGGTGGGGAACAGGGGCCAAGAGGGCGTCGGGCTACCAAGCTTGCCAGACGGCGGAATCCGCTGAAGCTGGAGTGCCTCGAAGAGCGCCTGTTGCTGACTGGCGCACCGCGGTGGCACCCGACCTCGACGAACATCGCGGACGTCCAGAACGGCCCGATGGCCAACATGGGCGGCCAGCTCATCAATCTCTACGAGTCGTTCCAGGGTGGGACCACCAATCCCGCCAATCTGGCCAAGCAGTTCCCGCTCGACCAGTTCCAGGGCGACTCGGTGCTCATCGGCATCAACGCCTACACCGATTTCTCCGGGTTCAAGACGTCGCTCCAGAACCTGGGCATGCAGATCGTCGACACCAACCCGACCACCGGCCTGATTGACGGTTACCTGCCCATCAACCAGTTGCCCACCGCCGCCGAGCTTCCGCAGACGATGAGCGGCCAGCCGGACCTGAAGCCGCAGAGCGCCGGTGCGGCCATCAACGAGGCCGCCTACTCCACCGCCGCCAACGTCGCGACCCAGCAGACCGGACTCACGGGCGCGGGTGTGAACGTCGGCGTGATCAGCAACAGCTTCAACAACCTGGGCGGTTACGCCACCGACGTCTCCACGGGCGACCTGCCCCCCAACGTGAACATCCTGGCGGAAGGGACCGGCGGTGATGACGAGGGCCGCGCGATGGCCCAGAACATCTACCACATCGCGCCCGGCGCCGGCCTCGCGTTCGCCACCGCGGGCGCAACGGACCAGCAGTTCGGCCAGAACATCCTGGCGCTGGCCAACACGGCCAAGTCGAACATCATCGTCGACGACATCCGCACCAGTAGCGACCCCTTCTTCCAGCCAGGCTACATCACCCAGGCGATCAACACCGTCACCGCGCAGGGCATCCCGTACTTCTCCTCCGCCAGCAACGAGTCCAACCACGGCTACCTGTCGAACTTTCGCGCGGCCACCGGCACCGTCACCGGCGTGGGCACCGGCACGTTCATGAATTTCAACCCGAGCGGCACCTCGCTGCTCTTGCCCGTCACGGTGAACGTGGCGAACACCCTGATCGACTTCCAGTTCGATCAGCCCTGGGCGACGCAGGAGCCGACCGGCTCGCCGGGACCGACGTCGCAGCTCAACTTCTACGTGCTCGACAGCGCGGGCAACATCATCGCCTCCGGAACCAACAACAACGTGGCCACCCAGGAGCCCCAGCAGCTCGTCAACGTGACGTCCACGGGCAGCTATTTCGTGGCCATCCAGCTGGTTTCCGGGCCCAACCCCGGACACGTCGAGTTCCTCCAGTTCACACAGCAATCCACCAACGACCTGATCGTCTCGCAGCAGTACGGTTCCACCGGAGGAACGTATTATCCGACCTCCTACGGCCACAACTCGGCCGCGTCGACGATCGGCGTGGGCGCGGTGCCGTGGTGGTCGCCCCCTCCGTTCCTGGGCCAGAACCCGCTGGCCAGCGAGCCATACAGCTCGGCTGGGCCGCAGATCCAGGTCTTTGACGCCAACGGCACGGCCCTGAGCTCGCCGCTCACGGTCCAGAATCCGTCGGTGACCGCGCCCGATGGCGGCAACACCACCTTCTTCGGCACCGTCGCCGCCACGAACAATCCGCCCATCCCGGGCCAGCCCGCCACCACCACCAACCTGTACGCCAGCTTCACCCCCGACCAGTCGAACCTGCCGAGCTTCTTCGGCACGTCGTCCGCCGCACCGAACACGGCCGCGATCGCCGCGCTCGATGATGCAGCGCGTGCCGACAGCCACCCCGGCCCAGATCAAGGCCGCCCTGATCGCGTCGGCCTCCACCTCGCCCATGAACGGCGCCACGCCGGGCACCTGGGACCAGACCGGCGGCTACGGTTTGATCAACGCCGTGAAGGCCATCAATGCCATCGACGTGCTGCGCGTGCTTTCGACAGACCCGGCCAACGGCTCGACCGTGACGGTCACCCCCAGCGCGATCACGGTCACCTTCAGCAAGCCGGTGAACTTCTCCACGGTCTCCAGCGCCGATATCCAGTTCACCGCGGAGCCCGCGGGCGTGACGGTGAACCTGGGTACGCCGGTGGCCGTGGACAACCCCACCTTCCCGACGATCATCTCCTTCCCGTTCAGCTTCAGCTACACGAACCCGCCGACCGTCACGGCCAATGGCACTTACTCGTTCATCGTCACCAACGCCAACCCCGCCGCGCCGGTGACTTCCGAGGACGGCAAGGCGCTGGTGCCCTCCGGCACCATCACCTTCACGCTCAACGATACAACCGCGCCGGAAGTGGCCAGCACGTCGGTCCTCTCACGCATCGTCACGATCCAGTTCACCAAGGCGATGAACCCCGCCACCATCACCCTGGCCAACCTCTTCGTCGAGCGGCAGGGCGGCACGGGCAACTGGAACTCGCCGATCGACCTGAACAATGACCCGCGCGTCAAGATCAGCTACAACCCGCTCACCGACACGGCCACGCTCGACTACAGCGGCCTGCCCCAGAGCGAGATGCCGACCGACGACTACCGCATCGTCGTCAGGAGCGGCGCGTCGGGCGTGACCGACCTGGTGGGCAACGAGCTCGACGGCGAGTTCAGCGGCTCGTTCCCCTCGGGCAACGGCACCGCGGGGGGCGACTTCATCGAGGACCTGGGCTTGCAGGTGCTCCAGGCGCCCACAATCACCCTGTTCCAGATGACCGCCGCGACTGATTCGGGCATTGCCGGCGACCAGAACACCAACAACTCCCAGCCCCAGTTCATCGGCCAGGTGTACAGCACCTTCCCGGGAACCGTGTCCAACGTGCAGGTCTACGTCGAGTTCAACGGGCTGCACCCCTCGCTGGGCGGCGGGTTCGACCTGGGCGTTGGCGGTGGCGGACGCGGTTACGTGGGCAATTACGACGTCCTCACGTCCACGAACACCGCGGGCACGTTCACGATCTCGCCGCCCCCGCTTCCGGAGGGCTTCCAGTACGCGCAGATCGTGGTTGTCGGCCAACCCGACGCGCCCCCCTTGCCGGGTCTCTCGTCCTCTCAGGAGCACGCTTTCCGCATCGACAAGACCGCGCCGGTGGTTCAGTCGGTCAGCCAGATCAACGGGACCGCGCCGCCCTCGCCGGCGAACCTCTCCACGCTCCAGTCGCTCCAGTTCACCGTGCAGGACCCGGTGAGCCAGGCCTACAGCTACATGGCGACCCCGTCGCAGGTGCTTTTCCCGGCCATCTGGCCCACGACGGCGTCCAATATCAGCAATTATTCGCTCATCCTGACGGGTCCGAACGGCGCCCAGACCGACGAGTCGCAGTACATCACCACGGCGACGTTCACGGCCACGGCGCCCACGTTCTCGGGCAGCAACATCGCCGACTACAACGGCGTGATCAACCTCACCTTCTCCACCGGCATTCCCGCCGGCGCCTACCAGTTGATCGCGCACACCAAGGAGCAGCAATTCCCCGGCCTGCTCGATGCGGCCGGCAACCCGCTCACCCAGAGCTTCACGTACAACTTCAGTCTTCAGAACCAGCCGGCCTTCATCACCAACATCGCGATGGAGAGCACTTACACCAGTAATGGCTCCACGGCGCTCGGCGGCCCGCGGTCGTACTACGAGCTGCCGAGTACGCTGCCGGGATACACGGCCCGCGCCCAGGCGCCGCCAACGGCCTGGGTGATGGATCTTTCCAACCCGCTTCCCTACGCCGACCCCAACGGCACCAGCTACTCCAGCGACGTCCAGCTCATCCGCTCCGCCGACAACGCCTCCGCGCCGGCCGACGGCAACTTCGGCAACCTGGGCCAGGGCGGCATGGGCAGTTCCGGCTCCGGCTTCACGATCGTGCCGGGCACCTCGGTGACGCTCTACACCTACAATGCCACATCCGGCCTGTGGGCCTCGACGCCCGCGGGCGGCAGCGGTACGCGTCTGGTGCTCACGCTGGCCCCGAACACCACGCTGCCGGCAGACTACTACCGGCTGTACGTGCCCAACCAGGTGGATACCACCGGCACGGATTCCCGCATCTACGACATCTACGGCAACCAGCTTGACGGTGAGTTCCTGGGCAACGCCACCTCGACGCTGGCCACATCCGAATTCCCCGGCCAGCCGCCGGTGAGCAGCCAGTTCTCGGGCATCTTCACGTACGAGGACCAGCTTTCCTCGGGCGTTTACCGCCAGGGCATGTCGGGCGATGGCGTGGTCGGCGGCGCGTTCGAGACCGCATTCGTGGTTGTGCCTCCGGCGACCACGATGACCACATCCACCGGCGCCACCGAGACCATCAGCAACATTGTGTACGCCCGTCCCGACTATGTCGAGGATCCGCTGCTCGCGTCCACGGCGCCCGACGGCAGCCTGGCGAAGCCGTACTCCACCCTGGCTCCGGAGGGAGATCCCTCAACCGCGCCGGCGAATCCGAACCACGACCCCAACGGCGGACTGAACTCGAGCCAGTTCTTCCTCTCCGGCTTCAACCCGCAATACGACCGCAACGGCAACGGCGTGTTCGACCGCTCGGCCCTGTACGCGGCTTCCCAGCTCGCTTTTCGCGGCCCGGTGGTGGTCATCGCCCTGCCGGGCACGCCGCAGTACAACCCGATCACCGGCCAGGTCACCCAGAAGACGTTCACCCTCCAGGCGCCGGCCGGATCGAGCGCCACGATCAACAACGCCAGCGCCTCGGTCCCGTTCGACACGACGCTCGTGTTCGCCCCGGGCTCGACCCTGAAGTCGCAGAACGCGTCGCTCTTCGTCCAGAACCAGGGGAGTGCCCTGGAGGTGCTGGGCGGCTCGCTACCGGGCCAGCAGGTGAACTTCACCAGCTACAACGACGCCAGCATCGGCGGCGCCTCCAACGGCAATCCGGACACCACCCCCCGCAAGGGAGACTGGGGCGGCATCGTCCTGCGCAGCTACGACGAGGCGATCGCGGCCAACCAGGTGTCGTTCCCGGTCGACGGCGTGACCCAGGGCATCAACGGGCCGGCCGTCTCCGGAGCTGATGACGGCATGTCCATCATCAACGGCGCGAGCATCCAGTATGCCGGCGGGCCCGTTCCCCAGAGCAGCAGCAACTTCTACAGCGGCATCACGCTCTACAATGCTCGTCCGGCGATCACCAACGATACCATCACCAGCACCGGGCTGACCGGCGGCCTCGAAGCCGCCATTGCCGCCGATATGGACTCGTTCCGCCAGGACGACCTCGCCTGGGGTCCGCTCATCCGCCGCGTCACGGTGTCCAACAACAGCCTCAACGGCATCTGGCTGATCGCCAATACCTACGACGGCTTCATCCAGCCGTCGAACGCGGTGCCTTACCCGAGCAATCCCACGAGCCTGGGTGGCACGCAGAACTACGTCTTCTTCGAGTCCCTGCCGTTCATCGTCACCAACCAGCTCGTGGTCGGCCAGTTTGCGCTGGTGAATACGGGCGGCAGCACAGCCTACCGTGACGATCGGCTGTACATCCAGCCGGGCGTGATGATGAAGTTCGACAAGGGGGCCGGCCTCGACCTCCTGAACCCGGGCGCCAGCCTGAACGTGGGCTCGCGGTCCTATATCAGCGGCTATGACCAGAACCACTCCTACGGACCGGGCAGCACCGGTTTCACGGCCGAGGTGGCCAGCGATCCGAACGTGCTGTTCACTACGCTCTTCGACGACAACGCCACAACGACCCTGGTGCCCAATCCGATCAACGCGACCGGCGAGACCACGCCGACCACGCTGGGACCGGCATTGTGGGGCAGCATTGGCATCCAGAGCGGTGCGGTCGCGGTGATCAACGCGGCCACCTTCCAGTATGGCGGTGGAGGCATGAACACGCCCACCCAGACGCTCCCCTCGCAGTCGGTCCTGGCGTTCACCACCGCGCCGTTCCTGTTCCCGCTGCCTCCCACCGCCTCGTCCGACCTGGGCACCCACGTCTACGTCACCAACAATAACTTCTATAACAACTTCGACGCGGCGATGCAGATCGAGCCCAATGGCCTGCTGGCCGGCGATCCACTGCATCCGCTCGTCTCCGGCCATCCGTTCATTCACGGCAACGTGCTTCAGAACAACGGCATCGACGGAATGGCCGTGGTGACCTCGCGCTCTTACCTGTTCGACCCGACGCAAAGCTGGAAGTACATCGGGCCGGAGGAAGCCAATCTGAGCGCGTTCTCCGCCAACCAGACCGTGAACGCCGTCTGGGACCTGACGGACATCACCTATGTCTTGCGGGGAACCGTGGTCCTGGCGGGCTCTTACTGGTTTGGCGTAAGAACGCCGGCACCGGTGCCGAGCGCCACCTATACCTCGCCGCCCAGCCCATCGGTCTCGCTGACCATCCAGGCCGCTCTCCCGGGGACGGTCCTGGCCGACGGCAGCGTGATTCCGAACCCGGGCAACACCGTGATCGTCAAGTTGCTGAGCGAGAACACGACGAATGGCTCGGGCGCGCTGGGGACCTACGGCTCGACCGGGACCGGCGCCTCGCAGCAGGGCGGGGCCGGGATCATCGCGGGCGTTGACGACAGCACCGACCCGACCGCCAGCCCGCTGGTCGATCCGGGTGCGTACTCTCAGCTCCGTATTCTGGGCATTCCCGGCAATCAAACCACCGGCCAGCAGCGTGTGCCGGTGATCATGACCTCGCTCCGCGACGACACCGTCGGCTTCACGGTTCGAGGAGTGAGCAACTACAACATCTTCAACAGCTATCCGGTCGGACCGTACACGAAGTTCGCCGGACAGAGCCTGACCACGCCAGCGCCGGGAGACGGCGGCTACATCTACATCGGCGGCAACTCGCTGACCACCTACGACCTCACGGACCCACGCCAGGGGAGCCTGATCGACAACGCCAACCTCTCGTACATGACCCGGATCGAGATCCAGGGCGGAGGGATCGTGGATCAGCCGGCCACCGGCGGAGGCGGCTGGCTGCAAACGAAGTCGGGTTACGGCTCACCGCTGGAGCAGCTGAACGCGGCCATGGCCGTGCGCATCTCCGACTCGAACATCAATTCCTTCTCCGATGCCGGCGTCTTCGTGCATCCCATGAGCGCCAACGCGCTCGTTCGCACGGTCGCCGCCGATGGATCGGTGTCACCGCCTGCCCGCGGCACGCTCAAGGGCGAACCCGTGACGCTGTACATGTACAACGACACGATCGCCAACACCCCGCAAGGCGTGCACGTCAACTCCGAGACCGGGGCCGACACCACCGGACAGAGCCCGATGCAGCTCATCCTGCTGAACAACACCTTCTACAACGACGCCAACGCCGTCCAGACCATCTCTCCGCAGTACTCCGGCACTAACCTGCTGGCTCACACCTCCAGCCTGATCATGGACAACATCTTCGACAACTCCACGGTTGCGGCCATCGACATCGAAGGGCAGGCGGGGCTGAGCACGGTCGCCTACAACCTGTTCAACGGCAACACGACGAACCTCATCGCCACCACCACCTCGGGCGACTTCCCGGGCAACCAGTTCCCCGTCTACGGCGACCCGGCCTTCGTGGACGCCGCGACGGGCAACTTCGCGCTGCAACCGACCTCGGCGGCCATCGACGCGGCCCGCAGCGAGATCGGTCCCATCCCCGGTGCGGACGCGATCTATCCCACGATCAACCAGCTCTTGACCGACCAGTACGGCACCCGCACCGACCCGTCCACGGTCCTCTATCCCGAATCGCCCGGCGCTTCCAACACGTTCGGAGGCTTCGGCAACATCACCGATCCGCGGCAGATCCTCACCCTGCCGGGATCAACCGCCTTCACGTTCCAGGATGAATGGGTCCCGGCCCTGGTTGGATCTGCGAATTCCTTTGGCGGACCCTCCACCGGCGCTTCGATTCCCGGAACCTACAACTACATGCCGATCAACGGCCAGCGCGACTCGCTGGGACTGATCCGCATCGACGATCCCAGCGTGACCAACGTCGGCTACGGCAGGTATCCGTTCTTCGACATCGGCGCTTACGAGTACGTGAACCTGCACCCGCCCGAGATCACGGGGGTGACCGCGACGCTCTCCACGTCCTCGAACCCGGTGAACTTCTACGCGGTGGGAGGCAAGTCGGGCGCCAACACCACCCCCCTCACGATCAACGTCACGTTCAACAGCCCGATCGACCCGAGCACGCTGAACGCGAGCACCGTCGAGCTCGAGGCGCTGGGCGTCACCGGCAACAATGCCCCCGGCACGCTCATCAGCCTGGCCGGCAAGCTCACTTACAACACAGCGACCGAGACGTTGACCATCAACCTGGGCGCCAGCGGTTTGACCCTGAAGACCGACGCCTACCGGCTGATCCTGGTTGGCAGCGGATCGCAGGTGATCGCCAACCTGCAAGGCATTGCCCTCGATGGCGAGAACCTGAGCAACAACGACGATCCCAACAGCGGAGTGCAGCAGCCGCTTCCGTCCGGCAATGGCTACCCCGGCGGCAACTTCTATGACAACTTCATCATCAACACCACGCCGCCGATCGTCACCTCCAACACGTTCCACCTGGCGGCTTCCAGCGATACGAACATCGTGGGCGACTACGTGACCCAGTCGACACTGCCCAGCTTCGTCGGCACGATCACCGAGCCGAACCTGGCGCTGGTGCCCCTCGCGGGCCAGACCGCAATCCTCGATATCGGCGTGGCCGTCACCGGCTCGTCGGGAACCACCGTTTACTATGCGGACTCGACGAACATTCCCAGCGTCCTGCTGCCGTACCTGCGTAACGACGCCGGCACCGGGGTCACCGATACGACGGGCAACTTCAGCGTCACCGTCGGCCTCGACGCGGCCGGCACGGGGCTGGTGACCAATACCAACCCGCTGCTGAACTCGCCGTACAACGTCGGATCGAGCGGCCAGCTCGTTCCCTTGCCCGGCACCGTCAGCGGCTATTACGTGGCCCGCGTCCACGTGGTCGACCAGAGCGGCAACACCTCCCAGGCGGCCACCGCACCGTTCGTCACCGACACCGTGCCGCCGACGGTCGCCGTGACCAGCCCGGTGCCGGACAGCGTGATCAACGCCAGCACCACGCCGTTCAGCTTCGTGGTGAGTGCCAGCGAGAACCTGGACCTGACGCACTTCACCACGTCGCAGATCCAGCTTCTTCAGTCGTCTGCCAGCGGCAGCTTCACCACCGGGGCCACGCCGATCTCCATCAACCCGACGATCACGGTCAATTACCTGGACAAGGGAACCGGCGGTCCCGGTGCCGAGACGCTCAGCTTCACGTCGGCCACTCCGCTGGCCAACGGGCTGTACCAGCTCACGCTGCTGGGCTCGTCATCCGACAACGGCGTCCGCGACATCGCCGGCAACTTCCCCGCCAGCGGCGACGTCGTGGTCACCTTCGCCGTGTTCAACCCGAACCTGGTGACCGGCCTCTTCGTGGGGGGCTCCACCTACATCACTGATCCGAGCCTGCCCCTGGGCGACCGCGCCAACCCGTTCCCCACCATCGCGGCAGCCCTGGCGTCCGCGACCATCGGCGACCGCATCGAGATCCTGCCCGGCGTCTACACCGAGAGCGTGACGATGCAGCCCTTCGTGAGCATCGTCTCGGCCGCGACCACCAGTACCGATACCAGCTACATCCCCGGCAACGCACTGAGCACCATCATCCGCGCTCCGGCCGTCGCTTCGGGAACTGGCTCTGTCACGGTGGCAGCCACGAACCTGGCGACGTTCACCAACAGCGCCACGGGCCAGGTGTTCCAGACCGAGCTTGGCGGACTGACCATCGCC
The DNA here is from genome assembly GCA_963833985.1 of uncultured Planctomycetaceae bacterium. GTDB lineage: Bacteria > Planctomycetota > Planctomycetia > Isosphaerales > Isosphaeraceae > Aquisphaera. The sequence continues at coordinate 482,398 of CAWIAD010000001.1, forward strand.
TCGCCGCTGGTTGGCGACCCTGCCCTGGGACCGATCAATCCGCTATCGATCGGCGTCTACTCCAACAACTCCAGCTTCCTGATCGATCGCAGCTACATCATCGACTCTGGCCAGGGAATCCTGGCCAGCACCCAGGGCTCGGCCTCGGCCGCGCCGACGATCGAGAACGACGGGATCATCGGCAACACCTACGGCTTGACGGTTCAGGACGCCGGCTCGACCAATACTGCCACGGTGACTTCGGTCATCAACAACACCTTCGCTTACAACACGATCGGTCTGCTGGCGGTGAACAACGCGAGCACCGGCAAGCAGCAGGCGCTGGTGGCCAACAACATCTTCTGGCAGAACCACGACCAGACCCTGGCCCGCAGTGGCGTGGGCGTGTACTCCCAGAACACCAACAAGCTGCTGCTCGTGAGCAACCTGTTCTCCGGCAACGGCCCCAGCGACACCAGCAGCGCCTACGCCGCGGTCAATATCGGCAACGGGTTCGACTCGACCAAGCTCGGCCCGCTGGCGAGCAATGCGGCTTCAAACATGGGCAACTTCACGGGCTACCCCGCGTTCATTGCCCCCTACGATCCGCGTCCCGGTTCGGACGGCCCCGCCACGTTCTTCCTCGACGCCAACTTCGGTCTGCTCTCGACCTCCTCCGCGATCAACAACGCACAGGAGAGCGTGGCCACCAAGACCGACTTCCTGGGCAACGCCGAGAATCCGAACCCCACCAACCTGGGATTCAAGCTGCCCGGCCTTGGCCCCAGGGACGTGGGTGCGTTCGAGTACGAACCGCTGGGAACCAGCGGCACGACATCGGTCGGCGGGGCCTTCCGCGTGATCACCACGTCGCTGGTCCCCGACGGCGGAACGCAGGCCAACGGCAGCGTGCTCTACCTCTCGCCAGCGCCCTCGTCGATCATCATCGACTTTTCACAGCCCGTGAACCCGGGCACCGTGCAGGCCACCGACCTGCTGCTCTCCGGCTCCGATATCAACTCGGCCTCGCCGGTGAAGGCAACGAGCGTGAGCTGGATCGATAACCACACGGCCCGCTTCAACCTGAGCGGCCAGTTCAATCCCGTCGGCACGATCAACCTGGCGCTGGCGAACGGCGCGATCAAGAGCGCGACCGGGCAGCCCATGGTCACCTACTCCGACCAGGTCGTGCTCAACACCACGCAACCCGCGCCGACGCCCACGCCAACCCCCACGCCGACACCGACTCCGACACCGACGCCGACCCCCTCGCCAACCCCGACACCGACGCCGACTCCAACGCTGCCTGCCCCGGTCACACCGGCGCCCGCACCGGCGCCGACGACCCCTCCGGGCAAGAAGCACAGGACCCTGCCGGTCAGGCATGTTCCGCCGCCGAAGCACCGGCCAATCCCGGTGAAGCGGACTTTGCCCGTGCACAGGACGGCCGCCCCGATCACGCGGAAGCCGCCAACCTTCCACGGCAAGAAGAAGTGATCCTCGACTCGTACCTTCGTTCAGTCCCGCGGGCGGCTCCTCGGAGCCGCCCGTTTTCTTTGGGACGCACTCGGACCAGACCCGGCAGGGGAACGCCTCTCGGGGTCAGGAAATGTGCCCGGCCGGTGATCGAGCCCGCGCTTCCGGAGACTTCTGGGTTATTCCGGCAGCCACTTGAGCACGGGCGTCTTGGCGGCCTTCACCTCGTCGAGACGGCTCACCGGCGTCGTGTGCGGGGCGTCGTGCAGCATGCCTGGATCCTCGGTGGTGATCTGCCGCAGGGCCCGGGCAAACGCCTCCAGGGTTTCGCGGCTCTCGGTCTCGGTGGGCTCGATCATGAGCGCTTCCGGGACGATGAGCGGGAAATACACCGTCGGCGCGTGGAAGTTGTAGTCGATGAGCCGCTTGCCGATATCCATGGCGCGGATGCCGCGGTCCCTGGCCAGATTCCGGGCCGACGCCACGAACTCGTGCATGCAGCGCGTTCCAAACGGCACGGGATAGACGTCTTTCACCAGCGCCAGCAGATAATTCGCGTTCAGCACCGCGTGCTCGGCCACGCGCTTCAGTCCCTCGGGCCCCTGGCTGCGAATGTAGCAATAAGCTCGAAACAGCACCCCGGTGTTGCCGAAGAACGCGCGCACGCGGCCGATGCTCCGGGGCCGGTCATGATCCAGGAAGTAGGTGCCGTCGCTGCGCTGGCCCACCAGGGGAGCCGGCAGGAAGGGGGCCAGGTGGTCGCGCACGGCAATCGGGCCGGCCCCGGGACCGCCGCCGCCGTGAGGGCCGGAAAAGGTCTTGTGCGGGTTATAGTGCATCAGGTCCACGCCCATATCGCCCGGCCGGACCACGCCCAGGATCGCATTCATGTTGGCGCCGTCGAGATAGAGCTGCGCGCCACGCTCGTGCAGCAGCCGCGCGATCTCGCCGATCTGCGGGTCGAAGAGGCCCACCGTGTTGGGATTGGTGATCATGAAGACCGCGGTCTGGTCGCTCAGCTTGGCCTTGAAGTCGGCCAGGTCCACGATGCCGCAGGCATTGCTCTTGATGGTCACCGCCTCGAATCCGGCCAGGTGTGCCGAGGCCGGGTTCGTGCCGTGGGCGCTGTCGGGAACAAGTACCTGGGTGCGCCGCTCTCCCTTGTCGCGGAAGTAGGCGGCCGCCACCAGCAGCGCCGTCAGCTCTCCCTGGGCGCCGGCGGCGGGTTGCAGGCTCACCGCGTGCAGCCCGGCAATCTCCGCCAGGATCCCCTGAAGCTCGTACAGGAGGGCCAGCAGCCCCTGAAGCGTCTCATCATCCTGGTACGGGTGCTGGGCGCCGAGGCCGGGCAAGGCGGCCAGCCGCTCATTCCGCTTGGGGTTGTACTTCATCGTGCACGACCCGAGCGGATAGAAATTGGCATCGATCGCCATGTTCATGGTCGACAGGTTCGTGTAATGGCGCACCACGTCGAGCTCGCTCAGCTCGGGCAGCGCCGGCGGCAGGTCCGCCTGGTGGCCCTGGGGGATGAGCTCCCCGAGCGGCCGGTCCGGCACGTCGGCGGGCGGAAGGATGGCCGTGCTCCGGCCCGGCCGGCTGGATTCGAAGAGCAGGGGGGGCTGGTCGAGCTTGTACATCGGCGGACTGGTCCTGACGTGGAGCAAGATTTCCGGTTCTATTCGTGACCATGTGGCAACGGCACGTCTGGAGCAGCCTCAAACACGCTTCAAGGCCTGCTCGTACGCAGAGGCCAGACCGTCGATCTCCGGCCGTGTCCGCTTCTCGGTCACGGCGATGAGGATGCGGTCGGCCAGCTCGGGATACCAGCGTGAGAGGGCAATACCGCCGTGGTAGCCCTGCCGGCCAACTTCCCCCAGCAGGGCGCTCGCATCAGCCGGGCAGCGGATCACGAACTCCTTGAAGAAGGGGCCGGCAAATGCCAGCGAGAGCCCGGGCACGGCCGCCAGCCGCTCGGCCGCGTAGTGTGCCTTGCGGGTGGACAGCTCGGCCGCTTGCCGCAAACCGCCGGGCCCCATGGCCGCGAGGTAGATGCTGCTGCGCAGCGCCAGGAGCCCCTGGTTGGTGCAAATGTTGGAAGTGGCCTTCTCGCGACGGATATGCTGCTCGCGGGTCTGGAGGGTGAGGACCCAGCACCGCTTGCCATTGCGGTCGGTCGTCTGGCCGACGATCCGGCCGGGCATCTTCCGCAGGTGGGCCTCGCGGCAGGCGAGGATTCCCAGGTACGGCCCGCCGAACGACATCGGGTTGCCCAGTCCCTGGCCCTCCGCCACCACAATATCGGCGCCATAGTCGCCGGGCCGGCGCAGCAACCCCAGGCTGACAGGATCCACGCTCAGGATCGCCAGCGCCCCCGCGCATGCACCGCCTGCACCAGCTCTTCCACGTTCTCGAGCTGCCCGAAGAAATTGGGGAATTGCAGGACCACGGCGGCGGTGTCGTCCGTCAGCGCGGCCGCAAGGGTCCGGGCATCCACGGCTCCGTGCGGGGCGGGAACGGTGATCAGGCTCGGTTCCAGATGCTCTAGCGTGGTGGCCGCGATCTGCCGGTACTCGGGATGGACCGTTTCGGGCATGACCACGCGGCCGAACCGGCCGCTGATCGTGATCGCCATCAGGATCGCCTCGCTCACGGCCGAGCCGCCGTCGTAGAGGCTGGCGTTGGAGACGTCCATCCCGGTCAACTGCGTGATCAGCGTCTGGTATTCAAAGGTGGCCTGCAAGGTCCCCTGGCTGGCCTCGGGCTGATACGGCGTATACGCCGTGTAAAACTCGCCCCGCGCGGCCAGGTGATCGACCACAGCGGGGATGAAGTGGTCGTAACTCCCCGCGCCCAGAAAGCAGACACGCTGATCGGCCCCCTGGTTGCGTGCCAGCAACTGGCTGACGTGATTCGTCAGCTCCAGCTCGGTGAGCGCCGGGCCGACGTCGAGCGGCCGTTTCAGCCGGAACTCGGCCGGCACCATGTCGAACAGGTGATCCAGCGAATCCAGGCCAATCGTCGCCAGCATCGCGCGAATGTCTGCGTCGGTATTTGCGATGTACGCCATGTTCAAAGGGTTCCACGGCCAGATCAACGTGCTGATCGCCCGGCGATCAGCCCAGAATTGTGTTGTATGTACGGGACGGGCAGTCATCCACCCCCGGCGCGGGGAACCGGAGAGACCCGCCTGGCGTGTTGCCGTCGCGACCAGCCCGGTGGACCACGCGATCAATGGGCGTCGGCCTCGAGCTGCTGCTGGTAGGCGGGGTAGTCCATCAGCGCCGTGAACTGCTCGACGTCGTCGACCTTCATCTTGATCAGCCAGCCCACATCGTAGGGGTCGTCGGCCAGGAGCTGGAGGTTCTCCACGATGGCGGTGTTGACCTCGGTGACTTCGCCGGTCATGGGGGCGTACAGGTCGCTCACGGCCTTGACGCTCTCGATCTCGCCGAAACTCTTCCCCTTCACCAGGCGGGTTCCCACCTCGGGCAGCTCGATCATGATCAGGTCGGTGAGCTGATCGACGGCGAACCGCGAGATTCCCACGGTGGCCGTGTAGTCCTTGAGATAGACCCATTCGTGACTCGAAGCATACCGCAGCTGGGTGGGATCCATCGGGCAATTCCTCTCTGGTGCGACGTTGGAAAAGCAGTGAACGATCGGGGGGACGACCCTAGCTTCGCGCGAGAGCAGGCCGCCGGTAAAACGGCAGGTCAACGACCACCGCGGGCTCCCGGCGGCCGCGGACGTCCACCGCGAGCATCGTACCGGGGCGCACCAGCGCCGGTTCGACGTAGCCCATCGCCAGGCTGAGCTGCAAGGTCGGTGCAAACGTTCCCGAGCTGACCGCACCGACTTCCCGGCCGCCGTCAAGAATGACTGCGCCCTGGCGGGCGATGCGCTTGCCTTCAAGCCGCAGGCCCACGCGCACGGCTCCCGGGTTCCGCTTCCACTCACGGAGCGCGGAGCGGCCGACGAACTCGCCTTTCTCCAGCTTCACGGCCCAGCCCAGAAGCGCGGCGTAGGGGTTGGTGGCGGCCGACAGCTCGTGACCATAAAGGGGCATGGCTGCCTCGAACCGCAAGGTGTCCCGCGCCCCCAGCCCACAAGCAGTGATCCCGTGCGGCTGGCCGGATTCCAGGATCGCGTTCCAGACGCGCTCCGCCTGGCCCGCCGCGACGATCAATTCAAAGCCGTCCTCGCCCGTGTAGCCGGTGCGGCTGAAAACGGCATTCACGTCGCCCAGTACGCGGCCCATGACGAGATGGTAATACTTGACGTCCGCCAGCGGCTGGTCGCACAGGGGCTGCACGGTGGCCAGGGCCTGCGGACCCTGGACGGCGATCATGGCCGTGTCGCGCGTGCGGTCGTGAAAGTTCCCCACCGCGCCTTGCCTGTGCGCCTCGAACTGGCCCACCACGCTGTTCCGGTTCGAGGCGTTGCACACCAGGTAGAAGCCGTACTGGTGGCGATAGACCAGAATGTCGTCGATCAGGCCGCCCTGCTCGTTGGCCATCAAGCTGTACTGGATCTGGTCGAGATGAAGCTTCGCGACGTGGTTCGTCGTCACCCGCTCCAGCCAGTCAAGCATGCCCGGTCCGTCGAAGGTGAGCCGGCCCATGTGGCTGATGTCGAACACGCCGACCCGCTGGCGCACCGCCTGGTGCTCCTCCACGATGGTCGAGTACTGCACCGGCATGAGCCAGCCGCCAAACTCAACCATCCGCCCACCGTGGGACTGGTGCCAGTCGGAGAGCGGGGTCTTGAGCAACGTCGGCTCGGCCATGGATGGATCACCCGGCAGACTTTGTTTGTAAGGTTTTGCCCGTTTATGGGAACATGATTCTACTGGCAAACCCCTGGTAAAGGAAACACGACTCGCCCCGAACCAGCCGTTCCGCAACCTGGCCGATGTCGACCAACCGGGGCTTAGGCAAAGCTTCCGACTCGTGGGTTTTGTGCTTTCTTGGCCCCTCGACCATGCATGAGGGCGCTTCTCGAGAGATCGTAGGGTGGGTTGCGCTGCGCTGACCCCATAGCGTCCAACTTAAGGATTCCATTCCAGAAGTTCTGGATCCAAAAGGAGTTGGAATAGGCTGGGCCGTTTCTTCCGACGTTTCTTCTGAGCGACGCTAGCGATCGTCGTGGCCATGTCTCTCAAGGTGCGTATGAGCTCGTCGATGTTATCCAACGCTCGGGTCAGGGATTCCATCCAGTTCCGGATGACGCGGGCCGCTTTCCAGTGGCTGCGGCGGGGATCGGCCGCGTTCGCGGTCAGGAGCAGCCAATGCTGAAGCACCACGCCGATCAGTTTCGCCCAGAACAACGCCAGGCGTTCCATGCTGGTCCAGTGTGCACGCGACTCGGCGAGGTGGTTGTGAGATTTCCAAAGTTTGAACAGCAGTTCGATTTGCCAGCGCGTCCGATACAGGACCACGACCTCTTTCCACGTCAGAAGTGCGGCCAGGCAGTTGGTCAGGAAAATCGTCCAGTCGCACAAGTCCAGCCTACTTTCCGCACATCTCGCCTTGACTATCTCCTAATTTCCGTGTGCCGTCTTTCGGCCTGTCAGGCTCAAATCTCGTAGGCTTTGGGTATCCCCAGCAGGCGCAGGATCCTCTTCTGGAGCCGAGTTAACTCTGTGCTGAAGACCTCAAGAGGGCGTTTCCCAGCCTTCAGGGAATGCTCTTGAACGTCCTCGTACAGGTCGATCACTTTTCGAGCCGTCGGGCGTCGGCAGGCCCGACCTTCGGAATACAGTGGCAGGCTCTCGATTCCCGCTCGTTCCATCGCGCGGCGGAGTTCTCGCTCCAACAGCGCCTCGACCAGCAACACGAAGAAGTACACGCAGAGCAAGGCCTGAATCCGACTCACCTCCTTCAGGTACATAGGCGCTACCACGAAGTCAGTCTTCAGGTGCTCGAACCGTCGTTCGATGGCCGGTTGCTGTTTGTAGGCCAAGAGCAGATCCTGCTCCGTCATCTTCGATTCGTTGCTCACCAGCGGGAAAATGCCATCACAGCGGGCCTCCTCATCCAGTCGCTCCAACTCAATCCGATGCTTCAACGAGTAACGGAGCTTCTCCTCTCGGACGTACCGCGTGTCCTGTCCAGGCCGGCCGCGTCGCTCCTGGCGGAACTTTTCGGTGACCTGCTCCTCGATCTCGACCGAGATCCACTCGGTGACCTCACAGTCCCGGAGCAGCTCCTCGACCGCCTCGGCGACCTTGGCTCGACTGCGGTACCGGGTTCGGGACGAGGCGAGCTTGGCACGCAGTTCGTCCAGTCGTTTCAACGCCTTCTCCAGCCGGGTCAGCCGTACCTCCGCATCCAACTCGGCCTTGCGTGTGCTGTGATACCAGATCAGCCGGTAACCCTCGGTGGTCTGGCTCGCAGGTTTGCAGATCGAGAAGCGGTCGGTCAACTGTCCCTTGTCGTCGTACTTGTCGTGGGTCCATCGCCACTGGATCTCTCCCCGGAGTACGGCGCCGCGGAAGGCACCGTCCTCACTGCGAGTTCGCGGCAGCACGCTGAGGAACCGACCGCCGCGCTGATGCAGATAGGCCATGTTCTCGGTGGTGGCCAGCTTGCAGTCGGCGATGTAGAGAAAGTCTCGGCGTCCGGTCAGTTGACAGAGCAACTCCCAGGTCTCCTGGTGAGAGCGGTCGTCGGTGGCGTTGCCGCTCTCGACGCGAAAGTGCACCGGGACGGCACCGTCGCCGGTCACGGTGAGGATGTAGAGTAGCTGCTTGAGGTCGGGGCGGTGGTCTTTGTTATGACCCCAGGTCACCGCCAACCGCAATTGTCCCCGCAGGGTTCGCTCCGCCTCCGCCGACTCGTAGTCACCGTGGAAAGTGATGGTGGTCGAGTCGTTGTGTAACTGGTCGAGGCTGACGTCGAATTCGCGTACGGCATGGGCCGCGACCTTCAGGGCCAACCCCGAGAGATTGGCGTCGAAGAGACGGTCGAGGGCCCGGCCAACTCGATCGTCGTTCATTGCGGCGACTTGGACATCGGACAACCCGAACAGTTTCGGCTCATGGCGGGCCACCCACTCACCGACACCATAGAGTGGCTCACGCGAGATCAGCAGGTTGCGCAGCAGGACGAGCAAGGCCGTGGCCGTGGGGACCCGAGTGCGGCCGTCCTCATGGGGCAGGTGGTCGCAGAGAAACTCGCGAAGGCGGAGCCGACTCAGGAAGTGTTCCAGGATGGGCACGGCGGCAATCCGCCGCGTGTTGAGCGTGCGCTTGCGTCCCTTCGAGCGTGCCGTCTCGCCGGGTTGGCGCGGTCGTTGAGGTTCGTTCATGCGGATCATCTCCGGAGGGTTTGCAGCGAGTTGGCCGGTGTCCGCCGCCGGGCCTTCCAGGGCCGTGAGGGGAGCAGGCCGACCGCCGCAGGGCTTGCCGCAATGATGGCGGAGGAGATCGGGACGTCAAGGACAAAAAATCTTGTGATTCACTTATGACAATTTGCCTTGACGTAAGTTGTGAGCCGCTCAACTTACGCTCATAGCCCGTGTCACAAGTCGTCGCGGCGAGAATCGCGGCGCGCGGCTGGACATTGCCAAGTCATAAGACAAGGCGAAGAATGGCTCGAGTTCAGGAACGGTCCGGTTGGCGAACCATCTGAACCGAACAAGGTCCCCGTGCCGATCGACTTGTAGATGTTTACCGACCCTGGGGCCGCGTCTGAGAAGATGGCCTCAGGTCGAATTCGGGGAAATCAAAGGGAGATGTGCGGAAAGTAGGGTCCAGATGTTCTTGCGTGGGCACGCGGCCGTGTTTTTGAGCCTTTTCGTAGGCCGCTTGCCGACGTCGGTTCGCCACCTCCGGAGGCACTCGCAAGGCGATCAACCGACATCCCAGACGCTCCGCCGCGCCCACCGCGATCGACACGTCGACCGGCATGCCGGCGGGTTGCCGTCGGAGAAACGCCAGCATCTCCCATCGCCGCCCCTCCGCGTCGAAAACGGCCGTGCCGTGTTGCCAACGCGAAATCCAATAAGCTCCTTGCGACCGATGGATCGGAACCGCTCCAGGCAAAAGTATCCCAGGTCGCGGAGCGTCAGCGATCCGGAGGCCACTGGTGCGTCCACGTCCACGCTCGTGGCGTCGCTGTGACGACCGGGATGGACCTCCAACTCCTCCAACTGACCGCGGCGCAGTTCCCACGCCACCTGAATTTTCACCGCTGCCTTACCACTGCCCGTTTTGCCACCGCAGCCGGGAAATTCCGCCTCGAATTCGTCGGGCAAGGTCACCGTGGTGCTGTCGGCGATCACGACGGCGGTGAACTTGTCCAGCAGCGCCACGCCGGCCGCCGACGCCTCCACGACGGACTCCAACACGTGTTCCAAACCCGCGCGCAAGTGCGCGACGAGCTTCTCCGAGAACCGCTTTTCGATCGCCTCGGCAGTCACGTTCACACCCAGCAGTGCCGCCGTCGCGACGAAGTCGTTGGTATGGGGGCGAGGCGTCTTCATCACAGTCAGAACCATGGTCTTGAGCAGCGACGCGCCCGAGAATTTTCGTTGCCGCCGGATCACGCCCGTCGCACGACCGATCTCGTCGAGTTTCGAACCCAAGCTCGATTGCAACAACACGGCCACCTTGTTTATGATCCCCAACGGAAGCTCCTTCTTCCAGGACGCGCTTGCTCGATACAACGCGAACTGGATTAAGGATTTCCTTTCTTTTTTTCTAGGCCAAATTCCTTAAGTTGGACGCTATGGGGTCAGCGCAGCGCAACCCACCGGCTGGCAGGGCCTTGCGTGCGCCGAACCGCACACGCCATACGACGTCCTGGGACGATGCCCTTCGTACTGTGCTTTTTGATTCTGCCCAGCCGGTGCCACGGCAGCGAGCCGTGATCGCCCTGGTTAAATCCATGCAATCGATCCGATCGCGCTCAGTGTCAGGCTCAAACTCGTTGACCGCCAGCGGGGCACGCCGTGGGGGATTGTGCGGATGGGCTCTCCGGATAAGTCACCTCACCGCTGACATCTCGTGAGATCCAGCGCAAATCCCGGCGAGGAGCCATCTGAAGCCCTGTCACTCTCGTCCGGGAATCGCTGCGGCCCGCCTGCTCGGCCCGCCTGCCCGACGCACGGGCTAGTCTAGCCGCCTCGCACGGCCTGTGCGAGAATGGTGATGTGTTGACTTCGGCAACCAGCCCTTCGAGCTGAGCGTGTCATGAGCACTCCGGTCATTCCCACGCGGCCCGAGATCTACTATCCCGATCAAGACGGCCGGCCCTTGTCCGAGAACACGCTCCAGTTCAAATGGATCGTCACGATCAAGGAGGGGCTCGAAGCGCTCTTCCGCAACGACCCGAACGTCTTCGTGGCCGGCGATTTGCTCTGGTATGCCGTGGAGGGGAAGCCGAAGGTTCGCACAGCGCCCGATGCCATGATTGTATTCGGCCGGCCCAAGGGCTACCGCGGCTCCTACAAGCAATGGGTCGAAGAGGGCATCCCGCCCCAGGTTGTCTTCGAGATCCACTCGCCGGGCAACCGAGCCCGCGAGACGATCCGCAAGTTCCGCTTCTACGAGCATTACGGCGTCGAAGAGTATTACTACTACAACCCCGAGATCGGCGACCTTTCCGGCTGGCTGCGCTCCGGGGCCCGATTGCGGGCCATCGACCAGACCGACGGTTTCACGAGTCCTCGACTCCAGGTGCGTTTCGAGCCCGGCGCAGGCCCCGACTCGTTGAACATCATCGCACCCGACGGCCAGCGCTTCCTCACTTATGTTGAGCTTGTCGAGCGCTGGGAGGCCGAACGCCAGCGCGCCGAGACCGAGTCGGAACGCGCCGAATTCGAACGTCAGCGCGCCGAGGTCGAACGTCAGCGCGCTGAATTCGAACGTCAGCGCGCCGAGCGTCTGGCGGCGCGGCTGCGCGAGCTCGGTGAGGACATCGACTGATCGCCGCTCGCGCCGGCGGCCTCATGGGATGGGTCCGGGGCCCCGGCGCGGGATTGCGGGGCAGGGCGGCGTCTGAGACACTGGCTGCGCCTGCGGAACACCGCGATGGGGCCCCCTGGCATGGCGAAGAAGCAGAACCCTGCGACAGGTGAGAGACCGCTCCCCGCTGGTCCGGCCGACACCCTGCGCCCCTCCGCGGAGGTGCTCTATGCCGACGAGCTGCACGCCCTGGCGGAGGCCGACACGGCTCCAAGACCGCCGGGGTGGAAGCTCTCGCCGCGCGCGGTGCGGTCGTTCCTCTGCGGCGCCGCGAGGCCGCCGATCCCCCGCAAGTTCTACGGCGACGATGCCATGGTGGAGCGTGCCATCGTCAGCCTGAGCAGCAATCGCGGCCTCATGCTCGTGGGCGAGCCGGGAACGGCCAAGTCGATGCTCTCGGAGCTGCTCGCCGCGGCCATCTCCGGCACGTCGATCCACACCATCCAGGGGACCGCGGGAACCACGGAAGACCATATCAAGTACTCGTGGAACTATGCGCTGCTGCTCGCCGAGGGGCCGTCGCTCCGCGCCCTGGTCGCCTCGCCCCTCTACGTTGCCATGCGTGACGGCCTGGTGGTGCGGTTCGAGGAAATCACCCGCTGCCCGCCGGAGATCCAGGATACGCTCGTGAGCATTCTCTCCGAGAAAGTCATGATCGTTCCCGAGCTCGACGGGGCGGACCGCGTACTCGCCGCGCGGCCGGGCTTCAACGTCATTGGCACCGCCAACACCCGTGACCGGGGCGTGCACGAGATGTCCAGCGCCTTGAAGCGGCGGTTCAACTTCGAGACCGTGCAGCCGATCCGTGAGCTGAAGCAGGAAGTGGAGCTGGTCACGCGCGAGTGCGATCGCCTGCTCCGGGAAGCCTCGGCGCCCGTCGACGTCCGGCCGGACGTCGTGGAGCTGCTGGTCTCGGTCTTTCAGGATCTGCGGGACGGCGTCTCGCGTGAGGGGATCCAGGTTGAGCGGCCCAGCACCGTGATGTCCACGGCGGAGGCCGTCTCCGTGGGCATGTCGGCCGGGCTCGACGCGCATTACTTCGACGACGGCACGCTGGCGCCACGCCACGTCGTCCGCCATATCTCGGGCGCAGTGCTCAAGGACAATCCCGATGACCTCAAGAAGCTCAAACACTACTTCGACGTGGTGATCAAGCAGCGCAGCCAGAAGGAGGGGGGGCTTTGGACGGAGATGCTCGACGCGCGCAAGAGCCTTCCCTGATCCCGCCCTGGAGCCTGGACGGCCGGGTGGTCTACCTGCCCGTCCGCCACCACAGCCCGGCCTGCGCCTGGCACGTCGATCGCCTGATCCATGATCTGCGGCCCGATGCCGTGCTCATCGAGGGCCCGCGCGACGCCTCGCGGCTGATCCCGTTGCTGACGCACCCCGGGACGGCGCAGCCGGTGGCCATCTACACCACCTACGTGCAGCGCAGCCCTGTGGCGCAGGCGCCGGAGGATGAGCCCTTGCCGCTCGAGCCCACCCGCCATGCCGCGTACTACCCGCTCTGCGATTATTCCCCCGAGCTGGCCGCGATCCGCGCGGCTGCCCGCGTGGGAGCCAGAGCGCGGTTCATCGATCTGACCTTCCCCGAGATGGTCGAGTGCGGCCGCACCGCCAGGGTCCTGGGCCAGCCGCGCAGCCTGCTGGAGGAATCACACCTGGCGCACAGCGCCATCCTCCGGGAGACCTGCCGGCGCGTCGGCGCACGCGACCTGGACGATCTCTGGGACCAGCTCTTCGAGCTCGATCAAGAGCACCGCGAGACCGAGCGTTTCTTCCGGGACGTGCACGGCTACTGTGCTCTCGCTCGCCGCGATTACACGCCCGAGATGCTGGTTGCCGATGGCTCCGCCCCCCGCGAGGCGGCCATGGCGGCCGCCGTGGCCGAGGAGTCCGGGAAGGTCGTGGTGGTGACGGGCGGATTCCACACCGTGGCCTTGCCGGGCGCTTTACCCGCCATGCCGCCACCGGTACCGGTCGGCCCCGCGGACGCTCTGGTGAGCCTCATGCGCTACGGGTTCGAGCAGCTCGACCGGCTCAACGGGTACGCCAGCGGCATGCCGGCCCCAGCCTTCTATCAGCGCGTCTGGGAGGAAAAGCCGCTCACCGACCTGCTCGTGGAACTGGCACGCGAGGCCCGGAAGCGAAACATGGCCGTCTCCGTGGCCGATGAGATCGCGGCGCTGGAGCAGGTGCGCAGGCTGGCCCTGCTGCGCGGGCACGGCCGGCCGTCACGCGAGGACCTGCTCGACGGCATCCGCTCCGTCTATGTCAAGGGGTCGCAGGACATGGAGGGCGTGCCGATCCTGGCACTGGCCCGCAAGCTGCTGGCCGGCGATCGGGTGGGGAACCTGCCTCCCGAGGCCGGCGTGCCTCCACTGGTCGAAGACTTCCGCCGGACGGCGGCCGCGCTCAAGGTCGAGCTCGACCGGATCGACGTGCGCGAGGTCTCACTGGACCTTTACCGCAGCGTCCGGGCCCGCCAGCTCAGCCGGTTCTTCCACCGCTTGCGGTTCCTGAGCGTTCCGTTCGCCCAGTGGGTGGCCGGGCCCGACTATGTGTCGGGACAGAAGCTGGAACGCATCCACGAAGCCTGGAAATACCGCTGGTCGCCCGCCGCCGAATCCACGCTCATCGAGCGCTCCGTGTACGGATCGACGCTCGAGGAAGCGGCCACGGGCCTGATCCAGGAACAGTTCGCCCGGGCCGAGGAGACCGGAGCGGGCCGCCGCGCCGACGCGGGCGCACGGCTGCTGCTGGAAGCCTGCCGGATGGGATTGCATCGCCACACCCCCAGCTTGCTCGAACGCACTTCCCGGCTCGTGGCCGAGGACGGGTCTTTCCTCTCGCTCGTCCGTACGATCGAGCAGCTCCTGGTTCTGCATGTCTCGCGTGAGCCGCTGGAGGCGCACCACCTCGCCGGGCTGGCCGCCGTGTCCGACGCCGCCTATGCGCGGGCCTGCTACCTGCTACCCGCCCTGGCCGCGTTGCCGGAGTCTGAAGAGAAACCGGTACTCGACGCGCTCAACGGCCTGCGGCAGGCGGCCATGACGCTGGGCGACGGCAGCGACCGGCAGGCATTGCGGCACGGTGGTCTGAACGAGCTGATCGCGGCCACGAACTGCCCGCCCGTGCTGCGCGGCGCGGCCTCGGGCATGCTCTTCGGTGATGGGGCGCTGGACGCCCAGACCCTGGCTGCTCGTTGCGAGGGACATCTCCACGCCGCGGGAGAACGCGAGCACGAGGGGGCGGCATTCCTCCGCGGCCTGCTGCACTCGGCGCGCAGTGTCCTGTGGCTGGTTCCCGAGATCGTTCACGGCGTCCACGGAGTCCTGCGGAACTGGGACGAAGATCGCTTCGTGGCCGCGCTGCCCGAGCTGCGGCTGGCCTTCGCCGATCTGACGCCCCGCGAGTGCGACCAGGTGGCACGCACCGTCACGCAGATCGCCGGCGCGCCGGAGCGGCCGGTCTCTTGACGGCTCCGGAGCTCGGCGGATTCCATGAGCAGGACTTGCTGCGGGGCGTGGCCGTGAACCGGCAGGTGGTCGAACTGCTGCGCCGCGACGGCCTGGAGGACGGCCATGGCGGATGACCTGGACCGGATGGCCTTGCTGCGCTGGCGCCTGGTCCTCGGCAAGTTCGCTGAGCAGGCGCTGGGAGCACCGGGTGGACCGGGAGGCGCGGAGCGGCTCGGGTTCCGGTGGCCCCGATCCCGCAAGCCCCGGCGCCGGCGGCGGCCGGCCGGTGCGCTACGACCGCATGGACCGGGCACTCGACTTCCTCTATGGCCGCGAGTACGGCAACCGCGGCGTGCGGCAGAGCCGGCCCCAGGACCGCACCGGAACGCCCGGCGCCAGCCTGCTCACCATCCCCGACTGGCTCCGTCACGTCCGCGAACTCTTCCCGCGCGAGACCGTGGAGGTCTTGGAGCGCCATGCGCTGGACCGCTACGGCATGACCGAGCTGGTGACCGACGCCGACGTGCTCCGGAAGCTCGAGCCCAGCTACGAACTGCTCAAGGCCGTGCTCTCGTTCCGCAACCTGATGACGCCCCAGGTGCTCGACGTGGCGCGATCGCTCGTCCGGCAGGTCGTGGAGGACCTCAAGAAGAAGCTGGCGCGCGAGGTCCGCCAGGTGCTCTGGGGCCGGGTGAACCGCCAGCGCCGCAGCCCACTGAAGATCGCCCGCAACCTCGACTGGAAGCGGACCATCCGCTCCAACCTGAAGCACTATGACCGCGAGCGGAAGCGGCTGGTCCTGCAATCGCTCTCGTTCTTCTCGCGCGTGGAACATCACCTCCCCTGGCACATCATCATGGCCGTCGATTGCAGCGGATCGATGCTGGACTCGGTGATCCACAGCGCCGTGATGGCGGGCATCTTCAAGGGCTTGCCGGCCGTCCGGGTCAGTCTGATCGCCTTCGACACCGCGGTCGTGGACCTGACCGAGCACGCGGACGACCCCACCGAGGTGCTCATGAGCGTTCAGCTTGGCGGCGGGACCGACATCGCCAGGGCCGTGGGCTACTGCGAAAGCCTCGTGCAGTCTCCCACCCGGACCATCGTGGTCGTCGTGACCGATTTCTTCGAGGGCACGGCGCCGGGGCTCTTGCCGGCCGCCATCAAGCGGCTGCGCGAGGCCGGAGTGCGTGTGCTCGGCCTGGCGGCGCTCGACGCCAGCGCCCACCCCACGTACGATCGCCAGATGGCCGAGCGCTGCGTCGCCGCGGGCGCCGAGGTGGCGGCGCTCACTCCCCGGAGACTGGCCGAATGGATGGCCCGGGTCCTTTCCTGAAGCAGCTCCGCGCCGTCCTGGCCGCGTTCGACGACGACGCCCTGGCCGGCCTGTCGAACAAGGGCCTGGTGCGACGTGCGCAAGGACCTCGAGACCAACCCGCCAAGGATCCTCGACTCCGCCAGCTCAGAGGAGCAGCTCCGCGTGCAGGTCGCCGAAGCCATGGTCGAGCTCGTCGTGCCGCCGGTTCAGTCTCGTTGCGACTGCCCGGCAAGCGGCATTTGCCGTCATATCCTGACGGCCTTGATCTTCGTCAAGGAGAGCGCCGACTCGTCGGACAGGCCGGCGGCCGGCGAGCCAGAACCTGAGCCCACCGCACCGGCCGCTGATGCGGTCGCCGAGGTCCTGGCACTCGACGACGAGGCCATCGCCCGCTGGGCCGGCAAGGCGCTGGTGGCGCGGGTGCGGAAGGCGCTCGCCCTTGGTCTGCCCGTGGAGTTCGAGCCCGTCGGCCGCCTGGTCGCGCGCTTGCCCACGCGGAACGCCATCTGCCGATGGATGCCCGGCTGCGGCGCGGCAGGCATGGTGTGCTCGTGCCACGAGCCGCGCGTCTGCGAGCATCGCGTGGCCGCCGTGCTCGCCTTCCAGACGGCGCGCGGAGTGCGCGCGCGGGAGGAAGCCGAGGCGTACTCGACCACGGAATCCACAGGCGCTCCCCGGACGCGTGAGGAGGTCCTGGCGTCGCTGGGTACCGTCCTGGCGGAGACCATTTCCATCGGCCTTTGCCGGCTCTCGAACGCCACGGCCGGGCGGATGCGGACGCTCGCGGTCTCGGCGCACGGAGCGGAGCTGCCCAGGCTCGAACGCCTGCTCGGCGGGCTGGCGAGCGAGATCGAGCTGGCGCTGGCTCGCGACGCCCGGGCCGACTCCGCCAGCCTGCTGGCCCAGGCGGCGCGCGCCGAGGCGTTGCGTCAGGGGCTGTCGCGCCGGCCCGCTCCGCACCTCATCGGCCAGCACAAAACCGCCTACGAGCCCGTCGGCAACCTCGAGCTGGTGGGCGCAGGGGCACGCGCCTGGCGCTCGCAGAGCGGCTTCATGGGCCTGACCTTATACTTCTGGGATCGCTCGGCCAACGGCTGGGCCACCTGGACCGATGCGCGGCCCGCGGGGACGCCCGGCTTCAATCCGGCCGCGCGCTTCCTCGTGGAAGGCCCCTGGTCGGGGCTCGGGTCTCCCGCCCAGGCCGCCGTCAGCGCGTTTCGCCTGCTGAGCGCCCTGCGCAATGGTCAGGGACGACTCTCCGGCCGGCCGTCCACCCGAGTCCTCGCGGTAGGTCCGGCCGAACCGGGCCACCTGCCCGCGGGAGTTGAAAGCTGGGACGTCGTCGCGGACCGGGCGCGCCAGCTCTTCGGCGGCGGCGTTTCCGAGCCCACCGAGCAGGACGCGGTCGTCTTGCTGGCTCCGGCACGATGGGGCCCGGCGTACTTCGATGAGGTGCGCCACGAGGGCTTACGCCTCGTCCAGGACGCAGCGGGCCGCCCCCTGCCGCTGATCGTCCCCTATCAGGCCGAAACCCGGCAGGCCGTGGAAACCTTGCTGGCGCACGACCCTTCGGCCACCCGCGCGGTGCTCGGCTTGGTTCGCCTGGAATCAGGCCGGCTGAACATCGAGCCGATCACGCTGCACACCGACAACGGCCCGATCCATCTCACGCTCCAGCGTGACGCGGCCCTCCCTGCCGGCCTGACCGATGCCCTGCCGGCCCGCCAACCCGGGCGCCGGATGACGAGCCGGAAGCGGATCCCCGTGCCGAGCTGCAACCGTCAGGGTCGGCCCTGGGTCAATTCTTGAACCTGCTGGCAGCGCAGTTGCTGGCCGTCGCCGAGGGAGGTCTGGCCGCCTTCCGGGCCGTTTCCGAGCTCCGCGCCCTGGGCCTCCGCGCTGAAGCGCTCGGCCTGGCCCGTTGCGGCACGGCCGTGCAGCGTGTCGCCGCCCATCTGGAAGCCCAGCGCAGGGGTGAGCTGCCCGACCCGCTGGCGGCAGCCCGCGATCTCCTGATCGCCTATCACGTCGTTCGTTTATGCCTGATCCAGGAGTCGATCGCCGTGGCGACGGCCGGTCTCGCCGCCTCGCACCGTACGCCTCCCAACTCCACTGGCGATTGAAGCTCGACAACTGGCCTTGCCTGAACGGGTGTTAGTCAATCCGAAGAAAGAGAATGGTTGCACAGAGGATCACGACGCAAACGGCAAACGCAAAGGATCGAAAGAGACCTCCGCCAGGGCATCCCGAGCGCAAGCGCCGTGAGCCCCAGGACGGTGGCCGGAGTAAAGAAAAAGAACGGAGCTAAATGATACTTACCCGCTGCGGATAACCAGATGAGAGAGTAACCCAGTATCAGGGCCATCACCCCCTGGATGACGGCTTTCCGCGCCCGGTGACCGGTCTTGTCTCCGCGTCTCCAGCGGAGACCGTTGGCGATGCCGGTCCAGCCAAGCCAGGCGCCCACGCCCGCCGCTCCGAAGATGTACAGCGTCATCAGCAGAAGCACCCACACGGGCGGAAACATCGGTGATCCTGTGGTTCCCACGGATTCTCGCTTCTCCTGGTGTCGCGGGTTGAGACCGGGGGGCAGGCATTCCTGCCTGCTGGAGTAGGCAAGCCCTGGCAGACAGGAATGTCTGCCCCCCTTCCAAGTATCAGAAACTGCCTGCAACGCGTCAGAAAACCGCCCTCAGCGCCGCTCAGGCATGATCGCTGCGCGATGTTTCGTTCTCGAGCGCAATAATATGTTTCCACCGCGGCTCAATCGTGTGCCGCTCCCTGCGGAGGCTGGCCGGCAATCCTGGCCAGTTCGCCCATCACCTCCGAGAAGACAACGGGCGGGACCTCTCCGAATGCGAGCAACCGGGGATCCGTCGGATCGCCGGGCATATCATAAACGTAGCCGCCGACCCGCACAGTTCCCGCGCGGACGAAGAGCACGTCGGCGAGCGTGATGGTCTCATCGCTGCCGATGCCCATGAACAAACCGTCGACTCCCACGAACGCTTCGACTCCCGCGCCCGCGAACACCTTGCGATAGGACTCCACGCAGCCCCCGTCATTGACCGATCCGCGTGTCCAGCCCAGCTTCTCGGCGCGGCTGCGAAAGGTCAGGGCATTCAACGTGGCGCCATGGAATTCGCGTGACGATTTCTGCCCACTCTCGTCGTCCTTCACCGCGATGACGGGCCGATCGAGCTGCGGGAACGGCGCGATGATCTCGTAATCGGAGAGATGCGTTTGCCAGGCGGAGCGGGTGGCCTCATCCAGCTCCAGGGGGTGGACGATGCCGACGGATCCGGCCTCGTCGAGCAGGTACGTCTCGTCGCGCTGGGTCGTCAGGCTGCGGTCCTCCAGAGCGCGGAATGTTGCCATCAGCGTTTGTCCGCCGTCGTACGCACCCCAGATGAGGCTGGTGGCGAACGGGAAGAGCAGCGGATGCGCGAGGAAGAGCGCTCCCCAGCGCTGCACCGGCCAGCGATGCTGACGCACCATCAGGTTTTCGATCCGCGCCTTCTGGCCCTTGCTTACCTCCTTCAGGATCGCGGCCTCGTTCTTGAGCTGGTCGAGCACTTCCCTGGGAGCGGACTTCGGAAGCGAAGCGGCTGGCTTGTTCTTGTCGAGATCGCGATACACCAGCTTTCCTTCGGCACCGATGGAGACCTGGAAGCGCCGGGCTCCGGCCTCGACGATGCGCGGCTGAC
The DNA here is from genome assembly GCA_963833985.1 of uncultured Planctomycetaceae bacterium. Taxonomy (GTDB): domain Bacteria; phylum Planctomycetota; class Planctomycetia; order Isosphaerales; family Isosphaeraceae; genus Aquisphaera. The sequence continues at coordinate 502,306 of CAWIAD010000001.1, forward strand.
CGGGCTGGAAGCCGAGCCACGGTACAACCAGATCGCCCAGCTCATCGACGCTGATGCCCCGGCGCCCGGCTGCGCCGGCGAACGCCTCCACGGCAGCGGCCCCGATGTTCTTGTTCTTCACGCGATAGCGGAGCGAGAGCGCATCCACCAGGGTCAGCGCGGCGTCCGTGCCGATGAGGGCCAAGGCCTGCACGCCGTACTCGGCCATCTTGCCCCGAGCGGAGTCGCCCCACTGCTGGATCAGCGCGTTCAGGCCTGGCACGATGCGGTCGTCGCCCAGCAGTCCGGCCACCGCCAGCGCCCAGCGATCGGCGGCATCGGCCTTCGTGGCGGCAAACTGCTGGAAAATCTCCAGCGCGAAATCGGCCCCGCTGGCCCGATCGATCATGGAGTAGAGCGGGCGCGCCTCCACGTCGGGCACGATCTCCCTGCCACGCGACTGACGATAGAGAAGGTAACGCGTGGTGTCCGCACCGAGCGGCTCGCCGCCTGTGTCGCGCAGGGTGGGCAGTCGAGACTCGTCGAGCCAGCCGGCGACCGGAGACCCAAGCTTTTTCGCCGTGCGCCGCACGCGCTGGTCCATGTCCTCCCGGGTGATCTCGCGGCCGCTCGAGGCCCGCGCCGCGTCCAGAGCCAGCAGCATGGCGTCACGGAGGTCCTCGTCGGTCTCCTCATCAAGCCGGTCCTCCAGCGCCTGGAGAGCCGGCACGGACCCAACCGTGGCGAGAAGCGTCACGGCCCAGCCTCGGCGTTCCTTCTTGCGGTCCTTGAGCAGGGGCAGTGCCCGCGGCACCAAACTTGCTCCGGCTCGCCCCAGGGCGCGCGCCGAGGCGTCGCGCACCAGCTTGGTCGGGTGATCGGAAAAGCTCCAGAGCGGCTCGATGAATTCGTCGACCCGCCAGGCCGCCGCCAGCCTGAGGAATTCCGCAAGCGGTTGCCACTCCTTCGACTCCCGGGTCTCGGCGATCCCCTTCTGGAGCCTGGCTCTGATCAGATCGTCGTGTGTCCCGTCGTCGAGTGCGACCAGGTGAGTCAGCGCCTGTTTCCAGTAATGCAGGCTCTCGTTGTTGATGAGAATCAGGGGCAGCGCGATCGCCCGGCGGCCCATGGCCTTCACGGCGGCGTTCATCACGCGGTTCTGCTGCCAGGGACCGTCCATGTCGCGTTCGAGGTAACCGCGGGCGTCATCGGCGGCGTCCGCACCGTACGTGGAGATCATCCACAGCAGCAGATCATCGGCGTGAAATCCATGCCAGAGACCGCTGGCGAGATCCGCCCGGCAGAGGGCCAGTGCCTCGGCACGGTAGCGGGCCGGATCACGGCCCACCAGCAGCTTGCAGTGTTCGAAGCGCACCCAGGGATCCGCGCACCGCCTCCAGCCTTCAAGAAGCCGGTCCTCGAATCGGCCTCCGCCCCGTTCCAGCAGAATGGTGCTGGTTCCCAGCCGAAGTCGCTGCGAGCCTGCCAGGATTGGTCCAACGACGTCGAGCCGCTCCGGAGCCGCGGTGAACAGGAACTCGAGCAGGCTCTCATAGGGACGATCGCCCGCTCCCCGTTCCCGGTTCCGCTCGCCTCCAAGGCTGACGGCCGCGGCCAGCCTGGCATCGTCAAGGCCAAGCACGAACCGTCCGGCGGAATTCGCCTGACCCGCCTTGTGGAAACTCGTGAAGTACCTTGCGGTCAACGTGGCGATCGCCTCGTCGCCGACTCCCCCTGCCGTCAAGATCTGCCGCAGCGCGCCGTGCAGGTCTTGCCCGGGCTTTTCCCTGGGAAGCTCCTGGCAAGCCCACGCGGCGATCTCGGAAAACGCGCCGGCACGAGCCAGCAGGTGCACCGCGCGGCGGTCCTCATCATCGCAGCGCGAGAGCGGGTCGAGCACCTCCCGCAGCGCAGAGTGCCAGTAATCGTACCGGCCAAGCGGCATCAACTGCGCCAGGGCCGCCGGGTCTCCGGCCTCGATATAGGGCATCCCGACAAACAGCGGACGCATCGAGGTCACGTTCAGCAGTCGTTTCTTGAGGCGGTCCCGGATCTTCCCCACGGGTTCTACCCTTGTCGTTCAAGAAGATGGTGTGTCGTGCGTCCAGGCCGGCGATTCTGTTCGAGCTCGGCACCGTCGGTGTGCCAGGCCTGGGTAGCATGACGTCCGAAGGGGCGATCGGCACATCCACTTTCGAGAATAGCTTCCGCCGGGCCGTCCGGCGCCGAATATCGCGCCCTGGGGGGGCGACGCATCATGCGTCTCGCGTTTGTTTTCTTCGACGCCCGAGTATGACCGGACGAGGCGAAGCGTCGCACACGGCATTCCGGCGCAGGGCGTCGGAACGAGTTGTGCACACTGGCACCCGGCGCGGCGCGAAGAGCCTGGTTGCGGCGGGGTCGCGGCGCGGGGTACGTTGGCGATGGAGAATCGTTCGTCGACGCGAGCCGATGATCTTCCTGCCAACGCCGAGGCGGCCGTTGTCACTCACCGGGGCCGCGGGATGGATGGGCAAGGACCTCGATCGATGTTGACTCAACCAGCCACTGACCAGGCGGCCAGAACTCGGACCATCGACGAGCTGAAAGCCAGGCTCAAGCGATTCGCGCCGGAATCGGTCGCCGAGATCGAGGGCGCCAACGAGGTCAACAACAAGTTCCCGCCCCAGGAGCTGAAGCAGAGGCCCGGCACCGCCCATTGACAACGCCCGGGCAAGCTTCTCTAATAAAAACCAGCACTTTCGCCTTGGTCGTTGCCTTCGGGTCCGGGAGCCGTTCGGGCGTGGCGGAGACGGGACATCAGTTCAAGAGCCGGATTGTACTACTGGCCCTGACGGGGACGATGTGCCTGTCCCTGGGCATCGCGCCGCGGCCTGCGCGGGCGGCGGGGTGTCATGTGCCCGAACGCCCGGTGCTGGCGCACACGCTCTCCTGGGAAAGGTTGCTGCACGCCGGGTTGACGGCGGCCCATCGTTCCGCCGGGGTCGCACCGCCGGCCATCATCCCGCTTCCCTGCCAGGGCGAGGTGCCCACCCTGCCTTCCACCACCAGCCAGTTGCTCGTGGCCGACCGTGCGGCCTGCCGCATGACGCCGCCCCCGGCACTGAGCGAGCCGGTGTTTCCCGAGCCACCGGCGACGGCACTCCCCTCCCTCTCTTCCCGCCTTGATCGACCTCCGCGCTCTTCGCCGGCGGCCCCTCGCAACCGGGCCTGACTTGGCCCGGATCAGCGCATGGTGACGGTTCTGCGTTCGCCGGCAGACCCCGATCCGGCCTGCCCGCACGTTTCTGCTGCCGAGCCATGCGCCGGGCACTGCTCGCCCACCCGCCGACCCTGCTGCGTCGACTCAACGCCAAACCGCCTGTCTGATCGCCTTCCTGGTGAACGCGCGCCTGGGGTGTCTCGTGGAGCCCCCCGCGGAGGAGCTTGCCTGTGTCCACACCGGTTCTGACCCCGCGCAACCGCGCCGGGCGGGTTTACAAGCCCGCCATCGGCGCTCGCTTGCGGCCCTTGCTCTGGGTCATCCTGATCGGCTTTGCCCTGCTTGCCGCCAACGGGTTTTATCTCTCCAGCGTCACCGCGGTGACATGGTACCTGGGGACGACCCAGCAAACGTTCTTTTACATGCTGATGGTTGCCTTGCACCTGTTCCTCGGTCTCGTCCTCGTCATACCCTTCCTGATCTTTGGCTTCGCGCACCTGGCAACCTCATGGAAGCGGCCCAACAGGTCGGCCATTCGCTACGGCCTGGTCCTGCTGGCGGCCGGGCTGGTCACCGTGGTCTCGGGCTTCATCCTGGTCCGCATCGGCGGGTTCGAGGTCCGTGACCCGCGGGTGCGCAACATCGGCTACTGGTTCCACGTGGCCGCCCCGCTGGCGGCCGTGGCACTGTACGTCAAGCACCGGCTGGCCGGCCCGCGCATTCGCTGGCAGTGGGCGCGCAGGCTGGCCATACCCGTGCTGGGCTTCGTGGCGGTGATGGGGCTCTTGCACTCGCAAGATCCGCGCACGCTGGGCGTGAAGGGGCCGCGGGAAGGAAAGCAGTATTTCTTCCCGTCCGAGGCGGTCACCGCCAGCGGCAAGTTCATTCCGGCCCGTACGCTGATGATGGACGAGTACTGCATGGAGTGCCACAAGGATGCGTACGACGGCTGGTTCCACTCCGCCCACCATCGCAGCTCGTTCAACAACAAGGCGTACCTGGCCAGCGTGCGCGAGACGCGCAAGGTGTCGCTCCAGCGCGACGGCTCAACCCAGGCCTCGCGCTGGTGCGCGGGCTGCCACGACCCCGTACCGTTTTTCTCCGGCGAGTTCGATGACCCGAACTTCGACGACGTGCACAACCCCACCGGACAGGCCGGCATCACCTGCACGGTCTGCCACGTGATCACCGCGGTGAACAACACCCGCGGCAACGGCGCCTACACCATCGAGGAGCCGCAGCATTATCCTTTCGCCTTCAGCGACAACGCCATTCTCAAGTGGGTGAACCGCACGCTGGTGAAGGCCAAGCCGGAGATGCACAAGAAGAGCTTCATGAAGCCGATCATCCGCAGTGCCGAGTTTTGCTCGGTGTGCCACAAGGTCGGTCTGCCGTATCCCGTGACGAATTACAAGGACTTCGCGCGCGGCCAGGACCATTACAACAACTACCTGCTTTCGGGCGTGTCCGGCCACGGAGCACGCAGCTTCTACTATCCGCCGGTGGCGAAATCAAACTGTAACGAGTGCCACATGAACCTGCTGGCCTCCAGCGACTTCGGCGCCAGGGACTTCGACGGCCAGGGCGTCCGGCAGATCCACAACCATTTGTTCCCGGGTGCCAATACGGCCTTGCCCGCCCTCGCGGGAGACGAGGCCACGGCCCAGGCGCAGGCACGGTTCCTGAAGGACAAGCAGGTGCGGGTGGACCTCTTCGCTCTTCGCGAGGGGGGTGGCGTCGACGGCAAGCTGCTGGGCCCGCTACGCCCCGAGGTGCCACTGTTGCGTCCCGGTCAGAAATACCTGGTCGAGGTGGTGGTTCGCACGCTCGGCGTGGGCCATCTGTTCACCCAGGGAACGGTTGACTCGAACGAGGTCTGGGTCGAACTGGTCGCCCGCCAGGGTGAGAAAACCGTGGGCCGGTGCGGGGGCATCGATGGTGCGGGCACGGTCGATCCCTACTCCCATTTCATCAACGTGTACATGCTCGACCGCGACGGCAAGCGCATCGACCGCCGCAACGCCCAGGACATCTTCGTGCCGCTGTACAACAAGCAGATCCCGCCCGGAGCGGGGCAGGTGGTGCACTTCGCGCTGGAAGCTCCCCCGGGGCAGACCGCCCCGATCCGTCTGGAGGCGAAGATCAACTACCGCAAGTTTGACCGCAAGTACATGGACTACATCTTCGGCAAGGGGCAGGGACCGGACATCCCCGTCACGGTGATGGCCTCGGACCGTCTCGAGCTACCCGTTGCGGCCGGCCCCGCCGTCTCCATCGAGCCTTCGCCCATCAAGGACGAATGGCAGCGCTGGAACGACTACGGGATTGGCCTGCTGCTGGAAGGGGCGGCCAAGGGGGGCCAGAAGGGCGAGCTGAAGCAGGCCGAGGAGGTGTTCCACAAGGTGGCCGGGCTGGGCCGCTCCGATGGCTGGGTGAACCTGGCGCGCGTCTACCAGCGGGAAGGGCGCATTCCCGAGGCGCTCGAGGCCCTGGAGAAGGCGGCAGCCCACAAGGAGCCGGCCGCACCCTGGGTGATCAACTGGCTCACCGGCCAGATCAACGCGTCGAACAACCAGCTCGAGGAGGCGGTCTCCAGCTTCGAAGCGGTCCTGAAGACCCGTGTTCCGGAGCGGAAGTTCGATTTCGGTCTCGATTTTCAGGTCATCGACGAGCTGGCGTCGGTCTACTACACGCTGGCGCGGCCGCTGCCGATCAAGAGCCCGGAGCGCAAGGATTGGCTGAAGAAGGCGATCGCCGCGTACCAGCGCACGTTGACTCTGGATTCAGAAGACGTCGAGGCGCACTACGGGCTGGGCCTCGCCTTTGGCGACCCGGCCTGGGGCGACAGGAAGCTGGAACTCCCCCCGGACCCGGCCGAGACCACCGCCACCGTGGATCCGGTCGCGCTGACAGGGCTGGCAGCCGAGGTCGCCGGCCGGAAGGGCGATCCAGCCCGGCGCAGGGAGCAGGCGCTGGAGCTGGCGCGGCGGGTCGTGCGCTTCATGAAGGGTCCCCGGCCACGCTTCCAGTCGCGGCTCGAGCCGCTCCACGACCTGGCCGCAGCGCTCGGCCCGATCTGGGGGCAAGAGAGCGACGGCGCAATGCAGGCAGCGATCGGCCGGGTGCTCGAAGTGACCCACAAGGCGCTTCATGAGCGGCTCAAGCCGGACGAGACGGCCGAGGGCCGCGTCTTTGCGATCGCCCGCAAGAACGACCCGGCGGCCAACATGAACGCCCAGTCAGTCGTGATCCACTCGCTGCATCGCCCAGGCGCGCCGGGGATCGATGCCGGGCCGGTCACGCACGCGGCGGGTCCACCCGCGGCAACACCATCCCCGGCATCCTCGACCACACCGCATTCGCTTCACGCTCAGGAGAATGGAGAATGACCGAAGTTCTGCCGATGCGCCTTGCCAGGCTCCTGAGCCTGATGGGGCTGGCTCTCGTCCCCCTGGTGGCCGGCGGCTGCGGTACCCCCGCGGAGAAGGCCGTCATTGCGGTGCCCATCGCCCCCGTGCGGCCCCCCGAGGTCAGGGTGGAAACGTTACCCGCGGTCAAGTTCGTGGACGTCACCACGCCGTCCGGCATCCATTTCGTGCATGCCAACGGTGCCTTCGGCGACAAGCTCCTGCCCGAGACCATGGGCGCAGGAGTCGCATTCCTGGATTATGACAACGACGGCGACCAGGACCTGCTCTTCGTCAATTCCTGTCCCTGGCCCGGGCACGAGAACAAGGCGGCGGTTGCCCCCACGCAGGCCCTGTACCGCAACGACGGCAAGGGCAACTTCGCGGACGTCAGCAAGGAGGCCGGCCTGGACAAGACGCTCTACGGCCAGGGCGTCGCGGTGGGCGACTACGACAACGACGGCGACGTGGACGTGTACATCACGGGGGTTGGCGGCGGCCATCTCTTCCGAAACGATGGGAAGGGGCATTTCGAGGACGTGACCGCGGCCGCGAACGCCAGAGGGCCCAACGGCTGGCTCACGGGTGCGGCCTTCCTAGATATCGACAACGACGGCGACCTGGACCTGTTCGTCTGCAACTACGTCACCTGGACCCCGGACATCGACAAGGTCCAGGGATTCCAGATCAGCGGCCTGGGGCGTGCGTACGGTCCGCCGACCTCGTTCCCGGGTTCGCTGTGCACCCTGCTGCGCAACGACGCCGGCCACTTCACCGACATCAGCGAGGAGGCGGGAGTGCAGGTGCGCACGCCCGATCTCAAGGCGCCGCTGGCCAAGTCACTCGGGGTCGCGCCTTTTGATGTGGACGGCGACGGCCTGGTGGACATTGCGGTGGCCAACGACACCGTGCAGAACTTCCTGTTCCACAACCTGGGCAAGGGCAAGTTCGAGGAGCTGGCGATGATGTCCGGCGTGGCCTTCGACAAGTCGGGCTCGCCCCGTGGCGGCATGGGCTGCGACTGGGCCTGCTTCGGCAACGACGAGCGGCTCGGCCTGGCGATCGGCAACTTCGCCAACGAGATGACCGCGCTGTACGTCAGCGATCAGCCGGCGAGCCTCCAGTTCTCGGACCTGGCGAACCTGTACGGCCTGGGAGCTCCCACCCAGCCGCCGCTCAAGTTCGGGCTCTTCTTCTTCGATTACGACCTGGACGGGCGGCTCGACCTGCTGTCGGCCAACGGGCACCTCGAGCCCGAGATCTCCAAGGTGCAGGCGAGCGAGGCCTACGAGCAGCCGGCGCAGCTCTTCTGGAACTCGGGCAAGACCGGGCGGAACCTGTACGTGAAGGTGGGGCCCGAGGCAGCGGGGCCCGACCTCTTCCGCCCCATCGTCGGCCGGGGGACGGCCTATGCCGACATTGACGGTGACGGCGACCTGGACGTCGCCATCGTGGTCAACAACGGCCCGGCACGGCTCTTCCGCAACGACGGCGGCAATGCCAACCACTGGATCCGCCTGGCGCTCAAAGGGAATGGCAAAACCTCCAACCGCGACGCCATCGGCGCCAGGGTGGAGCTGAAGATGGGCGAGGTGGTCTGCCGCCGCCAGCTCTTCCCGGCCAAGAGCTACCTCTCGTCCATGGAGCTGCCGCTCACCTTCGGGCTGGGCAAGGAGCAGAAGGCCGACGAGGTGAAGATTACCTGGCCGTCCGGCAAGAACACGACGCTCCGGGACCTGAAGGCCGACCAGGTGCACAAGATCGAGGAGACACCCTGAGCTGAAAGAGGGCACGGCTACATCGTGCCGGGGCCGGCGACAAGGTCGCGTATCGGCCTGGGGGTCACGGACCAGGAGTCCATGTATGTGCCTTCCAGCGGCAAATTGACGTACCACCCTGGCTCGAGGAACAGGGGAGCGTCCGGCAGGCGATCGCCGACGGCCAGCGGTTCGACGTCGGCCGTCAGCGCCTCGCCTGCGTCGAAGGCGGCGACGGTCAGAGGTCGATCCGCGGGACGCGTTGCCAGTGGTTCGCCGACCAGCTCGTCCCAGATGGACTGGGCGATGCCCAGCGGGTCACGCGGACCGGGCGGGAAGAGGTCCACCGCAAGAAAGTGGATTCCATTGCGGATGAATTCGACGGCCTTCGTCACGAAGGAGACGACGGCGTGCCGGCTGTCCTTGTTGCCGGGAGAGAGGATCTCGATCATCGCCACCACGCGGCCCAGCTCGTGGCGGATCGCGATGCGATTGGCCTTGCATGCGTATCTCCAGGACTCGGTCTCCACCCGCGCGGCCTGGTGAATTCCGGGCGGCACGGTCGCGACGGCAAGGCCGCCGGTCGGCTCCGGCCCACGAATGCGTAGCGTCACCACATCGGGCTCCGGCCCGCTCACGCGCTCGGCGGCCATGGCGTAATAGCCGTCGGGGAGGATGCCGCCGTTCAGCCGGTTGCGGATCTCGATCGTCCATCCCTGGCGAAAGTCGTGAAAGGTCCCGGCGGAAACGCGTGTCCAGTCGTGGATCGGCATGGCTTGTTTCTTCGCTCGCAATTTACCAGTTGCACGTCCATACCGACGCGGCTTCTGTAGCCTGGAATTCCGGGGCACGCCCTTCAACCGTGCGGTAGAATTCAAGGACGCGGAGATCTGCGGGACTGAGGATCTGGCTTTCCGGTCCGCGTCCGGGTTCGTGATCTGGCGCGACATTTCCCTCGGAAGGACCAATCTCATGCGACGGCAACTGGCACTGGTGGTCTTCGGCGCGTTCCTGTCGCTGGTGGGGGCAGGGCAGGCCCGGGCTCAGTCGGTCGTGGGCGGGCCGATGACGCCGTCCTACCGGGTGAGCGACTATTTCGCGGCACCCGGTCTGTACGGCACAAGCTACGGATTCGCCAGCTACGGCGTGCCGCGCACGTTCACCACGTTCTCAGCCTATCCGGGCCCCTCTTACGGGTCGAACCTGCCCGGGTACGGCTTCCTGCCCGGCCGCTATGGCGTTGGCCTCTGGCGGCCCGGCTTCAGCGCACCGGGCTACGTTTACGGGACCCCGACGTCGTGGAACTCGTTCACCACCTTCCCCGTGGTGTACAGCACGGGGCTGACCGTGAACCAGATCGCGCCGCCGCCGTCAATTGGTGTCTATGCACCGAGCCTGGGGCCGAGCGCCGGACTGTACAGCCGCTGAGCTAAGCAGATCCGCAAAAGTCCTTGGACAGAACTGCCGTTCCCTTGCCCGGGCTGAGAGCCCTGCCTGCCCGCTCTCCTCGTGGGGTACGATTCCGATCATGCCATTCCCTTCTCGTGGGGTACGATTCCAATCGTGCCATTCCTGGTCCATCTGACCGAAGCAGTGATAAGATCCCAATCGTGGCCCACGAGGAGCGGACTCCCGGTCATCCAGCATCGCATCAAGCTGCTGGATGTCTGTCATTGCTCTCAGCCACTCGATGTGGTTCCGGGCGCCGGACTCTCGACGGGCTGACGGCACCAGTAGATCAGATCGGTGGCGGCCGGCTGTCCGCCCGCGGCGCGGATGAGCGTGGCGATCTGCCCGCGGTGGTACCAGGAATGGCCAAAAAGCTGGGCGAGGATTTCCTCGATGCGGTTCCGGAACCGGCCCGCGTCGAGGCTCTGGTATTCGAGCACCTGCTGCACCTGTGCGTCGTCCAGCCCTTCCAGGTACTCCGTCCAGTGGGCGCTGACCTGCTTCCAGTCCGCGGCGACCCGGGTCAGGTCCGCACCCGAATGGTCGGGGAACATGGTGGCCGCCTCCATGGGGATGACGCCCAGCCGGCCCAGCCAGACCTGCCGTGCCGCCACGAGATGAGCGAGCACGGCAAGAGCCTGGCGATAATCCGCTCCCGCGCGGTTCTGCGACGGGACGCTCTCGAAGCAGGCGATCACCCTGGCAATGGCGTCCTGCTCGTAGACGAACCAGCGGCGGTACTGCTCGGAAAGCGATGCGCTCATCTTTCGGCCTCACGACCTGGGTGACGCGGCTCAGCGTGCGATGCACCACGGCTCACGTGCGGCACGGGACCGCAGACGGTTCGCCTCGTCGTCGCCAACAAATTCCTCGCGCACCGGATCGATCGTGAGCTTGCGGCCCAGGATCCAGGCCAGCGCCGCGGCGTGGCAGGCGATGTGCGAGTGCCGCATGACGCCGGGGTTGGCCGCCGTGAGCTGCCGTGACCGGACGCAGTCGAAGAAGTTCCGGGCGTGGGCCGAGACGTCCAGCCCGCCCGCCGAGGGGCTGGCCTGCATCGCCTTGAGCTCGCTCCTGAGCGCGGCCGACGAGACCTCGATCTCGCCGCTGTCGCCAGCTTCCACCCATCCCTCGTCACCGACGAAACGGACCGGGCAGGTGCCAAGGTGCTGGATCCAGCCGGGCCGTTCCGCGAACGGGGTCTTGAGGAAGTCGAGCACCAGCTTCACGCCGTTGGCGTAGCGGGCGGCCAATCCTGTGGGAGTGGGCTCGTATTCCAGGGGCATCGTCTCGTCGGCCTGGTTGGCCCACTGGCACAGGTCCACCGTGTGTGCGCCCCAGTCGAGCAGGCGTGCGCCGGAGTCAAAATCGTAGAACCCGCGCCATCCGCCCCAGACGTAAGCCTTGTTGTAGGGCCGCCAGGGTGCCGGGCCCAGCCAGAGATCCCAGTCAACCTCGTCGCGACCGGGTTCCGGCTCGGCGGGAAGCCAGTCGAAGTTGTTGCCGGGCGTGTAGACCGAGGCATGGAGCGTGTGCACCTTGCCGAGCTTGCCGGTGTGCGCAAGCTGCACCGCGAGCTGAAAGTTGGTCACGCTGCGGCGCTGGGTGCCCGCCTGGAAGACGCGGCCGAAGTGGTTCATGGTATCGGCCAGGGCCTGGCAGTCTGCAATGGTCAGTCCGCAGGGTTTCTCGCTGTAGATGTCCTTGCCCGCCTGGGCGGCCATGATCGAGGCCGGGGCGTGCCAGCGGTCGCCGGTGGCGATCAGCACCGCGTCGATATCGCGGCGGTCGAGCAGTTCTCGGAGGTCGCGGTAGAGCCGGCAGTCGCTGTTCTTGTAGTGGCCATCGACGAGTTTCTTGCCCGCCTGCCGGCGGCTCGCCTGGACGTCGCAGATGGCCACGCACTGGACGTCAGAGAGCTGAAGGATACTCGTCAGATCGTACGTGCACCGCGGCCCGATACCGATGACTCCCAGCGTGATCCGCTCGCTGGCGGCAACACCCGTCCGGCCCAGAGCGCGGGCCGGAACGATATGCGGCACGCCGAAGGCCGCAGTGGCTGCCAGCGACCCGGTCAGGACCTCACGCCGCGTCATCACGCACGGACGATTCTTCGCGCCGCCCATGTGCTGCTCCTCCCGGATGTCCGTCGTGGCGGAACTCTCCGCGCACGCCTTCGGCGGCGCATCAGACCGCCAGGCTTTCGCTATTCTGCCAGAGCCGTTCGGCCCGGTTCAATCACTATCCGCCCGCCGGCTCACGGTCCGTACCCCGATGCGAGTGGCGAAGCGAACCTTCTGGGCGGTGCTCAGGCCGTTGATGTAATGCGAGCGCAAGGCGCTGAGCCACCGGATCTCGCGGCCCTCGTAGCTCACGATGACGTGGGTGAGGATCGGGCCGGCCAGTCCCATGGTGCGCTGGATGCCGGGCTGCACGTCGGCATTGCAGGCAATCTGGTTGTACCCCAGGCCAACGCCCTGCGCGAATGCCGGGTAGTTGATGCGGGCAATCTCCGTGGCCGTGGTGCGCCGGAAGACTGGCTCCTGGAGCATCTGCATGTAATGATACGCACCATCGTCGAGGACGAAGAACTTCACCGGTAACCCGGCGCGGGCGGCCGAGGACATCTCCATCGCGCTCATGAGGAAGCAGCCATCTCCGGTAACGCAGGCGACCTGGCGATCGGGACGGACGAGCTGCGCCGCCCACGGCCGCCGGGATCGCCCAGCCCATGCTCTGGTTATTGGCCGGAGTGAAGAAGCGGCGCGGGCCCTGGACCTCGATGGCCTCGGCCGCCCAGTGGGTGGACGCGGTCACGTCCACGAAGATCAGCTCCTCGGGCCCCAGCGCGGCCCGGAGCTGCGACAGGAAGTACATGGGGTCGACACACGGATCGATGCGCACCGTCTGGGCCTCGCAGCGGTCTACCTGCCGCAGGTGCTGGATCTTCTGCCAGAGCGGCGGACAGGGCGTGCGGCGAATGGATGCAGCTTCAGCCAGAAGCCGGTCCAGGAACACCCGCGAATCGGTGCAGAGGCAGACGTGCGCGGGGACGTTGCGGCCCAGGTTCCGCGGATTGGCGTCCACGTGGATGAGCGTGCCTACCTTCGGGATGGCGTAGTTCGCGGTGGAGACTTCGCTGTAGCGCACACCGATGGCCAGTACCAGGTCCACGTCCTTGAATGCGGTCTCGGCCGCGCGCGTTCCCTGCTTGCCATAGCCCCAGCCCACCGCCAGCGGGTGCGCGTCCGGAATGCAGCCCTTGCCGCTGACCGAGGTGGCCACGGGCGCCTGGAGCATCTCGGCGACGGCCGTGAGCGATGGACCGGCCTCGGCACAGCCAAGCCCGGCATAGATGCCCACGCGCCGGCTCCGGTCCTGCAAGTGGCAGACGATGCTGCGATAGGCGGCCTCGTCGAAGGGGATGGGGTAGGGCGGCGGCGCCGGCTGGTCGTAGTCCCAGACTTCGAGAAAGAGCGGGAAGGGGATCAGGACGGCCGTCGGCCCGGGTTCGCCGGCCCTGGCAATCCGGAACGCCTCGAAGACGGCGCCGGGAATCTCGGCCTGGTGCCGCACCGTGAGCACCGCCTTGTTCAGCGGACGCAAGAGAGCCTCGTTGGGCAGCCCGTGGACCTGGCCGATCGGCGCACCGGGCCTGCGGTCCACGTCGGTGACCAGGCCCACGATCGGCACGCTGTCGTAGAGTGCCTCGCCAATGCCGCTCATGGCGTTGGTGAGCCCCGGACCGGGCACGACGCTGTAGACGCCCACCTCGCCGCTCACGCGGGCCGACGCGTCGGCCATGATGCTCGCCGAAAACTCGTTGGCCACCAGAAAATAGGGCTGGCCATAGGCCTTGAAGGCGTCCCACAGCTCGTTGTTCTGCGCCGCCGGAACCCCGAAGACGCAGCGCACCTGCTCGCACCGCAGGGCGGCTGCCGCGGCCTGGGCGCCGGTCATGCGGCCGTGAACGCCTTGCCGGCGGGCGTAGCGGCCGTACTCGACATGGCTGGCAAGGGCTGGCGATGACGTCGCGGTTGCCGCGGCCGCGGCAGCCCCGATCACCCCCAGAGCTCCCAGCGCCTCGCGGCGGTTGACCACGGGTGTCACGTTCGGCGTCCCTCCTGGCTCTTCCGCGCGCCGGTCCTCTCCCAGGCCGGCCGGCGATCCCGTCCATGAGCATGGAACGATCGATCGTCCATGGTCCTCCTATCGGCATCGCCGGCGGCCCAGCTTGGCAGGCAGCGTGACAATCAAGCCGCGGCTGCGGACGATCCGGTTTATTCGCTGCAATCGTTCGCCCGGGGAGACATCGCAGCGCCGCGATCCTCCAGCAGCAGGGCGACGACCTCCGGACGGAAGAGCGCCGGGTCGTCGCGGAGCTGGCGAATGCACTCGAGCACGATCGGCCCCTGGTAACCAATGCCGTCGAGAGTCTGTGCCCAGGCGGACCAGTCGATCGTTCCCAGCCCGGGCGCGTCATGTCCGTCCTTGCGGCCGTCATTGTCGTGCACGTGGGTCGTCGCCAGTCTTGGCCCGGCGGCGCGGGTCTCCGCGGAGAGTTCCGCGGAGATATGGGCGTGGCCAGTATCGAGGGCCAGGGCCAGCCCCGGCGTGTCCAGCTCCTCCAGCAGCTCGAAGAGCTCGACCATCCGGCTGCCGGGATAGACTCCAGGCGGCATGTTCTCCACGCACACGAGAATGCCCGTTCCCCCGGCATGGTCGGCCAGCTCGCCGAGCCCGCGCGCCAGGCTGGCACGGCGGGCCGGGCAGTCTTCCGGCACGGAGAGTCCGCCGGGATGGACCACCAGGTGCGTGCCTCCGGCCTGCTCCAGCCAGTCGATGCATCGCTTCAAATCATCGACCGAGGCACGGAAGGAGGCGGCGTCGGTGTCTCCCAGGTCGACGCGGGCCGCCCGGATCGCCCTCGCCCCCCAACATCCGTGGGCGCTGCGGACCGTGAGTCCGCGATCCACCGCAGCGCTTCGCACCAGGGCCGGGTCGGGCAGCGTCCGCCAGTCCGGCAGGATCTCCAGGACCTCAGCGCCCAGCCGCAGGGCGAGGTCGAGCTCGTCCTCCAGGCCGATGCCGGGGTAGCCGTAGGTGATCATGGTACCCAGGAGCCGTCGCGACACGCTTCACATCCTGAAATCGCCCGGGCTTGCGTCGCGGCCACGCGTCGACCCCTGTAAGCCCTTGTCGAACCCGCTGCCGGAGGTCATGATAGCAGCAAATTGCCGGCGGAACACCGCTGCCGGCCGGGACGGCTGTGCGACGGCCATTGATCGAATCCGACCACACCGCGCTCTCGGGCATCCCAGCAAACCGCACCCGTCGAGCCATGATGGGCGGTAGCCTCTTATTGCTGGCGATCAGAAAGGATGATTCGCGCATGCCGCCTATAGCCCTGGTCGACCCTGCAACGATCGACACCTCGCGTGTCCTCGTCGACTGGGAAGGAATCTACCGTGACATCCCCCAGCGATTCGAGATGGCACAGCTGACTGCAATCGTGTTCATGGACCCGAAGCACAAGCTGATCATCGGGTACAAGGACGTGGCGGCCGACGAGTTCTGGGTGCGCGGGCACATGCCCGATTACCCGCTCATGCCAGGCGTTCTCATCTGCGAGGCGGCCGCTCAGCTCGCCAGCTATTACTGCAAGGTCAACGGGCTGAGTGACAACGGCTTCGTGGGCTTCGGCGGCATGGAGGATGTACGGTTCCGCGGCCAGGTGCGGCCCGGCGACCGGCTCGTGCTGGTGAGCCAGGCGGTGCGGCTCCATCGCCGCCACTCGATGTTCGAGGTTCAGGGCTTCGTCGAGGCGAACATGGTCTTCCATGGCAAGATCATCGGCGTGACCATCTCGACTCCGGCGGAAAGCCCGGGATAAGCCTCATGACTCGCGCACGCACGGATCTTGACGTTTCCGGGTGCCTGCTCGACCCGGAGCAGCACCCGGCTCCGCAACCGCTGAACTGGGCTGAGCTTTTTGGTGACGCGCGTCCGGTCGAGATCGAGGTCGGTTCGGGCAAGGGTCTGTTCCTGGCCAGCGCGGCAAGCCGGAACCCCGAGCGCAGCTACCTGGGCATCGAACTCGCACGGAAGTATGCCCGGCTCGCCGCCGAACGCCTGGTCAAGCGCGGCATCGGTAATGTCCGCGTCTGGCCCGGTGATGCCCGCGCCTTGCTGGCCACGCGCATACCCGCTTCCAGCGTCCGGGCCGTCCACGTTTACTTTCCGGATCCGTGGTGGAAGAAGCGGCACAAGAAGCGCAGGGTGTTCACCGGCGCGCTCGTGGACTCCGTGGTCCGCGTGCTCGAGCCCGGCGGCACGCTCCATGTCGCCACCGACGTCGAAGAGTATTTTCATGTGATCAGGGAACTGGTCGCGGCCCGCCCCGAACTGAGCGAGCAGCCTGCTCCCCCGGTCCGGGAGCCCGAGCACGACCTGGATTATCTCACGAACTTCGAGCGCAAGTTCCGGATCGAGGGGCGAGCGATCCATCGCGCGTGGTATGTTCTGAGCCAGCACAGGGACGCATCCGCCTGACGTCCGGCTCGGGCGGCTTCGGCTTTTCTGGCGTGCCAGGCTCAGTACGCGGCCACGCGCTCGTAGGCGCGAGTGGTTTTGGGGTCGCAGCCGTCGGCCAGTGACGAGGTCGCCCCGATCGAGTAGAGCTGCTGGCCCGTGTCCGTGGGGTACTTGCCGGTGATGCAGGCACGGCAGAGGCGATCCGGAGAGAGGGTCACGGCGCGCGCGATGGCGTCGACGGGAAGATAGCGCAGGCTGTCGGCACCAAGCTCGCGGGCCATCTTCTGCTGGGCCTCCGGCGAAACGCCCCCGCCCGGCAAATCGACGAACCGCGTGGCGAAGAGCTCATCCATGCTGGACATGTCGATGCCGTAGTAACAGGGGGCGATGATCGGCGGGCAGGCCACGCGGAGGTGAATCTCACGCGCGCCTCCGCGGTCGCGGATCTCGTGCACGAGGGCCCGCATCGTGGTGGAGCGGACGATGCTGTCCTCGACCAGCAGGACGCGCTTGCCGCTGAGGACTTCCGGCAGGGGCGTGTACTTGAGCCGGGCCTTGGCGGCGCGGTCGGCGGTTCCCTCGATGAAGGTCCTGCCCACGTAGCGGTTGCGCATCAGGCCTTCGACGGAAGGCACCTTGAGGGCGAAGGCCATGGCGTCGGCCGCGGCCTTGGCGGTGTCCGGCACGGGCACGACGATGGTGTCGGCATCCTGCGGCACCGTCTCCAGACGGGCCAGCTCCTTGCCCAGCTCGGACCGGCTCAGGTAGACGGAGCGGTCATCGAGCGTGCTGGCGACGTTGGCGAAGTAGATCCACTCGAAGAAGCAGTGCGCCTGCCGCGGCGAGGGCGCGTAGCGCTCGATGTGCACGCCCTTCTCGCTGGCGGTCACCAGAGTGCCGGGCTCGAGCGAGCGAATGTTCTTGAAACCCAGGTTCGCCAGGGGAACACTCTCGCTGGCGGCACCGAAGAGCGGCCCGTGCTCGGCAATGCAAATCGGCCGGAAGCCCAGCGGGTCGCGGGCCACCACCACCTCTCCATAGGCGGTGATGATCACGATGTTGTACGCACCGTCAAACTTTTCGGCCAGCCGCCCGAAGATGCCCACCCAGTCGGGCTGCTTGTCCTCGCTTTGCAGCTCGTAGGCCAGCGAGTGCATGATGATCTCGGTGTCGGTGTCACGCTTCAGGTGGTAGTCGCCCTTCGACAGCAGCTCGTCTTTCAACTCGCTGTAATTCGCGAGCTGACCATTGAAGGCAAAGGCGAACCACTTGGTCTTGCGTCCATGGTCACGCTCGAATGGCTGGGCGTTGTAGCGATCATCGGCGCCGCAGGTGGCGTAGCGCACATGGCCGATCGCCGCAGGACCGTCCATGCCCTGCATGATTGTCTCGAATTCCGCGCGGTGGTTGAGCCGGAACGCCTCGGCCACCGTGCCGAGCTCCTTGTGCACGCGGATGATCGCGTTGCGGTCGTGCCGGTAGCTGGCCATGCCCGCGGCCAGTTGCCCGCGGTTCTGCATGTCCAGCAGCATGCGCGGTACCAGACGCGACACGCTATTGACGTCGCCGGCAATGGGCGCCAGCCTGGAGACAGGACTACCCTGAGCGTGGAACACGGCCGCAACGCCGCATTCGTGGTGAAGTTCACCCATCGTCCGGGGATCCCCTGCGTTGGCCCCCGCACAGGCCGGGGAGGTGATGAGGACAGACGCCCTGAAGGCCGAGAGTCGAGTTCCTCTAGGCCACCCCGCGTAGAGAATTATAATGTCGACCTGATCTACCTACAACCTTCATGGTTTCATCGAACCAGGATTTTTTGAAAAGCGTATTGTCACGAGATCACTAAAGCGTGCGTTGACGTAGATTTAGAGCGCTGTGTCGATCTGCCGCAGCGTACGCCCGTTCCCCCCGAGGCGAACCTTTGAACAGTCGATCGGATGTCCGTCCCGCGGCCGGCATCGGTCCGCACACCGCTCCCACACCCGGGGCTCCCCCCGCGGCGGAGGCGCCGTCCGCCGCCACGGCCGCCATGCTGCGCGACCTGGTCCGAGACGAGGTTGTGCTCTCCGCCGGCATCTGGGTGGTGAAGGTGGGCACCAGCGTGCTGGCCGGCGGCGACGGGACGCTCGACCCTGCCAGAATCCACCACCTGGCCGAGCAGATCAGCGCGGTCATGGATTCCGGCCGCAAGGTGGCCCTGGTGAGCTCCGGCGCCGTGGGAGCCGGCATGGGACAGCTCAACCTCAAGCGCCGGCCGGACAACTTACGCCAGCTTCAGGCCGCGGCCGCCGTCGGCCAATCCTACCTCATCCGCGCCTATGACGAAGGCCTGCGCCGCCACGGTCGACATGCCGCCCAGCTCTTGCTCACCCACGAGGACTTTGACAGCCGCCCGCGCTACCTCAACATGCGCAACACCTTGCACGCACTGTTTGAATACAATGCGGTGCCGGTGATCAACGAGAACGACACCATCAGCGTCGACGAGATCAAGTTCGGCGACAACGACCGCCTGGCCGCCATGGTCACCAACCTGCTCCAGGCGCCGTTGCTGGTCATTCTCAGCGTGGTGGACGGCCTCTACCGCAACGACCCGTCCACCGGGACACGCACCGCGCTGGTTTCGCTGGTGCCCCAGATCGACGACTCGATCCTGAACCTGGCCGATTCCAGCCGCAGCACCCTGGGGACCGGCGGCATGCACAGCAAGCTGGCGTCGGCACGGCTGGTCACGCAGGCCGGCGGCTCCGTGATCATCGCCTCGGGCAAGAGCCAGGCACCGCTCTCGCGTATCCTCGCGGGCGAGCCGGTCGGCACGCTGTTCCTGGCCCACGGCCAGACGCACCGCGCGGCAAGCGCTGGATCGGTCTGGCGGCGCGCCTGCGCGGCCACTTCGTGGTGGACCCGGGCGCACGCCTGGCCGTCGAGAGCGGCAGCAAGAGCTTGCTGGCGATCGGGATCGTCGAGGTCGTCGGCGAGTTCGACAAGGGCGACGTCGTCGCCATCCGCGACACCGCGGGATGCGAGTTCGCCCGGGGACTGACCAATTACGCCACCGCCGACGCCAGGTTGATCCGCGGCCTGCACACCGAAGAAGCCCGCGCCGCGCTCGGCTCGGCACTCGATGACGAGGTGATCCACCGCGACAACCTGGTTCTCATCCTCTGATGAGAGCGGTCTTCGCTCGGACCGCAGACTGAGACCGGGGGGCAGGCATTCCTGCCTGCCGGACCAGGCCAGCCCTGGCAGGCAGGAATGTCGGCAGACAGGAAGGTCTGCCCCCCCTTTCCAAGTAACTGAGAAACTGCCTGCAACCCGTCAGCAAACTGCCATGGCCGCCAGCCTGTCCAGAGAGGCGGGATGACTGCGTTTGACCTGGATTGAGACCGGGGGCAGGCATTCCTGCCTGCCGAAGCAGGCCTGCGCTGGCCGCCAGCTTGTCCAGAGAGGCAAGCCGGTTGCGTGGAAACCCGGTCCGGGCGGTTGTCCCAGGCAACGCCATGGCGGCCCGGACCGCGAGATCGAGAATTCCGTTCCATCGCATTGCGCCTGGCATTCGCGAGCGCTCTCGTGTTAAACTCTTTCCTGGAACGCCCCCGCCCGGTCTGGCCGTCCCCGTGAGGCCGACGAGCGGTGCCGCCAGCAAGGGTTCCGGCCTCGGGACTGGCCGTCGCAACCCGCGTCTCCATCCTGGCTCGCCGTCTCCGGCGAATTGACTGCGCCCCATCGGTTTGGTTCCTTCCATGGCTAGCGATCGAGATCTCTTCGCCGAAGAGCAGACGATGGTCACGATGAGCTTCGGCGAGCACATCGAGGAATTGCGCGTTCGATTGATTCTGGCCCTCATCGGCCTGGGGGTCGGCGTACTCATCGCCTTCATCCCCTACATGGATCTCGGCTGGCGGGTCATGAAGAGCATGGAGGCTCCCGCGGCCGATGCGCTCGAGCGCTTCTATCGCAATGAATACGACAAGAAGGCCAGGCTGGCCGAGCAATCCCAGGAAGTCTCGCCCACGCTCCAGGCCATGATCCCCGCAGACTCGTTCGTCAAGGCGCTCAAGGAAGTGGCACCCGACCTGCCGACCCCGCCGGCCGAGCAGCTCGCGGGGAAAACCATCAACTTCCCGCTCCGGTACAACCAGTCGACGTTGATCAAGGCGACGCAGAGCTCCTCGGTGATGATCGACAAGACCTTGATCTCGCTGGGTCCGCTGGAGACGATCACGATCTACTTCCTGGTCTGCCTGGTCACGGGGCTCGTCGTGGTGAGCCCCTGGGTCTTCTACCAGGGCTGGGCATTCGTGGCCGCCGGCCTGTACCGGCACGAGCGGCACTACGTGCAGAAGTACCTGCCAATCTCGCTGGGCCTGTTCCTCACCGGCGTGTTCCTGTGTTTCTTCCTGGTGCTGCCGCTCACCCTGGGTTTTCTGCTCGAATTCAACGTCTGGCTGGGCGTGGCCCCCACCCTGCGGCTGAGCGAGTGGATGAGCTTCGCGACAATGCTGCCCCTGGTCTTCGGGATCGCCTTCCAGACGCCGCTGATCATGCTCTTCCTGGAGCGGATCGGCATTCTCACGGTCGACGACTTCCGGGCCAAGCGCAAGATGGCGATCCTGGTCATCACCGTGGCCGCCGCCGTTCTGACCCCCGGTCAGGACCCGATCAGCATGACCCTGCTCGCCGTCCCCATGATCCTCCTCTACGAACTGGGCATCCTGCTGGTGGGCTCCAGCAGGAACAAGATCCTGGCCCGCACCAGGTCGTGAGTTGCGTCAGGTATGTCCAGCGCAGTGTCCACTGGTGCCCGGTCGCTGCGCTTGACGCATCCTACAAATGCTCACACTTGTCGTCACCAGCTGTGTCGGGTGTGTCGAGCGCAGCGACGACGCACCGATTCGCGGACCGGGCTTCCTCACTGGTCGGGCTCACGCCCGAGGTTGGGGGCTGCGCCCGTGAAAACCACGTGCTCACGCACGTGGCCATAGGCCATGCGCGCCGAACGCCAGGTCGGGCGGAGCAGCGACGGGGGGATGAGCGTGACGAGGCGCGATGCAGGTCGGGCTCACGCCCGAGGTTGGGGGCTGCGCCCGTGAAAACCACGTGCTCACGCACGTGGCCATACGCCGCAGAGTCCATGGCGCTGGCGCACGTGGCCATACGGGCCAGGCGGCGGGACGTGCGGACCGGGGGCCCGGCGATCGGTCTGATGCGGCTGGGTGCACGTCGGGCTCACGCCCGAGGGTGGAGGCTGCGCCCGTCCGAACCACGGCCTGACGACCGTGGTCACCGGTGCCAGACGACGCTGCTGTCTGGAACGGATTCACCCCAGCCGGGAGGTGCCGTGACCACGCCCGTGGAATTGCCGTGACCACGCTCGTGAGGGCGTGGTTCGGACGGGCGCAGCCCCCAACCTCGCCCGTGAGGGCGACCCGGTTCAAGGGCTGGTCGGGCTCACGCCCGAGGTTGGAGGCTGCGCCCGTGAAAACCACGTGCTCACGCACGTGGCCATGCGCCGCAGACTCCATGGCGCTGGCGCACGTGGCCATGCGCCCGGGCTCCAGGTGCGTACGGTGCGTCCAGCGCAGCGACGACGCACCAGTCTGCGGACCGGGCCTCCTCACTGGTCGGGCTCACGCCCGAGGTTGGAGGCTCCGCCCGTGAAAACCACGTGCTCACGCACGTGGCCATACCTCGCGGACACCACGTGGAAGCGAGCGCCGCGATGTTCACAAGGCCCCGGACGGAAGCTGTTGCGCAGGGTGCGTCCAGCGCAGCGACGACGCACCGATTCGCGGCCTGGGCTCAGGCGGAAACGGTCGCGACGATGTCCGCAACGCCCCGGACGGAGCGACTCCAGGACGTGCGATTGCAGGCCAGGTGCACGCACCGGCACGCAAGCTTCGCGTGCCGAAAGGGCACACCTGCCCGACGGCCGGGGAAAAAAACAAAAATCCGAGTTTTCGCGATTCTGGGGCAGTTTTGGACGGATCCTCATAGATAGACGGCAGATCGCGGCGCACCGGCCGCTGGCTCGCCGAAGGGGGCCGCTCCTCGGTGTACCGCCGGCCAGGGCCGCGCTGCGTACCGTACAGAGGTCATGCACCCCAAGTAAAGAGAGCACACCGTGGCCACCGCAGCCCAGATCACAGCCAATCGCCGCAACGCCGCAAAAAGCACGGGGCCGAAGAGCGACCAGGGCAAGGCCCGCGCCCGGCTCAACGCGCTGAGGCATGGCGCCAACGCCCGCATCGCCATCCCCGTCCTGCCCCAGGAAGATCCCAAGGAGCTCGCCGAGCGGATCTTGCAGTGGACGTTCGAACTCGTGCCGCGCAACGACGTCGAACGCACCCTGGTCGGCCATGCGGCGCGCATCGACTGGCAGATCGACCGCGCCGAGCGGGCCGAGACGGCTTACCTCGCGGCTCGCGTCCACCGCCAGCGCGACCGCGACGAGGCCACGCGGCTGAAGCAGGCCCACATTCTGGGCCGCAAGCTGCTGGACACACTCGACCCGCGCGAGCGGTTCGGCAAGGCCGAGTACTACGACGACATGCCGGCCGTGTTCCTGGCCCGGCTCGAGCAGCTCCCCGAGGGCTGCCGCTGGCTGCTGGCGCGGTGGTCCGAGTTCCGCAACCTCATCGACGTGCGGGCCGCCTGGTGCGAAACCGACCACTACCGGTTCCTGCGGCTCATGGGCAAGAGCTTCCTGGAAGGCATGATCGACCCGGCCGCCAACCGCGTGTTCCAGGCCGTCGATGCGATCAAGCCGGATCAGGGCCGCGAGCTCTGGGAGCTGTTCCGCAACATGAAGGCCAGCTCCGGCCCTTATTTCAGCGGCGCGATGCCGTGGCGGCGCCTGTCTCGCCCGCCGGCGAACGCGAAAGAGGGCTGGGAGGTCCTCAGCTCGATCGTGGACGAGGCGATCCACCGGCTGGAAGCGCGGCTCGCCGAGCACGAGGACCTGGAGCAGATCGAAGCCGACGCCGAGCCCGACCGCGCGGTCTTCGCCGCCAGCAAGGCCGTCGCGGTCCTGCGCCGGCACCAGGGCGCGCTGACCCGCGAGCTGCTGCGTACGCTGACCACGCTGTCGAAGCTGCAAAAAGCCGAGCTGGGCGCCGACAACAACAACGAGGCCGACCGCCTCCCGATGCCGGTTGTCCATGAGCCGCAGATCGGCCCCGCGCCCGAGCCGGACGCACGTCAACCACACGATGAATCGCGCAATGGCCGGAATGAAGGGGATGGTCCCGGGATGGCGTCGAGAGGGGGCATCTCGCCGCACGCAAAGGTCTGCAAGACGGTGGGTTGCGCTGCGCTGACCCACCCTACGGGTGGTTCACCACGAGTTTCTCGGAGTGTCTTGAACGAAGCCAATGTTTTGGCGATGCAAGTTGAGAGTGGCAAGGAGGATACAGCCGTAGCGGAGCGCGACCGGCGGCCAGAAGGAAGTCAATCGGGCACGCGCCTCGGGCAGGATGCGAATGGAGGGGAACAGCCGGGAATGGCTACAGATCGCCCGGGAATGGGAAGTAAGGAGACGATGACAAGCATGAAGAGGGGTATCTCACCGCACGCAAAGGTTTGCAAGCCGGTGGGTTGCGCTGCGCTGACCCACCCTACGAGTGGTGCTCCGCGCGTTTCTCAGAGTATCCTGAACGAAGCCAATGATCTGGCGACGCAAGTTGATAGTGGTAAAGAGGATATAGCCGTTGCGGAGCGAAAAGGGACGTCAGAACGGAGCCAATCGAGCACGCGCCTCGGGCAGGAGGCGAATGGAGGGGAACAGCCGGGAATGGCTACAGATCGCCCGGGAATGGGAAGTAAGGAGACGATGACAAGCATGAAGAGGGGCATCTCACCGCACGCAAAGGTCTGCCAGCCGGTGGGTTGCACTGCGCTGACCCAGCCTACGGGTGGTGCCCCAGGAGTTTCTCGGCGTGGCTTGAACGAAGCCAATGATCTCGCGATGCAAGTCAATGGTGCAAAACAAGATAAACAACCATCTTAACCATCTTCCCAAGATGAGAGGCTTGAACGAAGCCAATGATGACCGGGCCGATGTCAAGCGAGGCGGTGCGGTTTTTGTGTCGCGGGCTCCCGCACATTTCCTTCGAGGTCGGCTTCGGTCGATCTGGGTGGTCTCGACCGGTCAGCCACTTTACGGCCGGCGGCTCCAGGGCCTCCAGGCGGCCGGTGCGTGGCTCCGACCGTCTCGCAAGCGTTAGCGGGTCGGCCGGTGGATCGGTGGAGATGCTTGCGATTGCGGGAGTGAGGACTTAAGTTGAGGATCGGCGACGGTGGCACGGCAACGGCCGAAGCAAGATGCGGTGGTCATCCCCCTATGAGATAGGTCCGGCGCGGCAGATGAACGAGGTGACGATCGGGCTGATTGGACTGGGGACGGTGGGCACGGGCGTCGCCCGGCTCTTGACCGAGCACGCCGGGAGGATCGCCCGCCGGGCAGGCCAGCCCCTGAGCTTGAAGTGGGCGGTGGTGCGCGACCTGTCAAAACCGCGCGGCGTGCCGCTGGACCAGGTGCGCGTGACGACGGACATTCGGAAGGTGATCGACGATCCGGATGTCGCCATCGTGGTCGAGACGATGGGCGGAATCGACGCGGCCCTGCGAATGGTCCTGGACTGCCTTGCGGCCGGCAAGCATGTCGTCACGGCCAACAAGGCGCTGCTGGCCGAGCACGGCCCGCAGATCTTCGCCCAGGCGCGGGCGGCAGGCCGCGCTGTCGCGTTCGAGGCGAGCGTGGGCGGGGGGATCCCCATTGTCCAGGCGCTGGGCGTATCGCTTGCGGCCAACCAGGTGCAGAACCTGGCGGCGATCCTCAACGGCACGTGCAACTACATACTCACGAAGATGATGCACGAGGGGCTCGCCTACGGCGATGCCCTGAACCAGGCCCAGCAACTGGGCTACGCCGAGGCCGATCCGACGCTCGACGTCGACGGCACGGACACCGCACACAAGCTGGCGATCCTCGCTCAACTAGCCTTCGGCGTCACGGTGAACACGAGCGACATTCCGCGGCAGGGAATTGACCGGCTGCACCTCGCGGACATCACGTACGCAGCCGAGCTGGGTTACACGGTGAAGCTGCTTGCCCTGGCCAAGCTCACTGCCGCCGGCCTGGAGCTGCGCGTGGCACCCACGCTGGTGAGGCGAGGCACGCCGCTGGCCGAGGTGCGCGGGCCGTACAACGCCATCAGGGTGGTTGGCGACGCCGTCGGCGACACCTTCTTCTACGGCCGAGGCGCCGGCATGATGCCCACCGCTTCAGCCGTCGTGGGCGACCTGATCGACGTTGTCACCGGCCGGGCCCTGCTCACTTCCCGGGTGCTCGACCTCTGGCCCGAGCAAGGTCAGTCCGTGCCGCGCACCTCGTCCCGCCAGATCAAGAGCCGCTATTACCTTCGGTTCACCATCGCCGATTCGCCCGGCGTGCTGGCGGCCCTGGCGCGGATCCTGGGCGAACATGGCATCAGCATCGCCAGCGTGATCCAGCACGAACCCGCCGGCGACGCGGCCGGCGCCAGGGCCGTGCCGCTGGTGATGATGACGCACCTGGCCGCCGAGGCCGAGCTGCACGAAGCACTGGCCAGGATCGATCGTCTGGAGGTCGTCACGCCGCCAAGCGTCTGCCTGGGCGTGGAGGATTGAGACAAGCCCCCGGGATATCCGGAGTGAGAGTGCACGATGTCTGCCAAGTATGTGATCGTGATTCCCGACGGGGCCGCCGACGAGCCACATGCCAGCCTGGGCGGCAGGACGGCGCTCCAGGCGGCTACGATTCCGGCGATGGATCGGCTGGCAAGGGAGGGAATCGTCGGCCGGTCGCGGAACGTCCCCGACCTGTTCCTGCCGGCGAGCGACGTCGCGACGCTGAGCCTGTTCGGATATGACCCGCAATGCTATTACACGGGCCGCGCTCCGCTTGAAGCCGCAGCCATGAACGTGATGCTCGGGCCGGACGACTGGGCCGTGCGGTGCAACCTGATGACGATCGCCGATGGCCGGCTTGCCGACTTCACGGCGGGACACATCAGCAGCGAGGAGGGCCGGGAATTGATGGCGGCGCTCCAGGCCGCGCTGGGGCGTCCCGGCGAGGTGGAGTTCCTGCCCGGCGTGAGCTATCGCAACCTGATGATCGTGCGCGGCCGCCCCGGCGTGCCGCGTTTTTCCGGGGCGACCATCACCGATCCGCCGCACGACCACCCCGGCCAGCTTGCCGCCGAGCACCTGCCGCGCGGGCCGGGGGCCGAATTCCTCAAGATGCTGATGACCGCGGCGACACCGGTTCTGGCCGCGCATCCCGTGAACCGCAAGCGGATCGCGGCCGGACAAGCAGCGGCCAGCGCCATCTGGCTCTGGGGCCAGGGGAAGGCCCCCCGCATGCCGCGGTTCGCGGAGGTTCGCGGCCTGCGCGGGGCGATCATCTCGGCGGTGGACCTGGTGCGCGGAGTGGCCCACCTGGCTGGCTGGACACGCATCGACGTCCCCGGCGCCACGGGCTATCTCGATACGGATTACGCGGCCAAGGGCCGTTATGCGGTTCAGGCGCTGAAGGACTTCGACATCGTCTGCGTGCACGTGGAGGCGCCCGACGAGGCCAGCCACGAGGGCCGCGGTGACGCCAAGGTGGAGGCCATCGAACGGATCGACCAGGCGATCGTCGCCCCGCTCTTCGAGGCGCTTTCGCACCACGAGGCCTGGCGCATCCTGGTCTCGCCGGACCATTCCACCCTGCTGCGCACCCGTGCCCACGACCGCGCCCCCGTCGCCTGGACGATGGCCGGCACCGGCCTTTCCGCTTCGGGCCTGACCTATGACGAGTTCTCGGCCCGCAATGGCGGCGGGCCATTCCTGGACCAGGGCTACCGCTTGATGGACCGGTTTCTGGACACAACCTGGCGTGGACACGAATGATCGGAGTAAACGAATGATGGAAAGACGGTGGTTGCGCTGCGCTGGCCCAGCCCACGCATTGGAGATTGCATACCGCATGTGAATATGTATCTGGTGGGTTGCGCTGCGCTGACCCACCCTACGAGTTGGAGATTGCACATTTCATGTGAACATGTAGGGTGGGTCAGCGCAGCGCAACCCACCGGTATTTTCACGAATTGGAGATTGCACATTTCATGTGAACATGTAGGGTGGATCAGCGCAGCGCAACCCACCGGCATTTTCACGAATTGGAGATTGCACATTTCATGTGAACATGTAGGGTGGATCAGCGCAGCGCAACCCACCGGCATTTTCACGAATTGGAGATTGCACATTTCATGTGAACATGTAGGGTGGGTCAGCGCAGCGCAACCCACCGGTATTTCCAAATGGGTGATCCGATATCGATTCTCGAGGACTTCGCCAATGTCCGAATACCGACGCTGGTATATTCCGGGAGGGACCTCCTTTTTCACCGTGGTCACGGAGCACCGCATCGAGCTATTTCAGGATGTGGCGACAGTCAAATTGCTGGGACGCGTGATGCGCAAGGTCAGGTCCAGGTATCCCTTTCGGACTGTCGCGATGGTTGTCCTCCCCGACCATCTCCACTGCGTCTGGACTCTCCCGCGGGGAGACGAGGACTTCTCCAGCAGATGGCGATGGATCAAGGGAGCTTTTACGGAGGAGTGGCTGGCGTCCGGTGCCACCGCACCTCCAAGGACTGCGTCTCGCCAAGACAAGGGCGAGCACGCCATCTGGCAACGTCGGTTCTGGGAACATCAGATCCGGGACGAGCAAGATCTTGAGAAGCACGTCGACTACATCCATTACAATCCGGTGAAGCACGGTCACGCGACGCGGCCAGCGGACTGGCCGTGGTCGTCTTTCCGGCGTCATGTCCGGCTGGGTCATTATCCATCAGATTGGGGCAATTCGTCGCCAGATGAGCCGTTTCCCAGCCCGGCGGAGTAGAGACGATGAAATTCTGGTGGGTTGCGCTGCGCTGACCCACCCTACGAATAGGAGATTGAACACCACATGTGAACAGATAACTGGTGGGTTGCGCTGCGCTGACCCACCCTACGGGTTGGAAATTGCACATTTCATGTGAACATGTAGGGTGGAGCAGCGCAGCGCAACCCACCGGTATTTTCACGAATTGGAGATTGCACATTTCATGAGAACATGTAGGGTGGGTCAGCGCAGCGCAACCCACCGGTATTTTCACGAATTGGAGATTGCACATGTCATGAGAACATGTAGCCTACTTTCCGCACATCTCGCCTTGACTATCTCCTAATTTCCGTGTGCCGTCTTTCGGCCTGTCAGGTTCAAATCTCGTAGGCTTTGGGTATCCCCAGCAGGCGCAGGATCCTCTTCTGGAGCCGAGTTAACTCTGTGCTGAACACCTCAAGAGGGCGTTTCCCAGCCTTCAGGGAATGCTCTTGAACGTCCTCGTACAGGTCGATCACTTTTCGAGCCGTCGGGCGTCGGCAGGCCCGACCTTCGGAATACAGTGGCAGGCTCTCGATTCCCGCTCGTTCCATCGCGCGGCGGAGTTCTCGCTCCAACAGCGCCTCGACCAGCAACACGAAGAAGTACACGCAGAGCAAGGCCTGAATCCGACTCACCTCCTTCAGGTACATAGGCGCTACCACGAAGTCAGTCTTCAGGTGCTCGAACCGTCGTTCGATGGCCGGTTGCTGTTTGTAGGCCAAGAGCAGATCCTGCTCCGTCATCTTCGATTCGTTGCTCACCAGCGGGAAAATGCCATCACAGCGGGCCTCCTCATCCAGTCGCTCCAACTCAATCCGATGCTTCAACGAGTAACGGAGCTTCTCCTCTCGGACGTACCGCGTGTCCTGTCCAGGCCGGCCGCGTCGCTCCTGGCGGAACTTTTCGGTGACCTGCTCCTCGATCTCGACCGAGATCCACTCGGTGACCTCACAGTCTCGGAGCAGCTCCTCGACCGCCTCGGCGACCTTGGCTCGACTGCGGTACCGGGTTCGGGACGAGGCGAGCTTGGCACGCAGTTCGTCCAGTCGTTTCAACGCCTTCTCCAGCCGGGTCAGCCGTACCTCCGCATCCAACTCGGCCTTGCGTGTGCTGTGATACCAGATCAGCCGGTAACCCTCGGTGGTCTGGCTCGCAGGTTTGCAGATCGAGAAGCGGTCGGTCAACTGTCCCTTGTCGTCGTACTTGTCGTGGGTCCATCGCCACTGGATCTCTCCCCGGAGTACGGCGCCGCGGAAGGCACCGTCCTCACTGCGAGTTCGCGGCAGCACGCTGAGGAACCGACCGCCGCGCTGATGCAGATAGGCCATGTTCTCGGTGGTGGCCAGCTTGCAGTCGGCGATGTAGAGAAAGTCTCGGCGTCCGGTCAGTTGACAGAGCAACTCCCAGGTCTCCTGGTGAGAGCGGTCGTCGGTGGCGTTGCCGCTCTCGACGCGAAAGTGCACCGGGACGGCACCGTCGCCGGTCACGGTGAGGATGTAGAGTAGCTGCTTGAGGTCGGGGCGGTGGTCTTTGTTATGACCCCAGGTCACCGCCAACCGCAATTGTCCCCGCAGGGTTCGCTCCGCCTCCGCCGACTCGTAGTCACCGTGGAAAGTGATGGTGGTCGAGTCGTTGTGTAACTGGTCGAGGCTGACGTCGAATTCGCGTACGGCATGGGCCGCGACCTTCAGGGCCAACCCCGAGAGATTGGCGTCGAAGAGACGGTCGAGGGCCCGGCCAACTCGATCGTCGTTCATTGCGGCGACTTGGACATCGGACAACCCGAACAGTTTCGGCTCATGGCGGGCCACCCACTCACCGACACCATAGAGTGGCTCACGCGAGATCAGCAGGTTGCGCAGCAGGACGAGCAAGGCCGTGGCCGTGGGGACCCGAGTGCGGCCGTCCTCATGGGGCAGGTGGTCGCAGAGAAACTCGCGAAGGCGGAGCCGACTCAGGAAGTGTTCCAGGATGGGCACGGCGGCAATCCGCCGCGTGTTGAGCGTGCGCGTGCGTCCCTTCGAGCGGGCCGTCTCGCCGGGTTGGCGCGGTCGTTGAGGTTCGTTCATGCGGATCATCTCCGGAGGGTTTGCAGCGAGTTGGCCGGTGTCCGCCGCCGGGCCTTCCAGGGCCGTGAGGGGAGCAGGCCGACCGCCGCAGGGCTTGCCGCAATGATGGCGGAGGAGATCGGGACGTCAAGGACAAAAAATCTTGTGATTCACTTATGATAATTTGCCTTGACGTAAGTTGTGAGCCGCTCAACTTACGCTCATAGCCCGTGTCACAAGTCGTCGCGGCGAGAATCGCGGCGCACGGCTGGACATTGCCAAGTTATAAGACAAGGCGAAGAATGGCTCGAGTTCAGGAACGGTCCGGTTGGCGAACCATCTGAACCGAACAAGGTCCCCGTGCCGATCGACTTGTAGATGTTTACCGACCCTGGGGCCGCGTCTGAGAAGATGGCCTCAGGTCGAATTCGGGGAAATCAAAGGGAGATGTGCGGAAAGTAGGATGTAGGGCGGGTCAGCGCAGCGCAACCCACCGGTATTTCCGAAAGGTTGATCCGGCATCGATTCTCGGGGACTTCGCCTTGGTAGGTTGGGTCAGCGCAGCACAACCCACCGAGATTCCGCTTGAAACCTGCAACCAGGAGCTTGTCATGCCGCGGCGCATTGGAGCCATCGCCTTGTTGTTGTGCATCGTCGTCTGGCTGACCGTGCATTCCCCGATTGGAGGACGGACGGAGCGGGCTGAGGCTGCCCAGGAGGCGGCGCCATCGCACGCGCCGGCGCAGGCTGCCGATGCAGGCTTGCTGAACCACGGTCTGTCCATGCTGCCGCTCCTGTCCACGGCCCGCACGCGCTCGGTCTGTGCCGAGAATCCCACCGGGGGCAAGGGGCAGGGGGGCGCGCCGTGCCGGACCCGAGCGAGCAGGAATAC
This sequence comes from uncultured Planctomycetaceae bacterium, assembly GCA_963833985.1. GTDB lineage: Bacteria > Planctomycetota > Planctomycetia > Isosphaerales > Isosphaeraceae > Aquisphaera. The sequence goes on from CAWIAD010000001.1 coordinate 533,529, forward strand.
CCGGCCTCGGGGCGGGCGGCCGACGACCTGGGGCAAGGCTGGAAAGTCCGGCCGTTCCTGCGCGTCAATCGCGGAGAGACCGCAACTCTCATGGACGTGGCCGGTCCAGGAGTGATCCAGCACATCTGGATGGTGGAAAATCTTAGCCGTGCTCATGTGCTGCGGTTCTACTGGGACCACGAGAAGACGCCCTCGATCGAGGTGCCCGCGCCCGACTTCTTCGCCGTGGGCCACGAGACTTTTGCGCCGGTGAACTCGCTGGCGGTGGTGGTCAACCCGCGGAACGCGATGAACTGCTACTGGCCGATGCCGTTTCACTCGCATGCGCGGGTGACCTTGACCAATGAGTCGGGCACGAAGGACCTTGACCTGCTTGCCTACCAGATCACGTATCAGGAAACCGCGGTCCCGGCCGGGGCGGGCACGCTGCACGCTCAGTTCCGCCGGTCGCGCACCGACATCGTGAACCCCTATGTCATCCTCGACGGAGTGCGCGGGCAGGGCCGGTACGTGGGGACCTTCCTGGCCTGGACGCAGCAGAAGCCAGGCTGGTTCGGCGAGGGCGAGGTCAAGTTCTACCTTGATGGCGACCAGGACTTCCCGACGATCTGCGGTACCGGGACCGAGGATTATTTCGGCGGCAGCTACGGCTTTCCGAGCCCCTTCACCGGTCCGTACTCGGGGACGACCTTGCCGGCCAGCGACAGCGCACCGCCTCCGAGCCGCTGGAGCCTGTACCGCTGGCACATCCAGGACCCGATCAACTTCCAGCGCGACCTGCGAGTGACGATTCAGGCACTGGGCTGGAACGACAAGGGCAAGTACGAGAAGCTACGCGACGATGTGGCCTCCGTCGCCTACTGGTACCAGGCCGAGCCGCACGCCCCGTTCCCGAGGCTGCCCGACCTGGCGGCCCGCACCGCGAAGGTGCTGCCTCCGGGCAAGGTCACTGCCGGCCCCGCGAACTGAGCCAGTGCGGGCATCGCGTTCGGGAGGATCAGCGCTTGACCCTGTTATCCAGACTCCCTACCGCGCATGCGGCCGGAGGCTGTACATGGCAGGCGGGAGGAACTTGCACCGGCGCCCGGCCGATGGCGCGGAGCAGGCGGAACTGGGCTCGGTTGTAGGCCAGCACAGCGCCGAGGTAGTCGATGCGCGCGGCCGCCAGCGCCTGGATGGGCTGGAGGACCTCGATAGGTCTCGTGGCTCCCGGCAGACCAGCCCCGCGCTGGATGTTGGTGAGATTCAGGCCCAGCGATTCAACGGCCTCGGTCACCGAGACGCGGGCCTCGTCCATCCAGCCGGAGGCGGCGGCACGGGCCCTGTAGGCCGCCACCACGTCGGCGGCGACCTGGGTCTGTACGCGGAGCACCTCGATGTCGGCGGTTTTCCACTGCGCCTTGGCGCTGCGCCAGGCGCCCAGGTCACTCAGGCCCATGCCGCGCAGCTCCCAGAACAGGCTGGCCGCGAAATCGCCGCGGGTGTTGAAGTTGCCGAAGAACGCGTTCTGGCCGCCGCCGAAGCCGCCTCCCGCGTAGGTCAGGGCCAGGCTGGGGGCGAACGGCCGCAGCTTGGCCTGCTGGAGCCGCATCGTGGACGCCTGCATGAGCGCTCGGGAACGTGCCAGCTCGGGCCGGTAGCTGTAGCCCTTGCAGATCAGGTCGTCCAGAGGGACGTCGTCGGGCAGCAGGCGGATCACGGTCTCGGCCGGCTCGACGGGCGCGACCACGACGTGCGGGTCAAGCAGCACCTGGCGCACGAGGTTCGCCGAGGCAACCTCGAGCTCGCCGATGGAGGCCCGGATGGCACCGCGCCGGATCCGCACCTCGGTCAACGTCCGGCGGTGGTCCGCCTCGAGCCCGGCCCGCGACCGTGCAAAAGTTCCGGTGATGTTCGCCAGCAGCTCCGCGTTGCCGGCAGCCTCACGCGCAATCGCCAGCCGGCCGGCACCGAGCTGAAGGTCAAAATAGGCTTCCGACACCGCCAGCAGCGCGTTGTTGGTAGCAACAGCCACGCCGGCCTCGTTGGCGGCGATGACGCGCCGGGCGGCTCGGGTGCCATAGAGCGCATCGGAGATCCGCAGCACGCCGCTCAGGCCGTTCAGCGGTGGGAAACCGCTTCCGGGCGGGGCGGCCGGAAAGCTGTTGGCCAGACTTGCCGTCGTGCCCAGGAACAACGAGTTGCGGCTGACGGTGATCACCTTCCCGTTGATCGACTGCACCTGACCATCCAGGCGGTAGTACGTCGGTCCGGTGAAGAGGCTGGGCAACCACAGCCCGCGTGCCTCGTCAAGCTCTCCCAGTGCCTGCATCACCTGCTGCCGGGCCGTGGCAATATCCAGGTCGCGCGCTCCGGCCAGGCGCAGGGCGGTCGCCAGGTCGATGGGCTGGATCATCTCTCCGGGAATGACCGTCGCGGTGGCATCGGTCGGGTGGGGCGTCACTGGAGCACTGGGAGCACGTTGCCCATGGTCCGCTGCCGGCAGCGCCGGGGGGAGCGAGAGCTCCTGCGGCCTGGCGCTGGACCGTGGCGGCTCATCGGGTGTAAAAGCATGCACGGCCGGCGGCCAGACATGCCCCGGCACCAGCGCGAGCAACAGGGCTGCCCGGCGGAACTGCCGGTGCACGGTGGTCCATTGCTTTGCCGATCTCACGGGCACTCTCTCCGTGGACGTGGCGGAATCACGCGGTGGGCCTGCCACCGGCGAATGCCGCAGCCGGGGGGACCGTTTCAGGTCTCCTTGCCGTTCTTTCGGATGCAATCGGCCGGGCCCTGCAACGTCTCTCCACCTGGAGAGCACTCAGAACACGCGCAACCGGCACAACTGTCACGGCTTCTTCGTCGCGGGCGGCGGCGCGACGGAGACCGATACCGGCTGGTCCTCTTCGAGCGCGGCCGCGTAGGCCTTGACGACGGCCTCGTCGTCCTTCAGTCCGGATGTGACCTCGGAGAACGTCCCGTCCTCCAGACCGAGCACGATCGCCCTGCGCTTGGCCTTGCCATCGGAGATGGTCACGCAGTAGAGATCGGCCCCTTGCCGGACGACGGCCGAGCTGGGCACCAGCAGCGCATTGGTCCGCTCCTCGACGAACACGGTGGCATAGGCGTACAGGCCCGGTCGCAGCGTACCGGAGGGATTGGCAACATCGATCTCGGTGCGGAGCGTGCGGTTCCTGGCGTCGAGCGTCCAGGAGGTCCGGGCCACCTTGCCGTCAAACTCCTGGCCCGGACGTGCCTGAAGGCGAATGCGCACGCGATCGCCGGTGTCGACCTGCGTGGCGAACAGTTCGGGCACGCTCACGCTGATCCGTACCCGGTCGTCGCGTGCTATGGTGAAGAGCGGCTGGCCGAGCGTCCCCGCGGTCGTCAGATCGCCCACGTCCACGTTCCGGCGGGTGATCACGCCGTCGTACGGAGCCACGATCTCCGCGTAGCCGCGCATGGCGTGCAGCCGCCTGGCTTCCAGATCGGCCACCTTGATCGTGGCCGTGGCCGCGGCCACGTCGGAACGGGCCTTCTCGAGCAGGGCCTCACCCTGCTTCACGGCGGCCTCGGCGGTTTGCACCTGGGCGTCGATCTCCTCGCGTGCCGACTCGGCGGCCTCGAGCTTGCTGCGCGTCTCGTCGCGCAATGTGCCGGTCTGGGCACGCTCGTTAAAGAGCTGCTCCACGCGCTGGTTCTCCGCGCGCAGCGGGCCACGTCGGCGGCGGCGCGGCGGGTGCCGGCCCGGACCTCGGCGAGCTTCGCCCGCGCGTGCACCAGGTCGGATCGGGCCACATCCTCGGAGGCCCGGGCTTGCACCAGCCTGGCTTTGGCTTCCTCCACCATCGCCTGCTTCTGTTCCGCTTCGGCGTCCAGCTCTGGAACGCTCAGGAGGGCCAGCACCTGTCCCTTCTTGACCTTCGATCCGATATCCGCATTCCACTTTTCAACATAGCCGGATAGCTTCGCGAAGAGGTCGGTGGACTCGTAAGCCTCGATCTGCCCGGGCTCTTCCACCGACCGGCGGATCGTGCCCCGCACGGGTGTGACGACCTCCACGCGCGAGACTGTCGGCCCCGGGGCGCGTCCGGCCTGGATCGCGGGAGACTGCCCGCAGCCGGCGGCAAGAAGGCCGGGAACGGAAAGAGCCAGGAAGCAGAGCCGCAATCGCAGACGGGGTTGACGCATGCGTTCGTGTCCGTGGTGGCAGAAGAAGACAGCCGGAGAACGCCCTTCAGGGCGACGCGGTCGGTTGCTGCACTCGGTCGGCATGGGCTCCGTTGGCGCTCACGCCGTCCGGATGGACCGCGCCCCACAGGCCAGGATCGTACTGGGCGCTTTCCGGGTCGGCCGGATCGATCGATGCCGAGCGCACCCGCGCCCCGCGCTGGACGATGGCAAAGACGGTCGGCAGGATGAACAGCGTGGCCAGCGTGGCGCCGGCCAGGCCGCCGATCACGGCCCGTCCCAGCGGGGCGGTCTGCTCGCCGCCCTCGTTCCAGCCCAGCGCCATGGGGATCATGCCGGCGATCATGGCGCAGCTCGTCATGAGGATCGGCCGCAGCCGGCCCTGTGCGCCGGCGATGGCCGCTTCCGCGGGCGCCGCCCTGTCGCCGCACCGGTACCGCTCGGCAAAAGTGACCAGCAGGATGGCGTTGGCCACGGCGACGCCGATCGCCATGATCGCCCCCATGAACGACTGGAGATTCAGGGTGGTCCCGGTGAGCCAGAGCGCAAGGACCACTCCTGCGAGCACGGCCGGCATCGTCGAGATGACCACGATCGCCAGGCGGATCGACTGGAAGTTCGCGGTGAGCAGGAGCAGGATGATCACAATCGCCATGGCCAGGCCGAAAGCCAGGCCGCGGAGGATCTCATTCATGGGAGTGATCTGCCCGCGGACCTCGACGGTGGCTCCCCTGGGCGGCTCGCCGGCGCGTGCGATCGCCTGGTTGACCTGGCCGGCCACACGGCCCAGGTCCTCGCCGGCGATGTTCGCGGTCAGGCTGATCACGCGCTTCATGTTGTAACGGTCATACTCGCCGGGCATGGTGCCGGGGCTGACCGTGGCCACGTCGCGCAGCAGGAGCGGCTCCTGGTGCGGCTTCTGGATCGGGATCGTCTCGACCTGGTTGATCGAATCCATTACCTGGTAGGGGATCTCGACCTGAACCTGGTAGCCGATGCCGGACTTCGGATCGGGCCAGTAATTGGGCACCACGAACCGGCTGGACGAGGTCGCCGCGACCAGCGAGCGCGCGACCTCGGCCACCGTGACGTCGGCCAGGCCTGCCTTCTGGCGATCGATCTTGACGGCGACCGTCGGGTAATCCAGCGACTGGACGAACTGGAGATCGCGCAGCGCCGGGACGCGTTCCAGCTCGGCCCGCACCTTCTCCGCGTAGAGCCGGTTCTCGGCGAGGTTCGGCCCGTTGACCGTGAACTCCACGGGTGTGGGCGAGCCGAAGCTCATCACCTCGCTGACGATGTCGGCCGGCTCGAAGGAGAACCGCACTCCGGAGAGCTTGTCGGCCAGAACCGTCCTGAGCCGCTCTTTCAGGTCCTCGAGTGCGACGGTCGCCTCACCCTTGAGAGCCACTCGCAGCACGGCTTCCTCGGGCCCTCCGGTCCACTGGAAGATGGCGTTGATGGGGTAGCTGGAAGGAATCAGGCCGACGTATCCCACGGAGATCTCGATCGGCTGTGTCCCGGCCTCCTGGCGGATCGTCTCGAGGACCTGCAAGACGAGCCGCTCGGTCTCCTCGATGCGCGTTCCGGCCGCGGCGCGGAGGCGGAGCTGGAACCGCCCGGCATCGACCTTCGGAAAGATCTCCAGGCCGAGCCGGCTGTAGACTGCCCCGATCACCAGCGCGGCCAGTGCGAGGTATGCCGGCACGATGAGCCAGCGACGGTGGACAATCCAGGACAGCAACCGGCCATAGGTAACCTGTCCGCGGACAGAGGCCGAACTCTTTCCGGCAGCCGTGGGACCATGCCTGTGCTCCAGCAGCCAGGTCGAGATCACCGGCACGAACATGCTGGAGAGCAGGTACGACGAGACCATTGCGAAGCCGACCGCCAGCGAGAGCGGAACAAACAGGGCCTGGGCCGCGCCCTGCATGAAGAACGAAGGCAGGAACACGGCCAGGATGCAGAGCATGGCGAGCAGCCGCGGGACGGCCGTATCCATGTTGCCCAGGCGAACGGCCGAGGCCACCGAGGGTACCTGCTGCATCTTGTGGTGGATGTTCTCGATCTCCACCGTCGCCTCATCAACCAGGATGCCGATGGAGAGCGCCAGGCCGCCCAGGGTCATGAGGTTGATCGACTGCCCTGCCAGCCAGAGGGCCACCAGCGCGCCGCAGATGGCGAACGGGATGTTCAGGAGGACCACCAGCACGCTCCGCCAGTCGCGCAGGAATACGAGGACCATCAGACCCGTGAAGAGCGCGCCCAGGGCACCCTCGGCGGCCAGGCTCTTCACGGCGTTGGTGACCGTGGGGGACTGGTCGAATTCGAAGCTCACCTTGATATCGTCGGGAAGGACGGCCTGCATCTTCGGCAGGGCCTCCTTGACGCTGCGGACGACGGAAAGCGTGGAGGCATCGGCCCGCTTGGTGACCAGGATGTAGACGGCCCTGCGGCCGTTCACCAGCGCATAGCCGACCGGGATGTCGCTGGCGTCCTGGACGGTGGCGACGTCGCGGACGTAGACCGACGGGTTGGCGCCCACGCGGATGGGGATGGCCTCCAGCTCCTTCACGTCGGTCACCAGGGAATTGATCGGCACGATGGGCATGGTCTTGCCGATCCGCACGTTTCCCGACGGGCTGATCGTATTGCCGTTGGAAAGTGCCGTGATGAGCTCGTCCGGCGAGATGGCATACGAGCGCAGCCGCTCGGGGTCCGCCCGCACCACGACCGTGCGCTGGCTGCCGCCGAACGGAGGCGGCGCCGAGACCCCCGGCAGGCCGGCGAACATCGGCCGCACCTTGAAGAGCGCCTGGTCCTGGATCTCGCCGATCGAGCGCGTCTCGCTGGAGAGCACCAGGTAGCCGACCGGTACGCTCCCGGCGTCGAACCGGGTGACGAACGGCGAGACCGTGCCGGGCGGCATGAACGCCCGCGCACGGGTGACGTAGCCGATCGTCTCGGCCATCGCCTGGGCCATGTTCGTTCCCGGGTGGAACGACAGCTTCATCACCGCCATGCCCTGGACGTTGCGGCTCTCTACGTGATGAATGTTACTGATATAAAGAAAGTGGTATTCGTAGTAATTCGCAATCAGCCCCTCCATCTGCGCGGGGTCCATGCCGCCGTATGGCTGGGCGACGTAGATCACCGGGAGGTTCAGGTTGGGAAAGATATCGATCGACATCCGCAGGACAGCCAGCAGGCTCCCCAGTGCCACCGCCGTGACAAGCACCATCACGGTGTAAGGCCGGCGCATGGCAAAGGCGATCGGGTTCATGGGCCTGTTCCCTTCCGGCGGGGGATGTCGAGGTCGAACGGGGTAGGTGTCGAGGGCTCGCCCTCGCATCCAACCGTGGTGCTCAGAGCGGCCAGCTCGCCGCGGGGTCGAAATTGAGGATCGGCGATGCGGGAGCCGACGGAATTCGAGGACGCAGATAGGGCTTGTCCGCGGCCTTGTGGCAGGAGTAGCAGACCGTCAGGCTGTCACGGTAGGTGCGTTCGAAACCCGGCCGATCTTTCTGCTGGATGACCGCTTTGAGCTGCGTGAGCTGGCTGTTTTCAAAGGCTTTCAGGATATTCTCGAGAAAGACGTCCTTCCCGGCGTTGTCCTTGCGAACCGGGATCCGGCGCACGGCCCAGCGCAGGTGCGACCTGGTCTCGGAGAGGCAGAAATCGGCCAGCGGCCAGTTCTCGGCCTCGCCGGCGAACCAGAGGTTCGCGAAGTGATCGCCGACATCCGCCATCAGGTGCGATTGCGAGGGAAGCAGGTCCTCGAGGGCCTTGACGCGGGTGGAAACTTCCGCCGGCGCCGCGTCGGCCGAGGCGGCGGACGTGGCTTCCACGCAGCCGCTCGCCATCGCCAGAAGGAAGGCTGAAGCGAGGGCCAGAGTCACGCGAGCCACAATCATGATGATGTCCCTCCGCGGTGATTCCCGGAATGTTTCTTGCGAGGATGGTTCGTACCGCGATCGCGGCCGATCGAGGCCCTGGGAGGCCGATCGTCCAGGATCTCGGAGACCAGTTCCTTGAGCTGCACCCGGGCGGCCCGAAGCGCCGCTTTCCCCTGTGCAGTCGCCCGGTACACTTTTCTGCGCTTGCCGGCCACGACCTCGGTCTGCACGGTGAGCAACCCGGCCTGTTCGAGCTGGTGGAGGATCGGATAGATCGTTCCGGCGCCCACGTCGTAGCCGTGGCGCCCCAGCTCCTCCATCATCTCCGCCCCGCAGATCGGCTCCTTCGTCGCGTGATAGATCACGTGCATCCGCACGAACCCGCCGAAGAACAGCCTTGTCAGCAAGTCGGTCACTCGTATCGGCCTCCGATATCGAGAAGCAATAATATGGCACCGGAAAGCCCACCGCAAGCCCGCGGGCCGCACGACCCGTTCCTGAATGGGTTCTGCAAGCGTGCGAGCGGCGCCTGTGCGCAGACCCCGTGACGACGGGCTCGTCACGTGCGTGCCCGATCGCTTACAATTGTCGTGAGCTCTTCTTCGAGTCGATCATCTCGCCCGGTCACGTTCGAGCCAGAGTGGAGACCCGTTGATGCGGTGGGGCCTGGGACCTGTCTTCTGGTACGAATGCCTGACTGCCGCGCGGCGCTGGCAAACCTTCGTGTTGCGTTCAGGGGCGGTCGCGCTCTTGCTCTGCGCGATGAGCCTGATCGCGGTCTCGCATGTGTCCTCGTCCAATGACTCGTGGAACGAGTACGCGAGCCTGGGCGAGTCGTACTTCGTGGCCATGATCGGCGTGGAGCTGGCGCTGGTGATGCTGGCCGCGCCGGCGGCCACGGCCGGGGCGATCTGCCTGGACCGGGCGCGCGGCACCCTGGCGCACATGCTCGTGACCGACCTGTCGGACGCCGAGATCGTCCTGGGAAAGCTGGCCGCGCGGCTCTTGCCGGTGTTCGGCGTGGTCGCCTGCACCTGGCCGGTGCTGGCGATCAGCTCGCTGCTGGGCGGCATCGACCCGATCGCGCTCTCGCTGGCGCTGGGGGTCATTCTGGCGGTCGCCGTGCTCGGCTGCACTCTGGCCCTGGCGCTCTCGGTCTGGGTCAGGAAGACGCATGAAGCGATCCTGACCACGTATACCGTGTTCATCATCGGCCTGCTGCTCTGGCCGGTCTGGTACACGCTTGGATGGGGCGGACGCGTGGCACCGCCGCCTGCCGGCACACCGCCGCGCTGGACGCTGCTGCTCAATCCGTTCTATCTGGCCTTCGCGCCTTATGCCGACCCGGGGAACGTGAGCCTCGTGGACTATCTCGGCTTCTTCGGCGTGTGCCTGGGAGCTTCCTTGCTCTTGACGGTGCTCGCCGTCTGGCGGACGCGGCCGGCGGCCTGCCGGGGTGAAGTCGAAGGAGGCAATCGGCGCGTTTTCGGCCTGCTCGGCCGGCTGGTACGCGTGCTCCCCGCTCCGTCTCTGGACGCGAGCCCGGTGCTGTGGCGCGAGTGGCATCGCACACGGCCGTCACGCTGGATGCTGGTGATCGTCGGTTTATTGATGGGAACCACCGCGGCGCTGTGCGTCATCGGGGCCATTGAGTTCTTGAGAGATGGAGCAAACCTGCATGCGACAGCCGTCTGGAAAGTGGTCGGCATCGCCGCCTGTGAGCTGCACATCGTCTTCGGCCTGCTCATGCTGGCGGTGATTGCGCCCTTGTCGATGGCCGAGGAACGGCAGCGCGGCAGCCTGGACATCCTGGCCGCCACCAGCCTTTCGACCCGGACGATTGTCATCGGTAAATGGCTGGGAACTTTTCGCCTGGCGTTCTTCATGACTCTTGCGCCGGGCCTCATCCTGCTGGCCATGGCCACAACGCGAGGGGGCGGGGCTGTGTATGCCAGCATCAAGGGCATGCCTGTCCTCCATTACTGGCATGTTTCCCTGGCAGCCCGGCTGCTGGCCGTTCTGGTCGTTTTCGGGACCATCCTCGCCCATAGCGCACTGATCACGAGCATCGGCCTGGCCGCGGCCGTCTGGATCAAGCGGCAGAGCCGGGCGATCGGACTTTGCATCAGCATTTACGTGCTGATTGTCGGAGCGTGGCCGCTCGCGGTATCAGTCCTTTACCGCAACGGCCCGGACAACGGGCGCGTGCTCAGTTGCTTGAGCCCGGCCATCGTCTGCGGCGGTTATGTCAACCAACTCTCGCAGCGAACCTATGGCAACAGCGAGGGCTTGCTGGAGAGCAGCCTCTTCTGGGCACTCGAGGTCTCCCTCCTGGCGGCCGGACTGCTCTGGCTCCTGGTGCGCACCTTTGAAACCTGCTTCGACCGCATCCCCCGGCGGCCGCCCCGGCATTCGGTGCCGGCGATGTTGACGATGCTGCTGGCCGCGATGATCGCCGGCGGTTCACTGGTGCTGGCTGGAGCGGCGTGGATTCAAGGCGTGCAGCCCGGGTGGAATGGCATGCCCGCACCGCTGGCAGCCTCGGCCATCACGCTTGCACTCGTCGGTGGACTGGCGCTCGTTGCCTGGGATGCACTCAGGTCCGGCCAGTTCACGCCTCCGGGCGAGCACGCTGGGATCCAGGACGCGACTGGCAGCAGCGCTCTCCAACAATGGCGGCTGTCGTTCCGGCTCGTTCTGCTGCTGGCGGCCGGTCCGGCTGTGCTGGCGCCGCTGCTGGCCCTGGCGCCCTGGGCCCCGCAGTACACACCACAGTTCAGCAAGAATGCCGCGGGGCTGGAGGTCGTCACGGGTTTCGTGCGCGACACGCAGCACGTTCGCTTCGCCCAAGAGCTGAACCTGGGCCAGCGCCTTGCCTTTGCGGGCCTCTGGATCGTGACGATGCTCGTCCACGGGGCGGCCGCGGTCAGCGCGGTAATGCTGCTGCGTGCCGCCGGTCAGTGGTCGAGAGCTTTTCGGGTGATCTCGATGAGCCTTGCCACGCTCATCCTCGTGATCTTGCCGATCGCCCTGTTCCTGCTCGTTCCACTGTACGACGTTCCGGTGGCCGCCTGGAGCTTCGGTTCCGCGTCGCGGTCGCTGCTGGCCCAGCTCCTGACGCGCAGGTCGTACGCCCCGGGAGACGCGCTGCGCTGCGTGCTGCTCTGGGACCTGGTGGTCATCGTCCTGGTGATCATCCTGGCGCGCTGGGCCGTTCGCTCATCGCGTGCCGGCCCTGTCGCCATACCAGGGCGTGAGTCCGGCTGGCCCATCGATGCAGTCCGCGGCCGCGGGCACGCGGCAAGCGGCACTGCCCTGGAGCTCATCGTCCCGGTCGAAGAGGCGGGCTGAGGCCGTGGGTCACGGTGGAAACCGTGCTGCCGTACCATTGTCGAGGTGAGCCGGATGCGCCTAGCATAGTTCATAGGGCTCTTCGGCCGGAGGGAATACGCGTCATGCCTCCACGTCTCGTCTCCCTGGCGATCCTCGTCTACTGGTGCGTGGCGGCGTTCTGCCTGCTCACCTGGGAGGTGCTGCCGGAATTGACGCTCGGTTACCCGCCCGACTTCCGCGCCATCGCATCGGCGGGCGGTACTCCGAAGCCGGTGACATGGAGCATTCAGATCATCGATGATCCCAGGTCGCCGGACGTCCGCCGCCAGGTCGGCACCGCGGTCACCTCATCGTATCGACTGGAAGATGGCTGGTTCGAGCTTGGCAGCCGCGTGAACTTCGACGCCCAGGGGCTGCTCAAGGAGACGCCGTTTCACTTCACGGGAAGCGTGCGCCTGGAGCTCAACAGCGTGTACCGCGTCGACCGGGCGGGCAACCTCCGCTCCTTTGACATGAAGCTGAAACACGCCGGCTCGTCCGAAACCTGGGCCACGGTCAACGGCAGGCTCAAGAACGGCGTGATGGAAGTGGAATCCAAAGGCCCGGTGCAGATGCTGAACCAGCGTCTCAGGTTCAAATATGAGCCCCGGAGCCTGGTGCATGATGCACTCGGGCCGCTGGACCGGCTGCCTGGCCTGCACGTGGGTCAGCGCTGGGACACGCGGATGGTGAACCCCTTCACGGGCCAGGTGGACACGGTGCGCGTCGAGGTGCAGAAGCGTGAGCTGGTGCACTGGAACAGCGAGCCCATCAGCGCGTTCGTGGTCCTCCAGCGTTCGGGAACGATCACCGCCCGGACGTGGGTCCGGCCCGACGGCTTGATCTTCCGACAGGAGGTTCCCTTGCCGCTGGTCCATCTCATCATGGAGCGAATGCCCGAGCAGGCGCAAACCAACCCGGGGGAAGGAGCAGCCCTGTGATCGAGCTGGTGGGAGTCACCAAGAGCTTCGGCACCAAGCGGGCCGTGGACCGGCTGGACCTGAATGTTCGGGCGGGGGAGCTGTTCGCGTTTCTGGGCCCCAACGGCGCGGGCAAGACCACGACCATCAAGATGATTTGCGGCTTGCTGGCACCCTCGGCCGGCAGTGTGCGCGTGGGCGGTCATCCGGCGGCTTCTCCGCAAGCACGTCAGCTTCTGGGTTATGTTCCCGACCAGCCCTATCTCTACGACAAGCTCACCGGCCGCGAGTTTCTCCGCTTCGTGGTGGAGATGTACGGCATCGATCGGGAACACGCCCTTGCCCGCATCGATGAACTGATCGAAATATTCGAGATGGACGATTTCATTGATGAGCTGTGCGAGAACTACTCTCAGGGCATGAAGCAGCGCGTCGTCTTCGCCTCGGCCCTCGTGCACGAGCCGAGAGTGCTGGTGGTGGACGAACCGCTGGTGGGTCTGGACCCCAAGAGCGCCGGATCGTCAAGAACCTCTTCGTGTCGCAGGCCCGGTCCGGTGCGGCCGTGCTGATGTCCATCCACCTGCTGGCCATCGCCGAGGAGCTTGCCGACCGGATCGGCATTGTCGATCACGGCCGGATGCTCACCGTCGGGACCCTTGCCGAACTGCGCCGGCGGGCGCAGCACGACGGCTCGCTGGAGGACCTGTTCCTGAAACTGACCGGCAATGATCCCGGCCCGTACGCACAGCCCGAGGACCTCAAGAGCGTGGAAACTTGACATGAGCCTGGCGATCACGGAACCCCTCAGGCTGCCCGAGCTGACCGCTGACCGCACGGCGCGCGCGCTCAGGCGGCTGCGCTGGTGGCAGGTGCGGAACACCGCCGCGAGCCTGGTGCACGGCTCGCGGCTGCGGATCTCCATGATCCTCTTTTGCAGTGCCGTGTTCTGGACCGGACTGTTTGCGCTGTTCCTGGGCGGCTTCCAGTTCATCAGCCTTTATGTCGATCTGGCCAACACGATCGTCGAGTATCTCTTCAGCCTCTTCTTCCTGTCGCTGCTGGTGATGCTCTTCTTCTCCAGCGGGATCATCGTCTACACCGCGCTGTTCCACTCGCGTGAGGCAGCCTACCTGCTGACCACGCCCGCATCAACCGACCGGATCTTCGCCTACAAGTTCGCGGAGGCGATCGGCTTTTCAAGCTGGGGGTTCTTCCTGCTGGGCAGTCCGCTGATGGTGGCCTACGGCCTGACAGTGAAGGCGCCCGCGGCGTTCTACGGCATGTTCCTGCTTTATCTTTTCTCGTTCGTGCTGGTTCCCGGCAGCGTGGGCGCCATGGCCGCCATCGTGGTGGCCAACGTTTTCCCAAGGCGGCAGAAGACGATTCTGACGCTGGCCGTCACGCTGGTTCTTGCCCTCATCGTGTTTCTGGGAGTGCGCCTCTGGCGCACGCCGGGCGACGCACTCAGTGGTGACTGGCTGGGGGGCATGCTCAACCGGCTGGCCTTCTGCCAGAACCCGCTCTGGCCCAGCCGCTGGATGTCGGCGGGGCTGCTGGCCTCGGCCAAGGGCGAATGGGCCCGCGCGGGCTATCACCTCATGGTCCTCTCGGCGCACGCCGCGCTCTTGTACCTCGCGGCCGCTGTGTTCGCGCGTGACCTCTATCGTCGCGGCTATAGCCGGGTGCAGGGGGGCCGCACCTCGAGACGCCGGCGCAGGCCTGCTCTTCCTTGATGCCATCGTCCATCGGCTCTTCGGTTTCCTTTCCTACCCCGTCCGGTTGCTCATCCTCAAGGACCTGCGGACCTTCCTCCGCGATCCAGCGCAGTGGTCGCAATTCCTCATCTTCTTCGGGCTCCTGGCGTTCTACTTCCTGAACATTCCGCAGCTTGGCTACGGCGCCCAGACCCCGTACTGGCGCAACCTGGTCAGCTTTCTGAACCTGTCGGTGACGGCGTTGATCCTGTCCACCTTCACCAGCCGCTTCATCTTTCCACTGCTCTCGCTGGAGGGTCGCAACTTCTGGATCCTCGGTCTATTGCCCCTGGAGCGCGAGCAGATCCTCTGGAGCAAGTTTGCCTTCTCCTCGGGGATCTCGCTGGTTGCCACCGAGATCCTGGTGGTCCTCAGCGACCTGATGCTCCGCATGAGCCCCGTGATGATCGCTTTGCACGTGGCCATGATCGCCGTGCTTTGCCTGGGCCTCTCGGGTATCAGCGTGGGTCTAGGAGCACGGCTGCCCAACCTGCGGGAGACGGACCCGTCGAAGATTGCCGCCGGGTTCGGCGGCACGCTCAACCTGCTGGTCAGCCTGGTGTTCATCTTCGCGATCGTGACGGCACTGGCGCTGCCCTGCCATCTTTACTTTGCCGGCCAGGAGCATCCCGAATCCACCAATCTCGCGCTGTCGCACAGCGGCTTCCGATTCTGGCTGACGATTGCTATCATCGGCAGCCTGATCGTGGGCTTTCTGGGTACCGTGATCCCGTTGCGGATCGGTATCAGGGCGTTCCGGCGGATGGAATTCTGAGGCCGCCCGAGTACCCTGCCGGCTCCGGATCGCCGCTTCAGAATTCGACGCGTACGTGCTCCATGAGCGATCTTGTGCTCCTCCGGGGAACCTATATGAGTCTCACCAGGAAGTCACTGCTCCAGGCTGCGCTGTGGCTGGCTCTCGTGATCTTCGCTCCGCCGGGCCTGCTCGCTCAGCAGGCCGCTCAGCCGAAAGAGAGAGCGTCCATCATCGTGGATGGCACGGTCCGGGAAGTCTTCAGCAGTCCCAGGCCGGCACAGGTCGACTACGTCATCGAGCTGGAGGTTTCAAGATCGGAGTATGGCCGGTCGCCCGCGGATGCCCGCCGCGCGCAGGCCCCGGCGCCTGGGGACCCGGTCTATGTTCATGTGTTTCAAACCACTGACAACGCCCGGCATGCAGGCGGCCACCAGGCCATCCCCGCCGAGGGGAGCCAGATTCGCGCCTATCTCTATCCCCGGGCCAGGGGCGGGTGGGACGGAGCGTTCCCGGACTGGTTCGATCAGACCGGCGCGATCGCCCGCAACCCCGGCGGCGAGCAGCCGCAACAGCCACCGGCCGAGCCCGATGCCGGGCGGCGCACCCGGAACAATCGTACAGGCGCTGGGAGCCCGCGCGGAGCAGGTCCACGTCAGCGGCCGGCTGGTACTGAAGATCATCGACGTGGTCCCCGAGAGTCCTGCCGGGAAGGCGGGAATCGAGCCTGGCGATGCGATCATCGGCGTCAACGGCGGCTTCTTCACGGACCTGGACCAGCTTGCGGCGATTGTTCGGAAAGGGGGACCGATCGCCAAGCTGACCGTGCTCGACGTGCGCAGTGGACAGCAAGCCGCCGTGAAGCTCGACGTGACCGAGTGGCTGACGGCAGACTCCTCTCGCCACGCGCCCACTCCCGCGCCCACTCCCGCTCCCGCTCCCGCTCCTGTACCTGCACCTGCGCCTGCACGGGTACGCAGCCTGAGGGTAAAAACCGAATCCGTCCGGGTCGGCCTGCGCACCACGGCCGTGCGCGTGACGGAAGTTCAAGAGGATAGTCCGGCCGCGATGGCCGGCCTGGAGGCGCGGGGATGTGATCCTGGAGGCCGACGGGGCCCCCGCCTCTGATCCTGCCCGGCTGGAGGCCGCCGTGCAGAAGAGCGGCCCGGTGCTGGCACTCAAGGTCTTCGATCCCCGGACGCGCAGGGAGGTTCCGGTTCAGGTGCACCTCGAGGGAGCAGGGGCGGCGGCCCGGGAGACGGGCGCTCCGGCGGAAAACCCTTCCACGCCCACACCCGCACCGGCGCCGACCCCGGCCCCGGCTGCCGTTCCCGGCGCAGGGGTGACTTCGGCCCGCGCCCTCGGAATCGTGGCTGAGGCGGGGACCGCGGACCTCTTGCCGGTGGTGAAGGTGGTGCAGGTGTTGCCCGGCAGCCCCGCGGCGAAGGCGGGCATCGAGCCCGGGGACGCCATCGTGAGGCTCAACGACAAGGTCATCTTCGCCCCCGATCTCCTGGACGAGGCGCTCAGGACCGCGGGCAGCTCATTCACTCTGAGCATTCTCGACGTCAAGACGGGCAAGAAAACGCCGGTGAAGATCAACCTGCCCTGATCGTCAGTCCGGAAGTGCAGCAACCGCTGGCCCGGCGCCGGCATAGCCGTCCGACGGACGGCGTTCGCCGTGCTGGTCATGCGAACCTCAGGCGTCGAGCCAGGAATCCCAGACACCCATCGAGGGCCTGGCGGGGGGAGATTTCCGGACCTGTCGCCGTGGTGCGGAGGCCACGGCGGCGACTGCCCGGCGCACGCCTCGGAGGGCCCTGCCGACGGCTCGATGCAGGCCGCTGGCACCCGCCGGGCGGCCTCCGGACGCTAAAGCGCCCAGCCTGCGCCTGCGGTGCCGGTGCCATGGCCAGAGCAGGTGTCCGCAGGCGGGGCAGGGTGCATCGCCCAGGACCAGGGACGGCTCAACCCAGGAGCAGGTGGAACAGACGGGACAGCGCCTGGGTTCGCCTCCACCCCATGTCCGCGATGAAATCGAGCACGCCATCATTCCCTCCTCGGGCCATCCGACCGGGGTTATCCAGGTCATTCGCTGGCGGCATCGGTTTATTTTGCGTCGCCGGGGCCGGCCTGGTTGCGAGCTACAGGCCGGGGGTTCCGGCGTGAGCGGCGGTTTGCCCGGGCGCCGTGGGGGCGGGAAGCGGTGACCCGGATGCGGGCGGCCCGCCCGGCGGCGGGACGGCCGCGGGCGCGGGAGTGAAGTTGGCAGGGGCGGGCGGCTCGAAGGATCCGCCAAGCAGGTCGGCCAGGTCCGTGTAATGGCCGTACTTCTCCTTCAGCATGGCCAGGATGGCGACCGACTCATTGGGCCGTCCAGCCTGCATGGCTGTCTGGGCCCGGGCGAGCTGGTCCGTCACGAACGCACGCCGTTCCTGGATGCGCGACTCGATCTCCTTGGCCCGCCGCGCCGCCAGGAGATGCCATTTCCGCGCTTCTGGCTCGTCGGGGCGGATCAGCCGTTCCATCTCTCTCCAGTAAGCCGCGGCCTGGGCGTCATTGCCATCGGCGCTCGCCCGGGATGCCAGCGTGTCGAAGGAGACGTATTGCCGCTCGGGGTCGGTGTGCGGCTCGGAGAACGAAGTCTTCACCGGGCTGCTCAGGTTCCTGGCACGGCGTTCGGCCTCGTCGAGCAGGATCCGGTCGCGCCGATTCTTGAAGCTGTGCGGCGTAAGGGTGGCCGGGGTGCTTCTGGTCCAGGAGGTCAAGGTACTCCTCCTGCGCCCTGAGCCAGTCGGAGGGGTGCGTGGAGGCCATGAGCGTCTCGGCCTGGTGGTACAGGTACGATGCACTTGGCGGCCAGATCCAGTAGCCGATGAACCCGACAATGGCGACCAGCGTGGCGATCAGTCCCAGAGTTTCCAGAGTTGCCCGGTTCAGCCACGAAGATCCGCCGCTGTCGTCTCCGCGGGTGGCGAAGCCGGAGGTGATGCCGGCCAGGCCGCCGGTCTTGCGGCCCTTCTTGCGGGTCCGCGTGGACGGATTCGTCTCGACGCCAGGCGCCCGGGGCGGGTTGGCCGCGGGAGAGCCCGGCTCCGGCCAGACCATGGGAATCGCCTCGCCGCGCGATGCCCTGTCGCGCAGATCGTTGAGCGTTGCCAGCACGGCGAGGGCGTCCCAGGGACGGTCGGCAGGCGCCTTGGCCATCAGCTTGACGACCAGCTCATTGACGGCCCTGGGCAGATCGGCCACCTTGTCTCCGGGCGGGGGTGGAGCCTCGTTGAGGTGGCAGTGCATGAGCACCACGGCCGAGGCGCCGTCGAACGGGGGCTTGCCCGTGAGCATCTGGTACATGAGCACGCCCAGCGCGTAGAGGTCGGTCTTGTGGCTAATCGCGGGGGTGCCGCGGATCTGCTCAGGGGCCATGTACGCCGCCGTGCCGAGAGTGCGTCCGGGGGCCGTGAGCTGCGTGGTTCGAGCCAGGTCCTTGGCGATGCCGAAGTCGGTGAGCTTGAGCTTCCCCTCCGCGGTGATCATCAGGTTCGACGGCTTCAGGTCGCGGTGGATGACGTTCTTTTCATGGGCGTACGTGAGGGCCTCGCAGAGCTGGATGGACAGCTCGACGACCTCGCGCCAGGGGAGTTCGCCGCGGTCCTGGAGCAGGCGCTCGAGGGTGACGCCCTCGACGTACTCCATGGCAAAGTACGAGGTTCCCTTGTAGCGGCCCCAGGCCAGCCAGCGCACGATGTTGGGGTGCCGGAACTGCTTGAGGATCTCCGCTTCGCGCTCGAAGCGCTCGAAGACCTTTCCCTTCTGGGACAGCTCGTTGTGGACGATCTTCACGGCCGCGGGCCGGCCCGTCGTCTCCTGGGTGGCGCGAAAGACGACGCCCATCGCGCCTGAGCCCAGGATTTCCTCGAGGCGGAAGGAGCCAAGCTTTTCGCCGATCAATTCCTGGCTCATGGCGGAAGATCAGCCCCGGGGCATTGCGCAGGAAAGGCCTCCCGCCGCCGGGAGGTAACTGTGACGAACGTAATCCATGACCATGCGATCGGCATTGAACCGCCATGCCAGCGTGCGGAAGGCATTCTTTTGCCTGGCGATCCACTCCCGCGGCAAGCCGGAGGCGTCGCGACGGTAGTAGAGCGGCACGACCTCGCTGGTCAGCGTCTCCAGCAACAAGCGGTGGTCACGCTCGTCCTGGATGGAAGGGACGGCATGGGTCAGCCCTCTGCCAATGGCGAACCCATTGGTTCCATCATAGGCTTCCGCCCACCAGCCGTCGAGCACGGAGAAGTTCAGGGTGCCGTTCAGAACGGCCTTCTCGCCCGAGGTCCCGCTCGCCTCCTGCGGCCGGCGCGGATTGTTCAACCAGACGTCCACCCCCTGGACCAGCGAACGCCCCACGTTCATGTCGTAGTCTTCGACGAAGACGACCCGGTTGAAGAACTGCGGCTGCCGCGTCATGCGCACGATGCCCTGGATCAGCTCCTTGCCCATCCGATCCTCCGGGTGTGCCTTGCCCGCGAAGATGATCTGCATTGGCCGATCGGTGGACTGGATCAGGTCCGCCAGCCGCTCAACATCCTGAAGGATCAGCCCGGCCCGCTTGTACGTGGCGAACCGCCGGGCGAAGCCGATGGTCAGGGCGCTCAGGTCGAGGGCTTCCATCGCCTTCTGAACGGCTGCGTCCGGCTCGTTGCGGCGCCTGGCCTGGACGACCAGCCGGTTGCGTACGAAGTTGATGAGCCGCGCCTTGAGCACCTGCTGCGTTTCCCAGAGCTCGGCGTCGTCGACGGTCTCGATGCCTTCCCAGGTCTCCGGCAGCCGCTGGTCGCGCGGCCAGTTGACTCCAAGATGGCGGTCGAACAAGAGCGACATCTGGGCGCCACCCAGGTCTGCATGTGCACTCCGTTGGTGATATGCCCAATCGGTACGTTCTCCTCGGTGACGCTGGGGAAAAGCGGCTGCCACATCCTCCGGGAGACGACTCCGTGCAAGGCGCTGACGCCGTTGGCGTAGCGCGAGAGCTTGAGCGCCAGCACGGTCATGCAGTAAGGCTCGTTGGGATCACCCGGGTTCAGCCGGCCCAGGCCCATGAAGTCTTCGTAGGAAAGGTGGAGGGCCTCGCGAATCTTGCCGAGGTGCTCCTCGACCAGCCCGGCCGGAAACCGGTCGTGCCCGGCGGCCACCGGTGTATGGGTCGTGAACACGGTCATGCCGGCGATGTCGCGCATCACCTCGCCAAACGGCAGGCCGCTCGCTTCCATCACCTCGCGGATCATTTCCAGCGTGGCGAAGGCGCTATGGCCCTCGTTCAGATGCAGCACCGAGGGATTGATCTTCAGTGCCCTCAGGGCGCGGACGCCGCCCACGCCAAGGAGCAGCTCCTGCCGGATCCGCACCCGCGCGTCGCCGCCGTAGAGCCGGGCAGTGAGGGCGCGGTCGGACTCGCTGTTCTCCGGGACGTTCGCATCAAGCAAGAGCAGCGTCGTGCGGCCGACCTCAACCCGCCAGATCCTGGCGCAGAGCTCACCGGTCGCCGTGACAATCGAGATCTTCAGCGGCTGGCCATCGGCGCCCACGAGGCTCTCGATGGGTAGCAGGTCCATGTCGGTGTTGAGGTAGGACTCCTGCTGCCAGCCGTCAGCATCAAGCGACTGGCGAAAATACCCCTGGGCGTAGAGCAGCCCGACGCCGATGAGCGGGATGCCCAGGTCGCTGGCGCTCTTCAGGTGATCGCCGGCCAGCACGCCCAGGCCGCCTGAGTAAATCGGCAAGCTCTCGTGGAGGCCGAACTCGGCCGAGAAGTAGGCCACCGGCCGCGACCGCAAGATCGACGCGTGCACCGCGCCCCAGGAGTCAGTGTCCTTGAGATACTCGGAAAGCCGCCGGAAGGCGTAGTCGATTCGCGAGTCCAGAGCCATCTCGGCGGCCCGGCGCTCGAGCTGCTCTCCGGGAAGCCGCTTCAGGAACTCGACCGGGTTGTGGTCCACCTTGCGCCAGAGCGCGGGGTCCAGCTCGCGAAAGAGAGCAATCACGTTGGGCTGCCAGACCCACCACAGGTTGCGGGCCAGCTCACGAAGCTTCTCAACCAGTTGCGATTGACCTTCCAAGGTCTCACCCCCGTCGGATCGCGGCCTTGAGGAACCAGACACCACCGGTGTGTCCCGAGCCAAGCGCCCTTAGACGTGGCAGCGCCGGGCGATCCGAAGCGACCGCCCTTCTGAAAGGAAACTAGTATGTCTTAAGCGATCTGGCTTGCCAAGAGCCGTCGTCGATCCCCGCCGGTTTGCCGGGGCCAGCGGCAAGACGGCAGGCAAGCAGGGGAAGCCTGTCCGGGTATGGCTCCGGAGAGGTCAGAGCCGGAAAGGGAAGAAACGCATTTCAGCCAGCACGCGTGCTTCCCGCGGTCCCGGCAGAAAGGTGACCGTCCGGCGAAGGCTGTTCTCGACGCGGCACTCGCCCCCAGGGTCTAATCCCAATACCGTTGAAATGGCGTCAACGAAAAGGGGGCAAGAGGTTTGCGACAAACCTGTTCCCACGGTCTGCGTGGCAACGAGGAACAGACCTCTGCCTGCACTCAACTACCGCGATTTCAACGGTATTGAGGTTGAGGAGGCTGGACCACTGGCCAGGCGGTTTCGGGGGCCCAGCGCGGGTGTCAACGCGTAGGTCGCAATCCCGTAGGTATCTCGTGTCCGGAGGCGCACGGCGCGGAACGACACGGAGATTCGGAGCTGTGATGAGAAATCCCAAGGAAATCGGAATGCTCTTGCTGGCCGTATGGCTGATTGCCTTCGGCCTTCTGACGGTCTCGTTCCTCAAGATCAGTTTCGCCCACAGCGGCGATGTGCTGGCCGTCCTGGCCATCGCCGCGGGTGTCTTGCTCTTGATGAAACGATAGGAGGGCACGCGCCGCGATGCCGACGGGAGGTCGGAGGGTCTACCCCCTCCTGTCGGGTCCCACGGCACGGCGGTGGCGTCGCCCGGTGGGAGAGGCCGGCGGCTGGTTACGTGCTCACTTCCGGTGCCGTCGCCTGGAGGTCGGGGGGAAGGTTCGAGTCATAGCGCTGGCCGCGCGACTCGCCCGGCCCAGGGCCGGCCTCGACAGCCCGGTCCATCTCGGCGGCGCCCAGGAGCACCATGCCCACGACCCAGTACCAGAACAACAGGACCATGATCCCCCCCAGCGAGCCTTACGCCGTGTCGTAGCTGCCGTAATACTGGACGTAGACACGGAACAGGAAGCTGAAGGCCAGGAACGCGACCGACCCCGCCAGGGTCCCCGGCGTGATCCAGACCCAGCGTTGCCGTGCCGCGGGGCCGACGTTGAAGGTCAGGGCGAGGCTAGGGAGCACCGTGAGGAAGACAGCAAACCAACGGATGACCGTCGCCATCCAGGCCGCGGGGCTGTTCGGGTGGAGGCCGAGCATCCGCAGGATCTGCGGCCAGGCGACGATGGCCACGAGGGATCCGAGCAGGACGGCCGACAGGGTCAGCGTGAGGGCCAGGGCCGTGAGGCGAAGCCTCACGAACCTGCGGTTCTCCGCGACCCCGAAGGTACGGTTCAGGGCGGCGATGACCGTCAGCGACAGGCTCGAGACCACCCAGAGCGCGACCGCCACGGCCACGGAGATCAGCCCCACCGGGGGCTCGGACTGGATCCGCACGATCTGGTCCCTGATCAGCACGTAAGCCTCGCGCGGGAAGAGGGACTTCAGTGTTGCGTCGAGCTGGTCGACCGTCAGGTCGCCGAGGCCGGAGCTCTGCACGCCGGCTCCGGAAAGGTCGGGCAGGTGCAGGACTGTAGCGACCAGGAAGAGGGCCAGCAAGGGGACGGTAGCGAATAGCGCGTAGAAGGCGATGGCGGCCGCCCAGATCATGGAGTCGTGCCCCTCCATCCGCTTCCAGGTCTGGACGGCGAGCTGGCTCGCGGATAAGCCGTTGAGGCTCAATGACAATCGCGGGCGGGGGCGGTCGGTCATACGAAGCTCCGTCGGGCTCGGGCACTTCCTCGTCATGCTCCAATCATCGGACGTCCGGGCCATCTCTGCCACCATCCAGAGACGATGCGGTGCGACTCCAGGCGGGGGATGATGCCTTCCGACGACTCGAAGGCAGGCGAATTGAGGGTGCGACTGGGACCGTCGTGAGGCCCCCGGGTGACTCCGGACCGCGCACGGTCCACCGATTCGCTGTAAGATCGGGTAGGAACGGAAGGGCCGCCGAGCCACGGGGAGGCGCAGGCCACCTCGAACGTCTGGGAATCCGGGCCTGAGGCGTTTCCTCCGGCCGGTTGACACCCACGCAGGACGTTGGAGGCCGAAGGAGGGCTTCGGTGACGCCAGGGCCGCAGGTCGAGGACATTCAGGATTACGCCCAGAACATCGTGGATACGGTGCGCGAGCCCCTGCTGATCCTGGACGCCACGCTCCGCGTCCGGTCGGCCAACCGCGCGTTCTACCAGACGTTCCACGTCACGACCGCCGAGACCGAGGGCCGCCTGATCTACGAACTCGGTAACGGCCAGTGGGACATCCCCGACCTCCGGACCCTGCTTGAAGACATCGTCCCGAAAAGCTCCGTCTTCGACGACTTCGAGCTTGAACACACCTTCCCGGCCATCGGTCGACGGGTGATGCTGCTCAATGCCCGCAAGCTCAAGGCGGGCCACCACGGCGAGCTGCTCGTCCTGGCCATGGAAGACGTCACCGCGCGTAAGCGGGCCGAAGAGGCGCTGCTCGAAGCCGGAGCGTTGCAGAGCGCCATCTTCAACAGCGCCAACTTTTCGAGCATCGCCACAGACGAGAGGGGCGTCATCCAGATCTTCAACGTCGGAGCCGAGCGCATGCTCGGTTATGCGGCCGCCGACGTGATGAATAAAAATACCCCAGCCGACATTTCAGACCCGCAGGAGGTGATCGCGCGCGCCAAAGCCCTGAGCACCGAGCTCGGCACGATGATCACCCCAGGATTCGAAGCCCTGGTCTTCAAGGCTTCGCGTGGGATCGAGGACATCTACGAGCTGACCTACATCCGCAAGGACGGCAGCAGATTCCCGGCCATCGTCTCGGTCACGGCGCTGCGCGACGCACAGGGGAAAATCATCGGATATCTGTTGATCGGCACCGACAATACCGCACGCAAGCAGGTGGAAGCCGAGCGGATGGCGCTCGATCAACGCGTCCGCGATCAACAGTTCTACACGAGGTCGCTCATCGAATCCAATATCGATGCGCTGATCACCACCGACCCGCGCGGCATCATCACCGACGTGAACAAGCAGATGGAGGCGCTCACCGGGTGCACGCGCGACGAGCTGATCGGCGCGCCGTTCAAGGGCTACTTCACAGACCCGGAGCGCGCCGAAGCGGGCATCAAGCTGGTGCTGGGCGAGGGCAAGGTCACCGATTACGAGCTCACCGCGCGCGCACGGGACGGCAAGCAGACCGTGGTGTCCTACAACGCGACCACCTTCCACGACCGCGACCGGAAGCTACAGGGGGTCTTCGCAGCCGCCCGCGACGTCACGGAGCGCAAGCGTTACGAGCAATCATTGCAGCAGGCCAACCGCGCCAAGAGCGTCTTCCTGGCCAACATGTCGCACGAGATCCGCACCCCCATGAACGCCATCCTCGGGTTCTCCCAGCTGATGCTCCGCGGCCTGGACGTCACCCCTCAACAATGCCAGTACCTCGCGACCATCAACAGGAGCGGCGAGCACCTCCTGGCGCTGATCAACGACATCCTGGAGATGTCGAAGATCGAGGCGGGACGCACGACCCTGAACCCCTCGACTTTCGATCTGCCCGCCCTGCTCGAGGACCTGGAGATGATGTTCCGCGTCCGCACGGATGAGAAGAGGTTGTCATTCTCGGTGGAGACGATAGGCGACGTTCCGCAATTCATCGTGACTGATATCAATAAGCTGCGCCAGGTCTTCATCAACGTCATTGGCAATGCCGTCAAGTTCACCGAGCAAGGCGGCATCGCCGTGCGCGTGCACGCGGACCGCAAGGGCACGACGGGACCCTACCTCCGGGTCGAAGTCGAGGACACCGGCGCGGGCATTTCGCCGGACGAACAGGACAAGCTGTTTCGCCATTTCGAGCAGACCAAGACCGGGCAACAGATGGGGACCGGCACGGGGCTGGGCCTGGCCATCAGCCGGGAGTTCGTCCGCCTGATGGGGGGCGATATCACGCTGAGCAGCCAGGTCGGTAGGGGCAGTGTCTTCGTCGTTCACATGCCATTGACGGAGGGCGAAGCCCAGGCGGTCCCGGCGAAGGACAACCCCCGGCACGTCCTGAGGCTCCGTCCCGGGCAGCCGGCGTGCCGGGTGCTGATCGCCGACGACATCGAGGACAACCGCCAACTCCTGGCACAGCTTCTGTCACCCGTCGGTTTCGAGGTCCGGCTGGCGACCAACGGTGCGGAAGCCGTCCAGGAGTTCGAGCAGTGGCGGCCCCATCTGGTCCTGATGGATTTCCGCATGCCGGTGATGGACGGGCATGAGGCAATTCGCCGGATCCGGGCCATGGCCGGCGGCGGCGGCACCAGGATCATCGCCGTGACGGCCAGCGCGATGGAAGACAACCGACAGGAGCTGATGGAAATCGGCGCCGACGATTTCATTGGCAAGCCCTTCAGGGACGCCGAGCTGTTCCAGAAGATTCACACCCACCTGGGCCTAGAATACCTCTACGCCGAGTATCCCGAAGCCGGGGCAGAGGAGGAAGCGGCAGAGCTTACACCCGGGTCCCTGGCGGACCTGCCGCAAGATGTCATCGAGCCGATGCGTGAAGCCGTCTTCACGGCGGACCTGGATGAGCTGCTGGCAAGGATCCAGGGCGTCGAAGCCCGTGATCCCCGCATCGCTCGGGGGCTGCGGCGCCTGGCCGAGAGCTTCCAGTATGAGAAACTTCTCGGTCTCTTCAGCGCGGGAGCCGTCCATGACTCCTGAGAATCCGATCCGCCAGGCATCGCCTCAGCCAGGAGAGACATCCGAATCCGGCGCGAAGCGGGAGGCAAGATGACCATCGACGAACTGGACAAACTGGCAGATCTCGTCAAGCAGGAACGCGACGCCTTGCTATCGGGGTGGCGAGAGCAGGTGCGGCAACTTCCGTCCGCGCGGCTGCTTGACGTCCCGACGCTCAACGATCATATCCCTGGACTGCTCGACGAACTGGCATCGGCACTCCGATCGCACTCCGGCCAGACGATCCCCGAAGCACTCAGCAAAGCCAGCTCTCCCGCGCATGGCCTTCAGCGTGTCCAGGACGCCTTCGATATCGAGGAGGTCGTGGCGGAGTACAACATTCTTCGCGGCTGCATTCACGACCTTGCCGACGAGAATGGCTTGAACCTGCAAGGCAAGCCTTTCCATATCCTCAACCTGGTCTTCGACCATGCGATCGGCGTGGCGTTGCAGACGTTTGCCACTCAACGCGCGCTCGAGGTGCAGCAGCGTCGGGCCGAGTATCTCGCCTTCGTGGCACACGATCTCCGAACTCCCTTGAATGCCATTTCCCTGGCCGGGAGAGTCCTTGAATTGTCACTCCCGGAGCGGGCCAACAGCGCTGAAACGGCCCGGATGTTGAAGGCTTTGCGTCGCAACGTGCAGCAGATCGAATCGTTGGTCGGCAAGGTGCTCGAGGAAAACACGAATCTGCAAACGGAACTCGGGCTCAAACTGGAACGACGCGAGTTTGATCTGTGGCCCCTCGTCGAGGCCCTCATTCACGACCTCCATCCGGTGGCAGGGACCGCCAGCACTCACCTGATCAACGAGGTGCCCGACGACCTGGTCGTCTACGCGGACGCCAGCTTGTTGAGGCGGGTCTTCCAGAATTTGATCGCCAACGCGATCAAGTACACTCCACGCGGACAGATCCTCATCGGGGCACGGGAACTTGACGAGAAAGATGCCGTCGAGTGCTGGGTCAGCGACAACGGCTCGGGAATCCCCGAAAACCTCCTCGACAAGGTCTTCGACAAGGGAGAAACCGACCCGAAGAGTGCGGGCGGAACGGGCCTGGGTCTCGCCATCGTGAAGACGTTCACGGAGGCACACGGCGGGCGGGTGACGGTCGAGAGCAACGGAGGGGTTGGATCGGCGTTCCGGTTTTCGCTGCCTACCAGGGCGAATGTCGGCGGCCTAACGAAGCCACTCAATTGACATGAGGAAGCCCGAAGCCCGCGATCCCAGCATTGCCCGGGATCCGCGGCACTCGGCCGAGGGCTTCCTTCATCAGAAATGCCTTGATCCCTTCAGTGCAGGGAGCCTCCATTGAATCCGGTTTTGCCGCGAAGTCCCGCCGAGCAACCCGCCAGCATCCTGGTGGTGGACGACACCCCCGCCAATCTCCAGGTGCTGGCCGGCATGCTCAAGGAACGCGGGCACAAGGTCCGCCCGGTCCCCGGCGGCAAGCTGGCGCTGCGCGGCGCGGCGCGATCCTCCGGACCTGATCCTGCTGGACATCAATATGCCGGAGATGAACGGCTACGAGGTCTGCGAACAGCTCAAGTCCGACAACCTCCTGAGAGGGATTCCCGTCATCTTCATCAGCGCCCTCACCGAGCACCTCGACAAGGTGAAGGCCTTCGCCATCGGCGGGGTGGATTACCTCACCAAGCCCTTCCAGATGGAAGAATTGCACGCCCGCGTCGAGGCCCACCTGAAGCTCCGCCGCCTCCAGACCGAACTGGAGGAGGCCAACGCGCAACTGACGAAGGCCAACGGCCGTATGTCCCGCGACCTGAGGGCGGCGGCGAGGATCCAGGAGACGTTCCTGCCCCGCGAGGCACCTCGCGTCCCGGGCGCGGGCTTCGCCTGGGCCTTCAGTCCCTGCGACGAACTGGCCGGCGATGGCCTCAACGTCATCGCACTGGGCGACGGCAAGGTCGGACTTTACATCCTGGACGTCAGCGGCCATGGCGTCGCGTCGGCCCTGCTGTCGGTGACGCTCGGCCGTCTCCTCTCGCCACCGTCGGACCCTTCCTCGATCCTGATCCGGGACGGGGACCCGCGGGGACGGTCGGAGATCACGCCGCCGGCCGAGGTCGCCGCCCGCCTGAACCGGCTCTTCCCGTTCGACCCGGCGACCGAGCAGTTCGCGACGATGATCTACGGGATCCTGGACATCGAGGCCGGGGAGTTTCGCTACGCCTCCGCCGGTCACCCCGGCCCGGTGCACCTGCCCTCCGACGCCGATCCGGTGATCCTCGAGAGCCGGGGATCCCCTATCGGCCTTGCCGACGACGCTTACGAGGAACGGTCAGTCCGCCTGGGGGCGGGAGACCGCCTGTACCTCTACTCCGATGGCGTCCCCGAGGCGCTGGACCCCGCCGGCAAGCCGTTCGGAGACGCCCGGCTCCTGGAGGTGATCGGCCGCGGGCGGTCCGAACCGCTCCCGGAGGGAGTGGCGACCCTCCTGGAGGAGATCGCGCGGTGGCACGGGACCGGGACCCCTCATGACGACATCTCCATCCTGGCGGCGGAAATCTCCCCGGGCTGAACGTCGTTTCTCCCGACCCGATGCGACGAATCCTGGGACGGAAGTTGAGAGGGCGGCTCCCGTTCTCGATGACGCAGGGAAACCGGTCCCGATCCGACCGAATCACCCCTCCCCTCGCCGTGCCCCTCCAACGCGGCGTCCACCTCCGCCGCCTCCCTGGGGCCGGCCCGGCAGGCCGCCCAGCGGCAACGGAGTGGAGCCCGTCGCCGAACGTGACAATCCGGCGAGAACCAGTCGAGTGGACAGCCAGGCTCGCCAGCGGGGGATTGCCCCACAATCCGCCCGCCTGGGTCGGTCCCTGGGACGCGTCCGCCAGGCCGTCGGACGATTTGCGGAGATTCGCCGGTCGGGTCGAGAGCCAGTTGCGGCCGGCCGGTGGCGGGCTCAGCATCGCAGACCTTCTCGCTTGAGCAACTCGACGACGGCGAGGGTCTCGGCGAGGACATGCAGCGCGAGGAACGAGGGCTGGGGCCGGTCTCGTCGCCCCAGTTCCCTGCGCCACAGGTTCGGCAGGTAGAACGTTATCGAGTTGAGGCTCTCGGCCTCGCAGAACGCCCGGACGGACAGACCACTTTGCTTCCCAACGCGCGATGACGTGCCGCAACTACAGCCGGCTCGCTTGTCCGAGCAGGGCTCTGGGTATGGTTCACCCCCATTCGGCCATGCCGAGATCGTGGCATGGGCCGCAAGAAGGGTTCACCGAACTCACACTCAGAAAGGGAGAGAAATCGCTGGACCGGCTTGTCTGTGCGGCAAGTCTGACTGGCCCGATGTGCCTCAGTGACCGCGGCCCGATGCGCCCCGGCGATGCGCTTGCGACCCCAGGCCGGCAGCCGCGCGGCCCTGGTTGCCGGCACCGATGCCCCGCGGCAGCGCGTTCAACGTGGCGGCCCCGGCCGTGCTCGAACCCAGGAGCCCGGCGGCCGCACCCAGGCTGCCGCCACCCCCGGACACCGCGCCCAGACCAAAGGTCCCCGCGGTGGCTCCCAGCGTGCCTGTTGCGAACCCCGCAGTCGACCCCGTCGCGACCCCGCCCACCGAGAAGTTGTTATAGTTGTTGAACGTACTGTTCAAGCTGTTGACTGTGTGGTTCGTGTTCACGGACCCGTTATACATCCCGGCCTGATTGTAGCCATTGTTGAAATGAAGCGCAGCCGAGTTGTTGTACATCCCCGCCTGGTTGTAACCGTTGTTGTAGCGGAGCCCCGGAGTATTGTTGTAGAGACCGGGCTGAGTGTACGGGTTGTTGAAGCGCAGGGCCGGGGAGTTGTTGTAAAGGCCGTACAGATTGTAGGGGTTGTTGTAAAACATGCCGGGTGCGTTATTGTACATGCCAAACTGGTTGTATGGATTATTATAGTATAGCCCGGGAGTATTGTTATACATGCCGGCCTGGTTGTAGCCGTTGTTGAAGGTCATCCCGCGTGCATTGTTGTACATGCCCGCCTGGGTGAACGGATTGGCGATCGCTCCGGCCGCGGCGCCGTGGTGTTGCGCGAACACCGGGGCCGTCCAGAGACCGACGATTCCGGCGAGCACGGCGAGAGATGTTGCAGAGCGTCTCATGGTGAACCCCCTGGCGGCCGACGATCCGGTTTGCCCGATATCTGGTCGATCAACCTTGTTATAGTTTACGCGAGGACCGTCGGGTAAACCAGGGGAGATCTCGCACCGGCTTACCGGATGGAGTCCTTTTTCCGCAACGCCCGCCGGCCAGGGGAGGAGACCGCGATGAGCCCTCGCTGCTTGATTCTGGAGATCGCCGCGTGCTCGATGATGGCTTTCCTGGCCTCGGCCCGGGCCCAGGAAACGTCCCGCGGCGCGGAACCGCAGACCGTGGAAAGCGAGCTGAAAGAGGCCATGCTTGCAAACATCAAGGCGACGGCGGCCGAGGATCTCGCCGCCACGATGAAAACGATCCACTCGAACTCGCCGCTCTACCAGACGACCCGGAGGCAGTTGACCCAGGTCTTCGGCAAGTACAAGGGAGTCCGGTACGAGCTGGTGTCTTTCACGTATCTGGCCAGCGACGGCGACTTCGCCTTCGCCCGCGCGGTCCAGCGCACCACCCAGACGCCTCCCTCGGCGGTCAAGGACAACGAGACCGATCTGCTGATCGCGTTCCGCAAAGAGAGCGGAACCTGGAAGTTCTGGAACCAGGCCCTGCTCGAGTACAAGCTTTTGAAGCGTTGAGGCTGGCAGGTGCGGGAACGGGCCACGGACGCTTCAGCCGGCCGGCCGCGGAAGCGGGGCTCAGGTCGCCCGGCCCAGGTACTCGCCCGTGCGCGTGTCCACCCGGACCACGGTCCCCTGGTCGAGATGCTCGGGGACCTGCACGACCAGGCCCGTGGAAAGCGTGGCGGGCTTGGTACGGCCGGTCGCCGAATTGCCCCGCACACCCGGGGCGGACTCGACAATCGGCAGCTCCACGGTGTCGGGCAGCTCGATCGCAATGACCTCATCGTCCACGACCAGGGCCTGAACCCCCTCCATGTTCTCGGTCATGAAGGGGATCTGGTCGCGCAGGTCATCGGCGGTGAATGAGAACTGCGCGTAATCCTCCGCGTCCATGAAGTGGAACTCGTCGGCATCGCGATACAGGTACGACACGGGCCTGCGCTCGAAGCTGGATTCGCTCAGGCTGTCGGTTCCCCTGTAGGCCTTCTCGACTCGCGCCTTGGTCTTGAGGTTTCGCGCCTTGATCTTGTACAGCGTGGCAGCACCCCGGGCCGAAGGCGTCTGAACCTGGATGTGCTCGATCATGTGGGGGGCGCCGTCGATCTCCACGACCATCCGGCGCTTGAAGTCCTTGGCAGGCACCACGTGGCGCAGTCCTCACTGGAAGAAGGTGGTTCTCACGGTCTGCGATAGTCCATTCCTGATTTTAACCGGTGTCGCGCCGCGCGGTCAAAAGCCCTGGGGGAGACTCCGGGCCGGCGCAAACGGGGATCATTCAGGGTCGGCTCGTCTCCGAGCTGCCAGCGGCGGGCTTGATGCGAAAGGCATTGATCTCGCCGCCGGTCGCCACCAGGACCAGCGGGCTGCCGGCCGTTTCGGGCACGGCCCAGGCGACCCTGGGGGTCATCCCCTGGCCGGCCACCTGGCCCACGATCCGGCCGTGTACCGAGTCCACCACGCAGACCCTGCCCCCGCGCATTCCGGCTGCCGCCAGATGACCCGTCGGCGAGACCGCAAGCGAGTCGCAGTGCGTTGCATCGGCCGGAAGCGTGAGCTTCCAGACGCGCTTGCCCTGGCCGTCCAGCGCGGCCATTTCCTGGTCCGAGGCTCCCCGGCCAACCACCAGCACGAGAGCGTCGCGCTGCGGGAGGCCCGAGCGACCGGGCGCCATCCGTACCATGTTGGCATAGAGCCCGGCGGTCAGGGTCTCTCCGGCCTTGCCGTCCGGGGCGTTGGAGAGATGCACCTGGCCGCTGGCGGAGGTGCAGATCACATCCGGCTTGCCCTGACCGCTCAGGTCGCCGGCGGTCACGTGCCAGACGTTGGCGAGGTCTTCACGCTTCCAGAGCCGCTTGCCGTCGGCGGCGAAGACATGAAGCCCGGTCATGCCGTTGTAGCCGACGATCACCTCGTCCACACCGTCGTTGTTCAAGTCGGCGGTCCAGACGTCGTCGATGCCCTGGCCGCTCGGCCCTTCCCAGAGCCTGGTCCCATCGCTTCGGGACACAAGAAAGGCGCCTTGCCAGGTCTGGAACGACACCACTGCCTGCACGTCCCCCGCGAAACGTGCGAGTCGGAGCTGGTCATGGTCCCGGGCCGAGATCTGGAACGTCCGAATCGTCTTGCCCGCCGCGTCGAGCACTTGACACCGGCCCTGCCGCATGAGGGCGTAGATCGTCTTCCCCTGCGGATCGGTCGCCACGCCCGCGAAAGGCTCACTGGCGGTCCAGGCCAGCTCCAGCCCTTCCGTCTTGGGAGCCTCCTTGCTCACATCACGGCGCTGGCTGGCAACGCTCTTTCCGGCCAGCAGCGCGTCGAGCTCCTTGCCCAGGGTCTCCTTGATCGACGGGTTGTAGCCCAGGTGCACGGACTGGACGATGCCGTCCTTGTCAATCAGTACCAGGAGCGGGATGGCATCGGCGTGGTAGGCCTTGCCGACCTCGCCCTCGGTGTCCAGAGCGACTTTCATGGACAGCTTCTTGTCCTTCAGGAACTTGCGGATCTCATCGGGCGTCTCCTGCTGATTCACCGCGCAGAAGACCACGCCCTTGTCCTTGTACGCCGAGGCAACCTCGACGAGCAGGGGCAGCTCCATGACGCACGGCCCGCACCAGGTGGCCCAGAAATCGAGCATCACGACGCTCTTGCGGTGGTCCTTCAGGCGAAACTCGCCCTCGTCCAGCAGCTTCAGCGTCACGTCCGGAGCCGGCTTGGACAGCAAGGGCGAGGGCGGCTCCGGAGCATTGGCACCCGGTCCCTCCGTGAGACTCCTGACCTTGAGGCTACCCAGTGGAGGCTGGAACGCGAACGTCTGCTCGTTGATGCCCTGGTCGAAACGCCAGCCCTTGAAGGACTGGACCATCTCGAACTTCTTGCCCTTGAGCTGCGCGGCCAGCGGGGAATTCCCCAGCATCCTGGTGAGATCCAGGACCACGCGCTGGACGACCGGGTCGCCCTCCGCGGCCACCCACATCTCCCAGTCAAACTGATCCTGGGTGAACTTGAGGTGGTGCGCCTTGCCGCCTTCGACCGGTTCCAGGCCAGCGTCCGTGACGGTTTTCACGCCTTCCATGACCTTCGTGTAAGGATCCGCGGCGCACAGGTCCGGAACGAGCGAGAATTGCAGGGCCGCCCGGGCGATCGGGTCCTCCTGCAACGCCTCGAGCGACGCGGGCGCGGGCACCTGAGTGAACTTTTTCATCCCAACGACGGAGAGGGAGAGCGTCTTGCCATCGCTCACGATATCGAACCCTGGCATGGCCCCTTTCGACCGCGCGGCGAACCGGTTCGGCCGCTCGAAGGCCACGCTCGTGGTCGTCTTGATGGACTGCCCGGCGATCTTCTGCTCCTGCTCCACGTCGGCCAGGATGGAGTGGGCCCGCTTGTAAAAGTCGGCCATCCGGCGGACGACGGCCTCCGCGCTGGCTGGTCCGGCCGGCTGGCTGGCCGGCCCGGCTCCCTGGGCCAGTGCCGCGGTTTCCGGCGCGTTCAGGATCGGAATGCACAGGAACATCAGTGCGGTACTCCTCAAGGCCCGGTGCGTGATCATGGCGGCAGCTCCCTGGAACCTGAGACGGGCGAACAGACCACAGCTCAGGATTCTCCTCTGGATCTCGTCGTCTTACAAGGATCAATGTCCCTCCGCGACCACACTGGCAGGGGCCGGCGTCTGGCCTGGGCCACGAAGTCTCTCGGCCCACTTGACACGTACGTACGTGTGTACTACCGTAGGTCGAGACACGAACCGGTGCGGTGGTCCTGGAGACGACGGAGAGAATCTTCATGGAGCGAGATCGGATAGGTCGGAGGCGGCGTCCGGAGCAGGAGCGCGGGCTCCGGCCCTTGCATCCGCTGTTGCCGGAGGCTCTGGATGAGCAAGGCCGTGCGGGTTTCCATGTCCGAGGCCGACTGGTCGCGGTTCGAGGCACTGGCGCGGGCGCTGGCACCGGCCGTGCCCACCCAGGCGCGGGCATACGGCCTGGCCCTGTCAACCCTGATGAACTCCGCGAAGCTGCCCGCGGCCGAACCCGGCCCCCTCGACTGGATGGACTGGGAACGCCGCAAAACCATGCATTTACTTCATTCCAGCTCGAGACGGTGATGAGGGGTCTGCCGCTCCCGGCACGGCCCGGTCAGGACCGTGACGTCCCGAGTTCTGTTCTTTTTTTCTTCTCACGAGGAGTCCCAACTTGGCAACTGCGACTGCACAGGCGTCCATGGGTGATGTGAAGGATTTCGCGCTGGCCGGCGTCGGCCGCCAGCGCATCGAGTGGGCCGAGCGCGACATGCCGGTCTTGCGGGCCATTCGCGAGCGGTTTGCGGCCGAGAAGCCGCTGGCCGGAATGAAGATGTCGGCGTGCCTGCACGTTACGGCCGAGACGGCCAACCTGGCGCGGACGCTCCAGGCAGGCGGCGCTGACCTGTTGCTGTGCGCGTCCAATCCGCTCTCGACCCAGGACGATGTGGCCGCCAGCCTGGTCCAGGACTTCGCCATTCCCGTCTTCGCCATCAAGGGCGAGGACGAACACAGTTATTACCGGCACATCAAGGCCGCGCTGGCGCACCAGCCGAACGTCACCATGGACGACGGTGCCGACCTGGTCAGTGCCATGATCTTCATCGCACTGGACCGGCTGGACGACGTTCATCCGGAAGTGCGGTCCTGGGCGTCCAGGCTCAGCCCCGCCGACCGCAAGGCGCTCGTTGCCAACGTGGTGGCCAGCATGGAAGAGACCACGACCGGTGTGATCCGGCTGCGTGCCATGGAGAAGGACGGCGTGCTCAAGCTGCCGGTGATCGCCGTCAACGACGCCCAGACGAAGCACTTCTTCGACAACCGCTACGGCACGGGCCAGAGCACGATTGACGGCATCATCCGGGCGACTGACACCCTGCTGGCCGGCCGGCAGATGGTCGTCTGCGGCTATGGCTGGTGCGGTAAAGGCGTCGCCCTGCGTGCCCGGGGCATGGGCTCGCACGTGATCATCACGGAAGTCGACCCCATCCGCGCGCTCGAGGCCGCGATGGACGGCTTCCAGGTGAAGACGATCGCCGAGGCCGCACCACTGGGCGACATTTTCGTCACGGTCACAGGTGACATCCACGTGATCCGGGGCGAGCACTTCCAGGCCATGAAAGACGGCGCGATGATCTGCAACTCCGGCCACTTCAACGTCGAGCTGGCGCTGGACGAGCTGGGCGGACTGGCCGCGAAGGTGAACAAGGGCGTTCGCGAGTTCGTCGATGAGTACATCCTCAAGAACGGCCACCGCCTTTATGTCCTGGGCGAGGGACGGCTGATCAACCTCGCCGCGGCCCACGGGCACCCCGCCAGCGTGATGGATATGAGCTTCGCCGCCCAGGCGCTGGCCACCGAGTGGTCCGTACTGCACAAGGGCAAGCTGGAGCACAAGGTGCACCAGGTGCCCAAGGCCGTCGACGAGTACGTCGCCACGCTCAAGCTCCAGACGATGGGCATCTCGCTCGACAAGCTCACCACCGAGCAGCAGAAGTATCTCCAGAGCTGGGAAATGGGTACCTGAGTCATCGCGCCAGCGGGCAGCGGGCATTGCCCCGCTGCCCGCAGCCTGCTCATGACAGGCAAGAATGGCTGTTCTCCCCATGCTCTCCACTGCCGACTGCCGCCCTGGTGGGCCTCGCCTGCGGCTCGACCCACCCTACAAACTGCCCACGGCCCACGGCCGACTGCCGCCCTGGTGGGCCTCGCCTGCGGCTCGACCCACCCTACAAACTGCCCACGGCCCACTGCCCAGCAAGGAACGATCCATGCCCGACATCCGACCCTTCCACGGCGTCCGTTATGACGTGGCTCAGGTGGGGGCGCTGGCCAGCGTGGTTGCCCCCCCTTACGACGTCATCGATGCGCAGCTCCAGGAGCGGCTGTACCACGCAAGCCCGTACAACGCCATCCGGCTGGAGCTGAACCGTGGCGAGCCGGATGACACCGGCGCCGAGAACCGCTATACCCGCGCGGCGGGCTTCCTGAAGACGTGGCAGCGCCAGGGTGTCTTGCGGACCGACAATCAGTCGTCGCTCTACCTGTATGAGCAAAGCTTCGACGTCGAGGGGACAACCTTCACCCGGAAAGGGTTCCTGGCGCGGGTGCGGCTGGAGCCATTCGGGGCGGGTAAGATCTTCCCGCACGAACAGACGCTGGCCGGGCCGAAGGCGGATCGGCTGGCGCTGTACCAGGCCACGGGCTTCAACCTGAGCCCCATCTTCGGGCTCTACCCCGATCCAGTCCATGAGGTCATCCGCACGGTCGAGGCAGGCCTGCGCGACCGGACGCCGCTGGAAGCCATCGACCACCTGGGCGTGGTCAACCGTCTCTGGCTGGTGACGGACCCGGCCACGCATACGGGTGTCGCCGGGCTCATGGGGGCACGCGCCATCTTCATCGCGGACGGACACCACCGCTACGAGACCGGCCTCAGGTACCGGGAGCTGCTCGCCGAGACCGGACAGATCCAGGGAAGCGAAGATCCGGCGAACTTCTGCATGATGATGCTGGTGGGCATGAGCGATCCCGGTCTGCGGATCTTGCCCACGCACCGCCTGGTCGCCGGGCTGCCCGGCCTGCGGTCCGAGGAACTCGCCCGGCGGCTCGCCCCCGAGTTCGAGATCGAACCGATGGGAACCGGACCGGGGGCCTGCCACGCCGCCTGGGACGTGATCGAACGCTCAGGCGAGCAGGAGCTGCTGGGTTTTGGCACTGCGGCCGACGAGACGTGGATCGTGGCAAGGCTCCGGTCCGACGCCACGATGGACCGGCTGGCCTCGAGCCACAGCGCCGAGTGGCGGGCGCTCGGTGTGAGCATCCTGCACGTGCTGGCGCTCGACCACCTGGTCGCGGGAGGGCGGACCGGGGGAACGGCCGCGTCCGAGGCAGCGAGCCAGACCATCCGCTACGTGCATCTGCTCCGCGAGGTCCAGGACGACATTGCCGCGCGTGGCTGCGACCTTGCCTGTCTGGTGCCCCCGGCGCGAATGGAGCATGTGGAGGCCATTGCCTCAGGCCTCGAGACGATGCCGCCGAAGAGCACCTACTTCTACCCCAAGCTCTTGACAGGCCTGGTGTTCAACCCGCTGCGGTGAGGTCGGCGCCTCATTCCGGCCGCACGGGCGACGGGGGCGGTGGCGGCACGCGCTCGCCCTCGGACGCCGGGGGAGCCTCCATGGCCGGCGCATCGAGCGCCGGCTGCTGTGCGCCGGCCTGCGACTGGAACGGCGAGGGGCGAGGATCCACTGGCGGGAGCGTTGGAGCAATGCGCGGAACTTCCGCCTGCGGAGCACCGTTGCCGTCGGTCGTGGCACGCGAACGAGCCCACGACTGAGCCGGCTGCGAATTCTGGCTGAGGGCGGCACGCCGATCTCGTAGTGACCGCAATGCCGCGGCCGCGGCGTCGCGAACCTCTTGCTTCTTCTCGTAGATGATACAGCGCTCGAGGACGACCTCGGACTCGTTGCCTCCCAGCTCTCCCAGAGACGTCGCCGCGGCGACGCGCACGTCCCTGGACGAATCGTACTTCAGGACGTGGATCAGCGGGGGAATGCCCCGAGGATCGCCAAGCTGGCCCAGTTCGCGTGCACCATCGCGCCGGCTGGAGGCGTGAAAGCTCTGTAACTTCTGGCCGGCCAGGACCACGGGGTCAAGCGGGTTGGGCTGTCCGGCGGGTGCCGGCTGGCCGCCTGCCATGGCGCCGGGCTGAGCGTACCCGGCGACCCCGGGAACCATACCCGGAGCAACCCCACCCCCGGCGTAACCACCGCCAAACCCGCCACCGAAAAAGGGGATGGTGATGATCGGTGCCGCGGCGATGCCGAATCCCCAGGAGTTGATCGGACGCGGTGCGAAGAAAGGCAGGGGACGGAAACCGAAGCCGCCGCCGGGGAAACCGCCCCAACCGCGCTGGATCGTCGTGCTCCGCTCAAGCGTGCCGCCCGGCCGCTGGATTTGAAGCTGGCGGGAATAGCCGCCCGGCCCGCGCTGGATGTCGACCTGGCGATCGATCGTGCGGCCGCGTGGGCCGGTGACCCGGGTGTCGCGCTGCACCGTTTGCGCATGCATTGATGGTGCGGCAAGCCAGATGAGCCCGGAAACCGTGAGCCAGACGCCCAGCCTGTACGAGCGGATCACAGCGCACCTCCCTGCGAGCTGTCGCCAAGAACCTGGCAATCCCAGATATCGGGCAGGCGAGATCGCCGCCCGCGCCGGATTCTCGCGACTGCTCCGAGAACTGGGAAGGTCAATCATCGGCAATGAGAACCGACCGCTTCGTTCTTGATCGGTTCCAGGACGGCTTCGCCTCCAGGGAAAACCAGGAGGACGCTTCGAGCTCCGGCCAAAGTGGCTCCGGATGGCAACATGGTGCCGCCTTTAAGAAAAATTAATCGAGTTTGCCATCGCATTGCCGCATCGGAGTCATTAAAGTTCATAAAGCAAGCAAGCGCCCGATGATTGACGCCTGCTGCCACTACGGCGTGAGCCAGAACAACGCGGTAGCCTTCTCGAATTCGGAGGGGATGGTGAAGCCCGCACGTCCCAGATCGACCCGCCCGACGAGAGTGGCGCTGGAGGTGACTGCCCGGAGGTTTCACCTCGAGTCGGAAGGAGCAGTCCCTTGTTGCCCTTCATGCGATCAGTTACTCAACCTGCATCAGCCGGACGAGAACCAACCCGGACGACTTCTGGCAACCTGTGATGCCTGTTTGAAATGGTATCTTCTGTTCGAGGCGGGTGAGGGTGCAAACCAGTTCGTGATGGTGGAACTACCGGACTGCACCATGGTGGAACTGCCCCACGATTGAGCCCCGTGAGGCGACCTTCATTTCAGACGCTTTCCCTTCTTGCCCGGCTTCCGAGACTTGTGTTTTTTGCCTTTCTTCAGAACGCCCTTGCGCGATTCGCTCTTGAGCGATGCCCGGGGGTGACTGCTGGCGGCCGGCCTGGCCGCTGGACTTCCGGGCTTGCCGGCTGCCCGGCCTGCCCCTGAGGCAGAGGCAGAGGCAGAGGCAGAGGCGTTGGGAACGGGTTTTCGCCTTTGCCACTGCGACAAAGGTGCATCGGCGAGCACCAGGTCGAGTTCCCGCCGGTCGAGGTCCACATGGGCGACGCGAATCTGAATGCGGTCGCCAAGCCTGTGCCGCCGGCCCGAGCCGCGCCCGACCAGCGTATGGGTCCCCGGTTCAAGGTAGTAATAGTCGCCGGCCAGGCTGGTGACATGGATCAGGCCCTCGACGGGCAGCTCGACGAGCCGGCAGAAGAGCCCGAAGTCCTCCACGCCGACGACGATGGCGTGAAACGCCTCGCCGATCCTCGTTTCCAGGTGTGTGAGCAGCTTGATGCGGATGAGCTCGCGCTCGGCGGCCTCCGCGCGCCGCTCGGTCCGCGTGCAGTGCTCGCCCAGGACGAACAGCTCATCGATCTTGCCGCGCGGTTTCTTGCCGGCCAGCAGCGCTGTCAACTGGCGGTGCACCTGGAGGTCGGGATAGCGGCGAATGGGTGAAGTGAAGTGGCAGTAGTCCTCACTCGCCAGCGCGTAGTGTCCCTCCGGCTCGGGAGTGTAGGTCGCCTGTTTCAGGCTCCGCAAGAGACCGAAATGGACGGCGTACTCCTCCGGCTTGCCCGCCGTCTCGCCGAGAATCCGCTGGAGCTCGAAGCGGCTCTGGGGCAGCTCCAGCTTCAGACCCAGGCTGCGTGCGAACTCGGCGAAGCTGTCCAGCTTGAAAGGGTCCGGATCGGGATGGACCCGCCGCAGAAATGCGGCGCCGTGCTCGGTGAGGTACGCCGCGACCGCCTCGTTGGCCGCAAGCATGAACTCTTCGATCACCTGGTGGCTCTGGTCGTTCAGGGCCACATGAGCTCCGGTTACCTGGCCATTGTCTCCCAGATCAATCTCGATCTCGGGCAGGCTCAGCTCCAGGGCGCCCCGGGCAAACCGCCGGCGCCGCAGCAGCATCGCCAGCTCCAGCATGAGCGTCACCGTCCGGGTCACCTCCGGGGCCATCTGCGGAGTTGCCCGCTCGGGATGGCTCATCAGCTCCATGGCCTGCTCGTAGGTGAAGCGATGATCCACCCGGATGGCCGAACGGGCAAACTGCGCGCACGGTGAGGACGCCCTCGGCATTGAACTCCAGCAGAGCGCTCACCGTGTACCGCGTGCGCTGGGCCTGAAGGCTGGCCAGGCTGTTGGAGAGCACCTCGGGGAGCATCGGGATTACCCGGTCGGGAAGGTAGACGCTGGTGCCGCGCTGCCGGGCCGCGCGGTCCAGCTCGGATCCGGTACGCACGAAATGGGACACGTCCGCGATGTGAACGCCCAGGCTCCAGTCGCCGCGCTCGTCGCGCTCCAGCGAGATCGCGTCGTCGAAATCACGCGCGGTGGCCGGGTCGATGGTCACGGTCACCACGTCGCGGAGGTCGAGCCGATCGCCAATGACGTCTTCGGAGAACTCGCTCGCCTGCTCGCGCGCCTCGGCCAGCACCTCGGCGTCGAAGGTATCGGGAATGCTGAACGCGCGGATCACCGAAAGCGTATCGACCCCTGGCGCACCGCGCTGACCCAGCAATTCGGTGATCACCCCCTCGCCCTCGAGATAGGGCGTCGGGTAACGGACAATGTCCAGGGCAACCTTGTCACCCGGTTTGGCACCCTTGGCGCCGGGATCTCCGACGAAGATCGGGGCGTGAAACGTTGTCCCGTCGATCTTCACGTAACCGGCCGGCCCCTCCTCGAAGTAGGTGCCCACGAACTGGCCGGAGGCGCGGGCGAGGATCTGCACGATCCGCCCTTCGATGTTCATTCCCCGGCGCCGGGAGGCCTTGATGATCTTGACGACAACCTCGTCGCCGCTGGACGCGTCTCCGGCCTCCTCCGGCGCGATGTAGATCTGGTCGGGTCCGCCGCTCGTGGGGTGGGGACGGACAAACCCGAACCCCCGCGCCGAGCGTCGGAACAGGCCGATGATCGCGCCGGTACGATCGGGCTTGCGCAGCGTCTTGTCCCGGGCCAGTTCCAGCTTTCCTTCCTTCACCAGATCCTTCACGGTCTGACGGAACTCGGCGTAGTCGTCGTCGGCCACGGCGAACCTGCGCGACATCGCCTTCAGCGTCACGGGCACGTAATCGGGCCCGGCCACCAGCTTGAGGACTTGCTCGGCAAAGTCTGCCACGTGATCCCTTCCTCCGGTCATTCCGGATCGAGGCCGGCACGCCAGGGCACCCGACCGGCCCGGTTCGTCCGGGACCAGGCCAGCCACCCGCTCAGCGCCAGCAGAATGACACCCGCAAGATGCAAACCGTAACCGATTTCCAGGCCGACCGGGCGTACCTCGAGCACCAGCCGGCCCGTCTCGTCGGCCCGGGCCACGAAAGGTACAGTCATCTCGGCAACGCGCTGGCCGGCGAAGGCTTGCCTGCCGTTGACGCGCCACCAGGAGCCAGGGTTCTGGTTGACCTCGACCTCCTGTCCGGGCTCCACGTCGAACACGATCCGGTTCGGACTCCAGAAGCTGGGCTCGACCTCACGATCACCGCTCCACGCTTCGCCCCGGTAGCCCGCATCCTCGCGCGCGGCGGACCGAAGGGGCGTTGCGGCGATAGCCCAGCATGGGCTCGTAGCCTTCAATCACGCCGTAACGCCGCCGACCCGCGGGGTAGCCGTAAGCCTGCCGGACATTGACGATCGTGGGAACCGGCGGGCCCGGAAAAAGCGCCGTGGTAGGCCGGACGCTGAACGCCAGGCGAAGCTGGACATGCGCGAGGCTTACCAGGTCCGCGCCGATCACGACCACCAGCAGCGCGGCGCAGCCGCGCAAGGCGGCATTGGCCGAACCGCGCCAGCGCGCCAGCACGCTTCCGGCGGCCAGACCGAGTCCCAGCAGCGCGACGTAACGCCAGCGCGTCACCACGTGCGCCGAGCCGATCAGGGGCCAGCTTTGTAGCCAGTAGCTCGGCTGGTACCACTGCAACGACCCGATGGCCAGCCAGGCGCAGCAGGCGGTCAGCGTATGCCACCAGCGCCAGCCTTGCGCGAGGCTCAGAACTCCCAGCACGACGACCACTGGGCCGACATAGGACGTCAGGGAGACGAAATCGGCATGGTGCTGACCGGGGATCACCTCGTACCAGTTGGCCGGCGGCCGGGCGAGCAGGTAGTGCAGGATCGACAGCGGCGTCTCGTCCCAGGTGGTGATCCGCTCGCGCTGGTCGCAGGCGAGCACGGGTAAGACCGTGGCCAGCCTCCAGCCGCAGAGCAGCAGGCACGCGCCGGCCGCGGCCAGCGTGTTGATGAAGAGTGTGAGGCGCTGGCCTGCCGGCTGGACTCGCACCTGGCGGATCCAGACCAGGCCCGCCAGGACCCCGCCGTACAGCGTGAGGTAGTTGATGCCGTTGAGCACGGCGAGCGCCAGGCCGGTACCGAGCAAGAGTCCGTATCCGAATCGCTCGCCAAGGCGGCCGGCGGCATAGGCCAACCAGGGGAGGCTCCAGTAACTCATGGCCAGGTCATAGCCCTGGGCCGAATGCACGATCACGCCGCCGTTGAGCCCGTACACGAGGGCCGCGGCCGCGGCTCCCCAGGGATCCTTCAGCCAGCGGTGTGCCAGGCGGTAGGCCCCTTCGACAGCCAGGAACAGGCAGACGGCGGTCGCCAGGCCCAGACCCGGCGTCGTACCGAAGATCAGCACCAGGGGCGATGCGATCGACACCGCGCTGATCTGCGGATGCGAGGCCAGGGGAAATCCGCCCCGGCACCAGGGGTTCCACCAGGGAAATTGCCCCCAGTGCACCACCGTCTGCCGCAGCGCCTCGTAATACTCCAGGTAAAAGTCCCAGTCGGCGAACCCCAGCCCGTCCGGGCTGTGCGTGAGCGGGATGACCAGGGACGCCACCGCCAGCCGCATGAGCCATGGCACCAGGCGGTCGGCAACCGCCGGCGCAGGAACATTGAGGGGCTCGGAGACCGGCCACGAGTCCGCCGGCCGTATGAGCCAGAGTCTGTACAGTCCGGCGGCGATCAGGGTCATCAGCGTGCCTTGACCCAGAGCGCGTCGCAGGGAATTTGGCAGGCTGAAGTACCAGGCCTTGAACAGATCGACGGCCAGCGGGCCCAGGAAGATCGTGAACGAAACCAGCAACAGCAAGAGGATCGGCCGGTACGACCGTCGGTCGAACCAGGGACCAAGCCAGCGCGCAAGCTTGAGCATCCGATCGCGCTGCTCCTGGTTCATGGTCACGACCTTGATGCGGTTACGTGCGGGTGGTGGGGTACCTCCGGTGTGCGGCCCAAGCCGGGCCATCTTACCCGGAAGGCCACGAAAAGTCCCGGGCGCCGGAGCCTGCCGGCCCTTCGAAACTGCAACGGGGCGGCTCAGGGCCACCCCGTTCGTCGATCCTGGCCGCCATCTCCGGCGGGGCCAGCAGTCTTCCAGCATCAGGACGGCGACAGCCGCCGCCCACCCGTGCTGGTCTGGTTACTTCTTCTGTGCCGCGCCCACCTTGATCTGCCGCGGCTTGGCGGCCTCGGCCTTGGGCAGGGTGAGCGTGAGCACGCCGTGCTCGAAGTCCGCCTGGGCCTTGTCGGAATCAACGGGGGCGGAGAGAGACAGCGAGCGCTGGAACACGCCGGTACGCCGTTCACGGAAATGCCAGTGCTCGTTCTGCTTCTCCTCTTCCACCTTCGACTCGCCGCGGATGGTGAGCGTATCGCCGTGCACCGTGATCTGGACGTCCTCGGGCTTGATGCCCGGAAGCGGGGCCTTGATCACGAAATCGTTCTCGGTCTCGCCCACGTCCAGCGGCAGGGCCAGGACACTGCCGTTCTGCCCGGGCGTGCCGCTGGGCCGGACGTAGCTCTCCTGGAGCAGCGAGTTCATGGCGTCACGCAGGCTGATCGCCTCGCGAAAAGGGTCCCATCGGTCAATGGACATGGAAAATCTCCTTCGGGGTTGGGAGAGAAACCTCGTGTCTACCGGGAATCTCCAGCGCAACTTCATTGCGATGAACCTGTTCTCAGAGTGATCTTCTTGGGCCGGGCTTCCGGACTCTTCCTGAGCGTCATGCGGAGCATGCCGCTCTCCAGCGTGGCCTCCACATCGCTCGTGTCCACGGCTTCAGGGAGCGTCAAAACCCGCTCGAAGCGGCCGAATGACAGGCCGTTGTACAGGTAGCCGCGGTTCTCCGGCGGCTTGCGCTCGCCGCGAATGATCAGGGAGCCATTATGGACTGTCACCTCGACGTCGC
Source organism: uncultured Planctomycetaceae bacterium (assembly GCA_963833985.1). GTDB lineage: Bacteria > Planctomycetota > Planctomycetia > Isosphaerales > Isosphaeraceae > Aquisphaera. The sequence continues at coordinate 577,858 of CAWIAD010000001.1, forward strand.
TCTCGGTGACGCCGGGAAGCTCAACCTCCACGTAGAGATGATCGTCATCCTCCCACATTGCCAGGGGGAGCGCCGGCCACGGCTGACCCGGCTTACCGCCGTCCTCGCCGAAAACGCGGTCGAACAGGGAATCAAACCGGCCAAAAGGACTGGTGAAGAACGGGGCCGGAACCACACTTCTGCGCAAGACCGGGAACATCGTGAAACCTCCTCTCGAACACCTCTGGTAAGCCGCCCACATAGAGAAACCGACCGTACGCGGTGCGCCGATCAGACCTCGCCGATCGACGCGTCACTCACGATCTTGATTGAAAGCAAGAGCCGTGCCGATTGCGTTATCTATTATGTAAGTCATTGGAATTAATAAAGTTACGGAATAAAGTTCAGAATATAGAATCGCGCCATTCGCCAAAATGGCAGCTATTCCATTCTGCCATGAATGCCATATCGGCAGACTCTGGCATTCGTGCATTCTGACTGCCGAATACTGTGGTTGTTCGATGAGGCGGAACGCTTTCCTGGCAGGGCGAAGCACGTCCATTCCAGCGCCGGACCGTTGACGGATGATAGCGTGGGCGTCACCATAGCTTCCCTTCGACGTATTGACCGGCCCAGCACCTGCTGTCCCGACCCGCTCATGGAAGGATGACCCAAATGCTTCTGGTGCAGCGATCCAGGCCCAGGCGATTCCGTTCCTGCCGAAGCTTCTTGCCGCCATTTCTCGAGACGGATCGGCTGGAGTCGCGCACGCTGCTCAGCTCGATCGCGGTCATTCAATGGTCGATGGCACCGCAGATCGCGCCGGACCCCGCGCACGGCAACGCGCCCGACCTGCCAAACACCCCGGAGTACGTGAACCCGCCCGGTGGTTACAACGTTTTGCTGGATGCCTCACACTCGGTGGGCATCCTGCCGGGCACAACGTTTTCCTGGACGGTCACGAACCCAGGCGGCCAGGCCACGTCGCTCAGCGGTGAGCACCCGAACATCAACCTGCCACAGGCCACGTATTCCGTGCGGCTCACGGCCACCGGGCTTTCCGGCAAGAGCAGGCCGGTGTCCACTTCCACCAAGGTCCAGGTCAAGGACGTGCTCATCGTCTCGATCGGAGACTCCTACGCTTCGGGCGAAGGCAACCCGGTGGTCCCGAGCGCCACGGCTCCCCAGTGGGCCTATTCGCCCGACCCGGCGATGAACACCGAAAATGCGGACGCCCATCGCTCCACGATCGCCGGAGCGGCGCAGTTCGCGCTCCAGCTTCAGCAGAGCAACCCTCACGAGGCCGTCACGTTTGTCTCGGTGGCCGCGTCCGGAGCAAGCATTCCCGACGGCATCCTCGGCCCCATGCCGAGCATCGGCGACCCGACCTTCATGCTTCCCGCCCAGATCAGCGAGCTCGAGCAGATCATTGGCAGCCGGCACATCGACGTGCTTACCGTCACCGTGGGCGGTGACGACATTGGCTTCACCCCGATCATCCAGAACCTGATCAGCAACACGTACAGCGGCACCCCCACGCTCCAGGCGATCCAGAGCCAGTTCGACACCGCGCTGGGCCAGTTGCCCGCCCACTACGCCGCGCTCGATCAGGCGATCCAGACCCTGGCCCCGAGCCAGGTACTGATCACGCAGTATCCGGACATCACCCGCAATCAGAAGGGCCAGCCCGCCACCATCTTTGACGGCCTGATTCTGATCATCAGCAAGGCGGACGACCAGTTCGCGGCCGAGCAGATCATCCCGCCGCTGAACGCCGCCATCGCCAGCGCCGCGAGTACCTACAACTGGACGCTCGTGACAGGCCTCACGACCGACTTCCGCACCCACGGCTATCCGTCCACCAGCTCCTGGATCCGGTCCGTGCCCGCGTCGCTGGCGATGGAAGGAAGCGTCGACGGCTCGTTCCATCCCAACGCCCTGGGTCACCTCGATATCGCCAGGCACCTGCTGGCCGCGTACAAGACGAACCTGCGCAAGCTGGGGTAAGTGGTGGGCGCGGGGCCTCGGGGTCGAGGGTCACCGCCCGGTCGATCGCGATAGCTCGCGTACGAGCGGACCGCAGCCAATGTGGTGCGCGCCTGCGCCCGAGATGGGCAGGTCCATGAACGAGACCAGCTTGCGCTCGCGCGGCTGGACCCACACCCACTGTGTGTACTTTTGATCGTCGACATTCAGCTCCACCTGGGCCAGACCCGCGTGCTCCCCGCCTGCCACGGTGGCGACGACGGTCGGCGGGGAGAGGGTCACGCTCAGGTCGACACAGTGCGCATCGACAAGCGTGACGTTCCGGAAGGGCGATCGCACCGCGTGCACGTCGCGCAAGACCATCGGCACAGGAGCCTCCGCGGGAAGCCGGAGGCCGTCGAGATCCAGCGTACCGACATGCTCGGCGATGATGGCGGGGCGGGCGTCGTCGCGTGCGACGGACAGCCGGACGTTCTGGAGTTCGAGCGATTCAAGGTTGCGGGCGTAGAGGCCCCAGGCCGGCAAGGGCCGCGCGTCGACGCCCGGCGCGCGGACCTCGCTCCGCGTCGGGTCGAGCTTCCCTCCGCCGCTGAATTCCAGGCTCACATCGCGCAGGCAGACGCGGCCGATGGGAGCCTTCGCCCAGCTTTCCAGGGAAGCGGCCGCCAGGTACGCGCCCGTGGCGGAGAGCCGGTCGATCCAGATGCGGCCGGCCAGGTTTCCCTCCTTGATCGAGAGGTGCAGGGGCGTGGTGACGTCGTGCATGGCGATGTCCGAGATCTTGATGTCGTCGAGCGCCCCTTCCGTGGCCATCCAGGCGCCGGGCTGGAGGCAAAGGCCGGCCAGCATGTTGGTGCGGTGCTGCGCGCGACGTGCGGTGCTCATTACGCCCGGGGCCGTAGAACAGGCAGTCGTGGATCACCAGGTGCTGCGCCGGGGCGATGACGCGTATGCCGTTGCAGGAGGAGTTGATCACGCAGCCGGAGATGAGCGTGTCCTGCCAGTAGCCGCCGGCGATGCAGTCGTCGCCCGTGGAGAGATTGCAGCCGATGATCTGGACGTCGCGGCAGGGCTGGCCCTTGCGGCCGCGGAAGTGCACGCCGTCCCACCCGCCCGTGCATTCGACCCCGCGCACGAGCACCTGGCTGGTGCGCTCGAGCATCACCGCGTAATTGGCCGCGTCGCGAATCCGGATGTCGCGCAGGGTGATGTTCCGGCTGTCACCAAAGAGGACCGCGTGCGGCCCGCGCATGTGCTCCTCGCCACGCGCATCGAAGACCTTGTTGCCGTTGATCTCGCCCGGCCCGACGATGCTCACGTTCTCGACCTGCACACCCAGCACCAGGGCCCGGTGCCAGCGGCTGCCCGTGCCGGGCTGGTGCTCCGGAGGGGTGTAACTCTCGTACTGGTCCAGGTCTGCCGTACCCACGAGCACCGCGCCCGCCTCGAGCAAGAGCGTGATGCCGCTCTTGAGCTGCACCGTGCCGGTGAGATAGCGTCCCGGCGGCACGCGCACCTGGCCACCCCCGGCGCTCGCGCATGCCTCGATGGCCTTGTTGATGGCCGCCTTGTCAAGCGTGGTACCGTCGCCCCTGGCACCGTGATCGCGCACGTTCACGACCGTCGCGCTCTGGACCCATCCCGGCGCAGCCACCAGGGCAACCGCGGCGAAGAACACGCGCACCAACCGAAAGCCGTTCATGGATACACCCCGATCCGTGCCCGCCGGGATGATCCCCACCGCGAACCTCGCCGGTCCGGGCTCTCCTCTGGTCGCTCCAGCGTGCAGCATAACAGACCGCCCGGTGGCATCAAGGCACCGGCAAGGCGGGCGGACATGTCGTACATTCCGAACCGGTTACAAGGCCACGAGCCTCGTTTTGGCGTGTCGCGAGGTCCCGCGCAGGTCGCGGCACGCAAGAGAACATGCCCCGGGAACATCAGGTACGACCGGGAGCCGGGCGTTTCTTGAAACCTCTGCGGGGTTGCGGGGTTATATTGGTGTGACGAGACTCGGCGGTGCGGGATTGTCCCGCGATCAGGATGGGAGCTCGCGGATGAATCGCTGCCTGGAGATCCTGCTGGCGTTGTGGTGGGCGGGGGCAGGGGTAGGGACAGGGCCGGTTCGAGCGGAAGTCCCAACGTTTCATCGTGAGATCGCGCCCATCTTGTGGAAGCACTGCGCGGGGTGCCACCGGCCGGGCGAGATCGGGCCGTTTTCACTGCTTGATTATCGCGATGCCGCCAAGCGGGCAGGCGACCTGGCGGAGGTCACGGCCGCCAAGCACATGCCTCCCTGGAAGCCGGAGCCGCATTTCGGCTCGTTCCTGGACGAGAGGACCCTGAGCGAGCGGGAGATCCGCCTCATCGCCGAATGGGCCCATGCCGGCGCTCCCGAGGGAGACGCCGGTGACAAGCAATCGCCGCCGAGCTTTCCCGACGGCTGGCAGCTTGGCACTCCCGACCTGGTGCTCAAGCCGGCCGAGCCGTTCGCGGTGCCGGCCGAAGGGGGCGACATCTATCGCTGCTTCGTGATCCCCATCCCCATCGATTCCAACCGGACGGTCGCCGGGGTGGAGTTCCGGCCGGGAAACCGTAAGGTGGTGCACCACGCGTTGCTCTTTCTCGACAACACCGGCGCCGCACGCCTCAGGGACACCCTCGACCCGGGCCCCGGCTACGCCAGCTTCGGCGGCCCCGGGGTCTTGCCCACGGGCGCTCTGGGCGGCTGGGCGCCCGGGGCCATGCCCCGGCCGCTACCCGAGGGCGTCGGCCGGTTCCTCCGCAAAGGGAGCGACCTCGTGCTCCAGATCCACTACCATCCCGATGGCAAGCCGGAGACCGATCAATCGGTCGTCGGCATCCACTTCTGCCGCACACCCGCCCGCAAGATTGTCGCCGGCGTCGCGGTCCGCAGCCGTGACCTGAACATCCCCGCGGGAGAGCAGCGGTATCACGTCGCGGCCCGGAGCGAGCCCTTGCCGGTGAACGTGCACGTCATCGGTATTGCGCCACACATGCACTACATCGGCAACGAGATGAAGGCCGTCGCCCGCACGCCCGACGGCAAGACCGTGCCGCTCATCTGGATCAAGGACTGGGACTTCAACTGGCAGGGCCAGTACCAGTACGCCACGCCCGTCGATCTTCCCAAAGGCTCGATCATCGAGCTCGACGCTTACTACGACAACTCGGCGGAGAACCCCCATAACCCCAGCAACCCACCCCGGCCCGTGCACTGGGGTTTGCAGACCACCGACGAGATGTGCCTGCTGGGCGTGCAGGTGGTGACCGACAGCCTGGACGACCTGCGGCAGATCGTCGCGCTGCGGGGGAACCGCATCGCGGCCTTCCTTGGCCGCCAGGGCGCGCCGGCGCAGTGCGGAAGGACTCCTTCGCCATCCCCGAGCGATTCAAGGACGTGCTCGGGAAATATGATTCCGACGGCGACGGCAGGCTAACCATGAAGGAAGTTGATACGATGCCTGAAGACCTGGCGCGGCGCGTGCGGCAGGCGATCCGGCAGCGGTTGGGTGCAGGCGGCACGGCGGCGCCGGCGCCGGCCGGGCCGGGCTCCTGAGGGGCCTGGCGGACCCTACCCGCTCCGAGGTGTGCTGTCCGTCTCGTCTCGTCCCGCGCCGCGACGGCTGGAATGGAGGCAGCTTGCGCACGACGTTGAGCTTTGGTCTGGCAGGGATGGTGGCCGCGGCCGGATTTTTTTCGCACGCGGCGATCCTCTTCGGCTTTCCTGCCGGCGGGCTCATCGCGGCGCTCCTGATGGGCGCCCGCACTCCCGGCCGCGGCTCCGGCCAGAGAATCGCGGCCATGCTCATTGCCATGGCGGGCTGGGGGCTGACCGGACTCATCGTCCTGTTCTCGCTCGTCAGCATGCAGGCGAGCATCGACCCGGCATGGGGAGCCATGGCCTGGGGGTTGGGATTCGGCACCGGCGGGGCCATTGCCGGCGGACCCTTGAGCCGGCTCTGGATGCCCGCCGGCAGCGACCTGGCGAAGGTTCCCTGGGGCGGTCCCATTGCAGGGCTGGCCTTCGCCGGCTCGGGCGCGATCAGCGGCTGCCTGGCGTTCCTGGGGTTCGCGAACCTGGGCGTGCACGGCCTGGCCGTCTGCGTCTGGCTCGCGTACCTGCTCGGTGGGCAGATCTGCGAGCGGGGCTGGAACGCCAGCCTGCACTGGAGCCGTCAAGAGCGTGAAGTGCCTGGCACCACGGGCTATCGGATCGAGCCGCCCGCCCGCCCGGTACTGGCATCGGCCGATCGTCGTGCCCGCAAGGCCGCCACCTGGGCGGTCGCCGCTTGCTGCGTCCTGGTCCTGGTCCTGGTCAAGACGCGCTGGCCGATTCCCTGGCTGGATCTGATCTTGCTCACGGTCTGGCAGGTGCCGCTCATGATGCTGGGGCTGCGCGAAGTGACGTCGCAGGCGGTCTGCCTGCTGCTTGTCCTGGGCGCTCCCGCGCTGGTCTGGGGAATTGCCGCGCTTCGGTCCTCACGACAAGGTCCGGCAGCACTGACCGGGCGGAGCCGTCGCCACGCCATGCTAGGAGTTGTGGTCGGGGCGGCTTTCACCGTCCTCGCGATCCTTTTGCTCCTGCCTCCCGCGTCGGGCAGGTTCACGTTCCTGTACGGCAAGTTGCTCGTGGCCTCGGCACGATCCGCCAGTGAATGGGACCGGGGCAACCGCATCTACCAGGGGAACATTCTGATGGGCCGCGCCGCCTTGCGCAGCGGTGATCTCGCCACCGCACGCAGCTACCTGCTGGCCGCCGGACGCTCGCCCGGTTCGCCCCAGCTCGAGACCTTTGGCCCGGACATGGCACTCGCCCGCGAAATGCTTGCGGCCGGACAGAATCAACCTGTCCTGGAGTTTCTCGAGCTCTGCCACAGGTTCTGGAAGGCTGACGAGGGCCGGCTGGAGCGCTGGAAACGGGACATCCGGGAAGGCCGGGTCCCCGCTTTTGAGAGCGGGCGGTAGCCGCTTGCCGGCTCCGGAGGAGGACGTAAATAGCTCCCCGTAAGAGGGAAAGTGTGGAACCGCCGCCCTCGGCCGTCCTGAGCCAGCCGAGGGCGGCTGGCCCACATTCCAAGAGGCGAGGATCTTTTACTGCGAGTGGTCAGTGTCGCTGCCCGGAACGGACTTTCCCGGCGTGGCGGTCCCTGCTCGACTCACCGCGCGGACCGAAGTGAGCTCCGCGCGGCCGGTTTGCGGTTGAGCCGCTGGTAGGCCGAGGCGCCTTCGGTGATCACCAACGACTGGTCGGCGGCGACGTCGTGGAAGGTCTGACGGGTGCCGCTGGTCGGCCATTCGATGGTCAGCGACCTGACGAGCGTGACGCTGCCCAGCCCAAACCAGGCAGCCAGGCTGTTGCCGCCGAAGCTGGAACCCGCGCTGATCTGGCGATGGATCGACCGGGCCGGCAGATCGTCCGCGGGACCGAGATCGACCCTGAGCCTGGCCCCGAGCCCCGCGCGGTTGGTGCGCGTGCCCACCAGCCGGACCTCCAGCCAGTGCCGGCCGTTGCCCGGGTTCTGGAACAGGAGGTTGAACGCCCTGTCGCCGGGCGTGGCTCCTCCCGTCGCGACCAGCAAGTCCAGGTCACCATCGGCGTCGTAATCGGCGAACGACACTCCGTGGCCCTTCTGGAGATGGCCGGTGCCGCTGGGCACGGTGACATCGTCGAACCGGAATCCCGCGTTACTCAGGAGCATGACGTTGGGAACGAGCGCCGAGTACTGCGGGCGGCCAGTAGCGAGATAAAGATCCAGAAAGCCGTCATTATCGATGTCGCCGTAGTTCGCGCCCATCGGCAGCCAGACGTGCCCGAGGCCGGCCAGCGCGCTGGCCTCCTCGAACTTGCCATGGCCCAGGTTCCGGTACAGCCGCGGCCAGTTGTCGAACGAGGCCGACGAGCGGCCGGCCACGTCGGCGATCACGTCCTGCATGAGCGCGAAGGAGCCGTTGACGTAGATGTCCATCCGGCCATCGTTGTCGTAGTCCCAGAACCAGCAGGCGAATCCGTCCGCGGGGGCGGTGAGCAGTAGCTCCAGGGCGACGTCGGTGAATGTTCCATCGCCGTTATTGTGGTACAGCCTGTGGCCCGTGCCGCGGTTGCTGACGAACAGGTCGGGCCGGCTGTCATCGTCGTAATCGCCCCACACGGCTCCCTGCGCCCAGCGCTCGTTGCGCACGCCGGCCCGCTCGGCGACATCGGTGAATGTGCCGTCGCGGTTGTTGTGGTAAAGCCGGCTGAGGTTGCGGGCGTCCACCGCGCGCGGGCTGGGGTTGGCATCGGCCACGCGGTGATCCTCGACGGGGTAATACTCGCCGGCCACATAGAGGTCAACAAAACCGTCGTTGTCGTAATCGCTCCAGGCGGCGGACTTGGTGGCGATGGGCACGCCCAGGCCGTTGGCCTTCGTGACGTCCTCGAACCGGCCGTCGCCCAGATTGTGCAGGAGCGCCAGAGGGTACGGGTCTTCCCAGCCTCCGCGGAGAATCAGGAGGTCCAGCCGGCCGTCGTTGTCGTAGTCGGCGTGCGTCAGGTTCAGTGCCATCGGCTGGGCGTCGAGTCCGGAGGACACCGAACGGTCCTCGAACGTTCCGTCACCCCGGTTCAGGAAGAAAGAGCGCCGCGGTCCCAGTCGGTCGATGTGGTGACGATGTCGGGCCAGCCGTCGCCGTTGAAGTCGTCGAAGACCGAGCCGCCGGACATGTTCGGTCCGCGCACGTCGAGCCCGGCCTGGGCCGCGACGTTGCGGAAGCGGCCGATCCTGGCGTGAGCCGGGGCAGGCCCGGCGCGGATCAGGAAAGGCCGCGGTACCTGGTCCGGGTACTCACCCAGCGTCATCGCGGTGATGTTCAGCAGCCAGCGCACGCCCAGGTCATCGGGCCGCTCACGGAGGTATTCCAGGAAGTAGCCCTGTGCGGCCCGCGAGCCGTCCGGGCGGGTGTGCACGGCATCGGCCGCAAGCGGATAGATGCAGCTCGACGGTCCCACGCAGGCGATGCAGTTGTCGGTCTCGCCGCGGCGCAGGGCCGCGACGCCGCGCAGGGCCACCAGGTTGGCCACCAGTCCGGCAGGCATGCCGGGCGCCCTGGCCGCATCGATCGCACGCGCAATCCAGGCATCGGCCTCGGCAAACCGGCCTTCGTACATGTGCAGCAGCGCGATGTAGGTCTGGATTCGGGAGACCTGCTGGGCGTCACCCGCCGCGCCAGCCTGCTGCAATGATTGCAGCTTCGCCTTGAGGTCGGCAATTCCTCGTTCCGACCGCCCGCGTACCGCGGCCAGGCACTGGGCCAGCGAGGCACGGTCGGCAATCGGCGCCGTGTAGGGATACGCCAGGTTGTACCCACTGTCATCCAGAAAACGCTGGCTGAAAAGTGGTGCCGCGGGTGCAGGCGCCAGGGCCGGTTCAGGCTCCCGCGACGCCAGGCCCTGGCGCAGGCGCTGGCCCGCGCGGACGGCACGCGCCCGGGTGCAAACAGGGTGCGGGCCAGCAGCAGGCCAGACGCCAGGAGACCCACACCGATCAGAAGGGAAAAAGCCGCGAATCTCGACATTCGACCGGATCAACCAGGAAGAAGTTGCCGCGCGGGTCAGCCGCCCATGCTGCTGAGTTTAGCGGTATGCAAACCATCCATGCCAGGAGTTTATCGATCCGCGGCGAAGCGCTGCGCCGGTCGGGCAGGTGGCGGCCGTTCCATGGTGCGCTCAGGGCATGGGAACATCCGAGAACGAGAACGGTACGTCGATCGTGGTCTCGGTGAGCCGGTAGTAGCGGAGTTCCTTCGGCTCGGCGCCGGGGGCGGCAACCAGCGTCAGCGTCATCCGCGACGATTCCATGTCGGTGCGGGTCTGGAACCAGGTGACAAGGTGACCGCGCGAGTCCAGGATCTCGATGTTCTGCTGGTGCGCTTCGGACCGGGAACTCAGCTCGGTGAGGGAATCGGGATCGGCGTTGGGGAGGCCGCCGGTCCGGCCCTCGCGGACTGCCAGCTCCAGTTGCCACTGGTGCGTGTTGGGATCGCCGCGAACCTCGTTGATCAGCAGATGAATGTCGCCGCTGGAGAACGACTTGCCCGCCGCGGTCGCCAGCGGGACGACAAGCGGGTCGGGATGTCTGGCGACGACCCTGAGAGGCACCGTACCGCGCAGGACCTTGATGGTCCGGCCAGGGGCTTCCGGCCGATTCAGCGGAGCACGGATGTGCACAACCGAGCTGCATGTCGCGCCCAGGACGTCCGTCGCCTGGCCCATCATGGGCATTTCGGGAAGCGCCATCCGCAAGGAGTTGCCGAGGTCGTCGCGAGCCTCCAGGAGCTGGAGCGGTCCGGCCTGGCTGAGCGCCAGGCGGGGCTCGGCGGTCACCTGGAGCTGAACCGAGCAGCGCACGCTGGCGATGGGCCGGGGCAGTTGCGGCACCGCGTCGAGCCGCTGTGCGGGACGCGCCGGCTGGCGGATTGCCGTGCATCCGCGGCAAGGCCGGGGCGAAACCGACATGGCGCTGGAATTCCAGGTCCACCAGGTGGACGCGGAACGGGCCGTGATCCGAGACCGGATGAACCGGTATGGGGGTCCTGTCCGAGAGCGCGAGCGTCGGCTGGCTGCGCGCGGCGATGCCCCGGTACTCCAGATCGCTCTGGAGCCCGGCCGCGGTGCAGAGGCGGTCGATCGCTTTCCAGAACGGCAGCGGAGCGGAATCGTGCAGGCTGATCCGCTCACGCTTCCACCGGGGCATGAGCTCGGGCACCAGCGTGATCCTCATGCCCGACTGCTGCCCCAGAGCCGCCACCACCTCGGCCAGCGTCGCGTTCTCGAAGTTCAGCCGGACCATCGTCGGACTGGTGAGCAAGACGCCTTCAATCCTTTGCAGGAGCGCCCCGGCGCGGGTGCGAACTTCCATGTCACGCGAGGTCTCGGCCGCCTGGAGGGCTGGAATGGCCCGGCGCTGGAGCCCGAGAAGGGCGCGCGTTGCGGCTTCGCGGTCGGCGTAGCGGGGTGCGCCAAGCTGCTCGACCAGAGACTGTGGATCCGCCGGCGAGGCAGGGGCCGGGGCTTGAGCCGCGAGTTGCAACGCCAGCAGTAGACTCACACCAAGCATTTCGAACCTCGCTTGCTCTGGCTCGCCGGAGACGATGCACGTGCCCGCGCTTTCGAACTCAAAGTTCGTCCAGCAGAAGAAGTAATCCATCATAGCCGATCGCGCCCATCTGTCCACCGGCCTCAGCTCGTTCGGGCCGGAAAAGACCGTGGCCCCGCTCCGGTCCGCGCACGATTCAGCGCGTTGCCGGAACGGCCGTTCGCGCGCGATCGGTGATCGTGCCGCAACAACCCGATCGATCGCCAGTGCGCCGTTCCAGAATTGCCGTGGACTGTTGATCTTGCCCCGTGACGCCGGTCGATCTTTCTGGTATGATGATCTGGGCGGGGAGAAACCGGGTTCAGGCAGCGCCGTCTCGGCCGGCTCGAGGCCAGGGAGAGCAATGATGGTTCGATCCGGGACCTCGACATCCTGGTTGCGGAAGGCATGGGCACCGGCCATGGTGATGGTGCCTGTTCTTCTGACCTTGCCGGCGACAACGACTTTCGGCCAGGGGTTCGGCTACAGTGCGGATCCCTACCAGCCCTACAATTTTCAGTACGCTCCGTTCATCACGCCGCTCGCCCCGGGCCCCTTCGACGCTGGCTTCAACAACGGAATGGCCAGGGGAATCCGCGGCGCCAACCAGTTCGAGGAGTACCTCAACTCGTTGCAGACGAGCGTGTCCGGTGCGCGTGCCGGCGGCGCGGGGGTGGGCGTCCGGCACGACCAGCCCAACCGGGCCTACGACCGGGAATTCGGCCGCATCTACCAGCCCAATCGGCTGGCCGACCAGCAATTCGATGCCGGCCAGACGAGCTTGAACCAGCTTTATTTTGAGTACCTCCGCGAGAAGGACCCGAGGAAGCGGGCCGAGCTGTTCCGGAACTATTCCCGGGCCCGCAGCCGGGTCGATCGGGCACTCTCCGCTCCGCGCGGAGCTACCGGCGCACGGGCAGGCACCAGGCCGGCACGGGGAACCGCGGCCGGCGGCACCGCGGCCGGCAGGGCTTCTGAAGCCGCCGACCGCGACATGCTGGCGACTCCGCCACCGGTCACCCCGGACACGTCCCGCGCGCGGTCCCGCTCCGGCCGCACTTCCGGCGCACCGTCGCTCGGGCCGGCTCCGCCCATCAGCGGTGGGCGCGGGCTGAACTCCCCGGGAGATCTGACGCCTTCGCAGGTGCTCGATCGGGCGGCGCGCTCGGAGCGGTCCAGGCTTGCTCCCCGTCCGCGTGGGCCCGGTACAAATTCCGGATCCGGAAGAAATTCGACGAGCCCGCCGCCACCCTCCCCGTGAGTCTCTCCGCAGGATTCAGACGTCCAAAGCTGCCTCCGGCGGCCTTCAACCATGGTGCCCCACACCGCTAGCTCGTTGACGGGGAGCGCTGGATTTCTAAAATACAAACGTCTCACGCGGACCAACCGGCCCTCTTGCCGCGGCTGACATGCCCCAGCATTGAACGGTTCGTCTGACGTCCATCCTTTTTGCAGCCCGGCGGATTGCTGGGTCTTTTTTTGATCCGACTTTGTGAAAGCCTTCACAAGGAACGCCTCTCAGGCAGATCGGAGCGGCTCGCGACGATGAGCACGGACTTCACCCCGGTTTTCCTTTTTCTGCTCGTCGCGGTTGCCATCGCCCTGAGCATGCTGATCGGCAGTGCGCTGCTTGGCCCACGAAAGCTCACCAAGGTCAAGCAGATGCCTTACGAGTCAGGCATGAACCCATTCGGGGACGCCCGGCAACGGTTTGACGTCCGCTACTACCTGATCGCGATTGTTTTCTTGCTCTTCGACGTTGAGCTGCTCTTTCTTTACCCCTGGGCGGTGGCCCAGTGGAGCCGCGGAACGCCGGCGGCCTTACCAGTCGGCGCGGAGGCACCGGTCGTGGTGGCGGGAATACCCGCGGAGTTCCGCAGCCTGGTGTTCTGGGAAATCCAGATCTTCGTGGTGATCCTGGCCGCGGCACTGGCATACGCGTGGAAGAAAGGGGTGTTTGAATGGCGTTAGCCGCAGGCGACGGCACGGGCGTTCTTCCGGAGGCAGGGCCGGCACCGGCGTCGAGTCTATCCGTGCAGCCGTCGAGTGCTGTCGAGGTTCCCGAGAACACGATCCTGACCACGGTGGACGCCGTGGTGAACTGGTGCCGGAAGTACAGCCTCTGGCCCATGCCCTTCGCCACGGCCTGCTGTGGCATCGAGCTGATGGCGGTGGGGGCGAGCCGGTTCGATATTGCTCGCTTCGGCGCCGAGGTGATGAGATTCTCTCCCCGGCAATGCGATCTCATGATCGTCGCCGGACGGGTTGCCATGAAGATGATGCCCGTACTCCAGCGCATCTGGCTTCAGATGCCGGAACCAAAATGGTGCATCAGCATGGGAGCCTGCGCGTCGACGGGCGGCGTGTTCGACACCTACGCCGTGGTTCAGGGAGTGGACCGGTTCATGCCTGTGGATGTGTATATACCGGGCTGCCCACCCCGGCCCGAACAGATCCTGCGGGCACTCATCGACCTGCAAGGCAAGATCCAGAAGGGGGGCTCGCTCTTCGGGACCGGCCTGCCGGAGATGGCCGAGCGGCAGAAGTTTCTCGAAGAGAAACGCAGCGCTCCGGCCGGCTCGGCAGTCTCCCAGGAACGTGGAGATGAGGACCGCTTCGGCTATCGCTTGCCGGGCGGCCCGGCACGCCTGGGCGTGGAAGAAACTCGCTAATCCTAGGCCACCGGACCGAACCTGACTGGCCCGCCGTTTCCGGGCTCACCGCGACACCGTCGCCATCCTGGATGACCTGCCCCATGAGCACCACGGCCACACCGCGTTCCCCGGCTCTTGCGAAACTCGCGGAGCACTTTGGCGACGGCGTCTTCAGCACGTCGCGGTTTCGCGACAACCTGCGGCTCCACGTGCCGGCGGCCCGGCTGATCGAGGTGCTCTCGGCCCTCAGGACGCAGCTCGGCTTCGCGCTGCTGGTGGAGCTGGGTTGTACCGATTACCTGGGCTACCCCGGCCGGACGCGGGCGCGGTTTGAAGTGCACTACGTCCTGCGCAACCTGGACTCCAACGAGACCATCGTCGTCAAGGCCGGCGTGGACGACCCCGACCCGGCGCTCCCTTCCGCAATCGGCCTCTGGCCGGGTGCCGACTGGATGGAACGCGAGGTCTTCGACATGTTCGGCATCCGCTTCCAGGGCCATCCCGACCTGCGGCGGATCCTCATGCCCGAGGAGTTCACGGCCTTTCCGCTGCGCAAGGATTATCCGCTCCGCGGCCGGGGCGAGCGGCACAATTTCCCGCGCCTGACGCGGAGCGAGTCGTGAGGAGTCAGAAGGTGGCAGGAGCCGCGTACGGTTCGCCACCGGCCACTTGCCCCCTGAGGACCGCCAGACCATGACCGCCCATCTGCTCGACGACCCCGGCGTGGAGGCCGAACCGAAGCAGGCGACCTGGACGCTCAACTTCGGGCCCCAGCACCCTGCGACGCACACGACCCTGCGCCTCATCCTCGAGCTCGATGGCGAGCGGATCATCAAGGCCACGCCCGATATCGGCTACCTCCATTCGGGGTTTGAAAAGCTCGGCGAGCATCTGAACTACAACCAGTACGTGACCATCGCGGACCGCAAGAACTACATCAGCCCGCCCCTCAACGAGGTGGCCTGGCATGGCGCGGTCGAGAAGCTTCTGGGGATCGAGCTGACCCCGCGCTGCCAGTACATCCGGGTGATCATCTCCGAGCTTGCCCGGATCAGCGACCACCTGCTCTGCACCGGTGCCGCGGCGCTCGACCTGGGGGCCTTCACCGCCTTCCTTTACGCGTTCAATTTGCGCGAGCAGATCTACGACATCTACGAGGAGATGTCCGGCTATCGCTTCCACCCGGGTTACACCCGCGTCGGCGGCGTCATGCAGGACTTCAACCAGCGCGTGCTGGATCGGATCGGCAAGTTCCAGGGGAATTTCCCGAGCGTGTACGCCGATGTCGAGAAGCTCCTGTTCCGGAACCGGATCTTCCTGGACCGCCTGCGGGACGTGGGCCGGCTGACAAGGGACGAGGCGATCGCTCTGTCGTGCACCGGGCCGATCGCGCGGGCCAGCGGCGTGACCTACGACCTGCGCAAGGATCAGCCCTACCTGGCCTATCCGGACTTCGATTTCTCCGTCCCGTACACGACCGAAGGCGATTGCTGGGCCCGGTTCATCGTCCGCATGGAAGAGATGCGGCAAAGCCACCGCATCATCGATCAGGCCCTGCGCGGGCTTCCCTCCGGCCCGGTGAACGTACCGATCGCCGAGAAGCTCCCCTTACCCGACAAGCTCACCGCCTACAACAGCATGGAAGGCCTGATCCAGCACTTCGAGCTGATCATGCCGAACCGGGGCTTCGAGACGCCGCGCGACGAGGTTTACGCCTCCATCGAGAGCTCCAATGGCGAGCTGGGCTACTACCTGGTGGCCGACGGCGGCGAGTTCGCGTGGCGCGTGCGGACCCGGCCGCCATCGTTCATCCACTTTGCGATCTTTCCGCACATCATCAAGGACCATCTGCTGGCCGACGTGGTGGCGGTGCTCGGGAGCCTGAACATCATCGCGGCCGAGCTCGACCGCTAACCTGGCCGGAATCATGGAGAACTGAAGCTCAACCGAGACTCCAGCGAAGGAAGAGCCTGCGATGCCAGCCGACGTCACTACCGTTTCCAGGTTACGCATGCCGATCTTGAGCGAGTCGCTCAGGGAGCGGATCCGCGCCCTCTTTCCGCGCTATCCCAGCAAGCGCGCGGTGACGCTGCCGGCCCTGCACATCGTTCAGGAGCACCTGCGGTGCGTGCCCTACCAGGCCATGGCCGAGATCGCCGAGCTGCTGGAGATCACGCCGGCCGAAGTGCACGACACCATGAGCTTCTACGGCTTCTTCTCGCAGGCGCCCTGGGGGAGGTCCGGGTCTGGATCTGCCGCTCGATCTCGTGCATGCTGCGCGGGGGCGATGAGCTGCTGGAACACGCCTGCAAGCGGCTCCATGTGGAGCCGGGGGAAACATCCTCCGACGGCAAGCTGACGCTCGAGTACGCCGAGTGCCTGGGCATCTGCGACCATGCCCCGGCCGCCCTGGCTGACGACGGCCGGGTCTTCGGCCCGCTCGACGAGGCCGGGGTGGACGCCATGCTCGAGGAAGTTCGAGGCATGTCCTCGAGCCAAAAGTAGACATTACCATAATTTCATATGAAATTTGCAGAGACTTAGAGTTAGCAAGTCATGGCGTGGTCTAACCCCAATACCCTTGAAATAGCGTTAACGAAAAGGGGCAAGCGGCTTGCGACAAACTTGTTCCCCGCTCTGCGTGGGAACGAGGGAAATTTCATTATATGAACTTTCTAAATAGCTCCCCGTAAGAGGGAAAGTGTGGAACGGCCGCCCTCGGCCGTCCTGAGCCAGCCGAGGGCGGCTGGCCCACATTCCAAGAGGCGAGGATCTATTTAGAGACTTAGAGTCGGCAATTAATGGCGTGGTCTAATCCGGACATACGACTTTATCATGGCACTGTGGAAGATCATGTTCCGTCGATCCTCGCAGCGGTAGATCTTGATTATCGACTGGTCCGTGGTGGGAGTGA
This sequence comes from uncultured Planctomycetaceae bacterium, assembly GCA_963833985.1. Classification (GTDB taxonomy): domain Bacteria; phylum Planctomycetota; class Planctomycetia; order Isosphaerales; family Isosphaeraceae; genus Aquisphaera. The sequence goes on from CAWIAD010000001.1 coordinate 594,528, forward strand.
TTTCGGGCGGGGCTTCTACACGACCACCTCGGAACACCAGGCGCGCAAATGGGGAGAAACGCTCTCGTTGCAGAATCGCTATTACGGAACATCATCCGCCGTTGTTTGGTTTCAGATAACACGTGATGCCATCTCGGAACTGGACACCTTGTGGTTCGTCCGGGGAGATTCAGGCAATGACGACTACTGGCAGCTCGTTCAGCATTTTCGGTCTGTTCCCCGAGGCGTGGATCATTGCCGACCGGGTGGCTCCCCCTGGTATGATGTCGCCGTTGGGCCGCTGTCAAGGTTCTGGAAGAGGCGCGAGATCATCAGCGAGTCGGACCAGGTCAGTTTCCACACGGATCGGGCCATCGGATTGTTGAATTCGGCGACGAAGGGCCGCTTATCATGATGACCCAAAAAGAAAAAGACAATTACTGGCTAATCGTAAGGGAATGCGTGGTTGCTTTTCACGGACAGAAACGTGTCGACGCGAATCGGATTGTGAGTTCTTACCGCGCTCGCATCGATTCTGCGTTACCGCAGATTGCATCGGATGTCTTCTATCACAACGAGCCATTTGATATCGCATGCGACATCGCCGAAAGAGAGATCCCCTTGACCGAAGAGATCTTCTCCAAGTACGAGCGGATTCTGGAGGGGAAGCCGATTGATTCAACCGCGTGAGCAGACATGCGACGGCTATTCAAGTACCGAGCGAGAGATAAAACGTGCCCACTTTTGAACCTGTCCTGAGCCGCAACTGGAACGTCGCCGACAGCCACACGCTGAAGGTGTATGAATCGCGCGGGGGGTACCAGGCGGCGCGCAAGGCCCTCACCACCATGGCCCCCGACGCCGTGGTGAACCAGGTGAAGGATTCGGAGCTCCGGGGCCGTGGCGGCGCGGGGTTCCCCTGCGGGCTGAAGTGGACGTTCCTGCCCAAGGATCGCAAAGAGACGCTCATGTGCGTGAACGCCGACGAGAGCGAGCCGGCGACGTTCAACAACCGCTACCTGATGGAGAAGGACCCCCAGCAGCTGCTCGAGGGCATCCTCATCTCGTGCTTCGCAACCCGGGCGCGCACGGCCTACATCTACCTGCGATTCGAGTACATCCGCGCGTACCGCATCCTCGAGGCGGCCATCGCCGAGGCGCGCGCCGCCGGGCACCTGGGCAAGGACATCTACGGATCGGGCTTCGACCTGGATATCTGGGTGCACCGCGGGGCGGGCGCCTACATCTGCGGCGAGGAAACCGGCCTCATCGAGAGCCTGGAAGGCAAGCGCGGCTGGCCGCGGATCAAGCCGCCCTTCCCGGCCATCGAGGGGGCGTTCCGCAAGCCCACGGTGGTGAACAACGTGGAAACGCTCTGCTGCGTGCCGCACATCATGGAGCGGGGCGGTGCCTGGTTCAAGTCGATCGGCACGCCCAAGAGCTATGGACCGAAGCTGTACACGATCTCCGGCCACGTGAACCGGCAGGTCTGCGTCGAGCTGCCGCTGGGCATCACCTGCCGGGCCCTCATCGAGGAGCACGGCGGCGGAGTCTGGAAGGGGCGCAAGGCGAAGGCGGCTGTGCCCGGGGGCATCAGCATGGGGCTGCTCTCCGCCGACGAGCTGGACACGCCGCTCGACTTCGAGAGCCTGCGCAAGCCCGGCTGCCTGGGCCTGGGAACCGCGGCCGTCACCGTGCTCGACGACCAGACGAGGATCATCGACTACCTGCACAACACCTGCCGGTTCTTCGCCCACGAGAGCTGCGGTCAGTGCACCCCCTGCCGCGAAGGGACCGGCTGGCTGAACAAGATGGTCCAGCGCATTCGTGCCGGCGGCGGGCGGATCGAGGACCTCGATCTGATGCTCAGCATGGCCAATAACATGGGGATCATGCCGGGCACCACGATCTGCGGCCTGGCCGACGGTGCGGCCTGGCCCATCAAGAACGCGATCGCGAAGTTCCGCGGCGAGCTCGAAGACTTCATCCGCACGCACCGCTCACCGGCCCACGAGGTCACCGTCTTGCAGGAGAGCATCGCCCACGGCAGACCGGCGAGCGACGGCTTCGTGGGCCTGCCCGTCCTGAACGCCCCGCCGCTGGCGCCGGCCGGCGCGGAACCTCCGGTCAGCCGCATTCCGAACTGATTCCTCCCAGGAAAGCGAAGCACGATGGCGACGATCCTGATCAATGGCACCGAATACCCGATTCCCGAAGGGGAAAAGCTGAACGCCATCCAGATGGCGCGGCGGGTCGGGATCGATATCCCCTACTACTGCTGGCATCCTGCACTCTCCGTGGTGGCCAACTGCCGGATGTGCGAGATCGAGACCGGGACGCGCGATGCCAAAACGGGCGAGATCAAGATGTTGCCCAAGCTCGTCCCGGGGTGCCAGACGCCGGCCCGGGATGGCACGGTGCTCGTGACCACCAGCCCCAAGGTCAAGGAACACCAGCGCATGGTGATGGAGTACCTGCTGCTGAACCACCCGCTCGACTGCCCGGTGTGCGACCAGGCCGGCGAGTGCGGGCTGCAAGACTACAGCTACCACTACGGGCAGGCCAGCCACCGCTTCGTGGAGGAGCGGCTGGTGAACCCGCGCAAGGACGTCTCCGACCTGGTCCAGCTCAACCAGGACCGCTGCATCATGTGCACGCGGTGCGTCCGGTTCACCCGCGAGATCACCCAGACCGGCGAGCTCGAGGTGATGCGGCGCGGCAATCATGCCGAGATCGGCATATTTCCCGGTCACACGCTCGATGCGAACCCGCTGGCCGGCAACGTCGTGGACATCTGCCCCGTGGGCGCGCTGCTGGACAAGGACTTCCTGCACCGTCAGCGGGTCTGGTTCCTGTCCAAGCACAAGTCGGTCTGCACCCGCTGCTCCACCGGCTGCAACATCAGTGCCGAGGAGAACAAGGGCCAGCTCTGGCGGTTCAAGCCCCGATCCAACCCTCACGTGAACGACTACTGGATTTGCGACGAGGGACGCTACAGCTACAAGGCGGCCAACGACCCCGGCCTGCTGGCGGCGATGTACGTGCGCCTGAACGACGACCTCCAGCCGGTTCCTGTCGCGGAGGCGATCGCGGCCGTGGACCGCGGGCTGCGGCAGGTCATCAGCGGCGGGGGGCGGGTCGCCGGCGTGCTCTCGCCGTTCCTGACCGTCGAGGAGGCGTTCCTCATGGTCCGCTACCTGAAAGGGCTTGATCCCGCATGCGTGCTGGCCCTGGGGCCAGTGCCGGTACGCGGCGAAGACGTCACTTTCAAGCCAGACCAGACCAAGGGGCGGACCGGCGATACGAGCTTCGTCGTCTCGCGGCCGTTCACGATCCACGCCGAGAAGTGCCCGAACCGGCGGGGCGTCGAGGCGATTCTCGACCATTTTCAGGGGGCGGTCATTGGCTTCGAGGAGCTCACTCGCCGCGTGGCCGGTGGCGAGTTCCAGGGGCTGTACCTGGCCGCGGATGCGATCGACGCCTGGATCGATGAGGCCGCGAGCCGCTCCCTGCGGCAGGGGGTTGGCTTCCTGGTGCTCCAGGATACGACCGTGACGCCGCTGGCCCACCTGGCCGACGTGGTGCTTGCCGGCGCCACGTTCGCGGAGAAGGCCGGCAGCTACGTGAATGCCGACGGCCGCTTGCAATACTCCGAGGCCGCACTGCCGCCTCGCGACGGCGCGTTGCCCGACCTCGACCTCTTCGCCATCCTGATGCACCGCCCCGGCGGGCCGGTGCGCTCCGGCGAGGTCCTGGCCGAGCTGGCCGAAGTGGTGCCTGCCTTCAGCGCCGCCCGTGGCGGCGCGGTGGCCCCGCTGGGGGTGGTTCTCGGGGCATCGGCCCCGGCTGACGGCACTGCGCGGGCGGCTGCCTTCACGGATTCGTGGTACGTGCCGCAGGGCGCGGCACGCTCGCGCTAGCCAGGGTGCTGGATCGAGGTCTCTTGCCTGGTAAGATCGTGGTCCTTACGTGCTGACGTCGCGGTCGAGGCGAACGGCATCAGGGGCGGTTCCCGGGAAAGGTGAAGCGGATGATCTGGGTGGCGTTGGGCATCTTGCTGAAGATCCTGGTGGTGGTGAACATCGCCATGGGTACAGTGGCCTACCTGATTTACGTGGAACGCAAGGTCGCCGCGTACGCCCAGGATCGCCTGGGACCGAATCGGGCGGGCAAGGAATTCGGCGTCCCGTTTGGACTGCTCCAGCCCCTGGCCGACGGGGCGAAGATGCTGCTCAAGGAAGACGTGATCCCCGGCTACGTGTCGCGGCCGCTGTACCTGATGGCTCCGGTGATTGCGATCGTCGCGGCCATGATCGGGTTCGCCGTTGTCCCGTTCGGTCCGGTCGGCCCGAACCAGATCATGAATTTCCAGATCGCCCCGAACATCAACATCGGCATCCTCTATGTCTTCGCCATCGGCAGCCTGGCGGTCTACGGCATTATCCTGGCCGGCTGGTCGTCCAACAACAAGTACGCCTTCCTGGTGCGCGCTGCGCTCCAGTGCCCAGCTCATCAGCTACGAGATCCCGCTGGGGATGTCCATTCTGGGCATGGTGCTGATCGCCGGCTCGCTCGACCTGAACCAGATCATCGGCTGGCAGGACCGGCACGTCTGGGGCGTCTTCGTGCAGCCCATCGGCTTCCTGCTGTTCCTCGTGAGTGCGTTCGCGGAGACCAACCGGCTTCCCTTCGACCTGCCCGAATCGGAACAGGAGCTTGTCGGCGGCTTCCACACCGAATACTCGGCCATGAAGTTTGGAATGTTCTTTCTTGGTGAATATCTGCATGTGATCACGGTCAGTTACCTGACGGTCATCCTGTTCTGGGGAGGCTGGGACCTGCCCTTCGTGCTCGACGCGGGGCAGACGGGTTTTCTGAGCGTGGTGCTCAAGGTGCTGGTCTTGCTGGTCAAGGTGGCGATCATGATCCTGGTCATCATGTGGGTGCGCTGGACGTTGCCCCGGTTCCGCTACGATCAGCTCATGGACCTGGCCTGGAAGTCGATGATTCCACTGTCGCTGGTGAACCTGGTGGCCACCGGGGCGATCGTGCAGCTGTTGTATTCCTCGAGATAGCCCGGGACGCCGGTCCCTCAAGAGAACCCGTCGAGGAGATTCATTTGCGAGTCGACGATCCGAACCTGGTACGCATCGATCCTCCAAGGTTGAGCCTGGCGGAGCGCATGTTCCTGCCGCAGATTGCCGCCGGGCTGGGTGTGACGGCCCGGCACATCGTCGGAGTCGCGTTCCGGGACAAGGCGATCACCGTGCAGTATCCCGAGGAACAGCACGTGCCCAGCCCCAATTACCGGGGCGTGCACCGGCTGAACAAGGACGAGCACGGCCGGGTGCGGTGCGTGGCGTGCATGCTCTGCGCCACGGCCTGTCCGGCCCACTGCATCGACATCGTCGGCGCTTCGGCCCCGGCTGCCTGGCCGGACCGGGAGAAGTATCCGGAGAGCTTCGTCATCGACGAGCTGCGCTGTATCTATTGCGGCATGTGCGAGGAGGCCTGCCCCGTGGAGGCGATCGAGCTGACCGGGCTCTACGACTTGACCGGGCTGTCACGCGAGCAGATGATCTTCGACAAGACCAAGCTGTTGTCCGTCTTTGACGCCACCAGGGAGGTGGAGCCGATGAAATACGCGGCTCCTCCCGCCAGCCCCACCGCGGAAACCAGGATGCTCCCCTCGCCGCTGGACTAGCCCGCGGACCCCACCGGCGATGAGACCCCGCAGCGATGAGACCCCGCGCCGGACGTTCCAGAGCATGGGTCCTCACCACTCCCTGCCAGGCCTTCCCACACGACTGGACGCACGATGCCTACCAGAGAACTGATTGCCGCAACGCTGGTCGTTCTGCTGGGCGCAGCGGGCAGTTATCTGCTGCTCCCCCATCGCCACGGGGCTGCCCGCTCGCGGAACGTGCATGCGGCCGGCGCCGTCCTTGCCAGCCTGGGGCTGCTGGGCTTGCTCACGTACTTCTCCGCGCCCAGCCCGTTTCTGGCGGGAGTCTTCTTCTACCTCTTCACCATCGGGGCCCTGGTGGGCGGCCTCCTCACCGTCACCAGCCGCAACCCGATCTACAGCGCTCTCTGGTTCGCGTCGGTGGTGCTCTCCACGGCGGGCCTGTTCCTGCTGGCCGGCGCGCAGTTCCTGGCCGCGGGGAGCGTCATCGTGTACGCCGGGGCCATCATCGTCACCTTCCTCTTCGTCATCATGCTGGCCCAGATGGAGGGCAAGGCGGTCTACGATCGCGCGGCCAGGGCTCCGGCAAGCGCCACGCTGACCTGCTTCCTGCTGTTCTGGAGCCTGCTCTATGTGCTCGGGCCGCTCCATTCCCGGCCGGCCGCGGAGGCCGTGGAAGGGGACCCCCAGCGGGCCGCCGAAAAGGCGCTCGTGCGGGGCGGCTGGATTGCCGAATCCTTCCAGCTCAAGGAAGAACACCCGGCCGGCAGGGCGCTGGCTCAGGCCTTGCGGCCAACCTCCTGGCTGCATGACGCCGCGGGGACCGAGAAGCCGGGCGTGGCCGGACTGGGAGAATCACTCTACGCGGACCATCTGGTCACCGTCGAGCTTGCCGGGTGCCTGCTCTTCGTCGCCCTCATTGCCGCAATTACCATCGCCGGCCCGAAGCGGCCGATCCGGCCTGGACAGGGGAGAGACGCCGTGGCCGCCGAGACCTGACACAGACCGGTGCGCAGCCTGCCGCGGCCCTTTCTCATCGAGACTTTTCGAGATTCGCCATGATCGAAGCATTTACACTGGACTACCTGAGAAACTACCTGCTGGCCGGCGCCGCGCTGTTCATCCTGGGGATGCTCGGCTTCCTCTCGCGGCGCAACCTGATCGTCATGTTCCTCTCGGCCGAGATGATGCTTCAGGGGACGGCGCTGTCGCTGGTGGCCTTCGGGCGTTATCACGGCAACTTCACCGGCCAGGTCTTCACGATCGTGATCCTCACGGTCGCGGCCTGCGAGGCGTCCATCGCGCTGGCGCTGGTGGTGGTCCTGTACAACCGGAAATCCTCGCTCGATGTGACGTTGTGGCAGGACATCCGCGAGGAGGGGGTGCCCCCGACCGCGGTACTGAGAGAGGAGTCCGAGGCCGAGCCGATCGAGCCGGCGCCCGGGCCCGAATCGTATCCGGTTCTCACTCCGGCGGGTATCGAGCCAGTTCATCCCGTCGAGCCCTGGCTCGAGCGGCGGCGCTGATAAGGAGCGAGGCGTGTCTGGTTTCTTCGTGCACAATGTCTGGATGATTCCGTGCCTGCCTCTGCTGGGCGCCGCCGTGGCGGCCCTGGGCGCCCGCCGGCTGCGCGCAGCGCCCACCTGCCGGTGGTGGCGGGCATCGCCCTGGCCTTTCTCATGTCCTGCGGCGCCCTGTACTCGGCGGGGCCCGAGACGACCACGGTGGCCGCGCGCTGGCTGGCGATCAGCAACCTGGAAATCCCCCTGGAGTTCCGGGTCGACGGGCTGACCACGATGATGCTGGCCATGGTCACCTTCGTGTCGACGCTGGTGGCCGTCTTCGCCGCCGGCTACATGGCCGGAGATCCCGGCTACCCCCGTTTCTTCGCGCTCATCGGGCTCTTCGTCTTCTCGATGACGGGGCTCGTGCTCTCGAACAACTACCTGCTCACCTACGGCTTCTGGGAGGGCGTGGGCGTTTGCAGCTATCTGCTCATCGGCTTCTGGCATACCCGGCCGGCGGCCGCGACGGCGGCGATGAAGGCTTTCCTGGTGAACCGGATCGGTGACTTCGGCTTCGCGATCGCCATCTTCTGGCTCTGGGACTTGGTGCCGGGCCACGACCTGAGCTACGGCAATGTGCTCGCCGGTGAGACCCTGGCGGGGCTGCCCGCGTCTGCCAGGGTCGGCATCCCGCTGCTGCTCTTCTGGGCCGCCACCGCCAAGAGCGCGCAGATCCCGCTTTACGTCTGGCTGCCCGACGCGATGGAGGGCCCCACGCCGGTCTCGGCCCTGATCCACGCCGCCACCATGGTCACCGCGGGGGTGTATCTGATCGCCCGGTCCGCTCCGCTGGTGGCCCTGGCCCCGGGTGTGCAGGTGCTGATCGCCGTCACCGGCTGTGCCACGGCCCTGCTCTCGGCGTCGATCGCCCTGACGCAGAACGACCTCAAGCGGGTGATGGCCTACTCGACGGTCAGCCAGCTTGGCTACATGTTCATGGCGCTCGGTGCCGGCGTGGGGAACGTGGCCCAACTCGCGGTCACGGCGGCGATGTTCCACCTGTTCACCCACGCGTTCTTCAAGGCGCTACTCTTCCTGGCGTCCGGCAGCGTTATGCACGCGATGGGCGACGTGATCGACATGCGGCGCTTCGGCGGCCTGCGGCACCGGCTGCCCTACACGCACCTGACGTTCGCCGTCGGCGGCCTGGCGCTGGCCGGCATCTTCCCCTTCGCCGGTTTCTTCAGCAAGGACGAGATCCTGATGGCGCTCAGGTCCGCCGCGCACGACCCGGCCGGCCAGCCGTGGGGCGGGGTCTACCTGGCGGTCTACTGGGTGGCGATCATCACGGTACTGATGACGGCCTTCTACACGGCCCGCGCCTACTTCATGACCTTCTGGGGCCCGGACAAGCTGCCCAGCCCGAACGACCCCGAGGCGCCTGCGGCGGAGCCCGGTTCGGGTCACGGCGATCAGGAGGCGCACGCTCCCCGGCAGGACGAGACTCATGCCCATGGAGACTCGCACGGGCACGGCCACGGGCACGGCCACGTCGGAGAGGAATCGCCCCCCGTGATGACCTATCCGCTGCTGGTCCTGGCGGGCTGTGCCGTGCTGGCCGGACTGCTCTTCGGGCCGACCGGACTGTTCGAGCATCACCTTCGCGAGACGCTGGGATGGGACCTGTTGGGCGAGGCCGAGCACGGCGCGGACCTGGCCACGGCGGTCATCAGCACGCTCGCGGCGCTCCTGGGCATTGGCGTGGCCTACCGGCTCTACGCCGCGCCCAGCCCCGTGCCGGGCCGCCTGGCGGATCGGTTCCGGCCGCTCTACCTGGCGTCGCTGCACAAGTTCTACGTGGACGAGGTTTACGATTGGGTTGTCGTCAAGAGCACCCGGGCGATCGCCGTGGTCTGCGAGTTCCTGGATATCTACCTGGTTGACCAGCTTGTCGTGGGCATCGCCCGGCTTCCCCGCAAGCTGGGCAAGGATCTGCTGGCGGGTTACCAGAACGGCCTGATCCAGTTTTATGCGGCCGCCTCGGCGCTGGGCGTGGCCGTGCTCCTGTTGATCTTGTTGTTGTTTTGAGCGCGGCGCGGTCCGGCCGGGCGTGGACGAGGGATGATTGATGGCGACACTCCTGCTGATGACGGTTCTCTTGCCCCTGCTCGGCGCAGTCGGGCTGTTCGCAGCGCCCCGGCTGGACCGGAGCATGGCGCGAAGCGTTGCTCTGGGGTGCACGCTGGTCACGATGGGCTTCAGCCTGATTCTCCTGTGGTCATTCCGCACCGGAGTGCTGGCCCCGCAATTCGCCTTCTCGAGCGCGACCGGATCGTACGGCCTGCGCTGGCTTGTCCGGCCGGACATTCGCTTCGCACTGGGGCTGGACGGGCTCTCGCTCTGGCTCTTCCTGCTCACCGGGCTGCTCATGATCACGGCCGTGCTGTCTTCGTGGGAGGCGGTCAGCGAGCGTCCTGCGTTGTACTACGGGTTCCTGCTGCTGCTTGAAACCGGTCTGCTCGGGCTCTTCGCCAGCCTGGACGTGGTGCTCTTTTATGTGTTCTTCGAGTTCACGTTGATTCCGCTTTTCTTCCTGATTGGCCTCTGGGGAGGTCCCCAGCGGCAGCGGGCCTCGATCATGTTCTTCCTGTACACGCTCGCGGGTAGCCTGCTGACCCTGCTGGGCGTGATTGCCCTGGTGGTGGTCCATTACAAGTACTCGCCCGGGCACGTTCTCACCTTCTCGATTCCTGAGCTGACGCGGGGGCTGGCCACGCTTCCCTGGCCGCGCTGGCACGAGGTCGGGTCGATCTCGAGCCCGCAGGTGCTGATCTTCCTGCTGTTGCTGGCGGGCTTCGCCATCAAGGTGCCGATGTTCCCGTTCCACACGTGGCTGCCGCTGGCGCACGTGGAGGCGCCCACGGCCGGCTCGATCATCCTTGCCGGCGTCTTGCTGAAGGTGGGCAGTTACGGGCTCTTGCGGTTCAACATGGCGATGACGCCGCTGGGCGCCGTGAGCCTGTTTCCCTTGCTGGCATCGCTGGCGGTCATCGGCATCATCTACGGCGCACTCGTCGCCCTGGCGCAGAGCGACATGAAACGGCTCGTGGCGTACAGTTCGGTGAGCCACATGGGCTTCATCGTGCTGGGCATGTTCGCCATGAACAGCACCGGCCTCGACGGCTCGGTGATCCAGATGGTCAACCACGGGCTCACGACCGGGGCGCTGTTCGCCTGTGTGGGGGTGCTCTACGAGCGTTACCACACGCGCGAGATGAGCGAAATTGGCGGTATCTGGAACAAGCTGCCCGTGCTGGCCTTCTTCTTCATTCTCTCGGCGCTGGGATCAGCGGCGCTGCCAGGGCTGAACGGGTTCGTGGGTGAGTTTCCCATCCTGGTGGGCATGTTCGGCACGAGCCCGCGGGCCGCGGTGCTCGGGGCGACGGGAATGATCCTGGGTGCCTGCTACCTGCTCTGGATGCTCCGCAAGGTGGTCTTCGGCCCGCTGCACGAGCCGGCCGAGCACGATCACGCCGAGGGACCGGGTGAGCACTCCAGGGGTGGCCACACGGCGGTTCAACCAGTGGGCTGGCATGAGATTGCTGCGCTGACGCCGCTCATGGTCCTGATCGTCCTGATCGGCGTCGTCCCCGGCCCGTTTCTTGACCGGATCCGTCCCACGGTGGGAGAGATCGACAGGAACATCCAGCAGCAGCGCGGCGTGATGAAGGTCGCGGACGCGAGCGGGGCTGAGCCGACGACGAGCATCCACACTCCGCGGCGAGGTGCACCGAAGGTTTCCGGGGGAACTCCTTGATGATCGCGCAGACCGCGTTCGAAGCTGTGCAGCGCACGCTCCTGATCCTGACCCCCGAGTTCATCCTGCTGGCCGCAAGCGTGGCCATGATGACGGCCGCCCCGTTCGTCCACTGGCCCCGGCGGACCTGGTGCGCGGCCGCGGCCGGGGCCGTTTTCGCCGCCCTGGTGGCGTTGCTGGCGGTTGCGCGGCTGCGCACCGATCCTTACGCCGGAGTGGTGCTGAACGATGCTCTGGCCTTCTACGGCCGCCTGACGGTGCTGCTGGGCGGACTGGTGCTGCTGGCTCTGGCGCACGATGAGCCAGCCGATTCGCTCGCCGGCGAATTCTTCGGCGCACTGCTCATGGTCCACGCGGGGGCAATGCTGGTGACCTCGGCCAACGAGCTGGTCTTCCTGTTCGTGGGCCTTGAGCTGGTGAGCATTCCCACCTACATGCTGCTGTACCTCTCGCGGCGTTCCGTCGCCACACAGGAAACCGCGACCAAGTACTTTTACCTGAGCATCTTCTCGTCGGGCATCCTGCTCTTCGGGCTGGCCTATCTTTACGGCCTGGCCGGAGTCAGCAACCTCAAGGCGCTGGCAACGCTGTCCTGGTACCTACCGTCGATCCCGCATCCGCAGCTCGGGCTGATCGCGGTGGTCTTCGTCCTGGCGGGGCTCAGCTTCCGGGTGGCCGCGGTACCGTTCCACTTTTACGCGCCCGATGTTTACCAGGAGTCGCCCACGGCCCTGGCCGCCTTGCTGTCCTGGGTGCCAAAGGGAGTGGGCTTCGTGGCCATGGTGCGGGTGCTCACCGCGGTGATCTCGGTGAAGGGGCCGGACGACCCGCTGGTGCAGAAGGCCGTGATGATTTCCTGGATCGTGGCCGCGGCCACCATGATCCTGGGCAACGCGATGGCGCTCTTGCAGAACAACCTGAAGCGGCTGCTGGCCTACTCGTCGATCGCGCACGCCGGCTACCTGATGATGGGTGTGACGGTTGCATTTGCCAATGGAGCGAGTAGTACCTCGTTTTATTACGGTTGCGAGGGCATCTTCTTCTACCTGGCGGCCTACGGGCTGATGACGCTGGGCGCGTTCGGCGTGATCATCGCACTTGAGACCTCAGGGCGCCAGGTGCAGACGGTCGACGAGCTGGCGGGGCTGGGCAGCACGCAGCCGTGGCCGGCACTGGCGCTGGCCTTCTGTCTTCTGAGCCTCAGCGGCATCCCACCGCTCGCGGGTTTCTGGGGCAAGCTGGAAATCTTCGCCTCGTGCTTCGCCGTGAACCCCGAGGAGACGACCGGCCCGTTCACGATTCTGGCCGTGATCGGCGTGCTGAACGCGGCCGCCGGCGCCTATTACTACCTGCGGATCATCGTCGCGATGTATCTGCGACCGGCGCGCCAGCCGGTGCAGGCGCGCGGTGGCTGGCCGCTGGCGCTGGCGGTGGGCGCCTGCGCCTCGCTGTCGCTGCTCCTGGGCCTTTTCCCCGCGCCGCTCGCCAGGGCCTCCCGGGCGGCTGCGGTGGCGGCCATCGAATACGTCCCGGCAGAGTCCGGTCCGGCGACGATCGCACGCATGGATAGCCAGGCCACGGGGCACCCTCACCGAACGCCTCGTTGATCGCCGTTGGGGCCGCGATTATCCTGAAGCGCCAGGTAAACTCGAATTCAGGCGGCCGTGGAATGGCCCTTCCGCGGCGGAGCGCATTCCGCAGTGCCCTGCGCAGCGGTTTCCAGAAGGGTGCAGCGTCCGGCTGGCAGGCGGCCAGCCAGTTCCGTTCGGGTACCGATCATGGTCATCACAACGAACCTGCGTGGGGCGGCAAGCCCGATGGCCCTGGACGCGGCCCGGGATCCATGAAGCAATGGACGGGAACCTCAGAGACCTGACCGACCACACGCTCGCCGCGGAGTACAGGGCACTCTGGGAAAACAGCAGCGCTCCCCCGGACGTGCTCCAGTTCCTCGCCGGCCGCCCCGCCGTGCCAGCCCCCGAGCGGCTTGACCTGCTGCGGATCGACCAGCATTTCCGCTGGATGCGCGGAGAACCTCGGCCGCTTCAGGCTTATCTCAAAGAATTCCCGGAAATCGCCGTGCGTCCGGAGCTGGTCCGGCTGCTCATTGCCAGCGACCAGGAAAGCCGCAAGGAGTCCGGCGCCGGGCCGTTTCACCTGCTCGAGGGCGTGGAGGAGATTCACCCATCACGCGCCCGGACCCTCGTGATGGGCAGCCATGCCAGCCTCGAGACAATGACTGAAGACGAGGTGACGCCGGCGGGTCGTTCGTCGACCGCTTCGTACCAGCCAGTGCCCGTGGCCAGAGGCGGCATGCAGGAGGCGGTCACCCGGTCGGCCAGCCGGTCCGGGCCATCGCTCGGTTTTGATCTCGACTCCTCGGTGGAGGCTCTCTCCGAGGCCGAGACGCTGCCGCCCATGCTCGGGAACGTTCGTTTCACCTTGCTCCGGCGGCTCGGCGCGGGCGGCATGGGCGTGGTCTTCGAAGCCTACGATGAGCAGCGCGGCGAGATCGTGGCGCTCAAGACCATGCGCCGGGTTGATCCCACCGCGCTGGACCGCTTCAAGCAAGAATTCCGCGCGCTCTGCGACATCACCCACCCCAACCTGATCAACCTGTACCAGCTCTTCGCCGTGGACAATCGCTGGTTCTTCACCATGGAGCTGATCGACGGCTGCGACCTTCTGGCCTACGTCGGCGCCGCTCCTGTTGCTGGAGATCCTGCCCACGGCGAGACCTGCTCCGGGGTGCCATCTCCGGGCGCGAACGCCGTCGATGGCCGCAGCCGGCTGCGAGCGGCGCTCTTGCAGCTTGCGGAGGGAGTGCAGGCCCTGCACTCCGCGGGCAAGCTGCACCGCGACATCAAGCCGACGAACGTGCTGGTGACGCGCGAGGGCCGCGTGGTGCTGCTTGATTTCGGCCTGCTGGCGGACCTTGAGCCCACTGGCCAGCATCACACCGTCGCGCGGCAGGTCGTCGGTACGATCGCCCACATGTCGCCCGAGCAGGCGCTCGGACGTCCCGTCTCGGCGGCCAGCGACTGGTACTCGGTCGGCGTGATCCTCTACCAGGCACTCACCGGCCGGCTGCCGTTTCACGGCTCCTTCGACGAGGTGGTGTTGCTGAAGCAGACGACCGTCCCGGCAGCACCCGATGCACTGGTTGCGGGCCTTCCCGGCGACCTCGTGCGGTTGTGCCAGGATCTGCTGGCACGTGATCCGGCGCGGCGACCCGGCGGAATCGAGATCCTGGAGCGTCTGCGGGGCTACTCATTGCCTCCGTCCGGGGCCCTCAGCGAGCGAACCGGCGTGCCCCTGGTGGGACGGACAAGGCATCGCCAGGCGCTCGACGCCGGCTATGACCTGCTCGCGCGCCGCGAGCCGGCGACCATCTTCGTGTCGGGACGGACCGGCACCGGGAAAACCACGCTCGTCCGCTCGTTCCTGGACGACCTGCGGACGCGGCAAGACACGCTCGTCCTCGCCGGCCGTTGTTACGAGCAGGAGTCGGTTCCGTTCAAGGCCGTGGACAGCCTGATTGACGCGCTGGCCCGGCATTTGAAGCAGTTCTCCGCACGCCATCTTGCCCGCTTGCTGCCCCGCGACGGCGCACTCCTGTCGCGCGTGTTCCCGGTGATTCGCGGGGTGGATGGAGTGCTTGCGGGCCGGGCCGCGACCCACGAGCTTCCCGACCCGCAGGAATTACGGATGCGCGCCTTCGCCGCGCTGCGCGAGCTGCTCGTGAAGCTAGGCGGAGAGACTCACCTGGTGCTCATGATCGACGACCTGCAATGGGGGGACGTCGACAGTGCGGTCTTGCTGGCCGACCTGATCTACACGCCCGATCCGCCGGTCTTGCTCTTCGTGGGCAGTTTCCGGACCGAAGAGTCCGAGGAAAGCCGGTTCCTGCAAATCCTCCGTCAGGCCAGGGAGAAGAGACAGGGGCTGGTGCATCACCGCGAGCTGGCCGTCGGGGCACTCACTCAGGCGGAGTCCAGAGAGCTGGCGCTGATCCTGCTGGGCCGGGACGACGCGACGGCGCGGGCACACGCTCATATCGTGGCGCACGAGTCCGCGGGCAATCCGCTCTTCATCAATGAGCTGGTCAAGCACCTGCACGCGGGAGCGCTCTCCGACGGCTGGGACTCCTCGGCCAGCATCGAGCTGGAGACCGTGCTCTGGAAGCGAATCGAGGGTCTGCCCGATGACGCCCAGCGGCTCATGGAAGTTGTCGCGGTGGCGGGCAGGCCGATTCACGAATCGCTCGCCTTGCGGGCCGCGGAGCTGGGCATCAGCGGTCGCCAGGCACTGGGAACGCTCCGCTCGGCACGGCTCATCCGCGGCATTGGCTCGGCACAGCTCGACCAGATCGAGAGCTACCACGACCGGGTCCGCGAGACGGTGCTTTCGCACCTGGCGCCGGCCGCCAGGCGCTGGAATCATGACCGGCTGGCCAGGGTGCTGGAAATGTCCGGGCAGGCTGACCCCGAGGTGCTCGCGGAGCATTACCGTGGCGCCGGCGATGTGCTGCGCGCTTGCGAGCTTTTCAGCCAGGCCGCGGACAAGGCCGCCTCGGCGCTGGCGTTCGACCACGCTGCCTCGCTCTATCGCTCGGCGCTGGATCTGGAATGTCAAACGCCCGCGACCCAGCGACAGCTCCGCACCAAACTGGGCGATGCTCTGGCCAACGGCGGCCGGGCGCCGAGGCGGCGGCCGTTTACTTGCAGGCCGCAGTCGGGGCACCGGTGGCCGAGGCGCTGGGGCTAAGACGGCAAGCCGCCACCCAGCTCCTGATCAGCGGCCTGGTGGACGAGGGGCTGGCCCTGTTGCGCACGCTACTCGGGCCTTTAGGGCTGAGCATGCCGGCAACCCCCCGTGCGGCCTGGCTCTCGCTGGTCGCTCATCGCGCTCGACTGCGTCTCCGCGGGTTCCGTTTCCGGAAACGAGACGAGACCCAGGTGTCGGCTCTGGACCTGACGCGCATCGACACCTGCTGGTCGGCCGTCGCCGGACTGAGCGTCATCGATCCAATTCTGGGTGCCGACTTCCAGACCCGCGGCCTGCTGCTGGCGCTGCGGGCCGGGGAACCGATGCGCATCTCGCGGTCGCTTGCCATGGAAGCCGCCCATCGGTCCACGGCCGGAACCCGCTCGGCCGGACGCGTCGAGGCGCTCATCGAGCGCGCCGAAGCCATGGCGCAGCCGCTCGACTCAGCGCACGCCCGCGGCATGATCCACATGGTCCGCGGCATCAGCCAACTCATGATCGGTCACTGGCAAGCCGCCCAGTCGTCACTCGACTCGGCCGGGACACTCTTCCGCAACCATTGCACGGGAGTGACCTGGGAGCGTGACACGGTACACAGCCTGGCGCTCTGGGCTATCCTGCACATGGGCCAGATTGGCGAGCTGCGCCGCCGCTGGAGCGTGCTCATCCGCGAAGCGCACGAGTGCGGCGACCTCTATGCCGCGACCACGCTCACGACCTTCTACCTGGCCATGATCCGGCTTGCCGACGACGATCCCCGCGACATCGCCCACGAGCTCGAGGCGGTCATGGCCCGCTGGCCCCGGCGCGGGTTCTTCATCCAGCATTCCACGGCGGTCCGCTCGCTGGTGCACCTGGATCTCTATCGCGGAGACGGCGCGGCCGCGTGGAACCGGCTCTGCTCGGTCTGGCCCGAGTACTCGCGTTCCATGCTGCTCCGTATCCAGCTCACGCGCATCCAGATGCTCGAGCTCCGGGCTCGCTCGGCCCTGGCGGTGGCAGAGCTGGGCAGGGACAGCGCCCGACTGCTCCAGTCAGCCGAGCGCGACGCTCGCCGGCTGGAACGCGAGGGCCAGAGCTGGGCGCTCGCACATGTGCATCATCTGCGGGCGGGGATTGCGGCGTGCCGCGAGGATGCCAGCACCGCTTTGCACCAGCTTGCCCTGGCGGCCGATCACTTCGACTCGGCCGACATGCCGCTCAGCGGATGGGTGATGCGGTACCGGATCGGCGAGATCCAGGGCGACAAGGACGGTCGCGCACTCGTCGACCAGGCCACGCTGTGGATGCAATCGCAATCCATCAAATCTCCCGAGCGGTGGGTCGCGATGGTCGCGCCGGGCTTCGGCCGGGTCGCCGGCTGCCAGCCCGACACCACCGTTCGGGGTGGCCGTCCGGCCCTCTGATCGAAGCCCGAAATTTGCCGAGGATCAGGCGGCTCAGGGCAGGCCGGATTGGACGCGTGCCTGCCGGATGCTCCGGACATACGCCTCGGGCAACTCCACGCGCTTGCCATCACTGGTCCACCAGCGCGGTTTCTCGGTGTAGATCCAGACGTACTCGTCGGCCCATCGCAGGGCAGAGCTCAGGGCCTTCTCGAAGCGTTCGGGCGAGAAGTAATTCGCCTCCGGCGTCTCGGTCTTCCAGCCGCGCTGGCGCCAGTCGTAGTCGAGCCAGAGTCCAAATCCCGCCGATATCAGTCGCCGGTAGGCCGACGGGTTGGCCATCTGCGGGGCGGCCGTACGGGTGATGAGCTCATGGGCTTTCTCGAAGTCCATCGCCTCACGATAACCGTATGACGCCTCGAAGCCATCAACGATCCGTGTCTTCCCTTTCGCGGCGTCAATCATTCCATCGACGAAGGGAACCAGGAGACCATAACGTTGCATCCGGGGATGCACCACCTCGACGTCCGGAGCGGCTCGACGCGGACAAAGCCAGCTCGGGCCGAATGTGAGCATGACAGTCAAGTCAGGGAAACCGCTTTGCAGCGCCGACATGACCTCCTTGCCCCGCCGACGAGCCTGGAGCGCATATTCCATCCAGCTCCGACGTTTCGCATCGCGCTGCTTGGAAAAATCAAACAATGGACCCTCATACTGCTCGGTATCCAGCAGAACGCCGTCGCATCTCGCCCTCCGCGCAAGCTCAGCCGCGAGGCGGGCATTTGCAACCACCGCCCCATAGTCATCGAACCAGTCGAGATTGGCCGGAGTCACATTGAATCTTAGAAAATGATGATTAAAACCTTTGATACGGTCTTGATTTGCATGATTTGCTTCAGCCAGGGCCTCCTGCGCGGCCGGGAACTCCTCAGACTTGAACTCCCGGCGTCCCCAGCCCAGCCAGGTGAGGCTTTCGACTTTCTTTGCCGGCACCGAGGTGTTGACATGGAAGACGCAGCCATCGAAGGGTGATCGACTCATGACCTCCCTGTTCCTCAACACGAACTCCAGGTCCGGTTCATCCCAGCCGAACTCGATCAGCTTGCGCGGACGGTTCGGCCCGGTCGCAACGTGGGCGGAGCGGTGGTGCTCGGGGAAATCACTCCGGTACCGCGCGAGCAGGGCGTCGACGTCGCCGGGAACGAGGTAGATCTTGCCGCGAATCGTCTTCGTCTCGCCCGGCTTCAGTCCACCGATCCGGAAATCGGAGTGCAGGCAGACGATCACCCCCTGAAACAGCTCCTGGTATGGTTCCCAGGCCGTCGCCATGATCTGCTTGCCGTCGCCGGAGAAACATCCGATCAGACCGTTTGAAGGAACCAGCGCACTGAGCGGCCTGGGGTTGACGTCGTTGCGGCTGACAAGCTCCGGACACCAGACCTGCCCGGGCGTGTACAGGGCCTGCTGCACCCAGGGCTGCGTCGGCAGTCGCGAGAGCTTGCCGTCCATGAAGACGAAGCACTTCGGCAGGTATGCCTCAGAGTTCGGCTCCGGCCGCACGCCCGTGAACGCGTCTACCCGGATGCAAGGCTGAGCCCACTGCGCCTGCGAATCGGTCGTGCCGGGGTTGGTGGCAGTCAGGCGAAAATCGACGGCGTCCTCCTCGGCCCGGATCTGGTGATCGACCCTCACGCCGCCGTCGAGCACGGATTGCAGGCGGATCAAGCGGCCGTCGGCGGTTGCCTCGATGAGTCGGGTGCGGTGCGGGATCACCGTGTCTTTCCAGGCGCGGCGCGTCGAGCCTGGCCGGCAGAATGCCTCCAGATAGTGCACGCGCACCGCGCCGCCGTACAGGTTCGGGGCGCGCATGGTGAGCATCTCGTTCGACCATTCCAGCCGCAGCGGTCCGATCTCCGAGGCCCGTACGCCGGGCTCGAAGACGCTCACGCAAAGCCAGAGCAGGCCGGCCAGGAAGAGGTCGCTCGCGGCCAAGGTCCACCTGCCGTGGCCCGCCGAAGACTCGGAGTGTGGCTTGTCGCTGGCCATATCCATGGGGGCCTCATTGTCTCACAGTCCAGTTGCGAAGCTGTTGCTGGATCCATCGGAACAGCGGGAAGCCGAAGAGCACGCCGGCAAAATCCGCCAGCCCGTCCTCGAACTCGCCTTCGCGATTGATGACCGGCAGGTTCTGCACGAGCTCGGTGATCGCAGCCAGCCCCGCGCCCGCCAGCATTAGCCAGATGTACGTCTTTCGGGACGGCGGTGCGAAAGCACGAAGCCAGAGGAGGGCGAAGACCGTGAAGATTCCCGCGTGCACGAACTTGTCGAGATGGAGCCTGTGCGTCAGCGAGTTCGTGTTCTCGTTCACGGGCAGATACGCCTGGGGCGTCCAGCAGAGTACCAGTATGACGACCGTCCAGATCACGGCGGGGAGCACGCGGATTCGCATGAGGTTCTCTCGGATTCCGTGCAGATCAGTCTCTTACGGACCGCATCGTACCATGATCGACCTGCGATTCGGAGCCGAGATCAGCCCTCTCCGCGGCAAGCCCCTGCGCTCGTGCAGGCTGATCACCGGCATCACCGCGTCCGCTCCTTCGTAGTTCAAGAGGACTGACCATACTCCTTTCCGCATGTGCTTGGACGAGTCGGAGCGCCTGATGGAGCAACGACGACTATTTCGCTCGCATCGATTCCACGAAATCGGGATCGTCCAGCTTCATCGCCGGGCCTGACCTGCGGCGGCGCTCAAACTTCGGGTCGGTCGGATCGAAAGTCTCGTCAGGCTTGAAGACCCTGGGGTCGGCAGGAACGAATTTGAATGGTGTGAAGTCCGGCCTGGAATCAAACAGATCCGCGAGGTCCGTCGCCGTGGCGTCAAACAGGTTGTTGGGGCCGAGCTTGAACAGCCCGTAAATGGACTTGATAATGCTCATAATCGAAGTATGTTCGTGGGACACATGCCGTCTCCTGGCCCAGGGACTGATGCAGAGCACGAACGAACGATGGCGATCGATCGAGTCGTTGTCTCCTCCCGAATCATCCTGGGTCACGAAGATCGCCATCTTCTTCCACTCCGGCTGGGCGGAAAGATAGGCTACGATGCGTCCCAGGGCCAGGTCGTTATCCGCCATATAGCTTGCCACGTAGGGATAGCCCGTCCTGGGGCTGGGGTCGGCCCCATGGTCGTTGCAAATCGCAATATTGACGAACTTCGGAAGCTTGCCGTCGTGGGCGGATCGGTATTTCTCCACGTCTTCCACGAACCAGTCCACGCGGGCGATGTCGGGGATATTGGTGTTGTAGGCCGGGAACTCAAAACAGGTGTGGTCGTAGAGCACTTTCGGCATCGGATAGTTGACGCGAGTGAAAGCGCCGGAGCGGGTCTCGGGTTTGTCTTCGTCGTTGTCCGGCAGCTCATAGCCTTCGCCATAATTGCGGAACGCGACGCCTCCGCGCGCCAGGTGCTCCCAGAGCGACCCGTTCTCCAGGTAATCTTCGGGAATCTGCGATCCGTTGGAACCAAACGCGACCAGACGCCCTCTGGCGTTCTCGCTCAGCTTGAAGCCCCATCCCGAGTAGTAGACACGCGTCGTCCAGAAGCTGGGGTACACGCCGACCAGCCAGCGATGTCCGTCACCCGAGGCTTGCGGCTCCATGTAAAAGTTATCCGAGATGGCGAATTGCTCCGCGAGCCGAACGTGGTTGGGCATGATCGGCAGCCGTTGCGACTTTCCCTTCTCTCTCAGCCAACCATTGATTCCAAACTCCGCGTATTCGCCCTCGCTCGACGCGCCGGCGAGCCCACCGAAGATCCCGTCAAAGGTGTGATTCTCCTTGGTGATGAAGACCACGTACTCGATCTCCGAGGGAAAATTCCGCGGCGGATCGTTTCGGGGTCGCATCCCGTTGTTGTCCAGTATCGTGTTGAGTCCGGGGGGCACGCCCTCCAGGTCCACGACGCAGATCATCCCCGGCATGTCTTGCAGACCGGATCGCTCGTCATTTTCTTGCCGCACATGTTTGGGTCCGCGCGGACCGTATCCCAGACCTTTCTGCGTCGCAACGTAGAGCGTCCGTTGGTCGGGCGACAGCCGGCAGGCGCTCGGAAACCAGCCTGTCGGAATCCAGTTTCGAACCGCGCCGGTATCGATCTCGATCACGGCAACGGCGTTGAGTCCCGATGCGCAGACGTAGAGCGTCTTGCCATCGCGGCTCGCCGCCATTCCGGAGGGGATCACCCCGCGCAGCGTCGAGAGCGCGGGCTGCGGCGCGAGCTTCACCGTGCGGAGAAGCTCCATGGAGCTGGCGCTGAAGAACTGAACCGTGTCGTTGTTTCCATTGGAGACAAAGAGCGTCCCGCCCGAGACGCAGAGCGAGTTCGGTGAACTGCCGCCCACCGCCTTACCGCCATCCGCGGGCGCATGCAGCAGAATCCCCGTTTTAACCTTCGCCGCGACTTTTGGCTTCAAGGGGTCCGCCACATCGATCATCCAGACCGAGTGCGCATCCACAACCGACGCGCTGCCCAGTCCCGGGACTTTGCGCCCCTGGAATTCCACCCCGGTCTCCGCTTCCCTGGAAGGGAATCCAAAGGCCGGCACCGAGAGACCGCGCGGGTTGCCTGTGCCTGTCGGAATGGGCGAGTAATCGAACAGGCCGATATTGGCGACAAACAGCCTCTTGCCATCGGCCGAGAGGGCAAGCGAGAAGGGCTCCCTGCCGGCGGGGATATCGGCGGCCACGCGGTTCGCGGCGAGGTCGAACGTCACGATCCGCTGACGCGCGACATCCGCGCCGAAGGCGAATCGCTCATCGGGCGTCAGCACCAGGTCGTTGATGTACGCATCGTCATGGACGCGAATTTCCGCCGCTGGCTTCAAGTCGCGGACTTCAAGGCGTTCCTTCGCAGGGGTGTTCCACTCCCGCGTCTCAAAAACCTGGATGCCGTGACCGGCGTCGCCGCTGGATGTGATCAGTCTGGAGCTATCCTTCGTGAAGACTCCACAGAATGCAGGCTCTTTCCAGGGAACGCGAAACGAGAAGCTGCGCGGCCCCGACTCCATGCTGGAGCAGACGACAATCCCCGACCCGCAGAATCCGGCGATCCATTTTCCATCGGGGCTCGGCACAACGTTCCAGAGATCGCCGTCTGTGTAGATCCGCTCACCGCGCGGAGTGAGAAGCCGTCCGTTGGGCAGGATCGTCGTCCCGCCCGGCGCGACCCTGGCAAATTCCCGGTCCGCGGGGGTCCTGTAACTTTGCGCTTGTGAGGTGAGGGGAAAGGCGATTGCCATCGCCAGGATTCCTGGAATCAGTCGATGCATCTCTCGAGGTCTCCTCTTTCGGAGTGGAAGCGGGAGTGATTCTTGCGGTCAAACCATGGCGCATCCGGCATTCCAGGCAATCCGGTTTGGGACGAGCCTATTCGATTGATCTGATCCACGCAATTTGATGACGATGAAGTTTGAATGAAGAAATGCGAGTCAACTGATTCAAAACGGGATGGAAACGGTGTCACCGGGCGGTTGGCGGCTCAGGATCCACCGATCCCGGAAGAGCATGATCCGCTTCGCTCAAAGCCGGGCCCAGTGTACCCCGCTGTTCGACTCACCGGCGAGCTTCCGGCAACTTCAGTTCGGCCGCGAGGTGCTGCCATGCGTCCGGCACCCTTCGTCCGGTCCGGAGGTGATCAACTCCGGCCGCCGCCGGACGGCGCCCATCAACTGGCTGATCCTGCCTTGCCAGCACAGCCACGAACACCCCCTCCACACACAGCGTTCAGCCCCGATTGAACGGGAGTCATCGGCCCATCGGTGCGACGGTGAAGAAGATTTTGGTGTTTGTTGTCCTCCGGGGGAGAGTCCGGTCGTTAGGATCTCTCAGATCACAAGCCGCCCCGCTGGCGCGGATAAAGTCAACTCTCACGTCGAGCTTGGTGCCCCTGTCGCAGCATCAGGGACGCCGCGCTGCGAGCCGAGTCTGTTCACCTGATTCTCGGGAACTGCTTCCGAATGGCAACCCTCACTTATATCCATGGAGTTATACATGAAAACGAGTCCTGCGCGGCGAGTTTTTCTGGCGGGAGCGGTCGGGTCGAACGTCGCGGCGTTGCTCGCGCCGCAATGGCTCCGGGCGCAGGCCGACACGGAGGATCCGCGGGTTGCGAAGGTCCTGGCCGGCACCATCGGCATCGACATGCACAACCATGTCACACCCGGGGGGGCAAGGCCGGAGCCCGGTCGGAAGAAGCAAGAGAAGTCAGAGTCCAGACTGGACCTGGCCGACGAGATCAAGCGCTCGGGGTTCACGGCCGTCTGCGCGGCCCTCCGCCTCGACTTCAACGCCCGCGAGCCCTATGCCACGTTCCTGCACGGGCTCAGCGCCGTCGACGGCCTGCTGGGAAGAGACCGCCTGACCCGCGCCATGAACCTGAAAGACCTCCAGGTGGCACACGAAGAGGGCCAGCCGGCCATCGTCCAGTCGATCGAAGGGGCGCACTTCCTTGAAGGGCACCTTGAACGGGTGCAAGAGGTGTACCAGCGCGGGTTACGGCACCTCCAGTTGCTGCACGATCAAGGCGATAAGCTCGAGTCGCTCGGCGACATCTACACCGAGTCGCCCCGCCTGGGCGGGCTGACCCGCTTCGGCGCGGCCGTCGTCAAGGAGTGCAACCGGCTGGGCATCGTTGTCGACCTTGCCCACGCCAGCCACGAGACGGTGCTCGGCGCGCTGAAGGTTTCCACGCAGCCCGTGATCATCTCCCACACCAGCCTCGACACGCGGGCGGGCAAGAACCCCCGGATGGCCCGCATGATGGCCCCGCGGCTGATCAGCAAGGAGAAGGCCCGCGTGGTCGCCGGCGCCGGCGGAGTGATCGGCGTGTGGACCAAGCTGTCCGACTCGATGAGCGAGTATGTCGCGGGCATCAAGGCGCTGGTGGACGCTATCGGCATCGACCACGTTGGTATGGGCACCGACAGCGACATCCTCTCCTCCCGGGTCGGCCAGTCCACCAACGCCGCCTGGCCCGGCCTGTCCGGCGGATTCTTCCAGGCGGCTGTCGCGGAGATGCTGCGACAGGGCTTCACGCCCGGCGAGATCGGCAAGATCGGCGGCGGAAACTTTTGCAGGGTTTTCGAGAAGGTCACGTCCGGTCACGCCTGAGGCGCCTTGGTCCACCGCCGGGCGTTCAACCGAGGTTCTGCCAGGGCAAGGATGTCGGTTGAACCCGAGGCGTCGATCAATGGCATCGTCCCACAATGGCCACGGCGCGCCGACCGTAGGGTGGGTCAGCGTAGCGCAACCCACCGGCTGGCAGGGCCTTGCGTGCGCCGAACCGCACACGCCGTACGACATCCTGGGACGATCCCCGATCAATCCGAGCTTGATGCAGCGGGCGCCCTCAGCGTAGACCGGTTCCAGAGCTTCCTGGAGTGCCGCGCCGATCGAAGACGGGATTCACGCGCAGCGTTCACCCGGGGCCGGCAGGGCAGAGAGAGTCCGAAGGCGGGCAGCCCTTTGCAACGCGGCACGCTGGAACGACGATGAGGCGCACGTTGCGATGATGCAGCATCTCTCGTCCCTGTAAAAGCCTCGCTCCGCGGCCGGCCGATTTGCTATTCTCATGCCAGAAGCCCCTTAATATCGCCGAGATAGGGACGAAGATCTATCATGACAAAAGCACAACGGGGAGGTTCCGCCCAGGGTGGCATGAACGGCGGACCGGCCGGCGCGGCCCGAGGCGCGGACAGGAAGAAGAATCGCCGCGAGTCGATCGAATCATTCATCGTGGTCTTCGTGGCGTTTCTTGTCTTCAGCATCGAAGCCGAGGGCTATGTGATCCCGACCGGTTCGATGGCGCCCACGCTCATGGGCCGGCACAAGGAGGTCGTCTGCCCGGAGTGCGGCACCCAGTACACGGTCAACGCCGATTCCGAGGTGGACAGCAATGGATCGGGCAGGCCGACGGGGCTGCGGGTGACCTGGGGAACGTGCCAGGACTGCCGGCACACCACCCGGATCGATGACACGCCGAGCTTCGCGGGCGACCGCATCTACGCGATGAAGCAGGGGCTGAACTTGCCGCTGGTACCCCAGGCCGGGAAGGTCGGGCCGGATCGCTGGGAAGTGACCGTCTTCCGGCTTCCCGAAGATCCGCAGATTCGCTACATCAAACGCCTGGTTGGCCTCCCCAACGAGACGATCCGTATCCGCCAGGGCGATCTCTGGCGCCGTTCCCACGCTGCCGCCGGCGCTGCTGCCGGTCCGTTCCAGCGGCTCCGCCGGCCCCTGGCCCATGAGATGGCCATGCTTGTCCCGGTGCACGATGACGCCCATCGCGCACGCTCGCTGGCCACGGACCCTCGCTGGAAACGCTGGGTTCCCGAGGCCTCGGGATGGGAAGAATCCGCCGCGGGCAGCTACGGCTTTCGTGCCGCGGGAGGCACCTGGGCGGAGATTCGCTATCGCAACGTGGTTCCTGATCCCGCGCAGTGGCAGGCCATCACGGCCGGTGAGCCATTGCCGGGGGCTCCGCGGGCCACCCTGATCACGGATTTCTGTTCGTACAACACCGATCTCACGGTGCGGGGGCGGAGCGACCTCCGGGCCGCGGCCCGGCCCTGGTTCCAGCCGCACTGGGTGGGCGATCTGGTGCTGTCGTGCCGGGTCGATGTCCGGAAGGCCGGCGGAAAGCTCCGACTCGAGCTCGTCAAGGCGGGCGTGCCCGAGCACTGCGAGCTGGACCTCGCCACCGGCCTGGCCACACTGTTGCGTGGTAACCGGCCGCTGGGCGAAGCCCGGGCGACGAACGTGCACATCCCCGGCGCTCACGAGCTCACCTTCGCGAATATCGATGGCCGCCTTTCGCTCATCGTCGATGGGGCCTTGCCATTCGGGGAAGGGCGCACCTGGTCGGAAGACGATGTCGCGGCCGCCAGCGCGCCCACGGCCGCCGACCTTCAGCCCGCAGCCGTTGCGGCCCGTGACGCCGACCTGGGGATCACGGGACTGGTTCTGAAGCGCGACATCTATTACACGCAGGAGCCCGCGGAACCCGACCAGATGAACACCTACGAGACGCTTCTCGCGGGTCCCCGTGCGTTCTTCGACCTGCTTGCCGACCCCGCTCGGTATGCCAGCCTGGAGACGCCGGCCGGGCGCGACTATCCGCTGGGGCCGAAGTCGTACCTGATGCTGGGCGACAACAGCCCCTGGAGCAGGGACGGCCGAGCCTGGGGGACGAACGATCAGCGGGATCCGGATGATCCCGACCGCGGCTGGGATGATTCCGGGCGAGCGGCCTGGGAAGTTCCTGAAGCTCTCGTCATCGGCAAGGCCTTTTGCGTTTACTGGCCGCATCTCACGCCCGTGTGGCCCGAGTTTCGCTTTGGAGATGATCTGAGATTTCCGTTCCGGCCCAGCGTGGAGCGCATGCGCTGGATTCGCTAGCCTGGATTTTGACTCGCTCGGAGGGCCGCGGCCAGCGCGGCCGGACCCGCCTTGCCCGGCTATTGACTCGCCCGAAGATCGTCATAGACTTTCTCTTACGAACAAGCGGCGGGTCCCCGGCCCGCGTGTTGCCCGGCGCTCTTCGCCGTTCCTGGCAGGGAATTGAACTTTCGTCGTGAGCGGTGCGTACCATGGTTAGGACCGTCACCTCGGAACAGGCAGTCGACCTCGTCCAGTCCACGGACGAGGAACTGATGAGCCGCTACCGTGACGATGGTTCTGAAGCCGTGTTCACAGAGCTGGTTCACCGCTACGAGCGAGAACTCTATCGCTATCTGGCCCGCTACCTCGGTGATCCCACGCTGGCAGACGACGTGTTCCAGAACACGTTTCTTCAGGTTCACCTGAAGCGAGGATTGTACGAGAACGGCCGCCCGTTCCGGCCGTGGCTGTATGCCATCGGCACGCATCAGGCGGTCGATGCACTGCGGAAAGCGGGGAGACATCCAACCGTCAGCCTGGACCAGCGCGTGACCACCGGACAGCGCGAGTCGGAGGCGGGATCTCTGCTGGACCTGCTGATCAGGGAGGACTCGGGGCCTCTCGCGGAGCTGCAAGAGCAAGAGCGGCAGCAGTGGGTGCGCCAGAGCATCGAGCGTCTACCCGACGCCCTCCGCCAGACCTTGATCCTTGCGTATCACCAGGACCTCAAGTACCGAGAAATCGCCGAGATCCTCAAGATTCCGGTCGGCACCGTGAAGTCGCGATTGCACTCCGCACTGGCGAAGCTTCAGGAAATGGCGCGGAACGCCCATCGCGACGAGGAAGAATGACGCCATGAACGCCGAGCTCATGATCGACTTCGTGCTAGGTCAACTCGATGACACCGACCGCGAGCACGTGGAGTACTCCCTCAGGTCTGATCCCGAGCTTGCGGCCCGAGCCGAACGGTTGAGCAAGGCCATGACCTTGCTGCTCGATGACGGCGAGCCCTTCGAGCCGCCCGCCGAGCTGGCGCGGCACACGCTCGAGATGGTCGCGCAGGCAAGACAGAAACCGCATTCGATATTGGACTATGTGCCGGCACGCGTCCCTTTTCAGTGGGCGGACTTTGCCGTTGCTGCCAGCATCTTCATTGCGGGCGTGCTCACCTTGCTGCCCGCGATCACAAACTCCCGCGCACGGATGCGCCAGGCCGGTTGCGTGTACAACCTTGAGCAGCTCGGCAAGAGCCTTGCGCAATATGCCACGATCAACCCGTTCTATCCCTACCCGCCGATCCAGCAGGCGGATGCCCACGCCGGAACCTTCGCGGCGGTGCTCCACGATTCCGGCGTGCTCGGCGACCTCTCAATCCTGGACTGCCCCTACAATGGCCCCTGTCCTGAGCACATGACCGACCTTCCCAGCTTCGAGGAGCTGCGGCGGATTCGCGCCGTCAATCCCGACCTCTATCGGCGGATCATGTGCTGGGACTACGCGTACAATGCAGGCTATCTCCACGACTCCGGCAGACCCGGTCCGGTGGAGTCGCGTCTGCCGATGGCCGTCCCCGTCGTGGCCGACCAGCCCCCGCACGAAAACTACGTGCGGATTCTGGACGGCAACAGCCCCAACCATGACCGCCGGGGCCAGAATGTGCTCTACAGCGACGGCAGCGTCCGCTGGCATTCCTCGCGCCGCGTCGGCCCGCACGATGCGGACCTGTACCTGAACAACCATCAGCAGCTTGAGCCCGGCGTTGATGAGAACGACTCGGTGCTCCTGCCCAGCTACAGCAGGTTCATCCCGGCGCAACTGTCGCAGTGACAGACATCGCCCATCGTCACTCAGCCGTGACGGCCGTTGCTCGCCAACGGGTCGAGCACCCCCGGCCGATCAAGCAAAGGGCCTGAGCACCGCCACGGGGGGCCGGGGCACCAGGCCATGCGCCCGAGCTCGGTAGGTCATCCAGGCGATCGCCGGCGATCCGCCATCGCGCAGGTTGAAAAGACGTCAAGCGGCCACAGAGCGCCCACGACGGTGCAGGCAATCCGCGCCGGCTGATACGTCGCCGGTCCGCCGGAACCCGATCCTCCAGCACTGATCATGGAGATTCGCTGGGAGGGACGTCGCGGTATCCCGGCTTCCGGCTGATTGTTAAACTATGAGCCCCCGGGCTATCCAGGTCCGCGGCCGGCCGGCGGTTCAACTTTCGGGAGACATACGGCGTTGGCGCTCGTGATCAAGGCGCTCGTGATCGTTTGCAACCTGGCGCTGCTGCCGTACTTCGGGATGGTCCTCGTGACGGCGCTGGTGGCGCTTTGCCGGCGCCGCAAGGCGAAAGGCCAGGCCATTCCTCAGAAGCGTTTCCTGATCGTGATCCCGGCGCACGACGAGGAATCGGGAATCGCGGCGACTGTTCGAAGCTGTCTGGCTGTGGACTATCCCGCGGAGCTCTTCGAGGTCCTCGTGATTGCCGACAACTGCACCGACGCAACGGCCGCCGTGGCCCGAGGCGAAGGTGCGACGGTGGTCGAGCGGCACGATCCGGAGAAGAAGAGCAAGGGCCACGCGATCCGGTTCCTGCTCGACGGCCTCCAGGAATCGGGCCGGTTCGACTTGCTGGACGCACTCGTCATCATTGACGCCGACACCACCGTGGATGCGGGCCTGCTGCGCACCTTCGCCACGATGGTCGAGGGCGGCGCAGAGTGGATCCAGTGCTTCTACGGCGTTGCCAACCCCGATGCCTCGTGGCGCACGCGGCTCATGGCCTACGCGTTTTGCCTGTTCAACGGAGTGACGCCCCTGGGGCAGTCGATCCTGGGCATGAGCGCCGGGTTCCGGGGTAACGGGATGTGCTTGACCACGAGCGGGCTGAGGCGTGTGCCCTGGAAGAGCTACGGCCTCGTCGAGGACATGGAATACTCGTGGAACGTACGCATCGCCGGCGGGAAGATTGCGTTCCTGGCCGATGCCCGGGTTTCAGGCGCGATGCTGGGGCAGGGGGGGAAGGCGGCGGTCGCCCAGCGGAAGCGCTGGGAGTTCGGCCGGCGCGAGGTCGCCAGGCGTGCCTTGCCGCCCTTGCTGCGATCACCTCATCTCGGCCTGCTGGAGAAATTCGCCTCGGTACTCGAGCTCACCATGCCGCCCATGGTGATGCTCATTTTCTACTATCTTTGCGCGGTCACGGCCAACGTCCTCGTCCTGCGGTCGGCGGGCGTGGCAGCCGCGCTGGCCCTCTTCTTGACGGTCAGCAGTTGCGTCATGACGCTGGCACTGCTCGTGCATGCCATCTGCCCGTTCTTCGTTTACGGGCTTCCCTGGAGCTATCTCTGGACTCTCTTCTACGTGCCGTTCTACGCGTTCTGGAAGCTGCTGGCGACGCTCGGCGCACGCCCCACTCAGTGGGTGCGCACAGCGCGTGAGGAGCCGGCGAAGCGTTGAATCAGAGACAGGTCGCCCGGCCCCTCGAAACCCCGGACGCGGCAGGCGGAGCGAGTCGTCAGAAAGGAGCTATGCCGAGCCGGACGAGTCAACCCGGTAGATAGATTGGAGTGGATAATTAGAACGGGCAAAAAATCGCAAGCGAATAAATGGGACCGTCGAAAAAATCAACATCGGGGGTTCGGCGAAGTGTCATTCCTGTCGCACTGATTGACCAATATCCCAATACTAGATATTGTACTACCAGGCAGACCGAATAAAAGCTAGAATTATCGCGTAACAGGATAATCGATGTGGGGATTTATCAAGAGCCGCCAGTGCGATCGCCGACTCAAGCAGTACCGGAAAAGCAAAAACAAGAAGGCCCAGTTGAACGCGGTTCTCAACAACCTCGATCTCTTCCAAAAGTCGCTCATCAGTGGCAGGAAGCCGAGGCCGCCCATTTACGGTTTCTTGCACGAAGAGCCGGCGGGTTTTTTCGCGATCACCGAGCAGGGGGGTGGCGCAAATGTTGCAGCGACGAGACTCTACGTCTACCCGGACACAGAGACCGAAACCATTTACCTGCTGACGTTGGGTGATAAGTCGACTCAGACAGAAGACATCAGTCACTGTAAGATTCTTGTCAAAGACATCCGAGCCAATCCAGACAAGGGGAGAGGTGATGGCCACAGCGACGAAGACGACGAACGAGGAAAACGAGAGGATAACCACTCGTGACATGGAGTTCGTGGGAAAGAGATACTCCACTGTGTCTGAGATGGTTCGAGACACGGCTGATGCCGGGTTTGCGGACGAGTTTGACAGGTTCCAGGCCGATCGACGGCTGGTGAATGTGTTGAGCATCCTTCGATGTTTCAACGGTGTTTCGCAAGTAGAGCTGGCGAGCAAGATTGGATGCGCGCAGTCGAAGATCTCCAAGATCGAGTCTGCGACGGACGCGGATCTCAATTTCGGCGATATCATCAAGTACGCGCTAGCCTTGGACCAATCGATCCAGCTGACGTTCGCTCCATTACGACGGAATGGAGTAGACCACATTCGGTTCCACGCCGAGTGCATCAAGAACCAGCTGAGCAGCTTGGCGAAGATCGCGGGCAACGACAAACAAATCGGCGATGGCGTCGAGGAGTTCGCGATCGAGACGGTTCAGACCTTGGTTGCGAACATCGAGTCTGTCCTCGATAGACTTCCCCACGGAGTGCAACGCGAGAGCCCCCCCATCTGCGTGGAAGCAGAAGGTCGAGGGGGACACACGTTGAATCTTGATGCACCCAAAAATGCTCGGCGCGTCGCCAAGAAACCACAGTCCACTTGAGTTGGAGAAAGTCCAGACACGCACTGTTCACTCACTCCCGCGCCGGCTCTCCTCTTGCGCCGGTTGAAGCATCCTGTCTAAGATCATCCACGCCCCGCATTCTCCTGCTTGCCAATCCGCAATGTCCGGACCGCCAGCCCGGCTCGCTCGTCCGATTCACGTCCCAGCAGTTCTTCTGTGACCCAGCTATCGCATCAATCAACCACCATCTCCCGGAAGCACCAGGCTGGCGCCATGCCGGATTTGCATAAAAACTTCACGTACTGCGCCGATACCGTTTCTGATCATTTTTCGGTGCTCTAGATTGTTGCATGCTCACGACTTTAAAAATACGTAAGTCATTGCCATAAAATTATTTATGGCGCGCGCAAAGAGCCGAGAGTTGCTGCAACAGCACAACGGGTTGAGGCTCGCGGGCTGCCGCCGGTGCGCTGGCCGGAGACTTCCAAACCCTTGCGGAACGCCGAAAAACTCGGTTTTATGGGCAGGATGGGTCCAAGGACGTGGAACAGCGAGGGGGAGAACCCCGGGTGCCTGTTCCGGACTTCGATCCGTGTCGATCGAAGGCCGATCGAAGCCAGTGCAACGCCCGCCGCAGGATTCGCGGGGTGATCCGGCGAACACTGGAAAACCAGGCATATGATGTTGAATGAGCGATTTCTGAATCAGGAGTCCAGTCATGGCAGTGCGTGTTGGCATCAACGGTTTTGGTCGGATCGGTCGGCTCGTTTTCCGCGTCCTGGCCGCTCACCCCTCGGACTACGAGGTGGTGGCCATCAATGATCTTGCCGATCCCAAGCATCTCGCGATGCTGCTCAAGTATGACAGCGTGCATGGAAGATTCGACGGCACCGTCGAGGCGGCCGACAAGGCCCTGGTGGTCAACGGCAAGTCGATTCCCATCCTCACCGAGCGCGACCCCGCCAACCTGCCGTGGAAGAACCTGGGCTGCCAGGTGGCCCTGGAATCGACGGGCTTCTTCACCAGCCGCGAGAAGCTTCAGAAGCACCTCGACGCCGGCGCCGAGCGGGTCATTCTGAGCGCCCCGGCCAAGGACAAGCTGGACGCCACCATCGTGCTCGGCGTCAACGACAAGGTCCTGAAACCGGCCATGAGGATCATCTCCAACGCCTCCTGCACCACCAACTGCCTGGCGCCCATGGTCAAGACCCTGCACGAAGCCTTCGGCATCGAGAAGGGCCTCATGACCACGATCCACGCCTACACCAACGACCAGCGCGTGGCGGACCAGATTCATGAAGACATGTATCGCTCACGTGCCGCGGCCGTGAACGTGATTCCCACCAAGACCGGTGCCGCCAAGGCCGTCGGCGAGGTGATCCCCGAACTCAATGGGAAGCTGACGGGCTTCGCGGTGCGCGTTCCCGTTCCCGACGGCTCGATGACCGACCTCACCGCGGTGCTCAAGAAGAGCGTGACGAAGGAAGAGGTCAACGGCGCGATGAAGGCGGCCGCGGACGGCCCGCTCAAGGGCATCCTGGAGTACAACACCGATCCGATCGTCTCCGGCGATATCATCGGCAACCCGCATTCGTGCATCTTCGTGCCCGATCAGACCCTGGTCATCGATGGCAATCTTGTCAAGGTCGTCGGCTGGTACGACAACGAATGGGGCTACTCGGTGCGGACTGCCGAGCTGATCGGTAAGCTGGGCATCTCTGAGCGGAGCTGGGTATTTCCATGGAACCTGCACCGGCCCGGAGCGGCCAGACCCTTGAAGGTTGGTCTCCGGGCCGTTGCGCCATCATTCGAATCAGGGAACACCGATGCCAAAACAAACCGTGCGCGACTTGCAGGTCCAGGGCAAGAAGGTGCTCGTCCGCGTCGACTTCAACGTCCCTCAGACCGCAGCCGGGGAGGTCGCCGACGACCGCCGTATTCGTGCGGCCCTTCCCACCTTGAACGACATCCTGAACCGGGGCGGCAGCCTGATCCTGGTCAGCCATCTGGGCCGGCCCACCGGTGACCCGGCCGCCGACGCGCCCTTTCGCATGGATCACGTGGCGGCACGGCTTGCCGAGCTGATCGGCCGTCCGGTCAAGAAGACAGGCGACACGGTCGGACCGGAGGCCCAGGCTGCCTGCGCCGAGCTGAAGCCCGGCGGGATCGTGGTCCTCGAGAACGTTCGGTTCAACAAGGGTGAGAAGAAGGGCGAACCCGCCTTCGCCAGGCAGATGGCGGCCCTGGCCGACGCCTACGTGAACGACGCCTTCGGCACCTGCCATCGCGATGAAGCCTCCATGGTGGCCGTGCCGGAGCAGTTTCCCCCTGACAGGCGAGCCATCGGCTTTCTCGTTGAGAAGGAGCTGCGGATTCTCGACACTCTGCTCAAGAACCCCCGGAGCCCGTACGTGGCCGTCATGGGCGGCGCCAAGGTCTCCGACAAGATCCTTGTGATCGAGAGCCTGCTCCAGAAGGTGGACAGGCTGCTCATCGGCGGCGCGATGACTTACACGTTTCTGAAGGCCCAGGGCCATGAGGTGGGCAAGAGCAAGGTCGAGGCCGACAAGCTCGACGTCGCCAACCATGTCCTCCAGCTCGCCGGCTCAAAACTCGTGTTGCCGGTGGACCATCTGGTGGCCACCGCGCCCGACGCGGGTGCCCAGACCAGGGTGGTGGACGGGCCGACCATCCCCGAGGGCTGGTTCGGTATGGATATCGGCCCGAAGACAATCGAACTGTACGCGGGCATCATCAAGAATGCCGGCACCGTCGTCTGGAACGGACCGATGGGCAAGTTCGAGGTTCCAGAGTTCGCGCAGGGAACACGGGCCGTCGCGCAGGCACTTGCCGACTCGCAGGGCGTCACCGCAGTGGGCGGGGGCGAATCCGCCGAGGCCGTCGAGAAGTTCGGCCTGGCGGACAAGGTGAGCCACGTCTCGACCGGCGGCGGCGCGTTCCTCGAATCTCTGGAAGGCAAGTCGTTCAACTCGCTGAAAGTGATTCCGGACCGCTGAGACGACCCCGGCCGAGGTGAACCACGAAAGGTGCCCAGGCACTCCTCGTGGTTCCTGTGCCGTCGCAGCCAGTCTGTGGACAGACCGACTCAGCCCCGGAGCTGCTCAACGCGAGGTTGGCGTTGTGCCCACCACGATCTGCTTGAGCTCGCCATAGATGCCGGCCGGAACGCCCACGAAGGTGGCCGCGGCAGTCTTCACGATCTTGTTGTCGCCCGAGGATTCCCAGTACTGCCGCGGCTTCGAAAACAGGGGATGACGATCGACGTAGGTGACGGTCCTCTCGGGCGTCGCTTCGGTCACCGTGCCGTTGGAGTCAATCGAGCTCGAAGAGTGCCGGCTCAGGGGCCGAGGCGGTCCGGTGCGAACCCGCGGACTGGCACCCCGAGATGGCAAAGAACATCGCCGTCACCGCAGCAAGCCGCATCCATTGATGATGAGCCATCGCCTTCCATCCTTTCCCACGGGATTCCGCCGTCCCTGCCTCGATCCCGCAACAAACAACCCATAATACACTTGAGCATACCCTCCAGTCCGCCGGACGACGGCCATTTCCGCTTCGTGACCCTTCAGAATATGATGAGGCGGGAGGCTTTGATGGAAGCAACGATGGGACGGTCCTTGCCGGTCCGGCCGAAGCGAGCACATCGACCGGAAATACAGTGCTCGATCGGCGTCTTGCCCGACGCGGAGGCGCGCTCATGCTGAGCAGCTCGCTGTCGTTCGGTGATTGTGAGTTCATCGCGTTCGACTTCGAGACAACCGGGCTCGATCCCTGCCGCGACAGGCTGGTGGAAGCGGGAGCGCTTCGCTTCCATCGATCGGGCGAGGTCGTGGATCGGTTCGAGTCGCTGATCCATCCGGAAATGCCGATGCCACCGGCCGCTCAGGCCATCCACGGCATCACCGATGCCGACCTGGCCGATGCGCCGACTTGCCGGGAAGTCTTGCCGCGGTTCCTGGCGTTCCTTGGCGACCCGCGCACCACTGCCCTGCTGGCACACAACGCCTGCCTGGACGCGGGCTTCCTGGGAACCGAGCTGCGGCGGGCGGGTCAGGCACTTCCCGACCACCTCATGTTCGACACGCTGGCCCTGGCGCGGAGCTGCCGTCCGGACCTGCGCAGCCACCGCCTGCACGCGCTGGCAGGTGCCCTTTGCCTGGAGGCCTACGCTATGCATCGGGCGCTGGCCGATGCCGTCTGTGTCAAGGCCCTCTGGCTCGCGCTCGATGGTCCCCGCACCCGCGCGATCGGCTTGTCTCGTACCCGATCCATGACGCCGCTGGTGCGGTCCCGGCGCCTCACGGCTGGTGCGTGCTCGATGAGGCCATCGCGGGCGGCCGGCACGTGCGGATCGTGTATGAGGGGGGAACGCGCGGCGTTGCGCCGCGGGTCATCTCACCGCGCCGCTATGCGTACAAGGGGGGTATGGGGTACGTTCTGGCCTTTTGCCATGTCGACCGCCTTGAAAAGGCGTTCCGGCTTGACCGGATCCGTCAGTGCGTGCTTGCCGCGGTTCCCTGAGGTCGTGGTCGCCATGTTGATCCACAGGCCGCGAACCGATAAACTACGAGACGAACAGTCAAAGCAGACTCTAGCGAGGTGGAAGAAATGCTGAAGCTTCTCTTTCTCATTGCCGTAGGAGCGATTTACCGACTGGTGGATCACCCGGTCAACTTCGTGCCGCTCGGTGCACTGGCCCTGTACGCGGGAGCGAGCTTTCCTCGCCGCTGGGCCTGGATCGTACCCGTCGCGGCCATGGGGCTTTCCGACCTGGTGATCGATTACTCGACGGGGCGCCCGTTCAGCGACCCATCTCGCTGGCTGATCTACGGGACCTTCGCGTGCACCACGCTCATGGGCCCGCTTGCCCGCCGCCCGAAGGTCGGCCCGTGGCTGCTGCCGGCCCTCTCGGTCTCTGCCTCGCTCCTCTTCTTCCTCACCAGCAACTTCGGAGCGTGGCTGGTTCCCGAGTTGAACTATCCGCGGAACCTGTTCGGGCTGATCTCCTGCTACATCGCAGGCATCCCGTACATCCATCACACGATCCTCGCCGATCTGGCAGGAACCGCACTGTTCTTTGGACTTGAAGCCAGTCTCGAGCGTGCCAGAAACCTGCTGTTCAATCGCTCCACGGCTCCTGCCCCCGTCGAAGTACCCCCTGCGGCATAAGCTTTTTCCGTGGCAAGGTTGCTTGTCAGCGTCCGATCCGCCAATGAAGCGGTTGCCGCATTCCAGGGCGGCGCCGCGATCATCGATATCAAGGAACCGGATCACGGCTCGCTCGGCCGAGCCCCCTGGTCCGTCTGGCGTGCCGTGCGGAAGGTGGTCCCCACGGCAATCCCGCTCAGCGTGGCTCTGGGCGAGCTTCCCGAGTGGCTCTCGCACGACCGCTGCACTGTGCCCGCCAACGCCTGGACGGGCATCTCCTACCGCAAGCTTGGGCTCG
Source organism: uncultured Planctomycetaceae bacterium (assembly GCA_963833985.1). GTDB lineage: Bacteria > Planctomycetota > Planctomycetia > Isosphaerales > Isosphaeraceae > Aquisphaera. Next base: position 631,295 of record CAWIAD010000001.1, read on the forward strand.
CCGGCAGCGGACCCGACTGGCGGCAGGACTGGCGGTGTGTCAGGGCCCTGCTCGGTGACGAGGCTGGGCCTCCGTGGATTGCTGTCATCTATGCCGACTGGCAGATGGCCTCCGCGCCGGACCCGCAAGCCGTCCTGCTCGAGGCTCTCGATGACGCGCGCATGGCAGGCGTTCTGCTTGACACCTCGGACAAGACCCGGCCCATCCGGATCGATGACCGCTGGGTCAAACTCATCGAACAGGTCCGCCGGGCCGGCAAGCTCATGGCCCTGGCGGGCGGACTGGATGTTGAGTCCATCAGCCGGCTGGGCCCCCTCGCTCCGGACATCATCGCCGTCCGGGGCGCGGCGTGCCGCGACGGCAACCGCCGTGCGGAGGTTGATCCGCGCCGGGTTGCCGCACTGGCTCGGATGGTGAGCGCAGGGAACTGCGATCAGCCGCCGACATCGAATGCGACGCCTTGTGCCAGCGGCAGGTCCGCGCCGTAGTTGATGGTGCAGGTTTGCCGGCGCATGTAGGTCTTCCAGGCGTCCGAGCCCGCCTCGCGGCCGCCTCCCGTGGCCTTCTCGCCGCCGAAGGCTCCGCCGATCTCGGCTCCTGATGTGCCGATGTTCACATTGGCAATACCGCAATCAGATCCCACGGGCGAGAGGAACAGCTCGGACTCGCGCAGGTCTCTCGTGAAGATGGCCGACGCCAGGCCCTGCTCCACGCCGTTCTGCATGGCTATGGCCTCGTCGATCCGCGCATACCTGATCACGTAGAGGATGGGAGCGAAGGTTTCCTGTCCCACGATGGGCATATCCGGCCTTGCCCGCACGATCGCGGGCTCGACGAAGTACCCGGGCCGGTCGAGCCGGCCACCGCCGCAGAGGACCTCGCCTCCCTGGCTCACGGCTGCGGTCAGCGACGCGTGCATCTGGTCGACGGCGGATGCGTGAATCAAGGGACCGACGAGCATGCCGTTCTCCCAGGGGTCACCGATCCTCAGGCTTCGGTATGCGGCGACCAGGCGTGCCACGAAGGCGTCGTGCAGCGAGTCGTGGACGATGAGTCGGCGGGCCGTGGTGCAGCGCTGGCCGGCCGTGCCCACCGCCGCGAAGACCGTCCCTCGCACGGCCAGCTCCAGATCGGCACTCTGCGTGACGATCACCGCGTTGTTGCCGCCGAGTTCCAGCAGTGTCCGTCCCAGCCGTCCGGCGACGACCTCGGCCACGCGCCGGCCCATCCGGCAGCTTCCCGTAGCCGAGATCAGGGGCACTCGAGGGTCAGCCGCCATCCGCTCGCCGACCTCCTCCGCATCGCCGACGCAGAGGCCGAAGACGCCCGGATGGCCATGCTCCGCGGCGAGGCGGCCGACGATGCGCTGGATGGCCACGGCCGTCAGAGGGGCCAGCGGCGACGGCTTCCAGATCATGGTGTTGCCGCAGACCGCCGCGATCATGGCGTTCCAGGCCCAGACCGCGGCCGGGAAGTTGAACGCCGTGATGATGCCGATGGGCCCCAGGGGATGCCACTGCTCCATCATCCGGTGCCGCGGGCGCTCGCTGGCGATGGTCAGGCCGTGGAGCTGGCGCGACAGCCCCACGGCGAAGTCGCACATGTCGATCATCTCCTGGACCTCGCCCTCACCCTCGGAGCGGATCTTGCCGGTCTCCAGGGTGATGAGCAAGCCCAGGTCGGCCTTCTGCTCGCGCAAGGCCAGGCCGATCTGCCGCACCAGCTCGCCGCGCACCGGTGGGGGGATCGTGCGCCAGGCCTGAAAGGCGGCGATGGCTTGATCGACGACTCGATCATAGGTTCCCGCGGTCGCCATCACGACCCTGCCCAGCGCCTGGCCGGTTGCCGGATTGATCGACGCCAGCTCGCGGCCGCCGGGATCATCGACCCACGAGCCGCCGTGGGCGCCGCTCTGGATCTGCTGGAGGCCGAGCCGCTGGAACAAATCTTCGGTCATGAGCTTCCCCGAGAGGTACGGTCCGTGTTCGTCGCCCGATCCCGGGGAATTCTACAGCCGACGGCGCCAGGCGGAAACCGGCAATTTGCGTCCCCTGATTCGACCTGGGACGCGGGCAGGGATCAATATCCCCCGCTGACGTTCCACCAATCGGGCTGCTTGTAGAGGTGACGGACAAAGGGTTGAAAATCCTCGGTGGTTTTTCTGCCGTCGCGTTCCAGCTCGACCTTCACCGGCACTCGAAGCGATTCGGTGCGCCGATCCGCAGTGGGCTTGCCGACGGAGACGACGCGGAGGATTTTCCTTCCTGCGAATTGCTTCCGGACGACCTCCGCCGGAAGCCCGCCGAGGATCGAACCGGCTTTTTCGTAATCCTGGGCGATGAGCGCCTCGTAGAACTCCCGGGCCGCCTTGATCGCGATCTCCTCGTCGCTGAGATCACCTCTGGGCAGGCCGAACTGGCGGCTGATCTGGTCCACGACGATCACGTCCCCGGGCAGGTCGAGCTGGAAGACCTTGGGGTCGATTTCCTGGTTATACTGGAGGTATTCGCGCAGCTTGATTCGTTCCCAGCGGCTGTCCTGCTGCCGGAAGTCGGCCACGCGCTGCACCAGTTTTGTCGCCGGATCGACCTCGTACACTTCGCGTCGATCGGGCATGTCCCGGGAAGTGACCGTCAGCGTGATCGGCTCCCCTTGCCGGGTTGGTTCTTCTGTCTCCACCTGAACCCTGCCGGCCTTCCGCTGTGTTTGCAGCTCCTCAAATGCCAGCTTCGGGTCGAAGGCTGCGCGCCCTATCTTGAAACTTCTGTCCAGAGATGCTCGCCCTTTCATGAGGCTGTTCAGGGCTTCCGCGTCACGGCAAATGAGCCGGCAGTTCTTCCATTTGAACCAGACCTCGGCCCTGTCTCCCGAGATGATGGTGGTCTTGGGGCCGTCCTCGGTGAGCGGGAAGTCCAGGCGAATTCGCGTGGCCGCACCGTTGGCGTCGAACTGGATCCAGGCTTCTGACAGGCCATAGATGGTCGGAGTGATCTTGATGTGGCAGCTTCGGATCTTGTCATTGGCCCGGGCCGTCTGCTCGAGCGCGTAGACGGCGGGAGATGAGAAGAGCAGGGCGTAGCAGGCAAGACTAGCCGCCAGGGCCAGCACTGCCGCTGTCGAGGCACACGCGCGTTTGTGGGAACGGATCATGAGTCGAGTCCTTTCGAGAAAACCGTGATTCGCCCCGGCGAGATCACGGGGAGATCTGGCCTGCCTGACCGGAAGGTTATCGAGTACTGAAGCCGCGCCAGGCGCAAGGTTGCACGCCAGCGAGGCGAAGCCGACCCGGACCTGCTGCTCTTCCGCCCGAAGGGCGTCCCGGAGACGCCGGCAACCGATGCAGACGGCCAGATGGTCACGCAGCTCACGGGCAGCCGGAACGTCCAGCTCGCCCAGGGTGAGCGCGACGAGGTTCTCCAATCGGTCCTTGCACTCTGTTGCAGCGCTCACGGGCCTTCCTCGCGCAGAAGTTCGTGTAGCATCGTCCTGGCACGCACCAGGCGCTGCCTGACGGCGGCCTCGGTCGTTTTCAGTGAGACGGCGACTCGGGAGCAGTCGCGCCCATCGAGATAGTACAGGACAATGGCCTCGCGATAGCTCGGGGGGAGTTTCTGGATCGCGTTGTGAAGACGCTCGACCATCGCGTCCGCGGCCGGAGTGGCGGCCGCCGGCTCGTCCAGGAGCGGTTCGGTTTGCTTCCGTCTGCGGTAGAAGTCGACGCACTTCCGACGTGCAAGCTGCAAGAGCCAGGCGCGGGCGCGTGCGGGTTCTCGCAAGCCGGAAAATTTCGCCGTCGCGTTCAGAAAGACAGATTGCATGACGTCTTCGGCGTCATGGTGGTTCCTCGTATTGGCAAGGCATACGGCGAACACGCCTTCCTGGTGAAGGCGGAACAGGTCTCCCGGAGTCATCCCCTGGGGGGCCTCGTTCCGCGGATCGGTCCTGCCCTGCTTCGATCTCATGGGTTCCACCCAAGGAACAAGACGCGGCGTGAGTCGGAAAAGTGACATGCGCCAGAATCTTCGGGGAGCGGCAAGCGGCAGCCGGAAGGTAACGCATTCTCCCCGGGAGCGAAAGCGGGTCCACCCTGTGTTGATTGCCGGGACGAGGTCACGGACAATACGTCTTCGAGCAGGGGGAGTTGTCGCACTGCGAGGCATTGATGCGACTGCGGTTCCGGCGAAATCAGGGGGTTCCAGCGCGGCAGGGCGTTCTGTCCTTCGCCGAGCGCTTGCGGCGCCGCGAGCGCTGGTTCAAGGGGGCCATCGTCGCCGGCACCCTGGTGGTCATGACCGCGCTGGTGGCGGCGTCGCCACGCGGGCGATACCTGGCTGTCAGCCTGGCCGACAAGTCGCGTCAGCTCGCGTGGCAGGCGGTCGGAGTGCCCCCAGACCGTGCGCAGATCGACGCCGAATGGGCCAGATACCGGCAGCAAGGCATTGCCGACACCCTGCGCGAATTTCGCAAGGTCTATGCTGATATCGATGCGCCGTTGCGGAAATTGATGAGCTACGCCGGCAACGACCCGGAGACCGGCATCCTGCGATGGGGCAATTTCTCAAGGACCCTGCTCCTGCCCTCGACGGTGTTCGAGCCCGACGATAGCGGCCGCTCCTACCGCCTGCGGCCGAACACCCGCGCGGTCTGGCTGCGAAACCTGACGATCCAGCGCATTCCACTCACGTTCTTCCTCGTTCCCGATGGTCCCGGGCTCGATGAAGCCATGCGCGGGACCACGGCCATTCGCGTGCCGGGCTCGGAACAGACGACCAACTCGTGGGGCCTGCGCGGGCCCGAGCCGGACCCCTCCGCGCCGTTGCGGGGTATCGTACTGGGCGACTCGTTCATGCAAGGGCTCTTCATCGACGATGCCCACACGCCTCCGGAGTGCCTGCGGAGATACCTGGAAACAAGACGCAAGACCAGGGCCTCCCTGTTGAACACGGGCGTTCTGGGCTATTCCCCGGAGCAGGAATATCACACCCTGCGCACGTTCTGCGAGCGCTTCCGGCCCCAGTTCGTCGTGCTCAGCCTCTTCGCCAATGACTTCGGCGACGTCTTCGAGGTCGCCGGCGGCAAGGGAGACTGGGACGAGGGCAAGTACTGGCTGGGGCAGATCACGCAGTATTGCCGCGGCCAGAGCATTCTCTTGATCACGGTTCCAGCCCCGCTGGAAAGCCAGTTGAACGCACGGCGGTTCGCGGGCAACTACCCGGGACAGGTCTCGAACATCCTGGAGTCCTCGGGCATCGAGTATCTCGACCCGATCGAGAGCTTTGTCAATGAGCACCTGGCGCTCCTGATCACCCGCACCCGCACAGGAAATCGCCCGCAGACCAGTCCGCTGTTCAACGGTGTGATCGGCGACGGGCATTTCTCGGTACTGGGCTCGGAGCTGTGGGCCCGGGTGGTGGGTGAGCGACTGGTGCTGCTGTTCGAGAAGGCACAACTTCCCGCTACCCCGTGAGCCCGAGGCCACGCATGAGCCGGAGACCCGCAGTCACCTGGGGAAGCGTGAGCCGCCGAAGGCTCGCGTCGCGCTGGCGCCGCTTCCTGCAACGGCCTGGCTGGCTGGGCGGGAAGCAAAGCCTGCCCAGGCCGATCCAGCGCACCTTCGCCTTTCTGGAGCGATCGCAACGGTTGGCCCGGCGGTTCAAGGCTGCCATCCTGCTGGCAACGGCCGCCATCATCGCAGTCACCCTGGCGGCGTCGCCCACAGGACGGTACGCGGCAGGATGGACGGCAACGAGGGTACGGTGGTCGGCGATCCAGGCGCTGGGATTGCCCCTTGACCGCTCGGAGATCGAAGCCGACTGGCAGCGCAGGCGGCTGCACGACATCGAGCAGACCCGCGGCAAGCTGCGCTCCATCTACGCAGAGTACGACCCACCCATGCGAAGTTTGCTGGATTACGCAGGCCTGGACCCCGATCACGCCCTGCTCCGCTGGGGAAACTTCGACAAGACGTTGTACTTGCCCTCCACGGTCTTCCTGCCCGACGACACGGGCCGATCGTACCGCTTCCGGCCGCACACGCGGTCGATCTGGATACGCAACCTCAAGCTCAAGGGTGGTATCCTGGCGTACTTCCCGGTCCCGCTGGGATCCCAGCTCGATGCACTTGTGCAAGGCACGGGAGCGCTCGTCGTCTCGTCGTCCGTGCAGACGACCAGTTCCTGGGGCCTGCGGGGACCCGAGCCCGATCTGCAAGCGCCGTTGCGGGGCATCATCCTCGGGGATTCGTACATGCAGGGCCTGTTTGTCGGCGACGACCAGACACCTTGCGAGTGCCTGAAGCGCGAGCTCTCGCAGGCCCTGAAAACCCGCGTCGAGATCCTCAACACGGGACATCTGGGTTATTCGCCGGAGCAGGAGTATCACACCCTGCGGGAGTATTGCGAGCGGTTCCGGCCGCGGTTCGTGGTGCTCAGCCTGTTCGCCAACGACTTTGGCGACCTGTTCGAAGTCCTCGAGGGAAAAGGGGACTGGGACGAAGGGCGGTACTGGCTGGGGCAGATCACGCAGTACTGCCGCACCAAGGAAATCCTCTGTCTGGCCGTCCCCGCGCCCTGGATCAACCAGCTCCAGGGCGATCGCAGGGCGGGGTTCTATCCGGGCAAGGTGTCGAACATCCTGGAATCCACGGGCCAGGCCTACCTCGACCCATTCGAGGCGTTCGCCACCGAGTTGTTACGGCTCACGGACGAGCGGCAACGGCAAGGGAAGCCGATCGCTCCCAATCCGCTGTTCAACGGAGTGCTTGGCGATGGACATTTCTCTCCCGCCGGTTGCGAGCTCTGGGCGCGGACGGTCGCCACACGGCTGGAACTCCTGCTCGGCGAGCTGCCGGCCCAGACGTCGACCCGGAACCGGGTCGGCCGGATTGGAAGCTCTGCACAGGACGGCGAGACTCAAGATCCCGTGCAATTCCACGCCCAAAACGATAGGATCCAGGTGTCGCAAGAATAGGGAGCAGCCCATGTCCACGGCAGCCAGTCGAGTTCGGTTCGCGCCGGAAGAGTACCTGGCGATCGAGCGTCAGTCCGAAGTGCGGCACGAATACTACCGGGGCGAACTCTTCGCCATGTCCGGGGCCAGCCGCGAGCACAACCTGATCGCGGGGAATGTCTCCGGCGAGATACGCAACCAGATACTTGACCGCCCCTGCGAGTCCTACGCGAGCGACATGAGAGTGTGGATCAAGGCGACGGGGCTGTACACATATCCCGACGTCGTGGTGGTCTGCGGGGAGCCGAGGTTCCAGGATCGCGAGGTCGATACGCTGCTCAACCCGACGGTCATCATTGAAGTCTTGTCGTCCAGCACGGAGAAGTACGACCGAGGAGCGAAATTCCGGCACTACCGGAGCGTCCCCTCGCTGCGCGAGTACGTTCTGGTGGCACAGGACGAGATGCTCGTCGAACGCTTCACCCGCCGGGGAGACGACTGGTTGCTCTCGGTCATGACCGGGCCCGACCAGGCGCTGTCACTGGAATCGATCGAGTGCGAGATCCCGCTGAGCCGGGTTTACGCCAAGGTCGTCTTTCCCGAGCCGGGGGCAGCGGTTGCCAATCCAGACCAGCCGCCCCCGCGCCCGAAGTGAAGCACGCGGATCGGCCTCAATCCAGCTCGAGCAGGACGACCGACTTCGACGGCAGCACGGCCGTGAAGCCGTTGCCGGTCCGGGTGACCTCGCGGAACGGTCCGGGTTTGACATTCTCGGGCTCGTCGAACGTGTTGTGCGCCTGCATTTCCTGCGCGGTGAGCACGCGGCCGGTGATTGATTTTGCGCTGCCGCCCTTGAGCTCGCACTGCACCTCGGCCGGCGCGTTCGGGTTGAGGTTGCAGAGAGTGATGTGAATCTTGCCGGCCCTGTCGCGCGAGGCGGAGGCGGAAACCGCGGGAATCTTGCGGTCGCCAAGCTGGTAATCCGCGCAGCTCAGCTCGGCGGGCAGGAGCGTGGCATCCTGGTGCGCGGCGTACATCTCGAACACGTGATACGTGGGCGTGAGCAACAGTCTCGCATTGTCGGTGAGGATCATCGCCTGGAGCACGTTCACGGTCTGGGCGATGTTGGCCATCCGCACCCGGTCGCAGTGCTGGTTGAAGATGTTCAGCGTGATGCCGGCGACGAGCGCATCGCGCAGCGTGTTCTGCTGGTAGAGGAAACCCGGGTTCGTACCGGGCTCAACCTGGTGCCACGCGCCCCATTCGTCAACCATGAGGGCCACCCGCTTCTCGGGATCGTACCGGTCCATGATCCGGGAATGCTGGGTGACGAGATCCTCCATGTGCAGGGCTTTCCGCAGCAGGGCGAACCAGTCGTCCTCGGCGAAGTGGGTCGACGAGCGGCTCTTTTCCCCGGTGCCGCAGTAGTAATGGAGCGCCAGTCCGGACATCCGCCGGCCGGCCTCGCGCATCAGCACCTCGGTCCAGTGATAGTCTTCCCGGTTGGGGCCGCAGGCAATCTTGAAGATGCGGTTGTCACCAAAGTTGCGCACGAAGGTCGCATACCGCCGATACTGGTCGGCGTAGTACTCGGCGGTCATCGATCCGCCGCAGCCCCAGTTCTCGTTGCCCACGCCAAAGTACTTCAGCTTCCAGGGCTGCTCACGACCGTTCTGCTTGCGCAGGTCGGTCATCGGGCTGACACCGTCTGAGGTCATGTACTCGACCCATTGCTGCATCTCGCGTACGGTGCCGCTGCCGACGTTGCCGCAGATGTACGGCTCACAGCCGAGTTGCTCGCAGAGATCGAAGAATTCGTGAGTTCCGAAGTGGTTGCTCTCGGTGACACCGCCCCAGTGGGTATTGATCATGCTGGGCCGCTTTTCCTTCGGGCCAATTCCGTCCATCCAGTGGTATTCGTCGGCGAAGCAGCCGCCCGGCCAGCGCAGCACGGGGATCTTGGTTTTCTTGAGCGCCGCGACGACGTCGTTGCGAATGCCCCGAGAATTCGGGATGCTGCTGCTCTCGCCCACCCAGATGCCGCCGTAGATGCAATGACCGAGATGCTCGGAGAAGTGGCCGTAGATATTGCGGTTGATCGTGTGCTGACCCTGGTCGGTATGGATCACCAGGCGGTTCTTCGGCTCGGAGGCGCCTCCGGACCGGACCGTGCCGACCAGCAGCAATAATGCCGAGAGGACGAACAGCCTTCGCCTGGAACTCTGGATCATCGTGCGTCTCCCAGCTTCGCGGTCCACTTTCAGGGCACCAGGTGCGACACCGTTGCGGTTTGCCGAACGGAACTTCAAGAGCTCACGGGCCAGTGTAGCCAGCCCCTTCCCGGCGCCGGCGCCAGGTCGGTGCAGCTTTCCGGGTTCATGGCGGCAGCGGCGACGCGGAGGCTGGTCTCGAGCCGCGGGCCGGGCCTCGAGAACAGGGCCGAGCCGTCGGCGATGAACACGGCGCCGTTGCGCACCGCGGGCAGATCGCGCCACTCGGGGCGATCCTCGACGGCCCTCAGCTCCAGTTCCGTCCGCTCCAGGTTGAAGCCGCAGGGAGCCACGATCACCACTTCGGGACGGCTTGCGGCCACCTGCTTCCAGGTGAGCCGGCGCGAGGGGATGCCGGTCTGACCAAGGACCTCCAGGCCCCCCGCGCGTTCGACGATCTCCGGGTTCCAGTGGCCGCAGGTGAAGGGAGGATCGAGCCACTCGAGCAGCAGCACGCGCCTCGGCGGCATGTCCCGCTCGCCAGAAGCCTTGCGGCGACGGGCGATCTCGCCCACGGTAAGCTTGAACCCGGCGATGATCGACCCGGCTTCCGAACGGCAGTCCAGCAGCTCGCCGACGCGGCGGAACATGGCGAAGACATCTTCGAGGTTCTGCGGATTGAAGCTGGCCACGCCGGGCGCGCAGGGCAGCCTGGTCGCGGCCTCACGCACGGTCTCCTCGTTGACCGCACAGACGTCGCACTGCTCCTGGGTGAGGATCAGGTCCGGAGCAAGACCCGCCAGGATCTCCTCGTCAAGGTCGTAGAGCCCGTCCTGCTGGCTGGAGACCAGGGCGTCAATCTCGCTGCTCGGGACGTCGCTGGCGATCCGGCTGGTGGTCAGGAACGGCAGCGACTGCACTGCGGGCGGGTAATCGCACTCGTGGGTGACGCCCACCAGCTCATGCTCGTGCCCGAGGGCGCAGACCAGCTCGGTGAGCGCGGGCAGCAGACTGACGATTCGCACCTGAGGCTCCTCAGTTTTCCGCCTGTATCGAATGCCTTCACCGGGGCGGTTCAATCTCGGTCGTCGGCCCCACCGAAACGATGGTCATGGGCCAGAGCGGCCAGTCCGTCAGCAGCTTCCGGAGGTGGTTCAAGGTCACGCGGGAGAAGGCCTCGAGCTCGTCCTCGACCGTCAGGTAAGTGCGCCTGTACATCCACTGGAAACCGAGGGAGCCCAGCCGTCCCATGGGGCGCTCGCTCCGGAGCACGGAGCGGGCAAGCACCTTGTTCTTCGCCTGGTTCAGCTCCTCCTCGGTGACGCCCTCGGACATCACGCTGCGATAGGTCTCGGCGATGCGGCCGAGGTTGGCCTGGGCCTCGCCGGGTTCGCAGCTCAGGAAGGTAAAGAAAGTGCCGGCCTGGTTGTAATCCTGATACGAAAGCTCGGCGCCGTCGGCGAGCCCCGGGTCGATCAGTGCCCAGTAGAGCCGCGAGCCGGTATGGTCGCCAAGGATCGTCGCCAGCAGGTGCGCGGCATAGCGATCTTCGGTCTCCAGGGGGGGCGCGTCGCAGACTCCGACGACCGTTTGCTGCAAATCCTCGTCCCGGCGCAGCGCTCGAAACGCGTGCGTGCCTCGGACCTGCTGGGCCACGCGCGTGGCGGGACCGCCCTGCCAGGAGCCACAATGCCGCCCGCCGAGATCGAGCAGTTGCTCCCAGTGACCGTTGCCCGCGAACGCCAGCACGATGTTGGCGGGGCTGTAACGGCCGGCAAAGTATTCGCGCATCCGACCGACCTGCATCGCGCCGATCGAATCGACTGTTCCCAGGATGCTGTTTCCGAGCGGATGAGCGCCGAAATGCGCGGTCTTGGCCGCCTCGTAAGCGACCGACATCGGGTTATCCAGGTACATCCGGATTTCCTCGATGATCACCTGCTTCTCGGTCTCGAAGTCCTCCTGGCGGAGGGTCGGCCGGAGGATATCCGCCAGCACGTCGAAGGAGGGCTCAAGGTATTCCGGCAGGCAGGTGACGTGGTAAAACGTGTCTTCCTCGGAAGTCTGGGCGTTGTGCTTGGCGCCCACCCGGTCGAAGTCGCGATTGACGGCCAGGGCGTCCCTCCGGCTGGTTCCCTTGAAGGTCATGTGCTCCAGGAAGTGCGAGACTCCAGCCAGGTCGGCCGTCTCGTCGCGGCTGCCCGTCTTGACGAAAAAACCGGCGGCCACCGAGTGCGCCTGGTCATTCAGCTCGGCGATCACCTCGAGGCCATTCGACAGCGTTGCATGGTGAAAGGTCATCGATCTCGACCCGCCACAGAGAAGAGAGGCGTTCCTGCGACTCCCGCCCAGCGTAGCCGGTAACGCCTCGTTTCGCCAGCATCTTGTGGGCAGGAACCTGACCGGGCCGCGGGCCTGCGGGCAGCGTACTAAGCCGTGGCTTCCGCGGGCACGCGGAGGGCCGCCGGACCGAGAGTCAGGATGGTCAGATTCCGGACATCAAGGGCGTTCGCCGCGTACTCGGAGACCGAACCGGGCGTGAGGGCATCAAGCCTGGCCGAGATCTCCTGGAGGGGGCGGACACGGCCCAGGAAGTACCAGTCCGACGCCAGCGCGCTGGAGCGGCTCATGCTCGATTCCTGGGCCATGATCAGCGAGCTCTTCGAGACCCGCACGCATGGTTTCCAGCTCCTCGGGCTCGATTCCCTCGCGCGTCAGGCGCTGCATCTCGGCAACCACCACGTCCAGGGTCTGCTGCGCCCGATCGGTCGACGTCCCCGCGTAGCAGAGCATGGCGGCCCGGGCGCGCTGGCTCTCATAAGACGCATAGACCGAATAGCAGAGCCCGCGCTTCTCGCGGACCTCCGTGAACAGGCGGGCCGAGGAATAGCCCCCCAGGATCGCCACCGCGGCACGCGCTCGATAGTAGTCGGGGCTGTCCACAGTCGCCGCGGGGTGAGCCAGGGCAATCTGGATTTGCTGGGTCTCGCGCACGATGTGGTCGCGGCCTGGTCCCGCCGGCTTCTCGACCAGTTCCGGCTCGGGTCTGGGTTCCCACTGGCCGAAGAGCCGGCCCACCGCGTCCCGGACGCGCGGCCAGTCGATGGCTCCCGCCACGCCGAGGATCGTGCCGTTGGGACGGTAAACCGAGCCCAGGAACCGTCGTAGCGACTCGCCCGTGGCGCCGGTGATCCCCTCCAGCGACCCGGGCGAGGGCCGGCCCCAGGGCTCGGGAAAGTGCCGGCGGCGCAGCTCGTAGATCACCTTGCTGCCAGGGTCATCCTCCAGGCTGCGGAGGTTTTGCAGACAGAGCGCCCGGATCGGCTCGATCTGCTGCTCGTCGCAGTGCGGCCTGAGCACCATGTCGGCGAAGATCTCCAGCGCCGGGACCAGGTTGCGGCCCAGTGTCGCGGCCGAAAGACTGGTGTGCAGGGTCTGCGCACTTTCGGAGTGCATGATGCCCAGATTGTCCAGCGCGGTGAGCAACTGACGGCTGTCGCGCGCACCGGCCCCACGCGTGATCCACTCGGCGACCATCGTGGCCGCGCCCGCCCCGGCCGCGACGCCCGCGGCCTCCTCGTACGCCGCCCCGGCCGGCACCAGCAAGGTGAACGCCGCCGACTGAACGCCCGGCATGACTTCACCGACGAGCACCAGCCCATTGGAATACGTATGTTGTTCGATCGTGGCGGGCGTAATCTCTGGCACGGCGTTCCCCGTCGCGGCGTGTGACTCGAAACAGGGGGCAAGCGGCAACTCAGGAGGGGCCGGATGCAAGGGCTGCCGTCACCCGGGCAGCGCCCCTTGCCAGTGTCGCCCTCCCGTGGCGAGGTCTCCGCTCATGCAGTACGAGTCTATTCTTAAATCGAATCAGGTTAACAAACAAGGCCGTTCGCAACCACTGACCCTGGGGAACCAGTGCAGGGCAGACCATTATTACTCCGCGACCGGCACCCGAATGCGGCGTGCCGGTGCCTTGCCAGGCTGGCTGCTTGGTTCGCAGGCGGTCGGCCGCCTCTTCGGCTTCATCCATCCACTGCCTTGTACAGGGTTCGGGAACGCTGAAAGCCGAGCGTGCGGTAAAGCTGGACGGCCGCGCTATTTTCCGCGGTGACTTCAAGGTAAGCACGGTGCAGGCCGGCTTGGCGGAATCCGGCGAGGGCGCGGTGGACGAGGGCGCGGCCCAGTCCGATACCCCGGTAGGACGGAAGCACGCCGAGATTCTGGATCGCGCCGATCGGACCGTGATCCATCACCCCCTGAACCGTGGCGACGTACCCCTCGGAGCAGGCAATCAGCCACGTGGCGTCGGGCAGAAACCCCGGCTTGCGGCGGATCTCGCGCATCAGACGCTGGCAGCCATAACGGTCGCCCAGGCAAGGAAAGACGAAGGCGTCGATCTCGGAGCGGAAGCTCTGGTATTTCACCTCGGCATGGTCGGCCAGCAGACCTTCCTCCCAGGGCACCCAGAAGAATCCTCCGGGAAGTGCTGCCGGCAGGCGGCACGCGAAGGAATCCAGCTCAATTTCCATCCGCAAGCGCTTGTAGTAGGTGATCGCCATGGGAGATCGGGATGCGGTTGCCGGTCCGGCCAGGAAAGGAGAGCTTTCACCTGGAACTGGCTGCATTCTAAGTCGGCTTTCGTGGCAAGGTCAATCGCCTGCACGGACCATCCATCGCCGGCCGCATGCGCTGTCCGGACCACTCTACCATTCGGCGTTCGCGCGGGCGGAATTCAGTCTCCGGAAGCCGAGTCGCGGCCGCCGTCGGTCCAGGACCACTGGCTGCCGCTCAGCTCCGGGGCGGCGGGTGCCGGGGGCGGGGCGGCGTGAGGCAGCGTTCCCGTCGAGCGTCCGGGACGGGCAATCAGCATCGGCACGCTCAGCTGGTGACGCACCCGGTCGACGGTCTGTCCGAACAGCAGGTCGCGCACCAGGCCGTGCCCGTGGGAACCGACCACCAGCAGGTCGACGGGATCTTTCCGCAGGTGGCTGACAAGCTGGCCGGCAGGATCGGGACCATACAGAAGCACCGAGCGCGCCGGGTAACCGCGGTCGCGGAGCGCCTGAACCAGCTCGTCGAGATAACGCGCGTCGGCTCCCGTCTCCCGATCGGCGGTTTCCGGTCCATGAACCGCGGTCAAGGGCGTATCCACGACGTGCAGGAGCAGGAGGTCGGAAAGCTGGCGATCCCCCTGCGCGAGGCTCAGGGCGCGATTGAGGATCTCGGCGTCCGCCGGTCCGTGCTCGAGTGCCACGCCAATCCTCCCGAGGGTCAGCGGTCGTAGAGCCTGCACCCAGTCCACTTCCACGCTCGCCCCCGACGACCAGGCCGGAGAGGGCTGGATGATCGGCTTCAGTGTGATCCACAGGAGCAGGCTTGCCATGCCGGCGGCAAGTGCCGCCAGGGCAATACCCACCAGCCACTCCAGCGGCACCGGCCCGACGCGCAGGCCCGACCCCTGCGCCATCTCGATCCACGTCCAGATCTGGTCGAAAACGAGCTTGGCGTTGAGACCAACGATGACCGCGGCAACCGCCCACGCCAGGATCTGTCCCCACCACGGGTTCGCCAGGCTGCCCATGTTGCGGCGGTTGGACGTGAAGTGGATCAGCGGAATGACAGCGAAGGAGAGCTGGAGGCTGAGGATGACCTGGCTCAGCACCAGAAGCTGCTGAGTCGATTGTTCGCCCGCGAGGCCGATGACGATCACCGCGGGGACAAGCGCGATGAGCCGGGTGATCAAGCGCCGCAGCCAGGGTGCGATCTTGAGGTTCAGGAAGCCTTCCATGACGATCTGGCCGGCCAAGGTGCCGGTCAGCGTGGAGCTCTGGCCGGCGCACAAGACGCGCAATGCCAAAGAGGATCGGCGCCTTGCCCCAGGAACGACGGCAAGAGTTCGTGCGCGCGCTCGATCGTGCCCACCTCGATTCCATGGCGATGGAAGACCGCGGCGCTCAGTACCAGGATGGCCGCATTGACGAAGAAGGCGGCGTTCAGCGCGATCGTCGAGTCGAGCAGGAAATATCGGCAGGCCGACGCCCGGCTGCTCGTGTCGTCGCCGATTCGCCGCGTCTGCACCAGCGCAGAATGCAGGTAAAGGTTGTGCGGCATCACCGTCGCTCCGAGGATGCCGATGGCCACGAACAGCGCACCGGGCGGCAGTTTCGGCCGCAAACCCGAGACGACGCCCAGAAGATCGGGCTGGGCCTGGAAGATCTGCACCAGGAAGCAGCCGCCGATGGTGGCGACCAGGACCAGGATCACGGCCTCCATCTGCCGCATACCCCAGCGCTGGAGGTAGAGCAGCAGGAAGGTGTCGAAGGCCGTGATGGCGCAGCCGGTGAGGAGGTTCAATCCGAAAAGGAGCTTCAGGGCGATGATCGTTCCCAGGACCTCCGCCAGGTCCGTGGCGGCGATGGCGATCTCGGTCAGCAGCCAGAGGATGAAGCTGAGCCGTGGCGAGTACTCCGCACGGCAGGCTTGCGCCAGATCATGCTTGGTGACAACCCCCAGACGGGCCGCCAGCGTCTGGAGCAGGATGGCCATCAGGTTGGACATGAGCAGCACCCAGATCAGCGTGTAGCCGAACCGTGCACCACCCTCGAGGTCCGTCGCCCAGTTTCCGGGGTCCATGTAGCCCACGCTCACCAGGTAGGCGGGCCCCAGAAAACTGAAAAGCTTGCGCAGTTTTTGCCGGCCCCCCTGGGAGCCAGGTGGAACATGAACCGTGCCATGGACTTCTTCCAGGGACCTCCGTTCCGGCTTCATCTCCCCGGCCACCGCCATGCCCGCCCCTTCAAACGAGATCCCGGCCAGCCCGAAACGCGGTCCAATGAGAATCCGCACGCGCAGGCAGTCTCATGTGTACCTGATTTTTCGAGCAGTGGCAAGTCGTTTACCAAAACGCTCAAAATTGATTTTTCGGTTGTCCGAAATCGGCGAAAATGAGGGTGGCACGCGGTTTTCAAGCGATGCTCCGACGGCGGCTTGCTAGAATTACGACAAGGTCTGGGGTCTCGCGGTTCGCGCGGCGCCCCGAGCGGGAAGTCGAATTCGATATCGGGAGGCATGGTCATGGGTCGCTGCCTGGGGGTCTTGGTGGGAGGCTGGCTGCTCTTGGGGCACCAGGTCGTGGCGAGCGCCAGGTGGCGCCCGGGTATCCGCCGGCTTCCGGGCACATGGGATTCGTTCCGCCCACGGCCGTGAATCCGGCGGCAGTCGGCAGCCCGTACATGGAGACGTTTCCTTCCTTTGCCGGAACTTATGGCTTCCCCCTGGGCTTGACGGTGCGGCCGGTCACGCCATTCACCACAACCACACGCCCCGCCGCCGTGGCCAGGGGACGCGTCCGCCGCCCGCGTGCCGCGCGGGCCGGGAACGGCGTTGTCAACGCCACGCCTCCGCCATACGCCACGCAACTGCCGACCGGGCAACTGTACTGGCCGGGCTCCGGCGTCAGCCCCAACTACAGCCCCTATAGCCGCTATCAGAGTTACGGCTCTGGGTACTCCCGGGGACCCTACGGCTCGAACTTCTACGGTGGTCTGTGGAAGGGGTTCTGGCTCGGTGACTGAGGTGCGATCCCGAGCCGGGGCGAGGCCGGTGGTGAAGGTCTTCTCGCCCATCGGCCCACGCGGTCCAGCGGCTCCGAACCGGCGTGCGCCGCGTGGGAGGATCAGAGGCCTGATCGCTACTCATTTTGTGGGCGAACGATCCGGTGGCGGATGGTTGCCCGCCGAGGAGCCACGATGGCACGGCTTCAAACTCGACGTGGCGCGAACCGGAGCATGTCTGTACTGCTCTGCGGGTTTGCGTTTCTGGGAGCAGCCCTGGAGCGAGTCTCTGCCGCCGAGGTAGACGCCGGAGCCGCTCGCGTACTGCTCGTCTCTGGACCGGGCGCTGACGACTGGCAAGCCAGAGCGTCGGAACTGCGGCAAATTCTGACCGCGACCGGCCGGTTCGACGTACGCCTGTGCGAGACGTTCGCCGGCCAGGCCGCAAGCTTGATCCGGGACTTCGACCTCGTTGTCGATGCCTCGGGCATCTCGGCTCAGGGGGCGGAGGGCGAAGCGGCCATTGCCCGGTTCGTCGAATCCGGAAAGGGGCTGGTCCTGACGCGCGCAGCTTTGCTTGCCAGCCGCGCTGGAAGCGGGGGACGCGGACCGGGGAAGCAGGCATCCCGCTCTGTTCCGGGAGATTCCGCGGCCTGGTGGCCGGCGAGCCTGGCGGATGGTCCCGCCGGGCCGGTCCAGTTCCTCGACCTCAGGATCAGCCGAGCGGATCATGTCATCACGCGGGGGATCCGAACCGAATACAGGATTGCCGACGCACTGCCCGGTCCAATGGTGATCCACCCCCAGGCGGAGACTCTCGCCCAGGCGCGGCCGACGGAGTCCCCCGACGGCAGCGATCGTGAGCAGCCGGTGCTGCTGGCGCTCAGGCATGGCAAGGGACGCGTTTTCGCCACGCTCATGGGCTCCAGTCTCGCTGCCATGCACGAGACGGCGTTCCAGGCGACGTTCGCCAGAGGGGCGGAATGGGCCGCGACCGGCAAGGTCACGCTGCCGCCGGAGCTGCCCAGATCCCGCGACGACGCGAAAGGAGTGAGGGGGCTGCTGATCACCGGCGGTCACGAACACGACACGTCGTTTTACTCGATGTTCCAGGGTAACGGGGCCCTGATGCGAATGCCCGTGAGCACGAGTGCCCTGGCATTCCAGGCCGACCTGCGGAGCAAGTACGATGTGATCGTCATGTACGACTTCACGCGGCACCTGGACGAGACGGGGAAAAAACATCTGCGTGAGTTCGTGGAGAGCGGCAAGGGCGTGGTCGTGCTGCATCACGCGCTCCTGAACTATCAGGACTGGCCGTGGTGGTACCAGCAAGTGGTCGGGGGCAGCTACCGGCTACAGCGCGAGGGCGCGGTTCCGTCCTCGACGGTCAAGGACAGCCAGCTTTTTGAAGTGACGCCCCGACCCGGGCATCCGATCACGCTTGGGGTTGATCCGTTCTATCTCGTGGACGAGGCCTACCAGCGGATGTGGTTCTCCCCGTCGATCCGGCCACTGCTCGTGACGGACAACGCGTACAGCGACAGGGTCGTGGCCTGGGTCGGGCCGGACCCTCATTACAAGGTGGTGGCGGTGCAGCTTGGCCACGGCCCGTGGGCGTTCAGCCATCCGTCGTACCAGCGGCTGGTTTCCAATGCGATTCTCTGGGCGGCCGGGCGGCTGCATTGATGGGCGGGGATGACTTGCCAGGAAGTAAGGAGCCGGCGCAATGAAAGTGGGACTCTACAGCATCACCTACCTGGGGCTCTGGTACCGGGGCGAGGCGCTTTCGCTGGAAGAGATGATTCGCAGGGCAAAGCAATTCGGCTATGACGGCATCGAGGTGGACGGGAAGCGCCCTCATGGCTGCCCGCTGGACTGGCCGAAACCGCGGTGCCGCGAGCTGCGTGCGCTGGCCGACGGCGAGGGGATCGAGATCTTCGCGGTGGCCGCCAACAACGACTTCAGCAGCCCGGTGCCCGAGGTTCGCGAGGCCCAGATCTGCTGCGTCCGCGACCTGATCCGGATGACGGCCGACCTGGGAGCATCCACACTCCGGGTGTTCCTGGCCTGGTGGGGCGTCACCCGGCACCCGCGCCTGGCCACGTACCGGATCGCCAAGAAGCTCTGGCCGATCGTGCACGAGGAATTCAAGGACCAGGAGATCTGGGACTGGTGCCGCGATGCCCTGGCCGAGTGCGCGCGGTACGCCGGCGACGCGGGAGTCACTCTCGCGTTGCAGAACCACCGGCCAGTCATCAATGATCACCGCGACGTCCTGCGCATGGTTCGTGAGATCGGTTCCTCGCACCTGAAGGTCTGCCTGGACGCCCCGCTCATGCCCGACAAGAGCGCCGAGGCGATCGACAGCGCGGCGAAAGAGGTGGGCCCCCTCCAGGTGCTCTCGCACTTTGGCGGCGAATACGAGCGACAACCCGATGGCTCGATCCGCGGGTTCGATCGTTGGGACGGAGTGATCACGGGCGACACGAACCAGTATTATTGCGACTTCGTTCGAGGCATGCGCACCGTCGGCTACAGCGGATACATCAGCTACGAGCTGTGCCACGACCTCCCTCAGATCAACGGTCAGACACCGGGCATCGACTTCGCCGATGAAAACGCTCGTCTGGCAGCCGAGTTCATGCGCGGGCTCATCGAGGCGAGATGATCGGGAGGCTCACAGATGACCCGGTGGATCCGTAACCTCCAGGCGGCGGCCCTCATCCTGATCCTCGCCGCCCCCGCCGTGGCGCAGGAGCGGAAGCGCAACGTGCTGTTCATCGGCCAGAGCAAGGGCTACCAGCATGAGGCGATCTCAACCGCCATGGTCACCTTCTATAACCTCGGCCGAACCTCGGGGCGCTGGAATACCTACTTCCGTACCGACTGCGCGGCCGTCACGAAGAAGCCGCTCAAGTGGGGTGCCAAAAATCTGAACGCTTTCGACGCCCTCGTCTTCTTCACCGACGGCGACCTGGACATGGACGAGTCGCAGAAGGCTGACCTGCTTTCCTTCGTCCGCGATGACGGCAAGGGTTTCATCGGGATCCACAGCGCAAGCATCACGTTCGTCTCCTGGCCCGAGTACGGCACGATGCTCGGCGGGTATTACGACGGCCATCCCTGGGGCGAGTTCGCCGCGCCCCTGGTGGTGGAGGATCCCGGCTTCCCTGGGATGCAGCACCTTCCCGCCCGGTTCTCGCTGCATGACGAGATCTACCAGATCAGGAACTTCTCGCGCCGCGACGTGCACGTCCTCATGAGCCTGGATGCAAGCAAGCTTGACCTCACACGCAAGGGCGTGCACCAGGAAGGCCGCGACTTCCCGGTCGTTTGGGCGCGGAACTATGGCAAAGGCCGTGTGCTTTATAACGGCCTGGGCCATCGCCTTGAGGTCTGGGAACGGCCCGAGATCCAGCGCATGTGGCAGGAGATGGTCGAGTGGTCGCTGGGCCTGGTTCCGGGCGACGCCACGCCCCGGCCCGCTGCCGCGAAATGACCCGTGATTCGCGGTGGCGCGGCAGACCCGCGCCGGCTCTCTTGCCGGGCCGTGCGCGCACGGCGCAGGGCTCTGGCCCTGGCCCGGTAGGGCTCAGCCGGCCGGCACCTGCCGATGAACCCGGACGATCCGGCTTGCGTAACACCTGGAGAGTGGCTTTATCTATATCGACGGACGATCGAGTGAATCTGACACGCCATCGGGAGGCTTGTTCGTAGAAGATGAGCGTCGATATCCAGAAGATCAAGGACCAGGTCCTCCAGTTCTCCGACCAGCTCGAGCGCGTCAAAACAGAGGTCCGCAAGGTCCTGATCGGTCAGGACGTGATGCTGTCGCGGCTGCTCATTGCACTTTTGACGGGGGGCCACGTCCTACTCGAGGGGGTTCCCGGCCTGGCGAAGACCACGGCCATCAAGGCGCTTGCGGCCGCGATCCACTGCCGGTTCAACCGCATTCAGTTCACGCCCGACCTGCTGCCGGCCGACCTCATTGGCACCCTTATCTACAACCCGCGCGAGGGCAATTTCAGCACGCGGAAAGGGCCGATCTTCGCCAACCTGATCCTCGCCGACGAGATCAACCGCGCGCCCTCCAAGGTCCAGTCAGCGCTCCTGGAAGCGATGCAGGAGCACCAGGTGACCATCGGCGACGAGTCGTACCGGCTCGATGAGCCATTCCTCGTCCTGGCGACGCAGAACCCGATCGAGCAGGAGGGGACCTACCCGCTCCCCGAGGCGCAGGTGGACCGGTTCATGCTCAAGGTGGTGGTGGGCTATCCGACCCTGGCCGAGGAGCGCAAGGTGGTGGACGTGGCCCTTGACGGCCTCCGTCGTGAGGTTCAGCCGGTGCTCGACCCGGTTCAACTCGACCTCATGAAGCAGACGGCCAGCGCCATTTACCTTGACGACAAGGTGAAGGACTACGTGCTCGACCTGGTCTCGGCCACGCGTCATCCGGAGCAGTACAAGCTGGGCGACCTCAAGCCGCTGATCGAGTACGGCGCATCGCCGCGCGCGTCGATCAGCCTTTGCCTGGCAGCCCGGGCGAACGCATTTCTGGTCGGCCGCGCGTACGTCACCCCGCAGGACGTCAAGGACGTGGCGAACGACGTGCTGCGGCACCGGGTCTTGCTCTCCTATGAGGCCGAGGCCGAGGAGACCACCTCCGACGACGTGATCCGCAAGGTGCTCGAGTCGGTCCCTGTCCCTTGAGGCTCGTGTCATGCCCGCTCGATCGCTCGAAGAGGTGCTCAAGGAAGTGCGGCGGATCCAGATCGTCGCCCGCCGGCAGGTGAACGACCTGCTGGCCGGAGAGTATCTCAGCGTCTTCAAGGGCCGGGGCATGGAGTTCGACGCCGTCCGCGAGTATGTCCCCGGCGACGAGATCCGCACCATCGACTGGAACGTCACCGCACGCACCGGCGCACCGTTCGTGAAGACCTTCTGCGAGGAACGCGAGCTCACCGTCATCCTGGCCGTGGATATCTCGGCCTCTGGCTCCTTCGGCTCTTTCCGCCTGAGCAAGATGGACACGGCGGTGGAGGTTGCGGCGGTCCTCATGTTCACGGCGCTGCGGAACCACGACAAGGTAGGGTTGCTCTTCTTCACGGACGACGTGGTCAAGTACATCCCGCCACGCAAGGGGCGCGCCGGCGTGCTGCGGCTGATTCGCGAGCTGCTGGCCACCGAGCCGGTGAAGGCCCAGACCGATGTCTCGCGCGCGCTCGAGTTCCTGGGGCGCGTGCAGCGCAGGCGCTGCGTGGTGTTCCTGATGAGCGATTTCCTCGGCCCCGATTGCTCGCGAGCACTGGCGGTCGCCAGCCAGCGCCATGATTGCGTGGCCGTGACCATGGCCGACCCGCGTGAGCTGAGCGTTCCAGATGTGGGCTTCCTGACGCTGCGGGACGCCGAGACCGACGAGCTGCTGGAACTGGACACACGCCATCCGCGCGTGCGGGCGCTGTTCGAGCAGACGGCCCGGCAGCGCGAGGAGCGGCTGGCCGGATGGCTGCGCCGGGCGAACGTAGATCGCCTCGACATCCGCACCGACCAGCCCTACGCGCAGAGCCTGCAAAAGTTCTTTCGCATGCGGGAGCGGCAACGATGATCGGCCGTCGCCTGAACCGCTCTGCGCCGCGTGAAAGCCTGCTCACGCCACGCTGGCAATACCACGTTCTGATCGTCGTGGGGATGGCCTTCCTGTCCGGCTGCGGCAGGCCGCAAGGCAACCCGGAGTCGGCCGGTGCGGCGTCCCCGGATGCCATCGAGCGTACGGCGGAGAAGGGGCCGGTGAAGCTGAGCGTGACCGTGCGGCCCCGCGAGCCGCGGCTCTCGGACCTGGTGGAGATGGATGTGCGGGTGGAATACCAGCCCGGCGTGGAGGTCAAGCCGCCGGCATTCGGGCAGGCCGTCGGGGACTTCCTGATCCGCGACTACACCGAGCGTCCGGCCGGCAAGGGCGCGGAGAACGTCCGCTGGTTCCATTACCAGCTCGAACCGGCGCACGCGGGCAAGCACCTGATCCATGCCGTGTCGATCGAGTTCCTGGACCGTCGCGCGGCATCGGGCAAACCGGATGAGCCAGTCCTTGTCGAGACCGACCCGCTGGAAGTGAACGTGCACTCCGAGCTCGGAGGCCAGACACCGAGCCTGGCAAGGCTCGCGCCGATGGCGCCACCCGAGCCGGTGCGCCAGGGCTGGTCGACTGGCTGGCTTGCGGCGCTGGGACTGACGGTTGTCCTGGCGACGTGCGCGATCATCCTGCTACGCCGGCGAAGCCGGAAGATGATTGCGCCGTACCGTCCCAGTCCGGAAGAGATCGCCGGCGCCGCGCTCGCACAACTGCTGGCCGAGGATCTGCCCGGGCAAGGACTGATCAAGGAATTCTACCTCCGGCTCACCGGCATCGTCCGGCAGTATGTGGAAGACACGACCGGGATCCGGGCGCCCGAGCAGACGACCGAGGAATTCCTCCGGGACATGCGGCAGCGTGCCGTCTTTCCCGCCGATCGTTCGGAAAGGCTCGCGGAGTTCCTGGAGGCCGCGGACCTGGTCAAGTACGCAGGGCAGCAGCCGGGGGCGGACCAGATCGATCAATCGATTGCCCGAGCGCGAGAATTCGTATCCATGAAGCCGGCGCAGCAGGCCGCCATGGCAGGTACCGCAGCGACTTGAAACGGGCTGAGCTGTCACCATGGGCGTCTTTCGATTTCATTCTCCATTGTGGCTGACCCTGGTGCCTTTGCTGGCGGTCGCGCTCTATGTGGGGCTTCGGCTGCGCTCACGCCCGGCCGCCGTCTTCTCGAGCGTGGCCGACCTGAGAGGCCTTCCCGTCACGCTGGCGCAACGGCTGCGGCGGATCTTGCCGGTCCTCTTCGGACTCGGGCTCTGCCTGGTGGTCGCGGGCCTGGCGCGTCCGCAGGCGGGAAAAGCCGAATCCCGGATCAGCGGGCAAGGGATCGCCATCGAGATGGTGCTGGATATCTCAGGGTCCATGGAGGCGCTCGACTTTCAGCTTGGCGGACACGACGTGAGCCGGCTCGCGGCGGTCAAGCACGTGCTCAAGGAGTTCGTGCTCGGTTCCCGCGCCAGCGGCCTGTCGGGCCGGCCCGACGACCTCATCGGGCTTGTGGCCTTCGGGGGATTCGCCGACAGCAAGTGCCCGCTGACGCTCGACCATGGCGCCCTTGTCGACATCGTGCAGGGCCTGGAAATCCCCCGGCCCATCCGCGACAGCCGCGGCCAGGTGATCAATGCCAAAACCTTGCAGGAGGAGCTGGCAACTGCGATTGGCGACGGCGTGGCGGCGGGAATCGACCGCCTCCGCGGCGCCAGGGCGAAGAGCAAGGTGCTCATTCTGCTGACCGACGGTGATAGCAACGCCGGAGTGGTCGATCCCCGCGAGGCCGCGAAGATTGCCGCCGAGCTGGGCATCAAGCTCTACACGATCGGCATCGGCCATAACGGGACGGTCCCGTTCCCCCAGGAAGACGAGTTCGGCAATCGCGTGCTCGTGCCGGCCCAGTTCCGGGTGGATGAAGACCTGCTCCGTGAGCTGGCCCAGACCGGCGGCGGGCGCTACTTTCATGCGTCGGGTTCCGAAGCCCTGGCCCAGGTTTACGCCGAGATCGACGGCCTGGAAAAATCGCAGCTCGAGGAGACCAGGTACGCGGAGTACAGCGAGCTGTTCCGCTGGTTCGCCGCACCCGGTCTGGCCCTCGTCCTGCTGGTGGGTATCCTGAT
Source organism: uncultured Planctomycetaceae bacterium (assembly GCA_963833985.1). Taxonomy (GTDB): domain Bacteria; phylum Planctomycetota; class Planctomycetia; order Isosphaerales; family Isosphaeraceae; genus Aquisphaera. The sequence goes on from CAWIAD010000001.1 coordinate 655,752, forward strand.
GGAAACGCGGTTTCGCAGCCTGCCGTGAGCGGATTCTCAGGGAACGCGGTGCGGGCTCCGTCCTACTTTTGCAAGCTTGCTTCAAGGAGATTGCCGGGAGATGCAGTGGGAATATCCCGGATGGCTCTACCTGATCTTGCCGCTGGCCGCGGGCTGGCTGCCGCTCGCGCTCGACTCGCGAAGCAAGCGGCGCAGGGCGGCGGAAGCGTTCGTGGCCCGGGCGATGTGGCCGACCATCTTGCCGCGGGAGTCGCCGGGCCGATTCTGGGCGAAGCTGCTGCTGCGCGAAGCGGCCCTGGTGTGCGGCCTGATCGCGCTCGCCGGGCCGCGGTTCGGCACCCAGTACGAGGAAGTTGTCCCCAGGGGAAGCGACCTGTACGTGCTCATCGACGTCTCGCGCTCGATGCTCGCCGAGGATGTCCCGCCCAGCCGGCTGGCTCGTGCCAGGGCCGACGTCGCGGCACTCGTGAATCGGCTCGACGGCGAGCGCGTCGGTCTGATCGCGTTCGCCGGCCAGGCGGTGGTGAAATGCCCCCTCACCGTCGACTACGACGCATTTCGCCGGGCGCTTGACGAGCTTGACCCCCACAGCGCCCGCGCGGGGGCACGGCCATCGGCGACGCCATCCGCAAGGCGCTCGAGGTCTTCCAGCCCGGAGCCGGACGCGACCAGGCGATCTTGCTGATCACCGACGGCGACGATCAGCAATCCTACCCGTTCGAGGCCGCGGCGGTTGCCGCCGAGCGGCATGTCACCGTCTTCACGGTCGGCCTGGGCGACGCCGACCACGGCGCGCGGGTTCCGACCGAGGCGGAGTCGAAGTCCTACATCGAGTACAAGGGACAGCAGGTCTGGAGCAAGCTCGATCACTCGCTTCTCAAGGAGATCGCGCTGCGGACCTCCGGCGTCTATGTTCCGGTCGGCACCCGCGCTTATGACCTGGGCGAGCTCTATGCCAGCTACCTTCAGAACCGGCGGGGCAGCGGGGACCAGGGCCAGAAGCGCATCCGCCGCGCCGAGCAGTTCCAGGTCTTCCTGGCACTGGCGCTGCTGGTGCTGCTGGCCGATGCCGTGGTACGCCGCCACCCGCCGGCGCCCCGGCAGGCGGTCCAGGACTCCCGGACGGGTCACGGAAGCCGCACAGGCCGTAACGTTGCGCCTCGCCCTTCCGTTCCTTCGACCACGGTCGCCGGGCTGCTGTTCGTGGCAATGGCGGGCGCGGTGACCGCCCGGGCCGACAATCCCGCTGACGCCGTTCGCGCCGGCATGCGGAGCTACGAGTCGGGTGAATTCGACAAGGCCAGGGAGAAATTCGCGGCTGCCGCCGAGCAGTACGGGACAGAAGACGCCGTCAGAGGGGCCATCGCGGTCTTCGATGAGGCCTGCGCGGCGCATCGGAAAGGCGACTCCGCCGGAGCGCGGGAGCTTTATCTCAAGGCGGGCCTGGCCCACGATCCGCGCCTCGCCGCATCAGCTCATTTCAATCTCGGCACGCTGGCGGCCGGGGAGGCGAACCAGCTTGCCGGGGAACATCCCGAGCAAGCCGCGCCGGAAAAGCGTCCCGAGATCCTTGGCAAGCTCAGGTCCGCGGTTGCCTCCTTCCGCCACTGTCTGGAGCTTGAGCCGGATCATGAACAGGCGCGGCGCGACATCGAGCTGGTGCGGCAATGGATCAAGTACTACTCCGACCAGTGGCAGGCCCGCGATCGTCAGCAGCGCAGGCAGGAAACGAACCTTGTGGCCTTCCTGGAGTACCTGGTCAAGACGCAGACGTCGCTCAGGGACACGGTGCAGGCCCAGCCGGCAACCGCCTCGTCGAACGTCTTTGCCGAGCTGAAATCCCTCCAGGAGGATCTCGAGCAGGAGATTCCCCCATTGCGTGAGAAGATCAGGTCCGAACTCGCGCCGCCGCAGACGCCCGGAGCAGGGTCTCCCCAGCCGGTGCAGGCGGATCTCGAGCAGGGCATCGCACTCTTGCAAGGCTGGGCCGGCACGGCCGGTGAGAAGATGGCGTCGGCCGCACGCCGGCTCGAGCGGCGCGAAGCGGCTCCGGCGGCTGCCGAGCAGCAAGCCGCTATTGATGAGCTGCAAAAGATCTGGGAGGCCGTGATCCCGTTCCAGGCCCTGCTCGCGCGCGACCTCGCGGACCAGACGTCCGTCGTCCGGTCGCTTGCACCCGCACCGGCGGCCGATTCCGGCTCGGCAGCCGGCAAGGACTCCGGGAAGAGCGATGCCGCGCAGCAGAAGACCGTACCCGCTCCAGGCCGCGGCGCCGCATCGCTTGGTTCCGAGGCGGAAGACCTGGCGCCGATCCTCACCCTCCAGGAGCAGACCCTGCGGCGCACCAGGCTGCTGGGGCTGAAGGCCGAGGGCGAACTGGCACGGCTGGAGCAGGCAAAGCCGGGCGCGACCCGGCCGGCTCAGCCCCAGCAGGGTGGCCCCGCAGTCACGAAGAAGCCGGGAGATCCCGACGGCGGCAAGCCCCCAACCGTGGATCCCGAGGCGTTGAAGAAAGGCCTCCGGAAGGCTGTCGAGCTGGCGCCTCGGGCCGCGGGCAAGATGCTGGAAGCCGCCGGTGCGCTCAAGCAGAAGGCGGCACAGGCCGCCTACCCTCCGTCCGAGGAAGCCCGTAAGATTCTGGAGGAAATCCAGCGGGCCCAGCCCCAGCAAAAGCAGCCGCCGGAACAGCCCAAGCAGAACGACGACCAGAAGAAGCAGGAAGAGAAAGAGAAAGACCGGTCACAGGACAGGAAGAGCGAACAAGACCAGCAAAAGCAGGATCAGCAAAAAGAGCAGCCCGGGCCGGATCAAAAAAAGCAGGAGCAAGACCAGGGCAAGGGGAAGAAGCAGGATCAGGGCCAGGAGAAAGATCCGCAGAAGAGCCAGTCGAAGGATGCGGAGCAGAAACAGCAGGCTCCGCAAGGCATCGCGCGGGATCAGATCGAGCAGGCCCTGCGCAAGGTCCGTGAACGTCAGCAAGAGAAGCGCGAGCGCGATCGGCAGATGAGGGCCCGCGTCTTCGGCGAAGTTCCGGTGGAGAAAGACTGGTGATGCGACGTCCGTCTTCCGCGTTCAGATGGCTCTGCGGCCTGGCACTCCTGCTTGGGCCTGCGGGGCCAGCGAGCGCCGATGATGAGCCGGAAATCGTGGCCGAGGCCGGCTCGAGCGAGGTCTATAGCGGCGAGAACATCGACTACGCCGTCGAGATTCGCAATGTGCAGGATCCCTCCCCGCCCGATCTCTCTGCGCTGCGGCAGGACTTCGATGTCGCGGCCGCGGGGGACGAGTCGCGCAATCAATCGTCCACGTTCATCATCAATGGTCGGGTGAGCCAGCAGAGCACGTTCGGTCATGTCTACCATTACCGATTGACGCCCAGGCGCAGTGGCAAGCTGACGATTCCGGCCCCGCGTGCCACGGTCGACGGCAAGACGGTCACCGGGAACGCCCTGGAGTTGAACGTGGTGGCTCCCGAACCGCAAGACCTGGTCGTCCCCGAGATCCGGCTTGATCGGCAGCGGCTCTACCCAACGCAGCCGCTGGAGGTGACGCTCCGCGTGCTGGTCCGGCCGCTGCCGGACGAACCCGAGCGCGACCCGGTGCTCCCCCTCCGCAGGCGTCCTCCTCATCTGGAAGTCAACTGGGTCGACCTGCCTCCGGGCCTCTCCGGAGTCGAAAAAACAAGCTGGTTGCGGCCACTGCTCTCGGACGACGGCGGCGGATTCACCCTCAACGACATCACGGCCCGCGGCTCCGCCTTCTCGTTCTTCGAAGGGCCAAAGCTGGCGGTCTTCAACCTGGCCCGAGGGCGCGAGCAAAGAAAAGGATTGGATGGGCAGTCGGTCAACTACTTCGTCTACGAGCTGAAGCGAACCGTCACTGCCCGGAAGCCTGGAACCTATCGGTTTGGACCGGCCGTCGTCAAAGGCTCGTTCGTCCAGGGCCTGGACGGGGGCAGCTACACAGGCCGGCGGCTGGTCGCGGTCGCCCCCGCAGCCGCGCTCGAGGTTCGCGACGTCCCGGAGCCCCGGCCGGCCACCTTTTGCGGAGGGATCGGCGACTACCGCGTCAGGGCCTCCGCCAGCCCCACCAGCCTGCGCGTGGGCGACCCGCTGACGCTCACCCTCATGATCGAGCGCAGGCCGGGGAGCGGCTCGGTTGATCTGATCTCGGCCCCGCAGCTCCAGGCCAACCCGCGGATCGCGGCCGATTTCGAGATCCTCGACCGGAACCCGACCGGCCACACGCAAGGTGATACCAAGCAGTTCGCTTACGCATTGCGGCCCCGGCGGCCCGGAGCGAGCGTCCCCGCCGTCTCCGTGACCGTGTTCGATCCGGACAAGGAAGTGTTCCGCGAGCTGGCCAGCGAACCGATCGAGCTGTCAGTGGAGGCAGCCAGCCCGCTCGGCGCCGGAGATCTCGTCGGCGCGCTTGGCGGATCGGGCTCCCCGGAAATCAAGTCGCGCGCGCAGGGCATCTTCCAGAACGTGACCGATCCCGCGGAGCTGGGGGACCAGCGCGTCAATCTACCGGCACTGGCCGCACTGAGCGTGCTCTGCTGGTGTGGCGCGGGCTGCCTGATCTTCCTGGTATCGACCCATCGCCGCAACTCGGCGGACGTCGCCTGGCAGCGCAAGCGGCAGGCGCGGGCCAGCGCGCTGAAGCGTCTGAACGAGGCACGCCGGGAACTGGCCGCGGGCCAGCCCACGTCCGCGCTGCGGTTGGTCCGATCGGCGCTCGCGGGGCTCGTGGCCGATCTGCGGAACCTGGTCGCCGAGGGACTGACGGCCTCGGAGATCGAGGCCATCCTGACGGCAAGCGAGGTGTCGCCGGACGAGCGGGCGGAGGTGGCGCGGCTGCTTGAATCGATCGAGTCGGCCGCGTACGGGCCGGGAATCGCCCTGGATGCAACAGCGATGGTAGCCCGGGCCGAGCGGCTCATCCCGAGCCTGGCCCGGCGCCTGGAACGAGGGTCGTGAGCCATGCGCAGAACGATGGGGGTCCTGCTGGCATGGCTTGCCCTCGTGCCCGGGCAGTCTGGCGCAGCCGAAGCGGCGGAGCGGCAGCGGACATTCATCCGCGCGCTGGAAGTCTTCGACGCGGCGAAAGGACCCGACGATTACAGGCAGGCTGCGGCATTGCTGGAAAGCTTGCTGGCGGACGGGTACCAGAATGGTGCCGTGTATTACAACCTGGGCAACGCCTATTTTCGGGCGGGAGATTTCGGCCAGGCGATTGCGGCGTACCGCAAGGCCAGGCCGCTTCGCCCGCGCGATCCGTATCTGGAAGCGAACCTGCGCCAGGCCCTGGCGTCGGCCCCCGGCCGCCTGCCCGAGCCGCCTGCTCCCTGGTGGCGTCACGTCTTCTTCTGGAGCGACTGGCTGTCGTTCCCCGAGAAGGCTTACGGAGCCTTCGCCGGTCTGCTGCTGGCCGCACTGGCGGCGTGCACATCGGTCCTCATGCGCCGGCCGCGGCTTTACGCGGTGGGCGCGGGGCTGCTTGTGCTGGCGATCGGCCTGGGACTGGATACGGGCCTCAGCTACAGCGCGATCGCCGGGGCACGGCACGGCGTGGTGACGCGCGAGACGATCGCCCGCAAGGGAATTGGCAAGGATTACGAACCAGCCTTCGACCAGCCGCTCAAGCCGGGTGCCGAGTTCAGCATCCTGGCGCAGAACGGAGACTGGATCTTCGCCCACCTGGAGGGGGTCGGCGACGGCTGGCTACGGCGCGAGGACACCGTGCAATAATCGCCCAGCAACGCAGGTGCAGACTCACTCGCAGGTGCCGGCTCACGGTGCAATGGTGAGTGGCAGCTCGGCCGATGCTGAATGGCCCGCAACCAGGTCGGTCACGATGAGCCGGAGGCGGTAATCACCCGGAGGGACGGAAGTGGGCAGGACGACCCGGTCATTGACGTAATTATCGCGGCGCCTGCTGAGGCAATCGTCTTCGGCCTCGCCCAGCGACTGCTCCCAGGCCCTGGCCCCGCCCTTTGCGGGGAGCAGTTCGATGCGCGATGACAGCCGCGACACGTAGCTGGCCTGCTTCGGCTGGAAGCGCAACCCGGACAGCTCACAGTAGACGAGGAAAGGCTGTCCCGCGCAGGACCGTTGACGGGAGCGGCTCGAAGGACCCGAATCCGGTGACCTTGCCGCAGAGCCGGGGCTGTCCCAGAGCCAGGGGTGCCCGGTCGTCCGTGGCGAGCGGCCTGGAGGCAACCTCAGCAGGCCGCGTGGAGTCGCCCCTGGACTGCCGGATCGCGTCGGCCAGCCGGTCCACGGAACGCTCGAAGAGGGCGCGGTTCGCCGGCTTCGCTGCCTCGCTGGCGAGCCACTCCACCACCTGGGGACGAACCTGGAGCTGGATCGCTGGGGCTGGCGGAGCCGCGGCAGCACTCGCTACCGGGGCCGGCTTCGGCTGCCTGTCCTCCGCGTGGACTGCTTCCCGCGGAGGGGCTGCCGGGTTCGGCACAACGGGCCGGACGGCTGCCGCCCCGGACCGTGCGGCAAGGGAAATCCGGTCCTTTTCCTCCCCCCCTTGTGTCCTCTCGACGGCCTCCGCCCGCTTGAGCGCGGCGTCCAGCAAAGGAATGGGCGTCGCCGCCGGCCGCGTCTCCCCGGCCGCAGGCGCTACGGCCTCCTCTGCGAGTGCCCTGGAAGAGCTGGTCACGAGCGGCTTCTCAGGGACGGGGAGCAACTGGGGAATCTCGGTCCGGGCGACGGACGAGGACGGTTCGGCGGCGAGCCGCTCAGACTGCCCGACAAAAGGCGAGCGGCAGCCGGCGATCCCGACAATTACAGTGGCGCCGGCCAGCACCAGGACGGTGTGCCGCGGCTCGCGACCACACGACATCGAGTAACCCTCGGAACCAGAGACCCAGGCTTTGCCACCTCGTGCCCCGGATCACACCGGAGCCTGACCGAAGACGGGAGTGATGTGCAGCATTTGTGTACTGCAACCCGGCGAATCCGGCAAGGTCAAACGGCCGATGGCTATGGCTTCCCGGCACCCGCGGGGCGGTTTCAATCATGACGCACCGGCTTTGCTCGCCATGGCGTCAGTCCTGGACATCGCGGGCGAGTGCGGCGATCCGGGCCAGCAGCGCTCGCTGCCACTGTCGCGCCTGGGCGTCGAGCCTCCTGGCCTGGTCAAGGTCCACAAGGGCGAACTCGATGGAGTCGCCGGGTCGAAGCTGGCCAAGGCGGTCGAGATCTGCCGAGATCAGGTGTGCCACGTGGGGGTATCCTCCCATGGTGCCGCATGCCACGCCGAGGATGATGATCTGCCCGCCGGCAACCTGGATAGCGCCCGGGGCCACGGGAGCCGACAGCCGATCCGGATGACCGGCAAGATCCAGCGGCGGCCCTTCCAGGCGCAGGCCCATGCGGTTACTGCGGGACCCGACGCGAAACCGACCACGGGACCAGGCGTCCTCTCTCTTCATGGCGGTGTGCTCCGGCCCGGCAATGACGCGCAACGGAAAGCGGGCTGGCTGCCTCCATGCGACCTCACCGGGGTGTCGGGTGGCCAGGGTCGATGCCGGGGCAGGGAGGAAATCGCCGCGATTGATCGGCTGCTCGCTCGATCGGCTGCCCATTTTCAAGGGGGTCCGGAAACCTCCGTGGACTGCCAGATAGGTTCGCGCGCCGTCGATCGCCTGGCCCAGCACCAGGCGGTCGCCTGGCTGGAGCGTGGTGCTCGAGGGCACCCGCAGTCGCCGCAGGCTGCCCGAGACTGCGCACACGGACGATTCCATGGGGGCTCCGGCGAGTGCCACCCCCACGCTCCCGAGAGCCTCGTAGACCCCGCCCCGCAGGCTCATCTCCAGCACGGCGCAGTCCAGTGGGTTGCCAGCCAGGGCGTTCCCCAAATCGGCCGCGCCGTGGTCGAATGCGCCGCCGGTCGGTACTCCCCATTCGCGAAAGCCGGTCCTCCCGCTGTCCTGCACGGTGGTCCAGAATCCCGAGTCGATCACCATCAGTCCCATGTGCGTTTGCCGTCAATCCAGGAACGTGCGGATGGCGATTCCCGCGCGATCGAGCGCCTGGCGGATTCGATCCGCATTCGCCACCGCCGCCGGCTCATCGCCATGAATGCAGAGAGTGGCGACGCGCTTATCGGCCACCAGGCGGACGACCTGTTGCTCGATCTCGGCCGGATCGTGCAGCACGGCCCCCGGCTCGGTGCGCGGAACCAGGGCGCCGCGGGCATCATAGCGGCGGTCGGGAAATCCTTCAGCCACAAAACGGAGGCGATCAGCCCTGGCCAGCCCCTCCAGCAGCGTGTCCGGCTGACCAAGGAGCGGCAGGTGAAGCTGCCGCGCGGCCGCGATCACGCCCCTGGCCACCGGCTCCTCGTGCTGTGCCTGGTTGTAAAGCGCGCCGTGGGGCTTGAGGAAACGGACCGAGAGGCCCGCCGCGCGCGCGAGTGTTTGAAGCGCCCCGACCTGCTCCAGGATCAGTCGCGTCACTTCGGCCGCACCGATCCGCTGCGCACGGCGACCGAAGTTCGGCCGGTCGGCATAGCCGGGATGTGCGCCGACGGCCACGCCGAGTTCCAGCGCCCAGAGCAGAGTCTGGCGAATGCTTGCAGGGTCGCCGGCATGGGCGCCGCAGCCGATGCTGGCCGAGGAAACGCGTTCCAGCAGCGGTCGGTCGTTGCCGCAGCCCTCGCCCAGATCGGCGTTCAGGTCGATGGTCCCGGTGGAGTGTTCAGCCTGAGGGTTGCAGCGATTCGTCACGCCGGGCCTCGAATTCCTTGTGGTCGATGGGATGGAACCGGATGCGATCCCCGGCCCGGATCGGAAAGACTCCGCGCTCCTGATCGGCAATCCTCACCGGCGTACGGCCCAGCAGATGCCAGCCTCCCGGCGACTCGCGGGGATAGACGCCGGTCTGGCGTCCAGCAATGGCCACCGCGCCGGCGGGTACCCGCAGCCTGGGCTCGTCGCGCCTGGGAAGTCCGCACAGCTCCCTGGGCAGGTAGCCGGCGTACGGAAAGCCCTGGACAAAGCCAATGGCAAACACATCATAGACGGCGTCCGCATGCCTGGCGATCACCGCCTTCGGTTCCAGACATAACTTTGCCGCCACCAGCTCCAGGTCGGGGCCGTCGTACAGCACGGGAATGTCGATGAGCCGGCCCGGCGGAAGCGCTTCCGCTCCCGGCTCCAGTCGACCCAGCCGCGCTTCGAGAGCCTCCAGGTCTACCAGGTCTGGATCGGCGAAGACCGCGGCCGACCGATACGCTAGCACCACATCGGTCACCCCTGCGAGCATCACGGCGCGAACGGCCGCGGCCCAGCGGGCAGCCTCGCGCTCACTGGCGAACTGTGCCAGGAACGCCCGATCACCCAACGGCTTCAGATCTGCCATGACACCTCAGCCCTTGCAACCGGAATCTGGCGGGGTTCCCTCCCGCCTCGCGACCGCTAGAATCACCTGGGACCTGTACTCTGAGTCTATCGCGTAGGGATCACGGGGGTCATCATGATCCTGGGCACTGTGCTTCTCGCCGGCTCGCTGCTGGCCCTCCAGCCCCCCTCGCACATGAGCAAGCCTGGTTCCCGGGCCGAGCGCAAGTCGGCCCCGGCCAAGCTCGAGCGCAAGCCGGCCCCGGAAGCCTGCGAACGCGTCACGCTACGCGATGGCTCGGTGGTGCTGGGACTGGTCACCGGCGTCAGCACCGGCCCGCGCGGGGCTGTCGAACTGGTGGTGCGGAGAGATTGGGCGGAAAGTCACCTGAAGCGCTGGGCCGGCAAGTGGGACGTTTCCATCGAACCTGGCGAACGACTGGCCAGACGGCAGCGACGCGAGCGGCTGGCCGCCTGGAGAGCCGAGCGCGCCGCCAGTGCTCCCAACGGCGACCGCATCGTCGTCTGGATCGATCAGGAGCTGAAGCGTCTCGAGCAGCCTGCCGCGGGCACGCGCTCGTTCCTTTTACCGGCGCGTCTGGCCCGAACGGACGTTCGCAGCATCGTCCGCCAGCCGGCGGCGAATACCCGGCTGCTCCAGCTTGGCTGGCTCTGCGGGCTGCCCGACGCTGAGTCCATGCCACTGGAGGATCTCAAGGACGCACTCGAAAACCGCGGCTTCGTGACCAGCGGCGGCCAGACGCCCTCGCTGGCCGGACTCTTGCCAGCGCTTCCCGAGCCGGAGCTCGCCTGGCTGGCCCGGGCGCCGCGACCGAGCTGGCCGTCGATCCGGACCTCCGGTTCATCCGCTTCCAGGATATGGTCCTGCCCGATGTCAAACCGGGACAGGGCCCGGCCAGCGTGGACCTCTCATCGGCGATCGCCCAGATAACCAGCCTGCTGGATCCTGAGCAGAAGCGGAACGATCCGCTCGCCGGAGAACTCAAGAAGATTGCCAGTCGAAGCCGGGTTGGAGCCGCCGTGACCCGCCTGGAACTGGCCCCCGATATGAGCCAGGTGAGCGTCGAGGCCACCTTCTGGGTCCGCGCCGGGGCCGATCGCTGGGTGCCCTTCAGCACGCGCACCGCGACAGTACGTCCCGATGATGTCCCCGCGAATGCCGGCGCGAACATCGCGGCCGATCCCCAGGTGCAATCCGCCTTCTCGCTTGTGCAGGCGCTCGGGCTCGGACACCTCGCGCCCGAGCTCAAGGAGCGGAGCCTGAAGATGGGTGCGGCGACACAGCAAGCTCTGGGCACGGCGCGAGGCGCGCTCAGCCAGGACCTGAACCTGCTGATGCTGCCTGTTTTCGATGCAGCGACGGACGCTCCTGCGCCGGGCAGCACCCTGGAAGACCTTGAACGGTCAATAGGTCGTAAGGGACCAGCGAGCAGAAGGGCCGGGACGCCGCGTCACGGTCAAGCGTCCACGGCTTGTGACGGCCACGTAGAGATCGACACCACGCGGTGCTTCTCTACCGCTCAACTCGCTCGTCAGTCGCTCGATCGTGCAAGGGTGAGGTAAGAACTGTAAATAATAACGAGCCACAATGATTTCTAGATTCACATTGCTGTCCAGCGAGGCGACGAGAACCTGGAACTGCTCTCCGTGGGACACGGCCATGCGTGCCGGCAGAGAGCTTGAGAAGCCTTTCCAGTTGGCTCTTGGCCGCGGAATGAGAACCGTGTTGCGGAACTCCAGGCCGATCAGCATCGCCAGCGCAATGACCGCAGCCGACCGCGTGAAAATGGGCAGCTTTGCCAGCCCCTGCGCAACCAGAATCAAGTAAGCCGGCGCGACGAAAAGCGTGTACCGGGACGGCCCAAAAACCGGTACGCCGCAGCAGGAGTATGCGTAGAGCAAGACCGGAGGAACAACCAGCCAGAGGATCAGGCAGGTCGGTCCCGACCAGTCGAAGTCTGACGGTTGCTCGCGCTGACGACGCGCCAGGCCAAATCCAATCAGCGCAAGGAGCAGGAACAGAGCAGCAAAGTTACCGCCCACGAAGCCGATCGGCGTCCCGAGCAGAAACTTGATGGGAAGCTGGCCCGAGAGGAATTCGGGATCATGATCCAGATAGTGCCGCATCCAGGGCGTGATCAGCAAACCAGCCGCCCAGTGAACTGCCAGCCAGACCCGGAGTCGGCCGAAAAACCTGATGGCGAAAAGCAACGAGCCGAGCGCCAGCGTGCCGGCCATGAGCAGCCCAAGTGGATGGCAGTAGCAGAGTGCGGCCAGGCCCGCGGCATACACAACAAGCCGGGTACGCGAGCGCCGTTCGCGGAGCGAGAAGAGCCATCCCCAGCAGAAACAGGTAAGCATCGTCAGGAGCGCATACATCCTCGCCTCGCGCGAGTAGTAAACCAGCGGCGCGGACACTGCCGCCAGCAGGGCCGACCAGAGACCGGTCGACGCGTCGAAAACCAGCCGGCCGATCCAGTAGACCAGTCCCACCGTCAACAGGCCGCAGATCACGCTGAATGACCGCGCCGCGACTTCGGAATGGCCCAGCAGCCTTATCCAGGGCATCAGCAGCAAGGGATGCAGCGGCGCCCGCGTGGCGTCGGTCTGGAAGAGGCGCTTCGAGAAGGGCCGCGGGCGATGCGGCCCGGGCCAGGTTCATGGTGACGACCTCGTCATACCAGAAGCAGAGCTCCCCGAGCTTCCAGCAGCGCAATCCCGCGGCCAGGCTCAGAACGAGTGCCAGGACAATCGCCGTGAATCGTCTGCCTTGCAGGCCAATCATGCCCTGCTTATACAGCATCACGAGCCGTCTCGTCGACGGTTGCCAGCACCAGCAACCCGGCGCCAGAGGGCTGCTTCGCCCTGGCTGGCACTCGAGCAAAACCCCATCGGCTCAGCGGTGAGCCGGTTGCCGATGGGGACGGGGCATCCTGCATCCCTGTCGGATGCCCCTCTTTTCCCTTCAGTCCCCATGGACCTGGCCGGGGATCGAGCACGACCCCTTCCGTCCCCGTAAGTCCGAAGCCTATAGTACACATCGGCGAGGCGCGGGAACGTGAATGGCAGTCACTTTCCAGACGGCAAGCCCGCGTATTGTGGCTACATCAAGATTCAAGGCGGCGCTTTGCCCGGCACCAGGTCGGAGGGGAGCCGGCGATGGGGTCGTTTGGCGAGAACAACGGATTTGGGATCGCGAAATCCATGGCGGGTCAGCCGGGTCGCGACGAGGCCTTCGAGCGAGTCGCAAGAGAGTTTCTAAAGAAGTTCGGGCTCGATCACGATGACGAATTCGCCACCGTGATCGCCCGCCGCTTCAAGGAAGCCCCCGCGAAGGTCTGCTGCAAGGCGATCGGCAAGTGGATCGACAAGAAGCTCGTGCACGCGGACTGGACCCAGAACGACCTGGCCGACCGCATTGGAGTGGACCGCTCCAGCGTGGCCAAGTGGACCGCCGGGGGTGCCATCTCGCTGGCCCACCTGGTGCTGGTTCTACTGGAGTTCCAGAGTGATTTCGTTGACCTCCCGCTGCCGGCGCGGCAAGAGCTGGCGCTGGAGGGCTACCTTGCGGCACTCACCCAGGTACGGGCCAGGATCGAGCCCGCGGCGCGTTACGAGCCCATGGACCGCGAACGCTTCTGGTGCCTCTTCCACCTGTTCTCCGAGCCCTTCTGGGAACAGGCAATCCGCCGAAAGGACTGCGCAGTTGCTGCGGGCCGAGATGGATCGCATCCTTCGCCGCACCGGTGAATCACTCGGCTTTCCGCCCCGCCGGGTCGTCCAGATCCAGGACCTGACGCGCCTGGTCCAGGAATGGGCGGCCCCGTGGGTCATCTGCCTGGAGCTCCTTCCCGGAGGCTGGTCGATCCGATGACGACAAAACTGGATCTCCTGGTGGGATATCTCTCCGGCCGGCAAGGAAAAGCGATCGAGTCGATCCGCCGGGAGCTCGACGACCCTTCCAGCGAGTCGAGCCGCTGGCTCCTTGCCATGGGGAGACGTTCACGCGAGATCGTGCCCTCGGCCGCGCACGCGGTCGACCCGCCAGTCGCTCCGGCCACGACCACCGCCGCCATCAGCAAGCCGCGGGCCTGGAAGCGGCTGCTCCTGATCGCCTCCGGTGTGGCCGCCAGCGCGCTGCTCGTGCTGGCTGCCGGGCTGGCCTGGTCCGAACACCACGCGCGGTTGCACCGCCTGGAATCGTTGCTCGCCAGCCGCGAGGTGCGCTGGGCCAGGCGATTCGACCGCCTGGACGAGGTCCTCTCCCATCGGCCGGAAGCCCCGCCGGCAGCGGCGCCCGCCAAGGCGGCCAGGAACGCCGCCCCGCCAGCGCCGGCGACACCGGCGCGGCCGCAGGCCAGGCCCCAGTCCACGTTCGATTCCCCCACCATCCTGGCGCTGGCGGCCATCGAGACAAAACTCGGGGAGCTTCAGGAGCGCCTCGGCCAGGCGCCGGTGAGCCCGCAACAGAGCGATCCGGCCATGGACGATCTGCGCAGGGACGTCGCGCAGCTCCGAAGGGAACTGGAGAGCAGCTTGCAGGTCAGCCGGCAGGAGAACCGCCAGCTTGGCATGGCCATCCAGGAGATGGGTCAGTTCCTGAGAGGACTGGCGATGCGCCTCTGGGGGCAAGGGCAGGGGCAGGGGCAGGGGCAGGTGCCGGTGCCGGTTCCCATGCCTCAGGTCTTTCCCCAGCACCACCGGCCCGGCGGTCAAGCAGGGGCCGCGCTGGTGCCCGGATTGCAGTTTCCGAACCAGCTTCCCGTGCCCGAGCAAAACGTCCCGAGAGCCGATGCCGGCCAGTTCGGCCAGCAACCCGTCACCCCGGGAACAGGCGGACCCGGTTTCAGCCCCCGGATGCTCAGGCCCGTGCTCCGGGCTGACCGTGGGCGAAGTTCGGCCAGGGCGCTCAGGGCGCTCGTTCACCACTGTCCGCGTCGTGCGCCTGGCGTTTCCGCAGTCCCGGGTTTGGCGTCTGCCTGAGCTCGAGATAATCGAGCAGGTCGTTCTTGAGGTCTCCGTGCGAATCGAAAGCCCGGATCCTGGGCTGAATGGCCCGGTGCCAGAGCACCTCGGCGCCCTCGCCGTACAGGAAGCAGCCGCCCAGAATCAGGGGGACCAGCCAGCCAGTCCGCCGGCCGGCGGCGGCTATGCCCTCGGCCAGCAACATCAGGTACGCCGGCACCAGAACCATGAGCAGACGTCCGTGGAACGGGTAGAGATGCAGTCCGGAAGCCGCCAGGGCGATGACCAGCGGCGCGATCAGCAGCCAGAGGCCGCCCGGCCAGCGTCTGCCCAGCGACACACAGCCGATCAGGGCCAGCAGCGACGCCAGAAGCGCCGTGTAGGGCAGTGCCAGCGGCGCGAGGATGCTCGCGGGGTTGATGAAGACATTGGCGATCGATTCCGCCACCAGCGACAGCTCCGCGTAGGAACGGGGAGGTAACGGCAGAAATGCGAAGTTCCACCAGACCCAGAGAAAGTTGCGCCGGCTCATGATGGAGCGCGACAGCAAGAAGCAGCCCATGAAACTGATCAGCCACGCCAGGCTCATCCCGGCGGCCAGCGCGGCCGGGCGCCACTGCCTTTCCCTGGCTGCGGTGACGATGCGCAGCAGGCCCACCCCGGCCAGGACATACGCCACCGTGAACGAGAACCAGGGAGCCGCCAGGCCGAAGCCCGCCAGCAGCGCATCGTGCCCGCGCCCTGGCTTCCCGGCGGGCCGGGTTGCGGCCAGCACCAGCGCGGCGATGGCCAGCACCAGGTCGCAGGAATACTGCTTGATCTCGGCGGAGTAGTAGAGCAGGTGATCACCAAGCGCGAACAGGGCCACGGCCCAGGGCACGGCGCGGCGGTCGAGGTAGCGCCAGGCCGCGGTGCGCATCAGGAAGACCGAGGCCACGCCGCAGACCAGGGGAAAGAACCGGGCTGTCAGCTTGACGTCCAGCGGAACGCACACGAGCAGGCGCTCGATGGCCAGAAAACCCGGCGGAGCCATCTGGTCGCCCTGGAGAATCTCGTGAAAATCGAGGACCCCCAGGCCGACGATGTTGTTCAGCAGCGCGGTCTCATCGATGTAGAGCGGGCGCCGATCCAGATACTCCCAGACTCGCAGGACCACTCCGAGTCCCACCGCCAGCCACGCGAGGTTTTCACAGGTCAGCCTCAGCCGGAAAGGTGTGGCCAGCCATCCCTGCCATCCCCGGGCGGCGGCTTCAGTCCCGCGATTGAGGGCAGAACCGCTGTCTTCCAATGCTGTGTCTCCGTGGCCTTCCAACCGGGGGGCAGATCGGTACGGGCCTGCCCCGCGGCGCCGGCGCGGGCAAAGTCGAGGTTGAGCGGGCCTGCTGGTCCGGTTATTTTACAGCATGGAAGACCCAGGTTGACGAGCCTGCACTGATCGAACCGACGAGCCGACGAGCCGAAAGGGGCCGCTGATGGGCATTTTCTCGGGGAAGAAGGGGATCATCCTGGGTGTCGCGAACGACTATAGCATTGCCTGGGCCATCACACGCAAGCTCCTGGACGAGGGAGCCGAGCTGGGCTTCACGCACCTGCCCGGCGAGAAGATGGAGCGACGGGTCCGCAGGCTCGTCGAGCCCATTGGGGCGAAGATGCTGGTCCCTTGCGATGTGCAGAAGGACGAGGACATCATCCGCACGTTCGATACGGCCGCGGAAACGTTCGGGACGATCGACTTCGTGCTGCACTCGATCGCGTACGCCCCGATCGACGATATCAAGTGCAACTACGTGGATAGCAGCCGCGAGGGTTTCCGGACGGCCATGGACGTGAGCGTTTACTCGCTGGTGGCCGTGGCCCGGCAGGCCGCCAGGGTCATGACCGAGGGCGGAGCGGTGCTCACGCTCACGTACCTGGGCGGCGAGCGCGTGGTGCAGGGCTATAACCTGATGGGCGTGGCCAAGGCTGCGCTTGACGCCTCGGTGAAGTATCTGGCCTACGACCTGGGCCCGCGCAAGATCCGCGTCAACGCGGTGTCCGCCGGCCCGGTGAAGACGCTCGCGGCCTCCGCCGTGGGCGACCACGACAACCTCGCCGGTCTCTACGTGGCCGTCTCCCCCCTGGGCCGCAACATCACCCGCGAGGAAGTGGGTGCGTCGGGAATGTTCCTCCTGTCCGACCTGGCCAGCGGCATCACCGGCGAAATCCTTCACGTGGATTGCGGCTACAACGTGATGGGCTCTCCGGGCCGGGCCATCGAGGCCCTGAAGGCAGGTACCATCTGAGCGCCGCGGACCGTCAGCCCGAGATCATCGACGTGGGGATCGGCCTGATCCGCCGGGGCGACCGGTTTCTGATCCGCCGGCGTCCGGAAGGGACCGTCTACGCCGGCTACTGGGAGTTTCCCGGCGGCAAGTGTGAGCCCGGCGAGACCCCGGCACTGGCGACGGCGCGCGAGTGCCTCGAAGAGACCGGGCTGGAAGTCCTTGTCGGCAGCCTGCGGCGCGTGGTGGAACACTCGTATCCCCACGGCCGCGTGCGTCTTTTCTGCTTCGACTGTGTTCCGCGTGACCCGGCCGCCGAGCCTGCCGGGGATGCACCCCTGCGCTGGGCCCTGGCCAGCGAGCTGCGCGGCCTGAGGTTTCCTGAGGCCAACGAGGTACTGCTGGAAGAGCTGAGCCGATCCTGAGGCGCAATCCTCGGTGCGCGTGCGCGAGCTTGCCGGTCGCGCACGGCCGCCCTGCTCAGACTCGCTCGGGATTGGCCGGGAACTCCGGTGCGCGGTCCACCACGTTGTCGATCAACCCGTAGTCACGGGCTTCCTCGGGACCCATGAACCGGTCCCGGTCCGTGTCTTCTTGAAGCCGCTCGAGTGTCTGTCCGGTGTGCCGCCGGTAGATCTCGTTGAGCTGGCGCTTCATCCGGATGAACTCCTCGGCGTGGATGAGGATCTCCGTGGCCGTTCCTTCCATGCCGGCGAGCGGCTGGTGGATCATGATCCGGCTGTGCGGCAGGGCATTGCGCTTGCCCTTGGCTCCGGCGGCGAGCAGCAGCGAGCCCATGCTGGCGCACTGGCCAATGCAATACGTGGCCACGTCGCAAGGCACCCATTGCATCGTGTCGTAGATGGCCATGCCCGCGGTGACGCTGCCGCCGGGGCTGTTCACATACAGGTGAATGTCGGCCTTGGCGTCCTGGTGTGCCAGAACGAGCATCTGGGCCACGATCAGGTTGGCGACGGTATCGTCGATCGCCGTCCCCAGAATAATGATGCGGTCCTGAAGCAGGCGGGAGTAGATGTCCATCGCCCGCTCTTCACGGCCGCTCCGCTCAATGACGATCGGAACCAGTGGCATGAGTGAATAGCCCTTGAATAAAAGCCGGCTGCCCGAGATGTCCCAGAAATGTTTCGCGAGATGCCGTCCGGCCCCTCCGTGCCAGGCCGCAGTCAGGCCCTTCTGAGGCTTCTGCGCTGGGGGGTCGGGGAATGCGGACGGCGGTCGGCAAGATCACTTGACCTCGGTACCGGGTGGCGAGGGCGAGGTGGATACCACGGTGGATCCAGGTCCCTTCTCTCCCGAGGCGATGCGGCCCACAACCTCGTCGACCAGCCCGTACTCCTTCGCCTGCATGGCCGTCAGATAACGGTCGCGCTCGGTGTCCCTGGCGATCCGCTCGATCGGCTGACTGGTGTGCCGCGCCAGGATCTCGTTGATGACCAGCCGGCTCTTGACGATCTCTTCCGCCTGGATCTCGATGTCGGAAACCTGTCCGCCCACCTGGCCGTAAGGCTGATGGATCATGATCTTGGAGTGAGGCAGGGAGAAACGGCGGCCCTTTGAGCCCCCCGCCAGCAGGACCGCCGCGCCGGACGCTGCCAGTCCGATGCAGTAGGTGGCCACGGGACACTCGATAAACTGCATGGTATCATAGATCGCCAGCGTGCTGCTCACGCTGCCGCCAGGGCTGTTGATGTAAAAGCTGATACCCTGTGTCCGATTCTCATATTGCAGGTACAAGAACTTCATCACCGCCAGGTTGGCTGCGGCGTCATTGATCACGCCCTCGAGAAAGATGATCCGGTTCTCCAGCAGGAGATCGCCCAGAGTCATCTGCCGTTGCCGGGCATAGTCGCGGTAGCGCTGCAAGAACGGGTCCGCGAGAGGGAAGTCAGGAGGCATGGATCAGTCCTGCTAGGATCAGTGTCGCCGGCTCGAAACGCGATCAGGGGGCCGATCGCTCGCTCGCGGCCAGCGCGGAAGAAGAAAGCCCGCCACAAAAGGACTCGTGCCATAGCATTGCGACGGCGCCCTGGCGCCGTCCAGGGCGGCAACCGCTCCGGCGGCCAGGGGCTCGTCCGGAGCGTGTCGCACGGTAAGTGTCAGCACCGCAGCGCGTCACGACCCGGACGGATCTGATTCCACGGAGACAGGCTCCGCCGCCGGCGCGGCGGTCTGGTCCACGGTCTCCACCGCCGTCTCGACCTCGTCGAGATGGACATCCTCGATCTCGACGAACCGGAGAATGCAGTCCAGCGCCTTGCGCTCGAGGATTTGCGTGGCCAGGGCGTCTCCCAGCCCTTCCTTCTCGACCCGGGCTCGAACCCGGCGGACGCTCTCGCCGTTCCGAGCGGCCATCGCCTCGAGCTCCAGCTCGAGATCCTCCTGTTCCAGCTTGATCCCTTCCGCCTCGGCGATCCGCGCCAGCAGGAAAAACTCCTTGAGCGAGCGGCGCGTGGTCTCGTGGGCGTTGGCGCGTATCTCGGCTTCGCGAGCGCGAATGTCCGCGTCGGTGAAGCCCTGTTCGCGCAACTCCATCGCCAGGCGGTTGGTGGTGCTCTTCTCCTGTCGTGAGACGAGATCGGCGGGCAGATCGAAGGGGGTCGCACCGATCAGCGTGTCCAGGATCTGGCGGCGCATCGCCTGGCGTTGCTGCGACTCGTTCTGCCGCTTGAGCGCATCGTGAATCGCTTCGCGCAGTTCCGCCTCGTCCGAGAAGCCGAGCGAATCCAGGAACTCGGCGTTCACCTCGGGCATTCGCATCTGCTTCAGGTCATGCACGGCGACCGTGGCGCGCACGGTGGCTCCGCGCAGTTCCTCCTCGGCCACGGCCGTGCCCAGCTTCGCCTGGATCTCCCGGGTTTCTTCCGGCCGCACACCTTGCAGCGCCGCGCCCATGGCAGGAATGTGGCCGTCCTGGAAGCGGAGCTCCGGCTGCAAACGGAACTGGATCTCCTTGATCTGGTTGAGCTCCGTGCCGTTCGGCCGGTAGAACGTCAAATCGGCCGTGATGTAGTCGCCAATCTCGGCCGCGCCTTCCAGTTTCGGAACGATCTGGGCGTACCGTTCCAGGAATCGTCCCAGGCGGGCCTCCACATCCTGCTCTCGAATCGTCTTGACCGGTCGCTTGACCTTCAGCCCCTTGTAGTCGGGGAGCGTGAAATCCGGTTTGACCTCGACCTCCATCTCGAAGACCATCGGGCCGTCTTCGGGAAGCACGATCGCCTCGACGTCCAGCTTCGGCTGGGTGATCGGGTCAAGCTTGTAGTCCTCATCGATCTGTTCCAGCGCAGTCATCAGCAGCGTCGACTTGACCTGCTCGCCCACCTGCTTGCGGAACCGTTTGACGACAAGCTGCCGCGGAGCCCGACCTGACCGGAAACCGGGAACTTGTGCGTCGCGCTGGAAGTTGCCCAGCGATTCCTCGAATTGCCGTTCAATCTCGCTCCGGGGCACCGTGACCTTGAGGTGCTTCTTGCACGGCCCCACGTTGTCAATCTGAACGTCAAGCTCGAGCTTGCGCTTCGCCTCGACGCCGCTCCCGTCTTCCTGGGAAGGCGAGTCGTCGGCAAGCTGATCGGTTGCCGCGGCTGACGTATCGTGCTGATCCTCACCGGTGCTCATCTGAGGCATTCCCACGGATCACTACTGGCTGGGACGGCTTGATCCGCCATCACGCAACCAACGCGCTCGTGCGAAAACGGCCAGCCCCAGAGGCAAAAGAAACCAGAGCGGGAGATGGGATTTGAACCCACGACAACCACGTTGGCAACGTGGTGCTCTACCCCTGAGCTACTCCCGCGAATCTCGATGCGAACTGACGCAGGGGAGCCTTCGCACCCATGCCGCGCACGCAACGACGTCGTTCATCAGTATAGCGCGAAGCCCCTCGATTGCAAGAGTTTTGCGTGGAATGCCGCAGCGCGACCGCCACGTCTGCACACGATGGCGGCAAGGCAGGGCTTTCCATTTGCGTGACGGCTGCCGAGAAGGTAGGCTGAACGAGCGTAGATTCCAGTGATACCTGCGCCAGACATGATCTTCCCCATATCAAGTTCCGCCAGCCAGTCGGGATCGCTTCGATCATGAATTACGCCCTCCATGTTGTGCGCGGCCGCAGCGGAGCCAACACACTTCGGCTGATGGATGGAGTGAATAGTGTCGGACGCCATGATGATTGCCAGATCCGCATCCGCTCTTCCCAGGTCAGCCGTCGCCACTGCGAGCTGATCGAGGAGGGCGAAAAGCTCATTGTCCGGGACCTCGGAAGCTCGAATGGTACCTACGTCAATGGCAAGCGCGTGCTCGGTCAGCAAACGCTCAAGCCCGGCGACGTCCTGACCATCGGCGGAGTCACCCTACGCGTCGATCTGCTGCGCTCGACCAGCCCCCCGGTCGCTGCACCGGCGGGTGCCGGACCCGTGACCAACGATACGGCCGAGGTCGAAGCCCTGCCCGCCGATGAAGATGACTTTCAGATGGAGTTGCCTGAGGACGAAGACGAATTCGAGGTCCCTATCGAAAGTGAGGCGGACCACTTCGATATCATCCCACTGGATGACGAACCCGCGCCGCAAACCGCGAAGTCCTCCAGGAGCCCCGGTCCGACCGGCGCGGTACAGGAACAGCAAGTGCCCTCCGATCCCGCTGACGAAACCGCGGATGCCGCCACTCCCGGCGCGAAGCCGAAGACCGCGGAGGATGAGGAAGCGGTTGCCCAGTTCTTGCTGGACTTGAAGCTTGACGAGGACGATTGAACGACACACTCACCACCGTCGGATGGGTCCCCGTGCAGGGCTTCACAAGCGCTCGTTCGTGCGCGTCGGCGCTCCGCGTTCGAGCCGAATATCCTGAGCTCACGAAGACGGGGCCGGTGGTGTCGGAGGCATTCCCCAATCACTGATGATTCCATCCGTCATTGATGAACTTTCGCGACTTCCTCCGACTACGCATTGATTTCCGCGGCGAATCGCTTTAAATAGCTCTTAAGGAAGAATTCGTTCGGCACTGGGTCCATCATCTCAGCGTTCGTTTGACCGGTCGTGGTCATCGATAGGATTTGTCCCATGGCTCGTCGCAAAACGTTACCCGAGTCGTTACGTGCCAAGCTTGCCCTGGCGGAACGGCTGTCAAATCTGCGCCTGGAGCTTTTCGGTGAGCGAGGCGGTCCGGAGATGGCTCGCCGGCTGCAAATCCCTGTTCGTACCTGGTACAACTACGAGGGGGGAGTGACCGTTCCAGCCGAGGTGGTTCTCAAGATCATCGAGCTCACCTCGGTCGAGCCTGTCTGGCTGCTTCATGGCAAGGGTCCGAAATTCCGCCAGCAGTCCGACGCCAACGTGCTGGATACCGCCGCGCGTCCCAACATGACCGTCGGCGCACTGCTGCGGACTGCGCTTCAGTTACTGGAAAGCGACCATGCGAGCCGTGACGGTGGCATCGAGTCGGGCAACCAGCCACAACTCTTCGAGCCACCCCACGAGAATCCCGCCCGGAAAGAGTGGATCGAAGCCCAGCAAGAGAACCGTTGCATCGTGGTCCAGGGCAACGCGATGGCGCCCATGGTTGCCGAAGGCGCCTGCGTCGCGTATTCCAAGCACGACGAGGATCCGCGTCAACTGGACGGCAAGATGGTCGTCGTCTGGCTCGGCGACACGCCGACGGTTCGCTGGTTCAGCCACTGCGGCCGCTACGCCCTCTTACGGGCCGAGAATGCTCAAACCGTGCCCCAGCAGCAACTCGTGGACTTCGACGCCGACACCCAACGTGTCCGCATGCGGCGGGTCCTCTGGATCGACACGCCGCATTGAATCGCCCTCGTCCGGAGCTAGCGATCCGGAGCTTCGCACCTGGAGCTTGCAATCCGATCACCAGACCAGGCATTCGCAGGCACAGCGCACAACGAGAATCTTGCCGTCGCCAATCCGCCCTGTCCGCGCCTCCACGGTGATCGCCCGGATGACCGCCTGGGCCTGCTCTTCGGCTACGAAGACCGTCACCTGGACCTTGGGCAGAAACGAGGCGCTGTACTCACTTCCCAGGTACTGGCTGAGCCGGTTCTTCTGCCGGCCGTAGCCCATCGCCTCGCAAACCGTCGCTCCCAGAATGTCCAGCCCATGCAGAGCCGAGAGGACCGCCTGCGCGAAAGGGCTTGACCAGGGCCATGATCTTCACAGGACAGGCTTGCCGTTCCGCAGCAGCCGCCAGCTCCGGGGAGTTCATCGCAGCACCTCGATCGCGCTCCTGCATCGCCTGTTTCCCACGCTTTCCGGCTGGCATCGCTGGCGGCCCGCGACTTTTGAGATTAAGCTAAAAACACTTCGCTGTGAACTGTCAGACCGATCCGGTTCGACGCCGGTCTGCCCGCAAGGCGCGATCGCCGCAAGGCACTCGCGGGCGGAATCTGCACGATCTCTCGAGACTTCACGGCCAGAGAGCCGTCCGTCTCCTCGCTTCAGGATGCATCCATGAAAAGGTTGGCGGCCGTTCTTCTGAGCCTGAGCCTCGTGCTCACGATCGGATGTGGAACCCAGAGTTACGAGACCCGGCTCGACAAGACCCTGGAAAACATGGCCTATCAGAAACGGCTCGACGATAATCTCGAGGAAGCGCCGACCAAGGGCAAGCTGAAGGAAGAGCTGCTGATCTATGTCCGGCCCCCCAAGAGCATGACGGGGCCGACGGAGACCTTCCAGCTCGCGGTGGTGGAGCCCGGCAAGTACGACACGGAGTCCAGCTTCATCGAGCCGGAGAAGCAGAGCCTGCACATCTTGGCACGCGTCAAGCGCCCCAAGAATCCGGCCAAGAAGGCGCCCAGCCAGGCCGAAACGCCTCGCGGCGACTTCAACGCCGACGTGGTCGAACTGCTCAAGAACGTCTACGGGGTGGAACTGGCCGTCGGCGAGTTCAAAGCCGACACGAAACGCACCAACGCGTTCAAGTACAAGATGCTGGATTTGAATGCGAAAAACGTGCAGATTTATCTTTACGGGGATAAGAACAACCCTTACGAGGTCGCGCTCATCTTCGAGTACCCCAAGGCCGAGCACAACGCGGTCAATCCCAAGATCGGGCTCTGCCTGGAATCGTTCGCGGTGGGCGAGAAGGCCAGGCGAGCCTACGCCGGTAGCGAAACGGAAGAGTTCGAGGGCGAGGAAGCACCTGCTGCGCCGGTCGCCTTCTAGCAAGCCGGCCCTTCCGGGCCCCGCCCACTGCGGGCGGGACTCGTTCTCATCGCGGCCACGTGGTCCGGGTTCAGGAGCTCAGAGCGTGAGCCTCCGTGATCACCCGGCCTGTGCCGGCCTCGACTTCTGCACTCTCCAGAAGCTCGTCCCGCAAGATTGTGACATCGCGGGGAGCCTCGATGCCGATGCGTACCTGGTTCCGCTCCACCTTCACGATCGTGATTCGGATGTCCGGCCCGATCATGATGGACTGCAAAGGCTTGCGACTGAGAACGAGCATCCTCACCTCCCTGGCATCCCGGTGTCGGCACGGAAGGACGGTTGACACTTGCAAATTCGTCCTACTGCTATGCTCTCGAATTCTGGTAGGCTCACGCGACAGGGAGCCAGGGACCATCAGAACCCAGGAGCGAAGCACAGGACATGGACGCAGCGCGATACCGGCCCGGGCGGTTCTTGCACCCCGTTCGATTCGCGGGACTGGCGTGCCTTGTACTCCTCTGCGAAGTCCTGTCGCCCGCGGGACGGGCGGAACTGCTCTACTTCAAGAATGGCGGGGCGGTGCAGACCCCGGTCACGATCGATGGTGACCACATCGTCATTGACCTTGCCGGCAACCACTATGACTTCCTGCGGGAGGATTTCCGCAAGGTTGTGATCGGGTTCATTCCCGAGCACGACTGGGACACCCGGCGGCTGCAAGTGCAAAGCCTGGCATTTCCCGCTCGCTACCAGTCGGCCTGGTGGGCCATCACCAATGGCCTTGGCCCGGAAGCTGCCGCCGAAATTCGTGCCCTCCATGCGCTCCAGCCTGGCCACGGCCCGACCGCGCGGATGGCTTCGGCCCTCAATGCGCTCCAGCAGCCTGCCGCTGATCCGGATCTGGACCCGTTTCGCCGGACTCTGGGAGTGTCGACCACCCTCGCACGCGGGCCTCATGTGATTTTGCTGCATCAACTGTCCGAGCCCGAGGCGCAGCAGCGACTGGCGCTGCTGGAGCGCGTCTTCGCCAGCTACTTCTTGACCTTCGCGGCCGAGGGGGTCAGCCTCCGAATCCCCCAGAAGCGCCTGGTCTTTGCCTGGTTCAACGAACAGCAGGACTACCTGGCATTCCTGCACGCTCAGGGAGCTGACGCGTTTGCCAGCACGCGCGGTTATTACCACCCCACGTGGAATGCGGTCCTGGCCTATGACGCGATCTCCTCGGAGGAGCAGTTGCACGGCAAGGAATCTGTGCGGGCTCGCCGCGAGGAACTGGCCGAGTTTCGAGCGACCGTCGACCGGATCCCGCCCCGGGCCCGGCTCCGCGTCACGCTCACCGGCCAGTCGCCGCGCACGCTCAGCCGGTCCGACGCTCTGGCTCTGGCTGGCCGGCTGGAACGCGAGCTGCGCCGCGAAGAGCTGTTGCTGGACCTGGAATGCCGGATGATCAACGACGGGACCGCCGCCCACGAATTGATCCATCTCCTGGCGGCCGCGAGCGGCCTCCTTCCCCGCCCTGGTGCGTTCCCCGTCTGGCTTCAGGAGGGCCTGGCAATGCAGTTCGAGGTGATCCGAGGAGGGCGCTGGGCGGGAGTTGGCCGGGCCAGCGACCCGCGTTTGCCCGACTGGCGGCGGATCACTCCGGTTCCGAAGCTGGAGCCGATGGTGCGCGACACGGGCTACGGCCGCGGCTACCGCCGCGACCTCTACGCCCAGGCCTGGTCCCTGGTCTACTACCTCCGCGATCAGCACCCCGCGCAATTCCTGACTTACCTGGACCTGCTGCGCAGCCCCGACGCCGCCCTGGAAGATATGACCTCAGGCGAGCGCTCAATGGCCGCATTCCGGCGTGCCTTCGGCCCCGACCTGGAAACCCTGGAGCGCTCCTGGCACGAGCACATGGCCGCGGTACAGACCCCTCTCGAAAAAAATGCACCCGCGGCAGCCCCCCCGTCGCTGCCATCGCCGAATGCCCCGGCCAGCGTGCAATCCGCGGCGCGCCGGAAGCAGTGATGCAATTGACAGAGCTTTCGCGATCGTCCATACTGATTGGACGCTATCGGGGCGTAGCTCAGTTTGGCTAGAGCGCACGGTTCGGGATCGTGAGGTCGGAGGTTCAAATCCTCTCGCCCCGATTGACATCTCCTGACGACTGCCCTTCCCGATCGGAAACGGATGAGGTTGAAGAATGGGAAGGCAGCTCAGCCTATGGCGGGGCCGCGTGGCTTGCGGAGATAGTTGGCGGCGTGCAGGCGGCCACCGCATGGACATGCTTGCTTGCGGGTTTGCTCTGCGAGATCCTGGTCGGCAGCCCAAAGGAACGACCAGAACCTGGCGGTCAGGGGTAAATCATGATACATGGTCGAGTACTCCGCTGTTGTGGTAAACCACGGAGTTCACCCCTCGGGAAGCTTGATCAAGTGACCAGGCTCTTCGAGGGGATTTTTGTTGGTACCCTCAGCGATGTTGCTCAGGAATCGCTGATTTCGCGTCGCTTAGCCTGCTCACGCACACGGTGAGGCCGCGGAAAGTGATTCCATCGCCGATTCGCTCTCGATGTACGAGTAGCTTCAATGGGGCCGCGGCGGTGAGGCCGCGGAAAGCGATACACCGAGCCCCAGAGGGTGATTCTCCAGTGGAGCTTCAATGGGGCCGCGGCGGTGAGGCCGCGGAAAGCGCCGACAAGCAGCCGGTTCGACAGCGACGTCTACGGCTTCAATGGGGCCGCGGCGGTGAGGCCGCGGAAAGATTCTTGGCCCATCCTGAGCTGGTCAGCACGGTCGGCTTCAATGGGGCCGCGGCGGTGAGGCCGCGGAAAGATTCTTGGCCCATCCTGAGCTGGTCAGCACGGTCGGCTTCAATGGGGCCGCGGCGGTGAGGCCGCGGAAAGCAGGTGCCCTGGGCAACGCTCTGCACGAGCACGTTGTAGCTTCAATGGGGCCGCGGCGGTGAGGCCGCGGAAAGACATCCTCGGCCACGCGCTGAAGATCCTGATCAGCAGGCTTCAATGGGGCCGCGGCGGTGAGGCCGCGGAAAGTGAGCCGTGACGACGTGGTTGCCGACCTGGTCCGCACGGCTTCAATGGGGCCGCGGCGGTGAGGCCGCGGAAAGAGCGGTCATGATCCGGCTCGGCTACGACGACACAGCGCTTCAATGGGGCCGCGGCGGTGAGGCCGCGGAAAGTCCTGCGCGACCTGGCGGCCATCACGCACGGCACGCCGCTTCAATGGGGCCGCGGCGGTGAGGCCGCGGAAAGAGTCGGGTGTGGGCCGCTTCTTCAAGCGAGACCACGCGCTTCAATGGGGCCGCGGCGGTGAGGCCGCGGAAAGTATGTTGCCGTCAAAGCCCTACCTCCTTCCGCTTCACGCTTCAATGGGGCCGCGGCGGTGAGGCCGCGGAAAGCCGTGCTGGATCGCCGTGGCGATCGCCTCCATTCCCTGCTTCAATGGGGCCGCGGCGGTGAGGCCGCGGAAAGCCGGGTATACCGCCGGCGGCAACACGCTCACGCTCGCCGCTTCAATGGGGCCGCGGCGGTGAGGCCGCGGAAAGCAGGGTGAAGCAGATCGGCGGTCCGGACGCTCCCTCGCTTCAATGGGGCCGCGGCGGTGAGGCCGCGGAAAGGGCATCAGAAAATCTCCTTCGCGTGCATACGTCGATTGCTTCAATGGGGCCGCGGCGGTGAGGCCGCGGAAAGCGATGACCTTGGCGACGTCATCCCGGCAGTAGCCCGGCTTCAATGGGGCCGCGGCGGTGAGGCCGCGGAAAGACGACCGGCGCGGAGCACTCGGGGCAGGGAGTGAAAGCTTCAATGGGGCCGCGGCGGTGAGGCCGCGGAAAGGGCATCTTGCGCATATCCACGTCCCGGCATCAGTGATGCTTCAATGGGGCCGCGGCGGTGAGGCCGCGGAAAGCCAGCTTACGCCGGCGTAACAGGGGCCGGCCGCGACGCTTCAATGGGGCCGCGGCGGTGAGGCCGCGGAAAGCGGATTGGCCCACGTGGCACCAATGCACTCGTAAGAGCTTCAATGGGGCCGCGGCGGTGAGGCCGCGGAAAGCTGACCCCTTCGCCGCGCCATACCCGGGCGGACCTGGCTTCAATGGGGCCGCGGCGGTGAGGCCGCGGAAAGCCGGCTTGTCGCCTGTGCCGTAGTTCATCTCGATCCGCTTCAATGGGGCCGCGGCGGTGAGGCCGCGGAAAGAGTGGCCTGCACCGAACGCTGCCCGAGCACAGGCTGCTTCAATGGGGCCGCGGCGGTGAGGCCGCGGAAAGGGGCGGATGGCTGCGAAACCAGCGGCGGAGGAAATCGCTTCAATGGGGCCGCGGCGGTGAGGCCGCGGAAAGACGCTGTCACGAGACATGCGTGGCTCCGCGTGACTGGCTTCAATGGGGCCGCGGCGGTGAGGCCGCGGAAAGCTCTTGCTGTACGGTGGAATCAACGGGCTCCCTTAAAGGCTTCAATGGGGCCGCGGCGGTGAGGCCGCGGAAAGACAGCAAGGCCGCCCTGCGCGATCTACTGGGATTAGCTTCAATGGGGCCGCGGCGGTGAGGCCGCGGAAAGTTCAGAACAAGGAGCGGACGGGGGAAACCAACCACAGAGCTTCAATGGGGCCGCGGCGGTGAGGCCGCGGAAAGAAGGGTTGCAGGGCAGCTCGGATCAGAACACCACGGCTTCAATGGGGCCGCGGCGGTGAGGCCGCGGAAAGAACCAGGCCAAGGTGATGGCACGCGCGAGCCTGATCACGCTTCAATGGGGCCGCGGCGGTGAGGCCGCGGAAAGCCAGGGCGGTCGCGGCCTGTTCGGTCGCTGTCAGTAGCTTCAATGGGGCCGCGGCGGTGAGGCCGCGGAAAGGGGCCCCGACGAACAGGCCGAACAACGAGGCAGGGAGCTTCAATGGGGCCGCGGCGGTGAGGCCGCGGAAAGCCGCGGATCTGGTACTGCGTGTAGCCCGTGTTGTTGCTTCAATGGGGCCGCGGCGGTGAGGCCGCGGAAAGCCGCGTCGGGCCGGAAACCCAGTATTTCCCCAGTGAGCTTCAATGGGGCCGCGGCGGTGAGGCCGCGGAAAGACACCCGGCGCATGTGCCCCCCGGCCCACTACTGGCCGGGCTTCAATGGGGCCGCGGCGGTGAGGCCGCGGAAAGAAAAACTGGTTGACCTGGCCCGCGCCGCTGCCGTTGGCGCTTCAATGGGGCCGCGGCGGTGAGGCCGCGGAAAGAAAAACTGGTTGACCTGGCCCGCGCCGCTGCCGTTGGCGCTTCAATGGGGCCGCGGCGGTGAGGCCGCGGAAAGCATGAATGCGGGATTGAAGGATGTGCCGATGGCCAAGGCTTCAATGGGGCCGCGGCGGTGAGGCCGCGGAAAGTTGGACGGCAGGCCACGCAATTCGTGAGGCTGGTCAGGATGCTTCAATGGGGCCGCGGCGGTGAGGCCGCGGAAAGACATCGTCCTGGACTGGATGTTTCCCGGATCCGCAAAGCTTCAATGGGGCCGCGGCGGTGAGGCCGCGGAAAGAGATGCCGTCCATCGAGAGTGATCAGGCGGCGTGGGCTTCAATGGGGCCGCGGCGGTGAGGCCGCGGAAAGTTGACGCCCGGCGCTCCTCGCATGGCGCGCCACAGTGCTTCAATGGGGCCGCGGCGGTGAGGCCGCGGAAAGTCGAAGATGTCCTCCACCTCGCCCGTCCAGGACAAAGCTTCAATGGGGCCGCGGCGGTGAGGCCGCGGAAAGTCGTCTCGCCGGCGACGGCCGCGGCCGGATGCGCTTGCTTCAATGGGGCCGCGGCGGTGAGGCCGCGGAAAGTACTCAACTCACGTTGTCGCCGCAGATGCGGGCAAAGCTTCAATGGGGCCGCGGCGGTGAGGCCGCGGAAAGTGAGGCGGTTCTCGAACGCGGCCCGATGGTCGATAGGCTTCAATGAGGCCGCGGCGGTGAGGCCGCGGAAAGTCTCCATCAGGTTCACGGCCGTCGCCATGGTGTTGGCTTCAATGGGGCCGCGGCGGTGAGGCCGCGGAAAGTACGCGACCAAGGCTGAGGCCGAGGCGAAGGCCAACGCTTCAATGGGGCCGCGGCGGTGAGGCCGCGGAAAGCATGGCATGTGCGATCATGGCGACGGGCGGCGAGGCGCTTCAATGGGGCCGCGGCGGTGAGGCCGCGGAAAGAAGAGGTCGGGGGTCAATCTGGGCTCGTGTCCTGTGGCTTCAATGGGGCCGCGGCGGTGAGGCCGCGGAAAGTGAGTTACCCCGCCCATGCAAGTACCGTGTGGCCGCGCTTCAATGGGGCCGCGGCGGTGAGGCCGCGGAAAGGCCTTGTGCCTGGCACGAGTTTCCCGTTTTGGGTTGGCTTCAATGGGGCCGCGGCGGTGAGGCCGCGGAAAGCGAGCGTGTCAGCACAAGCACGGCGATTCCTTTCGGGGCTTCAATGGGGCCGCGGCGGTGAGGCCGCGGAAAGAGCGCGTCTATCTCGGGAACCCACTCAAAGCGGAAGGGCTTCAATGGGGCCGCGGCGGTGAGGCCGCGGAAAGCCGCCCCGGGTCGACTTGCCCTTGCGCGCACGCTCGCTTCAATGGGGCCGCGGCGGTGAGGCCGCGGAAAGTCGAGCATGGCCACATACTCATCGGAGAAGCACTTGGCTTCAATGGGGCCGCGGCGGTGAGGCCGCGGAAAGGACCACCAGCACCCAGGCTCTGAGCAAGGGCCTGAAGCTTCAATGGGGCCGCGGCGGTGAGGCCGCGGAAAGGGAGTGGCTCAAGGAAGACGAGGTAGCGAGGCTGTGGCTTCAATGGGGCCGCGGCGGTGAGGCCGCGGAAAGGTTTGCCCACATCGTGGCCGAGGCCGGGGTCGCGGCGCTTCAATGGGGCCGCGGCGGTGAGGCCGCGGAAAGCCGCGGCGTCCTGCTCGGCGACCGCGTTGGACGCGGCTTCAATGGGGCCGCGGCGGTGAGGCCGCGGAAAGGATCTCTTCTCCCCTGCCGATGAGGGATTGCCCCCATCTGCTTCAATGGGGCCGCGGCGGTGAGGCCGCGGAAAGCTGAGCCTTGCTCAGAACTCGTCGCTCTACAAGATCGTGCTTCAATGGGGCCGCGGCGGTGAGGCCGCGGAAAGCCCGGTGTCCTCGCTGTATTCGTCGGTCGACAGCGTGCTTCAATGGGGCCGCGGCGGTGAGGCCGCGGAAAGACATCTCTTGCGCCATGCGCATGCGCCGGACCAGCCCGACGCTTCAATGGGGCCGCGGCGGTGAGGCCGCGGAAAGTCACTTCGCGCCGCCTTTCCGCTTGCTCAACTCATGCTTCAATGGGGCCGCGGCGGTGAGGCCGCGGAAAGGACCAGGTGCTGGCTCACGTAGGTGGGGATGATCCAGCTTCAATGGGGCCGCGGCGGTGAGGCCGCGGAAAGGCGACAACCCCTGGAGAGATGACCATGCCCGCCAAGCTTCAATGGGGCCGCGGCGGTGAGGCCGCGGAAAGACACGGACCCTTGCGAGCCGAGCGGCGAGTGCGACGCTTCAATGGGGCCGCGGCGGTGAGGCCGCGGAAAGAAAAGCATCTGCCGCCCGGCGCCGGACCGCCAGGCAGCTTCAATGGGGCCGCGGCGGTGAGGCCGCGGAAAGTGCGCACCGCTCGATCATGCCAGAGTCCACTGGCTGCTTCAATGGGGCCGCGGCGGTGAGGCCGCGGAAAGACGCTGTGGCCCGCGGCGGCGCGCCATGACCGATCAGCTTCAATGGGGCCGCGGCGGTGAGGCCGCGGAAAGATGGGGGCTGCCGATCCACTGGCGGTCGGCGACCTGGTGCTTCAATGGGGCCGCGGCGGTGAGGCCGCGGAAAGTCACGCGGTCGATGACGCGGATGCGCAGGGGCAACCGAGCTTCAATGGGGCCGCGGCGGTGAGGCCGCGGAAAGCCGGCAGATCCAAGCTCAGGCTCTCGCCAAGCTACGGGGCTTCAATGGGGCCGCGGCGGTGAGGCCGCGGAAAGAAAGAGCGACGCGCCCGACTACGGCATCAGCCAGGTGGCTTCAATGGGGCCGCGGCGGTGAGGCCGCGGAAAGGCGCTGCTCCAGCCCCTGGTCGTCGCCGCCGCCGAGGTGCTTCAATGGGGCCGCGGCGGTGAGGCCGCGGAAAGGCAGAGTGGTCCATCGGCATGGTGGCCGAGGCGGTGCTTCAATGGGGCCGCGGCGGTGAGGCCGCGGAAAGCGCCGCTCATGCTCGTCGAGTGACTGCGATGTTGATTGCTTCAATGGGGCCGCGGCGGTGAGGCCGCGGAAAGATGCCCGACGGTTTCCCACTGGCGTGGCTCAAGCCAGCTTCAATGGGGCCGCGGCGGTGAGGCCGCGGAAAGCGCAAGACCGACCGCATCAAGGCCGAGGGCCTGGTAGCTTCAATGGGGCCGCGGCGGTGAGGCCGCGGAAAGTGGTTCAAGTTTCGCGGCCAGGTCGACCTGACCGAAGCGCTTCAATGGGGCCGCGGCGGTGAGGCCGCGGAAAGCTCGCGCGCGTCTACCTCGTCGGCAAGTGAAGCATGGCTTCAATGGGGCCGCGGCGGTGAGGCCGCGGAAAGGACCGCGCGGCCGCCGAGAACCGCGATGTTTCGGACGTGCTTCAATGGGGCCGCGGCGGTGAGGCCGCGGAAAGACACGCGATCCATCGCCAGGTAATCATCGAGAAGCAGCTTCAATGGGGCCGCGGCGGTGAGGCCGCGGAAAGCGGCGGCACAATCGCGACCCGCGCGGCGACGATTGCGCTTCAATGGGGCCGCGGCGGTGAGGCCGCGGAAAGAGCACCCGAATCAGAGATGATGCGCCAACACTCTTTGCTTCAATGGGGCCGCGGCGGTGAGGCCGCGGAAAGCCCCGCGACGGACCTGCTGCCCGACGTGCAGGGCCTCTGGCTTCAATGGGGCCGCGGCGGTGAGGCCGCGGAAAGTCATATCGCGCGATCGAGAGTCGGTTCCACGAAAAACGCTTCAATGGGGCCGCGGCGGTGAGGCCGCGGAAAGCCCCTGGCGCGACCCGGAGGCGTTCCGGGAGCGCCAGGCTTCAATGGGGCCGCGGCGGTGAGGCCGCGGAAAGTCCCCTCGAAGCAGCGCAGCTTCAGCCGCGTGCCAGCCGGCTTCAATGGGGCCGCGGCGGTGAGGCCGCGGAAAGACATCGCGTCCAGGACGCTCCAGATCCGGGAGCAACGCGCTTCAATGGGGCCGCGGCGGTGAGGCCGCGGAAAGGGGCCGGAGCAGTGCGTGTTGCCGCCGGGCCTGTAGCTTCAATGGGGCCGCGGCGGTGAGGCCGCGGAAAGCAACTTCCTGAGCGAGCTCAACGGGACGATCGATGTTGGCTTCAATGGGGCCGCGGCGGTGAGGCCGCGGAAAGTCATTCATCTCGGCGGATTAATTCCGCCCTCGTCTGCTTCAATGGGGCCGCGGCGGTGAGGCCGCGGAAAGCAAACGGTACGGCCAGCCGGCGGAAGGCGCCGCGCAGCTTCAATGGGGCCGCGGCGGTGAGGCCGCGGAAAGCCGCCGTGTTCCTCGACCCGCCCTACGCCGATACGGCGCTTCAATGGGGCCGCGGCGGTGAGGCCGCGGAAAGGCTTTTGCTCTCGCGAAACGCGCTCATCAACGGCGTGCTTCAATGGGGCCGCGGCGGTGAGGCCGCGGAAAGCGCGCCGCGGATCGTGATCACCTCATCCCAGTAGCCGCTTCAATGGGGCCGCGGCGGTGAGGCCGCGGAAAGAATAGGTTCCCCCTGAGCCGTCGCAGGCGATCGACTCGCTTCAATGGGGCCGCGGCGGTGAGGCCGCGGAAAGCGGCCGGCACCCTCGCCGAGCTGGTGGAAGAGGCGGCTTCAATGGGGCCGCGGCGGTGAGGCCGCGGAAAGAGCGGTCGCGTAAGTGCCGAATTGCCAAAGAGCTGCGAGCGGGTTTGCGAGCGGTGCCGGGTTTTCACGCCGCAAAAGTCGCCCAGGTCCACAAGCCGTCTCCCAAGTCATGGTCAGGTAGCCACTTGCGTCTTGCGAGCGGTCCCCGGGGTTTTTCGCGCACCGCGCCGCTCGCGAACCGGGGCACGAAAAAGAAAAAGAGTCACCAGGTTCCCTGGCCATGGCGATCGCTGCCCCAACGGTCCTAGCGCGTCACGAACACCGGGTACGAGGCGATCTCGCCGGTGAACAGCCGGGCCAGCAGCCGCGTCTGGATCTCCAGCATTCGCCGGTAATTGAGACGATAGCCGAACAGCGGGTGCGTCACAAGTGTGTCCATCCGCTGCTCGTACGCGCGGAAGAAGGCCTTCCTGCCGTCGGGCCGCAGCGCAACGGATTCCCCCGGCGCAGGAAGTCTCGCGGCGTGACCATCCGGGTATTGATCGCCGAGAGCACGGCCGAGTCCGCGATCAGCGGCCGGAACGGCTCCATCAAGTCCAGCGCCAGGGCGCACGCCCGAACCGCGGCTGGTGATACACGCCCAGGAAGGGGTCGAACCCGACCGCGTGACAGACGATGGTCAGGTCCTTGGCCAGCACGCTGTAGGCCAGCGACAGCATGGCGTTGACCGGGTCTTTCGGCGGCCGCCGGTTGCGATGGGTGAAGTCGAACGAGAAGCCCCCGCCCGCTGCCGCGCCGGCACCGGCGCCCGCCCCGGCACCGGCGTTACTGCTGGCGTTCTCCGGTTCGTCGCCGGGCTCGCCGGTCTTGATCATGCCGGGGAAGAGCTCGAAGTAGATCCGCGCGGCGTTGCCTTCCAGGCCCAGGAGCTGCTGCGTCGACGCCGCGTTCTCGGCGTCATCGCACAGGGTCTTGAGCTGGGCGATCTTGCCGGCCGGGGGCTCGACGTGGTTGCGCTGGAGCATGGTCCGCTGGTTGCGGATCTTGCCGGCCACCAGCGTGCGCGAGAGCCGGAGCCGGAACTCGGGGTCTTCCGCCAGGCGGAACTGCTCGCGCCGCAGCGCGATGTTGCGCACGCCCAGCCCGTGTGTGGTCCCGTAGAACCAGCCGCCCTGGGAAAAGTAGCAGACGGGGACCTCGTTTTCACACAACGCCTGGAGCGCCTGGGTGGTGAGCTGGATGTTGCCGAACAGGCTCACCTGGCAGGTCTCACCGATGCGCACCTCCTGCACGACGGTGTCTTTTTCTTTCACCTTCAGCACGTTGCCCGACTTGCCGACGTGCAGACCCTGTGTGTTCAGATACAGCGGCCGCAGGTCGTCCCGCGCGGCGACCATCCGGCGCGGCTCAGCATCAACATCGCCGGCGGCAGCGGGGGCAGGACCATCGCCGGTTGCCGGCGGTGCGTTCGGCTCCCCGGCGGAGGCGGCCTCCTGGAGATAAAGCGTCTCGTCGGGCAGGCAGATGCCGACGAGCGAGCAGCGCGGGCACTTGGGGCTATCGGCCAGCGGCGCGGGGATGCGGCCGGCCACGGCCGCGGCGCGGGCCTGGGCAAGCGCCTGGAGCGTTTGCTCGACGAGGTTCTCGTCGATCGGCACGCGGACCCTTTGCCTGGTCTTGACGTAATAGACGACGCCCTCCTCGCAGGCATAACCGTTGTCCCTGAGCACCAGGGCTTGAACGGCGATCTGAACGCGGTCAGGGTCCCAGGCGCGGAGCTCGCCGGTCTCACCGTCCTTGAACGGCGCCCGCGCTTGTAATCGACGGGGGTGGCCGTGGCGCCTTCGGCCTCGACGACGTCGATGGTGGCGATGAGCCGGTGGGTCTCGCTGGAGAGCGTGACCGAGCGGGAGTGGACGCGCTGGTCTTCCGGCAACTCCTCGGCGGGCGCCAGCTCGTCGGAGCGGGCATCGAGTTTGGCGTGCCTCAGCGCGCCCTCGACGGTTTCTTGATTGTGGGCGAAGACGCTTTCGACCCATTCATAGTAGAAGAGGCGTGGGCAGTAGACATATTCGTTGAGCATGCGCGCGGGGAGGTAGTCGGGGAGTTCTTCAAGGAGCGGCATGAGGGTCTCCAATGGGAGAAGCTGTTCCGGCGTCAGACAACGACGCAGGGCGCGTTGATGGGCGAATAGGGCTGGCCGAGCGCGGTGATCACGCGTTCGCCGCGGCCCTCGGTTGGCCCGAGGTCGACGAAGAGGACCTGGTCCTGCTCGTGGTGGATGATCTCGCTGAGGACGAACCGGCAGGTGGCCAGGTCGATGGGCGTGAACTGGCACTCGAAGATCGAGTACTGCAAGTGGTCGCCGAAATCGCGCATGGCCTTGAAGACCTTGCGCAGCCGCTTGTCATCGCGGATGTCATAGCAGACGAGGAAGGTGTTGCGCATTGCAGATACGCTCCATCCAGAGGCGCTTCCGGTTAGCCGTGATTGCTTGGGGTGAAGAGGCCCAGGCCGAAGTGGCACGAATGACCCAAGGCGATCGGCCCAGAAACCGGGGCTGGGAACCGGATGCGGAACACGCCGCGTTGGCGCTGGTTTCCGTCATCCCCGCGCTTACGCCGTGTAAGCTGGAACTCGATCGCACGCAGCCTAGAGTTGCTGACGTATTCAAGGGGATCGATCTCCGCTGCGCCGAGTCCACGCCGGTCGAGTTCCTCAAGCAGAACCTGGGCGACAAACGCGCGCCGGCCTTCCGGGCCCTGAAAGAACTCCTTCGGGTCGCGCTTCCGCCCCCGGCGCTTGGGATGGCGCGTCACGACGAACGGAGTGGCGGATTCCCAGAGACTCGACTTCTCCAGTAGCGCCGCCCGAAAATCCTCGTGGACGCCGAGGCCAACGAGTTGCACTCGCAGCTTGAGCGACTCGTCAACGAGCCTGAGCGTGCGAAGAGAATTCAGAGCGGCTACCTCATCAGTTCCGAAGCCGTCAGCGGCTGCGGCAGTGACGTGCGTGATTCGTCGCGGATCGACGCCCTCGGCAGTAGGCAGGTAGAACGCATGTCGATGGCCCTGGAGGAATTGCCCTTCCGCATCTTTCCCTGAGAGTACTTCGGATCGGAACAACTCTCGGTCTGGCTCATGCACGGGGCCGTAGCGCTGAAGATGTCGGTGTCGTTGATACCGGCTCATCAGACCGCACCGGAAGGCCTCGGCCACGCGGATCGAGTTGGTAACGAGCGGCAGGACGGGCCCGTCAAGCAGGAAACGAGCGAGCGTTGGCGTTTGCTGGTTGCGCGAGCGAGGTTTCGCCGCGACGGGTCCGGCTTCCACCGGCCGGCTGTAGTTCACCCATCGCGCACCGGGAACGCTGGACCACCTCTCTTCGTGGATCGTTTCGGTGTCCAGGCAGAGGTGCCAGCGAGGGCAGTCGAATAGATAGTGGGAAGGGCTAATCTTTCCCCTGGCCAGTTTCGTGCGGTCGAGCACCGGGTAGTGTTGGTCGTTGAACGCAGCCGCTGGATCAGGACACAACACGGGGACGGGACTCGGGTCAGACACCTCAGCGGGCCCAAGGTTCAATTCGACCGTGGCGTCGGTCAGTTCGGCGTGAGCCCAGCCCTCCGCTCGGCCCAAGTAGGAGAGGTTAGCGAGAAGTTTTGAGAGGACCTCGCGGTCGCCGTCACACAGTTCGGCATTTGGCCATCCCACGAACAGCGGTTCGCGGCGATCGACGGTGACGAACGTGTCGAACACAAGGGTTCGGTCGGCCGGTCCCTTTTTCTCCCATGGCATGTAGTGTCGGGTGTGAGCGACGCGGAATGGCGGCAGACGGAACAGCGGTGGGTGCGCCAGAGGTTCGAGAATTCGGCGGACCTGGGATTCGGAGTAGTCCGGACAGGTCCTTCTCCACACGGCGATCAGCGCCCGCAGCAGCCGCCAAGGGGACGGCGGCCACTCGGGCACGCCCTCGTTCACGTGCCGGCCCCACGGTGTCGCGTGATATCGGCCACTCGGAAATGCGAGCTTGATAATCACAGGCATGGGTTAATCCTCGCCCTATGGCTTGTTCCACGTCAGTTGCGTCACTCTCGGCTCAGCAAATTGAGGGCTGCATTTCTTCATCAGGTCGCCGAGGTCACTCGTCAGCTCCGTGGTTGAAGGCAGTAAGAATCCCTCCGGTCGCGTGATGCGAATGGATTTGTCGTCCTTCAGCTCCAGCTCACAGGCCGTCCTCAACCGCATGTTCGAGTCGAGGAAACGCCGGACCTTCCAGAGCGATAGCACGATCAGTAGATTCACAGCGTTCTCGCCCAAGCCGTATCCGCGAATCTGTGCGAGGTCGAGACTGAAAAACGCGGTGATGGACTTGGCGGTGAATTCCGTGCGGTGGAAAGGAACGTTACCGTAGCCGCTCTTGGCATCCACTCCGGCCACACTCGGTTTGGGCAGGGCACGGTCGAACTTGACCCCACCGCTGTCTGCCCGACCGACGCCACTCGCCTCGATGAACGAGGAGAGAGCCCGTGGGTGCCTCAGCCGGCCCGCGATCTTTTCAAGAAACACTCCATGAACCAGGGAGTTTGGGTCGTACTTGAAGCAAACCGCGGCAAGCCTACGGAGGTTGACCACGCCGGCCACGTCGTCGCGGTCTGTGTCACCTGTACCAGCAGCCTCTTCCGTTGCGGGCTGGGTTGTCGCGCCCCGGCGACCTTGCGAGCGGCGAGCGGGCGCCGCTACCACGGCCATGCCCAGTTCCGGCTTGAGAACGTCCGAGAAACTGGTTCCAGTTGGGATCTCCACCTCCTCGTCATCCCCGGACCCTGACCTACTGAGTTTAACGGTGACCTTTCGCTCGGTCGCTCCGTTCATGATGTAAGGCGAATTGAGACGGTGGAACTCAAGTATGCTGCAAGTGGTGTCGGTACCGTTACCGAGACCGGCGAGATTCACCTTGACGTAAGGAATCCCCGGCGCCTTCGTCGCTGCCCTGCTCTCGGCGCCGTTGACTTCAACCATCAGGTCGGCGACAAGATTATCGTTTGCTTCATCCCAGCACACGGATTCAAGTCGGTTGGCCATTGACTGGGCGGACTCGACCAACAGCATGGAGTTGCCGTCCGGCGCGTCGTACGTGGCCGGGCCAAGGTCCGGAAAGCCGGTTGGCTGGATACGCGTGCCCGCCACGGGTTTAAGCGCGGCTTCGATCAGAATGCGTGGCTTGTCTTGAAGTCCCCTGAAGTCTGTGAACATGGTTACTCCTCGATCTCGGGTGGATAGAGAACGGCGTTCGCAATTGTCTCGAGGTCACGGTAGGAGAGCGGAAACAGCATTGCCGCGAGTAGCCGCTCGGCCGGGATAGCGGACTCTACGGCCAGCGACCGCCGAGCCATTTGGCGGTTCCGGAATCCATGCACGAGTCGGCCGCTGGATTTCAGCCGTCGGGCCGCACGATCGACGCACCTCCCGACCGCATCGGGCTGACCTGTGGCGAGGATGTGAAATACACTGGGATCGGGCTTGGCCTCTGGATCTTCACCGACACAGATCTTCCAACCGTCGCTGGAGGCGTCGATTACCCGCGGTTCGACGAGCAGCCGGGGCACGCCAAACTCGAATGGCACCTCCCCGTCTCCGCTCGGCAATTCGAAGGCGACAGCGGACCAATCGACAGCCGACAAGCCCCAGGTGAGGTCGTCCACTTTGGCGTCGTCGATTTCGTACCGAAGGAATGCGACAACATCTCCCAGCCTCGCTGGGCGGGGCGAGTAGAGTGGTACCCCTGCCCGCCCCCAGGTCTCGGGATCTCGGAACGCTTCCATCAATCGGCGGCGAAAGACGGCGCCAAGATTGGCATGAAGCGGTCGTTTCAGCCACACCGCAGACGTACTGCCCGGGGACCAGCTGACGGATTTGGTCGCCTCAACTTCTTCAAGGTAGGCGCGCAGTGGACCGACATGGCCGTGTGCCTGAATACCCGCGAGACTTGTTGCGAGTCGAAACTCCGGGCTGAGGTCGTTCGCCTGTGCAAGCCATCCGTTGTCCAACATCTGAAGCGGACGGAGATACTTGTCCTTGCAGAAGGCCAGCCCGTTCGCGAGTGTCCGCTCCGCGCTGACCGAGAGCACGCAGCACCTCAACCAGGAACTTCGCGTCGTCGCCCTTTTCGCTTCGACTTGCAAACCTGTAGATTGCTCCGTCGACCTGTCGCAGCGTAGTCTGGTAGCGGGCTGGGGTCCTATCCTTATCCCGGCAGGCGATGCGAAGACGGTCAAGCCACTCCCAAAGCCGAGGATCGTTGAGCAGCCGAGCGTGCGGACGGAGTGTCACTGCGACACGTCCGAGAGGCGCCGCCAGAAATGCCAGCCCATTTCGCTTCAGGAACCCATAGCGCGCGAAGGAATCCAACCCGCTCCCAACCCCCAGCAGGTTGACGGCCAAGGCGAACTCGATCGCATTTTGAGCCTGTCGCCGTCCGAGCTGAGCGCGACCTTCTGCAAACAGGTGTTCGATCTCCCCGAACCCCGCCGGCTCACGCCACAACGGCAGCCACAACTCGGACCGCGAGGCGTCGGTGGTTTCTTCGGTAGCTGCCGCGGACCCATACCCGACCGCGACCGAAAGGACACTGAACGGGAACACGGCCCGTCCAGGACTGTTGGCCCCGAGCCTACCAGGACTGTTGGCCCCGAGCCTGCGGGCGACAGAGCCGGCGAATAGCAACGCCCCTTCAATCATCAGCACGAAGTCCCAGGGGTTCACTCGCGAGTCGGCTTCGAACTTCCCTTGAGTGCCGTTTGCTCCGCCGATTCCGCCTGGATTGAACTGACCAATCGATGTCCTTCCCAACTCGACCATGTTGTCCGCGAACAACGCGGCAGCGAGGCTTTGTTGCGAGTCGGACGTGGGTTGTGTGCCTGTAGCAAACGGAATGACGTCAGCCAACCGCTGCATAAAGTTGTTGGTAAAGTCGAGCCGGCCGTCGTTACCGCCTGTGCCAAGGAGTGGGAAGAAGCTCGGACCATCCTCTCCCAGTACAAAGCAGACATCGAGCCAGGGAACGACCTCGTCGGCGAGCTCAGAGCGGCAGCGAACGAGGAGTGATTCCTTCGCTTCACCCTTGGGCTTGGTTTTTGGAGCAAACGCGCGGATACGGCCGATGGTCTCGCGATACAAAGTGAGCCGTTCGGCCGTTGATTGAGCGATGGCGTCGAGCGGATCGGCTCCGCCTCCGTAGAACCCGCTCCCTCCGTTCCAGGGCGCAGTAATCGGGGTCGGGCGGTATTGCTCGAGGAAGAACTGCGTTAGCCCCTCGCGGCCAAGCTGACCGTGCAGGTGAGCAATCCCGCCTGACCAGGAAAGGCGTGCGTCCGGGTCGCCCTGCTCGGCAACCAATCGGAACACCCCGAGTGTCTTCAAGTAACCCATGAGAGGCTCTGGCGTGCAGCCCGTGAGTGCAACCTCAGCCATTCCCGGCCTCCTTTCGGCTTGCCCGCGCATCGGCCGCGCGCAGGAGCGCTTCTAGGTACGCCAGCTTGAATGGTCCGAGATCCGCCAGGAGTTTCAGCGCCTGGGCAGTCCAACTGCCGTCTCCGCCCAATTGCATCGGCGACAGGTCCAGGACTGTGGCAGGACACATCTCCCCGCCACCGAGATCAACCTCGGGCATCTGATCGCCGTCGCGAACGCCAAGGGCGAAACGAATCACTGTGTCAGTCGGCGGTTCCTCGCCAGGAAGCGCCCGGATCACCAGTCGCACTCGGCCGTGGTGGGCGGCGATCAGGTAGGCTACGGCGAACGGCCAATCCTCAAGGTTTTGCAGTACGGCCAAGGCCGAGCCGAGTTCATGTCGGAATTGTTTCCGACCGTAATTCCCGTAGTTCAGTCGACCTCTGCGACCGGATTTGGCAAGCAACCTGGATGGGTCAGGGTTCTCAGGTTCATACATTGCCTTCTGCGAAACCGGAAGCGCCTTTCCAACGTCGTGCCATTGAGCGGCTCTCACGAGTTGACTTTGCCATCCGTCAAGCCATTTGCCTAGTTGGTTGCATATTCCGGACATTTCATAGCAGACGTGCTGGGTGTGCTCTTCAATGGTCAGGGCAACCGGAATGGTCGATTTGGGATCAGAATTGACGGCTTCCTCGTTCACTTTTTCTTTCGGTGGTAGCGGCGTTACTGTCTCCTTGCTTTCTTCATCCCAACCTCTTCCGGTCGCCGACACAGTGTCCCAGTCATAGCCACCAGCCGTAACCGGCAACAGTATCGTCAGACCGGGCCGGATTTCATGTTTAGGGTCGCGCACTTGCCGCCACCGGTCATCGAGGTAGTCCCAGACGAAACCTTGGACCTTCTCCTTGTTCAGGAACGCCTTGATGCTTCCGACGGGCACGTTGCACAGTTCCCGTCGCACTGGCGACACCTCCCAACTTTCTGCCGTTATGTCTCGCCAGAAGACTTGGACGTCGCTGTCCGGGTCATCGCCACGGACGAACCTCTGGATGTCGATATCGTTTCCGGACAGATCTGGTGCTGTGTCAAACAGATCGAGCAGGTCCTTGCGGCGAAGGACGTGAGTGTGCATGAAAGGTAGCGTGATGGATCGATCTCGTTTGAAGTCGTCGAGAGCCCTTGGAGACACATCACATCCACCGAGGGCAACCAACTGCTCGCGAGCGAACGCAAGGGCGACCGGCTCGTACGGGGCCGCTCGCTTCTCGGTGTCTAGGTCGATCCAGAAGACGCGTCCGGGTGCATCATC
Source organism: uncultured Planctomycetaceae bacterium (assembly GCA_963833985.1). Classification (GTDB taxonomy): domain Bacteria; phylum Planctomycetota; class Planctomycetia; order Isosphaerales; family Isosphaeraceae; genus Aquisphaera. The sequence goes on from CAWIAD010000001.1 coordinate 698,092, forward strand.
GCCCGTGCGGTTACATCGGCCGATGCGCTGCACGACGCTAGCCCAGGGAGCCAGTTCCGTAATCAACGTGCGGGCGGAGATGTCCACTCCAGCCTCGACGACCTGCGTGGCTACAATGATTCGGTCCGATTTCTCGTTCGTAAGCTTGTCGTTCAGGATTTGCCGCTCGGCAGGGCGAAATCGTGAGTGGATGAGCAAGACATCTTTTGGAGCAGCCATGTCTTTCTTGATGGCTGCGTACAAATCATTCGCTCTCGCAACTGTGTTCATCACAACGAGAGTCTGCGTACCGGCCACGTGGTGCCTTACGACCTGGTGCGAAACTTCCTTCCCATCCGCGGTCGGGTTAACCATCAAGGGCTCGAGCTTTTTCTCCGCCGTCATCCGCTTGTAAAGGGATCTCTTCGGGTCGTAATCATCATCGGATAATTCCAGCGCCCCATGAGGAAACCGACCAGCAAAATCAATCGTATCGAGCCATTCCGGCTCCAGCGTGGCTGACATCCAGACCGACGTGCAGGAGCCGGAGGTGCCCAGCGCGGCTCGTAACCCCGCCAATTGTGCGGATGTCGATACACCAGCGCCCATGAGCTGAGGTTCGTCAAAAACCCATACGCAATCGTTGTTCAGCATGCCGAAGTCGATTGGCCAGTGGAACCGACTGGCGGAATACCCGCGATTGAGTGCACGGGACAACAGCATGTCCTGCGTGCCAATCAAGATCGCTGGTCTCTCTGGGTGCAAGTACCAGTCAGCCGTGTCCACGCCTCCCATCAACACGTGGACCTCTACCGCATCGACCTCTCGGCCCATATTACTGATCCAGCCGCGAGCCGCCCTTTCTGACTGCTCCACGAGGACTCGCATCGGTAAGCAGTAGACTAGCCGTCTCGGTGTCGGCTTGCCGCTGTGGAAAAATCGCCACAACCACCCGAGGACTGCCGTAGCAGTCTTCCCGGCTCCGGTGGCGCGCGAACGAGATGCGGGGTCGCATCCGCCTCAGCGAAACGCTGCTGGTATGGGAAGGGCATCCGTCCATGTGGCTCGGAGTCGGATCGCGTCGCCTGTTTGAAAAAATCCAAGTAAGTCATGAGTCATCTCGCAAGGATTCTACCAGGGCGTCGTAAGGCTAATCTTGTCGCTTCACGTGCGCGGTTCCACATGAAAGCATGTATGATGTAATTCTGTTACCCCGCAAGTTTTTGATGGACGCAATGTACCGAGCGTGAGTGGCCCTGCCGTTCGCCTGAACTATGGTCTCGGACGCAAGGGCAGAGGCTCTGGGGCTGTGGTCGTCCGGGATCGAAGGGCGGTTCGTCAACGGCGAGGCAAACGTTGTCGCTTCCGAAGGTTTAGCAATCGCCGGAGTACCTGCTCCTCATCGGCCTCGACTCTCCGTTGGCGTAGCATTTCTAGGAAGCGGTTACGTAGGGTAGGATTAACGAGAATCGTGTCCGCGGATGCGCCGGTTCCGTCCCGGAAGGAGGTGTAGGTCGAAACAAGCTGTTCATCATCGAGTGGTTGCATGGCAAGCCTCCTCAATCACTTTTCCGTTCTAGTAAACAACAACTAGAGTTTAGTCGCGCACCATTCGCAGCGTCAACACCCCAAAATGTGAACGTCCACTTTTCGCCTCGGGTGCGTGGCCCCATTGAAGTCTAGACCGGCAAAGTGACTGTACCCGAGAGGGTCTACACCCCACGGCCCAACTGGCCGTGGCCCCATTAGTGAATAAGCCATGCCATGGACGCATAGTTCCTGGCATCATGAGCCCGGAGTGCATGAAGAAACCTCGTTTCGGTAGTTCCCGGCCATGGCGCTCGCGTCGGCCTGGACCATCGCGGCGAGCTCTTCGGGTTCCAACACCTTGCAGTCGGGGCCCCAGTACATCACCCAGCGCTTCAGCTCGCGCAGGTCGTTGACCACGAGACGAAGGACCAAGGCGCCGTCGTCCTGCGGCTCGACGACCTGGCTGGAGTGCCATTGCTTCTCGCGGATCCGGCCGGCATGGGCGGGCGTGAATCGAAGCGCGACCTGATACTGGCCGTCGCCCCGGATCGTGCCGAAGCTGGCCGCCATGTAGTCCCTGACCTGGAAGTCCGGCGGGCGGACGAACGAGGCTCCCGTCTCCTCGGCCGAGCGCAGCGCGCTGCACCTTGAAAAAACGGATCTCGCTGCGCAGGTGGCAAAAACCGATCAAACACCAGTCGTCGTCGGCCGCCAGGGCCAGGGCGTACGGGTCCACCTCCCTGCTCGCGACGGAGTTCCGGGCCGCCGTCCAGTAAACCATGCGCACCCGGCGTGACTGCTGGACGGCCGCGACCAGGATGCGAAAGACGCCGGGATCGTAGGACGTCTGAACCCGCGGCAGCACGTCGAGACAACCTGACAGGTCCTCCAGGGACACCTCGACCTGCTCGGGAAGGCTCCGGGCGATCTTCTTCAGCGCCTGCCTCAGGTCGTGCTCGAACGGCGTACCACGATACAGGTTCATCACCTGGGCCGAGATCAACAGCGCCACCAGCTCGCCGCGCGTTGCCGCGAAGTACGAGAGTCTGTAGGACGAATCCGCGTAAAAATAGCCGTTCCGCGCCTATCAAATTCCAGAGGGGCGCGCAGGCGGTTGCGCATGAACTCGATGTCCCGCTGGACTGTCCGGGCCGAGACCTCCATCATCCGTCCCAGGGTCCGGGCGTTGGGATACTCGCGGCCCAGAACGGCCGAGTCGATCACCTGGACCCGTTCGATCGGGGGTCTCGTCGATCCGCGCATTGTCGACGCTTCCTGTTCCAGCTTGCTCTGCCAGTTCGCGCTCGCCGCTCGCTGAACGGCCGTTGACGCAAGGCCCCGCGTCTGCCTTCATCGTAGCGGGGGGGGTGCGACAACGATGGTCGTGGCAAGAAAAAATCAAAGTAAGAATGTCCTGGTCTGCGTGTGCGTGCGGCGGGACGAGGCCGCACCCCCGCCGGCTCGAGCCGGTGCCTCTTCACTCGGATCAACGACGAACTGTACGCAAGACCAGATCGCACCGTATCACGCGCAGCGGTGAGTGTCAACAACCATGGAGCAAGGGCAACTGGCGGAGGCGGACGGCACGAGTTCAAGAAAATGGGAGATTTTGGAAAAAAACCTCAAGGGAGGCAGATCGTTCGGTCGCGGGTAGCGGATGCTAGTAGATAGGGGGCATTCTCAGCGCGGGCAGGGCCGCGCGGCGTGAACCGCGGAAGATCGACGAGAATGCCCGCAGCTTGATCCGTGGTCAGAACGGGTGGCGGCATCCAGAGCTGCACGAAAAACACGGAGCGAAGCCAATTTTCATGATCTACATAACTCTTACGCCATAAGGACTTACGTCATGAAATTGGGTTCCGCGACGATCGGGAACGAACCCAATTTCGCGACGGGAAGTGCCGGGCTGGGCCGCCGCACGGTCCGCATGCGCTCGATGAGTATGCCGGCAGGACCGGCGGTCCCGAGGAGGCGGAACACGATCAAGTGGGCCTGGAAAGAAGAGATCAACCCAGACGCCGCCGGGCGCATGCAATCACGGTGCCGACCGCGACCGGGAAAGTAATCAAGGAGTACTACAAGGAACAGCCCACGGGACCGCACGCCGGTGATGTCTTGCAGCCGATTCGCCCGCTTCCACAAGGCCCCACCATCTCCACCGCCGGGGAAGGCTCGCAAACGGCGCCCCCGGTCCGCGCGGCCACGGCGCCCCTTGATATGTCAAAGGACGAGATATGTCAAAGGCCGAGCTGGAGCGCGCTTCGACAGCTCCGCCTGAGTTGATCATCCCGAAGGAGCCATTGAATGAGCAGCGCGGCCCTCACCTCGTCAGCGGTTCACCGGCCAGCGGTCAACCCCTGGCTCGTTGCCACAGCCGTGGTCGTGCCCACGTTCATGGAGTTCCTGGACATCACGGTCTACGTTACCTCCCTGCGGTACATCGCCGGCGGGCTGTCGGCTACGGAGGTCGATTGAGCCTAAATAGCTCCCCGTAAGAGGGAAAGTGTGGAACGGCCGCCCTCGGCCGTCCTGAGCCAGCCGAGGGCGGCTGGCCCACATTCCACATTCCAAGAGGCGAGGATCTATTTAGCGCTTTCCGCGGACACGGTAGCGCACTGGACGCTGGTGTCCAGTTTACCAGGGCCGGTGCTCTCGACAAGCGTGACGTACGCGAACGCCGAATGAGCCGGCTGCGGGTGTCTCGTGGTCGTCGCTTGCGGAGTCGCGCGGCCCCGGTCCGGTGCTTGCAAACCTGTGTCTGCCGGGCGCGTCACCGGGAGTGCCAGGAATGAAGCGGCTCATGTGATGGCCAACACAGCGGCAATATGAATTGAATTTCACGCAATACAGTGTCCATTGCCATTCACATCTTGCAGGATTCTTCATGAAGTCGCCTTGCGCTTTGCGGCTCTGCTCACGGCGGAAAGCTCGTTTTCAGCACTCTTCTCTGGCTGGAGGAGCGGTCGAAGCTCGAGCTTCGTTGAATTGGTACGGCGGTTGCTTGACCACGTGCTCGAACTGCCCGGACACCGCAGGTGGACGTTTTCCATCAGCGCCAGCCTGGGAAGCAAAGACTGCCCGCGTGGAACGACAGCCGGGTGTCGTATGCCAGTGCACACCGACAGGGGCCGTCTTTGAGTTGATCGTGCACCCAAGAACATGCAGCCCGCGACCTGGCACACGGAAATGCACAGGTCGATCGTGCAGGAAAACGTGGCAGGTTTGCGCGACCGAAACATTGACGAATTCCAATGGAGCGAACACTCATGAATCGCAACCGCAAGAGGCAGAATCGGTTTCCGGATTTCGAGGCGCTCGAAGGCCGCCTGGCTTTGAGCGCGGGCATGGGGCTGGGAGTGGCAGAGGGACTGGTGTCCCATCACTCCCATGCTCTGATCACGACTCCCGTCGTGCACAGGGTGCCAGTCTCCTTCAGAGGGCACGTGTCAATCAGTGGGTCGACGGTCACGACAAGCCTGACGGGGACGATCGGCAGGGACCACTTCACGGGCCACGGCAATGGAACGGCATCGGGAACGCTCTTCGAAGGCGGCGATGTCTACCTGAGCAACAGCAGGGGCAGTGTCACCTTGCAGCTCAGCCCCGTCTCCGTGACGCACTTCGGCAGGCGTACAAGGCAAACGGTCGCCGTCGTCGCCCTCGAGTCCACTGGTAAATATGCTGGCTACCAGGGAAGCACCGGGACACTGACGAGCTGGAATATCCGTGCAACGCCCAGCGCGACGTCGACCTTCAGGGGTGTGTTCAACATCGCTTGATCGCGCCGGGCCGCGGTGCGGATGACGCCGCCGGAACTGCAAGAGCGTGTCACTTCCGGATGAGGTAGAGGCTGTCTCGGGTACGAACCCCCGCAACTCGGCCTCGAGCGGGAGCAGGCACCTCGGGATCGCCATGCGCCTCGGAGGCTGAGCCGCTCACCGCATGATCCGGGGTTCGAGCCAGCGAGCCAGGTCATCGAAGACCTGCTGGCGGCCGAGCTCGTTGAACGGTTCATGGAGCATCCTGGGGTAGAGCAGGAACGTCTTGTCGTCTGATCCCAGCCGGTCAAAGAAATCCCGGTTGGACTGCGGGCTGACCACAGGGTCCTGGCCGCCGATGAGCATGAGGATCGGCAACTTGATTTCGGCCGCCCGAGCCAGCAGCATCTCGCCTCCTTCCACCATCCCGAAGAAAAGCGGCGCGCTGATGCGGTTGTGCCGCAGGCCGTCGGACCGGTACATCTGCTGCATCACCGGGTCGCGGGTCATCCATGCACTGGGTGCATCGGCACGCAGGGTGATCCAGGGTGCCAGAGAGAGCAGCACCTTGCCGAGTTTCAGCTTGGCGGGGGCCACAGGCATGGCGATCCGGATCGAGGGGTTGGAGGCGATCAGTCCCACCGCGCCGGTGGCACCCTCGAGCGCCAGGCGAAGCACCACCTGACCGCCATTGGAATGCCCGAGCAGGAACAGCGGCACGCCAGGCCGACGGCCGGCCGCCCAGGCCACGGCCGAACGGAGGTCGTCGACCAGGTCCTCGTAGCGGCGGACCACCCCGCGCGGCCCGAGCTCTGCCCGTGGCCGCGAAAGTCGAGGGCGACGAAATCGATCTGGAGCGCGGGACCGATCGCCTCTGCAACCGGCGCATAGGCGCCGCTGTGCTCGCCCAGGCCGTGCGCCACCACCACCATGCCGCGGGGCCGCGGGACGGACCACCAGCGGGCTTTCAGGTGCACTCCGCCATGCGACGGCAACGAGAACTGACTGACATCGCCGTGTGAAACCGACATGGCGTCCCCCCATCTCGTTCTCAACGCCTAACAGGCCGGATTCGCCGGCCGGGTCAATCTAGCAGAGCCAGCCCGTGGCGCGTGAGAGCAGTTTCCGGGACAGGTCCCTCCCCCTCTGCTACGCCGACACGGTCCGGGGTTTTACGCAGCGTGCGCAGGGTTCGTCTTTTGGCCCCCCCCATAATGAGTGGAATTTCATGAAATTTCCATAATGCCAAACAAGGCAAATCCCTAGGTCAACCGCTGGAGCTTCTCCCGCCGTCGACATCTCCTTGACGAAGCGCCCGCGAACGGGTTGTATTACTGATGGGGCGAGTTGTCTTCCAAGGAGTCAGAGGCACCGTGAATGCAGCGTCCCATCGGCCTGGCCCTCGTGCGCAAGGAGGATTCGGTGACTCCCGTGCCTCCAGGCGATCCTGGGAAGCCAACCAACTCTGCGAGTCGCTCCCGGATCCTGATTGTTGACGACAACAAGGACCTGGCAACCAGCCTGGCCCGGCTGCTGGGCCTGCTGGGACATGAGGTTCACGTGGTCTTCGACGGTCGCAAGGGGATCGAGGCGGCGCGGTCGTTCCGCCCCCGGGTGCTCCTGCTGGATATCGGCCTGCCTCTGGTGGACGGCTACCAGGTGGCCAGGACGCTCCGCGAGGACGGTTTTGACGACGTGCTGATCATCGCGCTCTCCGGATATGGCCAGGAAGAAGACCGGCGCAGGTCGCGTGAGGCCGGCATGAACCACCACGTCACCAAGCCGGTCGACGTCAAGACGATCTCCGATCTGATTGCCGGGCACGAGTAAGGGCGAAGCTCGCCCCGCCCATCGAGACCACGATCCCGAGCGTCACGCAATCGGTCTCGAGGGACGGTTCGTTTCTCCGGCCGCTCTGCCGCACCCGCAACCAGGCGTTCTTCTCAGAGTGCTCCCTTTCGCATCCTGCTGACAAACCGGATAAATGAATCAGCACGTTGCGGCTGATGAGCCCGGAGAGTCAGGGCAGCTTCCGGTTCGCTGCACGTGAAACGTTCTTACCGGTCGTCGTGGCGTAACCTCCCCGCTCCATCCGGCACGACACGAAGGAACCCATTCATGTGGAAAGGCACTTGGCGGACTCCCGCATCCCACCAATGGACGATCCGGGCAGTACGGCGTCCACGAAGACCTTGCGCGCATGAGCCCGCCGTCGATGCGCTCGAGGTACGCCAGCTTTTGACCGCGGCGCTTGCACCCATTCCGAACCTGAGCGTCCCTTCCTTGCTCGGTGCTCAGGTCTCGCTGGACGGCAGCGGAAGCGGCGACCCGAGCCAGACCTTCACCGCGTCGTCCAGCAATCCCGATATCCAGGTCTCGGTGGCACAGGGAACATTCTGGACGATCACTGTTTCTCATTCTCCCGCCAACGTCAGCGACGTGACGATCAACAACGAATCGATGACGTTCCAGCTTTTCGGCGACCTGACCCCGCTTACCGTCGCCCGCATCACCACGCTTACCAACGATCACTATTTCACGACCGCGACCCTGCCTGGTTCCGTTCCGGCCGGCCCCGGGAAGTACATCCCGCGCATCACGTCGGACGCCTCGACCGGGTTCAGTGTCATCCAGGGCGGCTCGGGGAGCCCCACCAGCACGGCCTCATCCAGCGGTCTGCCGCCGATCGCGACGGAGCCGGTGCAGCAGCTCGCTTTCACGGGCGTGTACCAGATCGGCATGGCCAACACCGGGCAGCCGAATAGCACCGACGCCCAGTTCTTCATCAGCACGGGGACGTTCACGCCGGCCATCCAGCAGACCTTGGACTTCAATTACACGATCTTCGGTCAGCTTGTCTCGGGTCAACAAACGCTGGCCGACCTCTCGCATGTGGCCGTGCAGACCAATTCGTTCGGAGAGCTCTCGCAACCGATCACGCCGGTGACAATTGCTGCCGTCACGCTGTCTTCCACAAGCCCCAGCGGCGTCCTTCATATCGATGCCACCCAGGCCAGGGCCGGGGAAACGGCCACGGTCACGGTGACGGCCAAGGACCCGACCGACGGTACCCAGGTCACCCGTACGTTCGATGTCGCGGTGGGTTCGTACAATGGTCCAGCAGATCCGGCCATCAACTTCCGGCCGTTCGCCAGTCCGGTCACCGTCACGACCAGCGAGAACCAGGCAGGCTCGGTGCATCTGGCCGGCCAGAGCGGGTACCCGGATCCGAGCCAACCGGGAACGCTCAGCTATACGATTCTCACGCAGCCCGCGCACGGCACGCTCAGCCAGTTCGATGCGGCGACCGGTCGCCTGGTTTACACGCCCGACCCGGACTATTCCGGCACAGACTCCTTCGAGTATCAGGTGACTGCCACGGGTCCGCTTGCGGCACCCGCGACAACCGTCAGCAATCCCGCGGTGGTGACGATTGCGGTCCAGCCGGCGGCGGTGTTCCCGGTCGCGGTGACCGGCGTGAGCGACGTCGTCAATGCCCGCAACCTGGTCACGCAGATCACGGTCGATTTCAGTGGTCCACTCAATGCCTCGCAGGCGGTGAAGCGGTGCTACTATCGCCTGGCGATCGCAAGCCCCTCCGGCTCTTTTAGTGGGAAGTACGCTCGGGTGGTTCTCCTGAGGAAGCCCGTTTACAGCGCCGGCGGATACGTGGTGACGCTCCGGCCAGGCAGGCCGTTTACGCTTGCACGGCCGGTGCAGCTATTGATTCGCGGCAACCCGCCGCACGCCTTGAGGGACAGCCGTGGTGTACCGATCGATGGCAACCACGATGGCAAGCCGGGTGGCAACGCGATCGTCGTCCTTTCCAGCTCGGGAGCGACCATCGGATGAGCTCCAGGCCGGTGCGCGGAGACCATGACGGCGAAGTGCGCGGGTATGCCGATGCGCCGCCGGAGCGCACACGACCCGTTCGTCGGTCGTGTTTCGCCGCGAGCAAGCCCATGAGGGTCTCGGCGAGAACAACTTTTGTAGTGCGACTGCTTCTGGTCGGGGCGATCTGGCCGGTGTGGGGTTGCGGCCCAGCGGGAGAAGAGTTGACCCGAGATCGCACCGGAAGCGTGTCGAGCGCCCGCACCGGCGACTCGCCCCCATCGCCGGGGCTGGACCGCTCGCCCGGGGAACTCCGGCCTAGGATCTTGGGCGACCGGCAGGGGGACGCCGCGAGCGAGCCGCAAACGCTCTCGGACCAGGCCCAGTCCAGCCCGTTCCGCTTCACCGACGTCGTCAAGGAGTCGGGGATCGTGTTCGAACATTTCTCGGGCATGACCGCGGAGAAGCACTTCCCGACCGCCAACGGCTCGGGCGTGGCGATGTTCGATTACGACAACGACGGCCGGCTGGATCTCTACTTCGCCACGGCCACCCGGCTTCCGCCGGGAAGCGCCCGGAGCGGCCCCAACCGGTTGTTCAGGAACCTTGGAGGCAACCGGTTCAAGGATGTGACCGAGGCCGCGGGAGTGGGTTTTCGCGGCTTCTGCCACGGCATCATCGTCGGCGATCTGGATAACGACGGCGACGCCGATCTGTTTCTCTGCAACTACGGCCCGAACGTGCTGTACGAAAACCGGGGGGACGGAACCTTTCGCGATATCAGCAAGGCCGCGGGAATCGACCGCCCGAACTGGTCCACGGGCGGAGCGCTGCTCGACTATGACAATGACGGTGATCTCGACCTGTACATCGCCAATTACGGAGACTGGAAACTTCCCGAGGATGACCAGTTCTGCGGCCAGCTCGAACCCAGGAGGGTCCGGCTCTACTGTTCTCCGAATTTCATTCGGCCCACGAAGCACCTGCTGTACCGGAACAATGGCGATCTCACCTTCACGGACGTGTATGACCGGGTGATCAGGAGCATCGATCCTGAAACCAGGAAGCCACGGCCCAGGACCGACGGCCGCGGCTTCGCCGCCGTCACGGCCGATCTCAACAGCGACGGCCTGATCGATATCTATGTTGTCAATGATATGTGTCCCAATTTCCTGTTCCTGAACCGCGGCGACGGTACGTTCGACGATGCGACCGAGTCGTCGGGTGCGGCCTATGATGAACGCGGGCAACCGCAGTCCGGCATGGGTGTGGATGCCGAGGACGTGAACGGCGACGGTCTGCCCGACCTCTTCGTGTCCAACTTCAGCAACGAGTACAACACGCTTCACCTGAATGTCGTCCGCGGGCTGTTCATGGATGCAACTTCGTTCTTCGGGCTGGCCGCCGACACGATGCCCTTCGTCGGCTGGGGCACAGCGCTGGCCGATCTCGACAACGACGGCTGGCCGGACAACTTCGTCGCCAACGGCCATGTCGACGACAACCGACAGGAACTGGGGCAGCCTTACCCGTACGCGGAACCGCCGCTTTTGTTCGTGAACCTGGAGGGGAAGCGATTTCGCCTGGCGACTCGTGATGCCGGTCCGTATTTCGAGACCGGACACGTCGGCCAGGGCGCAGCCTTCGGAGACCTGGACAACGACGGCGATATCGATATCGTGATCAACCATAAGGACGCGGCGCCGGCCCTGTTGCGTAACGACACAAGGTCGGAGAATCGCTGGATCCGCCTCGATCTCGAGGGCGCACTCAGCAACCGCGACGCGGTCGGCGCCCGCGTGGAGCTTGAGGCAGGTGGGCGGACGATCTTCCGCCAGCGGAAAGGCGGGTATAGCCTGGAATCGTCAAACGACCCCCGCCTCCTGATCGGAGTCGGCCGTACATCGACTGTCGATCATGTAAAGGTACGCTGGCCCTCGGGGCAACAGAGCGTGCTCGACCATCTCGGAACGAATCGATCCTACAAGATTGTCGAACCGGGGCGGAGCAACGCCGCGGGGGTGAAAAAGCCAGGCAGCAACACCCCGTGAGGTGCAGCCAGATCCATGCGCGATGAGAACACGAGGCCGGGCCGTCGCAGAAGGTGGGCGTGGTGGATCGCACTTGCACTCGCGGCCGCGGCACTCGGCATGATGGTCGCCTGGGAGGGCTGGACACGGCAGGCTGTGAACCCGGACCAGATCCGCCGCGAGGTCGAGACCAGCCTGCGATCGGGACGGCCCGAACAGGCCTGGGCGCAGATCGCGAAGCTCAGGAAACCGACGCCGGACGACCTCTTGCTGCGCGCCCAGGCGGCCATGGCGCTGCGCCGGCCGGACCAGGCGCTCGCCGATCTGGCCCACATTCCGGATGCCAGCCCGCTGGCCGCCCAGGCGCGGTTGCTGGAGGGGCAGATCGAGCTCCCGCAGAGACCGCGTGCGGATCGCGGAGAAAACGCTGCGGAAGGCGCTCGAGCTGGACCCCAGGCTTGTGAACGCGCACAAGCAACTGATCTACATTTACGGCATGCTGCTCCGACGTCGCGAGCTCGACGACCATTTCCAGGCGCTCGCCCGGCTGGTTCCCCTGAGCTTCGACAACGTGTTCCACTGGTGCCTGACACGCAACACGGTCTGGGAGCCGCACGAGCGGCTCGTCGACCTGAAACGCTTCGTGGTGGCGGACCCGGACGATCGCGGGTCGCGAGTCGCCCTTGCGGAGACCCTGCGCCAGGTCGGCAGGCGCGAAGAAGCCCTGAGCGTGGTCTCGATGCTTCCCGAGGCCGATCCGGAAGCCTGCGCGGTGCGTGCCAGAATCGCGCTGGACCGTGGCGATGAGCAAGGCTTCAAGGCGATCCTTCGCGCCGCACCCGCTGACCACCCGGAACTGGCGTTGCTCGCCGGCCGTTTCGCCCTGGCGCACCAGGATGGGAAAGCGGCCGTCGAGCGGCTTCGCGCCGCGCTCGCCGGGAGTCCGGATGATCGAGACGTGCTCTTCGGCCTGGGAACGGCGCTCGCGCTGACGGGCGACCACGCCGCAGCCGCGCCGTTCCTGCGTGCCTCGAAGGGCTACGACGATCTCGGCGGCGCTCATGACCCGGGCCGCCAACCCCGCCAACCATAGGGACCCTGCGCTCTGCGCGCTCTGGGAGCGGCGTGCGAGGCGGTCCGCCACTTTCCCGAGGCGCGCGCGTGGTACGTGCTGGCGCTGGAGATCGACCCGCTCGATGCCGTGGCGCAAAAGGCTCTCTTCAGGATGAACTCCCGGGAGACTCCACCTTCACCGGACGGTTAGCCGGTGATCGACAGGGCATCGAGACCAGCCGAGCGGCGCCTACCGGGCACCCGGCTTTGCGGGCGTAGTCTTTTTGGCTGGCTTCTCCGGCTCCGGAATGCCATCCCGGGCACGAGCTTCTTTCAGGACGTCGTCGGGCGTCTTGAGCTCGGCGCCACTTCCGGCCCGCTCCATGTCCGTCGACTCCCCGCAGCCGGGCGCGGCCAGCGAGATGGTGAAAAACAGCAGCCACGAACTCAGCAGGTAGGCCCAGGGGCCGCGATGCAGCTCTCTCATTCCGATCCTCTTGGGTGGTGTCGTAAAAACAGTAGACGAGACGGCTGTACGAGTGATGGCCCGCGGCGAGGTCGCCGCGAACGATCCCCGGTTGAAACAAGGCGATGCGCGTTCCGGCGGGCCGGGTCGATAAGCCATCGGCGCTCGATGAGCTTTCGGCCGGTCCGCCGGTGGATGCATCGTGGATTACCGCCGCACGGCTCAGTAGCTGTCCGAGGAGATGATCTCGCCGTTGTCTCGGGTACCCAGCGACCACCACGTCGACATGTTGATGGAATTCTTGATGAAGCGTACGCTACCATCGGCCATCAGGGTGTTCACGCCGCCGGGGTGGTTGCTGGAGGCATTGGCGAATGTGGCCTCGTCGGGCCAGCCACCACCCTGGTCACGGCAGTCGCCCCAAGGGAATTGCTGCGAGTTCGGCGGCACAATGGTGTTGAACCACGTCATCCCGTTGGCGCCCACCTCAAAATAAATGCCGCGCCAGGGGTTATTCGACCACGGTGACGTGGCACCGCTGTAAAAGCACGTATTGCAGGCCTGGAGTGCGGTCATGATGGCAGCCGTGTTCATGTTGGCGTCGTACATGTTGGCCGCGATCAGCGTGCCGTGAGAGCAGTTCATCGGCGACATGCCGCGGTATGTGCCGGTTGACATTCCCGGAATGCCCACAAGCGCCTCGGAGAACGCGATCGTATTGGACGTGCCGTCGTGCACGTCCTGGATGCCGTACACCACATAGTAAAAGAACAGGCCGTTGCTCCCGGTCGATGAGTTGACCTGCGGGGTCATCGTCGTGGTGCCCTGAGACGCCACATAGCTGTTGTCATTGCTGGAGTTGTTGTTGTTCAGGTTCGCCGAGCCGACTCCCGCCCAGTTGTCCGATGGGCAGAGAAACCCCTTGATCCTGGAGAGCGTGACGGTGCTGTTCATCCAGAAATTGATGCCTTCATTGTTGCCCACCATGAAATTGCATGCATTGTACGTCGTGGACATCTCCATGTAGGGGAGCATGAGGATGTGGCAGCTCCAGTTGTCCCACTGGAAATTGTTGTTCCGGGTGGAATTCGTGGAAACGATGTATTCCGAGGCACCAAGCGGAAACGAATTGATTGCGGACTGGTAGTTGTGCAGGGCCAGACCGATCTGCTTGAGGTTATTAGTGCACTGAGCTCTGCGGGCGGCCTCGCGCGCCGACTGCACGGCCGGTAAGAGGAGGGAGATAAGAACAGCGATGATTGCGATCACCACCAAGAGCTCGATGAGCGTGAAGGCACGGGGATACCTCAGTCGCATGGCCGGCGTCTCCTTGTTGATGGGCAGAGTGAATCTCGCGACATTCTGACCGAACGCCGCTTCCGTAGAGGTGACGGGGCTCATTGTGACATGCGCCGATCTGTGGTCAACAAAAAAATCAAAAATTTTGGCCAGAGATGGCATGACGGAGTGCAGAATTCGCAGTCAGGGAGCGGAAGGCCCGGGTCAGGGATGTACCTCAGACCCGGGGTCGCTGGCGAATCGTCCAGAAAGGCACTCGGTCGCTCTATCGACCGGGCTGTGCGGGCGGCCATGCAGTACATGCCGGATGCGTGGGAACGCGGCGGTCAGGTTGTGAAGCCGTGCTGCTTGCGGTGCGCCGTGCCGTCAAAGTACTGTGTGGTTTTGAAAAGCTCGAACCGCCCGTCGCCGGCAATGGCCTGGAACCGGGCCTCGAGCGCAGTCATTTCATCACGGCTCATGGGCTGGAATTCGCGTGCGATCTTGAGGTTCTGATCGAGGATCCGTTCCGAGTCGATCCCGCACACCAGGGTGGTGATGGGAAGAGAGAATACATAACGCAAGGCGTCCTCGACAGGGATGCCCGCCGCCGTCACGAGGCCGCCACGGCCGCCGAGGCTCTTCATGCCGATGGGAGCAATGCCGCGGCGGTTGACCTCCGACAGCAGCTCGCGCTGAAAGCTGCGGAACTGGCTGTCCAGCACGTTCAGCGGCATCTGCACGCTCACCCACTCGAAGGGTTTTGCCAGCATCTTCTTGTGGATCTCGGGATGCTTGTGCCCGGTGAAGCCAATGTAGCGGACCTTCCCTTGTTCCCTGGCCTTCAGCGCAAACTCGAGGGCTCCGCCGGAGGCGAAGATCCAGTCGGGGTCGTTATCGTAATTGATCTCGTGGAACTGCCAGAGATCGAGGTGGTCGGTCTGCAAGCGCCTGAGGCTGTCCTCGAGGTTGGACTGGGCGTCCCTGGCCGTACGCCCGCAGCACTTGGTCATGAGGAAGACCTTGTCGCGCCGGCCGCCCTGGGAGAGGGCCTTCCCCATACGGTCCTCGGCCTTGCCGTCCATGTAGTCCCAGGCGTTGTCCATGAAGGTGATGCCCTCGTCCACGGCGCGCTGGATCAGCCGCACGCTTTCGGCTTCAGGCTCGGGGACGGCGGCGTGATAGCCGCCCAGGCCCATCATTGTCACCTTCTCGTTCGTCCGCCCCAGCGGGCGGAGGGGTATACCGCCGGGGCTCCGGTCCTGCGCAGCGTGCGCCGGAACCGCCAGCGACGCCACGGCCAGACCAGCCGCGCCGGCCTGGAGAAATGTGCGTCGATCAAGGCTCGGGGTCGGTTGCGTCATCGTTCGCTCCTCCAGCAGTTCGGGAAACGTCGCAACGGGAAGACCGGCGATCTGGCCTGATGGTACCCCCCTGCAAACTGGAAAACACCTTGGTACTTGCGGGTGGGTCCATTTCCTCGTGCGACGGGTTCCACGCCCGCACGTCAGACGGCCTTCATGTCCGTGTCGAAACCGTGCTGCTTGCGATGCACGGGTCCGTCATAGTGTTTCGAGCTCTTGAGGAGCTCGAACCGGCCGTCGCCGGCGAGGCTCAATGAGGCCGACTCGATGCGCTCCTTCTCCTCCTGGGAGACCGGCCGGAATTCGCGGACGACCTTCAGGTTCTGCTCGAGAACGCGCTCCGAGTCGATCCCCGAGACAAGGGTGGCGATGGGCAGCGACAGCGCATAGCGCAAGGCATCCTCCACCGGAATCCCGGCCTCGCTGACGATCTTGCCGGCGCCGCCCAGGCTCTTCATGCCGATGGGCGCGATCCCCCGGTTCACCAGCTCGGGGAGGACGCGATGCTGGAAGCTGCGGAAGTGAGCGTCCATCACGTTCAGCGGCATCTGCACGCTGGTCCAGTCGTAGGGCTTGCCGAGCATCTTCAGGTGGATCGACGGGTCCTTGTGGCCCGTGAACCCCAGGAAGCGGACCTTGCCCTCCTTGAGCGCCCGGAGGCCTGTATGGATGGCCCCGTTCTCGGCGAAGATCCAGTCCGGGTCGTTGTCGTAGACGATCTCGTGGAACTGCCAGAGGTCGATATGATCAGTCCTCAGCCGGCGCAGGCTGTCCTCCAGGTTCGACTGGGCTTCCCGGGCCGTGCGGCCGCAGACCTTGGTCATGAGGAAGACCTTGTCGCGCCGGCCGTTCTCGGCAAGGGCCTTGCCCATCCGCTCCTCGGCGATGCCATCATGGTAGTCCCAGCAGTTGTCCATGAAGTGGATGCCCTCGTCCACGGCGCGCTGTATCAACCGGATGCTCTCGCTCTCGTCCTCGTGCTTCGTGCTGTGGTGCCCGCCAAGGGCGATCATCGTGACCTTCAGCCCGGTGCGGCCCAGCGGCCGTAACGGGATACCGGCATCATTCTTCTCATCCCCCTTCGCTGCACCCATCAGCGACCCGGCCGTCACGGCGGCCGCCCCCGTCTGGAGAAAGTCGCGGCGAGTGGGTTTCGGGCTGTTCTCGTTCATCGTGGAAAACTCCGTTGCTGCCGACCTGGTCGTCTCGGGACGGAAGCCCGCTCCCGTGGTACGCTCGCTTCAAGATCGCTCGTCCGCTCGCTGCCGGTGCCCGGATTCGTCCCTGGACCAGGTCCATGAGCGAACGCGAGGCAAGCAGCCATTTTGAGCGAAAACCGTGCCGAGTCCCGGGATCGACAGCACCCGGGGCAGCCGTGAGGGCAAGAGCGCAGGGTGCACGCTCTGCGCGGGAGCACCAGGGCTGTGCCGCGTCCCGCTTCACACCAGCAAGGAGGAAGGGGCTCGGGCATGGCAAGCCCGGGCCGACGGAGTATATTGAGAGGTCTCCATCCATTGGTGAACCAATCCGCCAGTCTCTTGACGCCTCTCCGGCCAGGGATTCATAACTGATCATGAAAACGATCAAGCTGACGCTCGACTACGGACGTACGGGAATGAACGTGGAGCTCCCGGCGGAGCGGCTGGTCGGGCCGCTGACCATCCGCGACGTCTCTCCCCTGGATCATCCCGAGAAGGCCGTGGCCCGGGCGCTCGAGCAGCCGATCGACGCCCCACCCCTGCGCGGGCTGGCGAAGGCTCGGCAAAGCGTATGCATCCTCATTTGCGACATCACACGGCCCGTGCCAAACCAGACGATCCTCACTCCCATGCTCCGGGTTTTGCATGAAGCCGGGATCGTGCGCGAACAGGTGCTGATTTTGGTCGCGACCGGGTTGCACAGGCCGAGCACGCTGGCCGAGAAGAGAGAGATGCTCGGTGCGGAGATCGCCTCGGGCTATCGCGTGCAGGACCATCACGGCACGCAGCTCGAGGAGCACACGCTCATCGGCAGCACCCCGCGCGGGATTCCGGCATGGATTGACTCGCGGTATCTCCAGGCCGATCTGAAGATCGCCACGGGGCTGGTCGAGCCCCATCTCATGGCCGGCTATTCGGGGGGCCGCAAGCTCATCTGCCCCGGCATCGCGTCGATCGAGACAGTCCAACGCTGGCACAGTCCCGAGTTGCTGGCGCATCCGCGGGCGGAATGCGGCATCCTGGAGGGCAACCCGGTGCACGAGGAGAATACCCGGATCGCACGCATGGCCGGCTGCGATTTCATCGTGAATGTGACGATCGACAGCCATCGGAGAATCACCTCCGTGGCGGCCGGCGACATGGAGCGCGCGTTCATGGCCGCGGTCCGGTTCGTCGAGGGAGTCGTCCGTGCGCCGATCACCCGTCCGGTCGATATCGTGGTCACCAGCTCCGCCGGCTACCCGCTGGACACCACGTTCTACCAGTCCGTCAAGGGTTTGGCCGGATGCCTGCCAATCGTCAAGGAGGGCGGGACGATCATCATGGCCGCCAGCCTGTCCGAAGGGATCGGCAGCCCCGAGCTCCAGTCAATCTTCCGCGAGATCCCCTCCCTCGAGTTCTTCGTCGAGCGCATCCTGGACCGCGACTACTTCGTCATGGACCAGTGGCAGGTGCAAGAGCTGGCCAAGGTGCGCCGCAAGGCCCGGGTGAAGATTGTCACGGACGGGCTCTCGCCCGAGGTTCTCGGCCAGTGCTTCGTGGAGCATGCCCCGAGTGTGGAAAAGGCCCTCGATGAATCGCTGGCGGAATACGGCCCGGGCGCCACGATCGCCGTGATTCCCAAGGGCCCTTACGTCCTGCCTACCCTCGTCGACGCTGGATGAAACCCGTCATGGGGGCTTGCGCCGGGTCCGTCCGGACAGGAAGAACCAGCCTATTGGGGCACCCGCTCGTCACGGTGCTTGAGCAGGAAGCTGAGCAGATCGTTGAGCTCCGGCACCGGAATCTGGTCGGCCATATTGGCCGGCATGGGTGAGATCTGGGCCGTGGATCGCTCTTCCACGGATGCTCTGGGTACCCGCAGTTCCTTCCCCTGAGCATCGGCGAGTACGAGCACCTGGCCCTCCTCTCGCAGCAGCAGGCCCGAGACGACCTGGCCGCTCTGAAGGGCCAGGCTGGTCACGCGGAAGCTCTGATCGACGTTGCGATTGGGGTCGAGGATGTCCTCCAGCAGGCGATCCAGGCCTCGGCTGCCGATCCCGTCGAGCTGGGGACCGACCCGGGCGCCCTTGCCTTCAAGCTGGTGGCAGATGGCGCAGTTTTTCTCGAAGACCCGGGCGCCGCGGGCGGGATCGCGAGCATCCCTCAGGTAAGCCGCTCTGCGCTCGCCCATGAGCTCCTTGACCTTCTGGTCAGCGGGCGGCAGACCCTTCAGCAACGCCGCAAGCCGATCGGAGAGGCGGGCGATGCCGGCATTCTCGAGGCCGATGACCACGCGCCGTTCCTGAAGCAGGCGTGGAGATCCCTTACCGGATTCGATCGCCCCGAGCAGCGCCTCGGCGCCGGCACGGCGCCTGGCCAGCGCCGCGGCCATTGTGGACTGGAGCCGCTCGGGGGTGGAGGGCAAGGCCGCGAGGATGGCGTCCAGCGCCTCGGGCCGTTCCAGGTTCGCCAGCGTGATCGCGGCCCTCTCGCGCAGGCCCATCGCGAGCGCGCTGTCGCCCAGCAGCCCGCCGAGCCAGGCGACACCGGCCGCCGGATCAACGGCCGCCACGGCGGCCAGCGCCTCGTTGCGCCGGGTCTCGGGAGCACTCTCACGGCCGGCGAGCTGTTTCAGGGCGGGGACCAGCTCTTTGAGCTGAAAGTCGCGGATGGACTCGATCCCCAGCGCCAGCTCCTCGTCATCACGCGACGACAGGAGCTGCTGGCAGAGACGGCTGCCGGCGGCGCGGATCTCCGCATCAAGCGGTTCGCCACGTTCCTGGGAGCCCTGCTGGATCGTGCGGTACAGGGCAAGGCGATCGGCGGGGCGGTGGTCGGCGGTCTCGACGAGCCGCTTCAGCCGGGATATGGCTTTCTTGCCGGCGTATCGGGCGATGTGATGCACGAAACGTTGCAGGTCCTCCCTCCCAGGTTCGGATTGCGCTTCGAGATACGACAGCAGATAGTCGGCGGCAGCATGCGAACTCACTCCGGTGGATACGTCGGCCAGGCACGCGCGGTCCCGGTCGCTCAGGTCGAGATGGGCGAGCTTCGCCCATCCCGCGGGTGTCGTGAGCTGATCGCGCAGGGCCATCCGCACGACGTGGATGAGCTGGGTGTCATCGCCCAAGGACTCGTGCCTGAGCAACAGCAAGGGGCGGATGTTTTCCGGTTGCGGGTGGGCGCCCAGCGCCGCGGCCGCGGCACGGCGAACGAACGGGTCCTCGTGCGCCAGAGCCTCGAGCGCCAGTTCGTGCAGTGTGCCGGACAGGGTGGGGCGCTGGCCGAGGATGTTCATCACATGCACCAGTGTCATGCGATCAGCATGCTTGCGGGCACAGTCGGCGAGGAGCTTCTCATCAAGTTGTCCCAGCCGGTGCAGCACCCAGAGCGCATGAACCCTGGAAAAAGGCCCGGCTGATGCTCCGGGGACATTGCGAAGCGCCGCTGCCACCTCCGGGCCGCCTCGTGCCGCAAGCTGGTTCGAGGCCGAGATGCGCACGGCCAGGTTGGGATGGTTCAGGTCGTCGACCAGTTCGGCAAGCGTGCTCCTGGTCCGATCGGTGCGGCCCGGAACCGGCGGCGGAGCCGTGTCCTTGCCCCGGTAGACGATCCGCCAGATCCGCCCGCTGGTGCGGTCGCGGCCGGGGTGAGTCAGGGGGACCTCGTAGTGGCCGATGATCCGGTTGTAGAAATCGGCGACATAGAGTGCTCCGTCGGGCCCGAGCTCGATGTCGACGGGCCGGAACCAGTTGTCCTCGCTCCAGACGAAATCGGGCTGCTCGGTTCCCCGAGGTGTCGAGCCGTGCCAGGTGATCCGGTCGTGATTGATACGGTTGGTGACGACGTTGCCCACGAAGATCGTGTCGCGATACGGCTCGGGAAACTGGTCGGCCGCGTAGTAAGAAATGCCCGCGATCCCGGTCGAGCCATGGTCGTAGTTCACCATCTCGGGCCCGAAGCCCAGGCCGTCGTCGGGCTTGCCAAAGCTGGGATACCAGGCGCCTCGCAGCAATTGGTAGACCGGCCTGCTGTGGCAGTCGCACGAGTAGAGGTTCCCGAGCGGATCGAAGCAGAGCCCGAACGGGTTCACCTGGCCGTGGCTGAAGTATTCGGCGTGCGAGCCGTCGGGCTGCATCCGGTAGGTGTTCCCCGAGTTCATCGTGATGGGGCGTTTGTCCTTGCCCGCAACCGTCGAGTCATTGGCATATCCGTGGCACGCGTAGACCCAGCCGTCGAAACCCCAGGTAAAGGCGTTGGTCATACCGTGCGTGTCCCTGTGGCCGAAAACGCCGTACACCACATCGCGCGCATCGGCCTGGCCGTCACCATCGGTGTCGCGGACGAGGAAGATGTCCGGGATGCTGTGCACCAGGGCAGCCGAGGCGGAGGGAAGGGGAAGCAAGCCGATGGGGATGTTCAGTCCGTCGGCGAAGGTCTTGACCGAGCGGGCCCTGCCATCCGGCGCGAAGTCGGAGAGGATCTTGACCGTGTCACGAGGCCGCTTGCCCGGCTCTGCCGGATAGGGGTATTCGACCGTATCGGTGACCCAGAGCCGGCCGCGGTCGTCGAAGGCCAGGTTGAGCGGCTTCTGGATCTCCGGCTCGGCGGCCACAAGCTGGATCTCGAATCCAGGCGGTACGTGAAGGGCCTTCTGCTCCTCGCGCGGCGATCGATGCGGCAACGTCGAGACGTTCTCCACCGGTGCTGGCTTCTGGGCGCGTGCGTCGCAGCAGATCGTCAAGAGCAGGGCGGCAACCAAGAGCCCTGACCGCAACAGAAGGTATCTGGGCATGAAGAGACTCCGCACGAGGAGGGAAAAGGTCACGCGATCCCACCATTCGAAAATGGACAGGAGTTGGCCTGGCAACGTCGATACCGCGACAGCGTTCCACCTAATTAGCTCCCCGTAAGAGGGAAAGTGTGGAACGGCCGCCCTCGGCCGTCCTGAGCCAGCCGAGGGCGGCTGGCCCACATTCCAAGAGGCGAGGATCTATTTAGCTTCCAGTGCGATTCATTCATCACGGCGTCGTGGGTTTAACAAGCTTGGACTTGCGGATCTGCTCGGGTTTTGTCGGTTCCAGGGCCTCTTCCTCGGCCTCGCGCACCGTCTCCGCGGGGAATTTGCCAAGGATCGAGCTGTTCCGCGCGCGATCTCCTCGCGGAGCAGGGGAGACCGGGCCACCGCTTTCGCCTGAGCCTTCTGGAGCTGGGCCAGCAAGCTGGGGTGCAATTCATGGGCACCCGCCGGGGCGCTGCTCAGGACTTCCAGGGCGGTGATGGGATGGATCTCCCAGGCGGTTGCCCGCACGTTGTGCGCACCACCGGGGTTGGTGTTCTCGGAGATATTCACATGAATGGAATCAAAGAATAGCCAGCCCGTGATCCGGACCCACGTCCCCACAATTCCATTGGCGCTGTCCTGGCCCTGGAGCGCCTTTGTGGACCAGTCCACGCCCATGGACGCCATCTGCTTGCGGAGCCGCGGGGTGATCTCCATGACGACACGCTGGTTCGGGGGTGCATCCGCGGAGAGCGCGACCTCGATATGGGTGTCCTCGTCGATGGGATCGGTCGCCTTGCAGTTGCAGCTCTCGGCCGATCCCGACTTCACGCGGATGACGATGCCCTCGATCGTCGCCCCCTTGGTGGCGTCGAACCGGCCCATGTCGTTGCCCGGAGCGAGGATGGCCGCCAGGGTCACGTCCGGGTCAATATCGCCGGCCGCCGGGCCGGTCGGCCTGTTCTTCTGAAGGTCCAGGGCAATCAGTTCCGGGTTGGGGTTACTCCCCTGGGGCGGGCAGGGAGTCCCGTTGGCCAGGGTGTACACGTTATCGTTCCCGGTCTGCTGTCCGAACGTCAGGGCGGCGAGCGTTGTGGCGATCCAACCGATCCATCTCATGGCTTGCCTCTTCGAGAAGGAGAATCGGGTCAGGCTACGTGTGCGCCTCGATCTTAACGACAGTTTGCCCTGAAATCATGGGCTGCCGGAATGCGGGCGAGCGTGTGGGCCCCCGGACGCGGC
This sequence comes from uncultured Planctomycetaceae bacterium, assembly GCA_963833985.1. Taxonomy (GTDB): domain Bacteria; phylum Planctomycetota; class Planctomycetia; order Isosphaerales; family Isosphaeraceae; genus Aquisphaera. The sequence goes on from CAWIAD010000001.1 coordinate 720,587, forward strand.
TCGCGCGGCTGCGTCGAGACGGGCTGCGCGGGCGTCGTGCATTCCCTGGCCTGGCGAATCGCCGGCCGGTTGCCGTTGACCGGGATCGCCGGATCACTACAATTTGCCTCAAGTCGTCGTTTCTCAAATGGTTTGATCGAGCAAGGCGGGGTGATGGCGGACGAGCCGCGGGAGAGCCTGGAAGCCGTTCGTCTGGACAAGATGCGGCGAATCGCGGCGCTCGGGCTCGACCCCTGGGGTCAGCGGTTCGACGGCCATCAGGCGATCGCCTCGGCACGCGCGCTGCCCGTGCCGAAGGCGGGCGAGGGCGAGCCAGCCGAGACCGGCCCCGCCGTGCGCGTGGCCGGGCGCATCGTGCTCAAGCGCGGGCAGGGCAAGGTGGTCTTCGTCGACCTCCGCGACTGGACCGAAAGCATCCAGGTCTTCATCGGCAAGAAGCAGGTTGGCGACGCGGGCTGGAGCCTGGCCGAGCTGCTGGACCTGGGCGACCTGATCGGCGTGTACGGCACGCTGGGATACACCAGGACCGGTGAGCTGACCATCTTCGCCACCGAGCTGACGTTTCTTGCCAAGAGCCTGCTTCCACCCCCCGAGAAATGGCACGGGCTGACCGACCTGGAGCAGCGCTATCGGCGGCGGTACGTCGACCTGTTCACCAATCCCGAATCGCTGGAGACCTTCCTGGGCCGCTCACGGATCATCACGGCATTCCGCAAGATCATGGCGGAACGGGGTTTCATCGAAGTCGAGACGCCCACGATGCAGGCGATCGCCGGCGGCGCGGCCGCCCGGCCCTTCGTCACGCACCACAACACGCTGGATATTGATCTGTTCCTGCGGATTGCGCCGGAGCTGTATCTCAAGCGGCTCCTGGTCGGGGGCATGGAGCGGGTCTTCGAGATCGGCCGGGTTTATCGTAATGAAGGGATCAGCCCCAAGCACAATCCCGAATTCACCATGCTCGAGGCGTACCAGTCGTACGGCGACTATCACGCGATGATGGACCTGACCGAGGCCCTCGTCTGCGGCGCAATCGACGCGCTGGGGGGCGGTTTCCAGCGTCCCTGGGGTGAAAAAACGATCGACTTCACGCCGCCGTGGCCCCGGCGGACCTATGCCGAACTGCTGGCCGAGCACGCCGGCGTGGACCCGGCGGAGTTCGGCTCCATCAAGTCTCGGGCCGAGGCGCAGGGGCTGGCCACGGCGGGCAAGGATCGCGATGTCGTGGCCAGCGAACTGTTCGAGGAAGTGGTCGAGGAGCGGCTGAGCGGGCCGGTGTTCGTCATCGACTATCCCGCGGCGATCTGCCCGTTGACCAAGCGGAAGCCCGCCAACCCGGCGGTGGCCGAGCGGTTCGAGCTGTTCATCGACGGCATGGAGCTGGCCAACGCCTACACGGAACTGAACGACCCCCTGCTGCAAGAGCAGCTCTTCCGCAGCCAGCTCGCGGGACTGCCCGCGGACGAGTCGATGGCCCGGATGGACGACGACTTCGTGCGAGCGCTCAAGCATGCGATGCCTCCGGCCGGCGGACTGGGCGTCGGTGTCGACCGACTCTGCATGCTGCTTCTGAACCGTCCCAGCATCCGCGACGTGATCCTGTTTCCGCTCATGCGTCCGCAGGCGGCCGGCAGCGCGAATCCGGAAGATTCGGGTTGAGAATCGACCCGACGGGACCAGACCAGGGAAGGAGTGGTCGAGGTGTACAAGTACCTGCTTTGCTGGCGCGTATCTGCGCCACCCGCTACATCGCGCTGGCCAGTGTGATCAGCGTGATGCTCGGCGTGGCCACGATGATCGTGGTCAACTCGGTGATGGCCGGGTTCTCGGACAAGATGCGGGACCGGCTGCACGGCGTCCTGGCCGACATGGTGGTGGAGTCGGCCTCGATGGACGGCTTCGACCATTTCGAGGAGGTGATGGCCCGGGTGCGTGAGGCCGGCGGCGACGACGTGCTGGCCATGGCTCCCACCATGGAAACCCCCGGCATTCTCAAGTACCGCGTCGGCGGCGGTTCCATGACGCGCACGGTGCAGATCATCGGCGTGGATCCCCGCCAGCGCGCACTCACCGGCGACTTCGCCGAGTTCCTCTTCGACGAGACGGGGCAGAAGGTTGAGCCGTCGTTCCAGGTGGCCGAAGCGCTCAAGGATAGCTCGCCGGCCGGGAGTCGCCTCAAGGAGCTGGAAGGCGAGCCCGCGGACGAATTCACCAAGGCCATGAGGGAGCATCTGGAAGCGCAGAAGCGCGAGCAGGTCCCCGACCAGGGGGCGATCATCGGCTACGCGCTGGGAACCTGGCACCCGGGTAAAGGCCACGATGACGTCTATCTGGCTCACCTGGGCACCAAGATCAGCCTGGCATTCCCCAAGTCCGGGCGGAAGCCCGAGGCCGGGTTCGACGAGTTCTCGGTCGTCGGCTTCTTCAAGAGCGGCATGAGCGAGTACGATTCGATGCACGTCTACGTGCCGCTCGAGCAGCTTCAGAAGTCACGTGATCTCCGGGGGGCGGTGAACCAGATCCAGATCAAGGCGAAGGCGGGAACCGACCTGGACCAGCTTGCCGACCGCCTGCAACTGGGGCTGGACCGGCTGCGGCCGATGTTCTTCAAGGTCTGGACCTGGGAGCAGAAGCAGGGTCCCTTGCTGGGTGCGGTGGCCATCGAGCAGAGCATCCTCAACATCCTGCTGTTCATGATCATCGCGGTCGCGGGGTTCGGCATCCTGGCGATCTTCTCGATGATCGTGGTCGAGAAGACGCGCGACATCGGCGTGATGAAGGCGCTGGGGGCCTCCACCAGCGGCATCCGGGGGATCTTCCTGGGCTACGGCCTGCTCTTAGGCGCGGTGGGGAGCGGCGTGGGCATGATTGGCGGCCTGCTCTTCGTCCGGTACATCAACCCCATCGAACGCGGATTGAGCTGGGTCATGGGACGCAAGGTCTTTGACGACTCGATCTACTATTTCGACAAGATCCCCACGCTCGTGGACCCTCACACGCTGATCGGAATCGTCTGCGGTGCGCTCCTGATCGCCGTGCTGGCCAGCGTCTGGCCGGCCCAGCGCGCGGCCCGGCTGCACCCCGTGAAGGCCTTGCGGTTCGAGTGACGGGCGGCTCGGCAAGAGGAGTCTGTCGGGCAGAGCACTTCGGTTCTTGCAGGGAAGGCGGGGACGATGGCCAGTCATATCGCGGCGGTCGAGTTGCACAAGAGCTACTGGAAGGGGCGGAACGAGGTTCCGGTCCTGCGGGGCGTGGACGTTTCGGCCGAGCAGGGCGAGCTGGTCGCGGTGGTGGGTGCCAGCGGCTCCGGGAAGAGCACGCTGCTGCACATCCTGGGTCTGCTCGACGCTCCTGATGGCGGCACCGTCGAGGTGGACGGGAAGCGGATCGACAACCGCCCGGAGCGGCACCGTGACCTGATGCGGAACCGGCTATTCGGCTTCATCTTCCAGTTCTACCATCTGCTTCCCGAGCTGACGGCGCTCGAAAACGTGATGATGCCGGAGCTCATCCGCCAGGGCCTCTGGTCGTACTGGAAGGAACGCCGGCGGATCCGCCGCGAGGCGACCGATCTATTGCACCGGGTGGGTCTGGGGCACCGGCTCGACCATCTTCCCGCGGAGCTTTCCGGCGGCGAGATGCAGCGTGCCGCGATCGCCCGGGCGCTGGCGGGCCGGCCGACGATCCTGCTGGCGGACGAGCCGACGGGCAACCTGGACGCCGCCAGCGGCCAGGGCGTGCTGGAACTGCTGCGCGACTTGAACCGCGAGCGCCAGCTCACTATGATACTCGTTACGCATGATCAGCACATAGCCCAGCAGGCCGACCGGGTCGTTCGGCTCGCCGAGGGGCGAATCGAGGAGTGGGCACCCGCGCTGCTGTGAGGACGTCTGGCCAGCGCGGGGCCGCGGCATCGGCTGTGCGTCATGGCTGGAGGGCGGCCGATGAGCACCAAGGTCTACATCAGCGGGAAACTCTACGCCAAGCAGGACGCCAAGGTGAGCGTCTTCGATCACGGACTGCTCTACGGCGACGGAGTGTTCGAGGGCATCCGGGCGTACTCCGGCAGGGTTTTCCGGCTCCAGCAGCACGTCGATCGGCTCTACGATTCGGCGGCGGCAATCTTCCTGCAAATTCCCATGGCCCGTGATGAGATGTCCCGGGCAATCGTGGACACGCTCAGCGCCAACTCCCTGTCCGACGCCTACATCCGGGTCATCATCACGCGCGGCGCGGGGGGATTGGGCCTCGACCCGAGGAAGACCACTGATCCCCAGGTGATCATCATCACCGACCAGATCAGCCTCTATCCCGAGGAGCTGTACGATCACGGTTTGAAGATCATCACGGCCGGCACGACGCGGAATCACCCCAACGCCCTGAACCCGCGAATCAAGTCGCTCAACTATCTGAATAACATCATGGGCAAGATCGAGGCGACCAACTCCGGCTGCCTGGAAGCCCTCATGCTGAACACGAAGGGCGAGGTCGCCGAGTGCACCGGCGACAACATCTTCATCGTGAAACGCGGCGTGATCCACACGCCCTCGATCGATTCGGGCATCCTGGAAGGGATCACGCGGAACGCCGTGATCGAGCTGGCGCGGCTTGCCGGCCACACCGTGGTGGAACGCACGATGGACCGTCTTGACGTTTACACGGCCGACGAGTGTTTCTTGACCGGCACGGCGGCCGAGTTGATTCCGGTGGTGGAATGCGATGGCCGGGTGCTGGGTTCGGGCCGGCCCGGATCGATCACCCGCGACCTCCGCCAGCGATTCGCTCGCCTGGTCCGTGAAGAGCGCTAGCGGCTGCTTGCCTGAGGAGATCCCTCGCGTGATCGAGATCCAGCGGCTGCTCGCCCCGACCGACTTCAGCGCTCACTCGCAGCGGGCTGTCCGCTTCGCCTGCTCGCTGGCTCAGCGCCTCGGCGGCAGCTCCATCTCGTGAACGTCCTCTCCGAGATCATTCCCGCCGGGCCTGATCCGTTACTCATGCCGGTGATGCCCCCGCAGTTCTACAAGGAGAACGAGGACCGCGCCGGGACACACTCGAGACGTTCATCCAGCCGTCCTGGGGCACCCCCCGCAGCATTCTCACGGCCGTGCGCTGGGGAAGCCCTGTCGAGGCGATCGTCGATTACGCCCAGGAACAGCAGATCGACATGATCGTCATCGCCACGCACGGCCGCACGGGCCTCAGCCACGTCCTGCTTGGCTCGGTCGCCGAGCGGATTGTCCGGGAGGCGAACTGCCCGGTCCTCACCATCCGCGATCCCCGGCGGCCCGCGCCGGCCGGCAACCCAGGAGCATGACTCTGGTGGACCCGACCCCGTCCCAGCCCGTGCGGCGGATCGTGTTCCGGGGATCGAAGATCGATCTGGCCTTGCAGTCGGTGGTCCTCGCCGACGGCAGCCTGGCCGAGCGCGAGGTGGTCGTCCACCGCGGTGCCGTTGCCCTGGTGCCCCTGGTCGACCGGGATCACGTCTGCCTGGTGAAGAACCATCGCTACGCCGTGGGGGCGACTCTCCTCGAAGTGCCCGCCGGCACGATCGATGAGGGCGAGACGCCCGAGCAGACCGCGCACCGCGAGCTGGCCGAGGAGACCGGCTTTCGCGCAGGCGGCCTTACATATCTGCGCGACTGGTACGTCTCTCCCGGCGTCATGACCGAGCGGATGTACCTGTTCGTGTGCGAGCAGCTACAAGCTGGCCCCACCGACCACCAGCCGGACGAGAGGCTGGAGACGGTGATTCTTCCCTGGTACGATGCGCTCGCCATGGCGCACGACGGCCGGATCAAGGACGCCAAGTCCATGCTCGCTCTGTTCCTCTGCGAGGCGTGGCTGCGAAGTGGCCGGGGCCGCTGATCGAGCGCATCGAACTCTGCCGTGCCGACGGTTTTACTCGGAATCCACACATCGAAGGGACATCGCTCAACCATGAAAGCATTATGCATTGCAGCCGCCGTTGCGGTGTTTGTCGGGCTGGCGTCCGTTCCCGGACGAGGCGACGATGCCCAGGTAAACCAGGTCCTCGACAAGGCCATCAAGGCCCTGGGGGGTGAGGAGAAGCTCAGCAAGGCAACCGCCCTTTCATGGAAGACCAAGGGCAAGCTGACGATCGAGGGCAACGAGAACGAGGTCAGCACCCAGTCCACCGTCGAGGGGCTCAACCACTACAACGCGGTCTTCGAGGGCGAGTTCAACGGCAACAAGTTCAAGGGCCTGGTCGTGCTCAACGGGGACAAGGGCTGGCGCAGGTTTGGCGAACAGAACATGGACATGGATGAAGATGCGGTCAAGAACGAGAAGCGCACCATCTACCTGAGCGTCGCTCCGGCGACGATCGTGCCGCTGAAGTCGAAAGACTTCAAGGTGACCGCTGCGCCGGACGAAAAAGTGGGCGACAAGCCGGCGGCGGTGCTCAAGGTCACGGGACCGGATGGCAAGGACTTCACCCTGTCCTTCGACAAGGAGAGCGGCCTGCCCGTTCGCATGGTCGCGAAGGTCGCCGGCTGGATGGGCGAAGAGTACGTGCAGGACACCACTTTCAGCGACTTCAAGGTCATGGACGGCATCATGAGGGCCACGAAGCTCTCCATGAAGCGCGACGGCGAGAAGTTCATGGAAGCCGAGATCACCGACTTCAAGGTCCTGGACAAGGTCCCCGCCGACACCTTCACCGAGCCGAAGTGAACCGAACCGCGGATGCACCGGCGGTTCACCCCAGGAGCGAGGTGAGCACGCGGCCCGCGACGTCGGTCAGGCGCTCGTCGCGGCCGCTGTGCAGGAACGTCAGCCGCTTGTGATCCAGGCCCATCAGGTGCAGGATCGTGGCGTGAATATCGTTGACGTGAGCCCGATCGGCGACGGCGTTGAGCCCGATCTCGTCGGTCGCGCCCACGACGGTTCCCCCCGCGACGCCACCGCCGGCCATCCACATGGTGAACCCCGTGGCGTTGTGGTCGCGGCCCCGGCCGCCTCCCTGGCGGACCGGCGTGCGGCCAAATTCGCCGCCCCAGACTACCAGGGTTTCCTCCAGAAGCCCCGTTCGCTTGAGGTCCGTCAAGAGAGCGGCCACGGGCTTGTCGGTCAGCCCGCACATCTTCTCGTGGTTGGCGTCAATGTCGTCATGGGCGTCCCACTGCATCGCCACCGGGCCACCGCCGGAGTAAAGCTGCACGAACCGCACGCCTCGCTCCACCAGGCGCCGGGCCAGCAAGCAGCGCGTGCCGAACTCGGCGGTCCGCGGGTCATCCAGCCCGTACATGGCCCTGGTCCGCACCGACTCGCTCGCGAGGTCCACCGCCTCGGGTGCTGCGCTCTGCATCCGGAAGGCCAGTTCGTAAGATGCGATCCGCGCGGAAAGCTCGGTGTCGCCCGGGTCCAGGTCCTGCTCGTTCATGGCACGGACCAGGTCCAGGAGATGACGCTGGCGCGCCTGGGAGAACTCGTCCGGCGGACGGAGATTCACGATCGGCGCCGGTCCGCTGCGGAACAGGGTTCCCTGGTAATGCGCGGGGAGGTAGCCCGCTGCCCAGCAGGGAGGCCCTCCTTCGGGCGTTCCTTCCGGCTGCGTCATGACCACGTAGGCAGGCAGGTTCTCCGCCTCGGATCCCAGTCCATAGACCACCCAGCTTCCCACGCTGGGATGACCCATGAAGATTCGACCCGTCAGCATTTGATACATGGCCGGCGCGTGGATCACGCTGTCCGCCACGCACGACCGCACCAGCGCGATCTCATCGGCATGCTGGTGCAGGTGGGGAACCAGGTCGGACATCTCCAGTCCGGACTGGCCGTACTTGCCCCACTTACGGTGCGAGCCCATGCACAGCGGGTTGCTCTCCAGGAACTGGCTATGAATCTTGCCGAAGCTGGGCGGCAGGGGCTGACCGTCGAGCCGGTTCAGCACCGGCTTGGGATCGAACAGGTCGACCTGGCTGGGCCCGCCGGTCATGAACAGGAAAACGCAGCGCTTCGCCCTGGCGGCGAAATGGGCCGGCCTGGCCGCCAGCGGGTAAGCCGACAATGGCGTGACGCGATCGTTCGCCCTGGTCTGCTCCTGGAGCAAGGCCGAGAGCGCCACCAGGCCAAAGCCGTTGCCCGTGCGCGCCAGGAACTCGCGACGGTTGAGCGGGTTGATGGCCGGCGCGGTGGAGCAGGGCCCGGGGCAGTGTTGAGTGCGGCGCGGCTCACGGACTCGTCGCCTCTGGGTCATCCTCGGCTCCTTCATCCGATCGGCTCGAGCGTGGGCGCCTTGCTGTCGACCGGGGATCCGACTGTTTCGGTGGCCATGGGCTCCCCTCGCCAATCGATCAGGGCACGTACAGGAATTCATTAGAATTGAGCATGGCCAGGGAAAAGTCCGCAAGGGCCTGCGCGCCGCGGGCCTTGACTGATTCGTCGAGGGCGCGATGGTCCGCGTCTGTCGCGCTGCCATGCTGCTGCTTCCGGATCAGCTCGCCCTGCGATGCGAGGAACGCTTCCGCGCGGGCAAGCTCGCCGGGTGCCGGCGCGCGGCAGAGGACGAGCTCGTACGCCCGACGGACCTGGTCAGCGGGGCCGCCAGGGGCTTCGCGGCGGATCCGGTCCGCCAGCGCACGAGCCAGGGACAGGGCGAACTCGCTGTTCAGCAGGTTCAGTGCCTGGAGCGCGTGGGTGCTGTTTTCTCGACGGGGACAGGGGAACTGATTGTCCGGCGCATCGAATGACTCGAGCAGTGGATAGCGGACGTTCCGCTTGCGGTACAGGTAAAGCGAGCGCCTCAGGTGCTCGCTCGGGTCGCGATCCACGGGCCAGATGTCCACGACCTCGGCCTCGGTGAAGATCAGATCCTCCACTTCCTTCTCCAGCGGGGCCAGCACGCCGGGCCCGCCCATTTTCAGGTTCAGCTTGCCCGAAACGGCGAGCATCGCATCGCGGATCCCCTCGGCATCGAGCCGCCGCCGGTTCATCCTTCCCAGCAGCGTGTTGTCCGGATCGTGCTGCGTGAGCTGGGCAATCGGCTTGCTCGACTGGCGATAGGTGGCCGAGGTGACGATCAGCCGGTGGATGGGCTTGAGCCGCCAGCCGGAGGAGATGAGCTCCGAGGCCAGCCAGTCAAGCAGCTCGGGGTGCGTGGGCAGCTCGCCGCGCACGCCCAGGTCGCTGGACGTCGGCGCGATCCCCCGGCCGAGGTGGTATTGCCAGAGGCGATTGACGATCACCCGCGGAACCAGCGGGTTCGTGCCGCTGGTGAGCCACCGCGCCAGCGCCGCGCGCCGACCCGTCGCGGAAGCGGTCGGCACGATCCAGTCCGGGCGGAAGGCGTGCCCTGGCTGGCTGGCCAGGACGATGCCCAGCGGCCGCGGCTGCACTTTCGGCCCCTTGTTGTGATAATCTCCCCGCTTGAAGACAAAGGTCTCCGGAGCCGTCTTGCCGCGATCGACCAGCGCCATGGCGGCCGCGGGCGGGCGGGGGAGCGTACGCTCGAGCTCGGCGATCGCCCTCTTGAGCCGCTCGCGGTGCTCGTGGTCGGCAGGGACCGCGGCGACGGCCGCGGCAACCTCTTCCCAGGTGACCCGGAGTGACGATTCCAGGCCCTTGACCAGCCGCTTCTGGGCGGCGGACCGTGCCTTCTCGGGGATCGCCATCACCGCGCGTTCCTCGGCCGTGAGCAGGGCATGCTTCGTCTCTGCGAGCCGCTGACGATACGGTGCCTCGAGCTTGGCCAGCCGGGCCCGGAGCGGAGCGGTCTTTTCCTCGATGGCCTTTCTGGCCGATTCCACGGCCGCCTGCTCGGCCTGCGTGGCGATCGGCAGATCCACCAGCTCGGACGCGGCGAAGAACGACTGAAGGCGGTAGTAGTCGGCCGTCGGGATGGCGTCGAACTTGTGGTCGTGGCAGCGGGCGCAGGCGATCGTCAGACCCAGGAAGACCGAGCCGACAGTCCCGGTGATCTCGGTCAGCTCGCTTTGCCGGCGCACTTCGGGGATGATGTTGCCGGAGACGACCTCGCGCGGGCCGCAGCGACCGAAACCGGTCGCGATCAGAGCCTCGTGGCTGCCCGGTTCGATCTCGTCGCCGGCGATCTGCAAGGAGACAAACCGGTCGTAGGGCAGGTCGGCATTGAGCGCCTTGACCACCCAGTCGCGATACCGCCAGGCATCGGGCCGCTCGGCGTCGAGCTCGAATCCGTTCGTGTCTGCGTAATGAGCGAGGTCCAGCCAGTGCTGCGCCCACCGCTCGCCGTAGTGAGGGCTGGCGAGGAGCCGGTCCACCGCCTCTTCGTAGGCGCCCGGCCGCCGGTCGGCCAGGAAGGCGGCGACCTCCTCGGGACGGGGCGGCAAACCGGTCAGGTCGAACGTCAGGCGGCGGATCAGGGCAACCCGATCCGCTTCGGGGGCATGGGGCAGCTCGGCGCTTTCCAGCTCCGCCAGGATGAACCGGTCGATGGGGTTCCTGACCCAGCCGAGCTGCCGGACCCGTGGCGGCTCGGGCCGTTTCAAGGGCTGGTAGGCCCAGTGTTCCCGTTGCTCGGCCGTGAAGGTCTCGATCCGGGCCTCGCCGACCCGGGGCAGACCCTTTCGGTCCGCGCTCTCCGCGGGTGGCTCGGCCTTCACCACGGTCACGACACAGGCCAAGGCGGCCATCCAGATCGCGGGCCGAGTGCGGGCGGATCGCTGCATGAAGCCACGTCCTCGGTCAGGTGAGCAGGGCGGGGTGGAGGTTCTCGGGCGTAGACGCACTTATTTTGCGGAAAGCCCCCGCTTTGGACAAGAGAAGCTCCCGCGCCACCTGATCCAACCGATTCACGGAAGAGGACGTCATGGCTTGCCAGGGCCTGCTCTGGCACGCAGGCAGAGCGAGCCCGGCAGCAGGGCAGAGCCTCGACAAGGAGAGGAAGAACCGATCAAAGATTTCCAGGAATCGACTCGATGCCAGATTCCGGGAATAGAACATCACAACCGGGCGATCCTGAGATAGACTGGAGGAGAGAACGACGATTCTGTCAACGATTGGACAGAGCCATGACGCGCTCGGGCGATGATGCTCACTGGCGTGATCTTGAATCCCGTGCTCATCTGCCCGAAGTGCAGGAGCTCATCCGCCGGGAGATCCAGAACGGGACCATCCGGGTCCGCCCCAACCCCGACGGCAGCATTCGCATCGAGCCGATCGAGGATCCGGCTGCCGGCCCTCCTGAGAGATCGCCAGACGATGCGGTACGAGAGCAAGCGCGCGGCGGGCCTACTTTGATCGTTTTCTCCGGTTCAAGGCGTTCCCGCCTTGGGCTTCTTGGCGATGAAAATGAGCTGCGTTCCGTCCCGGGAACAGCAGGGCGAATTGCTCTGCTGGTACTCAGCGCCCAACTCCACGGGCTGCCACGGGTCATCAAGGGAGTAGCGAACCATCGCTTCTCGTCGATCGATCGCTCCGTTACAGACCACGGACTTGCTGTCAGCGGTCCAGTTGGCCCGGAACCAACCAATCCCCACGCTCAAATCGCGCTGGGTCTGAAGATCGTGCACGCAGATCACCGGAGGCCGTTCGGGAAGGCACAAACAGAAGGAGATCTTCTTGCCGTCCGGTGACCAGCTCGGACAGTCTCCATCGACAATCTGGCGCCGGTCGGTTCCGTCCAGCCTGGAAACGAAGACCGTCGATCCGATTCGAGCACCGCCCGTCTCGCCTCCACCCACGGAGAAGACCACCTGCTTCCCATCTGGAGACCAGTCCGGCCACCGGCCAACGCCGATCCTTCGTTCGTTGCTGCCGTCCCTGTTGATCACGAACATCCCATCTTCCCACTTCGGGTTGTTGACCTTCTCTCGAACGAAGAGCAACTGCTTGCCGTCGGGAGACCAGCGTGGCGTTGCTCCCATCGCCAGCCGCGTCAGGTCTCGACCGTCAGGGCGGGCAATCCAGGATTCGGCGACCGAATTGTTGAAACCCTGCTTGTATCCGTCAAAGGCGATCCACTTGCCGTCGCTCGAGAAGCACGGTGACCCGAGCTCGCTGAACCCGGGCATTATGACCCAGCTTCCTTTCCTGGGTGAATCCAGAGCCTGAATCCGGATGGTATTGGGAGTGATCTCCAGTTCGGGTGGATCATCGGCCCTGGCATGGGGCGCCGGCTCCCGCGGCCGGCCGTCATTTTTCCCATCCTGCTGGGCGCGGCTGGCTTCCACGCCCAGGGAACAGAGTCCGACAGAGATCGCCACCGCGAGAGTGCATCGCATGAGAGGGGCTCCAGGACGCCGACCGAACTGAAGTCAAATCGACAGGACACGATTATGCCGAGGTCATGAATCGACTGCAACAAAAAGAAAAATGCTCCGTACCGATCGGCCCCCGCTCGCCTGGGGGCATGGGCACTGGAAGGGCCTCGCGTTTCGCGTTGAGTCGGGTTCGGTTACCCCTTGCCTGAGTCTCTATGCTTGTTTTCGATGGAGGCAAGTCATTCGTGGGACGTTACTGACGACGGAGGTGCGCGATGACACAGGAGGGAAGGGTGGCTCTGATCACGGGCACTTCCCGGGGCATCGGCCGGGCCATCGCCGAGCGGCTCGCTCGCGACGGTATCGCCGTGGTCGTGAACTACGCCGGGAACGAGTCGGCCGCTCGGGACGCTGTAAACGCCATCGAAAAAAGTGGCGGCCGGGCGATTGCCGTGCAGGCGGATGTGGCGAATCGTGCCGACGTGCAGCGACTGTTCGAGGAAACCATCCAGAAGTTCGGCCGGCTCGATATCCTCGTCAACAATGCCGGGATCATGTTCAACAAGCCACTCGCCGATGTCGCCGAAGAGGAGTTCGACCGGATCTTCGCGGTGAACGTGAAGGGGACGTTCCTCGCCTGCCAGCAGGCCGCCCGACGCATGGCCGAAGGTGGACGGATCATCAATTTCTCCTCGTCCACGACCGCGATGATGTTGCCCACCTACGGCGCATACGTGGCGACCAAAGGCGCCGTGGAGCAGATGTCGCACATCCTGGCCAAGGAGCTGGGGCCACGGGGCATCACGGTGAACGTCGTCTCACCGGGCCCGACGGACACGGAGCTGTTCGGTCAAGGCAAGTCAGAGCAGGACAAGCAGCGTTTTGCCCAGCTTGCTGCGCTGGGGCGGCTCGGGCAGCCGCGCGACATCGCGGACGTCGTCGCGCTGCTGATCTGCGACGACGCGCGCTGGATCACCGGACAGAACTTGCGCGTCAACGGCGGGACCATCTGACCGCGGAGGCCGAGTGACCGGGCCTGGCGCAAGAGTGAAACACCCCTGATTGCTGACAACGCCCAGTCGCTGGCGGCGACCCCGTCCCTCCCATTCGATTCCTTGATGCAGAGTGAGGACATCCCGTGGCCCGGATCGAGCTGAGCAAGGTCAGCAAGGCGTTCGCACCAGGGGCGCCCGTCGTCAACGACATCAGCCTGGACATCGCCGAGGGGGAGCGGCTGGTCGTGCTGGGGCCATCCGGATCTGGCAAGACAACGCTGCTGCGGCTGATTGCCGGGCTGGAAGCGCCCGACGCCGGAACGCTCAGGATCGGCGGCCGCGACATGGCCGGCGTTCCTCCCCATCGCCGCGACGTCGCCATGGTGTTCCAGAACCCCGCCCTCTATCCGCACCTGAACGTCCAGGAAAACCTGGCCTTCGGGCTGAGGGCGCGGGGCGTCGCACGATCGGAGCGCCGCAGCCGCGTGCGCGATGTCGCCGAGATGCTGGGTCTGGGCCGGCTGCTACGCGCCGGCCCGCGGGGCTCTCCGGCGGCGAGCGGCAGCGCGTGGCCCTGGGCCGCGCGGTCGTGCGGGCACCACGGGTCCTGCTGCTCGACGAGCCGTTCTCGAACCTGGATGATCCGCTCCGCGCTGCGCTCCGGGAAGAGTTGCTGGCTCTCCATCACCGCTTCGGTTCAACCCTCGTGCACGTGACGCACGACCAGGGCGAGGCGCTCGGGCTGGGCCAGAGGATCGCCGTCGTCCACGAAGGAAAGCTGGTCCAGGTGGATACGCCCGAGGCGGTTTACGAACGCCCGGCACACAGGTTCGTGGCCTCATTCGTCGGCAGCCCGGGCATGAACCGGATCGGCTGCGTGGCCGTGTTCGAGGAGTCCGAAGTCCAGATCCGCATGCCGGGCGTGGACACCATCCGGCTGCCGCGATCCATCCACTTCCAGCGCCAGGACTTACCTCGTAATGTTCCGGTGATGCTAGAACTGGGAGTGAGAGCGGAATCCGTGAAGCTTGCGGGCGAGCACCGCGAACCGTCGCTGCCGCTTCCCGCCGTGGTGAAGCACGTGGAATTCCAAGGGGGGTCGTGGCTGGTCGTGTTGCTGGCGTTGCGGGCCAGCGCACAGACCCTCCACTCGCGCGCTCCGTCCGGGCGGGAATTGCGGGAAGGCGAGCAAATCGTCGTCCATCTCGAACTCGATCGCGCGTCGTGGTTCGACCCTTCCTCCGGCGTGCGCGTGCCGCTGGATTGCCAGCCGCACACCGACGCGATAGCGTGAATATGGGCAACAATCCGCACCTGAGACATTGAACCATCACCATGCGCGACGTCCTTCGAACTCTGATCGATTCGCTTCAGGCAGGCCGTGAGCTGGTGTTTTGCCAGGTCGTGGAGACCAAGGGCTCGACGCCCCAGAAGGCCGGCGCCCTCATGATCGTCGACCCGGCAGGGGGACAGATCGGCACGCTCGGCGGTGGTTGCGTGGAGAACGAGGTCAAGCAGTACGCCATCCGGCAGGTGGGTGCTGCGGGAACCAGCCTGCGATCCTTCGTACTCGACCACGACCAGGCCTGGGCCGACGGCCTGATCTGCGGGGGCAAGATGGTCGTGGCCATCGAGGCCCTGCGGGGCGCGGAGCCGCTGCCGTACTTCCGCACACTCCATCTGCTGCTGGAAGCAGGAGCAGGGTTCACCGAGGCGGTTGTCGTCAATCCCGAACGGGTCCAGGACGCTGGCGACGGTGCGAATCTCGCCACGGGACGCAGGTTCCTTTTTGGGCCCGAAGGTGCTTGCCAGGCAAGCTGGCCGCCAGGTCCGGTTCCGGCCGGCTTGGCCGCGTCTGTCCTGCCGCTTCAGGAACGTCCTCGGCCGGAGGTGCGCGGAGGAGTGGCCTGGATGACCACGCTGCCGCGCATTCGACTGCTGATCGTCGGCGCCGGGCATGTGGGGCAGGCAGTGGCCCGGCTGGCGGCTGAGACCGACTTCGACGTCTGGGTGATCGACGACCGGACGCAGTACGCCAACCCTGAGCGGTTTCCCCGGGCGCAGGAGATCATTGTCGGGCCGATCGAGCAGGTGCTGTCAAAGCTTGAGGTCACACCGCATACCTACGCGCTGATCGTCACGCGCGGCCACGGGCATGATCAGGAGGCGCTCTATCACCTGGCGGCGACCCCGGCACCCTATGTCGGGCTCATCGGCAGCAAGAGGAAGATCAAGCTGATCTTCGAGAACCTGCGCGACGCGGGTATCGCCGCGGAGGATCTGGCGCGAGTCACCGCACCGGTGGGAATGGACATCGGCTCGCAGACCGTACCGGAAATCGCCGTGAGCATCGTGGCCGAGCTCATCGCGCGCCGCAACCTGGGCTCTCCTCAGAGCCGTATCTCCGCTTCAGGGCAGGAATAGTCTAGCCAGCGATGTCCCCCATGCCGTGGCTATCATTGCAGAATCCCTCCCTTTGTCCCATGATGGCCCCGTCGCCTTGGAGCTGAGAGCACGCCATGACAGCGACGAGCATTCCCGCCGTGGTTCCGGCCGCGGGCAAGAGCCGGCGGATGGGGCAATCCAAGATGCTGCTGCCCTTCGGCGGACAGCCGCTCATCGGCCGCGTGATCCAGGCATTGCGTCAAGGGGGCGCCAGCCCGGTCCTGGTGGTCACTCCGCCGGTCGACGCGGCGGATGGACCGGGCATTGCCGCGGCCGCCAGCCGGGCTGGTGCCCTCGTGATCACCCCTCAGAAACGGCCGGCCGAGATGCGTGAATCGGCCGAACTGGCCATCGACCGGCTAGCACGCGATGGTCCGCCGGCCGGCCTCGTCCTCACGCCGGGCGACAGCCCCGGCATCACGCCCACGATCGTCGGCCAGCTACTCGCTCGCTGGAGTGAGAATCCCGGGGCGATCATCGTACCCCGCGCTGGGGTCCGGCGCGCCCACCCCATCGTGCTCCCCTGGGATCTGGCTCGAGAGATTCCCCAGTTGCCCCGGCACGAGGGAATCAATTCCCTCATGACGACCCACCCGGATCGCGTGGTGGAGCTGGAGCTCGAGCGCTACGGAACTGGCCGACGAGCTGAACACCCCGGAGGATCTGGAGCGCTGGAGACGCCGCGAGAAGCCGCTCTTGACCGTCCGCCTCTTCGCCGTGGCCAAGGAAAGGGCCGGCCGTGCCGAGATCGACCTGGAGATCCCCTTGCCGGCGACCGTCGCGGATCTTCGCCTGGTCCTGGCGTTGCAGTACCCGGAACTGGCCTCGCTGGCGCCTGGGGTTTCGGTTGCGGTCGAATCGGAGTATGCCAGCGATACCACGCTCATTCTCCCCGGCGCAGAGGTCGCACTGATCCCGCCGGTGAGCGGAGGCGGAGGGGCATGAGGAGCTTTTCATGATCGAGATCACAACGGGGCCGATCGATCACGCGGCGCTCACCGAGCGTGTCCGCTCGAACCGGGCCGGCGCAGTCTGCACCTTTCTGGGCACGGTTCGCGAGCTGACCGGCGACCGGCGGACGCAGTCGCTCGATTATGAAGCTTATCCCGAGATGGCCGCGAAGAAGCTGGCCGAGCTGGATGAGGAAGCACGCCGGCGCTGGCCGGTGATCGACTTGGCAATCGTACATCGCGTCGGCCATCTGGACCTGGGCGAGATCAGCGTCGTTGTCGCCGTGAGCTGCCCGCACCGCAACGAGGCGTTCGAGGCCTGCCGCTGGCTGATCGACACGCTGAAAGAGGTCGCCCCGATCTGGAAACGCGAGACCTGGGCGGACGGCAGCCACGAATGGGTTCATCCGGGTTTGAGCGGACCGTAGGCCGCTCGAGTGGAACGGCGGCACCAGGGGAACACATCTCATGAAATGGCTCATGGTCTTCAGCGTCCTTTTGGCCTTCTCTGCGCCGGCAAGCGGGGCGCTGAAGCTGGAAGAAGTGAGGACCGCATCGAACAACGTCCTCGTGGCCTGTTTCAAGAGTACAACGGTGAACCCGAACGAGGTGAACATCGCCGACCTGTCAGCCTGGAAGCTCAATAGCGAGCCTGTGACGGCCATCCACAAGTTCGTCACCGAGGCTGACGCTTGCGATCATCATATCTACTTGCACGTGCCGGTCCTTCAGAATGGCAATCGGTACACGCTTCAGACGCCGCACGGCGAAACGACCTTTGTTTTCGACGATCACCGGGTCTTCTGCGAGTCGATCAAGACCAATCAGAATGCGTACTCGGCACTTTCGAAGGTGCGCTACGCCAACTTCGCCATCTGGCTGGGCGACGGCGGCCCGCAGCCAATCGACGGTCGTCTGCCGGACTATACCGTGTTCCGGCTCCCAGGTGGCGAGACCATCGCTCAAGGGACGCTCCGGGAGATTGGGAAGGATGCCTCGTCGGGAGACCACGTCTACCGCATTGACCTCTCGGCCGTGCCCGAGGGAGGCCCGTACAGTATTGCCGTGGCAGGCTACGGCTGTTCCTATCCGTTCGGCGTCGGCGGAGACTTCTCGCGCAAGCTGGCCCACGTGTCATTCCGCGCTCTCTATCATCAGCGTTGCGGCTGCCCGGTGCATGAGCCCTATGCCTGGAACATCCGCATGAAGCCCTGCCACACGACCATCTACCAGACCAGCCAGCCGATCGGCGAGGCCCGCCTGGTCGTGAAGGGGACCGAGCCCACGTTCATCGCCTATGGCGGCTATCACGACGCGGGCGATGCGGACCGCCGCACCTACCACATGGACGTCACCGCAACCCTGCTGACCACCTATGAAGCGTTTCCAGAGCTCTTCACCGACGACCAGTACAACATTCCCGACAGGTTCGACGCCCAGTACAACATTGTGGGGAAGGCGAACGGCATCCCCGACATCCTCGACGAGGCGGAATGGGGCGGGATGTTCTGGGAATACATGCAAGAGCCCTCAGGTGCCATCCACTGGGGCACCGAGACGCAGGGCTATTCGCCGTTCACAACCTACGATCGCGAGACGAAGCGGTTCGGCACCGAGGTGCTCGACAGGCGCTCGGCCGCCTTCGCGGCCGGCATGTTCATGCACCTCGCCCGCTTGATCCAGACCTACAAGCCGCAGCGCGCCGCGGAGTTGCAGAAGCACGCGGAGCTGGCGATGGCGGCCGCGGGAAACGCGGCTCGGCCGTCCCATCGGCTCTATTTCGCGGTGCAGAAATACTTGCTCACAGGTGACGAATCCGCCCATCAAACCGTCAAGGAGCTGGCAGACGCGGCCCAGGCTTACGCGGGGACGTTCAACAACCCGCCCGAATCGTTCGCCGGCGGAGGCTGGCTGGCCTCCTTCTTCTTCTCCTACATCGTCGAGAAGAAGCGGCCCACCGATCCTCATGTCGTGTCCCGGTTCAAGGAGGCCATCAAGGCAGCCGCCGAGCGGGAGATGGGATTCCTGGCCGCGAACGCCTACCCGGTCGGTACGCCGCTGAATCTGCGGTGGTGGGGCAGCAACGCGGCGCAGGGGCAGTACGCCTACCCATGCCTGCTCTACTGGTCGCTGACCAAAGATCAAAAATATGTCGATGCGGCCAGCCAGCTCATGGACTACGTCCAGGGGCTCAATCCGCTCGGTAAATGCTACATGTGCGGGATCGGCTTCAACCGGGTGCACAACCCGCACGACCGCGAATCGGCCTACACCAAGCAGCAGGGCTGGGGCCCCCGGCCGGGTATCCTGGTGTTCGGGCCGGGCGGGTCGGGCAGGGGAGTGTCGCTCCCCGAGGTCCGGACGCTGCCGCGGGAGCGCAGGTATATCGATAACCGGGGCTCCATCCAGTGGAGTGAATTCACCATCTACCAGAGCCTTTGCTTCCCTGCCGCCGTTTACCCCGTGCTGGCGAACGGCGGCAAGTGGGAAGACACTCGTGATCCATTCGCAACAGCACCGAGATGAGCCTTCGCGATTGCACCCCACGCGGCTTGAAAGGCCGGATCAGAGGCCCCTGGCGGACCGTCACCGCTCCAGAGTCACGGCCACCAGGAACGGGTCGCACTCCTTGGCCGAGGAAAGCACGTCGATCGCGGCGATCTCCGCCTCGGGGTGTGGGTTGGTCCAGGTGATCGCGTACAGCCGGACCTTCAGTCCGTGCCTGGTGTCGGTGTAGTCGTTGGTTCCGGTCCAGGCGGGCACGGCGCCGGTCGGGTCCTCCTGGCGAGACTCCCACTTCCACCAGTTCACGAGGTTCTTGCCGTAGATGATTGGTATGCGGGTGCTGGTGCCGTCGCCATAGCGCATGATGTATGCGCCGAGCAAGCTTCCGCTCGGCGCTTCCTGCTCAGTGGAGTGCAGCACGTGAACCAGTCGGGCGTGGGCGTGCACCGGTATGGACTTCACCGTGCGAGGAAGATCCGCGCGAAGTTCTCCCTGCACCTGCACGAATCGCTCGCCGATCCGGAAGTACGCCCCTCCCAGCTTGTGCACCCCGCGCGGCAGGCGATCGAGATCGTTGCCCAGGCCCGGGTGGCCCGGCCCATCCGCCAGGAAACTGGTGCCCACGGGATCGAGATCGACGAAGGTCAATCTCTCCTTCAGATCGGGTGCGATCGGTTCATCGGCCATCGACGGGGCATCGCGGGGTACCGACCGGTCAGGCGCCAGCGCGTAGGTCAGATCAACCGGCTGGCGGTCGGGCGGCACCGGTTCGGGTGACTCCGACGGCACGAATCGCGACCGGCTGAGGGTGAGGATGACCGGGGCCGGTCCGAGCTTGCGGAGGACGAAGAAGCCGTTGCAGTCGGTCCTCGCCGGCTTGGGAATTCCGAGGAATCCCTCACCGGGCTGGATCCCCCGGGTCGGCTCAACCTCCACCATGACCCCGACCAGCGGATGGCCCTGCGGGTCGCGAACATGTCCGGTGAGGGTACGGCCACCGGGCAAGCCTCCTCTTGTCGGCCCGGGAGGGAAGTGAGGCATGATCGGCGGGTGGGCCGATCGCGGCTCAAGCGGCGGCGGTGGGGGAGGAGGAGGAGGCGCCGGGATGAATGCCTCTGCTTTCAATCCCCCCTCGTCCTTTCCGGGCGCGCTCCGCAGCAGGAGGACAGGCCTGGCCTCTCCCTGGGCACCAACCATGACGATCCTCCGCGCCACCCTTGCGTTCGTGCCCGGGTCAGCCAGCGAGATCTCGTGCTCGCCCGGAGCGACGTGGAACTCAAACTGCCCCTGGTCGTCCGTCTCCGTGGCGAGCACAACTCGACCGGAATCCGGGCGCGACGGCCCGGTTGCCATGATGCTCGCTCCGGCCAGCGGCCTGGCCGAATCGCGATCGCGCACGACGCCGCGGAGCGGGCGACCTTCGATCACCTGGAGGTCCGCGTTTGTATCGCAGCCGGCACGAACGCGAACGCCTTCGATCGCGACAGCCGTGGCCCTGGCGCATTCCGGAACGTCGATGAGCAGCATGTTATAGACCCCCGGCGCAACCCCGTCCAGCATGAACCGGCCACCGTCGGGCTGGCTCCTCGTCGTTGGGATTTGTCCAATCAATAAGTTCTCCTCGACAGGCTCGGCCACCACCTTGGCACCGGCGATGGGCTTCTTCGTGGTGGCGTCCTTCACCGAGCCGATGATCCGTCCGCCGCGCTCTCGATCTATCGGATCAGGCACTGCCCGCCCTGATCCGTTCTCGCGGTCCTGAGCGGCCGCCATCAAACAGAGCGGTGGAACGAGCGAGAGTGACAGGATGCCGATCCCGGTCCATCGCATGATCTGGTCCCCCCCGATGTTCACAAGGTGCTCGACGCGGTCGCATGGACCTCGCGCCATGATCAGACATCTGTGCGATGGCCGCAAGACTTCACGCACAGGGCATCAGGCTCGTAACCTTCGCCCGCCAGAAGTAAGCCTCGGGCGCTGGCCGCCCGCGCGGCCCTGTTCCATCCAGCCCCGCCAGTCCGCCCCGGCCCGATTGGCTTCGATTTCGGTCCATCGAATCGAAGCCGATCAACGTTAGTCCTTGATTTGCATGGACTTGAAGTGTGTTTCCGAATTGGCTTCGCTCGGGATCATTTTTTCAACCCGCCCAACGGACGATCGCCCGGACACGGTTGAGTCAGCTTTCGGCCCCTGCGCGCCGCCTGTCCCTGGCGGCACGCGTGGTTCTCTCAAACGACCGAATTGTCAAGGAGCCGGCGCTGCACCGTCATGGTTAGTTTACGGTGCAAAGGCCGCGGATCTCACGAACCGTCACCGGTTTTGATCTCCCCTTGCGGCACCTCAGCCCCTTGTTCCCTGAGGACTCATGCGCGTGCTTTTCTACTCGATCTGCTGCGATCTCGATCCCTCCGGCGGTGCGGTGTTCTGCATCTGGAACCGTAGAAACTGCTGTAGGAACTGCTCACGGCAGGGGAACGTGCTATGCTGCGCGCTCACGGCCGGCATACGGGACGCCCAGCGCGATACGACATTCACCGAGGTGCCTGCGGCGCTGGCTCTGCCGGTGGCGATTCCGCGGGACTGAAATCGGGGCACGCCACCGAGGTGTTCGACCCGGATGACAAAGGAGTCCGCGTCGGGCTCAAGCCTCCCCCGTCCGGCCGCGCCGAGCGGTCTCCCGATCCGCGTGAAGGCGTCACGTTCCTTGACCTGGCCGTTGACGTACGGGGGGTGGATGGCCACGTGCGCCAGCACGTGGTTCCACAGTCGCAGCCCCCAGCCTCGGGCGCCAGCCTGACCCGCCCTTCGCGGCATCGCATACGTCGCCAGGGTGATGGCCCGCCTGTACCGGGGTTCAAAAGTGCATGGCCGCGTGCGTGAGGGCGTGGTTTGGGTGGGCGCAGCCTCCCACCTCGGGCGCCAGCCCGAGCAGGATCCGGTCGCGCACCGGGCATGCAATAGCATGCCCTACTGTTGCTCCGTCCAAGGCGTCAAGGAGATCGGTCCAGCCGCAGGCCCGCAGCCGGCCCTTGCGCTGCATTCGAGCCTGCCACGCTGCCGGCCTTGGCGGCCTTCAGGTCCTCGGCCCGGCCCTGCTCCCGCACGTGCTCGTCCCGCTTGATCGCCGTGCGGACGCTTACCTCGGGCTCCTCGGCAACGCCCGCGGCCACCGGGTTCAAGTCGACGTGAGGGCAGTGCTCAGAAGAGATGCTTGATCGAGAATGGCCAAACGCAGGTACTGTGCCTCGAAGAACGCCCCGCGGCTCTGGTCCTCGCGGTTGGAAAGCCGAGAGAGATTCCTTGAGACACAACACGAACGAGCTCAGGCGTTGCAGCCCCGGGCGTGCGGTTGCCACCCACTTGGCGTCTTTCAGCCGACTCTGCACCTAGTGGTTGAAGACCGGCAGGTCCCTGTCGTGACTTGTCGCAGGGGGAGGAGACGCGCCCAGCACAGCCGTGGAGCAACCTGTTCCTGCGGCCGATCGCACTCTTGACAGCTCGTCAGACGGCGGTCCAGGGTCGGCGCTGGTTGCGGCGCGTGGCCTGACAGAGCGTAGACGGGTCGACTCAGGCGACATCAACCTGGCACGGGCGGTCGACCCCGACCGGATCTGTCCACGATGGGACGGCCCAGTCAGCTTCATCGGCTGCGGTCAGCGGCGCTGCCAGACGCAGTGCTTGCCCGTGATCCGGCCACAACTGCTCGATCTCCTTGACGGTATGCAAGGCTGCTTCACGTGTCCTTCTGCTTCGCTTCTCACAATCTCAGGTGCAGAAAGGAGCATGCCATTAAGGTCGGCGCGCGGGAGCATCGACCTCCGCCTCTTTTATCGGCCCGGCCACAATTCTAAGCGGCCGCAAAGCGACCCCTCTTCGGCACCTGGCCGAAAAATCGCTGCGGTCCCGATCTCTCCGGCTGGATAATCAAACGGCCTTACACCGGGCATCGGGGCAGGCGCAGCGCGAAAGGGGGCAGGCGCGCGGCGTCAGTTGAGCGAGGGCGAGATGGCCGCGTGCTCCGCGGTGGATGGGGCCTGCGGACTCAGGGTGAAGGCCGCCGGCTTGACGCCCGTCAGGAGATAGTCGACCAGCTCTCTGACGGGCCGGATGGCGGGGCCGAAGGGGAGCGGCTCGGCGCCGCGGAAGAAGAGTCCGTGCTCGACGTCGCCAGCGAGCGCGGCCGCCAGATGAACCGCAATGCAGAACTGTCCCGCGCGGGTTGCCGTCGCGGAAGCCGCACGCGATCAGGCAGTTCGAGCCGATCACGCACTGCCGCGCGGCGCCGGCCTGCTGCTGAAGTTCGTCGGCCCGTTTCAGGTATCGCGCCAGCCAGGGGGTGCACACGGCGCGGGCCGGCAGCCCGGCGTCACTCATGAAGGTGACGATGTCGTCGGCCGTCGCTCCGGCAAGCACCTTCTTGAAGTTGGGGTGGGCATCGCCCTCCTCGGTGACGGCGAAAGGTGTGCCGACCTGCGCGGCACTCGCCCCGAGCGCAAGCACATGGCGCAGCCGCTCGTGACTGTTGATGCCGCCCGCCGCGATCAGCGGTATGCGCCCCGGATCAATACCCATCGAGCGGAACAGATCGATCGCTCCGGGAATGACTGCTTCGAAATCGAAGCGCGGCTCGTCCAGGTCTTCCAGCCTGGTGGCGCCGAGGTGGCCGCCGGCGAAGAACGGATGCTCGATCACGATGGCGTCTGGCAGCCGGTTCTTGCGCGCCATTTCTTGAGCACGATGCTGATGCCTCGAACGTCGGAGAGGATGGGAATCAAGGCGACTTCCGGGTAATCGACCGTGAGGTCTGGTAGATCGAAGGGCAGCCCGGCTCCCATGACAATCGCTTCGGCACCGCTTGCACACGACTGGCGCACGAACGCCGCGTATTCGGACACCGTGCGCATCACGTTGACGGCAACCAGTCCCTTTCCTCCGGCAATGGCCCGCGCCGCCTTGATTTCTCGGTCCAGTGCGATCAGGTTCACCTCATCGATCACGGCCTTGTCTCGCCCTCGTCCCGAGCGTTCCATCAGGTCCGGATGATGACGCCGCAGGTCCACGCTGGCGATCGTCCCCATGGCGCCCAGGCGCGCGACACTGCCTGCCAGTCGGTGCGCCGAGATGCCCACCCCCATGCCCCCCTGGACGATGGGAAGCAGCGTTTTTCCCTTGATGCGCAGGGGAGCAACGTTCTTGAACATCATGTTGAGGCTCCTGGTCGGTAGATCAGGCAGAGGGATGGAGCGACCGGCTCGGTCGTCTTCCTGCGTCGTCGCTTCGTTGAAGGTCGATTCCAGGCCGAGCTCTCGCGGGCCCGAGGACGTGGCGGCAAAGGCAAGCGGCCGCCTGACTTCCATGGCCGCAAACCGCCGGCCTCCGTCACTGGAGCAAAGTTCGAGACGGATTTCCATGCTCTAGTGGACAGAATAGGTCACGAATCTCGCCCGAATGAAACAGCCGAGACCGCTCTGGCTGGCACCGAGGCTGCGTACTTCCCCGTCTGTGCCGAGGATGCTGCCAGATGAGCGTGCAATCGACCCGGAACCGGCGGTAGAATATCGAGATGGCCACCGTCCGCTCCTTCCAGCCCGTGCGAGCGCTCCATGACCTCGTCCGCCACTTCACTCATCGATTCGTTTGGCAGGGGGCACAACAACCTGCGGATCAGCGTCACCGACCGGTGCAACATCCGCTGCGTTTACTGCATGCCGGAGAACCCCGAGTTCCTGCCTCGAACGAAGCTGCTCAGTTTTGAAGAGATCGAGCGTTTCGTGCGAGTTGTCGTGCCTCTGGGCATCGACAAGATCCGGCTTACCGGCGGCGAGCCGCTGGTCCGGCGCGATATCGATGTGCTCGTCTCCAAGCTCGCGCTCATCCCCGGCATCCTCGACATCGGCCTGACGACGAACGGGATTCTGCTGGCGCCTCTGGCAGGCCCGCTCTGGAACGCCGGGCTGCGGCGGATCAACGTCAGCCTGGACACGCTGGATCCGGAGCGATTTCAGGCGCTCACGCGACGGCCGGGGGTGGAGCAGGTGATCGAAGGCATCCTGGCGGCGCAGAAAGCTGGTTTTCACCCCGTGAAGGTCAACGCGGTCGCAATCAAGGGGAGCACCGAGGAGGACGTGATTCCGCTGGCACGCTTCGCCCGGGAGCATGGCCTGGAGCTGCGGTTCATCGAGTATATGCCGCTCGATGGCGGATTGTGGGAACGAGGCAAGGTGCTGCTGGCCGAGGAGATCCTCGAGCGGCTGACTCGCGGGATCGGCCCGTTGGTCCCGGCGCCGGACCAGGATCCCCGAGCGCCAGCCATTGATTACGACTACGCAGACGGCCGCGGCCGGGTGGGTATCATCGCGTCCGTGAGCCGGCCCTTTTGCATGAGCTGCAACCGGATTCGGCTGACGTCCGACGGCAAGCTGCGGAACTGCCTGTTCTCGCTTGAGGAGACCGACATCCGCGGCCTGCTAAGGAGCGGAGCGGGTGACGCTCAGATTACCAGCGCAGTACGAGCGTCGGTGGCCGCGAAGTGGGAGGGCCATGAGATCAACACGGCGCGGTTCATCCAGCCGGATCGGCTCATGCATTCGATTGGCGGGTGATGAGCCCGAAGACGAACCGGCGCGCCGCAAGCGCGAACATCCGATCACGGCACAGGATGGTGCGAGCCGTGATCGAAGTCACAGAGGGGGTCGTGAGATCGTGTCGACTTCGCGGCATATGGTGCGATCCCGAAGCGGGCAAGCCAGGCATCTCGCAGGGTCAATACGCAAACGAGGAACACACCGGTACCTACTCCCAGGAACAGGCCGCTGACCACCCCGAGTCCGAAGCCGAATTCGGTGGGATCGATGATCTGCCCTGCACCCGCTCCTGGAGAATGGAGCCAGAGCACGAAACCTGGTGCCAGCGTGCCCACGGCAGCACCCACGACGCCTCCGGCTGCTCCAGCCGCAAACGTGCACGATATGACAGCTACGATCGCCTGCGAGAGTCGAATCATTTCGATGATTCCTGGAGGATTCTAGATTTCGAGCAGCTCGTCGGCGGACTGGGCCGAGAAGATGTTCGCTCCCCAGCGCAGGAGCGTATCGGGGTCTGCGGCGCGGAGCCGCTCGCGCTGGGGTTCTTCCAGCACGCCGAAGCGCTGTTCCAGGAGACGCATCAGCAGGGCGGCCTCACCCTCCTGCCGTCCTTCGATGCGTCCCTGCTGCTTCCACTCTTCGGTCCATTCGAGCACGCGCTGGGCGATCATGCTTCGTACCTCCTGAAGGTCGTTGACATCCGGCAATTCTACCCCGGGCATGCGACCCGGCAAGAAGACCCGTTTCAGCCAGACCGCGAAGGCGCGGCGGAGCGAGTCCTGCTCGGGCGATTCGAGCCACAGCACCAGTGCCGCCAGCACCTCCTGCACGGCTTCGGGGTTGCGGCTGTTCTCGATGCGGAAGAGTGCGGCAGCGAGGTTGCGTAGTCCGGCCAGTTCGCTCTCGGCATAGCGTCCTTCATCGACGAGCAAGTAGCGGAATTCGGGGCGGTATCGCTCGAGTCCCGCGGGGACAGCCCCGATGAGTTCCGCGAGCGTCTGGGGAGCATCCCAGCGTGGCAGGCCGTTGTACAGGACCAGAGGCAAGACTGGAGGCAGCTTTCCCTCGGGGGTGAGATTCCCCGTGCGGATGAGATCCTGGTAGAGCAGTCCCAGGTAGGCCATCAGACGCACGGCCATGAACAGGTCGATGGTGGATTGGAACTCGATGAGCAAGTAGACGTAGAGCCATTGGTTTTGCAGGCGGACGCGCCAGACGAGGTCGTCCTCGCGTTCTCGGAGTTCATCGGCGACATAGCTGCCGCTGACTTTTTCGAGGGTGTTGAAGTCGAGTTCAGCGACCCATTGTTCACGGACGAAGCCGCGCAGCAGGTCGGTCACCATTTCGGGGTGTGAGAAGAGCAGCTTGTAGCTGTGGTCGTGGTCCATGCAGCCAGTCTACGGCTCAGGAGAAGTACTACGGGAGGAGCGGGATCGCGACGACCTAGTCTAGATGGTGAACTCCGCCTGACGTACCTGGTAGCGTCGAATCTTCGCCGCGTCCACCTGGAAGCCAACGCCGGGCCGCTCGGGGACCGAGAAGATGCCGGGAGATGAGAGCTCCATCGGTGGGACCACGTAGTCGTCCACGAACCACCGCGCCGCGGGTTCGATGTCTGTGGGGTACTTGCAATTGGCAAGCGTGGCCAGGTGAATGCCGAAGGCCTGGCCCAGGCCCAGCTCGGGCATCGAGCCCACCCAGCAGGCAATCCCTTGCTGGTAGCACAGGTCGTGGATGAGCCGGGCCGGGCCGAGCCCACCCACGCGCTGCACTTTCAGGTTCACGATCCGGCAGGCCTTGCGGCGGATAGCCTCGGCGGTGAGCTCGTGAGTCTCCGCTGTCTCATCAAGACAGATCGGCGTTGACACGACCTCCTGAAGCCGGGCCAGGCCGTCCAGGTCGGCCGCCTTCATGGGCTGCTCGATCATGAGCAGATCGTACGCGTCGAGCTCGCGGAAAACGTCTAGATCGGCCAGGGTATAGGCGCCGTTGCCGTCGACCATGAGCGGGACCTCGCCGAAGTGCTGGCGCACGGCGCGTACCAGTTCAACATCGCTGCCCGGCTTGATCTTGATTTTTACCCGGCGATAACCCTCGGCGAGGTGAGTCTCGATGGTCTTGAGCAGCTCGACGATCGAGGGATAGAGCCCGACCGCCAGGCCCGACTGCACGCCCAGGCGGACCTGCTCGTCGATCGCGCCAAGCAGGCCGGCGATGGACGCATGGTGCTCCTGTCCCAGCAGGTCCCAGAGAGCGGTCTCCGCGCCGGCTGCCGCGAATCGACTCCCCCTCCATGAGGCGGCCAGCTCGGCGATCTCCGTCGTGGAATTGATGGTCCGGCCGATCAGGGAGGGGACGATGGCGGTTTGCAGATCCTCCCAGCAGCCTTCGGGAGTGTCTGCCGAATAGCCGAAGCTCGCCGGCATCGGCGAGCTTTCGCCATGGCCGATTCCCGAGGCGGTCTCGACCGTCACGAGGATCGCGTCCTTGATCGATGTCTCTCCTCCTGAGATACGGAACGGCTCCTTGAGGGGAATCTGTAGGTGGGTGAGCACGACCCGCTCGATCGGATTCGCCGCTGTCGCCATGGAAACCTCGATCCACTCGACCCAGCCGGTACCGGTAGTTTGCCAGCCCGAAATTACGATCACGCGTCCTTCACCCTAACACACAACGCAGGAGATTTCAGCAGGCCTGGTGCCGGCCAAAGATTGCCGTGGCGGACCATGGCTGGTACACTTCAGTGGTCGCTTGTTGTTGCTGCCATACAGTTTGCCGCCATGGACCGCGACCATGACGCGTCCCCAACCTGACCAGCCGTGGTATCGCGACGGCCTGGCGTTTGAGTGCACCAGGTGCGGAGCCTGCTGCACCAGCGCGCCGGGATACGTCTGGGTCACACTCGAGGAGATCGAGGCACTTGCCCGGTTCCGGGGCGAAACCGTGGACCAGTTCTCGGCGCAGTTCGTCCGCCAGGTGGGCGACCGGTACAGCTTGACGGAGCGTTCGAACGGCGACTGCATCTTCTGGGACTCGCATGCTGGATGCACGGTCTATCCCGCCCGTCCGGTGCAGTGCCAGACCTGGCCCTTCTGGCCCGAGAATGTCGAAACACGGAAGGCCTGGAAGCAGATCACCCGCATCTGCCCCGGTTCGGGCACTGGCCGGCTCTACACTGTGGAAGAGATCGTGGAGTCGATCGGGAAAGTCCGCTCATGAACGCCGCCGAGGGAGACTGGCCGCACGTCCCCGCAGGCGCGCTGGCCGAGATTCGCCGCGAACTCGGAAAACTCTACAGCGAACTGGATCAGGCCGTAGCTACGGCCGGGCCCATCTGCGAGCTGAGCGGGCGCTGCTGCCGGTTCCGGGAACACGGCCACACTTTGTTCCTGTCGGCTCCGGAGGCGGTCTTGCTGCTGGCTGATGCGCCCCCGCCCGCCCGACCGCTCGATGACGGTGCCACCTGTCCCTGGCAAGACGCCCGCGGCCATTGCCTGGCCCGAGCTGCGCGGCCGGTCGGCTGCCGGGTCTACTATTGCGATCCGGCGTTCGGGGACAAGATCTCGCAGCTCTCCGAACAGTTTCTGACACGGCTCAAGGAACTGGTTCGCCGATACGGCTGGCCATGGAACTACGCCCCGCTTCACCGGCACCTGCGCGCGGCCTGGGACACTGCTCGGGAAAGCCACGACAACGCCGCACTTCCGCTTGGCGAGAAGGCCCCAGAGAGCAGCTCACGAAGTCTTTTTTCTTGACATTAACCCAAGCTGCTAATACATTTGAGCCACTCGCCGAGCGCCAAGGGGCTGACCAGGCCTTCGTGGAGATTGCCATCGTGACCAAGAAAGAGATTGTCAAGAAGATCTCGGAAGATATCGGTCTGACCCAGCTCAAGACCAAGGACATCGTGCAACGAACGCTCGACGCCATCATCCAGACCCTCGTCTCCGAAGGCCGCATTGAATTGCGCAATTTCGGGGTCTTTGAAGTCAAGCGGCGCGCTCCGCGCAAGGCCCGCAATCCGCGTACGGGAGACAAGGTTTACGTGCCCTCAAAGAACGTGGTCACTTTCAAGCCGGGCAAGGAGATGGAAGAACTGGTACGAAAGATGAATCCGGAAAATCTTCCGCTATTGGAAGAGGGCTCGGATGCCGATGAAGAAAGCAACGGACCGGTTGAGCCCATCGCTGAGCCTCACGCCCAGACGTCCGCCGAGTGAACTCCCGGTCCTGCCGCGGCATTTCGGTGGCGGCGATCCCGGGCGGCTCTGACGGCGGCATGCCCGGCGCAAGGCAGCCTGGTGCCCTACCCGGTGGTTCCTGGCTCGAACCGAGGCCCAAGTTCTCGTGGCCGAGCCCCCGGATCAGACCCGCTCAAGGAGTGAGCGGATAGACTGCTCCGAGTGCAATTGAAGGCGGGAGGAGCCCGAAATGCGGAAACTTCTGGCGGCCCTGGCCATCATGGTTGCCACCCTCGCTGTATTCGAGGGTTGTGCACCCATCCCCTTGCCGCACTATGCGGCCTACAAACCACGACGGGTCGAAGAACTACTCGTCGATTCGGAAAACCTCCGGCAAGCCGGCGATGATTGGGAGCGATTCTGGCTGCTCGATCAGCCCTCGCATCTGACACCATTCCGCACCCACGGCGGCCTCGGGCCCTGAGCTGATGGCGATGCTGCATCCGGGCTCGGCCTTGCCGCGACGGACCGGGCGGGCTTCCTGAACGGCTTCGTTCCACCGATCTCGTGTCCAACGAGCTGAGCGCACCGTGACGAGGCCTTCCGCATCAGGTGGCCTTTCTCGCGGTGCGTCAGCGTCTTGCTCGACGCCGGACTGCACGCGGCCGTTGCTCACGCAAAAGGGCTCACGGACTCAGGTGATCCTCGAAGAAACCTTCGACCAGGTCCACGTAGCCCCGGGGATCGGTCTGGTAAGCCTGAACGTGGTCAACTCCAGGCAACATCCAGGTCAGGCATGACGATCCCACGGCGGTGGCGATCTGGTAGGCCTGGCTCACCGGCACGATCGAGTCTGACTCGCCGTGGATCAGCAAGAGGGGGCGTTGCCCCCAGGCGTGAGCAGCCTGAATCGGCACCAGGTCGTCGGTTCGCACGCCGTAAATCCAGCGGGCGGCCGTCAGGATACCGGGGTTGAACCAACCCGGCAGATGGCTGTGCTTGCTGAGCTGGCTCTTGAGCAGTTCGGGGAGGTTCCCGTAGGGGCTATCGATCACAGCGACGCGGATCTCCGGATTCTGCGCCGCTTCCAGGAGCAAGGTGGAAGCACCCATCGAGTAGCCCAGCCAGCCGATCCGGTCGTGCGTGAATCCTTCGGAACTGGCCCAGTTCATCACGGCGCGGAGGTCGGCACGTTCCCTGCGCCCAGCGTCAAGCGTGAAGGATCGCTCTGACCGTGTCCGCGCAGGTCAAAAAGCAAGACGTCGTACCCGCCTCGATGCAGGTCGCGGCCCAGTGCGGCCATCTCCAGCCAGGAGCTCCACATCCCGTGGACCAGCACGATCAGGTGCCTGCGCTCGGACGTTGGCAGATACCACCCCCGCAACGTGACCCCGTCGAATGTCCGTACCGACCACGCCTGTGCATCGGCGCTCAACCGCCTGGGGTCGATGGCCAGCGGGTGATTGGTGGGGTGAGTCAACCGCTCCGCGGTGAACAGCGAGATTCCCACGTAGGACGCAACAAGCACCAGCGACGAGGCCACGAGCAGCAGCAGGGCCGCTCGCCGGACGCGATTCCGAAGCCGCATGCACCGCCTCCTTGTCCGAATTGACCGAGATGGGAAACTTCTCCTGGCTGCTCTTCCTCAAGTAGCCGATTTCGGGAATTCTGGCAAGCGGATGCGAGCTCCCGGTGCGCTCGATGAGACGCCGGACGGGGCGGCTCCGGGCGCTCGCGGATCGGTGGGTGACCCGGCGCCCCCGGCACAACGGCAACCTGGAGCTTGACCCGTTTGCGATCAGGACTATTATATTCCGCGATCCGAGGGGCTCAGGATCGTTCCTATCGGTGCTCAGTTGACGCCATCACGCCGACATCACTTCCCGTCCGAGCGTCCCTGCGGATTCAGCAGCGAGCGCATTTTCTCAAGGGGGAAGTCTGGCACGACCGATTCCGGTTGACGGGACAGGACGTCCGCAATCCCCGCCGATCAGGAGGACTATGGGTGATGGCGCTGCTCGATTCCGAACTGGTCCATCCGACCGCCGTCATCGACGCCGAAGCGGTGATCGCCCCCGACGTGCAGATCGGGCCATACGCAGTGATTGACGGTCCGATCCAGATCGGCCCGGGATGCGTCATTGAATCGCATGCCTGTCTGAGCGGATCGCTGGTGATGGGAAGCAACAATTTCATCGGCCACGGGGCAGTGCTGGGCAAGAGCCCGCAGCATCGCGGCTACCGCGGCGAGCCGACCAGCATCCAGATCGGCGACCAGAATGTGTTTCGCGAGTTCGTCACCGTGCATCGGGGAACCGTGCAGGGCAACGGCGTGACCGTGATTGGCGACCGGAACATGTTCATGGTCGGATGCCACGTGGGCCATGACGTGCGAGTCGGAAACGGGTGCACCGTGGTCAACAACGCCCTCCTCGGCGGGCACGTCATGCTCGAGGATGAGTGCATCCTCTCGGGTCATACGGCGGTGCAGCAGCGCGTGCGGATTGGCAGGCTGGCGATGCTCGGGGGTACCGGCGGCACGAGCAAGGACGTTCCTCCATTCATCCTCCAGCAGGGATACAACTGCGTGACGGGACTGAACATCATCGGCATCCGCCGTGCTGGCTTCTCGACCTGTTCCATCGACGCGCTCCGCCAGGTTTTCCGCATCCTCTACCGCGAAGGCCGTCCCCTCTCGTCGGCGCTGGAGCAGATCGAGGCGGATTTCGGACAGGTTTCCGAGGTCGCCGAGTTTGTCCGGTTCATTCGCGCCTTGCGCAGCGGAATCAACCCGGCGCGCTCCCAGGACCGAGAGAATTTTGACATTCACTGAGCGGGGCTCATCTGAGCGCAGCGCGCAACCGCCGCAATCAGGACAAGCGGCCCGGCCGCCCTTTCTGCCCCGGGGATGGCGCTCCCAGCTCGCCGTTGGCGGATTTGAGCAGCTCCCGTCGCACGCGCGCGTACTCCTCCTCGTCGAGTTCCCCCGCGGCGCGTGCCTGCTCAAAGGTCGCAAGCAGCTCCTCGGCCGAGGCCGGCTCGATCTCCTCGTGAGCCTCGTGCCAGGCGCGGTACGCGACCACCCCGGTCAATGCAAGGGCGGCGAGCACGACGACCAGGCCGACGTTGTACCAGGTCCTGGCCGAGAAAGACGCAAGCAGCGCAGCGCGTTCCAGGTCAAGGATCTGCATCCCGTGTGCTCCTGCTGAAGAGGGCCGCACGATGCAAAGCGGCGACATCCGCGCGGTCCGCAGGTCGGCAGCCAACCGGATCGCCGCTTTGCTTCACGCCGATGCTTGATTATAATGCCTAACTGGTTCCTTGTGCGCGTCCGGTTCCCTGGCCTTCGGCTTGGGCTTGTGAACGCGACCACGGCAATCCGATTTCTCGTCTCAGGGAAAGGATTTCCGTTCCACTTTCAGAGGAAGGTTGAACTCCATGAGCCGGCCAATCCTCCGCCCGATCGTACTGTGCTTCATGACGGGCCTGGCAGTAGCCCTGTCGCCCTGCCTGGCCTCCGCGCAAACCGCCACAGGACTCGGGATCGGCGACATCACGAGCGACCCGTTCACGTTCTACTACGCTTACTATCTGCCGAATCAGGCCATGCAGGCGATGCGGCCCCGCCCGATTGATACGCTCAACGAGGTTGCGGCCAACCGTCAATACTATGCCCAGACGCAACGGCAGTCGCTGTATAACCCGATCTCTCCCTACGCTGAAGAATATGATCCGATGCGGCCATACTCGCAGCAGCAAGGAAGAGAGCGTGTCGCGCAGCCGTTCCGGTTTGCACAGAACTCGTCCAACGCCGACGGCTCCGGGCCCGCGCTGTATTACCACCGGTCGACGCAGTATTTTCCAGGCATGCGACCCGGGCGTGGGCCAAACTCAAACGTCGCCAAGCTACGTTCGCCCCGGCGAGGCGGTGGCATGGGCGGTGGCATGGGCGGTGGCATGGGCGGCGGAATGGGCATGCCGGGCATGGGTGGCTTTGGTTGATCGGCGGCCAGCCCCGTGTGGGGAAGGCCGCGATGGCGAAATCGGCCTCCTGGCTCGGCCTGGTCCGGCAACGAGAGGAATGCGGGATGGCGGTTGGGCCCGAGCAGCGGTTGAATCCAGAGGAGCGAGCCAATCTCATCGCTTTTCTGGATGGCGAGCTTACCGAGACCGAGGCGCGGGTCATCGCCACCAAGCTGAGCCTGAGCCCCACCGCCCGCCGCGAAGTGGATGCGATCAAGCAAACCTGGGAGTTGCTCGACCACCTGTCGCTCCCCAAGGCCTCACCGATCTTCTCCGAGCAAACCCTGACGTCGATCCGAGCCCTCGAGGCGCGTGCCGGCTTCTGGGAGCAAACTGCCGGGCGCTGGCTGGCCCAGTCGATTCGGCTGGCTGTTTGCCTGGGCGTCGCGATCGTCTCTCTGGGCATTGGCTTTGCACTGACCCGCTGGGTGTGGCCGGACCCGCTCGCCCGCCTGGTTCGCGACCTGTCCATCGCCGAACACCTCGATGAGTACAAGGAGGCGGGGTCGTTTGATTTTCTCGAGGAGCTCGTGAATACCAAAGAGTTCGGCGGTCCCGTGAGCAGCCGCTAGAGTCACTCAGCGTTTTCTTTCATGCGTGTCTTCCTTTCCCGTGCCCTCATCGTGGTACTCGTGGCCGCCGCCGTCACACTGGCGATCGGTGCCGGCGATGCAACTCAGGACGAGCGCGCCCGGTTGCTCAGGCTGCCCCCTGCGCGGCGATCCGAGCTGGTCGAGGCACTCAGGCAGTTCGACCTCCAGCTCACGGCCCAGGAGCAAAGCTCCCTGCGCGAGCTGGATCGGCGCATCGGCCTGCTCTCCGCCGAGGACAAGCTTCGCTACCTTGCCGCCATGCGGCGCTTCCATAACTGGCTGGAGACGCTCCCCGAGCTGGATCGAAACAACCTGCTGGCCCGTCCGCCAGGCGAGCGCATGGCACAGATCAAGGCGCTGCTCTCGAGGTATCCCGTCCCCCGCGAGACAACACCCCCGTGGATGCAGTTCGGCGATGTGGCAGGGACCGGGCCATTCGAGGTGGCCGCCTGGTTCAAGATCTGGCAGGAACTGACGCCTCAGCAGAAACGTGAGGTGGAATCCTTGCCCGCAACCGCCCAGCGCAGGGCGAAGCTACTGGAGCTCGGCCCGTCCTTGAAGACCATGAGGGAGATCCGCCCGGCTGATTTCAGGTTGGAGGACTGGACCCCCAAGGTTCAGGAGAAAATCTCCGAGCTCGAGGCTGCCGATCCCGAATTCCGCACCACAGTCGGGAAGGCCGTGCAAGCGGCGCTCAAGCGGCGTGGCGAGACCAAGGAGCAAACGCCACGGGCACCTCAGGTCTTGCGCCGGCTGGCAATCAACCTCTACTTCCTGGAACATCCGCCGCGGCCCGTGGATACCGAGCGGCTGGCGCAGTTCGCGGCAGCAATGCCCCCCTGGATACGCGCCTCGTTTGACTCTCTGGCGCCCGACGAAGCCAGGAGAAGACTGGCCATCATTTACCGGCTCCTCTATCCGAAGGGGGAGTTCGGTCCCGACCGTACAGGGACACCGGCAGCGCCTGGAGCCCGCAAGGATACGCCAAACCGCGCAGGCAATGCCCTGCGCCCGCCCCCGACGAGTACCAACCGCCCTGCGCCCGCACCGAAGACGGCACCCCCAGCAGGGCCATCGGTGTACTGATTGGTTCGCAATTCCCCCAGGATCTCAGCGCGTGACGCCTTCCGATATCGACTGGATGAATGTGGCGCTAGCCAAGGCGGAGCTCGGCCGCGGTCTGGTCGAGCCCAACCCGGTGGTGGGTGCCGTCGTGGTCCGGGGCGGCAAGGTGGTAGGATCCGGCCACCATGCTCACTTCGGGAGCCCACATGCCGAGGTGGTGGCGCTGCGGCAGGCCGGTGAAGCAGCCCGGGGCGCGTCGCTCTTTGTCACGCTGGAGCCATGCTGCCATCAGGGCAAGACGCCCCCGTGCAGCGAGGCCATCATCCAGGCCGGCATCACCCGGGTCGTCGCGGCCATCCGCGATCCGTTCACCCGGGTTGACGGCGGAGGAACGGCCGCTCTCCGAGCCGCCGGTGTGGCCGTGGAAGTGGGGCTCCAGAGTGACCTGGCCGTCCGCACCAATGTGTCCTACCTGAAGCGCATCTTTACCGGGCTGCCCTACGTCCTTGCCAAGTGGGCGATGACGCTGGACGGAAAGACCGCGGCCGGCTCCGGCAACAGCCAGTGGATCTCGTCGCCGGGTTCCCGGACCCTCGTCCACCAGCTCCGCGGACGGATGGACGCGATCGTGGTGGGCATCGGCACCGTGATCGCCGATGACCCCATGCTCACGGCCCGACCGGCCGGCCCGCGCGTGGCAACGAGGATCGTGCTGGACAGCCAGGCGCGCTTGCCACTCTCCAGCCAGCTGGTGCGCACCGCCCGTGAATTTCCTGTCCTGGTGGCAGTGACCCGGCGGGCTCTCGCCGATCGCGTGATCGCCCTGGAAACTGCCGGCTGCGCCGTCATGGCTTTTCCGTCCGAGGAGCGCGTACCCATCCTGGGGCTCCTCGCCAGGCTGGGAGAGCAAGGAATGACCAACGTTCTCCTCGAGGGAGGCGGCACGGTTGTCGGCTCATTCTTCGACCATGGACAGGTGGACGAGGTCGAAGTGCACATGGCCCCGGTCGTGGAAGGCGGCGACCACCCGTTCACACCTGTGCGGGGGATTGGCGTCGCCCGCATGAGCGACGCCGTGCGGCTGACCGAGCTGCGCTATAGCATCGTCGATGATGACATGCGAGTCCGCGGCATCGTTCTCAAACCGTGGCGCTCGCGGCTGGGTGCTCTGGGCAGAGAGTGAAGCCCGCTCCTGACGATCCAGCCATTCCACGGCAACGCTGTGCACGCCAGGGGCAGGCTTGCTCACAACTTCCTGGTCCACGGGATCGGCCGGTCGTGGAGTGGCCGAGGCACTCTTCGGCGGCCATGGATCGGAGGCCTCCAGCCACGGCGGGCGCGGTTCCGGCTCGGCCATGTACCATTCGCCAAGGGCACGGCCGATGAAGGCCGCGTCCTGCCCGGTCTCTCCCGCGGGAATGCGCAGCAGGCTTGCCGCGTCGGCCGTGTGGCGCTGGGGAATGCCCGGAACCAGCACCCGGCCAAAGACGCGGCGGATCGCCGCCTTGCCGATCCCGGCACCGCGAGCGATCTGCTCCACCCGGTCCAGCCGCACCAGCGCCCGGTGCAGAAGTTCCGCGTTCTCCGCCCGAAAAAACCTGGCCCGCTCAGCCCGCAAGGCCGGAGTGACGAACAGCGCGGTCTCCGACGGAGCGAGCGGCGGAGCGGATTCGATAGTGAGCCTTACCGCGCGGGCCCATTGCATTCCGCCGAGCACCAGGACCAGCAAGATCACCCCCAGCAGCCCGCGCACCCGGAGCGCCACAGCGGCCCCGGTTTGTGCGCCGAGCAAGGCCGACCACCAGCCAGCGCCGAACAATACGGCGCCAACCTGCGGGATGGCGTGATACCAGCCCACCGGACGCAGGCTGGCATAGGCGAGGTTGCCGCGGAAGAGGTAGGCCAGCAAGGCGCTTGCGACAACGGTCGCCAGGCCGGCCGCCTCCAGCGGCGTGATCGGTCCCAGGTGCCTCCGTGAGGCGTGCCAGAGCCCCCCGACGATTCCCAGGAGCGCCGCCGCCTGGAACGGCGTGGTTGCCGCGTCCAGGCCCAGGTTGTTGAGGATTGTCGCCTCGGCCACGGCCTGAACGGCGTTGATCGTTCCCTGGACGGGCCGCGGCCACAGTTCGCGATGCACCTCGTTGACCACCGGGTCCTCGCGCAGATACTGAACAGTAAGAGCCAGGATGAACAGCGCCGAGGCGCCCGCCAGACCCATGATTCCCAGCGCCTGCGCCGACAGCGGGGTCGACCGTCCATCCATAATGCCGATGCCGCGGCAGGACCCGCCACCAGCCCGCCCGACCAGACCAGCGGTGCCGCAAGCACGCTCAGGCCCGCCACACAGAGTCGCCAGGTGCCGCCCCTGGTCCGCCAGGCCCGTGCCGCCACCAGAGTGGCCACGATGGCCGCGCCGCACCCCAGCGCCTGGCTGGCGGCGTAGTGGTTCACCGAGGGCAGCATTACCGTGGTGATCCCCGTGCAGGCCATTGCGCCCAGCGCCAGGTCGGTGTGCCCCGTCTCACCGCGGACCAGCCAGGCCACCAGTAACATCGTCACGGCGAGATTGAGATACGAAGCAGCTCGGAGCATGAGGGGCAGATCGACGAGCCTGGGAGTGAGCTGCACGATGAGGTACGTGTAAATGCGAAAGATCGGTATGACGTGGGTGTTCAGGGGTCTCCAGAGCTGCTCGCGCAGAACGCTGGCATCCACGGCGTCCTCGATGTAGAGAAAGTCGGTGGGGTTGAGTACAAAGTTCACGAGCCAGCCGGAGAAAAGCCAGGCCGGAGCGGCGAGGATCAGCCCCGCCAGCAGCACGCTCGCGAGCCGGGGGACCGGGCGCTCAAGCCATGCGAGGCCAGGACCAGTTCTCACGGAATGACAGGCCCCATCCGCACCCCCGCGTGGCAACCCAGGCCGCATCTTGAAAGCCGGAGCATCCGCACACCGTAGCCCGGACGAATCGTGGAGACTTGCTCGAGCCGACGGGACAGTCTGGTCGCGCCCGCGCAGCCGCGCAGACCACGCTCAGAAAAACGCTTCTCCCATGAGACGCAGGCGCTGGCACCGGTGCAGCACAGGAAAAGTGGGGCATTGCCGCCTCAACCAGGCACGCGTCTCGCGTTCGCGGCCTGGCTGCACATGAGCTACCCGGCCAGGATTCGAACCTGGAAAAACAGGACCAAAACCTGTTGTGATACCGTTTCACCACCGGGTAATAGCCCCATCATTCTAGCGGGCAGGCCGCCGAGCGGGAAGACTACCCGGCCGCGGAGACGCCCGGGCGTGACTTCTGCACCTTGTAGGCCAGGTTCTCAAGCTGGACGCTCAGGTCCACGGCCGCAACGCTCACGCCGGCGGGAACCGAGAGCGGCACCGGCGCGAAGTTGAGGATCCCCGTGATGCCGCTGGCGACCATCTGGTCGGCGACCCACTGTGCCGCGTCCGCCGGCACGCAGAGCAGCCCGAGGCTCACCTTGTGCGCCACGACCGCCTTCCGCAGGCCGTCGATCGGTTCCACCTTGAGACCCTCATGCGACTGGCCGATCTTCCGCACGTCGCTGTCGAACACGGCCACGATGTGAAAACGCCGCGAGCGAAATCCACGGTACTTGAGCAGGGCTCGTCCCAGGTTCCCCAGGCCGACCAGCACGATCGGCCAGTCGCGATCGATCCCCAGAACCTGCCGCAAGGCGCTGATCAGGTCGTCGATCCGGTAGCCCACGCCGGGATGGCCGAATTGCCCGAAGAACGCCAGGTCCTTGCGCACCTGTGCGTTCTTGATCGATAGCGGCTCGCCAAGCTGGCTGCTCGAGATGGTTTCCTGACCCTGCCGCTGGAACGACTCGAGCTGGCGAAGATACAGGCTCACTCGCCCCACCACCGCCTTGGGCGCCAGCTTCCCTCCCTCGAGCGTAGCGTGCGACTCCTTCACGAGGGATGCCTCCTGATGTGAGATCGACTCAGGGCAAAATCCATGCTATCACTTGAATGAATCTAATTCCGGATGGCCAGCGGGGTCAAGGGAAAGCCCTCGTCGCAACGAAGGGCCGGAGACGCGGCCACGGACGCCGGACCGGCCGGCGCCGCCGGGCTAGATCAGGTCGTCCCCTTTGATGCCGCGGCGCGGTCCACGCGTTGAAACACGAAGCATCCGAGCAGAAACGTCGGCAAGCCGATCCACTCCTGCATTCCCAGCGCGTCGATCGACACCGTGGCCAGGAGCAGATCGAACACCGAGAGCCAGCCGAAGTAGCATCCCAACGAGATCCAGACGCGCTGCGCGTCCTGCCGGCAGCAACCGTCGACGAGCATGCCGTACGATGCCAGCACGAACAGGACCGTGTAGTACTGCGAGAAACCGACCTGGTAGAACATCACGGTCACGAGTGCCGCCAGGATAGCGGCCGCGGCCGGCCGCAACTGTTCCCGCATCACCCGCAGCCATGTCCAGGCCAGGGCGCCCAGCATGGCCAGTGGGGCGAGGCCGTCCAGGTCTTCCCGTAAGCCAATCCAGCCCAGCGGCGAGTAGACCCCTTTCAGGAACCGCCAGATTGATAGGTGGTGCGACCCTCGCTGCGCCGCGAACAACAGGGGCCGGAACGTTGATGTTCCCCAGAGCGCCAGGCTGATGCCGAATCCCAGTGCGACGGTTGCGATCGCCGCCATCAGCAGCCGCCACGGCGGCCTCCGGCCGTCCATCATCAGGAAGGGGAGCAGCACGACGGGCATGAGCTTGAGCAGCACGCCCATGCCCAGGCAGGCCCCGCAGAGCACATCGCGGTGGCGAACCCGCGCATGTACCGCGGCCGCGCAAAGCAGCCCCATGAGCACGTCGAAATGCCCGAAGACGGCGATCTCCACCCAGCAGTACGGCATCCAGAACCAGGCCAGCAGGGCCAGCATCGACCGCGAGGCCAGCGCTTGGCGGTCGCTCTGCGCCTGGATGAGCCCGATGGCAAAGAGCAAGTAGGCTGTCGCGAAGAGCAGCTTGGGCAGCAGGGGATTGATCAGCGCCGGTAGAGCGAAGAGGTTGAACAGCGGCCCGTACGCGTTCATCGGGTACTTGCCGAAAGCTCCGTAGGCGTAGAACCAGGGGTCGTGGCCGAGCCAGACCTCGCGCCACATTTGCTGGAAGAAATAATAGTCCTGGATCCCGCCCGTCTCGAGGGCCAGCGCCAGGAATGCCAGGGCCAGCAGCCCGAGCACGCGGTCCAGCCAGAGCGTATGCTGCTGGCGATCCGCAGCAACGCGCGCTCTGCCGATGAACAGCACGATTCCCAGGTGCAGCATTCCGGCAAGGAGTACGGCGTTTGCAAAGGTGTTCCACCGCTGGAGGACCATGTCCAGGGTCAGGGTGCCGTACGTCCCCTGAATCCAGTGGTTCAAAAGAACCGCGCTCCGGCCCTGATGCGCGCTGCGCGATGACCACCCGCGCCGGGCCCCGCGCCAGGGCGACCCAGGCCAGCGCGAGCAGGCCATACAGCCCACCCAGTCGCAGGACCTTGCGATGATCGGAAAGCACCATGGCGGGCGCTCACGCGAGGAAGACGATTCACCAGGCCAGGCCCAGGCATGGAAGCCGGTCTACCAGAGCGTTGGCCATGCAGCTCGAACCACCAGGGGCATCCACACGCAGCAGGCAGCTTGCGGCTCAAGCATCGAGATACGCCTCACGCTCGATCCCCTTGATGTAGTCAAGCACGGCGTCCAGGGTCTCGACGACCGTGCCGGGCACGCGTCCGCCGTCGTCCAGTTCGCGCAGTAGCTTGAGGTCGTCAAAGAACTCCGAGGCATCGAGTTCGCGGCGGGTTCGTGAGGAAAGCCCGCGCTCGCGCACCACCATCAGGTCCATGTGGTGCCCGATCAGCCAGAGGGTCCGCTCGGTGACCGCTCCACGGAGCGCCTCGACGCCGGCCTGGGCGTGATCGTAGGCGTCGATGGCCTTCCCCACATCGTGCAGCAGCGCCGCAAGCAGGAACTCCTCATCGTACGGACGCACCTCGCGCGCCAGGTGGAAGACCTGGAGACTGTGGTAGAGGGCGTCGCCCTCGGGGTGGAATCGCGGGTTCTGCTTGACGGCCTCCAGGGGAGCCAGCCTCATCCGGTACAGTGCAAAGCGGTCCAGGCGCTCGGCCAGCGGGACCACCTCCTCGCTTTCCGCGGGCTCGGGCATCGGCTCTTCTGCCGGATCACCCTGTGCCCGCCGGCTCCTCCAGAGCGTCACGAGCTGGTCGCGGACCTCGCTGTCCGACGGCAAGTCGCCCGGCCGGACACGGTGCCCGAGCACGGCCGCGGCCTTGCGCTTGGCGACGTAGAAATCGTTCTCCCGCGCCGCGTCGAGCCATTCCAGCGGACCACTCTCGAGGTCCACGTCTCCGGCCGCCTCCAGCAGCCTGCGAGCCGCCTCCAGCGCGATCTGCTGCCGGAGCCGCTCCGTGGCGGCCGGCAGGCGGTTCTTCTTGCGGTACTTGTCGTGCATCACGCTGATCCGTCCTTACCAGGCATTCTACGAACCTGCGCGGCGACTGGAAATGAGGCAGCCGCGAAGGTATGAACCGCAGGGCGAGGTGCTCCTGCCGCGTTCACCCGGCCGCCACGCACGGTGCCGGGTCGCAGACGACGCTGGTGAGCGAGAGCAGGACACCCAGGCGCGCAAACCGGGTCAGTATCCGTGGCTCGGCCTGCGCATCGATGGCACGAATGGCGTCAACGACCAGGGCGACCCGGCAGTTCCGCTCCAGCAGACCCTCCACGGCCGCG
The DNA here is from genome assembly GCA_963833985.1 of uncultured Planctomycetaceae bacterium. Classification (GTDB taxonomy): domain Bacteria; phylum Planctomycetota; class Planctomycetia; order Isosphaerales; family Isosphaeraceae; genus Aquisphaera. Next base: position 762,895 of record CAWIAD010000001.1, read on the forward strand.
CTCACGCAATAGTCGGTCGCCACGCCATAGACGACGAAGACCGGCCGATTGGCCATGTACAGCGCCGCGACCTCAGAGGCGCGGGGATGCGAGAAGCAATCGAACTCGTGTTTCCAGATCGTGAGGTGGCGTGGAATGGCTGCGGGGACCGCGGCGTGGTCGTCGAGGACCAGGCTGTCGGGCCAGCGTGTCGCCGCGATTCGCTCCTGGCCCGGCGTTCCAACCATGCAGTGCGGAGGGAATTGCCGGAACTCGGGGTCGTCGGGCGTGTGGGCACAGGCGGTGGCCAGGATGGGGATTCTCTGCTCGCGCGCGAATGCCGTGAGCCGCTCGAGACGGGGAACGATCTCGGCCGAGCCGGCCATGAACAGGGCTCCGCCCGGGTCGAGGAAATCGACCTGGGTGTCGACGTCGACGAACACCAGTGGACCACCGAGCATGTCCATGCCTCCCGTTACCTGAGCACATTGAAGATCGATCGATTGCCTGGAGCCGCTATTCTGCCCGCTCGCTGCTCTTGCGGAAAAGGGGAGGTGGCGGTTGCGGCGGGCAAGTCGATGCCCGAAAATCAACATTGGGCAGCTCCACGGTCACCGGAAGCTTCCCCACGAGCGGCGCAGGAGCCGAAGCATGATGAGTCGTCGATCAAGCTGGGTGCTTACCGCGCTTTGTCTGGCCGCGTGTTGTGCTTTCGTCACGGTCGCGGGAGCGGCTGACAAGCCCGTACCGCCCCGCGTCGAGCTGGCCCCCCGCGTGTTGCCGGGTGAGGCCAACCGCTGGGGCCTGACATTCAGTCTCGACGGCAAGCCGGTGGCAATACAGGCGCACCCCGTGCAGCTCGAATTCTGGAGTGCCGCCGGCGCGCTCCCGCCACGGTCGTCATCCTACGAGTCTCTGGAGCCACAACCGTCCGGTTTCGTTGCCCGTGCCACGGTGCCCGGGCCGGGACGCGCGCGTTTCGAGTTTGTCGACCGCTGGGAGAAGCTTGGCGAGATACTTCTGCTGAAGCGGACCGTGACGGTTCACGGCAGCGCCGGATCGGCGTTCCTGTCCGCGATCACCCTGGAGCTGGCGCGCCCGGCGTCCTGGCCCGAGCTCGACTGGTTCGCACCGGGGATGATCTACGGGAGCTTCGACCACCTCAACCCCCACGCGATTGGCGGCCGCGCCCATTATCGGGCCGGCGACTTCACGGTCCGCATCCGCGAGGACAGGCTGCCGGCACCACTCCTGCAATGCCACACCAGGGACGGCCTCTCGCTGGCCGTGCTCGACTGCCAGCCGCGAGGCGGCACGACCCCGGCCGATGCGCGCGACGTGGACGCGCTGACCCTGGTGGACCCGGCGTTCCGATTCGGAGCGATCGGGGCCCAGGAACGAGGTCGGACGATCGAGCTGGGCTACTGGTTTCCGGGCTCCGAGGGCGAGGTCACCTATGCCGGCAACACTTATCCCGGCGGACAGATGCACCGCTGGCGAAGGCGCTATCATCCGATCCACGACGGACTGGTCCAGCAATACGAGATCGCCTTCCGGATCGGTGCGGAGCCCGGCTTCCCCGCGGCCATGAAGGCCGCGTGGAGATGGTCCTGGCGCGCGCTGCGGCCGGCCGTCGTGGAACACGATCTCGCCGCAGCCCGCCGCAGCCTGGCGAACGCGCTCTCCTCGGTGGTGGTCTCTGTCCATGGCCGGACGGGAATTCCCAACTTCATCGAGGCGACGACCCAGGATGTCGAACGTGCCGACCGGCGGGCGGTGCTGGGATTCACCGGCAAGAACCTGGAAGCCGCGCAGGTGCTGCTCCGGGAAGCCAAGCTCGACGGCGGCCCGCGCGGGCAGATGCTCCGCAGCCAGGCCGAGTCGATCATCGACACGTTCCTGAAGTTGCAAGTCTCGCCACCCGGGGGCGAAGGATTTGATCTCGACACCGGCCAGGCCGTCTCCGCGCTGGGCGGCGACGAGGTCTACCTGCGCTCGTTCGGGGACGATGTGAAATCGCTGCTGGCTGCCTATTTCTACTGTATCTCTACGTTCGTAGTTGGTTCTTCAAAGGGGGTAAGAGTTTGCGTGAGTAATGCTGGAAGAATCGGGCGAGCTCGTTGCGTTCCAACCAACGTGTGGTGCACCGGGAGAGCTTCTCGGGGCTGTTGACGTTGAGACGTTCCTCGATGATCCCTGCGATCAGTTGCCGCAACCGCGGTGACGTCAATGCCGGTGTCTGTATTTTTTCCCCGCCGCGTCTCCTGATTCAGGAACCACGCGGCCACGAGCGACAAGGTTTGATGGTGATGCCAGGCGATCCAGTTCCGCACCTGGTAATCGGCCAGGCCCGCCTCCCCTTTGCCCCGCTCCAGGCACTCCTCGAATCCGATGCGCCAGTTTGGCCACCCGGCCAAATTCGATCAACGGAGTTTCGGCTTTACTATTTGATAAATAATAATCATGTTTAACAGTTCCATCGGCCTGTTGCTCACGCGTGATGAAGAGGACCTCCTCGAAACCTGCACGATTGCCCGGTCCTCGAGATTGGACGCGCCGCTTGATCGCGTCGACCACCAAAGGTCCCTTCTCGCCATCACGGACGTCGAGCCTCGTCCACGCCGATTCCGGCAGGGCCGCACGCCAATGATCCACACGCATGAAAGGAGCCTTGGGGGGTTGACCCCGCCCCCCATATTCCGGTGGCGGTGCCTCCAGATCGCGGATCGTCGTGTTCGACGGAACCGCCAACAGATACTGCTCCCCCCGCTCCCTCAACGCCTGGCGAAAACTCGCGGGACGGCCCATTTCATCGTCCCCCGCCACCCACGCGTGTGGCAGCAACCCACCTTGCTCATCCAGCATCGCCAGGGCCAATTGATGGCGCGTCTGGAACTTGATGGACTTGGGGACGCCAGCCTTGTTCCGGCGGTCGCGATCCTTGGCCCATTCCTTGGGCAAGTAAAGCCTTACATTGGTAATCGTATGCTCTTTTCTAGACGCATAAGCCATGTAGACGCCAACCTGACAGTTCTCAACCTTCCCCAGCCGGCCGCACCACTGCCGCGCGACGCCCACCGACATAGTCCCTTTCTTGGGGAAGCCCGAAGGGTCGAAGATAATCACCCCATCCTTCTCGCCCAGTTGCTCGCCGACCTGCTGCGCCAGGATCGTGAGCAGGGGTTGATGATCCCATGGCACGTGCCCGATGAACTTTTGGATTCCTTGTCGTTCTTGATCGTGGAGATAAGCGATTCCCTCGCCGGTCTTGTGCTCAAGCTTCGACAGCAGACCGGTAACGTACTCGGTTGCATGTCGATGTTGTTCAGGTTCGCTCAGGGTCGCAGCGAACGGCTCGATGAAGACGTCCAACCGTTCCAGCAGACCATCGATCAAGTCAGGCGACACCTGCGATTGTGCCAGCATGTCAGCCAACCGTGCTTCGTATCGTCGATCCATGACGCCCTCGCTTCCTTGTAACATCCTTGACGGAAGCGAATATCAGAAAAAACCTTACAGTTCGTCAACCCCAGGATACAGTAGAACTATGAGCGCGAGTGCCGGGCCGGACGCGACCACCCCGAGTGGCTGGCCTGGTGCCGCAGGTTCACGGACTGGCTGCTTACCCAGCAGCAGGCTGGTGGCGGCTTCCCCCGCTCGTGGCGGCGCACCACCGGCCAGGTGGCCAGCGCCTCGGCGAGTTCCAGCTCCAATGCCGTTCCACTGCTGGTCCTGATGCACCGGCTGACATCCGAGCCGAAGTACCTGCTTGCCGCCGAACGCGCGGCCGAGGTGAGCTGGAGCAGCGGACAGGACCGGGGGCAGTTCACTGGCGGGACCATCGACAACCCGGATGTCATCGACAAGGAGGCCGCCGTTCTGGCGCTCGAGGCGTACCTGGCACTGTACGAGGCCACGGGACAGGCATGCTGGCTCGATCGTGCTCAAACGGCCGGCGCTGTGGCCGAGACCTGGATTTACCTGTGGAACGTCCCCATGGCCGACGGGCAGCTTGGCGCCGAGTTACACTGGAAGCCGGGCGTACCCACCACCGGCCTGCAACTCATCGCCACCGGCCATTCGCTCGTCGACGAGTACATGGCGGGCTCTGCCGACGAGTACGTCCGGCTGGCCCGTCACAGCGGAGACCGGCACGATCTCCATGTCGCCCTGATTCTGGCGCACAACACCAAGAGCATGCTGGCGGTTCCGGGCCAGACCTATGATCTGGGCACGCCCGGATGGCAGCAGGAGCACTGGAGCCTGGCCCCGCGCCGGGGCGTCGGCTTGCACCGCGGCTGGCTTCCCTGGGTTGCAACCAGCCAGTTGAACGGCCTTTTCGGGCTCATGGAGCTGGAACGCTCAACGGGCCGGGACGCTCTCGACCTGCCTCCCGGTCCGTGAGGGGCGCAGTCCGAGATCCCGGCCCATCCCCTGTCGCCGCGCGACGCCGCGAGACAATAATCTCGAGCGGCAATAGAACCTGTAAGTACAGGGCAAGGAGCCGCCCGCTCCTGGTGTTGCACCTGCCGACGTGTATCGGCGGGTGCCCCTGCGCAGCGCGATTCACGACCAATGGAGCATTGCCTATGATGAACCAACGAGGAATGACAAACCGTCCAGCGCGCGTGCCGAGCGTCTTTGCACTCTCCGCGCTGCTCTTGCTGGGAGCACCGATGTCCAGCCAGGCCGAGCTGCCGCCCTTGATTCCGCGTGACGTGCTATTCGGAAACCCAGAGAAGGTCAGCCCCCAGCTCTCGCCCGACGGAACGCACCTGGCGTGGATAGCGCCGGACAAGAAGAACGTGCTCCAGGTCTGGGTCCGGACGATCGGCAAGGAGGACGACAGGACCGTCACCGCCGATCCAAAGCGCGGCATTCGCCAGTTCTTCTGGGCCGAGAACAGCAAGATGCTGATCTACCTGCAAGACAGCGACGGCGACGAGAACTTCCATCTCTTCGGCGCCGACCTGGCTTCGGGCAACGTCCGCGACCTGACGCCCTTCCAGGGAGTCCGGGCGACGCCGTCGGCGACCGACCCGAACTTTCCCGACACGATCCTGGTGTCGATGAACGTCCGCAATCGCGCCCTGTTCGACGTGTACCGGCTGGATCTCAACACCGGCGCCCTGGTGCTGGACACGACGAATCCGGGTGACGTCACCGGCTGGGTGGCCGACCCCGCGCTCCAGGTGCGTGCGGCACAGGCCATGACGCCTGATGGCCACGCCGTGATCCGCATTCGCGATGACGCGGCGTCGTCATTCCGCCCCTGGCTCGAAGCCGGACCCGAAGATGCCCTGACGCTTCAGGCACTCGACTTCTCGGGCGATGGCAAGGCGCTTCATCTCATCTCGGCGCTCGGCCGCGACACCGCGGCGGTGGTCAAGAAAGACCTGGCCAGTGGCAGCGAGTCCGAACTGGCGGCCTCTCCCGACGTGGATGCCGACAGCGTGCTCATCCAGCCGAAGACGCACGTTATTCAGGCGGTCCGGTTCTCACCCGGACGGTCCTCCTGGAAGGTGCTCGACCCGTCCATCCAGGCCGACTTCGACGGCATTGCCAGGCTCCACGAAGGCGACTTCTCGGTGGTCAACCGCGACAACGCCGACAAGACCTGGCTGGTGGCCTTCACGAACGACCGGGGCCCGGTCGCCTATTACGCCTGGGACCGCTCCGCCGGCAAGGGGACGTTCCTCTTCGTCCACCAGCCGAAGCTCCAGGGGCTGAAGCTGGCCGAGATGAAGCCCGTTGCCATCAAGGCGCGCGACAGCCTGACGTTGCACGGCTACCTGACCCTGCCGGTCGGCCTTGAACCGCGCGGGCTGCCCCTGGTGCTCATGGTCCACGGCGGACCGTGGGCGCGTGATAGCTGGGGCTACAATCCCATGGCGCAGTGGTTCGCCAACCGCGGCTATGCCTGCCTGATGGTCAACTTCCGCGGCTCGACCGGTTACGGCAAGACCTTCCTCAACGCCGGCAACAGGCAGTGGGGCAAGACCATGCACGACGACCTCATCGACGCCTGCAACTGGGCGGTCTCCCAGGGTTACGCCGACCCCAAAAAGATTGCCGCCTTCGGCGGTTCCTACGGAGGTTACGCGGCGCTCGCCGCTCTCACCTTCACGCCGGAATACTTCAACTGCGCCGTGGACGTGGTGGGACCCTCAAACCTGAAAACGCTCATCTCCACCATCCCGCCTTACTGGAAGCCGATGCGCTCGATGTTCGACATTCGCGTGGGCAATGTTGATGACCCGAAGGACGCGGAGCTGATCAAGGAGGCTTCCCCGCTGTTCAAGGCGGACCTGATTCGCCGGCCACTCTTGGTCGGCCAGGGCGCCAACGATCCGCGCGTGAAGCAGGCCGAGTCCGAGCAGATCGTTGCGGCCATCGAGAAAAACGGCGGACGCGTGACCTACGTGGTCTACCCGGATGAAGGCCACGGCTTCGCGCGGCCGGACAACCGCATCGACTTCAACGCCCGCGCCGAGGCGTTCCTGGCCGAGCATCTCGGAGGTCGCTGCGAACCAATGAGCGGCGAGAAGATTCCAGGCTCGACAGCGGTGGTGCGGGAAGTCGGTCGGAAGTGACCGGCCGCAAGGGTGATTGCTCTCTGCTCTCGTCGTTCCACAAAGGCCCTCGAGCCGTTCGAGGGCCTTTTTCATTGAGGATCATCTTCGAACCAAACAGATTGCCCGGTCTGCCCTGTGTTTCCTGCCAGGCCTCTGCTCGCACGCTGTGCTCAGCTTATCAGCCCTTCGGCCGATTCCGATGTCCAGGCATGCCGAAGCTCGTGCCGCGCTGGACCGGCTGCTCAACGTGATGCGCCGGATTATGGTCCGTTTGCCGGCATATGTCGCCGAGGATCGCGCATTCCTGGCCGAGGCCGAGGCGGTGGTATTGTACGATCCCATCTTCCCCGCCAACCCGTTCGCACCGTGACTGCCAGGTCTGGTGGGCCGAGCGCACGGAACAATCCGGGAGACACCGGGAGCGCTCATGCTCTATAATGCAAACGAGCTTGCCGGCCGGGGCGAGCGGTTGACACGGTCACCCGGGCTTGTTTGCGCCGACTTCGAATACGCCCGCGGCATGCTGGCCGCCCGCGCCAGGTGATCGATGGTTCTCGACCAGTGCGGGGGAGGACCGCATCTGATCGCATTTCCGGAGAGCTTTCCGGTTGGCGACCTCCAGGTTCCAGGGGCGCTGGGTTCCTCGCAGCGGTGGCGCCTTCTCAATCGAAGAGGCTCTGGAATTCGTGAGGTCGCGGGGCGTCAAGATCCCCAGGTACATTGCCTGGTACGTGGCCGAACACGAGGGCCTGACCCTGGAGGAGTGCGGCTTGGCCAGCGCGGACGCGATGTATTATCGGAGCGATCAGACCGGCGCCACCGCGGACTTTCTGATCCGGTGGGACGACCTGACGATTCGAGGGAGGGTGCCCGTATGGATCAGAGAGGAAGTCTTGCGGAGTGAAGATCATAGCCTTTATGTATGCTCACACGAAGTTTTTGAGATCAGGCAATTGAAGAGAGCGATCGCTCATGCCGGCGGCAGCATATCCCTCCGGCGGCTCTGCTCCTTGATCGACCCGGCGTACAATGGTGCGATTCATCATGACGCCGTCAGGTACAGCGACCGCCTTGTCGAAAAATTCAGGCGGGAGAGGGAAGGGAGTTCATGACGATCACGAAAATGACGGAGTTATACCGCAAAGGGGCCTATTCCCCGATCAATTACTTCCTTGGACTTCTCGAGCTCATCAAGGAAGGCGCAGACCTGGACCAAACCTTGGGGGCCGTTCCCGAGCCGCTTCTCGGCAGGATGATCGGTATGGCAAGAAGGCACAGAGACTCCGCTATCGAGGAACCAGATTCCGAGGAACGGGCGCTCGCCGGGCGGATCATCGAATGGGATAGGAGGCGATCGATTCCGGTGGGTTCGCTCCCGGGAGCCACGCCGCTCGACGCACAGGGGGCCGACCCGGACCGTCTTCGAGGGTCGGGGACCGGGCCTATCGCTTCCGGAAGAGCGAAGCGCGATGGAACCAGGTCAGAGAGACAATCGACTATGCGTCAGACAGGCGGGCAGAAGCCTCGCCGGAACGGAAAGACCGGGCCGATCTGATCTCACGTCACGAGCGCCTTTGTTCTAGAATTCATTCCATCTCGCTCTCCTGGGCGAGCGATCGACGCTGATTACGTTTTTTCCGGATGGGCCTCGGGAATCTGTTGGGGACGGCATCTGATGCGCGTGCTGATCACGGGCGGGGCAGGGTTCATCGGGTCGCACCTGGCCGAAGCGTATCTCCAGCGGGGCGATGAAGTCTACGTGCTGGATGACCTGTCGACGGGCAGCATCGACAACATCCGCCATCTCCGCGGCAACGGCAAGTTTCACTACACAATCGAGAGCGTGCACCATGCCCCCACGGTCGCCGAACTGGTCGACCAGTGCGACGCGGTCTTCCACCTGGCGGCCGCGGTGGGCGTACGGCTCATCGTCGAGAGCCCGGTGCGGACCATCGAGACCAACGTGCACGGCACCGAGGTCGTTCTCGCGGCCGCCAACAAGAAGAAGAAAAAGGTGCTGATCGCGTCCACGTCCGAGGTGTACGGGCTCTCCACCGATGTGCCATTTCGCGAGGACGGCTGCTTGGTGCTTGGGCCCACCAGCAAGGGCAGGTGGAGCTATGCCTGCTCGAAGGCGATCGACGAATTCCTGGCCCTGGCGTACTGGCGAGAACGCAAGCTGCCCACCGTGATCGTGCGTCTGTTCAACACCGTCGGCCCGCGGCAGACCGGGCAATACGGCATGGTGGTGCCCACCTTCATCAAGCAGGCGCTCACGGGACGGCCCATCACCGTGTACGGCGACGGCACCCAGTCGCGCTGCTTCACCGACGTGAGCGACGTCGTCACCGCCCTGGTCGCGCTCATGGACCACCCCTCGGCCGTGGGGGACGTCTTCAATATCGGGTCGAGCGAGGAAATCTCTATCGAGGCGCTCGCGGCGCGCGTGAAGACACTGACCGGATCGAGCTCGGAGATCGTGCGCGTCCCCTACGCGCAAGCCTATGGAGAGGGCTTCGAGGACATGCCCCGGCGCGTGCCGGACATCGGCAAGATCCACCGCCTGATTGCCTACCAGCCGCGCAAGTCCCTGGATGCGATCTTGCAGGGCGTGATCGAATACTTCCGCGACGCCCCGTAGCCACGGCCTTTCGCCCGGAGCCTGAAACTGAGCCTGAGCCAGGATTGGCGTGCTGGGCCCGCAATGGTCATGCGGTGAACCAGCGCTCGAGGTAAGCGGCCAGTCGCGAGGGCGAGGTCCGTTCTCCTGCCACGAAGCCGAGGTAGCCGTCGGGCCTGACCAGGAACACCCCCGCCGCTGTACCGAAAGCGGATGCAAACGGCTCCCGCGCGGGGCCGTCGCCGGGTGACCTCAGCTCGACCACGCGGACCAGGTGGCTCCATTTGTCAATCGCTTCGGTGAACTCGGACGCCTGGTCTTTTGAATCGTCGGTCCGCACCACGAAAAGCGTCAAGGTTGAGGGATCGACCAGGCTTGCCAGCCGCACGTCTCGCCAGCCGGATCCCCCGGCGCCCTCGGCTTGCACCATCAGCTCCGGGACGCGATCGCCGGCGTGCAGGTGGCCGCCGTGCGCGTGGTGTTGTTCGGAGAGTGGTCCGTGGCGATAATTGATCGCGATCTGGCTCATCCGCGCCGGGGCGTTCTCACGTACCAGGGATGTGCCGCCAATCCAGGGACCGAGATGAGCCAAGAGCGCATGGACGATGGGATTGTCGCTGCCCATCAGGTCCGTCAGCCCCTCGGTCTTGCTCAGGACGTCGCGCATCACGGGCAGGCGTTCCTGCTCGTAGGTATCGAGCAGGGCGAGAGGTGCCTGGCCGCGGATCACCAGGGCCAGCTTCCAGGCCAGGTTGATCATGTCCTGGATGCCCGTGTTCATCCCCTGTCCGCCGGCCGGACTGTGGATGTGCGCCGCGTCGCCGCCCAGCAGCAGCCGCCCCACCCGGAGATGGGGAACCATCCGGCTGTTGATATGAAACCAGGAGCTCCAGGTGAGGTCGCGAAACCGCGCGGGGATGCTCGATCGCTGATCGTAGACCGCCTGCACCTCCTCGAAACCTGGCTCTGTTCCGGCGGCCGGCGCGCCTGGAGGGTTGCTGGCGATGACGCGGAACCGCTCGCCTCCCAGGGGGAAGACCGCCAGGATGCCGTCCCGGGAAGAGACGATCTGGATCTGATCGCGCGCGAGATCGCCCTCGCAGCTCACGTCGGCCAGGAGATACCGGTTGTCGAGTGTCTTGCCCTCGAACGGCAGGTCGAGCGTGGCCCGGACCGTGCTATGCGCCCCCTCCGCCGAGATCAGCCACGAGGCCTCCATGAGCTCGAGCCCGCCGCCTTCATGCCGCAATGCCGCCCTGACGGGGGGAGCACCGTGCGACAGCGTATCCTGGGCCAGGCCGACAAGCTCGACCCCGCGCTCGATGGCCATCCCCTGCCGCTCGACCGCCTCGCCAAGCACACGCTCGGTCTCGGACTGGGGGACGAGCAGGAGGAAGTTGTAGTGGCTGGCGATCTGGCTGAAGTCCAGATGCAGGATGGGGCGGCCATCCGCGAAGATCGAGCCGCCCGAAGCTCGATTTCCCCTCCGCACCAGCTCGTCCGCTAGCCCCCGCTGTTCCAGCAGCTCGAGCGTTCGCGCCTGCACGCCGATCGCCCGGGAAGTCTGCGGCGGACTGGCTTGTCGCTCGATGATCCGCGCGGCGACGCCGAGCCGGGAAAGTTCCAGCGCCGCGGTGAGCCCGGTGGGTCCGGCACCAACGATGAGCACGGGAGCCGTCATCATGGAAAACTCCGCGAAAGGTCTTACGATCCTCGTCTCGCGATCCCTTGATAATGGATTCTTTGCGTCATGAATCCACACAGCCCGCCGTGCTTCAAGGTCGTCGTTCCCTATCGTCAGGCCGGAGTTCGCGTGCTAAGCAGGTTCGCAATGGTTCTTTGACAGGCATTCAGTGGGTTGATGCGATCCTGGATGACCGGGAGGCCGCTCTTTGTGGGACACGACTCCCGTGCGCCGTGGAAAGGTGTTGGTCTTCAGTGGGTGTAACTCCCACCCGGCAACTGGGTCGCTCCAGCCGGTAGCTATCGGAGCGGCGGTGGAGGAGACGAAACCGTCGGAGCCTTCGAGACAGATGTGTCGCTTGGCGATGCAGCGAACCGACAGGCCGTAACGCGAGTGAACGTTGAGCAGGCCTCGAAAAGTCCAATGTGGTCGCCGACCTTGCTGGAATATGGGGAAGGCCGCCGTCGCTGGGGATGAAAGGGAAACGGTTGGAATAGGCCGCCCCACGAGCGATCAGAACCCAGCGGGCCACCGGGGTATTGACGACGGCATGTCGGCACACGGAGATCAACACAACACGGGAAACCCCAAGCGGTGAGGGCGCGTGACCCTCAACCGGACGCCCGCGAGGGACCGGCCGGGCTGCCTGGGGTGGCGGAGAGGCCCGTAGTACCGTCGACGCCGGGTAACTCCGGTCGAGGGAAGGGGCCTTGGTTCAAGGTCAACGCAACAAGCGGCAGACAGCCGGGAGATTGGCGTGAGTCTATCACCTCCACTGAAGGTCGGGAAGTTGCAGACGGCGTTGCACACCAAAGCGAAGAACGCGCCCAACTATCGGTTCTACGTCCTGTACGACAAGATTTATCGACGTGACGTTCTGGGATTCGCCTACGAACGCTGCCGTGCCAACGGCGGCGCGCCGGGGATCGACGGCCAGAGTTTCGCCGACATCGAGGCGTCCGGGAAGGAACGATGGCTGGACGAACTGGCGGAACAACTTCGTAAGGAGACGTATCAACCCCAGGCGGTGCGGCGCGTGTACATCCCCAAAGGGGACGGCAAGCAAAGGCCGCTGGGCATTCCTTGCATCAAGGATCGTGTGGTGCAGATGGCTGCGGTGCTGGTCTTGGAGCCGATCTTCGAGGCCGACCTGGAGCCGGAACAACACGCCTACCGCCCGGAGCGCAGCGCCCTGGACGCCGTCCGCGAAGTCGAACGGCTGCTCAAGACGGGGCACACCGAGGTGGTGGACGCGGACTTATCTGGATATTTCGATAGCATACCCCATTCCGAGTTAATGAAATCGGCGTCACGGCGCATCAGCGACGGTCGCGTCCTGCGGCTGATCAAGATGTGGCTGGAAACACCGGTGGAAGAAACCGACGGGAAGGGGCAGCGCCATCGAACGACCCGGAATAAAGACCAGGGGATGGGTACACCGCAAGGTGCACCGATCACGCCCCCAACAATGTTGCAAAATCGTCCCTGATTCCTGACTCTGTCATTTCCAGATCGCGGCTTCGACCGAAGTACGGGCACGGATGGCAGCCCCGACTCGATCCCGATCCAAGGCAGGCTGGCGGCCGCGCTCTCGGAGAGGAGGAGTCGACATGATCACGTCCCCACGGAGGCCCACGTTCAGTCCTCCTGTCACCCGCCACTTCGAGTTCACTCGGCTTCAGGAGCAATTGATCGCGCGTGCATATCAGGTCTTGATCCCGGTCGTTTCGCAGCGCCTGGATCGGCCGCGACCCAGCCGCAACCACGCGACTGTGGTCCACACTATCCAGTCCAAGGTCGGGGGGGTTTGACAAACCATGATCACGGACAATCTCCGCGTGGCGCTCTACGCCCGGGTTTCGGGGGAGCAGCAGGAGAAGGAGGACACGATCGCCAGCCAGCTCGAGGCGGTCACTCAGCGGATCGCCACTGATGGCTTGGAATGCGAGCCCGAACTGCACTTCGTGGACGACGGCGTCAGCGGTTACATCCTGGCCCGACCGGCACTCGAGCGACTTCGGGACCAAGCCGCCGCTGGAGCCATCGACCGCCTCTATATGCTCGATCCGGATCGACTTTCACGCAAGTATGCCTATCAGGTCTTGATCCTTGAGGAACTTATCCGGTGCGGTGTCGAGGTCGTCTTCTTGCGCAACCCCGTCGGCCGCAGTCCGGAAGCCGACCTGCTGCTTCAGGTCCAGGGAATGATCGCGGAATACGAGCGCGCCAAGATCATGGAGCGTTGCCGCAGGGGCAAGCAACACGCCGCCCGCCGCGGTTCGGTCAACGTCCTCAGCGGCGCGCCGTACGGCTACCGTTACATCGGCAAGCACGAGGGAGGTGGCGAGGCGCGTTATCAGGTCCTCGCTGAAGAGTCCCGGGTCGTGCGGAAGATCTTCGAATGGGTGGGTCAGGAACGGTGCTCGATCGGCGAGGTGTGCCGACGCCTCCGGCGCGACAGTATCCCGACGCGGACCGGGAAATCGGCCTGGGATCGCGCGACGGTCTGGTTGATCCTCAAGAACCCTGCCTACAAGGGGACCGCGGCCTTCGGCAAGACGCGCTCAGGTGAGTTCAAACCTCAACGCCTCCGCCCGCAGCGAGGCCGCCCCGAACACTCCCGGCGACCGGTCTCACGGGTTGATACATCCTCGGAAGATCAAATCTTCATTGAAGTCCCCGGGCTGGTGAGCGAAGACCTCTTCCTGGCTGTCCAGGCCCAGCTTGAAGAGAACCGGCAACGCCGTCGCGACCGGCCCGGCGGTGGCCGATATCTGCTCCAGGGCCTGGTCGTCTGCAAGCGCTGCGGCTACGGCTGCTACGGCAAGCCGACGAGCCGAGCCGCGTTCGAGGGCAAGGGTAGGGTCCGCTACGCGTACTACCGTTGCACGGGCTCTGACGCCTATCGTTTCGGCGGGCAGCGCCTCTGCTGGAACAAGCAGATCCGCACCGATATCCTTGACGCTGCCGTCTGGGAGGACTTACGAGGTCTCCTGTCCGAGCCGGAGCGGGTCCGGGAGGAGTACGAGCGGCGGCTGCAGGGTGCCCAGGGCGGGCCGAATCAGGAGGTGGAGCATCTCGGCAAATTGATAAATAATGTGAAAAAGATGATTTCTCGATTAATCGATGCTTACGGCGACGGGTTGCTCGACAAATCGGAGTTCGAGCCCCGGATCTCGGCGGCAAGGACGCGCCTCTCGAGATTGGCGGAGGAGCATCGACAACGAATCGGCGAGGCCGCCCAAGAGGCGGAATTGCGACTGGTGATCGGTCAGTTGGAGGAGTTCGCACGTCGCGTCTCGCAAGGGTTGCAAGAGCCGGACTGGGCCACGCGACGGGAGGTGGTTCGGGCCTTGGTGAAGAAGGTCGAGATCGACGAGCAGGAGGTCCGCATCGTGTATCGGGTCAGTCCGTCCCCTTTTGAGAAAGGCCCCCAACAACGTAGTTCGCAACATTGTTGGGGGCGTGATCTCACCATTGTTGTCCAACATCTACATGCGACGATTTGTGAAGGGATGGAAGACTGGTGGACACGAGCGGCGTCTGGTCGCGCGAATCGTCAACTATGCGGACGACTTCGTCATCTGCTGTCGCGGCACGGCCGAAGAGGCCATGACGGTGATGCGGAAGATGATGTCCAGGCTGAAGTTAACGGTGAACGAGACCAAGACGCGGCTGTGCCACCTGCCTGAGGAGACGTTCGACTTTCTGGGTTATACCCTCGGCCGGAACTACGACCGACGAACGGGCCGATCCTACATAGGGTCACGCCCATCGCGGAAGAAGATCATTCGGCTGTGCAGCGAGATCAGTGCGATGACGACGCGCCAGACCACTGGACAGGACGTCGAGATGCAGATTGGTCGGATCAATCGCAAGTTCCGCGGTTGGTCCAACTATTTTCGCATCGGAACGGTGAGCCCAGCCTATCGCCAAGTCAACCACCACGTCCGCTACCGGGTACGTCAGTGGTTGTGTGCGAAGTTCAAGGTGCCGGGTCAGGGGCTCAGACGCTACCCTGACAGATACCTGCACCAGGAGTTGCATCTTTACCAGCTGCAACGAACCTAGCCGCGATGGTTTCGTGAGCGAACGTGTGAACTCAACCGATGAGACAAGCCTTGTCCGAAAGCTGGATGCGGGAACACCGCCCGTCCAGTTTGATGAGCGGGGTGTGGAAACGAGGCCCAGCCGAGCCATCGACTCGAGCCCACCGCGCCACACCTCGACTCTACATCTTGTCACTTCTTCGATCTGATGGAACCTGGAATGGCACGATGAGAATCGTACCCCACGAGAATGGAATGGCACGATTGGAATCGTACCCCACGAGGAGAGCGGCCAGGCTTGGCTCTCAGCCCCGGGCAAGCGAACGGCCATCCTGTCCAAAGACTTCTGTGGATTTGCTGAGGCTTGCAAATCGCACGCCCGTCGCTGCGCAGCCCGAAGCGAGAAGCCTTGCAGGAGATTGGCGGGTTGCGCGGCGTTGACCCACCCTACGAATTTAGATCATATCTCAAGCAAATCAATGCATTATCCAGGACCTTTCGCAACCGTGCGGAAGCGGTCAAAATCATCGATGAAGATTTGTAGGGTGGGTCAGCGCAGCGCAACCCCATAGCGTCCAACTTAAGGAATTTGGCCTAGAAAAAAAGAAAGGAAGTCCTTAATCCAGTTCGCGTTGTATCGAGCAAGCGCGTCCTGGAAGAAGGAGCTTCCGTTGGGGATCATAAACAAGGTGGCCGTGTTGTTGCAATCGAGCTTGGGTTCGAAACTCGACGAGATCGGTCGTGCGACGGGCGTGATCCGGCGGCAACGAAAATTCTCGGGCGCGTCGCTGCTCAAGACCATGGTTCTGACTGTGATGAAGACGCCTCGCCCCCATACCAACGACTTCGTCGCGACGGCGGCACTGCTGGGTGTGAACGTGACTGCCGAGGCGATCGAAAAGCGGTTCTCGGAGAAGCTCGTCGCGCACTTGCGCGCGGGTTTGGAACACGTGTTGGAGTCCGTCGTGGAGGCGTCGGCGGCCGGCGTGGCGCTGCTGGACAAGTTCACCGCCGTCGTGATCGCCGACAGCACCACGGTGACCTTGCCCGACGAATTCGAGGCGGAATTTCCCGGCTGCGGTGGCAAAACGGGCAGTGGTAAGGCAGCGGTGAAAATTCAGGTGGCGTGGGAACTGCGCCGCGGTCAGTTGGAGAAGTTGGAGGTCCATCCCGGTCGTCACAGCGACGCCACGAGCGTGGACGTGGACGCACCAGTGGCCTCCGGATCGCTGACGCTCCGCGACCTGGGATACTTTTGCCTGGAGCGGTTCCGATCCATCGGCGCAAGGAGCTTATTGGATTTCGCGTTGGCAACACGGCACGGCCGTTTTCGACGCGGAGGGGCGGCGATGGGAGATGCTGGCGTTTCTCCGACGGCAACCCGCCGGCATGCCGGTCGACGTGTCGATCGCGGTGGGCGCGGCGGAGCGTCTGGGATGTCGGTTGATCGCCTTGCGAGTGCCTCCGGAGGTGGCGAACCGACGTCGGCAAGCGGCCTACGAAAAGGCTCAAAAACACGGCCGCGTGCCCACGCAAGAACATCTGGACTTGTGCGACTGGACGATTTTCCTGACCAACTGCCTGGCCGCACTTCTGACGTGGAAAGAGGTCGTGGTCCTGTATCGGACGCGCTGGCAAATCGAACTGCTGTTCAAACTTTGGAAATCTCACAACCACCTCGCCGAGTCGCGTGCACACTGGACCAGCATGGAACGCCTGGCGTTGTTCTGGGCGAAACTGATCGGCGTGGTGCTTCAGCATTGGCTGCTCCTGACCGCGAACGCGGCCGATCCCCGCCGCAGCCACTGGAAAGCGGCCCGCGTCATCCGGAACTGGATGGAATCCCTGACCCGAGCGTTGGATAACATCGACGAGCTCATACGCACCTTGAGAGACATGGCCACGACGATCGCTAGCGTCGCTCAGAAGAAACGTCGGAAGAAACGGCCCAGCCTATTCCAACTCCTTTTGGATCCAGAACTTCTGGAATGGAATCCTTAAGTTGGACGCTATGGGGTCAGCGCCGCGCAACCCGCCAATCGAGGGAGATTTGTAGGGTGGGTCAGAGCGAGCGCGGCCCACCAAACCCTCTGAGTGATCCGTCGTAAACTTCTGGGATCTGGTGGGTTGCGCGGTGCTGACCCACCCTACCAGACTCGTTCTAAGCCAAGGGACACAACATCGAGGGGGTTTCGCGAGGGTGCGGAGGTGGTCAGAATAATTTGCGACGGCGTCGAGATTGCGGCGATGAGGCACTGGCTGCTTGCGATGCGAGGCCGCAACTCCTAAAACGAATGCCAATGAATTCAAGGCGATCGAAGGGACAACCCCCTGGGTGAGACCGGATATCCTGGCCAGGGGGTGGTCGCCGTGGTGGCTGAGTTGGTTCGTGCAGCAAAGGCAGGCTGCCGGGGAGAGACGAATGAGCGATCAGAATCTTGCATCACGCGTCCATGAAGCGATCGAGGCTGGCGAGGGAATTCTGCGGCTGGCACCGACGTGGGTGCCCCGCTCGTTCCTGATGCCGGGAGGGCGGCTCAAGCTGTCGCGCGAGGACCTCTATGCCCTGGGCACCCATCGGGGCGGCATCGACGAGCGCTGGTTCGCCTCCACCACGGCCGCGGCGAACGAGGGCGCTCCGGCCGACGAGGGGCTGAGCTATGTCGTCTACAGCGGAGAACGGTTCACGCTTCGCGACGCCATTGCCCTGCACGGCCCGGAGATGATCGGCTCGAAGCTCTGGGACGCCTACCAGCGCTGGCCGGTCTACAGCAAGTTCTTCGACAACCTCGGCCCGATCCCGCACCACATGCACCAGAACCAGGAGCAGGCCGCCAAGCTCGGCCGCGAGGGGAAGCCGGAAAGCTACTACTTCCCGCCCCAGTTGAACTGGACCGGGAACAACTTCCCCTACACGTTCTTCGGCCTGGAGCCCGGCACGAGGAAGGACGACCTGAGGAGCTGCCTGGAGCGCTGGAACCAGGGCGACAACGGGATCCTTGACCTGTCAAAAGCTTACCGGCTCAAGCCCGGTACCGGCTGGCTGGTGCCACCGGACGTGCTCCATGCCCCGGGCTCGCTGGTGACCTTCGAGCCGCAGTGGGGCTCGGACGTCTTTGGCATGTACCAGTCGATGGTCGAGGGCAGGCGCGTTCCCTGGGAATTGCTGGTCAAGGACGTTCCCGAGGCCTACCACCATGACCTGGACTACCTGGTCGATCAGCTCGACTGGGAAAAGAATGTCGATCCTGAATTCAAGGCCCACAACTACCTGGAGCCGATCGTCCGCTCGGGGAGCGCGGCGGAGGGCTTCGTGGATAAGTGGATCGTCTATGGCACCGTCGACGGCAAGCAACTCTTCAGCGCCTGCGAGCTGACGGTCCTGCCGGGCCGCTCCACCACCATCAAGGACCCTGGCGCCTACGGCCTGATCGTGGTGCAGGGAAGCGGCCAGATCGGCGCGATCGAACTGGACAGTCCCAATTTCATCCGCTACGGCGAGCTCACCAAGGACGAGGTGTTCGTCACCGCGAGGCGGGCCGGCGAGGGAGTTGCGTTCAAGAACACCGGCAGCGAGCCGTTCGTGAGCCTGCGCTACTTCGGGCCGGACACGCACGCGAATCTGCCGAGCGTCGGCGATCACCGGCACTCGGAAAGGCGTTGACCCCGACGATCAGGCCGCGGTCGATCGCGCCGCGGGGGGTGGAACAGATCGAGGCGGCTTGCCGTGCGGGCCGCCTGCACGATGAGGGTTTTGCATGATAAGCTGGACGCTGGTGGTCGTGGCGGTTGTGCTGGTACTGGGCGGGCTGTTCGCGGTCCTGGTCGTCTTCAGCCTTTCGCGGTCGGCGTCCGGCGGTGACCTGGAGTGGCAGATTGCCCGGCTGGAGCGAAAGGTCGAGCTCATCCTCACCCATCTGGGAATCGGACATGATGAGCACGTACCCGAGCCCGTGATCAAGCTGGCGCGGGACGGGCGAACGCAGGAAGCGGTCCGCGAATACGCCCGGCTCACAGGCGTCAGCGAATCGGTCGCGCGGCGTGAGGTCGAGTTTGTCGAGGAGCGGCTCAAGCAGCCGAAAGCGGGCCCGGCAGGGGATGACCGCGGCTAGTGCCGCGAGGAGCCTTCACGTCGAATCAATCAAAGGAGGCATCGGCGCATGGCAGATCCCTGGATTCAGGAATCCGATGAGCTCGATGACGGACAGGGTCCCGGGGCAGGGCTGTTCGGCCGTATCAAGGCCGCGCTGGATCCCGCCGAGTTCCTGCTCTGGGCGGATCGCCCGCGGGGCCCTGCTCCCTTGCGTGTGCCGGTCGTCCCGGCCGTCTTCATCTCGGTGCTGGCCGGTCTGAGCGGGTTCTCGCTTGCGGCCCTCTTCGGCATGGTGGGTGAAGCCTGGCTCAAGCCGTGGCGATTGGCCCTGGCCCTGGGGCTCGGCCCCTGCGTCCTGGGGGGGATGATCGTTCTCCATTTGATCTCCGTGCTCGTGCGGCGCTGGCTGCGCCGCCGCCGGCTGGCGCGCATGATCTACGCGGTAACGGACCGGCGGGCCATCGTGGCCCGGATTGCCAGCGCCGGGGGAGAGATGGAATGGCGCTGGCTGCGGCCCGGAGAGATCCTCGACACGCGCATCTTCGAGAACCCTGACGGGTCGGGAGACCTCTACTTCATCGGCCAGGAGAGCGATGACTGGCTCTCCCTGGGGTTCTTCGAGATCCGCCAGGTGAGCTTTGTCGAAGCTCTGGTTCGTGAGGCGCTGCTGGATTTTGAAGGCGACTGGTGGAAGCTGGGACCGGCCGGCGCCTGCTGAAGCCGCCTTGTTGCGCGTTATTGGCGTCGTCCCCCCTCTGACTTGCGAGGAAATCCTCATGAGCGGCAGTCAACCGCACAATTTTCCAAGGCTGCACAATGCCGCCTGGCCGGGCGTGGTGGGCAAGGGCGGAGCAGGAGACGAGCCCTGCATCGACCTGGCCACCATGCTGGACCTCACGGCCGCGGCAAACGTGGACGGCGTCAAGTTCGACGGGTTCGATCTGTTCCTGTATCTTCCACACATCAATATTGACGCCAGTGAAGATGAGATCAAGCAGCTTGCCGAGATGGCGACGTCGCGCGGGCTGGTGATCGGCTCGGTGGTCGCACCGGTCTGGGGCCCGACCGGTGGCGGGTCGGCCATGGACCAGGGAGAGGGCCGCAGGAAGTTCCTGGAGCAGGTGCGCAAGGGGTGCCGGATCGCCCGTCGGCTCCGCGAACTGGGAGCCCGGCCCTACGGCGTGGTCCGCTTTGATACGGCATGCGGTCTGGACGATTGGTTGGCCGACCCCGCGGGCAACCAGGCGAGAATCGCCGAGACCTTTCGCCAGGCCGGCGCGATCGCTCGCGACCACGGCGAGCGGCTTGCCGCGGAGGGAGAGATCTGCTGGGGCGGCATGCATTCATGGAGGACGATGGTTGATCTGCTGGAGCGGGTCGGCGAGCCCGAGACCGTCGGCTTCCAGGCCGACATGGCGCACACGCTGCTCTACACCCTGGGAGAAAACGCACCTGAGGACCGCATCCTGCCCGCAAGCTTCGACTGGCAAAGCCAGACGGTCCTCGACTCGGCCCTGGTGACCTTGACCTCGGCGCTGCGGCCCTGGACGATCGACTTCCACGTCGCCCAGAACGACGCCACCGTCTTCGGCTCGGGCTCGCACGACCATACCGGCCGCCATTGCCTGCCAAACGACCCCAAGGGCAAGCTCAACATCCCGCACCACGCCGGCTTCTGGCTGCGCGACGAGACCGGCAAGGTGACCAGAAAGTTCCGGCACATCTGCTGGGACGGCTGCATGTTCCCGAATGACGTGATGATGCAGCCGCAGACCTGGAACGACATCCTGGCCGCCATGATCAGCGTGCGCGATGCGCACGGATGGAGCGAGGCGGTCGCGACCTGACCGGGCATTGTCGAGCCTGGGCCCGAGGCACCCACGTGCCTGGGTGTCCTGGTTCAGGACCCCGAGGCATGAGACGTCGTGGTGCGTGAAGTATTTCGTCCGGGAGGAGTTGCTGTGCCCAGCCCGTTTCCAGGCATGGACCCGTACCTCGAGAATCCGGCCCTCTGGCGCGGGGTCCACCACTGGCTGATCACTGCGGCCGCCGAGCAGCTCCAGCCGCAGCTTGTCGCGCGTGGATGTTATATCGACGTCGAAAGCCGAATCTGGCGGGAAGAGCCGGAACGCGCCGTCTATCTGGATGGGACGCTGCTGGAATCGAATCATTTCGCGGCAGCAATTCCGGGCGAACTTCCCAGGACTCTGGTTGCCGACGAACCGGTGCGTGTGCGCGTCCTGGAAGCGGAAGTCCGTGAGGATTACTTGCAGGTCTACGAGACCGCGACACGTCGTTTGCTCACGGGAATTGAGTTTGTGAGCCCCAGCCACAAGTCCGATAGCGACGCAAGAGAATTCTACCTCCGAAAGCGCAGAGAACTGAGGGCGGCCCTCGTGAATTTCGTCGAGATCGACCTGCTCCGGGGCGGAAAGAAGGTTGTCCGTCTGCCCGCCCCGCTCCTCACGCGGCCTCGGGGTACGTGCTATCTGGCGAACGTCGTCCGTGCAGGCAATCCGGATTATGAGTTCTACCCGATCAGCCTCCGCACACGGCTGCCGCGCATCCGCATTCCTGTCCGGCCGGGAGAGCCGGATGTCGTGCTCGACCTCCAGGCGGCACGCGAGCGCGTCTACGAGGCCGGCGCTTACCAGTCGCGGATCGATTACCAGGCCGAACCGACGCCTCCTTTGTGCGGTGATGACGCGGCCTGGGCCAGCGAAACCCTCGCGGCCTCGGGCGCTCACCACCAGACCGCTTGAGGCATGTCCCGCAAACCAAAGTTCCTTTTCCCCGATGAGACGGAAGGTGCAACGATGCCCGCTTTGAAACCGCTGAACATCGGCCTGGTTGGCTACGGCTTCATGGGCCGCACGCATTCCAATGCGTACAAGCGCGTGACCGATTTCTTCGACGTGCAGTACCAGCCCGTGCTCAAGGCAGTCTGCGGCCGCAGCGAGGCAGGCGCCAGGGCGTTCGCCCAGAAGTGGGGCTACCAGTCGGCCGAGACCGACTGGCGGCAGCTCGTCGAGCGCAAAGACATCGATGCAATCGACATTTGCACCCCCAATAACACTCACTCCGAGATTGCCATGGCCGCCGCCGAGGCCGGCAAGATGGTCCTCTGCGAGAAGCCGCTGGCGATGAACCTCGTCGAGGGCCAGCAGATGGTCGACGCGGTGGAGCGGGCTGGCGTGCCCAACACGGTCTGGTACAACTACCGCCGGGTGCCCGCCGTGACGCTCGCCAAGTTCCTCATTGACGACGGGCGGCTGGGCCAGATCTTCCACTACCGGGCCAACTTCCTCCAGGACTGGACGATCTCGGCCGACCTTCCCCAGGGAGGCACCGCACTGTGGCGGCTGGACGTCGGGGCCGCCGGCTCGGGCGTCACCGGCGACCTGCTGGCGCACTGCATCGACACGGCACTGTGGCTGAACGGGCACATCAACACCGTCTGCGCCATGACCGAGACCTTCGTGAAGGAGCGCAAGCACAACCTCACCGGCAAGGTGGAACCGGTGGGAATCGACGACGCCTGCGCGTTCCTCTGCCGCTTCGAGAACGGCTCGCTGGGGAATTTCGAATCCACCCGGTACGCCCGCGGCCACAAGGCCCTCTACACCCTGGAGGTCAACGGCGCGAAGGCATCGCTCAAGTGGGACCTGCACGACCTGCACCGGCTCCAGTATTTCGACCACGGCGATGATTCGCTGGTGCGCGGCTGGCGGTCGGTGCACGTGACCGACGGCGACATGCCGTACATGAAGCACTGGTGGGTGCCCGGCCTCCAGATCGGCTACGAGCACACCTTCGTGCACCAGTTCGCTGATTTCCTGGAGAACCTGGCCAGGGGCGAGTCCACCGCGCCCACCTTCCGCGACGCCCTGGCCACGCAGGCCGTGTGCGACGCCGTGCTCGACTCGGCCGAGCACCAGAAGTGGGAGACAGTGGTGCCGGTGTGAGCGAAATGGAATGGGCGAGCTTATAATGGGTGTGGATTTGGGGAGCCAAAGCGTGCCGCGACTCACATTTTTTCGACAGAAACGATACGACGGCGGCCTTCGAATGGGTCTTGAGATCGACGGGTTACCGGTCTTGACCCATTTCGAGGAGGGCCCGCCTGACTTGCAAGATGACCCTCTGGGCTCTGCCTTGCTCTGGTATGTTGATATTACTTGCTCAGGAAAGACTCTGCCCACCGAGCCGGAAGCTGCAAGGCAGTGGTTCGAAAAACAGAAATCAACGATCCACGAAGGGTTGGCCCGATTTGCCGACGCGATCCGGGCCGGCACGGATGACGATTATCCACTTCAGTGGAGTGACTTTCCTGGACGCCCCGCGGATGTCGATATCAGGCTGGTTTGTTCCTCGATCCGAGGGATCAAGGGCCCTGAGTTCTCCGAAACCATTCGCGATACTGACTTGCATCTGGTGGACTATCTTGAACGGTTGTCCGAGCCTGTTCCCGTTGCGCGATGAGGCGGATCGATGAACCGGCTGAGGGTGCTGGATACGAATCGTCTGATTGCTCACTGGCGGTCGCGCGAGGGACCGCTCTCGGATTACACTCAGAAGGATGCCTCGGCATGGGCGAAAAGGCTCATCGAACTGGCAGGCACTCCCAAGACCGTCACCCCCGTGGTGATCGAGTTCCTCTGCGGTGCGAGAGACGGCCATGAACTGTCCTTGTCCCGCGCGTTCCTGAACGAATTTGAAATTGTTGATCGTGGAGCGATTCTGAGAGGGAGTTCGGAAACTTGGGTGGGCTGGACAGATTTTCTGAATTGAGCAGAATCTTCTCAGGGGAAGGGTAGTCATCGAACAAGGGCGGAGCCCGATCATGGACGAGCGCACGGCGCGGAAGGCGTATGAGAGCGATCTTACTGACGAAGAGTGGAGGATTGTCGAACCGCTCCTTCCTGCAGGGAAGTTCGGCGGCCGGCCGCGCACTACAAACATCCGCGAGGTGCTCAATGCGGTCTTCTACTTGTTGCGAACGGGATGCGCCTGGCGACTCTTGCCCCACGACTTTCCACCGGCGGGCACAGTCTACGATTACTTTCGAGCGTGGTCCCGTGACGGAACTCTCCAACGAGTTCACGACATTCTTCGTCGACGGGTTCGTGTTGCAGCGGGCCGAAACGAGGAGCCCAGCGCGGCGTGCATTGACAGCCAATCGGCAAAGACAAACGAGCAAGGGGGGATCGATGGATACGATGCCGGGAAGAAGATCATGGGGCGCAAGCGTCACATCCTGGTGGACACCATGGGGCTGATTCTGGCTGTGGTCGTTCATTCGGCAGGTATCCAGGATCGGGACGGGGCGAAGGCAGTTTTCGATGCG
This sequence comes from uncultured Planctomycetaceae bacterium, assembly GCA_963833985.1. Lineage (GTDB taxonomy): Bacteria > Planctomycetota > Planctomycetia > Isosphaerales > Isosphaeraceae > Aquisphaera. The sequence continues at coordinate 787,242 of CAWIAD010000001.1, forward strand.
ATCAGGAACGACCTGCCACGGCTGCAGTTGGTCTGGGCCGACGGCGGCTACGCAGGCAAATTGGTGGAGTGGGTCAAGAGCGAGTGTGGTTGGGTCCTGGAGATCGTGAAACGAACGGACGACGTCAAGGGTTTTAAGCTCCTGCCCCACCGCTGGGTCGTGGAGCGAACCTTCGCCTGGTTGGGACGGTTTCGCCGAATGAGCAAGGATTATGAGTTCCATCCAGAAACGTCAGCGTCAATGATTCATCTTGCTATGATCAACATTATGGTGCGTCGGCTTGCTGCTGCCTAAACCGCGCAACTTTCCAAACTCCCTCTGAGGGAAGACTGGGAAAAAGCACGGAACTTTGCCTGCTGGGTCCCTTCAGATGGTCGCTCACGCGATTTTGCCGATTGCCTGATCGCGGCGATTGCTCGCCGCCTGGGATACGAGGTTCTCTCAAGCGATGACGGCTTTCCGCGACCAAGGTGAGACAGTGTCGAGAATTGCACCCACGGGTTCCGAATTTGATAAAACGTCAAAGGACAAGCTTCCATGAAATTCGGCATGAACCTGCTGCTCTGGACCGACCACGTGACCGAGGCACATGACCCGATCATCGACGAGATCAAGGCCCTCGGGTTCGACTCCGTCGAGATCCCCATCTTCTCGACCGCCGAGCTGGCGCCCTACGAGCGGCTGGGCAAGCGGCTCAAGAGTGCAGGGCTGGCCGCGACGGGCGTCACCGTGATGGGGCCCCAGACCAACCCCATCTCGTCAGACCCCAAGGTTCGCGATGCGGCCGTGGCGCACCTGGACCGGGTGATGGAATGCGGCCAGCAGTTCGGCTGCACGATCCTCTGCGGGCCGCTCCATTCGGCCATCGGCGTCTTCTCGGGGACCGGCCCCACCGAGGACGAGTTCCGGTACGGCGTGGAGACGATGCAGCGCGCCGCGGACAGGGCGAAGGCGCGCAACATCGTCATGGGGCTGGAATACCTCAACCGCTTCGAGAACTATTTTCTGACCACCACGGCTCAGACCGTGCGGTTCGTGCGCGCGGTGAACCATCCCGCGTGCAAGATGATGTATGACAGCTTCCACGCGCACATCGAAGAAAAGAACCAGGCGGAAGCCATCGCGGCGTGCGCCGCCGAGACCGTGCACGTGCACATCTCGGAGAACGATCGGGGCACGCCGGGAACCGGCCAGGTGCACTGGGACCAGGTGTTCGAGGGGCTCAAAAAGACCGGTTACAACGCCTCACTGACCATCGAGGCGTTCGGCACGGCGCTCCCGGCGCTGGCCGCCGCCACGCGGGTCTGGCGCAGCCTCTTCCCGGACGCCATGGAACTCTGCCGCGACGGCCTGGCGTTCATGAAACGGCACGCCGGGTGAGCCAGGACGCCGCCGGCGATCCGCTTCGAAAGTGGCGCCGGACGCGATACAATAGTCCGTGTCAGCCAGTCTCGTCCCCGGCTTCCATCCGCCCAGGCGGCGTCGGTGCCATGTCGCGACCCGGTTTTCGTTCCATGTCCGCGGTGCTCGTCGTGAGCGGCCTTGCCAGCGCGTGGCCATTGCCCCTGCGCCCAGCAAGACCAGGCCGTACTCGCGGGAGTTCAGTACCTGCGCGGGAAGGCGGCGGGGCAGCAGGTCGGTGAGACGGCCATGATCGCCCTGGCACTTCTGAAGGCGGATGCCACCGCCACCGATCCGGTGGTCGCCTCGTGCGTCGCGACCATCCGCAAGCAATTCAGCAGTAGCGGCTATGTCCCGCAGCGTACTGGCGGCCACGACATCTACGAGGCCGCCGTGGTGGCCATGGCTCTTGCGAACCTGGAAGGCGAGGAGCATCGCGGCGAGCTCAACCTGGTGGCCACCTACCTGATGGGCATGCAGAAAGCCAACGGCTCGTGGGACTACCTCGCCCGCACCCAGGGCGATTGCTCCATTTCCCAGTACGCCCTGCTCGGGCTCTGGGAGTGCGACAACTCGGGAGTGACCATTCCCCCCGCGGTCTGGGACCGGGCGGCGAGCTGGTATCTCTCGGTGCAGTCCTCCTCCGGGAGCTGGAATTACCACCGCGACCAGCCCGAATACGCCGACAACCTGTCGATGACCGCGGCCGGGGTTGGCAGCCTGCTGCTCTGCAAGCGGCAACTGGAGCGGTTCCGGGAGGCCAAGCGCGGGCCGAACCCGCTCCTGACGGCCCTCACGCCGGCAGATTCCACCCAGGATTATCACATCTCCACCTCGGTCGGCGCGATCGACCAGGCGGTGCGCAAGGGCATGTCCTGGCTGGCCGGCAATTATACGACCACCCAGGTCAGCCTCATCGGCCAGTCCATTTACTACGGCCTTTACGGCCTGGAGCGGGTCGCGGCGCTGGCCGATCGTCAGACCATTGGCCGGGTGGACCTGCTGGAGAAGGCCCGCTCGTTCATCAAGTCGACCCAGAAGCCCGACGGCTCCTGGACAGCCCTGCCGCAGAATGACGCGATGAATACGGTGTGGTCGGTTCTGTTCCTGACCAAGTCCACCGCCAAGTCGATCAAGCGGGTGGCGGTCAAGCGGCTAGGGGCCGGCACGCTGGTGGGCGGGCGGTACCTGCCCAAGGACCTCACTTCCATGACCGTCGCCGGCGGCAAGATCATGAGCCGGCCCATGAACGGCGCGGTGGAGGGAATGCTCGCCGTGCTCGAAGATCCGCGCGCCCAGTCGGCCGACACGGCCGTGCAGGGGTTGATCGAGCGTTACCTGCGCGAGGGGCCCGAGGCCTTGCGGCCGTACAAGGACCGTTTCCGCAAGCTGCTCACCGATCGCGACCCCGGGATGCGGCAAGTCGCCGCGTGGGCGCTGTCGCGCATGGCCGAACTGGACGTGGTGCCCGACCTGATCAAGGCCATCGAGGACCCCGAGGAGAATGTCGTCTCCGCCGCGGCGCTGGGGCTTCAGCTCCTGAGCCGGAAGATCGACGGCCTCGGTCCCGCCAGCCCGTCGACTCCGGAGCAGCGCAAGGAGGCCGCCATGGCGTGGCGTGCCTGGTACGAGGCCATCCGCCCGCTGGATGCGGACGCCGACGACGAGGAGGAGGGTATCCGCAAGCCAGCGGGACGCTCCCCTGCGACGAAAACCGCCAACCCCCTGCGGAGCCAGTCACCATGAGCGCCATCGCCACGTCGCAGGCCCCTCATGCCCCTGCCGCGCAGCCCGCCGAGCTGGTCCCCGTGGTGCTGGGCGAGTCGATCTACGACCGGGTCACCTCGTTTCTGATGGCCGTGGTGCTGGGGGCCCTGCTGGTCGTGGGTCTGATGGGCGTCATTTACGTGACGAACCAGGCGTATGCTTCGCGCGTGACATCGCCACTTCAGATCGTCGAGGTCTCTGGAGGCGGAGGAGGCAGCCCCGACGGTACGCCCGGATCGACGGAGAAGATCGACGTCGCCGGGGCCGACGCAGCGCCACTGGCGTCGAACAACGAAGAGGAAGCGGGCGACTTCGAGGAGCCGGCCGTACAGGCCACTCCGGGCGCCATGCTCGACGCGGCCGCCGAGGCGGGCTCGAGCCTGGCCGAGGTGGACCTGGGCGCGGTGATGCCCACCGGCGGCACCGTCGCCAGCGGCAAGCGAGCCTCCAAGCTGGGCATTGGCGGCCCGGGACTTGGCTTCGGGCCTGGTGACGGCGGCGTCGCCCGCGAACAGCGCTGGAGCATCATCTACCCGCCCGATCAGACGCCTGAGGAATATGCCCGCCAGCTCGATGCCCTGGGCGTGGAGCTGGCCGTGGTCTCGGGCCCGGACCAGCTCACCTATCTTTCAAACCTCTCCAGCCCTGAGCCGACCAAGCGCTTCGGGTCGGGCCGCAGCGACGGCCGGCTCTATTTCCTCTGGCAGGGCAGGGGGCGCAAGGCATCGGATATTGCCCTCATCCAGAAGGCCGGCATCCCGCTGGGCGAGGGTGTGGTGCTCCAGTTCTATCCCCGGCCCGTCGAGGAGCAGCTTGCCCAGCTCGAGGTGCGCTATCGCGGCCGGCAGCCCGGTGAGATCCGCGTCACCCGGTTCGGCGTGGTTCCCAAGGACGACGGCTACGGTTTTCAGGTCATCGCCCAGGAGACTCTACGGTGACCAGGTTGCGCGTTGCCGGCAATCCGCTCGCTTTTCAAGGACGGCAGCCGCTGGCCGCCACCTTCGTTTCCCTTTCCGCGCGGAGCTGAGCTTCTGCATGGCGACCCTGGAAGTTCACGACGACGCAGGGCGGGTTCAATTCGTGGAGCTGTCGCACGACCACCCCGCGCTCTTCGGTACCAGCCCGGCATGCGACATCGTCCTTGCCGGCGAAGGGGTTTTCCCTGTCCAGGGCCGGATTCGCTGGAAGAAGGGCCAGTACCGCGTCGAGGCCTCGCCGGACGCGGAGTACGTGGTGATCAACGGCCACAAGATGTCATCGTCGAGCCTGCATCAGGGCGACGAGATGACCGTGGGCCCGTGCCGGCTCTTCCTGCTGCGTGTCGACGAGAATGACCAGGCTCAACACGCGCCCCGGCCACCGAAGCGAAGCGACGAGGAACGGACGCGCGTGCTCGAGGGACCGGGCCATCTGCACTTCGGTCCGGCGCGAACTGCCCCCGGAACCGGCGGGACGACCGCACCGCGTGCCGCCTCGGCTCTGGAGCGTGACGACTGGCTGCGCGATCTGGGAACCACGACCGACCAGGCAGAGGACGAGCGGGAGCTCGACCAGCCCCAGGGGCGGTCGACCGCCGTGGCCCGCCGAGCGGGCTCACCGCCTGCTGTGGCTCCCGGCGCCTTGGCGGGCGATGGGCTACTGGTCCGCCTGCGAGCCTGGGTCACCGCGCTGCGCGACAGGCGCGCCCATGCTCCCGGCCGCGAGCGCCTGGTCTCGTCTCCCCTGGTCGTGGGGCTGGTCGCTGCGCTGGGACTGCTTGTTCTGCTGGGGCTGGGACTGCGGTCGATCATTGCCAGGACGCTGGCGGATCAGCAGTACAATCACGCCGTTGAGCACATGGAGGACGGCGACTATCGGACGGCGATCCGTGATTTCGACGTCTTCATGACGAACCATCCCGAGGATTCCCGGGTCGCCAAAGCCAGGGTCTTGCGGGCCCTGGCCAACGTCCGGCAATACATCAGCGTTTCCGGCGGCACGTGGTCGACGGCTCTCGAAGCCGCGCGAGATGTACGACCAGGTCGGCGGCGACCCGGAGTTCCGAGATGAACGCGTGGAGCTGGCCGAGCAGGTGATCAAGATCGGCGAAGGGCTCGCCGATCGGGCCCGGCGCTCGGCCGACACGAAAGCCTTGGCCGAGGCGGAGTCGTGCGTTCCATTACACGCGCAGGTGGCCGGCGAGCCGGCGCCGGCGTTCCTCAAGCGGTCGCGGCTCCCCGGGCTGCTGGACGAGGCGCGGGCCGCGGTGCGCAAGGCCGACGTCCGCGCGCGTGCCCTGGAGGCCATGGACCGGGCGATTGCCGCCGGATCAGCGTCCGGCGCCTACAAGGCGCGTGACGGGTTGATCGACCGATACGCCGACCTGTCGCAGGATCCGGAGCTGATCCGCCGCATGACCCAGGCCAACGAGCTGATCCGCCGCGGGGTCAAGGTTGATCCCGCGCAAGAGCGCGGCCACGGTTCCCCGCGCCGAGCCGCTCGGACCTGCGGTGAGCCTGGTCCTTCGCTCCGGCAGCAGCCGGCCCGCGGCCGCGCCGGCCGCCGACGCCATCGCCTACGCCGTGGCCGATGGCTTCGCGTACGCTCTCGACGCCGCAACGGGCGCTCCCCTCTGGCAGGTTCCTGTCGGCCTGGCGGCACCCTACGCGCCCCATCCGGTCGCGGGCGATGCCACGGTACTGGTTGTTGACGCCCGGCACGACGACCTGCTGCGCCTGGATGCGCGCTCCGGAAAGGTCATCTGGCGGCACGGGCTCGGCGAGCCCGTGGAGGGCCCGCCCCTGGTGCTCGGCGAGCAGCTCTTCCAGGTATTGCCCGGCGGCAGCATGACGGTCTTGTCCCTGAAATCGGGTGAGCAGGAATCGCGGGTGAACCTGGGCGTGCCGCTCTCGCGCGGAGCGGCCAGCGACGAGCAAGGCCGCTTTCTCTACCTGCTGGGCCGGCGCGACAGCCTGTTCGTGCTCGCGCGCGAGGGGCTGTCCTGCCTGGCTGTTGAGTACCTCGGGCATGAGGAAGGCTCGATCGTCTGCTCACCGCTACGGATCGGCCGGTATCTGATCGTGGTGGAGAACGACAGTCCCAGCGACAGCCGCTGGCGGGTCATGCTGCTGGATGAGGAGGGGGCCAGGGTGCGTCCGGTGCAGCGAGTGGACGTTCCCGGTTGGAGCTGGTCTCTGCCGGCAGCCTCGGGATCGGTCCTCTGGGCGACCGGAGACAAGGGCGGAGTGGAGGCATTCGCGCTGGGCGATTACACCAGCAAGTCGCCACTGCGCTCGCTGGCGCGGCTGAATCCCGACGCGGCCGCTTCGGGGCCCGCGTTCGGCCTGGCGCTCTCCGAGCGCGAACTCTGGCTGGCTGCGGGACGGTCCGGCCGGTTCCTGCTCGACCCTGAGCGTGGCGAGATCGCGGTCCAGGCGGCCGTGAACCAGACCGGGCCTGCGCTCCAGCCGGTACGGTCCGCGGGACGCCGGGTGATCCTCACCTTCCAGGACGCGCGCACCGGCGGGGTCTCGCTCTTCGGCGTCGATCCCCGCCTGGGCTCCACGGCGTGGCAGACCGTTCTGGGAGCGCCCTGGCCCACCGCGCTGGAGCCGGGGCGCGACGCCGGGGGCGTGCGGTGCCTGGGGCAGAACGGCCGGCGGGTCGCCCTGTCACAGACGCTCTTGAGGACGGGCGGCTTCGTCGAGGTTCCCTTGCCCCATGCCGGTGAGCTGGTGGTCCCTGCTGGCAAGTTGCTGTCCCTCGGGACGGGCAGCCAGCCAGGCCTGGTGATCGCGCCAGCGCCCGGAGCCACGGCGGTGTGGGTTGAGGACGGCAAGGACTCCGGCCAGTGGCGGCCACTTGAACTTCCCTCGGCACTGGCGGCAACCCCGCTGGCCTGGGGAGCGAACCTGCTGGTTCCCGGCCGCGACGGCCGTGCCTACCTGATCGACCCGGTCACGGCCGAGTCCAGGGCCGAACCGCTGGTTCCCGTTTACAGCCGCGAGCGCAAGGGGAACTGGCGGACACCGATTGCGCTCGACCCGGCCACGGTGGTCCTGGCCGACGATGCCGGCCGGGTGCGCAGGCTGGCCCTCCAGGACAAACCGGTCCCGCGCCTCACGGTCGAGGCCGAGAAGCTGCTGGATAAAGGCCTCATCGCGGACCCGGCCGCGACGGGCGGCAGCGTGGTGGTGGTCACCGCCGACGGGAAGGTCCGCGCCCTCTCAGCGCGCGACCTCAGCCCGTTGGGCGCCTGGCCGCTGGAGGCCCCACTGCTGGGCGCTCCGGTCGCCGCCGGCAAGCTTTGCTTCGTGTTCGACACCGCCGGTGGAGTACTGGCCATCAATGCGGAGGGCCGGCGGACCTGGTCCATCAAGCTCGACGCCCCGGTCGCGGGCGTGCCGATGATCGAGAACGATCGGGTGTGGCTGCTGGACCGCGAGGGACACCTGCACGCCCGGTCGCTCGCCGACGGCGGTGCCCGGCAGCAAGTCGACCTGGGCGTCCTTCCCTGCGGCGGACTCTTTCCGCTGGAGGGCATGGTTCTGGTCCCCTCGGCGCGGGGGACCGTGCAATCGCTGTCGCTCGATCTGCCACCAGCGAAGAACAACGTGACGCGGAGGACCGAACCATCGACACCCTGAGCTCCTCCCCAGGCCGGCGCTGCTTGCTGGCAATGATCGTCGCGCTGGCGGTGGCCGCGGTCGCGCCGGCGACGCGGACGGGGCGGCTGCGTGCCCAGGAACCGGCGCCTGCCGCCAGGCCCCCGGCGGCCTCCGGACCAATCGACGTGAGCGACCCACTGCGGTCTCCGCCATTCGACCGGCTCACACTGATTGACGGGGCCGTCCTGATCATCGACCCGGTCAGCCCGCGCCCGCTGCCGCCAGTCGAACCGCCGAAATCAAAGAACAAGGTGCGGCTCAAGGGAAGCAAGACCGAGATCCCGCTGGAAGGCAACATCGGACTTCCCGGCGAGCCTTCGAAGTTCAGGACGCCGGGCGAGGAGCGTACGGAGGACCAGAGCGAGGAAGAGAAGAACTCGATCAAGGTGCACCTGCTCCAGGAAGCGGAAGTACGCGACTTCACGCTGAAGCGGTCGAATATCAAGTCGATCGAGTACTTCGAGGACATCCTGCTGGCCGAGGGCGACCGGCTGGTGCTGGCCCGCGAGTTCGCCCGGGCCTTCGAATGTTTCCTGCGCGTCAAGAGCCGCAACCCGGGCTGGGCCGGGCTCGCCGACCACGTCAACCGCCTGCTCTACGCGGAAGGCAGCGCGGCGTTGATTGTCGGCGACCACGAGCGCGGGCTGCGCTTGCTCCGCGAGCTGCTGGAGCGAAACCGCAACTTCCCCGGCCTGCTGGATCGAATTGCCTCGGCCTATGGGGGCTGGATCGCCCGGGCGATCGACCTGAAGCGGTTCACGAAGGGCCGGCGGTTCCTGCACGAACTCGAGGAGATGGCCCCTGAGCACCCGGTCGTGCGCGACCTCCGGAACCGCTTCATCGCGCACGCCGGGGAGCATGTGAAGCAGGCCGAGGCCCACACCGGGGCCGAGCGCCTTGACGAACTGGTGGAGGCGGTCCGCGTGTGGCCGGAGCACCAGGCGGCGCGGACCCTCTATCAGCGGGCCTTTGAGGAGGTTCCCACCCTTGACGTGGCGGTCTGCGACGTTCCCCGGCCGCTCGGACCGTGGCAGCGATCGCCGGCCGATGCCCGGGTGACCGGGCTGCTGTACTGGCCAATCCTGGCCGGTGACAGCGACGAGGCGCGGGCCGGCAAGGCGCCGGACAGCTTGTCTCGGGACTGGAGTCCTCCGATCTCGGCCGGCGGCTCAGCTTCCGCCTGCGCGACGGTATCCTGTGGTCCGACCGGTCGCGCCAGGTCACCGCGGCCGACGTCGCCCGCGCACTCATCGACCGGAGCGATCCGAATTCGCCGAAGTTTCAGGCGCGCTGGGCCGAGCTGCTCGATCGCGTCCAGGCGACCGAGGACAACCGGGTCGAGGTCCGGCTCAATCACCCGCTCTTCAAGCTGGGCGACTGGTTCAACTGGCCTGTCGGCCCGGCACACGGCGGGATCGACGGCCGGGTGGCCACGGTGGACCAGGGTCGGCGGCTGGTCAGCGACGGCCCCTTCGCGTGTGCCACGGCGTCCGATCGGGTCATCGACCTGCGCCGCAGCGAGAGGATCACGGGCGCCGCGGCGGACCAGATGAAACCCGGCACCGTCCGCCGGTTGCGGGAGCTGACTTATCCTCATGCCCGGGCGATGGTCGGGGCCCTGGTGCAGGGCGAGGTGAGCATGGCGGCGCACGTTCCGGTGGACCAGGTGGCGGTCCTCCAGACCAGCGCGGGCATCAAGGTCGGGAAGTACACGGATCCTCTCTTGCACATGATTGCACTGGACGGCCGCAACCCCGTCCTCAAGAACCGCTCACTGCGGCGCGGGCTGTCGCACGCCATCAATCGCCGGGTCTTGCTGGAGGAGACGCTGCTGCACCGGCCAGTGGACGCAACGAACAACGTTGCGGACGGGCCCTTCCCCCGGGGCAGCTACGCCGACGCACCGGGCCTCAAACCCCTGGAGTACAACCCGGGCCTGGCCGTCATGCTCGTGGCCGCTGCCCGCAAGGAGCTGGGCGGGGCGGCAATCGAGCTGCGTTTCGAGTATCCCGCCATCCCCGAGGCCCAGGCGGTGGCCCCTCTGATCGCCGAGGCCTTCCGGTTCGCCGGCGTCCGGATCGAGACGCTCGAGCGCCCCGAATCGCAGCTCGAGACGGAGCTCCGCACCGGCCGCCGGTTCGACCTCGCTTACCGTGCGGTCCGCTGCGGCGAGCCCGTCCTGGACGCGGGATTGCTGCTCTGCCCGGGCTACGACTCGCCGCCCGATGCCGACGCCCTCGCCTCGGCGGCCAGCACGCGCATCCTGCAACTCCTGCTCGAGCTCGAGCGTGCCGCCGATGCGTCCACGGCGCGGGGGCTGGCCATCCAGGTTGACCGCGAGTCACGTACCGAACTGCCCGTGCTGCCGCTCTGGCAGATGGCTGACCATTACGCCTGGCGCACCCGGCTCACAGGCCCCGGAGAGACCGCCGACCACCTGTACCAGGGTATCGAGACATGGGAGATCCGTCCTTGGATTGGCAGCGACCCCTGGAAAAAGCCATGACCGATTCGTTTCCTGACGGTACGGGAGCAGGGCCGGGCCGGCGCGTCCGCATTGCGGCGGTCTGCCTTTTCCGCGCGTTGCTGGTCTGCTCGCTGGCATCGCGCGGGTCCTCAGGCATTGAACTCCTGCCGGCGGTCTCCGGTGAGGACGCCGCCAGGCCAGGCCCCGCACCGGCCGCACCGGCCGCGACGCCAGCCCCTGCTGCTCCCGAGGCGATCGACCGCCAGCCCTACCGGATCGAGCTTCATCTTGCGTTCGATCCCTCCGCCCGGATCGATGGGGCGCGCCGTACCGCGCTGCTCAAGGAGTGGCTGGCGCAGGTGCGCCGGTTCGTCGGCCCACCCTGGATCGTCACCGTCGCGGCCCAGCCCAGCCCCCTGGCCAGCGGCGACCTGGAAGCCCTCGAGCCCGAGGCATTCGCCAGGTTCCATACTTCCTTCGACAAGATCTGGCTGGTTCGGATCGCCTCGGCCTTGACGGGCTCGGGCCTGGAATTCTCCGGCAGAGAGTACGACGCGGCGACGCGCCGCCTCGGGCCACTCCAGAAGCACACGGCCTTCGTGCTGGCCGACGCTCCCAGGGCGCTGCTCCAGTTCGCGCTGGAGCTTTTCAGTCCCACCGCGCTCATCACGGGGCAAGAGGGCGGCCGCGCCTTGCTTCTGGTGCGCGGAGGATCCATCCTGCCAGCCAGCGAGCTGGGCAGGGTCGCGTCCCGGGGGATGGTCTTCTTCCCGGTTCGCCTCATCACGATGCGCGATCAATCGATTGCCGTCCGGCGCATCGCCTTCTCGTATCTGCTCGTGGAGGAAGCCAATGGCGCCGTCGCGCGGTGCGCCATCGTCAGCGCACTGCGTGACCCGCTGACACAGCGCGTGGCGCGGCCGAACACGCTGGCGGCGATTGGCATCAAGCCGGGCAACAACACGCTCCGGCTCAGGTTCATCAGCCGCAACGACAAGTCGCCGGCGGCGGGCTACACGCTCTATGCTCGTACCGTGCCCGACGGCCTGCCCCAGGACCTGGGAATGACGGACCGAGGGGGTCGGATCGCCTTGCGGCCGGGCTTTGCCCAGGGCCTCGTGGTGCTGCGGCTGGTGGCCGGAACCTCGGAGCCGCTGGTCGAGTTCCCCATCATGCCCGGCGAGAGTGGCGATGAACGCGAGATCCCCATTGATCCGAAGCCGCTCTCCATCGCCTTTCAGGTGCAGCTCGACGCGCTGCGCGACGAGGTCATCGACCTGGTGGCCCAGCGCTCGCGGCTGGAGAAACGGCTTGAGGCCCGGCTCCAGGGCGAGGACTACGACGGCGTGGCGGAGGGGCTCAAGGAGTTCGCCCTGCTCCCCACTCGCGAACTCTTCGCCGAGCGCCTGAACAAGCTGAAAGACGAGGCCACGCGGCAGCAGGCTGAATCCAGAACTCCGGTGCTGTCCAAGAACCTCCAGGCGCAGTTCAGCGAGTTGCAGGCACTCATCGACCGCTACCTGGAGAACGACGCCTTTCAATCATACACCGAGGCGCTTGAGCGCAAGTCAGCGGAGCGCGGAGGAGCCCCGGCCGGCAAGAAAGCCGCGGCCCGAAAACCCGCGAGCCCCACGGCTCCGACGGCCGTCACGAACGCGGCTGCCGCGCCGCCGGACCGGCCCGCGTCCGCGCCCGCGGCGCCCGCTGCTGCACCCGGTTCCGCCCGGAAGCCGGCTGTGCCCCGGAAGCCGGCTTCCGGAGCGCCACCCTTCTGAGGTTGCAGTCGCTATCAAGGACCTGGCCGGAGGTGTGCAAACTGGGCCGGATCATCCATGGGCCGTCGAACCCGCCTCGGCGGTATCGCTCTCCGGCACTGCCGCTCTGGACTTGCCCCGGGTGAACAACTTCGCCAGCATTGCACCGCCGCGAAAGAGCCGGAGCAACGCGGGTGTGGACAGGTTGTCGATGTGGCTGTACCAGACCGTGACCATCCGGGTGAACTCGAGCATCTTGTCGAGCTGCTCCCGGGTGTACTGCTCGGAGTCGTCGCCGGCCTTGGCCTCGCGGACGCAGTTCTCCAGCAGGGCGATGGTCGGATCCATCTCTCTGCGCTTGCGTTCGGCCATGATCACGCGGAACGTTTCCATCACGTCCTTGAGCGCCTCGAAACGGTCGCGGCGGTCACCGATGATGTGCACGCGGCGGACCACTCCCCACGTGATCAGCTCGCGCAGGCTTGTCGAGACGTTGGAGCGGCTGACGTCGAGCAGCTTGCTGATCTCCTCGGCATCCAGCGGGCTGGGTGAGACGAATAGCAAGGCGTGAACCTGGGCCATCGTCCGGTTGATGCCCCAGGCCTGTCCCATCTCGCCCCAGTGCAGCACGAACTTCTGTGCGGCCGGTGTCAGGTTCACGGTCTCTTCCGCAAGAACTGCTGTGACGGTCTCTACGGAAATATTACTCGGGTGAGCAGGCCGGTACAAGGCCGGCGACTGCGGGTTGCCGGCCAGAGCATGGCCTTCAGGGAGGCCGCATGCCGGGCTGGTCGCTCAGGGTCGTCGTGTCTGGTCACCCGCACCGCCGGTCTGGTCGGTCACGACCGTCCGCTCCTCAAATTCCAGGGCCGCCGAGTTGATGCAGTAGCGCAAACCAGTCGGCGCGGGGCCGTCGTCGAACACGTGCCCCAGGTGAGCATGGCAGGAACCGCAGAGCACCTCGGTGCGCTTCATCCAGAGACTGCTGTCCTCCTGGCTTCCCACGTTGCGTGATTCAACCGGCCTCGTGAAGCTGGGCCAACCGCTGCCGGAATCAAATTTCGCTGCCGAGTCGAAGAGCGGCGTACCGCAGCAGACGCACTTGTAAACCCCGTCGTGCTTGTTGTCCCAGTATTTGCCCGTGAAGGCGCGTTCGGTTCCGCGCTCGCGGGTCACGTGGTATTGCTCGGGCGTCAACTGGCTGCGCCATTCCGCGTCGGACCTGGTGACTCTGGGCGCAGGCAGGTTGCTGGGTCTGTCCATGGGACGGTTGCTCCACGTGGGACCGCAGCCGGCCGTCACCAGAAAGGCGACGATCAAGGCCGCGACGGAGATATTGATAGTTCGATCCACTCGCACAGCTGCTTTTCATCCAGTTGTCAAGGCGTTCATGGCCGATGGAACACTCGGCGGTAGATTTGCAGAAAACCTTCCGCTCGTGATGACCGTGTGTACGGGAAGAGTTGCGGCCGAAAGCCTCCCGCCCCCCGCTCGAACACAGCCTGGGACTGGGTGAATTCGAGCAGGCCGAACGATCCGTGAGTCCGTCCGAAACCGCTGGCCTTCGAGCCGCCAAACGGCGCCCCCGCGTGCGCGGTTGGAGTCACGGCGTCGTTGATGCAAACCATGCCGGCACGGAGACTGGAAGACATGCGGCGCAGGGTGGAAAGGTCTCTGCCCCAGAGGCTGGCACCCAGCGCATAGCGGCTGGAATTGGCCGCCTCGATCGCCGCCTCGGCAGTCGGCACGCCGCGGATCAGCACAACTGGCCCGAATGCCCCTTCCAGAGCCATCGCGGGCTCCTCCGTATCCGCCTCCAGGACGGTCGGAGCGTAAAACCACCCCGGTCCGTCGAGCCTCTGCGCACCCGCCAGCACACGGGCACCCGCGGTGATGGCGTCCTGAACCTGCTCGTGAAACCGCTGCCGCGCGGCGCTTGTGATCATCGGGCCGAGATCGGTTCCAGGCAGCGCGGGGTCACCAACCTTCAGGGCCAGGGTGCGGGCCGCGAACCGGTCCGACCAGGACCGGACCTCGCCCACCACGTAGACGCGCTTCACGGCCACGCAGGTCTGGCCGCAGCCCACGAAGGCCGCCCAGACCAGGGCATCCACGGTGCTCTGCATGGGCGAGCCTGGCAGCACAATGGCGGCATCGAAGCCGGAAAGCTCGGCGACAGCCGGGATCCCCCGCGACCCGAGCCGCGCGATCACCCGGCGGCCGTTGGCCACGCCGCCGGTGAACAGGGCCTTGTCCAGGTTGGCATCCACCAGCGCCTGGCCGACCTCGGGCCCGCCAGGGAGTGCGATCACCAGGTCAGGCGGCATCCCCGCCTCGCTCAGGCTCTCCTGGATCCGCGCGGCAGTGGCGAGGGCCAGTTCCGACGGCTTCCAGACAACCGCGTTGCCCGCGGCCAGGGCCTGGGCAATCGGTGGCACGTTGAGAAAGAGAGGATAGTTCCAGGTGCCGATCATCCCCACGACGCCGTAGGGGGCGTGCCGCACCTTCGCCCCGGGCAAGAGCAGCCAGCGCTGCCATGCGGAACCCACGCGCAGATCGCGCAGCACGCGGTTGCCGTGAGTCACCGTCCAGCGCAGCGCATCCAGCGTGGGCACCACATCGCCCGCGAGCGCCTCGACGCCGGGCTTGCCGATCTCGTCCCGGATCAGTTCTCTCCAGGCCGTCGCGTCACGCGCGAGCACGCGCCACCAGCGTCTCAGGAATTCGCGCCGCGCAGGCCAGGGACGTGCCTCCCAGGCTTGCTGCGCTGCCCGTGCCCGCTCCACCAGCGCGGGCACTTGCCCGGGCTCCGTCGCATCGATCCTACCAACCACAGCCCCGGTCGCGGGGTTGGTGGTCGACAGCACACTCTTCACCGCCACTGACATGAATTGGTGCGTTTCCTGCGAAAGCCCCTTACTTCAGGGGACGGACCGGGCGGATCCTGCTGGGCCTCACCAGCTTCGACCCCTATCGTAAGAACGGCACGGGTTCGACCACAAGTGCAGCGTGACACGGACCACACATCTGCCCTCAGCAAACGCAGTCGTGGATCGGCTGGGCAGGCAGCCTGAGCAGTGCGTTCTGCGCCCGGCGGCGGTGATCCGGACGCGAGGTCTGTCTGGACAGCCGCATCAACAAAACTGAATTGATTTTAATCCGAGTTGACTTGTATTCAAGGTCGCCTGATGTAGATTGAACTCATGCCTCCCCTCGAAGGCAGATTCTTTACGGAAGGAAGTATAGAATTCATTCTTGGCCTCGGGTACCGTGTGAATCGGGTTGGGCGGGGACTGAGTTCGCGAATCGAGCTTGTACGGATCGTGCCTCCAAGAAGTCCCTCCATCAATCATCCGTCCATCCGCCGGAGGCGGTCTGGTCTGGCGGATGGCCTCTGGCTGGTCAGCGTCCGGGCCCGTCGCTGGCACACTGATCGAGCCACTTCGAACGCGCGGGAAATTCGCCGATGAGCTGGGGCACCGAGGGAGAACGTTCCGGGATGGATGAGGCCTCATCGCAGCAGCGCGGGTATTTCGTTTCTCCCCAGGCCTTCCTCGCGTCGATCGTCGAGTCATCGAACGACGCGATCGTGACCAAGACGCTGGAGGGCATCGTCACGAGCTGGAACCGGGCGGCGGAGCGTATTTTCGGGTACACCGCCGCTGAGATGATCGGGCACCCCATTTCCAGAATCGCGGTTCCCGGCCATGTCGAGGACATGCGACGCATCCTCGAGAAGATCGCGCGCGGCGAGCGTATCGAGCATTTCGAAACGAGGCGCCGCACCAAGGATGGCCGGATCATCCATGTCTCGCTGTCCGTTTCCCCGGTCCGCAACGAGCTCGGGCAGATCATCGGCGCTGCCAAGATCGCCCGCGACGTCACCGAACGCAAGCGGGTCGAGGAGGAGAATGCCGCGCTGGTGGGCGAGCTCCAGGAATCCGCAAAACATAAAGATGAACTTTTGCGTATGCTCGCGCACGAGCTGCGTAACCCGCTTGCGCCGTTGAGGAACGCGGTTCACCTGCTTCAGCTTCAGGGCAATGACCCGGCCATTGTTTCACGCGTCCGCGAGATGATGAACCGGCAGATCACCCATCTCAGCAGGCTCATCGACGATCTCCTCGACGTCTCGCGGATCACCTTCGGCGTGATCCATCTCGATCGCGAGCGTATGGACCTGGCCCGCCTGGTCCGGCTCACCATTGATGACCAGCAAGAGCTTTTTGAAAAGTCAGGCATCGCTCTGACGACGAGGATCCCGGAGATCCCCGTCTGGACCTACGGCGATCGCACACGCATGAGTCAGGCGCTTGAGAACCTGCTGGAGAACGCCCGCAAGTTCACCCAGAGCGGGGGCCGGATCGAGGTGGAGGTCACAATCGAACCGGAGCCGCAGGCGGCCATCATCCGGGTGTGCGACACGGGCATCGGCGTCGATCCGCAACTGCTTCCCAGGCTGTTCGAGCCGTTCATTCAGGCCGACCGCAGCCTCGACCGCAAGCGCGGAGGACTTGGCCTGGGGCTGACGCTCGTGAAAAAAATCGTCGACCTCCACGCCGGCTCCGTAGCGGCCCACAGCGCGGGCAAGGACCAGGGAGCTGAATTCACGATCCGGCTTCCCCTTCAAAGCGAACCGCTGGCCCTGGCCAGCAGCGAGGTCATACCGGCCGGCGTCAGCAAGCATGTGCGAATCCTTGTGGTCGAAGATAATCGCGACTCGGCCGAGAGCCTCCGCATGCTCCTTTCCACACAAGGATACGAGGTGGCGCTCGCCTACAACGGAATCGAGGGCGTGGAGGCCGCGCGGAGCGCGCACCCAGATGTGATCATCTGCGACGTCGGCCTCCCCGGCATGGATGGCTATGCGGTGGCCCGGGCGATCCGCCGCGACCCCGGGACGTCCAAGACCCGGCTCATCGCCGTCACCGGCTACGGACAGGACGACGACCGCGTCCGGGCTCTGGCCAGCGGTTTCGACACGCACCTCGTGAAACCGGCCGACCCGGAAACCCTGCTCGGACTGATCTCCTGAGCATGCCCCGGGGATCTCCGTCTGCCGGTTCACCCTGCACCCGCCCGAACACCACTTGCAAGTCGGGCACCTCGAGCGGTATGGTACCGACCTGTTCTGCCACATGTCGGACCGATCCTATGCGACAGCGGTCGATGCGCAGGCATTCTCCGTTGTTTCGGCTCTTCGATCCTTTGCCATCTCGGAACAGGCCAGCGCAGGCCCGCACGCGGTGATGCACAGCTTGCCCGAACCGGGTGAAGCACGGCACCGCGGTGGGACAAGGAGAGCATCCATGCCTGATCAGCTCCCAACCCGCCGGGCCACGATCCGGATTCATCCATCCGCTGCCACAGCTCGCGGCTGCACGCCGGTCCGCCTTCCCTGGGTCACGCCGGCAAGGCTGCTGCTTGCTCCCATGCTGCTGGGAGCAGGCGCTTTCTCGGGCAATCTCTTCGAGCTTGACACCGAGCGCCGGGACGCCCGGGCCGTGCACGGGGTCTCGTCCTCGGTGCAGGCTCTGGCCTACGCGCCCGTCGGAGAGCTCATGGCCTGGCTGGAGTGGGACGAGCTGGACCCACGGCTCGTCCTGCAAACCTTGGACTCTACAGAGACGATCCACTTCCCGAACCGGACGCGGGCAGCGAAGAGCCTCGCATTCGCCCCAGACGGAAGCCTGCTGGCAATTGGCTTTGGCGACGGTGCGGTGGAGGTCAGGAAGACCCGGCCTCACAGCAACTCTCTGGAGATTGCCGCCCACACCGGCGCGGTCCGTAGCGTGGCCTTCTCCGCAGACTCGTCGGTGCTCGCGACGGCGGGAGCCGACTCGCGGATCAGGCTCTGGGACGCTTGCACCGGCAAGCCGCGCGGAACACTCAGCGGCCATCACGCCCCGGTCAACGGTATTGCCTTCGCGCCCGACGGTACCACCCTGGCGGCGGCCGATGCCTCGGGAGTCGTGGCTCTCTGGAACTGGCGCGGCACGCCGGCCATCAGGTGCCTGCGGCAGTCGACCGGGGATGGCCATCCCGTGACCAACGTCGCCTTCTCTCCCGACGGCTCGAGCCTGGCCGCCGGCAACGTGAACCGGCAGGTTGCAGTCTACGAGGCGAGCACCGGCCGGCATCTCTGCACATTCGGAGACCGCGCCAGACGATCACCGCACTGGCCTGGTCACACGACGGCCGCTTCCTCGTCGCGGCCGGCACTGGCGGCACCATCGATTGCCGGGAGCTTGCGACGGGCCGGCATCGAACAATGCCACACCAGCATGATGGAGCGATCTGGTCGCTGGCGTTCTCCGCTGACGGGAATGAACTGGCCTCGGCCGGAAGCGATCAATGCATCCGGGTTCATGACTGGGAGCGCCTGAGCCGCTAGGCACCAGGTCACAGTTCGGGCGAGCGATGGCTTGCGACGTCACTCCGTAGTGGTGGGACGTCCGATCTCCCAGTGGTATCCGAACGGATCCACGAGCCGTCCGATTCTCCAGCCGTGCTCATCGGTCACCGGGAATACCTCCACGGCGCCGGCTGCCAGCGCCTGGGCAAACAGGGTGTCCGGATCGGGGACCGTCACGATCAGCCGGATTGGCCCGCCACCGGCGAATGCGGGTCGTGATTCCGCATGACCGGCGGAATCGCCGCTCAGCCAGAACGGTGCGCCCTCGATCGACAGCCGTGCCACCAGGCCGGCGCCGGGCGCTTCCTCGAAGCGATACGTTTCCACGGCGCCGAATGCGGATGTGTAGAACTCAACAGCGCGGGCACCGTCCGGCACCGTCAACCACGGTGCGATAGTGACCGGACCAGCGGCTCTCGACTCTGAACCTGAGACCATCGGCCGCTCCTTGTGAAGGTCCCTCGCCGGCCGCCTTCGCGGCTCCAGGGGAGCGAGCGAAGTCTGGCCATGTGCAGCTCGCTCCGGTGTGGCGCAGTCTACTGTTGCGAACGACACTCCGTCCATCGACATCGTTCACCACCGTGGGGCACGGCCTGCGATCGCGTCGTTGACGGCCAGTTCAATCGCCTCGTCCTTGCCGTGCCGGCACATCCTGCGGTGCACCTCCGCGCGGATCGCCTCGACGTTACCGCCGATGCCTGCCGCGAAGTCGCGGCCGAAGCAATGATCGAAGCGCCAATCTCGATGAGCCGGGCCGCCTCACCATAAGCCCGCCGGTACAGGGCCGCCTGCTGAGGATCGTGCGTATCGAACATCATCCCAGCTCCTCCCTGACGGCTCGACCAGCGCCGGGCTCCCAGGCTCAGGCTGAACCGTCACGCAACGAGGCGACATACGTTCTGCGCACAAATGTATATCACGATACCGTGCGTGGCAAGGCCAGTGAGCCGGCTTCGGGCGGCGCGACGGAGTGAGTTTCGCGGCGCCGGCAGATGCTCCGGGGTTTCCGCACGCCCGGGCACGTGACCGTCGCACATCATTTCTTCATGGAAACGGGATAGGATCAAGATTCAGCCCGGGACACGACCATCGGCCTCGCGCCGTGCCGGATCGAATCAATTCCGTCGAGGTCGCTCAAGGTGAAAGCCAGCAACAGCGATTGGATTGGACAGGAGATCGCCGAGGGCCGGTACAAGATTCTCGGCAGGATCGGGCAGGGAAGCATGGGGCACATCTACTGTGCCTTTGACCGGCACCTGGATACCGACGTGGTCCTGAAGTTCCCGTTCTCCAACGAACCGGGAGCGGACAACCGGGCGTTTCTCGACCGCTTCGGCACGGAGATCCGGTCGCTCGTCGCGCTCAGCCATCCCCATATCGTCAAGATCATCGACGTGGGTGAGTTCCGCGATCTGCCGTTCGTCGTCATGCAGTACCTGGCCGGTGGCAGTCTCAAGGATCGCATTCCCGCCGGGGCGCGCGGCGAGCCCCAGCCCATGCCGCTGGCCTCGCTGCGGGACTGGCTGCCAGATGTCGCCCGGGCGCTCGACTTCATTCATTCCCAGAACCACATCCATCGCGATGTGAAGCCGGCCAACATCCTCTTCGACCGTCATGGCAACGCATTCCTGGGCGATTTCGGCATCATCAAGGCGCTCACGTCCGAGACCAGCGACTGGAGAGGCAACTCGCTGACCGCTCCCGGCTTCCTCGTGGGCACGCCAAACTACGTCGCGCCCGAGATCGTCATGGGACGAACCGCCGACGCCCGGGTCGACCAGTATTCGCTCGCGATGACCGCTTACGAGATCTTGACCGGGAACAACTGCATGGAAGGTCCAACGCCTTCAGCCACCGTCGTCAACCAGACCATGGTGGTTCCACCTCCGCTCACCGAGATCCTCCCCTCCCTACCCAGGCGGACCTCCGACGCCATCTTGCGGGGTCTCGCCAAGAGCCCCAACGACCGCTTCGAGACGTGCGTGGCGCTGGCGCAGGAAGTGCTCGCCGAGGTCCCCGCCGGTTCCATGCGCACGACCGTGACCCCTCTGAACGGGTTGACCGCG
Source organism: uncultured Planctomycetaceae bacterium (assembly GCA_963833985.1). Classification (GTDB taxonomy): domain Bacteria; phylum Planctomycetota; class Planctomycetia; order Isosphaerales; family Isosphaeraceae; genus Aquisphaera. Next base: position 807,758 of record CAWIAD010000001.1, read on the forward strand.
CGGGGGGAACCCGGCCGCGTGCCTTGCCCATCCTGCGGAGCGCCGATTCCGGCCGACCGCGAGCACGCCGGCCGGCGGTTGCGGTGCGCAGGATGCCAGGCCGTATCCTACGTCCAGATCCTTTCCCGCAACACGCTGCAATTGAAGCTCGTCGAACACCCCCCGGTGACGGTCGGGGCGGGCGGACCCGTGGTGATCGACGCGCCGGACGAGGAGATTCAGCCCGATCCGTCGGCGGCAACGGTGCACGTGACGGCTGGCGATGCGAGCTCCACGCTGCTGCCGCTGCCGTCCATGGCGGAAAAACAGGCGCGCCCCGCGGTCTGGACGCGCCGGCTCGCCCTCACCGCGCTGGCCGTCCTATCGCTTGCCGGAGCAGTGCTGCTGGGCCGATCGCTCATGAGCCGTTCCGGCCGCTCTGACAGCGGCCAGGACCTGGCTCACGTCACGCAGCCGGGGGGTGATGCCCAGGCCGCACTGCCTGGCTCCGCGCCACTTTCCCCGGTTGAGATTCACATCGCGTATGGAACCGAGAAGGAAAAGTGGCTCAAGGAGGCGATGGCGGAGTTCCTGCGGACGGCAGCCGGCGAGCGGATCAAGATCATCCCGCACGGCATGGGCTCGCTGGAAGGCGCCCAGGCCGTCCTCGACGGACCCGGCCCAGCTCCCATTCATGTCTGGTCTCCGGCCAGCAGCGCGTACCGCGATCTCTTCGAGAAGAAGTCGCGCGCGGCGCACCAGAACAAGCCCATCCTCAAATCGGAGAGCCTGGCCCTTACTCCGATGGTCTTCGTCTCCTGGCAGGACCGCCGCGAGGCGTTTATCAAGAAGTATGGCCGGCTCAGCTTCAAGACCGTCGGCCAGGCCATGGCAGAGCCCGGGGGCTGGGAGGCCATCGGCACAGAGCCGGGCTGGGGTCGATTCAAGTTCAGCCATACGGATCCGGGGCAATCCAACAGCGGCCTTCTGACACTCGTCATGATGGCCTACGAGTTCGCCGGCAAGGAACGCGGTCTCTCCCAGGAAGACGTGTCCCAGAAAGCTTTCCTGGACTGGCTTCGCGGCTTCGAACGTGCCGTGGTCCCCTCCGGAGGCCCGCTCATCCATAGCACCGGCGACTTGATGCGCGAGATGATTGCACGCGGCCCCTCGCAGTACGATTGCGTCCTCGTCTACGAGAACCTGGCGATCGACTACCTCCAGTCCGCACGCGAACACTGGGGCGACCTGCACGTCGATTATCCCGAGCCCAACATGTGGAACGAGCACCCTTACTACATCCTCGATGTTCCCTGGAGCAGCCCTGCCCAGCGCTCCGCCGCCGCCGAGTTCCTTGCCTTTCTCATGAGCGAGCCCATCCAGCGGCGGGCACTCGAGCACGGCTTCCGCCCCGGCAACCTCGACATCTCGGTCCGGTTCCCCGAGAGCCCCTTGATCCGCCACGCTCGCAACGGCTTGCAAATTGACCTGCCAAGGATGTGTGAGCCGCCCCGCGCAGGCACACTGGAAACGCTTCTGCGCCTCGCCAGCCAGGTGGACCTGGCCAGCCAACCCTGACGCTCACCATGGCTGACGCCGAAGATGCCGATCTGGAGGCCTTTCCGCGTCCGAAAATGTCGATTCCGCGCGTCATGACACGAGATCTTCCGCACGGCTTGTCGAATTCTTCAAGTTCCCCAATTTCTCCAAAGATCGGAAGTTTGCAAGCTCTTGCTTGTTCGCTAAAGTAATAGGAGCAGCTTGTCACCCACGCCGCCGTCGGTTCCCGGGCCGTTCCGCCATCGTCTTCAGGATCCTGCCGGCGAGTCTTGAAGAGGCCCTGCCGCCATGGTGCGCGCGTCTCTCGATTGATTGTCCGAACCGGGCCAAACACCGCGAGTTGCACCGATGCGTACAAAGCTTGTCTCTTCGCAACAGAAGCTTCGTGGGGCCGTCAAGGATCATGCGCGACAGGAGCCGCCTGGTAAGCCGCCGGAGGGAGACGGCCCGCAGGAAGCCGAGCGGCGCCTGCGCTGGGTGGGGCAGGTGACCGGCCACGACCTGACCGGAACGCCCCTCCCCGAGCCGGGCGCATTACAGGGGATCATCGAGAACCATGTCGGTTTCATGCCCCTGCCGATGGCGATCGCGTCCCCCCTGGTGATCCACGGCGATTATGCCCGCGGCGACTTCGTCGTACCGCTCTGCACGCTGGAAAGTGGGCTCGTGGCACTTCTCGGCCGCGGGCTGGAGGCCGTCGCCGCGGCGGGCGGCTGCCGGACCATTCACCTGAAGCAAGAGCTCAGCCGCAGCCCGGCCTTCTGTCTGCCCACGATCACCGAGATCGGCCCGTTTCTGGACTGGATCAACGACCATGCGGATTCGATCCTCGTCGCCGCCGAGAGCACCACGCGGCATGGCCGGCTGTTGCGGGTCGATCCGACCCCGATCCAGCAGTGGGTGATCCTCGACTTCGTTTATGACACGGGCAACGCGGCCGGCCAGAACATGGTCTCGCTGGCAACCGAGGCAGCATGCCAGTACATCCAGGGCGAGACCGGCTTTCACTATTACCTGGAGTCGGGCTTCAACAGCGAGAAGAAACCCTCGCGCCGCAATCTGGGGAGCGGACGCGGCCACTCCATCAGCGTCGAGTTCTCGCTGGGCGGCCAGGCACTGAGCGGGTTGGGAGTCCGCCCCGAGGCGATCCTGGAGTACCAGCAACTGGCGCTCACCTCCCGCGCAGGCGATCGGCATGCTGGGCAACAGTTCGCACCTGGCAAACCTGCTCGCGGCCCTTTATCTCGCCACCGGCCAGGACGCCGCCTGCGTGGCCGAGAATGCCATGGGCTTCAGCCAGGCCCTGCCTGACGGCGGCGACGGTCTGCTCTTCCGGATGACCTTGCCTTCGCTCACGATCGGGACCGTGGGCGGCGGTACCCGGCTGCCGGCCCAGCGGCGTAACCTGGAGCTGCTGGGGTGTACCGGCGGCAGCCACGACGCGCGCAAGCTTGCCGAGATCTTCGGCGCGTGCGCCGCCGCGGCCGAGCTGGCACAGGTGGTCTCGATCGTCTCCGGGCAGGCGGCTCACGCCCAGCGCGCCTGGCGCGGGCAGGCCGCGATTGAGCCGCAGCATCATCGACCCGCTCCCCCGGGACCGGTGACCTGGGCGCGTGCCCTGCTCGATCCATGATGCAAAGGGCCGGCGGGCAGACCGTGCCGCGCCGGAGCGGCCCCGTCAGATCGAGACGCGCGCCACCCCGACCTGCGGACAGAGACTTTCCGATCAGCGCCGGTTCGGGTTCCACGAACCTCGAGCTCGGGCACGCATGTCCGCCTGGAGCTGGCCGCGGCCCAGGAGGTTGGACTCGACCATGTAACTTTGCAAGCCGAGCGGGCTCATCCCCACGCCGAAGAGCGGGTTAAGATAGGGAGACGCGGCAATCGGACTGCCGTAACCCATGGCTGCCGAGTATCCGTAGTTGAACCCGATCTGGGGGAACCCATACCCCAGCACCCCGTAGCGCAGACCGATTCCGGGAACGCCGAATCCGTATCCCATCCCGTTGCCATAGGGCATGCCATAGCCGTAACCCATGCCATAGCCAAACGGCATGCCGTATCCATAGCCCATGCCGTACCCGCCGTATCCGTAGCCCATGCCGTAACCGCCGTATCCGCCGTACCCGCCGTACCCGTAGCCCATGCCATAGGGCATGCCGTACCCGTAGCCCATGCCGTAGCCCCCATACTCGGCGCGGGCCTTTGGCGGCGGCAAGAGACTGATCGAAGCCATCACCACCGTGACCAGGAACGCGGTCCGCAGAGAACTCAAGGTGACTTTCATGGTGCCTCCTGGCCCCGGCCGAGAGCGAGAGCGAGAGCGAATGCCCGATGGGTCCGTGCTTGAAAACTCCTTCAAGGGCTGATGGAATCCTACAGGCAGCGGATAGTGAACAAAATCCCCGTGGAAAGCGGCGGACTCCGTGTTTTGATGCCTGGCAAACAAAGGTCACCGGGCCGGAGGTGCGGGCGCCTTCGCGGTTTTGGCCCGCGGCTTCGCCTTGCGCTGCGGGCGACTGGCGGCTGGGGGACCCGCGGGGCGTTGCTGCTCCACCTGGGCGTTCGGAGCCATCCCGGTGAACGGACCCGCCAGCGGCGAGCCGGCTGCGAACCCGTTTCCGCCGGCGAGCATGCCGTCGCCGAACCCGCCGTAACTGTAGCTGGAACCGCCGGAACCGACGTCGGACATGCCGTATCCGCCAAAGCCAGACATGCCGTAGTCGATGCCCCCACCGTTCCCGGGATAGGCGAATCCCGACACGCCGTAATCCAGGCCGCCCCCACTCATCGAGTAGGGATCTCCCAGAGCGTCCATCCCGTAGGCTCCGACATTGAAGCCGAGCCCGTCATCCAGGTACTGAGCGTGCGCGAACCGGTACTCGCCGCCAGCAGGACGTGCCCTAGAAGAAAGGCCCCTGCGACACGGATGGAGCGCCTCTGCGAGAGCTTCATGAGGTTGCCTTCTCGAAAACCATTCCGGAAGTGCCACACCGTTCCACGACAATTCATCATACTCGGTAGTCACCTCAAGGTATCCTGAATACTGACTTCAAGTCGTCGGGGTTCCCGCTGCCGCCGGCAATTCTCCAGGAGATCTGTTCATGCCTGGCCCGCTCACGGGTTTGATTCCTGCCGCTCACACGCCCTTCACGGTCAACGGCGCACTCGATCCCGGGATCGTGCGGCAGCAGGCCGCGCTGCTGCTTGAGATGGACATCCAGGGAGTCTTCGTGGGCGGAACGACCGGCGAGTTCTCGTCGCTGACGGTGGAAGAGCGGATGATCCTGGCGGATTCGTGGTGCCAGGCCGCCGGCGGCGCGTTGCGGGTGGTTGTGCATGTGGGTCACAACTGCCAGGCCGAGGCCATCCGGCTGGCCCGCCACGCCCGCGAGTGCGGGGCCGTCGCCGTGGCGGCCATGGCCCCGAGCTACTTCAAGCCCACCGCCGTCCGGGAGCTGATCGATTTCTGCGCTCCGATCGCCCTCGAGGCAGACCCGCTGCCCTTCTATTTCTACGATATTCCGGGAATGACTGGCGTGCGGCTGAAGACCTCGGAGTTTCTCCACCAGGCGCGGTTCCAGATGCCCACACTATGCGGAGTGAAGTATTCGAACAACGACCTGCTCGAGCTCCAGGAATGCGTACGGCTGGAGAGCGGGGCGTTCGACGTCCTCTTCGGCTCGGACGAGTGCCTGCTGGCCGGCCTCTGCCTGGGAATCCGGGGCGCAGTGGGCAGCACCTACAACTTCGCCGCCCCCGTGTATCAGGGCCTCATGCGGGCGTTCGCCCGTAATGACCTGGAGGCCGCGCGGGCCGCACAGGGCCGCTCCATCGACCTGATCAACATCCTCGGCGACTTCGGCTTCCTGGCCGCGTCGAAATGCGTGATGACCATGCTGGGCGTCTCGTGCGGGCCCGTGCGGCCGCCCCTCCGCAACCTGACGGCCCCGGAGCGGCTGGCGCTCTGGCAGAAGATCTCCGCCCTCGACGTCTTCCCCAGGCCGCTCATTCCTCCAGCGGCATGATCTCGACCTTGCGGAACTCGACGGGGTGGCTCTCCGCCTGGAGCGAGATGTAGCCGCCGGTGATGAGCCGCTCACCCTTGCGTGCCTCGGTCAACTTGACGGCATCCGGGTCGCTGCCGTCGAGCTGCGGACGCTCGTACTCGATCACCGGCTCGCCGTTGACGAAGTGTTTGATGGTGCCACTGCCGTGCACCTCGGCCTCGACGGTCACCCACTGGTCGCCATTGAAAGTTTTCGACTTCGACTCGATGCAGTGTGTGGTGATCAGCTTGCCGTTCATGACAATGTGCGTGCCGGGCGTGCAGAGATTGGCCGTCGGCCGCTTCCCGCGACCGGAACCGCCCAGGAACTGGACCTCGATCGATACCGGGAACTCCTGGTCCTTGCGCATCGTCTCCGGCGGCTGGCAATGGATCATCGCTCCGCTGTTGCGGAACGCCCAACCAGGGCCGCCGTGCACCTGATCGCCCACGAACCGGTATTCAACCCGTAGCCGGTAATGCGAGAACGGCTTCTGGTAGAACAGGTGGCCGAACTCGCCGTGGAAGTCCTTGTAGCCGTCGTACGAGACCTTGAGCACGCCGTCCTGCACGCGGAAGGTCTCGAACGCGTTATCGCCCAGCGCATACCCTTTCAGCTTGGGCGTCCAGCCGCTCAGGTCCTTGCCATTGAAGAGGCTGGTCCACTGCCCCTTGGGAAATTCGTCCGAAGCGGCCGCAGGCGAAGCGTTCAGGGCTTTCAGGCACACGCGCAGCGCCTGGGCCGCTCCCTGCACGCCGGCCCGACGGCCCTTGGGAAGCTCGACGGCGGGCTCTGTGATCGCCTTGCAGAAGGCGGTCGCGCTGCCCCAGGTGGTGCCCAGATGGCCGATGACGCCGCCCCGGTTCACCCGCTTGCTATCCTCCAGCAGGGCCAGGGCCGCCTTCGGGTTGTTCCAGCTTGCCGGCCAGACGCGGAAGCCTTTTTCCTGGAGGTAGGGGACCGAAGGATAGTGGTCGCTCAGTTCATAATGCCAGTCGCAGAGGATGATGTCGTGGGGAATCTGGTCGATCGCCGGCGCGGTGCCGTTGGCACTCGATTCCCACTTGCCGTAATGCATCGTCTTGTCGTCGAGCAGCCGGTCGGCCCACATGAGCATCGTCAGCTTCCTGTCCTGAACGATGTGCGCGTGCAGGTCGTTCACCGCCTTTGCGAAGACATCGGCCGGGTTCTTGCCCTTGCAGCGCGGGCACTGGTCGCTGGCAACCAGGAACACCTCGTCCATACCGACGTGAAAGGCATCGGCCTGGAAGGCGTCGATCAGGTCGTCGATGAGGGCGAAGACGACGCGGTTGACCTCGGGATGAAGCGGGCACCAGCTCCGGCAGTAGATCCCCTTGTTGTCGGCCGGGACCTGCGGGGTCTCGTCGAACTGCGGGTACTTCGTGAGCAAGGGCTGCGTGTTCCGGGCCCACGACTGGTGGCCCAGGCAATTGAGCTGAGGGATGAGCCGGATCTGCCGATCGCGGCAGAATGCCGCCAGGTCGCGTGCATCCTCGCGACTCAGCCCGTGCGGATCAGCCAGTTCTGGATGCGAAGGGAACTGGAACCCGTAATTCAACTCGAGCACGATCACGTTCACGCCGAGCGGCCTGAGCCCTTCGTCGATTCCTTTCTTGAGTACGGCGAGCCCCTGCTTGCCCGGCGACATCAGGTGCACCCCGCGCCAGACGCCCTGGTTCCCGGACGCCGGCTCGACGGCACTCCACGCCTGGACCCCTCCGCCAGCAAGTGTCACGATGATGAGCGAGGCGATCGTCAAGCAAGAGCGTTTCATGATGAGGGAGACCCCAGTGTGCCTGGCGAGCGATCCACAAGGGCGCTCGCGCGCTCAGCCGGCGCGTGATGGCGATAGAATGCGACCCAACGCACAGGATGAATCGCGCCGCGGCCACATGCAAGTCCCTGCCGCAGGCCCTTTTTCGGGCACTTGACATCGTGCGGCCGTGGGTTACCATGAAAGATCCTCGTTCGTTCCCCAGCGACCGATCGCGCCGGAGTGGCGGAATTGGCAGACGCGCCAGCTTGAGGGGCTGGTGAGCTAACCATGCTCGTGCAGGTTCAAGTCCTGTCTCCGGCAATCGATCTCATTCCTGAACGCTCGTATCCTCGCCGTTTCTGAACGCCCGTTCAACTTCACGCTTGCCTCCCGCAACGAAGCGGCACACAATCAACTCGTCGGCACTTCGATGAGTGACGCGCATGGTGGGCGGAGGGACCGGGCGTGACCGATGCGAGCGACCAGGAGACCGATGTTCTCGCGCGCTTCCTGCCATCGGTGGCAGGGTGGTTCCGCGAGCAACTGGGCGAACCCACGCCCGCCCAGCGGCTCGGCTGGCCGGCGATCGCGGCCGGGCAGAACACGCTCATCGTCGCTCCCACCGGGTCCGGCAAGACGCTCGCGGCGTTCCTGGCGGCACTCGACCTGCTGTGGCGGACGCCCCGGCGCGAGAGCGGCGTGCGCATTCTCTATATCTCGCCGCTCAAGGCGCTCAACGAGGACGTCCGCCGCAACCTCGAGGTGCCCCTGGCCGGAATTCTCGAGCGCTCTCGAGATTCCGGGCCCCCGCTCTTGCCCCTGCGCGTGGGCGTGCGCAGTGGCGACACGCCGGCCCGGGAACGCGTCCGGCTCGTTCAAAAGCCGCCCGATATCCTCATCACCACGCCCGAATCGCTCCACCTGCTGCTCACCAGCCGCGCCCGGGAAGTCCTGCGCGGGGTCTCGCACGTCATCGTCGACGAGATCCACGCAGTCTGCGGCAACAAGCGCGGCGTGTTCCTGGCGATCTTGCTGGAACGCCTGGAGGCGATCTGCCCGCGGTCGTTTCTGCGCATCGGCCTGTCGGCCACGCAGAGGCCGCTCGATGAGGTAGCGCGCTACCTGGGCGGGCAGAGGCGCGTGGCCACGGCACAGGGCACAAGCCGCTTCGAATGCCGGCCGGTGACGATTATTGACGCCGGCCGGCGCAAGGACCTCGACCTCCAGGTCCTCTGGCCGGGGCCTGACGAGGGCCGATTCCTCGGTGTCGCCGGGGACGATCTGGCCGGCCATCGAGGAGCGGATCCTCCGCCTGGTGCAGGACCATCGCTCGACGATCGTTTTCGCCAACAACCGGCGCACGGTGGAAAAGCTCACCATCCGCCTGAACGAGGCCATCGACGCGGTGGAAGCCGGTGCTCCGGTCGAAACGGAGCCCGCGCCGCGCCCGACCCCGACTCCGAGCCTGGCAGCGGTGCAACATCCCGTCCCGCCTGGTTCCGTGCCCATCACGGCAGTCTGAGCCTCGAGGAGCGGCGCGGTACCGAAGAGCAGCTCAAGGGGGGAAACCTCAAGGCGGTGGTCTCGACCGCGTCGCTGGAGCTGGGCATCGACATGGGAGATGTCGACCTGGTCTGCCAGGTAGAGTCGCCGGGGAACATCGCACGCGGGCTGCAACGAGTGGGGCGGGCGGGTCACGTGGTGCACGGCGTGAGCAAGGGGCGGCTCATCGCCAAGACGGCCGGCGACTTGCTCGAGACCGCGGCGCTGGCGCAGGCGATGGTCGCGGGCCAGATCGAGGAGCTGCGCGTGCCGCACGGCTGCCTGGACGTCCTGGCCCAGCAGGTGGTGGCGTGCGTGGCGATGGACCGCTGGAGCGTGCCCGAGCTGTTCGAGATGGTGCGATCGGCCTATCCCTACGAGGACCTGCCCGCCGAGGTCTTCGAGCGTGTGCTGTGCCTGGTCTCGGGGCGATATCCGACCGGGCCAATTCGCGATCTCCGCGCGCGCATTGCCTGGGATCGGGTGCACAACAACCTGGCGGCGCTGCCGGGCTCGGCACGTCTGGCCCTGATCGGCGGAGGGACCATCCCGGATACCGGCCAGTACCCCGTGTATCTGGGGTCGGATGGTCCGCGGCTGGGCGAACTGGACGAGGAGTTCGTCTTCGAGCGGCGGGTGGGAGAGACCTTCGCGCTGGGGAATAACGTGTGGCGGATCGACGCGATCGAGCCGCATCGCGTCGTGGTGCGTGCGGCCGAGGGGAACCACGCGGTGCTGCCCTTCTGGCGCGGGGAGAACCCGGGACGGTCGGCCGAGCTCGGGGCCGCCGTGGGTGCACTCTGCCGTGAGCTCGCCGGGCGGCTGGACGACCCTGGCGTGCATTGCTGGCTCGAGGAAACGTGCCGGCTGGAGGGCCGGGCCACGCACCCGCTGGTGGCCTACGTCGCACGCCAGGCGCGCGTGGCTGGCGTGGTGCCGGACGACCGCACCATCCTTGTGGAGACGTTTCGCGATCCTGCCGGCGAGCTCGGCCTGGCGGTGCTCTCTCCGTTCGGCGGCCGCATGCACCAGGGGCTGAAGCTGGCCTTGCTGGGACGCATTCGCCAGCGGCTGGGCATCCAGGCCTCGTGTTTGCACGGCGACGATGGGCTGCTGATCCGCCTGCCCGGTATGGACGAACCGCCGCTCGACCTGCTCGACGGGCTCTCGGCCGACGAGGCCGAGCGGCTGATTCGCCTGGAGCTCCCGGAAACCCTGCTCTATGGCCTGCGGTTCCGGCAGAACGCCAACCGCGCCCTGCTCATGCCCCGTCCGGACCCGTCGAAGCGCACGCCGCTCTGGCTCCAGCGGCTGCGGGCCAAGGACTTGCTCCAGGTCGTCGGCAAGTTTCCGGACTTCCCGATCGTGGTCGAGACATTCCGCGAATGCCTGGACCAGGACCTGGAGCTGCCCCGCCTGAGGCAACTGCTCCAGTCCATCGAGTCCGGCAGCGTGCGGGTCGTCACCCGGCCGGGCGAGATCGCATCGCCGTTCGCCTCGGAGCTGATCTTCCAGTTCACTCCCACCTATCTCTACGAGTGGGACGAGCCGCGGCGCGGCGACCTGCGGCCCGGCGGCCTGGCGGTGGACGAAGACCTATTAGACGCCCTGCTGGATGGGCCCGCGGGCGCCCGGCTGCTTGATTCCCAGGCGGTGGGCCGCGTGCAGGGCCGCCTGCGCCGCCGCGGGCTGGACCCGCGCTCGGCCGAGGAGATGGCCGAGACCCTCCGCGCACTGGGCGACCTTTCCCTGTCGGAGCTGGCCGGACCGATGGAGCGGTGGCTCGCGGAACTGAGCGCGGCGGACAGGGCCGTGCGCATCGACCTGGCGCACACCGCCGAGCCGCAACGATGGATCCTGACCGAGGACGCGCAGCGCTACCAGCAAGCCTTTCCCGTCAGCGGCGAGCCCGATCTCGATGCCGTGGAGGCCATTGTCCGGCTCTACCTGCGCACTCATGCCCTGGTGGGCCTGACCGAGCTTTGCGGCGCTACCCGATTGCCCCGGAGCTGGCGGGCGAGATGCTGGAACGGTGGGTCGAGACGGACGGCCTGGTGCGCCTGGCTGCCGCGTCCTCCGACGATGAGGACCGCTGGGCCGAGCCGGAGAACCTCGCCGAGATCCGCCGCCTGAGCGTGGCGATGCGCCGGCGCGAGAGCGTCGCGGTCGCCCCCGAGGTCTTCGCCGACTTCCTGGTTCGCCGCCAGTTTCTGCACGCGGCAACTCGCCTGGAAGGCCCGGCCGGCCTGGAGCGAGCGCTCGAGCAGCTTCAGGGCCATGCCAGCCCCGCCGGTTTCTGGGAGAGCGACGTCCTGCCCCGGCGCGTGCGGGGGTACCAGCCGGCCTGGCTCGACGACCTGCTGGCGACCGGCTGCTGGCTCTGGCGGGCGACCTCGGAGGGGAAAGAGGAGCCGCTGGTGGCCTTCGTTCCGCGCGAGTTCGAGGGCTCATGGCCTGCAATCGCGAACCTGGCCGAGCAGGCCGGCGAGGAGCGCCAGGTACTTGACGCCCTGACCGCGCGCGGCGCCAGCTTCGCGGCCGACCTTGCGCGGGCGACGGGGAGGGAGCCCTTGCAGGTCCGCCGCGCCTTGCGTGCGCTGATGCTGCAAGGGCTGGTTGCGAACGACCGCTTCGACCCGGTTCGCCCGGGGAGCTTCGCAATGATGCACGCGCTGGAGGAGGCCAGAGCCTCCCGCCCTGGCCCGGGACGAAGGCGCGCGGTCCGGCCGCGCCGCTCCAGCACCGGCGGCGGTGAGGGCCGATGGGCCCTGCTCGTACCTTCGCCCCGCGATCAACCGGGCCGTTCCGAGGGCGCCCTGCTGGCATGGGTGAGCGCGCTCCTGGAGCGCTATGGCGTGCTCACGCGTGAGCTCGTGGAGCTGGATCGCTGGGCGCCTCCGTGGTCCGACCTCGTTGCGTTACTGGCCCGCGCCGAGCTGCGCGGGGAGATCCGCCGTGGGTTTTTCGTCGAGGGCTTCTCCGGGGTTCAGTACGCCTCCGAAGAGGCGGCCGAGAGCCTTGCCCGGCTGGGCAGCGTGGCGCCGGCGGATGCGTACGTGATGCTCTCCGCCGCGGATCCGGCCAACCTCTACGGAGGCGGGGGGCCCCTGGATATCCCATTGCTCGAGGGCGGTACCGGCCGTCTCAGCCGCGTCCCGGGGAACTACCTTGTCCTGCGCGGAGGCCGGCCGGTACTGATCATCGAGTCGCAAGGCAAGCGCCTGACCGGACTGGCCTCGGCCTCTCCCGCCGAGCTCCGCACCGCCCTGGCACGAGTGGTCGAACTGGCCGGCCCGAAGCGACAGGTCCTCAGGGTCGAGACCTACAACGGCCAGCCCGCGGTGGACAGCCCCGTGGCCGTGCGCCTGGGCGAGCTCGGTTTCGTCCGCGATTATCCGGGCTTGGCCTACTACGGGGCCTGGGCGAGCCAGCAGCGCACGGAGCAAACGAGCGAGACGCGCCACGAGTGGTGAGCCGGACTTTCAGCGTGAGCCGGGCACTCGCGTCGTAATTATCAACGGAATCCAGTAATGCTTCAGTATCCCTCGGCATAAGCGAGTGTTTGCCGGGCGCCGGCGGCGTGCAGCTCTCCAGTCTTCGGATCCAGTTCGACGCCAATCCAGAAACCGGCGAATGCCAAGTCCTCCGGCCGGGACACGATCTCGACCCGCTGGCCAAGCTGTCGCACACCCTCGAGCACGCGCTTGTCAAACGAGCCATCGCCAACCCGCGCAACCGACTTTTCCTGCGACCAGTCAGGCGCGAGGAAGGCGGGCGCATCGACCGCCGACTGGGCGTCCATGCCGAACTCGAGAATGTTCGCCAGGATCTGCAAATTGCGCTGGTGAAGCCCCGCCCCGATGGCGCTGGCTGCGAGGATTGGATGACCGCCGAGCGTGATGATGAGCGGGGTCTCCGGGTCTGGCAGGCGTTTGCCCGGTCCGGTGCGCTGGATAACTTCCTGCTGGAACGAAGCTGAATCCGGAACCGAGACTCCCCCGACGAAGATTCCCGTATTGCCCCAGATCACCGCGTTGCAAGTGTGCGTCAACGCCGCGATGTTGCCCCTTGAATCGATGGCCACCACACCGGACGAATGGGCCGGACGCGACCCGAGGCGGTTCGGCGGCACTGCGAACGGCCATTCGCCGACTTGCATCCGGGTCCATAGCCAGCGCGCGTGCTCCTTCGAAACGCGGATACGGGGAGAGAAGTCTTCCGCTGGAAAGCGCCGGGCGGCAAGCTCTGGCTCGTAAAAGAGAAACTGATTATGGGAAATCTGCATGAGCCAGAAGAGGCTTTCCGGGGAACGGCTCGGAAGACCAGAGCGGCTCAGGCCGGACAGTTCGAGCAGGTTCAAGGCCTCGATCGTGTCCACCCCGCCGATCGACGACAGACCCGGTGCAAAGACGCGGACGGCGCGATAGGTGGTTTCGGTCGCTTGCTCCCAGCCTGGCTGGTAGGTTGCCAGATCCTGGGCAGTGATCCGTCCGCCTTCCTTGCCGACCGCGGCGACGAACTGTCTTGCCCATTCTCCCGTGTACATGTAAGCGGACCCGCCTGAGGCCACCTTCCTCAAGGTGCTTGCAAGTTCTCGCTGCCGCAAAAGATCGCCCTGAACGTGAAAAGACCCGTCCGGCCTTGCAAAGAGCCGCTGGGTTTCCGGCAGGCGTCCCAGCACGTCCTTGCGGAACTGCAAGTAGTAGGCAAGCAGCGGATCGATCTTGACGCCTTCCTCGGCAAGCTCGATCGCCGGCTGGAACAGGTCAGGGAAATGTCTCTTGCCGAACCGGTCATGAGCCGCCTGCACACCCGCCATGAAACCCGGCACCAGCACCGTGCGGCCGCTGGGCAGTCCTTTCCAGGTTTTCTCGTCCATCCTGGGGATCGAGAGCGGATCTTTTTCTTCCAGCGGCGTGTTGTAGCCGGCGTTGAGGGAGGACACCTTGCCCGTGGAGGCATCATAGTAAACCAGGTTCAGAATACCCGCGAAGCTGACGTAGGATCCGGCAGCCTCGACCACCTGCACGAGCGCCGTGGTAAGGGCCGCGTCAACCGCAGAGCCGCCCCGCTTGAGTGCCTCGACTCCGGCAGGAACGGCGCGTGGCCCGGTCAAGCCGATGACCAGGCCGCTCCGTCCTTCCGCCAGAAAGCGATGCGCCCGATCTTGCGCACCCGGCTCTGACCGAGGCTCATCCACAAGGCCGGGAAGACCCATAGCCAGGAGCAGAATACCGACCTTCATCGTGTGGCCTTTCCAATACAAAGGCGTCAGGAACCGATTCCTTCGGTGGGCGCCTGCCATCACGGCCGTGCGGTTGAGTTCTGAGTTCAGCAGGTTTTATACGACCCCGTGATCGGCACGACAATCGCAACCTTGAATGCCTTCCGAAGCCGGCATGGCCGCCCTCCCGGCCCGGAGCAGTAAAGGGGCCTTCCATGTCCAGGTCATTGCAGCCCGGTGACCGGGTGCGGTGGAATTCTTCGCAAGGCGAGGTCACTGGCAAGGTCCGGAAGAAACTGACCGGGCCGACCGACGTCAAGGGACATCACGTCGCGGCCTCACCTGAGAATCCGGAGTTCCTGGTCGAGAGCGAGCAGACCGGCGCCCAGGCCGCGCACAAGCCAGAAGCCTTGAAGAAGATCCGGAGGAAAAAAGGAGAGAAGTCATGATCCACGATCCGGACCGGGTCGTCGCGGACTTTCGCGCAGGCGTGAACATGACAGCCTGAAAACTCGAAACCTGCCTGTAATCGGAAGAATTCAGAAAAGTGGGATCCAGGAAGGACGGCGCGGATGAGTCGGTCGGCCACCGATCGGGGCGCAGCATCGTGGAGATCTTGAGAAAACCTCCGGCAGATGACGAACAAGGGCATCGAGCATATGGCGAGGGTCTCGAGCCGGGCGTTCACGAGCAGCCGGATCGCAAAGCACTGATCCCGTGGTGACCGCGTCCGGCCGGCTCCGGGATCAGCGTGAGACGTTCAAGACTGGATCCCAGCTTCTCTCAGCCCGGCATGGCGGGGAGCATGTTGCGGATCGCGGCGATGCGCCAGCCGTCGCTTGCTCGCTTCAAGACGATGGACGTCCACATCACGCGATCCTTGCCGCCGTTGCGTGCTTGCTGCACATAGCGGCCGTCGGCGATGGCGACGTCGGAGGTGAGCCATCGGACGGATTGCACATCGATCGTACGCCGGGCTGTGTTCTTCCGCGACGACTCGAGCATCCCCTGGACAAGCTGCTCCCGTCCTCTCCGCCAGGTCCCGTCCGACACAAGCTGGTCGGCGTCGTGCGTGAAGAGTGCCTCGATGCGACGGGAATCGCTGGCCTCACGTGCGTCGACGTAGCGCTGGATCACCAGGCGGACCGCGGCCTCCTGTTCGCGGTCGGCTTGCGCACCCGCGGCCTCGGACACCGAGGTCGCGGCGAGGCAGGATGTTGCGCTGACACAGGATGTTACGCTGACACAGGATGTTGCGCTGAGGAACTGGCGTCGGTTCATGGTGATTTCCCAAGCGGGTCGCGGTTCACGGCCGGCAACAGGCTTCCTGGTCTCGGCATAACGGTTGCAGGGTAGATCCGGAGAGTCTCAACTCTGGAAAGGGGCTATCCATGAAAGTCGATCCCGTCGCCAGGAAGATGTCTGAAGCCAGTGCAAGCGTGGGCGCTTCCGCTCCGAAGAAGGGTGACAGGTTCCGCTGCGAATCGTGTGGAATGGAGATTGAACTCACCGCGGATTGCCACTGCAAGAGCGGTGAGCACATTCATTTTGAGTGTTGCGGACAGGATCTCGCCAGGGTCTGACACCACTTCCGTTTCGAGGGGAGGAGGCACCATGCGGTTTGTCCAGGCGGTCCTCTTGCTGGCGTTTCTCGGTGTCGTCGGGCTTTTCGCCGTTCAGAACACCGAGGCGATCACCGTGTCGTTCTGGAACTGGAGGACGACCGGGCCCGTGGCGCTGCTGGCGATTGTGGCCTACCTTCTGGGCATGCTCAGCGGTTGGACGGTGGTGTCCTTCTTCACCCGGTCGCTCCGTGGTGTGTCGGAGCGAAGGACCGATTGAGCTGGTATGGTGCCCCCTGGAGAATGTCCCGGTCCTGTCTCGACCGCGAGTGTGGACGTCGAATCAAGAACAATGGACAAACGGACGGCATCGTCCCAGGACGTCGTACGGCGTGTGCGGTTCGGCGCACGCAAGGCCCTGTCAGCTGGTGGTTTGCGCTGCGCTGACCCACCCTACGGTCGGCGCGCCATGGCCATTGTGGGACGATGCCAAACGGACCCAATGATTCAAACGCGTAACCCGCTACGGAAAAGTTAGTTGCATCGACGTTTTCGGAAAACGCGGCGCGCAAACCAACCGATTCTTTTTCGGACTCACGAAGTGTAAGAGAGATCTCCACGGGGCGCTGACCGCCCTCGATTGGAAGGACGGGTACAGATCGGTGCAGAGAGTGCGCGGCAGCCCCGGCTGACGGGCATGGGCAGCGATGAAACGCCGAACGGCTGTCCCATGGTGATCGTAGAATCATCTGGTCCGGGAAGTGCGATGCGGCGTCCGGAGCGCTTGACGGGCACGCATGCACTGTTGTAAAATCTATCTCTCAAAAGACTTAGTGCGGCTGAATCAGGACTTTCTGCGGGGCGATGCGGCAATGGAAGTGCTGACCGAGCTTTGGGATAAAACAACCGACGCGTTCACGGTCCTCTCGGAGAACGTTTCCGAGGGGCTGGTGCGGATCTTCGGCAGCTCCAACGAGCGGCGTGTGCGCGCGATGCGGCCGCTGGTCGCGGTCATCAACGACCTCGAACCCCAGATGCTGGCGCTGTCGGACGATGAGCTGAAGGCGAAGACGGTCGAGTTCCGGGGCCGGCTGGCCGCGGGCGAGTCGCTCGAGGACCTCCTTCCCGAGGCCTTCGCGGCCTGCCGCGAATCGGGCCGGCGGTTCCTGAACATGCGCCATTTCGACGTCCAGCTCATGGGCGGCATGGTGCTGCACGGCGGTGACATCGCCGAGATGGTCACCGGCGAGGGGAAGACACTGGTGGCCACGCTGGCCGCGTACCTGAACGCCCTGGAAGGTAAGGGCGTGCACGTGGTCACCGTGAACGACTACCTCGCTCGCCGCGACGCCGAGTGGATGAGCCCGCTCTTTGTCGGGCTGGGGATGACCGTCGGTGCGATCCAGTCGGAGATGGAGTCCGACGAGCGGCAGAGGGTTTACGGCTGCGACATCACCTACGGCACCAACAACGAGTTCGGCTTCGACTATCTGCGCGACAACATGAAGCCGGTGAAGGACTACCAGTGCCAGGGCGAGCTGCACTACGCGATCATCGACGAGGTGGACAGCATCCTCATCGACGAGGCGCGGACCCCGCTGATCATCTCGGGCCCGGCCTTCGACGATGTCCGCAAGTACGCCGAGGCCGACCGCATCGCGCGGGCCCTGAAGCGCGACCTGCACTTCGAGGTGAAGGAAAAGGAGCGCACCTGCCACCTCAATGATGAAGGCATCCGCGAGGCCGAGCGCGTGGCCGGCGTGGAAAGCTTTTACACGCCCGGGAACATGGAATGGCCCCACCTCATTGACAATGCACTGAAGGCCCACCACCTGTACCGCCGTGACCGCGAGTACGTGGTGCAGCCCAACGGCGAGGTGGTCATCGTCGACGAGTTCACCGGCCGGCTCATGGTCGGACGCCAGTGGTCCGACGGCCTGCACCAGGCCGTCGAGGCCAAGGAACGCGTCAAGATCAAGGAAGAGAACCAGACGCTGGCCACGATCACCCTGCAAAACTTCTTCAAGCTGTACAAGAAGCTCTCGGGCATGACCGGCACGGCCATGACCGAAGCGACCGAGTTCTACAAGGTGTACGGCCTGGATGTGATCGCCATTCCCACGAACCGGCCGCTCACCCGCAAGAACCTTCAGGACGTGATCTTCCGGAGCGAACGCGAGAAGAACCAGGCCATCCTTGACGAGATCAAGGAAGTGCACGAGAGCGGACGGCCCATCCTGGTTGGCACGGTGTCGATCGAGAAATCGGAAGAGCTGTCCGACTACCTGAGCCGGTTCGGCATCGCCCACCAGGTGCTCAACGCCAAGTACCATGAGCGAGAAGCCGAGATTGTGGCCCAGGCGGGCCGCAAGGCGGGCGTGACGATCGCCACCAACATGGCCGGTCGCGGTACCGACATCATTCTGGGCGGCAACCCCGAGTTCATGGCATGGGCCGACCTGAAGCGCGAAACCGACGAGGACGGCCGGCTCAAGTACGAGACCCGGCTCGACGTGCCCAAGGAGGTCTGGCAGTCGGCGGTGGGCAGGTACGAGCCAGAGATGCGGGCCGAGGGCCGCGAGGTCGCCGCGCTGGGCGGCCTGCACATCATTGGCACCGAACGGCACGAGAGCCGGCGCATCGACAACCAGCTTCGCGGCCGCTCCGGCCGCCAGGGGGACCCCGGCTCGTCGCGGTTCTTCCTCTCGCTCGAAGACGACCTGATGCGCAAGTTCGCCGGCGAGTGGGTCTCGGCGGTGCTCACCCGGCTGGGAATGCAGGAGGGAGAGGCCATCGAGAGCAAGATGGTCAGCCGGCGCATCGAGGGGGCACAGAAGAAGGTTGAAGAGCGGAACTTCGACATCCGCAAGAATCTGCTCGAGTACGACGAGGTCATGGACGAGCAGCGAAAGCGCGTCTATTCGTTCCGCCAGAGTCTGCTGGAAGGGTTCCCTCCCAAGGACAAGATCCTGGAGATGATCGATTCCCAGATCCAGGATGCGGCCGACCGCTTTCTGGCCGAGGATTACGGGACCGCGTCCGTCGCCGAGTGGGTGTCGCAACGGCTGGGATTCGAGGTCGCCGCCCGTGACCTGAAAGGCGCCAGCTTCGAGGATGCCAGTGAGATTGTCCGGTCGAAGGCGGCACGCCAGCTCGCTGACGCCATCCGGGAGGCCATGGAGGAGAACCTCCCCTCCGACTCCGATCCTTCGGAGTGGACCTGGATGGCGCTGGCGACCTGGGCCAACAACCGTTTCGGACTCAACCTCAAGGAGAAGGACCTCAAGAAGTTCTCGCGCAACGACGACGGCGAGTTCGCATTCGCAAACGACGACCTGGAAGAGTTTTTGCATGAGAAGGCCATGGCCACGATCGAGAAGCTCGATCT
The DNA here is from genome assembly GCA_963833985.1 of uncultured Planctomycetaceae bacterium. Lineage (GTDB taxonomy): Bacteria > Planctomycetota > Planctomycetia > Isosphaerales > Isosphaeraceae > Aquisphaera. The sequence continues at coordinate 826,839 of CAWIAD010000001.1, forward strand.
CGAGCCGGCCAGGGAGTTCCTCGAGCCAGACTGGGGCCGGCATCGCTGGCCGGCTGGGCTCACCACAAGTTCGGTCTGGCCATTGATCCCGAGTCGTGGGTGGGCATGGACCGCACCGAGATCATCCGGCAGCTCCAGACCAGCGCCCGCGAGCACTACGCCGTGAAGGAAGCCGAGCTGCCGGTTCGGATCGCGCTCACGCGGTTCGTGGCGGACCGCTCCCAGAACATGCCCCCGCGGTACGACCGGGAGGGCCTGGCAGCCTGGGCGAGCGAGCGGTTCCACACCGTCATCGAGGCCGAGGAAATTCGCCCGATGCTCCGGACCGAGATCGAGGCGCTGTTGCTGAAGCAGGCGCATCATCGTTACCGCGGCGCGGAACTCGCCCGCGAGCTGGATGAGAAACTCTCCGCCACTTACCCCAGCGCCGCGGGCCGAGAGAAGCAGGTCGCGTCGGCCCCCACGACGGCCGAGCTGGCAAGCCTGGCCGCCTGGGCACGCGAAGCTCTGGGCGTGGAGACGACCGCCGATGAGCTGGGCCAGATGTCGGCTGCCGACGTGAGGATGCTCCTGCTCAATGCGCTGGATGCCAGGCACCGGCCCGAGATGCGCGAGATGGAGAAGGTGGTCCAGCTCCAGATCCTGGACAGCAGCTGGATGGAACATCTTCGTGCCATGGACCACCTCAGGAGCTCGATCGGTTTGCAGGGCTACGCCCAGATCGATCCCAAGGTCGAGTACAAGCGCGAAGGCATGCGGATCTTCAACGAGATGTGGATCGGGATCGCCGATCGAGTCACCGACCTGATCTTCCGGGTGGAGCGCTTTGATCCCGAGTTCCTTTCGTATCTCGGATCCCACTGGAAGCTGGAGCGGGCCCAGACCATCCATCAGTCCGCGGACTCACAGCTTGCCTCCGCTGCCTCCCCCGGCGGGATCCGTCAGGTTCAGGACGCAGCCATCGCCGGCAGCCAGCAATCCACCGAGAAGAAACGCGAGCCGGTGCGCAACGTTGGAAAAAAGGTAGGAAGGAATGACCTTTGCCCGTGCGGCTCCGGAAAAAAGTTCAAAGCCTGCTGCATGCGAAAACAGGCGGCGAACGGTCCTTTTTGACCGGCAACGCTGATTCTGGGACGTTCTTTCGGGCCCTCGACCACCCCACGGGAACCAGGCCGAGACGCCTCCGGATCCGCCCCTGGCGGGGTCTCCCGGACGTCCTGGGTACCAGGTCCGTCGCGCATAAGTCGATCAGCCTATAGGGGTTACGAGTTCACGTCCGACCCCTGCCGGGGTGCTATGACAGAGTTCCAGTGGCTGGCTCTGGAATGTGCCATTGAAGCTGCGGCAACCTTTGAGCAGGGCGAGAGTTGCATCGAGATCGACGGGCTCGGATCGGTCGTCAGCCGGGGAGACGATTCGTCGCGGCGCCGGAGATTGAGGCACGGTTATTGCTGTCTCGACTGCCGCCGTGACGTTTGCCGATCGGACCGGGAAAGGATTCCCCGCGATGCCCCTCGTCTTGAACTTCGTCTACTTTCTGCTGCTGCTGGTGCTTTCGCCCGTGCTTCTGTACCGGATGATCCGCTCGGGAAAGTATCGCGAGGGACTCTGGGAGAAGTTTCGGGGCGATGCGCCGCTACGGATTGGCGATCAGCCCTGCCTCTGGTTTCACGCGGTCAGCGTCGGCGAGGTACTCCTGCTGCGGCCGCTCGTGCAAGAGATGGCCCGCCGGCGTCCCAGCTGGCAGGTCGTGATCTCGACGACCACGACAACAGGTCTTGCCGTGGCCCGGCGCACCTTTCCGGACCTGATCACCTTCTACGCACCACTCGACTTCAGCTGGGCGACAGGCCGGGCGATGGCGCGGATTCGCCCGACGGTGCTGGCGCTTGTGGAGCTGGAGTTATGGCCGAACTTGATCCGGGCGGCCAAATCGGCGGGAGCAAAGGTCGCCATCATCAACGCACGGCTGAGCACGCGCAGCTACCGAGGCTATCGCCGGCTGCGTGGTCCCCTGGGAACGACGCTCCGGTGCATCGATTTCGTCGCGGCTCAGAATGATGACTATGCCAGCCGGTTCGTGGATCTGGGGATCCCCGGCAACCGAGTGGGCATCACGGGCTCTGTCAAGTTCGACGGCCTGGAGAGTGACCGCAACAACACCAGGACCCGCGACTTGCGAAAGGAGCTTGGTCTCTCCACCTCCGACCTGGTGTTCGTGGCGGGAAGCACCATGGAGGGCGAGGAGGCGGCAGCCCTGGCAGCCTACCGGGTGGCCCGGCTGGAGCATCCGAGCCTGCGCCTGGTGCTGGTTCCACGGCACGCGGAGCGGTTTGACAGCGTGGCTGACTGGCTGTTGAAAAACGGTGAGACCGTCGTGCGGCGGACCGATCTGGTGGCGGGCAAAGCAGCCGGCACCGCGGGAACCGGACACCGGCCCGCCGTGCTCTTGATAGACACCCTCGGCGAGCTTGGTGCTGTCTGGGGACTGGCCGATGTCGCGTTCGTGGGGGGCAGCCTGCTGCCGGGCCGTGGCGGCCAGAACATGATGGAGCCGGCCGCTTACGGAGCCTCGGTGCTATTTGGGCCGCATACTTCCAACTTTCGCGACACCGTCGAGCAGTTGCTCAGGCGTAACGCCGCGTGCCGGGTGGCCAATGCGGATGAGCTGATGCTCCGGCTCCAGCAAGATCTGGACGACCCGGAATCGGCTGCCACGCGCGGCGCGGCGGGGCGTTCGTTCGTCCTGGCGCAGCACGGGGCCTCGGGCAGAACCCTGGCGGAGCTGGATCGCCTCGTGGAATCGTCGTTTACCCAAAAGTCGGCTTGAAGGCGGCTTGCGTTTCGAGTTACGCTCTGGAACTCCCTACATCAAGCGGGATCGAGAGCGCGCCGTTGCCTCTCGCCGTGCGGTAGAATTCAAGCCGCCCAACGGCGCCACCTTTAGCGACGACAGGAACAACACCATGAGCGACAAAGAACACGAAGCGACCCCCACTCCGAACCCCCAGACTGCGACGACCGAGGTCGTTGTCGATGATTCGAGCACTTTGCCTTCGTACTCGAACTTCTGCCGGGTGACCGCGACTCCAGAAGAAGTGATTCTCGATTTCGGCCTGAACCCCCAGCCGTTCGCGACCGGCCGCCAGGACGTGAAGGCCAATCAGCGGATCGTGATGAACTTCTACACGGCCAAACGACTGCTGACCGCGCTGGGGATGACGATCCAGCGTCACGAGGGCACGTTTGGATCCATCGAGCTGGACGTACGCCGGCGTGCGACCGGTTCCCCTCAGTATCCCCAGTCGGGTCCTGGCCGCGTGGTTCCCCAGGGTGTTGTCGAGTGAATGGCCAGGCCAGCCCGCTGACACACCGCTCCGGAGCAGCACGGGGCGGTCGTCTCCTTCCTTCCCTCTCGGGGTGATCAAGGCAAGGCCCGCACTTTCAGGGCACTTTGATCACCTGTTTTCGCCGCCCGACTTCCACATCGCTTTGGCCTTCCCGGCCAGGTCTCCGGCTCGCCGCTGAGCCGCTGGCACCGCACACCATTCTGGCCGCCCTCCCGCCATCCGTCGCAACGTCAAGGCCGATGATGCCGATTTTTCGGCTTGCGCGGTGGCTTTGACTCATCGCGGCCAAAGGTTCAGCCGATTCTGATGGTAAGAAACGATCCGCGCGTGCGGATTCTGCCCCGAGTAGGGGTCTTGACAGTTGTTTCGACTCATCAACGAGCGCCACTTGCGCCGATACTGTGACTTGCCGGGCATCTCGGCCTCGATTCAGGACGGACGAGTCCAGCGATAGGAGATAATGGAATGTCTCAGCCATCCCGAGGACGGGCGCGTGGCCCAGCGAAGCGGCGGCGGGCGACCAAACTGGAAACTCCCACTTTGCTGGAGCCTCGCTGTCTTCTGGCTCCATACGTGTCGGTCTTCCCGGTCACGGCCACCTTCACCGCGGCCACCGCGCCCACCACGAATGCGGACCTGGGCACGATCACGGTGGCACAGAATACAACGGCGACCAATATCCAGACCGCCGCACCGATCACCTCGGTGTCCGAGTTGTCGCCGCTCTCCTCGTTCGGGGGCGACATCGTGCGGCTCAAGGCCGGGCCGGGCGGCGTCTTCGGCAACGGGCTGTACGCGATCTCGCGCGGCAGCGGGGGGAACACGAGCGCCGTCAACCGGCCGGGCGTCATCTACCGCGTCGACACGGCCACGGGCAAGGCCAGTGTCTTCTTCGATCTGAACACCGTGCTCAACCAGATTGACCCGAATGCCCTGGCTACTGACGGCACGAATCCGGCGGCCAACTCCATGGGCAGCTCGACGGGGCTGGTCAACTGGTACGATATCGCCTTCGATGCGGAAGGAAACTTCAACGGCAGTCCGGTGATGTTCGTCAGCAGCGTGGATCGATCCGATCCGTCCAAGAATGCGATCTTCATGATCTCTCCCAGCGGTCAATTCCTGGGTGCGTTCGTGATGATGACCGACGGCCTGGCGGCAACGAAGTTCAACATCAATCCGACGGCAATGACCGTTCCCGGACCGCAGGACCAGGCCTTCCTGCGCGGCTTGCTGGCCGGCAGTGGAATCAGCACGACCGGCGGCACGTTCGCGGCGCTTTACTTCAACGCCAACGCCTATTCTCCGGGCCAGGTCATCAGCAACTCCACGCTGCCGAAGGGCGTCTCGCAGACCGGGCTGACAGCCGGAACGATTGTGGGATTGACGACGTCCAACGCCGATTACACCTCGCCTGTCTACTCGGCATTCACCGACTTCGGAACTCCAGCGGCCGGCGGGATTCCGGCCACCCCCGGCGATAGCGGCGTGCAAGGATCCACTACCGGTCAGCTGCTCATCGGGTCCGGGCTGCCGGCCACGACGACGTCGCTGACGATCGACCAGACCGGCCAGGTCAGCACCCAGTTGCGGCGGCTCGAGGACATTGCATTCGACCAGTACGGCTACTTCTCGCAGAGCGTCGGGTTGACCTCCACAACCACGACCAGCACGACCACGGGAGCCTCCACGACGGCGTACACCGTGACCCTACCGACCATCTCGGCGGGCAGCGTCTTCGTCAGCGATCTCGCTTCGGGTATCTCCCAGTCGGTGACGTTGACATCGGTGGCTGAGGGCGACATTCCCGCGGGAGTCGCCGTGACGGGAACAGTTCCCGTCGACGGGCCAACCATCGTCGGGCTTCAGAAGCAAAACCCGAGCGCTCCGTACAACGCCGCGACCAACCCACTGGTGATCGTCTACACGCTCGAGAGCGTAAGCCCGCTGCTGGGTGGTCGAGTCGTCCGGATCACACCGTCGGGGGTCATGACCAACTTCGCGCAGGGTTTTGACGTTTCGCCCGCGACCGATGCGACCAGCTTCATCAATTCGGAGCTGTCGATCACATTCTCGGCCGACGGCACCACGCTCTTCGCCTCGGACGGCCAGGGAGTCTGGCAGTTCAAGACGACAGCCAGCCTGGCCGGCTCCAGCACGGGAACCTTGATTGGCCTGAACGACCTGCGCACCCTGGCGGTTCCCTACGACGGTCTGGGCAGCGCCGTGGCCGTGATTGACACCGGCGTGGATGGTCAGTCGCCGCCCTTCCGCGGCCGCGTCACCACCGGAACAAACATCTGGACGGGAGGCCCGGGCAACCAGGACCTGGCGGCAAACGCCAGCACCACGGCCGGCGGTGCGGGCGGAGCCGGCGGTGCTGGTGGAGCCGGTGGAGCCGGTGGAGCCGGTGGCGCAGGGCAAGTCCTGGCTAACACTTACGACGGACACGGGACTCCGGTCGCGGGAGTGGTGGCCCAGTTCGTGCCGCAAGCAACCATCGTTCCGGTGACGATCTTCGCACCGTTTGTGGGAACGGTCACTCTCACGTCCGGCGGCGGGACGACCGGCGGAACGGGAACCACCACCGGACTGTCGGCGACTTCCAATGCCTTGACCACCAGCCAGGCGGTTTACCAGGGCTTGCAGTACGTCGCCAACCATCCCTACGTGAATGACCCGGTCCGCACCGGCAAGGTCAGTCGCGTCATCGCCACAACTCTGGCCTTTGGCACGACGTCGACGTTCACCAGCGAGTACACGGCCTACAAGACGTATCCCCAGATCGTCATCGCACTGAAGAACCAGTTGCACCGGCTGCGCAAGCTGAGCATCGCCCCCATTGCGGCCTCCGGACAGTTCGGCGCACCGCTGGGCGCCTCGGGTACGGCGGGCGCCGGAGGCACCGGCACCACCGGGACCGCGACGACCACCGGCGGCTTCAACGCCTCGAATAATGCCTCGCTGGGCGATGTGAATGGGATGTCGTTGCCGGCTGTGCTCAATGAGGTCATCTCGGTGACCGGAACCTATCCCTTCCCGTTCTCAACCAGCCCATCGACGACTCCCAATGATCCGGTGATCAGCGTCATCCCGAACCTGCTGGGTCCCCTGCTGGTCTTCGGAAACGCCCTCACCCTGGGCGGCACGGCCGGCACGACCGGAGGCGCCGGAGGAGGAGGAGGAGCCGCGGGCGGTGGCGGAGGCACCACGGCTGGGGCCACGGGCGTCTCCGCGAACGTGACCACGTTCACTGCGGCCGACACGCTCATGTACGCCGACCGGATCACCTCCGCGGCCAATCGCAGCCCGACGACCGACTTCGCCGCACCGGCGATCGACGTCCCCACATTCCGGCGCACTTTCTCGCTGACGAACACGACGACCGGCACCGCCACGAGCGCCGCGGGTGATCCGCTCAACCACCTGACCTTCACCCAGGTCGGCACCTCGATGTCGTCGGCGATCGTGACCGGGGCCTACTCCATGGTCGCCTCGGCCCTGAACTACTGGATCAGCCTCAGCCAGGCCAACGGCGTTACCTCGGATGCTTATCTCACCACGCCGGTCGGCGTCGACTCCCTGAACTTCGGGGCGCACGCGATCAAGAACTTGCAGGCCTTCAACACTCCCGACGGGATCAACGGCATCCTGGCCTACACGGCCGTGCCCGCGGCCGACGTCAACGATGGCGGCTCGATCTCCACTCCGCCGCTGGTTGCCACCACCGACCGGCAACACCACTTTATCGGCAGCACCTCGCCGCCCTCCTACGCCCGCGTCTCGATAGGTAATGCCATCGCCTCGGTCGAAGGCACGATCGCGATCAACTACCTGCTGGCGCACAATGACTTCCCGCTCATCGACACCAACGGCGACGGGATCATCACGGCGCAGGAAATCCAGAACTTCACCGACACGGCTGCCACCAAGGGCCTGGCCGAGGCCGGTGCCATGGCAGCCCTGCTGGGCGGCACGTCCACCTACGCCCAACCCCAGCCGGGAATCAACAACACCGTCTACAACGAGAACCCGGACCAGCCGTCGGCACTCCAGCGCCGGTTCAACTACTTCGACTACATCGCCAACGGCACGCTTCAGGGCGGCATCAGCATCAACTCCTTCAAGATGCTGGCCAACACCCTGCTGCCCCAGCCCGACTCGTATGTGATCGTGGACCGGCAGCGCGCCTCCGCCAACGGCTTCCTGGTGGCTCCGCTGGCCGTGCGCAACTTCGTGAATCTCCAGCATCTCCTGCCCAAGTACGAGTTCGTGCCGCCCTCGGCGATCATGAAGTACCGCAACGTCTCGCCCCTGCGGTTCGGGGTCGCGCTCAACCAGACACCCGGCTCTGCCCTGCCGTTCTACGCCTTGTTCGGTGGCGGTACCGGCCCTGCCTTGACGACAGGGACACCTGTGGTCCGCACCGGCGTCGTCAATGGACAGAGCTTCTCGGTGTCCATGGTCCCGATCGTGGCCGCGGCTTCGACCACCACGTCGACCGGTTCCACCACCACATCGACAACGCCTGCAACCGGCACAACGGCCAGCACGACGGGAACCAGCGGGACATCGGTAGGGGCGATCGCCGCGCCCGGCAGCTCGGCCGTTGCCACCGGCAACGCAGCCACCGCCGGCTCAGGCAACGGCAATGGCAGCACGACCTCCACGGCGGGCGGATCCACCGTCGCCACCAGCAGCTCCACGGTGGCAACGGGCACGGCATCGACCCAAACGACGACAGGATCAACCTCCGGCGGCACGAACGCGAGCACGATCCAGGCCATTGTGGCCGCGGTCACTCAAGCGATCAACAATCCAGGCACGTCCTCGTCCAGCCCCAATAGCCTGATGCCAGCCGGGACCCTGACGCCCACAACGACTACCACCACCAGCACGTCGTCTTCGACGACACCAGCAAGCTCCACGAACTCAAGCGGCACAACGGGAACGACGTCATCCAGCGCGAGCACCACCGCAGCGTCCGGATCGACAGCCTCGACCGCCGGGTCCGGATCGACCGCTTCGACCACCGGGTCGACAGGGACTGCGAGCTCGACACCCGCCTCCACGGCCCCGGCAGTGCCACTGGCCTATTCCTCGACCGCGGTGGCGAGCACGAGCGGCACGCCAAGTCCCGGTGTCAGCAGCAGTACTGGCGCGACGGGGACAACCGGTGGGACAAGCAACTCGAATGCCGCAAGCCCGCCCGTGCCCACCGTGACTCCCATGCTGGTGGCATCGACGGCACAAACGGCGGCGAGCAACCCGACCACGCCCCTCCAGGCGGCCGTTTCCAACCAGAAACAGGCCATCCGCCTGGCCGCGCTCCAGAGGGCGGCCAGGAAGAAGCCGGACTTCTGGAGCAGGCTCTGGAAGAACGTCAAGAAGATCTGACCCGCCTGGTGGAGCATCCACCAGGCGTGAGGAAGTGTGAACGAGCCAGCGGCCCTTGTCTCCGCGACGGAGACAAGGGCCGACTCTTTTCTGGAGCAGTTCGTGATGAGGCTGTTTGAACGCGCACAAGGTCCCGTGCAGGAGCTGGCGACGGCTGACTGCCCGACCATGCCGTCGCTGAAGAGGAGGGTGCACCTCGCATCGCGGTTCTCGGATCGGATCGGGATGCTGGGCACTCCCGTGCGATTGAGGAGACAGCGAGCTGCGGTTTGGGCGCTCCCTTGAGATCAATGAACCACAGAAGCAGACTGTGCCGGGCGGCAAGGGCGTGTAAGCCTGCCGGTACCATGCAAGAGAGAGCGGCCTGTGTGCGTCACCGTGGAAGTCAGCCGGGTTGTATGAGCCGAGCTTGCGCTTAAGCCCAATACCGTTGAAATAGCGTTTACGAAAAGGGGGCAACAGCTTTGCGACAGACTTGTTCCCACGCTCTGCGTGGGTACACCGGTCGGGACGCTCGGCGTCCCATGGATTTCCCAGCCTCGGCACGGCCCCAATCGACGCGGAGCGTCGCAGACGGCATTCCCACGCGGAGCGTGGGAACGAGGGACAAATCCCTGCGTAGACTCAACTTATCGCTATTTCAACGGTATTGCGCTTAAGCCCCTCAGCGACAAGCTCCTGATTCCGGGCTCAATGGTGGGCACTCGCTCAGATGCTGAAGTTGAACGTCTTGTGGAAGAGCCGCCAGAGCCACCAGCCGAACGTGTGGACCCCGCCGTCGATCTTGGCAAAACCACGCAGCCCGGGCTGGAGCGTGAGCTTGGGGTTCTCCAGCGGGATGATCACCTCGTAAACCGCCGTCTGAGGCTTGACCGCACCCGTCTTCGGATCGGCCTTGCCGGCGATCTCGCCTCCGGCGACGTGGGAGAGCTCCGGAGGAATCTCGTCGCGACTGCGCTTGGCGACCTCTGAGACCTCACTCTTGTAGGTGGTTTCCGCGCGGCCGTAGACCTTGACCCAGGCCCTGCATCCCGGCTGGATCAGGTCGACGTCGGATTGATCGATGATCAGGTGAGCCTCGATCTGGTGTGGATCTCCGACCTCGCAGAACGGCTTGCCCGGCTTGAGCACCTGGCCCACCGTCTCGGGGTGTGGGACGCCCATCACCTGCCCGTCATGCGCGGCCACCAGCGTGAGCTTGCCAATCTGCTCGTTGATCTTCTCGAGGACCGGCTCCAGCTCCTCGGCCGCCTGGAGATACTGCAAGGCCAGCGCGCGGCTCTCGCGTTCCGGGCTCCGGTTGTACCACTGCGACTTCGCCCAGTTGATGTCGTGGTCCGCCGTCTTCTGCACCAGTTCCTTCTGCTTTTCAGGATTGATGAGCTTGGCGATGACCGTGTCTTTCTTGACCCACTCGCCGTCGCGGACGTTGAGCTCGACAAGCTGACCTTCCACCTCGGCGTAGACCTCGTCCGGCTTGGCCGCGGTGAGTACCAGCGTTCCCTGAACTCGCAACGGAGTGGGGATCAGCAGAATGCCGGCCACGATGGCCACGGCCGCCACCGTGATGCTGGCCGCACGTACCTTTTTCACTTTGCGCAACCTCCCGGGGGTGCGAAGAAACTTGCCGATCTGGTAGACGGGCATTCCCAAGAGCGGCACCAGTGCGCCGCTCGCCAGCAAGTAGCTGATCGACTGCAACTTGTACGGTTTGAGCACCTGGCTCAAGAACCAGATGATGCTGAAGGTGACCACCCAGCGGTAGATGTAGCTGGCGATCGCGTAAGTGACGAAAAGTGACCGTCGCGACCGGGGCAGATAGCTCTGCACCGGGATCTCCAGCCCCAGCACCTTCTCCTGAACGAGGTAGGCGAAGAACTGCGTGCTCTTGATCCGCAGGTTGGGGATCTCCAGCCAGTCGGCCATCACGTAGTAGCCGTCGTAGCGGAGCAGGGGGTTGGCATTGAAGAGCACGGTATTGATCGAACAGATGAACATCGTGGCCATGGACAGGCTGTTCAGCAGTCCCGGCTCGCTGTAGAACCAGACGAAGGTGGCGATGCTGGCCAGGAACAGCTCGACGTAGATGCCCGCGGCCGAGATCCAGATGCGGTGCCACTTGTTGGGCAGGAGCCAGCTATCCGTCACGTCGCAGTAGAGTGCGGGCGTGAGGACCAGAAACAGCATCCCCATCTCGTGGACCTCGCCGCCGAAATGCTTGGCAGTGAGGCCGTGGCCGAATTCGTGGATGATCTTCACGATCGCCAGGCTGATCCAGAAACTGAAGATCGTCCACCAGTTGAAGAAGCTCTGGAACTCTGGCAGCTTGCTGTAGAACATGTCCCACTGGCTGATGACCAGGGTGACCGCCGCCAGCATCAAGCCCACGCTGGCCGTGACGAAGTAGGACGTGTAGATCCACCGGAAAGAGGGGTACATCCAGGTGAGCAGCCGCTCCGGGTCAATGATCGGGATCTTGATGAACAGGATGTTGGCCAGGAATGCCCACACCTTGCGCCAGCGGTTCTTGCGCCGGCGGCGGATGAGCACCTTGGCCTGCTCCTGGCTGTCAATCTGGATGATGCCCGCCTCGTGCAGTTGGGCGACGAAGCGGGTGAGGTCCTCGATGGAGATCGTCTGCGGCCGGTACTTGCGTTCGAAGACCTTCTTGACATCTTGAAGCGTCTGCTTGCCGTCGAACTGCTGGAGCAGGAAATACTCCTCGATCTTGAACCGGAAGTACTTCAGAGCGAGGGGATCCTTGATCACATAATGCGTCATCCCCTCGTAGAACTGCGGTTGCACGACCAGGTCGGCGCGGAGCTTCACCTTCAGGTGTTCGGCGGCCTGGCCGAAGGGCGTCACGGGGGCCAGAGACGGAGCGGCGCTCATCGGTCGGCAGTCCTCGGGGAGGTTCGGGTACCTTCGCCTGTCAGTCCATCAATCGTCAGTCACGCCCGCCCGGCCCGATCTAGCGTGCCGGCTGGGGAATCCGCGCGGCCACATCGTCATTCAGGTAGATGGTCATTCTGGCCGTGAGCCCCGGAACCAGCTTGTAGTCGGGGTTCTCGAACTCGGCCCGGATCCGCCGCTCCGGCCGGACATTCACCTGGATCTGCGGATCGACGAAGGTGATCTTGCCGCGGAAGATCATCTTCTCGACCTCTTCCTTGCCGCTGCCGCCGGCCGTCTCCAGCCGCGGCTGGAGCTCGACGATCTGCCCCTCCTTGACCTTGAACGCGTGCCTGAGCGGGACATAGGCATTGGCGCAGAGCCGGGACAGTTTGCCGATCTGGACCACGGCCTCATTGGCGCGCACGCTTTCTCCCGGATGCTTGAAGACGTTGATGACGATGCCGTCGAAAGGAGCCAGGATCGTGTGCTCGGCGAGAAGCTGCTTGGCGATGGCCAGTTCGGCCATGGCCACCTTCTGATTCTCGCGCGCCTCCTTGATCTGGGCGTCGGCGACCTTCAGCTCGCCCTCCGCCTTGGCCATCTCTTCCTTCGACACCATGCCGGGCTTGCGCTCGTTGAGCCGATGGTTGATGGCCACGGTGGCCAGGGCCACGTCGAAGGCGGCCTTGCCCTTCTCGATGGCACCCACGCTGTCGGCCTGGGCCTGGGCCTTGGCCACCGCCAGCTCGGCCGAGATGTGGTGCAGGTAGCCGATCGGCTTGCCCGCGAGCGCGGGGTCGCCCAGCCGCAGCTCCATCTTGTCGATCACGCCCTCGCGCAGGGCGGCGACCTTGGACTGCTCGATCCAGTCCACGGTGGCCAGATCGTCGAGCACCAGCGTGTTGGCCGTGCTGGAGCGAACCGGCTGGTCCTGCCCCGTACCGTTCTGGGCGAGCAGCCCCATAAACAGCGTTGAGAGCAGTCCCACGCCCAGGGCTGCGGCAGTCTTCGCGGCGTACATCTTCAGCAAGCCTCCACCTTCAAGGATCGATCTGGTTTGTTTCCAATGATTCCGGTCGCCTGTCGAAGGACTCGTCCCTCGCTCCACGCGATCCGCCGGCTGGGGGCAGGGGGCTCCCTCCCCCTCTTTTTTCCAGTGCCGCGCGGGGCCAGCCGCGGGCTCAGTGGAGGAACGGCCAGCGGAACATCACCGACTCGTACCAGACCTGGACGACCTTGCGGAGCAGGTAGTACGACAGGCGGGTCTTGCCGCAGTCAACCCGCGCCCGCACCTCGGCGCCGGGATGCAGTTCCTGGTGGCGGGTGAAGACTTCCTTGCGAACGGCCTCGTCGAAACCCACGGTCACCTTGACCACGTGCTTCTGCTCCACCGTCTCGGCCTTGGCGGCGATCCTGCGCACGTAGCCCTCGTACTTGTGCTCGGGATCGGTCGCCAGCACGAAATAGGCCTTCAGCGCCGCGCCCGGCTGCTTGGTGCCGGCGGCAATCTCCGCTTGCAGCTTGCTCTGAGCATCCAGGATCGGGCTCATGTCGTCGTCGGGAACGTCCACCTCGAGCACCCAGTCGGAGTCGCCGCCGATGGCCGCGATGTTGAGCAGCTCATGGCCGATCTCGACGGGTCGTCCCATGAGGTTCTTCTTGACTTCCCAGGTCGTGATGATGCCGTCCTGTGGTGCCTTGATGGTCATCATGTCGATCTGCTCCTCGACGATCTCGATCTGCTCCTTGGCGCTCTTGAACGTGAGCGCGGCCTCGACGAGCTGCGACTTGACCTGATACTGCATGTCCTGATCGGCCTGGGAATCCGACGATTTCAGTTTCTGGTTCTCGGCGATCAGCTTCTGGCTCCAGGCCTTGTCGCGCTCGCCGATCAGCTTCTTCAGCTCCTTCTGGAGCTCCTTGCTGTCAAGCCGGGCGATCACGTCCCCCTTCTTGACGATCTCGCCATGCTCGACGGGGACCTCGATGATCGTACCGGCAATCGGAGCGTACAGCGTCCGCCGCTCCTCGGGCAGGAGCGATCCGCGGCCCTCGATCGTGAGCGTGCAGGGAACAAACCACATGGCGGCGACCAGCACGACGATCGCGACCAGCACGGCCGCGATCTTGGCCAGCGTCCGGCCGCGGAGTAACCGCCAGGGCGACCCCATGAACTTGAGCAGGGGCTTCAGGAAGATCTTGTGATGTTCCTGCGAGTTCCAGAGCGCCGTCGATGCGTGCCGCGAAACCACCTCCGTGCGGGCGTGCATATCCGTGGGCGCCACCTCGTCGCCGATCTGCTCGGCGACCAGGCAGCCGTAGGGGACCTTTTCCCGGCTTTCTTTCTCATCGCTTCCCTGTTGCTCCTCCTCGGGCTTGTGCAGGAGCGTGACCACCACCACCTTCGAGCCCGATTCGTCGACATAAAGCTCCAGGGCATCGCGGATATCCGGCGCGAAGCCTTCGGTATTGCCGGTGTACACCAGGTCCTCGCCGGACCGGATCACCACCTTGCAGAGCCGGGTCAGGTCGCGCACCAGGTTGGACCGCTGTTCGACCACCTCCTGGCCGCTCACCGCCTCGACCAGGGTCCGGCCGGAGAGCTTCAGCGCCACGCTCAGCCGGTCGCAGCCCACCAGCCGCTTGCCGTCGTTGACCACGGAATAGGCGGTCTCTTTCAGGTCCAGCGAGCCGTGGATGTGGTGCGTGAAACCCTTGAGCTGGTTCCAGAGCCGTTGCTGCGACATCATCTGCCGCATCTGCCGGTTCTTGAGATAATTGCTGGCCAGGTCGCAGAGGTCGCCCACGAACCGCAAGGTGCTCTTCTGCTGGGCCGCCCGGCGGTTGGGATCCATCAACAGCTCGAGCAGTCCGACGACCTGCTTGTCCACGATCAGCGGAGCGATGATGAGCGCCTGGGGTGTCGGGTTATAGGCCTGCGGTACCCCCTCGATCACCGCTCCCGGAGGGATGATCTGCGCCTGCGAGGCCTGGATCATGCAGCCCAGAAGCGCGTCGTGGGGCGGCGTCTTGACCCGGCCGTCCATGAGTCCGGTCTGCGCGAACTCCACCTGGTATTGAAGTCGCAACCCATTCCGGCCGTCCATCAGCCAGAAGGCGCCGCCGGACGCCGCAACCGCGGCCACCGACCGGTTCAGAAACTCAACGTAAAACTCGGCAGGCTGAACGTCCGATTCCGCCAGATCGGCAATCTCGGCCACCAGCTTGCGAATCTGGTTCTTCGTCTGCTCAAGCAGACCAGCATCAATGGTTTCTTCCGGCATGGTGGTACCGTTGGGTTAGGAGCAGAGTCGGCGTCGTCACGCCGAAATCAGGCCTGAGACTCACCTTGCGGCGCCGTGCCAGCGAAGGCTGACCATTCGGGGCTGGATCCTCTGGATGCGCGGCGCCCGCTCATAACCAGAACGGGACGGGAACCGAGCCGACCTTCCTGATCAACGGCCCGGCAACTTCACAAATTCCCAAAAGGACCTCGCCTGCCGGACCGATCCTGGTCACGTAAATGGCAGGCTTGCAGAGGTTAAGGGCAATACCGCTGAATTAGCGTTCACGAAAAGGGGGCAAGAGGTTTGCGACAGACTTGTTCCCACACTCTGCGTGGGAACACCGGTCAGGACGCTCGGCGTCCCCTGGGTTTTCCAGCCTGAGCACGGGCCCAATCGACGCGGAGCGTCGCAGACGGCAACGAGGGACAAACCTATGCCCGTACCCAACTTATCGCTATTTCAACGGTATTGGGCTTAGGGGCAGGAGGCCAGGAAGCAGAGGAAGCACGGCCCGGTTCAAGTTGCGGAGAGAGATGAGGAGCGGGAGGGAACCGCTCACTGCCATGCCAGGCAGGTTCAAGCGATGGGTGGCGGGTCGGGCATGTACGGTCGTTGATCGCAGGGAGCAATGACTCGGGGGCAGAGGAGCACGCTCCATTCACGCACGAGGTGGCTGCGAGTCCTCCTTGGCGGTCCCTCGGGTTGCGTCAGGATAGCGGCTTTCCAGGTCGTTCAGATAGCGGTTGATCTGGTAGAGGCTCTGCTTGTGAATTTGAGGAAAGCGCCTCTCAAACCAGTTCTCCACCTTGCCGAAGGCCTTCGGCCAGAGCACCAGGCCACCCGCGATGGCCGCCGGCGTGCCGACCACGCCAGGCAAGATGAAGCCCAGCACGCCCACGGTCATGAGCATCACGCCCACTTCCCTGGGTAAATCCTTGATGCGACCGAGTTCCGCTTCTTCTTCCAGCGTGAGCTGCGGCCCCGCCTCGGCGTGCGAGGCGGAATCGGCCACAGGCGGAACCGGCTCGCCCATGCCCGGCGCTGCGGCCGCGCCGCGCCCACATCATGACCGGGTGCTTGTGGCTCCTCTCTCTCGTCGACCGAACTGAGAACGGCTTCCGGAATCAAGATGCCCTCCGTTGTTGAACAGCAAGTCAGCCGGCGATGCGCGACTCCCGCCGCCTCGAGACCCGGGTGAGCTGCTTTTCGAGGCCCCTGACGGCGGCCGAGGTTCGTGCGTAGGTGCTATAGGTTCCGAGGTTGGTGATCACCACACTGGTGAGCGAGGAGAAGCCCATGAAAAACGCGCCGGCCACGCAGACGAGGTTGGGAATCCAGGCCGAGCCCTGTGCCGCCAGCACGCGCCGGCGATGAATTTGCGAGACCTCGTCGAGCGTGCCGAGTCTGGACAGGTCGGGCTGGAGCAGCACGATCCCCGCCGGGTTCCGTTCCAGGTTCTCCAGACCGGCTGGATCAATCGAGATCGCCACGTCGGCGGCACGGGCAGCCGGGCCGCGGCGCAGACATTCCCCCACGTAAGCGACCTTGAGCCCACGGCGCTGACAGCCGCGGAAGAGCTGGACCAGATCCGGGGTTGCCAGGCTGCCGTGCTGGAAGTCCACACCCAGGCCGGCCGCGAGCTGTCGGAAGCGGGGCCCGTCCTGCTCGGAGACGAGACCGATGGCCAGGGGATGCCGCAGCTTCCCGCGGATTTCGCTGAGTGCGGTGGCGGCCGCCAGGCGCGGCGAGCGGCGGAAGTCGATCAGTCCCGCGATCTGTCCGTTGATGCCGACCATCAAGGAATCCAGCGGCCGGTCCTCGACCCGCCCGCGGGCCTCCGCGGCCTGCCCCGGGGCCGGTCCCTGGCCCCCCAGGTTGCCAACCTTGATCACCTGTTCGTTGTGCACGAGCGTCACGTCCGTGCCGTAGGTGGTCGGAATTCGGTCCAGCAGGGTGATCCGCCGGGCGCGGCAGGCCGCGTGCAGCGCTGCGGCCCGTTCGTCGTCCAGCTCGCGCAGGGCCGAGGCCGCGTACCGCAGCACCTGGAACTCGGTCTGACCAGGGAAGACGCGCACCGACGAGACTTCGGGCTCGAAGATCTCGAGCGCGGCGTGGTGATCCAGGAACAGCACGTCGACCTTGGCCAGCCGACCGATGGCCTCCGGATCGCGGACCACGATTCCGTGCTGGAAGCAGAGCGAGAGCGCCTGGAGATTTTCCAGGGGGTAGGCCAGGCCGGGGCCAGACGCGTAGTCGGTATCAAGGATCGCCAGTGCCATCGGAGCACCGCCCAGGGTCAGTCCCAGGCCGGCGGCCGCCAACGTTGGCACCACTGTCGGCGTGGCGAACTGCTCGCCCTTGACGGTCGGGGTGCGCAATCCCGGCGGGTGGTTCGCCGCGACGAGTGCGGTCCGCGCCAGCTGCGCGGCCCGACTCTTCGCGCCCAGCCAGGCAGTCTCCACCTCGAAATCACCGCTGAGCACGATCGAGCCGGCGTAGACGGCCTCGTCGGGTCCCTTGCGGGTCATTCCCCGCGCGCCCCGGACCACGCGCTCGTCGAGGAGCCCGTACCCCTTGATGATCCGCCCGTCGACACAGACCTTCTCGCCGGCCGAAACCCGGATCACGTCGCCGGCAACGAGCCGCTCCGCGGGGACCTCGACCTCAACCCCTCCGGCAGCCTCGACCCGGGCATAGCGCTGGTGCTGCGTGACCTCGCCCAGGAGCCTCCTGCGGGCGCTGGCAAGCTGTTGCTGGTACTGCCGCTTCCACAGCCGCAGCATCCAGCTCATCGTCGCCCAGGGGAGAAACGTACCGGTCGCCAGGGTGCCCGCGGCGATGCTCGAGTAGATCACCGGCAGGCCAAGCTGGCCGCGGCCAACCTGGTTGGCCGCGATCCGGAAGACCCGCAGGTTCGCCCCGACCACCAGCGCCGCGGCCGCGGGCCAGACGGCCGGGACGAAGAAATCGCTGACGATGGACACGGCCACGGCCGTGTTCACCAGGCCAAACCGCACCGGTGAGCCCTCACCGCCGGGGCCGAGCTCGACCGGCAGCGACTCGGGCGCGGCCTCGAGGGCGCGCAACAGGCGGTCGGGCGCGTCTGCGACGGGTCGAAGCGGATCCGCAGCGTCCCGGAGAACGGACGCAGCACGCTGCTCTTGACCCCGTGTACCGATTCCAGTTGATGAGCGATCCGCTGCCCCAGAGCGGCGTCGGCCGTGACGGTCTCGTGCCGCAGGCAGAGGACACCAGGCTGCTCGCCGACGATCTCCCAGGTCGAGAGCATTCCGCGGTTGCGGTGGATTTTCAGCCTGGGCCTGCTGAGGTCGGAGGCCAGGAGCACCACGGCCTGACGGCCCGGCGCCGGCTCGGCGTTTCCCCGCAGCGCGAGGGCCAGGTGCTGGAGCAGATCCGCACGCTGCCGCCCCCCCTCGAAATGGATCAGTGCCGTCGCACAGGAACGGTCGATGTCGACGGTGTGCACCTCCTCCACGGAGAAGGCGCGCACCAGAAAGCGGCCGCACAGCTCGGCTCCTGCCGTGGAGATGCCGAACATCTCCTCGTCGCGCAGCCGGAGAGTCTGCGGGCCCCAGCTCACATGCACCGGGGAGGGTTTCAAGGCGGATCCGGAAGTCTTCACGTCCAACACATCACGCTCCAGCCGAGCGATTGCTCATCGGCCCTGGCCCGTAGCCAGAAATGGCTTCAGCTCGCCGCTTTCGACCCACTGTTCCAGGACGGTGGCGATCTGGCTCTCCTCGCGGTCGAACACGTTGAAGATGGACCTGAGCTTGTGCCGCTGGCGATTCACCTCCAGCCCGAAATAGCAGAGGATCAGCGAGGCCACGAGAATCGGCAGAATGGGAATACCTTCTTCATTCACTGGTCTGACCTCACAGAAATCCCAGGAAAGCCAATCAGAGTAATTCCAGCGATGCTTCGGACGCCTCCCGGAGCAATTTCACCATGTTTCCCAGCCCTTCCCGGTGCAGCTCACGCTCGACCTCGCACGACAGGCATTCCGCCGTCCGGTGCGTGGCCACGAACTTGAGGAACTCCTGCAACTTCACCAGGGCCTGCTCGGGATTCTTGATGATGCCCAGGTTCAGGCGGAAGCCGTGATAGTTGGCCTTCTCCCTGGGCGGCTTGCTGAGGGGGCGGTAGATATCATAGACGAGGATCATGGGATCGCGGCCGATGTGCTCGGGCGCGCTTCAGCACGTTGATCGACTGCTCCCGGCTGAGGATGTAAACCGGGTCCTGGGGATGATAATGGTGGAACAGGGGCATGTGTTCATGAAGCACCTTCGAGACCGGCCCGTTCCAACCCGTATCCACCAGGAAGATATGAAACCGCGGCGATTCCGGGGTGAGCGGCTCCTCGCGGCTCCTGGGACGGAGCTTGAACCGTGACTCCTTCGTCGACTCATTACCCGATCGCTCAGTCATGGTTGAAGCTCCGGCAGAAAAGAGAGCAACGCGCGATCGGTCAGGGGAGACAGGCGGCTCACAGGTTCAGGTCGTTGGCGATACTGTCAATGAACTGCACGGCCACCTTGCGGTTCTCGTTCGTGGCCAGCACCTTGGCGGCCAGGGAGAGCTCGGCGTCTACCCGCATCGTCTCCTTGGTGAACTGGACGATGAACGACAGCCATCTCGTCTTGATTGTCATCTCGGGCTTGGCCGGGTTTTCCAGCAGCTCGGACGGGACCGGAATCTCGTGCTTGCGGCGCTGGTACTCGGAGCGTATGGCCTCCATGGTGGGACTGTCCACGGGGCGCTTGAGCGGCCGCTCATACAGCTTTTCTCGCCAGGCCATAAGCTTGCCTCATCTCCTGTTCGTGCTTCTTCTCCGCCTCGATCTGGGCAATCTTCCGGAGCGGCATCATGCCGTTGGCCAGGGCGCCAATCGCCGAGACGTTGTTGGTGATCACCGAGGCCATGATCCCGAAACCCATTGTAAAGACGCCCGCGATGCAGGCAATGTTCGGTATCAGGATCATGGTCCAGCTGCGCTTCACGTTGTGGTCAAGGTCCTTCGCGATGTCACGCAAATCGCAGAGCTTGGACAGGCCCTGCTCCATGAACACGATATGGGCCGTGTCCGTCGCGATCGAGGAGGCCCCGCGCAGCGAGATCGACACGTTCGCCTTCTTGAGGGCGATGGAATCGTTGATCCCGTCGCCCACGAAGCAGACCTTCTTGCCCTCTTTCTGCAATTTCGCCACGTAGTCGGCCTTGTCCGCCGGCAGAACCTGGGCGAAGTACCGGTCCATCCCCAGCGTCTCGGCCAGCTTGCGCATGGGCGCCTCGTGGTCGCCGGAAATGATTGCCAGGTGCTTGATGCCCCGCGCCCTCAGCCCAGCGACGATGTCGCGAACTTCCGGCCGGACCGCCGCGTGCAGCTCGATCGCCCCGCCGACCTCGCCGTCCACGCCCACCAGCACCATCGTGTGGCCCTCACCGTGCGCCTCCTCCAGCGCCTGGCGAATCTCGGTGCACATCGGCAGACCTTCCAGCTCCATGAACCGCTTGCTACCGACGCGAATCATCCGTCCATGAACGTGCACGGTGATCCCGTAGCCAACCTTGTACTGCGTGTCGTCGGTGGGAGGAAGCTCGAAACCCAGATCCTTGGCTTTCTGAAGGATGGCCAGGGCGATGGGATGGTGGAACTTCTTCTCGGCCGCGGCCGCGTACAGCAGGATCTCGTCGGCAGTCTGCCCCGGGGCGGCGATCACGCGGCCGACCTCGGGACGTTCCCGCGTGAGCGTGCCCGTCTTGTCGAAGAGGACCGTATCCACCTCGTTCATCAGTTCCAGGGCCCGGCCGTCCTTCACCAGTATTCCCTTGGTGGCGCACAGGGCCAGCGAGCTGAGCATCGCCAGCGGGGCGGCCATGCGGATGCCGGTCCCGAAATCGCTGTTCAGTACGGCCACTGCGCCGAAGGGGCCCATCGTGGCCATGCCCACCGCGCCGATGGTCAACGTCGGGATCACCGCCTTGTCGGCGAGGATCTCCCCCTTATGCTGCGAGCTGAGCTTGTAGCCGGCCGTGTCATTGAGAATCTGGCTGATCTTGGCCGACGCCGTCTCGCTGCCGGATTTCTCCACGGACACGAGAATCTTGCCAGCCACCAGCAGCGTCGACGCGAACACCCGGTCGCCCACGCCCTTCTCGGCCGGCGTCGATTCGCCGGTCAGTGCGTGCTGGTCGATCATCGCCAGCCCCTCGGCGATGATGCCGTCCACCGCGACCACCTCGCCGGTGTTCACCACGATGATGTCTCCGGCCGCCAACCGGTCCAGCGACACCTGCACCTCGACGCCGTCGCGATAGAGCCAGACGAACCGCGGCTGCTTGCCGAACGCATTCAGGAGCAGCTTCTTGGAGTTATCCTGCGTCTTCTTCACCAGCACCCGGCCGAAGCTCAGGCACCAGCAGAGCACGGCACCCGGGAAGATGGACAGCGTGGCCAGGCAGCCAACGACCACGATGGCATCGAGCACGTCCACGCCCAGCCGCTTGTCGACGGTGAGCACCTCGCGGGCGTTCTTGAACGTGGGGATGGACGTGTAGGCGAAGAGTCCGGCAGCCACCGGCAAGAGCCCTGGCGCGGCGAACTGGGCCACGGCGGCCACCGGAATCGAGATCGTGCAGAGCGGCAGATGCAGGTCAGGACGGTCCTTGTGGGCAGGATGCTCGGCCGCGGCGAGGGCGGCCTCGATGATCTCGATGATCTGGTCCCGCGTCAGCTCCTTGATGTCATATTGCACCAGCACCGTGGAGGTGAGCGGATTGGTCTTGTAGGAATCAATCCCCAGCACGCTCATGAGCTCGCGCTCGATGGCCTGGCAGAGATCGGACTTGCGGTGGATCAGCGGGTTCTTGATGCGGAGCCGGCCGGGGATGTCCTGCTTGATTTCCCAGTTCGTGATCGACGAGCCATAGCGGAAGAAGCGGATCTGGCCCTGCTCGTTGCGGATCGGCGTGACCCGGCTGATCGCCACGCCGTGCGGCGCTCCGTTCGGGGACGCGGGGGGGGTTCCCGGTCGAGACGGCAGGGCAGCCTCCGGTTCGGTCCGGCTCTCGTTCGGTGCCGTGGCCGCATGTTGTTCCGGGGTGGAAACCGCCGTTGCATCCGCAACCGTGTGGACAACCTGGCCGGCCCCCTGCGGTTCACGGGCCCGGTCCGGGTCCAGGCAGGTGGTGATCCGCTGTACGACGTCGTCCAGTGTGAAGGATCGGGGACAGAAGCGCAGCTCCGCGTGGGGCATCTCCCCGTTCTTGCGATGTGAATTGATCGTGACGTCGGTGATCTCCGGCGCCTGGAAGACGCGCTCCAGGAACTGCCGGCAGGTCTCGTTGCCCGGCTCGGCGAAGAGGTGCCGGCTCTCGAGGCGAATCTGACCCTGGCCGGGGAAGCTGATCGCGATGTCCATGAATGCCCCTGATGACTGTTCGAGCCGTTCGGGTATGCCCCGTCGTCCTTGCCGTCAGTACCGCCTGCCGCGCCGGCAGGCGCACGGGAATCTCCGCGCGCGGTGATCGAACTGGAACCGCTCCTGTCCAGATGTCGGTCGTTGCCGGACCCCGGCTTGACTTGCCTTCACAGGAAGAAATCGATTGCAGGTTGGTCGTGTCGCAAGAAAGTGGTGGAGAGCTGTGGCCCCCCGGGATGGGTCTAGGTCGCGGTCGTGGCCTCGGCAGTACCGCTGGGCGTTGTGGCCCCGGCGCCGGATTGTTTCATCTCCGCCATCGCGTCCTGAACGGCTTCCACCTTCTCCGCCACCTTTTTCGCCATCTCGGAGTACGATTCGCCGAACGCCGCGCCGGCCCCGGCGAGCGCCCCGGAGAGCAGGGGCGCGAATTTTTCCTTCATGGCCGGGTAATTCGCACCCGCCACGGCACCGATGACGAGGCCGGCGGTGAAGAACATGGCTTCAGATCGAGTCATGGGCATCAGGGTCTGACTCCGGCGCGTGAGATCCAATCGGTTTTCAGGTGAGCGCGTCTCTCAACAGTATCCGAGATCAGGCGCGACTCGTCGAGAGAATCGCCAACCGGGTATGGCTCGCCGCTCACGACTGGGCAATGGCCGGCGTTGCTTCGGCGGAGCCGCCTTCAAGCTTTCGTTTCTTCATCTCGTCCACCATGTCCACAGCGGCATTGGCCCCGTCAATCAGCCCGTGGACAATCGGATTGTTCTTGGGCACGGACCGAGCCACCAGTATGGACGGGAAGACCACTCCGTAGGAAATCGTATAGCACGTCGTGTATACGAACCGCGAAACGAACTGGTTCACCGCCGGCAAGGCCTGGTCCACTCTCTGCCGGGCGTCGGCTGCCCCATCCCTGGCCGCCTGCACGGCCTGCTCCATGGCATCGGCCACCGTTTTCAGTGGGTCGCTCGCATGGGTCCCCACCGTGGAATTGTCACTCATGGCTTCTTGCTCCGGATTGAAAGGGGAGATCGAGCGTGCTCACATGGCATGTCGAGTGGCAATCTGTCAACTAAAAGCAAATCGTATGCCCTCGCTGCCCCTATACTCAAGTGCGCCTGCCAATCGTTGCACGCGGCTTCGTTTCGCGTACTCTGATCGGCAAAACAACACGCGGAAAAGAGAAACTGCAAAAAAAGGATAAACTACGCGGTTTATGAGGTCAAGTCGTATTCTTGCCAGTCTCCTCAACGCAAATCCGTTCTTGCCAATGATTTCAGCAATCCCTTCCGGACCGTGATCAGAGCTTCGGCAGGCTCGGAGGTTGAGTATCGATACTGTGACCGCAGTGCTCACGCTGCCCGGATATCCTTCGTTCCCTCCACAGAGTCGTATCGAAAAAACGGGTCCTATCCAGGCATGGAGCTGGGAATGTCATTCCTGCATCGTGTGGGCGGCCTATTCGGCCGCCGATCGTTCAATGCCCCGTCTGGGACATGGGTGCATCGAGCGGCTTGGACTGGGGCGACCCATCCTGCCTCAAGAAGATAGATAGCACAACCATCGCCCCCAGCGCCAGGAACTCGCTCTGGTAGTTCTGCAACGACTGGAACCAGAAGGTTGAAGTCGTGAGGAAGCCCACGAACGAAACGGCCGCCTCGCCGTGCTGGACCTGCTCGACGTTGTACTCGAGCCGGCCCCCGACCGCATGGGCGAGGAACGACATGATGAAGAGTGCGAAGAAGGCGATGGACAGAGAGTGCGCATAGACCGCCCGCACCCAACCCCCTTGGCGGGCCGGCCAGGGCGCATCGGGTCCGCTCGACCGTGCCTGCCCCCCACTGCCCGAGGAACCATCAAGCTTCTTGGAAACGGCCGAACCCTTCTGAAACAGGAATGCGGCGAACAGGACATTGCAGCCCATCTGCAAGAACTCGCTCTCCCAGTTCTCGAAAATGGCTTCGATGTTCTGGCCGCAAACGAGGTAATCCAGGTAACTCAGAGGCGAGAGCCCAAGCTGTGTGCGCTGCTGGTTGTAGGTGGCCTGCCCCACGATCGTCTGACCGACCAGAAAAACCGCGAAGAGTGCAAACAGAGTGATCGACAGGCCATTCTCCCGGAGAATTCGCATCATGAGACTGCTCACGATGAACCAGGTGTCATGCCGCGAAACAGCCCGCGCTCTCCGTGCGACCGCTCAATCCGTTAGCTGGTCCGTGAAGCGCGGAAACCAGCGGCGAAGCGGAGCGACAACCCGATCCCCGGCCGCTCGAGCCCACTCCCCGCTGCGGGGGGGCAAGCCTCTTCGCCAGCGAGGATAGGCCAGGCAAGCCAGGACGATGAGCCCCACAAAGAGCACGTGAACCGGCACGCCGGGCATGCCGCCCATCAGGGAGGCCGTTTTGCCGGGTGTGGAATGTCCCGATGCGGCCGTGAGATCGCTCCAGAACATCTCGCCCGCCGTCACGGCCAGAACCAGGGCTCCCGCCGAGACGATCCACTTGAAGCGCGCCATGAGCTCGACGATGGCCGTGCTGAAGATGAAGATCATGAGTCCGGAGATCAACAGCCCCAGGCCCATGCGGATCGGGTCTCCGCGGCAGATGCTGGCGACGGCAACGACGTTGTCGAAGCTCATCGCCAGATTTGCCAGGGCAATGCGCAGGATCGATGCGCCCATCCTGGAGCGGCCCTCTGTTCCGACGCCAACCTCGGGAGCAGACTCCTCCTGCATGAGCTTGCAGGCAATGATCAAGAGCAACACCGCACCGGCGAGCCGTAGCCCGGGAACGCCCAGCAGGTCGGCGATGAGCAAGGTGAAAACCGCTTGCATCGCAACCGCAAGGATCCCTCCCCAGAGCACAACCCGGCGCCGTTGCCGTGCCGGCAGGTTGTGAGCCGCCAGCGCGATGACAACCGCGTTATCGCCGGACAACGCGACATTGATCAGGGAAATCTCGAGAACCGAGAACGTATAAACAAGAATTGCATCCAACGGGACTATCCTCGGACTTTGCGACACTCTCGCTCGGCATCGACGCGCCCGAAGCGAAGGCTTGCTCAACAATGCAAAACAGGTGCCGCGGCTTTGTTTAACGGGGGGGGCGGGCGGCACAGCTTCAGCGGGCAGAGCCGCCGCGAGTCAACCGTGTTTATCGCTATTTTGATGCAGAAGTGTTCTCGCGGACGCGCAGGGCGATTCCCGGCGATGCCTCCGTGAAATGAATTTCTGTTTATTAACAAATATTATGTGGTGACGGGCCCGCGAAATCGTCTCTATTGCCAGAGTCAGAACCCGCGTACCACGGGGTGCTGGCAGCGATGTTGCATCGCTTTTACGGCGGTTCATGCCGTGAGCCGGACCCGGGGCGGTCGTCCCGGAGCCAGCTCAGTTCGCGTCTGATCACGCAGGAAAGAGAAGAAAGAGGCAATTCCATGGCAGAACATGCCACGACAGATTCGCCCTCGGTTGCTGATGGCGCGCGCAGTGGTGGAGAAGCCGTCGTGAGTGACGCCCTGGCGTCGGCCCGCGAGGGGCTCTCCGGGATGATCCCCCAGCGCCAGGGCGTTCTTGGACGCACGGTCTATTCCACGTCGTATGCGATTTCCTACGGCGTCGTCTTTCCCACCATGCTCGTGGCCCGCGCGCTACCCAGGGACAATGCACTCTTCCACGGCCTGGCCGACGGGGCAGAAGCTGCGCGCGAACGGGTTTTCGGCTGGGAAGACAGCCAGGAGCACGAAGAGACGGCCGGCTCGGAGGAGGCCGGGCAGAGCGAGGGAGACTCCGATGGCGAGGGACAAGAAGCCACTCGCGGATCCTCACGGAACCGCCGTCGCGGCCGTCAGCGCGGGGGCGCAAATCCTCCCGGTGAGCCGGCTGCTCGCGTGGCCGCTCGCCCGGTATCCCGCGGTCGACAGGGCTCGACGCATCATGCGGAATTGATCCGCAGCGGGTTCGAGGTGCCGTCGAGCACGAGCGTACCTCTGAAAATGATGGAGACGTTGCCCCTCCCCCACCCGCTGGCATGGAGATAGCCGCCATTGCCCGGGTGATAGATGAGCTGGATGGTCCCCGAGCCGGAAGCGTTGGCGAAGGCTCCCGAGCTGGCCGAGGTGACGATCCAGTTCAGCGTTGTGGGCCGCCCGTTGGGCGGCTGGCTGGGGTCTCCGGAGATCTGGACGATGATGAAGCTTCCGGTCATGAGAAAGCTCTTGGGGTAAAGCGTGGCAGAGCCACTGGGGCCCTGCGATGCCGAGGACGGGGTCTGGAACCCTAGCTGGATGTTGCCGTGCAGAAATGCGGTCGAATTGCCGCCGGCATTCGCATATGTTTGCGAGATGTCGCCGGTGAACCGCGGCGGACCTATGATGTACGGCCCGTAGAAGACCGCGACGAAGTTCTCGCGCAACTGCTCGTGGGGCGTCGGCGCTCCTGAAACCTGCGAGACGGTCGAGGAGTTGCTGGACACGGCCCCCTGGAGGTTCAGTTGTGTCGAGCCCAGGGAGAACGCGGGACTCTGGCTTGAGCCCGTGCTCGCGTTGGCGGAGGGAGTTGCACTGGTCTGCGCCTGGACGACGGCGCTGTGCCTGCGTGTGTGAGCGGGCGCCGGGCGTGCCAGACCGTGGAGCGACGATGGCAACTCGCGCTGTTCCAGGAGCTCGATGAGCGGGCCGATCGGCTGACCGGGACCTGTTCTCTTTCGTTTCATCGGGTTCTCTCCCGTCTCCGGTCTCAGGGCATGATCCGTAAACCAATCGCCGTGTTCAGGCTCAACGTGTCTTGCCGGTGCTGGAGCAGGATGTTTCGATAATGCTGAACCACCTGGTTGTACTCCTGCTGCTGGCTGGTGTACTGGTCAATCTTCGACGGGTCCTAGCGGTAATCCTGAAAGGCCAGGTCGCGCGTCCGCCGGGCGGCCGGCAGCACTTCCTGCTCCATCTCGCCGATCGACTCGCGGCTCAGCTCGAAGCTGCGGATCGCGTCCGCCGCCTCGTCGAGGACCCGCCGCTCCATCGACCGCAATTCAAGCTGGGTTTGCGACACATTGGCCTGGGCCAGCATGATGTTGCCCTGGTTGCGGTTGAAAACGGGCAGCGCCGCATTGATGCCCACCGCCCACGAGTACGTGTCCTTGGTGCCGAACGCCCGACCCGACTGGTCGGTGTACGGCTGGTAAACAAGGTAGACGTCAGAGGCGCGGTTGGCCCTGGCCAGCCGCACCTCCGATTCGGCCCGGCTCAGCGCAAGCCGGTATGCGGCCAGGTCGGGACGGGAATCGACCGCAGTCTGGACCAGTTGCTCGGCCGACATGGGCAGTTCCCGGATCTCCCGCAGCGAACCGCGCAGCTCCAGCCGTTCGGCATCTTGCGGGGGAATGTTCAGCATGCGAGCGAGCTGGCGCTTCGAACGAGCCAGCATTTGCAAGGATTGCTTGAGTTGAAGCTGCGCCTGCCGCGCCTGGTTCCGAAGATATGCCACAGCATGTGATGCGTCGGCTTGATCCTTCCAGGCCTTCTGCCTGGACTGGTCGGTCGTGCGCGGGTTGTTCTGGAGGCTACGGGCCTGGGTCTCTTTTTGCGCGACCGGGCCTCCGCCCGGTCGAGGATGCGCTGGATGCCTTCTTGCAGGGCATGCCCGAAGCGGACGTTCGCCCGCGATGCGAGAACGTTGAGATACGCCGTGTACAGCTCGTCGATCATCTTCCGGGCGTAATCCTGCAACTGTGCCTCGGTCACGCGCCTGGCCCGCTCGGCCACCTCGACCCGCGCCGGCCACTTGCGGGTGATGTCGATCGGAATCGTCACATTGACGCCATATTGCGGCTGGCCGCCACTGCCGCCGGGACGCGAGACAGAGTAAGTTCCATAGGGAACGAGCTGGCTGCTGCCATTGATGATCGGGTTCGAGCGCAATCCCGCCGTGAGAATGTCGGCGTCCGACTTTGTGAGCTCGAAACGGAGGGCCATCATGTCCAGGCTTTGCTGAATCAAGAGCTCGATGGCGCGGTCCAGAGTCAGTCCATCGGCCGGCCCGAGTTCATCCTGCCGTGCTGGAACCTCCATGGCGGCCCGCGACCCCAGGGTGACCGGATCAAAACCGGAGCGCTGGATCTCCTGACGATTGGCCTGGATCTCGTTACGCAGGCTCTT
This sequence comes from uncultured Planctomycetaceae bacterium, assembly GCA_963833985.1. GTDB lineage: Bacteria > Planctomycetota > Planctomycetia > Isosphaerales > Isosphaeraceae > Aquisphaera. The sequence continues at coordinate 855,366 of CAWIAD010000001.1, forward strand.
CCGCACCGAGTCGAAGCTGAGCGGGTCTGCTCCACGGCCAGAGCGGGCCAGCAGTCCCGATGAACCCACGCTCGCACCGGTGCGCCGTTCTCGGCTTGACGGCACGGTGTTTGACGCGTGCGCCCCCGGGGCACCCAGCGGCGGTCCAATCGTCGATTCGTCGGGATCCGGTGAGCCAGGGTCGCCTGGCAGCCGTGGCAAGAGCGGCGACCCCAGCGCCTCGCCTCCGCGTGCCCGTCCGCCCGACATGCCGCCGAAGTCGTCCATCTGGGTGGACGCCTGCCCGGATACGCCTGTGGGTCGCGAGGATCCGCGTGGGACGGCCGCGGTACCCGGGCCGCCTCCGCCCTGACTGCCGGGCGGGCCGCCAGCGCCAAGATTCAGCCCCTGAGCGCTTGCCGTGCCGGGACAATGGCCAGTCATCAGCATCGCCAGGCACGAGGTTAGGGTCAGGATCCGGCAGAACGGCACTCTCGACATTGCACAGTTCCCCGGTCCCGCAGAGTTCGCCGCGCAAACGAGATAACAATCGCTAATTTCGGATCAACCTGTATATCCGGAATGCTTTTTCTGCGGCTCGTGAAGCAAAACAGAGGCTTGTCCATGGACCGCGGCGTGACGGCTCGATGGGGAACAGGTTTCAAGGTGGTGATTGCCCGGATTTGACTTCGACGATCACCATGGTAGATATCTTCGCGGCAGCAGGCACACAGGATGGCGCCATGTTTCGCCGAATCGTGTTGAGCAACGGCTTGACGGCCGGGCAGGTCACTGAACCCATCTGGAGGGGGGATGCGACGTTCCTGCAAGCGGTTTCGGCCCAGCATCGAGGCCGAACTCGAAGACCGGCTGCTGCTTCATCGCTCAGGCGTGGCCGCGGAACTGCAACACTCGGTGCAGCAGACGCCTGTCCGGCGGTACTTGCCCCTCTCGGTTGCCGTCAACGAGACGAGCGGCAATTTCGCCAGCTTCAACCAGCTCGTCACGTCGTATGTCCATGTGCTTTTCAATTTCAATGGCTCGTTTCCCAGCCCGGGCACCAGCGGGGCCACGTCCAGCAATCCAGACGGAACCATGTTGCTCTCAAGCAACTACAATCAATCCATTGCATCCGTCACGGCCATTCTGAGCCAGTCTGTCGCCACGAGCATCTCGAATGTACGGCTTCGTCCCGGCACCGCGGCGCTCATCAGTGCCCGCATCAACGGCAGCTCTCCGGACAGCCTCGTGTCGCAATTGACCGCCGTGCCGGTGAGCGCTCTGGCCAGCCAGGGGCCATCCAGCTCCTCGGCCCAGGCCGCAGCCTTTCTACCAATCACCCAGGCGATCGATTCGGCGCAGTCGGACGTGATTGCCGCTCTGATTGCGGGTTCGCGGGCTCGGCCGCGCTGGCGCTGAGATTACGAACCAGTGGTCACAGACGACCGGCTCCGCCAGGCAGGGCGATCAGCGCATTTTTTGGAATACCGGCGGGGTGGTAGAAGAACCCGATCCCGAAAATCACGTAGACGGCGATGAGGATCAAACCCTCCAGCCAGCTCGACTCGCCGTCGTAGATCAGGTTGCGGGTCACGTAAACCGCCATGACGATTGCGATCAGTTCCAGTGGTGAGAAGATCAGGTCCATCGGCTGTCCCATGATCAGCCCCATGAAGACCAGCACCGGCGCGACGAGCAACCCGACCTGCGTGCTCGCACCTACCGTGATTCCCAGGCACAGATCCATCTGGTCCTTGCGCACGAACCGGATGGCGTTGAACAGCTCCGCGGCATTTCCCACCAGGGCCAGCAGAAATACGCCGGCGAAGCGGGGAGTGAGGTTCAGTATCTGAGAGGCCGGCTCAAGAGCGCCTGTAAGAATCTCGCTCATGACGGCCAGGCCCAATGTCACGGCACCCAGGATGCCGATGGCTATTTTCCTGCTCCATCTCGGCTCGTCCCTGGACTCAGCCTCATCCGGACGCGCGTCCTGCTCTTTCAGGTTCGCCTGCACGCCTTCCTTGCCGATGACCGGCTTCTGCTTCACGAAGATGGCGGCCAGGCTGGCAAGATAGACCAGAAACAGTACCGCTGAGACTTCCAGGCTGATGGCCCGGGCGGCGGTACTGCTGAAGTCCGTCACTGCCGGAATGATCAGTCCGAAGGACGCCAGTGTCAAAAGCGCCGAGGACATGCGGGCCGCTCGGGGGTCGAACGTCTGGTTACGCCGGTATTTGATTCCGCCGGCCAGGAACGCCGCACCCACACCGAAGAGCAGGTTGCCGATGATCGACCCGGTGAGCGACGACTTCACCATGCCGACGAGCCCCCGGTGCAACGCAAAACCGGAGATGATGATCTCGGGCGCGTTGCCCAGGGTTGCATTGAGCAATCCGCCGGCGGTGGGGCCCAGGTACCTGGCCAGCACCTCGGTGGCGTCGCCCATCAGCTTCACGAGCGGCACAATCGCCAGGGCCGAGGTCAGGAACACCACGATCGGATTGGCCCCGAACCAGCTTAGCCCAATCCCGATCGGAAGAAAAAAGAGCAGCCACCTCAGGCGCATCGCCTTGCTCCCCCGGCTTCGTCCTCATGGTTCTCTTCCGTCAGCAGGACGCTCGGATTCTGGAGGGAAGACGGGGAGCAATACCCAGGCCATGTCCCGATGGTTCAGTGCGTGGCGGGCGCCGCCGTGACGCTGGCCTGCCCGAGCATGGCGTCCACACGCAGGCTGGCGGCGTGGGCTCCGTCCATCAGGCCGCGGACGGCGGCATTCTCACGCGGGATGGCGCGGGCCAGCAGCGCGGCCGGGAAGACAACGCCGTAAGAAATGGCATAGGTCGTCTGGTACAGGGCGCGAGCAAGGACCAGGCTGGTGTTCGCCAGTGCCCGGTCGGCCGCCGCCCGGGCGTCCATGGCGCCATTCCTGGCGGCCGTCGCGACCAGGTCGAATGTCCCCGATACTGAATCCACACCCGTACCGGCCGCTGCCGTCATGTCCGACATGGAGGACCTCCTGGTCGTCATTCTTTCCCGGAACAACACGCTCAGAGCAATATCTTACCTATTTTGCCTCATGACCGCAAAGACACCACAGGATCGATTATGGTGAGGCGGTGGGCTCAGACCCAGCACGGCGTGGTTTATCCGGCAAAATCCATACGTTTGGCTTCGCAGCCTTGTCTGACCGTAGTGGCGGCCTGATCATGATAGTAAGGGGACGCGCTTCGACGGCTCCATTGTGACCTTCCCGGTCAGGCTCCCCGAGACCCCTGGATTGCAGGAGCTCCACATGCGTTACCACCTCCGAATGTTGGTCCTTCCTTTTGTCGCCCTCTGTATCCTGCCTTCCATGGCCAGTGCCCAGTGGATGTACCCACGCGGCTATGGCGGTTACGGCATGAGCCGCTGGGGAGCGGACCCGGCGTCCGGGTACATGGCTGGACTGGGCGCGTATGCGCGGGCAGGGGGTTTACGCGCTGCAAAAGGCCCAGGCCGACTCCATCAATCTGGAGACGATGATCAAGTGGAACAAGGCTCTGCGGGAGCGCCAGCGCGCACTTCGCGAGCAGAAGCAACAGGAGCAAGCCAGCAAGGAGGCGGCCCGCGAACGAAGGGTTGCGGACCTGGAGTTGAAGGACGGTACGACGCTGAATAACCTGCTGCTGGAGATCCTCGACGCAGACCCCGCGGTGGCAAGGTCGAGCCGGGCGAAAATGCCTGTGAGCACGGCTGCGATCCGCGAGATCCCGTTCGAGTGGGATTCCGAGGCACTCACCATCTGTCTTGACCAGATGACCGGTGAGGACTCGCTTCCCGACATTCTGATGCGGCCGGAGTACACCGAGCAGCGCAATGCGCTTCATGCCGCGGTCAAGCCCGCGCTCGAGGAAGACGCCCGGGGTGATGTTTCGGCCGCGACGCGCCAGCGGATCGACAAGGCCGTCGCGGACTTCCGCGCCACGTTCATGAAGAACGCCTCCGAGTTCACCCCGGGATACCAGGACGCCCTTGATTATTTCACCACGATGGCCAGCCTCAACCGGCTGCTCAACGACCCGAGCATGAAGGCATTTCTGGATCAGCTCGAAGACACGAAGCAGAGCACCGTCGGCAACCTGGTGGCATTCATGAATGCCTATAACCTACGCTTCGGAGCCACCACCTCGGATCGGCAGGTCGAGATTTACTCTCAGCTCTTGCCGGGATTGGTCGCGCTCCGCAACGAGATCGCCAGCCAGCACGCACAGGCCTCGAACGCGGACCGTTCGGGTGCAGGGCTGAGGTCCGCCGCCAGGGCGGCCTTCAAGGGAATGAACTGGCAGGAGCTCCAGGCTCAACAGAAAGGCAAATGACCATGCCCACGGAGGGCATGGTCGTGCACGATCTTGCGGGGGAAGGCTCATGCTGAGTTGCCGGCCGGACCGCCGGTCCCGGCATGGGCCTTTTACCCCCGGGGCAAGTCGGGGCGCAAGCTGTTCATGCCCTAGCGCGCGCTCATGAAGGCGTCATAGAGCCGCCGGCGCGCATCACGCAGTGCGCTCTCGACGCCCTCGAACTCACCGACGGTCATCACCCTGAAGAGCAGCCGATCCAGCTCGGCTTCGAGCTCGACGAGGGGCTCGCGCCGCCGGCTGGTCTGCGCGCTCGTGGACCTGGGTCTGGCCCCACTCAGGTCAACCACCTGCAACTTGGGTTTGCGCCGCGCTTCTTGCCGGTGTAGGGCGGCTTGACCGCGGTTGTGGTTGCGCTTGCGGCCACCGATTCGCGCTTGCGGCGCGGCACGCCGCGCAAATTGCCGGTCAGCCCCATTTGCGACCGCGTCTTGTTCACGAGCGTCTCGCTGATGGTGCCTTCCATTCCCGCTTCCGCCCACGCGCCGTTCACCAAGTGGGTGTTGGCCTGAGGATGATCGATCAGGTACTCCTTGACAAAGGATGTTTTTCCTTGATCGCGTGTCTTCGTTGCTGCCATGCCGGAATCTCCAGATGATTGGTACGGAATTCCCTTTTCTTCACAGATCATCAATCCATAACCAATGCAAACTACAGAATCAAGGGGGTTCTGCTTCCTTGAACAAAAACAATACAGCCTCAAATCGCTACCGTTGTCCTCCTGTAGCGTCGCCCTCGGTGCCGGCAGAGCACTACAGGACCAGACGCATCACAGCCGAAAGGGACGGTGAATGTTCAAGTGACAAGTGTCAGGCGATGTGAAAAAGGGTGCCTCGCGGCCCGACTACCACTGTCACTGGGTCGCGCGCCACATGCGGTCCGGGAGCGGCGATTCACCGGCGGCTCCCACGGAATTACTTGCTTGCCGGCCTGTCGCCGGCTTCCTTGAGCACCGTCTCCAGCGCCGTGCGGAGCTGTTCGCCGAGGTGCGGTCCGCCACCCACGAAGAGACGCGCCACGTTGCCGGCGCGGTCGATGACCACGGTTTGAGGTATGGCGCTGGCGGCATACTTTTCGGCGACTCCGCCGTCGCGATCGAGTGCCACGGCGGGGTGCAGCTTGTGCCGCTCGAGCATCGAGGTGATCTGCTGGGGCGACTCCTGCAAATTGACCGCAATCAGGTGCACGCCGCGGTCGCGGAACTCCTCGGCCACCTTTTCCACCTGCGGCATGGCTTGCAGACAAGGACCGCACCAGGTCGCCCAGAAGTCAAGGATGATCACCTTGCCGCGCGTTTCCGCCAGGTGGAACTTGGTACCGCCCAGGAGCTCGAGCACGAAGTCCGGAGCCGGCCGGCCCACGAGGGCGGACTCGGTGCCCACGGGCCGGCCCGAACTTGGCCCCCCGGCGTCGTCCTGGAAGGCTTTCGGCTCGATGGCGTTTTGCAGCTTCCACTGCTGGTGAACCAGGGTGGCCGCGGCCTGTTCGATGCATCCGCCGATGAGCAACTGATCGACGTCCCGCAGCGCGACCTGGCAGGCGCCCAGAACCTCGCTCCGGCCCGCGAGCACTCCCTGGGCCATTCGTTCGGCCAGGAAGGTCAGGCGGATGCCGTCATGGCAGACGGCCTGCACGCGGGTGACCGGAGCCGGCGCCGGGTCGGCAGGCTTCACGCCGGGCGCCGGTTGCTCGGGGTGCAGCCAGACGATGAGCGCCAGCCGGTCGCGAGGGATCTCGCGCGGCTCCAGCCGGATCTCCATCTGGAGCGAACGGTCGTCGAGCTTGATGAGCCGGCCGCGCAGGAAGTCACCGCTGCGCGAACGGACCAGGTGAGTCGGCGGATTGTCCTTCTGCATGCGAGGCAATGTGAGCAATCGCTCGCGCTTGACCCGGTTCAGCTTGATGGGCGGATCGCCGGCGAGCGCCAGCTCCACGGCCTGCACCTTGTCGTGCGGGACGAACGTGCTCGCCGAGAGCGCTGTGCGAAAGGTCACCCCGCGCTCGTCTATGCCGGTAATCTCCGAGGGAATGACGTCGCCGCTCCGAAGGTAGAGGGCCTTTCGCTTGCCCCCGCTCTGTCCCGGTGATTCCCCGCTCAGGGCCGTGAGAAACCCCACGACGAAACCTCCTGGCCCCTGGGGCGGCGGAGGCGCCGACGGCCGCTGGACGGGCCGCGCAGGCGCGGGCTCCCGGTAGACGATCCGGCCCGAGACCCCATGGCACAGGGGACTGGCGCTGCGGCTTCCCTGTGGCTGCCACGCCAGGCAGCTTGCCGCGGGGCCCTCCGCACCGTCCACCAGGCGGCCGGGCAGCCGCACCCCTTCCAGCATGAGCACGCCGCTCTGCCCCCGGGTCTCTGATGCGTGCGATTCGGCCGGGCGGAGCACGACCAGCGAACGCAAGCCGGCCGCCGGCAGGTTCAGCACCTGCTGGAAACCGGGCACCCGCAGCGCAAGAGATTCTTGCTCCACTTTCAAGAGCGTGCCGCTATATCGCGATCCGTCCTGGTAGACCGCCGCCAGCGCCCGATCCCAGACCTCTGCCGGACGCGACAGGAACACTCCGCCGATCTGCTTTTCGGGCATGCGCGTCAGCCCCCGGTCGCCTCGGATGACGAATTCGCGCGACGCCGTGTCGAACCCGATGATCTGGCCGTACACGATCGAACCGTCGTCCCAGTGGATCCGCGACCGATCCCCCTCCACCTGGCGCGGGGGTTCGCCATTCCAGCGGCCGATCCGCAACCGCTCCAGCCGCAAGTCGCCCCGCTTGTTGACGAGCGAGAGCCCGCCGTGCACCTGAGCCTGGCCGCCGGCCACTTTCACGTCCGCCAGCGGCTTGCCCCGAGCGTTGTAGACCAGGGCCCGTCCCTTCTCCTGGTCCAGGTAGGCCACCAGGTGAACTCGCCCCGCGCCCTGGCCCACCTCGCCCACCGAGGCCACGTCGGCCTCCTGCTCCGTCTCGCGCTGAATGATCAGATCGCGCTCCCAGACCTCGAACCGGAAGGCGCGCTGCACGGTCTTCTCATCCTCGCCCACGCCCAGGGCGAAAACAAAGTCGGGCTTGGTCTTCCAGGAGAGCTCGAACTCGAGGGTCGACCGCGCGGGAAGCTTGAAATCCCCGCGGATGGCCGCCCCTTCGCGATCGGTCCAGGGCTGTCCTTGCTCTTCACGCCAGTCCTCCTTGCCCGGCGGCTGCTGCCAGCCCAGAAGTCCGTTGGGGCCCAGGTAAACAAGGTCGGCGCTGGAACGCCAGCGGTACATTCGATTGATCACCGAGCGATCGACGCGAACCCGGCCCAGACCGGCAATCTCCAGCTCCGCGGCGTGCTCATCGAGCGTCAACAATGAGCCAAAGGCGACATCGCCGCCAGCCATCTCGAAGCAGTAGTCGCCCACCGGCCGCGGCAGCTCGGCTGGGACGGCGAGATGAACCGCGGAAAGGGAGGTCAAGCTGAAGTCCAGCGGTGCCGTGAAGGCGGGGCTTTGCCAGCGGAGGGTCTCGGGCCGGCCGGATGGCACGAGCGTCCCGTGCACGAAACCGCCGTTGTAAAGGTGAAGCATGCCGCCAGCGGAGGCCGTGCGACCAGCCCCTGGCGGTGCAGCCTGCGCGGTGCCGGTCGCCCCCAGCCAGGCAGCCAGAACCATCAAGGCGATCGAGTGCCGGCACACCAGTGCGGACCGGCGGCACGCGGATTCGGCACGGCAAAGTGAAGGCATCGACTCACCGTTCATAGATGGGCAGGAAGCGGTAGTTCAGCGCCAGGGCCAGCAGTGAGAAAGACGTTGAGAGCGTGGGCCCGAGTTGCCCCTGGAAGCTGCCATCCGGCTTCTGTGCGGCCTTGAGCTGGCGGACGAGCAGCTTGTTCCACTTCTCCCAGGCGTTGAGATCGGCCTGGAAGAGCGCCTGGGCCTGGTAGTAGCGGGCGTACTCCGGCCACTGGTGGGTAATTTGCTGCTCCAGCCTTTGCTTCAGGTAGTCCGCCGTGGCCTTGTATTCCGGCAGCTCCTTGCGCCGGCCGACCGCATAGACCAGCGAGGCGATCGAGATCCGGGCAATCGATTCATCGAAGCCGCCGATCCCGCCGGTGTACGCGACCTGTCCCGAGGGAGCCGTCATCTGCTTGTAGAAAGCGAGGGCCTTGTCGATGGCCTGGTCGGGAATCTCGATGCCGGCGTTTCGCGCGGCGAGCAGGCCGACGAGCACGGCCCCACTCACGGAAGTGTCGGCGTCGGAGGCGTCGGGCGAATACCTCCAGCCGCCCAGCGAGTTCTTCTTCTGCGACGTCACCGCGGCGCGGACGGCCAGCTCGAGCGCCTGGCCAATGGTCCTTGGCCCCTTGCCATCGGGCCAGAGCGTCCGCTCGTCCACGGCTCCATAGGCTTCGGCCAGGGCAAGCATCGCGAAGCCGTGGTGGTACATGCTGTCGCCCATGATGCCCGTGCTGGAATCTTGCGACTTGATGAGCCAGCGCACGCTCCGGCGCACGTGATTGCTGTACTGGCCGAAATTGGGATCCTCGCCCGAAGCCAGGAAGGCGAGCAGGCTCAGCCCCACGGGGCCCGGTCCTTCCTCGTAGCCCCCGCCGCTCCACTCCCCCTTGTCCGTCTGCTTCGACGCCAGGTACTGGAGGCCGTGGTCGTACATCTCGCGCACGTCGCGCGGCACGACCTCGCCAAACTTCGGCCCGGGGAGCAGGTCTTGCGCACGGCATGCGGGACCGGTCATCCCGGCGACCAACGAGGCGAAGAGAATCGCCAGCGCGGTGGCCAGCAACCGTCGGCAGCCTGGCACGTTCGCTGGCGAAGCAGGGACGATCGCCGCGGGGATCTCAGCCCGCCTGGTTGTTTCGCGGGCCAGATCGGCCGGTTCCCCCCTGGTTGTTGTGCAGGCAATGGCAAGGATCATGGTTTCTGGACTTCCGCACTGAGGTGCGATCGCGAGACCCGCGGCAGGGACCCTCGTCGCTTACCGCTTCGGTTCGGGTTTGGCAAAGACTTGCTCGGGAAGGTCCGGCACGGCGGGTCTGCGCCGGGAGCCCGGAGGCCGCGCAGTACCCCGGCTGCGCCACGGTCCGCCTGGGCGTGCTGCGGCAGAAGTCCCTGGTTCTGAAGGAATCGCTCCATGCCCCGCGCCTGGTCGAGCTGCCGTTTCAGAAGGAGCCACTGCCGCTCATCGAACAGCGGCTGCAAGCGCGCTGGCGAGACTTGACCGGCCATATACATCACGAGGTAATAATCATACTGGCCGAACCGCGTGGGAGTCTCGGTCTCGTTCAGGATCAGTTCCACCAGCCGGCGGCGCTGGTCGTCGCGCAAGCCCACCGACTGGTCAAGCTGGGCCACCACCAGCTCCACCTTGGCCTTGTAGCGGAACCGGTTCCTCTCGCACAGCACCTGCTTGCACCGGGCCAGCTCTGTCTCGGGGAGCACGCGGTGGACCGTCTTCCAGTACAGCGATCCTTCGTTGAACAGGCCCGAGCGGAGCGCCGCCTGAAGCGGCAGGATCTGCTGGTAGCTCTCGTTGAACTTGTTTTGATCATTCTTGATGTGAACGAGCAGCTTGCGTTTCTCTTCCACCTGGTCGAGAAACCGCTTGATGTCTCCCCGGCCGGCCAGCAGGAGCTTCTGCTTCTGGGAAGGCGAGAGAGCGCACATCGTGGCGACGTCCTCGACCTGGAGGACCAGCAGCGATTCGAGCCGGCTGCGCCCCGCCCGTGCCGTGCGCGATGACCCGAAGATCCACTGATCGAACTGATCGTCGCTCACCACGAGGACCTGCTGGCCCGGCAGCATGACTTCCTGCACGGGCTCTTCTTCCTCCTCGGTGACCACCTGGCCGGAGCAGGGCCGAGTCGAGCAAGCAACCGCCAGGCCAGCCAGACAGAGAAGCCAGCCAAAATGCAGATCGTGCCGGCAGGTCACGGCCTTTTCCCCCCGGCGTCCCCGGCCTTCCCCGCGTCCGCCAGCTCCGGGTCGTCGAGCGGGTCGTTCTCCTGGTTGCCCGCGCCAAAGCTGAAACCCCAGAAGACATTGGTATTCCTGGGCACTCTTCGCCAGGCATCCCGCTGCGGCTCGGTCAGTATCGGCATCACGAGCTGGTCGGGGATGCTGGGGAAGAAGTTCTCCAGGTTCATGAGCATCTCCAGCGACTGGCCCCAGGAATCTTTCCAGTTGGCCGTGAGCGAACGGACAAGCCGAATGCGCTGGTCGGCCGTGAGCATCAGGTCCTCGTCGAGCTTGGCGATCAGGTTGTCGATCACGAGCTGCTTGCGGCTGGCGATGCGCTTCTCCAGTTCGGTCTTGTACCGGCCGACCTGTTCCGCGGAGAGCAGGGGGGTGATCGCCCTGGCCAGCTCCTGCTCCATGAGCTGACGCGGATCGGGATACTGGGAACCGGGCCGCCAGCCTCCGCGCATCATCTTCTGCTGCTCCACGACGAAGCTCTTCGCCGCGCCCCGGCTCACGCTTTCTCTGAGACGGGCCAGTTGCTTGCGCTGGTCCGTACTGAGGTCGCACGCGTTGCGAATGAAGTAGTACTCGCTGCGGAAGAGCGGACGGAAGTGCTGGACGTACTGCGCGGCCTGCGCATCGATGGCTGCCACGTTGCCGGCCTGCGCAGCGTGAGCCTGGGCCGGCAGCAAGGGTATGGCCCTGATCGCCTTCGTGACCTCGGCCGCCCTGAGCTTGACCGCAGCCTGCTTCTTCGCCGCGTCCGGACGGGCCGGCTGGACCGCTTTCTTCTGAACCGGCGGTTGGACCGGCGTGGCGGGAGTCAGAACATCCTGGGCGTGGCCGAGCACGAGCGTCGCAGCCGGAAACGCCGACGCGACGCTCACGAGCAGAAGCATGTCATGCAGCCGTCTCATTCGCGACAGTCTCCCGCATGCTCATTGCCCGCCGGCGCCGCGCTCCAGCCGGTTGAAATACTCATCGAGCCCGGCTCGGAACTCCTCGGGCAGGGCCGGCCCCGACTGGCCTGTCGCCTGGGAGACGCCGTGATCCTCGCGGACTTCCTTCTGGTTCACGCCCGATCCCAGCAGCGCGAGGGCCGAATCAATGGTCTTGCCCGAGCCGCCCCCGCCCGGACTGGCGCCGCCACCACCGCCGCCCTTGGGATTGATGCGCTTCGATTTGAGGAGCAGCTCGATGGCCTCGGTCTCGGCCGCGATGGCTTGCGGGCCGGTATCCGGCTGGGCCAGGATGCCAGTCGCCTCGTTCATGACCCCGGCCACCTGGCCCAGCAGGCCGATCTCGTAGCCGAAGGCGGTCTCGGCATCGGGAAGCTGGCGAATGCGCTCGACCACCTTGTCCACCCGCACCTTGAGCTCGTCCTGGCTGTGCGAGAGCTGCACCGCCTGGCGCCCGTAATCCTCCGTGGAGATTGCGGTACGGGCCTGCTCGCCGACGCGCGTCTCCTCGCGCAGGCTGACTTCACCTTCGAGAATTTGCAGAACTTCCAGCACGATCGAGGGCGGCAAACTGCCGCGCGATTTGGCGCCCGGTCATGTGCCGCCCGAGACGGGGTCGACCAGGTCGTCGGCCCAGCGGTCGAGCGTGTCGGACCAGTACTCGCACTGGGCGATCGCCAGGCCCTCTTCCTTCTTGACCTCGTCGCTCAGGGACCGCAGGCTGCCGACCACGTCGAGCTTGCGCATTTCGTCGAGCACGGTCTTGAACTGGAGAAACCGCCGGCGCTCGAAGTAGGCGTGCATGTCATCCATGATCACCGATACCGTCTGGCTTCCCTTGGCTTCTTGCTGAGCCATCTCGGCGATCACCTTCGCGGCTGCGCCCGAGCCGCGGGCGCGGCCAGTCCGAAGGCGTCGCGCAGCTCGTCGATGAGCTTGCCGGCGACGGTGTACTGTGTCCGCGAGGCCGCCTTCAGCCGCTTGACCAGCGTGCTTCCTTCCAGGTTGGCGAGCACCCGGTTCAGCTCGTCGGCGATCTTCTCGAACTCGGCGAGCAGGTCTTGCTGCTTGGCGACCGCCTCATCCAGCTTCTGACTCGTGGGGCAGGCCGCACTGTCCTTGCTCTTGCCGGGCAGCGTGGTCACCGGCAGCGTCAGCCGCGGCTGGCCGGCCGGCTTGGGCGGGGGCGGCGGGCCGGCGTTCTTGTCCAGCGGCTGCTGCGACGATTCGCGGTCGACCACCTGGGGTACTCCGGAGGCGGCCTTGGGCGCGTCCTTCGGATCCGGCGGTGCCGGGCCCCTGCGCGTGTCGCGCACCATGCCCGCCAAGGGCGTCGGCTTCCCCTGGGACGGCGGCGCGCTGGCCTGGGGAGACTGCGACGCCTGCCGCAGCAGGTCCGCCACGGTGGGTATGCGGTTGGCCGAGATGTCCTTGAGGATCTGTAGCATCTCGGCCCACTTCTCCAGGTGGCCCACGCCGAACTCGGGGTTGCGCATCGCCTGCTGCACCAGGTCTTCACCGCTGGCCACCAGGGTCGTCAGCCGGCGGCCATTGCTCCGCTCGGCGTCGGCCTGGGTGTCGATCCGCCGCCTCACCTCGGGCCGATCCAGCTCGTCGGACGTCAGGCGCGGAGCTGCTTGTTGGTCTCGAAGAGCTGAAGCTCGCGGTCGCGCACCTCGAGCGACTGGCGATGCCAGCGGTTGAGCTGCTCCGTGATCCAGAGCGCGTGCTGCTCGGGGCTCATGACCACCAGCAGGTAGGCCGGCGAGTAGACCCGCCCGCGGCCCGGAAAGTAGTCCTCGGCGAAGACCCGCACATGCACCGGCTGTGGTTCGATGCCCAGCGACTTCGCCGAGAAGGCGCCGGCGAGCTCGAGGGCTTCCTTGTCCTGGCCACCAGCCGCCAGGATCCGCTCGCCTTTCGCCGGAGCCTTGACCAGCGATCCGGGGACCCCGCGCCATTCGATGCCGACCCGCTGGACGCCAAAATCGTCCTGGGCGCGGACCTTGAACTGGAGCGTCTCGGAATCGAGCACCACCTTCTGGCGGGGCAGGTTCTCGCAGGAGATCGACGGCGGCTCATCGTCCTTGCCGGTGATCGACAGCACGAACGGCGCCCGGCCCGCCAGGCCGAACTCGTCCTGCCAGCGGAATTCCATGGTGCGGGTGCCGTCTACCAGGGCCGGCTCGCTGGCGAGGCTGGCGCCTTCAGGCTGCTGGGGCCGGCCATCGACGTCCGCGGCCTTCAACTCGCGGCTGGCAACGGCCGTGAACCGAGCCGTGGCCCCCTTGACGATCGCCACCGTTCCCCCGCGCACGTCCCTGTGCTGGGTGCCGCTCCGGCCCAGGTAGCCGGGAAGCATCACGTCCGCAACCACGGAGGTCAGTTCGGGCCGCAAGGTCGGCAGCACGCGCACGTGCTGGGACCAGTCGCCGATGCGGACGTCCATCCAGCCCGGGTCGATCTGAGCAGGCAGCTCGAACTGGTAGCCGCCGTCCGCGAGCGCGGCCGCGACGGGGCGCTGTTCGCCCAGGTTCGCCGTCCCCGCGCCGGGCCGCCAGGCCGTCTTCTCGGCCAGACGGGCCGCCACCGTGAAGGGCTCGCCATGCGCCACGAACATCCGCCCGGGCAACGGCTGCACGGCCGCGAAGGTGTAGCGGGGAATGGGTCTCCAGGGCGCCAGCAATCGCTTCCAGGCATTGCTCGCCGCGTCGGGGCAGAGAGCCGCCAGTCCGATCGCGCAGCACGCGCCGGCAGCCATCAGAGAGATCCAGAGCCGATGCCTGGGGTTGGGCACGGCGGCCCGGAAATCGCGGTGACGGGCGTCCTCGGCCACCTGGGCCACGGCCGCCTGGCAGAGCGCCCGCGACCGGGCCTGCTCGGCATCGCTCTCGACCAGCTCGATCACGCCCAGGAGCTGATCGCCGATGCGCGGTTCGTTGCGGCCCAGCAGCCGCGCTAATTGCTCCATGCGGCGGTGCCGCCAGACCCAGCGGTACAGCGCCAGCGGAACCAGGCCCATGCCCGCCCAGACGGCCAGAAAGAGGATCAGGCGGACCCAGCCCGGCGTGTCCCACGCACGGTCGACGGCAAAGAGTGCCAGGAACGCGACGAAGAGCCCGAACCCGGCCGCGGCCAGGGCCTCGGTCATCTTGATCGACCAGACCCGGCGGCGGTAGTCGCGCAACTGGCCCTGGAGGGAGTCGGGCAACTGGAGACGCTCGAGCGGAAGCTCTGTGCTCATGGCATCCTCACGATCGACGGGTCGCGAATCGTTCCCACGGCAGTCCTATCATACGAGACCGATCACCTTGCGTCCCACCCAGAAAACTCCCAGCAGCACCACAATCGCGGCGCCCGCCACCGGGTGGCACCAGAGCTGGACCCTGCGCACCGAAGGGGGCGGATCGGGCAGCTCGGCGAGTGACCGGATCACCTCGTCCAGTTTGTCGGCCTCGATGACCTGGCCGCGCGTCACGCGGGCGATCTCATCAAGCACGTCCAGCCGCGCCGGGCGGCCCATCCGCTCGGCCGCGGAGCCTTGCACGAAGAAGCTGGTTTCCAGGGTCGCTCCGGTCTGCTTGCAGGCCAGGGCCAGCTCGTGCTTGCCCGGCTCCGACGGAGTGAACTGGCCGCTGAAGACGCCCCACTCCTCACCCGCGGAGACGAACTGCACCCGCTGGCTCTTGCCCGAAGGCGCCATGACAAGCGCCGACACCTCGCCCGACTTGAGCGGCTCGCCGGAACGCTCCATGATGTTGGCGTGCAGCGAGACCGTCTGGTTGATCCTCGGCTGATCGGGCACGTAATACAGACGCATCGTCTCGCCCCGGGCCATGTTCCGCTGGTAGGCCATCCACCGCACCACCTGGCCCCAGAAGCGGTAGTGGTACTTGTCCTCCACTCCCTTGCGCCATCGCCAGGCGCCGTCGGTGCCCATGAACAGGACCTTGCCCGCGCCGAAGGTGCGGGTGGCCAGGAGCGGCAACCGGCCGTACTCATTGACCGCGTCCTTGTGCACGGCCAGCACCTCGCTGCCCGCCCTGGCGCGCAGCACCGGGGCATACCACTGGAAGCCGGGCAATCCTTCCCACACCTCCGCATTGTCGTCCTGGGTATCGGCCAGTTTGGTCAGCAGGCTGGTGCGGCCGCTCTCGGTGAGCTCGAAGTGGTTCGGTGTGCGCGAGCCCCAACCGTTCGGCTGGGCGGCGTCGAGCAGCACCGGGCAGAGGTCGCCCAGCTCGGTCTCCAGCAGCGATAACTCTCTTCCCTCCATGCCCGGCATGAACACCAGCCCGCTGGCCTGGTACTCCACCAGCCCCTTGATGAGCCGGCATTGCTCCGCGGTCAACTGCTCGTCGGCCGTGCCCACGTCGCCCAGGAAGACCACGTCATACTTCGACAGCTCATCGAGGCCGGATGGGAACTGCTTGATGTAGTCCTTGTTGCCTCCGCCCACCTTCGAAAGCCCCGGGTGGAAGAGCAGGCAGGAGACCTCCACGCCCGGGTCGCGTGAGAGCGCGTTGCGCAGATAGCGGTATTCCCAGCGCGGGTACGACTCGATCACCAGCACCCGCAGCCGCTCCTCGCGGATCGAGATCGGCGCCGTCATGCGGTTGTTGTCGGCCAGCGTCTCATCGGGATGCCTGGGAACTTCCAGGGTGAGCGTGAAGCTGCCGGTGGACCGGGGCTTCCAGACCATCCAGTCGCTGGTGCGGCTCATGGGCGCGATCTTCACCTCGCGCGTCACCTCGTCGCCGTCGGAGCTGCGCAGGGTGACGCTGGTCAGGTATTCGCGCGGCAGGGCACTGTCGATGGTAAAGGGGATCCGCACCGACTTGCCGGCCACGCCGAAGGTAGGGGCGTCGAGCGTGAGCAGCTCGACATCCGGCAGGCGGCTGGCACTTCCCGCGGGAACCACGAACACGGGCACACCGGCAACCCGCAGGCGCGCCGCGGCCTGCACCGGCGGGGGGCCTTCGTTCCAGTCGCCATCAGAGGTAAGCACCACGCCGCGCAGGTTGGGAATCCGCTCCAGTGCCCGCGCGTAGAGGCTCATTCAGGTCGGTCCCGTGTCCGGGCCTCTGCGGTGAGAATGCCTGGATGATCACGTTCCTGCGCTCCCGCAGCTTCGTCCACGTGCCCGGATCGCCCAGGGGCGCGACGGCCTCGCGCCGGGTGAGCAGCGAGGGCGCCGGGCTGGAGCCGCCCTTGCCCCGGACCACCACGTCGCGCGTGTCCATGCTGGGCGACGCGTCGTGCAGCACGGCCACCGCGGGCTGCTCCTCGGGACGGTATTCCTCGACCCACTCCGGCTGGTTCAGGACCAGGGCGGCAATGATCACCAGGCAGAGCCGCACCAGCTCCAGGAGCCCCATCCCGCGGTGGTAACCGCTCCGCCGCCAGGCCACCACGCCGAGCACCGCGGTGATGGTCACCAGCACCACCGAGAGGGCCAGCGACCAGGGCGTCCAGAGGAAGGCCAGCGACCGGGAGACGCTCATGCCGCCCCTCCCGCCGGACGCCGGCGCGGCAGGCAGAGGCCGGCCTCGACCACCATCGCCACCATCATCGCCACCAGGAAGACGCGCCAGATTTCCTGGATCAGCCCGCTCACGCTGCCGGCACGGTCGTCGATCCGGGTCCAGTCGAGGCCGCGCACCAGGCCGGCCAGGCGGGAGTCGCTCACCACGCCGGCCAGGTCCTCGGCCCGCACCCGGCGCACGGCCAGGAGCCGCTCTCCCGAGCGGTAGACGCCGCAGTGGAAAGGATAATCCGTGGAGAGCCCCTCGTCGTTGCCCGTCACCCGCTTCCAGCCGGACGGGTCTTCACCCGCGAGGTTGCCGGCCGTGAGCTCTCGGGTATTCCCCAGCACCTTGGCTCCCTCCGCCAGGGCACGCTGTACGAGCACGTAGAGCACGACCCCGCCGCTGGCCAGCGAGGAATCGCCCACCGCGGGCGTGGTTGCGCAGAAGTAAGCGCCGCCGGCCGTCGCGGGCACCCGGCCCAGCAGGGTCTCGCCCCCGCGCAGGCTGGCCAGAACCACCAGGTCGCCGGCGAGGCCGCAGTATCTCCGCACCTGGAGCTGGCCCACCGGCAAGGGTCCTCCGCTCTGCGTCTGCGCCAGCAGGTCCTGGTCGCCCCGCCAGCCCTGGACGGTGGCTCCCTGCGGCGGTGCCACCCAGGTTGTCCAGTGAACGCCCTGAAACTCTTCCGGCCCGGGGCTGCGCGGTGGCAAGAAGACGACCTGCCCGCCCCGGGCCAGGAAGGCCGTGATCCGCTTCGCCGCCTCGCCGGTGGGCATGGGCGCTTGCCAGAGCAGGAGCGAGACCTGCTCCCACTCCACGGTTCCCAGGGCGTCGGCCGCAACGACCTCCGCGGAGCACTTCACCGCCGGATCCGGCGGAATCGCCGCGGCGAGCTGGAGCGGCCGGGCGGCCTGCGGGTCCTCGGCCACCACGACCGCCTTCCGCAGTGGCGGCTCGTCGAAGACGAACCAGTCGTCGTTGTCGGCCGGGTTGGCGTCGGCCGGGATCGAGACCTTACCCCAGCCGCGCACCTGGCTGCGCTCCAGCGGGATACGATGGTCCTTGAGCTCGAAGGTGGGCCCGGCCATCTCCACGGAGAGCTCGGAGCGGGCCCCGTCGATCTCGAAGTGCACGGGGACCGACGCGCGCGTCTCGGCCCCTCCCTCACGGCTGATCCATAGCGACACGAAAAGCTCGGCGCCCGCCGCCGTGGGCTGGCGCCGCACCCCGGTGACGCGCACGGCCATGTTGTCCGGGGCCGTCTCGGGATAGGCCAGCAGGTGGAACCGAACCGCCTGCGGGAGCTCCAGGAAGCCGTCGCGCAGGCTCTGCCAGCGGCCGCTCTCGGCGTTCCAGTCGTTCTCGCGCAGGTCGGAGCAGATCCAGACCTCGGTGCGGCCCGGCTTGTTGGCGCGTACGTAATCGCGTGCGGCCAGCAGCATGGCCGGCAGATCGGACGCGGCGCCGACCGGCTCGGCGCTGGGCGAGGTCAAGAGCGCCGCGGGAGAGTCCAGCGCGCGCGGCAGATTGGCCGCGCTCTCGATCAGCACCCAGTGCGCCGAGCCGAGGGTCTCGAGCGCCCGCACGAGCTGCCTGCGCCCGGTGTCGAGCTTCGACCCGACACCCCCCGCACCCGCCTGCTGCATGCTGGGCGAGCGGTCGAGCACGATGATCGTGGTGTCCGGCCGTGTGCCCGCCGCCAGGCCCAGCCAGCCGCCCGCCAGGGGCCTGCTGATCGCGAAGACGAGCCCCGCAATCACGGCCATCCGGAACGCCATGATCAGCCACTGCCGGAGCCGAGCGTAACCACGCGACATGCGGTTGGCTGCCAGCAGGAACATCATCGCCGCCCAGCGGATCGTCTGGAAGCGCCGCTGGTTGATGAGGTGGATGATGATCGGCAGTGCGATCAGGGGCAGCGCAAGCAGGAGCATGGGCTGGAGAAAGCTCATCGCGCCCCCTTCGCCCGGGCCCGGCCCACGAGAAATCGCATGAGCACCTGCTCGTAATCGTCATCAATCCGCACACGGTGGTAATCGACGGCCGATTCCAGCACCACCTGGCGAAGCCCGTCAAGGTAGCCATCGAGCGCCTTGTGGTAGCGCTCGGCGATCTCATTCGGCTCGGCGAAGAGGGCCGGTCCCCCCTCCATGTCAAGGAAGCGCATGGGCCGGCGAAAGTCGAAGCTCAGCTCGCGCGGGTCGAGCAGGTGGAACACGGCCACGTCGTGCTTGCGGAAACTCAGGTGCTGGAAGCAGCCGCGCAGCAGCTCAGGCTCCACGAACAGATCGGAAAGGATGATGCAGAGCGCCCGCTGCCGCACCGTCTCGGCCAGCTCGTGCAACACCGGCACAAGCTGGGTCTCACCCCTGGCCTGCGTCTGCTCCAGCACGTCGTACACGGCCGTCAGGTGCGCTGGGTTGCGCCGGGGCGGGATGTTGCGAACCACGCCTTTGGCCACGCACGCCAGGCCGACCGCGTCTCCCTGGTTGAGCGCCAGGTGCGCGATGGCACCGGCCAGCCTGCGGGCGTACTCCAGCTTGGAGACTCCCTGCGAGCCAAAATCCATCGACCCGCTGGTATCCAGCATCAAGCAGCAGCGCAGGTTGGTGTCGGCCTCGAATTCCTTCACGAAGAACCGGTCCGAGCGGCCGTAGGCGCGCCAGTCCAGCCGCCTCAGATCGTCGCCCGGCACGTACTTGCGGTACTCGGCAAACTCCACGCTCGATCCCCTGTGCGGGCTCGGATGCCGCCCCGATACCGTTCCCAGCATCGGTCTACGCGCCGCCAGGGGCACGCTCGAGAGACGCGAGAGCACGCCCGGATCCAGAAAACTGCGCTGCCGGCGATCGGGGAACATCGGAAAACCCTGTCTCGCGTATCGATGGACATGAAGCCGATCAGATTCTGGTTCCACACCGCGGACGCCACGTGCCGGGTCACGCAGACCCGATCACCGCGGGCTCCCGGTATCGCCCGCCGCGCGCCCCGCCCCGGTCAAGCCTCCGTCGCGGTCTCCTCCACCAGCCTGCGCGATTTGCTTGGCGTCAATGCCCTCGGCCTGCGCGGCGAAGGTGGTGATGATGCGGTGCGTCAGGACCGGCACGGCGACTTGCTGGATGTCTTCCAGGCGGACCATGTAGCTGCCCAGGAGCGCCGCACGCGCCTTGGCACCAAGTATCAGGTACTGCACGGCACGCGGACCGGCGCCCCAGGAGACCAGCGGCTTGAGCCACGAAGGCGCCGTCGGCGTCCCTGGCCGCGTCTTCCGCGCCAGCCGCGCCGCGTAGGCGTAGATGTGGTCGGGGACAGGTACCCTCCGCACCAGGCTCTGGTGCGCGATCACCTCGGCCGGCGTCATCAAATGATCGAGACGGGGCAATGCCTCCCCAGTCGTCGTGCGCGCAATCTGGATCTCCTCGGCTTCCGAGGGGTAGTCCAGCTCGATCAGGAACATGAATCGGTCGAGCTGGGCCTCGGGTAGAGGATAGGTTCCCTCCTGCTCGATCGGGTTCTGCGTCGCGAGGACGAGGAACGGCTCATCGAGCGGGAATGCCTTGCCCACCACGGTCACGTTGTGCTCCTGCATCGCCTCGAGCATCGCCGCCTGGGTCTTCGGTGGTGCCCGGTTGATCTCGTCGGCCAGGACGATGTTGGCGAAGACCGGCCCGGCCACGAACTCGAACTCGCGCTTGCCGCCGGCCATGTCCTGAAGGATGTCGGTCCCGGTGATGTCCATGGGCATGAGGTCGGGCGTGAACTGGATGCGGCTGAACTTCAGCGACATCGTCTCGGCCAGCTTGCTCACCAGCAGCGTCTTCGCCAGGCCCGGCACGCCCATCAGCAGCGCATGGCCGCGGCCGAAGAGGCAGATGGCCAGCCGCTCGATCACCTCGTGCTGGCCGACGATCACCCGGCCAATCTCCGTGCGCAGCCGCGCGTACACCTCGCGCAGGTGATCGATCGCCTGAACGTCGTTGTCGCTCAACCGATCGTGCGGTGTCGCGGTCGCTGACTGCGCCATGAAGCGGCTCCCCAGGTGTGTTCCCCTGGAATAGTGCCCTGAAGCGGCTCGGATATTCCCTTTTTCTTGTGCCGTTGTACTCGGTTCCATCGACAAAAGTCAAAGGGACTTCGTGACGGGGCCGGCATTGCCGTGGGTCCCCGAACGAAATCGAACTTACAGGGCGGTGATGCTGCTCGCAAGTGGGCTTTGCAAAGCCTTTTCGCGCAATGCGCAGGGCATCCCGCCGGGCCGGCTGCCGGCAGGCGTCGAGGCACTTCCCGGGATGAAAATAATGCTCCTTGCTCCCAGGGCGGCTCGGGCGGCGAGCGGCGAAGGCGGAGACGAGGGCCGCTGGAGGTGCAGGTCACCCCTGGTTTTTCCGCCGTGGCCACGCTGGAATACGGATTCGATCGGTGCGGCGTGCGTACGGATGCCCCGGCGAGCCCTGGGAGGCAGGCGCCACGTTCCAGAGCTCAGGATGAACGCCCTCGCTCACGCCTCGACCACGCAGCGCGCCAATGCCTCGACGTCGCCCGAGGACCCGGAGAGGACCGAGACCCCAGGCGCCGGCTTTGGCCTCGTTAGCACGCTCCCGCGCCCGAATAGTCCGGAATGTTCGCCTGCCCGGACACGAATGAGCAGGACGAGGACGCAGAGAGAATCAAGAACTGGACGCGTCCCCGTTTTACTTTCCCGGAAGAGATCTGCGGGGTACGAGTTGTTCCCGTTTTCTCCCCGGATGGCCGTGGATACTTGCCCTTCGATTCCGCGGGAAGGCATCGGTAATCTGAACATAATTGGCCAAAAAAAAATCGACGACCATCACAAGAGAGGTAACAATAATGAGTGGTGGTGATCCTTCTGTTGCCGGAGCCGTGCGGTGCAGACGCTTCGTCAGGGTCTTTAAGACCGTGCTCACGCTTCCCATGATCCTGTGCGGAAGCCGTGCCACGAAGCTGGCCAAGCAATCGAGCGGAGACTCATGGGTGGGCAAGCGCGTCATCACACAGTTCGGGACCCTCCTCCAGGTCGGCGGCCAGGTGGTCGATGACGCAGGCCGCGGCAAACAACTGGCACGGGGCAGGGACAATCAAGTTTTCCGCATCTACAAGGTCGAACAGTTGAACGGCCCCTGGCTCTGGCTGGTGGCCGAAGGGTCCGGGGTGAAGGGCTGGGCCCCCGCCGTGAATGTCATCCCCTTTGACCATGCCATCGATTACCTCACAAACAGGATCCGCGCGAACCCAGGCGCCACTGCCAACTACCTCTGGCGGGCCCATGTCTGGAGGGCCAGGAAAGAGTACGACATCGCCATCACGGATCTCAACGAAGCGATCCGGATCGATCCGGGATTCGCTGCGGCCTACAACAACCGCGGCAAC
The DNA here is from genome assembly GCA_963833985.1 of uncultured Planctomycetaceae bacterium. Taxonomy (GTDB): domain Bacteria; phylum Planctomycetota; class Planctomycetia; order Isosphaerales; family Isosphaeraceae; genus Aquisphaera. The sequence continues at coordinate 877,565 of CAWIAD010000001.1, forward strand.
GCCTGGAGAGCCAAGAAGGAGTACGACAAAGCTATTGCGGATTACAACGAGGCGATCCGAATCGATCCGGGATTCGCTGCGGCCTACTCCAACCGCGGTCTCGCCTGGAGTGACAAGAAGGAGTACGACAAAGCTATTGCGGATTACAACGAGGCGATCCGGATCGATCCGGGATTCGCTATAGCCTACTACAACCGCGGTGTGGTCAAATTAATCACCGAGAGGTCCGGGGCTGTCGAGGATGCTCGACGTACGTATGAGCTGAGCGGGACTAAGGGTGAACTGGCTCCCTATGCCGTCATCGTCGGGTACCTGGGGGCACGCCGTCAGGGCCACGACCAGGACGCTCGAACCACGCTCAACCAAGGAGCGAATCTCGACTCCTCCGCCTGGCCCGTGCCGATCGTGCGGTTCTATCGTGGCGAGCTTTCGCGGTCTGACATGATGGCACCCGCTACCGACAACGACAAGCAGACGGAAGCCCATTGCTTCCTGGGCTATGAGCGATTGCTGGCCGGCGACAGGTCTGCCGCCCGCCAGCAGTTCGAGTGGGTTCGCGACCACGGGAATCCGCGTTTTACCGAGTACACGATGTCGCTTGCCGAGCTGGAGAAGCTCAGCCGTTAGACTAGGGAACCGAAACGCGATAAAAACAGGGGCGCGAGTCGTTCTCGATTCTCGCTGCGTACCCGTTTCGGTTCCCCCAGGTTCCCCGCCAAGTTCCATCCGTGACGGAAAGGAATATCTCAGATGTTCTTATAGCTAGCCGAGACCGCGATACAGTAGATATAAGTGCTCTGCCGGTGTTGGCTCACACCGAGGTTGTGGGTCACGCAGTGGACGAACCCGCCGACAGTTTCCGGCGAATCCAGCGGTAGCCGGTCATGCAGGTGATACCGATACAAAAAAGGCTCAGGGTGGAGGGTTCAGGCACGGTTCCGAATGAGCCCCCTGGGGCAGACAGGCGGTAGCTGAAGTCGTACTCGGACAGGAGCAGCGTGCCGTTATTCGTGTCGGGCGAAGTGAAGTCGCCGCGAGTACCGCCGCTGGCGATGATCGTCTGTGTGGCGCCCGCCGGGTCGAAGAGGCTGACTGTGCCGTCGTTGTTGTTGGCGATGACGTAGCCGTTGTAGAGGCCGCCTGAAATCGCTCCCGTTCCGTCGGGGCTGTGGCTGCTCCCGGCGCTGAATACCAGTGCGTTGGTCGCGATGTTGAATCCCAGGATGCTATTACCGCCGTTCTCAACGTAGACGGTCTTACCATCGGGCGAGACCGAAACGCCATCAATTCCATTACTTGCGAAGATCAGTCTGCTGGCTCCGGTCAGTGGATTGATGTCGTAGACACCGGCCCCGGCACTCCCGACACCCTGCGCGAGCAGGTGGCCAGTGGCCGGGTTTCCCGCAAGGCCGTTGTAGGGCGTAAAACCGCCCGTCACGCTGACAGGAGTCAGACCCAGTGAGTTACTGACACGATAGAGTCCACCGGCCACGGCGCGCTGGGTGGCGTAGGTTTGGCCGCCCGCATCGGCAACGTTGACCGCGTTGGGAAGGGAGACCGAATTCAAGGCGGAACCATATGTCTGGCCGTCGACGTCCACGAATGAACGCAGCAACTCGTGCGAAAAATCGATGACCGCCATGGTGCCTTGATTCGGGTTCAAGAGCGGTGCGGCTGCGAGAAACGAGTAATTGCTTCCACCCACCCCGGTGGCGTAAGTCGATAGCTTGAAGCCATCGGCGATGCCTTGCGCGGTGAGGGTCAGGCCTCCTGCCTGAGCACGGACCGTCGCGCAAAGGGCGAGGCCGATCAAGGCGGCAATTCGTGAGAGTCGGCGAGCTTTGCGGACCATCTGGCGATCCTCCTCGGGTCGAGATGCGTATCACCGTCGCGGTCGTGAAGGCAGCACGTGACTTGCATGCGTGATTGTGGGGATACTGAGATGCGTAATACGATTGGGTAACAAGCCTTTTTGGAAAAAGCAAGCAGAATTTGAGAACAGGTCAATTGCATTTGTGAAGATTTCACCACCAAGTGGCAAGTGAGAAACAAGTGAGGCAATCATAAAAAAGATAATATATGGATTACATGGGCGGCTGCTTTGTGAGGGCAAGGCGGCGTCGATACCAGGGGACGTTGCGATTCTCCTGCGATAACTGGGCAATCTGAGATAGCCGCCGTGATCGTGCTTTCTGTATATGCCTGGCTCGGAGCTGCCGTCCCCGCGGTCGGAGGCCATAATCCAGGCCCAGGCAGCCTGCGGTCTCGACGCTCCAGGCGCCGGCGCCGTAGGGGCGTCCCGTCTCACCGAACGTCGAGTTCACCCGCTCCAGCCTCGTGCCGCCCGAGCTCTGCTCGACCGCGCTCATCATGTGGTTGCGATCGTCGGAGTTGAACCTGCACACGTCGCCCCTCGAGAGTTGGAGCTCGCCGATCGTGATTCCCTCGTTGTCAGACGTGAATGTGTAGCTGCAATCAAAGCTCAGCTCGCTGTCGGCGTTGTCGGTCATCGTGATCACTGCACGAAGAGCCGAGAGCGGATGAGTCACAGAGACCAGATCAGGAACCGGAACGGGGAACCGAAACAGAGACGAACTAAAACAGGGGACGCGATGAGTTCTCGAGTCTAAATAGCTACCCGTGGAACGGCCGCCCTCGGCCGTCCTGAGCCAGCCGAGGGCGGCTGGCCCACATTCGAAGAGGCGAGGATATATTTAGCTGCGTCCCTCTTTTCAGTTCCCTCCCTCTTTTCGGTCCCCGTTTCGGTTCCATGGCCAGCTAACCCGGTGCGTCGTCGCTGCGCTCGACACACCCTGATATGGTTGACGTCGCAAGTTGCATGTCCGTAGGTACTTACGAAAGGCCATTAATTCTTTAAGATACAGGCGTACCGGAGGGCAGGAAACTTGCCCGAAATCGCGAGGGAGAAGATGGTTGCGTCGCGGAGACACGTCCGAAACACTGCGAATCTCTCCGCGAGGCAACCATCCCCTCTACAACTGTCACAGACCTCGCGACCCTCTCGCAGCAGGAGCGGGGAATCTCCGGGCCGGCGCTGGTTCAGCTCAGCGGGGATCCGCGCGAAGACCGTGACGCCCCGGGACGGCTGCGGGTTGATTTGCGTGACGTATTTCGACTCCGGGTCCGCGGCGAAGATGCGGGCGAGCGGGATCAGGTCGGGGATCACCGGGCAGACCAGGCCCGGAAGCTGTAACCGTAGGGTGAGTCGAGCGGAGCGACGACGCACCGTCGGCAAGCCGCAGCCCTGAACTCGTAGAGCGCGGACTTTCGTTCGGGCTCCATGATCCCCATCGTGAGCGCCCGGCAATCCATTCCCTCGCGCTGCCAGCAGCTTGAGGATCTCGCGCGTGCACAAGGCCGGGCCGCCGGCGGGGCCGAGATCGCACTGGATCGAGCGGAAGTGCCCGCGCAGGTGTCACCAGTGGCCCGGAAGCCGTGGCGCTCCAGGAGGAGATGAAATGGCGTGCTGGTTCGCAAGATCTCCGGCGTTTGCACCGTAGACTGATGATGACGGCGCACCGCGCCGGCTCCTTGGCATTTCGGTTGTTTGTACGGACCAGCGCACCGCCAGGGGAAAGCCGGGCGGCGCGCCGGCGGCCAGTGCCCTGGCCGTGCGGTGGGCCTTTGATGCTCTCGACCGCACCCGACCTTACGTGGCCGTCATCACAGCCTTTCGTAAACAAAAACGCACGACGAACCCAATTGAAAACTCAAGTTTTGCATGGTTAAAGCTATTGCAACATGGGAGTTACGTCCGATGGCTTCGTTGGAATGACGGTGAAAACGAACCCAATGGCGGAGGGCGTGAGCCGACACCACCGGCACCGGACGGAGGCGCCCGGGGCAAGGGCCCTATCGAGAGATGGTCAGGGTCGCCTGCTGGAAATCTGGACACGCCGCGGAGCGCGCAAAGGCTGCCGCGAGCCCTCCGGTGGAAAGCGCAGTCCTGGACGGCATCACGCGTCCGACGCTGAGAACCGTTGCAGGGTCTGGCGGAATCCTTCACCATGGGATCTCCTCTCCGCGAACCGCCCGCGGCCACGTTGCTGGAGCGAACCGAACGCCATGCTGGATGAACTGCCCCGTCTGCCTGCTTCGGATACCGCGGCGGTCGATCACCTGAGGCCACGCCGGCGAACGGTCTTGAAGGCGCTCGTCACGCTCGGAGCAGGGTCGCTGTGCTTCCAGAGAGCCCTTGCGGCGCAGGTGGCCGAAGCCGGCAAGGTCACGCCCGAGATGATCCGGCAGGCCGAGTGGATCGCCGGGCTGGAACTCACGGAAAAGGAGCGGCAGAGCGCAGCGAAGGAAGTCCAGGAAAGTCTCGGCCAGTTTCTGGAGCTGCGCAAGGTGAACGTGGGCTACGACGTGCCGCCGGCCCTGGCCTTTCAGCCCTCGCCCGGCTTGCAGCCCGCCCCGGTCGTGCGGCGAAACCAGGCCAGGCCGGCGGTCACACGCGAGACGGTGCGTCCCGGCTCGGATGAGGAGCTGGCGTTCCTGTCCGTGGCCGAGCTCGGGGCGCTGATCCGCTCGCGAAAACTGACGTCCACCGAGCTGACGAAGCTTTACCTGCGCAGGCTCAAGCAGTTTGACCCATTGCTGCTGTGTGTTGTGTCGTTCACCGAAGAGCTGGCGCTGAAGCAGGCCGAGCAGGCCGACAAGGAGATCGCCGCCGGCCATTACCGCGGCCCGCTGCACGGCATTCCCTGGGGCGCCAAGGACCTGATCTCCTATCCCGGCTACCCCACCACGTGGGGAGCACCGCAGTTCAAGGGAAGGGTGCTGAACGAGAAGGCGACCGTCGCGGCCCGTCTCGAGGAAGCGGGTGCCGTTCTGGTGGGCAAGCTGACCCTGGGCGCGCTGGCGATGGGCGACCAGTGGTTCGGCGGCAAGACGCGCAGCCCGTGGGACCCGAGGCGCGGTTCCAGCGGCTCCTCCGCCGGCTCCGCCTCCGCCGTGGCCGCGGGACTGGTGGGGTTCGCGCTGGGGAGCGAAACGCTGGGGAGCATTGTCTCCCCTTGCCGGGCCTGCGGCGCATCGGGTCTGCGGCCGACCTTCGGCCGCGTGAGCCGCCACGGCTGCATGTCCCTGGCCTGGACGATGGACAAGATCGGCCCCATTGCCCGGTCCATCGAGGACTGTGCTCTGGTGCTCGACGCCATTCACGGCCATGACGGCCTGGACGCCACGGCCGTCGATCAGCCCTTCGTCTGGCCGCCCGGGCGGGAGCTCGGCAAGCTGCGGATCGGCTACGTCGAGGAGCCTCAGCGACCAGCGGACGGGCGTGAGGAGCTGAGAGTCCTCCGGGCATTGGGATTCGATCTGGTGCCCATCAAGCTGCCCGATCATTACCCGCTGGAGGCGATCACGGTCATGCTTGGCACCGAGGCCGCGGCCGTCTTCGACGAGTTCACGCGGAACCATGTGACCGAGGGCCTCAATTCCTGGCCGGAGACCTTTCGCCAGGGACAGTTCGTGCCAGCCGTCGAGTACCTTCGCGCTGCGCGGGTACGAACGCTGCTCATGCGGGAGCTGGCGAAGCTGATGGAGACCGTGGATCTCTACGTCGGCTCACGCAACGACCTGGTGATCACGAACCTGACCGGCCACCCCACGGCCGTTTTTCCTGGCAGCCTGCGCAACATCAACGGCCGTCCGGGGCCGCGCTCGGTCACCCTCACCGGCCGTTTGTACGACGAATCCACGCTGCTGGCCGTCGCCTGTGCCTATCAGCAAGCCACCGCCCACCACCTCCAGCGCCCGCCGCTGGAGCGCTTCCTTGCCGAGCAACAGGCCAGGGAGAAGGCGAAGCAGGGGCCGGAGGCATGAGGCTCGCCGTCACCACACGCTTCCCGCAGCGAGAGGAGCAGGCCTATACTGAAAGGCAGACAGAGACCACGGCGGTGAACCGCGGAGCCACGGACAACGCATCCGCCACCCGCCCAGGGGTTCCCACTGGCCGCACTCCGGAAGGAGTTTGGAGATGTCCGCCGCGATCCATCCCGACGCAACCGACGTGGTCGTGATGACGGCCGATGCGAAGGCCGCCTCCGCCCTGTCGCGCAGGCTCTCCGAACTGGGGCATGTCGAGCCGGTGCAGGGGCATCCGGGGTTCCTCGTGGTCTCGCCCACGCGGCAGGAGGCCGATCCCGCCGGACAGTTGCGCAAGGCGATCGCGGGGTTGGACGCCGACGTCCGGGTGGAGCCCCTGCTGCGCGACGAGCACGGCAATGCCCTGGTGCCGACGGGCAAGGTGACCGTCCGCTTCAAGTCCGAGCCCTCCGCCGAGGACCTGCGCCGCTTTGCCGGCCCGCTGGGGCTCTCGGTGGATGCCCGCAACAAATATGTCCCCAGCCAGGTCTCTTTTCGCATCCCCGGCGGCGATCCGGTCAGTCTCGTCGTGGAGCGGATCCAGCAGCAGGACGACCGGGTCTTGCAAGCCTGGCCCGAGACCCTCGGCCTCTACCGTCGCGCTTGATCTTGCACGGTTCTCTCCAGGTCGATCCCAGCGATGCTGCTCAAGAATGCGACGAGCCCGGACCTGAAACTGGTCCCTTTACCGGCCGAGATGAGGCCCGGATCGGGCGGCCCGGTCTTCCGCCTGCGCGGCTCGGAACATATCCTCGGACGTGTGACGCGGGCGGTCCGGACGTTCCTGGACATGGGCCGAAGCGGCATGCCCGGTTCCACGGCGCGGGGTGTCGCCCCCGACTTCGCAGCCTCAGCGCAGGGGTTCCCGGCCGTCTTCCGCGAACAGGATTCGGGACTCATCCGCCTGGTCTATCGCGAGGTCGTGATCCGCTTCGTGGCGGGGACCTCCGATTCCAAGCGAAAGGCGATCCTGGCCGATCGCGGCCTGGCCGTACGGAGGCAGAACCGGCTGATCCCTGACCAGATCATCGCCTACGACACCACCCGGAACCAGACGGGCGGCAGCATGGTGGAGCTGGCCAACGCCCTCCAAGGCTACGAGGAGGTGGTCTTCGCCACCCCGAACTTCATCTCCGAGTACCGGCGCTCTGCCCTGCCCGGCATCATCGCGGCACAGTGGCACCTGAAGAACCTGGCCCGCCGGCCGGGCCAGCACAAGGGAGAGGACATCCAGGCGGCCCTGGCGTGGAAGACGACGCTGGGACGCAAGGACGTGGTTGTGGCGGTGCTGGACGACGGCGTGGACGTGGACCACCCGAACCTGAAGCCGAACATCTGCTGGAACCCGGACCCCGGCGACAAGCGCGATCGCTGCGGGCGCGATTTCTATATTCCCGACGACGACGATCCCGACCATTTCAACCCCCGGCCGAAGAACTTCCAGTATCCCTACAACCAGATGGCTGGCAACGACATCCACGGCACCGCCTGTGCGGGGCTGATCGCGGCCGCCGGCGTGGGGTCGAACGCGGCCATTGGAGCGGCCGCGCGCTGCCGCATTCTGCCGGTGAAGATCTTTCACGCCGAGAGCTTCGCCACCGACACCCGGGTCGCCGACGCCATCCGCTACGCTGCGCTCCACGCCGACGTGATCTCGTGCTCGTGGACCGGCCCGGTGAGCGACGACATCGCCATGGCGATCAGGGACGCCAGCGTGCTGAACCGCAAGGGCAGGGGCTCCATTGTTATCTGTGCGGCCGGCAATGACGGCGGCGGCGCGGTGAGGTTTCCAGCATCGCTCCCGGAGGCCGTCGCCGTGGGCGCCTCCACAGACCAGGGCGAACGGGCAGCTTATTCCAGTATCGGGCCGGAGCTGACCGTCGTGGCTCCCTCCAGCGGCGGGGTGGAGAGCATCTACACCACCGACGTCTCTTACAAATACCGGGGCTTCAATCGAGGGACTGCCGAGGACGGCGGCAAGAACGGGCTGCACACGTGCAAGTTCGGCGGTACGTCGGCGGCGACGGCCATCGCCGCGGGCGTTGCGGCGCTGGTGCGGTCCGCGGCCCCGAACCTGAGCGACACCGAGGTGCGGCAGATCCTCTGCGAGACCGCCGACAAGATCGGCGACGGCTACGACCCGAAGACCGGCCAGAGCCCGCAATTCGGCCACGGGCGGGTCAATGCCGCGAAGGCCGTGGCCGCGGCCATGACCATGGCGGCGGGCCTTGCGGAACGTTCAGCCGCTTCCGCACCGTCCCCTCGGCCCCTCGGACGAAAACCAGGGCGCTGAGATCCGCCTCGGTCTACTGCCCACTCCCCGGCTAGACCAGGCCGGTGAGCACTCCTTCACCGCAGAACTCCGAGTTGCCAAAGCGCTTGAGGTCATGGCCGAAACCGTGGGCCAGCGACAGCAGCAGGCGGTTGTGCGGGGCCTTCTTGAACTTGAGCGACCGGCCCATGGTGAAATCGAGGCCATTGCCCACGAGCACGAAGGGGATGTTGTCCAGCGTGTGCGAGTTACCCTTGCCCAGCTCATTGGTCCAGAGGATGAGCGTGTTGTCCAGCAGGCTCCCCGGCCCGCCCGGCTCGGGGGTCTCGGCCAGCCGCTTTGCCAGGTAAGCCATCTGCTCGCAGAACCACTTGTTGATCTTCGTGAGCTTTTCGACCGATTCTTTCTTGGAATCGGGGTCGTGCGAGAGCTCGTGGTGCCCTTCGTTGACGCCGATCCAGTGCATCCGCGCCGCCCACGGAATTGGTGTACTGGAGCGTGGCGATGCGTGAGAAGTCGGCCGCGAAGCTCTGCACCATCAGTTCGATCTGCATCTTGCTGATGCGCGGGATGTTGTCGTTCTCTTCCTTCACGCCTGGCTCGATCTCGGGAACGGCGTGGCCGATCGGGTCCTTGCCGTCGTCCTTGAGTTCCTGCTCCATCTCGCGCACGAACGTGGCGTGCTCTTCCAGAAGCTGCCGGTCCTCGGTACTCACGGCGGAGCGCAGCTTGCCTAAGTCGGCGTCGATGTCGTCGAGGACGCTCCGGAGGCTCTCGCGATCCTTCACGCGGCCGTAGAGCTTGGAGAACATCTGGTAAGGGTTGTCGATCGGTGCGATGGGCTTGTTCGGGCCGGCGTAGACCATGCGGGTCCAGGTATCGGCACGGTCCGGCACCATGACGCCGAACTCGAGCGAGCCGAAGCGGGTCCGCGTGCGCGGGTCTTGCTGGAGGAAGTTCTTGATCTCCTGGTCGATCGAGTGCCCGCTTGACCACCCGGCCGGGGTGTCCGAGCCGCCCTGGATATTGCCGGGAAACAGCTCGATTCCCGTCAGCAAGCAGCCGATCCCGCGCATGTGGTTGTCGCCATCGCCGCGTACTCTGTCGCACACGCCATGCAGGAACAGGGTGCGGTCGCGAAACGGTTCGAGCGGCTTGACGCTCTCCTTGAGTGTAAAGTTCTTGCCTTCCTCGTCGGGCCAGAACGCCGAGGGAATGACGCCGTTCGGGCTGAAGAGGACCACCAGCCTTTGCTTCCGCTTCTGCTGGTTGGCGAAGCCCAGGCTGGGCAGGTTGAGCAGGAACGGCAAGGCGCCCGCGCTAATGCCCAGGTCGCGGAGGAACTCGCGCCGGTTGGTTGTCTGAGCCACGTATCTGCCTCCGGTATAGCGCCGGTGAGGGTCCAAGGAACACGAACGATCAGGGTAAGAAAACCGATCCTGGCAGTTCACCGTATCCCGAGGCGGCGACGGGGGTCGGCTTCGCCCGGCCCCCTCGGAAGCCGCCTGCCTGGGGACGAGAGCCGAACCGGCGATGATATCGACCATCAGCTTGCGAACGTTGAAGTCCTGATGCTCGAACTCCGCCCGCAGCGCATCGAGCTGCTTTGGCCCGAACGCCCGGATCGGCTGCTTGACCAGATAATGGAAGAGTTGCTGGACGAACGCCGCGTGCGTCTCCTCGCTGCCAGCCAGGTAGGAGGCCAGGCTGCGTGCGCCGGTGAAAGACACGGTCTCGCCGGTGCGCGTCTGGTAGGTCCCCGTGGCGTCGATGGGCTTACCCTTCTCGTCCTTGCGGAACCGGCCGACGGCGTCGAAATTCTCGAGGGTGTAGCCGAGCGAGTTGATCATGGCGTGGCACATCTGGCACGACTTGGGGCTGGTCTGGAGCGCCACCCGCTCGCGGGTGGTCAGTCCGGCGTGCAGATCGGGGGCCAGCGGAGCCACGGCCGCCGGCGGCGCGGGGAGCGTGCGGCCCAGGACCCCGCGCGACAGGAACACCCCCCGGTGGATCGGCGAGCTGGTGCTCGTGTACGCGAAGGCCGCCATCAGGTAGGGATGCGTGAGCAGCCCGGCGCGATCCTGTCCCTCCAGCTTGACTTTCTGGAACGACGCTCCGGCGGGAAGCCTGGCACCGTAAAGCTGCGCCAGGCGGCCGTTCAGGTAGAGCTCGTCGGAAAGCAAGAGCCGGCGGAAATCGGACGATTCGCCCCAGACGGCGTCTTCCAGAAACAGGTCCAGCGAGGTCCGCAGGTCCGAGGCCACGGCCGGACTGAACTGCGGGAAGGCCTTGGGATCCTTGGAGACCTCGGCCGCCCGATCGACCCTCAGCCACTGGAGCAGGAACTCGCGCAGCTTGCCGCGCATGCGCAGGTCGCCGACCATCCGCTCGGCCTGCGCGGCAATCTGATCACGCGTCGACAGCTTGCCTGCGGCCGCGGCCTCCAGCAGTGCCTGGTCGGGCAGCGAATCCCAGAGTCCGTAGGAAATTCGGCAGGCGACGTCGTAGGCGTCCAGCCCGCCCCTGAGCTCATGATAGAGGAACCGCGGCGACATGAGCACCAGCAGCATGGTCCGCCGGACCGCGGCGTCAGGGTTCTTCGCGGCCTTGAACGGACGGTCCAGATAAGCCGCCTTCTGCTCGTCGGTGAGCGGCCGGCGGAAGGCCCGTTCGGCGAACTTGCCGCAGAACTCGCGCAGTTTTGCCGTGCGGTCCGAGGCACCGTCATTCACGCCGGAGAGCTCGCCCAGGTTGGCTGCGACGTAGTCTGCCACTTCGAGCGCGGCATCCGTGGCCGCCTGGTCCCAGGCCTTCGAGACCGACGTTCCGCGCTCGTAGCCGACACTGCGGTCATCGGGCGGGAAGGCCGTCTGGAGCACCAGCACCTGCGGGCTCCGGGAAGGCGACAGGAAGCGCTGGGGGATGACGTCCACGGCCTGGCCGGGCGGCTTCCAGAGCAGAGCGATCAAGGCGGGGGTGGGGGGCGGGTCCGGGTCTTTCTTGCCGTCCTTCTCCCCCTGCTTACCCTTGGAGAAGTCCAGCTTGATCGGGTAGACGCGTCCACCCAGCAGGCGCATCGTCTCGCGGAACTCGGTGTCCTTGCCCGACTTTACCCAGCGGTCGATGAGCGGCTTCTTGAGGTCGTTCACCCAGAGCCGTGCCGAGTGGTCGGTGCGGACGACGAATTCGTAATCGCCGGTCTCGGGTGCCAGGATCGAGCCTTCCCAGCGGGTGGCAAAGCGATGCCCGATCCCCTTGCTCGCATCCGGCAGGTTCACCCCGAAATCGAACTCGATGGTCGGGTCGACGCGGTCGATGATCTTGTCGTTGTTGTTCCGGAATCGCTGAGACTTCGAATACTGGCCATGCAGTCCCTTCGGCCCGTCCCAGGCGGTCGGCCCGCGGAAGCTGCCGATCAGGTCGGCGATCGTGTGGTGATATTGCCGCACCGTGAGCCGCGACAGCTCGATCCGTGCGGGCCGGTTCCGCGCCTGGGCCACCCTGGAGTAGAAGGCGTCGTAGATGTAGGCCGCAACCTTCTGGGCATCCGGGCCGGTACAGCTTCCCGGGTCGTCGTCAGGCATCGACTTTTCAATATACTTGATAAGCTGGGCCAGCCCCCGGTCACCCTCCAGCGGGTGGCCGTACTCCTTGCTCCCCTCGCCGTTCTTGCCGTGGCACGACAGGCACTGCTGCTGGTAGATCTGCTCGCCCGTTGGATCCTCGGCGGCCGCCTGTGCCGGCAGGGCGAGCCAGACGTAGAGAGCCAGGGTCCCGCTGAGAGAGGCGCAGAGGATGCTCTTGCGGGGGCGGGGTTGTTTCATCGTCATGGCGCAACCAACCCAGATAGAGAAGTCTATGCCGGAATCCTTCAGGTGGGAGCATGGTCCCGGTCAAGCGGCGTGTGTCTGGCAGATGGATCCTGCGGGTGATGTTCAACCTTTCTTTTACACCATTCTCAGTTCGGCGGCAAGTGTCTACCTGAGGCAGTTTTCATGCCAGGGTTTCACGGTGCGAACGGGTCGGCCCGGAAGATCGGATCGTAGAGGATAACCGCCTCGGCCTCTAGCTTCAGGACCATATCCCGGATGTACCGCCCGCTGAGATTCACCTCGCCGAGGAGTGTTGCCAGTCGACGGGCTTCCTCCCGGTGTCCCAGGCGATAATGGGCCAGGGCCAGTGGGGCCCACTCCTTCTCGAACGCGGAGCGGGGCCTGTCGCGGAGCTTCAAGGCCTCGTCAAGGCGCTGGATCGCGTCGGCGTAGCGTCCTTCGCGGTAGAGCAGAAGTCCGTGGCTCAAGAGACCGTCTGCCTTGCTGGTCTCGGTGGGCAGGCTTATCGTCCGCTCGATCATCTGCCGGATCACAGCGAGAGAGATCCCCGGGTCGCTCACCTGGAGAGCAGCCTGAGCGATCTCGTTCACCCATTCCGGGTGTGGCGTATCACCGAATCGCTCGAAGAGCAGGACCAGTGCCGTCTTTGCCTCATCCCGGTGCCCGGCCGCGTGCAGAGCCGCGACCAAGTCGCAAAGACCGATCGGCGTCAGCCGCTCGAGGCGATCGGCCTCGCGGAGGTCCGTCGCGGCCCGCATCCAGGATCTGCTGCCAAACCAGTAAGCCGCACGCCGCTCCAGCAAGGCCGGCGCGGCGGATGGCTGGAGGGCGAGCACCCGGCGAAACAGGTTCTCGCGACTGAAGATCTTCGGTTGAATCTCGACGGCCTCCCGCGAGTTGGTGTCCAGGCCCAGGGAGTAGGCGGTGACGAAATCGGTTTCGGCCTTTTCAGTCTGTCCCCGAGCGTCCAGGAATTGACCGCGCTGGGCGCGGATCTGCGCATTGTCGGGCCAGGTGGAGACAGCCTCATCATAGGCGGCCTCGGCCTCGGCCCAGCGTCCGCGATCGGCCCAGGCCCTGGCTCGCGCGGTCGGGACGGCGCTGGCGAGAATCGAGTCGAAGCGCCATCGCGGAGGTGCCGCGGGTGGTCCGCCCAGGCTGGCCAGCCGCTCGCGCCGCGCATTCCTGGCAGCCTCGTCGAGGGGAGCGATATCGCCCCGCTCGTTGACATCGAGGCCGGTGATCGCCTGGATCCAGACAGCGGCCCGCTCCAGGTCGTCGGGCAGGTCGGGAACCTCCATGAGACGGGCCATCTGTGCGGCTCCGGATGCCAGGAGCATCGTGCCGTCCGGAGAGAATTCGACCCTGGTGCCAAGTTCCTGGGACTCGGCGCCGGGTCCGATCGGCCGGCCGGTCGCCAGGTTCCACATCCGTGCCTTGTTGAGGCCGTTGGTGGCGACCATCCGGCCGCCGGGGTGGAAAGCCGAGCCTACGCCCATCCCCGTTTGCAGCGGAGGTCCCAAGGGCCGGCCACTGGCTACGTCCCAGAGTCGCACCTCACTCTCTCGCGTTCCGTCCTGGAAAGATGCGGTCAGGAGACTCCGGCCGTCCGGGCTGAATTCGAGGGTGATAGTTCTTCCTGATAACCGCATGGCCGTGCCCAGCGGCTGACGTGTCGCCAGGTTCCAGACCTGGGCACTGCCGCTTTGATAGCCGCGATCGAACGTTATGGTGGCGAGTACCTTGCCATCGGGGCTGAAGGCCGCGCGACCGGCTCCGCCACGGATGGCCAGGTCTGGGACCAGCCGCTTTCCGGTCGCGACCTCCCAGAGTTGTGCGTCCCCGTCATTGCCGCCATTCGCGGGCGTGCCCAGAAAGAGTAGCCGCGAATCGGGGCTGAAGAGCTCAGTAAGGAAGGAAACTCCATAACCCGCTCGGACAGTACACCCGGCGCCGATCTGCTTTCCGGTCGCCAGGTCCCAGAGCCTTCCGAAAAGCTGAGTTTTCCCAGGTCCCAAGGATAAGGGACTTAATATCGCGAACAGGATCCGGCCGTCGGGACTGAACGCCAGCCTTGTGGAGCCCGAGGTATCCGCGGGAAGCCGCAGGTCGGTCGACCGGCCAGTCCGAAGATCCAGGAAACGGATAGACCGATCACCATCATCAATGGAAGCGACCAGACCGTCACCAGATCGGACAGCCGCGTCATAGCCGACCGAGCCCCCAACAAAAAGTGGTGGCCCCATGGAATGTCCAGTCGCTGCATCCAGCAGCCGCGCCGCGCCGTTACCCGAAGTCAAGACAGATCGTCCGTCGCGAAGAAATACACCTCCTGTCCCGCCGATGGGCAAGCTGGCCGCATGGGCGGCCGTTGCGTCCCAGAGAGAGGCGGTACCGTCGCCGCTCGCTGTCAGGGCCGTCGCGCCATCGCCGATAAACCGCGCCAGCAAGACGGCCCCGCGATGCACGAAGGCAGGTCCGAGCGGACGCCCGGTGGCCACATCCCAGATGCGGGCGAGCTTGTCGTGGCCGGCCGTGATGAGCCTCTGGCCGTCGCGTCGGAAGGCCATGCTCGAGATGCCCCCGCGATGCACGAGCGCGGCTCCGAGCGGCCGGCCGGTGGCCGCTTCCCAGAGCTGCACTTCACCAGTCTGCGACCACCTCGAGCCGGTGGAAGTCGCCAGCGTCTTCCCATCGGGACTGAACACGGCGTCGCCAACGCCTTGAGGCTGGATGAGGACAGGACCGATCTGGCGCCCTGTCGAGGCGTCGAACTGCCGTGCCTCGCCGGATTCTCCGGCCCCTCGCAGCAAGGTCCGTCCGCAGCAGATGACCACGCTCTTGCCGTCGGGACTGAACCGCGCGGCATTGACCTGTTCCATGTGCGTCAGTGGGGCGCCGAGGGGCTGCTTCGTCGCCACGTCCCAGAGCCGCGACTCGTCATTGCCGCAGACGATCAAGATCCTACCGTCAGGGCTGAACTCCATGATCCGTATGTAAGACTTGTGTGCAAGCGGCGGGCCAAGAGGTTTGCCGCTGTAGGGGTCCCACAGCCGCGCAACGTTGCCCTGTGACACTGCTGCGGTCTTACCATCGGGCGCGAGTGCCAGCGAGCCGACAGTCCTCTGAAGCTCGATGGGTTGGCCGATGACGCGGCCAGTCGCGACATCAAGATAGGCGACCTCGCTTTTTCCGGCGGCCTGCCTCGTGTACAGGATCGCGCCGGCATCAAGTCGAATCGCGTGCAGGGGGATCGACCCAAAGTTTGACCATTCCCGGAGAGACAGGGGAGCCCCCAGGGGCTGGCCGGTCGCGACGTCCCAGCGCTGGACCGTTCCGCCCTCGGAGGAGAAGTTAGCCCTCTCGACCGAGATCAATGTTCTGCCATCTTCGCTGAGCTCAACCGACCGACTTATGCTGTTGGTGGACGTCTGGAAGACGAAGGAAGGAGCGATGAACTCGCGCTCCCAGGCGGCGAGGTTTCGCCGCGCGGTCTCTTGCCAGTCGCGATCGCCCGCGGCCACGGCCGACCGCCAGCATTCGATCAACCGGAGCAGCCCGATCCCGGTTTCCCCCTTCTCGAGCGCGACCTGCGCCTGCTCGAAATGGAGCGCGGTCATCCGCCGGTCCGATTCATGGAGCGAGCTCTTCAACTGCCCGGTCAACGCGGTCGAGCGGTCGAGCGAGCTCCTGAGATCGGCCGCCATGGCGGTCATCTGCTGGCGCGCCATGGATTGCTCGGAAGCGTAAACCAGCGAGACCACCGCTACCGCGACCAGCAACGCCGCGGCCGTCCCCAGGGCGCCGGCCAGCCACGGATTGCGCCTGCACCAGCGCCAGGCCTGCTCGGCGGTGGACACCCGCCGCGCCAGGATGGGCCGGCCCTCCAGAAAGCGGTTCAGGTCCTCCACCACCTCCTGTGCCGTCGCGTACCGCTGTGCCGGCTCGCGGGCCATCGATTTGTGGATGATCGTCTCCAGGTCCGGCGGCACATGGCGGTTCAGCTTCCGGAGCCGGGGCGGATCCTCCTGCGTCACTCGATGGATCAGCTTCGCCCGGTCGGCCTCGTCGAAGGCGGGGCGCAACGCGAGCAGCTCGTAGAGCGTCAACCCCAGCGCGTATAGATCGGCCCGCGCATCGCCCGCGCCCTGGAACCGCTCCGGCGCCATGTACCGCACCGTGCCCACGATGTCGCCGGTGTGCGTCAGGTCGTCGGAGCCGATCGACTTGGCCAGGCCGAAGTCCGCCACCCAGACGTTGCCGTCGCGGTCCAGCAGCAGGTTTGACGGCTTGATGTCGCGGTGCAAGATACCCTGGCCGTGCGCATGGGCCAGGGCCTCGGCCACCTGCGCGCCGATCCGTGCCACGCTCCGGGCGAACCTGCGGTCCGATTCGGTGAAGGTCGAGACGCCGGAAAACGATGACTGACCCGTCTCGGATGCCGCCGGCAGGCCCGGCTGCGGATCGGTTGCCGTCCACGGCAACGTGGCCGTTCCCGTGACCGGGCCGCCATTGTCCGGACCCGCCGCGAAGCGGCCCGTCGCAAGCGACAGCGCGATATCGGCGGCCGGACGCTGGCGATCCGTCCGCATCGCCGTGGGCGGCTGGCCCGCCGGCGCGGTCCGCGCATCGCGCAATCGCCGCAGCTCATTGAGCACCGCATCCAGCCCCTGGCCCTGGATGAACTGCATGACGTAAAAATGGGTTCCGTCATGTTCACCCACGCCGAAGACCGGCACGATGTTGGTGTGGTGCAGCCGCGCCGCCGACCGTGCCTCGCGCTCGAAGCGTCGCAGCTGCTTGCTGTCGGTGATCACGCCCCGGGGCAGCACCTTCAGCGCGACCCGCCGGCCGAGCGATTCTTGCTCCGCCTCGTAAACCACCCCCATGCCGCCCCGGCCAACCTCACGGAGCAGCCGGAACTCACCGAGCCGCCCCGTCGTCACTCCGCCGATCGCGCCCCCGCCGGTGAGCACCGAACCGGTCCGCTCGACCGAATCGCCTCCCAGGTCCTCCATCATCAAGAGCGCGGGGAAGAGGGCCCGGATCTCATCGGCCAGATCGGGATGCTGCTCGGCGTAATCCTCCGGCGTGGCAGCCTCGCCCCGCCGCTTGCGCTCGAGGAATTCCTCGGCCAGTGCCTCGACCGGGTTACGATTGCCGCTGGTTGTCGACATGGCGGGCGTCTCGACGGTGACACTTCGCGGAACGGGAAAGCGACGTCGCTCAACTTGGCTACGACTTGCGATTGAATCCGGGCAGCGAGGCAATGATGAGACTGATGCGCTTCAGGGCGCGGATATACGCTTCGCTGGTGACCGACCGGGAAAGGTGCAGAACGGTGGCCGTCTCGTCATTCGAAAGCCGCTCGCAATGCCGCAGCGTCAGGACCTCGCGGTCGACAGGATCCATGGCATTGAGAGCCTCCTGGAGCAAGAGCTTCTGCTCGGCCCGGGCGGCAGCCTGGTCGTCCTTGCCCTCACCCTGACCCAGCAAGTGGGCGGCCAGCGAGATCGACGTGGCTTCCGGCAAAGCGCCCCGGTAAAGCGAGATATCGCCCCGGGCATCGGGTCCCAGCCGCTCCTGATGGAGCCGGGCCAGCACTTCCCCGGTGAGCACGCGGAGCCACAGGAACAGGTCGGACCCGCTTCCCGCGAGCTCTCCCTTTCGCTCGATCGCGAGTTGCCGGACCATCTGGAGGACGCTCGCGGAATCCACAATTCCCGACAGTCTACGGTCGAGCCTTAGCCGTACCGTCCGCCTCAGTCGCTCCACGGATCGCTGGAACAGCGCGTCGAGGTCGATCTGGTTGGGATTTTCCACGGCACTGGACATGGCTCGCGTCCCTCGGTCGACCTGGTGGCATGACAGTAGTATATCCGCGCTTGCGTGATACCGGGAGAACAATCGGAGCACGGTGCGCGATCCTGGTATCTTTTCGCTGGATCGCCCACTCGCCATTTTCGGACCTCACGGCGATTCCGATGTCGATGTCCGAAAATGGCGAGACGCGCGGTTGGGGAGCGGTTAGATTGCCTCCATGAAGATGGACACCGAGACCTGCTACCGTGCCCTGGCTGCCCGCGATGCCCGCTTCGACGGGGTCTTCTTCGTGGGAGTGACCACGACCCGGATCTACTGCCGGCCCATCTGTTCGGCCAGAACGCCGGGCCGCGACCGCTGCCGCTTCTTCGCCTCGGCAGCCACGGCCGAGCACGCGGGCTTCCGGCCCTGCCTGCGGTGCCGGCCCGAGCTGGCACCAGGGCACGCGCCGGTTGATGCGTTGGGCCGGACCGCGCGGCTGGCCGCGGCGCGGATCGAGGCCGGCGCACTCAACGACGATGGCAACCTGGAAGCGCTGGCGCGTGAGCTCGACCTCAGCACGCGTCAGCTCCGCCGTGCGATCCGGCAGGAATTCGGCGTCTCGCCGGTCGAGCTGGCGCAGACGCGCCGGCTGCTGCTGGCCAAGCAACTGCTCACCGAGACGAAGCTGCCGATGATCGACGTTGCCCTTGCGAGCGGCTTCGCCAGTCTGCGACGCTTCAATGCCCTCTTTCGCTCACACTACGCAATGACGCCTTCGCGGATTCGCCGTACCGCCGGCGTCTCGAGCGGCCGCGATAGCCTGGTCCTGACCCTCGCCTATCGACCTCCGCTCGCGTGGGCCACCATGCTCCGGTTCCTGGCCGGCAGGGCCACGATGGGCGTCGAGGCGGTCGTCGAACACCAGTACCTGCGAACAATGCGGATCGGAGAGACGCGCGGCTGGGTGAAGGTTGAACTTTCGACGCGGCCCAACGCGCTGGCCGTGGAGATCTCAACCTCGCTCGCTGCGGTGCTGCCCGCGCTCCTGCCCCGGCTGCGCTGCCTGTTCGACCTCGACGCCCGGCCCGATGTGATTGCGGCCCATCTGAGGAGTGACCCCAGGCTGGCCCGCGCTGCCGAACGATTGCCGGGGCTGCGCGTACCGGGAACCGTCGACGGGTTCGAGATGGCCGTGCGGGCCATCCTCGGCCAGCGGATCTCGGTGGCCGGCGCCACCACGCTGGCCGGCCGGCTGGCAAGCCGTTTTGGAGAGCCGATGGAAACGCCGTTCCCGGTACTTCATCAGCTTGGGGCGGCGCCCGAGCGGCTGGCGGCCGCGGATGTCGTGGAGATCGCCTCGCTGGGCATCGCGTCGGCACGTGCCCGGGCAATCGTGGAGCTGGCACGCGCCGTGGTGGAGCGACGGATCGAGCTGGTCCCAGGCGCTGATCCTGATCTGACGATCCAGCAACTCATCATGCTGCCCGGCTGCGGCGACTGGACGGCCCAGTACATTGCCATGCGGGCGCTCCGCTGGCCCGACGCCTTCCCTGCCGCCGATCTGGGGCTGCTGCGAGCCACCGGGCTCAGATCCGCACGCGCGCTGCGGCAGCTTGCCGAGGCCTGGCGGCCCTGGAGATCGTACGCGGCGTTCACCCTCTGGAATGATCCCCATCCCGAACCGGAGCCAGTTTCCCATGACGCAGACCGTCTCCTATCGCCCCTTCTCCAGCCCGCTGGGCAAGCTGCTTCTGACCTCTGATGGAATCGCGCTCACCGGCCTGTTCCTGACGAAGCTAGCGGACGGCGCCGCACCTGAGTTCGCCGCCCACTGGAAGGCTGATGATGGACCGTTCCGGGAAGTCGTTGCACAGCTCACCGCTTATTTTGATGGCGCGCTCGAGCAATTCGACCTGCCGCTTTGCCTGGCCGGCACACCCTTTCAGAAGCGCGTCTGGACTGAGCTCTGCAACATCCCGTTCGGAGCTGCCATCTCTTACGCCGAGCTGGCGCGGCGAATCGGCCAGCCGGGATCGAGCCGGGCGGTCGGTGGGGCCAACGGCAAGAACCCGGTCGCGATCATCGTCCCTTGCCATCGCGTCATCGGCTCCGATGGCGGCCTGGGCGGCTATGGCGGCGGGCTCGACCGCAAGCGCTGGCTGCTGGAGCACGAGGCCGAGACCCAGGTGCGGCACCCCGAATGGCGGCGATCCGCTTTCGCGGGGTCGATCCAGCCCAGGCTGCTGCCGGTTTCCTGACAGCGCCACATTGCAACCGCACGATCCGGTCGGCACCATGGTACCACTTTGAAAGGAGGTTCCGATGTCGATTTCATGGCATGGCCGATCGCGTGCCGTCCGGGCCGCCATTGCGCTCGCGGCTCTCATGATGCTCTGCGGATTCCGCTCGGTTGCGCTGCCTCAGGTTCCCGACCCGACGGCAAAGGCACCGCAAACGGCCGATCCGCTCGTCGACCTGAATAATGCCTCGCGCATGTTCTACGCTCTGGCCAAGCAACAGGCACTCTCCAGGACCGGCCCGGTGTTGATCGTGACCGGCGACGACCTGGTCCTGCGCAAGGGCGAGTCGCGCGTGCAGGCCCGCGTGATTCCCGAGATCTACCACACGCTCAAGACGTTTGATCATATTGCCCTGGCACTCGACGTGGCGCTCACGGCCCACGCCGGGGAGAACCCGCTCAGCGAGGACTTTCTGAATGACCTTCGCGATTACCGGCGGATGTTCCCGGCCGCCGGCGAGCGGATCGACAGGTCCGGTCTTGATGCCGAACAGGCCGCACGGCAGAAAGCGATCCTTGCCGCCTGTGCGTCGTTTTTGGACTCGGTGGTCGACCGCCGCCAGTGCACGCCGGCCGAGCGGACCGCCTTCACCCGGAAGATGAACCCGATGCTCCTGGCCAACGCCTCGGCCGCCGCCCGTGCCGCGCTCGACATGCTGCACCACCAGGTGTGCGAGTGGAAGCAGCAGCTCACACCCCAGGAATGGAGCCAGCTCACGGTCCTGGTGATCGGCCGCCAGTTGCCGCGCAAGGAGAACCTGGCCACGCAGTACTTCGCCCGCCTGCTGAACCTTCCCGGCGAGTGTTCCCGGCTGATCTTCGCGGAGGGCCTTGGCGAAGAGGCTCGCGCTCTCGACCTCCTGGCCACGCACCGCGTGGACACCGGCGTTGGCGTGGATTTCTTCAACGATCCCGAGCGCATGAAGCGCGACCTGCTGTCCGACGCGGCGCACGATTATCTGCCGCTATTGCTGGGGCCGGCCAGGTGATTCTCCAGGGGTCTGAAGAAGGTTCAGGAGATCGCTCCGGACGCGTCCAGACTCACTCGGATCAACACACCGGGAATGCCTACCTCACGCCGAGAGCCCATCAATTATCCACCAGACGTCACCACGCTTCCCCGGCTACGTCTCCTACCCTGGCTTCGGCCCAACCGATTGTTTCGGTCTCACGCGCCTCTTGCCGGGCAAGCTCCTTGTAGGCCATCTCAAGGTCCTTGCCGATGACGTGGGGCCGCACGAGAGATTCGATGAAACGGCTGATACGTCGCCGGCCCACGACACTGTGCAACCCATTGTACACCCTCTCGTCAATCGTGATGGTCAGCTTCTTCTGCATGAGGAACTCCTTTGTCACGTGTGATTATACGTATTGAAAGGGCGATCCTTCACGGGAACAAGCTTGGTGAGGGCGCCGGCCGAGCGTTCGGTCCCAGATTGACAGCGCCGTTCATTGCATCTTCATGGCAATGTGTTATGACCGTACCCTTGGACGCGGTGCCGTCATGATCGCTTGCCATTCTCCATGGCTGAGGCTTCCCCATGAAACGCTCCCCATTCGTCTGGATTGCCGTGGCCCTGCTCGCGGCCATCATTCCCGGAGTCTCAAGGTACGCCGGGGTGTGGATGGGGAAGCAGCCCGATGGGAGCTTCCTGGTGTCCACCGGCCAGCGGATCGAGGGTGGAGCGATCGCGTTCGAGGGCCGGCCCATCGACCTGGCGATGCATCCCGTGCGGGACATCGCCGCCGTGCTCAACAAGAAGAGCGTCTTGCTGGTCACGGCCGGGGGAGTGGTCAAGGGAAGCGAGGTCCCGCTGGGCAGCAGCGCGGGGTTCCGCGGCCTGGTCTGGACCCCTGACGGCAGCACGCTGGCCGCCAGCACCGAGCAGGGATCCATTCAACTCTTCCAGATCGCCGGCGAGACGCTCCGGCTCGGGCCGAAGATCACGCTCGCCTCCGGAACCAGGCCAGAGAACCCCGTGCCCGGAGGCATGGTGATCACGCGCGATGGAAAACGCCTCTTCATCGCGGCCGCCAACCGCAACGCGGTGATTGTTGTGGATCTGGCAACGAGGCAAGCGGTGCAGGAATACCCCGTCGAGAACCTGCCGTTCGAGCCGCGGCTCTCGGAGGATGAATCGACACTGATCGTCAGCAACTGGGGCGGCCGGCTGGCCCATCCGGGCGAGCGGACGGCCAGGAGCCAGAAGCTTGACATCCTGGTCGACGAGCACGGTGCGCCGGCGTCCGGGACCGTCAGCCTGATCGATCTGAAGAGTGGATCGACCCGACATGTCGAGGTGGGAATTCACCCCACGGCGATCGCTGTCGCCGGCCCGAAGGCCTACGTTGCCAACGCCATGAGCGACTCGGTCTCGGAGATCGACATCGCCGCCGGCAGCGTGACGCGCACCATCCCCCTGCGCTGGGGCGGGCTGCGGCTCCTGGGCGCCATGCCCAATGCCCTGGCGGTCCGGGGCAAGACGCTGTATGTGGCCGACGGTGGCGACAACGCCCTGGCCGAGGTGGACCTGATCACCGGATTGGTACGGGGCTATCGCCACGCGGGGTACTTTCCGGTGGCCATCGCCCTGGGCCACGACGGCAAGACGGCCTTCGTGCTCAACACCAAGGGGAACGGGTCGGTGAGCAAGACCACCCTGGGACAGCCGGGGAACGCGCACGATTTCCAGGGAAGCGTCACCGTCCTCGGGCTCGAGACCGACCTGGATCGGGAGACGGCCCTGGTTGCCCGCAACAACCACTGGAACGCCAACCCCGGCCGGCCCAGCCTCAAGGTGTATCAGGGCGGCATCAAGCACGTGCTCTACATCATCAAGGAAAACCGAACGTACGACGAGATCTTTGGTGACCTGCCCTTCGGCAACGGCGACCCCAAGCTATGCAGCCTGGGAGAGCAGGTCATGCCGAACCACCGCAAGATCGTCCGCGAGTTCACACTTCATGACAACGGCTACGTGAGCGGCACCAACAGCGCGGATGGACACAACTGGGCGACCGCGTGCCTGGCGAACGACTACCTCGAGCATTTCTATGTCGGCTACTCGCGCACCTATCCCGACGACGGTGACGACAGCATGGCGCTCTCGAACGCCGGCGCACTCTGGGACGCTGCTGCCGCCAGGGGCAAGAGCATCCGCGTCTACGGCGAGTACTGCAACGACGAGCGGGCACGCTTCGAGCCCATGCCGAAAGACTGGTTCGATGTCTGGGAAGACCGCAAGCAAGGCACGCACCGGTTCAAGACGTCGGCCGAGACCGAGGTCGTCTCGCTGCGGCCTTACATCAACCGCGAATACCATTACTGGCCGCTCTTGCAGAGCGATCAACAGCGGGCGGACATCTTCATCCGCGAGTATCAAGAATTTAGCCGGCGCGACACCGTGCCGGACCTGATGATCATGAGCCTCCCCTGCGATCATTCCGAAGGGGTTGACCCCAAATACCCGACGCCTCGCGCCATGATGGCCGACAACGACCTGGCGCTGGGACGGGTGGTCGAAGCCGTCTCACACAGCCCGCAGTGGAAGGACACCTGCATCTTCGTGATCGAGGACGACGCCCAATCGGGGCCGGACCACGTCGACGGGCACCGCACCGTCTTCATGGTCATCAGCCCTTACACGCGGCGGAAGTTCGTGGATTCGACCTTCTATGCCCAGCCAAGCATGATCCGATCGATCGAGCTCATGCTGGGCCTGGACCCCATGAACCGCTTCGACGCGCTCGCGGACCCGATCACCACCTGCTTCAACGAGGCCCCCGACCTGGGGCCCTTTCGCGCCGTGCCGAACAACATCCCGCTCGACGAACGCAATCCCGCGGAAAGGGCGATGAACCGGGACGACCGCTTCTGGCTGGAGAAAACGCGCGCGCTGGATTGGAGCCACATCGACGGCCCGGACCCGTACTGGTTGAACCGCATCATCTGGTACTCGGTGCACAAGGGGGCGAGGCCCTATCCCGGCCGTCCCGGCGAGGAACCAGGACAGGCCGTGGATCTGGACTGACGACGCGCCATGGTACCCGCGCGTCTCCGCCCTCCCTCGCCGGAGCGGCAGAAGCGGGCGTGAGGCGACCGCGGCTCACGTCCAGTTGTAAACCCACGTGTACACGTCATAGGTGGCCGCGGGCGGTCTGTGGAAGACGCGCCCGTCCTGCTCCTCGCCGCAGCGGAGAGTGAGCCGCATGTGCCCCGGGAAGAAGACGGGGTCCCGGTCGTGGAACCGGTAGGCCGCGAAACGGTTCCTGGCCACGTCGATGTGGGTCAGGCCCGAGAGTTCTGACTGGAACAACTTGCGGTGATGGAAGTAGCCCGAACTGATGAAGTAATCCTCCAGCCCGGAGGAGAGGAAGACCGGACTCGTGGCACCATCCAGGTAGGCCCGGACACAACCCTCCTGATAGCTCTGGTCCTCCCAGGTTCCTGTCGGCTGCTCGCCTTGCACCGACATCGACACCTGGTAGAGAGCGCCTGGGCCTGTCACATCGCAGAGCGTGAACTCCTCGAGGGGCGAGGCGCGATGGCGGTCCACGTGGTGCAGACGCAGTCGGGCACTTTCCGGTAGTACCACGCCGCCCAGCGTCGCGCGCAGGCCTTGCGTACCGCGAATGATCCACCAGGCATCCTTGCGGTTGACGCTGTCGAAGACCGTGGTGGCCGGCAAGACGCACACTCGGACCTGGGAACCGAATGGGATGCGGTAGGTGTTGTACACACCCCCTTGCCGGCCAAACTGGGGAACGCCCCAGGGCTCCGGTGGCCCGCCATGCGTGAAGCCGTGGCCCAGGTCGAGCGCCATGTCGATCGAGGGCCGCTCCTCGCCGTCGATATAGATCCGCAGCCGCGTGCGGAGGTCCATCGCGAACCACATGTGGGACAGGCAGCCAGGTGGACCAGCGTGCCGGAACAGCTCGACTTCCTTGCCGGCTTCGAGGATCCGCCGCTCCTTACCGATGCCGCTGAAGGTCCGCAGGCACGCGGCATGCTCTGGTTGGGTGGGACGTGTGAGGGAGGGGAGTTGCGGCTCGTCGGCCTTTGCGGGGCAGGCCCGGGCCGCCAGGACGGTGCTGCCGGCGGCCAGGGCGGTTCGTCGATTCATCACGGGACTGGCTCCGGAACAGCGGCCGTTTCGCTTCGCGGCTGATGAGGTCGTGGCCCAGTTCAGGGCCACCGGTCAGCCGAGTGTAGCGAGTTCGCCGTGTTCCGTGCCAGCCCCGGAGCCACGCCTCGGAACGGCGGCAGAATGAAGGATTCATGCGCCGGCCTGAGGGAGAATCATGTCGCCCGACTGGTTTCACTTCGAGATCAGCTCCGCGGCGAGGGCCTTGAGGTTGGGCACACCCAGGCCGGTCACCAGGTCGTAGCCAATTCCGGCGCTGAAGGCACCGTTGCTGCCGGTGGTGATGTCGCGGACCGCTCCTCCGCTCATGACCGGATACAGCAGCGGATTCAGGAAAGGTAAGGGCGATTTGCCCGCCTTGCCGCGGGCCTCGTTCATGAGGGCGCAGAAGCCGGCCCAGGTGGGAGCGCTCCAGCTCGTGCCGCCGATCTGCTGGGTCTTGCCCTGGAAGATGATGAGCGCTCCGGTGCTGGGGTCGGCTACCGAGGCGACGTCGGGAACCAGCCGCTCGGTGCCGGAGGGCACACCGGTGCCGGTCTGCCACGGCTGCCGGGTGAAGAAGATGCTCTTGCCGCCCCCGCCGTCGGTCCAGCCTGTCTCCAGGGTCACTCCGCCGGCCGGGTTGAGCGTCAGGCTGGTGCCTCCCACCGCGATGACGTACGGCGAGGTGGACTGGAATTCCGCCTGCAACGGGCCGTTCGAGTTGTGGCCCGTGTCGTCCGGGTTCGAGCCCGCGTCGCCCGTCGAGACAAAGACGTTGACGCCCGCTGCCGAGAGCGTCAGGAACTTCTGGTTCTCGGTGGAAACTTCTCCCTCAGGGCTGCCCAGATAGGTCTCGCCCAGGCCCAGGCTGATCGAAAGCTGGCGCATCCCCGGCTCATTGCCCAGGTCGGCGATGATCTGGTCGAGTGCCAGGTCCAGGTCAACGAAGTTCAGTGAGCCGCTGGCGTAGATCCGCACCGTGGCATCCGGCGCGATTCCGCTGGTCCACTGGGCGTCGAGCGTCTCTTCTCCTTCCATGGCCGGCAGTGTCCCGCCCCGGACGTTGATCTTCTGGATGCGGTTCAGCGACTGGGGCAAGCTGTTGGCCTTCCAGAACTTCTTGAGGTCGGCATCCGCGGGGAACGTGTCGATCAGGATCGCGATGGTCTGCCCCGCCCCCGTGAGCCCGAGCGAATCACCGTTGTACGCCCTGAGGATTTCAGAGACGAGGTAAGGAGGCGCGTTGGAAACGTTGGTGCTGGGCCCGGGAGCAGCCGCCGTGGCGAAGGAACGCGTCTTCGGGGGCACGGCGCGGCTCTCCTCGCCATCGTCGCCCAGGCTGGCGCGGTTTCCGCCGCTGGGCGTACGCATGCGGCTGTTCTTGTAGGCGTGACGGAAGGGCTGAAGACCCACGATGGCGTGCACGCCATCGCCGACGTTCGCCGGCAAGCTCGGTGCGGTGCGGGCGGCGTTGTAACCCATTCCCTCTCGGGAGACGCGGGTCATCTGCACGTCGAGTGCCCTGGAGATCTGTGCCACGGTGGCGCGAGCGTAAACCGCCGTGTGGTTCGGCGTCACGTGCGTGACCTCGAAGCCCTGCTCCTTGAGCCATGCGACCAGCTTGTCGGCGTCGGCCGCCTTCGCGCCGTAGTCGCGTTCCAGTTCTTGCGGTGAGACCACCTCACCGCGCGCCACCCGGGCCTCGAGCCGTGCCTTCGCATCCGCGGGGATGGGCAGCGAGAAGAGGATTTGCATTGTGTCGTTGTCGTGCGAGACACCGGGTGCTTCGAGTTGCACCCCTCGCGAGAGCGGCAACGGCGTCACGCTGTTGGCGAAGACCTTGCGTGCGGCCGCTGGTTGGGGCGGCTGTGCCACCGCCGGAACAAGACTCTGCGCCAGCGCCACGATTCCCAGACCCGCACTTGCCAGGACATGCCACTGAATCCGACCGGGCATCCTCGGGGTGTTCATGGTGTCGATCTCCTCGGAAGTGATTGGGCGGAATGGAAAGGGAGCGGGGCTTCTGGCGAGGTGCGCACCATGCCATCAGGCACGGGCTCGCATCGAAGCCAGAGTCTCCGCCCGACTTACTATCCACATCGCCCTCTCCGGCCCGAAGTAGACACGACTGAAAGCACATTCATGAGACAAGGCACCGGTGACCGCGCTGCACCCTCCGACCGCGCTGCGGGCGGAATGTGAGTGGGCTCGGCGAATCCGTGGAGGCGGTCCGCCCAGTCGGGTCATGGCCGGGTCGTTTCGCCGACCGACGTGTGGTCGTGGACGATCTTCCAGCCTGCGGGAAAGCGCCGGAAGATGAGCGTGAACAGGCCGCCGGGTGAGGAACCGTCGGGCAGGGTGAGCCGCCAGGCCCCGCGCACCAGGGCGGCATCGCGGCCGAGCGGCTCGATGTCCATCCGCGAGAAGGTCACACGGCCCATGGCCTTGCCCTCGGCCTTGTAGCGCTTGCGGTAGCGGTCGCGCATCGCCTCCCAGCCGTCGTGGCGCTCGCCGCCCGACTGGAACACGACCCGCGGCGACTTCCAGTAGCCCTCGAGGAAAGCGTCCAGATCACCCTTGTTCCAGTCGGCCTCTTGCCTGGCTATCACAGCGGTGATGGCGGCGACCGCTTGCCGGTCGGGTGTCGGCTCCTGGGCATGCAGCCGCGGCGGAAAGCCCGCGAGTCCAAAGCCGACGATCCCCCATCGGCGCCAGAACCGTCGACGCGTGGACCTCGGCTGCATGACGTATTCGCTCCTGGATCTGGGTCACGTCACAAGAGGACGAAATGTCGTTTGAACAGAGTTCGCAAGCCGTGCCTGGCTTGTTGAGTTTTCCGCATGGAGGATTACGTTCAATGGCCGGCGGCCACTGCGCGCGGCAGGTCCTCCCGGTTCACAAGCCAGGGATGATCAAGCAAGTCTTTGGTGTGGGTGTTGCTGCCCAGTCCCCACTTGCTGTCCCACGAGAGAAAGAAGCCCGCGCGGGGAAAGTGCGTCTCGATCCCGTCGCGGAACCGGCGATAGTCATAATCTCCTGGAGGCCTTTGTGGCCCGTGCGGGCCGAACTCGGTGAACCCGAACGGCTTGGGCATCGCAGCGACTTCCGGATAGCCGTGGATGTGTTCCGGGTCGACAAAGTCGGTGTAGGCGTCCAGGCCGACCACATCGACGTAGGCATCGCCGGCGTAATAGTCGGCCGTGTGCTTGCCGTGGTTGGGCCCGTAAACCCAGAGCAGGTTGTTCAGTCCCCTGGTTTTCGTGAAGTCGTCGAACATGTGCCGCCACACGCGAATGAACTGCTCGGGCGGCCTGGCTCCCCACCAGAACCAGTCGCCATTGACCTCGTGGAATGGCCGCCAGAGAACGACCACGTTCTCGCGCTGCAACTCGGCCAGTCCGGCGGCCAGCGTGTCGAGCTCGCGCATCCACCGCTTGTGGGTTTCGGTACCGGGGTCGAGCAGCGTCTCGAGATTCACGCCCTTGTCACGTAATCCGCCGCCCCGCGGGTTGGCGGGGTTGTAGAGGTCGAGCGCTGATGGTGACCAGCCCGCCCTTGCGGGCATAGTCGATGGCCAGGCGGTTCACGGCGGTATAATCGAGCCCTCCGGTGCGGAACTCGGCGTAATCCAGGCCGATCATGGCCGGCCAGTGCCCCGTCTTTTCGTAGGCAGACTCGCAGGCCCTGAGCAACGCGCCGGTGCCGAAGCCGGCGAACTGCCCGGAGAGCAGCCGCTTCTCGGACCGCCCGGGGAGCGACTCCAGCAGGTTCAGGACCGCCCTGGCCCGCGGATTGGCGTGCGGATTGGCCGGCTCTGCGGCTGCGCAAATCTCAGTGTTGAGCCAGCCGGAAGCCAGCAGGCCGATCGTGATCCAGCAACAGGCCTTCATGTTTTTCTCCTTCAGCGTGAGTCACCGTGACCGGTGCGTGGGGCAGGTCATCGCGCACCACATTGCCGCCCTTCATGACGAACTGGACGTGCTCCAGCTCCTCGATCTTCTCCAGCGGGTTGCCGCGGCAGGCGACGATGTCGGCGAGCTTGCCCGGCTCGATGGCACCGAGGTCCTGTTCGGACTGAAGCAGTTCCGCGGCGACGGTCGTGGCCGACTGGATCGCCTGCATCGGCGTCTGGCCGTAGCGGACCATGTAGGCGAACTCCTTGGCCTGGTTCTCGGTCCAGGCATAGCCGCCGGCGTCGGTGCCGTAGGCGATCTTGACCCCCTTCTTGAGCGCCATGCCAAAGGCCTGCCGCTCGAGGTCGACCATGGCCTTCCAGATGGGTGCGCCGGCCGCCGAGCGTCCCTCGGCCACGTACACGCCCACGTAGATGGTCGGGCACCAGTAGACGCCCCGGCGCACCATGATGTCCATCGTCTCGTCGTCCAGGCCGTCTCCGTGCTCGATCGAATCCACTCCCGCCTGGAGCGCGGCCATGATGCCGTCGCGGCCCATGGCGTGCGCGGCCACGCGGCGGTCGAGACGATGGGCCTCGTCGACGATCGCCTTGATCTCCTCGGGCGTGAAATTCACCTTGCTGCGCAGCTTGCCATTCTCAAGGTAATACTTCCGATCGCTGTAGAACTTGATCCAGTCAGCGCCGTGCTTCACCTGCTCGCGCACGGCCTTGCGAATCTCGTCCGGGCCGTCCACGATCTGTACGCCTTCGGGCACCTTCAGCTCCCACGAATATCCGAGCAAGGGATACATCCCCGTCGCCGACAGCGCCCGCGTGGAGACGAACATCCGCGGGCCGGGAATGATGCCCCGGGCAATGGCTCGTTTCAGGTCCACGTCGGCGTACATCGCGCCTTCGGTCTCCAGGTCGCGGATCGCCGTGAAGCCGTTCTGAAGCGCCGTCCGCGCCGCCATGGTGGCGCGGATGGTCCGGAACGGGATCGACTCCTTGAGCAGTTGCTCGTCGTAGTCGGCCTGGGTGATGTCACCCTGGAGCAGCACGTGCGTATGGGCGTCGATCAGACCCGGCAAGACCGTCGCGCTGGACAGGTCGATGAGCTCGGCAGGAACTGGCACCGGCACTTCGGCGGCAGGCCCGACCCGCTTGATACGCTCTCCCTCGATCACGATATGCTGGTCGGTGAGCACTCGGCCCGCACGCGTGTCGATGAGCCGGCCGGCCTTGATGACCGTCGTCTTTGATGCTCTCGCGGGCTCCTCTCCGGCCTGTGCATGACTCGCGGCGATCAGCGCCAGACCGGTGAGGAACGTGGTGGCTTTCCAGCTCATGAGATGCGGCTCCAGGGTGTGGGAAAGTGCCCATTATCTCACGGAACGTGGCACAGTCCAGGGGCGCGGGGCACCGGGCACAGCCGGCCAGCCTGGCCGGGACGCTTCCGCAGGCCGGTCAGGAGGTCAGCTTTGCACGGGAGGGCAGGGGAATTCGAGGATGAGGAACGGCGGCTTTTCGGGGTGGGTGCGCCGCATGAGCGGAAGTGACACGTTGTAGACCGGTACCCCGGTTGCGGTGCTTCCCTCAGGGCTACCGTTGTGCGCATGCCCGTGCACGACGGCCGAGACCGGATGGCGGTTCAGGGGCTCCTCCAGGCGGCCGCACCCCAGGAATGGCAGAATCTCGACCGGCTCGTTCTCGACGGTCGCCCGGATCGGAGCGTAATGCAGCACGGCGACCCGGCTGCTGGTGCGCAACCGCGCCAGGGCGGATTCGAGCTTCATCGCCTCGTCGATCGCCTCCTGGACAAACGCCTTGATGGGCTTTTCACCCCAGGCGCCGAGCGTGCCACGCCCGAAGCCGCCGGCAAACCCCTTGGCGCCCGCGAAGCCCACTCCCTTGATCTCGACGGCGTCGCCATCGAGCAGGTTCCACCCCGCGTCCGTGAGGATCTGCTGGACCACATCCTCATGCCCGGACTCGAAGTCGTGATTCCCGAGCACCGCGACGATCGGCACCTTCGAAACCACGGAAAGCTCCGCGACAAGCAGGCGGGCTTCCTCCGGCAGGCCATAATCCGTCAGGTCGCCGCACAGCACCAGCACGTCCGCGAACTCGTCGGCGGTCTCGAAGAGCGGCCTGAACTGTCCCTGCGAATTCCTGCCGCAGTGCAGGTCCCCGACCGCCGCAACTCGCACGACCGTATCCGGACCGGGCATCACTCTCTCCGCATGCACGAATCATCGCGCGCCGTCAGCAGGCTGCGACACCGGCCGATTTACGCCGGCAAAGTGCGTGCCCA
Organism: uncultured Planctomycetaceae bacterium; assembly: GCA_963833985.1. Taxonomy (GTDB): domain Bacteria; phylum Planctomycetota; class Planctomycetia; order Isosphaerales; family Isosphaeraceae; genus Aquisphaera. Next base: position 908,998 of record CAWIAD010000001.1, read on the forward strand.
AATGGCACTGGCTTTGCGAACGCTGGAACCGGATGACCGATCGCAAGCATTTCGAGGGCCGTTCGGCGATGGACCTGGCACCGGTGGAACTGGACCCGACGACGCGTGAATTCTACGTCCGCACCCTGGCGGTCCTCAATCAGGCGGGGCTGCCCTACCTGGTCGGAGGCGCCTTCGCGCTGGCCAGGCACGCGGGGATCGAGCGGCACACGAAAGACCTGGACGTCTTCGTGCGCAGGCGCGATCGCGACCGGACCCTCCGGGCGCTCGCCGGTGCGGGCTATCGCACCGAGGTCTCGTTCCCGCACTGGCTGGCCAAGGCGTTCGGCGAGGATGCACTCGTCGATATCATTTACAGCTCGGGCAACGGCGTGGCGGAGGTCGATGAAGAGTGGTTTGCCCACGCCTCAGCAGGAGAGATCCTCGGCATCCCGGTGCGGCTCTGCCCTCCCGAGGAGATGATCTGGTCGAAGGCCTATGTCCAGGAACGAGAGCGGTTCGACGGCGCCGATATCGCGCACCTGATACGCAGCCTGGGTGGCTCGCTGGACTGGGAACGGCTGCTGCGCCGGTTCGGGCCACACTGGCGGGTGCTTCTTGCCCACCTCGTCTCCTTCGGTTTCATCTACCCGGACGAGCGGGCGAAGGTGCCGGCCGCGATCCTCGGCGATCTTATTCAGAGACTGGTTCGCGAGACCGAGAACCCGGCGCCCCGGACGCACGCTTGCTACGGCACTCTGCTCTCTCGCTCGCAGTACCTCGTGGACGTCGGTGTCTGGGGATACCACGACGCCCGCCTGCAACCCTCCGGTCCCATGTCCCCCGAGGAGGTCGAGTTCTGGACCGCAGCGATTGCCGCCAGGCCCTGATCGAAGCCGCCGGCGCCAACAGGGTACGATCTGACGGATCCCTGCGCGGTGAGCGCCTCAGGGCGTCTCGCGCTTGTAGGTGACCAGGAAGAGCTGGCTCCCCGGCTTCGAAAGGAACTCCCTGGGGCGACCCTTGCCGCTGAGGTCGTAGCAGACGCGCAAGGCGTCGCCGTCGCGCTCGTAGATCGCCAGGATGGTCTTGCCCTTGTTCGGGCCGTCCGTGCCGGTGATGTCGAGTGACTTGGGCTTCGCCGACGGGTCGAGCTTGCAGGTTCCCCGGTCGAGCTGCTCCCCCACGGTGACGGTATACTGGTCGCCCTTGATCACGAGCTTGATCGAGGCGCGAACCTCCTCCGGGAACGCCTTCCCCGCCAGTTCCGCGGCGGACGGCCGCCAGGTGCCATCGAGCGTGGCGGGCGCTTCATCGGGGCTGCGAACGGCCTGCGCGGGAGCAAGAAGCAAGGCGCTGGCAAGCGCCAGGAGTGGTCCGCGTGTCATGAAAGTAGTACCCCTGCAAAATACTCCCCAGCTGACCGCGCGGGCATGTTCCAGCGGTCGCCTATGCTACGGCACACCTGTGGTCCCGACAATGATATCAACGAAATCCGCGTCTGCAAGCCTTTCCATCTGGGTCATCCAGTTCCGGCGCGGAAGGACGAGGTCGCCTGCGGCGTCGGGGAAGGGACGAGTGGTGATGTTGAAGTCACCGATGTTCTCTCGGAACGCCGTGCCGCGAATGCCCGTGGCGAAACCGCCAGGGAAAGCCTTCGGGTCCAGGAACACCGCGTTGGTGCCGCTGCTGTCCACAGTCACGAAGCTGTACCCGTACGGCTCCAGCAAGGCACGCCAGCCCGCGACGGACACGCCGTAGAAGAGCCAGGTAGGGTGCTCGCCGAAACGGAGGAAATCTTTTTTGTAAGGGACCGTGACGGCCCGCTCGGGACCGAATGCACTGTTGTATTCGACAATGATTGCCTTCGGGCGGAAGCCCATCTCGATGACCTGCTTCATCACATAGTAATCGATGCCGTCGATGTCCAGGACGAAGACGTCCGGGTCTTCGTAGGGGCACATTTTCATGAGGCTCGCCACATTCTCGGCATCGACCATCAAATGGATGGGGTGCACATTCCAGACTCGGCCTTCCAGGGACTGCCGGCAGCGGTCGCTCAGCACCGGGTTGCCCTCGACCATCACCCCCGCGTACCCCCGTGCGTGCGCAAGCCACGCACTACAGTTTTCCAGCCCGTCCGCCGAGCCGATCTCCATGAAGAAACGATTCCGCGACACCATCTGCGAGCACAGGTAGTCGAGGATGCCGTCTTCGCCGTGCTGGCTGAAACCGGCAAATTCCCAGGTGTCGGGATTGGTCGGATCAATGGTGCGAATCGCGGCCGTCGCAGCCGCCCGCGAGTAGGCGGCCGCCAGTCGAATATCTGTTTCCCTACGCCTGACGTAGCTCCGGGCTCTGGTGATGAGGCTTTTTCGCATAGCACATCTCCGGAACTACGACTCGATCGCGCGTCATCGAGGCACTTTCTCCGGCGCGCGATGGTCCATGCGACGAGGCCCGATTCTGAGCCCGCAGGGGCGGTCCGTCAAGCGAGTGGAACCCGCCATCGGCTGATCGACACCGAGTGACCCCGCGCGAGCTGAAATCAAGGCCGCTGGTGAAGGAAACAGGTTCAATCAGCACACGCGGGTGGTCCTCAGGCCCAGCAGGTTCCCCAGCTTTTCGAGCTTCGAGGCCAGGTGGCCGACACCCACGGCGCAGTGGTGCGCGGGGCCGGCCGCGTTCCATGACTCGACAAACCGCCGTGCGCCCAGAGAGAAGCGGTAGCGGCTGTTGGTGTTGCCGATCTTGAGGATGGGGCCGGAGACCGATTCGCCCTCGGCCGTCAGCAGCTCAAGCCGGCCGTCAGCGGCCTGGACCACCGAGAGCAGCGTGACCGGCCCGTGCCGTACCGACATCTCCACGGAGAGCCCCCGGCCGACCTTGCCGTGGTATACCTGAAGCGGCCGGACCCTGGTCTTCCCCTCGGCGATGGCGATATGCCCCGGACCGTCGTGCCCCATCAGCACCACGTCGTCGCGATAGTCCAGGGCGTAGTACTCGGTGAACGAGCCGCCCGCTCCGAACGTGTCAAGGATCTTCATCGCCTGCACGTTCTTGATCTCGAGCTCTCCCGCCGCGGGGATGCCTCGTGCGGTCAGGAGCGAGGTGCCCAGGATGATGGAGCTGATTGCGTCCTCGTTTTCGGGGTTGCCCGCTCCCATGTAGTAGTAGGCCAGCGAGCCAAGCTCGTGCCGTGTCACCAGCCGGTCGAGCGCCAGCGAGGTTCGAGCCGCGCGTTCCAGCTCGGTGGCCGGGCAATCGGGCTGCACGTCGAAGGCCTCGCGGAACAGGGCCACGCGCTCATGGATCTCGGGCTGGCTGACCGCGGTCCGCAGGCTGGCCAGCTCGTCCACCTCGAGCATCTCCACGTGCCCACCGAGCTGAGCGCAGTGGACCGTCAGGTCGGAGTAAACGTCGAGCATGCCGCCGTAGTAATGGCCCATCACGCCGAGCCGGTTGTGCTCCATGACGTGAGCCACGCGTGCCGCATCAATCCAGGAGTTCACCTCATTCCAGCAGGCGGGATCATCGTCGAGCGTGCCGGTCACCTGGTGGAACGGAATCCGCGCTCTCTGGAACACGCTGGCGATCTCCGGAGCGGGGCAGGCCGCGCAGTAGGCGAGCCACTCGCCGGTCATGCGCGTGCGGTCGCCCAGGGCGTTGAATTCCGCGTAGTTGATCGCCGGGGCAGGCTGAAGGTTCAGGAGGATGACCGGCACCCTGGCGCGGCGCACGACCGGCAGCACCGTGGAGGACAGGGCATAGGTGGTGATGTGCAGGAAGATCAGGTCGACATCGGCCCGGCGAAAGGCGTGGCCGGCTTCAAGGGCCTTCGGCGGGGAATCGACCAGACCCACGTTCACAACCTCGGCTCCGGACCGCCTGAGCTTTTGCTCGACTCGTTCCAGGTATCCCTGGAGACGCTCCTTCAGGCCGGCGAATTGCGGCCAGTAAGCATCCAGGCCGATCCCGAAGAGTCCGATCCGGAGCGTGGTCATGATGCCAGAATCCCCGTCGCGGCTACGGGTACGCACCGCCCGTGGCCGCCATGGCCGCGGAAGTGAGGGAGCTTCAACGCCTGCGCCCATCGTAATCCCCGGGTCGGCCCGGCGGTAGAAGCCAGCGTTCTCCATGAATCTGCTGATGGAGGTATCTTTCCCGCCACTGATGTTAGAATGATATCTGGCCCCGTCCAGCCCGCTGGACGGCAGCACCGCACGTTCCACTCATCGCCGCGCAGGAGACACGAAATGAGTGCCTTGCCCCATTTCCCACGGATTCGCGTGGGTGATCCCATTCACCACGAACACCTGACGCTGTTCCCGATCTTTGCCGAGGGGACGGCCGACACCCCCGTCGATTACATGCTTGCTGACGAGGCGGTTTCTGACGGGACCGTGACGGTCGAGGAGGTCAGCGAGTCGGGCTCGGTGCCCACACTCCGCGTTCACAACCGGGGCGATCGGCGGGTCCTCTTCCTGGAGGGAGAACAGCTCAAAGGGGCCAAGCAGAACCGCGTCCTGAACACCTCGGTGCTGATCGCGGGCGGGGCCACGATCACGATCCCGGTGAGCTGCGTCGAGCGAGGACGCTGGCGGTCCCTCTCGCCGCAGTTCAGTTCCAGCTCGAGCTACTCCTCGCCCAAATTGAGGCAACAGCTCAAGGGGTCGGTCAGCCGGTCGCTGCGCGAAGGGCACGGGCACACTTCCGATCAGCAATCCGTGTGGCGCGAGATCCAGCGCAAGATCGAGCGCGCTCGGGTCAAGCTCCGAGACCGACGCCATGGAGGACATGTACGTGAGCCACTCCGGCCGGCTCAAGGAGTACCAGGAGCGGCTCGGCTATGTCGAGGGAGCGACCGGCCTGGCCGTCGCGATCGGGCCGAAGGTCGTGGCGATCGATCTGTTCGACAAGCCGTCGACCTGCCGCAAGACCTGGGACCGGTTGCTCTCGGGCCTGGTCATGGACGCTCTCGAGGAGGGAGAAGATTCCCAGCAACCCCCGGCGGGAGCGGTGGACGCATTCTTGAAGGCGCTGGAATCCGCCCCCTGGCAAGAGACCCCGGCAGTGGGCGTCGGCCAAGAATTCCGCAGCGATCTCGTCCCTGCGACGCACGCCTCCGCCCTCATGTTCGAGGACTGCGTACTTCATGGCAGCGCGGTCGTCGGCGGGGCGGACTGAGGGCCTTCGCTTTCCGGAGCCGCCGGCACGCCGGCTGCGTGCGACCTTTGTTCGCTGAATCGGCAAACGCCCCCACGAGGAGAAGCCGCCACGAAAGCCGCGTCCCGGGGTTCCGGCACGGCATATTTGTCGTGCTGGGCCGACCTGGACTATTGCGGCGAGCTGGATGATCCGGGGCAAGGGCTCACCGATGAGCAGGCCATTCGCTTCGCGGTGAGCCGCACGAGCGCCGATCCGTTCGCGATCGAGCACCACAGGGAACAGCAGGTGCACCGAATGGCTGAGGTCAGGCTGCTGCACGTCGGTATCGGCAACTCCAGCCTGGCCTTGCGGCTCCATCAACTGTGCCGGTCGATAAGCACGGCACGGACCTCGTCCGCACCCTGGAGCCCGGCTATGCCTGGATCATCGACAACAACCCCACCAGCTTCGCCTGCTGCCGCTTTCATCACGCCAGGATCCTGGAAAACGACCGCTGGGCCAGACGCCGGGGGCCAGGTGCTCACCCACGCACGCGGCCTCGCCTGGGTCGCCGCCGATCCCCGCTGGCACGCCACCGAAGTAGACCTGATGACCGCCGCGCACCGGTTCGGATTCCAGGGTCGCTGGCTTGAAAACAACTTCCTGACGCTCGAGCGATCCTGAGCGATCGCGGCCGGGGCAGTGCCGCGCGCTGGCGAGGCACGCGGACGGCGCCGGCCTGGCCCCAGGGAAAGGAGGCTACGCCACGATTTCGTGGACCACCTTGCCATGCACGTCGGTCAGGCGGTAATCGCGGCCGGCGTAGCGGAAGGTGAACTGCTCGTGGTTGAAGCCCAGGAGGTGAAGGATCGTGGCGTGCAGGTCGTGGACGTGGACCGGCTTCTCGACGGCCTTGAATCCCAGCTCGTCGGTGGCGCCGTGGATGTGACCGCCCTTGACGCCACCGCCGGCCATCCACATGGTGAAGCCGTAATGGTTGTGGTCCCGGCCATTCATCTTGCCCTGGTTCGAGCCGGGCGTGGGCAGCTCGACGGTCGGCGTGCGGCCGAACTCGCCGCCCCAGACCACCAGCGTGTCCTCGAGCATTCCGCGCTGTTTCAGGTCCTTCAGAAACGCTCCGATGGCCTGGTCGCACTCGCGACCGAGCTTGCGATGGCCGGCCTCCAGGTCGTCGTGATGGTCCCAGGGCTGGCCCTCGCCGTGCCAGAGCTGGACGAAACGGACCCCGCGTTCGAGCAGCCGGCGCGTGGCCAGAAGCTGGCGGGCGTGGACGCCGGGGCCGTACATCGCCCGGATGCTCTCCGGCTCCTGGCTGACGTCAAACGCTTCGGCGGCGTCGGATTGCATGCGGTAGGCCAGCTCGAACGACTGGATGCGCGCCTCCAGCTCGGACTCGTGACCGTGCTGGTCCAGGTGCCGGCGGTTCAGCTCGGCCAGCAGGTCGAGCTGTGCGCGCTGGGTTCTGGGACTTACTCCGCGGTTGCGGATGTGCGCGATCAGTTTTTCGATGTCCGTGTACTTGCTGTCGAGGTACGTCCCCTGGTAGATACCCGGCAGGAAACCGGACTGCCAGTTCTGCGACTCGGCAATGGGATAGCCGTTGGGGCACATGACCAGGAACCCTGGCAGGTTCTGGTTCTCGGTTCCCAGGCCGTAGAGCACCCACGAGCCCAGGCTGGGCCGGGCCTGGCGGGCCTCGCCGCAGTTCATGAGCATGAGCGAGGGTTCGTGGTTGGGCACATCGGCGTGCATCGAGCGCACGACGCAGATCTCGTCAATCATCTCGGCCGTGCGGGCGAAGATCTCGGAGACCTCGATGCCGCTCTGCCCGTACCTGCGGAAGCGGTAGGGGGAGCGGAACGCGGCGCCCGTCTTGCGCTCGGTGGGCAAGTGAGTGCCGACCGCCTTGCCGTGATACTTCTCGAGCATGGGCTTGCGGTCGAACGTATCGACGTGCGACGGCCCGCCATTCATGAACAGGTGGACGACGCGCCGGGCACGGGCTTGCAGGGGCGGGCTCTTGGGCGACAGCGGGTTCACCGGTCCGGCAGCCGAGGGAACCACCGCGGCGGTCTGCCGATCGGCCGCGGCCGCCCTGACAGGCTTGCCCGACTCGGCCAGCAGGCTGCCCAGGGCCATGGCGCCGAAGCCGGTTCCCGAGCGGCAAAGCAACTCGCGGCGGGTGCACACCGCGTCTTGCAGCGAAAAGTCCGGGTGCGACATGGCGCGGGCCTCCCTTATTCTTGCATCAATCGACGAACAGGAACTCGTTGGTGAGCATGAGCACCTGCGCGAGCTGGGCCACGGGCGAGAGGGAACCGGCCGGAGCGTCCGCATGCTCCAGAAACGCAGTCCCGAGCTCCAGCTCGGAGGGTTGAGGCGAACGCCCCAGGACGCGCCGATAGAGCAGAGCCACGCGGCCGGCGGCCGGATTGACGCCTGAGCTTATGTTTGCGCTGGCGCCGGCGTTCGCCTCGTGCTCGACGTCCGCGGCCAGCGTGCCGGCCTGTTGCTGGATGAATGGGCTGTTCATCAGGAAGAGCGCCTGCTGGGGCACGGTGGTGATGAACCGCCTGGAGCTGGTGGCGTCGGGCACGGCGAAATCAAAGGTGCGGTAGACGCCGTCCAGGTTCTGGCGGTCGATGAAGCCGTAAATCGTGCGCCGCGGGGGGAAGGGCGGCTCCATGAGCACGACCGGCGGCCCGCCCATGGCCGTATCGAGGCGCCGGCGACGGCCAGCACAGAGTCACGCAGCGTCTCGAGGTCGAGCCGCTGGCGGTTGTAGCGCCAGACCCAGCGGTTCTGAGGGTCGCGGGCAAGGCACTCGGGCCGGGGGTCGCTGGCCTGCTGGTAGGTGCTCGAGAGCATGATCCGCCGGTGCAGTGCCTTGATCGACCAGCCCTCGTCGATGAACAGGCGCGCCAGGTGGTCGAGCAACTCGGGATGTGACGGCGGGTCGCTGCGCAGGCCGAAGTCGCTGGGCGTGGTCACGAGTCCCTGGCCGAAATGCCAGTGCCAGACGCGGTTGACCAGCACCCTTGCGGTGAGCGGGTTGGCCGGATCGGCGACGGCCTGCGCCAGCTCCATCCGCCCGCTCCCCTTGCGGAACGGCTGGCGGTTCGGGCCCGCGAGCAACCGGAGGAACTGGCGAGGGACGGCCTTGCCGGGACGGCCCGGATTGCCGCGCACGAAGACTTGCGGCTCCGTGGGCTGGGGCGCGTCGACCAGGACCATCGCGCGTCCGGCCTTGCCCGCGGATTTCGCTTCGATCTGCTTGACCGTGTTCTCCAGTTTGGTGTACTGCTTCCGCTGAACCGCGGACAGCACCAGCCGTGGGTTCTCGGCCGCGGTGGCGAGCACGCCACCCGGAGCGAAGAGGGCCTGGCGGAGCGACTCCCCTGCGGACGCCAGGGGGGACGGCTCCTTGCCCGCACGCTTCTCCTGGTTGCTCAGCACTCCGACGTAGCGATCCACGAGTTCATCCAGGCTCTTCGGCAGCGGCTCGCGCAGGGCCCGAGCGAGAAGCGGATGAAGCGGGGACGGTTGCCGCGTGAGCAGGTCGGCAGCCCTGGACGCAAACTGGCCGGACGGCACGTCGCCCAGTGCCTTGAGCGGTCCAACGAAGGGATGGTCCGGCTGAATCATGCCAAGCCCGCGCTTCCAGAGCAGGATGGCGGCACGAAGCCGCTGGGGATCGATCTGCTCGGCCCGGGCGCGCTCGTCCAGTCGGGAACTGCGGGGGTCAAGCTGGAGGTCGTACGCGGCTTTGAGGTAAGTCGAGTAGCGAGCCTGGAGGAACTTGAATAACTGAGCGCGACGGTCGCTCAGGTACTGGTCTCGCTCCTTTCGTGCCTTGTCCAGCTCGCCCTTGTGGGCCTCGGCTTGAGGATCTGGCGTTTCGCCGGGACGATCCAGCCGGGGCAGGTCGTCAGGTTCCAGGCAACTGGCAAAGACGCCGTACAGAGCGTAGTAGTCCTCGGCGGGGATCGGGTCGTACTTGTGGTCGTGGCAGCGGGCGCAGCCGATCGTCAGGCCCATCAGTCCGCGGCCAACGACGTCGATGCGGTCGTCGATGATCTCGTTCCGATCGTTCAGGAAGCGCCGGCCGACCGTGAGAAACCCCATGGCCGCCAGCGGTCTCGGGTCGCCATGCAGGTCGAGCTGATCGGCGGCAAGCTGCTGGATCAGGAAGCGGTCGTACGGCAGGTCGGCGTTGAAGGACCGGATCACGTAGTCGCGATAGGTGTAGCTGAAGGGATACTTGCGCTCTTCCTGGAAGACGTAGCCCTTGGTGTCGGCGTAGCGTGCCACGTCCAGCCAGTGCCGTCCCCAGCGTTCGCCATAGAGCGGCGAGGCCAGCAGCCGGTCGACCACCCGTGCGAAGGCATCGGGGTGGGGATCGTTCACGAACGTGTCGATCTCGGCCGCGGTTGGCGGGATGCCCAGGAGATCGAGCGTGGCCCGGCGCAGCAGCGTGCGGCGGTCCGACGGCGGCGAGGGCTCGAGCCCCTCCCGTTCCAGCCGTGCCAGGACGAAGGCATCCACCGGTGTACGGACCCAGGCAGAGTTCTTGACCTCCGGCGGGCTCAAGGGCCGGACCGGCGTGAAGGCCCAGTGCCGGGTTGCCGGATCAGGCGTGCCCGCGGTTGCAACGGCATGCGCGCCAGCCGGGCGCGCGGCCCACGGAGCACCCAGCTCGACCCAGCGCCGCAGTGCGGCCACCTGAGCGTCGGGCAGCTTGCCACGCGGGGGCATCTTCAGCTCCTCGTGGCTGTGAGCAACGGCCTGGACGAGCAGGCTGGCGCCAGGTTGCCCCGGAACGATGGCCGGCCCGGATGCCCCTCCCTTCAGGATGGCTTCTCGGCTGTCCAGCCGCAGCCCCGATGAGCTCTTGTCCGGGCCGTGGCATTTCTGGCACGACTGGACGAGCACGGGCCGCACCGCGGTCTCGAAGAAATCCATGGCGGCGCGGTCGGCAGCCGCGGAGTCGCCGGCTCGAGCAGAGCCGGTCAAAACCAGACTCAGCACCAGGGCCAGGGTTCCTGGAACCGTGAACAGTCTCGCTGGCGCGGACCTGCCATCTTCCGGGACGTTCACATCAGCGATCCGAACTTCCGGCTGGCTGTTCATGTGGCAGGCGCCGCGGTGTGTCTTGAAGGCAGGGCAGGGTCTGACGCTCGTTCGCTACGGGCGGGGCAAGGGCAAGCCCGGCAACCTGCCCGATCGTCCATGATGGCAGATCCCGATGTTCTTCAGCAATCCGGATTTCCTCGTTGACACCCCGAAGTGCCCGTTTACAATGTGGACTGACCGGTCAGTCAGGAGGCGGAGACGTCCACGCATGCAAGATATCGGTGAGAAGAAGACGAAGCGCTGCTGTTCGGACGAGGAGATGTCCGCGCGGTGCGAGGAGATCCTGGCCACGGCGACGGCACTGTTCGCCGAGCACGGTTTCTCGGACGCGATGACCCAGGCCCTGGCCGACCGTCTCAAGGTTGGCAAGGGGACGATCTACCGCCATTTCAAAAGCAAACGCGAACTTTTCCTGGCCGCGGCGGATCGGGTGATGCGGAAGATGCAGGAGTCGATCCTGGACAACATCGCCGGGGTCGATGATGGGCTCGAGCAGGTCGCGCGTGCCATCCAGGCGTTCCTCAGGTTCTTCGCGGAGCATCCCGAGTATGTGGAGCTGCTCATCCAGGAGCGGGCGCAGTTCAAGGACCGCAAGCGGCCGACTTACTTCGAGCATCGGGAAGTGAACGTGGTGCGCTGGCGTGTGCTTTACACGCAGTTGATCGCCGAGGGCCGGGTGCGCGAAATGCCGGCCGAGCAGATCACCAACGTGGTCGGCAACTTGATCTACGGCACCATGTTCACGAATTACTTCATCGGCCAGGCGAAGCCCGTGGACGAGCAGGCCGAGGAGATCCTCGACATCGTCTTCCGCGGCATCCTCACCCCCCAGGAGCAGGCCCGCAGAAGCGTGGCGCGCCGGGATCCTGCCCACGAGAGCAACGGCATCCACGCCGTAACATCGCCGCAATCCACCCAGATTGTGAACCTCTGATCAAACGCGGTACTCATTCTTCGATCGATGGAGGCTGGATTTTCATGATTCGCCGCCTTTGTGCAGGGCTGATCCTGGCCGCTGGCGCGGCTGTGGCCGCCGGTTGCGGGCAGGCCAACTCCCAGACCGCCCGGCCGCCGACGCCGGTTACCGAGGTCGTCTATGACTTGCCGATCACCCGGGTCGTGACCGACTACGAGGACTTTCCCGGCCGGACCGATGCCATCTATACGGTGAGTGTGCGGGCGCGGGTGTCGGGATACCTCAAGCGCGTTTACTTCTTGGATGGCCAGGAGGTCCATAAAGGCGACCTGCTGTTCAAGATCGATCCCCGCCCCTTCCAGGCCACGCTCGACCGGGCCAAGGCCATGCTCGAACAGGCCGAGGCGCACTCCCAGCGCCTGAACAACGAGTACCGCCGCGCCAAGGTGCTCTTCGAACAGGGCCGCTCGATCAGCCGCGAGGAATACGACCGCTATGCCTTCGACCACGCGGAAGCGCAGGCGGCTCTGAGCACGGCCAAGGCCAATGTGGACCTCGCCCAGCTTGATCTGGACTGGACCGACGTCACGGTGGACCTGCCCGAAGGCGTGACCGGCCGGCTCAGCCGCCGTATGGTCGACCCGGGCAACCTGGTCAAGGCTGACGACACCATGCTCACCACGATCGTCAGCCAGGACCCGCTCTACGTCTACTTCGACGTTCACGAGCAGGCCATGCTGCGCATCCGCCGGCTCATCCAGGATGGGAAGGTGAAGGCGAGGTCGGAAAAGGAAGTCCCCCTGCTCATCGGCCTTTCGGACGAGAAGGACGTCGACGGGAACAATGTCTTCCCGCACCAGGGGATGGTCGACTTCACCGACAACCGCGTGGACGTGGACACCGGCACATTGCGGTTCCGGGCCAAGCTGGCCAATTCGAGCGGACTGATCTCCCCCGGACTGTTCGTCAAGGCGCGGCTGCCGATCGGTGAGGCGCACCCCGCGCTCATGGTCCGTGAGCAGGCCTTGCAGTCCGACCAGGGTCTCAAGAAAGTCATCGTGCTGCGGGCCAAGGACGATCAGGGTGAGCCCTACTATCTGGAAGAGAGCCCGGGCAAGAGGCTGCTCAATCCCAAGGGCGAGCCGATCCCGGGGTACCGGCCGGAGGCTGTTGATGTGGGCGTGCCGGGCGTGCTCCGCGACGGCTTCCGTGAGATCCACAAGGGCGTCAAGGAAGGAGACCTGGTCGTCGTCCTGGGCATGCAGAAGATCCGTCTTGGCGAGGACCCGATCACCAAGAAGCCGTTCCTGGTCGCCGCCCGAGCGTTCAATGCGGATCGCGACGCGGCGGACCCGACCAGGCCGCGCACCAGCCCCGCCCCCGCCCCCGGCTCGGTCGTGGAGAAACCGGCGGGCAACGGCGAGAAATCTCTGGCCGGCGACAAGCCGGCCGCCCCTCCGGCCAGGGCCGGTCAGGGCGCCGGGCCGGCTGCCGAGTCGAAGGGCCACTCGCCGGCCTCTGGACGTGTCACCCCGGCGCTGAACAGTGGCTCCGGATCTGGTACCCACCGCGGCAGATGATGAGAAGGCTTCCCGGGATCTGATCAAGAGCACTCACCTGTGTTCACGCGCTTCTTCATTGAACGGCCGATCTTCGCCTCGGTCCTGTCCATCGCGATCACCCTGGCGGGGGGGCTGGCGCTCATGGCCTTGCCGATCGCCATGTTCCCCCTGATCGCGCCGCCCACGGTCTCGGTCACTTGCCAGTATCCCGGTGCCAGCGCGCAGGTCGTTGCCGAGACGGTGGCTGCACCCATCGAACAGCAGGTCAACGGCGTCGAGAACATGATGTACATGTCGTCGGCCTGCACCAACGACGGCAACTACACGCTGACAGTCACGTTCAAGCAGGGCATCGACATGAACCTGGCCCAGGTTCTGGTCCAGAACCGGGTCTCGCTCGCCGTGCCCCTCTTGCCGGACGTGATCAAGGCCACCGGCGTGACCACCAAGAAACGCTCGCCCGACATCCTGCTTGCCATTGGTCTCTACTCGCCGCAAACCCCGGATTATCCCAACGGCCGCTACGACCAGCTTTATTTGAGCAACTACGCCTACATGCGGGTGCGCGACGAGATGGCCCGGCTGCCGGGCGTCAGCGACGTCACCATGTTCGGCCAGCGCGACTACAGCATGCGCATCTGGCTGGACCCGGACAAGCTTGCCCAGCGGTACATGACCGCAGGCGATGTGGTGCGGGCCCTCCGCGAGCAAAACCTTCAGGTTGCCGCCGGCTCGGTGGGCCAGTCCCCGATCGTCCGCGGCCAGCTCACGCAGGTGACCATCAGCACGCTCGGCCGCCTGGTCGATGCCGACCAGTTTGACAAGATCGTCATCAAGACCACCCGCGACGGCCGAATGGTCCGCATTCGCGACGTCGGCACCGTGGAGCTGGGTGCCAAGAACCAGGACATGAGCAGCGCCGTCGGCGTCCTGGACGAGCAGGGCGAGCTGCATGTCTACCCGGTGGCCAACCTGGCCATCTTCCAGCTTCCTGACGCCAACGCCCTGGAGACGGCGGACCTGGTGAAGGCCAAGATCGAGGAGCTCAAGAAAGAGTTCCCCGAGGGCGTCGACTACATGATCCGCTACGACACCACTCCGTTCATCCGCGAATCGATCCAGGAAGTGTTCAAGACGCTGCTCGATTCGGTGATGCTCGTGGCGCTCGTGGTGCTGCTCTTCCTCCAGAACTGGCGCTCGGCGCTGATTCCGCTCATCGCCGTGCCGGTGGCCATTATCGGCACCTTCGCCGTCATGGCGGCGTTCGGCTTCTCCCTCAACAACCTCACGCTATTCGGCCTGGTGCTGGCCATCGGCATCGTGGTGGACGACGCCATCGTGGTGGTGGAGGCCGTCGAGCATCACATCGAGCGCGGTATGGCGCCCAAGGAAGCGACGCTCCAGGCCATGAGCGAGGTCTCCGCGCCGGTGATCGCGGTGGGGCTGGTGCTCACGGCCGTGTTCGTGCCATGCGCGTTCATCTCGGGAATCACTGGCCAGTTCTTCCGCCAGTTCGCGCTCACGATCGCCTCCTCGACGGTCCTCTCCACCATCAACTCGCTCACCCTCAGCCCGGCGCTGGCGGCCCTGCTATTGCGCCGCGCCAGCCGGGCGAGCACCATGCCCTGCCGCGGCTGGCATTTGCGGCGCTGGGGGCATGGCTGGGGTATGTCTGGATCGGTCCATATGTCCTGCCCTACATGCAACATTCCGGGCTCATGAGCCGCACTGTCACGGCCAGCATTCTGCCGGAGGTGAACGGCGAGTCCGCACTCACGCCCGCGGTCGCCGCCGGGATTGTGGGGGGCCTGATCGGCGGCCTTGTCGGCTGGCTGCTGAGCAAGACCTGCAACTGGCTGCTCGGCAAGTTGTTTGACCTCTTCAACCTCGGGTTCGCGGCCACGGCCGGGCTCTACACCCGCGTGATCAGCGGCATGCTTCGCGTGTTCGTGCTGGTGTTCCTGGTTTACGTGGGCCTGCTGTTCCTCACCGGGCAGAAGTTCAGCAGCACCCCGCGCGGGTTCATCCCCTCGCAGGACATGGGCTACATCCTGGTCAATATCCAGCTCCCAGACTCGGCCTCGCTGGAGCGCACCCAGCGGGTCATCCGGCAGATCAACGAAATCGCGGTGCGGACCGATGGCGTTTCGGCCACTGTGGGCATTGCCGGACAGTCGCTCTTGCTGAACGCCTTCGGGTCGAACTTCGGCACCATGTTCGTGACTCTCAAGGAGTTCAAGGAGCGGCCCGCGCCCGGCGGAGCGTTCTTCAAAGCCGAGAACTGGCTGCGGAAGCAGCTGGGCTTGAAAGAGAAGAAGGACGTGCCCGACGTCTACTACGAGGTCATCCTGAACAAGCTCCGCGGGCAACTCGGCAAGCTCATTCCCGAGGCCAACATCGCGCTCTTCGGCCCTCCCCCGTTGCGCGGGGTCGGGCGGGCCGGCGGCTGGATGGTCATGATGGAGGACCGCGGCGACCTCGGTGCCCCGGTGCTCCAGAAAGAGGTGGAGAACCTCGTCCGCAAGGCGAACGAGGGCATCGACGTGAATGGTGCCCGGATCGTGCGCACGCCACCCCAGCCGGGAAAGCCGCCGGCACCCGGCCCGCAATCGGCCGTCATGGGGCTGGCGTCCGTCTTCCGGGCCAACATTCCCCAGGTCTACCTTGACGTCGACCGCACGGCCTGCATGCTCAAGGGGGTGCAGCTTCAGGATGTGTTCATGACACTGCAAGCCTATCTCGGCTCGCTCTACGTGAACGACTTCAATCGCTTCGGCCGCACCTGGCAGGTAATCGTCCAGGCCATGCCCAAGTACCGCGACCAGAAGGACGACATCAGCCGTTTGCAGGTGCGCAACAACCGCGGCACGATGGTGCCCCTTGGCGCAGTGGCCTCGGTGCGGGAGATCAACGGGCCGCTCGTACTCACCCGCTACAACATGTATCCGGCGGCGTCCATCAACGGCATGGCGGCGCCGGGTGTCAGCTCCGGCAGCGCGATCCACGCCATGGAACAGCTCTCCAACACCGAGCTTCCCCAGTCCATGAGCTACGAGTGGACCGAGATGGCTTACCTCGAGCTGCTGGCCGGCAACACGGCGATCATCGTCTTCGGCTTCTCGATCGTGATGGTCTTCCTGGTGCTGGCCGCCCAGTTCGAGAGCTGGGCCATGCCGCTGGCGGTGATTCTGTCAGTGCCCCTGTGTATGCTCAGCGCCCTGTTCGGCGTGACCAACGCCAAATGGCTCGGCGCCAACAACACCAGCCTCGATATCAATATCTTCACCCAGATCGGCCTGGTGGTGCTGGTGGGACTGGCCAGCAAGAATTCGATCCTCATTGTCCAGTTCGCCAAGCTCATCCGCCACCGCGGTTACCCGATCCGCGAGGCCACTCTGGAGGCCTGCCGGCTGCGGCTGCGGCCGATCATCATGACCTCGATGGCCTTCGTCCTGGGTGTCATGCCCCTGCTGTACGCCCACGGAGCAGGGGCCGAGATGCGGCAGTCGCTGGGAGTGGCCGTCTTCAGCGGCATGATCGGCGTGACCTTCTTCGGAGTCATGCTCACCCCGGTCTTTTTTTACGTCATCGATTCGGTTGCCGAATCCCATATCTTCAGCAACCCCAGGGTGCGGCGGGTCGGGAAGATCCTGCTGGCGATCCTGCTGCCCGTGGTTCTCCTGCGTGAGCTCTTCCGCTTCAGCACCCGCCGGGCGTCGACAAGACTCGCCAAACCCAACAAGAACGAAGAGCTGTAACTCTTCGATCACTCACTCTGTGAGGACTCGCCGTGTTCTCGCGCTTCTTCATCGACCGCCCGATCTTCGCCTCGGTCCTGTCGATCATGATCACGCTGGCGGGAGGCATCACCCTCTTCACGCTCTCGGTGGCGCAGTATCCCGAGATCACGCCCCCGACCGTGGAGGTCTCGGCCTACTATCCCGGGGCGAACGCCCAGGTCGTCGCCGATACCGTCGCCGCGCCCATCGAGCAGCAGGTCAACGGCGTCGAGAACATGATGTACATGTCGTCGCAGTGTACCAATGACGGCACCTACATCCTGACCGTCACCTTCAAGCCGGGCGTCGACCTGAACATGGCCCAGGTGCTGGTGCAGAACCGCGAATCGCTGGCCGAGCCGATCCTCCCGGACCTGGTCAAGCGGCGCGGCGTCGCGGTGAAGAAGAAGTCGCCCAGCATCCTCATGATCATCAACGTCTTCTCTCCCGACGGCTCCAAGGACAACCTTTACCTCAGCAACTACGCCACCATCCAGCTCCGTGACGAGCTGGCCCGGCTTGACGGCGTGGGCGACATCACCTACATCGGCCAGCGCAATTACAGCATGCGGGTCTGGCTGGACCCGCAGAAGATGACGTTCCGCAACCTCACCTCATCGGATGTGGTCAACGCCATCCAGCAGCAGAACATCCAGGTGGCCGCCGGCCAGCTTGGCCAGCCGCCGGTCTCCACCGGGCAAGCCTTCCAGTTCACCATCACCACGCTCGGGCGGCTCAGCGACACCGAACAGTTCTCCGAGATGATCCTCAAGACCGACAACCTGGGCGGCGTCGTCCGGCTCCGCGACGTGGGCCGGGTGGAGCTGGGCGCGCAGGGCTACGACCAGGAATGCACGCTCGACGGCCGCCAGACCGTCGCCCTGTCGGTTTATCAACGGCCAGGATCCAACGCCCTGGAGACCGCCAAGCTGGTCCGCCAGAAGATGGAGGAGCTCAAGGAACGGTTCCCCGAGGGCGTGGATTACGCCATCGTCTATGACACCACGCCGTTCATCACCGAGTCGGTCGCCGAGGTGTTCAAGACGTTGCAGGACGCCGTCGTGCTGGTGGCCATCGTCGTCCTGCTCTTCCTCCAGAACTGGCGTTCGGCGCTGATTCCGCTCATCGCCGTGCCGGTGGCCATCATCGGCACCTTCGCCGTCATGGCGGCGCTCGGATTCTCGCTCAACAACCTGACGCTCTTCGGCCTGGTGCTGGCCATCGGCATCGTGGTGGACGACGCCATCGTGGTGGTGGAGGCCGTCGAACACCATATCGAGGCGGGGCTGAAACCGCGCGAGGCCACCATCAAGGCCATGGACCAGGTCTCCGCGCCGGTGATCGCGGTGGGGCTGGTGCTCACGGCCGTGTTCCTCCCCTGTGCCTTCATCACGGGGATCGTGGGCCAGTTTTACCGCCAGTTCGCGCTCACGATCGCGACATCGACGGTGATCTCCGCGTTCAACTCGCTGACCCTGAGCCCCGCGCTTTCGGCCCTGCTGCTGCGGCCCCGGCAGAAGGGCGTGTACCAGGCCCTGCCGCGGCTGGCCTTCGTGGCCATTGGCTGCTGGGCCGGCGCCACAGCGCCGGCGCCCTACCTAGGCACCTGGGGCGAACACATCCTTCCCGAACGCGTCGAGGCCCTGCGCGGCCTTGCCCTCTTACGTGACGCTGAACCATGTCTTCTCGGCCGCCGGTGCGGTGCTTGGCGGGCTAGTCGGCTGGCTCGTGAGCCGGCCCCTGAACGCGGTCATGGGCTGGTGCTTCTACCAGTTCAACCGCGGCTTCGACGCCGCGACCGGCATCTACACCCGCATCGTCAAAGGCTTGCTTCGCGTTGGCCTGGTGGTCCTGGTGATCTACGGCGGTCTGCTCTACCTGACCTACTGGGGCTTCACGCGCACCCCCACGGGCTTCATCCCCGCCCAGGACAAGGGTTACCTGCTGGTCAACGTCCAGCTTCCCGACTCGTCGTCGCTCGATCGCACGAAGACGGTGATGCGGCACGTCGAGGCCGTCGCCGACAAGATGCCCGGCGTCACGCACACCCTGTCAATCGCCGGCCAGTCGATCCTGATGAACGCCAACGCGCCGAACTTCGGCGCCATGTACGTCATGCTCGACGACTTTCACGCCAGGGCAGAGAAAGGCCTGACCGGCCCGGTGGTAGCGGGACAGGTCCAGGCGGCGCTTCAGAACGAGATCCAGGACGGTCTGGTCAACGTCTTCGAGGCGCCTCCGGTGGACGGCCTGGGGACCGCCGGCGGCTTCAAGATCGTCATCGAGGATCGAGGCGATCTGGGCACGAGGGAGCTCGAGACGGTGGCCAACAACGTCGTCGCCTCCGGCAACGCCGATTCCCGACTCCAGGGGCTGTTCACCAGCTTCCGGGCAAACACACCCTGGCTCTACCTGGACATCGACCGCGAGAAGGCCAAGCTGCTGGGCGTCTCCATCGCCGAGCTGTTCAACACGCTCCAGGTGTACCTTGGCTCGCTCTACGTCAATGACTTCAACCGCTTCGGCCGCACCTGGCAGGTCAACGTGCAGGGCGATGCCGATTTCCGCAGGCAGATCGAGGACCTGGCCGGACTGCGGGTGCGGGGCGAGCGGGGTGGCATGGTACCGCTCGGCACGCTGGCCCAGATCCGCGACGTCAGCGGGCCAGTCATGATCATCCGCTATAACCTCTATCCCTCGGCCACGGTGAACCTGAACACCGCGCCCGGAACCAGCTCCGGCCAGGCACTCAAGATCATGGAGGGGGTCGTCGCCAAGGAACTGCCACAGTCAATGCGTACGGTCTGGACCGAGCTCGCCCTCCTGCAATTGCAGACCGGCAGCACGGCAATGTACGCCTTCACCCTGGCGGTGGTCCTCGTCTTCCTGGTGCTGGCCGCTCAGTTCGAGAGCTGGTCGCTGCCGCTGGCGGTCATCCTCGTCGTGCCCATGTGCTTGCTCTGCTCGACCGTCGGCGTGAACGCCGCCCGCATGGACATCAATATCTTCACACAGGTCGGCTTCATCGTGCTGGTGGGCCTGGCCTGCAAGAACGCGATCCTGATCGTCGAGTTTGCCAAGAAGCGGCGCGAGTTCGGAGCGCCCCGGCTGGAGGCCACGCTCGACGCCTGCGAGCTGCGGCTACGGCCAATCATCATGACCTCGATGGCCTTCATCCTCGGCGTCGTGCCGCTGATCACCTCGGTGGGAGCCGGCTCCGAGATGCGCAAGACGCTGGGCATCGCCGTCTTCAGCGGCATGCTCGGCGTGACCCTTTTCGGCATCTTCCTGACGCCCGTCTTCTACTTCGTCATCCAGTGGGTCAGCGACCTCCGCGGCGAGCGCCGGCAGCGGCTTGGTCTGGACGTCGGCAATGGGCCGGTCCCGGACGGCCACGCGTTCCACGCCGAGCCTGCGGCCGCCAACGGGCATGCCCACGCCACACAGCATGCCCACGCACACGGCCACGACGGCAACGGACACGCCGGCGAGGGTTCCAGCCCCGATGGCGATGCCGCGGTTCATGCCCCGGCAGACCATGACGGCGAGCCTTACGCCAGGGAAGCGGAGGTTCGCCACTGATCCCGCCACCACCGGAGGCGCGGCCCATGAGCCTCATCGACCAGGCGCGCACCAAGGCCGCCTACGACCTCCAGTGGAATCGGTACCGGATCGTCCGGCCCGAGGAGGATCGCGCGACGTTCCGCAATCGAACCGGGCTGGTTGAGGCGCACCTCGCCGGCAAAGTGGTGCTCGATGCCGGCTGCGGCATGGGCCGCTACCTGCGGGTTGCCGCCGAGGCCGGCCCTGAGCTCCTGGTGGGCATCGACCTGAGCCGGGCGGTCTCCGCCGCGCGTGACCTGACATCGGGCCTTCCGCGCGTTGTCATCGTCCAGGGCGATCTGCTACGTCCCCCGCTGGCCGAGGGGCGCTTCGACCACATTTACTCGATTGGCGTCATCGACCACACACCCGATCCGCGAGCCGCGTTCCTGAGCCTGGCCAGGCTGCTCAAGCCGGGCGGCCGGATCGCGATCTGGATCTATGAGCGGCAGCGTCTCGCCGTGGAACGGATGATGGACCTTCAGCGCGCCATCTCGACCCGTTTGCCACTCGGGCTGATCACCGTCCTTTCTCGCCTGGCCGCCCCGGTGGGCGGACTGAAGCGCCGGCTCATGGCCAGCCGCCATCGCCTCGTGGAGCGGTCGGGCGTGGCGCTGCACCTTCTGACCATCGGTGTGTCGATGCACCCCGACCCCGAGGTCCGGGTCTGCGACACCCTCGACTGGTACGCCCCGCGCTATCTTTCCCGCCACACAAAGGACGACGTCGCCGGCTGGTTCGCCGAGGCCGGCCTGGAGGAGATCGAGGACCTGAGCGCGAGCCAGGCCTTCTTCCACCCCGGTCAGGGCCACGGCATCAACCTGGCAGGACGACGGCCGTGCCCCGGCGCCTCCGAACCCGGCACGCAGCTCGCACGCGACTGATGGCTTCCCTCCACGGCAGAACGTACGACCGCGCGTGCACCGTTCGCGCGCCTCACACTCGTCGAGCACCCTTCCGTTGCCAGCCACGACCGGCCGGTGACATGCGGAACAGGACCGCTCCCGCGAGCGCAATGCTGGCCAGCACCAGCCCGGACGGCTCCGGTACAGCCAGCAGGGTGTACTCGGACGAGACAGTGAGGGTGTCGCCCACAACCACGCCACTCCAGCGGATATCTGGCTTGAGCGTGAGTGTGCGGTTGCCGGCCTTCACCCCGGTCCAGGTATTCGACTCGTCGGCCCACTTGATCGCCTTGTTCTTCACCGGGCCCTCGAAGCTGGTGCTGTACAGGACGCTGCCATTGGGACCGTTGGCACTTCCCGAGTCCAACGATCCGCGAATGCTGAAGAAGACGTCGCCGTTGGACGCCGACACGTCTGTGTTGCCGGACGTGGTCAGGACGATGTCCTGGTTCTGGCCCAGTACACCTATCCGCGCGGCGCTCCATTCAATGTACACCAGTCCGGACTTGCTTCCCTGCGGCAGCGACGAGATCGTGGCCGTCCAGCTGAAGTCCACCACCGACAGGCCGTCGGCCAGCTTCTTGAGCTGCGGGTTGTTGCTCGTGAATTTAGCCTCCGTGCCGTCGCCGTAGTAAACCGTCGGCTTGGTGAGGGTGATGTTGTTGTTGTCGAAGTTGATGGGGCCGCCCCGCGCGGCGGTGCAGGGCAGGGAGAACAGCAAGGCAATACCGACAAGTCTCAGTTCACGCTGGATCACGGCGGGCACTCCTCTTGCAAGGGTCGAAAAGTCGGCATTCATCCGAGACCAACGCACTGGCTACGGATCAGGACCTCCTGATGAGGCAAGATGGGAATCGGAGCCATGGAAACAGGGACACGACCAGTGCGGCGCGATGACGCTTGTTGCACTGCAAGACCGGGTGAGGCCGGTAGACGCCGGTCATCTTAGCGATGGATCCTCCGCGAACACAAAAGAAAACCGGTTGCGGGCAGCCGGCATTTTGCACCCACCTCGAGGCACTGGCAGCCCGCGCCGGCTTGACCCTGCCGCATGGGCGGATCTAAGATGTTACAAGCAAGGACGCCTGGTTGCGCCTGAGGCCGGAGGAGCGACGCGGCGAGACGTCGCAGCCCACACTCACAAAGCCCCTGCACGTCGGCGCAACGCACCGGGGTCTTCATCACCGTCTTGATTTGTTCTTTCGATAAGCGGAGTCACGCCATCATGTTGCGATGGGTCATCCTGGCTGTGATCGTGGTCGTGCTGGCCGCGATGGGGACCCTGGTGGTTCAGTACGGGACGGGATCGAGCCCGAGCTGGAGCCTGCCAGCCGGCGGCGACAAGCAAGGCCCGCAGCCGCGCGCGGAGGTAGAAGGACCACTGACCCACGAGTTCGGCCAGCTCTCCACACAGAAGACTTCCACCAAGCGCTGGAAGGTGAAGAACACTGGCCAGGGCGACCTCGAGATCTGGCTGCTGGGTTCCACCTGTACCTGCACCATCCCGAAGCTCAAAGGGGAAGGGACGCGAGAGGTGGTCAAGCCCGGCGACTCGACCGAGATCGAGCTGGAATGGAAGACCAAGGACATCATCGGCGAGTTCGCCAAGGGGGCGACCATCGGCACCAATGACCCAAGCCGGCCGGAATTCATGCTCCGGGTCCACGGCATGGTGCACGCGCCGATCGTGGTGCTGCCCGAGCCCCAGGAAGGCGTGGTGGCCGTTGGCGACGTGGAGACCGACCTTGGCCGGGAGATGTCCCTGGCGGTTTTCTCACCGGAGCACCCCGAGATGAAGATCATCAAGGCCGTCACCTCCAAACCCGACCTGATCGTGCCGCACCCCACCCCATTCTCGAAGGAAGAGCTTGAAAAGCTGAAGGTGAAGGGCGGCTACCGACTGAGGCTGGAGTTCAAGCCGGGCCTGCCGGTGGGCAGCTTCCGCGAGGAGCTGGTGATCGATAGCAACCACCCCGACCTGCCCCGCAAGACTCTGGTCCTGGCCGGCATGGCGTCCGGCCCGATCAGTGTGATGCCCTCGGTGCTGCGGATGGTGGCAATCAACGGCAAGCAGGGAGGCTCCGGACAGGTGACCCTCTTGGTGCGCGGAGGCCGGCCCACCAGCTTCACGGTGCTCCGCAAGCCCGAGAAGCTCGATGTCGTCTCGGTCACCTCCAACGAATCGGCGAGCGCGAAGGGCCGCTACCGCCTGACTGTCACGGTCGCGCCCGGCACGCCTGCCGGCCTGATCGAGGATGAGATCATTCTCAAGACCGATCATCCCCAGGTGAGCGAGCTGAAGGTCCCCGTGAGCATCGTCGTCGGCGCGAGTTGATTGCTGCCCCCGGTCGACTTCCAGGCCACGTTCGCGAGCCGGCTGATTCCGGGGTTCGCTCGCTACTCACGCCATGGTCGGCAAAGGTCGCTTATTCCCTCACGATCAGGCCCAGTGCGTACACCTCCTTCCCGGCGCGTCCCTGGAGGCCCAGCGGGATCTTGCCGTCGCTGGAGACATTGCGCGGGCTTCCTCCCTTCTCGTCGCCCAGCCACGGCGACTGGTAAGAATCGGTTGAATCGAGCTTGTCTCCGTCGATCCGCATGAACACCATCTCGAAGCCGTCGACGGTCAGACCGGTGTGCGTGTTGATTGCCCCGATGGCGTAGCCTGGCTTCGCCACAGCGGTGGTCTCCGCGCCAGCTTCGTGCCGCGCCGCTCGCCATCGACGAGCCTCTCTCCCTGGCGGTATATCGGCTGGATCGAGCTGATCTTGGGGCCGCCGAATCGCGTGATGTAACTGACCCACGCCCCGACGAGAACAGCCCCGGCCGAGCCGATGTCGTGGAACCGATCGCGGTCATTCCCGGGGAAGCTGGCGGGCAGTGCAGTCAATCCCTCCGGCAGCGCGCTGGCAGTCGATCCGGCGGCGGCCCCGGCCGTGCTCGAGCCGGTACGGGGTACCGTCCGGCTCCTGTTCCTCGTCGCTCCCCTGGCGCCGCGAGCGATTGCCCCGGCGGCGGCTCCCGCCCGCGCGGCTGCCGCCTTTTGCCGGGCCATGCCGCGGGACGCCGGTGTTGTCGGCGCCGTCGAGTCCTTCATCCCCAGGCGATCCTCGAGCAACTTCTTCACCTCCGGCATTCGATCGTTTCGCACCGACTCGAACGCCGGGTCGCGAGCGCTCAGCTCCATGACGGCTAGCTTGGAAATGGTCGAGTCTCCCGAGGGTACGCTGAGCCGATAGACGATGAGCGCGGCCTCCTTCCCGGCCATCACATGCCCAAGCGGCTCGATGCGCTTCGCCGCGGGGTTCAGGAGCATGAGATTCGCGGAGCCGCCCTTCTTCATGGGGCCGGCAAACTCCTCCGGGATGACCATCTTCCAGGTCTTGCCACTCTTCCGCAACGTGCTCACGTTCAGCCGCACGATATCGGTTTCTCCCAGCTTCATGCGCGATCGGTAGACCACGTGCGCGGTGTCGTCCCCCTGGGAAATATGGCCGTAGACGTCTATCCGGGTGTTCGCGACCGCGGCCTTCGTGCCGGGGTCGGAAAGCTGCCTGCGCAGAATGCCGGTGAAGAGCCGCCGTCCATCGAGAGCTTTCAGGTCCTTCACGGTTTTCACGCCCGGAAACGATTGCAGAACCCTGGCCTCGCCAGCTTTCTGGACAGCCTCGTCGAGCGAGCCGACCACTGCCGCACGGAGCTCTTCGAGCGAGTCTGGATCCATCGCGGCGACGAACTCATCGATGCGGCCATGGTTCACGGCGTCCAAAGCCTTGCTCACAACAGCCTGGGGCGAGCCCGCCTTGGGCGACGCGGACCAGGCCGAGCTCGAGACAAGCAGCACCAGAAGCGCACCACCAGCAACCGAGAAGATCTCTCGCTTCATGATCGATGACCCTCGCAGGAGGGACGGTGAACCGACGATTTCCCCCGACGACAGAACAATGAACTGCGGTGCTCGTCCGGTCGTGGGGCCTCGCGTGGACGTTTCATCTCGTAACGGTCCGTTTCCGCCGTTTCCAGGCCTGCGACCTCATCCGCGCTGCGAGTACGAAAGGAGCAACATTCATGGCCGCCGGCGTGGTCCGGCCGCATCCGGCCCCTTTCGACGCGGCTGGCGACGGCGTACCATGAGATTGATGCGGAGCCGGCCGGACCTTCGGAGTTTCAGCCCCTGGCGAACCCTCGCGATGAGCATCGTCTTGCGTCCCTATCGCACTTCAGACCGGTCGGCCGTCGTCGCTCTCACGGTTGCGGCCTTTCCCGGTGTGTCGATCGACCACAACATCGACGAACGCCTCGGCGCCATCACGGGCAGGGACTGGCGCTGGCGGAAGGGCCGCGACGTGGAACGCGATATCGACGCGCCCGATACAGAGCTGGCGCTCGCGGAGGACGACCGGGACGGGAGTGTGGTCGGCTATGTGACGATGGCGTTCGACCACGAGACGCGCATCGGCTGGATTCACAACCTGGCCGTCGCGGCCGGTCTGCGCGGGCAGGGGCTGGGGCGGAGGCTTTTGGAGCACGCGCTCGACCGGTTCCCCCACGCCGGCATGACGGTGGCCAGGATCGAGACCCTGGAGCAGAATGCGATCGGCCGGCAGCTTTATCCCGCGCTCGGTTTCATCGAGGTTGCCCGGCAGATCCACTTTGCCATGCCGCTGTTGTCCGGATCCGACGGCGGCTGAATCCCGCTCCGTTTTCCTCTTCATCTCGGTTCCCGGAGAGAGCGATGCGACTTTACCCCACGACGCTGATTCTCGCGATGGCGGCACTGGCGGCTGGCGTGGCCCCAGCCCCGCCCCTGCACTTTGTCGCGCAGGAGATCGACCCGCATGCCGGCAACGTCTGCTACGCGGTGACGGCGGCCGACGTGAACGGAGACGGCAAGCTCGACGTCGTGGCGGTCACCGAGGATGCCGTGCTCTGGTATGAGAACCCTTCCTGGAAGCGGCACGAGATCATTCGCGGTGGAACCGAGAAGGACAACGTCTGCATCCAGCCGCACGATATCGACGGCGACGGCCGGGTCGATTTTGCGCTGGGCGCGGGCTGGCGCCCGCCGGATACGGCAAGGCCCAGCACGCTTCAATGGCTCGGCCGCGATCAGGCAGGCCACTGGACAATCCACCCGATCGACTATCACGAACCTGCATTGCATCGCCTGCGCTGGGGCGATGTGAAAGGAACCGGCAAGAAACAGCTCGTGGTCGCGCCCTTGCAGGGCAGGGGAACAAAGGGACCGAACTGGGGCGAAGGGGAGGGGGCGCGCGTGCTGGTCTTTGAGGTTCCCGAGGACCCCACGAGCAAGAACTGGCCGCACGAGACGGCGGAAGACAGCTTGCATACGATCCACAATCTGCAACTTCTCGACGTCGATGGCGACCGCCGCGACGAGGTGACGCTGGCCTGCTGGGAGGGCGTGTTCCTGCTCGACCGTGCTCCGGCCGGCAGGTGGACTCGGACCCTGCTAGGCTCCGGCAACCAGCGATCCGCACCCAGCAAAGGGGCGAGCGAGGTGAAGATCGGCTCGCTGGAAATGGGGTTCCGGTACGTCGCGACTATCGAGCCCTGGCACGGCAACCAGGTGGTGGTCTACACCCGCGACGCGACCGCTTACCCCGCCGCCCGCGTGCTCATCGAGCGTGGAGAAGCCGCGCGGCAGGTCGTCGCCGAGCCGCTGAGCTGGGGGCATGCCGTCTGGTGCGCCAACCTCGACAATGACAAGGACGACGAGCTGATCATCGGCCAGCGCGACCCGAATCGCGGGGCGGCAACAGGTCCGCGCGGGCCCGGCGTGTTCGTGTTCGATCCCAGGCCCGGAACCTATCCGCCCGTCTTCGACCGCATCACCGTGGACGACGGCGGCATGGCCTGCGAGGACGCGCTGGCGGCCGACCTCGACGGCGACGGGAAGAGTGAGATCATCGCCGGTGGAAGGGCCACCCATAACGTGAAGATTTACTGGAATCGTCCGCGCTGATTCAGGACCGATGGCCATTGCCGTCACGCCGCCATCGGCCGTACAAGGCGGGTGCGCACCAGGTTGCCGAAGCCGTCCACAAGCTGGACGACGAGGAAGATGGCCAGCAGGATGGCGGCCACCTGGCGGTATTGCATGAGTCGAAGCGTGCCAAGCAGCTCAAAGCCGATGCCTCCTGCACCCACCATCCCCACCACGGTGGATGCCCTGAAGTTCATTTCCCAGCGATAGAGCGTGAAGTCGGCCGCCTGAGCCAGAACCTGGGGAATGACGGCAAAGACAATCACATGGAACCGCGAGCCTCCGCACGAGGCCACGGCCTCCATCAACCCCGGCTCGGCCCTCTCGATCGCCTCGCTGTAGAGCTTGCCCAGCGACCCGACCGAGTGCAGCCCCATCGCCAGGATTCCCGGCAGAATGCCGAAGCCGACCGAGGCCACGAAGATGATCGCCAGCACCAGCTCGGGAATCGTCCTCAGGAAGTTGAGCATGGATTTGACCAGGACCGCAATCCAGGGATGCGGTGCCGTGGTCCGCGCGGCCAGGAAGCTGAGCGGAAACGCGGCGAGCGCCGCGAGCAGCGTGGCCATGACGCTCATGGCCACCGTATCCGCCATCGGCTTGCCCAGCGTCGGAATGACCTTCCAGTCCGGCGGCAGCATCTCGCCGACCATCGAGCCAAAATTGTGCAGGGCACGCGCGATACCGGAGCCGCCCGCCGTGGCCCGTAGCGTGTAGGCCGCGGAGCCAAGTACCAGGAGCAGAACGACCAGGGCAATCCACCTCGACTTCAGCCAGCCAACCATGGCAAGCGCAGCGCGGTCGCCGCGACGCGAGGTTGCGGAGAGGGTGCGGTCCGCGCTCACCGCGTCTTCTCCAGGTCGATGTCCAGGAGTTTGACCATCGTGCGGACCACGTCGTAGTCCTGATCTTTGACCGCGGCGAATCCCTCGGCCTTGAGCGGTTTCAGGACGGCGGGGTCCTTGAGCGTGAGGAAGGCGGTCCTGATCTCGGCTTGCAGGCCCGCATCAAGATCGTCGCGGAGGACCCAGGGATAGTTCGGGCAGGGGTCGGACTCGGCGAGAATCCTGATCTTGTCGCGGTGGATCGTGCCTTGCTCGAGGAGTGACTCCAGGATGGGCCGACTGAGACCGCCGGCCTGAGCGTTGCCGTTCTGGACGTTGACGGCGACCGCGTCGTGGGCTCCCACGAAGACCTCCTTGTAATCTTGCCCCGCTTTGAGCTTGCCGAGGGTCAGGAGCATCGTCTTGGGGATGAGGTGGCTGGACGTGGATGCCGGATCTCCAAAAGCCACTGTCTTCCCCTTGAGATCCTCGATGCGTTCGACGCTCTGGCCGGCCCCGGCGATGAGCACGGCCCGGTAGGTGGGTGACCCTCCCTCAACCTTGGCCGCGAACGGAATGGCTGCGGGCATTCGCTGCTTGAGCAGCACATAAGAAAGGGGGCCGAAGTAGCCAACGTCGATCTGCCCGTGACGCATGGCTTCGATCATCGACGAGTAGTCCGTGGTGACCACCAGCTCGATCGGCCGTTTCAGGGCCGATTCCAGGTATCCACGCAACGGCTCATTCTTCCTGATGATGCTCGCGGGCGACTCGTCCGGCAGCAGGGCGAACCTGAGAGGGACCGTGGAATCCGTGCCGGCCCCCGGTGCCGCACCGCCGCGCCCGGCGGCCGGGTCGGGGCCTCCGCCGCAGCCGGCAAGAACACAGATGGCCCAGCCCAGCAAGAGCCCACGAACTGGCAAAGTCACTGGAATCATGATGAGAGCTCGCTGTGAATGGATTCGCCGATGGGGTTCGTGCTTGCCTGCTGTAGCGCCGAATCGATTGAGTCATCCATCTCGAGGTTGGCTTGCGGACTTCCGCCCGCCGTACCGTAGAGGCGTTCGATCTCCTCGGGGCCAAGCGCGCCGGGAGAGAGATTGAAGACCAGTATCCCCCGTTTCAATCCCAGGACGCGGTCGGCGATGGCCGTGGCCAGTGGAACGTTGTGCAGGTTGCAGAGCAGGGTCGTGCCACGCTCGCGGCAGATCGACTGCAAGAGCGCGAGGATCTCGCGTCCCGTCACCGGGTCGAGGTTCGAGATCGGTTCGTCCGCCAGCAACACCTCGGGGTCATGGGCCAGGGCCCGGGCGATACCGACGCGCTGCTTCTGACCGCCGGAGAGCTCGTCGACCCGGGCGTGCCGCTTCTCGCCAAGCCCAACCGAGATGATCGCTTCGGTGGCCAGTTGATGATCCTGCTTCGAGAAGAGCAAATTCCAGGGCGCCTTCTCCGCCAGCCGCCCGATCAGCACGTTCCGCAGTACCGAGGCGCTTCCCACGAGCTGGTACGATTGAAAGATGAAGCCGACTCGCCGCCGGACCGCGGCCAGGTGCTTCCGCTCGACGCTCATGCCGTCGATGCGGATTGTTCCGGAGGTGGGCCGGAGCAGGCCGTTGATGCACCGCAGCAGGGTGGACTTGCCGGCGCCGCTGGGGCCCAGGACGCAGGCGATTTCGCCCCGGGCTAGCTCAAAGCTCACGCCTTGAAGAACCCGATCGCCACCGAAGTCCTTGGTCAGGTGGGCGATGCTGATCATCGGTGGTTTCGGCATGGTCGTGGCGGAGGGTTGCGGCGGATCCCGGCTTCAAGTCTATCAGATTGCCGCACACCGACGCGATGCAACGCAGCGAGGATCACTCGCCCGGTAGCTGGTACAATGAGCCAAAAGAGGCTCACCCTGACCATTTTCGACTGGAGAAACTCTTCGCGATGAAAGCCATCGTGATCACGGGAGTCGGCGGCCCCGAAGTGCTCGCGCTGCACGAGGTTCCCACTCCTGAGCCCGCGGGCGACCAGGTCCGCGTACGGGTGCGCGCGTGCGGGTTGAACCGGGCCGACCTGTTGCAGGCAAAGGGACACTACCCTGCGCCCGCGGGCGTTCCGCAAGACATCCCGGGGCTCGAGTACGCCGGCGAGGTTGACGCGCTGGGACCGGGCGTCACCGGGCCGCTTCGCGTGGGAGACCGGGTCTTCGGCATCGTGGCCGGGGCGCCCAGGCCGAGTACCTCGTGACGCACGAGCGGATGGCGGTGCCCATTCCAGAAGCGCTCGACTTCGAGTTGGCGGCCGCGGTGCCCGAGGCGTTCATTACCGCGCACGACGCCTTGCTCACGCTGGGGCGACTTGGGCCGGGTGAGAGGGTGCTGATCCAGGCAGTCGGCAGCGGTGTGGGAACCGCCGCGTCACAGATTGCCCACGCCATGGGCTGCACGGTCTTCGGCACGTCGCGAACCGACTCGAAGCTGGCACTCGCGAGGTCGCTGGGCGTGGACGTCGGCATCAACAGTGCAAAGCATGATTTCGCCGAGGTAGTGCGGCAGCAGACCGGTCATGGCGTTCAGGTGGTTCTCGACCTCGTGGGCGCCGAGGCCTTTGAGGGGAACCTCAAGGCGCTTGCCCCCCGGGGAAGGCTGGTCGTGGTCGGCCTCCTGAGCGGCCGCAAGGTGTCGCTCGACCTGGGGATGCTTTTGAGCCAGCGGGTCACCATGATTGGCACGACCCTGCGGGCACGACCGCTCGAGGAGAAGATCATGGCCACGACCCTGTTCGCCAGGCAGGTGGTGCCCTGGCTGGAGCGCGGGATGGTCCGCCCGGTCGTCGATGCGGTGATCCCCTGGGAAAACACGAACGAGGCATTCGGCCGGATGCAGTCGAACCAGACCTTCGGCAAGGTCATTCTCCAGCTCTGACACCCAGGCCCGGACCGGGCGCTTCGCCGCCATGATAGGCCGCCGGTCCGGCGGCACCGGCACCGTTGGGTGACGCCCCGCTGCCCGCGAGTGCTCCGTCTTCAAGAGCCACCTGTCCGTCCTGGATCTCCAGCACCAGGTCCTCGGGCGTGATGAAGCGACGGTCGTGAGTGACGATCACCAGGGTGGTCTGATAGGTCTGCTGCAAGCCGCGGAGGATCTTGTAGATCTCGTCACCGGTCTTCGAATCGAGTTCGCCGGTCGGTTCGTCGGCGAGCACGAGGAGCGGTTGCTTGATCAGGGCCCGGGCAATGGCCACGCGCTGCTGCTCGCCGCCGGAAAGCTGGTAGGGCCGGTGTTCCAGCCGGTCGCCCAGCCCCACGTGGGTGAGCAGCTCGGTGGCGCGCGCACGCTGTTCGGCCGTGACGCCGCGCGGCAAGAACGGCACCAGCACGTTTTCCAGGGCCGAGAGGTTGCTGATCAGGTTGAAGGACTGGAAGATGAAGCCGACCTGCTCACGGCGATAGACGTTCTGCATGGTCTCGGACATGGCGACGAGGCTCTGGCCGTTCACCCGGATCTCGCCGCGGGATGGCCGGTCGAGCGCCCCCAGCAGGTAAAGCAGGGTGCTCTTTCCCGACCCGCTTGGCCCCACGATGAAGGCGAACCGGCCGCGGTCGATGTGACAGTTGATTCCCCGTAGCGCCTCCACCTGACGGGTGCCGCTCCGGTAGGACTTCCAGACATTCACCACTTCAATCATCGGGTGGCCTCAATGTGATCCGAGCCGGATAGCGTCCATGGGAACCAGCCGCGCGGCCCGCCAGGCGGGGTAGAGCCCGCCCAGCGTGCCCATGACCACGCTCAGGCCGATTCCCAGGCCCAGGAGCGGAGGATCAACCCCCAGGTGCACGCCTCCGCTGATAAACTGGTTCGCAATCGACGTACCCAGCAGCGCCAGCATGCAGCCGACGACCCCGGCCATGAGCCCGAGGAAGGCGCTCTCCAGGGTGACCAGGGTCAGGATGTTGGCCTCCGACCAGCCGTTGGTCCGGAGCACGCCGAACTCGACGAACCGCTCGGTGGTGCTCATGAGCATGGTGTTGATGATGCCGATGATCCCGACGAGCAGCGCCAGGCTGACGGTCATCATGAGCAGCTTGTCCACCTGCCCCATGAGCGAGCCGAAGTTCGCCTTGACCTCGTTCATGCTGCGGGCGTCGACCCCCGGATAGGTCTTCTCGATGGCCGCGGAGAGGACGTCGTACTGGCGCGGGTTCCTGGCCTCGACGTAGATGCTGGAGATCGAGTCCCTGGCGAAGTTCAGGGCCTTCCGCGCCGTTTCGATATCCATGACGATCACCACGTCCAGCAGCAGCGATCCGGTCTCATAGAGACCGATGATCGTGTAGTCCTGGTCCACGATCCGCAGCGTGTCGCCCAGCACCCGCGGCTCCCCGTTCGCCTTGGGAAAATCGCGGGCGATCTTGCGGCTGATGACGATGTTTGGCTTTCCGACGTCCTCCATGGTCAGGAAGCGGCCCTCGCCCTTCTCCTTGAGCGCCCGCAGAAAGACGGCGCTGTTGAGGTTCATGTGCGAGGCAACGTCCTGGCCGCAAACCACGAGCTGGTCGAAGATCGACGCCGCGATTCCCTTTCCGGAGGTCAGGCCACGGGCGAACATCCCCCGGCCCTCGATGCTGGGAGCGACTTGCCAGACCTCAGGCGCTGCGGCCCGCACCTCCGGCAGCTTGCGGAGGTCATCGGCCAGGCTGGCGGGGAGGGTGCTGAAGACCGGGCTGGGGACATTCTCGCGGATGACCATCACGCCCTCGATCTGGCTGAGCGTGTCGCCCACCAGGTCGCGCAACCCGTTGGAGACGCTGAAAAGGCCCATCACGCCGAGGATCGGCACCGACAGCCCGATCAACGCCAGGGCAGTGCGGAGCGGCCGGGTCAAAAGGTTACGCCAGGCAAAAGAACCCACGGGCAACGGACTCCATGCAGGTTTGAATCGCAGCAGCCGTCCCGTCGGGCACGGCTGGCCGCAATGACCCGGAACCGCTACCTGGGACCGTCACAGGGTCCCGGCCTCGTGTGAGAGCCGGCAAGTTCGGGGCAATGCGAGGATGGCGCCGGGAAAAGTTGAGCAAGCGAACCAGATGGATCGAGGACCTTCCGAAGCCGGTTCCGACACTTGCATATCCCTCGCAAGCCCGGGCGGGCGTCCCGAAGTCAGAAGCAGTTCGCGGAGTGGAACTGCCCGGCAAGGTCCGCGATCAGCATTCACATCTATCATAGTCAAGCGGACAAGCTTGAGGCAAAGTCCGGGTCCGAGCTCAGGCCGCTCTTCCGCATCTTGACCCGGTTCCAGAATTTCGCAGAGACGCAGCCTACGATGCCTCGGTCGTACCCGGGTTGTCTTCGGCGGACGGCGCGGGCTCCTGAGCGAGGGGTTCCTCGGGCGCGGCGAACTGCTGTGGAGCTGAGGTTCCTGCCGGTGGGGCCTCAACCCCTGGCTCCATGGGCCGGGCGCTGCTCTGCCCCGGCGCGGGCTCCCCGGCCTCATCCTCGGGTGTCTCGACGCGTGCTTCCCAGAGTTGCTTGAGCTGTCCGAACGTCCGCAGCGGAACGCTCCCCGAGAGTGCCTCCTTGGAGAGGGGGGGAGGAGGCGGGCTGGGGCGCGACGGGCGCGATGGCATGCGCGGGCCGGAGGGCCGGTCCATACGGCCTGGCCCCGGACGCGCGCCGGGCATCGACGGGCCACTGCGCGGCCCGCCGCGGCCGGAGCCGGGAGGACCGGGGAAACCGCCGCCCGGCCGGCCGCCCCCGGGGAGTGGACCGTGGCTGGCAGGAGCCTCGCCGGGACCGGGATGTCCGGGCCCGCCGCCTGGGCCTCCGCGCTCGCGTTCGGCTCGGCGCGACGGATCAGGCAGAGCCGTGATCGGCGGCGCACCGACCGGAGGCGACGTGAGAGCAGAGCCGCTTGGCCGCGGGGGACGGGGGCGGTCGCGGCGGGCTTGCCCCGGCTGCCCCTGGCCCTCGCGCTGTTCCCCGCCGCCGGGCCCACGGCGCGGGCCCCCATGCGAGCCTCCGCGCTGCCGTTCGGTCCCGGGCTTGACCATCGTCAGCGAGACGCGCTTCCGCTCCTGGTCCACGCCCATCACCCAGACCGTCACCACGTCCCCCACGCTGACAACGTCGTGAGGCGTTTTGATGTAACGGTTCGCAAGCTGGCTGATATGAACAAGCCCCGAATCCTTCAGCCCGATGTCCACGAACGCCCCGAAGTCCACCACGTTGAGCACCGTACCCTTGAGCTCCATTCCGGGTACAAGGTCCTCGAGCTTGAGGATGCCCTTCTTGAAGATCGGCTTGGGCAGATCGTCACGCGGGTCGCGCTCCGGGCGCCTGAGAGCCTCGAAGATGTCCCTCAGGGTGAACTCGCCCACCTGGAGTTCCCTGGCCAGTTCGACCGGATCGGCCGCCTCCAGCTGGTGGTGCAGCTCGGGTAGCTCCTGCTTGCTGCGGACGACATCCGGGCTCTTGCCGAACCGCTCCAGCAACTGGGTGGCAAGCGCGTAGCTTTCGGGATGGATCCAGGTACGGTCCAGGGGCTGGGCGCCCTCGGGTATCTTCAAAAAGCCGGCAGCCTGGGTGAATGTTGCCGGGCCAACTCCGTCAACCTCCATGAGCTGCTCGCGGCCGGCGAACGAACCTGTTTCCTTGCGATGGTCGACGATCCGCCGGGCCGTCAGTTGATTGAGCCCGGAGACGTGCCGCAGCAGGGGGACGCTGGCGGTGTTGAGATCGACACCGACAAAATTGACGCAGCTGGAGATCACCGCCTCGAGTGTTTCTTTGAGGTGCTTGGGGTTGACGTCATGCTGGTACAGCCCGACGCCGATGTTCTGCGGCTCGATCTTGACCAGCTCGGCCAGCGGGTCCTGGAGCCTGCGGCCGATCGAGATCGCGCTGCGGAGCGTGGCGTCGAACTCGGGAAGCTCTTCCCTGCCCACCTGGCTGGTCGAATAAACGCTGGCCCCGGCCTCGTTGACGATCACGTAAGCCATCTGCGCGAGCAGCGTGTCGGCGCCGTGTGGCGCGGGCGGCGTCTGCGGGGGCGGAGGCGAAGACGAAGGTCTGGAGCGTGACCCTCGAGAGCGGCCATGGTCGTGCTTTCCGGACCCTCCGCGGCGCGGCTCTTGCGCTGGCCTCGTCTCGGACGCCGGTGAGGCAGCAGGAGTCTCGCTTTCCGACGGTGCGGGCTCCGACGACCGTGGCTCGGACGCCGCGGACCCGGATGGCGCAGCCTCGGTCTCAGACGGCTCCGCCATGGCATCCAGGGCCGGCTGCTCCAGCCCGGACACCTCGCCCGAGGCCTCCGCGGCAGGAGCCAGCGCGGGGGGCTCCGGCGCTGGCGAAGTGTCCGGAACGGTTGGCTCATGCGCGGCCGGTGCGGCATCTTCTCCCGGGGCGCTGGCCGACGTCGGATCCGCCGCGTCCTGGTGCTCGGATGCGGGCACGGGGTGCGACTCGCCGTCGGCCGGACCAGCCTTGTCCGCACTCTCTTCGGGATGGGCGTGCGGGGCTGGCGCCGCGGCCATGTCACCCTGGGACGAGATGAGATGCGATTCGGAACCCGATTCCGTCTCGGTCTCGGGAGATGCCGATTCCGGAGCGCCGCCGGCGATGGGCGGCAGGGATTCCTCGTGGACCGACAGCAACGCTTGCGGCTGCGGATCCGCGCTGGCCGGCTCGTGCTCCGCGGATTCCAGTGTCTCGGGCGGAGGCACGTCGTGGTGATCCGGCTCCGCTTGCAACGCCGGTGCGTCGTCCTGGTTCAGAGTGCTCGACTCCGGGGCGTCGAGGGAAGAGTCCTGGCTGCGTGGACCCGCCGGATCGTGCGGTTGAGCGTCTGGCGGCGCGGCCGCTCCAGCGTCGGCCGGCGCGCGCAGTTCGGCAGCGGGCGCGCTGGCCGATGTGTCGTTGTGTTCAGGGACCTGCGGCTCAGCAGGCTCCGCAGCAGTGGTTGGAGTGCCGCCTGGCGCATTTTCCGGGCCTGTGGCAGCCGCGTCCTCCGGGGTGCCGGACTGGGCGGATGTCCCGTTCACCGCGCTCGCGCCCTCGACTTCGATGGGTGTCGCGCCCGCCTCGGTGAACTGCACCCCCTCGGCGATGATCTCGGCGATCAGTTCCTCGGTCTCCCGGCAAGCCGTGCCGTTGCCGATCGCCACCACGCCGACCCTGTGCTTGCCCACGAGGTCCTTGAGAAAGACCTTGGTTTCGGAACGCCGGTTCTGGGGCGCGTGCGGATAGACCACGCCATGATCGAGCAGATTGCCGTTCGGATCAAGGACGGCCACCTTGCAGCCCGAGCGCAGACCGGGGTCGATGGCCAGCACCACCTGCTTGGGGATCGGCGGCTGCAAGAGCAAGCTGCGCAGGTTTCGAGCGAAGACTTCGACGGCATGTTTCTCGGCCGCGTCGGTGAGGTCGCGGCGGACCTCACGCTCCATGCTCGGCAGGATCAGGCGATCCAGTGCGTCGAGTGCCGCCCCGCGGAACAGCTCCGCCTGGGGATGGCCCTCCAGCGGAAGCTGCTGAAAGTAGGCGGCCTCCAGGTCCCCGCGGGGAAGGTCAAGCTTGATCTTCAGCGGCCCTTCTTTCTCGCCTCGGTTGATCGCCAGGACACGATGGGGAGGGACCTGGGAAAGGGGCTCGGTGTACTCGAAGTAATCGCGGTATTCGAGGCCCTGGCCGTCTGGCACGTCTCCCTTGGTAGTGGCGATCTTGGCCGTCTTCCAGACGATCTTGCGCACGGCGTCGCGCACCGCGGCCATCTCGCTGATGGCCTCGGAAAGGATGTGGCCGACGCCCTCGAGCACCTTCTCCGCGGTCTCGAGGCCCTTCTCGGCGCTGACGAATTCCTGGGCCGCGGCCATCGGGTCAGTCAGGGTCTCGTCACGGTTCCAGATCCGCACGGCGAGCGGCTCGAGCCCCTTCTCCCTGGCATCGGAGGCCTTGGTGCGCTTCTTGGGCTTGAATGGGAGATAGAGGTCTTCCAGCCGCTTGGGATTGTCCGCCGAGCGAATGGCCGCGGCGAGCTCGGGGCTAAGCTTGCCCTGCGCCTCGATGGCCTTGAGGATCGTCTCCTTGCGCTCGGCCAGTTCCCGAAGCCGGTGCACGCGAAGCTGGATCTCGCGGATCACGACCTCATTCAGGTTCCCGGTTCGTTCCTTGCGATACCGGGTGATGAATGGGACCGTGTTACCTTCGTCCAGCAACTGGACGACACTCTCGACCTGAACACGCCGAATTTGCAGGTCCTGCGCAACTCGGCCCAGGTCAACCGGAATCGGGTTGTCCATCGAGACTTAACTCTAAACCAGGTGTGACAGCGACGAGTGGCGGATCCGCTGGCGATCGGCCGATCCCCGCCGCAAAGGCGGCTCGCTCGCGAATTAAACCGAGCGCACGATGACGCCTTGGTCTTTGTACAAGTTGGCTCAATCTAAAGCATCAACACCCCTGTGTCAAGCACCAGTCGGCGCCGACTTTCGTTCCCAACTTCCATCTTCATCGTATCTTGTGGCTGGTATGCCAGGAAAATCCAGGAAAATGCGCCCCCGGCCCACAGCCCCTTCGCGCCTTCGCTTCCCCGGGACCGCTCGATGGAACATCTCGCCCGGTCTTTCGCAAAAGCAGATCTCAATTTCGTGGATCGGCCTGGCTGCATTCCGGTGCGTCGCGGCAGGCCTGCCCCGCGGCACGGCTGCGCCGCGGGGTCGCCATGCAAGCCAACCTTGTCCAGCGGCACCCTCACGTCAGCCGCAAAGCTGCCGGCAACCGCTCGAAACGGGGCGCCACCCGCGGCGCGGAGCTGGCATCAACCACCCTTGCCCCAGTTGAAATAGAAGGGAAAGGGGTACGGTCCGGGGCCTGGAGAAACCGGGTCGAAGTCGTAAATCGGCACGTAGCTGCCCATGCAGTAGTACATTCCGACAGGACGAAAGAAGTTGAACTCGCCTTGCAGGAAGCGCAGCGGACGCGGCCATGGAAGCGCGGAGCGGTCCACCTTGACTGAACCGGGAGCGCCATAGAAGAACGGATAGACGCTTTCGGTGGCGCGTGACTTCCAGCCCAGGCCGTAAAGGCCCTGGTCCTTGACTCCATCGGGGTGCTTCACCAGTCCGCGGTCGGCATAGCGCATGTTGTAAAAATTGTCACGAAGCTGATCGTGCGGGAGTGTCTCCGGAGCGCCCACGTAGCGCATGATGAGGCCGCTCCGCTCCTTCAGGTCAGTGATCCGGGGCTGGGGGTACTGTGCACGCGCAGAGCCGCAGCTCAGCAGCAGTGCCAGTCCTGCGGCAGCCCAGAACGCGGGGGATGACGGGACTGTCCCCGACCCGGGTGATGGGCCCGGGATCGGTTCCGGGCCACGCTGTCGTCGGTATCCTGGCATCGGTCGATACTCCTGTCCTGCGGGGCCTCGGCCATCCTGGCCGCACTGACTTGGAAGCAACAAGCTCAGGCCCGCGCCATGCGCCCGGGCCTGAGACCTGGACAACCCCTGTAACCCCATAGATCGTCAAGGATCGTTAGGATTCATTGGCGGGAAGGCAAAAAATTCCCGGGGCGAGCGTGTCACCACGATGTAGGGGACGTAGCCAGGGGTCAGGGGGACGGGACCACCAGGCCCCACGAAGTAATCAAAATCCTTGCGGTGCATCAGTCCGAGCAGCGAGCCCATGAGGCGGCCGTGACCCAGACCCTTCATGCAATGCTCGCAACCCTTGCCCCCGCAGAACCCGCACGACTTGCCGCCATGCCCCAGTCCGTGATGGAACAAGCCGCACCCTCCGCAGGCACCGCACATTCCATTTCCATGGCCATGGCCAAGCCCGCCGCACGCGTTGCAGGGATCACCCATACCGGCTCCGCCGCAAGCACCGCAGCCCGATCCGTGGCAAAGCCGGCAAAGGAAATGGCCCGGGTGCGAATGCCGCCCCGCGATATTGCAGCCGGGATCACCGCAGAGACTCTGGCCCGATGCGGCCACGACTGGCGCAGTCGGTTGAACCTGGCTGGTGGCGGCCACGGTTGACGCATGACAGGGGGCAAAGTGCTTCTTGTGCCCCGGGTCCGCAACAAGGCTCGAGCCGGCGTTGCACCCGGCCAGCTCGGCGCTGGTGCCGCAGCCGGCTCCCATTCCGCACGAGCCGAGAGCGCCGTCGCCATGGTGATGAAAGAGGCCGCGGCCAGCGCAAAAGCCGCAATTGCCGCTGCTGCCGCCGTGTCCGCAGCCGTGACCCAGGCCGCAATCGGTACCGTTATTGTGCCCGCAATGCAGCCCGTTCTTGCACTTCTCACAGCACTGGTGGAAGAGCCCCAGCGCCTGGGAACCCAGTCCGTTCATGCAGCCAATGGCTTTACCCAGATCGTCCTTGGCATAGTGGCCATAGGGGATCGGGGGAGCATAATACTCGCCCCCGGTTGTGAAGTCATAGGCCGGCACTTCGCGGGGAATCGTGTTCTGCAAGCGCCATCCGTCTGCCCGCACCGAGCTCACCAGTCCTGATGCCAGCACGACGGTCATCGAGAGTGCGAGCGGTATCCCTCGCAAGTTTCCGAATCGCATGGTCAATCCCTTGCCTGTGCTTCGATGTCGCCCTCCTGGAGTGTCCGGAATCAAGCGAGAGAGCGGCGGATGTGACCGAGCTTTCCTGCGCCCGGACGCGACCGCTCGCCCCGGTCAGAGCCATGCCGAACCTCTTGCCGGCCCGGAGGGTTCAGTGTTCCCTCCGCTCTCTGACCCTGCCCTTGACCATCGGCGCGAAGCAATCTCGATCTCGATCGAATTCCTGGCTCGGCCGGCGTGAAAAGTCCGATCTCCCGCTACAGGCGCAGAGATCGGACCATCTTCACCACTCGTTTCGCAGCCTGTTGCCCGCGCCGTCAATGTCCTGGGCCGTAAACCACAGAGGCCGGCAGCTCATTGACTGGCCGGGACGGGTCGTCATAGGCGATCGCCGCGTGCACACTCTTTTCCCTCTCTTCGCGAGCCTCGATCCGGCGTTGCCTGAGACCACCGAAACCGAAGAGGTGGCTGATCACGTGAGGTCTCGAGTGCGACTGCGTATCCAGAGCCGTCTGCGCCGGGAGGATACTGGTGGTCTGAACCGCCGCGTCATATGGAGCCGCGCTGGTACGGGGAGGCATCGCTGCGCCACGCGAACCGTTCCACTGATTCGGGGCGCCCCGGAAGAGACCCACGGGGGCAGGACCCGCGTCGGCAAGCTGCGCCTCGCCAGCGCCGACGACGGCGTATCCTGGGGGGAGATTGCCGGCCATGACCGGTTCTCCCACAACGGCACGCCCAGGCGGCAGCGATTGCACCACGCTCACTGGGCCGGCTGCCATCGCGCCTGCCTGGCAGGCGGGGCAGGTCGTGCCTTGTTCATGAAAATGAACCGCCGAGTTTGCCATGGCCGGCATCGCCGGGGTTCCGGGCGGGGGGGAATGTCCACGCCGTCATGCTTCTTGGCCCAGGCGCGCTGGCATTCGACGCAATGCCGCCAGGCGAAGAGGCCCTTGTGATGGTGCGGGTTTCCGGACGTTTGCATGTTCTGGGGCGCCACGTAGTTCGCGGGTGGCGGTGCGGGCTCATCTCCGCGAGCGACGGCCGCGAAGACAAGCGCCAGGCCAGAGCAACCCAGGCCCAAGCTTGCAAGGAAACGCATTGAGGGAACTCCTTTCCCAGGTTCGCGCCGTACGCCCCGGCAGCATTCCGACGCGGAGCGCCTGAACCGGTCATCGATTGCCTTCCAGATCGGGTAGGCCGGCGGGACGGATGCGGGCCGAGGAGTCGGCTTCGATCCGGCCAATCTGGAACGGGCCCGAGTGCAGCTCGCAAGGAGCCGATGCGCGGACCTCCCGATACGTTCCCTAAGATCGGCACATCCTGACCGGGGCTTGCGAGAAAAACGATCTCCGGCCAGATCAGCCGAACAACTCGCCGACCACCTTCCCGCCATCGACAACCTTGATCGGCCGGCCGATCGGGGTCTGCACTTCCTTGCTGGCGTCAACGCCCAGGGCGTGACAGAGCGATGCCATCAGGTCGGGGACGGTGACGGGGCGGTCCTTGACCTCCGTCCCCTCGCCGCTGGATGCGCCGATCACCTGGCCACCGCGGGTTCCGCCGCCGGCCAGGGCGACGTTGAAGACCCTGGGGAAATGGTCGCGTCCGGCGTTGCCATTGATCTTCGGGGTGCGGCCGAATTCGCCCATCCAGACAACCAGCGTGCGGCCCAGCATGCCCTGCTCCTTGAGGTCGCGAATCAAGGACGCGAACCCCGGGTCCACCTGCTGGGCGAGCTTGTCGACGCGCTCGTTGTTCTGCTGGTGGGTGTCCCAGCCGTTGCAGCGGACCTCGACGAAGGTGACGCCGGCCTGCACCAGCCTGCGGGCCAGCAGGCAACCCTGGCCAAACGGTGTGCGCCCGTAGGCATCGCGGGTTCTCTGGCTTTCCGCGTCGAGGTGGAATGCATTCATGTGCGGCGAGAGAACCATGCGGGCGGACTGGGTGTACAGCGCCTGATGGTCCTTGACGCGATCGTAGCCGCCGGCCTGCCCGAAACCCAGGGTTTCCAGCCGGGAAAGCAGGCCCAGCCGCCGCCGGAAACGGTCAACCGGGACGCGGGGCTGCGTGTTATCCGGCGGACGCTCCACGTTTTGTACGACAAATGGCTTCGATGCCGGCCCCAGAAAGCCGGCACCGATCGTCGCGCCGCCGATGCTCACGATGTGCGGGAGGTCGAACTTGCTCTCGCCGATCTCGGCGGCCATCGAGCAGCCGATACTCGGGTGCTTGAGCGTGGCCGTGGGGGTGTACCCGGTATGCAACTGGTATGTCGCCCGCTGGTGGTTTCCCTCCTTGTTGGTCATCGACCGCACCAGGGCAATTTCCTTCATCACCCGCGCTGTCTGGTTCCATCCCTGGGCGATCGAGATCCCCGGGACCGAGCTTTCTATGGCCTTGGTCGCTCCTCCGTGCTCGGTGCCCGGTTTCGGATCAAAGGTCTCGAGCTGGCTGGGGCCGCCGGCCATCCACAGGAGGATGCACGCCATCTGCCGCTTCCGCAGCTCGTCGCGCGCAGCACCATCAGCTCGGTGAAGCTGAGCGGCAGGGCTGCGGCGCCGGCCATGCCCGCGGCACTCAGCCCCAGCGTGCGGAGGAAGCCCCGACGGCTGATGATGCCGTCTCGGTTCATGCCCACCTGGAGGATGTTCGATTCGATGTGCATGCGATTGCCCCCTAGCGCCTGGAGATGAACTCGGTGGAGTTGATGAGCGCCCAGTAGATGTCCTCGAACACCTCGACGCGGTTGCCCACGCGATCCATGTAGGCCGAGCAAGCCTCCAGCTCCCTGGCGGTCGGCGGGCGTGACAGCACGCGGAGGAACAGCCTGTTCAGCGCCGCGCGATCACCGGGCGCGGTGGCGAGGATCTCGCCGAGCACCGTCCCGGGACGGGCCTGCGTGCGGTTGTGGATCATCGGCGCGTTCATCAAGAACAGGGCCTGAGGAATGGTGCCCACGATCTCGTCCACGGGCGTCGAGGGGTCAATGCCGAAGAGGTTGTTGAAGGCATTCCTGGGGCCGCCCAGGCGCATCGCTTTGCCTTGCCCCTTGCCCGGAGTGGGCGCGGATCCGAGCCCGGCCGCTTCGATAGCCTTTTTAACGGCGAGCGGCTTGTTCTTGCCCTTGCCCTGGCCCCTGTCCGCAGCCTGGGCTGCCAGTGGGCCGCGGTTGCCCGGGCGCCGGTCCATGGCAGCGGTGGGTACGGCCGCGAGGTCAACCGGCAACCCCAGCGCCTCGCTCAGTGCCGCGGCGATCTGGTCGGAGCGGAGCCGGCCGGGGCAGCTCGCCGCGAACGAGGTCTTGCCCGCCGAGGTGTTGGTGCCGCGGGCCCTGCGCTGGTAGGCGTTGGTGAGGGTGATCGTCCGCAGCAGCCAGCGGATGTCGTAGCCTCCCTGCTGCCACTGCTGGGCGAGCGTTTCGATCAGTTCCGGCGCCTTGGGCTTCCGTTCCGGGCCAAGGTCGTCCACGGCCTCGTAGAAGGAATCGCCCATGAGGGCGTACCACATCCGGTTCACGAAGGCACGGGCGAACCACGGGTTGTCCTGTCCGGTGATGTACGACGCCCCCAGAGCCCGCCGCGCGACGGTGTCCAGTCCCAGCGGCACCCTGGCGTCCGCAATCGCCGCGGCCAGGAAAAACCGGGGCGCCACGGGAACCCGCTTGTTCGGGTTCTCCAAATCAGGCATCGCGTACCGCGGCCGTCCCTGCACCTGAACTTCAAAGACGGGCAATTGCCCCGGCATTCCCCGGATGACCGGCCGCATGCGGGTTCCCGAGAAGAACGCCGCGAATTCGTGGAACTGCTGCCGCTTCCACGAGTCGGTCTTGTGGTCGTGGCACTGTGCGCACTGGATCTGAACTCCCATGAAGATCCGCGACACCTCGCCGGCCAGCTCCACGGGCTTCGCCTCGTGTGCCAGCGCGAAGCTGGCCGCCCCGTTCTCGTCCACGCGCCCGGTGGCCGTGATCAGGTCGGCGGCGATCTCGTCCCAGGGGCGGTTCTTCCGGAACTGCTCGGTCAGCCAGTCCTCGAGGGCGTCGTAGCGGATCTGCTGGGGGTTCTGGTTGGTGGCGTGGAAGCGGATCACGTCCTTCCAGTAATGAGCCCAGTTGCGGGCGTATTCCGGGCTCTGGAGCAGGGCGTCGATCCGTCGCGCTCGCTTGTCGCCGGCGTGATCCTTCACGAAGGAGAGCACCTGGGCCGGCGTTGGCGGCGTACCCGCAAGATCAAACTGGACGCGACGGAGGAATTCGCCATCGCTGGTGAGCGTCGCCGGCTCGACCCTGGGGTCGGTCTGCTTGAGGTAGCTGGCGACCATCCGGTCCAGATCGGCCGGGGTCAAGCTCGGCGGCG
The DNA here is from genome assembly GCA_963833985.1 of uncultured Planctomycetaceae bacterium. Lineage (GTDB taxonomy): Bacteria > Planctomycetota > Planctomycetia > Isosphaerales > Isosphaeraceae > Aquisphaera. The sequence continues at coordinate 952,786 of CAWIAD010000001.1, forward strand.
TGACCGAGCGGACCGGCCGCTGGGGCAGGTGATTCTGCGCCGCAGGCTCCTCGGTTTTCGCCGTCCTCACTTCCTGTCCGGGCAGACTCAGGTTCATCGTCAAGGCCGCAAGCATGGCCGCGAACACCGGCCAGCAAGGTTCGCGCCAGCCAACCGCTCTGTTCATCCGCCTGTCTCCGGTTGTGGACTCGAGCCGATGGGACCGAATTGATCTTCTCTCCGTCAGCCCTCATCCGTCAATTCAACCCCGCTTCCGCCGTCGCGGTGTCGCCGCATTCCGGGTCCGCTTGTGATTCTGGTGAACGCAGCGATGCGGAAGCCGTCCTGCGAGCGCCGAGGGTGCGTTACGCGGGTTCTTCCGGAGATGCCAGGCCGGTGAGTGTTTCCGGCAGCAGCGCCTGGTGAACCGGGTTTCGACTCAAGTCTTTCGAGTCCGGATTCTTGCCGTGAGTTCCGGCAAGCCGGGGTGCTCGAGCGTGCGGGCGGACGGTCCGACACAATACGCACGGACAGACTATCCCTTGCTGCACCATCGGGTTGCTTGCGCGCTTTGGTTGCCCGGCGGGCGGGCGCACATTAGATTTCAACGGCTTGAACAGGGAGTGAGGATCAGGGCGGCTTGGCGGGCAGGACAGCACGCGATTGCCCCGGGGTGGGCAAGCCGCATGCCGGGAGGCCCGATCGTTCTCGAGATGCACCTGGGGAGTTGAGTGCCAGTCGCGATTCGTTGATTCGATCGGTCTCGCAACCCGGAGAATTGAAATGCAAGGAACGATCGTGATGCTGGTCGCTCTGAGCGGGCTGGGCTGTCACCACAAGGCGTGTGACGTGACCTTCGCCCCCTCGGGCTACTACTGCATGGGCGGCTGTCTGCCCGAGGAAAACGAAACGGATTACCCGGCTCCTGCCTACGCACGCGGCCACATGCGCCCCGGCGGTTGCACCGACGGAACAGCCGGCCAGGGCGGGCATGGCTATTCCGCAAGCGATGTTCTGCTCTCCGGCCTGATGTACCTGGGAGGCGGCTGGGGTGGTAGCTGGAAGCGCCATCACACGCTCAGCCACGGAGTCGACCAGGGCGGATACGGTCCGGGCTATGGATACTGGGCCAACGGCTACGGCCATGGGGACCCGTCACCCGCGGTCTTCGGATCGGTCATCCCCATCTATGAAACGCCGATGAATTCCGGACCGGCGAGTCCAGGCTTTCCGCTGGTGAATCCGATGTACCCGACGCCGAACACCGGCGCGGCGGGGAGCGACTCCGCGGCAGGCGGGGCCGGGAACGGACCAGGCTACACCACGATCCCGGGAGCGGAAGGTACGCCCGCAAGCCCGGCGGCGCCGGGCGGGCCGGGTTCTCCCGCCCCAGCATCTCCGCCCCCGCGGCCGGCACCTGCCGCCGGCGCCCCCGTTGTTCCGGCCGAACCTGCCGTGCCGCCTCCTCCGACACCGGTCGTTCCCGGTGTTGCCAGGAATGGAACCCGCGCAGGATCCTGAAGAGGTTGATTCGGTCCCTGTGCCTTCACCGTCCCCGCCTGGCCGCGAGGTTCCTGGCGAGCGTCGATGCGTCCACGGCTTCGGCCGCAAGCCAGGTGATGGCATGCCGGGCCACGGGAAGGCACATGGAACCTCATGAATCTCGATTAAGCGTCACCTTTCCGGGATCGTGTCGCCGATAAGTTGAACTGGAGTAGCTGGAGATCATGGGATAAGGAGGTCCCGGCATGTGGCGTAAAACTTTCCTGGCAGTTTGTGCGCTCGGTTGCACCGGATGTGCGGTCACGGACCGCCTGGACCTTGTCAACCAGCATCTCAGCGTGGCGAACTCACAGCTTTCCACGGCCGATCAGCGGCTGGCCGAAATGCAGGCGAATGTCCGCGATCTCCACGCGCAGATGAATGTCGCCCTGCGCAGTCTCGAGGAGACCAACCGCAAGTTGAACACCGTTGAGCAGGCCGTCTTGCAGTCGCCCGTGCTGCGACCCAAGATCAGCCCGCCTCCGCCGATCCGGCCTATCCCGCCGCCGGCTGCGTCCGCTCCCTCTCGTTGATGATCGTGCTCGAAAGAGTGTCGGAAGCCCGGGATGGGGCTCTCGGGCCCTGGTCAGAATCCCGACAACCTTCCCGTCTTCCACTTCCCCTTCACGGTCTGGTCGCAGTTGTGTATGAAACGTAGGCAATCCGAGGCCCCGGGAGGTCGAGGCTTCGGCCTTGATCTCCCTGCGGGTCCGGACTGTTTGCGACTCCTGCGTGATTGAATAGAATGAAGGCGTGCAGCCGCGCTTCAGCGAAACAAACCGGGGCCCGGCCTGGCGCACGGCGTGACGCCCGCATTCCACGAACGTTCATCCAGATCGTGTCCCAAGGTAGCTCACTCGATGCCCGACCCACTGGTGACATCACGGCCCTTGCCGGTCTCTGATCAGGACGCGCATTCCGCGCCCGTGCCGCCAGTCGTCCCTCCCATGTTGAGCGAGCGGCAACGCCGCGAATGGCTCATCGAAACGCTCGGGGAAGCCTTCTGCCGCAAGCTTGGCGTCTATCGGATTCCCCAGGACCTCGTCCTCTCGGTGGTGATTCCGGCGTACAACGAAAATCGAACGATCCGCGAGATCCTCGACCGCGTCCGCGCGGTGCCAATCAACAAGCAGATCATCGTGGTCGACGACTGCTCGACCGACGGCACGCGTGAGATCCTGCGGCAGGAAGCCGAGCGCGACCCCGGCATGATGCTGGTCCTGCACGAGGTGAACCAGGGGAAAGGCGCGTGCGCTGCGGACCGGCTTCCGGCACGCCACCGGCGACCTGGTGATCGTCCAGGACGCTGACCTGGAATACGAGCCCGAACAGTATCCCGAACTTCTTCAGCCGATCGTCGAGGGGAAGGCCGACGTGGTCTTCGGCTCGCGGTTCATCGGCGAGACCCATCGCGTGCTCTATTTCTGGCATTCGGTGGCGAACAAGGGCTTGACATTGCTCTCGAACATGTTTACTAACTTGAACCTCACCGACATGGAGGTCTGCTACAAGGTCTTCCGCCGCGAGATCATCCAGGGCATCACGCTCAGGAGCGATCGCTTTGGCTTCGAGCCGGAGGTCACCGCGAAGGTCGCCCGCTACACGCTGACCGACGAGCACGGCCGGCGCCGGCTTTGCCGGATTTACGAGATCCCGGTCTCGTACCACGGGCGTACCTATCTCGAAGGCAAGAAGATCGGGATCAAGGACGGCTTCCAGGCGCTCTACTGCATCATCCGCTACGCCTTCACGGACTGATCGGAGACAGCCCCCGGCATGCCATCTCCTGGAGGACGAGGATTTCTGGGGCGATCCGCCTTCGTGCGCGGCCTTGCGGGATTCCTCAGCCTTCTCTTGCAGGTCAGCCCCGCTCCATGCGCCGGCGCTCAGCAGGCCGGCGAAAAGACCGTCCCCGGATCAATGGGCGGACCCTGGCGGGCGCTTGGCCGGGTGCTGGACCAGGACGGAAAGCCGTTCGCGGGCGTCGAGGTCAGAGCGTTCTGTGGCTCGGGAACATTACGCCGCACCGGCAGCGCCACCAGCGGTGAGGACGGGCGGTACGAGGTCAACTTCGGTCCCGGTATCCTGTCCCCGGGTGGCCCCACCCTCCAGGCCGCCACCATCTCGGCGATCAAGCCTGGTTATTTCGAGGAGAACCTGAACAGGCAGGGCGGATGCCTTGCCGCTGGCGCGATGCCCGACGACCAGCAGCTCGAGCAATGGGGTGGGAGCAAGGACCGCCTGTTCCTGCCGGGCCATGCTCTGGAACTGAACTTCAAGATGCGGCCGGCAGCGCGTGTCTCGGGAACGCTGCTGGACGAGCAAGGGAAGCCGCTGACCGGCTACTGGGTGGGTCTCGGAGGGTCCGAGAACCCGCCATCGATGGGCGCGGTCATTCCGTGCGCTGCCGATGCTCAGGGCCGGTTCTTGCTGGAAGACATCCCGACCACTTTTCGATATCAATTCGGGGTCCGCAAAGCCGACCCCAGACCGCCCTGGGACGACTCCTGGGCCAGCGCGGCTGTGCGCTTCGAGCGACCCGAACAGGGGGACATGCTGGCCTGGTTCGGCGATCGGCAGATCCGCATCCAGCGTCTAGAACTCCGCATCGCCGGACCGGGCGTGCATGGCCGGACCGCGATGCCGGTGGCCGGCAACTCCGGCCGGCTTCACCTTACCGCCCTTGCAGCGACGGACGTGTTGCAGGACACCAGGGCGTTGCTGGCCGTGAAGATGGGCGTGCTCACGCTGCGTAACAGAACGGACCCGGAAATGAGCCGGTCGCTGATCCCGGAGTCGGTACCGGTGGCACCCGAGGAGACTTCAACCCGCCTCGCCCGCACGCGGCCAAACGAAGCGGGGGAGTTCATCATCTCGTTTCAAAACCCGCGCGGCATCAAGCTCGTGCCGGGCGAGCATCAGGTGATCTTCCAGGTATTCGTCGGGGTGTCGCGGCAGCCGATCCGCCAAAAAATCTTCCGGCAGCTTGAGATCCAGGACCGACGCTACCATGTGCCTGTGAAAGTCGCTCCCGAGTGGATCGATGACAGTCGCGTCTCCATCGTGTTCCTGACGATCCAGCCCGATCACAACGCCTGGGTCAAGTCCTTCTTCCAGGACGGGAAGGGGACACGCTACAAGGGAACCTGGAGTGAAGACAGCGCGATTTTGCCCGCGATCCCACTCACAGCGCAGGACGGCAAGTGACCGCATCCGGCCCGCAGCAACCGTTCAGCTTTCCCCGCCCCGGTGATCGCGCTTCGCTTCCCTCTTGCACACCTCGTCGAAAGGGCAGGGAAGTCCTGGCCGAGCTCGCGCTCGACGCATGCACGGAAAACGCCTACGATAAGAACACCTCAGACGCTGAAAGCAGGGCAGCGAGTTGACCAGGCGAAACCTGTTTAAGGGATGGCACCGAGCGTTCTCGAACCAGGAGCCCAACATGCTGAGAAATCGCGCGGCATCCGCAAGCGGCCATGTCCTGCTCGTTCTGGCGACGTGGTTGCTGGGCTCCGCGCAGCTTCCCGCACAGGAGACCTCGTCTCCAGCCCCGAGACTGCAGTCGCCCGCCAAGGACCGCGCGGGGACGACGAAGGCCCGCCCGGCGAAGCGTGCCCGGACTCGCCGCGACCGGCCGGGGTTCTACATGGGCCGGCGCATCGCCGACGTGATGTCGTGGCAGGGGGCCGACTGGCTCTTTCGCGAGACGCGGATCGAGGAAGAGCAGCCTGAGGCCATGCTCGACGCTCTGAAGATTCCCGCGGGGGCCACGGTCGCCGATGTGGGCGCAGGGGCGGGCTATCATAGCATTCGCCTGGCGCGCCGGGTCGGTCCCAGGGGAACCGTCCTGGCCACTGACCTCCAGACCGAGATGCTTCAGATGCTCCGGCAAAACGCACAGGCCGCCGGCGTGACAAACATCAAACCCTTGCTCGCCACACAGCAGGACTCCAGGCTGCCGGAGGAGAAGGTCGACCTGATCCTCATGGTCGACGTCTACCACGAATGCACCGATCCGGAGACGACCCTTCAGAACCTACACAAGGCGCTGCGGCCCGGCGGCCGGCTCGTGCTGGTTGAGTTCCGCGCCGAGGATGCGGACGTGCCCATCAAACCCGAGCACAAGATGACCCTGAAACAGGTGCGCCGGGAGGTTGAGCCGCAGGGCTTCCAGTTCGTGAACTCGCTCGAGTTCCTGCCCTGGCAGCATGTCATCATCTTTGACAGGCCGGCGGAGAAGACCGAGGCCGGTAAGCCGAGCGCGCCCGACGCCAGGCCCGCGCTCAGCAAGCCGGCCTCGCGCTAGTCCCGTCCGTCACGAGTCGCGATCATCCTGCTGGCGGCGGAACCCGCGTGCCCGGATGATGAAGAACAGGAGTTGAAGGATACTGGTGAGCGTGCCGGCGACGTAGGTCATGGCCGCCGCACCCAGCACCTTCTTGACCACCTGGTCTTCCTCGGGTGTGATCAGCCCGTTTTGCTGAAGCTGCTCGCGCGCCCTGCGGCTGGCGTCAAACTCCACCGGCAGGTTGACAAGCTGGAAGACGACGGTGGTGGAGAAGAGCAGGATCCCGATCCAGACGAGGGTCATCGATTGCAGGAAGACGCCCGCCAGGAGCGCCGTGAAGGAGATGTTCGAGCCGATGCCGGCCAGCGGCACGATGAGGTTCCGGACCACCAGGAGCGGGTAATGGCTGGCGTCCTGGATGGCATGGCCGGCCTCATGGGCAGCGACCCCCACGGCGGCCAGCGAGCGGTCCTGAAAGTTGGAGGCCGAGAGGCGGAGGATCTTCTTCGAAGGGTCGTAGTGGTCGGTCAACTGGCCGGCCACCGGCTCGATGGGCACGTTGCCGACACCACTCGACCGCATGATCACCGCGGCCGCCTCGGCGCCGGAAACGCCCGAGGAGGCACGATAGCGCGAGCCCTCCCGGTAGGCCGAAGCGATCCGGGCTTGCGCCAGCCGGCCACGGCCATCCCCGGCAGCATCAACAGCAGGTAGAGCGGATCGAAGCCCAGCGGCATATCGGCGGTCCAGATCAGGTTCAGGACAGTCGGGACTCCGGCGAAACCGGTACACGCTAGGCCACGCCATGGTCCTTGAACCAGGCGAGCATCCGCTTCCAGCCGTCGGCCGCGGCTTCCTTGCGGTAGCTGGGACGATAGTCGGCGAAGAAGGCGTGCGGCGTGTCCGGGTAAACGATGATCTCGGCCGTCTTGCCAGCCTCCTTGAGCGCAGCACGCATCTTCTCGACCGACTCGACTGGAATCCCCTGGTCCGCCGCTCCATAAAGCCCCAGGATCGGTGCATGGAGCGAGCCGACCAGGTCAATGGGGTTCTTCGGGTGCAGCTCATCTGGCTCCGAGACCAGCCGGCCGTACCACGCCACGCCCGCTTTCACTCCGGGATTATGAGCCGAGTAGAGCCAGACGATCCGCCCGCCCCAGCAGAAGCCGGTGATGCCTAGCTTTTCCGTGTTCCCCTTGCTCTGGTTCTTGGCCCAGGCCACCGTCGCGTCCAGGTCGGACATGACCTGGCGGTCCGGAACCTTGGAGACCACCTTGGAGATGATCTCGCGGATATTCTCGATCCTGGAGACGTCTCCCTGCCGCGCATACGAGCTCGGTGGCAATCGCCAGGTAACCCAGCTTCGCGAAACGGCGACAGATGTCCTTGATGTGCTCGTGCACTCCGAAGATCTCCTGCACGACGAGCACGGTGGGGAACGGCCCCCCCGTAGCGGGCATGGCGCGGTAGGCGGGAACCTGTCCGTCCGCGACGGGGATCTTCACCTCGCCAGCCTCCAGTCCGGCCGTATCCGTGGCGATGGTCTGGGCCGAGACGGGGACTGTGGCCGCGGCAAACCCGGTCGCCAGCGATGTGACCACGAAGCCCCGTCGCGAGAGCTCGCCAGCAGCAAGCACGCTCTGTCGATCGTCATTCATCGAGTGTCACCCGTGTTTGTTGAAACAATGAGAGATCCCTGGCTCGAGTTGCCCCTGCGGGCAACGCCATGATACTGCCGGCCGCCAGTCGAGGCGACTGGCCCGCCGGCTCTCTGAAGAAATCTCAATGTCGCTCTCGGGGCTCAGCGCCGCCCGCGTGCCGCCTGTTCGCGCACCACGTTGCGGTAATGCTGTTTCGCCAGGATCTCGAACAGGTCGTCCTTCGCACCGGGCTGCGTCAGGTCCTGGCCTTTCTTCACGACGCCTATGTAGCCCACGCACATCTCGTCGGTCACTTCAGGTCCGGCCGTGACGAGCTTCGGGGGGTTGTGCGGGTTGCGTGCGTGCGCGGAGTTGTCGTAGTGTGCAACGATCTTGACGATCGACCCCTTGGGGAGCTGGACCCGCTTCTCGAAATAGTAAGTGTTCTGCCAGTTCGGGTCCCAGTCGTCGATGTGCAAAAGGTCCTGGCTGCCTCCGCCGGGGTAGCGTACCGTCATCCGAAAGTCGCGGCCAAGCTGATGCATGTGCGGCGTCACGGCCAGGGCCTCAAGGTCCGCCGGCACGTTCCATGTGGCCTTCACCTCGATGTTCGACTCGCCCGGAGGCAGCCGGAACCTGTCATTGGTGGCGTTCGCCCAGTGCAGCGTCTGCTGCACCGGCTGCTTGCAGAAGTAGATGCCCAGCCGCGTGCGGTCGACCTCCGGCTTGCCGCTGGGATGGTAGTGAACCTGCAAGAGGACGTCGGAACGAGCGGGAACCTGGCGCCCGACGCCTTGAGGCAACAGATGCGGGACATTGCCCGCCGCCCAGCCGCCCAGGTCACCCTCGACCTCGACCCCCGCGCCGGCATATGAGGTGTACCCGGGCCCCGGCTCGGCGTCATCGCGCTCCCGGCCCGCGCCACTGGTGTCCAGGAAAGCCATGATGTGGTGCACCACGCGGCGATTGCCCGGCAGGTACTCGACGGCCGAGATGGACGCGTCGCGGCGGAGCTTCGTGGGAATCACGAAGCAGCGGTACAGATCCGGCCCACTCGCCGGAACCTGAAAGTCCTCGGTCATCTCGAGCACCAGGTCCGGCGTGCCCAGGGTCCATCCCTCGCGAAAGACAACCGGTGCGGGGCTGTCCTTCTCTTCGCCCCGCGGCGCGCCCGCCTCGGCCCACGCATGGAACTGGGCCAGCGCTTCCTTGGTCAGGGTCGGATCATGCTTCAGCTTCGGGCCGCCGCCGGCCACCGGCTTCCAGGGAGGCATCGAGCGGTCGCCCGCCACCGCTGCAATGTCGAAGGCCCGTTTCCGTGCCTGCTCGTACGAATCCAGCGCGAACGGCCCGACGTGATCGCGCCGGTGGCAATTCTGGCAGCTTCTCTGGAGGATCGGCAGAATATCCCTGGTGTACGTGGGCCGCGTGCTCTTTTGCGGGGGCTCCGCGCCCCGAACGACCGCCCCGAGAATCATCGAGAGGACCAGCGCATCACGAACAGTCCAGGCGGGCCACCGGGCCCCCTGGGTGGGTCGAAGCCTCATGCGTGTTGTGTCCTTTTTGGGAAGAATGCGCTGCAAATCAAGGCGGGTGAATCAAGGCACTTCCGGAATGGCGGAGCACTCCGGAGCTTCCAGAATTCCTGACAACATGACCCCCACGACAGGCCTGGCACGCGAGAACGGTGCGATCAAAGCACGCCCGCATGGGGACACTACCCAGAAGGTCGCGGCCCGCGGCGCAGAATGCGGCCCGAGTACAGATCGAACGAATGTCGTGAGATCGTTGAGAGAAACCTATGGAATGAACAGAATGTATCAACAGGTCAATGCGGAAACAAGCCCTGACCCGAGTTTTTTCGTTTTTTTCATTGTACCGACGGCCGCTCACTCGGGATCATGAATGCAGGGCGAGCCCTGCGATCATGGGCGCACTCGCCTCGACCGCTGAACCTTCCATACGCCAAGGACCTTGCTGATGCCCCTCAGCCTGGAAACGGCCGAGTATGAGTTCCTCGTGAGCCCGCTATCGTCCCGCCAGGAGATCCCCGCCGAACCGCCCTCGAGTGCGGTCAAGGTGCACTTCGGAGCCGTCTCCGACCCCGGCCGGGTCCGGTCGCGAAACGAGGATCACTACATGGTGGCCCGGGTGCGCCGGACCCTGAACGTGCTGGCCCATAACTTGCCCAAGGAAGAAATGCCCGATTTCCTGGGAGAGGACGGCTACGCCATGGTGGTCGCCGACGGCATGGGAGGCATGAACGCTGGCGACGTCGCCAGCATGCTGGCCATCAGCACCGGGGTCAAGCTCGCCGACAAGTCGGTGAAGTGGGGCTTCAAGATCAACGAGAAGGAAGCCCGTGAGCTGCTCGCGCGCATGGGTGCGTACTTCAAGGAGATCGATCGGCGGATCACCCGCAAGAGCGAGAGCGACCGCAGGCTCTTCGGCATGGGGACGACCTTGACGCTTGCCTACAGCGTCGGCATCCACCTGTTCCTCATCCACGTCGGGGACTCGCGCGCCTACCTCTTTCGCCAGGGCCAGCTCGAGCAGTTGACTCGCGACCATACCGTTGCCCAGGCTCTGGCCGACGCGGGCGACATCAAGCAGCAGGACGTGCGCAAACACCAGCGGCGGAATACCCTGACCAATTACCTGGGCGGCCACTCCGGCAAGGTCAAGGCCGACGTGCGCTGGCTCCAGCTCGAGGACGGCGACCGGGTCATTCTGTGCAGCGACGGCCTCAGCGACATGGTCGAGGATCCGGACATCACCGCATGCCTCCGCGTCCATCCCGAGGCCGATGCCGCCTCCCTGGCCTTGACCCGGCGTGCCCTGGAAAACGGCGGCAAGGACAACGTCACGGTGGTGGTGGCCAATTACTCGATCCCGGAACCGTCCCTGTCGCCTCCCCCGGCCTCGGAAACCGCCGAGTACTCAGATCAAAGGCGGATCGACTCCACCACCGACTTCCCACGACCCGAGGGGCTGTAGGAGCCCCTACGCGTCCTCGAGGACGAAGCAGACCGGATATCTCGGTTCCAGTTGGTGCTGTGCATGCGGATTCGTCTGGGAAGACAGGGGCCACGAGCAGGGCCAGGTGACCCGGCCAGGGCTTCTCGCAGGAGTCGCGAGTAATCCCTTGCAATGGCAGCGATGTCTGCTTAGTCTCGGATAGCATCCAGTACTGGTGTCGCTGTTCGGCTCGGTCCCTGGGTGTGATCGGGGACGGTAGAGGCCAGTTGGCTGTTGCGGTCTGGCTCCCGAGGGCAATTCGCTGATGACGACAGAACGAGTTCTGCGCAGCACGGCAATGAAATGCTCTGCATCCCCATTTCACGGTTTTTCTGGTCATGGTTCGAGTGCGCAGCGGATTGAGTGCCGGACGCCGGAGCAGTGGGGTGCCGGTTGGACTTCAGAGTTCGCACCGGTCCACGAACGAATTCATTACGGCCCGCAAGTGACCACTTCCGGAGGCACGACAGTGGCCATCGACAAGGAAAAACTGAACCAGATTCGGCGCGAGGCAGAGAAGATCAAGGAGGCAGGATCGGCCGTGGCCCAGAACATGTTGACGCTCTGGGCCGCGCAGCTCGATATAGCCCTTGCCATTGAGGACGAAGAAACGATCAAGCGAATCATCTCGCAGCCGACACTGAGTCCTGCTTTCTATGACAACCACGGCTGCGACTGCCGTCCACTCCCAAACGGAGCGGGTTCGCAGTGTTGGTGAGAAGGCTTGCCCGCTGAATGCCCTTTTTCGATGTTTGACATCCCTCACCCGTTGTGTCAACTCTTCGGGGCGCAGCGGGATGCGGAACGAACCAAGGATTCCTCCAGCGGCCAGCATCTCCACTCACATCAAGTCGACCATTCACCTGGCCCGAGGATGCGCGCTCCCACATTCTCCACGGTGGGCCTTCTCGCTTTCGGTACTGGGACCCGATTCGATCTCTCAGGAATGAGTCGTCGGAGGATCGCGTCATGGGCTCGCAAGAAGGTTGGGTGCTTTCGCGCTTTAACTTGTGGACGAGCGCGACGGATGGAGGGCTGTTGATCTACAACAGTCTTACCGGTGCTCTGCTGCAATTACGGAATGCCGAGGCTGAGATTGTCGCCGATTTGAAGGAACACAATGGCCTTGTCGTCGAGCCAAGCGGTGTTCTCGCTGTCTTGATAACGCAGGGAATTCTTGTCCCAAGCACGTGCGACGAACTTCGCCGCGCCAGGTTGCTGCACGAATCGCGCTTCCACCAGCGCGATCAGCTCCACCTGATCCTCATGCCAACGGAGCAGTGCAATTTCCGTTGCGTGTACTGTTATGAAGACTTCAAGCTAGGCCGTATGTCACCGGGAGTCATTGATTCGATTGTCAATCTCGTGCGAAGGAGAGCCGTCGATCTTCGTTGCTTTTCGGTGAGTTGGTTTGGCGGCGAACCGCTCATTGCCGCCGACATTGTCGAGAGCTTGTCAAACCGCCTGATCGCGATTTGCTCCGAGGCAGGCGTCGAATACTCGGCGAGCATGACCACGAACGGGTACCTGTTGAATCCTGAGCGGGCAGAGATGTGTCGCTCCGCGCGGATCTCCAAGTTCCAGATCACGCTCGACGGCGTTCCGGAATCGCACAACCGGCAGAGGCTGCTTGCAGGCGGCGGAGACACTTTTGACACCATCCTTTCCAACCTTCGCCTGCTCCGTGATCGCACTGATGAATTTCGCGTCAGAGTCCGAGTCAACTTCGCTCCGAATGGGATACGGCATATGCCCACGTTCTTGAGCTCGCTTGCCGACGACTTCGGTGGGGACCCCCGTTTCCACGTCTTTTTTCGGCCGGTTGGTCGATGGGGGGGTGAACATGACCACAATCTTTCGATCTGCGACCGATCATCGGGCGAGAACCACGAGATCGAGTTTACCGAGCTTGCAGCGAACGCCGGCTTCCCTCTGGAAGCCCTGCGCGAGGCGATGAAGCCGTTCGGCAGCACCTGCTATGCCGCCAACCCGAATTCTTTCGTCATCGGATCAGATGGGAGCGTCTACAAGTGCACGGTCGCTTTCCGGGACCCTCGCAACCGCATCGGTCAGATTGCGCTCGATGGATCGCTCAATATTGACGAGAGCCTTCATTCTCTCTGGATCTCGTCGGGTGAAGAGGTCGATCAGGGCTGCCAGCAATGCGCTTTCAGGCCTGCCTGTCAAGGCAACCACTGTCCCCTGAACAGGCTCATCAGCAACGGTGAGAAGACCTGCCCCAGCATCAAGACACACATTGACGCTTACCTTCCTGTCGTGGCCTCCGCCACCCTCCGGTCCCTTCCTATCGTCAGCGTGGGTGGCTAGATTCCACAGATGCATCCCGAAGGTCGGCAACGCGGCTCATGGCGTTTCTGTCTGGAGGACCTCGCCTGACAAGCTGCTTCACTCAGGCCTTCCCCTCGCCCGCGGAACTACACATTCGGCCCAAATCAGCAGCTCCATCGAAGACAGGCCTTCGGAAGAAACGACCACGCTCTTGCCCGGCCAACGCGCGGTGCCGAAACGCCTCGCTTCAATGCATGTTACAAGTCTGCCGCAACCTACCTGACCCCTGCTTCCAAGCCAGTCCACCATCGAGGCTCGACCTATGCTCGCAAGACGGCTCGCAGAGGCCCTGGGAGACGTGGCGGAAGCGGCCGGGATCCGGGACGACGGAACGGAGGTGGCATACGAGTCGGAGCAACTGTTGAGCGAACCGCTCGCCTGGTTTCTCTGCCATCCGAACTGGCCATCGGGCTTGGCATCCGAAAATGTCCCCATCGAACTATCGATATCCATGGGAGGCGACGGTACGCCCTGGCTCAGGTATTCGGTCGACTGTGCTGATCATCGCATGGGCCTCGGCGGCAACTGGCCGCGGTACCTGCGTGAAGCCACTCGTCTTGCGTCTGGGGTTGGTGTCCCACCTTCCGTTGTATGGCAGCTTCTGGCAAGTGTCCTGGACGGTTCGCCGCCGCTCGATCGATCGCGGCTCTACCATGGAGTCGGGTACGCCGGAGGTGGCGCGAAGAGAGTCTCACTTTACTTCAGTACGGCGTGGCTCACATATCCCAACTTCAGAGAGCGATTTCCAGACCTCGTCGAACCTGTAGGTCAGGCAATTGACCGCTGGGGTAGTCCCAGGCCCCTTTGTTTCGATGGCCTCGCCTATGACCTCACGGGTCAAGAGCCGGCTCATCGAACCAAGTTGTACCAGTGGCTTGGTTGTGATGTGCCTTCGCCTCTGAATGAACTTGCCGGACGACATCCCGACCTGGTGGCTGCTGGTGTTCTATTCAACCATTATTTCTCATCGAACCCGCCTCATACCCTCAGCAGATCCCTCCTGCTGCAATGGAGTCTCCTGCCGCCCCGTATGTCCTGCAACCAAAAACTCTTCTTTGAATGCACTCGATGGGGCTGGGGCAATCCGCGGGCATACCGCGAACTACTTTCGTTACTGAACAACCGCTTCGGAATGAATCTCGGACCTCTCTACGCGATGATCGCGGTCTTCGCGAATTATAAGATCTTGATCAGACCAACTTTCCTCGCCATCGGCCCTGGACCAGCCCATCCCTCAATCACTTTCTACTTCCGTCCCGTTCTTGCAGAACCGCTTCGGTCGGCTTCGACGTCGATGGTCATGGGTCCCATGCCAGACTCTTTCGCCAGGAATCCCGTCGGGTTGCTCGAACACATGACAAGGACCGCCACTGATTTCTTGCTCAGGGAGAAAAGAAGCGATGACTACTGGATGGATTTCGCACTACCTATTGGCCCATCGGATGCGTGGGTGACTGCATACATAACTGCCATCCTGTCCAGGATGAGCGGCCTGCACGTCGAACTCGATCGACCCGCCCGGATTCTGAGAACCTGGTTTCGACCCAATCTCGGTTGGGGTGAAAACGGCAACGCTCCCACTGACGCGGACTCGACGGCACTCGCCCTGCTGACATTGAAACGGCTGGACCGGCCAATTCCCGATGGGGCTAGTGACATTCTCATGCGATACCGTCTGCACAAAGGAGGTTATTGTCATGATTTAAATTCGGATGTGGACGATGAGCACGGGACTGGCGCGCCCGAAATCACCGGCATCGCTCTGCTCGCCATGCTTGAAATCGGCCTGGCAGACTCGGCTGTCATCAATGGCTGTGTCGAAAATGTGCTCGCTTTACAGCACCGGAGGGCGGGTGGAACGCATTCTGGTGGAAGGATGACCTCTTCGCAACTTGCCGGATCTTGCATGCGCTGAATGCCTATTTGCGGTCCCACCAAGCACGAAGTGCGTGGCTTGAAACGCCGGAATACTCTCTTCTGCAATCCGCGAGCCGCGCAGTGGAAACGGCTCGCCTCGCTTGTATCTCCGCACAGGCCGTGTCTGATGAACCGCTGAGTCTCGGTCTCTGGCTCAGCAGTTGGGTGGCCGCCGGCGGGAGCCCTCATTACCACAGCATCGGTCGAATGCTCAGTCGTTTGAACTCAGAACAGCAAACCGACGGACGTTGGCTTGCGTCACCAAGTCGGCGAATCGCGGGAACTATGCTCAACCGTCCCTGGGCAAGGTCGGACTCAGGCCGATTGTATCTCGATACGCGCTGTCTTGTGACGACAGCGACAGTGCTGGACGGCCTGTGGTCGCTTCTTCTGGCCCTGAAAGAGGCATGAGCCAATCAATCAAGTATAGGATTCGGCCAAGCTCGCATACCCAATCCCCGGCGATTCTCTTAAGTTCGCGCGGCAGCCTGGTCGAGCCCACTGCCCGATTTGTTCGTCGCTGAATGCGGGCGGCCGATCCGGCCATTTCGCGAAGTGCGAAAGTGACAGCCGTTGTCATCCGTCACGGGGGCGTTCCTGGCTGCCGGCTTTGCAAGCGGGTCGTCGCCGATTACCTCGCTGCCGCAGAAGTCATGTCCCGGCTGCATCGCTTCGCGTGAACCGAGTCCGATTCCTTCAGCCAACCTTGCCCCGTGCGCTCCGCGCTGGTCAAGCCTCTTGGTGCTGCGGCTCGGCAAGCTCCTTACACGCCATCGATGGCGTTTTGGCAGCGAATCTCATGAAGAGATGAGCCAGAGGCGTGCGCAGCAGCACCAGGAGCTGGGCCGTCGGCGGGAACGGTGGCGTGAGCCTGGAAGGATTGCCGCGGTGCCTGTCTCCGCCAGCCGGAAAATGAAACGGCCCTGCTGCTCCTGGTATTATTCTTGCGGCGCTGATCCGCCTTGTGCGAGGTTCTGGGGGCACAGGGCCGGCGTCCTGGAGCCGGTTCCCGCCTCGCTCGAAACCACATCCCTTCTGGAGAGGCCGATCATGCAACCCGATATCGCCGAAACTCTCGTTGAGGACTTCGAACGCGGCCGTCTGACGCGCCGTCAGCTTGCGTCAAGGCTCATGGGCCTGGGAGCAGCCCTGGCTGCACTGCCTGACGAGGTCCGGGCCGAGCCGATTGAAGGCACCATGTTCGAGGCGACCGGACTGAACCACGTCGCCCTGAACGTCCGCAGCGTGTCCCGCTCTCGCGAGTTCTACATCAAGCACCTCGGGTTGAAGGTCATCCGCGACGGTGGCGAGGACAACTGTTTTCTGGGCGCTGGGAGTGACTTCTGCTTGACGCTCTTCAAGGGCGACCAGCCAGGTTTGAACCATTACTGCTACACCATCAAGAGCTACAGCGTCGATCAGGCCGAGGAGAAGCTGAAGGCGGCCGGACTGAAGCCGCGACGCGAAGGAAATCGAATCTACTTCCCGGACCCTGACGGCATCGAGGTCCAGGTCGCCGGAGCGTGAACGCAATCGCGCAAGCGGTGGCCCTGTGCGTCCGGATCCGGCCCCAGGCGCTTTCTCTGAACAAAACGCGGCGTTTGCCCGGGACGAGTTGTATCGGCGCGGTTCTGAAGCCGAGGAGCGGAAGCTTCTGGGCAAGACCCGCGCCAGCTTGTTTCTTTAGCCACCCTGGACCGGTTCCGTTCGCAACCGCACTGTAACCGCGCGTATCGCTTTTCTTCTCTCATGCCTGGCGGGTGCGAGCGGGCCGTACAGGTTAGCAACGCGGGCCCGTTCGACCGGCAAGGTTGCGATCGAAACGCCCATTCACGTCCACGAATTCAAAGGATCATACCCATGCTGGGCGAACCCAGTTCGCTTGCGATCTCCGCGCCTCGCCATGTGCCCAGCGGTGCACGCAAAGCCTCGAAGGCAGCGCCTCGCCTGGAGCCTCTGGAGCACAGGGAGCTGCTTGCCGGCGGCGGTCTGAATGACGTTTCCATGGCGCTGAGCACCGACAGGCCTGAGTACCATCGGGGACAGTCCATCGTGATGACGCTGACCGAGACGAACACCAGCCAGCACGACATGACGGTGTACCTCGGCCCCAGCAATGACGGCTTCATCGCGACGGTGGGCGGGCGCGAGGTCTGGACCTCCAACCCTGGTCCTCAGCCGATGTGGCTCGTCCCGAAGACGATCCGGCCGGGCAAATCCATCACGATCACGGTCCGCTGGAACGGCCAGGCGAACTTCAATGGCTCGGGCCCGGTGACCGGTCATATCGTGATCCGCTCGGAACTGGCGGGCTCCCCCCGCACCAGCATCCAGCTCCTCAGCTCCTGACCGTCAGCCCTCCCGGCTTGTCCTCTCTGAGCAAGTCGTCTCTCCTCACCACAGTCCGGCGGCGGTTCGCCAGTGCGGGCGGACCGCCGCCGGCCCGCGCAGGGTGCCGAGCCTCGGCCGTCCGTCGCGTCGGACCCAATCGCCGACTATTTTCTTGACTCGCCCCTGCCGTGCCGTTAGGGTGAGTTCTAATAAGGAATCACCAATTGAAGCGTTGCCGGCGGACAGTCTGCGCACTTGTGCTGCCAGTGTCTGGCCGCCGTTTTTCTTCAACGACCGAAGAGAACGTCATGACCGGGGGACTGCGGAAGGAACCGCTCCCACCGAGATCGCCGGTGCGAGCTGGCGAGCTTCCGGCCCTGCCATACCTGAGCTGTCGTTGAATTTCTTGACTCGTTTCGGGAGTCTTCCAGTCCGATGTCCACCACGCCAAAGTATGTTTACTCGTTTGGAAGCGGTAAAGCCGACGGCCGTTCCGACATGAAAGACCTGCTCGGCGGCAAGGGCGCCAATCTCGCGGAGATGAGCTCGATCGGGATTCCCGTGCCGCCGGGGTTCACGATCACCACGGAGGTGTGCCAGGACTACTACGCGGCCAACCGCACTCTGCCCGAGGCAGTGAAGCCCCAGGTCGAGGCCGCGCTGAAGGAGGTCGAGGCGCAGTCCGGCAAGAAGTTTGGCGACTCGGCCGATCCGCTGCTGGTGAGCGTGCGCTCGGGCGCCGCGCTGTCGATGCCCGGCATGATGAACACCATCCTCAACCTCGGGCTCACCGACGCTTCGGTGGAAGGGCTGGCGAAGAAGACGAGCAACCCACGGTTCGCCTACGATGGCTACCGCCGGCTCATCGACATGTTCGGTTCGACGGCCATGAACGTCGAGCACGAGGCATTCGAGCATGAGCTTTCCGCCCTCAAGAAAGAAAAGGGCGTGAAATCGGACACGGACCTCACCGCCGACGACCTCAAGGAGCTGGTCAAGCGGTACAAGGCCGTCTACACCAAGCACGTCAAGGAGCCGTTCCCGCAAGATCCGAAGGACCAGCTCTGGAAGGCCATCATGGCCGTGTTCAATAGCTGGATGGGGAACAAGGCGGTGGAATATCGCCGTATCGAGCGGATCACCGGCCTGAAGGGCACGGCGGTGAACGTTCAGTCCATGGTCTTCGGCAACACGGGCAACAACTCGGGCACCGGCGTGGCCTTCACGCGTGATCCGAACAATGGCGAAAACACGTTCTATGGTGACTACCTGATCAACGCCCAGGGTGAGGACGTCGTCGCCGGCATCCGCACTCCCGAGCCCATCAGCCGGCTCCATGACGAGATGCCCAAGGTCTACGGGCAGCTCATGGAGATCCGCCAGAAGCTCAAGAAGCACTACAAGGAAATGCAGGACATCGAGTTCACCGTGGAGGACGGCACCCTGTACATGCTCCAGACCCGCACGGGCAAGCGTACCGGGACCTCGGCCGTGCGCATCGCCGTCGAGCTGGTCAAGGAGGGCGTGATCGATGAGAAGACGGCCGTCCAGCGGGTCAACCCTGATAGTTTGAACCACCTGCTGCTGCCGCAGCTGGACCCCAAGAGCAAGAACAAGCCGGTGGCCCAGGGCATTGCCGCCAGCCCGGGCGCCGCGTCCGGCCACATCATTCTCACGGCCGAGGGCGCGGTCGAGTACGCCGAGAAGCACCCGACCGAGCCAATCCTGCTCGTCCGCAAGGAGACGAGCCCCGAGGACGTGGCCGGCATGCACCTGGCCAGGGGCATCCTCACCTCCACCGGCGGCAAGGCCAGTCACGCGGCAGTCGTCGCCCGCGGGTGGGGCAAGCCCTGCGTGGTGGGCTGCGAGGCTGTCAAAGTCGACTACAAGGCCGGCACGGTCACCGTCGCCGGCAAGACGCTCAAGCAGGGCGATTACATGACCATCAACGGCTCGACCGGCGACGTCATGATCGGCCAGGTCGAGACCATCGCTCCCTCGGTCAGCGGCGACTTCGCCACGCTCATGGAGTGGGCCGACAAGTTCCGCACCATGAAGGTTCGCACCAACGCCGACACGCCGGCCGACTCGGTCAAGGCCCGTGAATTCGGCGCCCAGGGCATTGGCCTGTGCCGCACCGAGCACATGTTCTTCGGCGATGAGCGCATCGTCGCCATGCGGAAGATGATCCTGGCCGACGACCAGCAGGGCCGTGAAAAAGCGCTCGCCGAGCTCGAGCCGTTCCAGAAGAATGACTTCGTCGGTATCTTCGAGGCGATGGACGGCCTGCCGGTCACCATCCGCCTGCTCGATCCGCCCTTGCACGAGTTCCTGCCCCACGACTCGAAAGGCCAGGAGCAGGTCGCCAAGGAGCTTGGCATCCCCGTTCAGAAGGTCAAGGACCGCGTCGAGCAGCTCCACGAGTTCAACCCGATGCTCGGCTTCCGCGGCTGCCGGTTGCCGATCGTCTACCCCGAGATCGGCGACATGCAGGTGCGCGCCATCATCGCGGCCGCTGTCGAGGTCAAGAAGCAGGGCAAGAGCGTCTTGCCCGAGATCATGATCCCGCTCATCGGCACCGTCGCCGAGCTGAAGATCCTCAAGGACCGCGCCCACAAGGTCGCCGAAGACGTCATGGCCAAGGCCGGCACCAGGGTCGAGTACCAGGTGGGCACGATGATCGAGATCCCTCGCGCCGCCCTGATCGCCGACAAGGTGGCGGAGGAAGCCCAGTTCTTCTCGTTCGGCACCAATGACCTCACCCAGATGACCTTCGGCTACAGCCGCGACGACATCAAGTCGTTCATGAGCACGTACCTGAGGGAGAAGATCCTGCCGGTCGACCCGTTCCAGTCGATCGACGTCGAGGGCGTCGGCCAGCTCATCGAGATGGGGGTCCAGCGCGGCCGCGAGGGCCGCAAGGCCAAGCACGGAGACCACCTCAAGGTCGGCATCTGCGGCGAGCACGGCGGCGACCCGGAGAGCGTCGTGTTCTGCCACAAGGTCGGTATGGACTACGTGTCCTGCTCGCCCTTCCGCGTTCCCATCGCCCGCCTGGCCGCCGCCCAGGCTGCCCTCGCGGGTGCCAGCAAGATCGCCCGCGACAAGTGAGCTGACTGACACCCGCTGGAACCATCCATCATGCGGAATGGGGACGACCGTCCTCATTCCGCATTTTCATTTCGCCACCCTTCATGAGCCAGCCGCGGCTCACAACCGGCCGCCGGCCCACTTGAGCCACTGGGGATTGTCCGTCGCGTAGAATGCGCGTGTCGGGATTCCGGAATTCGCGAGCCGAGGTGATGATGACGAGCAATGATGGAAACGCGGCTGCACGGCCGCAGCGTGTTGATCCGCTTGGCAGGCGGGAGCTGATCCTGTTACTGGTTCTGGCCTCCGTCCAGTTCTTCAGCATCGTCGATTTCATGGTGGTCATGCCGCTGGGGCCGCAGCTCAATCGAACGCTGGGCATCAATACCCGCCAGTTCGGTCTGGTGGTCGCCTCGTACACCGTCGCCGCGGGCATCGCCGGACTGCTGGGCTCGGCGGTGCTCGACCG
This sequence comes from uncultured Planctomycetaceae bacterium, assembly GCA_963833985.1. Taxonomy (GTDB): domain Bacteria; phylum Planctomycetota; class Planctomycetia; order Isosphaerales; family Isosphaeraceae; genus Aquisphaera. The sequence goes on from CAWIAD010000001.1 coordinate 973,409, forward strand.
ATTCGGCCGCAGGCGTGCGTACCTGGGGCTGTTCACCGGCTTTCTGCTCGGCACGCTGCTCTGCGGATTATCCGTCAACTACGCAACCTTGTTGCTGGCCCGGGTCGTCACCGGGGTGTTCGGAGGGATCCTTGGCGGCATGGCCTTGGCGATCGTCGGCGACGTGTTTCCCGAAGAGCGGCGCGGCCGGGCCACGGGCGTCCTGATGTCTGCCTTCGCGCTGGCGTCGGTGCTCGGCGTGCCCATCTGCATTGCCCTGGGCGACCGGTTCGGCTGGCATGTGCCGTTCGTCTTGCTGGCGGCCGTCGGCCTGCCGTTTCTGTTCCTCGGGTCCTGGGTGCTTCCTCCCTTGCGCGATCACCTCACCGGCGCGGTGCACGCCCACCCGCTGGCCCAGCTGCGCGACACGTTCCGCCACCCCAATAACCTCCGTGCCTTCGCGCTCACGTTCATGATCATGTTCGGCGGTTTCTCGATCATCCCCTACATCAGCCTGTACCTGGTGGGCAATGTGGGCGTCAGCGAGACCGACCTGACCTGGGTCTACATGACCGGCGGGCTGCTCACGCTCGTGGGCGCGCCGCTGATCGGCCGGCTGGCCGACCGCTTCGGCAAGGTGTTCATCTACCGGATCGTCGCGTTGGTCGCGGCCGGATTCATGCTGGTGATGACGAACCTGCCGCCCGTTCCTCTGGCCGTGGCGATGGTGGTCTTCGGGGCGCTCATGCTCTGCAATGCCGGGCGGATGGTGGCCGGCATGGCGATCGTGACCGGATCGGTCGTCGCTCGCCAGCGGGGCAGCGCGATGAGCGCGAATTCCGCCGTGCAGCACCTCGCCTCCGGCCTGGGAGCCCTGGTGGCTGGCCAGATCATCGTCCCCAGCACCGTCCTTGTGCATTTTGAATGGGTTGGACTGATGGGTGCGGCAGCGACCTTGCTGTCGATCTGGCTGGCCGGCTGGGTCCGGACGGACGTGCGTTCCGTGACGCCACAGTGGGAATCCCCTGGTCTGGCGCAGCCCGAGTACCAGGCGTTTCCCGCCAGCGAATCCCTTTGAAGCTCGCCGCAAGAATGCTCACGCGTGCGGGCGTTCCTTGTGGTAATGGCCAATGACTGTCTCGACAGCCCGGCGCCATCGTTCCATGGCGCGCGACCGCCACGCGTAATCACGGGCGGGCGCGAATGTTTGCTCGCCCGATTCCAGCAGTTCGAGCACCCTGGCCCGACCGCTCCAGAGCCCCACACCAAGCCCGGCCAGCACCGCAGCCCCCAGAGCGGTCGACTCGCTTTGCGGGCTGCGCCGGATCGGCCGGCCGAGGACGTCGGCCTGGAATTGCAGGAAGGCGTCCGACCGGGCCATCCCGCCGTCCACCCGCAGTTCGGCGAGCACGCCGCCGAGGTCGTCCTGCACGGCCTCGATCAGGTCGGCGATCTGGAAGGCGACTCCTTCCAGTGTGGCCCGCGCGATATCGGCCACGGTGCTGCCCCGGGTGAGCCCGAAGAGGGTTCCGCGCGCCTCGGGCTTCCAGTGCGGGGCCCCCAGGCCAGTCAGGGCCGGCACGAAGGTGACCTCGCAATCGGGGTGGCCTTCCAGGGCCAGCGCGCCGATCTCGGGCGCCGCGCCGATCGCCTTGAGCCCGTCACGAAACCACTGCACCGCCGCGCCGGCAATGAACACACTTCCTTCCAGGGCGAACTGCGCCGGCTCGCCCACCAGCGAGGCGGCACGCGTGGAGATGAGCCCGCTGCTGGAACGGGCGACGTGAGCGCCTGTATGGGCCAGCAGGAACGCACCGGTGCCATACGTGCACTTGGCCTGCCCCGGGTCCAGGCAGCCCTGGCCCACAAGGGAAGCCTGCTGGTCGCCGGCCACCCCGGTGATGGGAATGCCATCGGGAAGATAATCCAGGCCGGAGGTCACGCCAAAATCCCCCGCGCTGGGGCGGATCGCCGCCAATATTCCGCGTGGCACCTCGAATAGGTCACAGAGTGATTCAGCGTACTGGCCGGTTTCCAGCTCCATCAGAAGGGTGCGTGACGCGTTCGTGACATCGGTCAGGTGCTGCCGGCCGCCGGTGAGATGCCAGATGATCAGGGTATCAACGGTCCCCGCGGCCAGTTCGCCCGCGTCCGCGCACGGCGCGCCCCGGGTACGTGATCGAGAATCCAGGCCATCTTGGTCGCCGAGAAATAAGGGTCGAGGACCAGGCCGGTGGTCTGGGAGATCCATGCCGCCTGGCCGTGCAGGCGACCGCAGGCGGCTGCCGTTCTGCGATCTTGCCAGACCAGCGCGGGTGCGATTGGACGGCCGGTCGCACGCTCCCAGAGGATGGTCGTTTCACGCTGATTGGTCAGTCCGATGGCTGCAATCCGGTCCGCTCTCACACCCGCGTCAAGCAAGGCGAGCGTCACCTGAGACCCGACCGATGCAATCAGGGCGTCGGCGTCATGTTCGACCCAGCCGGATCGCGGGTAAGAGGGCAAGACCTCCGCCTGCCCTTGACCGGCCACCTGGAGTCTTGCATCGTACACAACCGCCCGCGTGCTGGTGGTTCCCTGGTCGATCACCAGGAGATGGTCGCGTGCCATGTGCTTGCTGATCCCTCTGCTTGAGACTGGCAGATCCGTCGAGGATACTCCTTCCCACTGAGGCAAACCATGGACAAGACGACGATCTACGAATGCCTGGGCTTCGTGCTCGGGTTCCTGGGCATCGGCATCGCCTATTACGCCATCCACCTGGGCATCAGGCTGGAGCGCACGAAGCGCGAGCTCGAGCACAAGGAGCGAATGCGGGCGCTGGAGCTCGGCCGCAAGATGCCCGGCGAGGGACCCTGGCTCTCGCCCTTGAAGGCGGGGGTGCTGGTTGCGGCCGTCGTACCGATTGGCGTTTCGGCCATGGCCTACCTGTCCAGCCTTGCGGTCGGCTTCCAGGATGGCATCTGGCAGGTCGCGGGGATCGTGAGTTGTTTCGCGGTCGTCTGCGGCACCGTGCTCACGGGCCACGCCTTCTCGCGGCAATCGGAGAGTTTATTCACAAACCAGGTTCCCGTGCACAAGGAGCCGGTCGAGGAAGATCTCTACGACGTCGTCTCGGCGCGGCAGAACTGAGCACTCGCTGGAGTAGGTATAGCAAGCAGAGAGGGTGAACCCATGATCGAACCCGTGATTATTCCCATTTTTGGCATCATGCTGCCGCTTGTGCTGGTGCCCAGCATCATCACGCTCGTTCACCGGCACAAACGCCGCGAGTGGCAGCACCAGGAGCGGCTCCGCGCCATCGAAATGGGCTTGCCCGTGGCGCCGGGCCGGCCGTGGCTGGGAGGTGCCGCCGTGACGGCCATCGCTGCCGGCGTGCCCGCGGCCTCGGTGCTCGGTGCGATCGTCGCGACGCTGAACATTCCGCTCTCGCAGCCCGATTACCTTGCGATCATTGCCGTCATCTGGGTCTGCGCATCCCTCATCAGCGCCGTCGCCCTGCTGACCGGTCTGATCCTCGGGGTCCTGCTGCTGCGGTCAAAGCCGCACAGTCTCACCGTGGACCAGTTCCCGGCGAACACCAAGCCGGCCTTTGAGCCCGACGCCTACGACGTGGTCTCCAGCCGCGGAGCCTGAGCCGGTGTCTTGACCGCTCCATCGCGACAGGCCTGCTCCAGCCCAGACCGCCATGAGCGGCTCGATGGGGATGTGGAACCGCGCCGAGACGATCGTCAGCGCGTGAAACGCGGAGATCACCAGTGCCGTCGCCACCAGGGGCCAGAGCCTCCGCCGGACCCCCGAAGCGGCAAGTGCGAGCCCTGCGATCGCTCCCGATAATAGCGCGAGGTGGCTGGCCCGGTACACCCACACCCGGGTCTTGGGATTCGTCTCGTCGAAGATCCAGAAGTAGCGCAGCCGGCGCAGGCAAAGGCCAGGATAGCGTCCCGGGCGCTCGCTCAACTCGGCGATCGCACGCCGCCAGAGGATCCGCGACCGCTCCGGCTCGGAGACCGCCGCCAGCTCTTCGATGTCGGCACGCGAAAGTGCGATGTCGTCGATGTAGCCGGCCTCGTGACGCGCCGCCCAGAGACGGCGATTCAGGCCGGCCAGCCCGGGGTCCCCGGCACCGCCGTCGAGCACGCGCTGCACGCTCTGGCGGACCACCTTGTCCGTCCCCTCGCTGAGCGCACAGTTTCCCTGCCAGAACGCATAGCCAAACGTACTCTTGATGGCCACGAACTCGCCGTGCACCCGCGCATTGCGCACCATCCAGGGTGCAATGCCCACGCCGGCGGTGAGCAGGACCAGGCTCGCCAGGCGGGCCGCCTGCCCGAGCGTGCAGCCGCGTTGCACGGTCGCTCGCCCCAGCATCCAGAGCGCGCCGGGTGCTACTAGAGCAAGGATCGGGTCGCAGAGCACCAGCAAGGCGAGCAGCAACCCGGTGAGAAGGGCCGTCGCCGCCCGCTGATCGGCACCCGCCTTATGAGCCCATGCCAGCACCCAGACCACGAGCGTCGCCGCCAGTCCCGAGACCTGCACGTGCGTGGCTGCGTAAACCAGAGTAGGGTGCACGGCGGCAATGAATCCGGCTCCCAGGCTTACCGCCGGACAGTTCGGCGCCACCGCACGCGCCAGACGGATTGTCCCCAGCACCAGCAGACCGCCCAGCGCCGCCTGGCACAGCTCCAGGATCAGCAGGGCCCGCGGGGTTTCCACGCCTCCCGCGGCATACGCCAGCGCCACCAGGGCCGGATAGACGGGTGCCTGCTGCGATGTTGGGCCCGTCGCTCCCAGGAAGCGAACCGTGAACCCCCGTCCGGCTAAGAGGTTGGCGGCGATCTCGCCATGCTCATACGTGCTGCGCGGCACGTGGTGGCTTTGAAGCACCAGCACGGCCCCCGCACGAAGCAGTACGGCCAGCGCCACCAGGACAGCGTGGAATCGAGTCCCGCGTCGTACGCACATTCATCAATTCTCCGGTCGCTGCGAACCCCGAGTTGCCGGCGCGGACGCTTTCTCCGGGGCCGCCTCCTGGATGACGCCGGGATTCTGCGATAAGGCGTCGTGAGGGTCAACCCGGATCAACGAACCTCCTGCGCAGTCTCTGCGTTGCCGGGGAGCAGCGACGCACCGGCGCGGGGGCGGGATCGTACGGCACGGTCCTGATGTGTCTTGAACAAGCGACTTTCATGTTTATCAAATGTGAACCAAGAAAACGCCCAGTGTCCGGGGCAGGTTCTCACTCAAAGCCGCGTACAATGTGGTCTGCCGGCTGGTCGCTGGCGCGTCGGGGCCATCAGGTCCGTTTGCGATGCGCCGGCCTGGGGCATGGTTCGGGCCATGGCCGGTCCCGGACTTCTCGTTCTTTCCCGTCGTGCAAGAAACGAAGTCGTGCGGGACAACGGCACGCTTTTTTTCCTTTTTCTGACGTTAGTCGCTGGATTCGACAAGATCGCATCGTTATGATCGTCGCCGGCACCATGGAATTCGCACTGGATCGGCGAGATCAACTCTCGGGATGCATTATTCATCATCCCGGACCCGGCTCGGAGGCTCCCCCAGCGCAGGCACGATTCGATTCCGCCTGATGGATCGGTTCCCCAAACTTGCTCAGTCCGCCTGTTCTGACCGCCCCATGGTCCGAGGCCTCCTGCCGCCATACGGAACCGTGCATTTGTGTTATTTCCACGCACTTGCCAACATCTTCCGCCGAAAAAAAAACGGATGATTCGAGAATTTGTTTGACTGTTCCGGGATGCCTATGGTTAGCTTCTTCCATGAATGAACGGCAAGGTGTTAGGGATGGGTGCTCCGATCCGTGAATCCATACCGCTGACAACGCTCGATGTTGTTTCTGTGTGCAAAGGTGCTCCATTCGTGGTGTGCGGCCCGCCCTGATCCAGGGCCGGAGGAAGCTGGTCCTTCCTGCTCCTGGTCATGGGCTGCACGAAAAAACGCGGGGTGTTAACCGAGCCAGGGTTGGCTCGAGGCGGAGTCCTCATCGTCTGGTCGCTGCTCTGGCAGCGACGTCTGCACCAGCAGCCCGGTTGGTTTTTTGAAGTTGCGACGGACGCTCTCGCGACGGATCTGTTCGCCGGATCGTTGTGCGCTAACTCATTGCAATATATCTCCCCGTCATTTTCCATTCGCGGAAGTTTTCTTCACTGAGGGGCAACTCGATGAAGCGATCGAAGACGTACAGCCAGGTGGTTCGCAAGGCCGATCGTCGTTTCTCCGCTCGGACTTCGACCCATGCGCGGCGCCGCGCTGCGGATATGAAGCTCGAGTCGCTCGAGGAGCGAACGCTGCTTTCGACCACCAAGCCCCTGCTTCCGTCCGGACCGGTGGGCCTTGGCCCCACCTACACCGCGCTTTCTGAGCAGGCCCACGGCGTGACCCTGTCGTCGTCGCCCACAAACACGTTCGCCCCCGGCAGCACGGGCGGTCCCGGCGGCTCGACCACCGTGTCGATGACCGAGCTGGAGGCGTACCTGAAGCAGCTCACGGCCAGCTTGAACAAGGTCAACGGCCAGGGCCCGGGTGCAACCAAGGCCCAGGCGCCAGCGCCCGGACCAGGGAATTATTACGCGAACAATCAAGATAACCCGCAGCAGGAAAGCCAGCCCGTCTACAGCGTGAATGATCCGGCCGCACAGTTGACCAGGCTGCGGATCGACCCCAGCTTGACGGGCATCTCCACACCCGCGGTCGATCCGTCGGTCATCGCCGGCTTCAACGGCATGAACTTCCTGGACTCGGTCAACGGTTACATCCCCCCTGACACCAGCATCGCCGTGGGCAGCCAGTACGTCGTCGAGACGGTGAACGCCCAGATCCAGTTCTACAACAAGGCGACCGGCCAGGCGATGCTGCCGAACACGCCCTTGTACAACTTCTTCGGCCAGCCCTTCGAGTCGCCTTATGAAGCCGTCGTCACCTATGACGACATTGCCAAACGCTTCGTCGTCGCCTCCAATACCGGCTCAGGCGACATGCTGCTGGCTGTCTCCAAGGACAGCAACCCGATGGACGGGTTCAGCACGTACGACCTGCCGGTGAGCCAGTCTGGCTGGTTCAACGCAACCACCCGCATGGGCTGGAACGCGGACGAGCTGGTCGTCACGTTCGACCAGTATTCCTATTACGGGTACGCTCCGCAGGTCGAGGTGATCTCGCTCGCCGCCAGCTCGCTCTTCGCGAGCTCGCCGCCTACCTCCCTGAGCCAGGGAACCGATTACTTCGTCAACAATCGCACCAGCAACGATTTCGGCCTGGCCCCCGCGACGATGCACGGCGCAGCGCCCGGAACGCCGATGTACTTCGTCGAAGAGAACTCGATCGGCAACGGCGGCGCGCTGCGCGTGGTGGCAGGCAGCAACCTTCTGAGCAGCAGCCCTTCGTACACTGACACCGTCGTGTCCGTCGATTCTTACACCGAGCCTCCCGCCGCCACCCAGCCCTCCGGCAGCATCAGCACCAACAATTCCGAGATCCTCACCGCGGACTACCGCGACGGCCTGCTGGTTGCGGGTCAGAATGTGGGCCTGACCACCGACAGCGACGTCCATGCCCGCTGGTACGAGGTGAGCACCAGCGGCACGCCGTCGCTCGTCCAGGACGGGACCATTTCCCCCGCTCCCGGAACAGACACGTATTTCCCGGCGCTCGCCATCGCGCCTGGCGACGTCATCGGCATGACCTACAACGAGTCATCCCTCACCGAGTATCCCTCGGTCTACGTCACCGGCCGGACCACGAGCACGCCCACTGGCACCATGCAGACGCCGATGCTGGCCGTGTCCGGCACGGCTACTTATTCCGACTTCGCCGGCAACGTGTGGGGCAGCTTCAGCGGGCTGGCCGTCGACCCGACCGACGGCAGCTTGTGGAGCGGCGCCGAGTACTCGACCTCGACTCTTTCCGGCTACCCGGCCAACTGGGCCACCTGGATCTCGCATTTCTCGGTGGCACTCTCCGTGGTCTCCAGCAGCCCGGCGGGCGGCTCGATCGTCTCTGGCACGGCCCCGACCAGCTTCTCGCTCAAGTTCTCCGAGCCGGTCGACCCCAGCTCCATCACGGCCGCGAACTTCACGGTCGACGGCACGGCCGCGAGCGCCGATTCGGTGAGCGCTGATGGTCTCACCGTCACCTACACGTTCGCCAAGACGCCCCTGGTCACCCAGGGCACCGAGACGATGAGCCTGCCGGCCGGCGCGCTGAAGGCGGCCAGCGACGAGAGCGGCAATGTCGCCTTCGATGCCACGTTCCAGTACGTCAAGGCACAGCTCTCCGTCACCGCCACCAGCCCGGCCGTAGGGTCGATCCTGAACGCCCCGGTCACGGACCTGATCGTCCAGTTCAACACGGCGTTCAACCCCTACACCGTCAGCGCCAGCGATTTCCAGGTCAGCCAGGGAAGCGTCCTGAAAGCCGTTCCGGTCACCAACCAGGCGGTGGACCTGACGCTCTCGGGCGTCACCCAGGACGGCAGCCTGACCCTCACCATCCCCGCAGGCGCCATCCTCGACCCCTTCGGCGTGGGCAACGTCGCCTTCAGCGGCAGCTACATCATCCAGGTCAATTCCCAACCGTTTCCGACCACCTTCTCCCAGGTGCCTCCAGCCGGCAGCCTGATCTATGATCCCTCGGTCACCGGGGCCATCAACTTCACCGGCGACACGGATACCTACACGCTTTCCCTGGCCGCGAACCAGAACATCACACTGGTCCTGGCCACCGATCCCAGCCTCATTGGCGCTGTCCAGCTTGTGAATTCCAGCGGGCACATCGTCGCCTCGGCCGTGGCCTCGTCAGCCGGTGCCACGGTGGTCCTCCAGACCGGTCAAGTGGCCACGGCCGGTACCTACTCGCTGGTCGTCGCCGGTGCCCAGGCCAGCCAGGGCAATTACACGCTCTCGGCCATCCTCAACGCCGCCTACAAGCAGTCGAGCGACAACATCAGCTCGATCGGCCAGGCGTATGACCTGACGGGCGCCTTCGCCAGTCTGGGAACGACTCCCACGTCCGATCGCGCCGGGGTGGTCGGCACCTTCGGTACCGAGGGCGACTACTACAGCTTCTTCTTGAACGCGGGACAAAGCGCCACCATCGCCTTCAGTGGAACGGGCGACTCGAACGCGGACATCATCCTGGAAGATTCCTCCGGGAATGAGCTCGCCCTGCCGACGACCGGCACGGGCCTCAGCGCCGTGATCCACAATTTCGTGGCTCCCAGCAGCGGCACGTACTACGTTGCCGTCTTCGGCGCGCCGTCTTCTACGTACAGCCTGGTCATCACCCGCGGAGCCGACTTCAGCGTTCATGGCAGTAGCTTCGCCAACGCTCAGCCGCTTGACGGCGTGAACAGCGTGCTCGGCGCCATCACCAAGGGGGGCGGCGCCCTCCAGGCGCTCGACCTCCAGGCGTTCGCGTACTCGAACATCTACCAGACCAATCCGGTCACGGGTGCGTTCGGCAGCCACATCACCAGCCCGAACAATGACGGCTTTTACCTGTTCGGCCAGAACATGGCCTCCGATGGCACCTATACCTATTATAACGATGGCTACGGCGGCGCCGGCACGATCTACAAGCTCGACTCCACCGGAGCGATCGTCGCCCAGACCACCGGGCCCAACAGCAACCTGTACGGCGGCCTGGCATACCTGAACGGCAAGCTCTACGCCGACGCTCCGTTCGACTCGAACATCTACATCTACGATGCCAGCACGCTGGCCTTCGAGGGAACCATCAACACCGGTGACGCCCTGGCCTGGGTCGGCCTCGCCGGCGACCCTGATCGTGGCGTGCTCTGGGCCGTGGCGCAAGGGTTCCCGGGCACCCTGGCCGAGATCGACCCCACCAGCGGGACCATACTCAAGCAAGGCCCGGACAATAACCAGTATTCGTACGAGCAAGATATCGCCTATTCCAACGGCGAGCTGATCGTTTCCGAGGTTGCTGGCACGATTGCCGGTGCTGGCGCACTGGACGAGTACAACCCGGATACCCTGGGCTTCCTCCAGCGCGTCTTCCCGCCCTACCAGTACAGCGCCTCCGGCCTGGCCGGCGACGGCCTGGGCGGCCAGAGCACCGACTGGTACCAGTTCAATGTCAATGCCGGCGACAACCTGGTGATCAGCACCACCACGCCCGGCGGCACCAGCGCAAGCGGTTATCAGTTCACGAATGACCTGATGCCGACCATCAACCTGTACGACGCCAACAACAACCTGGTGGCCACCGCGACGGGCAATGCCTCGGACGGCCGCAATGACGTGATCGACTGGACGGCGCTCAGCTCCGGCAGCTATCGCGTGCAGATCGTGGGCGCCAGCAAGGATAACCTGGGAGAGTACACGATCAGCGTCCAGGGCGCGACGGGCGGGGTGGGGCCGTTCACGGTCACCTCGACGAGCCCGGCGGCTGGCTCGGACCTGGGCTTCCAGGTCTCGACGATGACCGTCGCGGTGAGCGGCAGCATCTACCTGCCTTCAGTGAGCCCCAGCGACTTCACGATCGACGGTCAGAGCGCCACCAGCGTGGCGGTGCTCGACGACCACGACCTGAGCTTCAGCTTCCCCACCACCGCCAACGGCGTGCACAACGTCACGATCAGCGGGCTGACAAACCTCCAGGGCGTGGCCCTCACGCCGGACAGCTTCAGCTTCGCCACCGACGACGTACCGCCGGTCGTCGTCTCCAGCTCGATCCCCGACGGCGCAGTGCTCACGCCGGGGAATCTGACAGAAGTCATCACCTTCAGCAAGCCGATCCAGCCGAGCTCGGTGAGCACCTCCGACATCCAGCTCTACGGCGAGCTTCGTAATGTCTTCTATAACCCGTCGAGCATCAGCTTCGACCCCACCGACACCATTCTCACCATCAGCTACAGCAGCCTGCCGTCGGACGCCTACCAGTTCACTCTCATCGCCGGGCCGGGGAACTTCCTGAGCAACGCGGGCGTCCCCTTGCAGAACAACTTCGTGGTCAACTTCACGATGCCCGTGGGCACCGCCAGCATCACCGGATTGATGTCCGTGAGCCCGGCGGGGAGCCTCGTCTACCAGAAGACGATCGACAACGTGCTGTTGACCCCCAGCGACGTCGACAACTACACCCTGGCGATCGACCCGCAACAGACGCTCGCGGTGGTGGCCACGCCGGTGACCTCCGGAATGACCCTCACCGTGACCCTGATCTCCCCCACCGGCCACGTCCTGGGCACGGCCACCTCGCCCACACCGGGCGCCCCGGCGGTCCTGAAGGGCGTGCAGAGCTCCAAGGGCGGCGCATACACCATCCAGATCACCGCCAATATCGCCGGCGAATACCACCTCACCCCCACCCTGAATGCACTCATCGATCCGGCCGCTTACGGTGGTACGCCCGATAACTCGATCGCCAACGCCCAGCCGCTGGACCCCTACGCCAACTCGTTCATCGCCGGCGCCGACCGGACCGCCGTACTGGGCGCGATCACTGGCACGCCTGTCACCTTCGGCGACGCAATCGTTGTCGAGGCGAGCGACGTGATCCTGGTCGACAAGTCGACCGGCAAGATCGTCGAGCGGATCAACAGTCCGGACTTCGCCGGCCTCTATCTCTTCGACGTCGCGCTGGCGCCGGACAACACCTTCTACGTGCTGGGCGATCAGAACTTCTACACCGGCGTGGTCATCCACCTGAACCTCCAGGGACAGACGCTGGGCGAGTTCACCGTCCCGATCAGCGACAATCCCGGGTATCTCTCGCCCGAGGGATTCGGGCTCAATCCGACCGACGGCAGCTTCTGGTTTGGCCTCATCAACAGCGGCCAGGTGGTGCACACCGACGCCAGCGGCAACCTGCTGGGCGACTACTACGTTGGGGGCAGCCCGAACGACGTTGCGGTCGGGCCCAATGGGCAGGTTTATATTACCCAGATCTTCTCGGGCTACGTCCAGACGCTCGACCCGTCCACCGGCAACACGTCGTACTTTGCCTCCGCAAGCTTCCCCATCGACCTGACCTGGAGTGCCGCGGGCGACCTCTGGGTGGGCGACATCAATGGCGGCGCTGTCGAATACGACAGCTCGGGTAACGAGATCTTCTCGATCCCCGACTCCGGGGCGACGGCGGCCGAGCCGGCCCTTTCCGGCAACATCTGGGACACGAACGTCTTCACGGGAAAGGTGAACCAGTTCAGCCCCAGCGGCGGCCTGCTCACGACAACCAGCGCCTCGCTGTTCCAGCCCGGCCTGGCGGTCCTGGGCGACGTGCCGGGCGAGGCACCTCTGCCGCCCCCGCAGAACCCGGTCTACTCGATCAACCTCACTCAGGGCGAGAGCGCCTCGTTCATCATCCAGAGCCTGAACAGCTCGAACGTGTCGCTCACGCTCTATGATGACAGCGGCGACACGCTGGCCCTGAGCAAAGCCGGCGCCACCAACTACGCCCAGGGCATCAACAACTTCGTGGCATCGGCCACCGGCACGTACTACGTGCAAGTCACCGGCGATCCGGCGCGCAGTTCAACCTGGTGGTCACCCGCAATTCCGATTTCATGACCCAGAAGAACAACAGCCTCGCGCTGGCCCAGCAGCTTCTCGGCACCGGAGCCGTTCTGGGGGCGATCACACCGACGAGCGCCGCGATCTACACGCTGGATAACAACCTCTACAGCCCGCCGTTCCCGATCTGGCAAACCAACCCGGACACTGGTGCGTTCATCCCCCCGTCGATCCCGGCGCCCTCGACCACGCCGAACAACCCGTTCGGCCTGAACATGGCCTATGACGGTACATATATCTATTACAACAACGGTTCCGGAGTTGGCACCAACACGATCTACAAGATCGACGCCGCGACCGGGCAGGTTGTCGCCCAGGCGACACCGCCCAGCACGGTGCCACTTCTCGGCGGCATCGCCTACCTGAATGGTGAGCTCTACGGCATCGCGGCGTTCAACTCGGACCTTTACCTCTTCGATCCGAGCACGCTCGCATTCCAGAGCACGATCACGACGGGCATCGGCTCGGGTTATGCGGTCGAGGGCCTGGCCGGCAATTCCGACAACGGCATGCTTTATGCCATCGCCCAGGGCGCGCCAGGCACGTTCTTCGAGCTCAACCCCTCCACAGGCGCGGTGGTCGCCACGGCGCCGGACAACAACCAGGGGCTGAACGAGCAGGACATGGCCTACCAGAATGGCCAGCTCTTCGTGTCCGACACCAACGGCCTGGGATCCTCCGGCGGCACGAACGTGATCGACGTCTACGACGCCACCACGTTCGCGTTCCTGCGGCGAATGCCCGTGGCAACGCAGGGCTTCGTTTCGGGCCTGGCGGGCGACGGCCTGGGCGTGGCACCTTCACCGGTATCTTACTACAGCGTGAACGCCAACGCCGGCGACAACCTGCACTTCGCGACCTCGACGCCGGCGGGTGGCCCGAACGAGTTCGTGAATAACCTCTACCCCGAGCTGCTGCTCTATGACCCCAACGGTAACCTGGTCGCCGTCGCTGCGGGCAATGGGTCCGACGGCCGGAACTCGGTGATCGACTTCACCGTGCCTCAGGGCGACGCCGGCCAGTGGATCATCGAGGTTGCCCAGTCCCCGAACACATCCGCACCGACCTTTGGCGAGTACGGCCTGACGGCCACGGGCGCCACCGGCACCCTGGCTCCGTTCACCGTCACAGCCGCGACTCCGGCCCCGGGCGCCCTCATCCAGCCGCCGTCGACGGTCACCATCAGCTTCAATCAGTCGGTCTTCATCCCCTCACTCACCGCCGGCGAGCTGGAAGTCAACGGCGTGGCGGCGACCGGCTTCACCGTGGACAACGCCACGACAGTGACCTGGGCCATTCCCTCCAGCGCCTACGGCACGGGCGTGGACCTGGCCAACGTCGTGACGCTGGGTGCCGATGCCTCGGGCAATCAGGTCACGGACATCAGCGGCCAGACGCTCATCCCGTTCAGCTATACCTTCTTCACGACGAACGTCGCGCCCACGGTCGTGAGCTCGTCGGTTGACGGCCAGGTCTTCTCGCCGGCCCCGGCCAATATCACCGACGTCGTCACCTTCAGCCAGCCGATGAACACGACGTTCACGACCGACGCCAGCTTCCAGCTCTATGGCCAGTACCGCAACCAGGTGATCGCGGCCGCCTCCTTCAGCTGGGACCCGACTGGCACCATCCTGACGATCAATTTCGCCAAGGTTCCCGACGATGTCTACACGCTGACCCTCTTCGCCAGCGGCTTCGAGAACGTGGTTGGAATTCCCCTGGCCAGCAACTACGTGTCCAACTTCACCGTCACGCTGGGCACCGCGGCGTTCCCGACGCCGCTCACGTCCATCCCGCCGCTTGGCGACCTGATCTACACCGGCAGTGACAGCCACGTCCTGGCCACGTCCACCGACGTGAACAGCCTGACGCTGGCCCTGAACGCGGGCGAGTCGCTCACCCTGATCGGTACGCCCTCGGCGGCGAACCAGCAACTGGTGATCACGGTCCTCAATCCAGGCGGCACGACAGTCGCCACCGCGACGGCCCTGGCCCCGGGTCAGAACGTCGTCATCGAGAACGCGCCGGCCGCAACCACTGGCACCTACACGATCCAGATCAGCGATTCTAGCGGTAACCTGGGCCTCTACTCGATCCAGGCCTACCTCAATAGCTACGTCAAGCAGGGCACGTCGAACGACACGATCGGCACGGCCCAGAACATCAACCCCAGCTCCTATACGCTGAGCTCCGGCTCGAACCGGCTCGGCCTGGTCGGCAGCCTCCCGGCAGGAACCCTGCAACCGGGCGATGCCTTCGTGGTCTCGCAGGGGACCTATTTCACCGGCACGTCGAATATCCTCGTGATCAACGAAGCCGGACAGGTGATCAACACCATCCCGATCAACCTGAACTACTCGTACACGGTCGGCGAGGTGAAGCTCAGCCCGTACAACAACGAGCTCTACGTGGGACTGACCACCAGCAATCCGTTCGTCGTGCCGACGCAGGAGATCACCGGCGAGCTGCTCGAGCTCGACCCGGTCACCGGCAAGCTGCTGAACACCATCAACCTCCCCGCTGACCCGTGGATCAACGGGAATCCCAACTTCTACTACTTCTATCCCTTCGCGTTCGACGCCGCTACCGACGGCACGTTCTGGATCTCCCAGCCCGACAGCAACAACATCATCCATGTGGACGGCTCGGGCAACGTGCTCGCGAGCTACTCGACGGGGAGCATCCTGCCGTACAGTCCCACGGTCCGGCCTGACGGCGAAGTCTACTTCACGAGCAACACCCCCAACGCGATCTTCCTCCTTGATCCGAACACGGGCAACATTTCCCAGTTCGCCAGCCAGCCGAACCCGCAGTTCAGTAACCTGGCCGGCACCGGCGGGCTCTGGTCGGCCGACTTCTACAACGGTGCTCAGCGGTTCGACAGCTCGGGCAACCTGCTCCAGTCCGTCGGCTATTACGGCTCGACGCAGGCCCAGAACGATCCATCAGGAAACGTCTGGGTCTCCAACGACTACTACCAGGCCGCGTTCCTGTTTGACAGCAATGGCAACCAGCTCCAGTCCGTGACGGTCCCGAACGCGGAGGGCCTCGCGGTCTGGGGTGTCGATAACCCCAACCCGCCGGCGCAGGACACCCAGGACTACTACAGCTTCTCGCTGACCGCCGGCCAGAGCGCGACCCTGGTGGCCAAGAGCCTGAACAGCCTGGGTGTCCAGATCAGCCTGGTCGACGGCAACGGCAACGTGCTGGCCACTGGCGTCAGTGGGGCGAGCAACGTCGACTCGTCGATCTCCAACTTCGTGGCACCGACGACGGGGACTTACTACGTCAAGGTCACCGGGGCTCCGGGCGTTCAGTACAGCGTGGCGGTTACCCGCGGCGCCACGTTCGAGCTCAAGCCCAATGGCACGCAGCAGACGGCCCAGCCGATCACCGGCAACGGAGTACTGGGCGCGGCCACGCCAGGCGGCACTCTGGTGATCGGCAACACCTTCCAGGGCATCGACTTCGCGTCGCCGAACAATCCCTGCGGCTGCTTGCCGCCGGACACCAACGCGGCCGTCGGGCCCACGCAGGTGATCGAAACGGTCAACGAGGAGATCCGTGTCTGGGACAAGACAACCGGTGCCACCGTGCTGGACGAGTCGCTGGCCTCGTTCTTTGGCCAGGGAAGCTTCGGCGACGTGTACGTCTTGTACGACAACACGGCCGACCGCTTCTACGTCACGGCCTTCGACGGATCGGCCACGGGATTGCTGCTGGCCATCTCGAAGGACTCCAACGCCCTGGACGGCTGGCTGCCCACCTACAACCTGAATGTCAATGGCGGAGCCGGCACTCCCGACTATCCCAAGCCGGGCTTCAACAAGGACGCCATCTTCGTTGACTACAACGACTTCAGCGGCTCTGGCGATGCCAAGATCGCGACCATCAACAAGGCCGCGGCTTTCGCCGGCACGCTCCAGATGTACATCTCGACGCCGGCACCCGAGTTCCGGGCGATGACCCCGGCGCAGATGAATGGCGACACGACCGGCGGCACGGAGTGGTTCTTCTCGACCGACGGGAACGACGTCAGCGGCAACACGATGCGTGTCACCGCCATGACCAACTACTTCAGCACCACCCCGACCTACACTTACTACTCGATCCCGGTCACTCCGTACCAGGCCCCGGCGGTTGCTGACCAGCCCGGCGGCTCCTGGACCACGTTCCCCAACACCACGACCTACAGCGTTCAGTACCTCAACGGCATGCTGGTGACGGCCATGGCGTCGGGCACGGCCGCCGATGGATACACCTATCCCAAGGGCCTCTACTACGAGGTGAACGTCGCCAGCGGCACGCCGGTGCTGGTGAACCAGGGTGTGATCGATCCCGGGCCCGGCGTGTCGGTCCAGATGCCATCGGTTGCAATGGACCGCAACGGCAACCTGGGCTTTACCTGGATGGAAGCCTCGAGCACCGAATACCTCTCGATGTGGATCGGCAGCCTCGACAACCAGGGCCACTTCAGCTCCTACGACGTCTCGCCGGGCGGAGGGTTCTTCTACCAGAACTCCCGCATCGGCGATTACAGCACAGTCGCTCTCGACCCCACCAGCAACACCTTCTGGGCGGCCAACGAGTACATCGGATCCGATGGCGCCAGCGATATCTGGCGGACCTACATCGCCTCGTTCTCACTCCCGCCGGCGGTGGACAACAACTGGTACTCGGTCGACGTTCAGTCCGGCCAGGCGCTGTCGCTCCAGACCTCGACCCCATCCGATCAGGGCGGTCAGTTCATCAACACCGCCTCGCTCGAGATCGAGCTCTACGACACCTTCGGCAACCTGGTCGCCGTCGGTACCAAGCTGGCCGACGGCCGCAACGAGGCGCTCTTCTACAACGCCCCGGTCACCGGCCAGTACTTTGTGCACCTGTACAACGACCCGGGCACCTCGGGCGAGTACTTCCTGTCGGCGACCACCAAGGCGTACGCCTCGGGTGGCATCTCCGGCCAGGTCTACAACGACCTGAGCGGCAGCGGATCCCAGACGCCTGCCGACCCCGGTCTGGATCACTGGGAGATCAACGTCTACACCGCGAGTAACCAGTACGTCGCCTCGCAGCTCACGTACGGCGGAGGCTACTTCGACATCGCGGGCCTGGCGCCTGGAAGGTACAAGGTCAGCGAGGTGCTCATGAACGGCTGGACCGAAACCCAGCCGAGCACGCTGAACAAGACCTACACCGTCACGGTGGCGGCGAATCAGACCACCAGTGGTCTGCTCTTCGGCAACTTCCAGAACGTGACGATCGCCGGCACGGTCTTCAACGACCTGACGGGCATCGGCAGCTTCCTGCCCGGCGACCCCGGCCTCTCCGGCTGGACCGTCAAGCTGATCAGCAGCGCCGGCAAGACCGTGGCCACCACGACCTCCGACGCGAACGGCAACTACACGTTCGCCAACGTCGGTCCGGCGCGTTCACGGTCGCGGAAACGCTCAAGAATGGCTGGATTCAGACCGTGCCGGCAGCGCCGGGCACGTACAGCGTCACCACCTCGAGCGGCACGAACACCAGCGGCCTGCTGTTCGGCAACTTCCAGCTCGTGACCTTCGCCGGCACGGTGTACAACGACCTCAACGGCAACGGAGTACTCGATTCAGGTGAGAAGGGACTGGGTGGCTGGAAGATCAACCTCATCAACGATGTGACGGGTGCCACGGTCGCGACCAAGACCAGCAACGCCAGCGGGGCCTTCTCGTTCACCGGTATCCTCCCTGGTCTGTACTCGGTGCAGGAGATCAACCAGAGCGGCTGGTACCAGACCCAGCCAGTCAATCCTCCGGGTACCTACACACTCCAGGCCATCAGCAGCGCAACCCAGAGCTCGCTCAACTTCGGTAACTTCAAGCTGGTGACCGTGAGCGGCGAGGTGTACAACGACCTGAACGGCAACGGCAACCTCAATCCGGGCGAGCCTGGCCTGTCGGGCTGGACGGTGATGCTGCTTGATGCCTCCGGCAACACGGTGGCCACCACCACCAGCGACGCCAAGGGTGACTACACCTTCGCCAGCCTTTTCCCGGGCGCGTTCACCATCGAGGAAGTACTGCAAACCGGCTGGACCCAGACGCAGCCGGTCAACCCTGGGTACTACCAGTTCTCCACGAAGAGTGGCACGAACCTCACGGGGCTGAACTTCGGTAACTATCTTGCCGCCTCGATCACCGTTTCCGGAAACGTCTACAACGACCTGAACGGCAACGGGATCTCGAATCCCGGCGAGCCCGGTCTCTCCGGCTGGACCGTCAACCTTGAGGATAGCAGTGGCAATGTGCTCGCTTCGAGCGTGACGGACGCCAACGGCAACTACACGTTCAGCGGACTGGGAATCGGCTCGTTCCAGGTGGCCGAGGTCGTGCAGACCAACTGGGTTCAGACCCAGCCCTCCTACCCGACCTCTTACTCGTTCACGACCAAGCCGGGGATGAACCTGAACGGGCTTACCTTCGGCGACTACTTCGCGAACGCGTTTTCGCCCACGTCGGTCATCGACAATGGCCAGAGCGGCTATACCGAGACCGGCACCTGGAAGACCGCCACCGGCGGCTTCAACGGCAACAACCGGACCGCATCGGTCGTGCATTCCGGCAAGGGAACGGCCAAGGCCACCTGGGCCTTCACCGTCACGCCCGGCGCCACGTACGCGGTCTACCTGACCTTCGCGGGCAAGAGCAATTACGCTCAGTCCGCACCGTTTACGGTCTACGACGGCACCACGTCGCTGGGGACCATGTTCATAGACGAGTCCATCCTGGTCACCCAGGCCCAGGGCGGGTTCACTGAGGGCAGCTACGGCGGTGTGGGCTGGATCGACATCGGCAGCTACACTCCTAGCGGCAGCTCGCTGAACGTGGTCCTGAGCAACCTGATCGCCAGCGGCGGAGGCAGCCTGGTGGATGCCGACGGCGTGGCGATCGTTCAGACCAGCACCGGTGCCGGCCCCAACCTCGCGTCGCTGCCGCCAGGCTCCAGCAGCAGCAACGGTACCTCCGCCGGTCCCGTCGGCATGGCCGCACTCGACCTCAGCACGGGCTCGACGCCGACTGGCACCAGCGGCAAGAGCACCACTCCGGTCGTCATTCTCAGCGGTGTGTCGCAGGCAGCACCCTTGACTGTGGTCTACTCCCAGGGCACGCAGCCGGTCGTGAACCAGGCGGCTCCCACCGTGGTCGACGCGGTGCTCGGGCTGACAAACGGCGACGGCGGCACCAGCGGCTCGACGTCCACCGGCAACATCGCTGCACTGGCGAAGGCGCTCCTGTCCGGTAAGAAGGCCTCCGCGTGATGCGGTTTCCGGCCAGGCTCGTCCAGGCCTGATCTCGAATGTGTTGCAACCCGGCCCATCCGCTGATCTGATGGGCCGGGTTTTTTCGTTTGCGCACCGGGCCGCCGACCGGGGCTGACTTCCTGCCGTGCGGGACATACCTCAATGCAACCTCTGGCCGAGGACGTCGAGCTGCTGGACGGCTTTCCCCGCTACGCCTTCAACGTCTATGTGATGGGCGGCGTGCTGATCGACGCGGGAACACGGTTTGACCACTCACGGATCTTGCGTCAGGTGCGCGGACGCAGGCTCAAGGCACACGCCCTGACGCATGCCCATCCCGACCACCAGGGGGCCAGTCACGCACTTTGCGACGAGCTCGGGCTGCCGCTCTGGTGCGGCGCGGCCGACGCGGATGCCATGGAGACCGCGGGCGAGATCATGGCGCGGCTGCCCCGCCACTGGCTGACCCGCGCCGTGGGCCCGCACTGGACGGGTCCTCCTCACCCGGTGGCGCGGCGGCTCCAGGAAGGTGACGAGGTTGGTGGTTTTCGCGTGCTTGAAACGCCCGGCCACACGATCGGCCATATTTCCTTCTGGCGCGAGACGGACCGCACCCTGGTACTGGGCGATGTCCTGGCAAACATCCACATCTACTCGGGCCTGCGGCAACTGCGCGAGCCGCAGAGCTTCTTCTCCGTCGACCCAGTCCGGAACAGGCGCTCGGCTGTGCGTCTGGCGGAGCTGGAGCCGCGGCTGGTCTGCTTCGGCCACGGTCCGCCAGTGCGTGACCCGCGACGGCTGCTCGATTTCGTGCGCCGGTTCCCGGCGGAATGATCCCAGGTTTTCGACAAGGATCCACCAAACTCTTATGATGCGGGAGCTTTCTGGCTCACCCCGCACGAACTCTTGGAGACGGGATCGATGACCCGGACGATGCAACATTTAGGTTCTCTTGTCATGCTTGCCGCGCTCCTGGCTCCGGTATCGGCGTTCGCCTGGAACCCCACGGGCCACCGGGTGATCGTGTCGATCGCCTATCGCCAGCTCGACGAATCGACATGGCAGAAACTGGGTGCACTTCTGCGGAACCATCCCGCAGCCGCGCAGCTCTGGACGAACCGCGCGTCGAACGGCCCGGACGAGGTCCTCAACCTGCTCTGGAACGCGTCGGTCTTCCCCGACGAGGCCCGCCGCCCGCCCTGGGACAGGTACAATCATCCCAAGGCGCATTATGTGAACTACCGGATCCTGAGCGATCAGGGCAATACCGTCGCGCCGCCCCTGCCCGACGAGAACGTGCTCGACTCTTACGTCGACCATTGCAAGGCAATGGGGGGCACGCAGACGCCGGCTGCGGAGCAGGCGCTTCACCTCTCGTGGATCCTGCACCAGGCGAGCGACATCCACCAGCCTTTGCACGCGGTGGCCCGATTCTCGAAGGCACTGCCGCATGGAGATCGCGGGGGCAACGAGGTGCACCTGCCGAATCCGCGAGGGTTGACCGAGCGGAGCAACAACCTGCACGCCTACTGGGACGACCTACTGGGCAACCACGAGGACCCCGCGGCGACGGCGAAGCTCGCGGACCAGATCATGGCCGAGAACCCGCGCACGGAGTTCTCCGACGACCTGAAGAAAAAAGGGATCCGCGACTGGGCCGAGGAGAGCGTGCAGACCTGCCTCGCGACCGTCTACCAGGGGCTCGACCCCGAGACGCCCCACCTGCCGGCCGCTCCCGCCGGATACGACGACGAGGCCGTGAAGGTCGGCCGCAAGCGGATCGCGCTTGCCGGATATCGCCTGGCCGAGGAGCTGAAACGGCTGCTCGCCGACCGGTGATCGCCCGGCGCCCGAACCTCGCGCACGTGCAAACTCCCACGCTCAGACCGCCCTTGCGAACTCCTGTCGACGAGCGTAACATCGGCTTTTACATTTGTCGTCCATTCTCGGCTAAAGCACCAATTGCGGGGGAGATCATGGTCCAGGCCGATTGGCGCAGGGCAAGAGCCTGCTGGATTCTGGCTTTGCTCGCGGCACTTTCGTGGACGGCACGGTTGCCGGGCGGCGAGGGCGAGCAGGCTGCGCCGCCGATCCTTCCCGGCGCGGTCACGGAGCCTCCGGACTGGATCGGCAAGGACGCGCCGATCGATGTCGCCGCGTTCTTCGCCGCGCCGCCGACCGATCAGAACGCCGCAGTGCTTTATCTCGATGCGCTCTTCGAGTTCAGCCCCAGGCTTGCGGTCTGCTTTCACGCGGGACCCGAGCGGGAGAAACGCCTCCGTGCCGTCCAGGAGCGCTGGCAGAAACTGAGCCCCATGCTCCAGGCGCTGCGAAAAGACCCGACGAGCGTGACCGGGGAGATGATCGATGCCGTGCTCGCCCCGTTCGATGAGGGATTCCGCAAGCTCGCCCAGGCGCAGGAGCCACCGCGCTGCGTCTTCCAGACGGGCCTGGGCGTCACCGCGCTCTACCCCCACCTGGATGGGATCTCTTCGTTTCGCACTGTTGCCGTCCTGCGGATTCGCCGCGAGCGGGAACAGGGAAACCTGAACCGCTGCCTGCACGAGCTGGGACGATTGCTGCGCGTGGGTCGTGACATTCTGCCTCGGGGCGGACAGTACGCCATACTGGCCTGGACCGCGGTGGTCCGCCCCGCCGTCGAGGAGGTGGTCGTTCCCTTGCTCGCGCATCCCGATTTCACGGTCGCCCATTGCGACCGCCTGCTGGCCCTGCTGGCCGAGCATGAGAGCCAGTGCCGCGACGTCGATGCCGGGCTCCTCCGCGCGGAGCACCTGTTCAGCCGGGCCACCCTGCGCGACCTGGTCCGGCACCAGGACCAGACCCGCGCGGTGCTCAAAGCTCGGGGATGGGACCTCAAGTCCTCGCTCACG
Source organism: uncultured Planctomycetaceae bacterium (assembly GCA_963833985.1). Taxonomy (GTDB): domain Bacteria; phylum Planctomycetota; class Planctomycetia; order Isosphaerales; family Isosphaeraceae; genus Aquisphaera. The sequence continues at coordinate 996,112 of CAWIAD010000001.1, forward strand.
GCCGCGGTCGCCGAGCCGCAGATGACCCTCCTTGCCGGAAATGGGCCGTTTCCGCAGCCGACCGCACTCGACCAGCTCAAGAACCTGGCCGCCCGGCTCACCTCGCTGCACCAGACGCAGGACCTCGACGCGCGGATGGCACGGATGACCCCCGAGGAGCTCGACGGCCAGGAGAGAAAGATCGATGCCTTCTACCGCCGCGAGCTCGAGCAGGCGGCGCTCTTCTCCAACGCACGGCTCCGGCGAACCGCGAAGCCCGATCCTGCCATCGATGCGCCTGACCTTTTTACGCGCGTGACCAGAGGAATCATCGATGCACCCTCGCTGCGCAACAGCATGGAGATCATCGCCTGCGACAAGGCCATGCTCCGCGACGCCCTGGCGCTTGTGGCCATCCGACACTGGCAGTTGCGGCACGCCGATGCCTTGCCTTCCTCACTGGCGGAAGCCTGCCGCGATGCGGGCATGCCGGCCGTGCCCGCTGATCCCTACGACGGCAAGCCGCTCCGTATGACCTTGATCAATGGCCAGACCGTGGTCTACTGCCTGGGGAAGGACGGCCGGGACGATCGCGGGCAAAGAGCCGCCCTGCGCGCGCACAACGACGGCGACGTCCTGCTGCGCATGCCCGCGGTCGCCGTGCCGGTGCAGCCCGCCGTGCCGGGGCCCGCGGCGCAAGGCGACACGGCCGCTCACGGGAAGTAGTGCGGAACCTCCTCGATCACATCATCAGGGCGGGCAAGCCGTCCCCTGGCGTTCGGCCAGGGGACGCCGCCTGCGCATGACGCTCCTCCGTCACATCGAATGAATTCAGAGATGGAGAGATTTCGAGTTTTTTCCTTGACTCAGCCCCACGCTTGCCCGATAACCCCAGTTGCAAGTGTAAGAGGCGGGGCATGGCGTCAGTTTTGTGAGTCACGTAATCATCGGTCCGGATGCAATTCTTCCACGGGCCTCCTGCTCATGACCTTGTCGTACCCTGCGTGGCTTCATGACCGTCACGCTCGGACGTCCTGGTTTCCGGATGATCAGGGCGGGTCTCGAAGGTAAGTCTGCATCGGGAGCTTGCACCAAGGCGCACGCGGAATTGATGGCCCGGCACTTCCAGGATGGGTCGTCACGTCATGGCCGTGATCCTGCTGCTGATGGTGCGCTGGCACGCTTCCGGTGAGCCATTACTTTCAAGTTCGCGTTTCTTGCGGCTTCGATTATTACGTCACAAATCAGGCTGCGATCTTGACCTGAACACAGCATGACTCTTGCCGCTCGCTTGCCTGGAGTTCCTGAGTTTTTCCCTTTGATTCGCAGGTACTTCACGCCAGCCGAGGGTTCCTTGCATCTTCATCGTTTTCCTCGAGGAGTGACAAGTATGATTCGGAGAGTTCGGGGTTTTACCCTGATCGAGCTGCTCGTGGTGATTGCTATCATCGCCGTTCTTATCTCGCTGCTACTGCCGGCTGTTCAGTCCGCGCGTGAAGCAGCCCGGCGCGCGCAGTGCACCAACAACCTCAAGCAGGTCGGTCTGGCGATGCACAACTACGTGAGCGCCAACGATGCGTTGCCGCCGGTGTGCGTGGACCAGCAGTGGAACAGCGCAAACACCGCGCTGCCGCAGCCGCACCAGAACTGGTCGCAGCATGCACGGCTCTTGCCGTACATGGAGCAGGTGGCCGTTTACAATTCGATCAACTGGAATTTCGGTTCGCGTTGGAGCGACGGCGATACCGTCTACACGGTGTCGACAGCGCTGAACCCCACCAACGACAGCGGCAACGACAGCATGCCCCAGGCGACCGTGATCGTCACCCAGATCAGCTCGTTCCTGTGCCCGTCGGACACCAATCGCGGCTCGTCGTCGCAGTTTGCCCCCGGGGGCATCTCCAAGTTCTGCGGCAGCTTCAGCTACCCCGCAAACATCGGCCTGAATCGGCGGATCACCGGCAACACGCTGGGCATGACCCCGACCGATTCCAGCTGGAAGCTGAACGGCCCGAATTACGTGGCCAGTAGCTGGGATAACGCCGTGAACGGGACCACCAGCCTGACCACTTTCCAGGACGGCACCAGCAACACGGCCATCTTCAGCGAGTGGATCAACGGTACCGCGACCGGCAACCCGCCGCCCAAGCAGGGTCTGGCGATCTGTTACAATTTCGTCCCGTCGACGGCCTCCAACGGCTACCCATCGGACCTTCAGTTCAAGCAGGTCTGCGACCAGACGCCGCTCCTGTCTGCAAACTACAACTGGGGCTGGAAGGGCGAATGGTGGGTCTCTGGCGGCACTTGCATCTACTCGCACACCGAGACCCCGAACCGCACTTCCTGCGTCTATAGCGATATCGGACAGGATAGCCGCGGAACCATCACCGCCGTCTCCGCTAGCTCAAACCATCCGGGCGGCGTGAACGTGCTGTTCATGGACGGCTCGGTGCGGTTCATCAAGAGCTCGGTGAGCTACCAGGCCTGGTACGCCATCGCCACTCCGAATTACGGTGAAGTCGTCAGCGCCGACTCGTACTGAGCCGGCCCCATTTGCTCCGCCGAGGCAGCCGCCGGTCCCGGTTCTCCGGGTGTCGGCGGCTGCTTTTTTTGTCCGCCGAAGACGCGATGTGTCCAGGAAGCCCGACTGCGAGCGCTTGCTTGAGCGCGAATTGAAGCGTAAATTGCGCCTCCTGTCGCTTTTCAGACTCGCCATGTCGCAGTTTGTGAACAGGGATTGTTCCCCTGCGCACGCACTGCCAAGATGTGGCCATCCGTATAGAATTGACGACAGCACAGTAGCCGTGCCTGACCTGGCACGTGGAAATGTTCCTCTCAGGGCGCGAGCGACGGGCGAAGGAGTGCTTGGATGGCGTACCCCATGAGTGGACTTCGGGTGGCTTGGTCGGCTCTATTGATTTTGCTGGCTACACGCGCGGTGGAGGCCGGTCCGCTGGACCCGAATGCTTTCGCGCTTTCCGGATTGGGGGTGCTGCCGGGTCTCGCGGGCACGTACACGATCAACACCACGGGCATACCCACCATCACGGGTCCGGGCGGCACGCTCATTTTCGGACAGATCTACACCGACGCACCGGGACACCAGCTTGCCGTCTTCGATTTCAGCTCGATCCAGATTGGAGCGAACCAGGTCTTCGATGCCTCGGGCAACCTGCCGCTGGTCCTGCTGTCGCGGGGAGACGCAACCATCGCGGGCACGGTGAACGCGAGCGCTCAGAGCTTTCAGGCCGGTCCCGGCGGTGGCTCTGCCGCCACGCCCGGTCCGGGAGCGGGGAATTACATCTTCGCGGGAGGAAGCGGAGGCGGCTTCGGCGGGGCAGGGGGATCGAGCGGAGTTTATCAACCCGTGGGCTTTGGTCCCGGAAGCCCGCCATTGCCTCCACCAATCCCCTCGCTCCCTGGAGGAAACGCCTATGGCGACCTTACGAAGGTCCTTCAAGGCGGAAGCGCCGGCGGCGGTGGCGCGGCCGCGGGGGGCGGTGCCGTCGAGATCGGCGCTGTGGGGACGCTCGACTTCTTGAACGGCGGTCGCATTCTGGCCAACGGTGGGGGCATCGCTAACTTCCTGGGTGGAGGAAGCGGGGGCGGCATTTTCCTGCACGCCGGCATCCTCGATCTGGATGGCTTGCTGCAGGCCAACGGCGGAGAAGGTGGAGTGGGCGGTATCATCGGGGGCCCCGGCGGAGGGGCTGGCGGGGGCGGGGGCGGGGGCGGGGGCGGTCGAATCCTGCTGGAGTACGGTTCCACCCTCGCAGACTCCAGCGCCGGCATTCAGGCCTTCGGCGGTCGGGGAGGCGGTACCGAAGGGCTCTACAATAACGGCGCCGGGATCACGTCCGGCTACAACGGACTGCTCACCGTCGGGACGTTCGGCGGCCCATTCACCACGACCGTGTTGCCTGAACCCCCGTCCTACCTTCTCGGCACAATCGCGGCCGCCGTCCTGCTGTGCGCGAAACGGATCGTTTATCGCAAGCGAAGGTAGATGCCCCTCACGCGTCGGACACGAGCCGCGACCGTTTCATCAATACCCGAGGTGATAAACCACCTCGTGCGTTTCGGGGACAATGACGTCTGTGGAGAGGTAGCTGTAGACGTAGGCATACCCCGGCCCGCCGTCGATGTGATTTTGACCGCCAAACGAGAAGACCAGCGTCGCTCCCGTGCCGCCAGTCAGCTGATTGTGGCCCGCAAACGCGATCATCGTGTCGTAGCCGCTTCCGCCGTTCAGGATGTTCGTCCCCGTACCGCACGCCTCAAGGACCTCGGTGCCCGACCCCGCGTTGAGGATCTCGGTTCCGCTCCCCGTGGCGATCAGGTAATCGAGGCTCGACCCGCCGTTGAGCACGTTGTTACCCGATCCGCCGTAAAGGTAACCAGTCAGCGCGGTGTTGTTGCTGAAGACGTTGCTGCCGCTTCCTCCCTGGTAAAAGACGGAGGAAACCTGGGAGAGAGGAAATGCCACGGTGTCGCTGCCCTGAGCATTGGCCATCTTCACAACGACCGACCCACTTTGAACGCTCACCGAACCGGTGTCGCCCAGGTTGGTCCCGAGGATCCGGATCATCCCGCTGGAGAGTGTGATGCTTGCCCCTGAACCGGTCAGCATCGACCTGGTCTCCAGCCTCTCAACGCTGGTGGGAAACTCACGACGGCCGCGAGCTGTCTCGCGGCAAGTGCGACGATAGTCCGTTCGAAGCCATGACATCGCTCTCTCCTCCTTCATTGATTCCGGCCATTGGAATCTGGCAACTATCGGCGTCGTCACGGGCGCCTTCACCCCTGGACGCGGCCCGACAACGCTCAGCGCGTGGCCCGCCGAGCCGTCCGATGCAAGCGTAGAACACAACCGGCGGCAAGTGGCCGGAACCGCGGATACGAGACAGGCAACCACGAGAAGGGAAAAAAGCGCGTCGTGCCTCCCCGGTCGTTTTTGCTGTCCTGCGTGGCTCACCTCTCCCGAAGCAGCCGGATCGGCTTCGATCCCGCAGACGTGGGCGTGAGCTCGAGCGTGTCAGGATCCTGTAAACGGAACCGGATCTTCAGTTTGCTCTTGCGGCCGTCACGATCCGTGAGCTCGAGCTGCAAGATGGCGTCCCCTTGCCTGGGGAAGTCCCAGCTGCCCTGGAACACTGTGCCATGAGCGTCGGCCCCGGTGTGGAAGACGTCGCCGGTTGTGGGATTCATTCCCACCAGGGAGACCGACTCGTTGGAGGGGTCCTTGCCAGCCACTTCCAGCACCTGACCCTTGATCTTCCAGGCGAAAGTTGTCTTGTATGCCGCTCCCTTCGAGCCGGCGTCGACCCAGGTTCCCAGGATCCGGTCCCAGCCGGTCTGGTGGAGCACGGCCAGGAGGTTCGGATGCGTCAAGCTACGGGCGCTCTTTTCATCCTCGGCAACGTGGAAGATGAAATCGTTGCTGAACAGGCCGTCCGGGTTCTGGACCTGCAGGAAATGCATGCCGACGGCCGGCAAGCGCGTCAGCTCGACCGTGACGGTCTCGCCCTCACGGCGGATCGTCCCGGCAGCGCGATGACCGTCCACGATCACGTTCGCTCCATCCTGAATGTGCCGGCCACTCAGGGTCATCGCCGTCGTCTTGCCGTAGAGCACCGGAAACTCCTGCCGCCCGCGTTGCTGCTCGATGGGACCGAGTGTCCAGAGTGCGGGCTGGGGGTTTTCCACGTCGACCTTCAAGCCCAGCCGGGCGGTGAACGTGCCCAGGAACCTTCCGTCGGCTGCCAGTGCGACGAGCGCCCTTCTGGTGAACGGCACGGGGTCGCCGTCTCGTCTCACGTAGGCACCGCCCTGGACGGACGGGTCGTACTGGAAGGCCACCGCTGTCGCTTTCCCCGGCTCCAGGAACACGCCCTCGCTCTGGAGCACGACACCGCCATCCCGGGCGGACCGCTCCAGGGCATCGAGCAGGTCAGCGGTGAGCGCAGAGCCGGCGGCCTGGCGGTTCAGAGTCACCTGCCGGGCGAATGCACCCGAAAAGCCGGTGCTGCCCTCCAGGACCATGTTCCAGGCCGGGTCGAAGCGGCGCCGGCCCGCCCACGAGAATTGCCAGACGCTCCGCTCCGGCGTCCCCTGCTCGGCCACCCTGCGGAAGAAGTCGAAGTCGATGATGTTCAACCGGCCCTGCGGCAAAATGAGCCAACGATCATAGGCCCCGCGCCAGGTCGGCGCATCCATCCCGGTGCCCGGCGTATTGGTGCTGGTCCAGAAGGGCATGCGATGGCAGTCGCCGCAGACATTGGGCTTCGTCTTCGTGGGGTCGTTATCGCCGTCCACGTGGAAGAGCCGGAACCCCCGTACGGCTGCGCTCGACATCACGTTGGTGTATGGACGCCGTTGCGCCGGGGGATAGGGAACGCCGAGCAGGAACTTCGCCATGTCGTCGCGCTCCGCCGCGGTGAGCTTTCCCGGTTTCCCCTCGTCATTAACCGTCCCGTCACCCACGGTGCTCATGGTACCGGCCAGGGCGCCGTCGACGAGGTTCCGCGCACTGCTTTCCGGCACGCTCACGCTGCTGTTGGGCGGCGAGCTGCCGTAGACGTTCGCGCTGTTGTTTCCCCCGTAGGGATCACCCGGAATACCGTCCCAGTGGTACGGTTCAGTATCTCTCAGACCGCGCACCGGCATGGTGGACCGGGGCATGATCTGGTTGCCCCCGGTGACGATCGGAGTTTTCAAGACCCAGAGCAGCTGATCGGTGTGCCCGTCGGGATGGCAGCTCGCACAGGAGAACGTGCCGGTGGTGGACGCGGCTGCACTCTCGAAGGCGATGCGTCCGCGCTTCACGGCTGGGTGCGTGGGGTCCTCCAGCGAAATCGTTTCCAGGACGCGCAGGCGCGCCGGTTCGGCAAGGTCAACAAGCGAAACGGTATTGCTGCCCGCGCTCAGCACCCAGGCGTGGGAAAGCTTGCCGCGCTCGGCCGATTCCAGGGCGATCCCGCGCGGCACGGCTCCGACCTCGACACGCCCGAGCACGGCACCGGTCGCGGCATCAACGGTGAAGACCCTGTTCGACCCGGCCGCCGTCACAACCAGGGTCGCATCGTCATCGCTCACCTGGATTGCAAACGGCGTCGCCAGCGCCATCCCCCGGGCAGGATGGTTTGGCGGCACCGGCTCGAGGTCGAAGAACTTCGGAGACTCCGCGGATGCCCCATGGAAATCGACTCTCGTGATCCGGTTCAGGAAGGCGCGGTTCTCCAGCTCAGCCAGGCCATGCTTCTTCGTGCCTGCACGGCCGTTGGCATCATTGCGCGCATCGGTCTGAGTGATGTAAACGCGTCCTTTCGTATCCACGGCCAGTCCGTATAGCAGCGTCCCCAGGCCGTCGACCACGGTGACCAGCTTGTCCGTCGCGGTGTCGAAAACAAAGAGGTCGCGGTCGGGAACCCGCGGATGCTTGACGATGTCCACGACCGCGCCCAGCGACAGCACGTTGTTATTCGCCACGGAATGTTTGTAGGCGTCGAAGGTGACCAGGTTGCCATCGATGCGCCCGGTTCCGCCCGAGAGCTGCGTCTGGTTGTGGGACTCGAAGGGCACCACGAAGAGCCGGCCAGCGCACACTGCGATGGCGCGCGGGTCCTGGGCGGGGATCGTCAGCCGGTTGGTGATCTGGCGGGTGGCGACGTCCACGACCGCGATCGTATTTTCGGAAGAAAGGGCGACATAAGCCTTGGCATTGCTGGCGAAGGCGATGCCGACCGGCTCATCGAACCGGGTGGCCCGGGTGTCCGGATCGAAGTCCTGGATCGTCGCAAGCACCTGGAACCGGGTCGGGCTGGCGGGATCGGCGTCGATGACGCTGACAGAGTCGGACACGTGATTGGAAACCCAGACCTCCTTGCCGTCCGGCCGGACCGCGATACTGGCCGGGTTGATACCGACGTTCACCCGCGTGATGACAGCCCTGGTGGTGGCGTCGATCACGTCGACGGTGTCGGCGGGGGTATTCGCCGCGTAAACAAGTCCTCCGCTCACGGCGATGGGCGCGGCGTGCGGGCTCATGAACTGTGGGTGGCCGACGGCCGTCGGCGGCCGCGGAGTAGCGGGCGCCGGGGTCCGGCTTGCCGGAACCCCCGGGGCCACGATCAGGCCGCCGTAGAGAATCGCCGACAGCCCCAGTGCGACACACCCCAGAAAGAGACGAGCCATCGTGGAGTCCTTGTGGTTACCTGTCTTGTAGCCGCGTGTGTAGCCGCGTTCAGAACGGCTCCGCGCCGACTATTGTCGCGCACTGCCCGGGTTGTGACAGCCGGGTACCCCTGGCTTACATCGAAAAATGCCGGTAAGGTCACCGGGACACAGCCGCACGCGGAGAAGGCGTCGATAGCGTCTGGATTTGCAGTACGGACCGGAGGTATCGTCCAGGCAGGCGGCGGTAGGTCCAGGGCCGTTTTCCGTCGCAGGGGAGCTTCGCGATGCACAACAGGCTACCGGAAGTGGATACGCGACGGATGCACCGCCGGGGTTTCCTGGAGGCCGGACTGACCGCCGGACTGGCCGCCGGTGCCCTCCGGCGCGGTGGCGCCGCCGGTGCCGATGAGCCGCAGCCCGTCATGGCCATGCAGACACCGGCGCTCCCGTGCCGGAGCTTCGGCAGGCAAGGAATGCGGCTGCCGATCCTCGCATTCGGAGGGTCGGCCATGGTGACCCGGTGGCAATCGACGTACGGCCCGCAGCTCTCATTCGATCGTCGCGTGGCGATGGTGCGCCATGCCTTCAACGCGGGAGTCCGCTACTTCGACACCTCGCCCAACTACACCGAGAGCGAGTCGATTATTGGCGCGGCGCTGCACGACGTTCGGGGCCGGATCTTCCTGGCGACGAAGGTTGGCGTACCTCCCAGCGACAACACGATCCTCGTACGTAGCCAGGTGCGCGAGAGCGTCGAGAACTCGCTCAAGCGGCTCCAGACCGACGCGGTGGACTGCATTCAGGTGCACGGTCCGGTCTTCGAGTACTGCGGATACCAGCGCGCCCGGGAGCTTTACGAGGAGCTCGTCAAGCTTCGTGAGGAGAAGCTCTGCCGCCGGATCGGGCTGACGGGACACAACGCCTTCGACACGATGTTCCGGCTCATCGACACGGGCCAGTTCGACCAGCTTCTGCTCGCCTATGGGTACTTCCCCAAGGGCATGGACATGATCCTCTCGCCGGCGAGCCTCGCCTGGCGCGAGCGCTGCCTGGACCGGGCGCGGGAACTGAGCATGGGCGTCGTGGCGATGAAGGTGATGGGCTCGTTCCTCTTTGGACACCGGGCGCAGGCCATCGTGCCGGGATTCCCGCCCGAGAAGCTCGCGCGGCTCCGCGCGGCCGCGCTCAAGTGGGTCCTGCACGACGACCGCATCACGCTGGCTGTGGTCGGAGTTTCGCGGCCTGAGGACATCGACGAGAACGTCGCAACGCTGGCCGGCGATTTCACGCTGCGCGACGATGACCGCAAGATTCTCTCCGAGTTCTCCACCCAGGCGTTCCAGAGCCCCATCATCCGGCAAATGAAGGTGGTGTGAACCCGGAGTATCCCCGGGCTCCATGACAGCCCTTTGCCACGACGGGAGGACGACCCCATGAAACGACTTTTCCTCGGAGCGCGCACGGCTCTGGCAGCCGCGATCTTGTTACCGGCCGGCGCCAGAGCCGACGATCCACCGATCCCGACAGGCTCAGACCCGGCGTTCCAGGCGCCCATGAGCCTGATCTTCTCGCACAGTCGCTTCAATATTACCGCCCTACACGAAGGGTCGCTGAAGGTCCTCACTCACTCCGAGCGGGACTTCAAGCCCGTCTCCAGCCCCGATGGCAAGCTCGCGGTCTTCTTCAGGGTGGCGTCTTATGGGGACGGCAGCTTCGAGACCTGGCGCACGGCCATCTGCATCATCCACACTGACGGCACCGGCTTCCGCCAGCTCACCGACGGACGGTACGCCGACTACAATCCGACCTTCATGCGCGATGGCACGAACCGTATCCTCTTCAACAGGTACGCTCGCAAGGCGCGGGGCATCAGTGAAATCTATGTCACGACGCCGATGGCCGAGCCCGGCACGGAGCGGACGGTCTCGCACCCGAGCGTTCCCGCCTACGAATGGGTGTACAGCACACTCAAGGATGGGCGCCTGTTCGTGCACCGGATCGAGACGAGCGAGCGCGAGGTTTACCTGCTGACGCCGAACCCAGGCGGCCTGGGGAAGTACGAGCGTGTGCGGATGCCGTCGAACCAGTACATCCACAAGGTGTGTATCTCCCCGAGCGAAACGAAGATCACCTACATGCTGGACAACGACAACAACGGGGCCACCTACGCCGACGCAAGGATCGCCTGGGCCCGGCTCGACGTGCAGGGACCGCGGGTCTACGATGAGACGCTGATCACGCCCGACAGCCCCACGACCATCGAGGAATACCCGAAGTGGAGCCACGACGAGTCGATGGTCCTGTACGATTCGAACAAGGCGAACCGCGGTGGTGCGCTCTACCAGATCTACGCATACCGGATCGCCGACGGCGTGGAGCGGAGCCTCTCACTCGACCCCAAGCAGAACGACCAGTTCGTGTGTGTCCTGGGTCTGCCGAAGTAGCCCCATCGGCCTGACGTACGCGGTGCCACGATCGGGAGACCGCCGCGGTGGACCGATTGACCTCGAATGTTGAGCGCATGGTTGTCCGCATGGTGGAGGCGTTCTGATCACGCCTCCGGCGACATGGCGCGGGGTGAAGGAGGTCTCGACGGGTGCTGCACGCGGCCGGGCGGGCGCCGCCTGGGCCTACTTCCAATTGTCTTCCCCGCCGATCCACTTATAATGCAAGATTGCGGCGGTCTGCCCCTTGCGTGGAGGGGCGGGCGTTTCTTTCTCTTTCTGGCATTCACGGGCGATGGCCTGAGCGACCGCACCTGCGCCTTGCCCGTCCAATCCGCCTTGCCCTCGGGGGTCAAGGACGGAATCGAAACGAATCGAGAACATGGTAGATCGCAATTTACTTCGTGAGTTTGATGTCAGCGACGACGAACTGACGGCCGTCGTGACCGCGGACGATGGCAGCAATACGCTGGACCACTTCCTGGGCGAGGGGCAAAGCTTCGAGATCGGATCCATCGTCTCGGGCAAGATCGTGGAAGTGGTGGGCGACCAGGTCGTGGTCGATGTTGGTTACAAGTCCGAGGGGCTGGTTCCACTGGGCGAGTGGGAAGATGAGCCGCCCCCGCAGCCGGGCGAGGCCGTCGAGGTCCTGCTCGAGGGCATGGAAGACGACACCGGCGAGATCGTCCTTTCCCGAAAGAAGGCCCACCGCATGCGGGCCTGGGAGATGGTGATCTCCAAATATCACGAGGGCGACGTCGTCAAGGGTCGCGTCACTCGCAAGATCAAGGGCGGCTTGCTCGTCGACATCGGCGTCAACGTCTTCCTGCCGGCCAGCCAGGTCGATATCCGCCGTCCTTCCGACATCGCCGACTACATCGATCAGGACATCGAATGCATGATCCTGAAGATCGACGAGAGCCGGCGCAACATCGTGGTCAGCCGGCGCAAGCTGATCGAGATCACCCGCGAGCAGCAAAAGAAGCAGCTTCTCGAGGAGATCGAGGTCGGCCAGGTGCGCAAGGGCACCGTCAAGAACATCGCCGACTTCGGTGCGTTCGTCGACCTTGGCGGCATCGACGGCCTCTTGCACATCACCGACATGAGCTGGGGGCGGATCAACCATCCCAGCGATATGCTCAAGATTGACGACCAGATCGAGGTCATGGTCCTGCACGTGGACAAGGACCGGGAGAAGATCGCGCTGGGGCTGAAGCAGAAGAGTGCCAGCCCGTGGGAGAACGTCGCCGACAAGTACCCCGTCGGCACCCGCGTGGTCGGCGAGGTGGTCAACGTGATGAGCTACGGGGCGTTCGTGAAGCTGGAAGAGGGCATCGAGGGTCTGGTGCACATCTCCGAGATGAGCTGGACCAAGCGGATCAATCACCCCAGCGAGCTGGTCAACATCGGCGATAAGATCGAGGTCGTCGTCCTGGGCATCAACAAGGACAAGCAGGAAATCTCCCTGGGCATGAAGCAGACCCAGGTCAACCCCTGGGACCAGGTGGCCCACAAGTATCCGCCCGGGACCATGGTCGAGGGGACGGTGCGCAACCTCACCAACTACGGTGCGTTCATCGAGATCGAGGAAGGCATCGACGGGCTCTTGCACATCTCCGACATGAGCTGGACCCGCAAGATCGGCCACCCCAACGAGCTCCTGGAGAAGGGCCAGCGCATCAGTTGCCAGGTGCTCAACGTCGACCAGGACCGCAAGCGGATCGCGCTGGGGCTGAAGCAGCTGCGCGAGGATCCGTGGGAGACCGACATCCCCGGCCGCTACGAGCCTGGCGACCTGAAGAAAGGCAAGGTTACCAAGCTCACCAACTTCGGCGTGTTCGTCGAGCTGGAGGCGGGCCTGGAAGGACTCCTGCACATCTCGGAGCTAGCTGACCATAAGGTCGATAGTCCCGAGGAGGTCGTCAAAGTGGGTGACGAGATCGAGGTCAAGATCCTCCGGGTCGATCGCGGCGAGCGCAAGATCGGCCTCTCGCGGAAGAAGGCCCAGTGGACCAAGCCCGGCGAGGAGGAAGCCGATACCGAAGGTTCCGAGACTGCCGAGCCGTCCAAGGAGACTCGGGAGCTCAAGGGAGGCCTCAGCGGTGGCGGTCCGCTCTTCAGCATGGGAGGTTCGCAGAGCGGTGACAGCAACAACGAATCCTGAGGGGACCACGGCACAGGCCAGCTCCCTGACGTGTCACCAGTGTGTCGCCACAACGCAACTCGCTGATGCAAAACGGCGTGTATTCTGAGAGCAGGCTCGCTCGGAAATCGGTAGACACTCACGACCGCCGCCTCGGCCAGAACCGGGGCGGCGGTTTTTTTGTGCTGCCCCGAAAGCCCCCGCCAGGCAGGCGCTTCCCCACTTCCGCACCGCAAGATCCTCCCACTCCCACGACCCGGCATGTCTTACCCGGATAGTCGGATTTACCAAATCGCTAATCCACGCATATTCCCAATACGCCCTAGATTTCCAGGTCGGTGTTAAGTTATCAAAGAAGGTCGTCCGATATCTCGTAGTGTGGAAGCGTGAGCGGCAAAGGGGGATGGATAGACAAGGAGGGCGACGGCGGCGGGGGGACCATCTCTCGCGCCGGAGCCGGAGATCCCCAGCCTGTCGGGCGCGAGGCAGACGGCGTGAGCCGGCGCAAGTGCAGCCGCGGGGAGAGTCGGCGGGATGACCGAGGCTTTGCCGGGAGCGTCCGTGGTCCACGGGGAGTGACAGCGAGCGATGGTGCTCGGCCGCGGGCCGGTACCGCGGTCTCGTCCGGGGCGGTGCAGGGGGAAGACACCCGGGTGCCGGTTCGACGTCTGGCCGGCTCCGCTCTTTCTCTCCCTGCGGTCGTTGAATTGAGCGGACCCAGTTTTGGCCGACACAACGAGGATCTTCATGGCCCGTATTCGCCGACACCGACGTGATCCGGTTCAGAGCCCTCTGGAGACTTATCTCCGGGAAATCAACGAAATGGCGCTGCTGACCGCTGACGAGGAGAAGGACCTGGCGCACCGGATCGCCAGCGGCGACGACCTGGCACGCGATCGCATGGTTCGCGCCAATCTCCGGCTGGTGGTGAACATCGCCCGGGGATATGCCGGCAAGGGACTCGCGCTCCAGGACCTCATCGAGGAAGGGAACCTCGGTCTGCTGCGTGCCGTGGAGGGGTTCGACCCCGAAGTCGGAACGCGGTTCAGCACCTACGCCAGCTACTGGATCAAGCAATCTATTAAACGCGCACTTGTAAATACGGCAAAGCCGATCCGGATTCCGGCGTACATGGTGGAGCTGCTCTTCAAATGGCGGCGCATGTCGGCCGACCTACAGGACGCCCTGGGGCGGCCGCCGACCATCGAGGAGATTGCCAAGGCACTCGAGCTTCCCAAGAAGAAGCTCGCCATCGTCAAGAAGGCCATCAAGGTCTATAACCTCGTCCCCCAGACCGATCAGCCGGAGAATGGCTGGAGCCTGGGTGAGATGCTCATGGACGAGCGCACCCGCACGCCCGACGTCGAGATGGTCGAGGCCGATAACCTGCGCCTGGTGATGCACCGGCTGGAAGAGATGGACAAGCGCGAGGCCACCGTCCTGCGCATGCGGTTCGGGCTCAACGATGCGCCTCCCAAGACGCTCAAGGAGATTGGCGAGTCCCTGGGGCTGACCCGCGAGCGCGTGCGCCAGATCGAGAACGAGGCACTGGGCAAACTATCGGCGTCACTTCAGGCAGATTGACCGGCAGCCCGCGCCTCGGTGTCACGTATTTTGCCGAGATCCGCCCGGCGCATGTGCTTCTTGCCGTGGCGGCCGGGCGGTTCGCCGGGAAGCGTAGCGTTTCAGCGTTCGGAGGCCCAGCCAGCCCGCACCGGCCGTCAAGAGGACCATCAGGGCAGTCGGTTCGGGGATCGGCGAGGGCAAACGACCCTGGAGCGCCCGCAGGTTGGTCAGCGGTTTGGCGCCGAGAAGCTGCTCGCAAAGCTTCCCTGGAACGTGCTGTTGGACTGCGGCACAACCCGGAAGTAGGCCTCGGGGCCGAACGCCTGCGCGAGCACGCCGCCGGTGATCTTGACGTTCAGGTCGAAGGTCTCCGTCCCGGCCAGCGACGTGCGAGACTCCGACTGCACGCCGAAGCTGGTGGGCGTCCCCTCCAGCAGCAGGCCGCGATAGACCTGATTGCCGATCACCACGCTGCCGTAAAGCTGGAAACGGTTCTCCGGGTTGTCCACCAGCTGGCCCTTCTGGTTGAGCATCAACTGGAGCGTCTGGCTGAGAGTCCCGTCCTGGTCGGGCTTCATGCTCAGCATGTCGCTGCCGGTCGGCCCCACCGCGATCAGCTGTGGAGAGTTCATCACCTGGAACAGGCCCGTGCCGGTCGCCGCATTGTAGGTGTAGGTCTGCGAGCCCACCAGGTCGCCGGCAATGTCAGGATAGGCGCGCGAGGCCTTCGGGCGGATGACGTCGCCACGTGCGGGCCAGGCAAGAGAAAGCAACATCACCAGCACCGGGGCCGCGGCCATCGCGAACCGCTGGGACAGGCTTCGGCAGCTCCTCGCCGCGCGGCGCCCTGGCGGGTCGCCGTGGCGAAAGCATTCTCCTGCATCAATGAATTTCAACGCGCACGCACGTCGCATGACAGCCCATCACCGAGCCGGCGGGGCCGGCTCTGCTGACCTCCCTGGAGTGGATCCGTGGCGGCCTGGCACCGGCGGGTCAACCCCGCGCAGGGATTGGCACGTCGCGCATGCCGGCCGTACGGGGCCGCGAAGCCGGATGCGCGTGCCCACTGCGGGCAAGCCGCGCGAATCAGGCGTCAGGGCCTGGTGCCGATTTGAAAGCGAAGGGGTCGCAACCGGGAGGGAATCAGTGGTGGTCGGAGATCAATGATGGGGCCCGGGGCAGCAACCAGTTCCTTCAACCGCCAGGAGTCCTTTCCTCGATTGGGTGCTGGAAATCATTTCCATTCGAGCGGTCAATCGGTCGGGGATAGGGAAAGACGGCACGCGGCGGAAACCAGAGTGCGGCGCGGACCCTTTGCCCGACCGGCGGATTAGACCGCGGAACGCCCTGCCTGTCAATGTGAACGAGGGCCTTCGTTGCGGAATTTCACCACGGGACAGTTGCGAGACGGCTTTTTGGACGGTCTTCGATTTTTTTGTCGGAAGCTCGTGCGAACTCGCAATGTACGTGGCAGCCAGACCGGCATCTCGACGGGGTGTCGAGGGGGCAGGCCAGGTCTATACTCAGTCGGGATTTGCAATCCTGGCAGCAAAGCTGACAGACCGAAATTCCGCCCAAGAGCCAACCATGGAGTCAAGGATTCATGAGACCGCAACTGCACTGCCGCTTCGCCGTGGCATTGATGACGACCGCCTGTCTGGGGACGGCGGCTCGAGCCGACAACATCACGATTCTCAACACGGTCGTATCGCACGGCTATGAGTTCATCAACTTCGACGGCCCCGGCGCAGGGACGAACGCGGGCGCCGGCACGAACATGAACGGCATCTCGAACTCGGGAACCCTGGTCGGCGTGTCGATCGACAACGCCGGCGCCTTCCACAACTTCACCGTCAACCCGCTGGTCTCGACCACAGTGAACCCGCTGAACATCAATGGCTCCACGGCCGCCATGGCCTTCGGCGTCAACTCGGCCGGCACAGTCGTCGGCACCGACGGCAATGGCAACGGCTTCTTCCTGCCTAATGGCGGTACTCCGACGACCTTCAATCCGAACAGCGGAACGAACGTCATGGCCTTCGGCATCAACGATCACGGGTCGATCGTGGGCCAGTACACGACCGCCGGCGGCACCTCGCCCGGCTTCCTGCTGAACGGGACGAACGTGACCACGATCAATTCTCCTTCCGGGCCGGACGTTGTGAATGCCCAGGGCATCAACAACAACGGCCTGATCGTGGGCTTCTACCAGGGCACCGATGGTAATGCCCACGGGTTCACGGCCAATGCGAGTTCGGCGGTGAACAACAGCCTCACCGGTACCCCGGTCGCCGACCCGACGATTCCGCCAGTCGCAGGCGAGCCGGGCGCCACGTTCGTCTTCTCGCAGATCCTGGGAGTCAACGACCACGGCATGGCGGTCGGCTACTACGGCGACTCGACGACCAGCCAGCACGGCTACTTTTACAACACGATCACCGGCAAGTACACCTTCCTGGATGATCCCAACGCCGCGTTCTCCAACGGGGTGGTCGTCACCCAGATCACGGGCATCAACAACTCCGGCGAGATCTCGGGCTTCTACTCGGATGCCAGCGGTGTCTTCCACGGCTTCGTCGCCTTTGCCGTGCCCGAGCCCAGCTCCATGGCACTGCTGGGCATCGGTGTCAGTGGGGTGGTGTTCTGGGCGCGGCAGCGAAGGAGGACCAGGGTCTGAGGGTCCACCCGACCACGCCGTAGGCCGTGATGCTGAGGCACTCGACAGAGCACCTTCGATGTTCGATCCGCTTGCCGTTATCCACACGATACCGGCAAGCGGATCTGGCTTACCGGCCCGGTGGACTTGACGGATCCGCCGGCGCCGGGTGATGCTCCAGGAGACGCGGAAAGCTGGGGCCGCAGTGTCGCCGGCCGTTCCGCGCTCTCAGGACCGCACGATGGAAACCGCACGCATTGCCCAGATCCTCGACGAGATGGGCACGATCCTCGAGATCCAGGGCGAAAACCCGTTTCGCTGCCGGGCCTACCACAATGCGGCCCAGGTGCTCACCAACCTTCCTGCCGACCTCTCCGAGATGATCGCCGATGGCAGCCTGGCCGAGGTGCAGGGCATCGGCGAGACGATGCACGCCAAGATCGTGCAACTCGCAACCACCGGCCATCTGCCAGCCTTCGACAAGCTTCGCGCCACGCTGCCGCCGGGGGTTCTCGCCCTACTGAAAGTGCCTGGCCTCGGTCCCAAGAAGATCAAGGCCCTGCATGAAGCGCTGAAGATCGAGAGCCTGGCCGACCTCCGTGCCGCCGCCGAGGCGGGGTCGATTGCCCGGATCAAGGGGTTCGGCGCCAGGACCGAGGCCAACATCCTGGAAGGAATCGCCTTTCTGGAAAAGACCGGCGGGCGCATCTTGCAGAACGAAGCGCTGATGCTGGTCGCACCGATCTTCGAAGCGGTGCGCCGCCACCCGCAGGTGATTCGCGCCGAGGTCTGCGGCAGCCTGCGGAGACGGGCCGAGACGATCGGCGATCTCGACATCCTCTTCAGCGCCGGCGACCCTGCGCCGGTGCTGAAGGAGTTCGTCTCTCTGCCCCAGGTGGCGCGTGTGCTGGCGCACGGCCCGACCAAGGCCAGCGTCCTCTTGCCCGCGTTCCAGTCCGATCAATACGTGCAGTGCGACCTGCGGGGCGTGGAGGACCGGCAGTTTCCCTTCGCCCTGCATTACTTCACCGGATCGAAGGCGCACAATATCGCCATCCGCAAGCGGGCCCTGGCCCGGGGGCTGTCGCTCAACGAGTACGCTCTGAGCGGCAACGGCACCGAGGTGTCCTGCCTGACCGAAGCCGACCTGTTCCGGGCACTCGGCCTGGCCGAGATTCCGCCGGAGCTCCGTGAGGACGCAGGCGAGATCGAGGCCGCGGAACACGGCAAGCTTCCCAGGCTCGTCGCCGCGGATGACCTGACCGGGACCTTCCATTGCCACACGGACTGGAGCGACGGTGACGCGACCCTGGAGCAGATGGCCGCAGGCGCCGCGCAGCCGGGCTCACTTACCTGGGCATCGCCGATCACTCCCGCTCGCTGCGCATGGCCGGCGGGCTGTCCGTCGAGCGGGTGCGCGAGCAGTGGTCCCGCATCGACGCGCTGAACGCGCAGTTCGGCGAATCTTTCCGGCTCTTCAAGGGAACCGAGTGCGACATCCTGGCCGACGGCTCGCTGGATTTTCCGGACGACCTCCTTGACGGCTTCGACTACGTCGTCGCGAGTATCCACTCCCACTTCCGGATGTCGCGCGAGGAGATGACCGCGCGGGTGATCCGCGCGGTCTCACACCCGCGCGTCACCATGCTCGGCCATCCCACCGGCCGGCTCCTGCTCTCACGCGCCAGCTACGCGGTCGATCTTGACGCCGTGATCGAAGCGGCCGCCCGAGCCGGCACGATGATTGAAATCAACGCGAATCCCCATCGCCTGGACCTCGACGCCGTGCACTGCCGCCGTGCCTGCCAGAAGGGCGTGCCCCTGGTCATCAATCCCGACGCGCATTCGGTTTCCGGATTGCATGACCTGACATACGGCGTGAGCGTGGCGCGGCGTGCCTGGCTAGAGGCAGGCAATTTGCTGAACACCGCAGCATTACCGGAAGTGGCGAGGCGGTTGGAGCAAATGCGGCGCCGCGGGGAGCCTGCACACGACCCTGTGCACCGCTGAGCCAGCGCCGGTCCGGTGCGCATCCGTCCGTGAGATACATGCACAACCCGAAAGGCGATCGATGGCTCGGGACTTGCTGGGTTCTGAAGCTACCCTATAATGCTTATTGAGCGGTCAGGACGCATACCAGTTTCGGCCACCCGGGCAGGCTCACGATTGCGCCCGGCCGGGGAAGGTGCGTTGGGATCGGTCGCTCCTGATCACGTAATCATCTGCTTGCCGATAGATTCCTCGCCGTTCATCGCTCTCATCCAGAGGACATCCCCATGGCCCCAGCCAGACCGCTTGCTCCGAAGAAGCCGAAGTTTTTCAGCGTCGAGGAGGCCAACAAGTCATTGCCGCTGGTCAAGGCAATTGTCGAGGACATCGTTCGCCAGTCGCGTCTGGTCGACAATCTTCAGCAGCGGATCGCCCGGGTGGCCCGCGAGAGCCGGCGGCCCAGCGACGATCCGTACTCCGAGGAGATCGCCCAGACCCAGAACGAGCTGGAGGTCGAAGGCGAACGGTTGCAAGGTTATGTCGACGAGCTCAAGAGCCTGGGGGTGGAGCTGAAGAGCGATGAGATCGGACTGTGCGATTTCCGGAGCCTGATGAATGGCCACGAGGTCTACCTTTGCTGGCGGCTGGGCGAGGCGTCGGTGATGTTCTGGCACGAGCTCGACGCCGGCTTCTCCGGTCGCCAGAAGCTCAAGCTGCACGCGGAATCCAAGGCCGGCGATGACCGCCGCTAGTTCAGATGGAGTGCCCCGTCCGGGGCCAGGCGCGGCGATTCTGCCCCGGCCCCAGCACATCAATCGGGCCTGACCCATGCCGCGCGTGGTGACGATCGATGGGCCCGCCGGGGCCGGCAAGAGCACCGTGGCGCGCCGCCTGGCAGCCCGGCTGGGCTGGCAGTTCCTTGACACCGGCGCAATGTACCGCGCCGTCACGCTGGCTGCCCTGCGGTCGCGGACCGACCTCTCCAGCGACCGGCATCTGGGCGACCTGATCGCCGGACTGAACGTGAGCTGGCACGAGGGTGAGATTCGCCTCGATGGCGAGGATGTGGCCAGGTTGATCCGCACGGTCGAGGTGACGCATGCCTCCCGTTTCGTGGCCGACAGCCCCAGCGTCCGCCGCAAGCTCGTGGAATGGCAGCGCGCCTTCGCCGCCCAGGCTGACACGGTCACCGAGGGCCGCGATCAGGGGACTGTCGTGTTCCCGCACGCGTTTCTCAAGTTCTTCTTGACCGCGCCCGCCGAGGAACGAGCCCGCCGCCGGCTTGCCGATCTCGTGGCCGCCGGCCAGACGCAGAGCCTTGAAGCGGTCCTCGACGATCTCCGCCAGCGCGATGCACGCGACGCGGCCCGGGCCATCGCACCGCTCAAGCCCGCCCCCGACGCCGAATTGATCGACACCGGCGGTCTGACAATCGACCAGGTCGTCGATCGGCTCTGCCAGCGCATCCTCGCACACCGGAGCGATCCGTCCCCATGAGTGAACCTGCCGCTGAGTCCTCCACAACACCCCTATCCGGTCCCGAGGGAACCGGCTGGAGTGCCGGATCCGATGGCACCACCACAACTCTTGCGGGCCTGCTCTGGTACCGGCTCGTTCAATACTCCCTCGGCATCTTTCTGGCTGCTGCGGGAGGCTGGCGCGCCACCGGCCGACAGCACATGCCCCGGCACGGGGCCGCGCTGCTGGTCTCCAACCACCTCAGCTTCCTGGACGTTTTCCTGATCGGCGTGCCGCTCCAGCGCCGGCTCAACTTCATGGCCCGTTCCACGCTCTTCGTGCCCGTGCTCGGGTTCCTGATCCGCTCGGTGGGAGGCTTTCCCATCCAGCGCGAGGGAATGGGGGCCTCGGGTCTGAAGGAGACGCTTCGGCGGCTGCGGAAGGGCGGAATCGTGACGCTCTTCCCGGAAGGGACGCGCAGTCCCGATGGCAAGCTCGCCCCCCTCAAACCGGGCATCGCGACCCTGATCGCACGGACCGGAGTGCCCGTGGTGCCCGCCGGCATCTGCGGCACGTACGAGGCCTGGCCGCGATCGCGGCTGTTGCCGCGTCCCTACCCGCTTCGCATCCACTTCGGGCCGCCGATCCAGCCGCAGGACCTCGTGGGGATGGCCCCAGAGGCCGTCACAGCGCTGATCCGCGAGCGGCTGGAAGAGTGCATCCGGCATGCGCGAGAAGGCCTCTGCCACGACCTGGGCGCATGATTGGCCGGACATCTTCTCCGGGTCCGCCCGGGGCTGGCATGTTCCGACATTTGCCGCCATACTGGCGTGCAATTCATGGAGATCGACACACCAGACCGAGGCGACGGCAATGGGCGATTCAGCGACCGGATTCTCTCTTACGGACACCGCTTGCGACCCGTCCACGCCCATGCTCTCGCGCCGGGCGTTCTGCGCCGGCAGCGTCACGGCCTGCGCGACTGCCGCGGGCGGGCGTGCGCCGGCGGGCGAGGCCGCGCTTGCACGGCCCATGCCATTGTCCCGGTGTTTCTTGCTGGGCCTGAACACCAGCACCATCCGGGGCCAGAAGCTGCCGGTCGTCGACCAGATCGCCGTCGCCTCGAAAGCGGGGTTCGAGGGGATGGAGCCCTGGTTGGAGGAGCTCCGCCACTACGCCGAGTCAGGGGGCTCACTGCCAGACCTTGGCAAGCGATTCCGTGACGCGGGAATCCACGTGGAGAGCGCCATCGATTTCTTCGAGTGGGCCGTGGATGACGACGCGCGCCGTGCCCGCGGTCTCGAGGCCGCCAGAAGAAGCATGGACATCCTTAAGAAAATCGGCGGCAAGCGGATCGCTGCGCCGCCGGCGGGCGCGACCGATCACGCCGTCGATCCGCTCCGGGTGGCCGAGCGCTATCGCAGGCTGCTGGAGCTGGGCGACCAGATGGGTATCGTTCCCCAGGTCGAGGTCTGGGGGAGCTCGCGCACCCTCGGCCGGCTGGGTGAGGCGGCGCAGGTCGCCATCGAGTCGGGGCACCCCAGGGCCTGCATCCTTCCCGACGTGTTCCACCTCTACAAGGGCGGCTCCGCACTCCAGGGCGTCAACCTGCTTGGGCCACGAGCCATACATGTCTTCCACGTCAACGACTACCCCGCGGAACCCGAGCGGCAGAAGCTTACCGACGCCGACCGCGTTTACCCGGGAGACGGCGTCGCTCCCTACAAGACCCTGCTCGCCGACCTGCGTGACGCGGGCTTCCAGGTCATGCTTTCGCTCGAGCTGTTCAACCGTGACTACTGGAAGCAAGACCCATACCAGGTCGCCCGCACCGGCTTCGACAAGCTCAAGCGGCTGGTTCTCGCCAGCGAGCAAAAGCCCTCGTGAGTCTCCGGCGGCTTCCGGGGTGCTGACAGTCGTGCTCTTTGAATCGATCCTCGCACAGGCACGCGCGCTGGTCCGCCGGGCCGTGAAGCCCGGAGACACGGTCGTGGATGCCACGGTGGGCAACGGGCACGACACCCTTTTTCTCGCGCATCACGTAGGGCCGGAGGGACGCGTCATTGGCTTCGATATCCAGCCCCGGGCGCTCGACGCCACGCGCCTGCGGTTGCACGAGGCCGGGTTGGAAGCAAGGGTTCGGCTCGTGCTGCGCGGCCACCAGGAGCTGGCGGCATGGTTCGCGGACTCCACGGATCCCTTGCGGCCAAGCGCGGTGATGTTCAACCTCGGCTACCTTCCGAAGGGAGACCACTCGGTGATCACGCGCGCGGATACTACCGTCGCTGCGCTCGGGGCATCGCTGCAATTGCTTGCTCCCGGCGGAGTCATCACCATTGCGGTCTACCCGGGTCACGAGGGCGGGTCCGACGAGGCCGAAGCCGTACCGGACTGGGCGCGACGCGTGCCGCCGGCGCTCGCCCAGACGGTCTGCCGGCAGGTGCTGAACACACGCAGGACAGGTCCGTTCCTGGTGGCGGTGGCCGCCAGATCCAGACGCCGCTCGCCGGACCCGTTTTGAACGCCGCATGGGCCGGACGAACAATGCAAGGAACACGCCCCTTTCGGAAATGCGAATCGGGCGCACGAATCACTCTTGAAACCGTCTCAGCTCGAAGCTACCCTCTTTGAGACTTGTCTTGCCCGCTCAAAATCAACATCGGGATATTCCGGTCTTTTAAGTTCGTTCACCACAATTCCTGAATCTTTCTATGGTTCTGTAAACGAAGATGAATTCCCTGGGTGGTTTGTCACTGACTGACCCTATGTTGCGTGAGTGAGTGGCATACGCGTGCGTTGATTGACTGGCGATGGCCGTGGCCCATGGGGCAGATCTGTCCGATCATCGCTCGATGCAATTTGAGAGAGCGTGGAACGCAGGACCGGCTGCGGCCGGGGAAGGCATGCCCATGTCAGCAGTTCGAGCACCGATCTGTCTCTGTCGAATCTTCGTGAGCTTGAGTTTCACCGCGGGGCTGGCCGTGGTGGGCTGCTCTTCGAACACGGCTGCGCCGCCCGCCTCCGCCGGGTCAGAGCCGGCACCGGCCCCCGTCGCCGCCGTGACTTCCAGGAGCAAGGGCAAGATACACGGCTCGTCGCGCCGCGATCTCTACCGGCAGAAGGCACAATCGTCCGTGGGTTCTCCGTGAGTCGTTCCCATTTCCTGATCGATCGCGTCATTCTCTTATCGTGGCCTCTGGTTCTTCCGAGGGGATCATTCCATGCCGATTCGCGCACGCGCACCGGAGCGTATCGCGGCTTCACGCTCATCGAGCTTCTGGTCGTCATCGCCATCATCGCCGTGCTCATCAGCCTGCTCTTGCCGGCGGTGCAATCCGCCCGCGAGGCCGCCCGCCGCGCCCAGTGCATCAACAACCTGAAGCAACTGGCGCTGGCCTGCCATAACTACGAGAGCGCCAACGGCTCTTTCCCCATGGGCCGGAGCGTCCAGCAGTACATCTCGCAGGCGGGTTCGTTCCAGACCTACGCCGACGGCTGGGGCGCCATGGCCGAGCTGCTCCAGTACACCGAGCAGAATTCGCTGTACAACGCGATCAACCAGAACCTGGGCCCTTACCAGATTCGCAATTACACCGTCATCAACACCGGCATTAACCTGCTCTGGTGCCCCAGCGACGGCGACATCCTCGGTCTCCGGTTCTTCGAAGCTTCCGCTGGATGGGACGGCGCCACCCTGCCGATCACCTACACGAGCTATCGTGGCGTGATCGGCACCTTCACGGCCAACCCGATGGACCCGGCGAGCGGTGGGACCGACAGCTCCACCACCCAGCTTGGCGCCTACGAGGGAATCCTCCGCGAAACCGGTGGTCCGTCGTGGCTGGGGTGGGCATCCCAGGGCCCGGTGCGGATCGCGGCCATCACCGACGGAACCAGCAACACTTTCCTGTTCGGCGAGACCGCGCAGAGCAAGCTGCTGAAGTTCAAGGTCGGCACCAGCACTCCGTGCGATAACACCGGCAACTGCCCGTTCGAGGGCCAGGGCTGGTGGGCTGATTCCGACTTCGGCGACTCGTCGATGTCCACCTTCTACCCGATCAACGTCAAGGGCGCGGAGGTCACCACTCTGGCCGGCTCGTGCGAGCCAGCCAACGTCGGCGGTACCACGGCCACCAGCATGCACCCCGGGGGAGCCAACTTCGCATTCGCCGACGGCTCGGTGAAGTTCATCAAGGAATCCATCAATAGCTGGAATTACCTGCTCATCAGCCGCGATGCCAATTGCCTGCCAGTCTACCCCGTCGGTTTCATGCGAGGCGTTTACCAGGCACTCTCCACCCGCAACGGTGGAGAAGTCATCAGCGCCGATCAGTACTGACGAGAGTTGGTGAGTTGCCACTCCTCCAGCATAGCGCGAGACGGTCAAGGCGGCTGAGCATGGCCCTCGTGCTCGCCGCCCTCGCGCTGGTGCTCTGGACCGGCTGGAACCATTACGAACAGAAGCAAGGCGCCAAGAACTGGCCCTTGCCACGCAGGACATGGCGGCAGGACACTACGCGCTGGCACGGGGCCGCCTGCTGCGGCTCACCACAGGGTGGGCAGGCCGCGACGAGGCGTGCTTCCGCCTTGGCCTCTGCGAGGAGGCCCGCGGCCGGCTGGATGCAGCGCTGGCTGCCTGGCGGCAGGTTTCTCCGCGCTCGGCCTTCGCCTTCGAGGCGGCACTTGCCGGTGCTCGCGCCCTCACAAACCAGGGCCGTTTCGCCGCCGCCGAGGAGCGATTGCGGACGCTCGCCCGGCCTGCCGGACCGAAAGGGTCGCCCGTGCGCCAGGCACTGGAGCTGCTCTATCGCATCGAGGGCCGCAATAACGAGGTACTTCCCCTGCTGGTAGAGGCCTGGCAGGGAGCAGTGGACCCAGCGGTCGTGCTGCGGCGGATTTATCTGCTGGACAACGCGGCATTTCCGCTCGAGTACGTGCGCTCCACGCTGGAGCGTGCCGACCCGGAGGATGACCGCGTCTGGTTAGGGAAGGCGAATCTGGCCGCCTGGAGCGGGCAGTTCGAGGACGCGGCACGCTGGCTCGACCGCTGCGCGGCTGCCCGGCCGGACGACCCACCCGTCTGGAGGGCCCACCTGGAACTGGCCGTTGCGGCCCTCGACCTCGACCGATTCGACCGGGCCTGCGCGCACCTGCACGCCGGGGACTTCTCGGCCGTGGACCTGCTTCGCCTCCGCGCCTGGTTGGCGGCCCGCCTCGGCGACCCGGTGCATGAGCACGCCGCGCTGGCGGCGCTCGCTGGCGAAGATTCCGGCAACATGGGGGCCTGGGACCGTCTGGCCGAGCTGGCCGTTGCGGCCGGCCGCGGCCGGGAGGCCGAGGAATACCGCCGGCGAAAAGCGGCGCTCAACGCGGACCGCAAGCGCTACAAGAACCTGATCGACCGCGACGACCGCGTCGCACATGCGAAGGAACTGGAGCGTCTGGCCGTAAACCTTGGCCGCCGGCTGGAAGCCCGCGGCTGGTCGCTCCTGCGCCAGGGGAAGGGGACGGCGGAGCCGCTCGATCCCGAATCCGGACTGTCCGCAGAAGCGGCTCGATCCGACGCGACGCTGGCCGTCGCCCTCGCCGGCCTCCGCTCCAGCGCAGGTCTCTCGCAAGCTTCCGGCCGCAAGGCCGCGTCATCGGTCGGCCCACGCGCGGCGTTCGCGCAGCCTTCCTTCACCGACGACGCCGAGACCGCGGGCCTCCGATTCGTGCACAGCAAGGGCCACAGCGGTAAGCGGAACCCGCCTCCGCCCGAGACCATGTGCGGGGGCGTCGGATTGCTGGATTACGATCGGGACGGCTGGCTGGACGTCTACCTGGTCCAGGGAGGGCCGTTCCCGTCCGGGGATGTCAGCGAGCATGGCGGTGACCGGCTCTTCCGCAATCGCCGCGATGGCACGTTCGAGGACGTTTCCGAGCAGTCGGGAATCGCGGCGATGCCCCGTGGCTACGGGCACGGCGTGGCCGCGGCCGATTACGACAACGACGGCCGTCCCGATCTGTTCGTCACACGGTGGGGCCACTACGCTCTCTATCGCAACCGGGGCGACGGCACCTTTCAGGATGTGACCGAGCAGGCAGGACTCGGCGGCGACCGCGACTGGCCCACCTCGGCGGCGTTCGCCGACCTTGATGGCGACGGCGACCTGGACCTCTACGTCTGCCATTACCTCCGCTACGACCCCGTCAGACCGAAGCGGTGCGAGCACCCCGACTCGGCAGCCCGCCACGAGTGCAACCCGCTCGACTTCCCCGCCCTGGGCGATCACGTCTTTCGCAATGACTCCGGCCGGTTCGTTGACGTGACCTCCGCGGCGGGCTTCCTTGATGCCGACGGCCGCGGGCTGGGTGTTGCGGCCGCCGACCTCGACGGCGACGGCAAGATCGACATCTATGTCGCCAACGATATGTCGGCGAATTACTTCTTTCACAACCTGGGCGGTCTCCAGTTCGAGGAGATCGGCGGAAGTTCCGGCGCGGCCGCCAGCGCCGAGGGGGGCTACAAGGCAGGTATGGGCATCGCGTGCGGCGACCTCGACGGCGACGGCTGGCCTGACCTGGCGGTCACGAACTACTTCGGCGAGTCCACCACCTTCTACCACAACCTTGGCCGCGGCATCTTCGCCGATCACACCACGGCGGTGGGCATGGCCGCCCCGACGCGCCGGCTGCTCGGCTTTGGCCTCGCGTTCCTGGATACGAACAACGACGGCTGCCTCGACATGATCAGCGCCAACGGCCACGTCCTCGACGGCCGGCCCACCTACCCCTACGCCATGCCCCTGCTGCTCATGCTTGGCACCCCGGCCGGTCGCTTGACCGACGTCTCGAGGACCTCGGGAACACCGTTTACCCCGTTGCACCTGGGACGTGGACTGGCGGCGGGCGACCTGGATAACGACGGCCGCATGGATGCGCTGGTGGTGGTGCAGAACGAGCCTGTCGTGTTCCTGCACAATCGCACCGAGCCGCGCGGGCACTTCATCCGCTTTTGCCTGGAGGGCACGCGCTCGAATCGCGACGCCGTGGGCGCGAGGGTGACGGTCTCCTGCGGCGGTCGCGACCGCTACACTTTTCGCGTGGGCGGGTCAAGCTTCCAGTCGAGCCCGGATCCGCGGATCCATTTCGGCCTGGGCACAGCGACGGCCGTGGATGCCGTCGAGATCCGCTGGCCATCGGGACGGGTCGACCGCCACGCGGGCCTGGCCGCCGATCGGGAGTATCTCATCCGCGAGGGTGATCCGCCTGTGGACTCTCCCGGCCGCCCCGGAAGCTGATTGGCTCATCATTTCAGAGCCGCGACGCGGCGACGTCTCGTGGCGCGCAACCTCTACCTATCGAAATCCGCGGCAGCCTATTGACACCTACTGTTTGTCTAGTACGATTGAGTCAGTTGATACGGCTGCTCCCGTAGGAGAGTGATCGACATGGCCGAGATTATGCCCACCGGCCGCGAGCTTGAAGCCTTGAAGGTGCTCTGGGAGCGCGGCAGGGCGACGGTTCGCGAGATTTACCAGGAAATGAAGCCGCGTGACGGCGAGGGTGAGCTGGCCTACACGACCGTGCTCAGCCTGTTGCAGACGATGGAGCAGAAGGGGCTGGTCGGTCACGAGCAGGTGGGGAAGGCTTACCTGTACTTTCCGGTGGCCCAGCGCGATTTGACGTTTCGCCGTCTCGCGGCCGGCTTCCTTGACCAGGTCTTCGACGGCGCGCTCAGCGAGTACGTCGCCCGCGCCTTGCAGTCGCGCCGGCCTTCACTGGCCGAACTCGAGGAAATCGAGCTCATGATCAACGAGGCCAAGAAGCGGAGCCGTTCCCGGACCGAGATGAAGGAAGGAGAGACGCGATGAACAGTCCAATCATCGACGGTGTCGGGCTCTGGCTGGCGAACCTGTTCGTCGTCTCCTCGGCCTGGCTTCTCCTGGCACTCGCCGCGGGTACGATTATTCGCCAGCCGGCGCGGCGGATGACGGTGGCGTGGACCACGGTCCTTGGACTGACCCTGCTGGCAATGCTCGAGGCGGTTCCGAACCGGCCCCGGCTCATCTGGCGGACCGGCGCGCTCCCGGTCGCCGCGCGTGACGTCGCAAAGCCGCCGGCGATTCCGGCCCAGGTCGCTCACCTCCCCGGTGCTTTGCTCGATCAAAATGATTCGCTGACGATGCCGCCCGTCGCGGTATCGGCCAGCACCCCGCTGCCCGCGATCCCGCGGGGAACTGCTCGAGGGGCTCCTGTCGCGGGGCCAGCGGGCATGCTGGCCGTGCGGGGTTCCAACGCGCCCGGAGCGGCGGACAGGGACCCGTCCTGGACGGTTTGCGCGCTCGCCGTCTACGGTGCGGGAACCCTGTTCAGCTTCGCCTGGCTGCTCGTTGGCGCAATCCAGGCCAGTCGAGTCTGCCGACGGAGTCGCCGGGCGCCCGAGTCACTGGATCGGCTGCTGCGGGAGTGCCTTCCCGAGGGGATCCGCGCACCGCACTTGCGGCTCAGCGGAGACATCGCCCAGCCGGCGGCACTCGGCGTCCTGCGGCCGATGATCCTGCTGCCGGAGCACTTCGCCGCGGCCGAGCCGCAGGAGCGTGTGCGGGCGGCGCTGGCTCATGAGCTGGCGCATCTGCGGAATGGTGATCTGGCGCTGCTGGCTCTGTGCCGGCTCCTGCTGCCGTTTTATCTCGGTCAACCGTTGTTCTGGCTGCTGCGCAGGCGGATCAGGCTGGACCAGGAACTGCTGGCCGACGCCGCGGCCGGTAAGCTTGATCGAACCGCCTACGCTGCAACCTTGCTCGAATGGGCCAGGACCATGACCGTCCGCTCCGCGGGCCTCCACGCGGCCGCTCTGGGCCTCTGGGAACGGCCTTCCCAGTTGCGCCGGCGCATCGCGTTCTTGCTGGAAGCCGCCCACGCCATCGAGCCGTGCTCTCCACGCCGCTGGCGCCTGGCCGCGTGGAGCGTGGGAGTTGTCCTGGTGCTGGGGCTCTCACTGGCTTCGATCCGGCCCATGGCCGGACAGCCGGCGCCAGTGTCCCCGGGCAGCGCACCGGCCGCGGCCAGCAGTGACTCCGTCGTGTTTCAGGGCCGCATCCTG
Source organism: uncultured Planctomycetaceae bacterium (assembly GCA_963833985.1). GTDB lineage: Bacteria > Planctomycetota > Planctomycetia > Isosphaerales > Isosphaeraceae > Aquisphaera. Next base: position 1,025,610 of record CAWIAD010000001.1, read on the forward strand.
GACCCCGACGGCAAGCCGTTCGCCGGCGCCCGGCTCTACCTCGACTTCTTCGTCTGGAGAGAATACCTGAAGCAGATCCCTCCGCGGCTCAGAGCCACTACCGGGACGGATGGACGGTTCCACTTCACCGTGGAGAAGTCGTACTTTGCGCGCCCTCCGGTCATCGAGCCCTGGCGGTGGGCGCACGTGGTGGCGATGGCCGATGGCTTTGGCATTGGCGTCTCCGACTCGAACGAGGCCGACTACGACCGCGACCTGACGATCCTCCTGCCGCGTGATGACACAACGATCGCGGGCCGGTTGCTCGACCTCCAGGGCCGGCCCGTTGCCGGCGTGGTCGTCCAGGCAGTCGAGGTGAGCGCCCCGGCGAGCGGCAGCCTCACTCCGTTCCTGAACGCGGCGCAACACTCGAAGGTCCGGATCTACGAGCTGAAAAACCAGTACGCCTCGAAAGTGGTCCGGTTCTTCCCGTACTGGCAGCCGATCGCTGCGGTGACGTCCGGGCAGGACGGCCGGTTCGTGATCAAAGGCATCGGCCGCGAGCGGCTGGTCGAGCTGGAGATCCGTGGCCCGACGGTCCGATGGACCAACATCAAGGTGATGACACGTTCCGGACCCCCCGCGGACATCGTCGACCTCTACCGCAAAAAAGACCCCTGGGTCGAGCGGCATTACGGAGCAAGCTTTGATCTGAGCCTGGCGCCCAGCCGGCCCTACGAGGGCGTTGTACGCGACCGCGATTCCGGAGCCCCTATCGCCGGCGTGAGGATCGAAAGCTACAAGCTCGCGGACTCAGAGGTTTACAATTACACCGAAATCAAGACGCAGAGCGATCGCGAGGGACGCTTCCGGCTCACGGGCATGCCGGTGGGCGCGGGTAACGAGATCGTGCTGAACTCGCCCGAGGACCAGCCGTACCTGCTCGCTCAGTACAAAATGCCCGATCCCGGCGGTCTTGCGGCCGTGCACGTCGACATGACGATGAAACGCGGCGTGTGGTTCAAGGGCCGGGTATTCGACAAGAACTCAGGGAAAGCCCTCGAGGCCTCCGTTCGCTACTCGGCGGCCGCGTCCAACCCGCACCTCGGGGAGTTGCACGGGCTCGCGGACGTGCAGTTCAATGGCAACGACCGCGGCTGTTTCAGCACCAGGGAAGACGGTACCTATCAGGTGCCCGTGCTGCCGGGGCAAGGGTTGATCACGGTCAGGACGGGAAGCCGCGAGGAAGATTACATGGCCGAGGAGAACGCGGCATCGAAGCCGATCGAGGCGAACTACAAGCCCTACCCGTACGGTCTGGGCTCGGCCTGGGCCGAGATCAAAGTGGACGACTCACCGGCCAGCCAGGCACACGACTTCGGGCTACGCCCGGTCGAGCACCGCACGATCACCGGCGAGATCTTCGATCCGGAGGGCCATCCGCTCATCGGGGCCCGTTACAGCGGCATGTATGATATCCAGTACTGGTACCCCATCGAGCGGGGAAATCGCTTCGTCGTGGCCGACCTGACGCGCCCCAGACCGCGCACGCTCACCCGGTTGTTCCAGATTCGGGATCTCGATGCGCTCGGCTCGTTCTTCGTGCCGGAAGTCACTCGGCCCGTGATGATCATTCACAAGGACCGGCACCTGGCAGGCCACACCGAGGTCGGCTGGCACACGGCCGGGCCTGTGCAGGTGCGGCTGGTTCCCTGGGGCGCGGTGTTGGGCCGCGTAGTGGACGGCGACGGTCAGCCGCGGCCGAACTTCGGCATCCAGCCCAAGATCTTGCTCAAAGACCGCATCCGGAACGATCGCATTGACCATGTGGAATCACGCGTCTTCACGGACGCGCAGGGGCGATTGCGGATCGAGGGAATGATTCCGGGCCTGGAGTACCGCCTCGTCTTCGAGAACGAGTCGGGGTCCGAGAGTGCTCAAGGTGTGGATATCTCTGCGCTGAAGCCCGGCGAGATGCGCGATCTTGGTTCCATCCGGGCCGACATCCCGGGCGAGCGGAATTGAGCGCACAAGATAAGAGCGGGGGCGGATCGTTTTCCATCGTGTCAAGGAGCTGCGGCGTGAGCCAGGCAATTGACGGGCTGGGATCGTGGCTGGCGGACCTGTACTTCTTCTCAACGGTCTTGCTGGTGCTGGCGGGTGCTCTGATCTTGTTGCTAGAACAGCCGGCGCGCAGGATGGCCGTCGCTCGCGCCACCCTCGCCGGGCTGTGCGTGATCGCGGTGCTTTCCGCCCTGCCGGCGTGGCCGCGGCTGGCGAAGCCGGGACCGCGAGCCTCGGCAACGGACCTTCCCACAAGCATGGCACCGCGCGAGGAGAGCATTCCCGGGTCCTCCGCGGCGATTCCCATGGATCGCAACCCGGCCATGCCGCACGTAGCCCGTTTTGGTCTCGCGGCCCAGCATGGGCAATCGCCCGCAGCCGCGCCAGCGGTCGAGCCGCGGGGCCGCCTGGAGGTGCGATCGCTTCCCACGCTCGGCACTCTGGCGGTCTGCGGGTTTCTCTTCGGGTGCTGGGCCACCGTGGCCTGGCTGGTGCTGGGCGCGGTCCGGGTGGGGCGGCTGCGCGCTGCGGCCCTGACAGCACCGGCACGGCTCGAGGACCTGCTGGCTCGGCTCGCTGCAACTCAACAGAGCGTGCCCCCACTCCGTCTCAGCAATCGCATCAGCCTGCCGGCAGCCATCGGTGTGTTCCATCCCTGGATCGTGATTCCCGAGCGGTTCGCCGACACCGAGCCCGACGCACGGCTGGCGGCGGCGCTGGGGCATGAATGGGGGCATATCCAAAATGGCGACCTGCTCTGGCTGGCGATCGGCCGGCTGCTCTTGCCCCTGTTTTTCGCGCATCCGATCTACTGGTGGTTGCGGCAGCGGATCCGGCTCGACCAGGAAGTTCTGGCTGATGCCTCGGCCACGGAATGGAACGACCGTACGGCGTACGCGGAGATCCTGCTGGATTGGGCGCGTCAGACCGCGCTGTCGCCGACAGACCGGTTCGTCTCGGCTCTCGCGCTCTGGCAGCATCCCTCGCAGCTCCGGCGGCGGATCGCCGTGCTGCTGGACCCCGGGCTGCGTATTGAGCGCGGCTGTCCGCGAGGCTGGAAGCTGGGGACGTGGAGCGTCGCCATCGTCAGCGCCGTGCTGATGTCGCTTGCCACGCTTCATCCCGCGCCGGGACGGGCTGAACCCGAGCCGCCTGCCAGCAGCGGGCCGCAGCTGCAGCCGGCTTCCGCAGCCGACCAGGTGGTGTTCCAGGGGCGCGTGGTCGATCCGGAAGGGAAGCCCTACACCGGTGCGAAAGTCTATCTCGGTTATTACTGGGAGACGCAGGATGAGAAACCGGCTGTCCTCCGCGCCACCAGCGAACTCGACGGCCGTTTCAAGTTTGCCGTCGAAAAATCGTTGTTTCAACACATCCAGAGTCGCGACCTCGAACCCTGGAACGAGGCTCGATTGCTTGCCGTCGCGCCGGGGTTTGGCCTGGCACTCTCCGACTCCCAGGAGCCGGATGCCAGCCACCACGCGACCCTGAAGCTGGCGCATGACGATGTGCCGATCACGGGCCGACTGCTTGACCTCGAAGGCCAGCCGGTCGCAGAAGCACTTGTCCGCGTCCGTACGATCCATGCGTCTCCCTCGGGAGCTCTGAACGCGTGGATCGCCGGAGCCAGGGAAGGAAAGAAGGTGAGCTACGAACTCGATCAGATCCATCTACCGGTCGAGGTCTACATGGGTCCGAACCCCTGTCCGGTTCCTGAGACCCGGACCGACGAACAAGGCCGGTTTCGACTCGAAGGCATCGGCCGAGACCGGCTCGCGGAGCTCACCATCCGGGGAGACCGGGTACTGCAAATGTCGGTCAAGGTCCTGACGCGAGCGGGCGAAGCGATGCGTGTTCGCCACGAGGTGAACCGGCCGAACCCCACCTTCGAGACCTACCATTCGGCGCAGTTCGAAATGAGCGTCGCGCCCGGACGGGTGATCGAAGGTACGGTGCGGGCCGAGGATGATGGTCAGCCCCTCGCGCACGCAACCGTGACTGTCGTGCACCGGCGAGTGTGCGCGAGTCGCGATACGCTCTTTGTGCGAGGTAAGACGGATGAGACCGGGCATTTTCGGCTGGTCGGCATGCCCATCGAAGCCGGTACCATGATCTCCGTTTTTCCCCAGGAGCAGCCCTATTTCGGAAGGACCGTGAAAACCGAGGCCGGCGCTCGCGGTGCGGTCCTGAGACTGGACTTTCGCCTGACGCGGGGAATCGTGGTCGCGGGCAAGGTGACCGACAAGGTCACCGGCAAGCCAGTCTTCGGCGGCGTTCGCTACGCCGCTGCCGCCGACAACCCGCATATCGACGAGGTCAACGGTTTTCGCGCGCTCACTGATGACGAGCCCTACGCAATCGCACGCGAGATCGCCGCCGACGGCTCGTTCCGGCTGCCCGTGTTGCCCGGTCGAGGCGTCGTGATGGTCCACGACATTGGACCGGGGTATCCCGGCCTCAACCATAACGAACTGCAAGCGTTCCGGTCGATACCGTACCTGCCGGCGTACGGTCCGGTCCAGGCGTACCAGACGGTCACCGTGAGCCCAGGCTCGCCGCCTATTCACCTCGATTTCACTGTTGACCCGGGAAAGACACTCTCCGGAACTGTCCTCGACCCCGATGGCCAGCCTGTCATGGGCATTGAAGTCTTCGGAACGCTGGTCGGGGTAGGCTGGACCCAGCTCGAAAAGACGGCAAACTTCACCGTCCACGGCCTCCGCCCCGCGTCCGGCAGATCGGTCTCGAAGCTGATCGAAAACCGTAGTCCCGAGGGGATCGCGGCGTTCATCCAGCCCGAGCCTCCCCGTACGCTCGTCTTCCATCTTCAGGCCAGACACCTCGCGGCCGCGGTCGCGGTTCGCTCGAGCGATCCCGAACCGCTCCGCGTGCGGCTTCGGCCCGAAGCCACGGTCACGGGCCGCCTCGTAGACGCGGATGGCCAACCTCCATCCGACAAGATGTTCCAGGTCTATTACCTGGGATTCGATTTGCTGGATGATTATATATTTTTGCCCAGATTCGTTCGAAACGCCGATCAGGACGGCCGGTTCAAGATCGAGGGCCTGGCCCCTGGCCTTCGGCTGCGGCTCTGGCCCGGAGACGCCGTCGATCGATCTCGGACCTTCTCACCGCTGAGGCCCGGTGAATCGCGTGATCTGGGTGACATCAAGTTCTAGGGCTCCGAAGAGGCCGATCGTCATGAATTCCTCGATGCAGCTCGCCCCAGGCGGCGACCCCTGGTCGTGCTACCAGCCTGATGCATCGTGTCCCTGGAACCTGCGCCGGGTCGTGCATCTGCACCGCCGCGCCGCATTGGGCGCAAACTGGCCGCAGATCAAGAGCGACCTCGCCGACGGGCCGGAAACGAGCATCGACCGGCTGCTCGAAGGGAAACTCAAGCCCGCAGGTGCCCCGTCGCCGGAAGAGTTTGAGCGCACCTCGACACTGCTGGCCGACTCGGCCATCGCAGCCCGCGATCCGGGACGGCTCAAGGCGTGGTGGTTCTACCGCATGCTGTTCTCGCCCGACCCGCTCGGCGAGCGCCTGACCTTGATGTGGCACAACCACTTCGCGACCGGCAATCTGAAGGTGCAGGACGTGGCGCTCATGCAACGCCAGAACGCGACCTTCCGACGGCTGGCGCGCGCCCCTTTTGGTGAACTGCTGACCGCCGCCCTCCACGACCCGGCGCTGCTGATCTACCTGGACGCACCGGCCAACCGCATGGGGCATCCCAATGAGAACCTGGCGCGGGAGATGATGGAACTCTTCACGATGAGCCTGGGCCACTATTCCGAGACCGACGTCCAGGAGGTCGCGCGGCGCTCACCGGCTGGACGGTCACCGATGGGGCTTTCCAGGAGGTGTCCGCACGGCACGACGCCGAATCCAAGACGATCCTCGGCAAGACGGGCCGCTGGAACGGGTCGGACGTCGCTCGCATCATCCTCGAGCAACCCGCGACGGCGTACCGCGTGGCGTGGCGAATCTGCGACACGCTGATGGGTGAAGGGGCCATCGAGCCGGCTGCGATCCGATCGCTGGGCGACTGGCTGCGCGATCATGGCCTGGATGTCGGCGGTTGTGTCTCAATAGTCCTTCGCTCGCGCGCCTTTTTCGCCGAGGCGAACATGAACTCACGCGTGAGCGAGTCGGTCGAGTTCGTCGTTTCACCCGTACACGCGCTCGAACTGCTCGACCCGCCGCCAAGCACGCTGGTGCTGGCCGACTGGTGTACCCGGCTGGGCCAGGACCTGTTCGACCCGCCCAACGTTGGAGGCTGGCCGGGCGGACGGAGCTGGCTGTCGGCCCGGTCGCTGATTAGCCGGGCCAGCTACGCCTCTGCGCTGACGTCAGGCGAAGGAATCGGCCGCGAGCGGCCCGTCGAGCCGGGTGCGCTGGCGCGGCGGTATGGGCACGGATCTCATCGTCGAGAGTACCTGATGTTCTTGACGCAGCTCTTGCTCGGGCTGGAGCCTTCCGACACCTGGCTCGAGCGACTGGAACAGACGCTCGGAGTCTCGGCGGCCTGGACCGAGGATCTGGCGCGGCGGGCCGTCGCGCAGATACTCGCGGCGCCCGAGGGTCAGCTTGGCTGAATGAGTTTTCTCACATCATTGTACCCGTGGCCTGTTTGCCGACAGGAGAGGAACCATGCCGACTCGCCGCACGTTGTTGCAAGCCGGTCTGAAAAGCTCGGCGCTGCTGGCTTTCAGCCCGGCGGTGCCGGAGTTCCTGGCGCGGACGGCCCGCGCCGCAGGTCCCGAGCGCGATGGGCGGGTCCTCGTCATCATCCAGCTCGACGGCGGCAATGACGCGATCAACACGCTGGTTCCTTTCACGGACCCTGGTTACGGGCGCGCCCGCAAGGTGCTCCGGCTCGACAGGCGACGGCTGATCCGGATCAATGACGAGGTCGGGCTTCATCCGGCCATGCGAGACCTGGGCACGCTGCTGGAACGTGGGCAGCTCGCGCTTGTCCCGGGCGTCTCCTATCCCAACCCGAACCGTTCACACTTCGAGAGCATGGCCGTCTGGCAGACCGCTCGGCTTGATGCCGAACCCAACACCGGACCGGGCTGGATCGGCCGCGCCCTGGATGCTGTGGCAAATCCACCCATTGACGCACCCGCGGGTGCTCCTTCGCTCTACGTGGGCGATGGCGTGCCTCCCGTGGCCCTTCGCGGCCGGCGTGCGGCGTGCGCGTCGCTGGCACACGCAGAGGATCTGCGCTTGCCGGATGGATTCGCGCCCTCCCTCGTCAGGACACCTTTGACCATCAAGGCCGAGCCGGAAGGAAGCCTGAACGCCTTCGTTCGCCGTAGCGTGCTCGATGCGTACGTGGCGGCCGAGCGCGTTTCAGAGCTCGTCGCTCCGACGGCGAATGTCTCGATCGACAGCTATCCCGATGAAATGCTGGGAGAGCGGCTGCGGACCATCGCGCAACTGCTCAAGGCGGGCCTGGGTGCGCGCGTCTTCTACACCATGCAGCCAGGCTACGACACGCACGCCGGGCAGCTGGAAACGCACGACCGGCTGCTGCGAATCTTATCCTCGGCGCTGAAGGCTTTCTTCGACGACCTCACCGCCGCGAAGCTGGCTGACCGCGTGCTGGTGCTTGGCTTCAGCGAGTTCGGACGCCGTGTCGCCGAGAACAGCTCGGCGGGGACCGATCACGGCACGGCCGGCCTGGTCTTGCTGGCGGGGCAGGGGGTGCGCCCGGGAGTCCATGGGAAGGTCCCCAGCCTTCTCGACCTGCCGGACGGCGACCCGCGCTGGTCTGTGGACTTCCGCCAGGTTTACGCCACGGTGCTGGAACAATGGCTTGGCATGCCCGCGAAGTCTGCACTCGGCGGAGACTTCGAGAGGTTGCCCTTGCTTCGCGTCTGAGCAACCCGTCAGGCCCCGGCACCGCCCTCAGCGGGCGACAGGAACGACGCGTGCTCGGGTGTGGCCAGACCCTGGCGCAGGACGTCCAGCACCCTGGCCATGTCTCCTCCGAGCAGAGCCCTCGTATCCAGCCAAAGACCCGGGAAGACCTGGCTGCAACAGCGGCCGCCTTCGCCCGCCACGAGCCGGACGAAGGCACCGTCACGTTGTACAAACCAGTCGATCTCGGCGTCGAGCACGCGCCAGACGATGTACTCGCGCACTCCACTCCGCCGGTACACTTGCAGCTTGGCGTTCAGGTCGATGCTGACGCTGCTACTGGCGATCTCCACCACTAGCTCTGGAGCGCCTTCCACGTAATCGTCCGCGGTGATGCGCGCCTGACCGCCGCGCTGCGGGTCGATCATCAGCAGCGCATCGGGCTGGGGCTCATTGTCGAGGTCGAGACGGGTGCTCGCGTTGTCGGCCGCCATGACTCCGGGTGTGCTCGCCTCGTACGTCAGAAGCCAGCCGCTGATCTGAATGTGAGGACGTCCGTGCTGGCGCAATCGTACCGGCGAAGGCATGTAAACCACTCCCTCGATGAGCTCGGCCTTCTTCACGTCGGTCATCGCCTCGTAGCGGCGCTCGAATTCCATGCGGGTGAGCCAATCTCCGTTTTCGAGCGGCGGAATCTGGGCACCAAGAGGTTGCTCACCCGGTGGCATTGGCTTCACGACTGTCGCCACGGTAGGTCTCCGGTTCGTCACAGTCACCCGGCAATCAGGTATTATCTGCTCTGGCAAGGACCTCTTGAATCGTCACGAGGCGTGTCTCGTCCACGGCCTTGCGGACCAGAAGACCCGTGAGCGTGGCGTTGCGGGCCTCGGCGAGGGTGAGAGGAGGGGCTAACGGCTTCTCAGCCCGAACGGACGCAAGGAAATCCGCAAGCGCCAGGCGAGTGTCGTTCTGGGCTCCCGGGTGAATCGTCTCGCGAGGCCGTGCGCGGTCGCGGAACGTGAGCGAACCCGCACCGAAATCAAGCCCGCCCTCCTCGCCCAGGACTGCGCAGGCTCGACCCGGTGAAGCCGTCGTCCGCGGGGGCAACCCAGCTCTGCACGAGCGAGGCCCGGAAGCCGTCGGCCCACTGTAGCTCGGCGGCGTAGTGGTCGGTCACGTCGCGGCCGGGGTCCTGGCGGGCGAAAAGTCCGGCCGGCCCCAGCCCGAAGCCGTTTCCGGCAGGCCGCCATGCAGCCAGTGCAACACGTCCCAGATGTGTACCGCCTGCTCGACCATGAAATCTCCCGAGCGTTCGCGACGAGCCAGCCAGCCCCCGTGACCCGAGAGCGGGCCATTGCTGCTGGTCCAGGAGGCGCGGGCCTCGATGAGCGGGCCGATCTCACCGTTCCGGAGCCGTTCCACGCCCTCGCGGAACCGCAGATTGGACCGGCGCTGATAGCCGACGTGCACCGCCAGCCCGGGATGCCGAGCGGCTTCCGCGATGAGACGATCGCAGCCGGTCAACGAGAGGGCAAGCGGTTTCTCTAGGTACAGGTGCCTGTCGCTCCGGATCGCCGCGCAGCCCACGGATTCGTGCAGATCGCAGGGGACGGCCGCGATGACTGCATCGACATCGCGCCGGTCGAGCAGCCGTTGCGGGTCTTCCACCGCCTCGGGTCGCTGGCCCTGCGCCTTTTCCACGATTCCTTGCCCGCGGAGCCGGTGCTTGGGCTCGGGGTCGCACACCGCGACCACACGCACGGCGGGCAGTTCGAGCAGGGTCCGCAACAGGGATGTACCACGGTTGCCGATGCCGACCAGTCCCAGCCGCACAGGGACGGGAGCACCCGCGGCCGCATCGGCGTCCGCCATGGCACCCTGCGAGAGTGCCAGGCTCGCCGCGGCCGATGCCGAGCACCCAAGAAACCGGCGGCGATTGAGGGCAATGGGAGGCATCGGCTCGGATCTCCTCGGGACAGCTTCACTCGCCGGCATTCCCGTGATCTGGCAGTGAGCACTAAACTCATTGTAGCCAGAATCGCGCCGGAGATCGACGTCTCCGACTCAGGGACTTGTTCAAGATCAAGATCAAGCCGTGCGCGACTACCGACCTGGGCACGGCAATCAGGACCGATGGCCGAGACCAGGCTGTGATGCATGGGCCCGGCTTGTTGCGGACGGGCTTTCCGTATCGGCTGCGCGTGCTTGACGCTACCGTTCGTGCTCCATTAGCATCATCCGCTGCACCCACCCTCCCGGCATGGGGCCTGGAGAGAATATCGATCAGCGGGCAGATATTCATGACTGAACCGGATACGGCGCGATCGATGGCCGGCAAGACATGCCTGGTCACCGGGGCCACCGCGGGGATCGGCCTGGTGACGGCACGGGAGCTGGCCAGGCTGGGAGCACGTGTGATCGGCGTGGGTCGTTCGCCGGAGCGCTGCGACGACGCGCGTCGTGAGCTTGGAGCGCTTCACGGATCGCCGCCCGTCGAATTCCTGACCGCCGATCTGTCGTCGCAGGCCCAGGTCCGCAAGCTCGCCGAGGATATCAAGGCGGCCACGAACCGGCTTGATGTCCTGGTCAACAACGCCGGCGTCTTCTTGCTGGCTCGCGAGACCACCGTCGACGGCCTGGAACTGACCTTCGCGCTCAACCACCTCGCGAGCTTCCTGCTCACGAACCTGCTGCTGGACCTGATCAAGGCCAGTGCCCCGGCGCGGATCGTCAATGTCTCCTCGACAGCGCACCAGGGAGTCGAAATCGATTTCGACGATCTCCAGGGAACTCGAAAGTTCAGCGGCTGGCGCGCTTACCAGCAATCGAAACTGGCCAACATCCTCTTCACCCGAGAGCTGGCCCGACGGCTCGACGGAACGGGAGTGACGGCCAACGCCTTGCACCCGGGATTCGTTCGCACGCAGATCTTCCGTGCCCGCGGGCCGCTGGGCTGGCTCATCAGGCGCTCCGCGGACCTGGCGGCGATCTCTCCCGAGAAGGGTGCCCGCACGTCGATCTACCTGGCCAGCTCTGCCCTCGTGGATGGCCAGACGGGGCTTTACTTCGTGAACCGGAAACCGGCTCGCTCCTCCCCCCAGTCTCAGGACGACGCCGCGGCCCGGAGGCTCTGGGACGTGAGCTGCCGGCTCACGGGTCTTGCCCCGGGTTCCTGACCAGAAGATCCTCGCTCAACCAGATTCGTTCCAGAGCTTCTTCAGAAGCTGGATCTGCCCGGCATGGTAAACGTCGTGGGCTGCGATGCCGGAGATCATCTCGCCATGCGTATACTTGCTCCCTGTCTGACGCTCATGCAACCGGTCCGGCGGGAGATCCAGGACCGCCTGGCGGAGTGCCCGATGCTCGCTCTCGAGCAGGGCGACGTGACCCTTCCATTCCGCGGCCGCAAGTGGTACTGCGACGGGGAACCAGTTCGAGCCGGACATCGGGAACGAGCCGCGCAGATCGCCCCGCAGGCGGCGCCTCACCGTGTACTTCCAGTACGCGGCATGGAGCACCTGCTCGGCGATCGAGTGCCGATCAGTGCCGGGCCGCCATGCGGCTTGCTGGGCCGGTACGCCGCGGATCGACCCTTTCAGGTTCGGGCCGTGCCAGGCCTTCCTCGCGTAGCCTTCGTCCAGCAGGCGTAGCAGGAGGGACATTTCGGGAACAAGCGTGAGCTTGTGACTCGCGTGCGCTTCGGACTTCATGGCCATGCCTTCCTGTTTCTGCCGATCGCCAGGCCGGTGGGCCGCTTGACCGTCCGGCGCGGGGGGACCTATCATGAGTCGAAAAGCCGCCTCGAGCCATCTTACTTGACCTGTCCGGTCAAAGACGGCGGGGCATAAGGATGAGGAGGCAAGACGACGCTTTCGCCATGCTAGCCACCGTCGAGTTTCAGGGCGAGCGGCTCGAGTTCGATCTCCGTGAAGACCAACTGGTCGGTCAGTGGGACGGGCCGGCGGGAATGACCGGCGACGTCGAGCTCGAGGCGGTCCGCAGCGCGCTGGAGCAACCGCTCCAGTTTCCGCCCGTCCGCCAGGCCGTCGTGCCGGGCGATCGAATCGCCATCGCGATCGATCCCGCGATCAGCCCGATCGGCAGTTCGATCGGTCTGCTGGTGGACCTGCTGCGCGCCTCGGGCGTGGAGACCGGCGACATCACGGTGGTGATACCTCCCGGCCATCGGTTCGGCCCGGACGAACGGTTGCCGACGGGGATTGCGCTGGAGGTTCATGACCCCGCGGACCGGCACAAGCTGGCTTACCTGGCAGCCTCCACCGAAGGCCGGCGTATCTACCTCAATCGCCGGGTCACCGATGCCGACGTCGTGATCCCGGTGGGCCGGCTCGGCTTCGACCCGATTCTCGGTTACCGCGGGCCCTGGAGCCTGATCTTCCCGCAACTCAGCAACCAGGAGACCCTGGCGGCCTATCGCCAGGCCCTCGCGAGCGACCCGCCAAAGCGGTCAGCGCCCCGGTCGAGCCTTGATGAGGCGTTCGAGGTGAGCTGGCTGCTGGGCACGCAGTACCACCTGGGTCTCGTCCCTGGCCGTGACGGGCTTGCCCGGGCGATTGGCGGGCTGGCCGAGTCTGTGCGCGATGAGGCGATCCAGGCGATCAATGGCCTCTGGTGCTACCGACCTGCCGCCCCGGCCGAATGCGTGGTGGTGGGAATCGGCTCCCTGTACGATCCGGCGGGCATCGACGACATGGTCGAGGGACTGGTCACGGCATCGCGGCTGGTGACTCCGGGCGGCAAGATCGTCGCCTTGTCCCGTGCCCAGGGAATCATCGGGCCATCCTTGCAGCGACTTTGCGATGTTGACGACCCGAAGAACGCCCCTGCGGCGCTCCGTGGCCACGATTCTGACACGGACTCCATTGCCGGCCGGCGGCTCGCCCACGTCCTCGCACGTGCCGACGTCTATCTCCACAGCGGCATCGACCGCCAGGTGGTCGAGGATCTCGGCATGGTTCCGATCGAAGCGAGGAACGATGCGAACCGGATCGTGTCCCGGTCCAGCTCGTGCCTGCTGGTCAGCCATGCCGAATTGACACGGGCCACCGTGGCCGGCGATGCGACGCAGTGAGATCATCGATTCTCGATTCACTCTCGCCCCCGGCTGCGGGGGCTCTTTTCAGGACACCAGGCGCGCTCATGCGAGACTCCAAGGGTTATCACGCCGTCCGGGAAAGTACCGCCTGGTGCGACCGATCGGACCGTTCCAGGCTCGAGGTGGCCGGGCCGGATCGGGCCAGGTTCCTGCACAACCTCACGACCAACGAGGTCAAGAGACTGCCCGTCCACAAGGGCTGCGAGACATTTGTCACGAGCCCCCAGGGCAAGACGCTTGCGTACGTAAAGCTGTTAATGCGCGACGCATCCATCCTCGTGTGCGCGGATCCGGGCGGGCTGGCCTTCGCCTTGCCGCATTTCCAGAAGTACGGAGTCTTCGAGGACGTTGCCCTCGAGGACCGATCCGCGGAGACGTTCGAGGTCCATCTTGCCGGTCCCGGCTCGGAAGAGCCGATCCGCAGCCTCGGCGGGGAGCTGCCGGAAGCCGGCGATCTCTCGCACTGCGAAACCGAGATTGCCGGCTGCCCGCTGCTGCTCTTTCGGGAATCGCCCACGGGAGTTCCCGGGCTGACCTTGATCGGCGATCGAAGCGGCGCGGAGCGAGTCGCCGAAGCACTCAGGGGATGCGGTCTGGCCGAGCTGGATCACACGGACTTCGAGGCGCTGCGGATCGAGGCCGGCACGCCGGTGTTCGGGCGTGAAATCAACGACAAGAACCTGCCCCAGGAGATTGGTCGCGACAACCATGCCATCAACTTCGTGAAAGGCTGCTATCTCGGCCAGGAGACCGTCGCCAGACTCGACGCCCTGGGGCACGTGAACCAGATTCTCAAGGGACTGCTGCTCGAGCCGGGCGCCGCGACCCCGGCCCCGGGGAGCTTGCTGGAGGCGGAGGGAAAGTCCGTCGGCACGATCACGTCCGCGGTGTTCTCGCCCGGCCGGAACGCACCGGCGGCCCTGGCCATGGTGCGGCGCTCGCATGCCCGCGCGGGTGCTGTGGTGAGCGTGCGCGAGCCCGGCGATGGTGCGCCGGCCAGCGCGACGGCCACCGTCTGCGACCTGCCCATGCCTGCCGCCGCCGGCCCGCACGGTCGCGCAGCGATCGTCCCCTCCCGGCCCGATGTGAGTTTGTGACGGCGGCCGGCGAGATCCTTCCTCGGCGAAGACGCCACGTGGCCCCTGGCCATTCCGACCCCCTGATCCTGGACAACCATGCGATATCCACGATATCTCTGCATTCACGGACACTTTTACCAGCCGCCACGCGAGAACCCGTGGCTGGGGATCGTCGAGGTGCAGGACTCGGCTGCTCCCTTTCACGACTGGAACGAGCGCATCACCCACGAATGTTACGCGCCGAACACCAGGGCCCGGCTGCTCGACGGTCGGGGGCAGATCATCAACCTGCTCAACAATTATGCCTGGATCAGCTTCAATTTCGGCCCCACGCTGCTGCAATGGATGGAGGACGCCGCACCGGAGGCCCTGCGGGGAATCGTCGAGGCCGACCGGCTCAGTCAGGAGAGGCGCCATGGGCACGGCAATGCGCTGGCACAGGTGTACAATCACATGATCTTGCCCCTGGCGAACGCCCGGGACAGGCAAACCCAGGTGCTCTGGGGGATTGCCGATTTCCGCCATCGGTTCGGCCGCGACCCCGAGGGGATGTGGCTGGCAGAGACGGCCGCCGACACGCCTTCGCTGGAGGCCCTGGCGGAGGCAGGCATCCGCTTCACCATCCTGGCGCCCGGCAGGCGCGGCGGTGGCGAAAGATCGGCGAGAAAAGCTGGACGGAGATCACCGACGGTATCGATCCGTCGCGTGCGTACCTCTGCCGGCTGCCGTCGGGCCGGTCCATCGTGCTCTTCTTCTACGACGGCATCATCTCGCAGCAGGTGGCCTTCGAGCGGTTGCTGGATCACGGCGACCGCTTCCTGGAGCGGTTGTTTCACGGGTTTGACGCCAGCCGCGAGCATGCCCAGCTCATGCACATCGCCACCGACGGCGAATCCTACGGGCACCATCATGCCCACGGCGACATGGCCCTGGCGTTCGTGCTTGAGCGGCTCTCGCGAGATCCGGACGTCCGGCTGACCAACTACGGCGAGTATCTTGAGCTGCATCCGCCCGAGTGGGAGGTGGAGATCCATGAACGAAGCTCGTGGAGCTGCGTGCACGGTGTGGAGCGATGGCGATCCGATTGCGGCTGCAAGATGCGCGGCGACTGGCACCAGAAATGGCGCGCGCCCTGCGCGCGGCGCTGGACACCCTGCGCGAGCAGCTCGACCATCTCTTCAGCACTCGCGGGCGAGTCTGCTTTGCCAACCCGTGGAGCGCGCGCGACGCCTTCATCGAGGTGATCCTCCAGCGCGAGTCTCCGGACGCCGTGCACCAGTTCCTTGGCAAGCACGGCCATGCCGATCTTGACCCGGTCCAGGTCAGCGACGCCCTGCGGCTCATGGAGATGCAGCAGGATGCCATGCTCATGTACACGTCCTGCGGCTGGTTCTTCGACGAGATCAGCGGCCTGGAAACCGTGCAGTGCCTGAACTACGCGGCACGCGCCCTGGCCCTGTCGCGCCAGTTCCACCGCGAGTTCGAGCCGGCCTTCGTTGACACGCTGGCCGCGGCCCCCAGCAACCTTCCCCAGCTCGGCGACGGGGCAGGAGTCTGGAACCAGGTGATCCGCCCCATGGCAGTGGACCTGGACCGGGTGCTGGCCCACCACGCCATCAGCCTGATCTACCACTCGGGCGACAACGCCATCGCCGGCCGGGTCTACTCGTACGACCTGGAAATCCTCGACCAGGAGATCCGCTCGCGAGGCAGTGGGCACCTCGCCGTGGGCCGGTTGCGTGCACGCTCACGGCGAATCTGGAACGAGGCGGAGACCTGCTTCGTCGTCGTGCACTTTGGCGGCCTGGATTTCCACGCCGTGCTCCGCGCCGAGATGGAGCCGGAGGCGTATCAGGCGTTGAAGCTGAAGCTGATGTCGACCTACCGGTCGGAGTCCCTCGCGGAGGTGATGACCCTCCTGGGCAGCGAGTTCCCAGGCAAGGCTCATCGCCTGGATGATCTCTTTCGCGACGAGCAGAGACGGATCATCGGCATCGTCCTGACCGACCGTTTCGAGGACTATCAGCGGTCGTTCGAACGGCTGGCCAACCAGGACGAGGAAGTGCTGAACCGGCTGGGGCGGTTGCACTACCCGATCCCCAAGCCGCTTCGCGCCGCCGCATCGGCCTATCTCGACCATCACCTCGAAGAGCAGATCGACCGCGTGGCGCACGGCGAGGAGACCACCCTCTCCGGCATCGTGCACCTGCACGAGCGCGGCAAGGCATGGGGCTACCTTCCCGAGAGCTCCAGGCTTGAGAAGATCGTCGCCGAAGCCATGAAACGCACTCTCGGCCAGATCACCGCCGATGAGGAAACAGAGCTGAACTCCATCACCTGCCGGATCGGTCTGCTGCTCGACACCTGTGCTCTGCTGGGCATCAAGCCCGACATCTGGCAAGTGCAGAACCAGTTCCTGGAAGCGTTCCTGGGCCTGTCCACGACAGGCGCCATGAATCCACCGTTGCGCGAGACCTTCGCCAGCCTGGCCACCCGCCTGAACGTCAGCCCGAGCCTGCTCGGATGGCGGCCCTGAGAGACAGCGGCCCGTCTCCTGCCGGTGCCCTACCTAGTCCCGGACCTCGATCCGCGTGTGCGGAGACTCATCCAGCAATTGTGCGTAAATGGGCACGCGCCGCAGCAGCTTGCACAGCCGCCAGGGAGGCCGGAAAGGAGCGTCGGTTTGCATGAGGTTACCTGCTTTGTTCTCCCACCCTGTCCCCGGGTCATGTCTGTACCTGGCGCATACCATGGGGTCAAGCACGTCCGCCGGGAGCTCAAGAAGGAACAAGGCTGTTGTTGCATAGATTCCATAGGTTCGGGCACGAAGAACAGTACCCTACTTTCCGCACATCTCGCCTTGACTATCTCCTAATTTCCGTGTGCCGTCTTTCGGCCTGTCAGGTTCAAATCTCGTAGGCTTTGGGTATCCCCAGCAGGCGCAGGATCCTCTTCTGGAGCCGAGTTAACTCTGTGCTGAACACCTCAAGAGGGCGTTTCCCAGCCTTCAGGGAATGCTCTTGAACGTCCTCGTACAGGTCGATCACTTTTCGAGCCGTCGGGCGTCGGCAGGCCCGACCTTCGGAATACAGTGGCAGGCTCTCGATTCCCGCTCGTTCCATCGCGCGGCGGAGTTCTCGCTCCAACAGCGCCTCGACCAGCAACACGAAGAAGTACACGCAGAGCAAGGCCTGAATCCGACTTACCTCCTTCAGGTACATAGGCGCTACCACGAAGTCAGTCTTCAGGTGCTCGAACCGTCGTTCGATGGCCGGTTGCTGTTTGTAGGCCAAGAGCAGATCCTGCTCCGTCATCTTCGATTCGTTGCTCACCAGCGGGAAAATGCCATCACAGCGGGCCTCCTCATCCAGTCGCTCCAACTCAATCCGATGCTTCAACGAGTAACGGAGCTTCTCCTCTCGGACGTACCGCGTGTCCTGTCCAGGCCGGCCGCGTCGCTCCTGGCGGAACTTTTCGGTGACCTGCTCCTCGATCTCGACCGAGATCCACTCGGTGACCTCACAGTCTCGGAGCAGCTCCTCGACCGCCTCGGCGACCTTGGCTCGACTGCGGTACCGGGTTCGGGACGAGGCGAGCTTGGCACGCAGTTCGTCCAGTCGTTTCAACGCCTTCTCCAGCCGGGTCAGCCGTACCTCCGCATCCAACTCGGCCTTGCGTGTGCTGTGATACCAGATCAGCCGGTAACCCTCGGTGGTCTGGCTCGCAGGTTTGCAGATCGAGAAGCGGTCGGTCAACTGTCCCTTGTCGTCGTACTTGTCGTGGGTCCATCGCCACTGGATCTCTCCCCGGAGTACGGCGCCGCGGAAGGCACCGTCCTCACTGCGAGTTCGCGGCAGCACGCTGAGGAACCGACCGCCGCGCTGATGCAGATAGGCCATGTTCTCGGTGGTGGCCAGCTTGCAGTCGGCGATGTAGAGAAAGTCTCGGCGTCCGGTCAGTTGACAGAGCAACTCCCAGGTCTCCTGGTGAGAGCGGTCGTCGGTGGCGTTGCCGCTCTCGACGCGAAAGTGCACCGGGACGGCACCGTCGCCGGTCACGGTGAGGATGTAGAGTAGCTGCTTGAGGTCGGGGCGGTGGTCTTTGTTATGACCCCAGGTCACCGCCAACCGCAATTGTCCCCGCAGGGTTCGCTCCGCCTCCGCCGACTCGTAGTCACCGTGGAAAGTGATGGTGGTCGAGTCGTTGTGTAACTGGTCGAGGCTGACGTCGAATTCGCGTACGGCATGGGCCGCGACCTTCAGGGCCAACCCCGAGAGATTGGCGTCGAAGAGACGGTCGAGGGCCCGGCCAACTCGATCGTCGTTCATTGCGGCGACTTGGACATCGGACAACCCGAACAGTTTCGGCTCATGGCGGGCCACCCACTCACCGACACCATAGAGTGGCTCACGCGAGATCAGCAGGTTGCGCAGCAGGACGAGCAAGGCCGTGGCCGTGGGGACCCGAGTGCGGCCGTCCTCATGGGGCAGGTGGTCGCAGAGAAACTCGCGAAGGCGGAGCCGACTCAGGAAGTGTTCCAGGATGGGCACGGCGGCAATCCGCCGCGTGTTGAGCGTGCGCGTGCGTCCCTTCGAGCGTGCCGTCTCGCCGGGTTGGCGCGGTCGTTGAGGTTCGTTCATGCGGATCATCTCCGGAGGGTTTGCAGCGAGTTGGCCGGTGTCCGCCGCCGGGCCTTCCAGGGCCGTGAGGGGAGCAGGCCGACCGCCGCAGGGCTTGCCGCAATGATGGCGGAGGAGATCGGGACGTCAAGGACAAAAAATCTTGTGATTCACTTATGACAATTTGCCTTGACGTAAGTTGTGAGCCGCTCAACTTACGCTCATAGCCCGTGTCACAAGTCGTCGCGGCGAGAATCGCGGCGCACGGCTGGACATTGCCAAGTCATAAGACAAGGCGAAGAATGGCTCGAGTTCAGGAACGGTCCGGTTGGCGAACCATCTGAACCGAACAAGGTCCCCGTGCCGATCGACTTGTAGATGTTTACCGACCCTGGGGCCGCGTCTGAGAAGATGGCCTCAGGTCGAATTCGGGGAAATCAAAGGGAGATGTGCGGAAAGTAGGCAGTACGGATCCCTGGCGGATCGTTAATATTCAATTCATCACCGGCAGCGGTGAGCGCCCGTCGCGGATTCAAGGACCTTCGCGTGATGAAACTTTTTCTCAGGCCCGAGCGCTTCTGGACGGAGATCGCCCGGATCGAAGGGTCGGCGATTCCCTTCGTCCTGAGGCGGACGCTGGTCTTCGGCTTCATCGCCCTGGTCGTGACGGTCATCGAGAAACACCCGGCTTTTCCCACGGTGGCCATTCCGATGGCGCCGTACGAGGTCCTCGGCGTGGCGCTGGGCGCGCTTCTGGTCCTGCGCACAAATGCCGGTTACGAGCGGTGGTGGGAAGGGCGCAAACTCTGGGGAGGAATCGTCAACCAGAGCCGGAACCTGGTGATCCAGGCGCTCTGCTATGGACCCGATGACCCGGACTGGAGGCGGAGGTTCGTGGGCTGGACCGCGGCATTCGCCCACGTCGCGCGGCGGAGCCTGCGCCACCAGCGCGGGCTTCCCGAGCTCGAAGGGCTCATCGGCAGCGTCAAGGCGCAGCGGATCGCGTCGGTCGAGCACATGCCCACGGCCGTGGCACTGGCCATCGGCCAGTTGCTCCGCGAGGGTGTAGAACTGGGAATGGACCGGCTGGCGTTCGTGCGGGCCGACGAGGAAAGATCCCGGCTGATCGACCATATCGGCGGCTGCGAGCGAATCCTCAAGACTCCGCTCTGCGAAGCGTACTCTATCGAGATCCGCCAGTTCATCTTCGTTTTTTTGCTGGCCTTGCCGTTCGGAATTCTCCTCAAGGTGGACTGGCTGACGCCCATGGTGACGATGCTGGTCGCCTTCCCGATCCTGGCACTGGACGAGATCGGCGTCGAGCTCCAGAACCCGTTCAGCGCGGCGCGGCTCAATCACTTGCCGCTCGATCGGATCTGCGAGAACCTGGAAGAGAACCTGATGGCTCTGCTCGCCCAAGTGCAGCCGGTTCACCCGTTAGCCGACCACGAGCCCGCGCCGACCGCCGATCAGGCAGCAGGTACGGGACTGCCCTGAAGCACGGATCAAGCCGCGATCGATCCCGGGAAGCGTCGTTCCAGCGCGGCCCTAAACTGGTCGACCCGCTTGAACAGAGTCCTGTAGGCAGACGGGATCCAGCGTGCCAGCCAGTCGCCGATACGGCGGAAGAGCCCCGGAGCCATGATCAGCGTTCCCAGGACGAAGAGCGGCAATCCGAACGGGACCGGTCCGGTAATAGCAATGATCGCCGCACCCGCGGCAACCAGCGCAATACCGAGCCCCCTGGGAAACCCGCGCAGCTTGACTACAAGCTGCTGGCCGGGCGTGAGTCGCAAGGACGGGATGTCCCAATTGATCGCGAGACGCCGGAGGGAGCGCGGGGAGCCCTTCGATCGCTCAGGCAGTATGGAAGCTCGCGGCACAATGCTCTCCCTTCAGTCAGGCATCATGAAAAAAGCATGAAGACGCATCCAGGAGAAGTTAGCAGCGTTTGTGCACTCGATGCAAGCCTCGATCTGTTTCATGAAAGGTTATTCTGAAGCAGGGCCGGCCCACCGGGCGCGGCTTACCCGACCTCTGCGGGATGATCGGGGTGCTACCTGAGTGCAGGCGAACTTTCGTACAATATCCGGGCCGATCCAGTGCAATACGACGAGCTGTCGCGGAAAGGTGACTCAGCCCTCCGATGTGTGGCATAGCCGGTTTCGTGAATGGAAGCGGGTCTCAGGCGGAGCGGGCGGTCGTCGAGCGGATGACGGCGAGGCTGGCGCACCGGGGTCCTGACGGCGACGGCTTTCACTGCGCCGGGCCGGTTGCTCTGGGACACCGCCGGCTCTCGATCATCGACCTTGCCGGCGGCGCCCAGCCCATGTGCAACGAGGACGGCACGGTCTGGGTCACATACAATGGAGAGCTCTATAACGAGCTGGAGCTGCGGCCGCAGCTTGAGGCCAGGGGTCATCGCTACCAGTCCGTCTCCGACACCGAGACCCTGGTCCATCTTTACGAGGAAGAGGGAGTGGACTTTGCCCGGCGGCTCAACGGCATGTTCGCGGTGGCCATCTGGGACGAGCCCCGTCAGCGTTTGGTGCTGGCGCGCGACCGGATGGGGCAGAAGCCGCTTTTTCACGCCGAGCTGCCGGGCGGCGGTCTGGCGTTTGGCTCCGAGCCCAAGGCGCTGCTCTGCCATCCCCAGGTTGGACGGGAACTCGATCGGGAGAGCCTGGCCCGCTACCTGTTCTACGAGTACGTTCCCGCACCTTACTCGATCTGGCGCGGGCTCAGGAAGTTGCCCCGGGGGCATCTGCTCGTCTGGGAGCGAGGCCAGGTGCGCACCTGGAGGTACTGGCAGCCGTCGGTGCTTGCCGATGGCGACCCGGACGAGCCGTTCGAGCAAGTCCGCGAGCGGTTCTGGACCGGCTTTCGCGACGCGGTGGCCCGCCATCGCCGGTCGGACGTGCCGCTCGGCGTGTTTCTTTCCGGCGGCGTCGATTCGTCGAGTGTGGCCGCGGCGCTCTGCGAGATCGAGCCGGCCCGCGGCGTGCACACCTTCTCGATCGGGTTTCACGAGCCGGACTTCGACGAGAGCCCGTATGCCCGGCGAGTGGCCCATCACCTGGGCACGAACCACCACGAGCGGACCTTCGCGGTCGCCCAGGTCTACGAGCTCTTGCCTGAGGTGGCCGGCTGGCTGGATGAGCCCTTTGGTGACGCCTCGATCTTGCCCACGCACCTTTTGAGTCGCTTTGCGCGGTGAGGTGACGGTGGCCCTGGGAGGCGACGGGGCCGACGAGCTGCTGGCCGGGTACCCGACCTTCACAGCAGAGCGCGCCGCCCGGCTCTATCGAACCTTGCCGCGCCCTGCTCGTGCCCTGGCCGAGGCCGCCATCGGCCGACTCCCCGTGGATCATCGCAACTTCAGTTTTGATTTCAAGCTCAAGCAGTTCCTCCGCGGGGCGGCGGAGCCGCTGGCGCTGGCTCATCAGCGGTGGATGGGCTCGTTTTCTGGTGCCGAGCTGACGCGCCTGCTGCTGGACCCGGGCCCGGGCACCGGCGGCTGGCTCGATGTCGAGGCCGAACACATGGCCATGGCCGATGCGCTGGCCGCGGTGCCGGGCGCGGGGGCCGATCCGCTGAGCCGATCGCTGGAGCTGTACCAGGAGACCTACCTGCCCGAAGACATCCTCACGAAGGTCGACCGGGCGAGCATGGCATGCGGGCTGGAAGTCCGCGCCCCGTTCCTGGACGCGCAGCTCGTCGATCTTGTGCAGAGGCTTCCCGCCCGCTTCAAGTACGGCCGCAGCACGACCAAGAGGTTGCTCAAAAGCGCGGTCTCGGGTAGGCTTCCGGCGTCGACCCTTGTGCGCGCGAAGCGAGGGTTCGGCATCCCGGTGGCCCGCTGGCTGCGCGGCGAGCTGGCTCCCTTGCTCGAAAGGTTGCTCGAGCCCGGCCGGCTGGCGCGGCAGGGGCTTTTTCGACCCCAGGAGATCGCACGCCGGATCGACGAGCACCGCTCGGGTGTGCGGGACCATCGCAAGCCGCTCTGGACACTCCTCATGTTCCAGCTCTGGCACGAGTCCTGGATGGCCTGACGCGTGTCCATGATCCACGTTCTTCGCGAATGACCGTTTCTGGCCGCATGGGACCTGCGAGACGCCCGAGCATGAGGATCCTCGTCGTATCGGACATCCACGCCAACTGGCCGGCCCTGGCGGCGATCGACGAACCTCACGATGTCTGCCTCTGTCTCGGGGACCTGGTCGACTACGGCCCCGATCCCGTTCCTTGCGTGCGCTGGGCCAAGGAACATGCCACCTACGCAATCCGCGGCAACCATGACCATGGAGTGGCCCAGGGGATTCCCGTGACCGGGGACATCGGCTTTCGCTACCTGACGAAGGTGTCGCGGCCGTCGATGTGGGACTCGCTGGGGCCCGATGAGCGACGCTACCTGCTGCAATTGCCGGTCACGCAAAGGATCACGCTGGCAGGCAAGCGGTTCCTGCTGGTCCACGCCACTCCCCGCGACCCGCTGGACGAATACCTCCTGAAAGTCCCTGAAGTCTGGGCAAGGCGCGTGCAGAACGTCGAGGCGGACATCCTTTGCGTGGGGCATTCACACATGCAGTTCAACCTGCAAGTGGAAGGGACCGTGATCCTGAACCCCGGCAGCGTGGGGCTGCCGCGCGACGGCGATCCCCGGGCCGCCTACGCCATCATTGACGACAATCGCATCGAGCTCAAGCGCGTGCCCTACCCGGTGGAGGAGACCATCGCCCGGATCGAGGCCATGCCCTGGACGCGCCGGGCCAAGGACATGATGCAGCACGCGCTCAGGTCGGGCCGGCTGCCTGGTACGGAGGCTGGAACACCCTCCGCCACCGAGGCCGAACTGGAACCGGACGCGGACTTCGAAGACAATCCCGACATCACGTTGCAGCCGCCGGAGTGAGCCGCAAGATGCCTTGCTCATCCCGGGGGCAAGCCGCCGTTGCCCCGGACTACCTGGCGCTCTTCGCCGCGCTGTACGCGCTGCAAGGCGTGGTCGTCGCTTACTTCTTCAACTTCAACCTGCTCTACATGACCGCCGGCGGAGCGGCCAAGGGTCCCGCCGCCGATGCCCAGAGTCTGGCGCTCGTCCCCCTGGTATTGAAGTTCCTGGGCGGACCGGTGTCGGACCGCTTCAATTTCCTGGGGTTCGGACACCGCAAGCCCTACATCCTCCTGGGCGTGCTGCTCCAGTCGCTGGGCCTTTTGGGTTTGTCGCTTGTGAACCCTGGCCGCCAGCTTGGAGCATTCACGGCGCTCGCGGTTCTCACCGTCGCCGGACTGGCGGTTTACGACACCTGCTGCGACGGCATGGTGATCGATGTCACGCCGCCCGCCGACCGGGATCGGGTCCAGGGCTTGCTGGTAGCCAGCCGTGCGGCTGCCGCCATGCTGTTCACCCTGGCTTTCGGCTTCCTGCTGGAGTCCACGGGCAACGGTCCAGGCCGCGGCGACCCCGTGCTATGGATCTGCGCCGGCCTGGGCGTCATCCCGATGGTCCAGTCCCTGCTGGTGGCCGAGCCAGCCCGCGCGGCCGATGCGGATCGCTTCCAGTGGCGCGCCCTCGGCGTCCTGGTCCGCCCCCGGGCGTTACTGCTGCTTGTCTTCGGCGCGTTCTACGCCCTGGTGGGCTATGGCGTGGAGATCAACCTGGGCGCGTTCTACCATGACGACCTCCAGTTCCGCGAGCGTGCGATTGGCTACCTTGGTGCGTCTCGCTACGTCGGCAGGGTGTTCGGCGCAGCGTTACTGCCCATCCTGGCGACTCGCCTGTCCAGGACATGGGTGCTGCGCGTGGGGCTCCTGGCGCTGGCGGCCTCAACAGCCGTTCAGGCAGCGGTTGCGGATCCGGGGCCCGCGGGGCTTGCCGCGCTGGTCTTCGGCGCCGCCAACGGCTGGACCGACGCGGTCTTTTTCGTCCTGGCGATGGAGGCATCCGACCCTCGCATGGCCGCCTCAACCTATGCTCTGTTCATGGCCGTGACGAACGTCAGCGTGGCCGGCGGTGCACTGTTCGCGCGGCTTGAGTCTGCTCTGGGCGGCTCAAGTCTGGGCGGCTACCGTGCCGCGTTCCTGGTCACCGGGGCAGTCGTGCTGCTGGCATGGCCCTGCACTCGACCGATGGGCCGCGCAGCCGCGAGCACGGAAGCGGTCGAATGAGCACGTTTTGGACCTTGCTGGGTATCGCGGGCATAACCCTGGCGGCCCTCGCCGGGTTCCTCTTCTCGTTGCGGTGGTGGGTCCAGAGCCTCGTGCGGTTGCTGCTCTGGCCGCGATACCGTCTCAGGATCATTGGCCATGAGAACGTGCCTCGGACCGGGCCGGCGCTTGTGGCCGCCAATCACGTCACCTGGCTGGACGGCTTCTTCCTGGCGGCGGCCTGCCCGCGGCGCGGCCATGCCCTGGTGAACTCGGCCTACATCGACTGGCCCGTCCTGGGCCGCTGGGCGCGCTGGATCGGGCTTATCCCCGTGCCGTTCTCCGGGCCGAGAGCGCAGCGGACCATGTTCCAGGTCTGCCGCAAAATCCTGGACCAGGGCGAGGTGCTGGGACTTTTCCCGGAGGCTCAGATGAGCCGCACCGGTCTGACCGGTCCCTTCTATCGCGGCCTCGAGGCAATCCTTGCCGGCAAGAGTGATGTTGCGGTCGTGCCGGTCTTCCTGGACAACCTGTGGGGGAGTGTGTTCAGTTACGCGGGAGGGCGTACTTCGGGGCACCCGCAAAACCTTGCGCGGCGAACGGTGACCGTGGTCTTCGGGCCGCCCGTGCCGCCGCCAATCACGGCGTTCGCCGTCCGCCAGGCCGTGCTCGAGGCGAGCGTCACGGCTTTTGAGCACCGCGATTGGCCGCCGGCCCCGCTCGAGACCATCGAGCCCGAGCAGCCACGGTTCGTGCATCCCGAGCTGGGCCTGATCGCGGCTTCAACCGCCAACTTTGAACACCGGGGAATCCGCCAGATCGGGCAAAAACCAGGAACCTCGGGCCACCCTGTCCCTGGCGTCGCGCTCCGCGTCGTCAACGAGCGGGGCGAAAGCCTGCCGCCTGAGGAAGTCGGCCGCCTCCTGGCTCGGGTTCCCGGCCGGCCCTGGATGGACACCGGGTACCGCGGCTCGCTCGATCGCGACGGTTTCGTCCGTGTGCTCGACGCGGAGCCAGGGCCCGGTACTGGAGAGAATCGATGCGATGATTCTTAGATTCTTTCTCTTTCGCCAGTTGAGCCGGCTTGTGATGGCCTGAGCCCGTGATCCGCAAGATGGAGTCTCGGTTGAGCGTACCTCCGATTTGCCTGTTGACATGCTTGCCGCCTGAACTGGCTGCGGCTTAAGATGCTCGGATTCATCTGGAAGATCTGGGCCCGCGGCCAGGGAAAGCGCGGTCTGCATGACGACGAATCGAGGATGCCCCTTGCCTCGCGTCTGTGACAGTGGGCCGACGCTCGAACGCGCCGGTCGGCCCGGCTCTGCTGAGCATCGGTCTCCCGCGGTCTGAACCGGATGCGCAATACCAGGAGAACGGGAGCGGCTCATGACCGTGCCAATGATGCCGGGCCTGATGCGCGGAGTCGGTTCTCCGAATCGCCGCATCGATGCGGCGTGCGACGCTTTTGAGGAAGCGTGGCGGACAGGCCGGTCGCCGCGGATCGAGGACTGTCTCGCCCACGCGGACGAAGCGGATCGCGCTGCGTTGCTCGGCGAACTTCTAGGGCTTGAGCTGGAGCTGCGGTGCAATCGTGGTGACCGGCCGGATTCCTCCGAGTACCTGGCCCGTTTCCCGGCCGACGCGGGGCTTGTGGAGGCTGCCTTTGCGGGTGCCTCCTGGCACTCAGGCGAGAACGCGACAGGTCCCAGAGAGGGTGATCGGAGCGCCGAGGGGTCAGATTCCGAAGCGCCCGGAAGTTCCCTGGCGGACGCCTGTGAGTCCCTGTTCCAGGACATGGTTGCCCAGAGTTCCTCCCAGAGCGAAGTAGAGAGGCGTGGGGACATCGGTGAGCCGGAGGATCTCTGCATCCCGAACGGCAGGTGCCCGGTACCGCCTGGCGAGCCGCGAGCGGCCAGGCCGGGCGAGCGCCGGACACCGACTCGGAGAGACAGCTCCGCCCGTCTCCAGGTCCTCGGCGAAGTGGCTCGCGGTGGCATGGGCGCCATCCTGCGTGGTCACGATACGCGTCTGGGACGCGACCTTGCCATCAAGGTGCTGCTGGACGCCCACGAGGGTAACCCCACGATTGCGCGCCGCTTCATCGTGGAGGCTCAGATCACCGGGCAGCTCCAGCACCCGGGCATCGTGCCGATTTACGAGCTGGGGATCCTCTCGGACCGGCGGCCCTACTTCGCAATGAAGCTGGTCGAGGGTGGAACCCTCGCCGCGCTGCTGAAGGGCCGAACAGATCCCGCCCAGGACCAGGTCCGCTTCCTGGCCATCTTCCAGCAAGTGGCCCAGACCGTCGCCTACGCCCACTCCCGGGGCGTCGTCCATCGCGACCTCAAGCCTTCCAACATCATGGTCGGCAGCTTTGGCGAGGTGCTGGTGATGGACTGGGGACTGGCCAGGGCCCTGCGTGAGCCCGAACTCTCCCCGGATGCGACGGCCCGCGACAACCCGGACCGGCAGCGCGGTGTCGTCACGACGGTGCGGAACCTTGCGGGCGATGATTGGACCGTGGCGGGAAGCATCATCGGGACACCTGCCTACATGCCGCCGGAGCAGGCGCGCGGGGAAGTGGAACGGCTCGACGAGCGGTGCGACGTTTTCGCCCTGGGCTCGATCCTCTGTGAGATCCTCACCGGACGGCCGGC
The DNA here is from genome assembly GCA_963833985.1 of uncultured Planctomycetaceae bacterium. Lineage (GTDB taxonomy): Bacteria > Planctomycetota > Planctomycetia > Isosphaerales > Isosphaeraceae > Aquisphaera. The sequence goes on from CAWIAD010000001.1 coordinate 1,053,139, forward strand.
TTACACGGGGCGCTCGTCCAGGGAGATCATGCTTCGTGCCAGAGAGGCCGACCACTCCGAGGCGCGAGCACGGCTTGATGGCTGCGGGGCGGACGGGGACCTGGTCAGTCTGGTTCACGACTGCCTGGCCGTCGATCTCGGTGAGCGTGCGCGTGACGCCGCGGCCGTCGCGGCACGGCTGGCGGCCTACACGGAATCTCTCCAGGAGCGAATCCGTCGTGCCGAGCTGGGTCGCGCTGCCGAACAGGCCCGGGCCGAGGAGGCGCGCCGCACTGCTGCCGAGGCACAAGCCAAGGCCCTTGCCGAACGGCGGGCACGAAGGCTGACAGGGGCTCTGCTGGCCTCCGTGCTGGCGCTGACGGCCCTGGGCGTCGGGGTCTATGCCTGGTCCGTCCGGCAGCGGCAAGAGCGGCTCGAGCGGGTGGGCGTACTGGCAGAGAAAGCCGAGTCGCAGTACCTCCACGCGATGAGCGAGCCAGCCGCCGACCCGCTCGCATGGCAAAGGATCGACTCCGTACTGGAGCAGGCTGAAGCGTTACTGCATGGAACGACCGATCCCGTCATGAGCTCCAGGCTTGTGAATCTGCGCGAGCGTGCGCAGGCGGAGCGCGCAGGTCCGACGATGCGCGCAATCGGGCCCAGCGCCTGAGCGACCTTGCAGAGCAGCTCTGGAATACCGATCGCGGGGCCTACGATCGCCCTGACGAGGCCGTTCGCTTGCTCAGGTCCGCCCTGGAGATCCGCCGGAACGACCACCTGGTCCATAACTACCTGGGCGACGCACTGAAAGCCCAGGGAGACCTGAACGGCGCGATCGCCGAATACCGCGAAGCCATCCGGATCAAGCCTGACGATGCCAGCTATCATGACAACCTCGGCGACGCATTGAAGGACAACGATGACCTGAACGGCGCGATCGCCGAGTATCGCGAGGCCACCCGGATCCAGCCCGATAGCTGGATCTACCGCAAGGACCTCGGCCTTGCGCTCAAGACCCGGGGGGACGTGGACGGCGCAATTGGCGAATACCGCGAGGCCATCCGACTCAAATCCGACGAAGAGTTCCCCCACGACTTGCTCGGGGACGCACTCAAGGCGAAGGGGGACGTGGACGGCGCAATCATTGAATACCGCGAGGCCATCCGGCTCAAGCCCGATCGCTGGGTGTTTCGCAACGACCTTGGCGTCGCGCTGAAGATCAAGGGAGACCTGAACGGCGCGATCGCCGAATACCGCGCGGCCATCCGGCTCAAGCCGGACTACGCTGCTGCCCATAACAACCTCGGCGTCGTACTGGAGGCCAAGGGGGAGATTGACGCCGCGATCACCGAATACCGCGCGGCCATTCGTTTCAAGCCCGACTACTCCTACGCGCACAACAACCTCGGCGACGCCCTCAAGGCCAGGGGAAACCTGGAAGGTGCGCTGGCTGAATACCGCGAGGCCGTTCGACTCGATCCGCAGAACTGGGTCTTTCTCGATGACGTCGGCATCACACTGAGGGCCAGGGGAGAACTGGACGCTGCGATCAACGCCCACCGGGAGACCCTCCGCCTCAAGCCCGACTACGCTTACGCTCATAACAATCTGGCGCGGCGTCCTGGCCAGGGGGGACATTGACGCCGCGATCACGGCGTGTCGCGCGGCCATTCGCCTCAAGCCTGATTACGCGCTGGGCCACAGCAACCTCGGCCACGCCCTGCGGGCCAGGGGGGAGATTGACGGCGCGCTCGTGGAATACCGCGAGGCGGTACGCCTCAAGCCCGACGAGGCCGCTTACCTCGATTTCCTCGGCTTCACGCTCTGGGCCAAGGGCGATCCGGACGGCGCGCTTGCCGCCTGCCGGCAGGCTATCCGCGGCAAACCCGGCAATGCCCTCTACCACCGCACGCTGGGCCTGGTGCTGCGGGCCAGGACGGACCTCCAGGCTGCCATCGCCGCCTATCGCGAGGTCGTCCGCCTCAAGCCCGACGACGTCTGGAGCCGCATGCTTGCTTCCCGATTGGAGCGGCTGGCGGTCCATGGGCCAGCGTTGGAGACCTGGCTCCGCGGTGACGACACACCCTCCGATGCCGGCGAGGCGATCGCCCTGGCACTGGTGCTCTACGCGCGCCATGAGTTCACGAAATCGGTCCGGCTCTTCGACGCGGCGTTCGTTCGTGATCCCACGCTCGCCGCCGACGCCACAGTCTTCTATCGCCACGTCGCGGCCCAGACAGCGGCGCTCGCCGCTTCTCAGACCAACGGCCGCCCGGTCCTGGATGACGGGTCCAGGGCCATGTTGCGCGCGCGGTCGCTGAGCTGGCTGCGCGACGACCTGGCCGCCTGGAACCGGAGACTGGACTCCAATTTTACCAAGGTCCGCGCCGAGGTCGGATCAACCATGGGCCTCTGGAGAAGCGACTTCCAGCTTGCAGGGGTCCGGGATCCTGAGGCTCTGTCCAGGCTGCCGGAGGCCGAGCGCGGGGCGTGGCGGGCGTTCTGGAAGGACGTGGTGGGACTTCAGGCCCGAGCCGCAAAACCGTCGGCTCCGTAAAAGAGCCTGCGAGCTGTGGACTGCGAGGTAGGCGGACACCTGCCGCCGTTCCCGCGGTGCCCCGGGCTCATTTCCGCTCGGCGATCGGGACGTAGTCGGTCTGGCGGTTGCCGATGTAGACCTGCCTGGGCCTGGCGATCTTGAGCTTGCCGTCGGCGTGCTGTTCCTTCCACTGGGCAATCCAGCCGGGCATCCGGCCGATGGCGAAGATGACCGTGAACATGTTCGTGGGGATGCCGATGGCCCGCATGATGATGCCGCTGTAGAAATCGACGTTGGGGTACAGCTTCCGCTCGACGAAATACGAGTCCGAAAGTGCCTTCTCCTCGAGCTGGCGGGCGACGTCCAGCAGCGGATCGTTGACGCCGAGCTGGGCAAGCACCTTGTCGGCGGCGCGCTTGAGGATGACGGCGCGGGGGTCGAAGTTCTTGTAGACGCGATGGCCGAAGCCCATCAGCCGGAAGCCGCTCTTGGGATCCTTGGCCAGCTTGATGGCCTGTTCGGCGGACAACCCACCAGTGTGAATTTGATCCAGCATCTCCAGCACGGCCACGTTGGCGCCGCCGTGCAGAGGCCCCCAGAGCGCTCCCACGGCCGCGGCGCACGAAGCGAAGAGGTTGGCCTGGCTGGAACCGACGACCCGGACGGTCGAGGTGCTACAATTCTGCTCGTGGTCGGCGTGCAGCAGCAAGATCAGGTTCAGGGCGTCTACCACTTCGGGAGAGGCGACGTGCTGCTCGTAGGGCATGGAGAACATCATGTGCAAGAAATTGGCCACGTACGGCAGCTTCGGGTCCGGGTAGATGAACGGGAACCCCATGGATCGGCGGTACGAGTAGGCCGCAATGGTGCGAACCTTGCTGATCAGCCGTGCGGACTCCTCATAAAACTCTCCCTCCTCCGTGGTCGGCTGCGGCTCGTTGCTCCGCCTGGGAAAACACGACAGCGTGTTCACCATGGCGGAGAGGATGGCCATCGGCGGTGCGTCGACCAGGAAACCCTCGAAGTGGTGCTTGAACGCCTCATGCAAAGGTGCGTGATAAGTCAGCCGCTCGCGATAGCGGTCGAGCTCGGCCCTGGAGGGCAGCCGGCCGTGGATCAGCAGCCAGGCGGTCTCGGTGAAGGTGGAATGCGCCGCGAGTTGCTCGATGGGAATGCCCCGGTACCGCAGAATGCCTTTCTCGCCATCAATGAAGGTGATCTTGCTGGTGCAGGCACCGGTGTTGCCGTAGCCGGGGTCGAGCGTGATCAGACCGGTGCGCGCGGAACTCCGAGATATCGATCGCGAGCTCGCCCTCGGTACCCTCGATGACCGGTAATTCGATGGTTCGGCCGTCGAATGTCAGGGACGCGTGCCGTGTCATCACCTCGATCTCCCAAGCGGTCCGGAGCCGCCACAAGTGGAGCAAATTTCGACATCGCCATTCTACACGCGCTGTCCCGGTGGGTGAATGACGCGGCGATCCTGAGCGAGGATTCCGATCGTCCGAGCTTTCCTAAAGCCCGCCGTCCAGCTCGGCACGCAGCGCCGGCAGGTATTTTTCGGCCGACGCCGTGTTCACCAGCACCACCCGGTCACCCGCGCGGACCAGCCCGCGATCTGCCAGTTCGGGAAGCGCCGCCAGCGTGGCGGCGCCTTCGGGCGACCAGGCGAACCTCCGCTGTAGCCACTCGGTGCGGATCACGGCGCGGATCGCCTCGTCGCTGACCGCCAGCGCCAGCCCGCCGGTTTGTCGCATGATGCGCAGGACGTTGATGTGCCCGATGTTCTGCGCGACGTTCAGACCCGTGGCGACGGTCGTTCCGGGCGGTCGTGGCGTGATATCCTGTGCATTCTGCGCGAGCGCGCCCACCAGAGGGTCGGTGGCCGTGCTCTGCACGCAGATCATCCGAGGTCTCTCGGGGCCGACGAGTCCCAAAGCCTCGATCTCGTCAAATGCCTTGGCCATGCCCACCACCCCGGTGCCACCACCGGTGGGATAGACGATCACGTCGGGCAATTTCCATTGCCGGAGCGCCCGCCGCTCGCCGCGCGGCTCGGCCATTTCCAGCCCCAGCGTTTTCTTCCCCTCGGTCCTCCAGCCTGGTTCCTGGAACGTCGCCACGTTGAAGTAGCCCTCGGGCACGTAGCTTGATTTCACCCGGCGACCGCACTCCATGATAGTGCCGGAGACAAGCTCGAGCCGGACGTGACGGGGATGGAGCTGGGCGTAGGCCGCAACCTTGCCCAGGACCGGGAGGTCCGTATCGGGTGACATCACAATCGCCGCTTCGATCCCTGCCGCGACCGCATACTCGGCAAGCGCATCGCCGGCGTTTCCCTGGGTGGGAACCGCCAGGCGGCTGATCCCCAGCGCCCGGGCCATCGAGACCGTCATTGCCATGCCTCGATCCTTGAACGACAGGGTTGGGTTGGCACCGAATCCGGAGTGGTGCCGCCCCTCGTCTTTCACCTCGAGCCGAAAACCGATGCGCTCGGCCAGCGCGTGGGGGTAATGCAGGGAAGGAGTGAACCCTTCTCCCAGGGACACAATCGAGCGCGTGTCCTCCGGGTCCGCGCTGTCCAGCGGCAAGAGCCCTCCAAATCGCCAGAGATCGAGGCGTTCCGGCTGCCACCAGCCGTCTTGCCCACGCTCGGCCCTGAGACGCTCGAGATCCATTACCACCTGTACGGGACGACCATCGTGTGGGCACAGGTTCATGACCGACCGGGACGGAAACTGGCTGCCGCAAACCGTGCATGCCAGATGAGATACGTAGCGCATCCGAATGTTCTCCAGGCACGGATCGAGGCTGGCATCGACCAGTCGTTCCTCGGCTCTGCCGGTGCGTGCAGGCACGGTCAGGATGACGCCGCGAGCCTCCTCTTGCAAGGAGGGACGGAGGACAAACCCGTACAAATCGCTCCGTAAGCGAAACCCGGTGGCACTACTGATCCCACTGAGCGATGTGAGCGCGAATAGATGAGGCACCAATCGCGTCTTGAACTATGGAATCCGCTCGATGACCGATCGAAATCGGCCTCAGCTGTGGACCGATGACGGTACGCCTACCAGTCGGCCTCGTGAGCTGTTCCGTGACGATCGCAAGCCCCTTTTCTCTGACCGACGGACTCAGAACACCCGATCGCTCGACCTTCGAGGTCGACGGTCCCACGTGCCACTGAGAATCGTTCCACGTACCTTGCCGGAAAGGAGTGACACTGATGCGTCCTTTGTACTTTCACCTTGGCCTGGCAGCCACACTCCTGGTGGGTTGTCCGCTGCTCGCTCCATCCCGGGCAGATGACACCGCGCCGCAGAAGGACTCCAGGGCCAGGAAGTCCCCGGCCGTCGATGAGAAAGCGATTCCCACCTACGGTCTGCTCGATGCCATGAGCGAGGGCCTGGTGGCCGTTCGGGCGAGCGGTCGCGGCGACGGCCGCATGACCGTCGCGGTCACCAACAACACCAATAACCAGCTCCGGGTGGTCCTTCCTCCCGGCATCATTGCTCAGGGTGCCAGCGGCCAGTTCGGCGGCATGGGCGGCATGGGTGGTGGCATGGGAGGCATGGGCGGCGGCATGGGAGGCATGGGCGGCGGCATGGGAGGCATGGGCGGCGGCATGGGAGGCATGGGCGGCGGCATGGGAGGCATGGGCGGCGGCATGGGAGGCATGGGCGGCGGCATGGGAGGTGGCATGGGCGGCGGAATGATGGGCCGGGGCGGTGGAACGATGCCGCCCACCATGGGCATGATGATGCTTGCCCGCCTGATCATGTACCTCTGCGGCGATTACGATAGCTGGGACATGCGATCCATCTCCATCGGTATGATGGGCGGCATGGGCGGTGGAATGGGCGGTGGCATGGGAGGCATGGGCGGCGGCATGGGCGGCATGGGAGGCATGGGCGGTGGCATGGGCGGCATGGGCATGATGTCCGTACCACCGACCGGTCTGCCGTTCGCGACCCTCAAGCCGGGGCAGAAGCGTGAGCTGCCCACCCGGCTGGTGAGCCTCTCGCAGCCGGATCCGAACTCGGAGAGCGGGCTCAGCTTCCCGGCCAAGGACGAGCCCCTGCAACTGGGCGATGTGTCCCAGACCAATGCCGATCCGCGAGTGCAGAAGGCCCTGAAGCGTCTGGCGGCCGACAAGGCGCCTGCGACGATCGCGCAACTGGTGATGTGGCGGCTGGCGGTGGGACTGGACTGGGAGCGGATCGCCGAGTTCTCCGCGCCGTGGGCCAATCGGTTCGAGCTGGCTCTGGCGCGTCAGTTCGCCGACCACCTGGACAATCTGCCGGAGAGCGAGACCGGAGCGATCCTCTTCGAGGTGCAGGGGAGCGGCGCGACAGGGGAGGCGAATGCGGCCGCCTTCCGCAAGGAGCTGACGGACAAGGTGTTCCTGGGTCTGCGGAGCAAGCTGTCGATTCCGGCGCGTCCGGAGGAGCCTGCGGTGGGCTGCCGGGTGAAGTTCACGGGTCAGGAGGCGTTGGTGCAGGTGGTGTGCAGCGACGCGACGGTGACGAAGTGGGTGCCCTTCGGCAAGTTCGCGTTGCCGCTGTCGGGTGGTTCGGAGAAGTTCGCGGCCGGCAAGTTCGGCGAGGCGCTGGCGGAGGGAGTGCTGGGTCGGATGGTGCGTGCGCAGTACATGCGTGGTCCGACGGTGAAGGGGAAGGCGACGTACCAGGTGAGGATCGAGAACGCGTCGCCGCTGGTGCTCAATGGTCTGGCGGTGCTGGGCATCGAGGCGAAGCCGGAGGGTCAGCCGCAGCAGGTATCGGGAATCTGCATCGCCCCGCGTCGGAGCATGGCGGTGCCGGCGACCGAGGAGGTGGTCAAGACCCTGGGCCTGCGGAAGGGGATCCGCGTGGTCGCCGCCGACCTCAGCGGACTTTGAGACTAGCCCCAAGCGGCCTTGGTGAATTCTCCTGGACCTCGGGCGACGATTCGCCCGAGGTTTTTTGTGCGCCGCGTGTGGGCGGTCCAAATTCGCATGCAAAAAGACGAATAGCGGTGCGGCTGCCAGCGTCTTGCTGGTGGAGTTCCGCTCCCGGAGTGGTGGACCAGGGCGTGTGAGGCACCGGGAATCGAAGTGGAGTAGGGTGCCGTTACCTGGTCTTCATGCGCCGCAGCGCAATCCCCGCGTTCTGCCGTCTTGTGACCGTCGTTGACCAGGGTCATCAGGCTGCTCACAGCGCCACCCGTGCCGTCGGTTCGTCACGGTTGCACTCAAGCTCATCAAAAAACTGCAAAGGCATCCACACATGATCAAATCTCGTTCATCCATCAGTCTTGCTGCCGCGATCGTGGCAGCGTTTCCGCTGCTGGCGCCTGCGCGGAGACGATGGCACTTCCCAGAAGGCGCCGCGCGGCAAGCCCACCGCGGTTGACGAGAAGGATATTCCGACCTTCGGGCTGATCGATGCCATGAGCCAAGGCCTGGTGGCGGTTCAGGCCAGTGGCCGGGGCGACGGCCGCATGACCGTCGCGGTCACCAACAACACCAGCAACCAACTTCGCGTCGTCCTTCCCCCTGGCATCATCGCTCAGGGTGCCAGCGGCCAGTTTGGCGGCATGGGAGGTATGGGCGGCGGCGGTATGGGCGGCGGTATGGGCGGCGGCGGTATGGGCGGTGGCATGGGCGGCGGCGGCATGGGCGGTGGTATGGGTGGAGGTATGGGCGGCGGCGGCATGGGTGGAGGTATGGGCGGCGGTATGGGCGGCGGCGGTATGGGCGGTGGAACGATGCCGCCCACGATGGGCATGATGATGCTCGCCCGCCTGATCATGTACCTCTGCGGCGATTACGATAGCTGGGACATGCGATCCATCTCCATCGGCATGATGGGCGGCATGGGCGGTGGAATGGGCGGTGGCATGGGCGGCGGAATGGGCGGCGGAATGGGCGGCGGAATGGGCGGCGGAATGGGCGGCGGCATGGGCATGATGTCCGTACCACCGACCGGTCTGCCGTTCGCGATCCTCAAGCCGGGGCAGAAGCGTGAGCTGCCCACCCGGCTGGTGAGCCTCTCGCAGCCGGATCCGAACTCGGAGAGCGGGCTCAGCTTCCCGGCCAAGGACGAGCCCCTGCAACTGGGCGATGTGTCCCAGACCAATGCCGATCCGCGAGTGCAGAAGGCCCTGAAGCGTCTGGCGGCCGACAAGGCGCCTGCGACGATCGCGCAACTGGTGATGTGGCGGCTGGCGGTGGGACTGGACTGGGAGCGGATCGCCGAGTTCTCCGCGCCGTGGGCCAATCGGTTCGAGCTGGCTCTGGCGCGTCAGTTCGCCGACCACCTGGACAATCTGCCGGAGAGCGAGACCGGAGCGATCCTCTTCGAGGTGCAGGGGAGCGGCGCGACAGGGGAGGCGAATGCGGCCGCCTTCCGCAAGGAGCTGACGGACAAGGTGTTCCTGGGTCTGCGGAGCAAGCTGTCGATTCCGGCGCGTCCGGAGGAGCCTGCGGTGGGCTGCCGGGTGAAGTTCACGGGTCAGGAGGCGTTGGTGCAGGTGGTGTGCAGCGACGCGACGGTGACGAAGTGGGTGCCCTTCGGCAAGTTCGCGTTGCCGCTGTCGGGTGGTTCGGAGAAGTTCGCGGCCGGCAAGTTCGGCGAGGCGCTGGCGGAGGGAGTGCTGGGTCGGATGGTGCGTGCGCAGTACATGCGTGGTCCGACGGTGAAGGGGAAGGCGACGTACCAGGTGAGGATCGAGAACGCGTCGCCGCTGGTGCTCAATGGTCTGGCGGTGCTGGGCATCGAGGCGAAGCCGGAGGGTCAGCCGCAGCAGGTATCGGGAATCTGCATCGCCCCGCGTCGGAGCATGGCGGTGCCGGCGACCGAGGAGGTGGTCAAGACCCTGGGCCTGCGGAAGGGGATCCGCGTGGTCGCCGCCGACCTCAGCGGACTTTGAGACTAGCCCCAAGCGGCCTTGGTGAATTCTCCTGGACCTCGGGCGACGATTCGCCCGAGGTTTTTTGTGCGCCGCGTGTAGGCGGTCCAAATTCGTTTGCGAAAGGACGAATAGCGGCACGGTTGGCAGCGTCTTGCTGGTAGAGTTCCGCTCCCGGAGTGGTGGACCAGGGCGTGTGTGGCACCGGGAATCGAAGTGGAGTAGGGTGCCGTTACCTGGTTTTCATACGGTCGCAGCCCAATTCCTGTACTGTGCCGTCTCCTGACCGTCGCTGACGAGGCCATCGGGCTGATCACCGCGCCACCCCTGCCGCCGGTTCGTCACGGTTGCACTCAAGCTCACCTTGAAGTTGAAAGGTATGCACACGTGACTATTCGGCGTTTCTCTTTTGGTCTTGCTGCCGCGATCGTGGCAGCGTTTCCGCTGCTGGCGCCTGCGCGGAGACGACGGCACTTCCCAGAAGGTGCCGCGCGGCAAGCCCGCCGCGGTTGACGAGAAGGACATCCCGACCTTCGGGCTGATCGACGCCATGAGCCGAGGCCTGGTGGCGGTTCAGGCCAGTGGCCGGGGCGACGGCCGCATGACCGTCGCGGTCACCAACAACACCAATAACCAGCTCCGGGTCGTCCTTCCCCCCGGCCTCATCGCTCAGGGTGCCAGCGGTCAGTTCGGCGGCATGGGCGGTATGGGTGGTGGCGGTATGGGCGGTGGTATGGGTGGTGGTGGTATGGGCGGCGGTATGGGCGGCGGTGGTATGGGCGGTGGTATGGGCGGTGGTATGGGTGGTGGTGGTATGGGCGGCGGTATGGGTGGCGGCATGGGACGTGGCGGCGGAACGATGCCACCCACCATGGGCATGATGATGCTCGCCCGGCTGATCATGTACCTCTGCGGCGATTACGATAGCTGGGACATGCGATCCCTTTCCATCGGCATGATGGGCGGCATGGGCGGTGGCATGGGCGGTGGCATGGGCGGCGGAATGGGCGGCGGAATGGGCGGCGGAATGGGCGGCGGAATGGGCGGCGGCATGGGCATGATGTCCGTACCACCGACCGGTCTGCCGTTCGCGATCCTCAAGCCGGGGCAGAAGCGTGAGCTGCCCACCCGGCTGGTGAGCCTCTCGCAGCCGGATCCGAACTCGGAGAGCGGGCTCAGCTTCCCGGCCAAGGACGAGCCCCTGCAACTGGGCGATGTGTCCCAGACCAATGCCGATCCGCGAGTGCAGAAGGCCCTGAAGCGTCTGGCGGCCGACAAGGCGCCTGCGACGATCGCGCAACTGGTGATGTGGCGGCTGGCGGTGGGACTGGACTGGGAGCGGATCGCCGAGTTCTCCGCGCCGTGGGCCAATCGGTTCGAGCTGGCTCTGGCGCGTCAGTTCGCCGACCACCTGGACAATCTGCCGGAGAGCGAGACCGGAGCGATCCTCTTCGAGGTGCAGGGGAGCGGCGCGACAGGGGAGGCGAATGCGGCCGCCTTCCGCAAGGAGCTGACGGACAAGGTGTTCCTGGGTCTGCGGAGCAAGCTGTCGATTCCGGCGCGTCCGGAGGAGCCTGCGGTGGGCTGCCGGGTGAAGTTCACGGGTCAGGAGGCGTTGGTGCAGGTGGTGTGCAGCGACGCGACGGTGACGAAGTGGGTGCCCTTCGGCAAGTTCGCGTTGCCGCTGTCGGGTGGTTCGGAGAAGTTCGCGGCCGGCAAGTTCGGCGAGGCGCTGGCGGAGGGAGTGCTGGGTCGGATGGTGCGTGCGCAGTACATGCGTGGTCCGACGGTGAAGGGGAAGGCGACGTACCAGGTGAGGATCGAGAACGCGTCGCCGCTGGTGCTCAATGGTCTGGCGGTGCTGGGCATCGAGGCGAAGCCGGAGGGTCAGCCGCAGCAGGTATCGGGAATCTGCATCGCCCCGCGTCGGAGCATGGCGGTGCCGGCGACCGAGGAGGTGGTCAAGACCCTGGGCCTGCGGAAGGGAATCCGCGTCGTCGCCGCTGACCTCAGCGGACTTTGAGGGCTGCAAGTCAGATCGATATGAGAGAACGCCCCGGGAGCCCTCTGCCCGGGGTGTTTTTGTTTGCAGCATCCGGGAAACGGCAGGCGGGATCTGCTAGAATTCAGGGTAGAGGTCTGGCTGATCTCGAGATCGAGAACCGGCCATGGCTGCCGATTCGCTCCCGATCGGTCCGCCTCAAAACTCCCCCGCTCATCGAGATCATCGCGATGCGCGGACGCACCGCGGCACCCTGACTTGGTGTGCTTGCGGAACATTGATCGGGAGGTTTGCCATGCTGAGCAGCATCCTGGTGGGCCTGGATGGATCGGACTACAGCCAGAGCGCCGTCGAGGTGGGCATTGAACTGGCGCGGCAGACAGGCGCCATGCTGGTCGGGCTGGGGATCGTGGACGAGCCGACCATCCGCGACGCCGAACCACGCCTCGTGGCCGCGGGAGTTCCTTTTGCAGAGCCGGTCCTGTACCGGGAACGGATCGCCAGCGCCCGGCGCGAGGTCGAGCAGTTTCTGTCGCAATTCAGCCTCCGGTGCGCCAGGGCAGGGGTATCCTGCAAGGTTCTCGAAGAGGTGGGCATGCCGCACGAGCAGATCGAGCTCCAGGCCCAGCGGTACGACCTGATCCTCATGGGCCAGCAGACGCGGTTCCACTTCGAGACTCAGGAAGGTTATGACGACACGGTCCGCCGCGTGCTCAAGAGCAGCCCGCGGCCCGTGATCACCGTCCCATCAAAGCCAGGAATGAATTCGGACGAGCCCGGCCGCTCGGTGCTGGTGGCCTACGACGGCAGCCTTCAGGCTGCCCGTGCGTTGCAGGCCTTCCAGACGACCGGGTTGGCCGCCATCCACCCCATCGTCATCGTGAGTGTGAGCCCGGAACCGCACGAGGCGGCTCGCGTGGCGGAGCGTGCTGCCGATTTTCTGGGCATGCACGACATCAAGGCCCGGGCCGAGCCGATCACGTCCGAGCGGTCGCCGGCTTCCGTCCTGATGGAAGCAGCCGAGAAACATCAAGCGGCGATGATGGTCATGGGAAGTTACGGCCGCCCGCGCCTGACGGAGCTGTTCATGGGCTCGGTGACGCGCAGCTTGCTGGCCGCCAGCCGCATCCCGCTCTTCCTGTACCATTGAGATCGTTGAGTCGGCGGCTCGAGCGCTCGTTTACTCCCATCAGTTCCGGCATGCCGGTAGAACGCTTGAGCTCGCCGCGGTACGGATCACTTCGGGGTCAAGCGACGTCATGGCGCGGATCTCGTTCCACCTCGCCAAGAACAGACATGCGCCCTCGAGACCGGAAGCGAGCATAAGTACGTGCATGCCCATCATGACCAGCGCACCGTCAGGATGGCCCACCATATCAAAGAGTTTCCCGCCGACCTCTTCGGTCAAACCCAGAGCGCCCAGGGGAAGGGGGATAGCCATGATAAAGAAGGTCAAAGGCGCGATCAGGAAGTGCTGACCCAGGGTCGTCGACATCCCGGAGGAAAAAAGCATCACGCCGACGAGGTAGCAGACAATAACGTTCAGGGCATGGCCGAGGACCGAGAGCGCCAGGCTCACCGCCAGGAGTGCGCCGCAACGACGGTAATTCAGAAGCGCGGTTGCGAAGTTGGCCAGAACCGGCAGAATCCTGCCAGGTATCTTCTTGGTGAGACGCTCGTGTAGGCCGAGGAGGTGCGGTGACACCGGTACGACAAACGACAGGAACGCTACTGCGAGTGCGACCCACAGGATCAGGATAACGACTCGTACATCGCGTGAGGCCGCGCCCCACGTGGGGACACCTGCGGCTGCGGCGAGGACGAGAATTCCCAGCAGCCCGAGGATCCGGTCCATCACCATGGATGCGAAGGCATCGGTCGTGCGGATCTTAATTCGCGCCAGGTAGGCGGCCTTGACGACATCTCCCCCCACGGCGCCAGGGGTCACCAGGTTGAAGAGATACCCGATGAATCCCAGCAGAACCGCCCAGCGATGAGGGAAACGCGGTTCGAACGCCCGTACTAGCAGCGACCAGCGTAGAAAGCTGAGTAGCAAGCTTGTCTGCGTGAGCACGAAGGCCGCTCCGATCAAGCGGAGATCGTGACGACGATCCAGCACCTGGCGGATCGATTCCTGATGCTGCCAGAGCACAAGCGCCATGAAGCCAAACGCCAGGCAGACAAGAGCGGCGTGGACACCGAGGTTTGTTCGTGCCGGCCGCGATGAAACAAGCATTGAGACTTGAAGCTCCTTGTAAATCGCCCGCGGACCAGGATAAGTCTAGTACAGGTCTGGTCGCCTTGGGACGACGAGCCCGTTATCCACACGCTGGGCCGGATCGGCGAAGCTCCGGAGCATGTGCTAGTGTGTAGATGAAGGTGGCGATCGGATTCTCTTCGCGGTAGGGGCTCGACATTTCACGATGGGCTGGCGAATTGCATGCGCAGGACTCTTTTTGACTGTGTTTGCCGCACTCGCGCTTTCGGGGCCGGGACGAATCGATATCGTCGATGGGCAAACCCGGTATGAGGTTGCGCGCAGCCTCGTCGAGCACGGCGACTCGATCATCAGGGACCCGCGCGTCTGGTTCGCCGTATTCCCTGGACGCGACGGCCGGAATTACACGAACTACCGCATCCCCCAATCCGCCGCGGGAGCGCTGGCGATCCTGGCGGCCGATTGTTGCGGTCCGGCCCGGGAAGGCCGGCGCCGCTTTTTTTTCACCCTCACCGGCGCGCTCGCCGGCGGGCTGCTTGCCGCAACATACGCCGCGCTGTTCCGCTACTTGCGGCACAGTCCCCTGGAGTCGCTCTGCTGGGCGGCTGCGGGCGTGCTCTGCACTCCCATCTGGTTCTACGGCACCAGCACCTTCGACGATATCCTCGGCGCGCTGGCCGTGGTTCTTGCCATCACATGCGCCTTGGCGGGCCGGAACGGGCATCCCCACGCCTGGGCGGCTGGCGCGGGAGTGGCGCTTGGTCTGGCGTTTCACTGCAAGCAGCCACTGGGGATCTTCGTGGTACCTGTTCTGGCCGCACTTTACCATCCTGAGCAGGGCTGGCGCTCGCAGAAAGTACGGCTGGCGCTACCGTTGACGCTATTGACTGTGGCCGTTGTGCTTTATCTGGCTTACGATGACTACAAGTTTCCGGCATCCTCTCGGGCTGGCCAGGCGGAACTATTGAAGAAGTACGTCCCGGTCTGGTCCAAGACCCCTCATGTCGCGCTGGCCGCGATGGCCCTGAGCCTGGGTGCTGGGGCGTTCTTCTACAATCCCGCCGGCTTGGTCTGCACGCGCGGCCTCCGTGCCTGGTGGAAGCAGCAGCCAAGGTTCTGTGGTTCACTGGCCGTTGCGCTGGCGGTGTACGTAGGTTTCATTTGCTGTTTGACCTTCTTCAAGGGCGACCCCACCTGGGGTCCTCGATACCTGACACCCGCCTTCGCGGTCCTTTGGATCTTTGCGCCGGCGGGGTGCAAGGTGATGAGGTGGTCGGTCGTCGTCGGCCTGCTGGGGCTCAGCCTGCTTGTCCAGGTTAGCTCAATCTGCGTCGACCCACACCGGCTATTCATTGAGCGCTCGCTGCCGTCGGCGTTCTACCTTCACGACCCGGAGCTTTACTTTCACCCCGCCATCTCGCACCTGGTGAACCGGCCGCGGGAGATCATCGAGGTTCTTCAGGACCGCGGCAACCCGGCGCGCAGCTACACGCCGGCACCCACGCCCACGTTCGCTTTCCCGATCATCGACTACATCGACAAAGGTTCGGTTGCGGTAAGCAAGTACCAGGTACTCAGCGGGCTGCGATTCTGGTGGGCGAGCTTCCGGTTCCTCAGCCCAGAAGAGCGGCCGATCAATCTTGTGCGCACGGCCCTGCTGCTACTCTTCGTCGCAGCCGCAGGGGCCGCCGCGCAGGTTTACGGCCTGCTCCTCATGAGGTATGAGCAGAGTGTCCGCTGAATTGTCGCGAGTTTCGGCTCCTGGCCCTGGGCACGGAAACTGTCCTCGAGGCTCCGCTGAATCGCGCCACCTTCCACGATTAACAGGGCGATCAGTACTGACCGATGCGCTTTGCGCTGCGTCCACGCGAGATGAGGTTGGGTTGACAAAAAATCGAGGAAGAGCGGTTCCGATCCGATCGCTGTCGGCTTCCCTGGGCCCGCTATTAATATCTGGAGCGGTATTCCTGGGTAGCGCGGTTCGTGGCTGGCAAAACGAGTTCTCGACGTCGCTTGTAGAACAGGCTACGGCTCGGCGATTCTGGTCAGAGCTGGGTCGCCCAGGTGGATGGATTCGACGCATCAACCGAGGACGTCGAGACCGCAAGGAGTGGATCAAGCGTGTCCAACCTTGGTTTCGGGGTTGCAGCCGCTGAGTCATTGCCGGTTCGGGACGGGTCGTACGATATGTAATTGTCGTTCGAGACGATCGAGCATGTCGAGAACGGTGAAACATTGCTCTGCGAGGCGCCAAGGGTAATCGGCCCCGCAGCGACTTTGATCGTCTCGACGCCCAACCGTGACCTGCTCGACCCCGAAACCACGCTTGGCGATCAGCCGTTTAACCGGTTTCGCGTCCGAGAGTACAGCGCCGGGGAGTTCGACCAGCGTCTGCTCGCGTATTTTCCCGCGATCACCCGGTATGGTCAGAAGCCGTATGCGCCGGTTGATGTCGAGGGTCCCGGGCACGTGGGCCGTCGCTCTCCGGCGCTGGCTCTCAAGCTGCGCCAGGCTCGAAAGCTCACGGGCTGACCCAGGGAGTGCCCCGCCCGACACGTTCCCTTACCGCATGCGACCGCGCCTGTTCTCTGCGAGGTGCTCATCGCCGTCTGCGAGCGGCAAGCCCGCTCGAGTCAGCTTTCCGTTGGAGCCGCGGCCGCGCCTGATGCTGTCGAGCTTCTGGCAAGTCCAATCCGGTAACGCGGCAGCGTGCGCTCGATGATCCGCGAATCCCGCAAATACTGATGCCAGCCGACTGGCCCGAGGGCAAGAAAGCGTGACACAAGAGCGAGCGGACTCGATCCCCGGTTGTGCACCAAAGCTGCCAGGCCGACATTCACATCGATGGAAAAAAAGGCCACTCGCGCCCCCAGCGGCTGCTTGCAACCATGGCGCCGGACCACGCCTAGATGGCGAGCCAGCACCACCTCCTGCTGCTGTCGGAACTCAGTCACCCGCGCGCTCCCCTGAATCGTCTGCGCCTGCGGGTGAATCCGAAACGCGCTCAAGGGCCGGGGAATGTAAACGGTGCTGCCAGACGCGGCCAGCTTGAGCCAGAAATCCCAGTCGGCGGTGTACCAGAGTTCCTCGTCCAGGCCTCCCGCAGCCAGCGCAGCCTGCCGCGAGAACAGCGGGGCCGGCATGGCGATGAAGTTCTGAACCAGTAAACGGTCCACGACCAGTTCGGAGCCAAGCGCCACGCCACGGGGCAGGGGGCACCGCCAGGTGCCCACGCGCTGGCCCGTGGGATCGATGAACCAGGACGGTAGCAAGAACAACGTAGTGGCGGGCAGCCTGGCAACCCATGACCGAAGCACGGCCAGGCGTTGCGGCAGCCAGAGGTCATCGTGATGCAAGAACGAGACATAATCTCCGCGGGCCAGCATCAGCCCATGGTTCGACTTTGCGACCCAGTTTCGCAGCCCCTCGCGCACCATGACTTGCATGGGAAGCCGGTCCGCGTAGGTTCGGGCAATCTCGATCGACCCGTCACTCGACCCGCCGTCGATGACGAGGACCTCGATGCCGCCGGCAGACTGCACCAGGATGCTGCGGAGCGCGAAATCCAGGTAATTCGCGCCGTTGTAGACCGGCATCACCACGCTCAACCAGGGCCGGTCGCTCGTTGTCATTTCAGGAACCGCCATCGCCTTGCCGCTTGCCTTCGTGGCGCAACTCGAGGATGCCTACCAGGAAACCGGCGGCCGCGGCTTCCAGTCCAACCGAGAAGATCGTACCGGCGAAGATCCACAGTCCGGGCACGGGAACCTCCATGGTCCGCAGCCAGTGTCCGAGTACCGGAACGCCCATGGCCACGCCCGCGGCCATCAGCGAGACGCCTAGCGTCATGCCCCGCTCCACCGTGAAGAACGCCACCACCCGTTCCACTCCCGGGTCACGGAAGACCGGGTCGGAAAGGTGGGCGTAATACCTGGCCAGCAGCCCGAAGACCAGGAGATGGAACCCGCTCATGGCCACCAGCGAGGCGGTGTACATGAAGTTGGGGCCGAGCACCCCGCTGTAGGCTCCGAAGCCCGCCGCGACCACCACCGGAATCGCACCCAGTCCCAGCAGAGTCAGGAACAGCCCCGGCAAAATAAATAAATACAGTGGCGTGCACATGAGCATATAACGGAGATGCCGCCAGCCGTCGCGGAAGCTCCGCAGGTGGGGCGGCCGGTCGCGCCCGTCGGGATGCAGCACAATTGGCACCTCGGTCACCTTTTGATGGCTCAGGCACGCGCGCACGACCATCTCGCTGGCGAACTCCATTCCCGGCGACGCCAGCCCCAGCTTGGCGTAAGAGTCCTTGCGGAACGCCCGCAGACCGCAATGGGCGTCACCAATCGGAGTCCGGAAGAAGAGGTTCAAGATTCCCGTCAGCACCGGGTTGCCCACGTAGCGGTGCAGCCAGGGCATGGCGCCGGGGCGAATTCCACCACGGAACCGGTTGCCCATCACCAGGTCGTAGCCGTCCCGAAGCCGCTCGACGAATGGCTCCAGCACCGTGAAATCATACGAGTCGTCCGAGTCTCCCATGACGATGAACCGGCCACGCGCGGCCTGGATTCCCGCCCTCAGGGCATGTCCGTACCCCTTGCGCTCAACCTCGACCACACGCGCGCCGTGCTCGCGCGCAATCTCTTGCGAGCCATCGCTGCTGCCGTTGTCGGCGACGACCACCTCGCCGGTCGCTCCCAGCCGCTCGATTGCCCCTAGCGCCTTCTCCACGCAGCGTCCCACAGTCCGGGCCTCGTTCAGGCACGGCATGATCACGGAGATCTCGACCTCGGATCCGGCCGCTTGCGGAGAACCCTCGACCCGAGCCACCACGGTCATGTTCATGATGCCGTCTCCCAGGCAGGTCTCGGGGCGCCCATGCCACGGGCCGTGCCCGCGACGCTCCCTTGAGAGTCTAGGACACAAACGGCGCGGGCCGCCGGCCGGAGCGACGCTAAGCACCTGGACTGAAGCACCGGTCGCATTCGCGAGCCAAGAATGGAATCTTATCCCACGACGGTGGGACCAGATTGGAACCACGAACTACCTGAGAAGTGTGAGGGGGCAACCGGTCAGGCGAGCCAGCGCACATGTGGTCTCCGGGCCCCATTCCCTGGTTCCACATGACATGGCTGCGGCGGTCCGCCTCCAATGATTCGCGTTACGGAGCAGGCTCTCTGCGACTGCTCGATTCGAACCGCGCGGGTCGAATTGCCGTGCGTCCCGCATCCTGGCCCGGCATGAGCGCGGCATCACGATCTGGTCTTGCGTCGGCCATCGGCCCGGGCGCGTCGTGTGAGGGCGCGCTGAGTCTCTGCACCTCCCGGTAGCGATCATCCGCCTCGATCCGATCCGAGCGATCCGGGATTGCCTCCCGGCTTCCCTGGTAAACCAGTCCGGCGTGCCGTCCGAGGGCGGCGAGAAATGTGGGGTCTTCTGTCCGTGCGGCGACGATGGCGATGGTCTCAAGCAGGCGGAGCGTCACCGCGGCGTTCCCTCTGGCCGCCTGGCGAATCTGGTGAAACGCCGCGTCCACGATCCCCGACACGGTTGACCCCTCGGCGATCGCGCGCAGCCGGCCGTCGTCGTCGTAACGGCAGGGCGAGGGGATCTGCCTTCCGGCGAGGGCACAGAGCGCCTCGCCCAGCCGCTCTACGCAGGCGATCGCCGTGAACGGGTCGTTAACCCCTGGCGAGAGGGCCCGCACGGCCACCTCGACGAGCTGGTCGATCGCGAACTCGACATCCTGTGTCAGGTTCCGCTGAGAACCAATGTAGAAGGCTCCCCGGATGGCATGCTCGAGCGCATCCTCCTGCCGGTCGCCGGGCCAGACACGCGCGAGCTCGCCGCCTTGAACGATGAATTTCCCCGGCCTGGTGGTAACCCGGAGGATGAGATCGCGTTCAACAGCCAGCGACAGCAAACCGTCAACGTCGATCGCCTGAATATATCCGCTTGACGATGATGGGATCGACCGTGAATCGCTGTCGAAACCTGCCGGCAAGTCAGCCATGGCCTCCTTGCCGTTGCCTGCGGGACGACCGCGCCCCAGCCCCTCGGGGAAGAGCCGTTCCATGGCGTTGTGCAACTCGCGCGTGACCTCGGCGATGATGTTGTCGGCCTGGATCGAGGCTGCCGCATGGTGAAAGAAGTAGATGAGCATCCCCAGGCTGGCCAGGGCCAGCAACAGCCCGATGGTCACTGAAAGGTGCGGGACGAACTCCTCCGTTTCGGTCCCGTTCACCGTACGCAGGACCAGCAGGCAGTAAGTGAAGGTGGCGATGAACGTCCCGAGCGCGGCCTGGTTGACCCGGTCGCGCATGAAGTTGCGCAGCAGCCTCGGGCCGTACTGGGAAGAAGCAAGCTGGAGGGCGACGATCGTGATCGAGAACGCCACGCTGGTGATGGTCATCATCGATCCGGCGATGGTCGAAAGCACCGCCCGCGAACCCTCCGGCCCACGGGTGAACGTCCAGCCGAGGGTCGCGATCCAGTTTGCTTCTGCTGTCGCCCGGTCCAGCCGGGTCGTCGCCAGCGACAGCAGCACCGCACCCGCGACCATGACCGAGGGCACGAACCAGAAATTGGTCCGGAAATCCTCCCATCGATTCACCAGCCAGGTTTTCACTGACGTCCCCGGTCCTGTCGGTTCACCAGCAATCGTGTCGGCGCGGTCACACACCTCGATTCACCGGCTTCCGTCCGCACTTGCCGGACCAATCCAGCTCAAAAACGTCGCAGGACCAGTGTCGTGTTCTGGCCGCCGAAGCCGAAGCTGTTGGACATTGCAACGTCGATGGTTCGCTCGCGGGCGGCGTGGGGGACGTAGTCGAGGTCGCAGTCGTCGTCCGGGTGGTCAAGGTTCACTGTCGGCGGCACGACTCCGTCGCGGATTGCCAGCAGGCAGGTGATGGCTTCCACGATCCCGCCGGCCGCGATGAGGTGGCCGGTCATGCTCTTGGTACTCGACACCGGCACCCTCCACGCATGGTCTCCGAGGGCGAGCTTCAGCGCCAGCGTCTCAACCGAGTCGTTCACCTTGGTGCTCGTACCATGGGCGTTCACGTAGTCCACGTCCTCGGGGCCAAGGCCGGCGTCGTCGAGGGCCAGTCGCATGGCCGCAACCGCGCCCCGGCCCTCGTCGTGGCAGTCGGTGAGGCGGAAGGCATCGGTCGTCGAGGCGTGGCCCGCGACCTCAGCGTGAATCATGGCGCCTCGCGCCCGGGCGTGGTCGAGCGCCTCCAGCACGAGCATCCCGCCTCCCTCGCCCAGGACGAATCCGTCGCGATCCCGGTCGAAAGGGCGGCTGGCACGGGCCGGCTCGTCGTTGCGCTTCGACATCGCCGTCAAGAGGATGAACCCCGTGAGGCCGAACGGGTGGATCATGCTATGGACTCCACCTGCGAGCAAGACATCCACGGCGCCGCTGCGGATCAACTCGGTCGCCTCGCCGATCGCCTGGGCGCTGGCCGCGCAGGCCGTCAGGCACGAGAAGTTCGGGCCTTTCGCTCCGAAGGCGGCCGCGAGGTGGCCGGCAGGCATCCCCGGCTCCTGCTCGGCCTCAAGCAGTGGATCGAGCTGCCCGATCCCCGCGCCGGTGAAGCGCCGGGTGTCCACCCGCCCGCGATCGGTCGACCGGTGGATGAGGTCGACGAACCGGGAGAAGTCTGCTTGTCCCTCGCCCGAACCGAGGTAGACACCGAACCTCGTACGGTCGATCTGTGCGCCGTCGAAGAGGCCGGAGTCCCGAACGGCCTGAGCCGCAACGGCGAGCGCAATCTGCGTGTTCCGACCGTGGCGCTGCCACCGTGGCGCGTCGTCGCCGAGGTCCCGCGACAGGTCGAAGCCCTTCAGCTCGGCAGCGATCCGGGTCGCGAAACTGCCGGCGTCGAACCGCGTCACCGGTCCCACGCCCCCACGACCCTCGCGGAGCGCCTCCCACGAGGACTCCACGTCAAGCCCCACGGGCGTGACCATCCCCATCCCCGTCACCACGACTCGCCTGCCTGCTCGGTCCATCGATCGGTCCTCCAGCTCACCACCCCGATCAGCCAGGCCCGTGCCGCGGCCGGGTCGCCGTCACCGGTAAGGGCCTTTGTAGACGTCCGTGTCGAACTTGCCGGGTCGCCGCTCGAAAGCGGCCCGGACATCAGTAAAGTCTTGAGCCGACGTCCTCCCGAGATGGACCATAGAGCAATGGGATGCGAACATGACGTGGCCTCCCACCAGGAACGACGTCGGCCTGATCACCTGTTCTTCGGCCACCTCCGTAACGGCCGGGCGAATGAACGGAAGCACCGGGCCGTCCCTTTCGGTTGGTCCACTTTCCGGCATCTCCGGACCATGATGCCGGCAGCTCCGCAGCAGCGACAGCAATATGCATATGCATGTAACTGAGCAAAAAAAAGTCAAGACCGGGCCGAGACGCGCGCGACCTCCGGGAGTATTTCCATGAGGTCACGCCAGGCGCCCTCTGGCAACAGGGCCTGGATTCGGGTTTGTGCCCGCTCCCAGGCGGGTCGGGCTTCGTCGAGCTTCGCCAACCCGCCAGCGGTGATGGCCAACCACTTCTCGCGACGGTCTTCCCCGGTCCGGACGATGACCCAGCGGGCCTCCACCAGCGGGCGGAGGCCGCGAGTCAGCGACGTCTGATCGTGCAGGGTCAGTCTGGCCAGGTCCCGCTGCCGGACCTGGCCAGAGCAGCGCAGCAGTTGAAGCAGCGAATACTGGGTCGTGCGCAGCCCGATGCTGCGAAGCTCCTCGTCATAGAGCCGGCTGACAGCCCGCGACGCCTGCCGCAGGGCGAGGCACAGGCACGGGATGCTCCCCGTGGGTGCTTTGTCGACGCTCATATTAAATGTATATGCAGCTAATTGGGCCACGTCAAGGGGTCATCCGCAATGGACGACTCGACCCGTCGAGCCACGGGGGCGGGCCCAATAGAATTCCTCGGCAAGCAACCCGGGCCGGCTTCATCCGTGATGTGCCGGGGGCCGCAAGACGACGTTGTGCACAATGCCCGTCATCGAAGCGCGTGGGAACCTCCGGCCGATAACGGCCGGTCACGAGGCTTTCCATGACACCTCGCCCGTGACCGGCGTCGCTCTCTTCACATTCCCGGGAAGACTCGCCAGAAACGACTGGTCGTACTCAGTACTCCTGAGTTTTGGTGATACCAGGGTTGGGAACCGGATACTTGCCGTCCTTGTCGGACTTGAGTGGCGCCGGCGACTCGGCGTTGAGCTTGTCGATGCCCGGCGCGAATTCATGCTTGCAATGCAGCATATCGTTGTACGTGATCACCTGGCCGGTGTGCGCGGCCATGCGACCCATCGAGGTCACCAGGCTGGCCTCGACGCCGCGCTTCACCTCGTTGTACGGCTTGTCCTTGCGGATAGCTTCGATGAGGTCGTTCCATTCGTTCAGGTACGCATCCTGCTCCTCGGGCTTGATCTTCGACTCCCAGACGAGGTCCGGGCGCCTCAGGCTCTGGGTCTTGTAGATGCTGGAGGGCTGGCCGATGTCGCCCCCCTTGGAGACAGTGGCCGCGCCCTTGGTACCGTGCAGGTGGCTCGAGTAAATCTGTTCGCAACCGAGCATGCAGCGTCCGTCGAAGAAGAACTTGGTACCGTCGGCATAGGTGTATTCCACCGAGTAGGTATCGAAATTCTGATCGATGAACGGGATGCCCTCGGGGCTCTTCTTGTAGTGGCGGCCGCCGAGTGCCTGGGCCTTCACCGGCCAGGCGTTCTTCATCCAGCACAGGTGGTCGATAATGTGGATGTAGAAATCGCTGAAGTTTCCGCCGCTCGCCCAGAGGAAGCTGTGGAACCGCTGGATCTGGTAGAAAAGCTCCTTCGTTCCCTGGGGGGTGGGCAATGACTCGAAGTAGCCACCCGGCCCATGCATGCGGTAGCCGCGCTGGAGGACGATCTCGCCGATCGCGCCGTCGTGCACCCGCTTGGCCAGTTCTTGCATCGCCCGGCTGTGCCGGGACATGAGCCCGACGCCGACCTTGAGGTTCTTCTTCGTTGCGGCCTCACCCAGCTCCATCATGCGCTTCGAGGTGGGCCCGTCCACGGTCACCGGCTTCTCCATGAAGACGTTCAGGCCCTTCTGGATCGCGTATGTGAAGTGCACCCAGCGGAAGGCCGGCGGGGTGGCGAAGATGGCCACGTCGCCCGGCTTCAGACAGTCCATCGCCTGCTTGTAGGCGTCGAACCCGACGAACTGCCGCTCGATCGGCACGTCGATCTTGTGGTACAGGCCCTTGTCTTCGTGGAGGTTCTTGTAGCTCTTCCAGAGCTTGTCCTCGAACAGGTCCGCCATGGCGACGAGCTGGATCGGCCCGCTGTTCGTGGACAGTGCATTGGCGGCCGCTCCCGTGCCACGCCCGCCACAGCCGATCAGGGCCACCCGGATCAAATCGGACCCCGCCGCGTGGACCGAGGGTACGGCCACGCTGGCAAGGGCGGAGGCAGCCGCCAGGCGGCCGGTGTTTTGCAGCAATTCACGGCGTGAGGAAACTGGACGGTTTACGTCCTTCATGGTCGGGCTCCGATTGGGGAGGGTCCGTGCCCTGCGGTCGGTTCAGCGGGCCCCCAGGGTGGTAGGCGGGGAAACCAGGTAGGATCGCCAGGCGCGACGACCTTGCGTGACTGGAACATAGGGCCGCAGGCACCCTTCTGTCAAGGAGGGCGAGAGGCAATGCCCGCTCCGCCCGAGACCGCCCCAACCGGGAGTGACAAGCGTCATGGCAGCAAGCCCTGGGGACGCGTATTGCGACGTCGGCCCGTGTGTCATCGCGTCGTCCCGCTCGCCCGAATGCCCCGGTCCCCAGGAGGGCAGAGGATCGACCGGGAAAACAAGTCTGCCGATGCCGCTTGCACGACGGCAAACTCAAGCGGCCGGAAGTTCATCGGGAAAGTCCTACTTGTCCTACTCCGGACGATAAACGTCGGGCACTTTCTCGACCTCGCCCAGCATCTCAAGTGCATGGTCCACGAGTTTTTCCAGCTCTTCGAGTTTTCCGTCCCTCGCCAGCGGCTGGGCGCCTTCCATGAGCTTGCCCACGGCCGAGGGATCCTTACCGCTGCCGTGCCAGCGCTCAACCCCCGCGCGCACGCGCTTCATCTTTGCCTGAATGCGGAACTGCGGTTGATCCATGGTGAGAGCCTTCTCCACCAGCGGTTGTCCCGCGAGGAACTTGCGATAGGCCGTGATGGCTTCCTGACTGTAGGCACTGTCCCGCAGGCGCCTGGGGAGATCCTCGCCGGTGGCCCCCATATTCACACCCATGAGAACGCAGCCGTGGTTGTAGTGCCAGGCGAGGTAAGTCTCCCAATCCACGACGGAGCCGGGAATGCCGGCGTTTGCCTCGACGCCCGCCCATGCGGGATTCCCGTGCTTCGCCAGCTCATCATAGATGGGTTTGAAGCTCTCCCCGAGAACACCGACCGCATAGGTGGTCCAGCCTGGCCGGGAGCACTTGTTGAAGGCCGTCCAGATGGGAGCGTTCATGACCTCGATGGGTGCGGGCGCGGCGACGTGGGGGTAAAGCTGCTCCGCGGGGATGCCGGCAGCGACGAACTGCTCGCACCAGAACGCGACGGTTTCCTGAATGACCGCCGCGAGGGCCTTCCGAAAATCCTCAGGTGGATTTGCTGCGCTGAAGCCGCGATCCAGGAGCGCCCTGTAGCCGAGCGGTTTCGCGGGCGCATCATCTTCTTTCATCATCCTCTTGAGGTCGGAATTCGGGCTAGAGTAGTCGTCGATGCTTGGCTCCGAACCCACCAGCACTCCCGCGAAAAGAGCTTCCTTGCCTTCTGCCTTGAGCCTGGCGACCTCCTCGCGGAGGACCGGCCCGATGACGCTCGAGACAAGCCGCGTGACCTCGGCTCGCATCCGTTTGCTCGTGAAGCACATGTTCGGTGGCAGGCGCTCCAGCACACCATGGTTCAGGTAGTGCACCTTGTTCGGAGGTCCGTCCCAGCCGTGCCACTCGACGTTGAACTTGTTGTTCGGGTTGTAACCCGGCCTGTGCGGGTCGAACCAGTTCCAGAGGTCCGGGCGGCTCTTCCAGGCAAGATGGAGATCGAAATGCAGCATCACCGCCATGTCGTGCGCATGCGCCGCGGTGAATGCGCTGCGAATCAGCCTGGGCAATTGCTTTTCGAGCTCATAGGTCGCGATGGGGAGGCCGAAGCCCAGCAGCCGGGTCTTGCCGTCGCCCTTCACGCCGACCCGCTCGGCCAGTTCCCCTGCTTTCTCCGGGTCACTCCAGAAGATGAGGTATTTTGGTTTTCCCGGCGTGGCAGGTGCCTTGCTGCCCGCAGGCGGGTCCAGAGTGCCTGGCTCCCGCGCATCTGCCGGGGCACAGGCCAGCAAAGAGATGACCAGCTCCATCACGGTCCACGCGGTCCCTGTCCGTCTCCCGTCGAGGACACGATGCGAACGACGAAGCAGCGAATGCACCAGGCGGTCCGGCTTGTGACCTCGAAAGCATTGAGAGTGACTTCCGCTCGTCTCGACTTTGGCCATGTTTCGAGCTACCGAATGCAGGTGTCGAATGGGCGTTGGCCTCTGTTGCCCGCCGCCGGGCGACCGGCTCCGGCCCGTCTGGCTACCAGTCTAACAGGACGCTGTCCCGCGGCGATCACTTGACGCGCACGACCGTGACGCCGAGCTCGCCGACCGGAAGTCAGGCGACAGGCGTCTTGTTGTGAGCCGATTGTATTCCCCGGACGGTTTTCGGATGATCGGGACGCCCGAAGCCCCGCAAACCCCACGGACTCTGCCATGAGCCCGAAAAGAATCGCTCTGCTTCTGCGGCTGATCCTGGCACTTTCGGTTGCATGGCTGGCACCGGCCACCCGGGGCGCCGGACTGCCGACGAGGTCGCCGCACACCGTCGCCATCGGCCCGCGTGACTTCCTGGTCGACGGCCAGCCGCTCCAGATTCGCTGCGGCGAGATGCACGCCCCGCGTGTGCCCGGGGAGTACTGGCACCACCGGCTGAAGATGCTCCGGTCGATGGGGCTCAACGCCGTTTGCGCCTATCTCTTCTGGAATCTTCACGAGCCGCGCCCGGGACAGTTCGTGTGGGAGGGTCAAGCCGACGCCGCGGCCTTCTGCCGGGCCGCGCAGGAGGAGGGCCTCTGGGTCCTCTTACGCCCCGGGCCGTACTCCTGCGCCGAGTGGGAGATGGGCGGCCTCCCCTGGTGGTTGCTCAAGCACGACGATATCAAGCTGCGCACGCGCGACCCGCACTTCCTTGGCCCTGCCACCCGCTACCTCAAGGAGGTCGGCCGGCAGCTCGCGCCGCTTCAAGCCACCCGCGGCGGGCCGATCCTGCTCGTGCAGGTGGAGAACGAGTATGGGTCCTACGGCGCTGATCCCGCTTACATGGGGGCACTGCGTTCCGCACTCCTCGAGGCTGGATTCGACGTGCCCCTCTTCGCTTGCAATCCGCCGGGCGACCTCCGGCGCGGCTACCGTGACGACCTGCTGCCCGTTGTGAACTTCGGCTCCGACCCGGCCGGCGGATTCAGGGCACTGCGTGCGCTGCGGCCCGCGGGCCCGCTCATGTGCGGCGAGTTCTACCCGGGCTGGTTCGACACATGGGGCTTCCCGCATCATCTCGGCAACACCGAGCGCTACCTGAAAGACCTCGCGGTCATGCTCGAAGCGGGCGCCTCCTTCAGCATCTACATGGCGCACGGCGGGACGACGTTCGGCCTCTGGTCGGGGGCCGACCGGCCGTTCAAGCCCGACACCTCCAGCTACGACTATGACGCGCCGATCTCCGAGGCTGGCTGGCCGACCGCCAAGTTCACCAGGACCCGCGACCTGATGAGAGCATACCTCAAGCCGGGGGAAACACTCCCGGACCCACCCGCACGTAACCCGGTGATCGCCGTGGCGGCGGTGGCGGCGCAGGAGCGAGCGCTGTTGCTCGAGAATGAGAATCTGCCCGAGCCGATCCACGACGCTTTGCCCCACACGATGGAGCATTACGACCAGGGCTTCGGCTTGATCCTCTATCGCACGCGACTCCCCGCAGGCCCCGCTGCCACGCTGGAGGCGGCAGCGGTCCATGACCTTGGCATCGCCTCTCTCGACGGCCGCATGGTCGGCGTGATGGACCGGCGCAACCGTTCCTTCCGGCTCACGCTCCCCGAACGGAAGGCCCCGGCAGTTCTCGATCTGCTCATCGAGGCCATGGGCCGCGTGAACTTCGGACCGGAAGTCCACGACCGCAAGGGGCTGCACGCGCCCGTGCGGCTCGCCGGGGAGCCACTCTCGGGCTGGGAGGTGTATCGGGTTCCGCTGGAAGCGGGCCCGCCGTCCGGCCTCAAGTTCAAGGCTGCGGGCCCGGATCGGAACGGTGCGGCCTTCTCGCGCGTGGCGCTTCATGTGCCCGCGCCGGGCGACACGTTCCTCGACATGTCGCCCTGGGGTAAGGGGGTGGCCTGGATCAACGGCCACTGCCTCGGGCGGTTCTGGAACATCGGGCCAACGCAAACGATGTACGTCCCCGGCCCATGGCTCAGGCGAGGACGCAACGAGGTGGTGATCTTCGACCTGATCGGGCCCCGGGAGGCGGTCGTCCAGGGGTTGAAAGTGCCGGTACTTGACCGACTGCGGCCCGAGCTCGATCCTTCGCACCGCCAGCGCACGGCCTTGAACGGCACGGTCGTCGGCGTGACCGCATTGAGCGGGCAATTCGCCCCGGGTGCCGACGCGCAGGTCGTCCGATTTGCCAGGCTCGTGACTGGCCGGTACGTCGCGCTGGAGTCCCTCAGTGCCCACGACGGCAAGCCGTATGCTGCGATCGCCGAGCTCTCGCTGCTCGACGCCAGTGGGACGCCGCTCCACCAGGAAGGTTGGGCCGTCGCGGGGGTCGATAGCGAGGAACTCTCACGCGAGGACGGCTCCGCCGAGAACGCACTGGATGGCCAGGCGGCCACCTTCTGGCACACTCAGTGGAGCGATGCTGCGCCCGGCCACCCGCACCGGCTGGTGATCGACCTGGGCGTAAGCAGGGCCATCGGCGGTGTGCGATACTTGCCGCGCCCCGGTGCCGGCGCGGTCGGTGGCCGCATCAAGGACTACCGCGTGATCATCGGCGACCGGCTGATCCGCCCCTGAGCGAGGCAAGGAGGTCAAGGGAAATTGTAGGTCCGAGGGGGCTTTCTTGATCATCCATCGCAGAATGAGCATTTGAAGCGGATATTCGGACCTGGGCAGACAGGAATGTCTGCCCCCCCTCTGTCAGCTCAGGGGGACAGGCATTCCTGCCTGTCAACTCTGGCAATGGGGCAAAGTGTGAACCTGGGCAGACAGGAATGTCTGCCCCGCTCTGGGCTGCTGGGCTGGGGGGACAGGCATTCCTGCCTGTCAACTTTCTGCCTGCCTGTCAACCTTCTGTCATTGGGGCCATGTGTTATTCCTGGGCAGACAGGAATGTCTGCCCCCCTCTGACAGCACTGGGGGACAGGCATTCTTCCCTGTCGATTTCGGGGAGGCGAGCCGCATGAATCCAGAAATCGAGCCCACACTCCACAAATCGCGGAGATGCCTGCCTCACTGGGAGCTTTCGGGCAGCACGTACTTCGTGACCTTCCGGCTCGCCTGTAACACTCTCTTACCCGAGGAACGCGGGCTTGTTCTGGACCATGTCCGGAGTGGAGCGGGAAGTTATTATCGGCTGGCGGCGGTGGTGGTGATGCCAGATCATGTGCACCTGGTCTTGCGGCCCGAACATGGTTTCACGCTGTCCCGGGTCCTCAAAGGTATCAAGGGGGTTTCGGCTCGGTTGCTTAACCAGCGCCGAGGGCTTCGGGGAGCCGTCTGGCAGGATGAGTCCTGGGACCGGATCATCCGCGATGAGAAGGAGTTCGTGTCGGTGCTTCAGTACCTTGAAGAGAACCCGGTCCGTACGGGCCTCTGTCAGAGTCCTGAGGAATACTCATGGCTTTTCATTGATAAGGACCTCTAGCATTCCTGCCTCTCAATCTCCGGACAGTTGGGCAATGTGTCAACTCCTGGGCAGACAGGAATGACTCCCCCCTCTGGGCTGGGGGGACAGGCATTCCTGCCTGTCAACCTTCTGCCTGACTGCCTATCTTCTGTCATTGGGGCCATGTGTTATCCCCGGGCAGGCAGGAATGTCTGCCCCCCCCTCTGGGCTGGGGGGACAGGCATTCCTGCCTGTCAACCTACGGCTTAGCCAGAGGCTTCCAGGCGGCGTCCCAGCTCGTCGAAGGTGGAGGGGACGTCGCGATCAAACACGAACTGAGCGGGCATGCCGACGATGCGGCTGGCCCCGAGCGCCAGAAGAGGCCGCTGGCAGGCGGAGAGCTTGCGGGCGGGGACCAGGGCGGTGACCCGCCAGCCCGGTTGGCCTTCGTCGTCCCAGACCTCGCCACGCACCAGGTGCTGTGCACCCTGGTCGCGCAGGAAGCGCGCCGCCTCGATGGCAGGCCCGGGTCCCGGCCCGGGAGCGGCCGGGCCGCCCACGACCTCCAGATGCAGCAGTTCCTCGGATCGCCGCACGCCGTCGATGGCGTCCAGCAGCAGAGCCAGCGGACCGCTCTCCCCCTCGGCCATCAGCGCCGCCAGCGAAGGCGCGTGCCCGATCAGGCAGGCTGCCGACTCCAGTACCGTCCCGCCTTTGATCTCGCGCAG
Organism: uncultured Planctomycetaceae bacterium; assembly: GCA_963833985.1. Classification (GTDB taxonomy): domain Bacteria; phylum Planctomycetota; class Planctomycetia; order Isosphaerales; family Isosphaeraceae; genus Aquisphaera. The sequence continues at coordinate 1,083,454 of CAWIAD010000001.1, forward strand.
GCGATTGTCCTTGAGGGTCGTGCCGGAGCTGGTCAGGTCCACGATGATGTCGGCGATGCCCAGGCTGGGATGAAGCTCCAGCGCGCCTTCGGAGTCGATCAACTGGTAGTAGTAGATGCCCCACTTGCGGAAGTACTGCCGTACCAGAGCAGGGTACTTGGTGGAGACGCGGAAGGTCTTGCCGGCGATCTTGAACTCGGTCGTCAGGTCTACCAGGTCCATGATGTGGCTGACGTCGATCCAGCTCTCGGGCACTGCGACGACCAGCCGGCAGCCCCCGTAGCCCAGATCGGGCACGACGACCGTGGTCTGCTCGGCCTCGAAGGCCTGTTCCGCGTACACGTCCATGCCGGTGACGCCCAGGTGACACCGGCCCTCCTGCACCTGGATCACGATGTCCGAGGGCCGCATGAAGACGACGTGGAACCGGCCCTGACCGGCGATCGTCGCCTCGTACTGGCGGTCGCTGGTCCTGCGGACCTTGTAGCCGGCAATCCGCAGCAGCTCCACCACGCCGTCGTAGAGGTGCCCCTTCGAGGGGATGGCCAGGCGAATGGGGTCCACGGCAAGGCTCATGGTCGGTCGCCCCGGAATACGGCCAGGCGGGCGCGCATCTGGTCAATCAGCTCGCCCTCGCGGACCGAGCGTACCTCGCCATTCTCCAGGTTCCAGAGGTCGATCGCCCGGCCGACGGTGACCACCGCGTGGTAGCCCAGGGCGCGGGCCTGGTCGATCGCGGCCTGGAATTCGAGACCGGACACCACCACGGGCAGCTCGATGCGCTCACGCAAGAACGTCGCCAGGTCGATCGTCGCGGGAGTGATGTCGTCCTGCCTGCCGCTGGTCACCAGGTAGCCGCGGAGGCCCCTGGAGGCTGCGCTGGCTGCGCGTTCGCGCATTTGCAGGACCTCGTCGAGCCGTTCCAGGCCGAAGGCGAAACCCGCGCCGCGGTCGTCGCGCGAACTTCCCAGCACGCGTGCCAGGCCGTCGTAACGGCCCCCACCGCACACCTCGACCGGTCCCGCGGGAGTCGGCACCACAACCTCGAAGATCATCTGGGTATAGAAGCCGATCCCGCGGCCGAAGCCCAGGTCCAGCTCGACGCGGTCCGGATCGACCCCGTGGTGCCCCAGCATGTCGCAGAGGGCACGAAGCGCCGCGACGGAATCCGGGGCGTGCGAGGCGTATTCGCTCTGGAGATGGTCCAGTACGGCGACAGCCGGCCCGCGCAGGTCGGCCAGCTGGTGCACCTGATTGCGCACCTGCGCCAGCACCGTGCTCAGGCAGTGGCCGAGGTCCCATTTGCGCCTCAGCCGGTCGATGATCTCGCCCGCCGAGCGACGGCCGGTGACGTCGGGGACAAGCTGGCGGAAGAGGCGGTCCGCCACGGGTGCGTCGCCTGGCCCGGCGTCCGGCGGCCAGTTCGTTGTGGGGTCCTGCTCGGTCTGCAACCAGCCGGAGAGGCGGTGCAAGGCCGATTCGATGGCCCGCACGCTCTGGCCGTCGGCCGCGGCCTCGCTGAGCGACTCGACCAGGGCCGCCGTGGCCGCGGGAGGAAGGCCGGACCGGCTCAAAAGCTCGAGGATCAATCCCACATGGCCAATGCGGACGGCCGCATTGCCGATCCCCAGCGCCCGCAGCGTCCAGTCGGCCAGCCAGATGACCTCGGCATCGAAGGCCGGCCCGCCGACGCCAAGCAGCTCAACGCCCACCTGGGTGAACTCGCGATCGCGCAAGGGGCCCGTGGGCTGAAACCGGAATACCGGCCCGGACATGCTCACGCGGGCGGGCAGGGGGGGGGACACCCTGGCCTCGGCATAGGCGCGCACGATGCTGGCGGTGAGCTCCGGCCGCAGACAGATCGCACTCGTACCGCCGCCGGCGATCTCGAACAGCCGGGCCACAATTCCCGCGCCGCTCTTGCGCTCATGCAGCTCCGAGAACTCGAGGACAGGGGTCCGCATGGGCTCGTAGCCGGCCCGGCGGAACTGATCGAGCAGCAGCCGCTCGAGCGTGGCCAGCCGGCCAAAGTCGCCCGGGAGCCAGTCTCTGGTACCGCGCACCTGGCCGACAGGGCGTTCGCTGGCAACAGCCGGGTCGGACGCGAAAGGCTTGGCTGTGCTGGCGTTCATGGCCGCGTTCCTTCTTGCCCCAGGATCTCCAGGGCGCTTTGCACCGAGTCCTCGAGCACCGACCAGGACAGGCCCCGGTCCTCCTGGCGGGACGCGAGGTCGCGGAGGTTGAAGACCTCCCGGCCGGCCTCGTCCGGCCCCACGATCACAGCGAGCTTGTGGCCGCGGCTCGACCCGTAGCCCATCTGCTTGCCAATCTGGATCGGATCTGGATAGACCTCCGCGCCGATGCCCGCATTCCGCAGCCGCGCCGCGAGGCGAAAGGGAATGACCGGATCGGTTCCCGGGAAATTCGCCACCAGTACGGGCGCCGTGGTTGTGGATGAGCCGAGCTTCCCGGCCTCGTCGAGCAGGGCCAGCAGGCGGTCCAGGCCGATCGATGCCCCGACACCGGGCAGCCGCCGGCTGGTGAACAGGCTGGCCAGGTTGTCATACCGCCCTCCGGAAGCAACGCTGCCGTATTTCTCCCATCCCTGGAGCGTGGTCTCGAAGACGATGCCCGTGTAATAGTCGAGCCCGCGCGCCAGGCCCAGGTCGATGGCGATGCGCGCCTGTGGTACGCCTGCGGCCTCGAGCAGGTCGAGCACGGTGCGCAGGTTGGCGATCCCCTGGCCGGCACGCGGACTCGAACCGAGCGACGTCTCGGCCTCGCGCAGCACATCCACGCCCCCGCGGCCGGTCTCGACAAAGTCCAGGACCGCCGACGCCTGATCGCCTTCCAGGCCCGCGCCCCCCTGGTCCGGCGGCTTTTGTAGCTCGGCGGCGACGGCCTCGCGGCCAATCTTCGCCAGCTTGTCGAGGCCCCGCAGGACGGGACCGCTCTGTCCGGCCAGCCCGAGCCGGTCGAGCATGCCGTCGAGGATCTTGCGGTCGTTCAGGGTAATCGTGAAATCCTGGACCCCGGCGCTCTGAAGGGCCGAATGGATCACCATGGCGGTCTCGGCGTCGGCCAGCACGTTCTCGGTGCCAATCGTGTCGAAATCGCACTGGACGAACTCACGCAACCGCCCCTTCGCGGGACGTTCGCCCCGGAACACCGATCCGATGGCGTACCGTTTGAACGGCAGGCCAAGCTCGTCCACGTGCCGGGCGACGAATCGGGCCAGGGGAACGGTCAGATCGAACCGCAGCGCGAGCTCGCCGGGCGTTCCCCCCTTGTTTGTGACCTCGAAGATCTGCCGGAGCACCTCGTCGGAGCCAGCCCCCTTGCCGGTAAGTACCTCCATGCGCTCGATGTGCGGGGTCTCGATCGGGACGAAGCCGAAGCTGGCGAACGTACGGCGGAACGCGTCCAGCATCCGCTCGCGCGGGATCATCACCGCGGGAGGCAGGTCACGCAGCCCGCTGGCGACGCGGGGATCAATCATGGATCTCACATCCTCAGAGCCGCGGAATGACGAGCCCAGGACCACAAAGTCATGGGAAATATTGTACCATCTTGCCGGCACGCGGGACCGTGGATTCCTGCCCGTGCCAGGCCGTGGACTCCTCCTCGCGCCCCAGGCGGCAGGAAACGGTCACACGGGAGTACACGGGACGTGGGTTTCCGTGCAGCAGTGGAAGGTCGAATGGATCTCTTTCTCTGCCGCTCCTTCCCTTACAGTCCGATGCTGGCCGCGTTCAATGATTACCCAGGGGGATTGCCGGCAGCCGGCACGGTGAGTCAATACCCTGTGGTCACCGGCCCGATCCAGGATACGAGGCAGTAACAGGGCAAAAGAACCATGATCAAGAGCTTCTTACGCACTCTTGCCGCGTTTGTTGTCGGAGTTTTCCTGGCGTTCGTCCTGATCGTCGGCGTGGAGGGTTTCAGCGCCGTGGTGCATCCTTTCCCCAAGGACTTCGGGGGGACGGCGGAAGAGGTGTGTCGGCACGTGGAAAGATACCCCCAATGGGTGCTGGCCGCGGTCGTTCCACTGTGGGCCATTGCGGCACTGGCCAGCACATGGGTGGCGCAGCGGATTGGCAACCTCTACTCTTCTGGATTTGTCGGGCTCCTGTTGCTATCAGCTCTGATCTTCAATCTCTCCATGCTGCCCTACCCGAACTGGTTCAAGGTCGTGAACCCGCTCGTGATCTCAGCCGCAATCGTGGCTGGCATTCGTTTCTCAGCACGGCGACGGACCGCTGTGCGAGCTGAGGTCCGCTGAGCACCTCCGGCGCGGTCCACCCGTTGACGACTTTTGGTGGTTGCTGACTATGATGTTCGCCATGGACGGCCGGAGAACGTTCTAGAGTGCACCCATGGGGCATACTTGCACGAAGACCCCGGCGCGGGGGCGTGGGGAGGCTCAAACAGGATGTGCGGGATCGTCGGTTACACAGGAATGCACGAGGCCAGCCCGATCCTGGTCTCCGGGTTGCGCAGGCTCGAGTATCGGGGGTATGACAGCGCAGGGCTGGCCGCGGTCAACGACGGCCGGCTCGAGCTCAGAAAACGCGCGGGACGGGTTCGGGTCCTCGAAGAGATGCTCGAGAAGCACCCGCTCTCCGGCTGCTGCGGGATCAGCCACACCCGCTGGGCCACGCACGGACCGGCAACCGACGGCAATGCGCATCCGCATCTGGGCGGACGGGGCAACCGGCACACCGTCGCGGTGGTGCACAACGGCGTGATCGAGAACCACTCCGCCCTCCGCAAGGAGCTGGCGGCCGAGGGCTTCGTGTTTCACAGCGAGACCGACACTGAGGTGATTGCGCACCTCATCGCCCGCGAGCTGGAGCGAACCAGTGAGCCGTTCGACGCAGTGCAGCGCGTCCTGCCGCGGCTTGAGGGAACGTACGGCCTGGGAGTGATCTGTCAGTCGCGGCCCGACGAGGTCATCGGCGCACGGTTCGGCAGTCCGCTGGTGGTGGGCGTGGGCGACGGTGAGCACCTGCTGGCCAGCGATGCGGTGGCCATTGCCCCCCACACGGCGCGCGTGGCCTACTTGCAGGACGGGGAGGTGGTGCGGCTGACCCCGCGCGATTTCGAGATCTGCCACCGCGAGCACGGTTCGATCACACCGCGCATCGACCGGATCGACTGGAAACCAGACGCGGTGGAGCTGGGCGGCCACGCGCACTACATGCTCAAGGAGATTCGTGAACAGCCCGACACGGTGATCGACGCCTGCCGCGGCCGGCTCAGGCGGCCGGAGGCCACGGCGCACTTCGGCGGTCTGAACATGACGGCCAGGCAGCTTCGCCGGGTGCAGCGCATCGTGTTCGCCGCCTGCGGCACAAGCTGGCACGCCGCGATGGTCGGCGAGTACCTGATCGAGCGCCTGGCTCATCTTCCCGTTGAGGTCGAGTACGCCAGCGAGTTCCGATATCGCGATGCCCCGCTCGACGACCGCACGCTGGTCTTCGTGCTCAGCCAGTCCGGCGAGACGGCCGACACCCTGGGGGCCCTGCGTGAAGCCCGACGCCGGGGGCACCCCACGCTGGCGATCGTGAACACGGTGGGCAGCACGATCGCGCGCGAGGCCGATGGCGGCATCTACCTGCATGCCGGTCCCGAAGTCGGAGTGGCCAGCACCAAGGCGTTCTCGGCACAGGTCGTGGTGATGACCATGCTGGCCTTGCACCTGGGACGGCTGCGCCATCTGTCATTCCCGGACGGCATGGCCGTGCTGGAAGCCATCGAGTCGGTTCCAGACCTGCTGGGCGAGGTGCTCAAGACCGAGTCGGTCATTGATGAGGCCGCGGAGCGCGTGGCACCCGCCCGCAGCGCGCTGTTCCTGGGCCGCGATCTGCACTTCCCCGTGGCGCTCGAGGGGCGCTCAAGCTCAAGGAGATCAGCTACATCCACGCCGAAGGCTATCCCACGGCCGAGATGAAGCACGGGCCGATCGCCCTGGTAGACCCCGACACGCCGTGCATCTTCGTGGCCCCGCGCGGTTCGCTGCACGCCAAGACGCTGAGCAACGTGGAGGAAGTGAGGGCCCGTCACGGCCTGATCATCAGCGTGGGAACCGAGGGCGACACCGCCCTGGCCGAACTGTCGGATCTGTTCCTGTCGATTCCCGACGCCCCGGAAGTGATCCAGCCGCTTCTGGCGGTCGTACCGCTTCAGCTCCTGGCCTACCACGTGGCCAGGCGCCGGGGCTGCGACATCGACAAGCCGCGAAACCTCGCCAAGAGCGTCACGGTGGAATGAACCGGGCCTGCAATCGCACGAAACGAGAAAGGCAGACCGGAAACCCCGGTCTCCGGCCCTGTCGACCCGTCGTGCGGGCCTGCAATCGCACGAAACGAGAAAGGCAGACCGGAAACCCCGGTCTGCCCCCTGGAATGCTAGTGGTGCAATCCGCTCGTGGGTCGCATTTCTATCCAGAACTTCCCCTCCGAGTCAGGATGCAGGCACCGAATCGCGTTTTTCAGCGTCCGCCGCCACCGCCACCCGGGCGCGGCTCATACTTGATCTCGAAGGAGCTGCCGAGCATTTCCTTGTAGGTGGTCTTCTGCTCGTCGGTCAGCTTGCCTTCGATCTTGGTGACGGTTTCCTTGCGGTGCTCGGCGATCTTGGCGCGGGTGCCCTCGGGGTCGCTCTGCATGTTCTGGAAGAGCTCGCGCATCTCGGTGTTCGAGGTCTCAAGAATGGAGCTGATGTCGCTCTTCTGGGTGTCGGTCAGCTTGAGCCGGCCCTGGACGTGCTCGTCGGCAAAGGCCTGGGGGCCCTGGACCTGATGCTGGATCTGGTGCAGGCGCTTCAATTGCTCGGGCTTGAGGAATTCCTTGGCGGCGGTATTGGCCTCGGTATTCAGCGCCGTGCTCATCTCACGCATCTTGGTGAAGCGTTCCTGGCCTTCCAGCCCCTCCGTGGCCTGCTGGATCTTCTCTCGTTGCTTCGTGACCAGGTCCTTGGCCTTCTCGATCTGGGTGGAGTCGAGTTTCAGCTCCTGCTGTACACTGGCATTGGAAAGCAGCATGCCGATGCCGCCGCCGAAGCCACGCCCGCCACCGCGACCCTGCTGGGCCAGTGCGGGACCTGCCATGAGAGCAACCAGTCCGAGTGCGACGACCGTCTTGGAGAGCGTCCTCATTGCGTCAAACTCCGCTGCAGGCACCAGGCCAGCTCCGCGCCCCCGGAAGGTCTCGACTACGATGAGCCAGGCGGAAGGTTCCGGAGGTCAATGGACGGAGGGTCTTCGCGATGCCTGATAGCAGAATAAGCGACAGCATCGCCCCGTTCGACCTTTTTTTCGATCGCCGGCAGCGAGAAATCTGAAGGAATCTCAGGTAGCCGACGACGGAACAGGAAGGCACTGGCCGAGCGCTTTCCCGTGGCCGCGCGCACCCGCACGGCGGCAACCATGCGAGGGCGGGCAAACGGTCCAGCCCGCCAGGGACCGCAATGCAGCGCCGGATCGTCAGGTCGGCTTCTTGACTTCCTCTTCGATCAGCTTGAGGAAGTCGTCGTCCTCCTTCTTGTCCTGCTTCTTCGGCCTGGGTTTGGCCCCGCTCTTGAAGTGCTCGGGCACCGTGTCGTCGAACTCGGCCTCGTCGGCCGAGAGCCGTTCGATCAGGGCGGGTGCGGACTTGGGCCGGGCGAGGCGGTTGGGCTTGTCCTCGTCGGTATCAAGGCCGGCCAGTTCCATGAGCGAATGCCGCTTCCGCTCCTCCTGCACCTCCTCGTCCAGCACCCTGTGGGTACTGATGAACGCTTCCGGACCGCTCGGCACGTAGTCGATCGTGAAGAGATGATCGGCAATCCCGACCTCGTCGTCGGGCATCACGGTTTGCTGACTTGACAGCCGCGAGCCATTCACCGTGGTGCCGTTGGTCGAGCCAAGGTCGCGCACGTGCCAGACGCCGTTGATGAGCTGGAGCGTGCAATGCTTGCCGGAAACGTTCTCAAATTCCAGCCGGACGTCGCAGCCAGGCCGGCGACCCACCGTCAGCATGGGCTTGACCATCGGAATGGGGTCCCCTCCGCCGACCGGCACCAGGGTGCCCAGAAGCTCGCTTTGAGGCGGCATATCTCTCTCCTCGTGTCGCTCGCACGGTGCTTGCTGGCGGGCCTTCGGACGACCCCACTTTCTCGAATCTACCAGACCGCTCCGGCATGGCTCAAGGACCGTGCTGAAATGGATCACCAGAAGCCGGTCCCCGCTGTCTACTGGAAGCGCCGCAGCGCATGCGTTAGCCTCGCTGCGTTGGGAGCGGATCGTCAAAACTGTCGGGAGAACCTGCCATGATTCCTGCACGCAACGAACCCAAACCGAATCGCCGCGAGGTCCTGGCCGCGGGCCTGGCGGCCTCCGGGTGGCTGCTGGGCAACCGGCTGGTCTCGGCCGGTTCCCTGGCCGAGGGAGACTACGGGCCTTTCAAGATGGGGCTGCAAAGCTACTCGTTGCGCGGCCTCACCAGCGGTGGCCAGGCGGATCTGAAGAAGGCTCTGGCGGCCACCAGGGAGCTGGGCGTGCACTACTGGGAAGCATTCCCGGCCCATATTCCCCTGACCGATGACCGCGACAAGATCCACGCCATCAAGGACGAACTTCAAGCCTCGGGCGTGCATGCGGACGGGTGGGGCGTGACGGGACTCGGGAAGGATGAGGCCGCCAACCGCAAGGTCTTCGAGTTCGCGCGTGCCCTGGGCCTGAGCTATGTCTCGGCCGATCCCGAACCGGACAGCTTCGACGCGCTGGACAAGATGGTCGAGGAGTACGGTATCGGCGTCGGCATTCACAACCACGGCCCGGGTCACAAGTACGCACTGATCGACACCATCGCCAGGGCGATCCAGGATCATAGCCCGAAGATCGGCTGTTGCATCGACACCGGGCATTTTCTGCGCTCGCGGCAGGATCCGGTGCACGCGGTCGAGGTCTTCGGCAAGCGGGTCTACGGTGTTCACCTCAAGGACGTCAAGAACGCCGAGACGTTCACGGTTCTGGGCCAGGGAGACCTGCGCACCGTGGACCTGCTCAAGGCGCTGGCGGGCAACAAGTATGACCATTGCCTGGCCATCGAGTACGAGGAGAAGGAGGAGAACCCGCTCGAGGACATCAAACTCTGCCTGGCCGAAGTCCGGAAGTGCATCGCCGCGATCGGCACTGCCTGAGCGCGAAACCGCACGGAGCGAGCGCCGGCCGCGCTCGCTCCGGGGCGCGCCGCAGTCCCAAAAAAGCCGCCCGGCCGCGACCTCAGAGAATTCCCGCCGTGATCTCGGCGAGTGCCTCCAGGAACCGGTTGATCTGCTGCGGCGTTGTGAATGGCCCGGGGCTGAGCCGCAGGGTCCCGTCGGGAAAGGTTCCCAGGGCGCGGTGGATGTACGGAGCGCAGTGCAGCCCAGGCCGGACGGCGATCTCGAAGCTGACGTCGAGGATCGACCCCAGGTCCTGCGGTGTGAGCCCCTCAGGCGCGATCAGCGACAGGGCGCCGACGTGGGTGGCCGGGTCCCAGGAGCCGGCGATCCGCCACGCCCCGTTCGCCTCCACCCAGTCGACGACCTGCTGCAAAAGATTGACCTCGTGCTGTCTCAATGGGTCGGGCCCGCGCTCCAGAACCCATTCGATGCCGGCAGTCAGTCCCGCGAAGCCCAGGACGTTGGGAGTTCCTCCCTCCAGCAGGAAGGGGAGCTGGACCGGCTGCGTCTCGCTCGCGGAGTCGCCCCCCGTACCCCCCTCCCTCCAGGCTCGGAGCTCCCCGTCGGTCCTCGGCCCAGCGTAGAGGGCGCCGGTGCCAGTGGGTCCGTAGAGGGCCTTGTGGCCGGGGAACGCCAGCAGGTCGATGAAAGTGGTGCCAAGGTCGATGGGAACCACTCCGGCCGACTGCGCCGCATCCACCAGGAAGAACGCCCCCGCCGCGCGCACCAGGGGGGCAATCTGCTCAATCGGCTGCACGGTCCCCAGCACATTGGCGGCGTGGGTCATGACAACGAGCCTCGTGTTCGGCTCCATCCCTGCCTGGATCGCACTGGCAGTGACGTAGCCGTGTTCGGAGGCGACCCGGGTCAGGCGGATGATCCCGTTCTTTTCCAGGCGCGCAGGGGCCGGCTGACCGAGTTGTGTTCCAGGTCGGTGGTCACCACGTGGTCGCCAGGGCGGAGCAGCCCCTTGATGGCGAGGTTGAGCCCATCGGTGCAGTTGTATGTGAGAATCCAGCGCTCGGGTGCGGCGCCGCGGAAGAGCTGATTCAACCGATGCCTGGCCTCATCAAGGGCCCTCTCCGCGGCGATGGCCATGCGATGTCCCGCGCGCCCGGGGTTTGCCAGGCTGGTCCGCGCGAAGCGATCGAGCGCCTGGTACACCGGCTCGGGCTTGGGAAAACTGGTGGCGGCGTTGTCGAGATAGATCATGGTGCGTTCCGCAGGCTCGAGGTCGATGATCGATTTCTCTAGGGTTGGTCCGGAGTCATCCTCAGTTCCCCACGAACTGCGCGTAGAGCGTGCGGGCCCTGGCGATGTCGTTGGTTCCCTTGATGATGGCACGGCCGTCGGGGAAGACGGTGAACTCGTAGCCTTCGGTGGCGAACCGCAGCATGAAGGCGTTGTGCCGCACCTCGCCCAGGGGAGCCATGCGGCGGGCCAGCTCGGAAAAGTCCAGCGGTTCCGGACGGCGCGCGGCCACCTGGACCGCGTTGCGGCCGCAAAGGGTGGTGGTGTGCGAGCCCAGGCCGCCCTCGAGCCACTCGAAGCGGCGATGCTGGCAGCAGGGGCAGTCCACCTTCCCCAGCAGGCCGGCAATCTTGAGCTGGCGGAAGGTCCAGTCCCACAGGTCCACCATGATCAGGTCGCGGTTGAGTGCCTCGTGCTTGCCGCCGAGCAGCTTGATCGCCTCGACTGCTTCCAGCGAGGCGATGACCGCGACGGCCGGTCCCAGCACGCCGGCCGTTTCGCAGGTGGGGGTCATCCCGGGCGGCGGAGCGGACTCGATCACGCAGCGCAAGCAGGGCGTCTTGCCCGGCACGATGGTCATCGTCTGCCCCTCGCTGCCGATCACCCCGCCGAACACCCAGGGCTTGCCCAGCTTCACCGCGGCGTCGTTGATCAGGTAGCGGGTCTCGAAATTATCGGTTCCGTCCAGTATCACGTCCGCGTCGGCCACCAGGTCAAGGATGTTCGTGTGGTCGATATCAGTGACCACCGGATCGATCGTGATGGTGCTGTTGATTTGCCGCAGCTTGCGCGCGGCCGCCTCCGCCTTGGGCAAGGAGTCGCGCACATCCTGCTCGTCGAAGAGGACCTGGCGCTGGAGGTTGTGCGTCTCGATGAAATCGCGGTCGATGATCCGCAGGAAACCCACGCCGGCCCGCGCCAGGTGGTTGGCCAGCACGGTGCCCAGAGCACCACAGCCGCAGAGCGTGACCCTGCTACCCAGGAGGGCGGCGCTGGCCAGCCTCTCCCAGGGCGGGGAAGCGAACCTGGCGGGAGTAGCGGTCGAGCGGGTCGTGGTTCGGTTCAGGCACCCGGCGCTCCTCCCGCGACCGCGGGGATGATGCTGATCTCGTCGCTCTCGACCACCGGGGTGGCCAGCTCGTCGAGAAACCGGATGTCCTCGTTGTTGAGATAAACATTGACGAACCCGCGCAGCTCCGGACCGTCGAAGAGCCGGTCGTGGAGCCCGGGGAACGCGGTCCCCAGGTTCAGGAGGATCTCGCCCACCGTCGCGCCGGCGGTTTGCAGTCGATCCTGACCGCCGGCATGGGGACGGAGCGGGCCGGGGATGCGTACCGTTGCCATGATGCGTGGTTCTCCTTCAGGGGCTTTCTGGCCCTTCTACAGTGATTCGGTCCATGTTATCCCGTGAGCGGCTCGTGGCATACCTCACGCCTCGCTGGCCGCCAGGGCCCCAGCTTCGCTGGCGGCGGGCGAGTCGCCGCGAGAGTCGAGAAGCTCGTCAAACGCTTCCAGGGTGGGCTCGATCAGGGCCGGCGGGGCGAGCCTGCCCTGCACGGCCTCTTGCGTCTTCAGGCCGTTGCCGGTGATGCACAGCACCGTGCTGCCGTCGCGGTCGATCCGGCCCTGCTCGATGAGTTTTTGTGCCACGGCAAGAGTGACGCCGCCGGCGGTCTCGGCCCAGATGCCCTCGGTCTCCGCCAGCAGGGACATGGCGGCCACGATGGCGTCGTCGCCGACGTCCTCGCTCCAGCCGCCCGTCTCGCGGATCAGCCGCGAGGCGAAATAGCCGTCAGCCGGGTCGCCGATCGCCAGGCTCTTGGCAATGGTGCGGGGCTGGCGCACGGGCTTGACCCGGGGAGCGGCCGTCTTCACCGCGGCCGAGATCGGGTTGCAGCCGGCCGCCTGTGCGCCGAACATCCGTGTCCGCACCGAAGATTCCAGCAGGCCAAGCTGCTCGAGCTCGCGGAAGCCTTTGTAGATCTTGCCGATCAGACTGCCGCCGGCCATGGGGGCCACAACCTGATCCGGCGCGCGCCAGCCCAGGTCCTCGGCGATCTCGAAGCCCATCGACTTCGATCCCTCGGCATAATAGGCGCGGAGGTTCACGTTGACGAAGCCCCAGCCGTGGCGGAAGGCAATCTGCGAGCAAAGCCTATTGACGTGGTCATAATTGCCGCGGACGGCAATGACCCGGGCGCCGTAGATGCTTGCGCCCAGGACCTTGCCCTGCTCGAGCCCTTCGGGAATGAGCACGTAGGCGTCGAGTCCGGCCGCGGCCGCGTTGGCCGCCACGCTGCCGGCAAGGTTGCCGGTGGAAGCGCAGCCGACGATCTGGAACCCAAATTCCACCGCCTTCGAGAGGGCCACGGCCACGACGCGGTCCTTGAACGAGAGCGTGGGATGGTTGACCGCGTCGTTTTTGAGGTACAGCTCGCGCACGCCCAGCGCACGGGCCAGGCGGTGGGCCCGCACCAGCGGCGTGCCGCCCACGTGCACCCCCACCGCCGGGTCACCGTCGATGGGTAATAGCTCGCGATAGCGCCACATCGTCCGCGGACGCCTGGCGATCGCCTCCCGCGTCAGCGTCTGCCCCATCACCTCATAATCGTATGCCACTTCCAGGGGCCCGAAATCCTCGGTGCAGAAGTTCAGGGCCTCCCCGGGATAGTGCTTCCCACAGAGACGACATTTCAGCCCCGTCACGCGTTGTGCTGACACCAGCCTGGCTCCTCTCTTCAGAACATGCGCTGCGATCGTGCGGCTCGTGAGCCGGACAGCAAAACCAGAGAGTCACGCAGCTTTCCAGAGGAGCGGGCGGCGGGCGGGAAACGCGACAAGGACGTTCGATGTGGGTGCGAGACAGCACTTCACGATCGACCATCTTATCTGTCCCACGGTGTGTTCGGCCGATTGGCTCGTCACGGATGACGGACCGGCAAACTCACACTGGGCAGGAATTAGCACCAGCATCCACCGGGACGGCGGACCGGTTGCTGTGGCGTCACAGGGCCTTTCCCTCAGCCACTCTGGATAAGATGCGCACCAAATTATGAGTTTCCGAGTGTAGGGGTGTCGGGACGTATCCGTCAAGACCATGCCCGAGGCCGTCACTGTCCATGTTGCTGGTTTCCTGCGTGCCGCGGGTCCTGGCGCCTGGACACCCCGCATAGAATCCCGATGTCCTGGCTGCGTCGGTCGGGCAGAGCAGGCCGAAATCGGTTTGTACAAGGTGAGTCATCCGCGATGAACAGGCGAGAATGGATGCAAGCGGGGCTGGGGACTGCGGGCCTGATGTTGGCAAACGGCCGGGCGCTTGGAGGCCAGCCCCCGGACGACTCCGATCCGGCACCTCTGCTCGCCAGGATGGGTCCGTTGATGGAAAAGATCGCGATCGAGACGACCGAGCTTGCGCCGGATTGCACCTGATCCAGGGGCCAGGAGGCAATATCGCCGTGCTCGACGGACCGGACGGCCTGACGGTCGTGGACTCGGGCGTCCCGATACGGGCCAGGGACGTGTTCGAGGCGGTCAAGCGGGCTGGCGGCAAGCCCGTCTCACGGCTGATCAATACCCACTGGCATTTCGATCACGCCGGCGGCAACGAGGTCTTCGCCCGTGGTGGGGCGACAATTCTGGCAACCGCGGCTACGCGAAAGCGGCTCGCGACCGATCAATATACTGAAGTCTTCAAGATGACGACTCCGGCCTCGCCTCCCATCGCCCTGCCCACCTTCACGTCGGATGCGTTCGAGCTGCACGTGGGCAGCCAGGTCATCGAGCTGACCGCGGTTCCCCCCGCGCACACCGATGGCGACCTCATCGTTCATTTCAGGTCGCATGACGTGATCCACACGGGCGACCTCTTCTCCAACGGCATCTACCCGAATATCGACGGCTCGAGCGGGGGCTGGATTGGCGGCATGATCGCCGCCGCCGACCGCATACTCAAGCTCGCCGGTCCCCGGACGCGCATCATCCCCGGTCATGGCCCCCTGGCCACGGCTGAGAACCTCGCGGCCTTCCGAAGCATGCTGGTGAAGGTTCACGACCGCCTGGCTCCCATGATCGACTCCGGAAGAACCATCCGCGAGGCGATCGATGCCCGGCCCACGAGCGACCTGGACGCGGTCTGGGGCAAGGGATTTTTTACCGGCGGCATGTTCACCCGGGTCGTTTACCAGGGCCTCGCCAACCCGCGGGCGGCCAGTCGGACCCGCTGACCGCTGTCACGCCACCCTCGAAGACCGCCTTGTCGCCGCGCTCTCGCGCAAGCGGGCTCGCCGGCCACCAGCTCGGGCAGGTAGGTCCAGCGCGGCAAGCAGGTATCGAACCTACGGTGGGCTTGCGCCCGCTAGCACCGCCAGGTGCTCCCCCAGACCTCCGGTCGCCGCTTTTTCTTTAATAAGTGTAGAGCATCGAACCGGGCCGAAGCAACAATCCACTCCGGAGTAATGGTTCACCGGGAAATAGAGAACCCCGGGGTCCAATAATAAGGCAGAGTGAACACTCCCACAGATGGACCGATTTTCCGCCTTCTTACCGATCCCGAAGGAGAAGACAGTGCGGCATCGTGCCGCCCCCTTCGGTCTTGGTCCCTGGGTCGTCGCTCAGGTCCTGTCGCCACGTTGGCCTACCCTTCGCCCAGACCATTTCACATCGTAACCGCACCGAGCTGCACGAGACAATCGCTTCCTTGTGATCAACCCCATCGCTCGGGTCCTCGCACGCACCTGTTCCCTCGTTTCACGGGCGGGATTCAGCTTACGGACGCGGTCGGCGAAGATCGCTGGACCACGGCCGGCTAGCTTGTCGGCCGGGGCGATGTAATCCATCGCAAAATGAAGACGCACTTGATTGTAGTGATCAATACGACGCTCCACGAGACGCGACTTCTGGAAGCCTCTGCCATTGAGTGAAGGTTTGCTGTTGTGACGCTTCATCAATCAGGCGTCACAGATCACGCGATAGACGCTGTAAGGGCTGACCGCGACGACATCGCTGTCGGGCATCATGAACGCCAGTCGCCGGTGGCCTTCGACGGGATGGTCCTTGTGGAACTCGATGATCGCTCTCGCTTTTCCCACGGTTTCAGCCACCAACCGCGTGGAACCAAGGCCTTGTGCTCGTTGGCCAGTCCATAGCGAGTCTTCCAGTTCTGGAACTTGCTGGCTGCGATCCCCAGCCAGGTGATGAACCTGGCGACGGGGATCCCGGTTCGCTGTGACCATCGCCTGACGAAATCAACGATGCCGTCGCGGGTATTATCGTGGAGAACCCATGCCGTGGTTAGAGCTCCCCAGGCTCTTTCTAAGCTGGATGTGTTCGTAGATCAGCTCGGCGACGACTTCGTTCTTGCGCTGGAGCTTGTCGCGGAGGGTTGCGATCGTGCGGAGGTGCTGGCTCTCACAAGGTCCGTTCTTGCGCTCGAAGGCTGCCGTGCCCCTTCGAAGAAAGGCTTCTGCAAGAGGTCGAACAACGTGGGCAACAGCTGGTGCTCGTCGCAGAGGTCGGAAACGGCGCCGCGGTCGATCAGGTGAGGCCGGAGGATGGGGACCTTCCCGACAGGCGGCACAGTTCTTGCGGGGCTTTCGCATGGTGAAACTCCTTCCGAGTTGTCGTATAACTCGGCTGGGACGTTTTTCCATTTCCGGCTGAACCAAGACTGCGGTTTCCCTGAGATCATCCAGAACCTTTGACTAACGAGCGACCGTCTGGTTCGCCTCTTGATAGTGCCCGAGGAGAATGCCGTTACATTCTCCCCGAGCTTCTCCCTTGGGAGATGAGACAGCTGCCAAGGTTAGGGAATGCGCCGCCCACAAGCCAGAGGGATCAAACGGGCGTTTACGTGCCGGACTTCTTGCCGTGCTTGAGGGGCTTGGCGGCAACGGCGGCGGTGCGTTTTTCACGGAGCTTGACCCATTGCTTGAGGTCCTTCTGTTGCTTGGAAACGACGGGTGCGGTCATTCTATGGTTCCTCGGGTTGGAGGGCATCCATGACATTCATTCGATGCCCACCTGAACGATTAATCTCAATTTATCAATATATCAGGAAGATTTTTAGAGTGCAATGAGTTGCCCTGCCTTGTCTGCAGAATTGCTGTCCACGTGTCAGTGGGCGACGAACATCAGGCACCGGTGGCCGCGCGAAAAACGACGAGGAACCGCATCCATCGGTCAGGAAGGTCAGATCAAGCGGGCGATTCTTGGCATTCCGAGATTTTTGCCCGGTTACTCATTTCATTTTGTATGCAGTATTGTTATACTTCAATAGGTTGGTCTGACGACTGAGTGGACACCTTCGGTTCTCATCGAATCGCTCTTTGCTTCCCCCTCTCGCCTTTCCCACCTTCAGGGCTCCATTGCGTGCCCCTTTCTTCTCGACCCCGAAAGCATTCATGGGGTCGAAAACCTTGCCACAAGGAGAATCTCGTGGGAAAGAAATTGTATGTTGGGAACTTGACCTATTCCGCCACTTCCTCCGATCTACAAGGGTGGTTCACTCCGTTTGGCACCGTGCAGAGCACCAGGTCATCTCAGATCGAGACACGGGTCACAGCAAGGGGTTCGGCTTCGTCGAGATGGACACCGACGCCCAAGCTCAAGCGGCGATCCAGGGGCTCCATGATCAGGATCACGAGGGGCGTCGTCTCACGGTGGACGAAGCGAAGCCACGAGTAGCCCGAACCAGAGGCTTCGCTGGCGGTCGCCTTGACGGGAGTGCCCGTACTGGTGGTGATGGTTATGGAGGCGGTGACGGTCGGAGTTATTGATCGTCCACCATCTCGTTGGGTTTCGAGGGGATCAATCGTGCGGTCCCTCGATCCCTCCGATACTGCCGATGATTCGGGACTCTCGGTTGGCTCACCGTCTTTGTGGTCTCTCGCCTGCCGACCATGAGGATGGGAGGAATCCGAATCAATCATCCTGACTGGCCAGGAGCAGGCGGAATGAGTCCCGTGCTATCCCGCCGTCCACTCCTGCTGAAGTCACCTTCCGGGAACCATCAACAGGCAGTTGATTGAAACACCATTCATGGTCCGGAGTCTCAAGTGAACAGTTACCCTGCCAGCGAACAAAAGATAAGGGATGTTGAGAGAGGTCGGATCTGCAACGCAATTCTCCCGATGCCTCGTGCAAGAACGCTTTCTGCTGGCGATTCCATCCACTTCGACCTCGCTTACTCACAGGCTGGCCAAGAGCCCTCTTACGTCAAGTGTGGGGATTCGGTGTGTGTCTCGCTCACCGAGGTCACTGACCTGGTAGCAACTGATCCCGTCTCCGGGGAAGCCCTCTTTCGAGTCTCCTGGAAACCACTCGGTCAAAGCGATTCTCCCAGCAATATCATCAAGCGTGTCGTGAAGTCCCGTGGCTTTTTTGCGAGGGGCTAGCAGGGCGCGCTGGTCGGGATTCGACAGAGCAGCCACAAAAGCCCTTTGTCTTTGATGTCTGCTGCACGAACCTGGTGAAGAGCAGGACCGTCTGGGCTCCATCATCGAAGCTCCCGCCAGCTTGATCACATACCAAGAGGCTCTGATGTTTCCCAAGTACCGCCACACGCCGATCTTTGATTCCGAAAGGAAACGCTGTTCCGTCTGCCGTCAAGCCGTTTATTCGCTGGCGGGCATTCATCCTCAATGTGCGATCAATCGAGCAGTTGCCCAGGAATCAAAGAGCAAGAGGGAGGCAGCAGCCAGGGCCAGCGCACACTAAAGCGACATGATCGAAGCAGATACGTTGGACGTCCGTCATCGAAAACTCTCCGCGGAAATAGAGTCTGGAATCACGGAGAGGCAGATACACCAATCAATGGCTGATCGCGCAAGCGTTATATTCTCCCAGAATTGCCTGGAGGGCTCAGGCCCTGCTTGAAGGGGGGATGTTTCTTCCTTTCGCCGTCTGGGCAGCACGGGCCGGAACCTCATGACTCACACCTCATGATCCCGGGTTGCACGGGTCCACTTCGCCCGGAGGCTGGCGGTGTGCTTCCTGTGCCCTTGCCCGCGGACCGGCCACCCCTTATAACCGGATGTCCTCGGCGACGCCGCTGGCGCCAAGGGCGCCGTCAACCTCGGTCTGGGCGGATCAAGTTACTGAAGAGCCGGCAAATCGAACGAAGCGCATCTCTCGCTTCGGAACACTCCAGGGAGTCTGCGACAACGTCACCATGAGCTTGAGAGTCTTCCACACAGCGGGTCTGGGCCGAATCATCGAGGCACACGAGTACTGGAAGCGGCACGAGCATTTCCCCAGCGAGGTGACGATCACCTTTTCCAGCCAGTTCGAGCAGTTCTGCCAGGACCTGGGTGCCGCGGCTTATATCGTCGGCTACCATTCAGAGAAGCGCATCCTCAGGGATGGCGAGTTCACGATCGAGCAGCGTCCCAAGCCGTTTCGGGGAGCCGGCGGGGGGTTGTACCACCTCGGCGAGGTGCTCTACGGGCTGGGCCTGCTGGTGACGGCCCTGCGATTTGGGGCCAACCTGGCGGTGATCGACTCGGGAACCACCCACTATTTCGTGACTGCACTGTTCCGGCTCTTCGGCATTCCCGTGGTGCCGGTCCTGCACAACACGATCTGGCCGCACGGGTTCCCTCCCCGCCGCCGCATTTCGCGGCTCATCTGCCGCCTTGACGCCTGGTTCTACCGGCACGCCGCTTCGGCAGTGATTGGCGTTTCCCCGGAATGCGTCCGCCAGGTGGAGCAACTGGCGGGCAAGCGGCATCCCCCGCTGTACCAGATCCGCGCCCAGTTCCGTCCCGAATACTTCGCGCAGATCCTGCCCCCGCCGCCCTTTGAGGAGCGCCCGTTCCGGATGATGTTCCTGGGGCGGGTGAACCGGGACAAGGGGGTCTTCGACATCCTGGAAATGGCCAGGAAGATCGAGGCCACCGCCCCAGGTCAGGTGCGCTGGGAGATCTGCGGATCGGGCCCGGACCTGGACGAGATGCAACGTCGGCGGGCGGCGATGGGGCTGGAGTCCATCGTCACGCTGCACGGCTGGACCTCGCTGGAGGACCTGATCAAGATTTATGCCCGGAGTCATGCCTCGATTGTTCCCACCCGCAGCAGCTTCATTGCCGGGCTGGAAATGACGGCGGCCGAGGCCATCCTGGCGGGCCGCCCGCTGGTCACCAACCCCGTGGTCCCGGCCCTGGAGGTGCTTCGACCCGCGTGCGCCGAGGCCCGGACCAACGATGTGGACAGCCACGTCGAGGCCGTTTTAAGCCTGCTTTCCAGCCGCGAGCACTACGAAACGCTGCGCGAGCCTGCCCGGCGCTGGCCCGCCCGTTCTACGACCGCGAGCAGGGACTGACCGCCGTCCTGAAACGCGTCGCCGAGCAGATCCATGGAGCAGACGCACGCGGTCTACCGCAATCTTCCTCGTGAGCCGCGGCTCGATTACGATGTGGTTGATGGTGGAGAATCGTCACGGCGGCAGGCGCGGTCCTCGATCTCCATGGACTTCAGGACGGCTATGATGGTTCCTTCACAGGAACAGATCGAACGAGCGGCCTACGAGCGCTGGGAGCGCCGGGGCCGGTTTCACGGATCGGACCGCGACGACTGGATCGCAGCCGAGATGGATACCCTGTTCGATCTCAATTATCAGCCCATCGTCGAGTTCGCGCTGAACGAGCAGGTCGAGCGCATCATCGGCGACGTTCGCCGCCCGCATTGCCGGTTCTGCGAGCAGTCTCCGCCCCGCGCGGCATTCTCCTTCCTCCGCCCCGTGGTCCCCCAGGAGATCGGCAACAGCTCCCTCTTCACGCGCGAGCTTTGCGATGAGTGTGCCACGCACTTCGCCGACACGACCGACACGGAGCTTCTGCGGTTCTGGGAGGCACTCGATCCGCTCCGTAGCGGGCAGGGTTCGTTCCGCGAATTGCGGCTCCCGACGGCCATTCCGGTCGCGGCTTACAAGGCGCTCGTGCGCATGGCGCTCTCGATCATGCCGGAACAGCACGTGGGACACTTCACCGACACCATCGAATGGGTGAGCAACCCAGACCACGACTTCGATCGCAGTCTGTTCGACAACTCGGGCTCTCTGGTCTACCAGGCCCATGTCCCCTACCAGCATTCCTGGGTCGGCCTGAGCTGCCGCGCACAGGCGGACGCCCCGTTTCCTTTCATGCTTTTTTTCCTGGGTGTGCAACGGCTGGTGCTCCAGACACATCTGCCACTCTGCACACTCGACGACGATCTGGACGGCGAGCCGATGCGCTTGCCCCAGCGGTCGTTCTCCACCGGCAGCGGGGCCGATCTGAAGATCAGCACCGCGCTGGTTATGCCGCTGAAATCGGCCGTCGATCCCTCTCACACGCGAAGGTTCCGGCTCTTCTGGTGAGAGCAAAGTCCGTGGGGTCCGGTGAAAGCGACCGGATCATGGCTTCGCCGTCGTGCTGCAAGCCTCGGGGTGGACCAGCAGCTCCAGGGCGTTTTCAAGCCAGGCGCGGACCGGGGTGGATGGCAGCCGCACCAGGAGCAGAGCAATATCCTCGCTGGACAGCCGGGTCTCGAACTGGCGGCTGAGCGGCGAGGCCAGCAGGCGCTGCGGCCACTCGCCGATCAGCCTGCGGAGGAAGAGAGCGGGGAGCAACTGGTCCACCCGTACGTCCGACGACACGTCGGTCAGAACGCCGTCCAGGGTCAACAGGCTCTTCCTGAAGAGGATCAGGTCGCCGCTGGTGCGCAGCCGCGCTCGCAGGACGGCGTCATCAAGCATGCCCATGAGCCAGGAGAACCCCGGGAAGGTGCCTTTGCGGACCTCTCTCAGCCAGTCCGCGATCACGAGGTTGAGTGCCTCATGGTCCAGCTGGCTCTGCCGATCTGCGGCCAGATCGAGCAGCCCCTGGCGCACCTGGCCAGAGTTCAGGCTGAGGCCGCCCAGGATCAGTTGCGTCATCGCCACCCGTTCGCTCTCGCCGAGATTTCCGGTCAGGCTCCAGTCCAGGATCGCCAGCCGCCCTTCGGGCGTTGCGAACAGGTTGCCGGCATGAGGATCGGCATGAAACGTTGCCCGGGGCGCCGGCGACCAGATCGGCCCCGCGATCAAAGCCTCGACGATCAGCTCGGCAAGGCGCCTGCGATCCCAGCGGTCAAGCTCGCCGGGCTCGGTCACTTTCTGGCCGTCGATCCGCTCCATCGCCGTGACACGGCTGGTGCAGAAAGGGTACAGCCGCGGTATGCACACCTCCGGCTCACTGGCATAGTTGAGCGCGGCCTGCTCCAGGTTTCGCTGCTCCTCGCGGAGCTGAATCTCGGTCGCCAGCTTCTCCCGGACCTGGTCGAACACGTCCCGGTACGCGAGTTCGGGAATGCCGAAGGCATGGCAGCGGTCGTCCAGCAGGCAGCCGACCTCGCGGAGGATCTCCAGCTCCAGGTGCAGCCGCTCCTCGATGCCGGGCTTGAGAAGCTTGAACACGCCACGCCGCGGAAGGTCGTGCCGGCAACCGCCGTCGTACCGGCTATGGTCGTTGTACTGGAACGGCACCACGACAGCCACGCTGGCCTCTGCCAGCGCGGCTGGCTCGAGCACGATGCCCAGGCGATCGAGCGGGCCGAGCTCGCTGTCCAGCACCTGCTGGATGATCGCCATCGGGGTGACGGCCGGCAGCGACTCGAGCCGTTGCAGGTGATGTCTCAGCTCCGGGGCCAGGCGCCGGTCGCGGGCGAGGATCTGCCCCAGCTTGTGCAGCGCGGGGCAGCGCTCGGCGAGCGCGACGAGCCGTTGCTCGGCCGATGCGCCCACCGGCAATGCGGCCTGGTCGGCAAGAATCTGGGCGACATCCGGCGCGGGCAGACGGCTCAGGAACAGGCGGAGACCTGCAACGATGGGCTTGCGATAGCCCGCGTAGGAGGCAGGCAAGAGCGCCGCGATGACGGCATCGCCGATCAGCCATTCCCAGTCGAGCATCTCCGGTCTCGCAATCTGTCGAACCCGGCACCTCGGGCACGGAACGGGCCCTGGTTGAGGCCGAGGGGTAACCCGGCGATCGCTCACGACTTCAAGCGAATGATCGAGAAAAAGGCCCCATCGGGATCCTGCACAACGGCGAAGCGTCCCACGGAGATGTCTGTCGGCGGCACACAGACCTTGCCACCGTGCTCGGTGATCTTCGCTGCACCGGCGTCACAATCATCGACGGCGATATAGGGCATCCAGTGCGGCTTCGTGCCTCCCCACTCCGCGGTCATCTGGAGCATTCCCGCCACCTGCGTCTCGCCCTTCTTGAAAATCGTGTAGATCATCCCCCCCGCCTCCTGGTCTTGCGCGGCCCAGCCGAAGACGGCACCGTAAAACTCCTTGCATGCCGCAGCGTTCTTTGCGTTCAGCTCGTTCCAGCAGAAGGTGTTGAGATCGACCATTGTGAGACTCTCCGTTTTCTGGCCTGGTACGGGAGGTGCAGCAGGGTTTCGCGGCGTTTGTCGGGCAGATCGACAAGAGCGCTCCATGACGCGCTTCCCCAGGGCGACGCGCTGCAAAGCGGCAAGGGGGAAACCTGATCCTACATGAGGCCAGCGGTGCCTGCCAGCGGCTGGGTCAGTGTGTTTCGAACGACG
This sequence comes from uncultured Planctomycetaceae bacterium, assembly GCA_963833985.1. Lineage (GTDB taxonomy): Bacteria > Planctomycetota > Planctomycetia > Isosphaerales > Isosphaeraceae > Aquisphaera. The sequence goes on from CAWIAD010000001.1 coordinate 1,106,479, forward strand.
CCTGAGCGCACTATTCTCACTCACAAGTTGCCCTGCCTCTGGACACAGGAGGTTTGCGAAACAATCCTGATGGATGAAGCGGGCGAAGAGCGATGGTAATTGATGAATCGGGTTGCGGTCGTCCAGAGCGATGAAGGGAGGGCCATGAGAGTCAACGCGGCCGGATCCACGCTCCGAGTCAGACGCACGGCCTCGGGCGTCCTCGTCCAGGTGGAGGGTCACGGTACACTGGGCCAGAGCCCTTCCCTCCATGAATTCGCGGTCCAGTGGCTTGAGGCTCAGTTCAGGACCGGCACTGTCGTCGTCGACCTGTCCGAGTGCGACTATCTGGACAGCACGTTCCTGGGTTGCCTGGCGGGCCTGCACCGCAAGTATAACCGGACGGTGCCTCACTGTTTTATCGTGGCGGCGCCGAACGACAAGAGCCGGAAGCTTCTGGCCCCGACTCATCTCAACGAAGTGCTGGATGTGACCGACGTCTGTCCGGCGCCGATTGGCGAGAGCTTCGTACTGACTGGCCCGATGCTCTCCACTGTCGACCGGGGCCGGCATGTCATGGAGTGTCATCGCCTGATGGCGGAGCTGGGGGGATCCCAGGCGGCCTCCTTCCGATCGGTCGCCGATGGGCTGGCCCGCGAGCTCGGCGTGGCTCCGATGGAAGCCGTCCCGTTGACGGACAAGCTCGAAGACCACCAGGGCTGAGCAGTCGTCGGTCCAGGGAACGTGCCCTGCTCGAGTCATTCCGGTCGCCGTCTGGCGGCCTTTCGTCAGTCTCGTTTCAATACCAGTCCAACACGCGTCACACGCGGAGGGTGTTCCAGCGGCTGGGCGTGCCCGCGCCGTTTTCCATGTCGAAGCGCACCTCACGGGCGTGGCGGTTCACGAGCGGCCAGCGCCCGGGCAGAGTGTCGAGGCATGCCAGCGGATCGCAGGGTCGGAATCAAGCCGTCAGGAGCACTGCGCGCGGGTGTGTCGATCATGGCCGTGGAATGCGGCGTGCCCGTCAGCGGCGGCTTGCCTTCGCGGCAGCCTTGAACTCGTCCGGAGTCATCTTCTTGACCGTCGTGCAGTCCTGCATCAGAACATTGCCACCCTCCTCGGGCACCGACTTCGTGTAAGCCAGGATTGTGTTTTCAGATTCCCCCTCGGCGGAGACCGGGGCGCCCCACTGTACGATGAGATCGCCCGACTTGATCATCTCCACGGCGATGGGATAATTCTGCCCCTTGATGCCGAGTTCCTTGAGGTCATGTGGTCCCCGTTTCTTCTTCCTGGCAAAGTAGCCGTAGACCTGGCCCAGCTCCCTGAGCCCCCGCTCGTCGTTCGCGATCGGATGGGCTTCTGGTGTGGTTCCGCATCCCGCCAGAAAGAGGCCCAGTGAGCCAGTAAGCATCGCACGCCGTGTCAACGATGGTCGTGGAGGCATCTCGACCTCATTACTGGGTATCATGTTCTCATAAAGGAGCGGCATCTCGACCGATCGAAACGGAGCGTGCCGTCCAGGCCGCGCAGAATCCGCCAGGGCCAGATGAGCCCCAGCGTGGTCACGAAGACGATGCCGAAGAATTCCACAAATCCCGGAGGATGCAGGAACAGACCACGGGGGCGCCACGGTCGCAGGTGGGCCAGCCGAGCCAGATGGCGCCCTCATCGAGCGAATGTATGGGGGCAGGCCTGGGAGAAAGCCCTGCGTCAGGATCTCCCCGGGTCGCCAGCCAGCCGAGCTGGCTCAGCGCAGCAGGCCGACGGGAACCTTGGGATGACGGGTCCATCGGCACGCGCCCATGGGCTTACTTGCTTGGCTCCTCGGCCTTGGCCGAACCTTCGCCGATCGCCTTGGCCATTGCGCGACAAGCCGCCTCGCATGCGTTGCACGCGGCGGCACATTCTTTCATCTGCGGATCCTCGTGCTTGGAGCACTCGGCCGCGCACGTCTTGCACGCGTCGGCGTTGGCCAGGCATGCGATCGACATCAGTGGGCTCTCGCGGGCCATGAGCTCTGAGGTCAGGCCGCAGAATTCCTGGCAGTCGATCGCCAGAACCGCGATCACGTGGTGATCGGCGTGGCCGTCCTTGACCTTCTCGAAGCAGTGATGGAAGGTCTCGTTGCAGATCGTGGCGCATGCGGCGCACGCCTTCAGACATTCGCCGTGGTATATGTCGTGGTGGTGAGGATGCTGGGCACGGGCTTCACGCCCCGACGCGGCGATCAGGCCGACGGCTCCCGCCCCGATGACGCCCAACAAATCGCGACGATCCATGGTCTGCTCCTTCGTGTGAGGTGGATTCAACAGGTCGTAACGGGAAAACAGAGTTGCGCTCAAAGCATCCCCACCAAGCGACACCTGGGAAGCTCGCGCAGCTCGACGTTGAAGCGGTCTGCCCACGTGCCGCTCGAGGGCACAGGGTGCAGGCACCGCACAGAACCCGAGTGCGGACACATGACCGGCCATACCGCGTCCTGTCGACGCAGTGGCCGGGTTGGGCGGCGGGATGGTCCCGTCCCACGCGCCTGGCTTTCACTTCCCGAGGCGTTGCGAGTGACTCACCGGGAACGGTGCGAACTCAGTCGCTCGGGGCGCTCTTGCGGGCGGGTGGTGGCAACCTCAGGCAAGGGGTGGGGCGCGGGGGAAGGAGGGACGCTCGACGTCCGCAGGAAAGGCGAGAGTTGAAACTGTTGTAGGACGAATGCGGACCACATCGATGCAGCAGCAAGCAGCGGGATCAGCGATGAGCTGTCCTTGAGCGTGGAAGTGGCAGATCGGGCAGTTGTCGGTCGCGGCGTTTTCCTGGTCGGCGCCAGCGGGCGCCTTGCCAGCGTCCGTACTCAGCGCAGACGAGCAATGGCTGAAGCCGGGCAGCGCGTGCAGCGCCGGGCCTACCAGGGTCATGACACCATAGAGGCTCAAGATCGTGGCCAGCAGGAGCTGATTCGCGCGGTGACGGATCAAGGTCCGGGAGCCTCGAATTGACGGCGGCGAGTCAGGTACGAAACATCACGCCGAAGACGCCTGACAGGGAGCTCAGGCTCGATCACAGGTACTTTGGGCAGATTTCCTGCACCCTGTCAACCGGCGACCGTCGTGGGTGTTGAATTGTCATGGATCACGCTGAGATGGAGAAGCCGGGGGTCAGGGGGGAGTAAGCGGGCACCGACGGCCAGGGCTGGCAGCATTTCGAGGCCCTTCACCGTGACCGGGCGGGATGGCAACCGAGCCATAGGTTTGGCCGCTTCGTCTTTAACGTTCGTCGCGCCGGCCGTCCTCTGGTCGGACATCCGGTTCAGGCGGTGCGTGCGGCCCGCATGGCCAGCAGGCGCGGGCCACTCTCATGATAGGGCCGAGACTTCTGGGCCCGTCCTTGCTTATTTCCGGCCGAACGCCACAAGGGTGATGTCGTCGAACTGGCTGCGGCCGGCGGCGTGGTTCTGCACGTTCTGGAAGAGCATCTCGCCGGTGGCGGAGGGTCCGGCGGGCGCGCTTGCCAGCATGGTCCGCAGCGCCGCCTCGCCGAGCCGGTCGCCTTGCGGGTTGAGGGCGTCGGTCACACCGTCAGTATAGAAGATGACCACGTCTCCGGGATCCAGAGTGGTCTCGACCGTCTCGTATTGCCAGTCTCCCTGGATGGCCAGGGGAAGCCCCGATCCCTCCTTGCCGAACTCCTCGACGCGGCCGTCCCGGCGGTGGATCAGGGGAGCAGGGTGTCCGGCGTTGCAGAGCAGCAGTCGGTGCTCGGAAAGGTCGAGCATGGCCAGCAGAAACGTGATGTACATGTCCAGCACGCCGTTTTCCCAGAGCTGGTTGTTGAGCCGCGTGACCACCTGCGCAGGGTCGCTCTGGCCTTGCAAGAAAAGGCGGATCTCGGCGGAGAGCTTGGCGGTCACGAGTGCAGCAGGCAGCCCCTTGCCCACCACGTCGCCCACCGCGATGGCCCATTTCCGCGCCGATTTGCTGTCGGTATGGAGTGTGTCGCCCAGTGGGATGAATCCGTAGTAATCGCCTCCCACGTGCCGGGCGGGCTCGTAACAGTCCCAGAATTCGTAGCCCGGCACTCCGGTCGGCCGCTCGGGGAGCAAGGCCTGCATGACCTGGCGTGCCACCTGGAGCTCGCGCTCCATCTCGCTCTGCTTGATCGCCTCGCGGTGGAGCTTGGCGTTCTGGACGGCCACGCTGACCTGATGCGCCACCGAGACCAAGACGTCGAGGTCTTCCTGTTCGAAGCGGGCGCGCCCGTCCCGCGTGTCGATCTGGATGAGCCCGATGGAGCGCTGCTTCTGGTCCTGGATCGGCACGCACATGAGCGAGCGGATATGGCTTTCCGAGATGCTGTCGCTGTTCGGGAACTCCCCCGGCAGATCCTTGCTCAGGACCGCCTGGCCGTTCTTGAGCACGCGCTGGAGGATTGACTTGGAGATCTTCAGATTGCCCGCCGGACCGCTTCGTGTATGCACGGCCTCGGGAGTGAGCGTCTGGCGCTCGCGATCCTCCAGCAGCACGAACCCCCGCTCCGCCGAGGGAAAGATCTCGAAGAGCGTGGTCAACACTTTTTCGAGGATCTCGCCCAGCACCAGCGTGCTGCCGAACGCCTGCGTGATCCGGTGCATGGCGCGCAGCTTCACCTCGGGCTTGACCACCGGCAAGTAACGATCGCTCGGGGTGGTCATGTCGATCGAGGCGAATACGGTGGATTGATCCTGTTCCCCATCCTGGATCTGAACTGACTGAGCCTTGAACACGAACTGAACATCGCCAATCTGAATGACGTTGCCGTTGCGCAGCACCACGGGCTGGGTGAGCCGCAGACCATCCACGTAGGTGCCCCGCGTGCTGCCGATGTCCTTCATCACGTACTCGCCGTTGCGGTGCACGATCGCCGCGTGCTTGCGCGAGACGGATTTCGGCTCGAGCACCAGATCGCAGTCCGGATTGCGGCCGATGATCAGCACGTCGCGATCAACCTTGTACACGCGGCCGCAGTGTGGACCCGAGGCCACCTGAAGAAATGGCACAATGCTTTGATCAGGTTCCATGACGGCTGGCTTCCCGCTTCGAATGCAGCGCCGCACCGAGATCGTTGCAAACTCCCGCGAGCGCTCGGAAACGTGCGGCGGAGCGCGACTTCGCTTCTCTATTGTATGCGTTTCGGCCGGAAAACGAATCAGCGTTCTCAAATCGGCTGCCACTGTGAAAGGCAGGATCAAGCTCGGGTAGGCGGAAGCCCCGATGGAGTTGTCCCGCTCCCTTTCACGAAGCCCGGACGTCGCCTATCCCTGCGTCTCGAACCGCTAAATTGCCCGCGCGAGCGGTTTTTGTTGGCGTTGACCCGTTTCTACTGCTATTCTTTCGGTCAGATCGGGTTCCTTTTGAAGCGAGTCCTGTCGCCGATCCGGAGTGCCAGTCGATGAATTCGATCGGATCGCTGACGCGGTATGTGCATGAGCTCAGGTCACCGGATGCCCGCATGCGCGACGAGGCGGCCCGGGTGATCTGGGAACGCTTTTCCCCCAGGCTCAAGAACCTGGTCCGCCGCCATCTCGACAACCGTATCCTCCGCCGCGAGGACGAGCAGGACGTCCTGCAAAGCATGTTCGCGAGCTTCTGCCACGGTCAGACGACCGGGAAGTCACCGCCGGCGAGCCGCGAGGAGCTCTGGAAGCTGCTGGTGCGGATCACGATGTGCAAGGTCATCAATACCGCCCACAAGCACATGGCCGACCGGCGCGACGTCCGCCGCGAACGCTGCGACCCCTGGGGAGACGTGAGCGATCCCCATTTCCCTCGCTGGATGCTCGAGCGCGTCGATCGCTCGCAACCCGATCCGCAAGAAAAAGTCGCCGTCGTGGAGGAAGTTCAGCGCCTGCTCAAGCTTCTGCCCGATCCGCTCCGCCAGATCGTGTTGTGGAAGCTCGAGGGATTCACCAACGCCGAGATCGCGTGCATGATCGGCAGGACGCTCCGTTCCGTCGAGATCAAGCTTCAGCTCATCCGCAAACATCTCCAGGGGGAACTTGGCGACGTCGATCCAGAATGAGATCTCCATCTGGCCGGGAACACGCCCCGGCCCGGTCCGGCCCTGCGCCCGCCTTGCCCCGGCGATCAGCCAGAGCCGACCTCCCTGGCCGGCTTCGTGAGATGGTAAAGCAAGATCCCCGCGGCTACGGCCACGTTCAGCGAGCCGGCACCGGGACGCATCGGGATCGTTATGGACCGTCCGCAGCGCTCGAGCCACCCGGCATCGACGCCCTGGTCCTCGTCGCCCAGAACCAGCCCCAGCCGGGCGGGCCGCGATAACCGCTCGAAGGCCTGCGCGGCCGGGTCGGCCACGGCGGCCCAGAGCTCCACGCCACGGGAGACCAGCCAGTCGGCTGTCTCCAGTGGCTGCCCGGCCACAAGCACCGGAACCCGCAGCGCCGAGCCCATCGACACGCGGAGCACCCTTCGCGACAGCGGATCCGGACAGCTTGGCCCGGCCACGATGGCGTCGATTCCGAAGACGTCGCCAAGGCGGGCGATCGAGCCGAGATTCTCGGGGTTGCTCAACCGCGGGCATAGAACCAGCGTGCACGAGCCGTGGTCAGGCAGCAGCATCTCCTCCAGCGCGGGCCAGGCCACCCGCTGCCCGCAGCCGAGAACGCCACGGTGGAACGGAAAGCCCACCAGTTCGTGCACCTGCTCGTGTGGGACCACATACACCGGCACGTCCGCCGCCAGCGCCACACTGTTCCGGACCAGGTAGCGGTCCGTCGCCAGGACGGAGACGAGAGGAAAGCGGCTTGCCGCCAGCCGCTCCACCAGCTTCTCGCCCTCGACCACGAATTGATCCAGTCCGCGTGTCTGGTTCGTGGCCTTGAGTGCGCGATAGACCGCGATCCGGGGGTCGTCAAGGTTGGTGATCGGGACGCGTGGCAATGGCGTTTCCCGTCGTGAGTGAGCTCGTTGTCATTTCCCTCCACACTGTCTCCGGCTGTCGCGCGGCAGGTCAACCGCTAAGCCTCGTCATGATGGTGAAAAAGGGAAGGCCAAACGCCACGATGATCAGGACGATCAGGCACAGCGGGGTTGCGAGCATGAAGATCGACCACGCCCGCGCGGCTCCCTCATGGCCGCGCAGCATCTGAAGCATGAGGGTGTCGCAGGCCAGAACAAGCGCCAGCACCAGCGTGAGACCCGCAAGCGACGTACCTGGCCGGACCAGCGCATGAGACGCCTCGATCAGGCCAATCGTCGCTCGAGGCAGCGGGATGCCGAAGTCCTTGAGGATCGCCTCGACCCTGGGGACTCCGAAGCGGAGCGTCACGAGAAGCAGCCCCCAGGCGCATCCATGGACCATCAGCCGAGCCGGGTGCGGGCCTATCGCTGGAGGATCAGCGAGCGGTGAGCCATCGGACTGTTCCTTGCTCATCATGGCGTCCTCTCGTAGGGGTATTGAACGGAGCCTTACTCCGCCCGGGCGGTGACACGCTCGAGGATCGTCTGCTCCCGCTGGTGCAGCAGGCCTCCCTGCCAGCCGAGCACCCACGCGTAAACTGTCGCAACGACCGCGCACTGCACCAGGGTCAGTACAAGGCAGAGAGGCAGCCTTGGAGTTTGCCCGGTCAGGTCCAGAAGGTATTCCGCCCCGAGCGGGAGCAAGGTCAGCGACTGGACCGCCGGGAAGAGCACCATCAACGTCAACATCTGGAGCAGGGCTGTGCTCAAGGTTGGCTGGGCGGGCCGGAGCGACCCGGAGGGGACGTGAACCGGGGCGAAGATCGACATCATGTTGGTGATGATGCAGCAGAGAAGATACATGGAGACGTACTGGGCTGGCATGGCCAGCAGGTGATCCAGCCGCATGGGACGGAACACCTGCACGAGCAGCAGCAGCGCGAATGCGACCCCGAACGCCAGTGGTGCGAGGGCCAGGTTCTTCCCCATCAGGATGTCGCGCCGCCGCGCCGCGCTGAGCACGAATACCTTGAAGCCGTCGCGGTCGAGGCCGAACTGGTTGGCCATGACGTTGGTCAACGAGAAGAGCACCAGGAGCATCGCGCCGATCCCGGCCAGGGGACGGCTCCAGAGCGGAGACTGCGACCCGTTCCGCATCACCATCGAGCCGAAGACGGCGACCATGATCAGCGAGCCCAGGAGCATCATCTTCGCTTCCGGGGCACGCACCAGGGAGCGAAAACCTGCCAGGGCGATCGCCGAGACCGGCTCGGATAGCCCTGGAAGCCGGGCCTCGAGTATCAGCCGGCCCGGCCGGGACGTGGCCGGCGAAGTAGCCGCTATCCGGACAGGCTCCGTGGCACCCACCTGCGCCGGCGGCGGCTTCTCGTTGGTTGGCCCCCCCTTGTAGAGCTGCATCGTTCCCAGGTAAGCCCGGCGCAGGCTGACCACTCCAATCAGCCCCATGCCCGCGAAGCCAAGCACCGAGGGCAGCACGTTTCCCTCAGAGGCATCCATGACACCCAGGGGCAGCCAGCCGACCGGCAGCACCATGTTCACCACCCGGGCGATCCGCGCATAACGCTCGATCGTCTGCTCGTTTGCCAGGCGCTCCGCCTCCAGTCCCGTGGCCTCACGCGACCGCCGCTGCCGTTCGAACTCGACGACGTCAATCTCGCCGGATTCAACCCGCTTGACCAGCTTGACCACCTCCGCGGGGTCTGCATGCGGGACGCCCGGCTCGTGGTGCTGCCAGGGTGCGTACAGGTTCACCAGGTTGGGAATCTGCAAGACCAGAATGAACAGCCCTGTCGCGGCCGCGACGACGGTCCGCTTCGTCCGCGGATTGCTCATGAGCGACGCCACCCAGCCGCGGAACTGGTAGTTGAGCGCGGTGATCATGAGCAGAAAGGCCCCCAGCCCCGCCAGCGAGGGGAGCATGACGGCTCCCTTGACCATCACCAGCGCCAGGGCGAAGGCCAGCATGATCGGTGTAAAGACGATGAGGCTGAGCGACAGCAGCGAGCTGAGGAAGTTGATCAGGAACGCCCCGGACGGGGAGACCGGCAGGTGCAAAAACCTGGAAAGTGCCAGCGGCTCGGACCGCTGGAGGTCCGTCAGCAGACCGGCGCTCCAGAAGCAGAGGAAGTTGAGGAGGAGCACATCCCAGGCTGCCAGCAGGTGGAGGGGGAGGGCCCGGGGAATCGCCTGGAGGCCGAACCAGAGGCAGCCCGCGAAGAGCGGGATGGCCGTGGCGAGGGCGGCCACGCTGAGCATGATCATGAGTGCCGCGTTCAGCCGGCCCGCGCGCCGCCACTGGTTGACTGAGAGCCGCCAGCGCAGCCAGATGAAGGTTTCGAAGATGCTGGAGGTTCATTTCGAGGCTTCCTCCAGCCAGTTCAACTTGCGCGTCGCCTCAGGGTCGGCGCCCGCGCGTTCCAGAAAGCGGTCCTCCAGAGTGCCCTCGCGACGGATCTCCTCCAGCGAGCACTGCTCGACGAGCTGCCCCTTGACGATCATTCCCACGTGGGTGCAAAGACGCTCCACAATCTCCAGCACGTGGGACGTGAGAAAGACGGTCGAGCCCCGGGCGACGAAGCCAGCCAGCAGGTCGCGGATCACCCGCGAGGTCACCGCGTCCACCCCCTCGAATGGCTCGTCCAGGAAGAGCAGGTCGGGGTTGGGCAGGAGCGCGGCCGCAATGGCGAGCTTCTTCTTCATGCCATGCGAGTACTCGAGCGTGAGCTTCTTCTCCTCGTTCTCCAGGCCGAGGATCGCCAGCAGCTCGGCGCTGCGGTCTCGGATCACCTGTCGCGGCATGAGGTGGATGCGGCCAACGAAGGTGAGGTACTCGCGGGCCGTCAGATTGTCGAAGAGGGCCAGGTCCTCCGGAATGACCCCCATCCGCCGCTTGGCCTCGAGCGCCTCCTGCGGGTTCACCATGTTCCGGCCCAGCACCCGGATGGAGCCGCTGGAGGGGGCGAGCAGCCCGGTCAGCATCTTGATGGTCGTGGACTTGCCCGCGCCGTTGGGGCCCAGGAAGCCGTAGAATGTGCCGCACTCGACGGCGAGGTCGATGCCTTGCACGGCGAGCGCGCCGTGGAAGTAACGCGTCAACTGGTGAGTCTCGATGGCACGGCTCATGGTCGTCCGTCGCGGAAGAGGTCTGGCTGAAGACCATTTCACGATAGCACGACCACGGCGCGGCCGCAGGGGGAGAACCTTCCGGAATCTCGCCGCGGCCGCGCGCACCGGCCGCTCTCATCAGACCAGGGGCGAGCTGTAGGACTGGATCGTCTTGACGTAGTTGGCACGCTCGAACGCCGTCGGGTCGGGGCTGTTGCGCTGGCTCATCGAGCCCTTCATCTGCTGCACCGAGACGTACTCCTTCTCCTCCAGCCAGGTGCGCAGGCCGACGAGCAGGTCCGAGATCAGGCCGGGCCCTTGCTTGAGCACGGCCGAGGTGGTCATCGCCACGTCGGCCCCGGCCAGCAGCAGCTTGATCACGTCCTCTGGGGTGTGCACGCCGCTGGTGGCCGCCAGCGACTCGTCGAAGTACGACCGCAAGATGGCGATCCAGCGCAGGGGGAGCCGCAGCTCGTCGCTGGTGGAGAGCACCAGCCGCGGCTCCACGGCCAGGTTTTCCAGGTCGATGTCGGGCTGGAGAAACCGGTTGAACAGCACCAGCCCGTCCGCACCAGACTGAAAGAGCTTGCGCGCCATGTTGGCAATGGAGCTGAAAAAGGGCCCGATCTTCACGGCCAGGGGGATGGAGACCGCGCCACGGACCGCGGAGACCAGCTCCAGGTAGCGGTTCTCCACCTCCAGGGCCGTGGTCTCGGGATCGGTGGGCAAGTAGTAGATGTTCAGCTCCAGGGCGTCGGCCCCGGCCTCCTCGATCATCTTGCCGTAGTGGATCCAGCCGCCGTTGGAGGTGCCGTTGAGGCTGCCGATCACCGGGATGGTGAGCGACTGCTTGGCCTGGCGCACCAGCCGGAGATAGCTCTCCGGGCCGGTGTGGTAGTCGGACATCTCCGGCAAGTACGACTGGGCCTCGGCGTACCCTTCATTGTTGAAGTCGTAGAGCAGGGCGATCTCCACTTCCTCGCGGGTGATCTGCTCCTCGAAGAGCGAGGGGAGCACCACGGCCGAGGCGCCCGCCTCTTCCAGCTTCATGAGCGACTCGATACGGCCGGTGAGCGGCCCGGCCGAGGCCACCAGCGGGTTCTTCAGGTCCAGACCCAGGTACTTCGTACGCAGGGAAATGCTCATCGGGCTGCCTCCTCCATTGGACTGACCGTCCGCTCGATCCCGGCCATCTGCTCGTAAAAGTGCCAGCGGTCGTTGATGTCTCTCTGGGCCAGATCGAGCAGCCGCTCGGCCTGTGCGGGATTGGCTCGGGCCAGCATCGCGTAGCGGCCTTCCTTGAGCGCGAACTCCTTGAACGCCGTGGTCGGCTTGCGGCTGTCCAGGTGGAAGGGCTTGGAACCGTCCACCGCGGCCCGCGGGTCGTAGCGGTACAGCGGCCAGTAGCCCGAGGTGATCGCCTCTTTCTGGTGCGTCATCGACGTGGTCATGTCGATGCCGTGGGCGATGCAGGTGCTGTAAGCGATGATCAGCGAGGTGCCGCGGTACGCCTCGGCCTCGCGGAACGCCTTGAGCGTTTGCAGCGGGTTGGCCCCCATCGCCACGGTGGCCACGTACACGTTGCCGTAGTCCACGGCCATCATTCCCAGGTCCTTCTTGCCCACCACCTTGCCGCCCGATGCATATTTGGCCACCGCGGCCCGCGGGGTGGACTTCGACGCCTGGCCGCCGGTATTTGAGTAAACCTCGGTATCAAGTACCAGAATGTTCACGTCGCGGCCCGATGCCAGCACGTGGTCCAGCCCGCCGAAGCCGATGTCGTAGGCCCAGCCGTCGCCGCCCACGATCCAGACGCTGCGCCGGATCAGGGCGTCGGCCACGCTTTGCAGCAGCTTCGCCTCGGGCGTGCCCAGTTGCGCAAGCTTCTGCCCGAGCGCCGCCACCCGCGCCGCTGCGCCTCGATCTCTGAATCATCCACCTGGCGCGACTCCAGGGTCGACCTCACCAGGTCATCGCCCACCTGGGAAGACATCCGCCGGAGCAGCTCGCGGGCATAGAGTTCCTGCTGGTCCACGGCCAGACGCAGCCCGAGGCCGAACTCGGCGTTGTCCTCGAACAGCGAGTTGCACCACGTCGGGCCCTTGCCGTCCTTGTTCTGGGCATAGGGCGTGGTGGGCAGGTTGCCGCCGTAGATCGAGGAGCAGCCCGTGGCATTGGCGATCATCGCCCGGTCGCCGAAGAGCTGGCTCATCAGCTTCAGGTAGGGCGTTTCCCCGCAGCCGGGGCAGGCACCCGAATACTCGAAAAGCGGCTGGAGCAGCTGCGATCCCTTGACCACCTCCATCTTCACCTGCTTGCGGTCGATTTCCGGGATCTCCAGGAAGAACTCGAAGTTCGCCCGCTCGGCGGCCAGGTGATCGAGCTTCGGCTCCATGTTGATCGCCTTGTGCTTGACCATCTCCTTGCTGCGCCGGGCAAACGTCCACGCACACGCCGCAGCCGGTGCAGTCGTCCGGCGCGACCTGGATCGTCAGATGGAAGCCCGGAAACTCCTTGCCGCTGTAGGGCTCTGAATGATACGCGGCCGGCTTGTGCTCCAGGGCCGACACCGGAAAGACCTTGCTGCGAATGGCCGCGTGCGGGCAGACCAGCGCGCACAGGCCGCACTGGATGCAGATGTCGGCGTCCCAGATCGGGATGTTCAGTGCGATGCTCCGCTTCTCGAACCGGGCGGTCCCGGTGGGGAAGGTGCCGTCCACCGGCAAGGCACTCACCGGCAGGAGGTCGCCCTTCCCCTCGATCATCATCGCCGTCACCCGCTTCACGAAGTCCGGGGCGTAGTCGGGCACCGGAGCCAAGCGGCGGAGATCACCGGAGGTCGCGGCCGGGACCTGCACCTCGAACAGCTCGGCGATGGCCGTGTCCACGCCGGCGTAGTTCTGCTGGAGCACGGTCTCGCCGCGCTTGCCGTAGGTCTTCTTGATCGTGCGCTTGATCTCGGCGATTGCCTCGTCGCGCGGCAGCACGCCGGAGATGGCGAAGAAGCAGGTCTGCATGATCGTATTGATGCGGCGGCCCAGGCCCGCCTTCTGGGCCACGCTCTCGGCGTCGATCACATAAAACTTGAGCTTCTTGTCGATGATCTGCCGCTGGGTCTCGATGGGAATCTTCTGCCAGACCTCATCGGGGCCATACGGGGTGTTCAGCAGGAAGGTGGCTCCCGGATCGGCGAACTCGAGGACGTCCATCTTTTCCAGGAAGTTGAACTGGTGGCAGGCCACGAAGTTGGCGTTGCGGCAGAGGTAGGCCGAGTCAATCTTGCGGGGGCTGAACCGCAGGTGCGACACCGTGACCGAGCCCGACTTCTTGGAGTCGTACACGAAATACCCCTGCGCGAAGAGCGGGGTGTTCTCGCCGATGATCTTTACCGTGTTCTTGTTGGCGCCCACCGTGCCGTCGCTGCCCAGCCCGTAGAACACGGCCCGGTGCGTGTCGGCCGTCTCGGTGCTGAACGACGGGTCCCACTTCAGGCTCAGGTGGGTGACGTCGTCCACGATGCCCACGGTGAAATGCTTGCGCGGCTTCGGCTCCGCCAGTTCATCGAAAACGCCGGCCACCATCGCCGGTGTGAATTCCTTGGACGACAGCCCGTAGCGCCCGCCGATGACCCGGGGCATGGGGGTGTCGCCCTGCTGTTCGCTCCAGCCCTCGGCGAGCGCCGTGACCACGTCCTGGTAGAGCGGCTCGCCGATGGCGCCCGGCTCCTTGGTGCGGTCCAGCACGGCGATTCGCCGGACCGTTCGCGGCAACGCCCCCAGGAAGGCGGGCACGTCGAAGGGGCGGTAGAGACGGACCTTCAGCAGCCCCAGCTTGCGCCCGTCACCGTTGAACTTCTGCACGGTCTCCGCGATCGCCCCGCAGGCCGAGCCCATGGCGATGATCACGTCCTGCGCGTCCGCCGGGCCCTCGTAATCGAAGAGGTGGTATTGCCGGCCGAGGAGCGCCGCGAACCGGTTCATCGTCTCCTGCACGATGCCCGGAACGGCCAGGTAGAACGGGTTGCACGCCTCCCGCGCCTGGAAGAAGACGTCGGGGTTCTGGGCGGTGCCGCGGAGGATGGGACGCTCGGGGTTGAGTGCCCGCTCGCGGTGGGCCTTCACCAGTTCGTCGGGAATCATGGCCCGCAGGTCGTCGACCGTCAGTTGCTCGATCTTGTTCACCTCGTGCGAGGTGCGGAAGCCGTCGAAGAAGTGCAGAAAGGGCACCCGCGCCCGCAGCGTGGCCGCCTGGGAGATGAGTGCGAAGTCCTGCACTTCCTGCACCGTGTTCGAGCAGAGCATGGACCAGCCGGTCGCTCGCGCCGCCATCACGTCGCTATGGTCGCCGAAGATGGACAGGCAGTGCGTGGCCAGCGTGCCGCGCGGCGATGTGGAAGACCGCCGAGGTGAGCTCGCCGGCGATCTTGTACATGTTGGGGATCATGAGCAAGAGACCCTGCGACGCCGTGAAGGTCGTCGTCAAGGCCCCGCCCTGAAGGGCGCCGTGGCAGGCGCCCGCCGCGCCCCCCTCGTGCTGCATCTCGATGACCGTCGGGACCACGCCGTAGATGTTCTTCTGCCCGACGGCCGACCAGGCGTCGGCGAACTCGCCCATGGGCGAAGAGGGAGTGATCGGGTAGATCGCAATGACCTCGTTGGTCTGATGGGCCACATAGGCGGCGGCCTCGTTGCCATCGACCGTGACGAATTGGCGTTTCAATTCAAACCTCCCGAATCGGATGGTTGCTTCCGAGGGTGCGACCTCGCCCCTGTCTGCTCACGCAGCCTTGCGTGCTCGGAGACGCGCCATGCCAGAACGATGAAGGTGCTGGGCTGGCTCCGTGTGCTTCATCGCATGTTGATCAACTTGTGGCATGAAAACAGCCCCGTACGCGCATCGCTTGTGGAAGCGTGCGTGGGGCTCTCGTCGCCAGCAAGGGCACTGCCCGCCATGAGCAGTGTTGTCGTAACCTCTTAATTAACCGAGCAGCCGCGCGAAGTCAACGTGCAGCAGCCGCCAGTTCCGCCGCGCTGCGCCTGGAACGCCTGGAAAACGAGCCGCATTCGAACGCGTTGAATGGATCGGCGCGGCCGTCCTTCCTGTCCCGCGTCCCGGCGCGGCTGGCGAGCCGGGATCAGCGAACGGCTGAGCTGAGCGGAATTTCCTGGAGTCCTCCGGATCAATCGTGCTGGTCGGGCTGACGCCCGAGGTTGGGGGCCGCGCCCGTCCGAACCACGGCCTGACGACCGTGGTCACGGCTCCGCGGGCTGCCTCGAACCGAGCCGGCCGAACCGAGCCTGCGGTGGCCACGTCCATGAGGCATCGGTGACCCCGTCCACGAGGCATCGGTGACCCCGTCCGCCAGTCTGATGACCACGTCCGTGAGCGCGTGGTTCAGACGGGCGCAGCCTCCAACCTCGCCCGTATGGGCGATCCGGTCGGTGGGTCGACGGAGGTTGGGAGACGCCCGCCCTCGCTGACAGGGGATTTCCTCCATGGAGGCCGTCGGCTTTCCCTGCGACAGGGTGCTCATTACAGTAGCTGGCGGCACCACAGGTGAGTGAAGTCATACGCTCCAGGGGAGTCCTTCCATGGGCTGGCCAGTGATTCTCGTGGGTTCCCTCGTGCTGAGCGTGCTCGATGCCACTGGCCGCACGATCGCGGAGCTGGCCGGGAAGGCGTCCGCGCCGACGCCCGCGGCGGATGCCAGGGCGCAGGCCGAGGCGGTGAAGCCGTCGGTGCTCAGCCTCTACAGAGCGCTGCGGGAGAGGATGCCGGATACGGCCGAAGCTCATCGCGACCTTGGCCTCTGGTGCCGCCAGAACGGCCTGGCGATCGAGGCCGTCATTCAGGGCCGATTGCAGGTGGAGGCCCAGAAGAGGGAGCTGAGAACGCAGAAGAAGTGGCTCGGCGCTTGAGCGGCTGCGGATTCTCCAGCGGGCGGCCAACCAGCAGATCGTTCAGGTGCTCAACCAGGCGACCGGCGAGCCGCTGCCTGCCGACCGGAAAGCGTGCCTGACCTGGTGGTACCGGCAGCACGGCCGCACGTACGTGCCCCCGAGCGAGGGACCGCGCCCGACGCTGACCCGCTTCGAACCCCTCGAGTACCAGCCCCGCGACGTCTCCGGCCTCGGCTTCCATCCGCTCCAGGGCTACTTCCTGCTCGTGCCCGCGGGCTGGTGAAGACGGGACGTCGGTCGGCGCATGCCGGGGCGTTTCCAGGGAACTGGCCGGCGCGGTGTGCCGGGTCGCGTGCGGCCAGGAATCAGCTCACTTGCGGCAGCGCACAGCGCTGGCGGCCACGATCGTGCCCATCAGCCCCACGCCCAGCAAGAGTCCGCTCGGCGGTTCGGGAACCACGGCGATGAGCCAGACGGGCGGGGGCCCGACGTTTGGTCCGATGTTGTCGAATCAGGGATAAGACGGGCTGGCTCTTTGAGCCGATCAAGACGAATGCATTTCCGTATCGAAATTGCTTGCCACCTCAACCAGCATTCCCTATCTTCATGCAATTCCGACAGCGCCCAGGACCGCATCGGACCGTTGCAAGCGGCATGATGGGACCAGGAGATGTTGGTCCCTTTGACCCCCTGGAGCGAGTCGAGTCGCGGCGCCTTGATTCACCATCTGACGATCAACAACGGGAAGAGCCGATCCATGGCAGAAACAGGCTGGCCCATGAGGCTGAAGTCCAGCTCTCGTTCCCGGTTGTCCGCCCGCCCCCGCCGGGCCAGGAGGTTGCAGGTGCTGGCGGGCGACTGGCAGCTCGAGGATCGCTGCCTGTTATCGACGAGCAGTTCGCCCGTCCCGTTTCCTTCAACCAACAGCTCCATCGACAAGGTGCTCTACAACGGGGTCACGGGCGCGTTTCAGAAGACTTTCACCATCACCAACAATAGCCCGACGCAGACGATCTACGCGTTCCTGGAGGGTGAGAACAGCCGGCAGGCGCCGTCGCCCTATGACGGCACGGCGGCCTTTGATCCGTTCGACCCCTCGAACCAGGAATACCGCGGCTACATCGGCTACACCGACGGCACGAACGACTACGCGGGCCTGCCCCCGCTCTCCTCCATCACCATCACCGTTCCGCTCGCCTTCTGGGATTCCGGCCGCATCGTCTTCTCGACGGACGGCGCCGACCAGTTCTCGACCTACGGCGGATCCGCCAGCGGCTCGTCGCCGGGTGCCCCGTTTTATTTCCAGGATGTGAACACTCAAGCCACCTACTTCGCGTCGATTCCAGGCAAGGGCTCCAACCAGCTCCAGTTCACGCCCATCTACCAGAGCTTCGATCCGGCCAACGGCTACCAGCCAACGACCGCGACCTGGCAGTCGCCCGTGGCGTCGGGGCTGTTCGCGAACGGCCAGACGTACATTGTCACCGGGCCCGGTCTGCCCCAGGGCGGCTACACCGTGACGATCGATTCCAGCCACCCCGGCTACGTGACGCTCCCCGGCACGGACACCACCCAGACCACGGCCGGGCAGTACATCTTCACGGCTGTCGGCAGCGAGACGCTCGGCCCCACGGCCCGGGCCATCGAGGACAAGTTCCCGCTCACCACGCAGGGCGGCAGCCCCACGAGCAACGGCCTGGTGATGTGGTACCATGCCCTGACCGCCCAGGCGCCGAACAACGACGCGCCTTCCCAGCTCACCGAGTTCACGTTTCGCGGCACGTTCTACAACCCCACGATCAACCCCACGACCGGCTTCCAGTACCTCCTCGGCGCGCTGCTGCCCAGCGTCGATACGGATTCCGCCGACTACGATATCTCGTTCGTGGACAGCATCAGCATGCCCGTCGCCATGGAGGCCGCCAACGTGCAGATTCCCGGCACGACGACCCAGGCGCCTTTCGGCTGGGTGGGCTCGAGCCAGAGTCTCGCCGCGTTTCAGCAGGCCGTCGCCGCCTTCACCGCGAGCAATTCCACAGGCGGCAGCAATGCCAATGACCTGGGGTCGTACTTCGGCGGCAAGGGCTACCCGAGCTACGTGAGCATTGACCCGGGCAACATCAAGCTCCCTTCGGGACAGAACCTCTTCCTGGCAAGCCCGCTCGGCACCGCCGGCTCGGCCGATATTCATTTCTACATGAAGTTTTCGGACGGCTCGACCCTCAATGAACCGCTCTACGCGCTCTCGAGCGGAGGCACAGGGCCGTCGCAGCTTGGCATCGGCGGCGACCCGATCCACCCCAGCAGCGGAGACCTCCTGGGGCTGAACACCAGCAGCATGGCCAACCAGTACGCGCTTGACAACCTGATCGCGCCGAATATTGAAAAAGGCTTCACCTACGTTGTCTCGGTGGGCAACCAGGTGATCGGCAATGCCGTGGGCATGTACCGCGACAAGAACGGCAACATCATCGGGGTCAAGCTGGACACCACCGTGCCGCCGAACGCGGCCACGCTGTCGTACACGTTCTCGCTGGCTCAGAAAGACTACGCCGGCGGCGGCATCGCCAGCCTCTGGTACTCCTGGGCGAAGTACTACGCGGATAACGTGGCCGCGACGGCAGCCGACCTCACCGGCACGCTCTCCGGCAGCATCCTCACGCTCAGTAGCTCCGCGACCGGGCTGGTGCCAGGCATGGCCGTGACCGGCGCGGGCGTTCCGGCCGGCACCGTGGTCCTGTCGGTCGGCGCGGATCACAAGACCATCGAGCTCAGCCAGGTGCCCGCCCAGAGCGCCTCCAGCTTCCGCTTCGCCAGTCCCTCGTTCGCGTCGATCGCGGGCTACAGCCCCGCGAACACGCCCACGTTCGACCTCACATTTCCGACCGCGCAGCAGGCGTACGCGCTGGCGTTCGCGCAAACGGTCTACGTGGTGATGAGCGCGTGGAGCACGACCGTACCGGCGGGCGGTCAGAACGGCTGGGTGCCGCTCCTGGCGAACATCGTCGGCGGCAACTTCGTGATGCCCAACCTGAACCAGGACATCGTGGTCGCGCTCACGAACCTGAGCAAGTCCGCGCTCCGCGGCGTGCCCGATTTCACAAGCCCGCTCTACTCCAACCCGGAGCAGTGGTATCCCGACCCGGCGCTGGCGGCCGGCGGCCAGACGTTCAACGTCTTCAACCTCGACCCGTTCGTCTGGTTCATCCACGACAAGCTGGGCCTCAGCGCCTACGCCTTCGCGCTCGATGACGACATCGGCAACGTCAACGGCGGCGGCGCGAACCAGATCGACATCAGCATCGGCGGTCTCAACCGCCTGCCGAACCAGGACCCGTACACGGCGACCTCGCCCTGGGGCGTGGTGACCACGCACGTCGCCACGGCCCAGATCCGGTCGAGCACGCTGAC
This sequence comes from uncultured Planctomycetaceae bacterium, assembly GCA_963833985.1. Classification (GTDB taxonomy): domain Bacteria; phylum Planctomycetota; class Planctomycetia; order Isosphaerales; family Isosphaeraceae; genus Aquisphaera. The sequence continues at coordinate 1,125,842 of CAWIAD010000001.1, forward strand.
CGCGCTCTCGAATCCCGACGTGGTCCAGCAGATCGCCTCGTTCGATTACAACCAGAACACGCCCGGAGCGCTTGTGAACGGTCCCGGCGTGCCGACCGGAACCACGGTCCAGTTCCGGCAGATCCCCGCGCAGATCGCCGGCTCCAATCTGATTCTCAGCAATCCGCTCACCGCGGCCTCCACGAACGGCTCATTCGCGTTCTTCGGCCCGCTCGTCTTCACGGGAACTGTCCTCGGCGCCGGCCAGCCCGCGGACACGATCATCCTGAACAGCGCTGAGGCCTACAGCACGCTCCAGAAGCTCGGGCCGATCCAGAACCTCCAGGTCACCGGCGAGGGGATCGCCCCGGGAAGCGGCGTCCTCGTGAAGCAGATCTCCCAGGATCCGGCCACGGGAACCATCACGATCGCGCTGACGGGAAACCTCAACCCGAATCTGGTCTCGCAGCCCGGCGGGTTCTACGCGTACACCTTCGGCAGCCCGGTCGTCGGCCTCGTCCGCGATCCCGGCTTCGAGTGGGCCAACGTGCTGGGTTTGTCAGACAACTTCAACCATGGTGCCCAGCTCTCGCAGAACACAGTGGACTGGAGTTTCACCGACAGCAAGACCAGCGCTGCCTGGTTCGCCGGGATCGCCTACGACAACAACAGCCGCTACACCACCAAGAACCTTCCCGCGCCGGGCGGGCTCCAGGTCGGCTTCGTGCAGGGAGACAGCAGCATCAGCCAGAAGGTCACGCTGGGGAGCGGCACGTACACGCTGTCGCTCGTGGCCGCGCAGACGCGCCTCTTCCCGGGCTCGCAGTCGCTCAACGTGTTCGTCGATCAGACGCTCGTGGGGAACGTCCAGCCGGGCAGCACAAATTACGACAAGTTCCTGTTCCAGTTCAACGTCGGCGCGGGCCTGCACACGATCACCTTCCAGGGAACGGAGACTTCCGCCAGCACCGTGCTGATTGATAACGTGGCGCTCAAGGCCGGGCTCAACCTCACGGAAACGCCCCGGCAGAGGCATCCGGTGAAGGTGGAGTTCCTCTCCCAGCCGCTCCCGGCCGGCCCGGGAATGGACCTTGGTCCGTTACGCGTGGCCGTGCTCGACCGGTTCGGCCAGCTCTACAGCGGACTGACCGTCCGCGTGTCGCTGGTGCGGATGGGCACTCATTCCCGGGGCCACTTCGTGCGCGGCAGTGTGCTGCACGCCAGGACGGTCAACGGTGTGGCGACATTCGACCATCTGGCGATCAGTGCTCCCGGCCGATACGTGCTGCGCGCGGTCATCGGTCGCCAGCGAGCGTTCTCCCAGGTCTTCGAGGTCCGTTCAGGACAGGTGAACGAGTTGGGCCACGTCAGCCGGCGACCCTTCGCGGGGCGCGCTGGCACTCGGTGACACTCGGGGCCACCCATATTTCGAGACCCCGTGTGTGGGTGGCCCCTTCCTGACCCGCCTTCCTGACCCCTTCCTGACCAGGTCAGGCGCTCACACGGTCAGATGGTCAGGCTGTAGCCGTTGATCGTCTGATCGCCTGATAGCCTGATCGCCTGGGTGAGGATGGAAGCATCTGTAGGGTGTGTCGAGCGCAGCGAGGCACACCGGGCCGCAGCTCCGTCTGACGTCGCAAGTTGCTTCTCTGTATGATCCTTACGGTGTGCCGTCGCTACGCTGGGCACCCCCTACCAATCTGCATGCATGTTACAACCAACGCGGTGTGCCGTCGCTACGCTTGACACACCCTACCAATGGGATTCCCAGATCACCCAGCGGGGATGGAAGTGAGGAGCTCACACGGTCAGGCTATCAGGCTATCAGGCGATCAGGCGATCAGGCGATCAGATGGTCAGACTGTCGGTCAGATGGTCAGGCTGTCAGGCTATCAGGCGATCAGGCTATCAGGCTATCAGGCTATCAGATGGTCAGACTGTCGGTCAGATGGTCAGGCTGTCAGGCTATCAGGCGATCAGGCGATCAGACTGCGTCAAGAGCCATACCGTTGAAATCGCGTTCACTCGAAGGGAAGAGTTCAGGAACCATTCTCCGAGGCCAGCGCAAGGATGCCCTGGATCGGGATGCGCACCCAGTCCGGGCGGTTGTTCAGCTCGTAGGCGAGCTCGTAGAGTGCCTTGTCCAGCGTGAATGACCGCAGCAGCAGCCCGAAGTCGCGCGGATCCGCGGGGACAAAGTTCGCCGTGCCTGCGTCCGCCGTGCCGGCCGCGGTGCGATAGGCGTTCAGGAAGGCCGCCGAAACGCGCGCTGCCCAGTGCCGCGCCCAGGGGGCCAGCCGATCGAAGTCGTCCGGCTGCTCGCGGGTCCGCTCGAAGAGCGCGGCGTAGGCGGCGTAGTCGAACGAGCGGAGCATCCCGACGACGTCCTTCATGGGTGTTTCCTTGCGCCTTCGGGCGTCCAGCGGCCGGGCGGGCTCGCCCTCGAAGTCGAGGATGACGAAGTCGTCGTCCACGCGCAGGACCTGGCCCAGGTGGTAGTCGCCGTGGCAGCGGATGCGCGTTGAGCCGGGCCGCGCCGAGCGCAGGGCGTCCAGCTCGGCCAGCAGTGCCGGCGCGTGCTCCAGCACCTGCCGGGCCTGCGTCTCCACCGGGCCGGAGAACCGCCCCTGGCCCAGGCTCTCCTGGAGCATTTCCAGGGACCGGGTGAACTGGTCGCCCATACTCTCGCGCAGGAATTCCAGGTCGGCCGCCGTGAGCGGCTCCGGGGCGAAATCCGGGTCGGAGGCGTCGGACGCGAGCGCTCGGTGCAGCTCGGCCGTGCGCTGGCCGAGCAGGGCGGCCGCCTGCGGATAGGGACCGATGGAAGCCTCGGCGGCAGCCGGGTCGCCGGGCACGTCCAGGCCATCGACCTGCTCGTAAAAATCCCCGAGCGCAGCGAGCGCATGCTCCCAGCCGGTCCCCTGGTTGCGCACCAGGCTTTGCAGGAGTGCCAGCGTGGCAGGCGCTGCCGTTCGAGTGATACTCGATGGTGCCGGCGGTCTGGGGGATGCGGTCGAAGCGGGTCTCCTCGGACAGGAACCGGCCGATCTCGAAGTCGGGGTTGATGCCGGGCTCGATCCGGCGGAAGACCTTCATCAGCAGGCGATGCTCGAACAGCACCACGGAGTTGCTCTGCTCGGCGGTCCTGGGAATGACCTCCAGGGGAGTGCCAACGGGCCCCCGGGCGCGGTCAAAGGCGGTCGTCCGCAGGGCCCGGAGCTCACCCCGGCCGGTGGGTGCCGAGCGGTTCGATTCGATCGCGGTGAGCAAGGCCCAGCAGGTGCCGTGATCGAGCAGGCCGTCATGGAGAGCGGCCGGTCCGTCGCTCGTTTCCAGGGTGGCGATGATCCGCTCTGGCGACTCGCGCTGGACGTGGCTGGCGTGCGGCCCGTGAGCGACGGCCAGGGGCAGGAAGTACAGCTCCGAGCCCCCGTCGTCGAACTCGGCGTTCACCAGCGCCAGGAAGCTCGATTCCGGAAAGCCCTCGGGCCGCGCCGCGTCGGCCAGGCGCACGGCGTTCAACTGCCGCGCCTTGCCGGCGAACCAGCGCTGCCGCCGGAGGAAGTCTGGCAGGGAGTCGCGTTCCATGCGCTCCCAGTCCGGCCCTTCGACGACGGCTTCCCAGACGGCACCGCGTTCGCCCACTGCCATGGTTGAATGCTCCGGGACAGGATGGGCCCTGGCACTCGCCTGGCCCTTTCAAACGCGCCGCGGCAACGCACCGCCAGCATCCTGGCAGCAACTCTGGTGCCCGTGCCCCGGCAATCGCCGAAAGCCGGGTGAAGGGAGGGACATCATCCCGGCCGGCGTCAGCGCGCAGCACTGGAGAGATCACCGTCGTCCGGGACGGCCTGGCCGACGGTCGTCACAAACGCCTGTTTGAAGGTTCAAGTGTTTCGCGTGGGTGCAGGTGGAAGGGAGCACTGCGGTGCGGTTCCGGAGAACCTGGAGACTAGGCGGTTGTGGCCGCGGGTCCGGCTCGGATATTGTGATGGCATCAACCTTGACCCACCGTTTCGCCATGCAGGGATGGAACATACGCCGAGCCCGGATTGGCGGTCGCAGGGAGTTTTTCTGGTATGGTCGGCCTCGCTGCCCGTTTGGTGCCGTATGCCCTGGCGTTCTTCAGCAGTCTTTGCATCATGGTCCTGGAACTGGTCTCCAGCCGCCTGGTGGCCCGTCACGTGGGGGCATCGCTGACGGTGTGGACCAGTGTCATCGGGGTGATCCTGGGCGGGATCTGCCTGGGCAACGTCCTGGGGGGCCGGCTGGCGGACAGGGTGCAACCGAGGCGGGCGGTCGGGCCGCTGCTGGCCCTGGGGTCGTTGCTGGTGCTCTGTTGCCTCTGGGTGAACGCCGAGGTGGGGCACCTGGTCCCCGCGCCGGAGTCGATCAACTGGGAGCTGCGCACCGTGCTGGTGGTGCTGCTGGACTTCCTGGTGCCCGCCACCGTGCTGGGGATGGTCGGGCCGGTGGTCGCGAAGATTGCCGTGGAGCAGGCGCAGCGGGCCGGTCAGCGCCATCGGCGACGTTTACTTCTGGGGCGCAGTGGGCTCGATCGCGGGCACGTTCCTGGCGGGGTTCGGGCTCATGTACCTCATCCCGTACTCGACGGTGGTGCAGGTCATCGCGGCTGCCCTGGCGCTGCTGGCCGCCGCCTTCTTCGGTCGCATGGGCGGGCTCGTGCTCGGGCTGCTCACGGCGGTACTGCTGGGGCTGGGCGCGATCAGCCCGCTGGTGCGCGCGATGGGGCTGGGCGGCCTGGACCTGGGCTCGTATCGCATCAACTACCTGTCACTGGGCGGAAATCTGACGGGACTGCTCCTCGGCGTCGTCGGGGCCGCGGGCCTGATTGCGGCGCGGAAGCAGGATGAGGGTCTGGAGGAGGCGACCAGCGAGAGCGCGGCTCGGCGGATCCGTCCGTGCCCCGGCGCAGCCTGTCTGACCTGGCCGTGCTGGCGTTCCTGGCGAGCCTGGGGTTCATGGCCCTGGAGATGGTGGCCGGGCGCATGGTGACGCGGCACCTGGGCTCCAGCATCTACGGCTGGACCAGCGTCATCGCGGTGTTGCTGGCGGGCCTGAGCGTGGGTAACTTCCTGGGCGGCCGCGCTGCCAACCGGATCAGAAGCGAGAAGCAGGCGAGCTGGCTGTTCCTGGTGGCTTCGATGCTGGTACTCAGCATCCTGCTCCTGGAAGTGCCTCCCGGCTGGCTCCGGGAGTTCATCGATCCGGGTCCGCCCAAGAGCCTCTTGAGCGAGGCGATCACGTGGTCGGAGCTGAAGCTGCCGTTCCTGCCGGCCATCACCATGACGTGGCCCTACCGGGTCTTGCTCGTCACGACGCTGGTCTTCTTTCTTCCTTCGGTGTCCATGGGGACGGTCAGCCCGGTGGTGGCGAAGCTGGCCGTGGACCGGCTGAAGCGGTACAAGCGCACCGGTACGGCCATCGGCCAGGTGTACGCCTGGGGCATGGTCGGCAGCATCCTGGGCACGTTCCTGACCGGGTTCGTGCTCATTGATGTGCTGGGAACCAAGGGGGTGCTGCTGGTTCTGGCAACCATCATGGCGTTCGCCGCCACGGTGCTGGGGTCGGTCTGGCACGCCGTCTGGGCGGGCGTTCCGCTCGGCCTCTGCGTGGTCGCCTTCATGCCGCTGGCCACGTTCCAGAAGATGGGCGAGGACTGGGGAATTCGCGAGGTGAAGGGCGACCCGGCCATCCAGGACGAGGGCTTCGCCTGGATCGACGAGAGCAACTACTACTTCATCAAGGTGACCAACGAGCCCGAGGCCGACACCCAGCTCCAGCGCCGCACCCTGGTGCTCGACAACCTGATCCACGGCTACTTCGTGCTGGGCCATCCCGAGCGGCTGGACTATGACTACGAGCATATCTATGCACTGGTGGCGTACCGGGCGGCCAAGGCGTCCGGCAGGATCACCCTGGCGCCGGATAGCCCCCCGACTACCCGCAAGGCGGCCGCCCGGGGCCGCGGCAGCCTTCCCGAGCAAGTGTTCGCCAGCGCCACCGAGACCCCGCAGAAACAATCACCCGAGCCCGTATCGAAGGACGCGGAGAACCCCAGGGGGAACGCCGGCGGGACCGATGGCGGGCAGGACAAGAAGCCGACCGATGGCGCAGGACAAGAAGCCGACCGACGGCGCGCAGGACAAGAAGCCGACCGATGGCGGGCAGGACAAGAAGCCAATCGTGAGCGACGACAGCGACGACGACGAATCGCCGATGTCGCCGGTGCTGCCGAAGGTCGAGCGGTCCACGCTCAGGACTCTCTTCCTGGGCGGCGGCGCCTACACCTTCCAGCGGCACATGCAATATGCCTACCCCGGCACCGAGGTCGACGTGGCCGAGATCGATCGGGCGGTCACCAACGCCAACTACCACGCGACGGGCCTGCCGCGTGATAACGCCACCATCAAGACCCACTGGGGTGACGCCCGGCAGTTCGTCGAGCGTAATCAGGACGGCAAGCAGTACGACCTGATCTTCGGCGACGCGTTCAACGACTTCTCCGTCCCCTGGCACCTCACCACGCGTGAGTTCAATGACAAGATCGCCAAGATGATGAGCCCGACCGGCGTGTACATGATCAACATCATCGACGTTTACGAATCCGACGGCGTGGCCCTGCGGAAGGCCGAGAAGCGCATCGAGAAGGAGAAGATCACCGACCCGCAGGCACAGGAGCGGGTCCGCCGGCAGGAGCTGGCACGGGCGCACGGCTACGGCGGTTTCCTGGGCGCCTGGGCGAAGACCGCCGCACTCACGTTCCCGCACCTGTACATCTTTGGCACCGACCGCGTGCCGGGCAACGGCATGCGCGAGACGTTCGTGGTGGTTGCCTCGCGCCAGCCTCTGGACCTTGCCGAGCTGGGCCGGCGCGACGACGACCCGCAGTTCTTCCACAACGACCGCCGCACCGAGCCAAAGCCCTACGATCCCGCGGACGAGAAGGCCATTTTCGAGAGCCGCTCCCGCGACATCATCCTGACGGATGATTACGCCCCGGTGGAAAACCTCCTCGCCCCGGTGGCCGAGACGCGGGCCGATGATTGAACCTCGAACCAGCGAACTTCGCAGGGAAGTCAGCCATGGCCGACACGAAACCGCCTGCCCACGGGAATGAGGCTGGCGAGCGCCCAGTGTTTCTGCCGCCAGAGGCGGTTGACGGAGGGGCCGGCCTTCCCAGGCCGAAGCCGGACCGGAGCTGGCTCTACATCGTCATCGCCTTCGTGGGCTTCTGGATCGTCTACCTCGCCTTCTTCGCGCCAGGGAACCGCCGGCCGCTGGAGAGCTCCGCCATCGACGTTCCGGCGGACTACGACTGGGCCGCGGAAGACCTCCACGGTCAGCCCGTGTCCTTTTCGCAGTTCAAGGGCAAGACCGTGTTCCTGAACATCTGGGCCACCTGGTGCGGCCCGTGCGTGGGCGAGATGCCGTCGATCGCCCGGCTGGCGGAGAACCCGCGGCTGAAGGACCGGAACATCGAGTTCGTATGCGTCTCCACCGACGACTCGACCGAGAAGGTGTCGCGGTTCGTGCGCGACAAGAACTGGGCGATGACCGTCCTGCGCTCCACGTCGTTCCCGCCGGTCTTCACCACCGAGGCCATCCCGGCCACGTTCATCATCTCGCCCGCTGGCCGCATCGTCGCGGCCGAGGTGGGTGCCAGCGACTGGGACACGCCCGAGACCCTGGCGTTCCTCGAGAAGACCGCCGCGGGCTCCGAGCCGGACAGGAACGCGAAACCATGACGGGAGCCGGACAGAACCGGTGAATCCGCCGGCCGGGGGAACCGCGGAGACAGTCCGCAGCCTCCGCGCCACGCGGTTCAGAGCAGGTGCCGCGCCTTGATTTCCAGGTAGCGGCTGACCAGGTCGCCGGTGAGGTCCTGGGGGAAGACGTCGAGCGTGAGCACGCCCCGCCTGCGCAGGCCGGCCATGACGCGCTCGCGCCAGTTCAGCAGGTCGGCGGCGGCGGCGCCACGGAACAGGCCCGGCCCCTGTTCCGGCGCGTCGTCGGCCATGGCGAAGAGATCCAGGTCACGCAGGAAGACGCCCAGGGGCAAGTGCCGGCCGGTCAGGTTTCCCAGGTATTCCGAGACGATCTGGGCGTTTACGTCATCGAACAGGTTGGTCAGCAGGACCACCAGCGACCGCTTGCGGCACCGCTCTTCAAGCTCGACGAACGCGCGATCGTAGCGCGGCTCCACGGGCTCGGGGAAGACGTTGTGCACCGCGTGCACCAGCCGCCGGATCCGCCGCGATCCGCCCGCCGGCGGGATGTACGCGCGGGTGCGGTCGGAGAAGGCCAGCAGGCCGACCTGGTCGTTGCGGATGAGCGCGACATGGGCCAGCAGCAGCATGGCGTTCAGCGCGTGGTCCAGCGGTGAGAGCCCGCCGCCGGTGTCTCCGGCCATCATCCTGCCGCAATCGATCAAAAAGATGATCCGCTGGCTCTGGTTGTGCTGGTGCGCGCGGACGGTGAGCTTGCGCCTCCGCGCGGTGGCCCGCCAGTCCAGGTGCCGAGGGTCGTCGCCCTCGATGTAGTCGCGCAGCCGCTCGAACTCGTTATCCGTGCCCAGCCGGCGCGAGCCGCGCAGGCCCAGCACGCTGAGCCGGTCGCGCCGCGCCAGCATGGTGTAGCGGGCAATCTGACGCACGTCGGGGTAGACGCGCAGCACGGTGCGCGCCGGCAGCGAGATCGACCGCTGCCAGAGGCCCAGCCGGCTCTGCACCAGAGCGTCGACCTGCTCGAACGCATACGTCCCGCGCCGGCCGGGGAGAATCCTGTACTCGATCTCGACATGGCTGCGGCCCGGCACCAGGATGTGGAACTCGCCGGGTTCGGCCGTGAAGCCGGCCGGCACGTCGTCGCGCAGCCGCAGCCGGCGGGCCCTGCGGGAAAGATTCTCGATGGCCAGCGTGACGTTCTGGGCCTCTCCCAGCGAGCAGGTCGTCTCGCAGCGTCGGTCGACCCGCACCCGGGCCCCCCCGCGCAGGCTGAGCAGGTCCACCGCCGCCACCAGGGCCACGGCGATGTCGAGCACCAGCACGACCGGCTGCATCGCCTCGCTGGCGAAGACGCCCAGGGACAGCAAGGCGGGCAAGAGCAGCGCGCGGGGCAGTGCACGGCCCGGCCAGATCATTGGCAGCTTCATCGCAGGGGAACCTCGACCGACCGGACCAGCTCGTTGAGCAGCTCGTCGGCGGACCGGCCCTCGATCTCGGCCTCGGGTGTGAGCATCACGCGGTGCCGCAGCGCGGGCAGCACCACCTCCTGAACGTCATCCGGAACCACGTACTGACGGCCTTCCAGGGCCGCGACGGCCCGCGCCCGCGCAGCATGGCCACCCCCGCCCGCGGCGAGACGCCCAGGGAAAACGCAGGCCAGCGCCGGGTGGCCCGGACCAGGGCGGTGATGTATCCCAGCACGTGGTCGTCGACAAGTACGTCCACGCAGTGGCGCTGCATCTCTAGCACTTCGCCGGGGCTCGTCACCGCGGCGAGCTGCTGCGGCAGGTTGCGGTCCGGGGGCACGTCGCGCGTGTGCAGGCGGAGAATCTCCACCTCCTCGCGCTCGCCGGGATAGTCCACCACCAGCTTCACGAGGAAGCGGTCGAGCTGCGCCTCCGGAAGGTTGTATGTCCCTTCCGACTCAATCGGGTTCTGCGTGGCCAGGACCAGGAACGGCCGCTCGATCGGGTGGTTCACGCCGTCGATCGTGACCCGGGTCTCCTGCATGATCTCCAGCAGCGCGGAGTGCGTCTTGGCCGGGGCCCGATTGATCTCGTCGGCCAGCAGCAACTGGGTGAAGACCGGGCCGGGCCGGAACCGGAAATCGTGGATCCGCTCGTCGAAGATGGGAGACCCGGTGACGTCCGAGGGCATCAGGTCGGGTGTGAACTGGATGCGGTTGAAGGCACAGCCGAGCACCTGCCCCATGGCCCGCACCAGCAGCGTCTTGCCCAGCCCGGGCACGCTTTCGATGAGCACGTGCCCGTCGGCCAGCAGGGCAATCAGCACGCCCCGGACCAGCCGGTCCTGGCCGATGAAGACCTTGTTGATCTCGTCCACCACGCGCTTCGACCATTCCGCCACGGCACTTTCCGCGGAAGCCGAAGCCGGTTCCGGCGCCGCTGCCGGATGGGCGTTCGCTGTGGCCGTATGGGGTTCCTCGGGCGCAGCGCCGCGCCTTCAGGCTCGGGTTCATTCATTGGCCGACAGACTCCTCAGGGCATGCGATGAGAACCAAACCCATAAGATCAAATGCGATGGCTGAAGGGAAGCAAGCAGCGACGGAACGGGCCGGGCAGGGACGTGCGGGAAACGCCGGGCAAGCCGCGCGGCGACGCAGGGAAATCCTGCTCTGGCGCGAGGCGCTGAAACCGCCCACCGCGAGGTCCGCTTGCGCGGCTGGCAGCGGATGTAAGGCCCTGCAAGATCGCAAACAGGCATTTCCTGTGGCCGGGCGCGGCACCCGCGGCCGATGGAAAGACAGATCACCCTGGATCCGCACCCGAAGTCCGCGCAGCGACGAACAGCGAACCATGACGCACAGCGCTTGCTCGACCAGGATTAGCTGGCCGGGCGTATCATCGTTCCTTCACGGCCGGGGCGCCGTGCCGGCTCGCCGCCGGGCCCTGAGGCGCCGGGTCCTCATCGTGGCTTGCGCCATGGCGCTCGGGGGCTGCCGGCAGACCGAGCCGCGCGTGGTTGCCGTGCTTCCCCGGCCCCTGGTGACCACCCGCGAATCGCGCTCGCTCCTGCCGCGCGCCCGCTCCGCGCTGGGCGCCGGGCACCGGCTGGAGCACCAGGGTTCGGATGCCAGCGTCGACGCGTATTATCGAGCAGCGGTCGACGCGTATGCCGCCGTCACCGTGACGGCAGCGGTCGTGGGGACCAGTCATGGCGATTTCCGCGCAGCGCAGGAGATCTACAACGAGAGCCTGCGCGACTGTCTGCGCGCTGCGCAGCGGTTCGGCAGGATCGACGCCCGGTCGCAGCTCGTGATCAACACGCCTGCCGGCTCGCATGCCGTGCCCATCGTGCACCGCGGTTTCGTCTGGAAGCCCGAAGATTTCGGCCGTGTTGCCGACCCGACGCGGCTGGACCGCAACCCCAACGAGCACGGCGCGGACGCGAAGCGGCCAGGGCTTGGCGCCGACGTGGCTGTCGGCCGCGTCAATCCGAACCTCTCGCCAGACGACCGCTTCCTGCCGCGCGAAGCCGCGTTCGACGCCACGGCCGTGCTCCGCCCCGACCTCGACGCCTGGCTCGACCCCCAGCTCCAGGGAACCAGGCCCCCCGCCGATGTCCTGGAGTTCCACGATCCGCTCCGCGTGCCGTCCGTCATCCTTGCTGGTCAGTCCATTGCTCTGGCCGCAAACCATGCCGCGGCGAACGCCCTGGCCCACCAGGTTGCCGCCGATCGCGGACCCTTCGCGCTGGCCGGCCTGGCTCGGCCCTCCACGGTCCTGGACAAGGCGGACATCCGCATGATCGAGCCCTACCAGCCAGGCAAGATCCCGGTTCTTCTGGTCCATGGCCTGGGCGACGACCCGTTCATGTTCAACGACATGATGGTGGCGCTGCGCCGCACGCCCGGCTTCCTGGAGCGATACCAGTTGTGGGTCTTTCGCTACCCGACAGGCATCACCTTCCTGCGCTCGGCCGCCATGCTGCGCTCGGAGCTGGGCGACATCAGCACCGCGCTGGACCCTCGCGGCAACGACCCGGCGCTGCGGAACATGGTGCTGGTGGGCTACAGCATGGGCGGGCTGATCAGCAAGCTGCAAGTGACCAGCAGCGCAGACCGCCTCTGGGCCGAGGGTGCAAACCGGCCGCTGGAGAGCCTGGTCACTTCCGAACAGACACGCTCGTTCCTGCGCAAACTGTTCTTCTTCGAGCCCATGCCCATGGTCCGCCGCGTGATCTTCATCGCCACGCCGCACGACGGCTCGCCGGTCGCCAGCTCGATCGTGGGCAGGCTGGCCACCCGCCTGGTTCAGCGCCCCTCGGATGCCGAGGCGATGATCGACCAGATTCAGCGCGACAACCCCGGAGGCGCTCAAGCCCTTTCTGATGCGGCGGGTTCCCAGCAGTATCGACGTGCTGGATGTGGACAACCCGCTGCTCCCCGCCATGCGCCAGCTTCTCTTCAGTCCTGGCGTCACGCTACACACGATCGCCGGCTACGGGCCTCATTCCCCTGAAAGGGCGCGGGGCGACCTGGTCGTGCCGCTCTCCAGCGCGCATCTCGATCAGGCGGCCAGCGAGCTCTGGGTTCCCGCCATCCACACCAATATCTATTACCAGCCGGAAACCATTGCCGAGGTCCAGCGCATCCTCGCCGAGCACGCGGCGTCGAGTGGCCCGGTCGGCGGGACCGGGCCGCACTGACCGTCCGGCCGCGGGCGCTCCGGGGCCAATCACCGAAGGCTGGTCAGCACCAGCGGGAACGAGACGTCCTGCCCATGCAGGGCGACCTTCACGCGGCCCGAGATGCGCTCGTCCGGCATCGGAAACGGCGGCGAGGCGAAGCGGGCGGACGGGGCAGGGTCGCCGGTCGCCGGCTCGCTCTTCAGCTCGTACGGTTGCATGTAATGGTTGGACAGCGTACCGGGCAGGCCCAGCTCGGCCACGACTTTTTCGGGAAGGGGGCTGAGCGGGCTCTGGCCGTCGGGTTCCACAAAGCAGATCACGATGCGAGCCATGCTTCCCTTCTTGAGACCCGCGGTCAGTCCGGCGCGCCGGTTCTTGCCCGCCGGCTCGGCTTTCGACTTCGCGACGGGCTCCAGCCGGGCCTCGCCGTAGCCGAGACCGCCGGGAATGGGAATTGCCGGAAGTCCGTGCGGTCCAAGTACGGCGGGGCTGGCATTCCGCGGTCCGCTGCCGCAGCCAGCGGTCCAGAGGACAACCAGAACGAGCATCACGATCCGAGGCGCGGCGAGGTGGTCGCGACTGGCTCGCCGCCCGCCGCTGGCGGCGAGGGTCGTCGCCCTTGCGGAATCAATAGCTGTCTGCAGTGATCACCTCACCCAGGTTTCGTGTGGAGAGTTTCTGGTAGGTGCCCAGGGAGGCGCCGGACTGATCCGCCAGGCGTAGTCCGGCGCGTTCTGAGTCACGCCCACGGGGGTGTTGTTGGTGGTGTACTGCCAGCACTCGATGGAGTTCTTGATGAAGTGCACCGAGCCGTCGCAGAAGGCGGCATTCACCCCGCCAGGGTGCAGGCTCGAGGCGTTCGAGTTGTAGAAGAGGCTGTCGTCCGCGTCGTTGTCCAGGTTGGGCGGAGCACCGATGCTGCCGGCGTTCACCTGGATGTTGGGCGGGTTCCAGGTATCGAAGAGCGTGTCCAGGCGCATGCCCGACTGCCAGTGCCCGAACGCGTCGGCCGGCAGATTGCCATAGCCGGGGTTGAAGAGCAGGGCGGCGGCCGCGGGGTTCTGGAGCACGCTATGAGCCCGCTCGCTGAAGGCCAGGGTCTGGCTCAGGCCGTCGGTGATCGCGGCCAGAGAAGTGGCGCTCTCCTGGTAGATCACGCCGTTGGTTGCCGAGAGCTGTTGCTGGTAGAAGGGCGACGTGCTCATCACCAGGTTGTCGAACGTGCCGGCATTCCCGCAGTAGCTGGTGAACTGCTGGTAGTAGACGAGGCCCTGTGACGTCACATCAACCGGGTCGTTGTCGTTTCCGTAGTACTGGCTCACCACCTTGTCGGCAGCGGACGCATCGCTGGGGCAGACCAGCGTGCTCACGCCCACACCGGCCAGCGTGTTGTTCCCGGGCATGAAGACGCTCTGGCTGAAGTTCACTCCGTTGTAGAGCGGGGTCTGCTCCTGAAAGGGGAGCATGCGCACGAAGCAACTGAACGGCTGCCGCGCCTGGGAACCCGGAGGGTAGCAGCCAACGGCAGCCGCGTAGTTACTGGCCGCCAGTGCAAGCTGCTTGAGGTTGTTCGTGCACTGAATTCGCCGGGCCGCCTCGCGCGCCGACTGCACGGCGGGCAGCAGCAGACTGATCAGCACCGCGATGATCGCAATGACCACCAGCAGTTCGATGAGCGTGAATCCACGCCGCGCGCACGACGGCGCGTTCTCCAGTCCATGTGGCATTGCCGGCTCATGTTTTCCTCCGAAAAGTCGGCCGGAGCACCCGCCAGGAAAGGGAGGGAACGGATGCTCGCGGTCGTGCCACTCTCGCCGCGGCTTGCTTGGGTCCAGGCCGCGGGCGATCCAAAAACGGGTGGGTACGATCGGCTGCTCCGGCGGAGGCCCGTGCGGACCTGCGCGCCGAGGCGGACGCCCTGGGGCCATTCCTCGTGCCCCAGGGCAGATTAACCACGCGGCACGACGAAATCAAGCACTTGTTTCATGAAAGTTAAACTTTTTTCGATCATGCCGTATGGCCATTCGAGATCGCCGCGCGCAGGGGAGTGCGTCCGGATCGCCGCGTGGTGGTGACGACCGCGGTGAAGCTGGTCGTCTCACGGAGCGCTGGCCGGCTGCTGCTGGGGCCTGGCTTCGCCTGTTGCGCGTGTCCCCTCGTGGGGAGTTCGGGCGAAGCGCCAGCGGCGGTAGGTCTCCAGCAGCTCCTTGGCCGCGGCCGCTCCCCGGGTGCGCTGAAGCAGGGTTCCCAGGGCCTCGGCATGTGCGGCCGGGCGGTCGGCGTCGGACGGTGGGTCGGGCCGGGGTCGGCCCAGCCGCGGGGCGCGGGCCAGGCAGGCCAGCACGCCAAGCAGCGACAGGTGAATCGCCACCCAGCGGAAGGTCTTGATTTGCCTGATGAGGTCGATGAGTGTGGGGGGAGATTCCGCTTCCTCGAGCGGAAACGAGCCCTCCACGAAGGCCACGCGCCGGGCCTCGTCGCCAATCCACTCCAGCACGGCCTCCGCCAGCGGACGCCGCGCGCGGTTGACCAGCGGCAGGTTGAGCAGGAATGAGCCGTTGGCGATGGCCAGCACACGGCTTCCCCGATCCACTTCCCATTCCATGGCCAGAACGTCTCCGTCGCCGGTCAGGAGAACGACTTCCTGGGTCGGCTTGAGCGGCTCGTGAACCACCAGCGCCGCGGCTTCCGGGTCGATGTCCTCGGCCCAGGGGCCGCCCAGGGTCTTGCAGGTCCGGGGCGGGCTTGCTGGTTTGCCCACGGCGAACCAGGTTTCGGGGTCGGCCGGTGTCTCCTCTTTTCTGGGCAAGCGTGACGCCCATCCACCGGCCTTGTCCCGGTTCGCCTCGGCCAGCATACGGCGCTCCTGATCGCCCGCCTCGCCGAGTCGCTGCACCGCGAGCGACCAGTATTCCGCCTCGGCGTCGAAATCGCGCACCACGTACACCAGGGCCCGGTCTGGCCGGTCGGAGAGCCATTCCTCGTACCAGTCGGCCTCGTTCTCGCCGGGCGGGCCGGGGACGGCGGCAAAGCGGACGATCGCGTCGGCCCAGGTGGAAAGCTCGGGTGTCAATCGCCAGGCGGAGCGCACCTCGTGACCGCGGCTCTTCAGCAATTCCGCCAGCGTTCCGGTACCGTTGATACTGGCCCCGTGAGTGCCGCCGTAGCCGCGCTCCGGGCCCGAGGTGTTGCCCAGACCTTGCAGGACGGCCAGGCACACGAGGGCAAGGACCAGCGCGGCCGCGAGTCCCAGGGCGATGATGCCAATCCACGACCATCGTCCGCGGGCGGGAGAAACGGATGCCATGGGCTCAGCTCACCTGGATGGTCTGGAGCCGGCGGCGGAACGCTTCGGCGCTGGCCCAGACGCGCTCGAACTCGTCCCGATCGGGACGCCGATGACCGTAATAGACATCTTCAAACACCTGGAGCGTTGCCCGCAGGCTGTTGCGCAGCAGTGTATCGTCGAGCCCGCCGGCGTACTGCCGCGCCGTCCGGCCCGGCATCAGGCGAACCAGTCCCACCCTTTGCAGGCCCACAAGCTGGTCGAGGAAGAGCCAGACCACCGCGCCGGCGAGGTCTCCGTCCGCCCGGCGGCGCAGGGCTTCCGCCCAGGGGTCGATTCCCTCCGCCGCCATGCTCGCCGGCAGGCCGGCCGCTCGAACGGCGTCACCGATCCTCACGGCGGGCTCGGTCGCCTCTGGCTCGGGACCGGCGCCCAGCCGCCAGAACCGCCAGAGCAACCAGAAAAAGAGGACTCCCGCGGCGATGAACAGCAGCGTCGCCAGAGCGCTGCCCAGCCCACTGGAACCGGGAGTCGACAGCCCGCGACGCTGGCCGAAGAGGTGGCCCAGCCAGTCGAAGAACGAATCGACGCGCTTGCCGATCCACACGCTCCATGTCGATGGATCCGGGAGCAGTGGTTTGACTCCATCGCTCTCGCTGTCGTACCAGGGATAGGCTTGCTGCTTGAGGGCCGCGCGGACCGGAGAGTCCAGCTCCGGCGCGAGCTCTGGCCCAGACCTTGAGCACCGGAGGCGACTGTCACGGTCCCGAGCCATATCACCACGAGCCCGACCCGCAGCCTCACGTTCGTCCCTCCTCCAGCTCTTTCCCCAGGTTCTGTAGCCGCAGCCGCAGCTCCCACCCTTCGGAGCGAATCCGCTGGTCGATGTAAATCAGGAACCGCGCCACAGCGAAGAAGGCGATCGCGATCCAGACCCCAAGCTGAAACCGCAGCCCGTCGAAATCCGTCGGCTCGGGCTCATACCAGGTGACCTCCGTCTCCATCAGGGCGGAGGTCACTGCACCGGTGCCCACCCAGAAGCAGGCCGCGAACACCGCCCCGAACGCGATCTGGCCGAGCCACTGGAGGAAGAATTGCCCCGTGCGCCCGGTCGAGAGCTGGCCGCAGCGCCGCACCGCCCGCCAGACCGGGGCTTTCTCCAGCAGGATCACCTCGTTGCAGAACCAGAGCTGCCCGGGGAGCAACGGAATCAAGAGAACTGTCATGCAGAGGAGACACCGGATGATCACATGGACGGTGAACAGCCAGGGGAGGGCGATGAGCGTCCTCCAGAGGATGATGCGCAGCCGGGGAGGACGGTCGAACATCAGCCCCCCCAGCACCAGGGTCAGCGGCACGGTGGCCCAGGGTGCCTCGAAGAAGAGCAGCAGCAGCCAGAAGCCGGGGGGCGTCTCGGGGTCCGACATGAGCCAGGAGTTCAGCGCCGCGAACGGGGCGATTCCGGCTGCCGCGGCCAGCGCCAGCGTGACCGGCCTGTGGCGCACGACCAGGAGCGCCAGGTCCAGCAGGTCGAGGGGCGACCGCTCGCGGATCTGAACGAGTGTCCGATCATTGGCCATAGCGCCGCCTGGAAGATCCTCGAGTCGCTCGGTGGATCGCGGTTCCCGCAAGGCGATCGTAGAGCAATCGCCGCCAGGCGGCAAGCGGCTAACCAGCGAGTGGCGCGGCGCACCGCCCATGCGAAGCTGGCGATCGCAGGGGCCGGGCACGATCTCCGAGTCCCGGCGGGGAAGCTGAGTAAGATCGTGCCGGCCGACGTCTCTCTCAGTAGCGTGGAGCCCGCCGCAGCACGATTGCGCGCGGCCGCTCGAGATGATGGTGCTCGACGACGACGGTCACCACCCAGCGCTCCTCCCACGCTTCACGTACAAGGTCCTTGACCTCGTCCTCCTCGCTCCGGAACCGGAGCTCCTTGCCGGTCTCGGTACGCAGCAGGAACCCCTCGAAATCACCGAACCGGTCGAAGACCAGGCCGGCGATCTTGCCCGTGTACTCGTGCTCCGGACCGGTTCCAGGATGGCCGCCGCCGTGCTTGCCTCCCCCTCCTCCCGTGGAGGGCAGACCGCCGAGCGTGGGCGGGATCGAGCCGGGGTCGCCTCCCAGGCCGCCCACGCGGCCGCTGATCAGTCCCGTGTACCGCTGGAGTACCGGGTACCATCGGTACACCGGCAGCATGTTCTCGAGCCGCCATTTCAGGACCGCCAGCGTATTCTCCTCTATAGGAAGCATGACCGCTCGAGTGGTGACCGGGATACGCACCTGGAAGGCCCCCGAGACCTGACGCCAGATGATGACGTCTGATGGCGGCGGTACCTTGTGCATGGGCGGCACGTGTCCGGAATCGATCCCGCCCGCCGTATGGTGCTTGTGTATCGGCTTTGGGGGCGCGGCAGGGCGATGCGCCGGCACAGCCGCGATCTTCGGCGGCGGTTCCATTTCAACCTGGACCGTGGAAACGCGCCGCAGCACGATGTTGAACTCTTGCCCATTCCGCACGGACGTCGGCAGATCGATTGTCAGCAGCCCGGCGAAATTCACCCCGGTGGCCGGAGGGATCGGGACGTAGCTCACCCCTTTCGTGACCGTGCATTGCACCGTGTTCGCGTCAGCCGCCGAGAGCCGGTGTGAGGCGTAGATCTTTCCGGCCAGTGCCAGCACGTCCGCGGATTGAACCTGCGGCCAGTAAATGGTGGCCGTGCTACCCGGAGGCGTATTGCCCCAGTCGATCATGAGCTCGTCGGGCAGATCGAGCGGCGCCCCGGTGGACAGCACCGAAGGCGCACTGGGGCGGATGTCGAACGCCTGGGGGACAATATGCGTCGCCGGCGACTTGGGATTCTCGGATGAGGTGATCTGCAAGTTCCGCTGTGCGAGCTGGTCCCAGTTCGCCGGGCTTGGTGTCGTCCCGCCGGACGAGGTGGTGGGAATGGGAGCGCCGTCGTAGGCAATCTCGGCCACGATGCAGTGGTGCGTGCCGCCGAACTTCGAGTTGTTGGTCGCGTCGAAGACGTCAAGGAAGCAGCCGAAGTACGTCCACACCGAGTCTGCGGTCGCGGGTATCTGAATGTTCTGGATGTTGCTGCTGGCGACCGTTCCGTCGTAATCGTGTGTTCCGGAGGCGTCCGTGGCAAAGAACGGGATGGTCTGAACTGTCTGGCCGCTGGGATCGACCAGTCCCGTGCCCGAGGGGAGTGGGAAGACCGGCAGATTGAGATCGGCCCCGCTGGTGCCGGGCGTGCTCTTGTAGGTGGTCGTCGGCTGGAAATCGGTGTCGCAGGACTGCGCCACGAAGAGCCGGAAGAAGACGCGGACATTCTGCGCCGAGGACCCGGAGGAGCCGCGCAGCCGCACGCGTGCCAGGGCAAAGTTGTAGTTCTGGTTGCCGGCGGAGTCCTTGGGCGTGACCGAGCTATCGCCCGTCTCGTAGCCGGTCTGTCCTGGCAACTGGTTCAGCGGGTCGGTGCCGGGGGGGACGGGCGTGGTGAACGACGAGCTGCCGTTCAGGTAGCCAATCAGGCTCTGAATCGAGCCGTAGGGATCGGTGGTGAAGGCCGGTGCTCCCATCAAGGGCGCGTTGCCGGCCGTCACCGAGAAGACGCGCAGGTCCTGGCTGAGGTAGAAGATATCTTTCTGGTTCGTCGGGTCGAGGTTGCTGAAATAGGGATCGGCGCCGCCAAGCAGCTCGAAGGTTGCCGAGGCCGTCGCCCCGGCCAGAGCGCTGCCGCCCACCTGCGCCGTGGCGCTGAGCTCTCCCAGCACCGGGTTCCCGCCCAGGCTCGGGAACGACGAGAGGTTGCTGAAGGTGACGTCGAAGGAGAAGCGGATGCGCTGCGGCGCCTTGGTGTTGCTCGGGTCCTCGAACTGCGGCAGGGCGCTCGGCGGAATGGGACCGCCCGGGGTGGCCGGCGTCGGTGTGACCGAGACCCCGCCGAGGCTCGCGAAGGTCCCTGTCGGCGTCGGCACTGAGATATTGAGCGTGTGGAAGGCGTCGCTGCTGAACCCTTCCAGCACCAGCCAGAATGCACTCGAGACCAGTCCGCCCTTGGTGTTGATCAGGTCCTGCGCCTCGTCTTTGCCGAAGGTGTTCTGGTCGGTCCAGAACGAGAGGATGCCCAGCGGGTAGGGATCATCGAAATTCGGACCGCTGTTGATGGTGGCCGTTCCGGGGAGGGCGTTGTTCAAGAGCCGCAGGAAGAACGGGAAGGGGTCGCCAGCGTCGCCGGTGAGGCTCGTATACACGTTCGCCAGCGTCTGCGCACCGCGTTGATGAGCGGCGCGAGGCCGAAGGTGAGCTGGTTGAAGAGATAGTACACAAAGAGCGTGGTGCAGCCGGTGGTGGCGTCCGGCGAGTTGTCGTCCGGGTTGTTGTTCACGAAGTCCGTCCGCGGGCTCGAGGAAAGCCAGTCGTTCGCCACGAAGAACGTCTGGCTCCCCTGCGTGAGCACCGTGGTGTCCAGGCTGTTATCGGCCAGGAACTTGAACCCCAGGAAGCGCGAGAGGGCTTCCCCCTTGCTTCCCTCGTTACCGTCGCCAAAGCTGTAGCCCCAGCCGTTGGCCTTGGACTGCATGAACATCTCGACGACCTCGGAGACAAGCAGGTAGCGGAGGACGTCGAGCTTGGAGCCGTTGCCCGGCTGGAGCGTGATCGGCGGTCCCCACCCCGCCTTGGCATAGCTTCCGGGCATGATCTGCACCGACATCGGCGTGGAGAATGGCAGGGTGGCGCCTGGGAAGTTCGTGGTCATCCAGGAGAAGTCGCTCTCGCAGACGGCCAGCAGCGCGTTCGCTCGATCCTGCCCGTCGGCCGTGGAGAGCGAGTCGTCGTAGGTGATCGCATAGTGCGTCGTCACTCCCTTGCCAAGGCCGCCAGGATTGTTCAGGCCGTTGTTCGTCTGTGTCATGAGCCGCGCTCCGGGTGGTTACGAGCGTGCAGGTCCGCCGCGCCCGGCAGGATGGCCGGACAGGGTCGCCCCGCGGCAGAAGTGAAAAGACTTGAAAGACTGGTGAACTGAATAACTCATCATCTCTTCCCGGCCTGGACCGAAGCAAAAAAACCAAGGGATTGGCTCCGTACCCTTGCTGCCGCCAGGCGCTCCGCTAGAATGTCGCCATGCGACGACGTGACTTTCTGAACAGCGTGATTGGGGGTGCGTGCCTGTGCGGGCTCGATCAGGCCCCTGCGCAGGAGACGCAGGGGGGCGTCTTTGTCGAGCGGTCGGCCGCCGGCACGCCGCACCAGGGGAAGGTGCTGCTGGCCGTCCAGGCGCATTCCGACGACGTGCCGCTGATGGCGGCTGGCACCGTGGCCAAGCTTGTTCGGGAAGGCTATACCGGTTACCTGATCCGCGCGACCAATGACGACATGGGAGACGCCCCCGGCCTTGGCACTGCCGGCACCGTTGGCGACCACGTGCTGGGTAACGAGCGCGACAACGACGAAGTCGCCAGGGCGCTGGGCCTGAGGCGCGTCTTCAACCTGAACTATCGCAACCACCGCATGGGCGACGTCTCGCAGAACGAATTGCAGTGCCGGCTCATCTTCCTGATCCGCCTTCTGAAGGCCGACACCGTCGTCTGCTGGGACCCCTGGGCGCACGACGAGGAGAACCCCGATCACGCCGCGATCGCCCGGGGCCTCGAGGCGGCCTGCTGGATGGCCGGCCGCAACCACGACTATCCCGAGCAGTTTGCCGCCGGACTGACGCCGCACGCGGTCCGCGAGAAGTACTACTACGCGCGCAGGCCGGAGGTCACACGCGTCGTCGACATCAGCGGCGTCGTGGACCGGAAGGTCGAGGCCAACCGCGCCAACCGGGCCAAGGGGCCGGCCGGGCAGCACGGCTCGCGCCTCCGCGCTGAGCTCGCCCGCAAGAACCAGCGGCTGCCGCTTCTTGGCGACGACGACCTGACCGCCGATCGCAACTACATCAAGGAATTCGTTCTCGACCGCGACCGCACTCTCGGTCAGAAATACGGCGTGGAATACGCCGAGGCCTTTCATTACATCGGCCCGGAAGCCCCGTCCCGGGTCGAAGACTACGTCCGCCAGCACGCGCTGCCCGCCCGGTAAATCTTGTCCCACGGAAAACACCGGGCAGCCGTGGCCGTCCGCTCCGGGTGCTGAGAATTCGTAGGTCAGGACATGTGGCCGGGTCACGGCGGTGAAGCGAGATGCCAGCTCACAGGCTCATCGTCGCCATCCCTTCGGCGCGGTCCTGCCCGATGCCCAGCTCGCCGTCTTCCTGCCCGATGCCCAGCCAGAAGAAGGCGCCGAGCAGGCAGATGATGGCGCCCAGGGCGACGGCGTAGCCCCAGCCGTAATACTGTCCGACCCAGGGTGTGAGCACCGGTGCCAGCATGCCTCCCGCATTGCCGCCGGTGTTCAGGAGCCCCGCGGCGCTCCCCCCGCGGCGGGCGCCCAGCTCGATGGCCGTCACCCAGAACGGTCCTTCGGCCATCCCCACCGCCCCCAGCGCCAGCGCGAACCAGGTGACGATCCAGGCCGGATCACGCGCGGCGATCCCCAGGATGAGCAGCCCCGCGCCCGCCAGCATGCCTGCCATGGGGACGACCCTGCGCCGCGGTGCGCACCCAGCACCGTTTCCAGCCGATCCGTCAGCCAGCCGCCCAGCGGCATGCCCACCGCCATCGCCAGCGGCGGAATCGCCGCGTAAGCGCGGCTGCGGGCTTCGGGAAGAGCCAGCACGGTCTTGAAGTAGTAGTTCATCCAGTAAAAGAACAGGTACTGGAAGTATCCCACCGCGCCATAGCTCAGGGTGAGCAGCAGCAGGCCTCGATTCCTCAGCAGGCTCCACCAGGAGACGTGCCGGTGCGGAGATGTGGCAGGGCTCGCAATGCCTTGCTCGCCCGGCGGCTGGCGGCTGCTGCCTGTGGCAACGCAGGCGTGCCAGTGCCAGAACAGTGCCAGCACGAGCGTCAGCGCGGAAGCAATGAGGAAGGCTGCCGGCCAGTCGAACCGGTCAATGAGCGCGCCGAAGAGCAGGGGCGTGATCGCCACCCCCACGAGCGCGGAACCGTTCACCAGCCCGTTGGCGCGCGACCGGCCGCCGGGCGGAACGTGACGCCCGATGGCCGCAGCGCACGCCGGGTAGAGCGGCGCCGAGACCGCCCCCATGAGCCCGCGCACGGCCAGCAGCGCAGGGAACGCGGCCGCGCCCGCCGTGATCGCCAGACCGATCACGCCCGTGAGCGCCACGAAGATGCTCGATACCGCCAGCACCGCCCGCAGCGCCGCACGGGGGCCCACGCGGTCGATGTAGAGGCCGCCGGGAATCATCATCAGGGTGTAAGCCATCAGGAACGCGGAATAGACGGTGCCCATCCGCGTGGGCGAGTAATCGTACTGAGCCATGATCCGCGTGTCGCCGGCCGTGGCAATGCTCACGCGATTGGCATAGCAGACCAGTGAGACCGCCATGAGCAACGGAACGATGACCCGGCTGATCCGGGGCGTGTCCGTTTCGTACTGCGGCCGGATAGGATGTGGTGTGCTCGGCACGGCCGTTCCCCGGGACGTTCGGGCGTGGACCTGAGTGATTCGCCAGGGGCCTACAGTACAGAGTTCCCCCCAGCTTCGAGAATAGAGCAATGAACACTTTTGAACGACCGGGCGTCATCAGCGACCTGAAGATCAAGGATGTCGAGGCCATCTACGTGCGTCTCCCGGAGGTGAAGTCTCAGTGTGACAGCGGTCAGGACGCACTGATCGTGAAGGTGACGACCGACGCCGGCATCGTCGGCTACGGCGAGGTGGACTCCGCGCCCCTGGCCGTCAAGGGAGCCATCGAGGGGCCGTTCTCGCACACGGTCACCACCGGCCTGAAGCACCTGCTGATCGGCGCCGATCCGTTCCAGACGGAATACCTCTGGCAGAGGATGTACCGGGCAAACATTTACTCCGGCCGGCGCGGGATCGCCATCCACGCGATGAGCGGCATCGACCTGGCGCTCTGGGACATCAAGGGCAAGGCCCTGGGCCTGCCCGTCTGGAAGCTGCTCGGCGGCGGCTTCACGCGGACGCTGCGGCCGTACGCCAGCTCGCTCTTCGGCGCCACGCCACATGAAACCGGTGAAAGGGCTCGCAGGTTTGCTGCGCAGGGTTTCACGGCGGTCAAGTTCGGCTGGGACCCGATGGGCCGCGACGCCGCCACCGATGTGGCCCTGGTGTGCGAGGCCCGCACCGGGCTGGGACCCGAGCTCGACCTCATGATCGATGCCGGCCTGGCCTTTGATGCCAAGACGGCCATCCAGCGTGCCCGGGCTTTCGAGCCGTACAACCTGTTCTGGCTCGAGGAGCCGCTTGCCCCCGACGATTACCTTGGCTATGCCAGGCTGGCCGCGGCCACGGACCTGCGGATCGCGGCCGGCGAGGAGGAGAGCGAACGGCGCTCGTTCCAGCACCTCATGGATGTTGGAAAGATCGACGTGGTCCAGGTGGACCTGACGCGCTGCGGCGGGTTCACCGAAGCCATGAAGATCGCCTCACTGGCCGCGGACCGCGGCCTGCCGGTGGTCAACCACGGCTTCACCACCTATCTCAACGTCGCGGCCGCGCTCCATTTCCTGGCGAGCATTCCCAACACGCTGGGCCTGCTCGAGTTCGTCGCGCAGCAGGGGACGGACCTGCGCCACGAGATCAGCGAGCCGATCCGCGCCGTCGACGGCCGCGTCGCCGTTCTCGACGCGCCGGGCCTGGGAATCGAGGTCCACGAGGAGGGCCTTCAGAAGCTCCGGGTCGCCTGAACCACGGAGAAGAATATGAAGCGAATCAAACAACTAGTGTATGAAAACCACGGTCAACACGCAGGAAGGAGCGCAAGAGAGCATGGTTCGACTCTCTTTCCGGGTGGTTCGCTCTGACAGAAAGGCTGCGGAGAGCCAGGGCAGCGATCAACGTTTGCGGGCGTGGGCGCGCTGGCCCAGACCGAGCCCGATGCCGCTCACGCCCGGGAAGAGCTCGGCACCCGAGCCGACCGGGCCGCGGTGTTCGGCCAGGTACTCCGTCGGGGAAAGCACCGGCTCGAGCCCGAGCCGCTGGCGCTGGCGCGGCGGTCGTAGAGGACGATGTTGACAGTTCCGGCAGGCTCGGTGTCGCCACGAACGGTGAGGTGGTCCGTCCTGTGTGCGGGATCCGCTCCTCGACGCCGGTGTGCCGATCGGCAGGCTCGCCAAGGCACCTCGCAACCAAAGCGTGCTCGCGAGATAATTGTCGCTCGGAGCTGCCGGGGACGGAGACGAACGCAGCGCCCGGGTCGCTCGGAAGGAGAACCACTTACGATCAACCTCGAAACGACACGATGCGATGAACCCAATCGCCGATGACGTGACACCAGTCCAGCCGACGATCGACTATTCCACTGCACCGCCCGCCCAACCGCCGTGGCCGGCTGCGACTCCCCGATCTCTGGGCTCCGGGGAGAGTGCTGGATTGCCGCGGGTGGAAGTCGTGGCCGGCAGCGGCGTCCACATGTCCGAAGGGACGCGCTCGCTGCTGCACGTCCGCCTCCGTGCCGTTGCGCTGGCCATGTCGTGTGCCTTCGGCGCGTTCCTCGTGCGCGGCATCTGGATCGCCGGCCATTACCTGGACCCGTTCATCCTGTGCTTCCATGTGGCCGTCGTCACCGCCTTCGTCGCCAGTTTCATCGGCTTATCGGGCCAGCGACCCATCAGCCTGGGATCGCTGCGCACGCTGGAGCTGTTCCTGTTCGGTATGACGATCGCGTTCTTCGTGACGATCCACTATCGTCTGGTCCAGCTCCGCGCCGTCCAGGGTGACAGCGTCATGCTCATGGCGACCATCAAGAACACCGTCCTCTTCGTTTTCGCCATGATCGTCCTCTATGGCATGTTCATACCGAATACCTGGCCGCGGGCCGCGGCCGTCGTCAGTACGATGCTCGCGGCGACACTTCTGAGCCCGCTTGCGCTGCGGGTCTTTCACCCCTCACTCTTCCAGTTCGCTGCCCCACTGCTGACGTTCGAGGTCGTCAGCGAGAACGTCCTGATGCTGGCGATCGGGGCCGGGGTGACGGTCTACGCCAGCCGCATCATTCATTCGCTGCGCCTCGAGGTTTTTCAAGCCCGCCAGCTCAATCAGTACCAGCTCAAGGGACGGCTCGGCGCCGGGGGAATGGGCGTGGTTTACCTGGCCGAGCACCAGTTGCTGAAGCGCCCCTGCGCCATCAAGCTCATCGCCGCTGACCGCGCTGGTGACCCGAAGGCCCTTGCCAGGTTCGAGCGCGAGGTGCGCACGACGGCCCGGCTGTCACACCCCAACACCGTCGAGATTTACGATTACGGGCGAACCGACGACGGCACCTTCTATTACGTCATGGAGCTTCTCGACGGCCTGAACCTGGCCGACCTTGTGGAACGCCACGGGCCGCTGCCGCCCGGCCGAGCCATCTTCCTGCTTCGCCAGGCGTGCGGTGCGCTGGGCGAGGCTCATGCCGCCGGGTTGGTGCACCGCGACCTGAAGCCTGCGAATCTCTTCGCCGCTCGCCGTGGCAACCTGTACGACTTCACCAAGGTTCTCGACTTCGGTCTCGTGTTGTCCCCGCCCAACCAGTCGACAGCCGAGTCCAGCCGCGAAAGTGACATCGCCGGCTCGCCCCTCTACATGGCACCAGAGCAGGCCACCGGCGCCTGCGCGGCCCGATGCTCGGGCCGACGTCTACGGGCTGGGCGCAATCGCCTATTACCTGCTGACCGGCCGCGCCCCGTTTGCCGGGCCAACCGCGATGGCCGTGATGATTGTCGTGGCGCGCGACCCTGTCGAGCCTCCATCCCGTCACCGGCCTGGGCTTCCGTCCGACCTGGAACGCATCATCCTGCGCTGCCTGGCCAAATCCCCCGAGGAACGCTATCCGGACGTTGCTGCCCTGGACCACGAACTCGCCGGCTGCGCCGCCGCCGGCGAGTGGAGCTTCGACCGCGCCGCCGCCTGGTGGAAGGCTCAGGGTGGCATGACTGCCAGATGCAGGGGCGGGTGATTCGGGGCTGGAAGAGATCGCATGATGGGCCGTGGAGTGCGAACGTCCCGCGGCGCGGCCACGACCATGCCGAGCCAGAAACCTGGGATGATGCGATGGCGCTGGCCGAACCAGTCTGTCTGGCCAGAAGTTGCGGCCGGCGGACCTGCACCACTCCCTGCGTGAGGGATCCTTGGTGTAATTCCGCCTGTCAGGCGGCCAGGGCGAGGCATTACCATAAGCCGCAAGTGTTCAGCACTTGCGGCATTCCTCAGCTCCCGGCGACGCGGGAGTCGAGCGGACCGGGATCCGATGAACCGCAATTAATTCACGATGCCTTGACTCCCAAGCGGACTTGACTTAAAAATGATACGATGCAGCAGACGGCGCAAGATTAAGATCCGTTAACGATTGTCATGGATTGGCAGTTCCTATCATTCTCTGGCGAATGCGATTCATGGGGATGATCATTGACGGAGCGTTGTTTTCCGTAGAGGAATGGGCGTGATCAGACGGCTCGTAGTGTCCTGGAAAGACGCGTCCTTTGCGCTCGTCGCTGCGATCGTGTGGTTGTCCACAGGGCTCGTGAGTTCCTCGGGTGTCAGCCCCGATTCCGTGACGATGGCTCGTTTCAAGATGAGCGCGGCGGTGCCGGAGCTGGTGCCGATCATGGATTTGATCGAGGTCAAGGATCACGAATCTCAAGAGGACGACGATCGCGAATCTCGGGAAGAAGATCCTGACCCTTCCGGGCTGCCGGGTACGTGGCTCTTTTCGGCTCTATCCGTCCCTTTCTCTCAAATCGCACCGTTCCGCCGTGTCCCTTTCCCGGTTGTCGCACCTTCGAGCCGCCCGCTCCGTTGCTGACGAAAGTGCCCTCCCCTTTCGCCGAGCCATGAGTGCCTTTCTCCCGGGAAAAGGCCGGGCTGGGCTGTAGCGGGTTATTCCCCCGCAAGTCATCTCTGCGAACAACGCCTGCGCGATCGCGTGAGCGCCTGTTCTGTTCGATGCCGAATACGAACCTTTAGCCCGCCACACCTCAAGTGGGAGTTTGCGCGATGAATCCGATCAAGTTCGCCAGGCGACGACCCGTCACGACTCTCATACTCATCGCCGTGCTGACAAGTGGTGGCTTCCTGGGATTGTCCAAGATGCGGGCCGATACCTTTCCGGAACCCAGTTCGCCTCAAATCCACAGCTATCTCGACTCTTTTGGCATGTACGCCAGGCGGGTGAAAAACTACGCCGCTCGCCAGTATGCGTCCTACTCCCAGGGGCACGAGAAGGTGCACCAGGAGGAGGAACGTAAGATCGTGGTCACCAGCCCGAAAGTAATGGACGTCACCGTCACCCAGCCGTTTGTCTGCCAGATCCATTTCGAAGCAGCACATCGATGTTTGTGCGATGGAGAATGGTTATCTCCTGGAGATCCCGGTGAGTGAGGGCCAGATGGTCAAGAAGGGCGACTTGATGTTCAAGCTCCTACCGGTTGTGTACACGGCAAAACTGGACGCCGAGCTGGCCGAAGCCCGGCTGGCAGAGCTGGAATACAAGAACACCGAGAGTTTGTTCAGGAAACAGGCAGTCGTCTCTCAGAATGAGGTGCTCTTGTTCAAGGCCAAGCTGGACAGGGCGAGGGCCAAGGCAGACCTGGCACGGGCCGAATTGGCCTTCACGGAGGTCAGAGCACCTTTCGAGGGTATTGTCGACCGCAGGCATGAGCAGCTCGGTAGCCTCATCAAGGAGGGGGACATACTCACGACCCTGTCGGACAACAGTGTGATGTGGGTCTATTTCAACGTCACCGAGGCGCAGTACCTCGAATACAAGGGCCTCCCGGATCAGGACAAGAAGGATCAGAAGATCAAGCTCAAACTGGCGAACGGGACCATCTTCCCGGTCACCGGCGCAATCGGTGCGATCGAGGCTCAGTTCAACAACCAGACCGGGAACATCGCGTTCCGGGCGGATTTTGCGAACCCGGAGCGTCTGCTGCGCCACGGTCAGACGGGCACCATTCTCATCAGCAGGACGCTCAAGGATGCACTGGTGATCCCGCAACGGGCGACGTTCGAGATCCTCGACAAGCGATACGCCTGGGTCGTCGGCGAGGACGACGTGGTCCATCAGAGCCTGATCACCATCAAGCACGTGCTGGACGATATCTTCGTCATCGACAGCGGACTCGAAGTGAAAGACAGGATCGTGCTGGAAGGAGTTCGAGAGGTTCATGACGGCGAGAAGGTGAAATACGAGATTCGTGAGCCGGACGAGGCCCTCAAGAACCAGAAGTTTCACGCGGAATAGCTTTTTCTTACGGGTATTCTCGCCACCGACCTCGACGAGCCAGTTCCCGAACCATGTTCACAAGAATCCTCCACCGGCCGGCGTTTGCGATCGTTCTTTCGATCATCATCCTCTTCCTGGGAGTGATGGGGATCAAGACTCTGCCGATCGCGCAGTTCCCCGACATCGCACCGCCCACCGTGATGGTTTCCATTTCTTATCCCGGCGCCAGTGCCAATGTGCTGGTGGAATCGGTTCTGATTCCGCTGGAGCAATCCATCAACGGCGTCCAGAACATGCGCTATATCTCGTCTTCCGCGACGAGTGCCGGCGAGGCGGCGATCATCATCTACTTCGAGCCGGGCACAGATCCAAATATCAACGTGGTTAACGTACAGAACCGGGTGAACATCGTCCTCTTTCAGCTTCCACCCCTGGTGGTGCGGGAGGGGATCCTTGTCAGCCAGGTCGTTCCTAGTATGCTCATGTACGTGAATATCTACAGCACGGATCCAAACGCCGATCAGAAGGACCTCTTCAACTTTGCCAACGTCTACGTCATGCCCCGGCTGAAGCGCATCAAGGGGATGGGCATCCCCAGGAATCTCGGCAACCGCATCTTCGCGATGCGGGTCTGGCTGAATCCGGATCGCATGCGCGCCTACAGCCTTTCCTCCGACGATGTCATGAAGGCGCTGTCAGAGCAAAGCATCATAGGTTCGCCCGGTCGACTCGGCCAGGCCACGGGGAAAACGTCTCAATCCAAGGAATACGTGCTGACCTACATCGGACGCTTCAACAAGCCAGAGCAGTACGGAAATATCATTCTGAAAGCGAATCCCGACGGGGAGATCCTGCGAATCAAGGACGTCGGTGAAGTGGAGCTGGGGCCTCAATTCTTCGACATTTACTCGGATATCAACGGGCACCCCGCGGCGTCCGTCGTGCTCAAGCAGGCTCCCGGTTCCAACGCCGCCGAGGTGATCGAGGCGATCAAGACGGAGCTTGAGCTGATCAAGAAGGAATCGTTCCCCACCGGCATGGACTACGAATTCGCCTACGACGTCTCCAAGTTCCTCGACGCCTCGATCGAAAAGGTGCTGCACACCTTGCTCGAGGCGTTCATACTTGTGTCGCTCGTTGTCTATATGTTCCTCGGGGATATACGATCCACGTTGATCCCGACGCTCGCGGTTCCGGTGTCCCTGGTCGGGACCTTCTTCGTCCTGCAACTCATGGGCCTGTCGATCAACTTGATCACGCTTTTTGCGATGGTTCTGGCGATCGGTGTGGTGGTCGACGATGCCATTGTGGTGGTCGAGGCCGTGCATGCCAAGATGGCCCAGAAGCACTTGTCTCCCTACCGGGCGACCATGGAGGTTGTGCACGAGATCTCTGGCGCCATCATTGCCATCACCCTCGTGATGACGTCCGTTTTCGTACCGGTGACGTTCATTCCCGGCGCAGTGGGCACATTCTACCGCCAGTTCGGGATCACGATGGCCACCTCAATCATCCTGTCCGGACTGGTGGCCCTGACGCTGACGCCGGTCCTCTGTGCGATGATTCTCAAGCCCCACCCGCACACGGGCAATGGCAATGGCAATGGCAATGGCGACCACACCGACACCGATGAGCACACGATCACTGACAACGGCGTCAGCCACGAAGAAAAGCCGCACGGAATGGGACTCAAGGTGCTCTTTGCTCTGGGAGGGTTGCTTGTCCTGGGAGGAGTCACATACGTAGCCTACGAACTGTGGGGACCGATCGGATTTCTGCTCATTCTCCTGCCGTTCGTGCAGCGTCCTTTCGACCGCGCCGTGGAGAGGGTCACGGGCGGTTATGCCGCGATTGTGCGGGGGATCGCCACGCGACGCGTGTTCACCATGGCCGTCGTCGCGGCCTTTGCCGCCGGCATCGTCCTTGTCAACACGAAGCTCGCGACAGGCTTTATCCCCGGCGAGGACCAGGGCATCATCTACGCCGTGCTTCAAACGCCTCCAGGCTCGACACTCGAGTACACCAACGACAAGTCCCAAAAACTCGAAACCATCGCCAAGCAGATCCCCGAAGTCACCTCGGTCACCTCACTGGCCGGTTACGAGGTCCTGACCGAGGGCCGCGGCTCGAACTCGGGAACCTGTATCATCAACCTGAAAACCTGGTCCGACCGAAAGCGGACCGCACGCCAGATCATCATGGATCTCGAGGAAAAATCCCGTGAGATCAGCAACGTGAAACTCGAGTTCTTTGAGCCACCCGCCGTTCCCGGCTTCGGCACTGCCGGCGGTATCTCGATGCTCGTGCTGGACAAGACCTTCTCCGCGGATTACGTACGGCTCGGAGAAGTGACCGAGAAATTCATGGCCGCACTGAAAAAGCGCAAGGAGGTGACGAACCTGTTCACCTTCTACGCCGCAAACTACCCGCAGTACGAACTGATCATCAACAACGACGTCGCCATGCAGAAGGGCGTGTCGATCAAGACCGCGATGGACAACCTCAACATCCTCATTGGCAGTACCTGGGAGCAGGGATTCATTCGCTTCAACCAGTTCTTCAAGGTATTCGTCCAGGCCAAGCCGGAGTTCCGACGCTATCCGGAAGATCTGGACACCCTGTTCGTCAAGAACGACAAGGGGGAGATGGTGCCCTACTCGGCGTTCATGACGCGCGTCAAGAAACAGGGCCTGAATGAGATCACCCGGTACAACCTCTACACTTCGGCCGCAATTCAGCTTGCACCGGCTCCGGGCTTCAGCACCGGGCAGGCAATCCAGGCAATCAAGGAAGTGGGCGCCCAGACGCTGCCTCGTGGTTTCGACGTCGGCTGGTCCGGCCTTTCTTACGATGAGTCAAAGAAGGGGAATGAGGCTGTTTACATTTTCCTCATAGTCATCGCCTTCGTCTATCTCGTGCTGATTGCCCAGTACGAGAGCTTCATCCTGCCTCTCGCCGTGATCCTTTCACTTCCGGTCGGGCTCTTCGGCTCCTTCCTCTGCTTGCAGGCCATGGGCCTCGCGAACGATGTCTATGCCCAGATTGGTCTGGTCATGCTGGTGGGTCTGCTGGGTAAGAACGCCATCCTGATCGTGGAATTCGCGGTCCAGAGACGACGGGAGGGGGTGTCTCTCTGGGATGCGGCGGTGGAAGGCGGAAAGTTGCGTTTCCGGCCGATTCAGATGACCTCCTTCGCCTTCATCGCCGGCCTCCTTCCGCTGGTCGTGGCCACCGGCGCCGGGGCGATCGGCAATCGAACCATCGGCACCACGGGAGCCGGCGGCATGCTCGTCGGCACGGTCTTCGGTGTCCTGATCATCCCGGGCCTCTACTACCTGTTCGGCCAGCTTGACGGCGGGCGCAAACTTCTCAAAGACGAGACCACTGAACCTCTCACCGAGCGTTTCGGACACCACGAACACGTCGAGCACCACGAGCACCACGAAAACCACGAGTGACAGACATGCGAAGCGGTTGATGGCAATGCTGGTTGGCAGACACCGGCATTATCATATGAAGACGCAGTTGTGCATGCATATCTAAACGTTCATGACGGGATTTCACAGTGCCGGTCTCGCTGAGTCGCGCGACTTCCGTCGCTGGATTTCGCGCCGTTCTCCAATCCTTCTGTTCGTTCGCGCGGATTCTCGGACTTATCGGTACAACCGGTAAAGTTCTCCCCCCCTATCGGTCGAATGTAGAGACTGGATCGTTCGCGCGGGACGTGCTGTTCGTCGTGCCGTCCAGCGTCGATTCTTCTTTCCCTCACGCGGGGCTGGAACCAGAGTTGCCGGTATCCTGCGACGGAGCGAGGGGCCTGGAAAACTGATTTTCAGCCCGGGAGAGAAGAGTTTTCAAGGACCGGATGCGAACGCAATTGCCCAATTGTACACCGGTTGGCAAACGAACGCTGCTGATCCTGGTCCGGGACCTCAAGGACGAGGTTTATGATCTTGCAGGAAGGCTGGTTACGCACGAAGCAGTTGAGGCGGGTCTCTACGATCGGCATCGTTTGCGGCTTTCTGCTGGTTTTGCCGTCGTGTGGAATCCCCGGGCTACGCCCTGCGGCTCCGTTACCAGCTCTACCGCAAGACTTTAACGGAGCGGCCAGCGAGGAGAACTCATCCCAGGTTCGGATCGAGGAGTTCTTCGATGATCCACTGCTGACACGTCTGATCAGCCAGGCCCTGGCAGGCAGCCAGGAGTTAAGAATCCTGAATGAGGACATCCAGATTGCCAATAACGAGGTTTTGGGTCGGTCGGGTGCGTATCTTCCCTTCGCTGGACTCGGAGGCAGCGCGGGACTGGAGAAGCTCAGCGGATTCACTCCTCTGGGAGCCGCTGAGCGGCAACTCGATTATCTTCCTGGCAAAGGATTTCCCGACTGGTCGGGCAATTTTCTTCTGGCCGCCAACATTTCCTGGCAAGTGGACATCTGGAGGCAATTGCGGAATGCCCGGGACGCGGCGAAGCTGCGCTACTTTGCCACCAGTGAGGGGCGGAACTACACGGTGACCCGGCTCGTCGCGGAGGTCGCCGAAAATTATTATATGCTGATCGCACTCGATAAACGACTTGAAAACCTGGATAACATCATTGCCCTTCAAACAAAAAGTCTCGAGATTGCCAGGGCGAAGAAGGAAGCAGCGCGCGGCAGCCAGCTGCCTGTCCTCCGCTTTCAGGCCGAGGTCGCCAGAAACCAGAGTGAAAAGCTCATCGTCAGTCAGGACATCGTCCAGGTAGAGAACCGTATCAACTTCCTCGTTGGTCGCTTCCCGCAGGCTGTCGAACGCTACAAGGGGGATTTCATCAATCTGAACTTGCGTGCCCTGAGCGTTGGGCTCCCCATGCAATTGCTCCATAACAGGCCCGATATCCGTCAAGCCGAGCGTGAGCTGGCGGCGACCGGGCTCGACGTGAAGGTTGCCCGTGCCCGCTTCTTTCCGCAACTGGCCGTTGCGGGCCCCATTGGCCCCGCCGGGCCGTACAGCCCCATCGGCTTCCAGGCTTTTAACCCGAGATATCTTTTCTTCACTCCAGAATCATTCCTCGCCAGTGTTGCTTTTGACTTTGTCGGCCCAGTCATCAACAGGAGGGCCATCCAGGCCGACTACCTGAGCGCGAACGCGCGGCAACTCCAGGCCGTTTACAATTACCAGCGCGTCATCCTGAACGCCTTTGCCGAGGTGATCAACCGCATCTCGAAGGTGCAGAAGTACGGTAGGAGTATCGAGATCAGGAAGCAGCAGGTGCAATCGCTCGTGGCATCCGTCGAAGCCGCGAGCGACCTTTTTCAGAACCCCCGCGCCGGATTAGAGGTCGACTACCTGGACGTGCTCACCGCCCAGCGCGACCTCTGGGATGCCAGAAGGGTACTGATCGACACCAAGCAGGAGCAACTGTCTGCTGTCGTGAATGCCTATCAGGCGCTCGGCGGAGGCGGCTACCTGTTGCCGACGCCTCCTCCGAAACCGGTACACGGTCATCATTGGCGAAGCTACTGGGGGATCCCAAAACTGGGACATGCGGCTGCACCTCATCCGGGACCGCTCCCACCTCCGCCGCCGAACGGTCCAGCACCGCCTCCCGCATCGACGCCGCCAGTTAATCCGGGACCGCTTCCCGTACCAGCACCGGCACCGCCCAGCGGTCCCGGACCATTTCCACCGGGGGCGCCATCAGGCGGTCCGGAGCCGCCTCCCGCGCCGGCTGCGGAAAAGCTTCCGGAACCGCTTGCAGCTCCGGAAAACGGAACAGGGGCAGCAGGAGGAACAGGCGCAGGAGCAGCAGGAACGGGGGCAGGAACCGTTCCAAATGGAGGTCAACCTCCGCGTTGATCACCCGTCGATGAGCGTTTTCTGCCTTCCGGTGGTGAGGCACGACGCTGATCTCACGCGCGTGCGATTGGTCCAACGGGGACTGCGGTCAGCTCGGCGGACGAGACTCGCAGTGGAATCTCAGGAGGCCGCGGAGGCAGTGGAGATCCACCAGCCTGCGCGAAGAAGAATGGCACGCGAAGAATTGAATATAAGTAGATGTACCGTAACGTTGCACGTCGTGTCAAGTCTTGATGGCTTCATTGCCAGGCACGACAACAGCATCTCGTGGCTCGACAATTCCGGAGACGTCTACGACGACGGGATTTCTGAAGCGAGTGCTGAAGGAATCGTCGAGGCTATCGACTGCTATGTGCTGGGATCGCGCACGTATGAGCACGCCCTTCAGCTCGGCTGGCCCTATGGTGATACTCCGACCGTGGTGGTCACCAGTAGAGAACTGCCGTCCACGAGGAAGAGCGTGGAGTTCTATTCGGGCGATCTCAAACGTCTGGTTGAGGACATACTCGCCCCCCGATATAGAAGCATCTGGCTTGTCGGAGGGGCCATGCTGTGCCAGAGTTTTCTCAGGCTGGACCTGGTGGATGAAATCAGATTGGCGGTCATGCCGGTCTTGCTGGGCGACGGCCTGCGCCTGTTCGGTCATTCCAGCACGGAAAGGCGATGGCGCCTGAAGGACGTCATCGCTTTCAAGACCGGAATCGTTGAGTTGGCGTATGGGCGCGAAACAAGCAGTTGCTCACCCTGAAAGACGGCTGAGACCGCCGGCAGGCACGTTTCCGGCCGGGTGGCGCCAGGGGATGGGATTGCTCCTCTGGGCTCCCATGGATTGGTACTCGGATGCGGCCGATCATGGTGCATCACCGGGTGGCCGTTCGGGATTCGGCGTGGGAACGAAGCTGCGACGCACGGCCGGGGAGAAGCCAAGGCCGGTGGTCAGCGAGATGGCCACCGTGGCCGTCTCGACCTTCTCGGGCACGGTCATCCGGAGAGTGCAGGTCTCGAGCTTGCTGGCAAGCTGGTAATACGTCTGGTGCAGCGACCCGCTCGAGCCCGACCCGCTCTGTCTCGCCTGGACTGGCTTCCCGTCAGTCCCGAGGAAAGCGATGTCTCTCACCCCCATCAACGGACCCTGATGGAACAGGACAACCTGTGTTCCCTCTTGCGCGCCTTGCCGCAGGCCCATCATCTCGTCTTCATCGGACAGACTGGCGATGATCATGGGAAACGGACTCGTGGTGATCTTGTCCAGCTTGAGATTCACGTTCTTCTGCTCCACCTGCTTTTCACCCTGAAGATACGCCAGAACCAGGCTGGCCTCGATGCGAATCGTGTTTGCGCCGCTTGCCGGTAACTGGGCCGAATGTATTGTGACGGTCGCGCGATGGCCTCCAGGATCGACGTCCGCCTCGAAAGTCGGTTCCATCACCCCGGGCGGCAGCAGGCCATTTCCCTGTGCAGCGTCCAGGTTCTCGAGCAGGTTGGTGCCCCGGTCGTCGGTCAGCCGTGTGAGCCGGCATTCTTTGGTCCGGACGCTCTGGATCAGCCGATTCGGCTCGTCCACCAGGAAGGTGAGAGTCGTGCCTTCTCTCGGCACAGCCTGGTTCCCGAAGCCCATGGGCGCGGAAACCTGGCTCGAGGACCTGTGTGCGGAGGCTCCGGCTTGACCAGGTGCAGACGCAGGAGCGTGACCCGGGGCGGGCCCTTGAGGCTCCGGGAATCCCCGGCCTCGGCCGGCGGTTCCGGATGCGATTTCGAGAGCTGGGCCTCGAGGACCGGCGACATCGTAGCCAGCCAGGCCGCCACTCCGGTCACGATTCCAGGTGCGCACCAGCGTGCTGAATGGCTCATGTTCACTCCCGCCTTGATTGTGCACGTTCCGGGCGATGTCTGCCGCAGCCACCACAGACATCGCTGAGTATACCCGGCGCATCCCGTCGCAACTTCAGGAGATTCTCGAGCAGATGAGGACCAAGGCGAGTTTCGGGGACACCCGACGTGCTTGCTCATCGCCAGGGTCCGCTCAAGATCTCGCGAACAGGCGCTCGGAGAAACTGCGGCACAGGCGCTCCAGCTCCAGATCGCTGAGTGTTAGCTCGGCGAGGTGGCGGACAGCGGGAGCCCAACCACGGGACACACAGAAGGTACGGATCAAAGCAGACAGTGCGATACGAGTGCTTAATAGTGGATCTTTGATGGGCGTATAGAACGCACCTATACTGAGTCATTGACTCTCGGTCTTGTCGGATCGGGACAACCACAAAGGGCACGAAGAACACAAAGAAAGAGCAAACGCAAGAAAGAGCAAACACCAGGGACACTCCGACACCTTGAGGTATCCTGGTTTTCTTGGTGACCTTCGTGTCCTTGGTGGTTCCAATTTCCTTCTGCTGTGGATGTGTCCCATGCCCCGGTTCACGCGCGGACGAACTGGTGTCGTGGCAATCTTCGCACCAGGCGCTTCGGCTCCAGGACGCGGAGAGTTAGCTCGGCGGGATGACGGACGGGGGTCTCGTCGGGGGCGGTGTGGAGCTCGCGGACCAGGGGGCCAAGCTCTTCGAGGATGTCGTCCACCGTTTCGACGAGCCTGCCACCGTCACGGATGAGGCGATGGCAGCCGCGACTCGTGATGCTGTCGACGGGGCCCGGGACGGTGAAGACCTCGCGGTTCTGCTCCATGGCGTGGTGCGCGGTGGAGAGCGAGCCGCTCTTCGGGGCGGCCTTACCGTGATTACGCAAATACCGAAGCATAACGTATGAAGTTTACGCTGCGGAAACTGGCCAGACTTGCTATGGACGGGATTCGAATCCCGATTTGAATCGGGAAAGTCGCCGGTGGTTCACCCGCTCAGGAGTTTGTCGATGCTGGCGGGCACGTTAAGTCGAAGCGGTGAATCCGTGGCTTCCAATCGACCACCACGAATTCGTGAGCCGCTTCATGATCGTTCAACACCAGCGTACAGGGGTTGTCCAACTTGAACGAGATAAGTACCTCATCGCGTCGTATGGTGCACCGGACCAGAGGACACCTGTGCAAGGATTTGTCCTCGGTATTCGCTCCGGGTTGTGATTGACCCCATGCCGCGAGACTCAGGCGGACCACATACCGCGATGCGGAGATAGGTAGGATGTCTCAGCAAATCGGCGGCACCAGCCACCGGCCGGTCAACCGCATGTCGTTTTGACAGTTCCGGTCGACGCGATCGGTGTCGCGTTAAAGCCACGGTGTAGCCAAAAAACAACCTGAACCAGCCATCCGGCCCTCAGAGTGCGAAAAAACGCGTGAATGCCTGGAATGAATCACCGCCCATCGCTAAGCTTCCTGGGTCTACATGCCTCAACTCAGATTAAGTGCGACTCGCATAGCCGTCAGATCAAGTCATGGTGCCCTACGCCCTCCCTGTCATTGGGACATGGTAAGCGGAGACAGAGCGCGATCCAACTGTCGAATCCCCAGCAGAGGGGGATGTTGCAAAATGTGAGAGGTATCTCATGAAACGGTCAGTGTTGTGGGCGGCGGTTCTGCTCATCGGAGCACTGGAGGAATCAAAGGCGGGGGAGATCTACTGGCCCGTGACAGGTCAGTCGTATCCTACACCCACGGGCCCCTTTCTTACCGTTCCGTATGACGCGACACTTTTCTTGCAGCCAGTCGGCGGCAGCGCGGGTGCCATTACTGAGTTTGGAATTGGCACGTCAATTCAGGACCATATTGCTTACTTCACTGGCTTGCCCTTCAATCCGAGCCCACCCGGCGCAGTCGAGGTGGGTTATGTCACTGCGGGAACCAGCCTCAATTTTTACGAGAAGTCAGACTGGCTGGGCGGCACGTACTGGGCGTTCTCCAACCAGTATGCGACGGACCTTGCTTCCTTCATTGCATTCTGGGATCCGACCCTGAGTTTTAGTTCCACCGGGAGTATTGTCCAGCAAACCAGCCCCACGACGTGGGTGCTGCACCTGGATGATGCCGCGTCCTTTCTTGTAGATGATAATAACTACGACGTGTTGATGCAGGTGACTCTGATCCCCGCTGCCGTACCCGAACCCTCGTCCCTGAATATGTTCATCGTCTCGCTTCTCGGATCGATCGGTTTTGCCTGGCGACGTCGGAAGCAGCTTGCTTGAAACCGAATGGTCGGAGTGACCAGGACTGCCAGTGTCAATCAACTTTCACAGTGGCGTTTTCTGCCGTCCAGTGAGAAACGGTACGGACGTCAGTGAATCGCAACGGAGGTCACTGGGTGTGACGACGGCCTGCATTCGTTCCTGGTTTAATGTAGACGGGGACATTGCATTGCGGGTGTCTGGGTGTGGGGGATGCCAGTTCGTTGTTTTGGTTGCAACTTGCATTTGGAAAAGGCACCGAGGTACTCGGCGGAGTGCCGCGGCGGCGCCACCTTGCACCTGCAAAAAACCTCGCCGTCGCGTGAGCCAACGCCCGGCGGAGTATTGTTGACCGTAGTGAGGGCCATGAATGCTCGATCGACAAACTTGCACAGTTTGTCGCGACCAGGACCGAACATCGCTCGGGTCCGGCTCTGGCGTGTTCCGGGGACGCTTTGGAAAAATCAAAGCCCGGCCTGCGGAGGTCATGCTCGCACGAATTGGTGGCCGGGAAGCCGGCGCACCAGGCGTTTGAGCTCCAGGACGCTCAATGTCGCCATGACCTGCGAGGCGGTGAGTCTGGTGGCCGAGATCAGCTCGTCCACCCCGACAGGATGGTTGTCGAGCTGGCCCAGCAGCGACCGCTCCTGATCGCTGAGAGCGAGCTCGGCGGGATGACGGACGGGGGTCTCATCGGGGGCGGTGTGGAGCTCGCGGACCAGGGGGCCAAGCTCTTCGAGGATGTCGTCCACCGTTTCGACAAGGCGCGCGCCGTCGCGGATGAGGCGATGGCAGCCGCGGCTGGCGATGCTGTCGACGGGTCCGGGGACGGCGAAGACCTCGCGATTCTGCTCCATGGCATGATGAGCCGTGGAGAGCGAGCCGCTCCGCGGGGCGGCCTCGACCACGACCACACCAAGACATAAGCCGGAAATGATGCGGTTGCGCTGGGGAAACCGGCCAGACTTACTAGTGGTGCATGTGCCCGGCTGAGTGTACCGATGTTGCCAGTAGCGGGCGCGGCGGCGACCGCTGGGGAAGCGGGTCTACGTGGCGCGAGGGTGCCGCTGGCGATGCAGCCACTACCCCAGGCGCCAGGCTGATGTCCAAGCCTAGGGAGTTGCATATAGTATCCCCGGAACATAGGGAGTTGCGTATGGTGTTTCCGGAACTTCCGGAACATCTCGAGGAGATCGGAGGGCTTGGTAGCGAGAACCGGTGTACGATTCCCATTTGTTGCTTGGCTGATAACAGAGATTCCGATATAATTTAGTGGGCCAGCGTGCTCCGGTACTGTCCTCCGTGCCCCTGCTGTTCAGCTTGCCATCTTCCAACCAAGAGATCGGGCACCTCTCATGTCGCAGCCGATTGGGGGAGCGATTCGCGGCGGCAACGGCTCCGCTCCAGCCGACGCTTCCCCATCCCGTGGTGAAGCCGCTTCGTCCAAGGAAGTGCATTTCTAAGGGGACCGACCATGGACATTTCTTATGCGATGGCGATCGGAATCATCGTCGCCTCAGTATTTGGGCCAGGTGAAGATCTCTCGACAGAGGCAAAGAAAGCCCGCGAGAAGGACTATCACGAGTTTCTTCTCACGTACTTCAACCGTACTGGAGGAGAACAACGGGGCTGGACATCTTACGCGCCGCGCTTCCTTGAATTTGCTGAACGCGTCCCTGAGGACGAAGTCGGGTTTGACGCGTCGCAATGGATCGTCAGGTGGGATCCCGTAGGGAACGGGAGATCTGAAAGGGCTCTGTCTCTGCTAGCAAAGCATCATTATAGTTGCAGCCACAGAGACCTAATTCGACTCCTCGTCTCCCCGAAGTTCTTTGGAGTTGGTTCAGATAATGTGGTCCATGTGCTTCGGTCGATTGCTGGTGCTGACCGAAAGAACAAACAAGTCACTGCCGAGGCCTCTCTGGCCATTGCTCAGTTCCTTTTCAACCGAGCCGAACTTGTTCGCCTAGTAAAAGCAGATCCCGGCGGCTCCCTCGCTCGCAGCCTTGAGGGCTGGTATGGAACATCTTATGTGGCCGACCTTCGGTCTCGCGACCCCAATGCCGAGAAAGCCAGCGGGCAATCGTGCTTTGAGCAAGCGCGAAAACGATTCCCGGAATTCATCAAGAGCCACTGCAGCTATGGAGACTCGTCGAAACACACGGTGGGACTGGACATCGATGGAAAGATTCTAAAGCTTGCCGATTACGACGACAGAGTCGTGGTGATTTGCTTTTGGGGGCAATCATGCCCGCCCTGCAGGGAGATGATTCCTT
This sequence comes from uncultured Planctomycetaceae bacterium, assembly GCA_963833985.1. Classification (GTDB taxonomy): domain Bacteria; phylum Planctomycetota; class Planctomycetia; order Isosphaerales; family Isosphaeraceae; genus Aquisphaera. The sequence continues at coordinate 1,167,026 of CAWIAD010000001.1, forward strand.
CGGAAAAAAAGCTCGTAGCTCGCATGAAGGACAAGCCATTCACCTTGCTTGGCGTGGCCTGCGATGCCGACATGCAGAGCACCAAGACGTACATCATAAAAAACGGAATTACATGGAAAACATGGTGGGACGGCGGCCCCACTCATCCAATCCTCGAAGAGTGGGATGTCCGCGAGCTTCCAACTGTGATCGTGATGGACAGTCAGCACGTGATCCGATATCGGGACATTCGAGGCGAGGAGCTTGAAGCGGCCGTCGTCTCATTGCTGGAAGAGGCCAAACTCCCGCATTAGTTATTTTAGCGTCATAGAACACGCCGACCGAATCGCGGTTTGCCTCGCGCAGCTGATGTCAACTGCCCTTGCGGTTAACCCGGATCGAGAGGTATCTGAAAACACCACCGGCCGCCAGGGCAGTCATGGCACCAAGAAAGGACCAATACGACATCGGCGATAATGACGACGAGCTCTGATCGCTTCGGATTTCCGGCAGTCCGAAGGAGGCGAGTGTGAATCGTGCCTGGTCGGGCGAGCGTAGTTCGTCAAAATCGAGGAAGTTGAAGGTATGAAGACCGTCAGGGGAATCTATAGTGGCAGTTACTGGGCGAGGTATTGATCCGTCGTGTGGGTGCTGGAATTCGGTCACCCCATGAATGGTCTTGCCCTTGAAGGTCCGGGACAGATTGCTCTCATACTCCTTGATCACCCAAGCCTGATCGGCGAGTTCCGGGGACACCATACTCAATTCTTGCCGCCATAGGGAGGTCACGCCCGCACAAACTGATGCCCCCGGCAATCGTCGGACCAGGCGTTTTAGCTCCAGCACGCTGAGCGTCGCCAGGACCTGCGAGGCGGTCAGTCCGGTGCGGACGATCAGCTCGTCGAGGCAGAAGGGTGCACTTGCAAGCGGGCCCAGGAGCGAGGCTCCTGATCGCCGGGGAGCCGATACGACGACGAAGCGAGATTCAACATCGACTCGCCCCCGTTGCTGCATCCTGTTTAAAACTAGAAATGATGTGATATGCAGAACAGAAGATAGTAGTATGTACATGCGATGCTGTTAGCCAGACTGTCTGAGTACTCCCGATAGATGCATGCAAGCATTTTGTGGTTCATACTCTACACTTTCGAAAACCCCGCTTGGGCGGGAATCGGTCTGGGTGGCGATTCTACGCCCGGATGAACTGGTGGCCGGGGAGGCGGCGGACCAGGCGCTTGAGCTCGAGTACGGAAAGGGTTGCCAGGACCTGAGATGCAGTGAGCCCCGTGCGGACGATCAGCTCGTCGACGCCGGAGGGTGCACTTTCAAGCTGGCCCAGGAGCGACCGTTCCTGATCGCTGAGGGCCAGCTCGGCGGGATGGCGGACAGCGGGCTCATCGGGGGCGGTGTGGACCTCGCGCACCAGCGGTCCCAGCTCTTCGAGGATGTCGTCGACGGTTTCCACGAGCCGTGCACCGTCGCGGATCAGGCGATGGCAGCCGCGGCTGCACAGGCTGTCGACCGGGCCGGGGACGGCGAAGACCTCGCGGTTCTGTTCCATCGCGTGGTTGGCCGTGGAAAGCGAGCCGCTCCGGGGCGCCGCCTCGACCACGACGACGCCAAGACATAAACCGGAAATAATGCGATTGCGCTGCGGGAAGAGGCCGGCGATGGGGCCCTGGCGCATCGGCAGCTCGGAGAGGACGGCGCCGCGGGCGGCAACCTCGTTGGCCAGCTCGCCGTGCTCGGAGGGGTAAACCTGCTCCAGGCCGTTGGCCAGCACCGCGATCGTCCGGCCGCCGGCCTTCAGCGCGCCGCGGTGCGCGGCCGCGTCGATGCCGCGAGCCAGGCCAGAGACGATCGTGAAGCCGGTCCGCGCCAGCGACGCGGCCAGCTTCTCCGCGATGCGCAGGCCGTACGGGGTGCATCGCCGCGAGCCCACCAGGGCGATGGCAAGCTGGTCGCGCGGCTCGAGCGTGCCGCGCACGTAGAGCAGGGCGGGCGGGTCGGGGATCTCCAGCAGGGGAGGCGGATAGGGCGGATCGCCACGCGGGAGCAGATCGACGCCGTGCTGGCGGCAGAGCGCGATCTCGACCGCGGCGTCCAGCTCCTTGCGGGCCTGATGGACCTTCTCGGCCACTTTCGGGCCGATACCGGCCACGCCCCGGAGCGCGGAGAGCGAGGCGTCGAGAACCCGGCCGGCCGTTCCGAATCGCTCCAGCAGGGCACCAAAGAGGTGCGGACCCACGCCGGGCACGAGCGTGAGCAGGATCAGGTCACTCAGGTCGTCGGGTGTTGCAGGCCGATCCAAGTCACGCTCCGGTCGTGGAGTACAGTGGTCGTCAGGTCCGGCGATCGACGGAGATCGAGGAGATCGACTGGTCACCTGGATACGGCGTCGAGCACCGCCCGGACGTCTTCGGGTCTGGCGGCGTCGGTCAGCTCGACGTGCCCGAGGGCCCTCGGCAGCACAAACCGCACCTTGCCGCGCTGGTTCTTCTTGTCTCGGCCCATGGCCTCAAGCAGGCCCTCGAGATCGAGACCGGCGATCGTGACCGGCAGCCCGAATCGCTCCAGCAGCCCGCGCACGCGCGCGGTGACCGCGGAGCTGATCCAGCCCAGGCGTTCGGCCAGCAGGCACTCGGCCACCATGCCGGCCGACACGGCCTCGCCATGCTGGAAGGCGCCGCCGTAGCCGGCAACCGCCTCGATGGCGTGAGCCACGGTATGGCCGAAGTTGAGCACGGCTCGCACGCCGGTCTGCTCGCACTCGTCACGGGCGACCACGTCGGCCTTCAGCTCGCAGCAACGGGCGATGATGGATCGCAGGCTCGCGCTGTCGCGGGCGAGGATCGCCCCGGCGCTGGTTTCGAGCATCGTGAAGAATGCCGCGTCGAGGATGACCCCGTACTTGACCACCTCGGCCAGGCCGCAGCGGAGCTCGCGGTCGGGGAGCGTGGCCAGGGTGTCCGTGTCGATCCAGACCCCGACCGGCTGGTGGAAGGCACCGATGACGTTCTTGGCCCGGGGGTGGTTGACGCCCACCTTGCCGCCGACGGAGCTGTCGACCTGGGCCAGCAGGGTGGTCGGCAGCATGAGCAGGGGGAGCCCGCGCGTGAAGGTGGCGGCGACGAAGCCGGCGAGGTCGCCGATGACACCTCCGCCCAGCGCCACCACCAGGGTATGGCGGTCGGCCTGCATGGCGACCAGCTCGTCGTAGAGGGCGACGGCGTGCGCCACGGACTTGGTCGGCTCGCCGGGGGGGAGCACCGCCAGGCGGCAGCCGACCCCGGCCGATGCGAGCGCGTCCCGGCAAAGCGGGAGGGCCGGCAGTCCGGCCACATTGTCGTCGGTGACCAGAAGTGCGGACCGGCAGGCCTTGCCGGCCCAGGTGGCATCGAGCGCCGCGCGGGCGAAACGGCCAAGCCCTGCGGGATCGTCACTGCTGATCCGGACCTCGTAGGCGCGCGGACCCAGCGGCACGGCCACCTGGATCTCGGGTCCGGGATAGGTCACTGGCATGCGGAATGCTAACTCCTGAGGAAGAACGTCGAGAAATCCTCGCCGTCGGGTCAAGTCAGTTTAACATGCGCGCGGCGATCGCCTGAAGAGCGTGCAGCTCGGACCCGGACACGGCTGGTCGCGTTGCCTCCCCGTAACGATATGGATAGGATATGGTAGCAAGGTCGTGTCCCGAGTGGCGATTGTTACCCACTTCGAGTGGCCCACCATGAGCGATCCTCTGACGTGGTCCCCGATCCGTCTGGGCCGCTGGTTCGGAACGACGGTCAAGGTTCACATCTTCCTGATCCTGTTCGTCGCCACCGAACTCTTGATGGCCCTGCTGGCCACCAAGGCGGAGGACGGCTTTCGCCGCCTGCCCCAGACCGCGTGCTGGCTCTCGCTGCTCTTGCTGGCCCTGGCCATCCATGAGCTGGGCCATGCCCTCGTCGCCTACTGGCTGGACTGCGAGCAGGATGACGTTCACCTCTGGCCGCTGGGGAACCTGGTCGGGCCGTCGCTGTCGCCACGCTCCAGCGAGCACTTTCTGGTGGCGCTGGCGGGGCCGGTGGCCAGCGGGTCACTCTGCCTGGGCATCGCCGTGGCGCTGAACCTGTTCACCGGCGCTCGCTTTGTCTGGAACCCGTTCGGTCAGCCCACGGACTCCGGCGCGCCGATGCTGGCCAGCGGCACCCTGGCCGTGCCGCTCTCGCCGGTCTGGGTCATCGGCTGGTTCGGCTACCTGAACTATCTCCTGTTCCTGGTGAACCTGCTGCCGGCCTTGCCGTTCGACGGCGGCCGGATGTTCCGAGCCTACCTCTCCAGCACGTCGCTGGTGTCCGCCCGGGACAGCAATTACGCTCCCTGGACGGCACGCGCCACGGCGGCCATCCTGTTCCTGACCGGGCTGGTGCGGCTGCTGGTGAAGTGGCGGGCGGACGGCATCACGGTCATCATGCTCGCGCTCTTGATCGAGCTCCTGGTGAGGACCGAGTCGCGGATGCTCGAGGACGGCGGTTATTTCGAGGATGGCGTCTTCGGCTACGATTTCTCGGAGGGTTACACCAGCCTGGAAAACAGTGCCGCCAAGGTCCGGCCGTACAAGGAAAGCGCGCTGCGGCGCTGGCGGCGGCGGCGCTCCGAGCTGCGCCGGCAAAGGCGTCTGGTGCGCGAGGCTGCCGAGGAACGGCGCATGGACGAGATCCTTGACAAGCTGCATCGCGAAGGCCGCACAGCGCTGACCGACGAGGAGCACCGCTTCCTGGTGCGCGTCAGCACGCGCTATCGCAACCGCCAGAAGACCCGGGAATGACGAATCGCTGGCCCTCTGTCGTTTCCTCCCTCCCTCGCGTCCATTCTGGACCGCTCCGGAAACCCACGCATGACGACCCGATCGCAGGCCGCGCGGCCGAAGCAGCCAGGCCGATCCGAGCTCAAGCCGGGACAGTGCCTGTGCGATTTCTGCACCGGCAAGTGCTGCCGCTACTTTTCGCTGCCCATCGACACCCCGAACACCTGGGACGACTACGATTCGATCCGCTGGTACCTGGCCCACGGCCAGACCCTGGTGTACGTGGTGAAGGAGCAGTGGTACCTGCTGGTCAAGACCCGCTGCCAGTACCTGGCCCCGGACAACCGTTGCCGCATCTACCTGAGCCGCCCCAAGATCTGCCGCGAGTACACGACCGACGATTGCGAGTATGACGAGGGCTGGTCGTTCACCAAGGTGTTCGAGACCCCCGAGCAGATCTGGGAGTACGCCGAAGCCGTGCTTCCCCCTCGCCGGCGGCGCAAGCCCGCCCCGGGCGGCGGCCTGCCAATTCTCCAGCCCGCGGGTGGTCGCGCCCGTTGACCGCGGACGGGAAAACTGCATGATAGAGTCCAAGTGGTTGGCTCTTCGCGGCTTGCGGATCTGCCGGAAGGCCCGGTCCGACCACGGCGCTGGCAGTTCGACAATGGCCATACGGTCAAACCACTACGAAGCTGCCTTCGAGGCCTACATTCGCGGCTTGCGAGTGCCGTGCGTGGCCGTCGACGAGGCCCGGCGCGCCATCTTCGGCGAGGACGGGCTGAAGAACCCCGATTTTCTGCTCTATCCCCGGTTCGCCACGAACCTGGTGGTGGAAGTGAAAGGGAAACGAGGCAAGAATGCAAGGGGCCGGCGTGACTGGGAAAACTGGGTGACCACCGATGATCTCGACGGCCTGGTGCGCTGGCAGGCCATGTTCGGACCCGGGTTCCGCTCGCTGCTGGCGTTCGTGTACGCGGAGTCACCGCAAGCCTTTCCGCTTCCCCGGGACAGTGGCGCCTTTGAGTTCCGCGGGCTCGAATACCGCTTCTGGGGGGTGGGCCTGGATGATTACGTGGCTCACCTCAGGTCCCGCGGGCCGGCCTGGAAAGCCGTCGCCATGGCGCGCGCGGCATTCCGCCGCCGGGTCCGCCCGCTCCATGAATGGCTGCCGATGGCCGCGACTGCTCCCCGTAAACCCAAACCCGTCAAGGAAACTGAACGATGCGGCAGAACCGACCTTCCTGGATCTCCAGGTTTGCGGCCGCGGTACTGGCGGTGGGCCTGATCATGGCCCCGGCCGCCAGGGCGCAGGTTGAGGAAAGCACCGGGGGCGGCGATTCCAAGGGCCGCCCGCTGGACGGCTACATCGCCACCGGCATGCTCTGCGGGCTGGCCCTGTTCATCATCGCCAAGTCGGCCCGGCGCTGAAGGCCAACGCTCAGGGCGCACCGGCTCATGTTTCCTCGTGGCAGCCAGGGAGGCCGGCCATGTCTCCGGACTGGGATGCGCTGCGTGCCGCCGAGTTCCCCGTCGCGCTGCGCTGGGCGTATTTCGACCACGCCGCCGTGGCGCCCCTGCCGCACCGCTCCGCGGAGATGCTCCGCGCCTGGGCGCAGGACCAGGAGCAGAACGGCGTCGTGGACTGGCCGGTCTGGGGAGATCGCCTCGAGGCCGTGCGCGACCGCATCGCCCGCTTGATCGGCGCCAGCCGCGACGAGATCGCCTTCGTGAGTTCGACGACCCAGGGGATCGGCCTGGTGGCCGAGGGGTTCCCCTGGAACCACGGCGACAGCGTGGTGATTCCGGCCGAGGAATACCCGTCGAACATCTACCCCTGGATGAACCTTGCCAGCCGGGGAGTCTCGGTGCGTCTGGTCCCCGGCCGGGACGGGCGGATCTGGCCGGAAGACCTGGCCGCGGCGATGGACCGGACGACGCGAGTGCTGGCGGTCAGCCACGTGGAGTTTTCTTCCGGCTTCCGCAACGACCTCGATGAGCTGGGGGAAATCTGCCGGGTGCGCGGTGTGGCGCTGTTCGTGGACGCAATTCAGGGGCTAGGCCCGCTCCTTGTGGACGTCGGCCGCACGCCCATCGATTTCCTGGCCGCCGACGGCCACAAGTGGCTGCTCGGGCCCGAGGGCGCGGGGCTGCTTTACATTCGCGGCCACTGGATCGATCGGCTGCGACCGATCGGAGTCGGCTGGCACAGCGTCGTCGGGTCGTACAACTCGCCGGAAATCGACTTCCAGTTGAAGCCCAGCGCCCAGAGGTGGGAAGGGGGGTCGTTCAACATGGCCGGCTTGCAGGCGCTGGGGGCGAGCCTCAGCCTGTTCGAGGAGATCGGCGTCCCGGCGGTCTCGGCGCGGATCCTCGAGCGTGCCGAGGCGGTCCGCGAGCTGGCGGCCCGTGCCGGGTGGCGGCTCTTCGGCTCCAGCCGGCCTGCCGATCACGCGGGCATCGTCGCCCTCGAGCATGACGATCTGCCCGCCGAGCAGGCCGCTCGCGCCCTCAAGGAACGCGGGATCGTGGTGGCCGCTCGCCGCGGTAAGCTGCGCATCAGCCCGCACATTTACAACTCGGATGACGATCTTGAGCGTCTCGAAGCGGCACTGGTAGAGTGTCGCCGTCTTGTCTGAGCCCATCACGGTCGCACTCGGCCGCAGATACGACGAGGTCAGCCATGGTCCAGCGCAGTACCGACCCGTTCCGCACCGCGGTGTTCGCGGGCACGTTCGACCCGCTCACTCTCGGCCACCTCGACGTGATTCGCCGCGGCCGGGTACTTTTCGACCATCTCGTGGTCGGCATCGGCGTGAACCCGGGCAAGTCCTCGCTGTTCAGCGTGGACGAGCGGATTGCCCTGGCCACCGCAGTGGTTGAGCCCTTTCGCAACGTCTCGGTCGACCGTTTCGACGAGCTGACCGTGCAGTACGTACGGCGGATCGGCGCCCGGGTGATCCTCCGCGGCCTGCGCACACTGACCGACATGGAGTATGAGTTCGGCATGACGCTCACGAACCACCGGCTCGATCCTGAGATCGAGACGGTCTTCCTCATGGCCGACGGCGAGTACTCGCACATCTCCAGCTCGCTGATCAAGCAGGTGGCCCGGTTCGGCGGTGCCGATGCGCTCCAGCGGTTCGTGCCGGAGGCGCTGATCGAGCCGATCCTGAACAAGATGAACACGCCCGATGCAGCCGAGCTGGCCCGCTGGTAGGCCGCTGCCGCGGCGTCGCAGGCAAGCCGCACCGGCTGGTCAGGCGGGCTCGTTCCCGCCCCAGCCCTTGGGAATGAAGAGGTCCCGTGACCACTGGCGCAGACCGAGGCCGCGCGAACGGACCGCGTCGTGGAGGCACTTCAGCGCCTTCCAGGAACGGTCGAAGCTGGAATAGCTGAGCCATCCGGCGAACTCGTCGTCGTCGGAGTGCGAGCGTGAGGTGATGACGCGGCTGGAAACGACCATGTGGTCGAAGACGTCGTTGAGATCGGCGACGATGGCAGCCGCCTCCTTGACGCCCGCGGCTCCGAGGGCGCGGCCGAGGGCCGGGTCCGGCCAGCTCAGGTTCAGGCTACAGCTCAGGAACCGATCCTCATCGGGTTGCTTCCGGCTCAGCCAGAGATAGGCGGCTTCATCCCAGAGGTAGCGGACGCAGAGGTGTTCGACCCCGATGATACGGTGTGCGGGGAGGTCCTGGTCGTGGATACCTCCGCGGACGGTCTCGGCGCTGGGCTCATGCGGCCGGCCGGTGCCGGCAGGCGGGGCCGCCTGATTGCGGGGCGGCTCGGCCCGGGTGGCGCGGAGCACGCGGGCCGTGCTGAGCATCTCGTAAGACTGGACCAGTACGCGGAAGGCCCATTCGTCTCCCCCGGCGTCGGGGTGGAAGGTCTTGGCCTTGCGGCGGTAGGCGTCGCGAATCTGCTCCAGCGTGGCATCGGCCGGCACGCCGAGCACCGCGAGCGGGTCGATCTCGAAGCTGAAGGAAGCCAAGGAGAAGCCCTCACCCGTCCTGTTCGTTTGGATCGCGCTGTGTCACTCTACCATGGAACGTGGCGCGGCCCTCGTCAATGGCGTGGCCGTGCCGCCTCGCTCGTGCCGCGCCCGTCCGCTCTGGCACCGCCTGGCCGTGCGGGCCGGTCAGGAGTCTCCCGCGGTCATCCGGCCGTTTCCAAGTCGGCTACGCAAATACGTGGCACGGGCGACGTTGCGCTCTTCAACCCCGAGCTCCGAGCCGCGCAGCTTCTGGAGGAAGGCGGGCTGGGTCTGAATGAACAGTTCGTTCACCGTGGCGATGGAGAGATCGTCGATGAGGCCGAGGTTGATGCCCATGCGCACGCTCGAGAGCAGCAGCATGGTCTCCTCGCTGGAAATCGTCTGGGCGGTCTTGAGCACGCCGTAGGCGCGGCTGACCTGGTCGTGCAGGTGCTGCCGGCGCTCGGTGACCAGCGTTTGCCGGGCCTGCCGCTCGTAGAGCAGCACCTGGGGAACCACGTCGTTGAGAATGCGGATCAGCTCCTGCTCGCTCTTGCCCAGGGTTTGCTGATTGGAGATCTGGTAGAAGTCACCGAAGGCCTGGCTCCCCTCGCCGTAGAGCCCGCGTACCGCCAGGTTGATCTTCTGGAGGGCGCGGAAGACCTTGTCGATCTGCTTGGTCTGCACCAGACCCGGCAGATGGAGCATGACGCCCACGCGGATCCCGGTGCCCACGTTGGTCGGGCAGGCGGTCAGGTATCCGAGCGCGGGGTTGAACGCGAAGGCGAGGTTCTCCTCGAGCTGGTCGTCCAGCGAGTTGATCTCATCCCAGACCTCGTGGAGCCGGAACCCGGAGAGCATGTACTGGATGCGCAGGTGGTCTTCCTCGTTGACCATGATGGCGACGTTTTCCTGCGAGCTGATGGCCACGCCGCGCGGCCCCTCGTTGCTGGAGAGCTCGCGGGAGATGATCTGCCGCTCCACCAGGAACTGCCGGTCCAGCGGGGACAGGCCGTTCACGTCCAGGTAGTCCAGCTCGAGCTTGGCCGAGGTGATGGCCGAGCGGAAGTGCGATTCGATCTCCACTTTTTCCGACCGGCTGCCGCGGTTGGTGAACGGGAAGTCGGCGAGGTTCCGCGCCAGCCGGATCCGCGAGCACATCACGATATCGCTTTCCGGTCCCGTGCCGCGGAGCCATTCGCCCGAGGTTCTCGTCAGGTCGTCCAGAGTCATGCGTGGGTGTCCTTGAGGCGAAGCTGGTCCCGCAGCCGCGCGGCTTCTTCGTAATCCTCGCGGGCGATGGCTTCGCGAAGCTGGGACCTGAGTCGGAGCCGCTCGATCGCGCCGGGGCGCTTGCGGGCCCCTTTGCCGACATGCCGGGTGGCGCCGTGCACCCGCTGAAGGAGCGGCAGCAGCCCGCGGCCGAAGATCTGGTAGTCCTGCGGGCAGCCCAGCCGGCCCTGCGCCCGGAACTCCATGTACTTCAGTCCGCAGACCGGGCAGGAGAGCTCCGCGAGCTCGCCCACCAGCTCGCCGACGTTGGCGAGAATGAGGTTTTGCACGACCGCGTCCAGCGCCAGGTTCGGTGGCGCATCGGGGAACGCCAGGCCCGCCTTCTTGGCACAGGAAAGACAGAGGTAAAGCTCCTGGCGCTTGCCCCCTTTTCTCTCCGTCAGGTGGACCGACGCTTCGTTCTTGCACCGCTGGCAAATCATGAGCGCGCGACTTTCTGGAGGAAACCGGCAGACCATGGCAAGCGAAAATATTTTGAAATCAACGGACCTGGTCCTGCTCGATCGACCTGATCTTGTCCCGCAGCCGGGCCGCCGTCTCGTAGTCCTCGGCGGCCACGGCGCGATTCGAGCTCGTTGCGCAACTGGATGAGGGTGGTCTGCTGCTGGGTATTCCGCGGCGCCCGCCGGGGCACCTTGCCGGAGTGCCGGGTCTCGCCGTGGATGCTCTCCAGCAGTGGCATGAGCTGGTCGTGGAAGATCTCGTAGTCGAACGGGCAGCCCAGCCTGCCCGAGGTCCGGAATTCGAGGAACGTGATCTGGCAGACCGGACACACCTCCTTGTCCGCGGGCGAGGGCTCGCGCAGGGGAGGCTTCTCGATCAGCTTCTTCGCCAGGCCGCCGATGGACGGGGGATCCAGCGTGTCGTCGGGGGGTGCCAGGTGCTGGCGGGCGTGCTCGTCGCAGAAGTGATATTCCTTGTGCTTACCCTTCTCGATAATGTCAGTGATGTGAAAGGTTGCAGGTTTCGCACATTTTTGACATTTCATGAAAACACTCCGCCCGCCCCGTGCGATACCCGCAGAAAAAAAAGCTCACCCCAGCACGATCCGCCGAACCCGTTCGAGACCACGATCGAGTGCCGGGTGCCGGGAAGCAAGTCGATAATTCAATTGTAATTACCCCCCCCGGGGTGTCAAGAAACGCGAGTCGTCGCCTTGCCCGCCCGGAGCCGGGCTGGTAATGTCCTGGATGTTGCATTCTGGCCGCCCGAGACGACGGTGACCGCCCCGATGACCCGCCACCGCCCCACATTCGAGGAATTCGCCGGCCGCGCGGGAGCGGCGGCTTGCGTCCCGGTGTACCGCCAGCTCACCGGCGACGGCCTGACCCCGGTTTCGGCTTTTGCCCGCATCGAGCGGACCGCCCCGTCGTTTCTCTTCGAAAGCGTGATCGGCGGCGAGAAGGTGGGCCGGTTCAGCTTCCTGGGAACCGAGCCGTTCCTGCGCTTTCAGGCCAGGGGGCGCGAGGTCGTGGTCACTTCCGCAGGCGACCCCCAGGGCACGCGGGCGTTCACCACCGCTGACCCGTTCGTCGAGCTCGAGCAGCTCGTCCAGCGGCACCGCGCCGTTCCTCTTCCCGGGCTTCCGCGCTTCACCGGCGGCGCCGTCGGCTACGCGGCCTACGACGCCGTCCGCTACACCGAACACCTGCCCGACGCCCCGCCCGACGACCGCGGTCTGCCCGACCTCTCGTTCTCATTCTACGACCGGATGGTGATCTTCGACCACATCCGCAAGACGGTCCTCGTGGTGGCCCAGGCGCATCTGGGGCCGGGAATCGACCCGCGAGCCGCCTACGACGCCGCCTGCGGACGCGTCGACGAGCTGGTGGAACGACTGGCCGCCCCCGCCGCCGACCTCGCCCCGCGCAACCTGGACACGGAAGGGCCCACCCGCTCCACGCCCACATCCAACTTCACGCGCGACGCCTACGAGCAGGTCGTCCGGCATTGCCAGGAATATATCAAGGCCGGCGACATCTTCCAGGTGGTGCCCAGCCAGCGGTTCCAGCTCGAGACCCGGGCCCGGCCATTCGACATCTATCGGGTACTCCGGGTGCTCAATCCCAGCCCCTTCCTGTTCTACCTCAGCTTCGATGATTTCCACCTGATCGGCAGCTCGCCGGAGATCCTCGTACGCGTCGAGGAAGGGGCCGTCACCATCCGGCCGCTCGCCGGCACCCGGCGCCGCGGTCAGGACGACGACGAGGACCGCCTGCTGGCCGCCGAGCTCCTGGCCGACCCCAAGGAGCGCGCCGAGCATATCATGCTGGTGGACCTGGGTCGCAACGACGTGGGCCAGGTGGCCGAATACAACTCGGTCCAGCTCACGGACCTCATGAAGGTCGAGCGGTATTCGCACGTGATGCACATCACTTCGAACGTGACCGGTCAACTGCGCCAGGGGAAAACCGCCTTCGACGCGCTCCGCGCCGGCCTCCCCGCCGGCACCGTCTCCGGCGCACCCAAGGTCCGCGCCATGCAGATCATCGACGAGGTCGAGCCGACCCGGCGCGGGCCTTACGCCGGCGCGGTCGGCTACATCGACTTCACCGGCAACATGGACACCTGCATCGCGCTGCGGACCCTGGTCATCCAGGGCCGAACCGCCTACGTGCAGGCTGGCGGCGGCGTCGTTTACGACAGCGTGCCCGCGAATGAATTCGACGAGACCGTGAACAAGGCGCGGGTCCTGCTGAAGGCCATCGAGATCGCCGAGGCCCAGCTCTGAACGCCCGCCCGGCAGCTCTCCGGCCCGGGTCACCGCTGGTTCCGTTCCTCCTGGGCAAGCGCCGGCGCGATCGTCACGGACCCGTGAATGTCGACGGGGTTGGGCCCGGCATGGATCGAGAGCTGGAACGAGATCGTCCGACCGGGCGGTACGCCGGGTACTGGAGACTTGCTGGAAGCGGTGTTTCCGGGCTCGGAGCGATCCGCGACTGAGACCTGCGCGCCGCAGGCAGTGGTCGGCGGCGGTGAGGCAGCCGGCACTGCCGGAATAGGCGTGGCCGGCTGCCACGTCGTGTCCCCGTGCGGCTCAACCACGGTGATCCTCTCATAGTCCAGCAGCGTCCCCCTGGCTTCCTCGAGGGCAACGATCGAGATGTTGTAGGTGGATTTGAACTGTGCCTCCTGGGCCACGGCCTGGGCATACTGGGCCACGGCGTCGAGGTGGCGGTCGAGCGTGATCCGCCCGTGATCGTAGGCTCCGCGCTGGGCTTCGACCCCCTGCGCCGCGGCGTTGCGGAGCCGCTTCGCGACCTGGTACTGCTTGTAATTGGCGTCAAGCTCGAGGAAGAACCGGGCCAACGAGTGTGTCGCCTGGTGGGTGACCTGCGTCAAGGCCTGTGAATCGAGCACGTTCAGTTGCCGCGGTGCGGGGCTGGTGTTCCGGGTTTTCGACGCCGGGTCAACCGCATCCGGCAGGAAGCTGTGCAGGACCGCCTCGGAGATGGCCCCTGTTGTCGAGTTTTCGGCCTCCGTCCTGGTCTGGACGACGTCCGGCTGCTTCTGGAGCATCAATGCGAGACTGCGATCCCAGTCCGGCTCGAGCTTCTCCTCCGCGGGAACGCTCACCGGCACGATGCGGCGTGTGTCGGCAGTTGGCAGCTTCATGACATCTCGAAGTCGCCGCTCCACGGTCAGCACATCGGACACTTTCATGACCAGATCGAGACGGAACTGCTCCAGCCGCTGGCTGGCCTCCGCAACTTCGGCGACGGTTCCACGCTGGGCGGTGAGTTTCTGTTGCTCGGGCTTGAGGACGTCTTCTGTGAGCCGGACGGCCTGCTCGGCGGCCCAGAGAGCGACGAGCTGCTGGCACAGCATCCAGTATTGCTGCTCGATGGAGCGCACCAGCGCCATGACCTCGGACCGGAACCTCTGGGTGCTGGCCTTGCCGTCCGCGGGCTGAACGGTGCAATCCGCCGCGCGGGGCCTGGCCGGAGAGTCTTGCTCGCGTGTCGGCTCCGGCGAATCGGGTGCCTGCCCGCCGGTGCCGCTCACGTGGATTGTGTGTGAGTTCTCCAGCCCAATGCGAATCGCCTCACGCAGCGAGAGCGGCCAGGCGTTCGCGCCGAATTTCTCCGGCTCGTGAAAGGGCGCAGGCGGCGCGGCCGCTGATCGGACCGGCCCATCGTGAGCCGCCGTGCCCGGCCTTTTCGGGTCCCCGGCCGCAACCCACGCGGCCGTGCCCAGGCCCGTCGCGAGCACGAGGACGGCGCACACCAGGGCTGCCGCGGTTTTCAGCTTGCTCAGAATCATCACCTGGAACACTCCTTTGACGAGGGCACGGACCGGCGCCGGGAACGACCCGGCCACGAGACCATCCTCAAGCGCACGGGTCGCCTGCGCAATCTCCAGCGCGTGACCGACGTTCCCCGTGACCTCACCCGCGAGGGTCACGCCGGACAGGCCCGGTGGCGCCAGGCCGGCACGGACGAGACGCCGGCGCAGCCGCTCACGGCCGCGGGCGCGCCAGCATTTGACGGTTCCCACCGGCCGGCCGATCCGCCGCGCCACCTCCTCACAGGTCAGTCCTTGAAGATCGCAGAGCACGATCACGGCGCGGTAGCGTTCGGGCAGGCGGTCGATCTCCGCGTGCAGAGTTTGCTCCCATCCTTCATCGGCTGGCGGAGGGACCGCCTCGTGGACGTCGGCCCGCTCGGCCGCCCTTTGTTCCGCGCGCCGTCTGCGCACGGAAGCGGCCCGGGCGCACGCGGCAGTGCGGAGGGCCACCTGGTGCAGCCAGGGCCCCAGGGAATCGCGCACCCAGAGCCCGCGCAACTTGCGGATCAACACCAGGAACGTCGCCTGGAAGGCGTCGAGCGCCTCGTGCGGGTCCGCGAGCCGTGATCGGCAAACGCGCGAGCACCATCGCACCGTGCCGCTCCACGAGCGCCGCGAAGGCCAGCTCCGCGGCCTCGCGCTCACCGGTGGCATACCGCTCCAGCAACTGGCCGTCGCTGAGATCGCAGACGACCCCGATCTGAAACAAGGTACTGATCTGTCGCCGGACCGTCCTGTCCACCGTCGTCGCCACGGGTGCAGTCCTCAGCCCCGAGAAGGTCGATTCAACGTGAGTAATGTTCCCACGACGAGTGCAGGTTGCAAGTTTTCTCGGAAAAGACCCGGGCGACGCCTGCGTGATCAGCGGCAAGTCTACAGTCCGGAAGGAAATACGTCGATCCGGCTGACAACGATTCCTGGCTGGCGATCTGGTTACTTTTTTCACCCATCCCGGAGCCGGGCGCGGATCGCCGGCTGGCTCCGGTCGCGCAGGAGTCGGGGAGGATCATCTCCGGAGGCCGGAGGCCACCTCACATCGGGGCGTCGTATCGTATCCGGCCGAGCGCGCCATGCCGAGGCAGCTCGGACATGCCTGTAGATCTCGGCACGGCCCAGTCCGGCGGAGGGGAGGATGTAGTCTCGGTAAGTCCAGGATGCCGCTTTCGCGCAGGAAGACGCAGGAGGCGGAATGACCAGGGGCATATGACAGGTTTCCTCGCCGAGCGATGCTTCGGTCGGCCAGCCTTCCCGGTGCTCAATGGCTTTCATGGATTCTTAACGCTATGCCGAATTCGCGAACTTGACGTTCCCGGATTGCATTGTTGGAACTGACCCGGGATGTGACAATTGGAGCACGGGCATGGCCAATCGCGCGACCGCTTCCCGCGATCGGATTCCGCCATCGCTGTTGAAGGAGCCCGCGCCGGCGCGGCCGAACCGCCAGCGACGCCGGCGGCTAAATAGCTCCCCGTAAGAGGGAAAGTGTGGAACGGTCGCCCTCGGCCGTCCTAAGCCAGCCGAGGGCGGCTGGCCCACATTCCAAGAGGCGAGGATCCATTTAGCCGCGTCAAGCCGGGAGAACAATCCATGGGCGTTCCGGAACCCACCGACGGCCCGACCATGCCGGGCGCTCGGACGACCACGACCGCCGGAAGCGATGGCTCGTCGCGCACCGCAGGTCCTGGCCCGCCCGGGCTCGTACGGACTGAGCGCCGGGAGATGTCGGAGGGGGCTCCCCAGGCGCCCCCCTCGGGAGCGCCGACGATCGACCTGTCCGATCCCGCCGCTACGACGGTACGAAGCGGCTCACCGGCCGTGGCGGGGCCGCCCGCCCCGCGGGGGGCTGAGCTCGGTCCAGCACTCGAAGGAACTCTCACGGTCGCCAGGCCGGGTGAACCCCGGGAAGTACTGACCGTCGCGAAACCGGCCGGTGGACCGCCGCCGGCTGCCCGGGACAGACCTCTGCCGACGATCGAAGGCTACCAGATCCTGGGCGAGCTCGGGCGCGGGGGCATGGGCGTGGTCTACCTCGCCCAACAGGTCCAACTGAACCGCCCGTGTGCCCTGAAGATGATCCTGGCCGGGGCCCATGCCGGCGACCTCGCCACCTCCCGCTTCCTGGCCGAGGCGCAGGCCGTCGCCCGCTTGCAGCACCCCAACATCGTGCAGATCCACCACATCAGCGAGGCCGACGGGCTCCCCTACTTCGAGCTGGAGTACGTCGAGGGGGGCAGCCTGCGGAAGCAGCTTGACGGCACTCCCTGGCCGGCCCTGCGGGCGGCGGGGCTCGTCGAAGTCCTGGCGCGGGGCGTCGCCGAGGCGCACCGGATCGGCATCGTCCACCGCGATTTGAAGCCGGACAACGTCCTGCTGGCGGCCGATGGCACGCCCAAGATCACTGACTTCGGCCTGGCCAAGTCGCTGGAGGGCGACAGCGGCCTGACGGCGACCGACTCGATCATGGGCTCGCCCAGCTACATGGCGCCCGAACAGGCCGAGGGGAAGGCCAAGCAGGTCGGGCCGAGCGCCGACATCTATGCCCTGGGGGCAATCCTGTACGAGCTCCTGACCGGCCGGCCGCCGTTTCGGGCCGCGACGGTCCTGGAGACGTTGGAGCAGGTCAGGGCGACCGAGCCGGTGCCGCCGTCGCGGCTGGTGCCCGGCCTGTCGCGGGACATCGACACGATCGCGCTGAAGTGCCTTCAGAAGGAACCCGAAAGGCGCTATGATTCGGCGGCCGCGCTCGCCGACGACCTTCTCCGCTGCCTCAACGGCGAGCCGATCCACGCCCGGCCGGTGGGCGACCTGGAGCGCCTGGTCCGGTGGGCCCGCCGCCATCCGTTGCCGGCCGGCCTGACTGCCCTTGCCGTGCTGTCCCTGGCGGCCGGGACCGTCGTATCGACCTACTTCAAGATCCAGGCCGACGCGCGTGCTACCGACGCCCATAACGCGGCCGTGCAGGCGAAGGCCAGCGCCATCGAGGCCGATCGCCGCCGGGGCGAGGCCGAGGCCGCCGGGGCAGAAGCACGCGACCGGCTCAGCCGCCTGAACATCGCCACCGGCACTCGGTACCTCGACGCGGGCGATGCCGACAGCGCCCTGCTCTGGTACGCCCGGGCCTGGAGCACGGACAAAGACCCGGCGGCCGAGGAGAGCCATCGACTGCGGGTGGGCGCGGCGCTGGCGGCGCGGCCGGAGCTCGTTGGCCTTGGAGTCCACAACGGCCTGGTCTCCGACGCCGTCTTCAGTCCTGACGGCACCCGCATCCTGACCCGACTGGAGGGGCCGGAAGCGTACATCTGGGACTACGAGCGAGGGCGCCTGGCGGTGCCGCCTCTGCGGCATGACGCCAAGGTCTGGCACGCCGCCTGGAGCCACGACGGCACCGTCGTGGCGACCGCGTCGGACGACGGCACCGCCCGGATCTGGAGCGCCCGCGACGGTCACCGTATCCGGAACCTGTGCCATCCCGGCCCTGTCCGCTGGCTCGCGTTCGCACCGGGCTCTGCCCGGCTGGCAACCGCGTGCACCGACGGCAAGGTGCGGACCTGGGACACGGTGGCCGGCACTGAGGCCGGACCGCCGCTGGAACTGACGCAGGCGGTCCAGTACGTCGCCTACAGCGGCGACGGGACGAAGCTCCTCACGGCCGATCAATCGGGCTCCGCCCGCGTCTGGGACGCCGGCACTCGCAAGCCGCTGACACCGTCCCTGCCGCACGCCGCCCAGGACGCGATCGACCTCGAGTACGGATACCGCCGCTACCCCGCGTTCAGCCCGGACGGTACGCGCGTCCTCACCGCCGAGAAAGCCGTGCACGTCTGGGACGCGGCCACCGGAGAGCGCCGGCTGGGCCCTCACGCCGTGAAGAACCGCGTCACGTCGCTGGGCTGGAGCCCCGACGGGACGCGCATCGTGCTTACCCTGGACCCGGTCTTCTCGGCGACAATCCTCTCGGCGCACGACGGCTCGGTGGAGGCTGAGTTGCGGCACCCTCGTGCCGTCCAGAACGCCGTCTTCGACCCTCGGGGTGAGCGCCTGCTGAGTTGCAGTTCCGGCGCGGTCGTCCACCTCTGGGACCTCCGTAGCCGGCTGCCTCTGTGGTCGGGTCAGCGGTGTGCCTCGTGGGGCCGGGCGCTGGCCTTCACGCGGGACGGCCGGCGCTGCCTGGCGTCGAGCGAGGACGGGACGGTCCGCGTCTGGTCGCTGGAGCCGACGGGGGGATTCCGGCCTTACGATTTCTCGGATGGCCAGGCGCACCGGCTGAGAGCCGTCGTGGGCCCGGACGGGAGGCGCCGGGCCTTCGACCCTTCCGGCCGGATCGAGGCGCGGTTCGGGGGTGCCACACCGAAGGTCGTGGAGATTGCCGGCAGGGACGCGGCCGGGCCGATCCGCCGCTTCGACCACCCCGGCCCGGTCCAGGCCGCCTTCTTCACCGCGGATGGCCGCACGCTCTTCGCGGTCATGAAGGATCACGGCATCCTCCGGTGGGATGTCGCGCGGGGCGAGGCGTCGGGGCCCCTCTTCCGGCCGGAAGCACTTGAGACCGGCGACCTGCCCCACCTGATCTTCAAGCGGGACAGGTTCCGCACCAGCCGTGACGGGGCCGTCCTCATCCTGGTCGACGATGCCGAAGCACTTCAGGTCTGGGATGCGACGGCCGGCCGTTGCCTGCTGGGCCCCCTGCGGACCTCGAAGGAGGTTCCGGTCGTCTTCGGCGCCCGGGAGAGCGCTGGGCGGGTCACGAACGCGGCGGTGAGCCCGGATGGCCGCCGGGTGGCCGCGGCGTCCGCCAGCACCGGGACGCTCGCTGTCTGGGACGTCCCGGGCGGTCGGCTCTTACACGAACATCCGCAACGTTTCCGGGGCGTGCCCGACGGCCTGGAGTTCAGCCCGGATGGCCGGTGGGTCCTCGTCACCGCGAGCGACACGGTCGCGCGGGTCTGGGACGCCGAGACCGGGCAACTGGCCGGTCGGCCCTTGCACCATCCCTCCTCGGTCCGCGCCGGCGACCTCGCGCCGGACGGGCGACGGGTCGTGACCCAGGCGAAGCTCGGGATCTATCTCTGGGACCGGACCACCGGGGACCTCTTGTCGCGTCTCGCGTTCCCCGGGGGCGTATTCGCCAGGACCGATGAAGTTCAACCCCGGTTCGGCGCCGACGGTCTTCGCCTCAGCTTGACCGATGGGACCACGACCGTGGCGTCCAGGTTCCCCGAGTTCCGTACCCCCGAGACCGCACTGGCTCCGCTGGCGGAACTCTTGACCTGCCAGCGGCTCGACGAATTCGGCGGGGCCGAGTACCTGGATCAAGGCGCGATCCTGGCCAACCCGGGCCGGTATCGCCGAGCGTGGCTCACACTGCGCGAGCGTGAAGACGACCCGGCGGCTCAGCCCGCGGGTACCAGGATCCCTTGAACCGGGCAGGCTTGCTGCCGGGCCACACCGGTTACGACGCGTCGATGGCGACTATCCTCTCCTTCAGAAAGAGAACATGCACATTTGCCGTGGAAATCGGAGTGGCGGCCGGGGGTTCACGCTGATCGAGCTGCTGGTGGTCATCGCGATCATCGGCGTGCTGATCGCCCTGCTCTTGCCGGCCGTGCAGGCGGCACGCGAGGCGGCTCGCCGCACCCAGTGCACCAGCAACCTGAAGCAACTGGCCCTGGCGGCGAGCAACTACGAGTCCGCCAACGGCTGCCTCCCCGGCGGGTCCTACTCCAACTATAACGGGGGCACGCCGGCAAAGGGCTGCGCCAACAGCGTGGCCCCGTGTGCCTTCCCGGAGAACTTCAGCGTCTTCGTGCGGATGCTGCCCTACACCGAGCAGTCGGCGATGTATAACGCGGTCAACTTTCACTTCACGTCTTCAAACTTCGAGAATATCACCATCGCCGGCGTGCACCTGAACATCCTGACGTGCCCGAGCGACACGCGTAATGACCCTGTGCCACTGGTCGAGGGCGCCGCGGACTCCTCGTTCAACCTCATCGCAGGCACCCCGCCCCCCGGCAACTGGCTCCAGTGCTACAGCAGCTATGCCGGCAACGCCGGGACGTGGGACTACGGGACCACCACGCTGACCAATCGCGCCGTGCGAGCCATGTACAACGGCGTCATTTACAACGATAGTAGCACCTCCATCGCCCAGGTGACCGACGGCACCAGCAACACGATGCTCTTCGCCGAGCACAGCCACTTTCTGGAGACTCTGAACGACCCAGGTTTCTACGTCTCCGACAATTCGTGGCAGTCGGGCCGCTGGTACGACACGCTCTTCTGCACGCTCTACCCGATGGGACTGAATCTCCAGGCAATACCCGCTCAGATCAACGGCCCGTTCGGCTATTACTCCAGCACCGTCGCGAACAGCTTGCATCCCGGCGGCGCCAGTTTCGCCTTCTGTGATGGATCGGTGCGCTTTCTCAAGTCCACGATCAACACATGGATTGTCAGCGGGAGCAGTACCGACCCCGGCCGTAATGCCATCCCTGACGGCTCGACAACCCTGGCAGTCAGCAACCCCAGCGGGACGGTCCACCTGTTCGGCTCAGCCCAGCTCGGAGTCTACCAGAAGCTCTCGACACGGGCTGGGGGCGAGGTCGTCAGCTCCGACCAGTATTGATTCCGACCACTCGCGGCAACGAAGGGCCGGCCGAGGTACTTCCAGGAACCGACGGTGGAGCCTCCGGCAGCCCTGACCTGGGCACGCAGCCATTGCGCGTCCGGTCTGGTCGTCTGGAACCAGCGACACGCGTCATTGAAGAAGTGTGCCGGAATCAACTCACAGTCGGTCGAGCGCGGCCAGGGTCAACCGATCGCCAGGGTCCGGTTCGTCGCATAAGCACACGCCGGATGGACTGGCCTCCCCTATGCCTCGAGACTGTCCGAGGGGTCGGCCAGGTAGAGACCAACGATTTCCAGCTCTCGCCCCTGGCGGACGTCCGTGCCTGGCTGGCCGCAGCGCGGGCAGTAGAAGCTCTGAGTTCCCGGCAGCTGCACCTCGGCCTGGCACGATTCGCAGAAGATGATGACCGGCACTTCCTCGACCACCAGCCGCGTTCCGGCCAGCGGCGTGTCTGCCGTCACCAGGTCATAACAGAAGAGCAGCGAGTCTTTCACGACACCGGCGAGCGGTCCCAGCCGCAGGTGAATCTCGGTGATTCGCCGGCCCGCGATCTGCGCGCGGCCGGTCTCCGATTCAATGGTATCGAGCGCGGTCGTGACCAGGCTCTCGGCAATGGCTAGCTCATGCACGATCCACCTCGAAGTCCAAGGACCTGCGACAGAACGCAACTCCACCCGTATCATCTCCGGGAGCGGCCGACTCCCCGGTCGTCGCCGTGTCGGCCCTGTTGTCGCTGGCCGACCGGCTCAGGCAACGAAAGCAATCGACCCCAGGATATCACTCATGCGCGACCGCCTGGACCAATCAGTCCCCCCCCCGCGCTGCGTGACGCCGCCCGGCCCACGCCCCGGCGTCTCGATCTGGCCGACGCTCACGACGGATCAGCAACAGATCCTGCTCCACGCCCTCAGCCGACTGCTCGCCCGGCGCCTGCCCGTCGCGCCCGACGCCAAGGAGGTGCGCGATGAGCGAAACTGAACCCACCCTGCGGCCCCGGCCCTTCGAGTCCGGGAAGATCACCGACGCCCATTGGGCCAGGCTGGCTGTCGTCTACGTCCGCCAGTCCACGCCCCAGCAGGTCGCCGAAAACCGCGAGTCACTCGTCCGCCAGTACGCCCTGGCCGAGCATGCCCGCGCCCTGGGCTGGCCTGCCGATCGGGTCCTCGTCATCGACCCGGACCTCGGGCAGAGCGCACGCACCGCCGAGGCCCGGCTCGGCTTCCAGCGCCTGCTGGCCGAGGTCAGCATGGACCATGTCGGGCTCGTCCTGGGACTGGAGATGAGCCGCCTCTCCTGGTCCTGCAAGGACTGGCACCAGCTCCTGGAGCTCTGCGGCCTCTTCGGCGCCCTTCTGGCCGACCAGGACGGCGTCTACGACCCGTCCGACGCCAACGACGGGCTCGTGCTCGGCCTGAAGGGCCAGATCTCGGAACTGGAGCTGCATACGATTCGTAGCCGCCTGGTCCGCGGCAAGCTGAACAAGGCCCGCCGCGGCGAGCTGATCATCAACGCTCCGATCGGCTACGTCAAGACACCGGCCGGCGGCCTGGCGCTCGACTCCGACGACCAGGTCCGAGCCGTCGTCCGGCTCCTCTTCGAGAAATTCGACGAGCTGGGGACCGCCCATGCTGTCACGCGCTACCTGAGGCTCAATCACATCCGGCTCGGCATCCGCCCCCACGACGGGCCGAATCGCGGCAACCTCGAATGGCGCCCGGCGCTGGTCAGCACCGTCTATCGCATCCTCACCCATCCGGCCTACGCCGGGACAGACGCTTACGGTCGCACCCCGATTGAACCGAGGCGCCGCCGCAATGACCAGCCGGGCATCCGCCGCGCCCCCATGGCGGAATGGGCCGTCACCCTGCACGATCGCCTGCCGGCGTACATTTCGAGGGGGCAGGACCTCCGCAACACCGAGCGCATCCGCCTGAACCGCACCACCGCTTCGACCCCGGGCCATGTGCGCCGGGGCGGCGCCCTGCTGTGCGGGATCGTCTTCTGCGGGCGGTGCGGGCGACGGATGGGCGTGGTCTACAGCTCCAAGTCCTGGCCGCGCTACCATTGCGGCGCGCACCATCAACCCGGAGAGTCCTGGGCCTGCCGCGGGATCTCGGCGGCGGCCCTGGACGCCGCCGTCGCCGATCACGTCCTGCAGGCGCTGGCGCCCGCCGGGATCGAGCTGAGCCTCACCGGCACCGGGGATATCGAGCGGGAGCGGGCTCGGCTGGATGCCCACTGGAAGGCCGATCTGCAGCGCGGCGGGTACGAGGCCCGGCTCGCCGAGCGGAGCGACCGGGCGGTCGATCCGGAGAACCGCCCTCGTGGTGCGCACGCTGGAGCAGCGGTGGGAGGAAGCGCTGCGGCGCGAGCAGCAGTTGCAGGAGGGGTACGATCGCTTCCGGCGGGAATCGCCACGGCGGCTGACCTGGGAGGAACTCGACCGCATGCGTGCGCGGGTCGCCGATATCCCTTCCCTCTGGTACGCCGCCGAGACCCCGGCGGCGGACCGAAAGGAGATCATCCACGCCCTGGTTGAGCGGGTGACCGTGACAGTCGCCGGGGACTCCGAGAGCGTCCTCGTCCACCTCTGGTGACTCTCGCCACTCGGCGCTGGTGCGACGAGCGTCCCTGCGCGGTATCATCTGAAGCTGGCGATCACCGGATACGTATACGTCTGACGACCGCCCGACGAGCGGCTGATCATTGTCCGATGTGTGAAGGGCGAATATTTCCATCGCATCAACAAGGCCGGCGATGCTAGTTAATAATCTACGTGTGTGATTCATAGAATCATATCGATCTAAAATGTCTTAACGAGATCAATGCTCATCTGGGATATTGTGGCCGAGAGCATGCATGCAACACGAGGAGGCAACACATGAGGCCGCGACGACTTGGCGAGCAGGGTCTGACCGTCTCCGCGATGGGGCTCGGCTGCATGGGGATGAGCGACGCCTACGGGCCCGCCGACGAAGCCGAGTCCCTCGCGACCATCCACCGGGCCTTGGAACTGGGGGTGAATCTTCTCGACACGTCGGACGCTTACGGCCCGTTCACCAACGAGGAGCTGGTCGGCAAGGCGATCCGCAGCCGGCGTGACGACGTCAGAGTGGCCACGAAGTTCGGCTTCGTGGGCGGCACGGACGGTAGGGGGGAGGAGGCATAGACGGCCGGCCGGAGTACGTGCGTGAGGCCTGCGATGGCTCGCTCCGGCGGCTGGGGGTCGACCACATCGACCTCTACTACCAGCACCGTGTCGACCCGAAGGTCCCCATCGAAGAGACCGTCGGGGCCATGGCCGAACTGGTACGGCGGGGGAAGGTGCGTTACCTCGGCCTGTGCGAGGCGGCGCCTGCCACCATCCGCCGGGCGCACGCTGTCCACCCGATCACTGTGCTGCAGACCGAGTATTCGCTGTGGAGCCGCGACCCCGAGGACGAGCTCATCCCGACCGTCCGGGAATTGGGCATCGGCTTCGTCGCGTACAGCCCGCTCGGCCGCGGCTTCCTCACCGGCCAGTTGCGCCGCTTCGAGGACCTGCCGGCGGACGACTGGCGTCGCCACAGACCGCGGTTCCAGGGAGAGAACTTCCGGAAGAACCTGGAGCTCGTGGACCGGGTGAAGGAGGTCGCCGCCACGAAAAACGTGACGCCGGCCCAGTTGGCCCTGGCGTGGCTCATGGCCCAGGGCGAGGGCATCATCCCGATCCCCGGCACCAAGCGCCGCAAGAACCTGGAGGAGAACGTGGCCGCGCTCGGGATCACGCTGACGCGCGAGGACCTGGAACGGATCGACGAGGCGGCACCGAAAGGAGCAGCCAGCGGGGAGCGCTACGAGGATATGAGCGTAGTGGGTCGCTGAACCGTACGCCATCCCCACTTCTATAATGATGCCGGGGAGGACTTCATGAGCACCATTGCTGCCCCCGATCGATTGCCTGCAACATCCTCGCGTTCGGCTCACGCGCTGAACCTGATCGGCGGAGTCTGGGTCGAGGGACGTGGGGAGACGAGCCGGGACATCTACAATCCGGCGGACTCGGCCGAGATGTTGGCGCCGGTGCGCGAGGCCGCGCCGGAGCAGGTGGACGAGGCATGCGCCGCCGCCGCCCAGGCCTTCCCTGGCTGGCGCGCCACTCCGGCGCCGGATCGCGCCCACGTCCTGTTCAAGTTCCGGGATCTGCTGGAAAAGAACTTCTCGGACGTGGCACACAGCATCGTCCGCGAAAACGGCAAGCTGTTGAGCGAGGCGCGCGGCTCGCTGCGGCGCGGGCTCGACGTCGTCGACTTCGCCTGCGGCATCCCCTCCCAGATGATGGGACAGAGCCTGACCGACGTTTCGCGGGATATCGACTGCCTCACCACCCGCGAACCCATGGGCGTGGTGGTCGGCATTCCGCCGTTCAATTTTCCGGCCCTGATTCCGCTCTGGATGATGTCGGTCGCTGTCGCCTGCGGGAACACGTTCCTCCTCAAGCCTGCCGAGAAGGCGCCGCTCACTGGCACCCGACTCGTGGAGATGTTCGCCGATGCCGGCTTGCCGACCGGCGTCGTCGGCGTCGTGCAGGGGAGCAAGGAAGTCAGCGAACGTCTCATCGCCAACCCGCATGTCCAGGCGGTTTCCTTCGTCGGCACCTCGGCTGTGGCGGAGTCGGTCTACCGCACCGCAGCGACTCACGGCAAGCGAGTTCAGGCGCACGGCGGGGCGAAGAACCATCTGCTCGTCCTGCCCGATGCCGACCTGGAGCGCATCTTGCCCGACCTGATCGGGTCGTGCTTCGGCTCCGCGGGACAGCGCTGCCTCGCCGGGAGCGTGCTGGTGGCGGTCGGAGATCGAGCGCGACAGGACGCCGTCGCCGACGCCTTCATTCGCGCGGCGGGTAAACTGAATCTGGGAGACGGCCTGGACGAGGACGCGACGCTCGGCCCCGTGGTGAACCCGGTCGAAGAAAAGCGGATCCGGGCCGCGATCGAGCGAGGGGAGGTGGAAGGGGCCCGGCTCCGCCTCGACGGCCGTTCCCAAACCGTACCCCACAGACCGCGGGGTTGCTTCATCGGGCCGACAATCCTTGACGACGTGACACCGGAGATGTTCGTCGGCCGGGAGGAGATTTTTGGTCCGGTGGTGAGCCTGATGCGCGCCCCGGACCTGGATACGGCGATCACGTTGGCGAACCGCAGCCGATACGGCAACACGGCTTGCCTCTTCACGCAATCCGGGGCGGCGGCCCGCACGTTCCGCGAACGCATCCAGGCCGGAATGCTCGGCCTCAATGTCGCCGTGCCGGCACCGATGGGGTTCTTTCCGTTCGGCGGCTGGAAGAATTCAATATACGGATATTTCAATACGCAGGGTGCTGACGCCGTTGCTTTCTACACGCGAAAGAAAGTGATGACGGAACGCTGGTTCGGCTCTGAGGCGCCGAAGGATGGATGGGTTTGATCGAGCGGGCTAGCCGGCAGCGTCAGCGACCGGACACCGACGGGCTCTGTAATCGGAGGGATGGAACAATGGTAGAGAGCGACAACCTTCGCGATACGAGGATAGCCCTCAACAACGGATCCGGTGCGATCCCCGCCCTCGGTTTTGGCACACTGATTCCCGACCCCGTGGCAACCAGAACCGCGACCATGGCGGCGCTGGAGGCAGGATTTCGCATGCTCGACGCTGCGGAACGCTATCGAAATGAAAAGGAGGTCGGCGAAGCGATGCAGGAGGTGTTCGCGGCGGGGAAGATCAAGCGGGAGGACGTCTTTATCGCCACGAAACTCTGGAATAACAATCATCGTCCCGAACGCGTTAAACCCGCCTTCGAGGCCAGTCTCAAGAAACTCCAAATCGACTACGTCGATCTCTATCTCATCCACACGCCCTTTGCCTTCCAACCCGGAGACGAGCAAGATCCGAGGGATGCGAACGGCGATGTGATTTATGACAAAGGGGTGACATTGCTGGATACATGGAGGGCGTTGGAGGATCTCGTGGACGAGGGCAAGTGCAAGGCGATCGGATTGTCCGACGTCAGCCTGGATCAGACGCAAGAGATCTTCGAGGCGGGGAGGATCAAGCCCGCCGTTGTTCACGTGGAATCCCATCCGTATCTCCCGCAATGGGACCTCTTGGACTATTGCAGGAAGAATGGCATCGTGTTGCAAGCGTTCGCAGCGCTGGGGCATAGTAGCGAGCCCAAGTTGCTGGAAGATCCTGTGATTACCGCGATCGCCAAGCGAGTCAACAAGACCCCGGCGCAGGTCTTGCTCGCCTGGGCCATCCAGCGCGGCACGGCCCTCCTGACCACCTCGAAGACCCCCAGCCGGATCAAGGAGAACTTTGAAGTCTCCACCCTTCCTCAAGACGCCATGCGGGAGATTAGCGAAGGAATCAAGTCGCGGGTCAGGTTTAATGCCGTTGTAGAGACCGGCGTTCCCGGATTCATTCCGAGGGCGAAGGGAAGTTGAGGCGGCAATCACTCCCACAGATGAGCGTTCAAGTTTTCAGGCTTGGGCATTCGAGGTGTCGAGCGAGGGGCCGAGCTCCCCAGACCACCTATGATAGGAGCGTATCTTTGAGAAATCGACGAGTGATGCTCCTCGTGGCGGTCCTGCTCCCCGTCGCCGCGGCCTGCGTGCAACGGGCCCTATTCGGCCTGCCGCAGGTGCCCGTCGGTCCCGAGGTGGCTCCCGAGGCCGCCACGCCCCACGGCTTCCCGGCGTGGCTCCGGATCACCCATTACGTCAACTTCCTGTTCCTCATCCTGCTCGTCCGCAGCGGCCTGCAGATCCTCATGGACCACCCTCGGCTGTACTGGAACGTCCACTGCACGCCCGACACCGAGTGGCTGCGGCTGACGCCGATCGACGTGCCGAAGGACCGCGTGTGGACGGCCAACGACGACAACCGCTACCTCTCTCCCTGGATCGGCCTGCCCGGCTACCGGTTCACCGTCGGCATGGCCCGGCACTGGCACTTCCTGAGCGTGCTGTTCTGGGTGGGCAACGGCTGTGTCTTCGTAGCCCTGCTCTTCGGGACTACGCAATGGAGGCGGCTGGTGCCGACCTCCTGGTCGATCGTGCCTGATGCCTGGGCCGTCTTCGTCCATTACGCCACGTTCCACCTGCCGCCCGAGCCGAACGGGTGCTACCGCTACAACGCTCTCCAGCAGTTGTCCTACTTCGCGGTGGTTTTCCTCCTGGCCCCCCTGGCGATTCTGACCGGGCCCTCTATGTCGCCGGCCCTGACCAGTCGATTCGCGTGGTATCCGAAGCTGCCCGGCAACCGCCAGATCGGCCGGTCACTCCACTTCCTCATCATGTGCGCCTTCGTCGCCTTCCTCATCGGCCATGTGACCATGGTGGTCCTTACCGGGCTCATGCGGAACATGAACCATATCGTTCTCGGCACGGACGATACCGGCCCGCTCGGGCTGTACCTGGGCCTGGTGGGCCTCGGCGTGGTCCTGGCGCTCAACGCGCTGGCCAACGGAATGTCGTGGTGGTATCCCCGGACCGTCCAGCATCTCGCTCGGGCGATCGTCACGCCCGTCATGGAGCTCCTGCTCGATCGCGCCGTTCCGGTCGCGGAGTTCCGCCGTGAGGACATCTCGCCCTACTTCTGGCCGAACGGCAAGCTGCCCACCAGCGACGAATGGAAGACCCTCGCCGCCGATGACTTCAGGGACTACCGCCTCAAGGTCTCCGGCCTGGTGGAGAACCCGGTCGAACTGTCGCTGGACGAGATCCGCGCGATCGGCAAGAAGACCCAGATCACGCTGCATCACTGCATTCAGGGCTGGTCGGGCATCGCCGAGTGGGGCGGGCTTCCCATGGCGGAGTTGATCAAGCTGGTCCGGCCGAAGCCGGAGGCGGGGGTGGCCGCGTTCTACTCGTTCGGCGAAGGCAAGGATGGGGGCCAGTACTACGACTGCCACTCGCTGGAGAACCTCATGCACCGCCAGACGTTGCTGGCCTACGAGATGAACGGCGAGCCGCTCAAGACGCTGCACGGGGCGCCCCTGCGGCTGCGGGTCGAGAACCAGCTCGGCTTCAAGATGGTCAAGTGGATCCGGGATATCGAGTTCTGCGAGAGCCACAAGGCTTTCGGCGAGGGGGAGGGCGGCCACCACGAGGACCATGAGTTCTTCGGCGAGCTGGCCAATATCTGACTCGGCGCGTCAGTAGGCCCCCGGTCGGACGGGAGGCCCCCTCGCAGATCAAGGAGCACTTTGAGGTCTCCACCCTTCCCCCAGACGCCATGCGGGAGATTAGCGAAGGGATCAAGTCGCGGATCCGGTTTAATGCTGTTGTAGACACCGGCGTTCCCGGGTTCATTCCGAGAGGAAAGGGAGGTTGAGACGGGGTGGCTGTCAGGGAGTTGTCGCGCCTCAAGGATACCCGCATTGAGGGGGCGCGTGGCCTCCAACATGGATTCTTTCGGCGGGAGGAGTCACCATGTACGACCTTGAGCAGGTGATCCGAGAGCGCCATTCGACGCGGCTGTTTTTGCCACGGCCAGTGCCGCGGGCATTGGTCGATGAGGCTCTCGTCCTGGCCCAGCACGCGCCGTCGAACTCCGACATCCAGCCCTGGCACATGGTGTTCGCATCCGGGCCGCCTCGCGACCGGCTCGTCAAGGCCCTTCTCGAGGAGGCCCAGCGTCGGCCACCCAACATTCCGCCCCTGCCCGAGGCGTTTCGGCACTATCGCCGCGAGCTGGGCGCCCAAGTCTACGGGGCGATGGGAATCGCCCGCGAGGACAAGGCGGGCCATGACGCCGCTGTCTTGCGCAACTGGGAATTCTTCCGCGCACCGCTTGCCGGCATCGTCTGCATGCACAGGGACCTCGGCCTGGCGGACGCCCTGGGTGTGGGGATGTACCTGCAGACGTTGCTGCTGGCCTTGACTGCACGAGGCCTGGGCACTTGCGTCGAGGTCTCGATCGCAGGGTATCCCGAGATCGTCCGCGCGCAGTTGTCGATCCCGGCGGAACTATCGATCCTGTGTGGCCTGGCAGTCGGCTACCCCGACCCCGACTTCCCCGCCAATAAGCTGCACATCGGCCGCGAGGCCATCGAGAAGAACGTGGTGTTCCTCGACAACTGATCCGGAGGAGAACTCGGACAGGCATTCTTCATCGTATGTGCGGAGGTGTATCACGACCATGAATTCCATCAATCCGGGTGTGTCACTCCGACCGGAGGTCCCTTCCTGACGGGTTGCCACTGACCTCCCATGATCGGACCCTCACGCGGGGTGCGGATCGAAGCCCAGCCCGATCAGGCGCATCCGCGTCTCATCCTCGCAGAGCAGTTTCCGGAACGCGGCGACCGCCGGCAGCTCCCAGCGGTCGGCCGGGACCGCGAAATCGTACCGCTCCGTCCGCAGTGGCTGGAACTCCAGGCCGTACAGCCTGGCCACCGGCTCGATGGCCACGCCCCAGTCGGCGCACTCCTGGCTCACGGCCGCGGCGACGGCATTGTGCGACCGTACCTCGACCGCCCAACCCGCCGGCCGGCGTCCGCGCAGCAAGCCATCCAGCAGGACCCGAGTTCCGGAGCCTCGGTTCCGGTTCACCATCAGGCAGGAGGGAAGCGAGCATGCCAGGTCCACGGCCTCGGCCACGGAGCGCCCGGCGAATCGATCGTCCTGGTGGCGGAAGACCAGCCCCTGCATCCGCCCGTATCCCGGAAGCAGGCGCACGCCGTCGGGCAGGAATGGGACGTTATATGTGTCGGTTTCCGGGTCCAGCAGGTGCACGCCGGCCAGGTGGCATTCGCCTCGTGCGGCCGCGTCGAGCCCTCCCTGCGAGCCAACCCAGAGCGTCTTGGAACGAAAATGGCGCCGGGCCATCTCACCCAGCAGGTAGTCCAGTCCGACGCAGTGCGAGCCGATCACGATGAGGCTCGCGGGCTCCACGTCGCGCCCCAGCGGCGTGACCTGCACCCGCTCACCGGCATCCACGAACTCCTGCCGGCGGGGAATGACAATGAAGCCGTCGGCCCGGCTGAAAGTCGTGACCGAGCCCGATCCCTTGCCCATGGGATACGCACTCAATCCGTCGCCCAGCGGAACAAGACTCACCAGCAGATACTCCGTGCGGCCCCGCTCGCTGTTGCAACGCACGGCCATGGTGGCGTCAATGGCCGCCCGTGCTGAGCCTCCGCGGCCGGCAAGCTGGCGGAGCACCGGAGCGACGAACTCGTGAAACGTGAAGATCGCCGAGGTGGGAAAGCCCGGCAGGATCGCAACGGGAGTGCTTCCCACGGCACCCAGGCAGACGGGCTTGCCGGGCTTGAGGGCCACCCCGTGCACGACGATTCCCGGTGCCTGCCTGGCGATGACGCGATAGGACAGATCGCCCCCGCCCTTGCTCGTCCCACCGCTGAGGATGACCAGGTCTGCCTGCTCCCGCCCGCGCTCCACGGCAGCCGCGAGCGCAGGCTCGTCGTCGCCCACGATCCCCAGGGGGATGGGCAGTCCGCCAAGCTCCCGCACGGCGTCGGCCAGCAGCGTGGCGTTCGCGTCATACACGGCCGCGGGCCTGGCAGGCGAGCCGGGTGCGATTATCTCATCACCCGTCGACACGATCGCCACCCGCGGCTGTCGTACGACGCTCACACGGCAGCATCCAATGGCGGCGAGCAGCCCGGTCTCGCGCGCCGTCAGGCTGGTCCCGCGCCGCAGTACGGTCTCGCCGCGCGCCACGTCCGAACCCGCGAAGCTGAGATGCGCGCCCGGGGCCGCGGGGCGGGTGACGGCCAGGATGTCGCCCTCGATGCGGGCATGTTCGACCATGAGCACCGCGTTGGCCCCGCGCGGCAGCATGCCTCCGGTCGCAATGGGCATCGCCGTGCCCGACTCCACTGGATGGGTCGGCACAACCCCCGCGGGCACTTCCTCGCGGGTCAGCCGCAGCCGAATGACCGCGTCCTCCGAGGCCCCGAAGGTCTCCTCGGCGCAGAGCGCATAGCCATCGACGTTCGAGCGGTCGAAGGCCGGCACGTCCACCTCGGAGGCCAGGTCCGCGGCCAGCACCCTGCCCAGTGCCGCGGACAAGGGGACCTGCTCGGAACCAAGCGGTTCGGGGCCGATGGCATCCCACCAGCGCCGTTCCGCCGTGTCCCGGTCCACCACCTCCAGAAACTGCTGCTGCTCGCGTGCCATCACCGACACCCCGCTCCCGGCCCTCGGCATTCATGTCACCGCAGACCACTCTAAATAGATCCTCGCCTCTTGGAATGTGGGCCAGTCGCCCTCGGCTGGCTCGCTTTCCTTCGTACGGGGAGCTATTGGGAATCATACCGCCAGACTGTCACGCTGGCTCCGGCGGCGTAACCTTCCAGGTCGGCGGGGACGAGCACGAACCCATCGGCGCGGGTGGTGCTGGAGAGGATCGAAGCACCGCCGATCGCCAGGGGCTCGGCCTGGCCGTCCACCAGACGTACCCGGGCGTAATCGACGCGTCCCAGCTCCGACGAGAGCTTGTGGCGAAGCGGCAGCGTGACGGCGTGATACGGCCAGTCCGCGGGCCGCCCGCCCAGGCGGCGGATCATTCGGCCCGCGAACAGGTCATAGGCGCACAGGCAGCTCACCGGATTGCCCGGCAGCAGGACGACCGGGACGCCCCGCACGAATCCCAGGCCGGTCGGACTGGCGGGCCGCAGCGCCACGCCGTGCACCTCCAGGCTGCCCAGCCGCGCGACGATTCCCGGGGCATGGTCCTCGGGACCCGTCGAGCTGCCACCGGAGACGAGCACCACGTCGGAGCACCCGGCGGACTCGGCCAGTGCCGCCTCGATGAGCTCGACGCTGTCTGTGAGGGGACCGACCACGCGCGGCAGGCCGCCGTCGCGGCAGGCGAGGGCCGCGAGCATCACGGAATTCATGTCGGCGATCCGATCGTCCCGGGGCGGTGTCCCCGGCGGCAGCAGCTCATCGCCGGTGACGACGATGGTCACGATCGGCCGACTGACGACCGGAATCGATGACTTCCCCAGTGCGCTCAGCAGCCCCAGGTCCTGGGGACGCAGGACCCTGCCGGCGGTGAGCACAGGTGCTCCTTCGGACAGGTCCTCCCCTTTACGGCTCACGTGCCGGGCCGGCGGGATGGGCTCGACAACCCGGATCTCGCCCCCTTGCCGGCGCGTGACCTCCACGGGCACGACCGCATCGGCGCCGGGGGGCATCGGAGCCCCGGTGGCGATCTCCACGGCCTGGCCCGGCCCGACGTTTCCCGCAAACCGCCGGCCGGGCCGGGAACGCCCCACGACCTGGAAGAGCGCCGGCGTGTAGCCATCGGCGCCGAAGGTTTCCTCACCGCGGACCGCATAGCCATCCATCGCGGCCCGGTCGAACGGCGGCACCGCCGAGCACGCCCGGATGTCCAAGGCCAGAACGCGACCCGACGCCGCGGCAAGCGGCACCTGCTCCGTGTCGAGCCCGCTGGTCCGCTCGTCGATCAGCGCCAGGACCTCGTCCACGGAGCTCCGGCTGCGGAAACCTCTCCATCTCGGGTCGTGCTGTTGCTCCATCGGCAATCCCACCCGTTCGTCGCACCCGGTGCGCGCCCGGCGCCGCAGAGCGCAAGGCTCGATCGTCTGTCATTCTAAAGGACATTCTCGGCCGGCAAGTGCCCTTTTCCCGACCCAGTGCTTGCAATCGTGATGAACAGGAGTCACGTTGGACATCGTCTGACCCGCCGCGCTGCTTAGAATGTCCGGCGGGCACTACCGGCGTGCTGCACGGGATCGACGATCGAGGAAGCTTCGCCTCGGAAAACCGAGGCCAGACAGCGAGGGTGCCATGCGTGGCGACACGCCGATCGCGCGTCAGTGGAAGCTGCTCAGGATGCTTGGCTGTCGGCGTCTCGGCTTGACCATACAAGAGATGAGCACAGAAACGGGAGTCGGGATCAAGACCATCCGGCGCGATCTGGACTTTTTCCGCGGCCTTGGCTTCCCCTTGACGGAGCACGTGTGCGAACGGGGCCTCAAGCGGTGGCGACTGGCGGGTGCGCACGTGGAACCGCCCCTGGCATTCAGGCTCGACGAGGCGATTGCCCTCTACCTGGGCCGGCACCTCATGGACCCGCTGGCAGGAACGCCTTTGTGGGACGCCGCGCAGAGTTCCTTCCGCAAGATCAAGGCGACGCTCGGCGAAAAGGCCCTCGAGTACATCGAGTCCTTTCGCGGCTTTTACCACCAGACGTCCGTCGGCACCAGCTCCTACGCCGCCAAGGCCGAGGTGATCGACGCGATCATGGTCGCACTGGAGGACCGGAAGGCAGTACACATTGCCTACCAGTCCCTCAGGGCCACGGAGCCGGCGACCCGAGACATCTATCCCTATGGTTTCATCTACCACCGCGGTAGCCTCTACCTGGCGGCCTTCGCACCCGAGCACGACCGGGTCAAGACCTACAAGGTCGATCGCGTCGAGAGCGTCGAGGTCAGCAACCGGCGCTTCGAGCGACCCGCGGACTTCGACCTCGACCGGTTTCTCTCAGGCTCGTTCGGGGTCTTCGAGGGCGAGGGCGATCTCCTGACGGTGTGCGTCCGCTTTGCGCCGTGCGTGTCGCGGTACGTCAGGGAAGCGCACTGGCACTCCAGCCAGGAGCTCACCCCTCAAACCGATGGCAGCCTGCTCGCCCGGTTCCACCTCAACAGCCTCGAGGAATTCAGGGCCTGGATCCTCGGCTTCGGCTCGAACGCTCTCGTGTTGCAGCCGACCTCCCTGCGCACCGAGATAGCGGCGGAGGTCGGGCTCATGCTCCGTATGTACGGGCAGGAAGTTGGTGCTGGAGATGACATGAAAGCGTTCGATGATGGGAATCAGGTCAGGTCTGTGCCAGCGGACAAATGAGGACGATCGATCCTCAGCGTCATTGCCTTGCGCGAAAGCAGTGCGATCCCGAGGGAGTCATTCCATGCCAGTCGTTGACCTTGCCTTCGAGCTTGCAGGCAACTCGCTGCCCGTGGACCACGGTTATGAGCTTTTCTCCGCCATTTGCCGCGTCGTCCCGCGTCTGCACGGCGACCGGCACATCGGCGTGCATGCCATTCGTGGTCAGGCGGCGAGCGCGGGAACAATCTTGCTCGGAGGCCGCTCGCGCTTGCGGGTGCGCTTGCCCTCGGAGGAGATCGCGGCTTACCTGGCGCTGGCCGGTTCGGCTCTCGACGTGAACGGCCATCGGCTCCGCGTCGGCATCCCGCACGTCGAGTCACTGATCCCTACCGCGAACCTGTCCGCACGCATCGTGACCTTCAAGGCCATGGTCGAGCCCGACCCGTTCCTGGCCTGTGTGCGCCGCCATCTGACCGCGCTCGGCGTTTCCGGCGACCCTCAGCTCGTCCCCTCGACGCGGGAACCCTGGACCGGCCGCCCTTTCCGCCGCGTCCTCCGCGTCAAGGGCCGAGCCATCGTCGGCTATGCCCTGCGAGTCCTCGCCTTGACGGCGGAGGAGTCGGTCCTGATCCAGGAGCGCGGTCTCGGGGGGCGAAGGCGATTTGGATGCGGCGTCTTCCTGCCATTGAAGGAGGTGAACCCTCGATGAACACAGACATTTTGTGGGCCAAGAGCAAGCAGCACGAGGAGCAATACCACCCGTCCATGTCGCTCTCCGGTCACCTGTCGGATGTCCTTGAGGCGGCGATCCGGATCATAGACTCCACCGGTGACGAGCAGCTTCGGGCACTTGGTCTGGACCCGGAGCGGTACGGAGATCGACTGAGGCGATGCGTGCGGTTGGCCGCGGCCCTCCACGATATCGGCAAGGCAAACGACCATTTTCAGGGAATGATTCGCGGCAAGCGCGATGTGCGTCAGAACCCGCAGGGCGTACGGCACGAATGGGTGTCGGTTCTGATGCTACGGACACTCAGGGACTGGCTTCTACCGGTATTCGATAAGGCCGAATGCGACTTCGACATCGTGGAATGGGCCGTATCCGCACACCACCCAGCTCGCGATCACCAAAGCCCTCCCCCCTCGTGTCCGCCAGGGGCGGGTCCGGAGATAACGCTCCTCACAGGTCATGACGAGATCCAAGGAATTCTCGACTGGGTTCAAGAAACATTCGAGATTGCCGCCCTCCAACCGAAGCACGGCTCCGAGAAGCGACCACTCGTTGGCCCGGAAAACGCGTTCACGGAGCTTGCGATTTGGGCGAAGTCGGCTCGCCGCACCTGGAATCGAATGCGTGGCGATAAAGAGGCCTCGCGGTTCGTCGCCGCGGTCAAGGCCTGTCTGATCGCCGCCGACGTGGCGGGCTCGGTGCTGCCGAGGTCCGGGGTGGACGGATCGACGGATTGGAATTGGATTGCAAGGGCCTTATCGAACCTGCCGAAATCGGGCGACGTCCAGAAGATCGCCGATCATCGCCTGGACGGCAAACCACCCCGCGAATTCCAGCAAGCGGTCGGGGCTTCTCACTGGCCGGTCACTTACGTCAAGGCGGGTTGCGGGACCGGCAAGACCGTGGCCGCATACCTCTGGGCCGCTGTCAACCACCCGACACGCCGGCTCTTCTTCTGCTATCCCACGACGGGCACGGCCACGGAGGGGTTCAAGGATTACCTGTTCGAGCCGGACGGAGAGCTGGGAGATCTCGGCGCCAGGCTGTTCCACAGCCGGCGGGACGTGGACTTCGACATCATCCTCGGCACGGGTGCAGACTCGCCGCATGCCGAGGCTGACTCGGCCGCGCGGCTGGAAGCGCTGGAAGCCTGGTCCACACCCATCGTCGCCTGTACGGTCGATACTGTCCTTGGGCTGGTTCAGAATAACAGGCGCGGTCTCTTTGCCTGGCCCGCTCTCGCCCAGTCGGCCTTCGTCTTCGACGAGATCCACGCCTACGACGACCGGCTCTTCGGAGCACTGCTCCGGTTCCTTCGAGACCTCCACGGGCTCCCTTGCCTGTTAATGACTGCCAGCTTGCCGAAGCCGCGCGAGGAGGCGCTCTTTCGGACGATCCGGGATGTCCACGACCTGGACCTGCGGCCGATCGAGGGCCCGCGGGAGCTCCAATTACTGCCGCGCTACCATAGGCTGAACGCACCCGGCAATGACCCGCTTCCCCTCGTACAGGCCGAGCTCAGGGCCGGCGGCAAGGTGCTCTGGGTCTGCAACACGGTGAGCCGTGTGATGGATGCGGCCGACCGCGCCAGCCAGCTCAATCCGCTCATTTACCATAGCCGGTTTCGCTACGTGGATCGTGTTGAGCGGCACAAGCGAGTTGTCGAGGCCTTCACTCCCGAACACCATGGCCCCGCGCTCGCGATTTGCAGCCAGGTCGCCGAGATGAGCCTGGATCTGAAGGGTTGCACGCTGCTCGTCACCGACCTGGCGCCGGTTCCGTCCCTGATCCAGCGGTTGGGAAGGCTGAACCGCCAGGCCGCGCCTGGCAACCCGACCAGGCCATTCGTCGTGGTGGAGCAAGACGAGAGCTCGCGCGACAGGCACCTTCCTTATGCCGCAGGCGACCTGGACGCGGCCCGGACCTGGCTGGAACGTCTGCCGGAATCGGAGATCAGCCAGCAGCATCTTGCCGATCACTGGGAGCAACTGGCCGAGAAACCGCCAGAACTCGTGCCGAGCGCCTGGCTCGATGGCGGCCCGTCGACAATTGTCACGGATCTGCGCGAACCGTCGCAGGGGATCACGGTGATTCTGGATACCGCGGAGTACCCGGATCACCGTGCGCTCCTGCGTTACGATAACCGGATCCGCGAGTTGCGTCGCAGGGCGCGCGCCGACCAGCGCAGCCTGAGCCGAGAAGAACGGAAGCCACTCCCGGGGGAGCAGGATCGCCTGGCAGCCGTGACGCTGCCAATGCCTCCACCTCACGCTCACATCAGGTGGCGCGAGTGGACGCGCTACAAGAGCATACCGGTCGCGCCAGCCGAAGCCATCCACTATGACCTCGAACGAGGTGCCCGATGGAACGCCTGACGGCATCAATGAATGGGGACTTACCCCGAGATTCGGTTATTTCGCAAGTACCTCATTGCTCAACGCCTTGCGGCGATCCTGGTACAGATTGCGGTCCTTTCTTAGTTGACACCAAGGGGGCTCGAATGTCAATAGTTATGTGAGGAACCTGAGAAATAAGGAGCCACCCCGGTGAGAGACATAGACCTCGTTGACGAGATTACCATGTTCCTAAGGTCCAC
Organism: uncultured Planctomycetaceae bacterium; assembly: GCA_963833985.1. Lineage (GTDB taxonomy): Bacteria > Planctomycetota > Planctomycetia > Isosphaerales > Isosphaeraceae > Aquisphaera. Next base: position 1,205,142 of record CAWIAD010000001.1, read on the forward strand.
GACAGCCTATCGGATCTGTCGGCCATACGGTGCTGAGCCGCGTGATGCACTTGGCGAAATCTACCTCCGCTTGCTCGGCGGCGCCAGTAAGCCGATTCGAAAGCCGACGGCATGGGTGAGGACGAACGCGACTTTTCTTCTCCGGAATTACCTGCGGCGCGAGAACAGCCGACTCTACCAGCCCTCGGAGATCTAACATGCCCCTCTTTTCTCTCCAATCGCTTCAATCTCTGGGAACTGACTTTAAGGACGAGGCCAGGTATGCCCTTGAGTCATTCGAGCTTCGCGATCTTGTGGCTCGGGAGCTCATGCGACTCCCCCAGCGGGAGAGGGAAGCCATAACGGCCCTCGCCGGTCTCAGCACCGAGTCATGCCGATCTGTTGCTCGAAAACACGGCGTGTCAGCGCAGACGGTTTCCAATTGGGCCAAGGAGGCTCAGCGCAAGTTGCGTCCCAAGCTGGAGGCTTACGCGTGAGGTTCGTACTCGATATTTGTTGGCCGCTCTTACCTCCAGGGCGATTCCCCGTTCACTACCAATATTATCTGCTAGCCAGTCTCTCGCGAATAGTGCCCGAGATTCACTCCACCCCCACCCTGGGTGTCCATCCGATTCGTGGAATGAAGTCCGCCCTCGGGTTTCTGGAAATCGATCGGCGCAGTGCGGTAACACTCAGAGCACCTGCCGAGGTTCTTCCGACGCTGGTCCCGTTAGGAGGAAAGAAACTCGACATCGGCGGGTGTCAAGTCCGGCTGGGCGTTCCACGACTCACCGCCCTGGCGCCCGCAGAGCGCCTTCGAGCCGACCTCGTCACTATCAAAGGATACATGTCGATGCCCGAATTCGAGTCGGGGGTAAGGAGACAGCTGTCCGCGCTTGGGATGAGCGATGAAGTCCGTGCGGAGGTTGGGCGTCGACGGGTCGTCCAGATACGGGGACAGACCATCGTCGGCTTCGGCCTTCGCCTCTCCGGTCTCTCCGAGGACGAGTCGGTCCGAGTTCAGCAGTACGGACTCGGGGGACGGCGACACTTCGGCTGCGGCCTATTCCAACCTGACTTGACGGAGATAACGTCGTGAAGGGCGCTGAAAAGAAAACGAGGTTACAAGAGGGTCCAAGCCATTTGACCATGCGCCTCTTCGCCCCGGGTATGTCGGTCCTGCACCGCGCTGGGCTGGGCGGGCTGGCCTGCACGCTGAATGCGGTGGAAGATCGGCATCGAAGCGGGCTGTTGCGCCCCGAGCGATTGCCCGCGCCGTTCGAGGGCGACAAGCCCCCCTGGGAGATCGACGAGCAGTCGGTGACGCTCCGGTTCGGCAAGCCCGAGAACGCGGGCGAGTACCTGAGGAAGCTTTTCGAGTTTGCCTTTCAAATTCGCAAGGACGGCCTGATCAGCCTGCCTGGGCAATTCCAAGGGGAGTTATCGGCAGCCGTGCTCGCCGACTTGCAATTGGGGCTCACGCTGACGTTCTTGCAGCACGGCCGGGTTCGGGCTCTTGCGAAGGAGGCCACCGTAGCCAGCTATGATACTGACGGAGATGGTGTTCCCGGAGTCGTGGTCCAGTACAAGAAGTGCTCGGCGTTCAAGCACCAGAAGGGCTGGGAATCGCTGGTTGGCGGCAGTGGCGCCCTGGTATCCGGTTCCATCGCTGTCGATGGGCCCATCAGTCCCGGCTCGGTCGTGAGGCACGTGGCATACACCGGCGATACGGGTATCGAGGATCCTCCGGAGCGGATGCTTCCTCTGTACTTCGCGCTCGTCGGCTGCCTGGCCCTGCCCGTGAACCGTGGCGTCGCGGCGCTCATCGTTCCGGATGTCACGGACCTCTCCGAGTTCGTCCTCGATCGTGCGGCGATGACCCCGACAACAGCAACGCAGTGCCAGATCGCCGGTGCCGCCGACGCCGCCTTCAGCGCCCAGGTGCGAATCCGCCGCAATCCAAGGAGATCCGCCGAGGTGGAGTCGAGGGCTCGCCAGGCGCTGTCTGGGTCCGCAATCCCGGCATGCTACGCCATGACCTTCACGCCGACTCCCTGGGCCAGTCAGCAGAAGTCTCGCGTGGCGACGATCATCGTTCCTCAGGGAGAGAAGCGAACGCTGGACCTCTACGAGCGAGCCGCCACTCACCTGCCCGCAAGGATTGCGACTCGCACGGTCCGAGAATCGACCGGGCGTGGCAAGCAGCGCACGGTGACCGAGCGCCAGGAGTCGTTCCGAGCCGATAGCATTGTCCGCCCCCTGGTCGCCGAGAACCTGGCATTGGGCCGCCCCTGGTATTCCGGGTTCGTGAAACTACTGACCAAGACAAACCCAGCGACCGGCAACCCTTACCGCAACCAACTTCCCTTCGAGCGCGGAGGATTGAATGCCATGATTTCAGATCCCCAGATGTGGGACGACCGGGGAGAGGAGCTTATCGTCAAGGCCGTCCACGAGGCCATCCGGCAGACCCTTGGCCGGATCAAGCAGGAGACCGATGGGCCGGGGAACAAGCCGCCCTCACAGGCGACCAAGAACCGCTGGACGAGGTTCCAGGAGAAACTGCGGCTCTCGCTGGCCGAATCGAAAACCCCAAACGACGCCCGCCATGCCCTGTGCAATCTGTTCAGCCGGGCTGGCCGCGTGCCCGCTCTGGCCGAGTATTGGCAGCTTGTGCTGCCCAAGCTCGCCGACCGCCGCTGGCAACTGACGCGCGACCTGGCCTTGCTCGCCCTCGCGAGCTATTCCGGCAGATCCAGCGAAAACGGTGACGAACAACCTCAACAGTGAACTTCCTGGAGAAAAAAACCCATGAGCCTGCACGTATTCGCGAACTTCGTGACACCCTTTGGCGCGGCGGCCAATAACCGGGCCGAGACCGAGGGCAACATCACGACCCTTCAAAAGCTCGTCTGGATGGGGGAGACACACACCACCGTGAGCGCCGAGGCCATCCGCTTTGCTCTTCGAAGGCGACTCGCTTCCCTTGATGAGCGGGGTTCGAACCGCAAGTGGGACGAGGACGAGAGGAACAACACCTGGCAGGACTGGACATTCAAGGGATGGACCTCGAAGGGCGGCGAGACATTCATCGACGACGACCTGCTCGGCTTCATGACCGCCGAGGCCGCGAAGGAAGAAGGCGAGTCGGGCACCGCCAACGTCCGCCGGGCGGTGCTGGAGGTGACGCGGGCCGTATCGCTCACCCCGTGGTCGGGTGACGTCACGTTCAATGCAGCATCGCCGGGCGCCACACCCTCGGCACAGAAGAAAGGGAGCAACCCGGTGCCATACGGCACCGAGGTCCACGCGACTCGCTACCAGTACGGCATCGCGCTGACGCCCGAGCGGCTTCGCGACAGCTCCCGGGCGGCGAAGGCCATCGAGGCGCTCTGCAATCTCGGCACGGTCGCCGGTAATCACGGCCGTTTTCTTTTCGACTTCTCACCCGACGCCGTCGTCTTCCGCATCACCCAGGATCCCGCGCCACGCCTGCTGTACTGCTTCGAGACAGCGGATGACGGCAAGAGCATCATCGCCCCGCGCCTGGAGGCCCGCGTCAGCGCTGGCGACATCGACAGCAGCGAGCTGATCATCGCGGGGGTCAAGGTCCAGGGTGTCGATACGGAAAAGGGCGTGAAGGCCGCCTGCGCCCAGGCCGTCACCAGGATCAACGAGTCCTTGAAGGCCAAGAGGTAATCCATGCTCGGCTTGTACGTTACCGTTCCGATCGCCTGCTTCCGGAAAGGTCTGGCGCGGGAGTATCTCGAGACCGAGCCCCTGCCACCGCCCGCGACGTGCTACGGCTTCCTGCTCTCGTTGGTCGGTGAAACCGATCGGCGGCGGCACATCGGTGCTCGCGTTTGCCCCGCCCTGCTCAACAAGCCGGAGATGAGCGTCGTCATCAGGACCGTCTGGCGCGTCAAGAAGACGCCCCTGGGCTCGTCGGGAAATACCCGGCCTGACTATCAGCAACTTCTCTCGCCGATCCGTCTGCTCATCTGGCTCGACTCCTCCGAGGAAAAGGGCGAGCAGCCAGGGCTGGAAGACCGCGTATCCGTCGCGCTTGACGAGCCTGGCCGCATTTCCCGGTTCGGCGGCCTCTCCCTCGGCGAGAGCACGCACCTGGTTGATGAGGTTCGGCGCCCACGCGCCGGCGACGACGAAGACGTTCCAGCGCGGGCGTATCTCCTGGCCGAACGGGGACGCCTGTCGCTGCCGGTCTGGGTTGACCATGTCGGATCGGCCGGCACCCGCTTCGCGGTCGGGGAGCTTGTCGATCAGCACGGAATGAAGCCGCCGGATCGAATCCGGATGCCCATCATTACTCCAACATAGATCGGGCCTGTACGGTCCCGAGAAGGAGCTTCGATGCCAGAACAACCGCTCGACGGTCGCGCTACCCGTCTGCGCGTGATGTCCCTGCACGCCCTGGCCTACTGCCAGCGTCTTTTCTACCTGGAGGAGGTCGAGGAGATTCGCGTCGCCGACGAGCGCGTCTTCGCCGGTCGCGAGCTGCATGCGTCGCTCGAGGCCGGTGAGGACGGGGAGCGAACGCAACTTGAACTCGAAGACCGCGACCTGGGACTGGTGGGCAAGGTCGACGCCCTCCGGAAACGGGATGGATCGCTGGTGCCTTATGAGCACAAGCGAGGGAAGTCGTGCAAGCTTGACGGGCAGGCCCATGCCTGGCCGTCCGACCGGCTCCAGGTCATCGCCTATGCCGTGCTCATCGAGTCCGCCTTCGGTCAGACCATTCCCGAGGGCCGGGTTCGCTACCACGCCGACCACGCCACGGTGCGCATTCCCATCGACGCGCAGGCCCGCCAGGACCTGGACGATGCCATCGCGACGGCACGCCGGCTGAGCGAGTCGACCGAGCGACCCCCTGTCACCGACAACGAGCGGCTCTGTGCGAAGTGCTCGCTGGCGCCGGTGTGCCTGCCCGAGGAGAGCCGGCTCGTCGAGGACAACGGACGTCAGCCGGTCCGGCTCTTCCCGCCAGATCGCGATGGGACGACGCTTCATGTCGTGACGCCGGGCGCCCGCGTCGGCCGCAGCGCGGAGACACTCACGATCACCTTGCCCGACGTCACCCCTCCCTCGCGCCACCCGATCCGCGGCATCGACTCCGTGCTCCTCCATGGTCATGTCCAGGCGACGACCCAGGCACTGAGCCTCTGTGTCGATCACGACATTCCCGTTCACTGGTTGACGACAACCGGCCGCCATGTCGCGAGCCTGACCGCCTCGGCCGGCCAGGTCCAGCGCCGGGTGCGGCAGTATCGCGCCCTTGCGGATGAGGCGGCCTGCCTGCGGCTCGCCCGCGCCCTGGTGCGTGCCAAGATCGAGGGCCAGCACCGCTACCTCCTCCGCGCCTCGCGTGGCGACGACTCCCAGCGCGACGCCATGGAGGCCGATCTCGTCCTGCTTCGCTCGGCCCTCTTGAGCCTGGACCAGGCAGCGGATCGCGACTCTCTTCGAGGTCACGAGGGCTCCGCCGCCGTGGGATACTTCGGCGGGCTCGGCCGGCTTCTGGTCGCCTCGGTACCCGACTCGCTGCGGTATTCCACCCGCAGCCGGCGGCCTCCCCTGGACCGCTTCAATGCCCTGCTCAGCTTCGGCTACGGCCTGCTGCACACGGCCGTCATGCGGGCCATCCTGGCAAGCGGCCTGGAGCCCTCGCTGGGCTTTTTCCACACCCCGCGCAGCGCCGCGTATCCGCTGGTGCTCGACCTCATGGAACTGTTCCGGGTCATCCTCTGGGACATGGTGGTCATCGGCTCCCTGAACCGCGGCCAGTGGGATCCGGACGCCGACTTCCTCGTCACCAAGGCGAAGGTCTGGCTTTCCGAGGACGGCCGCAAGAAGGCGATCAACCTGTTCGAGTCGCGCCTTGACGAGACCTGGAAGCACCCGGTCCTCGGTTACTCGCTCTCCTACGCACGGACCCTGGAACTGGAGGCCCGGCTCCTGGAGAAGGAGTGGAGCGGCGAGTCCGGACTCTTCGCACGCCTGCGGATTCGCTGACGAGAATGACCGCCAGATCAGCAAGGAACGACCCTTGAACGACGCACGGTGGTGGCTGGTTTGCTATGATGTTCGCGACCCGGTTCGATTACGCCGCACCGCCCGGATTTTGGAGGGCGCGGGGGAGCGGATTCAGTACTCCGTCTTCCGCTGCTGGCTGAGCCCCACCCAGATGAACGAGCTGCGCTGGAACCTGACCGAGGTCCTGGAGCCCGAGGACGATGTATTGCTGATACCGCTCTGCCCGCGCTGTGTCCGGGGCATGGCCACGACCCACACCGCGACCAAGGTTCCGGACTGGCCCGCGGGTCCGGAATCCCACTCGATCGTCTAACTTCGATTTCGCGGATTCAAGCATCTGGTTCCGTGCCCCGGCTGACGCGGCAATCCTCGCCTGAAGTATCCAGCACAAAAGGGTTTACGTCTCTTTGGCAATTCGGAAGATCCATGACTTTCCCGAAAGTCTTGCAGTACAAGCATTTGGGGAGGCTCTTCGGGAAGAAGCTTGAACGAGGGGAGCCCCACGATCATGTATCTCGCTGATGCGCTTGATCGACTGAGTCGCAAGTCGTTATCATGGTACAGGATATGATGGGGGACCGCCCTCGACCATGACGCCGAAAGGCGTTGAGCACTCATGGCCTCATCGGCGTCGATCTCCGAAAAGCCCCGCCCTCGACCATGACGCCGAAAGGCGTTGAGCACAAGGCCGGCGGCTGGGACCACAGCCGAAATCACCCCCGCCCTCGACCATGACGCCGAAAGGCGTTGAGCACGAATACCCGACGAGATCATCGTGCTGGTGCCCTATCCGCCCTCGACCATGACGCCGAACGGCGTTGAGCACATGGCAATAGCTTCTGGTCGCGCCAGGTCGAGATGCCGCCCTCGACCATGACGCCGAAAGGCGTTGAGCACCCCTTTTTCTCGCCGTGCTGAATCGCCGTGGCGATCCGCCCTCGACCATGACGCCGAAAGGCGTTGAGCACAGAACGGGATGCACCCATAGTCGTGCGGCTCCTGGCCGCCCTCGACCATGACGCCGAAAGGCGTTGAGCACACCCGGCCGCGGCTGCGGTGCGGTCGAACCCGGATTGACCGCCCTCGACCATGACGCCGAAAGGCGTTGAGCACGAAACCGCCCCTGGGCCCTTACCACCAAGTAACGCCCGCCCTCGACCATGACGCCGAAAGGCGTTGAGCACATCGAACAGACCGCCGATCACGCCAAGCCGGCCGACCGAGCCCGCCCTCGACCATGACGCCGAAAGGCGTTGAGCACATCCTAACGACCCGAGCACATATAACACCGCGGACATCCGCCCTCGACCATGACGCCGAAAGGCGTTGAGCACACCGGCCGGCGGCGATCCGGTCGCGGACGCACGGTGACCGCCCTCGACCATGACGCCGAAAGGCGTTGAGCACGTTGAGGAACATCACCCCGTCGTCCCGCAGCACTCGCCCGCCCTCGACCATGACGCCGAAAGGCGTTGAGCACACGGCACGCCGAACAACGCCAACCCCATCAATGTGCCCGCCCTCGACCATGACGCCGAAAGGCGTTGAGCACCGGCCTCGCCCTGGCGGACGTGGAGATCAGCGCAGCCCGCCCTCGACCATGACGCCGAAAGGCGTTGAGCACAACGTGAACGTCCCGGTGGTCAACACCGGCGACGCCCCGCCCTCGACCATGACGCCGAAAGGCGTTGAGCACGTGCTATTATTGAGTCAGTGGAGATGAGTCCTGAACCGCCCTCGACCATGACGCCGAAAGGCGTTGAGCACGAGCTGCGTGCGGATGCGCGTGTGGCGGAGCTGCCGTTCCGCCCTCGACCATGACGCCGAAAGGCGTTGAGCACGCTACCGCACCCACATTGTGCCGCTGGCCCACGAGGCCGCCCTCGACCATGACGCCGAAAGGCGTTGAGCACTCTACCGTTCGATGATTCCCGGCGGCGCGTTCCTGCCCGCCCTCGACCATGACGCCGAAAGGCGTTGAGCACGGTGATCGGCGACGAGATCATCCCCGGCTCGAAGCTCCGCCCTCGACCATGACGCCGAAAGGCGTTGAGCACGTCTCCTTCGCCACGAAGCGGGGGACAGTGATGCTCCGCCCTCGACCATGACGCCGAAAGGCGTTGAGCACGTCAACCAGCGCGCGCTTCATACTCTGGAACAGCGACCGCCCTCGACCATGACGCCGAAAGGCGTTGAGCACCAATTGCTGCCCGCCGCCGATCAGAGGCCGGTCCTCCGCCCTCGACCATGACGCCGAAAGGCGTTGAGCACCGGCCTCGATGGTCGGATGAGTCCCCAGGCTCGCCCGCCCTCGACCATGACGCCGAAAGGCGTTGAGCACGCCCCGTCCGGCCTGCACTGGGGTGCAAGCCAGCATCGCCCGCCCTCGACCATGACGCCGAAAGGCGTTGAGCACGCTCGCCGTTGCGCGGGCGATGGCAATCACAGGCGCCGCCCTCGACCATGACGCCGAAAGGCGTTGAGCACACGCTGGCCCGTCTTGGCCTCGGCCTGGTCGAGATCCCGCCCTCGACCATGACGCCGAAAGGCGTTGAGCACCCGAGATCGCCGGCATTGAGGTAGACGCCCGCAACCGCCCTCGACCATGACGCCGAAAGGCGTTGAGCACCACCTACCTCACTTTCTCGTCAATCTGATAGGGTCCGCCCTCGACCATGACGCCGAAAGGCGTTGAGCACAGATCGAATCCAAGAGAGTCTCCTGGCTCTGGCAACCGCCCTCGACCATGACGCCGAAAGGCGTTGAGCACTACGGCAGTTCGTCCCATGTTCCCACTAATACATCCGCCCTCGACCATGACGCCGAAAGGCGTTGAGCACCACCCGATGTCCTCAAGGTCACTCGAACCCTGGTTCCGCCCTCGACCATGACGCCGAAAGGCGTTGAGCACTCCCCGAGATGCTCGTGAGCTTCGGCAATGAGATCCGCCCTCGACCATGACGCCGAAAGGCGTTGAGCACCCAGTGATTTTGATGGCGTGCGGCATCAGGTGAACAGCCCGCCCTCGACCATGACGCCGAAAGGCGTTGAGCACCCCCCAGGCCGTGCAAGCTCCCGGGGACGTGGGCGCCGCCCTCGACCATGACGCCGAAAGGCGTTGAGCACTACCTACACGCGGGGCGGCACCGGGATCACCTTGACCGCCCTCGACCATGACGCCGAAAGGCGTTGAGCACGGGTTGGTGGCGGTGACCGAGAGCGTGGTCGAGGTCCGCCCTCGACCATGACGCCGAAAGGCGTTGAGCACACCCGCAAGGGCCGGAACGTCGCGGCCTACCCGCCCGCCCTCGACCATGACGCCGAAAGGCGTTGAGCACTCGCCGGCAGTGTGCTGGATCCGCTGGATGCCGTTCCCGCCCTCGACCATGACGCCGAAAGGCGTTGAGCACAACTGCGGATCTTCATGCCCCGCGTGAGCCCGAAAGCCGCCCTCGACCATGACGCCGAAAGGCGTTGAGCACCAGAACCCCGACGCGCGGGTTGATGGCGAGCTGGGGCCGCCCTCGACCATGACGCCGAAAGGCGTTGAGCACTATCGGCGGCCAAGGGCCAGGGCGGCAACGCCCGTCCGCCCTCGACCATGACGCCGAAAGGCGTTGAGCACAGCCGCCGGCGGACGGACCGCCGCAGAACGGCAAGCCGCCCTCGACCATGACGCCGAAAGGCGTTGAGCACACGATCCTCGGGCACTCGCCCGACATCGCGGACCCGCCCTCGACCATGACGCCGAAAGGCGTTGAGCACATCCGCGTCGGCGACACGATCATCGCCGTGACGGTCCGCCCTCGACCATGACGCCGAAAGGCGTTGAGCACCTGGGCAGGCTGCCTCTTCGTCCCGTACTCCGGACCGCCCTCGACCATGACGCCGAAAGGCGTTGAGCACCCGAGACGATGGTCCAGGAGTTGCCAGTCCTTCAGCCGCCCTCGACCATGACGCCGAAAGGCGTTGAGCACCAGGAGCTGTCTCGTCCGACTCCCTCACCCAGATCGCCGCCCTCGACCATGACGCCGAAAGGCGTTGAGCACGCGCTGGGCGTGGCGAGGCTCTTGAACGACCCCGGCCGCCCTCGACCATGACGCCGAAAGGCGTTGAGCACAGTTCACCCCGAGCCCAGACGACCTTGCTGACTACCCCGCCCTCGACCATGACGCCGAAAGGCGTTGAGCACATCGGTAAGGACTTCTGGATCGGCCGGCTGATCTGGTCCGCCCTCGACCATGACGCCGAAAGGCGTTGAGCACACCGTGCCGCCGCCCGGCCAGGCCGTCGGAGCGCCATCCCGCCCTCGACCATGACGCCGAAAGGCGTTGAGCACACCAGTTCGTGCAGCTCCCAACGGCCGTCAACCAGGCCGCCCTCGACCATGACGCCGAAAGGCGTTGAGCACACGGTAATAGCTTCTGGTCGCGCCAGGTCGAAATGTCCGCCCTCGACCATGACGCCGAAAGGCCTTGAGCACACATATTCGGCGCAGCGTGCCAGCGCAGCTTGCGCCCGCCCTCGACCATGACGCCGAAAGGCGTTGAGCACCACTTCGACACCAGGCGGGATGCGCTCGCGGATCGCCCGCCCTCGACCATGACGCCGAAAGGCGTTGAGCACAAGGAGCTGGAGGAGAACCCGCCGGCCCGGCTGCCCCGCCCTCGACCATGACGCCGAAAGGCGTTGAGCACGGCGCTGGACGCCGCGGCGGTCGCCGTCGTCCTTCTGGCCCGCCCTCGACCATGACGCCGAAAGGCGTTGAGCACCGGTTTATCCGGCTGAAGAAGGCCGGGACAATCGGCCGCCCTCGACCATGACGCCGAAAGGCGTTGAGCACTCGTCCACGACCTTGCGGCCGTAGAGGACGGGAATCCGCCCTCGACCATGACGCCGAAAGGCGTTGAGCACACCACGCACCAGCATGAAGCCAAGAGCCGATCGGAGCCACCCCGCCCTCGACCATGACGCCGAAAGGCGTTGAGCACTCCAGATCGGCATCCTTGTCATCGACCGAAACTGTCCGCCCTCGACCATGACGCCGAAAGGCGTTGAGCACATCCGCAGCATCCCCGGCGCGTGCCGTCTGGCGGGCCGCCCTCGACCATGACGCCGAAAGGCGTTGAGCACCCGAGCCCCAGAAAGGCGCATGGCGCCAACGGGTCCCGCCCTCGACCATGACGCCGAAAGGCGTTGAGCACAGCACTGAGCCGAAACACAGGAGACGAGACGATGCCGCCCTCGACCATGACGCCGAAAGGCGTTGAGCACTTTCCCGGAGTGCTCTGGCTATTTACGCCCCGTCCGTCCGCCCTCGACCATGACGCCGAAAGGCGTTGAGCACCGGCCCACTCCGAGCGCCCGCCGCCAGTCGGTCACGAGCCCGCCCTCGACCATGACGCCGAAAGGCGTTGAGCACCCAAGCGAAAAACGCAGAATCTCCCTGACCGTGAACGACCGCCCTCGACCATGACGCCGAAAGGCGTTGAGCACCAGCCCATTCCAGATCGCCTACTCCGTGACCAGCGACCGCCCTCGACCATGACGCCGAAAGGCGTTGAGCACCTCGTCATCGCGGCCTGCGCCGCACCGATCATCGCGCCGCCCTCGACCATGACGCCGGAAGGCGTTGAGCACTCCCAGGCCGTGAACGACATTAGCAGCTCTGCGTTCCGCCCTCGACCATGACGCCGAAAGGCGTTGAGCACATCCGGGTACGAGCGTACTCTGGCTCAGTCCGGCTGCCGCCCTCGACCATGACGCCGAAAGGCGTTGAGCACGGGTAACGCCTCCGGCTTGCGGACGGGCGACGGTTCCGCCCTCGACCATGACGCCGAAAGGCGTTGAGCACTCACTCTGAATAGCGGCACCGGTGGCGCCACCCTGCCGCCCTCGACCATGACGCCGAAAGGCGTTGAGCACTCTGGCGATCGTCGCCTGGACATCAGCCAGTTGCGCCCGCCCTCGACCATGACGCCGAAAGGCGTTGAGCACTCGTTGCCGTTGAGCAGCGTGTCAATCCCCTGGTCCAGGCCGCCCTCGACCATGACGCCGAAAGGCGTTGAGCACCTCGATGCGCGCGACGAGTCCAACGCGGGGGCGACCGCCCTCGACCATGACGCCGAAAGGCGTTGAGCACTCTATGTTTCGACGGGCAAGCCCGTCCCGGGCGACTTCCGCCCTCGACCATGACGCCGAAAGGCGTTGAGCACTCCATGAGCCGCAGCTTGCCGCGCTCCAGAGCCATGGCCGCCCTCGACCATGACGCCGAAAGGCGTTGAGCACAGCAGCAACAAGCCGCGTCAGATCCCCACCGTGTCCGCCCTCGACCATGACGCCGAAAGGCGTTGAGCACCGGCCTGGTCAAGGGTGACGGTGAACGCCGAGCTGGCCGCCCTCGACCATGACGCCGAAAGGCGTTGAGCACCGCGTGTCGGACTGGACCACGCCCGGGCCGTAGGCCGCCGCCCTCGACCATGACGCCGAAAGGCGTTGAGCACGGGTTCTACGTGTTGCGCCACGACGGCAATTTCGGCACCGCCCTCGACCATGACGCCGAAAGGCGTTGAGCACCTGACTGAGGCTGCTGACGTGGCGTGGCCACAGGAAGGCCGCCCTCGACCATGACGCCGAAAGGCGTTGAGCACTCAGGCTCGGCTTGCGTCCCTCGGGGAACCGATCGCCGCCCTCGACCATGACGCCGAAAGGCGTTGAGCACAAGCTCTCGATCCTCGTCCCTGTCCGCGAACGCACGCCGCCCTCGACCATGACGCCGAAAGGCGTTGAGCACCGGGTCTCCTCGCTGATCCACGAGCGGTCGTTCAAGAGCCGCCCTCGACCATGACGCCGAAAGGCGTTGAGCACGAGCACCTGCCGGCGACCGGTCTGCCGGCGCTCCTGCCGCCCTCGACCATGACGCCGAAAGGCGTTGAGCACACCAAGAGGCCGCACCATTCGGGCTCCCTCGGACGACCGCCCTCGACCATGACGCCGAAAGGCGTTGAGCACTCTGGGAGTCGCGGGCGGGACGGGCTACTGGGCGATGGGCGGGCGGGATGGAAGTCGTCAGGGGGTCATCGGTGGTCCGTTCCGGGGGCGGTTTCTGAGGCTTTTTGCGGGCGGTGGGTGGCGATGAAGAGGTTGTCGTGGCGGCGCGCGACGGCGAAGATGCCGCGATCCTCGGCCAGCCTCCAGTAGCCTTCCAGCTCGTCGTGGGGATCAAAGGTGAGCTGCCGGATGCGCACGCCGGGGCCGGTGGCGCGGCCGTCGCACAGCGCCTTGTTCAGGTCCAGCTCGTCGAGCCGCCAGCCACGGCCGGCGATCACGTTCTGCACGCAGATCAGCCGCAGGGACGCCGCGTCCCAGTGCAGGTTCTGGTTGAAGCCCCCGCAGAGCACGCGGTGCACCACCACGCCGGGCGCACTGGTCCGCCCGGCCGCCAGCAGCGCCTCGGGATCGCAGAGGCGGATCTCCGGGCGGATGTCGCCGTAATCGGCGGTGGCCAGCAGGCTCCGGCCGTTCCACTGCACGAACTCGGGGCGGCAGCCGTTCACGGCCGCGTCGTCTTCCAGGACGTTCACAATGGCGTCGTCCAGGTTGCCGCCTTGCCAGGCCTTCTGCCAGTCCAGCCGGTAGATCACGGCCCGCGACTTCGCCGGGTCCGCCGTCTTGATCGTGTCGCCGAGGAAGGTTCCCGACCGCGCGTCCCAGGTGAGCCCGGTGGGATGAATGATGAGCGGCTTGCCGGCGCGGCTCAGCCAGACCACCCGGCCCGTGGGCTCGAGCTCGAGGTTGTACTCGCGGATGACCCCGACGCGCGGGTGTGCCTGCACGACGTCGCCGTAGGCGTAGATCTTGCCGTCGCGCACGACCACTCCCTGAACCGCCCCGAGCCCCAGATCCGTGATCGATTTCTCCACCCGCAGCGATGCATCGGCCATCCAGGTGCCGTCCGGCGGGGGCTGCTGGGCTGGGGACGAGGCCGCCAGGAACAGGGACAAGAGGCACGACGCCAGGACCGGCCCGCCCGACTTCGGGCCAACGCGTACCAGCTTTTGAACACGCTCCATGGACCGATCGCTCCGTGTTTCCTGGTGAATCGCACCGGTTTTCACCCGCGAGGGGCTTCGTGCGATCATCGGCGGTCGGGCCGTAGCTGTCGAATGAACTTCCCGTGAAGGTCGCCGCGCGGTCCCGGAAGCTTCCCGGGCAGTCATCGTCGGCCTCGCCTGCTGCCGCGCGGGCCGTCACACATCCGGCGTGAACCTCATGAGTGGTCCGGCGTTTCCCGTTTCACTCTTTACGCACCTTGCCAAAGCCCAGGAGCGGCATGAGAATACAGACGTCGGCTTGCCTCCCGCCGCTCCTCCCGAGATGAACCCCATGGCGATCGACAGCTTCCGGCGGACCGTGCCGCGGTTCTTCATCGCAGCCGCATGGCTGACCCTGAGCTTCCTGCTCCGCGGTGCCGCCGGGTATGCCGGCGTGCCGGACCCGGCGGGGCCGCAGGATCCGGGCGGAGGGCAGACTCCCGGCACGCCGCCGGCGGGCAACGGCGGCGATCCCGCACGCCCCGACCGCGGAGCCCGGACCAGACCCCTTCCGGCGCGGAAGGCCCGGCGGGCCGCCAGGGCCAGGGCCGATGCGTCCGGCGCAGCGACGAAGGCGGAGAGTGCGAAGAACCCCGAACGTACCGCGGGAATCAGCTTCGCCAGCGACGTGGCGCCCATCCTTGTTGCCAACTGCGTGGGCTGCCACAGCCCGGGACGGCCCGGAGTGACGCGCGGCAAGCTGGAGCTCAGCTCGTTTGCCAGGCTCATGCAGGGGACGAGCGCGGAGAAGGTGATCGAGCCAGGCAAGCCGGACGAGAGCCACCTGGTGCTCCGGGTCAAGGGCGAGGAGACGCCGCGGATGCCGCAAGGAGGCAACAACAACGGGCTTTCCGAGTCCGCGATCGGCAAGATCGAGGAATGGATCAGGGCAGGGGCCAGGCTGGATGCGGGGCTGGATCCGAATGCCGCCATGGCCAGCTACGCGGCATCTCCGGACCAGGTGCGGCGCAGCCAGCTCGCCCGGTTGAGCTCGAAGGAGCGCGACCAGAAAGTCATCGCCGCCGGCCAGGATCGCTTCCGGCGCACCAACCCCGCGCTGGCTCCCGAAACCGCGGCGGGTGAGCACTTTGTCGTCTTCAGCAACTTGCCGAAGGAACGCGCGGCCGGATTGCTGAAGTCGGCGGAAGCCGTGCACGGCCAGCTCAAGCGACTGCTGGGCGCACCGGCCACCGAATGGGTGGAGAAGGTCGGCGTCTATGTGTTCAATGATCCGAAAGACTTCATCGAGTTCGCCCGCACGATCGAGAATCGGGAGGTCGAGCCGGCCGTGGTCTCGGCCGCCAACCTGCGAACCGCGCAGCCCTACATTGCCCTGGTCGATCCCCTGGCGGGAAAGAAGGAAGAATCGAACCCTCCCCGGCACCGGCCGCGTGCCCGGCGCGGCAGCCAGGCGAAGGATGAGAGCGGCACGGGCCTGGGGGGCGGCTCGGCCCGCTCGCTCGCCGGTTTGCTGGCGGACGCGCTGGGCGAGGCGGCGGTGCTGGCGCAGGGCAGTTCCCCCCGCTGGCTGGCGTACGGTGTGGGTTCCTTGCTGGCGGCGCAGGTCGATCCCCGGAACCCCGCCCTCGAGAGGCTGCACGCCATCGCCCTGGAAAAGTGCCGTGAGGGCTGGCCGACCAGGGCCGCGCAGGCGCTCGGCGAGGGCGACGACGTCAGCGCCGAGGAGATCCGCGCCGTCGGCTTCGCGATCGTGGAGTTCCTCATGAGCCCGCCCTACCGCGCGGCCTTCCCCGCACTGGCGCAGGGCATGAGCAAGGGCAAGGAAAAGCTGGACGACGTGCTCCGCGACGTCTACCGGGCCGACCGCGACACGTTTCTGAACCGGAGCGGCGAGTGGTTCCTCTCGCGTTATGGAATGAACTGATGAGCAAGTCCGACGGATCGTCCCATGGCGGCCCCGGCGCTCCGGGGGTCGAGTACTTCCTGGCAGCCGGCGCCGGCTCGCACCATGTCATTTTTCCGGGCGTGGAGATCCGTACCACCGCCGGAAAAGGGCTCATGCTCTCGGTCGTGCACCTGGAGCCTCGCTCGGTGGTTCCCGAACACGCGCATCCGCACGAGCAGATGGGGATGATGATCTCCGGCCAGCTCGAGTTCACCGTGGGGGGCATCACCCGGGTGCTCGGCCCCGGCGCCATCTGGCGGATCCCCGGCGGCATCCCTCATAGCGTCCGGGCCCTGGACGAGCCGGCCGTGGCGCTCGACGTTTTTCACCCTGTACGCGAGGACTATCTCTGACCGAGGCTTTTCGCTCCATGCCCCGCGTTGTCGTGGTGGGCTCCTGCTCGACCGTTCTGACGGTGCACGTCCCGGTGTTGCCTGCCCCGGGGCAGACCATGCTGGGCGATTCGTTCGCGGTCAGGCTCGGGGGCAGGGGATGCCTGCACGCCCGCGCTGCGCTCCGGGCCGGTGCGGACGTCGTGCTGGTCTCGGCCATCGGCGCTGACGACCTGGGTCGGCGGGCTCTGGAACTGCTGCGCGGCGAGGGGATCGGCAGCCAAGCGATCAAGACGGTCCCGGACGTTTCCTCGGCAGTCTCCATGAGGATGATCGGGAAGGAAGCCGAGGAGCTGGCCGGCGCAGCGCCGGGCGCGAACCTGCGTTTTTCACCCGGCGACATCGACCGCCTCCCGGATTCGGTGTTCACGCGTGGCGCGGTGCTGCTTGTGGCCCTGGAGGTTCCGATACCGACGGCGATCCGCGCGATGCGCCGCGGCAGGGCGAGCGGCATGAGGGTGATCCTCAACCCCGCGCCCGCTCCTTCGCTTTCCGAGCTTGAGGTGGGGATCTTGCTGGAACAGGTGGACATCGTGGTGTCGAACAGGCTCGAGGCGATCATGCTGGCGGGTATCCGGCGTGGCGAGCGCCCGGAGCCGGCGGTGACGGCCCGCCGGCTGCTGGAGCTGGGACCGCGGGCCGCGGTGATCACTCTCGGACCGGACGGCTGCCTGATCGCCGAGGGGACGCAGACGCAGCACTTGCCATCCGCGTGCCTTGCGGACGCCGGCCGCGACGCGTTCCACGGCGATCTGGCCGCGGCCATCGGGACCGGGCTGCCGCTTTCGCAGGCCGTCGCACGCGCGTTGCAGGCCTCTGGCCAGGAACCACAGGGAGATGTTGCATGAAACCCGCGGCTCCGAGTTTTTTGGTGGTCATCGCGCTGCTGGGCCTGGGCCTGGGTTTGGGCCTGGGGGTGGAGCGCAGGAGCTGGGCGGGCGACCGCCCGCACGGTCCGCTGCACAAGACCCGTTCCGCGGTGATGGCGCGGCAGGGCATGGCGGCCACGAGCCAGCCGCTGGCCACTGCGGCCGCGATCCGCGTGCTCCAGCAAGGAGGGAACGCGGTCGACGCGGCGATCGCCGCCAACGCGGTCCTGGGGGTGGTCGAGCCGATGTCGTGCGGCATGGGGGGCGACCTGTTCGCGATTGTCTGGGATGCGCGGTCCGGGAAGCTGTACGGGCTGAACGCCAGCGGCCGGTCGCCGGCGGCGACGAGCCTGGCACTCTTTCGCCAGCGCGGGCTGACCCAGATCCCGTTCCACGGTCCGCTCTCCTGGTCGGTGCCGGGCTGCGTGGACGGCTGGGACGAGCTGAGCCGCAGGTTCGGCACGCGACCCTGGCGCGAGCTCCTGGAGCCAGCCATCGCCTACGCCGAGCAGGGCTTCCCGGTCTCGGAGATCATCGCCGCCGACTGGCAGGCCGCGGCCCCGTCGCTGGCGGGCATTCCCACCTCGGCGGCGTGTTACTTGCCTGCCGGGCACGCACCACCGGTCGGAACGGTGTTTCGCAATCCGCAACTGGCACAGTCGCTACGCCTGGTGGCGGACGGCGGGCGCGACGCGTTCTACCGCGGACCACTTGCCCGGACGATCGTGGAGTATTCGCAGTCGGTGGGCGGCCTGCTGTCGCTGGCCGATTTCGCCGGTCACACGTCCTCCTGGGTCGAGCCCGTCTCGGTTGCCTATCACGGGTTCGAGGTCTGGGAGCTGCCGCCCAACGGCCAGGGCATTGCCGTTCTTCAGATGCTCAACCTGCTGGAGCCTTACAACTTGAAGGGGATGGGCTTCGGCTCGGCCGAGGCACTGCACTTATTGATCGAGGCCAAGAAGCTGGCCTACGAGGACCGGGCGCGGTACTACGCCGACATGGACAAGGCCAGTGTTCCGGTCCGGGAACTGATCTCGGAGTCCTACGCCGCCAGGCGCCGCAAGCTGCTGGACCCGCGGCGGGCGAGCACGCATCTTGCGCCCGGCGAGCCGCGTGCGGCCGATACCATTTACCTCACGGTGGTGGACAGGGAGTTCAACTGCGTGAGCCTGATCCAGAGCAATTTTGACGGGTTCGGCTCGCAGCACGTCCCGGGCGCCCTGGGATTCGTGCTCCAGAACCGGGGATGCCTGTTCGCGCTCGACGAGACGCACCCGAACCGGCTGGAGCCGAAGAAACGGCCGTTCCACACGATCATCCCGGGCTTCGTGACGCGGGCCGGCAAGCCCTGGCTGAGCTTCGGGCTGATGGGAGGCGACATGCAGGCCCAGGGTCACGCGCAGGTGCTCTGCAACCTGATCGACTTCGGCATGGACGTGCAGGAGGCCGGCGATGCGCCGAGGTTCCGTCATTTCGGCTCCTCCGAGCCGACCGGACAGCCCGCCGCCGGCGGCGGATCGGTGATGCTGGAATCGGGGTTCTCCCTCGCAGTCCGCGCGGCACTCGAAGCCAGGGGGCATCACCTGGTGTCCACCCGGCCGGGAAGCTTCGGCGGCTATCAAGCGATCCGCATCGACCTCGAGCACGGCGTGCTCAGCGCCGGCTCGGACCCCCGCAAGGACGGTGCGGCCATGGGATATTGAGACGGATACGGAGCTGAGATGGTGCCAGCGGAACAGGGTGCTGCCGGCGAGCCTCACCACTTGCCCAGGTTCCCCCGCGGAACCGGATCCGAACCCCACAGGTGGGGCAAGGTTTCATCCTCTGACGTGGGACAGGAGTCCCATCTTGTTACTTAAACGCAATACCGTCATAATGTACATAAGATCATTTTATACATATGTATGCCCCTCGTTCCCACGCTCCGCGTGGGAATGCTCTCTGCGACGCTCCGCGTCGATTGGGCCCGTGCTGAGACTGGGAAATCGATGGGACGCAGAGCGTCCCGACCGGTGTTCCCACACGGGAGCGTGGGAACAAGTCACTTGCAAATCTCTTGACCCGTTTTTTTTAACGGTATTTCAACGCTATTTTACTTAAACCAATTTAACCATCTTATGTTATATATAATAATTATCAGTAGATAAAAACAGTGACAAGATTGGAATCTTGTCCCACGAAAGAGGGCGGACCTTGTGCGACTTCCGACCTGGGGGCTGACGCAGCCAGGCGAGGCGGGTCCTGAGACCCGGGGCGATCCGTTCAGACGCGCTGGCGGTGCAGGCGGCCGCCGAGCTTGCGGCAGATCTCCTCGGCGCGCGTGAGCATCCTGTCGTCCTTGCAGCCAATCGAGAGGATCATCCCCTGGCCGCCTTCGATCTGGTCGGGCGGGGTGACGCCCAGGCGGTCGTTCAGGATGCCGATCGAAGTGAGGATCTGGATGGCGAGGTTTCCCTCGGCCGCGTTGTGGAAGAAGGCGACGACGCGCAGCTTGCTATCGGGGCTGGTCACGGCGCCGGGGCGGACCTGGGGCATTTCCATGGACTTTGGCGTCTCAGCGGGGAGTCTTGTGGCTCGGGATGCCCGAGAGGCACCCTGGGGAAACCCAATTTCGACCAAGTTTGACGCTCCGGCGACGGTTTCGCAAGCCGTCTCCCATCCGCAACCCGGCGCGCCTTCATGATGCGCGAACGCATCGGCAGGGGTGAGCGGCCGCAACACCGGATCGAATCCTGACACCCCGGGTCTCAGTCCGGGCCCGTTCGCGTAGTCAAATCAGGTAGCGGGCCTGACGTTGAACCGGCACATCGCTTGCCCCGGTGCCAGTCACTTACCGCGAGAGGGCTCGAGATGATTCTCAGAACGCACGGGCCGTTGCGCTGCCGCAGGGGAGTTGCCGTCGTCGAGACCGCGGTCTTTCTGGGCATACTGCTTGTTGTCTTGCTGGGTGTCTTCGAGTACGGGCGGATCGTGATGGTCCGCCAGTTGATGAACAACGCCGCCCGGGAAGGAGCGCGCCTGGCGATCGTTGGCACCGCCCAGCCCGTGGTGACCACGCAGCAGATCGAGCAGACCGTCAGCGGTTACCTGGCCGGTCAGTCGATGCAGAACCTGGCGATCCAGGTTTACCAGACCGATCCCCAGACCGGGGCCAACCTGGGCCTCTGGAACCAGACGCCCTACGGCGGCGCCATCGCCGTGCAGATCGACGCGGACTATGTGCCGATTCTCCCCGTCAACCTGGGCGTGATCCCGAACCCCATCCATTTCACGGCCATCTCGATGATGCTCAGCGAAGCGAACTGAGCCGGCAGCCGCGCCGGCCCGTTCCCGGGCGGGCTCCGGCCATGTGCGCGTCCAACCCCGAAACGGGCCGATTGCTGCAAGAAACCAACATCCGCGTTGCGGATGATCCCCGGGGCCCGTGTGCCGCGTGTGCCACTGAGTCAAGCATATCCGAACGTGTCCTAGGCTCTTTGTGAGGTCACGTTCGGGCGACTGGTTCCCCAACGTCGAGGCCCATGATGACGATCCGTACTCTCGGGAAACAAATCAGGACTTCTCCGGGGGTGGCGGCGGTCGAGTTGGCACTGACCCTGCCGCTCTTGATCCTGCTGCTCACGGGCACATGGGAGGTCGGGCGCATCCTCGAGGTCCAGCAGATGCTCAACGTCGCGGCCCGTGAGGCGGCCCGTCAGGCGGGCTCCGGGCTCTTGACCAACAGCCAGGTCCAGCAGGTCGCCGTCAACTATGTCCGCTGTGGCCTGCAAGATGTCACCGGCGCCATGACGGCGAACATCGCGGTGAACGTGACGGTCTACGCCGCCGGCAGTCCGGGGATACCGGAACAGATCGACGTGAGCCAGGCCAGCTCGCTGGACCAGATTGTCATCTCGGTGTCCGTGCCGTTTCCGGACGTGCGCTGGATCTCCTTGCCCTCGATCACCGGCGCGCAGCTCCTGCAAGCCCAGGCGAGCTGGGTTTGCCTGAAGGACTATCCGTTCCCCACCACGCCTCCACAACCGCCGGCCGGTTGAGCCGTTCGCCGGCCAGCCGTCCCATCCGCCGCAGACAAGGGTGGTTTCCAGATGATGACGCAAGGTGCTGGCAGCACAGCCCGGCAGGAGATTGACTTGATCGACGCTCGAAACAAACATCGACGTGCGGGCAGCATCACGCCCGTGGTGGCCCTCAGCCTGGTGGCGCTCTGCGGCGCGGTCGCACTGGGAATCGACGTGGGCAGGGTCGCCGTGGCCAAGCTGGAATGCCAGAGCGCCGCGGATGTCGCGGCCATGGCCGGAGCCCGGTCGCTCAACGGAGTGATGCCTCAGAACCTGAGCCTGGCCACCTCCAACGCGCTGGCCGCGGCGCAGCAGTACGCGATCATGGGCCAGCCGGTCGGGGCGGCCGACGTCACAGTGCAGCATGGTACTTATCACTACGATTCTACGTCACAAGCATTCGTCCCCTCGATGACGCTGGCCGCCGGCGAGAACTACAACCTGACCCAGGCGACCGTGAACAAGTCATGCCCGACCACCTTTGCCCGGATCCTGGGATTCTCCGCGTTCAGCGTCAGCGCCAGCGCCACCGCCGCCCACCGGCCGCGAGACGTCGCCATCGTGCTCGACTACTCGGGCTCGATGAACAACGAAAGCGACCTCTGGAATGACGAGAGCTACCTGGACAATGGCCAGGCCGCACCGAACAACACCAACCTGACCTCGAATAACCAGGAGTCGGTCTACCCCACGTTCGGCCACTATTCGAACCAGCAGAACTACTCGAACTACACCAGCTACGCCAACCTGCTCTGTCCCGTGGCCGCCGGGTCGAACCCGCTGTCGGGAAACCCGGTCGTGGGCAAGTGCAACATCACGATCTCGGCGCTCGGCGTTCCGCCACTGGTCAACGATTTCTGGAGCAACAACCGCGGCGCCACGGCGGGATCAGCCTTCACGGCCGCTGCCGACACGGCGCTCGACACGTACAACCGCGCCGGTGGAGATACCTACCTCTGGAAGCACAATACGACCTCCACGTTTGCGGCCACCCTGGCCGACGCGCTGGGAAGTACCACCAAGAATGCCTCCTTCGAGGCCAGCGGGTATCAGTCGATCCAGGGAACGTCCCTCCAGGGATATATCCAGGGGCCGCGGTACTGGGGAAAGACGTTCTTCGTCTGGCCGCCCGACCCTACCAACGACTGGCGGCAGAACTTCTTCGGCACGAACAACAACACCAAGCTCTGGAGCGGATCGGGCGCCTGGAACCAGCCCACCGGCAACTACACCATCAACTACAAGGCCATCCTGGCGTGGATCCGGAGCACCGGCCCGAACCCCTTCCCGAGCCAGCTCCGGTCGGGCAACATCCTCTACTATGACCAGATTCCCAGCGATGTTCCCGCCTCGGCCTACGTTCACACGAACCTGAACTCGGCCATCAGCGACCCGAATCAGCGGTTCTGGAAGGAATACATCGACTACATGGTGGGTGTCTGGCGCGATCCGTCCGGCGCGGTGCAAACTCCGGCCAACCCGTCAATGAGCTACGGCAACGACTACACGTTCGGGACCGTCAAGGTCACCGCGCCGCCCACGGGCACTGGCGCCGCGTTCATGGCGTATGATGACAACCCCCAGCGGCCGCGGCATCGCTTCTGGTTCGGCCCCATGACGATGATCCAGTTCATGTCCGATACCGGCATCCTCCCCGGCACCGCCCACGACATCTCGATGTACCCCATGAAGGTCGGGATCGGCGAGGCCCTCCAGGACATCCAGAACAACCATCCCAACGACCTGGTGGCGATGATCCTCTTCAACCGCCCCCTCTACACGGGCGGGGCCAGCGGAACGGGCGCTTTCAACCTGGCGCAGTACAGCCTGACGAACAACATGCAGCCGATGATCAACTCGCTCTGGATCCCCCCCAACAGCGGCACGAACGACGTCCGTCCCTGGGACGCCAACGGGGCGCAAACTCCCCGCGCGTTCGGCGACTGGACTGCGAACACGGCCTCCAGCTATGGGTTCATGCTGGCCTACAACCAGTTCAGCGCCAGCGGGACGCTCCAGGCGCTCGACCAGTCGACGGCGCCGGGCACCGGTGGCAACGGGCGCGTCGGCGCCGAACGGCTGCTCATTTACGAGACCGATGGGATGGCGAACCAGGGCTCGACGCCCGGCAGCTTCGGTTACGGCAGCTATTACAACTCGAATTACTCGATCCAGCCGGGGCAGTCGCTCTCCTCGGCCGGTTACAACCAGACGGGCCTGCTTCAGGTCGTGCAGAATATTTGCAACGACAACAACGGCAACCGCGTGCCCGGGCCCGGCATCACGCCGTTTTCGCCCAACCTCGGTTATCCCGGCTTCGGCGCGCAGGGCAAGCCGGTGACCATCCAGTGCATCGCGTTCGGCGGCATCTTCGAGACGCCCTCGTCCACGCTCACCAGCTCGGTGGGCCTGCTTCAGCAGATCTCGGCGATTGGCGGCACGGTGTTCCCAGCGACGGCCGCCGACCCGGCCAATGGCTACAAGTGGTGCATCGGCACCATGGCCCAGCGGCAGAGCCGGCTCACCTCGGCTTTTGAAACGATCATGAACCAGACGCCCGTGCCCATCACGCTGATTCGCTGACGCCGGAGGATGGGCGGGGACGCGGCCGTGCCGAAGGGCCGGCCATGTTGTTCCCGGTGGCCAGCGGCCTGGGGAGTTTGCTACGATTCAGGCTGACACGTTCTCCAGGAGAGCGACCAGCCGATGCCTGTGGTTCTGAGCCTGGGACTCTTGCTCGCACCGATCCTGAGCCAGTCCGAGCTTCTGGTAGAGCATCTCGGGAACTTCGACACCCGGCGCATTCCCGAGGCCTCCGGCGTGGCCGCGAGCCGGCGTTATCCGGGCATCTTCTGGGTGCACAACGACTCGGGCAACCCGTCCTCCATCTTCGCGATCCGCAAGGACGGATCGATCGTCCGGGAATTCCCCGTGGCGCTGGCGAATGTCGACTGGGAGGACATCGCGGCCGATGACCAGGGCCACCTGTACCTGGGAGACATTGGCAACAACGGCGGGCTGCTGGCCCTCCGGGCCATCTACCGGCTCGATGAGCCGGACCCGGCGGGGCCGGCCAGGGAGCCCCTACGGCCGACCGGTTCGTGGTTCTATGCGCTGCCGAGAGAAGGCGCTTCGACGCCGAGGGGCTGTTCCTGGACGCCAGGACACACTCCGCGGTTGTCGTCTCCAAGCGGTTCGACGGCCGCGACGCCGAGCTCTTCAGCATTCCGCTCCAGCCACCGGCGCCGCTGCTGAGGCCGGCCTTGCCCCGGCAAGTCGGCCGGCTGCCGGGATTCGTCGAACCGGCCACGGGCGCCAGCCTGTCGAACGACGGGCGGCTGCTGGCGGTCTGCGCCGCGACGGTGACCAGGATCTACCAGCGGGACGCGCTGGGCGGATGGGCTCCGCTTGCCTCGGTGCGCTATGATTCCCTGCCGGTGGAAGGGGTCGCCTGGGATGGGATGGACCTGATCCTGGTGAGCGAGGGCCGCGGCGTGGACCGCATGACTCAGGCGGCCTGGAAGCGGCACACCACCACGCCGGCGCCGCGGCGATCCGCCCCTGGCGATTCGCGCTGAGCCGCTTGCGGTCTGGAATTTGAGGTGCGTACGAATGACCGGGACGCCAGATGTCGCGATCGTGGGCGGTGGAGTGATCGGATTGTCGATCGCCTGGGCCCTGGCGCGAGGGAATCACCAGCGCCGTACTGGATCGCCGCGAGCTGGGCCGCGAGGCGTCGTGGGCCGGCGCGGGTCTGATCGCTCCACTGAGCGAGCCGCAAGCGGGAGCGCTGCACCCCATGGTCGAGGCTCAGGTCCTGGAGCGCCGAGCTCTTCCCTCGCTGGTCCGCCGCACTGCGGGAAGAGACCGGCATCGATAACGGCTATCGGCGCTGCGGGGGAGTTGATGTTGCCGGGACGGCCGGCGAGGAGCAAGAGCTGCTCTCCAGCGCCGGCCGCTGGAAGGTGGAGGGAATCGTCCATGAGAAGCTGGCTGCCGCCGACCTGCGCAAGGTCGAGCCGGCGTTGAACCCGGAACTGCGGGCGGTCTATTTCCTGCCCGACCGCGCCCAGGTGCGGAACCCCCGGCACATGCGGGCGCTGGCCGCCTCGGCGGCGCAGCGCGGCGTGCGGCTGCTTCCCTGGCACGCCGTCGATGGCTTCCAGACGCGCGGCGACCGGGTCAGCGCGGTTCGCACGAGTGCGGGAGAGATCGCTTGCGACTGGGTGATCCTGGCGGCCGGTCCGTGGTCCGAGCGGCTGCTCGGGACGCTGGGCGTGCACGCGCCCACGCCTCCCGTCAAGGGTCAGATCGTGCTCTTGCGGGAGGATCGGCCGCTCCTCTCGCGGATCGTCGAGCATGGCAAGAACTACCTCGTCCCACGCGGCGACGGGCGGGTGCTGGTCGGTGCAACCGAAGAGCAGGCCGGCTTTGACACGCGCAGCACTGCCAGCGCCGTGCGCGGCCTGCTCGATGAAGCCATCTTCCTGTGCCCTGCGCTCGGCGAGGCCGGGCTCGAGGCCGCATGGGCCGGCCTGCGGCCGGGGAGCATTGACACGCGGCCATACATCGGCCAGGTGCCGGGCTATGCCAACCTGGTCGTGGCCACGGGACACAGGCGCGCGGGCTTGCAGCTCTCGCCCGCGACGGCCGAGCTGGTTGCGGACCTGGTTCTTGGCCTGCGCACCGCGCATCGACCTGGCCCACTTCCGGATCGATCGCACGCCCGATCTCGCGGCCGGGACCATCCGGTCATGAGCTGGCGTGATTGGACCCTTGCAGCGTTTGCACCAGCACCTTGGCCGCGGCCGCCAGACCCAGGGCGACGCTCCGCCCGCCCAGCTGACAGACCACCGCTGCGGCTTCCGGGCGGTTTTCCTGGACCAGTCCAGCGGCATGCAAGGCGAGCCCGCTTTCCGAGAGGTAGCGCAGGAACGCCGGGTCCTGGTCGATCACGCGGATGACGCGGAAGTGCTGGCCGCCCGGACATTGCGAGAGCGGCAGGCCCTCGGGCTCGGTGAGCGATCCATCGGCCCGGGGGATGGGGTCACCGTGCGGGTCCACCGCGGGAAAGCCGAGGTAAGCCTCGATCCGGTCGATGAGCCGCTCGGAGGCCGCGTGCTCCATGTTCTCGGCCTCTTCGTGGACCTCGTCCCAGGACATCTGGAGGGTCCGAACCAGGAACAGCTCCAGCAGGCGATGGCGGCGAATCACCTTCAGGGCAAGCCGCTGGCCTGAAGTCGTGAGCCGTGCACCTTCATACGGCGTGTAGGTCGCCAGGCTGGCCTCTGAGAGCGTCTTGAGCATTCCCGTCACGGTGCCTGGAGAGACCCGCAGCGCCTGAGCGAGCTCACCGGTGCTCACCGGCCCGCCGCCCGGCTTGCGGGCGGTGATGAGGGCGATCGTCTTCACGTAGTTCTCGACGGTCAGGCTGGGCACGGCTGTCTCTCGAGCGGGCCGAAATGGACGCGAGCGATCGCTGTCGAGACGCATTATCCCGAAAATGTCATTCGCTCACCAGCGGAGGAACCGGGTCGCCGACTCGCAGCCAGGCCGCCTTCAGGTAGGCGCCTTCGGGGGCGTCCAGCGCGACGGGATGGTCGGCCGAGGCACCAGTCATCGCCAGCAACTGCACGCTCCGGCTCGCCTTGCGGGCCGCGGCCCTGAGCAGTGCCTGGAAGTCCGGCGCGGGGAGCAGGCCCGAGCACGAGCAGGTCAGCAGCAGCCCGCCCGGCTCCACAAGGTTCATGCCCAGGACGTTCAGGTCAAAATACTTGCGCTTCCCCGCCGAGACGTCGTCGCGGTCGGCAATGAGCTTGGGCGGGTCCAGCACCACCACGCCGAACCTGCGCTCGTTGACGGCCATCTGCCGCATGTAGCCGAAGGCGTCCGCGTGCACGGCGTTCAGCCGCACATTGTTGGCGTTGCCGTTCTCGCGGGCCAGGGCCACGGCCTTCTCGTCGAGGTCCACGCAGATGACCTCGCGCGCCTGGCCCCGGATCAGGGCGTTGAGGCCGAAGCCTCCGGTGTAGCAACAGGCATCGAGCACCGCCTCTCCGGCGCAGTAGCGCGCGAGTTCCCTGCGGTTGTCGCGCTGGTCGCAGAAGAAACCCGTCTTGTGGCCCTCTTCCAGGTGGATCCGATAGCGGATGCCATGCTCTTCGATGGTGATCCGGGGGGGCAGCCTGGGGCTGGCGACGGTCCTGCCCGGAAAGTCTTCCTGAAGCGCGACCCGCTCGTCCACGCGAACGCGAAAATGCCGGGTGTCCAGCAGCTCCGCGCAGATGCCGGCAATCGGCCCGATCCGCTGGTACATGCCCAGGCTGAAGATCTCGAAGGAGAGCACATCGTCGTAGCGGTCGGCAATCAGGCCGGAGAGTCCGTCTCCCTCGGCGTGCAGCACGCGGTAGGCACTGGTCTGCTCGTCGAGCCTCAGCGCCTTTCGCCGCAGCTCCACGGCCTGGCTGATCTTCTGCTTCCAGAAGGCAAGGCCGGGAGGAGCCTCCTCCCGCGACAGCAGCCGCAGGCTGATCTGGGACCGCGGGTTCCAGAGGCCGTATCCCAGGTGCCGGCCGTCCCGGTCGACGGCGTGTACCAGGTCGCCCGGGTTCGGGACTGTCGCGCCCACCGGCCCGATGATCATCTTACGGAAAACAAAGGGATGCGCACCGCCGCGCGAATCGCCACGGTGGGCAGAGCGGTCCCCGGTTCCAGCTCGCGATCGGGAATCGGCGGTGGAGCGTCTTGCGAAGGAGCGGATGGGCGGACTCGTGGCATTGCGGAATCCCGGCGGCTGGATCAATGAGCAGGACTTTCAGAGCGCGGCGTGCAGGAGATCACTCATCGTGATCGTCTCCCTCGTCGGCCATGTCGTCATGGCCCTCCGCGTCGTCCGGGCCGGCATCGCCCTTCCGGAGCAGACGGCGAAGCCGGACCAGAAGCGCGGTGGCGTAGCGCTGCACCGACAGTTGCTGGGTGAGTACCTCATCGTCGACGGCACTCCGAGGAATGGCGGCCATCAGCCGGTGCGCCTGCGCCAGGCTTTCCCAGCCCGCGTCCAGGACGGCCGCGACCATCGATGAATCATTCCTGGCGTGCTTCATGAGCTGCCGGACCTTCTTCAATCCCGCGCGTGCCGTACGAAGTTGCCGCAGCGCCGCCGCCGAGCTCATCTCTGCCATGAACCCCTCGCTTGGACCAGACATCCCGTGGGCCATTTTTCATTTCCCTTTGCGGGGTCATCCGCTATAGATATAGACTAAGATGGGGAAGGCAGCCCGCACAACGGCTTGCAGGAGCGTGTTCCATGTCGGGTGAGTACGAGGCGATCAGCACCGTTGTCGAGCCCGAGGTCTCCGAGGAGACGAAAACCCGCCGCATACCGCCGTATCACGTGGTTGTCCTCAACGACGAGGACCATACTTTTGAATACGTGATCGAGATGCTCATCAAACTCTTCGCACACAGTATCACCCGCGCCAAGGAATTGACATGGGAAGTCCATTCTCGAGGCCGGGCGATCGTCTACACGACGCACAAGGAGAAGGCTGAGCTGAAGTGCGAACAGGTCCTGTCGTACGGCCCGGACCCCCGCCTGAGCCGCTCCAAGGCCTCACTGCGCTGCTACATCGAGCCGGCCGTTTAGGGCGGTTTTCTGACGGGTTGCAGGCCGTTTCTGAGTTTTGGAAAGGGGGGCAGACATTCCTGTCTGCCAGGGCAGGCCTGCTCCAGTTGAACCCCGCCCTGCGAACGAGCAAGGGCTGCCAGATTGGTGGATGGTGACGCGTGTCAGCCGTCGGCTTCCTGGCGACTGGCCTGGATCGCGGCCTCCAGGCCAGTGCTGATGTCAGGGAAATGCAGCGCGACTCCCAACCCCAATCGCAGGCGAGCGTTCGAGATCCGCCGGTTCGCGAAATCGGCGCTCTGCTCCCTGCCGGCGGCGCCTGCCGGCTCATAGCGCGGTGGGCGGGCTCCCAGCAGACGGGCGGCCAGGGTGTAGTATTCGCTGCGCGGAACGGGACGGTCGTCGCTCACAAGATAAAGCGGCTCGGGATGAGCGGCGTCGAGGGCGGCGACCGCAGCACGGGCCGCGTCATCGATATGAACCAGGTTGAGGTAGCACGCGGGGTCGACCGGGATCGGCTCGCCGCGCTCCAGCAGTGCCCGCCGGATGACGCGGCCCGGCCCGTACAGCCCTGCGAATCGGAGCACGACGAGTGCGCCTTGCCGCGTCCCGAAATGTTGCCGGGCCACCGCCTCGGCGAGGAGGCAAACGCGGCCTGCGTCGTGAAGCGGCTCGGCGGGAGAATCCTCGGTGACCCATGACCCGTCGGACTGACCGTACACACTGGTGCTGCTGGCGTACACGAAACGATGGACCGCCGCGGGCAGTCTCTCGAGCACGTTCTTCAATCCCTGGACGTGAACCGTGCGCCGGTCGGCTCGGCTGGTGCGGTCGTATCCCACGCAATAGAGCATGTGTTGTGCTTCCGGAAAATCGAGCGTTTCCGGATTCAGGACATCCGCGACGATCGGCTCAATTCCCAGCCGGTCCAGTTCGGCGGCGCGGGGCCGCGAACGCACGGTTCCCAGCACCTGCTCCCCGCGCCGGACCAGCTCGATTCCCATCCGGGTGCCCAGGTATCCGCAGCCCACGATGAGCGTGCTCACGTCTTGTTTTCCTCGTCATCCGCGAGCGGCTTGTAGTCCCCCGCGCCTTCCGGGCAACCCGCGTCGAGGTAACCTTGAAGCAGGATCTGCGCGGCCAGCTTGTCGCGCAGGGCTTTCCGTTTCTGCCTCTTGAGCCCGGACTCGATCATGAGGTTGTCGGCCTCGATGCTGGTGTAGCGTTCATCGACATAGGCGACCGGCAACCCGGTGACCGAGGCCAGCCAGGCACCCCAGCGCCTCGCCAGGAGGGCCAGTTCTCCCTCACGACCGCTGGTGTGCACGGGCAGGCCGACCACGATGGTTGCGATGTCGTGCTCCCGCACCAGCGCACGGTAGTGCCGAGCGTCGAGCTCATCGTTCCTCCGCTCGTAGACCTCCAGCGGCGAAGCGAATTCACGAAGCGGGTCGCTGATGGCCCCGCCCACGCGCCGCAGGCCGAAGTCGAGTGCCAGGATTCGATTCATGCGTGGCTGTTCCTCGCGGGACATTTGAGGTTTCCGAGCCGGGCAAATTCCATTGTGCCCGCTCTCACGTTGCGAAAAAGGCCGCAGCGCGTGTTGTTAAGAATGAACGGACCTGGAAAAGCCACAAGCTTTAAACTAGCCTCAGACACGGCACGACATTGATCGCCAGGGCGAGCGCACGGGGCAGCGTTCGAGTATGGGGATGAACCCAGCCTGGCAATATGGTCGACGCGTTACCATCCCTGAAGCGAAGCTGTCCTGGCCAGGCCTGGCCGCGATCGGCAAACCTGGCGTATCCCGGAGGTTGTTGATGATTGATCTCGTCTTGTTGAAGCAGTGGAGAATGTGCGCTGGCGTGGCTGCACTGCTGGTTCTGGTCCTGTTTTGCTGTCCTGATGTGTCCCACGCGGGCACGGTTGTCCTGGATTTTTCGGGCCAGACCGATGCGGCCGTCACGGTGGGCGGGAATTCCATTCCCAGCGGGAGCGTGTTCCAGGGGCAACTGAGCTACGATGCACCGCAGACCGCAGCAGTGACCTCTTTTTACGGGGGAACCCAGTCCGTCTTCTCCTTCAACTCGCTCACCTGGACCATTGGCGGGCAGACGGTCAGTGAGGGACCTGGCCAGCTCGGGTTGTACAACAACGTCACGCCGCCCAACGGCGTGCCTGTCGGCGATTCATTCTATACCTTCGTGCCGGGAATCTCGAATAACGCCCCGAATCCTTCCACCGGCAGCATTGACGGTGTCGCTCCGAACTACATTTATCTTGGCTTCGTGAGACTCGACGGGCACCGCGTTCAGCGGGCCCGATCTGCCGCTGAACTTGAACCTGGCGGAATTCACGCAGGCTTTCATCGGGGTCAACTACGGGCCGTTCGGCGCCGGCAACATCGACCGCATCTTCATGCTTTCCTCACTGGGTACGGCCGCCGTTCCCGAGCCCAGCTCGGTTCTCTTGCTCCTGGCCGGAACGTGTGTGTCGGGTACGCTGCTGGCCAGACGCAAACGGCGTTGAGCCAGGCCGCCCTTGAACTTGCGTGCTGCGGCGCCAGACCGCCGGGCGGCTGCCGCAGCACCCTGGGGCCCCCTTTCACAGGCATTCCCGGGCCGCGCCGGGCGGCTGCCGCGCCCGGGCACACGGGGCGGACTGGCGCGGCCGGGTTTTTCGTGCGGTTCGCCCCGCGGGCGTGTAGACTCGGTTCCCGCACCGTGCGGAAACGGGTTTCGAGACAATGTGGCGATCGCGGGGAAGCGAAGCCGGGGGCTGAGGTGGTCCCGTCCCGTTCCGGACCGGATCGGAGCGAGGGCCTCTCATGAAACGACTACGGATCATCCACGCCACCAAGTACTGCTACCACGAGCCGGTCCGGCTCGGTCCCCATCGCGCGATGGTGCGGCCGCGCGAGGGCTACGACCTGCATATCACCGGCTCGCGACTGGAGATCCAGCCCCAGGCGGAGGTGCGCTGGGTGCGGGATATTTACGGCAACTCGATCGCGATCATCACGTTTGCCGGGACGGCTTCCTGGTTGAGCTTGCACAGCGAGGTCGACGTCGACCTCTACGATGAGATTCCCATCGATTGCCTGATCGACCCGGCGGCCCTTTCCTATCCGTTCCAGTACAGCGCCGACGAGCAAGTGGAGATCATCCCTTACCGGGTTCCCAGCTATCCTCACGACGGCCCATCCGTGCAGGAATGGCTGCTGGATCTGTATCGGCCTGGACAGCTCGTGGGCACCTCGGAGCTGCTGAACCGGTTGAACAGCCGGATCCATGACTCCTTCCGGTACAACGTCCGGTACGATCCGGGTGTGCAGCTACCCTGCCAGACCCTGGCGCTGGGCAGTGGTTCGTGTCGCGACTATGCCGTGTTCATGATGGAGGCCGCCCGGCACTGGGGGTTCGCGGCGCGCTTCGTCACCGGCTACATCCAGATGGCCGAGGGCCAGCACGGTGCCACGCACGCCTGGACCGAGATCTACCTCCCCGGCGCGGGGTGGCGCGGGTTCGACCCCACGAACAGCAAGCTCGCCGGATCCGAGCACGTCTCCGTCGCGGTCGCACGTGAGCAGGACAAGGCCATACCCATTTCCGGGTCGTGGGAGGGTCCACCCAACGCCTGGGACCGGATGGAGGTGTCGGTGCAGGTCGTGGCGCTGTGATGATCCAGCCAGAGCGGTTTTCACTCGGATCGCAGACTGAGACCGGGGGGCAGACATTCCTGCCTGCCCGAGCAGGCTTGCCCTGGCAGACAGGAATGTCTGCCCCCCTTTGAATGAATCAGAAACCGCCTGCAATGCGTCAGAAAACCGCGCTAGGCTGGACTGACCCGGCCGGCGGCAAGTTCGCGGGCCCACGCCGCATCTTCCTCGTTCAGGGGCGGGTCGGGCTCTTCATCGAAGATCGAGAATGCAAAGCCGCCCTCGTCGTAGACCCGGGTAAGCATGGCCTGAAGGTCCAGGGCGGCACCCGGCTGGGCGGCATGAAGAGGCACGGGAATCATGGGCAGGCGATCACGCAGCAGGATCGGCCAGAAATCGGCCCGCGGACGGTTCTCGCTTCGGCTGACCAGAACGCTGTAAGTACACGCGGGCCGGGGAGAGTCCGTGGGTAATGGCGCGGGACACCGCAAGAGATCGATCTCGACCAGGTTTGCAGGGCTCGTCAGGATCTCGGCCCGCTTCGCCAGGTATTGCTCGCAATCCGATCCGGGCCGCTTGTTCGATGGGCTGAGTAATTCGATGACCGTGATGAGCCGCCGATGGCGGCGGTCGCGGATCTCGATGGAGCGTTGCCGCTCGACGTCCACGGCGGGAAGCAAAACCTGGACAGGTGCCCGGAGGACGGCGGAAGCGGACGGATTCAAACTTCCCGGCCAGGATCCGGGTGCGATGGCGACGTCGGCTCGGCCCAGAGATCCCCGTGCCTCCGCCGACTGCTCATGGATGTAGAGCTGCTCCTCCATCAGCACGATGTACGCTGGCGTGACCTGCGGCACAAGTTGCACCACGATGGCCGCGAGCGCTTGACCGTGAAAACCGTGCCAGACACCGGGATGTTCCAGGTAAGGATCCATCCCGGGAAAAGGGGACGGCATGTACGAGTTCTCCGGACCGGGCGATCAAAGGTACTCGCCGTACCCTTTTTCCGCCAGGCTCTCCACCAGCCCCTTGAGCTTGTCCATCTGATCGCGGCGAGCCACCAGCGTGGCCTGGCCCGACTGCACGATCACCACGTCCTCGAGGCCCAGGGTGGCGATCAGGCCGCCATCGTCGCCGATGATGATCGAGTTCGAGGTCTCGCGGGCCAGCACGTTTCCCTGTGTGGCGTTGCCCCGGGAATCATGCGGGATGAGGCTGGCGAGCGATCGCCAGTCGCCCACATCGTTCCAGTCGTACTGGACCTCGAGAACGCGGACGTTGGCGGCCTTTTCCATCACCGCCTTGTCGATGGGTGCGCGCTCCATGAGAGGATACTCGCGGGTGATCGTGTCGAGCTCCTCGGCGGTCCCCAGGGTGCGGCCGACGCGTGCGAGGCGCTCCGCGAGCTGGGGACGATGCTTCTGTAACTCGTCCAGGATCGTGCGGGCCTTCCACAGGAAGATGCCGGAGTTCCAGGCGAAGTTGCCGGCCGCCAGGAACCGCTCGGCCGTGGGGCCGTCGGGCTTCTCGCGGAACTGGGCCACGCGGTTGACCGCGATCCCGTCACGGGTTTCCAGCAGCTCCCCGCGCTCGATGTAGCCGTAGCCGGTTTCCGGCCGGGTGGGCTTGATGCCGAAGGTGATGAGCGTGGTGGGGTCGTCCTCGATCACCGCGGCCGCGGCACGCGCGGTGGCCAGAAAGACCCCGGCCGGCTCAATCACGTGGTCAGCAGGCATGACCATCATGGTCGCGTCGGGATCGCGCGTGTGGACGATCCAGGCGGCCAGACCCACGCAGGCGGCCGTGTCGCGCGGGCAGGGCTCGGCCACGATGTTCTGCTCGGGAAGGTCGGGAAGCTGCGCGCGGGTGGCCTGTGCCTGGTCCGCTCCGGTGATGATGAGGATGCGCTCGGCGGGCACCAGCGGCTCGATCCTGGCCGCGGTTTGCTGGAGCATGGTGGCGTCGCCGAAGAGAGTCAGCAGTTGCTTGGGCCGGTCGCGCCGGCTCTTGGGCCAGAACCGTGTGCCACTTCCTCCCGCCATGATGATCGCGTACAGCATGTGAGCTCCCTGCTTCTCGCACTCGCCACAAAGCGGCGCGTGCAATGAAAGTCATTTTCCATGGTTTCTTCCGGCTAGCGCAGGTAGATCGGCCGCTCGACGACCAGCCCCGGATCGATCCTGGCCTTCAGCTCCTGGGCGTCCAGCGCGAAGAGCGGGCTGATCTCGATGGCGAAGGGAATCGAGCCGTCGGGCCGGCGTGGAACGGTGGCCCCGGCTTGCTCGAGCCAGCCGGCAAACAGGTCGCTCATGCGCTGGTGCACCGTCGCGGGACTGTCCGGGCCGACCGCGTTCTTGAGCGGCTCGAACTCCGTGGCACGGTCGGTCTCGACAATCGCCCAGCGGCGCGCCTGGGGCAGGGCGTCGAAGATGAACTGCTCGAACTTGATCGCGTTGGGCTCGGCAGGCTTGACCGTCTCGCCACTCTCATTCACATACGGCACCTTCTTGACGGCCCGATGAAACGGCAACTGATGGTCGCCGACGATGCGCTCGATGAACGACCGCTCGAAAAGGTGAATGGCGATGCTGCCCGCCGAGAGCATGAGACCTCCGTCGGGATTGCGCAGGCCCGCCAGCTCGGGGGGCAGGTCGGAATACTCGATCACCTGCGGGACACCGTCGATCGTCACCACGACGCCGAGCTTCTCATCGGGGGAGAGCCGCTCGATGACCTTGAAGGACATCTCGGCCCCGGCCTGACGGTGCAGGCCCAGGAACTCCGGATCGGCAAGCTGGACCAGCGGGTTATCCACCTGGAAGTAGAAGAGCGATTCAATGCCGCGATCGCGCATCTCATCCAGGCAACCGGGCGCGCCGTCCGGACCCTGAGCGGCGAGCGCGGCGAGCGTGCCGCCATGGCCGTCCGGGCTGAGCGCGACCTTGTCCCTGGCCGCCAGCAATACTTTCCCGGTGGCCCTGTCGACCGCCGGCATCTGCCCCTGCGTGAAGAACCGCACGTGATCGAGCCCGAACCGGCCGTGCGCCTCGAAGAAGGCCATCGTCGCGGCGTGGTTGTCCGGGCTGGTCATGACGTAGAGCGGCAGCGGGCGGCCATGGCGGCGCCCAGCGCCACGATCTTCTCTGCGTGAATCTGGAACAGGCTGGCGGAGGAAACCGGGCCGATGGGGAAGGTCCCCTTCGGGCCGTCGAAGCCAAGCCGGGTGCCCGCGCCGCCGGCGACGACGACCAGCCCCACCTTGCCGGCCGCCAGCATCTCGGCGCCGATTTCGTGAGCCCGGCGGCAGGCCATCCGCTGGCTATCGGTCTGGGGGAGGCGCGTCACGTCGATGGGCCGGACGCGGCCGGGCTCGAGGGCTGGGGTGCTTTCCTCGGCAACCAGCTCGCGAACCAGGCGGCTCAACCGCTCGAAGATCGATCGCCGCGATCTCGGCCTGGAGCCGCTCCTGCTGGTCCGGGGCAAGCTCGGCCCACCAGGCGAGGAGCTGTTGCTGGCCGCAGCGCTCCAGGCGTTCCAGTAAGGCAGGGTCGGGAGACATGGCGTCGTACACTCCTCACGGCTCGAAACGCCGGACCAGGGCTGCTGGGTCGGGCACTCAGGTAGTCGGCCAGGGGGGCTCTTCGTCGCTCGATCTCTGGCCGGGAACTCCGTGCACTGTATCCACCTGGACGTTAGAATTCCACGGCCAGCCCATCGTAGGCCAGTCGGACGTTCGCCGGCAGCGCGGCCTCGGTGGAAGCATGATCCAGATCGTGTGAGAGGTGCGTGAAGAAGGTGCGCCCGGCTTCAGCCGCTCGACCACCTCGAGAGCCTCCCGGAGCGAGAAATGCGTCGGATGCGGGTCAATCCGCAGCGCGTCGAGTACCAGCGTCTCCAGGTTCTCCAGCAGGGTCCAGCTCGCCTCGGGTATCCGGTTCACGTCGGTGCAGTAGGCCAGGCTGCCCACGCGGAACCCGAGTACGGAGAACGGCCCGTGATCCAGCCGGATCGGCAGCACGCGCTGCCCCAGGACCTCGAACGGCACGCCCGGCTCAACCCGCACGAACTGGATCTTGGGCACAAACCCGGGCGGCCAATCCTTGGTGGCGTCCTTGAATGCGTAGGCGAACACCCGCTTGATGCACTCCTCGGTCTGCGCCTCGCAGAAAACGGGAACCGGGCCGCCAATCCAGCGCGGGAAAAGTCGCGCGTCATCCAGGCCGAAGAGATGGTCGGCATGGTGATGCGTGAAGGCGATCGCGTGCACGCGCCGGACCTGCTCGCGGAGCAACTGCACGCGCATCTCCGGCGTGGTGTCGATGAGCAAGTTGCCGGCCGGAAACGCCATGAGCACGCTTGGCCGGGTGCGCTGGTTGCGCGGATCGCTTGACGTGCAGACCGGGCAATCACATCCCAGTACCGGAACTCCCGTGGATGTGCCCGTGCCCAGGAAGATCAAGCGCCGCGGTCCATGTGATGGACTCTCGATCAACTGTCATGGCCTCCAGGACGCGAACAAGCCGCGCCGGCGCTGCGGCTTCCGACATACCTGATCGCCGCGCGGCTTCCCATGCGACGAGTGTACGAAAAAATGCCGCCCGGCGACAGCAGCGCGGATCCTGCCCGGCCGCGGCTCCGCTCCAGCCCTTGCCGCGGCTCCGTTCCAGCCCTTGCCGCGGCTCGGTTCCGGCCCTTGCCGCGGCTCCGTTCCATCCCGGTCACGGTCTGGTCACGACCACGATCTTCTGGAATTTGACGCTCGGCAACGAGGTGTTGGGGGCCAGATGCGGATCGACCGTAACGAACGTGACCGTCGGTCCCTTTCCCGGCGCGTCCTGGCCCAGCAGGGCGGCCTTGCGGGTGATGTCCAGAGTGACGTTGTGCGGCCGATGGCGCTGACCGTGGGCCGCCGAGCTTGGCAGCAGGTGGATGGTTCCCACGAAATTCGGCCCCAGCATGTCCTTTGCCGTTGCATCGGGCTTGTTCAAGAACACGTGCAGGATGACCGGCACGTCGTGCGGCGCAGTCCAGGCCCTCGATGCGGAGCTGAACCTTGGGGTGGTGCCTGGCCGGCTCGGCAGCCGCCGTGGCCACGGCCGCGCTGCGCGCTGGCGCATGGCATCGGGAACCGGCAGGCCGACCAGCGACCTCGACGCGCCCCCCACCGCGATCTCCTGCGGTTGGGCGACGAGGGTGAAGGTCTGCTGCGGAGGCTGATAGTTGCCGGCCATGTGCGTCAAAGCGTCCTGGACCGTCACGCTGCACGGGCTGCCATTCTCATCCCAGAAATTGAACCACTGCGCGTACCAGAGGCTCGTGGCCGCCGGCAGCGTCGGGTTCTGCCCCAGCCAGAGCGTGAACTGGCGATCGACGTTGGCGTGGTGCAGGAAGAAGAGTAAATCGCGTGCCGCAGTCGTCAGGTTGCCCATGTCGGCCCAGGGCGATTGCGTGCTGCCGGTCCAGGTGTGAATACAATTATGCGGGTTCTGCTCCAGCTCACCGGCCCCGCGGCCGTTCGGATCGCCGGGCTCCGAACCGCAGAAATCAGTGAAATCGTCAGCCATGAGCTGGCTCAGGTAACCGGCGCTCGTGTAGTACGACGCGCCCGTCTGGAGCGGGTCTTCATTCAGCGTGCTCATCGGCCCGGGCGTGCGATTCTCGTCGTACAGGGGACTCGTCGTGTCAAAGAACGGGCTGGCCTGACCCTGCGCCTGAAGCACGCGCGTGCCCGGCACCGACGGGTGATTCGACCAGTCCCAGTAGGGCAGGGCGAACGCCGCCGGGTTGCCGCTGAGCCTGGCGAGGATGCGCTCGTAAAAGAAGAGATAGCAGCGGTGCCAGACGGTGAAGAACCAGCTATGGTGCACCTCCAGCTGATTGCCCCCGCAGTGCGCGGCGTGAATGCCCGCCTGGCTCAGCCACGATCGAGGATCGTTCGGGGGCAACTGCTTGAGCTGGCCGTACGCGGTGACCAGCAGGTTCAGGTCATCGGCCGTGTAGTCGTAGAAGCTCTTGCGCCGGGGCATCGTCACGCGCTGGAACGAGAAGGGCGGCGCCTGGGCTTCTGCCTGCGGCATGAGCCCAGCCGCGGCATGGCCGTACGGCTGAACGGCGGGACCGGGGTGGCCGCCACTGCTCGCGGGATGCTGTGCCGCCGTCCGGGCCGTCAGCCCCAGCCCTCCGGCCGCGATGCTGGTGCGCAGCAGGAACGTCCGGCGATGAAGCTCGTGCTCCTGGTCCAGGCTGGGATGGCGGACGCGATGGCTCACGGGTGCGCTCCTTCTTGAGAGACCGGAGATGGGCTTGCAAGGGCCGTACTGGCCAGAGTATTGATCATCAACCACGCTCCCTCACCGAAGCCGGCAGCCCCGGGGAAGCCGATCTCCCGGAGAACCGCCGTGATTTGTGCGCGCGTTTCGGCGAAGATGAGCCGGTCGGGTGCTCCAGCCGGTACACAGGGCGACCCGGGCGCACGTTGGACATCAGGCATCGGCGGTCATCGAAACGAGGGATGAGGTGAGAGAATCAATCTCGCGCAGGATGTGGATTGGCCGGACCGGCATCGTCGCCAGCGCCTCCGCTCTGGCCGCGCCGAGCGCAGGCCTGCACGCCGATGAGCCGGCGGCACCGCAACGGAAGCTCAAGGTCGTGGTCACAGGCGGCCACCCGGGCGATCCGGAGTACGGTTGTGGGGGCACTGTCGCCCGCTACGCCGAACTGGGTCACGAGGTGGTGCTGCTGTACCTGAACCGCGGCGAGTGGCCTCCCAGTGACGACCCGCGGGCGGGTGCGGCGCGCATGGGCGAAGCCAGGAAGGCGTGTGAGATTCTCAAGGCGCGGCCGCTCGACGCGGGGCACCGGAACAGCCAGGCCATCGTCGATCGGGCCCATTATGATGCGTTCCGGAAACTCGTCGAGGCCGAGCGGCCCGACGTGCTGTTCACGCACTGGCCGATCGACAACCACGCCGATCATCGTGCCATCTCGATCCTGGCGTACGACGCCTGGATTCGCCTGGGCAAGAAATTCGCCTTCTACTACTACGAGGTCTCCAGCGGCGAGGACACCCTCCAGTTCACGCCGACACACTACGTGGACATCACGCGGACCGAGCCGCTGAAGCGCCGGGCGTGCTACGCCCACGCCAGCCAGAGCCCGGACAAGTATTACGGGCTCCAGGAGCTGGTGATGAAGATGCGCGGGGTCGAGAGCGGCCACCAGCGGGCCGAGGCCTTCATCCGCCACGTTCAGAGCCCGGACTTCGGGCTGCCGGGTGCGTGAGACCGCTACCGACGCATTCTCCTCGACCAGGTCCCGTCAGCGCCGCCCGAGTTCACCCCCTTGCCATGGCCGGGATGCCGGCCTCCGCGCGCCGGATCCGACCCGATCGGATCCCTCACCGGATCGGCGCTTTTGGGGACCCGTGAACGGTCACCCGTTGACCGGCCCGACCAATTATGGATAATCGGACGCGGTTATCCACTTTTAGCTCCGGCCGTGGCGAATTGGGTGTCCCGGCGTGACACGGAGCGATCCGGAGGGGGCCGGGGAGCGAGCTGCCATGTTCTGTAATCAATGCGAGCAGACGTCGAAGGGGACAGGCTGCGTGATCAGTCCGGGTGTTTGCGGCAAGGACGAGGACGTCCAGTCGGTGCAGGAGCTGATTCTGTACGGGCTCAAGGGCATGGCCGCGTATGCGAGCCATGCGCGCCGGCTGGGCAAGTCGGACGAATCGGTGAGCGCTTATATCGAGGAAGCGCTTTTCGCGACGATGACCAACGTCAACTTCGACCTCGACAGCCTGCTCGAGATTGCACTCGAGCTGGGCCGCAAGAACCTGCGGGTGATGGAGCTGCTGGATGCCGGCCACGTCGAGCAGTTCGGCAAGCCCGAGCCGGTCGATGTGCAGCTTGGCACCAGGAAGGGTCCCGGAATCCTGATGACGGGGCACGACCTGGCGGACCTCCGTGACCTGCTTGCCCAGGTGGAGGGAACCGACATCAGCGTTTACACGCACGGCGAGATGTTACCGGCGCACATGTATCCGAACCTGAGAAACCATCCCAACCTGGCCGGTCATTACGGCGGTGCCTGGCAAAAGCAGAAGTTCGAGTTCGCGGCCTTCCCGGGGCCGGTCGTGGCGACCACGAATTGCATCCTGATCCCGCGCGAGTCGTACGCGGGCCGCCTCTTCACGACCCGGTTCACGGCCGTGCCGGGCGGGGAACGGTTGACCGATGGCAACTTCGCGCCTGTGGTCGCCAGCGCGCGGCAGTGCTTGCCGCTGGTGGACGACCTGCGGGGAACGCTCCGGGTGGGCTACCATCGAAGCGTGCTGCTGGATATGGCCGGCACGATCGTCGAGGCGGTGCAGCAGGGCAAGATCCGCCACTTCTTCGTGATTGGCGGCTGCGACGGGGCCGAGCCGGGGCGCAACTATTTCAGCGATTACGCCCGCGCCACACCGCCTGATTCGTTCATCCTGACGCTGGGATGCGGCAAGTTCCGGCTCCACGGCCATGATTACGGCGAGCACCTGGGACTGCCCCGGCTCATGGATATGGGCCAGTGCAACGACGCCTACGGCGCCATCCAGGTGGCTCTGGCGCTCGCAAACGCCTTCCATTGTGGCGTCAACGAATTACCGCTCACCCTGGTGATCAGCTGGTTCGAGCAGAAGGCCGTCGCCGTGCTCTTGACCTTGCTTGCGCTCGGTGTGAAGGGAATCACGATCGGTCCCAACCCGCCAGGATTCGTGACACCTCGAGTCTTCCAGATCCTTCAGGAGCAGTTCGATCTCCGCCTCACCGGCCACGACGCCGAGGCCGACCTAGCACTGGCATTGGCGTGATCTGCCTTTGATTCTTACCATCCCGAACATCAGCCTCTCGATGGTATGATGATTCTCGGTCGGTCATGACCGTCGCGAACGTGGCTTGCCGACAGGTATTGATATCTGGCAACGGCACGATCTCGATGCACGAAACATCCAGATTCCGAGGGAAGACCAATTCGACCCCGGGGCCGGCCTCGAAGAGGCTCATCGAGGCCTGGCCCAAACTCACCAAAGAAATCCGGGATCTTCCATGAATGAGCTACTGTCATTTCAGAACCGAATTCAGCGCGCACTTGAGCCAGACAGGCGTCCGGTCGTCGGCATGGCCAATCAACTTCTGGACATATGCCAGGAGCATGGTCTGCGTCTCGACTGGCAAGACGATCGGTGCTTTGTTCGTCCTGTCCCGGCTGGACCCCAGGAAGCAACGGTGATCACTCTGCCGAAATCCGTCTTGCGGGGGTTGCTGGCACGGATGGCCGCTCTTTGTAACGAGGAATCGCCCGGCTCCGTCTCACCGTACGGCGGCGAGGGCCAGTTTCGTATTGGCCGGGACGCTTCATCCGAATTTCGCGTGTCGTTCACGAACACAGCAGACCAGATAGCCCTGGAAGTGAGACGCCTGATCCACGAAGGTGCAGCGATACCAGGCGATCCGGCTGCCCCTGGTTCAACTCTCCCAGAGTGAATCAGGATCAGCGCTCCCTTCGTATGGAGCGACCCCATGCCCGGCTGCGTTCTGCGAGCCTTTGGCCGGGATTTTCAGGTGGATGAATTCCTCGCTGAGTGCGACTGGGACCCCTGCGAGGTCTGGCGGCTGGGGGAACAGCAAGCGACGCGCCGGCCCCCTGATGAGACCTCCGGTTTCAATCTGGTCATCAGTGAGGCCCCTGGAACCGATCTGGAACGCCAGGTTGAGGATGCGATCGGCTTCCTCGTCAATTACCGAGACGAGCTGGAACGTCTCTCGGAGACCCCGGGCGTCGATCACATTCTGCTGGATTTTGGAATCACGCGGCGCAACGTGCCACTCCAGAGCGACTTCTTGCCGGGGCGGCTGGTCCGCCTGGCCGGCAGGTTCGGCCTGGGTATCGAATTGTCGCAGTATCCGGGCGAGGACGCGCACGTCCATCTGCTGCTGGGACTCAGGCCCGGAGACAGTGAGTGACCACGCACCACCGCGCTGGCGCACAAGGCTCACGGACCTACCCGGCAACCCGCGGCCTGGCTGGGAGGGAGAACCAGGCGGGGGTCGTCCAGGGAGTATCTCAAGCGCGCATCACAGGTCGAAGTAGAGGAAGAACTCGTACGGCACGGGGCGTAGGTTCACTGGCGCCAGCTCGCGCTCGCGCTTGTAGGTGAGCCAGGTCTCGATGACGTCCTTGGTGAAAACGCTGCCCTTGAGCAGGAACTCGTGGTCGGCCTCCAGCGCGTCGAGCACCTCGCCAAGCGAGCCCGGCGTGCTCTTGACCTTTTCGGCCTCCTCGGGCTCGAGGTCGTAGAGGTCCTTGTCGATGGGGTCGCCCGGGTCGATCTTGTTCTGCACGCCGTCCAGCCCCGCCATGAGCATGGCGGAGAAGGCGAGGTAGGGATTGCAGGACGGGTCCGGGCAGCGGAACTCGATGCGCTTGGACTTCGGGCTCTTGCTGTAGATGGGAATGCGGACAGCCGCGGAGCGGTTGCGCTGCGAGTAAACCAGGTTCACGGGCGCCTCGTAGCCGGGTACCAGCCGGCGGTACGAGTTGGTGGTGGGGGCACAGAGCGCCAGCAGCGCGGGGGCATGCTTGAGCAAGCCTCCGATGTAGTGGCGCGCCGTCTGGCTGATCTGGCCGTAGCCCTTCTCATCCCAGAAGAGGTTCGTCTCACCCTTCCAGAGGCTCTGGTGACAGTGCATCCCCGAGCCGTTATCGCCGAAGATTGGCTTGGGCATGAAGGTGACCACCTTGCCGTGCTTGCGCCACGTTGCGGATGATGTACTTGTAATACATCAGGCTGTCGGCCAGCCTTGTGAGCGGGCCGAACCGCATGTCGATCTCGGCCTGGCCGGCGGTGCCGACCTCGTGGTGGTGCACCTCGATGGGCACGCCCACCTTCTCGAGCGTCAGGATCATCTCGGAGCGGAGATCCTGGAACTGGTCGGCGGGCGGGCAGGGGAAGTAGCCTTCCTTGTGCCGCAGCTTGTAGCCCAGGTTCGGGCCCTCCTGGCGGCCGGTGTTCCAGACGCCCTCCACCGAGTCAATGAAGTAATAGCCGCCCTGCGCCGACTGATCGTAACGGACGTCGTCAAAGATGTAGAACTCGGCTTCCGGTCCCCAGTAGCTGATATCGGCAATGCCGGTGTTCTTGAGGTAGGCCTCGGCCTTCTGGGCGATGTGCCGGGGATCGCGCGTGTATGGTTCCCGCGTGACGGGGTCCTGCACACTGCAAATCATGCTCAGCGTGGGAATCTGGAGCACCGGGTCGACGAAGGCGGTCTCCGGATCCGGGATCAGCAGCATGTCGCTTTCCTGGATCTGCTGGTAACCGCGGATGCTCGACCCGTCGAATCCCAGCCCGTCGGTGTACATGTCATCGGACAGCTCGCGCAGGGAGCGAGAAATGCTGCCACACGCCGGGCAAGTCGACGAACCGCAGATCGATGATTTCAACCTTGGAATCATCCACGAGTTTCTTGACGTCGTTGGGTGATCTGGACATGCTCCCCCCTCCCTTGTTGAAGTGCGGCAGCCGGTACCGTGCCGGCAGGTACGGGGCCGGAGCCGACTCTCGTTTGATAGTGGCTCGGCGGGCGAAATGCAAGAAGCAACCGCCGTTGCACTTCTGATCGAGGCGGGATCGGTCTCATGGAAACCGAGGCAAATCCACATGCGATCAGCCGAGGGC
This sequence comes from uncultured Planctomycetaceae bacterium, assembly GCA_963833985.1. Classification (GTDB taxonomy): domain Bacteria; phylum Planctomycetota; class Planctomycetia; order Isosphaerales; family Isosphaeraceae; genus Aquisphaera. Next base: position 1,249,494 of record CAWIAD010000001.1, read on the forward strand.
GGGCCGTGCATCTCCGCTGGCGCGTCTTCATAAAAACAACTTCAGCTTTTCCGTCAACCTCTTGACAAACGTGAATCCACTGAAATGATGAAATGTTACGCTGGTAAGGTCAGCCGCTCGTTTCGTGTGACCAAATCCCCGAAGGTCTCGGAGTCCATGACCTACTTGCGGGAGTGATCGGGAAGGCCCGATACTTGAAGCAACGACGCGTTTGCCCGCTCTTGGGGCGCCTGCGTCAGCCTTGGGATCAGAGCGCCTGAGATCATCTGCCTTCCAGGACGGTCCGGACGCCGGCTCATCGCAGGGGACCCGCGCATGTGTCTGGGGATACCCGGCAAGGTCGTGGAAACGTTCCATGAGGACGGAGTTCTCATGGGTAAGGTTGATTTCGGTGGAATCCAGAAGCAGGTCTGCCTGGAGCACGTCCCCGAAGCTGCAATCAGCGACTACGTGCTCGTTCACGTCGGCTTCGCGCTCTCGCGGATCGACCCGGAGGAAGCCGTCCGGGTCTTCGAGTTTCTGGAGCGGATGAACCAGCTCGACGAGCTGGAGGTGCCTCCGCCATGAAATACGTGGACGAGTATCGCGACGGCGAGGCCGCGGGAAGGCTGGCGCAGGCGATTGCGCAGCGTCACGAGGCCGTGGACGATCATGGAAGTCTGCGGCGGGCAAACTCATACGATCGTCAAGTATGGAATTGACCGGCTCGTGCCGTCCGCGGTGGAGCTGGTGCACGGCCCCGGCTGCCCCGTGTGCGTCACCTCCCTGGAGATGATTGACCGGGCGCTCGCCATCGCCGCGCGGCCGGAGGTGACCTTCTGCTCGTTCGGGGACATGCTGCGCGTGCCGGGCTCGCGGGGCGACCTGCTCCAGCTCAAGTCGATGGGCGCTGATGTGCGCGTGGTCTACTCGCCGCTGGACGCCGTGAACCTGGCGGCCGAGCGGACCGACCGCCAGGTCGTGTTCTTCGCGATCGGCTTCGAGACGACCGCGCCGGCCAATGCCATGGCCGTCTGGATGGCCCGCAAGAGGCGGCTGCGCAACTTCAGCGTGCTCGTCTCACACGTCCTGGTGCCGCCGATGCTGGAGGCCCTGCTCCAGGCGGAGGACAACCGGGTCCAGGGTTTCCTGGGGCCCGGCCACGTCTGCACCGTGATGGGGACCTCCGAGTACGAACCGATCAGCCGCCGTTTCCATGTGCCCATCGTGGTCACCGGCTTCGAGCCGCTCGATCTGCTCGATGGGATTCTCCGTACGGTCCGCCAGCTCGAGGGGGGCCGCGGAGAGCTGGAGAACCAGTACGCCCGCGCCGTGCGGCCGGAAGGCAACCTGCCCGCGCAAGCTGCTCGACGAGGTCTTCGAGGTCTGCGACCGCAACTGGCGCGGGCTTGGTCTCGTGCCCGCCAGCGGCTACACGCTGCGCCCCGCGTACCGCGCGCTGGACGCCGAGCAGATCTACCAGGTCGACCAGATCAAGACCGAGGAGTCCGCGGTGTGCATCAGCGGCCAGGTGCTCAAGGGGCTCAAGAAGCCCCATCACTGCCCCGCGTTCGGTACGCTGTGCACGCCCCAGAACCCGCTGGGAGCCACCATGGTCTCCAGTGAAGGCGCGTGCGCCGCGTATTATGCCTATGGCCGGCACCTGGAAACCAGCGCGCCCGCTGCGCTCCAGACTGCACAGGTCTGAGCAGCAGTCCGCTCGACGGAAGGACGTGGATCGCGCATGGGCAAGATTGAACAACCGCTGGCGCAGGGCAACCTGGGCACCTGCCCGCTGCCGCAATCGAGGTACGACCATATTGTGCTGGGCCACGGCAGTGGCGGCAAGCTGACCTCGGACCTGATCGAGAAGCTGTTCCTGCCCGGCCTGGCCGACGGTGACGGACCGCTCGTCTCCCTGGAGGACCAGGCGACCCTGAGCCTGGGACCAGGCGGCCATGACGGCCGCGCCGCGCCGCGCATCGCCTTCACGACCGACTCCTTCGTCGTCCGCCCGCTCTTCTTCCCGGGAGGGGATATCGGGCAGCTCGCCGTTCATGGCACGGTCAACGACCTGGCCGTCGGCGGCGCCCGGCCGCTCTACATCTCGGCCGCCTTCATCCTCGAGGAGGGGCTGCCGCTGGCCGATCTGCGCAACATTGTCGCTTCCATGCGCCGGGCCTGCGCCCGGCGCAGGTCGCGCTGGTGACCGGCGACACCAAGGTGGTGGACCGGGGCAAGGGGGACGGGGTCTACATCACCACGTCGGGAGTCGGGCTGGTACCCGAGGGCCTGCGCGCTGTCGATTCACAACGCCAGGCCTGGAGACGCCGTGCTCGTGTCGGGAACGCTGGGCGACCATGGCATTGCCGTGATGTCGGTACGCGAGGGCCTGGAATTCGAGACCGTGCTGGAAAGCGACACCGCGCCTTTGACAGAGCTGACCGAGGCTGTGCTGGAGGCGTGCCCGGAAACTCGCTGCATGCGCGACCCGACGCGCGGCGGGCTCTCGAGCACGCTCAACGAGCTGGCCGCGGCCTCGCATGTGGGCGTGGTCCTGGAGGAGTCGGCCATCCCCCTGCGGCCCGAGGTCGCCGGCGCCTGCGAGATGCTCGGGCTGGATCCGCTTTACGTGGCCAACGAGGGAAAGCTCGTGGCCGTTGTACCCCCGGACCGGGCGGCAGCCGCGCTCCACGCCCTGCGTTCGCACCCTCTGGGGCGGAATGCCGCGATCGTCGGCCGGGTCGTGGCCGAGCACCCCGGCCTGGTCACGATGCGCTCGCGCGTAGGCGGCCAGCGCGTGGTCACTTTACTGATGGGTGAGCAGCTACCGAGGATTTGCTGATGCCCGCGAGCAGCCCCCAGGATCGGCCCGCCGGGTCCGACCTGTCCGGCGCGAGTCTCCCCGAGATCGCGCCCAAGAAAGCCTCGCGGCTCATCCTGCTGCATGAGATCGAGGAGGGCATCGATGCGCTCGAGCGACCGCTCCTGGGACTTTTCTTCTCGGGCCTGTCCGCCGGCCTGGACGTGGGCTTCAGCCTCTTCCTCATGGCCGTGGTGCTGACCCGCGTGGAAGGCAGGATTGCCGAGCCGGTCGCGTCTCTGCTGCTGGCGAATATGTACTCCATCGGATTCATCTTCGTCATCCTGGGGCGCTCGGAACTGTTCACGGAGCAGACGACGCTCGCCGTGCTGCCCACGCTCAGCGGCCGTGCCACGCTCGGGGCGCTGCTCCGCTTGTGGCTTGTGGTGTTCCTGGCGAACACGCTCGGCGCGGCCGCGTTCGCGGCGATCGTCAGCGAGATCGGCCCTGCGCTCGGGGTCATCAATCCACACGCCTTCGGCAAGCTCGCGCACTCGGTCGTGGACCATCCGGCCCGCGCCATGTTCGAGAGCGGCATCCTCGCCGGCTGGCTGATGGGCCTGCTCTCGTGGCTCATCGCCGCCGCCCGGGACACGATCAGTCAAATTGTGCTGGTTTGGCTTGTAACTAGCGTGATCGGTTTTGCGAACTTGCACCACGCGATCGTCGGGACGGCAGAGGTGCTGGCAGGGGCGCTCACGGGTCAGGGCATCAGCGGCGAGGACATCGGCCGGTTCCTGGTCTTCGTGACGCTCGGCAACATCGTGGGCGGCGTCGTCTTCGTGGCGTTCCTCAAGTATGGCCTGGCCCGACCCGGGGCGCAGGCGGCATCGGTGGCGGATTCCTGAATCCCCCTGAAAGGAGGAGTCCTCATGGCGCAAGCAACCCAGGCCCCGTACGGACGCAAGACGCAACGGGAGCCCGCCGTCAAGGAGGTACACGTCCTCTGGATCACCGCCGGGCTGAGCTGCGACGGCGACTCGGTCTCCACCACGGCCGCCAGCCAGCCGAGCATCGAGGACATCGTCATGGGGGCCATTCCCGGGCTGCCCAAGGTCCATCTCCACAACCCGGTGCTCGCCTACGAGGTGGGCGATGAATTCATGGAGTACTGGTTCCGCGCGGACGAGGGGCGGCTGGGTGCACCGTTCGTGCTGGTCATCGAGGGCTCCATTCCCAATGAGAAGATCAAGAGCGAGGGTTACTGGGCCGCGCTGGGCACGGACAAGAAGACCGGACAGCCGATCACAACCTGCGAGTGGATCGACCGCCTGGCCGGCAAGGCCTGGGCGGTCGTTGCGGCCGGCACCTGCGCCACTTATGGCGGCATCCACGCCATGGCCGGCAACCCGACCGGCGCGATGGGGCTGGCCGACTACCTGGGATGGGGCTGGCGCTCGATGGCCGGGGTGCCGATCGTGAACGTGCCCGGCTGCCCGGTGCAGCCGGACAACATGACCGAGACGCTGCTCTACCTGCTCTACCAGGCGGCCGGGCTGGCGCCCATGATCCCGCTCGATCAGCAGCTTCGCCCCACCTGGCTCTTCGGCAAGACCGTGCACGAAGGATGCGACCGCGGCAGCTACTACGAGCAGGGAGATTTCGCCAACGAATACGGCTCTCCCAAGTGCCTGGTGCGTATTGGCTGCTGGGGCCCCGTGGTCAACTGCAACGTCACCAAGCGCGGCTGGATGGCCGGCATCGGCGGCTGCCCGAACGTGGGCGGCATCTGCATCGGCTGCACCATGCCCGGCTTCCCGGACAAGTTCATGCCGTTCATGGACGAGCCGCCCGGCGGTGTTCTTTCCTCCGGCCTCGTCGGCATGTACGGCCGGATCATCCGCAACTTGCGCTCGATCACCAACACCACGGTCAACAAGGAACCGAGGTGGCGGCACAGCCAGCCCGTGCTCACGACCGGTTACCATCCCACGTCCTACGGCACCAACGGCGGAAATGGAGGCATCGCATGGCGACCGTGACTGCTCCCCAGCGCACCCGGGCATCCGACACCGGCAAGCTCGTGGAGATGTCCTGGGACCCCATCACCCGCATCGTGGGCAGCCTGGGAATCTACACCAAGATTGATTTCGCCAACCGGCAGGTCGCCGAGTGCCACAGCACCTCATCGATCTTCCGCGGTTACAGCATCTTCATGAAGGGGAAAGACCCGCGCGATTCGCACTTCATCACCAGCCGGATCTGCGGCATCTGCGGCGACAACCACGCCACCTGTGCCTGCTACGCCCAGAACATGGCCTTCGGCGTGCGCCCGCCCGACATGGGCGAGTGGATCGTCAACCTGGGCGAAGCCGCGGAATACATGTTCGACCATAACATCTACCAGGATAACCTGGTCGGTGTCGACTTCTGCGAGCAGATGGTCAAGGAGACGAATTCCGGCGTCTGGGACAAGGCGCAGCACACGAACTCGCCCCATTACGGCGACCACCCGTACCGCACCATCGCCGACATCATGCGGGCGCTGAACCCGTTCACCGGCGAATTCTACCGCGAAGCCCTGCTCATGAGCCGGATGACGCGGGAGATGTTCTGCCTCATGGAAGGGCGGCACGTGCACCCCTCCACCCTCTATCCCGGCGGCGTCGGCACGGTCCCCACCCAGCAGCTCTTCACCGACTACCTCGTGCGCCTCATGAAGTACGTCGAGTTCATGAAGAAAGTCGTCCCCATGCACGACGACCTCTTCGACTTCTTCTACGAGGCGCTCCCCGGCTACGAGGAAGTGGGCAGGCGGCGCGTCCTGCTGGGCTGCTGGGGCTCGTGGAACGACCCCAAGGTGTGCGACTACACCTACCGCAACATGAACGAGTGGGGCAAGGCGATGTTCGTCACGCCCGCGGTGATCGTGGACGGCAAGGCGGTGACGAACAACCTGGTGGACATCAACCTGGGCATCCGCATCCTGCTTGGCCACTCCTACTACGATGACTGGGGCGAGGATGGCGAGGTGTTCGTCCCGCGCGATCCCCTGGGCAACCCGGTCGATCGCCGGCATCCCTGGAACCAGACCACGATCCCGCGCCCGCAGAAGCGCGATTTCAACGGCAACTACTCCTGGGTGATGTGCCCGCGCTGGCTCGATCCCAGCACCGGCGACCACCTGGCACTCGACACCGGCGGCGGACCCATCGCCCGGCTCTGGGCCACGGCGCTGGCGGGCCTTGTTGATATCGGGTACATCAAGGCCACCGGCCAGAGCGTGAAGATTTACCTGCCCAAGACGATGTCGCTGCCGGACGTCGAGTTCGAGTGGAAGATTCCCAGGTGGAGCAACGCCATCGAGCGCGACCGGGCGCGGACCTACTTCCAGGCCTATTCAGCCGCGGCCGCGCTCTACTTCGCCGAGCGGGCGATGGAAGAGCTGCACGCCGGCCGGACGCGCACCTGGACCGACTTCAAGGTCCCCGAGAACGCCATCGGCTGCGGCTTCCATGAGGCGGTGCGCGGCGTGCTGTCGCATCACGTGGTGATCCGCGACGGCAAGATCGCCAACTACCACCCCTATCCGCCCACGCCCTGGAACGCGACCCCGCGCGACGTTTACGGCACGCCGGGCCCCTACGAGGACGCGGTGCAGAACACGCCCATCTTCGAGGAGAACGGCCCCGACAAGTTCAAGGGTATCGACATCATGCGGGCGGTGCGCAGCTTCGACCCGTGCCTGCCCTGCGGCGTGCACATGTACCTGGGCAACGGCAAACTGCTCGATGTGAAGCACGTGCCGATGTTCGGAGCACACTCGTAGCGCACATGCCCGCGAGGCGAGTGCACATGCCCGCGAGGCGTTCGCCGCACGGCCAGGGGGAGCGTGACGATGGATTCTCCGGAACTGCGTGCCTTTCAGGACCAGCTCGGGCGGCTTGACTCCTTGCTCCGGAGCATCGGCCGTCTGGCGGATACCCCGGCGGGAGAGCAATACCGCGACGCGGTGCAGGCCATCCTGGACCTTCATGGCTCCGGCCTGGCGCGCCTGCTGTGCTTGCTGCAAGACGCCGGGGGCGAAGGCGCGAAGGTCCTCGACGCCTGCATCCGCGACGAGATCGTGGGGGGGCTGCTGCTCCTGCACGGCCTGCATCCGCAGAGCCTGGAGGAGCGCGTGCACGAGGCCCTCGAGCAGGTGCGTCCCTTCCTCCGCTCACATGGGGGGAACGTCCAGCTTCTGCGCATCAACGACGGCGTCATCAGGCTCCGGCTGGAGGGAAGCTGCCACGGCTGCCCCTCCTCCGCCGCCACCATGAAGCAGACCATCGAGGAGGCCATCCTGGGGCGGGCGCCCGATGCGATCGGAGTGCAGGTGGAAGGCGTCGTGGAAGAGCCCGCCGTCACCCCAGGGGGCCACGCGCTTCACGTTCTTCAATAACCAGGAATCGTCAGCCCGAACGGGCGGAAGGGAGAACTCAGCATGGCCTGGTTCGATTCTCGATCCGAGCTGCCCGCGCACACGCCGGGCGCGCCCCGTGGTGAGGATCTGGTACGCCGGCTCGGCCGGGAGCCGGGCCGCGAGCGCAGGAAGGGAGGACGCACGGCGCGCGATGCGACCAGCATCAACCCCGAGGCGCGCGACCCGATCGATCCGCAGATGCCGCATCTTCCTCCTGCATGAGGCAACACCATCATGGTTCCGGTCCAGACCGACTCGGACTGTGATCTGCCCCCGCTGGCATCGATCCGCAGGTTCCTCCGGCCCAGGCCGTGCGCGAGCATTGCGGCCTGTGTCACCTGGAACTGGGCGATGAGCACGCGCACCTGGTGGAGTCTGCGTCACACCGGCTGATCTGCGCGTGCGATGCCTGCGCCCTGCTCTTCAGTGGCCAGGGCGCAGCGCGGTATCGCCAGGTCCCGCGCCGGGTACGGGCGGTCCCCGGCTTCGCCATGAGCGATGCCACGTGGGACGCGCTTCAGCTACCGATCAACCTGGCCTACTTCATGCACAGCACGGCGGCCGGCCGGGTGATCGCCCTCTACCCGAGCCCCGCCGGCGCCACCGAGGCGATGGTGGAGCCGGGCGCATGGGAAAGCCTGGCGGAACAGAACCCGGTACTGCGCGAGCTCGAACCCGACGTGGAAGGGCTGCTGGTCAACCGGGTCGGCGAGACGCGCCAGTATTTTCGGGTCGGCGTTGACCAGTGCTATCGCCTGGTCGGCGTGATCCGCACCCACTGGCGCGGGCTCTCCGGAGGGGCGCTTGTCTGGGGCGAGATCGCGCGGTTCTTCGATGAGATCCACCAGCGAGCCTCGTGAAGCAGAGAAAGGGATTCATGCCAGACCTGAGCTTCCAGGTTCAGGGAGCCGAGCCCGAGCGTGATGCGGCCGTGCCGGCCCTGCGCTTCGCGCTGGAGGTCCGGGAACAGGGCGATCCGCCAACCCCCATCCACTCCGTGGCCCTGCGTTGCCAGATCCGCATCGAGCCGGCACGCCGGAGCTACAGCGGCGCCGAGCGGCAGCGGTTGCTCGATCTCTTCGGCACGCCCGACCGCTGGGGCCAGACGCTCCGTCCCATGCTCTGGACGCACACCATCGCCACCGTGCCGCCTTTCACGCGGCAGATGAGCGTGGGGCTGGTCGTCCCCTGCAACTTCGACTTCAGCCTGGCCGCCACCCGTTACTTCAGTGCCCTCGAGGACGGTGACCTGCCGCTCTGCTTCCTCTTCAGCGGCACGATCTTCTTTCAGGGTGACGAAGATCGCTTGCAGATCGCGCAGATCCCCTGGGAGAAAGAAGCCGTCTACCGGCTGCCGGCGCGCACCTGGCAGGAAGTCCGCAAGCACTACTATCCGAACACCTCCTGGCTCGGCCTGAGCAGCGACCTGTTCGATCGCCTGGAAGAGTATCGCCGCGCCCGCGGATTGCCGACCGCCGAACAGGCCCTGGAAAAGCTGCTGGGCGCGGTTGCGGGAGCAAACAAGCCATGAACCGAGCCCCCGTGGACCTTATCGCCCGCGCCGTGCTCTACGAGGGGTACATCCTCTATCCATACCGTCCCTCGCTCAAGAACCGCCAGCGCTGGACGTTCGGCGGGCTCTATCCTGAGGGCCATTGCGGCGTCCGGGCAGGGACCGAGAGCTGCGAGCAACGGACCGAGTGCCTGGTGATCGGAACGCCGCGAACACGCGTGGAAGTGGTGGTCCGTTTCCTGCACCTGAGGGCCCGCCGGCTGGGCGCGATCGAGCCGCCCCTCGACGCATGGAGCAGCAGCGACGAGCCGCCGTCGCGGCCCGTCGAGTCGCTCCAGGTGGACGGCCGGTCGTTCCATGCCTGGCAAGAGGCCCAGGAGCGCGAGATCGTCTGCCGCCCGCTCACGCTCGGTGCGCTCTCGCCGGGACCTTCGTGCAAGAGTTCCAGTTCTCCGGCAGCCGGAGCTGGGAGCCGTTGCGAACACCCGCGTCGGGCGCGATCGCGGGCGTCTTGATCCGCGAGCAGCACAGCATCGCGGGCACCATCGAGCTCTCGGCCGTTCAGCTCGAAGCCACGCTTTTCGGGCTCGCTGCCCGTACCGTGAACCGGACGCCCCTCACCGATCCGCATCGCTTGACACGCGATGAAGCGCTCGAGCGTGCCCTGGCCTCGACGCACGCCATCCTGGGAGTGGCAGACGGCGCCTTCGTCTCGCTCACGGACCCGCCCGAGGCGTGCCGGCAGGCCGCTGCCGCCTGCCGCAACGTGGGAGCCTGGCCCGTGCTCGTGGGAGCGGAAGGGGAGACTAGCCTGATGCTCTCAGCGCCGATCATCCTCTATGACTATCCGCAGGTGGCGCCCGAAAGCCCCGGAGACTACTTCGACGGGACCGAGATCGACGAGATGCTCACCTTGCGGATCATGACCATGACGGACGATGAGAAGGCGGCCATGTCCGCCGTGGATGAGCGGGCCGGCGCCTTGCTGGCACGCACCGAATCGCTCGCGCGCCGGCAGCTTCTCGGTCTCCACGGCACCTTCCGCATTCCTGGCGAGAGCCAGGCAGGAGGTCAATCGTGCTGAGCTGGGACCCCGATGATGGCCTGCGCAAGCTCGAGTGCCTCCACGTCGGGGCGTACGAGCTGCGGGCGGGCGACCGCGTGCGGCTGCGTCCCAGGCGACGGGCCGACATCCTGGACCTGGCGCTGGAGGGGAAGGCCGCCACCATTGCCTCGATCGAGCTGGATTTCGAGGGCCGCTTCCACCTCGCCGTGACGGTGGATGACGACCCGGGAAGCGACCTGGGCACGCTTCGTCATCCCGGACACAGGTTCTACTTCCTGGCCGATGAGGTGGAACCTCTGGATGCCGGAGGCACCCCATGACCACGCGCTACCGGATCGACGCGTCACAGAGCCGGTTCACCGTTCACGCCGATGCCACGGGGATGCTCTCGGTTCTCGGCCACAGCCCCACCTTCGCCGTCGGAGACTATCAGGGCCACGTCCACTTCGACGACGACCATCCGGGCCGGATCAATCTCGACGTAGTCGTCAGGGCCGATTCGCTGGTCCTCACCGACCACGTTTCGCCGGCGGACCGGCGCGATATCGAGCAGCGCATGCGTGCCGAGGTGCTGGAAACGTTTCACTATCCCGAGATCCGCTACGAGGCCTGGGACAGCTCGTCCGTCGCTTCGCGGACGGCCCCTTTTCACGTGCGCATGACCGGGCGGCTGTCGCTGCACGGAGTGACCCAGCCGCAGCCGTTCGATGCCGAGATGCGCGTCTTCCACGACGGCATTCACCTCATGGGGAGCTGCTCGCTCTGGATGTCCCGGTTCCAGATCAAGCCCGTGACGGCGCTCGGTGGGGCCATCAAGCTGAAAGATGAGCTGAAGGTCTCCGCCACCATCGTCGCCTTGCCGGAGGCGTCGTGATGCCCTGCCGCGTGCTGATCGCCTGCGTCGGCAACATCTTCCTGGGCGACGATGCGTTCGGCGTGGAGGTCGCTGGCCGGCTTCGGGGGATCGACCTGCCCGAGGGCGTTCGTGCCGTCGATTTCGGGATCCGCGGCCTGGACCTGGCGTACGCCCTGGCGGACGGCTGCGAGTCGCTCATCCTGGTCGACGCCGTTCCCCGCGGTGGAGCGCCTGGAACGCTCTACGTGATGGAACTTCCCACGGTGCATGATGCGCAGGCGGCTGAGGGCACGCTGATGGGCGGACACAATCTCCACCCGGTGCACGTGCTTCAGCATGCCGCGTGCCTGGGTGCCCGTGTCGAGCGTCCCATTCTGGTTGGCTGCGAACCTCAACCCGCCGACGAATCCGACGACTTCGGTACCGGGCTGAGCGCCCCGGTGGCCTCGGCCGTGGACGCGGCGGTTCCCCTGATCGTGTCGCTTGCCACGAAACTCCTCCGCGGAGAAGAGATCGCGGCGAGTGCGGACCTTGTCCCCTTGCAAGAAGGAAACTGAGCCATGCTAGGACTGACATCCGAGCCAACGCGCCATCTGTTCGGCCGTTCTGAAGACGGCTGGCGTGAAAGAACCGGACTGGCCGAGTGGGAGCGCGCCGGGGGTCCGCCCTTGCGGTGGCTGGTCACCGGCGCCGTCGTCCTCGGCCTGGGGGTGCTTGCCTGGAGCTATCTGGGACCGGACCTGAGGCGCTATGTTAAGATTCATCGAATGTGATGGAGCCGGAAGGCGGGTCGGAAGTGGGACATCGCTCAGCGCGGCGTTCCATCCGCAGCGGCTGGAATCTCGTCGTTGCTCTTGAGCTTGACTCATGAACGAAAATCCTCGGCTGGTCCAGGTGCGCCAGCATGTGCTCAAGCACAACGATACGATCGCCCGGGCGCTGCGCGCGCAGTTCCAGGCGGCCGGCACGTTCGTCGTCAGCCTGGTGTCGAGTCCGGGCTCCGGCAAGACCGCTTTCCTGGAGCGAGTGCTCTCTGCGCTGGGCAGCCGCAACCGCGTGGCCGCCCTGGTGGGCGACCTCGCCACCGAAAACGACGCGCGCCGGCTGGCGCGGAGCGGCGTGGCGGTGAAGCAGATCATCACCGGCACGGTCTGCCACCTCGACGCCGACATGGTCACGCGGGCCCTGGACGGCTGGCCCGGCTCGCCGCTCGACTTCCTGTTCCTGGAAAACGTGGGCAACCTGGTCTGCCCCGCCACGTTCGATCTGGGCGAGGCGCTGCGGCTGGTCCTCTTCTCCGTCACCGAGGGCGAAGACAAGCCGCTCAAGTATCCCACCATCTTCAACACGGCCGACGTCGCGGTGATCACCAAGCTCGACCTGTCTGACGCCGTGGAGTTCCAGCGCGAGGCCGCGTATCGGAATATCGAGGCGGTCCGTCCCGGCATGCCCGTCTGGGAAGTCTCGGCGAAGACTGGCGCCGGTCTGGACGCCTTCGTGGCCTTCCTCGCGGCGCGCCGGGAAAGCGCGGCAGCCGACGCGTGCACCGCAAGCCGCTGATGTCGGCACACCTCGAACCAGATTCTCCGGCTCTGCTGGCCAGTACCCGCCGGCTGTTCACCTGGCCGAACCTTAACGGGTACTCAGCTTCCCCTTTCTTCATGCGAGGCGTGAAGTCGGAGAAGCGGAGGTGCCGGGATTGCAGGTTCGCAGAACGGCCGCGGGTACCACTCTCGCTCCACAAGTTCCGGGATCCGTTCAAGTAACAGCTCGACGATGGAGAATGTGGCCGTTTGGCACCTGGCTTGCTTTGGCCATGCTCATTCACGTGCACCTCCACTGCAACCTTACCCTGCCGTAAAGTTCAGCGAATGAGACTACAGCGGGCTCGCTCATGGAACAGGGCGACTGCGACACTCGCGACGGAGCGGTGCCGTGGGTCCGTATACGCTTGAAAAACCAAGAAAACGAGGTGTCTGCCCCATGCTTTCGTCACCGCAAGAGGGACCTGCGGAGGAAGGATTGTGTAGCTCCTTGCTTCGTCTCGTTCAGAACGACCATCAAGTTCAGCAGCTTCGTAAAGAGCTGGGCGCCTTCAGCCATCGATGTCGCAACCTGCTCCACGGCATGAAGATGAGCTTCTATTTCGTGCGCCGTGGCGCCGTGCAGCCGTTGCCGCCATGGTGGGACTGCCTGGAGCGCAATTACGAGGGCATCGAGCAGCTCCTCAACCAGTTGCAGGCGATTTACCGGCCGATTGTTTTGACGCCCGTGCACGGCCAGTTGGGGCGCCTGATCGAGGATCGGCAGCGGCACTGGAGTAGCTGGTTCGAGACCAGTCGCGGCACCCTGAGAATGATCCCTCCCGCGAGCGAGTGCGCCGGTGATTTCGACCCCATGTGTCTGACAATGGGCCTGGACGCTCTAGTGCGATGGCGGGCCCTGGCGATTCCCGAGGGCGGCGCCGCAAGTCTTTCCTGGAAAACCGAGGGAGACCAGTTCGAGGCGACCTGGGACGAATCCGCCGGACCGCCTGGCTTGCCGCCGACCCTGACCGGCCCGGACGGCCCGGGGTCAACCCCGCCCCTGTCGGCTCATCAGCCGCTGGCCTTGCCACTTCTCGCCCGGGTGCTCACGGCCCACCGCGGTACGATCGACTGGAGTTTCAAGCCAAACTTCCGGACCTGCTTACGCTGGCCCCTGCTGCAACAGACGGATGCCTGTGACAGTTCGGCAGCGATGCTGCCGGCTTGCGACCAGGGAAATCTGGTCCTGGAGAAGGTCGCCGGCAGCAGCCGCTAGCGCACGAGCCGCAAAGGGCCAGGGCCATGACTGCCGCATCCGACAGGCGCTCGCGGAGCAACTCCATTCCACGCGCCGCGCGAGCGCCGGTTGACCCGCCCTTGACCACACAGCCCGGGTACGCATACGATGCCAGCGGGGCCGAGAATACGGGGTGTAGCGCAGCCTGGTTAGCGCGCCTGCCTTGGGAGCAGGAGGTCACCAGTTCGAATCTGGTCACCCCGACTGGAACGAGAGTGCACGCGATCCGGGTGAGCTGGCTTTTTTCACTGCGGCAGAGCATCGTTCATGAGCCCGGTATCGGTCAACGACGAGGCGGGATGGAGTTGTGGGTAAGGATCACAATCCGTCGAAGATTCGTGCGGCGCGCGCTGCCGCGGATCTGGTGGAGCCGGGCATGGTGGTTGGGCTGGGCACCGGCTCGACTGCGACACTGATGCTCCAGCGCCTGGGTGAACGCCGCGAGCAGGAGTCGCTGAAGATCCTCGGCGTCCCCACCAGCGTGGCCACCGCGGAGCTGGCGCAGAGCCTCGGCATCCCCGTGCGGGACCTCGATGACATCAGCGCACTGGACATGAACCTGGACGGCGCTGATGAGGTCGATCCTCAGTTCCGCATGATCAAGGGCCGGGGTCGCGCGCTGCTCCGCGAGAAGCTCGTCGCCTGTGTCGCCGCGCGGCGGGTGACCATCATCACCACCGAGAAGCGTGTCGAGCGGCTGGGGGTCAATGCGCCCATACCCGTCGAGGTCAGCCCGGTGGGCCTCAAGCATACCCACAGACGGCTGGAAAGCCTGGGCGCAGTGGCCCACATCCGGGCGCTTCCCAGCGGCGTCCCTTACCTGACCGATGGCGGTAACGCGATTGTCGACTGCCATTTCGCCGAATTCGGCGATCCCGAAGAGCTGGATGCCCGTCTCCAGTCGGTCGTCGGCGTCTTCGAGACGGGGCTCTTCCTGGGCCTGTGCGACCTGCTCGTCGTCGGTACGAGCGACGGCGTCGAACAGTTCACCTCCGGCGAGCGCCGGAACCTGGGCTGCCGAAGCTGATTGCCTACGTCCGGGCGACCGGCGAAAAACGGGCAATCACCGCGGGAGCCTGGACCTGAGCTCCTCAAGGATGTCCGCGGTGCGCGATGCTCCGAACCGGTCACAGCCCAGTTCCACCACGGCGATGGCCTCGTCGAGCGTACGTACCCCGCCGGCCGCCTTCAGCTTCACATGTGGCGGCGCGGCCTGGCGCATCAGCCTGAGATCGGCGTGCGTGGCGCCGCCGGTGCCGTAGCCGGTGGATGTCTTCACATAATCGGCCCCGACCTCCCCGCAGATCTGGCAGAGCCTCGTCTTCTGGGCGTCGTTCAGATAGCAGTTCTCGAAGATGACCTTCACGATCGCCTTGCGGTCGTGGGCCACGCGCGTCACCTCGGCGATGTCGTGGGCGACGTCTTCCCACTGGCCGCCGATGGCCTGGCCGATATTGATCACCATGTCCAGCTCGATGGCGCCGTCGTCCATGGCCTTGTGGGCCTCGAACACCTTCACGGCCGTGGCATGTCCGCCGTGCGGGAACCCGATCGTCGTGCCCACGGCAACGCTCGTCCCCGCCAGCAGCCGGGCCGCCAGGGGCACGGCGAAGGGCTTGATGCAGACGCTCGCCACGCCGTAGCGGACGGCCAGCTTGCAGCCATCCTCGAGCTCTTGCTCGGTCAAGGTCGGTCCCAGCAGCGAGTGGTCGATGCGTCTGGCGATCAGGTCGTAAGTCAGTTCCAGTGCCATGTGCGGTGCGCTCCCGTGCAGCAGTGCGGGCCTCGTTCTCGATCGCTCACTGATTCTGCCCCGCCGCCAGGGTCCGGGCAAGGGGGTGGACCGGGTGGCCCAGGCGGACCAGCAGAACTTGATTCGACGCGATAATTCCCCAGAGGTGTCCCGACCCGTTCCCAAGAAATTCCGACGCGGAGAAGCCAGCATGCCCGAAACGCGCCCCACCATCGCCATCATCGGCGCCAGCGACGACCGATCCAAGTACGGCAACAAGGCCGTGCGCGCGTTCCGGGACCAGGGCTGGCTGGTCTTCCCGGTCCATCCCAGCTTGACCGAGGTGGAAGGGATTCCGGCCTATCCCGACCTCGATGCCGTTCCAGTACCGCAGCTCGATCGCGTGAGCTTCTACGTGCCGCCCGCCACCGGCTTGAAGCTCATCGACGCTGTGGCACGAAAGTCGGTCAGCGAGGTCTGGCTGAACCCCGGTTCCGAGTCCGACGAGCTGATCGAGCGCGCCGACGAGCTGGGGCTGAACGTCATCCAGGCGTGCGGCATCGTTGATATCGGCCGGCAGCCCTGGCGGTATTGAGGGCACAGCCAGTGCCTCGTCGGGGCGGCCGAGGCTATGCTCCGGCTGGTCCGTTTGCAGGCGATCGAGGGTGCATTCTACAGCGGTTTTCACTTGGATCGCCGACTGAGACCGGGGGGCAGGCATTCCTGCCTGCCGGAGCAGGCCTGCCCTGGCAGACAGGAATGTCTGCCCCCCTTTCCAGAACTCAGGCGCTGCATGCAACCGTCAGAAAACCGCCCTATTTCGCTCCCGGTTCGACAGCCGGCGCGGGAGAGCGGAGCTCGAAGAACTCGAAGTTCGCGTCCAGCTCGGTGGCGTCCTTGTTGCCGCCGTTCTTGGCCAGAATGCCAATCTGCTTCGGCGACCCGTCGCCCCACTCCACCGTGCCGTGGCTCTGGAAGTTCTTGCCGTCGGTGCTGATCTGGTACTCGTAGGAACTTCCGCGTTTGATCAGGCGCAGCCAGAAGCGATTCAGAACGCCGCCGGGCGCGCTCACGAAACGGGGTTCCGGCTTCGCGTCGGTCTCCGTGAGGATGCAGAAGCGCTGGCCTGGATTCTTCTCCCAGTCGTACTCGTAGCCGAACTTGAGGTAATGGTCGTCATCGTTGTAAACGATCAGTCCGGCTTGCTGAAAGTACATTTGCGGGGTGAACCCGCTGACGCAGGTGGTGACGACGAACTCCCCGCCGGGCGCGAGCGGGTTGTCGATCATGTACAGATTCTTCGCCCTGATCCCCTCGCTGAGCTGGTCATCAGATTCCTTGCCGTGAATGCTACCGCGCTGGGTGGTCACCGTCAGTGCCCCCTGGGTTCTGGTCAACGACACGTGCGACGGGTCGGGCCGCACGGGCTTCCAGTTCAGTCCCAGCTTGCCATCGAAGCCATCGTAGGCCAGCAGGGTGCAGCCCTGGGATGGAGCCTCCGCGGCTGGCCGCGCATCGCCCCGCGCGGAGGAATGGCCCCCGATCGCACTTTCGAATGCCGCCATGAATGCTTCCGCATCCTCGCCTCCCAGTACTAGCGGCTGGGGAACGCCCGAGAGACTGATCCTGACGATTGTCGTCCCGTTGTCGCCCTTCGTTCGCGAAATGGCCCGAATGTGATCCATGTTGACGTGAGTATCCGCTGTCGAGATGAAGCGGTGTTTCACGTCTTGCGTGGCGGCTGGCTGTGCGTGCACGACAGGGCCGGGCACGCACAGGAGCAGGGCCGCAACTCCGATCATGGCCGGCAATGTTCGCTTCAAGGCGGCATACATGATATTCCTTCCTATCGGTGAAAGTCTTCCATTCTTCGATCCGTCTCGAAAGTCAACCCGGTGGGTTCACTGATGTCGTCGTGTCGGACCATCGATCGGCCCGGGACGCAGCGTGGTGCCCGGCTCAGCGCTCCTTGATCCGGGCGTTGCGAATCTGAACCGGGACTCCGTCGCGGCTGAGATACTGAAAACCGAGGTGCCCGCGCCTGGGACGGTCCTTCAGGGGCGATGCGGGGCTGTTGTCGTGCCGCTTGACTCCTTGATCCTGCCGGCTCAGATCCACGTCCTGGATAACCTTACCGTTCGCCGTGACCCTGAGGTGGGCTCCCGTCAGCTCGATGCGGAAGCTGTTCCATTCGGTGGGCCGGTAAACCTGCCGCGTCGGCGCGAGGGCGCGATAGATGCCGCCGGTCAGCTCCGAATCCCTTGCGCTGGTATTGTAGCGGTAGTCAGCCACCTGCAATTCCATGCCGTCGAAGGCCGGATCGCCGAGGAGCGGAGATCGTAGGGCGACGCCGCTGTTGCCCAGCTCGCCGAGCTTGATTTCAAATTCCAGGATGAAGTCGCCGTATTCCTTGTCGCTCACCAGCCAGACGTCGCGCTGCCGGTCCGAGCTGAGAACGCCATCCTTCACGGTCCAGGCGACGCCGGGGACCGGCTTCGAGAGGTCGTTCCAGGCGCGGATCGACCACCCCCGGGGAGGGCCATCGCTGGGGAAGAGATCGACGAAGCCTTCCTGGGCGCTCATCGCTGGTGGGGGAATGACGCCGAGGCAAAGCACCAGTGCGGCACAACCCACATGGACCCGGGACATGAGGCACCTCCTGCGGAACCGGCAAGGTGGAGAGGATGGCCATGCCCCCGATTGTACTGCCCGTGCCATCCGCCGCAATGAGCCTGATCCGGCCCGCGACCCAGCCTTCCACGCGAGGCCGACGGTTGCCCATGACGGACAGGCGACGGTTCGGGACGTCTTCGACCAGCCCGCCGATCTCGACGAACCTGCGGTCAGGTTGCCTGGGGCCTGGCAGGCGAACCCTTCCGCGGCCGGGCCAGCCAGCGGCAGCAACCTTTCGCGATGAGCGTCGAGGCCGCGTACCGGTTGAGGTTCACACGAAGTTGGCTCGAGAGACGATCAAAAACAGATCTCCCACAGCGCTGACCCATTGCGAAGCCGGTCCCTGGCGGCTTCGATTGTAGCCGGACATCGCCAGATAGCCGGCACCTTCGCGTCGAAAAGAAACCCGCAACGAGAATTTCACCCGCTCCGGTGTCGGAATGGTGGTCGCCCGTTCGTTGTATCCACGCGAGGCGGGGGACAGGCCACCGCCCGCGTCTACGAAAGCGTCCCGAGTCTGGAGTTCCGACATGCCGAAGTTTCTGTTCGTCTATCGCGAATCCACGGATCCCCACGCCAGGCCGTCCGCTGAGGAAATGCAGGCCTTGCAGACGGGCTGGTACGCATGGATGCAGAAGTACAGCGCGGCGATCGTCCCCGGCGGCGACGGGGTGAAGCATTCCGGCCGGGTCTTGAAGGAGGGGATCGTGACGGACGGTCCCTATGTCGAAGCCAAGGAGGTCATCGTCAGCTTCGCGATCATCCAGGCCGACAACTACGACGCGGCGCTGGCGATCGCCCGCGACTGTCCGCCCGGCCACACGATCGAGATCCGCGAATTCGCCGGCTACGCCTGAGCAAACCGCGTCACCGAAGCAAATCACGAAAAGGAACGAAAAATGGCTGCGAAGAAGGGCACGAGCAAGTCCGCCAAAGGCACCGATGCGACCGGCGAGGCGTCCACGGGATTCACGGCCGAGGAACGTGCCGCGATGAAGGAGCACGTCGCGGAGCTGAAGGCCGAGAAGCGGCGCGGCTCGGCGCGGACAAGAAGGGGGATGGAGAAAGCGACTTGCTCGCGCAGATCGCGGCCATGTCCGGACAGGATCGCGTGCTGGCCGAGCGGCTGCACGCGATCATCAAGTCCCATGCGCCAGCCCTCGAGCCGAGGACCTGGTACGGGATGCCCGCGTACTCCAGGGACGGCAAGGTGGTCTGCTTCTTTCAAAGTGCGGGCAAGTTCAAGACCCGGTACGCCACGTTCGGCTTCCAGCACCCGGCGAACCTCGACGAAGGCGCCATGTGGCCGGTCGCCTTCGCGCTCACGGACCTGACTGCCGCCGAGGAGGCAAGGATCATCGCGCTCTTGAAGAAGGCCGTGAGCTGAGGGCTGAGGAACCCGGTCGCGAAGGAGAGCATGGCTTCATGTCCAGCGGCCCCTACGGCGGTTTTCTGACGGTTGCAGGGAGCTTCTGAGTTTTGAAAAGGGGGGCAGACATTCCTGTCTGCCAGGGCAGGCCCGCTCCGGCAGGCAGGAATGCCTGCCCCCCGGTCTCAGTCTGCGATCCAGGTGAAGACCGCTCTGAATGTCCTGAATGGTACAAACAGGTACGCGGACTCGGTGCTCGTCATGAGCCGCGATCCAAGGATTGCAGCCCTGATCGGAGACCAATCATGACAACGCGCGTCACGGCGACGGTGGTCGATGGCTGGCTCAAGCAGGATCGAAAGCTGGAACTGGCCGATGAGACGCGGGTCAGCCTCATCATCGAACCGCTTGCCCAGCGTCTCGAGACCGTGGAAGCCTGGCGGTCGCTGAAGTCATGGATTCAGCTTGCACACCGGACGAATGGCTTGTCGAGGAAGGAGACTGACATGGACGACATTCTCCGAGAGGTGCGTAAGGCCCGCGAAGCTTATGCGAAGAAGTTCGGCTACGACCTCCAGGCGATTCATTCCGACCTCAAAGCGCGGGAACAGGCGAGCGGTCGCCGGACAGGGCGATTGCATGTTGAGTCATGAGCCGATCAGCACATTTTTCTAGATAGGTTTCGTCCCAGCCGGCGGTGAGGCGTTTGTTCTTGATGCCGACTTTCAGTGTGGTCTCGTTCTTCAACAGGCTCAGTGCGGCCCTGCGGAGGATGCTGAAGTTCGCATCCGCGTGACCTTGGCTGTCGGGGTGTGGTATGCTGTCAGGCGAGGAGAACCCTCACCATGACTATACACCTACCCAACGACATGGAACGCTCTATTGTAGCCTTCGTACAGCGTGGCCGCTTCGCTTCCGTGGACGAGGCAATGACCAAAGCTGCCCATTTATTGCTTCAGGCATTGAGTCAGGAGGCCAAGCCCGCGACAGGAGCGGACACGGCCGAGATGACCGATCCATTGCTCGGGTCAATGAGTGACCATGTTGATTTGATGGACCAGATTGTTGAAGATGCCATGCGACACCGCGAGCAGCAGCCGTGGCGGCTAAGTACCAGTGAATAAAGGACTTCTCGACACGGATACCCTCTCCGACATCGGCAAGGGCAAGAATCCGGCCATCGCGGCTAATGCCAAGACCTACCGGAGGGCATTCGGCCATTATTCGTTCTCGACCGTCACCGTGCTCGAAATCGTCCGGGGATACCAGAAGGCCCAACAACTCCAGCGTTTGCACACCTTCATGGCATCCATCGTCTCGGAAGAGGTTTTCCCCTTGGATGTCGCCGCCGCCGAGCTGGCGGGCCGCATAACCGGCGATCTCGACCGTATCGGCCAGACCATCGGCCGGGCGGATCCCATCATCGCCGCGATCGCCATCGAGCAAGGGTTGGAGGTGGTCACGGGCAACACTGCCCATTATCAGCGAATCCAACAGCCTGGCTATCCCCTGACGCTGGTCAACTGGCGGTAATTTCGCCTGAGATACCGGCCAGTTCCCTGCTTTGAAGGCCATCTGCTCGGTGAAAGCCGGTGCATGAGATATCCTGGGCCGGTTTCGGACTATGAGATTACCGAGGCCGGTCTATGAGACCCGGGGCCGGTCTATGAGATACCGTAGGCCGGGAATTCGTCGTAAGTCGTTATTGAATAACGTTGAAGTGGAATTCACGCTACTCGCTCAGCAACTCGACGCGTTTTTCGAGGGTGCTCGGGAGCTGCCGGCAAGGTCCCGTCACCAGATCCTATTTTGCCGTGAGTGCCGACCGCTTCAACTCATTCAGATGCGGGATGAGGAAGCCTGCCCTACTTGCAGTGCCGACTTGATCACGCGGTCGTGAATAAGGAAAGGCGACGCAACCCGATGCAATTGGCATCAGATACTTCGCTAAGCAGTTCCGCAAGAGTCTTTGCTCAGGATTGCAGTTCGCTTGCCCGGGGCTGAGGGCCAAGCCTGGTCGCTCTCCTCGTGGGGTACGATTCCGATCGTGCCATGCCATTCTCGTGGGGTACGATTCCGATCGTGCCATTCCTGGTCCATCAGATCGAAAAGTGACACGAATGGAATCGTGTCCCACGAGGAGATCGAAAAGTGACACGAATGGGAATCGTGCCCGACAAAGAGCGGCCTCCCGGTCATGCAGGATCGCGTCAACCTGCTGAATGTCTGTCAAAGAACTATTGCGAACCTGCTTAGCCGGACGTGTGCGAACTGGCCCGTTACACATGACCGAACCCCGCGCGCTGGTGGAGCACTTTTTTCGGCACGAGTCCGGGCGGCTGGTCGCGCTCTTGACCCGGTCGCTCGGCGTGCGCCGGCTGGAGCTCGTCGAGGACGTTGTTCAGGCCGCGCTGGTGCAGGCCCTGGAAACCTGGTCGCGGCGCGGCGTGCCGGAAGACCCGGCCGGATGGCTCTACCGCACGGCGCGCAACCTGGCGATCGACGCGCTGCGGAGGGAACGAACATACGCCCAGACCTTGCCGCACCTGGCCACTGACGCAGAGCGGGAATCGTTGCCGCCCGAGGCGCATTTCGGCGACGAGATTGGCGACGAGCCGCTTCGCCTCCTTTTTGTCTGCTGCCATGAAGCAGTGCCGGCCGAATCCCGCGTCGCCCTCGCGCTGCGGACGCTCTGCGGTTTCAGCACCGCGGAGATTGCCCGCGCGCTGCTCACCGCCGACTCGAACGTCCAGAAGCGGATCGAGCGCGCGCGCGAACGACTGCGCGGGCTGCCTGTGGATCTGGACACGCCGGGCGCGGCCCAGCTTTGCGCCCGGCTGGAGGCGGTCCTCGCGGTCGTTTATCTCCTTTTCAGTCAGGGCTGCCACGTCACTCATGGCGACATGCCGATCCGCCGCGACCTGTGCGATGAGGCCCGGCGCCTGGCGCGGATGCTCGCCGGTCATCCCGTGGGCGACGTCCCGGCGGTCCATGCGTTGCTCGCGCTGATGTGCTTCCACGCGGCCCGCTTCGACGCGCGCGTCGCTCTGGACGGCGCCATCGTGCTGCTCGACGAACAGGATCGCTCCAGCTGGAACTGGGGCGATGTGCGTGAAGGCATGGCGTGGCTCGCCAGGTCCGCCGCCGGCGAAGAGCTGACGCGCTATCACCTGGAAGCCGGCATCGCGTGGGAGCACTGCCGCGCGCCGAGCTTCGCCGACACCGATTGGCGGCGGATCGCCGAGCTGTACAGCCTGCTCGAGCGCATCGCTCCGTCGCCCCTGCACTCGCTCAACCGCTCCGTCGCCGATGCTTACCTGCACGGCCCGCAAGCCGGTCTCGAGCGCCTGGCCGCCGTTCCTCCGGGAAGCGTTCCGGCCGGTTATCCCGGCTGGTACGCGGTGATGGGGGAGTTTCATTTCCGGCTCGGCCGGCACTCTGCCGCCGAACGCGCCTGGCGGGAAGCGCTCCGCCTGACCACGGCCCGCGCCGATCGTGAGTTCCTGAGCCGCCGCCTCGCCGCTTGCCGGCCCGATGGAGCCGAACCCGCCACGGACTAACGGCGGCCCAGGGAAGAACGGCGCAGGTGAAAGTGGCGGGCGCGGGTCCTCGCGTGGCCCGGTGTCGTGGCGACGGGGATGTCCTCTGGAAGCGATTCGCGCGCGGGCGTTACTGCCGCGTCAACAAACGGGCTGGAGCAGTTCCAGCAACACATGCGCTGATGGGTCGGTGTCGATTCCGGCAACCCGCTCCTCGATCCTCTCGGCCTGCGTGCGTCCCACCACGGGGTCCGCCAGATGATGGAACTTGGCGGAGAGCTGCGCGGGGGAGAGCGGATTCGCGGGGTGGCCGGGAGGATGTCGGATCTCGGACCGGAGCTCGGAGCCGTCTTCCAGGCGGATCGTCAGCCGGTTCGGCGTGGCCTCGGGATAGGCCGCCGAGTAAGCGGGATCCTCGGTCACGCGGGTGCGATCGATGAGCGCCTTAACCAGCGGATCGTTCCATCGCTCGGGCCGGAACTGCGCGGCCGTGACCGTGCCGTCGACCAGGGCGATGACCGTGCAGAAGGGGAGGCTGTGGTCGGCCGTCTCGCGGCTTTGCGGCCGCCATTTTTCCGGATCCCGGGCGATGATCTCGACGGCCGCGGCGAAGGTGGCAATCTCAATGGAGCCGATGCGCCGCGGATCGCCGATGCGCGGGCGCAGCTCCAGCGCCGCGGCGATCGCCGACTGCGCGTGATACTCGGCCGGCACGAGCTTGATCGCGGTTCTGGGCAGCATCCAGTCGCCCGCGTCCGGCCCTCCCAGCGCGGGCAGCTCGATCGGTCCGGAGACCTGCTGCATGAAGCCCATCTCGCCCTCGAAGAGCGGCGCCGGGCCGGTCATCCCGAGCGCGGCGAGCTGCGCGGCGAGCACGCCGTTGCGCGCGGCGAATGCGAACGCGCATCCCTTCCACATGGAGAGCTCGCCGGCGCGAGTGAGGCGTAAGGCCGTGCCAGTCGTCCCGGCGATCCCCAGCGCGTGCACGGTCTGCTCATGGTTCAGTCCACCCAGCCGGGCCGCCGCCAGCGCCGCCGAGATCGAGCCATACGTGGTGTGATCCCAGCCCCGGCAGCGCAGGCAGGCCGCGTCGCAGAGCCGGCACTGCACCTCGTAGGCGACCACCGCGGCCGTGATCCAGTCCTTACCGCTGGCGCCGGCGGCCTCGCCGGCCGCCATCACCGCGGCCCAGTTGTCGCTGGGGTGCGCGGGTTCGAGCCCCAGATAGGTGTCGTTGCAGTCGAGGTAGCGCACATGCACACCATTGGCGAACGCGGCCCAATCCGGTGCCGACTGGCCGCCGCCGATGAGCGTGGCGGAGGGGGTGCCGTGGACCCGGGAAGCGGCCCGACGCGCCATCATGGGTGGCGGCTCGCCGACCGCGGCGATGGCGCATCCCAGCGAGTCCAGCAGCCGCCGCCGGGCTTCAACGATCACCACCTCCGGCAGGTCCTCGAAGCGCGTCCCGAGCGCAAACACCGCAAGCCGATCCGCCAGGTAAGCAGACATTGCGCCACCCCATCGCGCCGCTCGCGGCGCCGGCACCCGCTTCGTGCCCGCTCGCGAACCTTCCCGGAGCTTAGCCTGTGGCACGCCGTTCCGCCAGGGGACAAGGCAACCGAGGAGCCGCGCGGATGACCGATGACTACCGCGGCAGGGCCGGCATGAGGTCGGGCCCGGGGGCGACGGCCGTGGCGGGCGCCAGTGCTCGGACCGCGTCTGGAGCAGGGGCGGATGTCCTGGCCGGCGCGCGTACGGGTCCCGCCCGGCCGGCCCGGGCCGTCTGGAGTGACAACCCGGCATGTTCCCAGAGGATCCGGCGCACTTCCTGGATGGCCTCGCCATCCTTCTGCACGCCATGATCGGACCGCACCACTTTCTCGGAGGCCGCATTTTCCAGGTGGGCGCTCCTGTACGGAACGACTCCGTCGGTGGTGTTGTCCACGCCGCCAGGGCGCAGTGAGCCGATGATGGAGTGGTACACCACGCCTTCGCCAGGCTTCATGGCCAGCAGCGACTTGAGAATCGGCGAGCCGGGATCGAGCGTCTCGATACTGGTGGGAAAGCGCCGGAAACGACGGCGGTCGAAAGAGTCGGGGTTGTCCTTCACAAGCTGGTAGAGCAGCTTTGCCACGTAGTCCGGGTCGTTGATCAGCCCCGCGCTGACGCGCCCGACCATGCCGTGCGACAGGTCGGACCCGCGGTGCGGCGTGGCCAGGAAGACCACCCGGCTGACGAACGGCAGGGGCTCGAAGACAAGCAGCCTGCGCAGCTCTTCCAGGACGTTCCTGGGCCCGTTGATCTCGTCGAACGGGCGGTCCGAGTACAGCCTCCAGAGCTGGTCGCTGCTGGAGACCGTCATGAAATGGCTGAGCAGGCCTCCCATGCTGTGCCCGAGCAGCACCATGCGGTCAAACGCCGGGTCGCGGCCGTCCGGGTTGTACATCATCTTGGCCTGGCTGAGCGCATCACGCAGACTGGCCGCGGCAATGGGGATCGGCACGCCGGTGGGGTACATGTAGAGGAAGAACTGGTAACGCTGCTGGATCGCCGGATCACGCTGAGAGCTCGTTCAGCATGGGAATCCAGGCCAGCGGCGAGGAGATCAGCCCGTGCACCATGACCACGGGAATCTTCCCCGGTTCGTACGGGCGGATCATCAGCAGGTTCGCGCGGGCGAGAGCGCGCTCGGGACGCAGCAGGCCCGACCAGCGGTACTTCTCCAGGTCGGTGCGCGACCACATGTACGCCAGCGGCGTGGTCAGGTCGGACTCGAGCGCGATCAGGTTCGGCGGCTGGCCGACGGCGCGTTCGCGCACCGGGTCCTTCAGCTCCAGCGTGCACTTGCGGGCCTCGTCCACGCTCTCGCCGGGATCGCGTAGCCGCGAGTTCGGCATCAGGAACGCCGTGAGCGGGAACGCCATCTCGTCGGGGTAGAACCGCTCCTGGGCCGCCCGCTCCTCCTGCTTCGGATCGGTGACCCGGACCCCGATGAGCGGGACGCCCAGGCCGTACCGGTTGTGGCTCGTCGCCATGCCGGAGACCTCGAAGTCGGACGAGAGAATCAGCTTGTGCACGTCGGCCGGCGACCAGGGCGAGTCGCGGAGCATCACCTGGAGCACCTGCTCGTGGCCGTGCACCTTGAGCTTGATGGCCCCTTGCGGATCAATCGGGTCCTTCGCCTGCGCCGCGCGGATGATCCGCTCCAGCCCCGCATTGTAAATCTTGCAAGCGAGCTGGAAGCGCGGGTCCGTCGGACCGCGGCCGTCGGCGAGATCGGGGTCGAAAAGGTAGTCATGGGCGTAGCCGACGGCGTCCAGGAACCGGTCGATCGCCTGGGCGCGGCGCCAGCGGTCCTGCTTCAGTCCGTCCACCCAGGAAAGCTCGGCCAGGGCGTAGACCAGCTCCGCGTCGGGCCGCTTCCGCGTCACCTTCTCCAGGCTCAGCAGCGCGTTGTTGGCGTTCCTGCGGTAAGCGCGATCAAGGTCATACCGCTTGAGCGTCTCGAGCGTCCGCTCGCTGGGGCGGTCGATCTCCGCGGCCCCATGCTGAAAGGCCGAGCCCGCGCTCGCCACGGCTGGGAGAGATGGTGATGTCCGACCACCCCACGAGCGCGGAGCACAGTATCGCGATGTGAGCTGCTGCCATGTCGGGCCACTCCGTTGACCCAGGTTCCGTATCTCCCGTCGTCTGCTTCCTGCTGCGCATCCCTGCGATCCGGGCTGGCACCGGGTAGCCCCGGAATGATGACGTGGAAGGCCAGCCGGGTCAATGCCGGTCGCCGGAGGTTTTGAGGCGATTGAGGCGGCGAATCGCTCTCTACGGTCGAGGTGCCCCGAGAGCGTGTCGCAAACGATGTCAAGATGCAACGCGGCGAAGGGCCGTCTCATTTCACGATGGAGGACCGGTTCGAGCGGCAACCTCGTTCCTTACCGATAGGTTTCGGAGGAAACACTTCGATGGGGAATCCTCGCTCAAGGCGGGAAACGGACATCGTCGAACGCCGCAGCATGACCGTGGTCGCGGCCCGAGCCGTTCGCGATTGTTCTCACTTTCCCTCGCGACTTCAAGACCGTTTTTCAGACAGGATCAATCAATCCCACCGAATAAGCCGACCCGCGTGACAGGGCGGTTTCCAGCTGCGCTCGACGACCAGCAGGGTGATCCCGCCATTGCCGCGCCGCGAAACGCAGCCGCTGGGATTCGCGACGGTAGGGTGAGGTCGAGCGGAGCGAGGCTCACGGTGTTGCTCAACGCGCCGAGCAGCCACTGGGATTCGCGACGGTAGGGTGGTGTCGAGCGGAGCGAGGCCCACTGTCTTGCTCAACGCGCCGATCAGCCGCTGGGATTCGCCAGATGATGCCGGCCCTGTTGCTCGGCGATTTCCTCCAATCGGCCCCGACTGGATGCGTAGTACCGGCCCAGCAGCCGGCCGCCGGATCGCTTCAGCAGCCGCGCTTGCCAGCTCTCGGCCATGCTTCCGACCCGTCGCTGGCTGGGTCCACTCCCGGACCTGGATAAGGGTCCTTCGGCCTGGCCCGGGCGATGCTCCCCGTCCTGTTTCGCGAGATCGCGCGATTCGATCGGCAGCCCGAAGAGTCGCTCCGGACCTGGCTCCGCCAGATGAGCGTGAACAAGATCCTGAACTGCCGTAGAATGCGTCTCGGCAGCCTTCGGCTCGTTCGATACGGCCTGGCAACGCCGTCGCATGAATCAGACAGGCGCCGCAGGAAGCCACTTCCTCGCCTGATTTCGGGCTCTCAAGCGTTCAGGCCAAGAAGCCGGTTTCGATTTTGGTAGTCTCAGTTCTTCGAGACAGATCGCGAGCGGAATCCACTTTTCCTTTCAGAGGCGGCCACGTATCGCGCTTCCGGAGTTCGGGTCATGGACGCCAGGGCCATCTCACATCCGACCGATGAGTCCTTGAGGTCTTACGGACTGGGCAAGCTCGACGGCGCTGCGATCGAGGTTCTCCGCGACCATCTTATGCGATGTCCCGGTTGTCGGAGACGGATTGGCGAGCTGACGGCTGAGAGTGTTGTCGATGGAGTGCGAAACGCGCGGGGGAAGGGCACGTACTTGCCCGGTCCATCCGCCACGGAAAGCATCAGCGCTCGGGGAGCGAACACCCCTGCGACGCCTCCGGCAAGCACGCTGCCGCCGGGCCTGGCAAACCACCCCGACTATGAGATTCTCCGCGAACTGGGTCGCGGAGGCATGGGCGTCGTATACCTGGCCCAGAACAGGCTCATGGGGCGGAAAGAGGTTCTCAAGGTCGTCAGTGGTCATCTGCTTGATCGTCCCGGCGTCGCGGACCGCTTCCTGCGTGAGATCCGATCGGCCGCCCGGCTGCACCATGCCAACATTGTCACTGCGTATTCAGCGCTTCGCGCCAGCGAGAGCCTCGTCTTCGCCATGGAATACGTCGAGGGCTACGACCTGGCGCAGCTCGTGAAAAGTCAAGGGCCGCTCCCGGTTGCCCACGCCTGCAAGTTCGTTTACGAGGCGGCACTCGGTCTTCAGCACGCTCACGAGAAAGGGATGGTGCACCGCGACATCAAGCCGAACAACCTGATCCTGGCTCGCGAGGGCCGGAAGCCGGTGGTGAAGGTGCTCGATTTCGGGCTTGCCAAGGCGACGCGCGAGGGACACGAGGATACCAGCTTGACCGAAGAAGGCCAGTTGCTGGGTACCCCCGACTTCATGGCACCCGAGCAGTCACTGGATGCCCAGAAGGCCGACATCCGCGCGGACATCTACAGTTTAGGCTGCACCCTCTATTACCTCTTGAAAGGCGCCCCGCCGTTCCGAGCGAAAAGCCTGTACGAGCTGCTGAAGGCGCACCAGTCGATGAATCCGACGCCGCTGAACCTGGCCCGGCCGGCGGTGCCGCTGGAGCTCGCCGCGCTCGTGGCCAGGATGATGGCCAAGGAACCGGAACGGCGTTTCCAGACGCCGAAGGCCGTGGCGCAGGCGCTGAAGCCGTTCTTCAAGACCGCGATCGAAAGGCCGGAAGCGTCGCCTGAGCAGCCTCCTGCGCCGGCTGCGACTCGGAGCCCGAGCACGATCGAGCTGGCAGATGGCCTTGCCGAGACAGAACCCGAAGAGGTGGAACCGGAAGACACGCCCGCGCCAGAGCCGGCCAGCCGCCCGCGGTGGTTCTGGCCGTCGCTGGCTGCGGGCTTTTTCTTCGTGGCACTGCTGACCTCGTGGGCGGCGCTCTTCAGAACGGGTGCCGGCAACGGAAGCAACGCATCCGCCGGTCCAGAAACGGGCTCGAGCGTTTTCCCCGGTGCGCCGGCCGGGCCTGCGGACACCGCAAGGGAAGGTGATCGTACACGGCCGCCGGCACGACAAGAGTGGACAAACCCGATGGGGATGAGATTCGTCCGGATCGAGGCGGGTGAATTTCGGATGGGCTCAAGCCCCTACCAGGTCAACCAGCTCATGAACCTCTATCCGCCCACCAAAACTCTCGACTGGTGGAACGGCGAGCAGCCCCAGCATTTCGTGAGGATCACGCGGCCGTTCCTGCTCGGCGTTTGCGAGGTGACGCAGGGGCAGTACAAAACCGTGACGGGCAAAAACCCGAGCCATTTCACGGGATCCGAAGCTCTCCCCGTCGAGCAGGTTTCCTGGATCGACGCCGCCACGTTCTGCAACCGGCTGAGCGAGCAGAGCGGCCGGAAGCCCTACTACCGTATCGCTGGCGATGAGGCCGCTGTCGCCGGCGGCACGGGCTACCGCCTTCCCGCCGAGGCGGAATGGGAATACGCCTGTCGGGCGGGCACATCGACGCTCTTTCCGTTTGGGGACGATCCACGTGTCGCTGGTGATCATACGTGGTACATCGATAATTCCGGCAAGGTCACTCAGCCGGTCGGTCAGAAGCGTGCCAATCCGTGGGGTCTTCATGACATGATGGGGAATGTCTGGGAATGGTGCGATGACTGGTACGATGTGGCGTATTATCAATCTTCCCCAGGCACTGATCCGCCGGGCGCACGGCGCGCCACGAAAAGGGTCAGCCGTGGCGGCGCCTGGGAGTGCTTTGCCGGGTTCTGCCGGCCCGCGTTCCGTGGCGGGTGGGTTCCTGGAACTCGTGACAAGGTCCTTGGCTTCCGCGTCGCCGCGTTCCAGGAATGAGCCGTTGAGGGCGCCAGGAATGGGAGGCGAACACATCACGTGTTGGGTTCTTGCGAGATTGCTCCGTTCACGGTAAGTTGATCCGGTGTCCGATCGGCCGCGTGGAATCATGTCAGCAGGGCCTCGGCGGATTGACCCCGGGAGAGCCCGTTTCGCCACTGTCCGAGCACACTTCGTCCGAGCGGCATCGTCGTCGGTTTGCGTGATGCATATCTTCGCCGGCGGCACACCGTTGCACGATCCAGGGAGTCGTTGCGATGGCGATTCAGTGGTACCTGCTCCAGGGCGACACCGACCTTGGTCCGATGTCGACGAGCGAGCTGAAGAGGATGGCCGCGGACGGCAAGATCGGCCCGAGGGACCTGGTGCGGAAGGAGGGCTCGACGCGCTGGGTCCCGGCCTCGGCGATCGAGGGACTCCTCTCAGCGCCCAGGTCGACACCGAGCACGCCCGTGGTAGAAACACCCTCGCCAGGTTCGGACGTTCCCGTCGAGCCTTCACCTGCGTCTGACCTCGACCACGCACAGCCCCAATCCGCTCCCCAACCTGTGCCCATCGAAACGGCCGCGCCGGGCGTTCGGCGCTGGCCTGGCTCGCCCCGGATCTGGCTCGGCGCCGGGGCGGCCGTGCTGACGGTCGCCGTCACCATCCCCGCGGCCTGGATGCTCATGCCGGACATCACCCAGGTGCAGGAGGGAGTGAACGAGCAGCCCTTGAACCCGCCCGTTGCCAGAGCGGCGCCACCGCCGGCCCGTCCCGCTCCGGTTCCCAGGAAGGCCGCACCGTCGGTGCAGGTCGCTGCGAACAGGCCCGCTGCGGCCCCGGCTCCCGCACAGGCGCCGCCTCAGGCCCCGGTGCCCCAGGCCGCGTCTCAGCCGCCATCCAGACCGTCTGCCGATTACATCCAGCTCGCGAGCTTGCTGTCGAATATCCATCGCGGGAAAGGCGGAGCCGTCTTCGCCATCGACTCTGCCGGGTCCAATCTCACACGCCCCAGGCGGCCGGGTCCCCTTCTGGCCAATGGCGTTCCGATGACGAAGGAGATCATCGCCGCGATCCCGAAGCTCAAGGGTGCTCGAGACGTGGTCGTGATGCAAGCCGTGGCCCGGCTCGAAGCCGGTCAGCAGGAGACCGTCGACGCGTGCTAGATGATCGACGAGGAGCTGGAGGAGGCGAGGCGAACCGCCGAGGCTTCCACAGTCTCGACGTCCTATGATCCCGGAGCTGTGCAAGGCGACACACCCGAAGAGCATGCAGAGAGAAGAAGGCAACAGGAGTCTAACAATCGCAGTGCTTATGAAAGTGCCTGGAATCGGTACAGGCGGCTCCAGGAGACCGCCCCGGCGCGAAAGCTCGGGGCGACGGCCCTGGCCCTCGAGACGGCCCGGCTCGATTGCTGGAAAACGATCGCTGGTCGACTGCCCGAAGTCTACAGCGGAAGCCCGCAGAGCGTTGACCTGATTCAGTTCCGGATCATGGCTCCCGACGCGGCCCGCAAGAAACCAAGAGGGGAATTCGTCGTCGCCAACAGCAGCGGCCGGACTCTCACGAACGTGACGCTTGTCCTCGACCTGCTTCATTTTTCGACCGCGCCAGACCCGTCAACGTTCCAGGCCTACTTGATTCCCGAGTGGCAAGCGGGTGAGGAGCTTCGCCTGCCCGTGTTTGTCTGGCGAAACTACGAGTCCGGTGAAGCCGGCAAGTCGCGGCCGATCAACGCCGATCCCCTACACACAAGGGAAAAAGGAGACTTGCTCACGGCGGAGTCCGAGTGGCGGGCTGGTCTGGGCGGGCTGGTCGCGGTGCGGGCGTCGGTCTGGTCGGCAGAGGCCCATCATCCCGCGCGTGACTTCCCCTTCCCCGATCAGGCACTCGCGGGGGCCCGCTGGGAGCTTGGCGTCGCCCTCCGGCTGGCCAGCAACCAGCTCTCGCTCGAGGTGCGCAAAGGGGTCCGGAAATCCGAGTTGAAGCTGCCAGATGACTTCTGGGAAGTCCGCACCGCGAAGCGTGTGCTGACGTTTGTCGCCCCGGACTCCGAGCTCGCCCGCCTCGCTCACCTCCTGATCGACGACCCTGTCCAGCTCTTGCAAGAACGAAACCCAGAAATCGAGACGGTCGCTTCCCGGCTGGCAACGGGCACCGTGTTTCAGGGCAAATGGACGTTCCGCATGCCGTATGGTCCGCCCATGCGCTACGGCCAGCTTACCCAGGACCGTCTGGGAAAGCTCGCGGTACTGACACACAAATCCTTCCCGTGCACGCTTGAGATCAACGCATTCAACCCCAGATCGCTCGGGGTCACGGCGACCTTGCAGGCCGTGAATCAGCCAGGCGTGAAGCGTGTGTTCCGTGGCCAGATGATGCAAGAGCGAGGCACGGGCCGCGTATTCCTGTACTTCCCGGGACCGCAGGCGGCAGGGTTGAACCGCCGGATCCTGCTGGACACGGATTTCGACCTGTTCACGGCGCCCGAGAGCCTGAAGCTGGAACTGACCGACAAGAAAATCGTTGGCAAGATGCCCGGACCGCTCAGCCCCGATGCTTTCTGGTTCGACCTCGAATGCACTCTCGGTGGGAAAAGCCCCTGATCGCGCGCAAACATCCGGCAGGTTCAAGAGCGGGTGACCGCACCGCGCCGCTGGAGACGGCAACCGGAGGTCCGGGCGGTGTTTACCTCCGCCGCGGTCAATGCCGGTCGACGGGCTTTGGCCGGAGCGACGGAGCGAGGAACTCTTTCGAGAATGCTCGCAGCCGCATCTCAGCGAGTTTATGATCGAGGGAGGAATGCGACTCGAATGGACGGTTCGCTCTCTCCGAAACCGGCGGGTCTTTGCGATGAAACCTCCCCGTGTGCGGATTGGCTTGCGATCCTCGATGATCGCGGTGGCTGTCCTCGCCCTCCTGATGGCGTGGTGCTACAACTGGTCGGAACGGAGGTATCGATGCGGCGAGATTGCCTCCCGTCATGCGGCCGTGGGCATGGAATACAGGTTGAATGCTCGGGGCAATCTGGACATGCTGAGGATCGCGGCCTGGCACGACCACATGCGGCAAGTGTTCCAGAACGCCGCCGAGCGGCCGTGGGAGCAGATTCCCACGAGTCGCCCCGTTCCACCGGCAAACTGGCAGCCATGAATCGGCTGGCGCACCAAGCGATCGCAGGCTGGCTTCAGTCTGCGTCGAAGATCTCTGTGACTAAACAGCTTCCCAAAGAGGGAAAGTGTGGAACGGCCGCCCTCGGCCGTCCTGAGCCAGCCGAGGGCGGCTGGCCCACATTCCAAGAGGCGAGGAGCTATTTAGGAGCCAATGGCCCTGGCGCGGCAGCAGATCTTCGAGGATCTCTCTCCATTCCTGGTTCGGTGGAAGTGCGGGCGACCGTTGCGGCAGACTCGCCATGAGCGTTTCCTCGGGGGATGATTTTCCTGGCCCCACTGTAACGCGAAGTGACGCATCAGGCTACGCAAACGGGTTCGCTGAACTTTGTGGCGGTCACGTTGAGAGCTCCGGCGAGCGATGACGCGATACGGGCTCAGCCGACAGGCCCTTGATCGGGCGCGAAGTCGCCTCTACCCTGGCACATGGCGGCAACCCGCCGGGAGGGGAGAATGAGCTCGAAGACCAGAATGAGCCGACGCCAGGCCCTGAGAGTGGGCGCGACCGGCGCCGTGATCGCGGCAGGTGGGACCGTCATCGCCCCGGGGATCGCCCGGGCGGCGCGACCGGGCGCGAACGACCGCATTCGCCTGGCCCTGATCGGCTGCGGAGGCATGGGCACGCGGCACCTCGAGGCGCTCGCGGTGAACCCGCACTGCGAGGTCGCGGCCGTCTGTGATTGCTTCCGACCGCGCTATGAAAATGGCATCGCCGTGGTCAAGAAGTTCTCCGGGAAGGCGCCCGACGGCTACCAGGACTTCCGCCGCGTGCTCGACCGGGGCGATATCGACGCCATCTTCGCGCCGACGCCCGACCACTGGCACCCGCTCATGGCGATCCTTGGCTGCCAGGCCGGGAAGGACGTCTATGTGGAGAAGCCGGCCTCGCCAACGGTCGCCGAGGGCCGGGCCATGGTCAACGCGGCCCGGCGCTATGGCCGGATCGTGCAGCTTGGCACCCAGCAAAGGTCGATGACCATCTTCCAGGAGGCCATCAAGCTTGTCCATTCCGGCAGGCTGGGCCGGATCACCTCGGCGACCTGCTGGATCGGCGTCAACGGCCAGCGCGTGGGCTTCGGTTCGGCTCCCGTTCCCGATGGGCTCGACTGGGACCTGTGGCTCGGCCCCGCGCCCTGGGAACCGTACTCGCCCGATCGCCAGTTCGGCTTCATGGGCTGCCATGACTATGCCCGCGGCGGTGAGCTCACCAACTGGGGCGTGCACCTGATGGACATCGTCCACTGGGGCATCGGCCAGGACCGGCCGCTCAGCGTGCAGGCTACCGGCGGCAGCTACCGCGGCAAGGCCGGCTCGGAGAACTACGAGAATGTCGATGTGCTCTGGGAGTACCCCGGCTGCACCGTCACGTGGGAGCAACGGCACCAGAACCAGTACATGGGCCACACCTACGGCATCAAGTTCCAGGGGACCGAGGGCCAGCTCCTCGTCGATCGCAACACGTTCGAGGTCTTGCCGGAAGGCCTGGGCATTCCCCGCTACGTCGGCGAGCCGGAACGAAGCTGGGCGCATCCGCCGCACCACAATAACTTCTTCGAGAGTATGAGAACGCGAAGACCTCCCGCGGCCGAGATCGAGCAGGGGCATCGCTCGACCACGCCGCTGTTGCTGGCAGGCATCGCGCTGAAGACCCGTCGCAAGCTTGTCTGGGACGGCGACTCCGAAACCTTCGCCGGCGACGAGGCCGCGAACCGCTACCTGTCACGCGCGTATCGCTACCCCTGGCAGCTCTGATCGGGAAGGAGAACGACGCATGCGACCCCGCTTCCGAATCTGGCTCTTTCCCGTGCTGATCTGGCTCCCCATGCCTGCGCTGGCCCAGGCCACTCGCCTCGATGACCTGGTCTCGGGTCTGAGCGGCGAGAATGAGCATGCCCGAGCGCTGGCCCGGCAGCTTTTGCCGCGTGAGGGAGTTCCGGCCGTTCCCAGGCTCTTGCCACTCCTGCGCGCGGACACTCCGGCGGTGCGCGAGGCGGCCTTTCAGGTGCTGGCCGACATTGCCAACGAAGCCGCGGCGCCGGGCGCGGCGACGACAGGGTGAAGGCCACGGCTTACCTGATGATCCTTCTGGACCAGGCCCAGCCCGCCGAGATCAAGCTCCGCGGCCTCCGCCTGCTGCCGATCGTGGTTCCACCCGAGGGCGACGTCGGCCCGATCGCGGCGCTCCTGGACGACAAGGACCTGCGCGAACGGGCCCGCGCCGCGCTCGAGGAGATCGGCACCGCCGCAAGTCGCCGCGCCCTGCGCGATCGCCTGGCCAGGGCGGACGCCGAGCCGGACTTCACCGCCGCGCTGCTGAACTCCCTGGGCCGGCTGCGCGATCAGGACAGCGTCGCGACGATCGTCGCTCTGACGACGCACGCGAACCCGCGCGTCCGGGTCTGCGCCAGCCGTGCGCTGGCCTGGACCGGCGACCCGGCGGTGCTCGGTGCGGTGCGGTCCGTCGCCGCCAACGCCGGCGCGGACACGCGCGTCGAGGCGCAGGACGGGCTGCTGCGGCTGCTCAATGCCATGGAGCGCCAGCCCGAGCATCGCCTCGCGGCGCTCTCGGGATATCGTGAGCTGGTCACCTCCGCCGAGGGAGCCGTGCAGGACGGGGCCCTCGCCGGGCTGGGGCGCGTCGGCGATGCCTCCTGCGTTCCGCTCGTCCTGGCGACCGTGCGCGACGCCGAACCACCCACGCTCCAGGTCGGCATGAACGCCCTGCGGTCGCTCGAAGGTAAGGAGGTCACGACCGCGCTGGTCGCGGCTTTCCCCAACCTGCCTCCCGCGGCGCAGCAGGCCATGATTCCGGTTCTGGGGGCACGCCGCGAGTCCACGGTATTACCGGTCCTGGAACAACTCTTGCGGTCCGGGCAGCCGTCCCAGCGCGACGCCGCGCTCGAGGCGATCGGCGACTCCGACCTCCCCGGCGCCACGGAACTGCTCGTGGCCGAGGAGAAACGAGGAGATTCCACGTCTCACGCCAGGATCCAGAAGATTCTCGCCCGCCAGGCCGAGCGCCTCATCGAGAGTCGCCGGCGTGCCGCGAGCGGCGGCCTGCGTGACAGCGACCTCATGGCGCTGCTCGGCATCATCGGCCGCTGGTGGGTCGTCGGCCCGTTCGACCTGGGCGAGAACCACCAGGGATGGGATACCGCATACGTGGGCGAGCCGAACGTCAGCGTGGTGGCGCGCTACATGGCCGGCAAGACGCGCAGGCAGTGGAAACCAGTGGAATCCCAGGACTCGCAAGGCAAGATCGACCTCCGGGCCGCGATCGCCAACCGCGACCAGTGTATCGGCTATGCCTACGCCGAGATCGAGCTTCCGCAACCGGTGGATGCCATGCTGCTGCTCGGAGTGGACGACAGCGAAAAGGTCTGGGTCAACGGCGAGAAGGTCTTCGAGCAGTTCGTCGCCCGGCCCTTGCAGGTGGACCAGGACCATGTGCCGATCCATCTCAAGGCTGGCACGAATGCGATTCTGCTCAAGGTTTACCAGAACTCCGAAGGCTGGGAGTTCTGCGCCCGGATCGTCACGCCCAAGGGCCAGCCGGTCCCGTTCATGCAGAAGCGGGAGTAGGTTCTCGATCGTTGCGGCAAGGCAGCGTTCAGCGTGTGCGGGACGCGTCATGAAGCGCCGCGTGCGAGTTGGCCGTCCGCCAGAGGGCGGGCTGGTGATCCGGCAGCGGGGTGCGCAGGCCGATGCGCGTCATCCGCGCGAATGATTGATCGAAACCCCCGCGCCAGCCAGGGCGATCGTAGTCGGTGGGATAGAAAAGGAACAGGGTGGCGAGCACGGCCGAGGCCGCGGCCAGGCGTGGAGCAGCCCCTTCGAAAAGCGGCGCGATCCAGAAGAGCCGCTCGCATCCAGGGCAGGGCGGGCTCCGCCAATTCCCAGCACGCTCAGGGCCAGCAGCGCCGGTACGTAATGAAACGCGTAGCCCGGAACACCGAAGTGCACAAGCAGGTGCGAGGCCAGCGGGGGAAGCATGCTCACGAGGAGCAAGGCGAGCAGGGACGACCCACCCATCCGCTGGCGGAGCCGGAGCATGCCCCGCGGTACAAAGAAGAGGCATGGGCCGAGCGTCCAGAGCAAGGCCATGCCCAGCTTGACGGAGTAGCGAAAGGGGGCGTCCACCAGGCCAAGGTTCCAGACCGAGTTCAGGTACCCCGCGTGGTAGGCGAATTCCGAGGTTGCGGCGCGATAGCGCGCCCAGCCGCCCGCCTCGTACAGCATGGGCAGCAGCCACGCCAGGTTGATGGTGGTGAAAACAAGGCCCGCGAGCAGGGCCCTGCGCCAGCGGTGCTTCCAGAGAATGGTCAGGAAGACGGGCAGCCAGAGCGTGCCGATGTCTTGCCGGTACCCGGTACCCAGCCCGAGCACG
The DNA here is from genome assembly GCA_963833985.1 of uncultured Planctomycetaceae bacterium. Classification (GTDB taxonomy): domain Bacteria; phylum Planctomycetota; class Planctomycetia; order Isosphaerales; family Isosphaeraceae; genus Aquisphaera. The sequence continues at coordinate 1,286,997 of CAWIAD010000001.1, forward strand.
ACGGCGGCCGCGATCGGATGCCAGGGCTTCGGCTCATTCCAGGTGCGCCACGCCACCCCGAGCAAGAAAGCACCCGCGGCGAGGATGACGGTGTAGTTGCCGGCGATGGCACCGTACCCCCAGAAGATCGGCGCAAGGGCCACCACCAGCGTGCCCCAGGCGGCCGCGGAGGGCGCAACCAGCGCCCGCAGCCACCACCAGAGGGACACGAGCGCCAGAGCGCTCGTCGCCATGTCGAGGGCCACGAAGCCGAAGTAGGGGTCGGCGGTGAGCAACCCCGTCAGCCGGCCGGCCGTGAGGAAGAGGGTATGGTGCATAGGGAACCAGTGCTGGCGGACCTGCGCCAGGAACCCGAACTCGTCGCTCTCCAGGGGACGCCAGCGGGCCACCGGCAGGCGCGTCATAACCACCAGGGCCAGGGCCAGCAAGCACATCGCGGCGACGGTTCGAGGAGCTGGTTCCACGGGCAAGTCGGCGTCCGCAGAAGGCAAGACTCGCCAGAGTTCCTGGTGGTGCTCATCGCAATGGGGCCTCCTTCCCCGTGGTGTGGTCACGCATCCGGCGAGCGGGAATCGTAATCCAAGCCTGGAATCCCCGCAAGACCCGATCGGCTCAGGCGCTTCCCCCGGGCCAGAGCCCAGGCATGGCGCTCGATACGCAAGCAGGCCTCGCTTCGCGACCATTCGAAGCGAATCCGCCGCTTCCAGTGCCGGCCCGCATGGCGCAAAAAGAAACCTGCGCCATTCCTCAGGAAAGGCGCAGGTGGATTTGCACGCCAGGTTTTGCTGCTGGCCGTCTAGACGGCAGGGCTGCCGCGGCCGAACACGAGCGAGACGACAAAGAGCACCAGGAACACGAAGAGCAGGATCTTGGCAATATACGCCAGATCACCCTGAAGGCCGACGAAGCCCAGCACTCCGGCGATCAAGGCAAGAATGGCGAACGCGATGGCCCATCTCAGCATGATGCGATTTCCCTTCGTGGTTAAGGAACACCCGGCGTACGGCTGTCCCGGCGATGCTTCAACGAGAGACGAACGAGAGACGGATAGGACACGACAACAGAGAGGCGCGAGGGAGACGCACCGGGGAGCCGTCAACGGCCGGAGGGTGAGATGGTCTCCAGCGGGCCGCGGTTCCGCTCGAAATGCCTGCGCTCGTGGTGATACGCCAGTCCCAGGAACGCGGTGCCCAGGCCCACGATCAAACTGCTCAGCAAGACCACGATGATCAGCATCATCGGCGTGTCCAGCTGGACCCACTTCAGATACGTGATCTCGGCCGGATTGCTGGCTGCCAGGTTCTGGTAGCGCGTGCCCAGCCCCAGGGCCGAAAGACCCAGCCCGATCAGGGCGCCTGCGCTGATGATCGCCCCGGAGAGTGCTCGCATGGCCATCCCTTTCGATACGTTGAGACGAAACCCGTTCCGGATGGGAAACCGCTCCCGCCCACTGAGCAGTGCGATTCACATGTTGCAGCCGCGCATGAGCCCGGCGAGCACCAGCAGCATGCCGGCCATGATCATGACGATTCCACTGCAACCGCAGCCCGGATACGCCCCGTAAGCACCCTGGGGCTGATACCAGCCGCGCCCGCCGCCGAACATTCCGCCCGGTCCTATGCTCATGTGAAGATCCCTGTTGGCTCGTAGAACAACCTGGCAGATCTGCGGCGTCCACCGCGCCGGTTCGAAAGGAGAGAACCACCAGGCAAAAGCGGTGCCGAGCCGGGAAATCCGGGCGAGATTCTTCGGCCCTGGCGACCCGGGGTGTTCAGCTCACCTGGCGCTTCGACTTGTGCCGGGAGCGCAAGTTGGACCAGACCTGGCGGCCTTGAGTGCCGATCTGGCCGATGACCCGCCCGACCTTGGAGCGTTCCGAAAGCCGATGAAGCTGGCGGATGAGTGCGGCCCGCTCCGCCCGGTGCAGCAGCGCCGCGAGCGCGGGCAGGACGTGTTCGGCCACGCCGAACGGCGTCTCACCGGCAAGACCGGCCGCCGTGGATGTGGCGAAGGCGGGCGGCAGGGTGGAGCGTATCGAGTCGAAGAGTGCGCGGATGGCGGTCTCACGCGTGCCCTGGCCGGTCGTCCAGTCGTACGGCGGCGACCAGACGGGGCCGAACTCGGGACGGTCCACGCCGGTGATCACCACCAGGGCCGGTGGAGATTCGCGGTTGGGGTGCTCGATGAAGTGCCGGTCCCAGGCCTGCGCCACGGCCACGTCGGCCGGTTGCAGACCCTTGCGGCCGTCGACCACCAGGATCAGAAGGTCACAGTCGACGGCCGCGGTGACGGCCGCCTGTGTGACCGACCGGTCGCGCCGTGACGACTTGTCGGAGGATGGCGGATATCCCGGAACCTCGACCCAGCGCACCGAGCGCAGCCGCGCGGTCAGGTCCGGGTCCAGGCCCAACCCCTCGAACCGCGCCGCGATCAGCTTGGGATCGCCCGTGAACACCTGGTGCAGGGTCTCGATGAGCCGGGTCTTGCCAGCGCCGCGCGCGCCGATGATGGCGGCCGTAAGCGGTTCCTGGTCCGGCGCCAGGGTGCTCGAATCCCAGGCCGTACGCCGGGTAAGCCGGCGATACCGCTCCGAGCCGATCGCCAGCCGGCCGCTCATGAGCTCGACCAGGTGCAGTCCCAGCCGGTTCACGTAGGCCTGGTAGAACCAGCGCAGCACGTTCTGCTGCATGTTCTTCCAGGCCGGCTTCATGAGCAGCTCACGAGTGCCCAGACGCGCCAGTCCGGAGAGCGGGTTCAAGATCGGCGAGATCATGGCATAAAGATCATTGCGCGCGAGATGTAGCCGCTTAGCTTGACGGCCTTGCGCCAGTGCGAGAGCGTGATCAGATCGCCTCCGGGAACCTGCCGCGACAGGCGGGACAGGTCTTCGGCGGCCAGCTCCAGTGCCGTCAAGAGCTCGATCAGGGGCACTTCATCGAGCGGATTGGCGGCGGCCGGATGATAGAACTCGGCCAGCCTGCGCAGCAGTCTGCGGCCGGTGCCGATGTAGGTCTCGGGCTCGATCAGGGCTTCCATCTCCAGCGCATCGCCGGCATCCGATTCGTTCTCGACAATCTTCCATGCCTCACGGTCGCGCGGGGAGAAGGTGGTCGGGGAATCCCAGTCCAGAGGAGGCATGATCGCGTGCGCATCCCGCGTCCACCGCGCCGCCAGGATCGAGAACACGGTGCCGGCGATGATCCAGCCGAGCGCGGCGTGGAGCAGCCAGCCGTGGTTCCAGAGCCAGATCGTGCCGAACCCCACATAGGCCAGCACCGGGCCAATCAGCAGCAGGGCCAGGACCCAGAAGCGCCATTGCCTGAGGATGCCGATCATGGAGAGCTCGCCGCGGTGCATTTGAGACGTCCGGAAAGCGGGTGCCCGGGAGAGGCGGCCCCGGGGTACGGACGCCAGGGCGGGAGCCGTACAGCCGGTCTGCGCTCCCGATGTTGCGATCGTCCGGCTCCGCTCCTTGCAAGCAATGTGCCCTGGCCGCCCCCCTGGTAATAAGGGACGAGATGGGTCAGTCTTTTCGCCCCGTGTAGCTGACTCGCCAGACACTGCCTGAGCCGTCGTCGGTGACCAGCAGCGCCCCGTCGGCGGCGACGGCCACGCCGACCGGCCGGCCCCAGACGTTGCCTTCCCTGGTGACGAAACCGACGAGGAAATCCTCGTACTCGCCCGTGGCCTTGCCGTCCTTCATCGGTACGCGAATCACCTTGTAGCCGGTTCGCCGCGCGCGGTTCCACGAGCCGTGCTCGGCCGCGAAGGCGTCCAGCCGGTACTCGGCCGGGAACTGCGTGCCGTCATAGAAGGTCATATCGAGCGAGGCCGAGTGCGACTGGACCAGCACGTCGGGTACGATGACCCTGTCCTTGAGCTCCGGGTGCTTGCCCTCGTGCCGGGGGTCCTGGTGGCTGCCCAGGTAATACCAGGGCCACCCATAGAAACCGCCCTCCTCGACGTGCGTGATGTAATCCGGCACGAGGTGGTCGCCCAGGCCGTCGCGCTCGTTGGCCGACGTCCAGAGCTGTCCGGTCACAGGATGAATCGCCAGGCCGACGGGGTTGCGAATTCCCGAGGCGAAGACGCGCTCGTTCTTGCCGTCGGGATCGAACGCCAAAATCATGGCGCGGCGGTTCTCTGCGGCGTCGTCATCCACGTTCGACCGTGAACCGACCGCGACGTACAGAGTCTTGCCGTCGGCCGAGAATTGCAGGTCACGCGTCCAGTGCCCGCCCCCGCCCACCTGCTCGCGGCCGGTCGGGATGTTGCCCACGATCAGCTCCGGCTTGCCGCGTGCCCTGGTATCGCCGTTCTGGTAGGGCAGACGCACGACCGAGCCGGTATTGCCGACGTACACGAACCGCGGTTCGGGTCCCGGCGGATAGAAGGCGATGCCGAAGGGCCGCTCCAGTCCGCCAGTGAATACCTCGCTCAGCTCGGGATTGCCGTCGCCATCCGCATCGCGGAAAACGTGGAGCCGGCCGGCGCGGCTCTCGGCCACGAAGATATCGCCGTTCGGCGCCCGCACAATCACCCTCGGCTCGACCAGCTTGCTGGCGAACCGCGTCACCGTGAAGCCCTCCGGCGCCTTGGGCCAGGCTCCCTGCGGCTGACTGACCACGCGCGGAAAGTTGTTCGCCGAAGGCGTGTCATACGGGGCCGCCAGGTCCGCCAGCGTGATCTTGCGGCGCACGCCGGGCCCGTCGCTGGTCCAGTCGCCCAGCGCTTGCTTGCCCGTGAGCACCGCGCCGGAACCCCGCGCCTCATCTCCCCCCGCACGCGCTGGCCGGGGTTCGGCCCACAGGCTCGCAAGCCCGGCCACGCAAGCAACCATCATTGGATGAATTCTATTACTCATCGACAGATCCTGTATTCTTGACCGAAGCCTGTTCCTTGTCGCGTTCCGCCTCACGTTTCCACGCGTCCGGGCGCACCGGGTCCGATTCCGGCGTCCTCAGACTAACCCAGCGGCCGGATCATCCGCTACGGGGACGGACCAGGGTGATCCGAGCGGAGCAGCCTTCACCTCGCGGCGCGGGATGCCACGCACGCCCGAATGCCAGAACATTAACAGAATTTCATCCCAGAATGAGTTCAGACAGCTCTGCGTCCGTCCCGCGGGCCAAGAACTTGTCGACTCTCTTGTGGAATGCACGAAGTTTCACTGGCACCGCGGGATAGCGTCGCTCATGATGGAGTGTCACACGCAAGTTGAGGAACTTGCCTGAAGGATTGTCAGGCCTCGCGTGGGCGTGAGCGAGCGGTGTGATTCCCGGAGTCATCTCGCAGTGCCGAACGATTCTCAAGCCGGCGCTGGTAGGCCCTCGACGGAGGACTTTCTGGCTAGCCTGGAAAGTGCGGGCATCCTCTCGGAGGCAGCCCTTCAAGAGGTGCGCGGCGCGCTGCCGGGTGAGCTCGGCGCTGACGATTCGGCGGCACTGGCCCAGTGGCTCGTCGAGCGCGGCAGCCTGAGCGAGTTCCAGGCCCATCGGCTGCTGGTCGGCAAGGCCCAGAGCCTGCTCTTCGGCCGGTACCTGCTGGTGGACCGCCTGGGAGTGGGGGCCATGGGGCGCGTGTTCAAGGCCCGGCATCGACTGATGGATCGCCTGGTGGCGCTCAAGGTGGTACTGCCCGTGTGCGCGACCTCCAGGCACTCGGTGCAACGGTTCTTCCGCGAGATGAAGATCGTCGGCATGCTCGACCACCCCAACGTGGTCCGTGCCTTCGACGCCGACGAGCACGAGGGGTCGCCGTACATTGTCATGGAGTACCTGGAGGGGGACGACCTGGAACGAGTGCTGCGCCGCAGGAGCGTACTGCCCGTGCTGGAGGTCGTCGATTACATGGCTCAGGCCGCGCGCGGACTGGCCCACGCGCACGAGCGCGGAGTCGTACACCGCGATATCAAGCCCACCAACCTGTTTCTGGACAAGACCGGGGTTGTGAAGGTTCTCGACCTTGGCCTGGGTGCGTTCGTGGGCGTTTCCAGCGAGGGCGTGAGCCCGCACGACACCGACGAGGGCTTCGTGGTGGGAACCAGCGACTACATGTCGCCCGAACAGCTCTCCGGGCAGCCCATCGACGCCCGGACCGACCTGTTCAGCCTCGGCTGTGCCATGTACCGGCTGCTCACGGGAACCTTCGCCTTTCCCGGGACCAACAAGATGGACCGCATGGTCATGCGGATGCAAGAGCCGCATGTGCCGATCTCGGACATCCGCAAGAACCTGCCCGTGCCGCTGGTCGCCCTGGTGGACGGCCTGCTCTCGCTGCGGCCCGAGGATCGCTTCGCCTCGGCCGACGAGGTGGCCGAGGAACTCGAGATGCTGCTGCCGCTCTCCGAGCGGCGCAACCGTGGTGCGCGGACCGGCCAGGCCGGCCGGCCCATTCGCGCCCTGGCCTCCCCGGTGCACGCGGACGCGGAGAAACCGCTCGACTGGAACCTGATCGAATCGGCCCTTCAGTCCAGGCGGGAATCCGCCTCCGAGCCCTCGGCACCGTCTCGCCTCGCCGTGGATGAGAGCCCGCGTCCGACCGTGACGCAGCTTGACTCGCACCGCAGGAACCTCGAGCAGGACGGCGTCGAGACGGGCCGGCGCGTGCAGCAGGAATATCGCAAGGAAGTGATCCAACTGAAACGATCTCTGGCCGAGGAGCGCGCGCAGGACCCCGCGGCCGAAGCACCCACGGCGATGGAGCACTGGCTCGAGCGGCTGGGAGAGCAGATCGGCGACTTCCTGGCCGAACCCTCCGCCGGCCACATCATCGTCATCCTCGTCATCATCACCCTCATCGTCGCCATCGGCCTGGCGTACTCGCTCTCCTGAGTGTCGTGGTGATCGAGGTCAGCCGGAATCTGAGTCGCCTGCCCGAGCCGTCGCCCTCACGGCCGGGGCTGATCGGGCTGGCATCTGGGTTCTGGTCGGGCTCACGCCCGAGGTTGGGGGCTGCGCACGTGAAAACCACGTGCTCACGCACGTGGCCATGCGCCGCAGAGTGGCATCGTCCCAGAATGGCCTTGGTGCGCCGACCGTAAGGTGGGTCAGCGTAGCGCAACCCACCGGCTGTCAGGGCCTTGCGTGCGCCGAACCGCACACGCCGTACGACGTCCTGGGACGATGCCCGCAGAGTCCATCACGCTCGCGCACGGTGTCGTGCGTCGCGGGCTCCAGGTGTGGCGGGTGTGTCCAGCGCGGCGACGACGCACCAATCCGCGGCACGGGCTCGGGCGGAAACCGACGCGGCGATGTCCACATCGCACCGGATGGAGCGACTGCAAGACATCCTATCGCAGGCCAGGTGCACGCCCCGGCACGCAAGCATCGCCTGCCGTACGAATACACCTGCCCGACGGCTGAGGGGGAAAATCAAAAATTCCCCCAGATTCCTCCGTTTTTTGGCAGTTTCGGTCGGATCCTCATAGATAGACGGCAGATCCCGGCGCATCGGCCGCGGCTCGCCGAGGAGGTCGCTCCCCGCGCCGCTCCTCAGGTGAACCGCCGGCCAGGGCCGCTCTGCGCACCGCACAGAAGTCCTGCACCACCAATAAAGAAAGCAACACCGTGGCCAGTACAGCCCAGATCGCGGCCAATCGCCGCAACGCCGCAAAAAGCACGGGGCCGAAGAGCGACCAGGGCAAGGCCCGCGCACGGCTCAACGCGCTGAGGCATGGCGCCAACGCCCGCATCGCCATTCCCGTCCTGCCCCAGGAAGATCCCAAGGAGCTCGCCGAGCGGATCTTGCAGTGGACGTTCGAACTCGTGCCGCGCAACGACGTCGAACGCACCCTGGTCGGCCATGCGGCGCGCATCGACTGGCAGATCGACCGCGCCGAGCGGGCCGAGACGGCTTACCTCGCGGCTCGCGTGCACCGCCAGCGCGACCGCGACGAGGCCACGCGGCTGAAGCAGGCCCACATCCTGGGCCGCGAGCTGCTGGATACCCTCGACCCGCGCGAGCGGTTCGGCAAAGCCGAGTACTACGAGGACATGCCCGCCGTCTTCCTCGCCCGGCTCGAGCAGCTCCCCGAGGGCTGCCGCTGGCTGCTGGCGCGGTGGTCCGAGTTCCGCAACCTCATCGACGTGCGGGCCGCCTGGAGCGAGACCGACCACTACCGGTTCCTGCGGCTCATGGGCAAGAGCTTCCTGGAAGGCATGATCGACCCGGCCGCCAACCGCGTATTCCAGGCCGTCGACGCGATCGACCCGGGTCAGGGCCGCGAGCTCTGGGAGCTGTTCCGCAACATGAAAGCCAGCTCCGGCCCTTACTTCAGCGGCGCGATGCCGTGGCGGCGCTGTTGCGCCCGCCGGCGAACGCGAAAGAGGGCTGGGAGGTCCTCAGCTCGATCGTGGACGAGGCGATCCACCGGCTGGAAGCAAGGCTCGGCGAGCACGAGGACCTGGAGCAGATGGAAGCCGACGCCGAGCCCGACCGCGCGGTCTTCGCCGCCAGCAAGGCCCTTGCGGTCCTGCGGCGGCACCAGGGTGCGCTGACCCGGGAGCTGCTGCGTACGCTGACCACGCTGTCGAAGCTGCAAAAAGCCGAGCTCGGCGCCGACAACAACAACGAAGCCGACCGCCTCCCCATGCCGGTTGTCCATGAGCCGCAGGTCGGCCCCGCGCCCGAGCCGGACGCACGTCAACCACACGATGAATCGCGCAATGGCCGGAACGAAGGGGATGGTCCCGGAATGTCGTCGAGCGGGGGCATCTCGCCGCACGTAAAGGTCTGCAAGACGGTGGGTTGCACTGCGCTGACCCCATAGCGTCCAACTTAAGGAATTTGGCCTAGAAAAAAAGAAAGGAAGTCCTTAATCCAGTTCGCGTTGTATCGAGCAAGCGCGTCCTGGAAGAAGGAGCTTCCGTTGGGGATCATAAACAAGGTGGCCGTGTTGTTGCAATCGAGCTTGGGTTCGAAACTCGACGAGATCGGTCGTGCGACGGGCGTGATCCGGCGGCAACGAAAATTCTCGGGCGCGTCGCTGCTCAAGACCATGGTTCTGACTGTGATGAAGACGCCTCGCCCCCATACCAACGACTTCGTCGCGACGGCGGCACTGCTGGGTGTGAACGTGACTGCCGAGGCGATCGAAAAGCGGTTCTCGGAGAAGCTCGTCGCGCACTTCGCGCGGGTTTGGAACACGTGTTGGAGTCCGTCGTGGAGGCGTCGGCGGCCGGCGTGGCGCTGCTGGACAAGTTCACCGCCGTCGTGATCGCCGACAGCACCACGGTGACCTTGCCCGACGAATTCGAGGCGGAATTTCCCGGCTGCGGTGGCAAAACGGGCAGTGGTAAGGCAGCGGTGAAAATTCAGGTGGCGTGGGAACTGCGCCGCGGTCAGTTGGAGAAGTTGGAGGTCCATCCCGGTCGTCACAGCGACGCCACGAGCGTGGACGTGGACGCACCAGTGGCCTCCGGATCGCTGACGCTCCGCGACCTGGGATACTTTTGCCTGGAGCGGTTCCGATCCATCGGCGCGCAAGGAGCTTATTGGATTTCGCGTTGGCAACACGGCACGGCCGTTTTCGACGCGGAGGGGCGGCGATGGGAGATGCTGGCGTTTCTCCGACGGCAACCCGCCGGCATGCCGGTCGACGTGTCGATCGCGGTGGGCGCGGCGGAGCGTCTGGGATGTCGGTTGATCGCCTTGCGAGTGCCTCCGGAGGTGGCGAACCGACGTCGGCAAGCGGCCTACGAAAAGGCTCAAAAACACGGCCGCGTGCCCACGCAAGAACATCTGGACTTGTGCGACTGGACGATTTTCCTGACCAACTGCCTGGCCGCACTTCTGACGTGGAAAGAGGTCGTGGTCCTGTATCGGACGCGCTGGCAAATCGAACTGCTGTTCAAACTTTGGAAATCTCACAACCACCTCGCCGAGTCGCGTGCACACTGGACCAGCATGGAACGCCTGGCGTTGTTCTGGGCGAAACTGATCGGCGTGGTGCTTCAGCATTGGCTGCTCCTGACCGCGAACGCGGCCGATCCCCGCCGCAGCCACTGGAAAGCGGCCCGCGTCATCCGGAACTGGATGGAATCCCTGACCCGAGCGTTGGATAACATCGACGAGCTCATACGCACCTTGAGAGACATGGCCACGACGATCGCCAGCGTCGCTCAGAAGAAACGTCGGAAGAAACGGCCCAGCCTATTCCAACTCCTTTTGGATCCAGAACTTCTGGAATGGAATCCTTAAGTTGGACGCTATGGGGTTGCGCTGCGCTGACCCACCCTACGGGTGGTTCTTCACGAGTTTCTCAGAGTATCTTGAACGAAGCCAATGATCTGGCGATGCAAGTTGATAGTGGCAAAGAAGATGCGGGCGTTGCGGAGCGAAACTGCCGGCCAGAAGGAACCCAATCGATCACGCGCCTCGGGCAGGAGGCGAATGGAGCGGGGGAAAGTGGCCAGAGGTGGAGAGGAGGCAGCAAGGGCCAGAGGAAGGACGGAAAAAGGAAGGATGTCCACCGAAGCACGCTGACGAATACGGTTGGACGGCGGAGACGCCGACCGAGCGGTCAAGTCGCCGCGGTGGACCCGTGATTCAGACCCGGCAGGGAGACACGCCCGGCCCGAGTCTCGACCGGCATATCGCGCCGGGAGGCCTCGGTCAGCCGGTTCCAGCGCACGGGCGTCGGTCAGGACGCTCCTGGCGAAGTCCGGGGACGGGCTTCGCGCGCGTTTCGGGCACCGATCCGCTCCCAGGCCAGATAGACCGGAACACCCGCCAGCACGATGAGAAAGCCGATCCCCGAGGTCTTGAAATTGAGGTAGATGAAGTCCACCACCAGGAGCACGGCCAGGGTGATGTAGATGAGAGCGGGAATCGGGTAGGCGAAGGTCCGGTAGGGCCGCTGGAGCAGGGGCGCCTTGATTCTGAGAAGAATCACCGCCCCGACCATGAGCATGTAGAACGCGACATCCACGGGGATGATGTACTGGAGCAGGTCGCTGTAGAGGTTGCCGTACTTGATCGCCTGCGTGCCCGGGTCGATGGTGACGGTGACCGGGAGCACGAGCAAGGCCGCCCAGAGGCCCTGGGCGGCGAGTGCGGCCGAGGGTACATGACGGGAATTCGTGGTGCCCACTCTCCGGAAGAAGAGGCCGTCGCGGGCCATCGCGTAGTAGACGCGGGCGCCCGCCAGGACCAATCCGTTCACGCACCCGAACGTGGAAACGAGAATCGCCCCGGCCATGGCGTAGCGCGCGCCCGACCCCAGCGCGGCCTCCATCGCCGCGGTTCCCACCCGGTCCTGGGGCGCATGCTGGATCTCGCCGAAGGGGAGCGAGACGAGGTACGCGACGTTGGCCAGCAGATAGAGCACCACGACGCTGGCCGTTCCCAGGAACAGGGCGCGTGGCAGCGTCTTGCCCGGATCACGCGTCTCGCCACCGGTGAAGGTGACGTTGTTCCAGGCCGATTGCGAAAAGAGCGGCCCGATCATGGCCATGCCCAGCAGGAACACGAGCGCAGGCGTCCCCTCGAGCGGCAACCGGCCGTCGTAGGCCGCCTGCGAGCTCCAGCCGTTCGCTGGCGCGTTCCACCACCAGGAGGTGAACGCAGCCGCCTTCATACTCCAGCCCAGGGTCAAGCCGATCACGATCAGCGCGGTCAGTGCCGCGGTCTTCGCAAAGGTGAAGGAATTCTGAATCACCGTTCCAAGCTTCAGGCCACGCGTGTTCGCGGCCGTCAGAAGCACGATCAGCACCAGTGCCACCATCTGCTGGGTGGACAGGCTCACCGCGTAGCCACCGAGGATGACCGGCCGGAACAGCGGGTGGTTCTCGGCCGAGATCGCCGGCCAGAAGACGCCCAGGAACTTGGCAAACGCCACGGCCACAGCCGCGATGGTTCCCGTCTGCACCACCAGGAAGAGCGACCAGCCGAACAGGAAGCCGAACATGGGACCGTAGGCGACGCGCAGGAAGACATACTGCCCGCCGGCCCTGGGCATCATCGCGGCCAGCTCGGCGGAGGCCAGGGCCCCCGAGATCGTCATCAGACCGGCCAGGGCCCAGGCCAGCAGCAGCCAGCCCGGCGCGCCGACGAGCCGTGCAGATTCGGCGGATGTGATGAAGATCCCCGAACCGATCATCGCCCCCATGACCAGCATGGTGGCATCGAGCCCCCCAATCTCGCGGTGCAAAGCACCCGCCCTGGCGGCCCTGGAGTGCGGGACGGCTTCCGGGGTCGGCATCAGGGTGAAGTCTCCGTGGACGTGATCGTGGACAGACGAGGTGAGCAAGATGAAGCTGGCACGTACTCGAGCGCGAGGGCCCAGTCAGGCCGGCGGCTGCGTTGGCCCTGCGCGCCGCTGGCGGCGCCGGACAAACCCGTCAGCCGGCGTTTTTCACAAAGGCCTCGACGTCCGCGATGGCCTGGGTCAAGCTTTCGCGACGCCAGTCAGTCAGGGCGGTGTCCATCGCGAGGGCCAGCTTGTTGGCCAGCAGCGCGGCCGCCTCCCTGGGAGATTCGCCATCGGCGCGTATCTCGGAAAAGTCCCGGTGGTGCACCTGGGCGGTGTTCGCGGTCGCACCGGCGCTGACGATCACACGGCTGAGGTCGGTATCCATGAGAGGCTCCGTCGAGAGGAGAGCGTCGCTGTGCGTTGACCGGGTTGAAGTTGAGGCTGCGATGGAGGAAGGCGGTCGAAACGGGTCGAGGGATCGCACCCATGCAGAGCCGCTCGAGCCCCGGACCGAAGGCAGAGCCGGTCACCTCCGCAGGATCGCGACCGAGCGCGAGACGCGTTGGGAGTCGACCCTCTCGGCTCCAACCATTTCAACCCATCGATCGACGCCGTGCCAGAGCATATTCACTTTGACACCCGGTTCCCCGAGCGGTCCGCCGCGGCAAGCACGGCCGATCGCAATAGCCCAAGGCCACGGGCGATCCACAACGCGAAACGGGAACCTGGCGGGCTGGGCCCGCAGTATGGTGCCCGGGAGCGCACGACCTGCTGGCACTGGCTCAGGCCCGCGTGCCATTGGCATCAGCAGCTTCAGTCGTTGCCGGGACGCATTCCGCGTGCCATGCACTGGCCGGGCGTCTCGATCCGTGCGGCCTCGAGCCGCTGCTGGTTCTTCGCGGTTCAAGTGCCGCCAGTGCGGGCTGCTCCAGGCCGTCGATGTTGGCCAGAGGGCTGGAGAAGTCTGGTGGAGGTCATCGGCAGGGCGATGTTCAGCGAGCGACGGCGGCCGCCGGCTGGCGCGATCGGACCGCGGCATCGTGCCGATCCAGGTGCTCGCGTGCTAGGGCAACGATGGCGTCGAGCGTTTCCGGATCGTGGATCGCCAGCTCCGAAAGGCTCTTGCGGTCCAGGCCGATGCCGGCCAGCTTGAGCCCGTGGATCAACCGGCTGTAGCGGAGGCCGCGCATCTCGGCGGCGGCGCTGAGCCGGGTGATGAAGAGCCTCCGGAAATCGCGCTTCTTGGCGCGTCGGTCCCGGAACGCGAACATCCCGGCGCACAGCAAGGTTTCCTTGGCGGACTTCAACAGCCGTCGACGGCCGCCCACGAACCCCTTGGCGGCCTTGAAGATTCGCTTTTTCGCCTGATTTCGAGCCGCACCACTCTTGGAACGCATCGTTCGGGTCTCGTCTCAATCGTGGGGTGCCCGCGCGGGCACCCGAGCCATAGTTCCTGGGAATCGCCATCGCGGCGGCCGGGGGACGATCACTCTGAGGACGGGGCGGGATCCACGGGCGCGGCCTCCGCCTTGCCGGCCAGGGCGGCCTGCTTGCTGGCTTCCACATCCAGCGGGTTGACCGACTGGCGAACCAGCACGGCGTTGCGAACGCGCCGCGATTCGGCCGAGACGTCGAGAGTTGACTTCTTGCGCAACCGGCGAACCTGCTTCCCGTTCTTGTGGCTCATCAGGTGCGACGAGCCACAGCGCTTGTGCTGCACCTTGCCGTTGGCCGAAACCTTGAACCGCTTCTTCATTCCCTTGTGGGTCTTCAACTTGGGCATGATCGCAATATCCTGTCAGTGCTCACGGCTGGCATTTCCCGACACCATCGCGTCGCCGTGAGCGGCAAAGGCTCGATCGACCCGATCGCGTCTCGCATCAGCAACCACTGTCACTTTTCACGGTGCGGCACGAGCTCAACCTGGCGGAACTGGCGAAAACCAGACCGCCGAGGGAAGGGCTCGACTTTGGCCGGGCAAGAGTCGTCTGGCGGAATCCCTGGGCCGGCCTGGCACGGCTCCGTGGCGCAGACCTTGAATGGTAGCAACGAAACCCGGTCCGCGTCCAGCGTCAATCCCGGGGGGATTGCGGAGCCCGCCTGATTCCAGAGGCAGACCGCGGGCTGCCGGGCGCAATTCACGGGCCACCGCAAGCCAGTTTGCCATGCCCTGGATACCCGCGGTCACCCGCGACGGCACCGGATGAGCAAGCTCGATCACGTCGCACCTGGAGAGCGGATCGCAGTCATGCGGTCGTCTTCGGAGCAAGGATCGCCGTCATGCGGCGACCTTCCATCGACGGATTCTTCTCGAGCTTCCCCACCTCCTCGAGGGCCTGGAGTACTTCCTCCATGACCCTGCGACCCTCATCGATGTGGGCGAGCTCGCGGCCGCGGAACAGCACATTCACCAGCACCTTGTCCTTGTGCTCGAGAAACTCGCGAGCTCGCTTCACCTTGACCTCGATGTCATGGTCACCGGTCTTTGGCCGAACCCGGATTTCCTTGACCTGGATCTGGTGCTGCTTCTGCTTGGAGAGCTTCTTCTTCTGGGTGTACTTGAACTTGCCGTAGTCGATGACCTTGCAGACCGGGGGCCGCTCATTGGGAGCAACCTCGACCAGGTCCATGCCTGCCTCGCGGGCGGTCTCGAGAGCCTTACTGGTGGGCATCACGCCCAGCATGGCTCCATCGGCACTGATGACTCGCACGGGTGAAATGCGAATCTGTTCATTAACCCTCAAACCACGCTCGATCGGTCCGATGACGTCCTCCCCGGGGACGAAAACAAGAATCTGCCTCGCCAAGGCGGTATGCCATTTGCCGAGCGCCGGCCGCGAATCGGAAACCGAGCGCTGCGGTGACTGACCCCCAAAGCCCGTCTGGCGGTCGCCGCGAGGCAACCCAAATTTTTACTACCGGAAAGCTGGCCTGTCAAGATCCGATGAACATCCGGAGATCCGGAAAATCCTGGAATCCTGGAATCCTGGAATCCTGGAAAAAGTTCGGACCGCGTGCCGGATCGGGAGCCGGCGCCGGGACCGGCGCGGCCGCAAAGGCGGGCGGCCGCATCCGGAATGTGGCCCATGCACGGGGGAGGATGGCGGGCCTGGCCCTCGGACTGGGCCGGAGCACGGCGAGGCCCGGGATCGACCCGGACCTCGATCCGATTCACGGCGACGGGGGCTTCCAGCAACGCCTGCACGGGCCGAACAGCCCGCGGGAAAGCCCGGGAGTGGACAGGGGGAGAGTTGAACTCCCGACACACGGATTTTCAGTCCGTTGCTCTACCAACTGAGCTACCTGTCCGAATCCGCACCGCGAGAGCCGTCACGACTGGTGGCATCGTCCCCCAGGATGCGTCGTCGAGCAACCAGCAGATGCCCGGTCACTGCAGCCCAACGCGCTGACCCGCGTGGCGTTGCGTGCCGCGGGCTGGACCCGGGGCCGCACGACATCGCCATCGTTTCCGGCGAGGAAGGGCGACGCAACGTGAAGACGGTCACGCGCTGCACCGATGCCACGATAGGGCTGAGATGCGGCAATGTCAACAGCGCTCGCCGGATCGGCAGGGCTGCCGGAACGGAGAGTTCCCCTGGATTCTGCCGGGTCGAGTTCTCACCCGTCGTGGCGCCGGCTTACGGTCTGAGAATGCTGGAGTTCTCTTCTCAGCGAGCGACGTCTTAGGCTTCTCAATGAGCCATCCTGGCACGACGGCCGGGTGGGCAGCAGGCCGTGGAAGAGGTGCGTCACACATATGGATCCTCGATCGCAGAAGAACGCTCGCGAGGTTGAAGAACCTGCCGCGGAGGCATCGCAGTCCGGCCGTTTTCCGCTGGCGCGGTTGATCCAGCTCATCCTTCTGCTCCAGACCGAACGCTGTCCGAACGCCCGGCGGCTGGCGGAGCTCTGCGAGGTGAGCCGGCGGACCATCTATCGCGATCTTGCCGCGCTGGCCGAAGCAGGCATCAACGTGCTCTACCGGTCGGACCGCCAGGGATACGAGCTGGCCCAGAACGTGTTCTTGCACCCCCCGCGGATGGACGAGCGCGAGGCGCTGGCGCTGCTGGTGGCCTGCCGGCAATGGGGCTCGGCCGACGACCTGGGGTTGAGCCGGAGCGCCAATCAGGCCATCGACAAGCTGGTTCAGAGTCTTCCGGAGGCGATGCGTTCGCGCCTGCTGGCTGCCGCCGAGATCCTTGGCGAGGCCGCGGATCATCGCGTGTCCTCTGCCGGCCGCAGCGAGAGCGACGACTCGATTCTGCGGGCGCTGAGCGAACGCCGCCAGGTCCGCCTGCGTTATCGCGAACCGGGCACCGGCTCGACCGAGACGACGAAGCTGGCGATCTATCGCCTGGCCCGGGTGCACGGCTCGTGGTGCCTGGTGGGGCGTTCGACGCGGCACTGCCTCGTGCTCCTGATTCCGCTCCACCACGTCGAGCAAGTGGAGGTGACCGCTGACACTTACACGATTCCCCCACGGTTCAACCTGGCCCGCTTCCTGAGCCAGGCGGATACGTCGCCGAACCTGATTCTCTACCCCAGGCCCACCGCAGAGGAGGCCCGGCGAACCCCCGAGTCGCTGGGAAGTTGACTCCCGCGCTCGGATTACTACAATAGGGGACTCGGATCAAGCATCCGGGCGCATAGCTCAGTTGGCTAGAGCGCACCCCTGATAAGGGTGAGGTCGACTGTTCGAATCAGTCTGCGCCCATTCCTGCCATATCTGTTCGGCCTTGCCTGCGCATGTCGTAAACTTACCGTGGCAGGCAACGCCGAGGATGACCTGCCGCGCGGTCCAGACGCTCTCGACGAATGAAGAGAGCTGATCCATGAAGACCGCCGGCCCATCCTGGTGAACCTGTGAGCCGTGACACTGGCGGCCACCGTCGCGACCCATGGGATCGAGAGGCGGTACTGTGAGGGCCGGTCTCGTGGGACAGAACGCCACCGGTCCGGTCGCGTCCGACAAGATTCCGCTCTTGTCACCAGAAGAGAGAATCACCAGGAGATTTGAAGAGCCAAGAATGGACTCTGGTCCCACGCGAGTGTTTCAGGGTCAACGGCTGAGGCTCGCCAGCGGCAAGTCCGTTCCAGCGGCCTCTTCCTTTTGTTCCGCATTCGTGGCCACGAGCAGCGGCCCCTGATTGTTCCCCTTCACTTGTGAGACAGACCCCAGGCCGGGGGAAGGGGCACTGCCCGCTCGCTCCGGCGGGCCGTCATGAGCGAAACAGCAGGAGCGGCTCGAAGTGGGCACCGAGGATGGTTTCCGCGGGGAGTTGTAGCCAGCGGTCGAGCACCGTGGCATAGACCTGGCGAAAGTCGATGCCGAACTCGGGGTCATCGTCTTTCAGGCGTGCCAGGTTGGGGTAGGGCCCGTGCAGCTCCGCCCGGACGGCACCGCCGATGAGAAACACGGGCGCCGCCGTGCCGTGGTCGGTGCCCGCGCTGGCGTTCTCGCGCAGGCGGCGACCGAACTCGGAGAAGACGAGCACGGCCACCCGGTCTCGATGGCCGATCCGGTCGATCTCGGCCAGGAACGACCGGATCGAGCGGCTCAGCTCGAACAGCCGGGACGAATGCTGATTGAGCTGATCGGCATGGGTGTCGAAGCCGCCAAGCTGCGTGTAGTAGATGGACGTGGAGAGCCCGGCCTGGATCATCCGTGCGATGAGCCCGAGCCGCCGGGCCAGTGGATAGGACTCGGAGTCGTCGGCCGGGCTCTTCTGGAGAACCGCTTCCAGCCGGGCACTGCTGGCATAGGAGGTGACGGTGCTGCGCGACACGAACTGAAGCAGCGGATTCGCACTTGTCTCACCGTGAGCGGCGATCCGGTCAATGGAGGTGCGCTGCGCGCCGGCTTCTTTGACCTCGGGTACACCCAGGTGCCGGTGCAATGGATCGGCCCCGGCCAACGAGGGAATGAGGGACCTGCCTCCGCGCAACGCCTGCGGCAGCGCATCCGCGGCGACGTGCAGGGCCGGGGCATCGCCGCCCGGTGCGAACGAGCCGGCGTCCATGGCCCGCGCCAGCCAGCCTGGCTCCTGCTTTCCTGGGTGCAGCCGCGCGGTCTGCCAGATGGCCATGGACTCAAAGTGCGAGCGGTTCGGGTTGGGATAGCCGACCGACTGGACGATCGCCAGGCGGCCCTCGTCCCGCAGCCTGGCGAAGCCGTCGAGCGCGGGGTGCAGCCCGACGTGATCATCGATCGGTTTCAGGTCCCTGGCCTTGAGTGCGAGCCGGGGCCGGCTCTTGTGGTAGATGTCGTCACCGTGCGGGACCACGGTGTTCAGCCCGTCATTGCCGCCGTCGAGCTGGATCACCACGAGGATACGCCCGCCCGCATCTCGCTTCGGGGCGTCGGACAGGGCCAGCGCGGAGCGCGCCAGGAACGTCGGCACGGTCAGTCCGGAAGCCAGGAGGGTCGAGCTCCCCAGGCCCAGGCGGATCAGTTCGCGTCGGGTGGTCGCCATGATCGGGTCTCCCTTTCATCAAGCGAGCTGGAATTCCGGGCACAGGAGCACACACTGGAGGGCCTTGCGCAGGCCGTTGACGTCATGGTCGCGATCGGCGGCCAGGATGAGGTCTCTGGATGCGGAGGCGAGGTCGTCCTGGAGGAGCAGATGGATGAACGCCCCGGCGCCGGCCTCCCGCGTGAGGTTGTGGCTCCCGGCCCAGTCGACCGGGTTGTACGGAGGAACGCCGCGATCGGGGTTCCCCCAGACGACGTCCGTCGCCCAGTTGAGGCGTTCCAGGATGGTGCTGCTGTTGATCCAGGCTTTGCCCCCGACCCAGCCCTTCACGTTCGGCGGTGCGAAGAGCTCCTGGCCCTGCTTCGTACAGGCCGTGGCCGCAGCCATCAGGTTGACATTCGGGCGCGAGACCTCGAGCATCCGCAGCAGGCCGATGGTGAATTCCACGGGCGATTTGATCCGGCGCCGGTACGACGCCCGGGAATAAAAATGCCGGGATCTCAAGATCATGGATATGACGTGATGGATGGAATAGCCGCTCGAGCGGAGGGCGTCCGCCAGGGGCTCGATCAACCCCGCGGTCGGTTCATTCTCCTCGGCCACGAACGCCCGGTAGAGCTTGCGCGCCAGGTGCCGGGCGGCTTCGGGGCGTGCCAGGGCGATGCGGACGATGTCGGCGGCCTTCCAGTTGCCGGTCTGGCCAAGGAATGCCTTGGGGCCGAGGTCATGGGCCTCGTCGTCGAACTCGAAGTTCGGGTTGGCGTCGGCCGGCATCGGGTTTCCGCCCGCGGGCACCCAGCCGGTGAAGGCGCGGGCGGCCTCGCGGATGTCGCGCTCGGAATAGGCACCTGCACCCAGCGTGAACAGCTCCAGGAACTCGCGGGCGAAGTTCTCGTTGGGCCGCTCGCGGTGGCTGGTACCGCCGTCGAGCCAGACGAGCATGGCCGGGTCGGCAATCATGGCCTCGAGCAGCCCGGCGAAGCCGCCGAGCGCACCTTTGCGAAGCGTCTCCACCTGGCCGGCCAGGGCGGTCACGCTGTCCACCTTCGTGAGGCTGGTGGCGAAGTGCCCGTGCCAGAAGAGCGTCAGCCGCTCGCGCAGGGGGTCGTTGCCGAGGAGCATGAGGTAAAGCCAGTAAGCGCGCAGCCGGCGGGGATCGCTCGAGGCGACGGCCCCTGCGCGGAGGCCTGCGCGGATGGCACGCTCCTCTTCCGAGGGGTCGGTCGGGCTCAGGAACCGTTCGACGCTCTCGGCCGGCCCGGCGGCGATGTCGCGCTCGAGCTCCGCCCGGGTCGCCCCGAACCCGGCGCGGCGGTGCAGGTGGGCCACCTTGCGCAGCGTCCCACGGATTGTCGGGCGTGGGCAGGAACGGGTCCCACGCGGTGGTGTCGATCTTCCTCATGGCTCACTCCGCCTGGTCGGGTTTGTGGATGACCAGGACGCCGAGATCCTTCGCCTCGCCTGGTTTGACTGTGAACTCGATCTCCGTCCTGACGGGCTGGTTGAACACGACGATCCGGTAGGTTGCGCCCGGGATCAGGGTCGGGAAGGTCATGCGGCCTTCTGCCTCGGTTTTCATGTCGCGGTAGCGATCGGGGTCGAGGTTTTCCACGTAGATCGAGTCTGCCTGAAGCGGGCTGGTCTTGCGGTTGCCGGGGAGGATGTCGCCCCACGAAGCACCCGGCGAGAGCACGAGCTCGAGATGAGCCGTCCTGTGACCCGCGCGAATGGGCTTGTCCTGAGCATCAACGAGCCGGACGGTCGCCGAGCCGCACGGTTGCAGTGTCACAGCGACGTCCTCCCCCGCCTGCTTGCCCGAGAGCTCGATGGCCGCGCCGCGCTGGTGCCTGGCGTCCAGGAAGAGGACCGGGGCCGAGGATCCGGGGTCGCAGCCGTTGAGCTCGAAGCGGCCCCCGCGCAGCGTCTTCCAGGCTGGAGCATGATTGACGCTGATGCCGTTTCTCGAAAGGTACCAGCGGCTCACGAGGACCGCCTCACGGACCGGCTGGCCGCCGGACTCGGTGAGATGACCGCGCACCGTGACACCCCGTCGCAACGGGAACTCGACATCAAGGGGACCCTCGCCGGGCTTCGGGCTGAGCTTGCGGAAAGCGTCGGGGTAGTTTCGCGTGTTCGGCCAGTGGATCTCGCCGGCCAGCTCCACCGACGAGATCTCCTCGTGCAGGTAGTCGGCCGTCGGGCCCTTCACGAGGAGATAGCCGGGCCCCGGCATGATTCCCAGGCGGAACGTCCCATCGGCGGCCGTGAGCACTCTATGTTCGTCCGGGTTGAAGACCGCGGGATTGCCCTTGATGAAGAAGGGATTGTTGCGCTCGTGGGCCTGATGATAGACCACCGCGCCGGCGACGGGCCGGCCCGTGCCGGCTTCGGTGACCCGGCCGCGCACCAGGACGCCTTGGGGCAGGGCGATATCCACGTGCGACCGGACCGAGTCGCCCGGCACCACCAGCTCGCCGCGCATCAGGTAGGAGTCGCCCGCCGGATGAGGCGGAAAGACCTTCATCACGATCGATGCGCCGGGCGCGGCCTCGAGATGATAGCGTCCCTCCTGATCGGTGGAGAGCTTGGCGTCTCCGAGATACATTCCGATGCCATGCTTATCAGACATCGTTCGCGCCTCGATCTCTGCCGCGACGGCTGGTGGGCCGTCCTTCCCAAGGGTCACCCGGCCTTCGACGATGTGTGCGCGGCCGAGTGTGAGCGTGGCCGTGCCGGAACCCGCCTTGATGTCCAGCCGCAACGCTTGCTTGCCGAATCCCGGCGCGCGGACCTCGAGGGCGGCCATATGGTCGGCCCCATAGCCGCGCACGGTGAACCGGCCGTCCCGGTCACTGGTCCATTTCCGGGCCAGCGGAGCGGGAAGTTCCTCGGACATCATCTCCGCCCCCAGTCCCGTGCCTCCCGTGGCGGGGTAGACGCCAGAGGGCGAGACCTGGGCGCCGGCGATCGGCGAGCCTGTCAGATCAACGAGCCGGACCTCCACGGGCTGCTCAGCGGGGAGCCGGATCGGCTCCTCGATGGTGGCGTTCAGGTCGAGAAGCTCCGTCGCCGCGAAGCCACACTCGGGCGCGGCCGCCACCAGGAGGCATGGCCCTTCATCGCTTGGGGGATCACCCACCAGCTCGATGCGGAACCGACCCTGCGGATCGCAACGCCCGCGTCCCAGCAGCACGGCCGACGGCCCCTCAGACGCTCTGTACCCCCAGCGGAAGCGGGCCGCGACCGCGACGACCTCGGCCCCCGCGTGCGGCTTGCCGTCCGGTCCCAGGACCTGGCCGCTGACCACCGGGCGGGGCGTCTCCCGCGCCACCAGGCGTACCGCGGCGAGCACTGCCGAGAGACCGAGCACGGCCGCCAGGCACGTGAACACCAGCCAGCGCGAAGGGCCGCGCCGGTTCCGGCGCGCGTCGAGGATGGCCCGCAGCCGGATTTCCAGTCCGCTTATCCGCGCCATCGCCAGGCCGGCAGGAGCCAGAGTTGGTGCGGGACGCAGCGACCGGGCCACATCGAGAAGCTGCGCCGCGTAATCCGACGCCCGCTCGCCCGCTTGCAGCACGAGGTCATCGCAGGCTTGCTCGCGCTCGGTCCGCAGCCGGGAAGCCGCCCACCAGGCAAGCGGATTGAACCAGTACGCCGCGCAGGCCGCCAGCCCCAGCCACTGAGTGAGACAGTCACGACGCCGGACGTGCGCCAGTTCGTGCAAGAGCACGGCCCGGCGCCGCTCCTGCGGCCACTCGTCGGCTTCTTCGGGAAGCAGCAGCACGGGCCGCATGACGCCCCAGGTCAGCGGCATCAGCGCCCGTCCGCCGCGCAGCAAGATCACATGTCGCCGGGTTCGCAGCCGTTCGGCCGCCTCGCAGAGCGCGCTGGCCCAGGACGAGTCGGTCATGCGCTCCGCGTGGCGTTCCAGCCGCCAGGTCGATGCGTAGCCGGCCGCGCCCCAGGCGAGGACGGCCAGCGTTCCGGCCAACCAGGTCAGGAGCGGCCAGGAGAAGGAGAGCCGGCTCGCGCCCGCGACGCGGGACGGCACCGAGAGCACCTCCGTGGTGGCAGAGCTGGTGGTTTGCGGAACGACCGGGACCGCGACGACGGCCTCCTGCACCAGCCTGGCAGGCCGCGCCGCCGGCTCAGGAGCCGAGATCGTGCCGGATCCGGATCGGCCGGGCGGATCGAGGAGGGGCACTCCCCAGTCCGGCATCGCGAGGGCCAGCGGCAGCACGGCCAGCGCCCCGGCGAGCCCCAGGCACCAGACCAGATGCCTCGTCGCCGCGGACCTGCGTCTCATGGCGAGCGCCGCGAGCCCGGCGCCGGCCAGGACACCGGTCGCCTTGAGTGCGCAGGTGAGCCCCGTCATCACGCCACCGGCACCCAGATCGCTGAGGATGCTCCACGGATCGTCCATCACCCTGGCCCTCCGAGGTTGACTCGAGACACCTTCACAGACAGGAGTTACCCGGTGCGCTCAAGCCCCGTCAGTCTTCACCCGTACATCTCCCAGATCCATCGTCTGGCCCGGCTCGACCGTGAAGTCGCGCCAGCGGTGCGCGTGACCCGACCTGCCGCGCGTGTATTCGTAGGTCCGGTAAGTGGCACCCGGTATGAGCGCCGGGAGCGTGATGTGCCCGTCGCGGTCTGCCTTGGGGCCGCTCCAGTAGTTTTGCCGGTCGACGTTGGCGTAGATCTCCTCGTCGGCCGCAAGCATGGCTCGCTCGGCATCGGTCAGCGTGTCGCCGCCGAAGTCGGTACCAGGGCCCGGCGTGCCCACGACTTGCAGGGGCAGTGTCCCCTTCGCGACTGGACGGCCATTCTCGTCGACCAGCCGGGCCGTCGCTGCACCGAGAGGCTGAAGCCTCACGGTCAGCGGCCGATCGGCCGCCATGGCAGCGTTCACGTCGATCGTCGCACCCCATCCGTCCTTGACATCGAGGAACGAGCATTTGTAGTGACCATCAGGCGCCAGGCCATGCAGCTCGAAGCGGCCGTCGCGCACGGGGATTGTGAAATCACCGCGCCAGAATGTATGGAAGGGGGAGATGGAGAGCGTGGTGATGATCTCCGCGCTGGCCACCGTCTGGCCATCCGGCCCCACGACCAGGCCCTCGACCGTGACACCGGGCTTCAGGGCGACATCCGTGGCCAGCGGGGGCTGCCCCTGCTTGACCTCGTAAGGCACGAAGGCATGAGCATAGTGGCGCCGGCCGCCGGGCTTGCCTCCTTCGATCTCCCGGCTCCCTTTCATCTCGTGGACGAAGTCCGCCGTGGCCCCGTAGACCAGAAGCTGGCCCTTGCCGGGCGCCACGGCGATGGCGTAGCGGCCGTCGGGGCCGCTGGTGATGGCCGCCTGCCAGCCGGGAATGGTGCCCTTCCCCGCAACAACGTTCGACTGGCCGTTCTCGTAAAAGACGCTGGCACCGGCCAGGGGACGATTGCTGCCGCGCTCGGTGATGCGGCCGGTCAGCAGCACGCCGCGCGGCACATTCAGGTTGATCTCGCGCGTGCAGCCCCCTCCTCGCCCTCGAAGTTTCGCTCGAAGATCAGGTAGGGAGACCCTGCCGGGGGGTATACCGTGACGCTCACAAACTTTCCGGAATGTGGCAGGGACTCGTATCGGCCGTCCGCGCCGGTGCGCGACTCGTCGGAACCCTTGCTGAACAGGTCCTTGCCAGATCCGACCACCACGAGGGCGCCGGCAAGCGGTGCGCCGGTGTCGGCACAGATGGCCCGGCCCCAGACGCGCATCGCCGGCTGAACGGCGAGGGTGGTACGCTTGGGACCGTTGCTGGCGTTGTTCTCGATGCCCAGGGACTGGTGCGCGAGCTTGGGGCCCGCGAGCTTCAGGCTCACGGTCACGCCGCGCCCGATACCCGCGAGATGAATCCAGCCGTCGGCATCGCTGGTCATCGAGCTGGGCCAGATGCCATCCAGCCCTTCGATGAGGCCCCTGGGAAAGTACACCCCGTCATAGCGGCCGCCATCCTGCGCGGGCACGCCCATGCCCGTCACCTGAACCGTGGCACCGGCCGCCGGGGCTCCTTGCAGGTCGACGAGCCGGGCTTCGATGAGCTGCTCGGGCCTGAGCCGCACGTCGGCCGCGGGTGCCAGGGCGTCACGATTCATCTCGGCCCAGCCCAGGGCGAACCCGGGCCGGGAGGCCAGGGCGTACAGCTCATAATGCGTGAGCGACGAGGTTCGCGGCACCTCGAGGAGGAACCGGCCGTCGCCGCCGGCCTCGCCGCGACCGAGCACGGCATGCTGGTCTGCCGACCGGGCGGTGAGCGCCGCCAGCTTGCGCCGCGCCAGGATGACCACCTTTGCTCCCGGCGCGGGCTTGCCGTCAGGATCGAGTACGCGTCCGGCTACCTGCATCCGCTCGGAGCGGCCCGATCGATTCTGCGTCGTCGGGGCCACGGTTTTCGGCTCGTCGCGGGCCGCGAGCCGGGCCGTCGAGAGCGGCAGCACAACGGCCGCGGCCAGCGCGATGAGCAGACCCGCCCCGCGCCGGTTCACGCTGCGGTGGCTGCGCGACGGATCGAGGATCGCCCGGATGCGTGCTTCGAGCTGCAATGGCCTCGCCATGGACACGGCCGCGGTGGCGAGCCCGGGCGTCGAACGGAACGCCCGTGCCACGTCAACCAGGTGAGCCGCGTACTCGGTGGCGCACGTGCCGGCTTGCAAGACCATGTCGTCGCAGGCGCGCTCGCTCTCGACCCGCAGCCTGCGTGCCGCCAGCCAGACGAGCGGATGGAACCAGTACACCGCACAGGCAAGGCGGGCCAGCATCTGCGTCAGGCAGTCCCACCGTGTGACGTGGGCCAGCTCGTGCAGCAGTACCGCCCGGAGCCGCTCGCGGGGCCAGGCCTCGGCCCCGGCCGGCAGCAGGATCACCGGCCGCAGCAGGCCCCAGGTCATGGGCGAAGACGACGTGTCGCCCCGGAGGATGCGCACACCGCGCCGTCCGCGCAGGGAACCGGCCAGATGACGGGCCAGTTCCAGGAGTGTCTCATCCCGTGTGATCGCGCAGCGGTGGGCGATGCGGCGGACTGCCGCCAGACCCCCAGGAACCGGGGCAAGCACGCACACCACGCCCATGCCCCAGGCCGCGGCGATCCAGAAAGCCCAGCTCGCGGCAAGGCGCTTCACCTCGGGCACAGGCCTCATGATGGGCTCGACATCGCGGCGTCCGGGGTCGCCGATCGGCCGCGTCATCCGCGTGCCGGAGGCCGCCAGGTCCGCGGGAGTCGCGCTCGTGATCGCCTCGTGGGCAACCGCCGTCCGCGCGTCGGCGTCCCCGGCCGGTGCCGGAGGTCGAGTGCCTGGCAGAACGGGTACGCTCCAGGGCGGCAGGCCGAACGTCAACCCGGGGATCACCAGGGTTCCCGCGAGGGCCAATGTCCACACCAGGTGGCGCAATGAAGCCGAGGCACGCCCTAGCCCTGCGCTGGCAAGGAAGGCCACGGCCAGTGCGATCGTGGCCCGGAGCGCGCTGGCCACGGCGACCTGGCGCCACGTGTCGAGCGAGCCTGGCATCGAGCCGAGGTCGAGGAGCATCTCCATGGTCAGCGTCCCTCCTTCCGGGCCTGGTCGATGAGGCCGGAAATCCGGTCCAGGTCTTCATCGCTGAGCTTGGCGCCGGGCTCGCCGAGCAGTGCCGCGACGGCCTGCGCCGTGGAGCCCTCGAAGAACGTTTGCACCACCTGGCGGATCGCCGAGCGGCGGGCCTTGTCGCGCCGGACCGTGGGCAGGAACACGTAGCGCGGGCCGTCCTGCTCGTGCCGCAGGTGCCCCTTCGCTTCGAGCACCCGCAGGAGCGCCCGGATGGCCGAGTAGCTGGGCGGGTCGGCAAGGCCCTCCTGGACCTCGGCGGCCGTCGCCCGGCCCCTCCGGTAAATGACGTCCATGATCTGCCGCTCCCGGCGGCTGAGCGATTCGTGCGTGGGACGACCCATGAGACTTCCATCTCCGCTTGCTGGCCCGTGGCGCTCCTCTCCCGCCGGTCAACCCGGCTCAGAGAGTGCTGAAAAACCAGCATGATGCTAAAATCCTAGCATGTTGCACGAGCCCGTCAAGGGGTCTGCTCATTTTTTGGCGCCCGGGGTCCGGCAACGATGCTCGAGGGGGATCATTCCCGGGAGGCAGGCTCAGAACCAGGAACCGACAGTTTTTCAGATCCCGGCTGCCTCGCGACGAATCCGTTCCCGGCAGCTTTCTCGAACGCGTCGGGCCGGCGAATCGGTTGCAATTACCTTGCACACAATACGATCGAAATCGTTAGTAATTTATATTATAAATATCTTTGTTCCTCGTTCCCACGCGGAGCGTGGGAACAAGTTTGTCGCACATATATTAGATAATGAATAAAAAATTCTACGACATGTGTGCGCCTCGTTCCCACGCTCCGCGTGGGAATGCCGTCTGCGACGCTCCGCGTCGCTCGGGCCGGTGCGTAGGCCGGGGAATCCGCGGCAAGCGCCGCGTCCCCAGGCTCGGCAAGTGGTTCCACCCGCACCACCGCGAGGCCAGCCACCGCCAGCGCGATCTCCGCCCCATGATCATGAAGCGCGGCGGTACCGTCTCGACCGGGGCCGCTTCGTAGCCGGTCAGAAAACTGATACACACAGATCATGCCGGGTTGAGACGAGGGGAGGCCGCCGGCTGTCTACCGGAACCGTTGATCCCGCTCTCCGGCCACAAGAAGACCGTAGGAGCGGATCCGTCGCGGCCAGGTCCGCTCTGGGCCGTATACACCGTCCGGCGGCAGCCTGCCCGCTGCCCCTTTGGAATGAACGAAAGGAGCAGAGCGACCGATGAGCACGATCAGCCGATCACCCGGCCGGCTGCGGATCTCGGCCCAGCAGTTCGGCCGGATGCAAGACGCCGGCGTCTTCGAAGGTCAGCACGTCGAGTTGCTCGACGGGGAGCTCTACGAAGTGACCAGGAACCCGCCCCACAATGCCGCCGTCGACGCGCTCGCTGAGGCCATGCGCGCCCTGCTGCCCCGCGACCTGTACCGGGTGCGTGAAGAGAAGTCGATCGAGCCCTGGAAGGACTGGTGGCCCGAACCCGATATTGCGGTGGTGCGCGGCCAGGCCGCGGACGACTTTCATCGCCACCCGGGCCCCGCCGACATCGTGCTCGTGGCCGAGGTCTGCGAGTCCTCGCCTCAGGACCGCACCAGGAAGCTGGCCGGCTATGCCGCCGCCGGATTCGCCGCGTACTGGATCCTTGACCTGGCCCTGCGCGTCCTGGAAGTCCACACCGGCCCGGCCCTCGGCGCGTACACCTTGCGCGAGGTCGTCCTGGAAACCGAATCCGTGGACCTGATCATCGCGGGCCGCACGTTCGGCCGCATCGCCGTCGCCGGCCTGCTGCCTCCCAGCCGTGAGGGAGGCGATTGACCACCACAATCGGTCGCGTCGCCGTGCCCCGCCGCCAGCATCGCAGACTCTTCCTCCCTGCCCGAGGAGACGCCACCCGACTCTTTCCTCGATGGGTCATCCCATCGTCTGTTCCTTCGTTGTCGAGAAGGCTGGTTTCCAGGACCAGGCGTGTTATGCTTGGTACAATGCATCACACGGCGGTCGGCTTATGAACTTTGGTTCGACCGTAAGCGACGACTTGTCGCCTTTGCTTTGGAGCGAGATCAGAGCCGTGGAATCGATGACCACGTTCGACAGCACCAAGGAGAGCCTGCTCGACCTTCTTCAGAGCATCAAGCAGGCGAAGACCCAGCTTCCCGACTTTCAACGGGGCTGGGTCTGGGACGACGACCACATCCGCAGCCTGCTGGCGAGCGTGTCACTCTCATTCCCCATCGGGGCGGTGATGATGCTCCAGACCGGCAACCCGGACGTTCGCTTCAAGCCACGGCTGGTCGAGGGATTGGAACTCGCAAATCCTCCCGAGCCCGAGCGGCTCATCCTCGACGGTCAGCAGCGCCTCACTTCGCTCTTTCTGGCCTTGCTCTCCGGAGCCCCGGTCCAGACCAGGGACCGAAGAGACCACCCCATCAAGCGGTGGTACTACCTGGACATTGCCAGGGCGCTCAGTCCCAACGGTGACCGCGAGGATGCGATCGTCGGGATTCCAGAAGACCGTCAGATCCGCAACTTCCGCGGGGAAGTGGTCGCCGATTACTCGACGACCGAGAAAGAGTGTGCGGCGGAGTATCTCCCCCTGCCGCTGGTTTATGACACTGCGGGCCTGACCGACTGGCAAATGAAGTACCTTCAAATCGACCCGGTCCATATTCAGGAGCGCCTGAATCGTTGGAACCAGCTGGTGAGCTCCGTCATCCAGCGGTTCCAGCAGTATCACATTCCATTGATTCTCATGCGAAAGCAGACGCCGAAGGAGGCTGTCTGCCAGGTGTTCGAGAAGGTCAACACGGGCGGAGTGTCGCTCAACGTCTTCGAGCTGCTCACGGCGACCTATGCCGCCGACGAGTACAACCTGCGTGAAGACTGGGATGCTCGTCTGAAGCGCCTCAAGAAGCACAAGGTCCTTGAAGAAATCGAGAGCAGCGAGTTCCTCCAGGCAGTGACCCTGCTCGCAACCCGTGCCCGTCGCGTTCAAGCCCTTGAGGCGGGAACGGCGGGAGAGAATGCGCCGGGAATTAGCTGCAAGCGGAAGGAGGTTCTCCGCCTCACGTTGGACGAATACAAGACCTGGGCCGAGGTAACGACTCACGGCTTCGAGAAGGCTTCAAAACTGCTTTTCGGGCTGAGGATCTTCTCGTCTCGGGATGTTCCCTACCGCACGCAGATCACTCCGCTGTCAGCCATCCTTGCGACGCTGGGCGGCAAATCCGAGACGGACGGTGTCCGGGCCAAACTGTCGCGCTGGTACTGGTGTGGCGTTTTTGGAGAGCTTTACGGCAGCGCCGTTGAGACTCAGTTTGCCAAGGACTTGCCCGAGTTCCTGGCCTGGCTTGAGGGCGGCCAGGAACCTTCCGCCATCAGCACGGCCAACTTCGCCCCCGAGCGCCTGCTGACCCTCAAGACCCGCAACAGCGCCGCGTACAAGGGTCTTTATGCGCTGCTACTGAAAGAGGGCGGGCAGGATTTTCGATCAGGCGAGACGATCAACCATCAGTCCTACTTCGACGACAAGATTGACATCCACCACATCTTTCCCCAGCAATGGTGCCGCAACAACGGCATCGAGCCCAAGCGCTGCGATTGCATCGTGAACAAGACGGCGCTGTCGGCGAAGACGAACCGGATGATCGGCGGCGCCGCGCCGAGTGCCTATCTTGCCAGGGTTCAGAAGAGCGCGGGGATCGGTGCCGACCGGATGGACCAGATCCTGGAGTCGCACGTGATCGCCCCCGCTTTGCTCCGGGCCGACGACTTCACGGCCTTCTTCAAGGCGCGCGAGAAGGCGCTGCTGGACCGGGTAGAGGCCGCCATGGGCAAGCCCATCGCCCGCGATATCTTGCAGCCGGTGCTCGAAGAGGCGAACGACTACGAGGATGAAGAACTTGCGGACGAGGGGATGGTCGCCTGACCCTTGCGAGTCTTGTGGATGCCCGATCCCGTCACCAGGTGAGACGAACGATGGCCAGGAAGAAGAAGTCGGCAGTAGCCCCCGATTACGACGAGTTCCGGCATCCCGAGGCGACCAGCCCGATGCGGCCCGAGGTCGGCACTCAGGCCCAGTTCAAGAAGAAGAAGCCGCCGGTGACCTACCGGTATGATAGCTCGCTCTCACCGGCCCTGGACTGGGACGGCCAGAACCCGGCCCGCGAGCAGGGCGAAGCGATCATCGCTGCTCTCACGGAGCGGCTTGCCGAGATGCGCGCGGCGCTCGACGAGCCAGGACTCGACCCGACTGTGCGCGACAAGCTGGCGTCGGCCACCGGCCAGTGCGTCGCGCTGCTGGATCGGCTCAAGGCCATGTCGCGCCCGTTTCTGAACTGGGCCGGTAAGGCCGAGCGGCTGTCATTCGACGTGCCAACGCTGCCGCTCTTCGTCCACGAGCGACTCTCGACCAAGGCCATCATCGAAACGCTCAGCGGACACCGCCGTTCCCGGGAAACACAGCTCAACTTCCTGAATTTCTTCGGCGACCCACGCCACCCGATCTCGGACCAGATCTTGAGGGCGTACGAGTACCGCGACAACTGGGTCAACCGCATGATTTTGGGTGACTCGCTCGTCGTCATGAACTCGCTGCTGCACTACGAGAACCTTGGCGGCCAGGTGCAGATGGTTTACATGGACCCGCCGTATGGCGTCAGGTACGGATCGAATTTCCAGCCATTCATACGAAGGAGAGATATCTCTAACGGCGATGACGAAGACATGACGCGCGAACCGGAAATGGTTCAGGCATATCGCGATACATGGCATTTTGGCCTTCATTCGTACCTTACCTACTTCAGAAATCGCCTCCTTCTCGCTAGGGAACTGCTTAGCCCTCAAGGCAGTGCCTTCGTTCAAATCTCAGATGATAACCTACATCATGTGCGAGAGTTACTCGACGAGGTGTTCGGTCCCGACAATTTTGTATGCGTGATAACCTTGAAGAAAACGACGGGGAGTACGTCTGTGTTTCTCTCGTCGACCGCTGACTATCTACTTTGGTACGGCAAGGACGTCACGCAAACCAAGTACAAACGGCTCTATACGCTAAAGATTCATCTTGACGAGACGACAGAGCGCTATGATCAACTCGAGCTCGGCGACGGGACTCGGAGGCCGATGAGTGTAGCCGAAAAGAACGGGGAAATCGCGTTGCCTATCGGCTCACGACGGTATCAACTCGACAACCTTACGAGCTCCGAGTACCGCCCAGATACAACAGTCTCATTCGCATTCGAGGGCCGCTCATACTTCCCGGGCAACAACGCGCACTGGAAGACCACTATTGAGTCCCTGAATAACCTCGGTCGTAGTAGACGCCTTCAGGCCACCGGAGGAAAATCGTTGAGATTCGTCAAGTTTCTCGACGATTTTCCGGCCACACCGGTTGGGAACATTTGGTCGGACATCGCCGGATCAATTCAAAGTCGGAGCGACCCAAAAATCTACGTGGTTCAAACTTCGACCTCGTCTGTACAGCGCTGCATGCTCATGACAACCGACCCCGGCGATCTTGTCCTCGATCCCACCTGCGGCAGCGGCACAACGGCTTACGTTGCCGAGCAATGGGGCCGGCGCTGGATCACGATTGATACGAGCCGGGTCCCGCTGGCCCTGGCCCGGCAACGACTGCTCACGGCGACCTTCCCTTACCACCGGCTCGCGGATGAGAAGCGCGGGCCGATCGGAGGGTTCGTCTACAAGCGAAAGCAAAACAGCAAGGGCGAGGAGGTCGGCGGCATCGTGCCGCACATCACGCTCAAGTCGATCGCCAACAACGAGCCGCCGGCCGAGGAGGTGCTCGTCGACCGGCCCGAGGTCGAAGGGGGCATCACGCGGGTGACGGGTCCGTTTGTCGTCGAGGGTACGATTCCGCCGCCGGTCGACGTGCCTGCGGAGGCCGAGGAAGCCGGGAAACCGCTCTCCGGCGGCGACGGTAGGTTCTCGGAACGGATGCTCGAGGTCCTGCGCAGGAGCCCGGTGCTCCGGCTCGATGGCAACCGGACGGTGATCTTCAAGAACGTCCGGCCGCCGGCCAAGGCGCACTCGCTCGACGCCGAGGCGATCCAGGAGGGGGACGGCGACCCGCTGGTCGCGTTCGCCTTCGGCCCGGAGAACGGCGCGGTCACCGAGACGCTGGTGCACCAGGCCCTTCGCGAGGCGAACCTCAAGGGCTATGCCAATCTCTACGTCATGGGCTTCGCCATCCAGCCCAACGTGCGCAAGCTGGTCGACGACGCCGCGGAGATGGGCACGCCCGCCACCTACGTTCAGGCCACGCCCGACCTGATGATGGGCGACCTGCTCAAGAACATGCGCTCGAGCCAGATCTTCAGCGTCTGCGGGCTGCCCGAGATCGAACTTCGCAAGACGGGCGACGGCCGCTGTGAGGTGGAATTGCTGGGCCTTGACGTGTTCGACCCGGTCACCATGGAGGTGGCGCACCGGGGAGGCGACGACGTCCCCGCCTGGTTCCTGGACACCGATTACAATAACCTCTGCTTCCACGTCTGCCAGGCCTTCTTCCCGCGCACCTCCGCCTGGGATAACCTGAAACGTGCGCTCAAGGGAGTTTACGACGACTCGGTCTGGGACCATCTGGCAGGTACGGTCAGCACCCCATTCGAGCCGGGCGAGCACAGTCAAATTGCAGTGAAGGTGATCGATGACCGGGGAAATGAATTGCTGGTGGTGAAGCCATGCCCGAGCTAAGACGACTCCCCGTCGCGATCGATCCGCAACAGATCGCCGCCTTTTGCCGGAAGCACCACATGAGGCGGCTGAGCCTCTTCGGCTCGGTGCTTCGAGACGATTTCCGGGCGGACAGCGACGTCGATGTTCTGGTCGAGTTCGAGCCCGGTCACACTCCAGGCTGGCATTTCTTCGAGATGCAGGACGAGCTCAGCGAACTGCTCGGCCGGACGGTCGATCTGAACACTCCCGAGTTCTTGAGCCGTTACTTTCGCGACGAGGTCCTGGCAGGAGCCCTCTCAATCTATGAATCCGAACGAGGCTGACCGGCTGCGGCACATGCTCGACGCGGCCCAAGCGGCCATCGCGTTTGCGGCCGGCAAGTCGCGGGCGGATCTGGAGGCGGACCGGATGCTCCAGTTCGCGCTGGTTCGTGCCGTCGAGGTGATCGGCGAGGCCGCCAGCGGACTTCCGCCCGAATACAAGGCCGGTCACACTGGCATTCCATGGAGGGCGATCGTGGGCATGCGGAATCGTTTGATCCACGGCTATTTTCAGGTGGACCTGAACATCCTCTGGGAGACGGTGACACGGGACATCCCCGCGCTGATCCCTGAGTTGCAAGCATTGACCCGTTCCCATCAGGCACCCCCACCATGAGCGGCTACGAGGTCCCCCAGCCAATCCTGAATTCCCCCTTCGAGCCGCCGGCCGAACACTGGCATATCGTCGAGGGCGAGCCGCCCGAGCGCGTGCAGAGTCGGCGCAGGGCCATCTACTATTACCGCGACCCGAAGGCGAAGAACGCTCAAGGGCAGGTCGGCGGCATCCCCGTCGAGCTGGAGCTGGTCAACCTGATCCGGGAGCGGCTCGACGATTGGCGTGAGAAAGGCTACCCGGGAGTCACCCGCACCACCCTGGAACTGCTCCACTGGTGGAATCGCGAGGGCCGGGACCGGCGGCTGTTCTTCGCCCAGCGGGAGGCGGCCGAGACGATCATCTTCCTGACCGAGGCTCGTGGTGACTTTCGCCAGGGCATCACGATCCCGCGGGACGATCCCAGCGAGTCCGAGAAGGCCGACGGGTACTCCGGTTTCCTTCGCTATGCCTGCAAGATGGCCACCGGCTCCGGCAAGACGACCGTGATGGGCATGCTGGCCGCGTGGAGCATCCTCAACAAGGTCAATGATCGCTCCGATGCCCGGTTCTCGGATGTCGTGCTGATCGTTTGCCCCAACGTCACGATCCGCGACCGGCTTCGCGAGCTCGACCCCGAGGGTGGCGACGCCAGCCTCTACCGGACGCGCGACCTCGTGCCTGCGGACCTCATGAAACTGCTGACCCAGGGCAAGGTGATCGTCACCAACTGGCACGTCTTCGAGCCTCAGGCCGTGAACACCGGGGGCGTGAATTCCAAGGTGAACCGGGCCGGAGTTCCACAGCCAACCCGCGAGTGGATCTTGATCGGCGGCAAGACGACCACGGCCCGAGGGTCGCGGTACATGACCCAGGTCGCTCTCGACGCGGCGATGGCCGCCGGCAATCTGGTTGTGCTCAGGCAAGAGCTCGACGATGCCGGGAATCTCAAGAAAGTTCTCGTGCGGTCGGAAAAGCGCGTCGAGAGTGACACGGCGCTCGTCAACCGCATCATCGGGCGGGAGGTCGGCGGCAAGCAGAACATCCTCGTGATGAACGATGAGGCCCACCACGCCTACCGGATCAAGCTCGCGGATGCAAACGGCGAACAGGCCGAACTCTTCGACGAGGAATTCGAGGACGCGGAAGATATCGAGGCGTTCGAAAAGGAGGCGACGGTCTGGATCGACGGGCTGGACCGAATTCAGAAGATGCGGGGAATCAACCTCTGCATCGACCTCTCCGCGACCCCTTACTTCCTGGGCCGGGTTGGACAGGAGGCCAACCGGCCATTCCCGTGGGTGGTCAGCGACTTCGGCCTGATCGACGCGATCGAGTCCGGCCTGGTGAAGATTCCTCAGCTCGCCGTCCGCGACACGACGGGAGCGGCAATCCCGGGCTACTTCAATATCTGGCACTGGATCTTGCCCAGGCTTACGCCGGCCGAGCGCGGGGGCAAGCGGGCCAACCCCAAGCCCGAGGCGATCCTGAAGTGGGCCCACACCCCGATCGCCATGCTGGGCGGCCTCTGGGAGGCCACGATCGAGGAATGGAACCAGGGAGGCGAGGCCCGGCCGCCGGTCTTCATCCTCGTCTGCAAGAACACGGCGATCGGAAAGGTCGTTTACGAGTGGCTGGCCGAGGACAAGTCCCCGGCGGGCATCCCGTCCGTCAAGGTCGATGCCTTCCGCAACCGCGATGGACAGGTCAACACAATCCGGATTGACTCCAAGAAGGTTCACGAGACCGACACCGGTGAGGCCAAGGCCGACGAGACGCGTTGGATGCGGTTCACGCTGGACACGGTGGGGAAGGCCGACTGGCCCCGGGATCGACAGGGCCGGTCGATTTATCCCGACGGGTTCGAGGATCTGGCCAGGAAGGTCGAGCGGCCTCTTGATCCACCGGGCCGAGACATCCGCTGCATCGTGAGCGTGGGCATGCTCACCGAAGGGTGGGACTGCAACACGGTGACGCACATCATTGGCCTGCGGCCGTTCATGTCGCAACTGCTCTGTGAGCAGGTCGTGGGCCGCGGATTGCGGCGTGCGAGCTACGAGGTCGACGACAACGGCCTGCTCCGCGAGGAGGTGGCCAAGGTCTTCGGCGTACCGTTCGAGGTCATCCCGTTCAAGGCCAATCCCCAGGGAGCGCCACCGCCCCAGAAACCGCGCAGGCACGTGCACGCCGTTCCAGCCAAAGCGGCCTTCGAGGTCAGGTTCCCGCGAGTTGAGCGTTATACCACCGCGATCCGCAATCGAGTCGCGGTGGACTGGCCAAACGTGCCCAAGCTTGTGATTGATCCCGGCCACATCCCGCCCGAGGTCGAGATGAGAGCCTTGAGCGTCAACAACAGGGGCCGCCTCTCCCTGACAGGCCCGGGAAGGGCCGACGAAGTGTCGTTGGCCGAGTTCCGGAGCAAGCGTCGATTGCAGGAGCTGACCTTCGACCTGGCACGTTCTCTGACACGCGACTACCTTGCCCAGGCTCGCTGCGACGTACCTGCCCACGTTCTCTTTCCTCAACTCCAGCCGATCTGCGAGCGTTACGTCCGGGAGTTTGTAACGGTTCTCAAGCCGGCCGATCGAAAGGATCTGTTTTGCAGTCCATACTATGGGTGGCTCGTCGAGCGTCTCGTCGAGGCAATCCGGCCTGACACGACCCAGGGCGAGGCGCCCGAGGTCCCAAAGTACGAGGAGAGCCGTGGCCCGGGCAGCACGGCCGACGTTGATCTCTGGACCA
Source organism: uncultured Planctomycetaceae bacterium (assembly GCA_963833985.1). GTDB lineage: Bacteria > Planctomycetota > Planctomycetia > Isosphaerales > Isosphaeraceae > Aquisphaera. Next base: position 1,323,335 of record CAWIAD010000001.1, read on the forward strand.
CCAAGGAGGTCCGCGAGGTCAACAAGTCCCATCTGAACTATGTCGTCGCCGACACCCGACGCTGGGAGGAGCAAGCGGCTTATTATCTGGACACGAACGACAATGTCGAGGCCTTCGTGAAGAACCAGGGGCTGAACTTCACCATCCCCTACCTCCACAACGGCCAGGCCCACGACTACGTCCCCGACTTCATCGTCCGGCTCAAGACGGCCCCGCCCATGCACTTGATCCTCGAGACAAAGGGCTTTGACCCCCTCGAGGAAGTCAAGCGAGCGGCCGCAGAGCGATGGGTGGCCGCCGTCAACGCAGATGGGAGCTATGGGAGTTGGGCGTATGCGATTGCGAGGAGGATGACGGAGGTTAACAGGATTGTCGAAGGAGCTTCTCGTCAAGACTTGATCGCGACGATGACTCCGATGCCTCACACATGAGTGCTTATCAGGTTTTTGCTTAACATGCTTAAGAAGCCGATCGGAGGGTGTGCCTCACTTTTTTGGTCGGAGGGATCTCTTGCCGTAGTAAGACACGACTCCCTGGATCAGACCTCCGAAAATCAGGGAACCAAGCCCCAGGTCCGCCACGAGCTTCTGGCCCAGCAAAGAGCCCGGGGCGACAAACGCCGCGTAGCTCACGATCACCCCCCCCAACCGTCACGCAGATGAAGGAGAAGACGTTGAAGCTTGTGGCCCACGAGTAGGAAGTTTCCAGACGTGCAAGAGATTCGCTCTGCTCCGACAGGCTTCCCCGCAGGCTCTGGTTGGTTCTCTCATACTCCGCTATCACCACGGTTCGGAGACTATGGATCTCCTTCTCCAGCCTCAGCTTGTCCGCCTGCAATTCCTCGATATGTTTGTCAGCCCTTGCCTCGAGGCGATCGGTGGGGCTTAGCTTCTGCTTCAGTCCATCCGCAAGTCTCGTGAGGTTGAGGGGTGGTTCGGCGTCCGGACCTGGTTGTATGACCGCTGGGGGAAGGGGTGCGGCCTTGATCGTGGAATCACTCGATGACATCACTCTTCCCAAGTCAGCGGGAGCCGCTCGCCGCTTCGGTGGCAACGGGAACACGATCACCGTGGTCGAATCCCACGATCTCGCGAATGAACCTGTAGTCTTTACCGAGGACCGCAAGTCGTTCACCGCTCGCGAAGACCCGGATTGCCTCCTCGTAAAGCGACAAAGCCTTCAGCAGGATGTCCTCCTTCGGATCCCGAGTTCGAGACGCCAGTTGATCGAGAGCCTCTGTGACCGCCTCGGTAAATCCCACCTCTCGAAACGCGCTGGCAATTGATCCGCGCAGGTGAGCGGCCAGTTTGTTCTCCAATTCTTTTGATAAGAGCTTCTCGACCACCTCCTCGGTGGACTTCTGGATGAATGCGAAGAGCGTCTCGAGATCTTCACGAGGAAACCTGTTGAAGATCTCTCTGATTCGTTGATCCTCGGGGGTTTCAGGCATAGGGCTACCCTACGGGTTGTTTCTTCCTGAGTTTCACCACAGGAGAAGCCGGCTTTGCAATTCTGGTCAGTCCAGCAGTCAAGTCTCGCTTACCGACTCCGCGGTAAGGGCCGCGCGAACGACGCCACTGACCGCCTCCCTGGTTATGGCCGTCACCGAGTCCACGCCCGAGCGATCCACATAAGTTCAGGATCTTGAAATACGGAAACAGGGTCGGAGGTGGACAGGGCGTGAGCAAGCGGTTCCTGATGTCTAGGCGAATCGTCGTAAGTCGTTGGTATCAAAGCGCGCCCGGTAGGATTCGAACCTACAACCTTCGGATTCGAAGTCCGCGACTCTATCCGTTGAGCTACGGGCGCAGTTGCCAGGCCCAGGAGGTCCGGGCGATCCCTCAAGTATACCGAGAGCCCCGGGGCGGGCAAGGTGCTGATACCTACGCCTGCCTGTGTGAAGAATCCCGGCACGAAGCTTCCATCAATGCATCTTGTCGCTTGCTTGACGCTCGGTGCGAAGACTGACTATCGTTAAGGAAGGACCTTTGCCCAGAGCCCAGGCAAGTCCCAGCAAGGCCGCATCGTGCGAAGGCCCATTATGGCAGTTGGTCCTCACGAAAGCAGCCGGGTGAATTGTGGCTGCGCTCGCCGGCTCGAATCGGGCCGACTCGCATCGCTGGCAGGGATCGTTTTTTCAAGGCATGCGAAGCCTGGCAGCGTTGGAGCTACTGATCATGATGGTGCCCAGAGAAATCCTCGGTCACGTGACGGCAGAACCGTTTCGGCCGTTCCGGATCCACACGGCAAGCGGCCGGACCTTCGCGATCCGGCACCCGGAGGTTGTCCAGGTGGGCCGGACCACCTTGACCATCTTCACGCCTCTGGCGGATGATCTCCACGATGCCCAATCACTCTGGCACAAGGTTTCTTTGATGTTGATCGAATCAATCGAGCCGCTCGATGCTTCGTCCGCCGAGGCAGCCAAGGACGACCTATCCAGGCAAACGCCATGACTCACCACCCCGCTGTGAAAGCCAGAGTTTCCTTCGTCAGTCTGGGTTGCTCCAAGAACCTCGTCGACTCGGAGCGGATGCTCGGGCTGCTGGCGCAGGACGGGTTTGCCCTGGTGCCCGAGGGACAGGAATCGGACCTGGTCATCGTCAATACCTGCGGGTTCATCGACGCGGCCCGGCAAGAGTCCTGCAATGTGATCGAGGAACTGCTCGAGCGCAAGTGCGCGGGGCAGGTGAAGGGGGTCATCGTCGCCGGCTGCCTGGCCGAGCGGCAGAAGGACCTGCTGCTGGACCAGTACCCCGACGTCGACCAGGTGGTCGGGGTGTTCGGCCGCGAGGAGATCGCGCGTGTGTCCGAGCGGCTCATGAGCGGGCTGCACGAGCAGCGGTCGGTCTTCCGGCCGGCACCGGTGCAGGCCCAGGACGACCGGGCACGGCTGCGCATCACGCCGCGGCACCTGGCCTACCTGAAGGTCTCGGAGGGGTGCGACCGGCTCTGTACGTTCTGTGCCATCCCGTACATGCGCGGCAAGCACATCACCAAGCCGATCGAGCGCGTGGTCGAGGAGGCCCGCGAGCTGGCGGCCGACGGCGTCCGCGAGCTGATCCTCGTCGCCCAGGACATGACCTATTACGGCGTCGATCTGTATGGCCGCCCCCGGCTGGCCGAACTGCTGCGAGAGCTCGATGCGGTGGAAGGACTGGACTGGATCCGCATCCTCTACAACTATCCCAGCTACTTCACCGACGAGCTGTACGACGTGCTCGGCTCGGCGAGGCGGATCATCCCCTACCTGGACATGCCGCTCCAGCACATCAACGACCGGCTGCTGAAGGTGATGAACCGGCGGCACACCCGCGCCGAGACCGAAGCCATCATCGCAAGGCTGCGGGCGGCGATGCCGGGCCTGGTGCTGCGCACGACGCTGATCGTGGGTTTCCCGGGCGAGACCGATGCCGAGTTCGCCGAGCTGCTCGATTTCGTGGAGCAGACCCGGTTCGAGCGGCTCGGGGCCTTTGCCTATTCTCTGGAGCCGGACACTCCGGCCGCGAAGCTTTCCGACCACATGCCCGAGGAGGTGAAGCAGGAGCGCCGGGAGCGGGTGATGGCGGTCCAGCAGCCGATTGCCGAGGCGTTCAACCAGACGCTGGTGGGCCGCACGCTGGACGTGCTCATCGATGCCCCCGCGCCCGGGCGAAAGGCTGCCTGGCTGGGCCGCACGTACGCGGACGCTCCCGACGTGGACGGCGTGACGCTGGTGCAGGGGCCCGGAATCGAGCCGGGCGACCTGGTCACCTGCCAGATCGCCGAGGCGATCGGCTACGACCTGGTGGGTGTGCCGCTCCAGGGAGGCGGCCACTCCCGTCCGGTGCCGGGCCGCAAGCACATGCGAGCACGGCCGGGGCCCCGCAAGAAGCCGGCCGGATCACTGCCGATCCTGGACGTGACGCCATGAGCAGCAGCCACGACGCCGGCGCGGGGGCCGCGGTGCGAGGCGGGTCCGGCGTGGCAGACCCCGAGCTCGCCGCGGACGGGGCGGGCCATCCCCGGTTCTGGAACGTGCCGAACACGATGACGGTGGGCCGCCTGGTGCTCTCCGCCGTCGTCTTCGTGTTCATGGGGCTGGGCCAGTACGCCATCGCGCTGTCTGTCTTCCTCTTCGCGGCACTTTCCGATGCACTCGACGGCTATTTCGCCCGCCTGCTGAAGCAGGGCACGCCGATCGGTCGCCAGCTCGACCCCCTGGTGGACAAGGTCATCGTCTCGGGCTGCTACATTTACCTGGCGTCGATCTCCGCGGAATCAGGCGTTTATCCCTGGATGGTCACGGCGATCGTGGTGCGCGAGCTGCTGATCCAGGGCTTGCGCAGCTTGCTGGAAGGGGCGGGGCAAGCCTTCGGCGCGAAGACGGCCGGGAAGCTCAAGACCACGGTGCAGTGCCTGTCAATCTCCCTTGCACTCCTGGTACTCGCGCTGGAACAGGCGCCGGCGTGGCTGCTCCGGGCACGCGACGGCGCCACCTGGACCGCGGTGGGACTGACGATTTACAGCGGCGCGATGTATCTCGTGGGCGCGATGCCCGCGCTGCGCAGCCAGGCGACGAGGGACTGAAGCGATGGAGTGGGTGGAATCCTTGGTCCTGGGCGTCGTCCAGGGCATCACCGAGTTCTTGCCGGTCTCCAGCGATGGCCACCTGGTGATCACCCAGCAGCTCTTCGGGTGGTGGACGGGCCGGCCGCACAGCGGCGAGGAGAACCTGTTCTTCGACATCATGCTGCACGTGGGCACGCTGGCGGCGATCCTGGTGCATTACCGCCGGGCCATCCGCGACGGCGCCCGCGGCTTCCTGCTGAACGCGGGCGATGTTCCCGCGGGGTTCGGCCGGGCCAGCGTGTTCCGCGCAGGGCTGCTGGCCGTGGTGGCCACGCTGCCGCTCATCCCGCTCAAGCTCTTCTTCATTGACTGGATCAAGGAGACGTTCAAGAGCAGCCAGGCGGCGGGCATCGGGTTCCTGATCACGGCCGCGGTCTTGCTGGTGGTGGGCGTGTGGCTGCGGCGCGGGCCCGGCGGCAAGAGCGGCCCGTCCCAGACGCGCTTTCTGGACGCGCTCTTGATCGGCATTGCCCAGATGTTCGCACCGCTGCCGGGAGTGAGCCGGAGCGGCTTGACCATCGCCGCGGCGCTCGCGCTGGGCTTCTCACCGGCCTGGGCGGTCGGCTTCAGCCTGCTCATCGCCGTGCCGGCCATCTCCGGTGCCGCCGTGTCGGAACTGAAGGACACGCTCACCGGCCCGCGCGCGTTCAGCCTCACGCCGGACCGCATTGGCCAGACGGTGGCCGCCACGATCGTCGCCGGTATCGTGGGCTACATGGCCATCCTCTGGCTCATCCGGGTTGTTCGCGCCGGGCGGCTCTGGTATTTTTCTGTATACCTGGTCATCCTGGGAATTGTGGTCCTGCTCCTTTGCTCACGGTCCGGAGGATCGCTTGATGGCCGCCCGTCTCAGGCTGTGGACCGGCCCGCTGGCAGCCGCGCTGCGGGATTGCCTGCTGGAGGCCCAGGAGGACGCGCCGGCCGGCTGGTGGATTGTGCCCACGCCCCTGGCGCGCGATCAGCTCATGTGCGATCTGGCGGGCCGCGGGCGGAGCAAGGGCCAGCCCGCGCGGGTCTACTGCTGGGATGACCTCTGGCAAGAGGTCCATGCGCGCTCGGGCAGGCCTCCGTGCTGGCTTTCGGCATCCGCGGCACGGGCGGTCTTTCGTGAAGCGGTCACCCAGGTGCACGGCGAGGGGCTCATCGAGCCGCTTGGCCGGGTGATTGACTGGCCCGGGTACCGCAAGCTGCTTCAGGGCCGCATCGCGTCCTGGACGCTTCAAGAGCGGCGCGGGGTGGAGACGCAGGGCGGCGACGGTGGCGATGCCGACCTCGTCGAGGCCGCCGAATGGCAGGTCCACTTGCGATACCGGAAGCTGCTCGCCGGGCTCGGGGCGGAGGACGACGCGGGGATGGCGGTGTGGGCGTCTCGCGAGCTCGCACGCGAAGGCGGTCCGGTCATTCGAGCTGGCGCCGACGCCGCGAAATCGTGGAGCTTTCTGCATTACGAGGAAACCTCGATGGCCCGGGCCCGCGTGCTCGACCGCGCCGCAGGCAGTGGGGGACCGGTTTGCGTCGCCCTGGCGTACGAGCCGGACGCGGCGGTCTCCGAGGTCTATCTCGCGGCGGCGCCGGTGCGGGCTCGCATGCTGGAGCAGGGGTTCGTGGAAACGGTGGTGGAGTGCGCGCCGGATCGTCCCGCCGGCCTGCGGGCCGTGGAGCGGGTGCTCTTCCGCGCTGCGCCGGGGAGCGAGCCTTCGGTGACGGCGAGCGACGGCCTGAGTGTCCTGGGTGCGCCGCGGGGCGACGCGGTGGCCCGGCAGGTGGCCCGCCGGGTTCGCGAGTTGCGGCTGGCCGGTGTTCCCGGCGACGACGTGCTTGTGCTCTTCCGGAAGTGGAGCGAGCAGGCAGCCCATGTGGTGGATGTGCTGCGGACCTGGGAAGTGAGCCCTCATGCCGACGAGCCGGAGCCCCTCCAGCTCGAGGCGGCCGTCTCGGTCCTGCTCTCCGCGGCGCGGCTGCCCGGAGAGGATTGGGAGACCGAGCAGATCGTGCGGCTCTTGCGGAACGGCCTGGTGTGCCCTGCCTGGCCGGAGTGCGGCCCGATGGTGCTGGCGTCCGCCGCGTCGATCCTCAGATCCGTCTCCACGTTTCGCGGCCGCGAGCCCTTGCTGCGCGAGCTGGACCTGGCCATCGAGGAGCCCGACGAGCATGGGCCGCCGCCCGACCGGCTCAGAGCCACGCGCGCGGTGGTCGGCCGGCTCTTTGGCGTTCTGGACCAGGTGCGGCAGGCACGAACCTGGTCGGGCCAGGCCGCCGAGCTCCGCCTGCTGGCACGGGCGCTGGGGCTGGATCCCGGGCCAGGGGCAAGGGCAGGGGCAGGAGCAGGGGGGAGGCTGGAGGCGCTCTGGGATTCGCTCGATGATCATGCTCTGGCGATCGACTCGCTTGGCCGCGGCAGCGATCTGCTGTCCTGGGACGACTTCGTCGAGGAGCTGGGCGCGATCGCGGCCGAGATCACCATGGCCGCACCCGAACCGGCCGGGGCGCCATCCGGGTGTCAACCATCGATCGCGCGGCGGGTGCGACGGCCCGGCACGTGATCCTCGCCGATCTGGAGGAGGGCGTCTTCCCCGACCGGGCCTCGGTCGAACCCTTCCTGGCCCTTGCGGCCGGCGCAGAGCCGGATCTTGCCAGCCGCATGGCGTACGGCCGCGAGATGTGCCGGTTCCTGCACGCCCTGGGCGCGGCCCGGTCAACCTTGACGCTGGTCTACCCGACCACCGACCACAAGGGCCAGGAAGTCCTCCGAGCGGCGTTTCTGGATCACTTGCTGGGCCGGCTGAAGCCGGAGGCCGCGCTGGCGTGCCACACCTCCGCGGCGCGGTTCCATCCCGCCTACATCGAGGATGCCGGCCTGGCCGGAGTGCCGGCCGACGCCCGCGTGCGTGCCACCGCGCTGGCGATCGAGCAGTCAGACACCAGCGCACTGCGCCGGCTGGCTGGCACGCCGCGGCATCGCGAGGCTGTGCAGGGTATTGCGGCGGCGCTGCGGGCTCTCCAGGGGCGGCTGCGCGGCACGCCCTACGGCCCGTTCGAGGGATTGCTCGGCGATGCGGCCGCCATCGACTCGGTGCGCGCGGCGTTCGGCCCGGGATGCACCTACAGTGCCAGCCAGCTCGAGACCTACATCGCCTGCCCCTTCCAGTTCTTCGCCCGGGAGGTGCTCAAGCTGAAGCCTGCCAGCGAGCTGGACGAGCTGGAAGAGGATTTCACCCGGCGCGGTAGCGTGGTCCATGACATCCTGGAACATTTTGAAAAGTTGATCCGTGATCGGGGGGGCGAACCGGCGGAAGGACTCCCCGCCCTGGCCTCGGCCGCCATCGAGGAGGTTCTGCGCACGCAGGTGGCGCAGCCATCGGACCTGGACGGCGGCTTGCAGCAGATGGAGCGGCAGCGGCTGGAACGCGTGATGGCCTTCTACCTCGCCCAGCGCGAAGAGTACGCGGAGGCGCCCGCCGGCCCACCGGTTCCTCACCTCTTCGAGGTGGCCTTCGGTGCCGATTACGCGGCATATCCGAAGCTCACGATTGGAGCAGGCGACCGGTCGATCCAGTTGCGGGGCCGGATCGACCGGATCGACCTGCTGCCGGCTCCCGGGGGCACGGGCTTTCGCGTCATCGATTACAAGACCGGCAAGGTACCGTCGCTGGCCGATGTGGGCAGGGGCGTGATGGTGCAGCTTGGCCTGTATGCGATGGCGGTGGAGCAGCTCATCCTGGGCGAAGTCGACGGCGGGCCCGTGCCTGCCGGCTTTGGCTACTGGGGGCTCAGGAAAGACGGCTACAGGGAGATGGAGTGCGACGACTGGCGGACGTTCAAGGAAGCGCTGGCCGCCCATGTGCTGAACATTGCCGATCAGATCCGGCGTGGTGAATTTGTCGTCGATTCGCGCAACCCGGGGTGCGAGAGCTACTGCGATTACCGCTCGGTTTGCCGGGTCCGCCAGGTTCGCATGGCGGGCAAGTCACGCGATACCGGCGACCCGGAATTCGGTCTCCACTATCCCCGCCGGCCGCGCGGAGGGTGAATCATTGTTTATGTCCCATGACCCTTGCAATAACGTGAACGAGAGGGAGAAGAGATATGAGACACACTTGTTCCCACGCTCTGCGTGGGAACAAGGAAACATCTCATAAATTGGGGAAGAGATATGCGACACACTTGTTCCCACGCTCTGCGTGGGAACACCGATCAGGACGCTCTGCGTCCCATGGATTTCCCAGCCTCAGCACGGTCCCGATCGACGCGGAGCGTCGCGGACGGCATTCCCACGCTGAGCGTGGGAACGAGGCGAAAACATATAAACTGTTGAAGAGATCTGCGGCGCACTTGTTCCCACGCTGAGCGTGGGAACGATGAACGAACATATAAAGTAAAATATAGAATGTAAGAGATATGCGAACCAGTTGTTCCCATGCTCCGCGTGGGAACGAAGGAGCACCATATGCATCAACTGAATAGATCACTGTTTCAACGATATTGGCTCGTTCTCGGATTCGTCCTCCGAGCAGCGCGAGTCACTTGCACGCGGATTGCGCCATGAACAGCAGCGAGGCGCCTGGCCGTTTCTCTCCCACGGGTGAACAGCAAGCAGTGCTGCTGGTGCGCGCCGCGAGCGTGGCGCTGCGGGCGGGCGCGGGATGCGGCAAGACGTTCGTCCTCACCGAGCGCTACCGGCAGGAGCTCGATCTCCCGTCCGGCCGGCCGCTCGGTTCCGTGGTGGCACTCACGTTCACGGAGAAGGCGGCGCGCGAGCTGCGGCAGCGGATCGGCGCGGTCTGCCGCGCCCAGCTTGCCAGCGGCGCGGACGTGCCGCGCTGGGGCCTGTTGCTGCGCGCCTGGAAGCGGCGCCGATCGGCACGTTTCACAGCTTCTGCTCGGGGCTCTTGCGTACCTGTGCCGTGGCGATCGGCATCGATCCGCAGTTCAGCGTGCTGGATGACGCGGTGGCCGCCACGCTCCGCGACCAGGCCGTGCGTGTGGCCCTGCGCCAGCTTCTGGCCCGGCGCGACGACGATCTCATCGCCCTGGGCAGCGATCACGGCCTGGCACAGGTGCGCGAGGCCCTGGGGTTTCTGCTCACCGGGCGTGCCGGCGGCGATCTCGACCTGTGGGCCGAACGCTCCGCCGAGGAGGTCGTGCAGCAGTGGCTGCGGGTCTGGAACGAGCGCGGCCGGGCCGCGGTGCTGCGTACGCTGGCTCCCAGGGCCAGGCGCACGCGACGCCTCCTGGAAGGCATCGACGCGTCCCATCCTCAACTGGTCCAGCGCATCGCCGCGCTGTTGCCCTTGCTTCCGGGCCTGGAAGCGGGCGAGTGCACCGAGGCGCTGCTCGACGAGGTGGTCGAGCTGGCCCGGGTGAGCAACCTGAGGGCTGCCGCGGTCTGGCCGTCGGCAGAGATCAAGGACCGGGTGAAGGACGACTTTCAGGAGCTGAGAGACCGGATCGGCCGGGTCCGGAAGAAGCTGGACTACAGCCTGGAGGCGAGCCTTGCGGCCGCGCAGACGGGTCTCCACCTGGTGCGGTTGGCGGCCGAGGTGCGTGGCGTCTACGCGCAACTCAAGGCCGCGCAGGCGCGCTCGATTTCGACGACCTGCTGGTGCAAACGCTGGATCTGCTGCGGAACCACCCGGACGTCATCACCGCGCCGAGCCTGGCAGGCCGCGTCGGCGCGATCGCGCTGCTGCTGGTCGATGAGTTCCAGGATACCGACCGGACCCAGACCGAGATCGTCGAGCGGCTCGCGGGCGACGATTTCCAGGGCGGAGGGATGTTCGTGGTGGGCGACGTGCGGCAGTCGATCTACCGGTTCCGGGGCGCGGAGCCGGACATCTTTGACGGCTGGCGCCAGCGGTTGCCGGTCGCGGGGCGCAAGGACCTGAAGGAGAACTTCCGCAGCGTCCCCGGGGTGATCGACTTCGTCAACGCCCTCTTTGCCGAGTACTTCGCCGCGTGCGGGACCGGCTCGGGACCGGACGCCGAGCATCCGGAAGAGCACCGGCTCGTGGCCGTGAGGCCAGACCCGAACGACGGCCGCGCCGGGCCTGCCGTCCATTTCCTCTGGGCGCTGCCGGGGGATGAGGGCCAGGGCGGAAGCGAAGGCGCAGGCGACGGCGACGGCGACGGCCCGCGGAAGCCGGTGGCGCGTGATCGCCGCGAAAACGAGGCCCGGCTGCTGGCCCACTGGCTGAAGACCCGGCTGGAGGCCGGCTGGACGATCACCGACCGCCAGACCAACCAGCCCCGGCGCCGCATGGCGGCGACATCGCACTCCTGTTCCGGGCGATGACCGAGGTCGGCATCTACGAACGCGCCCTGGCCGACGCCGGGTTCGAGTACCACACTCAGGGCGGCTCGGCCTTTTACGCGCAGCAGGAGATCCACGACATCGTCAGCGTGCTCTCGGTCGTGGAGGATCCGTTCGACGAGGTGGCGCTGGCGGGCGCCCTGAGAAGCCCTTTTTTCTCGGTCTCCGACGATGGACTGTTCTGGCTGGCGCGGGGTCGAGGGGGGCCTGATCGCCGGCCTCCAGCGGTGCGATCAGATCGGCCAGCTCACCCCGGAGGATCGTGCCCTTGCCGAGCGGGCCAGAGAGCTGCTTGCTCGCTGGCGGCAGGTCAAGGACCACATCGGCCTGGCCGCGACGGTGCGCCGCATCCTGGACGACTCAGGGTTCGAAGCCGCGCTCGTGTGCGAGTTCCTGGGAGCGCGCAAGCTGGCCAACTGCCGCAAGCTGGTTCTGCTCGCCCGCGAGTTTGATCGCCAGGGCGGGTTCACGCTCACGGACCTGGTGGTCCGGCTCCGCGGCTATCTGGATGAGCCGCCCCGCGAGGAGCTCGCGGCCGCCACCGACGAGCAGAGCACGAACGTCCGGCTGATGTCGATCCACCAGGCGAAGGGGCTGGAATTCCCGATCGTGGTGGTTCCCGACCTCAATCGCCAGGGCGATCCGCGGACTCCGTGGCTCGCCCATCACCCGGAGCTCGGCCTGGTCGTCCGTCCGGCGGCCACGCCCGCGGCGCCGCAGTCCGCGGGCATCGAGACGGGCTCCGAGCAGAGCGTGGGCTACCTGGCCTACACCGCCATCGAGCACGAGGAGGACAGGAAAGAGGCGATCCGCCTCTTCTACGTGGCAGCCACCCGGGCTCGCGATGCGCTGATCCTCTCCGCCGGCTTGCCCGCGGACCCGGACCCGAAGCCGCAAGCCCCCGCGCTCGAGCTCCTCTGGGAGCGGTTCGCGTGGGAGAGCGGCGAATGCCTGGCGGCGTTGCCGGCGGGCTGGCCGGCCCCTCGGGTCGAGGTTGTCATGGAGACCCCACCGCCACCGCCGGCCCACACCGCCGGGCCCGGGCTCGCTGGCAAGCTGGCCGCCATCGAACGCGTCCTCGTCGAGGCCGAGCCTGTGTCCGAACCGCCGCCCGCGCGCCGGCTCTCACCCGGGCCGCGGCTCATCGTTCTGGAACCGGAGCGCGTGCTGACCACGCACTCCGCGCGGCTGAACCGGCTGATCCGGTCCGTGTTCGCGGACAAGGGCCTGCTGCGCGGCGAGGCCCTGGCCGCGGTCTGTGCCCGCCTCGCCGTGCGGCAGGTGCCGGCCGCCGGCTCCTCGCTCATCACCGAGGCCCTGCAATGGCTTGAAGGCTGGACGTCGAGCCCCCTTTTCCACGAGCTCTGCCGGGTGTCCGAGTCAGCGTCCGATTCCAGGAAGCGCGGCGCGATCCAGCGGGATTGCCGCTGGACCCTGGAGTGGTCCGATCGCGGCGCCGGGCCCATCGTGATTCACGGCCAGCTCGATGTCGTCTATCGTGACTCCTCGGGTGCCTGGCGGCCCGTGCTGCTGGGCACGGCGGCCGCCGCCGACCCGGTGGACCGGCTGCGTCTCTTGCTTTCCGCCCGGGCCGCGCGGCAGCTCGGTTTCGACCCCGTCGGCCCCGCCTGGCGGCTGACCAGGTGCGATGACGGCAAGCTGACTCTGGAACAGCACACGGAACAGACCGGCGCCGGGCTCGACGAGGCCGTGGCTGCCTGGCACGGAACATTGTGAGCCCTCGCGCGTTCGAGGCCCGCACCCGCACGCAGGTCTGCCGCCCTCACCGCCGTGGTATGAATGCATGTTCCAGTGGTAGGTGCGTCCAGCGGAGCGACAACGCACCGGTGGTCCGCCGTAGTGGCGAACGCCGTTTTTCGTGGAGTGGTCGGGTGGGTCAAGCGGAGCGACGACGCACCGGGTTGCTGATTCAGCGGATCGGATCACTTGGTGCGACCGTTGTGAGAGGGGAGACGTGATGGGACTGATAGACCAACGAATCGAGGCTGGCGTGGTGCGTCGTCGCTGCGCTGGACGCACCCGACGACGGCAACATCCATGCGTGGCAACTCTGTCACGGCTGCCAGCATGACCAACGCCGCAAAGCGGTGCGTCGTTGTTGCGCTGGACGCACCCACGACGGACATGCATGCGTGCCATTGTATCCTTGCCTTCTGCTTGCTTTGGCCCGCTCCCCGGGTCCGCTCAAGGATGTCACAGTTTGCGGGGTCGGCGACAATGCTTGACAGGTTCGGGTGCACGAGGGCTCCGCAATCCATGGACCGTGTCGACGACCGCAGGCGAGCCGAATTCGAGCTGATCGTGGTGGAGCACCACGTCCAGTTGAGGGCGTTCGTGCGCTCTCTGGGTGTGAGCCCGGACTGGGTGGACGATGTGGCGCAGGAGGCGTTTCTCACGGCTTATCGCAAGTGGGACGAGTTCGACCGGTCCGAGGACTTTGGCCGCTGGATTCGCGGGATTGCCGCGAACATCGTGCGGAACGAGATCCGCAAGGCCGCGCGGCATCATCGGCTGCTGCATACGGAATTGGCGGCCATCCTCCTGAGCCAGCAGTCCTCCCTGCGGCCGGCGCTCGAACCCCTGGGCGTCGACGCCGTACGGGAATGTCTCGGTAAGCTCACACCCCGGAACCGGGAGGTCATCCAGGCCCGGTACCGCGACGGCGAAACGGCGCCGGAGCTGGCGAGCCGGTTCCACCTCTCGGCGGCCAACGTCCGGCAGATCCTGGTGCGGACCCGTCAGCAAGTCAGGCAGTGTGTCGAGCTTCGGCTCCTCAAGGAGGCCGCGCGTGAAGCAAGCCCGCTCTGAAGAGCTGCTCGGGAAGCTCCTGGATGACCACCTCGCGGACGACGAGCTGGCCAAGCTGTGCCGGCTCAGCCGCGATGATCCGGCGCTGCTCGAAGAGGTGCGCTCCCAGCTGCACACCGCCGAGCTGATCGCGCAGGCGGAGGACGAGCTGCGCGGCAGTCCCCGGTTCGTGGCGGCCACACTGGATCGGATCGAGGGAGATCGATTCGTGGCGGGTGTGAGTGCGGCGCTCGCCGCGGGGGACCGCCGCGGGCGCAGGCTACCGCTGATGGGACGCTGGAAGTATGCGGCCGCGATGATCCTGCTGGTGGTGACGGCCGGCGTGGCTCTGCGGTTCCGGTCCGAGCCGCGGATCGCGCGGATCTCGGACCTGAACGGGACGATCCTCTGGATTGGCGACGGCGGCGTGGTGCGCGAGCTGGAGGTCGGGATGCCCCTGACCGGCGGCACGCTGGACGCGCGGACGTCGGATGCGTGGGTTGCCCTGGAGTTCCCCGACGGTTCGCTGGCCACGGTTTCCGGACCGGCCATGGTGACCATCTCGGACCACGGTCAGAAAGAGCTGTACCTGCGGGACGGCGAGCTGTTCGCACGCGTGGCGCGGCAGGCCCGGCACAGGCCCATGCTGATTCACACCCGGACCGCCGAGCTGGAGGTGCTGGGAACCCAGTTGAACGTCGAGGCCGGGTCCGCGGAGACGCGTCTGAGTGTCAACGAGGGTCGGGTCCGCCTCACGAGGCTGGTCGACGGCAGCGTTGCGGAGGTGCCCGCCGATCATCAAATCGTCGCACGCGCCGACCGGACGGAGGCTTTTGAACCGACGCCGCGCCCGGCACCCGTCGATCGCTGGCAGAGCAACTTGCAGGTCAGCGTGGGCAAGTTTCTGCCGCCGGCGGGGACGCTACCGGCCCGGCTGCGCGCCTTGCCCATTGTTTTCAACCGGCCCAGGGAGCGCCCGCTGGCCATCTACGTGGCCGGGTTCGGCGTCTCTCAGTTCGGGTCGCCACCGGTGCGGCTGAAGCCGCATTCCCGGTTCCAGCTCCGGGGGCGCCTGGCGTCCGCCCAGGAGCTCCATTTCGGGATCACCACGAAGAAGCCGGAAGGGACTTTCGGCGGCAAGTTCGAGGTCGTGATTCCCGCTCCGAAGCTGGAGGATCCCAGCGGAGGTTTCGACATCGAGGTGCGGCTTGGGGACCTGCGGCCGCAGAAACCCTGGCATCCCAGCTCGCCCGTGAACTTCGAGCTCGAGGACTGCTACCTTTGCACCGTCGATGTGGAGGCTGGCCTCGAGGTCTTCCAGGTCGAGCTGCTGCCGTAATCGAGGTAGTCGCCAGGTTCCCCGCATTCCTCATGTGGGCCAGATGTCAGACCGGCGCGGCTACGCGGCCATCTCGTGCTTCGGACTGGCCCTGCGCCGTGTGCGCGGACCATTCAGCAGCCGGCCCAGCCAGGTGTAGCGCACCATCGTCTCGTATGTGAAGAGCAGGAACACCGTGACCGCGGTGAGAACGAAGAGGAACTTCACGGACGGTGGCAGGGGCCACTCGCGTACCCAGACCTGAAGGACCACGACCAGGGGCACGTGAGCGACGTAGAGCCAGTAGGATGAGTCCGAGAGGTAGCGAATGCGCGGACTCTCGTGGGTCAGGTAACGCCGGAACAGTCCGATCATTCCCAGCGAGGCGGCCCAGGCGAAGAGAACCTGAGCGAGCCCGCTGAGCACGGTTTTGCCGATGGTGAAGAGCCCGATGGGCCAGGCCAGAAGCGCGATCAGGAAGGCGAGCCGCCAGTGACGGCCGAGCCGGCCCTCGCGGTCATCACAGCCAAAGTAGAGCGCTCCGAAAGCGAAGAAGATGCCGTAATAGAGCAGCAAGTGCGGCTGGAGCAGAAGGCCGGTGGAGGTGTCGGGGCCGAAGCCGGCTCCCTGCACGCCCATGAAAAGCTGCGGCAGCATGGTCAGGGGGATCAGCCAGCAAAATCGCGCGGGGGACATCACCAGCCAGTGCGGAACTCCTGGAAGCACCAGGCGCTTCGCCACCGTCGCCAGCACAGCGAAGAGCACGAAGTACCAGCAAAGAAACCAGAGGAACCAGAGGTGATGGAAGACCGACGTCTGGATGAGATGGAATGACCCCTGGTCCCAGCTCCAGCGGAACAGGACGCGATCCGGGACAGTGAGACGTTCGGATGTCAAGAAGGCTTCATAGCTCCTGCGCATCTCGTCGAGACGATGCACGGAGCCTGTCGCGGCGACCTCCGGTACGTCCTCGATGCCGGACGACCGTGCCAGGAGCCTGCGGCATTCATCCCGGCCGGCCTGCAAGTCGGCTTCGGGCTTCAGAAGGATGCCCAGGAAGCTGGTGATGGCGCGGGTTGTGCCCAGGCTCGCCCGTGCGGACTCGCGCGGAGTGTCATGGCTGCTGCCGCGAGCCAGCGGGTCTGCCCCGTGCTCCAGCAGCAATTCCAGGATCCGGGGCTCGCCCAGGAACGCGGCACCGTGCAGCGGGCGATACCCTGACCGGTCCGCCGCGTTCACGTCCGCGCCATGCTCGATGAGCAATCGAGCGGCCGGCAAGTCACCGCACAGGGCTGCCCACGAAAGTACGGGGTTGCCAACTTCCGGATCGACCTGGTCTGGATCGGCTCCGCGGTCCAGCAGACGGCGGAGACCCGTCAGATCATGGTTCTTCACCAGCTCGGCCAGCTCGGATGGTGCACCCGACTCGTGACGCCGCGCCGCATCCTGCCTGGCCGTGGTTTTGACGGCCCAGGTCACCACCGCGCTGAACGCGGGGACGATGGTGACGAGCCCCAGCATGCATGGAATGAAAACGCGCTGAAACCTCTGTTTCAGAAGTGCCTTCAGCCCCCGGCTGCGCCAGAGCATCATCGTGAAGAAGCCGGAAAGCAGCATGAACAGCGGCATCCGGAAGCCGTGGATCGCGGCGTTGAGGTAGCCCAGCCAGGGCTGGCTGCGAAGGTCTCTCACGACCCATGGGCCGCCGGTGAACGACAGCAGCGAATGGTGCACAATGCCCAGGAACATGGCGAAGGTGCGCAGCGCGTCAAGCTCGTGGAGTCGCTGCGTGCTCGAGGAACGATCCTGGCTCATGTCAGTTCCGGAACGTGGTGCAAGCGGAAGGTGGAAAGCCCACACGGATTGTCCGGAGATCCGCCAGGTGTGACGAGAAACCGAGTCCGATTTGTTCAGGCGGCCTCGACCGCTGTCTCAGGCCATCGCCAGCTCACGGTTTGCAACGATGGGTATGTCACTGCCGGCGCACCAGATCGCTGGCTGCGGGTTCACGGCTTGAGGTCTGGAAGTCGGCGGCCTGGCGGCGGGCATAGGTCTGCCAGCGGTTCTCCAGCTCGGCGAAGCTGTCGAAGTGGTACGACTCGCGCAGGGCCGCCTCCACGCCCTTGCGCTGGGCGCCGCGGACGAAGCCGACGAACTGTTCGGGGGTACCCTGAGCCACCAGGAATTGCGTCACGGAGACGCTCTGGGCGAAGAACAGGTTGTGGGCGTCCGAGCTGGGGTAGTCCATGGCCATGAGCTCGCTCAGCTTGAAGACGCGTCCCTCGCGCAGCGGTTCGGTGAGCTCGGCCGCCCGGCTTTCTTGCTCCGCGCGCGGTTCGGAGAGCACGGCCATGCCTTCGTCGGCCCAGCGCGGGATCTGCCGCTCGGTGAACAGGTCGGCGAGCACGACGTGCGTCACCTCGTGAGGAAGGACCGCGGAGAGCAACTGCGGGTGGTCCGCGCGCAGGTTGATCCGCCGGCCGATGATCTTGTTGCCGCTCAGCGACATGGTCGAGAATCCCGGGGAGCTCTCGGGCTGGCCGGTCATCCGGGTGAAGTCTCGCGCCGTGGCGTAGAGATAGATGTCGCAGCGCGGCGACCAGACCACACGCGACGCCGGGCTGCCCCAGCGCTTGCCTTGCAGCGTGCGTATGCCCTCGGCGGCCTCGGCGGCCTTGGCGGCGAGCGCCGGGTCTGTGGAGTGAACGCGAAAACTGCGTGTCTCGCGCACCTGCCAGGAGAGTGGCAGCGGGCTGCCGCCAGGCTCCTCTGGACCGCGGGCCTCCGCTCCCGCGGGCGCTTCCCGGGGAGCTTCCGCGGGCGTGGCCTTGGGCTCGTTGCTCGACGGGTTGGCCGGTCCGGCAGACGCCTCCGTCTCAGGTGGGGCCGCCGATGCCAGTGGTTGCGCAGTCTCTTCGCCGGACGCGACCGGCAGGGACAGCGCGGGCTCGGCCACCGCGGACGGGGCTGCCGCGGACGGGGCTGCTGGCTGAGGCGACGCAGCCTGGGCCGGCCGGGACCGTCCCAGCAGCCTTGGAAAACGGGACGGCGGATCTTCTTCGGGCGCCGAGCCGCGGACGACCAGCTTGCCGCCACGCGAGGAACCTCGTGTCGCCTTGCGGGCCTCGGCGATCCGGTTCAGCAGGTATTCGCCATACCAGTTCCCCGGAGTCAAACGCTGAATACTTTGAACCTCGCGCTCGATCTCGTCCCACTCCTGATTCGTGCGCGGGTGGGCGTTGATCTGCGACACCACGGCAACCCATCGACAGTATGCCCACACCGCCTTCCGTTGCGGGGGAAGCTGGTTCTGAGCGGCCAGGCTGGCGTACGCCTGGCCGGCCTCTGCGTATTTCTTCGTGCTGAACCAGGCATCGGCCTGGGCCAGCCGAGGCGAGGGGCCAGTGCCCCGCGCCGGGGCTCCGTGGTCTTCGGGCATGAGCTGTGGCTGCCCTGAAGCCGGCGTGCCACTTCCGCTCATCGATGCGACGGAATCGCGATTCGCGACCGTGCTCGCGGCCCGCGTTGCCTGATCGTCGCGGGGTGGGATGCCGCGGGCCGGCGGGGCCGCTCCCGGCGCGGGGGCTGCGGGCCGGCCCGGGCCGTCGAGCGGGGGCAGCCCGGCAGGCTCCGGCAGCGGGTCAGGCTCCTTGAACGCGCCAGGTTCCGGCTCTGACGAGGCGCGTGGCACGGCACGGAGGGGCAGGGGCAGGGGCTCCAGGGGCTTCGGTGCCGGCACCGGCAAGGCCGGCCGGGGATCGCGCGGTGCCGGCAAGGCCGGCCGGGGATCGCGCGGTGCCGGCAAGGAACCGGTGAAGGGGGGCGGAACAGACGGCCTCGGCACCGGAGCGGGCGTCGCCGCCGGTGTTGCGTCCGGCGGGGCGAGAGACGGCTCCAGGATCGCCAGGTTGTCGCGGTACTCAGCAGCCAGGCTGGCCTTGCCAGAGGCCTCGGCCGCGCGGATCAGTTCCTTGTACGTGCCTCGGAGCATCGCCAGCACTTCGCCCCGTGCTGCCGGCGGCGACGATGCCAGCTCATCCTCGAGCAGCGTCGCAGCCTTTTGATACTCACCCCTGGCCAGCAGCGTCCGGGCCTGGTCAAGCGGCTCTGAAGACGGCTCCAGAGCGGCCAGGCTCATCGCGCTCGGACCGGAAACGAGAATCAACAGGGCGATCAAGAGCGCCTGACGCATGACATCCATGTCGTGCTCCGGGGATCGGGCTGTCGGTATTGCGGGCAGTATCCAGGGATCCGCTCAAACCGTCAACACGAGTCCGCCGGGAGCCCGCTTGCCGGTTACCGGAAGTGCGCAGGCTGCGTGGTCGATCCGTGAAGATCGCCACAGCGCGCGATCGCGATCCCCCGGCTGCCTGAGAGCCTGGTTCAACCCGGGACATGGCCGATCACCGTGAGATGGAAACGGTCCAGAATTCAAGCCCGGCGGTGCCTGCGATGGATGAGTGCGGGTCTGGAGGCGCGAACAGCCGGCCTGGGCTGCGCCGTGGCCACGGGTGCAGCGGGCCGAGGCAAGCCAAGGGCATCGGCGGCTTCGGTCTGAAAACGGAACAGCTCCACATCGCCGGGCCGGGTCTCCTGCGACCAGTGAACCGCTCGATCGTACCATTCCCGGCCCTCGGCGCGGTGGTTGGTGGAGGCGTCGATCAGCGCCAGGAAAAACCAGTCATAGCTGTCGCCCTCGCCTGCGCCGCGCAATTCCATGGACCGCTGCAAGGCCTTGCTTGCCCCTTCCCAGTCGCCCACACGGCAGCAGGCCACGCCCAGGGTGTTCCAGTAGGATCCTTCCTCGTCAGCGAGCTCCACGGCTCTCCTGGCCAGGCCGACCGCCTGTTGCGGCTCACGCATTGATGGGTTCTCGCACGTGCATAACATCCAGGCAAGATTGTTCAGAGCCAGGGCCAGGTCGCGGTTGCTGGACTCGTTGCCGCGTCCTTCCTGGCGAACCTGTTCCTCGGAGGCGATCATCCGCAAGTAGACACCTTTGGCCTCGGTCACATGGTTGCCCGCCGCAAGCCGTTGAGCGGAGGAGAGCGCCATCTGGAAGTCGAACCGGCGGCGTGCCGCAGGAGTGAGCCGGTCGAATGACGCGGCCTGGCTTCCGCGGTCCACATCGTTACTAAGAACGAAGTTGCGCACCACGCTGGACTGGTTGAGCATTCCGAGGTAGGCCGACCAGACCGGCTGGCGGACGTTCAGGAACAGGAAGGCGACCGAGAAGTAGACCGCGAGTCTGCCGTACAGGCCGCGGCGCGTTCCTTTCTCGGCGATGTCGGCTGCCCTGTGATCATTCCATGAGCGTGCGAGCCGCCATGCCATGCAGGCCGTGGCCAGCTCGAGTGCCAGTTGTGCAGACCCGAGCATGCCGCGGAGGCCGGCGGCGAGCGTCGGCTGCACCAGCGCGCTGCGCGGGACCGGGAATGAGCCAATCCACACGGTGAAGCTGCCCGTGCGAAAACAGGCCGCCGTCACAAGGTTCGAGATTCCTCCCAGGGAGAGGATGAAAAACGTCACGGCGGCCGCGATCACGAAACCGCGGTTCAAGGACCTGCGCAGCAGGATGCCCAGAAACAGCGGCCAGCCCGAGCCGATGACGATGGCCAGCGGGTGCTCGCGCAGGAACGATCCGATCTCGCTCAGGGAGAAATGCCACCATGCCGCCAGGTCCAGGTAGTCGCGGCCGTAGTCGCCCACCGCGGTCACCAGACGAGCCGTCCCCAGAATCATCATCCAGTAGCTCAACCGGCTCGTCCGTGCCATGAGGACCGGGGAGCGTGCCTCGACGTTCCTCCCGGAGGCCGGTTCCGTAACTCCCTGAGCCTGCGCGATCGGCTGCATCGCTTGCCTCCGCCCACTCCTGGGAAACGATCTTGAGACGGTCAGAGCGCATCATCCGAGACGGGCACCCGCTTCAGGTTTTACCACACTGGGCCCGTCTGGTGACCCGATTTTCTCACGTGTCACCCTGGCTACCGCCGAACGAGAGCCCTCCCGTGAGTTTTCGGTCCTCTTGAGGTATAGTGAATTCAGCGTCAATCGGAGGGCGCAGGGACACGGGGAGGGCGCAGGGACAGGCGGAAGTCCTGTTCTCGTCCGACTCGAAGGCCAGTTTCCGCGGCCTCGCGACCTGTCGCCGGGCCGAAGAACGGTGCACGCCCATGATTCCAGAACCCATGCTCAATGAGAACGCTCCAGGAGTGCAAGCACGCGGGCGGAACCCGGGTGCACGCCTCCGGTGGTTCGGCCTGGCCCTGATCGCCGCGCTGGCGCTTGCCATTCCGGCCATCGGCTTTCTGCTGATGGGCGAGCGGAAAGATCCCGACACGCTCTGGAGGGAGGGTGAGGCCTACCTCAGGAGCGAGCAGATCGAGCGGGCGGATGCGGTTGCTGACCGCCTGGTTCGCATGCGGAAGCCCACGCCGCTGGACCTCATGTTCCTGGCCCAGCTCGATCTGGCGCACGACCGCGGCGAGGATGCCGTCTTCAAGTTACGGCAAATACCGGACCAGCACCCCATGGCCGCGCAGGCCTGGCTCATGATCGGCCGCACCGAGCTCAGGCAACAGCGGGCGCGTCTGGCCGAGGAGGCCCTGCGCAAGGCGCTCCAGCTCGATCCGAAGCTCGAGGCCGCGCACCGCGAGCTGATCTATATCCTTGGTTACCAGCTCAGGCGAACGGAGCTGAGCGCGGAATTCCTGGCGCTCTCGCGTCTCACCGAGCTTGGTTTCGATAACATGTTTCACTGGTGCTTGATGCGAACGGCACTCTGGGAACCCGATACGGCCATCGAACAGCTCAGACAGTTCTCGGAGGCGGATCCCCTCGACCGCTGGTCGCGGATTGCCCTGGCTGACAATTACCGCCGTATGGGCCAGCTTGACGCCGCCGAGGAGACGATCGCACCGCTGGCGGGCTCCGATGTGGATGCCCTGGCGATCCGGGTCATGCTCGCGATCGACCGGCACGATCACCCGCGCCGAGAGCTTGCTCGCCTCGGGCCCGGCCGATGATCCCACGCTGGCCCGTCTCAGGGGCCGGCTTGCGCTGGCGCAACGCGACGGCCCGGCCGCGATCCGCTACTTTCGCCGCGCCTACGAACATGATCCTCAAGACCGGGACCTGCTGCTTGGCCTGATCAATGCGTTCACCCTGGCCGGTGACGACAAGGACGCTGCGCCGCTGCGCGAGAAGGCCAGGGATTTCGAGCGGATCAATAGCCTGGTGCAACGGGCGGCGCTTCCCAACGAGCGAGGCAGTCTCGGGCTGATCCGCGAGCTTGGCGCGGCCTGCGCCGCGGCCGGCCGTCTGCCCGAAGCGCGTGGCTGGTACCGTCTGGCAATCGCACGCGATCCGCTCGACGTCGAGTCGCAGCAGGCACTCTTTCAGATTGACCAGAAAGAGCGGACTCGAAACGCGTTGCCCGATGCGGGCGGAAAGCGCCCCGCGGGCTGAGCGGCCAGATCCTGGACCATTGATTCTTCTCATGCACGATCACAGCTCCGGCCTGCTGACGCAACCATGGCTGCTGGCCGCCACGGACACCCGGGGCGACTGGCACTTCGGCATCGGAGACCCGACGCCGATTGGCTGGTTCACCGTGTTCGCTTACCTGGTGGCCACTCTCGCCTGCGGCGTGGTCTGGACCCGCGAGCGGCAGGGCGCAAGCGTGGCGCGGCGGACAGCTCGACTTTCTGGCTGGTGCTGACTCTCGCCTTGCTGTTCCTGGGGATCAACAAGCAGCTTGACTTGCAGACCTTGCTGAATGATGTCGGCCGGCGTGTCGCCAGGTCTCAGGGCTGGTATGACCGTCGCCGGATTTACCAGACGGCGTTCATCGCCACCGTCGCAACGGCCGGACTCGGCGTTCTGGCGGCCTTCTCGTGGCTGGCTCGCCGGCACTGGAAGCGCAACTTCCTGGCACTGCTGGGAACCGTATTTCTCTCTGTCTTCGTCTTGACCAGAGCCTCATCCATTCACCATGTGGACGTGATGCTCCGGTGGCGGTTTCTGGGATGGACCTGGAACTGGATTCTCGAGCTGGGGGGCATCGCCATCGTGGCCACAGGCGCGTTGCTTGCGGCAAGGAGCCCGGGGCACCAAGCAACGCGGAGCCCGGATCGTATGTGGTTCCCGCGAAGATAACGGGCTCGCATTCCGCCCGCCCGCGAGGGATGTCCGAACGCCGGGTCGTGTCCGGACTCGCCGGCCCGGACGACTCACCGGATCGTACATCCTCCGCTGGCTGGAGAGGGCGGGGGGGCTCAGTGCGCCGAGTCGGCCACAAGGGGCGGCACACCGCGATCCTGCATGTAGGGGTAACCGGGCTTGAAGGTGGGAGCGATCACCTCGACGAGGTGGCGCGAGGACCAGATGCCGTGCCGTGCGTTGCCAGGGAAGTAGACCCTGGTCTCTCCCGTCAAGGGGTGCTCGAGCACTTGCCGCGAGCAGATTTGCAGGCCGAGCAAGCAAACCGGGAACTCCGCGGCACGCTCCATGTCACCCAGCCTGAGCGGCTCGGAGAGGGGCAGGCCGGCGTAGCGGAAAGCTTTCTCCGTCATCTCGACGCAGTAAAGCGCGGAGTCGTCCAGGCCGAGCTCGTAATCAAACGGGGGTTGCTGCACGAACACCTTGCGGCAATACGCCAGCACCATGGGAATGGCCTTGCGATCCGCGGGCCGCAGCCTCTTGACCCCGAAATTGCCCACGTTATCCAGGATCCAGACGCAGAACGGCTGCTTCGCCACGCCGCTTCCGGTCGTATCATAGACCATCGGGGTATCGTTCTCGATGGCGACGATCCCGGTATGTGAGAACTTGCTGTTGCTGCAATTCGCGTAGAACCGGCTCATGGGAAAGAACCCGCGGAGTACCCGCGCGTCGCCGAGCCTAAAGACGATGTCTCCATCCTTGAGAACCTTGCGGCCCCACTCATCCCAGCGAGCCATCTGCGGCGTCGTCTCGATTGGCGGCAGTTTGCCTTCACGGCGTGCGCGCCACGCGTCCGGGCCCCAGTAGTTTCCCTGGAAGCCAGGAGGGACCAGGCGGTCGGTCATCTCCCGACCCTCGGGAGGGTACAGGTAGAAGGGCAGGAACAGAAGGAGGATCTTGATCATTCTTGGCTCTCTACACTAGGAGACATCGATTCCGCGCCGTGCGATGTCGACACGGGGAAATTCCCTGGCTCACTGTCCGCCGGGGCTGACTGGAAAAGTTTGAGAACCCGCACCGGAGGCCTGCGTGGCAGCAATCAAACCTTCGAGGCGGTCGCCTTCGCCTGCATGGCATTGAGCGATCTTTCGAGGATCGTCTCGGGGGTACCCTCGGCTTGAATGGGCACAAGCCGCCCGGTCCGCTGGTAATACTCGGCCAGGGGACGCGTGCTTTCCTCATAGGCCTGCATCCGGACGCGAATCGATTCAGGCCGATCGTCCTCGCGCTGGATGAGCGTTGCTCCGCACAGGTCGCAGATCCCCTCGTGCTCTGGCGGACGGGCCGTCACGTGGAACACGGCCTTGCACTTCGAGCAGGTGCGCCTGCCGCCCAGCCGATCCACAATCTCGTCCAGGGGCAACTCGTAACTGAGCACCGCATCCAGGGAAACACCTTGCAGTTCCAGGAGCTCGATCGAGCGCTTCGGCCTGGGCTGCCGTGCGGGGAAAGCCGTCCAGCAGGAAACCTCCACCGCAGCTCAAACAACCGGATCTCTCGCTGACCATGGAAACGACCAGGCCGTCGGAAACGAGCTCGCCGCGCCGCATCGCCTCGAGCGCGGCACTCAGGGCCGGACTGTGCTCGGACTGACACTGAGCCGCACGAAAGACGTCGCCCGTGGAAAGGTGGCAGGTTCCCAGCGTCTTGCAAAGCAGCTCAGCCTGCGTCCCCTTGCCCACGCCCGGAGGCCCCAGTAGCACAAGTCGGTAAACAGCTCCTCGCGCAGCAGGAGCTACGTCACATTTCGCATCGCCACCCTCGAACCACGCCGCGCGATCTGGTTTGTCGGTCATTCCCGGCTCCTGGGAGTCTCTCGAGCGGTCTTCAATCCCCCAGCTTTCCCAGACACGCAGTGAAAGATGAAGAACCGCCAACTTCTCCTCGATGGAAACACCTATCCAGGGTAATGAGCCGGTACCCGGTGCCGTCAAGAGATCGCTTCACCCGCGGTATGAAAAAAGTGCAAGTTTCGTTCCCAAGTCCGCAAAATCGATTGTTCCACAGCCGCCTGCCCGCGAGCCGCCTCGCGGACATGAGTATCGGCTGCCGGGTCTTGTGATTTGACCTTCCTCCACTGACAAACCGAAGTGGCGATCACCGTTTTCTACGACCATTTCCCGGTGGATGTTCCGGGCTCCCGCAAGCCGTTCACCCAAGGGTGAGAGCTCGATGGCAGGTCTCGAGGGGGCTCGGCGTCGGCCTAACCATGGCGCGAGAGGCTGATCAAGCTCCCAGGGAGAGTGCTGACAACCTGCGACGGGCCGGGAAGGGGATGACTTCACGCGGCAACTCCTCGCCGCAACAAGATCGAGGCCGACTCCTTGAAAGGCCGGTCACGGCTTGGCCCTGGAATGAAGCGGCCCGCGCGCGTTCCGGTCGTCGACGATGACTCGGAGAAGGCCCAGCGGACTGGCCGGATTCTCGAAGTACTGGGACATGACGGTTGAGCAAGGGGAAGGCCGGATGCCTAAGTGGTTCCCGGCCTCCCCCGAATCCGACGTCATTGAGCGTGCACCTGGCACCTTCGCCCACAAGCGAGTCGACATCGACTGGTGCACCCACCCAACAGGTCATTTATATGCGCTTCCTCGGCGAGAATCAAGAGTATTAAGTTTTTTTAAGCAGCGTTGGGCGGTCTCTTTCAACCATTTTGTCAGGTGTACCTCGCGATAAACCTTGTCGCATCGCCATGTCGCTCCTTCCACCTATGCCGGGACGGCAGCTCAGATCAGCTCGAAAGGCTGGGGGAGGAGCCTACTTCACGGCCGCTTGCTCCGGCTCTTGCTCGATTCCCCTGAGGGCAATGCATGTGAGTGAAATGTACTCGTTCACGGGCCGAGGGCGACAGGCGTATAGAAAGCTCGAGGCTATCCCGGCACCTGTCATGCGGCGTGAAACGGCGAGTCGGCAAGGCCAAACCGCTCGGCCTCAAATCGCTGAACCTTTAGTCCCGGACGAACGTACCGTACGTCGTGGTGCGGCTCGAGCAGGAGTTCGTGTGGGCGACCATCCGTTGATCCGACCGACTGGCGCCGCGACGGATCGGTGACCGGGACCAATCCTCGGCCCGAGTCCGCAAGCCGGCTCGTTAGGCGATCGATGCGAGAGTTCAGTTCGCCGCAGTGCCGACCTCGCGCTACGGCGACTACCTGTCCGGGGGCCGCACCGGGATTTCCGGAGGGGTTCCGGAGTTTCGCCGATATGCGGCTTGGATGCCCCGAGGCATCCCAAATGATCGCAGATGGTGGGCCTGGGCTGTACGGGCCTGGCATCCGCACGGGGTGATGCGGGGGCCGTCGCGGGCCGGTGGGCGGCCCGGCCTTTGTGTATACTAGGTCGGGTGCGGGGGCCCGTTCGGCGAAAGGGCCAGTCCAGGAGCGCATCATGGGGGCCGGTCGCGATCGGAGCGGGGCGGATCAACGCCCCGAGGAGCTGGGTGCCCTGCGGGCCGAGAATGACGCCCTGCGCGACCGCATCGCCTCACTGGTGGCCGTCATCAATATCATGGACGACGCTGTCTTCGTCAAGGGCGGGGACGGCCGCTATCGGATGATCAATTCCGCGGGCGCCCGCCTGCTCGGCCGGTCGCGGGACGAAGTCATCGGGAAGGATGACACGGAGCTGTTCGAGGCCGAGACGGCCGAGCGGCTCATGATGGACGACCGCTCCATCATCGCGGAGGGCGCGGCCCGGACGTACGAGGAGGTGGCGACGTCGTCGGAGGTCACGCGCACCTATCTCGTCACGAAGGGGCCTTACCGGGACGACCGGGGACTCGTCGCCGGTTTGGTCGGCGTCTCGCGGGATATCACCGCGTGGCGGCGCGACGAGACGGCGCTGCGCGAGGCACGGCAGTTCCTGGCAAGGCTGCTGGACCACGCCCCGGCCCTGATCTACGTCACCTCCGCCGACGGGGAAGTCCGGCTCGTCAACCGGGCCTGGGAGGGCCTGTTCGGGATGCGACGCGACGACGTGGTCGGCCGCTCGGCGGGGTGCCTGTTCCCGCCCGAAGAGGCAGGTCGCTTCCTGGAGCAGAATCGGACGGTTATTGCGTCCGGGACGCCTCTCGAGCTGGACGAGGAGGTGAGTACGCCCGGCGGTCGGCGCGAGCTGCACACGGTCAAGTTCCCCCTGCGTGACGCCATCGGCCGGATCGAGGCCGTGGGGGGGATCTCCTTCGACGTCACCGCCCGCCGGAGGGCCGAGAAATCGCTCGAGGAGAGCCGTCGCCGTATGCGTGCCCTCTTCGAGAACACTCTGGACGCCATCTGGCTCCTCGACGACGAGGGCCGGTTCGTCGACGCCAACCCCGCCGTCTGCGCCCTGCTGGGCTACACCCGCGAGGAGTTCCTGCGGATGCGAATCGAGGACGTGGCGACCGCGGATGAGAGAGGATCGGTCCGGGATCTGTGGAACGCAATCCTCGCCGCGGGCCAGCTCGCCGGTGAGTTCACTCAGATTAGCAGGGACGGCACGACGCGGGTCGTCGACTATCGCGCGGTCGCCAACATCTTGCCGGGTCTCCACCTGTCGGTGAACCGCGACATCACCGAGCGGAGGCGGGCGGAGCGGGAGCTGCGTGCCAGCGACGAGCAGGTCCGTTTGCTGCTGGACTCCACGGGCGAGGCGATCTGCGGGATTGACCTGGAGGGTCACTGCACGTTCTTCAACGCCTCCTGCCTCCGGCTCCTGGGGTACGCTGATCGGGCCGACCTGTTGGGCCGGGAGCTGCACCGGCTCATCCACCACACCCGGCCCGATGGGGCGCCCTTCCCCCGCGAGGCGTGCCGGATTCTCTGCGCATGCTGCCGCGGGGAGGAGGCCCACGCCGAAGACGAGGTTTTCTGGCGCGGCGATGGGACGAGCTTCTCGGTCGAATACTGGTCCCACCCGGTGCGCCGCGGTGGTGAGGTGGTCGGGGCCGTGGTCACATTCGTCGACATCAGCGAGCGGCGTCGGGTCCAGGAGGAACTCCGCGAGACAGCGGAGCGGCTCCAGGTCCTCTCACGCCGCCTGGTCGAAGTCCAGGAGGAAGAGCGGAGGCATCTGGCACGCGAGCTCCACGACGAGATCGGCCAGGCTTTGACGGCGATCGGGATCGGCATCCAGGCCGCCAAGAAGGCGAGCTCGGACGCCGCCACGTCGTACCTCGACGACTGCATCGGCCTGGTCGACAGCGCGATAGGGCAGGTGCGCCACCTCTCGCTCGACCTCCGGCCGTCGATGCTCGACGACCTCGGCCTGGTGGCGACCCTCCGATGGTACGTCGACCGTCAGGCCCAGCGGGCCGGCTTTCGGGCGCGCTTCACCTCCGACGCGGTCGACATCCGCCTCGATCCCGCGATCGCGACGGCGGCCTTCCGGGTGGCGCAGGAGGCGCTGACGAACATAGCCCGGCATGCCAAGGCCCGCCGGGTCCGGGTGAGCGTGAGGCACCGCGACGGGTCCCTGCGACTGGCGGTCCGCGACGACGGGGTCGGGTTCGACTCGGGGGCGGCCCTGGGGTATGGGGCTCGGGGCTCGGGGCTCGGGCTGCTGGGGATGCGCGAGCGGGCGGCCCTCCTCGGCGGTCGCGTCGACGTCCGCTCCCTCCCGGGCCGTGGGACCCGGGTCTTGCTGACCATCCCCCTGCGGCATCCTGAAGGAGGGGCCTAGCGTGGAGACGATCCGCGTCCTGATCGCCGACGACCACACGCTCGTCCGCGCCGGCATCCGTGCCCTGCTCCAGGGACTGGACGGGGTCGAGGTCGTCGCCGAGGCGGGCGACGGCCGCGAGGCCATGGCCCTCGCGCAGGTGCATCGACCCGACGTCCTCGTGACCGACATCGCCATGCCGCACGTCAGCGGGCTGGAGCTGGCTAGCCGCGTGGCCCGCGAGCTGCCGGAGGCTCGCGTGATCATCCTGAGCATGCACGGCAACGAGGAATACGCGAGCCGGGCGCTTCAGGCCGGCGCGGCGGGCTACCTTCTGAAGGACTCGGGACTCGCCGAGCTGGAGATTGCGGTCCGAGCCGTGGCGCGGGGCGAGACCTATCTCAGCCCGGCCGTCTCCAAGCACGTCATCGCCGACTACCTCCGGCGCACGGGAGGAGCGCAGGCGGAGTCGGGATCGCTGACGCCCCGGCAGCGCCAGGTGCTCCGGCTGATCGCGGAGGGGAAGACGACGAAGGCGATTGCCCGGCTCCTCGGGGTGAGCGTCAAGACAGTCGAGACCCACCGGGCCCTGCTCATGGACCGGCTCAACATCCACGACCTGGCCGGGCTGGTCCGCTACGCCATCCGGATCGGGCTCGTCGAGGCAGGCGGCTGACGCCGCGTTCTCGGGTTTGACCCCGAGGCGTATCGGGGGAACCCCGGTCCGCACGCCCGGGGTAAGACCCGATGGCCGGGGCAGGCCCCGCGATCGACACTGAGAGCAGTCCGAGCGGGCGCGGCTGCCGCGATGTCGCGGGAGCCATCAGGCTACGATCGCCTGCGCCCGACTCGGCGACGGGCGACCACGACCCCTGGCCGGGATCGACCCACGGCGGCTGGACTGCCACCCCGCGTCGGATGCTACACGGAGTCAGTCGCGATGAAGAGATCGTTGATGGAACCCAGGACCTTCCGCACCGACAGCCCGTCCGCCGACGAGGACCACCGGGTGCTCCTCGCCCTCCTTGGCCGCGTGCTCACCCGGATCGGCCAGGGCGACGGCGGGCCGCCCATCCTCCCGGGGGGCCTGCCAGCCCGGTGGGACGACGAGGCGTACGTCTACCTCGAGGCCGTCCTCACCAAGCCCATTGAGTTCGGGGCCGACATCACGGTCCACGACGGTCGCGTCTTCATCCGGCTGGAGAAATGATGGCGACCAGCGGAATCCCTGGGCTCCCGGACGGCCCCGCCCGGGAAGGCCGGGAGGCGGTGCGAGACCCCTTCGATGTGCTCGACTCGCTGGCGGCGAGCATCGCCATCATCGACGAGGCCGGGACCATCCTCGCGGTCAACCGGGCCTGGCGCCGTTTCGCCGCGGCGAACGCGCCCGCCGGCGCCCGCGTCGCCGAGGGTACCAACTATCTCCGCGCCTGCGACGAGGCGGAGGGCGAGGACGCCGAGGTCGCGGCGGCCTTCGCCCAGGGCATCTGCGATGTGCTCGCCGGTCGCCGCGCCGAGTTCGCCCGCGAGTACCCCTGCCACGGCCCGGGCTGTCGGCGCTGGTTTATCGGCCGCGTGACGCGCCTCGGGGACGGGCCCCGCCGGGCGCTTCTCGCCCACGAGGACATCACCGAGCGGAAGCTCATGGAGGAGTCCCTCGCCCGGAGCGAGGCACGATTGCGGACCGTCCTGGACCACGTCCATGCGGCGATTTTCCTCAAGGACCTGGAAGGACGCTACCTGCTGGTCAACCGCTTGTTCGCCGAGCTATTCGACGTGGGTGAAGAGTGGGTCATCGGCAAGTCCGACCGCGACTTCCTCCCGGCCGGAATCGCCGACCGCTTCCGCGCGAACGATCGGCAGGCGCTCGAGGCGCTCGCCCCGACCGAATTCGAGGAGGTCGTCACGCACGCCGACGGCCCCCGCACGTCGCTCGTCATCAAGGTCCCCCTGCGCGGCGCCGACGGGGCCCCCTTCGCCGTCTGCGGAATCGCCACCGACATCACCGAGCGGAAGAAGACGGAACTGGCGCTGCGCGAGAGCGAGTCGGTCCTGCGGAGCTTCTATGACGGAGTCCCTGTGGCGCTGGCCGTCGCCGAGGTGGACGACGAGGATGTCAGGGTCATCTCGGCCAACGCGACCATGGCCCGGCTGCTGGGGTGCCCCGCCAGCGAGACCCCGGATCACCAGGTCGCCGGGCTGGAGATCCCCGATGAGCACCGGCGCCGTTGGCTCGCCGCCCATCAGGAGGCGTCGTGTACGGGCCGGCCGGCCAGGTTCGAACTCGTCTGGGCGACGCGCGAGGGCCGCGGCTGGTTCGCCGCCATGGTCAATCCGATCGCGGTCGAGCCGGGGGCGCGGCCGCGATTCTGGGTCACGATCGAGAATATCACCGAGCGCAAGGAATCCGAGCGGGAGATTTTCGTCCTGAACGCCGAGCTCGAGGAGAGGCTCGAGCGGATCACCTCGCTCCGCGAGATCGACCAGGCGATCACCGGCAGCCTCGACCTGCCACTCACCCTGGGGATTGTCGTCGACCAGGTCCGCTCCCGGCTCGAGGTCGACGCCGCGGGCATCCTGCTCCGCAGCCCGCAGGCACCGGCCTTCGAGTATGCCGTCCGCAAGGGTTATCGCGCCGGGCCGGAGCATGGGCCGGCGCAGCGGCTCGACGAGGGACCGGCCGGCCGCGCGGTCCTGGAATGCCGGACTCAACGTGCCGCCGCCCTCTCCGACATCCCATCACGGCTGGTGAGGGGCGAGGGGTTCGTCGCCTACTGGGCCGTACCGCTTGTGGTCAAGGGCGAGTCCCGGGGGGTGCTGGAGGTCGGCCACCGCTCCCAGCTCGACCCAGAGCCCGAGTGGCTGGAATATATCGAGGCCCTGGCCCGCCAGGCGGCCATCGCCGTTGACAACGCCGGGCTGCTGGCGTGCCTGCGCCGGTCCAACCTCGAGCTGTCTCTGGCGTATGACGCCACCATCGAGGGGTGGTCGCGGGCGATGGACCTGCGCGATCACGACACCGAGGGGCACAGCCGACGCGTCACCGAGATGACCCTCCGGCTGTGCCGCGCCCTGGGCATGAGCGACGACGAGCTGGTCCACATCCGTCGCGGGGCCCTGCTCCACGACATTGGCAAGATCGGCATCCCCGACGCCATCCTGCTCAAGCCCTCGGAGCTGTCGGACGATGAGCGTGCCGTCATCCGGCGGCACCCTCGCTACGCGCTGGAGATGCTCTCGCCGATCGCTTTCCTCCGCCCGGCCCTGGCCATCCCGCACTGCCACCACGAGCGCTGGGACGGGGCCGGCTACCCGAACGGCCTCCGCGGCGAGGAGATCCCTCTGGCGGCGAGGGCCTTCGCCGCCGTGGACATCTGGGACGCCCTCCGCTCCGACCGGCCCTACCGCCCGGGCTGGCCCATGGGACGCATTCTCGAGCACCTCCGGTCACTCGCGGGGACCCACCTGGACCCTCACGTCGTGGAGACCTTCCTGGCAACCCTCAGCGCGGAGCCGACCGGCCCATGATGAGTCAGGCGCGCCCCTGCGAGCGGGTCCCCTTCTTCGCGCGGGTGACCATCACGCCGTCGGGTGGAGTGCCCCCGTTCGAGGCCCACAGCTTCAACATCCGCCTCGCCAGCGTCGGCCTGACCTCGCCGCGGGTCCTGGCAGCCGGCCAGTTCGTCTCCCGCGCGTTCCACCTCCCCGACGGCCAGGGCGGCCAGGTCACCGGGATGCCGGCCGGGCGGATCGTCCACTCGAGGGCGCGACCCCCATCGCGATCCAGCTCCTTGCCCCGCCAGACGACCGCTCGACCGCCGTGCTGGCGAGGAAGATATCGAGATGTCAGAGCGGGTGGGGGGGAGGCGGACCATTGCCCCCCTGCCTGCGTCACATCTCCTTCAGATATTCGTGCACGAACAGGACCGCCATCGACCCCTCGCCGACGGCCGAGGCGACGCGCTTGGCCGAGCCGGACCGGACGTCCCCCGCGGCGAAGACCCCGGGGCGGCTGGTCTCCAGCAGGTGCGGCTGCCGGCGCGCCGTCCACGCCTCGGAATTCTCCAGGGAGGCCCCGGTCCGCACGAATCCCTTCTCGTCCTTCTCGATCTCCGGGGGGAGCCAGTCGGTCCGCGGCGTCGCGCCAATGAAGCTGAACAGGGCGGGGGTCTTGATCGTCCGCGCCTCGCCCGTCTTGTTGTTGACGGCCTCGACCTCGCGGAGGCAGCGTTCCCCGGACATCCGCAGTACCTCGGTGTCGAGGAGCAC
Source organism: uncultured Planctomycetaceae bacterium (assembly GCA_963833985.1). Classification (GTDB taxonomy): domain Bacteria; phylum Planctomycetota; class Planctomycetia; order Isosphaerales; family Isosphaeraceae; genus Aquisphaera. The sequence goes on from CAWIAD010000001.1 coordinate 1,356,511, forward strand.
TTCGATGTTGGGGGTCTCCTCGATCCGCTTCGCGAGGTAGCTCGACATGTGCTCGTAAAGGTTCCTGCCGCGGACCACCAGGTACACCTTGCGGACCTGCCCGGAGAGGAAGACGGTGGCCTGGCCGGCGGAGTTACCACCGCCGACGACTACGACGTCCGAGCCCTTGCAGAGCTGCGCCTCGACGGGGGTCGCGGCGTAATAGACGCCGCACCCTTCGAACCGTTCGCACCCCTCGACGCCCAGGAGGCGATAGTCGGCCCCGGTGGCGATCAGCAGGCACTTGGCCGAGACCGTCTCGCCGTTGTCCAGGTGCAGCACCGCATACTTGTTGTCGAACGACAGCCCCGTGACCTGCGAGGCGACGGGAAGGTGCGCCCCGAACTTGTTGGCCTGCACGACGGCGTTCTCGGCAAGTTCACGGCCGGTGATGCCGGTGGGGAAGCCGAGGTAGTTCTCGATCCGCATGCTGCGACCGGCCTGGCCCCCGGGCGCGTCCCGCTCCAGCACGACCGTGTTCAGCCCCTCGGAGGCGCCGTAGACGGCCGCGGCCAGCCCCGCCGGGCCTGCCCCCACCACGACCAGGTCGTACACTGTTTGCTCGAGCGGCCGGCGAAGGGCCAGGGCATTCGCCAGCTCCTCCTTCGAGGGGTTGCGCAGGGTCAGCTTGTGGCCCCAGGTGACCACGGGCGTGTCGCCCTCGGTGAGCCCGGCCTGCTCGAGAAACTGCTTGACCTGCGGGTCGTCCTCCAGGTCCATCCAGGTAAACGGCACCAGGTTCTTGGCCAGGAACTCGCGAACGCGAAGGGTGTCCTTCGAATAGCGCGAGCCGATCACGCGCAGGCCCGTGAAGTCCCCCATCTCGTGGAGGAGGTGGCGTCGGGCCATGAAGGCCCGGAGGATGAGGTCGCCCACGTTCGGGTGGACGTTCATGAGTTCACGCAGGGCGTCGTTCGAGACCTCGAAGACGTCGCTCTCTCCCCGGGCGACGCCGCTGAAGATCGCCGGGCCCCCGGTCAACTGGGCCACCTCGCCGGTGAACTCCCCGGGCCGAAGGGTCGCGACGACCTTCGGCTCATCGCCGGCGTCGTCGATGATCTCGACAGCGCCGGTCTTGACGACGTAGAAGTTGCAGTCGCATTGCCCGGCTTCGAAGAGCTTCTCCCCGTCGCGATAATGCTCGAGCTGCGACAGCGGGCAGCCATCCAGCGCGGCGAGCTGGGCGTTGTCGAGCCTGGGGAATGCGGAGGCGTGCAGGTCCTGATCGAGCATGTCTCGGGCTCCTCCGGTCCGATGCGGTCCGCTTCAGTCACGCAGGACCGGCAGGATATGTTCCGGCACCGGCAACACCGTCTCGTCGACGTAACACCAGGCCCAACGCTCGCCGGGCTCGTAGGACGCCACCACGGGGTGGCTCGTGTGGTGGAAATGTTTCGTCGCGTGCCGTCCCGGTGAGCTGTCGCAGCAGCCGACGTGGCCGCAGTTCAGGCAGAGCCGCAGGTGGACCCGGCGCAGTCCCGTCTTGAGACACTCCTCGCAGCCCGGGGTCCGCGCGGGGATTGGCCTGGCCTCGAACAGGTGCTCGCACACCATAGCCATGTTCAAATCTCCTGGAGAAGGCTCATCTGCCGCGTCACTCGCATCCACATCGGCCCGATCGGCCGTCGGGCTCTGAATGGATCATCGCACGGCAGTCAGCGTTCGGAGGGCATCGAAAGCGATGCCCCGGATGGCCTGGTGAATCGGGCCGGGTCCGACAGCGTGATGATGTGCCCGTTCACCGGTCAGGACAATTGGCCCCTCAAGAGATGTAGATTATGCTGATCGAGACTTCCGGTCAACCCGGGCGATTGACGACTTCACCCCGCGGGGATCCGGGCTTTCGACTCGGCCGGGCGTTTCTCGCGCCGCCGCTTGCGCGCTCGGGCGGCCGCATTTGCCTCATCACCGCGGTACTGCGGCAAGTGTTCGGGATGCGCGGCGATCCGGCTGCCGGGCAAGAGCGACCTCAGGTCCACGCCAGCCGAGGGCAGCGCGATCAGCAACTGACGGTAGACGCCAACCCCGACTCGTTGGAACGTCTGCTTCGAGACCACTGGGCCGCGGCGCATCCCGAGCAAGTTCTGAATCCTCGCCTCGACGAATCCCGAGAGAAGACCCGGCGGCGCGATCAGCGCCGGGCAGAACGGCACCGCTTGAAGTAGAGCACGCAAGACGACGAGGTTACGGTCCTGGCAGCCGCCATCCCGCCGCCCCCCCGCGCGGCTACCGGGTAATCCCGCGCTTACGGAGCAAGGCGGCGTGTTGCTCCAGGACCGCGCGGAGTTGTGCCTGGCAGGTCGGCAGGTCGCCAGGGATAGGGGGTGAGTGCAACGCCAGGATGGCTAAGTTTGAGGCGGCCCGCCTCAATCGTCTACTTCGAGGATGTCCTCACCAATTGCGGTGTGAGGGTTGCGGCGGTTATAGATCTGCCGGATCAGGTCGAAGTATTCCGCTTCGGTCACCTGTTTGTTGGAGATCGTGTCAATGAGGCGTATCCAGGGAGTCACGGCGGGGTCGTGCGTGACGGGCTGAAATAGCATCATGGTCACGTTTTCGAATTTCTCGCCCGGATCCGTGTACTCTTGCCTTCCGCTGATCGTGGCCAGCAGCTTTCGGGCACGATCAAAAGTCGAGACCTTGCGGCCCGGCGTCACATCCTCGTTCGCCGCGTTCGGGAAACAGAAGAGCGCACAGACGACCGAATAAGGGAAACGAAGGTGAAGCGTGATCCCTTCCGGGCAAAGATCGTAGAAGCGATTCTTCAGGTTCTTGCCGTAAGGCTCGGACGTGATGGTCTTGATCGAAACGGCGAGGATGAGGCCGTGCTGCTCGTCAGCGTAGCTCACGTCGACCCGCTTGGGGCCAAGCCCACCCTGAAAAGCCTTCTCCCCGGCACCGCCTATGGGGGGCTTCACGTTTGCAAATCCAATCTCGCGCAGGCCAGTTGCAACCGCCTGCGCGAGTTTTTGGGAAAGCACTTCGGAGTAGCGTTTCTTCGATGGTTCTCCAATAAAGCCGGCCGCAGTCACGGCATCAAGCAGCCCCATTTGCTGATTCTCCATAACCGCGACGGGCTGTCAGCGAGACAGCGGCCTCTCGCAGCAACCGGCATTCCGCTCTGGAAAGCCCCATCATCTCTTGCAGGACTGCCTGGTCGGCTCGTCCGCGCGCAGCCTCATCACCGGTCTTCCGAGCGAGATCATCCAGTTCCGATGAAAGTTCGAGCAGTCTGGGGATTCCTTGCTTGTCCAGGAAAGGCACGAGGACATTTTCCGCCTCCGTCGGCTCGAGTTTCAGCATGCCTCCGCCGAGGGCATGTCCCTCGATCTCGGCGCTCAGGCGCGTGAGAGACGTCTGCCAGAGCGCCGCGAGTGCATTGCTGGGCATCTGGGCCAGCGGATGAATACGGAGAATGTGCAGACTGTTCGGAGCGAATGCTCCGGCATCGTTCGCGACAAGCCGAGGCATGGCCCCACTCATGTAGGTCAGGAAGGCGTCCGGCATATGGACGCCAGGTACGCAATACCACGGAAAGCGCATGCGGCATTTGTAGCCTCGCTGAATATCCTGCGCTTCACCTTGATCGAGGTATTTGCGAATTGTCGTGGGGATCGCCTGATTCTTACGGAGATGCAGCAGGAATCCCGCCTCACCGGTTTCGGCGGCCCGATGCCAATCTGATGACGTGAAGCGCAGGCCGGACAGGGCTCTACCCCTGCGGATCGCTTGCTTGAGGTATTCCATCGGCATGCGATGTTGCTCGGCCTGGCGCGGGCTCAGATGGAAGTAGTCATTGGCCCCGGTCACGTAGCCGATTCCAACGTCAGCCACAGCGCCGAGCCGCTGGGCACGCCCTGACCCCACGAGATCGTGGTAAAGACCTCGTGCTTTCTCTGGGATAAAGTACTCGATGAGGCGAGCGTCCCCGGACGCCACCGCCACCGCGTCCAGCGTGTGGACGTTGGCCAGCGGCCAGCCGTCTTTCTCTCTCAGCTCGGCGAGTTCCTTCGGATGCGCGACGTCTCGCCAGAAGAATGTCGCGGGTGCGGATCCGTGGTCGCTCGCCAGTAAGAGCACCGTATCCTCGCTCAGGTCGGGAAAGAGCTTTTCCCGGAATGTAAGAAAAGTCGCGGAGCCAAACGATTGCCGAATATGTTCAAGCAATGGCTTTGCGTACTGCGCGTGGCCCACCTCCCTCGGCAAGACCATCGCCAGGCATCCGCCCGGGCGCAACATGGCCATCGAATGGACGAGGAATGGCGCCCATGAGCTGCAAAGCTCGGGCAAGCGGATCCCCTGGTCCAGGCAGCGAGCGAGCGCCCGTTTTCGCATGGCACCCGTGAATCGTTGGTAGCGGATAAATGGCGGATTACCTATCACCACATCGACCCGCAGGCGAGGCGGATCGATACTGAAGAAATCGGCGAGGATGAGATTGTTTCGATCGATCGCGCACTCGACTGTGAGGAGATCGGACGTGCGATGGAATACGGCGGAATCAATCTCCGCACCATAAACCTGCTTTTCCGGCCTGCCTCCGAGCTTTATCAGGCGATTGCTTGCTGATCGAAGGAAAACGCCCTCCCCGAAAGAGGGATCGAGGATCGTCTGAACGGGAGAACGTATTCCCCACCAGGCCAGGAAATCGGCGGCCCCTACATCTGTATAGTAGGCACCCATGGATTTGGTGCCGAGTACGTCCAGTCGATGGTCCAGAAAGCGACTTGAATCGGTCGGCATGGGTTAACCTACTGCCTATATGTTTAGTCCGACTTCACTATACTACGGGCGAAGGGATCAAGGCAATAGGGGCTTCATCCTTTATGTAAACCATACGCTCGTATTGAGTTATGGCGTGTTGGCGTGGAGGTCACGAAAGTTCAATAATGGCCACAACCTGCCGATTCACCCAACGCCAGCTCACCTCGTGCAGACGATATAGACAGGACGGGCCTCATGTGCAGCTTCATCGATTTGACGTAAGCTATTACCGGCGGTGGGATTCGAACCCACACGGGGGTTCCCCCCCAGAGGATTTTAAGTCCTCAGCGTCTGCCATTCCGCCACGCCGGCAACTCACCAGGTCTTGCCGCGCATCCGGCCATCGACTGTACCATCCCCGTGGCATGTGTCACGAGCTTGACCCGCAGCTCACCGTCCCCTCTGATCTGCGGCCTGTGCACCTTGACCGTGAATGAGCGTCCCATCCGCCCAGGCGCGTCCAGTTCCGCACGCCTTCCGGGCAGGTAACCCATGGTGCGATGGTTGTCGGGCCCGCGCCTTAACCTTCTTTTCCCGCAAAGATGGAGGAAATTCTACCACGCTGTCATGATCTCTCTTGAGCGAGCCCTCATTCTGTGCTAAGTTAAGCTCAGTCAGGTCTGACATGGCTGCCGGGCTCGGGTTGACGGTTCATTGTGGAATGACGGCACATTCCGCGATCGGGACTGGGTCTGTACCGAGCCGCTCGAGAAGGACCTCGACCACTTTTCCCCAGAAGTCTGACTTCGCGCCGCCTTTCGTCCTGCCCAGAGCATGATAGACCGAACCATCCAGACCCGGTAATCGCGATCGCAACCTTACTCCAGAGTCCGGATCCATTCGCGCGGCCTGGGCAGGCTCGTCCCGGCTGAGGTGGGTCCGGCACCCCGAGATGGAGCTGCCTCGTGGACCTCCTCCAGCAACTGGTGGATTCATCCGACTTCCCCCCACGCTGGCTCTCCGGCCGCTGGACCGTCGCTCACGTGGGGCTTGATGTTGTCTCGGACCTGGCCATCTGGGCGGCTTACCTGGTCAGCTCGTGCATCCTGGCCCGCTGCCTGGTGCGACGACGACCCACGCGGTTACGTGCGGGACCTGCGCTCTTCGCGGCATTCTTTCTCGTCTGCGGTACGATGCACCTGATGGGAGCGGTCTCCTTCTGGTGGCCTGCGTACCGGCTCGCGGGGCTGATCAAGCTGGTTGCCGCACTGATTTCCTGGGCCACCGTGGTTTACCTGATCGCCAGGCTGCCGCGGCTCCTGATGTGCTGTACTTGCGAGGAGCTCGAGGCGGAGCTCGCGGCAAGGCAACAGGCCGATGCGGCCCTCCGGCGGACCAACGCACTCCTGGAGCAGCGGATCGATGAGCGGGCGGGGGAAGCACTTCATGCGGGTTGCCAGGTTCGTGCCGAGCGCCTGCTTCTCAAAACGACACTCGAAAGCATTGCCGATGCGGTCATCATCACGGACGGACGCGGACGCGTGGTCTCTGTCAATGGGATCGCGGAGGAGCTGACGGGTTGGTCCCAGGATGAGGCGCAGGGGCAGCCGCTGGAAGAAATCGTCTGCCTCCTGGACGAGCAGACGGGCCAGCCGATGCGCGGTCTGGCTCACAGGGTGCCGGGCGATGGCATCATGCTGCGGATGACGCTGCAAGTCTTGCTCAGGAGCAAGTCGGGAACACTCTGTCCCATCGACCTCAGTGTGGCACCCATCCGGGACGACGCGGCGAGCGCCTTGGGCGTGGTCCTGGTCCTGAGCGAGGTGAGTGAGCGGATGCGCCGGGAAGTGCAGTTGAAGGAGAAGGTCCGCGAGCTCGAGACGCTCATGAACGTCGTCCCCGTGGGCATCGTCATGAGCCACGACCCGAATTGCCGCACGATCACGGGGAACAGGGCGGTCTACGAACTGCTGCGGATGCCGCACGACGAGCCATTGTCATTCTTTCCCGCGGGCAATGAGCCTCCATTCCGGGTGCTCCGCAACGGCCGTGAGCTGCTGCCCCATGAGCTCACCATCCAGGTCGCGGCCGCGACGGGCATGGAAACCAGCAGCGAAGAGCAGGAGGTCGTCTTTCCGGATGGCACTGTGAAGCACGTGGCTTGCCACGCCGCGCCTCTTTTCGATGTTCTTGGCCGCGTACGAGGGAGTGTCGCGGCCCTGATGGACATCTCGGAGCGGAAGCGGGCCGAGGTCCGAAGCAAGGAGGCTGATCGCCGCAAGGACGAATTCCTGGCGATGCTTGCTCACGAGCTGCGTAATCCACTGGCCTCGATCAGCAATTGCGTACAGTACCTGGAGATGGTTCGGTCGCCTTCCCCGGAGCACGAATGGAGCCGCGACATCATCGCCCGGCAGGTCCGGCAGCTCACGCGATTGATCGACGACTTGCTGGACGTCGCGCGCATCACCCGCGGCAAGATCGCTCTGAAGAAGGAGCGCGTCGATGCCGCGGTGATCATCCGGCAGGCGACCGAGTCGGCCCGGCCGCTGGTGACGGAACGAAATCACCAGCTCCGGATCACCATCGAACCGCAGACGATGGTCGTCCTGGCCGACCCCGTCCGCCTCGAGCAGGTCCTGGTGAACTTGCTCACGAACGCCGCGAAGTTCACGCCGTCCGGCGGCCACATCTGGCTGACAGCAACCAACGGCGGTCCTACGGTGGACATCTCGGTTCGCGATGATGGCATCGGCATCGCACCCGAGACGCTGCCTCTGATGTTCGAGCCGTTCGTTCAGGGCGATCAGAGCTATTCCCGATCCGAGGGAGGGCTGGGAATCGGCCTGACCCTTGCCAGGTGCCTGGTCGAGATGCACGGCGGGTCGATCGACGCTCGGAGCGCAGGGACCGGCCATGGCAGCGAGTTCATCATCCACTTTCCCATCGCGCCCAGACCGCAGCGCAGCAACGGGTCGCCGGCGAGATGCCGCAGCCAGCCCGCAGCCTCCTACCGTCTGCTGATCGAGGACGACGAGCCGGCCCGGAACTGAGCACGTGCGGCTGTCCAGCAACGATTCGCCCGCCTGGATGAGAACACGGAGCAGACGTGTGCTGCGGCTGCCCCCGGACTCGACTTCGAGCCGGCACGGCTTCCAGCGCGCCGACGTCGGCGTATGCGGTCCCGGCCGGCTGCTTGCTGCCACGGGCGCAGTGGAGGGGGCGGGACGCCAATTGAACTCTTTATCGCTGGTGTCATGGGCTCAGACGTCGAATTACGGCGCTTTCTCGACACTTCGGCGGATGGGAAATGACCGTACGAACGCCCCCGCTCACCTGCCGCAGCGACTGGCGAGAAGTTGAACCTCGAAGAACCGTGATACCGCCGCGGACAGTTGCAACGGCTGGTTCGGCCTGTCTGCCAGGAGCCGCAGCAGCAACGCCCTGGCTTTCGGTTTTGCTTTACGGCTTTGCATCGAAAAAGTCGTTCACCATCGGGACGATGACGGCCGTGCGCGCCATCAGCGTGACGTGCGTTGTGTCGGGCAATATGGCGAGCCGGGACCGAGATCGCGGCTGCATGTCGCCGTGAATCTCGCCGCCCTTCAGGCGGAACATCTCCGCGACGTGCTCGAGCCGCACGCCGTCGGCGTCGCCGTGAATAAAGAACATCGGCGCCGTAGTGGCCTTGAGCTTGTCGGCGCCGAAGTCATGCCCTTTCGATGCCGTGGCGAGAACCCGCTTGATGAACTTCGGAAACTCGTCCGGCGTCGGGCTCAGCCTCTTGTACTCCGCTTCGATGGGCGAGCCTTTGAAGGCGTCCGCCGTGAGTTTCGGGATCGCGTCGAGCGCTTCCTTGACCATGCCGTCACGGCGGAATGTGGACGAAATGACGACCACCTTTCTCACTTTGTCCGGATGGCGGATCGCACACTGCATCGCGACGCCGCCACCCATGCTGTATCCGATGAGGTCCGCGCTTGGGATCTTGAGGTAATCGAGCAGCGCAGCAACATCGTCGGCGAGGTGTTCGGAACTGAATTCGCGATCGATGTCGGCGGTGCGCCCGTGCCCCTGCATTTCGATGGCAATCACTTTCCGCGTCTTCGAGAGCTCGCCGATCCAGCCGGTCCAGTTGTTGGTGATGGTCATGAACGCGCCGTGGAGCAGCACCACTGGTTCGCCGCTGCCGTGGACTTCGTAGTACATTTTGACTCCGTTGACTGGCGCGTAGCCCGTCGTTGGCTTCTGCTGCGCCGATACGACAGCCGGCACGAGCATCGTCAGGAGAAAAGCTGTTGTTTTCATGCTTCCGATCTCCAGATTCCGGTTAGGACGAAAGGCTGAATCCTTGCGAATCCAGCGACAATAGGGTCAACGGCGCAGAACGCCAATCACGTTTTCACGCCTCAGCCAGCAGTCCGTCGAGCAGCTTGTAGCTCATCTCCATGCCGTCTGTCATGCCGGTTGCGAACGCCGCATCGCGGTCGGCCTTCGAGGCGTATCTGATCGTGGTCGTCATGTTTGTGATGCCGTTGGTCTCCTGGAAGGTGACGGTGATGATCGACGGCTCGCTCCCCATGGAAAAGCCAAGGTCTCCGGCATCGTAGATTTGCGTATGCACGATTTTCGCGTGCGGAGTGACCTCCAGGACCTCTCCAGTGAATCCGAACTCCTGGCCGTTCTCGTCGCTGCGCCAGCGCCAGCGATACTTTCCGCCGACGCGCATATCCATCTCGCAGACAGGCATCGACCAACCTGGGAGGCCCGAGCACCAACGACGCATCAGGTCCGGTTCCATGTAGGCGCGCCACACCAGTTTGACGGGTGCATCGAAGCTGCGCTTCACCAACACTTCTGTATCTGACGGCAGACTTGCTTCCGCGGGTTTCATTTCTTTGGCTCCTGTTTCTCGGCTTGCTTCAACTCAGTAAGTAACGCATCGAGCCGCTTGTAGTTGCCTTCCCAGATCTCCTGCACCTGTTCCAGCCAGTCGGTGACCGACTTCAGTCGCTCCGGCACCAGCTTGCAGGGCCGCAACTGCGCCACTTTGCGACGCGAAATCAGCCCCGCAGATTCCAGCACCTTCAAGTGCGAGGAGATCGTGGGCTGTGTCAGCGAGAAGTGGCCCACCAATTCGGACACCGATGCCTCACCGCGGGCCAGATGCACGACGATTCCGCGTCGGGTGGGATCAGCAAGAGCAGCAAAGGCTTGGTCCAGCTGGTTCATTTAAATAGATTACCGTCTATATTGATGGCTGTCAATATAACGGTGACTATTTTTCGTAACTGCTGAGAAGCGACCGCTGAGGCATTCCTTCGCCACGCACTTGCTGGAAAATGGCTATGACATACGCACTGTGCAGGAGTTGCTCGGCCACAAGAATGTCGAGACGACCATGATTGACACGCACGTGATGAGCAAGCCGGGCCTGGGCGTGCGCAGCCCTCTCGAAAGATGAATGCAACTGAGCGGCTTATGGACTGAACGTCGAAACGGAGGACGGGATTCGAACCGCAGATAGTCTGAGAGCGAAAGCAACTGGGTCAACTCATGCGGAATAGTCGAGCATCCCGCCGTGAGCATTGAACGCGATTCAGACGTAGAAAGCCCTTCGACGTGCTCGTCCAAGGGAGGTTTCTAAAAACAAGCGGAGGGGGTGGGATTCGAACCCACGGACAGGCGGAACCTGTCAACGGTTTTCAAGACCGTCCCGATCAACCACTCTGGCACCCCTCCGGATTGCACTTGCAGGCAAGAGGACGCGAGCTGCGGAATGGGAGCAGGTCGTCGCGCAGATCCGCCGGACGCTGGGCGGTCCGTTCACGTGCCAACCTCGTCAATGATATCCTCGGCCACGTAGATCGGCACATCCACGGTCACGGCCAGGGCGATGGCGTCACTGGGCCGGGAGTCGACCTCGATCAGCTCGCCGTCGTGGCGGATCCGCAGCTTGGCAAAGTAGGTATGCTCGCGCAGCTCGTTGATGTAAATGTCCTGAAGCTCGCCGCCCAGCAGCTCCACGGTATTCGCCAGCAGGTCATGCGTGAGCGGGCGCTGGGTCGGTTGGTTCTTGACTCGCCGGTCGATGCTCGACGCCTCGAAGATGCCGATCACGATCGGGAACATTCGATCGCCTTCCACTTCCCGCAGGAAGATGATGTGCTGATCGCTGTTCTCATTGATGATGATCCGCGTGAGCTCCATCTGGACCGGCACGGCGTGATACCTCGCTGATCAGGCGCGCGACCATCGGTCGCCTCCGGAACGTAACACCACGATCATAAAGGGGCTGCGCCGCGCCGTCAACGCGAGGAAGAGGGCCGGGCTGGCGCGACCTCGCGGCCCGCCATGTGGACGCCTCCGCACACCGGGAGGTTCGCACCGATCCGGAGCGGCCTCGGCTTCAATGGGGAACTCCGCGGCCCGATCCCGGAATCGTCACGGGCCTCTGGCCGCAGCGCCGGAGTGGCGGGCGAGTCCCGAGCCGGCAGGTCCGGTGCCGCGCTGCTGGACCCGGGCGACAAGGCATTCTGGCGGCAGACCTTTTGCTACGATGCGCAGAACCGCCAGGTCCGTCCACTCGGCAGAGCGAGATTCTTTTGCCGCGTGCGACTGCGGACGCTACGCTTTCGCCGTCTCGTGCCCGACATGGTGAGCCGGGTGGCATTGCAAGCCAGGGAAGCCCGGACATGTCCGGGGACAGGCCCGGTTCACGTCGTGTGCGCGTCGTCGGCGCCCACTCTCCTGTGTCCTGGAGGCCTGAAATGCAAGCGACCGTTGTGATGCTGATCGCCCTCAGCGGGCTGGGCTGCCACCACAAGTGCTGCGAGGCGAACCAGGTTGTGCCGCAAGTTTGCCCTGCGGTCTGCACCCAGAGACTGTTCGCCGTCGATTACATGACTATGGTCGAGCCCTCTTGCTACAGCCCCTGCATCGGTCCCTACTGCGGGGGTGCCAACTGCTGCGGCGGGACGGGCATGACCCGGGACGGCTACGGACCCGCGAGCGGCGGTTACGTGGGCTGCTATGCCGGTGGCGCGATCGGCTGCGGATGCACGCGCTTTCCGCCGCACGGCAGTCCGTGATGCGGGTGATGTGGCCGCTCGCGCCGCCCGCTCGCGCCGCGCGACGGCAAGGGGCGGTCGGTGAACTAAACAGCTCCCCGTAAAAGGGAAAGTGTGGGACGGCGGCCCTCGGCCGTCCCGAGCCAGCCGAGGGCGGCTGGCCCACATTCCAGGAGGCGAGGTTCTATCTAGGTTCCGGTCGCGGCGGGGCGATTCCGCGGCGTGCCCGTGCGCGGTGGCTCAAGGGCCGGTCGAGGCGGGGTCGCAATGGGTCCGGCCGCAAGCGAAGCCATCGGCCGCGTCTGGAAAGCACTCCCCCCGGTCCCGATGCATTGCTCGATGAGTACACGTGCGATCGATGGCGCCTGGTCTTTTCGGCAAATCACGTACTTGTGCTTTGCTGGCTGACTCATTATTCTGAAACGGAACTATGAAGTTCCCTGCCGGTGAGGGGCTCCTTGCCGGTTATACCGGATTGGGGCACCCGGTGATCCACTGAGCGGAACGCTATATCGGATTCGTGAACACCATTTGACAGACAGCCGATAGTTTCGACGTACGGTCCGACTCCGCGGCCACCGCCGGTACGCCTCTTCAGCGATGTCGCCGTGATGCACGCCTCGCTGTTTCGAGGCTGACGAAGAGGGTCAAAACTCGACCGGGCTGCTCGTGGCGCGGTCGCTCCGTCAAAACTCAGAGCAGTTGCAACACTGCCTGCTCATCCTCAGGACGATCTGATCAGGGCGCCTCCCCGGAGCCGTGGAGAACCTGGCTGTGCCCCTACTGTTCACCGAGCGTTTTGACTACTGGACGCGCCGCACGATCATCGGCGCCTTGGCCGCGGCCCTGCTGGCTCTGGTGGCTCTGTACTACTACGCACCCCAGCAATACACCCGTGTGGGTTACGCCCCGGTGCAGCCTGTGCCGTTCTCGCACGCGCAGCATGCCGGGCAACTGGGCCTGTCGTGTCTGTACTGCCACACCGGCGTGGAAGAGTCTTCCGTGGCCAAGATCCCCGCCACACAGGTCTGCATGAACTGCCACCAGACGATCAAGGCCGAGAGCCCCAAGCTGGCGCTCGTGCGGTCGAGCTTTGCAACCGGCAACCCCGTGCCCTGGGTGCGCGTGCACAAGACTCCGGATTATGTCTTCTTCAACCACGCCGCTCACGTGAAGCGCGGGGTGGGTTGCGTGAGCTGCCATGGCAAGATCAACGAGATGGCAGTCGTGGTTCACGACCAGCCTCTGAGCATGGGCTGGTGTCTGGACTGTCATCGCCAGCCGGAGAACCATCTGCGGCCCGTGTCCGAGGCCACGAACCTGGCCTGGCGGCCCGACGAGGGTAAGAGCCAGCAGGATCTCGGCCTCTTCTTGAAGGCTCAGTACAGGGTGCAAGCCCCTGACCAGTGTGTAGGGTGCCACCGATGACAGAGACAGAGCCGTCCAGCTCGAACCTGGAACCGCTGGCGATCCCCACGGGGAAGGCCTACTGGCGCAGCCTGGATCACCTGGCGGACACGCCCCAGTTCCGAGACTGGATCGAGCGGCGGTTTCCCGAGTCGATGAGCGAGCTGCTCGCCGGCGGAGTGGACCGGCGCCGGTTCCTGCAACTGATGGCGGCCTCGATTGGTCTGGCCGGGCTGGCAGGCTGCCGCCGGCCCGAGATGAAGGCGCTGCCCTACGCGAAGTCTCCCGAGGAGGTGGTGCCCGGGCTGCCGAATTTCTACGCCACGGCCATGCCCCGGCGCGGTGGGGCGCTGCCCATCCTGGTCGAGAGCCACGAGGGACGGCCCACCAAGATCGAGGGAAACCCCAGGCATCCCGACAGCGGGGGATCTTCGGATGTGCTGGCGCAGGCCTGGGTCCTGGAGCTCTACGATCCGGACCGCGCGGGCCCGGTGCGGCACTTGGGTGAGCCGTCCACCTGGAAGGATTACGACGTCTTCGCCGCGCAGCACTACGCTTCCCTCCGGCAGCGCAAGGGCAAGGGACTGCGGATCCTCAGTGAGGGACTGAACTCTCCCTCGCTGGACCTGCTTCGAGAGCACCTGCGATCCACCCTGCCAGAGGCAGGATGGCACGTGTTCGAGCCGGTCTCGACGTCGAACGCACTTGACGGCGCAGCGCTCGCATGCGGATCGCCGGTCCTCCCGCGGTTCCACTTCGACCGGGCCGAGGTGATCGTCTCTCTGGACTCGGATTTCCTGGGACTCGAGGAGGACGGCACGCGGCACCACCGAGGTTTCTCGCGCGGGCGGCTCGGCGAGGGGCAGGTGCCGGCGATGAACCGGCTGTACGTGGTGGAGAGCCAGTTCTCGATCACAGGCGGCATGGCCGACCACCGCCTCCGGCTCCCTTCCAGCCATGTACTGGATTACACGCTGGCCCTGGCCCGGGCCGTCGCCACGAGCGACCCGGTCGTGCCCGCGCCGGGGAGCCCCCAGGCGCGCCTGCGCACCGCTCTGGAGCAGCGCAGGCCTTCGGTGCGGCTGGACGAGCGTTGGGTGCGCGAGGTGGCCGCGGACCTGAGGTCACGCCCCGGGAAGACGATCATCGTCGCGGGCCGGCGGCAGCCGCCTCTCGTGCACGCGCTCGCCCTGGCGCTCAACGACATGCTCGGAAGCCTGGGCAAGACGGTCGAGCTGCACAAGGCCCCGGGCCGTCCCGCCGCCGGGACCATCCACGAGCTGGCCGGGGCCATCGATCAGGGCCAGGTGGAAACACTGGTGATACTGGGAGGCAACCCGGCCTACAACGCGCCGGCGGACCTTGCCCTGGCCGAGCGTCTCAAGCAGGTTCCCACCACCATTCGCCTCGGTCTGCACGCCGATGAGACCTCGCGGCTGGCCACGTGGCATCTCCCCCTGGCGCACGGCCTGGAGGCGTGGGGTGACGCCCGCGCCGGAAACGGCGCAGTGCTGCCGGTGCAGCCGCTCATCGAGCCGCTCTTCGAGGGGCGCAACATGCTCGAGGAGCTGGCGCGGCTGACGCAGTACGAGACCAGCTCCCCATACGAGATCGTCCGCCGCGCGTTCCGCAAGGTCAGTGGTACGAAGGACGCCGAGTTCGAGGCCGCGTGGCGCAGGTGCCTGCACGAGGGAACCAGCACCGCCGGCGCGGAGGCCTCCGTGCGACCCGCCGTCGCGTGGGACTCGGTGGCGCGGGCGGTCGGCGCCGCCGGACCGGGCACGGGACCGCTCTCGGCGTCGAACCTGGAGCTGGTGCTGGAACGCGACACCAAGGTGGACGACGGGCGGTTCGCCAACAACGGCTGGCTTCAGGAGCTGCCCCATCCCGTCACGAAGCTCTCCTGGGGAAACGCGGCGCTCTTCAGCCCGCGCACGGCGGAGGAGCTGGGCATCGTGGACGGCGACGTCGTTCGCCTGGAGCTCGACGGCCGGAGCCTCGAGACCGCGGCCATGATCTTGCCCGGACAGGCGGACCACTCCGTGGGGCTGGCGCTCGGCTACGGGCGTTCCGGCGCAGGCCATATCGGCCGGGATGTGGGCTCCAACGCGTACGCGCTGCGATCGTCAGGCGCGCCGGATCTCGCGCGGGGACTGAAGGTTTCCGGAACCGGCAAGAAAGCCTCGCTGGCATGCAGCCAGGACCACTTCACGATGGAAGGGCGAGACCTGATCCGGGAGCTCACACTGGCCGATCTGATCGGCCCGCACGAGACCGGCCACGCTCATGAGCCGGAGCTCCATGACATTCAGACCGTGCCGGTGTCCGCCGGCGAGCATCAGTGGGGGATGGCCATCGATCTGAATACCTGTACGGGCTGTAATGCCTGTGTGCTCGCCTGCCAGAGCGAGAACAACATTCCGATTGTGGGTCGGGACGAGATCCTCCGGGGGCGTGAGATGCACTGGATCCGCATCGACCGCTACTTTGCCGGTGATCTGGAAGAGCCCGAGCTCGTGCATCAGCCGGTCGCCTGCATGCAGTGCGAGAAAGCCCCCTGTGAGGTGGTCTGCCCGATCAACGCCACGGTGCACGGCGAGGAAGGTCTCAACCTCATGGTTTATAGCCGGTGCATCGGCACCCGCTACTGCGCGAACAACTGCCCGTACAAGGTGCACCGGTTCAATTACTTCGACTACAACCAGCGGCCGCTGGACCAGTTGTGGTACGGGCCGCTGGCCGAGAAGGGGATGCCCGAGACCCTGAAGATGCAGAAGAACCCCGACGTCTCGGTGCGGATGCGGGGTGTGATGGAGAAGTGCACTTACTGCGTGCAGCGGATCGAGCGGGCCCGGATCGGGGTCCATGTGGCCGCGGGGGGTGCGCCGCCGGGCAAGATCCCGGACGGGACCGTGGTGCCGGCCTGCGCCCAGGCGTGCCCGGCCCAGGCGATCGTCTTCGGCGACATCTCGGATCCCGGGAGCAAGGTCTCACGGATCAAGAACCAGGCGCACAACTACGACCTGCTCGGCGATCTGAACACCAAGCCGCGCACCTCCTACCTGGCACGGCTGAGGAACCCGAATCCCAGGATGGCCGCCGGAGCGGACGTGGCGGCAGGGGGGCACGCATGAACGGTCCGTCGGAAGAGCCGCTGGATCCTCCTTCCCTGGTCGCGGGAAGCCATGACTTCGGCTCCATCACCGAGATGGTCTGCGGGCTGGTGGAACAGCCAGCCCCGGCCTGGTGGTGGCTGGCCTTCCTGGTCTGCGGGGCCGTCGGCACGATCGGTGCGATCGCGACCGTTTACGTCATCTCGACGGGGCTGGGCATCTGGGGCATGAACCAGACGGTGGGCTGGGGCCTGCCCATCGGAACCTTCGTCTTCTGGGTCGGCATCGGCCACGCCGGCACACTCATCTCGGCGATCCTCTTCCTGTTCCGACAGAAGTGGCGGTCCAGCCTGAACCGCGCCGCCGAGGCCATGACGCTCTTCGCCGTGGCCTGCGCGGGGCTGTACGTGATGATCCACATCGGCCGCGTCTGGATCGCCTGGTTCATGGTGCCGTTCCCGAACTCGAACGAGCTTTTTCCGAACTTCCGCAGCGCGCTTTCGTGGGATTTCGCGGCCATCTCGACGTATGGCCTGGTGTCGCTGATGTTCTGGTACGTGGGGCTGATCCCCGACATGGCCACCTTGCGCAACCGCGCGAAGACCCGGCTGCGTGGCTGGATCTACGGCCTGCTGGCCCTCGGCTGGCGCGGCTCGGCGCGGCACTGGAACAACTACGAGATGGCCTACCTGCTCCTGGCTGGCCTGGCCACGCCCCTGGTGGTGAGCGTGCACACGATCGTGAGCTTTGATTTCGCGACCGCGGTGGTTCCGGGCTGGCACTCGACGATCTTTCCTCCCTACTTCGTCACGGGTGCGATCTTCTCCGGGCTGGCGATGGTGATCACCCTGCTGGTGCCCTTGCGCCGGCTCTGCCGGCTCGAGGACCTGATCACCGGCACGCATCTGCAAAATATGTGCAAGCTGATCCTGGTGACGTCGCTGATCATCGCCTACGCCTACGGGACCGAGTTCTTCATGGCCTGGTATGCCGGCAACCCGTTCGAGCAGTACACGTTCCGCAACCGGGTGATGGGGCCCTACGGCTGGTGCTTCGCGACCATGGTGCTGTGCAACGTGCTCTTGCCGCAGCTCTTCTGGTTCCGCTGGTTCCGGACGACGCCTTGGGCCATGTTCGTCATCTCGCTGTTCGTGAACGTCGGCATGTGGTTCGAGCGATTCGTGATCGTGACGACGAGTCTGCACCGCGATTTCCTGCCGTCAAGCTGGAAGATGTTCTACCCCACATGGGTTGACTACGTGCAACTGCTGGGCGGCTTCGGGCTCTTCACGACGCTGTTTCTGCTCTTCATCCGGGTCTTGCCGATGGTGGCCATGAGCGAGGTGAAGGCTTGCCTCCCGGCGGCCGACCCTCATTCCGAGGAGCATTGCGGGTTGGGCCGGGACGGAGCGGAGCAGGCCGGAGCGGTTGTCTCCGCGGTGGTGCGGCCGGCTTCAGGTCCCACTTTCGGGGTGCTGGCGCGGTTTGCCGGTCCGGGACCGCTGCTGAATGCGGCCCGGCGGCTGCACGCCGCGGGGTACCGGCGGGTGGACGCGTACTCGCCGTTCCCGATCCACGGCATGGAGCGGGCGCTGCGGCTGCGCCGCTCGCTGGTGCCGGCATTCGTCTTCGCGGGCGGGGCGATCGGAGTGCTCTTTGCGCAGTGGGTCCAGCACTACCAGAGCTCAGTAGGCTACCCGGTGGTGGTCTTCGGAAAGCCGCTGGACAGCGCGGAGGCGTTCGTACCGATCAGCTTCGAGACGATGATCCTGTATGCCTCTTTCGCGTCGGTACTGAGCATGCTGGTGCTCAACGGCCTGCCCCGGTTCTACCATCCGGTGTTCCGCGGAAGGTCATTCGCCAGGGCCAGCGATGATGGCTTCTTCCTTTCCGTCGAATCGCGGGACGATGTGTTCGGCCGTGAGGAAACGCCGGCCTTGCTGGCGGAGCTGGGGGCGACCGAAATCGAATTCCTGACAGACTGAGGACCGTGTGCCGGTCTGGCCGGGGTTCGTTCTCCGGGGGGTGGTGTCGCGTGGCGTGCAGCGCGTTTCTTCACTTGCGGATTGATGGGTGGCGGCGATGCGATTGGTGATCTGTGTGCTGGTGCTGGCGACGGGCGTGTTCGTTTCCCTGATGGGAGTGCGGGGCACGATCAGCGATCGGCGGCCGCTCATGATCGTGCCGGACATGGTGGTCCAGCCGCGCTACGGCGCCCAGGATGAAAGCGCGTTCTTCAAAGACGGCCGGGAGCTGCGCACACCTCCCACGGGCACGGTGGCCTTCGGCGGGGCCGACTATGCAAGCGATGCGGGCGCACCGCGATTGAACCCCGATTTCCTCCAGGAGGATGAGCGCTACTACCGCGGCAAGCAGGGAACGGGGTGGGTGACCCGTCTCCCCGTGAAGCTTGATATGGACCTGCTCAAGAGGGGCCGGCAGCGCTACGAGATCTACTGCGCACCCTGCCACGGCCTGACCGGGTCCGGCAATGGGCTCATGACGCAGTACGGCCTGGCGGGCGTGGCGACGATCACCGACGCGTTCCACGGCCTCATGCCGGTGGGCGAGTACTTCAGCGTCATCAGCAACGGCAAGGGGAAGATGCTCGGCTACGGCGGCCAGATCAAGGTTGCCGACCGCTGGGCGATCGTGGCCTACATCCGCGCCCTGACTCGCAGCCAGAACGCGCGCATCGGCGATGTCCCGGAATCCAGGCGAGCGGAGCTGAACCAGTGACCCATGCACGCCGGCTGACCGACAGTGTGTATCTGCCCGGCGGGGGAGGGCGCATCGTGGTCGCGCTCTTCACCGCGCTGGCCCTGGCCGCCGGCGCCGTGTCGTGGTCCCGCTGGGAAAGCGACCCGCACCGGTGGCTCTTCTCGTACCTGGTGGCCTGGACCTTTCTGGTCACAATCGGCGTCGGCTCCCTGGCGTGGCTGATGCTCCAGCACCTCACGCGCGCGGTCTGGTCCATCGTCGTCCGCCGTCTGCTGGAGAACATCGCCCTGGCCCTGCCGTTGCTCGCCGTCGGGTTTGTCCCCATCGCCCGCAATTTGCAGAGGATCTATGCCTGGGCAGACGCCTCGCGCGTCGCTGCGGACCCTGCCCTGGGCGCAAGGCGGCCTGGCTTGACCCCATGTTCTTCAGCCTGCGTGCAGCCCTTTACCTGGGGCTCTGGGCCCTTCTCGCCACCCTGCTGGGAAGCAGCTCGGCGCGCCAGGACCGAACATCTGACCCGCGCGCGAAGCAGCGCATGCGGAGGCTGAGCTGCGCCGGGCTGCCGGTGCTCGCCGTGACCGCCAGCTTCGCCGGATTCGACTGGCTGATGTCGCTGGAGCCGCACTGGGCTTCCACGATGTTCGGGGTCTACTTCTGGGCCCAGTCGCTGGTGTCTTCGCTGGCCGCGCTGATCGTGGTCGCACTGGTGCTGCGCGGCACCGGCTGGCTGCGCCAGACCATCACTGTCGAACACCTGCACGACCTGGGCAAGCTGCTCTTCGGCTTCGTCGTGTTCTGGACCTACATCGCCTTCAGCCAGTATTTCCTCATCTGGTACGCCAACCTGCCGGAAGAGACAAGCTGGTACATCGCGCACCGCATGGGTACCTGGAACACGCTGAGCTGGGCCCTGTGCTTCGGGCATTTCACGGTCCCCTTTTTCCTGCTCTTGTTCCGAAAGACCCGGCGCGATCCTTTCTGGCTGGGATTCCTGGCCGTCTGGGTGCTGGTTTTCCATTACCTGGACCTCTTCTGGGTCATCATGCCGACGCCGTACCCCGAGGGCGTCTTGCCCGACTGGCAGGACGCGTCGACCCTGGCCGCCCTGGTGCTGGCCGTCGGGGCGGTTGTGGCCCATGGCTGCCGGGTGCGCGCACTGGTCCCGGTGGGCGATCCTCATCTTCCCGGGTCGCTCGCGTTCCGCAATCCATGAGGGGCGAGTCTGATGTCTGCGGGTAGAGACCATTCCACACAATCGAATCAGGATGATCCTGACATGAGCGATCCATCCCGAGCACCGCGGACGCCATCCGGAACCGCGGACGAAAGTCACGAGAACGAGCCCCAGGCGGGCACTCATTCCCTGTTGCTGGCCCTGGTGCTGGGCCTCTTCAAGCTGGCCGGCGTGGCCTTGCTGGTTTACCTGACATACTTCTTCACGACGAGTTTCGCGAACCGGACCCCGCCGCCCCCGGCGCTGTCGGAGGACCAGCAGGCACTTGCAAAGAAGTCGGAGGATCTGCGGAACCAGGGGAAGAAGCTGCTGTCGTCATACGGGTGGATCAATCCCGCGGTCAAGAGCAGCGTGCGCATTCCCATCGAACGTGCCATGGAGCTGATTGTTGCCGAGGCATCCCAGCCCGCGCTGCCCCTGGCCGCGGCTGCCCCCGGCGCTGGAGCACCGGGGACTGCGCCAGCGGCAGCGGGCTCAGGCGTGAAACCGGCGACGGCCCCCGGAACGTCGACGCCCGTGGCGGCTGCGCCAGCGGCCCCGGCCGGCATGCCTCCCCAGGAGATCTACCGCGCGGTCTGCATGGCGTGCCATGAAGCGGACGGCAAGGCCAAGATCTTCCGGCTCGCCACGCCGGCCATCCCCGACCTTACCGACCCGAAGTGGCAATCTTCCCGCAGCGACGCCGAGCTCGAGAAGTCGATCCTTGAGGGCAAGGAATCCGTCATCAGGGGCGTGAAATCGACGGTCATGGTCTCGCAGAAGGAGAACCTGGCCCGGGCCGGTACGAGCGTCAAGGACATGGTGGCGTTCATGCGCGCCTTCAAGGGGGGCAAGCAAGTGGTCTCGGCCATTCCCGGTGGCATGCCGGCGGAAACCCAGGCGCCGCTGGCGGTGGCGTCCGGGCCCGCCGTCCCAGCACCCGCGGTGCCGCCGGCCCCTGCTTCAGCGGGGGGAAGCGTTCCACCTTCCCTTGCCATGACCACCACATCGGCTTCCGTCGCGGGCTCGGCGCCCGCCCCAGCCGGCCGTGCCGCGATGAGCGCAGGGCTGCCTTCCGCCGCGCCCGCGGCTTCCCTGTTGACGGCTGCACCCGGTGCGACGGCACCCGCGCAGGCCCCACGCATGGCCGCTGCCGGCACCACCTTGCCGTCCGCGCTGCCTTCCTCCGCGAATGCGGCTGCTGTCGCGGCCCAGGCGGAACGGCTCAGGCTGGCCTCAATGACCTTCAACACGCTGTGCATCGCCTGCCACGGTGCCGACGGGCGTGGCACCGCAGTCCGGACCGCAATGCCGCAACTTCCGAACTTCACCTTGCACGACTGGCACACCACCAAGAGCACCAGTCAGCTTGCCACCACGATCATGGAAGGCAAGGGCCTGATGCCCGCCTGGAACGCTCAGTTGACGGCGGACAAGGCGCGTGACCTGGCGCTCTATGTCCGCAGCTTCGGTGCTCCGGAGATGCTCGCCGAGACCCAGGCCGCCTCCGCCCCGTCGATGGCGGCCTTCGACAGCGAGATGCAGTCATTGCGGCAAAGCTTCGACGAGATCGAGAAGCAGCTCCAGGCGCTTTCGGCCGGAGCTGCCAGGCCATGAGCGGGCGGTTTCCGCTTGCCTCATGGCGTCATCTGGAACGGTCCCGGGCCAGCCGGCAGGGGCACGGCCTGCACCGGCGGATTGGCCGCCTCTTCCGCGGCCTTGGCCTGCGCGGCTGACTTGTCGGCCGCCTGGGACTCCTCACGCATTTCGGCAATCGGCTGTGAGAAGATCTGCCGCTTGGGCGAGGCCTCGATGGGCCCGCTTGCCGGCGGGATGTCGTGCCAGCGGCGGAAGAATGACTCGATCTTGGCCTGCTCCTCGCCGGTCATCAGGGCCCGCACTCGCATGTGGGCCAGCACGTTCTGGTAATTCGAGAACGGCCGTTCGCCGATTGAGCGCGCGTTGTGGCAATAGCCGCAGTACATGGAGAAGAGCTGGCCGCCAGTCACCTCGTCCTCCCACTTGCCGCTCAGCTCGTCTCCCTTCGGCAGCCGGAACCGGAAGGGAGCGGGCTTCTGGGAAACATCGACGGGCGGCGTGAAACATCCGACCGCGGGCAGGGCGAGGACGCCGAGAATCATCAGCCTGGCGACGGCTGACACGCCTTCACGAGGTCTCCGCATCGTCCTCGCTTCCATGCTTGAAGTTCCCGACATGAGTCTGGCTCCCCTCTCTCCTCGAAATCGTCCCTGATTTCGTTCACGGCGGCGTCTGGCCGGATCCCCTGACCGCAGGCGAGCCGGGATTCCGGAACTCACCAGAACCAGGCCCACTGGGCCATGAAGATGTTGTCATTGAGTTGATGGTGGACCTCCTGGTTGATCTCGTAGGCGAAGTGGACCACGTTGCTGGCGTAGAACCAGTAGTTCAGGCCAAAGGTATACTGATTCGTATCCACGGGTGCTCCCCCCGCCCCGAAGGTCGTCAGGTCCAGCTTCGCGTAATTGATACCGGTGAAGTTGGCGAAGCTGTACCGGACGACATACTCGACCTTGGAGAGAATCGGGGAGCGGTTGTTGTAGTCGCGGTAGGTGAGCTGTGAATAGAGTCCGCGACGTTCGATGTTATTGCCGATCGACCCCTTGGCTTGCTGGTAGTTGTCAGCAAATTCCGTGAGGAAGTACCAGTTGCCCTTATGGTAGCTGAGGTCCCATCCCCAGAGCTGAAAGTGGTCGCGAACGCCAGGATTGTAGATGCCGTTGGAGTAGCCAGAGAAGCCCATGTTCAGCCCCCGCCTGGGCATCCAGAGCGCGAAACGGCCGCCGTAAGCCTGCGAGCTCACCTCTTCCGGCCCTCCGACGATGCCTCCGAGGTCGACCGACTGGGTGTAGTTTGAGGGGCTCTGGGCAAGCTGATAGCCGTTTCCAAAGTACATCTGGTAGGTCATCTTGATCGGTAGAGCGCCCAGGTAACTGGCTCCGCTGAGCTGGATGCCGTCGGTGGAGGACGCGGGTGAGACCTGGTTGAACATGAGCGGGGGATCCGGCAGACGGTTGATCCACTCGTGGTTGTACCAGAGGTTGAATTGTCCGATGGGCGTGAGGAACCTGCCGACGTTCAGCGTCATCCACTTGTTGAGCAAAACATCGATCTGGGCGTTGCCGATGCCAACGCCGGAGACGTTATTCAGATCGATGCTGGCTTCCGCCAGGAACCGCTTGTTGAGCTGAACGAGGAAGTAAGGAGAAACCTGCATCGTCGTGAAATTGCCGTTCTGCCCGTTCTGCTTGTTGTACCCCGCGAGCATCTGGCCGTAGATGCTCACCGGCGTCTCGTTGTTGTAGTGTGTGTCGAACAGTTCCTTCAGGGGCGCCGGCAGCCGTGGGCCGTTGCGGATCTCGGTGTCCAGCCGTTCGCGCAACTCGTCGGTGGCCGCGGCCTGCTCCTGGTCGCGCTGGGCCGCTTGCTGGGCGCGCGACGAGAGCTGCTCGGTCTTGGCCTCCAGCTTGTCGACCGCCTGCGTTGACGTCGGCGCGACCGCCTGTTTCTTGAGCTGGTCGGCCAGCAGATTGGCGGTTTTCTGAAGGATCTCGATCTGCTTTTGCTGGAGTTCCGCGCGCTTCTTTTGTAATTCCATGTCGCGGGAGTACTGCTCCTTGAGAGCCTGGATCTCGCGTGCATTGCGGGCGAGGGCCTCTTGCAGGCTATCCTGGGGACCCGCAGCGGCGTTTGCCGGCGGGGCCGCCTGTCGCGGAGCCACGGGCTTTGCCGCGGTCGATGGGAGCGGGGCCGCCTTGATGTCCTGTGCAGTCAATGGACCATTCAAGGGCGCGGGAGCCTGAGCCTGGGCGGATCCCAGCCAGATCATGCATCCAATGAGCCCCAGGCCTATGCCGTGCCGCATTTGGAAGCCCTCGAAGAAATGAGGCCTACGTCCGGATCGCATCGTGTCCGGACCGTCCACGCGAGAATCGGCGTGAGCGGATGACCCGATCCGGGCCATCCGCCACGCGAACAGCATCGTCAGGATCCCGGTCCGGCTCTGGCAGCATCACCAGGTGAGCCTGTCGGCTCGTCTTGGACCGGACGGTCGGACCGGGAACGATCGCGAGCTACCGGGCGGTGCTCTGAGTCGCCGCTGACAATATCGGTTAAACCGATCATTTCGATGAAATGGATTTTATGAAGTTTAAGGTTTTCTCACTCCGCCACGGGATGAGCGAAGCTCGAGACGCGAAAGACAAGTCGTCCGAACAGAGGCCGTAATGGTTTCGTTGTGGCAAGCCACGAAACGAAAAGGCCAGCCCCGTGGTGGGGCTGGCCCGTGATTGTCATGACTCGGCCGGACCGCTCGAGATTGAGAATACTTCAGGCTGCGGGCCCAGGTTACCGTGCAAAGGGAGTGGCGCTGGTGATACCTGCATCAGGTGAGGGGAGACGCAGGGCGGCCTTCGGGGTGGCACCCGCCGCGGCACCGGGTGGGCTGCTGGAGGGAGCTTTTGGAGTGGACGCGCCACCGGCGCCGGCGCCCGCGCCGGCGGCCGCCGGTGCCTGGCCAGGCGGATTGCGCAGGACCGGCTTCGAGAGTTGCGTGCCGGGGACGAACGTCCGCAGGTAATGGGCGATGCCGTACGCTTCGTCGAGCGCGAGGGCGCCGCGGAACTGCGGCATCACCGCTCCCCGTCCTTCGATGATGATGCGCACGATGGCCGCGTCCGAGCGGTAGTTCTGCCAGCGCACGTCGGTGAAGTCCGGAATACCGGGAATGTCCCAGACTCCACGGCCGTCCACTCCGTGGCAGCGGATGCAGTACCTGTTGAACAGGTTCATGGAAACGGTTTTTTCCTGCTCCGGACTTCGCATCCAGTACCAGGCACCGCCGTTCAATGTCTCGATCTGGCCTGGCGGTACATGCTTGTGGCCGAAGTGTTTGTCGAAAATCGAGCCCCACGCATGATCGTCGCCGAGTGTGGGACAGCTGCCGACGGCAAGTAACACAACCGTGAGCACGGCCGAGATCAGCCCTGTCAGCAGCGTCGCGGTTCTGTGAGAGTGCGCGGACAACCTCATGGCTCCTCCTGAGCGCAAATGCCTCTGAGAATAAAGGATCCCCACGATTGCCCGCGAAATCAGATCAACGGCGCCATCGCCGACGGCATGTATCGTGGTACTTCGAATGTATCGGAGAAATCCCGGGCCAAGTTTTGAACAGTTTCCCTGGCGGGACCGATTCTGCCGGGGAATCAGTCAGCGACGTTCGGTTGTCGTCTGAACGGGAATCCCCACGCGGCAAAACGAGATCCTTCATTCCACGCTCGCTGGCCGGTATGTTAGCCGATGGCGTGACACCGGACCACGAGACGAGGGAATGACATGGATCTGCAACTCCGGGGCAAGCTTGCACTCGTGACCGGCTCGACGGCCGGCATCGGCCTGGCGGTGGCGAAGGGGCTCTTCAGGGAAGGGGCGTCCGTCGTGGTCAACGGCCGCACGATCGGCCGCGTCGAGGAAGCCGTGGCCACAGTCCGGTCCGGCGGCCATGGCGACGGCGACGGCGACGGCAAGGTCTCGGGCATTGCCGCGGACCTCTCCAGCGCCGAGGGCGTGAACCTGCTTGTGCAGAGGCTGCCCGAGGTCGACATCCTGGTCAACAATCTGGGCATCTTCGAGCCCAGACCCTTTGAGGCGATCCCGGACGAGGACTGGCTGCGGTTCTTCGAGACGAACGTCCTGAGCGGAGTGCGTCTCACACGCCGGTTCCTGCCGGCGATGCGCCGCAAGGACTGGGGCCGCATCGTCTTCGTCTCCAGCGAATCCGGGCTCCAGATCCCCGCGGAGATGGTCCACTACGGCATGACGAAGACCGCCCAGCTCGCCATTGCCCGGGGCGTGGCCGAGTCGGTCGCCGGGACCGGCATCACGGTCAACTCCGTCCTGCCGGGGCCGACGGAATCCGAGGGCGTGGCGCAGTTCGTGGCCGACCTGGCCCGTCAAAGGGGCGTGGAGCGCTCGGTGGTCGAGGCCGAGTTCTTCCAGACGGCCCGCCCCACGTCGCTGCTGAAGCGGTTTGCGACGGTTGAGGAGGTGGCGAACATGATCGTCTATGTGTGCAGCCCGCTCGCCTCGGCCACCAATGGAGCGGCCCTGCGGGTCGATGGCGGCGTGGTGCGGGCCATCGGCTGAGCCTCATCGCGGGCAGCTATTCTCCTTACCGTGCGCAAGATCGGAGGCAAACGACAATAAGACCGGAGGCATATCACAATACGGTCGAAAGCCGAAAGCCGGAGTCAGAGAACAACTCGACCGGAACCTTTGACCATGAGCCCTCAGAGGGCGTCCGACCATTTCTGCTTGGAGTGGAAGTTGCGTATCCGAGTATCCGGATGCGCATCACGCGACGATATGCGGCACGCCATAGGCGGAAACATGGGGATCACGGCTGACCAGCTTGAAGCCCTCGTGCCGCGCCTGAGCGATCAGCAAGCGGTCGAACGGGTCGCGGTGATGATCGGGAAGTGTCTGCACGGTCAAGGCGTGTGGAATGGTCACGGGGAGGGGCAAAAAGCGGTTGGCCGCCATCATCGCTTCCAGGTCGTCGGGGGAGTCCAGCTTGTGCAGGGAACGCTTGATGCTGATTTCCCAGATGACGGCGGCACTGATGTAAACGGTGTTACTGCCGTCGCCAATCGCCCTGCGGGCCGCTCTGGACAGGAGCTGCGGATCGTCCAGCCACCAGAGGAAGACGTGGGTATCGAGTAAAAGTGTCATTGCGGCTTGATGCCGAAGGCGGCTGCGATGTCATCGGGCAGGGTGTCGAAGTCCTCAGCGATACGGACGCGGCCTTTCCATTGCCCGCCGTGCCGGGGTGAATCATCGGCGTGGATCGGGACCAGCCGGACCACCGGCCGACCGGCCTTGGCGATGATGACCTCTTCGCCGTTCATGGCCTGCTCGACCAGCTTCGAGAGCTGCGACTTGGCTTCGTGAATGTTGGCAATCTCCATGGGCACCTCCTGCTTAGCTAAGCCTAGCTCAATTCGCTGTTCTTGACAAGCCCAGAATGCGAGCGTGCGTGCGTTTGCCCGCCCATACAGGTAACGCGAAAGAATCCCTTTATTTCCCGCTACCGCCTTGGTCTGCTAACCAAAGCGTAGAAACGCTCGGCAGGAGGAACGAGAGGCAGGTGACATGAACATCAGCTATGAAATACCCCGGGACATCGAGCAAGAGCTTCGCGCCAGCCGCCCGGACATCAACCGAGAGGCGAAGGAGGCCTACCTGATCGACCTCTATCGCCAGGAACGGATTAGCCATCGCCAGCTCGCCGACGCGTTGGGGTTGAACCGCTACGAGACCGATGGGGTATTGAAGCGGCACAAGGTCTCGCCGAACGTCACCGCCCAGGAGATGCGCGCTCAGGCCACGGGTCTCAAGGATGCGAGGCCGGAGTGATTGTCGTCTCCGATACGACACCCCTGAACTACCTCATCCTGATCGAAGCGGCTCAGGTGCTCCCCGCCCTGTTCGGCGGGGTGTATGCACCGACGGCGGTGATGGAGGAGCGATCGCACCCGCGCGGTCCTCAGCCTGTCCGAGTCTGGGCCAGTTCACCTCCCGAGTGG
Source organism: uncultured Planctomycetaceae bacterium (assembly GCA_963833985.1). Lineage (GTDB taxonomy): Bacteria > Planctomycetota > Planctomycetia > Isosphaerales > Isosphaeraceae > Aquisphaera. Next base: position 1,384,400 of record CAWIAD010000001.1, read on the forward strand.
CTCGTCGTGCAGGAGCCCACCCGGGTTGACGAGACGTTGCCCAAAGCGCTTCACAAAGGGGAGGTGGAGGCCATCTCCCTCGCTCAGGAGATGCGGGCTGACTGGGTCCTGATTGACGAACGGAAAGCGTCGAGAGAGGCCGAAAGCCGTGGCCTCCGGGTCGCGGGGACGCTCGGCATCCTCGAAGAAGCAGGGGCCAGGAATCTTCTCGACTACGAGAAGGATCGAGACCGTCTCGTCAACGAGACGAACTTCTATGTCACGGACGACGTGCTCCGCGAATCGGAGCGTCGATATCACGAGCGAAAGCAAGCCCAGGAACAAGAACGGAAGACCCATGAGTAGGCTGAACCGATCCAGCACGTGAAAGCTGGGCGAGCTTGCGAGTACGATGAACGCCGTGGCTATCGCGGTCACGGCAAGAGCCACACCTTCGCGGCGTGTCTTTGGGGGGCTGATCGATGGGCGATGACCTGGCTTCGGGGTTCCAGGCCGTGGACAGCGCCGCGGAGTTCGCGGTGTTCGCGGACTGTCTCACACTGGTGGACTCGATCCCCTTCTTTGCCGCGTGCAAGCGGGAGAGTTATGAATTGCTCGGGGCGTCTCCGGGCCAGCGGGTCCTGGAGGTCGGCTGCGGCCTGGGCGACGATGCGAAAGCGCTGGCGGGCGTTGTGGCGCCCGGCGGCGCCGTCGTTGCTGTCGACGCCAGCCGCACGATGATCGAGGCGGCGCGCGCGGCATGGCAAAACGGAGGGACTGAACTTTGAGGTCGCTCTGGCCACTGCCTTGCCCTTCGGCGATGCCAGCTTTGACGCCTGCCGGGTGGACCGAGTACTCCAGCACGTGGCAGACCCCTTCGCGGCGGTCAGGGAAATGGTCCGCGTGCTGCGTCCCGGCGGCGTGCTGGTCGCCTACGACAATGACTGGGAAACACTCACGGTCGATTCGGCCGAGCGTAGCGTGACGCGTACCGTCTTGAACGCCTGGTGCGATCGCTTTCCTTCGGGCTGGATCGGCCGCCGGCTGACCCCGTTCTTCCTTCAGGCCGGGCTGGCCGATGTCGTCGCGATTCCCAAAACGCTGGTGCTCCGTGACCTCTCGCTGGCCGACCGTCTTTACTGCTTCTTCGCGACGATCGAACGTCTCGCGGAGCAAGGGATCGTCTCGCGGGCGGTAGCGGAGCGCTGGTCAGTTGGGCTCCGCTCCGCGGACGCCCAGGACCGTTTCTTCAGTTCTTACACCGGGTTCCTGGTGCGTGGCCGGCGACCGGCAGACGTCCCGAACAGTCCCTTGCGCCGCTGAGATTCGTCGCCGGAAGACGATCGCGCTCTTGCCCGGACCGAAGGCCGGGAGCAGTGACGACCAGGAATCTGCCGGGCTGAAGCGCGTGGGCTTTCGTGCTCTCCCCAGCGAGATCCCCATCATCTGACCTGGCTGAAGCCGGCTATCCCTTGGCGATCAGGGCCGACACGGCGGTGCGCTGGGATTCGAGGTCGGCCAGCCTGGTCCGCTGGCTCTCGACCACCTCGGCTGGGGCGCGTGAGAGGAATGCCTCGTTCCCGAGCTTGGCCTGAAGCGGGCCGATCTGGCGTTCCAGGTCGGTGAGCGTCTTGCGCAGGCGTTCCAGCTCGGCTTTCCTGTCGATCAGGCCTGCGAGCGGCAGGATGATCTCGGCGTCGGCCAGAACGGTGATGGCGGCATCGGCGGGTCGGGCCGGATCCGCGGTGATGGTGACATCGGCCGCGTTGGTAAGGCTCTTCAGGAACGCCTCCCCCTGACGCAGGCGATCGGCGACGATGCCTTCCGCCACGATCCGCGGCGCGATGCGCGCCTCCTTGGGGACATTGCGCTCGGCCTTCAGGTTCCGGAGCGCCTGGATCTTCTCCTGCCACTGGGCGACAGTCGCCCGCGCCTCGGGGTCGGTCCAGCCCAGGGGCACGGGCCAGGCGGCAATGCAGGCGCTCGGCTCGGCGGTCACCGGCTCGGGCAGCCCGCGCTCGGGTGCCAGCGCGCCGAGCGGCTGCCAGATCTGCTCCGTGAGGAAGGGCATCACAGGGTGCAGCAAGCGGCAGAGGGTGTCCAGGGTGGCGGCCAGCACGCGCTGGGCCACGGGCCGGGCGTCCGGGTCGCGGAGCCTCGACTTGATGAACTCCACGTACCAGTCGCAGAACTCGCTCCAGGTGAATTCGCGGAGCCGGCGGGTCGCGTCCGAGAAGCGGAAGGCTTCCAGGTCGGCGGTGGTCTCGGCGATGACCTCGTCCAGCCCCGCCAGGATCCAGCGGTCCTCGATCGGCAGGGTTGCCAGCTTGAGCGGAGCCGGCGCATACCCCTCCAGGTTCATCATGGCGAAGCGGGCGACGTTCCAGAACTTGTTCGCGAAGTTGCGGCCCTGCTCGAACCGCTCCGAGGTGTTGATGGTGCGGCCATCGGGCAGCTTCAGCTTCTCGACGGGCATGCGCAGGTCCTGCGTCTCGGTGGCGCCCAGGGCGAGGGTGTACCGCAAGGCGTCGGCGCCATAGATCTCGATGATGTCCACCGGGTCGACACCGTTGCCGGCCGACTTGGACATCCGCTTGCCCTGGCCGTCCTGGATGACCGGGTGGATATAGACGTCGCGGAACGGCACGTCGCGCATGTTGAACTGCCCGAAGATGACCATCCGGGCTACCCAGAGCGTGATGATGTCGCGGGCCGTGGAGAGCACGCTGGTGGGATAGCAGCGCCCCAGCTCGGGCGTCGCGGCGGGCCATCCCAGCGTGGAGTGCGGCCAGAGTGCGCTGCTGAACCAGGTGTCAAGCACGTCGGGATCGCGAACGAAGCCCAGGTGTTCCAGCGCGCTGACGAGGTTGGGCTGCTCGTCAGGGTCCTGAATGCAGGCGTATGCCACGTCGTCTTCGATTGTGTACCAGACCAGGTCGCCGGTGGCCGGGTCGGCGTCGGAGCCGGTTTTCATGTCCTTCAGCCGGCTGGAGACGGGGCCCGGATTGTCGAGCCGCCAGATCGGGATCTGGTGCCCCCACCAGAGCTGGCGGCTGATGCACCAGTCGCGCTTCTCGGCCAGCCAGTCAAGGTAGCTGCGGGCGTACCGCTCGGGGTGAATCCGCACCTGGCCCGACGTCACGGCATCCATGGCCTGCTGGGCGAACCCGGGGCTGCCGTCGGGCTCGTCGCCCATGCGGATGAACCACTGGTCAGAGCGGATCGGTTCGATGGCCGTCTTGGAGCGGTCGGAGTGTCCCTGCCGCAGCAGGTGCGGGTCCACGCGTTCCAGCAGCCCTTGCAGCTTGAGGTCCTCGACGACGCGCTTGCGGACGACGTAGCGGTCCAGCCCCGCGTACTTGCCGGCCGCCTCGTTGAAGGTGCCGTCGGGGTTCATCAGGTCGATGATCGGCAGATTGTTGCGCTGGCCGGCCTGGTAGTCGTTCGGGTCGTGACCGGGGGTAACCTTCACGCAGCCGGTGCCGAACGCCGGGTCGACAAGTACGGGATCGGCGATGATGGGGATCTGCCGGCCCGTCAACGGCAACTCGGCCTGCTTGCCGATGAGGTGCTGGTAGCGCGGATCTTCGGGATGGACGGCAACGGCCGTGTCGCCGAGCATGGTCTCGGGGCGCGTGGTCGCCACGTGCAGGACGTCATCGGAGCCCGCGATCGGGTACTTGATGGTCCAGAGGTGGCCGTTCATCTCTTCATAGTAGATCTCGTCGTCGGCCACGGCGGTGCGGAGCTGGGTGTCCCAGTTCACCAGCCGCTTGCCGCGGAAGATCTTGCCGGCCTTGAAGAGGTTGAAGAAGGTGCGCCGGACTCGCGCGAGCAGCCCTCGTCGAGCGTGAACCGCGTGCGCTCCCAGTCGCACGAGCAGCCCATGAGCCGAAGCTGGCTGAGGATCCGCTTCTCGTACTCGTCCTTCCAGGCCCAGATGCGCTCGACCAGGGCGGGGCGGCCAAGGTCGTGTCGGGTCTTCTTCTCCTCCTCGAAGAGCCGCTTCTCGACGACCGCCTGGGTGGCGATGCCGGCGTGGTCGGTGCCGGGCATCCAGAGGCAGTCGAAGCCCTGCATCCGCCGCCAGCGGACCAGCACGTCCTGGAGCGTGTTGTTCAGCGCATGACCCAGGTGCAGGGCGCCTGTGACGTTGGGCGGCGGGATCACGATGCAGTAGGGCGGCCTGTCGCTGGCCGGGTCGGCATGGAAGTACCCGCGTTCCAGCCAGTGCGCATACCAGCGCTCCTGGGCTTGCCTGGGATCATACTGCTTGGGAATGTCTTGACTGTTCATGGTGCTCCAGCGCCGTTCCGCGATCTCAGGTCCTCATGCCCGTCCGCGTGTCTCGCTACCATTGCGGCTTCTGACCGGCTTCGGGCTGAAGGGCCTGGGCCAGGTAGCTCATCTGGCCAAGGTGGTTGTTCATGTGTGCCGCGCACACCAGCAGCAAGCCCAGTCGCGTCCGGATCGGCACGTTGTGCTCGACCGCGACCTGAAATCCCGCGTCGTCGAGCGATTGCAAGGTCTGCACGACCATCGCCACGGCCTGGTGGAACGAGCTCAAAAGCTCGTTCAGCGGGGGATTCGTCGCGTCGGTGAACTCCTTTTCTCGCTCGCGCACGTAGCCGGTGCCGGCGATGGCGGCACCGACGTAATGGTTCAGGTTGCCGGTGAGGTGCAGGACCAGGTGGCCGATGCTGTTGCCGAAAGGAAAGGGCTTCGTCCACAGCGCGGTCTCCGGGACGGCCCGGGCAAAGTGCTCCACGCGCTGGGCCATGTGCTCGAAGTAGCGCGAGAAATCCTCGGCGATCGACTGGGCGAGCTCGGACCTGGTCTCGGATTGGCTCATGATGAGACTCCCGGAAAGAGAAACAACCGGCGCACCGGCCCGTTATTGCGCGGCCTCGACTTCCATCTTGACCTTGCCGCCTGCCTGTGCGCGCGCATCACGCGAGAGCTTGTACTCGAAGGCGTCGATGAGTGCCAGCCAGCTTGCCTCGATGACATTTTCGGAGACGCCGATGGTGCCCCAGACGGAGTCGTGGTCGCGGCTCTCGATGATTACCCGCACCCGCGCGGCGGTGCCGGCACGGGCGTTGATCACCCGCACCTTGTAGTCGGCCAGGTGCATCTCGCGGAGCCGCGGGTAATGCCTTTCAAGGGCCTTCCGGAGCGCACCATCAAGGGCGTTCACCGGTCCGTCGCCCTCGCTCACGGTGTGCTGGAGCTCATCGCCGACGAGCAGCTTGATGGTTGCCTCGGTGAGCGGCTCTCGCCCTGTCTTGCCGGAGGCGCTGACGTGAAATCCAAGCTGCTTGAACCAGTCATTCCGCCGGCCGGCGAGACGATCCACCAGCAGCACGAACGAGGCCTCGGCGGCCTCGAACTGGTAGCCCTCGTTTTCCAGCTCCTGGACGCGGTCGAGAACCCGCGCCAGCAGGGGCGCATCCTGTTCCAGGCCGTACTCGGCCAGCTTCTCGGCGATGTTCGACTTACCGGAGAGCTCACTCACCAGCACCCGGCGCTCATTGCCCACGGTCTCGGGCTCGATATGCTCGTAGCTGGCGGCGATGCGCCGGACGCCGTGGACGTGCATGCCCCCCTTGTGCGCGAAGGCGCTGGAACCGACGAACGGCTGGCCGGGCCGGAAGTTCATGTTGGCCGTCTCGTAGACAAACCGCGAAACCTCGGTGAGGTGGATCAGCTTCCCCGGGAGGAGAACCTGGTGGTCCCGGTACTTGAGGGCCAGGTTGGCGACGATGCTGCACAGGTCGGCATTGCCGCATCGTTCGCCCAGGCCGTTGATCGTGCCCTGGACCTGCCGTGCCCCGCAGCGCACGGCCGCCAGCGCGTTGGCGACGGCCAGCTCGCCATCGTTGTGGGTGTGGATGCCCAGCGGCACCGAGATCTCCCGCGCGACCTGCCGCACCGTCTCGGCAATCTCCTCGGGAAGTGAGCCGCCGTTGGTGTCGCAGAGCACGATCCAGGAAGCGCCGGCCTGTGCGGCCGAGCTCAGCGTTTCCACGGCATAGTCCGGGTTCTGCTTGAAACCGTCGAAGAGGTGCTCGGCGTCGTAGACGACCTCGGAAACCTGTGCAGCGCAGTAAGCCACCGAATCGGCGATCATGCGCAGGTTCTCTTCAAGAGAGACTCCGAGCACCTCGCGGACATGCAGGTCCCACGACTTGCCGACGATGGTCACCACCGGCGTGCGGGCGGCGATCAGTGCTTGCATGCCCTGGTCGTCCTCCGCGGCCACATCCCGCCGCCTGGTCATACCGAAGGCGGCGACCCTGGCTTGCTGGAGCGAGAGGTCGCGCACGGCATGGAAATAGGAGGCATCCTTGGGGTTGGAAAGCGGATAGCCTCCCTCGATATAGTCGACGCCCAGCTCATCGAGGCGGGAGGTGATGAGCAGCTTGTCCTGGAGCGAGAAGTTGACGCCCTCGCCCTGGCTGCCGTCTCGCAAGGTGGTGTCGTAAATGGCAATTCGTGTCATGTCGAACCGATCCGCATGCGCAAGGAGACCGTGGCCCGAGCGGCCCTGGATTGTGCCTCGATTCTACCAGACGGCAGCCCGGTTAAACGACATTCCGACAGTCGGATCGTTCCCGAGGTTCAAGCGGTCGATCGGTCTGCGCGGAAAGAAGGCCGGCACCCGGCCTCGCAAGGTCAGAGAGGAAGACCCAGGTGGCCGCAACCATTGAAGACCTCTACGAAGCGATCAGGACGAGCGCGCGGAGCTCGGCGTTTCCCGTCGACGCGGAAGTGTACGAGCGGTTTCACAAGGATCCCTGCCAGCCCATCCTGCATGCCGGTGCGCTCGATGCTCCGGTCTGCATCTTCGGTCGCGACCTGGGGAAGGATGAAGTCAGGCTGGGGCAGCCCTTGATCGGAGCCGGTGGCAAGCTGGTCAGACAGGGGCTCCAGCAGTCCTTCGAGGCGGAGACAGCACCCACGTCGAATGCCGATTTGCTGGCGCCGCCACGCCATGCGCTGTTGACCAACACGGTTCCTTACAAGCCGCCCGGCAACAAGGCGTACTCCGCCGCTGTCAAGGAACGTTTCCGACCCTTCGTGATCGAGCTGCTCACGCACTTCTGGAGCGGAAGCCACATCATCACGCTGGGAACCGAGGCGTTCCAGTGGTTTGAACCTTACGGCGACCCGCAGGCATTCAGTGCGCTCGGCCGCACCGACGAACGGTTCGAATCCATCTTCGACTGCCGTTTGACGACGGCACGAGATGATGCTCGCGATGATTCAGGCAAGCATGTGTTGGTGATGCCGCTTCCGCACCCCTCCCCACTGAACCGCCGCTGGCTACCGCGGTTTCCGGCGATGCTCCGGGCACGATTAGCCCAGGTCCCGAGCCGCTGAGTTGCTTGCGAGTCGTGCTCGCGGGAAGAGCCGAACAGGCGACCGCGCCGATGAAAGTTCGAGCGAAAGTGCAACCGGGACTGCGCTGCCGGCATCTTCTTTCATGGGGGGACAACAACGAGGCCGAAAGATGCACGTCACGGAGAATCTCGAAATCGGATCGTGCCGGGCCGCGAGTGCCGCTGAGAACCGGGATGCTGCGACGGATCTCGACCTCGTTTCGCGTGCGCGGGACGGCGATGCGGAGGCCTTCGGCGCTCTGTTCGAGCGGCACTATCCCCGGATCCTGGATTATCTCTACCGCCAGACCCTGCGTGTCGCCACCGCCGAGGACCTGACCAGTAACACGTTCTACGCCGCCTTGCGCGGGCTGGGGAGGTTCCGCGGTGAGGCCCCGTTTCGCCTCTGGCTGTACCGGATCGCGACCAATGAGCTGCGGATGTGGCGACGCGCCAGGCGCCGGCGTCCCGAGCCAGAGCGGCTGGACGCGGTCGATGAAGAGCTGGATCGCCTGTGCTGCGTGCGAGGCGACGTCGGGGAGGGCCTGGTGGAGCATGCCGAGCAGGCCAGGCAGTTCGCCAGGGTCCGCCGCGCCATGCTGCGGCTCGGCGAGCGCTACCAGGAGGTGCTCGTCCTGCGGTATTTCGAGGGGTTGGACAACGATCATGTCGCCCAGGTCCTGGGGAAGCGTGTGGGGACAGTGAAGTCGCTGGTGCACCGCGGGCTGGAACTGCTCAGGAGCATCCTCGGGCCGGGCGATGCAACCGGGGCGTAGCATCGGCATCTCTTTTTGCAGGGGCGACGGTCATGGCAAGCGACAGCCGGGACATCGAGCGGATGCTGGAGCAGGTTGAGCTGCCGCGCGTCGTTACGGGAGTCCACCGCGATCGCCTCCGGGAGGATCTTCTTCGAGCGGATGCACGGGGCCTTGACGGGCGCGAGGGCGTCCGGCGGGCCACTGCATGGAGGTGGATCTTGATGGGATATCGATCGAACTTACTGGCGGTGCGGCTGGCGTGGGCCTGCGCCGCGATCCTCTTGATGGCGGCCGTAACCTGGGGGGCTGGGCAGGTGGTTCAACGAGCGCGGAAGAGCTATATTGCATACGCTGGACCCCAGTCGCCGCCCATCCAGGTCCGGACACCGGAGGGTGAAACGAGATTCGTCGGCTCGTACTCGGTGACCGTCGCCTCGGACGATGCGAATTTCAACGAGGCGGATGCCCGACGTCAGTTCGAGCTCATCTCCCGTGCACAAGCCACGGGCAAGGCGGCGGTCGTCAAGAGCCGGGAGACGGACTTCGGGACGGTCGTGACCTACCAGGTCAAGCTCGACGATGGCCGCGTGGTCACATGGAACGGCAGCCCGGAAGACGTGATGACGCCCGAGCAACGAGCGGAACGACAGAAGCAGATGGCCGAACTGCTCGCCGCCAGAAGGTTCCAGTTCGTCCGCAAGTTCACCACGCCGGACGGCGTGACGATGTACAACTACCGCGTCCGGCTGCCCGACGGCACGAACGTTCCCTACAACAGCCTCCTGCCGGACCACGACCCAGAGAGGGCGAAGCAGCTCCGGCAGGAGATTGATCGGGCGAAGGATCAGCACCAGGGGACCTTGGCCGGCGTGATCGAACCGTTGAAGGGCGTGGCCGTGCCCAGGGGGATGGAGCCGCCCGGTTCCACGAAGCTGTACACGTACAAGGTGAAGCTTTCGAACGGGGACACTTCGATGTACTCCACCCCCGACCCGCCCGCGAAGGAGGACGCGAAGTAGCCGCGGGCCGCGCCAGTGGATCGGCCTGTCAGACGGTTCGGCGGCGGGCCGCGGCCTGCGATGCACGAACCCTTTTGCTGCTCATCGATGCGGGCACGGACAGCCCGGGCGGGACCACTATCAGTGAGTTCCAGTCGGAGGCGGATCCCAGCGCCTCCTGGCCGAAGTGACCATGGAGCATGTCGGACTGAACCAGGGCGATTGCACCATATAAGTCACGTTCTGACAACTCATGGCGTCGAAGGTGACCATAGCACCCGACAAATCGAGCATTTCCAGAAGCTTCGGAATCGCCGTGATCTCGTTAGCTCTTGGCGCCGCCGCCGACGTGTCCCGAAGAATGTGATTGGCGGTTGCCCAGGCACTCACCATAGGAATGGCCGCCTTGTTGCTGGCCGTATCAAAGCTGCGTCGGAGCGTCTTCCCGTCGATGGCGATGCCTGACCGTCGGTGAATTCGTGTGAGGCCGTGATCCAGCTCAACAAACACTTCTCGAACTGCGCCGGTTTGATGGCCGCCAGGATCGCGTTGAAACGGTCATGCGGCGGGATACCGCTCCTCAAGTCCAGGAACCGTGCGAGCCCGTCGCGCTTGTTGGTCCCGAACCTCGCGATGGCGAAGAAATCATCCGCGCCACAGATCACCGCGCAGACTGCAATCACCTCCACATTGATCAGAGGATAGGCCACCTCACGGCGCCGCGGATCTGTAAGTTCCACGAAGTGATCCGCGATCCGGACCGACTTCGGCCTGGCCATGGCACCGATTCCTGGCTCGCGCGATCTTCTCTGCCCTCGTTCTTTCGCAACAAGAGGAGAACTTGTGTATATCAAGACATGTCAAATTACCAATCATGACGCAATCGCCCTGCCTGATGCGTTGTCGATGGCGTCAATCGACCCTGGCGGTGGTCTGGTGTCAGTCGACCATTACGACCTTGATTGCGGCTGGCCGCCATTTCTTGCCTGTGCCGGCGACCAGCGGTCACCTGGGGATGGGATGGGGTGCAGTCGTCTGTGATTCCCAAATCGCGCAGGTGGTGACTCATCTTGCCTGGGACCAATCGTTGTTTGCGACCTGTCCTGTAGCGTGGGGGCGGTGCCCAACCTGCTGCACTGGCCCGTGGTCTTCGGAGCCCATGGGCCGTTTCACTTCTTCTTGCTGGCGGGTAGTCTGGCTGACTAGCTGTTCATTCTCAAGGTGGCCGTGCCGTTCGATCGGTAACCTTGAGCAGTCGGTGTGACCTGGCACGCGGCATTCTTTGCTTGTCTCGGTCGATCCCGAAGGAGCCGCTCATGCCCAAAAGCCTCCGCCAGCACACGACCATGATTCTTGGCGGCCTATCCCTACGGCAGGTCGCCGTGGGGGTGTGGAAGCGGTTGGAGGCCCACGATGCCATGACCTGGGCGGCGGCCGTTGCCTTCTATGCGATGCTCGCCACCGTCCCGTTTCTGGCCCTTGTCCTGGTCGGCGTAGTGCTGCGGCTGCCCGACCTCTCGGGCACAGGCCGGCGAACGACGGGCTTCGGTCACCTCACGGTCGATCAGCTCGAGGCGACCCTGAGGTCGCTCTTTCCGAATGAAGCCTACGTGCTGGTCAGGGACCAGATTGCGCGCATCCAGGGAGAGCCTCCCCTGGCTCTGCTCTCCCTGGGCGCGGTGATTGCGCTCTGGAGTGCGTCGAACCTGTTCCTGGTCGTCATCGACGCCCTGAATCGGACTTACGCCGTCAAGGAGACCCGATCGTTCGTGAAGCTTCGCCTCACGGCGATGGCCATGACGCTCCTCCAGACGGCCTGTCTGCTCGGGTCGCTCGTGGCGATTGTCGCCTGGCCGCAGATTCTCAGGGTAATCGGTTGGGACCCCAATGGTGCGGTGGCATGGGTGGCGATGGCTATTCGGTGGTTTGCCGTCTTCCTGATGGTAGTCCTGAGCTTCGCTCTGACATTCCACGTCGGCCCCAACATCCAGCATCGCTGGACCTGGGTCACGCCCGGAAGCCTGGCGGGAACGATCGCCTTCCTGGTCTTCTGTATCCTGTTCCGCCTCTACGTCCAGAACTTCGGCAGCTACAACAAGTCGTTGGGAGCGCTCGGAGGAGTCATGGTGCTGTTGTTCTGGTTCTGGGTCGTGGCGTTAGTGCTCCTGGGGGCGGCCGAAATGGACAGGACGATCGAGGACGGTTGCAAGAACGGCGGGTCCCCGGCGATCGCCGTCCTGCTCAGCCAGTTGCCGCAGCCGCCGTCGTCATCGCCGGCGCCGGAACCACCGCCACTGGAACCGCGGAAGTCGCCCTGGCCAGGATCTGGTCGCGGGCATCGGCCAGCGTAAACGCCACGCGCGTGGGACCGACGCCGGAGAGCCCCTCGGACGCCGCGTCGCTGCCGGTCTCCCCCCAGCGCCCCACCACGATCGGCAACGCGGCGAACCGCGCCCGGAGCCGCCGGACCTGGTAACGGGCCTGCGCCAGAGGCTCCGGAGGCAGGTGCGCCAGAACGACCATTGCCGGGGATTCCTCCGCCACGAGCTCGGCGAGTTGCATGGGCGTGCCGGAGCCCTCGAGATTCCCGAGCGAACACTTCGAGGGGTCGAGGATCAGTCCCAGCATTCGAAGTGTCAGGGCGTCGGCAGTGCCGCTTGCAGCCACGCCCGCGGCTTCGAATGGTGGTGCCCCGACTTTCCCGTTGACCTGACCGGGATCCCCTTCGCTCGACCGGCTGAGCGACCTGGCGCCAGGATCTGCCGTCACTTCCAGATCGTCGAGGATCTCACCGATGACTCGCAGGATGAAGGCCATCCCGCTCTCGTCCAGCTCACCAAGCGCCGCGTCGCGCCCGGCACGCGAGAGGGCAGGGACCAGCATCTGATCGAAGACCTCCACACGCGGACGTTCCTTCAGGGCGGCTTCGACGACGGCGGTGGCCCCGTCCTGGTCGAGCGAGACGAGCCGCTGGTAAAGCCTGATATTCTGGTCAAGTTCGGCCTCCTCGCCAAGGAGGGTCGCGAAGAAGCCCAGGCTGGGAACGTACTTGCCGAGAACGGCCAGGCAGAGCGTCATGGGTGTCGACAGCAAGGTGCCGAGCAGCCCCCAGAGCCACGTCCAGAACATTGCCGCGATCAGGAGTCCAAGGGCCGACACGCCGGTGGTCCTGCCGTAGATGATTGGCTCCAGATAGTTCAGCGCCACCTCGACCGCCGCGAAGAGCGCGACCACTTCCAGCGGCTGACTCCAGCCGGGGAACTGTGCGACCGAGAAAACCAAGGGCAGCAGAAATGCCACTGCCGCCCCCACGTAGGGGATGAACCGCATCAGGGCCGCGAGACAACCCCAGAGCACGGCGAACGGCACGCCGATCGCCCAGAGGCCCAGGCCGACGATGAGACCGTACCCCGCGTTGACCAGCGAGATCATCGCCAAATAGCGGCTGATCCTCTGGCCGATCTCGCCCATGGTCCGGGTCGTAAGGTTGATCTGGCGCTGGCCAAAAAGCTGAACGATCCGATCTCCCACGTCCTCCCGGGACATGAGCATGAACAGGACCAGTATGAGCACGAAACCACCGACGCCAATAAATTCCAGGGAAGGGCCGACGGCCGCCTGCAAGCGCTCGCGAAACGAGGGCTGCTGAACGACCCGCACGTCCATTGCCTCGGAGCCAGGGACTACGGGCGTGTCGAGAGACTTGACCACATCGCCCGCGACTTGCTGTGCTCGGGACAACACAGTGTCATCCGATGGCTTCAGGAAGTTGACCTTCTTCTGGATTTCCTTCTGATAGCTGGGTAGTTGATAAGCCAGTATCGAGAGCTGCCGCACGACGACGTAGCCAATTCCGCCGAGACTGCCGAGCGCGAGAGCGACCGTGAGCAGGACCGCGATGACCCGCGGCACGCGCCGCCGTTCGAAGAACCCCGCAAGCGGCGCCAATGCGAAGCTGAGCAGGACCGCCAGCGCCAGCGGCTTGAGCACCTCGGCCGCGAGCGACATCGCGGCGATGACCGCCAGGATGAGGAAGGTCACCACGGCTGGGTGGTCCATCGGTGACTTGTGTTGACTGCCCATCGTGGCGTTCCTATGGAAGTCACCCGGATGTCACAGGTCCGCGAGGAGACCGGCGAACTGTTGCCACTATCCGGCGGCGCTCATCGTCCCCTGATCGCCAGCCCCGCTATGAGTCCGGCCACCAGGCCGATGCCGAAGGCGGCGACCACCGTCTCCGTCGGGTGGTGGCGGACCAGACTCTCGGCACTATCGTACCGTTCCCGGACCTGGTCGCTCACCCGATGGGCGTACTGGCCGGCGGCCTCGGCCGCATGTGTGACAGCCGATGAGCCGCGCGCGGTCATCTCGGTGAAGAATGTCTCGATCGCCTCGCGACCCTCGCCAGTCTTCTGCTGGATCCGGCCGATGAGCTGTTCGATGTTTTTTTCTTGTACCCGGAGGTCGTCCTCGGTCAACTGACTCCAGCGCTGCCTCGCCTGATCGCAGAGGTAGTTCCACTCTCCCTGTATCCTCTGGGCATTGGTCGCCATGATCGTCGGACTCCTTGGTTGCGGGATCGGCCGGTGCGATCCCGGCCTCCCTGGTGGATATCGATTCAATCTCAATGAGCCATCGGGGATTCCAAGTCCCTGCGAATGGCTGCTCTCACAGACGACGCCGGGGGCGCAATCGTGCGCTGGCGCTCGTGACAAGGACGGTCCGGGCCCATGCCAGGTTGAGCCAGAGTTGCTTGCGCGAGCGGCGGAAGCTGTCGAAGCTGTACCTGAGCCGCATCCCGGCCAACCCCGCCACCACTCCCCCGAGAACCATCGAGGCACCGGCCATCAGGAGCATCGCCCAACCCTGGTGAATCTTCAGTGCGGAGGCGATCAGCCAGCCCGCGCCGAGCAGCGCCACCGGAACGCTGCTCACGATCACGGAGAGGCCCGCCACGGTCAAAGCGATGGGAATCGCCGACTTCCGGGCGGCTTCCCTGAAGTCGACGGCCGCGAGCCTGGCCTGGAGTTCGGCAAGCGACGCGACGTCGTCGACGAACTCGGCGACGCCATCGGGCCCCACCGAGCTGGAACCGGGCACACCTGCCGCCACGCGACCGTTCACGGACGCCTGATCAACCATCCCAGTACGACTCCTGTGCAAAGCGCGATCCCCAGAGCCTTTACGGGTTCTCTGGCCACATAGTCCCGCACCATGTCTCTCCCCTCGGCCAGCCGCTCACGAGCGACAGCCACGTCCTGGTGCGCCATGGCCCGGATTTCTTCCAGGCCGGGAGTAAACTCCGATTTCGTGCCTTGAACGCGGTCATTCATTGTCTTTTCCTCATAAATGCATGCTTTGATTAAATCCGTTGTTTCGACTCGGTGTCCTACCGGTCTGCACTGTCCATCCAGCCGCGCCGCTCCTCGGCCGCCGGCGAGACAGCGATCCGGTCCCTGGGCCTGTTCGAGTCACGTTGTTCGAGCCAGTTCAGCAGGTAATTCTGGCCGGCATGGACGGCCACGGGGAACAGGATGCCCCAGGCGCCGAGCAGCAGATTCTGGACGGTCCTCGATCGTTTCCGACCCACGGTGCTGGCTCCCGCGATCGGTTCAACAGCCTGAGCCCCATCTGCCAATGCTGCGGTATCGGCCGAGACCTTCTGATGCCCGCTGGTGTAGACCAGGAATCCAACTGAAGCCGCCGCGCCCAAGGCGATCCAGGGATACGTCCACGTGTACCTTCCCCAATCAACGACCGCCTCGGCGCCGGCGACCGATTCGCGCACGTTCGTATGAAGCTCGCGGCGAATCACCGCCATGCGATTGTAGATCTCATCAACGTCATTCGATCCCGCGGCCACGGTTCTCTCCCTGCGAGCTTCCGGAATCCGGCCTGAAGTTCACGCGAAGTTGACGCCATGAAGATCAAACGGCCGGCCCCCACCTCCTGCCAAAGATCAGCGAGATCACGAACAGGGCCAGGAAAACGAACAGCAAAATCTTGGCGATCATCCCGAGAGTACCGGCAAGGGCCACGAAGCCCAGGACGCCGGCGAGCAAGGCGAGGATCGCGAATGTGATGGCATACCCGAGCATGGAAGGCTCTCCTCTCACGGAAAAGGCTGGTGCTTACCGCGAGCTGGGTCCGCCCCAGGCCTCGCAACGAGAATAATGACGATTCGGGAGTCAAGCGTGACGTACCCCTTGCAGCAGCAGCGGGCAGACCAGATCCAGATTCCTCAAATGCGCCCCAGGAGGACCAGGATCAGGACGATTACCAAGACCAGGCCCAGGCCGCCGCTGGGGCCGTAGCCCCAGTTCCGGCTATAGCCCCAGCGCGGGAAGGCACCCAGCAGGAGCAGGATCAAGACAATCAGCAAGATCATCCCGAGACTCATCGATTACCCCTTTTGATGGTCTGACATCTCATGGAAGCCGGTGCCTTGAACGCCTCGGCAAGCGAAACAAAAAAGCCGACGTGGTGGAACACCCAGAGGTATTCGACCACGTCGGCTTACTCGTCAACGAGCCCCCCGGCCAAGCCGGGTTGCCCTTTATCTAGTCATCCGACAACTTCGATCCAACTTTTCACCGGAGCCGAACGTGAGTTGACACTGACTCCGGAACTACATTCATTGTCCTGCGTGAGAATGGAAAAGCAAGTGAATTCTTTACCGATTTCTTGTGCCATCGATCTGTGCGATCTTCATGCGGGGGAGTCTGGCCCGCAACGAAGGCGGGCTGACATCGTTTCCTCGAAGCAATGGCGTTCAGCGGCCCGCGTCCTTGATCTTCTCACCCACGTTGTGCACAACATCCTTGCTTTTCTCGGCAACGTTGTGCGCGGCGTCCTTGACCTTCGCGCCGACATCATGTGCGGCATCCCTGGTCTTCTCGGCAACGTTGTGCGCGGCATCCTTGACCTTCACAGCAGCGTCGTGAATCCCCTCCTTCATCTTGTCGCCCGTGTTCGCCATGGTCTGTCTCCTGTTCCGATGGTGGAAGTCATGAAAAAAACACCCTCTCGCGCGACTGCTCACGCAGCAGGGCCACCTTGACCTTGAACTCCCCACCCCATCGAAAGTGGGGAAGTTCTAACTTCACTTGATGTCAGACGTTTCCAGATGTCAATAGGTTTCTGGTCAGCGATCGATCTTGTGCTCCGGATCAACGTCGGCCTTCGGCGATTTACGTCCCCGCACTCCGGATCCAGATTGATCCTCAAGAGGACGAGACCCGGACCACCCAGGTCGTGCCGTGCCGCGACCATGATTCATCAGGAGAGACTCACCGATTCGGACGTGCAGAATGGCCGGTTGGCCTGATCAGGAAGGATACTCACAGATCGGAGATCTCTTTCGGGGGAAGTGCAGCCCTCAAGGCGTTCACCACCGCAAGGACATCGATAACCTCTTGGCTGATCGCTCCGCCTACTGGACTCAGATGACCGGTCGCCGCGAACACCATGCCGACAATGCTGAGGACCATTCCGCCCACGGCGCTCTGCAGCGCGATCGAACGCATCCGGCGGCTGATGTGCATGAACTCGTCCACTTTCTTGATGGAGTTATCCATGACCACGACCCCCGCTGCTTCCGCGGTCACGTCGCTGTTCTGCCCGATCGCCATGCCCACCGTTGCGGCCATCATGGCCGGGGCGTCATTGATGCCATCACCGACATAGAGCGTTTTCGCCTTTGCCGTTTCGGTGCGGACAATGGCCAGCTTCTCTTCGGGACTTTTCTGGGCCTCGATCTCGGTGATGCCAACCTGCTCGGCCAGGTAGCGAACCTCGGATTCACGATCTCCCGACACGATCATCAATCGCTTGAATTGGTGCCGGGGTCCCAGGTGCGATATGAAGGAGCGGCTCTCCGCGCGTGGAGCATCACGAAACCGCAAGGCCCCCGCATAGCGATGGCCGATTGCCACCACACACTCGAGCCCACCTGCGACAGGAGGGAGTTGATCGGTCCCCGCGGTCGCTTGCGCGATGAGCTTGCTGCGACTCGTGATCTGTAATTGATGTGTGGAAACGGATCCGAGCAGACCGTGGCCAGGCTGGTCGCTGACCTCGGTGGCGTCCAGGAGTTGAATTCCCTCTTCCTTCGCCGCGGCGAGAATGGCCCGCGCCAACGGATGTTTCGAGTATCTTTCCAGACTCGCTACCAGGGTCAGTACCTCGTTTTGCTCAAAGCCAGGAGCGACGAGTTGCTCAGTCAGCTTCGGCTGGCCATACGTTAGCGTCCCGGTCTTGTCGAAGATCGCAGTCCGGCACTCGGCGATTTGCTCAAGTACCACGGGGCTCTTGATTATGATGGCCCGACGTGCACAGAGGGAAATAGAGCCGATGATGGCAATCGGTATCGCGAGGAGCAAAGGGCAAGGCGTGGCGATGACCAGCACCGCAAGGAATCGAACGGCCTCTCCACTCAGGGCCCACGCGAGGATTGCGACCGTGACTGCAATCGGAGTATAAATCGCCCCCAATCGATCACCCATCCGCCGCAATTGCGGTCGCTTCTCCTCGGATTCGCGCATGACGAGCATGATCTTGGCGTAGCGCGAATCGGCGGCTCGTTGGGTCGCCCTGATGGACAGGGCCGATTCGCCATTGAGCGCACCCGAGATGACCGTCGAGCCCGAGGTCTTGCTCATCTGAAATGGCTCGCCCGTGAGATAGGATTCGTCCATGACGCCGCGTCCTTCGATGACCACGCCATCCACCGGGCAGATGTCATGGGGATAGATCACGAGCGTTTCTCCTACGACAATGTCCGCCAGAGCCACGTCGGTGATCTGGCCATCCTTCTTCCGGTGAGCCATCGAAGGCATCCTTTTGGCCAGCGCAGCCAGCACCGATGAGGCGCTGCGCAGGGCGTAACTCTCGAGCGCTTCCCCACCTGCCAGCATCAACACGATGATCGATCCGGCCAGGTACTCGCCCAGCAGGACCGAAGTGATAATGGAAATGCCTCCCAGCAGATCAGAACCGAATTCCCGCTTCAGGAGCTTCAGGAACAGCTCGTAGAGGAGAGGAATTCCTCCTAGAATGATCGTGGCCAGCAGGGGAAGCTGGTAGACTGAGGGACTCACCTGAAAGGCGAATCGCAGCATGAGATGTGCGAGGATCGCCACGACACAAAGAGCCGCGATGACCGTGCTCATGCGATGCCAGAAAGCGTCCAGTGATTCCCTTATCCAACCGTGTGTCGGTTGATGGTTCAGCGTTGAGTCTGTCATCTTCGGTTCGTGGTCGGTCTTCATTTCACTTCATTGAACGGGTGCGGGAGCTTCTTGGAGGGGGCGTTGCATGTCACCGAATCTTTTTGCATATTATTCATAAGTGCGCGTGATTATCACTTCACTCGTCAGAGCACTCGGATCCCCGGGGGAGGATGAGCCACTCGTTCCGGATCTCCCCTGACGGCGCATACCTCTTCAGCACCTTGAAGACGGCCCA
This sequence comes from uncultured Planctomycetaceae bacterium, assembly GCA_963833985.1. Lineage (GTDB taxonomy): Bacteria > Planctomycetota > Planctomycetia > Isosphaerales > Isosphaeraceae > Aquisphaera. The sequence goes on from CAWIAD010000001.1 coordinate 1,402,982, forward strand.
GGCAAGGCGCTCCGGATCGACCTCTGGGTTGTTGCGGAAGGCCGTCGCGATTTGAGAGAGGAAAGCCTGCTTCTCGCTCTCCCGTGGTGGCGTCCCACTCGGACTCCAGCCCTCGTAATACATGCCACGGACCAGGAGTGGCAGTTGCGAGCCCAGGGCAGCCACTGCCTCTAAAGGGAGTCGGTCCCGGAGTGCATGGAGGACAACCTGCAATGCGCGGTAGGCCCGAGTACGGTCCTGCCAGCCCAGGTCGGCCATCAAATCACATAGCCAGAGATCCGTCGTATGAAGAGTCGTTGCAATGGGCGAGCATCTAGTTAATAGCATATCTTATACTCCTTTTATAAGAATTGGACTCCGGGAAAAAACACTGGGCATGAAAGATATGCTTGAGCAGCTGTTTCACCGCATGAGGTCCCTCCAGCATTGAATGGAATCCTCGGATATTCCTTCCCCGCTTGATGATTCAGAAGTTTGACTTCTTTTTGACTTCACGGAACTGGGGTCCCTCTGCCAGGGTAAAGAGAACGACCTCTTCACCGGTCACTGTGCTGATGTCGTGGTGCATGCTCAGCACCTGGCTGCCAGTGCACTCATCGACCATCGCTTCCATGATCGGCCGCGCAGTTTCGAGCAGATAGGTCCGGACTTGCTTGAGCAGGTCTCTGCCCTTCTCGGCCGGAAACGACTTGACCAGATTCTGTTCGGCGGCAGTTAAGACGCCCTGAAGGCGTACCACGATGAGATCATCGATCAAATGTGTGCGGATAGCCTTGTGTCCACGGCCCGTGTACTCCAGCTCGAAGCGACTCATGCCCTGACAGATGGAGGCTTCGATCTCGCCCTGCGTTTTCATGGTGACCTCCAACCCGTCCCCTCTCGCAGTCGAGAGGACGCAAGCTCGGAGTTTCCCGGATGCCAAACGAGTCCACGTTTTCCGTTCCTCGGTCGTTCAGGGTCTCTCACCTCCACCATACGCGATGCTGGGTGAGGGTTCACTTGCTTTTCTCGTCTAGCGCGGCACAATAAGCGAGGTCAGAGAGCCGTCAACAGTCGGCTCTCATGAAAACTTGAATCCAGGCCGTCGGCCGACTAGATGAAGAGCAACCCGGCTGGTCTGGGGGGCTGGTTAGCGAGTAAGTCGACGTGGTCGAATACCTTGGGGTGTTCCGCCACGTCGGCTTTTTTTTTCATTTGCGGTGACGCCGAGCGGTCGCAGGCACCAGGAACGCACCATGACTGATCTACTCCGGGTCGTGATCCTCAAGCCCAGCAAGTACAGGGCAGACGGCTACGTAGAACGTTTTCGATGGGGGTTCATGCCCAACAGCACCCTGCCGCATTTCCGGAGCATGACGCCGGACAGGCTGGGCGGCACGCAGGTGGAAGTCCACACGGTCGACGAATACGTCCATACCGACCTGGGGTACCTGTCCCTGCTCAGGGGGCGCCGGGGTGTCCGGACGCTGGTGGCTCTGGTGGGAGTGCAGAGCCATCAGTTCCACCGCGCGCTGGACCTCGCGGCGTATGCCCGGCGAAACGGCTGCCTGGCGGTCATCGGTGGCCCCCACGTGATGACCTGCGACACGTCGATGCTGCACGACCGCGGGGTGAGCTTCGCGCTGGCCGAGGCGGAGTTGGTCTGGCGGGAAATCCTTGAGGACGCGCTGGGGGGCGAGTTGCGGCCGGTCTATGGCGCGGAAGGGCGGTGGCAGCTTGAGCTGGAGGCGCCGGTCGTCGTGCCGCCGGGCCGGCAAGACCTGCGCCGCTACATCATCCCGATGCTCGGGCTGTACCCGGCCCGCGGGTGCCAGTTCACATGCAACTTCTGCTCGGTGATCAAGATCGCCGGGCGGCGGATTCGCAGCCAGAGCATCGACACTACCCTGGCCAGTCTCCGCGCCGCCAAGGCGGGGGGCGTGCGCACGATCATGTTCACCTCGGACAACTTCAACAAGTATCCCGAGGCCGAGGAGTTGCTTTCGGCCATCGTGAAGGAGCGCCTGGGGCTGGAGTTCTTCGTGCAGTGTGATACGCAGGTCGCTAGACAGGAGCGCCTGGTGGCGCTTCTGGCCCAGGCCGGGTGCTACCAGATGTTCGTCGGCGTCGAGTCGTTCAACCGCCAGACCTTGCTGGCGGCCCGGAAGGGACAGAACCGTCCGGAGATGTACCGCGACATTGTACGACTGTGCCGCGAACACCGAATCAGCTCGCACTTTTCCAACATCATCGGCTTCCCGCAGGACATGGAAGAGGACGTGGACCAGCACCTGGAAATGCTCCGCGAGCTGGGCCCGACGTTCGCCTCCTTCTACATCCTCTGCCCGATTCCCGGCACCGAGCAGTATGACAAGTTCGTGGCCGAGGGCCTGGTCACGGAAAACAACCTTGACCGATTCGACACGACGTGTCTGACCTGGCGCCACCCCCACTTCTCGCGCGAAGAGTTGGCCGGGTTGCTGTTTCGGTGTTATCGCAAGTTCTACTCGTCTGGCCACGCGGTGCGCAACTTGATGGACCTCGGCGGGCGGAGAGGTGGGGTGCTGGCGGAGTCGGTGGGGATCACTGGCATGGCGCTGTTCAATCGATATTGCACGTGGCGGCGGACCCATCCCATGTCGGGCGGGATCATCCGCGTGATGCGGGACCGTGTGGACGACTTCCTCCATCTGCGCAAGGACACGTTCGGCTTCAAGCTGGTTCCGCTGCCGCGCAGCTTGCAACTGGTGGAGGCGGACAGCTTGCTGAACCGGGCTATCGATCCGCAGGCGTGGACGAGTCTGTCACGCGCAACCGGCCACTCGATCGAGCACTGATCGGGTGGTCATCAGGTGCGCCGGGATGGGGTGTCCGACTTTCTAACGGCTCGCAAGGCCGCTTTGCTTCCACCTCGTCTTTGATCTTCAGGGCGCATCTATTTTGACACGACCCACAGGGCATGAACCATCCCTGGGAAGAACAGCAATAAGCAGAGCAGGATATTGATGAGAAGGTCCTTGCCAAAGCCCCGTTTCAGCACGACGGCGACCGGTGGCAGGAAGATAGCGATCAAGATCAAGACCAACTTGTTCACGATTCTTGAGCTCCGCTTAGAGTGGAGGGCGTCTCGTCAAGGTGCGCCGCCCCGCCCCGACCCATCAGCTCAACAGAGAAGGACTTCGAGAACAAGGTCCGACTGATCCGAACCGTCGAACGGCAACGTCTCGGGCAGCCCGTGCCGGCCGGCGACGTGGGCGCCGACCAGACGGTTGTCCCAGGCGATGAGCTTCGTGGAGATCCTCGCTGGCGGCGCAGCTCATCGCCGCGGCGTACCGGCTTGTCCTCTCAGTTCACCGATTTCCTTGGACTCAGGCGGGGCGTTCGCGTTAAATCAGCATCATCGCGCAACGAATACCGAAGAAAGACGCGGGAACGAAGCCAGCCAGGGAATTCTCGTCGAGACGTGATTCAACCCCGATCGGCGATATGGGATCAATGCCATTAATAATCCCGGAGCTTCAACATGAAACTCAATGTTGGCTACGACATCGTGTACGATTGCCCGAAACCCACTCCCATGATCTTGACGCTGAGCATTCACTATTCTCGCGTGTCCGACCTGCTGAGACCCGACACGCTCGTCATCAACCCGTCCGCCCCGATCAAGGCATACCGCGACGGGTTTGGCAACTGGTGCAGCCGGATCGTCGCTCCGAAGGGGGAAATCCAGCTCAAGGCTGATTCGATCGTCAGCGACCCAGGGACGACCGACCGCATCGAAAAGGGGGCACAGCAGCACGCGGTCCACGACCTGCCCGAGGAGACCTTGATGTACCTTCTGGGGAGTCGCTATTGCGAGACCGACAGCCTGTCGGAGACGGCCTGGACGCTCTTCGAAAAGACACCCGCCGGATGGGGTCGCGTTCAGGCTATCTGTGATTTCGTCCACCAGCATATCCAGTTCGGCTACGAGCACGCGCGGCCAACAAGGACCGCACTTGGAGCGTATCGCGAGCGCCACGGAGTCTGTCGAGATTTCGCCCACCTGGCGATCGCCTTTTGTCGCTGCATGAATATCCCCGCGCGCTATTGCACCGGGTATCTCGGCGATATCGGCGTACCGCCGTCCCAGGCCCCCATGGACTTCCACGCTTGGTTCGAGGCATTCCTCGGCGGTCAGTGGCACATCTTCGACTCCCGCAATAATGTCCCGCGGATCGGTCGCGTCTTGATCGCGCAAGGCCGAGACGCTTCCGATGTGGCGATCAGCACGACATTCGGTCCGTGCACGCTGAAATCATTCCGGGTCTGGACCGACGAACTCATCGCACCCGAACAATCCTCGCCCCGAACGCCTGCACTTCAATAGCCGCATCGCTTCCGGCCGGTTTGGTGACACCGCCACCGATCAAGTCGTCAAGCTGGTAGGATCGCCAGGCACCTCCGTCGATTGGCATTGTTAATGTTCTCGGCTTGTCCGAGCCGTTGAGGACCACCAAGATGCGGTCGTCAGCCAATGTGCGGAGAAACCCATAGGTTGCATCGCGAGAGAAAACCTCGACGAAGTTCCCCCTCCGCAGTGCGGGTTCGCGCTTGCGGAGAGCGATGACGCGCCTTCACGTCCTTCAAGAACAACGAGTCCTGCCTATCGGCCGGAAACGCCGCTCCCACGTCATGGAAGGCAATTCCCAGCTCATTTCCAGCGTAGAGCAGTGGGACCCTGTCAAGCATGAGTTGGTATGTCAGCGCAAGCCGGGTTCGCCTTGCCTTTGGTTCCTTGGCGATTGATGCGAACGCGTTTTCGTAATTGTCGATCGGCGCCATCATCGTCCGTGGATAGGGATAGAACTGCTTTGCTTCCCTGGCAATAAACGAGAGCTTGCCAACGTCTTCATCCTTGCCAAACACGTCACGGACCGTCATGGCACTAAAGTCGTAGGCGCCGTCAAAACCGGCCTCAGTCACGAACTCGCCGATCTTTTTCGGAATGATCGTAAGCTCGGGCAAGAGCAGGAAATCCTTTTCTGGTGGTGCCGACTTGAGCTCGGAAACAAAGCGTTTCCAGAACGAGACCGGTTGAAGATGAGCAGAATCGAGACGGAAACCGTCGCAGTCCGATCGCTCCTTCCAGCGCTTGGAGACGCCGATCAGGTAGTCCGCAACCTCGGGATTCTCGACCTTCCAGCGGCGGGCTCCGTACTCGGTAGGAGCGGCAAACCAATCCCGCTTGGCCGGATCGACCAGGAACGGGTGCTCGAACCCGGGCATCGCAAGAGGCATGTCGAGAATTACATGCATGTTGCGAGTATGGGCCGCGTCGACGAGCACGCGCAGAGTCGCGTTGTCGCCAAAGTTCTTATCAACGTGTTCGTAGTTTTTCGGGCGATAACCAGTCGGTAGAAACTTGCCGACTGGGCTCTCGTCGTTTTGCATGATGGGGTAAAGCAAGAGTGTGGTGACGCCCAGGTCCGTCAGGTCATCGAGCTTGGCGATCACACCCTTCAAGTCGCCTCCCCAGTAACCGCCCTCATAGCTTTCGCGATCCCTGAGAAAACGGTCGCGCATGATGTCATTCGCGTGGTCTCCATCGAAAAACCTCTCGACGATGACGACATAGACGATCTCGTCTTCCCAGCGCCGCGCCTTGTCGCTGGCAAGAGGCAAGGCCAGACTTGCTAACAACGCGAGATTCATCGCCAATCACACCGTCCCAATCTTGGCCGGAACTCCTCAGATGAGGAGGTCCGACTCGGTAGCTGGCATCAAATGGTTGATTGGAACTCAGGACAGAAGTGAGCAGAGCACCCGATTCAAGGCATTTCCATGGCCCTCTCGATCTTGCGCGAGGGCGGCCTCGACAGCTCTCCGGCGTCGCGTTCTGTCCGGCTGCTACGGAAAGGCCTCAAGAGAATCGCTCGGACGCTCGTGTCGAGGATGGGACGGGACGGTCAAGCGCTTCGATCGGCGGAGGCCTTGACATCGTCGAGGGCCTGCAGGAGCGGCTCGCGGTGCAGATCGTCCGCCGCGACCTCAATCTCGCGAGCCAGGTCCCGTCCAAGGTTCGCCGCGGCAAGATCGGGCGATTCGCCATGCGACCGGAGTCGGGAATGCTGCGGTGATGAACCTGGACCGAATGGGCCGTGGCACCGGCCGTGACGATCACCTGGCTCGGGTCGGCCGCCCCTGGGGTCTCCTGCGTCCGGATGTCCTCTCCCCCGCACTTCGGAGACGTGATGGGCAGCGGTAATTCGGACTGGACAATCTCCATGGTGACGACCGGCGCCTTGTCGGGACGCTGCTGGCTGGTATCCGCCGGGCCAGCCCCGCCCTCGTCCTCGAAGCGGTCGATTCCTTGCGGAACAGGTTTGGTGGCCGCGGCGATAAATCGCGGCTCAGACGCAGCTTGATTGTTCATGGTCTGGCTCCTTTGGGATAGACTGTAACAGAATCTCTTGATTATTTCAAGTAAAAATTATGTATCGACCTGATAACGCGCGAGGACGACCGTCACATTGTCGGGCCCGCCACGACGGAGGGCCAGGTCCACCAGGCGAGCGCAGGCGTCGTCGGGGTCGTGGTGGTGTTTTAAGACCTTGGCGATTGCCTCGTCGTCGACGGGCTGCGTCAAGCCGTCGGTGCAGAAGAACAAGGTGTCGCCGTCGAGCAGGGAGAGCTTGTGGATCTCGGCAAAGACGCCCTCGCTGGGGCCGCCGATGACGTTGGTCACGACGTGGCGCCGCTTGTGCCGCCTGGCCTCCTCGGGCGAAATCGAGCCGTCGTCGATCAAGGATTGGACGAGCGTGTGGTCGCTGGTCAACTGCAGCAGTTCGCCATCGCGAAACAGGTAGGCGCGCGAGTCGCCAGCGTGGACGATATACAGGTCGGTGGCGACGCTATAGGCCATCGTCAGGGTCGTCCCCATGCCCTGGAGGGAGGGATTGCTCCGGGCGCGCTCGATCACGCTCCGATCGGCTCGTTCGAGGCTCTGGCGAAGTTCGGCCAGGAGCACGTGCTCGTCGTGGCCGCTCAGGTGGAGGAACCACTTGAGCGTGTTCAGGACGAACTCCTCGACGCTCCCCACCGCCAGGGCGCTGGCGCGTTCCCCGGCCGCGGCGCCACCCATGCCATCGGCGACGACCACCAGGTACCCCTCTTCCTCAGAAAGCTGCGTCTTGCCTCCTCCGGGCAGGCTGGTCTTGCACACCTGCATCGACTTGGACAGCCTGGAGATCAGAAAATGATCCTCGTTGTTACCGCGGAGTTTGCCGGTGTTGGTCAAGCCACCGAACTTGACCCGAAACCGAGGTGGATCATGATCGGCGAGCACCTGGAACTCACCGGTCGAGTCGTCGAGCGTGGGACTGGGTTCCTGGAGCGGCATCCTCGCGGTCATGTTTCTGGCACCCTATCGCAATGGAACCGGTAAATCTAATCGATCAAGTGTGCGAGGATATCCTTGGGTCCACGGCCCGTGAATTCCTGCTCGAATCGGCTCATCCACTTGCAGATGGCGGCTTCGATTTCCCCCTGCGTTTTCATCATGACCTCCGGTGCGTTCCACCTCACGGTTGAGAGGCCACGCGCTTGGCTCGCCCCGCGGTGCAACCAAGCCTGGATCGCCCGCTCTCGGGCCATTTAAGATTGATCCTACAAGGAAACGAAAAACAATTCACTTGCTATTTGCATCGCGCAGGACAATAACGAGCTGAAGGGGTTTCATGTCATCTTGACTTGAGCTCCGGAGAGATCGTAAACGAAACACCTCGGACGACTAGGTAAAGAGCAACTCGGCTGGTCCGAGAGGCTCGTTAACGAGTAAGCCGATGTGGTCGAAGCCTTCAGGGTTTTCGACCACGTCGGCTTTTTTTGTTTCGCTCACGGTGGGGCCGGAGGCCCGCAGGCACCAAGGAGGCACCGGATGGAGAAGTCCAATCTGACCATCGCTTACCAGATCGCCCGAGTGAGAAGGCCCATGGCAGAGGGGGGAAGAGGTCACGTGACCCGATGGCTGGCGGAAATCTCGGTCGAGGACACGACCGCAGCTTTGTGGATTGGGCCGTTCCGCCAGCGGCGGAGGCCATGGCCGGGAAGCCAGCCCCGAGCGGGTGTCTACCATCCTCTGATTTGAAGCAATGTCGATACCATGTGGAGAGCAGTCCCCCTTTTTTTAAGGAGTAACCGCATGAATTGGGATCAGATCACCGGCGACTGGAAGCAGTTCAAAGGCAAGGTGAGAGAGAAGTGGGGCAAGCTGACCGACGATGAGCTGACGACCATCGCCGGAAAGCGTGAGCACCTCGCCGGCCTCCTCCAGGAAAGGTACGGCTACGCCAAGGACCAGGCCGAGAAGGAACTTAACGAGTTCGCACAGAAGCTGAAGCTGTGAGAATCACCGACCAGGAACGAACGATCACAACCCCGATGACCCCCAAGGAGAACTGACCGATGGCGACGACCACCAAGCATCCCGCTTACGAGCACCATCACCAGGCCGCAGCCCACCACGCGGCCGCCGCGCACCATCACCTGGAGGCAGCCCATCACCACGATACGGGCGAGCACGACCAGGCCAAGAAGCACGCCGAGGCCGCGCACCACCACAGCGAGCACGGTCATAAGCACACAACCACAGCGCATCAGCACTCGAGCAAGTGAGCCTTCTGTACCGAGGGCCCGGGGCTTTCGCGCTCCGATGCCCTCGGGCAGTTGTTCAGCTCCTGCCTCAAGGGGGAAGCGAGAATGAGCGGGGCCGGCTTTGAGAGAGGTGAAGAAGGCAAGAGAGGCGGAACGGCGACGCGCCGACTTCCCTTACCGGCATGATAGGTTCATCCCTAATTCTAACTTTACTATAACATGTGTTCGTAACTGAGGGAATGGCGTCAAGATGCAGTCCCATGTCGGCGCGAATCGTGAACCGCAAGAGGAGTGTATCGGGACGGAATCCGAGTGTTTCGTCGCGGGTGCGATTGTGGACTCGTGGGTCGAGTCCACGAGGTCTGCGGATGCCGTTGCCCTCTTGATCCTGCAAGTTGCGCCGCGAGGGCACTCCAACGACCTGGTTATCGTTGAGGCAGAGGCTGCGCTGGTCCCCGACCGGCTCTGGCTGGAAGACCTGAGCGAGAACCTCTGCCATGGGAGACCGGTCGTTGCGCTCGGGTCACCGCCTTTGAGTGGTTTCTTCGCGGCCACTTGGCTGCACCTGACGCGGTAGGCTCGTCTCTCCAATCCAACGCGGTGCCATCGCTGTGCGGGGGCTTAGCCATTGGGTGCGATGATCGTGGTTCCTGCTCAAGAAAAGAGGGTGTCCCAGGGCGTCAACGAGTAGGTTTGCTGATGATCAACTCTTGGTCTGCGAGTTACTCCTCGCCATCGAGAAGCAGAGCAAGCGTGCACGGTGGCGGGAAAATGTGCCATCGACTCCGGTGACGTCCTTCCCGAGCCGGAAGGTCGGCAACACTCATCTCCATCTCGATCACACGGCGTTTGACATGGCCGGCGTCGTCTGTTCTCTGCTGATCTACCTTCAGTATCGCTCACAGGTTCTTCCAGATTCGAATGGGAAAGTCAGGATCCATGAATCAGAGTGACAGCGTGACTTCCCCCGCGTTCAACATCTCCGCATTGTCGAGAGGGGCACGGTCGATCGGCCAGCATAATGCGATCCCCAAAGCTCGCTTCGAGCCAAGCGAATTGCAAGCATTGGGCTCTCGTGAAGAAGTTCTCGTCGTCGACGAGCGTTCCAAGTTGCGTCCATCTCAAGTGATCGAAAGCAAACTGACTCACCTGCTCAGACATTCATCGCTTCCTGTCAGCGTGCTCTTGATGAGACGGATACTGCGAGCTCGCTAAGTCTCCGCGCCTTTGCTTCTCCGCCCTCAAGTTCGACCTCGGCTGACTGTAGGTCGGGGCAATCGACCGACTCGAAAGGAAAGCAATGAAGAAGCTGACTCTGCGCCCTCTGCCCGAGCGAATCACAGTCACACTGTACGGCAGTCGTGGTGGTGACAAGGCAAATGAGGGTTGGTTCTTCCTCAGTCCCGAGGAATGGAAAAAGTACAAGGTCAAGCTGGCCAACTCAACCACAGAAATGCGGACAGTTCAGCCCAAGAGTTGGCACGACATCGACGTGTACTCTCCGGATGACTTCGACGCGGCGATCAGGGATCTTCGCGGCCAGAGATACTTCGGCGGTTGCATCATGGAACCTCTTTGATTCTCAACCCCCCTATAGCCGCCCTGTACGCGAGAGCCCTTGATCAATTCGTTCATCCCGCTCTTGCCGGTGGGCTCACGATGGCGTCGATGAGGTTCTGGATCACGTCACGGAGTTGCTCAGCAAGCTGGTGGCGGACTGCCTGTGGATCGTGAAGGTAGCAAGGAACAAAGCGCCCCAGGTCGATGGGATCGCCGATGCGCAGGAAGACGTCCCGCCGTGCCAGCTGGCGCGGCCGGCTGGTCCCGTAGACCTCGCGCTCCAGCTTGAGAACCATTTCGGCCAGCCGCTCTTGAGACGGATCGAGGTCGACATAATGCGGCTGCCAGCTTCCCATCTGGGCAACGCGCTTGAGATCTGCCAGGTCGTCGTGCAGCCGCGCGCGACTCTGGTCGCTGAGTTCCTTACCCTGCCTCAGCAATTGCCGAAGGAAGGAACTGAGCCGCCAGGTACGATCCATGGTCTGTGACTGGGTGCCAATGGCAGGCCGTGGGTAGAGGCCCTCCATCTCCGCGAGGACCGCCTGACGCACGTGCTTGACGCGCTCGCTCAGCTCCGCGAGACGATCCGGATCGGGCTTGAGACGATGACTGAGCTCCTGGCGATGCAAGAGTTCGGCCACGATGAGGGCCAATCGTCGCGGGAGCGAGCCACCGGTATTGCGCTGAAAGAGAGCCTGCTCCAACAATCGGGTACGCTGCTCCAGGAGGGGGCGAATGGGCTGGCGGTAACGGTATTTGATGGCCATCGGGACCAGATGCGCCGTCCAGGTTGGCTGGGTCCGCCGCGCCTCGAGCACGGCTTGCATTCCGATATCGACAGCGCCGCTCTTGAACGGCTGTACCAGATCGTTCAGGTAATAGATTTCGCCTTCCGGGAAGATGACGAGCACCTCACGTCCCCGCTTCACCACCTCGATGGCGTAGCGCTTGGCCTCCTGGTTCTGACCCCCGCGCTCCACGGAAAAAGCGCCCAGGCGCTGGAGCCACCAGCCCGCGATTCCGTGACCTTCGTCGAACGCCTCTCGGTTCATCATGAAGAGGAACCGGCGGTTGCAGCGGCCGGAGAGTTCCAGGCAAGCCTTGAGGTCCGTTTCATCGGCGTGGTTGGAGACAAGGATCAGCCCCGCGCCCTGGGGGAGATCCCTCAATACCCGGAGGTCGCTTTGTTCAAGACGCAACCGATTCCGCCAGGCCAGATCGAGTTTGAGGTAGTTCCGAACAGCCCAGATCACCCACCCGCAAGGCGTTGCCGGTCGAAAGCTCGGGTTTTCCGACATCGCTTTCCTTCAGGAGTTCGACCTCTTTTTGACCTCGCGGAGAAGCGGCGACTCGGCCAGAGTGAAGATCACCACCTCTTCACCGGTCGTGGTACTGATATCGTGGTGCATGCTGAGTACCTTGATGCCGGTGCACTCTCGGATCATCGCTTCCATGAGCGGCCGCGCGGTTTCGATCAGATGCGTCCGAACTTGCTTGAGCAGGTCTCTCCCCTTCTCGGCCGGGAGAGACTTGACCAGATGCTGCTCGGCCGCGGTCAGAACGCCCTGAAGCCGGACAAGGACCAGATCATCGATCAGGTGTGTGCGAATATCCTTGGGACCGCGGCCCATGTACTCCAGCTCGAAGCGACTCATGCCCTGACAGATGGAGGCTTCGATCTCACCCTGCGTTTTCACGATGGCCTTCAACGCGTTCGATGTCGCCGGGCGGATGCCACTCGCTCGGTCCACTCCGGAGTGCAACCGAGCATCGCGCGACCCTTCTGGGCCGCTGTCACATTGATCGTACAAGAAAACACAAAAATTGTCACTTGCTTTTTTCATTTCTCGCAGGCTACAGTCGTTGTATAGGACTCATGTCCACATGGCAAGGGCTTCGGTCGGATCATGAGTGCAGGTTGTCGGACGACTAGGTGAAGGGCAACCCGGCTGGTCCGGGGGGCTCGTTAACAAGTAAGCCGACGTGGTCGAATACCTGAGGGTGTTTGATCACGTCGGCATTTTTTTTCGCTTGCGGTGACACCCGGCGGTCGCAGGCACCAAGGAGGCACCGGATGGAAGAGGTCAGTCTGACCATGGCACAGCGGGTTGCCGAAGTAGCAGCCGCTTTCGAAAAGCAGCGAACAGGCCACGTGCCGCAGGCGGTGACGGTTGTTCTGGGCGACGAGACCTTGGTTATCACCCTGCACGGAGCCTTGTCGCCAGCCGAGCGTGCGCTTGCCCAGACACCGGAGGGAGCCGCACAGGTGCAGGAGTTTCACCGCCAGTTGTTCAACGACTCCGCCGACGGGCTGCGGCAGGAGATCAAACGGATCACGGGAGTCGAGGTGCGCGAAGCCAGGGCGGAAATCGAAACGAAGACGGGCACCGTGGTGCAAGTCTTCACGACCGGCACTGTGGTGCAAGTATTCTTGCTCGCCAGTGGCATATCCACGGAGACCTGGAACGGAACTGGGACTGTCAAGGCGTCATGAGCACGGAGGAGATTGCATGCTGATCTTGTCGAGAAAACCACTGGAATCGGTTGTGGTCGGCGGTGCTGTCGGCTTCGAGCGCGTGCTCAAGATCACGGTACTCGAGCTCAGTGGCGGTCGCGTGCGACTTGGCTTCGAGGCCGACTCGTCCGTTCCCGTCCATCGCTGGGAGGTGTGGGAAAAGATCCGCGCTCGAGGCCAACCGGAGAGCCCTCTGGAGGAACCCACGGCGCCGGCGGTCTGATGAGGAACCGAATGGCGCGGCGATCAGAAGCTCTGACCGCACTGTCCTCACCAGGTGAACCTTGAGATGAAGGAGAACTTGATCATGTTACGCTTTGCTGTAGTTTTCATCGTGATCGCACTGATCGCTGGGCTTCTCGGCTTCGTTGGAGTCGCAGGGCACGCATGGGAAGGGGCGAAGATCCTCTTCTTCGTTTTCCTCGTACTCGCGGTGCTGTCCCTCTTGGTGCACGGGTCGCGCAGGCGAACTTTCGTGGGTTGAGTGGTTCGTATCACGATCGAGAACATTCTCTGGAGGTGACTCGTGGGTATCGTGCGGCCCTTGTTTGTCTCGACCTATCCGCCGGAAGAGTGTGGACTGGCAACTTTCACCAGGGACTCGGCGGATGCGGTCGATGTGGCAGCGCGGGCCCCAGTATCCTCGGTAGCGGCTATCCGGAAGACGGGCTCACTTCAATACGATGACCAGCGCGTTGTCCATGTCATTGACAACAACAACCGGGATGCCTACCGACTGGCTGCGGAAATGGCGAGCGACGGCCCGTTTGACCTCGTGAGCTTGCAGCACGAGTTCGGCCTTTACCCTGGCGAATGGGGCAACCGCGTGCTGGATTTCGTGCGTGCCTGCCGCAAGCCCGTGGTCACGACTTTCCACACGCTCATGACTCAGCCCGACCCGCTGCCAAGGCGACTGATCCAGAAACTGGCGGCCCATAGTCAGGGCATGGTGGTCATGACGAAAGTCGCCTCAAGGCTTTTGACAGGCGTCTACGCTGTCCCCTGTCTGAACGTGCAAGTGATTCCTCATGGCGTGCCACAGGTCACCGTGGAGCGCAGTGAGATTCACAAGGCACGGCTGGGGCTGGGCGGCCGACGCGTGGTGTGCACCTTCGGACTCATCAATCGCGGTAAGGGCCTGGAATACATGATCGAGGCCATGCCTCGGATCGTGGCCGCCTATCCCGACGTTCTCTACCTGATCGTCGGTGCCACGCACCCAGAAGTCAAGCGCCACGAGGGAGAAGGTTATCGGAAGCGCCTGGTGGAAATGGCCGGGTCGCTGGGCGTCGGCGATCATGTTCGCTTCGTGAACAGGTATCTCAGCCTGGCCGAACTCATGGAGCACCTGCACGCCTGCGACGTTTACGTTACGCCCTACCCGGGAAAGGATCAGATAGCCAGCGGTACCCTGGCGTACGCCATGGCCGCAGGACGGGCCATCGTCAGTACTCCCTACCTCTACGCCGAGGAAGTTCTCGCTGACCAACGAGGCTTGCTCGTTCCTTTCAACGATGCATCCGCCCTGGCCGAGGCGACAATGCGATTCCTGAGTGATCCCGAGTTCCGACTTGAAACTCAGCGCAGGGCTTACGCGTACGCCAGGCCGATGTTCTGGTCGAATGTGGGACGTCAATACCTGGAGTTCTTCCGCCGCATCGTGTCTGCAAGTCGGGAAACACAAGGGGCAGCCAGAGCTTACCGTGCAGATACATCAGCAATTCTGCGGAGATCCGAGGGCCAGATTGTACTCCAGTCTTGTGTAGTACCTCCCGAGTAAGTGAGTGGCGTCTTTTCCCGTGCTCATCGCGCATGGTACTTTCGAGAAGGTGGTCTTGCCGTCCCGTGCAAGATGCCGTTCATCGCAAGCCAGTTCTTGCGGCGCGAGCTCGGCGATCGATCGAAGCTCGTGCCGGACGGCTTGATCAATCTCGCCTTCGTCCGCCAGCTCTGCGAAGTTTACATCGACCCTGTTTTTTACCGTCGAGTACTGGGTGCGCTGCGCCAGATGGCGGTCCCCTCACTCCTCGGGCTGAAACGCAAGCTGCCGCCCGTCTCCATGGATCAGTGCAACCCGCCCGTGCTGTACCGTGCGTTCAAGACCTTGCACGAGATCGGTAAATGACCGGCAGCGACCGCGGATGACCAGCCTCGCCTCGGAACGCCGTTGCTGCCGGGTTAGCATGCGCTGGACGCGGCGGTCAATAACTGGGCCATCAATCACATCTTGTATTCGAGAATTCTATATGTGGGCACAAAACTTGCAGATTCTTATTTCTCACAGGAGACCATCCTTGTTCGCGTAGAGTCCGTCACCGGGAGCCTTCATGTCCAGCTTCACCTACTGCCAGGAATGCGGGCGCAGGCTCACGGATGTTGTCTTCTGTCCCAGGTGCGGGGAATGGTTTTGCTGCACCGCCTGCCTGACCGCGGGCTTGGACCGGCACCTTGGCTCGTGCTCGACTTCTGAAATGACGTTGCCACCAGCCGATGCAACGACCTGGCATCTCTCGCCATGGATACTCTGGCCGGGTTCCCATTCAAGGGGCTAGTCTCGGAGTCGGACCCACCCCGTGGGAGCTGGCAGCAAGGAAATTCGGGCCTGCCAGAAGTGCCTTCAAGAGGTCCAGGTGCACCGGCTTGGCGAGGAAGGCGTTGAAGCCGGCTTCCTGGGACCGGTGGCAATCCGCTTCCTGACCAAGGCCTGACAACGCCACCAGAAGAGTGTCTCGAAGGCCGAGCTCCTGCCGCAGGTGGCGGGCCAGATCAAGGCCGTCCATTCCCGGCATACTGATGTCGCAGATCACAACGTCGGGGGGGTGCAGGCGGGCCAGGGCCAGCGCTGTCCAGCCGTCGTACGCGGTTCTCACTTCATAGCCGGCCAGTCTGAGGAGCAGTGACATGCTGTCGATCGCGTCCCTGTTGTCGTCGACGAGGAGGATTCGTCGCCCTGGTGCAATCCTGGCTGGCCTCTGCTTGGCCTGCGCGGCGGGATATTCTGCGGGCAGCCGGCTCAGTAGAGGCAGACGAACGACGAACTCGGCTCCGTGGCCCAGCCCCGCGCTCGCGGCTTGAACAGAGCCATCGTGCAATTCGATCAGGTTGCGCACCAGAGCCAGTCCAATCCCCAATCCCTCCCCGGAGCGGCTCGTCGAACCGTTCGCCTGGGTAAACAGATCGAAGATCGTCGGCAGCATGGCCGGATCGATACCGATGCCCGTGTCCCGCACGCGGAGAATTGCCTGGTCGCCGTCCGCCTCCACGGTCAGTTCAATGCGGCTTCCATCCTCCGAATATTTGGCGCTGTTGTTCAGGAGGTTCGAGACGACCTGGGCTAATCGGCCTGCGTCTCCTGCTACCTTGACCGCCCGTCGGGGAAGGGAAATCTCCAGGACGTGTTTTCGCTTGTCGATCAGAGGGCGGCTCATTTCGACGGCGAGCGCCACCACGACTTTGAGATCAACCGGTTTCATCTGCAGGTTGATCTTGCCATGGCCCACGCGCGACACATCGATCAAATCATCGACCAGCCGGTTCAGTTGATGGATCTGACGCTCGATCATCTCGGCGAGCTCCTGATACTCAGGACTTTTCAGGCGGATGATCTGCACAGCGTTGCGAATCGGGACGAGCGGGTTCCTCAGCTCGTGTCCCAGCATCGCCAGGAACTCATCCTTGCGGCGGGAGGCGGCCAGGAGCTCGTGGTAAAGCCGGGCATTCTCCACGACCAAGGCAGCGCGGTGGGCGAGGTCCTCGGCCACCCATAGGTCTTCCCGGCAGTAACGGCGTCCCGAACGCTCGGAGTAGCAGAAAGTGAGCACCCCCAGTGTCCCGCCAGGAACCTGAAGCGGCACGGCGATCATCGAGCGGAGCTGCAACTCACGCATGATCTCGAAGTGCCGTTGACTCGTGGCGACTCCCCACATCCAGGCATCGTTGACTTCCGGGACGAATTCGGGTTGGCCAGTGCGCAATACCTTGCTGACCGGGTCATCGATAGAGCTTCGTACTGGGACAAACTCGAGGAATCGCTCGAAGAGTTCGTGCTTGATCGTGCTGGCGTGTGCCCAGCTCACCCGCTTTATCGTTCCATCCGTCTCAACAACGTCAAAGAAGCAAAATTCGGCGAGGAAGGGAACGGCCTGAAGGGCCAGACGTTTCAATGTGGTATCAGAGTCGCGGGAAATGAACTCCCCGCTGCTTTGTAGCAGAAAGCGTTGCGCGTCTTCGGATTGTTGGTGCGGGCCTGACGTCGCGGTTGCGGGCATCTCTGCCACTGCAGTCGGGCCAGGGCCGGAGCTCTGCGAGTGCGGCCTACTCGGTAACACCAAGCCCGGTTTCTTTTCGAAGGGGACAAGTGATTCGAGTGAGGTTGCTTTCATCCGTTTCTCCGTGAGCCTTTTGGTCCTGAACAGCGAACTCAACCCTGCACTTGTGAACCCCGCGCAACAAACAAAAAAAACCGGCGCGGTGGAGCACCCTGAGGTATCCACCGCGCCGGCTTACTCACTAACGAGCCCCCCGCGAAAGGCGAGGTGCCCTTTATCCAGTCATCCGACGATCCCAACTCAAATTGCTATGGGATTTGCCCGCAAAAGTTGGACAGGCTCCCCAAAGTCAATTATTATGCCAGAATCAGCGTCCATTGCAAGGAAGTTGTTGTTTCTAGATAGGGTGATATCCAAATGACCGGCGATGGAACGGTCCAGGTCACCATGAAAAGAGGGGGAAATCGAAGCCGCCATCTGCGCGGGGATGGGTCGCTTCGAGCAGGAATACATGGGCCGTGGGCCCACGGACATCCGCACTCACCTGATCGGCGACTTGCTCCTCGTCCGCCTCCAGGGCGTCTTGACCGCGGCGGTACGGCACCTGGCCAAGTTGCGGCCGAGAGAAAAGGGGAAGGACCTGCTCAAACAGGTGCGCACGCATCTACTCGAAACCGCGCGACCCCTCATGGAAGCCTTGTTCGAAGAAGTCACCGGCATCAAGGTTGCGAGCATGCACCACGATATCAGCACCTTCACCGGGCAGGAGGTCGTGCTCTTCAGGCTGGCCGAAACTCCGCAGGTCCGCGAGGCGACGAGGAGCTCAAGCCTTCGAACGGTGGCCGCCCAGGTCAAGGTGGTCCGTTGCAAAAAGCTGCTACCCGGACATAATTTCAACTGCTCTTTCCATGTGACCGTGGCTGCAACGACAAGCGTTCTCCAGGATTTGAATTGAGGCAAGCGAACGTCGGCTCCCGGAATCAAAGAGAAGATGTCGGATGACCAGGCAGAGGGCGGCCCGGGTATTCCGGTCAATTCGTCGAAGCGTAAGCCGGCCTGGTCCAGGACCTGAGGGTCCTCGACCGCGCCGGTTCTTTTGCTCGCGCTCCGGTCGCTGGGCCGCAAGGACTTCACGAGCGATCCGAAAATGAAGAACGCCCAGTAGCCGGGCTCGTCCTTGAAGCGCTTCGAGTCCTGGATCGACACCGCCAGGCCGCGGAAGTCACCCATGAAATACCCCTTGCCGCTGGTCGCCTCCCGGGTGCCGGCGCCGATGAGTTCCTTGATCATCACGGTGCCGTCTCGGAATTCGCCGGTCTTCTCATAGTGAAAGAAGCTCTCCCGGTCCATGTCGACGGCATGGAACTCGGGGAAAGAGCCCTCGCCACCGTTCATCAGGTCATTGGGTGTACGACGCTCTCCACGGGTGCCCTCGACAGGATACCAGTTCGGGTTCCACCGCGGCTCGATCCCCCCGGTCGTTGCACCAGCTAATCAATCCGATGCACCAGGGCATCCTCGAACCCTGCTGGACCGGTTTCGCATCGTATCTGGAGCGGGCATTCCCCGTGGAATCGCGCATCCGCAAAAGTTTGGCCTCGA
This sequence comes from uncultured Planctomycetaceae bacterium, assembly GCA_963833985.1. Classification (GTDB taxonomy): domain Bacteria; phylum Planctomycetota; class Planctomycetia; order Isosphaerales; family Isosphaeraceae; genus Aquisphaera. The sequence continues at coordinate 1,421,540 of CAWIAD010000001.1, forward strand.
TGGGAGACGATCGCACGGGCGGAGGCTGTCAACTTGTGGGGCTTGCGCGAAATGTTATAGACGGAAAATGCTGCGCGTTGGCGCCGGCAACCATGCGGATTCTGATTTGCTTAGGCTTGCTTAGTGCCGTGGAGCGAGATAGCTTACGGAGACGATTATTCCCGTTTTACCCGTCATCTCAGGGACCGAATCGTGCGCAAGACTCAGATGGTGACCGATCGAGAGCTCGAGATCATGAAGATCTTGTGGGCTCGGGAGAAGGCCAGCGTCCGCGAGGTTCAGGACGACCTGAACCGCGACAGCGGACCCGTGGCCTACAGTACGGTGCAGACCTTACTCAATATCATGGAAGAGAAAAAAGGTCTCGTCCGTCATGTTGTCGAGGGAAGGACGTTCATCTACTTCCCGAAGAAGTCCTCGGAGCGGACCATTCGCGAGCTGACGAAGCGTTTCGTCGATCGCGTCTTTGACGGTGCGCTCGACCGGGTGATGGTGGCCTTGCTCGACTCGAAGCCGCCGACGCCCGAGGACCTGGAACGTCTTCGTGCCATGATTGACGAGGCCCAGCGCCAATCATCGCAGAACTTCAACGGACACGCGGAGCTTCATCTCCAGGAGGCTTGACGGGAGTTGACCCTCACCGTCATGCTAATTGAAGTGTCCGGGGATCCCGGGCCAGGAAGGTGCCTCTCCAGCGCGGCACTGACCTGGCCCTTCGCTTTGACCGCTCTCTCGTCCAGGCGGTTTGAAGGGTCTGTCGGACGTCCCTTGGCTCAATTTCACCCGATCATTTTCCCCAGGTAGGGCCACTCAGATGTGGGCCGGCCTCGACCGGTTCGACCGGATTCTCCTGGATGCCACGCTTGCAACGACGATCCTGCTCAGCTTTGTGATCCTGCTGGTCTTGCTCTGCCGTCAGCCCAGCCGGCGCCTGGTCGTCGTCCAGGCCGCCACCGTCCTGACCATCTTCATCCTTCCTCTGGTGGCCACCAACCCGTTCTCGCCGTCGCGCGTCGGGCTGCGGCTACTTGTTCCGGGGCGGCGCTCCCAACCGATCCGGCCGTCGCTGCGCCCCTCCGAAGCCGTCCATGCCAGCGCGGGGGACGGTGAGGGAAGCGGTAGAGTTCTTCGGGCCGTGCTGCCAGGCCGGGCCGGAAACGCGCCGTCCTGGAGCCTCTGGATGGCGCGAGCCTGCGGGCTGGCTTACCTGGCGGGTGTTGCGGCCGGAATGGGCTGGACGGCCCTGGGGTTCTGGGGAATCCGCCGGCTGATTCACGACTCCAGCGCGCCGCGACCGGAGACCAGCGCCTTCTTTCATTCGCTGATTCCCTTGCAGGGCGAGAACTTGCCGGCTCCCGAACTGCGGGTCGCGACCAGGCTGCGACGACCGATCCTGGCTGGGCTCTTCCGCCCCTGTATCTTGATACCCGCGGATTATGACCAGGCGGGATTCGACCGCGAATCTCTCAGGCTGATTTTCTTGCATGAGCTGGCCCATGCCGGCCAGTCCGATACGTACTCCAGCGCCGCGGCGAGCCTGGCACAGTGTCTCTGGTTCTTCCATCCCTTTGTGTGGTGGCTGCGCGCTCAGTTGCGGGTGGACCAGGAATTCCTGGCGGACGAGCGAGTCGTCCATCACACAGGTTCGCCGTCGGGATATGCAACCCGGCTGGTTTCCCTGGCAGCCGGCTCGGAAGCGGGTGCTCCCTCGGCGCCGAGCGGCAATCAGGCCGGGTCCCGCGCCATGTCTCCGCTCCGTGACGCCTCCCCCAGCCCGCTCATGCAGCGGGTTGTGATGCTGCTCCACTGTCCGTTTCCGGTTGAATCAAAGGCTCCGAGGTGGTGGACCTTGTCCGCTCCCTTTGGTGTTGTGGGGCTAGCAATACTGAGCATCGGCACCAGCACGGCACTGCTGAAGACCTCGTCCCTCGCATCGCGGCCGTCCCGGTCTGAACTCGAATCGGGCGTTTTCCAGGTGGGTCAATTCATTGCGCCGCCTTGGAAGCGAAAGTCCACAGGGCGAAGCGTGCCCTACGTCTTACCCCTTGCCCTGCCACCGCGATTCGAGCTGACAGTCAAGATCGAGGGATCGCCCTCCGCCCTGTCGCGGATGTACCTGGCAGGGCTGTCACTGGAACCCCCCCTCTCACTCTCTCTCGAATCCGGGCCGCCGCCAACGCCCGAGGATGCCGCCGCCGGCTGGCACCTGGTCAAAGTTGCCCGCCAGTCCGATCAGATCGCCATCACCGTCGATACGCGCACCTGGCACATGGAAGCCACCAGGGAACGACTCTCGGAATGGCTGTCGATCGAGCCGCCACCCGCCGAGACTGTTGTGCTACGCGACTTACAGGTCATCTGGTGAGACGATCACGCCCTTTCCTGCCATTCTGGCAAGACAACCTGACAAGACAGCATCTCCTGTCAAAATGACATCAAGCCGACGAATCATGCGCATTCCCGCGGGGGCGGCTCGGATCTGTGACTTCGGGCTTAAACTCAAAGGCTGCTTGAAATTAAGTCTGGAATGCGGACGCTCGGCCGAAACGCCGGCCAAATTGGCACGCGCCCTGCTCATGGGTGGAGACAGCGAAACGGTGAGGTAAAGGAGACCGATGGTATGAACGGTTCGGAATGGCAAGGGCGGTGGGATCCACTGCGGGAACTCCAGCGCGAGATGGGGCGGCTGTTCGATCGCATTGACCCGTTCCAGCCACTTCGGAGTATCCGTCAGTATCCGCCGGTGAATGTGTACGACGGCGGGGAAAGCTACCTGCTTTCCGCGCAGCTCCCCGGGCTGACCGCCGAGGAGGTCGAGTTGACCATCACCGGTGAGAGCCTCACGATGCGCGGCGAGCGGAAGCGAGCGGACAATGTGAAGGACGATAGTTATCGCCGGCAGGAACGGCCGATGGGCCGGTGGTCGCGCACGATCACGCTTCCCGATCGCGTCGACAGCTCGAAAGTCTCCGCTTCGTTCTCCAACGGAATCCTCACCGTTCAGCTCCCCAAGGCCGAGGACGCGAGGCCGCGGCACATCGCGGTCAATGCCGGCAACTCATGAGCCAGCGCGGGGCAGGACGCAACACTCCTCCAGTCGAGGTTACGGGACGTCGCCAATGAAAGCCGCACATCCATCAATCCGCGTCACCGTCAGCCGCCAGCGCACACAGGCACCCGGTCAAGGCGAGTTTTCGGATTCCCCGGCCGATGTCCAGCGGGCCTTCACGCCCCCGATCGACATTCACGACGGGCCCGATGGGCTGACCCTCGAGGCAGACTTACCCGGGGCCACCGAATCGAACCTGGTGATCCAGCTCGAGGACAATGTCTTGACCCTTCATGCGCGCATCGATCCGCCCGCCCCGGATGGAGCGCGGCCCATTTACCAGGAATACCACGTGGGCGACTATTACCGGTCGTTCATCCTCAGCGACGAGGTGGACCGCGATCGGATCACGGCCGAGCTGCGCCACGGGGTCCTGCGCGTGGTGCTGCCCAGGGCGGATCGGGCGCGGACCCGCCGCATCGAGATCCGCTCCTGAGCGGAGCTTGATCAAGGTCTTTTTTTACTCATCCCAGCTGGAGTCCCTCCATGGCCCGTTCCAATCACTGGCGCCGCGAGCAGTTCATCCCGTTCAATTTCCTGCAAAACGAGCTGGCCCGCGTGCTCGAGGACTACTTTCAACCGGAAGGGCGAGGTCACGCCCAGAGCCCGCCGACCGACCTGGAGCCCACGGCGTGGAGCCCGCTCATCGACGTTTATGAGACTCCGGAAGAGACCATCGTCGTGGCCGAGATTCCCGGCGTGGATCCGACCCGCATCGAGCTCTCGATCAGCGGCAACCTCCTGGTCCTGCGCGGCGTGAAGGAGACCGGCGAGCTGCCCGAGGCGCAGCTTCAGGTGCGCGAGCGGCGGTTCGGCACGTTCGTGCGCCAGATCATGGTCCCCGCCGACGTCGATTTCGACGCCGCCCAGGCCGATGCCAGGAACGGCGTGTTGACCGTCCGCATGCCAAAGCGGCGGGCCGCGCAGCCCCGCACGATCCCGATCCGTCCCAGTTGAACGGAATCGCCGCCCGGTTCGGTTCGGAACGCCCTCGTCCAGCGCCGGAAATATGGTAAATTGGTGAGGCTGTATTCGCTTCACACTCAGCGGAGAGTCTCTCCATGCAGACCGAGAAGGTCATCACGTACACGGCGATGGGAATAGCCGGCCTGATCGTCTTGCTCTTCCTGCTGGACCTGGCGGCCGGGATCTTTGGCCGAAACACGGCGATGGACATCCTCTTCATCATCGGCGGCGCATTCCTGCTCTGGCAGGGCGTGGAGACGATTCTCGAGCTCCGCTAAATAGCTCCCCATAAGTGGGAAAGTGTGGGACAGCCGCGCTCGGCCGTCCTGAGCCAGCCGAGGGCGGCTGGCCCACATTACTGGAGGCGAGGCTCTATTTAGGCCTCCTCAGCAGAATTTGTGGCTGCGTTTCGGCTCGGGGAGGTGACCGAGGTCGTGCAAGAGAGCCAGTTTCGCGATTTTCGCCGTCCGAAATCCATACGACTTTCTCGTAACCAGTTTCACCTTGTTGTTGAGCCCTTCGACGGCACCCGCGGAGACCAGTCCTTTGGCCCGAAACCAATTCAAGATCAGTGGCCGATGAGTCCGAATACTACGGGCGATCTTCTTCATCGGCTCCAGTCTCGAACGCATCACTCGACCTGTCCACTCATCGAGAAACCTCCCCGCCCACCACGCGCTTTTGTACTCCCAGACCCGCTGGAACTCCTCGCGTAGCAGGTACGCTCGCACCGTCCGCAGGTTGTACCGTAAGACTTCCGACAACTTCACCGTCTGCTTGTCCGTGAGGTTCTCCGGCCGCTTCAGGAAGCACCACCGCGACTTCCTCAACACCGGCTCGTAGCCGTCACGTACCAATCGCTTCGACTCCTCCGCGCGGATCTCGTCCAGTGCCTTGCCGAACATCTGCATCACATGGAACCGGTCCAGCACGTGGACCGCCTGGCCGAGTCTCTCGGCGATCACGTTGAGGTACGCCTTCCACATGTCGCTACACACATATTGTACCTGCTTGCAAACTGTCTCCCCAAGGCCGTCCAGGCACGACCGCAGGCTCGCTTCGGTCCGTTCCTCGGCTACGGCCAACAGTCGCTTCGTTGTCCCGCCAATGTCGTAAACCAGTGTCAAATACGTGTGGCCGCGAGCCCAGGCGATCTCGTCCACGCCCAGGGCCGCCACCTCGCTGAGGTCCCGATGCCTCAGTCCCCACTCGACCTCGTGCTCCACGGCCCGGAAGACGCTGTCCCATGATGTGCGGAAAATCGAGCCGACTTCACTCCAGCTCAGCCTCTTGGCCCAGGTTGCCAGGAACCAGCGGTAGGTGGTGGTCAGTTGGTTCTTGCCGTCGCACCATGGGACCAGCTCGACGGTCACCCCGCACCGTCTGCAATTCACTCGCCGCATCCGGTAGGCCAGGAACACCAAGATCCCCCAGATCGGCACGAACTCGAACCGCCGTTCCTCAAGGCGATCATACGCTGGACCAGGTCGGCCGCAACCCGAGCACAACACCCGACTGTTCTTGCGGGCCACCATCTCAACGACCAGTGCTGGGCCGTCGGCACACTCCTCCAGGGTGGCCTGGCCGTAAACAAACGACTTGAACTTCTCCACCCGATTGAGCATCGTCTGGATACGCATCCTGGGGTACTCCTGGTTCTGATGAAGCCTGGTAACTCCATCGTGACCGAGAGATGCCTCAGGATGCGATCTTTCTCGCCAGCGCGAATCGTCTTCCGCTGCTGCTCCGCAGGACTTTGCTGACAAACCTGAAAACCAAGCTGGTCACTTGATCTGTGCCAGCAAGAACCCTTGCTTTCCCCCCCCCCGCCTTCGCCATCACCTCGCCCTCACCTGACCCGGGCGAGGTGATGGTGAAGGTGGAGGGGAACCCTCCTGTCGAGCCGGAGCCGAGCTCGCAGGCTGAATTCACACCCACAGATTCTGCGGAGGAGCCCTATTTAGAGCGGTTTTCACTCGGATCGCAGATTGAGACCGGCGGCAGGCATTCCTGCTTGCCGGAGCAGGCCTGCCCTGGCAGACAGGAATGTCTGCCCCCCCCTTTCAAAACTCAGAAACTGCCTGCAACCGTCAGAAAACCGCCCTAGACGCCTTCGCGCGCCGGTTCGCGTCCGGCCGCCACGTTTTCGATCAGCGCCTGGAGCAACCCCTCCCAGGTGTAGGTCCGTGCTTCGGCGGCGACCCTCCAGCCCAGACGCTCGACCGCCTCCGAGGTCACGGGGCTGAGACTTGCGAGCTTGATGCGCGTGCCGACCAGGCTGCGCGCCTCGGCCGGCAGGATGGCGTGCAGCCTGGCGGCGATCGCAGGACTGGTGAGCGTGATCCAATCGACCGTTCCGGACTCGATCCTCCGGGCAACCTCGTCCGGCAAGGCATCGACATCGGCGTTGCGATAGACCGCGACCTGGTGGACCTGGGCGCACTTCTCAAGTTCTTCCTTGAGGATCATCCGGCCGCGGTCGGCCCTCGCCAGCAACACGCGCTGCCCGGCGGCCTGCCGGGCCAGGGCCTCGGCCAGGGCTTCGGAACGGAAAGACCCGGGAACCAGGTCTGCTCTCAAATGATAACCGGACAATGCCCGCGCCGTGGCCGGCCCGATGGTTGCCAGCTTCAGCCGCCCGATGGCGCAGGTCCAGTCCCAGCACATCCAGCCGATCCAGAAAACCCTGAACGCCGTGGGCGGACGTGAACACCAGCCAGTTGAACTGATCCAGGCGGCTGATCGACTCATCGAGGAGGCGATGATCCACCAGCGGCAGAATCTGGACTGTGGGAGCGAGCAGGACCTCGGCGCCGAGCGCCTCCAGCGCCGGGGCGACCTGCCGCCCTTCATCCGCCGGCCGCGTGACCACGATGCGCTGTCCAGACAAGGGCAGGCTCTCATACCAGGCCAGCACCCGACGCTGGTCCACGACGCTGCCGATGACAAGCAGAGCAGGGGGGCGCACGCCCTGCGACCGGGCCGCCTCGCCGAGCGTCCCGAGCGTTGCCTCGAGCACCCGCTGTGCGGGAGTGCTGCCAGATTCGATGACGGCCGCGGGTGTGCTTTCTTCCTTGCCCGCCCGGATCAGCGTCCGGCAAATCGCGGCCAGGTGCGTCACGCCCATGTACACCACCAGCGTGCCCGGAAATGCCGCGAGGGCATGCCAGTCGAGCGCGGTTCGTCCCGCGGCCGTTGCATTCGGATCCGTCCCGGCTTCTGGATCACCATGCCCGGTGACAAATGCCACGGCCGAGCAATGGCCGCGATGGGTGATGGGAATGCCCGCGTACGCGGTGGCCCCGACGCCCGCGGTGACGCCCGGCACAACCTGGTAAGGGATGCCGTGCCGGGCGAGATGCTCTGCCTCCTCGGCTCCGCGGCCAAACACGAACGGGTCACCGCCCTTGAGCCGGACGACAACCCGGCCCGACAAAGCATGCTCCAGCAGCAGCGCGTTGATCTGGTCCTGATCCAGGGTGCAATGTCCGCTGGACTTGCCGGCACAGATGCGGATCGCACGCGCGGGGGCAAGGTCGAGCAGCCGGGCCGAGGCCAGGTGATCGTACACGACCACGTCCGCGCGGCCCAGAACCTCGGCACCCCGCACGGTCAAAAGCCCTGGGTCTCCGGGCCCAGCACCGACCAGATAAACGATTCCCGGCTCGAGGTTCATGCCCGACGGTCAATAACGTTGAAATAGCGATAAGTTAAGTGCAGGCATAGGTGTGTCCCTCGTTCCCACGCTCCGCGTGGGAATGCCGACTGCGACGCTCCGCGTCGTTTGGGCCCGTGCCGAGGCTGGGAAATCCATGGGACGCTGAGCATCCCGACCGGTGTTCCCACGCAGAGCGTGGGAACAAGTCTGTCGCAAGCCTCCTGCCCCTTTCTGTTAACACTATTTCAACGGCATTGGCCCGAGAGTGGTCTGCGCGGTAGGGCGGCAACGGTTTGCTAACCTTGCTTCCTGAGATAATCCTCGACCATCGTCCGGAGCTGTCCGTCAACCTCCAGGCCCATCGCTTTTCCCCTGGCGACGGCCTCCTCGGCCGTCCAGCCGTTCGCACGCGCCTGCTGGATGAGCACCAGGGCCATGGCCCGGCCGCCCTTGCGGCAATGGACGAGCACCTTGCTGCCGGCCTCGCAATGACGGTCGATGAAATCGCAGACCTCGGTCACCCCGGGGTCGGCCAGAGGTGCTCCACCAACGCCATGATGAAGGTAATCCATGCCCAGGACGCGGACCTTCTCCCCCTCCGCCACGGTCGAGAGCGGCTGCTCGGGTTCGCGATCGTGTCGCAGGTTGACGACACCGGCAATGCCCTGGTCCCTGCATTCGAGCAGGTCGTCTTCGGAAGGCTGGTCGCCTATATAGATCGTCGCGGTGACTGGCCGTTTCACGTTCATCGGATGGGTCCTCGACGGTCGGGAGCAGGGTCGAAAACAAGGCGATCGCCGGGCGATTTCCTCGTTTCAAGCCTACTGATTCGGCTCGGAGTTCGCCAGGAGCCCTGGACGAAATGCACGACCGGGACCGCGTTTCCAACCCGGTCTTCCTGGTGAATCCGGTGAGCGGGAGGTTCTTTCGCACGTTGCGTGCCTGCTTTTCGTGATCCGTTTCCCCGCTGCTGGTATCATGGAATGGCAATGACGGTTGTGCCCGCTCCAGTCAGGTCATCGGGAGGCCACCATGACGACTCTCGTGTTGCTGCTCTCGGCGCTTGTGATCGGCGGTGAAGACCCGGCGCAGACGGACCTGGAAAAGCTCCAGGGCACATGGTACCTGACCGCCAAGGAGTCCGACGGAGAGCAGGCCCTCGCCGAGGACATCCAGGGCGAGACCGTGGTGTACGAGCAGAACCACGTGACGCTCAGGAGCGGAGACCGCGTGCGCAAGCGTGGGATCATCACGCTCGACGCGACACGCAAGCCGAAAGCGATGAACACCTGGGACCGGGATGGCCCGTATGAGGACCAGACCATTGCCGGCATTTACGAACTGGAGGGCGATACGCTCAAGGTGTGCTTCGCCCGTCCGGGTGAAGAGCGGCCCAGGGAATTCACCACCAAGTCGGGTACCGCGTTTCTCCTGTGCATCTACAAGCGGAAGCCCCGCTGATCCGGCTCATTCCATGTCGATTGATCCGGCTCATTCCATGTCGATGGGGTCGCGGCGAATCTCGCGGCCCGTGCGGACCTCATGAATCTGGACCGCGAAGCTCGGAAGATCGAGCACGGCGAACGTGTATGAGGTCTGGACGCCGGGGACGCCGAGCACCGAGCCGGGATTGATGACGGTACCGCGCGGGCCGCGGTCGATCATGGGCACGTGCGTATGGCCCAGGACCAGCACCCGGGCGTCGCCCTGCTCCCAGAACTCCTCGACCGACGCGGGCATCGGCTTGTACGCCGTGACGTACTCGGTGTCGCTCGCCGGCGAGCCGTGAAAGAACGTGATGGCCTCACCGGCCACGACCAGCCGAAGACTGGGCGGCAGCATCGCGAGGAACGCGCGGGTGTCGTCGCGCAGGTCGGCCGTCTTCCAGCCGCGCAGCCCGAGCATCTGTCCGCGCTCGAGGACCCAGCGATCGTGATTGCCGCGAATGCAGGGAATGCTCCGCGCCCGGATCTCCGCCACGACGGCGTCCGGCTCGCTGCCGTAGCCGACCAGGTCGCCCAGGCAGACCACCTGGTCCACGGCGAGCTGCTCGAGCCGCCCCAGCGCCGTCTCCAGGCGCGCAGGTCGGCGTGAATATCTGCGATCAGGCCGATCCGCATGGAATTGAGTCGCTTGCCAGGTCACTGGTACAATTTGAGTGATCTCACTGCACAAACTCTCGCCGTCCCACCAACAGTCCTATTGTGTCGGGAGAGCTGGCTTCTGACCATGTCTGACAGGGAACAACTCGAGCGCGAGCTGCTCGTCCACCACCCGGATCGTTGGGTCCGGCACCTGCTGGCCTCGTTCCCTGACGATTATTTCCAGGCGTTTTCACCCGCCGAGGTGAGCCGGCAGCTCGAGGCGATGAAGACGCTCAGCGACGACCGGCCGGTGCAGGTCAGCGCCGAACCGGAAAGCGGGGACGTCTGGCGCGTGGACGTCGTGGGTTACGACGCCTTTCAGTTTCTCTCGACGGTGTGCACGCTGCTGGCGGTCTCCGGACTGTCCATCCTGAACGGGCGGGTATTCACATCACGGCCCCCGCCAGCCGATTCCGGGGCCACGCTGGCGCGCAAGGCCTCGCCGTTCCGGCGCCCGGCGCGGCCCCCGGCGGCGGCCGGGCCCGACCGCAGGCCGCGGATCGTGGATGTGTTCCGGGTCCGGCCCGTCCGCCCGCAACTCCCCGCTGCCGACTGGGATCATTTCCAGAGTGAGCTCCGTGACCTGACCAGGCTGCTGCGCAGTGACAGGTCGGAAGAAGTCAATCACCGGCTGATCCGCCGCTTCGTGGCCGCGCTCGGGCCGCCAGACGGCGATCTGGACCGCCTCGAGCCGATTGACCTGACGCTCGATGTGGACAGTCAGCTCGATGCCACGGCGGTGCGTATCCGGGCCCGCGACAGCTTTGGCTTCCTTTCGCTCACGGCCAGCGCCCTGGCCCTGTGCGGCATCCGCATCGTGCAGTCAGAGATTCGCACCGTCGACGACCGCGTGGACGACGTGCTCTGGGTCACCGACCGCTGGGGGCACAAGATCACCTCGGAGCCGAAGCTCCGCGAGCTGAGGCTGTCGCTGATCCTCATCGAGCACTTCAGCAGCCGGCTGCCGTGCGCGACCGATCCTGAGGCGGCACTGGTGCATTTCAGCCGGTTTGCCACGGAAACGATGGCCCGCCCGAACTGGGTCGAGGAATTCGAGGCGCTGGAAAAACCCGAGGTGCTCGATGCGCTTGTGCGCATGCTGGGCGAGAGCCATTTCCTCTGGGAAGATTATCTGCACGCCCAGCCCGAGAACGTCCTGCACATGATCTGTGATCCCGCGGAGTGGATGCGTCATCCGGGACAGAAGAGGCTCACCGACGAGCTGGTATCGAGCCTGGCCGCCGTGACGACCATGGAAAGCCGGGGACAGGCACTGCGGCGATTTCGCGACCGGGAGATCTTCCGCGCTGACCTGCGATCCATCCTCGGGTTGAGCCGGGGGCAGGACGAATTCTCCAACGAGCTCGCCAGCGTGGCCGAGGTGCTGCTCGGCACCGCCTTCGAGCTGGCCCTGCGTGAGGCCGCCTCCCGGCATATGGTGGACGACCCGCGGCGAATGCCCCCCTCGATCCTTTGCGCCCTGGGCAAGTTCGGCGGCCGTGAGCTGGGCTTCGCGTCGGACCTCGAGGTGATGATCGTCTATGACGATCGGGCCCAATCCGAAGCCGGTCACGAGACCAGCCCCGGGCAGCTCTTTGATACGGTCGTCTCCGCTCTGCGCGCGCTGCTTGCCAGTCGCGAGGGGCATGCGTTCGAGCTCGACTTCCGGCTTCGCCCGTACGGACGGGCCGGCCCGCTGGCCACGTCCATCTCCACATTTCTCGATTACTACAGGCCAGGTGGCGCGGCCTGGGGCTATGAGCGGCAAGCCCTCATCAAGCTGCGCCAGATCGCTGGCCACGCCGGCCTGGCACGCGAGCTGGAGCAGCACCGCGACTGCTACGTTTACGGACCCGAGCCGCTGGACCTGGAGGGGCTGCGGCGGATGCGCAGGCTCCAGGTCGAACAGCTTGTCCCACCTGGCACCATGAGCGCGAAATACAGCCCCGGAGCGCTCGTCGACGTGGAATACGTCGTCCAGGCCTTGCAAATCGTTCACGGTCGGAGCGACATCGCGCTGAGGTCTCCCAACACCCTCGAGGCGCTCAGCGCATTGGGCGAAGCGAACTGCCTCGATCCCCTGAGAGTCGGGCAGCTCCAGCTTGGCTATCGCTTCTTCCGCCGTCTCATCGACGCGCTGCGGGTGGTGCGCGACCACCCGAAAGACTTGACGGTCCCCCCCGTGGGAAGCGACGATTTCCTGCTCCTGTCGCGGCGGATGCGGGTGCCCGACCCGGAGAGTTTGCGAAACGAGCTGGAACTGCGGCTTCAGGAGACGCAGGCCGTCGCCGTGGAGCTGCCGGCACTCGTCGGCACCCGGCCCGCCGAGCCTGGCTCCTGTGCCGGCCCGGCGGCCTGAACCCCGGTCTGCCGGCATCGCCAGCGCTCGTCGATCGGCTGTTTCACGGCCTGCGTGCTCCACTTCGAAGCAGGCCACGTATCGGACAGTCAGCCTGTCGTCATTCCGGTCGACCCGTCCAGCGGCTGGCGGGCCTTCTCCAGCAGGCCGATCAACTGCCGCAGCTCGGCGGGGCTCATATGCCCGAGCAGCTTCCTGTGCAAGGCCAGTACCGGGTCGTCGAGCTGGCCCAGCAGGTCAACGCCTCTCGAGGTGATCGTCACGAAGACGACCCGGCGATCCTCGGTCGAGCGATCCCTCGCGACGAGCCCCATGCCCTCCAGGCGATCGATCAGCCCGGTGATGCCCGGCACGGCCGCAAGCATCCGGTCGGCGATCTCCAGGATCGGCAGGGGCTTCGCCTCGCCGCGGAGGATCCGCAGGACGTTGTACTGCGAAGGGGTCAGTCCGTGTGCCCGGAAGAGGCGGGTGAAGCAGATGCCGAAGCGGTCGGCTGTGCGGGCAATGCTCAGGCTCGCCTCCTGCTCGGGCGAATCGAACGGCTTTCGTTTCTTCAGCTCCCTCTGCAACCGTCCGCCGGACATGACGCCCTCCGTGAGTGTGCCAGGTTCTCCCTTATTAGTTTAAGCATCAAAAAAGGATATCGCAAGCATCGCCACGAGGTGCCAGGCACGGTTTGAACGGACTCTGGGCCGGCCGGAAACGCCCGGCGCTCGTGCAGGGCCCTCGGATCTCGATGTCTTGAAGGCTTCTCGCCGGCGGCGGACCGCCATTCCCCCGGCGCGGACGCTCGGGTACGATGCCAGATCGGTCGGGCCTCCACACGGATCGAGAGGCCGGCTCTTACCGATCCGCACGAGACCCGCCCGGCATGGACACCCCCACACCGAGAACGATCTTCATCACTGGGGCCACTGGACTGGTCGGCGGCCACGCGGCCGAGGAAGCCGTGCGCCGGGGTCATCGCGTGCGGGCGCTCGTCCGCGCCAGCAGCGATACGCGCTGGCTCGATCGGCTCGGAGTCGAGAAGGTCGTGGGCGACCTGGAAGATGCGGCGTCGCTGCGCCTCGGAGCCGCGGGCGTGGACTGGGTCTTCAACTGCGCCGCGAAGGTCGGCGACTGGGGAACGCTGGCCGAGTTTCGCAGGCTCAACGTGCAGGCGCTCGAGCTGCTCCTGGAGGCGGCCTGCGATGCCCGCATCGAACGCCTTGTGCACGTGAGCTCGCTGGGCGTTTACGAGGGTCGCGACCACCACGGCAGCGACGAGACCGTCCCGCCGGCGGCCAGTTCGCTGGACGCGTACACCCGCTCCAAGACCGAGGCGGAGGCCCTGGTGCTCAGGTATCATCGCGAACGCGGTCTGCCGGCCACCGTCGTCCGGCCGGGTTTCATTTACGGCGAGCGCGACCGGACCGTCCTGCCCAAGCTCCTGGTTAACCTGCGCCGGGGCTCGTTTGCCTATTTCGGATCGGGGGAGCAGGCGCTCAATTGCATCTACGTCAAGAACCTTGTGCACGGCATCTTCCTGGCCGCCGAGAACCCCGCGGCGGTGGGCGAGGTGTTCAACCTCACCGACGGCGAACCCGTGAGCAAGCTGCGCTTCGTCGGCCGTGTGGCGGAGCTTGCCGGCCTGCGGCCTCCGTCACGGCACATCCCGCTGGGCCTGGCACGCGTCCTGGCCGCCATGGTGGAGGGAGGTGCCAGGCTGCGCGGGGCGAAGAACCCGCCAATCATCAACAAGGCCCGGTTCAAGTTCCTCGGTCTGCACCTGGATTATTCCATCGACAAGGCGCGCCGGGTGCTGGGTTATCAACCACCCTTTCCGTTTGACGAGGCCATCGAGCGCGCCATGGCCGAGCACCGCGACGAACCGAAACCATCCTTCGGATGAGGAGCAACGTGATGAGCAGCCTCAAAGGAAAACGCGTGGCCGTGCTGGTGGAGAAGTTTTACGAGGACCTCGAGCTCTGGTATCCGGTCCTGCGCCTCCGCGAGGCCGGGGCCGATGTGCAGATCGTCGGGCCGAAGGCCGGGGAAACGTACCTCTCGAAGCACGATTACCCCGCGCGTTCCGACGTCGGGGCAAGCGACGTGAAAGCACAGGATCTCGACGCCGTGATCATTCCCGGCGGCTATTCGCCCGATCACATGAGGCGCCATCCGACGATGGTGCACCTTGTGACGCAGGCAGCCCAGCTGGGCAAGGTGATCGCGGCCATCTGCCATGGCCCCTGGATGCTCTGTTCGGCCCGCTGCCTGCACGGCAAGAAGGTGACCGGCTTCTACTCCATCCGCGACGACGTGGTCAATGCCGGCGGAATCTGGCAGGACGCCGCGTGCGTGCGCGACGGCAACATCGTCACCAGCCGCACACCGGACGACCTGCCGGAGTTCATGCAGGGCATCTTCGCGGCGCTCGTGGAGCCCGCCTGAGCGATGCGTCCGCCGCGGCCGGCATCCGGCTCTCGCCAGGGCGCACCTGGCGAGAGCGCCCGGCCATCAGATGAAGTCGTTGAACAGGTTCTCGAGCATTTCCTGCCGCCCGCTGACATTCTTGGCGGCATCGCCCTTGGGCAGGATGTAGGCTTCCAGATCGGCCAGGTTGCACTGGCCGGACTCGACCCGCTTACCCAGCTCGCAATCCCAGCTCTGGTACCGGCTCTTGACGAACTCGGCTAGCCGGCCGTCGCTGATGATGGCCTGCGCGGTCTTCAGTCCGCGGGCGAACGCGTCCATGCCGCCGATGTGTGCGTAGAACAGGTCGATCGGCTCGAAGCTCTCCCGGCGCACCTTGGCGTCGAAGTTGACGCCGCCCGTCGTGAACCCGCCCATGCCGAGAATGCAGAGCATGCACTGCGTGGTCAGGTAGATGTTGGTGGGGAACTGGTCAGTATCCCAGCCCAGGAGATAATCTCCGGTATTGGCGTCAATCGACCCCAGCGCCCCTGCGCCGATGGCCACTTCCATCTCGTGCATCATCTCGTGACCGGCCAGCGTGGCGTGGTTGGTCTCGAGGTTGAGCTTGAAATGCGGCAGCAGGTTGTAGGTCCGCAGGAAGTTGAGGCAGGCGGCCGCGTCCGAGTCATACTGGTGCTTGGTGGGCTCGCGCGGTTTCGGCTCGATATAGAAGTTCCCCTGGAAGCCGATCTGCTTCTTGTAGTTCACCGCCATGTGCAGGAACTGGCCGAGGTGATCGAGCTCGCGCTTCATGTCGGTGTTCAGCAGGGTCGAGTACCCTTCGCGTCCCCCCCAGAACGTGTACCCGGCGCCGCCGAGCTCGAGGGTGATCTCCAGGGCCTTCTTGACCTGGGCCGCGGCGAACGCGAAGACGTCGAAGTTCGAGCTGGTGGCTGCCCCGTGCATGTAACGGGGATTGGTGAAGAGGTTGGCCGTGCCCCAGAGTAGCTTCACTCCGGTTCGGGCTTGCTCATCCTTGAGGACCTTGACCACCTCGTCCAGGTTGGCATGGCTTTCCTTGAGCGTTGCGCCTTCGGGCGCGACGTCGCGGTCGTGGAAGGCGTAGAAGGGCGCTTGCATCTTCTCGAAGAACTCGAAAGCCATCTTGGCCTTGCGCTGGGCGTTGGCCACCGAGCCGGAGCCGTCATCCCAGGGCCGGTGCGCCGTGCCCACACCGAACGGGTCGGAGAGCTGGTTGCAGAACGTGTGCCAGTAGACGACCGAGAACCGAAGATGATCCTTCATCGTCTTGTCGCCGACCATCTCATCGGGATTGTAATGCTTGAACTCCAGCGGGTTGCGTGACTTGGGGCCCCCGTACTGGATCTTCGGCACGTCGGGAAAAAAGGCGGTCATCGGCTCGTCTCACCCCTCGCATGTTCAGAGTCTGTGCAAGACCATCGCACCCACTAATCTACTGGCCCGGAAAGCCCGTGGGCAATCCCCCTGTGCACGCCCGCACCCGGTTTTCCGGGTTGAAATCATGAACTGAGCATATGCGCAAGAAAATGGCCAAACGCCGATCGCTCCGGCCCGCAATTCCAGTATCGTGGCCGCTTGCCGCAAGCTGACAAAGTCGATAAAATGGACGCATGTGGTGGGTCGAGGCTCATCAATTCAATCCCGGGCGGCTAACTCAGCGGTTAGAGTGCCATCCTCACACGGTGGAAGTCGCAGGTTCGAATCCCGCCGCCCATTCCGCTCATGAGTTTCCTGCGTTATTTCACTGCATGCTTCGCCCGTGCAAGGCTAGCCGAAGAACGGGTCAAGAGCCGGTCTGAGGATTGCGCGTTGTTGGTGGTTGCCATAAGATAGTGCGATGACGATCTTGCCGCTGGGTTTGCAATCCTGGGAGCGGACGATACGAGCCCTGGAACTCGTCAAAGACCGTTTGTTGCGCGCGACTGCGGCTCTAGAAAATGCGCGTATTCCTTACGCGGTGATCGGAGGCAACGCGGTCGCCGCGTGGGTTGGGCAGGTCGATCAGTCGGCCGTGCGCTTCACGCAAGACGTGGACCTGCTGATCCTTCGCTCTGATCTGGATGCGACCAAGTTGGCGCTTGAAACGGCGGGCTTCATTTATCGCCACGTCGCCAGCGTAGATCTGTTCCTCGACGGTCCTGATGCGAAAACCCGCGATGCGGTCCACGTCATCTTCGCTGGTGAAAGAGTGCGCCCGGACTATGCCTTGCCAGCTCCGGATGTGATCGAGTCCGAACCCGCGGAAGCGTTTCGCGTGTTGCGCCTCGACGCGCTCGTGCGGATGAAACTCACGTCATTCCGCGACAAGGACCGCACTCACCTCCGCGATCTGATCAGCGTCGGACTCGTTGATGAATCGTGGCGTCTGAAACTGCCTGGTGATTTGACAGCCCGCTTGCAATCCTTGCTCGACACTCCGGACGGCTAACCCGGGGCCAAGCGATCGACCCCCGGGACCGGCTGACTTCGAAATGGCCTTGAGAAGCGGCGGCCACCGCCGGCTAGGTCTGCACGCTAACCTTGAGATTTGTGTGATCCTGTGATCCATGCTCACCTTGTAAATCGTAAGTCGTTATTTTCCTAGATTCTTCGCTTTTCGGCTCTCCTCACACGGTGGAAGTCGCAGGTTCGAATCCCGCACCGCCCATTCGACTTACGGCGATCGTTAGCCGAGTTTTCAGTCTTCCCTTCAGCTTTTCTGGACGATAGCCGGGGACGGATCGAACTGGACTCCGGAACGTGAAGTGCGGTCACCCTGCCTCGGGCCTTGCGAAGATGAGCGAGGCGTTCTTGCCCCAGAATCCCAGCGAATTCGACATCGCGACTTTCATGTCCATCGGTCGTGCCGTGCCCCTCACGACGTCGAGGCGACATTCCGGGTCGAGGTCGAGGCAGTTGGCCGTGGGCGGGGCGATCTGGTCTCGGAGACTGAGGATCGTGATCAC
Source organism: uncultured Planctomycetaceae bacterium (assembly GCA_963833985.1). Classification (GTDB taxonomy): domain Bacteria; phylum Planctomycetota; class Planctomycetia; order Isosphaerales; family Isosphaeraceae; genus Aquisphaera. Next base: position 1,439,160 of record CAWIAD010000001.1, read on the forward strand.
GGTTTCCAGAGCAGACGACGCTCCCAGGCAATGTCCCGTGACAGGCTTGGTCGAGCTGCACGCCACCAGGTCCAGGTGGTCCCCCAGCAGTCGGCGCATCGCCAGAGCCTCGATCCGGTCGTTGAGCGGCGTGCCGGTCCCGTGGGCGTTGACATAGTCGATCTCCTGCGGGTAGAGCCCGCCGACGCGCAGGCGCTCGCCGCATGGCCCGCACCAGACCCTCGCCATCGTTGCGGGGCGACGTGCGGTGCGTGGTGTCGGCGGCCATCGCCCAGCCCAGAAGTCGCGCATGCACGGCCGCGCCGCGACGAAGGGCGGATTCCAGCGATTCGAGGACCAGGAATGCGGCGCCTTCGCCGATCAGCGTGCCGTCGCGGGTCACGTCGAACGGGCGGCAGGACCGGCGTGGGTCGGCGTGGGAGCCGAGGATGCCGGTGGCGAGGGTCAGCCGGATGACCGCGTCCCTGAGCGGAGCATCCGCTCCCCCCGCCACCATGATCTCCGCCTCGCCCAGCGCGATCTGTTGCGCGGCCAGAGAAATGGCGTAAGCGGCCGAGGCGCAAGTGGCGGAAACTGTCAGGCAAGGCCCGCCGGCGCCCAGGGCCATGGAGAGCGCCCCGCTGAGGCCGTCGAGCGTACTGTTGGCCGCCAGGGTCGGCGGCAGGCGATTGCGGCTGGACCTGGACCGGTCCACGCATTCCGTCCACTTCTGCATCGGCCCACGCGACGTGCCCGCGATGATGCCCAGCGACGAGGGGTCCGGAGGCTGCGCGTCCAGACCCGCGTCGGCGTGGGCCTGGACGGCCGCCTCGAGCGCAAGCTGGACGCATCGATCCATCCGATGGCTGCGGCGCAGCCCGATGGCCGTATCGTCCGGCCCATGCACGACACAGGCCGGTATCGTCGGGCTACCCGGGGAAGTGGGATCGGCGAAAGCGATGGCCGGTGACATCCCATGCACGACCGCCCGCCACAGGTCCTGGGGCGAGTGACCCGCGGACGCGACCACGCCCATGCCGGTCACGACGATGGTTCGTTCGCTTACCATGGACCGGGAACTCCTCGCGGTTCAGGGAGCCACTTCGGGGAACACGCCCACGGCCGTCAGCACGGCGTCGTCGCTGGGGAGGAGATGGTCGATCAAGAGGGCGTGAGACTGGCCGGGATGTCGGCCGATGACCGGCAGGAACTCGCCGAGGAGGTGGTCACAGCCCGCGCGGTGGAGATGCGCACGGATCACAAGCTCGTCCGGCACCGGCTCGCCGAGGTGGATTGTCAATGTCATGCGTGGACCTGCTGTGATCAGGCAGGGGATGACGATGGCGCCGGTCGCTGCCGCGAGTCGGAATAGTCCCGTGGCCATGTCGAAGGCGAGCCCCTCTCGGTACAGGCGAAGATGCCGGTAGTGCCGGCCCTCCGCCGTCATCAGCAAGATTTTTCCCGCCCGCAGATGGTCGTGCACGGAGCGGAGCTCGGTCCTATCGAAGACGCTGGGGCCGTCCGAGCGTCCGGTCACGGCGCTGAGCCGGTCGATATAACGCCAGTGGAGGGGCCGCGTCGTGGAGCGAGTGTCCCGAAGCCCCGCCGCCGGCAGCCCCCGCGCTCGCAGCCAGTGGCCAAGCAGAACCGCCGGCCCGAAATGCAGGGTGGCCAGGATGATCGGCCGGCCGAGGGCATGGTTCCGTTCCACTCGCTCCAGATTGACACAGCGGCAACGGCCCTTCCAACGCCCCCTAGCAAGACGATCCGGCCAGAGATACATGAGCCGCGCCAGGGTCATGTGCGTCCGCTCTCTCCAGAGGTGGGCGACCCATCCGAAACGGTCCGTGCATGGCCGTACCAATACCGGCATCCGGTCAAAACGGCGGATGGTTGACGCGCCCAACATCGTCTGGCAGACGGCCCGGACCGCCGCCATCGGCCAGCACAAGATCCAGAGGGCGCTGACCGGCAACAATCGCTCGAGCGATCGCATACATCGCCAAGCAAAAAGGATGCAGCGTTCTCTCATCGGGACTCCCTACATCCTCGATATCCCCGTATCTTGCGGCCGGGGACAACGAATTCGCTCAGGAGATCTTCGGCCACAAATTACCGCGATTATAGACCATTATCAATCCACCCATCGCCACGAGCAAGCAGTCTGTCCGGTTTACCTTCGATTGGCAAATTAATCTGTGTCCGCGTGCTGTGGGCGCGGCCTCGAAGAGGGATTTCGGGCCCTCCTGCCGTGCGTTTGTATTACGTCAGCGTAAGTGCTCATTTCTCTCATACATTGTTTTCGGGCACATCCTCCCACAGTGGGAATCGCTGGTTCGAGACCGGCGCCGGCATGTATAAATACATATGACTTCGATGTCTATCGCTCTGCCTTTCGTCGCCAAGATTGATTCATCATAAGAGTTTGATCCATCATTAGAGTTTGCGACTGCGACGATACTCCTTCGGCACGGAGTGATGGTCCCACACTCGAGAGCACCGCCCCGATTTTCGAGCGATGAGCGAGACTGGTTCGCATCCGAGCTAAAAACGGACGAGATCGCCCGAGCGCCGCGTATCGTTCATCGTATCTTGCGCGACTCACCTTGTTCTGATACGGTCTTATACTCTACGCGGCCATGACTGAACCATCTTCGAATTGCCGGAAGTTGAGCGTCATCAGCGATTTCAGCTTCTCAGCGTGAGTTGGATGGCGACTTGAAACTGGGCCAAGGTTGGATGGTATCGGCCGTAGAGGGCAGGGATCGGCCGAATCCGCAGGAACTTCGGTCCCATGTCCTTGAGGGATTTGCGCACTTGACTGGGACCGCGTCGCAGCCCGGTCAATTGTAAAGATACGCTGGCAGGCCTCCGCAACGGTGCTGATGGGTTGTTTCTCGAAAAGACCTGCGGATCATGTCGCGATAAGCGGCCATCTCGCCCGCCGGCCGATTGGGGTTCCACTGGCGCAGACCCTCCAAACCGCCCTCTCGAAACCCGGCGACGTACCGCTGAACGGTGGCCCGACTGGCACCGACGATCCTGGCAGCGTTCTGGCGCGTGACGCCGTTATGCAACAGCCAGAGCACGAGCATCTTTTCCCGGATTCGCGGGTTGGGATGGACGGATGGTTCCTCGTTGACGACTCGCAGTTGCTCTTCGGTCAACTGAATGCGAAGCCAAGCCATGGTGTGCCTCCTTGCGATCCAACACGATTTCGCTCAACTTCCTTGTCGCCAAGATCATCGAGCTCGCTTGTCCACCAGCCGTCGGAAAGCTGCCGCGCAGCATGAGTCCATTCCGGCTGCTCATCGACGTGGAGGGCGACTTTTTCGTACCCGGTCTCCAGCTCGTCTCCGGCGCACGGTGTGTAGCCGAAGGCTGCGAAGAGGCCCGCCAGGGCGGAGAGGTCATCTCCCGGCATGCCTGGCCAGGAGGTACCCGGTTCCCACCACCGGCTCGCGTACCCAACGGCCCAGGCGACGCAGTTGTACGCGTGCGTCTTCGCACTGGCCGCGACATGGCCGCCATCGGCGAGGTTGGGGAAGGCTCCGCCCAGTTCGGCACTCACACCACAGACCCTCCTGGTCGTCCCCGATCGAGCCAGGCCCGGGCCATGTCGTCAACCCGACCAGCAGCCGTGGGCGGTACCGGGTTCTCTCCCGTGATCGCGTCGAGCCCGGTGATCCAGGTTGCGCTGGACTCTCGCTCGAGTTCGGCCAGGATCAGCGGAACGGCTGGTTCACCCAGGGCGACCAGCTCCTGATAGACCGGGTGGTTTCGCAGGGCGCGCGTGTTCGAGCGGTAACGTGTCACCGCGTTCCATTGGGTCGCCAGGCCCTGGAACCGCCGCGCGACGTCCTGTTGTTGCTCGGAGGTCAGCCTGATCATGGCGCCTCCCCAACCTCCTGTTTGCTGGATACCGGAACTCGCACCTGGCCGCATTCAGGACAACCGGTAAGGCCTTCCTCGGGCGAGCGGATGGAACGGCCGCAGCGACCCGCAAGCAGGAGAGCGATCGATGACGCGAAGTTCGCATTCGGGCGCCGGTGCGCGGGAAGAAGGGCGGGACGCTGAACGCCCTCTCGAGAACGAGTTCCCCGCATCGATGGGCCGTTCCCGCAGCACTCTTGGTCCATGCGGCCTGCCCGAGCATTCGACCGTGGGGCAGCATCTCTTGAGAACGGTTTCACGGCTGCTTTTCGGACAGCCTGCTTGCGAGATAGAGCCTGTTCATGGCGCGCATCTCGGCCTGCGCACCGGGGCTGGAGGGGCTGCCCGGCTCGAAGGTCAACAACTTCATCGTTTTCATGTTGTGCAGCAGCACAACGGCGATGTCTCGGGCTGTTTCCGCATTCAGGCGCGGGGCTCGAAGAGTCAGCACCCGCGCAATCCGCTCCAGTGCTGCCGCGCGGAATTCGGTTCGCTTCCGCGACCACTCGGAACGTGCTTCCAGCAGGGCGACCATGGCCCTGGTTTCGCCATGCAGCCCGACAAGAATCTGCACCAGCGAGTCCGCCAGGTCTTCGACTGACGACGACGACGCCTCAGCCTCGATCTTACCGAAGGCCTCCTCGACAAGCTCGCCATAACGCTGGAACAAGGCATCCGCCAGCGCGTCCTTGCAGGGGAAGAAACGGTACAGTGAGCCGATCTGAGCACCGGCCCGGGCGGCAATCTCCGCCATCGTCGCGGCCTCGAAACCCCTCTCCGCAATCACCGCCGCTCCCGCCTCCAGCAAGGACGCCACGCGCAGCACGCCGCGTTGCCGCTGAGGAGCACGGGCGGGTCGCTGCGAATTCGAGGTTGACTTGATTGAGGACATCCTCAACAATCCTCCTAGATGAGGGTTTCCTCAACTATCTTAGCCCGCCCGCATTTCGCGGTCAAGCACCAGCCTGGCGGCGAGGCGGCGCCTCGTTTTTCAAAAGGGAGTGCTCATGGTCCGACTGAACCCCAGAACCACCGCCCTCGTACTGATCGACCTTCAGAACGGTGTCCTGGGGCTGCCGCTAGGCCCGCGTTCAGGTGCCGACGTCGTGCAGGCCGGTCGCGTGCTCGCCGAGCGGTTCCGGCAGGCAGGCGCACTTGTTGTACTGGTCCAGGTTGCATGTTCCGACGATGGAGGCGATCTGCTGCGGCAACCCGTCGACAAGCCCAGGCCGCAGCCGCCCGGCGGTTATCCGGACGGCTGGAGCAACCTGGTCGATGGCCTTGCGCGGCCCGGTGACCTGGTCGTGGCCAAGCGTCAATGGGGCGCCATTTACGGGACGGACCTGGACCTCCAGCTCCGGCGGCGCGCGATCAGGACGGTCGTCCTGGGCGGTGTCGCGACCAACATGGGTGTTGAGTCCACGGCCCGGCAGGCCTGGGAGCACGCCTACGAGGTCGTGATCGCGGAAGACGCGACGACGAGTCGCACGGCCGAGATGCATGGCTTCGCCATCAATGTGATCCTGCCCATGATCAGCCGGGTCACCACGGTCTCGAGAGCTCGAGATGCGGAATGACTGAATGGAGTCCGTCGTCATGGTCGACCGTTTCGTGCCTGTCTCGCGGCTTTCCCGCCCGGCACAGTGGGCTCTGCTCCTGGCGGCCTCGATGGTGTTTGCGGCCCTGCTCAGAGCCGCGGGCCTGCCGGCGGCCCTGATGCTGGGCCCCATGATCGCCGGTGTGATGATCCGGATCAGCGGAGGTGTCATCGAGATTCATCGCTCCGCAAGCGATGTGGCGCAGGTTGTGGTCGGCTGCATGATTGCCGGCAGCTTCACGTCGGCCATCCTGGCAAGGGTCATGACCGAATGGCCGTTATGCCTCGCGGTCGTGTCCTCCACCGTTGTGGTCAGCAGCTTGCTGGGTTGGGCCGTCGCCCGTGCGCGGGTGATTCCCGGTTCAACGGCTGTATGGGGGCTGTCTCCCGGTGCCGCAACGGCGATGATGCTGATGGCCGAGGAGTTCGGGGCTGATGGCCGGCTTGTCGCTTTCATGCAGTATCTGCGTGTCGTCTTCGTCGCCGTTGCGGCTGCCGTCATTGCCCGCTACTGGGGAAATCCGGCCGCATCCGCGGTGACCCAGACCGCGACGTTCGCGCCGCCCGCGCACTGGCACGCTCTCGCGACGACTCTGTCGGTTGCCGCCCTGGGCGCAGGCCTGGGACGTCTCGCGCACATCCCGGGCGGGCTGCTGCTCGGGCCGATGGTACTCGGGGGCGCCCTGCATGCGTCGAACCTTGCTTCCATGAGGCTACCAGCGAGCCTGCTCGTGGCAAGCTACGCGATTATCGGCTGGCGGATCGGGCTCCAGTTCACCCGGCCCGTCCTGACCCACGCCGTGCGCGTCCTGCCGCAATCCATGGTGGTCATCCTGGCGCTCATGGCGTTCTGCGCCGGAGTTGCGGTCATCCTGGTCAGGCTGCTCGGAGTCGATTTCCTCACGGCGTATCTCGCCACGAGCCCCGGCGGCGTGGATTCGGCGGCCATCATCGCTGTTTCGAGTCCTGTGGATTTTCCGTTTATCATGGCGCTGCAAACGCTACGCGTTGTGATGGTGTTGCTCATTGGCCCTTCGATCGCGCACACGATCGCGGGACGGCTGGAGCGGGAGTCGGAGGCGGTCAGGCCGGGGCGCGTGCCATTGCATGGGCCGCAGGATCACCCTCAATCCTGCCGTGCCAATTCCAGCCGGACCTCGTCGCCCGCGTCTTAACTGCGGACCGGTTGAGCACCCTGGAAGGCCTGACGCGTCGGCCCGGCCCTGGCGAGGTCGAGAATGGCCATGGGCGCGGTCTGCGTCCCGGGAGACAGGTTCGTCCACAGCGTAGAATAGGCGGTCGGCCCGCGGCACGCCCCTTGCAGTCCGCGTATCGGGCATGTTTTGCCGACGCAGCGTCGTCGTACCCATGGTCGGTTCAGGAGCGGACATGTCCCATCGCGACGCAGCCGAAAGCCGGGAGTCCGGCCGCAAGGAACGCCGGCAAGCCGGCTGGAACGCGGCTCATCCCATGCTCCGGGCCTTCGCACACCGCGATTTCCGGCTCTTCCTTGGCGGTCAACTGGTGTCGCTGATTGGCACCTGGATGCAATCGTTGGCCCAGTCCTGGCTCGTCTACCGGCTCAGCGGCTCGGCCCTCATGCTGGGCCTGGTCGGTTTTGCCGGTCAGATTCCGGTCTTCCTCCTGGCACCCCTTGGCGGCAGCCTTGCCGATACGCGCAGCAGGCACAGGATCATCCTGCTCACCCAGACCGCCTCGATGCTGCTGGCGTTCGTGCTGGCGGGGCTGACGCTCACCGAGCAGGTGCGGTACTGGCATGTGTTCGTTCTGGCGTCGCTGCTGGGAGTCGTGAACGCGGTGGACGTCCCGGCGCGGCAGGCATTCCTGGTGGAGCTTGTCGGCCGGGAAGACCTCATGAACGCCATCGCGCTCAACTCCTCGATGTTCAACGGGGCAAGGATCGCCGGCCCGGCGCTCGCGGGAGTCCTGGTCGCCGCCCTTGGCGAGGGCTGGTGCTTCTTGCTCAATGCCGTGAGCTACATCGCGGTGCTGGCCGGGTTGCTGATGATGAGCCCGAGGCCAGCCCCGCCCCTGGCCAGCGACGGAACGCCGCTGGACCGCATGTTCAAAGGTTTACAGTACTCGGCGCGGACGCCGCCGATCCGCGCGCTGCTGCTCCTGCTGGGACTGGTGAGCCTCGCCGGCATGCCCTACTCGGTGCTCATGCCCATCTTTGCCGACGAGGTCCTGCACACGGGTGCCTGGGGGCTGGGCGTGCTCACGGGTGCATCGGGTCTGGGAGCCCTTGCGGGTGCACTGCTGCTGGCGAGCCGGCGCAACGTGCGCGGGCTGGGATCGTGGATCGCGTGGGCAACAGCTGGGTCGGGAACTGCGCTTTGCTGCTTCGCGATCTCGCGGTCGTTCTGGTTGTCGGCCGTTCTTCTCGTGGCAATCGGTTTTGCGATGATCGTGCAGACGGCCGCTTCGAACACGCTCATCCAGGCGATGGTACCTGATGAGCTGCGCGGCCGGGTCATGGCAAGCTACTCCATGATGTTCATGGGCATGGCGCCCTTCGGTGCGCTGCTGGCTGGCGTCCTGGCCGGCCATCTCGGAGCGGCCATGGCGGTCGCGGTCGGGGGCGCCGTCTGCATCGCGGGTTCCCTGGCGTTCGCGGCGCGCTTGCCGGCGCTGCGCACCGCGGGCCAGGCCCTGCTCGTCACCCAGGAGATGGCCGCCGGCGTGCCCATGGGCGGTCCACCGCACGCAGCCGCGTCTGCGGCGTCCCGCAATTAGCCCGGGCACTCGGTTTCAAGCCGCAGAGAAGGCACCGTCCGCGGGCTCGATGACAGTCCCGCGTACCCGCTCAAACCGCCACGGGGTGTCCCAGGTTCTTGCCGATGTAGTGCTCCAGCTTGACGATGTCGGCAGCGAAGCGGCGAATGCCGTCGGCCAGCTTTTCCGTCGCCATCGGGTCCTCGTTGAGCATCCAGCGGAAGGTCTTCTCGTCCATTTCCACCTCCGGGATGTCCTGCGCCTGGGCGGCCTGCACCGACAGCTTGCGCTCGAGCTTGCCCTCGGTTTTTTGCAGGTCCGCCAGCAGCTCCGGCGAGATGGTCAAAAGATCGCAGCCGGCCAGCTCGACGATCTGTCCGACGTTCCGGAAACTCGCGCCCATGACCTCGGTCTTGTAGCCGAACTTCTTGAAATAGCTGTAGATCTTCTGCACCGAGTGGACACCCGGGTCGTCGTGGGCGGGAATCTCCTTGACGCCCTGCTCCTTGACGTACCAGTCGTAGATACGGCCCACGAACGGCGAGATGAGTGTCACCTTCGCGTGGGCGCATGCCACGGCCTGAGGAAAGCTGAACAGGAGAGTCAGGTTGCAGTGGATTCCCTCCTGCTCCAGCCGCTCCGCGGCGCAGATGCCCTCCCAGGTGGAAGCGATCTTGATGAGGATCCGTTGCCGGTCGATCCCATCGTTTTCGTACAGCTCGATGAGCCGCCGAGCCTTGGCCATCGTCGCTTCGGTATCGAACGAAAGCCGTGCGTCGACCTCTGTGGAGACGCGGCCGGGAATGATCTTGAGGATCTCCCTGCCGAAACCGACCGCGAGCATATCGGAACAGGCGTGGATCTGGGTTTCGGGATCATCCCCCACGGACTGCGCATGGGCGATCGCCTCGTCCAGTATCGATCGATACTGGGACATCTGCGCGGCCTTCAGCAGAAGCGACGGGTTGGTGGTCGAGTCACGCGGCTTGTACTGGGCGATCGATTCGATGTCGCCCGTGTCGGCCACGACTACCGTCATCGAGCGCAACTGGTCGAGCAAGTTCATCAAGAGCTCCTTCGTGTTGCAGATCGCCACCAGAACCGTGATCTCGTACGCCGGCTGGCCCAGACCTCGAACCGAGCGGCGCGAGGCCTCTTTGAGATTTATTCTAGCAACCTCCGGACCAATGCCGCCACCGGCGAGGGTGACGGCAGCCGCAACGCCTGCGGCGGAATTGGAACGGCAGCACGGCAAGGGCCGGCCTCGTGGTATCATGGTCGGGGTTTCGCTCACCCGGGCGACACGATGGACCGAAAACACCAGGCAGCCTGATCGGAGGCGGGAATGGCGGAGCGACCGTTCGGCAGAGGCGCCTCGACTCTGGCTACGATTCGCGGCTTCGCGTTTGACCTCGACGGCACGATCTGGGCGGGACCGACCTTGCTTCCGGGTGCCGTCGAGCTGGTCTCTCACCTCCGCGAAGCGGGGCTTGGCGTGGTCTTTGCCTCGAACTCGTCACGGCACGGCGCCACGCTGCTGGCCCAGCGGTTGACGGCGCTGGGGATCGCGGCCGGTGATCGCGACGTGGTGACGGCCTTCGACCTGGTGGGCGACGAAATTCTCCGCCGCCTGGGGCGAGTGCGCGTCATGCCCCTGGGCACCAGCGACCTGACCGAACTGCTGGAAGCGGCCGGGCACCAGGTCGTGGCGTTCGAGGATTGGTCAAGCGCCCAGGCGGTTGTTGTGGGCAATGACCCGCACTTCGATTTCGGCCGGCTGCGCGCGGCATCACGCGCCGTGGCCTCGGGAGCTGCGTTCTTCGCCGTGAACATGGATGCGCGGTTCCCGGTGGCTGACGGGCAGTTTGATCCCGGCTGCGGTGCCCTGGCCGAGGCAGTGGCCGTGGCCTCCGGCGTGCAACCCATCTCGATTGGCAAGCCAAACCGTCCCCTGTTTAACGTGACTATCTCGCGACTGGGCCACTCGGCCGCGGAATCCGCCATGGTCGGCGATAACCTGCCCTCGGACATTGCCGGGGGCCGAGCCGCGGGCATGCTGACTGTCTGGCTGGATGCGAGAAATCACCAGCCCTTGCCCGCGGAGGTCGACCTGAGGGTCGCCAACCTGAGCGAACTGCATGAGCTCTGGTTGAAACAGCGCGCCGGCACATCCGGCCGATCCGCTTCCTCTTCGATTTGAAAGCGGCTCTCGCCGCGAAGGTTTCGAGGGCCGTCGGCCAGAGGTCATTCGCTCGAGGTCGAACTCGTCTCCAGCCCGCGTTACGCGTCACCCCGGGTTCTGGCGGACAGCACTCTTGCCGCCTATGATCTAGAGAGGCACATCCATTCCGCCGAGACGAGGCTCGCGGAGATCGGTAGGGCCGTTTCCGCGAAGGGAGTCGTCGCGCCATGCGGATCATCGCGGGTCAGCGACGGGGACACAAGATTGATGGACCGCGAGCAAGCCTCGAGATGCGGCCGACGAGCGACCTGGTCCGCGAGTCTCTCTTCAACATGGTTGGCGGCCTGATGCCGGGCCTGCTGGTGGTCGACCTGTTCGCGGGCACCGGCGCCGTGGGGCTGGAGGCCCTCAGCCGCGGCGCGGCGCGGGCCATCTTCATTGACCGGAACCGCGAAGCCGCGAGCCTGATCCACCGTAACATCGGCATCCTTCGTTATCAGGATCGGGCGCAGGTGCGGCTGGCCGATGCCTACCGCTGGGCGAGGAGCTTCAGGCCGCCTGATCCCGGGCCGATGGCCGTCTTTCTCGATCCGCCCTACCGCGAGTTCGAGATCCGCCGACGCCCTCTTGGCCAGTTGATCCGGACACTCACCGAGCAGCTTCCCGCGAGTTCGCTCATCGCGCTGGAGGCGGGCCGCATCCTGGACGAGGAGATCTTGCCCGAGTTCGAGAGGTGGGATATCCGCCGCTACGGCGACACCCAGATTGCGATCCTCGTTCTCGCAGGGACACCGGCGATCGCGGCGAGTGAGCCGGCGTCCGGCGGCGATGCGGAGCCAGCGGCCGACCCGGAGGCGAAGCCCGATGTCTGAGATCAGGGCCAGCCGCGACTTTGCGCTGGAGGTCGTCCGGCGATTGCGCTGGCCGGGTTCCAGGCGCTCTGGGCGGGAGGTTGCGTGCGCGACCTGCTGCTGGGGCTGTCGCCCGCCGATTACGATGTCGCCACCAGCGCCACGCCTGAACAGGTGATGGAAGTCTTGCCGTACCGCTCCGTGACGGTGGGTATCTCGTTCGGAGTGGTGCGTCTCCGGCATCCGCGACATCCGGGAATGGAGGTGGAAGTCGCCACGTTCCGCAGCGACAATGCCTACATTGACGGCCGCCGGCCGGCCTCGGTGGTTTTCAGCTCTCCCGAAGGCGACGCAGCCCGGCGCGATTTCACCGTCAACGGCATGTTCATGGATCCCGAGACCGGCAGGGTGATCGACCATGTTGGGGGCCAGACCGACCTGCGGAATCGCATCCTGCGCACCATTGGCAACCCCGAGGAGCGATTTCGCGAAGACAAGCTGCGGCTGCTGCGCACCGTGCGATTCGCCGCGCGATTCCACCTGACCGTTGATCCGGCCACGCGCGAGGCGCTCCGATCCATGGCGGGCGAAGTGGTTGTGGTCTCTCCCGAACGGATCGCCCAGGAGCTGCGGCGGATGCTCGTGCATGAGACCCGGGCGGATGCCATGAACATGGCCCTGGATCTTGGCCTCCTTACGGCCATCATGCCCTCCGTCGCACGGATGCGCGGGCTCTACCAGGGGAAACCGGTGCAGCCGGAAGGAGACCTCTGGGACCACACCATCCTGGTGCTCCGCCTCCTTCCTCAGCGGCCAAGCTTCACTCTGGCATTCGCCGCCCTGGTGCACGACGTGGGCAAGCCGTCCACTCGATCGAATCATCACGGTCGGACGTGCTTCCATGGACACGACCTGGAAGGCAGCCGGATCGCCGAGCGGCTGTGCAGGAGCCTCCGGCTTTCCAATCTCGAGCGCGAGCGGATCACCTGGCTGGTCGCGTACCATCAATATCTGGGAGAGGCGAAGAAACTACGTGAGGCGAAGCTCAAGAGGATCCTCGCCGAGCCCGGAATCGACGAGTTGCTGGCCTTGCACCGGGCCGATGCTCTGGCCTCCACGGGCGATACGGAGCACATCGATTATTGCCTCTATTATCTTCAGAATCAGCCGGCGGGGCCGATCAACCCTCCGGCCCTGCTGAGCGGTCACGACCTTGTCCGCCATGGCCTGGCGCCTGGTGCCCGGTTCGCCGAGATCCTCGAGACCATCCGGGAAGCACAGCTCGAAGAGGAAACTTCAGAGCAAGCGCGAAGCGCTGGAATGGGTCGATCACTTCACCGCAACGGGTACCTGGCCGGAGCTTGCCAGCGAAAGTACCGAGATCGACCAGGAAGATCGGCGGCGGCAGGCCATCGACTCGACCGGCGATCTGTCATTCCCCGCGGACAGCGCAAGCGGTTGATGCCGGGGTGACGCCCGCCTACAATTCCACTCCAAGTGCGTCCCCGCGGCCCTTGCCTCAAGAAACCACGAGCGAGTTGCTCCACACGAAATGGGAACTGATCACCAGACCGCAGTGGCCGTGCTCATCAGCGGCGGGCTCGATAGTGCGGTCCTTGCCGTGGACCTGCTGGGCAATCACGACCGCGTGTTCCCGCTGTATATCCGCGGCGGTCTGCAATGGGAGGAGATCGAGCTGGCAGCAGCCCGCGCCTTCCTCGCTGCCGTGCCGGCGCCGGGGCTTGAGCCGCTGACCATCCTTGAAGAACCTCTTGCGGACGTCTACGGCCCGCACTGGAGCACGGGGGCCGCTTCAGTTCCGGATGCCGACACGCCCGACGACGCGGTCTACTTGCCGGGTCGCAACCTGCTCCTCACCGTCAAGGCGGCGGTCTGGTGCCGGCTTCGCGGGGTCGGCGAGCTCGCGCTCGGCTGCCTGGGATCGAACCCTTTTCCGGACAGCACTCCCGCATTCTTTCGCGATCTGGAATCGGTGCTCAGCCAGGCGATGCGCGGCGCACCCCGGCTGACACGGCCCTTCGATCGACTGCACAAGCGCGATGTCGTGCTCAGGGGGAGGCACCTTCCCCTGCACCTGACCTTCTCCTGCATCAATCCGAAGGGCCTCATGCACTGCGGCACCTGCAACAAGTGTGCTGAGCGGCAGCAAGGTTTCCGGGATGCGGGCGTGCCCGACCCGACGCGTTACGCCGGCCTGGTGGAGGCCGCAAAGCCAGTCCTGAGCGGCCTTGCCTCCCTTTCCCGATCTCAAGGAATCGCTTGACGATGTATCGAGTGACGCGAGAGATCAGCTTTTGCTACGGGCATCGCCTGCTGAACTACGACGGCAAGTGCCGCCACCTGCACGGCCACAACGGCCGGGCCCTGATCACCTTGCAGGGCAAGCAGCTTGACCGGCAGGGCATGCTCGTGGACTTTCAGGACATCAAGCTACGGGTCCAGCACTGGATCGACGAGCAACTCGATCACAACATGCTGCTCTGCCGTGACGATCCGCTGCTGCCGCTGTTGCGCGAGCGCGGCGAACGCGTCTTCGTGATGGACTCGAACCCGACCGCTGAGAACATTGCGCGGCTGATCTTCGAGAAAGCGCGCGAGGCAGGGTTGCCGGTCATCGAGGTCGTTCTCTGGGAAACCGAGAACTGCTTTGCCACGTACGCCGCGGAATGACGCTTGTCGTCAACCCGATACGCCCCTGCCGCGAGAACGTGGGGCCCTTGCCCGCCCCGTAGCGATGAACGGCTTCGACCCGGCTGCCGCGCAGCCGCTCAATTCAATGGGCGTGGCCGTGGCCGTCGTCGACCGGCTTCTCCGGCAGGGCCAGCGATGCCGGCTTGTAGGGGTAACGGACCTCGTCGACCCACCAGTCGTAGCCCTTTCCGCCCTCGGTCGATCCCTTGAGCACCGCGAGAGCGTAGTTGCCCGGGTCCGGCCCTTCGGCGGGAGCCGGCGCGTGGACCTCGAAGAGTGCCAGGGCCACGAGGTTCATTCCCTCGGTCCCCTCGCGCTCCAGCCCGATGAAGTGGAGCTCGCTCTCCTTGGAGGCATCAAGCCGCTTCTTCAGGCTGCGGACGGGACCCGTCCTCATCTCGTAGACCATCGCTTCCTTCTTCTTCGTGGATTGCATCTTCTCAATCACTTCCGCGGGAGAGACGTTCTTGCGCTGGACGGGAGGGATCTCCAGCCACAGGATATCCGCCAGCGACCTGTTCTTGACGACATCCGCGTAATATCTGGCGAAGCTCGCGGCGCTGCGGGAGTGGATCATCCCCCGAACGTACGTGACGGTGAAGATGCCCAGCCCGAAGACGAGGCCGAGCGCCACGCCGGCCTGGGCGAGGCTACGGCCCGTGAGAATGTCGGAGTAGTGCTGGATGCTTCGGTCGGCCCAGAGTCCGAGCACCACAGCGAGGATCGCGCAGAGGTAAAAATAAGGACTGGCAATGCTGAAGAGACCGAGCACCCCGAAAACCAGGCTGAAGACCGCAAGAGAACTGACGGCCCGATAGCTCGGCAACTCGTTCTCGATCACGGAGTTCTGGGTCGTTTCCGGAAGCAGGTCGCTTGACTTCTGATCGGTCGCCACGAGTCGAATCCTCCCGGGGCCCTGGCAGTTCGGGGTGAAATCAGTATCAAGGGGTGTGCACGCAGCACTCCGGTTCCAGGGTGCGCCCGCATAGCTACTAACGCTAATCGGTGAGGTTTGAGCCGTCAAGGATCAGCGAAGAACCAGCGCCGAGAGCCGGGCCGGCGGCGCGAGGAACCAGGACCCGGCCGCCAGTGCCACCCAGGAGAATCCGAGCGCCCATCCCATGACGTTTGTCCAGGACCAGTCCCGGCTCGCCAGGCCGCATCTCCAGCCGGCGAGCAAGACGGCCAGGACCGCCAGGCCCATTGTCCGGTCGCCCAGGGGGGTTGCCCAGTTGATTCCACGGGCAGGGCCCTGGAGCACGGCCGAAAGATCAAAGAGCCAGATGAGCAGTCCCCCCGTGAGCCAGGTGAGCTCTCCCAGGCTGCCGCTCTTGCCGCCTGATCGAGCCAGCACCAGGGGCCCGGCCATGCCCAGGCAACCCACCAGCGTCGAAAGGCTGGACAGAAGAGCCAGAGGCGGCCATGTGAGCCGCCCTTTCTGAAAGAGCACCAGCAGGCCCCAGCCCAGTGCCGCGATGAGC
Source organism: uncultured Planctomycetaceae bacterium (assembly GCA_963833985.1). GTDB lineage: Bacteria > Planctomycetota > Planctomycetia > Isosphaerales > Isosphaeraceae > Aquisphaera. The sequence goes on from CAWIAD010000001.1 coordinate 1,454,631, forward strand.
AAGACCGCGTTGGTCAAGGCGTGGTCAGGGGTGCCGGCCGCACCGGCGCTGCTGGATCGATTGGTACCCATGGATTCGTGCCGACCGTGCCAGAGTGGGAAGGAAGAACGGTGCCGGGACCGTGGCGACTTCTGGATGGCACGCGCGCGGTCCCGGCATCTTCTTCGGCTGGCGGCACGGCCCTGCTTGAGAGTCAGCGGCTGCCGGAGCGTGGCGGGGTCCAGGTGGGGACGTGGCCGGCCGACTCTCAGTGCACGAGGCTGGTCAGACGCGCCGGCGAAGGGGTTGCGCACGCATCGGCGAGTGCTTCGGTGAACGCGGCCTCGGAAACCAGGGGGGTCTCGGCGGTCGTGTCGAGCTCCACGTCGGCGATGACAGGGTCGATGACCACCAGCTCACCCTCGTGTAGGCCAGCGCTGATCTCCAGCAGGTCGCGTGTCCCCTCACCGAGCTGGACCTCCCGGCGCTCCAGGCCCGCGGCATGTGCGACGTAACAGACCTCGTGCCCCTCGAACTCGGTCACCGACTGGGCAGGCACCGTGAGCACATCGTCGCGGCGATTCAGCGAGATTTCCACCTGGGCGGTCATGCCCGGCAAGATCCCCCTGGGCGGATTGTCCAGCTTGACCTTGCCGTCAAAGTAGCGGACATCGGAGCGCCAGTTATAGGTCGGAAGTGTCGCGATGTCGCTCACGTGCCCCTCGAGCCGGCGCTCGGGCATTCCCTCCACCACGACACGGGCGCGCATGCCTTTGGCGATGTCCGGCAAGATCGATTCGTGCAGGTTGGTCACGACCTCCATATCCGACAGGTCCGGCAAGTACATCAGGTCTTGCTTCTGGCGCACGTACATGCCTTCCTCGATGCGGATCTCGCGGCGCTGATCGTTGGCGTAGATCACGAAGCCATCGTGTGGTGCCCGGATCGTGCACCGCTGGACCTGCTTTTCCAGCTTGGCCAGGCGCTCCAGGTTGCGGCTTAACCTGCTGGTCTGGTAGCGCAAGGTTGCCTCGGCAGCCAGGGTGGCGTTCCCGAGTGTGCGCAAGGAATGCGGTGCAATCCATTTGCGGAAGAGGCCGAAAGCGGCGCGCTCCTCCTCGAGGTTGAACTGGGCCTGCGCGTAGTTGAACTCTTCATTACGTACCTGGCCGGTCGCTATGTAACCCTTCACCTTCATGCGCCGCGCCGATTCCAGCCGGTCGCGGATGCGCGTCAGGTCCGATTCGGCAAGCGCCACGCTGCGCTCGAAGTCCTTGGTCGCCTCGGTCATGGAGCCGTCGCGATATTCGATGACGGCGAGCTTGGTGATTTCGTAATCGAGCGTGGCCTGGCGATGATCGGCGCGCGACCGCTCCACCGTCATCTGCTGTTGCCTCAGCAGTTCCTCGTATTCGGACGAATCCAGCACGGCAAGCACATCGCCACGATGGACCAGCGAACCCTCCGGGACGATGCTCAGGAGCACCGAGGCGCCGCCGGCCCAGAGCCGCTGGCCCAGCACGCCAATGGTCATCGCCTCGATCTCGCATTCGATCACGGTCCGCTTCGAACTCTCGACCCGGCCGCTCGCCGTGAGCGAAGGATGCAGATCGATACGGCGAACGCTGGCCAGGGCGTACCTTTCGGACGGAGGCCGCACCGAGCGATGGGCGGTGGTTCCGTAGGCCAGGGCCACCGTGGCTCCCGCGGCAACGATGACGGCCAGGAAAGGCACCCATCGAGACAGCCACAAATTCCTTTGCGGGCTCATCGAAAGGACTCCTCGGTTGCTTCAGGCTACGAGCCAGTTCTCCGGCCCGGATTGCCCGTGATCCTCGGCAAGTCGCACAGCGACCACGCGGCGAACCTTCATGTCGGCTCACGCAGGCCCGGTAGGCTGCCTTACGTGAACCCGGTCAGGCGGGATCATGCCGATGAATACGATGGCGGCCGCAAGGCCGGAACTCCATCGTCTCGTTCCCCCGGCATGATAGTAGACTGCTCACGCGGATTTCTTGACCTCTGGAAAAAGATCTATCCAAGTATACGGCAGTTCTCCAGGAACAATCCAGAATACAGAGATTGTAAAACAAAAATCCCACATTGCCAACCCCTATGTCGCGCCGTTTCGTTGCAGCAGTGTTGCAACCCCTACCGCGGCGACCGATCACGCCCCGCGGGCCGAGCCCCATCTCGGGCCAGCCGGGGGGCGGCGGTCGCTTCCCGGCTCCCGCAGTCGAATAATGCTTTCATACTATAAATAAATGTAAATTCTTCGATTATGAATTCAGGCGACCCGAGGTCGCGGCGGTGCGGCGCGCTGGAGAACCAGGACCCCGATGTACGGCTCGGGGAAAAAACTCTGCCAATCCTCCGCGGCTGCTGGTGGCCAGCGCGCTGGCTGCCGGTTGCGCGGGACGAATGTCGTCTTCGCGCCCAGGCTGCCGGGTCGTTCCAGAACCTTCCCGCTCAGCGGGTCCTGCGCGGCGCATCGGTGCGATGGTCCACGCCTGTTTCGCAGGTTGGGGACTGGTGTTTCCGTCGCCGGCCGGTGTAGGCTGAATGGGGAGTGATCCATGAGACTGCGGCGCCCGGCGCCCTGGCACCTCGGACCCGGAATCGTTCGGATTGACGGATCTGGAAAGAGGCTCTAGGATTCGACATTCCGTCCCTGGCCCGAGCAAGGCGTCGCCGAGGATCAGAAGGGTGGCGAGAAATGGCCGGTGGTCTGAAGCACGACGAGCTCGAGTTCTTTCGCCTGGCTCTTGCGACCCTGCGGGCCAGGCTCCGCGGCGACCTGGACCAGATGACCGATGAGGCGCTCCGCCGCAACCTGGTCAACGGTTCCGGCAACCTGTCCAACGTGCCCCTGCACATGGCCGATATCGGCACGGAGAATTACGACCAGGAGTTCACGCTGGGGTTGATCGAGAACGAGCAGGGAACCCTGGAGCAGGTCAACGAGGCGCTCGGGCGTCTGGAAGTGGGAAAGTTTGGACTGTGCGTGGAGTGTGGGGAAGCCATCGCGCGTCCCCGGCTGCAAGCCATTCCTTACACGCGGCATTGCATCGCTTGTGCCCGGGTGGTGGAGAACGGCGGATGATGCATCGTGTGGGACTGAGCCGATGGCTGCTGTTCTGGGCCATCGCCCTGGGTGGCGCAGCGTTTGATCTTGGCACCAAGTCGCTCATCTTCGCCAGAATTGGCGAGCCGTCCTCGGCTGCTCCGGTCTCCGTGGTCCGAGGCATTCTGGAGCTGCAATCCAGTTACAACCCCGGAGCCCTCTGGGGGTTTGGCCGTTCCCTTCCCTACAGCAGCCAGATCTTCGCCGGCCTGTCCATCGTCGCCGGCATCGCCATCTGCTACTGGCTTTTCGTCCGCGGCGCCGCGGCCAGCCTGGCACTGACCATCGCCCTGGGGCTGATCATGGCCGGAGCGATGGGGAACTGCTACGACCGCCTCGTCTACGGCCACGTTCGAGACTTCGTCCACTTCCATGTGGATTCCGTCGGCTTCGACTGTGCCATCTTCAACTTCGCCGACAACATGCTCGTCCTGGGCGCCATCTTCCTGGTGCTCTTCGCACTTCGGCCCGAGGCTCCGGCCGTCACGGAGCAAGCCGGCCCTGCCTCCGCGCCGCTCGGCGTCGATTCCGTCGAGTCCATACGCCCGGCGTGATTCCACCCGGGCAGACGCCCCGCCCCCAGGCACTTCGTTACACCAGAACCAGGACGGTTCTCTGACGGGTTGCAGGGATTTTCTGAGTTTGGAAAGTGGGGGACCGACATTCCTGTCTGCCAGGGCAGACATGCTCCGGCAGGCAGGAATGCCTGCCCCCCGGTGTCAGTCTGCGATCCGAGTGAAAACCGCTCTAGACGTCATAGTAAAGTGAGAACTCGTAGGGGTGCGGGCGGACCCGCAGGGCCTCGATCTCGTAGGTCTGCTTGTACCAGATCCAGGTGTCGATCACGTCCGACGTGAAGACGTCGCCGCGCAGCAGGAAATCATGATCTGCGCTGAGGGCGTCCAGCGAGGCGTCGAGCGAATGCGGTGTGGTGGGTACCTTCTCCAGTTCCTCGGGCTCGAGGTCGTAGATGTCCTTGTCGAGCGGGTCGCCGGGGCGGATCTTGTTCTGGATGCCGTCGAGCATCGCCATGAGCATGGCCGAGAACAGCAGGTACGGGTTGGCCGCACCGTCGGGACAGCGGTACTCGATCCTGCGGCTGCGCGGGCTGGCGCTGCCGACGGGAATGCGGATGATGGCCGCTCGGTTGCGCCGGCTGTACGAGATCTTGGTCGGGGCCTCGAAGCCCTCGACCAGCCGCTTGTAGCTGTTCGTGGTGGGGTTTGCGAACGCGCAGAGGGCATGCGCGTGCTTGAGCAGGCCGCCGATGGCGTGCAATCCGTTGTCGCTCATGCCGCCGTAGCTATGGCCGGCCAGGAGCGGATCATCGCCCTTCCAGAGCGTCAGATGCGTATGCAGCCCCGAACCGTTGTCGCCCCAGAGCGGCTTGGGCATGAATGTGGCCGTCTTGCCGCTGTTCCGCGCCACGTTGCGAATGATGTACCGCGCCATCATCACCTGATCGGCGCTTTCCACCAGGTCTTGCGGATTGAGGTCAATCTCGCACTGGCCGCCGGTGGCGACCTCGTGAAAATGGGCGCTGGTCTTGATGCCGCAATCGGCCATGCAGCGCGCCATCTCGGAGCGCAGATTCGCCAGGCTATCCGTGGGAGGGCAGGGGAAGTAGCCCAGCCCTGAGCCCGGCTTGTAGCCGAGGTTGGGACGCTCGACCCGTCCGCGGTTCCAGGCCCCCTCCGCGGAGTCGACATGATAGAAGGCCTCGTGCTCGCGCTGATCGAATCGGACGTCGTCGAAGACGAAGAATTCGAGCTCGGGCGCCAGCAAGCAACGCTCCGCCAGACCCGTGCTCCGCATGTAGCTGACGGCCTTGCGAGCGATGTTCCTGGGGTCCCTGGTATAGTCCTGATGGGTGATCGGGTCATGGATATTGCAGATCATCGTCAGGGTGGGCAGGGCCGTGAACGGGTCCACCAGCGCGGTCTCCGGCTGCGGAACCACCAGCAGGTCCGCCTCGTTGATCGCACGCCAGCCCACCACGCTCGATCCGTCGAACGCGATGCCTTCCTCGAAGGTCTCCTCGGTCAGGGTGTCGGCCGGGATCGAGAAGTGTTGCCAGACCCCGGGAAAGTCCATGAACCGGAAGTCCACGGTGGAGACGTCGCGCTGGCGGATCTGGGCCAGTACTTCTTTGGGAGTCACGCGGGATCGCTCCTTGGAATGGCCGTCGAAATGGAACTCGGGCAGGGCCGGATTTCCGCCGGACCGGGTAGCCATGGTGCGCTCAAGCGGCAGCCTCGCCTGATTCGCGAAGAAGTCCTGGCCGTTCCGTAAGCTTACTACGATTGCCGAATTCGGTCGAGGCGTTGAGAATGGAAAGGCACAGAGACGAGGGCCGGTTCGTGGTGCTCGAGCACACCTGGAAGGGAACTCACTGGGACTTCATGCTCGAGAGCGGTCAGGCACTGCGGACCTGGGCGATCGATGCGCCGATCGTGCCGGGGATGGAGCTGCCGGCCCGGTCCCTGCCTGATCACCGGCTCATCTACCTGACGTACCAGGGGCCGATCTCACGCGGGCGCGGAACGGTCAAGCGCGTTGCCGAGGGCGTCTACCTGCGCGCTGCGGTGGAGCGAGCAGCGGGTTCTCGTGCGGCTCGCCGGCGCTCAGCTCGTGGGCGAGGTGGACCTGTACCGGTCGCCCGAGGGGACCGTCTCGAACGACGGGTCTTCCATGTGGACGTTTCGCCTTGGGAAGGTGGATTGAAGCACCTTGCGCGAGGGCAGCCTGGGGAGATAGAAGGCGCCCTTGGTTCGATCGGACCGGCCCGCCAGGCGGATCTGACCGGTGCGGATGTCCATCTCCTGCAACTGGACGTCGTCGCGCGTGAGATTCGGCGTGTAGCGCAGGACCACCACCGGATAGCCGTCACGCCGCCACCACTGAACGTCCACGCCATGATGGCGGGCGTGATCGATGATCCGGTCCAGGACGTTGTCGGCCGGCACCGGAAGAATCCCCGCGCGGATCTTCTCCAGGGTCAGCTCGACGGTATTGCCCTGTGGGACGCGGGGCCGCGCAACGACCGAAATGACCGACTGGATGCCTCCCTTGTCGAGCTGGAAGGCCAGAATCACGCGGTTGGTCTCGAAGAGCACCCGCGGGTCGTGCACTTCTGGAGGCAACTGGTCCGCGAAGTGGGTGACCAGGTCCTGAGCAAGCCAGGCGTTGACCTCCTGATCGGAAAAAACAGCCTCCCATGTGGGCTCGTTGCAAATGTCGTTGCGCAGTTGCAAGCTCTGCGCCACGAAATGCTTCGCCTTCAGCTCGCGCTGGTCCCGGGGAAGGCTGATGATCGACCGATAATAGGCGGGCTGGTAGGTCAGGGACAGCCAGATGACCGACGGAATGGAAACGCCGACGCAGAAAAGCATGCCGATCCGGATAAGCCGCCTGGTGAGCGTTTTGAACATCGAAGAACCCATCTACCTGGAAGGGACAGAGTGATGGGAAACGACCCGCACACGGCTGAATGAAAACGGTATGCCGAACGGGAGGGTTTTGACGTGGACGCGTGGTCGTACCAGGCGCAGCATACGGATGCCCGGAAAAGCGGTCAACCCGGAGTTCGATGCCTGGGACCCGCAGACCCGCATTGCATCCGCGAGATCCATGCGACGCACGGGTGCTGGTAAAGCGGCACTCCGCGCCGGTAAGCATCAGAGGGGGCGCCGGCAACTCCACTTGGTGAGCCCTTGTATCGCCTGCTAAACTGGATGGATCGATCAGTCAGGCCGCGCCGGGGGTCTCGACGACTGTGCGTTCCCGGCCAATCACCGGCTGGTCGATTGATCGAGAAGGTCTGGAAGCCACGGAGCCGGGCAGGCGTGCTTTCGCTGTCCCGGTCCGTCTCTCACTCGGAAATAACTGGAACCTCGTTGCAAGCTCTCTGAAGACTCCCGCCTGTTTGCATGCCCAATCTGGGAGGACGGACCTTTGTTCGCTGGACCGATCATCGCTCGGGAACTGGTAACGACCCCTCGCCCCTGGCGTTACTACCTGTCGCGCGCCTCCTTTTCGTGTCTTTTGTTCATCCTCCTCTGGACGGCCTGGCAGCTCATCATCGGCTGGCAAGACGTGCGTGAAGTCGGCGTGCTGGCGCGGTTCGGCAGCGTGCTGTACGTGGCCTTCGCGCTGCTCCAGCTCACCCTCATGCTCTTCTTCGCGCCGCTGTTCACGGCGGCGGCCGTGTCTTACGAGAAGGACAGGCGTACCTTCAACCTGCTGCTCATGACGAGCCTGAGCGACACCGAGATCGTCGTCGGCAAGCTCGTCGCCGGGCTGCTGAACATCCTCATCATCCTGGGAGCCAGCGTGGGCCTCCTGTCCATCTGCGCGCTGCTGGGCGGCATCTCGTTCGGCCAGGTCGTCAACCTGTTCGCCGTGACCGCCGCCTCGGGCATGGCGGGAGGGGCGATGGGCCTGCTCATCGCCCTCTGGCGCGATCGCACGTTCCAGTCGATCTCGCTGACCATCCTCATGGTGGTCTTCTCGGTGGTGGGTGTGGAGCTCTTCTCGGTGAACTTTCCGACCCTTGAATTCATGGGGGTGCCGGTCAAGGAAGTCCTCAACCCCTACCGCGCCATGATCGCGCTCCTGTATCCGCGCGCTGACCAGGTCACGGGCGTAGTGCGCGCGTCGAGCCTGGTGTACGTCGGTGTCCGCCTCACCTTCGCCACGCTCATCGTCGCCTTCGCCACCCGGATGCTGCGAGTCTGGAACCCCGGAGGAAACGAGCCCCGGGAGACGGCCGAGGAGACGGAGATCGAGACCGTCGAGACGCTCGTCGAGGTCGAGGAGAACGCCGCCTACGCCGAGCTGCCGGCCACGGTGGGTGCTGCCGGTGGGCGAGAACCGGAGGTTGGGCGGCACGCGCGATCTCTGGGCGGTTCAGGCCGTGAGTTCGATGGGGTATCTGGCGATGGCGCGGACGCCGCCGGCGCACTCGACGGATCCGCGGGCTCCACCACGGGTCTGCATGTACCCCGGCGGACCCATCGCCGCGTGGCCCCGGCCGCAAGATCTTATCGCCGTCCCTGGGCCAATCCCATCCTCTGGCGCGAGCTGATGACCCGCGCCTACGGCACCAAGCCGCTGATCATCAAGGGCTGCTACGTCCTGCTGTTCGCTCTGGGAGCGGGCTTCTTCATTAACCTCGCTCATGGCATGGAGAACCCCCTGGGCACCTCCCTCTGCCTGATTCCCTCGGGACTGGCCATTCTCAGCCTGTTGCTCGTCAATGCCCAGGGGGTGACCGCGCTCACCAGCGAACGCGATACCGGTGCACTCGACCTGCTGCTGGTGACCGAGCTCTCCCCGGGGGACTTCATCTACGGCAAGCTCTACGGGATTCTCTACAACGCCAAGGAGATGGTCCTGCTCCCGGCCATCGCCGCAGTCTACCTGTGGTGGTCCGGCTGGCTCACGGGCGAGAACGCGGTCTTCTTCCTGGTCGATTACCTGCTGATGTGCCACTTTTCCGCGATGCTCGGCCTGCACTCGGCAATCACCTACACCAGCAGCCGCTCCGCGGTCGCCAACAGTCTGGGCACGATGTTCTTCCTGATGGTGGGCATCCTGCTCTGCGCCTATCTGATCATCCTCAGCGATCGCGAGTTCGGACGCCAGCTCCTGAGCTTCATGATCTTCATCGGCGCCGGCAGCGTGGCCCTCTTCGGCTCACTCGGCGCCAAGAACCCTTCGCGGGCCATCGCGCTGGTCTCGCTGCTCACGCCATTCTGGACCTTTTACTGCATCATCAGCCTGATCCATGCCGATTTCCTGGCTGCCTTTCTCTTCAGCATGGGAGTCTACGGTTTCGCACTGCTGGCGATGCTGGTTCCCGCCGTCGGTGATTTCGATATCGCGCTGGGCCGTACCAACGCCATCCAGGGGTGAGTGCGATCTCCAGGGCGGACCATCAGGACGATACCGTTGAATTGGCGTTAACGGACAAGGGGGCGAGAGGTGTCGACAAACTTGTTCCCACGCTCTGCGTGGGAACACCGGTCGGGACGCTCAGCGTCCCATGGATTTCCCAGCCGCAGCACGGGCCCAATCGACGCAGAGCGTCGCAGACGGCATTCCCACGCGGGAGCGTGGGAACGAGGGACATACCTATACGCCAGGCGCACGAGAAGCGGGGCAAGGGCGACCGCGGAGGCACCGTCAGCCCCTGGTGCTGGGGCAATCACCAGGGCGACAAACGGGCGGCCTGAAACGAAAACGCCGGACATGAATGTCCGGCGCTTCGATGAGCTGCTTGATCGGGGACCTGAATCGGCCCCCTTGAAAATCACCCTGTCATCTCCGCGGCAACGGGCTCACGGGTTCACGACGTCCGATTTCACCGGGTTGGCAGCAAGGACCTTGGAGCCGAGCGTGAGGTAGTCGCCAATGATGCGGACGACCTCGTCGTTGTAATAGTCCGACGACCAGACTTCACGCTCGATGAACTTCTTCTTTTTCAGGTCCTTCTTGGCCTTCTCCTCCTCGGCATGCAGCGGGTCGTCGTCCTCGGGGGCATATTCAGACTTGAACTTGGCCTCGTTCAGAGCGATCGAGTGGCGAGCCTTGCGATCGAGGAATTGCTTGATGCGTTCGTCGAGCTTCTGGAACTTGGGATCGCCCTTGCGGCGCTGGTCTGACCGCTCCTTGAGCAGGGTGACCAGCTCGGGCGAGACCTTGTGGTAATTGTCGTGGGGCAGCTCGGCCACCTTGTCGAACTTCAGTGCGTTGTCCATTTTCCCCTCACCCAGGTCGAAGTTCTCGCGGATGGAGGGAAGGTGAACGTGCGGGGTGACGCCGTGAATCTGGGTGCTCTCGCCGTTGGCGCGGTAGAACTGCTGGATGGTGAGCTTGAGGGCCCCGTGATTCTTGCGATCGCGCCGCCGGGTGTGGTCGCCAATCTGGACGATGCTCTGCACGGTTCCCTTGCCGAAGGTGCTGCTGTCACCGATGATCAGGCCGCGGCCATAGTCCTTGATCACGCCGGCGAAGATCTCCGAAGCACTGGCGCTGAGCTTGTTGATGAGCACCACCAGGGGGCCGTCCCAGGCTGTCCCCTGGTCGTCGTCGGCGAGCGGGCGGATACCGAACACTTCCTTCACCTGCACCACCGGCCCCGTATCGATGAACAGGCCGGAGAGCGTCTTGGCTTCCTCGAGCAGCCCGCCGCCGTTGTCGCGCAGGTCAACCACCACCGCATCAGCACCCGCGGCCTTGAACTCGCCCAGGATCTTGCGGCAGTCGGCCGTGGCGCTCACGGCGTTCGGGTCGCCGCGAAGGATGGCCATCGTGTCACCATAAAAGGCCGGCAAGCTGATGACGCCGATCTTCAGTTCCTTGCCGTTGATCTTCGTCTCGAGCATCTTCCCCTTGGCGTGCTGCTCCTTGAGCTCGATGCGCTCGCGCGTCAGCTCGTAGACCTTGCGGTCCTTGGTGCCGGACGGCTGCACGATGATGCGGACCTTCGTGCCGCGGGGCCCGCGGATGTAGCGGACCACGTCGCTGAGCTTCTTCTCGATGAGGTCGACTTCCTCGCCGTTGGGCTGCTGGATGCCCACGATCTTGTCTTCCGGCTGGAGCCGGCCGTCCTTGTCGGCAGCCATTCCGGGCACCACCTCGGCGACCACGGCATAGCCATCCTCGGATCGCAGCGAGGCGCCGATGCCCTCCAGCGAGAGGTGAAGCTGCTGGTTGAGCATGTCCTCCAGGTTCTTCGCGCTCAGGTACGACGAGTGCGGATCGAAGGTGCGGGTCAGGCTCGAGAGATAGACCTCCAGCAGCTCGCTTGAATCGAACTGGTGGAACATCCGGTTGCGGTCCTTGTAACGCACGGAGAGTTTGCGAAGCGCCTCGGCCTCGTCCGTCTTGTCGACCCGTAATTGCAGCAGGTCGAGCTTGATCTTCTTGCGCCACCGCTCGTCGGCCTCTTTCTTGTCGACCGGGTAGTCGATCTTGTCCGGGTCGTCGGTGAGGTACTCATCCGCCGTGAAGTCGAACTTCTGCTTCAGCAGCTCTTGCACCGTCTTGTAGCGCTCGTCGTTGCGCTGGAGGAATCGCTCGAAGACGCGGCGGGCGAAGTCGATGTTCCCCTCACGGATCTGGTCGTCGAGGTTCTTGGCCTCTTTCTTGAATTCCTCGATGTCGGCCTTCAGAAAGTAAAACTTCTGAGGGTCGAGGTCCTTCAGGAAATTGTTGCACCACTTCACGGCGATTTCGTCGTCGATGATCGGCCGCGCCATGTGCCCTTGCTCGAGCAGGTTCACCACGGTCTTGGCCGTCTCCTGGTCTTCATTGGTCGGCATCGGGGCTTGCGCCGCCACCACGGCCGCCATGAGGGCCAGCACGGCAATCAGCGTCAGTGGACGAAATGCTAACCGTGGCATGTGGTTCTGTTCCTGAAATGAAGGGCGAATGGTCCAGACGACCAAACTTGTCCGCTGAGTTGATCTTAGCCGTGAACCGATTGCTGGACAAGGCCGTCCGGCAAGGCACGGATGTTGAAAACGACGCCAGTCGGCCATGATAGGCCGATGCCCCGGATCGCTACCGGCCGCCCGGCCCTCCTTCTCTTCGTATCTGGGGGCCCCGAAGTTCTCGGTTTCTTCAGAAAAGCGTCGGGCGCCGCCGCGCAGGCTCGTGAAAAGCCATCTTCCACCGCCTCAGAACCGCGCTCACATCATGCCGCCCGGGCTGGCCATGGAACCGAACCACTCACGGTTCATGCCACCCATGCCCATCATGCCGCCGCCGAACCCGTCTCGGGAGTTCGGAATCCCTTGCCGCAGCTCGAGCAGCTTGTACGCAAGTTCATCGACCTCGGTCCGGGTTTGCTCCACCTCGATCCGCAGCCGCTGTGCCAGTTTCTTGAGCTCGGCACGCGGAGCCAGCCGCCGGAGCTGCTCCTTCTCCTGCGCGGTAGGCTCCTTGGGCAGGGCGCTGCCGAGCCCGTAAAAGAGGTCGTGCTGCCACGTGAGCTGCGTCATCCTGGGGCGCTGCTCGGGTTGCTTTTTCTCCTGGTCGGCCGGCCATTCCCTGACGACGGGCTCTGCGCTGTAGACGCCTTTTGCGGCCAGGTCGGCACGCATCTCCGCAATCGCCGCTTCCATCTCGAACCGCAGGTCGATGAGTTCGTGGAGTTCGCTCCGCAGGCGCTCCACCTCGCCCCGTGACTGCTCGATTTCCTTTTCCATGCGGGCTGTGTAATTGTGGAGCAGGGCATCTGCCTTCTGTGCCGCCGGCCCGGTCGGCTTGACGGCTTGAGAGTCGCGCGCTGGATGCCCCTGCACGGCGCCAGCCTGCCCCAGGGCACCGGGACCATGGCTCAGGCATATTCCGAGCGTGAACGCGACGAGTAGGCTGCACCGCGGCATGATCCTGTCTCCGTCTTGGGGGCGACGTTCGGCGAGAGGACGCTGGAGAACCTAAATCTGGAAATCGAAAAAAGTCAGGGCCGGGGCACCGCGCGGAGACGTCATGCGCGGAGGCCAAACCCACTGGTGCCGGTCACATGCCGAGTCGAAACCGTGCACGCCGGAGCTCGGCTTCCTCTGAGCGGAGCACCGCCTGCGAGACGTAGCCTTTCTGGAACAGGCGGCGCGCCCATTGCACGCGCTGCGAGGCACGCTGAACGTTGTCCCAGCGACCCTTGAGCACGTAGCCCCAGGCCATGAGCGCCGAGAGTGCCACCAGCGCCAGGAGTGTTCCCAGCCGGAACCTGAACCGTTGACGCCAGCGGGAGCCCGTCCTGGACGCGGCCATCGGCATTTGCCTCCGAAGGGTCTCGTTTCATTGAACCACAGCCCGCTCCCTGCTGCAATCCGCAGAGCCGCTAGAGGCCGGTTGTTTGATGCGTCAGTCACGTCGTTCCCAGGAGGACCACGGGTGCTCGAGATTCGGCAATTGGCTCCAACCTGAAGCCTGACGGAGGACGAAACCTAGTTCCAGAGTTCGCTGATCCCGCGCACGGACGAATCGACGCGGAAGGGCGGGTCGGGCGACGTCTGCTGGTGGTATAAATGTCTGTCGACGTTTCAACCGTGTCATGGGTTGGGAGCCCAGGCCGGCTCTCCCACGCACGCGGAGAGACCGTGGGCCCTTCGGCCGCAGGGAGGTGTTCGGTGTTGCCTTGGCTAACCCTTCGCGCCCGTCTTGATCGTCGCGCCCGACGCCGGATGAACCTGGCCGCCCTGGAGGCGCTCGAGGGGCGGCAACTGCTGGCCTATTCCTCGCTGGGATACTCGCTGGCCGAGCTGAAGATCTCCGGCCAGGCCGCCCCGGTTGCCGCCTGGGGAAGCAGCTACCAGGTCCAGGTGACACTTCAGAACACCGGCACGAGCACCATGGTCGAGCCGCTCTCGCTGGTGCCCGCCTCCGAGGTCACCACCGGTCCCACCGGCACCATCGTGCCTCCATTCTGGGTCCCCAGCCAGGCGAGCGCGGGGGCCAGCCAGGTGCAGGTCTACCTGGCGCCGCGGCCCCGCTCCATGGCCGGAGCGATCGAGATCGGCACGGTCACGGCCCCGGCCCTGGGCCAGAACGATGTGAACCAGATCAGCGTGCCGCTCACGCTCCCCTCGCAACCCGCGGGCTTCCGCGCTTCGGGCATTTACTACATCCGCCTGGTGACGAACCAGAATCAGGCGGTCGTGGAATCGAATTATAATAATAACATGAGCGCACCTTTACCGGTGCGGTTCATCTCGCAGGCGTTGCCCGAGCTGCGAACCACCGCACTGGACTTGCCTTCCAACTTGCAGCCCGGCGACACCGTGGCCCCGACGTTCCAGATCACCAACCTGGGCACCGCGAACACGAGCACGCAGGGGCCAGTGCAGGTGGCCCTGGTGGCCTCGACGAGCCCCGATTTCAACCTCGGAAGCTCGATCGTGGGGCTTTACACCTTGCCCGCGGGCATTCCCGGCCAGTCGAGTGCGCCGGTCAAGAGCAGCGTGCGCCGGCATTCCCGGCTCTACCAGTCGAGCCTCTACAGTAACAACGTGACACCCGGCAACAACGTGGAGACCTACACCGGCGCGGCGGTGACCCTGCCCACCAGCCCGAGCACGTACTACCTGGGCGTGGTCATCGATCCCTACAATACTCTCAACCAGCTTTCACTGCCGGCCAACCGGCTGGAGCTCGATTCGCACGGTCAGTGCCTCAGCCTCCGGACTGCCCGCCGCCGGGGTGGTCTCCACACCGGCAAGCCCGGTTCCGCAGTTCCCCAACACGCCCGACGGAGTCCCTGTCGGCCTGGTGAACGTCGGCAACTACTGAGCGCGGAGCAGGCGTCGCTAATGAAGTCCTCGAAGGGGCGCTCGACCAGTTATCTCGTCGCGGAAATCGGGCCGGCCCTGGCAAGTTCGCAATCGTTCCTGACAGGCATTGAGCCGATCGATGCGATCCTGGATGACCGGGAGGCCCTCTTTCTGGAACACGATTCCAATCGTGTCACTTCTTCGATCTGACGGACCAGGAATGGCACGATTGGAATCGTACCCCACAAGAGATGCCTGGCACGATTGGAATCGTATGCCACGAGGAGAGCGGCCGGGCCTGGCTCTCTGCCCCGTGCAAGCGAACGGCAATCCTGTCCAGAGACTTCCGCGGATCGGCTTGGCTGGCCATTTCCGCGATGCGGGCGTCCGGGCGATCGGGCCGTGGAAACGCCCGCGGCTCCCTTGACCGCGCACTTGGCATCTTCCTACAATCGGCCGCTTGTGGGCCAGTCGGCCCGGCTCTTCTCTTCCCGTACTCTCGCACCGAATCGATTCGCCGCATGAGCCGCCGTTACGTGAACCAGCTAACCCACGGTGATTCGGTTGACGAGTCTTACCTGGTCGCCGACAAGCAGTTACGAGCCAACCGGCAGGGCAACCTTTATCTCCAGCTCGAGCTCCGCGACAAGACGGGCAGCGTGGGCGCGCGGCTCTGGAACGCCTCGGAAGAGCTGGCGCGCTCCTTCGAGCCCGGCGATTACCTGCGGGTGCGCGGCAAGACCCAGATCTTCCAGGGCTCGCTCCAGGTCATCCTCACCCATATCGACGTGCTCGACCCGACCCGCGTCGAGTCCGAGGACTTCCTCCCCCAGAGCTCTCAAAACGCGGCCAAGCTGATGGCCCGCCTGCGCGAGCTGGTGCTGACGATGAACAAGCCGCACCTGCGCGCGCTCATCGAATGCTTCCTGATCGACGACGAATTCGTTCGCAAATTCACCGCGGCACCCGGGGGCATCAAGAACCATCACGCCTATCAGGGCGGGCTGCTGGAGCACGTGGTCGCCCTGCTCAACATCGCCGACCGGATAATTGACCTCTATCCCGAGATCGATCGCGACCTGCTGCTCACCGGCATCTTCCTGCACGACATCGGCAAGGTGGACGAGCTCTCCTACGACCGCGCCTTCGCCTACACGGACGAGGGCCAGCTTGTGGGTCACCTGGTGATGGGCGTGGAGATGCTCCGGGAAAAGGTCAACCGCACCGAGAAGCTCACCGGCGAGCCCTTCCCGCCCGAGCTCTTGCTCCGGCTCAAGCACATGATTGTCAGCCACCATGGCGCCTACGAGTTCGGCAGCCCCAAGCTGCCCATGACGCTCGAGGCCGTGGCGCTCCATTACCTCGACAACTTCGACGCCAAGATCCACGCGTTCAGCCGCGAGATCCGCGACGACCCCAGCCGCGACTCGAACTGGACGCCATTCCAGCAGAGCCTGGGCAGGCGGCTCTACAAGGGACTGTCACTGGGCGCCGACTCGTCCAACGGCGACACGCTGGGGGACTGAAGGCCGCGGCAGTCCGTCCTCATGCCGTCGTCGTGGAATGACCGTGTCGCGGGCGTTGCGCGGAGGGTCACCCCGTGGGCAAGCCTCAACTCTCGCTGGCGAGCCTCATGGGACTGATCGCCGTGATCGCCCTGGGCATCACAGGCGTGATCTCGGCTAGCAGCTTCTGGACCTCGGCGGCCGCGACCGCCACGCTCGGCCTCCTGCTGGCCGCGGTGCTGGGCGCCTTCCTGCTGCGCGATGCGGAGCACGCGTTCTGCCTCGGGTTCGCCCTCTTCGGCGTCGTCTACCTGGTGCTGGTGGATTGGGACTGGGTCGGAGGGCCGCTGGGCCATGACCTCACGGCAGGCCTGCGCGACGCGGCCGACCAGATTCTGCCAACGCCTGCGATTGCCAGCAGCGCGAGTGCCTCGGGCGCTCCCGTTCCGATCTCCGTCGAAAGCCTGGCCGCCAGGCAGGTCCGCGTGGGCAACTTTGTCGAGATCAGCCGGATGGCACTGGCAATCGGCTTCGCATGGATTGGCGCATTCCTGGGACGCTGGTTCGACGAGCGCCGGCGTGCCGGGGCAGCAAAGCGTGCATCGCCGGCCGCGGACGCTCGCACCGACAGGCCGTCAGCTCAGTGAAAGACCATCCGCGGCAGGTTCTTGCACTGTTCGATCCACCCGGCGATCTGGCTTTCCGACGGGATCTGCCGCACCAGCTTCTTCTGCTCGTTGACCTCGGCCATCTTCGCATGCAGGTTGGCGGCCACGCGCTGGGCCAGCTCGGGGACGGAGTCCACCCCGGAGGCTTCCAGCAGCTCCGAGAACTGCTGGGCCACGCCCACGATCCGGATCAGGTCGGCGTGGTTCACCCAGCGCAGGATCAGTGCTCCGGAAATGCCCGTTTTCTCGGCGAGCTGGTCGCGCCCCTGGGCGTGGCGCCCTCCTGGAGAAGCTGTTCAACGCTCTTGATGCCAGCGTCCTGTAGTTTCTGGGCGTAGACCTCGCCAACACCTTCGATGTCGATGATCTGCTTCATGGTCAACTCCAGGGCCTGAGGGTCTTCTCGACCTCGAGAGAAGCACGGAACCGCCAGCGACCGCGGCGGTGTACCATACATACCCAGCATGCGTGCTGCGTGCAAGCCGCCGACCCCGACCGCTCCAGGCCGTGTCCGTCTCCCACGTACGCTCAGCGGTCGTGGGACTGTTCCGAACATCCGCTCCGGAAGGAGCACCGCGCCCCAGCCTCGCCCGGCTCACGGCGGGACGGCCGGAGCATCTCGCATGATTGAGCCTGCGACTACGGGACAGGCACCCCCCCTGGAGGTCGAGCGAAGTTGAACCGGACGCGCCCAGTTCAGGCATCCGGCTCTCGGACTCGACGCTCACCGCCCTGTACCTGGAGGGATCCCGACACCGCTAGTAAGTGCTTCAGGACGTGTCATGTGCGACGCCTCCCATATCAGAGAGCGTCAAGCCCTGGCGTGGGCTTTTTTCTGCTAGGCCTGGGACGGGAACGGGTGGCGGCTTCCGCTTGATCCCCAGCCTTGCAGCGATGCCACTATGTCGCCCCGGTATCCACCCGTTTCAGGAAACGGTCGAACTTGTTCATGTCGTTCAGCGGCGGTCCGTGCCCGAAGCAGAGAAGGCTCGGTCGCAGCTCCGCCAACCTGCGGATCGAGCGGCGGTTTTCCTTCACGTCGGTACAGAAGAAGGCAGGCGGCTCGTGTAACCCCGGCCAGGCGGTCACCAGGTTCATGCCGTTCAGTACGTCACCGATGACGGCGACCCGATCGGACTCCCGGAACAGGATGACGTGTCCAGGCGTATGCCCCGGTGCGTGAACCACACGGAAACCAGCCACCTCTTCACCCTCCTGCAAAACATGGGCGACGGGGTGCGCCGGACCGGCCATGAGGCGTGAGGTGGTCCGCATGAAGGGGTTATCCGGCTGCATCGGTTGCTCTCCCTGCATCGTGGGCACATCGGCCGCATGGCACGCCAGGGGGATGGAATACCGCTCGCAGACCACGCGGGCACAGCCCTGGTGGTCGGGATGAACGTGGGTGAGGGCAAGCATTGACAGCTTGCGGCCACCGAGTTGATGAAGAATCCGGCTGCTGGACCAGCGCGTCGCCGCGTCGATGAGGACGTCACCGATGAGGTAAACGTTGATCGCATGGGGAGGAAAGCCGTCCAGTTGCCAGAGGTTCGGTGCCAGTTCACGCATCAATGATCCTCCGGCCAGCCCGAGGCCGGTGACAGGACGTGCCGCCTGCGACACGGTGCGAAGATAGGGAACCGGATCAGCACCGGCGCCGGACGTTCGTCCAGCCGGTCTCCACAGGCAGTCGAAGGGCAGAGTCGTTGCACGGCGGTCTCATTATCCCCGATCGAGTAACAGGGTGCGACCGCAACCACGACCGGTACGACCCGACGGACGACGTGCCGCTCATGGGCAGACGGGGCTCCGGTCAAAGATGAGGTCGGAACCAGGACAGTGCAGAGTCAGGAAAGGAGGGCCTGCGCCCGTGAAGCCCAGGCGCTCCAGCCAGTCGGCTGGCTGCACGCGTGGCCAACCGCCCTGTGCCGATGGGAGAACCTCAATCGCCGGCGTGGTCGCGATATCGCCGGCATTTCCGCCGTAAACTCAATATGACGGCAGAGCATGAGATCGCATGACGTGCACGCTTCGGCCCGCGAGCCGATCGTGCCCGACGACTCTTTGACAATTCGGTGGATGGATGGACCAGCGTGCCGGCCCGGCGGCGCGCTGGTTCCGCTCTCTTGCCGGCCGGCAGAGGCGGTGCGTGGGACGGACAGAGCGCAAAACTCACGCAACGAAGCCATTGAAAAAACGGAAAAACGGCATGTAAGTGATAACCAGGAAAGGAGTAGCGTCCGATGGCTTCGATGCGCGAGGCCCGAGAACGAACCCAAACGTTCCCCGCCGTGAGGCCGACAAGCGACGGGAGAAAGAGCGCCGGTGCGACGGCACGAGCGCAGGGCCCGGCCACCCTGGCCGCCCGGGGGAATGCTGGAACGATAGTGTGGATCAGGCCGGGTTGTCACGCGCAAAACCGACAACGAACCCAATCAGGATTCCCAATCCAAACCATTGGCAATAAAGGACTAAGGTTCATCGAGCGGGGTGCGATCGGGCCGAGAACGAACCCAATTTGCCACTGTTCCGGTGGGGCCAAGGGTTCCGGCACTCCGGAGGATTCGCGGCGTCCGGGTGCGCTGGGGGGAGCTTTTCGGCCGTGGCCTGGGCGCATGCAACTTGTTCTTTACACTCTCTGGTCGAGTGCCTACCATCCGCGAAGTTCCGCGGCGAACAGGCCAGCGGTACGGAGGGTGCGCCATGGAGGGTGAAGACGATGGCCAGGATCATCAGCGTGGCCAACCAAAAAGGGGGCGTGGGCAAGACCACGTCGGCCATCAACATCGCTGCCGGACTGGCGAAGTCCGGTCGCAGGGCGCTTGTGGTCGACGTCGACCCGCAATGCAACGCCACCAGCGGACTGGGTGTTGAGCCGGCCCAGCGTCATCCCTTGCTGGCGGGCAAGGCGCTGGCCGAGAGCGTGGTCGAGACGTCGCAACCGCGGCTTTTCGTTCTGCCCGGATCTCAGAGTCTCGCCGACGCCGACGCACTCTCGGCATCGAACCGGCAGCGCGCGTCGACGCTGCGGCAACAGCTCGCCGGTGAGCTCGGCCAGTTCGACTACGTGTTCATCGACTGTCCCCCCTCGACGGGTCAGCTCACACGCGCCGCTTTAGGATCATCTCACCAGATTTATATCCCGATCCAGTGCGAGTACTTCGCCATGGAAGGGCTTTCCCAGATCATCGAGCTTGCCAGGCAGACGAAGTCAAAAGATAACCATCGTTTGGAGATTGGGGGCATTGTCCTGACGATGTACGATCCCAGCCTGGAGTTGGCTAACGAGGTGGCCGGCGAGGTCCGACAGTATTTCGATGAAACGGTCTTCGAAACACTGATCCCGCGCGACGTGAGCATCAGCGAGGCCCCCAGCCACGGGCTGAGCGTGCTTGAGTACGCGCCCCGGGCCCGTGGTGCGCGGGCGTACACGGAACTCGTCATGGAGGTCATCGACCGTGAATAAGCGACGTTTGGGACGTGGACTGGAAGCCCTGCTAGGACGTGAGGAGGGTGGCTTCGAGCCGGGCTCGTTCGAGGGCTCCGAGCTGATGCACGTCGCGGTCGACCAGATTGACCCCAACCCTTACCAGCCGCGCCGGCATTTCCCCGCGGCGGAGATTGCCAGCCTGGCCGACTCGCTGCGGCAGCACGGCATGCTACAGCCCATCCTGGTGCGCTCGGTCGGCGAGCGCTTCCAGCTCATCGCCGGCGAGCGCAGGCTGCGGGCCAGCATTGAAGCCCAGCTCCACGAGATTCCCGCGCGGGTGATGGACCTGGACGACCAGCGCGTTTTCGAGCTGGCCATGGTGGAGAACCTTCAGCGCGAGGACCTGAACGCCGTCGACAAGGCCACGGCCTTTCGCGACTACCTGGGCCGCTATGGCGGTACGCAAGAAGAGCTGGCGGGGCGGCTGGGCCTGGATCGGTCGACCCTGTCGAACTTGATCCGCCTGCTCGAGTTGCCCGACGAGGTGCTGGCTGCCGTGCGTGACAGCGAGGTCACCCCGGGCCACGCCCGCGCGCTGCTGGGCCTGCCCGACGCCGACACCCAGCGCGCCGCCTGCCGGCGGATCATCGCCGAGAGCCTGTCGGTGCGCCAGACCGAGGCCCTTGTCGCCACCGGCATCCCCACTCCAGCCCGGCCGCGCATCCGCCGTGATCCGGCCCACCAGACCGATGCCAGGCCGCCCCACGTGCTGGAGCTGGAACAGCACCTGCACCAGCGGTTCGGCACCACGGTGCTGATCCGGGCGCGAACGCAGGGGCGCGGGCAAATCATCATCGATTACAACTCGCAGGAAGAGTTTGATCGCGTCACGGCCATGATCCGCTGAACGGCGAGCGCGGGCGGAAGACCACCCGGGTAGCCTTCGTCGAGCTTCTCCGCTCCCCCGATCGCGCGCCGGATCGGTCCGGGCGACGTGCACGAAGGCGAAAGGTGTCGAGGTGGGTCTGGCATCCTTGCTCGACCCACCCGACGATTCTCCACGAGGGATCAAGTTTTTCTCACCGCGGGCTCATGAACATGCACTTCCAGCGGATCACCGTCGGTGACTCATGTGCGGGATTGTCATCCCGTCAACTCGTGACTGGAGTGATGCGAGCGTTCGTCCGGTGGCAGGAGCATGGAGCTTCCACGGGCAACGCTCGTGCCGGCCGGTCGCACTGATTGGGACGGTCAGCCAGGATCAACAGCGTCGTGGCCGGCTGACCAGGATTCGAGCCAGAGGGGCAATACGCGGACTGGAAGCGGCGTTCAGGTGGTCGAGCAGGTCAAGTCCCGCGTTGCCGATCCTGGGAGGAAACGCACAAGGGTTTTCCTCGAGATTCTCGCATCCTTCCGCCGGTGACGCGTTCTCCCAAAAGCCATTGATCGGCAGGCTCTCGAACTGAGAAGCCGCGGCAGCCGATTCCAGGGCCAGGTCCGCGGCAGCCTGCGCGGCCAGGCCAGCCGAACGATGATCGTGCACGACCACGGACCCCAGCACCAGCGCGAGCAGGAGCGCACACGTCCCGAGCGCGGTGATGAGTTCGTCATGCGATGGCTTGTGGTGGCGTTGACTCAATGGAACGTCTACCCTGGTGTTTGCCGGCCCATTCCGTGAGTTTGCAACAGGGGCATGCTTCAGGCGGGAGCGCGACGGTCGATCCGGAACGTGCGACACGGCTTTCGTGAATCTTTCTACCTTGAGAACAGGCGAGCGTCAAGAAATCATTGTAAGGAATCGAGCAAGGCGAGCGCGGGATGCCGTCCGGAAGCCAGTACCATGAGCTCCGGCCGCTGGGACAGGTTTCACCGGTTCCGGCCGCGTGGGACAAGATGCCCATCCTGTCGCTTAAATAGAAAAATGAAAGGATCATTGAAGAGACAAGAACGGAATCTTGTCCCACGGGCGAGGCTTGACGTCAGCGGGTGAGGCTCCTCGGCGGTACGTCCGTTCCAGCGGTCTGATCCCTGTGATTCCGCTTTCTGTGGTCACATGGGAAACGGGCGTGCCTGGCGAGCCGCGATGCGAGGCTGGCTTGACAATCGGCCGTACCGAGCAGAAGTATGGCCATGACGAGGGGGACCAGAGATCTCTCCGGCCGGGCCGCCGCCAGCGGTCGGTGGCGGAGCCCGGTGCGCAATCCCGCGGGAAGCTTCACGGCCTTCAGAAAGCGAGCCATGGTGAACGAGGGTGCCCTGGAGCAAGAAGTGCGGAGCGAGGTGGACGACAGCCTGGCGGAGCGAAGACTTTCGTCGTCTCAGAAGCCGGAGTTGCTCTCGCCGGCGGGCGACCGGACGTGCCTGCTCGCGGCCGTGGAGAACGGTGCCGATGCGGTTTACTTCGGGCTGCGGCGTCACAATGCGCGGATCCGGGCGGCGAACTTCGACGGGGCCGAGCTTGACGAGGTGATGGCCTTGCTCCATCGCCGAGGGGTCCGCGGGTATGTCACTCTCAACACGCTGGTCTTTCCCGGCGAGCTCGAGCAGGTGGAGCAGACCGTACGAGAGCTGGCCGAGGCCGGCGTCGACGCCGTGATCATCCAGGACCTGGGGCTCGCCAGGCTGATCCGTGCGGTCACGCCCCACCTGGAGATGCACGCCTCGACCCAGATGTCGATCACCAGCGGTGAAGGGATCCGCCTTGCCGCCGAGCTGGGCTGCGCGGGTGATCCTGGCACGCGAGCTGTCCCTCGAAGAGGTTCACAAGATTCGCAGCCAGGCGTGCTTACCTGTCGAGGTCTTTGTCCATGGGGCTCTCTGCGTGGCGTATTCCGGCCAGTGCCTGACCAGCGAGGCGCTGGGCGGCCGGTCGGCCAACCGCGGCGAGTGCGCCCAGGCCTGCCGCATGCCCTACGAGATCGTTTGCGATGGCCAGCGCGTTGACCTGGGCAAGACGCAGTATCTGCTGAGCCCGCAGGACCTGGCAGCCTACGACCTGGTTCCCCGGCTGATCGAGCTGGGCGTGCACAGTTTGAAGATCGAGGGCCGTCTCAAGTCCGCCGAGTACGTCGCCAATATCACGCGGCACTACCGCCAGGCCATTGACGCGGCATGGGCCGGGCAGCCTGTCGCGTTCACCCCGCGCGATGTCGAGGAGATGCAGCTTTCGTTCTCGCGCGGGTTCAGCCACGGCTTCCTTGACGGCAACAACCACAAGGTGCTGGTCCGCGGCGATTACGCCAAGAAGCGCGGGGTCTTCGTCGGCCGGGTGGAATCAATCACGCGGTCGGGCGTGCGGCTCGTTTGCGAGACCACGATCAAGCCAGGCGACGGGGTCGTGTTCGACGGTGACGAGACCGGCGCGGGGCTCGAGCAGGGCGGGCGCGTTTACGAGGTCTTCGAGCAATCCCGGGGCCGCGTCGAGCTGCGCTTCGGCCGCGACGCCATCGACCTCAGCCAGGTCATTGCCGGCCAGGGCGTCTGGAAGACCGACGACCCGGCGCTCTCGGCCCGGCTACGGCGCTCGTTCGAGGGACCGCCGACCCGCCTGGTCGACGTGGACATGGCCGTTCACGCCGAGACGGGGGAAGCCCTGGAAATCGTGGCGACCACGGACCTGGGGCATCGGGCCGAAACGCGCTGCGGCGAACGGCTGGCCGTGGCACGGTCACAGCCCGCCGATGTCTCGCTCCTGCGCGACCAGCTTGGCCGGCTGGGCGGCACGATCTACCGGCTACGCCGGCTGGATGCGACCATCACCGGTCAGCCCATGATACCCAGGAGCCTGCTCAACCAGGTGCGCCGGGACCTCGTGAGCCGGCTCGAACGTGCGGCCGCGATGGCTCCCGGCCGGACCCTGGCCGTGGAGCCCGTTCTTCCCGTGCTGCTGGCACCCCTCCTCCAGGAGCGGCAGAGGCAGCGCCACGAGGCGGCGCAATCGTCGGCCGCCGGTGCCCCGGAGCTCACGGTACTGTGTCGCCGGATCGACCAGATGGAAGCGGCGATTGGCCAGGGCATTGGCAGCATCTATGCCGATTTCCAGGATATCAAAAAGTATGCCCAGGCCGTCTCCGTGGCCCGTCGCGGCGGCGCGGCAGTCTTTCTGGCGACGCCGCGGATCGAGAAACCGTTCGAGGCCAACCTGTTTGGATACCTGGCGAAGCAGGGGTCCGACGGCCTGCTGGTGCGCAACGCCGGCGGGCTCGACCATTGCGCCAGGCGGTCGATCCCGATGGTGGCCGATTTCTCGCTCAACGCCGCCAACCCGCTGTCCGTCCAGCTTCTGAAGGAGCGAGGAGCGCTGCGCGTGACGGCCTCGTACGACCTCAATGCCGCCCAGCTTTTCGACCTGATCGACGCCGTCCCGCCAGACTGGATCGAGCTGGTGATCCATCAGCATATCCCCATGTTCCACATGGAGCATTGCGTCTTCTGCGCGTTCCTGTCTGCCGGCACCGATCACACGAACTGCGGCCGGCCCTGCGACGTCCACGACGTGAAGCTGCGCGACCGCGTGGGAGTGGAGCATCCGCTCAAGGCCGATGTCGGCTGCCGCAATACCCTGTTCAACGCCGTTCCCCAGACCGCGGCCGAGTTCCTGCCACGGCTCATCGCCCACGGTGCACGACACCTGCGGATCGAGTTTCTCGATGATCCGGCCGAACAGGTGGAGCGGACCATCGGACTGTACCGCGCTGCGCTCCTGGGCCAGGGGGACCCGCGCACGCTCTGGCGCGAGTTGAAGGCCAGCAACCAGTACGGCGTCACCCGCGGGCCGCTGAGCGTGCTCTGAGAAGGGCGGCAGGCCAGGTGCCGCGAGGCAACACCGGGTGGTCAGCGCACCCAGGATGCGAAGGTCACGCAAACGGGGTTCCGGTCAGTCCCGGTAGGGATGCCGCAGCTCGAACATGGCCTGGCGGACTCGATAGGTTCGTGCGGACTTGTCGGTGCGCGGGGTGAGCTGGACGGCACGCGTTTCCCACTTCGCGGCGGAGGCGTAATCGCCGGCCTCGGCACAGGCGGCGGCCAGGGCGTCCAGGCAATCGGGGCTGTTCCAGTGGGTCAGCTCGCAGGCCATCGTGCCTTCCCGCACGCCCCTGGGACCGTCGCGGAAGGCCGGGTTGCGGCAGGTGGCCAGCAGCCACGCGAGCTCTCTCCGCGGGGTGGGGTCATCCGCTTCCACGCGGATTGCCTCGGCGTCGTCATCGATGGCGCGAGCGTACTCGGCCCGCTTCTTCCAGGCCCTGGCGCGGAGCACCAGCGGCATGGCGTCGTTCGGGTCCAGCTCATGGGCCCTGGTGAACTCGGCGATGGCCGCACCCGACTGGAGGTCGAGCAGGAACGCCTCGCCACGCGCCATGTAAACGGCCGGGTCGTTGGGACGCTGCTGCAAGACCAACGCGTAGTCGGCCATGGCCTGGTTGTGCCGGCCGTGGATCGAGCAGACCTTCGCCCGCGTCATCACCAGCGACATGTTCTCAGGATCTCGGCGGATGGCTTCCGTCAGGTCGTCGAAGGCATTCTCGAAGAACCTGCGCGCGTCCCAGGCCAGCCCGCGGTCGCGATAGGCCACGGCCATATTCGGATCAAGCCGGATCGATTCCGAGAATGCGGCAATGGCCGGCTGGTGCTGCTGCTTGCCGGCCAGTGCGACGCCGCGCAGGTGATGGTTCCTGGCTTCCCTGGGTGCCAGCCTGATCGCCGCGTCGATGTCGGCCAGGGCGCGGTCCCACTGGTGCTGTTCCAGCCAGACACACGCTCGCGCCTGGTAAGCCTGGGCATCCTTCGGGTTCGCATTGATCTTGCCGCTGAAATAGTCGGCGGCTTGCTCCAGCGGCAAGACCCGGTCGCGCTCCACCCAGCCGCGAATCATTCCGTCCTCGGCCGAGACGTCGACGTAGCCATTGCCCAGCCGCTCGACCCTGAAGACGCGCCTGCCCCGGCTGGAGATCTTCCGGTCGCCGTCGAGCAGCAGCGCACCGGGCTCGGCGAGCACGACGTCGACCCCGACCTCGAGCCCCCCTCGGGCCGACAGGTTGGAAGGCTCGTCGCCCGCCCGAAGTGTCGCCGTCAGAAGGACTCCGGCCGCGACAACAAGTGCTGATGCCGCGCTTCTCAGGAGTATCTTGCCCAAATCTCCTTCCCTCATGGATCCACCTTGCGGCCATGGGTCGTGCCATCAGATCGTATACTGAATAAAAGCGGCAATCGGCCAGTGATCGCGCCCGGAAAGAACAGTGGTCCCGTGGTCACGGAGTCGAGTCATCTCGCTGGGCTTCCTGCCAGATCGGTCCGTACACGTCCTTATCGAAGGGAGGGCAGCCAGTGGGGAACTGGCCCAGCTCATTATGCTTGGAGCGCATGAGCGCCGTGCAATAGCTGAAGGTGCGGCAGAGGCGTCTGGAGTCGAGACTTTTCCCGGTCATGATCGAGCGAGCCATATCGGGTTGCGAGAGAGCGCCCCGTCCAATGCCCACCAGAGTGGCGCGTCCCGTCCGCAGGTTCGCGGCGCCGGCCTGGGGAGCGAATGCTTGCAGCCAGCTATAGCCGGAACCGACCACGGCCAGGTCCGGGTAGGCCATCTGGACTTCCGCCGTCAGCCGGAAATGCCGGTCCACGCCGATGAGGGGATGCTCGGGGGTCTCGTAGCCGTCTGGCGGAGGGTACTCGAACGGTCTCAGAAGGTGCGGGCTGGCATAGGGGTTGCCCAGTGTCACGTTCAGAAGCGAGAGCCCGAGAGCGCGGAGCTTGCCGACCAGGGCGACTGGCTCGGCCAGGTCGGGCTCGGATGGATGATCGTCGCGCCCGCCCCAGCAGGACAGAACCGGCCCGGCCGCAGGCGCGGGCACGCCCACGCCGCTTGGCCCCTTCGTGTACGGCAAACCGTCATGGACGTTGAGCCGGGTGGCGATGATCCGGCCGGGGTTCTCGTCGCGCAGTCGTGCCACGAGCGTACAGATCCACCGCGTGCGGTTTTCGAGGGAGCCGCCGTACTTGCCGGGCCTCGTCCGCGCGGCCAGCAGCTCGTTGAGCAGGTACCGGTGGCATTGCTTCAGGTCGACGAAGTCGAAGCCGATACGGTAGGCCAGGCGAGCGGCTTCCGCGTAGTGGTCGAGCAGCCGGTCCAGGGCGCCATCGTCGAGCAGGGGTGTGTCCGCGGACGCCGTGGCGCCTGTGGTGCGATCGAGGACCGTCCGCGCATCCAGCAAGGGATCGTGCTGGGCGAGGATGGGCCGGGGGTAGGAATAGCGGCCAGAATGGGTCAGTTGCAGGCCGATCAGCAGGTCGTCGTCCGATCCGCAGGCTGCGAGGTGGGCCTGGCGGCATGCCGTGACGATTCCGGCCAGCGCGGGGGCCGTTCCCTCGTTGATCACGAGCTGTCGCGGATTGGCCCTGGCCTCCGGGACCACGGCGCAGGCCTCGCCCCAGATCAGCTTGGCGCCCCCCGCTCCGAACCGCTGGTAGCGCCTCAGGGTGAGCTCGCCGGGGGTGCCGTCGGGGTTGGCGTCGCACCCTTCCATCGGCTGGATCGCCAATCGATTGCCGATCTTCCGTCCGCCCACGATGAGCGGCCGGCGCAGCGGCGCCAGGTCGTCATCCAGCTCGATCGTCAGGCCAAGCCGGTGTGCGTCATCCCGCAGGGGCTGGCTGGACTTGTACTTGAAGTAGCGCGACACCGTCGTTTCACCTCGGTTCCCGGCATTCTCAGCGCAGCCGTCGGGGCGAAGTCGCGGCCCCGAGCTTCTGCCATGGTGGCGTGCGGGCCGAGCGTCCGCAAGCCCGTCCCGAGGGCACGGCTCTCAGGCCGGGTGCCGCGATTCGCCGGCTTGACGAGCCCAATCCGCTCGCCCTAGAGTGAGATGAGGCCGATGATCACGAACCCGTGAAGTCCGCGGAGACTGACATGTTGCGCCGTCTGATCGTGCCGCTTGCATTGGTCCTGGCTGGTCTCTGCGGTCCTGGCGGTCCATGGAGCGTGGCGCGGGCCGGGGAGGATCCCCGCACCGCACTCAGGTTCGTCCGGGAGCTCCGCGACCACGGGCTGCACGAGCTGGCCCTCCAGTACATTGAAGCGTTGCGGCACGAGTCAGGCTTGCCCGCGGAGGTCACTGCCGTCCTTGATTACGAGGAAGGGCGCACCGAGATCGACGAGGCCGCCAAGACGGGCGATCTGATGCATGGCCGCGAGCTGCTGGAACAGGCGCGATTGAAGCTCGAGAGCTTCATCAAGGCGAATCCGAACCACTCGCTGGCGCGTGAGGCGATGGTGCAGGAGGCACGGATGCTCGTGCAGCGTGGCCATCTGGCGCTGCTGCTGGCCGACGACGCGCAGGATCCGGCCCAGAAATCGGCCCGGCGGGGCGAGGCACGCGCCGCGTTCTCGCAGGCCCGCGAGGCCTTCGCCCGGGCGGTCGCGCAACTGGACACGTCGTACAAGAGCTTTTCCGGTTTCATTCCCAAGGGCGATCCGCGGCTCGAGGAGCGTACGAAAATCTATTCCGCACTGCTGGATGCCAAACTTCAGCAAGCCGTGAGCATCTATGAGCTGGCCCAGACGCTTCCCGCCGGCTCCGGCGAGCGGAAAGCCCAGCTGGAGACGGCGGAGAAGCAGTTCGACGGTCTTTACAAGGACTACCGGACGCAGATGGCCGGCCTCACCGCGCAGATGTGGCAGGCCAAGTGCTACGAGGAAGAGGGCAAGATTGGCGAGGCCATCGGCATCTACAAGTCCCTGCTCGAGCAGCCCGACCCGGTGCTGCGGCCGCTCCAGCGGTTCGTGGGGTACTTTCACATCGTCGCCCTGGCGAAGCGCAAGGATCATGCGCTGGCGGCGGATGAGGCGGTTCGCTGGCTCGAGAAGTATTCCCGCCGCGAGGAGCGGCGATCCCAGGAGGGGCTGGGCGTGCTGCTGGAGCTGGCCAAGAATATTGATGCCCAGCTGACTCCCGCCACCGAGAAGGCCGAGCGCCAGCAGGCCGGCAAGCGAATCGTGGACGCGGTCTCGCAGGTCGTCCGCTACACCTCGCCGTACAAGAACGAGGCACTCGCCCTGCTGAAGAAGTACAAGCCGACGGCGGCTGCCCGCACCGAGGAACTGGCCCGGATGTCCTACGACGACGCCGTGAACCAGGCCGACGAATCCATTGCCTCTCGTGAGTGGGAGCGAGCCATCACGCTGCTCAAGGCCGCCGGTACCAAGGCGGAATCCGGCCGCGACGTCGACAAGCTGAACCGCTCGCGCTACAACCTCTCGTTCTGCTACTACATGAACAAGCAGTTCTACGAATCCGACGTCCTGGCCGAGCACCTCGCCCGGCGCTATCCTCAGGGCGGTCTCTCGACCAAGGCGGCGGAGATCGGCATGCAGGCCCTGGCCGATGCCTACAATACCTATACTGAGATCGACCGCGGCAGCGATCTGGAGCGGCTCATTGACCTGGCCAGGTACACCGCGGAGACCTGGCCCGACCGCGAGCAGGCGGACGACGCGCACATCAACCTGGGGATGATTCACCAGGGCCGTGGCCAGTACGATGAGGCCATCGCGCAGTTCACGGCGGTGCGTGACCGATCTCCCAAGAAGATCGAGGCTCAGACGCGCCTGGGGGCCGCTCATTGGGGCAAGAGCCGGCTGCTCGACCGCCGTGGCGACAAGGACAAGGCGGCCGCCGAGGCAGCCATTGCCATCGACATCCTGGAGAAGAGCCTCAAGGCCCGTGAGACCGCCGGCGCAGGGCGTAACGATGCCGGCCTGGTGGGTAACGCCGCGGACCTTGCCGTGGCCCTCACCGAGACCGGCAAGCCGGCTGACGCCCTCAAGCTGCTTGACCCGATCAATCGTGCGCAGACCTCGAAAACGGGCGCGGCCTACTCCCACCTGCTGGAAGCCACCTTGCTGGCCCAGGTCAACACGGGGCAGGTGGAGCCGGCCATCAGCACCATGAAAGCGCTCGAGCAGACCGGTGCTTCAGCCACCCGTGGCTCGCTCTACTCGAAGCTGGGCAAGCTGCTGGAGCGCGAGGTGGAACGGCTCCGCGCCTCGAAGAACAGCACGGCGCTGAACCGCGTCCAGACGACGTACAAGCAGTTCCTCATCGCGCTCAGCGAGAGCAAGGCGGCGCAGACGTTCGAGCTGCTACAGTGGGCCGCGGAGTCGCTGCTGACTCTGGATGCGGCTGCCGAGGCCGAGAAGGTGCTGCGCACGGTGATCGCCGACGCTGCCGACCCCGCCTTTCTGGGCAGCGGGGGAAAGGACCGCCTGATGCGCACCAAGCTGAAGCTGGCCGACGCGCTGCGGCTTCAGGGGCTCAAGGATCGGAAGAAGCTGGATGAGGCGGCCTCGCTGGTGGATGAATTGCTCTCCCAGTATCCGCGATACCTGGACCCGCTGGTCGCCCGGGGGATGCTGCTGGAATCCCAGGCGAAGGCCGGCCAGGGTGAATGGTCCGCGGCGCTGGCGCACTGGCAAGACCTGGCGCAGAAGCTCTCCCGGACACGGCCGCGGCCCGTATCGTACTTCGACGCCTGGTATCACGCGGCCTACTGCATGCACCAGCAAAAGGCCGACGTCAAGGCGCGCCAGATCCTCAACGGCATCATGCGGCTCAACCCCGGCGTTGGCAGTCCGGAGATGCTCGCACGATATCAAAAGTTGCTCAGCAGTATGAAATAGCGGGTTGTGGGCAATGGGCGGAGGGACGTGTGGGGAGACGCTTCGGAATCGGTCGTTGCGACCGGATGGCCGGGATGGAAGTCAGAAACATGACATCACACTTCAGAGTTATTCTTTGCGTGCAAACACGGATGCCGGGCTTCGCCCTCGTGGCTGCGCTCCTGCTGGCGGGTGCGGCACGAGCCGACGAGGTGATGCTGGTGCCGGGATCCACGGTCAAACAGGCCATCGGCGGCAGGGTGCGCGGGCAGGTGCAGTCGGAATCGCCGAGCGAGGTGGTGGTCAAGCTGGGATCGAGTACGACGACGGTTCCGACCGATCAGATCGTCTCCATCCGCTATGACGGCCAGCCGGCGACCTTGCAGCTCGCCGAGACGCGCGAGGCCGCAGGACAGCTCGCCGAGGCGGCAGCGCTCTTCAAGAAAGCCGCGGGCGAGGCCGGCGATAAACCGTATGTCACACAAACGGCCCAGTACCGCGAGGCCGCGGCGCTCGCCGACCTGGCACTCGTCGAGCCCGAACGCGCACGGGACGCCAGGGACCACCTGGCCCGGTTCGTGCGGGATCATCCGACCAGCCGGCACATCATTCCCGCACGCGAGGACCTGGCCCGGCTCCAGTTGAACATGGGCGATTACACGGGCGCGGAAGCCACCATCGCCGCCCTGGCCAGGTTGCCAAGGGCCGCCGAACGGGCGGGCGTTCTGCGGGCCAAGGTGCTTGCCAAGCAGGGAAAGCATGACGAGGCCGTCGCCGAGCTGGACCGGTTGATCGCAACGTTCCCCGATCGCTCGGCCGGCCAGCGCGAGGCGCGGTTGGCGAAGGCCGAGAGCCTGGCCGGCCTGAAGAAATACAAGGAGGCCGAGAGCCTTGTGCGTCAGGTCATCGCGGCCGCTCCCGCCGAGGACATCGCGGCCGAGTCCGCCGCGTACAACACCCTGGGTGATTGCCTGCGGGCGGACAATCGCCCCAAGGATGCCCTGCTCGCCTACCTGCACACCGACCTGCTGTATGGCAAGGACAAGCTGGAGCATCCCCGGGCGCTCTTCCAGATCGAGAAGTTGTTCCGCCAGCTCAAGCAAGACGGCCGTGCTGATGAGTACGCCCAGCGCCTGCGGCAGGAATATCCCCGCAGCCCCTGGCTCACTGCCAAATAGCCTGATGGAACAGGCTACAGCGCCGGTTCCCCGGTCACGGCAAAGGGAAGCACGGCCTGGCTGACCGGGCCGGGCGCAACCACCGCCTGCCGGCTGCCGCCCGGGCTCGCTGCGGCCCGTCCTGAACGGCCGTGGATCGGCTGCCGGTGACCTTTTGGAGGAACCACGAGCCGCAGTACCACGCCGACGGCCGAGCAGAAGCGCTGGAGCCGGCGGGCAGGCAGGGTTGAGCTTGACCTGAGATGACGGAGCAAGTAGCTGGCCTTCCCGGTGGCGAGAATCAGGCGGCTGTGCTGATGGGGCAGAGGACTGTCCGCGGCCGTGCCGCTAGGCGTGTGCCGCTGGCATCCTGACGCGCTATAGCCGTTGGCGCGAAGCCACTTTCCGCAAAGACCTTCCAGCAGGGCCAGATCTCCCGGCGCGAAATCGGTCCGCCAGCAGACGCTGCCGCCGGGACGCAGGTGGTTCCAGTGCAGGAGAGTGACCGGATCGCAGATCTGGTGGTTCGAGGGCGCGTTCAGGTCGATTCCAGCGGTGACCAGGCGACGCCGCAGCGTCTCGATCCGCGCCCGGTTCGAGTCCCAGGAGTACTCCTCGGCGATCTGGGCAGCCTGTCGGCGCGTGACGCCAAGACCCAGATGGCGCGCGAGCTGAACCACGGCCGTGACCGGATCGAGGATGAGTTCCTCGTAGCGCTGGATGAGCACCCGGGGCTGGGCTCGCCAGAAGCGGTCATTGGCCAGGATCTGGTGGATCATGCCCCGGCGGATCAGCTCAGAAGACGTCAGGCTTTGCTTGTGGCCGAGCGAGCAGACGACATCGCGAATGTCGCGATACGCGTAGACGGCCAGTGCTTCTCCGGAGGCGAGCATGCGGGTGAAGTGCCGGTCGCCCTCGTGTGACTTGAGCACGGCCCACCGGGGCCGGTGGTCGGCCTGGCCGTCTGGTCCGGAGCACCGGGCCGCCTGCGCCGTGTAAGCGGCTCCGGTGAGATAGCCAAGCCGTCGGCCGCCGAGATGGTGCTCGAGGAGATGAGCGACGACGGCATACTGCCAGGTCGAGCACGCCCGGTACATTCCTCCGCAGATCACAAGCTGCGTCAACGGCCGGTGGCTGGCTCCGTACCGCAGGCCGCGATGCCACGAGCGATGCGCACAGTGGTCACGCATGGTATGAGCATGGGAGGGCCGCAAGTGCGGACCTGGAACACGTGAGCCCGTATCCGAGAACGGCCCGGGACCGAAATCCGCCCGGCCATGGTTCGCCGTCAACCTGCGCCTCCCATTCCACGGCTGGAGCCGACAGGGCCCCGCGCGCGGGCGAAATGAAGCTTGAAGGGAAGCGATTTCTACCCGAAACCCCCGGTTCCGGCCATCTGAGTTTCAAGGAAAAACGGGAGCCGAGACACGGGAGCCGGGACGATTTGAGGAGGCCGACTCGTGGTCAGGCTCGGTCCAGGCTGGCTTATCTGTTCCCGCGCGGGCGGGGCTTGGCGGGCAATGTTGGCCAGTAGATGAGGATGGTGCCCACCAGCCACATCACGAAGCCAGCCCCCACGCCCGTCCAGATCTGTCTGGAGGAAAAGTGGCCGGGAAGCGGTGCCCCGTGGGAATCGGTACCGGATCGCAGGGCCTGCGCCAGGATACCGAGGACCTCGACGGCAAGGCCGATCAGACGCACGATTTGACCAGCAAAGCGTTTCGTCATGCTTCTGACCGGCCTTTCCGGAGGAGCCTGGTATCTATCAAAGATTCTAGATCTTCGGCAGTTCGAATCCCTGACGAGCTTCCCGAGCCAGCAGATTGTTGGCTTCGAGATCGTGCTTGAACGTCTCGGTTTCGACGTCCCAGGCGAGCTTGCGTCCAACCTTGAGGGCAATGTTGCCCAGATGGCACGTGTTGGTGGAACGATGGGCGATCTCGATGTCGCTCGTGGGCCGGGCGCGACTCCTGAGACAGTCCAGGAAATTGCGGACATGGGCATTCTGCCCGTCAACTCCACCGGCCTTTTCGGGCTTGAGATCGATCTTGCGCACCGGGCGGTCGCCGTGCACGAGCTTGATGCCGTAGGGCAGGACGGTGTGGTCGGGAATGACCTCGAATCCGCTGCGGTCCAGCATCAGGCTGCCGTCGGTGCCGCAGAAGAGGATGCCGTAATCATGGCCGTTGAAGCGCAGGCCGTTGCCCTTGCGCATCGAGTAGGTCAGCGTGGTGCCGGGGAACTCATAAATGACCTGGAGTGTGTCGGGCGTGTCCCGGTCATCGTCGGTGGTGAAGATGCCGCCGGTGGACGAGACCGTCTGAGGCCCTTTGGCATCGAGCGCCCAGAGGACGATGTCGTTGAGATGCACGCCCCAGTCGCTCATCATGCCGCCGGCGTAGTCGAAGAACCAGCGGAAGAGCAGGTGGAACCGGTTCGGATTGAAGGCCCGCTTGGGCGCGGGACCCAGCCAGCGATCGTAATCGACGTACGAGGGCGCCTCACTGTCCGGATACCGGCCCATTCCTGTCGGGCTGATGTTCTCGTAATTCCAGGTCTGCACCCAGAAAACCTTGCCAAGCTTCCCCGAGCGCACGATCTCGACGGCTCTCTGGAAGTGAGTGGACGATCGCTGCTGCGTACCCACAGCCATGATCTTGTTGTATTTCCGCGCCGCGGCAAGCATGGCCTTGCCCTCGGCGACGTTGTGGCCGACCGGCTTTTCCACGTAGACATCCTTGCCTGCCATCACCGCCTGGATCGCCGGCAGGGCGTGCCAGTGATCCGGAGTGGCAATGATCACCGCGTCAATATCCTTGCGATCGAGCATGCCACGATAATCGCGTGCGGTCTCGGGGGTATTCCCCTTCTCTTTCTTCACGCGTTCCGCGGTCTCGCCGGCGTGCCGGTCGTCCACGTCGGCAATTGCGACCAGCTCCACGTCGGCCTGGGGCAGGAATGAGTCGAGCAACTGGCCTCCGCGGCTGCCCGAGCCAATGATACCCAGCCGGACCTTGTCGGCAGCCCAGGCCCCGGCGCGAACCGCCGGCGCCCCCAGGGCCGAAACGGCGCCCGCGGACACTCCCACTGCTTCCACGAACCCGCGCCTCGTCAAACCTTCGCTCGCCATGTTCACCACCTTTTCCGGAATGGCCCGCCTCCCGTCCGGCGCATCGCACGTCAGCGACCGGTTTCCATTGCCGATCGTACCGGTAGGCGAACGCGAATGCCAGTAAGCGTCGACGTACGTTCTGGATGAACCGATGGGCAGGAACCATACCCTGCAAGGGAAGCCGCATTCTCACTTTACTTGCGCGTATGCCAAGGGAATCGGACCCATGGCGCAGGGCAGCCTCTCCGGATGCCTCGCATGTTATTGGCTTCAAATCTTGAGAAGTGGTATGCCAGCGGCACGCGGCGTGCGTTCGAGGGATGGCCACGGCCGCTGTGGCCGGCTGCCAGTGATCCTGACCATCACGCGGGCTCCCCTTTCAGCAGGGCCAGCGCGGCACTTTAGGCAGGCTTGGTAGGATGTAGGGGTTGCGCTTTGTGCCGTTTATTTGTATACCTCTCCGTGTGTGACATCGCTCCCGGCACACGGAGAATCCGCCATGGCAGATCATCGACGTGTCTCTTTGGATGAGGTTGTGGCCCACTTTCAGCAATTGGAGGATCCACGCTCGACCATCAATCAGCGACATCCCCTGGTCAGT
Source organism: uncultured Planctomycetaceae bacterium (assembly GCA_963833985.1). Classification (GTDB taxonomy): domain Bacteria; phylum Planctomycetota; class Planctomycetia; order Isosphaerales; family Isosphaeraceae; genus Aquisphaera. Next base: position 1,490,140 of record CAWIAD010000001.1, read on the forward strand.
GTACTGGTTATCGCCTTGCTGGCGGTGCTCGCCGGTGCCGCCGGGCCAACCGCGATCGCGCGCTGGGCATCCCTGAAGCAGGAGCTTCTCCTTCAGGTGCTCGAGTTGCCCAACGGCGTGCCGCGCAAGGATGTCTTCCGCCGCGTCCTCATGATGCTGAAGCCGGCCGCCTTCCAGGCCTGCTTTGCCAGTTGGTTGCAGTCGTTGCGTACGGCGGCGATCGCGGCGACCGGCGTGGAGCAACCCATCCTGGCTGTGGACGGCAAGACGGTGCGACGCAGCCACGACCACAAGAACGGTCTGGGTGCCCTGCATTCGGTCACCGTCTGGGCCAGCGAGTTCGGCCTCTCGCTGGGTCAGGTGGCCTGCGACGAAAAATCGAACGAAATCACGGCCATTCCCGAGCTTTTGAGGCTGGTGGACATCAAAGGGGCGATCATCACCATCGACGCGATGGGCACTCAGAAGGCAATCGCAGCGGAGATCATCAAGGGCAAGGCCGACTTTGTGCTGGCGCTGAAGGGGAACCAAGAGACGCTGCATCAGGCGGTCATCGATTACATCGACAAGCAACTCGATGGAGACATCTCCGATGCGCAAGAACATGTAACGAATGAGCGTGGACATGGGCGTGAGGAGATGCGAACCTATCTCCAGCTCCCGGCCCCCAAGGAGCTGCCCGGCTTCGATCTGTGGGCGGGACTGAAGTCGATCGGGGTGGTGACGTCGCGCTGCCTTCGGGACGGGAAGGAATCTGTCGAAGTCCGCTACTACATCAGCAGTCTGGCCCTGGATGTGAAAACCTTCGCCCGAGCCGTTCGTGGGCACTGGGGTATCGAGAACAGCTGTCACTGGACGCTGGACATGAGCTTTCGCGAGGACGAATCGCGGCTCCGCGAGCGGCGGTTGAGAGAGAATTTCGCGTGGCTGAACCGCTTCGCGTTGTCGCTCTGCAAACAGCATCCTGGACGCCAAAGCGTCGTGATGAAGCGCCGGAGTTGCGGTTGGAGCGATACCTTCTTGATGGAAGTCGTTACTGGATCTACATGTTAGTGTGCGCTGGCCCTGCCCCTTTCAGATCACGCTGCAAGACCCCGCGACTCTCCAGAGCTTCAAGAGGAAGACATGCAACAAAGAAAGCGCAATCGCATGGCCTTTCGCCCATGCGCTGATCCCTTTAATTTGGAGGATCGGACGGTTCTCAGCGCGGCCGGCGGTGGCGTGCCGGCGGCAATCGCCGAGATCGCCGCGCGGGCTGCGGCGCTGAGGTCGCACGCGCAGGTGGGCGGCATGATCAGCCCGTACGCCGCTTCATCGCAGGTCTCATCGCCGACTTCATCAACTCAACAATCCACGGTGTCCTCCGTGACGTCTCGTTACAGCCTTTTCCAGAGCTACAGCAGCCGGTTTCAGGCCGCGGCGAACGACCTCAAGAGCTACCTGGGCAGCCAGATCACCCAGCTCTACGCCAGCGGCCAGCCATCGTCGGCCCAGCTCAATAACCTTCAGCTCCAGGTCATCGGCGCGATGGATGCCACGACGCTGCGGGTATCCAGCCAGATCGGACTTCTGCCGGGTTCCAGCTCGCTGGTCTCCGGCGTGCAGGACGCTTTCCTGGCCAACAACGGCGTCAGCCTGGTCGATCGTTTGAACGGCATCGTTGGCTACGGCGCGTTCAACGCCTCGGCCTCCCGGTTGACCTCGGTCCTGAACTCGGTGATCAACCGCGAAGTGAGTGGGTTGACCTCCTCGTTCGAGAGCTTTCTCAGGAATGCGCCCGTCTACCGGATGGCGACCGACCAGACCGGACAGATCGTGCCCATCCAGCAGTACATGGCGCAGCAGGCGGTGAGTCACTTCACCAATGCCTTCGGCGCCCTGGCGCAGGGCTACCCCACGGTGGCCAGCGCCCTGCTTTTCCCTGGTGGCGCGACCTCGGCGACGCCACAGCTTGAGCAGTCGCTTCAGACCCAGACCCTGAACGCGCTGAGCGCTGTGAACTATCAACTGGCAGGCGATCTCTCGGTCCTCTCGAACGTCCAGCCGGGCCTGGCGCAGCAGCTTCAGCAGGCGTTTTACGGCGCGTCGGGGGATCCCAGCCTCTATTCGGTCCTCTCTGCCCTGCCGGCCACGAGTACGGGATTCACGCAAGCAGCCACGAGCGCGTTCAGTACGTCATTTCAGAATATTGCCGGCATGCTCAATACCTCACTCGGCCTCACTCCGAGCAGTAGTCCCACGCTGCCCACCGGGCAGACTCAGGGGATCTTCGGCAACTCCTACAGTAATTACGGTGCCGGATTCAACAATGGATTCGGCAACGGATTCTACGGCTTCGGCACCGCGCCAGCGGCCAACTCAGCGTACTTCACTGGCTTCAACTCCGGGTTCTATGGCCTGAACAACAGCCTGAACACGAGCTTCGGCTTCACCTTACCGACCTTAACGGGCAGCGGCACCGGCACCACCGGGACTGGGACCACGGGTACTGGGACGACGGGCATCGGGACCACCGGCACGGGCACGACGGGCACCGGGACCACGGGCATCGGGACCACCGGCACGGGCACCACGGGCACAGGGACCACGGGCACGGGCACCACGGGCACAGGGACCACGGGCACAGGCACGACGGGCATCGGGACCACGGGCATCGGGACCACGGGGGCGGGAACGACGGGTCTCGGCAATGGGACCAGCGGGACGGCCACGGTAACGGGCACCGGTCTGGGAGCCGTCGGGACGGGTACCGGCGTTGGCGGAACGGGACTCACGGGTACTGGCGCCGCGGGGACCGGCACGGGCACGGGCCTCGGTGGCCTGGGCACCGGAACCGGTCAGGGCGGCCTCGGTACCACGGGCACCGGCGCGGTGGGTACAGGCACTGGAACCGGGCTGGGAGGCATCGGTACGGGCACAGGTCTCGGCGGACTGGGAACGGGCCTGGGGACCTCAGGAGCAGGAGCAGGCACCGGAACGGGAACCATCGGCGCTGGGACCACGGGCACCGGCACGTCCACGACCGGTACCACAACGGGGACAACCGGCATCGGTTCAGTTGGCGCGGGTTCTGGTACGTCGGGGCCCGGAACCGCGGGGACAGGCCTTGGGACCGGGCTCTCGGGCACGGGTCTCGGCACGGGAGGCATCGGCAGCGGCGGGCTCTGAACCGCCGGTTTGCACCGGAGCGTGATCTGTTGAGAGACTCCCGGCCTGGGCTCATCGGGCTGGGAGTCTTCCCATGCGCGGAACTCGAACGCCGCTGTGCATCGGAACTCTCACTTCAAAACACCCGTGGTTGGTGCGAGGGTTACGCCGAGCCGCGTGACATGCGATCCGGCACGAGCCTCGCGCTCCCGGAAATCCTCTCGGCCTGCCCGTCCACGAGCGGCAGGCTGCGGTCAGCAGGAACCAAGGCCTGTGCCTGAAGCAGGGTGTACATGGAGCGGGATGTCCTGTGAGGAGCATACGCAGACGCCCGGTCCGCCACCGTCTCGCACCCTGACATGCTCGTCTCTATTTGCGTGCATCTTCGGTTCTGACCGACGCGAGAACGGCTTTTGGCACGGCGAATGCTTATTAAGTTACATAGAACCGGAGCAGGTTCCTCAATTCACAGCACCCGCGGGTTCGAGTTCGAGACCTTCTTCGAGCTGCCCGCCGTCCTGGTTGTTACACGAGGGACGTATGAAGGAGAGAAAACGAGTACGTATGGCGTTTCGGCCATGCGTCCGCCAGGCGTTTCTGGAAGACCGGCTCGTTCTCAACGGTGGCGGAGCCGGTGTGCCGGGGGCGGTGCAGGCGGCCGCGGCCCATGTGGCCGTGCTTCAAGCGCCCGCGAGCCCCTTCGTGACGGGCTATGCTCCGGCTGCGCAGGTGGCAAGTGCGGCAACGGCCGCAGCCGCCGCACCTTCGGGCTCGCTTCTGCAAGGAAACGTCGGCGGGCTGACCAGCAATTCCGTCACGGGTTCAGGCGGCGGCGGATCGAACCAGATCGTGCTCACGGGACCGGGCAGCCAGGCAGGTGTGGGGTCCTCCGGCGGGAGCACCCAGGCAAGCACCACGACACCCGGCCTGGAAGGCAGCGGATCTTCTGTGACCGGTCTATCCGGCTTCAACAGCACGACGTCCATCCCGCTTGGCATCACGCTGAATTACTCGCTCTACTCCCCGGGGACCGCCTTGCCGGCGATTCCCACCGGGCCGCTTCCCGGTGTACTCGGTACGCCCCACAGCGCCATTGGCTACTGGGGTTTTACAAGTGGATTTGCCAATGGGTTCTACTCGTTCCGATCCTCGACCATGAGGTCGACAGCCTTTTTCAACAGTGCGAATCGGGGCTATTTCCGGCTGAGCGAGACCTTCCAGGGCGGCTATGGCTTCACCCCGCCCACCCTGGCAGGCAACGGCAACGGCATGGGAACAGCCGGCATCGGCTCCAGCCCGGGGGGCGCGGGCGGCATCGGCACCGAACCGGGCGGCATTGGCACCGGTGGGCTCGGCGGACTGCGTGCCGTCGGCACGCGCAACAGCGTGGGCGGCCTCGGCAGTGGCGGCCTGGGCGGGGGCGGTACGTCGGTCGGCCATTATGGCAAGGGACGCAATCTCAACGAGCCGCCCGCGACGCCAGGCGCCGAGCCGCAGGCGCGCCGGTCTCCCCGGCGACGAACGGTACCAGCGCGGCTCCCGGCACTCCCGGCACGCAGAACGGAGCGCAGGGAACGCCCGAAGGCGCGCAGGGAACGGCGGTAGGTAACGGCAACGGCACACCTGGAAGCGGTGCCGTCAGTGGTGCCGGCGCCGCGGGAACGCCTGCCTCGGGCACGGGCGCGCCCACCGCGCCGGCACCGACGACCGGTGTCCCCGGCGGAGGAACCGGAACAGGACCAGGGGCGACCGCCGCGCCCGCGGGGGGCAACAGTGGTGCGGCTGCCGGCCCGGGCACGGCAGGATCCTCCGGCGGCGGCGGTGCGGGCGGTGCCGGCAGCGGCGCAGGCGGACGCGGAAACTCCGCCGGAACGGACGCCGGAACAGGGGGGAGGGACGTTCCCGGCCCCGGTCCCGGCGGCCCCTGATCGGATCGCCACGCCCAGAACTCCTCGCGAGCAACGATCCCCGGCCCGTCGCCGAACGGCTGGGGATCGTTGCTTTTGAGCACGCCGATGCTGAAATCCGACCTGGCAACTCTGTGCGTCGAGTTTGCCTGGATCTCGGCTGCGGACGCATCGTCGCGGGTGAGCCGCTCGTTGACGGCCCCCGGCGGGGCATTTAGGGTAAAGGATGTGTGGTGGGCCATGACCTGAGGATGCTCCTGCCCCGGATGAGGTGGTTCATGATGAAGCGCGAGCTTTCGCGTGCGATCGGGTTGCTGCTGGTGGCTGCGTGCACGGCCAGGCCGCAGGCGTTGCCCACATCGGCGACCATCGAGAGTATCCCCATCCAGCTCACGATGCCGGAGCGCTACCAGGTGGTCGCCGTGCTGGACCCGGTGCGGAAGGTCGTTCTGATTGCACCCGCCGACGGCACCATCCGTGCGATCAGCGCACCCCTGGGAAACGTCTTGCGTGGTGGCGCCGAGGTCGCCCAGCTCGACCGCACCGAAGCGCTCGCCCGGCTCAAGCTGGCGCAGGCTGAGGCCAAGGAAAAGCAGATCCTCGGCCGTTCGAACCAGAACTACAAGGAGGTCTACGCCGCCCAGCTCGAGGCCGCCCAGGCAAAAGTGGAGCTGGCCCAGCTGGACCTGGACCGCCTGACCTTGAGAGCACCATTCGCTGGCCGGATCACCGCGCTGCCGGTCAGCTCCGGCCAGTACGTGCTCAAGGGAACGGTCATCGCGGAGCTCTCGGACATCACCAGCCTGCGCGCTGGTGCCGGTCGATCGCCGTTCGGCCACGGATCGGGCCGACCTGAAGGTCTTCGTCGAGGAACAGGAGCAGGCCGCGAAGGTCCAGTCAATCCTTCCCCTGCCCGAGAGCTACGCCCCTCTCCGCCAGCTCGCCGCCCCTTATGCCGCGGCCTGGGTCATCGTCCCGAATGATAAAGGTACGCTGGCGGCCGGCATGCGAGTACGCAGCGCCAACTTGCCGGTCACGCCCATCGCCACGGTGCCCCGGGAGGCATTGAAGAGCACGGAGGGGCGTGGCGGATCGGCGGCCTCGATGGTCCAGGTGCTCCGCAACGAGTACGTGACGAACGTGATGGTGGATGTGCTCGGCAAGATCGGCTCGGAGCGTCTCCAGGTGACCGGCGCACTGCGGGCGACCGATTCCCTCATCGTCTCCTCGTCCACAGCGCTTTTGCCCGGGACACTCGTGCGGTTCACGCAGGGCCCCACGCAGACCGTGGAAGGAACCACTCCCGACCCCGCGCAGCAGGGCAGCGATGCCGGAATTGCCCCTCCCTCACGCGGACAGTCCGCCGTCTCCTCCCCGGCCTCCGGACGATCCCCGGCTGGTTTGCCGCCCGCGGGTCAACCAGTTCGACCGCCGGTTGCAACCCCCCCTTCACAGGCTGGCGGGCAGGGGCAGGGCTCGCCACCCTTTTGAATGAACTTCTCGGAGCCAAAGCGCCCATGAAGATCCGTCGCATCACGGCGTACCGGGTTGAGCTGCCTCTGGTGGAGGGCTCCTACCGCTGGTCCGGCGGCAAGTCTGTCACCGTCTTCGACAGCACGATCGTGCGGGTCGAGACGGATGCGGGAATCGTTGGCCATGGCGAGGTCTGCCCGCTGGGGCCGTCTTACCTGCCGGCCTACCCGTCGGGCGTCCGCGCGGGCCTTGCCGAGCTTGGTCCGCACCTGATCGGCGAGGACCCCAGGGCACTGGAGCGGCTGAACCGGCTCATGGACGCGGCGCTGAAGGGCCATCCCTACGTCAAGTCGGGCATTGACATGGCCTGCTGGGACATTCTGGGCCAGGCCGCCGGCCTGCCGGTGTGCACGCTCCTGGGGGGCCGCCACGGGGACGACTTCGTCCTCTACCGGGCCATCTCGCAAGAGTCGCCCGAGGAAATGGCCAGCAAGGTGGCCGGCTATCGTGACCAGGGCTACCGGCGGTTCCAGCTCAAGGTGGGCGGAGATCCTGCCGCCGACATTGCCCGCATCCGGTCCGTCGCCAGCGTGCTGAAGCCCGGCGACCGGCTCGTCGCCGATGCCAACACCGGCTGGCTGATGCACGACGCGGCGCGTGTCGTGCGTGCGGTCCGAGATATCGACGTCTATATCGAGCAGCCCTGCGCGAGCTACGAAGAATGCCTGTCAATTCGCCGCCGGACCGACCATCCGCTGGTGCTCGACGAGTCGATCGACAGCCTGAATGCCCTGCTGCGCGGCCATGCGGACCGGGCCATGGATGTGGTGAACCTGAAGATCAGCAAGCTGGGCGGCATGACCAGGCTCCGCCAGGCGCGCGACCTGTGTGTCTCACTGGGGATCGCCATGACCATCGAGGATAGCTGGGGCGGCGACATCGTCACCGCGGCGATCTCCCATCTGGCCCACAGCACGCCGCCCGAGTTGCTGTTCACCGCGACGGATTTCAACAGCTATGTGACGGTGAGCACCGCCGAGGGCGCCCCGCGTAGGCACAACGGCCGCATGGCGGCAGCAACGGCCCCGGGTCTGGGTGTTGCTCCGAAAGCAGAGGTCCTGGGAGCACCGGTGCTGGAGATCGCCTGAGGCCGGAATCCGCATCCGGCGCTGAAATAAGTCGCCGCGCTCCGCGAATGTTCCAGCAAGACAACGCAGGCATCTCCGGACGCATCGTCGCGGCCGGTCTCGCGGCCTGGTCAAACATCTCGAGCATGGGTCATGATCAACTACATCTCCGGTCTCGTCTTCGTGGTGCTGCTGCTGCTGGGAGGCGTGGCCACGATTGTCGTGGGCCAGCAGAATGCGGCCATGGCTTTCCTCTTCGCGCTTGGCTGGCTGTTCCTCGACGTGGTCGTCTCGTCGTCGATCCGGCTGGCCGCGCAGTGGGAGAAGGCCGTCGTCTTCCGCCTGGGCAAGTTCCACACCATTAAGGGCCCGGGCCTGTTCATGATCATTCCGCTCATCGACCAGATCCGCATGGTTGATACGCGCGTGCTGGCGGTGAGCATCCCCAAGCAGCAGGTCATCACGCGAGATAATGTTCCCGTGACGATCGACGGCGTGCTCTTCTTCCGGGTGGGAAACGCGGCCGAGGCAATCATCATGGTGCAGGATTACCGCTACGTGATCTCGCAGTACGCCCAGACCTCGCTGCGCGACGTGATCGGCCAGATGACGCTCGACCAGCTGCTCACAGAGCGCGAGGAAATCGCCAAGGCGATCGAGCACCACGTCGAGAACGACACCAAAGGCTGGGGCCTGGAAGTCACCGGCCTGCGGATCCAGGACGTGGACATGCCCGAGGAGCTGAAGAAGATGATGTCGCGGCAGGCCTCCGCCGAGCGCGAGAAGCGGGCCACCATCACCAAGGCCGAGGGCGACAAGGAGGCCGCCGTGAACCTGGCCCTGGCCGCGCGGACCATGGCCGAAAGCCCCGGCGCCATGCAGTTGCGCACGCTCCAGACGATCGACGGCCTGGGCCCAACGGCCTCGAACACGGTGGTCCTGGCGGTGCCCATCGACGTGCTCGAAAGTCTTGGTTCGCTCAAGGACGCGTTCCGCAGCAGGGGCCATGAGACAGGCTCGATCGCTCCGCCGGCGTGATGTCCGGCGGGGTTTATCGCAGCTAGAGCCGCGCTGCCATGACGGCACGGATCGCTCGGTCGAGCCCCGGCTCCGATTCATCTCGAAGCTAAATAGCTCCCCGTAAGAGGGAAAGTGTGGAACGGCCGCCCTCGGCCGTCCTGAGCCAGCCGAGGGCGGCTGGCCCACATTCCAAGAGGCGAGGATCTATTTAGTCATCCTTGATGGCCATGACCTCGGGCCCCTCGCGGCGTTCGCTGGCAAACCGAGAAGCTCCTTCAGCCTCGCTCTTGCCTTGCACAAGGCCACCCTCACGGCATCCGTACTGATACACAGAGCCAGGGCGATCTCGCGAATGCCCAGTTCACAGAAGTCGCAGATGGCCCAGCGCTCGCCCTGCGAGGTCAAACGCCATGGGCGCGCCGGTTCGCACGATGGATTCCCAGTGTCCCCGCCTACCATCACGTCATGACCCTACCCTGGCGGACGACCGATGGAGAACGTCCAGAAGACTTGTCGTGCCAAGGGCCGGGAGATTACTGTCACAAGAGCCGAATTCAAGGTTCATCGAGAACCCGGGCCTGTTACCATCGGCATGGGGAAACGATCAGGGGGGATGGACCAGTGCATAGGCATCCGAGTTCCGGCCTCACGCTTCTGGCTTGCATCTTGGTTGGAACGCTCTCCGGCAGCCACGCTCGGAGCGAAGATGCTGATTCGCTCTCCTGGAGCCCGAAGAAGGCGGCTGCCTACCTGGACGAACGGGCTGAGTGGTGGCTCACGTGGAGCGGGGCAGCCCGGGGGCAGGCGACAGTGTGCGTCTCCTGCCACTCCGCGCTGCCCATCGCTCTGGCACGTCCGGCTCTGGGCGATGCCCTGGGGGAACAAGCCGCCGGCGCGATCGAGCAACGACTCATCGACACCATGAAGAAGCGGGTCCAAAACTGGGAGCGGATCGTTTCCGATGAGAGACTCCGGCACGGATCGCTTGATTCCCTACTACGCGGACAAGGAGGAGGCTTCGATCGGGACCGAGGCTGTCCTGAATGCGCTGATCCTGGTCAATCACGATGCCCGCCGGTCCAAAGGCGTCCTGAACGCAACCACCAGGAAGGCGCTGAGGCACCTGTGGGAACAGCAGCAGGAGAATGGGGCGTGGCTCTGGCTCGATTTTGGCCTGAACCCGTGGGAAAAGGACGGGGCCTACTACGGGGCCTGCCTCGCCGCCATCGCGGTCGGGTCGGCCGGTAAGGCTTACGGCAACCAGCCCGAAATCCAGTCGAGGCTCGCGGCGCTCAAGAAATACCTGAACGCGGACTACATCAAGCAGCCGCTCCACCATCGCGCCATGGGCCTCTGGGCGTCCGCCGTATTGCCGGCGATTCTGACGGAGACCGACAAGCGGGCGTTGATCGCGGAACTCCTGGACAGCCGCGAGGCCGATGGCGGCTGGAGCCTCGCGAAACTGGGCAAGACGGGTGCGGGAGCCAGCCCGTGGAAGGCGCAGGGGGTTTACCCTGAAGGGGCCGTCAGCGACGGCTACGCCACCGGGCTGATCGTGCTGGTGCTCCGACGTGCGGGTGTTGCCGCGGATCACCCCGCGCTCAAGGGAGCCACCGACTGGCTTGTCACCCACCAGCAGGACGGGACCTGGCCGGCCTGCTACCTCAACAAGGCACGAGACCCGGAAAGCAACACCGGAAAGTTCATGCGCGACGCCGCGACCGCGTTTGCTGCCATGGCCCTCAGCGAGGTCGCCGGATCCGGCCAGGGCGACGCACGGAGCGTCCGACCTCTCGAACGGCGGCCGTGACGGCCGGGCCGATGCCGCCTTACCGTCAGCGGTGCCGCCGGACCTACCGGCCGCATTCCCGGTCAGCATCGAATTCCCGATACGTCGCCGGTAAGCGACCTCACTTCCCGGCGGTCTGATGCGCCGAACCTGCTTGCCCGGTGCGATCCGCGGATCAGGCGCTCACGGCGCCTTCCACGACGCTGGACCGAGAAACTCTTCTTGTTCCTCGGTGCTTGACAGTCCACCTCGCACTTTTGTATTGCTGTATTAATACAAAAGAGTGCCTGTAGGGGACGCTCAGGCGGTGCAGATTCATATTTCGACCACTGATGGCGTGCCGATCTACCTCCAGATCGTCAACCAGGTGAAGTACCTGGCGGCCGCGGGGCAGCTTGCGCCTGGGGAGGAGCTGCCGCCCATCCGCGTTCTGGCCGAGCGGCTGGTGGTGAACCCGAACACGGTCGCACGGGCGTATCGCGAGCTCGAACTCGAGGGCATCGTCGAGAAGCGGCGGACGGCGGGAACATTCGTCTCGGGCAGTGTTCCGCGGCTGAACCGGCGAGAGCGGATCAAGATCCTCAACCAGCGCATCGACGCCCTGCTGGCCGAGGCCCGGCAACTGGATATTCCGATTGCGGAGGTCGTCGACCTGATTCGTCGTCGCGAGCAGGCGATGCAAGGTCCCAAAGGAGCGCAGCAGCATGAGTGACGAGCGTCCCGAAAACGTGGTCGAGGTGCGCGGGCTGTCGCGCCGGTTCGGCCGCACGCTGGCTCTGGACCATATCGATCTGGACATTCCCCGCGGGGCCGTGTTTGGCCTCGTCGGCGAGAACGGCGCGGGGAAGACCACGCTCATCAAGCACATGCTCGGCCTCCTGAAGGTCCAGTCGGGCAAGGTGCGCGTCTTCGGCCGCGACCCGGTGCTCGATCCGGTCGGCGTGCTGGCGCGGGTGGGGTATCTGAGCGAGGACCGCGACCTTCCGGAATGGATGTCCGTTGGCGAGCTGCTACGCTATCTGAAGGCGTTTTATCCCTCCTGGGACGACGCCTTCGCCGAGAGCCTGCGGCAGCGGTTCGAGCTCGGCCCGCCCGCACGGATCAAGGGCCTGTCGCAGGGACAGCGGGCGCGTACCTGCCTGCTGGCGGCCATGGCTTACCGCCCTGAGTTGCTCGTACTCGACGAGCCATCGACGGGCCTTGACCCGATCGTCCGCCGCGAGATTCTTTCGGCCATCATCCGCACCGTCGCCGACGAGGGCCGGACGGTGCTCTTCTCGTCGCACCTGCTCGACGAGGTGGAACGGATGGCCGACTGGATCGCCATGATCGACCGCGGCAAGATCGTTCTCTGCGGTCCGCTCGACGAGGTCAAAGCGGCGCACCGTCGACTCACCTTCCGTTTCGAAGAGCCGCGGAGCCAGCCGCCAGAGCTCTCTGGTGCGCTGGCGTTCGAGGGCTTCGGCCGCGACTGGACCACGGTGTGCCGGGCACCATCGGAGTCTCTTGCGGGCGAGGTTTCCGGGCTCGGCGCCCAGGTGATCGACGAGGAGATCCCCTCGCTCGACGAGATCTTCGTGGCGCGGGTCCGGTCTCGACAGCCTGTGACCCAGGAGAACTGACCGATGAGCTCACCTCCGTTCGCGATCGTCTGGCAGCTCTGGACGCGGCACCGGGCAGGCCTGGAGATCTCGGCAGCCATCCTGCTGCTCATGGTGCTGGTTGTCCCACCGGCACTCCATGCCATCGACTCGCCGGCTTTTGTCATGTTCTCGATGATTCCCAGCCTCGTCATCGCGACGTATGTGGCCAACCTGCTGACTTTCAGCGACGAAGTGGGCAGCTTCACCTCGGGATATCCGCGCAGGATGTTCGTGCTGCCGCTGCCGACGCGCACGCTCGCGCTCTGGCCCATGCTGGTTTCCATGGCCGTGATCGTCGTGCTCTGGCTGGTGATCTCCGTATTCATCTATCAACGCGGGGGTTATCACCCGCCCGTTCTGCTGCCTGCCATCGCGCTGGCCGTGACCGTGGCGTGGAACCAGGCCATGTGCTGGATGCCGTTCCGGAGCCAGCTTGTGCAGGTTTACTGCATGCTCGCTGGCCTTGGGCTGCTGGTCGGTCTGCCGTCCTGGTCGCTCGTCACGAAGACCCTGCCAGTACCCGTGCTGGCGACGATCGGTCTCCTTGAGCTGCCAATCATTTACGCCCTGGCGGTCCTGGGTCTCCGGCATGCCCGCCGCGGGGATGACTGGTCGCTCGGCTTGAGTGATATCAGCGACGCCTACTGGTCAATCTTCGATCGGCTGACTCGGCAGCCGCCAAGCTTTCGCTCGGCTTCACGGGCGCAGCTCTGGTTCGAAGCGCGCTGCCACGCGTGGACCATCAAGGGCATGGCGCTCTTCGCACTCCTGATGACCTTCTCCCTCGCCATCTGGTCGCCTGCCCGCGCGGGCAACAAGGTGACCTTTGGAATCACGCTCGCCTGTCTCGCCGGGGCGCCGCTGTTCATGGTCGGCTCGATGGGAGTCGAACTGGGACGCATGCATCCGATCCGGGTCAAGAGGCAGGCTTCCTTGACCTTCCTGGCCGTCCGGCCCATACGCACCGGCGCGATGATTACCTCGAAGTATCGCGTGGCGGCCCACTGCGTGTTACAGGTGTGGCTGCTGTCCCTTGTGCTCACGGGTTGCTGGGTCGTGCTCAAGGGATACACCGCCGACATGGCCGAGCTGTTCGAGACGTTCTTCCGTTATTACCCGGGAGTCAAGGGCTGGGCGATTCTCGGGCTGGCCAGCGTGCTGGGGCCGGTCCTGTCCTGGAAGCTGCTCACCGACAGCCTCGTTCCTGTGCTGACGGGCCGAAAGTGGTTGGCCGACGGTGCCGTGCTGGTGAATCTCGTGCTGCTTGCCGGCCTGGTCGCCGCGGGTCTCTGGGCCTCGAGCCATCGAGACGTGGTGCAGCGGTTCCTCCCCTGGCTGACCTGGGCGACCGTCTTATGGGTGCTCCTGAAGGTGGTTCTGACGGCGGTGATCATTCGACTGGCCCTCCGCCGAAGGATCATCGGCGTCCGCGAGGTCTTCACGCTCGCTGCCGTCTGGCCCCTGACGGCGATTGCGGTGATGACCTTCGTCCATCTGCTCTTGCCACCGCAGGGACTGCCCGTGCCGAGGGCCGCTGTCCTGCTCTCATCGCTGAGCGTGCTGCCGCTGGCCCGGTTCGCCCTGGCGCCTGTGGCGCTGGACTGGAACCGGCACTGGTGACCACCCCGGGCTCGAGTCAACCTGCCATGGGGGCATGCGTCGCGCCCAGGTAGGCCTCGATCACCTGCTCGATCGGCCCGTCGGCGACAAGCCGGCCATGGTGCAGCCAGAGCCCTCGGGTACACACCTGGCGCAGCGTGCTCATGTCGTGAGAGACCAGGATCACGGCGTGCGAGCGGTCGAGGAGACGGAGGATTCGCTGCTTGGCCCTGTCCTGGAAGGCGGCGTCGCCCACGCCGAGCGCCTCGTCGATGATGAGAATCTCCGGATCGATCTCGGTGGCGACGGCAAACGCCAGCCGCATGTACATGCCGCTGGAATAGTACTTCAGCGGCAGGTCGGCGAACTCGCGCAGGCCCGTGAACTCGTGAATGCCTTCCACCTTGGAAAGCATCTGTTTACGTGAAAAACCCAGCATGGCTCCGTTGTAGAGGATGTTGTCGAAGCCGGAGAGCTCGATGTTGAAGCCCGCGCCCATCTCGATGAGCGGTGCCACGTTGCCGCGGACCTCGACGCTTCCAGTGGTCGGCGGATAGATTCCCGCCAGCACCCGCAAGAGGGTGCTCTTGCCCGCGCCGTTGCCCCCCACGATGCCCACGCGCTCGCCGTGATGGATCCGCAAGCCGATCTCCTTGAGCGCCCAGAATTCGGACACGGGCGCCGGCGACTCGCGCCTCAGCACCAGGTCGAGCACCGCGCGCTTGAAGGAGTACTGCTTGTCCGAATAGCTCACGAACCGGAGCGACACGCCGCGCAGCTCGACGAGCGGCTGCGACTTCGCTTGCAATGCCGGCGCGGCTGGAGCCAGCGGCTCAGAGTCGGAATACCATCTTGTCTTCTTGCGACTTGAATGCGGCATAGCCGATTCCCAGGCTCGCCAGCGCGATCACGGCGGCAAGCAGCCACGAGCCAGGCTGCGGCCACGTCCCGTAATAGATGATGTCGTGGAAGAGCTCGATGAAGTAATAGGCCGGGTTGAGCCGGAACCGCCACTGCGACGTGGCCGCAAAGTCCTCGGCGCGGTAGAGGATGGGCGTGGCGAAGTACCAGGCCTGGAAGAACACGCTGACCAGGTGCCCGCAATCGCGGTAAAACGTATTCGCCGTGGCGATCAACAGGCTTAACCCGAGCGTGAATGCGGTGAAGAGAAAAATGGCGGCGGGCAGCAGCAGCATCGGCCACGAGATGCGTGCCCCAAGCGGCCAGAGCAAGAGGAAGAGCGAGGCCATCGACAGCAGCAGTGTCACCAGGTTGATGAGCACGCGCGCCAGCGGAAAGACGAGCTTGGGAATGAAGATTTTGCGGATCAACCCCTCGTTGGCGATGATGCACATGGCCGATTCATTGACGCTGCCGCTCAGCAGCCCCCACGGCACCAGCCCCGCGAACAGGTACACCGGGTAGTTCGCGATGCCCTTGAACAGGACGGAGAACACCCAGGAAAGAATGGCCATCATCAAGAGCGGGTTCAGCAGGGTCCAGAAAAAACCGAGTACCGACCGCTGGTAGCGCACTCGCAGTTCCTGCATCACCATGTTCTGGATCACTGGCCAGAACCTGGGCAACTGCTGGCGATCGTCTTGCAACCGCTTCCGCCACACGCCGGGCCGCCTTGGCCCCTGCACGGGCGCAGCCGGAAACCTGCCGTCGGGCGGCGTTGACGAATTCGTGCAAACATCCATGTTCCGCGTGTTTCCACCCACTTCGCCGGATCGCCTCCTGCTTCCCTGCGTTTCGCGCGGCATCTTACGCGCATCGGCGGGATGGAGGAAGATCAACCGGAGGGCGGAGCCCGCCGGACCACGCGCGTTGGAACGATGGTTTCCACGCGCTCCCGAAAAGTGTACACGGGGTCATCCTTGCGACCACGTGGGACCGCGCCGTCTCTTACTCGGCCCGGGCGCCGTCACGACCTGGGTGCGAGACGTGTATCTGTTCCGGTGCGCCTGATCCGGGTGACAGATGCATCATGCCTGGCTAGAATGAAGACTTCAAACCTGAGCACATTCCCGCCCTCACTCAAGACGGAAAGCAACGCCATGCCTGATGACGCGTCAGTCTCCGGATGGCTCGAAGGGCTCAAGGCTGGCGATGAGGCCGATATCCAGCGGCTCTGGGATCGCTACTTCGAGCAACTCGTGCGGCTGGCGGGGAAGAAGCTTCCGGGGCACGCGCGCAGAGAATTCGACGAGGAAGACGTGGCCCTGAGCGCGTTCCACAGCTTTTGCGACCGCGTCGGCCGCGGGCAGTTCCCGCAGCTTGCCGACCGCGACGACCTCTGGCGGCTGCTTGTGACAATCACCGCTCGCAAGGCTGTCAGCCTGGTGCGTTATCAGAATCGCAAGAAGCGCGGGGGTGGGAAGGTACAGGGAGAGTCGGCGTTCCTGGATGCCGGCGGCGACGGGCCAGCAGGTGATGGGCTGGCGGGGTTCTTGAGCCGCGAACCGACACCCGAGATCGCGGCCCAGTTCGCCGAGGAGTACGACCGGCTGCTCGCGAAGCTCCACAATCCATCGCTCCGCACGATCGCCTTGCGCACGCTTGAAGGCCATGGCGCGGAGGAGATTGCCAGGGAGCTCGGCACGTCGTCCCGGACCGTTCACCGCAAGCTCGAGCTGATCCGGGCCCTCTGGGCGGAGGAGATGGCATGATGACCTCGCGGGCGTCGGTCGTCGGGGACGAACTGCCTGTCGCCGAGTTGGTGCGGATTGACGAGGCGTGCGATCAGTTCGAAGCGGCCTGGCGCAGCGGTGAGGAGCCGGACCTGACGTCATCTCTGGAGACAGTTCCGGATCGGGCTCGAGGACGGCTCCTGCGCGAATTGCTGGCGATTGACCTGGAGTTTCGCCGGCGCCGGGGAGAGCTGTGCCGGCCTGAAGAGTACCATGCCAGCCTTCCCGAGTACGGGGATGCCATCGAGCAGACGTTCGCGGCGATGGAACAGGGGCGTGCGACGCTCGCTTCCCCAGGCCGCGCGTGGCGGTCAGGTTCCACAGCCGGCAAGACAGACGGCTCCGGAGCACCGCCGGATGCCAGGCTCCAGCGCGCGATTCTCAGCCCTGCCGTCAGCGCGGCAATGCGGTCGGCCGGGTACGAGGTGCTTGGCGAGCTGGGCCGGGGTGGCATGGGAGTGGTTTACCTGGCCCGCAAGCTGGCGCTCAACAGGCTCTGCGCCTGAAGATGATCCTGGCCGGCGCACACGCCGGTACGGCCACCGCGGCACGGTTCCGGGCCGAGGCCGAGATGATCGCCAGGCTACAGCACCCTGACGTCGTGCAGATCTATCACGTGGGCGAGGTGGAGGGGTTGCCGTTCCTGGAACTGGAGTATCTCGCCGGCGGAGGGCTCGACGAGCGTCTTGGCGGCAGACCGATGACCCCACGGGACGCCGCCCGCCTGGTGCAGACGGTTGCCCTTGCGATCGCTCGGGCGCACCGTGAGGGCATCATCCACCGCGATCTCAAACCCGCGAACATCCTGCTGGACGCGGCCGGCAATCCCAAGGTGGCGGACTTCGGGCTGGCCAAGATCCTGGACTCGGACCAGGGCCTGACGAAGTCACGTGCCGTGGTTGGCTCGCCCAGCTACATGGCACCCGAGCAGGCCGAGGGGAGCCTGTCCGAGGTGGGGGTGGGCACCGATGTCTATGCTCTGGGCGCAGTGCTCTACGAGCTCTTGACCGGGCGGCCGCCCTTCCACGCACCGACGGCCATCGAGACGCTCGCCCAGGTGAAAGCGAATGACCCGGTACCTCCCACTCAGGTCCAGCCTGGCTTGCCGCGCGACCTGGAGACCATCTGCCTGCACTGCCTGGAAAAGTTGCCGGCACGGCGGTACGCGTCGGCCGATGAGCTGGCCGAGGATATCCGCCGCTACCTTGCCGGCGAGACCATCCACGCCCGATCGGCTTCCGTCCGGGAGCGGGTGCTCAAGTGGTCGCGGCGCCGCCCGGCGTTGGCGACGGCCGCCGGCGTGGGCGTCGCCGCGCTGGCCGTGCTGCTGGCTGGCGGCTTCTATTACAACGCCCGGCTCCAGGCCGCGCTCCGCGAGGCCGTGCGCGAACGGAACATCACCCAGCGCAGCCTGGAGGAACTCGTCTTCGGCATGCAGGAAGCGCTCGGCGAATCCTCGGCGACCCGTGCCCTGCGGCAGAACTTGCTGCTCACGGCCATCTCGGGACTGGAGGACGTCGCCCGGCGGACCGCCGCGGCCAAGCCCGACCTCAGCCGCGCGGTCGCTCACCGCAAGCTGGGCGACATCTTCCGCCAGATTGGCAGGACCAACGCCGCACGCGACCAGTACGAACGCTCTCGCGGCCTCGCCGAGAACCTCCTGGGGAACCCGCCTGATCCGGTCGTGGCGGAATCCCTGGCCAGGGCCTATCTCGGCCTCGGGCAGTTGAGCATGATGCGCCGGCCCACTGAGGCCAAGGCGTACCTCCAGCGCGCCGTGGAGCTCTCCATGCTGGTGGAAGCGGCGGTTCCGGCTCACGGCAAGGCGCGCCGCGGGCTGATCGAGGCCAGCTTCCAGCTTGGCCGGGCGCACGGCTTCGCTGGTGATTACCCGGAAGCCGAATCCTGGTTTCGCAAGTCCAGCGACCTGACCCGGAACTGGCTCGCCGAGGAAAAGAATAATACGCTAGCCAGCGACATGCTCGCATCCTGCTACCGCAAACTTGCCGATATGCGAAAGTTTGCGAAAGATTTCGAGGCCGCCCGCAATCTTTACCTTGAGGCGATCGCGATCGGCGAGGGGATCACCGCCGGCACATCCGGCAACACCGAGGCCCACGAGCACCTCGCCACCGCCCTGCACGACCTGGCCGGAGTCCTCTATACCATGCGGCTCCCCGCCGAGGCACGCGGGTATCTCAGGCGGGCCGAGACGCTGTGCAACCAGCTCATTGCCGGTGACCCGGAATCGGTGGAAAGCCAGGTCCGGCTGGTCCTGGTCCTGGCCGACCTGGCTCGCATTGCCAGGGACGAAGGAGACTACGTCGCCGCCCTCGAAAGCTACGAGAAAGCACGTGACCGCCTCGTACAGCTCAAGAGCCGCCACCTGGTTGAGGATTATGGCCCGCTGGAAGGCCATTACCTGGAGGGCTTGCAGGAAGCCTGCGACGAGTGCCGCAGCGCTCCGCTGGCGCTCGGTGAGTTGAGCGCGATCCGGACTCTTCCGGGCGCCGAGGCGATCACGTTGCTGAAGACACGTGCCCGGCTGCTCTGGGCCGCCGGTCGCGTGCCGGAGTTTGTCGAGACAGCCCGCGTGCTGCTGAAACAAAAACCCGGCCGGCCGCAAGAACTCTATGCGCAGGCTCGTGCCCTTGCGCTCTGCGTTGCCTGTCTCGACTCACGGTCTGAACCGGTTCCACAGATCGACAATCGGTTGCAGCTGCGCCAGAATTGCGTGGTGCAGTCGCTGGCGGCGCTCGATGAGGCCACTCGGCAGGGCCTTGACGACGTTCAGCGCATCGAGACGGACGAAGCCCTGGCACCGGTGCGGAAGGAGCCGGGCTTCGAATCGATGATCGCCCGGCTCCGCAATGGAGCCGAAGCCGTTGCCAGGGTGAAGCCCAGCAACTGACCGCTCCCCTCTCATGCCGTGTTGCTTGAGAAGTGCGCCGGCCGTGCTTGAATGGTTTCGGGATGCTGCGAACGCATTCAGGGCCTGCGTGACGGCGAGTTCGACCGAGCAGTCTGTACGGCCGTTTCGAGTCGTTCTTTGGGCTCCTGATTCGAGCTGATCTTACCAGCGGCGATCTTCACGGCAGAGTCGCTCTCAAGATACGCCCGGTCGAGCCGATCGATCCTCTCGGGCACGCCGGCTTGCGCGGCCTGCGCCGCCTCCAAACCTTCAGCTTACCGTCCTTGGGCCGCAAGCCGTGCGATCCATCCGGTCAAGCTGGGCCAGTGCCTCATGACAGTCCCGTCCGCGTGCATGAAGTCAGCCGGCTGATCGCGGTTGAGTTCCCGGTCGCCCATGCCGTTGCCCCCCGCGGGACGCGGACGGTTTCGGGTGTTTTTTTCCATGAAAGCCTTGCATTGCCGCAGTATGATACCGAACTGCCCCCCTCTTGCCTTTCAAAAAAAATGGTTTTCTTCCGTCGGTCGGATTGGCATCGTCCCGGCTCTGCCGCGGCAACCGGGATCCGAAGAATTCGCGAACGGGGAGAAAGGAAGGCGCAGGGACGTGCGTACTGTGTTCTTGACAAGCTGTCCCATCAACGCTGACCAGACTTGCCCGTCAATCCCGGAGATGATTTCATGGCCCAGGCAGACCCATCCACCAGATTCCCGGAGCTCCGGCCGCTCCGTTCGGATCCGACGCTTCATCACTTCCTTGGTTTTGGACTTTATCTCGTTGGTGACCGGGACTTTGACGTGGAGACGCAGAGTTTCGTCCGGACGCTTTGCCTGTGCGTCTTCTACATTCCCGTACTGGCCCTGCGCTCGTACCGCGTGGCTCCCAGAGACGACGGCTGGCAGTACCTGGGAAGCGTTCCGGTCTCCACACCGGCGCGTCTGCTGAGCCTGGCGGCGGCCGCGACGCTGTTCGGCGGGGGTGGCTTCCTCACCTGGAACGTCGTTTCCAACTTGCCCGACCGCGTGGCCCTGCGCAAGCTGGGCGAGGCCGGACAGCTCGTGGCGGAGGGGAACGCCGCCAGCGCGGCGATGCTCTACGCCGAGGTGGCTTCGGGACCGACCGGGCATGCCGGCCCGGCCGCCCGGCAACTGGCGGGATTGCTCAAAAAGGCACGCTTTCAGCATGAGTGGAAGGGCCGCGAGGAGATCGTTCGCGCGGCCCTCAAAACCCAGAGGGCAGGACGCTGGCCCGCTTCCGTCGCGTCGCTCGCCAAGGACGGACTTGATGTGGCTCGAAACATGGCCAGCAGCGACCCGAAGGGCGCATGGCTTGTCCTCGACGCCATCGCGCCGCTGGCCTCGCAGGACGCTTCGCTTGCGGATCTCCGTCTGCAACTGCTGGAACAGAGCGTCGCCGCCGACCCCGCCAGCCCCGAGTGGTCCTCGCGCCTGGCGCTCGAGTACGAGTCGAGGGACCAGTTTGACCGTTGCGAGAGACTCCTCGTACCACTGCGCGCGCAACTCGGGGACCTTGAGGGTGCACGGATCCTGGCCTCCATCGACGTCCGGGCCAACCGCATCGAGCAGGCCTTGCCGCTGCTTCGCACCTACACCCGCGAGCGACTCGTGCGGTTTCAAGCGGCCGAGCGCAAGCTCCAGGCCGCCGTTCGATCCTGTCAGGAGAAGAGCATCAAGCATCTGGAGATCGACCATCCCGGCGACTTCTCGTGGGACACCTATCAATCTGCCAATGAAGAGGTTCGCGAGAAACTTGTGACAGAATATGTGATGCGCAATCTCAAGAATGATCCGGACATCCTGCGCACCCAGCGGGCAATGATCTCCGAGTCCGGCGTGGCAGCCACGGCCTTGCAACTGGGCCTGCTGCTGCTCCAGCGGGCGCAGGCTCAACCGGATAGCCGCAAGGCGCTGCTTGATGAGGCGGAGAAGACGTTTCTGGCCGTCAGCCGTGTGGCGGGTGACCGCGAGGAATATCAGCTCAGCCTGGCTCAGGTCTACTACTGGCAAGGCAAGCATGCCGATGGTCAACTGCTGCTGGACAACTTGCTCAAGGCCCATAACCGCGATCCGGAACTGCTGCTGCACGCAGCGAACATGCTGCGCAAAGTGGGCAGCGTCTCGCAGGCGCGCGAGCTCGCCGAGGAAGGTTACAACAAGGCGCCCCAGGGCCACGTCAAGGACGGGCTCGCGCTGCTGTTGGCACTGATGTGCGAAGACGAGGATTGCCGCAAGACCTGGTACCCTCGCGCCAACAGCAAGGACCCTCAGGTGAAGGCAATGGTGCTGGAGGAAAAGGCCAGCCACGCATTCCTTGATGGAAACATGGCGCTGGCGGTCAGCAGCCTGAGATCGGCCGTTTCGGTCTATGAGTTCATGCCGGAGACCGCAAGCGTCCTGAACAACACCTGGGTTGTACTCAGCCGCCTGGCCGTGCTCACCGGCGATGCCAGAGAGCGCCAGCGCGCCGCGGCCAAGATCGCCCGCGCGACCGAGCTGGATCCGAGCAACAGCCTCACGCTCAAGAATGCAGCAAGCTCGTTGATCGACGGCGGTCTGCGTGAGCTGATCGGGCCGGCCGTCGATTTTGACCTGCTCAAGGAGGCGCCGGGTCAGGAGATGATCCACTTGCTTGCCAGGGACGAGCAGGTGTGCGCGGCGCTCGTCCGGCGGCACGGTGAACAAAAACAGTTAAACCGCGCGCTGGCACTCCTGAACAACGTGATCGTGCTGTCGCCGCGAGATCCCGACAATTACGAGCAAGCGGCCCGCATGCTGGTGTATCGAAGGGACACCGAGGGACTCCGAAAGCTGCTCGCCTCGCTGCTGCGCGTTGAGCTGGATCTGGGCGACGCCGCTCGAGAGTTCAGGGACCGTGAGTCCGGGAAAAATGATGAATTGTGGAAGCGAACTACGGAGGCTGCTCTCAAGTACATGGAGCCGAACGTGCAGGCGGCCCGTTCCAGGGGAGGCGCCACATTTGCCCTTGCCGTCTCGCAAGTCGTCTCTCGTCGCATCGCGGCCGATTCTTACGGTATCAAGGCCGACCCGAACGCCCTGGTCGCCCTGGCCGAGGAAGCGTACGCGGCGTCTCCCTCGCTGTACACGCGCTGGATAATTGCCAACGCATTGCTCTTTCGCGCCGGCGACCGACTGGCCAGGGCTGACCAGAAGTTCGCCGAAGTCCGTGATCGCTCGCGCAGGTCGCTGTCGTCGCTGGAGCTATTCTGCTGCGTCCTTTCGAGCGATGGCCCGATCAAGGACCTGGTGCTCAAGGACCCCGACGTCATGCACGCCATCGACCTGATGCGGGAGACGTACGCCGCCTCTCCTACGTACGCAGCCGGAGTTCAGCTCTGGCTCATGCTCCGCAGCCGCTATCCGGAAGTCGCCAGGTCCGTTGCGAAAACATACCTCGAGAGTGAGCCGGACAGGCTGGGAGACGAAATCCTGGCACGGATCAAGCCGTACGACGAGACCCAGGTTTTGAAGGCATACGGCAAGGCCCTCATGCAAGGCCAGGAAAGTGCTGCACGGAAAACCCTTCAGGACGCCACCGGCCGGGGCATTTCTCTCCCCATCGAGACAAGGTAGATCCCTCGCGACAGGGCTTTCCGCCTTGTGACCGTTGCCGTGATCCATGAGGCGTTGGGCGGATCACCCAGCACAGTTCAACATGCGTAATCGTGCGTGCTGGATTAGCCGTGGGCGCGCATGATCGCGGAAGTGCTCAGTACCCCGCCGTTGGCGTCAAGGGCCTGAACCTCGTAAAAGGGACCCGCGGCCGTGGTTGTGATCGCCGTCTCGAAGCCCGTGCGCGCTGCGGTCGCAACCGGCGAGAGCGACGCGCGCAATGCGCCGGCGAGCAATTCCCACGCGGTCGTCTCGGTCGAGCCATTCCATGTGGCGTACGCGGTGGCTTGCCCGTTCATGGATGTGACCCACGCCGTCGGTCTCGTGAGCGGCAGGCCCACCCACGGCAGGCTCAAGGCGCGATAAGAAATGTCCTGGCCGGCCAGCACGTAATCGGCCAGGACCGTCCCAGTGCTGGAATACTCGGTGTAATAGGAGCTCAACTGTCCGCCGGGTTGAGTGTCCGATCCCCAGCCGATGAACACGTTGCCGTTTGGAAGTATCTCGAGGTTGCCCTGGCTGTTCGAATACAGCGCCGGGTCGTGGTAGAAAGGCGGAGTTGCAGGACTTGCCGTGTGGTTCTGGACGTTGAGGTTCAAGATCAGGCCGCGCGCGGGGCCGTATGGCCCGGCGTAAGGCGGCGCGCCCAGGCCGCCGTTGTCGAACAGGCTGATCCCTCCAGCCGTGAAGCGCGCATCGTGCTGATACTGGAAGGCCGAGTTGTATGGGCCAGTGATCAGGTTGGACGGCAGGCTGAACTGGTTCTCCTTGCCGCCGATCTGCCAGAGAAGCTGCCCTGTCGTGGCACCGACGTCATAGATTCCCCAGGTGTTGCGCGGAAACCAGGACTTGCGAGCCGTCGGGACTCACATCAATCGAATTGGCATGGTACGCGTCCCAGGGCTGTCCCGGAGTCGTGGGAACAGGGACCATCGAATCGCTCAATGGGACATGCGCGGCCATGTCCCAGGAGAAAACCGGCTTCCCTGTTCGCAGGTTGATTCCCTGGATGACCGGGTCTTCAATCGCCCCGTTTTTCGGACCGCCGTAGGGCGTCAGGTCCGCCTTCACGGGTCTCGTCGTGATGAAGAACGCGTCACCTTGTGGCGTGATCGTGAGCTCGTGCAAGTCCAGCCCGACGCCGTTCGGCGCTTTCACCGACATGATCTTCCGGTAGTTCTGGTTGTAGATGACGAAGTTGCCCCCCAGCGACGTGCCCGCGGGCATTTTGCTCGATGTGATCCCCGCGATCCTTCCCTGCCACCATATCAACACCGGTTTGCCGAACAGAGTCTGGGCCTGGAAGTCGATCACCTGCACCCTGTTGTTGCTGGAAAAAGGCTGAAACCAGATCGGATTCCCGGCGCTATCCATGATGAGCGGACCGGTCTGGCCAACCAATCGAGTTGGGTCGGTGGATTGGTCGTACGGCGCGACGAAGATCGGGTTGTGGGAGGCACCGGCACGGAGTGCCAGCACGTTCACCTTCATCGGTCGAAGCTGCGGCGTGCTCACGAAGCTCCAGACGCCGCTTGCGTTGCTGAGCAAGTTGCGGCTCTCGAGCCCCTCCAGCGCGGCGCCGCGCAACGCAGACCGCGAGCGCGTGAACCGCGATGCGAATTATCACCCAGGAACTGGAACGTCCGAGTCAACCAGCGGGCAGCGCACGATGTCATGAACGAACCCTCTCATCGCGAACACGGCGAATTCGACCGGGCGCTCCTTCACGTCATTCTCCTTCAACGCCTCGTTCCAGGCGTTGTCTGGCACCTCCAGAAGCACATCGATGAGCTCATCACCGAGTGAACCGCCTCCGCTTACTTTCAGTGCGGCCTCATCGATCGACTCCGCGAGAACCAGCGATATCCCCATGGATCGAACAGAATGACGATCGATCTTGAGTGGAAACCTACTTTCCGCACATCTCGCCTTGACTATCTCGTAATTTCCGTGTGCCCTCTTTCGGCCAGTCAGGCTCAAATCTCGTAGGCTTTGGGTATCCCCAGCAGGCGCAGGATTCTCTTCTGGAGCCGAGTTAACTCTGTGCTGAACACCTCAAGAGGGCGTTTCCCAGCCTTCAGGGAATGCTCTTGAACGTCCTCGTACAGGTCGATCACTTTTCGAGCCGTCGGGCGTCGGCAGGCCCGACCTTCGGAATACAGTGGCAGGCTCTCGATTCCCGCTCGTTCCATCGCGCGGCGGAGTTCTCGCTCCAACAGCGCCTCGACCAGCAACACGAAGAAGTACACGCAGAGCAAGGCCTGAATCCGACTCACCTCCTTCAGGTACATAGGCGCTACCACGAAGTCAGTCTTCAGGTGCTCGAACCGTCGTTCGATGGCCGGTTGCTGTTTGTAGGCCAAGAGCAGATCCTGCTCCGTCATCTTCGATTCGTTGCTCACCAGCGGGAAAATGCCATCACAGCGGGCCTCCTCATCCAGTCGCTCCAACTCAATCCGATGCTTCAACGAGTAACGGAGCTTCTCCTCTCGGACGTACCGCGTGTCCTGTCCAGGCCGGCCGCGTCGCTCCTGGCGGAACTTTTCGGTGACCTGCTCCTCGATCTCGACCGAGATCCACTCGGTGACCTCACAGTCTCGGAGCAGCTCCTCGACCGCCTCGGCGACCTTGGCTCGACTGCGGTACCGGGTTCGGGACGAGGCGAGCTTGGCACGCAGTTCGTCCAGTCGTTTCAACGCCTTCTCCAGCCGGGTCAGCCGTACCTCCGCATCCAACTCGGCCTTGCGTGTGCTGTGATACCAGATCAGCCGGTAACCCTCGGTGGTCTGGCTCGCAGGTTTGCAGATCGAGAAGCGGTCGGTCAACTGTCCCTTGTCGTCGTACTTGTCGTGGGTCCATCGCCACTGGATCTCTCCCCGGAGTACGGCGCCGCGGAAGGCACCGTCCTCACTGCGAGTTCGCGGCAGCACGCTGAGGAACCGACCGCCGCGCTGATGCAGATAGGCCATGTTCTCGGTGGTGGCCAGCTTGCAGTCGGCGATGTAGAGAAAGTCTCGGCGTCCGGTCAGTTGACAGAGCAACTCCCAGGTCTCCTGGTGAGAGCGGTCGTCGGTGGCGTTGCCGCTCTCGACGCGAAAGTGCACCGGGACGGCACCGTCGCCGGTCACGGTGAGGATGTAGAGTAGCTGCTTGAGGTCGGGGCGGTGGTCTTTGTTATGACCCCAGGTCACCGCCAACCGCAATTGTCCCCGCAGGGTTCGCTCCGCCTCCGCCGACTCGTAGTCACCGTGGAAAGTGATGGTGGTCGAGTCGTTGTGTAACTGGTCGAGGCTGACGTCGAATTCGCGTACGGCATGGGCCGCGACCTTCAGGGCCAACCCCGAGAGATTGGCGTCGAAGAGACGGTCGAGGGCCCGGCCAACTCGATCGTCGTTCATTGCGGCGACTTGGACATCGGACAACCCGAACAGTTTCGGCTCATGGCGGGCCACCCACTCACCGACACCATAGAGTGGCTCACGCGAGATCAGCAGGTTGCGCAGCAGGACGAGCAAGGCCGTGGCCGTGGGGACCCGAGTGCGGCCGTCCTCATGGGGCAGGTGGTCGCAGAGAAACTCGCGAAGGCGGAGCCGACTCAGGAAGTGTTCCAGGATGGGCACGGCGGCAATCCGCCGCGTGTTGAGCGTGCGCGTGCGTCCCTTCGAGCGGGCCGTCTCGCCGGGTTGGCGCGGTCGTTGAGGTTCGTTCATGCGGATCATCTCCGGAGGGTTTGCAGCGAGTTGGCCGGTGTCCGCCGCCGGGCCTTCCAGGGCCGTGAGGGGAGCAGGCCGACCGCCGCAGGGCTTGCCGCAATGATGGCGGAGGAGATCGGGACGTCAAGGACAAAAAATCTTGTGATTCACTTATGACAATTTGCCTTGACGTAAGTTGTGAGCCGCTCAACTTACGCTCATAGCCCGTGTCACAAGTCGTCGCGGCGAGAATCGCGGCGCGCGGCTGGACATTGCCAAGTCATAAGACAAGGCGAAGAATGGCTCGAGTTCAGGAACGGTCCGGTTGGCGAACCATCTGAACCGAACAAGGTCCCCGTGCCGATCGACTTGTAGATGTTTACCGACCCTGGGGCCGCGTCTGAGAAGATGGCCTCAGGTCGAATTCGGGGAAATCAAAGGGAGATGTGCGGAAAGTAGGTGGAAAGTCTACGGGATTTGGATAATCTACGCGGAATGAACCTGGAAAGGAATCCGATTCCCGAGCCTGAGCGTTGTTTAGTTGGGGAGATGTCAGCGCGGGGGTCTGTATATTTTCACCGCTGCGTCTCCTGATTCAGGAACCACGCGGCAAGCATGGCCAGTGTTTGATGATGATGCCAGGCTGTCCAGTTCCTCACCTGGCAGTCCGCCAAGCCCGCTTCGCCCTTGGCACGCTGGAGACGCTCCTCGATCCGATGCTCGGCCTTGGCCACGCGGGCATACTCCTCCAGAGGCACATCTGAATCAACACTTGAAAGATAGTAGTTAGGTTTGAACTTTCTGTCCACCTGACGCTCAGGCGTGATGAACAGAACTTGCTCCACTCCCGCCGAGGTTGCTGATGGTCTCGCCCCCCCTTTCCGGTCCCAGCTCAGTATGAGACAATAGCTCACTTGGCAGTGTTGAAAGAGATCGGTCGATGTCTTGGACCGGGCAATGGATGAGACGAAGAGCCTGTCTGAAGCTCAAGGCTCGCAACCGCTCGGTGAAGGTTTGACTGGCTCCTCGGATGAGACGAAGAGCCTGTCTGACACGAACGGCTTGCAACCGCCCGTCGTGGGTTCGGGTGCGTTGGCGTCAGGCGACCCCACGAGGATCGGGCGCTACCGGATCATCCGCCGTCTCGGTCAGGGCGGGTTCGGGCGAGTCTACCTGGCGCACGATGATGACCTCGACCGACCGGTCGCCATCAAGGTGCCGAACCCCGAGCGGATCAGTCAGCCCGAGGATGTGGAAGCCTACCTGAACGAAGCCCGCATCCTCGCCCGGCTGGACCACCCGAACATCGTTCCGGTCTTCGACGTCGGTCGCACGGAGGTTGGTCTCTGCTTCGTGGTCTCCAAGCTGGTGGAGGGCAGCGACCTGGCGGTCAGGATCGGTCAAGGTCGTACGTCCTTCTGGGATGCGGCGGAACTGGTCGCCACGATCGCCGACGCATTGCATTATGCCCATACCCGAGGGCTAGTGCATCGGGACATCAAGCCCGCCAACATCCTCATCGATGCCTCGGGTAAACCGTGTCTCGCCGATTTCGGGTTGGCTCTCCAGGACGAGGATTTCGGCAAGGGCGGGGGACTGGCTGGAACTCCGTCTTACATGAGCCCGGAACAAGCCAGGGGCGAAGGGCATCGGGTTGATGGTCGCTCGGACATCTTCAGCCTGGGCGTGGTCTTCTACGAGTTACTGACCGGTCGCAGGCCGTTCCGGGGGAACTCGCTCCAAGAGCTCATCGAGCAAGTGAGCGACGCTGAGGCTCGCCCACCCCGGCGAATCGACGACACGATCCCCAAGGAGCAGGAGCCGCATTTGCCTCAAAGCGATGTCGAAGCGGGCGTCGGGAAGGTACGCCACGGCACGGGACATGGCGGAAGATCTGCGTTTCTTCATCCAGGCCGCCCGCGGCACTGGCTCAACTCCTCTCAGAAGAGTCCCAGGGAGTCCGCCCGAATCGACTCTGGAAGCGGCCCCACCTCCGTCCAGTTCCCAGCGATCGGAGTCCGATCAACGACCGATCAAGATTGTGCCCAGGGGATTGCGGTCATTCGACGAGCACGACGTCGACTTCTTTCTGGAACTGCTCCCCGGGCCCCGCGACCGCGACGGATTGCCCGAGAGCATTCAGTTCTGGAAGCGCAGGATTGAGCAACGCGATCCCGAAATGACGTTCAGGGTCGGGTTGATTTACGGGCCGTCAGGCTGCGGCAAGTCGTCGATGGTCAAGGCCGGACTCTTGCCCCGGCTGGCCAAGCACGTCCTGCCCGTTTACAGCGAAGCAACCTCGGACCAAACCGAGAGCAGAGTCCTGAACGGGCTACGCAAGCTCTGCCCCGGCCTGCCGCCCGAAGCGGGTCTGGTTGATTCGCTGGCAGCCATTCGTCACGGCCGGGTGCTGCTTCCTGCGCAAAAAGTCCTCCTGGTGCTGGATCAGTTCGAGCAATGGCTTCACGTGCAGCGCGGTCGGGCGAACACCGAACTCGTCGCCGCGCTACGGCAATGCGACGGCGAGCGCCTCCAGGCGATCGTGCTCGTGCGAGACGATTTCTGGATGGCGGCAACGTCGTTCTTCGACGACCTGGAGGCCGAGTTGATCCTCCGCCAGAATGCCGTTGCCGTCGACCTCTTTGATCCGCGTCATGCCCGCAAGGTCTTGAGGGCGCTCGGGACCGCGTACGGAATCTTGCCAGTGCGGCCGGCCGACTTTTCAAGAGAGCAGCATAGCTTTCTGGATGAAGCCATCGCTGATCTTGCCCAGGACGGCAAGATCATCTCCGTACGGTTGACCCTCTTCGCGGAAATGATGAAAGGGAAGCCGTGGACTCCAGCCACACTGCGCGAGGTCGGCGGCACTCAGGGAATCGGTCTGACGTTCCTCGAAGATACCTTCGGCGCGTCCACAGGCGCTCCCAGGCATCGCCTTCACCAGAAGGCTGCCCGGGCCACGCTCAAAGCTCTCCTGCCCGAAAACGGCACCGACATCAAGGGACAGATGAGATCGCGCCAGGAGTTGCTCGAAGCCTCGCGTTATGTCAAACGACCCAGAGACTTCGACGACCTGGTCCGGATCCTCGACGGCGAGCTTCGCCTGATCACGCCCACTGACCCGGTGGGTTCCTCGAGTGAAGGTCAGCAGGCCACACCAGGGGAACAGTATTACCAACTCTCGCATGATTATGTGGTGCCCTCATTGCGTGACTGGCTCACCCGCAAGCAGCGAGAGACGCGGCGAGGACGAGCGGAATTGCGGCTGGCAGAACGGTTGGCGTCATGGAATGCCAAGCCCGAGAATCGCCTCCTGCCGATCACCGTGGAATGGGCGAACATCCGGCTGCTCACGCGGAAGAAGGATTGGACCGAACCAGAGCGCCGCATGATGAAGTGCGCGGGGCGGGTTCACGGACTGAGGGCGCTCGGAACACTGGTCTTGATTTCACTGATCTCATGGGCAGGGTGGGAGGGCTATGGCAGGCTACGGGCGTCGGCTCTCGTGGAGTCGCTTCAGAGGGTGGGTACACCCGATGTGCCCGCCATCGTCGAACAACTCCCGCGCTATCGCCGCTGGGCTGATCCTCAGTTGGTGCGTGTGGTGCGGAGTACCGATGATCAAAGTCGGGAGCATCTCCATGCCAGCCT
Source organism: uncultured Planctomycetaceae bacterium (assembly GCA_963833985.1). Lineage (GTDB taxonomy): Bacteria > Planctomycetota > Planctomycetia > Isosphaerales > Isosphaeraceae > Aquisphaera. The sequence goes on from CAWIAD010000001.1 coordinate 1,520,442, forward strand.
GGCCCTGCTCCCCGTCGATGCCACACAGGTTGGCTACCTCTTCGACCGCCTCTCCAAAGCCACTCCCACCGAACTCCCTGTGCTGCGTAATGCCCTGGAAACCCACCGTTCCACCCTGACTCCGAAGCTCTGGACTGTGCTGGAGTCAGCGAAGACGGGCGATCCCAGTCTGCTTCCAGCCGCCAGTGCTCTGGCAAGTTACGACCCAGAGAACACAAAGTGGGAAGCCGTAGGCGGCAAGGTGGCTCAGGCGCTCGTGACAATCAATTCCATCTATCTGGGTCCGTGGCTTGAAGCCTTGCGGCCAATGCGTGGCAGGCTGACAGCCCCGATGGTCTCGATCTTCCGGGACAAACGTCCCGAGAGCGAACACACCCAGGCGACCAACATCCTGACCGATTACGCCAGCGGCGATCCCGACCGCCTTGCCGAACTGCTCATGGTGTCCGACTCGAAGGCATATCTGAGCCTGTTCCCGGTCGCCGAGAAGAAGGCAGAACAGGTCTTGCCCATGTTCCAGGCTGAGCTTGCCAGGAGAGCAACCTACTCCTGGAACGATCCACCGCTCAATCCATCCTGGACAAAACCCGACGCGGCGCTGGTCAGCCGGATCGAGTCGTCACAGGGCATACTCTCCGAGCGGTTCGCCTTCTGCCAGACGATCCCAATGGACGAGTTCCTCACGACCGCAGAGACACTCCGCATGTCAGGCTATCGTCCCATCCGGTTCCGTCCTTACTCCAAGGAGAAGACGGTCAGGGTAGCGGGGATCTGGACCCGAGATGGTCGCCCCTGGCGAATGTCTTCGGGGCTGACTGATGATGAGGTCCGAGAGCACGATGAACGAAACAAGAAAGACAATTTCCTTCCTGTCGATGCCGCCGGTTACGAAACAATCGATAAGGCAGGCTTGCCTGCCGATCGCTACGCTGCCCTCTGGGTCGAGAATACTGGCGATGACGACGCCCGGTTGTACGTCGGGGTCACGACCGATGACGAGACCGAGGTTCAGGATAAACTGAAGGAGGCGAAGCTGATCCCGCGGACACAGCACGCCGTGGTTGGGGCGGACGGTCGCACCAGATACTGTGGCGTCTCGGGACGCTTCCCAGCAACCGCCATCACGGGTCAGACTCATCGAGACCAGTTCGAGGGAAACTTCGAGCAGAACCAGGCGCACCAGGGCGACCAGTTGCTCATCGACGCGGCGATCAGCGGGGCGAGCAGGGCACAGACGAGCCAGGATCGCGCGTTGGCTGCCCTTGCGCGTACGGACAGGGAGCTCAAGACCAAGCCCGACGATCTCGATGCCCGGTTGGCTCGCGCCCTCGCGAACCTGAGTCTCGGGGAGAATCAGAAAGCACTCGATGACCTTCAGTTCGTGATCGGGAAGTACCCGGAGTCCATCCCTGCAAAAAGGTACAAGGTCATCGCCCTCGCTCGACTCGGCAAGAAGCAAGATGCCCGGTCCGAGCTGGCGAAGTTCCAGAAAGAACAGGCAGCCGAGAGTTCCAAGCTCTACCTTGCCACCGTCTTGGCGGCCGAATTGGGCGAAGGGGCGGACAAGGCGGCTCGAGACCCTGGATGCCGCGCTCAAGAAACAGCCAAAGGATGCAGATCTGAGCTATGATGCTGCCCGTGCCCTTTCCCTGGCATCGAAAGCAATCTCTCGAACAGACAAGATCAAGGGTCGTCAACTTGCGGTTCGCTGCCTCCAATTGCTCAAGGAGGCCGTCAAGAACGGGGATGCCGATTTCGGCAAAATGGATGAGGACCGTGACCTCGATCCAATCCGGGAGGACCCCGCATTTGCCGACATCATGAAGGCAGGTCACCCCGACCGCCGCTACACCGCCGTATGGAACAGCGATGCGCGCTTCGAGGCGATTCCGATCTACGGCGTCGATCCCGCTTCCCAGTTGCAGAAGTGCCGGGAGCTAATCGCCCAGGGTTATCGCCCGGTGTCGCTCACGCTGACTCGCGCCATCTCCGATGGACCGTTGGCGACTGCCTCGGTCTGGCACCGCCCTGCGGTCAGCGAGGAATTGAAGGATCGCCTTGCGGAGCGTCAGGCAAGGGCAGCGGTCGCCCTGGTCCGAATGGGCAAAGCTGAGGATGTCTGGACTCTGCTTCGGCATAGCGTCGACCCCCGAGTGCGGAGTTTCATCCTCAACTGGCTGGATCCCCTGGGTGCCGATCCGAAGTTGATCGCCGCCGAATTTGACCGTCTGGATTCTCCCGTAACCCACCACGCGCCACCCGCCACCCAGAAGATGGAAGCCGTTTTGTTCCATCCTGAGACCTCAATTCGGCGGGCGTTGATCCAGGCATTGGGATCCTATGGCACGGAGGGGCTGTCTCCAGGTGAGCGGGAGCCGCTGACCCGTAAGCTACTCGACCTCTACTGCAACGACCCGGACGCAGGCATCCACGGTGCGGCGGAATGGACACTGCGCAAGTGGGGACAGCAAGGCAAGTTAAAGGAGGCTGATGCCCAGTTGGTGAAAAGAAAAGACTGGGGCCATCGGCGGTGGCTTGTCAATGCTCAAGGGCAGAGCTTCGCCGTGATCGAAGGACCGGTCGAGTTTCGCATGGGCTCGCCGCCGACGGAGCCGAATCGTCATGCGAACCTGGAAATTCCGCGTCGGCTGGTCATCCCCCGCCGCTTCGCCATCGCCGCCAAGGAGGTTACCAAGGAGCAGTGGCAGAGGTTTGAGCGGACCCACCCCCAGCACGGATTGCCTCCGAGCTCCGTGAACCAGTTCAGTCCCGACCCGGACGGTCCCATGTCCGGTTTCACCTGGTATATTGCCGCGGAATACTGCAACTGGCTGAGCGAGCAGGAGGGATTACCCAAGCACCAGTGGTGCTACATCCCTAATGAAGCAGGTGCGTACGCCGACGGGATGTCCATTCCCGCCGACGTGCTCCAGCGCACGGGCTACCGCCTGCCGACCGAGCCGGAATGGGAATACGCCTGCCGCTCGGGCACGGTGACCAGCTATTACTTCGGACTGTCGACCGAGCTTGTGGACAAGTACGTGTGGTCTCAATCCAATAGCAACGATCATGCCCGGTCCTGCGGGAGCTTGTTTCCGAACGATCTGGGGCTCTTCGACATGCTGGGGAACGAATTTGAATGGGTGCAAGATAGCATGGATAGACCAATGCCGAAAAGCGGCGGAGCATTCATAGATAGATTGTCCTTAGAATACTTATCTGACAATATCCATCGCGTGCTTCGGGGCGGGGCGTTCAACATCCTACCGACGGGCGACCGCTCGGCGCTCCGTTGGGGGACCGCGCCGTCGTACCGCTACACTGACCTCGGTTTCCGCCCCGCCAGGACCTACCCCTGAGTTGCTTTACAACCTGAGCACCCTGCACCTTGTGAAAGCACATTTGTATGTAAAGATGAAATTTATATCAAACTGATTCATTGCGTTTGAGGGGAGACGCCCTCGACACCGATGCCATCCTTCCCGGTCAGCCAGGCGATACCGTCAACATCGCGACGACGAACCTGACGCACCTGAACCGGTTCCCGGGAATCGACGCCCGGACCTGGAATCAGCTCCGGTAGGCATCCGGCAGGGCAGGGAGGTCGGGCCAGTCCGAGAAGTCACCGTGTCCGGGCCGCCCATCGAAAGTTCGGACCGGTCGCCAGTCGCTTCTGCAATCGCAGTTGGAGCTGACGCCGTTGTGGCATGGCCAGTTGCAGGTGACCGTCCTGCCGCCCAGCTGGTATTCGAATGCTTGGGCGACAAGACGGCTACGGAACTTTTTCTGCGCTCACGTGCAAGAATTGACGGTTTCGCGCTTCGAGCGTTGATTGGCGGTCGGCAGTTTCACATGAGAGACTCCGTTCGCTCATGTCTCCTGTGCGACCGCCGCGCTCCGCTCGGAGACCAGGCGGTTCATCGCTTCATTCGCCGGCCGGATCTCGAATTGCGTTCCCCACTTCATCCTCATCGCCGGGTGTTTCGACAGGAGCGCGATGGCGTGGTTCAGGTCGCGGGCTTCCAGCAGCAGAATGCCGCCGAGCGTTTCCCTGGTCTCCACAAACGGACCATCGGTGACCTGGACCTCGCCATCCTTCATCCGCAGCGTGACTGCGTTACGGGGGGAATCGAGCGCTTCTCCGCCCAGGAAATGCCCGCCTCGCCGAAGTACATCGTCGTAGGCAAAACACTCCTCCATCATTCTCTGCGCGTCTGCCTGCGGAATCTGAGCAAACGCCGCTTCGTCGTAGAATCCTAAACAGACGTATTTCATGCGACCCTCCGTTCAAGGACTGCCGTGCTGGATTTGCCCGGTCTTCCCGCTGCCGAACTCTCTTTCATTATTTAAAACGGGCCAGGCCGTAACCGTCACGATCCTCCGAGCGGGCTTCCAGTTCTTTCACTTCCTCCAGCCGCTCGGGGGTGACCACCCCGGCAAAGTCCTCCGGTTCCATGAGCGGACGAATTTCGACGTCGGAGTCTTCGGCCGTCAAGGTCGGAAATCTCTTCACCCAGTCAATCGCTTCTTGGAGTGAAGAGACCTTCCAGATCATGAACCCGGCGATGAGTTCCGTCGTCTCGGCGAATGGCCCGTTGGTGACGTTGCGATTTGAGCCGGAGAACCGAACACGGGCGCCGCGAGAACTCGGCGTCAGTCCCGTACCGTCGAGCATGATTCCCGCATTGATCAATTCTTCGTTGAACTTGTCCATGGCCGCGAACGCTTCGGGGTCCATCTCGCCGGCTTCCGACGCCGCTGTCGCTCTGGCAATCACCATGACTTTCATGACGGAACTCCTGAACTTGGTGGTTGGGAATGCGATGGAAGTCGGTCATTTTCCGACTGTCACCAGTAGTCAAACGAGAAACTCGCCGATCGACAACAATCTCCGAATACTGCCAGGTAACCGTTCACAGCCGTGGTAGGGCAAGGCATGGCCCTGACGGTCCACGCCAACTCTGGGCCAGCAAAGGGGCTCCCCACCATCCTAATCCCGCCCGGCTCGCATAGCCGCGTTCGACCGACCCGGATAGGATTGCCGCGCCAGGGAAGGCCGTGAAGCCAGGGATGGCCTGGAGTGCTTTCAAAGCCTGCACTCTTGCTCGGAGGCAAGTAGACATGCGTAAGGTCGGACGAGCCATTCTCCTGTTGTGTGCTCTCTCGGGAAGCGTCCGGAGTCTTGCCGGCGGCGACCGAGGCGGCGACAAGGAAGCTTTCCAAGCTGCGCGCGGACACTCCTCTCCTCAAGAGGCATTCCAGGCGAGACGGGCCGCGATCGCCAGGAGGGACTGGCGTACGGCCTTCGCCTCGATGACGCCGGAGACTCAGGACCACGCGGTCGTGGAGATGGCCTGGGCCTGGCTCTGGCTCGGATCGGGCGCCACGGGCCATGAGAGGCCGTGGGGCAGGTCCTATCCGCCGCGCTGGCCCGGAGACAGATTTTACGTGCTCGGAGTCGACGAGACGCCGTGGGACGGCCTCGGAAAAACCGCGCGCGACGCAGCCATCGCCAGGGTCCGCGAGATCACGAAGACGCATGGATTGGAACTCCAGAAGTTCCAGGCCGAGTACGAGAAGAGAGGCAAGGCGGGCGAGGACGAGATCGTCGCGGAGCGCGCGAAGCGCGAAATCGATCATCTCAAGGCGTACTTGAAGGAACATCCCGAGGAGCGTGAGGAGGGCGAGAAGTTCCTCAGGGAGCATCCCGAGGCCTTCGGCACCGGGATCACGGAGGTCCGCCCTTGCGAGAGGCTCCGGCCCGATTTGCTCGAACCCGATATCGAACTGGAAGCCCGGGTCATCCTCTCCCAGATCATCGACAAGGCGGGGTTCTACGAGGAATCGACGGATCTGGTCAAACCCCGGGTCGTGATCCCGGGACAAGAAGATTACGCCTTCGGCGACCTGCAAGGCGTGACGATAGCTGGGGACACGGCCAAGGGCTGGGTCGTCTGTCACACCGACATTCATGTCAGTGGCTTGAAGGACGCGATCAAGCCCGGACGCGTTCTCTGCCGCTTCCGTAGGCTGAATGGCCGGTGGTACAATGACAACCGGGAGGGGGATCTGGCCCGATACGACGAACCCCGGGAGCGTTGATTCACGTCCAGGGCCCGGCGATCGTATCTCTCGACCGGCACTGTCCCGAGCAGGGCGGCGGATCGGGAAGGCTTTGGACTTGGCCCTGGACCGACGGACGGGCGTCTAACGCGACGAAGTTAGATTTCAGACAATCGCCGAGTCAAAAATCGCCGCTCGGGTTCCTGCCGGGCCAACAATAATGCCCGCTCATACGAGTGCTTCGCGTCGGACATTTTTCCGGAGCGCCGGCACAGCTCCGCCCGGGCCGCATGGGCACGGTGATAATCCACCAGGTCTCCGCGATTGAGAATCGCATCGATCAGGACCAGCCCCGCTTCCGGTCCGTCCCGCATCGCGACCGCGACGGCTCGATTGAGCTCGACGACCGGCGATGAATGGATTCGCTGAAGTGCGGAGTAAAGCACGACAATCTGATTCCAGTCTGTCTCGGCGGCAGTGCCTGCCTGGGCATGAATTGCCGCAATGGCAGCCTGGAGCGTGTACGCACCAAACTGTCGCGACCGAAGGGCTTGCTCGACCAGTGCCGTGCCCTCGGAAATCAGTTGATGGTCCCAAAGTGAGCGGTCCTGCTCTTCAAGCAGAATAATCTCACCGTCCTGGGAAACGCGTGCTTGCCTGCGCGATTCGTTGAGCAGCATCAAGGCCAGCAGCCCCTTGGCCTCCGGATCGGGAAGCAACTCGAGAAGTAACCGGCCCAGTCGAATCGCCTCGGCTGTGAGATCAACCCGTAAGAGCGAACCGCCCTGCGAGGCCGCATATCCTTCGCTGAACACCAGATAGATGGCGGAAAGTACCGCGTCCAGCCGTTCGGGCAGGTCCCCCAGAGACGGAACGACATAGGGAATCTGTTCGTCACGAATCTTCGCCTTGCCGCGGACGATGCGCTGGGCCATCGTTGATTTGGAGGTCAAGAACGCGTGGGCGATCTCCTCGGTCGTCAGTCCGCAGACCTCGCGGAGCGTGAGCGGCACTTGCAGCTTTGGGTCGATGGCGGGATGACAGCACGTGAAGATCAGACGCAATCGATCGTCTTCGATCTCCGTGGCGGCCCGAGCCGCATTTTCATCGGCGACTTTGTCGACTCGCGAAGCGATTTCGGGGTGAAGTTCCTTCAGGCGGCCTTGCCGGCGAAGGGCATTGATCGCCTTGAATCTTCCCGTGGAGATCAACCAGGCTCGCGGATTTGCCGGCACCCCATCTCGTTGCCAGGTCTCCACGGCGGCTGCAAACGCCTCGTGCATGGCATCGTCCGCCAGATCAAAATCGTTCAGCAAGCGGACGAGCGAAGCGAACACGCGACGTGAGTCGGAGCGGTAGAGATCATCGATCCGGTCGCGGATTGTCACGGAGGCATCGAGTTTCATGTCGATCGTTTCACGCCAGCTTGACCGGGTCCGCGGTCCGTATCGACATTGGTCCAGACGGCCAGATTTTACCTGATTCTTTTCAGAATTTGAAATCCGCCGTGACAACAACCACTCCCAACAAAAGTTCAAATCCCGTCCTTGGTTGCGAATGCGACAGGCGACGGGATTTGTTGTTTCACGGAGTCGGGACGACTGGATTTGAACTCCGCGTGGCCGCCTACCTGAAGCCCTGTCCTGCTTCGGTCGGATCGACCGATGGCCGTTGTCAGAGGATGATCTTGATCGTACGTTGTGGCCAGCTCGGCGTTGCTGACCCTGCAACCCAAGGGGCGAATTCTTGGTTCTGTCGTGGAAGTGACTGTGCAACCGGTAGTTTTGCTAGAGGTCAAGAACGGAGACGACCGGGATCGAACCGGCAACCTCCTGGTTGCAAATACGGCGGTCGCAACAGTTGGAAGTTGTGCAGCAGAGCCTTGCCGGCAAGGCTCCACTCCATGACGCGAACTGAAAACTCATCGCCACTGGTTCAGCACGTGAATCCGGTCGCGAATCCCAACCCCAGAAACTTCCAGCTTGGTGATCGCGGTTCCAATCCCGCGATCCGTCAGGTTGTGACGCGGGTCGTTGTCAAACCGGACGATCAGAATACCGGCATGGTGGCCCGCGGCAGCGATGACCAGGTCATGCAGGTCTTCGAAGTCTTCCGAATCCTGTGTGAGAACCGGGAGGCCCTGGGCAATCGCGAAGATGAGCACCCTCGCATCCGTAAAGGACCGTAGACTGACATCCCCAGCGAGAACCGGATCGTGTCCCTGAGCCTGCAGCCTTGCAGCGAGTACGGGGCTGCTCATGTTCTCGTCGATCAGGAACCTCATTCCGGGGTACGCCCGAGGAGGCCTCGCGCACGCAGTCTGGCCGCCTCGTGGTCACGCTCTTGCTCAATGAGCGGGCGATTTGCGGCGACATAATCGAGGGCCTCGAGGACCGCCTCCAGCGGAACCTGGTACTCCCGGGCATATTCTTCCGCACTCCGCGGTTCGGGCCCGTTGATGACCCCGTCGACCACCGCGGCCCGAATTCGCCGACCCTTCAAGAACAATGTCCGGTAATTCGAGCCGGGACGCGGCTCCAGGTGTTGATATTGTTTTTCGGTCTTGGTCGTCATGGTGCCTCCTTCGGTCGTGGCGTCCATCATACTTCCATCGGGGACCAGGGCGAAGCTTCGTCGAATTCTAGGCGACGCCAAACCGGCGGCAAAGCTGGGTCTCAGATTATCGCGAACGACAGTCAGGGTCTCATCGTTACGCTCGCCCCTGATCGAATGCCACACGCGGCGCCGCGGTGCATCAAGGCGCTCCTGTCGTGGCGCGCACCGGAGCGTGAACCGGTGGATTTGGCCGTGCCCGGCCGATAGCCCGTTTGAACCTACCCCGCCCTGGCTAAGAACTTACCGGGTTCAATCTCTACCATCTGGCGACCTGGAGATAGGAGAGCGCCTGGTAAACAACCAGGCTCTCTCCCGAACGAAAGAGCCCCAGAATTCAAGAGAAACTCCAAGAATCTGCGATCTTGCTGGTCAAATCTGACAAGACATTCGCGGAGGCGACGTGATGTAACCAGAGAGATTATCTAGAGTTAAATGGAGACGACCGGGATCGAACCGGCAACCTCCTGGTTGCAAACCAGGCGCTCTCCCAATTGAGCTACGTCCCCGAGGTTTGTGGCAGTGGACCTGGCGGCCGGGGCGGCTTGCAGGTCCTTGATTGATGATAGCGGCACTCAGAGGCATTGGCTAGGGCGAGTCCGCGTCGAGATCAGCGAACTTTCATCCATTGTTCGACGGTCAGAATCGCCTGGGCGCGGGTGGAGCAGGGGAGCGCCTGCCAGTCGGGAACGGCACCCAGGGGGTTGCTGATTTCCTGGACCCATTGCTGGATCATCTGCGGCGACTGGCTCACCATCGCCGCCCGCTTCACCAGCCCGGTGGGCAGGGACTGCTGGTAGGTCGCGGCGTAATAGGGCATCGGATCGTAATTCTTCTGCTTCGCCAGCTTCTTGAGATAGCCTTCGATCGTGCGGTCAATCTTCACCAGGTCGTCGCCGAACGCCCGGCGGAACTCGGCCAGGTGCTCGTCGGGCGACCGCGGTTCCAGCGGAGGAAGCTGGCTCATCGTCCGCAGGTAGTTCACGAAGTCATCCTGCCGCTTGAAGGCGAGGTAATGCGTCATCGCCCACGCGAGCGCATATTCGGTGGGAGTGAGATGCGTCCTGCGCACCAGCACCTCCACCAGCGGCTTGCCCGGTTCGCGCACCGGAGCGCGGGACTGGGCGTCGTTGCCGCGGATCGCCAGTGAGAGTGGGTCCTCGAGCTCGCGAATCGTCGCCATGTGCAGGCCGTTGATCATGCCGACCCCGTCCCAGGTCGGCCGGCCCCCCCTGCGCGAACTGCACGGGGTGGAACAGTACTCGGCCAGTCCCTCGATGAGCCAGATCGGCCAGGCGCTCAGGCGGGGATGCACACCGATGTTCTGAAGCACCTGGTGCGTTCCCTCGTGCACCACCGTCTGGGGCTTTCGCAGCGCGGAGAGCTCTGGTGCTTTCTCATCCCGCTCCGATTCCTCGAAGAAGTGAATGCGGTTGGTGTAGATCTCGTAGACCGCCTGAACCTCGGCATCAACCTGAATACTGGCCCGGAAGTCTCGCTCGCTGCGATAAATGACGGCGACCAGTGGGAACTCGGCCTCGTGCACGGGCACCTTGTGCTTGTGGAATGCGTCGAGCAGCCGCTTGTACAGGTCCTCCAGCCAGCGGCCGCTGGCCTGGGCGAACCCTTTGCTGGACTGGTAGAAGATCAGGTAGTGCCGGGTCTGGTAGACCTGGTAGCTGCCAAGCGGCCCTTTTTGCAGCCGCTCCAGCAATTCCTCGGCGGAGAACGGCTGGAATGGCTCGGCGGTGGGAACCAGCATGTTGGGGATGCCGATCTGACCGTCCGGCAGCATGAGCGCTGTGGTGCCGTCGTACTGGCCGTGTAACCGGGCCACGACCGGCTGTCCCAGGTTGTCACGGACCTTGTACCGCGGTGGTTCGATTGTGTCCTGAGCGAGCGCGGCCGCCGGGGTCAGGCCCTGAACGGTGAGAACTGCCGACACGATGATGAGAGGCAAAAGCACGGCCCGCGTGGCGATTCCGCATCGCGCCCGCACTGGCCTCGCGTTACCCGCCGCGCGTACCCGTGGCGCAGCGACCGCCGCAACATGTCCGGCAGCTTCCGGAGCAGCGCAGCGAATCGACCGGGGACGGCGACCCTTCGGGGATTCGCCCCTTCCGCCGCTCGTCATGACGACGGGTTGCATGGCCAGCCTGGTCTCACGGATTCGTCTGAAAGAATTCGTCGAGGGGAACGCGTTCAGTTTAGCAACGCGAGTCACCGCTGCAAAGCCTCTCGCCGAGAGCAACCCGCGTCCTGAACCCACGCGTGACGCCGGAGCATCCAGCGCAGTCCGCCGGAGTCCTCCTTCAGGCGCTACGCGGATCAGGCACCAAAGGTTCGGCAAGGCACGGGTCCCGGATCAGGCGGCCACGGACTGAGACGACATGATGCGCACCTTGAAGCCGAGCGACCGGGCCAGGGCAAGCATCTCGCCGAAGATATCTCCATAGGCCACGGCGATGTGGTTACTCATGTAATGCGCCATGATGGTGTCCATCGAGCAGCCCAGGTCGGCGGCCATGAACGGCCACTGCCGGGTGGTGCCGCGCCACCACGTCTCGCGCACGTCCTCGGGCAAGCTGACCGATTCGCCGCGCCCGACTCCATGACGGGCGCGCCGGTGTGATCCAGCCACGCCCTTGCCCAGGTGATCGAGCCGGCAAGGCTGAAGCCGGTGAATGTGCCGCCGGGCACGGGGAAATAGCCGGCGGGCTGGCGGTAGCTGTGCACGCCCTGGAGGCTCTTGACGTCGTGGTTGAACGCATAGGCGCCGCAGCTTCCGGAATTGAGCAGCACCCAGAGAAAGCGGCCGTCGTGGCGGGCGCCCCAGCGGACGTCGTGGAACATCACCGCGCCGGGGAGTCCCTTGGCCTCCAGCAGGCGCTTCATCGAGCTCCATGGGGATGAGGTTGCCCTGGTCGGCCTCGGTGCTGGTCATGACCGCGTGCCCGTTGCCCTCGGGGCGTGCGTGGGAGTTCAGCAGGCCCTCGGCGAAGTCGCTCGGGGGCAGCAACTTCAGCAGTCCGAGCTGGTACTGCCAGCCCAGGCAATCCGCCTTGAATTCGTCGAGCAGGTCGAGCACGGCCAGGTAGCACCGCAGTTGCTCCCGTGTGGACTGGACGGTGAAGTCGCTGGCGTCAGCCTCGTTCCAGTGAAACACCACGCCCTTCTCCTGCACGAACCGCAGCGCCTGGTCCACCCGCGCGTCGTTGACGGTCTTGACCCGGTCGATGAGCCAGGCCTGGTCCACCTTGTGCTCGGAGAACCCCAGCTTGTAGAGCACTCTCGGGCCGAAGTAGCCATTGATCATGCCCATCGAGGTGTCGCCGAGCATGAGGGCGAGGATCCGCTTCTGGCGGATCGACGCCAGCACCCTGGCAGCCGTCGCCGCGGCGTCCGGGGAAACGGCTCCGAACTCATGCAGCTCGCTGGTGGAGTAGCGGATCTGGCCCGTGGAGCACCACTCATCGAGACGCTCCATGAAGTTTGTATCGGCCGTCCAGTCGGGGGCGTCGGTCCAGACGCGCGAGGCCTGGCGGCCGACGCTCTCCAGCGATGCGCCGGTGTTCAGCAATGCCACCAGCCCCGGCCAGGTGCCCGAGAAGTTCGACGCCAGCAGCAGCGGATTGTCCTTGCCGACGACTCCATCCACGGTGTGCGGGGCGTAGGTCCAGTGCACGAAGACGCCCACCATCGGGTCGTCAATGGGGCCAAGGCGGGCAATGGCCTGGTCGGGACGTGTCAGGTAGTCGTCGATCAGATACGGCGTCCGGCCCAGCTTCTTGAGCGCGGCGGTGAGCTGGCCGGTCGTCTCGCGTGACTGCGCCAGCGCCCACTCGTTGGGCTTGGAACGGTAATCCCCGGGCCAGAAGATCGCGACTTTCTTGGACATGGCGCACCCAGATCAGGAGGAGAGTCACCTGTGGTCAGCGTTCAACCCAGAGTGTATATTGCCCGATCATTGCTTGCTATGCCCTGGCGATGCGGATATGCCAGTCGAGCAACTGCGTTCCGGCAAGCCAACCCGTTGGACACCGAGATCGAGACTGCGGCCATGTATGACCTTGTGGTGATTGGCGGAGGCTCCGGGGGTTTGCACCTGGCCCTGATGACCGTGCGCGTCGGCGCCCGGGTCGCCCTGATTGACAAACGCCAGCCGGGAGCAAGCTGGATGGCGGCCTGCATCCCCAGCAAGGGGCTGGTTCAGGTGGCCCGGCTGCTCCGCCAGGTGCGCGGGGCCGGATCGTTTGGAGTCCATGTCGAGGCTCCCCGCGTCGAGATCTCGCAGGTCCTGAGCCGGCTCCAGACCCTCTCGAAGGAGTCGGCCGCGGAATTCAGCGACGAGAATCTCGTGGCACTGGGCATCGATGTATTCCACGGGACCGCCGCATTTGAAGCCTACGACACGGTTGTGCTCGAGGACGGCCGGCGGGTGGAAGGTCAGCGTTTCGTGATCGCCACCGGGTCCCGGCCCGCGCCGGCGCGGATTCCGGGCTTGAGCGAGGCTGGCTCTCTCGACGAAACCTCGCTCTGGTCGCTGGATCAGGTTCCCGCGCGTCTCACCGTGATCGGCGGAGGCTCGATCGCCATCGAGTTCGCCCAGGTTTTCGCGCGGCTGGGATCCAGCGTCACCGTGCTCACGCCGGAGGAGCGGATACTCCCCCGCGAGGCCCCTGAGATTTCCGGCCATGTCGCCTGCATGCTCACCGGTGAAGGGATCACCATCCGGCGCAAGGCCGCCATCGAGAAGGTGGAGCAGCGCGGGAATGAGAAGATCTGCATCTTCCATGACGGCGACTCCGGGGGCAGCTCCGAGATCGCCGCGTCGCACATCCTGTGTGCGGGGCCGCGGCTGGCCAATATCGAGCACCTGAAGCTGGACGTCGTCGGGATCCACGCGGACCCGGAGCACGGCATCGAGGTCAACGATCTACTCCAGACGCATGCAGTACGGGTGTATGCCATCGGCGACGTGCTGCTGCGGAACCAGTACACGAACGCCGCGGAGGCCGAGGCCGAAGTGGCCTTCCAGAACGCCGTCCTGCACCGGCGCCGGAAGATGGACTACGCGAACCTTCCGTGGGCAACATTCCTCGATCCCGAGGTTGCTTCCGTCGGCCTGTCGGAAGCCCAGGCGGCCGCCGAGGAGATCGAGCACCAGGTCTTCCGCGTCAACTACGCTGGGATCGACCGAGCACGGATCGACGGTCAGCCTGAGGGATTCGCCAAGGTCGTGGCCACGCCGATGGGCAAGATCCTGGGAGCAAGCATCCTGGGCGAACAGGCGAGCCTGGTCTTGCAGCAGCTCGTCGTGGCAATGGACGGCGGGCTCAGCCTGGGCGACCTGGCGGCCACGTCACAGGTCTATCCTTCCTACGGGCAGGTGGTCCGTGCGCTCGGCGAGCAGTTCCGGGCGACCCGCCTTGAACGCGGGTTTTTCGCCTCGGCACTGCGGTTCTTCTATGGCTTCCAGCCGCGGGCAGGCCGCGCTGGCGGAGCCGCGCCGGCACTGGAGGGGAACGCACCGAACGGGGCTGGCGGCAACGCCGGTCTCGCGGCCCACGAGGCCATCGCGGCGCACGGCCACTGAGCGATCAGTCTGACTGGGTGCAGTGGATCACGCCGTGGCCGCGTCGAGCGGGCTGCGCCACACGGGTTGTAGCGGGAACAAGACACGGGCGGCGTCAATCGCTGTCGCGGTCGATGCAGCGAACCCGTCCTCACCGGCCAGTGAGTCGACGCTGGCATGGCCCATGAGCAGCCGCACGAGACTTTGCGGCGCGAGTGTCAGATGTCTCCGGCTCAGCTTGTCTGGCTCGACGCGCGAGCCTTTCAGGTCGACGTGCAGCATCCAGCGCTGATCCTCGGTGGTGATGCCGAGCTCCAGGGGCAGCGCGCAGCCGGCGGCCGAGGCACGCCGGGTCAGTTCGGGAAGGATGGACTTCAAGAACCTGCCCGGGTCGGCAATGTGGTACATGGACACGCTCGGGTCGGCATTTTCCTGGTCGACCAGGCGGCCGGACGCGGCGAGGAACGCCTCGATGGCCGGGTGGTTCGAAGGCGCATGAACGGTGACCTGAGGATAGGCGCGCTCCAGCGCCTCGGCGCGCACCCGGCCCAGCAGGGACTTGAGCGCTTGCGGATGCGCCGGGTCCGAGGCGATCTCGAGGATCTTGTGGTCTTTCACGAAGGCGTAGCCGCGCACGGTCTCTCCCTGGCAGGCCACCCAGATCACGTGCGCATACCGGCGGCCGATCAGCCAGCGCCAGCATTCCTCGGAACGAATCACCGTTCCGGTGACGTCCGCAAACTGTTTCTCGTACAAGGACATCAGGTCGGCAAGCTCGACCTGGCGCCAGGGCGCACATGCCAGAACCCGGCGCGGCCCTCGATGAGCCCGTCGCTGACCTGGGGCAAGTTGCGGCTGAGCGCCCGCGCGTAGGTCTGCCGCCCGCAAACGCCCCAGCCGAGCGGACGGTAGAACTGGGGCATTCCCGTGGTCAAGGCCTGTAACGAGTGGTTGGTGGCCCGCGCCCGCTCGTCCGCCAGACGCAACAGGTTCTGTGCGAACCCGAGTCCGCGAAATTCCGGGAGCGTCCCCACCCACATGACGCCGTTCAGTGGAATCGCGGTGCAGCCGTAACGGATCTCGCGTTCCGTGAGGTGCGCGTGACTCACAACCCGACCGTCTACCTTGGCCAGCAAACGCTGCTCGGGCCGGTAAGCCGGGTCACTGAGCGCCCCCAGGAACGATTCGCGATCCGGACCGTGGAAGACGTGGAGCAGCGTCTGGTAGACGGCTTCATGGTCGGCCTCGGTGCCAAGACTGTACTCGACGGAGCCGCGGCGAAACGGCAAACGAATCGCCGACGTTGGGACTTTCATCGGGGCGACCATTCTGGGAACGCGCCGCGCGGGGCGGGGACTGTCAGCCGAAGACCACGAAGATCCAACGCGACTCATCACGCAACGCCTTTTCGTATTGTACGGGCTGTTAAGTGGCTATGCCTCAACCTATTCCACCACACCCAGGAGTTTTTCGCCGAACCGACACTCAGTTCCACAAGTTGAAAGTGTAATTGGATGCCCGCGAGCATCCATCTCGGGGCCAGACCGTAGCGATATGGACGCTCAGGGCTGGATATCCCGGCTCAATTCCATCATTGATTTGTGCAAGCGTTGTGCCGAATGAACCACGAACGAGTATTCGCGGCTACGAGCCAGGCGATTCCAGCGTAAATCTTCTATTAGCCGGGACTTGGATTGCTCAAGCGACGCGAGTTTCGGCTTCATGAGAGGCTCCAGAGCCTGGTTCAGACCACGGATTTTCTGGAACCGGCCGATTCGTTCAGCCCGACTGCCGGGTTCTGCGCAATGGCTTCCTGTTTCTCCTTCATCACCTTACGAACCTCCGGCGCCAGTGGTTCGCTCAGATGACGGTCGGGATTGAAGAGCAGATCGCGGATTTCTCGATTGATGGATGCAAGCTGGCCCGGGCTGGCAGCCTGATCGGGGACGCCCGGCCAGGCCGTGAGCGAGAGTGTGAGGAATTCCGGTGGCTGCACGCCGAAGAACCGGCGGGCGATGATGTCTCCCAGCTCATCGTACTTGGCTCCCCCGATCCCGTGGATGAATAAATCGCCCAGCAAGTAGCGGCAGAACATCGTCGTCGTCAGCGCCCTGGTGCGCAGGCGAATCGAACGGCCGGCAAGCTCGCGCAGCCGCTCCACGGCGCAGCACGCCTCCCGGCCGGGAGTCAGCGGCAGCTCGAGGAACGGTTCATCCTCGCTGGCGATCCGTAGCCACATCGTGCGCGAACCCTGACGCACCAGGAGCGGCCGGCGGCGAGGCTGACCCGCGCGCCAGACCCAGAACGGCGCTTCCCGCCACTCGCCCTGGGAGGCGAGCGCGGACACGGGATGGTTCTTGCTGCGGATGTGGTAGAGCGACCGGTACTCCGCCAGCGCGTCGTTGTGGATTTGCTGGAACCGCGGAAGCTGCGCCAGCAGATGCGAGGCAAACCACAGGAAACCATCGGTTTGACAGACACGACTGAGGGGGATTTCCAGGTTCTGGATTCCCCACTCACTTTCCAGTCCGCGTCGCGCCAGGGCCGTCCGCAGCCCCAGGGGCAGGTTCCTGTCCTGGCGCAGGACGCGGGGCCAGAACCCGGCGATGATCGGATCGGCGATGAGTCCGTCCAGAGCCCGCTGGACACGGACGCCAAAAGTCGCAAAATGCGCCTCATCATGGACGGCGAGGTCCTCATAGGGCATCTCGCCTTCCCAGTGATCAAAGTCGATTCGCGAGGCGTGCAAACGGCCTTGCTGCATGGTGGGAACCCGAATGGACGCCGACTTGGGAAGGTCGTTGTCAACGATCAGGTTCAGGCCCATGCCGCCGTGGGCCCTGGCAATGGCAGCCGTGGCGAAGTTCTTGACCCAGACACCGGGGTGGAACAGCTCGGGCTGGTGACCCGTCACCACCAGCGGCGTGACGACTTGGTCGCCTGCGCAGGGAGCCTCTCCCGGAACATCCAGGCCATGGCCCCGGAGAAACTCACAGGCCGCGACCATGACCTCATGGTGGACCATCGGGCGCAGCAAGCTCGCCCGGCGGCCCTGGAAATCATGATCCCAGCCGCTCAGCATGGCGGCACTGCGTGTGAAGAGGGCGCGGACCTCGGCAAGAGGCGGCACCGCCAGCAGGCCGCCATCGTGTGAGGGAGCCCGCAGGCGATGCCCAGTCTTCATCCCCGACATCCTCCGGCGACTTCGAGCCCCGCCCTGGCCAGCGCGTCCTGGAGAACCTTCTTGTAGTGCTTCAGCCGGAACGACGAGTCGTCCAGTGCACCGCCGAAGGCACGTGACTCGTCCAGATAGATGAGCGGTACCGGAACCTCGAGGATCGACAGGCCGTGCCGGACCGCCTGCACCCACACCTCCAGCGGCATGGCGTAGCCGAGGTCCGTGATCTCGAAGACCTCGAGGGCGGCCCTGCGATACGCCTTGAAGCCGCAGAACGCGTCGGTGAGATTGAGATTCAGGCATTCGTTCAGCCAGCGGGTCACCTCGATGTTAATGCGGCGCCGGTCCTCCGGCGGTTGCTGGGCCGCGTCAAAGACACGCAGGTACCGGCTTCCCGAAACGATGTCGGCCTCGGCCAGCCGCTCGGCCAGGTGGGGAATGAGGGCGGGTTCGTGCTGACCGTCGCAGTCCAGCGTGACCAGTCCATCATAGCCGCCCTCGACGGCGAAACGGAACGCCGTACGCAAACCTGCGCCATAGCCCAGGTTGCGGGGGTGGCGGATGACCCGGACGCCGCCGATCCCGCGCAGCAGATCGGGCGTTCGGTCAGTTGAGCCGTCATCCACAACAAGGATCTCGCTGGCATAGCGCTTGACCTCGCGGAGCACGCCGTCGAGATACTTTTCCTCATTGTGAACCGGGATGGCGGTGAGAATTTTCATGGCTCTGGTGCGCGGTTCGGTGGACGTACTTCCTGTGGGCGATGGATGGTCCGCGAGGCCGTATTCACACGACCTACGCATTCTAGGTGGAGCGCCTGGGAAGTCAACGAGGGGGGCACTCCGGAAACATGGTTGCTTGCATGGACCTCGCGGTGAGTCGCTGATGCGGGACCGGACACATGGGCCGGCGCTTGTACTCTGGAGCCTGTGGCGGCAAATGCGGCGTGGCCGGGCTTGATCATCGCCATGAACCGGAGCATCAGGGCCCGCACCGGCCGTTCGCGGCCCCTGGGGGCACCGCCGAGACCCCTTGACCGGACTGCTTACCGGCCCCTAGCATAAAGATTCCATTCCGGCTTCACCGCGATTGACGGTCGAAGCGCAATACATGCTGTCTTGATTATAACAATCGGCTTGACACAGATGACTCAACCTGAAGAAACCGCGCCAGTTCCGGACGATGAAGCCCGTCGCAGTCGCGCTGCTGCCGATGCGGCAACGGCAACGGCGATCACGGGTGCCGAAGCCAGCCCGCAGGCCGAGACGGAGCCCGAGCCCGAGCCCGAACCATGGACCCCGGAGCGGGTGAGCGAATGGAATGCCTATTATGACATCTACGTGATGCTCGCCGTGCTGCTGCTGGCTTTCGTGGTCTCGGCAGTACGCGTGGACGAGAACAATCCGCTGCTCTGGTCGCACCTGAAGACTGGCGAGCTCACGGCGCAGCAAGGTTCTCCGGTTGTCACCGATTCATTCTCCTATTCCGAGACCGGGGCGCGGTGGGTGAACATTCCCTGGCTCTTTCAGTGGTCGCACGCAACCATCTTTCGCCTGGTGCGCGACCTGATCCCCTCCGATCAGAACGATCCCACGGCCAACCTGGCCTCCGCGGAGCAACTGGCGGTCGGTGTGCTGATCGGCCTGAACGCGCTGGTGCGGCTGCTGACGGCTCTGATGCTGATGAAGATCCGCCGCCCCGGCCCGGGATTGTGGTGGTCGGCCGTGTGCGTTGCGGTGGCCTTGGGCGCGGTCCTGGGGCCTGCCGGCGTGCTGCCGGGCGGAGTCGCCGGGCCGGGCATCGTGGCTCCATCCACCTGGGGAATTCTCTTTCTGGCCGTCGAGATGTTGCTTCTGCACCGCGCCCACAACGAGAACCGCCGTATCTCGCAACAGGCACTTATTCCGCTGTTCCTGGTGTGGGCCAACCTGGACGAATCGTTCTTCGCGGGGCTTCTGGTCCTGGCGGCCGCCGTGGTGGGCCGGCTCCTCGACCGCAACACGGCGCTGGGCGCGGTCGTTCCATCGCCGGCGAGCCCGGCGGCCAACGGTCGAACGACTGACGATGAGAAAGCGATAGCCCGGATACGGCCGGTGACTGCGGCTTCCGGTCTGATCGTGCTGACACTGTGCGTGGCAGTCTGCTTGATCAACCCATCCTGGCACCGCGTCTTCTCGACCGCGCTCTCGCCGTTCGTCTCGCTCTTCTCCAGCAAGGGCGAACTGCACTTCAGCGAAATCTCTTACTTCGGCAAGCAGATCCAGAAGCAATTCCCCAACGACTGGTACTACTTCACCATCTTTTACGTGCTGCTGGTGGCGTTCGGCCTCAGCTCATTCTTGCTGAACGCGCGCCGGTTCACCTGGAGCCGTTTCCTGCCATTCGCGCTCATGGCGATTCTGTGGGCGATCTTCATGGGATTCCGGCAGGAGTATGCGGTGGTGTTTGCCGCGGTCACCGCCCTCAACGGGCAGGAATGGTATCACGACCGGTTTGGCACCCAGGGCCGGCTTGGCTTCTGGCCGACGCTCTGGTCCACGGGCGGCCGGCTGGTCACACTGGGGATCCTCTTCTTCTGCGTGAGCGTGGCGATCACGGGGTACGGGCGGCTACCCGACGAGCCCCGCTTTGGTTTCTCGTACAATCCGAACGATTTTGCCTTCGAGGCCGCCGAGTACCTGGCCCGGCAGCAGGACATCCGTGGCAACATCCTGAACACGACCTCGGCCCAGGGCGACGCGATCATCTGGAAGGCCTACCCGGCGCGGCGCACGTTCGTGGACGGCCGCACGGTGTTCAGCGACGAAACACGCGAGGAGCTGCGGCGCATGCGGGTCGCCATCCGGGACGACGCCGTGGCTGAATGGAAGCCGATGCTCGACCGCTACGACATCAGCGCCGTGATGCTTGATCTGTCGAGCGTGAGCGGGGCCGTGGAAACCTACAAGCGGTTGACTGGAAGCCCGAACTGGATTCCGTTCTACGACGACGGCCGGGTGGTCATGTTCGGCCGGGCCGACGCCCATGAGCCGGACCTGGCCACCTTCAAGACCAACCGGCTCGTGCCCGAGCTGCGGGCCTATCGAGTGCCTCAGACCATTCCCGCTGCCGATCGTCCCCCCACGCCGACGTCCTGGATCGACGACATCTTTCAGAACCGCCTGGCGGTCCGGCCCCAGCCCCACACCAACGCGGCAATCCGCTGGCTGCAAGGCGGGAACCTGGAAGGCGAGCAGCCCACGCTGCCGGACCCCGCGCGTTGCCTGCTCGCGATCCGCGAGGCGCGCACCGCGCTTGCCAGGAACCCGGACGACTGGATGGCCTACCGCCTGCTCGATGCCGCTTACCGCTTCCTGTCGCAGTCGGAAACCGCCATCCTCGCCGGCATTCCGCTGGACAGGCAGAACCAGGCCCGGATCGCGGCGCTGTCGCCCAACATCGACCTGCTCTCGATGCGTTTCAAGCAGCGTGTCGCCGCGCTCAGTTACGCCATTCTCACGACTCCTCCACCCAAGACCCCGGAAGCCCGGCGCGATGCTCCAGGGCCTGAACATGGAGCTCTTCCAGCAGTTTTACCGGGCCGGGTATCTCGACCTGGCGCGGGACCGGCTACAGTTGTTCGTCGACCAGATCCAGCCGGGTGACTTTGCCACTGCCGAGACCGAATCGCAGTACCGGCAGCAGCTCGAACAGCTCAACGAGCGGGTCAAGCAGGTGGAAGAGAAGCTCATGGACCTGCAAGTCGAGCGCCAGGCCGGTCCCATCGAGAAGGCGATGGCCGCGCGTTCTCAGGGTGCTCCGGGGCTGGCGATCGGCGAGCTCGAGGAGGCGAACCGTGGCAACATGAGCCCCATGGTCGTCAGGCCGCAGCTTCTGGACCTGTATTGCCAGACCGGACAGCCGGACCGGGCGTACGAGCTGATGTCGATGACGGCCAGCGAGGACCCCAACCTGGGGACCGAGCCGGGGACGTCGTTCATGAGGCAAGGCGAGGTCTACTTCCTGATGGGCAACTACGCCACCGCGGCCTCGCTCTGGCAAGAGCGCGCCATTCCACGAGTGCGGTACGACCGTACCCTGCGTGCTTTGACGCTGGGCCAGCTACTGACTCGTGGCGAGCTCACCCAGACAGTCAACATCAACCTGGTGTTGCCCACGCTGCTGAACCGCCAGGCGTTCTGGGAGTTCGACCTTGCCCTGTGCCACCTGGAGTCAGGCGCTCCGGATAAGGCCGCGGAGTACTTCACACACGCCTTGAAGATTGTTCCGGATCTCGGCCTCAGGCCTTTGATCGCGTACTACCTCGAGAAACTCGGTAAGCCGGTACCCGCGCTGCCAAAGTCGAAAGCCGAGTCGGCCGGGGGACGGCCCGCCGGGCGCATCGAATCCCTGATGCCGGGCATCGTGCCGGAGCCGGCGGTGACGGCGCCCGCGACGACACCACCGACGAAGCCCGGCCCCGACGCTCCGGCAGAGTCGAAGAAAAAGCCCTGAGATCCGGGATTCACGGCAAGCGATACGTGGTGCAAGGCCGCAAGCCTGCAATCCAGGAATGGCTCCCCAGCAGAAGCCTCGCTCGCCTCGGGCGCCGCGATTCCGCCTCAGGGGGTGATGAGCACCACATTGTCAACCTGGCAGACCACGTCCTGGAAGTCATCATTCGTCGAGTACTCCCAGCCGATCAGGTAGCTGTTGGGGATGATCTTGCCTGTCGCCTTGTCACGATTCGGATAGATCATGGCCTTGTACGGCTGCCGCGCCAGTCGCTTGTTGACGCGGGCCACCAGTGCAGGCTCGGTAAAGACGCCACCATCCCGAAAATCGTCGTTCGAGACCCAGAGCCCAAACGGGGCATCGCCAGGCTCAAAGCGAGTCTGAGCCCCGGCCTCCAGGGGCGGAGGCAGGTGGTTGCCCGTCTTCAGATCGTCGGCGGTGTTCTTGTAGGTATAAGTCCAGATCTCCGTTTTCCTGGGCTCGCCGCCGTCCCGGGAAGGGACGTACCAGCCGCCGCGATTCCTGGTCGTCAGCCCGAGCGCGATCACAGGCACGTAGACGACCGGCCCTGGGCCGGCCTTCCGGAACAGGCCCGGTGTCGCCGCGGGAGTCGCGGTCACGGGATTGCACAGATCGCCAAAAAGCGAGAGTCCGTAGCGTTCAGCGAGGATGACCTTCCAGTCGGGCTCGTCGGGCCCGGGGCTGATCCTGGGCTGTTGGGATGTCTGGGCTGACGCTTCGCCGGGCACCAGGCCGGCGAGTATGGTCAAGCCACAAGCGAGCAGGCACCATCGTCGATCGGGCGCTGGCATGGCGATTCTCCCTGAGCCGTGACGGGGACCGCTGCGTGAGTTCGAGGGACGATTCTCCCTCTCACCCTACCACGATCCTGTACCCCGAGGCGGCATTCAAGACGCCAGGCCGGAGGGATGATTCCCGGCCTCCGTGGTGAGCCGGGCACGGGGACGGAGACCGCTCAGAACCGCGAGGAGCACGGCGGCCACGAGACCGCCCATGGTGATTCGCCAGCCGAGTCGAAACGAGCCCGGGTCGTAGCGGAAGACAAGCGTATGCCGGCCCGCTTCCACGGCGGCACCGCGCATCACCCGGTTGACCTTGTAAATCGGCGCGGGCTTGCCGTCGATCGACAGCTTCCAGCCGGGATAGTAAGTGTCGGCAAGCACGACCATCCCCGGCGATTCCAGCCGTGCCTTCAGCACCGCCTGCCGCGGTGTGGGGTAGCTGACCTGGACGGTCTCGGTCGGCAGCGGAGGCTTGCCGCTGAGGAACTGGCGCAAGTTCAGCCGGTCCTCGGAATCGATCCAGGCCAGCCTCCGCGGGTCGAAGACCGAGAGCGCGCTATCGTGCCAGATCGGGTCGTCGTCGTAGAGGATCTCCTGCATGGGCCCACCTTGCTGAAGCTTCGTCAGCTCGTCCAGCCGGGGGAGCGGCCGCGAGTCGTGCACCACCCAGGCGCGCGGATAGGCCTTGCGATTGCGGCGGATCTGATAGTCCGACGTTTCGACCCATGCCTTCATTTCCTGCTCCCGCGCCTCCTGGAAGAGCTCGGGAGACGGGTAGACGAGCTCGGTCTCGTGCAGGAACGCGGCATAGCCGCGGTTCTCGTCCTGCCAGCCGTTGGGATAGACCGGTAGAACGAAGTAACGCGTGGTCCACATGTCGAACGATCGCCGCGGAAAATAGACCACTTGCTGGCCCGGGGTGGCCTTGAGCGCCTGGGCCACCTGATCGCGCAGCGTGAAGCGGAAGCCCGAGAAGAGCCATTCGTAATCGAAGAGTTCCGCCACTCCCAGCGTGTGCGTGTAGGCCAAGCCTTCCGTGATGCCGTACTTTGGCTGAAGCGTCGCGCGTTCCCAGGCCACAAAGTCGCGCACGGGATCTCGCGATGCGGTGCTGAACCAGGACGGCGGGTTCCAGAGCGGCATCCGGTGAACGCGGAAGGGACCGGGTGCAGGTTGCTGGAGCTCGGCGTCACGGATGTTCCGCAGCACGGCCGGTTCGTCTTCGAACAGGGATTGCGGCACCGTCAGGACGTACCGCGCATTCGCGACGGCAAGGTCGGTGCTCACGGCCACAATCGTCAAAAGGCCGGCCAGGAACGGGCGTTTTGAGCCCACGACAAGGACGACCAGGGCAACTGCCAGCACTGCCGCGCCGTGGGTCAGGGCCCGCGCCAGCTCGAAAAACCCAGCCTCCGGGTCAAGTGGCCCGAAGCTGGATGCGATTTTCTTGACCGACATCGCTTCGATGATCGACTGGTGATGCCAGAACACGGCGGCGAGGATCCCGAGCGAGAGCAGTAACAGGATGGCAGCCAGCGCGGTGATGCCGCGATGTCGCCGCACGCGGAGCGAATCGCAGCCGATCCCCGCCAGGGCGGCCAGGCCAAAGGTCGTGAATGTGAACAGCTTGGCGGGGTAGCGGAACTGGCGGAAGCCGGGCAGGACCGTGGTGAGCCACCAGTAGACGCTGCCATCGCCGTCGCGCAGATAGCCGTCCTGGCGAATGGGCGTGGGATCGGTGATCTCCAGCGGGCCGAGGTCCGGCAACGAAACGCCGCGGGCCTGTGCCGCCATCCGCGTGGCCCAGATCGGGCTGGTGTATTGCCCCAGGCTGCCCACCAGGCTGATGGCCACGATGCCCGATAGCCAGACCTGGCGCGCTGGACCACGGCGGAAGCGCAGAGATGATGCGGCGAAGAGCAGGGCCAGGCCGCCGATGTAGAGCGAAGGCACCCAGATCGTCTGTCTCATTCCCGGGATCTGGGCCACGTCCACCCAGTACGAATTCCGACCGAAGCTGAGGCCGAAGACGCTGGGCCAGATGAGCTCGGCCAGCCGTTGCGGCTCGATGCTGAATGGGTAGATGTTATGCGGCCCATCGCCGGCGGCCCGCGAGGTGAGCTGGGTGAACTCGAGCACCGGGAGCAACTGAGCCGCGGCCAGAGCCGACGCCAGCACGGCCGACCCCAGCAGCCCGAGTATGGTCCATCCCAGGCGAGCCTGCCAGCGCCTTCTGCGCCAGCGTTCCAGCAGCACCAGCCCCAGAAGACACCAGGCCGCCAGCACGACCCGGGGCGCGTACACCATCCAGGGCAGCGCGGGCGCCGGCTTCCCGGGGGGCCGGTACCTGGGAAGCAACTCGGCCAGGAAAACGGTGCCGGCGGCCCATGCGGCCAGTCCCAGCACGACCGCGGCCCATAGCCTCCAGGAAAACCTGCTTCGGTCCGGCTGGGCGCGCATCGCGTGGTCGATGTTCGCAGCCGCTGGTCTGCGCCGGCCATGGGCGAGCAATGCATAGCCGCACCCGCAGAGGCCCAGCAGGTAGGCCGCCTGAGGGTCACCGCCCAGGGTTTGCATGGCCAGCACGATGGCCAGAAGCAGCAGTGCCGGCCGGCTTCCCGTGCGCACCCAGCGGTCGATGGCCAGGAACCCGAGCGGCAGCCAGGCCGCACCGACAAGGTAAATGATATTGCAGTACTGGAAGAGGATCGGCACGCCGAACGTGTAGGTGAGTGCAGCAACCCCCGCGCCCGGCCAGCTTACCTGCCAGGACCGGAGTGCCAGGAGCATTGCCGCGAACCCCAGGGCCACGTGCGCCAGGATGTAGATGCGAGCGGCCCAGGCGTAGGGAAGGACCGCGTAGATCAGCTTGCCCGGATAGAGCACGGCCGCCGTCGGGTTTCCCAGGAGCGGCATGCCGCCATTCTCCTCGGGTTCCCAGAGCGGCCAGCGGCCTTGCTGCCACTCGGTCTGCACACGCTGGTAGAGCGGGTAGTAAAAGTGGCCCGCATCACGGTAGCCGAACTGGCCGCCTCCCCAGAGCGCCGCGCCGAAGCAAATGAGAAACAGGGCGCAGAACGCAACGGCAACGAAGGCGAGGAATACCCAGCGGTGACGATCCATGAATCTCCCCGGTGGAGCGGAGCGGAGCGGAGCGGTTGCGCGACTGCGCGGAAAGGGCCCGATGATCGGTCATAATCATCGGGCCGCTCTCATGTCCAGGCGGATTCCGCGAGACGAACGTCCCCGGAGCCGTGGCGACGCCGCCTAGCGAGCGCTCGCCGGGTGGAACAATGCCGCGACCTTCCTGGTTGGAGGCGTCAACGCCGCGCGGGGATCGGGTGCGTTGCCGTCAGGTCCGGGAGGCAGGGTGGGAAGCAGTTCTTCCAGGCTCTTGTGCTCGCCGGTGAGCGACTTCATGAAGGCCACCAGGTCCGCCGATTCCTGCTTCGTGAGCTTGAGCGGCTTGATGTCCGGATCGAGCGACGGGTTCGGGTTGCCTCCCTTGTCATAGTGCTCGACCACTTCCTCGAGCGTCTTCATGCTGCCGTCGTGCATGTACGGCCCGGTGAGCTCGATATCGCGAACCGTCGGCGTCTTGAACGCGCCGAGGTCGGCGTCGGTCTTGGCGCCGATGGGGACGGGGGCCCAGCGGCCAATGTCCTTGTGTTTCTTGGTGGCGGGGTCCCAGCCAACCCCCAGGTTGTGGAACAGCTCGTCGGTGAAGTTGGCTCCGACGTGGCAGACGGTGCACTTTGCTTTCTGGAGCTCGACGCCGTGCTTGAACTCGTCATCCGAGTTCAGCCGCAGTCCGAAAAGGACCATCCCGCGCTTCTCGCTCTCGGAGAGCGCATCGTTGTCCCCACGATTGTACTTGTCGTACCGCGAGTTGCCCGAAAGCGCGGCCACGCGCTCGAAGGTGGCAATGGCCTTGGCGGCGCCGTCGAGCGACACGTTCGTGCCGAAGACCTTCTCGAATTTGCTCTTGTAAGCGGGGATCTGGCGGAGCCGATCGACGATCTGCCGATGGGTCTGGTCGCCCATCTCGATGGGATTGATCATCGGGCCCTGCGCCTGTCCTTCCAGCGAGGGTGCCCGGCCGTCCCAGAACATGGTCTTGCCGTACACCGTGTTGATCACCGTGGGAGCGCTGCGGTTGCCGGTCTGACCTTTGATGCCCGTGGACACCGGCGCCCCATCGGTCCAGCCCTTCGCCGGGTTGTGGCAGGTGGCACAGCTCACGGTTCCATCAAGCGAGACCCTGGGGTCGAAATAGAGTTGACGGCCCAGCTCGTACTTTCCTTTGGTGAGCGGATTGGCGGCCGGCACGACCACCTTCGGCGTCAGCGGCTGAAGGCCCAGCGGAGGCTTGACCACGAGGGGTTCATCGGCGACAAGAGCCGGGTTGCAAACCTCGAACAGATAATAGGCAGGGCTGGTGGGATCTTCCTGCGGGGGCTTGTGGGGCTCCTCCTGTGCCGGAGCCAGGTTCCTGGAGCTGGCATGCCAGGCGCCAACCACCGCGAGCACCAGCACCACCGGGAGCAATGCCGCGATCGATCGCAAGAAACGTCGCATGATCGTCTCCACTCAAAGAGCCTGCCGGTGCGTCTCGCCTCTTCGCAAAGCGCGCAGGGGGACCGAGGTGCTCTCCGGCACGAATGAAACGGGCGTCAAGTTGCACGGCATGCCAGCCACGACCTCGCAGGCGTGCCCGGCACCGACCGCCTGCCGCGATTATTTCTTCTTGGCCAGCAAACCTTCCGCGTTCCGGTGGGCCTGGTCAACCAGGTCGTCCCACTTCTCCTCAACATACTGAGGGGGACCCCCCTTGACGGCCACATGGTAGGCCACGTCGATGGTGTCCACCATGTCGATGGCATCCCAGGGACAAACCTGGGCACAATGCTTGCAGCCGATGCAACGGTCCAGATCGATGTCGCAGAAACCCTGCAAGCCGGGATACTCGCCTGGACTCACCTTGTAGATGCAGTCCACCGGGCAGACTTCCAGGCAGGCCTCGCATCCGGTACAACCGTCCGCGTGAATGACAGCCAGGATCTTGGGAATCACCTTGCGTGGCTTGCCGGCCAGGGACGCTGCTGCCATGTGTCTTGGATCTCCGCGGAAGAGCAAACAGAAACTCACCCTCATCCGTCGCCAGGGATCTGCCCGGCAAGGACGACGCCCGCTGGCCATCATGGCCAATTGTAACGGCAAACCCAGAGCAGAGCGATCAACTCCTCGGACGATTTCCGCTTATCAATAATCATTATCGTTTCGCACCGGGTGCTGGTCAAGCAGTTCTGCGGCCTTTCTCGCTGGTTTGGCGAGGGGACGAACGAGACGGCCGAACGCGGAGCGTTTCGCAGCGAGAGGAGAGGACATGAAGCAGATTCCCCGGCTGGGCATGCGGGCCGAGCAGCTCGTGCTCGTGGGACCGCAGAACCGGATCACCTTTACCGATGCTCGAATGCCTGCCGTGCTGGCCACACCCTGGCTGATCGCGCATCTCGAGTATGCCGCGCGAGACGCGCTCGCGGTTTGCCTGGAGGACCATGAGCGCAGCGTGGGAACCTGGATTCAGGTGGAACATCTGGCCCCTGCAACCGAGGGAGCGACCGTCACCTGCAAGGCGCGTATCATCCACGTGAACGGGGCCGTCGTGACGTTCCAGGTGGAAGCGCACGACGGCATCGAACCGATTGCGAGGGGAATCCACAAGCGGCAGGTGATTGACGTGGATCGATTCGCGCGCAGGGTGAATCGGAAGCGAGAAGCGCTCGAAGGATTGTGATACGATCGGGAGCGACTCACGCCGCGGCGCAGCACGTAGATCCGAGCCCACCATCGCGCCGCGCTTTGCTTCTGGTGTTCCGCTCCGCGCGGAGAAAGGCACGACGATGATCGGTCCATGCCTCGGGCGGCTGCTGATTCTCCCCTTGGTACTGGCTCTGGCCGGCGCCGGCGGAGTCCCGTTTGCCTTCCGCAGTGCTACCCGCCGGGCTTGGCGTGGCCACGCACTTCACCGACCCGGCACCCGGCGAGATGGAGCGGATGGCGGAAGCGGGCTGGGCCATGATCCGCACCGACCTGATCTGGCAGGCCGTGGAACGGACGCCAGGCCACTACGACTTTGCAGCCTACGACCGGCTGCAAGCACAACTGAAGCACGCCGGGATCCGCCCCATGTTTATCCTGGATTACGGCAACCGCCTGTACGACGGCGGCCGATCGCCGCACACGGCTCAGGCCCGCGCCGCCTTTGCCCGCTTCGCGGCCGCGGCCGCCGCCCATTTTCGCGGTCAGGGCGTGGTCTGGGAAATCTGGAACGAGCCCAACATCGTCCAGTTCTGGAAGCCCGAGCCCGACGCGCAAGCCTACGCGCGGCTTGCAATGGAAACCGCGCAGGCAATCCGGGAAGCCGATCCTGAGGCCCTGATCCTGCGCCTGGCTCTTCCGAACTTCCCTGGAAGTACCTCGAAACCCTCTTCGCCGCCGGCTTGCTGGACCGGATCGATGGCGTTTCGGTGCACCCTTATCGCGGATCGCCTCCCGAGACGGCCCTGGCGGATTACGGGCGCCTGCGTGCCCTCATCGCGCGGCACGCCGCGCCAGCCAGGCGCATGCTGCCGATTGTCTCCTCGGAGTGGGGTTACTCCACGGCAAAAGGCGAGTTGAGCGAATCGCGACAGGCCGACTACCTGGCCCGGCAGTGGCTGGCAAATTATGCCGCGGGCGTGAACTTGTCCATTTTCTACGACTGGCGTGACGACGGCAACGACCCGGTTGAGCGCGAACACCGGTTCGGTACCGTCCGCCGTGGCTTCGAGCCCAAACCCTCTTTCCTGGCCGCACAACGGTTGATCCGGACGCTGCGCGGTTTCACGTTCCGGCATCGGCTGGCTGGCGGCTCACCGTCGGACTGGAGGCTGCTCTTCCAGAAGAGCGACGATCCGGATCAGCTCGTCCTGGTGGAATGGTCGGCCGACCCTCGCGCCGCGGCCGATCTGCAAACGCCCCGCTATCAGGCGTTGCGCGGCGACAGCGCCGCAGCCAGGCCCTTGCGTGCGCTGGCAGACGTGCGGTTCCCCGCCGGCCCACTGGCCGAAACACAAGGAGAGCCGGTTGAGCTGCCGCTTGTGGTGACCAACCCGCAGCGTCAACCGGCCCACGTTCGACTGATCGCGGAGGTGCCGGGGCAGACCGGGCAGAGCACGCGGGACTTGACCGTGGGTCCCGGAGAGCAGACCACCGCGTCGTTTGCTCTGCCGGGCGCCTCGCTGCGCACGGAGCACCGCCAGGTCCAGCTCAGCGTCCGCTGGAACGACGCCGCGCTGCCCGCGATGGCACCGCTCGAGGTCTGGCGCGCGGATCCGCTCTCCATCACCGCCGCGCCGCGGCAGAACGACCTGGAAGTCGCCGTTGAGAACCCCGCGCGAACACTCTTCTCCGGCGAGCTGCACCTCCTTCCGGAGGATCATGGTACACAGGCGACAACCGTGCGGATCGAAGCGGGGCAGGATCGTGCGGTTTACCACCTTCCCCTCCGGGCCGGCGTTCACCGCGTGGCCTTGCTCGACGTAAAGAACCACCCGGTGGCAGAGCTCGAGCCCGTGCGATACCAGGCGGCGGAGGGATTCACCACCACCAGCCAGCCCTCGGGCAACTTTGATGCAATCCTGCATGTCAACAACGCTCCGCAGGCCCCGCGCCCGTTACCGGTCGTGGCCACCGCTCGCGAAGCCCCGGCGCCGTCGGCCGTCGAGGTTTCCTACCGTTTTGACGCCGGCTGGCGCTACCTGGTCGTGGCGTCACGCCGGCCATTGGTGGTTCCCGGAGACGCCAGGGCCGCATTGATCTGGGTGCGCGGCAATGACTCGGGAAGTTTCCTGCGCAGCAGGCTTACCGACGCGACGGGCCAGACGTTCCAGCCCGACCTGGGCCGGCTCGACTGGCAAGGCTGGCGTCCCCTGCGCGTCGACCTGCACACGCTCGGCCGCGCCGGACACTGGGGAGGCGCCGGTGATGGGGTACCCCATGGCCCCTTGACGTGGGAAGCACTGCTCCTGATCGACTCATCGCGCAAGCCGCAAGCGCAGCAACAGTCGATCCAGGTCGCTTCACTGCTTTACGAGCTGGGCGAATGATCCCTCGGGTTCGCAGCCCTGTGGCCGGAAGTCAGCCCGCCCGTTCGCTGGCGAGATCGCGGTCGAACTCGCCAGAGCGATGCCGGCGCGCGTTCTCGACGTAATGCCGCCAGGTCCGCTCGATCCGTGCCGCAGCCGATTCGTCCACGGGGCGAACGACTCTCGCCGGCGAGCCGACCACAAGTGAGCCGGGCGGCACTTCCATCCCTTCCAGCAGAAGAGCCCCTGCGCCCACCACCGACCCGCTGCCAATGCGCACACGGTTCAGCAGAATGGCTCCCATGCCTATCAGGCAGTCGTCCTCGACCACGCAGCCGTGCAGGATCACCCGGTGGCCCACGGTGACCCGGCTGCCGATCAGGCAGGGCACACCCGGATCGGCATGGACCATCGTGAAGTCCTGGAGGTTGGTCCCGGCCCCGATCCGGATCCGCTCGGTATCACCCCGGATCACGGTGTGATACCAGACGCTGGCATCAGTTCCGATGTGGACATCGCCGAGCACGATCGCGCCGGGGGCGATGAAAACCGAAGGATCGATGAGGGGAGGCAAGGCGTCCACTCCATTTTTTGTAACGGCCGGGAATCGGAGATCGCTCGAGCGCGCCGCTCGATCATGGCATACGGCCATCCCGGATTCTCACCGATTCCGCGGGCATCTGCCCCGGCTCAGCACAGCCGGCCACGGGGAATGTGGCCGGTTGTGCCGGCCCATCAGCCAGGCATCGCGGGAAACAAGAATGGATCGCCCGCGGGGTGTGTCCTTCTGTGCAGGATCACGGGGCGAAGGCATAGACATTGCCGTCAGACCCCGCGACGTACAGCGATCCGTCGCTGAAGGCCATGACGCCAGAAACGGCGTACGACCATATGGCCTTCCTGCCGCCGATCGAGATTGCGTACGTCTCGGTACCCGTACTGGCGAAGACGAGATTATCAGTCACGATGAGCGGGCCAGCGAGCGATCCCGATGGCGGCGTCCAGGTCCAGACCGTCTTGCCGGTCGTCGCGGCCAGGACATTGAGCGCACCGTTGTTGACGACGTACAGGTGGCCCTTGGACAGGCTGGGCTGACCGGAGAAACTACTGGTCAGGCTCCAGCGGATCTTCGGCGTATGGGTGCTGTCGAGCTGGGTATTCCAGGAAACCAGCCGGCCGCCGTTGATGGTGAACGCTTCGTGGTTTGGACCCAGCACCACCGCCGAATTCATGGTGTAGCCATTCCAGGAATAGACCGGGTCGACGACCTTCGCGGCCGTTGAGCCATCGCTCAGCTTGATCATCGTGAAGACGCCCTCGATGGGCACGATGTCGCCGCTGCCGGTGTAAGCGTAGGCGTAGGTGCCGTCGATGGCGGGCGTCCAGCCGTCATACTGCGGCACCGTGCCGAACCAGTTCTGGTTGCCGGTCGAGGCGTTGTACGAGTACATGCCTCCGTAATAGCCGCCGCCGGTGTAGATGTTGGTGCCGTATGGTGTGGGGTTCAGATAGGTCTCCCATTGCGCCTGGTAGGAGGTGCTGAAAACGATCGCGCCGCTACTGGCGTCAAAGGCGTTCAGGTAGTTGCCGCCGACGTAGGTATTGCCGTCGCTCTGCACGAAGAACGTGTTGTTGGCGTAGGCCGGCGGGCTGGTTGTGTCGTTATTCGTGCCGAAGGCATGGTTCCAGAGCAGGCTCCCCGTGGACTGGTTGAGGGCCGTGACGCTCGTGTCGATGTTGAACCGAGCCTGGTTGGTGACGACCACGGTGCTGCCCCCGACGGCAATGCCATTGAGTGCATTGGCCGAGGCCTCTGCCTTCCATATCAGCTTGGCATGTGTGAAATTGTAATGTCCGGCGACATACCCGGTGTGTGCCGCGTTGCCCTGGTAGGTGGGCCAGTCAGCGCGGGCTTCAAGAAGCCCGGCACAGCAGGCCAGGCTGAGGACTCCAAGCAGCGCGCATCTCTGCGTGCGTCGGCAGATGCTCATCTTCGACTCCTGGATGCAGGTTGTGGTCACGCCAGCCGACATCGCCCCGGACGCCGGCACCGAGCCGGAAGCTCACTCTCGCCGCTGAAAAGGTCCCGAACAGATTCGTGGAGAGTGAGCTTCCAAGAGGTGCAGGATTGTGGTTAGGGCCATGCATCAATGTCAAGACCATAGGCTGCCTCCATCAAATCTTCTCGCGATTCGCTGTTCCCAGGCAACTGGCCCCCTGGCCACAGGTCGTTCCGGAAAGCCGCCGGGCATTTTCCGAGAAAAAACGCAAGCGAGATCAGGAAAGAATAGACAGTTGCCGAAGCGGGAGGCTAAACTCGCACCGCAATTGTCGACTCTCATACAGGCAATCACTCGTGCCACCAACTTCCGTCAGTCTTCTCGATCGCCTGAGAGATGCGCCGCTGGATGCGGTGGACTGGGGCAGGCTGCAAAAGAGCGACCTGCCGTTGATCACGCGGTGGCCAGGGCGCATTCTGGGCTCGCTCACGAGACGGATGAACTCTCGCCATCGGCGGTGAACAAGCTGCCCTCGTTGCGTCCGAACTGGATCTCAATGTCAATTCCGTACGTCGGGCCAGGTTGCGCGTACTCAAGAGGCTGCGGGAAAACTCCGGCGAACTGCCCGGCGCGCTGGTAGATCCTCGGGACGAGAACGCCGATTGCGGTGCGGTGTGCGGTTCGCGGATCAGGAGCATAGCCGCCGAAGCGCGAGCAGGGGACCAGGCCCATGCCGGACGCTCTTTCCCAACATCCCACAGATCAGACGCTCCGGTCCTTCTCCCGTAACACCCTGGACCGGCGCGAGGCGGACACAGTGCGGGAACATCTGGGGAGCTGCCGAGCCTGCCTCGTCCGGGTTGCGACCCTGACAGAGGAGCTGGCCCGCCAACGCCCGGCAAAACTTCTTGAGCGTCCCGATTCTGCGCCTCCGGCGGGGTCGTCGCTGGATCTTGAAGTCAAGTTGCCTGCGAACGCGGACTCCGAGCCCGCGCTGGAGCCGGAAACGCTGCCGCCCGGGCTCGCGGAGCATCGAGATTACCGTATTGTCCGCGAGCTGGGCCGGGGTGGGATGGGCGTGGTGTACCTTGCCGAAAACCTGCTCCTGGGGCGCCACGAGGTGCTCAAGGTCATGGGCCGGAACATCATCGAGAAGCCCGGGGTGCTCGACCGTTTCCTGCGCGAGATCCGTTCCGTGGCGCAGCTGCGCCATCCCAACATCGTCGCGGGGTACTCCGCCTTTCGGCTGCCAGACAGCATCGTGTTCGCGATGGAATACGTGGAAGGATACGACCTGTCCAAGCTGGTGAAAGCCCGGGGAGCGCTTTCGATTGCCCATGCCGCGAATTTCGCGTACCAGGCGGCTCAGGGCTTGCAGCACGCGCACGAAGCAGGGATGGTCCATCGCGACATCAAGCCCGGCAACCTGATGCTCTCCCGCCAGGGCGGCCGCGCCCTCATCAAGGTCCTCGATTTCGGCCTGGCCAAGGCCACCCGGGAGCAGCCGCTGGAGCGCAATCTGACCCACGAGGGACAGATGCTCGGCACGCCCGATTACATCGCTCCCGAGCAGACCCTGGATGCCCAGAGCGCCGATATCCGGGCCGACATCTACAGCCTGGGCTGCACGCTCTACTACCTGCTCAAGGGCGGCCCGCCGTTCCACGCGTCGAGCCTCTTCGAGATCCTCCAGGCGCATCAGTCGAAGGAGCCGGAACCCCTTGACAGAGTGCGGGCCGATGTGCCGGTGGAACTGACGAGAGTGCTCGCCAGGATGATGGCCAAGCGGCCGGAAGACCGTTTTCTGAATCCGGCGGAGGCGGCCCAGGCGCTGCGGCCGTTCTTCAAGGGTACCGGAACCTCGCCCGTTCGCTCCGTCGCAAGTCCTGCCGTGACGCCGCCGGCTCCACCACCGTCCGATTCCTGTTTGCCCGCGGGCCAGATCGCAACGGCTTCGCCAGCTTCACACGGGCCGCAGACCGCCCCGGGCCGCGCAGTGATCGCCTCCGGGCCAGGAACTGTCCCAAACATCGCTCTGGTCGACGAAATCCATGACACCGCAGAATCCTCGATGCCCTGGAAAAGCGTGCCCGTGTGGACCTGGCCTGGCGTGGGCGCGGTTCTGCTGCTGATCGCGGGGCTGTTCTTCCTGATCCCTGCGCGCTCCGCCCAGAAGCCGACCGCGGGCCGGAGCGAGCAAGCAGGCCAGGCTCACGAAGGCCCGGCCGCATCGTCTCCGGTGTTGACGGATCTGCCACGCCGCGATCATCCGGGCCCGGCGCCGGCGCCCAGCGACGCTCGCGGGCAAGCGGCTGCTCCACCAGCAAGAACCACCGAGCCAGCACACGCAGCGATCCCCAGCCCCGACAAGCTTGCCCTGGCGGAGAACGCATCCGCGACCGCCGCATCCGGCACAGAGAGCCGTTCGCCGTCCTTGCCCGGGGCGCCACCTCGGATCAGCCATGACACTCCCGACCTGCGGCCGGCATCGCTGCCGATTGTGCCGCCGCCTCCACCCCGGCCATTCCCCGCTGACGCAACGGCCCGGTTGAAGCTGCCTCCCGCGCTCGGTGATCGGGCAACCCCACACGATCTGCTGCGGCA
The DNA here is from genome assembly GCA_963833985.1 of uncultured Planctomycetaceae bacterium. Classification (GTDB taxonomy): domain Bacteria; phylum Planctomycetota; class Planctomycetia; order Isosphaerales; family Isosphaeraceae; genus Aquisphaera. The sequence goes on from CAWIAD010000001.1 coordinate 1,555,901, forward strand.
TGCGGAGCGGGTGTTGATGCAGATGAAGTACATGAAACAACCCCAGAAGGATCGGATCCGTGTTCACGTGGTCGGCGACCTCGGCGCGTTACTCCGCAACCCCAACCGCAAGGGCGGGCTGTCGGCTCAAATGCACGAGGTGGAGCGGATCAAGCAGGAAGTCGAGACGCTCGAGGACTCGTCCCTCAATCCGGCCAACCTCAGCAAGCTGAAAGAGGCCACCACTGCGCTGGAGTGCGCCGTGACGATGGTGAAGGAAGGCATCAAGGTGATCCTCCGCGAGCCGGCCGCTCGCACCGGTCAGCCCGCGGTCTCCGGGCTGCCGCACCGTGACGCTTCCTCCTGGCGGGTGAATCTGCTTCCCGTGAGCTTCAGGCTGACTGCCGAGGATGACGAACGTCCTCCCGGATCATTCTGGCCCGAGCTCAGCCTCACGCGGACAGAAGGCTGGCTGGTAGGCGATCCCGCCTCCATCAGGCAAACGAGCAAGGGGGTGATCCTGGAGGCGGGACGGGCCGGCAACCTGCTGTTGACGCGTAAGAGTGACTACACGAAGTGCCTGATCAGCATTCGCCTCGCCGCTTTTGCCGATTCGGAAGCCTACCTGGCCCTGCGTGCCGGGCGCGGGCCGGAGGGATGGCACGCGGTCACCTCTCGGATCGTCGGCCAGGATGGAGACGTGCGATCGGGATTCTGCTCCTTCGACTTCGAGACCAGGGAACGGGGCCACCAGGCCGCGGAGAAGCCCGCGGGCAAGACGTTCGCAATCCGGTTCGAGATCGATGACAAGGATTCTGCACGCGTGTTCGTGAACGGGCAACAGACATCGACCGTGCTCCATCTTGGTGGTCCCGTGCCGGAGTACGTGGGCTCGGTCGGTCTGTTCGTCCGTACCGGGAAACTGCAAATCGAAAGTGTGGAAGTGGCCGACAGGTAAGCCTCTTCTGGACCGGTCGTCCCTTTCCGCAACGGTCCTTTCGAGCCTCGAATTCTCCCCGAGGCCGACTCCAGGAAACATCTCCATTTTCATGTCAGGCGCGTCTGGCGGGTGGACTTCTCTTGCTGGTGTTTGTGCGATCGGATGGTTTCAAACTGGACAGGAGCCAAGAAGGGAGGGTCCCGTGAAGCGGCAGCCGCTGAGCCTTGCACTCGGTCTCATGATCGCGCTGGCCGGAATCCCGGCGGGCGCCCAGCAGCCTGCTGATGTGCTTCAGGCACACGGCCTGGTCAAGTCAGGGCGGTTCTTCGTCCTTCCCGACGAGGAGCAGATCAGCCAGGGTCTGATCCACATGCAACCCGTGATGCGGCTCATGGACGGGAAGTACGCGGCGTGGAAAGCCATTCTCCAGAACGAGTACGAGTTCCAGTGGTGGGGCGATTACAAGATCCAGATGCAAGCCAAGTCCAACGACGTCCGGGTCCAGTTCAATAACATGCCCGCGAGAAACCCGATGGAACGGCTCCAGAAGCAGGAGGCCGCGCAGGTACTGGCCGCTTACGCCGCGGAGATCCGGGGGGCGAATACCCAGCTCGAACTCCGCCGCAAGCGGCTGGTGGGAGACGCCGGCAAGCAGAGGGCGGAGAATCAGGCCAAGGACGCGTGCCGTACCTTCCTGGCCGCCAAGGCGGATCTCTGGCCGGAGTACGAGCGCCTCATGGGCCGGTACCTCGAGCTCAAGAACGACGACGCGGTGCAAAACGCGCTGAAGGTTTATAACAGCAAGGCCCAGGCACACTTGAAGCTGGGTCCATCGGACGACCTGACCAGGAAGGTCAAGCTGGTGCTCGACTACGAACGGACCTATTCACCCGAGACAGCGCCCCAGCTCAAGAAGCTGACGAGAGTTCAGAAGCTCGATCGAAAGAAAAAGCTGAAGAAGCCCTCCTCCTCGGCGGCCGACGACACGATGGCGGGGAAATGAACGCCCGGACCGGGGCGGGCGACGAAGCCCGACTCCGGCTCGTCCCGTCCGCGGGGAGTGGCTGCCGCGATTGCGGATCGGTAGAATCCAGGCCAGATCGGGCTTCACGATCGCCTTCATTTCCATCGCTTTTTTTCTGATCCTGCGAACGGGTGCCGCTCATGTCTCAACCAGTGCGACCAGGTCAGCCGAACCCTCACGTCGAGCGCTCGGGCACGTTAGTCGAGAGCGATGAGGAGGTCCGCCAGGCCATCGCGGGCCTCAAGGGGGCGGCGCTGGGTGAGGGGCACGGGCGGGTGCAGGGCGAGACACAAGGCCAACCCACGGCCGCGCAGCCGACCGGGACCCATGCAACCGAAAGGGCTTCGTCGGGCACTCTCTTTCGACCCACCGTTCGACCGCCGATCGCCACGCTCACCGTGTGCGATGACGGCAGGCCGGACGGCGAGGTGATCCGCATTCGCGATCACAAGTTCGTGATTGGCCGCACCGAGGGCGACCTGAGAATCCCCATCGACGGCCGGATCTCCTCCCGGCACGCCGAGATCACGCTGCAATCGGTCGGCGGTCTGCATCGCTGGGTGGTCACCGACCTTCAAAGCACTCACGGCATGTTCGTTCGGGTCTCCCGCACCATCCTGGCCGATCGCGCCGAGTTCCTGGTCGGCAATGGCCGTTATCGGTGTGATGCGCCGCAGTCCAGCGCCGATGCGACGGCGGCCCAGGTGGCCGACGCGGCGACCTCCGGCGCGACCCAGGGCTGGGACGGCAGCCCCAGCCCGTTCCGGCCGCCGGCGATCACGGAGATGATTGGCTACGAGATCGGCAACCGGGTGCTCCTGGTCAAGCCCGAGTACTGGATCGGCACGGACCCGACCTGCTCGATCTGCCGCTCCGGCGACCCCTTCTGCGAGCCCCGGCACGTCCGCCTCTTCCGCGCGCCTGGTGGTGCGTGGTACGCCGAGCACAACCGCACCCAGAACGGCCTCTGGCTGCGCATGTCGCAGATCGCCGTGGAATCGGTCGTGCGTTTCCAGCTCGGCGAGCAGCGGTTCGTGCTCCGTTGCAACTGACAGGAGTTCATACATGGGACGGGTTGCTCTGGCAATGGTGTGCATCCTGACTCTGATCTCTGGCCAGGTCCAGGCACAGATGATGTTCATTGGCCCCGGGTCGACAGCCCAGGGAGACTATCTCAGGGGCGTGGGGTTCGCGGGGTTCGGCATGGGTGCATACAACGAACGGACAGCCATCGCCAACGCCATCAACCTGAATACGTCGATTCGACTGAACGAATATATCTACAATTGCCTGATGCATGAAAATCAGATGAACGCCGAGCACCGCCAGGCGATGAAGCAGAAGCACAAGGAGGGGTACGACAAGATCAAGGAGCGGATCGATCAGAATCCCGAGGCGCACGACGTCCGCAAGGGAGATGCACTCAACCACCTCCTGAGAGAACTGAACAACCCGAAGATCCAGGAAACGACCTCGCGCCAGAACGCGGTGCCGCTTTCCGTCGATGAAGTCCGCCGCATTCCGTTCAAGCTCGGCGAGCATGGCGTGGACCACTTCTCGGTCGCCCGGCTCACCTCCAAGGGTAAGGGGAAATGGCCGAATGCCTTCCAGGATAATCGATTCAATAACGACCGCCGCGCTTTCGAGAAGGCGCTCGACGAAGCTCTGGAACAGCAGTACAACAACAATGTCCAGATCGCATCCATCGAAGCCGTCAACAAGGCCATCGACAATCTGGAATACACGCTCATCAAGGTGCTGGGAAAGAGCTCCGACAAGCTCTACATCGAGGCCAGGGAAAAAGTGAAAGACATGCGAAAGACGGCCGAGATGCTCAAGCTTCAGAAGGTGCGGGAGGCGCTCGGCGACCTGGAACGCTACGCCGGAACCACTGTCGATGACCTGAGAGTGTTCATGCTCAGCCACAACCTCCAGTTCGCCGATGCCGACACTCCCGAGGAGAGAGTGCTCTTTCCAGAGCTCTACACGAAACTGAGCGAGCAGAAAGATCGCGTGTCACAGGGTTTGGCGGTGCAGGATGATGGCCCGAAGGTCCGCGACGGAGGGTTCGCTCAATGAAGCGGAACGCCATCGCGGCCGCCGTGGCCTGCCTTTACATCGGGCTTTCGGCCTGGCTGGTTCGGACCGAGGGTCAATCCTACCGAGAGCGGCTGATCCGGGGCCAAGCGTCAAAGTCTGAGTTCGTTGATCCCGACCAGGGGCCCGGCCAGGCTCCCGCGGAAAAGGCAAAGGCTATCCCTGCGCCGTCCGGAGATCCAGGGGCGCACACCGACGCGAGCCAGGCGCCCCGGGCGGCCGACCTCCCGCCAGCCTCCGTGTCCGCCCCGCCGACGCTCAAGCCCACTCTGGTTCCGGCCTCTGAGTCGCATTCCCCGGAAGCCGGGCCGCGTGAAGTCGCCATGATCAAACCTGGCACGGCCAGGGCGCCAGAAATGGATCTGTCGAAACTCGACCCGTTCTGGAGCCAGCCGGAACTCAAGCGGAACTGGAACCTGGCCAATCTCAGTGACCAGGACGAGATGCGCCTGGGCGAGTCGCTGCACGCACTGATCTTGCATTTCAATCCACCGGCGACCGGCGGGCCCTGGCTGGAGCGTGTCGATCAGGCGGCAAAACCGGTTCTCTCGAGGGTCTCCAGAAAGAGTATCCGCTACACCTTCACGATCCTGGATTCCAATGATGTCAACGCATTTTCTCATTTTGGAGGATACATCTATCTCACGCGCGGAGTGTTCTCTTTCCTGGGCGAGGATGAGGACGCCGCGCTTCTGTTCATCCTGGCACACGAGATTGCTCACGTCGATCAGAAGCATATGCTGGAGTGCTTGCGGGACCGCGATCTCCAGGGCGGCTCGATGGGCACCTTGGAGAAAGCGTATTTCGTGATCTTGCCTCTGGGCTACCCCAATCAACAGGAATTCGCGGCCGACCAGTGGGCCTATCGCCAGCTCGTCACGACGGACCACACGCGGTACGAGTCGCTCAAGTTCCTGCGCAAGCTGAAGAATTATGCCTCGGCGCACGATTTCGGTGATGGTCGGGTCCACTACCGGCCCACGCGTGATTCGTCACCGGTTCAGAACCATTTGCGGTCGCATCCGGCCGCATGGAAACGCCTCAGCGAGCTGGAGGCGTTCCTCAACGCGCCTTCGGGGAAGTCCCGATGAAGGCCACCGTAGCCGCCAGTCCGATGACCATGGCCCCCAGCGCCATGACGTCCGCTCTCAGGCCCATGCGGTGGACCTCGGCTGGAAAATAGACCTCGGCGCGGTCGCGATCGTTCGCTGGACTGGAGCCCCCGCCCGGTGAGGACAAAACAGGCTCTTGCTCAGCTTCGAGCAAGAGCAATCCCTCGAATGCCCATCGCGACGGCATGAGGCCCGCGGCCAGTCCGGCGCCTCCTGGCATTTGATGGAGCGGTTTCCACTCGCCTCCGAAGAGCCACATCACCAGCAGGAGCGCCGGTACAATGGCCCGGGCCACGCTGGGACGAGGTGCCAGATCGACCACCAGTAAGCCCAGTGCCAGTCCCACCGCGGCTGCCAGGAGCAGGACGGCCAGGGCGGACAGGCTCGGGGCCCTCAGTGCCGCCAGGGGGGCGACGATCGACCAGGCCAACAGGCACTGCAACGCGGAGAGAGCCGCCAGCGTCAGGAGCTGCGTGGGCGGGTGCATGGGCTCTTCCGGGGGAAGCCCGGCCGGGCCATGCGCTGGCTTGACGAGGCCTCCGAATACGGCATTGGCCAGGCCGAACCCGACCGCGCAGAGGCCGAGCCAGAAGAGCACCGGTGCGGTCGACGTCCCTGCGGCCAGGGCCGCGATGAGCAGAGCGGTCACGGGCGCCAGGGCAAGCAGGGCCGCCAGCCGTAGCCAGGGGCGGTTCAAGAGCCGTGCAACCTCGCCCGGGCCTGTCCCCGCCGCCAGCGTAGACAGCGGCTCGAGCGCCTGCACGAGGGGTTCCGCGGGTCGTGTGGCGGCGGTGTCATGCGATTTGGCGGGAGGCGAGCTTGCCGGGAGCCATGAGTCCGCGTTCAGTGCCACCACGTGGCTTCCCAGCGCGATCTGGTCGGTGGGACTCAGAGCCATCGGGCCGGTCAACCGCACCCCGTTGACGAAGGTCCCGTTGGCGGAACGGAGATCCTCGATGAAGATTTGCGTGCCGTCGCGATACAGCCGCGCGTGCCGCGAGGAGATCATCGGCTGCTCGATCACGTGGTCGCATCCGGCGACCCGGCCGATGACCAGTTCCGCGGTGCGAAAGGAGATCGTCGATGCAGGTGCGGGCTGGAAGAGTGCCAGAAGCGCTTCAATCGGCAGCGCATGACTGCCCAGGTGGATGGCGTCGCCGGGACCGAGCGTGACGGGAACAGCGCCCCGCACGCGCTGGCCGTTGAAGAAAGTGCCGTTGGTGGAATTGAGATCCTCGAGGAGATATCCCGTCTCAGTACGGGTCAACCGGCAATGGCTTCCCGAGACCGAGGGCACATTCACAACCAGGTCGCAATCCGGGCGGGAACCAATTGTCAGCGATCGCGAGGTGATCATGGTCAACGGCCTTCGGACGGAGCGAGCCCAGGAACCGAGAGGGATGCGTGGACGCCTGGCATCCTGGCTTGCGGCAGCATAATACCGAGACAAATAAGGATCCGGAATGAGGCTCTTGCCGGGAAGTGATTCCGCCTCGCCGGTGACAAGCTCGTCGACCGAGCGAATGGAGAGCCCGTGTTCGGGCGCTGAAGGGGCTGTCGTTGGGTGGCTTGCGTCAGGGAGGGCGATGCCGTTCTGGGGCAGAAACGGACCGAGGCGCCCGGTTTGAGTGGGGCGCCTCGGCGGACAGCACGGCAGCGTTGTTCGGGTTCGTGTTCAGAGAGTACCCGCGGCGACCAGCTCCGGGGTTCCGGACCGGGAGGATTCACCGGTGCGATCGTCTTGCAGTCCATCGTCGGGGATGCTGGCGATCTGGACAAAGGTTAATGGGCCGGGGACGAGGCCGGGCTGCTCGAGGACGAGAAGGCCGTAGGGAGAGCTCTGGTTGCCGCGCGGGGGCGGTCCGTATCGGTCCGGGTCAATCGCCCCCGGACCAGCGTTCCGGAACAGGAGATCTGCACCAGCGGATGATCGGTGCCCTGACGGCGGCGGATCTCCACGAGAGTCGCCTTGCAGTGTTCAAACGTCATCGTTCCACCTTCCTGGCTTGCGACGAACCGAGGCTCGAGACCGTGTCTTACGTGTGCCGAGGCTCTCGCCGTGCGGCGGTCGGGTCCTCGTGACCCAACTGGAGGAGAGGTCGCACGGTCTGGTTCGCGACAGCGGGCCTATTGTGAGGATCGGAGCAGACGGGTCAAGAGTGACACCCTGAACGAACACGTGATCCGCGTTGACCGCGCGACGGTTTTATGACAAAACTCGCTCGCGCCGGACGTCGATAGAATTATAGTGTCTCTCTCGCCGCCCTGGCATTCGTCGTGGCGGAAAAACGTCAATCCTCAGGATGAGGAACCGGAATGGGCATGGAATCGCCCCCATCGCAGACGGTTCGCGCCAGCCAGATTCCCCATCGCTGGACGCGCGTTTCGGATCCCGGCTCCGAGTCTGTCGTCGCGGCGTATGAAACGGTCATTGCGGGGGGTGGTCCCGCTGGCCTCACCGGCGCCTATGAGCTGGCCTGCCACGGCCGGTCCTGCGTGGTCCTCGAAGCTGATTCCCGCCTGGTGGGAGGCATCAGCCGGACCGATGAGTACAAGGGGTACCGGTTTGATATTGGCGGGCATCGCTTCTTCTCCAAGAGCCGCGAGATCACCGCGCTCTGGCGGGAGATCCTCGGAGACCAGTTCATCACGCGCTCCCGGCTCAGCCGCATCTATTACAACCGCAAGTTCTTTCATTACCCCCTCAAGCCCGTTGACGCGCTCTGGAAGCTGGGGCCTTACCGCTCCGCGCGCATCCTCCTGAGCTACCTCAAGGCCCAGTTGCGGCCCATCCGCCCCGAGCGCTCATTCGAAGCCTGGGTCGTGAACCGGTTTGGCAGGGTGCTCTTCGAGATCTTCTTCAAGTCCTACACCGAGAAGCTCTGGGGCATGCCCACGAATGAGATCTCGGCCGACTGGGCGGCGCAGCGGATCAAGGGGCTGAACCTGGTTGCCGCGGTCTTCAACGGCCTGTTCGGCGGGCTCAAGTCGAAGAAGGGCGAGGTCATCAAGACCCTGATCGACGAGTTTCAGTATCCCAGGCTCGGTCCCGGCCAGATGTGGGAAGCGGTGCGTGATCGCATCCGGGCGCAGGGCAGTGCGGTGCACCTGGACCGGAAAGTGGTACGAATCGAGCATGACGGCTCGGTGGTCACTGCCTTCCTCGCGGTCGATTCCCAGGGCCGGACGACGCGCTACCTGGGATCTCATTTCCTCTCGACCATGCCGGTTCGAGACCTCATCCGAGCCATGGACCCGCCGGCGCCCGAGGCCGTCCGGGCCGCGGCCGAGGCGCTCAGGTACCGCGACTTCCTCACCGTGGTGCTCATCGTCAATCGGGCCACGACCTTCCCGGACACCTGGATCTACATCCACGAGCCGGATGTTCGCGTGGGCCGGATCCAGAATTTCAAGAACTGGTCGCCGGACCTCGTGCCCGATGCTGCGCGGTCTAGCCTGGGCCTGGAGTATTTCTGCTTCGAGGGAGATGATCTCTGGAACCGCTCGGACGCCGAGCTGCTCGAGCTGGGCCGACGTGAGATCGAGACCATCGGGCTGGTGGCGGCCGCCGACGTGATCGACGGGTGCGTGGTCCGCATGCCGAAGGCGTATCCCGTCTACGATGACGAGTACCAGTCGCAGCTCGCGGTGATCCGGGGCTGGCTGGGCCAGCTCTCGAACCTCGAGCTCGCGGGCCGCAACGGAATGCACAAGTACAACAACCAGGATCACTCCATGATGACGGCCCTGCTGGCGGCGCGGAACATCCTGGGGCAGGGCCAGTACGATACCTGGAAAGTGAACACCGACGCGGAATACCATGAAGAGGGCGAGGACACCGAGGCCCGGAACGCTGGCCGCATGGTTCCCCGCAAGGTCGGCTCGGTGTAACTCCGGCAGCCGGCGGTATGATTTCGCACCCAATGATTAAAACTTCTTCAGAGCAGACGGCTCATCGGGGAAGATTTCGAAGAGCCGATCGAACTGGCTCACCTTGAACGCATCCATCACGGGCGGGCGAAGCGCAGAGTCTGACCTTCGCCTTGAGTTCTTGCATCTTGCGGTGCAAGCGGACGAGCTGGGCAAGCATGGAGCTGGAGAGGTAGCCAACGTTGTACAGGTTCAGCAAAACCTTCTTGAATTTCTTGGTATCGATCAGGTCGAAGAGCTCCTTGCCAACCTTGTCAACGAGGTCTCCCTCCATCATCGGTGCTGTCTCAAGGAATGCGATCACGGCGACGCCCTCGACCTCCTTGAGGCTTACAAACTGATAAGGCGACTTGCCTGGGGGCATGATGCAGACTCCAAACGGAAGCAGCGACCGCGCGGCTGCGGGGGTTGTCATCCAGACTTCGAGGGGACGTCGCGGCGAGGATGCAGCTTTCCGCTCGAAGATTGACGGCAATCGACGACCGTCAATATATTGAATAGCAGTCCTGTTGAACACAGCGATTCCCACCGAACGTGGCCCTTCGCGGAAGTGAGGCCCTTGGCTCGTCTGCTGAGAGCTGGGCCAGAACCGTGTGTATGGACGAGGCTGGAATCGCTGGTCCCGTCAGGTCTTCAGACCAGGAGTGATGTGCGTGATGGCCGATTCTTCAGTCATGGCACCGGCGCGGGTCGAGCCGGCAAGCGCAACGACCCCGAAAGAGACACGCCGGCCGGGATGGTCGCGTTCTCGATGGATCATGGCGGCGATCTTCGGTGCGGCTGCTCTCGTCACGGCATTCCTGGTCTTCAGCTCCGGCAAGGGCCAGACAGAGGAGAAGGCCGCGGCCGGATCCGCTGCTCAGGAACAGGATGCGAACGTGATCTCCGTGAAGGTGGTCAACCCCAGCCGGGGAGGCATGAAGAAGATCACGGACCAGCCGGGCACGATCCGGGCGTTCGACCGTGCCACCCTCTATGCCAAGGTGTCCGGCTACCTCAAAGAGTTGAAGGTCGACCGTGGCGACCATGTGAAGGCCGGAACCTTGCTGGCGCAGATCTACGTACCGGAGCTTGATGTCGCGGTGCAGCAGGCCGAGTCGGACTTGCTGCATGCCAAGGCCCTGGTCACGGAAGCCGAGGCGCGCGTCAAGACGGCGCTTGCGGGCGTGCAGGCGGCCGAGGCCAAGAAGAATGAGGCCCTCGCCAACAAGGAAAAGGCCGTGGCCTACCGGCAGTATCGCAAGAAGGCCCTCGACCGGATGACGGACCTGGCCCGCCGCAACGCCGCCGAGCAGCGGCTCGTGGACGAGTACGAGGACGATTACATGGCTTCAATCTCCGCGGAGCACGCCGCGTCGTCGGAGATCCAGACGGCCGAAGCCAAGATATCCGAAGCCAAGGCCAACGTGATTCTTGCCGAGGCGGACCTGGCAACCGCCAAGACGGAGGTCCAGGTGGCCGAAGCCAACCTGGAAAAAGCCAAGGTGATGCTCAGCTACACCAGGATCGAGTCTCCCTTTGACGGCGTGGTCACGTTCCGTGGAGAGGGCATGCACAAGGGGGCCTTCATCCGCTCGGCGGCCGATGGCAACTCCGAGCCCCTCCTGGCCGTCGCCACGACCGACGTCATGCGGACGATCGTTCAGGTTCCCGATCCGGATGTCCCATTCTGCAACGTGGGCGACCCGGCCACCATCAGGATCGACGCGCTGGGCGGCCGCGAGTTCAAGGGCAAGGTGAGCCGTATGGCCGAATCCGAGGACATCAAGGACCGGACCATGCGCGTCGAGATCGACCTGCCCAATGATCACGGCATTTTCCGCGACGGCATGTACGGCCGCGCGATCATCGAGCTGGAGCCGCCCACGCAGAACCTCACCATCCCGGCGACATGCCTCATCGAGCAGAACGGCACCGAAGGTGCGGTGTACGTGGTCCGCGACGGCAAGGTCAAGCGGGTTCCGATCAAGGTCGGCAAGGATAGCGGACTGAGCGTTGAGGTCCTCAGCGGACTCTCCCCGGACGATCAGCTGGTGGCCCAGATCACCCCCGCGATCAGCGAGGGCGTTGAGGTGAAGCCGGAGCTCGCGACAGTGGCGGCTGTGGGTAAGAAGGGTTCCAGCGAATAGTCCGTTCGCGGACCGCCCATTGCGGGTCGTCGGATCGATCGGTCCGAAGCGCATGGCCGATAAGAAAGAGGACTTGTCGAACTGACGCCCACTTTCTTGCGGCCATGGAGGGTCGGCCACGATGCCCCATCACTTGCGCTCTCGCCGCTTTGAACTCGAGCCTCTTGAACCGCGTCTCGCTCTGAGCGGGACGACCCCTGCCAGCGTGATTGGAACGGCCGCGGGGGTCGTCTCACACCCGCATGAGATCAGCCGCACCTCGACCCAAGTGGCTCCCCGAAATATCACCCCCCGCAAGCCGGCGACGATCTTCGGGATGTTCGTGACACCGGAGGCCGGGAGTACGCTTCATCCCAGGATCCTGGCTGCAACCGGCAACACAGGAAAGCCCTTGCCCCTCCGGTTCGGCCGGCCGTTCCGCCCCGGCGTCTCCGGATCGGCCGTGGCGTTCGCCAAGCTGAAATCCACCGGCAGCCTCAACACGGCGGTCACCGGGGCGCAGGCGACCACGGGGGCCTATCAGGCGCAAACGACCCTGGTGGGAGATGTGAACGGCGACGGCCAGGTGAACTTCGCCGACTTGCAGGCGTTCGCTCCGGCGTTCGGATCCAAGATCGGTAGTCCCAGCTATAACCCGGCTGCCGACTTCAACCACAACGGCTTCATCGGATTGAACGATGCCAAGGCGCTGTTGAAGAACATGCAGCCGCTGACGCCCTACCTGCCGCTGACTGCGCGTTTTACCCTGGCACCTCAGGACCAGATCCACTATTCCGGCCCGTCCATCAACGGGGCGGCGACGTTCCAGCAGACGGTGACCATCCTCGGCCACACCACGCCGGGAAGCCTGGTGATTCAGGATAATAACACGTCCAGGCTACCAGGCGGCACTCAGGCCTATCTCTTCACGGGCCCGGCCGTGACCACGAACGCCCAGGGCTTCTTCTCGATCAAGGCCACGAATTCCAGCGGCCTGAATAACAACGACTTTCTGATTCTGGACCCATTTGGACACCAGATCATCATGGATTTCCCGATCTTCTGGATCCCGTACGCTCGGGGAGGCGCTGTGCCGAAGTAGTGCAGCAAGGACCACCGGCACCTTCGGCAAGCCTGGCCAGTTCAGAGTCCCGCGATCGGAACATGGGTGCAGGCACAAAAATACCCCCCTGTTTCCAGGGGGGTATTCTGCTTCAACCCCGCGGGTCGCCGTGAACGAACGAGGACTCGATCAGCCGCGCGACGAACCCGCACGCTGGTCCGCGTACTCGGGAGCGGTGCGCGGCTTCGACCCGTCGCGATTCTTGCCCTGAATGCGGTCGAGCTCCGCCAGAGCGATCGGGTATTCCGCGTTGCTGGAGACGCCATGCTCGGCGACCCAGCGAAGGTCGGTGATTGCGGCCTCGGACTGGCCGGTGAGCGCCTTGTTGAGACCCAGGAATGAATGGATTTGCGTCTGCCTGGAGAGCGTGCTGGCCTGCTCCAGCAACTGCTTCTCGTTGATCTCGCCGCGCAGGTGACTGACGATCTTGTAGGTCCATTGCTTCGAGTCGCAATGTGCGGCCGCGTCCTTGAGGAACGTGCCTGCCTCGTTCATGCGTCCCGCACGCAGCTCCGCGAAGTAGCCAACCAGCGCGGTATGGACCGAGAGCTCGTCATTCCAGCCGATCTGCGCCAGCAGCTTGTGGGCTTCATCCGCGGCTTCGGGGCGGCCAGAGCTGAGGGAGGCCAGCAGGCGATTGTACCGGGTCCAGGCGGAATCCGGCTGAAGTTTCAGGGCGTGGTCAAAGTCATTGATCGCCCTGTCAAAGTCGCCCTTGGCTGCCAGGGCGATCCCGCGATTGGTGTATGGCCGGGCTCGCTCGGGATCAATCTGCAACGCGTTGTTGAAGTCCTCGATGGCCTTGTCGAAATCCTTCTTGGCCGCCCAGACGATGCCCCGGTTCGTGTAGGCCCGGACAAATTTCGGCCTGCACCGGAGGGCCTCATTGAAGTCGGCCATCGCCTTATCATGGTTATTCTTGCGTTCCCAGGCCCAACCGCGGTCGTTGTAGGTGATCGCATCGCGTGGGTCCAACTCCAGGGCACGCGTGAAGTCGGCGATCGCCTTGTCGGATTCGTTCTTGGCAAACCAGGTCATGCCCCGGTTCGTGAAGGCGTCTTGCAGGTCCGGGTTGATGCCGATCGCCTGGTTAAAGTCCTCGATGGCCTTGTCGTAATCGCCCATGCAATAGCGGGTCCAGCCTCGTTTGTTGAAGCTGCCGGCGTTCTCGGGGTCAAACCGGATTGCCTGGTTGAAGTCGTCGATCGCCTTCTCATATTGTTGCAGATCAATGTAAGCCAGTGCGCGGTTAACATATGACAGTGCATTGCCGGGCTCAAGCTGGATGGCTTCGGTGTGGTCGGCGATGGCCCGCTCATACTGGCCCTTCTCGCGGTAGAGGATGCCCCTCCAGTTATGGACCCAGGCGTGGCTCGGATCCAGCCGGATGGCATCATTCAGGTCTTTCAGGGCGACATCGGGCTGGTTCTTCGAGAGCCAGACCTTGGCCCGCAGGACGTGAGGAAGTGGGTCTTCCGGATTGGCATGGATCTCGCCAGCGAAGAAGGGGATGGCCTCGTCCATTGACACGACGGTGTCGGCCTTGGCCCAGCCGGTCAGGTTGCTCTGCTCGGCGTGCAGCCAGAGCCACGAGTCCTTGACCTGCTCGACGCTGTAAATCTCGATGGTGCCGCGCCGATCGATCACCTTGGAGCCAACCTGGAGGGCAAAATCTGCGTCGCGCTGGATGACCTGTTTGCCGACCCAGGATTCGTCCCCCCGGGCGCTCAACGCGGTGATGCCCAGGACTGCAACAGACCAGCAGAGACCTCCAGCGAGGTACCGGGGCGACCAGAGGCTCATCCAGGACGTGGCCCAGACCGGGGACGTCCGCTCACCTTTCCTAACCATCATCAGGCCTGTCTCCAGCACGAGATACGGAACTGGTTAATCAGTATTCGCAATCGGCAGCCGATTGGCGAACAGATTAAAAAAAATCAATATTTGCGGGCGAACCGATAGCACCGTAAATCGTTACGTGGCAATCATTAAAGACAGATCATTAAATCCCGACTCAATCGCTCTATCGGAATTCTTGATGGCGAGTATCAGCAAAACCCCGGTCTCCAAAACGCCTGCGACTCTGCCGCTGCTCGCTTCCGTCGCGAAAAAGACGACGGTGCAGCACTGCGGCCAGGCATCAAGAATGCCCGCAGAATCCGCCCAATCCGAAAAACCGTTCATCCTCAGCCCCTCCGCGGCCGATGGTAATGGACAAGGCGGGCTACTACGCCTGCTTTCACGCACTTCTCCCGATCACGCGAAGCCCGAACACTGTTCGAATCGTTCCGTCTCTTCACGACGGTTGCCGAGGTCGACGAGAATTATCAATGCCTGGACCAACGGGAAAGCCTCGCTGGCTATTCGCTGGATGCCTCTGCATCACAGGAACCCTTTTCAGCTTGCTGACGAGGGATGCCTGCGCGCAGTCGGCAACAGACACGGGCGCCAAGCCGGCGAGTACAGCGATTGCGACACCGAAACCGGTACCGGCTGAAGTGACCAGACAACCCGCCGGCGAAGCTTCGGTGGAAGATCGCTTGCGGCGCATGGAGGAAGCCTACCGGCGTATCGAGGACGCGAACCGCAGGATCCAGGGCCAGTATGACGGGCTCTTGAAGAAGTACGAGGAACTGAACGGCCAGGTGAGATCGACACGGGAGACCCAGGCCGGCAGAGCAGGCTCGGCTTCAACCCGACCTGCAAGTCGCGTTGGAGCTGTCGAGTATCAAGAGGCACCCAGCCGCGAGGTGCGTGAGGGGATGGGCCAGGGCGCGCAGGGGATGGGCGGCCGCACGGCGCCGCCCCGTCCCCGAGATACGGGAGTCGGCGGGGAGGGCATCGAGGGCCGAGGCAGCTTTTTCGAGGGCGGCGGCCTGCCCACCACGTCCGGCAGGGCAACGACGCCTCCCGGGGTCGTGGCCGGCGGCGCCAGTCGAAGATCCGTCCAGGGTATTGGCGCGCAGGGCACCGAAGGACGCACCTTCCCTCCCGAGTCCGCGGCACGGGGTGAAGAAAAAATCCAGCGCCGGATCGCCCGGGTTGAGTTTGCCGAGGGACTCGAGCTGACGTCGCCCGATGATGAGTTCAAGCTCACCTTTCACAACCTGACCCAGGCCGAGTACCGGGCGTTCCCACTCAGCCAGGAGGGTCTGCTCCATTCCCAGTTCTACATTCCTCGCCAGCGCTGGTATTTCACCGGCCGAGTGACGCGGAACGTTGAGTTCTACACCGTGATCAATCGGGGATACGGCAGCCTGGACATCCTCGATGCCTTCATCAGCTATCGCCTGGACGAACGCCTTCGCTTCCGCATCGGCCGCATGAAGACGCCTTATCTTTACGAGTATTACTCGATCGCCGAGGGTGACCTGATCGCACCCGAGCGCTCGATGTTCGCGGGTAACCTCGCGGGCAATCGCCAGATGGGTGCAATGGCCCTGGGCGAGCTCTTCAAGGGACGCCTCGGCTACGCAATGGGAATCTACAACGGCCCGAGGCGATCATTCGCGGACTTCAACGGGGCCAAGGACGCAATCGGCTACGTGAATTCCCGTCCCTTCCTCACATCCCAGCGATTTCCGGCTCTCAACTACTTGAATCTCGGCGGCTCATTTGATGTCGGCTACCAGAATGATCCCGTCCAGCCGGCGATCCTCACGACGGCCAACGACGAGACCACGGCCTCGAACAACCCGACCGTCCAGTCACTTTCGCCGACGTTCCTGGCGTTCAACAGCAACGTGGTCGAGCAAGGCCAGCGCAATCAGTGGGCCGGGCATATGGTCTGGTTCTACAAGAGCTTCATGCTGCTTTCCGAGTACGCCGGAGGCGTCGCCGGATATGCGCGCACCGGCAGCGCGACACAGACGTACATCCCCTACAACGGCTACGAGGTCACCGCCTCGTATTTCCTCACCGGGGAGCAGGTCACCCGGCGTGTGAACATGGTCAAGCCACGACGCGATCTCAGCTACAAGCGCGGGAATCTTGCACCTGGGGCCATCGAGGTTTACGCCCGGTTTGCCGAACTGGACTTCAGCAGGCAGGTCTTCACGGCCGGGTTCGCGGATCCGAACCTCTGGAGCAATCACGCCTGGACCACGGACGTCGGACTGAACTGGTATCTCAACTTCTACACGCGCGTCTTCCTGGACTGGCAGCACTCCGAGTTCGGCAACCCGGTGGTCATTGGCCCCAACAAGTTCGGCCCAACCCGCGACCTGTTCTGGATGCGGTTTCAGGTGTTCTTCTGAGTCTGGGACAGGCTGGCGGACGGCTCCGCTCACTGGAACCCCAGCTTGAACGGGTGGCCGCCGACAGGGAGTGGTCCGTGCAGAGGTGTCGTGATCGGCGGAGGCGGCAGGTTCTCCACGGGCGGCTGGAGCAGGGGGGGAGGCGAGCCAAGGGCCACGAAGAGGCGGAACTGTGCCTGGTCGTAGCGCAGCAGGGCCTCGACCACGTTGATGCGCGCTCCTCCGACCAGGTTCAGACTGTTGAGCACCTCGATCGGCCGGCCCAGACCGTTGCGGGCGCGCTGGGTATCCTCGCTCAGGCCGGACTCGGCGGAGGCCAGCTCGACGCGGGCGATCTCGATCTGGTTGCGCGCCGCAAGCGCCTCGGCGCGGGCGGAGGCGACCTCGCGCCGCACCCGGTTGAGCACGCGCATCCGCGCGGCGTCGGCCTCGCCGACGGTTGCGAAGGTGCGGTTCTGGAGCGAGAGGTTGCCCACTCCCAGGCCCGTGAATGTCCAGAACAAGCGCACGTCGAAGTCGTCGCGGCTACCGAAGTGGCCGAACGACTGTGGAATCACGTTGCTGCCGCCGCCGAACCCGCCGGCGCTGTAGCCAAGCCAGACCGTCGGCAACCAGGGCCGCGCCAGCTCCTCGTGGTAGTTGAACTCCGCCCGGGCCACCTCCGCGACCTGGGCGGCCAGGTCGGGCCGGTGCTGGAGGGCGTACATCACCAGCTCCGCGACGGGGGTGTCCAGCGCGATCAGGTCAATCGGCACGAGTGGACCGCCCATGGGATGGAGGCGAACCGAAGGATCGAGGTTGAGGCGGGCGGCCAGCCGCGCCGCGGTCACCGCGACGTGCTCCTCGGCCCGCTGAACCGCGGCCCGGCGCAGTTTCCAGTCGGCCTGAGCGCGATTGGCGTCGGCGGTACGCCGTTCCCCGGTCACGGCATAGTCGTTGACGACCACAGCCAGGTCATGACCTTGCCGCTCGGTGAGACGCTGCGCTTCCAGAATTCCCAGGTTGCCCAGCAACTCCAGATGCAGCAACGACACGTCGAGCAGGACATCGTTCGCGGTCGCCAGTGCCGTGAAGCTGGTGCTGATCACTCGCTGGTGCGCCACCAGCGGCTCGAACCAGGCCTCGGTGAGCGGACCGATGACATTGATCATCGGAACCTCGACCGTCCCGGCCGTGATGGCGCCGGCACCGCCGCCGAAGTACAACGATTGGCTGGTCAGGTTCAGGATCTTGCCGGCAGATCGCTGGAGATTGCCCGTGTGCAGGTGGTAGTTCGTGCCGACGTTGAGCGATGGCAGCAAGATGGCGCGGGCCTGGGTCTGATGCGCCAGTGCCTCGATGATCCGCGCACGGGCCGCGGCGATCGTGGGGTTCTCGACTTCGGCCAGCCGCAGTGCGGTGGATAGATCGATGGGGTACTCGCCCGGTGGAGGCGGGACCATGACCGGCGAGGGAACCGGGACACGCAAATCGGCTTCGCGCGTCTCGACCTTGGGCTCCACGAATCCACTGCCGGCCTCGGCGGGTTTGGGCGCGGGGGGGATGACCTCCGGAAGCTTCTCCGCGGAGGGCGCCTGGATCTCGGCCCCAGTGCGAGCGATCGCCGAGTCTCGATCGGATCCCGTACCCGCCGGCGATTCTCGCCTCACCTGGTTCGTGGAGGCTGCCGGTGGGCGAGGCTGCCCTGAGTGCTTCACGGTCGCGCAGCCGGGGAGCAACACAGCGAGGCCGAGGCAGAGGCGAACAAGCTGCGCAGTCGCATGGCTTCGCCCGGAGCTTGGTGTAGAAAATGCGCTTGCACGCATCGACGTTCCTCTTTGCATGGGCCTTGTGTTGGGAAAGTCTAGCGCGGGACGGCTACGCCGGGTTGAGCTTCGGTGGGCGGGGCCGGCGCCCTGGGATTCGCTGCGGTGACGCCGGAAGGAGAGACGCCTTGCGTCGGGACGGGCCTTGCCAGGGCGTTCGCCGGCGGCTGTCCCAGTGCCACGTACATCTCGAACTGGGCGCGGTTGTAGTCGACGATGGCATCGACGTAGTCGATACGAGCGCCGTTCATGAGCCGGAAGCTGTCCAGCAGCTCGATGGGTAACACGTCACGCGAGCGCGCCGGATGCGCGTCAGGTCCTGGGTGAACGAAAGCAGGCCTGACTTGACCGCGGATTCGTTGGTCTCGATCTGAGCGTAGCGCGCGTGAGTGCGAGCGTAGGCTTCGGCTACCTCGGCACGCACGCGGTTGAGTACCGCGAGCTGTTCGAAGCGGTGTACTTGAAGATTGGCGTTGGCGGCACGAATCATGGCTGAGTTGCCAACGCCCAGGTTCTGAAGGGTCCAGTAAGCGATCACATCGAAGTCTTGACGTCCCCCGAAGGCGCCGAAAAGCGGCCGCACCAGGTTGCTACCACCGCCAAAGCCGCCCGCGGAGTAACCGAGGAAGAGTGTGGGTGAGAACGGCAGCGCCTTGGCTCCGTCGAGCATCAAGAGCGCCTGGGCGATGGCGGCGCGCTGGGCGGCCAGCTCGGGCCGTCGCAGCAGGCCCAGAGCCACAAGCTCTGCGATCGAGATCGGATCGGGAACCAGCGGGTGGGGAACGAGGTAGGCGTCCGTGGGATGCAGCCTGATCGACGGATCCAGGTTCAGCACGGCACAAAGCTCGGCCGAAGAGCGTAACAGCTCCGATTCCACCTGCTTCAGATAGGCCTCGCGGCGTTGCAGCTCGGTGGCGGCTCGATTCGCGTCAGCGACGCGGCCCTGGCCGGTCTGGGCGTAGTCCGCCGTCAGCTTGGCGACCGCGTCCGCCTCATCACGTGCCTGGAGAGCCACCGCGTGCCTTGCCTCGGAACGCAGCAGCTCGCTGTACGCGAGCGTCACCTGGAGGAAGACCTGGTTCCTGACCGCGATGTTCTCGAATTCGCGCTGCCGGACGAGCTGGCGGCTCGTGAGATAGCCGAAGATGCCGATCGCCGTGTTGCCGCCCAGGAAGACGCCAGGGATGTTCACCGTTCCCGCGGCCACCGCGCCGGCTCCCGCCCCGACATAGACGGCGCTGCGGTTGACGGAGAGGATATTGCCGTTGGACTGTTGCAGATTGCCGCTGTGGGTATCGTAATTCGTGCCGGGGTTGAGCGAGGGTAGGAAACGGGCCGCGGCAAGCTGCCGCAAGGCCGCGGCCTCCAGGACTCGTTGCCGCGCCACATTCAGCTCGGGGTTCTGCACTCCAGCCAGGCGCAGCGCGGTGTCGAGGTCGATCGGCTGAACTTCGGGCTTCAAGATGGTGGGGGGAGAGTACGGCCGGGCAATCGCCATCTCCTCCCTGGTCGCTTCCCTCGCGGGCCGCTCGTCCCGGTTGGCCCCTCGGGGTAGAGGCTGTGGCAAGCGATCCCCCGGTCTGGCTTCCTGAGCCGAGGCGTGCCAGCATTGTGCCATCGCCAGTAGGACCAGGGCGATGGCTTGTGCCGGAACCATGTTCCGGGTCTGTCTCATTCGAGTGCCTCCTTGCATCATGCCGAATTGAGAGCCTCCGGCCCTCCGCGTGTTGACTCTAGATCGTCATGGTAAAGTGAGGGACTTGACGACGAAGACGAAAGTTGGCGTCGCAGGGCGATTCGTGGGACTTGCAGAGTATCGGTTGTAGCGGTGATAACGGCCAGGGTAGGCCGAACGGAAGGCTGGCTGGCCCGCATCACGGTCCCCGCCCCGGTGCAGCCGAGGGTGAGTGAGCAGGTGACGCCAAATCCTTCGCGGCTCGCCGCTCAGCCAGGGTCGTGTTCGGGCGGCCCGGGACGGCCGACGCGGTGAGTGGATTGCATGTGTCGTTGACACGGCCGAAAACATGGCTACGATGAATCGATGGACAGTGGAGGGGGCGTGGCTTGCTGTATGGGCCGATCGCAATACAAATCCCGATTGACTCTGATCATCCTGCTGGGTCTTTCCCTGGCCTGTTTCCCTGTGCGCGCGTTGTCCCCGGTCGGCTCCTCGTTCGCGTCGGTCTACCGCGGCATCCATCCGCCCCCTGCGAAACCGCAGCGCCTGCGCATCTTTCACGCCTGTAGCGCCCGCGCACTCTCGCCTTCTCGAACCTGCACAGCACGGATTGGGCCGGTCTCATCCGCTCCAAGCTCGCAAACGCGCACCGGTACCGCGACAATGCGGGCCGGGCTCCGATCCAGCCTCTCCCCGGCATTCACCTCGGTCCACCCGCTTCGCTGTTAGCGGCTCGAACAGAGCAGGCTGCAAGTCCGCTGCTTGCTCGTTCGCCCACCGGCCACAACAAGACTGAACGACAGCGCGGGTCTGCCACTCTCGACATTTCTCAGGGGAAACTTGATGAATGGATTGATACGAGCCTCGCTGGGGAACCCCTACGCGGTGACGGTCATGTCGTTGACATTGATCGTCCTGGGGGCACTCAGTATCACATTGATTCCGATTGATATTCTGCCCATCTTCCGCAGCCCTGCCGTGCAGACGCTCACCTTCTACAACGGCATGTCGGCCAACAGCATTGCCCACGACATCACCAACCGCATGGAGCGCTGGACCGGCCAGGCCAACGGCATGGCCCGCCAGGAGTCTCGGTCAATCCTCGGCGCCAGCGTCGTGCGCAACTACTTCCAGGGCGACGTCGATCCCAACGGGGCACTCACCCAGGTGAACTCGCTGGCACTCGCAGCCATTCCCAACTTGCCGCCAGGCACGCTGCCGCCGGTGGTCTTGCCGTACGACCCGACCTCGACCACACCCGTGTGCGTGGTCGCCGTGGATAGCGATAACCCGGCAAACAACGAGTCGGTCCTGTATGACGTGGGCCGGTACGAGGTGCGCAACATGATCATGGGCCAGCCGGGAGCCGTGGCACCGGTGGTCTACGGCGGCAAGGTCCGCGCGGTCATGGCCTATCTCGATCGCCAGAAGATGCAGGCGCGCAATCTGTCGGCCGTGGACGTGATGAACGCACTGAACGCCGGCAACGTGTTCCTGCCCACCGGCGACGCCAAGTTCGGCGACCTGGACTATGTCATCGATTCCAACTCGATGTACCTGAACGTGGCGGATATGGGCGACATTCCGGTGCGCATCGAGGAGGGGAACGCCACATACCTGAAAGACGTCGCCACGCCGATGGATGCCAATTACATCCAGACCAACGTGGTGCGGGTCAACGGCAAGCGGGAAGTCTACATTCCCGTGTTCCGCCAGCTTGGCGCCAGCACACTGCGCGTGGTCAGCAACCTGAGAGACTCTCTCAAGGAGATGGAGGGAAAGCTGACGCGCTCGGGCATCAGCCTGAAGCTGGTGCTTGACCAGTCGGTGTACGTGCGGAAGTCTATCGAAGCTCTCGTGCAGGAGGGCTTGCTCGGAGCGGTCCTGTGCTCACTGGTCATCCTCATGTTCCTGGGCGAATGGCGCATGACCGGCATCGCGATCATGACCTTGCCGATCTCCTGCCTTGCCTGCTGCGCCGCCTTGTTCTTCACCGGCCAGACAATCAATACCATGACCCTGGCGGGAATGACGCTGGCGATCGGGCCCATGATTGATAGCGCGATCATCTGCCTTGAGAACACGCACCGGCACCTGGGTATGGGTGTGACCCCGCGCGAGGCGGCGTTCCTGGGCGCCAGCGAGGTGGCCATGCCGGAACTGGTCTCCACGCTTTGCACGTTCCTGGTGCTTTCGCCCCTGGTGCTCACTCCTGGGCTCGGGCAGTTCCTCTTCAAGCCCATGGCCATGGCCGTGGCGTTCTCGATGATTGCCGCCTACCTTCTGTCCCGAACGCTGGTGCCGGCCTGCTCGGCGTTCTGGCTCAAGCCCCACGCCAGCCACGGCCCCGCGCATGCCAGTCACGGTGAAGGCGCGGACCCGCATGCCGACCACGGCAAGGCCGAGCCGGAGACGTTCACGATCAATGGCAATGGCAATGGCCATGAGCCACAAGGGAACATCATCTCCCGCGCCTTCCACCGCTGGGAGCGGATGATCGACGCGGGCATCGAGAAGTACGTCCAGGGTCTCGACTTCGTACTACGGCACAAGATCCCCACGCTCATTGTGGCGTACAGCCTCCTGGCCCTGACGATCGTATTCCTCTGGCCGGTGCTGCGCAAGGAATTCTTCCCTGAGGTCGACGCCGGCTCGTTCGAGATGTACGTGCGGGCCCCCTCTGGAATGCGAATCGAGGAGACCGAGAAACGCATTACCGGGGTCGAAGACTTCGTACGCAAGGTCATCGATAAGGAAGACCTGCAACTGGTGCTCTCGGAGCTGGGTGTCACCTCCGACTGGTCAGCGGCCTACACGCCCAATGCGGGCCCGATGGATACTGTGCTGAAGATTCAGCTCACGGCGGAGCGCAAGAAATCGGCCCAGGAGTACGTTGCCGAGCTGCGCAAGGGGTTTGCGGCCAATTCCGAGTTCAGCAACCTGGAGTTTGCCTTCGATGCCGGCGGCATGGTGCGCTCGGCCATGAACGAGGGCAAGTCAACGCCCATCAGCGTGCGTGTCGTCGCCAAGGATCAAAAGATCGCCCACCGGGTGGCGTCGATGATCCAGAGCGACGTGCAGAAGATCGAGGGAGTGGTGGACGCCCGGGTCATCCAGCGCCTCGATTATCCGGAGTTCCTGATTGACGTCGACCGGGCCAAGTCGGCCCAGCTCGGCCTCACCCAGTCCGATGTGATGAAGGAGATCATCGCCGCGCTCAATTCGAGCATCCAGTTCGACAAGCACAACTTCTGGATCGACCCGGTGAGCAAGAACCAGTACTACGTCGGCGTCTCGTATCCTGAAAAGGACATCAAGTCGATCGACACGGTGCTCGACATTCCGATCACCAGTCCGGTGCAGAAGATGGCGGTGCCGATGCGGAACGTCGTCAAGATCAAGCGGCTACCGGTGCCCACCGAGGTCACGCACTACAACATCCAGCCCACGATCGAGCTGACCATGGGTGTGCATGAGCGCGACCTCGGGCACGTCTCCGAGGACGTGGCCAAGGCAATTGATAAGTACGGTAAGCCGGGCAAATCGGGCGTATGGGCGACCTACGATCCCACCAGCAGCGACCATCGCTTGCTGGTCGGCAGCAAGATCGTCCTGAGCGGTGAATATCTCCGCATGAAGGACACGTTCAACAGCCTGGGCGTGGGCCTCTGCCTGGCATCGCTGCTCATTTACTTTCTGATGGTGGGCCTGGACAAGTCATTTCTTGTTCCGCTGACCGTCATGCTGATTGTGCCACTGTGCCTCATCGGCATCATGCCCATGCTGCTTGTGACGGGCTCGGCCGTGAACGTGCAGTCGCTCCTGGGCTTCATCTTCATCGTGGGCATCAAGGTGGCGAACTCGGTGCTCATGACCGATTACGCCCAGGAATTGCGCCGGCACGAGGGCCTCTCGCCCATGCAGGCCATTCGCAAGGCGGCCGGTCTCCGCGTGCGGCCGATCACGATGACGGCCCTGGCGGCCTTCTTCGCTCTCATCCCCGGCGCCATGGCGCTGGAGCGCGGCAGCGAGGCGAATGCACCGCTCGCCCGCGCAATTCTCGGCGGACTGATGGCCGGCGAGCCGGCAACGCTCTTCGTCTTGCCGGTACTCTACGCGATGTTCATCCGCGACACGCCTGAGACCGACGAGCAACGCCGGGCGCGCCTGGCCAACCATACCTCCGCTGATCACGGCCAGGCCGATCCGCCGCCGGCCGATGAATGGAACGAAGACCAGCATCGGGAGGGCTTTTAAGTAAACCCACGCGGGACGCTGCCGCCGGCGCGGGCACCCCTTACCGGGGCCACCCGCGCCGGGTTTCGACTTTTCCTCAGCCCTGACAAGGAGCAACGCCTTGGCCATAACACGGCCGATCCATGTCGCCATCTCCGGAGCAGCCGGTCGCGTCGCTTATGCGCTGTTCTTCCGGATTGCCAACGGCGGGCTGTTCGGCCGGGATCAGCCCGTTACCCTCAGTCTGCTTGACCTTCCCGACCGCCGCAACGTGCTGGAAGCGCACGCCATGGAGCTGCGGGACTGCGCTTTTCCGCTGCTCCGCGAGCTTCGCTTCGGTACCGAGCCGGTCAAGATGTTCCGAGATGCGGACTGGGTCGTCTTGCTGGGCGGCAAACGCCTCGACTCGAATACGCAGTCCCGGATGGACCTGCTCCATCAGAATGCGCCGGTCATGATAGACCACGCCCGGGCGATCAACCAGGCGTCTCCCAAGGCCAGGGTGCTGGTAGTGGCCAGCCCATGCAATACCAACTGCCTGGTCGGCATGACGCATGCGCACGACGTACCCAAAGAACACTGGTTTGCCTTGAACCAGGTGATCCGGTCACGGGCGGCCGCTCTGGTCGCAGAGAAGGCCGGGGTACATGTCGCCGAGGTCACGCGGCTGACTGCGTGGGGAAACAATAGCGAGTGCGCCTTTGTGGATCTTCAGAATGCCCGGATTGGTGAAAAACCTGCGCTCCAGGTCATTGGCGATCCGAAATGGGTCGAAGAGGAGTTTGATCGCGGGCTGTCCTTCCACTTTCGCGAGGTCGTGCGCCGCACTGGTGAGACGCCGGCAGGCTCGACAGCGCATGCAATCCTGACGACGATCCGCGCCATCATCACGCCCACGCCTTTCGACCACTGGTTCGGCGCGGGGGTCGTCTCCGACGGTACCTACTACGAGATTCCCAAGGGCCTGGTATTCGGGTTCCCACTGCAAACCACCGACGGGAAGCGATGGTCAATCCCCCGGGAACACTACCTCGACCCCCGGGCCAGGGAGCGGATTGCTGAAAACGTTGCCGAGCTGGAGCTGGAAGCCATGGCCGTTTCGCACTTGCTGGGCAAGACCTGATCGGAGCCAGCATTGCACACCTGGCGGCGATGCCGACTTTCTTCCCAAACAACTTGCCGGTAGAGCTTATGCCGTCCTGGCTCATATTCGTGATGATCGGGATGGTGGGAGGCTTCGCGGCCGGGCTCTTCGGTGTCGGGGGCGGCATCGTGATCGTGCCGGCCCTTGTTTACTGGGCCGGATTCAGCCAGCACAAGGCGACTGGAACCAGCCTGGCGGTTCTCCTGCCGCCCGTCGGCCTGGCGGCGGCCCTGGAATACTACCGTCACGGCCACGTCGACGTGCGCGCAGCCATCGTCCTGGCGACGATGATGATCCTGGGTGCCTGGCTGGGTGCCCACGTGGCCAACCGGATGAGCGGTCCTTACCTGCGCCTCACGTTCGGACTTTTCGTTTGCACCATGGGCGTCTACCTCATCTACGGAGCCTGCCGGCGGCTGGGGTGGTTCTAGCCGGCACATTGAGTTTCGCGAATCGAGGCTCGGGCGACCCTATCCACGAATCATTAGCCTTTTGTGCGGGCCTTGACGGAGACCGGCTGGCCATCGCGGACTTCCGGTCCCGGATCAAGTATCACGGTATCGCCCGGTTTCAAGCCATCGAGCACTTCCACCCTGTTGCCACTCTCCTCACCGGTCCGGACGCGGGTGCGCACGGCGTGTCCGCCGACGATCAGAAAACAATGCTGCTCGACACCGCCCGCGCCGGCGATGAGGGCGGATCGGGGTATCGCGAGCACACCCTGCCGGTGTTGCAGGTGAATCGTCGCACTGCCGTACTGGCCCGGTTTCAGTCGGCCGTCCTGATTCTCCAGATCGATCTCTGCCCTGACGGTCCGATCGGCCGGGTCAAGAGCGGCAGCCGTCCTGGAGATGGTTCCCTCGTAGGCGGGCCCGTGACGGGAGTCAATCTGCACCGTCGCCCGATCGCCCTTGTCAAGGAAGGCCGCATCGGCGTCCGGAACCGCGACAATGACCCTGACCTTGCCCGTCTTTATCAGGGTAAGCAGGGGCGCAGCACCCGCGACGTCGCCCGAACGAACATAATCGGCCACGTGGCAGTTTCGCGCAGTCACGACACCGTCCCAGGGCGCGGTAATCACTGCGTAGCTTGACAGTGCGCGTGCTTTCGAGAAGTCCGCCTCGGCAATCAGGACGCTGGCCTTGTATCCGTCCAGCTCCGCTTTCGCGGCCGTGAGCTTTGCCTTCGCTTCGATGATGTTCGCGGCCGCCTTCGCCCTGCGTGCTCGGGAGACGTTCAAGGCCGAGCTTGCCGTCTCGACTCCGTCCATCGCTTGATCCACGATTCGTGGTTCAACGGCGTTCCGGGCAGCGAGTTCCTTGATCCGCGTGAGCGATTTTTCCCGGAAGGTGAGCTGAGCCTCGTCCCCCTGCAACTGGGCGGAGGCGGCTTGAGCCCCTGCTTTTTCCGCGTCCAGCGACGCCTCGGCGACTTGGATCGCTGATGTGGCCGAGTCCAGCCGGGCTCTGGCCAGCTGCACCATGACTCCGGCCTTGTCCTCCTCGGCACGAAGCTCGGGCACGTGGATTTCGGCCAGGATCTGGCCACGCTTGACAGCGTCACCCAGGTCGACATTCAGCTTGATCAGGTAGCCCGAAATCTTCGAGACGATGTCCACGGAGTCAAAAGCCTGGACTGTTGCGGCCTGGCGCGTCTCTCTCTGAAAGTCAGCCCTCTCGGCCGTGGCGGCAGCCACTTCAACAACTGGCCCCGGAGTCGCCTGTCCCGTGGGAGAGGTCCGTGCCATCGCCAGCGCCGTGACGACCAGAATGGAGAAAACCGAGAGGCAAGCCAGAGCGAGCGCCGCCATCGATTTCAAGCTCGACAGGAACATGGCCCTGAGCCCTCCTTCCACAAGCGCGGTGATAAAAACCGTTGTACTTGCCGCCCGCCCCGAAGCGATCTCCGACGCGCCCCGGACGACCGAATTCACCAGTTCTCCTGTGCATGCACCATCAGCGGCAACGTCCAGGCAAGCGGTCATGACGGCAGGAGCCAGTCCGCGCCGCAGCAGGCGGCCGCGTAACAGCTCCCTGGCACGGGCCAGGCGAACCTTCACCGTACCAACGGGCGCGTGCAGCCGCACCGCGGCCTGCTCGTGAGTCAGACCTTCCAGGTAGCAGAGGATGATGGGCAGCCGGTATTTCTCCGGCAAGCGGGCGACCTCCTCATGCACCTCCACGAGTTCGTTCGGAGCAACGGGTTCGGAGGCCGGCAGCTCCAGCGGGAACAACTCGTGCCCTTCGCGGGTGCGCCTGAGAGCGCTCTGCTGGCGTGCCCTCAGGGACACCCGCCGGGCCACGGCCAAGAGCCACCCCGCCAGGCACTGCCGATTCCGGAGGCTCTCAGCCTTCCGCGCCAGGATGAAGAAGGTGGCCTGGAAGGCATCTTCGGCGGCGTGTCGATGACCAATGATCCCCAGGCACGTGCGCTGCACCATGGGACCGTGCCGCTCGACCAGCGCGCTGAAGGCCGCCTCGGAGAGGTCGCCGTGCCTGAGCACATAACAGCCGAGCAGATGACTGTCCGACTGCGCACCGACATGACCGGCACGGAAGAGCGTGCGCAATCGACCGGCAAGCGTTCCTGCACTGCTGCTTTCCAAGGTCGGCCTCCCGGAAATGCGCGAATCTATCATCAGAGAGCCACGAGGGGCTGAGGGCCGTTTCACTTTTCCTGGAATCGCCGCTGGTCTTGCGCCGGGAGATCCTCCCGGACCTCTTGACGGTTCTCCGGGCCCCTCGATACTCAGGGAAACTCCCGAACCGTTACACTGACAGGGTAACCGGGATCCGGGTATCGGGTGCGGAGAACCTGGGCGTCTTCGTTTTACCCGGCCAGATCCGGGACGCGCCTTGCCTGTTGAGGAAGACTGACATGGTGTTCTTCCTGCTGATGCTTTGCCGGCTGGAGTATCCGGAGCCGGACGTGCTCTTCAACGGCAAGAACCTGGACGGCTGGGTGGCCGAGGGCGTCAAGGAATTCCAGAAAGATGGTCGCATTCTGCCGGTGTGGTCCGTCGCAAACGGACATCTTGTCTGCACCGGCAAGGGCTTCGGCTTTCTCCGCTATGACCGTCGGGCCTTCTCCGACCTCCTGTTTCACCTCGAGTTTCGCATGGCGCCGGGCTGCAACAGCGGGGTGGGCATTCGCACCCGCCCGTTCGATGCGGCCAGGTCGCGCGCCACGCGGCCTTCGTTCTACAGCTATGAGATTCAGTTGATGGATGATGCCGGCAAGCCACCCTCGGTGCATTCCAGCGGCTCGCTCTACCGCTACGTGGCCCCTCGCAAGAACCCGATGCGGCCCGCCGGCGAGTGGAACACCATGGAGATCGAGTGCGCCGGCCCGCGCATCAAGGTGGTCCTCAATGGCGAGCTCATCATCGATGTTGATCAGAGCACGATCCCCGCGCTGCGGCAGAAAGCGCTCGCG
Organism: uncultured Planctomycetaceae bacterium; assembly: GCA_963833985.1. Lineage (GTDB taxonomy): Bacteria > Planctomycetota > Planctomycetia > Isosphaerales > Isosphaeraceae > Aquisphaera. Next base: position 1,584,768 of record CAWIAD010000001.1, read on the forward strand.
GGCAGCGTCTGCCTCCAGAACCACGGCGGCAACATCGAGTTTCGCTCGCTCTGGATCAGGGAGCGAAGCGGCACCGCGACGGCTGCCCGGAACGGCTCTGAGTCGTTGCAGCAACCCGGGCCCTGAGACCCTGAACCGGCCTGTCACTGTGCTTGACAGGATGCCGTCTCCACGATATCACACCCACGATCCACTTCCGGATTGCGCACCTCTCGGAAGCACCACGTCCATTTCAGCATGCATGGGCCGGTTATGACCGCCCTTCCGGAGTCCGTCTATGCTGTTCAGCTCTCCGCTCTTCTTGTTCCTCTATCTGCCAGTCGTCCTGGCACTCTATTTCCTGGTCCCCCTGCGCCTCCGCAATCTCTTTCTGCTGGTGGCGAGCCTGCTGTTCTACATCTGGGGCGAGGGGAGCTACGTTCTGGTCATGCTGGGCATCATCGCCGTGAACCACGCGCTGGGATCGTGGGTGCAACGCGTCCCCGAGGGCCGCCCGTCCCGGCGCATCGTGGCCCTGGCGGTGGTGGTCAACCTCGGGCTGCTGATCGCGTTCAAGTATTCGAATTTTCTGGTTGATCAGATCAACGTAATCCTTGGAGCACTCCACTTGCGAGCAATCCGGCAGAAGCCGGTGCATCTGCCGCTGGGCATCTCGTTTTTCACGTTCCATGCCATATCCTATGTGATCGATGTCTCAAGGCGGCGGGTGCGCGCAGGCAAACCGCTGGATTTTGCGCTCTACCTGACCCTGTTCCCGCACGCGATCGCGGGCCCCATCGTCCGGTACGGAGACATCGCACAGCAGATCACCCACCGGATCATCACGACGGCTGGCTTCGCCGAAGGAGTGCGCCGGTTCATCCTGGGCCTTGCCAAGAAGGTGCTCGTGGCCAACACGGTCGCGGTTGCCGCGGACGCGATCTTCAAGCTGCCGGGGAGTGACTTGACGCTCGGTCTCTCCTGGCTGGGTGTCACCTGCTACACCTTGCAGATCTACTTTGATTTCTCAGGCTACTCGGACATGGCCATCGGGCTTGCGAAGATGTTTGGCATCGACTTCAAGGAGAACTTCAACTACCCCTACACCGCACAGTCGATCACCGATTTCTGGCGGCGCTGGCATATCTCGCTCTCCACCTGGTTTCGCGACTACCTGTACATTCCCCTGGGTGGAAATCGGTCAGGACCGTGGCGGACGTACCTGAACCTCATGCTGGTCTTCTTCCTGTGCGGGCTGTGGCATGGTGCGAGCTGGACCTTTGCCGCCTGGGGCCTGTTCCATGGCGCTTTCTTGATCCTGGAGCGCGGCCGGATCGGCCGGCTGGTGCAATCCCTCTGGTTGCCCGCGCGGCACGCGTACACGCTGCTGGTCGTCGCGGTGGGCTGGCTCCTCTTCCGGGCCGACACGGTAGCCCAGGCTCTGGTGTTTCTGCGGGCCATGGCCGGTCTGGGGCAGGGGAGTGGGATCGTCTATCACACGGGCCTCTATCTCGAAGCTCAGCTCGTTCTGGCCCTGCTGGCGGGGGTGCTGGCCTCGGCGCCGTTGCTGCCATGGCTTCAGGATGCGGGACGGAGAGTCCTCTCGGCGGGCCGCGGCCCGCTGGCGGCAGGCCTGCGCGTTGGAATGGCGACGACCGAGCTCGCGGCTCTCTCGCTCTTGTTCCTGTGCTCGACCATGTTGCTCGCGGCCGGAACCTACAACCCTTTCATCTACTTCCGGTTCTGAGGCTTGCCGCCCGGTCGGGCGCGAAGGAGTGCCGCAAGGATGAGGATGAGCGAGCAGATCCGCCTCGATGGCGAGCAGCACGGGCACACTGCCGGACCGATCACGACGGATACGAGGCGGCAGTCACGACCGTCGGAGCTCTACCAGCAGCGCGTTTCCATGCACAGTACCGGTGCCCGGTCGGCTGATCGCATCCTGATAATCGGCTTTCTGATCGCGATCAGCCTGCCACTCCTGGGACTGGTGTTTCACGGTGAGAACGGGACCACGGTCGGTGAGAACCGCAAGGCCGCGGCCATGCCAGAACTGCGGCTCCGGGGCAAGAGCCTGGCGGCATTCCCCGCCCAGTTCGAGGCCTACTTCAATGACCACTTCGGCTTCCGCGAGCGGTTGATCCACTGGCTGAACTTCACGAAAGTCGTCGGACTGGGCGTCTCGCCGTCGCCCAAGGTCATTCTGGGCAGTAACGGCTGGCTCTTCTACGGCGATATCGAGCTGCCCTACTACCGGGCGCTCGTGCCGCTCACGTTCCAGGAACTGGAGCAATGGCGCCGGCTCTTCGAGACCCGGCGCGACTGGCTGGCGGTTCGCGGCATTCCCTACCTCGTCGTCATACCGCCCAACAAGAGCACGATCTACCCAGAGCACATGCCCCCATCCTACAACCAGGTACATGCGCGATCTCGACTGGACCAGTTGATGGACTATCTTCGGGTACACACAGATCTCAAGGTGCTTGATCTACGTCAGCCATTGCTCGCCGCCAAGAACACGGAACGGGTCTATTACCGCACCGATACGCACTGGAACTGGCACGGCGGGTACGTGGGATACGCGGCGATCGTCGCTGCCCTTTCAGAGTGGTTTCCCCAGCTTCAACCGGTCGACCGCAACGTGTTTCGAGACCAGCTCTACGAAGAACCAGGACGAGACCTGTCGATGATGCTCGGGCTCCGGGAATACTTCGCCGACCGCTACATTGACATCGCTGCTCCCAAGCCGAGGGAGGCTATCGACGTGGGGCAAACAAAGGAGGAGTCCGACTTGCCTGGGCGGCAAGCTAGACGAGGGGAGGACTTTGCCTACGAGAATCGAGGGAAAGGACTTCCCCGCGCAGTCGTGTTCCGCGACTCATTCGCGACCTGGCTAATCCCTCTGCTGGCAGATCATTTCGATCGAATCGTTTTCTCCTGGCAGTACAGCTTCGATCGTATTCTCGTGGAGAAAGAGCACCCGGATGTCGTCGTCCAGGAAATGGTAGAACGTATTCTAATCCACCCAGCAGAAACATTCTTGGAGCGGTGAATCCGCCTTGACCAGTTGCCAAAAGCAAATAAGCTTTGCGTAATGTCCATTTTGTCCATCCGACCTGGCGGCCGGCCGCCGTGCAGCGAGATCCGACCCAGCCTTCTGCCCTTGAACCGGAGTCTTTATACATGCTCGCCACGCGCGCCCATGCACTGAGGACCAACGAGCCACACGAGCGAGTCGAACCACGTGTGATGAGCCTGATTCGTCGAGCTCCACGGCCTCACGTTCTGGTAGCACGTGATTACCAGGAGTATCAGCTCGTGGCGCGGACAGTTGCTGATCTGAACAGCGATTGGCTAAGGAGGATCTGGTTTCGAGATCATGGCTCGACACCAGCTCAAACGCGCGGTTATTGCGCGGTATGTGGGAGGTGGGGCGTATTCGACGTGGATTCTACAGTTTGCTCGGAGTGGGAGGGACTACGCGTCCCCTGGTGGGCCAATACGCTTTCTTGTCCAAAATGTCAACTCGCCGCCCGCATGCGCGCGGCGCTTCATCTCTTCGAGTCCATGGTTGCGCCTCGTCCAGATGAAGAGATCTACATCACCGAACAGAACACTCTCCTGTATCGGCAATTCCTCCGGAGGTATCCGAAGCTCATCGGCAGTGAATATCTCGTCGGTTCAACTCCAAAGGGGCAGACGAGCTATTCGGGCTTTCGCTGCGAAGATCTCACGGACCTGACTTTCGCGGATGCACAGCTCGATCATATTCTTACTTTCGAGGTCCTCGAGCACATACCGGACTACCAGGCGGCACTCAGTGAGTGTGCTCGGGTTCTTAAACCTGGCGGTACGCTTTACTGCTCCGCTCCTTTCCATGGTTCCCCGCGGCATACAGTGAGGGCGCGGGTCCTCGAGGATGGATCGATCGAGCATTTGCTTCCGCCGGAATACCACGGCAATCCGATCGATCCGGATGGCGTGCTCTGCTACCGCTATTTCGGCTTCGAGTTGCTGGACGAGCTCCGCGCCGCGGGGTTCAGCGATCCCAGAGCCTGGATCTACTGGTCCGCGAAGCTTGGATACCTGGGTGAGGACCGCGTTGTTTTCGTCGCGGAGCGTTCCCGTTCAAGCGATCACTCTCCTCGGGTGCCTGCCGGAAACTCTCGTCCGCGGATCGAGCTTGGAAAGAACCGAGGACGGATCCTGATCGAGAAGCTTCTCGAGGACAAGCCTCTGCTTCACCCCGGACAGATCTCATGGGCAGTGTCACCGGCGGTGCTCCGGTACTTCGCGGATCTCGTGAAGCCGAACGACCGCACAGTTGAAACCGGTGCTGGCTACACAACGGTCGCCCTCGCGGCACTGGGCGCGCATCATGTCTCGGTCACGAGCGACTCTGAAAGCGCCGAACTAACGCGCGCCTACCTCGACAAGCTCGGCATCGCACACAAGGTCACCTGGATCATCGAACCTTCCGATACGGCACTGCCGAGATTACCGACGACCGAAATCTACGATTTTGCCTATGTCGACGGCTGCCACTCCTATCCCCTGCCGGCCATCGACTGGCATTTTCTCGACCAACATCTGAGGGTCGGAGGCCTCATCGGATTCGACAATGTTGAGGTTCCCTCTGTTCATTTCCACACCGAGTTCTTGCGGATGAACGGGAGTTATCGACAGATCAATAAGATCACTCACGATCCCTCGAACTATACGGTCACGTTCTATGAGAAACTTCGCGACGAGCCGCGCACCGACATCGCCCAACGGTTCAACCACAGGCGAGTGACTCGCAACAACTGGAGAGACTCACTGAAGACGACCTTGAGCGGATGGCTTGTCCGCGAGGGCAAGCCGTGGCCATGGTCCTGATCATTGACTTGTTTTGCACAACGAGTTGAGGGACGTGAATGAGCAAGTTGCAACGGGATACCGGCCTGGAGAGATAGGAGTGCTAACTGACGAATTCCGCCGTGACTCCGCCTGATCGCTGAGCGTTGGAGACCTGGCTCGATTTGAGATCTTCGTTTGTTTCGGCCTAACTCATTGTACGAAACCTTGCTGCTGACGCGATCAGGAACTGCCAGGCCACGGATCGCAGGTTCACTTTTGGACCTGTTGAGCGGTGCAGCCCGTGCGTACCGAAGGCCGATCGATGGATGCCGTCCAGGTAGGAGCGGCGGATGGCGAGCGCTTCCATGGCCAGCACATGTTGTTTCAATCTCGGCTTTGGACTGGCTCGGCACACGACTTGAAGTTGACGTCGACAGGCTGCGTTGTCGCAAGACATCGGTCCCAAAGGAATGGCCAAGGTGCGAGAGGACGCGGGCCAAGTCGCCCGTAGGACTTTCATGCCGACCCACAAACTTCGCGAACTCCCGGCCCGCGGGACCGGTCTACCATTTGTAGGTGCGGCTGACGTAACCGGGCTCGTGTGGGATGCAGAGCCGGATGAGTTCCGAGAAATCATCCGAGGCGGTTCCCTCGTGCACGCGCTGGGGATGCCGGACCCCCGGCTCGATGACCTCCAGGTTCCCGCCTGGAATTTCCGCCACAGCTCCTACCAGCTTTAGAGGATGCTGGACAAACCTGAACAGGAACGAGTGAACTTCACGGAGCATGGAGAGGAGGCTATGTCGATACGTCACGCCGTCGATCGTCGCGGGTCGCTCGATCTGCACGCCACAATGCGGCAGCGTGTTCAACCCAGGTTCCACCCGTTTTCGGTATGTGCAGGAAGTGACGGCCCGAAGGTAGCAACCGTGCCGCCATACCTACTTGCCCCCGAATACCTGGCGCTCACACGGATCAAGGTGCGTTGCGTGCTCTCCGCCAGGGCGATCTTTGATTTGAATTTTGTGCTGATTCGTGATCAGGCAACGGAAGAACCGCCCGGCAGGGCTCCAGTCGTCAGGATCGCTGCGTTGGGCAGTCAGTCCCGGAAAAAAGTAGTGATTGGACCACGGGGCGACGTTTTCCGCCCCGCTGGAACAGCTCACGCGCTACGCCGCAAGCTCTGGGGTTCGTCGTAGACAACAGCGTTCTCGGTGGCGCTGAATTCCTCGAGCACGGATTGCACCGCCTCAAGGTAACGGTGTCCGTACCGGGTGTCCGGTTCGAGGTACATTCCCTCGGCCCATTCGTTCCAGGCGTTGATGAACACCACGCGCTCCTCGCGTGGCTTGTGCACCACGCTCCGGACCATGAGCGCGAGCTGCTCCCGGAACAACTCGGGTGAGGAGTCGATCATCACGATGGCGTGTTTGCCCCTGCGGGCCGTGTTGTCCCAGCCCACGAAGCAGTTCGGAAAATGCGGGAATGTGGGCCGCACGCCTGCCATGAGCTGGGTCGACCTGGCGTAGGAATAGACCTTCAACGTGGGACTGAGGATTCCGTGCTTCAGGTTGCGGCGGAACTTGGTTCGCAGGGCGTTGTCGTCGAACGCGTCGGGCCCGAGCACCCCAAGCTGCGGCTCGTGATGCTCGGTCATGTCAAAACCCAGCTCGCGCATGTCGGTCAGCGGCCGGTGAGCGTCGATGCCCACAAGATAAGGTTCCGGCATTCCCAGCCGATGGAACTCCTCGCGAAAGGTGTCGGTCGTGCGCCTTGAATCCGGCAGCGCGATCGGCTTGTAGACAACGATCATCGGCCGCCCTTGAATGCGGATATAACGTAGATCGGCCGCGGCGCCCGCGAGCCATCGCGCATGCACCGGTCGTCCTCCTCGGAGTACGTCTGCTCCACCAGCAGCTCCCGGTCGTCACCCAGCCAGCTTCGTGACCACGATTCGTTGGCCCAGGCCAGGCAGAAGGGGAAATCCGGTTCGCCGCTGGCCAGGATCTCCCCGACCGGCCGTTCCAGCAGCCTGCGACCGTGGAACCAGTAGTGCCAGTAACAGAAGCCTTCGATGCCGTAGCGCCTGGCCAGTTCCGCCTGGGCGGCCCGTGCCTCGGGGAGTCTCAGATCGTAGTATCCCAGGTCCGCCGGTAGCCGGGGCTGGTAATGGCCGCGGAAGAGTGGTTCTGCCTTGGCGACGTTCGTCCACTCCGTGAACCCCTTCCCCCACCACTGGTCGTTCTCGGCGATGGGGTGGAACTGGGGCAGGTGAAAGGCGATGAGCCGCGCACTCTGGCTATCTCCTGGATTCAATCGAACTTCCATGTTGAGGTTTCCACGGGTTTGCGAAAGGCTTGCCCTGCGCACGTCGCGGTAGACGCGGACACTACACATCAACCCATGCCAGATCCTTCACCTTCGGCAGCAGGCTGCTCCGCGCCCAGTGCACGAACGGCCTGTCCACGCAGTCCGTCACATCGACCTCGGGCAGGAGGTCGCCGCAGATCCCGTCCTGCACGAAGAACGCGTTGAAACCCAGGCGCTGCACGCCCACGAGACGGTAGCCCTTGCGGCGGGCCAGCTTCACGAAGGCCGGCAGGCTGGCGCCCGAGTAGATGCCGAAGCCGTCGACGGACTGTGCCCGGAAGTCCGCCGCGTAGGGAACCGTCACGGCGCGCTGGTCTCCCCAGATGCACTGGATCTCGGCGACCACGACCCTGGGCTGCACCACATCCAGGGCCTCCCAGACCCAGTAATCCACGCCGTCAATATCCAGCGAGAGCAGGTCGATCGGGCCCGCGAATCCGCGTTCCGCGATCAGCTGGTTCAGATTCTCGCGGCTGATCCACGAGTTGACGAACGTGGGAGGCAGGCAAAACGTATCTCCCAGAGTTGCGTAGAATGAGCGGCCCCGCTCCACGAGCTGCGGGTCGCCATCGAACAGCAGCCCTTGCCAGCCGTGATTGATGATCAGGTTCGCCGTGTTGCACTGGATGCCATCTCCGGCACAGACCTCGATGCAACGACGCTCGCCCATGCCGATCAGGCTGAAGATGTAGAGCAGGATGCCGTCCTCGCCGTTCTGGCTGAAGGCGCGGAATTCGACATCCTGGAACCGAGGCAAGCCGCTCCCGTTCCTTGCCATCTGGCAGTACTGATTGGCGAGTACAAGCTGAGCGACCTTGGAACCCGCTCCATCGGGAGCGTGGCTTGAGCGGTGGGCCAGGTGCTGAAACTCGCGGGCAGTCGCTTCCTGGGCGCGGTGCACTGACTCGACCGTGGCCATGGTGCGTTCCAGCAGGGCACGAAGTTCGACGACCTGGTGCCGCAGCTCGCTGATGCCCAGTTCCGCGACCTCGCGGCGCAGCTCGGCCACGCCGAGTTCCGCGACCTCGCGGCCCAGTCCGGCGATCTGGCTGCTCAGCCCCTCGATGCCGGACAGCGACCGCATCCTTGCCAGGAGTCTTTTAAGGGCTCCCCGCATGGGACTCCTTCCATTGTCGAGAAAGCAGGTCGAGCCAGTCGAAACGAGTCGATAACCATTACAGGCGGGCGATGTGCCTGCAATCCGGAGCGAGTTATAACTTCTCCCTGTTCTGGGTCAAGCCAACTCGAGCAAGCTGCCTCCCGGCGGGGCTGCCTGACAGCAGACAGGAAAACCCGCCTGGACCGAAGACGCCCCGGGAAAGTACGATCCGCCGCAAGACCCGATCAGATGTCAGACACGGAGGTGGTCTGGTGCCGCAAGAAGCGACGCGGTCCTTCACGCCTGGAAACGGAGACGATTGGAGCGAACAGCTCGAGGAATCGCTCCAGGCGTACGAAGCGGAACTTGAAAAAGCGTATGCCAGGATTGACGACCTGGAGCGTGAGCTGGCCCGCACGGCTGAACCGGCGGTGACGCCAGCCGCAGAGGTTCTGGAACTGCCCGCACAGACCGTTCCCGGGGCGTACAGGCTCGATTCCGGCTTTGTGCGTTGGGGCCTGCGACTTCTGAGGCGTATCTCCGACCTCGGGCCCCGAGAATCGGTGCGTCCTGCCAGCACGTCCGGACAGAAGCCGTTGCTGGATCGACCCGGCCTGCGTGTCGACCCTGGCGCACGAACCCCGGCAAGTCCGTTACTTTCCGGCAATGGCCACGTCGGGGCACCTTCGCACCCCGGTCGGGTCTTGATCATTGACCACCGGCTGCCGACGACTGACCGCGACTGTGGATCGGTGCGGATGATGGAGTTGATGCGGCTCATCATCTCCCGGGGCCATTCCATCACGTTCCTTCCAGACAACTTTTTTGTGTGGCCGCCCTACCTCGAGGACCTGGAAGCGGTTGGCGTCGAAGTGGTACATCCTTCACGATATCGCTACGCGGCCCAGTTTCTGAAGGAGCGCGGTCACGAATTCGGGCTGGCAATCATCTCGCGGGCCGGCATCGCCGCTCGGCACCTGACGACGGTCCGGCGGCTGGCGCCGCAAGCGAGGATCGTCTTTGACACCGTGGATTTGCACTTCTTGCGTGAGGAACGCCAGGCCAGAATCTCCAGTAACCCCGCCCTGACCAGCGCCGGCGCCACTCGCAAACGACAGGAGCTGAGGCTGGCGCGGCTGGCGGATCTCACGGTCGTCGTCAGCCCGGCCGAGAAGGACCTGCTCGAAAGGGAATGTCCCGGCATCGACGTGGCAGTCATTCCTACCATTTATCCGCTCGAGACTGCCAGACCCCCCGGGTTTGCGCGACGCCGGCACATCGTCTTCATCGGCGGCTTCGATCACGCACCCAATGTGGACTCTGTCCTTTACTTCGCCACAGAGATCTTCCCCCTGGTCCAGTCGCGCGTCCCTGGGGCGGAGTTCCAGATCATCGGCAGCCAGCCGCCGACGCAGATCCTGGCCCTGGCGAGCGACCGCGTCAAGGTCCTTGGCTTCGTCCCCGACGTCAAGCCGGTATTCGACCGGGCCCGGCTCTCGGTGGCGCCGATTCGGTTCGGAGCCGGCGTGAAGGGCAAGGTGAATCAGAGCATGGCGCTGGGCGTCCCTGCTGTCGTCACATCGATCGCCGCCGAAGGCATGCACCTCGTGCACGAGCACAACGCGATGATCGCCGACGACCCGCACAGCTTTGCCGATGCCGTGGCCAGAGTCTGGAACTCGCGCGAGTTATGGGAGCGGCTGTCCGCCGGCGGCGTCCGCAATCTACGCGACCATTTCTCGGTGGAAGCGGCCGCAAGGCCGATCGATGCCATGCTCGAGTGGGCAGGCCTCGGAGCCAGGCCGACCGCGTCGCTCGGCTCGGTACCGCGACGCGGCTGATAGCCGCCGATGTTCCGTCGCGGCGTGCGTGCCAGGCCCATGCCCCCCTAGGCCGATTGCCGCGATGGCCTGGCCTGGGTCCTGGCCCTCGCTGCCTCGGCATGCTCTCTGACGCGCTGGGCTCTCAGCGGGTCGAGCGCCCCGGAGTAGGCCTCCAGGCAGGCAGCGGCTACCACTTCGATATGGAATCGCGACTGAAAGATCGCGCTGGCCCTGGCGCAGTGGGCTTCGTGCACGGTCGGTTCGGTCAGGTACCGCAAGAGTGCCGCTGTCAGAGCGTCCGTTCCGATCCGCGAGCGGAGATCAAGCGGCACCAGGGTCCCCGCCACACGGCTGCCGTCCGTAATCATGCCGGGGGCTGCGCCAGCGTCCGGGGCGATGACGGGAATGCCACGAGCCAGCGCGGCAGCCACCAGCGCGATCGACTCGGTCTGCTCCACCGCCTGCACGGCCAGCAATGCGTCGCAGTGTCCCAGTGCCAGAAGGGGGTCGATGTCGTCTGCCACCCTGATGACGCAACCCGACGATAGGTATTCGAGATCCTCCGGGGGCTGGCTCTCAGGACCGGCGGCAGTCACCAGGCGAAGCGTGCGATGTCCACGGGCGTCCGCGGGCAGCCAGTTGATGTTCTGTATCGTCGCGACCGCGAGGCTCTCGTTCTTTTCGGGACGGCTCACCTCCAGGGACGAGGAGCACAAGGAAATCGCTTTTCTTTCTGCGGAGCCCCAGCGCCTCCTCTTGCGGTAGTGCGAAGGGGTCGAATCCTGGAGGCACCGTGAGCCGCCGTCGTGCGGGTGGTGCCGGTAAGTTCTCAAGCAGCCTGGACGCGCGCTCGCCATCCTCGCCACCTTCGGTTGCCGGGGCAAGCTGCTCCAGTCCCGGCCAGGCCGATGCGAGATTCCCCGCAGGATTTGCTTGGTATTCTTCTTCACCGAGCTGGCAGAACCAGGGGACCAGATGGGGTTTGCGGATGGCCTGCATCAGTCCATCCGCGGCGCCGGAGCAGGAGTGGATCACGTCGATTCGATGAATCCGGATGAGCTCCTCGATCACCCTGGCACGCGGAACATCGGACACTGCGTGACGGTGGGCTGATCGGTCTCTCCGAGCATCCGGTGAGATCGCCTCCGGGGCTTCCTCGAGGAAGACGACTCGCTGCTCGATGTGCGCGATCATGGAGGTGTCGGCCAGTGCCGGGCAGGCGATACACAGAAACACGGTATGTTCCTGGGCCAGGGCGTTGGCTAGGTGGATGCACGCCAGTGTCTCGGCGGTCGGTGTCAGGTCCGCGACGACCAGCAAGATCTTGATGTCCGAGCGCGGCGCCAGCCGGTCTCTGAAGATCTGGCGTATGTGCTTCAGGAGCGGTGCCGCCTTCGCGTGCGATCCCAGGTCCGGACGATCGAGAGAGAAGTGCTCGGTCAGCCAGTTGTATTCCTGTACGCTCTGACGCAGGCTGCGCAATCGCGCGCGGCGAGACCGGGAAGGTCTCGAACACGCGTGCTTTCACCAGGAGCGATTCCTCGACGTGGGTGTCACCGCGGACTGCCTCGCTGGAAACGGTCTGCTGGTGCCGGCGATAGATGTTCAGTGTCTCGGGAATGTAAGCCACCTTCCCGTGACGGAGCAGCATGGAATAGAAGAAGTGGTCGCCGGTGAACTTCAGTCTCGAGATTTCCTCCGCGAAATCGACCTCCGTTGGCCTGCGAAAAAGCACGGCGCTGGCGTTGGGAATGGTGTTTTTCTGAGAGAGGGCCAGTTCGACCTCCTCGGCACCGGTCGCTCGGTAGCGGGCCTGCCAGCGGCTCGGCGAGATGTCGCGCGTGTGGTCCAGGAAATCCGGCGCGAGGCTCTGTCCGTCCGGACCGATCAGCGCGGACTGGCAGTACGCGAGCACGACCTCGGGATCATAGAATTCGGGGACGAGCCGTTCCAGGAACTCGCGATGGCAGGTGTCGTCCGATTCGGCGATCCAGACCAGGTCGCCGGTGGCCAGCTTCAGCCCCTTGAGCCACTGCCGGAACGTGCTGCCGCTGTTCGTCTCGTTGCTGATGATATGCATGGGAACGGGCGATTCCGCGGCCAGCCGGTGGCGCCACCTCCAAACTGTCATCGGGTGAGGCATCGTCCAGGAAGATGATCTCGCGCGGCGCGTGCGTCTGACGGAAGATGCTCCGAAGCCGTTCCTCGAGATAACTCGAGTGGCGGTAGCTCGGAACGATGACCGAGACGTCTAGCCGGCGTGGAGGGTGATAGTCGTACGATTCCTTGAGGATCGCCAGCAGACTTGCCATGAAGCGAGGCCATGTCAGCGTCTCGCGCACAATGGCCCGACCCAGGCGGCCCATCTCCTGGCGCCTCGGGTCGTCCTGCAACAGGCTGAGGATCTCGTCGGCCATGGCCGCGACGTCCAGGTAAGGGACGGCGACGCCTGCCCGGTCCAGCACCTCGGGAGCTCCTCCGGCATCCTCGAAAGCGACCACGGGCAGACCACTCTCCATGGCTTCCAGGTTGACGATCGGGCAAGGGTCCTCGCGCGAGGTCAGCGCGAACAGGTCGGCCGCCAGGAAGTAAGGCACCGTGTCGCTACGCGGTCCGGTAAGGATCACCCGGTTGTGCAGCCCGTGCAGGGCGGCATCGTGCATCAGCCAGTGGCGAATGTGCTCCTGATCCGAATGGCCGACCCAGACGAACCATGTCTTCTCGGCCAGCTCGCCCGCGCGAGGATCAATCAGTACGCGCCGGGCCACCTGGGCGAAGAGGTCAGCGCCCTTCCGCAGATCCACCGTGCCGCACCCCAGCACAATCCGCGCATCGGTGGGAAGGTCCAGCTCCTTGAGCACGCGGGACCGTGCGAGTTCCCGGCTGATTCCGGACGTTCTGGGGGCTTGCCCGTAGTAAACCGCATGCACGATCGCCGGATCGACACCGAATTGTTCTACCCAGGCTTTCCGGACGATTCCGGCGGGCACGATGATCTGCCGCGAGACGGCCTTGATGCGCTCGACGGCCAGCTCGCCGCCGAACAGGTCCACCATCGTCGGCAGCTCGTGGATCCACGACAGGACCGGAACCTGATGCTCGGCGAATGCCGCGTGAAACTCGCTGACGGCCATTGTGTTGCAGATGGCCAGTCCCCTGCCGGCGTAGGCGGCGAATGCCTCGGCAATCACGCCCGGGAGTTCGCTCCGCGACATCCCGTACTGGACAAGCTCGCTCATGTCCAGCGTGGGAGCCACACGTGCAAATTCTTTCGCCAGCTCGCCTCCCTGCTGAAGGACAATCCAGCACTCCAGATCCGGCAGCTTGGTGAACTCCTCCGCCAGGTGCAGCAGGCAGTAGGCGCATCCGGTGCGGCAGGCGGCATGCGAGATGAGCAAGAGTTTGAAGCGCCCCGAGCTTCCCTTATGCCGCCCGGCCTTCTCGCCGTTGAAACGCCAGCCCAGGCTGGTGAAGGCGGTTTGAGGGTCATCGGCAAGCTTTCCCGGCATGCCGCTGTTCGTCCCCTTGCTCCCGTCACGGCGCCTGGTCGTTTTGAGCTTGCGCTGGATCTTGGCATGCGCCTTCTGGAAAGCGACACGCATCCCCGAGGCGGCGGAGACGCGCACGAAGCCAGCAAAGGCGTTCCAGCACTTGCCCGAGAGCCGGCCGTCCCGGAACAGCCGCATCCTCAGGCCGCGTGCCTTCTGCATGAGCGCCCATGCCGCGCTGCGCTGGAAGCGCTCGATCTCCTCCGTCAGATCGCGATTCTTTTGCTCGATCAGGCTCAACTTGTTGCGCAGGACCACCGTTTCACTACGTCTGCCCGGAGCCGGAATCTCCGGGCCGTGACCGGCCTGGTCCGGATGAGCGTCCAGGCGCGTCCTTGCCGGACGGTCGGGCTCGCCTAGGTCGGGAATGAGCTCTTCGGACCCGCCGCTCTGGATGTGTTTCTGAAGGTCATCACGCAGCAGACGGTCGAGCACGGCCTGTCCCAGGTGGGTGTAGGTTCTTCGAATCTCGTCGCGCAGCCGCGGCTGGAGGCCGGCGTCCAGCAGTGCCCTGACTTGCTCCGGGATCGCCGCGCCCACCCCAACGACTCCCATGCCGTAATCGTGCAGGAACTCGAAGGTCGGATACTCCCCGGCAAGCTCATCAAAGAACCGTCCGACGCTTGAAGCATGCATGTGATGGTTCGTTCGCTGCACGAGCACGATGCTGGAGTCGGAAAGCTTTGGCAGCCAGAGATCAAGATCGTCCCGGAGCGCGGGGCCGTTCGGCGCGGGCTGGAAATGGAGCAGGTCAACCGATCCGTCCTCGAACTCACAGACCTCCTCCGGGCTGGTTGCATCAATCAATCGGGAGAACTGGCGGAAACACTCGTTGTTCACTTCCTGAGCCTGGCGATCGAGGTGGCTCCCAATCGGCGCAGCGCGATGCTCGTGGCGGTGAGGCTCCAGGGCGAAGCACCGTGCCTGATGCTCGAGCGACCGGACTGCCTGGCAGCACGCAAAGTATGTGTTCCCCGGCTTGGCCGTCTGTTCCACGATGACCCGGGGGCGTGCCGCGTCCACCAGCCAGAAGAGGAAAGGGACGTGGCGCAGACCGGAGAGTGGTCGGAAGACATGCTCCGGCGTCCAGAACGAGGCGGCGGACAGGTACCGCGAAACATCCATGTTCTACGTTCCCTTCATCCTGTTCGGAAACCGCGGAGCAGTCCTCATCCAGACTGCCTCGAGCATGGCCCGTTCCCTGGTCCGGGCAAGCCGCCGGATCATCCTGGCTCAGCAGCGCCGTGGCCTTACCTCGAAATCGAATTCTCGATTTGCTGGAGCAGCCCAGTGACATGACCGAGAATGTGCAGGTTTATACTCCTGGTGTCGACCATGAGTCAAGCTGACTCAAGACCATCGCGAAACCCGCACTTGCACGCATCATGAAGCTGGCAGCCCGAGTTGAGATCCGTGATCAGGCTTGCTCAGCGACGCATCGCGTATCGGGCGGGTTGCCAGGTGGATCGCATTGCAGGCACAAATGGCAACTGGACAGCCAACTGGGGTTCCTGGCTTGCCTGGCAGTTGCATGAGACGGGTCGCCCCGGGAAAGTCGAGATGACTCGCCCCCGGAACGCCCCGCGGATGGTACGTTCACCCAGCCAGGAGCTTCCTCACCCGTCGCCGTGCTTTCAGGACCTGGCCGAGCACGGGATGCGATTCGAGCCTGGCGCGCTGGTCACGCAGACGCTGGCACTCCTCCTGGGCACATCGCGCTGCTTCCTCCGCGAGGGAGAGCGCCTTGCGGGTACTGGCAAGCACATCTTGCCTTTCCACCAGCGCCTCGAGTGCCTGTTCGAGCTCTGTCTGCACCTGGTAAAGGCGATGCTGATGATCGCTCTCCTGGACCAGATCCTGGGCTCGCCTCACGAGATTCTGGGCCATGGACTCGCACTTGCGCGAGTCGCGTGCCAGTAGCCATCTCGTCCGCTCCGCCTCGCTGTCAGAACGCTTCTCTCCGCCCAGTTCCTCATAAAGAGGCTGCGCCGGGTGTGCGACGCCGGCGGGTTCTTGATGCACACAGGATTGATCGAAGACGCGCAGGGCTCTGGCTTCGTCCCAGGCCAGCCCGCAAAAGGTCGTGGCTCGCGCGAGCGCGTCCAGATAGGTCTTGCTGCCGAACACGATCGCTTCGCTTACCTGCGCCTCGTTCGTCAGGATGGCTTTCAGCCGTGCGAAGTGGACAGCGACCACATCCAGCGCCGTCCAGTAGCCGACCGCTCCAGCGCTGCGGCTACAGAGACTCATGGCGATTTCGTGCGGCGAGCGCAGCAACGGGACGAGCACGACCCGAACGGAACTGCAATCCATCAGAACGCGCCGCCAGAACGGCCACGTGAGCACGGTCCGCGGATCTTTCACACCCGAAATGGGTCCCGAATCGATCATTCCGGCGATGACGCGCCGGCCCTCCTCGAAGAGTTCTTCGGGAATCTCCACGTCGTCCGGCCACGCCCCCTCGCTTTCGAGGAACCGGGCCAGCACCTCATCCGTCGCCGGGACGTCGTCCCGAAACCCCAGTGCGATCTCCTGCACCTTGCGGTTCAAGGCATGGAAAGGCAGTGATTCGTAGTGCCCGTGGATATTCGTGGGGCTCGCTCCCACCAGTGGGTAAGGACCGAGCGACATTCCCAGTTGCTCGAACATGCTAGCCGTGAGGCTTGATCCGCTCCTGTGCATACAGAGCAGAAAAGCGATGGTCTTGGTGTCTGAATGCATCCTTTTGCACCGTCTTGCCGACGGTCCTCAGCGTTCACCCAGATCAAAATGTGCTGGGTATTCCCCAATGCACCTTGGATTTCTCGGACAATCCTGCGCACGCGCTGGAGTAAAGAGAAAGCGATTGCGTCCTCGCTCGCTTGCTCTGGTTCGATGAAGTCGTGAAAAATCCATCGACGGCGACAATATCGGTGATGCCCGGGCGATTAGATACTGCTTTTCTCCGGACCGCACAAGCCGGCATTGACATCGTCGGGCGTTTTATCACCCGCCCCTGCTCGTCATCCGTGGTCACAGACGCGCGTCCGTAGCCAACGAGAGATCTGGAGATGCTGAAGCAGAATCGCGACTGCGGCTTTTTCTGCCGGATGCGGGGAACTGAACTGGTTCGACCGTCCCGGTTCTGATTGACAGGTCCGAGGGATCGAAATACTCTCTGTCCGGATTCGGCCGGCAGGGCCGCTCGCTTTCTCCGGTTTCTGCGAGTGTCTTTCGCCATCGCAGCTTCCTGACCAGGGATGGCACGGCACCGGCGTGACCCGGTACGTCAATCTTATCGATGATCCGGTGAGCTTGATGATGCGCGAGCGATGAGTGTTGTGAAAATGAACGGATCACATTCCGTACAGGATGTCGCTGGTCTTGCATTTGCGGGCCAAGCTCTCTGTCAAGTTGGGTACGGTTGACGGCACCTCCCCTTGCAGGCCACGCATATTCAGCGTCGCATGCGGCCCACCAGGTGCTTGTCCTCCAGGGCAGTTGGCTTGCGCCGATCGGATGCTGACGACACCAGCTCTCTTCGGCAAAAACGCGGGTGTCGCCATGACCGCTGGCATTTGATTGTTCACGAAGCGTCTGGCCGCAGAACGGCCTGCCGCCGGCTGTCCCCTGGAGGATCCGTAGTGGGCACCGAACCAGGCTCGTGCGGTTGTGACGCTCAGACCACCTCACCCGCTCTACCAAGGTACCGGCCGTTCCTGACCTTCAGTGTCCGCGTGTGCAAGGCGATACCCAAACTGGCGAACCGTCGCTGGGTCGCTCACCGGGGCAGGATGGCGCTCAACCGGTCGCGAGGCACCGCCAGGCTCTTGTTCCGCCCGTACTGGCTGGCCGCTAAAGATTTCTTCGGCCAGGATCGTCAGCGCGGTCCTGGTGTGTCGGCCTTGCCACGCTTCCCCTTCCACGATCCCGTTGTCGCATCGGTGATCATTCCGGTTTTCAACCACTGGCAAGACACTCTGAACTGTCTCGATTCCATCGCCCGGCTCACAGGCGAGCCATCCTACGAGATCATCGTGGTTGATGACGGCTCCAGCGACCAGACCGCTACCATGCTCGGGCAGATTGACGGCCTGCGCGTGGTGCGGAACGAGGGCAATCTCGGTTTCGTCTCCTCTTGCAATCGTGGCGCGGAGGTCGCGCGCGGCGAGTATCTCGTGTTCCTGAACAACGACACGGTGGTCACGGCTGACTGGCTGCGGGCGCTGGTGCAGACCTTTCGCGACATCCCGGAGGCCGGGCTCGTCGGCGGCAAGCTTGTCTATCCAAACGGGCGTTTGCAGGAAGCCGGTGGCGTGATCTACCGGGATGCCAGCGGCTCGAATTACGGCAAGTTCGACGATCCGGACCATCCCAGGTACAACTTTGCCCGCGACGTCGATTATTGCTCGGGCGCCTGCGTGATGATTCCGAGGACCCTGTTCAAACAGTGCGGGGGGTTCGACGCGATCTACAAACCGGCATACTACGAGGATACGGACCTCGCCTTCAAGGTTCGACACGCCGGCCACAAGGTGGTCTACCAGCCGCTGGCCCGGATCATCCATCACGAGGGCCTGACCTCGGGCCTGAGCGCCCGCAAGGGCGTCAAGTCCTATCAAGAGGTCAACCGGGGTAAGTTCCGGGAGCGGTGGCACGATCGACTGGCGGATTACCCCGAGCCGACCGGGGGACCGATCCGGATCGTCCGCGCGAATGGCCCTGAGGGCGGTTCGGGCCACGGCCGCGCCGGGCAAGTGCTGGTCATCGATCATCGGCTTCCCACGCCCGACCGCGATTCCGGTTCGTTGCGTATCTTCGAGATCATCCGCGCCATCAGGAGCAGGGGCCATCATGTTGCGTTCTTGCCCGACGACCTCGCCGTCCGCTCCCCCTATCAGCAAGCTCTTCAGGCCATTGGCGTCGAGGTGATCCATCACCCCTACTACCGGTCGGTCCGGTCCTTTCTCAGGCAGCATGGCGACGAGTTCGACCTGGTGATCCTCTCCCGGGCCGAGATCGCTGCCCGCCACATGGCCGTGGCGCGCCGGCTTGCCCGGCGGGCGAAGATCGTCTTTGACACGGTCGATCTCCACTTCTTGCGCGAGGAGCGCTCGGCGCGGCTACAGCAGGCTCACGGCGCACACGCTGCCGCGGTCCGCCGCAAGCGGCAGGAGCTTGAGCTGGTACGGGCCGCCGACATGACGCTCGTGGTTAGCCCGATCGAGCGCGAGCTGATCGGGGCAGAGTGCCCGGACGCCGATGTCCGCATCCTCTCGAACATCCTGCCGCTGGACGAGAGGCCGATTCCCGGCCATGGCGGCCGGCGGACGATCGTCTTCATCGGCGGTTTCGAGCATCCCCCCAATACCGACGCGGTCCTTTACTTCGCGCGTGACATCTTTCCCATGGTCGCCGAGCGCATCCCGGAGGCCGTCTTCCAGGTGATCGGTTCGTCGCCCACCCCGGAGGTCTTGAAACTGGCCGGCAGTCGAATCGAGGTCCTCGGTTATGTCCCTGACGTCGGGCCTTACTTCGACCAGGCCCGGCTCAGCGTCGCGCCGCTACGCTACGGAGCGGGCGTGAAGGGCAAGGTCAACCAGAGCATGGCACTGGGCGTTCCCGTCGTGCTCACGTCCATGGCCGCCGAGGGGATGGGCCTGGTGCACGGGCAGCACGCCCTGATCGCCGATGATGACGCCAGTTTTGCCTCCGCCATGGTTCACGTCTGGACCTCGAGCGAGCTCTGGGAGCAGCTTTCTCGCTCCGGCCGCCAGCATCTTCGCGAGCATTTCTCGGTGCAAGCCGCGACCAGGCGCATCGACGATCTGCTGATCTGGGCAGGCCTTCATGGCGCGATCGCAGAAGTGAGCACCCACAGGAACGGAACTTGACCGATGATCGCTCAGGCAAGCAAGGCACAGGTGTGGTTCTGGGTCGAGAAGGCGCGACACCGGCTGGGCGCGGCGTCGCCGATCCCGGACCCTTCCGCCTGGCACGAAAGCGTGCGGCTGCACGTTTTTGCCGACCGCGCAGCGTACTGCGATCACCGGGCGCAGCTTCACGCGGAGTACGCGGAGAGAAAGCGGCTTTTGCAAGAACTGGCCTCGGGTGGATCGAGAGTCGATACCGAGGCTTTCTGCATTGCCTGCCACAAGCGGCGGGTCTTCCGCACCGCTGCCGTAGCGCATGGTGGCGGTCCCGGGGCCGACCTGAACTGGCGTGAGGGGTTGATCTGCCGGCGTTGTGGCCTCAATAGCCGGATGCGGGCCTCGATCCACCTCTTGTTTTGGGCCATCGCGCCCGGCCACATCATCGTCTTTACCTGACCGAGCAGATCACCGCCCTCTATCGCTGGACCAGGCTGCGCTTTCCCGGGGCGGTGGGAAGCGAGTACTTGCCGGCACGGCGCGGCCGCACTCGCCTGAGCCGTTCCTTGCTCCGGCACGAAGACCTCACGGCGCTCAGCTTCGCGGACGAATCATTCGATGCGGTGGTCTCGCTCGAGGTCATGGAACATATCCCGGATTTCCAGCGGGCGTTCCTGGAATGCGCCCGGGTGCTGAGGCCAGGCGGACGGCTGCTGCTGAGCGTGCCGTTCCACGGCGGGCCGGAGCACATGCTGCGCGCCCGCGTGCGAGCCGACGGAGGCATCGAGCATCTGCATTCCCCCGAGTACCACGGCGATCCTCTCTCCACGCGAGGCTGCCTTTGCTTTCACCATTTCGGCTGGGACATTCTCGATCACCTGAGGGCGGCGGGCTTCCGCCAGGCACGAGCCTGCGCCATCTGGTCGCGCGAACTGGGTTACCTGGCGGATGAAGGCGAGATTCTCCAGTTCGTCGCCGTGAAATGACCCGGCGACTCAAGCGTCGTTGAGCCGGCCGGAATTCGCCGGTGGGAGGGAACCGAGGTGTTCGGGATCTACCGGTACGGGCTGGCTTTCTGCGTGGCGATCAGCCATCTCTGGGGCGGTATGATCCCCGGACCGGCCGCCTACGCCGTGTGGGGCTTTTATTGCCTCAGCGGCTATCTCATGACGCGGGTGCTCAATGAAAAGTACGGTTTCACGCCGCGTGGCCTCGCTCGCTTCGCGGTCAACCGCACTCTCCGGATCTACCCGGCATATTACGCGGTCTGCATCGGGATGTGCCTGATCTTCCTGGCCTTGCCCGGTACCGCCAGCCGGTTCCTGTCCCAGCTGCACATTCCCAGGACGTGGCAAGGATGGCGGTACACGCTGCTCCTTGTAACCGCACCTGATGACAATGAACTGCTGCATGGTTCGCGCGCCTTGCGCGTGGAGCTCTGGTTCTACGTGGCCATCGCGCTGGGCCTGGGCAGGGGCCGTTGGACAGCTCGGTTCTGGTTTTCCGCCAGCGCGCTGTACACGATCTGGCTGCTGGCCGTTCGCACGCCGTTTCCGCAGCGTTATGTTTACATACCAGCCTGCTCACTGGCGTTCAGTTTCGGCAGCCTGATCTATCACGAGCGGGCCAGGATGCCGATCATCACGCGCCCTCAGGCTGCCCTGGCCGCGGCCTGCCTCTGGTGGCTGCACGTCTGGTTGGCCCAGCATCTTCCGTACGGGCCCCTGGTCTTCGGCCTTTACTCATCCCTGCTCGTCTCCGGGGTCGCGATGGTTTGTCTGATGCGTTTGGAGCCCCGTGAGCTGCCCTCATGGTTCGTCCGGATGGATCGGTGGGCTGGAAATCTCAGCTATCCTGTTTACCTTTGCCACTGGGGTGTGGGCATCATGGTGAGCTGGCTGCTGCGGGGCGCTGACAGAAGCAATCCACTCGTCTTTTGCATTGGCTTTCCGGTAGTGAACCTGTTCTCCTGGTGGATCTATCGGCTTGTGGAGCGGCCGCTCCAGGCCTGGAAACTGCCCGCTCCGGGGCCGCAGCGCGCGGCCGGCGGTGGATCGGCTTCTGGCCCCTGGAAGGCCACTCGCGCGGGCTCGGTGTCGATGCAAGCGGGGCACGAGCATGGCGGCTTCGGAGCTCACCTTCCAGGAAACCCTGAGAGACCCGCGCACAACGGACAGAGCCAGAATGGCTCGGCTCGGGTATGATAACGGCTTGTGTCCTGTGCTCTGATCTCCGTTCCCCGGTTTTGCAGGGCTGTGTCGTTCTCTCCGCCGAGTCCCCTGATCCGTCCTTCGACCGGCTCCTTTTCGAGAGAGCAGCCACCCGGTTGCTCGATCCACGTCCAGAGCGAGATCAGGATGGGGCGCTGGTGTCCAGTTCCGCGGGAATGAGACAGCCCTGCCACGCTCGCGAGATGGTCCGTGCGAACCGACTTCCGGTTTCTTGCACCCGCCGAGAGTTGTGGTTATCTGCCCGTCCAGATGGCGCGGATGGAGTACGAGCATGTGTCGGAGCTGACCGCTGACGAGTACTCCGTACGGATGCTTGCGGGCTGGAGGCGGTTCGGCCACACCTTGTTCCGCCCGCTCTGTCCGCTCTGCCGGGCGTGCCGGTCGATCCGTATCGACGTGGCCCGGTTCTGCCCGAATCGCAACCAGAAGCGGGTTCGTACGCTGAACGGAGAAGCCGTGCGGCTCGAGATCAGGCCGCCCCGCCTGACGCGGTCGCGGCTTGATCTGTACCAGCGCTTTCACGCCTATCGTGCCAGCACACGGGGGTGGGACGGGCGCGAGGAGAGCGCGAGCTCTTACCACAGCGCATTTGTGTCCAACCCGTTCCCCACCGAGGAGTGGAGCTACACGCTGGAAGGTAAGCTGATCGGACTGGGGCTGGTGGATGCCCTGGCCGTCGGCCTGTCGGCCATCTACTTCGTGCACGACCCGGACCATTTGAAACGCAGTCTTGGCACCTGGAACGTCCTCTGTCTGATTGACGAGGCGCGGCGCCGCGGGCTGCCTCATCTCTACCTGGGTTACTGGGTTGCCGACTGCCTGTCGCTGGCGTACAAGGCGGCCTTCCGCCCGCACGAGATCCTCGAACCGGATGGTTCCTGGCGTGAGCTGTGACCGATCCGGAGCGGCCACTCCGCCAGCGGCTCTCACAAGCTGCCCGAAGGCTTTCATGTCCTGGGTGGCCCGGCTCCGACCTGGCGCTCAAAGATCGCCCGGGTACGGGCGCGGTGGCGTGCGGCGTCGGCCACGAAGGTCGCGACGGCCTCATCCGGTCCATCCGCCTGGTAATTCAGGCGCCTGGCCAACCCCAGTAGATCTTCGGGCCGGCCCGGAAGCTCGGAGATGGCCCGGTTCTGGATCAGCCGCAGCCGCCCTTCAACGGTCCGCAGAAAGCTGTATGCCTCACGGAGGTCGGAGCAGACCGCGGCCGGCAGGATCGAACAGCGCTGCAACGCGTCGAGGGCCTCCCACAGGTTCGGCCTGAGCAGATCGGGCTGTGCGGCAGCATGGGAGAGCATCTGGAACGCGACGATGAACTCGATATCCGCAAGTCCTCCGGTGCCGCGCTTGAGGTCGTTCGGACGACTGGATTGCTCGAGCCGCCGGCGCAAGTCACGCACCTCGTCGGCCAGTCTCGCCCGGTCGATCGGCTGACCAAGGAGCTCGCGAATGGCGTCGGAGACGTGCCTGCCGAAACCGCCGGTGGCGAAGATGACGCGGGCCCTGGTGAGAGCCAGCCGTTCCCAGGCGTGTGCGGTGCGGTGAAAGTAATCGCGGAACTCGGCGAGCGTGACGACCAGGGGCCCCGAAGCCCCGTGTGGACGCAAACGGGTGTCCACCCGGTAGAGCGGTCCCGTCGAGGCGTCGCAGGCAAGCGTCCGCAACACCCGCCGGGCCACGTCCGTGACGAACTCCTCGTTGGAGAGGCGGGCGCCCGGGCCTGCGGTGGACCCGTTTTCCTCGTGCAGGAAGATGAGATCCAGATCGCTATGGTAGTTGAGCTCACGGCCGCCCAGTTTGCCCAAGGCAAGCACGGCCCATCGGCTACGGCCTCCGTCGGATCCGCGCAGCGGAATCCCGCAGTGCTCCGAGCGCTTCTTCCACTGGTCACGAGCCACCTGTGTGACCACGGCCTCGGCCACGTCGGCCAGCTCTCGCGTCACCTGTCGTACGGGCTCTCGCCCCAGGATATCGCGCGTCCCGATGCGCACCCACTCCTTGTTGCGGAAGCTCCAGAGAATCGGAGCCGGGTCCTCGGCCCCTTTCAGGAGTTGAGCAAGCTCTGCCTTGATGGCCGCGGCCGGCAAGGCGCGGTCCACCACGAGAGAATCCATGAGGTCGTCGATCATCCCCGGGTTCGTGGTCAGAATCTGTGACAGGAACTGGCTGGTGGCGCACAGTTCCACGTACAGCCGCAAGCTCGGGGGATTGAAGTTGAACAGTTCCCAGAGCACTGCCTTGGCGCCAAGCGATGCGGAGACCTTCTCCAGATTGGTGAGCGTCATGTCCGGATCGGCCGTACGCGCCACCGCTTGAAGAAGGCGCGGGGCAATGGCCGCCAGAAAATGGCGGCAGCGGGCCTGGGACAGGAACAAGAAGTCCTCACGCGCCAGCGCCATCAGGTTGTGATAGGCCGTCTCCAGATCTCGGAACGGATAGCGCGCCAGCACCGCGGCGACCTGTTCGGCCGTGGTGTGAGGGTCGAGCACGAGGTCCACGACGGGGTCGGCCGGCGAGCCGTCGTCGTCGCGGAATGCGTCGTGCAGGATGTGGTTGAGGATCCGCCGATTGAGCTCGGTCTTGCTGCGATAATCGGCCAGAAAGCGGTGCGCGGGAAGATCCGCGTCCGCGCCCGGTGCGGACGCCTGATAGCCCATCCGGATCGCCAGAGTCCGCAGTTCGGGCAGGCTGCGCGGCATCTCGTGGGTCTGGCGATCGAAGAGGACCTGAAGCCGGTGCTCCACCTTTCGAAGGAAGCGGTAGGTATCGTCCATGATGCTCCGTTCCTCGGCCGTGAGGCAACCGGCCTGCTCGAGTTGGTGGATCGCCAGCAGCGTGTTGGCGCTGCGGACCTCGGGGTACTCGCCGCCGTGTAGCAACTGAAGAAACTGGACCACGAACTCGACGTCGCGGATGCCTCCGTGCCCCGTTTTCACCTCGAACTCGGCGCGACCCGCGGAGACCGTTCTTTGCTCGATCCGCCGCTTGAGCGCCTTGATCTCGGCGATCTCGCTGGCGCCTAGGTAACGGCGGTAAACAAAGGGCGTGACGGCCTGGATGAAGGTGCGCCCCAGCTCCAGATCTCCCGCGACCGGGCGGCACTTGATGAGCGCCTGCCGCTCCCAGGTACGCCCACGGGTTTCGTAATAGCCCAGGGTCGCCGCCGCCGACCGGGCCAGGGCACCTTCCTCGCCGTCCGGCGCAGCCGCATGTCCACCCGGTAGGCTGCCCCGAGCGCGGTGTGCTCGGCCAGCAGCCGGACGAGTTCTGTTCCCATCCGCTCGAAGAACTCCGCACTGGACATCATGCGGGGCTCTGCCGTGCGGCCTTCCTCGTCATAAACGAACACCAGGTCGATGTCGGAACTGTAGTTCAGCTCCGCGCCCCCCAGCTTGCCCATGCCCAGGACCACGAACCGGCAAGCAGCGCCGTCGCCGCGGTAGGGAACTCCGAACCGGGCCTCCGCCCAGGCTCGCGCCAGCCGCGTCGCGGCCTCGATGCAAGCCTCCGCCAGGTTCGAGAGGTCCAGTGTGATGGCCTCCAGCGGCAGGCCGCGGACGATGTCGTTGTAGCAGATACGCAAGGTCTCGCGGAGCCGGAACCGGCGGATCACGAGCGCGGGCTCCGCCTCGCCAGACGTCTTTCGCAACGTGCTGGAAAGCTCCGCGGCCAGGTCGGCGCGGTCTGGCCGCTCGGCACCGCCCCGCAGCCAGGCAAGCAGGTCCGGATCGCGGATCAGGACCTCGCTCAGGTACTGGCTGGTGCTGAAGATCTGGAGCAGGATCTCCGCGGCCCGTGCATCTCCGGCCAGGCTCGCCAGCGCCGGCCGGGGATCCGCAAGCGCTGCCAGGAACCGCTCCAGATTGGTCAAGGCCATGGCGGGGTCGGAACATCGCGGCAGCACGGCAGCCACCAGGGAGGCGAACCGCGATCGGTTCTGCGCGTCGCTCGGGCTCTCGGAGTGGACCGGCGCGGCCCCAGCGTCCTCAGCCAGCTTTCCAGCCGTACGGAACTCTCGGGGGACCCAGAGACCGCGTCGGCGTCCATCCGCGAGACCTTTCCAGAAGGATGCCGGTCAGGACGGTGTCAAATCGGGGGCGACATGCTGGAGATGGCGGAAGAGGATTTCCACATCGCCATGGCTGAGCCCCAGCGTCTGGGCGATCTCCCGCTCCTCGACGCGCGCCTGCATGAGCAGCAGGACCTGGCAGGCGTACGGGCGCAGCCGGTCGGGCAGGTCGGGCTGGGGCGTGTACCGGCGATGCGCCTGCCAGGGATCGCCGAAATCGACGAAGTCGGCATCGAACCAGTACTCGCGGCCACTGTGACGGAGCAGTTCCAGAAGCCATTCCTCGAAGCTCCGAGCAATGATCCTGGGAGCGCTTCGCGATGCGTCATCGCCGGAGGTGAACACGGGAAAGCTGCCTCCCGGCCAGCGGTACGCGAGGTCGATGCAGATCGTCTCGACATTGGGGTTACCGAGCTCGAACCAGCTTTCGGGCTGAACGATCAGGTCATGAATTCGCGAGAATACGACCATGGGTCCGATGGCCGAGATCGGGTGGATGATCGGCCCCTCGCGGTAAAGGCCGTTGGAGAGCATCAGCCAGGCACGCAGCCCGGCCGGCAGGCGATAGCCATGGCGATGTTCCCAGGCGGCGATCACGCGCGGATCAACGCCAGGGCGGAACGGCTCGTCGGTTGCCCCGAACCAGGCCGACAGCGCCTCGGGGCTGGGCGCCAACCCTTCGTCGATCCCACCCCAGGCCATCCAGCATTGCACCAGCTCTTGGAGCTGGCTGGGCATCGGCTCCCCCTTCACTTCACACCGCCGCCTTGGTCCGATCGGCGCCCGCCAGCTCGCCGAAGAGGGTCACCGCGCTGGCGTCGTCAATCCTGACCCGGACCAGCCGCCCGGTCAAAGCCTCATTGCCCCGGAAAACCACGATCCGGTCGCAGGTCGTCCGTCCCGTCCATTGATCAGCGCGATCCCACCCTTCACGCCGGGTCGTGGACCGGCTTGGCCCCTCCACCAGGACCGTCACCGTACGGCCGATGAACTGCCGATTCTCCTGGAGGCTGATGGCTGACTGCACGGCCAGCAGATAGTTGTTGCGTCGCCGTTTCACCTCTTCGGGAACGTCGTCGGTGAAGAGCTCGTCCGCCTTGGTTCCCTGCCGTGGACTGTACTTGAAGATGAAGCTGTTCTTGAACCGGGCCCGCTCCACCAGGCGCACCGTGCGCTCGAACGATTCCTCGGTCTCGCCGCAGAAGCCGACGATGAAGTCGCTCGAGACCGAGACCCCGGGGATGGTCTCGCGCATCCGGGCGAGCATGTCCTCGTAAAATCCAGACGTGTACATTCTTTTCATGCGTTTCAGGACGGAGTCACAGCCGCTCTGCGCCGGCACGTGGATATAGCGGGAGGCCGCGGGGAGGTCGCGGACGGCCTGCAAGAGGTCGTCGGTCATGTCGTTGGGAAAGCTGGTGATGAACTTCACGCGCTCGATGCCATCGAGCCCGGCGATTCTCTCGAGCAGGTCGGACAGGCGGACCAGCCGGCCGTCGCCTTCCCGGTACCTGTAGCTGTTGACCGTCTGGCCGAGGAGCGTGATCTCCTTGACTCCCTGGCTGGCGAGCAGGTTTGCCTCGCCCACGATGGCTGCCGGGGGCCGGCTCTGCTCGGGGCCGCGAACCGCGGGCACGATGCAGTAGGTACAGAACTTGTCGCAGCCCATCATCACACGGACGAAAGCCTGGAACGGGCTGGGACGCATCGCGGGCTCGCGGTCGGCGTCATAGTTCTCGAAGCTGGCCGTGATCTCCTGTCGCGAGCCCGCGGTACGGTCCAGGCTCACGGCAAGCTGTGCAGCGCGTGCCTCACGGGCAAGGCCAAGCAGCTCGGGCACGCGCCCGAGCTGGCCGGGCCCGACTATGATGTCGACGTGCGGTGCGCGTTTGAGGATCTGCTCCTGGTCCTTCTGGGCCATGCAGCCGAGCACGCCGATGGAAACCTCGGGCCGCTTGCGCTTGATCTGCTTGATCCGCCCGAGGGCACTGTAGACCTTGTCCTCGGCATGCTGCCGCACCGAGCAGGTGTTATAGAAGATGGCATCGGCTTGATCGATGTCGGTGGTCAGCTCGTAGCCCTGGTCGCGCAGACGTGCCACCACCAGCTCGCTGTCGAGCACGTTCATCTGGCAGCCGACTGTCTCGATATAGAGCTTCTTGCTCGGTTGCTTGGTCGATTGATCGGCCATCGGCCTGGCTCCCCGAGGCCAGCGAGTGGCCCCGGGTCCTCGGAGTGACTCATGATCTCAAGCCCGCCAGGGAACGGCTGACCCTGGCTCCCGCTGTCGGTCATGGATTCTACCAAGGGCCTTCACGAAAGGGAATGAATCTGGACCAAGTTGGTGGCCGCGGCAACGGCCAGCCAAAAGCAGCCCCGAGTGACGCTTGCCCCCGAGGCTCCGGGGATGCCGGGCCGGTCGAGGGACCTGTCCTCGGCAGAAGCTGAGGCATCTGGGAAAGGATTGCCGCCGGCTTCGCGGCGCCGCCGGCTTCGCCTGGACGGCTGCCTGGAAAACCTTATCAGGGAGCGGAAACCGTGCTGGCGATGGGTTCTGCTTCCTGATATAAGCGGTTGACCAGATGCTCTTGAGTTACACACGATGCGGTTCAACTGCCCATGAAGATCCTGGCCGTCCATCCCAGCGCCTTGCTCTACACGAAGATCTTCCTGAGGCTGGAGCCTCTGGGCATCGAGCTCATCGCGGCCGCGCTGCTGCGCCGGGCACGAAGTTCGCTTGCTGGATCTCCAGGTGGAGCGGCAGGCCGCGTATTTCCGGCAGGTCCGCGAGTGGCAGCCCGACGTCGTGGCATTCTCGTGCAACTACCTGGCGAATATCCCGGAGATCGTGGACCTGGCCAGGCTGACCAGGGCTCTCCGCCCGGAGTCCTTCATTTTCGTGGGCGGCCACAGCGTGTCGTTCGTGGCCGCCGATGTTCTGGAACATGCAGAGGGCGCGATCGACTGCGTGCTCAAGGGGGAAGGCGAGTCCGCCGTCGCGGAACTCGTCGCCGCAGCCGCCGATGGCCGGTCGCTGGCGCTTCTGGACGTACCGGGCGTGATCACCCAGGAAGGCTGCGGCCCACCCCCCAGGTTCGCCCGCGATCTCGACGCCATCCGCCCGGCCCGCGAGCT
Source organism: uncultured Planctomycetaceae bacterium (assembly GCA_963833985.1). Taxonomy (GTDB): domain Bacteria; phylum Planctomycetota; class Planctomycetia; order Isosphaerales; family Isosphaeraceae; genus Aquisphaera. The sequence goes on from CAWIAD010000001.1 coordinate 1,613,710, forward strand.
GTTGCGGCACCGCCGCAAGTACTTCATTGGAGTCCTGGACCCGTGCGCCTCGATCGAGTTCAGCCGCGGCTGCCCCTGGGATTGCTCGTTTTGCAGCGCCTGGACCTTCTACGGGCGCAGCTACCGCGTGAAGTCGGCCGCGGAAGGGGCAGCGGAGCTCGCCGCGATTCGCGAGCCCGGCATCTTCATCGTCGATGATGTCGCATTCATTCAGGCGGAGCAGGGCATGGCCATTGGCGAGGCGGTCGCGCGTCAAGGTATCAAGAAGCATTACTATCTTGAAACGCGCGGGGACGTCCTGCTGCGCAACAAGGAGGTCTTCCGCTTCTGGAAGACCCTCGGCCTTCAATACATGTTCCTTGGCGTCGAGGCGATCGACGAGGAGGGGCTCAAGAAATACCGCAAGCGCGTGACGCTCTCGCGAAACTTCGAGGCACTCGAGTTTGCGCGTTCGCTGGGGATCATGGTGGCCATCAACCTGATCGCCGATCCAGACTGGGATCACCGCCAGTTCGAGATCATCCGCCAGTGGTGCCTGGAGATTCCCGAGATCGTCAACATCAGCGTCAACACGCCGTATCCGGGTACGGAGAGCTGGCTCACCGAGTCCCGGCGGCTGACCACGCGCGATTACCGCCTCTTCGACATCCAGCACGCCGTCTTGCCCACGCGATTGCCCCTGGCGGAGTTTTACAAGGAGCTCGTGCGTACCCAGCAGGTGCTCAACCGCAAGCACCTGGGATGGAACGCGGTGCGGGGGCTGGCAGGGATCCTGGCCCGCAACCTGGCGCGCGGTCAAACCAGCACGCTGAAGATGCTCTGGAAATTCAACAGCGTCTACAACCCAGGCCTTCAGCTTGCCGACCATGCGCAGCCGGTGCGCTACGAGATGTCGCTTCCCCCCGAGCCGCACGACATGGTGGATTCCCGATCGATGTACGTGCACACGCCACGGGGCAGGAACGGGCGCTCCATCGACGATGCAACCGAGTTGTTTGTGGAGCAGACCCGAGCCAACGGCAAGCCAGACGGCTGATGAGTCCTGCCCGTGCTGATCACCGGCCTGCCGTTGAACGCGAAGGTTCAGGCACGCACGCGACGCACGCCTGGCCAGCAGACACCGCGGAAAAGCAAAACCCCCAGGGACGCCCTGGGGGAAACGGTATGCCGTTTTTTCGTATGCCGGGGCCAGCAGCGGCGCGCCTGTGGGAGTGAGCCCTGCTGCTGGCGTGTGATCTCAGGGCGTGGGCGGCGCATCGCCACATTGCAGCCCAGCGGCTGCGCCAAGACGTTTGCGCCTGGAGAGATGAGAGCCAGGCTCAGCGGGTGACGAAGTCCGGGAGTTCGCCGAATGGCGTGGGTGATCTGGTCATCAATCGCCAGGGCGTCTCTTCATCCAGACCGAGGCCCGAGAATAGAAACTGGCTCCTCGCAGCAGACCCTTGACCCCGAAATTCACGTGGGCGAATCAGCATACGCTTGCAAGGTTCGGCCACTTTCCGATCGGCTCAGCACCTTGGAGAGAGACGACGTCTCGGAAGTTGACCTCACCCTCTTGCCCACTACCGGAACTCTACCTCATGGCCTCCGAGAATACAAGAGATAAGAATCTAAAAAAACACGGGGATCTAGATTCTCTTGTATGCTGCCGCTGGCGGCCCGGGAGCGGCTCGATCTTCCACACAAGGCGGTTGGCTCACCCGGCAAAACCAATGCCCCCACTGTGTGATCGCACCTGGCGATAACTCACGATCCCTTGAACAAGTGCAATGACGAACATGCTCATGCCAGCCAGGGTCCAGAGGATGCTGTTCAGCGCGAAGGGGACGAAGAGAAACGGTTGAGGACCGGCGAACGAGAGCAGAAACCCGAGGCCGATCACCAGGCCGAAGACGGTCAAGATTTGCCTCCGTTCCCGCGGCTGATCCACGAGCGCATCGCCGTCCAGCCGCACGCGAGGCTGGTGCAGGTAGAGACCCGCGATCGCCAGCGCGTAGAGCACCAGCGTGAGCAACTGCACCCCGGCCGAGGGCAACCCCTCGGGACGCAGCTTGAAATAAAAGAATCCATACAGTACCGCGAGGTAAAGACAGAGGCCGGCGAATCCCCGATGGCCGAAGACGACGATACGCTCTGGCTGCGACGACGCGAGGGCCGTGCCGGAGAGTTGCAACAGGATGAGCAGGACGGCGGCAAGCAGCGCCATGTTCAGGGCCAGGTTCACGGGCCCGTGGCAGTTCATCGCGACAACCGGTGCCAGCGAGAAAACCAGGTAAGCCCGGAAAAGCAGCGCGCCGCGGCTCTTGCCCGTGAACCAGGCGAGATCGGGAAACACGCGGCGCAACGGCGGGCAGAGCACGCAAGCGACGGCCAGTGGGAGCAAGAACGACATCACCGGATGGAACGAGAAGACCATGCTTATCTCGCTGAAGCCATACGGGCCGATCCGCCCCAGCGCCATCTTGCCGTTACCATCATATCCATACCAGATCACCTTCGTGATCCATGATTCGTACAGCCCGAAAAGCACGCCCCAGAGGTAGAGCGACCAGAACGATGTCCGGCCGGTGCGCACGGCCAGCGTCGTGAAGAAGAAGAAATGCGCGAAGTAGAGCCAGAACGTCACAATGCACGTCCACGGGTGCCAGAGCCCCATGGACAGCGAGGCGCCCGAGAACACCTCGGCACACGTGAGGATGATGACGCCGATCAAGAGCCGCGGAGCAACCACGCCCACGCGATGATCCTGGTGGAGGATTTCTTCGTCGGATGCTTTCATGAATTTCCCCTCCGGGCTTACGCCCGAGGCGATCGCCTTCGATCGTTAAGCGTGCTTTCACATTGATCCGCGTCCCGGGCGGGCAAACTGCATGGGGGACGCCAGGTTCACTCCAGCATATCGCGGCCAGTGCACCGATTGCATCCCTGTACCTCCGGCAAGAGCCAGGCGGATGAATCCGGCATCGTCGCCAATCTCAGTAGGCTGGAATGCGCGAGGAGGTTCAGGTTGAGTTACGGGCCAAGCCGATCACCGGGCTGAACGCGATGGCCGTTCAGGAAATCGGCCGGGGAAAGCGGCTTCTTGCCGGGAAGCTGTATCATCAAAAGGCGCACGTGCCCCGATCCGGCAGCGACCGTGAGACGATCGGCATGAGCCTCCACGATGGTCCCGGGTGCGGCCTCGGCGGCTTCCGCCATGGGTTGCGTGCGGTGGATGATAAGACGCAACGGTCCCTTCGATTGCGGTCCCCGTGAGACCCAGGTGGTGGTGCAGAGCGGCCATGGATTCATGGCCCTGACGAGGTTGTGGATCGACTGGGCGGTTCTGGACCAGTCGATCTGACCGTCCTCCCTGGTCAGCTTCGGGGCGCGCGTGACCCTGGATCTGTCCTGAGCGAGCACCCGTGCGCGGCCGGCCGCGACCGCCGCGACGGCCTCGGCAATGAGCGGAGCGCCCAGCACAGCCAGGCGCTCTTCAAGCTCGCCGGCCGTCTCATCCGGACCAATCGGTGTGCGGGCCACGGCGATCATGCCGCCGGCGTCGATGCGCGGGGTCATGCGTATGACCGTGACGCCCGTTTCCGTCTCGCCGTGCTGGATCGCACGCGCCACCGGTGCTGCACCGCGGTACGCCGGCAGGATCGAGCCGTGCAGGTTGATCCCGCCCAGGCGCGGCAGGGCCAGCAACTCCGGCGCGAGGATCTGGCCGTAAGCCGCGGTCACCAGCAGGTCGGGCGCGAGCCGGCGGATCAGCGCCAGGCTCTCCGGGGCATTGACGTTCTCGGGCTGGAGGACGGGAATGCCGCGTGCCAGCGCCCCGAGCTTGATCGCGCTGGGGATCAGCTCTTGCTTGCGGCCCTGCGGCCGGTCGGGCTGGGTGATGAGAGCGATGACCTGGTAGCCCGCGTGACAGAGCGTCTCGAAGAGCGGTAGGGCGAAATCCCCGGTACCCAGGGCAATGATCCGGACGTCCGGGATCGAAAGCGATGCGGCCGCATGCTCCATCGTTCAATCCTCGACCGACTCGGCGACCGGTACCGCCTCAGGAAGCACCAGGGGAGGGAGTGCTGGCAGTTCCTTCATATTCTGGAGCTGCTGAACGATTTCCGCGTCCGGCGCGTACTCGCCGTCCGCCTGGGCCTGGCGGAACTGGGTCTCGAATTCGCTCAGCCTGGGCTTGATGGAATGCCGGGCCAGAGAGCCCAGGTAGTCGATGAACAGCTTGCCGTCGAGGTGGTCCGCTTCGTGCTGGATGGCGCGGCTGAGGAGGTCTTCGGCCTCGTACTCGATCAGCTCTCCGGCCAGGTTGAACGCCTGGAGCTTGATCTTGCGGGCTCGGCGGACGTTGGAGTAGACGCCCGGGAGGCTCAGGCATCCTTCCTCATCCTCGATCGACGAGTGCCGCTTGACAATCTGGGGGTTGATGAAGACCTGCTCCTGGTCCTTCTGCTCGGGGTCGGCAGTCACGTTGAGGATGAAAAACCGATACGGCAGCGCCACCTGGTTGGCGGCCAGTCCAATCCCCCGCGCGGCATACATCAACTGAAACATCTGCCGGACGGCCGTGTGCAGGGCCGAGTCGATCTGGGTGACCGGCCGCGAGACATACCGCAGCGCGGGGTGGGGATAGTTCACGATATGCAGCACGAGTCGAGCTCCGGGGCAGAGTTTGAGTTCATCTTATTTTACGGTACATTGCCGCGGATCGCCAGGTTGCCAGGGCTGCTTCGGGACTGCGGGACGACGACCAGCGTTGCGGTCGCCGGCGGGCGTCGTCTCTGTCGCATGGCGGCCTCACGCGCTGCTGGCCGCTCGCTCAAGCCATTGTCAGGGGCCGAACGGATTCTCTGGAATGTCCCCGGGGAGGGCAGTAGGGACAAGTGCGTTCCAGGCCGCAGCCGGCAGCACGAAGACCGGACCGGTGTCGGAGGTGCCCGCTGCCGCCAGCACCAGTGAGCCGCGGGTCTCGCCAATCCGTAGCACGTGCGGGGGCTTGGCGGGGTCGGCATACAGCTCAACGGTCAGCTTCGGGTGCAGCAGGCCGGTTTCCGCAGGAATGGGGCCGCCGTACTGCACGAACCGTGGGGTGTGCAGCTCGCCCAGCTGCTTGACCAGGGTGCTGAACCGGGAAAGGTCGATGTCGCCCGCGCCATCCCGCGTTCGCGGCTCGGGCACCCAGGCGTCCGGCCCTCTCCCCGGATGGTCCGACCGCAGGAACGAGAGGCTTCGACCCGGCACACGGAGGACCAGGCGACGGATCGTATCGGCCGGGAACGACAGGACCAGCGTGTCATGGTACTCGGCGAGCAGCGCCTGGATCGAAGGTGCCCCGAGCGTGAAGACGAAGTCCTGACCCGAGACCCCGGCGTAGAATGTGCCCGGTTTGCCGGGTACGGGATTGCCGATGCGCAGGCTGCCTTCCTTGCCGTTCTGCGAGGTCCTCGCCGCACCGGCCGGCGCGCCTTTGGCGGCGTCGCCGCGCGCAGGCTCCAGCTTCCAGGAGACGTCAATCGGGGGCCGGTCGAGCCCGAAAATCTTGCCGTCGCCCACGGCATCGGCTGCGAACGCTTCGGCTCGAAGGTCGGAGAGCAGCGCCAGCAACTGCGTCACGTTGCGGGTGTCGGCCGCGGCCTGGACCGGTTCCACCATCCGCCAGCGGTTGACCCCTGCCGGTGACGATTCCGGCTCGAGCACGGTCCTGGAACCTTGACGCTTCAAAGTCAGCCGGGCCACGGTAGCCGGATTGAGCGAGAGCACCCCGCGGTCGCGGTACGCCAGTCGATTGCTGGGCAGCACATCGAGAAGCAAATCGGGGATGGCCAGGATGATGCTGTCTCCCTCGAGTCGGCCGTAGACCGTCTTCTTCAGGCGGTCATGGCGGCCGAGCTGAAGCGACAGCGCCAGGGTCCGAGATGCGGATTGTGACGCCTCCGAAGCCTGCGCATGGGCTTCCTGCGTGGCTCCGGGCCGGGACTGCCAGACCTTGACCGTCACGATTGGCGGATCCAGCTCCGCCTTCGGGACGCGCGCGGGTTCAAGGAACTCGCTGGTCTGAAGGCCGTCGAGCTGCCCGATCAGCGACTGGACGAGGTACGTATCGGCACGCCCCGCCTGCGGTGCCGTCAGCGCCCAGCTGTTGCCCTGGCGCACCAGCCGGTAGTCGGTCGCCTGTGCATGAATCTCGATCTCGGTCACGGCCGCCGGATCGAGCTCGGTGACGTGCTGATCGCGCAGGGCGATCGTGTCACGCGGGATCTCGCTCAGGAACCGGTCGCCCACGACCACCACGTCGTCCTGGTCGCCCCGGCGCACGAACACGCGGTCGGGGTGGTCGGGCACCTTCTTGCCAACGTGCAGCACCAGCGGTGAATCCGGCTCGGCCGATGTCGCCAGCTCCACGGTCGCCTCCGGCCTGTCCAGTCCGAAGGGTGCCAGGTCGCTGGCGTTGTCGGCGACGAAACCCTTCTCGCCGTCGAGCACCCGCACCGACGCCAGCGCGGAGATGAGGCTTTCCACCTTCGCTCCGTTCGCGGGGGCGTGCACGGGCTCGACAAGACTCCAGCGGCCGCCGGTCCCGCGGTCGGCTTTCAGGTTCAGTCCGTTGCGATGAACGGACAGCCGGCTCACCTGGAAGCTGGGAACCGGAAGCAGGTTCACCTGCCGCCATTGCCCGGCCGGGAGGGTCGCCGCATTCAAGAGCTTCTTCTCGACCACCTCGATCCCCGCGGAGTCCGCCGGGCGGACGAACGTCTGCTCGCGCAGCGACTTGCCGACTTCCAGAGCGGCCAGCAGACGGGGGCCGGTACTCCCTGCCCCTGCCGTGCCCTGCTCGCCGAAGACGCGGACGACCGCGCCGGGCGGGGCCAGACCGTATTCGCCGGGACCGGCATGGATCGTCCCGGAATCGGGCGATTTGCGCAGGTTCTTGAGGTTGCCGATCATGGTCTCGACGAGCGTGGCGTCGGCCGCCACGTCGAGCGGACGGGTCATCTGCCAGCGGTTCTTGCCCCGGCGTTCGAACGCCAGGGTGTGTTCATCACGCGCGATCTCCAGGCGGGTGATGGCGGTATCGGGTACGTCGATGAGCTCGGGGAGGACCCGGCTGAGCCGCCCCCGTCGCTCGGCTTCGGTGAGTACTCCCGCGTCTTCCAGCCACCAGAGGGCCAGCAATCCGGCGAAGAACAAGGCGATCAGAACGTAGGTCGGGCGAGGGGTTTTCATCGGCGCACCGGCGTGAATTCATCCACCAGAGAGAGGAAACGGCATGGCGTCCGCCACGAGCAGGCGAGGTTCAGCCCGCATCACTCGCGGCGCGCCACGTAGACGATGGTCCCCAGGGCGACGATTCCGAGCATGGCCATCACCGTGGGCACGACCACCAGCCGCGAGCGGAGCACGGGGTCCGCCGTGAGAGTCGAGCGCCACATGGGTGCTGGGCGAGATGCCCACCGCGTCGGGTCGACCACGCAGCCAGCTCGCCGCATTCATGATCAGGTCGAGGTTCGTGGGCTCGATTCCCTGCACCACGTTGTCAGCCAGGGCGCGGCTGGAGAAGAGAACGAGCCGGGGACGGCCGGCCACCGCGGTGGAAGCCGCGCCGGCCGGTGCCGAGGCCGCGGTTCGCTCCTGCACGGCCACACCCAGCGTCACGGGGCCAGGCTCGTCGACCCCCTGGTCGAGCTGGGGCCGCGGGTTGGTGAGATCGGTCTCGGCCCACGAGCCGGGGGACGACTGGAGGATCGCCACAGGAATGAGATTGGCGTTAACCGGCCGGGAGGCCGGTTTGCTCGCCGCGCTCGGGCCCTGTCCCAGAATGTGGATGGGCGCGCCATTGGGAACCAGAACGGCCCTGTCGGACTGGAGAGCGTCCGTGATGGGGTGTCCGCGGCCGCCTTTCAGCGGTGCGAAGATCAACTGGACGTTCCGGTTGAAGTTGAACCGGGGATCGATCACCAGGCCACGGCCCAGCTCGAGGTTGAACATCCGGAAGAACTCGTCGAGGCCGGCCGGCTCCGTCGTACCGGCCAGTGCCAGGACGGGCTTTCCCTGCTCCGCATAGGCCCTGAGCCTGGCCGTTTCCTCGGGTTTGAACGGACTGCGAGGTCCGGCGATCACCAGCAGAGCCAGGTCGTCGGGTATGGGATCGCTGGTGAGGTTCAGCTCAACAGCCTCGCATCCCACCGAGGCCAGGCGGGCGCGCCAGAGACCGATGCCCTGTCCGCTGGGGTTCAGGTCTGCCAGGGGGGGCTCGCCGTGGCCCGTGGTGAATCCCACCTTCGATGTCTTCGCCTCGCGGAGCCTGATCAGAGCCGAGGTGATGGCGTCCTCGCCTTTGAAGGCTGACTCGAAGCGGTCGCTGCCCCCCCGGGCCGCATCGGCGCGGAGCGGTTCGAACAGCTCCTGCCCGGGCACGGCCACGAACTGGGCGTCCGACCCTGCTCCATACTCGATGAGCACGCCGCCGGCGCGCATCACGGCAAGGTCCGGGGCGCGCTTCGCCAGGTCCTCGGTCCGCGCCAGCTCGGTATACGGGTTCAGGCTGTCGATCTTGATGAAATCCGGCCGCGCGGCACGGTAAAGCTCCAGAAGCTGGATCACCCGATCGAGCTGGCGGGCCGACCGGGGTCCGCTGCCATAGACCACGTGGAAGCTCACCGGGCGGGTCAGGCTCTCGATCTGGTTGATCGAGAGGCTGGACAGTGAGAACGTCTGCTCGAGCGTCATGTCGATGGCCTGGCCGCCATAACGGAACGCCGCCACGTTGGCGACGATGAGGATGCCGGCAAGCAGGCTCGCGTTCAGCAACAGGCTTGCAAGGTCGGCCGTGCGCCGCAGCACGTAGCTGGAGTGCCGGTAGCCGCGGCTGGCCTGGTTCGAATAGACCACCAGGCCGATGCCCAGGCCGAACGCGGGAATCGACCAGCGAACCCCGTGAGTGACTCCCAGGGCCAGGTAGCCGCCCAGGAGAATCAGCACCAGTCCGGCAGTCAGACCGGCAATCAAGCGATCGCGATAGGCCGGCGGGGGTGCCTCCGGGTCGTCGTCGCTGCGGGCTGCCTGGCCGATCGGCGCGCTGCGCAAGATCCAGAAGAGGATCAGGTAGCTCGCCAGCAGCAGCGCGCCGATCCAGATTTCGGGAAGCCGGAGAAGTGCCGAGATACCGTCTGACATCACACCCTGATCCCGTGCGCGGGTTGCCACCTGGGGTTATCGTCGCCGCTCGGCCTCAAGAATCCGCACGGCGACGTAGAGCGAAAACACGCAGACCGACAGATGCAGCGCCAGCGTCCGCAAGTCCAGCTGCCCTTGCCCGAATGACCGGAGCTGAACATAGACCGCCAGGAACCGGACCGCCTCCGCCCAGCCATACTGCTGGCGTACGGCGTAGAAGTAGAGCAAGAGCGTGAGCACCACCAGCAGGAAGAGGACCACGAAGGTCCACACCGCGGCGACGATCTGGTTGCGGGTCAGCGCGCTGAACGCCAGCCCGATGGCCACGAACATCATTCCCACGGTCAAAAGCCCGATGCCCAGGGCAAGTACCGGTCCCACGTCAAAGTAATAGTTCGCCTGGAAATAGAGGAAGGGCAGATAAAGCGCGAATGGGAACAGGAGCGCCAGGTACATGATCACGCCGGCCAACCACTTGGCGATCACGATCTCGGTCTCGGAGACCGGCAAGGTCAAGAGGGTCTCGATGGTGCCGGTCCGCCGCTCCTCGGCCAGCAGCCGCATGGTCAGGAGCGGCACGGCGACGAGGATGCTGAACCAGAACAGGGGGCTGGAGGAGACATACATGGTCATCGGGTCGCGGACGCTCGAGAATTCGCGCTGGGGCTGGCTGAGCGCATCGACAAGCTCCCAGAAATTGAGCAACGCGATGACCTGGAACGCGAGCAGCACGATGTACGCCATCGGACCCAGGAAGAAGGCGCTGAGCTCGCGGCCGAGCAGGGTTGGAATGTGTCGCATGATCAGTCCGCCTTGCCTGGGGAAGGTGCGGCCCCTTCGCCGGTGACCGCTTCGACGAACCGCTCCTCCAGCGAGCTGCGCTTCAGCTCCAGGCGGCGCAAGCTCCAGCCACCGGCGGCGAGCTTCTGGGAAACCGCCTCGCGCACGTCGCGTGCGCCGTGGGTTGTCAGCTCGAACCCGGAAACACCCGCATCGCGCGCGGTGACGGTCACCCGGTTGACTCCGTCGACAGTCATCAGCGCGTTGCGGATCGGTTCGGCCGGCCCCCGCGCCTCGACCACGACGGCCTGATCCTGCCGCAAGGCGTCGAGCTTCTGATCGATGGCGATCTTGCCGCCGGCGATGATGATCACGCGCTCGCAGACCGCTTCAACTTCGGACATGATATGCGTCGAGAGCAGGACCGTGTGCTTCGCCCCCAGCTCGCTGATCAACCGTCGCACGTCCCGAATCTGGATCGGGTCAAGCCCCGAGGTCGGTTCGTCGAGGATGAGGATGTCCGGATCGTGGATCAGCGCCTCCGCCAGCCCGACACGCTGGCGAAACCCTCGCGACAGATGCCCCACGATACGGTCTTCGACCTCGGCCAGCCGGCACCGGGTGATCACCTCGCTGATCGCCGCCCGGCGTTTCGATCGGCTGACGTCCTTGAGCCGCGCGGTACCGGAGATACTCCTTGACCCGCATCTCCGGGTAGAGCGGCACGTTCTCCGGCAAGTAGCCCACCTTGCGCCTGACGGCCAGGGGCTCATCGAGTGTGTCGTGGCCGGACAGCACGGCCCGGCCGCTGGTGGCCGAGAGATATGTGGTGAGGATGCGCATGGTCGTCGTCTTCCCGGCCCCGTTGGGACCAAGCAACCCGACGATCTCGCCCCGGCCGACAGCGAAGCTGATCTGGTCGATGGCTCGGACCGAACCGTATTGCTTGGTCAATCGTTCGACCTCGATCATCGCACCAACCCTGACTTTGCCACGCGCGTTCACTCCGCTTCGGGATGCCAACAAATCCTACCGCATGCGGCCGAGTTGTGACAGGCGCGCCGACGATCCGCGCGCCGTCGGCGCCTGAGCCCGGCCGCGCGGAGGTGCGCGGGGACCCGGCACCTCGCCGCGAAGATGACCGCGCTCAACACGCCTCGCACGACCGGATCTTGCCACAGCAACCGAATGGAGCCACCGGGCAAAGCCGAGCTGACGACCCATCGCCGAGGCTGCATCAGCCCGAGCCTGAGCCCGCGATCCACACCAGGACGACGCGATGGTGTTTCCCGGTAGTGCTATTCCTACCCGTCGGGGAACGACCGTCCTGAAACGCCAGGCGGAGCGGATCGTGATTCGTCTCGGACCGTGCGCCCGATGCGTCGCTTGCGGCGAGCCCCGCGCCGGGCTCGGGGTCAGAGCGGGAGACCGCACCAGCCCCAGCAGCTTCATCGCCGGAGGCCAGTGTTTGCTGGTTCTCGACACGGCCAGACCCGTCACGAAGCAGACCAGCGGCCGGAGAGCTGCGCTCTTGCTCGACGGTCGGTCCGGTTTTCGTGGGTCCGGACGCGCTGGCGGGAGGGGACTGCGCGAGGGCATCGGCCGAACCCCCCGGCGCACCTGTTCGCAACGCAAGACTGACGCTCGGGATCGTCAGGTCGCCGAGCGGATGAGCGGGCAAGGCAACCACCTGGCCGATCTCCGCCAGTTGCATGGCAACCGCCGGATCGATGTCGCTTTCCTCGAGACGGTCGCGGAACGCTTCCTTGAGCCGGTTGCGGAAGGGTTCGAACTCCGAGTCGTCGAGGACCACTGCAAAGACGGTGGCGTGGTCCGGGTGCCGCGGATCGATCACGATGCCTTCCGCGACGGTGATCTTGAAGAAATCGCGGTGGCTCGTTCGTTCGACCAGCGAGGCGACCTGATGCGTGGTTGGCTGGCCAATCCGGTCGGCGACGAGGAAGACGCGGCTGAGCCGAGGATCGTCCAGCAAGGCCCGTACGCGTTGCTGTGGATCGACCTGGTTAACCAGGGTGCCGTATGGTACCGCCTGGGCCTCGGCGGGACCGAATACCTCTCCAGGCAACGCGGAATCAGGGCGGAGACTGGCTGTGAGGTTCCCGCCGGAGGACGGAGACCCCGCCGCGTGGGCCACGCTCTCTGATGGCGAGGTGGCGACGGCGATGCGTGACGGGGCGGCCAGCCGCGACGGCACCGCGGTCAGAATCGCCACGGCACCAAGAACCGAGGCAGCCACCGCCAGGGCCGTCCAGGAGCGACGACGCTGCGACCAGGGGCGGGCCTGGCGGTGCCTGGCCGTAAGGCGCAGCCGCGACATGATCTGGGGCGTCATGTCGGGCGTGACCGGACGAGACAGGCCGGCAATCAGGTCACGGACGGCGGCGAGTGCCCGCAGTCGGGCTGCGAGCCGGGGGTTGGCCGCGACCCGGAATTCGACCCTCCGCCGCTGTTCGGGTTCCAGTTCGTCGTCGAGGTAAGCCTCGAGCAAGATTTCGTCGTCAGCACACATGGTTGGTTTGCCGCCGTTCGCACGGTCGTGAGAAGTATGCCTCGGCTTGCGTGCCCGCCCTCCGTGCTCCAGGAACCAGGTCGAGGTCACGTCACATCGATTCCCGGCATCACGCATCCACGGCTTTCTCGGTTTCCTGATAAGCGTGTCGCGTCTCGGAATCCTGGTCAAGCAATGATTGCAGTCGCGCACGCAGTTCCGATCGTGCCCGATGAAGCCGGCTGCGCACCGTGCCCACCGGAATCTTCAACAGCGTGCTGATTTCTTCGTAGCGGTGGCCATCGAAGTCTTTCAGGATCACCACGGCACGGTGTTCGGGCCCAAGCTTGCCAAGTGCGGCCTCCACCAGAGCGTCTCGTTCCAGCCGTTCCAGGGCGACGGAGGGGTCGCTATCAGGCGACTCGTCTGCCGGCTCGGCAGTGCAGCGGTGCCGTGCGGCCTGGTCGAGCCGGGACAATCGACGATTGTGATCCCGGCGCTGGTTGCTCAGGGCCAGGTTCACTGCGATCCTGTAAATCCAGGTATAGAAGGAACTTTCTCCGTGGAACTGATCGAGCTTCTCGAATCCGCGTACGAATGCGTCCTGGACGACGTCCTGCGCATCGTCGGCCGAGCCGACAAGCCGGGCGATGGTCGGGAAGAGGCGGCCCTGGTAGCGTTCGACAAGGCAGCCGAACGCCTCGGTCTGCCCTGCGCGGCACGCCGCCACCAGGCTGTGGTCGTCCTCGTACCCGGTCATCTTCAGCTTAGATGCGTCCACGGCGGGACAAGTTCCCGAAAACGTGTGTCAGGGCTGCCTGGTCCCCGGAGCGAATCATCGGCAAGGCCTGTCGGGCAACCCGGATTGCCGGAGGGCCGCTCGTACCATGATCTTTCTATTCTACTGGAATCGGAGCGCCAGGGCGAGCATCCCGCTCCAGTCTCGATTTCATATCAATCATGCCTGCCAGTCGATTTGATCGCCCGCGCACGCGGGCCGGCGATCGGACGGACCGTTGTTCGCTGATGCAGCGCACATGGAGTATGCGCTGCCCGCATGGCGCATTGGTCAAGGCCTGAATATTTTTCTCATCATCAGGCCTACAGCGTCTTGCGTGGCGTTGGACACCACCTTAGAATCCTTTCCACATCAACCGATAATCGTATGCTTCTATTATGTAATGATGCCAAGTTTGATGACATCATTGCGTGGCATTTGACGCTGTCCGTCCCCGGCGCTTGACTGCGCCCGAACCTGAACCTTCAACATCGACTCGAGGTCGCCATGGGTAGAAAAACTGCGCACCGCACCAGGAGATTCCAGCTGGAACCACTTGAGGATCGTGTCTTGCTCTCGACCGTCGGGGTGGACGTCAAGGGCAATAGCCCTTACGCCGGCGACGCCACCTGGGTGGACCTCCGGCATCTCCTGCTTCCGTGGGGACAGTTCTCAGGCACCACCTACAGCCCCAACCCCTCGCTCAAGCTCAACTCCACCGGGTATCCCGAGTCCACCGCGGGAACGTACGCCGAGATCAACAACTATCCCGACGGGAATTACCAGGTCAGCTATTCCGGGCAAGCCACGCTGGACTTCTTTGGCATCGGGCAGCTTGCGGGCCCGGCCACGCTGGGCAGCGACGGGCTCTATCATGCCATGCTCCACGTGAACCACGCCATCTACCCGGACCACATCACGCTGATGCTTCAGGTGACCGGGCTAGACCCGTCGAATCCGTTCGGGAATCTGAAGATTATCATGCCCGGCTACAGTCCGGACACCACCCAGCTCTACACGAACAACTTGCTCCAGGATCTTCAGCCCTTCTCCTACATCCGCATGGTGGAGTGGAACGGCACGATCAACTCCACCCAGGTGAACTGGTCGGACCGCGTGCTTCCGCAGAACTTCCTGGCCACCGGACCCAATGGCGTCTCCTACGAGGAGATCATCGCCATGGCCAACGAGGCCAGCAGGGACCTCTGGATCAACGTTCCAGCCATGGCCACCGACAGCTACGTCCAGAGCCTGGCCCAGCTCATCCAGCAGGACCTGAACCCGAACCTGAAGGTGTACGTCGAGTACAGCAACGAGACCTGGAATGCCTCCTTCAGCGAGTACTTTCAGGTTCTGGCGGCCGCCCAGAACAACCCTCTGGTGACCGACAAGAGCAACCAGGGTGTGGCCGTCGCGCAGCAGAGTGCGTACATGACCAAGCACATTGGCGACATCTTCAAGCAGGTCTTCGGCAGCCAGGCCAGCCGCGTCTTGCCCGTACTCGGCTCGTGGGCGGCGGTACCCAGCTATAACCAGAACGAGCTGGCGTTCTTGCAGTCCAACTATGGCTCGGTGAGCAACTCCATCAGCGCCTTTGCCATCGCGCCTTACGTCACCCTGGCCTCGGGCACTGACAGGAAGGGCATGTCCATGACGGCCCTGTTCAACTCCATGGAGAAGATGCTCAATACGGATATCTCGAGCTGGCTCACGCAAAACGAAGCGCTTTCGCAGACCTACGGCGTTCCCGTCATCAGCTATGAGGCCGGCCAGGGGCTTTATCCCTACAACAGCAAGAACCCGCAGCTCGAGATCCAGGCGCAGAGCAACCCGGGAATGTACACCCTGTACTCGAACCTGATCGCGATGTGGGAAAAGGACATGGGAACTCCGCTGACTTTCTATGCCCTGAATGACAGCTTCTGGGGGCTCCTGCCCTCGGTCAGCGCCACGGGCGCCCCGAAGTGGGACGCGGTGATGAACGCCATCCTGCCGGCCGGCGATGCCGACCTCGACGGCAAGGTCACCGCCGCCGACATCAACATCATCGAGGCCCACATGGGCCAGACCAACGCCACCTGGGGCGATGGGGACTTCAACCACGACGGCGTGGTCGACGCGCAAGACCTGGCGCTGGCCGAGGCGAACCTGCCGGCCACCCCGGCGGCCGCCACCTTCGTCGCCCAGGACTCCACCACCCAGGGAAGCTGGAAGGGAGTTTATGGCAGCGACGGTTACACGCTGGTCGGTGATCAGTCAAGCCTGCCGGTCTACGCGCAGCTAACCACCCAAGGCACTCTCAAGAACGTCTGGAGCAACAGTACCAGCGACGTTCGCGCCTTGCAGAAGGGAAGTTCCACGGCAACCGACCGGATCGCGGCCGCGTGGTATAGCAATTCCAACAGCTTCACGATCAACATCAATCTGCCCGACAGTCTCACACACGTAGTGAGCATTTACGCTCTGGATTGGGACAACCAGGGCCGCTCCGAGCAGATCCAGGTGACCGACGCCTCGACAGGAGCCGTGCTCGATACGCGCACCATCTCTTCCTTCGCCGGAGGCGTGTACCTGTCATGGCAGTTGACAGGCAACGTGGAGTTCACGTTCACCGGCATCTCCGGACCCAACCCGGTCGTCAGCGGCATCTTCTTCGATCACACAGGATCGTCCATGTTCGCCGGCACGAACAAGACGGCACAGGGCAACTGGCAGGGAACCTTTGGCAGCGAGGGATACCTCATGCCGAACATCGGGTCAAGCATTCCTTCATACTTGCAGGTCACCCCCAGCAACCAGATCAACTACACGTGGAGCACCAACACCACGGATGTCCGCGCACTCAAGAGGCCCGCGCCGCAGTCGGGGCGCGTCGCTTCGTCGTGGTACAGCCCCTTCGACCAGTTCTCGGTGAACGTCAACTTCAGCGACTCTCGATCCCACCTCGTGACCTTTTACCTGCTGGACTGGGGCCGTGCCAACCGGATCGAACGGGTGGATCTGATCGACCCCTCGACCGGTGCCGTGCTGGACTCGCGTACCATCACGAACCTCTCCGGCGGCATCTACCTTTCCTGGAAGATGAGCGGGGACCTCACTTTCCGCTTCACCCGACTGTCCGGCCCCAACCCGGTGATCAACGGGATCTTCTTCGATCCGGTGCTCTCGTCGTCGATCAGTCCGGCCGTGTCGAGCTCGAGCCCAACCCCCCCGCCAGGTGCAGCCGTCGCGGCCGTTAGCCCCATTGTAGCCTTGAACCCGTCCGGCACACTCTTCACGCCCGGCGCCACCGTCTCGGCGCCGTCGGCCGCGTCCGTGAGCCGACGTGCCGCATGGTTCTCCTCGACACGGCGGCTTTTCGGGAACCTCCGCGCCGGAGACCGGCAGGGCCTTCGGGGAGGACTCGCCGCCGGTGCACCACGGACCCGGGCCGTTCCCTGAACTCGAAAGCAAGCAGCCCCGCAATGGGCCGACGACTCACACCGCACGGGAACCGGAAGCGGCCAGGGAAGGCCGCCAACAACCCTGAAAAGTACAGTCTGAGAGCAACATAAAAATTGACATTCATAATGCATTGAGTCTCACATCGCTGCCGCGCACTTCTCCACGCGCACGGTATTGCTGACTGGTTCACTCCTTCGCACAAGCAAGCGTTCACTTTCTTTTGCGCCGCTGGCCACACCCTTGCGATGCGCGGGACGGCCAAGTAGAATGCCTTCCGTCACAAAGAATCGTCGTATACTGTTATGATCGAGTGACGCCACGTTTGTTGACATCATTGCGTGGCTTTCCGACGTTGTCCGTCCGCCGGCGCTGAATGCGCCGAGAAATGAACCCTCAACACCGACGCGAGGTCGCGATGGTCAGACGAAATGCGCGCCGTGCCAGCAGGCCCGGCCTGGAGTTACTCGAGCAGAGAACCCTGCTCACCACGTTCGGCGTGGACGTCAAGGGTCCCGGACCCTAGCCCATGTTTGGGGTGGGTCGCCCTAAGTCCTTGCGGCGCAAGGGGCGATTTTTCAGATTGTCACTACATCACGGTTTTTTCGTCTTCCGGTGGTGCTGGCGGCCTGAGCTCGGTTAAGCCCAGCGCCTTCAGGACCCGCCGCGCATCGGGGCAGCCTCCACTGACTCCTTGCCGTTCGGGCTGATCGTCGAGACGGAGGGTCACCACCCGGAGCGTGGAGAGAGCTTGCATCGCCCTCTCTGGAGAGAAATCTATCCCAGCGTGCTCAAGTCGGCGGTGCAATAGCCGCTGGACCAGTAATGCCAGTGCAGCTACGAAAATATGTGCTTTTACTCGTTCCTCAATCTGATGATAAATCGGCCGCATGGCCAGCACGTCCTTGAGCTGGCGAAACCCGCGCTCGACATCGCTCAGGTCCTTGTAGATCGCCACGACCTCAAGCACGCTGAGCGCTGCTTCACTCGTGGCGATCACATACTTGCCTTCGATTCCCTGCTCATTGGTCAGACCCTTCGTGTTCTCAAAGTAGCGGAAAATCCCCTTGTCGAGGTCCCACGAATCCTACTTTCCGCACATCTCCCTTTGATTTCCCCGAATTCGACCTGAGGCCATCTTCTCAGACGCGGCCCCAGGGTCGGTAAACATCTACAAGTCGATCGGCACGGGGACCTTGTTCGGTTCAGATGGTTCGCCAACCGGACCGTTCCTGAACTCGAGCCATTCTTCGCCTTGTCTTATAACTTGGCAATGTCCAGCCGCGCGCCGCGATTCTCGCCGCGACGACTTGTGACACGGGCTATGAGCGTAAGTTGAGCGGCTCACAACTTACGTCAAGGCAAATTGTCATAAGTGAATCACAAGATTTTTTGTCCTTGACGTCCCGATCTCCTCCGCCATCATTGCGGCAAGCCCTGCGGCGGTCGGCCTGCTCCCCTCACGGCCCTGGAAGGCCCGGCGGCGGACACCGGCCAACTCGCTGCAAACCCTCCGGAGATGATCCGCATGAACGAACCTCAACGACCGCGCCAACCCGGCGAGACGGCCCGCTCGAAGGGACGCACGCGCACGCTCAACACGCGGCGGATTGCCGCCGTGCCCATCCTGGAACACTTCCTGAGTCGGCTCCGCCTTCGCGAGTTTCTCTGCGACCACCTGCCCCATGAGGACGGCCGCACTCGGGTCCCCACGGCCACGGCCTTGCTCGTCCTGCTGCGCAACCTGCTGATCTCGCGTGAGCCACTCTATGGTGTCGGTGAGTGGGTGGCCCGCCATGAGCCGAAACTGTTCGGGTTGTCCGATGTCCAAGTCGCCGCAATGAACGACGATCGAGTTGGCCGGGCCCTCGACCGTCTCTTCGACGCCAATCTCTCGGGGTTGGCCCTGAAGGTCGCGGCCCATGCCGTACGCGAATTCGACGTCAGCCTCGACCAGTTACACAACGACTCGACCACCATCACTTTCCACGGTGACTACGAGTCGGCGGAGGCGGAGCGAACCCTGCGGGGACAATTGCGGTTGGCGGTGACCTGGGGTCATAACAAAGACCACCGCCCCGACCTCAAGCAGCTACTCTACATCCTCACCGTGACCGGCGACGGTGCCGTCCCGGTGCACTTTCGCGTCGAGAGCGGCAACGCCACCGACGACCGCTCTCACCAGGAGACCTGGGAGTTGCTCTGTCAACTGACCGGACGCCGAGACTTTCTCTACATCGCCGACTGCAAGCTGGCCACCACCGAGAACATGGCCTATCTGCATCAGCGCGGCGGTCGGTTCCTCAGCGTGCTGCCGCGAACTCGCAGTGAGGACGGTGCCTTCCGCGGCGCCGTACTCCGGGGAGAGATCCAGTGGCGATGGACCCACGACAAGTACGACGACAAGGGACAGTTGACCGACCGCTTCTCGATCTGCAAACCTGCGAGCCAGACCACCGAGGGTTACCGGCTGATCTGGTATCACAGCACACGCAAGGCCGAGTTGGATGCGGAGGTACGGCTGACCCGGCTGGAGAAGGCGTTGAAACGACTGGACGAACTGCGTGCCAAGCTCGCCTCGTCCCGAACCCGGTACCGCAGTCGAGCCAAGGTCGCCGAGGCGGTCGAGGAGCTGCTCCGAGACTGTGAGGTCACCGAGTGGATCTCGGTCGAGATCGAGGAGCAGGTCACCGAAAAGTTCCGCCAGGAGCGACGCGGCCGGCCTGGACAGGACACGCGGTACGTCCGAGAGGAGAAGCTCCGTTACTCGTTGAAGCATCGGATTGAGTTGGAGCGACTGGATGAGGAGGCCCGCTGTGATGGCATTTTCCCGCTGGTGAGCAACGAATCGAAGATGACGGAGCAGGATCTGCTCTTGGCCTACAAACAGCAACCGGCC
The DNA here is from genome assembly GCA_963833985.1 of uncultured Planctomycetaceae bacterium. Lineage (GTDB taxonomy): Bacteria > Planctomycetota > Planctomycetia > Isosphaerales > Isosphaeraceae > Aquisphaera. The sequence goes on from CAWIAD010000001.1 coordinate 1,633,288, forward strand.
ATCGAACGACGGTTCGAGCACCTGAAGACTGACTTCGTGGTAGCGCCTATGTACCTGAAGGAGGTGAGTCGGATTCAGGCCTTGCTCTGCGTGTACTTCTTCGTGTTGCTGGTCGAGGCGCTGTTGGAGCGAGAACTCCGCCGCGCGATGGAACGAGCGGGAATCGAGAGTCTGCCACTGTATTCCGAAGGTCGGGCCTGCCGACGCCCGACGGCTCGAAAAGTGATCGACCTGTACGAGGACGTTCAAGAGCATTCCCTGAAGGCTGGGAAACGCCCTCTTGAGGTCTTCAGCACAGAGTTAACTCGGCTCCAGAAGAGGATCCTGCGCCTGCTGGGGATACCCAAAGCCTACGAGATTTGAACCTGACAGGCCGAAAGACGGCACACGGAAATTAGGAGATAGTCAAGGCGAGATGTGCGGAAAGTAGGACGAATAGTAACGATAGCCATGGTTTCGTTGCAGGAGGCGCTCGGCTGCGGCGCCAATCTTCTCGGGCTGTTTCAACTTCCCTGCCGCCACACGCCCCTGCAACTTCTCGAGCGATTGATGTGTCCGCTCCATGGCCTTCTGACGCATGGCTTGCTCGTATTCGCGGCGCTCGTCGGAATCGACGATGATTATCCGCAAACCTTCAACTCCTGACGGCACCTCTTGCGCCCGAGTGCGCGGTGGATTGGCCTTTTCCCGGGCGGTGATCCCTACCGGGCAAGAAATCCACTTGGCATCGTCGAGGGCAGCCAGCCACTTGGTCAACTTTGCGTTCCGCCTTCTCTTCACGCCCACAAGATAGCCATGCTTGTCGCCAGTGATCGCTTCCAGATTGTCATTGGTGATCATGCCTCGATCGCCGACAAAAACGAGGCGGCTGAAACCAAATCGCTGGTGCAGATCACGAATGGCTTTCTGCACGGTCTGGTGGTCGACTTCGTTGCCGGCCCAAACGTGATGAGCGATCGGCCAGCCGCCCACCATCACCACTCCGACGATCACCTGGACGTTGTGCGGCTTGCCGTCCCGACTGTAGCCATGCTTGGCGAAGTTGGCCGGTCCAGCTCCCTCGAAGTAGGTGCTCGTGATGTCATAGAGCACCAGGTCCGGCTTGATACTGAACAGGTCGCGAAGGCGGTGATAAAGAGCCACCTCGATCCGTTCCTTGGCGTCCACGAGTTGATCGAGGGTCCGGTACCAGGACTCCAGTTGGCGAAAGTCGACGCGAACCCGCTTGTGCTGGTGCCAGCGAGGAACAAAACGGCGGCCTTGGCGATCACAGACGAAGTCGGTCTCCAGCCACCCCGCCAAGCCGTGTTCGCTGGCGGGGTGAATCAGGCGATTGGCAATGAGCACGAAGGCCCGGTCAGTAAACGGCACGCCTTTGGCTTTGCCGAGTGATTCGTCGAGGATGGTCCAGAGCCCGAGTTGGTCGAACAAGGCCCGGACGGCGAGGACCGGCCCCCAGGTGGAAGCGTCCAGGATGTCGAGATCCTCGTCCCCAGCGGACTCCGACTCGACATCTTGACCGAGCAAGCGTTTTAGCTTGGGAAACAATTCCGCAAGCAGGTCCTTGCGTCCCAGATCGGCCACGGTGCGTTGCTTGACCTTACCGTTGTCGCGATAGGCTTCGACGACGCGGACGTACTCGTTCAGCGCACCGCTGGACGACCGGACTTTTATGGTTCTCAGGTACATGTCGTGAAGTATCACGACGGAACGCGCCGATTTCAAGGCGAAATCAAGGTAAATTCCGAAGTAATCGCGTCGATATTGTCACTACACTTTTCGGAAAAAAACGGGTATGCCGCTCGCCAACCCCTGGAAAATAGAGGAATTATGCGTGGCAGCAGTCGCGCGGAAGGCGATCTCACCCCAAACATGGGCTACGCCGGCGACGCGACGTTTGTCGACCTGCGGAACCTGCTCCTTCCGTGGGGCAAATTCTCCGGTACGACCTACAGCTCCAACCCGTCGCTCAAGCTCAACTCCACCGGGTATCCCGAGTCCACCGCGGGGACCTACGCCGAGATCAACAATTATCCCGACGGGAATTACCAGGTCAGCTATTCCGGGCAAGCCACGCTTGACTTCTTTGGAATCGGGCAGCTTGCGGGCCCGGCCACTCTGGGCAGCGACGGGCTCTATCACGCCGTGCTCAACGTGAACCACGCGATCTACCCGGACCACAGCACGCTCATGCTCCAGGTGGCCGGGCTGAACACCGCCAACCCGTTCGGCAACCTGAAGATCATCATGCCCGGCTATGGCACCAATACCGCGCAGGTTTATACCAATGCGCTTTTACACGACCTTCAGCCCTTCTCCTACATCCGCATGGTGGAGTGGAACGGCACGATCAACTCCACCCAGGTGAACTGGTCGGACCGCGTGCTTCCGCAGAACTTCCTGGCCACGGGGCCGAACGGAGTCTCCTACGAACAGATCATCGCCATGGCCAACGAGGCCAACAAGGACCTCTGGATCAATGTTCCGGCCATGGCCACCGACAGCTACGTCCAGAGCCTGGCCCAGCTCATCCAGCAAGACCTGAACCCGAACCTGAAAGTGTACGTTGAGTACAGCAACGAGACCTGGAACAACTCGTTCGCGGAGTACTCTCAGGTTCTTGCCGCGGCCGACAAGAACCCGCTGGTGACCGACAAGAGTAATCCCGGGCTGGCGGTCGGCCAGCAGACCGCGTACATGACCAAGCACATTGGCGACATCTTCAAGCAGGTCTTCGGCAGCCAGTCCAGCCGCGTCGTACCGGTGCTCGGCTCGTGGGCGGCCGTACCCAGCTATAACCAGACAGAGCTGGCGTTCTTGCAGTCGAACTACGGCGCGGTGAGCAACTCCATCGGCGTCTTTGCCATCGCTCCGTACATCACGCTCGCGCCCAATACGGACGTGTCCGGGATGACGATGACCCAGCTCTTCAATTCCATGGAAACCATGCTGAACACGGAGATCTCGAGCTGGCTGACACAGAACGAAGCACTCTCGAAGACCTATGGCGTTCCCGTCATCAGCTACGAGGCCGGTCAGGGGCTTTATCCCTACAACAGCAAGAACCCGCAGCTCGAAATTCAGGCGCAGAGCAACCCGGGAATGTACACCCTGTACTCGAACCTGATCGCCATGTGGGAAAAGGACATGGGCACTCCGCTCACTTTCTATGCCCTGAATGACAGCTTCTGGGGACTGTTACCATCGGTGACCTCGCCCGGCGGACCGAAATGGGACGCGGTGATGAACGCCATCCTGCCAGCCGGCGATGCCGACCTCGACGGCAAGGTCACCGCCGCCGACATCAACATCATCGAGGCCCACATGGGCCAGACCAACGCCACCTGGGGCGATGGGGACTTCAACCACGACGGCGTGGTCAACGCGCAGGATCTGGCGCTGGCCGAAGCGAACCTGCCGGCCACCCCGGCGGCCGCCACATTCGTCGCCCAGGACTCCACCACCCAGGGGAACTGGAAGGGCGTGTACGGCAGCGACGGCTACGACATCATCGCCGACACCTCAAGTCTCCCCGCCTACGCGAAGCTCTCCACGACGGGAGCGACATCCTACGTCTGGTCCAGCAGCACCAGCGACCCGCGCGCCCTCCAGAAGGCCGACGCAGGCGCCACCACCGGCATTGCCGCTTGCGACTACAGCGCCAGCGGAACCTTTACCGTGAACATCAATCTGGCCGACGGTCTGACTCATCTCGTGAGCATCTACGCCCTCGACTGGGGAGCCGCGGGAAGGTCGGAAAAAGTCCAGGTGGTGAACGCGTCCACCGGCGCAGTACTCAACACCCGGACGCTGTCTTCCTTCTCCGGCGGTATGTACCTGTCGTGGCAGTTGACGGGCAACATCCAGCTTCGCTTCACGGGTATCTCGGGGCCAAACCCCGTGGTCAGCGGCATCTTCTTCGACCACGTCGGCGCCAGCATGTTCGCGGGGACGGACACGACGACGAAGGGCAACTGGCAAGGCGTCTATGGCGGCGCCGGCTACCTCGTGATTGGCAACGCGGCCAGCCTGCCGTCCTACGCCCAGGTTACTGCGAGCGCCCAGCAGAACATCGTCTGGAGCGGGAGCACGACTGATGTTCGAGGGCTTCAGGAAGCTGGTCCCGGCGGCACCGGCCGCATTGCCTCCGCCTGGAACAACCCGGACGGACAGTTTAGTGTGAACATAAATCTCACCGACGGCCAGTCCCACCCCGTCAGCATCTATGCCGTCGACTGGAATAGCAAGGGGATCTCTGAGCGCGTGGATGTCATGAATTCAACCACCGGCGCGGTGCTGGACTCCCGGTTGCTCACCGGTTTCTCCGGAGGCGAATACCTGACATGGAACCTGAGCGGCAACGTCACTCTCCGGTTCACCGGCCTCACCGGCCCCCACCCGGTCGTCAGTGGCATCTTCTTCGACCATGTTGCGTCAGCGCCGGCCCTCGTCGCGTCGGGCATGACAACGCAGGGAGGGTCGAAGAGCATGAACGTCGCCAGTGGGATCGACGTCCCGAGCAATACCTCCAGCCTGCTGGCTTCCGTCCAGGTCTCGACGGCAGGGACGATCCCCCATGCCGTGCCCAGCAGCACCAGTGACCCCGGCGCCCTCCTGAAGGCCGGCACTGGAGCGGCCGCGCTCGTGGCGGCAAATGATTCCAGGCCGAATGGCTCCCTCATGGTGAACATGAATCCTGACGCCGGCAAGCCGCGCACCGTGAGAGTCTCTGGTATCAACTGGAACCAGAAAAGGAAAGTCCGGGCAGGTCTGCGGTGGTGAACGCGCCCGCCGGTACAGGGCGTTCGCTCATTCCCGAGGCTCCCCCGGGAGGCCTTCCGCGACCGGGGATCGCCAGCGCGCGGTTCCCGGTGCCCACGCTCAGGCCGAGCTGGTGATCACTCTTCCTGGCAGTCCCTTCCCGCAGATCTCCATGGCCGGCGGTTGCTCTCTTGATCTTCCTTACCCGCCGCGCGACACTCTCCATTTCCACCTTGCCTCCGCTGACACTGGCACGGAATCGACCTGTTCGGGCATGAACTTGTCGGTGTGTTCGCGAACATCGACAGGAAATGCTTCCTGAGGGGCGGTTGCACGTGACGCATGAAGCAGGGTCATCTGGTGTTCCGTCCAGTGGCGTGCTTTGCTTGACCGGGTGAAGTACTGGCTTTGCTGTTTGAGGAGCTCTCGCTGTGCTGGCCGTAAGACAGGCAACCACGAAGCAACCCGGATCCAGGCATCCACTGCTGGGGCTGGTCATCTCCCAGGCCCTGGGTGCGTTCAACGATAATGCGTGGAAGCAGATCGCGGTGCTGCTGGTGATCACGGCAACCGCCAGCGAAACGGCCTCTCAGGAGCGTACGGCCCTGGCCCAGCTCGTCTTGCTGGTGCCGCTGATTGTCTTCAACCTTCCCGGCGGCGTCCTGGCCGACCGCTACAGCAAGCGAAGCGTCCTGCTGGGAACGAAATTCCTCGAGCTCGCACTCATGGTGGCGGGCGCGATTCTGCTCTGGATGGTTCCGACGGGGGGCACGCCTGCCCTGGTGATCCTGGGCCTGCTGGGGGCACAGGCGGCGCTTTTCAGCCCATCCAAGTACGGCATCCTGCCCGAGATCCTGCCCCACGAGCGGCTTTCGGCAGGCAACGGCCAGATCGAGATGTGGACCAGCCTGGCGATCATCGGCGGCACCGTGGCGGGTGGGGTCATCGTCTCGGTCACGCGGGCACAACCCTGGCTTGCGGGGTTGCTGCTGGTCCCGGTCTCCGGGCTGGGGCTCTCCGCGGCGCTCTTCATCCCGCACGTTCCGCCGGGCCGCACCGAGGGAGGGCTGGGCGCAACATTCCAGCGCGGCTGGACGGCGATCCGTGGCGACCGCATCCTCCGGCTGGCGATTCTTGGCCAGGCCCTGGTCTGGACGATTGCCAGTCTGATCCCCGCGGCGGTGCTCGCCTATGCCATGAAGACGCTGGGACTCGAGGAGTGGCAGTCCGGCTTTCCGCTCGCGGCCATCGGCATCGGCATCGGCCTTGGCTCGCTGGCCGCCGGGCAGCTCTCCGCGGCGAAGGTGGAGTATGGCCTGGTACCGCTGGGGGCCCTGGGGCTTACACTCGCCACTCTGGCATTCGCCGTGACCGGCCCTGCGCTGGCGGGCACGATCCTTCTCATGGGTCTCATCGGCTGCTCCGCGGGACTGGTTTTCGTGCCGCTGGCCGCACTGATCCAGTGGCGTTCACCCGGGGATCGGCGGGGCGCGGTCATTGCCCTGGGTAACATGCTCTCCAACCTGGGCATGGTGGCCGGTTCGCTCATTGCACTGGGTCTGGCATGGGCGGGGCTGTCGGCGCGCGAGACCTTCCTGGGCGCGAGTATCGTGCTGGCGCTGGGAACCGCCTGGGCGCTCTGGCTGGCGCCTGACGCCCTCTTGCGGTTCTTGCTCATCATGCTGGCGCACTCGCTTTACAAGCTGCGTGTGCTGGGCCGGCAGCACGTTCCGGACCACGGCCCTGCGCTCCTGACGCCGAACCACGTCTCGTTTGTGGACGGCCTGTTCGTGATGGGCACGATCGACCGGCCGATCCGCTTCGTGGTCTACGCGGAATACTTCAACCGGCCGCTCCTGGGCCGGTTCCTGCGCACCATGGGGGCCATTCCCATTGCCAGCCACGGCGGCCCCAAGATGATTCTCGAGGCTTTTCGCGAGGCCGGGAGGGCGCTCGACGAAGGCGAGCTGGTGTGCATCTTCCCCGAGGGGCAGATCACCCGGACGGGCATGACGCTCCCCTTCCAGCGGGGCCTGGAACGCATCGTCAAGGGACGCGAGGTGCCGATCATCCCGGTGCATCTGGATCGAGCCACTTCGAGCGTCTTCAGCCCCGTGCGGCGGAGCTGGATCCCCGAGCGGCTCCCGCTGCCGGTGACGGTCTCGTTCGGCACACCGCTGCCCGCGACCAGCTCCGCGGCAGAGATCCGCCAGGCCATCGCAGAGCTTGACCAGCGCGCCTGGGAGCACCGCAAGGCGGATCGCCGGCCGCTCCATCACCAGTTTGTTCGCCACGCCCGGCAGCATCCGCTGCGGCTGGCCCTCGCCGATGTGATCAGCGGTGAGCTCTCCTGCATCAGGGCACTGGCGGGGGCCATCGCGCTGGCCCGCGCATTGCGGCCTCGCTGGCACGGCCAGGAAGCCGTTGGCGTGCTCCTGCCCACCAGCGCGGGGGGATTGTTGGTGAACCTGGCCGCGGCATTCTCCGGCCGCGTCGTGGTCAACCTCAACTTCACGGCCGGCAAGCCCGCCATGAGCTCGGCGGCCGCTCAGGCCGGGCTGCGCACGCTGGTCAGCAGCCGTAGCTTCGTGGAGAAGGCCGCGCTCGAGATACCCGACGGCCTCGAGGTCATCTGGCTGGAAGACCTGCGCCGCACGATTCGCCGCAGAGACCGCGCCAGCGCCTTCCTGCTCGCGTGCCTGTCGCCGGTCCGCTGGCTGGAGACGCTTTGCGGAGCCCAGCGCCGGATCTCGGTGGACGACACCCTCGCCGTGATCTTCAGCAGTGGCAGCGAAGGCGATCCGAAAGGCGCCGTCCTCTCCCACTTCAATATCGACTCGGAGATCGAGGCCATTGGCCAGGTGTTCCATATCTACGCGACGGACCGCATCCTCGATGTTCTGCCGCTCTTTCACTCGTTCGGCTACCTGCTGCTGTGGCTGGGGACCTGCCGGGGCATGGGGCTGATCTGCCATGTCAAGCCGCAAGATTCCGGGGTCGTCGGCGAGCTCGTCGAGAAGTACTGGGCCACCGTGCTTTTCGCCACGCCCGCGTTCCTGCACATCTACACCAGGCGCTGCACACCCGGGCAATTTGGCTCGCTGCGGCTGGTGATCGCCGGTGCCGACAAGCTCCCTGAGCCCGTCTCGCGCGCGTTCGAGGATCACTTCGGCATCCGGCCCCTGGAAGGTTATGGAGTGACCGAGTGCTCTCCCGTGATTGCCGTGAACGCGCCGGACTTCCGCGCTCCGGGCTTCTACCAGCTCGGCGCAAAGCGCGGCACCGTGGGCCACTGCTTGCCCGGCGTTTCCGTGCGGATCATTCCGGCGGAGAGCATCGCCGGCATGGACCCGCTCGAGAACCTGGAGCCGATCACCCCCGTGCCGGCCAACACCGAAGGGATGATCCTGGTCAAAGGCCCAAACGTGATGAAAGGCTACCTGCTGCGCGACGACCTCACGCGCAAGGCCCTGTGCGATGGCTGGTACGTCACCGGCGACCTCGGCAAGCTGGACGAGGATGGTTTCCTGACGATTACCGGCCGCCTCACCCGGTTCTCCAAGATCGGCGGGGAGATGGTGCCCCACGTGCGAGTTGAGGAGGCCCTGAACGACGCGATCGGCGCCGAGGAACCGGTCTTCGCGGTCACCGCAGTCGCCGACGGCCGCGAAGGCGACCGGCTGGCCGTGCTGCACACCACCTGCGACGACCGGGTCAACGAGGCGCTCGAGAAGATGCGCAAGCTCGGTTTGCCGAACCTGTATCTACCGCGGCGCGATTCGTTCGTGAAGGTGGACGCATTGCCATTTCTGGGAACCGGCAAGCTTGACCTGCGCGGGCTCAAGCGCATCGCCGGCGAGGCCCTGGCCAGGGCGTAACACCCGGCGTTGCACCTTGCGGGTTCGTCCGCATCGATACCCGTCGATTCGTCAGAGACCGACCCGATCCCATTTCTGGAACAGCCGCTCCAGGGCCGCGATGGCGGAGTGCAGGCGTTCGCGGTCTTCCTCGTAGAGGGCGCCCGTTTCCAGAGGCATGCGCCGGACTGCCTCGGCCACCTGGTCACGGGCACCCATCATCTGGTGGAAGAGCCTCTCGTAGCCCGTCCGGTCGGGATGGGTTGCCAGCACGGACAGCTTCTCGGCCACAGTGCCGATCTTCTGCTCCCAGGAGCGCAGCGTGTCCTCGAGCATCTGGCGCTCGCCAAAGTGGTTGCGCTGGGGATACGAGGGATTCTTGACGGGCTTGCTGCCGCTGGGCGGAGTGGCCACGGCAGGCTCGACGGAGCCAGGCGTGATGGAGGCAGGGGAGGACACGATGGCAGCTTCTCCTCGGCATGAAGGCTTCACATTGAGGGAAATGGGAACGAGCGATAGAATCCGTCGCCCCAGGCCAGAGACGGTATTGTGATCGAAGGGACGCGACATGGCTAGCCCGCGCATGGGAAACCGTCGCGGACACGAATCGTGACACGAGTCCAGGGAGGGACGATGATGCGTGGCAGCACCGCGCCGCTGGCCGCCATGAGCTTGGCGATCCTGATCGTGCACTCCGCGGCCGGTGCGGAGCCGGAGCGGTCCTGGCCGCAGCCGGCGGCCGGCTGGTCGATCGAGCCGGCCAGCGAGATTCCACTGGCGGGCCAGCCGACGGCCCTGGCCGGCAGCCCGGACGGCACGCTCTACGTCGCCCTGCACCGGCCCGCGCAGCCGGGCTTCGTGCTGGCCATCCAGGACGGCAAGAGCCGCGTCTTCGCGGACGGGCTGGGCGTCGTCAGCGGCCTGGAATGGATCGACGGCACACTTTACGTGCTCCATCCGCCGGAGCTTTCCGCGATCCGGGACACGGACCGCGACGGCCGGGCCGACCAGCGGGTCACGCTGGTCAGCGGCCTGGGCCCGAAACCCGTGGCTGCGCTCGGCGTGAGCGACCACATCGTCGCGGGCCTGAGAGCGGGCATCGATGGTTTCCTGTACATGGCCGTGGGTGATCGCGGCATCGCCCGCGCGCGGGGGGCGGACGGCAAGACGCTCGCGCTCGTCGGTGGCGGCGTCATCCGCGTGCGGTCTGACGGCCGGGGGATCGAGGTCGTCTCCACGGGCAGCCGCAAGCCGCGCCTCCATCTGCATGAGCTCCACGGGCGAGGTCTTCACCCTGGAAGGCTCCCAGGCCGGCGCACGCTGGCCCGGTGGATTGACGCACCACATCGAGGGCGGCCGCTACGGCTACCCGTACGACTTCCTCACCGCACCGACGCGCTGCTTGCCGCTGGCCGGTGGCGACTTCGCCGAGCCAGGGGTCGAGGGCGTCTGGTACGACAGGCCCGGGCCGCCCGACCACAGTTCCGGCACCATCCTGGCTTGTGACCGGGCGCGGCAGGCGGTCATAGCTCTCGATATCCGCAGGTCAGGAGGCACGTTCGCAGTCGTCCGGCAGACCCCGATTGTGACCAGGGGACAGGCGGCGGATTTCCATCCCGTGACCCTCGCCGTCCGCCAGGGCGGACCAGGATGCTGGATCGCGGACTGGGGGAGCGATGCGTGGCCAGGACGGGAGGCGGCTGCCGGCCGGCTATGGTTGCTGGGACGTCACGGAGCCGACCGGAACGGACCGGAAATCGGCGGTTCACTCGCCGTGCCTGAAGACCCGATGCAGGCGCTCGACCACCCCGCGCTGGCGGTCCGGCTGGCCGCCCAGAGGAAGCTCGCGGGGCAGGGGAGTGCCTCGACCTTGCCCTTGATGGGCCGGTTGCATGCCGGCGGATCGCAGGCGGTCCGGCTGCACGCCCTCTGGGCCCTGGACGCCGTGGGCGGTCCGCAAGCCGCCCAGGCCATTCGCGGTGCGCTCCGCGATTCCTCCGCGGCGGTCCGCCTTCAGGCCTCCCGGAGCTGCGGCGATCGAACCGATCGAGCGGCCGCGCCGCAGCTCTTGATCCTGCTTGCCGACGGCGATGCCGCGGTCCGCCGCCAGGCCGCCTGCGCCTTGGGAAAGCTGGGCGACCGGCAGGCCATGGCCGGGTTGCTGGCCGCACTCGGCGAGACGGACCGCACCGCGGCATGGTCGATCCGCACCGCGATCCGCCGGCTCGGTTTTCCCGAGGCGCCCGCGATCAGCGCGGCGCTGCGCGATCCTCGCCGGCGTGAAAACCTGCTGGTGCTGGCCGACGAATCGTGGTCGGTCGCCGTCGTCCAGGGGCTCGTGTCGGCCCTGCCGGTGACTCCCGAGCCCGCGCTGCGGGGGCGCATGGTCGCCCTGCTGGCGGGGCAGTATCGCACGTATCCACAAGCCCCCGGCGCATGGTGGGCCCCTGAGCCGGCAACGAGCGGGCGGCCGCGCAAGACCGCGGCGTGGGACAGCGCGGGCATGAACGCTGTTATCCAGGGGCTGCGGCTGGGCCTGCACGACCCGGATGCCCTGGTGCGCTTTCAGGCGATCATCGGCCTGGGCGAGGTTGGACAGCCGGCGGCCCCCTGGCTCTGCCAGGGCTTCTCCAGCGAGCCCGACGCGCGTAACCAGGCCTTGCTGGCCGAGACGCTGGCCGGGATGAACGATGCCGGGTCGGTGCAACTGCTCACCAGCCTTGCCGTGGACACCCGGCGCGCCGAACCGGTGCGCGCCGCGGCCCTGGACGGCCTGGCGCGGTATCGCGGCCGCAGCGTTGTCCGGGCGCGGCTTGCGGTCCTCTACGACCCGAGCGCCTCCAGCAACGCTGGCGGCCCGGGCCCTGCTACCGCTCGCGCGCGATGGAATTCTGCCGCCCAACGACCTGGCCGCTTTCCTCGACAGCCCTCGGCCGCTCGTGCGTGCGGCCGCGCTCATGTGCCTGAACGCCCGGCAGCCGTTGCCAGAGGAGCTCAAGGCACTGGTCCTGGCGCGGCTGGACGACCCGGTACGGGACGTCCGGCATGCCGCCGTGCTGGCGGCCGGAGTGCTCAGGCTGCGCGAGGCGATCCCGCGGCTCATCGCAACGGCCGGCGCCGGCCCGACCGGCTCGGGCCTGCGTGTGCAGGCGATCACCGCGCTCTGCCTGATGCCCGACCCGCGCGCCCGGGCACTCTATCGCCAGGCCGCCGCCGAGGCCGATCCCGCGCTACGACGGGCCGCGGAAAGCGCCCTGGCAAGCCTGGGCGGACCGGCGGACAGGCAGGTTGTCCGCGCCGCCGGCGCCGGCGCCGGGCCGCGGCCGCCCGACACCCGGGCACTGGGCCGGTTCGCGCTCACCCACCTGTCCGACCCGCTCAAGGGCGAGGAACTCTTCTTCACCCGGCAAGAGCTGGACTGCGGCCGTTGCCACCGCGCGGCAGGCCGCGGCGCCGCCGCGCCGGGGCCGGACCTGAGCGGCCTCGGTGCACGGTACGACCGGGCGGCGATCATCCAGATCTTGCTCCAGCCGCCGGCACGCGTTGCCGACGCTCACCATACCGTGCAGGGCCCGGCAAAGACATTGACACCGCTCGAATTCACGGATTTGATAGGTTTCCTTGAGAAACAAAAACACTCCGATATGAGCACTCAACCCATGCACGCGGACGCACCTCGGGATGCCGGGAAACGTGAGTGAATGCGCGGACGCCGCTCCAGTTTTCCGCTGTGCGCGATCGGCGGCCGTTCGCAGCAGACCATATGCTCTGCGATCTGGACCTGTTAAACTCAAGTATAGCAACTCGTGCAGAATGACTTTTCTCTACGAAGGTTTTAACGGTGGAACCGCCTCCTGTCCTGACTGACTCCTATCCCAGCGAAGAAGGACTGCCGACCCTGAAGCCCGACCTCGTCGAGGAAGCTTTCCAGGAAGAGATCGACAATATTGTCCCGACCCGCGGATACCAGATGACCCCTATGGTCGGCCTGGGGGGGTCGGCCGGCAGCGTTCAAGCGCTGACGGAGTTCTTCCGGGCCATGCCGCCGGACAGCGGCATGGTGTTTGTGGTGGTCCTGCACCTCTCGCCGTCCCACGAGTCGACCCTGGCCGAGATCCTCGGACGCGCCACCACGATGCACGTGGTGCAGGCGGAGGACGGCCAGAAGGTGCAGCCCGACCATGTCTACGTGATCCCGCCCGGAAAGTACCTGACCACGGTCAATGGCCACCTGCGGCTCATCGACCTGCAAAGCGAGCGCGGCAAGCGCGTGGCCGTGGACCTCTTCTTTCGTTCACTCGCAGATACCCACGGTCCGCACGCGGCCGCGGTGGTGCTCTCGGGCGCCGATGGCGACGGCGCCATCGGCATCAAGCGGATCAAGGAGCGGGGCGGTCTGACGATCGCTCAGGATCCCGACGAGGCCGAGCACCCGGGGATGCCCCGCGCCTCCATCGGCACGGGAATGGTGGACTGGGTGCTGCCGATCGCGGATATCCCGCGCCGGCTGCTGGCGTACCGCGACAACGAGATCCGGTTGAAGCTGCCCCCGGAGGAGAGCCCCGAGCCTGCTCAGCGGGGGCTCTCAAAAGACGATAACGAGGCCGCGCTGCGCGATGTGCTTGTCTTCCTGCGCACCCGCACCGGATGCGACTTCTCCTATTACAAGCGTGCCACCATCGTGCGGCGGATCGCGCGGCGAATGCAGGTCAACGGTGTTGAGGACGTGCCGACTTACCTGAATCATCTGCGCACGCACCTGGGTGAGGCCGGCGCGCTGCTCCAGGATTTGCTCATCTCGGTGACCAACTTCTTCCGCGACCGCGAGTCGTTCAAGGCCCTCGAGGAGCACATCACCACTCTGTTCCAGGACAAGGGCCCGGGAGATACCTTGCGCGTCTGGGTGCCTGCTTGCGCCACCGGCGAGGAAGCCTACTCGATCGCCATGATCCTGCTCGAGCACGCCGAGCATCTGGAGGCTCCGCCCACCCTGCAAATCTTCGCCTGCGATCTGGATGACGCGGCCATCCGCGTTGCCCGCGCCGGCCACTATGCAGCCGCGATCACGGCCGACGTGAGCGAGCAGCGGTTGCGGCGGTTCTTCGTGCAGGATCATCACGGCTACCACGTCCGCCGGGAGCTGCGGGAGATGGTCCTGTTCGCGACCCACAACCTGCTCAAGGATGCGCCCTTCTCCCGCATGGACCTGATCTCGTGCCGAAACCTGCTCATCTACCTGTCATCCGAGGCGCAGAACCGGGTGCTGGACACGTTCCATTTCTCGCTCCGGCCGGACGGGCGTCTGTTTCTGGGAACCTCGGAATCAATCGACGATAGCAGCCGTCTGTTCCGCGTGCTGGACAAGCGGCATCGGATCTACGGGAGGCTGTTGGGACAGCGCATGGGATTGCCCATGCCCACGGGTCCCGGCTCGCTGCTGCCTGTCATCGCGGCCGGCAGCCTGATGCAGTCGGCCCCCATCGTCCACGGCAAGCGGTTCACCCAGGGCGCGGCCATTCAGCACACGGCGTCATCCTGGCAGGGCTTCGAGCATGCGTCGCTGGCGGAGCTGCATTTCCGGCTTGTGGAACGGCTGGCCCCACCCTCGGTGATCATCAACGCCGACCAGGAAATCGTGCATCTCTCCGAACACGCCAGCACATTTCTGAGATTCACCAGCGGGGAACCATCCATGAACATCCTGCGAGTGGTCCACCCGATGCTGCGCGGCGAGCTGCGCTCGGCGCTCTTCCGCGCCTCGGAGACCAACGATATCGTGGAGGCGAAGGGGGTTCCCTGCGAGATCGACGACCTGAGCTGGCTCATCGATCTGCGGGTTTCGCCTGCATCCGAGCTTGCGCCGGGGTGTTACCTGGTGATCTTTGACAAGCACTCGGCGACGATCCAGGAGGACGGCTCCCAGGCCGAGTTGGCCCCTAGCCACGAGCACTTCGTGCGGCACCTGGAGCGCGAGCTGGAGCAGACCCGTGCGCGGCTGCGCGACATCGTCGACCAGTCCGAGGCATCGACCGAGGAGCTCAAGGCCAGCAACGAGGAGCTCCAGGCCATGAACGAGGAGCTCCGCTCCGCCACCGAGGAGCTGGAAACCGGCCGCGAGGAATTGCAATCGATCAACGAAGAGCTGACCACCGTGAACCAGGAGATGAAGGTCAAGGTGGACGAGATCGCCCACGCGAACTCGGACCTGCAAAACCTCATGGCCTCCACCTCCATCGCCACCGTGTTCCTGGACCGCAACCTGGCGATCACTCGCTACACCCCCTCCGCCGTGCGGCTCTTCCACCTGATCCCGGGAGATGTGGGCCGCCCACTGGCGCACCTGAACCCGCGGCTTGATTACCCCGATCTGATGGCAGACGCGGAACAGGTTTTGCGTAGCCTTGTACCCGTGGAACGCGAAGTGCGCGGTAACGGCGACTGGTTTCTGGCCCGGATTCAACCTTATCGCACCCTGGAAGATCATATCGGCGGGGCCGTGCTGACCTTCGTCGATATCACGGAAAGGCGCAAGGCGACCGAGGCACTACGCGAGCAGCTTGCCGAACTGGAGCGGTTCAACACCGTGGCGGTGGGACGGGAGACCCGCATGATCGAGCTCAAGAAGGAGGTCAACGATCTGTGCGGCCGGCTGGCCGAAGCGCCCCGTTACAAGCTGGATTTCGAGTGAGGATTCCGGGTAAGACAAGACAACTGATGGTCCTTCAGGAATGGATTGGGCCCGGGCGTTCGACGTGGAGGCTCTCGGCGAGGATGCAAGCTGTGGCCTTCCATCTTTTCTGAATAGCGGCATGGATCATGGTCGACATGGAAAACCGCCCCAAAGAAGACATGCCACCGGGGTTGACCGTGGAACAACTCCGAACGCTCAATGCACACTGGCGCGAAGAAGCGCAGCACCTGATGCAGCAGAACCAGGACCTCATGCGGCAGATCTCCGAGGAACGGAGCAACAGCGAACAACGGTGCGCTGCGCGGCTCGCGGCGCTGAACCTGATGGAGGACGCGGTCGCCGCGCGCCACTCCGAGCAACGTGAGAGCCTCCAGCGGCTCCATGCCGAGTCGGAGCTGCGTCGTTCCGTCGAGAAGTACCGGACCCTGTTCGAGTCCATCGATGAAGGTTTCTTTATACTTCAGAAAGTCGAGTCGAGCTCGGAAGGATTGCCCGATTTCCTGATTGCGGAAGCCAATCCGGCATTCGCTGCGCACATAGGCATCAAACACGTGGCCGGCATGACCATGCGGCAGGCCTTCGCGGGCGAGCCGGAAGACTGGTACCTCACATTCGGCACCATTCTCGATTCCGGCCGGGCCGTGCGTTTCGAGCGCGAGCTGGTTTCGCGGTCCCGGATCGTGGAGCTCTATGCGTTCCGGCTTGAACACGAAAACCAGCAGCAGGTTGCCGTGCTCTGCCGCGATGTCTCGGAACGCAAGGCCGCCGAGCAGGAACTGCGCGATGCCGACCGACGCAAGGATGAATTCCTGGCCACCCTGGCGCACGAGCTGCGCAACCCGCTGGCGCCCATCTCCAACTGCTTGCAGCTCCTGCGCACCATGGCCGGCTTCGACGCTGACGCGCTGGAGTTTTGCGAGATGATGCAACGCCAGGTGGACCACATGGTCCGGCTGGTGGATGATCTCATGGAAGTATCGCGGATCACGCGCGGGATGATCGAGCTGCGGCCGGATCAGACCGATCTGGGAACCATCTTGCGGGGAGCCGTGGAGCAGAGCGGCCCGGTGATCGAAAGCTTCGGGCACGAGCTGATCATCTCCCTTCCCGAAGATCCGCTGCCGATCTTCGGAGACGTGATCCGGCTCGGGCAGGTGTTCGCCAACCTGCTGAACAACGCCGCCAGGTACACCGACCAGAGCGGACGCATCTGGCTCTCCGCGGGGCAGGAGGGGAACGAGGCGGTGGTCACGGTGCGTGATACGGGCATCGGCATCGAGCCCGCGATGCTCCCCGCCATCTTCGGGCTCTTCGCACAGGCCGACACCTCCCGGACCCGGTCCCAGAGCGGCCTGGGCATCGGCCTGACACTGGCGAAGCGGCTGGTGGAGATGCACGCCGGTACGATCTCGGCCCGGAGTGAGGGGCTTGGGCAGGGAAGCGAGTTCATCGTGCGGCTTCCCCTCGCGGAGGTGCCCGCGCCTGTGCCGGGCGAGTCCGGAAACGGTGAGCCGGGAAGCGATCTTGTCCTGCGGCGCGTGCTGGTGGTGGATGACAATGCCGACTCGGCCGACAGCCTGGGAATGCTGCTCAGATCACTCGGCACGGAGGTGAGAACTGTTTACGACGGCCCGCTGGCGCGTAGAGGTCGTCCAGGATTACCGCCCGGACGCGGTCTTCCTCGATATCGGCATGCCGGGTATGGACGGCCTGGAAGTGGCCCGCCGGATTCGCCGGTACCCGGGGCTGGAAGGCGTACTGCTCGTGGCTTTGACCGGCTGGGGACAGCCCACCGATCGCGAACTCACCCGCGCCGCGGGGTTCGACCATCACCTGGTGAAACCGGCGCAGCCGCACATCTTACGAAGACTGCTCGCGGAGACGCAGGACGACAGGATGGCGGGTGCCGCTTCCCCCCCCCCGTTCCTGATGCCTCCTCGCGGGCACTTGCTTTCGAGCTAGAAAAAAGCGCTGGCCGCCAGTAGAGTCATGTTTAAGGATTGCGGGGGTATTGCAGCCACCAAGGAGAAACGCAAACGATCATGTTGCTGAAAGCCACGGACATTCGCAGGGGAATGGTCGTCACCATCGACGGAGTGAACTTTGTGGTCGTGGACTTTGCCCACCACACGCCGGGCAACCTCCGGGCGATGGTGCAGACGAAGCTGCGGAACATGAACAACGGCGCCCTCATCGACAAGCGCCTGCGGTCGGTCGACCAGATCGAGGTTCCCTACGTGGAAACCAAGGAGTACGAGTACCTCTACTCCGCCGGCGACGAGCACGTCTTCATGGATACCGAAACGTACGACCAGCTGCATTTTGACGAGAACATCATTGGCACGGCGATGCAGTTCCTGCTGCCCAACACCAGGGTGATGGTCAAGTACATCAGCGACAAGCCCGTGTCGATCGAGATCCCCGACTCGGTGGAGCTGACGGTCTCTGACACTCCTCCATCGCTGACCGGGGCGACCGCCACCAACCAGTACAAGGAAGCGACCCTGGAGACAGGGCTGAAGGTGCAGGTGCCGCCCTTCATCAAGCCGGGTGAGAAGATCCGCATCGACACCCGCACCGCCGAGTACCTGGAGCGCGTGAAGTGAGCGGAAGCGAGGCGTCTCCGTGGACTCCTTGACGAGGCTTCTGGCCGAACTGGTCTCGATCTCCAGCGTCAACCCCATGGGCCGTGCCCTGCACGGGCCCGGCGTCTTCGAGACCCATTTGACGGACTACCTCGAGGACTGGTTTGGCCGGCAGGGGATCTCGTGCACCCGCCAGCCGGTCGCGGCCGGCCGCGACAACCTGCTGGCGCGGTTCGACTCGCCGGGGTCGCGGCGGACCCTGCTCTTCGACGTCCATCAGGACACCGTTCCCACCGACGGGATGACGATCGACCCGTTCCAGCCGCGGATCGAGAGCGGGCGGATGTGGGGCAGGGGTGCCTGCGACATCAAGGGGGGCATGGCCGCCATGCTCGTGGCGCTGGAGCGGCTGTGCCGCGAGCGTCCCGCCCGGGCTGCCTCCGTGCTGCTGGCCTGCACCGTCGACGAGGAATTCACTCATACCGGGGCGTCGCGGCTGGCGGAGGGCTTGCCGCAGGTCGACCTGGCCGTCGTCGCCGAGCCAACCCGGCTCGATCTGGTCCATTGCCACAAAGGTGCCATCCGCACCAAGCTGCGAACCCGCGGAGTCGCCTGCCACAGCTCGACTCCAGAGCGCGGCGTCAACGCCATCTACGCCATGTGCCGCGTGATCCGCGCGCTGGCCGAGTACGCGGGGGTCCTCGGAAGTCAGCCGCCCGATCCGCTCGTCGGCCCGCCCAGCCTCTCGGTGGGACGCATTGAAGGCGGGCAAAGCGTGAACATCGTGCCCGACTGGTGCGAGATCGAGATCGACCGCCGGCTGGTGCCCGGGGAAGAGCCCGAGGCCTCGTTCGCCGCATTGCGGCAATTCCTCGCGGACCGGTTGGGTACACTGGAAGACGTGCAGCTTGATCCGCCCTGGGTGACCCTGCCTCCACTGGTCCCGCGCGTGCAGACCTGGCTCGAGCCGCTCAAAGAGGCCGTACGCACGGGCTCGGGCCGGGAGCCCGCCGTCGTCGGCGTGCCCTACGGCACCGACGCCGGACCGCTGGGCGCGCGCGGCATCCCCTGCGTGGTCTTCGGACCCGGCGACATCGCCCAGGCCCACACCCACGACGAATGGGTCGAACTCGACCAGGTCCACCGCGCCGCGGATGCCTACTACCAGATGGCCCTGGTGCTGGGCCAGGCGTGAGGGCCCAGACGCAATGAAATCGCCCCGCCATCCCTCCTTGGGTCAGAAGGGCGACGGGGCGATTCCTCGGGAGCACTCAGACGACGAACCTCAGAGGTTGAATTCTAGAAGACGTCAAGCACGTAATGCTTGCCCTGGTAGAATTTCTTCTTGTCCCACTCGTGCCAGCCGTGCGGGTGGCGGAAGAAGCCCAGGACCCTGTAACCACCGTAGTAGTTTCGATAGTAGGGGCCCTGAATCTGGGGAACGATGCGCTGTTCCCGCGGGTAGCGATACCAGCCGTCGTAGAGTCCGTTGTATTCGAAGCCGTTGGCCGGGACCTGGGGCGGCACGTACGGCCAGTGCAGGTAATCCGTCCAGTCCTGAGCCTGCGCGGACTTCGCTCCGCCGCAGCCGAGCAGAGCCGCGACCAGCAGCAGCGTCTTGATCGATGTGCCTCGCGACACGTTCCACCTCCATGTAGGGAAGCCATTCCCAAAACATGAGTAACATGCCACACGCTCCGGAAGCCGGCGGGAAATCGCCGAAAAAATCTTCTCGCGAGAAAACGGTTATGCCAGAGGCCCGGATTGGCTCGGAACTGTGCGGTCTGCTGCCCGGGAAACCCCGGTCGGTCGTTCCCACTCTGCTGACCCTGCTGGCCATGGCGGCCAGCGGCTGGGGGCCGCTTGCGGAGTTTGCCGCTCGTGCCGATGAGCCCCTCGGGACCGTCCCGGACCAACGGCAACTGAAGGCGATCGTGGCCACGCTGACCTCTGCCGAGATGCAGGGCCGGCGCGGCGAAGGGGCACGCAAGGCGGCCGCTTACCTGGTGGACGCCTTCCAGAAACTCCGGCTCGAACCGCTCTTCGGGGGGCAGTTCCTCCAGCAGATCCCCGCGTCGGAACCGGGCCGGATCCAGGGGCGGAACGTCGGCGCGATGCTCAGGGGAATCGACCCCGTCCTGCGCGACCAGTGGATCATCGTCTCGGCACATTACGACCACCTGGGCATCCGCAGGGGAGTACTCTATCCCGGCGCCGACGACAACGCATCCGGCGTGGCCATGCTGCTCGAGGTGGCCCGGGCCATCTCAGGCTCTCCCGAACCCCCGCGCCGCAGCCTCATGTTCGTCGCCTTCGACCTGGAAGAGATTGGCCTCTTCGGCTCACGCTACTTCGTGGCCCATCCTCCGGTGCCACTCCCGCAGGTGGCCCTGTTCATGACCGCGGACATGATCGGCCGGTCCCTGGGGGGCGTGTGCAAGAGCCACGTCTTCGTGCTGGGGACCGAGAACGCCCCGGGACTGCGCGACTGGATCGGCCAGGCCGCCCACGAGCGGCCCTTGACCGTGGGCCTCCTGGGTTCAGACATCCTGATCCTCAACCGCAGCGATTACGGGCCGTTTCGCACGCGCCGCGTCCCGTACCTGTTCTTCAGCACGGGGGAGAACCCCTGCTACCATTCGCCCGAGGACAAGCCGGAGACACTCGACTACGCCAAGCTGACGGCGATCAGCCAGATGATTCACGGTGTCACGCGCACCGCCGCGGCCGCGGATACGGTCCCCCGCTGGAGTGACGCTCCGGATCATTCCCTGGCCGAGGCCATCACGATGCGCGACGTGATCGCCAGGCTCCTGGAGAATCAGCAGAGCCTGAAACTGAGCCCGGCTCAGCTCTTTCTCATGAAGCACACCATGCAGAACCTGGCCGCCATCATCGCCCGCGGCGCGATGAGCGAAACCGAGCGCTCCGGGGTGGTTCAAGCGGTGCGCGTGATCCTGCTCATGCTCCAGTGAGGTCTTGAGCCGGCCTTTCGCTCAGGGCTGCGGCTGCCCGAAACGGCCGGAGCGGCGGAAGCGGCGGGTCTGCGGAAAATCGGCGCCGGCCGGCTGCGGTGGCTGGGGCGGTACGAAACGGGGGTCGCGCTGAGGCCGCATGACGCCGGGGCCAAAGACACCGGGCGGCCCGCCCATGCGCCCGCCACCCGGAAGCTGAGGCCGCATGGGCTCGAACTGTCCAGGTCGCTGCATCCGCCCGGGAAACCTTGGGTTCTGGTCCAGCAGGCGGCCGTCCAGAGCGTCCATCACCTCGGGGACATGCAGGTCAATTGCTTCGTCATTCTCCGCGGGGTTCCCGCCGGTTGCGTCGGAACCGGCCGCCGGCGTGTCGCTGCAATGCTCGGCCAGGTAACGGGTCCACGAGCTGCGGTGGTCAGCCACCGGGGTCAGTACGCGTCCCACTGGCGTTTCCTCCACGGTCCGGGGCGGAGCGCCCTGGACCAGCCGCAGGTACTCGATCACGGCCCGTGCCTGCCGCTCCTGATGGAGGCCCTGAAGCACCTGGGCCTTCAACGCCAGCAGCCGGAAACGCAGCTCGGTTGAACCGGCGCGGGCCGAGAGCATGTCGAGATCGGTCTCGGCGGTTGCGTAATCGCCTCGCAGGTAATCGAAAAAGAGCCGGTACTCGTCTTCGGACGGATCGGCCGGGTTCTCCTTGAGGGCGCTGCTGTGTGCGGCGGGCGGCTCGTCGAGGAGCGCCCGGGCGACCTTGCCAAGGCGGCGCAACGAGAACGTCACGGGAGACTGAGGAAGGATCTCGCCGGACGCGGGCAGGAGACTGACCCTGTCGACGGGTTGTCCGTCCAGCAAGGGCTGCGGGACGGTTTGCAGGAGCGACTGCGCGGCGCCCGCGAGCGTTGTCAGCCATTCCTGGCGCGCGGTGCTGTCAGGGGCCAGCAGTTTGACGTGGGTAGAGCCCAGGTCGCAGAGCAAGGGTGGAGACATTCCCCCGGCCGTTTCCACACGGATCGCCAGCGTCTGGCCGTCGGGATGCAGAGCGAGCGTGCCGAGCGGCAGGCCGGCGACCAGGGGGTGGAACTTCTTGATGACCGCCTGCCGGCGGATATTGCCGTAGCCGATGACCGGAGTTGGCCCGTCCAGGTCAGAGGCGAAGGCACAGAACTCCTGGTCACGGTCAAAATCGACGGAGAATCGCTTTGGTCCGGCCGTCGCCGTGGTGGGCGGCTCCAGGTCGATCATGCCCCAGCCCGCGGGGTTCCCCGGTTGCCGTGGGTTGCGCGCCTGCAACGGCCCGCGAGGTGTGTTTCTTGGCCCGGCATCGTCGCTCAGGCTCATGGCCCGGATGGTCGCGCCGGAATCCACGAGGATGCGGAGGATCTCGAATCCGGAGTTTCGCCCGTGGAGCCGCCTGGCGGCGACCAGGATCGATTGACCATCCTGGCTCCAGGCCGCGGGCTCCGTCATGGCGGTGAGCTCGGCCAGCGAGCGGGCTGCCGAGAAATCGTGGCCCACAATCTGGAGACTCTGAGTGGCGACGGCGGCTCGAAAGGTGCGGACGAATGCCAGCCGTGTGCTATCCGGAGACCATGACGGCAGGCTGGCCCCCTCGAGCGTCTTCAGAACCCGACCCTGCTCGGGAAGCACGATCAGGAGGGCCGCCGACCCGCCTGGGCGCGGAATCGCCAGGTAACGGCCATCGGGGCTCCACGATGCCCGCAGTTCGCTGAAGGCGGCCACCTGGTCGCGGTGCAGCACGGTTTCGGGAAGCGTGCCGATCACGCGATGCTCTTCCAGCGTCTGTTGCAGTACCAGTTCGACCTCGCCTCGTACGAGTCCCTCGCGCGATCTCGCGAAGCGGGGAACGAACCGGGCGTAGAACAGGCTGTGCCCCTCAGGGCCCCAGACCGGCGCGGAAAGCGGCTCGGCGGAATCGGCGATCAGGACCGAGCTTCCTGAGCCTTTTTCGGTGGCCCAGATACGGTACCGGCGAGCGGCTGCGGACCCTTCAGCGCGCTGGACTGGAATTTCGTAAGGTGAAATCGGTTCCGCCCGCGGCTCGAAGAGCCATCCGTCGCGGTGCGCAGGAGGCTCCGCGGTTTCAACGAGTGTGTAGGCCAGCCACTGACCATCCGGAGACCAGGAGACGGGCGACTGCACGCAGGCCCCGGCCAGCGTGGTGGCCAGCAATCGGAACAGGCTCAAGAGAACAGGTTGCAACGTCAGGCCCTCCCCCTTGAGATTCCTTCTCGTTTCGCACTGACCAGGAACCGATCCACGCGGGCAAGTCGTCTCCGGCTGGCTGGCATTTGCCAGGACAACGGATGCGAGCGCAGCCGTCTGGAGACCGCCTGCCGGCCCGGTATCGCCTTGCGGATCGATTCTCAGTATAGTCAAGAAGCAGGCCGAGTTCCTAGCCGACCATTTTGTTCCACTGCCCCGGCTCTTGAATCGGCGCCCGGCGGTCGATTATCTTTTATAGTGAGATCGTTGTGGCGGAAGGCGGACGATTCCCGGCGACTGGCCAGGCCCTTCCGAATCAGATCGTATGGGTTGCACGATGACGGTCGGGAGTCGCTATGCGCTTTGTGTTGATTGACCGGATTCTTGATGTGCAGAGGGGCGAATCCCTGGTGGCCGTGAAGAACCTGTCGCTCGCGGAAGAATACCTGAGCGACCACTTTCCCGGGTTCCCCGTCATGCCAGGTGTCCTGATGCTCGAGGCATCACCCAGGCAGGCGCATGGGTGATTCGCGATATGGAAGATTTCGCGCACAGCATCATCTTGCTCAAGCAGGCCAAAACCATCAAGTATGGCAGTTTCGTTGAGCCGGGGCGGCAACTGGAGCTACGCGTCAACCTGGTGGCCCATACCGACTGCGAAACGAGCTTCAAGGCCGTGGGGCTGATCGACGGCCAGGAGATGGTCAAAGGGCGCATTGCGCTGAGGCGCTTCAACTTGCGTGATCGTGATCCGGGCCTCCACCAGACGGACTCAACCATCGTCGCCGGACTTCGCGACCTCTACCAGACGCTCCGCAAGGGGTCCGTCGGTGCTCGTGCCATCAGCCGTGTGCCGGCCGCTCCGGAGGTGAAGACAACCGTCTGAGCCAGGAATGGCCGGAACCCCCAGAACCCCCGCCTGCACTCCCGCCGTCGAATGACGCCCTCCTGTACACCCTCCCAGGCCACCTACCCGGCTCAGCTTACCTGGGCCAGGCCACTTGAATCCCTCCTTATGATGTTGCAAGGATTCTATTTTTTCCGCATGATACCGGCCTGCTACAGACCGATCGCGGTCGGGCAACTTTCCAGGCTGGCTCTCGCGGTCCATCGCGCACCGGGATGAGAGACCTTTGAAGTTGGACGCTCAGTATCGCCGACGATTAAGTGAGCCGACTTGATTCTCGGCGCCCCTGCCGGTCGGTCTGGATCGGGGTTGAGCGGCAATCCCTTTTTCCTGAGGATGACATGCCAACGTACGACGAGATCTTCGAGAAAGTTCAAGCGACTCTGGTGGATGCCCTCGGCGTGGACGAGGAAGACGTGACTCAGCAGGCGACCCTGCAAGGGGACCTGGGGGCCGAGTCGATCGACTTTCTGGACATCGTATTCCGGCTCGAGCGGAATTTCGGGATCAAGATTCCCCGAGGCGAGCTCTTCCCTGAAAACCTCGTTGCCGACCCCGAGTGGGTGGCCGAGGGTAAGCTCACCGAGAAGGGGATCAGCGAGCTGAAGTCGCGTCTGCCGTACGCCGACCTCTCCAGATTTGCCGCAAATCCGGACGTGGAAAAGATCGGAGATCTTTACACGGTCGACATGCTTGTCCATTATGTCCAGAGCAAACTGGCTGCCTGAACCGGTTGTATGAGTCATGGCGGGCCGGATCGCCGGGCCGGAGTCACGGTCGGTTCCGCCGCGACGTGAAGCGGAGCCGATGGCCGCGGGCTCCTGGTTCGTCGACAGCCCTGGAAATCGTCGCCCTGGTCTCAAGAGGTGCTTTTTCCGACAATGCGCTGGATCTGGATCGATAAATTCCTGGAGTTTCGCAGCGGCCAGTTCGCCAGGGCGATCAAGAACCTGACATTGGCTGAGGAGCACCTGCACGATCATTTTCCCGGTTACCCGGTCATGCCCGCCTCCTTGATCATCGAGGGGCTTGCGCAGACCGGGGGTATCCTGGTCGGTGAGGCTGGTGGCTTCGCGGAAAAAGTCGTGCTGGCGAAGATCCCCAGGGCGGAGTTCCTGGGGGTGGCCTGCGCAGGTGATCAGCTCATTTACGAGGTAACCCTCAAGGACCTGCGCAGCGAGGGTGCCGTGGTCGAGGCCAAGGCGTTCCTGGAAGGCGAGCTCCTGGTCGACGCGGAGATTGTCTTCGCCCATCTGGACAACTCACGCGCCAATCAGATCTTCGGTCCCAAGAATTTCGTGTTCACGCAGCAACTCCTCGGCGTCCTCGACCTGGCGAAGGCGCAGCAGCGCACCCGCGAGGCTGACGGGCTTGCCGCCAGCAACGGGCAACCACACCAGCCAAAGCCAACTGCCTCCTAGGCTCTTGCCAGCCACACCGTTTGTTCCGCCTGGGTGAAGACCGCGAATCGGGAAAAAGTTGCGGTCCAGGTTGAGTTTGTGTCCCCGCGACGGCCGAGAGAGGTCATAATAGTGGGACAAAAGAAAAGGACGTGGGGCCTACTAACGGGATGAGGCCCAGGGTCAGATCGGTCGGAGATCGACGAGTCATTCATGCTTGGTTCCCAACGCCGCGTGGTCATTACCGGTCTGGGCCTGGTCACACCGCTGGGAGATGCCCCGGACCGAGTTTGGGGTGCCCTGGTCGAGGGTCAGGGTGCGGTGCGCCCCGTCGAGGCATTTCCCGTGGAAGGGATGCCGAACCAGCTCGGGGCCGAGATTCGCCACTTTGACTTCCTGAAGACGCCCGCGCTGGCGAAGGCGAAATTCATCAAAGAACTGCGCAAGAGCCGCAAGTACATGGCCCGGGACATCCAGCTTTGCGTGGCCGCGGCGCAGCTCGCCTCCGTGGACGCCCGCCTCGACGCGGGCGGAGTGGACCCGGCCCGAGTTGGTATCGACCTTGGAGCCGGGCTCATCTCCACAGAGCTGGACGAGCTGGCACCGGCCATCGAGCACGCCACGCCGCACGGCGGATCGTTCGATTTCGGGAGCTGGGGCCGGGAATCGATCGGCATGATCGAGCCCATCTGGCTGCTCAAGTATCTCCCCAACATGCTGGCCTGCCACATTTCCATCCTCATGGACTGCCAGGGTCCCAGCAACACGATCACGCAGGGCGATGCCTCGTCGAACCTGGCCATCGCCGAGGCGGCGCGGATCATCGCACGCGGTAAAGCCGACGTCATGATTGCCGGCGGCGCCGACTCGAAGGTGCATCCGCTGAGCTTCGTGCGCATGGCCCTGAATCGGACCATGTCGCCCTGGAAAGGCGAGCCGGCCGGGGCCTGCCGGCCGTTTGATACGCACCGTTGCGGTACCGTGCCCGGCGAGGGCGCGGGCATCTTGATTCTGGAAGAGCGCGAGCACGCCCTGCGCCGCGGGGCTGTCATCCACGGCGAGGTCCTGGGCGCCGGCTCCGGGTGCGATGCCGTGGCCACGGGCGGCCTCGATCCCGAAGGGAGCGGTACGGAAGTCGCCATTCTCTCCGCGCTGCGCGAAGCCGGTCTGCCGCCATCGGCCATCGGCCACGTGAACGCCCACGGCGTGGGCTCGGTGGTTGGAGATCTCGCCGAGGCCCGGGCGTTTCACCGGGTCTTCGGCGCGGCTTCTCCGCCTGTCACGGCACTCAAGGGGTATTTCGGCACGCTGGCCTCCGGCTGCGGCGCGGTGGAACTGATCGGCAGCCTGATCGGCGTCAATCGCGGCCTCATTCCGCCGGCCTTGAACTGCGACGAACCGGATCCCGCCTGCGCGCTGGACATCGTCCGCCGTGCACCGCGGCCGACACGCAACACGGTCTTCATCAACACGAACATCACGGGCAACGGCCAGGCGGCCGCCGTGGTCGTCCGTGGTCATGCTCCATAGTCCACCCGAACAACGTCAGAGCGCAGCCGCCGGGCAAGTCATGAGGCAGCCGGCGGGATGGGTATGAGTGGATCGAACCGCGAGGAATCGCCCGCATGCGTCGTGTACTGGTCACGGGAATGGGTATGGTCACTCCGGTTGGCCACGACCTCGAGTCTACCTGGTCGGCAATCCAGGAGGGACAGAGCGGGGTCGGGCCGATCTCGCTCTTCGACGCGCACACGTTTCCCACTCGCATTGCGGCCGAAGTGAAAGACTTCCGGCTCGACCGCTACCGCACGGATGCCGGCCGGTGGGCCGACCACTCGCGCAATTCCAAGTTCGCTCTCGCCGCGGCGCAGATGGCCATGAACGATTCGGGCTTGAATGACCCCAGCGCCCTGCCCGACCGCAGCCGCTTCGGCGTCTATCTCGGGGCCGGCGAGGGCCAGCAGGACTTTCCCCGCTTTGTCAAGCTCGTGCACAAGTCGACGCACGCATGCAAGGTGCGCACCTCGGAGTTCACCCGGTTGGGCCTGCACGAGCTGCACCCCATTGCCGAGGCCGAGCAGGAGCCGGGCACGCCCTCGGCCCACCTGGCCAACGCGTTCGGCGCCAAGGGCCTGAACGCGAATTGTTTGACAGCGTGCGCAGCCAGCTCACAGGCCATCGGCGAGGCGTACGAGATGATTCGCGCTGGTTGTGCCGATGTCGTGCTCTCGGGCGGCACCCACAGCATGATCCACCCATTCGGAGTCACCGGCTTCATCCTCTTGACCGCCCTCTCCACCCACAACGACGAGCCGGCGCGGGCGAGCCGACCGTTCGACCGCGATCGCGATGGCTTCATCCTGGGAGAGGGGGCGGGGATGCTCATTCTCGAGGAGCTGGAGCACGCCAGGGCGCGGGCGCGCGCGTCTACGGGGAAATTGTGGGCTACGGGTCCACGGCCGATGCATTCCGGATCACTGACAGCCATGACGAGGGTCGAGGTGCCATCGCCTGCATCCGCGAGGCCCTGGAGGACGCCCGGATTTCTCCGGACCAGGTCGATTACATCAATGCCCACGGCACCAGTACGAAGGTGAACGATTCGATCGAGACCCTCGCCATCAAGCAGGCCTTCGGGGATGCTGCCTACCGCGTGCCGATTTCCAGCACCAAGAGCATGATGGGCCATTTGATTGCGGCTGCCGGGAGCGTCGAGGCGATTGTCTGCCTGCTGGCGATCCGTGACGGCGTCGTGCCGCCCACGGTGAATCTCGATCACCCCGACGCGGATTGCGACCTGGACTACATCCCGCACGAGTCCCGGCGCAAGAAAGTGGATGTCGCGCTTTCAAACAGCTTTGGCTTTGGCGGGCAAAACATCACGCTGATCCTTAGACGATTCACCGATTGAAAGCACTTCAGCCCACCCGGGCCGGTACGAGCTTCGCCCCCAACGACAAGTGGGCGAAACCCGAACTGGCCGCCGGGAGCCTGTGGCGATGCGATCAGGAGTCCTTGCCGTGGTTGGCTTTTCCTTCGCGGTTTACCTCGTTGCGACGACCGCTGCACTGGTGATTGCATTTCTGTCGGCCTTCATGGTCTACGCCGTATTCGCGTACGGCCCCGTGATCCGGCGGATTTTTGAGCTCCGGCCGGTGCTCCTGCCCTTGCGGGTCTCCCCGCAGGACGTCGGCGAGACCGTGCGTTTCCGGACCGAAGACGGGCTGGAGCTTTCAGGCTCCTATCTCGCTCGCAGGGCTGTGCCGCGTGCCGGGGTCCTGGTTTTCTGTCACGAATATCTGAGCGACCGATGGAGCTGCCTTCCTTATCTCGATGCCCTGCGCGACGCCGGCTACGACCTGTTCACTTTCGACTTCCGCAACCACGGCAAGAGTGCTTCCGCCGCCGACTATGCGCCGCTCCAGTGGGCCACCGAGTACGAGGTGCGCGACCTCCGCGCGGCACTGGCTTACCTGCGTGGCCGTGCCGACCATGACGAGGCCGGTTTCGGTCTCTTCGGAGTGAGCCGGGGGGGAAGCACGGCCCTCGTCGTCGGCGCCGAGGAACCGGATGTCTGGGGAGTGGTGACCGACGGCGCGTTTCCCACACGCGGCACGATCACCGCCTACATGTACCGCTGGGCCGCCATCTTCGTGCAGAGCAAGCTGTTGCTCTCACTCTTCCCCGGCTGGCTGTATGACATGCTGGGCTGGATCAGTCTGCGGGGCTCGCAGCGCCGGCTCAATTGCCGGTTCCCCGACATCGAGACGGCTGCCCGGCGGCTTTCTCCGCGGCCCTGGCTGGCAATCCACGGCGCCCAGGACGTGTACATTGGCCCCGAGATCGCGCGTGCTCTCTTCGAGCATGCCCGTGAGCCCAAGGAGTTGTGGCTCGTGCCCGCGGCCAAGCATAACCGCTGCCGGGAGTGCGAACCGGAAGCCTACGCGGCGCGGATCACCCGCTTCCTCGAGGAGCACGCACCGCGCCGCCCCATCCATTCTGCCGTGACGAGCCTGACGCAGGTGGCGGTCTCGGTTTACTCTACCGAGCCGGTACGCTCGGTCGGTGCTGGCAGGCTCGTGGCGAGCACCGCGGCCCCGGCGACGACCTGACCGCCTCTCTACCAGGTGCAGAGCCATGTTGAAAACCGTCAGCTGGGTTCTCGGGCAGCCCGTGGTCGCCCGCGCACGCCGGCTGGCGCGCCGCTTCCTCAACGAAACACACCAGACCGCCGAGATCCAGCAGCGGCTCGTGCTCCAGCAGGTGGCCCGGAACTCCGGCAGCCAGTTCGGCCGCGATCATCACTTCGCCGCGATCCGCACGGTGCAAGACTTCCAGCGGCAGGTGCCCATCAGCGGCTACGAGCGCCACGAGCCGTATATCGACCGCGTCCGCCAGGGCGATACCGAGGCGCTCTTCGCGGCGGGCACGAAAGTGCTGATGTTCGCCATGACCTCGGGCACGACCAGCCGTCCCAAGACGATCCCGGTCACCCGGCAAGCACTGGAGAACTACCGGGAAGGCTGGACCATCTGGGGCATCCAGGCCTTCGATGCTCACCGGGAGATCCTCCGTTGGGGATTGCGCCCGATCCTCCAGATCGCCAGCGACTGGAAGGACAGCTTCACCCCCGCCGGCATTCCCTGCGGCGCGATCACCGGGCTGACCGCGTCCATGCAGAACCCGATGGTTCGCAGCGTCTACTGCATGCCGGTGGCCGGCTCGCGCATCAAGGACATCGAATCGAAGTACTACGTAGCGCTGCGGTTTTCCGTTTACCGCAACCTGGGCACCATCATTGCCGCGAACCCGAGTACGGTCCTGGCCATGGTGCGGCTGGGCGACCGCGAGAAAGAGACCCTGATCCGCGACCTGCACGACGGCACCCTGTCGCCGAAATGGGACATCCCTGAGCCGATCCGCCGCGCCCTGCGGTTCCGCTCGGGCATGAAACGCAGGGCCCACGCAAGGCGGCTCGAGAGCATCGTCAAAGAAACCGGCCGGCTCCTGCCCCGAGATTACTGGCCGAACCTGGAGTTCCTGTCGAGCTGGATGGGCGGCACCATGAAGGCCTACCTCTGCGGGTTCCCCGAGATGTTCGGTGACAAGCCCGTGCGCGACGTGGGGCTGATCGCGTCCGAAGGCCGGATGACCATTCCGGTCGAGGACGGCACGCCGGCCGGCATCCTCGATATCCGCCATCATTTCTTCGAGTTCATCCCGGAAGATCAGGCGGCGAGCGAGACGCCAGAGACCGTCGCGGCCGTCGACTTGGTCGAGGGTCAATGCTACTTCATCGTACTCACGACCGCCGGCGGGCTCTACCGCTATAACATCCACGACCTGGTGCGCTGCGTGGGCTTCCATGGCCGTGCGCCACTGCTGGAGTTCCTCAACAAGGGGTCGCACTTCTCCAGCCTCAACGGCGAGAAGCTCTCGGAGCACCAGGTCATCGCCGCGGTGGAGGAAGCCCAGCGGGTCACCGCCCAGCGGTTGCGGTCTTACCTGCTGTTGCCGGCGTGGAGCGAGCCACCCTATTACTGTTTGCTGGTCGAGAGTGCCGACCTGGCGGACCCGGCTGCTCCGGCAAAACTCGCCCAGGCCGTGGACGAGCAGTTGCGCACGCAGAACATCGAATACGCCAACCGGCGCGACACCCGCAGACTTGACCCAGTCCGCACCATCCGACTGCCAGACGGATCCTGGCTGGAATTCCAGAGGCGCCGGTTAGCGCGAAGCGGGGGAACCGTCGAACAGTATAAGCAACCGCACCTGATCCCCGACCTCGACGCGATCCACACGTTCGAGCATTGCGAACCTTCGGGCTCGTGAACGTGGCGACGCAAGCGGGTCAGGCTTGCCAGGCTCGCCTCGGCGACGTGGCAGAAGGGAGCCAGCCCTGCCGGCACACGAGCCGGGCAGATGCCTTGACCAGGTTCCACTTGCGGTGATCGGCGTGTTGTGGTAACCGGGCGATCGCGGGAGTGTCGCGACCAGTCCACGTGATGGCCCACTCTGCTTGCTTGGGCCGTTGCTTGCAAGTCGTGGCGGCTTCTCTCCCGGTGCTGACCTGCCTGGCCGCGGAAGAGGCTCGCGGTAGGCGGGGAAAGGCCACGGCGTGAGGCCCACCCGGTCGGCTGACCGGTGTATCCCCAGTGAGGGGGAACCCATCTCCATGAAAACGGCGACAGAACTCAGCAATCGCACAGCATGCTGCCGACGAATGATCGCGCTCGGGCTGTCGATGTTGCCCCTGGGCCTGGTCGCCGGCTGTGCCGGCTGGAGCAGCCTGGGCCAGGCCGGAACCAGCCTCTCCAGCGCCTTGTGGAAGCGGTCTGGACCGGCGACCACGACGCCGGGATATGACCTCTATGCCGATACGGGCACGGCCGCACGGGCCCAGCTCGAAAGCGACGAGCAGCTTGCCGACAACCAGGCAAAATCGCGCCGTACACAAGCGGTCGCCGAGGATCCCGCCGCCGACCTGGTGGCCCAGCGCGAGTCCGAACAGGAAAAAGCCGCCACGACCCGGAGGAACCGTGCACGTACGGGCGACACCAGCATCCGGGTGACGCTGGGACGGCCGGAAAGCTTGCCCACGCTGAAGGATCCCGTCGACACCGCCGGGCCGATGCTCGCATCCACCTCCACGGGCAACTGGAAACGTGGCGCGTCCGGGTCGGGCGAGCGAGCCGCCAGACCTGCCCGGCCTGCACCGCCGCGCGCAGCCGGCGAGGCTCGCGAGCGTGTCGATCTCGCTGCGGCACAACGCTCGACCGACCGGGAACGGCAGCTCCAGGAAGTTTTGACCACGGCCCGGGAGCGGCTCGATGCGCTCTCCACTTACCGCGTGAACATCACGCGGGTGGAACGCGTCGGCGCAACACTCCAACCCGAAGAAGACGTGGTCCTGAACATCCGCCGCAAGCCCAAGGCGGTCCTCCTGCAATGGACCAAGGGCCCAAGCCAGGGACGTGAGGTCATCTACTCGGCCGCGATCAACAACCGCATGATGTACGTGAACTCCGGCAATTCCGCCTTGCCGATCCCGCGCATGACGCTGCCTGTGGATAGCCCGCTGGTTCTCAAGAGCAGCCGCCATCCGATCACCGAGGCTGGATTCGATACCATATTTGAGAACCTGTTCAAGTTCCTTGAGCCGAGGAATACACCCGACGCCGCGGACGGCAAGCTTGTCTACAAGGGCCTTGAGCGTCCTCCGGGGCTGAGCGAGCCTTGCCACCTGGTGGAACGGGTCACACCGAAGGGCGAGACCTGGAAGGTGTACCTGGACGACCGCACGTTCATGCCGGCCCTTGTCTCGGCGGCGAACACGAAGACCGGTGAACTGATTGAGCGCTACATCTACCGCGACCTGAATCCGAACCCCGCGGAACTGGCCGCCGCCGACACGTTCGATCCCGACAGGCGCTGGGGCGCTCCCAAAGGACTGCTCTCACGGCTCGCACGCGCGGCAGGCGCAGCCCCGGGCACGGCGGCCGCCCAGGCCGGTTCCCGCCAGACGACGACTCGCTGACTGCCAATGTGACGCGAAAGCGTGCAGTGCACCGGGTGGGCCAGCGTCGAAACCGATCTCGATGTTTCGCTTTAACAACAAACCTAGCAATGAGATGCTACGATTGATACGAGTGGTAAGCAAGCTGCGATAAAGTTCGGC
This sequence comes from uncultured Planctomycetaceae bacterium, assembly GCA_963833985.1. GTDB lineage: Bacteria > Planctomycetota > Planctomycetia > Isosphaerales > Isosphaeraceae > Aquisphaera. Next base: position 1,666,365 of record CAWIAD010000001.1, read on the forward strand.
CCAAGGGTTGCATGCCAGCTTCTTTGTACGAGTCAATAAAGCGATCCGTGAAATGAGCAGTTTTGCCGTGGCGGGTCGTGTCAGCCCCGCACAGGATGGTCCTGCCCCGGATCGCTGAACCTGATCGACCAGGTGTGAGTGTGCCTGCCATGCCTGAGCTTCAGCCATACTCCATTCTCATCACCGACGACGACCCGGCCGCGCGTGAGACGCTGCGCGACGTCTTCGAGCCGGAAGGCTTTCGCACGCTCCTTGCCGAGAGTGGAGAGGAAGCGATCGATATCGTCCAGGACCACGAGGTTCATCTCGCGCTCATGGACATGCACCTGCCGCGTCTCTCCGGTCTTGAGACCATCGCCATCGTCCGCCAGATCAAGGGCGTGATTCCCGCCATCCTGATCTCCGCCGACCTTGACGACAACTTGCTGCGGCGCGCCCTGTCCGAGCATGCCTTCTGTGTCCTGGCCAAGCCGGTGAGCAAGAGCGTGGTGATCTACGTGGTAACCAAGGCGCTTCAGAAGTATTACAATTGAGCTTCCGACCCCCCTGGCCCCAGACCCGCCGCCAGCGGCTCGCCTTGCCGTGATCATGGTGCTGATGTCTGGCGGTGTCTGCCCTCGGGCGTGGCCCCACGACATCCCGAACCAGCGGGTGGACCGATCGACCCAGGTGACTGTTCGCCCTGGTGTCCTGGAGATCGATTACGAGGTGAGCCTCACGGAGCTCACGCTCACGCAGGACCTGCGCACCCTGATCGGGCCCATGCCGGGCGCCGAACGCTCGCAGTGGCTGGCTCGTTACGGCCAGGTGACCGGTCCGCTCGACGCCAAGGGTTTCCTGGTCCGCTGTGCTGGTGAGCCGCTCGATCTGTCCGTGCGCGGGTACGACCTCGTCGTCGAGGAGCATCCGCGATACACCTTTCACTTCCAGGCAAGCCTGCCCCGGCGCGGCCGGCTGTCTGTGCACGACACCAACTACGCCTCGAGCGAGGGAACCAGCCGGCTCGCGGTTCGCGGCCGTGACGGCGTGCGGATTCATGGCGATGCACTGCCGGAGAACGTGGAGGAGATTGCCATTCAGCCCCTCTGGCAGCTGGGCGACGAGGAGGAGCGCAGAACGCGGCAGGTGCAGGTCCGGTTCGAAGCGACCGGGAACGACGACTCCGGATCGCCTGCGGCCGTGGCCGCGCCGGTCGTTACTCCTCTGGAGGAAGACGCCAGTACCCCCACCAGTGTCGAGAGCGGGCAAGCGCCTGTCGGTTCCAGCTGGTCTTCCCGGCTCCCGCTGCTGCTGGACGGAGCGACCCGCCAGTCCTGGATCAGCCTGCTGCTCGTGGCCGCGGGTCTGGGTGCGCTGCATTCGCTGCAACCCGGCCACGGCAAGACCCTGGTCTCGGCGGTGAGCCTCCAGCCGCAGGCGTACTGGTATCAACCCGCGCTCCTGGGACTGGTGACGACCATGGCTCACACGGGAAGCGTGCTGGTGATTGCCGCGGTCCTCTGGGTGACCGGTGCCTCGCGGGTTGCCGCGCTGCACCGGCAGCTCATGCAAATCGCCGGGTTCGTGATAGCGGCCGGCGGGTTCTGGAGAATCGGACGCCATCTGGGTGGCTGGGAAGATCATCACGGCCAGGACTCGCGTGTCGGGGGCCCGATCTCTGCGATGAGCCTGGTGGCGCTCGGGCTGGCCGGCGGGATGGTACCTTGCTGGGATGCCGTCGGGCTGCTGGTGCTCTCCGCGGCGATCGGCCGGCTGGCCGCCGGCGTTGCCCTGGTGGTGGCGTTTGGCGCAGGCATGGCCGTGGTGCTCGTGGGCGCGGGGCTGCTGGCCTCCCGGCTGAAATCGACGTTGCTCTCCGCCAGGTCGTGGTCGTGGTCGTGGGAGCCGGCGCTCGGACTCCTGAGCGGCCTGATCCTGGCGGCGATTGGCCTTCTGTTCTTTCTGGCGTGAGCTTTGAACGAACGGTTCAACTAATGCCGCGGCTCACGTTCACGCTGGAGTCACGTGCTGGCAAGATGCGCTCAAGGATGGAGGATTCGCGATTGAAGATCCTGTCAAAGGTGATGCCGTCGGTGCCAACCCTGGCTGGCTCGTCGCCCCGTATCCGGCGGATTGATCTGCTGGGCGTCCACGTGCCGCTCAAGAAAGTGGTCAAGCACGCCTCGCACAGCCGCAGCGACAGCGAGAACCTGGTGGTGCGGGTGGAGTTGGCCGGGGGGCAAGAGGGCTATGGCGAGGGTGTTCCTCGCAGCTACGTGACCGGCGAGACCATCGAATCCACGTTCGCCACGCTGAGCGGCCAGGACTGGGCGCGCAGGATCGGCCGCCCTGGGAATTTCGCCGAGGTTGTGGACCGCCTGAAGACGCTGACGGTTCCTGAGAACGATGCCGATTCCCGCGGCATGGCCGGCAACGCGGCGCACTGCGCACTGGAGCTGGCGGTGCTGGACGCCTATGGACGCCACTTTGGCGAGCCCGTGGGACGCGCCGTGGAACTGGCCGATGTGCCCGGCCTGGTTTCCTTCCCCAGACCCCGGAAAGTCCGCTACGGCACGGCGATCACGGCCGATACGCGGTTTCAGGAGCTGCGCTCGGCATTCAAGTTTTATGTCTACGCTTTTGGCAACGTGAAGGCGAAGGTCGGTGTGGCGGGGCAGGATGACGTCAGGCGAGTGCGCTGGTTTCGCTGGATGCTGGGTCCGAAAGTGGACCTCGTGCTGGACGCCAACGAGGCCTGGAGCGCCGAGGAACTGCTGGAGCGGGTGCGGCCGCTGGCGCGGTACTCCATCGAGGCCATCGAGCAGCCCGTGCCGCATGCCGAGGTCCAGAAGCTCGCCGCGCTGCGACGCCGGCTCGGTGTGCCCGTCATGCTCGACGAATCGCTCTGCGGCTATCCGGACGCGGTCGCCGCGGTGCGAGAAGGCACAGCCGACCTGTTCAACGTCCGGTTGTCGAAGTGCGGAGGCATCCTTCCCAGTCTGCGGATCATCGGCCTGGCCCGGCGACTCCGGGCTGGGCGTGCAGCTTGGCTGCCATCCCGGAGAGACGGCCATCCTCTCCGCCGCGGGCCGGCAAGTGGCCAGCCGCGTCAGCGGCCTGCGCTGGGTCGAAGGTTCGTATGACCGGCACATCCTACGCAGCAACGTCACCCGCGAAGACCTGACCTTCGGCTACGGAGGCTATGCCTCGCCGCTCACGGGTCCCGGTCTTGGCGTCTCCATAGACACCCCGGCGCTGGAGCGGATGGTCACCAAGCGACATGAGATGATCTATGACTGAAGCATGCATGGAATCGACATGGCAGTCCCGGACCTTTCAGGCCTCCGACGGCTACCCGTTCCACGTGGCGGTCTGGCCCCCGACGATTCCAGCTTGTGGAAGGATCGTGGTCCTCCATGGAGTGCAGAGCCACTCCGGCTGGTACCATTCCCTGGGCCGCAGCTTGGCGGCCGCGGGCTACCATGCCTCGTTTCCCGACCGCCGCGGTTCCGGACCGAACCAGCGCGATCGCGGCCATGCGCCGGGCGGAAGGCGGCTGGTCCAGGACATCACCGAGTGGCTCCACTCTCTGCGTGCCGAGCAGGCCGAGGTACCGATCGTGCTGGCGGGCATCAGCTGGGGGGCGAAGCTGGCGCTCATCGTGGCGGCCCGCCATCCCGAGCTGGTCGACGGCATGGCTCTGGTTTGCCCGGGGCTGACGCCGCGGGTGGGCGTCTCCACGCGAGAGAAGTTTCAGATCGCCTGGTCGCTGCTGACCAATCGCCGCAAGCTGTTTCCGATTCCACTGTCCGACCCCGCCCTGTTCACGGCCAATCCCGATGCCCAGGCATTCATCGCGTCCGACCCTCTGAGCTTGCGCCAGGGCACCGCGGGGCTGCTTGCGGCCAGCTTCTTCATTGACAGGCAGCTCAGGCGGGTGACCCGGCGGGTGTCACAGCCGGCACTGCTGATGCTGGCCGGGCACGACCGCATCGTCGATAACGCACGCACGCTGGAGTACTTTCAGAAACTGGCAGCACACGACCGGCAGGTCATCGAGTATCCCGAGGGCCACCACACCCTGGAATTCGACCCTGATCCCACGCGCTACGCGCGCGACCTCATCTCGTGGGCAACCGAGCACGTCCCGCGACGCCGGTAACCGGATGGAGCAGGAACCCGCGTGGCGCTCCGAGGCCGAGCTTACGACTTCGGTGTCGGCTGTTCCGCCGCTGGCCCCGTCTTTCGTGACACGCTGGCAGCCGGTTGCGGGCGGTTCCTGGACATCCTGGCGGACGCCGGGCGACTGGTCTTCGGCGCCGCGGCTGGCTTCTTGCCGTCTGTCTCCAGTGAAAGCGCCACCGAGTTCATGCAATAGCGCAGGCCCGTGGGTGGCGGGCCGTCCTGGAAGACGTGCCCGAGATGGGCCCCACAGCGTTTGCACATGACCTCGACACGGGCTTCGGCGGGGTCGCTGTAATCCCAGGCGGTGACCACGGCCTTGTTGCTGACCGGACGCCAGAAGCTGGGCCACCCGGTACCCGAGTCGAACTTGTGCCGCGCGTCGAACAGCTTGGCCCCGCAGCAGACGCAGACGAAGGTTCCCTTGAAATGTCCGGTGGAGTACTTGCCCGAGAATGGCTGCTCGGTGTCCTTCATCCGGGTGACCATGAACTGCTGCGGCGTGAGCAGCCTCTGCCATTCCTGGAGGCTTCGAACGACCTGCTCGGGCTCCTGCTTGCCGTCCGCGGCGAGTGACTTGGAAGCGTCGGTCCTGGCGGCCGGGTCCCTGGCCGGGGCGCCCGTCTGCGGGGGCACACGGAAGGGATCGGAGCCCTGGGCCAGGGCTTCTCCGGCGCCCAGGATGCAGGTACTGGCCGCGAACAGCAGTACGGAGCGAACACGGAGCGATCGTCTCATCATTCCGGCTCCTGCAAGGAGGGTCCTGTCACCGACATCAACACGAATCTGCATCTGACGAACGATCACCTGGCTGCGGGCTTGTCGTTCTGATCTTTCTGAGCTGGAAGGCGGAACTCGCTCCTGGTGGCCTTGAAGGCACTCTCGAGCAGGCTCTCGGTCGCGGCAGGGGGGAAGCCCTCCACGACGGCCACGTCGCTGCCGCGCCGTTCCACGACCCGGCAGACGTTGTCGGTACAGCGCCAGAGCGAGTCGGGAATCCGCTCCGGCTGGAATGCGGTCTTGCCCATCCGCCGGGTCTGGTAGCGGGTGTAGGACTCGGCGAACTCCCGGGCGTCTGCCTCACTGTCCCAGGTGGAAAGCCAGACCAGGCCGAGCTTCTTCTCGGGCGTCTCGAATACCGCGTAGCGATCACCGTCCCAGCCGGCGGCGGCCTTCGCGCCGGAGCGGCCCAGCAGCACCGAAGTCTGAAGCTCACCGAGCACGTTCCGTCCCAGCTCTTTCCAGGGCGCGCCGGGCGTCAGCTTGCCCAGGTCCAGTATCATGGGCAGATCCAGCTTGGCCAGGTACTTCTCGGGATGGATGATCTGCTCGGTGGAGACAGGGGGACGGCGATACGCCTCGTCCACGGATTTCCAACCGCCCCGGTTCGCCAGTGTGGCGCAGAAGACCATGCCGCGGAGGTAGGGGAAGATCATGCTCTCGGCGACGATCGGCGGCGCGGTCCGCATGGTCTTGCCCCCGCCGATGATCGACAGGAACGGGCTCATCAGGCTCAGGCCGCGGTCGAGGTCGGCGGCGGGCATCTGGACGATCTTGGAGCCGTCCCAGTCGTCCATGCCCGCTCCCATCATGGCCAGGGTCGCCTCGCCCTCGATGAGCGCCGAGACCGCCAGCGCACGGTCATCGTCGTGCTTGGCGTCGTCCTGGAGCCGCTCCAGATCGTAGTGCTGGTCCGCAAGGGCGTGGGTCAGCTCATGGGCGATCACGGTCTTGTTCTCGTCCTTGTCGAATCCCTCGTGCTTGCCGAAGAGCCGCTCCAGAAGTGTGGGCTTTTCCTTGGTCTTCGACTCAGGCTCCTCGATCAGGTGCATCGTCTCGGTCTTGGGGTCGTAGAACGCGGCGATCTCCTCGGAGTAGACCTGTACCATGAGCGCTTTCAGGTCGAGCGAGCGCGGGATCAGGCCGAACGCCTTCATGGCCATCTCGTTGGCGTAGAACTCCTCGGGCGTCTGATCCTCCTCGAATTCCTTGATGAGCATGGCCTTGAGCTGATCGCGCTTGGTGACGTCCCGCTTCACCTCGTGCTTGAACGGGATCTTGCGGAGCCGCGGCAAGAGCTGCTCGAAGGCGCTCTTGTAGCGCATGACTGCCTCGGCCGGCTTGCCGGCGTCGGCCAGCCGGTCACCCTCCGCCAGCAGCTTCGTCCCTATCTTCAAGGCGGCGTCAACCTCATCGCACCGCCCTGCCGTCACCGCCGTTGCCAGCCAGGTGATCGTCGCCAACAACGGGGCCAGGCATTGCACCAAACGCATGAATTCATCCCGATTCAAAAGTCCAGAGAAAAAAGGGGCGGCCGAAAGAGGGAACCGACCCGCGCGGTGAACCGTGCTCACCGGGCCCGATTGAGTCCTGGCGGCATGGCGGCCGCGGTGGATCCGGACGGCCGCACGCGCTGCGCGGGAAGTGCCTTGGACGCCACGGCGTTGTCCTTCACCAGCTTGATATTCAGAAGCTGTCTGGCCGCATCCACACGCACCTCGGAGGAGTCTCGCGGGCCGTTGCGGGAATTCACCGTGTGATAGTGAATCTCGTTGGCGATGAAGTCGAGAATGCCCGCCTCGGGTATGCCGTAGCGGCGCAGCAGCCGCACCTTGCCTTCACGTGTCATCTTGCCGCCGAAGTGGGACAGCAGATACTTGGCCTTGGAACGGAGGTCGTCGCTGTAGTTCCGGCCGTAGCGGTTGCACAGGCTTTCGATCTCCAGCGAAGCGGATCGCCCGCCGAGCCTGATCGCCTCGCGCAGCTCGCGGTGGAAAGCCGCCCGCTCGTCCTCGACGCGCGCCTGGGCCTGCGCATCGAGTGCCTCGCGGGCGTGGTCCTTGATGCTCCGGAGCTGGCTCAGCTCGGCTTTCTTGCCGGCCGCCTCGGCCTGGATGTCGCGGATGAGCTCCTCACGCGTTGGTTCCTGCCTGAGATCCGGCGTCATCTCTCCGCCGGCCGGTTCGCTACCCGCGACGGCCTCCGCGCTTTCCGCGATCCCGGTCAGCGGCGCCCGCGAAACCGGCAGCTCGTCGAATGGACTTGCATCGGAGGCAGGAATGGAGAAGCCGACCGTCACCGCCGGCCTGGCGGCTGGCCGGCTCGTGGTCGCGGCCACGAGTTCCGTCTTGCCGGGCTCCGCCGCCGGGGCTGGCCCGGCAGTCGCTGGAAGGGAGGAGGAGGATGCGGCCGTTCCGGGATTCACCGCGGATTCCAGGGCCGCTGCTGGTGAGCCGGCCGGTTTCCCGGCGGATGCCAGCGCGGCAGGAAGCCCGGTGCCAGGCGTGTCGAGCGACAGGAAGTCCGCCGATCTTGGCAGTGAGTTGAGGGCCAGCGGCATGCCACCGTCCGTGGGCTTGCTCGCGCCCGGGTTTCCGGCGGTCGAAACGACCAGGGCGGTTTCCACCGGCGTGGCCTCCACCTGGCTGGCCGCCGCCGGCCTGGAGACGACGGGCGGAGGCAGCGCGCGACGGGCCCGGGCGGTGCCCCGGTAATACATCGCCAGCGACCCCAGGGGGACCAGGACAACCACCGGCAAGACCAGGTACCAGGGAATGCCGCGCGAGCGGTAGTGGATCACGACGACCGGCTGTGTCGGCGGCGGCGATTCGATCACCTCCTCGAGATGAGCGGTCTCCAGGTTGATCTCCTCGTTCTCCTCGATCATCCGCCTGTACCCCCTTGCGAGCCGGCGCCGCGAACCGTCTGACCGTAAGGATCGAGCAACCCTTCCAGCTCGCTCGCTTCCGGATACCCGCCGCGCTGCTCCAGCGCGGCTGCGAGTTCAGCTTGGCCCAGCCGGTCTGCGATTTGCCGCGGACTGTGCCCCACGAGCTCCAGTGCGATCTCCCGAATGGTCCGGCCCGAACGGTAGGCCGCCTTCGCGATCGCGGCTGCTCCATCATACCCAATTCGGGGCGCCAGTGCCGTACACATTGCCAGGCTTTTCTCCACGTGTTCCTCGCAGCGCACCCGATCCGCCTCGATGCGAACCACCCCCTCGTGCTGCTGGCTTGCCAGAAACTCGCTGGCATCAACGCATTTCGCACACAAGTGTTCGGCCGCGCCGGCCAGCAGGTCGATCGACTGGAGCAGGTTGTACGCGATGACTGGCATCATCACGTTGAGCTCGAAGTTAGACCCCAGCGCCCCCGCCCAGGCGATCGTGGCATCGTTTCCCACCACCTGCGCGGCGGCCATCATGACCGCCTCCGGGATGACGGGGTTGACCTTGCCGGGCATGATCGAGCTGCCGGGTTGCAGCTCGGGGATCCGGATCTCACCGATGCCGCAGCGCGGTCCTGAACCAAGAAGTCGGAGATTGTTGGCAATGCACGACAGGCTGACGGCCACGGTCCTGAGCGTGCCGGAGGCTTCCACGGCCGCATCGCGCTGGGCCAGGCTCTCGAAGGCGTTGCCGGCCGGCCGGAGCGGCAAGCCCGTCGCGCTGGCCAGCGCCGCGATGATCCGTCCCGGGAAGTCGGGGTGCGTGTTGATGCCCGTGCCCACGGCCGTGCCGCCAATGGGAAGCTCGAGCAGCGATCCCAGCGCGCGCTGTACGCGGCCCGCGCCCTGGGCAACCTGGGCCGCGTAGCCCGAGAATTCCTGCCCCAGGCGGATCGGCACGGCGTCCTGAAGATGCGTGCGGCCGATCTTCACCACGGGATCCAGGGCCCGGGCCCGTTCCTCCAGGCGGTCCTGCAACCGCGCAAGCGCCGGTAGCAAATGCTGCTGGATCGACTCCACCGCCGCCAGGTGGATGGCCGTGGGGATCACGTCGTTGGACGACTGCCCCATGTTCACCGAGTCGTTGGGATGGACGGGCGCACGCCCTCCGCGCACGCCCCTCAGCTTCTCGTTGGCGACGCCGGCGATGACCTCGTTGGCATTCATGTTGGTGGAAGTGCCGCTGCCGGTCTGGAAGATGTCCAGCACGAACTGGTCATCATGAGCGCCGGCCGCGACCCCGGCGGCGGCTTCCTGGATGACGGCGCCGAGCTCGGGAGCCAGCAAGCCCAGCTCCACGTTCACGGCCGCGGCAGACTTCTTGATCAGGCCCAGCGCCCGGATGAAGCTGCGCGGAAAGCGCAGTCCGCTGATCTGAAAGTTCCGTGCGGCGCGCGCCGTCTGGGCGCCATAATAGGCATCGCCGGGGACCTCCATCTCGCCCATCGAGTCCCGTTCCTGACGCGTCGTGGACATGAGCGCTGCCTCCCTGGGTTCACGAGGCCGAAAGCCAGCGACCGGCATTCGACGCATGGCACGCACGCCGGCTCGCATCCGCCGGCCCCGGAAATGCGGCAATTCCCGGGCCAGACCCACGCGCCTGGCGGCCGGAGCGGGACACGGGCCGTGTGCGGCAGCCCGGAGGACCGAGCCGGCGCGGTCAGTTCAGGGCCGGCAATGCCGGCGGAGCGGGCTCGGGCGCCGGCAGGGCCGCCCCCACCTCTTCGCCCTCCGCCAGGTGCGGCAGCGGCCATTCCTCGAGCCGGACCTGGCCGCCCTGCACGACGACGAAAGGGCAGGGGGGCGACTCGATCCAGCTGCCGCTGTTGAGATAGAGAACGCCCTCGTGTTCGGCGGCCAGCGGCAGATGGGTATGGCCGCAGGTCACGTACTGGAAGCCCCGGCCGGCGGCGTATTCCGAGGCGCGCCGCATGATCAGCTCGCTGTTCCGCTGAAACCGCTTGGTGATCCTGCGAATCCACCGTGCCGCGCGGTGCGGCATGGACTTCTGGATGAAATAGAAGATCCCGCAGGCAATCTCCGTCAGCCAGGGATAGTCGGTGATGATCGTGTCAAACTGGTCGCCGTGGAGGATCAGCAGCCGGACCTCGCCGTTATCATAGACGTATTCATCGAGGATATCAACGCCCACGATATGGCTGATCGTATCGGCCGGGCCGTCATGGTTGCCGCGCACCCAGACCAGGCGAATATCGTCGCGGTCGGTGTTGCGGCGGATGACCTTCAGGCAGGCGAAATGGCGCTTCGTGAGCCGCTTGAAATTGAGGTCGTCGAAGATGTCGCCGTTGATGACCAGCTCGCGGCAATGGTCGACGGCCCAGGTGAGGAATTCCTCGAGCAGTCTGGCCTGGCAGACGTCGCTGCCCAGGTGCAGATCGCTGATCACGATGCAGTCGTACCTCCGGCTCTCGTCGTAGCCGTTGGCGTTCGCAGCGGTCTCCATCACGCGACTCCCGCGGTCATCCCAGGCTCGCCCGGCGGTGCCTTCCCCCGGCGGCTTTCTCGAGGCAGTTCCAGGAGCCGTGTCAAACCGATGAACGTGGCACATACGCCCGCAGCCCCTGGCGGCCTTTCCCGGAGGCAGCACGATCCGTTTCAGCTCAGCTTATCCCAGATGCCAGAACCAAATTCATTGTGCATCCTATCTTAAAGCAACGTCTCCGGTCTGTCACCCTGATACATCAAATCTTCAAGATGTGGAGAAAGGCGCCGGGAACCTCGACAGGGACGCGCCTCGGCGTGGTTGCCCCTGGCACAGGTTCCCGGCGGTGGCTTCGATCTCAGCCCTTGAAGTCGTTATATCCGGGCGTGACCTGCTTGATGTTGGGCTCGATGTTGGCGTCCACCTTGCCGGTCGCCCAGCCCAGGGCGCCAAGCAGCAGGCCCTGGTACTTGGGGTTTTCCCAGACGTCCTCGCGGTGGCCCATCGAGGTGTAGAAGACGCGGCCCTTGCCGAACGACCGCGCCCAGGTCATGGGGTAATTGGGCCGCTGGTACATGCGGCCCTGCATTCCGCTGGTCACCTGGACGAGGATCACGTGCAGGTCATCCGGCAGGTTCCGCAGCGAGTACCATTCGTCGTTGAGCGTGAACTGGCCCGATTCGCCAAAGCCCTTCTCCAGGCCGGGGAAGTGCGGATCCGCCACCTCGATCGTCACCTTCTGCTGGGCGCCATGGCCCGCGAACTCTCCGCCGATCATCTGCACGAACGGATCTTCGCCGCCCTTGTTGCGCGGCGGGTGATGGCCGAACGAGTCCGTCGCGGAGTGCATGCTGATGAACCCCTTGCCCCCGCGGATGGCGTCATAAAGCGCCTTCTCGCCGTCGCTGGAGAGGGGCGGGGTGCCATCGGTGCCCGGCCGGTTCAGGTTCCCGGTGGTGTAAAAGGCGAACGCGTCCCACTCGCCGATCTTGTCCGGCTCGAAGAGGGTCCCATCCTTCGAGGCCACCACCTCGAAGCCGTGCTCCTTGCCGATTTCCGTGAGTGTGCGCTCCGCCAGAGCAGGGTGCCCCTGCTTGTCACGGGTCACCACGGAATGAGGAAAGCCGGAGCTCTTGGTGAAGAACAAGACCTTCTTGGTGCTTCCCTGGGATGCCCCCAGAGCGCGCCCGAACGCACCGGCACCCAGCCAGAGGGCGCCGCCGGCCAGCAGCAGCTCGCGACGGTTCAGATCACTCTTCATGATTCAGTTCTCCTCGGGAAGATCGATCGCTCGGGGCGGTCCCGCGGGAGAAGGCCGTGACGGCAGACGACCTGGACCTCGATGGACGGGGCGCGCTGCCCCTTGCTCGGGGGTCCGTGTCTGCCGCTCTCCGAACTGGCCAACGCCCGCGCAGCGCGACCGGTCAGGCGGGGAACTCCCCCGCGAGGCAGCGATCGCCACGCCTCTTCTGTCCCTTGTACCGCACGCCGGAACCGAAAGATACCAGTCAGGGCGCGAACGCGGCGCTCGCATGGCCGCCGCCGGGAACCCGTCCAGATTCACCTTCGCTCAGGCGGCTCACAGTCGGCCGCGCGGCCCGCGGCTCACCTTCCGGCCTTCCCGCCTTCCGCCCTCCCGGGCACTTCGCATTGAGGTTGCGTGAAGCGGAGCGGAGGAGTAATCTGTGGCTCGAATGCCAGGCTCGCCGCTGGCCGCTCGTGCCGGCATGCCCGTTCCGCCGGCGGCAAGTCCGAAGCTGCGTGCTGACCAACACCCTCGCACGGACGCTGACGCTCGGCTCAGGTGTCCGGCCCCATGGTCCGGAGACGTGATCAGGATGCCTCAACTCACCGCAGCAGCGGAATCCACGGACCGCTCACGACTTGCTCGACTCTCGACGACCATCCGCGGCCAGCTCCAGTTCATGGACTACCTCGTGCGCGCCGCCGTCGCCGATGTGGAGCGGTTCCACGACGAGACCGACCCGGGCACGCGCATCTTCATCAAGCAACTGGTCGAGATGCACACCGCCAGCCTGCGGCATGAAAGTCAGAATGCTCGCATGATGACCGAGCTGTGCGCCCTGCTGGAGGAGATCGTCAGCACGCCCGTGTCCGCGAGCGGCTCCGGAGAAAACGAATGACCGCGTCCAACAATGGCATGCTCGACGACGTTTCCCTGCGGGACGACGATGACCCGGCCGACGACTTCGACGAGGGGCTCGAATCCGCGCCCCGCTTCATCGTATCCTCCGAGCTCAGGCGATCGCTGGCCGAGGTCAAGGGACAGGCCCAGTTCCTGCTCTACCTGGCCGACCAGATCGAGGAGTCGATCGAGCAGTTGACCCACGAATCCGACCACTGCCACGGCGCCTTCCTGTGCAAGGTCCTGGGAATGTATTCCAGCCAGCTCGAGACCAAGCACCAGGGGCTGGGCGAGCGCATCGCCGAGACCTGCCAGGAAATCTACGTGACCGTCCGCGAGCAGGAGCCGGGCTAATAGATCCTCGCCTCCTGGAATGTGGTCCAGCCGCCCTCGGCTGGCTCGGTACGGCCGCGGGCGACCGTCCCACACTGGCACCATCACTCTGCCACCGGCCGCGGCGCACGAGCACCAGCACGACGCCACCCCTACCCGCGGACCCGGCTCACCCCCAGCCTGAGCAGGATCCAGAGCGCCAGGGCCGCCTCGCGTGAGTTGATCTTCGAGGTGCCGGAGCGGCGGTTCTCGAAGAGGATCGGGGTCTCACCGATCCGGCATCCGACCCGCTTGCACCAGTAGAGAATCTCCTCCTGGAACGAGTACCCGCGCGACCGCACCCGGGTCAGGTCGATCTCCGCCAGCTTGCTCACGCGATAGCAGCGGAAGGCGCCGCTGTTGTCCTTGCTGTTCAGTCCCAGCAGCAGCCGGGCGTACCAGTTGATGCCCGAGCTCATGAACTTGCGCTTGAACGTGAAACCGCCCTCGACTCCACCTCCGGGCACGTAGCGTGAGCCGATCATCACGTCGTACTCGCGCATGCCGTCCACCAGGGCCGGAATGAACCGGGGAGGATGGCTGAAGTCGGCGTCGAGGTTCAGCAGGTAGTCGAACTGGTTGCGAACCGCATAGCCGACCGCCTCGAGCATCGCCGTGCCCAGGCCCAGCTTGCCCGGCCGGTGCAGCACCTGAATCGACGACAGCGCGCCGGCCAGCTCGTCGGCAATCCGACCCGTGCCGTCGGGTGAGTTGTCATCGATCACCAGGATCGAACACTCCGGAGCGAACTCGCGAATCGACTGCACGAGCGGCCTGAGATTGCCGGCTTCGTTGTAGGTGGCCAGTGAGACCAGCAGCCTGGGCCTGGCGGGAGAAGCAGGAGAGTCTGACACTTGAGATCATCCAGTCAATCAGTGCAGCCTGTTCCCGGTGAACTCGGCGGCGGGGCGAAACTCCATCCTGACCCTGCCGCGGGATCGGTGGAAGCGGGGTCCGTCCTGAAGTCCGTGGCCGCTCGCCGACGCCGCGGATACGGCGCAACGGGTGCGGGTCAGTTCCTTTGGTTCGCCAGATTATCGCCGGAACAGAGGATGCGCCAAGCCGAGTCACCCCGGCGCGGGCGTTTTGCCACACACCCCCGGCGCTGCCGACGTCCCGACGCGGCGTTTGCCAGGACCTGCCGCCGGACCCATGAGGGAACGAAATCGCGGAAAGTCCAGATAGGCAGGATATGCCCAGCGGAGCGCCGACGCACCGAGTTGACGGCCTTGGCCATCCTGGGCATCTTGGGTATCTTGGCATGCATGCCACGGCGGCCACGGTTGCGCTTCGGTGGGTTGTGCGACGGCGGGCTCGGGGACGGGAACGGTCTCGGCGGGCTCAAAGCTGGCGTGCGAAGAGAAGCAGGTGCCACCTCAACTCCGATCGATCCCTGGGTGCGACGACACGACATCGTTTCGCTGCGGCGGGTCATCGATGCCAGCCCTCCCGGGAAGAGGGTGGCGCGGAAGCACCGGGGTGAACCGAAGTGGCGACACCTGCTTTTCGAAGGGCACGTATGACGGACCCGCACGTCGAATAACGGCGTGCCCGGACCGTTATGAAACCTTTCGGTCCTTGCTCGTGCATTTCATCAATGGAACCCTGCGTTTCATTGGCCCGGCAGGAAGCTTCTCAGCGCGATGCCGCATGGACGCACGCCGCTCCGCCACGGCCTGGCACGGCCCGGCGCGGCCCGGATAAGACAAGCCGCCCGGTGCTGCTGCTCACCGCGACTGCCTGAGACGCGTGAAGAGCTGGCTATACGGTGCGTGATCGTGCGGGGTCTCCGCCCTCAGTCCCAGGATCTGGGCCGGCGGCGTCTCCTGGGAGGACTCGTCCTCATCCGGCCCGGCAGGCGTTGACGGCCGGGCGTGCGCTGCTCGGTCCGCGGCCGCTGTGGGTGGAGTCAGACGGTCGCGGTTCCGCGCCCACTCCGTCCAGGCCTGAAGGGCCGCATAATGGTCCTCGATCATCTCCTCGCTGGGGAGCTCGCTCGCCGGATCCTCGGCGTCGAGGTCGACGGGTTCGACCGCGCGACCCGCGCCGGCCTCAGCGACCAGGGCAGGGGGCGGTGCGCTCGGTTCCCCCCGGCCTCAGGCGGTTCGGGGAATGCTTCATCCTCGGCCTCGAGGTTACCCTCCCAGCCCACCTCGATCAGCCCGTCCTCAACCCGGAGCGGCGGCCTGCTTGGAACCAGCGACAGCGTCGATGCCGGTGCCGGTGTCGAGGTCGGCCCTTGCGGTGCCGTGCGGGAATCGTCCGCCAGCGGCAACGTGTGCGGCTTGCGCGGACGGTCCAGCCCGGGCGCCGCTTCGGCAGGCGGTGCGGGCGCCGCCGCAGCCGCGCCGGGCAAGGCGGTGGGAGCTCGCTCCCTGAGCGCCTGGCGTGCCAGGTTCAGGAGCACCCGGGGGTTGCCCCGGGCATCGCGGTGCAGGCCGTCCAGCGTTTCGCGGTCGACCGGGATCTGGCCGCCCAGGCCGCGCATCAAGGCGACCGACTCGTCAAGATCCAGGGGCAGCAGGTGCACGTGCTTCTGGATCCGGGTGGCCAGGCCGCCGTGCCTGCGATCCATGAGTTTCCGGGAAAGCTCGGTCGGCCCGACCAGGATCATGGCGCCGAAGCCGTAGCCGAAGCCGGAGCCCTGCACGGATTCCATGGCGTGAGCCAGCGCCAGTAGCTCATCGAGCACCGGCGGCGGGGCGTTCTGGGCGTTTTCGATGACCAGCAGACAGTGCCGTCCCGACCTGGCATCATCCTGGAGCTCTCGTGCCACAGCGATCCGCGCTTCGGCCAGGCGGCCCCTGGGCTCGATTTCCAGTCCTTCACAGACCAGGTACAGGAAGCCGGTCGCATCGAGTTCTCCGGCCATGTCCACGGAGACCCAGCGCCAGTTTTTCGGCAGCTCCTCCACGAGCCCGCGCCAGACCCAGGACTTGCCCGATCCCGATTCGCCGGTCAGCAGCACCAGGGAAGGCTCGCCCTGCTCCAGGACGGCATGCAGTTGCGCAATCGCCAGACTGCGGCTGGAGACGGCAAGATCGCGCGCCCTGGCGCCTGGCCCTCGGTATGTGGGCCCTCGGTATGTGTCGTTCCGCCCGGCATCCCGGAATCCGTTCATCGCTGTCCACGTCCTTTCCCTATCCATCCGGTGGAGGGGGCGCACCCGTTCCTCTCTTCTCTTAGTTCGGTGACCGGAGGGCACAGGCTTGAGCACGCTTGCAGGGGGACTTTCGGCCTGGCGCGCTGCGGCTCATCCCCAAATTGCCGTGCCCCTTCGGTTTTTGTTAGAATGGCGGTCCTGTGGAAACGAACGGATCGTAGGAAATGCCAGGGGCAATGCCCCGGGGACGGCCGGCGGGTGAACCCCCGGTCTCAGGGCGAAAGGTGAACCGTGGCAACCGATTCCGGTACCATCAACGACGACAAGATCGGGAGCTACCGGCTGGTCCGGGTGATTCACCCCGGCGCCACTTCCATGGTCATCGAGGTCGTCCAGGAGGCCAGCCAGAAGCGATTCGCGCTGAAGCAATTGCTGGCGTCTCGCGCGGCGGATCGTGAGGAGCGGAGGACCTTCGAGAACGAGGCCCGAATCGGCATGGAGCTGCGGCATCCAAACCTTGTCCGGGTCCACGAATATGTCAAGGACCCGGAGCAGCCCTACTTCGTGATGGACTTTTTTCCAGGCTACCACCTGAAGCTTCCCATTGCCCGCCCCTCCGTCTATCCCCTGCCCAAAACGCAGCTACACCGCATCCTGGAACAGGCGGCCGCGGCGATTGCTTACATGCATGATAAGGGCTGGACACACCGCGACGTGAAGCCTGAAAACATCCTGGCGAACAAGTCCGGGGAGGCACGCGTGATTGATTACGCGCTTGCCATGAGGCCGTTTTCCGGTTTCCGCAAGCTCTTTGGCGGCAAGATCCCGCGCCAGGGCACTCCGAGCTATATCTCCCCCGAACAGATTCGTTGTGAGCCGCCCACGCCGCTCGCCGATATTTACAGCTTCGGTATCACCTGTTATGAACTAGCGTGCGGTCGTCCACCGTTCCGGGCCAATTCCCTGCAAGAGCTGCTGAACAAGCACTTACAGGAACGGCCGGTGGCGCTGACCATGCATAACAATCTGGTCACCCCCGAATTCTCGGACCTGGTTCTGAAGATGATCACGAAGCGGCCGGCGGACCGGCTGGCCAGCCTGCACGAGTTCTTGACACGATTCCGGTCGGTTCGGATCTTCCAGGATGACGCGGCCGCCAGCCCGCCCGGAAATGGACTGTTCTGAAGCGTCTGATCTCAGGGTGAAGCTCTCCGGACCGTGGTGAGCCCATGCCCGAGGCGGACCGAACTCCCGACTCGCTCACGATCTGCGAACGGATTATCCCGCGATCCGGCCCTGGCCGAGGATCCCCCTTTCATGCCGAGCCCCAGCGATCATCGGTTGCCCTTCGAGGCGCCCATCTACGAGATGGAAACGCGCCTGGGCGAGATGGAAACCCAGTACTCCAAGAGCCGCGGCGCGGGCGATACCTCCAGGATCGGCGAGCAGATCCGCCGGCTGCGCCGCGAGCTGGCCGCCCTCAAGCGCGAGATCTATTCCCATCTCGACGCGTGGCAGACCGTCCAGGTCTCACGGCACCCGCAACGGCCCCAGACACGCGATTACCTCGGCCTGCTTTTCGAGCAATTCCTGGAGCTGCATGGCGACCGCGCCATCGGCGACGACAAGGCCATCGTGACCGGCCTGGCTCACATTGACGACCTGAAGGTCATGTTCGTCGGCCACCAGAAAGGCAAGAACCTCGCCGAGCGCACCGCCTGCCACTTCGGCTGCGCCCATCCCGAGGGCTATCGCAAGGCCCTGCTGAAGATGCGCCTGGCCGCCAAGCTCGGCCTGCCGGTGATCTCGTTCATCGACACCCCCGGGGCTTACCCGGGAGTCTCCGCCGAGGAGCGGGGACAGGCGGCCATCATCGCCGAGAGCCTCATGGAGATGAGCCAGATCCGCACGCCGATCGTCTGCGTGGTAATTGGCGAGGGAGGGTCCGGCGGAGCGCTCGGGATCGGCGTGGGCGATCGGCTGGGCATGCTTCAGCACACCTATTATTCGGTCATCAGCCCGGAAGGATGCGCGTCGATCCTCTGGAAAGGGAGCGAGCACGCCCCCAAGGCGGCCGCCGCGCTCAAGTTTACCAGCCGCGACCTGCTGCGCTTTGGCATCGCCGACGAGATCATCCCGGAACCCCCCGGCGGCGCTCACCGCGACCATCGCCTGGCCACTTCCAATCTGAAGTCGTTCCTGCTCCGCCACCTCAGGGAGCTCAAGACCACCCACCTCGACGACCTGCTCGAAAACCGTTACCAGAAGTACCGCAAGATCGGCGTCTTCAGCGAATCCGTCGCACCGACGGAAGGCCTGCACGACCAAGCCGTCAACGGCAAGGCCGAGGCTACGGTCTGAGCGTCGCGCTCCAGAGAGCGGTGCGCGAATTGTCTTTCCTTGCGGCGAGTACCAGTCGTCGCTCGCTGGCGATACTCTCCCAGCAACCCCGGTCGGTCGGGTCCCGGCTCACGGCCGGGCATACCAGAGGGACTGCCAGTATTTTCGCTCCGTGGCATAGACGTCGATCGGATCGCTTGCGGTCACCGCGGCGTCGAGGATGCCGAAACGCTTCATCTCGCGCACCCAGTCAACGCGGGGACGGAAGCCCGGCATGTCGAACCGCGTGACCTGCTCCAGGTAGGTCTTGCCCGCCGCGATCATGACCAGCAGTTTCTGGTAATCCGGGTCGGCCGTTGTGGCGAAGGCCGGCGCGGGTTTCCCGGACCTGGGGTCGCGGCAGAGCTCCCACCCGCCGCCGGAGCCGGCAAGGGGGGAGAGCAGCATGAGCGACTTCTGGGGCCGGGAGAGGTTGAAGACGATGTGCCGGCTGGTGTTCAGCCGCCGGTCGCCCATCCTGGGCTGCCAGAAAGAGACGCCCGTCTCATCGCAAAGGCTTCTCGGCAGCGAGCGGCCGCGATGGTCATGGCAGACTGCGCACCGCTTCTGGAACACCGGCGCCGCGGCAAGCGTTGCGGGCCAGTCCGTATCGACATTGACCATGCTGTTCTCGGCATAGTTGCCGATCATGCCGGTGCCCAGCGCGGCGTAGGTACCGGGATAGGCGGCTCCCGAGTCGATCCAGAGCCGGAGCAACGTCTTCTGCTGCGGCGTGGCCGAGACACCGTGGTGAGTTCCTCCCAGCAACGTGAGCAGCCGGCTAGCCGATGATCCGAGATGCCGCGGCGGGTAGTTGCTCCGGGGCATGTTCCGGCCGTCGGAGAACAGCCTGGCGATCGTCATCATGTAGTAGCTCTGACTGTACAGCGGACCGTGATCGCCGCTGAGAATGAGCCCCCCGGCCGCGGGCCTCCCGCCGGGGTGGGCTCATAACCATGGCAGCGCACGCAGAGGGCGTCGAGAACCGGCTGCACGTCGCGCGGGTAGTCGATCACCTCGGGCACGCCGGCAACCGGCTCGATCTTGCTGGCAGGCCGGCGCACGGCCAGCGAGGCCAACGCAGCGTACGAGTTGTCGGGCGTGCGCGTGCGTTGCTCGTGACAACCGACACAGCTCGAAGTCTCGCCCGGCTGAACCGTGAGAAAGCTCTGCATCCGCTTGACCGAGAGCTGGTTCCTGTCCAGCGCGACGAAGAAGAAGCTGCGCAGGGCGGGCAATTCCAGATAGGCCGATCCGTCCGGTTCCACGGGGACCGTACCCACGATGCGCTCGAGCGTGAAGGTGCCGCCATAGCTGATCGGCTCCATGCCTCCGGTGTAATGGATGGGCATGGGGAGCGATTCCAGGACCAGCAGCGACCTGATGTCTCCGGGCTGAACACCCTCCATGTTGCGGCCCTGGTAGATGTTCGCCAGGGCCAGCCGCCCGGTTGCCGCCCCTGGCTCGACCCGGTCCGCGATGACCACATCGCGGCGCCGTGGTGCCAGGGGACGCGGTTCGTACAGATGCATGCCGGCTTTCGCGTCCTGATCGGGAAGGCGAAAGAGCGTTTGTTGTTCGCCCTTGCCGTTCATGACCACGAGTTCCGTTCCGAGCGCGGCCATGAAGCAGTTTTCCGAGAACGCCCAGGGGTCGCAGTACTGATCGCCTCGGCTCACTCGCCGCACCGCGGCCGGCTGGTCGGGCCCGGACCGGGGATCGACCACGCAGATGGCCCCGGCATGTTCGGGCTGGCCGTGGCCGGGAGAGAAGCTCGCCACCACCTTGTCGCAGCCGGGAATGGGCTTGGCGTCAATCATCACGGTTCCCGGGTGCTGGTTGCCGAACCAGACCATCTGGGCAGTGCCGTCCGGATTCGCCGTCCAGAGGTGGTGGTAGTCCACCTGGCTGCGATCCACGTATTCCCAGCGGGTGTAGAGAACTCGCCCGTCGGCAAGCGGCCAGGGTGTGTTGTCCTGTTCGTTGTTGCTGGAGATGGGACGGATGTTGCGGCCCTTGCGATCGCAACGGTGCATGATCGCCACCTGTGTCAGCCAGCAGTTGACCCAGCGCTTGCAGCGGGTCGATATGAAGACGATGTCGCCTCCGGGCAGGTAAGTCGGCTCGAAGTCGTCGAAGTCGCCCTCGGTGAGCTGGCGCAGGCCCTTGCCATCGGCGCCGATCTCGAACAGGTGGTACGTTTCGGTTCCCCCACGGCGGTAACTGAAGAGGATGGTCGTGCCATCGTAGCTGACCTGAGGGTCGCGCACTCCGCCCCGCGGGTCGTCAAGCAGCGTGCTGAGCTGGCCCGTCGCCAGGCTCCACTTGTAAAGCCTCGCTCCCTCACGCCAGGCCTTGCGCGCGGGGTCGTGCGCGTAGTAACCGATGTTGGCGTACCAGTGCCCGTCGGTCTCGTTCATCCTCCGCGCGGCGAAGACGACGTCCGTCACTCCGCGCATCGGTCCGGCGCGGGACTGCTCGATCAGCGTCTTGCCGGCCGTGGTTGGCACGGCGGACCCCGCATCGCCCGCGGCCAGCACCACCGTGGAACCGAGGCACGCGAGGAAGCAGACGCAACCGCGCAGCATTTTCCGCGAACGGGTCCGCGGCCCACGAAAATGAGGAATCGAATAAGCTTTCATAACGGCACCTTTTTCCAGACGGGTTGCGCCCGCAAGCGTGCGGGCCGAGGATGGCTCACCGGGTGGGGAGGGAGGGCCAGGTATCGTCTTCAGAGCGACAGCAGGTATGCGACAAGGTCGTCGATCTGGGGCTTGCTCAGGTGCGATGTCCGTCCATGCCGATCGGCGCTGTTGCGGCTGGTGAGCAGTTCTTGCAGGCTCACGCACGAGCCGTCGTGCAGGAACGGGGCGGTACGCCAGAGCTCCACGAGGGCCGGGGTGTCGAAGAGCGTGCGGCCCTGGTCGAAGGGCCCGGCGGTTCCAACGTCGTGAGCGTGCATGTCGGTCCGCAGGCCCCCGCTGTGGCAGCCCGCGCAGCCGGTTTCCGGGCTACGAAAGAGGGCTTCTCCCCGACGGGCCGCGGGGGAAAGCGCGCCATGAACCCGCGTCGGGCTTGGCAGCGGTTGCAGCGAGCGCAGGTAGGCATCGAGGGCGGCCGGCACGTCCTCGCTCTGGACCGTGAACAGGATATGGCTCAATCCGGCACGCACGGCGGTCTCGGCGGTCTCGCGCACGCCACTGCTCATCGCCGGCGGAGTGCGATGCGCCCAGAGCAAGCTTTTGGTGTTCCTGGGGTTGCCGATGCCGTCGTTGAGCAGGTCCCAGTTCAGGCCGTCGACCCGCGCGTCGTCCGAGTGGCAACTGGCACAGCTCTGCCAGCCCTGGAACGAGAGAGTGGCATCGTTGAAGAGCATCTCGCCGCGGCGGATCGGTGAGGCCGTTTGCGGAGGTCCCTGCGCCATCGTCACAGGCTCCAGCGGCCCATCGCGGAGGTCGACGCGCTCGACCGTATCGGAAAAATAACCCGCGGCGAAGAGCTGGGAACCGGCGATTGCCAGCGAGCGCGGGCCGTTGCCCGCCAGGGGCACACGCCTGCGAATGCCCACCAGGAAGGCCAGGTCGCTGGGCACGTCGGCGGCCACGCGCGAGGCGGCCTGGAAGCTTTCGTGACGCGACGGTGCTGGTTTCACGGTCAGGCTCCGGAGCCTGGCCAGTAAGGCCGGCACGTCGATGACGCTCAGGTCGTGCGTTCCGGCGTGACTCACCGCGAGGATCTGGCTGTCGGCCGTCCAGGCGATCGCCCAGGGATTCGCGGCGCCACGGTCCACCTCGTCCAGCAGCACCGTATTGATGACCGCGCGTGCGGGTATGTCGATGAGTGTGAGCGCACCGGTGTTCATCCAGCCTCGATCGACCTGCGTCGTGGGCACCTTGAAGTGCGCCAGGTTGTGCGAAACGGCCGCGATCCGGCCATCGGGCGCGATGTTGATCTCGCGGAGCAGCCCGCTGCCGGCCGGCAATGCGAGGTGTGCGGCGACCTTGCGGGTCGCAAGATCGACCACGCTCACGCCCGCGGAGACCGGTCCTTGATCCGCACGCCCGTCCGGAAGGTGATGGGCAATGAGCAGGGTCTTGCCGTCGGTCGTGAGCGCCAGCGCGATGGGCTGGCGCGGCACGGCGATGTGCACGGGCTCGGACTTTTGCGACAGTTCGTGGACCGTCACGCAGTCGTCGAATCGGTCGCAGACGTAAAGCCGCTTGCCGTCCGGCGCGAGCACCGGGCTGCGCGTCGCATGACCGGCCGGCAAACAACTCGCCACGGTTCCCCGGGCTATATCGATGGAACAGATGCGGCTCTCGGCGGCACCGCAGGTCACGAATAGCCTTGACCCGTCGGCGCTCAGGGCCAGGCCCGATGGGGCGTCAGGCAACTCGATACGCTGCACCCATTTCCCGGTATCCCGGTCCAGGACCAGCACGGCCCGGGCTGTGGCGCAGGCGACGAACAGCCTGTGACTGTTCGCCGCGGGCACCATCGCCACGGGCGCAAGGCCGGCCTCGCGCGGCCGGGCTTCAGAGGCCGGCCCCTCCGGGTCCGCGGCGCATGCTGCCGAAGCGAGAATGGCCATGACGAAAGTGCCGCGCAGCAGGATCGACAATCCATCGGTTGATCTTTTCATGACCTTGCTTGGCCTCAGGGTGAGCGCCGCTGGCCAGGCCGATTGCGACACGGCCGTCACCGGCGGACGGCAGGTGCGAACCAAGGCCGGCCGGCCGGCCGATCGGTTGAGACGGACAGGTGCTCCGTGCCCGGCGTGCGGCAAGCCAAAGATCCTCTCGGCAAGATCCCAGTGCTCTGCGGGGTCTCTGTGCAGCAAGCGAGCCCGGCGCGGGCGTTCTCCGCGCTCATCACGGCTCAGGTTCAGTCTCAGGCAATTTTGATCGAGGCTGCGTTTGAAGTCGCTGCCGTGTACCCAGCGGTACTACGGCCGTCGCGGTAGGAGGGAAAACAGAAACCTGACGCACGCAGCCTAGCACGGAACAAGGCACATGGCAACCCGGAAGCCGGGAGGGTTGGGGGCGTAAGATAGACTCCCTGGATCAACGTCAGACAGGTTCCGGTCCAGGCGTCGCGGCAGCGGACCGGTTCGCCTTGCTCAGCGTGCGGGCGCCGGTGGTTCGCGCCGGGGCGCCGTCGTCGACGATCTGCGGGTCGACGACGGAGACCCGGGGACGGCTCACGAGTAAAGGCTGCTCTCGAGGTACGAGCGGTATTCGTAGCCTTTCATCTTTTGCACATACGTTTGTGTGCCATCGGGGAGCACCTCGATGGTCTGCCCGAAGAGATTACCATTCGACCCTTGGCCCCCGGACGTGAAGGCAAGGTTCCCATTGGGGAGTAGTTGAGCACTCCCGAGGAAGGCGGAGTAGTTGCCCAGGTCGGCATTCACCACCAGGGTCGCCTTCATCGTTTGCTCGTTGAGCACCAGCTCCTGCCCGCGGCTATGCGCGTTATGGTTCGACTTGTGACGGGTGTTCCCGTCGTCGAAGAGCACGATGGTCGTATCGTTGATGTAACTCACGTCGTGCTGGTGAGAGAACCAGGAGTCCGGGCCCGTGCCCCTGAGGTCAAAATTGCCGCCCTTGCCCAGCTTCCAGACGACGTGGCCGTCACCCGTGCCGTTGCTGTAGTCGATCTTGATCACCCAGTCCTGGGCGCGCAGGAAGACGATGAGGTTTCCATCGGCGGGCGACCAGCTCACGGAGTTGCCGTGCAGCCAGTCTCCCGGTCCCTCGCCATCCGTGCCCAGACGGCTGGTCTTCAGCCAGTTAAAGGAGTTCCAGACCCACGATACCTGAAAGTTCTGGTCCAGCACGAGCACCATGTCGCCGGTGAACTTCGTGCGATGCCCCTTGTAAAGGACCTTCTTCTGAGTGCTTGCCAGGACGGCCGTGTCGCCATTGGGCAACAACTTGACCTCGTGGTCGAAATCAATGATCGACGGCTGCCCCATCGCGGCTAACTCGGCGTTGACGGCGGAGATGTTCGTCTCGTGCAGGGTATCGCCGGCCAGGTCGGCCACCCGCACCGTGTCAAAGCCGCCGGCAACACCAACGGCCGTGCCTCCGAGCATCATCACCCTGCCCCCCGGCGCAAGGCTCGTGGAATAGCCGGGGAAGTTACTGGCCAGCGGGTCATAATACCAGATCACGTTACCGTTCAGGTCTGTCGCCAGTGTTGTGACGTTGTGCATCGTCGTGTACTGGTTCGCGACCGCAGCGTGGAAGACCATGTTCTGACTCGGGTCCGCACCGGCGGTCGGTGGCAACTGCTCGGTGAAGGTTGGGAAGGTCAAGCCCGCTGGCAAGCTCCCGGTGGTGAACGTAATAGGAGTGGACGTGGTCCCATCGGCCAGGACGTGCCTCATGAGGTACGTCGTATTGGGCAGCATACCGGCGACGATGAAGTTGGTGCTCTCCCCGGGTACGATCGCTTGCGAGGAGGTGCTTTGCCAGACTGGCGACGTGCTTTGCTGGGCGAACTGAACGTACATGGTGGCACCGGAGGAGGGCGGGGCACTGTACAGGGCAACCAGCGGGTTCGCCATCGGTGTGATCACCGCGCTGTTGCCCACGATACGGGTCTGCGCCGTGTACTTCGCACTGCCGGGATCGGCGGTGGACGCGCCGTAGCTCGCCTTGACGACCACCTGGATGTGATAGGTGCCTTCTTGCAAGGGGTTCCAGGTGAAGCTACTGGTGGGGCTGAAGTCGCGGACCACGTGAGAGACCCCACCGGCCTGCCCGACGCTGAACTGGTAAACGGGCGATGTCCCGTCGCCGCTGGCCGCGGCCGTCCAGATCACCGGCGATCCCACCAGCGGAACAGGCGGCCCGCTCGCCGACAGGGTGACGGACATGAGTGAGCGCTCCTCAAGGGGAGTGCACCGCGGCCGGTGACATCGGCAACGTCGAACTGCCGTTGGTTTCGTCCGAACTTGCCTGCGGAAGGGGCTCAGGAGATGCCACATCGAAAAAAACCCTCCAAAGCAAGCGATGACGGAGCGGGGACTGTCACGAGTCCTCGGTCCCGGATGGCTGTCTCCGGGGCTCGGCAACCACTCGCATGTCAGGCAGGCGGATCACGGAACCGCTCAGGGCGCGGAGCCTCACTTTCATCCATGGGGCCTGCGCAGCGGGCTGCGCGCACCAACCCGGTTCGCTCCGGACATGGCCCATGCCAGGGAGATGAGAGCTGGTTGCCCCGCCCGTCGCTCGTGCGGCTATTTCCACCGCTCGGAGTTCGCTCGGATCATCCCAACCGGCCGTGTGCTCGCTACGCGTACGCCCCATCCCGTTGCACGTCAATATGATGTGCTGGCAGTCAGGACTTGCAGATGGCTAAAGCACGGCACACCGGGTTCACAAGACAAAGAATGTACGCGTCTTCGACAGACTCGGCCGAACGGTGTACGGACATAAGTAAACAGGTAGGGATCGCTATTGCAAGAAAAAAGAGAACAAAAGGTTGTTTAATTTTCTTTAGTGCAAGAAGCGAGTGAAAGGGGGGCGTACGAATGTGTACTCGCCCCCCCCCGAACAGTCAAATAATATTACATATCTCTGATATATAAATCCAGAAGGCCCATGGTCGACCGGAGCTTGTGGATCCGGCTGGAGTGAGGCCTCCGTCCCCGACTTCGATCACGGCGATGGGGAATTCAATGCGGTGCTCAACGCGACGGAGGAACGGGAGCCTTTTCGAACACCGCGAAGAAGTTCTCCTTCAGGGCCACGGCGTCATTCGTCTTTGGCGGGCCGAAGCCCGCGGCCTGGACCTCGCGGAAGTAGACTTCCTTCTCGGCCCGGGCGCGGTGGCCGCCGTGCGAACCGCTTTCCTTGTGAAGATCGAAGTCGATGAGCACCAGGCGGCCGCCCGGGCGAAGCGCTTGATGGATGGACGAGAGAATCTTCTGGGGATGCTCGAAGTGATGATAGGTCGCACAGATGAAGGCCACGTCGATCGAGGCCGGAGGCAGGTTCGTGGTGCCGTCCGCGCCGCGGGTCGGTTTGACCACACCCTCCAGACCACGCTCCTTCACCTGTTTCCGGATGTAACCCAGGAAGGCAGGAGAGATGTCCACGGCATAGACCTGGCCCTTCGGGCCGACCTGCTCGGCGAATAGAAACGTGTACAGCCCCGTCCCCGCGCCGATGTCGGCAACGCCCATGCCGGGACGCAGGCCGATCGCCGAGACGATCTGCTTGCGCTGCGCGTAAATATCCCGCGTATCGTTCTCGAAACGCGCGACGAACGCCTTGACATCCAGGTCCTCCTTCTGGAACTGCTTGTTCATCTCGCGTGGCGTATGCTTCATCGCATCGTGCTCCTGGGCCAACACCCGCACCGGGAACCGTACCGTAACGGCAACCAGAGCCACCAGGAACAACCGCCAGGTTCGTCCGTCCATCC
Source organism: uncultured Planctomycetaceae bacterium (assembly GCA_963833985.1). Lineage (GTDB taxonomy): Bacteria > Planctomycetota > Planctomycetia > Isosphaerales > Isosphaeraceae > Aquisphaera. The sequence goes on from CAWIAD010000001.1 coordinate 1,693,131, forward strand.
GCGCGCCCCTTGATGCCTGGAGTATCGGGTCATGACCTTTGATTCTGACCCATCCCGAGGTGCGCGGGAATAGCCTGGCGAGTTAAACCCAGGAGGTTGACGGCCAAGGCGGACAGGTGTTCCGAAAGGCCGCATTACCGGGTGCGTTTCTCGGCCAGGGCATGCAGATCGAGGTCCGTCGAGGGCCGGGTCTCGGCCTTCAGCACTTTCCGCATCTGCTCGAGTGCAGCGCGGTTCTCCTCGGCGGTGTTCGACGCCACGCAATCCGCCGGCACGAAGAGGCGGAAGTCCCTCATGTAGGCGTCATTCGCGGTGAACAGCACGCAGTTGTTGCCCGCGATGCCGGTGATGATGAGGGTCCGTGCGCCCAGGTATTCCAGCAGGATGTCCAGGCTTGTCGAGAAGAACCCCGAGTGCTTGGGCTTGAGGACGAAGTAATCTTCAGACCCGGGCATGAGCATCCTCGCCAGGGGCTGGCCGCGCACGCCGTCTTGCAGGCAGTGTTCCACCTGGGCGTTGAAGTTGGACCGCCAGCGTCCGAAGTTGTCATTGACGTACACAACCGGGACTTCCGCCTCCCTGGCCTGCCGCTTGAGCTCAACCAGGCGGCGGGCCATCGGCAAGGCCTGCTGGAGCATCTGCTCGCCCTCCGGAAAATCCAGGTCATTGATCACGTCGATGAGCAAGAGCGCCAGGGCCGCCTTGTCCGGCGCATTGCCATGCAGATCCTCGTTTCCGAAACCCATGGGGTGGATCTCCGCTGCTGGGCTCGACCTCCGCTGCTGATGGAAAATGCCCTGCTTTCCATCCGCGTGCAGAACGGATGCCGGACGGCGGATCAGGTCCAGAGTGCACGCGTGCATTTCTCCCGGTCTTGCCGGAATCAGGGGAAGACGTGTAGAATTCGATCGCTGCAAACGTGTTGGTATACCGCACTCGATTCCGTCCGGGAGCAAGGCCTTCCCGCGTACCGGGAGGGGTTGGAGATTCATGAAGCGACGCGATGACATCCGCAACGTGGCCATCATTGCCCACGTGGACCATGGGAAGACGACGCTGGTCGATGCGATGCTTCGCCAGTCCGGGCAGTTCCGGGCCTCTCAGCTTCAAGGTGAGCGGATCCTGGACTCGAACGACCTCGAGCGCGAGCGCGGGATCACGATCCTGGCGAAGAACATCGCCATCCAGTACCACGAGACGAAGATCAACCTCATCGACACGCCGGGGCACGCCGATTTTGGCGGCGAGGTCGAGCGGACGCTGCAAATGGCCGACGGTGCGCTGGTGCTCGTGGACGCGTTCGAGGGGCCGATGCCGCAGACGAAGTTCGTGCTGCGCAAGGCGTTTGGCTGCCACATCCGGCCCATAGTGGTGATCAACAAGGTGGACCGGCCGGACGCCCGGCCCAACGAGGTGCTCAACGAGGTCTTCGACACCTTCGTGGAGCTGGGTGCCAGCGAGGAGCAGCTCGATTTCGCGTACATCTTCGCTTCGGGCAAGGCTGGCTTCGCCTCGCACGACCCGGCGGCGACCTCCGGTGACGTCCGGCCCCTCTTCGACCTGATCGTGGAGCGGGTGCCCGGCCCGGTGGTCGAACCCGATGCGCCTTTCTCGGTGCTCTGCACGACACTCGACTTCTCCGAGTACGTGGGCCGGATCGCCATTGGCCGGATCGTCTCGGGGCGCGTCCAGCGCGGGCAAAAGGCCGCCCTGCTGAAGGCCAACGGCGTGAGCGTCTCGGGCTCGATCGACAGCGTGCTGCTCTTCGACAAGCTCGGCCGCGTGGAGGTGCAGGAGGCCGAGGCGGGCGACATCGTGGCCATCGTCGGCCTCTCGACCGTCGAGATTGGCGACACCATCGCCGCGCCGGAACATACCGTGGCACTGCCGCGGATCGAGGTGGGCGAGCCCACCCTGAGCATGCTCTTCACCGTGAATAACTCGCCCTTAGCCGGCGAGGGGCAGTACCTCACCTCGCGGCACATCCACGACCGGCTCATGCGCGAGCTGGAGTCGAATGTGGCGCTGAAGGTCGAGGTGACCGAGGACGGCGATGCGTTCCAGGTCTCCGGGCGCGGGCTGCTGCACCTCTCGGTGCTCATCGAGACGATGCGCCGCGAGGGCTACGAGCTGTCCGTGGGCAAGCCGGAGGTCATCGTCAAGCGGATCGGCGGGGTCGATCACGAACCCTACGAGTTCTTGGTGGTCGACGTCCCGCACAGCCACATCGGACCGGTGATGGAACTGGTGGGCGCCCGCCGGGGCGAGATGAGCAAGATGGACGGCAAGGGCGCGTACGCGCACCTGGAGTTCCTCATCCCGGCGCGCGGCCTGATCGGACTGCGCAACCGGCTCATGAGCGCCACGCAGGGCGAGGCCATCATGCACCACAACTTTCATGACTACCGGCCGCTCAAGGGAGACATTCCCAGCCGGGGCAACGGCGTCATGGTAAGCATGGTGAGCGGCCCGGCCGTGGCCTTCTCTCTGGACAACCTTCAGCAGCGCGGCACCATGTTCGTGCAGCCCGGCGATGCGATCTATGAGGGAATGATCATCGCGGAGAACGCCCGCAGCGACGACATGGTGGTCAACCCGTGCAAGGAGAAGAAGCTCACGAACATGCGGGCCTCCGGTTCGGACCGGAACATCCTGCTGAAACCTCCCCGCCTGCTCACCCTCGAGATCGCGCTGGAGTACATCGAGGACGACGAACTGGTGGAGATCACCCCCAGCAAGATCCGGCTCCGCAAGAAGGTGCTCAAGGAGGAGGGCCGCCGGCGCATCGAGCGCGGGGGCAAGAAGGTCGGCGTGTGAGCCGCATGCGAGGCCTGCATCTAGTCTAACCGTTGCCGGCACGCCTGCGCCGTAGCTCGGCATAGAAGTTGATTTCCACCCGGTTGCCGCGCAGGGCGGCGTGTGCCTCGCGGGCCAGTTGCACGCTGGCCAGCAGCAGCAGGCTCACGCCGCAGACGGCCATGGCGGTGGGAACTGCCAGGACGTCGCTGCCAAAGAGCACATGGAACGCCGTGGTCAGGCTGGTGCCGACGAACATCGCCAGCGCCACGTAGAGCAGCGTGAGCGACTGGCGGATGCGGTCATTGCGCGCGATGAGGTGATCGAGCACTTCCGTGACGTGGTCAAGCCTCTCCGCCGGGAAGTCGAGATCGTGCTTGCCACGGCTCAGGGCGTCGCCCTCCATGTTGAGCTCGTGGATCCGATCAACGATGCGGGCCATGCGGTTTGACGTGGAGATGATCAGCGAGCCCGTGGCCGTCATGAACAGCGCGGGGGTGATCATGGCGGAGAGCGTCGAGTAATCGGGCAGAGTCACAGGCATGAGCCATTCCGAATCAGAGTGCCGCTTCGCCGGCCGTCCAGTCCGTGCGCAGCAGACCGTACAGCCAGACGTCGTGCCACCGGTCCTCGCGCCAGACCATCTGCCGCGCGGTCCCCTCGAACTGGTAGCCGCACTTCTCGTACACCCGCTTCATGGCCGGATTGAACGTGTGCCCGTTTACCCGGTGCAGCCCGAGCTGGGAGAAGGCGAAGCGGCTGCGCACCTGCACTGCGTCGCTGGCGTGGCCGTGCCCCCAGACCGAGCGTTCGCCGATCACGAGGCCCCCCGTGGCCGACCGGTTCTTCCAGTGAATCGCGTGCAGGCCGACGAAGCCGATGTGCCGGCTGTCCGCATCGAGGATGGCCCAGGTGAAGTCCGTGTCGCTCCAGCCTTCGATCCGGTCGAAGAACACCTCCTCCTGCTTGCGGCTGATCCCCAGGTTGAGCTCGAGGTTCGCGGTGATCTCGGGGTCGTTCATCCACCGCAGTGCATTTTCGAGATGGAGAGTGCGATCGGGAGGCACCAGACGTACCAACTTGCCTTTCCACCCCACGATGGCGTCGGACACCGGGCATGCTCCAGGAAGAGGTATCAGGGTCTGTGACTCGCTTCCAGGATGACGCGTTCATCGCCGGGGAGGTTCGTTTGCAAGCTGAATTTTCGGGGCGGACGCGGAGTCACTCCAGCGGCCGGACGCGGATGTTGCGGAAGGCGACGGGGCCGTGATCGGCTTGCAGCAGAATCGGGCCTTTGCGCACCTCGGGCAGCTTCCAGGCGTGGCCGGTGGGAGTCTTCAGCTCCAGGTCTTCCTGCACGACCTGCCCGTTCAGGACCACTTTCACGAACCGGGCGTTGGCCGTCTTCTTCTTGCCCGAGGCGTCAAACCGCGGGGCCTTGAATGTGATGTCCAGCGTCTGCCACTCGCCGGCCGGCCGTGCCGCGTTCACGCGGGGAGCCGCGCCGTCGTCCAGGTAACGGTAGCGTGGCAACAGCTCTGCGCGTGGGTAGACGCCCCCACAATCGCGTCCGGTGAGCTTGGTAGCGGCCTGGCTATCCACGATCTGGATCTCGTACAGCCCTTCAAGCTTCACACCCGAGTTCGACCGGCGGGGAATGAGGAACTCGAAATGTGCCTCGACATCTCCGAAATCCTGCTTCGAGAGCAAGTTCCGGGTGCGGCCATTCGCTCCATTGATGATCACCCCGTGGCCGCTGACCGGTAACAGTCGGGTCGGATCTTGCGGATTGATGCGGGCGTCGCCGGCAAGGATCCAGGCGGCCGCGGGACCTTGCCACGCCGCCAGTTCCTGATCGCTCACGAGCGCGATCCAGCCGGGCTCCTGCGCCCGCCGGTGGCCAGGCCGCGAGCGTCAGGAGCAGAGCCGAGAAGAGCAATAAACCAGGGACGGTTGTGCGCACGTGCTGGCTCATTTCGATCATCCCCCGCAAGAACGTCATGCCTCGGCTTTCATGTGGACCGGGTCCCAGCTCATCACCTTGCCGGTGCGGAGGCTGTCGTTGCAGAGCAGCGCCGGGGCGGCGGCGCGAAGGCCGAAGGTGGCGTTCTCGTAGACCGGTTTCTTCTCGCGCAGGGCCGTGAAGAAGTGGACGAAGTGGTCGTACCGCTCGTCGTAGCCGGGCGGAACGGTGAACTTCTCGGGCCAGCTCATGTGCGAGGCCGTGTTCCGTGGCGGGGGCGGCTCCAGCCGTAGCGTCTGCTCGAGTTGCTTCTGCATGGCGTTCGAGAACGTGGTGACGGAGTTATACCCCTTGAGCACGGCCTCGCGAGTGGGCTGGGTGATGCCGGTCCGCCGCAGCGTGAGCTCGGTGAAGTTGACGTGAATCACGCCTTCGCTGCCCACGAAGCGGAAGAGCGTGTCGCCGCCCCCGCCGTCCTCGAAATTGCACTGAAGAGCCAGCGTGAAGGCCGGATGGCGCTCGGTTTCGGGATAGTCCAGCAGCCCCATGATCAGGTCGTAGACGTCGCGGCCGTCCTTCCAGTAGCGCTGGCCGCCGGCGCCAAAGATCCTGGTCGGCCCCAGCGCCGGTGGCATGGTGGATGCCGGTGAGCAAATGCACGAACAGGTCGCCGGCCACCGCCGTGCCGTAGTCCTGGTAATTGCGCCAGCGGAAGAACCGCACGGCGTCGAACGGGCGTTTCGGGGCGGAGCCGAGGAAGCGGTCCCAGTCGACGGTCTGGGGCGAGGCGTCCGGCGGAATCGTGTACTGCCAGGCTCCGATCGCGGAGTTGCGGTTGTAGCGTGCCTCCACCGAGTTGATGGCCCCGATCGCGCCTGACCGGATCAGCTCGCGGGCTTTCTCGTAGATGAGCGAGCTGGCGAACTGGCTGCCGACCTGGAAGGTGGCGCGGGTCTGCTGCTCGGCGGCGATGATCTCCGCACCCTCGGCGATGAGCCGCACCATGGGCTTCTCGCAGTAGACGGCCTTGCCGGCCTGCATGGCGTCGATCGCGATACGCGCGTGCCAGTGATCGGGAACGCACACGAGCACAGCGTCCACATCGGGCCGCGCGAGGATCTCGCGATAGTCGACGTACGCGGTGACCTGGTCACCGAAGACCTCGCGCGCATGCACGCGCCGGCCCTCGTAGAGGTCGGCCACGGCGACAAGCTCCGTGCCCGGCACCTTGAGCGCCGTCTTCGTGTCGATGAAGCCGATGATGCCCATGCCAATGGTGGCAATCCGCACCCGGTCGTTGGGCCCGGGCGCCGCGGCCGCGGGGCCGGGGGCTGCACGCGACCAGCCCAGCTCGAAGCTGTTGCCCCCGCGGGCCGTGGTCGCGACGGCCGGCAAGCCGGAGGCCACGGCGGCTGATTTCAGAAACGCCCGCCGCGAACCACCTGGCTGCCGGGCGGGCTGATCGTGGGACTGATCCGGCGTCGACATGGCCTGCTCCCAGTTAGAGAATGGTGAACTCGAGCGATCCCGGCGTTGCCCGGTCACGGTCCAGGATACCTGACCGGCCCGGCTCCGGGGAGCAGCGACTCCGAAGACCCGCACCGGGAAGTTCGGGCCTCGACTGGCGCCTGACCGCATCCGCTCGATTGTAGAAGCTGCGGCCCGGTGTGCGTGCAAGTGATCTGAACGGGCGCCTTCCCCGGCCCCGGCCGTGAGGCTGACCATGATGCCGCGTCATCGGCCTGGCGGCTCCGGCAGCGGGTCGCCTTGCGAGTCGAGCAGGATGATGGAACTGGCGTAGCGAGAGCGGCGAAGCTGGGGCTCGATCCAGGCCCGATCGCCGACGATCAGGACCTTCGTTTTCAGGGGAGCGAGGTATCGCCCGGCCACCCGGAGGGCTCCGTCCTCGGTCACTGCGGCGAACGAGCGCAGGTCCCTGGCCCACTGACGGCCCGGCATGCCGTGAGCCACCAGTTCGGCAGCCTCCGTGGCGACGTCGCTGCTACACTCGAAGCGAAAGAACCAGTCGGGTACCATGTTTTCATTGATTGCTTGAATGGATTGGTCGGTGATCGGATCGGGGCCCGTCATACCGTCCATCACTTCGAAGATGATATCCAGCGCGGCCGTGGTATCGAGCTTGTGAACCGGGCTCCTGAGGATCCATGGGGCGTTGTCGTTACGCCGCAGCAGGAAGGCATCGAGATCGTACGAAGTGCCCTTCTTGTCGCGAAGCTGGGTGGCAAGCCGGCCCTCCAGCTCCTTGAGCAGGATCTCCAGGCCGTAACGCGCACTTCCCGTCACGGCCGGACCAAGCCGCCCGACGGCCACGACAGACTGTTCCGCGCCCGGCGAGTCGATCAGGTAGATCGCCCGGCCGACGGTCGCGGGAGGAACCAGGAGAGGCACCGGCGCCTTGGGAATCGGGCCCTGCGCCGACTTGCCGAATCGCGTCTCGAGCGCCTTCACAATTGCGTCCGCCGACACATCGCCCACGACCACCAGGGCCGCGTTGCCGGGTACAAGATGCTGGCGGTAAAACGAGATGACATCCTGGCGGGTCACCGATCGGACCGAGTCCGGTGTTCCGAGATACGGCCGAGCATAGGGATGTTCGGAATGATAGAGCAAACGAGAGAAGACATCCTGAGAAACATCCTTGGGATCGAGGCTCCGCGTTTCCTGCAAGGCGCGCGAATCCTGCTTGAGCCGTTGCAATTCCTTGTCGGGGAACGACGGGTTGAGGATCACGTCCGCGTACACGTCGAGTGCCTCCTCGAGGCGCCTGGTCGCGGTGGTCAGAGTGACGCTGCTCGACTCCAGCAGTCCTTGCCAGCTCAAGGTCGAGCCTGTCTTGAGCAGGTCAGTGTCGAGTTGCAGGGGGCTCCGCGACGTTGTGCCGCGTGTGAGCAGGCCCATGGCGAATGAATCGAGGCCTTCCTTGCCCCGGGGCGTGGAGGTCTCGCCGGACCTGACCACCAGCTTCAAGACCACCTGAGGCAGATCGTGCCGCTCGATGATGCGCACTTCCAGCCCGTTGCTGAGCCGGCGCGTCTGCGTCACGGGCGGAACGAAGGGAGGCGTTGGCGGGCAGTCGGGCGGGATCGAGCGGTCGAAGGGCTCGTGGCGTGGGACTGGCCGGGGAGCAGCCGGATGATCGGGCTGGCGGGGATCCCGGTCGTCGTCGTACGGGGTCATCGTGCGCTCGCCCGGCAAGACGTCCAGCTCGATCCGCGCGTTGTTGAGATACTGCCGCGCGACCCGCACGACATCGGCCGGTGTGACCGCGAAGACCTTCCGCAGCACCGAGCGGTAGGCGAGAGGATCTCCGCACGCGGCGACGTAGTCGTTGAGATCACGGGCTCTCGCGGTGAGCGGCTCCAGGTGCTGCATCAGAAAATTGCGCCGCTCGAGCCTGGCTATGCGGACTTCGTCCTCGGTGGGGCCCTCCTTCTTGAGCCGCTCGATCTCCGCATCCACGACCCGCACCAGCTCGTCGAGCTTCCCGCCACCTCCCGCGGTCGCGGTGATGTCGATCTCGAACCTCCCGGCCAGCATCCGGGTGGGATGCGATGCGCTGACTTCCGTGGCGATCTGCCGGTCGTCCATCAGCGCGCGGAAGAGGCGGCTTCCGTGCGACCATCCGCCCAGCACTGAGCTCAGCACGTCGATGGCCGGCTCGTCGGGATGGTAAGCGGGCACGGTTTGCCAGACCAGGTACACGCGCGGCAGGTAGATCCGGTCCCTGAGAGTGATGCGGCAAGGCTGAATGGGAGCAGAAATGTGCGAGGTTGGCTTCGCGGGCGCATCGGCCGGGCTCAACCCGCCGAAGTATTTCTGGATCCAGCGCCTGGTGAGAGCGGGCCGGAAGTTGCCGGCAATGCACAGAAATGCGTGATTCGGCGCATAAAACCTTCGATAGAACGCGGAGATGTCTTCAAGCCGGGCCGCTGACAGGTCCTCGGCCGATCCGATGGCCATATGGTGGTAGGGATGTCCTGCTGGATAGAGCGCCCGGTTGAGCGTCTCCTCGACCATGCTGAGAGACGGATCAACCCAGTTTTGCCGGCGCTCCATCATCACCACGCTGCGCACGTTGGCGAGCTTATCCTCCGTGACGGCCGGCAGAAGGAACCCCATCCGATCGGCCTCGAGCCAGAGGACCCTCTCCAGGGCGTTGCTCGTGACGGTCGTGCGGTAGATGGTGTGATCGTTCTCGGTTGTCGCCCGGCCCCAGGCAAGATAGGGATAAATTGGCCATTCATAGGGCTGGTCACTGTGCTGACTCCCCTTGTACATCAGGTGCTCAAACAGGTGAGCGAACCCGGTTCGTCCGGGAGGGTCGTCTTTCGAGCCGACGTTGTAGGTGACGTTCACGGCCACCAGTGGCGTCTTGTGGTCCTCTTGCAGCACGACCGTGAGGCCGTTCCGGAGCCGGTATTTCTCCACCTTGAACTCGGGAACCCACGGGTCTTCCGCCAGCGCCGCTGTCGCCCCGAAGGCACGGAGGGCAAGCACCAGCGCAATCAACATCAGCGACGTCCGATACGGCCCGAGCCGACGAAGTGGTGCCGGTATCAAGGCTGCCCCCCTCGATTCCTGACTGCGACGCGTTCGACACATGAGGCGTCGATGGAATGGAATGATGCCAGCCAGAAGACGCGCGTGCAAGCATCGATTAGAGGACAAGGCTCAAATCGAAAGCCCCGGCTCTGGAGGGAAGGCCACGCCGGTGCTGAAGGGCATGCGGTGGCTCTCGGCGGTTCACGAATGAAGGGTGACGGCGACGCCTCCTGAAATGCCGGTCGCTGTCGCGTCGGCTTGCTCCGTGGCCCTGGAAGGCCTGGTCCCTGCTGAGAGTTGCTCGCAGTTGCCTTGGGCATCGGGGGGTTCTATGGTTACCTTGTAAGGTCACATGCGGCCGGCGTGCGAAGGTGCACCACAGGCCATCGTACACCGACGACGATTCGCCGTATGGAACGACTCATCCCGGTGCGGGTCGAGCCCGGCCAGTCCCACCCTTGACGCTGCAAGAACGTCGGGCGGGCGGCCCGGCACCACGCACACCTGCCCAGAGCGATCGTGCGCGCCAGGGACCCGGTGCCAGGGATGGGGTTTATCCAGGGCGATGGAACTCGGCTGTCTGCGCGGCACCGAGGGCGGTGGGAGCGGCCTTCCCGCAGGCGATCACACACGACTGAAAGTCGTACCGGCTGGTTTCCGGCTCGAAGGCGCTGCCGGGCCATCCGATCGCTCCGCGGCTGGAGGCGGATCGAGGATATGCGGCGTTTCCCCGCCACTTGAAGGTGGTGCGCCGGTTTCTTCATTTTGGATGAGCTCGAGGCGAGACCCATGTTCCACAGGCAACCTATCGCTCAGCGCACTGGTACGGAACTGATTCGACGACGCCGGTCCGGACGTCAAGCCCGGCATCGGAACACACTGCACCCGTACCTCGAAGCGCTGGAGCCCAAGATTGCTCCGGCAACGTTCACGTGGACCGGGCTGGGTGCCACCAGCAACTGGAGCGTGAGTCAGAACTGGACCCGCGTCGGCACGCCAACCAACCCGGTGCCTACCAATTCCAGCGATGTCATCATCTTCCCGGCCGGGGCTGCGCAAGACGAACGTGAACGATTTGTCTTCCGAGGGTTTGACATTTTCGAGTATCGCCATCCAGGACTCAGGCTACACGATCTCGGGGAACGCGCTGACCTTGACGAATGGCCTGACTTACAGCGGCAGCGGATCGTCCAGCTATCTTGTCAGTACGACGTACACGGGATCGAGCGCCATCACCGTCAGCAACGGGCAGCTCTTGCACAGCGGCAGGGTCCGCCTGGGCGTGGACGCCACCATCACGGTCAGCGCCGGATCCCAGATCACCCTGTCGGGCGGCTTGACACAGAGCAATACGCGGAACCTGCAAATCGCCGGTGCGGGGCTGTTGATCCTCAATTCCACCGCCAGCATCAGCGGTACGACCACCGTCAGCGGGGGTGTGTACCAGGTGGACGGCAGCTCCACGTCCAGTTCAGTCATTCTCCAGGCCGGCGCGACCCTGTGCGGCACGGGGAGTGTCGGGAACGTCAGCTCGAGCGGAGGCACAATCACGGCCGGCGACCAGCCGGGCGGCATCGGCACGCTGCTCGTGCATAGCCTCGCGCTCGATTCCTCATCGACGCTGAGCGCGCAGATCGTCTCGGCGTCGTCGTACGACCAGGTGCAGTGCGCCGGTGCCGTCTCGCTGGGCGGCGCGACGCTCAACCTCTCCGGCGGCTACAGCACAAGCACGGCTGACCACCTCGAGCTCATCAAGAATTCCGCGGGCTCGTCCGTGTCCAACACGTTCGGCGGTCTCCCGCAGGACGCCGCGGTCAGCGTGGGGGCCGGATCGTTCCACATCTCCTACCAGTACAACGATGGCAGCACCGCCAACAACGTCGTCCTGAGCGGGGTCGCGGCGACGACGACGACGCTGAACGTTCCCGCGAGCAACCCGACCTACGGGCAGGTGATCAGCTTCACGACAAATGTCATGGCGGCCGGCTCCGTGCCGACGCCCGGTTCTTCAATCCAGCTCTACATCGACTCGGCCCTGGTGCAGACCACGACCATCGACGCGTCTGGCAACGCCACGTTCGTCGTCTCGCGGCTGAGCGCCGGCAGCCATACGGTTTATGCCAGCTATCTCGGCAACAGTTCTTACGCGCCCAGCCAGTCGGACACGAAGTCCGTGACGGTCAACCAGGCCGGACTCACGGTGACCGGAGTGATCGCAACCAGCCGGCCATACAACGCAACCACCACGGCCTCGCTGGGAACCGCGTCCGCCGCCCTGAGCGGCGTCGTGGGCAGCGATCAGGTCACGCTCGTCACGGCCAGCGCAGCAGGCAGCTTCGATACCAAGAACGTCGGCACGGGAAAGACCGTGCACGTTTCCGGGCTCTCGATCAGCGGGGCGGACGCCGCCAACTACGTGCTCACGCAACCCACGGTGACCGCCAACATCACGCAGGCGACCCTCACTGTCACAGGCGTGACCGCCTCGAACAAGACCTACGACGGTACCGTGAACGCCACGATCCACACGGACAGTGCGGCCCTCGCGGGCAAGTTCACTGGAGACACGGTGGTCCTGAACACCAGCGGCGCGATCGGCACGTTTGCCAGCAAGGGGGTCGGCACCTCCACGACCGTGTCGATCGCGGGCCTGAGCATCTCCGGCCTTGATGCGAGCAACTACGTCCTCACGCAGCCCACGACGACCGCGAACATCCTCGCGAAGACACTGACAGGCTCGATCCTGGCCGCCGACAAGGTCTACGACGAAACAACGGCAGCGACGATCTCCAGCCGCACGCTCTCGGGCGTTGTCGCGGGCGACGATGTGTCCTACGTCGGTGGCACGGCGGCGTTCGCCACCGAACACATCGGAACCGGGATCCAGGTGACGGCCAGTGGACTCAGCCTCAGCGGAAGCGACGCAGGGAATTACACGGTCAACTCGATTGCAGAGACGACCGCCAGCATTGTCGCCGCCCCCCTGACCATCACGCCCTGGAACCAGGAGAAGACTTACGGAAACCTGTTCACATTCACGGGAACCGAGTTCGACGTGACCGGATTGATCGGCGAGGACACGGTCACGAGCGTCACGCTTACTTCCGAGGCAACTCCCGCGAATGCTCATGTTTCCGCCTCTCCCTATGCCATCCTCGCCAGCGACCCCGTCGGCTCCGGCCTCGAAGACTACCGGATCACGCTGGTTCAGGGGCAGTTCACGATCGATCCCAGGGTCCTGACCGTCACGGCCGCCGGGCAGGACAAGGTCTACGACACCACCACCGCGGCGACGGTCACGCTCTCCAGCAACCACCTGGACGGAGACAGCGTCACCGTCGCCGACACCTCCTCCACCTTCGCTGACAAGAATGCCGGTACCGGCAAGCTCATCACGGTAACTGGCATCACGATCGGCGGCGCCGACGCGGGGAACTACGAGCTGCTCTCGACGTCCACCACAGCGACGGCGAGCATCACGGCGGCGGGGCTCACCGTCACGGCCACCGGCATCGATCGTACCTACGACGGCACGACGGCGGCCGCGGTCACCCTGGCGGATAACCACCTTGGAGCGGATGTGGTGAATCTCCACGACACGTCCGCCAGTTTCTCCAGCAAGAATGTCGGCATCGTCAAGCCGATCATCGTGAGCGGCATCAGCATCGACGGCCCCGACGCAGGCAATTACGTGCTGCGCGACACCTCGACAACCGCGACGGCCACGGTCTCGGCCAGGGAGCTCACGGGCAGCATCACCGCGCAGAACAAGCCGTACGATGAGACCGATGCCGCAACCATCGCCACGCGCACGCTGCAAGGCGCCGTCCCCGGCGACGACGTGAGTTACGTCGGCGGCACGGCCACGTTCGATTCCATTCACGTCGGCACCGGCATTCCCGTGACCGCGACGGGACTGAGCCTTACCGGAGCCGACGCGGGGAACTACTCGGTCAACACCACCGCGGCAACCACGGCGGACATCACCCTGCGCCCCTTGACGATCACGCCCAATCCGGTCGTCAAGGTCTACGGCAATACCGTGACCTTCGCCGGCACCGAGTTCTCGGTGGAGGGACTGCTCTCCGACGACACCGTCACGAGCGTGACGCTCACGAGCAATGGAGCGGGCCCCGCAGCGACGGTCCTGGGCTCGCCGTACGCAATCAACGCCATCGATGCCCAGGGCACCGGACTGGAGGACTATGACATCCAGTACGTTGACGGGTCCCTCACCGTCAGCCCGATCTCGCTCACCGTGACGTCCGTCACCGCCCAGGACAGGGAGTACGACGGCACCACGACCGCGACGATCAACGCCGGCGCGGCAAACCTCGTGGGCGTACTCGAGGGCGACAACGTCACGCTCGTGACGAGCGAGGTCGCAGGCCAGTTCGCTGACAAGAACGTCGGCGTGGACAAGCCCGTGTCCGTCTCCGGGCTGGCACTCGCCGGCGATAGTGCGAGCAACTACGTGCTCGTGCAGCCCGGGGCGACGGCGAGCATCACGGCGAAGGCGCTGACCGGCAGTATCACGGTTCTGCCCAAGACCTGGGACGGGACCACGGACGCCACCATCGCCACCCGGACTCTGAGCGGCGTCTGTGCGGGCGATACCGTGTCCTACGTCGGCGGAGTGGCGAGTTTCGAGTCGCCCAACGTGGGGACCAACATACCCGTGACGGCCACCGGCCTCAGCCTCGATGGTCCCGACGCGACGAATTACACGGTCAACAGCACGGCCACGACGACCGGGACCATCAGCTCACAGTATGTCCTGGTGCTCACGGCGCTTGCTCAGACCAAGACGTACGGGCAGACCTTCGTTTTCGACGATACGATGTTCTCCGCGCAGGGCCTCCTGGAAGGCGACTCGGTCACCGTGACACTCGGCAGCGACGGTGCAGTGTCGACCGCCAATGTCGGCTCCTCGCCGTACACGATCACGATCTCGGACGCCGTGGTCACTGGCCCGCACTCGGGCGCGTACGACTTCGACTATGTGAGCGGAGCGCTGGGCGTGACTCCTCAATCGGTCGAGGTGACCGACGTCTCGGCGGCGAACAAGGTCTACGACGGCACCATGAGCGCGACGCTCGACACGGAATCTGCACAACTGGTCGGAGTGATCAATGACGATCAGGTCACCCTGGACACCACGGGGGCAGTCGGCCAATTCGCGGACGCGAACGCGGGCCCGGACAAGGTCGTGACCGTTTCAGGCCTGACGCTTGGCGGCCCGGATGCCGTCAATTACGCGCCTGCGCAGCCGACCACGACTGCACAGATCAGCACCAAGGAACTCACGATCGACGGCGCTACCGCTCAGGACAAGGTGTACGACCGCAGCACGCAGGCCACGATTGACACCGGGTCCGCGGTTCTTGTGGGGGTGGTCCCCGACGATGACGTGTCGCTGATCAGTGCGGAGGTGACCGGCGCTTTCGCCGACTGGAACGTCGGGACGGCCAAGCCGGTGACCATCACCGGGTTCCAGATCAGCGGCGCGGAGCAGTCGAACTATACACTGGCGGAGCCGAGCTCGAGCGCGAACATCACGGCCAGGGAGTTGCTCGCCACCGCGCAGGGCCAGAGCAAGCCGTATGATGGTACGACCTCCGCGACCGTCACACTCCAGATCACACCCCTCGCGGGCGACATCGTCGAAGCGAACTACGCGCTCGCGGCGTTCACCAATGGGAACGCCGGTACGGGCAAGGCCGTCTATGTCTCGGGCATCACGCTCGACGGACCGGACGCTTCCAACTATGCCCTGCTGAATTCAACTGGCGCGACGACGGCGGACATCACGACCCGGGAACTGACCGGAGGCGTCACTGTCATGGAGAAGGTCTATGACGAAACGGACACCGCGACGATCGCGACGCGGACGCTCGCCGGCGTCGTTCCGGGGGATGATGTCTCCCTCGTCGGCGGCACGGCCACATTCACTTCTATTCACGTCGGCACGGGCATTCCCGTCTCCGTCACCGGGCTCAGCCTTGCCGGCAGCGAGGCCCTGAACTACACGGTTCTCGACACGGCCTCCACGACCGCCGACATCAACCCGGCCGCACTGACCATCACTCCATCAAGCCAGACCAAGACCTACGGGAACGCTTTCTCGTTCACCGGCACCGAGTTCACCGTGCAGGGACTTTTCCCCGACGACACCGTCACGAGCGTGGCGCTGGCCTCGAGCGCCACCCCGGCCAGTGCTCCAGCAAGCGTCACGCCCTATGCGATCATCGCCAGCGCGGCGCAGGGAAGCGGGCTCGACGACTACACCATTTCCTACGTCGATGGCCAGTTCACGGTCACGGCCCGGCCCTTGACCGTGGTGGCCGCGGCTCAGAACAAGGAATACGACGGGACAGCCGCGGCCACAGTCAATCTCACGGGCGATCCGCTTTCGGGAGACCTGGTGACCATCAACTACGATACGGCCACCTTTGACGACAAGACCGCCAGCAGCGACAAGACTGTCACGGTCACGGGTATCACGATCTCCGGTCCGGATGCGGGGAACTATGAAGTTGTGGATCCCACCGCCACGACGACCGCCAGCATCACCCCCAGAACAGTGACAGCCACCGCTACGGGGATCGACCGTGATTACAATGGCACCACATCCGCCACCGTCAATCTGTCCGCAAACACCCTCGGCGACGACCAGGTCACGGTCACCTACGTGGCAGCGAGCTTTGCTGACAAGAACGTGGGCACCGACAAGGCAGTCGTGGTGACGGGCCTGGCGCTCGTGGGCCCCGATGCGGGCAACTATGTACTGAGCGCCACCTCGACAACCGCGACGGCCACGGTCTCGGCCAGGGAGCTCACGGGCAGCATCACCGCGCAGAACAAGCCGTACGATGAGACCGATGCCGCGACCATCGCCACGCGCACGCTGGAAGGAGCCGTCCCCGGCGACGACGTGAGTTACGCCGGCGGCACGGCCACGTTCGATTCCATCCACGTCGGCACCGGCATTCCCGTGACCGCGACGGGACTGAGCCTTGCCGGAGCGGACGCGGGGAACTACTCGGTCAACACCACCGCGGCAACCACGGCGGACATCACCCTGCGCACCTTGACGATCACGCCCAACGCGGTCGTCAAGGTCTACGGCAATACCGTGACCTTCGCCGGCACCGAGTTCTCGGTGGAGGGACTGCTCTCCGACGACACCGTCACGAGCGTGACGCTCACGAGCAATGGAGCGGGCCCCGCAGCGACGGTCCTGGGCTCGCCGTACGCAATCAACTCCAGCGATGCCCAGGGCACCGGACTGGATGACTACGACATCCAGTACCTCGCTGGCACTCTCAATGTCACTCCCCGGACGCTGGCGGTCACAGCCACCGGGATCGACCGGGTGTACGACGGTACGGTCAACGCGGCCGTCATCTTGACCGGCAACCCGATCAGCGGCGACGACGTCACCGTGGCATGTACTTCGTCATCGTTTGCCGACAAGAACGTCGGCACAGGCAAGGAGATCACGGTCCAGGGACTCTCGCTGCTGGGCACCGCAGCGCCGAACTATGTCCTGCTGTCGCAGACCGCAGTCGGCAGCGCGACCATCACGCCGCGGACGATGCAAGTCACAGCGACGGGAGAGAACAAGGTCTACGACGGTTCGATGACCGCATCCGTGAGCCTGATAGGTGATCCTCTCGAGGGCGACGCCGTTACACTTGGCTATGGCCTGGCCAGCTTCGACAGCAAGGACGTCGGCAACGACCGGCAGGTTGTCGTCGCGGATATCGCCATGGGAGGCGCGGACGCGGGGAACTACAGCCTCGAGTCGACCGAGGCCACGACGACGGCGTCCATCACGGCTCGCCCGGTGACCGTGTCGGCTCTGCCCGAAACCAAGGTGTACGGAACGCCTGATCCCACGCTCGCCTATGATGTTACCAGTGGCTCGGTGGTTGCCGGCGACACGTTCAGCGGCGCGCTCACACGCACGCCAGGTGAAAGCGTTGGCGTCTATCCCATTCTGGTCGGTTCGCTCACTCTTGGTGCCAACTACGACATGGGATACGTCGGGGCTCTGTTCACGATCACTGCCTCGACCACTGGCCAGGTCACGACGTCTCACTCACAGTCCTACTTCGGCCAGCAGGTTGCCTTCACCGCGCAGTTCACCGCTCCTCAGAACGCATCCTTTTCCATGACAGGTACGGTGGCCTTTTACGATGGCCTGACCTACCTGGGGACGTCGACGCTGATCAGCAACGGCAACCCGCTCGCGGCAAGCCTTCCTGGGGCAGCCACGCCGGACAACTTCACCACCATGGCGTCGGGAACCGCCCTGCTGCCGACCAGCGATCTTGCTGTCGGCGGCCACATCATCCGGGCTGTCTATTCCGGTGACACACACTACTCAGGGGCCGTGTCGGAGACCCCGGTCAACGTCCAGGTGATTGCCGCAACCACCACAACGGGACTCACCGCGGTTCCCTCGGCGCAGGGGACATTCCTGAACGCCAGCGTGGTCGTGACGTCCCCCGGCAACCCGGCGCTCACGGGACTGGTAGCGTTCTACGAGGGGACCACACTCCTCGGCACCGCGCCTCTCGTCAATGGCATGGCCAGCCTGAGGGTCACCGGACTCACTCCCGGCACGCATTCCTTCGCCGCCGTCTACTCGGGCAGTGAGTCCTCGTCGTCGAGCACGACGAGCACCCAGGTCTCGACGGACGGACCCAGGGTGATCGGTGTGAGCCGTTACGGCATCCATACCAGCCCCACGGTCCTGTTGCTGACCTTCGACGGAGCACTCGATCCTGCCAGGGCGCAAAACCCCGCGAATTACCAGATTGTCGACAGCCAGGGGGCACGCATCCCGGTGACGAGTGCTGTCTACGATCCGCTGACCAGGAGCGTGCAACTCCACCTTGCGAGGCAGTTATGCCTGTATCGGACCTACACTCTCAGAGTGAACGGTTCGTCCGCGGGCGGCCTGACCGGGAGCACGGGCATCCCTCTGGACGGGACCGGGCAGAATCAGCCTGGCACTGATTTCGTCACGCACATCAACTGGCGCTGCCTGAGCCTGCCGGGACAGGCGCCTGCGGTTACCTTTACCAACGGGGTTCCGCAAACTTACGCTGGCCGGTTCAAAGTGTATGTCGGCTCGATCCTCCGGGCCATGCGGGGAACCGCGTCGCGCGTCGTGGTGAAGCCTTCAGCGGCACCCAGGCCGCTCGCCCGCCCCGTCGCCCTGGCGAAGCCGTCCGCTCGCCCGAAGCTGAGCCCGCGCCCGCTCCGCGCCGGCGATGAACAAGGCTTCAAGGGCCGCGCTGCGACGTTGCTGGCTCAATCGTTGAAGCTCTGAACTTCAAAATATGTGAACCCAAAGTCACCATGGGTATCGCCGACACCGTAGTTGAAGCCCATGCCCGGATTGCCCTCGGCATACGTCTCGTCCCGGGCCGAGATGACCTCCACGCCGTTGATGTACCCCTTGATCACAGGCCCAACCACGGTTGCCCTGACCAGATCCCCATCCTTCACACCGTACTGCGTACCGGTCAGCTTCTTCAGAGAGGTCCAGTCGCCGACCTTCCCGTTCCATCGGACGATCTGTGCGTACGCGTTTGAGGTCTTCAAACACCGCCAGAACACCTCGTACCCGGTGCAGCGATGCGGCGCGATCTTGCTGCGCAGGCGGATCTCAACCTCCTGGTAGTACTTCTCTGTCTGGTTCTTGCTGAAGACACGCGCGGAGACTGTTTGATTCTTGCCCCAGGTGCCTGCCAGCAGGGCGGTCGGATCGGTGTAGTCGCCCGTGCTGACGGCTCCGTGAGCCAGTCCTTTGCGGGTGACGACGTTGAACCAGTCGGTTCCGTCGCTGCCGCCGTTGATCCACTGGCCTCCCTCCGAGATCGGATCCTCGTCATGCCGGAAGGTGGTCGCGTACGACCGAACCGGGCCTCGTGTCCTTGCTTGCTGGGCAGTCATCTCCGTCGGAGCCAGCAGCATGAGCAGCACGGCGCAGAGGCGAAGCCGCCGGGCGAGACGGAGAGCCGTGAGCGCTGCGCGGGTACTGGACGGCGGCTGCATGCTGGACGACCCCCTCGGAACGTTGTACCCGGCTGGACCATTGTCATACGTCATGTTACTTCAGCCTGGATGCCCACTCTCGAACCACGCGCGCCATCTCATCGAAGACGTCCTCATCGCTGCTGCGCAGTCCGTTTCAGGATGTGAAATCCGTGATCGGCCGTGTCCAGGATGTGCAGCGTCGCACCTTTGCCGAGCTTCCGGCAAACGGGCTCGAGCCGCTCGAGCGTGGCAAGCTCATCGCGACTGCCGCTCAGAAAGAGCATCGGTACCGTGACGTCTGCAAGATGCTCCGCGCGCTTCGTGTCTGGCTTCCTGGGTTGATGCAGGGGGAAGGAGAAGAAGACCAGGCCGCGGACGCATTCCAGCGGAGACTCCGCGGCTGCCGTGGATGTCATCCGCCCGCCGAACGAGTGCCCTCCGGCAAGGAGCGGCAGGTCCATGGCCGCGCTGTGCGCTGCGGCCACCGCGGACCGTACCGTCGCGGTGCAGACGTCCCTGGAATCACGCCCTCTCCCGTGCTCCATGTAGGGAAAGTTGTAACGAAAGGTCGCGATACCCACCTCGGCCAGCCTCGCGGCGATCGTCTCGAGGGTTGCATGCCGCATGTTGGTGCTGGCCCCATGGCCGAGCACCAGCAGATGGCTGGATCCATCCGGCCGCAGCAGCAGAGCGGACACTTCGCCCTTTTCCGGCGCGGCGAGGAACTTCATCTCCCTGGGTTGACTGGCCATTGTGACGCGATCCCCGAGCCAAGCCGTTCGTGTCTGCCGGTACGTTGGACGCTCCCAGCCCATGCCCGCAAGGTGCCTACCCTGGAGCTCGACCGCGGACGCGTTGCCAGCGGTCCGGTCAGTCTCATTTTCAGTCTCATCCTCGGTCTCAGTCTCAGGGGGCGACCCGGGAAGTTTCCGGGCGCTCCTCGGTCAGTGCAATGTGTTGCTCGCTCGCGCTGGCCGCAGAGTAGCTGGTCCCGCGCCAGGTCACACGGCCGGTCAGGCACATCCAGGCGGCACGAACCAGGATGTAATCGATCACCACGTTACCCACGGGGAACCAGGCTGTGTAGCGGGAGCGGGGCACGGACGTATGGTAGACCATGCGGAAGACCGGGTACATCAGGACGTGATGCAGAACGGAGAGCCCCAGCAGCCAGCGGGGGAACGGGCCGGGGGAGCCGGAGAGCAGAAGCACGATCGCAACCACCAGCGCCACCTGGCCGCTCTGACAGAAGATGATCGGGTCGAGCAACCGGCCGGCCAGCCGCCAGGCCTTGCGGTCGAGGGCATCGAAGAGGATGCGGCTCCAGCCGCGCGTGAGCTGCCCCAGCGAGGCGTACATCCGGCAGGTGACCAGGTCGCGGACCAGCACAGTGCGGATCGGCAGGCCGAGCGCCTTGACCTTGGTGGCCATGCCGATGTCTTCGACGAACCGGTCGCGGACCGCGGAATGGCCCCCGGCCGATTCGTAGGCGGCCCTCTGGACGACAATCGTCTGGCCGTTGGCGAAGGCCAGCTTGCATCCGTCGTTGTTCACCCGGTGCAGGGGGAACGACTGCATGAGCACGATCCCGCCCAGTGGCTGCACGACCTGCTCCCAGAAAGTCTCGCAGCGCAGTTCCGGCAAGAGGCTCACCAGGGAAGCCGGCTGGGAGCGGGCGTATTCCATGATCACGCTCAAGAACTCCGGAGCGTAGGCGGTGTCCGCGTCAAGGAACCAGAACCACTCCCCAGATGCCTGGTTCGCCGCCTGCTGCAAGACGTAGGTCTTGCCCGTCCAGCCGGGCGGCAGATGGTCGTTGGAGAGCACGCGAACGCGCGGGTCGTGGTCGGCGAAGTCCTGCGCGATCTGCGGGGTCCGGTCCTGGCTGCGGTCGTCGATGACCAGGATCTCCAGGTTGGGATAGTTCTGGCGGCACACTGAACCAAGGCACTCCGCCAGCGAGGCTTCCTCGTCCTTGGCCGGGATGATGGCCGACACCCGCGGGGGATCGGCCGCGTTCAGCCGGGGTGAGCGCGACGAGAGCACTGGCGAGAGACCCAGGATATACCGCAGTATCAAGTAACGGGCCGGCCAGAGGGCGACAATCGCGGCGTAGATGAGCAGGATCGTGGTCTGCGCGTGGGTCATGGCGTGAGCTTTCCGTGCAAGGCCATGGGTGGTCCGAGATCCTCGAGCTCGCGACCGCGCGGATAGGCCAGGATGCCCAGCACCAGCGCGGCGAGCCAGAACGGCAGGATGGCCTCGAGCCGGGGAGAAACGACCCAGCCGTAGACCAGCCCCAGGGGTGCGGCGACTGCGCCGATCGCCGCGGGAATGACGTGCCCCCAGAAGAACCGGGGGCCGCGAGCAAGGGGGTCGCGCAGCCGCGACCGCCGACCGAGCACGCGGCGCGTCAACGTGCTGGCCACGAAGATCACGAACAGGCCCAGCAGCAGCCCCTGCTTCCACGCATCCGGAGCCGGTACGACGGCCCCGGCCATTCTGCGCCGCAGCAAAGCGCCCGAGAGCGCGACCACCGCGCCGACGCCCAGCAGGATGTTGAGCACCGCCGACCTGGTCCTCCGCAAGCAGTTCAGCGCCGCCGGATCCAGGGTCTCCTCGGCTGTTTCATCGGGGCTGGGCATCCGCGATGGGCCCTCGCGTGGAATGGAGCCGGCGGTAGAGTCCGACGATCAGCTCGGCCTGGCCGATGGGCTGGCCGGTCCGGTTCGCAATCTCTTCCGGAGGCGCGCCGGCGGCCGCCAGCGTCCAGGCGAGCCCGTGCCGTTCACCCAGCGCGGACTCGGCTGCCTCGCCGGGCGGCTCCAGGTCGGTGCCCATGTCCGGAACGGTGATGAGCGTGACCCTCTCCGCAACAGTTCGCTGGCCGCCGGCAGCCACAGCCGCGGCCGCGCGCTCCGCCGGATCACGTCGAATCCTTCTCGGCTCCAGCTTTTCAGGCGGTGTCAGACGGGGAGAAGGCGTCGCGCCGGCTTCGCGCTCGCGCTCGGCCATGCGCGTCTCGATCTTCAGGAGGCGGCTGCCGAGAGCCTCGATCTGCTGGCCGAGTTCCCGTCGCAATCGGCTCTGCTGGCGGTGCATCCGCGTGAGCACCGCGGCGATGCCCGCGAGCCCCGCGCCGCCGAGCAGGACCACGACGAGGCTGGCAAGCCAATAGGACTGCGGTTCCGCTGGCATTCTCAGGTTCCCTTCCCTGGTCGTTCGGCCCGATCGTCTGGCGTTCGAGGCTCGTCAGGCTGCCGGCGCTCCGACCGGCGCCAGGAGTCTCCCTAATGCGTATGGGGGTGATGAGAATGCGGCTCGGCCACGGCCTGCGGCTCGCTGGCCTGCGGCTGCGTCGTCTTTCCCACCTGCTCCGCGTAGGCCGCATGGGCCGCGTCGTAGACCTCGCGCAGGGCTACGCCCTGGGTCGAGGCCATTCGTGCGCAGTCGTCGAATTCAGGGCTGAAAGTCGGCGGTCGATTCTCCAGCCAGCCCAGCTTGCCCCGAACCGTTCCGAAGCGGGTCTGGACCTCGGTGCCTTGCCGCTTCAGCTTGTGCCGGCTCACCGGGTAGCGCCGGATGCCCAGCGTGCCGGTCTCGCGGAAGATGATCTCTTCCAGCGCGGGGATCATGGCCTCGTCGCAGAGGGCACTGATGATCACGCCGGGCCGGTTCTTCTTCATCTGGATGGGCGTGACGAAGGCGTCGAGGGCGCCGGCTTCCATCAGCTTGATCATCGTGTAGCCAACGACCTCGCCGGGCAGGTCATCGAGGTTGGTCTCCAGCACCCACACCCGGTCGCTGGCGGGGGGCAGCTCGGCCGACCCCACGAAGAGCCGCAGGATGTTGGCCTGCTCCGGCAGGTCGCGTGATCCTGCGCCCAGTCCGATGCTGTCGATGGTGAGGGCCGGCAGCGGGCCGAACTTCTCCACCACGGTGGTGAGGATGGCCGCTCCGGTGGGCGTGGTCAGCTCCATCTCGACCATCGACTCGGCCAGTGGCACGCCCCTGAGGATCTCGGCAGTGGCGGGGGCGGGCAGGGGCATGCGGCCGTGCGCCGCCTTGATCCAACCCTTCCCCGGCGGCACCGGGCTGGCCTCGAAACGGTCCGCGCCCAGCAGATCAAGACCCACGGCCGAGCCGACGATGTCGATGATCGAATCGACCGCGCCGACTTCGTGAAAATGGATCCTGGAAATGTCGACGCCGTGCACCCGCGCCTCGGCCTCCCCCAGCCGCAGGAAGATGCGCCGGGCGAGCTCTTTTTGCCTGGCGGTCAGGTTACCGGTATCGATGATGGCCTCGATATGGTGCCAGTGCCGGTGCGCATGCTCATGCGGGGCGTGGACTTTCGCCTGGGTGGCGCGAAAGCCTCCCTTCTTCACCGTCTCGAAGCTCACATGCCCGGGCAGCCCAAGGCTGGAGACGGCCTCCTGGATGGCCCGGGGATCGACCCCGGCGTCGACCAGGGCGCCAAGCGTCATATCGCCCGAGATCCCGCTGAAACAATCGAAGTAGGCGATGCGCACTCCTGAACCCCTTGCGCGGAGGCCACAATGGCGACACGAGCCCATTCTAACCAACCTGGCCGCCCGGGCAAAGGCGGGGTGAGCGGCCATCCCTGCGTGCGCTTCTCCGGTGGGTCGCGCCGCCGGCCGCCAGCACAGCGCTCGTCCGAGATTGCGGACGAACCGTCAGGGACCATCGTCACATCCCTGTCCTCTTTCAGTTTACGGCCCTATCGGCGGACGTCCCGGTTCCTAAATAGAAGCTTGGAAACGGGAAAGTGTGGCCCAGCCGCCCTCGGCTGGGAACGACAGCCGAGGGCGGCTGCCCCACTTTCCAGGTGGTGTGGACCGATTTAGACGGCCAGGACTCCCCGCATCCCCGCGAACACGAGCGGGAGAGCCGGATCGGAACCAGAGCGGCTCGGGAATTCCTTTCACGAGCCATTGGACCCTCGGTCGGCACGACTTTAGAATAGTCCGCGGTAGCTTGCACTCATCATGGCGGCTCGGCTGGCTCAGGCTTCTCGTCAGGCCATTGAGAAGTGGCGTGGACCTCGGGTTCCAAGTAATGACCCCCGAAGATCTCGCTCGAAAAAACATCGATCGCCAGCTCGCGCAGTGCGGCTGGCTCGTGCAGAATCGCGATGCGATGAACATCTCCGCTGCGCTTGGGGTGGCCGTGCGCGAGTTTGTCATGCGGACCGGCGAGGTCGATTATCTGCTGTACGCGGGCGGGAAGGCCGTCGGGGTCGTGGAGGCCAAGCCAGGGGGGCATACGCTCACCGGGGTGGAGGGGCAGTCGTCCAAGTACTCCGGCGCGCTGCCCTCTGGCGTGCCCAACTGGGGAGCGCCTCTGCCGTTCGCTTACGAGAGCACCGGCACCGTCACCCAGGTCACGAAGCTGCTGGAGCCCGACGCCCGCAGCCGGGAGGTCTTCACGTTCCACCGACCCGATGAGCTGCTCCGGCTGGTGAAGCTTGACGCCCAGGTGCGGGGCAGACTCAAGGCCCTGGCGCCGATCGACGCCGCGAATCTCTGGAACGTTCAGCGCCAGGCGATCGAGAACCTGGAGCAGTCGCTCGCCCGGAACCGCCCGCGCTCGCTCATCCAGATGGCCACCGGGTCGGGCAAGACCTTCACAGCCGTCAACACCGCCTACCGGCTCATCAAGTTCGGCGGGGCGAAGCGAGTGCTCTTCCTCGTCGATCGCAGCAACCTCGGGCGCCAGACCTACCGCGAATTCCAGCAATTCGTGAGCCCGGTGAACGCCTACAAGTTCACCGACGAGTACCACGTTCAACTGCTGAACTCGAACACGATCGCCCCGACGAGCAAGGTCGTCATCACCACGATCCAGCGCCTTTACTCGACCCTCAAGGGCGAGGAGTCGTTCGACGAGGCCGCCGACGAGCAATCTCAATTCGAGCTCGCCACCAGCCTGGTCAAGGAACCGCTGCCGGTCGTCTACAACGAGCGAATCCCGATCGAGACCTTTGATTTCGTCATCGTCGATGAGTGCCACCGCTCGATTTACAACCTCTGGCGCCAGGTGCTCGACTACTTCGACAGCTTCCTGATCGGCCTGACCGCCACGCCGACAAGGCAGACCATCGGCTACTTCAACAACAACCTCGTGATGGAATACGGCCACGAACAGGCCGTCGCGGACGGCGTGAACGTCGGCTTCGATGTCTACCGCATCCGCACCCAGATCACCGAGCAGGGGGCGACCCTTGAGAGCGAACCCGGAAAGTTCATCCCGCGCCGCGATCGACGCACCCGCGCGAAGCGTTACGCGGAGCTGGATGACGACTTGACCTACACGGCCGGCCAGCTCGACCGGGACGTGGTTGCCGAGGACCAGATCCGCCTCGTGGTTCGCACGTTCAAGCAGCGCCTGTTTACCGAGATCTTTCCCGGCCGTACCGAGGTGCCGAAGACGCTCGTCTTCGCCAAGGATGACAGCCATGCCGACGACCTCACCCGCATCTTCCGGGAAGAGTTCGGCAAGGGGAACGAGTTCGTCCAGAAGATCACCTACCGCACCGGCTTCATTCCGGTCGAGCGCGAGGTCAAGAAGGCCGACGGGACGACCGTGAAGGTGAAGGACTGGAAGAAGGTCTCCGACGCCAAGCCCGAGGAGATTCTCCAGGGGTTCCGGAACTCGTACAATCCCCGGATCGCCGTCACGGTGGATATGATCGCTACCGGCACGGACGTGAAGCCGCTGGAATGCCTGGTCTTCATGAGGAACATCAAGAGCGCTGCGTATTTCGAGCAGATGAAGGGCCGGGGCGTGCGGGTGGTCGACGTGAACTCGCTGCGGAGCGTCACGCCCGACTCGACCGCCAAGACGCACTTCGTCATCGTCGACGCGGTGGGCGTTTCCGAGCAGGGCAAGTCCGAGACGAAGCCGCTCGACCGCCAGCCTTCGGTGCCGCTCGACAAGGTTCTTGGCCTGGTTGCCTCGGGCGTCGCATCGCCCGAGGTCGTCTCGACCCTCGCCGCCCGGCTGACCCGCCTGGATCGCCAGTTGAACGACGGTGAACGCGAGCTGCTTGGTCAGCAGGCAGGCGGCCAGGCACCGGCCCAGCTCGCCGCGAACCTGCTGCGCAGCCTTGACCCCGATGCCCAGGCGGCAAAGGCAAGCGAGGTCTTCGCGCTGGCCCCGGGTCAGGAGCCAACCGAGGGGCAGCTCGACGACGTGCAGGAGACGATGACCGCCGAGGCGTTGAAGCCGTTCCACAACCCGAAGCTGCGCGAGCTGCTCCTCAACCTCAAGCGAAACCACGAGCAGGTCATCGACGAGATCTCGCAAGATGCGCTGCTCCAGGCAGGGTTTGATGCGGCCGCCCTGGAAAAAGCGCAGGCGCTCATCAAGAGCTTCAAGGACTTCATCGAGGGCCACAAGGACGAGCTTGAAGCCATCCAGATCCTCTACAGCCGCCCGCACCGCGAGGGTCTTCGGTTCCGCCACGTCAAGGACCTTGCCGCGGCGCTCAAGAACCCACCCCTGGCGGCGACACCGGAGCGGGTCTGGCAAGCCTACGAGGCAACAGAGCCTCAGGCGGTGAAGGCGAAGGGCGGCAAAGACGTGGTGGACCTGATCGCCCTGGTGCGCCACGCCCTCGACCCGCAGGAGCCCCTTGTCCCCCTACTCCAGCACGGTGCAGGAGCGTTACGATCAGTGGCTCGCCGAGCAGGCACGGAAGGGCACCGTCTTCACCGAAGAGCAGCGCCACTGGCTTGACGCCATCAAGGATCACATCGCCAAGAGCCTGCGCATCGACGAGGACGATTTCGACGAGGTCCCCTTCAACACGATCGGCGGCCTGGGTCGGGTCCACGACCTTTTCGGGGAGCGCTTGCCGGTGATCCTTGACGAGCTGAATAGGAGGCTGGCGGCGTGAACGACGGGCCGGAGGAAGAGAAAAAACGGATGCAGGGCGAGAGCCAACCCGACTTGCCACCGCTTCCAAAGGGATGGATCTGGGAGAGTCTCGAAACCATCTCACAAATCGACGGCGGCATTACAAAAGACCAGAAGCGCCGTTCGGCGGCTACAGCCAGGGAAGTTCCGTACCTCCGGGTGGCAAACGTGCAGCGCGGCTTCCTCGACCTGCGCGAGATCAAGACAATCGTGGCCGATGAGAAGGAGATTTAAACGCTCCGCCTCCGGTAAGGGGATGTCTTGTTCACTGAGGGGGGCGACCGAGACAAGTTGGGACGAGGGTGGGTCTGGAACGCGGAGATCAGCGAGTGCATACACCAAAATCACATTTTTCGTGCGCGTCCAGATGATAAGAGAATCGATCCGAGGTTTCTATCCTATCACGGCAATCACTTCGGACAGGTCTGGTTTACTCGAACCGGCAAGCAAACGACGAACCTCGCATCAATTAACAAAAGTGTGTTACGTCGATTTCCAGTTCCCGTTCCCCCCTTGAACGAGCAGCGCCGCATCGACGCCAAGATCGAAGAGCTTTTCTCCGACCTCGATGCCGGGGTCGCCGCGCTGGAACGGGTGCGAGCGAACCTGAAGCGGTATCGAGCCGCCGTGCTCAAGGCAGCGGTGGAGGGCAAGCTCACCGAGGAATGGCGGGCGCAGCACCCCGACACCGAACCCGCCTCCGTCCTCCTCGACCGCATCCTCACCGAGCGCCGCCGCCAATGGGAGCAAGCCCAACTCGCCAAATTCGCCCACGCTGGCAAACAGCCCCCGAAGGGGTGGCAAGCGAAATATGAGGAACCGGACCCGCCGGATGCTCGTGGCCTTCCCTCGTTGCCAGGGGTATGGCGATGGATGAGGCTCGATTCGCTCGCCTCAATAGAGGGAGGGACCACGAAGGATCAAAAGCGGGCTCGCACTCCGACTACCTGAGAAGTGCCCTACCTGCGAGTCGCGAATGTCGAGCGTGGGCGATTGGAGCTTGGTGAGATCAAGACAATTCTTGCTGATCAGAAGGAGATTGAGGCTTTGCGACTTATGAAGGGCGATGTCTTATTCACCGAAGGCGGAGACCGAGACA
The DNA here is from genome assembly GCA_963833985.1 of uncultured Planctomycetaceae bacterium. Classification (GTDB taxonomy): domain Bacteria; phylum Planctomycetota; class Planctomycetia; order Isosphaerales; family Isosphaeraceae; genus Aquisphaera. The sequence continues at coordinate 1,721,546 of CAWIAD010000001.1, forward strand.
AACTTGGAAGAGGCTGGGTTTGGAACGAGGAAATCCCTGAGTGTATTCACCAGAACCACGTCTTCAGGGCAAGGCTCATCGATGGGTCAGCAGAGCCGAAGCTCGTCTCTTATCACGGGAACTCTTTCGGACAGGAGTGGTTCACGAAAAACGGAAAACAAACGACCAACCTGGCCTCGATCAACAAGGGCATCTTGAGCCGTTTCCCCATCCCAGTTCCTCCAGCCCAGGAACAAGCACAGATCGTTGCCGAGGTTGAGCGCCGCTTATCAATCGTTGACAGGATCGAAGCCCAGGTGAACGCCAACTTGAAGCGTGCCGCTCGACTGCGCCAGGGCATCCTGAAACGAGCCTTCGAGGGCCGCCTTGTGCCGCAAGACCCGACCGACGAGCCCGCCGACAAGCTCCTGGAACGCATCCGTCAACAGAGACACACGCCGAAAGCTGCCACAAAGAGCCGCGCGGACTCACGTCGTCGGCGCTCGCCCGTCGATGTACAATCGGAGATGCCATTTTTCGACGAAGGAACTCGAGCCATCCGGAAAGGGGGAACACCATGAGCAATCGCATCGAGAAGGTTGTGCTCTCCAGCCCCCATCCGCATGGGGATCGACTGCCCCCCCACGCCGTGGGCCAGGCGCTGGTGTTGGTCCCTGAGCTAGTGCGGCAGTCGGTCGACATGGTGTTCCGGGGACAGAGCGCTCCCAGGGGCAGACGCCCCCACTGGCTCAAGGCTGCCGCGGATATCGCGCTCGTGGATGTGTCGGGAGGCGAGACCTCGGTCCTCACTTTCGAAGCCCCGACCTTGGGCGAGGCCGCGCCGGAGTTGTACTGGCAGGGGGAATTCCCGTGGACCGACCAGCCGGATGCAGCGGACACCGGCTTCGACCTCCTCGGAGACGTTCTGACGGACGTAGCCCGCGAGAATGCCGAGAGCGATCGCTTCGATGCGCCGCTTTTGGAGAGACTGGGCGAGACGCGCAGGATTTTCAACGGTGCCTATTCCGAGCTCGCGATCATCAGCCACCGCCACGGAGTCGATGACCCCGCCTTGCTGAATCCCGCCAACCTCGAAATCGCCCGGCAGCTTCACGACCGCACGCCCCGCCCGCAGGCCGCCATCATCGTCGGCAAGCTCGACATGATGCGCCAGAGCACGCAGACGTTCGCGCTGATCATGGACGATGGTCAGGAAGTGCGTTGCGTGCTGCTGGATGACGATGTCGAGATGTTGAAGCCGCTATTCAATCAGCGCGTCGCCGTCTCAGGCCGCGTCGTTTTCCGCGTCTCGGGCCGAATCCTGCGGATGGAGGCGGAATCCGTTCGACTTGCCGTGCCTACAGACGCTTTCTTCGCCCGTCTGCCCCGCCCCAACGCCCAGAGATTCGACCTCCGGCGCATGGTCCGCGAACAAGGCTCCAAGCGCGGCCTCGCCGCGATCATGGGGAAGTGGCCGGGTGACGAGACCGACGAGGAGATCGACCAGTGGCTCCGGGAAATCAGTTGATGGCCGTCCCGTGACCTACCTTCTCGACACGAACATCATCATTCACCTGATACGTAAGTCGACCCTCGGGCTCGATGTCGATCGCGCTTACAGTCTCACGGCCTCGAGAACGAGAAACCTCATCAGCGTGGTCTCCGTGGGGGAACTGCTTTCGTTCGCCACGCGGCGGAACTGGGGAGCCGGGAAGATTTCAGCCCTGGAGGATGCCCTGGGGGAGCTTCTTTGGATTGACATCAACGACCGGGCCGTTCTTGAGTCCTATGCCCAGATCGAAGCGTTTACCCTGTCAAGCGGACGGAAGCTGGGGCAGAACGACCTATGGATCGCAGCATCCACGGCCGTCACTGGATCGACCTTGTTGACGACCGACCGTGACTTCGACCACTTGAATGATTCGAAACTGCAACGAATCTGGATCGATCCGAACCAAGGCAAGACGCCATGAGCACCGACACCCAGCAAGTCGTCAGCAAAGTCTGGAACTTCGCCCACGTGCTCCGGGACGAGGGCTTGAGCGACATGGCCTACGTCGAGCAGATCACCTTTCTGCTGTTCCTCAAGATGGCGGACGAGCAGACGAAGCCGCCCTATCATCGCAAGCCGATCGTGCTGCCCGGCTGCGCCAGGGCATCCTGAAACGGGACTTCGAGGGCCGCCTCGTGCCTCAAGACCCCACCGACGAGTCCGCCGATAAGCTCCTGGATCGCATCCAGCTCCGGGGAGCGGGAGCACTCCCTGTCACGATCGGTCGTCAGAAGCGATCGCGGAGCCCGTTGCGAAACAGTTCCAAGGGTCACGCACTCCGGCCTCGGGGTGAGGACAAATGATGAGTCATGAGGTCGAAATTGAGTGCGGCGATGTTCCGCGATCAGGACGACCTTCCTTCCGGGGTCATCTGTCCCTGGAATTGACTGGGGTTGGCCCGCGGAACTCCCTTGACCTCCTCGACGATGAGCTGGGCGACCGGCATCCCGGGCCGAAGCAGGATGTTGGTCGGGCCCAGGTTGATCATCTCCAGTGTAAGCGTCCCTGCGAATCCAGGGTGGACCGTCGGGGCGGTGAAGTGGTGTGCGTGAGCAGGCTAAGCGACGCGAAATCAGCGATTCCTGAGCAACATCGCTGAGGGTACCAACAAAATTCCCCTCGAAGAGCCTGGTCACTTGATCAAGCTTCCCGAGGGGTGTACTCCGTGGTTTACCACAACAGCGGAGTACTCGACCATGTATCATGATTTACCCCGGACCGCCAGGCTCTGGTCGTTTCTTTGGGCTGTCGACCAGCATCTCGCAGAGGAAACCCGCAAGCAAGCATGTTCATGTGGCGGCCGCCTGCACGCCGCCAACTATCTCCGCAAGCCACGCGGCACTGCCGTCCAGCTACCCGAGCAAGAATGCCTCAGACTGAGCTTCTGCTGCGATCGCGAGGGCTGCAGGAAGAGAGTCACACCGCCGTCGGTGCGCTTCCTGGGCCGCAAGGTCTACCTGGGCGCGATCGTGATCCTCATCAGCGCCATGCGGCAGGGACCCTCGCCACGCCGCGTCCGCGAGCTTTCCACACGCTTCGGCGCCGACCGCCGGACCATCGCCCGCTGGCAGGTCTTCTGGCGCGAACGCTTTCCTCAGACACCATTCTGGAAGGTTGCAGGCGCCCGGTTGGTGCCGGTCCTGGAGATCCTCTCCCTTCCCTACTCACTTGTCGACGCCTTCCTCTCCCGCCATCGCATCTGCAAAGGGTGGACGCTCCTGCTGCGGTTTCTCGCACCGATCACGATCCCCGGCGGCCTGCGAATCGAGGTCTCGCGATGATCGCTTTCCACCCGCAGAAGATGCTCGTCGCCGATTTTGATCCGCCGATTTATAGAGGTTGTCACGGTCCCTTCACCCGACTTGTGAGGAGATGTGATGACTCAAAGACACCCCTGTTCAACCGCTGCCTTGTGGGCACGGTTTCGGTTCTCCGTGGTGGGCTCGCTCCTGAGCTCTCCCCCTGCGCGGATCGCTTCAGACAGCGATCTGCTCCCTTGCCGAAAAGACCTGGTCGCATCCTGTGACGGGGCGCGATGTCCGCGTCGCGGCCGCCACCATCGCGCGCTGGTACTACACGGCGCTCCACCAGCCTGACGACCCGGTCGCCGCCTTGCGTCGTGCCGTGCGGAAAGACTGCGGAAAGATCTCGCTGGCGGCGACCCTCGCCGAGCGACTCCATCTCCAGTATCGCGATCACACGGACTGGAGCTATCAACTGCACTACGACAACCTCGCCGCGCTCTTGAAGGCCGATCCCTCACTGGGGCGGCTCCCCTCCTATTCCACGATCAAGCGTTTCATGCAGGCTCACGGCCTGGTGCGCAGACCGAGGCTCCGGCCCGGCGGACGCCCTGGCGAAGTCCGCGCCCAAGAGAGGCGTCAGACACGGGAAATCCGCAGCTACGAAGCCACCCATGTCGGAGCGCTCTGGCATCTCGATTTCCACCACGGATCGCTCAAGGTGCTCACTCCCGGCGGCCAGTGGCTGCGGCCAATCGCGCTGGGCATCCTCGATGACCACTCACGACTGTGCTGCCACGTTCAGTGGTATCTCTCGGAGACCGCCGAGGACCTGGTGCACGGACTCTCCCAGGCGATCCAGAAACGGGGCCTGCCGCGTGCGCTGTTGACCGATAACGGCTCCGCGATGGTGGCCGAGGAAGTCACCGAAGGGCTCTTGCGTCTGGGCATCGTCGCAGAGCGAACGCTCCCTTATAGCCCGTATCAAAACGGCAAGCAGGAGGCGTTCTGGGGCACGCTCGAGGGGCGGCTCATGAAGATGCTCGATGGTGTCAGGGAATTGACCCTGGAATTGCTCAATGAGGCAACCCAGGCCTGGATGGAAATTGAGTACAACCGCGCCGTGCACCGCGAGACCGGCAGCTCGCCGGTCGACCGCTTCGCCAAGGCCCCCGATGTGCTTCGCTCGAGCCCTTCGAGTGTAGCGCTGCGTGCGGCATTCCGCCTGGAGACCAAGAGGAGCCAGCGTCAAAGCGACGGCACCATCTCACTGGAGGGGAGGCGCTTCGAGATTCCGGCAAGGTACCGTCACTTCCGCGCAGTGACCGTCCGTTACGCCCGCTGGGACCTCGGCCGGATCGATCTGGTCGACGAGCAAAGTGGAACCGTCCTGGCTCCCATTTATCCCCTCGACAAAGCCGCCAACGCCGACGGCCGCCGGGCCGTAACCGGGTCCGGTGGCACCGAGGTGCCGTCCCCAGAGCAGCGGCGCGACGCCGGCGAACTGCCACCCCTCCTGAAAAGGATCCTCCAGGAGTACTCGGCCACGGGCATGCCGCCGGCCTATTTGCCCAGGACATCCCCGAAAGACAACGGAGAACCCTCATGAATAGCAAGAAACTGCTGGCACTCTATGGGCTGAAATGGAACCCGTTTTCACCCGAGCTTCCTCCCGAAGCACTGCTGGCGCCCCCCAGGATCGAGCAATTTGCCTGGCGCGTGGAACAGCTGGTCCAGGAAGGAGGCTTCGCGCTGATCACGGGTGAGTCGGGCACCGGCAAATCGGTGGCGCTGCGGATTGTGGCCGGGCGGCTGGCGGCGCTGCGGGATGTCACCGTCGGTGTGATCGAGCGACCCCAGTCGAAGAGCCCCGACTTCTATCGGGAGCTGGGGGACATCTTCGCGGTGAAGCTGGCACCGCACAATCGCTGGTGCGGGTTCAAGGCGCTCCGCGAGCGGTGGAAAGCCCACGTGGCCTCCTCGCGGATCCGCCCGGTGCTGCTGATCGACGAAGCCCAGGAGATGAGCCCTGAGGTCCTCTGCGAGCTGCGTATTCTCTCCAGCGCCGACTTCGATGCCACGTCGCTTTTGACCGTGATCCTCTCGGGAGATGAACGACTGCTGGAACTGTTGCGGCACGAAGATCTGGTGCCCCTGGGCACCCGGATTCGCACGCGACTGGTCACCGAGCCCGCCACCCGCGAAGAGCTCCTGGAGTTGCTTCAACACGCGCTGGCCAAGGCCGGCAATGCCGCGCTCATGACGCCCCAGCTCGCAGAGACACTGGTCGACCACAGCGCGGGGAACTACCGTTTGCTCATGATTATGGGAGGTGAGCTCTTGGCCCATGGCATGGCGCACGAAATCGGGCAGCTTGACGAGAAGTGCTACCTCGAGGTCTATCAGCCGCGAGGCCCGCGCCCCGCGCTGAAGAAGAAAGCGAAGGTGTGACGATGGCGACCAGTGGCGAGCAAGTGCTTCCGGTGGTGCGTGTGGCCGAGCTTCCCAGCGATGAGCTCGCGGAGCGATGGCTGGTGGAGCAGCTCTGGTGTGCCCACGCGGTGGGCGTCATCGGCGGCGCTCCGAAGTGCGCCAAGACGTGGCTGGGGCTGGACATGGCCCTCTCCGTAGCCACGGGCACACCATGCCTGGGCAAGTATGCCGTACCGGAGCCGGGACCGGTTCTGGTTTACCTGGCTGAGGATGCGCTGCGGGCTGTGCGCGAACGTATCGAGGGAATGGCCCGGCATCGCGGTCTGGATCTCGACGAGGTGTCGATCCACGTGATCACGGTCCCGGTGCTCCGGCTCGATCACGATCGAGACCGCACGCGGCTGTGGGAGACAGTGCGGGGGCTTCGGCCTCGGCTGCTGGTGCTGGATCCCCTGGTGCGACTTCACGGCATCGACGAGAATCATGCTGGCGACGTCGCCGAATTACTCGGGTATCTGCGGTCGTTGCAGCGTCAGCTTGGCCTGGCGGTTCTGCTGGTGCATCACACGCGGAAGAACGCCGCGGACGGTGTTGCCGCCGGTCAGGGCCTGCGTGGGTCGGGTGACATACATGCCTTCGGCGACTCGAACCTGTATCTCCAGCGCACGAAGGAGCACCTGATCCTCTCCAGCGAGCACCGGTCGGCGCCGGCAGTAGCGCCTGTTTATCTGGAGCTGGTCGCCACCGACGCGGGGACAGCTCACCTGGAGGTCATCGCAGCGCCTGATGATCGGAACGGGCGCGACCTCGAAGGGCAAGTGCTGAATCTTCTGGCTCAAGGCCGAGTGCTTACGCGAGCGAGCCTGCGTGATTCGCTGGCGGTGAAGAACGAGCGTTTAGGGACGGTACTGGAGTCACTGGAGCGCGCCGGCAAGATCGGCCGCACAACTGGAGGCTGGCGACGTCTCCGCTGATCATCCGGAGCGGACCGTTCCGTTCCCCTTCCGGAGAGGGGAACGGAACGATCCTCCTGCAGTGAAATACACCACCGATTATCTTGCCCAGATGGCCATCGATTATCGCGGCCACTCTCAAGTGGACGAGAAGTCCTATCCGCGCACGGCTGCTCTTCCCCTCGATCCGGGCCGCCAGACAGGTTTCCCCGTTCTCTGCGTGATCGATCGGCAGGCTTACATACTCTCGCGTCCGCGCCAGGATGAACTGGTTCGGCTTAAGTGGGTATCCGGTCGATGCGTTCAGAGAGACACGCTTGGAAATCTTCGTCAGGAAGGGCCCGAGCGGGTCCGATTGGTTCAGATCAAAGGCGAAGGGGCCCCCCTCGGGGATGACGATTTCTTCCGCGAGCGACAGATCCACCGAGTGGGTGTCGTAGGGGCAGTATTGATTCGGATCGCTTGGGTCGGGAGATCGTGGGCTCGGTTCCGGCTTGATGACGAGTCTTCCAGCGTCAAGGGCCCGATGCAATTCGATGTTGGACAGAATCATGCGAGCGGCCCGACCTCATACCCCGATTGACTCGGGTGCTTGCCGGACCTGGTCGAGTCGGACGGAAAGATACTGGCCGTTCTCGATGGTGGTTTGCGGCAGCCTCACCACGATGTTGTTTCCGCTCCGCTGGGTCGTCTGAACGGCGAGCCAGCCTTGCGTCGGCTCGTCCTGCGTCGGTTCCTGTTCAAACGACACGTCGTCACGGGAAGAGAACAGGGAGAACCGGCGGCCGTTGAACGATTCCACGACAACCGCGAATTCGGAGCTGAATTGGCCGGGGTAAACGAGGCACCGAAGTTCGGCTGTCATGATTCACCTCTCGGCCCCGCTCGATATGGCGAAGGCCCCAAGCCAGTATGCTCACTGGCTTCTCTTCGCACCAGATGCGATCGGCATTTTTTACAGGCGTCCATGACGATACTCTGATCTTCAAGCAAGGCAGAGAGTTGCACACTTTCGGACAGATCAATCCCCAAGAGCGAGTAACGATGAGCACCGACACCCAGCAAGTGGTCAGCAAGGCCTGGAACTTCGCCCACGTCCTCCGGGACGACGGGCTCTCCTACATGGCCTACGTGGAGCAGATCACCTTCCTGCTCTTCCTGAAGATGGCGGATGAGCAGACGAAGCCGCCCTACAACCGCAAGCCGATCGTGCCGGCCGGTCATGACTGGGCGAGCCTGCTGGCGAACGAGGGCGATGCCCTGGAGACGCAGTATCGCCACATCCTCGAAAAGCTCGGCACGCAGCCGGGGATGCTCGGCGAGGTCTTCAAGAAGGCGAAGCCTGAAATTCAAAACCCCGTCACCCTGCGCCGGCTGATCGTCGATCTCATCGAGCCTGAAAAGTAGCTGTCGATGCAGGCGGATGTGAAGGGCGACATCTACGAAGGGCTGCTGGCCAGGAGCGCCGCGGAGAGCCCCAAGGGGGCAGGGCAGTACTTCACGCCCCGCGAACTGATCAAGGCCATCGTGGAATGCGCCCGACCGACCGCGGCCGACACCGTGAGCGACCCCGCCTGCGGCACCGGGGGCTTCCTGCTGGCCGCCTACGATCACGTGGTGCGGCACGAGAGCAAGGACCTCGACACGGACCAGAAGAAGCACCTGAGGCGGGGTTTTGTGCGGGGCTGGGAACTCGTGCCGAACACCGCCCGGCTCTGCATCATGAACCTGATGCTCCACGGCATCGACGCCGACCCATGCCCGATCGTCTCAGGCAAGGACAGCCTCGCCAGCCCGCCCGGCGATAAGGACCGGGCAAGCCTGGTCCTGACCAATCCGCCGTTCGGCAAGAAGTCCACCATGGGGAGCATCAACGAGGAAGGCGACCTCGTGAAGGACGAAGAGTCCTACGAGCGCCCGGACTTCTGGACGTCGACCAAGAACAAGCAGTTGAACTTCCTCCAGCACGTCAAGAGCCTGCTCGCCGTTCATGGCCGGTGCGCGATCGTCGTGCCTGACAACGTCCTGTTCGAGGGCGGAGCGGGCGAGACCGTCCGGCGCAAGCTGCTGGAGCAATGCGACGTGCACACCCTGCTGCGCCTGCCGACCGGCCTCTTCTACGCTCAAGGAGTGAAAGCCAACGTCCTGTTCTTCGACGCCCGGCCCGGCCGCGAAGCGCCCTGGACGGAGGCGCTGTGGGTCTACGACTACCGCACCAACATCCACCACACGCTCAAGACCAAGCCGCTGAAGCGTTCCGACCTCGACGAGTTCGTGGCCTGCTACCACCCCGAGAACCGCCACGAGCGGAAAGCGACCTGGAGCGAGGCCAGCCCCGAGGGGCGCTGGCGCTCGTTCACTTACGAAGAGCTGGCCAGGCGCGACAAGATGAACCTCGACATCTTCTGGATCAAGGACAAGAGCCTGGAAGACGCCGACAGCCTCCCCGAGCCCGACGAGCTGGCCCAGGAGATCGCCGCCGACCTCCAGGCCGCCATGGAGCTATTCGCGACGATCGCCAGTGGGTTGAAGTGACATACGCACATGTATAAAGACATTGTAATATAATTATCTCAAATCATGTCCTTGAGGTTGCAAGACGAGGCCGGGCGTTGCGTCAACAATTCGCAAGAGGGAGGATTCATGAAGATAGATTCGCTGAGAACTGAGAACTTTCGTCCTACTTTCCGCACATCTCCCTTTGATTTCCCCGAATTCGACCTGAGGCCATCTTCTCAGACGCGGCCCCAGGGTCGGTAAACATCTACAAGTCGATCGGCACGGGGACCTTGTTCGGTTCAGATGGTTCGCCAACCGGACCGTTCCTGAACTCGAGCCATTCTTCGCCTTGTCTTATGACTTGGCAATGTCCAGCCGCGCGCCGCGATTCTCGCCGCGACGACTTGTGACACGGGCTATGAGCGTAAGTTGAGCGGCTCACAACTTACGTCAAGGCAAATTGTCATAAGTGAATCACAAGATTTTTTGTCCTTGACGTCCCGATCTCCTCCGCCATCATTGCGGCAAGCCCTGCGGCGGTCGGCCTGCTCCCCTCACGGCCCTGGAAGGCCCGGCGGCGGACACCGGCCAACTCGCTGCAAACCCTCCGGAGATGATCCGCATGAACGAACCTCAACGACCGCGCCAACCCGGCGAGACGGCCCGCTCGAAGGGACGCACGCGCACGCTCAACACGCGGCGGATTGCCGCCGTGCCCATCCTGGAACACTTCCTGAGTCGGCTCCGCCTTCGCGAGTTTCTCTGCGACCACCTGCCCCATGAGGACGGCCGCACTCGGGTCCCCACGGCCACGGCCTTGCTCGTCCTGCTGCGCAACCTGCTGATCTCGCGTGAGCCACTCTATGGTGTCGGTGAGTGGGTGGCCCGCCATGAGCCGAAACTGTTCGGGTTGTCCGATGTCCAAGTCGCCGCAATGAACGACGATCGAGTTGGCCGGGCCCTCGACCGTCTCTTCGACGCCAATCTCTCGGGGTTGGCCCTGAAGGTCGCGGCCCATGCCGTACGCGAATTCGACGTCAGCCTCGACCAGTTACACAACGACTCGACCACCATCACTTTCCACGGTGACTACGAGTCGGCGGAGGCGGAGCGAACCCTGCGGGGACAATTGCGGTTGGCGGTGACCTGGGGTCATAACAAAGACCACCGCCCCGACCTCAAGCAGCTACTCTACATCCTCACCGTGACCGGCGACGGTGCCGTCCCGGTGCACTTTCGCGTCGAGAGCGGCAACGCCACCGACGACCGCTCTCACCAGGAGACCTGGGAGTTGCTCTGTCAACTGACCGGACGCCGAGACTTTCTCTACATCGCCGACTGCAAGCTGGCCACCACCGAGAACATGGCCTATCTGCATCAGCGCGGCGGTCGGTTCCTCAGCGTGCTGCCGCGAACTCGCAGTGAGGACGGTGCCTTCCGCGGCGCCGTACTCCGGGGAGAGATCCAGTGGCGATGGACCCACGACAAGTACGACGACAAGGGACAGTTGACCGACCGCTTCTCGATCTGCAAACCTGCGAGCCAGACCACCGAGGGTTACCGGCTGATCTGGTATCACAGCACACGCAAGGCCGAGTTGGATGCGGAGGTACGGCTGACCCGGCTGGAGAAGGCGTTGAAACGACTGGACGAACTGCGTGCCAAGCTCGCCTCGTCCCGAACCCGGTACCGCAGTCGAGCCAAGGTCGCCGAGGCGGTCGAGGAGCTGCTCCGAGACTGTGAGGTCACCGAGTGGATCTCGGTCGAGATCGAGGAGCAGGTCACCGAAAAGTTCCGCCAGGAGCGACGCGGCCGGCCTGGACAGGACACGCGGTACGTCCGAGAGGAGAAGCTCCGTTACTCGTTGAAGCATCGGATTGAGTTGGAGCGACTGGATGAGGAGGCCCGCTGTGATGGCATTTTCCCGCTGGTGAGCAACGAATCGAAGATGACGGAGCAGGATCTGCTCTTGGCCTACAAACAGCAACCGGCCATCGAACGACGGTTCGAGCACCTGAAGACTGACTTCGTGGTAGCGCCTATGTACCTGAAGGAGGTGAGTCGGATTCAGGCCTTGCTCTGCGTGTACTTCTTCGTGTTGCTGGTCGAGGCGCTGTTGGAGCGAGAACTCCGCCGCGCGATGGAACGAGCGGGAATCGAGAGCCTGCCACTGTATTCCGAAGGTCGGGCCTGCCGACGCCCGACGGCTCGAAAAGTGATCGACCTGTACGAGGACGTTCAAGAGCATTCCCTGAAGGCTGGGAAACGCCCTCTTGAGGTGTTCAGCACAGAGTTAACTCGGCTCCAGAAGAGAATCCTGCGCCTGCTGGGGATACCCAAAGCCTACGAGATTTGAGCCTGACAGGCCGAAAGACGGCACACGGAAATTAGGAGATAGTCAAGGCGAGATGTGCGGAAAGTAGGTTTCGTAGCTTCATAGATCAGGATTTCGATGCGCCAGGACATCCTGAAACGGGCCTTCGAGGGTCGCCTCGTGCCGCAAGACCCCACCGATGAGCCCGCCGACAAGCTGCTGGCTCGCATCCGACAATAACGAATGGGGCTCGTCGAACCACGAATGGGGGTCGTCGAACCACGAGGCAGCAACGGGAGAGGGCGGGAACGCTTGCAAGGACGATGAACTTCAGCGATTACCTGGTTTATGTCGACGAGAGCGGCGACCATCAATTGTCACCGCCTGACCCGGAATTCCCCGTCTTCGTCCTCGCGTTCTGTGTGTTTCTCAAGGAGGACTACATCTCCCAGGTTGTTCCCGCCTTTCAGCGTATCAAGCTGCGCCACATCGGGCACGACATGGTGGTCTTCCACGAGCGGGAGATCCGGAAACAAATCGGTCCTTTTGCCTTTCTGTTCGATCGGAACCGGCGTGAGTCGTTCATGGCTGACCTCAGCTCATGGGTGGAGCAAAGCCGCTTCACGATCATCGCCGTCGTGATCCACAAGACTAGGTTTGCCCAGAAGCACGGCGAGGTGAGAAACCCCTATCACGTCGCGATGCGGCTCGGCCTTGAACGCGTGGAGAAGTATCTCAAACGGCACGATCAAGACGACCGAAGCACGCATGTTATCTTCGAGAGCCGAGGCAAGCGGGAGGATGTTGAACTCGAACTGGAATTCCGGCGAGTTTGCGACGGTATGAATTACACCGGGAAGCACCTTCCGCTGACATTTGTCCTGGCCGACAAGCGGATCAACTCGACGGGCCTTCAGCTTGCCGATCTCACGGCTCGCCCCATCGGCCGGTACGTGATGAACCCCGGACAGCCTAACCGCGCCTACGAGATTATCTCGAAGAAGTTGGACCGTTCGCTCAACGGGATGGTAAAGGGCTACGGATTGAAGGTTTACCCCTGAAAGCAAAAAACCCCGACGTTACGCCGAGGTTTCTTGCCGACCGGGATATCCCAATCCAGCACAGGAAATATAGCACTCCGGATTGCCGAAGTCAAGTCTACGGAGCTCCTGTTGTGTTGACGTAAATCGTTCATTGTAAACGACTTGCAAGGTATTGGCGTAACGGCGAGTTCGGACACCCAGCAAGTGGTCAGCAAGGCCTGGAACTTCGCCCACGTCCTCCGGGACGACGGCTTGAGCTACATGGATTACGTCGAGCAGATCACCTTCCTGCTCTTCCTGAAGATGGCGGATGAGCAGACGAAGCCGCCCTACAACCGCAAGCCGATTGTGCCGGCCGGCCGCGACGGGGTGAGCCTGCTGGCGAACGAAGGCGATGATCTGGGTACCTGGCCGCCAATGGCTCTATGGCTCGCCATGAAGGCAAAGACCTTGACCCTTGCCGAACGGCGGATGGATCAGTGGCAGGGTGAAAGACTTCGTGAGAAGTCTTGTCGTCTCAAGCTCGATCGCTTTCAGATCGTTAGAGCGCGGCGATAGAGCGGCTCGTCCCCGTCAGGCCGGTTCGTGGTTTCGGTCAAAGACGCCAGGTTGTTCATGTTGTGTGCAACCTCGGCGTTTGTCGGTCCGCACAGAACCGCGATAGGCCTCCAAAGAAATCTGGGATGACGCCGCGCGGGTGCCGTCTTACTTGCAGACGAACGAGGCGGCACGCGAGATGATGACCGCATGGACCCGAACCTGCTCGGCGATCTCCTGGACCAGCACGCGGCCGCGCTGGAGCTATACGCGAAGCAGTGGTGCGACGCTCCGGAAGACGTGGTGCAGGAAGCGTTTCTGAGGCTGGCGGCGGAACGCGTGGTGCCGCGGAACCCGGCGGCCTGGCTCTTCCGGGTGGTGCGCAACCGCGCCATCGATGCGGGCCAGGCAGCGCGCCGTCGTCGTCGGCACGAATCGACCGCGGCTGCCCTGATGCCTCCCTGGTTCGAGGCGGCTGCGCCGGCTCCTGGTCCGCCGGGAATTGCCGACCCGGAGGATGCGGCCGAGGCGCTGCGCCTTGCCCATCGAGGAACGCGAGATCATCGTCGCCCATATCTGGGGCGGCTTGACATTTGAACAGATTGCCGGGGTGGCCGGCTGCTCGTCGAGCACGGCGCACCGGCTCTATACCCGAGGACTATCGACCCTCAAAGAACGGCTGGGAGTGTCATGTCGTTAACCCCACGCGATCCCGAGACCGACCCGATCGAGACCGCCCTGAGGCGGCTCACCCCGGCCCCTAGCCGGATCGATCGTGATCGGCTCATGTTCCAGGCCGGCTTTCAATCGGCTCGAGCCGGAGCGCCACGAACCTGGGTCTGGCCATCCGTCGCGGCCGCGCTGGCGCTCGTGTCACTGTCCGAGTGGGTCCTGCTGGCCAGCCGGCCCGGGCCAGCAAGGAGCGTGGGCCTGCCGCCGGCCGCCGTAGCGAACGCTGAGGCGGGCGGCTCACCATCCCGTCCCGGCAACAACCCCGCACCCGAGGCTGTGCATGTCCTGGTCCAGGGGCCAACACAGCGCACCCCGGAGCACGAGAACTGGCCGCCCGCGGAGATCGGATCGCTCGGTCTGCGGCAGCAAGTGCTGCGCTTCGGCCTGGAAGGGCTGCCCGATCCGCCATCGCTGCTGAGCCAGGCTGACGTCTCTGCGCCGGATGATGCGGGTGCGGAATCTCCCCAGATGCTGCGTCGTCACGAACTCGACAGATTTCTCAATCCGGGAGGACCCTCATGATAAGTTGTTTACTTGTAATGGTTGCCGCGGCAGTCTGCCTGCCGTCGGCGGCGGTCGGGGACGAACCGTCCGAGAACCCGCCCACGGTGATCCAGCTTCGGCCCGCGGCCAGCCCCGTCCCCGCGCTCAGGTACACGCTCTTGCCCGATCGCCGCGAGCTGATCCCGGGCAACGCCGCGATCTTTTACCACCGGGCGCTCGAGTCTCTGCTCGAAGCCGAGTGGAGCCAGCGCGTGGAAGCCGCAAGGGCCAAAACCCCGCTCAAGCAGCTCGCCGAGGAGAGCGAAACAATCGGCGGCTGGCTCACACAGCCGCTGTCCTCGCTCCCCCGCGAGGCCGTGCGCAAGCACCTGGAGCACTACGGCAGAAGTTTGCACGAGGCGGAACTGGGGGCGCTCCGGAGCTTCTGCGACTGGGAGTTTCAGCGCCGGGACGAGGGGTTCAACCTCATCCTCTCGGACTTGCAGGAGATGCGCTCGCTCGCCCGGCTGCTGGTGCTGAAGACCCGGCTGGAAGTCGCGGAGGGCCGGATCGACTCGGCGTTGCACTGGCTGCAAACCGGACTGGCCGTAAGCCGCCACGTCGGCGAGCATGCGACCACGCTCATCCAGTCGCTCATCTCAGCCTCCATGACGTCGCAGATGATCGTGCCGCTGGATGACCTGGTGCAAGCGCCGGGGCACCGAACCTTTACTGGGCGCTGGCCAATCTGCCGCACCCATTTCTCGACATGACTACTGCCATGGACGGCGAACGATGGATGCTGGAGAAGGAACTGCCGCGGCTCAAGTCCATCGACGCATCGACCTGGAGCCTGGAGGAGGCGCGCACCTTCTCACGGGAATTGCAGCAAAAGATGGCCATGTTGACCGACTCGAAGGAACTCAACAACCAGTTCCTGCTCGCGGCGCTGGTGGCGCGCTCGTATCCGGAAGCCAAGCGATCACTGATCGCCCAGGGGCGACCGGCGGCCCAGGTGGAGGCGATGCCGTCGGTCCAGGTGGTGGCGCTCCGCTCCTACCAGCTTTATGAACAGGCCCGCGATGAGATGTTCAAGTGGGCCGGGATGCCCTACTGGCAAGCGGCCGAGGGAGTCTCCCAGTCCGAACGGCACCTGGGCGCGACCTGGGAGCAGCTCAAGGGCGGCATCCCGTTCGGGCTCATTCTGCCGGCGGTCAGTGGCGGGTTCTTCGTGCCCGCGCG
Source organism: uncultured Planctomycetaceae bacterium (assembly GCA_963833985.1). GTDB lineage: Bacteria > Planctomycetota > Planctomycetia > Isosphaerales > Isosphaeraceae > Aquisphaera. The sequence continues at coordinate 1,737,055 of CAWIAD010000001.1, forward strand.
AGTCGAGCGCCAGCTCGCGCTGGTGCAGGCCATCGAAGCGATCGGTATGTACGCCGCCGATCACAACGGAACGCTGCCGCCGAACCTGGAGGCAATCACCGACGCCCCGGTCCCCATCGACCCGGTCACGGGAAAAACGTTCGGATACAAGCTGGAGGGTACGACCGCGACGCTGACGGCCCCCGCGCCGGCACGCTACCCGAACATCGCCCAGTATCGCATTCACTACGAATTGAAGCTGGCCCGCTGAATCCTTTAGACCCATCTACCCTCCCGGAGAACGATCATGAAGCTGCTGCTGTTGACGATGATGCCCCTCGCCGCCCTTGCCATGGTGCCAGCCAGGGCCGACGACGGCCGGCCGCAGGCCATTGCCCCCTTTTTGGACAACGACGTCTTCGCGGTGGTCCATTTCGATCTGACGAAGCTGAATGCCGACGCGCTCATTCATCGCCTGGTGGCCGATCCAGCGCGAGCTGACGAGATGACACAGCAGTTCAAGCCGTGGCTCGAAGCCCTGCGGAAGGCAGGAGCGAAGGACGTCTACATGCTGGGAATTCTTCCCGAGCTCATCAGCCCCTCGGTGGCTCCGTTTCCGCTGGTCGTCCCGCTGGAGCAGGGGACCGATGCCAATGCCATAGGCCAGCTGCTCTGCGGGACGGGAAGCATGAAAGTGCCGTTCAAGTTCCCGACCTGTGCCACGGTGAGCAATGCGGTCTTCGCCGGCACGAACTCCGCCCTGGAGCGGGTGCGCGGCGCTCAAGCCGGTGGTGCGGCCGGAGCTGACAGCGGCGCTTGCGGCGCTGGGCGAGACCAGCGCCGAGCTGATCCTGACCCCGAGTGCCGACACCCGCCGGGTGGCCGAGGAGATGGTGCCGGAGCTGCCCGGGGAGATCGGCGGCGGACCCATCACCGTCGTGACACGCGGACTGCGCTGGACCGCTCTGGGACTGGCTTCGGGTCCCGAGCCGGGGCTCCAGCTCGTGGTCCAGGCAAAAGACGCCGAAGCCGCCGGGGGCCTCGACGTCGTCTTGAAAAAAATGATCCAGGCCCTGCATCAGATGCCTCAGTTCCCAGCCGAGCTCGCCCGCCTTGTCGACGAGCTGAACCCGGAGCTGAACCAGGATCGGATCACCCTCTCGATCGACGCTCAGAAGGCCAGCAAGCTGGTGGCAGCCATCACCGCTCCAATGCGCGCCAACGCAGCGCGTTCCCAGAGCACCAACAACATGAAGCAGATCGCGCTGGCGATGCACAATTACCTATCCCAGCATGGCAGCTTTCCGCCCGCATACACCGTGGACAAGGCGGGCAAGCCGCTCCTGAGCTGGCGCGTGCTGGTCCTTCCCTTCCTGGAACAGGACGCGCTTTACAAGGAGTTTCATCTCGACGAGCCCTGGGATAGCGATCATAACCGCGCGCTCATTGATCGCATGCCCGCGGTCTATCGCTGCCCCGCGGCACGCACGCTGAAGGCGGATGCGGGCAAGACGACCTATCTCACCCCGCGCGGCACGGCAACGATCTTTCCCGGCTCGGAAGGGGTGAAGATTCAGAAGATCACCGACGGCACGTCGAACACGATCATGCTGGTCGATGCCGCGGACGACAGGGCCGTGGTCTGGACCAGGCCTGATGACTGGAACGTCGATCCGAAGCTCGATATGAAGGGGATCTTCGGCCACTTCCCGGGCGGTACCATCTTAGGCTTCGCCGACGGCTCGGTGCGCTTCATCAAGGAGACGGTCGAGCTGGGGGTCTTTGAGAAGCTGATCACCAAGGACGGTGGCGAGGTGATCAGCTCCGATCAATACTGAACGAGTCGCGCTCACCAGCCCTGAGGCGGAATGTTCTTCTCTCGGGAGATCGCTCCGGCCATGTCGCGATGACCTGGTCGGAGCGAAAGTCCCTCGGCCTGGAAAACAATTGCAGTCGCAAGTTCGAGGCCGGGGATCGTTGCCCCCCGGCCAATCACAATTCAGCGCGTGAGCGAGCGGTACTTGATGCGGTGCGGCTGATCGGCGTCCGTTCCCAGCCGCTCGTGGCGCTGGAGTTCGTAGGCCTGGTAGTTGCCGTCGCACCAGACCACGCGGCTATCGCCCTCGAAAGCCAGGATGTGCGTGGCCACGCGGTCCAGGAACCAGCGGTCGTGGCTGATAACCACCGCGCACCCGCCGAAATCAACGATGGCTTCTTCGAGCGCGCGGAGCATGTCCACGTCCAGGTCGTTGGTCGGCTCGTCGAGCAGCAGCAGGTTGCCCCCGCTCTTGAGCAGCTTCGCCAGGTGCACGCGATTGCGCTCGCCGCCGGAGAGCTTGCCGACCTTCTTCTCCTGGTCGGGGCCCTTGAAGTTGAACGTCGCCACGTAAGCCCGCGCCGGCAGCTTCCGCTTGCCCAGCACCACCGGGTCGATGCCGCCGGTGATCTCCTGAAACACCGTGCTCTCGGCGTTCAGCGCATCGCGGTTCTGATCAACGTAGGAGACCGCCACGGAGTCGCCCACTCGCAAGACGCCGCGGTCGGGCTTCTCCTGGCCCACGATCATGCGAAAGAGCGTGGTCTTCCCTGCCCCGTTGGCCCCGATCACGCCGATGATGCCGCCCGGCGGCAGGCGGAAGCTCATCTCCTCGAACAGCAGCCGGTCGCCGTAGGCCTTCGCCAGGTTCTCGGCCTCGACGACCAGCGATCCCAGGTGCGGCCCGGGTGGGATTTGCAGGACGATCGCCTCGTCACGTTTCTCGGACTCTTGCGCGGCGAGCTGCTCGTAGCGCTGGAGCCGCGCCCGGTTCTTGGCCACACGCGCCCGCGGCGACATGCGCACCCATTCCAGCTCACGCGCCAGTTGCTTGCGGCGTGTACTTTCCTGCTTCTCCTCCAGTACCAGACGGGCCTGCTTCTGCTCCAGCCAGGACGAGTAGTTCCCTTCCCAGGGAATGCCCTGACCGCGGTCGAGCTCAAGGATCCACTTCACCACGTTGTCCAGGAAGTAGCGATCGTGGGTGACGAGGATGACGGTTCCGGCGTACTCGGCCAGGTGGCGTTCCAGCCAGGCGACGCTCTCGGCGTCGAGGTGGTTGGTGGGTTCGTCGAGCAAGAGGATATCAGGCCGCTCCAGCAGCACGCGGCAGAGTGCCACGCGCCTTCGTTCCCCACCGGAGAGCGTGCTCACGTCGGCGTCGCCCGGCGGCAGCCGCATCGCGTCCATGGCGATCTCGATGCGCCGGTCCAGGTCCCAGCCCTCCGCGGCCTCGATGGCGTCCTGGACGCGCGCCTGCTCCTCCAGCAGCTCGTCCATCTCGTCGGCGTCCGGGCCTTCGCCCAGCCTGGCGTTGATGGCATCGAACCGATTCAGGTGCTGCCGGATCTCGCTGACCGCCTGCTCCACGTTGCCGCGAACGTCCAGGCTGGGGTCGAGCGCAGGCTCCTGGGGCACATAGCCGATCGTGGTCCCGGGCGCAGGCCGGGCGGTTCCCACGAAGTCGGTATCGAGCCCCGCCATGATCCGCAGGAGCGTGCTCTTGCCCGACCCGTTCCCGCCGATGACGCCGATCTTGGCTCCCGGGTAAAACGAGAGCCAGATGTTCTTGAGCACTTCCTTCTTGGCGTAGGCTTTCGACAGCTTCTCGATGGTGAAAATATACTGTGGCGGCATGGCGCGAGTGATTCCGAACGGTGATGGAGGATCGGCATCCCCGGACGGCCGAGCCAGGCGCGGGTGCTCCCCGCCAAGGACGTCGCGTCCGAAGCAGACCAGGACCAGTAGAATCGATCGTCCCCCACCCTGAAAAGCCCGCTTCCGCGCCGTCGTGCGAGCCTTGAAGTCCCGCTGTCTGTCTGGTACTTTTGGTAGCGCTGGTTCCGAGGATTCAGACGGTTCCTTGAAACGTGCCCACCCCTGCCGGGGTAGCTCAGTTGGTCAGAGCGGCGGTCTCATAATCCGCAGGTCTGGGGTTCGAGTCCCCACCCCGGTACTTACCGATCCAACCCGTCCCACCCCGTCAAGTCCTGACGAAACAAGCAACTTACGGCAAACCCATCAAGGCCCGCCATCCCGTCCCTGTCCGACCCTTCCTGGCCCTTCCCGGAGCCTGCGCGCTACCCGTGGCGCTACCCGCACAGACATAGTCAGCGCCCGCCCCCGAGGATGACTCGGGCCTGGCCGCAGTGGTCAATGCATGGCCCGAGCTGCCCGAGGCGCTCAAGGCCGGCATCTTGGCGATGGTCAAGGCCGCGCGTTCCTGAGACACCCCGCACGGGGTGGATCGGGCCGCGCCCCGGGAGGGGGTTTCAACCCTTGGCCCGATGGAGATTGACCGATGCGGTATCGAATGAATGACGGAACGATCGTGGACACGGACAAGGCTTCCCGGACGTGGGAGGAAGACACTCGATGGAACGGCTCGAATCACATCTCTGTGAACACTGGAAGCCAGTGGGAACATGAGACGCTTCACCGCTCCGCGAAAGGTCGGTACTGGAAGGAATACAAGTCTGCCTACCATCAAGGCCAAGGAACGGCCCAATTCCTCGAGCCCCCCCAGGCCACCGCCTGGCTGATCGCCAATAACCACCCATTGCCGGATGACCTGAAGGCCCATGAAGGGGAGATCCTGGAATGAACGCCTACACTCTCGGGCGGATCGCCGCCGTCATCTCGCTGGACATCGAGGCGCTGACCCCGGGTTGCCTTGGCAACCTGGCCACCCTGCAAAGGAACCATCACGCCCCCAACAATGTTGCGAACTACGTTGTTGGGGGCCTTTCTCAAAAGGGGACGGACTGACCCGATACACGATGCGGACCTCCTGCTCGTCGATCTCGACCTTCTTCACCAAGGCCCGAACCACCTCCCGTCGCGTGGCCCAGTCCGGCTCTTGCAACCCTTGCGAGACGCGACGTGCGAACTCCTCCAACTGACCGATCACCAGTCGCAATTCCGCCTCTTGGGCGGCCTCGCCGATTCGTTGTCGATGCTCCTCCGCCAATCTCGAGAGGCGCGTCCTTGCCGCCGAGATCCGGGGCTCGAACTCCGATTTGTCGAGCAACCCGTCGCCGTAAGCATCGATTAATCGAGAAATCATCTTTTTCACATTATTTATCAATTTGCCGAGATGCTCCACCTCCTGATTCGGCCCGCCCTGGGCACCCTGCAGCCGCCGCTCGTACTCCTCCCGGACCCGCTCCGGCTCGGACAGGAGACCTCGTAAGTCCTCCCAGACGGCAGCGTCAAGGATATCGGTGCGGATCTGCTTGTTCCAGCAGAGGCGCTGCCCGCCGAAACGATAGGCGTCAGAGCCCGTGCAACGGTAGTACGCGTAGCGGACCCTACCCTTGCCCTCGAACGCGGCTCGGCTCGTCGGCTTGCCGTAGCAGCCGTAGCCGCAGCGCTTGCAGACGACCAGGCCCTGGAGCAGATATCGGCCACCGCCGGGCCGGTCGCGACGGCGTTGCCGGTTCTCTTCAAGCTGGGCCTGGACAGCCAGGAAGAGGTCTTCGCTCACCAGCCCGGGGACTTCAATGAAGATTTGATCTTCCGAGGATGTATCAACCCGTGAGACCGGTCGCCGGGAGTGTTCGGGGCGGCCTCGCTGCGGGCGGAGGCGTTGAGGTTTGAACTCACCTGAGCGCGTCTTGCCGAAGGCCGCGGTCCCCTTGTAGGCAGGGTTCTTGAGGATCAACCAGACCGTCGCGCGATCCCAGGCCGATTTCCCGGTCCGCGTCGGGATACTGTCGCGCCGGAGGCGTCGGCACACCTCGCCGATCGAGCACCGTTCCTGACCCACCCATTCGAAGATCTTCCGCACGACCCGGGACTCTTCAGCGAGGACCTGATAACGCGCCTCGCCACCTCCCTCGTGCTTGCCGATGTAACGGTAGCCGTACGGCGCGCCGCTGAGGACGTTGACCGAACCGCGGCGGGCGGCGTGTTGCTTGCCCCTGCGGCAACGCTCCATGATCTTGGCGCGCTCGTATTCCGCGATCATTCCCTGGACCTGAAGCAGCAGGTCGGCTTCCGGACTGCGGCCGACGGGGTTGCGCAAGAAGACGACCTCGACACCGCACCGGATAAGTTCCTCAAGGATCAAGACCTGATAGGCATACTTGCGTGAAAGTCGATCCGGATCGAGCATATAGAGGCGGTCGATGGCTCCAGCGGCGGCTTGGTCCCGAAGTCGCTCGAGTGCCGGTCGGGCCAGGATGTAACCGCTGACGCCGTCGTCCACGAAGTGCAGTTCGGGCTCGCATTCCAAGCCATCAGTGGCGATCCGCTGAGTGACCGCCTCGAGCTGGCTGGCGATCGTGTCCTCCTTCTCCTGCTGCTCCCCCGAAACCCGGGCGTAGAGCGCCACGCGGAGATTGTCCGTGATCATGGTTTGTCAAACCCCCCCGACCTTGGACTGGATAGTGTGGACCACAGTCGCGTGGTTGCGGCTGGGTCGCGGCCGATCCAGGCGCTGCGAAACGACCGGGATCAAGACCTGATATGCACGCGCGATCAATTGCTCCTGAAGCCGAGTGAACTCGAAGTGGCGGGTGACAGGAGGACTGAACGTGGGCCTCCGTGGGGACGTGATCATGTCGACTCCTCCTCTCCGAGAGCGCGGCCGCCAGCCTGCCTTGGATCGGGATCGAGTCGGGGCTGCCATCCGTGCCCGTACTTCGGTCGAAGCCGCGATCTGGAAATGACAGAGTCAGGAATCAGGGACGATTTTGCAACATTGTTGGGGGCGTGATGCCGCCGTCTTGCGGCATGTCTGGCCAAGAGCCAGGTTACTGCCCCGCGTTCAAGAGCTTGCGGCCGCACCTGGCGAGCTGGCCACCCCCGCGTCATCGGCCGATCAGTGTTCGTTCTGGCTTGGGTTCCATCACGAGAAGCATGAGAGGGGGGACCGACCATGACACCCGAACCCGCATCCCTGCTACGCATCGACATGAGACCCGTTCGGCCATGACAACCTTCCGCCGTGTTCACGGCTGGCCCGCACACTACCGCGTCGGAGATGACGGTTCGCTCTGGTCATCCCGGCGCGGTGGAACCTGGCAACGACTGAAGACCCCGCCCGCCAATGGACACCCCCGCGCCGTACTGACCGACCGTGCCGGCAAGACTCGCTACCTGTCCCTGGCCAAGCTGGTTTGCCGTGCGTTCCATGGCCCCCGGCCGATCGGCTGCGAAGTCTTGCATTACCCCGACCCCGACCCGGCGAACTGCCAGGCCGCGAACCTGCGGTGGGTGCCCATCGGCACGTCGAAGGTTGGGAACGACCCCCTGCCTGGCCGCCACCCTGACCAGCAAGGGGAGCGAAACCCGAACCGCCGGCTCAATGCCGAGCTGGTCATCTGGGCGCGCCGAGTATGCCGATGGCCGCAGAACCCACGACCTGGCCGCCGAGCTGGGGGTGTCGGAGACGGCGATCCGCCTGGCCGTGCTTGGCCAGACCTGGGGACACATTCCGGGAGCCGCGAAGCGAGCCCCCAGACGGATCAGGGGAGGCGATGTCAACACGTCCAGGCTGATGGAACAGGAAGTCCTGGAGATCCGCCGCAAGCATGCCGCCGGCCGCTCGCAACGATCCCTGGCCCGAGAGTATAGCGTGACACAGACCACGATCCGGTTGATCGTCATCAGGAAGAACTGGGCTCATCTGCCTGAGGAGTAAGGCCCCATCGGTGTTTTTACCCTAAATTGTCTGATTGATTTCCGTGCGCGTGGGACGCTGCGGTCCCACAAACTGGCCGTTTGGAAAACAACCCCCCTATGGGTGGGGTGGGGACGAACCGCCTGATACTTACTGTTTAACAGGCGAACCGCCCGGCCCTTACGCATCCGACTTCCCATAGGAAGTATCAATTCTGTCACGAAGCGCGCGGTTTCGGCTGCGGTCTGGAAGCTTCGACCGTTCGCGGAAAAACCACCCCCCAACGCCCTGGGAGCATCCGCATGAATCGCCACCGCCGGCCGCGAAAGCCGTTCGATTGGCTTGGAGAGCGAAAGCAACGGCGCGGAGCCTTGAACCTGATCCGCCAGGCGATCCGGGAGGGATGGCTTGATGGCCCCGAGCATGGCATCCGCCGCGACCAACTGGTGGCGAGCTTGAGCCGAATGCTCAACATCGAGCACATGCCGACGCCGGATGGGCTCAGCTTGTGCCGGACATTCCTGGCGATGGCTCGAAAAGAGCTGGAAAACGAGCTGGATTCACTCCGGATCGAGCACGATTCGCATCAATCCGACGCCGCCCCATGACCCTTTCGGGTTCGCCCGGCGCAGGAGTGTGGGTTGCCCCCCCGTAGGTTGCCCCCCCGACCCCCCCTTGAGGGGTTCTTCTCCGAGCGATCGGGCCGACACCCACGACGCAAGAGCCGCTTTCGGGTATCGGATGCGGCAATCGGGCCGCTCTCGGGACGGCGAACCGTCCCTATCTCAGTCTGCGCCATCGCCCAACTGGCGCGGTAGGATGTTCCTGACCGGTTTGCTGCTAGCGCTCCGGCCCGCATGCGCAAGAAACCCACCCTTTCGGTTCCGGGAGGAGTGGGTTTCGCGTTTCTCGGCGTCCGCGCCCAACCTGTTGCCTGCCATGAACCCGACAAACCCGACACCTAAAAAGACCTCGTTTCTTGGCGTCCGCGCCCAACCTGTCAATTACCTGTTCTGAGGAGACTGGCCAGACGCCCGACGAATGACCGCGCCGGGATCGCAAACTACCAGGTAGGGAGTGTGATCCGTCTTTCCCCTACCACCGCCCCGGGCGCTGTCATGTCAACCGAGCTGGTTCCCACGATCATCGAACCCAAGCCGCCGGCGCTCCCGGGTTTGGGAGACTTCCTGTCAGCGTTCCTGGCCGGGAGGAACCCGCGGACGCTCCGCGCCTATGCCGCCGATCTGGCCGACTTCGCCCGGTTCGTTCGCGTGCCCGAGGCATGGGCCGCCGTGGAGCTGCTACTCTCGAGGAATGCGGGACACGCGAACGCCCTGGCCCTGGCCTACAAGGCTGATCTCATGGGCCGCGAGTTGGCGGCCGCCACGATCGCCCGCCGGCTGGCCGCGCTCCGGTCGATGGTCAAGCTGGCCCGCCAGATCGGCCGCGTGACCTGGACGCTGGAAGTCGAAGGCCCCCGGTCGGAACCCTACCGCGACACGACCGGCCCGGGACTGGACGGCTGGCGCAAGATCCTGACCGCCGCGACCCTGGCCGCGCGATCGAGCCCCTTGGGACGCCGTGATCTGGCGATCTTGCGTCTGTTGCACGATCTTGGCTTGCGGCGCGGGGAAGCCGTGGCGCTCGACCTGGCCGACGTGGACTTGCCCACCTTCGCCGTCCAGATCGTCGGCAAAGGGAAGACCGAACCGGCCCGAGTGACCCTCAGTGGCCCGGCCCGCGCCGCCCTGGCCGACTGGATCGCAGCGAGGGGAGACGCCCCGGGACCGCTGTTCATCCGGCTCGATCGCGCCGCCCCGGGGAGAGACCGCCTGACCGGGGACGCCGTGGCGCGACTGGTCAAGGCCCTCGGTCGCAAGGCCGGTCTTGCTCGGGAAGTCCGGCCGCACGGACTGAGGCATGAGGCGATAACCCGGGCATCGACCTGTGCGCTGGCGACGTGCGCCGCGTCCGTCACTTCTCGCGGCATGCCAAGATCGAGACTCTCCTTCGCTACGACGATAACCGCCGGGATGAGGCCGGCGCGATCGCCCGGTTGCTGGGAGAGGACAGTTGATGCCGAGAAGACCGACCCGTTTTCCCGCCGTTTAAAGGGCAAACACACTGAGGATCTGATGAGTGACTCACATCGCGACACGACCGGCCGTTTCACGAAAGGTGGCAAGGGTGGTCCGGGAAGGCCCCGCCGTGCTATCGAGACCGACTACCTGGCCAAGCTATCCGAGGCCGTTCCCCTATCGCTCTGGCAAGAGATAGTGGCCAAGGCGGTTGAGATGGCACTGGAGGGAGACCATGCCTCCCGCTCGTGGCTGGCCGGCTATCTGTGCGGCAAGCCCACGGGCGACGCGCTGCGCAACCTTGCCGCCGATGAAGAGGCAGGGATCGACCCTTTGGCCGAACAGATCAGCCAGAAGGAACTGATAGCCGCCGTGCTCGGAGTGATAAAGGAAAGCTAGCGCCGTGAAAGAGCCATTATCAGGCGCTTCCGTCCGTCGCCCCAATCAATCCCCGCCGTTGGGGTTCGGAGCGATCGACCCCGCCGGAACCGGAGTATCCATCTCGACCCCGAGCAAGAGGCCCACGTCGACGAGCTTCACGCACTCATCTTGGTCGGACCATCCGATCGTGCGGCCAGCGGGCAGCAGCCAGACCCATTCGGGATGAGGCACCGGCAAGCGTTCGCCGTTGGCGAGTATCAGGCTGAACGGCCGGAACGGCTCCGCGCCACAACCTCGCGAAGACTCTCAGCTTTCATTTCCCGCCCCCTTCCGCTTCCGCCCGGTCTCGCCTGACCCGTTGCAGGACCGCCATGCGGATATAGGCCGCGACGGAGAGACCGTTCAAGCGCGCGACTTCCCGCAAGGCCGTGTAGTCAACCTCGGGCAGTTCAAGCCGAGCATGTCGGATGACCGGCTTCGTCGCCGCCGGCTTGCTCGCTCGTGTCTTCTTCGCCGTCATGTTCGCCCCCGAGGAAAGAGAACCCACTGCCTTTATACCGCTTGGGGACGATTCGTACCATCATCTGATCTTCCAATCAGGTAGGCGCGTTTCGTACACTAACGGGGAAAGCCGGGGAGTCATGACCCCGGCGACTGGCCCGAGGGTGGGCGCGACGACCCCTTAGCGTCGTGTCCCACCCGACGGCGCTAAGGGGATAAACCGATGCCAGAAGATTCCAATGGCCGCCCCGCCGACGGGACAACCCAGAACGCGCCGCCAAGCGCTGCTTTCACCTCAGAGCTGTTGTCGCACCCGCTTGGAGCAAAAGGGACCCAAAGAGTCCAGTGCCCGAGCAACTTCTCTTCATCGCGATGGCCGTTGCTGAGCTGGCTGAAGTCTCGACTCTGGAAAGCAACGAAGACGACCCTGATCAGCAGGCCATAATGCGACCGGGAATAGTAAAAGCCGCATACAAGCTCAAAGACTGCTTCGGTGCATTTGGGGACTCCGGGACTTCGCCCCCGTTGGCTGGCCCGAGAAGGTTCGTCACTTGCTGACTTATATTCACGATCGCTTCTTCATCATGTACGAGCGATTCGACGACTGGCACGAGACTTATGGCCGCCCGGACTTTCCGGATATCTACTTCAGCTTGGTCAAACCCTTGCCAATGTACCGTGAGGAGGAGGGGGGCGCACCGAGGACCCGAGCCGCGCGGAACGCTTGTTGGAGTATGAGCGATCCAAGAGCGACATGAGGAAGCTGTACACGAGCGAGGCCGCAGACAAGATGTTTGCCCCCTTCGAAGACTGGGAAATGATGAACGAGATTCATGCCGCCGCCTCGCGTTTGGCGGGGTTGGTTTGGAGCGAATGCGCCCCGAGTTTCCTTCAGCCCGAAAATGCGATGCGTTTCGACCAGACCTCGGCCGATCTTTCCAAGCTTGATCCTTCGGGGAACGATCCCACCCGAATCGATCGATCGACCGATCAACCCAACGGCAAGGTTGCCAATGAGTCGATAGCCGACTCATCGGCAAGCCCGATGGACCGGACGCCCTGTCCCTTGTTCGTCTTCGCTATCCTGCATGCCACTTCCAAGGCAGTCGAAACCACAAGGCGAATCCGGGAAGACGAAGACGAGGAACGGGAGGATTCGAACGGCGCTCTGATGAATTGGCGCGAACTTGGTTGTTGGGTTTGGCGGCTGAATCAACTCTTTGACTCGATAGCGGACGATGGTGTCATTCCGCTGACCGGGTGGTCGGATGATGTCACCAGCGCTCTGCTCGACCATTGCGAGAAGTTTGATGACGCCTTCAACGATGCGCACAGCATCGCCACCGTCCTTGGTGGCGATCTGGATGACATTCTCGACCATTGCGAAGGCAAGAAGGGGACGTTCCCCGAGGCCCATTTGGCCACGGTGCTTCGCCCGTTCCAGCGCACTTTCAAGCCAGCCCTGAACGACCGAGACGAGACACTGGCAACACTGACCAGAAACGCATGGGACGAGTGGATGCCCGGCCCCGGCGAAACTGATCCCGATGGCGAACGCCTGCTGGAGAAGCTGCTCAATGGCAGCCTACTCGCGGAGATGAAACGAGACGACGAATCCGCACTGAACGGCCGCGACCCCGAGGCCCTGGCCGAACTCCCCAATCTCGAGCCCTCTGAGAACGGAACGGCCGCGCCGAATGGCCAAGCCACCGCGACGATGCCTGCGACGAACGGCCGGACCCCCGAGGCCCCGGCCGAACTGCCCATGGACGCGACATCCGAGACGCCCCACCCTGGCCCGCCGGTTGAACTGAATGGCCCGGATGAGGAAGTGATCGTGTGCGGGATAGCGGTAGGCCGATTACCCGACGCAGAGTATCGAGTGATCAGGGTACTGTTGGATGCTTACACCAAAGGGGAGCGACTCTCGGAAGCGACGCTAAGGAACCGCACGAAGGATGCCCAAGGCAACAAGGTGGAAGATCCTGTGGGCGCTCTGAAGCGACTCCGCAAGAAGAAGAACACGCCCTGGCCCCACGCCATCGAGATGTCGGGCAGAACGCGCCGCGGTTACACTCTGAAGCCGCGACCCGATAAGCCACCCGATAAGCCACCCACCAAAACCCGATAAGCCACCCTTCAAGACCCATAGGGGGGTAATCGTATCGTGACCCCTGGCATGACAGACCATGCCGGGAGGAACCTACGATGCCGCCAATCTTCTGCGATGCCCGCGACCTGGCCGAACGGCTTTCCGTCCGCTACGACACCGTTCTGAGCTGGGTCCGCCGTGGCAAGATCCCCCACGTTCGGGACGGACGTGGCCGCTACCTGTTCAACCTGAACACGGTTCTGGAAGCGCTCCGCCAGAAGTCCCTGGACCCCCGGCCCGCGGCCGCCGTGAAGGATGGTGCACAATGATGCCATCCCTCCGTTGCAGGCCCCGCCGCGCTGTCGTTCCGGACAAGATCGAGAACAACCCGATCTTCTGGTTCGGGCAAATGCTGTACGCCATCGACCATTGCGACTTCCGCCGCGCATTCGAGGCCCGATCCGAGCTTGACCGCCTCGGGTGGCGAGTCGATCGCAAGGCCCTGGACGCTCCCCAGACGGAGCGATGCGAAGGGGGTGTGCAATGACACGAGCCCCCCACCCGAGGCCCACCCCGGCTGATTCCGTCCCGATCCGCCTGAGTCGTTCTCCCGTCGCGCCGGAACCGCCCGAGGCTCCGCGCCCCGAGGCCGCTCCGAAACGAACGCTTCCCGTTGGTCTCGAAGCGCTGCTCTCGCTCGATGACCTGGCCGCGCTCCTGTCATGCTCGCGCCGGCTTGTCGAGCGCATGCGTTCCGCCGGCAAGGTTCCCAAGCCCGATATCAAGATCGGCAAGATGCCGCGCTGGAAGGCCGCCACGATTCGAGCCTGGATCGAGAGGGGAGGCCGCTTGTGATGATCCGCCCCCCGGATGCCAGGGCACTCCGTCGTGTCCTGAACAATCTCCCGCTCAATGGCGAGCTGGCCGCCTTGCCCGAACCCTGGAAGGCGATGGCCGCCCACCTGAACGGCTTGAACAAGAAAAACCGCCCGGCCGCATGGCAAGCGATGCTGGCCGCCAGGCCCGACGAGCGCGAGGAGCTGGTCAAGGCTCTGGAGGAGATCGACCCGAACGAACCGGCCCCGCAAACCCTGGCCGCCGCGCCGTTCGCGACCCTGGCTGATGTCGCCAAGATCGTGTCGGCGCAACCCTGGCTGTGGAAGGGATGGCTGGCCCTCGGGGTGCTCAACGCCGTGGCCGCCGATCCGGGAATCGGTAAGACCCGGTTCGCCCTGGATCTGGCCCGCCGGATCTACCACGGGGAATCGTGGCCCGATGGGCAACAAGCGACCCTGCCCCGGGGAACGCGGACGCTCTGGGTTCAGGGGGACCGTAACTTCGCTGAGATGCTTCAGGCCGCCCGCGACTTCGGATTGCCCGATGAGGCCGTGGCCCTGGGATCGTCTCCAGACGATCCGTTCGGCTCGCTCGATCTGGATGACTCCGACACCCTGGCCGCGATCGGAGACCGCATCCAGGCCGCCGCCGTACCGCTGGCCATAATCGACACCGTAGGGATGACCACAAGCCGCAATCTCTCAAGACCGGACGAAGCCCGTGAGTTCTTCGCCCCAATCATGGAACTGTGCCAGAAGACCGGGGTGGCCGTCCTGGGTCTGACCCACCTGTCGGCGAACAAGGAAGCCCTCGGACGGCGGATCGTCGAGAAGGCCCGGGTAGTCATCAAGATGACCCAGCCCGACCCGGAAGGCCAGCCCGACCGCCGCCGCCTCTGGGTGGATAAGACCGCCGTGGTTAAGCCGCCGGCCCTGGGTATCACGATGGGGACAGCCGGGAACACCTACGACTTTGACCCGCCCAAGGAGCCCGATCCCATGCCCAAGAGACGAGGCCCCGCGCCCGAGAAGCTGGAAGAGTGCAAGACGTGGCTTGCCACTCAACTGACCCCCAACCCGACCCGGGTTTCGAGAGTTCGGACAGCCGCCAATGAAGCCGATTTCGCGGCCAGCACTCTTTACGCCGCGCGGGATGCCATGGGAGTCGCTGAGTACGAATTGGATGGTCGGAAATGGTGGAAGCTTCCCGCCGGGAACGTGGAGCCCGACCCCGACCCTGACAAGCCATACTGACTGCTTGTCCGAGTTGTCCGAGATAAACGATCGCCTATCTCAGACAACTCGGACAGCGTTGTCCGAGTTTCCTACCCCTAAGGAACTCCGAAACTCGGACACCGGACACCCCCTATCTTGCCCATTGTGGAGCTTCGCCAATGACCGCCTTGGGAGACCGGATCGACTGGAACTCAATCCGCGACCGGATCGACCTGGCCCGGGTTGCGACCGCCCTACTTGGCCCGCCCCCAGGCCGTCGCGGAGAGGGTGGCCGCCGCCTCTGGTGGCGATGCCCTTTTCACGACGATGGCAACCCATCGTTCTGCGTGGAGCCCGGCCGCCGCTGGTGGAAGTGTTTCGGCTGCGGGGAGGAAGGCAACGCGCCAAAGCTGGTGATGAAGTTGAACGGCGCGACCTTTCCCGAGGCCGTTCGCACAGTGACGGAGCTGGCCGGCATCGCGACCCCCTCGGGACGATCCGCCAGCCCGACCCCGAGGCCCGCGACCGCGCCCGCCGCCAGCAAGACCGAGAAGACCCACGACACCGCGCCCGAGGGACCATCCGGCTTGCCTCTGGCCGATGCCCTGGCTCTTGTGACCGAGGCCGCCGGCCGCCTCTGGACGCACGAGGGGACCGAGGCACTGGTTTATCTCCACAATCGCGGTCTGACCGATGAGACGATCAAGGCCGCGCGCCTCGGATGGACGCCCGGCGTGATGGTTCCGTTTGGGGACGGGGACAAAGCAGTGCGCCGTAGTGGGTGGATTGTCCCGTGGTTTGACGGAGACCGCCTTACGAAGATCAACATCCGCCAGCCCGAGGGGACAGAGCCGAAGTACGCCGAAGCGTTCCGCGACCGGCCCGGGATCTTCCCCGACCCCGCCGTCATCGAGCCCGGCGCGCCGCTGGTCATCGTGGAAGGGGAGTTTGACGCCCTCTTGCTCCGTCAAGAACTCCGCGACCTGGCCGCCGTCGTGACGCTGGGATCGGCATCGAGCCGCCCCAATCTGGCCGCCCGATCGGAGATGCTGGCCGCGTTCCCTTGGTACATCGCGACCGATGCCGATCAGGCCGGCGACAAGGCCGCCTCGGGATGGCCCGTCGTGGCCCGCCGCGTTCGACCCCCCGAGCCCTTCAAGGATTGGACCGAGGCCGCCCAAGCCGGCATCAACCTGCGCCTCTGGTGGGCCGCCCGCCTCGGGAGGGAAACGCTCTGGCGCGAGCTGGCAGCCCTGCGCTGGGGACCGGCCCGGGACGATCCAACCCCCGGCATCATCATCGACCGCCCCGACCCCGAGGCGATCCGCGCCGCCCTGGCCGGCGCGGATCCGCTTGACCGCTACGCCCTGGCCGAGCGCCAGGCGATCCAGACGGAGAACCAACCATGAGCGACCCGAACGACCTGAGAGACCGCGCCGAGCGACTGCGCCGGCAATTCCCGCCCCGGCGATCCGCGACCCCGCCACAAGAGAACGGCCGCCGGCTGGCCACAATCGACCGATCGGAGACCGAGCAAATCCGCGTCAACTGGTCCGAGTTCGAGGGGAAGCCTTTCCTCTCGATCCGCATGTGGAAGCGTGGCGACGATGGCGGGTGGTGGCCGGACGGGAAGCGTGGAATCTCGATCCGCGTTCGCGAGCTGCCCGAGCTGGTGGACGGCATAGCCGAAGCGCTCGACCTGGCCGACGCCGAACGGGACCGGCATGTTGCCCCGACGGCCCGCCATCAGGCGCCGCGCCCCGCGGGTAATCCTCCACCTGCGCACCAAGCCGACTTCGACGAATTCGATCGATGACCGCCCCGGGGAGCTGCGATCATGCCCACCTATCATCGCCCCTTCCGCGCCAGGCCCACCGTGGTTGACGGAGTGCGCTACGACTCCCAGGCCGAAGCGAACCGCGCCGCGATCCTGGACCTACTCCAGAGGGGTGGCGAAGTGCGCTGGTGGCTTCGCCAGGTTACGGTTCGCCTCGGTTGCCCCGAGAACACTTACCGCGTGGATTTCGTGGTGTGCCTGAAGGACGGCCGCGTCCACGGTGAAGACGTGAAGGCGATCGAGACGCGCGAATTCCGCCGCCAGAAACAACTGTGGAAGTCATACGGACCATTTCCCCTCCATGTTCTGACCAAGAAGGCCGTGGAGATCATCGAGCCCGACCCGTCATGAACCGACCCACCCCGACCGGACCACCCTCTGGGTGGTGCCCACGTATTGACCGACCCCGACCCCCGAGGCACCATGAGGGTTGAACGGGGAACGAGCCCGCTAGTAACGAGCCCGCCCCCTTGATTCGACCCCTGACGTGAACAGGAGACGAACCCATGGCAAGTATCTTCAAGCCCGCCGGCAAATCCAAGTACGTCATCTTCTATCACGACGAAGACGGCAAGCGCCACAAGAAAACCGGCGCGACGGACAAGCAAGTCACCGAGCGGATTGCCCGCGACATCGAGAACCGCACGGCGCTGCTTCGAGAGGGGATCATCGACCCCAAGGCCGAAGCATACCGCGACCATGCCGCGTGCCCCCTGGCCGATCATCTGGCCGCCTGGATCAAGGCATTGGAAGCCAAGGGGACAACCGCCAAGCATTGTAAGCTGTTCTCCGATCGAGCCCGCCGTGTCGTGGCGCTGGTCTTGGGAGCTACGCTCTCGGACATCGAGCCCGGCAAGACGACGAAAGCCAACATCGAGCGAGCGGAAGCCGCTCTGACAAAGTGGGTGAAGTCCGCCAGGCTGAACCACCTGACCGCCGAGCGCGTTCAATGCGCCCTGGCCACGCTCCGAGCGGAAGGCCGATCGCTTGCAACCTGCAACCATCATCGAGCCGCGGTTCGTGCACTGGCGAAGTGGCTTCACGAAACCCATCGCACCCGGGAGAACACCCTGCGCGGAGTGACGGGGTTCAATGCCAAGGAAGACCGCCGCCACGACCGCCGGACATTGGCCCTGGACGAGTTGCAGAAGCTGATCGATGCCGCGGCGATCGGCCCCGACTTCCAGAGGATGACCGGCCCGGCCCGGGCGCTCTGCTACCGCCTGGCCGTCGCCTCGGGACTTCGCTATGCCGAACTGGCCAGCCTGACCCCCGAGTCATTCCACTTCGAGAACGGCCCTGGCGTGACTGTGGCCGCCGCCTACGCGAAGAACGGCCAGACCGCCACGCTGCCATTGCCGGATGAGCTGGCGGAAGAGGTGGCCACGTTCCTTGGCCCTCTGGCCCCGGGCGCTCCGGTCTTCCCTCTGCCCGCTGAAAAGGGAGCAAAGATGCTCCGCGTGGACCTGGCCGCCGCCGGCATCCCATACATCGACGCCGCCGGACTGGTGTTCGACTTCCATTCACTCCGTTGCCAGTGCGCCACGCTGGCCGACGCCGCTGGTGTGTCGCCTCGAGTGGTACAACGGATGATGAGGCATTCGACCCTGGAACTGACCGGCCGCTACACCCGCCCCCGCGCCGTGGACATCGAGCGTGCCGCCTCGATGCTTCCCAGCTTGAAGCCCGTGGCCCCCGGCCCCGAATTGATGGCCGCGACCGGGACCGATCCGGCCCCCGTTTTCAAGCCAACTGCTACCCGTGGCGCTACCCTGCCCGAGGGGAGTGATTCTAAACCCATTGCAGAAGCATCCTTGGGGAACGCGGGCAACGGTCTCATAATCCGCAGGTCTGGGGTTCGAGTCCCCACCCCGGTATTTCCAGAACAAGCCCGAATCAGCCAGGCATGTCCTCCTCGGGCACTCACTTACAGTTCACCCATCAAGAGCCGTCGAATCATGACGAACTGATCCGGCCCGGTAAGGCCACCTGCTGCTCACCAAACAATTGTGCCCCATACGCACGCGAGCGTCACCGAGTCTTTTCATGTCTGGTTTCGGGTCCGGAATATCAGGACGCGCCGCGATTGACTCGACATTGCGGGGCGGGCATACGTCATACTGTGGCTGGCCCCAAAGCGCCCCCAGAGACTTATGGCAGACAGTTCGTTCGGCGGAGGTCTCGACATGAAGATCCGCAAGCGCATCCTCATCGCTCTTCTGTTGCTGTTCCCGGCCGGGATCGCTTGGGGGTACTTCCGCTTGCCATGGGCAGCCGTCCGAAGCCTGTACCGCGATGACGACATCGCGCAGGCAACCGCCGTCTACCTGTCTCCGAACCTGGCTGTCTCCCCGGCTCAACGCCGATATCTCCAGCACGCGCTGCCTGTGGGGGTTGTGCCGACCGTACCCCTGGGGGGTACGTTCGATTCGCGAGTGCCGCGCGTCTCGGTATGCGTGACCTGGAACTGGGCTGTGCTCGCCCGCGTTGAAAGCGCCGTCTTCACTCAGGACAAGCTTGGTGTCGCGGCCAGGGATAGCGTGTACGTGTGCCTGTTCGGCGCCTGGCTGCCAATATTGACGTACAGGTATGAAAGGGGGTGGCCGCCGGACGTCGAGGCACTCGCACCGCTTTGAGTGACGCGGTCCGATGGCACGGTCCGATGGGGCCACCCACCCGCCGAGATCTCGAAGAGGTCAGACGGGGCCACCCTCACACCGGGATATCGACGCGTGGGTGGCTCCGATTGTCCCCCATAGCGTCCAACTTAAGGATTCCATTCCAGAAGTTCTGGATCCAAAAGGAGTTGGAATAGGCTGGGCCGTTTCTTCCGACGTTTCTTCTGAGCGACGCTAGTGTCCTGAGTTAGAAGTTCGCTCACAAACCCTCGCCACTCGATCTAAGATCATATCAGCATCTGCCGTCCATACGAAAGGCTTGGGATTTACGTTGTGTTTTGCCAGGAATTCATGGATCGCCTGTTCCAACGCCGCCACGCTCCGGAATACTCCACGGCGAATTCGCTTCTCGGTAATCTCCGCGAAGAATCGTTCAACCTGGTTCAGCCAAGAGCCGCTGGTGGGAGTGAAATGCAGATGATACTCGGGATGGCGAGCGAACCACCGCTTCACGGCTGGAGCTTTGTGTGTGCCGTAGTTGTCCATGACGAGGTGAATCTCGACGCCTGGTGCTTTGGCGATCTGGCTATCGATCTCGTTGAGGAATTTGAGGAATTCTTGTTGTCGATGGCGACGGTAGCATTTGCCAATCACACGACCTGTCGCGACGTCCAAGGCGGCGAACAGCGAAGTCGTCCCATTGCGTACATAATCCGGAGTTCGCCTCTCCGCCTGGCCAGGCCCCATGGGAAGCAACGGCTGGGTACGGTCCAACGCTTGCACCTGGCTCTTCTCGTCGATGCTCAAGACGATAGCGCGCTCCGGCGGGCTCATATACAACCCGACGATGTCGCGGACCTTCTCGATGAAAAAGGGGTCCGTGGAAAGCTTGAACGTCTCGCTGCGGTGAGGCTTCAACTCGAACGCTCGCCAGATACGCGAGATCGCTGTCTGAGACAAGCCGACGGCTTCCGCCATGCCCCGAGTGCTCCAATGCGTGGCGGCCTTGGGTTTCTCCTCCAGAGTCTTGGTCACAACGGCCTCGACCATTGCGTCCGTGATTTTGCAGGGCGCCCCCGGCCTTGGCTCGTCGGACAGGCCGTCGAGACGATCGAGGAGGAAACGTTTCCGCCATTTCCCGACCGTCACGACATTCACCCGGAGCTGTGCGGCGACTTCCTGATTATCGAAACCTTGAGCGCAAGCCAAGATGATCCGCGAACGGAGGGCGAGACGCTGGCTGGTCTTGGGCCGGCGCGACCACGCTTCGAGTTTCTGGCGCTCGACATCATTCAAAGTGAGAGTAGCCTTGGGGCGACCACCTTTATTCATCATAAATCTCCTTTGAGAGATTATATGACGAATACATGATAAGTCAAGGTTATTTGGTGAATTTGTAACTCAGGACACTAGCGATCGTCGTGGCCATGTCTCTCAAGGTGCGTATGAGCTCGTCGATGTTATCCAACGCTCGGGTCAGGGATTCCATCCAGTTCCGGATGACGCGGGCCGCTTTCCAGTGGCTGCGGCGGGGATCGGCCGCGTTCGCGGTCAGGAGCAGCCAATGCTGAAGCACCACGCCGATCAGTTTCGCCCAGAACAACGCCAGGCGTTCCATGCTGGTCCAGTGTGCACGCGACTCGGCGAGGTGGTTGTGAGATTTCCAAAGTTTGAACAGCAGTTCGATTTGCCAGCGCGTCCGATACAGGACCACGACCTCTTTCCACGTCAGAAGTGCGGCCAGGCAGTTGGTCAGGAAAATCGTCCAGTCGCACAAGTCCAGATGTTCTTGCGTGGGCACGCGGCCGTGTTTTTGAGCCTTTTCGTAGGCCGCTTGCCGACGTCGGTTCGCCACCTCCGGAGGCACTCGCAAGGCGATCAACCGACATCCCAGACGCTCCGCCGCGCCCACCGCGATCGACACGTCGACCGGCATGCCGGCGGGTTGCCGTCGGAGAAACGCCAGCATCTCCCATCGCCGCCCCTCCGCGTCGAAAACGGCCGTGCCGTGTTGCCAACGCGAAATCCAATAAGCTCCTTGCGCACCGATGGATCGGAACCGCTCCAGGCAAAAGTATCCCAGGTCGCGGAGCGTCAGCGATCCGGAGGCCACTGGTGCGTCCACGTCCACGCTCGTGGCGTCGCTGTGACGACCGGGATGGACCTCCAACTTCTCCAACTGACCGCGGCGCAGTTCCCACGCCACCTGAATTTTCACCGCTGCCTTACCACTGCCCGTTTTGCCACCGCAGCCGGGAAATTCCGCCTCGAATTCGTCGGGCAAGGTCACCGTGGTGCTGTCGGCGATCACGACGGCGGTGAACTTGTCCAGCAGCGCCACGCCGGCCGCCGACGCCTCCACGACGGACTCCAACACGTGTTCCAAACCCGCGCGAAGTGCGCGACGAGCTTCTCCGAGAACCGCTTTTCGATCGCCTCGGCAGTCACGTTCACACCCAGCAGTGCCGCCGTCGCGACGAAGTCGTTGGTATGGGGGCGAGGCGTCTTCATCACAGTCAGAACCATGGTCTTGAGCAGCGACGCGCCCGAGAATTTTCGTTGCCGCCGGATCACGCCCGTCGCACGACCGATCTCGTCGAGTTTCGAACCCAAGCTCGATTGCAACAACACGGCCACCTTGTTTATGATCCCCAACGGAAGCTCCTTCTTCCAGGACGCGCTTGCTCGATACAACGCGAACTGGATTAAGGACTTCCTTTCTTTTTTCCTAGGCCAAATTCCTTAAGTTGGACGCTATGGGGTGGCTCCGATTGTCCCCCCCCCCACGATTGTCCCACCCCTGGAAGGATCGCGAATGTCGATACCGAAGCTCCGGCGATTCTGGCGTGCAAGAGTCAGCGCCTGCGCCGGTTGGCTCAATGTTGACCCTGGGGCAGAATTGTGGCTCGCGGTTGATGGCATTTCCGGATCGCTGGCATTGAGGTAGAGCGGTGCGCAGCTCCGAATCGACCTGCTGGACAATGATCCGCGACGCGGCGGCTGGCGACCCGGCCGGACGCGAGGAATTCGCGCAGCGATACCTCGGCGTTATTCGTGCCTATCTCGCCGCCCGATGGCGCGGCGCGGCCCTGCGCGAGGACATCGACGACGCCACGCAGGCAGTGTTCGTCGAGTGTTTCCGTCAGTGAGGCGTGCTGGACATCGCGGGCACGGGGCGAGTCCCCGGCTTTCGCGCTTTCCTGTACGGGGTCATCCGCAACGTCGCCCGCCGCTTCGAGAGCCGGCCGGTCCGCGGCGCCGACCCGTTGCCGGAAATCGCGGCGGATGACGCCAGCCAATCCCGCCTCTTCGACCGAACCTGGGCGCAGGCGATCATGGTCGAGGCCGCACAGTTACAGTACAGCGCGACAGGGCTGCGGAGCGCGGCGCCGCGGCCATGCAACGCGTCGAACTCCTGCGACCGCGATTCGAGGAAAACCTCCCGATCAGGCAGATCGCCCTCCGCTGGGCCACCGATCCGGCTCTCGTTCACAAGTCTTATGCTCTTGCCAGAAAAGAATTTCGATCGGCCCTCCGGGAGGTCGTCGCGTTCCACCATCCGGGCAGTGCGGTCGAGCTGGAAGAGGAAGCGGCAAGTCTCTTGAAGGCGCTTTCCTGAGAATCTTTCCTGTCTCCCGGATTGTTCCATGAAACGAGGCCAAGAATCCTTGCGAACTCGTGGGGTGGGTCAGCGCAGCGCAACCCACCGCAAGGGCTGGCGATCTGGTGGGTTGCGCTGCGCTGCCCCACCGTACCCGCTGAGATTCTTTCGGTTTTCCAGGTTTTTTTGGGGCGAAAAACGACCCAGCCCTGATCCTGGGGTATCAGCTTCCTCTGGATACGGAGTCCGAAGCCATGAACCAGCCGCGCGACCCCAACGAGACCGTTGCCGCAGATTCTGATGCCAATGCCGATTCCGGAGCCGGAGCCGGAGCCAGCCAGACCGGCGCGGACGAGACAACAGATCCGTCCGTCGACCCCGGCCCCCTCGCGGCCGACTCGCTGGAGGTGGGACTGGCCGCCGCCTTCGGCATGAATTCGGGCCCGCCCCGCGCCAATTTCGGCAGTATGCGGTGGTTGCTGCTGAAGGATGCCGAAGGCGAGAGCGGCCTTGCGGTCAGGCCGAACTCCGACGCCGTGCCGACGAAGGAGGAAGCCGGCGACCGCTATCGCCTTGATGGCGAGATCGCCCGCGGGGGCATGGGGGCCGTGCTGCGCGGTCGCGATGTCGACCTCGGCCGCGACCTGGCCAAGGTACTGGCCAAGGGGGGTGTCCATGATGAGGAACGCGCCAGCCAGGCGCATCAAAAGCCGCGAGAAACGGTCACCCACACGGCGCGGAGCACGGGCTCTCACGGAACCTTTGGCACCGACACCGAGGCCGGGTCAGTCCTCGGCACGCCGACCTACATGCCGCCCGAGCAGGCCAGCGGAAAAGCGGAAATAACTACGGGGAGCCGTTACGCGGCGACAGGCCAGGTCGATCGACAAAGCTTTGGCAGGCAAAGCGTCATGAGCGCAGCGAGGAAGTTCACAGCATTGTTGGTATCGCCATTATCTCTTTCACATGTTTGCTGATGATAGAATGGGGAAGGTTCCTTTGCAAGAAAAGGAGAGCAATCATGGTATCCGACGAGACAAGAGCGGTCATTGATCGTGCCAGGCGGCTCTACGCCGATCGGCTGCGGGCCGATCTGGAATCCCAGCACATGGGTCGGTTTGTTGCCAGCGAGCCAGAATCCGGCGACTATTTCCTGGGGCAGACCTTCGATGAGGCCGTCATGTCTGCCAGGACCAAATGTCAGGCGACACTAAAACTGCCCCCCCTGACGACACTAAAACTGACCCCCTCCTATACACATGACGAGGAGGGGCTATGGACAAGTTGGGATCCGATTTGGTCAACCTGCACAGTATGCAGGCGGACCAATCGGACGGAACGAGTGTCCACCTGCGGGCCACGCAGGAGGACAACAGGATGCTGGAACCGGAACTCGTGGATCGGATCCACGAACTGTCCGGCCAAGGTTTCGGGAGCAAACGGATTGCTCGTGAGTTGGGGATCTCCCGTAACTCGGTCCGCCGTTATCTCGCTGGAGCCACGGTCGGCTTTCAAGAACGTCCCGCGGCGCGTCGTCTCGACGACGGCACGCTTCGCGAAGTGCACGATCTCTACGGTACTCTTGCCGAGGGAAACGCCGTCGTCATTCAACAGGAGCTGGCCAGTCGGGGCATCCACGTCGAGTTGCGAACCTTGCAACGAGCCGTCGTTCCTCTGAGACAGGAACAGCGCGCTGAGGCTCTGGCCACAGTCCGGTTCGAGACCCCGCCGGGTCAACAAATGCAAATCGATTTTGGTGAGAAGACCGTGCGGATCGCAGGTCAGCCCGTGAAGGTGCACTTGATGACCGCGGTCCTGGGGTACTCGCGCCGGATCTATTGCCGGGCATTTCTCGCCGAACGGCAGGATGATTGGCTCGAGGGAATCGACGGGGCATTCCGACATTTTGGCGGTCTCACAGAACAGATCCTCTGTGACAACGCGTCACCCTTGGTCGTCTCCCACGACCGCCAGTCCGGTGAGGTCGTGTGGAATCCAGGCTTCGAGGCCTTCTGCCGCGATCGTGGAGTTCTTGCCAAGGCGTGCCGTCCCCGCCGCGCGCGAACCAAAGGCAAGATCGAACGGGGCGTCGGCTACGTCAAGCATAATGCCCTGGCCGGTCGTTCATTCGTTTCCTTCGCTGAGCTGGAACGACACCTGGCAAGGTGGCAGGTTGACGTCGCCGACCAGCGGATTCATGGCACCACCAAGGAGCGTCCGGCTGTGCGCTTCGAGCGCGATGAACGAGAGGCTCTGGGGCCTCTGCCCACACGCCCTTTGCCGACGCGGACTCGTCGGTTGAAGCGTCGCGTGAGCACAGATTGCTTCGTTGATATCGATACAATTCGATATAGCGTGCCCTATCAGCATGTTCGAGAGACCGTCGAAGTGGTCGTCAAGGAGGAAGACGTCGAGATCTGGTTGCGTGGGACCTGCATCGCCAAACACATGCGGAGCCGCGAGCCCCGCGCCTGGGTTCGCAATCCGATGCACTTCGAGGGACTGTTCCGCCGCATGAGCGGAGCACAGGCTTTGCCTCCTCCCACGCCGAGCGATAACTCCGGAACCCGCCCGTTGTCAATCTATGCCGAACTGGTGGAAGGAGGCCGCCTGTGAACCTCCTTGTTGACCCTGATGACCCGCAAGAGGAGCGGATCCTCGCGGCGCTGAAGCGGCTTCAGTTGACTCACCTGCGTGAGTCTCTCCCCGCAGTTCTGTCCGAGGCGGCCAAGGGGAGCTGGACCTACCTGGAGTTCCTCGATCAGATCCTGCGGCGCGAGATGGACGCCAAGCAGGGCAAGCGGATCCGGATGGGGATGCAGATCGCCCACTTCCCCTGTGTCCGGACCATCGAGGCGTTTGATTTCGCGTTCCAACCGTCCGTCGACGAGCGGTTGATCCGGGAGCTGTCGACCGGCAATTTCATCGCTCATGGTGAGAACGTGTTGATATTCGGACCTCCTGGAGTAGGAAAGTCTCATCTGGCCATCGGCCTCGGCCGAAAAATCGTGGAGCAGGGTCACACGGTTCGATTCACGACAGCCACAGCGCTTTTAGCGGCCTTGGCGAAAGCCGAGACGGAAGGAGGGCTCTCTGAGAAATTGACCGAGTTCTGCAAGCCTCGCTTGTTGATCATCGACGAACTGGGCTACCTGCCCTTCGAGCGTCGGGCAGCGCACCTGTTCTTCCAGTTGGTCAACCGCCGATACGAGAAAGGGAGCCTGCTGGTCACGACGAACCAGCGGGTTTCCGAATGGGGAATCGTCTTCGGAGACGAAGTGCTGGCGACGGCCATCTTGGATCGGTTACTCCATCACAGCCACACACTTTTGATCACGGGAGAAAGCTATCGTCTGCGGGAGAAGCGTAAGAGCGGGTTGATCCGATCGCGGTTGGCGAACGCCGACCCGGAGAAGCCCCACCTGGGGCCGGAGGTGACGATCGAAAAGGGACACGAGAAGGCCAGCAAGAACCGATAACAAGGGAGCATGCTGGGAGTGGGGATCAGTACACGTCCGAGGGGGTCAGAATTAGTGTCGCCTGACACCAAATACTCATCGCGTCTATCGTACACGCTCAGGATCGGACAGCGGGCCGCCTTCTCGATGGGAGGGCTGCAACGGTGAAGGGATTCGTAGACGACCAGTTGCGTGCCTTGCTTCGCGTTCCGGTGTCCGCGTCGCGCGACGGGACTCGTAGGGATCTCGTCGCGTGGATCGACACGGCATTCAATGGCGGATTAGCCGTACCGCGAAAACAGATCGCCGAGCCAGGATTCGTGCAGGAGTCGTCCGCTGAGGCAGTTTTGGCAGACGGGCAATATGTTGAGCTAGTGTCCTGAGTTAGAAGTTCGCTCACAAACACTCGTCACTCGATCTAAGATCATATCAGCATCTGCCGTCCATACGAAAGGCTTGGGATTTACGTTGTGTTTTGCCAGGAATTCATGGATCGCCTGTTCCAACGCCGCCACGCTCCGGAATACTCCACGGCGAATTCGCTTCTCGGTAATCTCCGCGAAGAATCGTTCAACCTGGTTCAGCCAAGAGCCGCTGGTGGGAGTGAAATGCAGATGATACTCGGGATGGCGAGCGAACCACCGCTTCACGGCTGGAGCTTTGTGTGTGCCGTAGTTGTCCATGACGAGGTGAATCTCGACGCCTGGTGCTTTGGCGATCTGGCTATCGATCTCGTTGAGGAATTTGAGGAATTCTTGTTGTCGATGGCGACGGTAGCATTTGCCAATCACACGACCTGTCGCGACGTCCAAGGCGGCGAACAGCGAAGTCGTCCCATTGCGTACATAATCCGGAGTTCGCCTCTCCGCCTGGCCAGGCCCCATGGGAAGCAACGGCTGGGTACGGTCCAACGCTTGCACCTGGCTCTTCTCGTCGATGCTCAAGACGATAGCGCGCTCCGGCGGGCTCATATACAACCCGACGATGTCGCGGACCTTCTCGATGAAAAAGGGGTCCGTGGAAAGCTTGAACGTCTCGCTGCGGTGAGGCTTCAACTCGAACGCTCGCCAGATACGCGAGATCGCTGTCTGAGACAAGCCGACGGCTTCCGCCATGCCCCGAGTGCTCCAATGCGTGGCGGCCTTGGGTTTCTCCTCCAGAGTCTTGGTCACAACGGCCTCGACCATTGCGTCCGTGATTTTGCAGGGCGCCCCCGGCCTTGGCTCGTCGGACAGGCCGTCGAGACGATCGAGGAGGAAACGTTTCCGCCATTTCCCGACCGTCACGACATTCACCCGGAGCTGTGCGGCGACTTCCTGATTATCGAAACCTTGAGCGCAAGCCAAGATGATCCGCGAACGGAGGGCGAGACGCTGGCTGGTCTTGGGCCGGCGCGACCACGCTTCGAGTTTCTGGCGCTCGACATCATTCAAAGTGAGAGTAGCCTTGGGGCGACCACCTTTATTCATCATAAATCTCCTTTGAGAGATTATATGATGATATAAATGATAAGTCAAGGTTATTTGGCGAAATTGTAACTCAGGACACTAGTTCTACTGTATCCTGGGGTTGACGAACTGTAAGGTTTTTTCTGATATTCGCTTCCGTCAAGGATGTTACAAGGAAGCGAGGGCGTCATGGATCGACGATACGAAGCACGGTTGGCTGACATGCTGGCACAATCGCAGGTGTCGCCTGACTTGATCGATGGTCTGCTGGAACGGTTGGACGTCTTCATCGAGCCGTTCGCTGCGACCCTGAGCGAACCTGAACAACATCGACATGCAACCGAGTACGTTACCGGTCTGCTGTCGAAGCTTGAGCACAAGACCGGCGAGGGAATCGCTTATCTCCACGATCAAGAACGACAAGGAATCCAAAAGTTCATCGGGCACGTGCCATGGGATCATCAACCCCTGCTCACGATCCTGGCGCAGCAGGTCGGCGAGCAACTGGGCGAGAAGGATGGGGTGATTATCTTCGACCCTTCGGGCTTCCCCAAGAAAGGGACTATGTCGGTGGGCGTCGCGCGGCAGTGGTGCGGCCGGCTGGGGAAGGTTGAGAACTGTCAGGTTGGCGTCTACATGGCTTATGCGTCTAGAAAAGAGCATACGATTACCAATGTAAGGCTTTACTTGCCCAAGGAATGGGCCAAGGATCGCGACCGCCGGAACAAGGCTGGCGTCCCCAAGTCCATCAAGTTCCAGACGCGCCATCAATTGGCCCTGGCGATGCTGGATGAGCAAGGTGGGTTGCTGCCACACGCGTGGGTGGCGGGGGACGATGAAATGGGCCGTCCCGCGAGTTTTCGCCAGGCGTTGAGGGAGCGGGGGGAGCAGTATCTGTTGGCGGTTCCGTCGAACACGACGATCCGCGATCTGGAGGCACCGCCACCGGAATATGGGGGGCGGGGTCAACCCCCCAAGGCTCCTTTCATGCGTGTGGATCATTGGCGTGCGGCCCTGCCGGAATCGGCGTGGACGAGGCTCGACGTCCGTGATGGCGAGAAGGGACCTTTGGTGGTCGACGCGATCAAGCGGCGCGTCCAATCTCGAGGACCGGGCAATCGTGCAGGTTTCGAGGAGGTCCTCTTCATCACGCGTGAGCAACAGGCCGATGGAACTGTTAAACATGATTATTATTTATCAAATAGTAAAGCCGAAACTCCGTTGATCGAATTTGGCCGGGTGGCCAAACTGGCGCATCGGATCGAGGAGTGCCTGGAGCGGGGCAAAGGGGAGGCGGGCCTGGCCGATTACCAGGTGCGGAACTGGATCGCCTGGCATCACCATCAAACCTTGTCGCTCGTGGCCGCGTGGTTCCTGAATCAGGAGACGCGGCGGGGAAAAAATACAGACACCGGCATTGACGTCACCGCGGTTGCGGCAACTGATCGCAGGGATCATCGAGGAACGTCTCAACGTCAACAGCCCCGAGAAGCTCTCCCGGTGCACCACACGTTGGTTGGAACGCAACGAGCTCGCCCGATTCTTCCAGCATTACTCACGCAAACTCTTACCCCCTTTGAAGAACCAACTACGAACGTAGAGATACAGTAGAACTAGAGACGTTTGGGTGTTTCTTCGATTGGTTCAGCAGTTCCTACGGGACGCAAGTCGTTGCCAGCGATGGGGAGTATCCACTGCCGGGAACGATGCTACTGGAGCGCCACCGCCTGGACATCGACTACGAAGCGAAAACGGTTGAACTTACGTAGATATGCGGTACGAATATGGACGTAGTTTACCTTGCACTTTGCGGAATCGCGCTTCTCTCTGCGCCCCGCCATAGGGCCGCCAAGCCGAAGCCTGATCCGAAAACGCGCACTCCATCCCCCTGGATGCGGAGTCCAGACCATGTGCAGTTCGACCCGCTCAGGAGCGTTCGGAAGGGAAAATAGGACACAGAAGGGAAAATTGGACATCGTTGATTCTTGATTCAGTGACGACCCCTTTTCCTTTTGCCAGCAAACCGCGCATGACCGCCGAGGACGAGCGGGTGGTCACGCTCTACGAATGGTGGAGCAAATCCGATAAGGCGACGAAGTGGCGGGCCAGGCTGGCAAAGTCCTTTGACGAGTCCATGCTGAACCCTGAGACCGCGGGGCTGCCCCAAGCTTGAGCAGAAGGCGTGTCAGGTGCTCCGGGCGGAGGTCGACGCGCTACTGGGCAAGCCGTCGATGAAGTCAGCCGGGTCAGCCTTCTCGGCAGTGCTGGATGGCCGTAGAATGGGCATTGTGCCGCAGTCCAAGCGTGGGGAGGATCCGCGATGACCCGATCCCTGGAATTGCCCGAGGGTATCTACGATGCGGTGATCGCCGTGTGCCGCGCTCAGGGGGTCGAACCCGCTGAGTGGGTCGCTTCGCACTTGCCCCCTCCATCCCGGAGGCACGGCTCCGAGGCTGAGCGGAAGGCGGCCCGGGAACTTCTGTCGGCCCGCACCTTCAGCCTCGGCTGCCCCGCGGGAACAGACAACGAGCAGATCGACGCGGATCTCGCCCGTGAATACGCGGATACCCACGAGCCGTCCTGATGTTCCTCGACACATCAGGACTCTTCCGCCTGTTCCATCGCGCGGAGAACGGCCATGCCGAGGCCACCGAACTGTTCGATTCGGCCGACTGGGCGCTGACCCATAGTTACGTGCTGGCGGAGTTCGTGGCAATCGCCACCGCCCGAGGCGTACCACGCCGCGAGACGCTGGCGGCCATCGACGCCTTGCTGGCCATCGCGTACATCGAAGTCGTCTGGGTCGACGAAGCTCTGCATCGTCGGGCGATGGCCTTCCTTCATCAAAGGATCGACAAGACGTATTCGCTCGCCGACGCCGTCAGCTTTCTGCTCATGGAAGAGCGAGGAGTTCGCGAGGCATTGACGACCGACCACCACTTCAAGCAAGCCGGGTTCGTGCGGCTGCTGCGTCCCTCGTAACGAAGTGAGACCTTGCCGGCATCCGCGACGCGGCCGCCCTGGCCAGGCCCCCGGCTGACGAGCAGAAGAGGTTCACCCAACTCTGGTCCGACGTGGCGGAGTCGCTCAAGCAGGCGGAGGAGAAGTCGAAATAACCACGAGCGGCCGTCGAGCAGGGATGCGCTGGCCGGGGTTGTTCTCTACTGCGGTCAGGGCGGTTTTCCCTCAATCCTCGGGAGGGTGCCAGCCAACGATGGCCCACAGTCGACAGGCCGTGACCAGCGAGGCTCGGTTCAAGTGAAGTGCCAGCACGGTCGCTCGCCCCGTCGGCGTGAGGCCGAGGATGCGGTCGGCTTCCGGAGACCATCGGAAATGCTCGGTCCAGATCTGGTGACGAGGATCAAAGAGACGAACCACGCTCTCCGTCTCCGGATCGAACGCCGCGATCCGGTCGCTCTTGTGATCGTTGCACAGCGAGCAGGCCAGCCAAAGGTTGTCTTCCTCAGTGAGTCCGCCATCTGCTTCGGGAAGCAGACGATCCACTTCCATCGGAGTACCGACGACCATCTCCGACGTGAGACAGTAGCCGCGACGGTAGCGCGCCTGTGCCGCCACTCGCTCACGTAGCGCCTTCGGGACGTAGGTCCGACTCATTGCTCGCCGAGCAGTGCCGAGACATCATGTCCGCGCTGCTTGAGCAGGGCCGCCGCCTGCGCGCGGACCAGCATGAACCGTTCATACTGGCGAACGAGGGGTGGTAGCTCACGGGCTTCCTCGGCATCCAGCCCTTCACGCTGGCGTTTCCGGTGCAATTCCTCGAGCCGATTCGCATCCTCGGGTGCCAGGTGAGCCCGCGCGGCTTGCCGCAAACTCCCGTCCTCCAGCACGGACAATTGCGACATGGCGTCCGCGAGGTCTTCCGGGATCTCGTCCGCCACGCGTACGAGAGTCACCAGGAGATCGATCGTCTCGTCCTCGACCGTCCGGTTGCTACGCTCGGCGCGGTCTCTCGGGCGGTCATAAAGGGGCCCCGGCACTTTCAGGGTCAACGTTCGCATCGCCATCTCTCCTCCACCCCATGAATCTAGCATGCCGAGGGGGCTTTGAACACGCCGGCGTGCCGCCGACCATGCGCCTCGTTCTTCTGGACAAACCTTACCTGGCCTTCCCGCTGAACACAGCCGCCGCCCTGGCCAAGCTCCCCGGGGTCGAACGGAAGGAGCGGCAGACGCTCTGGGCGGAGGTCGATGCGCTTCTCCAGAGATCTGCCAAACCGTAATAACCGATGGTCAGGAGACCGCCCGGGGAGTGGGCCGTCCCCGCGAGATCGAAAGCGAGGTCGGAACATGGCAACTGTGAAGAAGGAAATCCAAGGTCGCATCCAGGGGCGAACGGTGAAGCTGGAGGAAGATCCGGGGCTGCCGGATAGCTCTTCGGTCCGCGTGATCCCGGAGTCCCGCCCTCCGTCGGACGAGGCGGGCCGCGCCGCCCTTCTCCGCGCCGCAGGGGCCTGGGCCGGGGATGACGAGGACGGGCTCGAGCAATACCTCGAATGGAACCGGCAACAACGCAAAGCCAACCGGCCCGAGATCGAAGAGTGATTTCTCCTCGATGCCGACATCGCCTCCGCCTACTTGTAGAATCATCCCAGCGTGGCCACGCGTCTGACGATGCATCATGGGAGCCTTCACATTTCGGCCGTGACCGCGGGGGAATTGCCGGCGTGAGCCGGACGAGCCAAGGTCAGATGCGGCCGCTCACACGCCGGGATCTCGACGCGTGGGTGGCCCCGATTGTCCCACCGTCTCCTGGGCTGTTTGCGAGCCCCGTGTCACGGCCTTGTTGTCCCCGGATCGGAGGGAAGAGGGCCGCCCGATGCCGAGGCACTTGTGTCGAGCACGCGATGTCCCAACGGCGACGCGGCGTCACTGGTCCGCTCGGCGGCCCGTGCGATGCCGCGGGCCATGCCGCGGAAGATTCGCCGGTGGATCGGGTAGAGCAAGCTCCAGTAGAGCCGGCCCCACAACGGCGTCGGGCGGAAGTACGCCGTCTGGATCAGCTCCGAGCAGTCGCCGCCGGTGCCGAGCGGGCGGACGCGGAAGTCCAGCCAGGCGTCGCCCGGGACTTTCATCTCGGCGTGCAGCAACAGCCGCTCCCCGGGTATGACATCCTCGACCCGCCAGAAGTCGATCGCGTCGCCGACGAAGACGTCCACCGGGTCGCGGCGGCCCCGCCGCAGGCCGACCCCGCCAATGGCCCGGTCCATTCCGCCGCGGACCCGCCAGAGGAGGTCCGCGTAGTACCAGCCCACCTCGCCCCCGATACATCGCACGCGGTCGAACAGGGCCCCGGCCGAGGTGCCGCACGCGACCCGCTGCTCGTCGCGGATCGGGAAGTCGGCCGGGACGAAGGCCCGCCGCCCGCGATCGCGGCGTGGCAGGCTCGCGTTGGTCCAGCGCGTCTCCACCACGTGGAGCCGCACCTCCTCCAGCGCGGACCGTACGGCCGCTTCGAAGCTGACCGGCTCGACGGGGACCATCGCCTGGATCCGGTCGTCCTCGCAGACCGTCTCGGACTTCAGGCCCTCGATGATCGGGAAGGCGACCGAAGCGGGCACCGGCGTGACCAGGTTCGCCCAGTAGGCCGAGAGCCGTGGGGTGAGCACCGGCACGACGAGGATCAATCGCCTCCTCCCGGTGATCGCGGCGAACCGCTCCATCATCTCCTTGTAGGTCAGGACGTCCGGCCCGCCGATGTCGAGGACCTGCCCGGCGGTGGCCGGGGCCTCCAGGCAGCCGATCAGGTACGCCAGGACGCTGCGGATCGCGATCGGCTGGGTGCGGTTGGTGACCCAGCGGGGGCAAACCATCGCAGGCAGACGGGAGACCAGCGCGCGGAGCATCTCGAACGACGCACTGCCCGAGCCGATGATCATGGCGGCACGAAGTTCCGTGGCGGGCACCGGACCGCCTCGGAACACGTCGCCGACCTCGTGGCGGCTGGTCAGGTGCTTCGAGAGTCGCTCCGAGCGCCGGCCCAGGCCGCCGAGGTAGATAATCCGCTCCAGGCGGGCTTCGGCGGCGGCCGAAGCGAAGTTCCGCGCGGCTCGCAGGTCGCGCTCGCAGAACGACCCCTCGCCGCCGGCCATCGAGTGGACGAGGTAATAAGCGGCTGCGCAGCCGGCCAGGGCCGGGCCGAGCGAGGCGCGGTCGAGCACGTCGCCCGCGACGACCTCGACCTCCCCGGTCCAGTCCCGCCCGCGCAGCCGCTCGGGATCGCGGGCCAGGCAGCGGACCCGGTAGCCCCTGGACAGCAACTGTGGCACGAGCCGGCCGCCGATGTATCCCGTGGCCCCGGTGACGAGGATCGGCCTGGTGTTCATGGTGAGGTCGCGTCTCCCGTCTCCCGCGGCCCGATGAATCCGCCGCCATCCCTGCCGGCCCGAAGCCGGACGAGCATCGCCAGGACCGGCCGGACCTTCAGCTCCACCGGGTCCAGGCCCAGCCAGGCGGCGAGTCGACCCGGGCGGGTGCCCGCGGCGAGGCGGCCGACCTGGCGCTGGCCCACACGGATATGCAGCTCCAGTCCGGCCCGGCCCAGCGCCGCCTGGACCCGGCGCAGCCAGGCGCGGCGTTCGGGGCGGCGCATCCGGCGGCGGAGGGCGAGCGCCGCCCGCAGGTCGGGGATTTCAAGGGCCACGACGTCGCCAAGGAACTTGACGCGGAGCGGCCGGCCGCCGTCGGCGAGGATCGTCAAGTGTCCGAGCAGGTCGAGGGCGGCTGCCATGGTTCAGTCCCCGGCGGTGTCGCGGGTGCGGATCTTGAGGACGCCGCTCATCCGCCACCTGGCGTGGGTCGCGTCGGCCGAGGCACTGCTGGGAATCAGCAGCTCGAAGTCCTCGAACTCATACGTGATCTCGGCCCCACGTCCGGTCAGGCGGTCGTAGAGGCCAATGGCCAGGTCAGGCCAGGTCTTTGTATCGGGCAATGCGGTGGTTTCCATCCGGTTCTCCTCTGGTGTCAGATTGCGAAGCATCCGATCCCGTCGAGACGACTGGATCTACGAATTATCACATTTTAGCGGATAAGCAAGCCTGGTTATGTCACGACGCGTGGGCGCCGTCCGAGCCCGCGAACTCCACCGAGCACTCGCGGACGCCTTCGGCCAAGGCCGCACCGTCCCTGACCGTCGATGGGATGTCCTGTTCATGGTGCGACCAGGACAGGGATACTCGGGGCGAGCCCCTCCAGAGTTCCCCTGTAAACATCCAACTTGACTCATTTCATGATAGGCAGCCGCCGGGCGGCGTAAAGGATAAGTCTGACGGGTTTCCGGATTTCTTACGGTAGATATC
The DNA here is from genome assembly GCA_963833985.1 of uncultured Planctomycetaceae bacterium. Classification (GTDB taxonomy): domain Bacteria; phylum Planctomycetota; class Planctomycetia; order Isosphaerales; family Isosphaeraceae; genus Aquisphaera. The sequence continues at coordinate 1,772,075 of CAWIAD010000001.1, forward strand.
GTCCAAAACCATATATGAATGAAACCGAATACTGAGGCTGCCCGACAACGCTCTCAGGCCGAACGCATGCCGAGGACGCCCGCGGGGACGCGGCCACTGAAAAGAACGAGAAGGGACCGGACGCCGGAAACCCATAGTGAGCACGACCCAGGTCGCCGAGGCCCTGAGGGTCGGCATCACGACCGTCAAGCGTTGAGTGGACCAGGGGACCTTGCCCGGGTCAGATAGGGCCACCCACACATCGGAATCTCAAAGCGCAGGTGGCCTCGAATGCCGTCCGAATGTCGTGCAGGCCGCGAACTGAGATGTCCAGTGGAGGCGCATCAGCGGCGGCCGCCGAGCTTCGAGCGGGAAGGGATCCGCCGCATCGGGTCCTGTCGCCCGGTGTTTCGGAGAGGCCCCGCAGCCGGCTGCGGCTTCGCGGCCGGCCCGGAACCTTTCGAGGCGTCGGCGGATGCCCCACCCTCGACCAGCGCGGGGACGTCCTTGATCAGTGCGAATGAGTCGAGGAACGCCAGCAGGCGCTGATCGTTCACCTTGGATTGAGCCCCGACTGCGATGACCTGGTACAGCCTTGGCCCAACCACGTAGATGCGCGCACGCCCCCGTCCGGGTTCCGAACTCTGGACGCTTCGTGCCTCGAATGCCACGTCGCGTCCGGGATGCGTTCCGGAGAGCATCGTCGGCCCGGTTTCGACCACCTTCCAGTTGCCGGCCTGTTCCATGGCACGCACGGAGTTGTCGAGCATCGGGTCGACCGATCCCTTCGGTTGTGGCCCCTGAGGAAAGTCCGTGAACGTGACGGTGTAGTTCACATGGTCGGCATCGTTCATCGTGGCGATGTTCAGAGTCAGGGGACCGGCGGGAGAGTTTTGGGTCTGACGATCAATCTCCGGCGTCCCTGGGAACTGGATCCGGTAGTTCCCCGCCTCCGAAGTGAAGGCCTGCGGCGTTGCAGCCCTCTGGGCCTCGATCGGGACGGCTATGGGAGCTGGTGCCTGCGCGGTGCTTCCGCCACAACCGGCCAGGGCGATGGTGAGCAAGACCAAGCCTGTGAAGCGGGCGAACATGCTTGAGTCCTCTGCGGGGTTTCCGGTGCTGGGTTCACATCGACGGATCATACCAACTCTTGCAGTGCGAACGAACAATCGAGTGTTGCCATTTCTCCGCCCGTTGTTGCAAGGATGCAGCCTCGATCTTGGCGACCAAGGGGCAGAACAGCGGCCGCCGGGTCGCCACGATGAGCGGCACACTTTCAGGAAGCTGATCGGGAAAGCGCTCGACCAGGAACGCACGCCCGCAGTCCCAGGGTGTCGGACCGGGGCATCGCGTCATCTTCAGGTTCTTCCCGGGCCGGCGGCTTCCCGGTCGCCAGGTCGCAGGAATGGCGACCACATCCGGAAACCGACGCACGGGAACGCATCCATGTTGCTCTTGCCAGAGAAATGCGGATCTGGAATAAACCTCGACCAATCGCTCTTGGATGGACCTGGTCTGCGGGGATCGGTCAACTCGAGGAAGACGCCAGGAAGGACCTTGCAATCATGATGACATTTCTCGTGCTCATGGGATTGGGGCTGTTTCAGGACAACGACCGGAAGCCCACGGAAAGTGAACTGCACAGCGCCCACCAGATGCTCTCCGGGGCCTGGCAGGTTGTCACGCTGACAGACAACGGCGACTCAATGGGTCCGGAGCTGGTCCGCCGTAAGATCGTGCAGGACGGCAGGATCAGTATCGCGAACCGGGTGATCACCCACTTCAACCCGGAGACCGGCGAGACGCGCACCACGGGTTACATCATCAACCCGAGCAAGTCGCCCAAGCAGATCGACCTGATCACCCCGGAAGAGCGGATCTTGCCTGGCATTTACAAGTTCGAGGGGGACGACCTCGTGGTCTGCTTCGCGAGCCGCGAGGGCCGGCCCCGTCCCGAGCAGTTCGAGTCGACCAGCGATTCGTTCTTCACGTTGCTGCGCCTGAAGATCGGAAGCGCGGGTCAGCCAGCCGCGCCGCGGCCGGATACGAGCTCCCCGGGTGGCGGCCCGGCCACGCGCACGAAGGCCAGGACAGCCTCGCTGTCCACTCCCGCCAGGCCTGAGAGCGACCGCAAGGCCACCCAGGCGGAGCTGGACCGAGATCGTGCACTGCTCAGCGGCGCCTGGCGGATCCAGTCGATCGTCGATGAGGGCGAGACGCTGTCGGCCGACATCATCCGCACGAAGATCGCCGAGGGGGGGCTCGTCCGGATCGGGTTCCGCGGCGTCTCCGCGGTGTCTCCGCGCGACGCCGAGAAACGCATCTGGGCCTACAAGATCGACCCGGCCAGGTCACCCAAGCAGATGGACGTCACGACCCAGTTCGACACGGTGCTGAAGGCCATTTATCGATTCGAGGGCGATGAGTTCCTCTTCTGTGTGGCCAAGACCGAGGACGATGCGCGGCCCACGACGTTCGAGGCTCCGAGCGGCTCGGACCGGATGCTCTACCGTCTCAAGATGGTGAAGCGAGATCCCGCCCAGGCCCGGCAGGAGGCAGCCGCTCAGGCCCCCGCGCCGGCGCCCCAGCCATCGGCCGAACAGCTCACAAGGCGCAGGGAACAGCAGATCCGCGACATGCTCGTCGGATCGTGGAGCATGACCGACCGGAAGGGGAATCTCGTGGCCGTCTTCCGTCCGGACGGCACGTTCACCTCAACCCGGACCTTCGCGAAACGGCGGCTCTTCGAACCCGACACGACAACCAGCAGCGGGTCATGGGTGTACAGCCAGGGCGTCCTCTCGGCGCGCGTCACCGGCACGACCGACCGGGACATGCTTGGCTACGGATTCATCGGCCATGTTCAGTCCATCGGCGAGGATGCCATGGTCACCGCCGACAACTCCGGCAAGCTGCTTACGCTCAGGAAGCTGCGCTAAGCCGAATGAGCACATGACCGCAACACGGAGGAAGCGAAAGAGAAGGCCCACTCATTCGTGGGCCGTATTCCCTTCGCCACCGCGATCAACGCCGTGGAAGCCGCAAGCGTGAACTTCCAACCAGGCCTGACCCTGAAACAGAGCAGTAATCCAAAGGTAGCCAGGCCCCGTCGGCTCAGTAGTTGACCAGGGCCTGGTAGACGAGGTCAGCACGTTGCGGCGTGCCGCGGCCGGTGACCAGGTCGTAGCCGGGGCCGGCGGAGCCGACGCCGTTGGAGCCGGTTGTCACATCGTAGAGTGGTGTGGTTCCCGCGGTTCCAGAGGCCATGGCGTAGATGGCGGGCAGGGTCTGCGAGACGCCGTCAAGCACTGATTTCTGAGCCGCGACGCGGCCCTGGTTGGCCAGAGCGAGAAGTGCCGACCAGGACGGCGCTCCCACGCTGGTGCCGCCGTACTGCCCCCAGCGGTAGCCGCCGTAAGAGTCGTACACCGCGACACCCGTGTTCGGGTCGGCGACCCAGGAGATGTCCGGGTTGGCGCGATAGGAGTAGCTCAGGCCGCTCTGGAAGCTCGGCTTGCCCTCATAGGCACTCACGCCTCCGCCACCGCCGCTCCAGCCGCTCTCCCCGGTCCATGTGTAGCTGGTGGTGTTGTAACTCAGGGTGGTCCCGCCCACGGCAAGCACATTGGGTGATTCGGCGGGATACTCCTGCACCCCGCTGTCGCCGGCCGAAAAGACGAAGGTCACGCCCTTGGTGCTGAACGTGCTGTCGTAGCCGGTCTCACCGGAGAACTCACCGCCGCCCCAGCTATTGGAGATGACCGTGGCGCCATCCTTCACGGCAACGCTGTCGGCCTGGAAGAGCGCGGTGTAGCTGGCCGACGAGGCTTCCACGAGCATGATCTGCGCCTGCGGGGCAATTGCGTGCATCCATTCGACGTCGAGGGAAATCTCCTGGCCCCAGCCGCGGTTCCCGGCCGGCTTCTTTCCGGATGCATAAACCTTGGTTAACCAGCTTGTCGCGGCACCGTAGGCCGTGTAGTACGACGTGCTCCCGCCCAGTGTGGTCATGAACTGCTTGTCAAACGTATCTGCATCCTTGGAGATATATGGGTCATCATAGGCATCGACGATGGCAATCGTCTGCCCTTGACCCAGGTTCGTGATCTTGTTCAGACCGTAGATATTTCGCAGCTCCGCTGGAGTCAGCGCGGTGGAAGGGGGTGACGACGCGGCCGGAACCGGTACGCTGGCTGCGGGGGCGAGCCTGTACAGGAAGGTGTGGGCGCGGTTCGCCGCATTCACCACCGAGCTGGCCACCGGGACAGCAACCGGCGCGGGCCCGCTCGCCCGGACCTCGGCCGGAGCGGCGTGACGGTGATGCAGCGCCGCGAACGTGCTCAGCAAGGTGCGATCCTCGAGACATTGAAGGGACGCACACTGGAACTTGGGAGACGGCCGCCTGGGCGGTTTCATGGCTGCGGTTCCTGGGTGATGGATCAAGAAAGAGGAAAGCTCGATCAGTGCGCTGCGGGACCCGGGAGAGAGGCTGCGATGAGATAGCGGATCAAGATAGCGACGCAATCCCCGACCGTCATCAAGTTGTCGCGTGATCTGGCAAATTCTCAAATGCAATCACGAAGAATAGCATGCATCTCTCTCGCTCGGGGTGAATCTGGATTTCAGTAGGGTAGTACACGGACGAAACGGGGCGGCGTAGGATGGCAAGTCTGGCGGGAGCATGATCCGAGTACTTCAGTGATCCAGCCGGGACATGGAACATGCGAAGCTTCCACGTGGGTTCGAGCTTGTGTTCGATGCTGGCTCTGATCGGCAGCACCGGCAGCCCGGCCGCTAGCTTCTTGCCGCACGAGTCAGCGGCCGTTGCGACGGCCCAGGAGCGTTCCTACGAAGCCAGGCGGCGCCAGATGGTCGAGGCACAGATCCGAGCCCGAGGGATCCGCGACCAGGCCGTTCTGGCCGCCCTGGCCAGGGTGCCGAGGCACCGATTCGTACCCGCCGAGCTTTCTGACATTGCCTATCGTGATGATGCCTTGCCGATCGGGCACGGGCAGACGATCTCACAGCCCTACATCGTGGCGCTCATGACCGAGCTGATCGAACCGAAGAAGACCATGAAGGTGCTCGAGATCGGCACGGGGTCGGGCTACCAGGCGGCGATCCTGGCCGAGTGCGTGGGCGAGGTGGAGACGATCGAGGTGGTGCCCGAGCTGGGCCGGGGCGCGGCCCGACTGTTCAAGGAACTCGGCTACCGCACGGTGCATCCGCGGATTGGCGACGGGTACGAGGGGTGGCCGGAGCGGGCTCCGTTTGACGCGATCCTGCTCACCGCAGCGCCGCCGGACGTGGTGCCTCAACCGCTGCTCGACCAGCTCAAGATGGGCGGCCGCCTGGTGGCGCCGATCGGTCGAGGCGACCAGGAGCTGGTGCGCATCACTCGCACGGACCACGGCTTTGTGCGAGAGCTGGTCACGATGGTCCGCTTCGTGCCCATGACCGGCAAGGCCCAGCAGTTGCGCTGAGGGCGCGGACCGCCGATCGCTTGCGGTCGCACCTTGAACGGGGAGTGCGGCCGCGGTACAAGGCTTCAAGGCTTGCGGAACGATCAGGCCGCTGCCGGCGTGCCGGCCGAAAACTCTCGAGGATGCTCCATGCGATGCGACGTCCGGTTCCTGCGATGGGTGGTGGCGGCATGGGTTCTCGCCTGCGGAGGGGGCCGGGCGCAAGAGCGGGGCGCGGAAACGCGCGGCGATCAGATCGTGAGCGCATTTCTGGCCCATGATGCCGAGCTGCTGGAGAAGCAGGAGTTCGAGAACGTCGCGACTCCGGACCAGTGGCAAGCCATCCGGCCGCGGCTCAAGGCGGAGTTGTTCCAGATGCTCGGGCTCTGGCCGGTTCCCGTGCGTACCCCGCTGGACGCGCACGTCACGGGCAGGCTTGAGCGCGAGGGCTCGGTGATCATCGAGAAGCTGCACTTCCAGAGCCGGCCCGGCCTTTATGTGACAGGAAACCTGTATCGCCCGGCGCGGCCAGCGGGCAGGCTGCCGGCTGTTCTCTACGTGTGCGGCCATTCGGGCCGCGGCCGCGACGGCAACAAGACGGCGTTCCAGGACCACGGTATGTGGTTCGCCCGCAACGGGTACATCGCGCTTTTGATCGACACGCTTCAGCTCGGCGAGGTCGCGGGGGTGCATCACGGAACCTACAATCTGGGACGCTGGTGGTGGCAGGCGGTGGGCTACACGCCCGCCGGTGTGGAGTGCTGGAACGGCATCCGCGCCATCGACTACCTGATCAGCCGGCCCGACGTTGACCCGGCGCGGATCGGCGTGACGGGGATCTCCGGTGGCGGGGCCGCCACGTTCTGGATCGCCGCGGCCGACGACCGCGTGGCATGCGCCGCGCCAGTCAGCGGCATGAGCGACCTGGAAAGTTACGTCTCCCACACAGTGATCAACGGCCATTGCGACTGCATGTTCATGTATAATGAATATCGTTGGAACTGGACGACCATCGCCGCCCTGGTGGCTCCCAGACCGTTGCTCTTCGCCAACTCCGACCACGACGCGATCTTTCCGATGGACGGCAATGTCCGCGTCATGGGCCGGCTGCGCCGGTTCTACGCGCTGCTCGGTCATCCTGACCGGGTCGCCGAGCATGTCAGCTCCGGCGGTCACGATTACCGGCCCGACCTGAGGATGGCGGTGTTCCGCTGGATGAATACGCATTTGAAAGGGCAGAACGCGGTGGTGCAGGACGCCGCCGACCCTGCGATCGAGGGCAAGCGGCTACGCGTCTTTCCGGAAGACGGCGACTTGCCGCGCGACTCCAGGAACGCCCGCATCGACGAGGAGTTCGTGCCCCAGGCGGCGCTGCGGCTGCCTTCCGGCGGTGGCTGGCCCGAGTTCCAGCGTGCGCAGCGGGCCGCACTGCGATCTTGCTGCTTTCGCACCTTGCCCGAGGCTGTCCCCGCGGCCCGGCCGCGCGCGGCTGGCAGCGCCGGTTCTCCTTCCCCGTCGCGCGTGCAGTGGCTCGAGACCGAGCCCGGCATCCAATCGGCGGTCCTGGATCTGAGATCGGAGCGCCCGTCCGCGCCGCGAGGCACGCTGCTGGTCCTGAACGAGGGCGAGGCGGTCGATGGGATACCGGACTGGGGACGGCCGTTGACCGGCGAGGATGCGGTGGTGATGCTGGCACCCCGGGGGGTAGGGCCCACGGCCTGGACGCACCGGTCGCCGCCCAACTATGTGGAACGCGCGCACGCCCTTCTGGGCAGGACCGTCGACGCGGGGCGGGTGCACGACACCCTGTCCGTGCTGCGCTACCTGGCGGAGGAAGCCTTGCCGCGGCGGAGCTGGCGCGTCGCCGGCAGCCGCCAGGCCGGAATCATCGCCGCCTACGCGGCGCTCTTCGAGCCGTCCGTGCAGGAAGTGATTGTAGTGGACCCTCCCACCTCGCACCGGGACGGCCCTATCTTCCTGAACGCGCTTCGCCTCATGGACGCCCCGGCCGCGCTGGGTCTTCTGGCACCCCGGCCGCTCCGCCTGATGGGTGCCCGGGAAGCGGCGTGGACGGCGACCAGAAAGCTGTACGATTCCGCGGCCGCCGGCGGTAAGCTGAGATTTCATTAAGGGACACACTGGCAAGCGAAGGGTACAGGCAAAACCGATGTTCAATCTCGCCGCGATCCAGCAGAGCCTTCATGACTTCAGCCTGGACGGCTGGCTGCTCTATGATTTCCGGGCCGGCAACATGCTGGCGCGCCGGGTACTGGACATGGAGTCGCGGCCGGCCGGAACGCGCCGGTTCCTGTACATGGTGCCCGCCAGTGGCGAGCCCATCAAGCTGGTGCATCGCATCGAGACCGCCGCGCTGGACCATCTTCCCGGCGGCAAGCTGGTTTACCTTACCTGGCAGGAGCTGGAGGCCGGTATTGCGAGGCTGGTGTCCGGCCGGCACAGGATCGCGATGGAGTACGCGACCCGGGTGTCCAACCCCTATGTCTCGAAGGTGGACGGCGGAACGATCGAGGCGGTCCGCGCCTGCGGCGTGGACGTCGTCTCCTCGGGCGACCTCATCCAGCAGTTCGAGGCCACCTGGGACGAGGACCAGTGGCAGATGCACCTGGAGGCCGAAAAATGCACGACGGCGGCCTACGACCTTGCGTGGGGGCTGATCGCAGAGCGCGTTCGCTCTGGCGGCACGATCCGCGAGACCGAGGTCCAGTCCGCGATCATGGACCATTTTCAGCGCCAGGGCATGACGACCTACAGCCCGCCCATCGTCGGCGCGGGAGCTCACAGTGGCGATCCGCACTATGAGCCCCAGGCGGGTCACGATGCGGAGATCGGGCCGGGGCAATTCGTACTCATCGATCTCTGGTGCAAGGTCGACCGGCCGCGCGCGGTTTATAGCGACCTGACACGGGTCGGTTTCACGGGGGAGTCGGTGCCGGAAGTGTACGAGCGCATCTTCGCGATCGTGGCGCGCGCCCGCGATGCCGCGATATCCTGTGTGCGAGCGGCTTTTGCGGCCGACCGTCCGCTTCAGGGCTGGGAAGTCGACGACGCCTGCCGGCGCGTGATCGTGGATGCGGGATATGGTGATTCCTTCATTCACCGCACCGGCCACAATATTGGGCAGGAAGTCCATGGCAACGGGGCCAACATGGATAACCTGGAGACTCACGAGGAGCGGCTGGTGCTGCCGCGCACGTGTTTCTCGGTCGAACCAGGGATCTATCTTCCGGAGTTCGGCGTCCGCAGCGAGATCAACGTCTTCGTCGACGCGGCCGGCGCGGTGCATGTCACGGGCGGCCTGCAACAGCAGGTCGTTTCCATCTTGTCGCGAACCTGACGCGCGCCCGCTATGCAGTAATCTGGCCAGGCCACCGGCGGTATGTCGGTTGCTGCGAAATCCTCCAGCGGAAACCTTCCAGGTTCTTGCGGAGAAGACGAAGCATGGCCAGCCAGATACCCGTCGGTCGTGAAGCGGTGGCGCGTGATACCGAGCGTGGCAGTGTCCACGAATTATGCGCGAACCTGTCCTACCAGCGGCTCGGGATCGTGAACGTCGTTTTTTTCGGTCGGCCCGGCGCACCGGACCGAGAATGGGTGCTGATCGACGCCGGGGTGATGGGCACCGCCGCGCTGATTCGCAAGGGAGCCGGCCAGCTCTTCGGCCACGATTCACGGCCGTCGGCGATCTTGCTGACCCACGGGCACTTCGATCACGTCGGCGCGCTCAAGCAGCTTGCCGAGGAGTGGGACGTACCGGTCTATGCCCACACGCTCGAACTGCCGTATCTGGACGGACGCTCGTCGTATCCACCTCCCGATCCGACGGTGGGGGGAGGACTGATGTCGGCGCTGGCGCCTCTCTACCCACGCGGACCGATTGATGTTCGCCCGCGGCTGCATCCGCTGGCGGACGACGGCTGCGTGCCGGGGATGCCGGCCTGGAGATGGATCGCCACTCCGGGGCACGCGCCGAGGCATGTTTCGTTCTGGAGTGCGGCGGAGCGCCGCGCTCATCGTGGGTGATGCCTTCATCACCACGGCACAGGAGTCGGTCTATGCCGTGGCGACGCAGGAACCGGAGCTCCACGGACCACCCATGTATTACACGCCGGACTGGAAAAACGCCAAGGTCTCCGTTGAAAAGCTGGCGCGGCTCGAGCCGGAGCTGGTGATCTGCGGGCACGGCCGGCCCATGCAGGGCTCGGAGATGCGCGCGGCCCTGCATCGGCTGGCACGCGACTTCGAGCGCGTGGCCGTACCGGAGCAGGGGCGCTATACCGGGCAGCCCGCTACTGCGGATGCCGGTGGAGTGACCTTCGTTCCGCCGCGGTGAAACAGGTGGTCCCGGGCGGTGCTCCGCCCGCAGGCACCGTTCTCCCAGCCGTGCGGCCCTGGCGGGACCGGAGTGCCGGACGGGCCGGTACGCACCCGAGTGAGTGCTCGAAGCGTCATGGATGCGGGTGCGCAGGCCCATTCACGGTCACTGGCAGGCTGATTCTCAGCAAGGCCTGGCGTTGCGTGCCACGCTGGCGAGAGCCCACCAGATTACCCGGTTTCCGGGATAAGATCCTGGACCGCCCTGATCTGGCAATGATTGGCAATTCATTTTTGTGCATTTAACCGTAATGGGATGCGTCCATCCGAGGCGTCCGGGTAGAGCCATGCTTGCCCGGTTTCCCGGAGTTGGTACTCCGATTGCAAGAGAGATCGGCGACGTGCGACGTGAACCTCGTCGGGCCGGACCCGGCTTTCTTCTGGGACTTCTGATTGTCCCCGCCACGGTCCTTCCCGGCGAATCGTCGAGTACCGGAAAAGAGAACCTGGAGGAACGATTCAATGCGTAGCAGAAAGATCTCTGGAATCGCCGTCGGAGCAGGATTGTTGGGCATGGTCCTCGCCGGCAGCGCACTGCGCTGAGGACAATGGTCTGCCAGGCCCCATCAACAGTATCGAGGACTTGCAGGATGCCGGCAAGTTGCTGTTCAAGCTCGCCGACACCAATAACGACAATCGCATTTCGCAAAAGGAGGCCGTGGACGCCGGCAACCTGCTGGCGGGCGGTTTCTTCTTCCGTGCCGACGCCAATGGCGACGGTACGGTGACCGCGGAGGAAGCCCGGACGGCGCGTGAGGCTCTGTTCAACCAGAGGCCTTTGCTGCGGTTTGTCTTTCAGCGTGGCAAGTCCGCCATCGACGAGCAGAGCGGCAACCGGCAAGCGGGTCAGCAAGGCGGGAACCTGCTTTCCGCCGGCGGCAACCAGCAGGGTGGCCAGCAGAAGCTCAACATCATGAATCTGCTGGATTCAAACCATGACGGCAACTTCTCCGCTCCTGAGCTGCGCCAGGCAGTCCAGACCGGCGTGCAGAGCATGTTCATGATGGCGGACCGCAATGGCGACGGTCAGCTGGAGCCCTCCGAGGTGAACCAGGCTGCCCTGGACCTGGGCCGCACCGCCGTGCAGACGGCTTTCAATGCCGCCGATTCCGACAAGAACGGCGCCGTGAGCGAGCAGGAATTCGACAAGGCGATCATGAACCCGGCTCACGTGATGTTCAAGATCTTCGACGCCAACGGGGACAGCCAGATCTCCAATGATGAGATGCGCAGCGGGATGCAGATCATCGTCCGGGAGCTGCGTGCCATGAAGGTTCCCGAAGCGTCCAACTCGCTCTCCAACCAGATCCAGCAGAACGGGACCGCCCCTGTGGCGACCAGTCCGCGACCCGCCACGACCGTGGCTCCGGTCCAAGTGGCTCCGGGCACCGTGCCTCCGCAGCGCTGAGTGCCCGTTTCCCTGTCCTGTCAGGTCTTGAGTCGCTCTCCACTGACGGCGACGGTTCATCGAGCTCGGGTCGGGATGCCGGCCTCCCCGGAGGCCAGGTTTTCCGGCCCGAGCGTCATGATCAGATCAAGCCGGCCTTCACTTCAACTCAACCTTCGCCCTTCGTCGCGTTCTCGAACCGCAGCCAGGAACCCAGTGAAGTCAGGAGCAATTTGCGATGGCGCAGCCTCTCGATTCGCCAGCGTCCACGGACCCGGCCGCCACGAACCCCGCCGATCTCGATCAAGGGATGGCCGAGCCCGAGCTGGTCAACCCGAACATGACCGTCGCCGAGGCCATGACCGTGGCGCCACGCACGTGCTCGGCCGCAAGCACCGTGCTGGAAGCCGTGATGGTCTTTCGCGACGCCGACTGCGGCTCGATCCCGATCACCGATGCCGGCCAGCCGATCGGCGTACTGACCGACCGGGACGTGGCCCTGGCGGTTCCGTCCTACTCCGAGCTGAGTCGCTTGCCGGTAGGCGAGCTCATGAACAAGGACGTCGTGACCATCCACCTGGATGACACGCTGGACCTCGCCATGGAGAAGCTGGGGGACCATGGCGTCCGGCGGCTCATGGTGGTGGATAGTGAAGGCGTTCTCCAGGGTGTCCTGAGCTGGACGGACCTGATTCCGTATCTCTCCAAGAGCAGCCTGGGACGGGTGGTGTCACGGATCATCGAGAACCGCTAGGCCACCCTCCCGCGGGGGCGGTCCAGCGCCGCCGGCGGATTGCTCAGGTGCTCCGGACCGGTTATTCCTGCAAGGTGTTCGCTCGCTCGCGCGCGGGCCGACGACACCACCCAGGAGACCGGTCATGCCCCGTATGCTCCAGCAACTTCAGAGGCTCGCACGCCGTTCCGTGCGTTGTCTGCCCCTTTGCCTGTTGCCCATCGCAGCCCAGCTGCCTGCACGGGAGCCGGAACACGCTCCCCTCCGCGCGGAGATCACGGTCGATGCCGCCAGGCCTATCGGCAAGATCAGCCCATTGCTGTACGGGCAGTTCCTCGAGCACATGTTCCAGTGCATCAAGACCGGTCTGCATGCCGAGCTGGTCCGCAATCGCGGCTTCGAGGAGCCGGCCGATCACCTGGGTCTGCCGCGCGACTGGGAACCGTATCCCGATCGGCGCAATGACGACCCGATCCAGTTCGCCTGGGACGCGGGAACTTCTTATCCGGATCGGATCAACCCGGACACGAAAGTGCACGAGCGCTCGCTGCGCGTCGACGTCCAGCGCGGGCCGGCCAGCCGCCATGGCGTCTGCCAGAGCGGGATCCCTGCTGTCAAAGGGGCCCAGTACGAAGGCTATGTCTGGCTCAAGGCCGCGGACTACCATGGGCCAATCCAGGTGACGCTCGAGCCGGAGATCGAGGGTGCCCCGCCGTATGCCGAGGCGGAGCTGGAGGCCCCGAGCGACCACTGGAACCAGCACCGCTTCCGCTTCCGTGCGTCGGCCAGCGACCCGCTGGCGCGGCTCGTCTTCCGGTTCGGGGGCAGGGGCCGCGTCTGGATGGACGCCGTCTCGCTCCTGCCCGGAAGCGCCGTGGATGGCGTGCGCCAGGACGTCTTCCAGCGTATCCAGGACCTCCGCCCCGCCTTCGTGCGCTGGCCGGGAGGCAATGTCGCGCAGGATTACCGCTGGCTGTGGGGCGTTGGCCCGCGCGACCAGCGCGTGACATGGACCAACCTCTCCTGGCGCAACGAGCCGGAGCCCTCAGATTTCGGCACCGACGAGTATCTCCGCTTCTGTCGGAACCTGGGGGCACGGCCGACCATCGTGGTCAACGTGGAAGGACCCGGCATGACTGCCGAGCTTGCCGCCGCCTGGGTGGAGTACTGCAACGGGCCGGCCGGCTCGAAATACGGCGCGTTGCGGGCCGCGAATGGACACCCGGAGCCCTATCGGGTGCGGTACTGGGAGATCGGCAACGAGATCTGGGGCGCATGGGTGCGCGGGCATTCCGATGCGGCGACCTATGCCCGCAACCTGCTGCGCTACCAGGCGGCCATGCGTGCCGTGGATCCCACCATCGAGCTCATCGCTTGCGGCGACAACAACATGAACTGGAACCGGACCGTGCTCCGCGAGGCCGGCACCACATTCGATTACCTGGCGATCCATCACTACTACGGTGCGCGGGAGATGGCGGGAAGCTTGAAGAACCTGATGGCCCATCCTCTGGCGTATGAGTCCTTCTACCGATCCGCGGGCGAAGTGCTCCGTACGCTTGTGCCCTCCCGGCCGATCAAGCTGGCCATCAACGAATGGGGGCTGGGACTTCCCGCGGAACAGCAGTACTCGATTGCCGGGGCACTCTATGCCGGCAGGATGCTGAACGTCTTCGAGCGCACCGGCGGTTTGGTGGCCATGAGCTCCGTATCGGACCTGGTCAACGGCTGGAGCGGAGGCATCATCCAGGCGAACCGCCACGGGCTGTTCACGACGTCGGCTTACCAGGTGAACAAGATTTACAGTCAGAATGCGGGGACCGAGCTGCTCGCTGCCGAAGTTCACGGGCCCGTCTTCGACACCACCCGCGAGGGACGGTCGATTCCCGACCTCGACGTCGCGGCAAGCCGTTCGGCGGACGGCCAGTCCATCTATCTGAAGATGGTGAACACCAACCTGGAACACCCGCTGGCCGTTGCCGTCACGCTGCCGCAAGTGCCGATCGGCCCGCACGGGCGGATCGAATCGGTCGTCAGCGGCAACCTCCGGGCGTACAATGATTTCTCGAGTCCGGATGCCGTGTCGATCCGCTCCGGCGCGGTCGACGCCGGCAGCCGGTTCACGGTCGCACTGCCGGCAGCTTCCGTTTCGGTCGTCTGCTTGAAGGTGTTGCCAGGGACGGCGGGCGAGCCGCTGGATCGGCGGGAGACCGTCCCGCGTAAGGGAGAGCAGGGCCGTTCGGGGCAAGCCGGCCGGTGAACGTTCCGGTTCGCCGCAGAGGACCAGGGTCGGAGACCACGACGATGGCAGACTGCCTGATTCAGGAATCGCGCGAAGGGGTGGTGCGGCTGACGCTGAACCGCCCGGAACGGCGCAACGCACTTTCGCATGAGCTGCTGCAACGGCTCGAGGCGGCCATCGAGGCCATCGGCCAGGACTCATCCGCGCGGGTGGTGATTCTTGGCGGCAACGGCCCGGTCTTCTCATCGGGGCACGACCTGGGCGAGCTTCAGGGCAAATCCGACGGCGAGTGCCGCATGCTCTTCGAACTTTGCAGCCGGGTGATGCTCGGCTTGCGGAGGTTGCCGCAGCCGGTGATCGCCAGGGTACACGGGCTGGCCACGGCAGCCGGTTGCCAGCTTGTCGCCTCGTGCGACCTGGCGGTGGCCTCGTCGGCGGCGACGTTCGCCACCCCCGGCGTGAAGATCGGTCTCTTCTGCACGACGCCGATGATACCGCTGGTGCGCGTCATTCCCCCCGCGCGGCGCTGGAAATGCTCATGACCGCCAGTCCCATCTCCGCGGCTCGCGCTCTGGAGCTGGGACTGGTGAACCGCGTGGTCGCCGCCGGCGAGCTCGACGCGGCCGTTCAGTCGCTGGTCGAAACGCTGTGTGCGCTGAGCCCCTCCGTGCTCGGCCTGGGCAAGCGGGCGTTCTACGACCTGGAGGGGCTGGACGAGCCTGAGGCCTACGCGCGGGCGACCGAGATCATGGTCGGCAACGCAGGCTACCCCGCGGCGCGTGAGGGCATCGCGGCCTTCCTCGAGAAACGCCGCCCAGAGTGGCCGGCATGAAGCGCGCGGCCTGCCGGTCGAGACCATTGAAGCTCTGTCTGCATCCGTCCCCATGACCATACAGACCCTTCCCACCTTCGGTGAGCTTCACGAGCGTGCGTCGAGGTCTGCCGCACCGGTGACCGTCGCGGTGGCAGGAGCCCATGACCCGTCCGTGATCGAAGCGGCCGGCATCGCGGCGGCGCGCGGCTGGGTGCATCCCATCCTGGTTGGCCCCGACGAGGAGATCCGTGCGACGGCCGCGGCCCTTTCACTCGACCTTGCAGGGATGACCATCCTGCACGCGGATCACGCGAACATCGCCTCCGCTGCGGTGGCCGAGGTGCGGGCCGGTCGCGCGGGAGTGCTGATGAAGGGGCAGATCGCCACCCCGTCCCTGATGGCAGCCGTGCTCGACCCCGAGCATGGTCTGCGTACCGGCAAGGTGATTTGCCAGGTCGTCCTGATGGAGATCCCGCGCGACGACCGCCGGTTCCTCATGGCCGACACCGGAATCACGATCCGGCCGAACCTCGTGAAAAAAGCGGAGATCCTCCGGGGGGCCGTCGCCATCGCCCACGCCCTTGGCCTGGCACGGCCTCGAGTCGCGCTCGTGGCCGCCTCCGAGACGGTCAAGGCGAGCATGCCGGAGACGGTTCACGCCCGGGAGCTCACAGGACGCGGCGAGCGTGGGGAATTCCCGGGCTGCGTCCTTCAGGGGCCGCTCTCGTTCGACCTTGCTTACGCCGCGCAGGCCGGTAGCCGAAAGCGCATCGACGGAGCAGTGGTCGGGGCGGCTGACATCATGCTCTTCCCCGACTTGCTCTCGGCCAACCTCACCGTGAAGGCCGTCATGTACACGGCCGACTGCCGCTTCGGGGGCGTCCTCTGCGGCACCAGTGCGCCGGTGGTGTTCATGTCCAGGGCGGACGACACCACCACGCGGCTCAATTCGCTGGTCCTCGCCCTGACGATCCTCGCTTCCACGGGAAAGCCGCTGCCGGACTGAGCCGCACCGCTCCGTGCACCGTGCCCCCGCAATTCCAACCCGGCACTCGTGGGTTGACCCGTGTTGACGGGACGCCGATAATTCACTAAATAACTAATTGGTTAACCAGGTAGGGCCTGGAGGCCGGTCAGGCAAGGAGTTCGACGATGAAGCTGGTGATCGTGGGTGGTGTAGCAGGGGGAGCGTCCGCCGCGGCGCGTGCGAGGAGGCTCTCTGAGGAGGCCGAGATCGTGGTCTTCGAGCGCGGGCCGGATGTCTCGTTCGCCAACTGCGGGCTGCCGTACTACATCGGCGGCGAGATCCGCGACCGTGGCAAACTGCTCGTCACCCGGCCAGAGGTGCTGCGGCAGCGCTATCGGCTCGACGTCAGGACCGAGACCGAGGTCATCAAGATCGACCGCGTTGCGCCACGGTCACGGCCCGCCGCCTGCCCGACGGTTCCATGTACGAGGAGCCTTATGACGCGCTGGTGCTCGCGCCGGGGCGGCTCCGTTGCGGCCGCCGATTCCGGGCATCGATCTGCCGGGCGTTCACACCCTGCGAAACCTGGGCGACGTGGACCGGATCAAGGCCGCCGTCGATCAGGGCGTGAACAGGGCCATTCTGGTCGGCGCCGGGTTCATCGGGTTGGAGCTGGCCGAGAACCTGCTGCGGCGCGGGGTCCAGACCGTGCTGATCGAGCTCCAGGACCAGGTCTTACCACCGCTCGATGCGGAGTTGACCACGCCCATGGCCCAGGAACTCCGGGCACGCGGCGTCGAGCTCTTGCTGGGCGACTCGGCGGAGCAGTTCCGGGAATCGCCGGAGGGCATTGTGGTCGGCCTCAAGTCGGGCCGGTCGGTGACGGGCCAGCTTGTGGTGCTGGGCGTGGGCGTGCGGCCCGAGAACCTGCTTGCCGTCGACGCCGGCCTGGCGGTTGGCCCCCGGGGAGGCATCCAGGTCAACGACCGCATGCAGACCAGCGACCCCGCGATCTACGCGGTGGGTGACGCGGTGGAAGTGCGCGACTATGTTTCCGGATCGCCCGCGCAGGTGCCGCTTGCCGGGCCGGCCAACCGTCAGGGACGGATCGCCGCGGATGCGATCTTCGGCCGGTCCAGCCGCTATCGAGGGACGCAGGGGACCGCGATCGTCGGCTTCTTCGACCTCACAGCCGCGGTCACGGGCCAGGGTGAGAAGTCGCTGGCCCGCGCCGGTACCGCCTTCGAGAAGGTTTACATTCACGCCAACCAGCATGCCGGATACTACCCCGGCGCCGCCCCATGGCGCTCAAGGTGCTGTTCGATCCCCGGACCGGCAGGATCCTCGGCGCCCAGGCGGTTGGACATGAGGGTGTCGACAACCGCATCAACGTGCTGGCGATGGCGATCCACGCGGGGATGACGGTCTTCGACCTCGAACAAGCGGAGCTGGCGTACGCGCCGCAGTTTGGGTCGGCGAAGGACCCGGTGAACATGGCCGGCTTCGTGGCCGCGAACCTGGTTCGGGGCGATTACCCGCAGGTTCACGTGGAGCAGCTCGCAGGGCTGATGTCGGCCGGGGCACTCCTGGTTGACGTGCGGACCCCTCCAGAGTTTGCCGCCGGCGCGATCCCTGGTGCCGTGAACATCCCCCTGGAGACGCTGCGAAACCGTCTGGGCGAGGTTCCCCGGGACCGCAAGGTCATCGTCCACTGCCAGGTTGGCATGCGCGGCTACATGGCCACGCTTGTGCTCCGCCACGCCGGACGGGACGCGGCGAACCTGGCCGGCGGCTACAAGACATACCGTCTGGTGCACGACCGCTGAGCCACACATGGCAAAGAAATAAGTTCGGAGAGACCTGTGCGGTGCCTCAGCAAGAGCTGACCAGCGTCCTGGTCTGCTGGCGTGGCCGGGCCCGAGACAACAGGCACAGGGGAACGTTTCTCGATTCATTCTTCACAATCAAGCCCAATACCGTTGAAATAGCGTTTACGAGAAGAGGGCAAGCACGTTGCGGCAGGCTTGTTCCCTCGCTCTGCGTGGGAATACCGGTCGGTAGGCTCTGCGTTCCATGGATTTCCCAGCCTTTAGCACGGGGCCAATCGACGCGGAGCGTTGCAGACGGCATTCCCACGCGGAGCGTGGGAACGAGGAACAAACCTCTGACTGCACTGAACTTATTGCTATTCCAACGGTATTGCGATGAAGCCCGGCGAGATTGCGGGGCGGCGGTGGGATCATTCGCTCGGCACTTCCGCCCGCGGTGGTGGGTGGCTGGGACGGTTGCGCAGGTTCCACCGCCTGTGCGGACTCCGCGAGCGTTTTTTTGACATATCCTTCGCGTGGGCTGTATATTGAGAACGGTGCTTGCGAGCCCGCGGGACTGCGATCGCTGGCTGAATCTCATCGTGACTGCGCCTCTCCCACTGGCGTGGAGTCGATTCATGATGTCGCGCTCGTCCTCGGCCGTGCTGGTGACGGCATCGCTGGCGGCAGGTCTTGGCCTGGGGTTCGTACTGGGCCGCGGAGCACCGACGCTCTCGGCACAGGCCGCCAGGGGCGTGCCAGGGCAGGCTGCGGCTGCGGCTGCGACCGCGATTGCGACGCCGCCGGCCGCGAGCGCCGCGCGGGCCGATGACGCGGGCCGGCGGGATGGCCAGATCTACGATCAGCTTGCCCGGGAATATGAGCGGTTCGCGCATGTCGACCGCATGTTCGAGATGGTGGCGAAGGCCGTCTCGCCCTCGGTCGTGCATATCGTCGCCCAGAAAACGATGAGGCACGAGGAGACCCAGCGCATCAAGAAGTTCGAGGAGACCGGATCCGGGGTGATCGTCCGCAACGAGAAGATACCCGGGCTGTTCGTCCTGACCAACCATCACGTGGTGGAAGGCGGCAAGCCCGCGAAGATCCGGATCTTCCTGCATGACGGGCGGACATTGACGCCCGAGCGGATCTGGAGCGACGCCAAGGCGGACGTGGCCGTGCTCAAGCTCGACCGCGACGACCTGCCGGCGGCCCGGCTAGGCAACAGCGACACCGCCGTGGTGGGAAGCTGGGTCGTGGCGATGGGCAGCCCATTCGGACTGATGCACTCGGTCAGTCAAGGAATCATCAGCGCCCGCAGTCGCCACATGGACGAGCTTCAGGACGTGGAAAACCAGGACTTCTTGCAGACCGACGCCGCGATCAACCCGGGCAACTCGGGCGGTCCGCTGGTGAACCTCAAGGGCGAGGTCATCGGCATCAACAACTCGATCGCCTCCAATGGCGGGGGGAATGAAGGCGTCGGCTTCAGCATCCCGATCAACCTGGCGCGGTGGATCATGAACGAGCTCATCGCCAATGGCCACGTCACGCGCGGGGCCCTGGGCGTGGACCTCCAGCCCAACTTTCGCCAGGAGGATGCACAGAACCTCGGTCTCGACCGGCCGCACGGCGCCTGGGTGGACAAGGTTCATCCCGAATCTCCCGCGTCGCGAGGCGGCTTGCGGGACGGAGACGTGATTCTCGGGTTCGGCGGCGTCGACATTCACGACCTCAATCACCTCATCAACGCCGTTTCGATGACGCCCGTCGGCGTTCCCGTCGATGTGCGGATCTGGCGCCAACGCAAGGAAATCGCGCTGCGAATCACCGTGGGAGACCGCGAACGGACGCTGCCGGAAACCGAGGTGGTGCAGGTTCCCCGCCCCGCCGAGCCAGCCGACCTGATTCGCCGTCCGGACCGCCCCGGGCCCACGTCCACCTTCGCGCTCGGGCTCGAGCTGTTGACGCTCAATCCGCAGCTCGCGCTGCGGCACCATCTGCCGGAGTCGGAGCGGGGAGCGATGATCCTCACCGTCGATCCGCAGAGTCCGCTGGCGACGATCTGCCAGCCCAGCGACGTGATCTCCCGGATCAATGACCACGCCGTGGAGTCGGCCGAGCAGGCGGTCAAGCTGATCAACGAACGGGTGGAGCACGACCCGCTGATCGTGAGTCTTGATCGCCGGGGCGGCCAGGGGATCGAGCGCTACACGGTCCGGGTGCCTTGATGAGCGTGAGCGTGCTGAGCCAGGCCGTGGCCCGGCTCGAGGCCGGAGAATCGCTCGACCCGGAATCGTGCCGGGCCGCGATCGCCGCCATGCTCGACAGCGTTGCGGGCGACGCGGAAACTGCCGCCTTTCTCACGGCGCTGCACCGCAAGGGAGAGACGGCCGGCGAACTCGCAGGCGCCGTCGCGGCGATCCGCGAGCGGATGATTGCCTTCCATCCCGGCGGCACGGGGCAATCACTCCTGGACACCTGCGGCACCGGTGGCGATGGTGCGAACACGTTCAACATCTCGACGGCAACGGCCATCGTCCTGGCGGCATGCGGCGCGCGGGTTGTCAAGCACGGCAACCGGGCGGCTAGCGGCCGGTCGGGGAGCTCCGAGGTCCTGGAGCGGCTGGGCATCGGCGTTGAGCTCGAGCCTGCCGTGCTCCACCGCTGTCTCGAGGAGCTAGGGATCGCGTTCCTCTACGCGCCCGCGTTTCATCCGGGACTGCGGCGCGTGTCCGCCGTACGGCGCGCACTGCCGTTCCGGTCGATCTTCAACCTGGTGGGTCCGCTCTGCAACCCGGCCAGCCCGTCGCACCAGCTCGTGGGCATTCCCGACCCGCGGCAGGCCCGGCTCATGGCCGAGGTGCTGAGCCGGTTCGAGACCACGCGCCGGGCGGTCGTCGTGAGCGGAGGCGACGGGCTCGACGAGGTCACCCTGGACGGCTCCACGCATGGGTTTGTGGTCGAGGCGGGAACGATTCGCGACCTGATGTGGACCCGTAATGACTTCCAGCTCCCCCGTGTCCGAGCCGTCGCGCTGCGTGTCTCCGGCCCCGAGGAGAGCGCCTCTCTGCTGCGTGAATTGCTCGCGGCCCAGCGCGGACCGGTGCGCGATATCGTGCTGGCAAACGCGGCCGCGGCGCTCTGGACGCTTGATCCGCAACCGCTTCCGCTGCTGGTGGAGCGCGCCGCGAGCGCCATTGATTCGCACGCCGCCGCCCGGCTGGTGGCGCGCTGGAGCGAGCTGACACGTCCGGTCACCTGACCAGCTCGCGGATGGACGGCAGCGCCGGCTGACTCGTATGGCGGGTTCATGCGGCCACGCGCAGAGCTTTGCCAGCCGGTGGGTTGCGCTGCGCTGACCTGCCCTACGAGCCACGGGCTTTGCCAGCCGGTGGGTTGCGCTGCGCTGACCCCATAGCGTCCAACTTAAGGAATTTGGCCTAGGAAAAAAGAAAGGAAGTCCTTAATCCAGTTCGCGTTGTATCGAGCAAGCGCGTCCTGGAAGAAGGAGCTTCCGTTGGGGATCATAAACAAGGTGGCCGTGTTGTTGCAATCGAGCTTGGGTTCGAAACTCGACGAGATCGGTCGTGCGACGGGCGTGATCCGGCGGCAACGAAAATTCTCGGGCGCGTCGCTGCTCAAGACCATGGTTCTGACTGTGATGAAGACGCCTCGCCCCCATACCAACGACTTCGTCGCGACGGCGGCACTGCTGGGTGTGAACGTGACTGCCGAGGCGATCGAAAAGCGGTTCTCGGAGAAGCTCGTCGCGCACTTGCCGCGGGTTTGGAACACGTGTTGGAGTCCGTCGTGGAGGCGTCGGCGGCCGGCGTGGCGCTGCTGGACAAGTTCACCGCCGTCGTGATCGCCGACAGCACCACGGTGACCTTGCCCGACGAATTCGAGGCGGAATTTCCCGGCTGCGGTGGCAAAACGGGCAGTGGTAAGGCAGCGGTGAAAATTCAGGTGGCGTGGGAACTGCGCCGCGGTCAGTTGGAGAAGTTGGAGGTCCATCCCGGTCGTCACAGCGACGCCACGAGCGTGGACGTGGACGCACCAGTGGTCTCCGGATCGCTGACGCTCCGCGACCTGGGATACTTTTGCCTGGAGCGGTTCCGATCCATCGGCGCGCAAGGAGCTTATTGGATTTCGCGTTGGCAACACGGCACGGCCGTTTTCGACGCGGAGGGGCGGCGATGGGAGATGCTGGCGTTTCTCCGACGGCAACCCGCCGGCATGCCGGTCGACGTGTCGATCGCGGTGGGCGCGGCGGAGCGTCTGGGATGTCGGTTGATCGCCTTGCGAGTGCCTCCGGAGGTGGCGAACCGACGTCGGCAAGCGGCCTACGAAAAGGCTCAAAAACACGGCCGCGTGCCCACGCAAGAACATCTGGACTTGTGCGACTGGACGATTTTCCTGACCAACTGCCTGGCCGCACTTCTGACGTGGAAAGAGGTCGTGGTCCTGTATCGGACGCGCTGGCAAATCGAACTGCTGTTCAAACTTTGGAAATCTCACAACCACCTCGCCGAGTCGCGTGCACACTGGACCAGCATGGAACGCCTGGCGTTGTTCTGGGCGAAACTGATCGGCGTGGTGCTTCAGCATTGGCTGCTCCTGACCGCGAACGCGGCCGATCCCCGCCGCAGCCACTGGAAAGCGGCCCGCGTCATCCGGAACTGGATGGAATCCCTGACCCGAGCGTTGGATAACATCGACGAGCTCATACGCACCTTGAGAGACATGGCCACGACGATCGCTAGCGTCGCTCAGAAGAAACGTCGGAAGAAACGGCCCAGCCTATTCCAACTCCTTTTGGATCCAGAACTTCTGGAATGGAATCCTTAAGTTGGACGCTATGGGGTTGCGCTGCGCTGACCCACCCTACGGGCTCGCGGATGGACGGCAGCGCCGGGTGACTCGTATGGCGCGGGTTCATGCGGCCGCGCAGAGCTTTGCCAGCCGGTGGGTTGCGCTGCGCTGACCTGCCCTACGGGCCACGGGCGGCAGGCGGTTACTTGCGGGCATTGTGGGACGATGCCGGCTGGACGGTCAGCTCGTTTTCATGCTCTCCAGCGCCGTTCTCTGGTCGCGGTCGATGGTGAAGAGGCGGTCCAGGTTCGCGGTGCGAAAGACCTGCTGCAAGATCGTGGAGAGCTCGCAGAGGCGCATCTTGCCGCGCGTGGCATCGACCCGGCGCTGGATCAGGATCAGCTTGGAGAGCGCGGTGCTGGAGATGAGGTTGACGTCCGAGAAATCCAGGATCAGCCGGATGGGCGTGCCGTCGCTGGGCAAGCAGAGCGAGATCTGCTCCGCGACCTCGCGGACGGTGCGCTCGTCAAAGAGCTGCTGGTCCTGGAAGCGGACGACCGTGACACCGTCGACGGTGTTCACCTGGATGCGAGCGGTCGCGGGCATGATCGGAACCCTGAAAAAAGCTCGAGGTGCAAGGCGCGAGACGCGAGTCCTTCGCACGCGGGACGACTCACGATGGATCCGGATCCACCTTTTTGCGCCTCAGCCGGCCAACGCCTGCCAGACCTCCGGACTGCGGTGGCGGCTTGCTGGGTGTTTCGGACGCGGAGCTCGCTTGTCCCGCCGGCTGGCCGTTGCCCGCGGCAGCGGCCCGCGCGGACGCGGAGGAATTGCCGCTGGCAATGAGTTCCAGGGCGGCAGCCCGATCCGCGGCGAACTCGAAGAGCGGCTCGAGCTTGCTGGCACGAAAGACCTCGCGCACCGTGGGCTCCACGTTGCAGAAGATCAAGCGGCCGCCGTTTTGACGCACCTCGCGGTGCACGGAAACGAAGATCCCCAGCGAGGCCGAACCCGCGAAGCCGACTCCGGACAGGTCGATCACCAGCTCCGGGCGCCCTTCTTGCCGCGATGCGCCTCATAGTGGGACCTCAACTCCTGGACGGGAGCCGGGTCCAGCCTCCAGCAGTCCCAGAACTCGGCGATCAGGATCCCGTCGTGCACGTGGAGCTGGACCGAGGGCTTTAACATGGACGACCTGTCCGTGGAGAATGTCTGAGCAATGGGGTGGCAGCATTCAGGCTTCAGTCTAGCAAGGACGATCGTGCGCCTTCCAGTACGGAATCTCCAGGGGCCACCGGGCCGCCTGGGCAATCGGTACACCCGGCAAGGTGCGGCGAGCGAACCCGATCCTTCGCTCAAGCCATCGGCGCGGTCATCCGATGAGGCAAGAAGAGGGCTGCTCAGAGCGTGGTGCCACGTGCGAGCGGGGACCAGCGGCGACAACGGCATGGGACCACACGGCCTTGCCCGGTGCAACGGCCGCGGAGCCCAGGTTCCATTCGCCTCCGCATTTGCTACCATGAGGCAAGGCCGGATCTTGCGGCGAACCGAGACGAGCCGGATAGCGCCGGCCGTCCATCAGCCGGGGAAAAGGTACACGAGGCTTGGAAGGGGAGACAGGCTGATGCTTCGCACGATGCTCATGGGGCTTCTGGGCCTGCTGATCGCGAACCCGGCCGCGCCGGCACAGAACTTCGACTGGACGGCCTCGGCACTTCCTGAGCGCGCTTACGATTTCGGTACGGTCGCTCGCGGTTCGCAGATCCGCCATGCCTTCCCCCTGGTGAACCGCTCAAACCAGGAGATCCGCATCGCCGACACGCGCACCAAGTGCGGCTGCACGAACGTCCGCATCGGGGCCAGGGTCATCCCGCCCGGGACGCAGACGACCATCGAGGCCACCATCGACACCACCAAGTTCCTGGGTTTCAAGCCCTCGGGACTCACGGTGATCTTCGATCGGCCGTCCTTTCTGGAGGTCGACCTGAACCTCACCTGCTTCATCCGCGGCGACATCGTTCTGACCCCGGGACAGGTTGACTTCGGCATCGTCCGGCGCTCGGAGAAGATGCCGCCGGCCACGCTCACCTTGACCTACGCCGGGGGACGTTCGGACTGGGAAGTCACCAAGATGAAGACTCTGAGCTCCAAGGTAAGGGCCGAGCTGCGGGAGCTATCGCGCACCGCGGACGGCCAGATCCATTACTCGCTCACGGCCACGCTTCAGCCGGGTGTCACCAATGGCTACTTCAAGGACGAGATCACGCTTCTGACCAATGACCAGGGAAGTCCCACAATCCCGATCTCGGTCGTGGCGAATATCCAGAGCGCCGTGGCCGTGACGCCGTCGATCATCAACTTCGGCAGCGTACGCCCCGGCCAGTCCGTCTCCAAGACCATCCTGGTCCGCTCGAAGGACCCCTTTGCCATCACCCGGCTCGCGCCGAGCGCCGATGCGGTGAAGGCGGGCGATGAAGGCAAGGAATCTCGGGCCGTGCACACCTTGAAGGTCACATTCCAGGCTCCCGAGCAGCCCGGCCCGTTCCACGCCACACTGAATATCGACACCGACATCCAGGATGAGCCGCCCGCGGTGCTCAAGATGTTCGCCACGGTCGCGCCCTGAGCCACGACCACGCAACATCGCATTGACTGGACGCCGACAGTCCGCGTATCTTCTTGCCACTGCCCGGGCAGAGGCCGCGTTTCTTCTTGCCACTGCCCGGGCCCGGGTGCACTGGTGGCCGAGGACGCGACGATGCTCGCAGGGAAGGAACCGACCGCCGGTGCGGCTTCTTGGCCGCTGGCGCTGGCCGTCGCTGATATCAACTGGTTCACCACCGAGAGCCTCTTCCGGGAAATCGACGGCCCAGGCGTCTCCCTGCTCGCCCTGCGCTGCCTCGATTACCTCAATGGCTGGCGCCAGGGCGCTTCCCCTGGTCACGCACGGGCAGGCCCCAGCCATGGGGACGCGGCGCTCAGACGCACGACCTGATCTTGCCCAGCGGCTGGATGAAGCAGTTTCCCCGCTGGGGCATGCGGCCCATCGCGGCGTCGATCCAGGCGTTCTGGCAGCGCTCCGATGCCCGGGCCCGCCGCGGCCTGGTCCTGACCTATCCGCATTATCTCTATCTGTGCGAGCAGCTTGCGCCCGATATCGTGCTCTACTACAACATTGATGACTACACGCTCTACTGGCCTCGGCACGCCGCCGAGCTACGCCGCCTGGAGCACGAACTGGTGCGCCGCGCGGACGCCACGATCTGTGTCGCACGCTCTCGGGCCGACGAGCTCCGCGCCGCGCTTCCGGATGCCGCCGGCAAGATCCATCACCTGCCGCACGGCACGCCGGCACCGTTCCTGGCGGATGAGCCCTGCCATCGGCCCGCGCGCGCACCGCAGGAGATCGCCGGACTTCCCCGGCCGCTGCTGGGATACGTCGGTTCCATCGGTCCGCGTGTCGACTGGCGGCTCATGACGCGGCTCAGCGAGGCCTTCCCGCTGGCGTCGCTGGTCGTGGTGGGCGACCGGCCTCATCCAAGACGCAAGAAGGAGCCGTGGTTCGGGGACTGGCTGGGCTTCGCGTCACGGGCCAACGTGCATCATACGGGTCCACGGTCCCAGGACCAGCTTCCCCTGTACTACCAGGCCTTCGACGTGAACCTGATTCCATACGTTCAGGATCATCCCTTCAACCGCGCCTGCTGTCCCACGAAGATCGCCGACGGTCTGGGCTCGGGCCGGCCCATGGTTGCCACGGCCATCCCGGAATGCCGGCTCTCCGCGCACCTCTTCGACGTGGCCGAGAATGCCGACGCCTTCGTGGACGCCGTGCAGTTCATCCTGGCGCACGGGTCGGACGACGGTCGCTGCGGCCTGCGACACGAGCATGCCCGGGAGCACACCTGCCGCGCGACGGCGGCGTCGATTCTGCGGCTCTTGCAATGGGTGATCGAGCCGGAGCCGTCGTTCGGGGAAGCGCCGCGGCAGGCCGCCACGGCGCCAAGTTGAGAACCCTGTGGCAACCGGTCCGACCAGGCGTTAAAGTTTGCAGGTCGCTACTCCGGCCGCCGCCCATGTTCCGCATCTGGACCACACCTCCGCAACCTTCAAGCTCCGAGACCCGCGATGAATGCCGTAACCCGGATCAAGCTTTCGGTGATGATGTTCCTCGAATACGCCATCTGGAGCGTGTGGGCCTTGATGCTTGTGCCGCATCTGCATGAGCTCCAGATGAGCGAGGTCTCCATCGGGCTGGTCATGGCGTGCGGGGGCCTGGGCTCCATTCTCGGTCCGTTCATCGTGGGGCAGCTTGCCGATCGCTACTTCGCCACCGAGAAAGTGCTTGCGGTCTGCCATCTGCTCGGTGGCGTGCTGCTCATCGCCGCCTCGTACTGCACCACGTTCTGGCCCATCTTCCTGCTGATGCTCATCTATTGCAGCCTTTACTTTCCCACCGTCGGGCTCACCAATTCCCTCACGTTCCGGGCGCTGGGGGACGAGCACACCAGCCAGTTCGCGCCAATCCGTTTCTGGGGAACCATTGGCTGGCTCACGGCGACGTTCCTGGTCGGCCGTTACCTGAACCTGGGCAGCGAGAACAGCCCCGGGCTCAAGTCCTGGTTCGACCTGGTCGGTGAGCCCGGCAAGATGGAAGTGCTGCGCATACCCGGTCTGATCTCGCTGGTGCTCGGCGTCTACAGCCTGTGGCTGCCGCACACTCCTCCGGCCAGCACGAGCACGCAAGGCACGCACCGCGAGAAATCGGCATTCGTGGAAAGCCTGGAGCTCATGAAGGACCGTTCCTTCGCCGTCCTGCTGCTGGTCTGCGGCCTCTTCGGCTTCGCCCTTTATTACTATTTTCAGTGCGAGGGCCGGTTCCTGCCGGACGTCGGCTCCACGTCGAACAACGTGGGCACGCAGATGACCGTGGGACAGATTGGCGAGATGATCTCGATGGCCCTCGTGCCGTTCATGGTTGCCCGCATCGGCATGAAGTGGACCATGGCCCTCGGGGGCCTGGCCTACGTGCTCATGTTCGCGCTCAACATGCTCGGCCAGCCGTGGGCCCTCATGGTCGGAGTCAATATCCTGCACGGCTTCTGCTTCGGGTTCCTCTTCGTGGTGGCGTCGATGTACGTGGACAAGGCCGCGAGCGCGGATATCAAGGCGTCGGCGCAAAGCCTCTTCGTGTTCGTGGTCTACGGTCTGTTCAACGTGGTGGGCAACGTGGGTGCGGGCTACATCCGCGACCTGCTGCTGCCGAACTGGACCGCCGTCTGGGCCATTCCCCTGGCCGTCACCGCGTTCTTCCTGCTTGTCTTCGTGGCTCTCTTCCACGAGAAGAAGACCGTGGCCGAGCCGGAACGCGCGATCGCCCCGGCCGGAGTCTAGGCCCGGCGGCGGACGCTCGCCTGCCTACTCGCGGTGCAACAGTCCCCGGGCGCGGAGGAAGCCGCGCGCGACGTCTTCCGGCTTCTTTTCCTCGTTCCCACGCTCCGCGCAGGAACAAGTCTGTCGCAAACCTATTATACTATTTATTTTACTCTCTATGTTTGTTCCTCGTTCCCACGCTCCGCGTGGGAATGCCGTCTGCGACGCTCCGCGTCGATCGGGGGCCAGTGCTGAGGCTTGGAAATCCAGGGAACGCAGAGCGTCCCGACCGGTGTTCCCACGCAGAGCGTGGGAACAAGTCTGTCGCAAGCCACTTATCTCCTTCTCGTTGACGCGTCCAGGCCCAGCGGCGGACGCTCGCCTGCCTACTCGCGGCGCAACAGTCCCCGGGCGCGGAGGAAGCCGCGCGCGACGTCTTCCGGCTTCTTCTTCTCCTGGTCCACTTGCCGGTTCATCTCGCGCATGTCCTGAGCGCTGATCTTTCCCGCGAGGCCGTTGAGGATCTCGCGCAGCACGGGAAGCTGCTCGAGCGTCGTCCCGTGCACGAGCGGCACGGCCTGGTAAGGCGGGAAATAAGGGCGATCGTCGTCCAGCGGGACGAGGTGGAAGGCCGCGATCCGGCCATCGGTGGAATCGCCGGCGGCCACGTCGATCGATCCCTGTGCCAGAGCCTGGTAGAGCAGGTTCCGGTCCATCTCGCGGGGAGAGACCGCGAACTTCAGACCGTACGCTCGAACCAGGCCGGGATAGCCATCGGGCCGGTTCATGAACTCGGGGCCGAAGCCGCTCCGCAATTCCCGCTGATGGGCCAGCAGGTCCGAGATCTTGCGGATGCCAAGACGCTCGGCCTCGTCTTGCCGCATCAGGATGGCGAAGGTGTTCTCGAACCCCAGGGGATCCAGGCAGACGACCTGGTCACGCTGCTGCAACCGCGCACGCACGAGATCGAATACGAGCTGCGGGTCGCTCTGCACGGGTTCCTTGAGAATCGTTGTCAGCGCGGTGCCTGTGTACTCGACGTAGGCGTCCAGGCCGGCGAGCCGGAGTGCGTTGTAACAGACGAGCGTTCCGCCCAGGTTGAACCGGCGGTCGACGACAATCGAGGTCTGGTCCTCGACCAGATCGGCAAGCATGTGGCCGAGCAGGATCATCTCGCTGCCATCCTTGGAGCCGATCGTGATCGTGGTTGCGCGCGGGCCGAACCACGTTTCGGGAAGCATCCATCTCCAGCCCGCGGCCACGAGCAGCGCTCCGATGGCGAGGCCGGCGAGCCAGCCGCGCAGCTTCACTCCGCGCGGGCGCGTCGGATCGAGGCTCCGCTCCAGCGCGCCCAGCGACGCGTCGCAGCCAATCGCCAGCAAGGCCGAGGGGACGGACCCCAGGAGGATGAGCCTGGTATCCGCCAGCGACACGCCTCGAAAGATGTAAGTGCCCAGTCCGCGCGCCCCGATGGCGGCCGCAATGGTCGCCATGCCTACCGAAGCCACGGTCGCGACCCGCACGCCGCCCAGCAGGATGGGAGTGGCCAGCGGAAGCTCGACGAGCCTGAGCCTTTGCCAGCCGGTCATGCCGAGGGCCACGGACGCCTCGTGCACGCCCGGGTCGATGCTGCGCAGGCCGAGCACCGTGTTCTTGACGATTGGCAAGAGGGCGTAGAGCACCAGTGCCGCCAGCGCAGGGGCCTCTCCAATCTGGCCCCGGAAGGCGATCATGAGGAAGCCCAGCAGGGCGAGGCTGGGAATCGTTTGCAGCACGTTGGCGAGCCCGAGGATGCCCCGCTCCAGCAGCGGATGGCGCGTGGCCGCGATTCCTGCCGGGACGCCGATCAGGACCGCCAGGGCGACCGCCTCCAGTACCAGGTTCAAGTGTGCCGCGGTGGCTCCCAGCAGGGGCCACCACTCCGACGCCAGCAAATCACGCCAGGAGAGGAACACGACTGATCAGTCCTCCCGTGACAGCTCGACGGCCGCGGCGTCGCGGAAGAAATCCCGAACGTATGGATCGGCGGGGCTTTCCAGGAAATGGGCCGCCGGCCCTTGCTGGAGCAGCGCTCCGTCGTGCATGAGCGCCAGCCGGTCGCCCAGGCGGCAGGCCTCGCGGAGATCGTGGGTGACCAGGACCACCGTGGTGTGCAGTTGCCGCTGGAGCCTGCGAAACTCATCCTGTAGCTCGCGCCGGGTGATCGGGTCCAGGGCGCCGAAGGGCTCGTCCATCAGGATCAGGTCCGAGCTGGCCGCAAGGGCCCGCGCCACGCCCACGCGCTGCCTTTGCCCGCCACTGAGCTGACGGGGAAAGAGCGAGCCGAACCGCGCCGGGTCCAGACCCACCAGCTCCAGCCGCGAGACGGCGAGCGACTGCTGCTCCCGCTTCGGACGCCCCTGAACGCGCGCGGCCAGGGCGACGTTGTCCAGCACCGTGAGGTGCGGCATCAGCCCGCCCTCCTGGATCACGTAGCCGATCGAGCGCCGCAGGGCGATCGGGTTCCACTCCGTGGTGAGTCGATCGCGGATTCGAATCGCTCCCGAGGACGGATCGATCAGCCTGTTGAGCATCTTCAACAGGGTCGTCTTGCCCGAGCCGCTCGTACCCAGCAACGCCAGGATCTCTCCCTGGGCCACGCTCAGGCTCACCCCGCGCACCGCCTGGTGGCCGCCGGCATACACCTTCGAGACCTGGTCCCAGACCACGGCGTACGCAGGCACGTGCAGTTTCCCCAGGGTGCGTTCCCGCCCAGGACGACCCCCGTCAGGCCAGTCTCGAAGGGCGAGAATCCATGCTGGCGAGTTGCCCCGCCAGGCACAAGCCGATTGTCGTCCGGGATCGGGTTCGGGATATAATTCCTGGGCCCATCGGCTGGTCCATGAATTCCCGCACCCTTCAAGGACTTCTCAAACGTGCCTGGTTCCCGAATGGATCATCGAGTCGTTGCAGGGACGCTCGCACTCGTGCTGATGGCGGGCACATGCCCGAGGGCTCAGGAGCCAGCCGCCAGTGCCGAGCTGGAAGAGCATCTGGCGACGCTCAACAAGCAGGTGGAAGATACCTCGCTGGCAATCAGCCAGCGCGAGTCGCTGGTGCAAGAGATGGCCGGCACGCTCGATCGTGCGGCGCAGGCCGCCGACACCTCCCGGCAGCGCAGGGAACGCTGGAGCCAGGCCGTGGGCTTGCTGGACGGGTTCGAGAACCAGAACCCGGGCCATCCCCGGGCGCGTGAATTTGCGCTCCAGGCCGCGGTCTACCGCTGGGCCCAGGGGCAGACCTGGCGTGACGCCATCAGTCTGAACCCGGGCGACGGCCAGGCTGTGGACGAGGCGTCCCGGTCATTCGATGACGCGATCGGCCGGCTCCATCGCATCGTGCTGGAGAATGCCGATAAGGCGCTGGTCGACAACGTCCGGTTTCGCCTGGCCCAGGCGCTGGCGGACCGGGCCGACCTGGAACCGGCCGGCGCCGACGCGCAGGTCGCGCGAGGCCGAAGCCCTGGCACTGCTGCAAGAGCCGCCGGCAGAAGCCGGCCTGCGCGGTTTCGCGGGTCTGCTCCAGGCCGATTTGCTGCGGCGCTCGGGGAAACTGTCCGAAGCGGCGGCCTCGCTTGACGCAGCAGCGCGCACCCAGCCTCCGCCTCCGGAGCCGGAGGTGCTCGGTGTGCGCGTGTCCCTGCTGATGGCCGAGAAGAAGTACCAGGAGGCCGAGGCCGCGATCGCGGCAGCACATCTTCCCCAGCCGGCCAGGGCGCTGAAACTGCTCGAGCTCAAGCTGGCCCAGCGTGCCGTCTTGCCCGCCGGTGCCGGGCGGTTCGCCGCGGAAGAAGAGATCTTCCGGCTGCTGAAAACGCTTGGACAGGGCAAGGGGAGCGAGGCGCGGCTGGGCATGCTGGCCGTCACCTCCGGCGCCTTCGAGCCCGCCCCCGGGCACGCCGCGGAAGCGTGGGCCCTGCTCGCCCAGGCGTATGAGCTGAAGGGCGATGCGGCTCGCGCGGCGGCCCTCAACCTGCGCGCCGCGACCCGGGCCGAGGAGCTTGGGCACTTCGAGCCGGCCGCGGGCTACCGGCTGCGGGCGGGCGGGCTGCTCTTCCAGGCGGGCAAGTTCGCCGACGCCGATGCGCTGCTGTCGCGCGTGTCCGACGATGCCCGTGCGGGGGCGCTCCGTGCCCGGGCCAGTATGCTGCGCGCCATGGCTCGCGGCCGGGCCCTGGCCGCCGGCAACCCTGGCGTCACGCCCGAGTCCTACACCCTGGCCCTGGAGCAGCAGATCCACGACTTTCCCAAAGATGCGACCACCGACGAGGCGCGCTGGCTGCTCGGTTCGCTCTGCTACGCCGCAGCCGAGAAAGACCGGGCGAAGGGGCTCTGGACGGCCATTGCACCCGGCTCCCCGCGCTGGGTGGATGCGCGCCTTGCCGTTGCCGAGCTGGACCGCGCGGCGGTCGAATCGCAGCTCGTCAGCGGCGACAGGCACCGTATCGGCGAGGCTTACAACCGGGCCAGAACGTTCCTGACCGAAAGCGAGGCCGCGGCGCGCGGTGAACGCGCGCAGGCCGAGCTCTGGCTGGCCGAAACGCGCCTGGAACTGGTGCCCCTCGCGGGCAAGCCGCGGCAGGCATTGAACCTCCTCGAACGCCTCGGGCGGATGGTCCTCACACCGCAAGAGCGCTACCGGTCTCGGCTCCTGCGGATGATCGCCCTGGTGCAGGTGGGCCCTCCGTACCTCGACGCCGAGCGCGAGGCCCAGACGCACGCGAGCTGGGCCGAACCCGCGGCGCGCGGTGCATTCCTCGACGCGGTCCGGCTCATCGACGCGTGCGCCAGCTATTCGGCCATCGATCTGCACCAGCGCAGGCTGGGTCTCATCCAGCGGCTGCTGGTCCAGCCCGTGGCGCAGGTGGACGACGAGGACCGCTGGACCGCCCAGGAGCGGGCCGAGCTCAAGCTCCGTCTCGCCCGAGCCTACCTCTTCCTGGGCGACGAGCGCAACGCGCGGGAGGCGCTGCGGAACTGGACCGGAGTGGGGAGCTCGGCCTCCGACGACCTGCTCCGCGACCTGGCCGACACGTACAACCGCCTGGAAGCCTATGAACTGGCCATCGACGTGGAACGGCTTCGCTCCAGGAACCTGCACACCGGCTCCGTGGCCTGGTTCGAGGCGCGCTACGGGCTGGCCCTGGCGTACTTCCACGCCGAGCGCCTCAAGGACGCGGCCCAGCTCATCGACGCCACCGCCATCCTGCACCCGGACCTGGGCGGAGGCGAGCTCCAGAAGAAGTTCGTCAAGCTGCGGCAGCGGCTGGGGACGCGGTGACCGCGCTGGATTGAAGAACCGTGCCGCTCAGCGTGCAAAGACAACTTGCAGCACGCGGCCAATCTCGTCGATCGCCGCCTTGCCCTGGTCAAAGAAGGGGAAGCGGCGGATGAAGCCGTGTATCATTCCGTGGTACCGCCTGAGCGTGACGGGCACGCCAGCCGCCTCGAGCCGGCGCGCGTAGGCCTCGCCCTCGTCGCGCAGGACGTCGTACTCGGCCGTGATCACCAGGGCAGGGGGAAGCCCGCGGAAGTCGGCCGCCCGGAGCGGCGACGCCTGCGGATTGAGCCGCTGCCGGGGGTCGGCAACATAGTGGTCCCAGTACCAGGCCATCTCGGCACGGGTCAGGAAGTAACCCTCGGCGAACTGGCGATACGACGGAGTGTCCAGGTCGCAATCGGTGATGGGGTAGAGCAGCACCTGGAAGTTCACGCGCGGTCCGTCGCGCTCCTGGGCCATCAGGCAGGCGACGGCGGCAAGATTCCCCCCGGCGCTATCGCCGCCGACCGCGATCCGCGCCGGATCACCGCCGAAGCCGGCCGCATTGGCCGCAACCCAGCTCGTGGCGGCGTAAGCGTCCTCGGCCGCGGCCGGAAACGGGTGCTCCGGCGCCAGGCGATAATCGACGTCGACAACGATCGCACCGCTGGCACTGGCCAGCGCCCGGCAGACGCCCTCGTGCGAGGCGATGTTCCCCAGCACCCAGCCCCCGCCATGGAAGTACACCAGCACGGGACGCGCACCGGCCGGAGAGCCGTGCGGCGTGATGATGCGCACGCGGAAATCGCCGCCGGTTCCCGGCACCCGCAGATCCTGAACCCGTGCGACTCCCGGCAGCTCTCCGAGGAATGCCGTCGACATGTCCATCTGGGCGCGCAGCTGCTCGACTGACTGCGTGTGGAACGGCGGCAGCTTCGCTGCTTCCAGCCTGTTGAGGAAGTCCTGAGCCTGGGGATCCAGCGGCATGAGCGAGTCTCTCCGTGATGGGCCCGCGAGCAAGCTGCCGGCCCGGCTTGTGTCCTTACGGGGCGGCCTGGAGCACCAGCGCGTTCCTGTCATTCCCGTACGCCCGGAGGCACGACGCATAGGCGGCCTCGAGCTCGGATCGAGACACGTACGAACCGACGGCGCTGGTGGGGTTCTCGATGCGGAGCGGCAAGGGGGCCATGCGCACCGCCAGGTCGGGAAGGTCGTAATAAGCCAGGACGCCCGGGACGGCCTGATCGAGCTGGTTGCGGCTGATGCCACGCTCCACGACGTCGACGAAGGATATGAGCGAATGGCTGATCGTGACCTGCTTGATGAGCCCGTTTGCATCGAGGGCGGCAGCGTGCAGCACGGCCGGGCCCGCCGGGCCTGTTCCGGCGAGCTCGAAACCTGACGCCGAGGCAAGCTCCGGCTGTGCTCGCAAACTGTGGAGCAGGCAAAGCAGATCGTAGACCCGCTGGCCCAGCAGGGGCCGGCCAATGTGCAGTGAGAGGAAGGCATCCCTGGGGTTGCCGCCGAGGGGGTTTGCCTGCGGCCTGGCCGCGATCCTGGACGCCTCCGCACCCAGCCCGCGCAGCTCGGCCACCACCACGCGCCGGCCATTGCGCAAGCTGGCTGGCAGTGCCACCCGTGGACAGCTCGACGGCAAGGTCACACCCCACCTTGACGATGGCGGGCGCCCTGCTTTCGTGCGCATCCGGCAAGAGCAAGACGCCCGCGACAACCGCCCCTGGCTCCGGCTCGAGCTCGAAGTGGCGGATGCGATAACCGGGCCCGGCCTGCTCGCCCACGGTACGCAAGGGCCGCGCGCTGGCTCTCGCGACGGCCAGCCCAGCAGTTGTTTGATCCGTGCGCGAAAGGCGGCCGGATCCTTGCCGGAGAGGAACGCGGCGCACTGCGGAGCCAGCTCCCGGGCGCGGCGGGCGTTCAGGTCGAACACCGAGACGCCCGGCTCGTCAGCCAGCACCTGGCCGGTCCGGGTGCACTGGAGACTCCGAATCGGGGGCGATCGGCAGGTCGGGCTCGGTGATGGCGTCATCCTTTCCGAGCAGCCAGCGCCTCAGCCAGCGCACCGCGGCGACCCGGCGCGGCGCGGTGAACCCGTGCGGCTCGTCCGATTCGAACAGGTCAACCCGCTCGCCGAAGCCGAGCCGGCCGTACAGCAGCTTGACCTCGCGAAAGGTGTCCCAGCTTCCCTGGATGTCGAAGAAATCACGCGTGCCCACGCACAGCAGGGTCGGCCTCGGCGCGCGCATGGCGATGTAGTCGGCATGGTCCATTCCCGCGGCCACCTGTCCGGTGATGTTCTGCTCGGCGTCCTGCGGGCCGATGGTCGCGAACAGCCGCTCCAGCGAGGTGATGTAGCACGACGGCGCCGCCACGCGGATGCGGTCATCCAGCGCCATCAGGTAGGCGGTCATCGTGCCCCCGCCCGAGTTGCCCGTGCAGCCCAGCCGATCCGGGTCGATCTCGGGCCGGCTCGCCAGGTAATCGAGCGCGCGCATGCCGTCCCAGATCCGGTAACTGGCCGCCTGGCGGCCCACCAGGAGCGCCCCGATGCCCGCCAGGGTGTGCTCGCTGGTTGATCCCTCCCGGATCGCCGGCTTCCCTTCCGCATCCAGCTTCTGAATGCGTTCGCCCTGGCCGATGGGATCGTAGCAGAAGGCCGCCATGCCGTTCCGGGCCAGCAAGATGCAGATGCGCTGATAGGTGGCATCTGCCTTGCCGTTGGCGGAATGGCCGCAGGGCACCAGCACGCCCGGGAATGGCGGCATGCCCGCCGGCAGGTAGAGCAAGGACGGCACGCGATGACCGGGCCGGCTCTCGAAGCTGACCCGCTCCACGATGTGGTCGGCAGACCGGCGCACGCCGATGGTCCGTGCGTTCAACGGCGTGCGCTCGGGAAGGTCGCCCAGGGATCGCAGGAAGAACGCCCTCAGCCGCTCTTGCCTGCGCACGATCTGCTCGGGCGAGGTGGCCGCGGCCACCTCCTTGCGGCGCAGGGCGAATTGCTCGGCGGCCTGCTTCTTGAGAAACTCCGCGAGCCGGTCCGGCGCGGCTGCCGCGGGTTGGCCCTGCTCGGCCGGAACCTGCCGCGGCCGGTCAGACCGGGCCTGCGGAGCGTCGGCCCCAGGAACGGGCGGTGCCAGCAGCCAGAGCCCGGCGCCAAGGAGGCTCATCAGCACCAATGGATGCTTCCGGCTGCCTCCGCGCCGCGCTCTCAGGTCCTGTGCGGTTTCCAATACGACTCCTCCCCGGGCAAGGCCAAGATCCACAGGGTATCCCGCGGATGGCTTTGCCGGTAGAGCAATCAGCGACCCCCCGGGCGACTCCTCATCGATGAAACCTGAACATAATTGGTACGCATTGCCAGTGCGCTGAATGCCGGTCCCCGCGGATGCGGGCTGGCGGACTGAAGCCGCCGGGTCGCGCCGTGTCCGGGTCGGTCGGCGATCTTTGAGCTCGTCTTGCCGGATCCCACGAGGACGGGACGCTTGAACCGAGACAGCCGGCCCGGCGCGGCTGCGGGCGGGTCGCCTCCGGTGCCGGGGCTGGTGGACGTGGAAAAGATCGGGCTGCCCCGCGCGGGATGGCGGGCACCCAGATACCGCTGTGGATCGGCGCCACGGGCGGACCGCCGTTGCCGCCATTGCCGGCGTTCGCGGTACCGACAATGGTCTGCGGGGCGAAGACCTTGTTGTGCACCCCTTGCAGCTCGGCCACGAAGTCCCCGCCGTTGATCCCATTGCCGGATGGGAATGCGCCGTAAAACTCGCCGTCCAGGTGGTTGCCGGCCAGGTCCTGCACCGAGGCGTTGCCGCTGCTCGAATCGCGGATCGTGAACAGGTAATACCCGCCGCGCAGCATCGCCCCGCTGTTGAACGTCACGGCCACGTCGTAGGCGTTGGGAATGGTGGGATCGGGGGTGTCGGTGATCGTGGTCGCGACCCATTTGCCCGGATAGGCCTTGTTGGCGTGCACCTTGGTCAACTGGTAATTGGCCGAATCGAGGATGCCGGGCAGCCAGACGCCCGAGGGAGTGGCACCAGGGTCCTTGATGATGTAATCCACCTGCCCGTTCAGCCGGTTGAAGAACATCCCGGCGATGACGGGCCCATGCGTGTCCACCAGGAGGTTCGCCGTAATCACGGCCGGAGCCGCGGTGTGGGTCACTCCGAACTGGTCGACCGCGGTGGCGGTGATCTGGTAACGGCCGTCCGCAAGTACCACGCCGGATGTGATCTTCCAGGCGCCGTCGCCTCCGGCCTGCACCTGGCCGATGACCATTGGGCTGCCGCCGGGCAGGGACGTGGCGAACAGGGTCACGTGCGAGAGTGGCTCGGAGGTGCCAGAGAAGTCGGGCTGGGTGACGTCCGTCGTGTCCAGCGTGCCGGTGGCCAGGCCGCTGTCGGCACTGGGATCGAGGGTCCCGCCCAGCGCGATCGGGTTGTCGGCGACGGTCGCCGTGTTGGTCAGGGTCAGCTTCGCTCCTTCGGTGTCCACGACGAAGACCTCGATGGCGTACGAGCCCGCGCCGCCGTTCACGCCGGAATCGGCATAGGTGTGCGAGCCGCTCACGAGGAACGCGGTGCCGACGCCGCCCGGCTGGGTGATCGTGCCGGCCGAGAGCGGCGTGCCGTCACCCCAGTAGATCGACGCGACGAAGTCGCTCTGAGGGGCCGTGGGGTTGCTGTTGGCAAAGGACGCCACGGTCCCGTGGAACAGAGGGGGTGCGTACACGGGAACGGGAAACAGAGCGGCCTCGACGGTGCTCACCACCGGCTGCACCGGCGCGGCTGCCAGCGCTGCGTCCGCGATGAAGGCCGTGCCGGAGAACACCGTCTCGGCTCCGCCCGCATCCCTCGCGATGACCGTGTAAGCGTACTTTCCTGCCTCGGCATACGTGTGCGCCGCACGCACGCTGAACACCACCCCGGCGGGCGAGCCGCTCGCGGACAGGTTTGCGGCCGTGAGGGCCTCTGGAGGCGTTCCGTCACCCCAGTTCACGGCAATCGAAGCAGGGGAGGTGGTGAAGTCGGCGAGGGTGGCGCCCGGGTTGGCATCGGTGAAGGTGCCCAGCAGGACGGCTCCCGTGGAGCTGCCCTCGATGCCGGTGATCGCCGTTCCGTTGGAGCTGGAAAGCGGGGCGTCGAGCACGGTGGCCAGTGCCGCGCCGGGTGAGCCGGCCGCCGGGGTGGTCGTCGTCGCGCCGGGGTTGTCGACGATCTGCACCGGTACACCGCCAGCGGGCGTGAAGCTGCGCGTGCTCCCCAGGTCGGTGATGACCACGCTGATCGGGTAGGGCGGGTTCGCCGCGGTCTCCTCGGCGTAGGTGTGGCTGCCGAAGACCTGGAAGATCACCTGGCCACTCGCGTCGGGCCCCGTCTGTACGATCGTGCCGGCCGAAGGGGCGGTGCCGTCTCCCCAGTCGATGGTGGCGACGAAATTCGAGGCACTTCCCAGCACCGGGGGCGGTACGCCGTCACTGAACTGGAATGTGCCCACCAGAGCGCTGGAGAATGGCAATCCCTCCACTGCGCTGGTGATCGCCGCACCCGTGCTGGTCAAGCTGTCCAGGGCATGAATCACGCTCACCTGCTGGATGCCGGTGTAGCCAACCGGTACCGGAGTGGCGACGGGAATGTTCACCTGCGCCGCGGTGATCATGGAAGACTGCACGACCTGGTTCTTCGCGTCGACCACAAGCGTGTTGCTGCCGGCCTGGCCATCGACGCTGATCGCGGTCAGGCCGGTCGGAGTCGTGCTGTTGTTGATGGCGAAGGTGTCGTCGCCGTTGCCTCCCTGGAGCGTGAGCGTGGTCTTGTGTGAGAACTCGAGCGACTCGAAGTTATCCACCGTCACCATGCCCGTGCTGTCGCCGTTGTAAGGGGCCGACGAATTGCCGCTGTTGGGGCCGGCCTCGTAGTTGATGGTGTTGTTCGAGGCACTGCCGACAACGGTGAGTGGCGCGGGGACGTTGTCGTAGACGGGAGCGAGGTTCTGGAAGTTGATTGTCTGGGTGCCACCCGGCCCGGTGATGACGTCGCTTCCCTGCCCGGGGTTGGCGAAGACCGAGTACGTGTCGCTGGTTTCGGCCGTCCCTCCCGTCTGGAGAAGCTGAAGGCTGTTGCTGCCGGTCCCGCCGTCATACTGGATGCCGCCCGAGAGGCCAAGCAGGCTCTGGCTGTCATCCACCGTCATCAGATCGTTGCCAGCGCCGCTGTTGAAGGTGAACTGGTTGATGTTGCTGAACGAATAGGCCGGCGAGCCGTCGAAGGTCATGCTCGCCGAGGCCGAGCCGGTCGGCGTGAGCGCCAGGGTATCGTTTCCACTCGTCCCCAGGACGATCATCTGGTCGCCCGGTGCGCCCGGAGATCCCCCCCGCTGAAGCTGATGGGCGTGTTCACCACGCCGTTGCCCTCGTTGATGGTCACCGCGTTGTTGTTGATATCGCCGACGATCGCAATCGGCGCCGACGAGTTGTTGGCGTAGGTCGCCACGACGGTGCTTGTCCCCGTCACCAGCACCTGCACGTTGGCGGAATTGAGCGGGTCCACCTGGATGGTCACGTTCTCATCGGTGCTGCCGAGCGCCACCACGGCCGCCGGTGACGAGGGGATGCCGCTGGCCGTGACGATCACCGAACTGTAGTCGGAGATCGTCTTGCCGGTGGGAAGCGCGAACTGGACGCTCTGCGGAGTGCTCCCGCCGGCCACGCCGGTGCTGCTCCAGTTCGAGGTCCGCGCGTAGGTGACTTTCCCGCTCGAATCGGTGAGCTGGACGATCGGGTAGTTGGTCGCCATGGTGGCCTCGTCGCCGAACGAGCCGCCTTCGGAAATGCCCGTGAGCTGCGTGCCGGTCATCGTGTAGTTGCTGCCGCCGTTGCTGGCAATGCCCGTGATGACGGGCCGCCAGGCTGCCTGGGGCGAACCGGACGGCGTGTAGATCTGGATGCCGCCGGGGCCGGCCTGGTTGTCCAGCAGCGCCTGGCCGCTGGGCAAGGCAATCATGAACAGGTAATCGCTGTTGTCGCTGATGCCGCCGGAGGGAGTCACGTTCGTGTAAGTCCCCGTGGTCGGGTCGAACTCGTAGACGTAGCTGGGTTGCGGGAACGTGTAGCCGCCCCCGGCGCCCAGGCCGCCCAGCGGCGAGAGATCCAGCAGGATGTCGCCGTTGGCCATCATGCAGCCGGGAGCGTCGTCCATGCTGAGCCGCGACGACGACCAGGTGCCTCCGCTCGTGTAGGTGCCGTTGCCTTGCGGGCCCACGAGCTGGAACGAGCCGGACTGGAGGTTGGTGATCGTCCAGCTGCCGTTGGCCGCCGTGTTTCCCCCCACGCCGGAGATGCTCACGAGCTGGCCGTTGCTCAGCCCCGTGGTGCTCGACGTGTTCACGGTGATGCCCGCGAACCAGGTGCCTCCGCCGGTGTA
This sequence comes from uncultured Planctomycetaceae bacterium, assembly GCA_963833985.1. GTDB lineage: Bacteria > Planctomycetota > Planctomycetia > Isosphaerales > Isosphaeraceae > Aquisphaera. The sequence continues at coordinate 1,812,787 of CAWIAD010000001.1, forward strand.
GGCTCCATTGCCCGTGGAGCCCTTCAATTGAAACGACGTGGAGTTCAGGTTCTGGATCGTGAAATTGCCGTTGGCCGCGGCATTTCCCGTGACCCCGGTGACGGTCACCAGGTCGCCGTTGCTCAGGCCGGCGGTGCTCGGAGCCGTGATCGTGATGGGCGACGTGTTGCTGGCCCCGGTGATCGTGCCGCTCACGTTGCTGGCCCCGGTGATCGTGCCGCTCACCGGCAGCGTGGGCTGGTCCGGGCCGGCCGTCCAGAGGTCGGTCGAGGGGTTGTAGATGGCCGTGTGGCCGTTGCCGCCAAAGAAGATGGCGTTGCCGTTGGGGAGCAGGAAGGCCGGCCCCAGTTCGTCACCCTGGCCGTCTCCGGGCGAAGGCAAGGCTGCGCTGGGTGGGGGCGGGCCGTCGCTCAGCAACGACGGCGGATTGGTCGGGCTGAGGTTGCTGGCGTTCACCCATTTGTCCTGGGACGGGATGTACCGCTGGGCCTGGAACACGCCGTTGCTGATGCTCGAATAGATGTCGTAGGAGAGAATGCTGCCGTCGGGCAGCTTCAGCCAGGTTTCCTCATCACTCCGGTCGCCGTTCACCTTGCTGCCGGCGGTCGGCGTCCAGGTGTTCGTGGCCGGAGAATAAATGTAGGTGCTCGGACTGTTGAAGTAGCCGGCCAGGATGTTGCCGCCGGGGAGGGTCTCGATCGGATCGTCGCCGAACTGAGAGACGCCGAATGACCCTCCGCTCGTGTAGCTGCCGTTGCCCGTGGACCCGACAAGCTGGAAGGTCGTGGCGGTCAGGCTGGCGATGGTCCAGGTGCCATTGGCCGCGGTGTTCCCACCCACGCCGGAGATGGTCACCTGCTCGCCACTCAGCAGCCCGGCGGTGTTCACCGCGGTGATGGTGATCGGTGCGGTGTTGCTGGCCCCGGTGAGCTTGTTCGACGTGAAGCGGATGCTCGTGGGAGGCGTCGGGATGTTCGCCGTCCGGGCCCAACTTCCCGGCCCGCCCGTGGTCGAGGGCGTGAAGATCTCCGACGTGCCGGTGAACGGGTCGGGAGACGTGTATTCGCCGCCGATCGTGAACAGGTTGCCCGACGGCAAGACCGCGGAGGTGTTGAAGAGCCGCTGCTCCGCCGGCGTGAGCCAGGTCCCGGAATTCGCGAGCGCGGACCAGGTTCCGTTGACGTAGTTCCCCGTTGCAATGGACGTCCCCTGAAAGGTGTTGCCGGTGGCACCAGGGGTCAGGTCGTACCAGGTGTTCGACGAGGCGTTCTGCCCCGACTGCACCATCACCGAGCCATCGGATAGAATCGCCAGCGCCTGCATGTACGTGGGCCCGGACCCCGGGTTGGTGGCGGCAAGAGCCTGCCAGGTGCCGGGCGTGGTCAACACCAGGCGGTCCTCCAGGATCTCCAGCCGGAACCGGCGGCCTCGCCTGGGCTGGACATGAACCTTGCTGCGCGTGGATCGGATTGCCGGGCGGAAGCTCATGACGTGTGTCCTTTCCTTAGGTGCAAGAACGATGCGCGCTCGCTGAGCGCACAGAGCCAGCGTGCTCAATGGAAGCGGCGAGACGACCCCGCCAGTCCGGGAGCAGCCGATGTGGGCACTTCACTGCCAGCCGGCCGGCCGAGATTTCAGGAGCATCTGCAAGAGCGTGTGTCGCCGGCCAGGTCGAGCCTTAACAACAATTCAAGAAAGCTCGTGCGAACCCGTCATCGATTGCCGTCAAAACCCGATCCCCAGGCTGGCCCCTTCCGCTACAACCGTGAAATGCCAACCCCAGCTCGAGTAAACCCAGGAAGACTCGATCCAGACCGGACGACCCTGCCGAAAGGTGATCTTAAAGTGGATGATTTAGGGTAAATAAGAATTCTGGGAAAAGCAAAGTCTTTTTCATGGAGATTCTTTGCCCGGCCTGGGAGGCTCCGACGGCTGCCGGCCGAGAACTGGCTCGCCTTTGCGGGCATCGCGCCGGAAAGTTGTATTCGAGCGCTGGGTCTGCTGCACTAGAGGTGCAGTAACAGACTGGGAACCGGGAGGACGTTTCGATGACCGGCCGCGGGCTCGATACAGTTCGCCGCGAACTCGACGTGTTGTTGCACGTGGGCACGCTTGCCGGCGCCGCGGACGAGCAACTGCTCGAGCAGTTCACGAGCGGGGCGGCGCGCGTGCAGCAGGTCGCGTTCGAGGCGCTGGTGCAGCGTCACGGCCCGATGGTGCTGGGCGTCTGCCGCCGGATATTGAGCGACTGGCAAGCCGCCGAGGACGCTTTTCAGGCGACCTTCCTGGTGCTCAGCATGAAGGCGCAAACGGTCCGTCGCCGCGGCTCGCTGGCAGCCTGGCTGCACGCCGTGGCATCCCGGGTGGCACGGCGCGCCCTGGCGGCGAAACGCAGGCGCTGGGAGTTGCCGCTGGCCGTCGAGCCCCCGGCCCGCGCTCGTGGCGATGCCGACCTGGCGGAGGTGCAAGCGATTCTTGACGATGAGCTCGCACGGCTGCCGGAAAAGTATCGCCGGCCGGTCGTACTCTGTTACCTGGAAGGGCGCACGCAAGAGGAAGCAGCCCGGCTGCTCGGGTGGAGCAAGGGGACGGTTTCGGGCCGGCTGGCACGCGCCAAGGAGGTGCTGCGCGGCCGCCTCGCTCGCCGCGGGCTCTCCTCTGCCGGGGCCGTCATCACAGCCTGCCTGACGCCGGAAACCGCTTCGGCCGGCGTCCCGGCGCCCCTCTTGCTCAGAACGGTTCAGGCCGCGACCGCCCTGGGGTTGGCCGTCATGGAGAACAGCCCGGCCGCGGGGCGGGCCATGGTGCTGGCGCGTGGAACCGCGGGCGCAATGGCCCTGCGGCCGCTCAGGTCGGTCCTCTCCGTGCTCCTGGTGGGCCTGGGCGCCACCGCGGTGGCAGGGCCCCTCTACTGGAGGTTCCACGTCGCCGGTTCCATGAAGCCGCCAGCCCCTGGCTCGCGCCTGGGCGAGGAACTCGCGGACACCGCGTCGATCGTCGGTGTCGCCTACACGCCGGACGGAGCCGCCGTGATCGCGCTGCGAAGCGACGGCCAGTTGCGCATCGATCGCCTTGCGAGTACGTCGGACGTGAGCCTCATCGATCTGTTCGCGGGCGAGCAGGGCGTGACCGCTGCCGCGGTGCGCGAGCTCGCACTCTCGGCCGACGGCACGCGGGTCGCCGCGATCGGCACGGTGCGCGTGGCCTCGCGCGGGCGGCCGATCGACGGAGTCTGGCTCTGGAACCTGCCGGATCGCCGGCTGGTGCGGAGGATCGAGTTCGGCGGCACCGCCGTGGACGCGCTGGCGTTTTCTCCCGAGGGTGCTAGCCTGGCCACCGGCGATCATGCGGGTCAGATCCAGCTCTGGGACATCGCCAGTGGTGAAGAGACCTTGAGGCTCAAGCTGGGCGACAAGCCGGTGCGCGGCATCGCCTTCTCGCCGGACGGGATGACGCTGGCCGCGGCCGGCCCCGAGAGTGGCGTGCAGCTCTGGGACCTGGGCGGAGGCCGTTCCCTGGGCCCCGCGCAGGCCGATCCGCAGCCCGAGGCGTCTCATCCCTGCTTCTCTCCGGACGGGAGCTTGATTGCCTTCGGCACGCCCGGGTCCGGCGTATTCGTCGCGGAGCGGGATGGCGGCCAGGTCCGCTGCCGCGTGGATGTCGGCCATGAAGACTTCCTGGCCCTGGCATTCGCGCCGGACAGCCGGTTCCTGGCCGTGGGCGGCGGCCGCGCGATCACGGTGGTGCGCACCGCGAACAGCCAGGTCCTGTGGCGGGCCGGCCTGGAGCGCTCCCTCGGGCCGGGCAGCCTGGCGTACGCGCCCGACGGCAAGACCATCGCCGCGGGCCAGGGTGGCAGCTTGACGTTGCTCGATGCCGCGACCGGCGCCTTGCTGGAGAATCGCTGAACCCGCGTGCCGCTTCGAGTACGATGGTCTCCGTGCAACCGGGATGGTTCCCGCTGAAAGGGTTTCAAGATGCTTGCCACGATGCTGCTTTCCGCCTGTGTGCTCGCCGCTTCCGCACCGGCCGCGGACCCTCCAGCGGAAGCCCCCCGTCTGAGGGCCTATGAGCAGGCCAGGGCGGCCGCCGGCCATGATGCCGACGCCCAGGTGAAGCTCGCCCTCTGGTGCGAGGCCCATGGGCTTTCAGCCGAGCGCATCAAGCACCTGACGCTGGCGACGCTCGCGGATCCTTCCAACCTGGTGGCGCACGGGCTTCTGGGGCTGATCCAGTACCACGGAAAGTGGCAGCGACCGGACCAGATCAGCCGCGACGCACAGCAGGACGCCGCCCGCAAGGCCGTGCTCGATGAGTACCTCGAGCGGCGGGCGCACACGCCGGACAAACCCGATGAGCAGTGGAAGCTGGCCCTCTGGTGCGAGCAGCACGGGCTGGCCGATCAGGCCACGGCCCATCTGCACCAGGTGCTGCGCCGCGACCCCCGGCGCGACGCGGCCTGGAAACGGCTCGGCTACCGGAGGCAATCCGGCCGCTGGGTGAAGCCGGAGCTCGTCGCGGCACAGAAGGCGGAGAACGAAGCGCAGGGCAGGGCAGACAGGTACTGGAAACCGAAACTCGAACGCTGGCGTGACGCGCTGTCGGGCCGTGACAAGGCGAAGCAGGCCGCGGCCGACGAAGCCCTTGCTGCCGTGACCGAACCGCGCGCCGTGCCCGCGGTGTGGTCGGCGTTCGCCCAGGGGAGCCTGGCGCAGCAGCAAATGGCCATCCGCACGCTGGGCCAGATCGATTCACCCGCCGCCTCCCGCGCCCTCGCCCTGCTGGCGGTCTTCTCGGGCCATGCGCAGGTCCGCGGCGACGCGATCGCCACCCTGCGCCGGCGCGATCCGCGTGAGTTCGCCGACATGCTCATCAGCCTGATCCGCGAGCCCATCCAGTTCGAGGTGCGGCCGGTGGGCGGGCCGGGAAGCCCCGGCGAGCTGTTCATCAAGGGTCGCGGCGACAAGGCCAACCTGAAGCGAGTCTACGCGCCCCCACCTGCCCCCGAGGTATCTCTTCAGCCCGGTGACCGCGTGGTGTACGACGACGCCGGCATGCCTGTCATCCAGCGGACAACGTCAGTCCTGGCGCAATCAAGTTTTATGCACCCGGCGGATCTCTTTGCCGGGCAGACTCCGGCTGTGAGCGCGGAACAAAAGCAGAAGATCATAGGACTGCTTTCCAGCAGTGGTCTTGGGGCCCACGCACAGCAGATTGGTCAGCAGCTCATCTCCGCATACCAGAACCAGCCACAGTTCGGACTGAACGTCTTTTATCAGTTCGCCGCCTTGAATGGTGCGCTGAACGACCCGATCTTGCCGACGACCCGGTTATCGTTCACCTTCGGCCAGGGCGTGCTCATCCCCGTTGGCAGCATGCAGCTCGAGGCGCAAAGGACCGCCGTGGCTGCCGCCCAGCAGCTCCAGCGCGACGCCGGCCAGTTGCGGGCCTACAACGATTCCCTCCGCGAGCTGAATGACCGCGTCGTCCCTGTTCTGAAGGATGTCTCTGGTCTCGACCTGGGCACGAATCAGGGCGACTGGCAGAAATGGTACACCGACCTGGTCGGCTACCAGGCGCTCTCCGCGAGCACCACCGAGCCGCCCACGGTCATCGAGCAGGTGCCGCTCGATTACCAGCCGCAGCCGGTGCCCATCGGTCAATTCATCGGGCCGATTGCGGTCCAGCGCATGAGTTGCTTCGGCGCGGGCACGCTGGTGCGAACGCTCGGCGCCGTGCGGCCGATCGAGGAGCTTGCCGTGGGCGACCAGGTCCTCTCTCAGAGCACGCGGACGGGTGCCCTGGCCTACCGGCCCATCCTCGTCACGCACCACAACCCGCCCAGCAAGACCTTCGAGATCTCGCTGGGCCGCGAGACGCTTGTCAGCAGCGCTTTTCACCGATTCTGGAAAGCGGGGCAGGGCTGGGTGATGGCACGCGAGCTGAAGTCCGGCGACCTGGTCCGGACCCTGAACGGAGTCGTCCGGATGGCGTCGATCGGTCCCGGCAAGATCGTTCCGGTGTTCAATCTCGACGTGGCCGAAGATGCCGATTTCTTCGTCGGTCACACCGCTGCGCTGGTCCATGACAACACGCTGCCTGATCCGCGGCAGCTTGCCTTTGACGCGCTGGCGGACCCGGCCGCGCACGAGACAGAGCGACCGGTCGAGCCGGCACGCGGCAACCCCGGGGGCCCTGTACGATGACTGTGAACTGGCTGGCGACCTGTCTTCTCTGCCTGGCCTTTGAACCGCCCCAGACACCGGCGCCCCTGGCGCCCGCCGGCCCGGATCTCGCCGCATACCAGCAGGCCCGGGCCCGGGCCGGCCATGATGCCGACGCCCAGGTGAAGCTCGCCCTCTGGTGCGAGGCCCATGGGCTTTCAGCCGAGCGCATCAAGCACCTCACGCTGGCGACGCTGAGCGATCCGGCCAATGCGGCCGCGCGCGGCTTGCTCGGCCTGGTGCTGTACCAGGGCAAGTGGCAGCGACCCGACCAGATCAGCCGCGAGATCGCCGTCGAACCCGCACGCAGGGCGCTGGTGGACGAGTACCTGCGGAGGCGCGCCGCGACACGCGACCGGGCCGACGATCAGTGGAAGCTGGCGCTCTGGTGCCAGCAGCAGGGGCTGGGCGAGCAGGCGGTCGCTCATCTCTACCGGGTGGTCCAGCTCGACCCGCACCGCGATGCGGCCTGGAGACGCCTGGGTTACCGGAAGACCGGCGCGCGCTGGGCCAGGCCCGAGCTGCTCATCGCCGAGAAGGCCGAGCTGGAAGCCCAGGTGCGGGCCAACCGGTTCTGGAAGCCCCGGCTCGAGCACCTCCGCGCTGCGCTGGGCGAGCACAACCCGGCGAAGAAATCCATGGCCGTGCACGCCCTGGAGCAGATCACCGATCCGCGTGCCGTGCCCATGGTCTGGGCCGTTCTCGCGCGGGGCAGCCAGGCCGATGAGCAAACGGCCGTCCAGCTGCTGGGGCAGATCGACGCCCCGGGCGCCGCGCGTGCACTTTGCCTGCTGAGCCTCTTCAGTCCCTTCCCGGACATCCGCGGCTCGGCCGTGGCGATCCTCCGCCGGCGCGATCCCCGCGAGTTCGCCGCGCTGCTGGTCGGCATGATCCGCGAACCTATGAAGTTCCAGGCCAGTCCCGTGGGTGGGCCGGGCGTTCCGGGCATGCTCATGGTGCGGGGCGACGCGTTTGACACCCAGCGCCGCTACAGCCCGCCGCCACCGCCCGTGTACATTCCGGCCTTCAACGACACGGTCTTCCCCGACGCCTCCGGTCAGCCGGTCATCTTCCACCCGCTCGGTTTCTATTCGGCGGCGGTTGGCGACGACATCCTGGGCCGCATCCAGGCCCGGGTGAGCCAGGCGGAACGTCTGCCGGCGCTGCTGGCCCAGGCGGGGGCCGGGCAGGCGGCGGTCCAGGCCGGCGAGCAGGTTGCTGCCCAGGCCCGCACCCAGGGCGCAAGCCAGACGGCCGCAACCCGGAACCTGATCGGCCAGAGCGGTCCCACGGCCGGGGCGCCGCATGGCTTTGAAACCGTGCAGCTCGGCGTTCCTTATCTTCAGATCCCCATCGGCCAGATGATGGCCGCGGCACAGGCCACCGCCATGCTCGCCCAGCGCCAGCTCGAGGCCGACGTCCGGTCGATCCACGAATTCAACGCCGTCGTCACCGCGTGGAACGCGCGGGCGCTCTCGGTCCTGACCGAGGTCTCCGGCCGGGACCTCGGCTCGGATCGACAAGCCTGGGACCGCTGGCTGACTGACCTCCAGGGCTACGCGTACGTCTCTCCCACGCAGCCGGTCGACAAGCCCACCGTGGTCGAGGAGGTCCCCGTGTCGGCCGTCCCGCAGCCATCGGTCGTCCTGAACGCGATCGAGGGTCCGATCGCGAACATCCCGCGGCATTCCTGCTTCGCCGCGGGCACCCTGGTGCACACCCTGAGCGGACCGCGGCCGATCGAGGAGCTGAGCGCCGGCGACCTGGTACTGAGCCGTGACACGGCAACCGGCACGCTCCGCTTCGCGCCCGTGGTCGTCGTCTACCACAACCCGCCCAATGCGACGAAGCGGATCGAGACCGAGAGCGGATCGATTGTCGCCACGGCCATCCACCGGTTCTGGAAGGCGGGCTCCGGCTGGGTGATGACACGCGAGCTGAAGCCCGGCGACAGGGTGCGCACGATTGCTGGCAGCCTGGTGGTTCGGTCGGTCCAAACGGACAGCGTTCAAAACGTTTTCAACCTTCAGGTCGCCGACAGCGACAGCTTCTTCGTGGGCACCGAGGGCGTGCTGGCCCACGACAACAGCCTGGTGAACCCTCCGGAGCATCCATTCGATCGCGTGCCAGCCCTGGAAGACATCGCCCGACCCTGACGCGCCGCTTCGTGCCGCCGGGGAGTTCCCGCCCGGGCAAGTGATTGCGGCGCCTCAAAGCGCGGCATAAGATCAGGGCAACCCGCGTGCTGACGATCGTCGTGCAGCCACACCGTCATCCGCGTGGAGAATCCCCAGCGGAGGTTCGCGCATGTCTCGCCTGGCAATCGCCTCCGGACTTGTCTTCTGGATTCTCTGGGCCACGACGAACGTGCACGCCCAGACCGGGCAAGACATCCGCGAGCTCAAGCTGCGCGACTGGCAGCCGCGTTCGATGCTCGTCACGAAGACGACGCAGGTGCCGAAGGCGAAGTTTCCCGTCATCGACATTCACAACCACCTGGGCGGAGGGAAGGCCTGGCTGACTCCGGAGCGGGTGAACCATTACCTTGCCGAGATGGACGCGACCGGAGTGCAGACGGTCGTGAACCTCGACGGCGGCTGGGATGAGCGGCTGGCCGAGACGCTGGACGCACTGGACAACGCCCATCCGGGACGGTTCCTGACCTACGCCCTGATCAACTTCCAGGGCATCGAGGAACCCGGCTGGACCGACCGCGAGCTGAAGCGGCTGGAGGCCGGGTTCCGTGCGGGCGCCAAGGGATTGAAGATCCACAAGACGCTCGGGCTGGGCCACCGCTACAAGGATGGCCACCTGGTCTCGGTCGATGACCCCAAGATCGACCCGCTCTGGGAAATCTGCGGCAAGTACAAGCGGCCCGTGGTGATCCACACCGGCGACCCGGGTGCGTTCTTCACGCCCCTCGATCAGAACAACGAGCGCTGGCACGAGCTGAATGAACATCCGAACTGGCTCTTCCACGGCAAGGACTTCCCTCCCCGCGCCGAGCTGCATGCCCAGCGCCTGCGGGTGATTGCCCGCCATCCCCGCACCACCTTCCTCTGCGCCCACATGGCCAACGACGGCGAGGACCTGGCGGCCGTGGGCCAGTGGCTCGACCGCTACCCGAACATGTACGTTGATGTGGACGCGCGCATCTCCGAGCTGGGCCGGCAGCCGTACGCGGCGCGGCGGTTCCTGATCAAGCACCAGGACCGCGTTCTCTTCGGCACCGACACGCCGCCTTCCCGCGAGGCCTACCGCATGTACTTCCGCTTCCTGGAGACCGATGACGAATACTTCGACCCGGCCGGCGGCCATCATCGCCAGGGCTTCTGGATGATCTACGGCGTGTTCCTGCCCGACGACGTTCTGGCCAGGATCTACAACGGCAATGCCCGCAAGCTGCTCTTCGGACTTGCCGATCCTCAGGCTCCTCATTAACCCGGAGGCACTGCCATGCGCGCGGGGCCGCTCACTCCCCTGCAACTGGACCGTTACCAGCAGGCGGGTCACCTGGTCGTGCCCGCCATGTTCGATGCCGAGGAGATTGGCCTCCTGCTGCGGTCGGCCCGGGAGGATCGGGCACTCGACCAGCATGCCTTCGCCAAGGACGACGGCGAGGGGGGCCGGGTCCGGCTCTCGCTCTGGAACCATCCCGGCGACGGCATTTACGGCATGTTCGCGCGCTGCCGGCGGATCGTGGATTCCTGCGAGCAGATCCTCGACGACGAGGTCTACCATTATCATTCCAAGATGATCATGAAAGATGCCAGGGTGGGCGGGGCCTGGACGTGGCACCAGGACTATGGCTACTGGTACCAGAACGGCGTGCTCTTTCCCAACCTGGTGAGCGCATTCATCGCCGTCGATCCGAGCACGCGCCAGAACGGCTGCCTCCAGGTGATTGAGGGCTCGCACCGGATGGGCCGCATCGACCACGTGCTCAGCGGCGAGCAAGCCGGCGCGGACCGGCAGCGGGTGGAGGAAATCCTCCAGCGTTTACCTTTGGTGCACGTGGAGATGGAGCCCGGCGATGTGCTCTTTTTCCATCCGAACCTGCTGCACCGCTCCGACCGCAACACGTCGGACCGCCCGCGCTGGAGCATGATCTGCTGCTACAACGCTCGCCACAACGACCCGTACAAGGAAGCCCACCACCCGCGCTACACGCCGCTCTCCAAGGTGGACGATGCGATGATCCGCGCCGTCGGCATCAAGCGATTCGGCGACGACGCCAGCGACGTGGCCTGGCTCAATCCCGAAGTCGACGTCAGCGCCCGCTCGCTGGGGAAGACGTAACGAAGATCCAAAGATTTACGATGGCCGGCGTGATTTTACAGTTGTGACGAATCAACGTCTGACTTGTTCGACTTGAAAGAGATGCTTTCGGGCTTCGAACCGCCCGAGATGAAAGTCCGCGGGGTTTCTCGATTAACGACGGGGTGTGCAAACCGGCACGGACGAAACTCTGACACGAAGATTCCGAGACAACCATGGCATCTCGCTCGAAGTCCGGCTCGTCCGAGCCCGCACGCGGGGGTAAGCAACCATATCCTCGCTCCGGTTCTCAAGAGACTTCCGCTTTCTCACAGTCGGAATACCCGACACCGGACACCCCAGATTACGTCATCTGCGAACTGGACTACGGAAGCCCGGTTGCGGTGCTGCCGGGAGCGGACGCGTTCGAGGGGCCGGAGTTCGTCGCCGATGTCCACGGCGCTCTGAATCAGGTGCTCGAGCAGTTTTCGATAACCCGGGTCGCCCCGCTCTTCGAGACCGGTTTGAAGAAGCGGGATTTCGCAGTCCGAGTCGAGCTCGCGTCCCAGGCGTACAGTCCTCGGACGCCCGCGGCGCAGGCGCTCTTGCGTCCCCGGCACGGGGCTTCACCGCGCCATCGCGCGAATTCAAACTGGCGGGATTCGTACAGATCGTGCCGGAAGACCCGGGGTCGTGCCAAAAGCTCGTCGAACAGCTGCTTCGAAATCCCGGAGTTTACAAGGCATACATCGCCCCGCGTGCCGTACCGGCCGCCAGCTCGCCACGTTCTGCCAAAGCCAGGTCGAAGGCCTCCAGTCGGGAAGCCGCGGTGAAGACCCCTGCGCGTCGAAAAAAGCCTTCAGCCGCGAAGAGCCGGATGCCGGAGACCGTCGGAGAATATCCAACCGGCGATAAGGCCGGCAGCCGGAACTTCGAGCCGGCTCAGGGCTACCTCTTCGACCCCCCTGATGGAATCGGGGCTGCATCCGTCTGGAACCGGCCTGGCTCAGTGGGGAAGGGGATCTCCATCTGCGACATCGAGACAGCCTGGAACCTTGACCACGAGGACCTTCCGCACGGAATCAAGCTGATCGGTGGAACCATGATCGACAGTCTCGCCGCGCGCAATCATGGAACCGCGGTTCTGGGAGAGATGGTCGGCATTCGCGGGAACATCGGCTGCGTTGGAATCAGCCACAATGCCAGGGCGTTCGTGCACTCGCACGTCATGAACGGCGTGTCCAACCCGGCCGGGGCCATCGTCGCGGCGTCCAGCGCACTCAAGCCGGGTGACGTCATCTTGATCGAGTTACAGGCGCGGGGCGGCCCGGATGACAGATTCCTCGCGATGCAATACTGGGACCCCATCTTCGAGGCCATGCGCGTGGCCGCCGACAAGGGTATCGTGGTGGTGGAAGCCGCCGGCAATGGAAATGAGAGTTTTGACCGCTCCGAGTACAACAAGACCGGACTCCAGAAGGATTCCGGTGCGATTGTGGTCGGGGCTGGAGTTCCGCCATCGAATTATTACGACGCGTACGATGATTCCGGAAGATTTGGCCCGTACTCCCGGATCGGTTCGCCTCGCTCGCGGATCTGGTTCTCCAATTACGGCAAGATCGTCGATCTTCAGGGATGGGGCTGGCATGTGACCACGCTCGGTTACGGAGACGCCCAGGGTGGGCCTGACGAGAAGAGATGGTATTCCCATCGGTTCGCGGGCACGTCAAGTGCTTCACCGATCGTGGCGGGGGCGGTTGCCTGCCTTCAGGCCTTCGCCAAGGCTCGGCTCCGTCGGCCTTTGACCCCGTCGGAAGTACGTGATATTCTAAAGATAACGGGTGCGCCACAGGCGGATGATGGTCCGCGCGCCCCGGCCACTCAGATAATCGGTCCGCTCCCCAATCTGGTTGCCGCGATGGATGAGGCCGAACGACGATTCGGAAGCTAGCCGCCAGATCGGGAGGAAGAATCATGCACCCCTTCGAGAAAGATTCCACAAGGCGTTCCGCGGGAGTTTATCCCCAGATGGACCTGCGCCTCAAGGTAGGCTGGCGGTTCAATAAACGCCGCCGCGCACTTGTGGACGGGGACGGAAAGCAGGTTAGCCTGAAGGGGCTGCTTCCCTCGGGGACAAAGGTCTTGCCGATGAGCCCCACCCTCGCCGACGCCGACCCGTCGAAGCTCTCTCGGAACGAGCAACTGCTCGCGCGATACCTTCAGGTCGTGCTTCCCCCCGAGGCCGACGCGGTCGATCTCGCGTCGTCCCTCCGCGAACTGGACGGCGTCGATCAGGTCTCGAACTCTCCGCAAGTCGCGCTGCCGTAATCGTCACGCTTTCGGCCACCGACGCTGGCACTCGATTGATCCCCATCGATGCGAAAACGCGCGGCGAATCCCGGAAACAGGTCACTCCGAGGAGTCTGGATCGCATCAGCGATGGATGTCTTCGGAGGCTTCCCCGCGCAACGCGCTGCTTTCCAGACTCGGCGACCCGATGATCCGCGCGGTCGGCATCAAGCGGTTCGGCGACGACCCACCCTGCCAGTCCGCGGGAATCGTGGGATCGTCGAATCGTAGGGTGTGTCCAGCGCAGCGCCGACGCACCATTCCCGAGGCAGCGCCGACGCACCATTCCCGTCCCGGCGTGGGCTTCCCGTCCCGGCGCACCATTCCCGCACTAAAACTCCCTTCGGCCCTGCGCCAGCTCGTCCTCCCACTGGTCCAGGAGCGGCCAGTCGACAGCACACGTGCCGAAGTCGGCCATGTGCGTGTAGGACTCCAGGCGGGCAATGGTGGCATCCAGCAGCGCATCGTCCTTGCGGAAGATCGGGCCGTGAGAGGGGAGCAAGAACTCGACGTCGCTGGCCCGGATGCGCTTCAGGCTGGCGATGAAGTCGGGGAGGTTGGAGCCGTGGTGGGCGTCGATCACGCCCACGCTGCCGTCGCGAAAGATGTTGTCGCCCGAGAGCAGCAGCTTGCCCAGGCGGAAGGCGAGCTGGCCGGCCGTGTGGCCCGGCGTGCTCCAGACGTCGAGCGCGAGGTTCCCGACCTCGAGCCGGTCCCCCTCGTCGATCGTGCGGTCGATCTTGCACCGCGGCATGGGGATGAGGATGCCCTGGGCCTCGATCCGGGCATAGGTGAGGATCTCGTCTCCCTCCTCGAGCGCCTGGACGCTGCGGGGGTGGGCCACGATGGGACACTTGAGGATCTCGCGGCACGCGCCAGGCCCTGGGCATGGTCCACGTCGGCGTGGGTGGCGACGATCAGCTTGCAGGCGGAGAGGCTATAGTCCATCTTGCGGATCAGCTCCAGGACATCCGCCAGCTCGTCCAGGAACCCCACGTCGATGAGGGCATACTCGCTGCCGCCGTCAATCAGGTAGACGTTCACCCCCATCCGCCGGCGCACCTGGTAGTTCATCTCGATCACGCCGGGGAACACGTAATTCCGTTCGATCGTGGCCAACGCAGGCTCCTCGTCTCATGCCGGCATGGAATCGGATGCGGGCGGTATTCGCCAGGTATCAATCCTGGATCGCAGTCGATTCTACCGGTTGCCTCCGTCGGCGCCAGCAGCAGGCAGTCGGCAGTGGGCAGTCGGCAGTCGGCAGTGGGAGTAGGCAGTTTGTAGGGTGGGTCGAGCCGCAGGCGAGGCCCACCAGGGCGGCAGTGGGCAGTCGGCAGTCGGCAGTGGATTCCACCGGTTGCCTCCGGCGCCGCCAGCGGTAGGCAGTGGGCAGCAGGCCCTATCGCAGTCGATTCTACCGGTTGTCGCTGGCGCGGCTCAACGCGAATGGGGTCGCGCGTGGACAGGGCAGGTCGGAGTCTCGGTTGGCGGTGTGTCTCGCAAAGGCCCCTGGCATGGAACGAGCGGGCCGGAACCAATCTCCATGCCGGCGCATCAAACAAACATCCCGCTGGACCCGATTGAAATTCTTTGTACTGTGCCTGGAGCATGATTTCTTGCTTCAATGGCGGCATGGGTGTTTTCGTTTGTTCGGACCGATGCCGCGGATGGATGGCGGTTCGCGGTTTCCGCGCGACTTGACAGAGGCCCTGGAGCGGGGTAAGTTGAATCGTGGCTTTTTGCTGGAAGTGTTTTGACTATCTCAAGATGAGTTCAGGGCTTCCGATCTGCACCTGGCGGCCGGGCGCGGCCCCGCCGTGTGGTATTCTGCCGGCCCGATACTTCCTTTGAACTGACCGGATCGCACCTGAAAACACCTCGAAGTGTACGCGCGTCCCGCGACCGATGCTGTCGGGCCTGCCGTCCACGGAGCGCCGGAATTCGGGTATTCGCGAGCTCTCCCCGAAGTGTCTGGACGATCACGAGGTTGGGGCGTCTTTCCAACGAGGTTTGCCGACATGGTCAAGGTGTTCTCGCCGGGGTGGCCGCGGGGACGAATGCCCGCGTCTTGCGTGGTCGGCCTTGTGCTGACTCTGATGATCGTGCTGCCCCCCTCCGGACGGGCCCTGGCGCAGCCGCCGGCAGGCACCAAACCGGCGGCGGCGAAGCAACCTCCAGCCACGTCGAGGGATGCCGCGGCCAAAAAAGATGCAGAGGCCGACGCGGCCAAGGGTAAGGACGACAAGAAGGACGATGACCAGCCAGCCGGGGAGGCCCCCCCCGACCCCTCGCAGACATCGAGGATCGCGCCGGTCGAGATCTTCAAGGACCCCAACGCCGAGGACATCCTCGACCTCAAGAAGTTCCCGCCACTGCATTATCGCCTGCCGATGCGCGACGACATCGCGGCGGTGAAGGTGATGGCTCAGAACCCCAACCAGGCCGTCGACACCATCGTGATGCGCCGCATGGTGGAAGGCATGGTCGCCCAGCTCACCGACACCAAGAACATCCAGGCCCTGATCGACCCGCCCCCGCAGATGCCCGCCAGCTCGCCGACGATGCGGGCGATCGAGGAGGCCACGAAGAACCTCCTCGATCCGATCTACATCGCCCGCGGACAGAAGAATTCCCGGTTCCTCTCGGAGTACAGCCGGGTCCTGCTGCGGGCGCTGACGCCCTTGCTGAAGCACCACCTGGTGCCCCGGGTGCAGGCCATGATCGTGCTCGGCCAGACCGGCAGCCCCGAGGCGATGAAGCTCTTCCTCGATGAGATCCGCAACCCTCAGCAGACGCTCTGGGTGAAGCTCTGGGCCATCCGGGGAATCATGAACGTCAAGCAGAACCCGGCGGCGCGGCTGACCGCGGCCCAGGAGATCGAGGCCGCGCGGGTGATCGCCGAGCAACTGGACGAGAAGACCAAGGACATGCCCTGGCCGATCCAGATGCGGGCGCTCGAGGCGCTCGGCCTGCTGCGACAGGGCTACATCCCCTCGGCGCCCAAGGGGGCCGAGATGGCCTCGGCGGCCATGCACGTGCTCTCCGACACAAAGGCCCGCACCGCCGTACGCGCCGAGGCCGCCCGGGCGCTGGGGTTGATGCAGATCTCCTCCGCGGTCCCCGGTTACAACGTCCCGCTGGTGGCCTATGCCGCGGCCCAGCTTGCCGCGACGTTGGGCGACCATATCCTCGCCTGCTACTCGGCCGACAAGGGCAAGCCGCTGAACGCCACCCGCGCGGAGTTCCTCACCTCGCTACTGGTCGGTCCGGTTTACCAGGCCTTCGACGGGCAGCCGGGAGCGCGTGACAGCGGCCTGCTGCACGGCAGCGTGACCAGCGGGCGGAGCGAGGTCCAGAAGATCCTCGAACAGATCAAGCCGGTGGCCAAAGCCGCGCTGGAGCTGGTGCGTGCACCCAACGGCCAGCTCAAGGCGCGGCGGGCCGACCTCCAGGCGCGCGTCGAGGCGCTCAAGGAATACATTTCCAAGAACGCACCCGCCAACCATCACCTGGTGCCGGAAGATGATGGATACCTGGAAAACGCGACACCCCAGGCGGCTGCCGCCGAGCCTGGCACGGCCAAGGTGGCCCGGGCGCCCGGTGGCAAGTGATCCCGCTGGCCGCGCTCCGGCCGGCCCGCCGATCGTGGTCTCCGAACTGCGCGACTACGACCAGATCAACGCGGAACTGACCAGGCGGCTGAACCTGGGAGAACCGCACATCCGCCTGGTCGACGCGGGCGGCCAGCGCCTGCTCATCGCGCGCATCTCCGGCCCCTGGAACGCATGCATCGAGGTGCTGGGGCACGCCGGGCCGGAACTCGCCGCCGAGCTCGACGCTGCCGGCGTCACCGTGGTCTGCCGCGGCCGTGCGGACGATGGTGCCGGGCGCGGGCTCATCGCCGGTCGGCTCCTGCTTCTGGGCGATACCGGAGCAGCGATCGGATATGCCCAGCGCGGGGGGACGATCATCACGCTCGGCCGCGCCGGGCCGCGCGCGGGCTTGAACCAGCAGGGCGGCGACCTCCTCCTGCTGGGCCCCGCCGGCCCCCTCGCCGGGGAACGGCAAGCCGGCGGACAGATCTTCCTGGGCGCGCAACAGCCGCCCCACGCCGGCCGCGGCCGACGCTCCGGGCGGCTCATCGCGCTGGACCCGGACCGGTCCGCGCGACGGCCACTTCCGGACCCGGCCGACGAGGCAGCCCTCGCCGCGGCCCGGGACCTGGCGCACTCCTTTCACACCTTTCCGCGAGGCGGACCCTGATGCGCTGCGGAATCACCGTCGGCACGATCGGCGGCCCGGGAAATTCCGGGCGGCCGCTGGGACGGCTGCTACTGCCGCTCCTGATGATGGTCCTGCTGCTGCTCACCGGCTGCCGCGAGGAGCTTGGCCCCGAACTTTTCCCCACCACGACTGTCTCCGGCCTGGTCGTGGAGGGCGGCCGGTCCGTGAGCGGGGGCTGGATCGAGTTCGTTCCCGTGGACGGGACCGTCGGCGATATCCGCTCGGCCAGGCTGGGCGCTGACGGCTCGTTCCATGCCGACCGCGTGGCCATCGGCAAGAATGCGCTGCGGTTCGTGAACGCCCCTATTCATGTGCCCGGCGGCGCTTTCCTGTTCGCGCAGTTCGCCACTCCGGTCCGCCGCGAGATTCCGGCCCGGCCGTCGACGCCCCTGCACATCGACCTGCTGGAAGAAGCGGTACGCTTTCAGGCGTCGCGCCGTACCCGCGTTCGCTCCGCACCCGCACAAGCACCATCGGCAGCCGCGCCCTCAACGGCAGCCGCGCCCTCGTCGGGATCGGGAGCCGCACCATGAGCGCCGCCACAAGAGTCCCGGCCGCCGGCCGCGCGGGCGCGAACGCGGCTGCGAACGCGGCCATGACGATCCGGGCCGTCTACCGCGACGGCACCGGCGCGATCCAGCTTGACTGGCCCGTGGACCGCATTGCCGAGGCGGTCGCCGACGGACAGGGGACGCTCTGGGTCGATATCCTGAACCCGGACTCCGCCTCCTCGACGGCCGCCGCGGACTTGCTGCGCGATGTCTTCGCCTTCCATCCGCTGGCGGTCGAGGACGCGATCGAGGAGTCCAACATCCCCAAGATCGACGACTGGGGAGACTACGTGTACATCGTCTTCCACGGCACCGCGATCGACCCCGGGAGCGATGAGCTGCTGCTCCAGGAGCTCGACATCTTCCTGGGTGCCAATTACGTGGTCACCTACCACACCGAGCCGCTGGAGTTCCTGGAGCAGGACCGGGCCTCCATCGATCGCGACCCGCGCGACCGGCTCCAGCATGGCGCGGACCACCTGCTCGTCCGGTTCCTGGAGCGTGCGGTGGACCAGGCGCTGGTGACCATCGAGCACCTGGACGACCGCCTCGACACGATCCAGAACGAGGTCATCGCCGACCCGCGGCCCAGGAGCCTGGAGACGATTTTTCGCCTCAAGCGCTGCGCCATCCGGCTGCAAAAGATTTTCAACCCCCAGCGCGAGGTGCTGAACCGCCTGGCCCGCGACCCGTACAAGCCGGTCCAGCCCGCGCACCGGGTGTACTTCCGCGACGTTTACGACCACGTGGTGCGTATGCACGACATCTGCGAGAGCCTGCGCGACCTCATCGCCGGCACGCTGGAAACTTATCTTTCGGTCATGTCCAACCGCACCAACGACATCATGAAGACGCTCACCATGGTGACCGTGATGTTCATGCCGATGTCGTTCCTGGTGGGCTTTTTCGGCATGAACTTCTTCGGCGAAACGCTAGCCTTCCAGTCTCCCCTGCCGAAGCAGTGGCTCTTCTTCGGCTCCCTCCTGATCATGGTCATTTCACCGTCGCTGATGTGGGTCTACGCGCGGCGGAAGAAGTGGTTTTGAGGGTCGGCTGTGTCCAGCGCAGCGACGCCGCACCACCTGGCCGCCGTGGCCATCTTGGCCGCCTTGGGCATCATGGCACGCATGCATTCACTTCGTAAGGTGTGTCAAGCGGAGCGACGACGCACCGGGGCACACCATCGGCAACGGTAGGGTGTATCAAGCGGAGCGACGACGCACCGGGGCACACCATCGGCAACGGTAGGGTGTGTCAAGCGGAGCGACGACGCACCAGCAGTCGTAGCAGTAGAAAGGATGAATGGACCAGTCGATCACGTGTGACGTGGGTTATCCCGGACATTTGAGGAACGCCTTGGGACAGAGCCATAAACGGGAGGACTGGTCCGTAAACTTCTCTATCAGGATGAAGCATCCGGGGGAAGAGTCCAGTGCGGCGACGAAACACCGAGCACCGAGCCCCCCACGATCACATGGGCTACCAGATCCCACCACGATCCAACCACCACCACCGTGGCACCAGGAGACCCGGTTGATAGGTTTGCCCCTCGTTCCCACGCTCCGCGTGGGAATGCCGTCTGCGACGCTCCGAGACTGTGAGTTTTCGACCGCACGGCGGGTTTTCCCATCGGCGTGCGTCGATTGATCAGGGGTCGGGGTCGCGGTAGTTCCCCTGCGATCACGTCACCTGTGGGTGTTCTCTCCGCTATCGAGGCTCGAAAATGCCCTCCGCTGCCTGTTTTCTACCCCTTTTTACCTCATCCCTGCCCCTCCGCGACCGCCGCGCGCACGTTCCCCTGGTGCATCAGATTATGCGTGATCGCGTACAGCGTCGCCACGATCCGACATTTTGTCCGGCCACGCACCGGCATCCGCCAAAGCCCTCTATTACGGCACATCGCGTTAACCCACTCCGCCGTCTGGGCCCGCAGCTTGTAGATCAACTGCGCCGCCTCCGTGCCCATCCGCTCCCGCCACGCCGCAGTGTTGTCCGTGTCGTGCGGCTTGCGGGCGTACGGGTCTTTGCCCGCCTCCTTCTGCTTCTCCTGGTCCTTGATCGGTGCATACACCTTGCAGCCACGCTCCTCGACCGCATCAATCGCGTCCAAAGATGCAAACCCACCATCGACAAGCATCTCATCCGGCACGTCGTTGTAACGCGTCTCCAGTTGATCGAGCATCGGCGGCATTTCCTCGCTGTCGGTGCCGGCGTTGGTCACGTCCACCCCCACCACGATGCCTGTCGCCGTGTCGGTGGCGAACTGCACGTTGAACGCGGGGCGATAGCCGCCGTCGCTGAAGTTGATGTTCCGCGCCTCCGGATCGGTGGTCGACGCGCCGCGCCTCGGACGATTTCTCTTTTCTCCCCTTGTTTCTTTTCTCTTTCTTCTGCCGCAACTCCTCGCAATGGCGTGCCGCCTCCTCGATCCGCGCTTGACGCTCTGCCGCAGCACGCGCGCAGGCGGCCCGCTGCCGTTTCGACAGTTCGTCAGGGTTGGTTTCAGCCAGTTCTTTGAGCGCCTGGACCTGTGCTTCGGACTCGGCCAGCAACTCCTTGAGCCGCTCCCCACTGCGGAAGGAACTTTTACCGGCGTCGGCCCGCACCCGCATGCCATCCTGGGCCACCCGCTCCATGGTGACCAAGCCTTCGTCCATGAGCGTGGCGACGATCTGGGTGAGCATTTCGTCCCACTTCTCGCCTCCCTGGGAGCGGAAGTCGGCGAGCATGTGGTAGTTCACCGAGACGCCACCGCAGAGCCACTGGTAGGCGAGGTGGTTCTTGCAGAGGCGTTCCAGCTCGCGCGCACTGCCGACCCCCTTGAGGGTGGCGAACACCCAGAGCGCGACCAGCAACCGGGGGTCGGTGGCGTCGCGGCCGACGTGGCCCTCGACGGCCTTGATGTCGGCGAGCCAGGCGTCGTGGTCCAGGCGGCAGACCATGGTCCAGACGACGCGGGCCTGAGAGTCGGGATCGAGGCGATCGTCGAGCGAGGTCCAGGTGAATTCAACCTGATCGCGGTGCGGGACCCGAAGCCTGGGTTTGCCCCGACCGGGCGTGTTGGCGGCCTGCTCGGGGGTGGGCTCGGGGAGGTTGTCCGGCAGCAGGGGGAGGATTGTCACGGGAGCCTCGCGGGGATGAGTGGGTGCAAACGCCAGCAGGACGGAGGGCCATCGCTGTTCTGAATTATATCATGATCACATTTTCAGTACAATGGGGATCTCCGAAAAAATCACAGCCTCTCTGCGTCGATCGGGGGCCAGTGCTGAGGCTTGGAAATCCAGGGAACGCAGAGCGTCCCGACCGGTGTTCCCACGCAGAGCGCGGGAACAAGCCTGTCGCAAGCCTCTTACTCCTTTTCGTTAACGCTATTTCAACGGTATTGGCTCTAATCCCATAGGATATGGTACGATACGAGACGTGGCCTGGCGCGGCGCAACACGATGATCGCAGGCCGGGGTGTGGGACCGATCGATGAGGGTCGGCTGTGGGAGAACCGGGCCGGATGACGACGCGGTGGCGGCCCAGGCCGTTTGATTCGGACCGGATCGCGTCGCTCTCGCGGGCCGCCGGAATCGCTCCGCTCACCGCCCAGTTGCTCATCAACCGGGGCATCGATGATCCGCAGGCCGCCCGCGCCTTTCTGGACGCGAAGCTGGGCCAGCTCAACGACCCCGAGACGCTGCCGGGCGTCATCGACGCGGCCGCGCGCATCGTCCGGGCCATCCAGGATGACCGGCCCATCGTCATCTATGGCGATTATGACGTGGACGGCGTTTGCGGCACCAGCGTGCTGTGGGCCTGCCTGCACCTGGCCGGTGCCCGCCGCGTGCACTACTACATTCCCCACCGGGTTGAGGAAGGGTACGGCGTCAATGCCGAGGCCCTCCGCAAGCTGGCCCAAGAGCACGCCCGTCCGCTCGTGGTCACCGTCGACTGCGGCATCTCGGCCGTGGCTGAGGCGAAGCTGGCACGCGAGCTGGGCATCGAGCTGATCCTCACCGATCACCATACCATTGGCCCTGAGCTGCCGACGGCCGACGTGCTGGTGCACCCGCGGCTACCCGGCAGCGTGTACCCCTGTGCCGACCTCTGCGGCGCGGGCGTGGCGTTCAAGCTCGCCTGGCAGGTTTGCAAGAGCTTCGGCGACGGCAAGAAGGCCTCTCCGCACCTGCGCGATTACCTCGTCCGCGCCATGGGCATGGTGGCGCTGGCGACCATCGCCGACGTTGTCCCGTTGCAGGGCGAGAACCGCATCCTGGTGCGGCACGGCTTGGCGGGCATTGCCGGATCGCCCACCGTCGGCCTGCATGCGCTCATGCAGGTGGCGGGCTGCCTGGAGAAGTCGCGGCTCACCACGGGGAGCGTCGCCTTCAGCCTGGCGCCGCGGATCAACGCCGCCGGACGCCTGGAGCGCGCCATGAGGGCGGTGGAGATGCTCACGACCGAGGACGCCGGCCTGGCCAGGACCATCGCCGAGGAGCTGAACCTGGTGAACAGCCGTCGGCAGGAGATCGAGCGTGAGATCGTCGCCGAGGCCCAGGCGATGATCCACGATGCGGGCGGACTGAACGAGCGCGGCGCGGTGGTCCTGGGGAAGAAGGGCTGGCACCCGGGCGTCATCGGCATCGTCGCCAGCCGGCTGGTCGACTACTACCATCGCCCCACGCTGATCGTGGCGTTCGGCGAGGAGTTCGCCCAGGGCTCGGCGCGTTCGGTCCCCGGCTTCAACCTGTATGACGCCATTCGCGATTGCTCCGAGGGCCTGATCGGCTTCGGCGGGCACGCGGCCGCCGCCGGCATCAAGCTGACGGAGGCTCACTTCCCGGTCTTCGCCGAGCGGTTCGAGGCGCGTTGCCGGAGTGCACTGACCCCCGAGCAACTGGAACGCGTGCTGGTGATCGACGCCGAAGTCCCCCTTGCCGTCCTGTCGCGTCCCGTCGTCGAGGAGATCGGCCGGCTGGAGCCGCACGGCATGGGCAACCCGCGCCCCCTGATGCTGGCCAGCGGGGTGCGCATCCAGGGTGAGCCGCGGCTGGTGGGCGAGCTCAAGAACCACGTCCAGCTTCGTCTCGCCCAGGGCAATACCCAGGTCAAGGCGATCGGCTGGAACATGGCCGAGAAAGCCAGGGAGCTGGTGCCCGGCGTGTCTTGCTCGATCGTCTTTTCTCCCTGCATCAACGAATGGAACGGCCGCCGCGACGTCCAGCTTGAGCTCAAGGACCTGCTCATCGAGCCCCCCGCCCCGCCCCGCGATGCGTGACATGGTGGTGCCCGTTGGAGCGTCGTCGCGGCGCTGGACGCGGACTACCCTTAGGCCCAATACCGTTGAAATAGCGTTAACGAAAAGGGGCAAGAGGCTTGCGACAGACTTGTTCCCACGCTCTGCGTGGGAACACCGGTCGGGACGCTCAGCGTTCCATGGATTTCCCAGCCTCGGCACGCGCCCAATCGACGCGGAGCATTGCAGACGGCATTCCCACGCGGAGCGTGGGAACGAGGGACAAACCTCTGCCTGCACTCAACTTATCGCTATTTCAACGGTATTGCCCTTAGGGCTGATGGTGCGTCGTCGCTGCGCTGGACGCACCCTACAACTCGGCGTCGATTTGCTGCACCTGGCCAGTGGTCGTGCTGTCGTAGCCGGGGAGCTCGCCCAGCGCCTGGCGATAGCTCGTGGAGCGGACGGCGGCGGTGAGGGCCTGGAGGCGGGGGTCGCCGGCGAGCCGCGTGGGGAAGCACAGGTCGTAGGACTCCTCGCGCACGGGGAAGAACGGAAGGCCCGCCTCCTCGCTCACGAGCCGCAAACAGATGCCGGCGTCGGCCCAGCCGTTGCGAATCGCCTCGGCCACGCCGCGGTGGTCGGACGCCAGGCGCCGGGGCATCGGCTTGCGGCCCTCCAGCACCTCGTCCAGGCATTGCCGCGCTCCGGAGCCATCCTCACGCCCCACCCAGGAGAGATTCGCATGCAGGGCCGCACGGAGCGAACCGATCTTGCGCGCGGGTGCCAGCGCGATCCCTTCCTCCCAGCGGGCCACCCGCAGCAGGCTGTATCCGCTTCCCAGAGCAGCAAGGACCACACGGCAATGCCCCTCCAGCTCGGTTGATCGGCTGAGATGCACTCCAGCGGCATGGACCAGGCCGCGGCCCAGAAGGTCGAGGGCGGCACGGCTGGATCGCAGAAGCGGCAGCAAGCGAATGCCCGCCGATTCCGCCAGTGCCCGGGCCAGGAGCCCGACGGCCGGGTCGCAGGTGGCCAGCACCAGCGTGGGCGGTGCGCTCCCCGTGGCCGTGCCCAGCGGCTCGGGGTCGCTGCCGATGCCGCGGACGTTGCCGCGGAGGACGCCATCGTGCGGGATCATCCCCAGCGCCGTGGATTCGGCCGGGTAGAGGCGCTCCACGCCCTCGTCCGCGACCGTCCAGAACCGCGCCGGGTCGCGGCCCGGCGGCCACGCCCAGACGCGCTGGGTGGGTGCCGCAGGGCGTAGCTGGAACAGGTCCTCGACGCGCCGCTCCAGGGCGGCCGCCAGCGCGAGGGCCGCGGCTGCCGAGGGGACCAGCCGTTCTATCTCGATGGCGCTGACGCCGGCCCGCGACAGCCCCGCGCGCCGGGCGAGCTCGTCCTGCGACCACCCTCGCCGCATCCGCTCCTGCCGCACCAGGCTTCTCATCGACAGTGTCTGCGCCATGATCGTGTCGCCGGCCTCGGGTCTCCGAGTTTCCAGGGTCCTCACATCCGCAGCATACCGCGCGGCCGCCCGCGGAGTCCTGGTTGCCCTCCGCCGGCCCACTGGTTATAGTGGCTGCCGACATGATCGTGTCAACAACGGCCAGGATTGTATCAGAACGACGCCAGACTTCACCCCCCGAGCCGGTACCGACCATGCGCAAGATTCGACGTACCCGTGGCTTTACCCTCATCGAGTTGCTGGTGGTGATCGCGATCATCGCGGTGCTGATCTCGCTGCTGTTGCCCGCCGTACAGGCCGCGCGTGAGGCGGCGCGCGGGCCCAGTGCGTGAACAACCTGAAACAGATCGGCCTGGCGATGCACAACTACCTGAGCACGACCAATGTGTTTCCGCCGGGGCGCTTCAACACGCATATCGCCGGCCGGGGCAACTGCTGGGGCACGTACGCACAGCTATTACCAGAGCTGGATCAGACGCAGATCTTCAACTCGTTCAACTTCAACCTGCCGCCCGACACCGACACGCTGTCCGCCTCCAATTCCACGGGCTTCGAGTCATTCCTGACGACGCTGATCTGCCCTTCCGACTCGGATGCCGTGCTGGTCACGGTGGGCGGGGCCCAGTTCGCCACCCATAATTACAATGTGAACACAGGAAATACCTATTCCGTGGTGCAGACCCCTGTGCCCCCGCTCTTCGGCGTGCCGAACGGAACGTTCTACGAGAACTCACGGATGAGCCCGGCGTCGATCACCGACGGTCTGTCGAACACGGTGCTGGCGACGGAAACGATCCGGTCGACTCCGACGTCGACCTTCGCCAACGATCCGCTGGGGGTGTTCCTGATCACGGGGAACAACAGCAGTGTCGCTCCGCCCATCAGCTCTGACGCCGATTACCAGTCGCTCTGCCTCAGCCTGCCCTCCAGTACCACCCAGTTCCAGGCCACGCGGGGCGTGCGCTGGCATTACGGGGCCCCCGGGCACAGCATGTACAACCACCTGCGACCGCCCAACAACAAGCTTCCGGATTGCCGGGGAGGGTTGCCGCACAGCACCCGTTCCGATCCGTTCTGGAACTGGCTGTCGCTGAACATCGCCGCGCGCAGCAGGCACCCCGGCGGAGTGAACTCGCTGCTGGCCGACGGCCATGTCCAGTTCATCAAGGACTCGATCAACGTGGCCACCTGGCAGGCGCTCGGCAGCCGGAACGGGGGCGAGGTGATCTCGGCCGACGCCTACTGAACCGTGTGAGGGGCCTCGCCGGTGGGCCCGGGCCGCGGGAGACGGACGTGTGCCCGCGTGTGCGTGGCCGGAGGGCCTCCGGCGGCGTTCAGCGGCCCTTGCCGAAGGCCATGCGCGCGCAGCCCGCGGCGCCGATGAAGCCGGCGTCGGCACCGAGCGCGGCGTACTCGATGCGGACCTTGCCCGCCAGCGTGGGAAAAGCCATGGCAGCGATGTCGTTGCGGACGTCTTCCAGAAACGACTGGCCCGCGGCGATCATGCCGCCACTATAAAGGATGATATCCGGGTCGATGGTGTGCATGAGGCAAACGGTGCCCACGGCCAGGTAGCGGGCCGTCTCTCGCATCAGGCGAGCGGCCAGGCGGTCACCGGCGACGGCGGCCTGGTCGACGGCGCGGCTGGTGAGCTGGTCGGCCGGGATGGTGCGCAGCTGGCTGGGGGAGGGATCGTGCTCCAGGGCCTCGATCGCCCGCTTCACCAGGGCGGTGGCCGAGGCATAGGCTTCCAGGTGGCCGTAGGCCCCGCAGGAGCACTGGCGGGCGTTCTGCATCTGGATGATGATGTGGCCGCACTCGGCCCCGTGACTGTGGCGGCCCTCGATGATGCGGCCCTCCTCGACGATCCCGCAGCCGATGCCGGTTCCCAGCGTGAACAGCACCAGGCTGCGCGTGTTTCGCCCGGCGCCGGCCCAGTACTCGCCGTAGGCCGCGGCGTTGGCGTCGTTCTGAAGGACGGTCTGCTTTTTCAGTTCCTTCGCCAGCAGGTCGCGTATCGGCAGGTGGTTCCAGCCCGGCAGGTTGGGCGGCTCCAGCAGCATGCCGCTGGGCAGGTCCATCGTGCCGGGCGAACCCAGCCCGACTCCCGTGATGTCGTCCCACGAGACGCCGCTGGCCGCCACCGCCCGGCGCCCTGCTTCGGCCAGGTTGGCGATACCGACCTCCGGTCCCCGCTCGGCCTCGGTCTCCTGGCTCACGGAGCTGAGCGGCTGGCCCACGTCGTCGACCACGCCACTCTTGATGTTCGTTCCACCGAGGTCGATGCCAAGGTAGAAAGGTGGCTGTCGGTCACGGGCAGTCATGGCGCGGTCACCTCAACGATTCGGAGCGTTTCTGCGAGGTCATTACCTCTTGCGGAAGCTTCACCAATTTACGGCGCATGCAAGCCGAGGTCAATTC
Organism: uncultured Planctomycetaceae bacterium; assembly: GCA_963833985.1. Taxonomy (GTDB): domain Bacteria; phylum Planctomycetota; class Planctomycetia; order Isosphaerales; family Isosphaeraceae; genus Aquisphaera. Next base: position 1,839,562 of record CAWIAD010000001.1, read on the forward strand.
ACTGATCGGAGTTATGTCATCTCGGCGGGGCGCGGATCACGGTTTTGAGGCCGCTTCAAATCCTGTTCTAGGCTTTCTCGGATTCGTGACCCGGAGCCGGTCAAGCGGAGCACCCGACTGGCTCTCAGATCCCCAAGGACAATTCCCGATGGCCCGCCACCGTTTCGACCGGAGACGCCGCATTGTGCCCGGAGTCGAGTCGCTCGAGGGACGCACGCTGCTTTCCAGCGCTCCCCGAGCCATCCTCACCGGCCGGGCGGCCGAGCTTTCCACGAGCCACTCGCGCGGCCTGCCGGCACCCACGGCCGCACGCTGGGCCTGGCTGGCGAATACCTACTGGTATGTTCCGACTCCGAATCTGCCCGCGACGATTTACAATACCGGCACGGGCACGCTCGTTCCCGTGCTTGACCAGACCGTCTACCACATCACCGGGTATCGTTCCGGATACTTCTGGGGCCAGACCGTGACCCAGTTCGGCACGGCTGCGCCGACGAGCTCCGCCCTGGTCGGCTCGGTGACTCCGCAGGGCCGCGTGCTGCTCATGTTCACGTCGTCGGCAAGCAGCGTTGAAGGCTATGGCGTGATGATCCGGCCGCACGGTCAGTGGACGATGGAGAACCAGATGTTCTCCTCCACCTCCTCCGGGACACAGGTCGGCCACTGGGCCTGCATGGCTCAAACCAGGCCGGGACAGAGTAGCTGGAGGGCCCTGCCCGGGGTGGGAGTCTCCGTGCCCCAGTTCCTGAGCGCGTATTCCGCACCGGTCCCCACGCCGGTCTCTACGCCCTGAGCCACGAGCGCCTCAAGCCACGAAAGGCCTGAGCCACGAAAGGCGCGGCGGGGCGGCTTTTGCGGCGCATGGCCTTCCGGCAGCCGGCTTCCGCGTATAATGAGGAATCGGCTCCCGGCGGGCTCCGGGGCTCTGGCTCATCTGGCTGGCTGCAAGAGGTCCGGCTGTGTCTGAACCAACACCCGGTTTGTCGTCGCGCAGAACGCTGCTGAGGATGGCCGTCTCCACGATCCCGAGCCTTGCGGCCGGTTCCGTCTTCGCGGCGCAGGCGCCCGGGTCGAAGCGGGACGACGACGCACTGCACGAGGTCTCCGCGGTGGAAGCACAGGCCAGGGCCGCTGGGCTTGGCCCGTTGCGGCACGCCAGGAGCCGGCACTTTCTCTCGGTGGGAGACGCCCCGGACGGCTATCAGCGAGACGCCCTGGCCATCTGCGAGTCGCTCGGCGAGGCCTTTCTGGCTCATTTCCGGGGCCGCGGCTTCACGCTGGACTACCCGGAACGCCCGCTCACCATGATCGTGCTCAAGGATCGTCTCTCGTACGCGGCTTTCCAGGGGAAGGAGCCCGGCAAGTTCGAGGGCGGTCACTTTGATCTGGACACCAACCGGCTCGTGGTCTTCGATTTCCGCAGCCAGCGTGACGAGATCGGCGAGTCCGCCGAGCGCGTAAATATGTTCACGTTGGTGCATGAGACAGCCCACCAGTTGAGCTTCAACTGCGGGATGCTGAGCCGCGCCGCGCAGCCGCCGGTGTCGATCTCGGAGGGCCTTGCCACCTACGTGGAGCTCTGGCGGCCGAAGGCGAAGAGTGCCATCGGCGCCGTCAATCGGGCCAGGCTGGAGGCGCTGCGCGAGGCAACGGACTGGATCTCCGTGGGCGATCTGCTCGCCGACGATCGCGCGTTCGAGGCTCGAACCGAGCAGCTCGCCTATGCGGAAAGCTGGGTGCTCGTGCACTCTCTGCTGGGCGCGCGCGGGCGGCAGGCACGCTTCAGGGAGTACCTGCAAGCGCTCCGGGGTGCGCGGCAGCCTGGCGACCGCATCCCGATCGCGGAGAAGACGCTCGGGGCTCTCACCAGGATGGATCGCGACCTGAAAGACGACGTCCGGAAGTACCTGAGGCTGCTGAGCGGATAGACGGGCCCTGGAGACTGGCTTTGAGTTCCGCGGCCGCCGGCGCGGCGCTCAGCCCAGCACCGGGTTCAGCCCCATGTTGCGGCGCATCTCGGCGCGCTGCTTCTCATAGTGCATGAGCAGCTTGCGGTCCTTGAAGTGCTGCCGCTCTTTCTTTCGCTGCGCCGCGACGAAAAGCCGGCGCATGCGCAGGCTGGTGAGCTCGCCGCGGCCGGCGTAGCGCTTGCGGATGCGGGCGGCGGGTTTTTCGCCGAACGCCTCGATGATCTCGTCCTCGAGCGAGATGAAGAACTGGGCGAACCCGGGGTCGCCCTGGCGGGCACAGCGTCCGGAGAGCTGGCGGTCGATGCGCCGCGATTCGTGACGCTCGGTGCCAATCACGTGCAGGCCGCCGAGTGCCGCCACGCCTTCGCCCAGCTTGATGTCGGTACCGCGGCCGGCCATGTTCGTGGCGACCGTGACCTTGCCCTGCTGTCCGGCCTGAGACACGATCTGGGCCTCGATCTCGTGGTTCTTGGCGTTGAGGATCTGGTGCTCGATGCCACCCTCGCCGAGCAGGCGGCTCAGCTTCTCGGATTTTTCGATGGAGCGGGTGCCGACGAGCACCGGTACGCCCCGCTTGTTCCACTCGATGATCTGGTCGGCGACGGCCCGGAATTTTTCTTCCTCGGTGGAGAAGATCCGATCCGGCAGCCAGACCCGGCGGCACGGTCGGTTGGTGGGAATCTTCATCACGCCGACCTTGTAAATCCGCCGCAGCTCGGGGGCGTCGGAGGTGGCCGTACCGGTCATTCCGGCCAGCTTCTGGTAACGCTTGAAGAAGTCCTGGACCGTCACCCGGGCCGCGGTGATGGTCTCGAGGGTGATCTCCAGCTTCTCCTTCGCCTGGATCGCCTGGTGCAGGCCGTCCTGCCACTGCCGGCCCGGCATCATGCGGCCGGTGAATTCGTCGACGATGACGATCTCACCCTCGTGCACCACGTAGTCGCGGTCGCGCAGGTACGCAATCTGGGCGCGCAGGGAGCGCTCGACATACTCGTAGAGCCCGTCCACCGTCAGGGTGACGAAGGCCGGGTGAGCGCCGCGGGCCTGAACCTTGCGCCGGCCGACCGCGGTCAGCTCCGCCTTGCGCTCCAGCGGGTCGTACTTGTAATCCTTCACGCGGACCAGGGTGGCGGCAAGCTGGTCCGCCCCGAAGTACGCCGCCGCCTCTTCCTGCGTGGGCTGGTTATTGGCGCCGATGATGAGCGGGGTTCGGGCCTCGTCGATGAGGATGCTGTCGGCCTCGTCCACCACAGCGTAGTAGTGCGTACGCTGAACCGGCAGCTCGCCCTGCGCATGGTTCCCGCTGCCCAGGAAGACCTGCTCGAAGGACTTGCGGTGCGTATCGCCAAGCTGGAGCCGCTTCAGCTCGTCACGCAGGAAGTCGAAGCCGAACTCCTTGCTGGTGCCGTAGGTGATGTCGCTGGCATAGGCTTCCCGGCGCGAGGAGTCCGACTGGCCGGTCTGGATACAGCCGACCGTCATCCCCAGCCGGTTGTAGATCGGAGTCATCCACTCGGCGTCGCGGCGGGCCAGGTAATCGTTCACGGTGACCACGTGGACACCCTTACCGGGCAACGCATTCAAGAAGGTGGGCATGGTGCCGACCAGCGTCTTGCCTTCACCGGTCTCGAGCTCGGAGATGCACTGATTGTGGATGGCGATCCCGCCCAGGACCTGTACATCGAAATGGCGCTGGCCGATCGACCGCTTGGCGGACTCGCGCACCAGCGCGAAGGCCTCGACCAGCAAAGAGTTCAGTGAATCGCCCTGCCGCGCGCAGCCGCAGGTCGTGCGATCGCTGCTTCAGCTCATCGTCCGTCAGCGCCTCGATTTCTGGCTCCAGCGCATTGATGCGTGGAACCAGCAAGGCAAACCGGCTGAAGCGGCCGGTATTCGTGGGCCCGCTCAGTTGTGAGACCCGGTTCATCCACATCAGACCAAGGCGGTTGGACATGGTGCACGAACTCCTCTTCTCCCGGCAGCGACCGGCACCTGGCAATGACTGACTCTTCGAGCCGCCTGCGCCGATGAGCGGGCTCGACGGCCGACCTCACCGGACATTTAACCTAACAGGACATCCAATCGAGCGGATGTCCCGAGCTTGAACCGATTCGCGCAAGGCCCGCACCGGGATCACTCGGTTTTCACGGGTTTCAGGTCTCCATGGAAAAACGCCCAGAAATCCCGCTTCGATAGCACCCGGGGCGAGACCGTGGCGGCCCACCGGGTCATCAAGTTCCATTTTTCCTCGGCGCTGAGGTTGCCGCTGGTTTCCGATCCCGGGCCCTCGCCCCAGAAGATCATGGCACCCTCGACAGTCAGGACGAACAGGCCGCGCGGGTCGGTGATCACGATGGCCTTGATGCGCAGGGCCGGCGCCAGGGCGGCCTGGGCGGTACGGTCCGGGTGCTGGAAGAAACCCGCGAGCAGGGCGGCCGTGGCAACCGAGCGCGCCAGTCTTGGCCCTTCGAGCTCGGGGGCCGAGGACTTCCAGGGCAAGCCCGGGCGGTTCGCTGGTGAAGGCTGGTCGAGCCCTGCGCCCGTGATCGTGATCAGGGGGCCCAGCTTCTCGAGATCAATGTCCCCGAGCGGCAAGATGACCCCGTGGCGGTCCAGGACCACGAACTCTCCGCGCGGAAACGGGATCACGGCCACCGGCTGCTTGTAGACGAGGGAGACGGCAACGCCCCCGGGCGGATACTCGACGCGCAGAACGTCCTCGACCCAGGGGAAGAGCCGGAAATCCCGATCAATCCGCTGCGGCTCCAGGGCCAGCAGGGGAAGGACTTCCGCTTCCTTGCACTGCTCCCTGACCTGGCGCAGGAACGCGGTGGCGCCGCCGCGGAACCAATCCGGCGGCGGATTGGAGAGCTCGATCTCATGGAACCGGAGCTGGTACTGAGGTTGCTGCTGGAGCCAGCGCATCGTTCCGCGCGCGGCCTGCGTGGCCAGGTAGAGGACGGCCCCCACGATCGCCAGCAACAGGCCCAGCGCGATCACGACGCGCGGCAGATCGAGCTGGCGCTGGGTGCGTACAAAGTCGAAGCGCCGGCGCCGGGGACGCTGTTCCACGCCGTCGGCCACTCCGTCCCCCTGCGCGTCCTGCACAGCGATACGAGGTGGTTCGCGGTACGCCATCATCCTTGGTCCCAATACCCTTAAAACAGAATAAGTTGAGTGGAGGCAGCGATCGAGCCAGCGCTGCGGCTGGGAAATGCCTGGGACGCAGAGCGTCGATCGGGCCAGTGCTGCGGCTGGGAAATACCTGGGACGTAGTGAGTCCAGCCCGGTGTTCCCACGCAGAGCGTGGGAACAAGTTCGCCGCAAGCCTCTTACGCCCTTCGAGTTCCTCGTTCCCATGCTCCGCGTGGGAATGCCGTCCGCGGCGCTGGCCCAACGCACGCTCCGTCATGGAATCCTATCGGTTTACCAGACCTGGAGTTGCAGTTCCAGCTCATAGCCGAACTGTTGCCAGACGCGCTGCTGGATGTCGTCGATCAGGTGCAGGACGTCGGACGCCCTGGCGCCCGGGTGGACGAAGATGAAGTTCGGGTTGCGGTCGGAGACCTCGGCCCCGCCGAAGCGGGCTCCCTTGAGCCCGGCCTGATCGACCAGGGCGGTCGCGGAGATATCCGTCGTGGGGTTCCTGAAGATGCACCCCGAGGACTGGTGGCCATAGGGTTGGTTTTCTTTCTTGACGATCCAGATGCGCCGCATCCGCGCCACGACGGCCTCGGGCTCCTCACGCCGCAGCTCGAACTCCGCGGAGACGATGACCGGTTCGTCAAGGTTGGACTCCAGATCGGCGAAGCTCAGATCATCGCGTTCCCGGACCTGGATCTCGCCGGCGTGGTCCAGCACCGTGGCCCGGCGGACGAACTGGCCGATGGCTCCCTGGCGGCTGCCGGCATTGCCGCGCAGGGCGCCGCCGACGGTACCTGGAATACCGGTCAGCACCTCCAGGCCGGAAAGGCCGGCACGGGCGCTCTGCGAGATCAAGGCCGTCAGCGGCACGGCCGTCCCCGCCGCGACCACGTTGCCGGTGATGCGGACGTCGGAAAAAAAGGGGCTTTCCAGGTGGATCACCAGGGCATTCACACCGCCGTCCTGCACCAGGACGTTGGAGCCGCCCCCCAGGATCTTCACCGGCAGCGATGCGTCCCGCGCAGCTTCAAGACAGCGAGCAGATCCTCGAGCGTCCGCGGCCTGGCGAAATAGGCGGCCGCCCCGCCGAGGCGAAACCAGATCAAGGGCGCCAGCGGCACGGCGGTGGTGACGACTTCCGGGAGATCGTCGAACGGCGGCATGGGCCAGACTCCCTGCTCACGGATTCGAAAGAATGCCCCGACAGCGGCACGCCGGCGCAGGCGGCTCCGGGTACGAGCCGGACTGAGAGAGCCAGAGCGAACCATTCCTCGCTCGCGCTCTCGCCGCTCTGACACCGTTTTGGCCGAGCGATCAAGGCCCGGCGGCGTGCTCGGCGTCAAGGGCCGCGGCTGACCTTGCCGGCATGCTTCGACTCGTTCCCGATCGGGATGGCGGACCCCGGTTCAAGACGGGCAGACCAGCGGAACCCGCCGGGCAATCTCAACGGACACGAAGCGGCCGATCTCTCCCCGCGAGAGCACGTTGCCGGAAACCGGCGTCATCGTAGCGGGATCGGACGAGCTCGTCAAGTCGGAGCACGCCTGCATGTTTAGCCACATCTTGCCACGGCCCCAGCACTTCGATTCAAGCGGCGTGCCCGCAGCCCGTGGCCAGAACACCCCGGCGCCCGGAGATCAATCAGGGCTGGGCCACCTTGGCAATTTCCTGGGTGCGCCGGCCGTCCAGCTGCCAGCCGCCCCAGCCAGCGGAACGCCAGATCATGGCCAGCGTGACGGGTGTCATGGGAGGTGCCGAGTTCTCGGAAGCGTCCGGCAAGCTGGTTGCCTTGCGCACCGTGTCCTCCTGGATACTCACCTGCGCGACCACCTCGACCCAGTCCTGCCCGGGCTCCTTGGGCTTGAACGCGGTTTCGACCGCGAGCTTGTTGGTGCCGTTGAGATTCTTTCGCAGTGCGTCACACTGAGGCCGGAGTTCCACGTACCAGAGATCGACGTCCGTCTCCGTACCGTCGGCCGCAAGCTCCTTCACGGTTCGCAGATCGCCCTCGACCGTGGCCCTGGCCACCTTGACAACGCGGTCCTGAAGCGTCTCCTTCCGGCCCGCGCTGAAGAACCCGGCCAGGACGGCCCCAAGCAGCACGACCGCGGCCATCACCAGGGTGACGGGAGAGAAGAGCCGCCGGGAAGCGCGATCAAACCACTGGTCGACCTTCTGGGTGGGGTCTGGATGGGCGTGGTGAGTGCCGGACGGGTGCGTCTGCCCCATCGTGGGCGGCTCGCCCAGTACCGATTTTCCGGACTGGGTCACGTGAAAGATCTTCAGGCATTTCCGGCAAACCAACCGCGTCAGAACCTTGTCGTTGGGAGCACGTCCTCCCGCGCCGCAAGCAGGGCAAGTGATTTCAATCATGGGAGCTGCCCTCGTTGAAATGTCGCCGGCATCGTCCCTGGGTCGGGCTCGTGTTTCAAGGCGGGTGGTGTCCGGACCATGCGGTCAAGGCACGGAAGGCCCCGGACCGGACATGGCCGTCGCTGCGTCGAACCGGGTCAATGCCATCAAAGACCAATCCTCTATTGCATTTCGCCTTGCATCTATAACAAATTACGATAATCTCTCGCAGTTGGGACCAGGATTCTCCGGCGGAGATCCGCAAAAACAAATCCGGGAGAGCCGGATTCGCCGCAGCCCGGTTTCGTCCCTGTACGCGACAGGATGCCGGCGTGACTGCATTGATTCCCCGCCGGCTGCTCCATCCCGCATCCCTCGTCGCCGTTTTAACAGGGCTCATTCTTGGGGGATTGCTTGTTGGGTTCGAGCCCGTGGGCGGCGACCCCGACCGGCTCTATCGGCCCCTCAAGCTGGTGCTCGCGCGCTTCCTCGCCAGCGGAACGCTGCCATTCTGGAGCGACCGCTTCGGCCTGGGCATTCCACTTCTGGCCGAGAGCCACGTGGCGGCGTTCTACCCCCTCAACTGGTTCCTGTACCGGCTCTTCAGCGTCTCCACGGCGTACCGGCTCGGGATGTGGACGCACCATGTCGCGCTCGCCCTCATGACCTATACCTATGCGCGGTACCTCCAGGTTTCGCCCCGCGGCGCGATGATCTCCGCACTGGCGTTCGTGTTCTGCGGCTTCCAGGCCATCCACTCCACGCACGAGCCGTTCTACCTGGCCTTGCCGTATCTCGTTGCCATCCTCCTGGCGGGTGAGTGGTATGTCCGGGAGGGCCGCCGCTCGGGGGTCTTGCTGCTGGCCGTTCTGTGGGGCTGCCAGTTGACGCTCGGCCACTTTCAATTGCAGTTCTGGACCGCCGCGCTGGTCGTGGCGATTGGAACCTGGAGGATTGTCGCGGACGGACGTCCCTGGAGCAGGCTCGCCGGCCTGGTGCTGGCCCTGTGCTGGGGCGCCGCGCTGGCAAGCGTGCAACTGGCGGCGAGCTGGGAACTGGCACGGTTTGTCGGGTTCACGCGCCGGCCCTTCGCGGAGCTGGCATTCTTCGCCTTTCCGCCGTCGCACTGGGCCGAGCTGGCCATTCCCGCCATGGTGCGCGGGATCCCGGGGGGCGGTGAGGCCCCCTACTGGTACGCGCAGGGAACCTCCGGTTTTGAAGCCTGCTTCTATATTGGTACGCTCCCCCTGCTGCTTGCCCTCGTGGCGGTTGCGGCAGGCCGGCGCGGCGGGCGGCTCGCTCCCTGGGGCTGGATCATCGCGGTCACGGTGCTGCTGGCCATGCTGCCCCGCGCCTGGCCGCAGGCGTACGCCTGGCTGCTCGAGGTACCCGGCCTGGGCTGGTTCCGGGCGCCCGGGCGCTATGTCCTGATCTCCAGCCTCGGCCTCAGCCTGTTTGCCGGGGCCGGGCTCGACCGTGCGGCCGAGCCGGTGCCAATCCGGCGCGGCATGGCCCTCGCCTGGACCTGCGCGCTGGCGGCCATGGCCTGGACGGCTTACTGGTCGCTCCGGCCCGAGCACCAGCGCATCCTGGGCGGCACGCGGCTCCTGCTCGTGATCGCGATGGCCGCGTTTTGCTGGGTCGGTGCTTCGGTGCTCTTGCTCGCCTGGCGCCGGGGGCGGATCGGCTTCTGGCTGCTCTTGCTGGCCACGGCCGCCGAGCTGGGAGTCCTCTACTACACTTCGACGACGGTCTGGGGCTGGGCGGTCCATCTCCCGGAAGAGAGCGCGGTGCTGGCCCGGCTGGCGGCTGAACCGGACGGCGCTCGGGTCGCGGGCCTCGTCCACAACCTTCCGGTATTCGCCGGCGCCACTCCTCTGTTCCCCTACACGGGCCTGGCCGCCCCGCCGCCCCACCCCGAGCTCGAGCTGGCCACGCGCCGGTCGGACGCCTTCTCGGCGGCCGGCGCGGCCAGGCTGGCGCGCTACGGCACGACCCACGGCATCTGGGATGGCCCGGTCGATCCCTCGAAGGCGGAGATCCTGCTGGAATCTGAGGATTCCGTGCTCGACCGCGTGGTCTACAAGCCACCGGGCGCTCCCGCCCACCCGCGCTGGAGACTGGTGCGCTATGCCGATCCCTTTCCCACGGCCCGCGCGGCCATCCGGGTTCGCACGGCTCCTTCCGAGCGTGCCCTGGTTTCGGGGGTGAGCTTTGACCAGGACCGCCAGGCGGTGTGGTATCGCGCCGGCGATCAGCCTCCGCCCGCCCCCGGGCCGCTGGCCACGACCGCCAGCGTGCTCTCGTGGGATGGCCGCACGGCCGTCGTGGAGCATGACGGGACCTGCGACCTGGTGATCCACCGGACGTATTACCCCGGCTGGATGGCCTCGGTGAACGGCCTGGCGGAGCGCCCGGTTGCGCGCGCCGAGCTGGGTGTGCAGTCGGTCCGGCTGGAAGGCCGCGGGCCAAGCCGCGTCGATTTCGTGTACCGACCCACCGGCCTGCGTGTCTCCTCGGCGATCGCGCTGGCAGCCGGCGCGATGATTTTCCTGTTCGCCGGGTTCGAGGCCTTCCTGCTGGCAAGGCGGCGCGCCTCGCGCCGATAGAGCCACGCTCAAAAGACGCATTCAGGGCAGCAGGTCAGAGCTCATCCAGACCCGCGAAGCCCTCGGGCTTCTTGCCGTCCAGCCGGGTCCGGCAGCCTTCGATCTGGCCATCGATTTGCTCGCCTCCCTTGCCGATGTACCTGGTCTTCTTTCGTTCTTCTTCGACTCTGGAAAGGACTCTCGCGGCTTCCTCGGGGTGTCTCAGGTCGCACAGGACCTGACACAGGTTGCAGCCGAGGATGAGGTTGCTCGGCTGCTGTCTGTAAAGCTCCCGGAGCATCGTCAGCGCCTCTTCAGGACGGCCCGACCGGTAGTGGATCAAGACCCTGGTCATCTCACAGGTATGCCGGTCGTAACCGCGGCTGCTGGCCTCTTGCATCATACTCGTCGCGTCGTCCCATTCTTCGCGGAGCAAGTGCACGATGCCCTTGGCGTAAGCGCGCGGGCCGCTCATCCCCCTGGCGTCGATCGCCTCCTGGATATCGGCCAGCGCTCCCTCGCGATCGCCGGCATTGGCCTTCTCGAGTGCGCGGATCATGGCCCGGTCGTAGGTGCGGAGGATTTTGATGCCAATCCAGAGCAAGTACAGGGCAACCGGCGTCAGGACCAGCACCACGATCATCCAGCCCGGGAGGGCGGACGGAGGGCGGGCGACGCGCGCGGCATGTGGCGGGCGTCTCGCGAGCAGGAGCCAGACCAGGCCAAGAACCGCGAGGAAAGCGACGATGAAGCGGCCTCGAATCATGACCGGAGCGGTTGCGGCGCCCTTGCCTGAGATGGGTTTCGACGTCGCCGCCCGCCGCGCGGCCTTCCGCTTCTCCCACCAGTAGGAGAACGCCACCAGGACCAGCAGGATGACCGCCATCACCATTGCGACCTGCCTGACATCTCCTGGATCGCGCTGCATTTCCATTGCTCCTCGGCAATACGGATCGGATTCAGGCAGCCTGTTGTCGCTTCGGTATCAGAAGATCGAGCAGGAACACGCCGGATCCCAGCACCAGGCAGGCTCCGTGTTCCCCGAGCCCGAAGCCGGACCCGGGGACCGTCAGTCCCAGCTCAGCGCCCGCCAGGGCAATGCCCGCTCCAAGCAGAGCCAGGAAGCCCGTCCGCTTGCGTGTCGACCGCAGCGAGAGCAGCAGGATCATGGCCGCGCCGGCCAGGCTCATCCCGCGAACCGTCTGCCATGGTCCCGCCGGCAGCCAGTCCAGCTCGAGCGGCTCCTGCAAACGCCGCCAGTCGATCGGAATCTTCCAGCGCAGCTCCAGCAAGATCTTCGGGTCGGCCGAGACCGAAGCCCTGTGCCAGACCTGCCGCACGTGCTCGGCCTGTTCCCGCACCTGGCCAGCGGTGATGATGCCCCGGGCGTCGAGCCAGACAGCGAGGAGTCCCAGCAAGGCGGCCGCCATCAGGAACCTGAGGCCGCGGCCCAGCACCAGGCCGGCCCAGGCGTCGATGCGGCGAAGGAATGTGCCGGGCCGCGGTTCGTGCGGCTCGAGGACCGGCTCGGGTTGCCGCGCGGCATGCTTCAGCCGGTCCAGCAGTGGCGGACCCGGGCCGCTCGCCTGGTCCGCTCCCGCGCCGAGAAGTTGCTGCTCCTCTCTCCACTGCACGATGGTGAGCATCATGGCCTTGGCCACGCGCTGAGCCCTGCGGCGGGCCGTGAGCAGGTTCAGCCCGCCGGCCTCCAGCCTTTGCTCCTCGACCCATTGCACGAGCCGGGCGTGATGCCGATCGCGACGCGCCTCGAGGCACCGCTCCAGGAACCGGCAAAACGCCTCGCCCGGGCTGCCCCGCGCCAGAACGCAAGGCCGGTGGCCGGTTGCTGGCGGTACGGTCCGGAAGGGCCATTGGCCTCTGGACCGAAGAGACGTTCCAGAAGCTGACGCCGGCAGGCGCCTGCCTGGCGCGACACCTCGGCGCGGAGTGCCACCTCGTCGTGGCCGCGAATCCGCAACAACCTGATCTGTTCAGCCAGAGGCGCAAGCCGCTGTGCGCGCTCGGCCGCCAGCGGCCGATCCAGGAAATGCAGAAACGCCCCGGCCAGGCCGGCAACACAGATCAGCAGGAACCAGGGAAACGGCCCGCCCCAGACGGACCAGGCCCAGAGCAACCCCGCGGCCGCCAGCAGCGAGATGGTCGCGCCGCGCGGCCCCAGCGCCGGCAGCAGCTCGCTCGCCAGGCGGAGCCAGGGGGCACCCTGCACGACGGCCGAGGCGGTCAGCGTCACGATGGCGGTCACGGCGCCGAAGCCAAGAATCCCCAGCGCCGGCCCGCCGAGACCCAGGCCAAAGTGCAGCAGGGCACTCAAACTGCCCAAGACCGCTGCGCTCAGGACAACGACCCAGGTGCGCAGCCGCCGGCGCGGCGAAGAGACCAGGTCGCGTGCGGCCTGCTGGACGGCCTGGCCCAGGTCCTGGAGCTGATCGGCGGCCTGCTGGGTCCGCAGGCCAAGAGCCGTTTCCAGGACGTCGATCACGACGGCCATGCTGGGATAACGCTCCTGGACGCGCTTGCCCATCATCGTGCGGATCACATCCGAGAGGGCCGCCGGCAGGGCGGGAACGTACTCGCGGGGCGGCACCGGCTCTTCCTCGCTGTGCCGGCGCATCAGCTCGACGGCGTTCTCCCCGGGGAACGGTAAGCGGCCGGTCACGAGCTGGTAGAATGTGACCCCCAGCGCGTAGACATCCGCGCGCGCATCGCTCGCCAAGAGATCAGACGCCTGCTCGGGTGCCATGTAGGCGGGCGTCCCGGCCGCGGGATGGATGCGGGCGGAGGCGTCGCTCCCGTCGGCCCTGGCCGCGCCCGCGGACCTGCGCTCGCCCCGGCGAGCGTTCTCGCGCGCCTCCAGTGCCGCGGCCAGCGAGGGCGTCATCTCCAGGCCCAGGTCATCGACCAGCACCCGTCCGTCAGCGCCGAGGAGCAGGTTCGCCGGCTTGACGTCGCGGTGGCAAAGACCCTGGCGGTGGGCGGCGGCCAGCCCGCGGGCGGCCTGGAGCACCATCACACCGGCCAGGTGAGGGCTCAGTGCCCGCCGCGACTCCAGCGCCTCGGCGGCCGACCTGCCAGCGACGTGAACCAGGGCGGCGTGCTGAACACCCTGACCGCCGCCCAGCGCTTGCAGTGGCACCAGGTTCGGGTGCCCGACCTGGGACGCCGCCAGCGCCTCGCGCGTGGAATGGGCCAGGAAGATGGGGTCGGCCGCTCGCTCCACCGCAAGCAGCTTGATCACCGACCGCCCAGCCAGGGCGAGCCGTTGCGCCAGCACCACGCGCCGCGCGGTCCGTGGCCCATGAGCCTGAGAACCACGTAGCCTGCGAGCAGCCTGGGGATGCCGGACGGCAAGGGCGCTGGCCGCATTGACGGTGCTTCGACCTCTCCGGGCGACACGGGCCAGTCCGTGCCCGCGTTGTCCGGCGCGGCCGCCGCCGGCGCCGGTCCCGGTGCCGGGGTCCCGAGGGGCACGGGAATGGCGACCAGGCTGTCTTGCAGGCCGCTCACGAGGGGTGCGGCCCCTGCCTCCGGGACAATGATCTGAAACGGCCGTTCGCACCGCGGGCACATGGGCGTGAACCGTCCCGGCCGCAGGTCCACGACCCGGATCGGATGCCGGCAGACGGGACAGTCGATGAGCACGAGGTCGATCTCCGGCGGGGAATCCGTGAGCCGTGTCGCCGGCTCAGGATCCCCACGTGCCCTCCACCATCGTATGATCGCGCGCTGAGCGGACCGCGGCCTCGAGCACCCGCACGACCTCGCGGGCCTCCTCCGCGGTGACCGCCAGCGGTTCGCCGTGCAGGAGATGCCCGGCAATGTTGGCGTAGTACCGGTCCCAGTGCCCGCGGACAGACGGAATGCGCGTTTCGACGACCTCGCCCGACGGATCGGCCGTGCGCAGGATCCCCTGATGGCTCTCGGGCTCCCGGGCCGCGTCGATGTCGCCGTTCCGCATCGCGTCTTCCTGAGGGTCGATGCCAAATTTCACGAAACCGCCGGCGCTGCCCACGATCCACCACCTCGGCCGGTCGATCCGGCAGACCCGGCTGGTCTCGGCCTGGAAGAGGGTGCCGTCGAACTCCATGACGATCCGCCCGTGGCCCCCGCTGTCGATCCCTTCCCAGGGGCCTTCCAGTACCCAGGCCGCCAGCCGGCGGCACGGTCCCAGGCCAAGCTGGAGCGCATGGTCGACCAGGTGCGCGCCCCAGTCGTGCAGGATGGTCCCGCCCTGTTCGACCGACCCGCGCCACGAGCGGGGCCTGGAATGCCGGCAGACCGAGCTCTCGAAGAGCAGGGGCCGGCCCATGATCCCCTGCGCCAGCAGCTCCTTGATGGTCAGGAAGTCCCAATCCCAGCGCCTGTTGTGGAACACCGAGAGCATCTTTCCCGAGCGGTCGCGCGCCGCGATCATGGCGTCGGCCTCGGCGCTTGACAGCGCCATGACCTTGTCGACGACGCAATGCCGGCCGGCGTCGAGCGTGCGGACGGCCAACTCGGCATGCGAATCGTGCGGCGTGGCGATCACCACCAGCGCCGTGGCCGGATCGGCGAGGGCCGCATCCAGGCTGGCGAAGCCCTGAACCTCCCAGAGCCGCTCGGCCTCGGCCCGAACCGTGGGATCGCGCGCGACAATCCCGTGCAACTTCAGCTCCGGCTGGCGGCGGATCAGGGGGCAGTGAAACTCCCGCCCAGCCAGCCCATGCCCGACCACGACCGTTGAAATCATCGTCCTGGCTCCTGACGGAGTAGCCCTCATGCCGCTCTTCCGAGCATACGCGAGGCGGTCCTCGGTTGCATGTCGTCTTTGAATCCGGGCCCCTTGCCACAGGAGCCAGTGTGTCGTACCCTGAGCAGGGCGTCTTCAGCAGGTGCTTGCTGGTTTGCGTGGAGCCACGAATGAATGCTTCGCCTGATCCTGGTGGTGGCAGCCACGAGACGAGCGCTCCGGACGCGACGCGCGCCGGTACAGCGACGGTGCTGGGCCATGGGGGCCAGAGCATCACCTACCAGGTGATCGAGCGCCACCTGGCCAAGTTTCGAGACGGCGCGGCCGCGTTGCGCGATCTTTTCAGCGATCCAGCACCGGGGGCCGCTTCATTTGCGGAAGCAGACGCCCCATTGCAGGACGTGGCCGCGGCAGCCGGGCCGGAAGCCGGCAGTTCCCTGGAGCGGCACATCGAGCGGCACATGGCGACGGTCGATCAGGTACTGCGGCAGATCCGGGAGCTGAACCCGGACCGTCGCAAGAAGATCGAACTGGCGCCGGAGGTCCGGGAGCAGATCGCGACGAAGGAGCGGACGATCCGCGACATCGTCGGTGCCGAGCTGCATTTCTGGGCGGCCACGGTCGAGCAACATCCGCTCGAGAAGTTCGATCCGATCGAGCAGTCCTGGCTGCGCCGGATCCTGGCGCTTGCGGATTTCCTGGGCGTCGATCACGACCATGAGGAGTACCTGCGATTCCTCACGGAATGGGCAGCGCACGGGGAATCCGGAATCGGGTGACTCGAACCTGGCAACCGGGTCAGCGGCCGGGTCCGCAGCTTCAGTTGCGAAGCATCCTCAGGCCGCTGGCGATGACCAGGAACTCGCTGACCTCGTGGCCGATGACGGCGCTGGTCAACGAGAACAGACCCGTGACGGCTCCGATCACCAGGCCCGTGATCACGAGCGTGGAAAGCACCAGGTTCTGCCGCACCACGGTCTGGCTCCTGCGGGCCAGGCGGAGGGCGACGACCAGCTTTTGCAGGTCATCGGCCATGAGCGCCACGTCGGCGGTCTCGAGTGCCACGTCGGTGCCCGCGGCGCCCATGGCCACGCCCACGCTGGCCGCGGCCAGGGCCGGCGCGTCGTTGACCCCGTCGCCGACCATGACGACGGGCCCGTAGCCGGCCGCCAGCTCCAGGACGCATTCGACCTTCTGTTCCGGTTGCAGGTCCGACCGCACCTCGTCCACGCCCGCCTCGACGCCCACACCCTGTGCCGCCCGCTGGCTATCGCCGGTCAGCATGACCACCTTCTGGATGCCCAGGGCGCGCAGCTCCCGGATCACACCCGGGGCTGCCGGCCGGACCCGGTCTCGCAGCGCGATCAGGCCCCAGACGCCGGAAGCGTCGCCCACCACGACCACGGTCTTGCCTTGAAGCAGGCAGCCCTCGATGTCTGGATCAAGCGGCGCCAGGCTATGGCCGAACTCGGTCCAGAAGAAGGCGGGGCGGGCCACGTAGGCGATTGTGTTGCCGATCCGAGCCGCGGCTCCTGAGCCCACCAGCGCGCGGAACTCCTCGATCGGGCGCACGGGCAACCCGGAATCGCGGGCGTGGCGGACGATCGCGCGGCCCAGCGGGTGCTCGCTATGCTGCTCGACGGCGGCCGCCAGCGACAGCAGCTCCGGCTCTGTTGCGGGCGCCGCGGCCGGCCGCGCGGCATTGAGCAGCACCTCGGCGACCTCCGGCTCGCCATACGTCAAGGTTCCCGTCTTGTCGAACGCAACCACCCTGGCCGAGGCCAGTTGCTCCAGGAAGACGCCTCCCTTGATGAGCACGCCCTGGCGCGCTCCGGTGCCCAGCGCGGCGACCAGGGTGACCGGGATCGAGATCATCAGCGCACAGGGCGAGGCCGCCACCATGAGCACCGTCGCCCGGGTGATCCAGGTGCTCCAGTCCGCATGGGTGAGCAAGGGCGGCAGCACGGCCACGAGCACTGCGGCCAGCACCACCGTGGGGCTGTAACGCGATCCGAACCGCTCGATCAGCCGCTGGCTCGTACCCTTCTTCTCCTGGGCCTCCTCGACCATCTGGATGATGCGCGAGACCGTGTTGTCGGCGAAGGTGCGCGTGGCCCGGACCTTCAGCGCGGCCAGCCCGTTGATACTGGCGGCGAACACGGAATCGCCCGGAGACTTGACGACCGGCTGGCTTTCCCCGGTGATCGGCGCCTGGTCCACATCGCTTCGCCCCTCGACGACGACGCCGTCGGTGGCGACGGCCGCGCCAGGTTTGACGAGGAACACGTCGCCCACCGCGAGCGCCTCGACGTCGATCTCCTCGGTGTGCTCGCCCCGCAGCACGGTCGCCGTCCGCGGCGAGAGCTTGACCAGGGCCTGAATCGCGGAGCGGGTCTTCCGTTCCGTGAAGTCCTGCGCGGCTTCCGAGATGGACGTCAAGAAGACCAGAATGGCGCCTTCCTGCGCATGGCCGATGATCGCGGAGACGACGGCCGAGGCACTCATCAGGAAGTAGAAGCCGATCGACCCGTGCCTCACCAGGTCCACGATCGCCTTCCGGCCGAAATAAAAGGCCCCGGAGAGTATGGCAAGGAGGGCGCAGGCCTCGACCAGGCGGGGCGAGGCACCCAGGCTTCCGATCAGCCAGCCAAGCAGGAGCAGCGTTGCGGAGGCCAGCGACGTCAGCAGCTTCGGGCTGCGCTGGCCCTGGTCGGGCAGTGCGGCCCGGTTGCCCGGCGCCGGCACGATCTTTGGCCGGCTTGCGACCAGATCGGTCCGCGCTTCTGCCACCGTGGCGACCGGCATCGTCACCACGCCATCGGCGTCCGCCATGGATTCTCCTCCCGGCCCCGTGCCGCGCCTGCGCCCGATCCGCGTATCAGGGACCGAGCGTCCGAGCCCTATCTTACCGCGGCCTGCATGGTCGTTGGGGATTCTTTCTGGAGTGGCCAGCGCCTGCGCCGGGGGCGTATTCCCGGCACGGCCGCTCGGGGGATCTTGATCGCACGCCGGCGATCGGGTCGTCTCCGTTGAACCTTTTTGACATGCGGATTTGAAATTCGGGGTGGATTGATGCCACAATAAAGGGTAGAGCACATCGTTGATCGATCCGGCTCTGGCTCTGGCATCGGTTCTCGGGCGCGGGTGGGGCCGGAACGGCCTCGTGATCCAGCACGGTCGGACCTGGCCGGAGACAGAGCGCCCGCCGCCATCTCACCGCACCAGGTGCGGCCGGGGAGGGAGGCAAAGGAGTGAGCGTGCCATGGCCTCGCTGAGTCGCGACACCCCGCGCATCCTTGGTCCTCTGCCTGGCCCCCGCAGCGCAGCCTGGCTGGAGCGCGACCACCGAGTGATGTCGCCCTCGTACACGCGGGTCTACCCGCTGGTGGTCAAGCGTGCGCGCGGGGCGATGATCGAGGACATGGATGGCAATCGGTTCCTCGATTTCACCGCGGGCATCGCCGTGACCAACGTGGGCCATTCGCATCCCCGGGTGGTGGCGGCGATCGAGCGCCAGTGCCGCCGGCTGATCCACATGTCGGGGACGGATTTTTATTATGCTCCACAGGTGCGTCTGGCCGAGCAACTGGCCCGCCTGGCGCCCGGGCCCGACCCCAAGCGAGTGTTCTTCACCAACAGCGGGGCGGAGGCCATCGAGGCCGCGCTCAAGCTGGCACGCCGGCACACGGGCCGGAACCGCGCACTGGCCTTTCTGGGGGCCTTCCACGGCCGGACCTATGGCGCGATGTCCCTGTCCGGTTCCAAGCCCATGCAGCGACGGGGGTTCGCGCCGCTGGTCCCGGAAATCCACCACGCCCGCTATGGCGATCTGGAGAGCGTGCATGCCCTGCTGAAAACGGTCTGCCCAGCCGACGAGCTGGCCGCGATCTTCGTCGAGCCGATCCAGGGCGAGGGGGGCTACATCGTCCCGCCCGACGACTTCCTGCCTGGCTTGCGAAGGCTCTGCGACGAGTACCAGGTGCTGCTGGTGCTCGACGAGGTGCAGAGCGGATTTGGCCGCACTGGCAAGCATTTTGCTTCCGAGCACTGGGGCGTGGAAGGCGACATCCTGTGTCTCGCCAAGGGCATCGCCAACGGCCTGCCGCTGGGAGCCATCGTGGCACGCTCGACGGTGATGGACTGGCCCAGCGGCAGCCACGCCTCGACGTTCGGCGGCAACCCGGTGGCCTGTGCCGCGGCCCTGGCGACTTTGCGGTTAATCGAGCGCCGCTACTGCGCCAATGCCGAGGTCCGCGGGGCGCAGCTCTGTGCGGGTCTGCGGGGGTTGCTACACCAGCATCCCTGCGTTCGCGAGGTGCGAGGGAAGGGGCTCATGATCGGCCTGGAAGTGCAAGACGAGGAGGGCCGTCCGGCGCCGCAGTTGCGCGACCGGATTGTCGATCTGGCGTTCCACCGGGGCTTACTTTTGCTCCCCTGCGGCGCCAGTACCGTGCGCTTCTGCCCGCCGCTCTGCCTGACCGCCCGCCAGGTTGAGACCGGTCTGGAGCTGTTCACATCGGCCCTGGCGGCAGCCGTGTCCGCGTCCGCGTCCGCCGGTCCGCCGGGCGCGGGGGTGCCCGAGGATGGCCTTGCGGCCACCGTTTAGCGGCCGCGGTTCGGCCTGCATCATCGAGGAGGCACATCATGTCCGTGGCCCTGGATGAAGCCGTTTCTGCCGGCTTCCAGTGGAAGCGCTGGCCTGAGACCGAGGAGATGGTCGATCGCTGGATCCGCCGCGCACTGGGCGATCACGCCTTCGCCGCCGATCTGGCCGTCCGGATGATCCGCGAGGCCGGCACGCCGATGAAGGTCTGGGTGGACCATCTTGTGCTCGCGGGCACGCGCGCCCTGGCCGGGACGCTGGCGGGGGCGGGTTACCAGCGGCAGAGCCAGAGCTATTCCGTGGGTGTCCCGGTGTATGCCCATTCCGGAGGCATCTTCCCGCGCGTCGCGCTGGTCCCTTCCACCGACGCCTGCGACGACGACGGGCTCGCCGCGGTTCAGAGACTGGCCATCAAGGTGGAGTCGGTCGCGGCCTTTTCCCGGGCACATGACCTGGGGCTGGAGATCCAGGGCTATCCGCTTGGGCCGTACCGCAGCGCACTCCTCCCGGGCGAGCGAACGGACCTGCTGATCGTCGAGCGCCGGGGGTACCTGGGCTTCGAGCCGTTTCCCGGCGAGCTGGCGCGAGAGGGGCGGATGAGCCCCCAGGCGGCGCCAACGCCCTGGCCGCGCGCGACCTCTGGCTAGGCCGCCGCAGGCGGTTCGATGACGACGCGGACGGCATCAACGCGACCGAGGAAACGCTCGAGCGAATGATCGAGCTGGCGGGCTGCCGAGACCTGGCCTGCCACCTGGTCTTCGAGGTCGAGCGCGAGTACTGGCAGTCGCGCAACCGGGCGGCCCGGGTGCAGAAGGCGCGGCAGGATCGGCTGGGGCTGGGATGGGCCAACCACGATCATCACACCTTCCGCTGTTCGCGGCGCTTCTTTCCCCGCGTCATCGGCATGTTCACGCGGCTCGGCTTCGTACTCCGCGAGCGGTTCCACGCCGGTGCCCATGCCGGCTGGGGCGCCCAGGTGCTCGAGCATCCCACCACGGGCGTCGTCATCTTCGCCGACCTGGATCTGGCCCCCGAGGAAGCGACTCACGACTTCAGCAGCCAGGCCCTGGCGGACTTGCCCAGGCCGGGTACCGTCGGCCTCTGGGTGGCCCTGCACGGCGAATCGATCCTGGAAGCCGGGATGCACCACCTGGAGGCCCAGTTCGATTTCGACGCCCTGCGCGACGGCCTGAAGGCCGAGGCGAACATCGAGACCATGCCGCCCTTCTCCGATTTCCCGTTCCTGCGGCAAGCGTTCACGGCCGGTGAGCGCTGGGCCGTCTCGAAGCAGCGCGCTGACCGGGCGCTGGCGCTGGGCTGGATCGATGAGCCGCAGCACGCCCGGTTCCTGAAGGAAGGCACCATCGGCAGCCACCTGGAGAACCTCCAGCGCCGCGAGGGCTACAAGGGGTTCAACCAGCAGGCGGTCAGTGCCATCATCGCGGCAACCGACCCGCGGCTGCACTGATGGAGCCTCCTGGAACGCCCACAGACCGCAATCCGAGTGCGAGTGATCACGTGACACGCACACAACAGGCTCCCGAGCGCAAGAGTCAGGAACCGGGCCGGCTGCGGCAAGAGACAATCGAGGTCCTCGCGCAAGAGGAAGGGCTACGCCAGGGCGGAGGCCCCGCGGCGATCGACCGCCAGCATGAGAAGGGCCGCAAGACGGCCCGCGAGCGGCTCGGCTTCCTGCTGGATGCGCACGCCCCGCAACTGGAGGTGGGCCTCTGGGCGGGGCACGACGTGTACGCGCAGTGGGGCGGCGCCCCGGCGCCGGCGTGCTCACCGTGCTGGGCTCGGTCGAGGGCCGGCGGGTGATGGTGGTGGCCAATGATGCCACGGTGAAGGCCGGAGCGTGCTTTCCGCTCACCATCAAGAAGATCCTCCGCGCCCAGGCGATCGCGGGCGTGCACCGCCTTCCACTCATCTACCTGGTGGATTCGTCGGGCGTCTTCCTGCCGATGCAGGACGAGGTCTTCCCCGACGAGGATGATTTCGGCCGGATCTTCCGTAACAACGCCGTGCTTTCCGCCCAGGGAATTCCGCAGTACGCGGCGATCATGGGCAACTGCGTGGCCGGCGGCGCCTACCTGCCGGTGCTCTGCGACACGGTGCTCATGACCGAAGGATCAGGCCTGTACCTCGCTGGCCCGTCGCTCGTCAAGGCGGCGATCGGCCAGAACATTTCGAGTGAAGAGCTTGGCGGTGCCCATGTGCACGCGGCGTTCAGCGGCACGATCGATTACCGCGAGCCGGATGATGACGCCTGCCTGGTGCGGCTCAGGCGGCTGCTGGCGATGCTGCCGCCGGATCCGGCCCTGCCGGAGTGCCGGTCCTCCGCGCAGCCGCCCGCGCGTCTCCCGGCCGATCTGTACGAGGTCGTGAACACGGAGCCCTCCGCGCAGTACGACGTCCGCGACCTGCTGGCCTGCGTGCTCGACCGCGGCCCGTTCGACGAGTTCCGCGCCGAGTACGGCAAGACGATCGTGTGCGGGATGGGCCGCCTGGGCGGGATGCCGCTGGGCGTGGTCGCCAGCCAGCGACTGCGGTTCCGCGCCGAGGGCGGGCCGTTCCAGTTCGGCGGCGTGATCTACGCCGACAGTGCCGACAAGGCCGCCCGGTTCGTGCTGGAGTGCAACCAGGGCCGCCTGCCGCTCCTGTTCCTCCAGGACGTGAACGGCTTCGACGTCGGCCGCGACGCCGAGCGTAGTGGCATCATCCGCCGCGGTGCCAAGCTCGTCAGCGCGGTGAGCAACAGCACGGTACCGAAGATCACGCTCATCGTCGGCCACTCGTTCGGGGCGGGGCATTATGCCCTCTGCGGCAAGGCGTTCGACCCGCGCTTCCTGTTCGCCTGGCCGGGCGCGCGGTACGCCGTGATGGGCGCTCAGCAGGCCTCGCGCACCATGCTCGATGTGAACGTGGCCACGCTCCAGCGCCAGGGTAAGGCCGTTGATCAGGCCGAGCTCGACCGCATGACCGAGGAGCTGCGGCAGCGCTACGACCGCGAGACCGACATCCGCTATGCCGCGGCGCGGCTCTGGATCGACGCGATCGTCGAGCCGGAGCGAACGCGCGAAGTGCTGATCCAGGCGTTCGACCTCGCCACCCGCTGCCGCGACGTCACGCCCATCACCACGGGCGTGTTTCAGGTCTGAACCGCTGATGTCAAGGGGTTGCTTGCGCGAGATCGTTGTTTCATGATGAGCGTAGCCGAAAAAGGTGCGTGCATCGGTCTCACGAGGCAAGCCCAGAAGCCGACAAGGCAGTGCGTGACATCGCTTTCCAGTGGGACCAGTCCCCGCCGCTTCAAGAATCTCGGAGGACAGGAGATGCCGGACACCGAAGAGCTGATTCGGGCACTGACTGAGCTGGATACGGCCACCCTGGAGGACGTGATCAACACGACGTTCGAGCGTCGTCGCGACCCGGTCCGGCCGGAACGGCCAGGCCCCGAGGAGGGCCCCGAGGCGTTCGCTCGCTGGCTTGCACAGCGTCACCTCGACACGGACACTTCGATCGAGCGAGTCGTGTACTTGCCGGCGGGTGCTCCAGCAGGCGAGATTCGACTGCTGGAGGTCAATCGCTTCCTTCATCCTCCGGACAAAGATGCCATTGAGCCTCTGGAATTCTCTTCCGGAGTTGAGGATCTACCATTCCGCGTGTTCGTCGCCGATATCACTCGAGACGAGTGGGAGCAGGTTCAACGTAGCCCCGAGCTGCTCGCGCGGATCGGCTGGCAGTGGCAAGGTCACGAGGTCTACACGAGGGGCTAGGCGTGCTCAATACTGCAGAGCAGCTCTTCCTCCATCAGGCTCGTTCCGACTATGAAATCTATCGTCACCTCGGTCGACGCAGTACTTGCCATCGTCTTCACTATCTTCAAATGTGCACCGAGAAGCTTGCCAAGGCCTATTTCTGGAAGGGTGGTCATTCTCCTGGTCTGAAACACTTCGTCTTTGGGCCGCTGCTTCGCGACCTGGCGCTGCGCCCGGATTTCCATGAGATGTTCGGTTACCAGGACCGGCGTCGATTCGATCTTCAAGAAGCCTCCATTCTGGACCTGGCGCGTCGGCTTCAGAATCTTGTCCCCGCAGGTGGGAACACCGGCCCCAACCCGGAATACCCCTGGCCTCCAAACATGCCGACAAGCGGACCGCTGAGCTACGACTTTCCCGAATGGCGAGACTGGATTGAAACAACTTCCGGACGACGATTGAGGACTTTTGTCGAGACCCTCTTGAAAGACTTCGAGTCGTACTTCCCCTGATGCGTCCCATGCGCAGGCACAGGAGCGGAGAATCGTACCTCGTTCCGCGGAGCCAGTCATGCCACGAGGCCCTGAACCCCCAATCCGCATCGGCAACGGCGCCGGCTTCTGGGGCGACAACCTGGACGCGCCTTACCTGCTGGCACGCGACGGCAAGCTCGATGTCTTGACGCTCGAGTATCTGGCCGAGCTCACCCTGGCGATTCTCAGCCATCAACGGAGCAAGAACCCGCAGGCGGGGTTCATCAGCGACTTCCCGGAGACGCTCGGACGGCTTGCGCCCTCATGGCGCAGCAAGACACGCTGCGGATCGTCACCAATGCGGGCGGGCTCAACCCGCAAACCTGCGCGGCCGCGTGCGGCCTGGTTCTGCTTGAGCCAGAGCTGCAAGCGCTGGCGGTCGGAGTGGTCACGGGTGATGATGTGCTGAAGCAGATTCCCGGATGGCTCGCGGCGGGCGTTGCGCTCGATCACCTGGAAACCGGCGAGCCGCTCACGATGGCATGCGATCGACTTCAGAGTGCCAACGTCTACCTCGGGGCCGAGCCCATCGCCGAGGCGCTGGGCGGCGGTGCGCGCCTTGTCCTGACCGGCCGCGTGGCGGATGCATCGCTCACGCTCGGCCCGGCGGCGTTCCACCACGGCTGGGCCTGGGACGACTGGAACCGGCTTGCGGGCGCCAGCGTGGCCGGGCATCTCATCGAGTGCGGGGCCCAGGCCACCGGGGGCCTGTGGCACCACTGGGATCAAGTTCCAGACCTCGCGGGAATCGGCTACCCGATCGCCGAGATCGCGGCCGACGGCTCGTCGCTGATCACCAAGCCCGACGGGACCGGAGGGCTCGTGAGCGTGGGGACGGTGACCGAGCAACTGCTCTACGAGATCGACGACCCGGCCCATTACCGCACCCCTGATGTCGATGTGGACTTCACCACCGTGCGCCTCGGCGAGGACGGAGCCGACCGGGTGCGCGTCCAGGGCGCCAGCGGGGGGCCGCGCCCGGACCATCTCAAGCTGGCAATCGTCTACCGCGATGGCTGGACCGCCAGCGGCATGCTGGCGGTGGTCGGCCGCGACGCCGAGAAGAAGGCGCGTGCGGCCGGCGCGATCGTCCTGGAACGTGTGCGCAGGGCGGGGTTCTCGTTTGCGGACTCGCTCATCGAGTGCTTCGGCGCCGGGGATGTGGTGCCGGGGGTTGGAGTGCCAGCCGAGAGCCCGTTCGAGGTGGTCCTCCGGGTCACGGTGCGCGATGTCCGCCGCCCGGCTGTGGAGCGTTTTTGCAGGGAGCTGGCGCCGCTGGTCACCGCCGGACCGCCCGGGATCGCGGGCTATGCGGCGGGCCGTCCCACGCCTCGACCCGCGTTCGGCTACTGGCCGGCCCTCGTGTCCAGGACCCTGGTGCAGGCCGCTGTCGAGGTACGTGCGGCGCAGGAGTGGACCCAGTTCACGGCACGCCCCGATGCGACCTGAGCATCGTTGCCAAAAGTGGGGGATTGATTCACAATGGAGCTTGATGAGCGGACGGTCCGGCTGGGCGATCTCGCCCACGCTCGCAGCGGAGACAAGGGCAACTCCGCGAACATCGGCGTGGTGGCCCGGGATGAGGCGAGCTTCCAGTGGCTGCGCACCCACCTCACCGGGGACGTCATTGCCGCGTATCTTCCATCGCTTCAAATCGGATCGGTCCGGAGGTATGAGCTTCCCCACCTGCGGGCATTCAATTTCGTGATCACGCACGCACTGGGCGGCGGGGCAAGCCGGTCCCTGCGGCTGGATACGCAGGGCAAGGCGCTGGGGACCGCGATCCTGGAACTGCGTTTACCAGCGCCCGCGAGCGCCCGCCCCCATTCCGGTTTCTGACGGAGACTCCGCGATGAGCGAGGCAATGGTCGGGCGGTCGGATGATGGCCCGGTCGCGATTCTCACGCTCCAGCGTCCGGAGCGGCGGAACGCCATATCGCGGTCGCTCATGCACGAGCTGGAGGACCAGCTCGACCGCGCCGGGCTTGATTCAAAGGTCCGCGCGCTGGTCCTGACCGGCGCCGGGGCTGTTTTCAGCTCGGGCATGGACCTGAAAGAGGCCGCCAGCGAGCGTGCCAGCGCCGAGGCCGAGCAAAACGCCGTGGCCACGCTTCAGGAGTATGCAGACCTGCTGCAGAAGGTGCACACGTTCGCCAAGCCGACGATCGCGGCACTGAACGGCGACACGCTGGCGGGTGGGGCCGGGCTGGCGATGGCCTGCGACCTCGTCATCGCCGCCGAGAACGCGCGGATTGGTTATCCCGAGGTGCTCCGCGGCCTCGTGCCGGCAGTGGTGATGCACGACCTGACGCGGCTCGTCGGCGACCGCCGCGCCCGGCAGTTGCTGCTCACCGGCGAGTCGATTTCGGCTGTGCAGGCTCAGCAGTGGGGGCTGGTGAACGAGGTCACGCCACCGGACCGCTGCCTGGAGCGGGCGATCCGGGCGGGCAAGGCCACGACCGCCTCGGCGCCGCACGCCGTTGCCGCCATCAAGCGCCTGCTCGATGAGACTCAGGGCCGCCCGCGCAGCCTGCGCGGTGCCGCGGCCGTGAGCGCGGCCATCCGCGTCTCTGAAGAAGCGCAGGAGGGCATCCTTGCGTTCGTCGAGAAGCGGCCTCCGCACTGGACCCAGCCTGGACCGTGACGCGTCTTGCCGGTCGCCGATTCTCAGCCGTCACAAGAGCCTGGAGCGGAGCGATGCCCGTGCCCGATCCTGAAACGATTCCCTGGGTGACCGGACTGACCATTCCGCGCGTCCTGGAGAAGACCGCCGCCGAGCATCCCGACCGCGATGCCGTGGTCTTTCCGTCCCTCGGCCTGCGCTGGTCCTGGCACGAGTTGCACAGCCGCGTCGAGCGGGTGGCGCGGGCGCTCATCGCCCTGGGCGTTCAGCCCGGTGAGCATGTGGGCATCTGGTCGATGAACGCACCGGAGTGGATCGTGATCCAGTGCGCGGCCGCGGCCGCCGGCGCGGTGCTGGTGAACGTCAACCCCGCGTATCGCGTGTTCGAGCTGGAGGACGCCTTGCGGCTGGCCGACGTGGCCACGCTGGTGGTGGGCAGGCCGTTCAAGAGCTCGGATTTCGTGGCGATGGTGCACTCCGTCTGTCCCGAGGCGGCCGAGGCGGCCGACCGCTCCTGGTCGTGCGGGCGCCTGCCCCGGCTGGCGCGCCTGATTGCCCTGGCAGATCGGCCAGCGCCCGGCTGGCTCACCTGGAACGGCCTGGAATCCGGGCCCATGGCCTCGCGTGAGGCGCTCCAGGACCGCCAGGCGAGACAGACCTCCGGCGATGTGGCGAACCTGCAATTCACCTCCGGCACGACCGGGTTGCCCAAGGGGGCGATGCTCACGCACGCCAACCTGCTGCTCAACGCGTATCACGTGGGATCGCGGTTGCGGTACACGGCCGACGATCGCGTGTGCGTGCCAGTGCCGTTCTACCACTGTTTCGGCTGCGTGCTGGGCAACCTGGTCTGCGCCCTCTACGGCGCAACGATCGTCGTCCCCGCGCCGGCCTTCGACCCCGGCGCCACGCTCGCGGCCATGGAGGCGGAACGCTGCACCTCGGTCTACGGCGTGCCGACGATGTTCGTGGGCATGCTCGATCACCCCAGCTTCGCCAAGCGCAACCTGGATAGCGTGCGCACGGGGATCATGTCCGGCGCACCCTGTCCGCTGCCACTCATGCAGCGGGTCGTGCGCGAGCTGCACTCGCGGGAGATCTGCATTGGCTACGGCCAGACCGAGGCCTCACCCATCATCACCTTCACCTCGGCCGACGACCCGCTGGAGGTGCGCTGCGGTACGGTCGGCCGGCCGATTCCCGGGGTCGAGGTGAAGCTGGTTGATCCGGCGAGCCGGGCCGACATGCCCCCGGACCAGCCTGGCGAGCTCGCCGTGCGGGGCCACGACGTGATGGCCGGCTATTACAAGAACCCCGAGGCGACCGCGCGCGCGATCGACCGCGACGGCTGGCTCTACACCGGTGACCTGGCCCTCCGCCGCGGCGACGGCAACTATCGCATCGTCGGGCGCTGCAAGGAGCAGATCAACCGGGGCGGGGAGAAGATTCCGCCGGCCGAGGTCGAGGAGTTCCTGCATCACCACCCCGACATTGCCGATGTGGCCGTGGTCGGGCTGCCTGACGCCCGGTTCGGCGAGATCGTGGCCGCCTGGATCGTCCCGCGCGACGGCGCAGAGCTCACGGCCGGGGCCGTCCAGGAGTTCTGCCGCGGCAAGATCACGCACTTCAAGATTCCGCAGCACATCGCGATCGTTTCGGCCCTTCCCCGCACCGTCACCGGCAAGGTGCGCAAGCACATCCTCAAGGAACAGGCCATCGCCGAGCTGGGACTCGGCGACGTGGCCCGGATCGAGACGGCTTGATCGAAAACCCCCTTACGGCGCACCAGAGATCAAAAGCGAGGCAATTTCTTCACACACTTGTATCCAGGCATCTGGTGAATTAGGATAGAGGTGTATGAAGGAAGGAGGG
This sequence comes from uncultured Planctomycetaceae bacterium, assembly GCA_963833985.1. Classification (GTDB taxonomy): domain Bacteria; phylum Planctomycetota; class Planctomycetia; order Isosphaerales; family Isosphaeraceae; genus Aquisphaera. Next base: position 1,867,755 of record CAWIAD010000001.1, read on the forward strand.
TGTCGCCATGAGGACCATCTGCCTGAGCGAGGAAGCCATTGCCTTGCTGGAGAACCTCGATGCTCCGTTCGAGGTCTGCGACGAGTCGGGCCATCTGATTGGTCTGTTCAACCCCGAGCCGCGGCCGAGCGAGCTTTTGCCCGTCAGCGCACCGGTCGTGGAGGTTCTCGTCCATGCCGAGGACCTGGGTCCGGAGATGTGCGTGTACGGCTTCGAGGCCGACCTGGAATGACCTGGCCGGCAAGATCGTGACGACGATACTGGGGATGGCGTAGGCAGGTCACTGCGTCCGGGGGCCGGCGGAAGAGGCCGCCAGTCCCGGCTTCAAGGCGCTGGACCTTCTCTTTTCCAGGGACAGCGCCTCCACTTCGGCCTTCAGGGCCTTGACACGCGCGGTCGCCGCGTCGGCGGAGCCTCGTCCGCCGGCCAGTGCCTTCTCGGCGGCGGCCTTCAAGGCCAAGGCCTGGTCCACGTTTTTCTTCAGGTTCGCCAGCCCGGTGGCCGCGGCCTGCGCGGTCGTCCTCGCCGTAGCGAGGGCCTTCTCCCCCGCAAGCTGCTCTGTCTCGGCCCTCTTGACAGAGTCGCTTGCGGCGGGGATCGCCAGCGCCAGGGCCCGGCACCGAAGGGCTGCCGTCGCCGCGGTCCGCGGCGCCGCCGCCCGGACGGCCTGCGCATGGGCCAGTGCGCCTTGTGCGCCGCTCTGACGCGAGCTTGCGGCTGCAACCGCGCGGACCAGATCGAGCGATCGCTCGGTCTGCGCCGCCAGCGCGGTGGCGGCTCGCGCCATCTCCTCGGGCGACCTGGCGGCCTTCAAAGCGGTGGCTGCGGCCGCCAGCGCAGGGTCGTGCGCCTGCTGCTCGGCAAGTGCCTTCCCGGCAGCCGCCTGTGCCGCCACCACGGCCTCCGCGGCCGCCTTCTCGGCAGCCGCCGAGTCCGGGACGGCCTTTTCGGCCGCGGCACGCGCCGCCTGCGATTCTTTGACAAGCTGCTCCGCGGCTTGCAGCGTGCCACGGGATTCCACCGCGGCTGCGCTCTTGCTGCTGAGCACTTGCTCGGCCTCGTGCACCTGCACGCTCAGCTTCGCCACCTTCTGCTGGTCCGCAGCCAGTATTTGCCGGGCCTGCGCCTCGGCCGCGGCCGCCCCGGACACGGCCGCTTGCAGCGGTGCCAGTTGACCGGAGAGCGAATCGGCCTGGGCCTGAGCCGTCGTTAGCGCCGCACGCACGCGCTCAAGCCGGACGGCGATGGGTGCGGGGTTGACGGCGAGGTTCGCCAGCCGCTTGCCGTCCTTCGTGTCCCAGACGCGGATCTCGCCCGACCAGTCCGCAGCCACGATTTCCGATTCGTCGTGCGTGAAGACGGCCTCCAGGGCGACGTCGCCGAACGCCTCGAGCTCGCGCTGCTTCGACCCGTTCGCGTCCCAGACGCGAACCATCCGGTCGCGGCCGGCGGACACGAGGCGTCCGTCCTTCGCGAACCGGACGGACTCGGTGCCGCCTCCGTGAGCACTGATGGCCTTGATGCTGTTGCCGTTTTCCATTTCCCAGAGCCGGACCGACCCGTCCTCGCTCGCGGAGGCGACGACGTTGGAATCGAGCCGCCAGGAGAGGTCGGTGATGGCCGCGGTGTGCCCGCGCAGCTCGAAGAACTCGCGCCGGTCTGCGCTTCCCAGACTTCCAGACCGCTGTTGCGGTCCCCCGTGGCCAGCAGCACGCCATCGGGGCTGAACTCGACGGCGGTGATCCAGTCGGTGTGCTTCTTCATCTCGAACTGGAGCGTGCCGTCGGCCGTGTTGTACACCCGCACCACCTTGCTGGGCCCGCCCAGGGCCACCTGGCCGTGGTCCGGGCTGATGTCGGCGGCCAGCACGGCGTCATATTCCTTGCCGATCTCGAAGACGCGCTGGCCGGTCTTCACGTTGAAGGCCACGGCCAGGCCGGACTGTCCGCCGCGGCCGCCGCCGGCCAGCAGCAGGTCGCCGTTGCGGCTGAAGCGCAGGACGTGAATGAACCCTTCGGGGAAGGGGAAAACGCCCATGAGATGATGGTCGGTCGTCCGGTACAGCAGCACCTGCTTGTGTCCGCCGACCGCGACCAAGGGCGCCCACGGGCTTGCGGCCATGGCCACGACGGCCCCTGGCCGAGCCTCGGGAACGAACGGCTCGGTGGAGACGTTCTCGGGCATGGCCGCCGGGCCCGACGGCTTGCCCAGCGCGGAGGGATCGAGCTTGAACTCGAACTTCGGCCTGGCCTTGACCGCCGCGGTCGAGCCGGAGGTCTCCAGCGCTCCCCCTTCGATCCACTTGCGGATCAGCTCGATCTCGGCGTCGGGAATCTTCGCCGAGTTGGGGGGCATCTTGGGCTCTTCCTTGTGGCTGATCACGCCCAGCAGCGAGCTTCCCTCGGAGTCCCCCGGTTCGATCACCTTGCCCGAGCCGCCACCTTGAATGGCCGCGCCGTAGTTGTCCAGGTTCAGCCCTCCCTTCGCCTTGTCCGGGTTGTGGCAGCTTCCGCAGCGACTGCGAAAGATCCCCGAAACGTGATCGGCAAAGGTCACTTTTTCCTTGGCCTTGGCGTCCTCGGCACGGCCGCACGGGGGGATGGTCATCCCGCAGCAGGCGAGAGCCAGGACGATCAGCTTGGTACGCATGGGGTTACCCTGGAGTGGCGGGTGGCGGGTGGCCGGTCCGGGTGAGTCACGAGTGGCCGGTGGTTTGTGGGATCAATGGTTGAAGAGAAATTCGCGGCTGTTCAGGAGTGCCCAGAAGAGATCTTCCTGTGCCTGGGCCTTCTCGGCATCGCTACCCTGCGTCAGGGAGGGCAGGAGCTTGTCGACCTCTTCCCTGGCGGGCTTGCGGGCGAGGCAGCGGATGTAGAGGTCGGTGAGCCGCTCCTCGGGCGTCTGCTTGCTCTTTTGCAGCTTGCCGATCACGCCTCCCTCCTTGATCTTGGCACTCACGGTGTCTCCGTTGAGCAGGTGGAGCGCCTGCGAGAGCGTGGGCTCCATCTTCACCTCGCACGAGCAGGGCGTCTCACGCGTGGCCCGGCCGAACGTGGTCAGGAAGTACGTCGAGCTCTGTCCGTCGGCGATCTGCACGGCCCGGGCGCCCTTTGGCAGGCCCTGGAACTTGTCCTTCGTTTCGGTCACCAGGCTGATCGTGTCGAGCAGGTTCTCGGCCTTGATGCGCCGCACCAGCGCGTGCGCGAAGTTTCGCTCGTCGCCGGCGTTGCTGTCGTTCCGCGTGGTGGTGCGCTGGTAGGTCCGCGAGTTGCAGATGTCGCGCACCAGGGCCTTGAGATTGTACTTGGTGTCGGTGAAGTGCTTGCCCAGGGCTTCGAGCAGCTCGGGGTTGGTCGCCGGGTTGCTGACCCGGAAGTCGTCCACCGGCTCGACGATCCCGACGCCCATGAAGTGGGCCCACACGCGATTGGCGAACGAGGACGCAAACCAGGGGTTCTGCGGCGAGGCCAGCCATTTCGCCAGCACGACGCGGCGATCCTTTCCCTTCACGTCGGGCGCCTCGCCGCCCAGGAACTTGGGTGCCATCTGGCGCCCGCCCACCGGATGGCTCACCTCGCCGCCGCCGGAGTTGAAGACGATGGTCTCGCGATAGTCCTCCGCCCCCTTGCGGCCAATCTGGGCAAAGAACGCCGCGAACCCGTAGTAATCGTCCTGGGTCCAGCGGTCGAACGGGTGGTTGTGGCACTGGGCGCACTGGATGCGCATGCCCATGAACACCTGCGCCACGTTCTCCGTCAAGGGGAGCGTCTCGGTGGTCGTCTGGTAGAAGTTGGTGGCCGGGTTCTTGAAGGTGCCTCCGCTGGCACCCAGAAGCTCCTGCACCATCTCGTCCATCGGCATGTTCTTCGACAACCGCTCGACCAGCCAGTTGTAGTACAGGAACATCGACTTGTAACTGACCGTGATCGTCGAGCGGATCTGCAAGAGCTCGGCCCACTGGCTGACCCAGATCTCCGAGAACTCCTTGCGCTCCAGCAGCTCGTCGACCAGCTTCGAGCGCTTCGCCGCGTCGCGAGACGCCATGAAGCGGTTGTACTCCTCGACCGTGGGCGTAAGACCGATGATGTCGAGAAAGACCCGGCGCAGGAACGTCGCGTCGTCGCAGATGCCCGACGGCGCGATCCGCAGCTTGCGGAGTTTTTCGCCGACCAGCCGGTCGATGTAAGACTCTTCCGGCTCTGGCGGGTAGGCGAACCTGAGCCCCTGGGGCAGCACGATGAACTGCGATCCCACGGTGAAGGTGGCGAACCGGGCCATCACGAACGCTTCGCCGCGGTCGCCGGCCGTGACCAAGCCGTCGGGAGTGACGGCGGCCGAGCTGTCGTTGTTCGTCAGGAAGACCGCCAGGGACGTCACGTCGCGATCGGTGCCGTCGGAGTATCGCGCCCGCACGGTCATTTGCTGGGTGGCCCCTGTGCCGTCGAGGACTGCCGAGCGGGGGTACAGGTCCAGTCCGATGGGCCTGGGCAGCTTGCTCAGGTCGTCGTTGGGCGCGCCGGCCTCGATCCAGCGGCGGAGCGTTTCGTAGAGCTCGCTGGCGGGCTCGAAGCGCTTGCCGCCGGTGTGCTGCACGGCGCCGATGGATTTCTCCAGCAGCGTGCTGTCGGTGGGGACGGCCAGGTTGATGCGCCGGCCGACCAGCTCCCGCGTGAGCCGGTAATGGTCGCCCTCGGGGTCGAAGCCGAAGAGTGAGATCCGGAAGCCGTCCTTGCCGCGCGCCGCCCCGTGGCAGCTCCCCGTGTTGCAGCCCGCCCGCATGAACACGGGCATCACGTCGAGCCGGAAGCTCAGCGCCGGCTGCAACCCCGCCTGCGCCACCTGCACGGGAATGCGCGCCGCCTGGCCGCCGAAACGGACCATGAGCGTGCTCGTCCCGTCCGCCAGAGGGTGGAACGTCGCGCCCTGGCGCTTCAGCAGGGCCGGATTCGCCACCTGCATCTCTGCCTGGCCCGTCACGTCGCGAGTCAGGCCGTCGGCGTAAGTAGCCTGGACGACGATCGACTGCCGGTCGCGTGCGGTGGCCAGGCGAATGGCATCGGGATAGACCTCGATCCGCACCAGCCCGGCCGTGGGCGCCGGCGCCGTGCGCCGGGCAGGGGCCGCGGCTGGCTTCTGGTCCGCGGCACGGCTGGGCGGTCTGGCCATCACGAGCAAGGAGCCTGCCAGCAGGGCGGCCGTGATCGGCGTGGTCGGTCTGCTCATCACGAGGAGTCCTTCATGGAGAGTATCGATCCCGTGGCGTTCGGAACAGGAGCCGGCGCGGTTCATCGGGAAGCTGCGGCCTGGTTGCGCTGCTTGTTTTCGAGGCGCAGCTTCTCGAGCCGGCCCAGGGGTTTCGCGGCAGGCGCCGCGGCCGGTGGCGGCGCGGCCGGGGCGGCGGACGCGGCTTTCGCCGGGGCCGGTCTGGGCGGCAGGGGGACGTCGATCCGCAGCGTCCCGGTTCCAATGTTATGGAGGATCGGTTCGCCGTTCTGGGTGACGACCACCTGGCAGAAGAGGGTGGCGTGGTTGCCGGCCGGCGAGGCCTTGTCGGTCTTCAGGTGGAAGACCAGGTCGGTCGTGTCCTTGTTGATCTTCTTGACCTCCGTGCCAACCTTGTTCGGCAGGCCCAGCAGCGTCACCGATGCCTCTCCGGGGAACTCGACATTCCTGGCAACCTTGACGGCCATGTCGGTCTCCTTGCCCTGCTCCACGCTGGCCGCGGCGAACGTCAGCCCGAGCAAGGGCGCGGCGATGGTCAGGTTTGCCAGTTGCGACGAGACCATGATCGGGCCGCTGGGAACGCCCGATGCGCCGTTGACCACGATCTTCCAGGTGCGCAGCTCGGCCCCGCCGTCGGCGTTCATGGGAATGACCGCCTCGTTCTGGCCCTCGGGAATGGCAATGCCCCCCGCCGAGCCCACCCCGGGTGGGTTCCAGGGCAAGTAAATCGAGATCGCGGCCTTGAAACCCGGTTTGCGGAGCGCGCGGACCCTGAGGTTCATTGATCCGCCCCGCACCAGCGGCACCTTCGGCTCGACGATCTCGATGGAGTAGGGGCACTCCTCGGTGACGGCGGCCGCCAGCCGGTCGACCGTGCGCGACCAGACGATCACGTTGTTCTGCCCCAGCACGAGTGCCGCGGTGCTGCCGAAGGTGCAGGGCACCTTGAGTTTGCCGTCGGCCGGCTGGCCGCTCAGGCTGGCCAGTGCAGCGCCCAGGGGAGCGTCCGCCCTGGCCGTGAAGAGCACCGGCACCACGGCCTGGCTGGCTGCCAGCACCGGTGCGTCCATGGCCATTCCCGGGGGCAGTCCCTGAACGTCCAGCTTCAGATCACCGCCGAAGTCGCTGCGCGAACCCTGGATCAGGACCGCCTGGCGGTTGCCGCGCGGCACGCTCGCGGCCATCACCCCGGTGCCCAGGGGGATCTGCTCGGCGCTCGTGGAGAGTGCCAGGCTGGGGGCGACGGGGCTGACCTCGATGCGGTACACGTAGTCCGCACCCCCCTTGCCCAGGTGATCCACCACCCACACCACGTACTCGGCGTCCTCCGGGCAGGTGAATCGGAAATAGCTGTCGGGTGGCACGCTGTCATCGTCGCCCACCGCGGCCCCGGCGCCCTTCCTGCCCAGGAACATGACCGAGTCGATGGGCGAGCGGATCTGCCGTCCGAAGAGCCGGAAATCCAGTGTCTGGCCCTTCTTGCCGGCGAAGACGTAATGGTCGACATCGCCGGGCTTGCCGATCACGCCGTTCACGGCCGCGGGCGGCGTGAAGGGCGTGGCGTGCGTCTGGTCGTCGTTCGGCTCGGCTTCCAGGACATTGGGAAAGCTGTTGAGCCGGAAGCGGTTGGGGAACGGGGACTCGCCCCTGGCATCGCGGTGGTAGAGGCCGAAGTCCGGGAACCCGGCCGCCGGCAGCGTGACCTCGGTGCGGCTCGCGCCGCCGGGATCGCCAATCCAGCTCACCGCCAGCTTCTCGCCCGGCCGGCCGCCCGCCGGCAAGAGACCGGTGCGGCGCGGGAAGTTCCCCACGTGCAGCCGGTACAGACACGAGGCGTTGCCGGCATAGGCACTTTCGTGGACCTGGATGATGTACTTGCCGTCCTCCGGAGCCAGGATCGAGGCGAAGCCGTCCTGCCAGATGAGCGCGGCGTCGTCGCTCGAGGCCAGCTCGAAACGCTTGGTGTTCAGAATGCCCACGTACGGGTCGAAGAGCGCGATCCCCAGCCGCATCCCCTCCACCTCGGCCGTGATCCGATCGCCTTTGCGGGCGTCCACGACGTAATAATCAACATCTTCATTGTCGGCCACGCCCGTCACCGTGACGTTCATGGGGATGGCCTGCGGCGCGTTGAAATCGTTGTTGGGCTCGACCTCGGAGACGTCCTTGAGGGCTCCAATGCTGAGGGTCCGCAGCTCGCTGATCCCGGAAGCCGTCCGCACCCTCACGTCGTGCAGTCCCAGGGGTGCGTCGGCGGCGATCTTCAGCTTCGCCTTCACCACGTTGTCGTCCACGCGCTTCAGTGCCAGGGTCGTGACCCCGGGCTGGTAAAAGAGGATCTCCTGCGCATCGCCCAGCCGCGCTCCCGAGAGCGTCACCTCGGCCTCGGTGCCGCGCTGGACTCCGGGCGGGCGGATCGCGGTCAGGCTGGGCGTGGCCGCGCAAGCCAGGCCCGCACACGTAAACAAGGTGCCAAGCACGATGAGTAACGGTCTCAAGCGGTGGGTTCTTGGAGCGGGCATGGCCAGAAGTCTCAAAGGGGGGTGGCCGGCCGGTCTCAGGCAAGCCAGTGCAGGTCCTTGCGGGTGTGGCGGACTTCGATGCGGGGACGCCGTGCACCCGGGACCAGGCGAAAGTCCAGCGGGAACAGGGCGCTTTGCAGGCGGACAGACGGCTCCGCGACCTCGGACTTGCCCGCCAACCGCCACTCCTGGCCGCTTCGCTGATGCAGTTCCAGCGACCACGGGCGACGCGTGACGAGCAATAGCTCGTGCACCAGGACGCGGGCGTAAAAGCCGAATTTCTCGCGGCAGCGATCAAACGGGCTCTCGACCTCGACGACGAGGTCCGGCCCGCCATACCAGTGGCTGCCGCGGTCCTCGGCCGGATTGCCGGGCAGGAACACCGCGACATCGGGACAGCGGTAGTTGCGACGCCAGCGCTGGGATCGGCTGCTCACGTTGCAGCCGGGGAAGACCTGGACGGCCGGATCATCACCCAGGGCCAAACGGATGGCCATCGCCAGCTCCAGCGAAAGCTGCTGATGCTCGTTGTCCGCCAGCGGAGACATCACGTAGACTCCGTCCCACACCTCATCGTGGCGATCGCCGCCGGACTGCCGGCGGTCGCGGAGGAAGTGGGCGAGATCCACGGGGTTCACACTCACGAGCGCCATGCAGCAGATGCTCCCGCTGGAGGCGGGGGAGCGGCCACCGCCTCCATTCCACACACCATTGCCGCTCCTTGCGGCTGCCGTCAAGCCAGCAGGTCCTTCACCACCTTGCCGCCGTCGACGATCTCGATGGGGCGGTTCCCCGGGGCCATGAGCTCCTTGTCAGCCACGATGCCCATCAGGTGGTAGACCGTGGTGGCGAGGTCCTCCGGACCGATCGGGTCGTGGTCCGGCTCCGTGGCCGTGGCATTCGAGGCGCCGTGGATGTAGCCCTTCTTCACGCCGCCGCCGGCCAGGACCACGCTGAAGACCTTCGGCCAGTGGTCGCGGCCGGCGTCCTTGTTGATCTTGGGCGTGCGGCCGAACTCGCTGGAAACCATCACCAGGGTTCGCTCCAGCAGGCCGTTCCGTTCCAGGTCCGTGATGAGTGTGGCGAAGGCCTGGTCAAAGACCGGCATCTGGGTTTTCATGCTGGGCGCGATCTGGGTGTGCAGGTCCCAGCCGCCGTACTCGAGCGTGACCATGCGCACCCCGGCGGCGACGAGGCGGCGCGCCATGAGCATGCGCTGGCCGGCGGCGTTGCGGCCGTACTCGTCGCGGATCTTCGCCGGCTCGGCGGCGATGTTGAACGCCTCGCGTGCCTTCTGCGAGCTGATCAGGCTGTAAGCGCGCTGGTAGAAGGTGTCCATCGCGCCGATGTTGTCGCTCTTTTCCCGGGCCGCGAAGTGGGCGTTCACGGCATCGAGCACCGTGCGGCGGCGCGCGAACCGCGCTTCGTTGATGTCGCCAGGCAGGTTCAGGTCCTGCACGCGGAAGCCGTTGCTGGCCGGGTCGCTGCCGAGGCTGAACGGCGAGAACGAAGAGCTGAGGTACCCGGTGCCGGCATAAACGTTCGGCTGGCGCGGCACGCAGACGTAGGGCGGAAGGTTGTTCTTCGGGCCGTACTCGTGGGAAATCACGCTGCCGAAGCTCGGATACTGCAAGGCCGGGCTGGGCCGGTAGCCCGTGAACATGTTGTGCGTGCCACGCTCATGGGCCGCCTCGCCGTGCGTCATGGCCCGGATCACGGTGAGCTTGTCGGCGATCTGTGCCGACCTGGACAGGGTCTCGCTGAACCGCTCACCCTCGATCTTCGTGGCGATCGAGCCCATCTCCCCGCGATACTCGATCGGTGCAAAAGGTTTGGGATCAAAGGTTTCCTGGTGCGCGATGCCGCCCGGCAGGAAGATGTGAATCACCGAATCCGCCTTCGCGGCAATCGGCGCATAATTCTTCAGATCCGCCCGCGCCGAGACCCGGAGCAGATCGGCCAGGGTCAGTCCACCCAGGCCGATGGTCCCGACGGTGAGGAAGCCACGGCGGCTCAAGCGTGGATGGCGATCCGATGGCATCAAAACCTCCTTTTTGACCGGGAAAGTCGCGGATCATGCACTCCTGGTGTCGATCAGCGCCTGTCGGGCCAGCCTGGTTGGTGGCCGTCATGCAAGAACGATACCAGAATACCAGGAGGGATGAAAACCGGCGACCAAACGCCGGACCGGCTTTCCGGGGGAGCGCTCACGGTTGACACAAGTTCTTGGCGGTAAGCGGTTACGTCGTGGGAGACGGTAGCGGACTCACGCAGGGAGAGCGTCGTGGACAAGGAGTGCTCAGGCACCCCGGTCGGGCACCCGCTCAAAAATTGTCAAACACTGCTCCATCATTTTGCTATGATACTACGCGGGCTGCAATGGATTTGTTGGCGCTTTTCGGCGCGCGGCTGCAATGGCGCGGGGTTGCGTGCGAACGCGGCCACATGGCAGTCGCTGAAAGAAGAGGTTGAAAGGGGCGCGGACAGGCTCAAGAATCGAGGAGCCCGTTACCTGGCCCGGGTCGTGAGCCCATCCAGCATCCGGCTCACCGATCGGCTGGTGGCGATCGGTCCCAGCGGGCCCGCGGAGAACTCTTCCATGGCGATCAGCGGGCGCACGGCCTGCTCGACCTGGCCGTCGCTGAAGGCATGCTGCATGGCGTTATCCGCAAGTTCGTTGGCGATGGCGGCCATGATCATGCCCTGGTCGATGGCCAGGATACAGCCGGTCACCACGCCCGCGGACACGTCGACCGAATCATGGAAGCCAAGCTCGCTGTAGACCGGAAAGCGCGCCATCAACTCGCGGAGGTTTGTGAGCGCCTCCTGGGGCGCGTAGCGCAGCGCCAGAAACGACGCGTGCGGTGTGACCACGCCATGCTTGTTCTTGCCGCCGGTGGCAGGAGGCAAGGTGCGGTTGATCGGCCCGCCCATCTCGTACGAGAGGTAGCCCATGGGGTTCGTGCCCACGGCCTTGACGCCGTAGACCTCGTAGCCACCCAGGGGGCTTGACGCGGGCGAGAACCCCCAGAACCCGTAACGGGCGTCGTCCAGGCCGTGCTCGATCTGGGCGCGGACGTAAAGCGGATGGTTCACGCCCCAGCTTTTTGGCGCCCACTCGCTCTCCGGGACGAACAGCGTGAGCATGAGCGCCTCGAACATGCTGCCGCCCCACGACGGCACGATCCGCATGCCGCGGTAGGTGTAAGAACCCTCGAAGACCTTCACCCCCAGGTACTCGCGAACCGGCCCGTGCGGCGTCTGCTCCTGCGGCCCCACCGATTCCGGCATGGTGCGGTACAGCCGGTAATAGTGCTCTGCCGGCAACTGATGGCGGGCGATGCCGAGGTAGCTGAGGATCCGGGCCTCGGTATTGAGCATGCCGTAATGGCCGTAGAACGAGCGATCGTCCACCCAGTAGCCGACATGAAGCTGGCCCGGGTGATTGATGGGATCGAGTGCGTTGTACGGATCGTAAAAGAACCGGAAGTTCATTGCCTCCAGCAAGCCGGCGGCCTGCTGTCGCAGCGACGGCTCCAGATTGCTCACCATCACCAGCGACGCCGCCAGCCAGGCATTATCCACCGCGGAGACCAGCGGCCTCCTCGGGGTGGCGTCAAAAGGCGAGATCCGCAGCGTCGCACCGGTGCGCGGATCCAGGTCGTTCATGTAGAATCCGTTGTGCCGCTCCATGCTGGCGAGCGTGGAAAGCGTGCGTTGCAGCCGCGACCGGCTCTCGTTGCGGTCGATGAGCTTGAGCCGCTCGGCCGCCAGCACGCTCCAGAGATAGGCCGCAATATCCGAGGGAGTCGTCAGCTTCGAAGGGTTGCCCCACCCCGTGCCCTCGCGCGACAGACTATCCGCGGGCAGTCCGCTCGGCTGGGTCAGCCGCTCGAACGAGCGCCAGGTGTTGCCGGCGTACCGCAGCAGTTCCGCCCGTTCCTCCGCGTTCAGCCGGGGATGCCGTATCGAAGAAGTCGCCCAGGCCGCGGTACGAAGCTCGACCAAAGCTCCTACAAGTGTAAGACCTATGATGACCGGCCTTGCCCTGACGGGTGAAATCATGGGACGGACCTCCGGAGAGAGGAGGGGAGAGGGAGTCCGCACTGATCTCCCAATAATCTATTCGACCCCGAAGGATGGTGAGATCTGTCTAAATTATAATGAGAATCCGTGCAAAGGAAAGCGTGCACTCTTGCGTTCTGACGCGTGCTGCTTTTTGTCTTCAATCCGGAGAACTGCGCTCTGCACATCCCTAGTGTACGCCCTGATGGCGAGTTACATTCAGGCAGGAGCGAGTTTTCCTTGAAAAATGCATCGGGAGATGAGCCATGAGCGGTCCACTGCTTCCGGCCACGGTGATCGGAAGCTGGTCTTTTCCCGGGTGGTACGAGAAGTTTACGGCCGACGTCACGGCCCATCCGCACCTCTTCGGCCCGGTCGACCGGGAAGAAGCCGTCCGTGACGCCATCCGTCTGGCCATTGACGATCAGGTGCGTGCGGGGCTGGACCGTATCACCGACGGCGAGATGCAACGGGTCGATTTCAACCTGGGGTTCTACGAGTTCCTGGGAGGTCTGGAGTCCATCCGCCGCCCCCGCCACTGGGGGGCCCCCGCGCACGACCAGCGCGCCCGGTACCGCTGCATGCAGCCTTTGTCGGCTCCCGAGGGTCTGGGCACGGTCACCGAGTACCACCGGCTGCGGGAATACACCACGCTACCCGTGAAGATGCCGGTTCCCGGCGCGTTCACGCTCGCCGGCTGCATCGACGGCGGCGACGTCTACGCCGACCGCAACGCAGTGACCGAAGCCCTGATTCCGATCGTGAGCGCAGAGCTCAAGGCACTGGCGGCCGCCGGCGTGGACTTCATCCAGCTTGACGAGCCCAGCTTCGCCTGCCACCCCGATGCCGCTGATCACTTCCTGGACGTGGTGGCTCGCACGGTCGAGGGTGTGAACGCTTATATCAGCATGCACATGTGCTTCGGCAACTACCGGGGCCGGGCGGTGGGCCACCGGTCGTACCGGCCGCTCTTCCCGCACATCGGGCAGGCGGCCGTGAACCAGCTTGCCCTGGAGTTTGCGAGCCGCGAGATGGCCGAGATCGAGCTGCTGTCCAGGCTGCCCGCGTCCATGGACGTGGCCGTGGGCCTGGTCGACGTCAAGAACACCTGGGTCGAGCCGCCCGAGCTCGTCGCCGCACGCATCCGCGCGGTGCTCAAACACGTCGCCGCCGAGCGTGTTTCGGTCACGCCCGACTGCGGCTTCTCGCAGACCGCCCGGCACATCGCCGTGGCCAAGGCCAGGGCCCTGGTCGACGGAGCCCGGATCGTCCGCAAGGAGCTGAAGGGATGAAGTATTTAAATGTTGTAGGATGCGCCCAGCGCAGCGAGCACGCACCGGAGGGGGAAAGCCGGCGCTATCAACTGGTGCGTCGTCGCTGCGCCTGGCGCAGCCACCATTTATGAGAAGATGAACGTATCTTGATTTCGTAGGGTGGGTCGAGCGCAGCGAGGCCCACCAGATTCCAGCACAGAGGCCCACCAGATTCCAGCACAGAGGCCCACCAGATTCCAGCACAGAGGCCCACCAGATTCCAGCACAGAGGCCCACCAGATTCCAGCACAGAGGCCCACCAGATTCCAGCACAAAGGCATCCCAAAGATGCTGAGCTCGCTCATGGCCACCCGTGCTCCGATACCGCCCTTCCCCGGCTGCTCCGGTCAGGTTGACGGCAGAATATATCCGAGTTTGCGCAACTGGGATCTCACCTGTGCTTCCACGTTCGCGCGGAAAATGATTCCGCGTTTTCCCGCCGGCTCGCAAAGCGTTTTCAGCTTTGGGTCGTGCAGGAGCAGGCGGGCGGTTTCCGCGTCGGCGCATTCGATCATTCGAACCGTGCCCACGTCGTGCAGCCGTCCCGAGCGCTTCTTCAGATCTTCGAGCAACGCTCGGACCGTGCCAGGCAAAGATCCCCGCGCATGCCTTTCCAGGAAATCGACAAGCTCGTCGATCGGAAAACCTTCCTCGACGCGCGTGAGTATCCTGTCGCGGTCCAGCCGCCAGACCGCCTCGGAGGTCCGCTCGGCGATCCGGTCAAGGAAGAGTGCATCGGCGGGGTCGGGCCGGGCGTCGCCCGAGACGATTTCCAGATTGGGCAACACACGCCATGAGCCCCCGGAGGGCGCAGCCTCCACTGTGTATTCGCCGCTGAGACCCAGGCACCAGGCGCCCAGAGGGTTCAGCCGGATGTACTTCAGGCCGTCATATCGGCTGAGGCTCGAGAGGTCGTCCGCGCCCCAGCGATTGCCGAAATCGTCGCGGCCATCTTCGGGAGCAACATACGCCACGTCGACCAGGCCCAGGGTCGCCGCGTACTCGAAGAGCACCGCCAGGATGAATCGTCCCTGGAGCAGTTCCCAGTCATGACGCCCCTCGTAACCGAAATTCCCGTAATGCGCCTCGCAGAGATAGAGCTTCCACTCGTTGCGAGCCACCGCAAAATCGAGATCCAGGGCGCGCAGAAAACGGAAGAATTCGTCGACCTCGACCCAGGCGCAGGGCGGGCATTTCGAGAGAGCACTCGCCACGGCGTTGCGGCGATCGGCCACTGCGCTGAGGCGGGCGCTCGACTTTCCCTTGATGACTTCGATGCGCTCGAACTCGTCGAACAGCTTCGTGGCCTCCCACTTCTTCCACGCGTTGCGGATGGCGGTCTGCGGTTGCTGCGTGAGCGCCTTGCGACCGTCCCGCGAGAGTTCGAGCTTCCCCTTTGCCAGCGAGACGAGGCCCGCCGCCTGAAGGATGCAAGGCCAGGCGTACGCCCGGATCGACAGGTCCGCCCCGGCCTCGCTGGCATAACTCTTCCGCTCTTCCGCTTCGTAGAAATCACCGTCCGCCAGCAGTGGCACGATCAGGTCGACGGTGGCCTGGGAGGGCTTGCGGGTCGTCTCACTGACGCGCACCTTGCCGGACTCCACCAGCCGGAGCATGATGGCGAACTCCCTGAGCGCCGCCGGTGTGGTTAACCGCTGCCGGAGCGGAATTTGCTCACGGTGCTGACCGTTGTCAGACAGCGAGCCCGGACCTGGCCCGGAAACGGCCTCGGGGAGCTCGTCGACCGTCTTCACCGTCGCGGCGCCAGGTCTCGGCACGAAGCTCTGGAGCATCGACCGCAGATCCCTGGGAAGCCACCATCCGAGAGGAAAGAACAGGCCAAGCTGGCCAGGCGCCTCTCCCCGCCTGGCATTCGGCCGCTGACCGTACTTGGCCGCGAAGAGCGCCACGTCGAGTTCTCCGCTGGAGCTGTGAACGGCCTCCTGCATGGCGGCCTTCCCCATTTCGCCGAGGGACTCGTAGAGCTTCTGCACCTGCTCCTTGCTGCTCATCGTCCGCGTCAAGAGCGGGACGATGTCGGACTTCCGGTGCGGCGGAGTGGGATCGATCAGCCTGGCGAGCGGACGGAGCGTGTCCAGCGTGCACTTCTCGAAGGTCTCCTGGATCGACAGGATCTCGGGCATGTCTCGCCTTGCCATTCTTCGTCACCTCGCGTCCCGCAGCGGTCAACGATCACGGTCACTTGCTATCCAGTGTAAGAGAGACGACGGACCCGTTGAAGCACCGCGCAGGCCTGCCGGACAGGATCTTCGGGCGGGCAAGACGAAAGAGCCGCGGGGTCTGGGTCACGGACAGGGACACAGAGAACCATTCGCTTCAAAGAGCGGCTGGCCACGATCTGCTCCGCCTTGGACCGCTCTGGAAATGATACAATTCGACTCGCAGAGTGATTCACTGAAACCGTATGCGGGGCTGCCCAAAGTGGCCGTCGCGCGTTCTTGACCCGGGACCTCTCTGTCTGGCCAACGGTCTCAAGGCGCCAATCATCTGCACGCCTGAAGAACTCTTGGAGGCCAGTCCATGAACGACCCCATCGTCGACGAAGTGCGCAAGGTCCGCGAAGCTCACGCGTCCCGGTTCAATTACGATCTGGACGCGATCTTCCTCGACATCAAGCGGCAGGAGAAGGAGAGCGGATGCACGTTCACCTCATTTCCCCCGCGGAAGCCCGATCCGAACCAGGCGCGATGCGCAACCGACAGCGCCTGTTCAGAAGCTCAGAAATAAGTTGAAAGTAAAACTGATTGCGAAGGACCTACCCACGGTTCAGGGTAGTGTCACAGTCGTCTGCGCGAGATGCGGAGTCGGAGAGTGGCCTGGAAGCTCGGCCAGCCTTGGTGGAGTGGCCTGGGACTCGGTGCACGTCCGGGCGGATTGGGGATGGCCCACAGTGCACTCTCTCGCATGAGCATGCCCTGCCGGTGAATCCTCAGCGGTTAGTCCCTCGTGGAAAGGGCAAGATCGCCGCGCGGTCCACTGCCAGTCCCGGCCGCGCCCGGATGAGCTCGTCGACGGCCGCGCTGCTGACCGCACAACCTGCGAGCGAGAGACGTTTCAGGCGAGTGAGGACCTTCAGCCAAGGGAGGCCGGAGTCGGTGACCGGCGTATCACGCAGGTCGAGCGTTTCGAGCGACGGGAACTGTGCGAGGGCGGCCAGGTCGTCGTCCCCAAACCGCGTCCCGCCGAGCTTGAGTGTCGACAGTTCCGGCTTGGGCCCGAGCGCGGCGAGCCCGGCGCCGGTGACCCGCGAGCCGTACAGGATGAGGATGCGGAGATGCCGGGCGCCACTGAGACGGGCAAGCGCCAAGTCGGTCACATCCGGCCCATGCAGGCCAACGATCTCCAGGTCGGGCATCCGGTCGAGGTAGACGAATCCGGCCTCGGTCATGAGCCCGGTGGGACCCGTCGGCCAGGTTTTGTCCTTGCTTGTGCGCGCCGGACCAAGGCCGAGGAGGGTGAGCTTCGGGAACCTCCCGGCGCGCGCCAGGGTCGCGTCGCCGGCCACGCAGTTGATCAGGTCGAGATCCGAGACGCGGTCGGCGTCGAGATCGTCGAGAATGGCAAGTTTGTCATCGGTGACGCCGGGATCTCGCAGCTTGATGGCGAGCCGGTAGGGAGCCGCACCAGTGCCGGGAAGCAGGCTGCCGAGGGGGAAGAGCTCGACGGGCCGATCCACGACCTCGCCCCCGAGCGCGTGAAGCACTGCGATGGCCCTGGCCTCACGGATCCTGGCCGCGCTCGCCCTGCGGTGCTGGACGATCAAGAAACCGGCGCAGCCGACCAGCAGCAGGAGCACGGCGACGGCGATCATGACCCACGGCCTGCGTCGGGCGGTGGCCGTGAAGGAGGATGTCGCATGGTCTGGGTTCATGTCCCCTCCCAGGAGCCTTCAGGGCGCCAGCCTCAATAGCATGGCCTTGAGGCTCGATCCTACCCCGGGGTGAGATCATGAACAAGCACGCTTGCGGGACACGCTTCAGAGACGTTTCTCGCGAGGAGTGGAACGGGTATGCGTCTCGATTCAGAACCGGTTGGGTCCTGGTTCCGGCTCCAGTGCCGGTTACGATTCCAGCGCAGCCGTGCGCACGTAAAGCCCCGCCAGGCTACGCTTCTGGACTCACCCTACGCCTGGGTGGACTCGTTTCCAGAGGGCTCGAGAGTTTGGCAACGGTGACCACGGTCGTCAGGCCGTGGTTCGGACGGGCGGAGCCTCCAACCTCGGGCGTGAGCCCGACCAGCCCTTGAACCGGTTCGAGCTTACGGGCGAAATAGGAGAGTGCCCCCGTTTGAACCACGCCTCGGCGGATGTGATCACCACTCCTGTCGGCTGGGGCGACGTGGTTCCAGACGTACGGCCTGCACGTCGCGCCTGGCTCAAGCCAGGTGTTCAGCCAGACCGATTTGACTTTCCCGATTGATCGCTTAAAATAGCTTAATCCGGCGACGAGGCCGGGGTTCGAACCGGGGCGGGGAGAGAGCCCCAAGGTAGCACCCCCCCAAACATCTCGAAAAGGAGCCGCCGATGCTCGCCGCGCTCGCCGAACCGGTCGAGTCCACTTCCACCTCCACGTCCACGTCCGCCACGACCATATGCCCTGACCCGGCCAGCAAACGGGCCGAGGCCAGCCGGGCCAATGGGCGGCTGTCGCGCGGGCCGACTTCCCTGGCTGGGAAGGAACGCAGCCGGCGCAATGGCTGCAAGGAGGGGCTCACCGGCGCGGGGGTCGTTTTGCCGCCGGACGCGGACGCGGAGGTCGAACGCCGCGCGGCCGAGTTCAGCCGCGACTTCCGGCCGCGCAACGCGATCGAACGCGAGCTGGTGCGGCAGATGGCGCTCGGGGCCTGGCGCCGCGAGGTGCTGTTCACGCGGATCCTCCGGCATGACGCCCGCAGCAACGCCGCCCGGTTCGCCACCTGGGAGCAGGATGAGCGCATTGCCGCGACCGAGAACGGCCGCCGGCTGGGCGACGACCCCGAGGGTGCCGTCGCGCGGCTTCAGCGCAGCTCGGCCGGCTGCGACTGGCTGGTCGGACGCTGGACGCTGCTGGGCAACGGCCTGCTCTCAAGCGACGGCGACGAAGGCGGGCCGGGCTGCACCTGGACCGATGCCGACCTGGCCCTGGCCCTGGCGCTGGACCTGCTGGGCCTGCCGGCCGAGCTGCGCCACCTGGATCGCCAGGCAGCCAGCGTGCGGTCGCTGTGCGCGCAGGCCCGGTCGGGCTCGGACGAGGCGGTGGACGGGCTGCTTGAAATCGTCGCGGAGCAGGTGGCCGAGCTGGAACATCGGAGTGAGGAGGTGTGGGAAGGGGTCGAGCAGCCGCGGCTGGAGGACTGGCGCTCGGGAGTGGAGATGGACCTGGGGCCCGAGGGGACGCGGCTGCGCCGCTATGAAGCGGCCGCCGATCGGCTCTTCCGCTCGGCGTGGACCAAGCTGGAGGGGCTGCGGAAGGAGCGCGGAGTGCCCTTGATGCACCGTTCCGAACGCGAGCCTGCCGCCGAGCCCGCCGCGCGGCCCGAACCGCCCGCGTCGCCTTCCCCCGAGCCGGCTCCCCGCGCTGTGGCCCCGCCGCCGGTGCGTCCTGAGACTGCCGTGTCAGCCCCGGCGGTGCGGAACGATCCATCCCCGGTGCTCGATTTCTGGATCGGCGGCCCGCCCACGGCCGGGACCGGGACCGGGACCGCGCTCGACGCTGACGAGCTGTTCCCGAACAAGACGAACCCGGCGCCAGGCCGGCCGGCGCACGGAGCCCAGGCCGCCAGGTGCGGAAAACCTCGGTAGCAACCTTGTGGACCCGGATCGGTCCGCCAGGTTTCACCGTAGACTGTAGACTGAGGTCGGACAGGAACGGGCCGCCCGGCCAGCCGTTCGGGGCCTGGACCATTGCTTCCGGCACACGGCCGGTGCGATAGTCAGTCGTCAGGTCACGTTGTGGGTCGCGACTGTGATGCGGCAGAGAGTGCAGCCACAGCCCGGAGCGGCTCCTTCGTTCCGTGCGGCTGGGCGTGCAGGGCCTCGTCTCGAGGATCGTAGAGCATCATGATCGAACCAGTTCGCCAGGGTCCTGAGCTGCTCATGGAGATTGAGAGGACCAAACCGCCTCCAGGTTCGCTCTCGGTCTGGTGGTTGGGGCAGAGCGGGTTCCTGATCAAGTCCCGGAGTGGAATACTGGTCATCGATCCCTATCTCTCGGAATCTCTCACCCGGAAATACCAGGACACCGCGCGGCCGCACATCCGCATGACCCGCGCTCCGCTGTGCGGACGCGACCTGAAGACGGTCGACCTGGTCCTGGCATCGCACAAGCATTCGGACCACCTTGATCCCGAGACGCTGGGCGAGCTGCTGGCGGCCTCGCCCAACGCCCTGCTGGTGCTGCCGGCCAGCTTGCTGGACCACGCCCTGGCCATCGGCCTGCCGGCGCATCGCCTCCAGGGGACCGACGCTGGGAAGGTCTGCGAGCGGGCCGGGTTCCACGTCCGCGCCATCCCCTCGGCGCACGAGCAGATCGACCGGGACGACCAGGGACGCCATCTTTACCTGGGGTACGTCATCGAGACCGAAGGGCTGAGGCTGTATCATAGTGGAGACAGTCTGGCCTATGACGGGCTAGCCGGAGCGCTGGGGGCGGGGCCATTCGACGTGCTCTTCCTGCCCGTCAACGGCCGCGACCCCGCGCGGGGCGTGCCGGGCAACATGTCAGCGGCCGAGGCGGTGGAGCTGGCAAGGAGCGTGAGGACACGGTACCTGGTGCCTCATCACTACGAGATGTTTACATTCAACACTGTCCCCGTGGAGACGTTCCGGTCCGAGGCCCGCCGCTTGCCGCCGGGTGTCGCTCCGCTCGTTTTGCGCTGCGGGCAGCGGTGGGAGATACGGTCGTGGGCGTGACACTGGGCATCGACATCGGGACCTCGGGCACGAAGACGCTGGCCATCGATGAGAAGGGGGCGATTCTGGCCTCGGCCTCGGCCGAGTATCCCTGCTCGCACCCGCATCCCGGCTGGTCCGAGCAGGACCCCGAGCTCTGGTGGCAGGGAACCGTCGAAACCCTGAGGAAGGTCCTGGCCGCGGGCACCTTCGCAGCTTCCGACGTGAAGGGAATAGGCCTTTCCGGCCAGATGCACGGCTCGGTGTTTCTGGATCAGGGGGGCGCGGTGATTCGCCCCGCCCTGTTGTGGAACGACCAGCGCACCGCGGCCGAGTGCCGTGAGATCGAGGACCGGGTCGGCGGCCGGGCGGCACTGGTCAAGCTGGTGGCCAACCCCGCGCTCACGGGCTTCACCGCGCCCAAACTGCTGTGGGTGCGCAAGCACGAGCCGGCGCACTGGGAGCGGGTGCGGCAGGTTCTCTTGCCGAAGGATTACGTCCGCTACCGGCTCACCGGCAGCTACGCCACCGAGGTCAGCGACGCATCCGGCACGCTGCTGCTGGACGTGGCGAACCGCCGCTGGAGCAAGGAACTGCTGGGCAAGCTCGATCTCGACCCCGCGCTCTTGCCGCCATGCCACGAGAGCCCCGAGGTCTCCGCGGTGGTGAGCGCCGCGGCGCCGAGGCGACCGGGGTGCCGAAGGGCACGCCGGTGGTGGGCGGAGGCGGCGATCAGCCAGCCGGCGCGGTGGGCAACGGCATCGTCCGCCAGGGAGTGGTCTCGGCCACGATGGGCACCTCCGGCGTGGTCTTCGCGCACGCCGACGAAGTGGGATATGACCCTCTGGGCCGGCTCCAGCGCGGCTGCCATGCGGTGCCGGGCGCCTGGCACGTAATGGGCGTGGTGCTCGCGGCCGGCGGCAGCTTCCAGTGGTTCCGCAACGAGCTGGGCAAGGCGGAAATCGCTCGCGGCAAGGAGCAGGGGATGGACCCGTATTACATCCTCACCGCGGAAGCGGCCATCGCCGGCCCGGCGCAGAGGGGCTCTTCTTTCTGCCCTACCTGACGGGCGAGCGCACGCCGCACTTCGACCCCGACGCCAAGGGTGGCTGGGTTGGACTGACGGTCCGCCACGGCCGGCCGCACCTCATCCGCGCCGTGCTGGAGGGGGCCACGTTCGCGATGCGCGACAGCCTGGAGCTGATCCGCGAGATGGGCGTGAGCATCGAGCAGATCCGCCTCTCCGGCGGCGGCGCCCGCAACCCGCTCTGGCGGCAGATTCAGGCCGACATCTACGGCGGCGACGTGCACACGCTCAATTCCAGCGAGGGACCGGCCTTCGGCGTGGCGCTCCTGGCCCAGGTGGGCACCGGCGCCTTCGCCTCGGTTCCCGAGGCCTGCGACGCCACCATCCGCACGGTGGAATCGACGGCATGCGATCCCAGGGTGAAGGCGTTCTACGACCGGTCGTATAAAATCTACAAGAAGCTTTATGTCGACCTCCGTGAATCGTTCCAGATGATGAGCGAACTGGTAAAGCATTCGCTCTGAGCGGCCGGTGGTTGCAGGGTCAGGCCTGGACACGACCAGCGCCGGGGGACCGCAGCTTGGCGAGGAAACGGCGATCCGCGGGGAGCCCGGCCCGGGGGACTTCAGGCAATCCGCCCATGCGGGCGACGGCCGGGACTGCCTCTCTGACCCAGGGAGCCTTGGCACGTCCGGGGGAACGCCGCGCGCAGATTGCGACGATCCTGGCCGTCGCCGGATTGCTGGCGGTGCACACCGCCCTGGCCGAGAACAGCCTGGTGCGCGAGAACCCGACGGTCGACGAGGTCGTGCATCTGCCGGCCGGCATCACTTACTGGCAGAAGAGGACCTTCAAGCTCTACCACCACAGCCCGCCCTTGCTGCGCATGGTCGCTGCGCTGCCCGTCTTATGGTGGGCGGACCCGGTGACCGAGCCGGTCTACCAGCAAAAGAGCTGGAATGCGGCGGACCCGTCGCCTTCGACGTTCTCGCAGACCTTCGCGTTCGTGAACCAGGAGCATTACTTCGACATTTTCCGGCTCGCACGCAGCGTCATGCCGCTGTTCTCGATCGTGGGCGGACTCGTCGTCTTCACCTGGTCGAGCCGGCTTTACGGATCTCTCGGCGGACTGCTCAGCCTGGCGCTCTGGGTCTTCTGCCCGAACGTCCTGGCGCACTGCCGGCTGGTGACAACGGACGTGGGCTCGACGGCCCTGGGCGCCGCGGCGACGTTCGTGTTCTGGCTCTATCTCCAGCGTCCCTCGTGGCTGCGGGCCGTCGCGGCCGGGGCCTTGCTTGGCCTGGCGCAGCTCACCAAGTTCAGCATGCTCTTGCTCTATGCGGTCTGGCCATTGCTCTGGGTCGTCCGCCTGCTACTCGCGGTGCCCCGCGCCGAGCGCTGGCGGAGAGCCCTGGCGGGAGCCTGCCAGGGCGTCTTGATGGTGACGCTGAGCATCCTGACCATCGATGCGGGTTATGGCTTCGAGGGCGTGGGCCGGCCCCTGGGGAGCTTCGAATTCGCGTCATTGACGCTCACCCGCCCCGTGACCGTTGGCGTGCGCAAGCCGCCCGCCTCCCGAAACGAGCTGTTCGCCATGCTCTGGCCGTTCCGCGAGAACCGTTTCCGGGGAACGCTCCTGGAACGGCTGCCCGCGCCCTTGCCCGAGCACTACCTGCTTGGTTTCGACGAGCAGAAGGTCGAGGCCGACGGGATGCCCGAGCGCTACATCCGGGCCTTTCAGGCACTCGGCGAGGGAGATGTCGCGCGGCGCGCGGGGAGGCCGCTTCCTCGGACGCCAGCGTGCGCGGCTACCCGGTGTACCTCAACGGCGTCCTGAGGCGGTCAGGCTGGTGGAACTACTACCTGCTGGCCCTGGTGTACAAGGTCCCCGAGGGGACCTGGCTGCTGGTGCTGCTCTCGGTCGTTGCGCTGGCGGTCGTGCGCAGGACCCCCGCGGCCTGGGCCGACGAGTTCGCGCTCTGGACCGTGCCCGTGATCGTCCTGGTGTCGATGAGCTTCCTCACGAACATCAACCTAGGTCTCCGATATGTTATATCTATATTTCCTTATTTGTTTATCGCGGCGGGCAAGGTCGTTCCGTGGGTCGAGGAGCAGGGCGGGGTGTGGCGGCGGATCGGGCGCATCTTCGTCGGCGGCTGCCTGGGCCTGACGGTCGCGGCCGCGCTCTGGATTCACCCGCACTATCTCGCGTACTTCAACTGGGCATCCGGCGGGCCTGGGCGCGTGCCGGCCCGCCTGATTGACAGCAACCTGGACTGGGGCCAGGACCTGGTGGGTCTGCGCGACTGGTGCCGCGAACACGCTCCCGGAGAGACGATCGGCCTGGCGTATTTCGGTCAGATCAACCCCGCGATGCTGGCGCATGCGGGGGGCGGCATCGACTGGCTCTTGCCCCCCGTCCTGCCCGGCTCGACCGTGCCGATGGAGCGCGAGAGGAACCTTCCACCGCCCCGCCTGGTCGGTCCGATGAAGCGCTTGAGACCGGGCTATTACGCCATCAGCACCAGCCTGGTGTACGGCCTGCCCTGGCGGCTCTACGACCCTTCGCCGGTCATGCCGGACGCCTGGGCCCCCGCCTGGAACGCCGGCGAAGACGCGTTCGGCTACTTCCGCCGCTTCACGCCCATCGACCAGGTTGGCCATTCCATCCTGATCTACAATCTCACCCAGGAGGACATCGACCGGAACGGACCGAGATTTGGCCCTTGACCGCCGGCACGGAAAGCTCTGTCGTGACTCGCGCCGAAAGGGGTCAGTTACGAATGCCACAAAGTTAGTCAGAAGTGCTTCATTGGCAACTGTTTGCGGAGTTCGGATCTGGGCCTAGTCATCCGCATGTATTGTTTTGGTCGTCGCTTTACGACTCGGGGCTCGACGCGTCCACGGCGCAATGGGTTGATGACGATCCGCGCGGGCTCAGAACCCCCTTCGGACCCGATCAGCCAGCGCACCGCGTCGATCAAGCCGATCCGATCCGGATCAACGCCGCGCATGCGTGCCGACTCCAGCATGACCGATCTTACCAGGTTATACGCCAGGCTGAAAATCGCCAGCTCTTTGAGAACCCCTTCGACTGTCTCGCAACGCAGAACATCCATCTTCATGCTAATCTTTATATGACGAAAATTGAGTTCGACTCTCCACCTCTTGTAGTAGAGTTCGGCCAGCTCTGTCGCCGGGTAGGTCGATGCGTCTAACAGAGTCGTGACCAGCGTGATTTGCGCACCCGATACCCGGGTGTCTCGACCCGGTACCTCAGCTCGCGCACGGTGATCTCGGAGGGCAGCACCTCGAACTCATCCGCCGACATCCACTTCGGATGGGATTTCGATTTAAACCATGTGACAATCTGATCTGCGGTTCCCTGCGCCAACACCCACCGCGAACTCGGCAGACCCTGCGGCCTGGGGTACGGACCCTTCCTCCTGGCCATCGGACGACCCGGCGTGAAATCGACGATCTGCTGCTGGTGCACGCGGAAAACCGCATGCAGACCGCGTTGCAGTAATATCGCCAGATGAGCATACGAGCAAAATCCGCGGTCACCGAGCACGATGTCTCCCGGCTCCAGGCCGTCGGAGATCGGGCCAACCTGGGACATCTCGTGGGTCCGCAAAGGGGCCGTCCTCGAACGCAGAAGCATGCCGGTGGTGACGTCGAAGAGGGCCAGCCATTTCGCCACCGGGAAGCCACAGCCCTTGCGTTGACCGCTGGGTTGGCCGAAGTGACGTTGCAGTTCTGGTTGGTCCGGCATGGAGAAGCTGGAGCTGTCGACGACCCAGATTCGGTGCCCGAGCCACCGCGCGCCATCCGAAGCAGTCCGCACGGCGGCAGCGGTCCGCTCCACGAGCCAGTCGAAGACGGCCAGCGGAAGCCGCTTTCGCGCCAGGCAGTAGGCGCTGTCGGTGAAGGTCCAAGCGCCGAAGTGCACCACGTGGCGACAAGCCGTGTTGCCATGAAGGACCTGGAGAAGGAACAGATAAATGGTCGTCGCGGGGTCGAGAACGCGATTCCGCCAGCGGTGTTTCGCCTGGCGGCAGGCTTCTTCGATCGTCTCCCGGGACAATCCCGCGGCGATATCTTGGCGCAGTCGATCGAGAATAGGGATGATGCGAGGCGGCATGGGTGGGGCTCCCTCCAGCAACTGTGGGTCCTGGTACTTCCCACAGGATGCCCGGAGCCTCACCCATGGCGCAAGATCAAATGGCACAATTAGTTAAAATTAACTTCGCGGCATTCGGGTCAGTTACCCTTCAGGAACGTGCCATTGATCCTGTCCTTGTTCTGATTGGCTCCGGTGTACCCCTGCGCGTCGACATTGACGAAACAGGTGTCGATCCAGTATCCGCCGGGCGCCTGGGGATTCTTCCACCGGAGCGTCAGCCGGTCATTCACGATCGACCAGGTATCAGCGCTATCGGGTGAATCCAACCTGCCGTTCGCATAGTAGGTGATCGTACCCGGCGTGGCTTGCCCCTGGACGAAGTGCTTCGAGCGGGCGACCACCTGCTGATCAATCAAGGTTTTCAGGTCGTCGGGAATCCGGGAGGACGTGAAGTAGGAAAGGACCTTTGCACGCGCTGAGCCCATTTGCATCAGATAGTCCGTCACGGCGTTTCGCATCATCTGGGACCACGGAATCAGCCCGTGCTTTTCAAAGGCCGCCCGTTCGGCTCTGAGACGGTCGATCGACGGCGTGGATCTTGCGCCCTTGCGCGACGCATTGTTGTTCGCGGCCGGGACGGTTCCTTCGAACTGGGCAAGCAAATTCTTTCGGGCCCTGGCAACGGTCGTCAGGTATTCTTCACGGATCGACGTGACATCCATGTCCATCCGCGCCGGTCCACCGCCCGGTGCGGGCCTTGCTGCTTGCACCGCGGCCACTCCGGGCGGCCGGGACAGCTCGTACACGCGTACTCCACCGACGATATCGCTGATCGCCAGCCTCGACCCGTTCCCGGCCAGCGCGATCCTGATCGCGGTGCTCTGGATGATGCTGAAGTATCCAGAGGGCGTACCGCTTCCACCGTGTTGCTCGAGGTGTTCTTCGGTCGGACGCACTGTTCCCAGCACCCGTGTGCTGCCCCCGTCCCACACGTCGACCTTGTTTTCCCGGACCCCGCGGTTCCGGACGTCGTGATAATGGAGTGCGGCCAGCCGGGTGCCATCGGCGCTCATGACAACCTGAGGCTCGAACCAGCCGTCGGGATCTCGCTGGCTTCCCAGTCCCGGGGGTACCGGCGAGTTGCGGTTCCCCCCTGCCGCGGGCTGCCCCTGTGGCCAAACATAGAATAGCATACTCATATGTTCTCCACTAAATGGATCTAACCGCTCGAAATGGCGACCCCCGTGGTCAACGAAGAGGGGCCCTCTCGAACTCCACACGAGCGATCCGAGGCTGCGGCCGGCCTTCTGAAAGAGGAGCCTCGGAGCAACCTGTCCTGCATCGAGGGAGAGCATTTTCAAGGAGAGAACCGAATCCTGAGGGCGGTCGGGACGGGCATGGTTTCGTTCCGACGACGGGCCGTCGGACCCCGAGAGGAAGAGTGCCAGCCGCTTGCCGTCGGGGGAGAACGCCAGGGAGTCGGTCCAGTTGACCTTACCCTGGTGCGCCACGCCGGGAAGCTGCCACGCTGCCTTGCGCCCGGCCATGTCCCAGACGGTCACTTCCCTGGCCTTGAAGTCCTGGGCCGATCCTCGCAAAGGCGGCACGGCCGGTAGCCGTCGTCGGATGTTCCCCCGTGCGGGCGGCGCTGGCGCCGGTGCGGCGTGTGAGGCGGCCACCTTCTCATTGTGGACCGTGGCCAGGTATCGTCCGTCGGGTGAGATGGCAACCGCCGTGAACACGCCGCTCTGTGACGGCGACAAGGGCGCACCGATCCTCTTTCCGCTGGCCACGTCCCACACCTCGTAGGAGCCCAGGGGTCCCACACTCCGTTTTTCTATGAGTTTAACCAGTCCTTCCGATTGGCCGAAGCCATTATTGACGGTGAGCAAGGACTTGCCGTCAGCCGAGAACTCCAGATAGGTGAAGTTTGCCCTGGCCTCGCGAAACGAGCTCAGCTTGGTCCCGCTGCCGACATCCCAGACGGTGATCTCGCCGGGAATTGTGACCACCTTGCCGTCCGTGCCGATGATCACGTTCACCGAGGCGCCGGCGACTCGAGTTCCGTCCGGAGAGACGGCAAGCCAGTTCAGAGGTCGACCGTTCCCCTTCAGAGCAACCATCTCCGGCATGTCGAACGCGTGGCCCTCCGCAACGAATACGCAGCAGAACATGGCGCCCGCGAGACCGAAAGCCCGGGTCTGGTGTTTCATCAAAGGATTACTCTTATCAAGGAGTTGAAAGGAAATAACCTGTGACGACGATGCTTGGGCCGATCTGGAAACTCCATAATATCCACAATCTCATTCGTGGCGGCAAGCGTGTATACAATGCCCAGTAATCGGAGCCTCGAGACTTGATTCAGGCCCGGCGAGATAACGGTTTCGAGCAGACGTAAACCTGCGCCAGGTCGTCCTCGGTGGTGGGGCCGAAGAAGACGGAAACGTCGAGGCCGGCCTGGGCGATGAGTTCGGGGACATCGGCGCCGAACTCGGTGAAGACGACGTAACCGGTGTCGCCGCCAGGGTGGCAGAGCCGCCCCGCCAGGACCTCCACGGAGCCATCGGCGCGAAGCCTGGCTCGCGAGAAGGTCCTGGCGACGGTCGGCAGGACGGGGATGGTGAAGAGATGGCAGCCGCCGGGCACGAGAATTCGACCGAGTTCGCGGAGTGCGGCGTCCAGGTCGGGAACATGCTTGAGTGTCTCCGAGGTGAGCAACAGGTCAAAGCTGCTGTCCGGGTAGGTCAGGCGGCACAGGTCCTCGGAGCGAACGCCATCCACGACAGTCCCCGGAGCGGCACCGGGATGGTAATCCGACGCCTGGAATCCCGGCAGGACGGACAGTGCATCGTGCAGGCCCTCGATGCGGTTGATCTCGGCGATCCGCAACCGCGCGGCCTCGGCGGATCGCACCCAGTCGCGAATCGACCGGACCGGGGCAGGGGGGGTGCCGACGGGGAACATCTGGAGCATCACCTCCGCGATGCGCCGGGCGCGGAGCTTTGCACCACAACCGGCACAGTCGCACGATTCCTTCCGCGCCAGGGCCGCCGCCAGGCGGGGCGTCAGGCCCCAGAGTTCGGCGAGCCGGGGTGGGATCACTCGCCGGCGATAGAGCATCGGCCGGAACCTGCCGCAGACGGAGCAATGCTGCCAGCGCCCGGAGAGGCACGCGCCGGTGTAATCGCGCGCAGCCAGCCCACCCGGTGCGCCTCGTTCCAGACCGGCACCAGGTATCGCTTCAGTCCGGCCGGGATCGGCAGCTTGCCCATGCGTCCTCCCGTTCTTGCCCGCAGCAGGCACCCCTACGCTCCCGCGATTCGCCGTGCCTTGACCCCCGGGCGCGCTTTGATTACGATAGCTTTATCTGAGTGCCCCCTGCTCGATGTTTCTAACGGCAAACGCGGCAGCCAATTAGGACGATTATTGATGGCCTACTCGACCACGGTCCCGAGGCACAAAACGTGTGAGGTGGGCATCGGCGATCACCTCGTCGGCGGCACCAACCCGATCTCGGTGCAGTCGATGACCACGACGAACACGTTCGACGTCGAGGCCACGCTGGCACAGATCCACAAGCTGGAGGAGGCGGGCTGCGAGATCATCCGCGTGACCGTGCCCAAGAAGGAGGACGTCGAAGGGGTCAAGGCCCTCCGCGACCGGATCAAGATTCCTCTCATCGCCGACATCCACTATGACTATCGCATGGCCCTGGCGTGCCTGGAAGCACGCACTCCCTCGGGCCGGCGCGCGGTGGACAAGATTCGCATCAATCCGGGAAACATTGGCGGAGAGGAGCGGTTCAAGGAAGTGGTGCGGAAGGCCCGCGACGCCGGCGTGCCGATGCGCATCGGCGTCAACTCGGGGAGCCTGGAAAAGGACCTGATCGACAAGTACGGCTTTCCCTGTCCCGAGGCCATGGTCGAGAGCGCATTGCGGCACATTGAAACGGCGGAGTCGCTGGGCTACCGGCAGATGATCATCAGCCTGAAGGCCAGCCACGTGCCGACGGCCGTGGAGTGCTACACGCAGTATGCGGCCCGATCCGATTACCCGACTCACGTGGGCATCACGGAGGCCGGCTCCCGGGAGTATGGCACGCTCAAGAGCGCAGCGGGGATCGGGGCGATCCTCTTGCGGGGCATTGGCGATACGATCCGCGTCTCCTTGCTGGGCGACCCGGTTCCCGAGATCGCCGCCGGGTTCGACATCCTGCGCGCCTGCGACCGCCGGGTGACCAAGCCCGAGGTCGTCGCCTGCCCGACCTGCGGCCGGCTGGACATCGACCTTGAGCGGATCGTCGCCGAAGTCGAGGAGAAGATGAAGAGCCTGACGAACCCGCTGCGGATCAGCATCCTGGGCTGCCTGGTGAACGGCTTCGGCGAGGCCAAGGAGGCCGACCTGGGCATCGCCGCGGGCGCAGGGAAGGGAATCATCTTCAAGCGCGGCGTGCCGATTCGCCACGTCAAGGAGGACGAGATGGTGCAGGCCCTGCTCGAAGAGGTCGAGCGCTTCGGCGAGGAGACCAAACCGCTGGCGTCCTTCCTCGAAAAAGAGAAGCAGAAGCAGCAGAAGACGGCCTTGCCGGTACTGGGGTAAGGCCCCCTGGACGGTGCTCAACGCCGCCCGCGAATCAGGTACCAGACGAAGACCACGGTCGCGCCCAGGATCATCAGGCTCGTCACCAGGCGCTCGTTGAATCGCCTGCGGCGCCATCGCGGGTTCTCGACCCGGTCGCTGCTGGGGGCGCGGCTGCGGACGAAGACCGTGGCGAACTTTTCAGGCCTTGATCTCCCCTCGGTGCGCACCGGCCTGGCCGCGGCACTGAGCGAATAGACGGATTTCGGGTCTTCCTGGGTGTCATCATCGCTCCGGTTCGTCGCCGGGTGCGGTGGCGCGGCCGTGCGGTCTTCCGGAGCCATGGCCGCCTCAAGCTGCCCCAGCAGCTCCGAGAGTGATTGCGGTCGAATGCCGGGCGACTTGGACAGCATGCGGCGAAACAGGTCGTCGAGACGGTCGTGAACGTCGCGCCGGCTTCGCCGCAGCGAGGGGACCGGTTGTTCGCGATGACCGATGAGCCGCTCCATGAAGGTCCTGCCTCCGTAGGGCGGCCGGCCGGTGAGCAGATAGTGGAGCGTGCAGCCGAGGGAATAGATATCGGACCGGGCGTCGGTGAGCCGGGGATCAAAGGCCTGTTCGGGGGACATGTAGTCCACCGTGCCGACGATGACTCCGCTCGCGGTAAGGTCCAGATCCGCGCTTTCCGAGGTGAGCAGGTTGTCACCCTGGCTGGTGCGGGCCAGGCCAAGATCCAGGACCTTGATGGTACCCGACAGGTCGCGCAGCAGGTTGGCGGGCTTGATATCGCGGTGGATGATGCCGTGCGCATGGGCCTCGGCCAGGCCCCTGGCTGCCTGGACGATGCAGTCGACCGCCTGTGGAACCGGCAGCGGTCCTTTCTCGCGAACGAACTTCGCCAGGTCCTTGCCGTCCACGTACTCCATGACCAGAAAGAGGAGTCCGTGCGTCTCGCCGGCGTCCAGGGCCGCCACGATGTTCGGATGTCGCAGCCTGGCAACCGCCGCCGTCTCGCGCCGGAACCGCAGGACGGCCGAGCGATCGCGGCTGATGGATGGAGGCAGGAGCTTGAGTGCCACCACCCGCTGGAGCTGCTTGTGGCGCGCTTTCAGGACCAGCCCCATGCCGCCCGCGCCGATTTTTTCGAGCACGACGTAATTGCCGATCACCAGGCCCTTGATCTTTCCTTGAGCGATCGCGGCCGCCTGGTAGCGTGTCAGCTTCTCGCGGCGGATCAGCTCGTCGAGCACGTCCAGGGCCTCTGGAGCGCGGCCCGCACCGGAGAGCCGGGTGCATACGGATCGGATCTCGGACTCGGCAATGAGCTGGCTCTTCACCAGTAACTCGGTGAGCCGCTCCAGATCGGGCAGGGCGGACGGGGCAGCCCGGGCAGCGGCGACCGGCGGCTCGGCTGCGCGAGGCCGCTGAGCGGGGTGGAACTGTTCGGTCTCGGAATCGTCCCAGGTATAGTCCGAGAGATCGCTGGGCGGCGGCTCCGTGAGCTCACCGTCGATCCGCTCGGGGGAGGGGGAGCCGGGCGGCAACATACCGATCTCCCCCTGTATCCAGGGCCGGAGCTGGAAGGCGTCGACGAGTCCCCTTCACGATAGGAGAACCGAGATGTTCCCTCAAGGGCGCTGGTCATGCCCTCATGGCCTGAGCCCGACGGAGACATACTTGGTCTCGGTGTAAGCCTCGAGGCCCTCGATGCCCAGCTCGCGGCCCATGCCGGACTCTTTCATGCCGCCGAAGGGGCACTGGGGCGTGGCCGGGACGGGGTCGTTGATGCCGATGATGCCGGCTTCCAGGCCCTCGGCCATGCGGGTGGCGACGGTGAGGTCGTTCGTGAACACGTAAGCGGCCAGACCGTAGGGCGTGTTATTGGCGGCGGCGATGACGTCGTCGAGCTTGTCGAAGTCGAGCAGGGGCATCACCGGCGCGAAGGGCTCCTCGGTCATGAGTTTCATCTCGCCCTTGACCTCGCGAATCACGGTGGGCTCGAACCAGTAGCCCTTGTCGAACCGTTCCGAGCGGCCGCCGCCGGTGAGGACCTTGCCCCCCTTACCGCGGGCGTCATCGATGAGAGCAGCCGTCTTGTCCAGAGCGCGGGCCTCGAACATCGGGCCCACCTGCACACCCGGCTCCAGGCCGTTGCCAAGCTTGAGGCCTTTTGCCAGCTCGACGGCGGCGTCGGTGAAGTCCCTGGAGATCTTCTCGTGGATATAGAACCGGGAGGGGGCGATGCAGACCTGGCCGTTGTTCCGAAACTTGCCGATGACCGCGGCCTGGGCGACCTGCTGGACGTCGGCGTCGGGAAAGACGATCAAGGGCGCATGCCCGCCCAGTTCCAGGCTGAGCCGCTTGACCTGGTCGGCCGAGCGGCGGATCAGCTCCTTGCCCACCTCGGTCGAGCCGGTGAAGCTGATCTTGCGCACGGCCGGGTGCTCGAAAAAGGCGTCGGCGATGGGCCGGGCCGGGCCGATCACCAGGTTGGCAGCGCCGGCGGGGATGCCGGCTTCCGCGAGGCACTCGAACATGAGGATCAGGGTCAGCGGCGTCTGCTCCGCGGGCCGGCTCACCACGGTGCAGCCGGCAGCCAGGGCGGGCGCGATCTTGCGGCTTGGCAGCGCCGCGGGAAAGTTCCAGGGGGTGATCGTGCCCACCACGCCGACGGGGTGCTTGATGGCGTAATGCCGCTTGGCGACGTTCATGGATGGAATGATCCGGCCGTACGAACGCTTGCCTTCCTCGGCGAACCACTCGAAGGTGTCGGCGGCGTGCAGGACCTCCAGGCGCGCCTCGCCCAGCGGCTTGCCCTGCTCCTGGGTGAGCGCCCGGGCTATGGTGTCGGCCCGTTCCCGCATCAGCTCGGCCGTGCGCTTGAGGATCTTGGCGCGGTCATAAACCGAGAGCGCACGCCACGACGGGAACGCCTTGGCGGCCGCGGCGATGGCGCGGTCGGCCTCGGCGCGGGATCCGTAGGCGACCTCCGCCAGGACCGACTCGTCGGCCGGGTTGATGACCGCCAGCGTCTTGCCATCCGCGGCATCGCACCAGGAACCGTTGATGAACATCCGGGTCGGGTATTCGGTGGCCCGTCGGGCCTCGGGTGCGGTCGCAGTTGCCATGTCCGGCTCCCCCTTCATGTCTGTGCGAATCAATCCTGGTCTCTCACGCCACCATACCGCCGCCGCCGATCCCATTCAACAATCGCCGGGGCCTGCCGCTGACGAGCGGTCCTCACCAGCAAGCGCTGCGCGGCCGCCTCGAATGGCGGGATGTGTGGACTGGGCAGCCGAGCCAGGAGTCTGGGTTATCTGGGTTAAAACGACGAGCTTTGAGGTGGACAAGGAATTCCGCCTGTGCATAATCCGCTCAACTGTACGGGGGAAAAGATCCGATCCGATCCCTTGGATCGTATTTTCCCACTCACCATCTGAGTGCATGTTCCCATGCCTCGCTTGGGGCGGTTCGGGTGATCTATGAACGAGAATGGATTCGAGTACAAGCCAGGGAGAACCAGGATGGTTCGCCTCTCTCGGGCGGTTCTCGCGGCTGTTTGCCTCCTGGGCGGATCTCCGCTGCACGCGGCAGCCACCAAGAGTGTTCCCTTCGCGTCCAGCGACGCCCAGACGTTCGTGGCGTGGACGAGGTTCCTGTCCGGGGGAACCCAGACCTGGGCCACCACCCATGCCCCCGCGTTCACACCGGCCGTGGAGAGTGCCATCTGGAAGGTGCTCAAGACCGACACGGCGGTGCAGTCGCTCTCCAATCCGATGATCCAGTACCTCGAGTGGCGTCGCAGCCTGGACCCGACCCGGTTCGCCTACTACCATCCCAGCCTGGCCCCGACCCTGGCGCAACTGCTGCCGGCGCCCTCGCTGCCGCAGACCATCCCACCGCCTCCCTCGGGCTCGCCGGCATCCAGCTCCACCCCCGGCTCGTCGACGACCGGGGCCCAGTCCGTCACTCCGCCCGCGGTCCCCGAGCCAGGCTCGTTCGCCGTGGCAGCCGCCATGACCGCCTGGGGAATCTGGTGGCGCCGGCGCATGCGGAAGCGCATGAGCCGCTGAGCCGGCGAACCGATCACGGAAGCCGGCTCGCATTGCTTGGTTTCAAGCCTTTGCCGTCGCCTTGGCGGCCTTCTTGACGATCTCCTCCTGGAACCGCGAGGGGAGTTTCTGATACTTGAGGAACTCCATGCTGAAGGAGCCCTTCCCCTGCGTGGAGCTGCGGAGGTCGTTGGAATAGCCGAACATCTCGGCGAGCGGCACCTCGGCGGTGATGACGGTGTAGCCCTGCCGGCTCTCGGTCCCGAGGATCACGCCACGCTTCGACGAGATGGCACCCGTGACCGGCCCCTGGAACTCGGTGGGGATCTCGACCTCCACCTTCATGATGGGCTCGAGCAGCACCGGATCAGCCTTCTTGAAGGTTTCCCGGAAGCAGTCGCGGGCGCAGATCTCGAAGGCCATGGTCGATGAATCGACGTCGTGGTAGGAGCCGTCCTCGAGCACCATCTGGACGCCGATGACCTCATAGCCGGCCACCGGGCCCTTGTGCATCGACTCGCGGAAACCCTTCTCGACCGAGGGGATGTACTCCGAGGGGATGCGTCCGCCGGTGACCTTGTTCTCGAAGACGAAGGGCTCGGCGGCCTGGACATCCAGGGGAACCAGCTTGCCCACCACGTGGGCGTACTGGCCCGAGCCGCCGGTCTGCTTGCGGTGCTTGTAGTTGAAGGGAGTCACCTGAGTGGGCGCCTCGCGGTAGCTGACCTTGGGAGCGCCGACGGTGCAGTCCACCTTGTATTCGCGGCGGATCCGCTCCACGTAGATCTCCAGGTGCAGCTCGCCCATGCCGGAGATGATCGTCTCGCTGGTCTCGGGGTCGACGTGCACGCGGAAGGTGGGGTCCTCGCGCATGAACCGATTCAGGGCCTTGGAGAGCTTGTCATAATCGGCCCGCTTGGCGGGCTGGATCGACAGGTCGATGACCGGCTCGGCCGCGTAGATGCTCTCCAGCGAGACGTTCGAGCCTTCCGAGCAGTACGTGTCGCCCGTGGCGCACTCCAGCCCCATGACGGCCACGATATCGCCGGCCGAGGCGGAGTCGATGTCTTCTTTCTGGTCGGCGTGCACCCGCAGGATCCGGCTGATCCGGGCCCGCTTGCGCTGCCGCGCGTTGAAGTAGAACGTGCCCTTGGAAAGGGTTCCCTGGTAGATGCGCATGTAGGTCACCTGGCCGAACGACTCCTCGACCAGCTTGAACGCCATGGCCACCAACGGGGCATCCGGGTCCGCGGCCAGCGGCATCTCGGCCATGCCGTTGTTGTTGTCCTTGGCGAAGATCTCGCGGTCCAGTGGGGAGGGGAGGTAGCGGCAGATGGCGTCCAGGAGCGGCTGCACTCCCTTGTTGCGATAGGCCGAGCCGACCATCACCGGACAGAGCTGCTGGGCAATGGTCCCATCGCGGATGGTCTTGTAAACCAGATCGAGTGGGACCTCGGCTTCCTCGAGCAGCAGCTCCATGATCTCGTCGGAGACCATGGAGAGCGCCTCGAGCATGCCCTGCCGCGCACGCTCGGCGGCCTCCGCCATCTCGGCGGGAATGGGCTCGGAGCGGACGTCCTCGCCATTGTCGCCATCGAAGTAAAGGGCGCGGCGCTCGACCAGGTCGATCACGCCCTGGAAGTGGGACTCGGCGCCGATGGGCAACTGGAGCGGTATGGCCGTCAGGTTCAGCTTGCTCTCGAGCTGCTGGATCACGTTGACCGGGTTCGCGCCGGTCCGGTCCATCTTGTTGATGAAGGCGATCCGCGGCACGGCGTAGCGCTTCATCTGGCGATCAACGGTGATCGATTGCGATTGCACGCCCGCCACGGCGCAGAGCACCAGCACCGCGCCGTCGAGCACGCGAAGTGAGCGCTCCACCTCGACGGTGAAGTCGACGTGGCCCGGAGTGTCGATGATGTTGACCTTCTTGTCGTTCCATTGGACCGTGGTGGCCGCGGAGGTGATCGTGATTCCCCGCTCCTTCTCCAGCTCCATATGGTCCATCACCGCGCCTTCACCCTTGACTTCCTTGATCACGTGGGTGCGGCCCGTGTAATAGAGCATGCGCTCGGTGAGCGTGGTCTTGCCCGAGTCGATGTGGGCGGAGATGCCAATGTTCCGGTAGTTTCGCAGGTTTTCCATGGTCAATACACTCAGCCCGCAAGCCAAGGGTGGAACGCCCAGAGCTTGAGCCACGATCCAATCCACTCGATGAGCAAGCCGGGGAGTCTTAACCCGCAGTTCCAGCACGGGTCGAAAGGCATGCCAGTGGGCGAGCCCGGAGCCACACCAAAATCCGGCGATCAGCGAGTCTAATCACTCTTGGTGTGGAGCATGCGAAGAGTCCAAGTAGGCTCGGTGTTAAAAGGCATATTATCGTACCAACTACGGACCATCAGTCAAGTATGCAGTTTACGTTTCACTATGATTCTATCCCATCCGGGAAGGGGGATTCGGGAATTGTCGGGGTCAAGACGGATGCGCACGGTCGCGGCCGCGACGG
This sequence comes from uncultured Planctomycetaceae bacterium, assembly GCA_963833985.1. Lineage (GTDB taxonomy): Bacteria > Planctomycetota > Planctomycetia > Isosphaerales > Isosphaeraceae > Aquisphaera. The sequence continues at coordinate 1,904,056 of CAWIAD010000001.1, forward strand.
GCCGCGGACTTGAATGCTGTTTCCGAACCGGGGCCCGTGCCGTCCCGCCCGGCCTCCTCTGGTCCGCAGGCGCCGCACCGTTCCGGAAACGGGCCAGCAACGGGTTGTCAGCGTCTCGATGGCGCGTCAGAATCATGCTCCAGACGTGTTCGCCGGTTGGTGTCGACGTCGTCGAGCCCATCGCGAACCCAGTCTTTTCGAGCCGCCCTCTTCCCCGGCCTCCTAAACTGAAGTGAAAAGAGTACACGGGCAGGTCCTCCGGCGGGCCGACGCCAGGCTGGAAGACGCTCAACTTCTAGAGAGTTGAAAAGACCCGAGCGCTGAGCGGACCGCTTCCGTTACTCCATGCCGTCTTCTGGCGGCATTCCAGGAGACTTCGATGGGGGGGATGCAGGACTCTGGCTCCCGGTCGCGTGCCGGTTCCGCTCGGTCCGCCGTACCGCCGGCTCCAGCCTTCAGCTATCGGCTGCTCGTACCAGGGCTCACGCAACTGGCATGGCACCAGCACCAGCGCGGCCTTGTGTACCTGGGAAGCTGCGCCACAGCCCTGGGAGCGGCCCTCTTTTGCTGGGGCACCCCGCTGGGATGGTTCTTCCTCCTGTTCTGCTACCTGTCTCATGTCGTCGCCCTGTGCGACGTGGTCAGGCAGCGCGCCTACCCGGTCTTTCCCCGCCGGCACGCCGTGGCCGCAACGATCCTGGCCATCGGTCTGATCGTTTACCTGCCGTTGACGGTGGTGCTGGAGTCCTGCGCTCTGGTGGCAGGGCCGGACAGTGGCACCGGATCGGGCTACCTGGTGAACCGTCTGGCGTACACCAAGGCCGACCCTGTCCCCGGGCAATCCATCTGGCTGCGGCGTTTCCCCGACGTCGGCCGCAAGAGCGGGCCAGGTGGTCGCCGTCGCAGGGCAGGAGGTGGAGTGGACGGGACGCCGCTGGACCGTGGACGGTCAGAACGTGGAGTTTGTTCACCCGGGATTGCTGCCGCACTACCCGACTTCCTGGCGGTTTCGCGTACCGGAGCACCACGTTCTCATAGGCCCCGAGTGCGCCGACTCGAACTCATATTCTCCCGCGCCCATGGTCATCGTCAGCACGGACCGGATCGTCGGACGCGCCTGGGCCCGTTATTACCCGTTCTGGGAACGGCGCCTGCTTTGATGAGCCTGGCCGCCCGCACTCCTTGCCCCGGGCCGCCCGATTCACATCTCCGGATCCGCCACCATGCATGCGCGGATCGGCACCAGCGTCCGGGCGACTCTGGCCATACCGAAAACGACTCGCGAGAACCGAACTCCATCTGGTAGGATATGGGTGCGTGGTCAGTGCACTGGCACATCGTCACCGGTCGTCACGTTCTGTCTCCATGCTCCTGGACCGATGGGTTCGCACGCTTCCCGAGGCGGGCTGAACCGGCAAGGGTCTTCGTCGTGCTAGAACGTATCTGGGCACCCTGGAGAGCACAGTACATCCGAGAAGCGGCGCAAACCGATACCGGCCTTTCCTGCTTTCTTTGTCAGGGACTGGAGGGAACCGAGGATCGCCAGAACCTCCTGGCATGGCGCCGGCCCCACTCCGTGGTTGTGCTCAACCGATTCCCCTACAACAATGGTCATCTCCTTGTAGCACCAACGGTTCACGTAGGACGAATGGACGAGCTGAGCGGTCCGGAACTGCTGGAACCCATCCAGACCGTGCGCAGGATGGTCGAAATTCTGGATCGAATGCTGAGGCCCGACGGTTATAATATCGGTCTAAATATGGGCAGGGCCGCGGGAGCGGGTTTGCCCGGTCATCTCCACTGGCATGTCGTGCCGCGCTGGAACGGAGACACGAACTTCATGCCGGTCCTGGGCCAGACGAAGGTCCTGGTGGAGAGCCTGGTCGAATTCTACGATCGCCTGGTCGAGGAAATCCGGTCCACGGAAGATCACATGGACGGCCAGTCAGCGTATTCATGAATATCCCCGTCTGATTCATACTGCCGACCTGCCGGCGTCCTGCGAGGTTATCCAATCATGCATTTGATCTTGATCCGGGCCGTCTTCGTCCTGGTGATTGCGGGGCTGGCGCGGAAGATGGCGCTGATTGTCGGCGAGCACCAGCTTGCCAACCCGTATGCGGTCTTCTTCGGCGTCATGGTCGGCGCCTTCGCCATCGTCGCCGGCGACATGCTCACGCCGCGCAAGCGCATCCAGACCATCTCGGCACTCTACTTCGGGGTCATCGTCGGGCTCTTCCTGAGCAACCTCATCAACGAGGCCATCCAGCCCGCGCTTCAGCTCTACCTGAACACCCGGGTGCACATGGCAATCACCAGTGTTCTGATGATCTTCATGTGCTATATCTGCGTCTCGACGCTGATGCAAACCAAGGATGACTTCCGGTTCATCATCCCGTACGTCGAGTTCGCCAAGGAAGTGAAAGGCGCGCGGCCGCTGGTGCTCGATACGTCGGTGGTCATTGACGGCCGGATTGCCGACGTGGCCGAAACCCAGATCATCGACCAGCCCATGGTCGTGCCCCGATTCGTCTTGCAGGAACTTCAGAACATCGCCGACAGCTCGGACAAGCTCCGCCGCAATCGCGGCCGGCGCGGGCTGGACATCCTGAACCGTCTCCAGAAGTCGCCCGGCGTGGAGGTGCGCATTCACGATGCCGAGATTCCGGAGCTTTCGGGTATACGCGAGGTCGACCAGCGGCTGGTGATCCTCGCCAAGCACCTCGGCGGCAAGGTGGTCACCAACGATTACAACCTCAACAAGATTGCTCGTCTCCAGGGTGTGGACGTGATCAACCTCAACGATCTGGCCAATGCCATGAAGCCGATCGTCCTCCCGGGTGAGAACATCACGGTCAAGCTGATCAAGAAGGGCGAGGAGCAGGGGCAGGGCGTCGGCTACCTTGACGACGGCACCATGGTCGTGGCCGAGCAGGGATCCTACCACCTGGGCGAAACCGTCCGTCTCACGGTCACCAGCGTCCTCCAGACCAGTGCCGGCCGGATGATCTTCGGCAGGATCGACGCCATGCCCATGGCGCGCACCGGCAACCACGTGAGCGCACCGGTCACCCATGAGGCCCCCTCCCCGACGACCACCCGGCCTCATAACGTGTGATGCACGGCGACCTCTGTCACGGCCTCCCGGGCAGGACTGCGGATGTCAATCAGCCGCCGTATCATCCCGGCCGGGTACCTTCTCGTCGACGTCGTAGCTTGCCTTGCACCAGTGGCAAACCAGCACGACGCCACACTCGGGACATGCCAGCGTCACCTCGCGCTGGCTCAGGGCCTCGTAAGCCTCCTGGGACGGCGGCCGGAACGGAGTCCGGCAGGCGTCGCAGATGAGCGGCCGCTCGCAGTAGGCGCAATCGATCATGGGACTGCCCCTTCCGTGCTTTTCTGGTCTCTGGTTATTCAGGCCTGGTGGCCGGGCCGCGCGTCAGACCGGAGCCCAGGCGCTGGCTAGCGGATGGCCTGTTCGGTTTTGAGGCTGCGGCCAATTTGCCGGACCGCCTGGCGGAGCCGCTGGGCGTTCTCCACCAGCGCCACGCGCAGGTACCCTTCGCCGGTTTCGCCGAACCCCCGGCCCGGGCTGACCACCACGTTCGCGTCCTCCAGCAACTTCATGGCGAAATCCACCGATCCCATACGCTCGCGCCAGGGTTCGGGCATGGGCGTCCACACGAACATGCCGGCTTGCGGGGTCTGCGGTTCCCAGCCCAGTCGCCGCAGCCCGCGGACCAGCACGTCGCGCCGCTCCTGGTACTCGACCACCTGCGCCCGACGGCCTTCCTCGCCGTGCCGCAAGGCCACGATCGCGGCGACCTGAACCGCCTGGAAGATGCCGTAGTCGTAATAGCCCTTGATCGCCTTGAGCGCTCCGAGCATGTCCCGGTTGCCGGCCGCGAAGCCCACGCGCCAGCCGGCCATGTTGTAGCCCTTGGACATGGTGGTGAACTCGCAGCCGACGCTCTTGGCGCCCCTGGCGGCCAGGAAGCTGGGCGGCTGGCAGCCGTCGAAGCCGATGTCGCCGTAGGCGAAATCGTGAATGACGAAGAAGTGGTACTTCCGGGCGAGCCCGACGATCTCCTCGAAGAACGCCAGGTCCACCACCGTGGCCGTGGGATTGTGCGGGTAGTTCAGCACCAGGATCTTGGGCCTGGGATAGAGGCTCTCGCAGACCCGGGCGACGTTGGTCAGGAAGAGCTGCGAATCGCGGACATCCAGCGAGATCACGTTGGCCGATGCCAGGGCGACGGCGTGGATATGGATCGGGAAGCTCGGCGCGGGGACCAGGGCGGTATCCCCGGGACCAAGCAGCGCCAGGCACATGTGGCTGAACCCTTCCTTGGACCCGATCGTCGCCACCACCTCGTGGTCCGCGTCCAGGCTGACGCCGAAGCGGTTTTCATAGCGTACCGCAACTTCGCGCCGCAGGTTGAACACGCCGTTGGCCACGCTGTAGCGGTGGTTCCGGGAGTCGCGCGCGGCCTCGCAGAGCTTGTCGATGACCCACTCTTCGGGCGGGTCGGTCGGGTTGCCCATGCCCAGGTCGATGACGTCGATCCCCGCGCGCCTCTTGCGGTACTTGAGCTCATTGATGCGGCCGAAGAGGTAGGCCGGCAAGTTACGAACTCGCGGTGCGACCTCGAGGTCGTAATGCTCGATCGACTCGTGCTCCTCCGAGCCCGGATTGGTTTTCGGATCAATCATCGCCTGCGCGTTCCCCGAATCGGAAATCACGACCCGCGGCCTGTTCTTCGAGCCGCGGGCACCTCCTGGATCATACAGCGCCGGGAGGCGGTTGGCACTGGGATCTTCCGCACGACGGGATGCGGATTGCTCGTGCAGGGAGGCGGAACCGAAGCTGGCTGGTGGCCTGCGGGACTGGCGCAGGGCGATGGCGGGCCGCTGGCAGAGTGTGGCGGGCGTAAGGTCTGGAGGAGTTCTCGGCACGCGGAAGGGTCGGAAATCGTCGCTTCGGGCAAGATCGACACAATATCGCCCGGCCTCCGGGCCGATATCTCCAGTACCACCGAGAGTACCCAGCCGACGTTGTGACTGGCTCCTCGATCGACCTCACGGACCCGGGGCGCTCCGGATCATCGATAGAGAAAGGACGGTCCGGATCGCCTCCGGACCGTCCTTTCGATCGAGCAGAATGGGCTCTGGCGGCGACGATGCCGCTTGCCAGGGCCGGAGAAGCGAGCGAAGCCGCTCACTTCCTGGTTTTGGACAGCGTGACGAAGCGGCCGGAAGTACGGCCCGACTGCACGTAGAACGAGATCTCGTCGTTCTTGGAGACCAGCTCCTGGAACTCCTTGACGCTCGAGACGGGCTGGATCTTGCGATCGCGGACCACCTTGGTGATCACGTCGCCCTGCTTGATCTGCTCGGCCTCGGCGGCCGAGCCATCCTTGACCTCGCTGACCAGTAGCCCCTTGGTCCCGGCGGGGATGTCCAGCGACCGGGCCAGTTCCGGCGTCAGCGTTTGCACGTCGAAGCCGAAATCGGTGATGGCCGTCTTGGCGGGTTCCGTCGAACCGGACTCCTTCTCCGATCCACGCTCCCGCTCGATGTCGAAGACGACGTTCTCGTAGGGAGCCGGGGTGATCATGGTCGTCTGCCGCTTGCCACTGCGGTAGTACTCGATCTCGTACTCCTTGCCCACGGGGCTGGTCGCCACCTTGAGCTTGAAGGCGGGACGGCTCGTGACCTTCTCGCCCGCGAAGCCGACGATGACATCGCCCTGCTTCAGGCCGGCCTTGTCAGCGGGGCTGCCCGAAAGCACGTTCTCGACCAGGATGCCCTTGGTGCTGGGCTCCAGGCCGAGCTGCCTGGCGAGCACCGGCGTGAGCACGCCAAGCTGGATGCCAATCCGCGCCCGGTGCACCTTGCCGTCCTTGATGAGCTGGTCGGCCACGTTCACGGCCATGTCGATGGGCACGGCAAAGCCGATACCGTCGTTGCCACGGCCGCCGGTGACGATGGCCGAGTTCACGCCGATGACCTCACCGCTCATGTTCACGAGCGGCCCGCCCGAGTTGCCCGGGTTGATGGGCGCATCGGTTTGCAGGAACGACTCATACTCGTTGATGCCCACCTCGTTGCGCTCGGTCGCCGAGATGATGCCGGTGGTCACGCTCTGGCTCAGCTCGAACGGAGAGCCCACTGCCATGACCAGCTCGCCCACCCGCAGCTTGCTGCTCTCGCCCTTGGGCAGGGCCGGGTAGCTCGTGTTGTCCACCTTGATCACGGCCACGTCGGACTTGTCGTCGGTTCCCACCACTGTCGCGACGGCCTCGGTGCCGTCATGGAAGGTCACCGTGATCTTGTCGGCCGATTCCACCACGTGGTTATTGGTGAGGATGTGGCCGCGGTTATCGTAGACGAACCCCGAACCCGTGCCCTGTCCCCGACCGCCAAACTGCTCGCGCTCCGGCATCCCGTCGGGACCGAAGAATCGCTTCAGCATCTCCTCCAGGTCCTTCAGATCCTTGGGGCCGTTCGGGCTGGGCGAGCGGCCGCCAGGCCCGGGCAATGGCAGGCCCCGGAGGTTGGGCATCCGCCCAGCCTTCTTCTGCACACTGATCTGCACCACCGAAGGGCGCACGAAATCGGCCACCGACTCGAACGCCTGCGACAGCGCCTGCACTGTCTTCTGGCTCTCCGGTGAAACCTTCGGAGCCGCCGGCATTGGCCGCAGCAGGCCCGATGAGCTCACCAGGGCCGCCGTGGAAAGCGCAATCGCAACCCATGCAACAGGATTTCGCTTCATTCTCTCTCCTTCTCCTCTCACGATGCCCACGAGATCACCAGGACTCATGACGCCACTGGACTCCTCGAATCGCGGCCGAGCGCCATGCGCCGGGTGATCGAACCTGAGCCGGCTCGTCGCGGCCCGGCCTGGCCCACCCCCGGGCCGACACGGTTCCACGACTCACCAGTTGATACACTAACCTCACTGCCAATCGGGACTTGGAGCAGATTCACCGGCCCCGAACAGCCGACTTGCTGGAGGTACTCTTTCTGTACGTCGCAACTCCGAAGAAGGTTGGTTCGATTTTCCGCTGGTCACCCGGCGCACGGGCCTTCTCCTCTAGGCGCATTCGCTACTTTAATCGAACAATGGGAAAGGTCGACGCAATTTTCCGGCTTTTTCGAGAGACATCCTCGGTGCTCGACCCGCGCGACATGGCTCCCGGTGCTCTGCTCCAGCGCACAGCCGCCCTGCGCGTTGGGCCCGAGATCACGCGCCGGCTGCTCTCCGCCCTGGTCGGCCGGGGAATTCACGACCCCGCCGTCTGGCTCGGCCGCTGCCAGATCCCCCGGCGGCTCGTCGACGAGATCGGCCAACTACCCAGGCTCGAGCTGGAGCAGTCCATCATCTCACCGGTGGACGGCTTCGAGAAACTCAGGTTCAGAGCCCGCGACGGACTGGCCATCGAGACGGTGCTCATCCCCCTGCACAAGCCCGATGCCGTGAGCGTTTGCCTTTCCTCTCAGGTCGGCTGCGCCATGGCCTGCCAGTTCTGTGCCACGGCGCGGATGCCCCGCCGGCGCAACCTGGAGACCTGGGAAATCCTTGACCAGTTCATTCATGCTCGCCAGATTGCCAGGTCCGCAGGGCGGCGGGTCACCGGTGCCGTCTTCATGGGAATGGGCGAACCCTTCCTGAACTACGAGCGCGTGCTGGCGGCCGCGGACCTGCTGCGCTGCCCGTTCGCGGGCTCGATCGCCGCCAAGACCATCACCATCAGCACGGTGGGACTTGTGCCCGAGATCGACCGGTACACCGACGAGGGGCACAGGTATCGCCTGGCCATCAGCCTGGGTGCCGCCACCGATGCGAAGCGGGCCCGCCTGGTGCCGCTGGCGGCGCGAACCCCCGTGGCCGAGGTGATGGCCGCAGCGCGGCGTCATGCGCTGGCTCGACGCGACCGCGTGACCCTGGCGTATGTGAGCATCGCGGGTGAAAACATGGATGAGGAGGACGCCCGGGCACTTGGCCGGCTGATTGGCGACACGCCGGTCCGGCTCGACCTGATCGAGGTCACCGACCCCACGGGCCGGTTCCTGCCGCCGACCGCGAGCGAGCTGAAGTCGTTTCGCGATGCGCTCACGAGGTATATCGGACAGCCGATTGTGCGCCGCTATTCGGGGGGCAAGGACATCCTGGCCGCGTGTGGAACCCTGGCCGGTGCGGATGATCCGGAAGCCCTGGCGCTGCTTCAGGGCCGGCGGGAGTGAGCCCGGCGAATCAGGTCGTGCCGCAAGGCCGAGACGAGCTGGACGAGGGCCTCGCGATAGCGCCTCAGCGGACCTTGCTGGTCGATCCAGGATTCGGCGTGGGGGAGCGGCTCGAAGATCCGCCGCCCATGCCGGACGGTCTGAGCGACCACGCCCCTGTCGACCAGGAACAGGAGGATGCCGGCGGCGTGGTTGAGTTGCACGCCCGACCAGTATCGGGACGAGGAGAGGTCGTTCTCCAGGTGCAGCCCAACGTACCGGGACGCTTCGTCGAACAGGGCCGCGAGGTGCTCGTCGTTGCGATGGAGCCGGTAGTGAGCCAGCCGGCCGGTCCAGGTCTCACGTAATTTGCGAGTGATTGGTTCAGTCACGGAAGATCAAGCCCTCGGGGACAAGCGTGGCACCATCTCACACCCAATTCTTTCCTAGATTATTATATTTAGTGTGACAAGGGCGCGGTGCCGGGAACCGACACGGCGTGGAGCCCCGGCCCTCACGCGGCGCCATGACGCGCCGGAGCGTTGCGCAAGGCAGGGCCGGAAGTCGCTTTGTCTTTGACACCATGCCAGCGATCGACTATGTTCGACCTCAACAGGCTGAGTCACTCCTGCGTGCTCGGGATCGACCAGGATGTACAGCTGCTTCAAGGATCCGCAAAGCCTGGCGGCCTGGCATCTCGTCCCGTCTTGGAAGTGCTTTGACACATGTTCTCGTTCCTCGCCCGGCTGGTCCAGCGACATTCGTGGGTGGTGGTACTGGCCTGGGTCGTGCTGGCTGGTCTGCTCTTCCGGTATTCCCCGCCCTGGGACCAGGTGACCAAGGACGACGACGTCCGATTCTTCCCGCGTGACTACCCCAGCGTGATCGGCCAGGAGCTGCTGGAACGCGGATTCCCACAGGACGCGGCCAGCTCTCAGGTGGTGATCGTTTACGAGCGCAGCCAGGGTGCGCTGACGCCCGCGGATTTCACTCTGGTCGAAGCACGTGCGGCAGAGTTCCACAAGTTCGGCCAGGCCAATCCGGACCTGGGCGTCAAGAAGCTTGACACCCACCGCTCGCCGGTGATCGGACCACGGCTCATCGGCCGGTCCCCGGAGGGTCCGGGCCAGGCGGTGCTCACCATCGTGTCGCTGCGGGGCACTTACCTCTCGAAGAAGACGCGCGTGGCGGTGGACAGGATTCTCAATTACCTCCAGGAGAGCGCGCCGCTTCCGGAAGGTTTGCGCAGGGTGGTCACCGGCTCCGCCGTGGTTGGCCACGACATGAACACCGCGGCCAACCAGAGCATCGACAGCACCACCAGGACCACGGTCCTCCTGGTCGTGGTGATCTTGCTGATCGTCTACCGCTCGCCGCTTCTGGCCATGATCCCGCTCCTGACGATCGCACTTTCGGTGGTCGCGTCGCTCAAGGGCATTGCGCTGCTGACTCGGGTTCCCGGGATCACCTTCCAGGTCATCAACATCACGCGCGTCTTCGTGGTGGTGGTACTCTTCGGAGCGGGGACGGACTATTGCCTGTTCCTGATTGCGCGCTATCGCGAGGAGCTGAGCCGGGGACGGTCCCGGTCCGACGCCCTGCACGAGGCCATCGTCCAGGTGGGCGCCGCATTGATCGCCAGCGCCGGCACCGTGATCGTCGGCCTGGGAATGCTCTACTTCTCCAGCTTCGCGAAGATCCAGTACACGGGGCCGGCGATCGCCCTCTCGCTGACGATGGCCCTCGTCGCCGCGCTCACCCTGGCTCCGGTGCTTCTTTCCTGGCTGCGCGGGGCCATCTTCTGGCCCTTCAAGCCGCCACACCACGTGAAGGGTGCCGATCGCGAGCGTGAAAGCCTGGAACAGGTTCCCATGACCGGCTTCTGGATTCGCGTGGCCGACCTGGTGGTCAAGTACCCGATCGCGATCCTCACGGTCTGCCTGGCCGGGCTGCTGCCGCTGGCGCTGATCGGTGCGCAGACCCGGGCCAACTACAGCCAGCTCGCCGACCTCGACCCGGACCGGCCGAGCGTCATCGGCGCCAGCGTGATCCGGCGCTACTTCGCCGTCGGCGAACTGAGTCCGACGGTGGCCCTGGTGGAGAACCCGCACATTGACTTCCGTTCGCCGGCCGGCCGGACCGCCGTGCAGGAGGTCAGCCGCCGGCTCTGCGCCATTCCGGTGGTGGCCGAGGTTCGGTCGCTCTCGCAGCCGCTGGGCAAGCCCCCGGTTCCCGACGAGGAGAAGACGCTGCTGCAACGCATTGCCGAACCGGCGCTGCGGGTCGCCGCCGATTCCCGCTACGTCAGCACCCGGCCCGAGAACAAGGCGGACCTGAACCACATCACCCGGTTCGACATCGTCTTTCGCACCGACCCGTTCGCCCAGTCGAGCCTGGATTCCCTGGAAGACGTGCGCCAGGTGCTGACCGCCTCCACCCGGCCCGGCGAACCACTGCACGGCTCGGCGAACATCGGCCTGGCCGGCTCGACATCGGCCGTGAACGACCTCAAGAACGTCACCACCAGCGATCAGCGGAGGATGTACGTCCTGGTCACGCTGGGTGTTTACGCGATCCTGGTCGCCCTCTTGCGCAGGCCGGGCATCTGCCTCTACCTGATCTTGACCGTGGTGCTGGGTTACCTGGCCTCGCTGGGAATCACCGAGCTGGTCTTCCGGTCGCTGCATCACGGCACCGAGCCCTGGGGTGGTCTGGACTGGACGGTCGGCTTCTTCCTGTTCGTGATCCTGGTGGCCGTGGGTGAGGACTATAACATCCTGCTCATGGCGCGGGTGATCGAGGAGGAGAAGCAGCACGGCGTCACCCAGGGGACGCGGCTGGCAGTCGCCCATACCGGAGGCATCATCAGCTCTTGCGGACTGATCATGGCCGGCACCTTCGGATCGATGCTCACCGGCACCCTCACCTCGCTGCGTGAGCTCGGCTTCGCGCTCGGTCTGGGAATCCTGCTGGACACGTTCCTGGTGCGCCCCGTGCTCGTGCCCGCATTTGTCGTGGTCATGGACCGCATGCGGGCCACCCGGCAGGCCGACAGAGCGGCCCGCAAACAGGCCGCGGCCGCGGCCCCGAAGGCCAAGGCAAAAGCCAAGGCGGTCCCGAACGGGTTCGAAGAGCCTGAGGCCCCTCGCGAAGGCGGAGCGCCGCTCCGCCCGGAAGCCATCGACTCCTGCCTTGGACAGTTCTACGAGGAGCTCTGAGCCGGCCGAGCGTCGCTGCCCTCGGCCTCCTTCAGCAGCGGGCGAGGCTCGTAGCTGCCGGAAAAGGGCTGGAAAGTGGCCGGCCAGCAGTAGTCCTCCAGGCGCGCCTCGGCATTGCGCCGGCCGATCAAACGGAACCAGCCGAGGTAGCGGCCCTGGTCGGCTTCCACCGCGGACCTCTCGGACGGATTCTCCGGGTGAGCCGTGAGCAGCCAGTCGCGCCACAGTCGCCAGGCTTCCGGCATGGTCTCCGCCAGTTCGATCGCCACGATGCCCGTCCGTTCCCAGTGCCTGCGCCACCATGCCAGCGAATGGATGGCCCAGAAGTCCTGGGTCCACTGCTCCTTCAGGTGTTCGGGCACCGTGCCCTCGAACTCCTGCATGAGACCCGCCCCGGCCATGCCGATCGCCCCGCCAGGTTTCACGAACCGAGCCAGGTAGTTGAGATACAGGTCGTCGGTGCCGAAGTAGGCATAGGCGTCAAGGCTCACGACCGCGTCGAAGAAATCGCCGCCATAAGGGAGCGCCGCGCATCCGCGTGGATGGGAAACACCCGGCCGTCGAGGCCCGCGTCGCAGATCCGCAGCAGATTCTCCGTCGCGCTGATCCAGAGGTCGGTCGCCCACACCTCCACGCCGTATTCCCGCGCCAGGAAGATCGACGAGATCGCCCGGCCGCAGCCGAGGTCGAGCACCCTCATCCCGGGCTTCAGCTCCAGCGCTCCAGCCAGCCACTCCGTGAGCCAGAGCGTGTTGCCCGCGCCGGTCATTCCGTTGCCGATCACCCAGTCGGGATGATACCGCGCCGCGCGTGGAAAGAGCGCGCAGTCGAGCCGATCGATTCCGGTCATGAGCATCTTCCCTCGTCGAGGCACGAGCCGAAAAACCGCAAGGCAGACAATCCAGGCAACCACCTGGTTCGCCCCCGGTCTCACCCCGCAATGAAACTGACGCCCTGGCATGGGCCAGCCCGGGAAGTCATTGTACGATGGTGGCTCAAGCCTGCCCGCGGCGACGACAGCACGGGCCCTGCTGGCCGGCGACGTTCATCCCCGGCGCAGCGGTCTCATGCCGCCCACCGAGCTTCCCCTGTCGAGACGATTGCGGTCGGACGCTCGCCGCCGTCGCAGCCGGAGATCTTCTTCCTTCGAACTCTGCTTCCCGTTCACAAAAAAATCACGACTCGAACCGGCCGCTTCTGCTATAAGTGGCCGGTTGACTGGTTGTTCCGGCACCCTGGCAAACGGACCGTTCAAGAAAGCCTTCCGCCTGAACGCGCGCGGTCCGATGCCCTTTTCAGGGAGTGATTGTCATGATTCCGCGCAGTTACATGACGATGGCAATGCTGGTTCTGATGGCGGCCGCTCCGCTCAGGGCGCAAGACGGGCTCTCCGGCTACGACAGGGTTCGCAAGCTGGCGCTCGGCGGCGAGGGAGGCTGGGATTTTCTGGAGGTCGACTCCTCCACGCAGAAGCTTTTCGTGGCGCGGGGGACCCATGTCGTGGTCGTCGATCTGGAAAGTGAGAAGGTCGTCGGCGAGATCGCGGACACACCGGGAGTTCACGGAATCGCGTTCGTTGCCGACCTCGGCCGCGGATTCACGAGCAACGGCGGCGATGCGAGTGTGACCGCGTTCGATACCCGAACGCTCAGGACCCTGGGGAAGATCAAGGCGGAGGGCCGGCCGGACATCATCTACTTCGAGCCGGTCAGCCGCCGGGTCTTCACCATGAACCATGGCACGAACAACTGCACCGCGATCGACCCTGACGAGATGAAGGTCGTCGGCACGCTGGCGCTTGGCGGAGTGCCGGAGCTGGCCGTCTCCGACGAGAAGGGACACATCTTCGTCAACCTGGAGGACAAGAGCGAGATCGTCGAGTTCGACGCGCGAACTCTGAAGATCCTCAATCGCTTCCCGCTGGCGCCCGGCGAGGAGCCGACCGGTCTGGCTTTCGACGCTGCGCAAAGGCGGCTCTTCAGCACGTGCGCGAACCGGAAGCTGGTGGTGATGGATGCGAACAGCGGCAAGGTTGTCCAGACGCTGGAGATCGGGCCGGGGCCCGACGGCTGCGTGTTCGACCGCGAAAGGAAGCTGATCTTCAGCTCAAACGGCGGCGATGGCACGGTCTCCGTGATCCGCCAGGTATCGCCGGACCAATATGAAGTTGCCAAAAGCATCAAAACACAGGTGAGCGCCAAGACGATTGCCATGGACCCCAGGACGCATCGCCTCTACCTGTCGGCCGCGACTCCGGATCCGGCCCCGGCCGGCGCCGCGAAGGGAGCGACCAAGGGCGCTCGCAGGCGCTATGCGCCTGGCTCGTTCTCGGTGCTCGTCGTCGGCGAATGACCCGGCGCTCCACCGGTTCAATCGCTGGTTCATTGCTGGAGGAGCTCGGGCTGAACGCTGTCGGGATCGAGCACCACCTCATCCCCCTCGCTCAGCCCGGCCACAACTTCCAGCAGATCACGTGTGGCCTCGTTGACCTGAACGGGCCTGCGCTCGAGATGACCGTCGTGGTCCATGTAGCAGAAGCAATGATCGTCCTCCACGACGATCGTGCTCGCCGGCACGGCCAGCACGTCGTGACGCAGGTCCGTCGACAAGGTGACCTCGGCCGTCATTCCCGGGCGCAGGCGGGACGGCAGGTCCTCGAGCTGAACATGACCCAGGAAGTACGTGACCTCGCTGCCCGACTCCATCCTCTGGTCCGACATCGGCACCGGGGCGATCGACTCCAGGTTGCCTCGCAACGTTTCCTCCGAGAGCGCCTCGATGCGGATGCGCGTTTCCATGCCGGGATGAACCCGCTTGACGATCGTCTCGTGGAGCAAGACCTCGACCTCCAGCCGCGACTGGTCCGGCAGCGTGAACAGCGGCATGCGCTCGCGGACCGGCGCCCCGAGGTAGATTCTGGGCTCGCGATTCGGCCGGTTGGCGTAGACCACGTAGCCTCCGTGGGGCGCTCGCACCGTGCAACGCTCGACCAGCTGCCGGTAGTGCGCGAGCCGGTCTTCCTCCTGGTTCAGCCGGGTTTTCATGTAATTGAGCGTCGCCTGCGCCGAGATGATCTGACTCTGCAACGAGAGGAGTTCCTTGGGCACAGTGAAATGGCGGTAATTCGCCAGCGCCAGCTCGTCGTTCGCCAGCCCCGTCGCGACCTTGGCCAGGGCGATCTCGTCGCTCCGAACCTGGGCCAGTGAAACATAGCCCTTCTCGAGCATCCGCCGCGACCAGGCCAGACGGTCGGTGACACGGGCCACATCGGCTTTTTCCAGCGAGATCTGTCCCAGGTAGTCACGCTCGACCTGCACCTGCTCGCCCTCTCGATAAGAGTCGAGCGCGATCCGGGCCACGTCCAGCGCCAGCGCAGCCTGGACATATTCGGCCCTGGCCTGGCTCGCCGCGATCTGCTGGGTGCGCACCAGCTCCTCATAGCCCGAAGCATCCATCTCGCACAGCAGATCGCCCTGCTTGACGACCGAGCCATCCGGGACCAGGCTGATGATGGTCGATGCGCCCGTGCCCAGCGAACTTTGCGGGCCCGGGAGATTGAGCTGCTCCAGCCCGCAACGGATGAGCGTGCTCTGCTCGCTGGTCACCCGCCCCGTTGCGAGAATGGAGCCACTCAGGTCCGCACGGCGAACCCGCACGGTTTCGATGTTGTGAGGACGCGAGCGGGACCGCCGCAAGGTGGCAATCACCGGACCACCGACCCCCAGCACGATGGCCGGCGCCAGAACGGCGACCAGCCAGAGCGGCACCCTCGGCTTCATCCCTTTCCACTGGCGATGACTCATCAGAATCCGCGCTCCATCCGCGGCGACCCGCGGCCTTCAGTCCGCGCCGCTCGCTCATTGAGTTGAGATGCCACGAACAGTTCCGGGCAGAGGTTCGGTTGGCGTGACGGTCGTGGCGGGAATGCCCGGCCTGCCGGGTTCTTCTGCGAGGGTATCTCCCGCAAGGCTTGTTCCTCGTACAGCATTCTCGCCGCGGGAGATGAGATTTCCATGAGGGGAAGCTAAGTTCCGCTTCACATTGGCTCTGCCGAAAGCGAAAGCTGACCCGGTGATGCCGCTGGCGGCCAATGAAAGAGGGAGAGAAACCCTGCGGCTCTCTCCCTTGAAAGAATCAGTCCTGGTTTGTTGACGCAGGCCGCGGATCAGGAACCGGACTTGCCGGGCGCGGCGTCCGCTCCGCCGCCCACAGCAGCCAGAGCATGACCCTGCGCTCCATCCTTGGTGGTGGCGTGGAACTTGAGCCGTCTCGACTCCTCCTCGCCCTCCACCTCGACGACGATCACGTTCTTGCCCGTGAACGAGCCACGGAGGATCTCCTCGCTGAGCGGGTTCTCGATCATGTTCTCGATTGCCCGGCGCAGGGGCCGCGCACCGTAATCGGGGTTGTAGCCCTTGAGGATCAGGTGGTCCTTGGCCTCGTCGGTGAGGATCAGCTCCAGCCCGCGGTCGGCCATGCGGCCCCGGATCTTGGAAAGCTCGATATCGACGATCTGCTTGAGGTCCTGCTTGTTGAGGGAGTGGAACACGATCACGTCATCCAGCCGGTTCAGGAACTCGGGCCGGAAGTACTTCTCGATGGCGACCTTGAGCCGTTCCTTCATCTGTTCGTAGGTCGCGGCGTCGTCCATGTTGCGGCCGCGCTCGAAGCCGAAGCCCGCGTTGGTGCTGGTCACCTCGGCGCCGGCGTTCGTGGTCATGATGATGATCGTGTTCTTGAAGTCGACGTTGCGGCCGAAGCTGTCGGTGAGCCGGCCTTCCTCCATGATCTGGAGGAGCATGTTGTAGACGTCCGGATGGGCCTTCTCGATCTCGTCGAGCAGGACCACCGCGTAGGGCCGGCGGCGGATCTTCTCGGTGAGCTGGCCGCCTTCCTCGTAGCCAACGTAGCCCGGCGGAGCGCCGATGAGCCGGGAGACGTTGTGCTTTTCCATGTACTCGGACATGTCGATCTGGATGAGGGCGTCGGCGTCGCCGAACATGAATTCGGCCAGCGCCTTGGCAAGCAGCGTCTTGCCGACGCCGGTGGGCCCGGCGAAGATGAAGCTGCCGATCGGCCGCTTGGGGTCCTTCAGCCCGGCACGGCTTCTGCGGACCGCTTCGCTGATCCGCCTGATCGCCTCGGACTGGGAGATGACCTTCTTCTGGATGTCCTCTTCCATCTTCAGCAGGCGGGCCGTCTCCTCGGTCTCGAGCCGGGTGAGCGGGATGCCCGTCATCTTGCTGACGACCTCGGCGATGACCTCCTCATCGACCGTGCCGTCCACTTCCTTGGAGCGTTCCCGCCATTCGCGGGTGATGGTCTCTTTCTTCTTCTTGAGCTTGTCGGCCTGGTCGCGGAGGGCGGCGGCGCGCTCGAAGTCCTGGTTGGCGACCGCCTCTTCCTTGTCCTGGTTCAGCCGCTCGATCTGCTCGTCGAGCTCCTTCAGGTCGGGCGGCCGGGTCATGGCCTTGAGCCGGACGCGTGCGCCGGACTCGTCAACCACGTCGATCGCCTTGTCCGGCAAACATCGGCCGGTGATGTAGCGGTCGGAGAGCTCGACGGCGGCCTCGAGCGCGTCGTCGGTGATCTGCACGCGGTGGTGCGCCTCGTAGCGGTCGCGCAGGCCGCGGAGGATCTCCAGGGCTTCCGGCTTGCTGGGGGGTTCCACGACAATGGTCTGGAACCGCCGTTCCAGGGCGCCGTCCTTCTCGATGTACTTGCGGTACTCGTCGAGCGTGGTGGCGCCGATGCACTGGACCTCGCCGCGGGCGAGTGCGGGCTTGAGCACGTTGGAAGCGTCAATGGCCCCTTCGGCCCCGCCGGCGCCCACCAGGGTGTGCAGCTCGTCGATGAAGAGAATGGTGTTCTTGGCGCGGCGGACCTCGTTCATGACGGCCTTGATCCGCTCCTCGAACTGGCCGCGGTACTTCGTGCCCGCGACCATCATCGCGAGATCCAGCACCACGATCCGGCGGTCCCGCAGCAGCTCCGGAACATTGCCGTCAACGATCATCTGGGCCAGGCCTTCGACGATCGCCGTCTTGCCCACCCCGGCTTCACCAAGCAGCACGGGGTTGTTCTTGGTGCGGCGAGAGAGCACCTGGATGACGCGCTCGATTTCGTTTTGGCGGCCGATGACCGGGTCCAGCTTGCCTTGCCGTGCCAGGTCCGTCAGGTCGCGTCCAAATGAGTCCAGAGCGGGTGTCTTGGACTTGTTGCCTTTTGACGTGGCACCGCGTTCGCTTTCGCCGCCAGCGTCCATCCCGTGACCGAGCAAGTTGAGCACCTCCTCGCGCACTTCTTCGAGCTTCAAATTGAGGTTCATCAAGACCTGGGCGGCCACCCCTTCCTGCTCGCGCAAGAGTCCGAGCAGGAGGTGTTCGGTGCCCACGTAGTTGTGGTTCAGATTGCGGGCTTCCTCGATGGCGTACTCGATGACCTTCTTGGCTCGAGGAGTCTGGGGCAATTTGCCCATCGTGACCATTTCCGGCCCGGCCTGAACAATCTTCTCGACCTCGTTGCGTATCTTGCGCAGGTCGACGTCCAGGTTTCTCAGGACATTGGCGGCGACGCCACTCCCCTCCTTGATCAGCCCGAGCAAGACGTGTTCGGTTCCGACGTACTCGTGGTTGAACCGCTGGGCCTCTTGATTGGCCAGCTGCATCACCTTGCGAGCGCGGTCGGTGAAGCGCTCATACATTCGTCAACTCCGATCCGGCAATCTCACAAGCACCATCAATGATCGATTCGGCGCATGACCTGTCACTACACGCTCATTGCATTCTATGCGCTCGATCGGCAGATATCGAAAGATTCCAGGCCACGAGCCATCCAGTTCTCGCCACGAAGTCCTACGCCTGGATGAGGAAATCTATTGCTACCAGCAAAACGTTTTCCCGCCCGGCCTGCAAGCCCACTCGGCTCATGCGATAATCATTCGCCCCGAATTCGCAAAGACAAGGGCCCGCCCGGAAATGCAGCCGCGGCAGACGAGACCGACCCAGGTGCCGCAGCGCCAGGGCGGGAACGTCGCTCAGGTCGCGTCCAGAAGCTTGAGTGCTTGCTCGATCTCCCACCGCCACCGGGCGCCGGACTCCAGCTCCAGGCACTGCCGGAAGGCCCGCCGCGCCAGCGCCGGCTGGCGCAAACGAGCATGCAGCGTTCCCAGTTGCAACAACGCGTCCGCGTCGTTCTCGTCGATCGTCAGGATCTGCTCGAGCCGCTTCCGAGCGTCGTTCCAGCGGCCTTGCAGATACGCCTCCTGAGCATCGCGGAAGAGCCGGTCAATCTGCTGGCGAAACCGCTCGGGATGGCACAGCCAGACCCACCAGACCGTGTAACCCAGACTGGCGGCCCACGTCATCGCGGCCAGTAACCCGAAGCCACCAGCCCAGCCGGCCCCGAACGCCTCGGTCCAGACCCACCGGGCCACGATGGCCAGCTCCAGGGCCGTGGCGAACAAGAAGCCCAGAATGAGCCCGAGAACCTCTTGCCCGGTCCAGATCTGAGCCAGGCCAGGCCAGATGGCCAGTACGCCAATCCATGCACGCCTTGGCATGCCCTTTCCCCTCTGAACCGAGCAATTCCAGGAGCACGAGGTAATGCGTGGTTCCAAGCATGAAGTGTGCCGGGTGGCGGGACCTTGCCAGCTAGCGCAGCAGCTTGTCGCGCAACTGCCGGCTCAAGGCTTTGAGCCGGTCGCGGTTGTCGGGCCTGATCAGCTGCTCCAGGGGCACACCGCGAGCCGTCGCGGAGGAAGCGGCGGTGACACTGACCCGGTCCACGGTTCCGGACAATCGCAGAAACGCCAGGGAATCGAGGTCGAGGTCCAGGTCGTTGACGAACCTGCGTGCCTGCTCCGGGATGCGCTGGGCCAGGCCCGCGAGCCGCACGCGGTAGTCGAGCCGGCCGTCAAAGTCGGTCCAGCCCGCGACCTCGACGGGAACCCGCCCGGCCGTGAGCGTGAGGTGGTCCGTGCGGATCCGACCCTCTTCGACCACGAAGTCAGACCGGATGGAGGCGAACCTGTCACCAGCCGGCAGCGCCGCCAGCCTGGCGACCTCCGCAAGCAGCGGGGACCCGCCCAGTTGTACGGGGTCGAGCACGACCTTGCCCCGCCCGACGAGTGATTCCTTCAGAAGGTCCGGGCGAAAGCCCCGGCCTCGGAGATAAACGTCCAGGTTCATCCGCCCCTGGAGCTCGCCACTGCTGCCGGCGAGCACCGGCACCAGGTAGCGGAGCAGCTTCATCTCCGGCTCGAGCGCGACATCGGAAGCTCGAAACTCGCCCTCGAAGCTGGGTTGAGCGCCGAAGCGGTCGAGACGGCCCGCGAACTGGAACGAGCCGTCCATGAGGCGCCCGGAGAGCGTTGCGGCAAAGGAGCCCTGGCGTTCGCACCTGGCGTCTCCTTCGACGTCCTCGAAGACGAGCTGCGTGTTGCTGGGCCGGTCCGTGACCAGCACGCGGGAGCCGTGCAGAGTGACCTGAAGCCGGCACGTCTTCTCTGGACGAGTGCCTGCCTCCGAGGATGACGACTTGCCGCGGTCCAGGCGGACCAGGTCCGCCAGCTCCAGCGACCCATCGTCCCGGCGCAGCACGCGCAGCGTGGCGGCCTCAACCGTCACGTTGGCTGGCTCGCAGTGGCCCCAGAGGAGCTCCCAGGGGCTGACATCCATCTGGAGCCGCCGCACATCCAGCCACGGATCGCCCACCGAACCAGGCGCGCCGATCTTCAGACCGCGGAGCGTGATCCCGCCATTCAGGCAGACGTCCAGCCCGTCAATCTGCACGCGCCGGCCGCTGGCTCGCTCGATCCTGGTGGTCAGGTGTGACCGCGCCCAGTTCGTTGGTGCCACCAGGACGATCAGGAGCCAGAGGAGCGGGGGTGTGAGCACGAAGCCCAGGGGAACGGCCATCCCCAGCCAGCAGATCCGGCGTCCTTTCACGGGAATCCCTCCGCTGATTTCGCGGATCAGGCGATAGGTCCGGGCCGACATGGCCCACGCTCAGAGCCGGCCCACGCCGTGCGCGTGGTCCTTTGCGTTCTTCGTGCGCGAACCATACTCCGGCAAGCGGAATTGGGCAAGGACAGCTTCCCCCTCATCCAGCGCCGGCTGCCTCGTCTTCGCGCACGCACCCGCCGCTGGCCGCAACGTGCTGCACCGTGGTCGCCGGCCGCTTGTTCCATCGTGCCAGCAATCCTGCATGGCGCGCCAGCGCCCTGGAGTCCGCGGCGCATGGCCACGCGCGTCAGCGCCTCGGAGTCCGCGGCGCATGGCCACGCGCGTCAGCGCCCTGGTCTCCAGGGCGTATGGCCACGTGCGCCAGCGCTTTGGAGTTCGCGGCGGATGGCCGCGTGCGCCAGCGCCATGGACTCTGCGGCGCATGGCCACGTGCGTCAGCACGTGGTTTTCACGGGCGCAGCCTCCAACCTCGGGCGTGAGCCCGACCAGGATCCAGCTTCAGCCCCACCAGCTTGTTTCGTTCGCTCATCACACACCCCACCAGCCATGGAGAGCCGCCCGGCGAGAACCCCTGTTCCAGCCCCGCGGTGCGCTGCGAGCACCGCACGCTGCCGGTCGGTATGAAGAGATGCTCCGATCCGGTATGCTGGAGTCGGTCATCACGGCCGGTGGGGCGCTCGCCCCGGTCGGCGTGATCGAGAGCGCGTTCCAGGCTCTCCGCCAGGGGAACTGGCCTCGAATACAACAGGTAGGGTCGCAACGAGAATCCGGCGGTTCAGTGCGGATGTAAGCCTGTTAATCTTCGTTTTGATGACACCACCTTCCATGATACAGAGGAGGTTTTTCACATGCTCTTTGCCTATGTTGGTCCCGAGACGATGCTTCCAGTGGCCTCGATCGTGGCGGGGGCTGTCGGAGTTTTATTGATGTTCGGGCGTAATGTGATGATGATCGGGCGCAGGATGGTCCGGAACGTCCGCGCGCTGGCAAGCCGCAAATGAATCTCCATTGCCTGGCAATCGAGGCCGCCGCTCGCTTCCACGGCTCAAGACCGCCATCTTCGCCTTGATGAATCGCTCGGTCCGCTGGTCGCGGCCACACCCGGACACCCGGAAACGATCCCATCGGGGTTACCTGCCCGTCAGGCTGTTTCCCGCCTTGCTGAGCATCTCCGACGAGAGCTTCGGGTCGTCGACAATCCGCCCCACCGTCACCGCACCGATCCGCGCCCAGGCCGTAACGGGGCACGGCGTCTCGCGTCCCGCGCGGGCCGCAAGCAAACAAGCAAGCAGCGCCGCGGCACTCCGGCGCACGTGCTTCAAGGCTCTTGCTCAGCTCCAGGGCACAGAGGGGAAGCCCGCGCTCGCCAGGAAGGATTGCAGCTTGCTCAGGTCCACGGGTTTGACCAGGTGGGCGTCAAACCCGGCCTCCCGCGATTGACGTCGGTCTTCCTCCTGCCCATAGCCGGTCATGGCCACGAGCAGCAACGTCTCGCGTGCGTGCTGCCCGCGCAGGCGGCGCGCCACTTCATGCCCGTCCATGCCAGGCAGGCCGATGTCGATGAAGACGATTTCCGGCCGGTGCCGCTCGACGGCCTCGATCGCCTCCGGGCCGTCATGGGCGACGTTCACCTCATGCCGTTGCAGTTGCAGGAGCATGGCCAGGCTCACCGCGGAGTCCACGTTGTCATCCGCGATCAACACCCGGCGATGTGGGGCCGGGGGAATGTGTCGTTCCCCCCCGCACGGCTCGCCGGTCGGCACCGCCAAGGTTTCTGCCTCCGGCAAGGCTGGGAGATGGACGACGAACTCGCTGCCGCGGCCCGGTCCCTGGCTCGCCGCGGTCACGGTGCCGCCGTGCATCTCCACGAGGCTCCGCACGAGCGTGAGCCCGATGCCCAGGCCGCCTTCGGCCCGGTCAGGGCCTCGCTCCGACTGGACGAACAGGTCGAAGATCCGGGGCAGCAGGTCGGGCCGAATGCCGGTGCCACTGTCGCGGACGCGCAGCACGGCACGATCGTTTTCGCGCCCGGCCGTCAGCCAGATCCGGCCCCCGGTATCGGTGTACTTCGCCGCGTTGGTCAGCAGGTTGCCGAGGATCTGGACCAGCCGGGTAAGGTCCCCTTCCAGCTGGATTGGCCGGGAATGCACGGTCAGAATCAGCTCGTGCTTCCGTACGTCGATGAGCGGCCGAGCGTTCTCGATGGCCCTGATGATGACCGTGGCCAGGCTGACCTGCTCCTTCCGCAACTGGACCTTGCCGCGGCTGACCCGGGAAACGTCCAGCAGGTCGTCCACCAGCCGGGTCATGTGCTGCACCTGGCGGTCGATCATCTCTCCCGCCTGCTCCACGGCCGGTCTCTGGCTCCCGGCCAGGCGGATGATCTGTACCGCGTTGCGGATCGGCGAGAGGGGGTTGCGCAGCTCGTGGGCCAGCATCGCCAGGAACTCGTCCTTATGCCGGCTCTCTTCCCCGAGTTCCTCGGCCCGCTGCCGCAGGACCTCCGCCAGCCGCTTGCGCTCCGTGATGTCCATCGACACCCCACAGATGGCGTAGGGAGTACCGAGCGCGTCCAGGAACGGGACCTTGACCGAGAGGTAAACGTGGATTTCCTCGCCGTGCGGCACGAATTCCTCGAATTCCAGGGGGGTTCGCGCGGCCAGGACCTTGCGGTTGTTCTCGCGGTGGGCGGCCGCGATCGGCTCGGGAAAGACTTCCTCCAGCGGCTTGCCGGCAATCTCTTCGCTGGAAACGTGAAAAACGGTCTGAAATCGTTGGTTTACAAGCACGAAGCGGCTCTCTGTATCCAGCACGTAGATGGACGTGGGGGTGTTATCGAAGACCGCCCGGAACCGTCCTTCGCTCTCGCGCTGTGCTTTCTCCGCCAGCCGGCGCTCGGTCACGTCGCGAAAGACCAGCACCACTCCCAGGAAGGCTTTCTCGGCGTCGCGGATCGGCGCGGCCGTGTCGTCGATGGGCCGCCGGGTCCCGTCTCGGGCGACGAGGATCGTGTGGTCCGCCAGGCCGACGGTGACGCCCTCG
Source organism: uncultured Planctomycetaceae bacterium (assembly GCA_963833985.1). GTDB lineage: Bacteria > Planctomycetota > Planctomycetia > Isosphaerales > Isosphaeraceae > Aquisphaera. Next base: position 1,927,514 of record CAWIAD010000001.1, read on the forward strand.
CGGATCACGCGGCCCGCGGGGTTCTCGGCCGGCTCACCCGTGGAGGCGTTGACAACGCGGAACACGTCATCCAGGGGCTTTCCGACCGCCTCCTCCTCGGGCCAGCCGGTGAGGGCCTGCGCAACGGGGTTGATGAAAGTCACTCGACCCAGGGGGTCCGTGGCGATCACCCCATCGCCGATACTGCTCAGGGTGACGCGCAGCAGCTCCCATTGCTCGCGGGTCCGGCGCTCGGCCGCGCGCATATGTAGCAAGGACTGCACGTTGGCCAGCAGCTCGAGCGGTTCCACCGGGTATGTCAGGTACCCATCCGCGCCCCCCTCGGGCCCGCGCACCCGGTTCTCCGTCTCGGAGAAGCTGGCCGACAGATGGAGCACGGGAATCGAGGACGTGAGGGGGTCCGCTTTGATCTTCTGGCAGACCTCGTAGCCGCTCAGGTCGGGCAGGCCGATGTCAAGGATGACGAGATCCGGCTTCTCCGCCGCCTGGCGCAGGGCGTCCGTCCCGGTGGTCGCCTCCTTGACGTCATACCGTGCCTTCTGCAACATCCGGGTGATGGTGTACCGGGACCCCGGCTGGTCATCGACCACCAGGATGGTAAGCGACTTGCTGGACACGCCTAGTTGTCTCCGGACATAAGTAATGCCTGAAATTCATCGAGCGTGTTCAGCGAACCATCGGCGCATTTTTTGATTCGTCCACGTCCATTCGACAGGATGGGCGTAGCGCTTGTTGTACTCCGGCCACGAGGTGGCAATATGGGCGATGAACTCCTCCCGATTACTCCACGACTCTCGTCTCAAGTAGTGGTATCCGAAGGCGTTGTTGAGGATCTCGGCCTCGTCAAGCCAGGACGCATGGGCCGGCGTGAACCGGGGACGCCACCACCCGCGACAGGACCGCAGATACTCTTGCGTGAGTTTTGCCGTGTGGCTGGGTCGCCGTCGTGAACCAGGTACACGCCGCGAAGGTGATGATGACGACTGCGGAACCTCTTCAATTCTTCGATATAGTGCATCGCGTCCTTCGTCTCGATGCACGTCGCTTCCATCAGACCGCTGTGAACGATCAGGAAGTTCAGAATGTTGACCGTTCCATGACGAGTGTACTCGAACTCTCGCTGCTCGATCGAGCCGGGGATCGCACGACGAATCGGGTGGCGTTCGAGAACCTGATGGTTGGGTATCTCATCGGCGCAGATGACGCAATAGCCCTGTTTGGCGAGGCGGTCAGCATTGGCGTAGCACCAGAGGACCTTTTCAGCCCGTTGCTTGAACTGGGCATCCAGGCGAGCCGTCCTCCAGTAGCGAGTCCGGTGAGGTTGCAAGTCGACCTCGTGCAAGATCCGGCGGACCGTCCGCTCGCTGATAAACGGCACAATACCGTTGGCGACGGCCTGTCGAGCCAGGTCCTGGCTCGTCCAGTGGGTAATGTGCAGACCCTCGGCCACGGGCTCCAAGCAGGCCAGCTCGACGATCTGAGCACGTTGCAGGGGGGGAAATCGCAATCGGACGTCCCGACCGCGTGGGTGGGTCCAGGAGGCAAGATAACCCCAGGTGTTCGTAACGGCGGCAGGTGCGACGCACGGTGGATTCGTCACATTGAGTCAAGAAGGCCACGAGTTGGGTCCGGGCCCCATGAGCGATCCCCAAGAGGATACGGGCACGCCGGACTTGATACCAAGGCCGGACCTGGCTGTTTGCGATCTGTTGAAGCAGCGGTAGATCGGCAGGAGCAATCTCGATCGGACGCGGTTTTCGGCCACGCATGGGCTAAACTCCTTGCTGAAAGAGGACTCGTCTTCCAGCATAGCAGTGGCCCTCCAATTTCGGGCATTACTTATGGCCAGGGACAGTAGGGCGGGTTGAACCCGCCAGGGGAACTGGTGGGTTTCACCCGCCCTACGAATGCAATCATGTTCGCGCATTCGCGTGCAAGGCCGGCGCCGCAGCGCCGGCGACGCATCGGCCAGGGCCGCGTCGGGCACCAAGAACGAGTCTTCCAACAGTTTCTCGTCGTCCTTGAACAGGTCCGGGAACCGCCGGCCCGGCAGAAACGTCACGGCGAAGACCACCAGACACGCGGTCTGGGTCAGTGAATCTGCCGGGCCGGGGAAATCTCACGTGCCGATGAAGATGTTGTTGGAGCCGGTCGTGGCCTTGTTGCCCTTCACGTTCGTGTTCGCGAGAGTCAAGGTGGTGTCGAAGGCGTAAATCCCTCCGCCCTCGCCATCCACGGAGCCGTTGGCCTGGTTCCCGTTGATGTTGGAATTCTCCACGTCCACCGTGCTGTTGAGGGCATAGATCCCGCCCCCGTAGGCATCTACGCCGTTGGCCTGGTTGGCGTTCACGTTGTCATTGTTCAGCGAGAGGGTAGTGTTTTCACAGTCGATCCCGCCGCCCAGGGCGGTCCCGGTCGAGTTGACCCGGTTGCTATTGATGTTGGAATTGGTGATCGTCGCGCTGCCGCCGGTCGTGCAGATGCCGCCGCCCGCGTAGGTCGCCGTGTTCTTGTTGATGGTGCTGGACGCGACATTCAGCGTGGCCGTGCCACCCGTGCTATACAGGCCGCCACCGTCGTTGTTGGCGGAGTTGCCGGTGATGGTGCAGTTGGTCAGCGTGGCTGTGCCGTAGAAGTTGAACACGCCGCCGCCGTCGCCGGCGGAGTTGCCGCTGATGGTGCAACTTTCCAGCGTGCTCATGCAGCCGTAGCCGTTGTACACGCCACCACCGGAGTTGCCGCTGATGTTGCAGTTGGTCAGCGTGGCCGTGCCACCGGATACGCCCACGCCGGTGCCGGCGTTGCCGCTCACGGTGCAGTTGGTCAGCGTGGTCGTCCCGCTAGGGTTCGCCAGACCGCCGTTGGCGTTGCCGCGGATGTTGCAGTTAATCAGCGTGGCCGTGCCGTAGTTTTCCACGCCGCCGGCGCTGATTACGGAGGCGTTGCCGCTGATGGTACATTTGTTCAGAATGACCGTGCCGCTGTTGAACAGGCCGCCGCTGGCGAATCTGTCGTAGTTGCCGGTGATGGTGCAGTTGGTCAGCGTGGCCATGCCAGGGCCTACGCCCACGCCCACGCCGGCGTTGCCGCTGACGGTGCAGTTGGTCAGCGTGGCCGTGCCACCGCGGATGTCCACACCCTCGCCGCTGCCGTAACTGGTGGTAGTGCCGTTGAAGGTACAGTTGGTCAGCGTGGCCGTCCCGTCGCTTGACACGCCGGCGCCGACGTTGCCGCTGACGGTGCAGTTGGTCAGCGTGGCCGTGCCGGTGTAAGTGTTGAATACGCCGCCGCCGCGGAAGGCGGCCGAGTTGCCGGTGATGGTGCAGTTGGTCAGTATGGTCGTGCCGCTGTTGTACAGGCCGCCGCCATAGGAGAAGCCGACGCTGCCGCCGGTGATCGTCATGCCCGAGATCGATGCGGTGACAGCGCCGTCGACCTGCAACACCCGGCTGTTCCCGCCGGCGTTGACGGTCACGCCCTTGTTCGGGCCCACGATCGTCTCCGTCCCGGTCGTGTCACTCAGCTCGAGCTGGCCACTGGTCAGGGAGATCGTCTGCGGCGTCTTGAATACCTTCTTGTCAAAAACGATCGTCTCAGGGCCCCCGGCGGAATTCGCCTGGGTGATGCAATAGCGCAAATCGCCGACCAGACCGCTGCCTGTACCGCTGTCGCCGATGCTGTTGACGGTGTACGTCGACAGCAGTTGGCGGCCCTCGAGCGCCATCAAATTCGGCCGCAGACGCCGCCGGTCCCGTCGCCGATCGCTTGCACTGATTCGAGTCATCGTTGTCTCGCTCCCCTGGTGAGAAAACACCGGTTTCAGATCGTCACGAACGCTTACGCGGCGCACTCTCGTTACCGGCCGACCCCGCCGCGCCTGGGTTCGGTCCGGCAGATACCCGCAGCGCCGCCGACACGTCGGCGAGCGTCGCGTCGGGCACCGTGAAGGAGTTCTCCAGCAATTGCTCGTCGTCGTTGATCAGCTCCGGGAACCGCCGGCCCGGCAGCACCGTCACCGCGAAGACCTCCTGCACGGCGGTCTCAAACCGCAGCAGCCCGACCACCTGACCGTTCCTCAGGTCGATCACGCAGACGCCGCAGGTCCGCTCTTCCGCCGTGAGCCGCTCGGTGACCGCGATGCCGCTGAACACGGCGCTCTCGCGCACCTGGGACAGGCCGACGAACGCCAGGTTGCCGGCGAAGTCCACGCCGCGGGTGAAGCCCGGCACCTCGGCGATGGGCACGTACCTGAGGTTCTCCGGGTCGATGTAGCCGAACGTCCCCGCGCCCGACTCGCAGACCCAGAGCCGGCCGCCGTACCACCGCGGCGAGTGGGGCATCGACAGCCCGCGGGTGATCACCTGGCCCGAGTCCACATCCATCACGATGCCGCCCCTGGCCTTGTCCGCCCGCCAGCCGGCCGGCTCGTCGGTCTCGCCCAGCGCCGTGACGTAGCGCGGGCGGCCGTCGACCATGCCCAGCCCGTTGAGGTGGCAGCGGTCGGTGGGCTCCAGCGCGGTGACGAACGGCGGCCGCCACCGCGGCGCGAAGCTGGCCGAGCCGTCGAGCGTGCAGAGGCAGGAGAACCGGGTGTTGACGGCCCAGAGCTCATTGCCCGTGCCCCAGGCCATCTCATGGATCTGGATGTTGCCCGTGACGTGGCTGGAGCGGGGCAGGAAGCAGGCGTCGTGCCGCTCGGGCGGCTCCAGCTTCGCCGTCACGGCCGGGACGTCGACGAACTCCCAGACCTGGACCTTGGTGCCGACGGCCAGCCGGTCGCCATTGAGGGCCATGCCCATCGGCGCCTGGAAGCCGCGGAAGTGGGTGTTGAGGTGGTCCCCCTCGTCGCGGACCAGCACCAGCTTGCCGGCCTGGTAGGTGGTCACCAGGAGCGATGCACCGAGCTGCCGTAGGAGCGCGGGGAAGTTCGGCGTGTGCACCGCCCGCAACGGCGTCGCGGCTTCGCTCTTGGGGGGATCGGAGTCGAGCGTCGGTCCAGCAGGTGGGATGGCTGTTGTCATGATTCTCCAATGCTCTCGTCCGATGCGACCGATTCGCACGAAGCCCCTCAATCCTGTCCGATTGCGGCCGCGGTGTGTCGTTGCTCCATCGCTGATGCCCTCATCTTGGGGGTGAAACTGCGGGCACCGTCGCCTTGCACCGTCGCACGCTCACGGCTGGGTAGTCACCAGCGCCCCAGCCGGGCTTTGTCCGCGAGCCGTTCTTATCTACCAGTACTGCGGGCCATCCGCGGTTGAGGACTGGACCCGTCGGAAACACTTGAGCCTGCCACATATGGCCGGCACGCGGCAATCTATGGCCTAGAAGTAGGTGCCGGCGAGCGGAGCGGGGCAGAAGGGAGGGATCCGGTCCCCACTCATTGAAATCCGCAGTATTTCTAGTAGTATGAATGAAATGTCACCACCCCCGGGGCAGATCTCGAACCTCGTCGCGCGCGTCGCCGCGGGCGACCTGGCGGCCGTGGTCGAGCTGCTCGAGCGGTATCGCGGCCGGTTGCGACGGATGGTGGCGTTGCGGCTGGACCCCCGGCTCCAGGGCCGCGTCGACGCCTCGGACGTGATCCAGGAAGGCTACCTCGACGCGATCCGACGGCTCGACGAGTTCATCCGGGACCCGGCCGTGCCGTTCTACATCTGGCTCCGCTTCCTGGTCGGCCAGCGGATGCAGGAGCAGCATCGTCGGCACCTCGACACGCCCGGCCGCGACGTCGGCCGCGAGATCTCGATCTACCGCGGCGCGATGCCCGGGGCGAGCACCGGGTGCCCTGGCCGCCCGGCTCCTGGGCAGGTTGACCAGCCCCAGCGGCGCGGCGATGCGGGCCGAGCGGAAGGTCCGGCTCCAGGAGGCCCTCAATCGCATGGACCCGCTGGACCGCGAGATCCTGGTCCTTCGTCATTACGAGCAGATGACCAACGGCGACGCCGCCGCGGCCCTGGGCCTGGACAAGTCGGCGGCGAGCAAGCGCTACACCCGGGCGCTGGTGCGGCTCAAGGGGATCCTGGCCGCCCTGCCCGGGGAAATCACCGGGGGATGACCATGAGCGAGCCGACCGCCGATCGCGACCCCTTCGAGATCGTCGCGGAGTCGTTCCTGGCGCGGTATCGGGCCGGCGAGCGGCCCGGCGTCGAGGAATTCGCCGACCGTCATCCCGAGCTGGCCGACCAGATCCGCGAGCTGCTGCCGGCCCTGGTGATGGTCGAGCAGGAACTGACGATCGACCGGGACCGCGTGCCGGAGGGTGCGCAGGGCCCGCCGGCCCCATCTCCGGGCGTGGAACGGCGGCTGGGCGACTACCGCATCCTGCGGCGAGATCGGCCGGGGCGGCATGGGGGTGGTCTACGAGGCCGAGCAGATCAGCCTGGGTCGCCGGGTGGCCCTGAAGGTCCTGCCCAGGCAGTTCGTGGCCGACGGCCTGGCCCTGGCTCGGTTCCGCCGTGAGGCGAAGGCGGCGGCGCGGCTGCACCACACCAACATCGTGCCGGTCTTCGAGGTCGGCAGCGACGGCGAGACCGCCTACTACGCGATGCAGTTCATCCAGGGCCAGGGGCTCGATCAGGTCATCGACGAGCTGGCGCGGCTGCGCGATCCCGGGCGGAAGCCCGTCGTGGCGAACGGCCCCGGGCCGGCCGCGGCCGCCACCGCGGCCGGCACGCGAGGGCCTGCGATCGGTCCGGTCGCCCAGTCGCTCCTGACCGGCAGGTTCGCCTGGGAAGGAGGGATGCCGTCCGGCGAGATGCCGCCGGACGCCCCGACCGGCCCGGCCGCGACCGAGCGGCTGGCCCGGGACGCGACTCATGATTCGGACTTCGTCGTCTCGGATCCCGAGCGGGCGGGGACCGGGCAGGCCACGGCCCCGAGGCCTGCGGCCCTGCTCCCCAAGGGCAGTCAGCTCTTGACGGTCCCGCTCTCGGGGCGCCGGACTCTCTTCTTCCGGAGCGTGGCCCAGATCGGGCGTCAGGCCGCCCAGGGGCTGGCCTACGCCCATGCCCACGGCGTCGTCCACCGCGACATCAAGCCGAGCAACCTGCTGCTCGACCACGCGGGGGTCGTCTGGATCGCGGACTTCGGCCTGGCCAAGGGTGACGACGAGGGGCTGACCCACACCGGGGATATCGTGGGCACGCTCCGCTACATGGCGCCCTGCCGGTTCCGTGGCGAGGGGGACGCCCGCGCCGACATCTACGCGCTGGGGCTGACGCTCTACGAGCTGATGACGCTCCGGCCGGCCTTCGAGACGCTCGATCGGCTGAGCTTGATCGAGCGGATCAAGGACGAGGAGCCGACGCGGCCGCGATCGCTGGACGATCGCATCCCGCGCGACCTGGAGACGATCGTCCTGAAGGCGATCGAGAAGAACCCGGAGGCGCGGTACCAGTCGGCCCAGGCGATGAGCGAGGACCTCGGCCGGTTCCTCGCCGACGAGCCGATCCGGGCCCGCCAGGTCGGCTCCACGGAGCGCTACTGGCGGTGGGCCCGGCGCAACCCGGTGATCGCGGTGCTGGGCGGCGCGTTGACGGCCTTGCTGGTCGCGGTGACCGTGGCCTCGCTGACAGCGGCGTCTTACTTCAGGGACTCTGCCGGGCGAGAGACGAACCTGGCGGAGCGAGAGAAACGAGCCAACAAAGAAATGACGCGGATCGCGGCGCAAGCCGAGGCCGAGAAGGAAACCGCCCAGCGGGAGAACTACCGCTCGACGATCAAGCTGGCCGAGTCGATGCTGCAGGGCGACGCACAGGCACGGTACCGCGCGGCGGACATCCTCTGGGGGGCCCAGCCCGAGTTGCGCGGCTGGGAGTGGGGCCATCTCATGGCCCGCTGTCCGCTGGAACAGTGGAGCCTCCAGACGAACCAGGGCGGGCTCGGCACCCTGGCCGCATCGGCCGACGGACGGTTCCTGGCGACCGCCGGAGATGATGGAACCGTCGCGCTCTGGGACAGCTGGACCCGCAAGGAACTCTGGCGGCAGAAGACCGGTCGAGTAAGGAAACTCGAGATCGATCCGCGGAGCCGCCATGTCGGCGTCGCCTCTGCCGACGTGTCCCAACCGTCCTTCAGGATTCTCGATGTCGGGAAGGGACGAATCGTGCACGAGGCCGCCGGGACGGGGACTGCCGATCTCGCGTTCGGCCCCGGCGGGAAAGACCTCTACGTCCTCGATTTCGGGGCGCCGCCACGCGAAGGCACGACGCATACCGAGGGGAACCTCGAGCGTCTTGGCGCGGACACATGGGAGCGGCTGGCGTCGGTGGTGCTGGCGCCGGTACGGCTCCCGGGGGATCTGAAGTTGTTCGTGGATTCGGCGGGTGTTTACGTCGGAGTGCACGACGTCTTCCAGGGCCTTGCCGGGCGGTCCTCTGCGGACCCTGAGGTTCTTCTCTTCGATGCCAAGGGACTGCGGCCCTCGGCCGACCTGGACCCGATCCTACCCAGGTACAGTACGACTATTCGACCCGCTACACCCGTACTCCATTCCGGATTCGGTGAGATCGCCTATGCGGATGCTCTGGACCTGCATCGCAACTCGCGAAGTGGACGCTTCGATTACATTCCCCATTCCGGGATCGTCGAGTACCTTTCTTTTGATCCGCGATCCCAGACGGCGATCGCCGGGAGCAACGACGGGACAGTCACAATCCGCGACGGCGACGGGCAAAGCCAAACCCTGTCGCACGGGTCGTCGATCCGCGGGTTCGCGCTTTTCCCTGATGGTCGCCTGGTCACCGGAGGAAGCGACGGGCTGCTCAAGTGCTGGACGCCAGGCCTGACTGCCAAACTCGCGACCCAAACGAGCGCGGAGCCCGCTTCAGCTCAGGCTGACGATGTGGCATTCGCCAACGATGGCGCCAGCCTCCTGCTTCTACAGAGAGACATCTTCCATCTGTTCCGTATGAGGAACCTGACTTACCGTTCCTTCCCGCTCACTGCCGTAGGGGAAAACGCCGGTCGAGCCCTCCTGATCGATCCGAAGACGAACGAACTGGTCGTCGGTACCCCAACAGGGCTCTCTTTCTTCGCTCTCTTTCGCAACGGGACGGATCTGGTCAAGACACGGTCGATCGACTTCGCGCGACCCTATCACGCCGCATTCGATGCCTCGGGCCGTGTCCTCGTGGTTTCCAATCAGGACCAGGAAGTGGCCGTGTTCGATGTCGGCTCGAAGCAACGGTTGGCCGTTCCCGAAGTGCGCGGCCTGGGTATGGTGGCGGTCAATCCCGGTGGCACGCGGGCAGCCCTTTTGACCAGCACCAGTCTGCAAGTTTGGGATGTATCGACCGGACGACTGCTCAATCGCCTCGAAGGGTCCCCGGGCGCATTGCAATCGCGGAATCGGAATCACCCGCAGAGTGTTCCCGTGTTTCACCGAGACGGAGAGCTGCTGGCGTTCGTGGCGGAGCAGGAGGATTCTCTTTCCTCCCTGGTTCTGTGGGACACCGCTCTCGGGAAAGTGCGTTCGTCGATCCAGGCAAGACCGAGCGTCGGATTTGGTCAACCTGTCTTCAGTCCCGACGGCAATCGCATTTTTATGTGTAGTAATATGTTGTGGATCTGGGACTGGCGGATCGGCAAGGAACTCTTCGCAATCTCCGCTTCGCGGGGCCTGGCTGCAAGCCCTGATGGAGTGACGATCGCCACCGCGGGCTGGAATCCAAGTCTGAGCATTGCCAAGTCCCTGCCATGGAACAAACTGACTCGGGGTGACGGCGATCTTTACCGTGCGGTTGATGACCTTTGGATCTATACCGCAGGGCTTCCCCAAGAGTTCAAGATGATGACGGAATCGACAGGAGGCCTCCCCCCAGTGCTCGCCGACGAGGCGGAAATCCTCGGCGACATTCAGCGCCGCCGTGGGCAACCCGCCGCGGCGATCGAGTATTACAACAAGGCGATCGAGATCCGCCAGAGCATCGTCCTCGACGATCCCAACAAGGCCCGGCGACAGTATCGGCTTGCAACGGTCTATGAAAAGCGCCTCGCGGTCGCAGCCGCGGGCGATCCTGCCGAGGGCGCTGCCGTACTTCAACAGGCCGTCGAGTTCTGGAAGAAGCTGGTTTCTCACGGCAGTCCCCATCCGCTCGCCTGGCGATATTACCTCGACTTCCAGCTTCGGCTCGTGGATTTTCAGCTCGCTCGAAGCGGGAAGGATGCCAGGGAGTTGCTGTTGCCTCAGATCCGGTTCTGGTGCGAGCAGTCGCGAAAAGGACCTGACGATCGTCTCGTTCGATATGGCCTGCACGAGTTCTGGGCCAGAATGGCCGCCGCCGTCCCGGGCTTGCTGAGCGACCAGAAAGCCATCGACGATCTGGTCGAACGTCATCCTCAACTGACGGTCACCATCGCCGAGAAATACGCTGCCGACCGGAGCTGGGAGCGCGCGGCCGCGATCTTCGGCAGGTCGATCACGGTGGACTCGGGCTTCGATCATGTCCGAAAACTCCTGGCCCTGGCCACCGCCGGGCAAGGCAAGGATGTGTCGCTCGATGACGCGACGAAGGCGAAACTCCGCCGACAGGCCCTCGACTGGCTGCGGGCCGAGCTGGCTGCCTCGGCCAAGCGCCTCGAATCCGGACCATCTCAGGACCTCCCGGCCATTGCCCCGACCCTCCAGCTCTGGAAGCAGGACTCCGACCTGGCAGGTATCCGCGAGGCCGAGTCCCTGGCCAGGCTAACCGTGGACGAGCAGAAGGTGTGGCAAAAGCTCTGGGCCGACGTCGATTCACTCCTGAAGCGCCTGCCAACGCCCAAGACGGACGAGAAAAAGCTCGATCCGGACGACCCCGAGGCGCTCGAAGGGATCCACATGCGGGCCCACGAGCTGGCAGACTCGAAGCCGAGCGAAGCCGAGCCTCTATTCCGCCAGGCGCTCAAGGGCTATCGCAAGTTCCAGGGGCCAGACGGTTGCTTGACCCTCGACTTGACACGTGACCTGGCCAAACTCCTCAATCAGTCCGGCCGCAGTGCCGACGCCGAGCGACTGTTACGCGACGCACTGGAGCGGTTCCGCAAGCAGTCCGAGCCGGATGACTTCCGCATGGCCAGCATCTTGGCCCCCCTTGGCCTGAGCCTGATTCAGCAAGGCAAATGGACCGAAGCCGAGCCCGTTCTGCGCGAGTGCCTGGTCGTTCGCGAGAAGTTCCAGCCCAATGACTGGACGACCTTCAGCACACGCAGCCTGCTCGGCCGGGCACTCTTGGGCCAGAAGAAGTACGCCGAGTCCGAGCCTCTGATCGTCTCGGGCTACGAGGGCATGAAATCCCGCGAGGCCAAAATCCCACCTCCTGGAAAGCCGGGCCTGACCGAAGCGGCCAAGCGAATGGTCAAGCTCTATGAGGACTGGGGGAAGCCTGACAAGGCCGCCGAGTGGCGGGCCAAGCTGGCGAAGCCCGCCGCAGAGCCCAAGCCTCAGCGCTGAGGACCGGAGACTTCTGGTCGAGGGAATCAGCCACAGGGTTGGCGCGAACTTTGGGCAAGGTGCGTGGCGTAGATTGCTCGATCTCTGAAGTTGTCTGACGGTAGACGTTCGCGCCGGGCGGGATCTTGTTCCGCGCCGGTCGGATCGACGAGGCGATCGCCCGCGTGAACGAAGGAATCGCAACCCTGAAAGAGCTGGAAACTCCCACAGATTGGGCCTACCTGGCCCTGGCCCATGCACAACAGGGGTACCTCGCCGAAGCCCGCCGGTGGCTCGAACGCGCCCGCACTTCTCCTTCTGTTTCATCGGAAGCCTTCTGGGATCTCCAGGAGCTTGCCCTTCTCCGGAGTGAGGCCGAGGCACTCCTCCTCGACGCCGAGTTTCCGAATGATCCGTTTGCTGATCCGCATCCGAGATGAACCTGCTGCACCTCGCGCAAGATGTCATCGGAATCGCGGGAGACACAGCTTTTCAGCGCCCGAGACCATGGACGTGTCAATTCTCACTCGGAAGGGTAGTCCGGGTGAATGAGACAGCAATCACTACCTTCCGCGCGTCGGTCCGACACGCCGACGCGTTTTCGGGCGTTGCCTCTGGCCCCAAGTTCGTCAGATCAGCCTTAATGGTGCCGCGCCTGGCTCTCATCTGAACAGCTTCCACCCTCGGTCCGTGAACGCTTACCGCAACGATCGGTCACCCCGAAACAAGGCCGCTCTTGCGAACCGTTGCTCAACGCGTGTTCAATAAACGAGAAGGCACCATCGCACGCGCAGGCGCCGGTGCACCGTCGATTGCCCGCAGACTCGATCCCGGAATCCCAGGGGGACCCTTCCATGCGACAACCCGCGCGGCCGCCGGCCCGATCCATGAGCCTGGCGATGGCTTTCCTGCTGGCACTGGGCCGCATGGTGCACGCGGAGAGCCTGCCGGTGGTGACCGATGTCGACCTCCAGCCGCTGGCCGCGCAGGTCCATCGCGTGGTCGAGGCCCTCGAGGTCCTTGGCCAGCCGCTCTCCGCGCAGGAGAAGGCAAGAATTCAGCAAGCCGTCGAATCCGCCAGTGCCAGGAATGCCGTGCGACTGCTCCAGGAGGTTCTTGACCCCCATTGCCTGATCGGCATCGAGATCAACCCCGAAAGCCGCGTGAAGTCGGTACAGGGGCCTGCGCCGCGCGGCTCGTGCAGAACGGCTGGACGGTGTTCCTGATCAAGGTGAACAACCAGGCCGGAGTGACCGCCGAGCTGCAAGCCCGCAGCCCCAACGCCGAGCCGGTCTTCAAACCTTCGACCAACCGCGCGGAGCCCGGCAGGTCGATCCGCCCGGCCGACGTCACCGACCGCTGGCTGGACCTGAGCCTCTTCCGCGACCGGCCGCTGAAGCACGAGCTGTCGGGCCTGGCCGTGGAATACCGGATCATCCAGCTCTACAGCCGCGACGCCGGCAAGCGCGAGGCCCGGATCCGCTTCAACGTGGGGCAGGGGACGCAGGACCTGGGGTTCCGCAGCGACGTCGATATCCTCTTCTCGTGCGACCCGGCAGTCCACGTCGTGCTCGACGTGCGCGAACCGGACGGCCGCCCGGCGATGGCCTCGTTCATCATTCGCGACCGCCTGGGACGTGTTTATCCCGCGCCCGGCCGCCGGCTGGCGCCCGACTTCTTCTTCCACCCCCAGGTGTACCGCCAGAGCGGCGAGAGCGTGCCCCTGCCGCCCGGTACCTACGAGGTTGAATTCACCCGCGGTCCGGAATACCTGGTGCAGCAGCGCACGATCCACGTGCCCGCCAGGCAAGAGCAGCATGAGACGTTCCAGCTCAAGCGCTGGATCCACCTCGCGCCGCTGCACTGGTTCTCCGGCGACCATCACGTCCACGCCGCGGGCTGCGCCCACTACGAAAGCCCGACCGAGGGCGTCAAGCCCGAGGACATGTGGCGGCATATCCTGGGCGAGGATCTCGATGTCGGCTGCGTCCTCTCGTGGGGCCCGTGCTGGTACGCCCAGAAGCTCTTCTTCGAGGGCAAGGTGCACCCGCTTTCCACCAGCGAGTACGTGATGCGTTACGACGTGGAGGTCTCGGGCTTTCCCTCGTCGCACGCCGGGCACCTCTGCCTGCTGCGGCTGAAGGAAGACGACTACCCCGGCACCACGCGCATCGACGAGTGGCCAAGCTGGGACCTGCCGGTCCTGAAGTGGGGCAAGGCGCAAGGGGGCGTCGTGGGCTTCTCGCATTCGGGCTGGGGACTGAAGACTTCCACCGACGCCATCCCGACGGACGAGATTCCCCCCTTCGATGGCATCGGGGCCAATGAGTACATCGTGGACGTGGTGCACGACGCGGTCGACTTCATCTCGACCGTGGACACCCCCGCTCCCTGGGAGCTGAACATCTGGTACCACACCCTGAATTGCGGCTTCCGGACCCGGATCAGCGGCGAGACCGACTTCCCGTGCATCTACGGCGAGCGCGTCGGCCTGGGGCGTGTCTACGTGAAGCTGGAGGACGGCCGGCTCGATTTCGACCGCTGGTGCCAGGGGGTCAAGGAGGGCCGTTCCTACGTCGGCGACGGCCGCAGCCACATACTGGACTTCCGCGTGAACGAGCACGAGCTGGGCGACGCCGGCAGCGAGGTCAAGCTGGTCGCACCCACGACGGTGAAGGTCCAGGCACGGGTGGCCGCATACCTCGATCCCGAGCCATCCGCCGAGGCGAAGTCGATCCGTCTCCGGCCGCTCGACGAAAAGCCCTACTGGGACATCGAGCGGGCCCGCCGGGGCACCAGCCGGAAGGTCAAGCTGGAAGTGGTGATCAATGGCCTGCCCGCCGCTTCGAAGGACATCGAGGCCGACGGTTCGCTCCAGGAGGTCGCCTTTGATCTGCCCATCAAGAAGTCGAGCTGGGTCGCGCTGCGGATCTTGCCGTCGTCGCACACCAACCCGATCTTCGTCATGGTCGGCGGCAAGCCGGTCCGCGCCTCCAGGAAATCGGCCGAGTGGTGCTTGAAGTGCGTGGACCAGTGCTGGTCCCAGAAGGAGCGCGCCATCCGCCCCGCCGAGAAGGAAGCGGCACGCGATGCGTACGACGTGGCGCGGCGGGCCTACCGCAAGATCCTCGCGGAATCCGCCGGGGAGTGAGCGCGGTTCATGAGGTCCTCGTGCGCGAACGAATCGCGCGCCGTGGCCGCGCCGGCCGCTCAACCCGCGCAGCTTGCGGACCAGGGTGCGCGGATGCAGCACGCGCCAGGCCCTCAGGAGCGAGACGTTGCCGGTCACGGGCGCCAGCCGGCTGCCCTGGAGCGGGCCGGTCAGCGCCCGGCCGTTGAGCGTGTCCCACACGGAGTGCGTCTGGTCGTCGACCATTCCCCGGGGGTCTTTCTGAAACGTGAGCACCGTGCCGCCGGCCCGGCGCTCGAAGGCCGCGATGGTGGCGCTTGGCCGGTCGAAGATGACAACCAGGTCCAGCCCGGCGAAGGAGTCGTTGAACACCGGCTGCTGGGCCAGCTCCGGGAGCGGCCAGGAGCAGGCTTGCCCGCCGCGCGCCAGACCCCACTGGAGCATCGCGAAATACCGGCTCTCGAACGATGCCGGCGAGGGCTCCGCGTCGTGACGGTAGTACTCGACGGTCCGTGGAATGTTCAGCACCGTGGTGCCCGGATGTCCCGCGCGCCACGTCTTCCAGTCGGTCCAGACGCAGGCGACGGGCTCCAGCGCCGTGCCGTCCAGCGGCCCGGAAACGGCTGACCCCAGCATCTGCGGCCAGTTGCTGCCGGTCTCCACGTCCTTCATCACCATGTTGTCTCCGGTGAGCTCGCCGGAAACGTAAAACGTGAGCGTCCTGCCGCCGGTCCGCCGCGCGTAGACCACCGGCGACTGGCAACGCCCGCACCAGGTCACGGCGATGGGCTGGCCTCCGAGCGTGTCGTTCAGCACGTGGTGTTCCGGGCTGGAGAGCATGTTCAAGGGGTAGGCGCGGGCCTCTCCGTTCAGCTCCACACCTACCACGAAATACGAGTCGAGCACCGCGGCTCCGGCGTCTCCGGCGGCCAGCACCGGCATATCAACCAGTGGCGGCTCCGGTCCGGTCCGCACGGGCGCTGGCTTCCGCGCTTCCGGCCTGTGCGACAGCCAGCGCCAGGTGCGCCCGGGCAACGTGGCCGGCGCGGGTCCGTGAGCGCGAGCGCAGCACCCAGGCAGAGCAGGGCGATTCCCACAAGCAACCCCAGGACCTTGATGCCGGTAAGTGCACGGGTACGCTTCATCGAATCGATCGAACCTCCCGGGAATGCAGCACTTTCCGCGCACTTTACCGGCGCAGTTCAGCCTCGTTTGTCGCTTCTCAGTCTATCAGGTCGAGTTTTGCCCTGCTCGCCGGCAGGCGAAGTGTGACCTGGCCGTGTCGGGACCGCACAGCGCAATGCACGATCTGGATACCAGTGCAGGCCGGAGCCGTGAGTCCGATTGGCTCGTGTGCTCAAAGGACGGGCGGCTGATTCGCTTCGATGAGGCCGTGGTGAGCTGGTTCGTCTCCGGCTGGGGCGAGGGGATGATCGACGACCACGACAGCCGGCTGGCCAGCGCGTTCGATAACCAGGCGGCACGGTTCGAGTGCGCGCCTGTTCAGAGCGATCCGGCTGCACTGAGCCGCCTCGTCGAGTTCTCCCGGTTCCCCGCCGGCGGCACGGTTCTGGACGCAGGCTGCGGTCCAGGCCTGGTCTCGGAGGCTCTGCTGGAGGCCGGCTACCGCGTCATCGGCGTGGACCTCTCGCACGAGATGGTGGAACGGGCACGCGTGCGCTGTGCCCGCTGGGGCGGTCGGGCGGAGTTTCTCCAGGTCTCGCTCTTCGATCCGGTGCTGGACCGGCTGGCTCCCTGCGACGGCACGCTGTCACGCTACGTGGTGCACCACGTGACCGATCCGCTTGCCTTTGTAAAACGGCAGGCGGAGCTCCTCCGGCCCGGAGGCACGCTGGTGATCTGCGACCATCTCACCGACCCGGCTCCCGAGCTTGCCCGCCACCACGAGATGCTCGAGCGGGCACGCGACCGGACGCACACCAGGAACCTCACCGCAGGCGAGCTTGTCGACCTGCTGGGCCGGGCCGGGCTGGAACAGCTGGCTTTCCAGGAAGAATCGTTCGTGCTCGATTTCGACGAGTGGTTCGATCGGGGCACCGCGGCGGATTCCAAGGCCGCCGTCCGTGCCCGGCTGCTGGACGGCCCCGCCGTGCGCGGCTTCCGTCCGATTCTCCGGGCGGATGGCTCGGTCCGCATCGACTGCCTGCGCGGCCTGCTCCGGGCAGTCAGGCCGCTGGCCCCCAAAGCGTGGACAAAACCAGAGATGTTAAAAAACTGACCTGTCGTTGACACCACCGCGCTTGTTGGATAGGATTATGGATAAGGTATTCCATGCTACCCGAAGAGCATGAATCCCTTCATCCCGCCGCTTCGGGTGCCTTCCCATTTGCTCAGAACGTCTCGTGCTCCCGCCGGAGTGTGCCCCCGCCGTGTCAGCAATCTGCACGCAGAAAATCCTCGAATTCCTTGATCCTGCAGCTTGCCGGCGCGATACTGGCAGTCGAGCTGTTCTGGCCCGGTTTTATCCATTCTTATTCCGGCTCGATCTTATTTATTCACCAGCTATTATCTTTAACTTATTAAAGATGAAGAGAACTCTCATGGGCTATGCGTGACGGGGCTAGCCAGGCGACGGTGCTTGATGTCTCGTTCGCGCAGTATCCGTGGCGTGAACGCCAGAGGAGCTTTGATGGAGGTACCGGGGTTACCTTCTGTGGGTCGCAGGGAATTCTGCCTGGGAATTGTGGCCGTGCTGAGTCTCGCCGGTTGCGGCGATGGGTCCAGCGCAGGCCACGGTGGACAATGCGAAGGCCAAGGAGGATGCCGAGCGCGCTGCTCGCGAGCAGGCCTACGGGCCAGGCGGAGACCCGAACAAGACCAAAGCGAAGCACAAGCGCTAAGCCTTTACAGGCTCCGAGCGCGCCGCGTCGACCAGCCATACCGCCCGTGCGGTTCCGCTGGTGTGTATTGCGGCATCCGTATTGATCGTTGAGAGCAATCTCATTCCAGCGGCGTGAGGCACCCTCACCGTCGAGCGTGGAGAGTGCGCAAGGCTGCTGCCGGCGGCGGATGAGCTGCCGCCGGCTGGTGTCGGCGAAATGCGCCATTCCTTCACAAGGGACTGGATCGGGCAATATCAGGCCTTGGGCGAGAGCCTGTAGGTTCCCACCTGCGCGCGCTTCCTGAGCCGGCGCGATCGCTCCGGGGATGAGCACTGGAGAATCGTTTTCAAGACGCTCTTTTTATCTCAGATCGAAAGTGGAGAGTTTTTTATGAGACCGAAAGGCCAACGCGCGTTCACGCTCATCGAGCTCCTAGTGGTCATCGCGATCATCGCGGTGCTCATCTCCTTGCTCCTTCCCGCCGTTCAGGCGGCGCGTGAGGCAGCCCGTCGCTCCCAGTGCGTCAACAACCTCAAGCAGATCGGCCTGGCCATGCACAACTATCACCAGGCCAACGACTGCTTCCCCCAGGGGCATTCCCAGTCCGCCTCCCAGATTGGCTACGCCGGGGGTTATGCCGGCTGGACCGAATGGAGCGCCCAGGCCGAGCTGCTTCAGTACATGGAACAAGGCACCATGTACAACTCCATCAACTTCTACTTCTGCGGTGGTTATAACTATGGACAGTATGCCAACAGCACCGCCTGGGGAAGCCTGGTGAAGAGCTTCATCTGTCCCTCTGACAACTATGCCGCCACCGCGTCGCCCGGTATGGGCACCGGCAATCCCGGCTCGAACAGCTATCGCGGCAGCATCGGCACCACGACGTCGCCCTACAACTCGCTCGGCTACGGCGCTTGCTCCCCGGACCCCTACAACTTCAACGGTCCTGCCAGCTGTCAGCCCTACTCGACGGGCATCTTCGCCTACTGGGTCACTTACGGCCTGTCGAGCATCTCCGACGGCAGCTCGAATACCATCGCCTTCTCCGAGTCGCTCATCGGCTCGTCCAGTGGCAACGCCATGAGCCGCTTCAACTCCGTCACCGGCGTCACGGCGGCCAACGTGGCCGAGACGTCCAACGCCCTGGGGCTGTCCCCGCTCGTCCTCTCCCAGGCGCTCCAGGCCTGCACCCAGGCCTACCAGTCGAACACGAACGTCAGCGTCGCCAACGGGAATCGCTGGGGATGGGGAGCGATGTCGATCACCTTGTTCAACACCGTGGTCACCCCGAACTCGAAGCTCTACCCCTGGAATTCCTGCCGCGACCAGTGCGGTGGCTGCGGTCCGGATGACTCGATCTTCTCGAACGCACAGAGCAACCACCCCGGCGGCGTGAACGTCATGTTCGCCGACGGCAGTGTGCGGTTCGTCAAGGACTCCATCAACCAGCAGGCCTGGATGGCCCTCGGCACCAAGGACATGTCGGAGGTCATCAGCTCCGACTCGTACTGAGCTGGAGCTCTCTCAGACCGCGGACCAGACCGCCCGGCGGCAGCGAACCTGCCGCCCGTCCCGGTCCGTGTCCCGGCTGGTCCCCTCTCCCGGCGGATTTCCCCTTTCCGCCGGGTTTTCGCACGCCCCGATGGAATGCAACCGACCATGCGACGCCGGCTCCTGATCGTGGCACTCGGGCTCACCCTGACCGCCGCATCCTGGCTGGGCGCGCAGACCATGAACGCCTGGCATCTGGACCGTGAGCTGCGCCTGGCCGAGCACGATTTCGCCGCGCGCCGGCTCAGCGAAGCCAGGCAGAGGCTGGCGCGCCTGGCCCGCCGCTGGCCGGAACGCGGCGACGTGGAGTACTGGCTGGGCGTGTGCGCCATGGGCCAGACCGATCCCGACGCGGCCATGGCCGCCTGGCAACGCGTTCCCGAAGACTGCCGCGAGGCTCCCCTGGCCGAGCTGGCCCTCGGCCGCGTCGCCATCGAGGGGTGCCATTACATCCTCGCCGAAGCGTCGCTCCAGCGTGCCAGCCGCAGGAATGCCGAGGTCGGCGCCGAGGCCCGCCGCATGCTCGGCTGGCTGTACTGGATGACGGGCCGGCACGATGAGTACCAGGCGCTGTTGCGCATCGAGGCCAGCGAGCTGGCCGACCCGTCACGCGTCCTGCGCAAGCTCTGGGACCTGGACAACGAGCCCTTCCCGCTGGAAACGATGACCCGAACGCTCGACCAGGCCGACCGCCTGGCGCCCGCGGACGACCGCGTCTGGCTCGCCCGCGCCAGCCTGGCGACCCGCGGGGGCCGGCTGGACGAGGCCGACGGCTGGCTGGCGCGCTGCGAGCAAGCCCGTCCCGACGATCCGGTGATCTGGAACGCGCGGCTCGACTGGGCCATGGCCGCCGGCCGCCCCACGGAGCTGCTCCGCGCCGCGGCGCACCTGCCCGCCTCATCCTTTTCGCGGCCCCGCCTGCTGGCCATCACGGCCTGGCTGGCCGCGGCCCGCGGCGAGCGCACCGCCGAGCAAGCCGCTCTACAGGAACTGCTTCGTCTCGACCCGGCGAGTTTCCCCGCCATCGAGCGTCTGGCGGGCCTGGCCGCCGAGCAGGGCGACGCGCCGCAGGTCGCGGAACTACGCCACCGCAAGGCCGAGCTGGAGGTCGCGCGCGAGCGCTACCGATCGCTCGTGAACCAGCCGGACCCGGCGGCCAGCGCCGCCCTGCTGGCGCACGCCGCAGCCGCACTCGACCGGCGCTTCGACGCCCGGGCCTGGTGGAAGCTGGCGGCGCAGCGCGACCCCGCGTACCAGGACGAAGCGCGACTCGCCATCGCCCGCCTCGGTGATCGCCCGCAGCCGGAGGCGGCGGCTTCCGGCATGCTCGCGGACCTGCTTGGCCCGCGGGCGCCCGGCGGCGGCCCGGCGGTTCCGGCGGCCAGGGCCGGTGCAGCCATGGCGTTCTTCCGCGACGACGCACTGCCAGCGGGCTTGCACTTCCAGTTCCACAACGGCCGCAGCGACAACCGCCAGCTTCCCGAAACGATGAGCGGGGGCATGGGCGTGCTGGATTTCGACGGCGACGGCTGGCTGGACGTCTACTGCGTCCAGGGCGGGCGGTTTCCTCCGCCGTCCGGGTCGCAGCCATCTGGCGACCGCCTCTTCCGCAACCTCGGGGGCGGGCGCTTCGTGGACGCCACCGTTTCCTCGGGCCTGGCCGGCTTCGCCGGCGGTTACGGCTTCGGCGTTGCCGTCGGAGACTACGATAACGACGGACGGCCAGACCTCTTTGTCACGCGCTGGGGGGCCTACGCGCTGTACCACAACCTCGGCGCAGGCCGTTTCGAGGACTGCACCGCGCGGGCCGGGCTGGGCGGCAACCGCGACTGGCCGACCTCCGCGGCCTGGGCCGACCTCGACGGCGATGGCGACCTGGATCTCTATGTCTGCCATTACCTCACGTGGAACGCGCAGAACCCCGAGATCTGTCGCGATCCGCAGAGCCAGAACCCGACTTACTGCGACCCGCGCTATTACAACGCCCTGCCGGACCACGTCTTTCGCAACGACGGCGGCCGCTTCGTGGACGTCACCCGTGAAGCCGGCATCGTGGACACCCAGGGGCGTGGGCTGGGCGTGCTGGCGGCTGATCTGAACGGCGACGGCCGCACCGACCTGCTGGTCACGAACGACACCACGGCAAACTACGTGTTCGAGAACCAGGGCGGCTTCCGATTCGTGGAAAAGGGGATGGACTACGGCCTGGCCACGAGCGCCAGCGGAGGCTACCTGGCGGGTATGGGCATTGCGTGCGGCGACTTCGACGGCGACGGCCGCCCGGATGTCGCCGTCACCAACTTCTACGGCGAGTCGACCACGCTGTACCACAACCACGGCGAGGGGCTCTTCAGCGACGGTTCGGCCGCCGCCGGCCTGGAATCCGCGACCCGGGCCATGCTCGGCTTCGGCCTGGCGGCCGTCGACGTCAACAATGACGGCAAGCTCGACCTCGCCCAGGCCAACGGACACGTGGGTGACTTCCGGCCTGCCGTCCCGTATGCCATGCCCTCGCAGCTCTTCCTGGGTGACGGCAGCAGCCGATTCAGCGATGTTTCCGACCGCGCGGGGCCCGTCTGGACGGTTCCCCGGCTTGGCCGCGGCCTCACCGCCGGCGACCTCGACAATGACGGCCGGATCGATCTGCTCATGGTCGTCGAGAACGAGCCCACCCTTTTTCTGCATAACCAGTCCGCCGCGTCCGGTC
Organism: uncultured Planctomycetaceae bacterium; assembly: GCA_963833985.1. Lineage (GTDB taxonomy): Bacteria > Planctomycetota > Planctomycetia > Isosphaerales > Isosphaeraceae > Aquisphaera. The sequence goes on from CAWIAD010000001.1 coordinate 1,949,158, forward strand.
ACTTCTTGACCCTTCGGCTGGAGGGAACCGCGTCCAGCCGTGATGCCGTGGGCGCGCGAGTGGCGGTCACGGCCTCCGGCGTCACCCGGGTCGCGCCCCGGTTCGGTGGCGGCAGCTACATGTCCGCGCTCGATCAGCGGCTGCACTTCGGGCTGGACCAGGCCCGCAAGGTCGACCGCATCGAGGTCTTCTGGCCTTCCGGCAAGCACGACTCGTACGACGACCTGGCGGCCGACCAGGGATATCGCCTGCGCGAAGGCGACCCGGCGCCGCAGCCGCTTCCCGGCTTCGGCGCCAGGTCTCATTGATCCTGAGGACCCCCTCCCGGAACAGCAAGCGGAATGAGCTTCCGCCTCGGGCCCGGGACAGGCCTCTGAGCTTGTCCTCTGTTGCCTTGCCGGGAGGATTGCCGGCCGCTTCCAGTGAAGGAAAGCACCAGGCTTGCCGCCTCAACCGCTGGTGGGCCTGGTGATGTCGATCTTCGGAAAAAGCGGCGCTGGCTTGCCACCGCTGAGGGTGGCCGTCACGCGGAGCGACATCTCCCCGACCGGGTGGGCCGCGTCGCCGTACGACACGCGCTCCCAGGCGGCCTGCTCGCCGAAGTTGAACGCCGAGTAGAACGTCTCGGCTGTACGCGGCAAGAACGGCTTGATGAGGATCGCCGCCACGCGCACCCACTCCGCCAGGTTCAGGAGCACGCGCCGGCAGGCTTCCAGATCGGTCTTCGCCAGCTTGAAGGGCTCGGTCTCCTGGGTGTAGCGGTTCGCCCGGTCGACGACCTCCAGCCAGATGCGGCCCAGAGCGGTGCTGTAATCCAGCTCGGTCATCGCCTCACGCAGCTCTCCCACAAGCGCGGGGAGGTCGAGATCGCCGCGCCAGGCGGTCAGGGCCAGCCCCTGCGTGCTGCCCAGGTTCCCCTCGAAGTACCGCACGCACATGGTCAGGATCCGGCTGTACAGGTTGCCCAGATTGTTGGCCAGAGCGCTGTTGTACACGTCGGCGAAGCGCTCGAACGAGAACTCGCCATCGCCGCCGAAGGGGCACTGGCTCATGAAGTAGAAGCGGAAGGCCTCCGCGGAGAACTGGCTCACCAGGTCCATGGGCTCGACCACGTTGCCAAGGCTCTTGCTGAGCTTCTGAACTTCCCCGGTTTCCTCGTTCTTGCGATGCACGAAGCCGTGTCCGAACACCTTGCGCGGGGGCTCGACGCCCGCCGAGAGCAGCATCGCCGGCCAGAGGACGCAGTGGAACCGGGTGATGTCCTTGCCGATCACGTGCAGATCGGCCGGCCAGAGCTTGTGAAACCGCTCCTCGTCGCTGCCGTAACCGATCGCCGTGATGTAGTTGAGCAGGGCGTCGAACCAGACGTAGATGGTCTGGCCCGGGTCGAACGGCACCTTGATTCCCCAGCTCAGCCCCTTGCGGGTGATGGCCACGTCCCTCAACTCGGTTTCCACGAGGTTGAGGATCTCGTTGCGACGGCTTTCCGGCTGGATGAACTCGGAATGGGCCGCGTAGAAGTCGAGCAGGCGGTCCCGGTACGCCGAGAGGCGGAAAAAGTAGTTCTCTTCCTCCAACCAGGCCAGCGGCGTGGCGGGATGCAGCGGACACTTTCCCCCTCCCTCGGCCACCTCCTTCTCTGTCTTGAATGCCTCGCACCCGGTGCAGTAATGCCCGGCGTACGTCGACTTGTAGATGTCGCCGGCGTCGTACACCGCCTGGATGAACTTCTGGCAGCCCCGGTGATGCCGCTCCTCGCTGGTCTGGATGAAGTCGTCGTTGGAAATCTCCAGGGCACCCCAGACCTCCCGGAACTGCCGGGCCATGTCGTCCACGTAGGCCCTGGGCTCCAGCCCGAGCTCGCGAGCGCGCAGGGTCACCTTGTTGGTGTTCTCATCATTGCCCATCAGGAAATGGACCGAGGCGCCCTCCATGCGGCGGAACCGGGCCTGTACGTCGGCCCCGATCTTCTCGAAGGCCGTGCCGATGTGCGGGCGGCTGTTGGGGTAATCGATCGCCGTCGTGAGGTAATACCGCGTCGCGTCTGCCATCGTATCGTTCCGATCCCCGGCTTCCTGGTTGACCACTGCCTCGACATTGCCGGCCGGTCCCCGGCGCACGAGTGCCCACTCAGTCCATCCATCGATCATGGACACGCAAGCGCCGGCAAGGGTTCCGAGACGAGGGCCGGAATCAGAACATCATACCAGCAGCCAGGCCAACGGGCCGGACGAAACTGCGGCCGCGCTCGTGAGCGGCGCCGCCGGGCCCTGGCCCCGACCTCAGTTCCGGTACCATTGCATGATGATCGGATCGATCAGTCCCAGGATCGTCGAGACCACCGTGGCCACGAACCACATGACCATGAGCGAAGTGGAATTCTGGAGGAAGGGGTTGCCCGGAACCGCGAAGGCCCAGCAGCCGAACGCGATCGTGGCCGCAAGCGCCTTCCACCACGGCCAGGACCGTACCGGCGGGCGAGCGAGGTGGTGGCTCGCCAGGCCGCTGAGGTAGCTGAGAATCAGCAACAGCGGCGTCATCACGATCAGCCCGCCCAGCATCCACCAGTCGTACGCCGTATGACTGACCGGCTCGGCCACATGGTTGATATAGGCGTACAGGCTTCGCGAGGCCGGAACTGCCAGCCAGTACAGCGTGATGGTCTCGGTGGGGATGAAATCGACCAGCCGTTGCAGGGCCGTACTGACCGCGGGGGGCGGCTCGACGGCGCGGTTCTCCGGCGCGATCACGCGCGCTTCCACCGCCTCGCGCGTTCCGACTGGGGGCAGGTCCCGGGAGACTCCCCCGCGCAATGCGCCCTTGGCCTGAAGGGCCCTTCGGTCCGCCTGCACGGCGCGTCCCGCCAGCGTGAACAGGCTCATGTTCCGTGCCTCAACATCGCTACCCTTGACCGCAAAGCATCACTGGTAAGCCGCTCAGGCGGCCGAAGCCGTGTCCGCCTCGGTGCTGCCGGCCTGAGCAGGGGGCGTGTCGGCCGCAAGGTCCGATGCGCTCCAGATGGCGGCCGGCGCCCGGCCCTGAAGCTCGGACGCCAGCGAGGAATAGTCCTCGGCGCCCCGGCTGTTCGGCGCGTACTGGAAGATGGACTGGCCGAAGCTGGGACACTCGGCCAGCCGGATATTGCGGCGAATCCTCGTGCGGTAGAGCTGCGCGTCCGCCCAGGGGACCGCGTTGTTCCGCCGCGCCGCGAAGAAGGCCTCCAGGTCCTCGATCACCTCGCTGCCGTGCCGGGTCCCCGCGTCGTACAGGCAAAGCAGGATGCCGCCGACCTTGAGCTCCTTGTTGACCCTGCGAGAGACCAGGTGCACCGTCTCCAGCAGCTTGGACAGACCATGCAGCGCCAGGAAATGCGCTTGCAGGGGAATGAGCACCTCGTTCGCCGCGCAGAGGGCGTTCAGGGTGAGTACCGAGAGCGACGGCGGGCAGTCCATGAGCACGAAGTCAAACGGCTCGGTGTCGGCCGCAAGCTGATCGCGCAGAATCACCTCCCGGCCGACCGTGCCCAGCAGCTCCAGCTCGGCCCCGGCCAGGTCAATGTGGCTGCCGCAGATTTGCAGGTTGTTTGCCACCTGCCGGCGCACGCTGGAGACGCTCATGTTGTGGGCGAGCACCTCGTAGAGCGACGGTCCGGAACGCCCTGGCAGCAATCCAAGGTGAAGCGTTGCATGGGCTTGCGGATCCATGTCGATGACCAGCGTCCGGTGGCCGTCCAGCGCCAGGGCCGCGGCCAGGTTCACCGTTGTGGTGGTCTTGCCCACTCCGCCCTTCTGATTCAACACCGCAATCCGCCGCATTGTGGTTCCCTCCATGGAAGAATGCGACCGGGCCGCGCCCTCTCGCCCGGGTGACCGGCGCTCCCGTGGGAAATGCTTCACGAGCGCGTGCTGGCTTCCCGCGGAACGGACCCGGAGACGCCGGAATCTAGCAGTTTGCGGCCGCAGCGCTAAGGCGAAGTGCAAGACAGGCAACCGCGTGGGTGTAAGACGCGGTTCGCGCCGCCCGAGGCCGGTGGTAGCATGTCAAGTCAAGTTTCCCAAATTGTCCGTCACCGGAAGTCCAAGGAGGGACCTGCTATGCCTTTCCGTAAGTCACCATCGATGGATCGCACCGGGGTCGAGCAGATGGCCAAAGGGTGGGGGAAAATTGTGGCGCGACGGGTCCACGAAGAAGTTGGGCCTGACCTGGACCTCGATGCCGACGACATGGAACAAATGGCCATGACCGCGGCCTGTGCCGTGGCCAAGGGAACCATCGAGGAACTCCTGAAGCAGAAAGCCTCCCTCTTGGGGGCCGAGCAGCCTTGTCCCAACTGCAAGCGGCTCTGTCCGGTGCAACGCAACGATCGAACCATTGAATTCTGGGGAGGCAAGGTCACCTACGCCGAACCGAAGTGCCACTGCCCGGCATGTCGCCGGGATTTTTTTCCCTCAGCGTCCGGCCTTGCGCCTCACGCCACATGACTACAGCCCTTCGGTGCTGCGCAAGATCGTCCGTTGCGGTGCCCGGGAGCCCTCCTTCCGGGAGGCGGCCGAGGCGATGGCGGAATTGGCCGAGGTGACCATCGGCAGTCGGCAGATCGGCCGCATCGCCCAGGAGGTCGGCCAACAATTGCAGGCCGAGAGAGATCAGCATGTGAGCGAACTTCAAGCCCATAAGCTCGAGCCGCGAGTCGAGACACGGCCGGCTCTGGCAGTGGTCGAGGTTGACGGCGGCCGGCTGCAGATTCGCGGCCAGGGGGAAGGGCCCGGTGCCCATGATGCGTCCTGGCGTGAGGACAAGATCGCGATTCTGGCCACCATGGCCAATGTCGTCTCGGACTGCGACCCGGAGCCGGAGTTGCCCGCCTGCTACCGCGACCGGGGATACGTCGAGAAGCTTGTCGGCGGGATCAGCGGGTCGAGCTCGATGGGCCTACAGGAGGCCCCGGCGGAGAACATCGACGAAGCATCTCTGCCGTCCCCCGGGGATCGGTCCGAGCCGAGGGAAAGGCCCGAACTGGTGGTGCGGACTTACGTGGCGAGCACCTGCTCCAGCGAGCAATTCGGGCCGATGGTGGCCGCGGAGGCGTGGCGACGCAATCTCATGAAAGCGGCTCATCGGGCGTTCCTGGGGGACGGCTCGGCCTGGATCTGGAAATTGCAGCAACGGCATTTTCCGACCTTTCTGGCCATCGTTGATTTTCTCCACGCCCTGGGTCACCTGTTCGCGGCCGCCAAGGCTGCGGCGATCGAGACCGAAGGCCGCTGGGAGTTGTTCCAGGCATGGGCGGAGGCCTGCTGGAAGGGACGCGTGGGCCAGGTGATTGAGGAACTCCGTACCCTGCGAGATGCCCAGGCGTCCTTATCCGGAGACGAGCTCGAACGGCTGGCCGACGATGACCCGCGCAAGATCATCGCCCAAGAACTCGGCTACCTGGAGCATAATCGAGAGCGGATGGACTACCCTGCTTATCGACGCGGGGGATTGCCGTGGACGAGCAGTCACGTGGAGTCGACCGTGAAGATCTTCAACCGGCGGGTCAAGGGGTCGGAGAAATTCTGGAGCGACGCCGGTGCCGAGACGATGCTTCAGCTTCGAGCGTCGTTCCTCTCGGAGGACGGACGCCTGGATCGGTACCTCAAAGAGAGGCCCAGCAGCCCCTTCCGCAACTATAAAGCCAGGGAAACTGGGAAAGCGGCGTAGGACCTCAGAAAAACGAACCGTGTCTTACACCCCAACCGCGTGCGGGCTTCCGCCCCCGGCTGACCGGGCCGGCCGGGCGCCCCGAGCGGACACCAGCCCCCTTCCGGCTTCGATTCTTCATCGAGTCAGGTCGCCGGCACGGGCTCACGTGCGCACACACACGTCCGCTGCTCTTGGCAGTGCAGTTCCCACCGTGATACGATTGCCTATCATAACACCGTAGAGCGATGGGCCTAACAGCCAGATCAAGGCCGGCGCACCGCGGTCCGGGACGCCTCTGCCGGTGTCATCGTTTCCGGCATGCACGGCCGGGCGGCCCGGGTCGGACGTGCAAGAAACATCCGTGAAGGAGCAGCGATCATGGTCGGGGCAATACGATGGCTGGGAGCGATCCTTCTGAGCCCGACGCTGGTCGCCGGGACTGCTGCGGCGATCTCTCTCGTACCGGCTCATCTCGCTGCCGCGAGCACCACCGCGACGGCCCAGGAGCCGGCCGCGGCTCCGGCCAGCGGACCGCCGGCCACGAGTCCAGCGGCCACGAGCCCTGTGCCGAAACCGGACGTGGCGCCGCTGTTCTCGCAGCCGGGCGACGATCCTCCCCGACCCTTCGTGCCGCTCCACCCCAGCACCGTCGACGACCGCCAGCGCACCGAAGCGCTGCGGCTTTACACCACGGCGCGCGGACTCGAGGATCGGGGCTCGTTCCAGGAGGCCGTCACCCTGCTCCAGCAGGCCCAGAAGCTCGATCCCGATTCCGTCGCCATCGTCCGGCGGTTGAGCCGCATCTACCTGGGAGCCCTGAGCCGGCCGGAACTCGCCGTCGAGTTCGGCAAGAAGGTGCTGGCGGCGGAACCCGATGACACAGAGACCCTCAGCCGCCTGGTCGAGTTCTACCTCCGCAAGAATGACCTGGCCGGCTGCCAGACCGTGCTCAAGGACGTGCTGGCCAACCCCAGGCTCGAGGCCCGCTCGCCCGGCCGCCTGCTGGCCCAGTTCGAGCTGGGCAAGCTCTACGCGGAGAAGCTCAACCAGCCCGAAAACGCCGCCAGGGCGTACGCCGAGGTCCTCACCGGTCTCGACGACAAGACCGCCAACCGGCTCTCGCCCGCCGACCTCAATCGCATCCTGGGGAACGACCCCGCAACCGCGTACCTGAACTTCGGCAATACCTTCCTGGAGGCCAAACGCGACGATCTGGCGGTCAGGGCGTTCGAACGCGGACTCATCTATGATGAGGAGAACCCGCAGATTCCCCTGCAACTGGCCGAGACGTTGCTCAAGCAGTCCCGGGGAGAACAGCGCTCGCCCTGGTGGAGCGCTACATCAGGCGCCAGCCTCAATCGCTGGAGGCTTACGAGCTTTTGGCCAAGGTGCTCACCGCGCTGAAGCGTCAGAACGAGATCACGCCGCGGCTCGAGGAGGCCGCCCGCCGCGATTCCAAGAACGTTCCGCTTCAGTATGTGCTGGCCGACCGCTACCGCGAAACTGGCCAGACCGACAAGGCCGAGGCCCTCTACAAGGCCCTGCTCACCAGCCAGCCGACACCGCAAACCTATCGCGCCCTTGCGGCGTCGCTCTTGAAGCGCAGAAAGGCGGCCGACCTGCTGAAGGTCATCTGCGAGGCCATGATGCACCCCAGCGGCCTGGAGGCGGTCCAGGCACAGCTCCAGGCGGCCGCGGCCGATGATGAGCTCGCCGAGGCCATCCTGGACGCGGGCCTTCAGCAGCTTCAGTCGGACCCGCAAAGCCTGCCCCGCTCGGCCTTCAACGTGCTCAGCTTCATCGCCAATCCCGAACGCGGGTCCAACAAGACGAAGCGGCTGGAACGGCTGATCAAGCTCCAGCGCGTGATGCTGGCAAAGAACCCCAGCGCCCAGCTCTACAAGGAAATCGCCGACACGCTCCGCCGCCTTGATCAATATGCCGAGGCCGCCGCCACCATTCGCCAGTTGATCGACAAGTATCCCGCCGAGAAGAACAGCCGCATCCTCTCCGCCCTGGCCGAGCTGGAGCGCCGGGCCGGCCACATCGACGCCGCGCTTTCCGCGGCCTCCCAGGCCTCGCAGCTTGATCCGAACGACGTTGAGGTCCTTGTCTTGCTGGCCGACCTTCTGAGCGACACCGGAAAGATCGATCAGGCCATCGCCATCCTCGAAAAACTCATCAAGAACGAGTCGGACAACGCCCGCTACCGCTTCGTGCTCGGTGGCCTGCTCGCCAAGTTCGGACGCAACGACGAGGCCGTGAAAGTCTTCCAGGAGCTGATCAAGCGGTTCCCCTCCAACGATGAGATCGTCAAGCTGGCCCATTCGAACCTGTCGATCGTCTACGTGAACCAGGGGGACTACGCCCGGGGCGAGGCCGAGCTTGAAATCCTCTTCCAGAAGACTCCGGACGACGCCGGCATCAATAACGACCTGGGATACCTCTACGCGGACCAGGGGAAGAATCTCGAGAAGGCCGAGACCATGATCCGCAAGGCCGTGACGGAAGACCCGGACCGGCCCGCCTACCTTGATAGCCTTGGCTGGGTGCTCTTCAAACGAGGCAAGGCCAGGGAATCGCTGGAGCCCCTCACGAAAGCCGTCGAGCTCCAGAAGCTCGAAGAAAAGCGCGGACTGGCCCCCCCGGATGCCACCATTCGCGAACATCTGGGCGACGTCTATCTTCAGCTCAAGGAAGTGGACAAGGCGCGGCAGATCTGGGAAGAGGCCGAGCAAATCGCCTCCAAGGCCGTGCCGGCCGATAAACGACTCTCCGAGATTCGCAAGAAACTGGCGTCGCTCAAGGGCCTGGATTCCCTGCCCAAGACGTCATCCACCAGGACCCCTTGATCTGATCCGGCTCGATCCGGTTCGATCTCATCCCGTCCAATCCAGTCGAGACCAGCAGACCGGCGCCCGATGTGATGTCAGAGCGGGCCGCTCCGATTTCTCCAGGAGTTTTGATCACGATGGCAGGTCATTCCCATTCGGCCAACATCGCCCACCGCAAGGGGCTTGTTGACGCCAAGCGAGGCAAGCTCTTCAGCAAGCTCTGCCGCGCCATTTACGTGGCGGCGCGTGTCGGCGGAGGCGATCCCGCCGCCAACATCCGCCTCCGCTACGCGATCGACAAGGCACGGTCGTACAGTTGCCCGAAGGACAACATTGAACGCTCCATCAAGAAAGCCACAGGGGAGCTCGGTGCGGAAAACTTCGAGGAAGTGGTGTACGAAGGTTATGGGCCTGGCGGCGTGGCCGTACTCTGCGAGGCACTGACCGACAACCGCAACCGCACCGCGGGAGATCTCCGCCGCGTGTTCGAGGCGGCCGGTGGCAACCTCGGTGCCAGCGGCTGTGTCAGTTACCTGTTCAACTACCGGGGCCTGTTCGTCATCGACCCGAAACACGTGTCCGAAGACCAGTTGACGGAGTTCGCCCTCGAAGCGGGCGCCGAGAATGTCGAGCTCGTGGAAGGCTACTTCGAGCTCACCTGCGACCCCAAGATCTTCGAGACCGTACGCAAGATGCTCGAGGAGCAGAAGATCCCCACCGAAAGCGCCGAGACGAGCTACATCCCGACCACCTACGTCGACCTCGACGTGGAAAGTGGCAAGAAGATGCTCAAGCTGAAGGACAGCCTCGACGAGAATGAAGACGTCCAGAACGTCTACGCCAACGACAACCTGCCGGAAGAAATCCTGGCCTGATGACGAGCGGCTCGATGGGGCTGCCAGCGCAGCCGGCGATCAGGTGTGGCAGTGAGTGGCGACTCACCGAGGACAGATGCCGAAGGCTGAGGCAAAGCGTATGGCCGTCACTTCACTCCCCCCTGCCCACCGCCCTCGGCCTACTCTTGACAGGCAAGAATGCCTGTCCTCCTTTTCTCTCCACTGCCCACTGCCCTCGGCCCACTGCCCACTGCCGCCCTGGTGGGCCTCGCCTGCGGCTCGACCCACCCTACAAACTCGCCTGCGGCTCGACCCACCCTACAAACTGCCTACTGCCTACTGTCCACTGCCTAATGCTCACTGCCTGCTGCCCACTGCTGAAGGAAACCCATGCTCACCCCTTTTGTAAAATCCGAACGCCTGCGGAAGCTGCCGCCCTATCTCTTCGCCGAGATCGACCGCAAGAAGAAGGCCGCAATCGCCGCCGGCCGCGACGTGATCAACCTGGGGGTGGGCGATCCCGACCGGCCCACGCCCACGCCGATCATCCGCAGCTTGCAGCACCATGTCGAGAACCCGGCGTTCCATCAATATGCGCTCGACCAGGGCGCACCCGAGCTGCGCCGGTCCATCGCCGCCTTCTGCAAGATGCGCTATGGCATCGACCTTGATCCCGACTCCGAGATCCTTCCCCTGATCGGCTCCAAGGAAGGCATCGCCCATTTCCCGCTCGCCGTGCTCAACCCCAGCGAGATCAGCCTGGTGCCCGACCCTTGCTACCCGGTCTATCGATCGAGCAGCATGTTCGCCGGGGCCGACGTGTACACGATGCCCCTGGAACGCTCCCTCGGCTTCCGCCCCGACCTCGACGCCATCCCCGCCGACGTCTACAACCTGGCGCGGCTCATGTTCCTGAACTTTCCCAATAACCCCACCGGCGGCACGGCCGACCTGGCGTATTTCGAGCGCGTGGTGGCGCTGGCCCGGACGCACGGCTTCGTGGTGGCCCAGGATGCGGCCTACAACGAGATGTATTTTGAACACCCGGTGCCGAGCATCCTCCAGGTCAGCGGAGCCAGGGACGTCGCCATCGAGTTCCACAGCCTTTCCAAGACCTTCAACATGACCGGCTGGCGCGTCGGCTTCGCCATCGGCGGCGCCCCCATGATCGCCGCGCTCGGGCAGGTGAAGGCGAACACGGATTCGGGGATCTTCACCGCCATCCAGTTCGCCGCCACGACCGCGCTGGACGAGTACGCCACGCTCACACCGCCCATCCGCGCCCTCTACAAGGAGCGCCGGGATGCGTTTGTCGGGGCGCTCGCGAAGCTTGGCTGGGATGTGCCCACTCCCGAAGCGACGTTCTATGTCTGGATTCCCTGCCCGCGGGGCTACACCTCCACCCAGCTCTGCGGCCGCCTGCTCGAGGAGGCCGACGTCGTCACCACGCCCGGCCTGGGCTTCGGCCGAACCGCCGACGGATACATCCGCGTCGCGCTCACCGTCGAAACCCCGCGCCTGCTGGAAGCCGTCGATCGCATCGGCAAGCTTGCCTTGTGAACGCGTCTTCCCCAGGGGTCGCGCATGGGTACGCTCGCTCTGATTGGCCTGGGATCGAACCTGGGAGACCGCAAGGCTAACCTCGACGGTGCTGTCGAGACGCTTGGCCGCGTATCAGGCATCGCCGTTCACGCCGTCAGCTCGTACCACGAAACGAAGCCCGTCGGCGGCCCGGGCGGGCAGGGGGCGTTCCTCAACGCGTCGGCCGCCATCGAGACAGCCCTGGAGCCGCTCGCGCTGCTGCGCCGGCTGCACCAGGTTGAGGCTAGCACGGGCCGGGTTCGTACCGTCCGCTGGGGCGAGCGTACGCTCGATCTCGACCTGCTGCTCTACGGCGATGCGATCGTCGACACGCCCGAACTGACTGTTCCCCACCCCCGCATGGCCGTGCGCCGGTTCGTGCTGGCGCCGCTCGAGGAAATTGCACCGGACTGCACGGACCCGCTCACCGGGCGTTCCATCCAGCAGCTACGCGAGAACCTGGATCGGCGGCCGAGTTATCTGGCTCTGGAAGGCTGGTGGAAACAGCCCGAAAAACGCCAGGTGCTCGAGCGGCTCGTCGCGGAGTTGAACACGGGTTGCTGGAGCCAGACCGACCTGGAGCGCTTCGTGGACCGTGGCTGCCTTGCGGGTGCGGTCTCCTTGCTGTTCGGGCCGCTCGAAAAAAGCCTGGAGTTCCTGGCAACCCGCGATCGCCAGATATTCGGCAACCGCTGGATCGTCACCGATTTCACGGTGGACGATCTTGCCGCCGATGCCCACGAGCGATGGGGCCCCCTCGAGCACGCCAGGCCGGGCTCGCTCACCAGCCAGCACGCCCGGCGCACGCTGGATCTCATCGAGCCCACGTTCATCGTCGCCGGCCATCGAGGTCCACATCGCCATGCGGATGCCGGAGCGATCCTCCGATCGACGCCCCGGCTGGTTCCCCGACCTGGAAACGCCGATACCCTGGTCGCGGAAATCCTCGCCGCGTGCACCGCGACGCGAACCTGAACGGGGTCGTGACCCTCCACCGTCTTGCCCGCTTGTGGTACGCTTTTATCATTCCTTCACGGAACACTGTCCCGGGCGGTGGCACACGCATCATGGCCAAAAAAGAGGCGGTAAAACCATCGGCGAAGGGTAAGGCTCCGGCCGCCGACGCGGGCATCAAGATCGTCGCGCGGAACCGCAAGGCGCGGCATGAGTACGAGCTTCTCGAGAAGGTGGAGGCCGGGCTGGTGCTCACCGGAACCGAGGTGAAGAGCCTGCGTAACGGCAAGGCGAACCTGGAAGACGCCTACGCGGAGATTGACAGGGACGAGGTCTGGCTGCTCGGCTGCGACATTCCCGAGTACCTCCAGGCCAACCGCATGAACCACGTTCCCAAGCGCAGGCGCAAGCTGCTGTTGCATCGCCGCGAGATCGCCAAGCTCGGGTCCAAGTCCGGCGAGAAGGGCCTGACGCTGGTGCCGCTGTCGATCTACTTCAAGAACGGCATCGCCAAGGTGGAGCTCTCGGTCGCGCGCGGCCGCAAGACCTACGACAAGCGGGAAGCGATCAAGAAGCAGGACGCCAAGCGCGACATCGACAGGGCGAGCCGCCGGCGCTGATGGGATGCTGAAGGAAGATCCCGGTAGCAAAGCGGTGGACATCGGCGTGATCCGCCGTAGAATGCTACTGGCCAGACTGTTGCCTGGACCATTCGGGGGCGAACCAGGATCGACCGGATGACCGAGGTGAACGGCGGCGTGCCGAGGTTGGTCAGCAGGCCTCGTAAAAAGCCGACCGAAACTTAACTGCCGACACTTACGTGCCGCAGTACCGTCTCGCTGCCTAAACCACAGCAACGGCCTCGCGCCGGGCCTTCTCCCGAGAGGTTCGGCCGGGGACGACAATTCGGGATCGCCTGAGCCAAACCTCCCGTTGCGGCCCGGGTTAAACTCATGATGGGATAAGCCGAAGGGGACCCTGCCGGTCGGGGCCCCCAGGCCGACAATCAAACGATCGGCTACGCACGTAGATGCTCTCACTGACGCTTCTCGGGACGCGGGTGCAATTCCCGCCGCCTCCACTACATGTGATGTAAGTTACTCCAGATAATACGTTTACGTCGATCAGAGACACTGCTTGGCTTCCCGACACATCCAATCCTCGGCAAGATTACCGGCCGACGGCGAACGACGGAACGTCCTCTGAACTTTTGGTTCGAGACGTTCGTGTTCTTGGCCAGGACGTCGCTGTTTGCCCCCGGCGTGGCGAATGGCACCGGAACTCCAGCGCTCCCGCGGCGCGAGCATGGGACTCCCGCTTGGCGGTAGAACATCTCGGCGCAACGTTGCGGAATCGAGGCAAGGTGCTGGGATAAAAAACGAGCCGCGTCCCTGTTTCCTCTGGGAAAAAAACGAGCGGCGTCCCCGTTTCCTCCTCCGTCCCCGTTTCCTCCTCCTCGCCGCACGGCGGCTTCTTCCAGATTCAGCCGCGGCAAAACAGAATCCATCAAGGCCATTGCGCCACCGTGAGGCCGGAGATACGCTCGAAATGGGCGAGGTTATTGGTCACCAGCGTCGCGGCGAGTGCGACGGCATGTGCGGCGATCAACAGGTCCATGGCGCCGATGATCTGGCCGGCTCTTTCCAGTTCGTCCCGGATCCGGCCGTAGTGCGCCGGGCAGGTGACGCCGTCGTGGTCGTACACCTCGAATGGCGTCAGGATCTCTTGAACGGCGGCGAGCTCGGTTTCATGATCGCCACTCTTGCGGGCACCGAATTCGAGCTCCGAGACCGTGATGGCCGAAAGTCCGACCAGGTCGCCCCTCGTCTGGACCTCTCGGCATCGTGTGATCAGCGCCAGGGCCCTTTCGCGGCGGGCGCGCTGACGAGACGGCGCCTTGAGCCCGCGCAACATGAAGAAGACCATGTCCGTGTCCAGCATGTAGAGCACGGCAGTCAGGCCCGTGATTCGAGCGGAGGTTGGACGCGCTCGTGGCTCAAGAAGTCGTCGGAGAGTTTCTCGACGCCTTCGAAGAAGATCTCCCAGGGGTCCCTGGTGATCACGAGGAATCCCTCACTCGTGCGCTTCAGGTGGACCGTGTCCGACTCGACGCGAAATTCCTTTGGTAGCCGGATCGCCTGGCTGCGACCATTCTGAAATACCCTGGCGATCGCCATGATTAGCCTCCGCGACTCTATGGTATCTATCGTATGGTAGATCTCTCTCGCATGGCGGGCAAGGTCGTGCTGCGCCCCGTGGGATGCGTCGACAAACGACCTCGCCGAATCTCACTGGGGTTTCGCGTTGCCGGCCTTACGCGTCAGGACATCGAGTTCAACCTGGAGGGCCAGCCCGCCACGCCGCTCGGCATCGGGGAGTCCTCCGAGGCCCTCCGCATCCCGGACGGCGACCAGATCGGTGTCCTTCCGGCATTGTGACAGTCCCGGGAATACGGGATTGCGATCCTGCGGCGAGCCGGAAACCAGCATGCGGGACCTGATCTCCAGGTCGGCCTTGACCCAGGTGCGAACGGCGGAGCGGGATACGAAGCAACCCCGAATCGCTTCCCAAACAAAGCCGAGGGAAAGGATGTTCACGGTCCCGGGCACGCCTTACATTCCTGTTGCGCTTGTCCGGAGGATCAAATCCTCTCTCGCTGTAGACCCGCCAGGCGAAGTCAAGAAGCGGTGGGCCGGGGAAGCAGAGCCGGGCACCAGCCTGACACAGAAGGAATCGAGGTGACGACGGCGCCACGCCTGGCGCATCCGGGCCGCCCAGCTTCGTCCATCAAACCTGATCGGCGCCTACTTCGTGTCGTCCGAGCGTCGCGGCGCCGGGCAGCCTTCTTTCCACGACGAGCGTGCCGTAGTTCAGGAACGATCGACTGGATCAACTCCGTGAAATCATGGGTTCAAATCCCGCCGCCCCGACTATTCTTCTCGCATCGTTGTTTTGTGGCACTTTTTGGGGTCTTACCTGGTTCAATCGCAAAGTTGAGTTTTCACTATTGATCGCCTGACTCGTCACAGGTACGTTCTCATAATCACTTGACGAGTTCAAATCCTGTTGCTTGCTTGGCAAGGCAAACCCGGCCGGAAAACTCTTTGGACGACTTGTCGAATTCCGGACCGGCCGTTCGATCAGATAGTGAAGGCGGGGAACATGGCCCGCCCGAGGACCGTCACTCAAGGCGGCATCCTGAGCGACACGGCGGGAAACCTATGCGGAGGTGTGAGGGAATGGGAAAGCTGGTATTCGGAATGATGCAATCGCTCGACGGCTACGTCGCTGGCCTCGCGGGCGGGCCTGGATCGGATGGCTACGTCGCTGGCCTCGCGGCCGGGCTGGAATTACCGCCGCCCGATGCGTCACTCCACCGTCATTTCAACGATCACGTCCGCGGCCTGGCCGGCAGTTTGTGCGGTCGCCGTATGTACGAAGTGATGCGTTACTGGGACGAGGACCAGCCGGAGTGGGATGTGGTCGATCACGACTTCGCGGCAGTGTGGAGGGCGCTGCCGAAATGGGTCGTGTCACGCTCGCTCAAATCGGTTGGCGCAAACGCTACGCTCGTGGCTGCCGACGTCGAAGCGTTCGTGCGCGGCCTGAAGGCGGAAGTCGTGGGCGAAATCGACGTCGCCGGGCCCGAACTCGCGGGGTGCTTGACCGACCTCGGTCTCATCGACGAGTACCGTCTCTACTTCCGCCCGTTTGTGCTCGGCCGCGGCAAGCCGTACTTCGCCGGTGCCAGGCCGCCCCTCCGACTTATCGCCGCCGATCGCGTCGGCGAGGATGCGGTCAGGCTGACGTACGTCCCTATTTGATCACGATATCGCGACTACATACATAACTGCGACCATCCGGGCGTGTCGCCACAGCCGTTCGATAATGGCGGAACCGTGCAAGAATCGAGTTCAATGATCATTGCGGGAAGCTCTGCGGTTCCGGGTGAGTTGACGCAAGTTCTTTCGCACTCATACGATCAGCCGCTCAAAACCCTGCACCCATTTGGGGCGGTCAATTCACAAGCCGCTTAACTCCACTTACATGTTGAGCAGGCTGCGCAAGCCGAGGCGTGCGGTGACAGAATGGGAGCGCTGGTATACAACACAGTCGGAACAGTGCAAGGGTGGGAGCTTGCACGCGGTAGGTGGCGACCTCTGTGTAAAGCAGGCCTCGCGGGATCAATTCTCCGCTGTCGCCGCAGGAGTGTCGGCACGCAGGTAGATGTTTTCTTGCGTGCTGCCTGAGGCGATCGACATGCGAACGAGGGGTGGTTTTGGTTCGTCCTCTGCAACAACTGTTCACCGAACCGCGGCAAACATGCTCCAACGGGGGTGGCTCCATGACACGTTCAGACGCGATCACCAGGCGGCGACTCATGAAGGCCGGGCTCATCGTCGCCGGAGCACCGTTCTGCCCCGAGGCACTGTTCGACGGGCGCGCCGCCGCGGACGATGAGAAGCCGGCGGAGGAAACTCCGATCGGGCCGCGGGAAATCGTGAAAGGCCTCGACGGCATGAGCCGGGTCGCCGAGACGGGGAACACATTCGGCCTCGGGCACAACGCGGCCGCCGTCATCTCGTCCGCGTTCTTCTGCCGTGAGCAGAAACTCGACGCCGACACGCAGAAGGAGATTCTGGCCCTTCTCGACACCCGGCTGCTCAAGAACCCGATCTACGCGGCCGGCCGGCCGAAGGAGACCGCGGATCCGACGCTCACCGAGGGTCTGCTTGAAGACCTCGACGCCGGCATCGCCACACTGCGTGGGAAAGGTCACAACATCATCTTCGCGGTCACCTGCCTCAAGGCCCTCCGCGCGGTGCCCGAGGCAGTGACGCCCGAACGGATCGACGGCCTGCGGAAGATGGTTCGGAGCTTCGGGAAGACAAGGGGCGGGGCCGAGGAGGATCCGGATCCGCCACTCGTGGGTCTCGACGACGAGCAGCAATTCGTCCACTTCATCTTTGAGGAATTCCTGAAGGCAGCGGGCGATGGGTTTGACGGGCACGTGTTGACGATCGGTCACGCCTTGCTCGAGTTGCATCGCATGGGACAGAAGGAACTGGCCCGCAAGGGCGTGCCGGCCTACTGGGAGTGGTGCCGGGGGGCACGCGCGAATGAGGGCGAGGGCGAAGTCCCGCCTGCTCCGCCCCAGGCACCGACCCCGCTCACCCGCGAGTACTGGGCTGCACAGGCGAAGCGCCGTATCGGCGAGATCGTCAGCAGCCACAGGGTGAAGTACCCCTACAGCTTCTACGCTCTGGCAAAGGACGTGAAGGACGAGGACCTGAAGAAGCGGATTCTGGCGAAGGTGTACCGCTTGACCGCGACGAACTGACCTCGAACGTTGATCGTCCCTTCGCCGCGTCCCCGGGCGAGCAGACGACCGGTGAGTGCCGCGACTAATCGGTGTAGTATTTGTTTTCGTCGGGGAACTCTTCGCCCGCGAGAATCTCGTCCTTCTGCGCCAGGAATTGATCCAGCGGCGGACGTCGCGCAAGTCCAATGGCCCGCTGGCAAGCGTGAGCGAGCGCAAGCAGGGTGCTCTCGTCGTAAACGCGGCCGATCATTGTTTGCGGTTTTGGCATCGGGAAACCGTCCTGCGTTTCGAACTTCCTTGGAAACGTGATTGCCGGATGCCCTGTCATGTTGCCGTACCAATCCCAGCGGTCATCCGTTTCGTGGCCGGGAGTCCATTCGTCGCACAGCAAGACATCGACGGCTTGCATCATCTTGTCAAATCGCTGCATGACGATGGCGCGCAGCCGATTGATCTTCAGGTAGTCGACGGCGGTCAGGAAATGGCCGAGCAAGAACCACGGCGGCCACCCCTTCACGCCCCTGGGCTCCCCGCGACGCGTCAGGTCTTCAAACGCGGCAGCCGACTCGCTGGCCATGAGCCCCGCCGAGAGCTCATTCTTCGGCAGTCCGTAGTCCTTTTTCATGTAGGGTGGCTCGACGGGAACGAGTGTCACGCCCAGCTCGCGCAGGACTCGAAGACGATCCCTATTCTTATCTTCGCCCCCTCCTGCGACATACCCCACTCGAATCGTGGAAACCTCCCGCGACGAAGGCCAGACGTACGGCCGATCAACCGACGACGCGTCGCGCGGATCGGCACCGTGGATGGCGGCGAGCACCAGACCGCAGTCGTCATTGCTCCGGCAGATTGGTCCGATCTTGTCGAGCGACCAGCAGAGTTGCATACAGCCATATCGGCTCACGCGTCCGTAAGTCGGTCGCAGTCCCACTGCACCGCAGACGATGGAAGGGCCGATGAGACTTGCGGTGGTTTCCGTGCCGATGGAAAAGCCGACGAGTCCGGCGGCGGATGCAACTGCGGGTCCCGACGACGAACCCGCCGCGTCTTTGCGCGGATTCCAGGGATTGCGGGTGATGCCGCGATACCACAAAACTGATCCGCCAGCCAATGTGTTGGTGGCCAGTTTCGCCACGAGCACCGCGCCGGCATTTTCAAGCCGCTCGGCCACCGCGGCCTTGGTGTCAATGATGCGATGGCGATACTGCCCAACGCCCCACGTCGTGGGGTAGCCCGGGTAGGAGATGATATCCTTGAGGCCATAGGGAATTCCGTGAAGCGGTCCGCGATCATGCTTCGCGCGCAGCTCCTGGTCGGCTCGCTCCGCTTGTTTCAGCGCCAGCTCGTCCATGAAGGTCACGACGCATTTGAGCAGCGGGTCGTAGCGCCGGAGCCGTTCCAGATAAAGCTTCGTCAATTCCACCGACGAAATCTTTCGATTGCGCAACAGCTTCCCGAGCCGCCGGATGGAACTGAACGCCAGGTCCTCGTCAGAGTCGGGCCGTGAATCCGGATCGGAGACCCGTGCTTCGGTCCCCTGTGCCGGAGATGTTTTGATCTCGTAACCCCGCGGGTCAGGAAGTGACGCCGGACTGGTGAGCGGAGCGAACCGCAGCCCCGGAAGGAGTGAATTGTCGACTTCGATCGGCCGAACGTGTCCCAGGTCCTCTCGCGCAAACTTGAACGCATGGACGACCGCTTCCCGCTGAGGATCGGTGAGCTTGATCCCCGCGACCCATTCTGCGTCGGTGACCATTTGCGGCGAGACGTCTCCGTCTCTCGCAGCCGCCGCCAGTGCCCGCTGAAAAACGGCCGTCCCGATTCCGGCGGATCCAAGAATTGCCAGCGCACTTCGCCGACTGAGCATGATTCAAGTCCCTGGAATGGGTGACGATGACCGGCGCAGATTCGCGTCAGCCTTGAACGGCGGCCACAGTTATTGTTGATTCAGAATCGACGAATGCCAACTCTTTCGCGGCCTGAGCTAACGAGGGGGACATAGTGAGGCAAGCCGGCAGCTTGGACAATAATGGGGAACGACTCGTCATCGACCCCAGACGGCCTCCTTTTGCCCGGAGTGCGATGATGGCTGACCATGTTCCTCTCGAATCTCCGCCACTCTCGAGTCTCCCTGTGCCGCTCGAATATCCCCTGGGACCACGGAACCGCTCGGAGCGGTCAGGGGCGGACCGATTGAGTTCTCGGTCCCCGCGACACCGTGTGCGACTCCATCGGGCTCAGTCGCGGCTCGCTCTCGATCATCCAGGGTCCAGACGTGCAGGACCCGGCGATTTCACTCACAAGCAGCACCAGGTCGATCGACTCCAGGATCGACCGGAACCGCAGGCCGTCTTTCAGGTGCCGGTGTTGAAACCCTCCGGTTAATCGGCTAAAAAAGTCTTCCTGCTGTGACGCAGGACCGATGCGGCCTGGCGAGCGCATCGATCTCAGAAGATTCGCATCCTCGGCGTTCCCGGTCAGACTTGGCGTAACCCGGCGAGGGCCTGGCGAAGCGGGTAAGGCGCGGTCCGAGGCGAGGCCGTCATGCTTCGTCTCGAGAACGTGTTTCTTACCCAGCGCAGGCGAGCACAGGAAGTTGATGAGCCCCATCCGGATTCTCTGTCTCCTGCGGCGTTGTTCATCATGGGCTTGAAAAGTGTCGCGAAGCGTCTCCAGCGATGGCTTGCCGGCAAGACCGGGGACAGGCCGCCGGCCGTGCCGTACGATTGGAAGGTCGAGAACGATCGGACGATCGAGAGCTTACGTCGACAGGGTGTGAGAATCGGCGGGGACTGCGTCATTTTAACCACGCAGTTCTCGCTGGAGCCCTACCTGGTTGAGATTGGTAACCGCGTTGCGGTTTCCGGAGGGACGATTTTCCTGACACACGACGGCTCGAGTTTCCTGTTGCGGGCTCGCCGGTCGAATGCCCAGCATTTCGGCAAGATCACGGTCGGCGACAACACGTACATCGGTCAGAATTGCATCATACTGCCCGGGACTCAGATCGGCGCTCGTTGCATTATCGGAGCCGGCACGGTCCTCCGCGGGATGATCCCTGAGAACTCCGTCGTCGTCGGCAATCCGGGAAAGGTCGTGGGTCGGACCAGCTTATTCCTGGAGATGCTCGACAGCAGCCCCGATACGCTCGATACTTTTGCCCTGTCGGCGACGGAGCGGGAAAACATCGTGAAGCGTCATTTTGGGTTGGATCAAGAAGAGGATTCTCCGTGCCGTGAGTCTTGACCGCTGGCCCACGCCGCGCCGGGCACCCACGGTGCGTCCATCCTCTGCTGCTGGGTGCGGCCGTTGAACCAGCCAAGGAGATTGGAAGATGCGAGACCAGACGGTAACGCCTGTTAAGACAGCCGTCTCGAAAGACGCTGCTCGGGAAGCGATCGCGAAGCTCCTGGGCGTCGACGTTGCTCGTTTAATTCCCGATGCCTCACTGACGGAGGACTTGAAGCTCGACTCGATCGACTCGGTCACGCTCATCATGGATCTCGAACGACTGTTCGATGTCCAGCTGCCTGACAAAGAAGCGGCTCAGATCACGACAGTTTCAGAAATGATCGACTTCCTCTGCGTGCAGACGGCGCTTGCACGGTCGGCGAATGCCTCCGTGACTTCGCCAGATTGAGTGTCCGTCGCCGGCATTCCAGAGCAACGCATGGGGCCACCCATAGATCCGGGTGGTGTCAATGGCTTCCGCGTGAGACTCGGTGTCAGAAAGCGGCCTGAGAACTCGGCTTGCAGCGGTGGAATCACCAGGTGCCTGGTGCGGGGCCGAGAGGAATGTGGATGGCACCTGAGCCTGGCTCCCCCGCGCCCCGAGACTTTGTTCTCTCGTTTCTCGCGGTGTGAGACGTTGTCCTCGAACGGACCATCACTGTGTCGAGCATCTCAACCTCGCATGACACTGCCGACTTCGGATCGGCTTCGAGCATGCGATGTACTATATGAAGGCACAGGCATTCCCCGATGCTTCGAGTTCAACAGTGTCGGCTCTGTGCCGGCTAGCCGCCAGCGAGACGCTTGATGTCTTTGATCAGCAGGTAAAGGTGGAGCGCATCCGTTGGCGACGGAATGAATCCGAAATGCTCGTAGAAACGGCGGGCGTTTTCGTCCTTGGCGTGGACGGCCAAAGCGCGGATGCCGGCGATGTCGGCGGCCTGAATTGTCCGCAGCATCGCATCCTTGAGCAGACCGGAACCGATTCCCTGGCCTTGCAATCCGCTACGGACCGCGAGCCGGGCGATGAGCATGATCGGCACGGCATGGCGGGCCAGGCCCTTGCTCAGTCGTTCGGGCGCGTCGTGATAAGCCACCTGGCCCACCGCCAGCGAGTAGTAACCGACAACAGTCTTTCCGGAAAGCGCTACGTAAGTTTGAGCGGCACCTGCGCGTAGGTTGACCAGGGCGAAGCGTGAGAGAAAGCGGTTCAGCTCCTCCTGTCCGCAGTCGAAGTCGGAAACCGCGTGATCCGATCTGAGCTTCTCGATCCGGAGTGGATCGGCCATCCTCAATCGCCGCGTTCAAAGACGCTCGGTTCCCTGAGGAGTCGGCCAAGGCGTGGGATTTCGCGGGGAGGGGCGTCGAGCGCTTCCATGAACGCCTTCCAGCAATTGGCATCAAGGCCGAATCGGGTGCGGTCGGCCAGGGTTTCCTCAGCGCGCAGCAGGGCACTCTCGAGCACGAATTCGCTGACTGTCCGGCCCGCGGACTCAGCAGCAGTTTGCAGTTTCTGCTTGGCCTCCGGCGACAGCCGAAGATCAAGCTTGGCGGTCCGAGTCGATCGTACCGGCATGGGAATGTCTCCTGGCCCTTTTCCAGAAGTGAGAGGATAACATCCTTGCCCGACATTGTCACGACAACTCACTCCGCGTCAACCCGTTGCCGCGTGCACAAGGGCGAGAATCGCTACGAAGGGGCCACCCATAGATCTGGGTCGGCGTCACAGATCCGGCGCAAGATTCGGAGTCGGAAGTTGGCCTGGCAACTCGGCTTGCAGTGGTGGAATCGCCAGGTGCCTGGTGCGGGGCCGAGGGGAATGGGGATGGCCACGCGACTCGCGCGCGTGCCTCGTGGTGCGTCAGGATGGCCTGCGTGCCCTTCTCGGTTACAGTAGAACGGTCACCATCAAAGGAGCGCCGCGAATGACCACGCTCACGTCCGAACAGTTGCAAGAGATCCGGAAGGCGGGCGAGGAGGCTGTTCGGCTCGCCGATCCCGAGACGCAAACCGAGTACGTCATCCTCAAGGCCGACGTCTACGACCGCCTCCGTGCCGTGGCCGACGATGCAAGAGCTGCCTATCCCCTGGCCATGAAGGTTTTCGGCTAGGACGGTTGGGACGATCCGCAAATGGATGAATACAACCTTCTCGACCCCCGCACATGAAGGTGAATCGTGGCGACGTCGTGCTGGTGGACTATCCGTTCACGACGGGCGGGGCCAAGGTGCGCCCCGCTCTCGTCGTTCAAAACGACCGGGACAACGTTCGGATGACGAACACGATCGTCGCCCAGATCTCCGACAACACCGCTCGCGTCAACGAGCCCACGCAAGATCTGATCGAGCTGGTGAGTGAACCAGGCTGCGGGCTCGCAAGGGATTCGGCGCTGATCGCAACAAATCTGCTGACGATGCACCAGGGCGATATCCTACGCGTCCTGGGAGCGCTCTCGGCCGGCAACGATGGATCAGATCGATGACTGCCTGAGGGTCGCGCTCGGACTCCCGTGAATTGACTCGACGCACGCGAAACCTCCAGGTCACCCTCTCCACTGATCTCGCAACCGAGGCTGGATGGCTCATACGCCCGATCCGGGCCACATGACTCAGCCACCGTGCAAGTTCCATGACGGCGGTCCCGACCGAAGGAGTCAGGCGGTGCCAGGCCACCGCAAGCCCCTGTCGTGCCGCGTCCGTGCAGACAAGGTGGGAGAGGCAAAGACCGCCACGCGGTTTCGCCTTCCTGAACTCGGCTTGCAGCGGTGGAATCGCCGGTTGCCTGGTGCGGGGCCGAGGGGAATGGGGATGGCCCCGTGCCTCGCGCGCGTGCCTCGCCGCACCGTGCCTTTCTGGGTCAGCGCGGCGAGAACAGGCGTCGAGCAGTGCACTGCAAGCAGAGGGTCGCTGCGAACTCCGGGTTGCGACGATGGCGTGTCGTTCTTTCTTCCCGGCTTCAGCGAGCTGGGCCTTGAAGACGGCTCATGGCGGCTACCGTACCGTCCCGAGGCGACGGCGATTCCATGAAGATGGACCAGCTCTCGTCGTTTGGAAGATCGAATCGGGACGTCGGCACCAGGGGGCCCAGGCGACGTTCGACGGCCTGCTGATAGGCAGCCCGCTTTTCCTCCGAGAAGTGACGGATGTCACCGTGCCGCTGAACGATCAGCCAGACCTTTCCTGGCGGGGACGAAACGATCGTTTCGGGCTCGGGCTCCCACCTCACCGGGACCGGGGAATAACTCAGCAGGTAGAAACGGACCTCGGCAACCCGTTGAAGCCATTGCGTCAACATCAAGTCGTCGAAGACAGGTGGCGGAGTCACGCTGTTGAAGACGATCAACTGGTCGGCGGGTCCGACGCGCCCGGCAATCCAGCGGGCGAGACGGCGGTGCTCCTCGGTCGCGCTACTGCGATAGGGTCTGGCCACGTCGAACGCCATGGCGGCCAGCGGCAAGGCGGCCAGTACCCCGGCCACGATCAGGGGGCCTCGTCTGATCGCGTGGCGAGCTCGCAGGAAGGCGATCGTGCCCTCGCCCGCGAGCAAGCAGAAGGCCGGTGCCATGTAGAGCATCACCCGGGTGCTTGTGCCATAAGGATAACGGTGCATGGCGGCCGCGACGAGCGCGAAGGGCAGGGGAGCCAGCAACAGAAACAGGAGCGGCCGGCGGGCCCGGCGCTGTGCCATCCGGACACAACCCATCACGACCAGAAAAGCCGTGAAAGTGCTGCCGAAATCGTGGCCGCCATGCGGATAGGCCAGCATCTGACCGGTGTGGATCTCGAGCAGCCACCAGGGGAGCCGCCACGGCTGAGCGAGCGGTGGAAAGGCGTTCCGCCAGGTCGCGAGGTTCGGCAGGAACGCCGCGTCGTGGGCCTGCGGGCCCGCAAAGCCGACGTACATGACGGCCCAGCTCAGCACCATGGAAATGCCAAGCAGCAACCACACGGCCATCAGCCGGCTCGACCTTTCGCGGACGACCCGCGCCCCCAGCAGCAGCGCCACACCAGCCCCGGGAAAGACCGCCGTGTAGGAACACCAGACGCCAACGGCCGCCAGCGCAAGCAGCGCCATCCAGCGCCGGTATGAGCGCACATCACGCCAGACCCACCAGCCCACCGATGTCAGGGCGAGCGAGACGAGCAGATCGATGGCGTATGGCTTCACTTCAATGGAATGGCGTACCGGATAGAACGATGCGGCAAGGATGGCCGTCGCGATCAGGGTGGTCCGGCGCGTGGTGACCTTGCCGCAGAAACTCCAGAACCCGAGCAGTCCCCCGACCCCGGCCAGATAAGGCACCAGCCGCAGCGCCCATTCGCCGGAGCCGAACGCATGGACCACCAGCCATTCCACCCAGAGAAAGCCAGGGGGCACGATCTGGAAGTACTCCAGCGGCTGCGCCAGGCCCGCCAGGTCGCGAGTCAGCAGGTTCACGGCGACGTACGCCTCATCCCCCCAGAGCGGGAAGGCCATGGCATAGCGGACGGTCCGCCAGAGCAGCCCCAGGAAGAGCATGAAGAAGGCGGCGCCGCGAAGCAGGGGCCAGGCCGATCCGATCACAACGGGACGAAGGCCCGTGCGCACTCGCCTCGTCGCTTCGCGATCGGGATCTCCGCGCCCGGGCGGCTGGCTGGTGTGCCGCAGTTTGGTGCAAGAAGGACCTGTTCCGTCCCCCACCTGACTCGTGACTCGGCAATCGTCCAATACCGGACTTTCCATGTCTCAGTGTTCCTGCGACGACCTCGGGCATCAGACACCCCCGCCTGCTGAGGGTTCATCGCGCGTGCATCCCCCCGTGCGCGCACTTTTTCCCGATTTGCGGGGTATGACGCGGAATCCAAGGGAGAGTTCCTGCCGCGGGCCCGGCGGCAGCCGCGGCTTGCTGCAACGGCATGGAAGCGGTCGGGTGCTGCGCCGTCCGCCGACCGGTTTGGCCACCGCGCGGCCCTGCACTGGCCGGCCGGCCGCTCCGGATATGGGTCGTATCGATAAACAATGGCGCAATCACCGGTGCCCGCAGGCCGCTGGATGCGCGCTTGGTCATTGTCTTGGTTCTTCGACTTTGTTATACTTCAATGGATTGGCCGGTCGACAGAGCAAGCACTCTGGTTTCTTACGGAATCACTCCTTGCTTATCTCTCTCGCCTGTTCCACGTCCTGAACAAGCTCGTTCGCCCAATCTCATCGATCCAAGAAGCAGTCGATGGATCGAACATTCCTTGTCATCCGGAGCTGCTCCATGGGAAAGAAGCTGTACGTCGGGAACCTGGCCGATTCCATTGTTTCATACGATCTGCGCGACCTGTTCACCCAGTTCGGGACCGTGCTCAGCGCCCGGGTTGTGATGGACCGCGAGACGGATCGCAGCAAGGGCTTCGCTTTCGTCGAGATGGAAACCGACGAACAGGCCCACGCGGCGATTCTGGGTCTCAATGACCAGGACCATGAGGGGCGCAAGCTCACGGTCAACGAGGCGAAGCCTCGGGTCGCCCGCACGAACCGGGTCAGTCCTGAACCTGGCGGCCTGCGCCATTGACGGGTTGATCCACGGGCAATGCCGGGGGTTGCAGACACGGCTCCCTCGCTGGCTCTCCATCAAGAGTCGAAACCATCGTGCGCTTCGATGTGGTTGCGAATGTGCTGGCAGAACTTCCAGCAGGCACAATAATCGACATGCATAAATAAATCTTATGCTTGGATCCGAAGTAGTTTTGGCGGAGGTTCCCGGCTCGGTCAGGCGGTCCGTTGCGGTGGTGACCCGAACATCAATGGCCGTAAGGTCAGAAAGCAGAGCAGAGCGTGTCCAAGAACCAGAAGAACCAGAATCAGAAGCCGATGGAGATCATGGCCTCGGCGATCGTGCAGAGGCCTCATAGTTTTCAGTTCATACGAGAGTCAACCGGGCTCAAGTTGACCGACCAGGAATTCAAGGCGATCGCCAAGAGCGACCCGGCCCGGTTCAAGCTTGTCAGGTTCATGAAGCGGGACGACGAGGGCACGCGGATCTCGCCCGGACGTCCCGGTGTCGGCCTGAAGAGCCAGAGCAGCGCCTGACCGGCACTGTGTTTCACCACGGTGGGGTGATTGCCCTCGCGTGAGTGCCAATGCGCGTGGCGGGCTCACGTCCCGCGTCGCGCCCGCACAGATTGCTGGCTCGCCATGGGGGGGAGAGCATCCGCCCGGGCTGACGGCACGCCGCGGCCGGGTGCAGTGCTGCGCTCGCATGAGACGATGGCACGAAGACGCCGACGCTGGCGGCACGGCCTGTGCAAGCACAAGATGCGGGACGGCCGGCGCACGTCGGTGTTTGTTGCTTGCATTCAAAATCCGCAAGATTTGTGCACTACGTCATTCCCTTCCCTGTCGATTTCGGTGATAATTGGATCTGGTTGGATTGACGATTGAGCAAGCACAATCGGTTCGCGCCGAATCTTATTTGCTTTCCCCTCTCGACTCTCCCACCTCATGGGCACATCAGTGCGCCCCTTTCTTACCGGCCCGGAAAGCAACAGGTGGGTCGGGACATTTTCGCCACCGGGAGACTGAACGTGGGGAAAAAAGTGTATGTTGGGAATTTGACCTACTCCGTCACGCACTCCAACCTGGAAGAGTGGTTCGCGCAGTACGGGACCGTGCAGAGCGCCCAGGTGATCACGGACCGTGACACCGGCCGCAGCAAGGGCTTCGGCTTCGTCGAGATGGATACCGACGCCCAGGCACAGGCGGCGATCCAGGGCCTGAACGACCAGGAATTCGACGGTCGCCGCCTCACCGTCAATGAGGCGAAGCCCCGTGAACCCCGTAGCGGTGGCCACACCGGCGGTGGCGGCGGTGGTGGCGGCGGTGGCGGTGGCTACGGCGGCAGTCGCGGCCGGCGCTATTGACCGTCGGCACACGGCCATGGGAACCGGGCGGCGTCTCGCCCGTGCCTGAGCTCCCGGGCCATTGCCTGCCAACCCATTGCCTGCCAACCCAGGGCGGGCCGTGATGACACACAACGGGAGTCGCTTGAGGCTGTTCGACGAACAGCCATGGGCGGCTCCCGGCTCATTTTTCTCGCGACCTCGCTCCGGACGCCTTGCCAGGCGGCCGGGAGTGGACCGCATGCGGGCCGGGCGCATTGTGCCCTGGATCCGCGATTTCAACGCTTTCCAAGTCCCAGCGGATCGTGTACACTCAAAAGACTTCTGCCGGGTCGGCGCGAGGCGATCCCAGAGCCGGCCCGCTGCCGCTGATCGTGGCCTCTGATCCCCGCTCAGGCCCGATCGACCGCGACTGATCGAACCCGGCGGATCAAAGTGCGAACCCTGCGTCGCGTTCAGCCTCGCGCCTGAATGCCCGTTTCCCGTCACAGGAGATCCGCGTGTCGAAAGAAGAACCGATACGAACCGAAGGACGAATCGTCGAAGCCCTCCCCAACACACAGTTCACGGTTGAGCTCGAGAATGGACATCGCATCCTTGCCCACATCGCCGGCAAGATGCGCAAGAACTTCATCCGCATCGTCCCCGGCGACCGGGTGACCGTCGAGATCACACCCTACGACCTGACCAAGGGCCGCATCGTTTACCGCGAACGCTGAACCGGTTCGCATGCGATCGCAACCGCGAATGCGCGGAACCTTGCCTCTGGAGCCGGGCCAGCCTTGCGGCGGGTCTTCACTTCAGGCGCCACCAGAGATCCGCGTCCAGGGCGAGGTCTCGGGCCAGCGGCTCGATCTCGCAACGAAACCGCCCCGCGTCCACCGGATATCCGGCCGTGGGTCGTAGCCCGGGCATGCGCAGACGCCAGAAGGCATTGAAGACGTCCATCCAGACCTCGCGGATCGTCTTGCTGACGATGGAGGCCAGCGCCACTAGCCCGCTGGCGCTATCGGCTCGGGGCGCGAGGCCCAGGTTCATGGTGCGCACGGGATCGCGTACCTGGTAGCGGCTGAGCGCAGGCCCTTCCACGCCTCGGCTGATCCAGGTCTCGGGAAACGCAGCCAGCAGGCGCTCGAAATAGTAATGCCGCCCGCCGTGCTTGTCGCCGTGAACGTCGGTGGGCCTGCCGTCGGCGGCGAGCTCCCACACGTGGACCAGCAGCTCCTGGAACGCGCTGAAATGCACGTCCGCCTTCGATGCCCGTTCCCTGAGCCGCTCGTTGAACTGCTGCGGGCCGAGGATGACCGAACGAACCTGGACGATCCGCCAGGTGCCCGAGGCGGGCTCCAGCGGCCGGCAGGCCAGCCGCGGTGGCAGCGCCTGAAGCAGGGCAGGCCGGGGCCAGCTTTCGCCAGGCTTAGGGTGGCAGAGCCAGCGATGGAGCTCGGCGGTCATCAGCGTCCCGGCGCCGACGGCGGCCAGAAGCGCTTCCGGGTTTTCCGGCAGTCGCTGTCCTGCCGCATCGATGACAGCCAGGCAGGTGGCCTCGAGCTGCTCGCGGCCGCGACCTGCGCGGAGCACCCGCTTGGAATCGTCGACCCAGAGCCGTTCCGAAGTTCCACCCGCGCGGCAGACGGCGGAGGCCAGGTCGAGCCAGAGGTCGGGTGCAGGAGCAGGGGCCGGCCAGCCGTCGCTCGCGGCCGGAGTCGGGGCGCGGCTCTCGGCGATCACGGCTGTCATCACCAGCGGTCCCAGGTTCGGCCCGTATCCTGCCTCGTCAATCCCGACCCATCGCACGGCGGCCTGCTCCTTGAACCTTGCCCCGACCGGCAGAAAGCAAGCTACACTTTCGGGTAGGGCTAGCAACAGGGGCAAGCGCCGGAGTTTTCGCGATGCGCATTCGTTTGAAAGGCCGTTCCGCCCGGTTCAACGTCGAGTCTCTCGAGGCCCGGGAGCTGCTCAGCCACATCCACCCCTTACCTGCCGCAATCCATCGTCCTGCGCTGGTGAGCCGCTATCGGCCGGCCATCACCACTAATCCCGCCGGGATCGCCGCCGTCACCTCGGCGCTGGAGGGCGGCCTGGGGCGGGAATGGGTCGCGCTCGTGCACTCGCAGATTCGCAATCCGCTAGCGGTGATCACCGGCTTCGCGACCGGCAAATATACTTCGTACACGATCAAGGGACTCACGGCCCAGACGCCCACCGTACAGCCCTTGTTCACCGGCCAGCCCTATGACCAGTTGCTGGCCACCGTTGCGGGGGCGTCTGTATTCAAGAGGAACGTACTCGAGCTCGGTGCGATCATGCGGGGGCCATTTCATGATCCCGCACCTTCGTACTATGTCTTCGGCCTGAACCGCGGCGCGGGGGCGAGCCTCGGCCCCGTGTTTCCCAGCCGCCCGGGCATCACACCCGATGCACTCGTGACGCTCACCGTCGGGCCCTACGGCACCACAGCCTCGGGGACCATCACCGACCTGGTCACTCAGGCAACCCAGGTCATCGCGCCGGCGAACATCAAGATCGTGGGACCGGTGGTACGCGTCTACCTGAACACCGCTCAGCTTCCATCGCACGGCTGGCCGCTTGCGAAGTATCACTTTGCGTTCTGGACGCAAACTCAGCCAGGCCACAACATCAGCACCGTGGCGAGCTTCGCGCCGGCCAATTCGATGATCCCCATCGACATCGTCAACTCCGTCGCGCCCACCCACTGACTGATTCGCGGGACCGGCGATGCTGCGGCAGAACACCGCCGGAGACGCGGCTCGGCGTCATCCCAGTCCGGTGCGCGCGCCTGGATTCCAGCGACCCACCGCCAGATCCTCCTCAGCGCGCGAATGGCGGCGGGCAGCCCGGGTCTTTCATGCGCACCTTGTAGACGCCGTCCACGGCGGTGATGGCCAGTCCTTTGCAGTCGTCGTCGCACCACGCCAGGTTGGCCGGCCGCTTTGGCGTGGCGATGATCCCCAGCAGCTTTCCCTCCGGCTCGAAGACCCAGACGCCCATGGCAACGGCCACAAAAAGCCGGCCCAGGCTGTCCACTTTCATGCCGTCGGGCCCGCCCGGCTCGTCCGGGTTCAGGTTCAGCAGGACTCTGCCGGACGCCGGAAGAACGCCGCCCGAGGGCTCGAGGTCGAACGCGCGAACGTGGTAGCGCGCCGTGTCGCAGACGTAGAGGGTCTGCTCGTCGGGCGAGAGCGCCAGGCCGTTGGGTTTCTCGAAGTCGTCGGCCAGCAGGCGCATCGGCTCCGGGCTCGTTCCGGAGAGGTCCAGGGCATAGACGCCCTGGTAATGCAGCTCGCGGTCCTGCGGCTGAACGCCATAGGGGGGGTCGGTGAAGTAGAGCAGCCCGTCCGAGCGGGCCACGATATCGTTGGGGCTGTTGAGGCGCTTGCCGGACCAGTGTTCGATGACGGTCTGCACGTCCGATCCGTCACGGTTCATGACCGAGACGCGGCGCCCGTTCTGTTCGCAGAAGACCACCCGGCCATCGCCTGTGAACGTTTGCCCGTTGGCGGCGCCGGTATGCTCGCGGAGCAGCTCGACATCGCCGGAGGCCGTGCGCCGGTAGGTTCGCTCGGCCTTGATGTCCTGAAAGATCAGGGATCCATCGGGAAGCCAGAGCGGACCTTCGGTGAACTGGAAGCCAGCGGCCAGCCGCTCCAGCGTGTCGCTTTCAACGAGGCGTGTAAGCCCCGCGTCTCTCATGACCTCAGCCATGGGCCATATCCTCGCTTGTTCGGGAGATCACGTCGATCATCACGCGGCCTGCTGATGCCCTGCCGCTGCCGGATGCGCCTCATCTGGCTCAGGCTACGTTGCCCCTTGCATTCCATTTTCCGCATCTCTCGGCTGTGGTGAGAGCCGTGCCAATGCACTAGAATGAGTCGGACGAAGAGAGAACTCGCACAAGCCGTCACGCCCCATGGTTTGGGCTCTCGATGGGTAGGAGCGCTCGCGATGCCATTGGATTCGGGCTTGCCCGATCGACAGAAGGCCAAGACCTTTTTCCAGTATGGCAATGAAGCCACGCTGAAGTCGAACCTGGATTATGCCATCGACATGTACAAGCAGGCGTGCAGGCTTGCACCAGACAACCTGAGCTACCGTCAAGCCCTGCGCGGAGTGCAGCGGCGCAAGTTCAATAACGACCCCTCGAAGGTGGGGATGCTGGTCGGCGCACGCAACCAGCCGATCCGCATGCGGGTCCGCTCGGCGCGTTTCGAAAGGGAACCTGGCACACGCCCTGGATATCTGCGAGGACGCGTTCACGCATAACCCCTGGGACGTGTCGGCAGCGCGCGAGGCGTCGGAGGCGGCCGAGCAACTGGGTTACCTGGCGCTGGCGGAGTGGTACATCGAGTCGGTACACGCCCAGGCCAAGGACGCCGACTTCTTTCGCCATGCGGCGCGGGTGTACGAGAAGAACGAGCACTGGCAGAAAGCGATCTCCTGCTGGGAACAGGTGAAGAAGCACGACCCTCATGACGAGAGTTCCAGCCGGCAGATCAACGCGCTGTCGGCCAGTGCCACCATCAAGCGGGCCGGGCTGGATGAAGCGCTCGAGAAACGCGGCAAGCCGGCTGACACGAGCTCCGAGGAGCTCGATGCCAAGCTGGAACGGCTCAAGCTGGAGAAGCTCTCTCCCGAGGAGCGCTGGCAGAAGGAGATTCAGGACAACCCCAACCAGACCTGGCCTTACCTCGACCTGGCCGAGCACTTCCGCAATCGCAGCCAGTTCGACCAGGCGGAGAAGGTCCTGGCTCAAGGGCTGAAGGCAAACCCCAAGGAGCCGGTGCTCCAGCAAGCCTACGCCGAGGTCCAGATTACCCGCATGAAGCGCGCGATCGATTCGTGGACCCAGCGCACCAAGGACCGGCCCGACGACGCGGCCGCCAGGGCCAAGCTCGACCAGTTGACCAAGCTGCTCGCCGACTACGAGATCAAGGAATTCCGAAGGCGCTCGGCCGCCAGCCCGGAAGATGCCAACCTGCATTACCAGCTTGGTCTTTGCCTGGCCCGCCTCGGCCAGCACGACGAGGCGATCGCCGAATTCCAGCAAGCACGATCCAGCCCCACGCTCAAGGTGCAGGCGCTCATTCAGGCAGGGCTCAGCTTCGAGGCGAACCAGGCCTACAAGCTGGCGGACCGCACGTATCGCGAAGCACTCAAAACCCTTGAAGACGAGGATGTTACAAACTTCCTGTCGCTCAACTACCGGCTTGGACGGGTGGCCGAGGCGATGGGCAATTCCGAGGTCGCCGAGGAGCATTACAACGAGGTGGCCGCCAAGGATTATTCCTACCAGGACGTCGCCCAGCGTCTGAGGAACTTGAACTGAAACCCTGTTCCGTGGTAACTTTCCTTTTTCGTCACGACGATCGCTTCGTGCCGATCGTCGGCGTTCGATATGAGCCGATCTGACCTCCGGCATGCCCGGTGGCGTCGTTCATTGACCGAGATCACCCAACCTCTTATTGCCGGATCATTCAGGAGCCATGCCAAATTCCACTTCGGCGAGCAAGCGGCTTCGCCAGAGCGTCAAGCGACGGATGCACAACCGCATCACCAGGAAGGTCATGAAGACCTTCACGAAGAAAACGGTTCAATCGCTGAGCGAGAACAACCTCGAACAGGCCACCACTGACTTTCGCGCCGCGGTCGCCAAGATCGACAAGGCCGGCGCACGCCGGGTGCTCCATCCGAACACGGCCGCCAGACGCAAGAGCAAGCTGGCCCGCGCCTTCGCGGCCGCCCAGGCGAAATCGGCAGGCTCCTGAGCCGCGCGGCGAGTTCGGCCCTCCCTCAGCCGGCAGCGGCATCCATCGAGCGGCCCTGCTTTTCCTTGCCTGCCGCGGGACGGTCCGCCATGGGCTCACTCGCCGAGTCTTACCCCGCCTTGCTGGAGGTGCTCGCGGTGGCGTACGGGCCGCCGAGGCCCTTGCCCGCGGGGGCCTCCGCGTTCGAGACCGTTCTCTCCGCCGTGCTCTCTGCTGCGGTCGATGAGCGGCGTGCCACTCGAATCCTGGCGGCGTTCGATGGCTCCGGGTTCCTGGATCCGTCTGCGTTCGCCAGCGCGGACCCCGCGGAGCTGGCCGATTGTCTGCGCGAATCATCGCTGAAGCTCGCGCCGCGGACCATCACTCTGCTGATCCGCCTGGCACGGTGGTGCCTTGACCCCAGCGGCGACCAGCATCCGGAGACTGCGCCGGACCCGGACAGCGCCCGGGACCAGCGCGGCGCTCGCGGCGATTCGCGGTGTCGGGCCCGCCACGGCAGACGCGATTCTGCTGGCCCTGGGCCGTGCGGTCTATCCGATGGACCGGGCCTCGTATCGCATCCTCGTCCGGCACGGCTGGATCGATGCCGGATTCGAGTACCGCGAGGCCAGCGAGCTGGTCTCGTTGCATGCCGCGGGGAACCATGAGGAGCTGGCGCGGCTCTCCTTTGGAATGCAGCGCGTGGGCCGCGAGTTCTGCGTTCCACGAGCGCCACGCTGTGAGCGCTGTCCGCTGCGCGGCCTGCTGCCGGAAGGCGGTCCCGTCGACCCCGAAGGCTGAGCTTCCGGGCCAAACCCGCGCCCGTTCCCTGGCCACCGGGAAGCCGCGCTTCGAGGGGCGGCCCGCGCATTGCTCGACCAGTCGTGCGGGACATGGGATGATCTTCAGCGTGTCTCGTCTTCCGTCCGGGAACAGCGCCAGGGAGCACGCCAGGGACCACCATGAGCGAATACCAGCTCGAAGGGCCAAAGCCGGCACGCATGTACGAGGTGATCCTGCCGAAGAAGCTCGGCTACTTCGGCAAGGTTCAGGAAGTGCTGGAAGACCTGTTCGATGAGAAAGCCATCCGCGCCATCCCGTTCGTGAAGAAGTCGATCGCGCGAGGCGGCGCGAGCCGGACTTCGACGAGGAGTCGTGGATCAAGGCGCTCTGCCAGGCCTCGCGCGGGTACTCGATCTACGAGATGGACGGACGCTATCTCTCGTACAGCGGGCCCGTCGACGAACGGGTGCTGGTGATCCGGTTCATCTTCCACAACTTCGCCTCGGAAGCGGACGCTGACGTGAAGACCGATTTCCTGGCCATGTCGATGGAGGTGGTGAACCACCTGGTCGCCCACCGCTTCGCCAACGAGCTTGGCGTGGAGGAGGAAATCTGGTTTGTTGAATATCACCAGCCTCAACTGTCGATCTGGCGCAAGCGGCGGCCGGCCGGTGAATCGTGAAGCCGCTCCGCCCGAGGGAACCAGCCATGACCGCTCTGGAGTTGTTGATCGAGCGCTACGCCCTTGGAGGCTCGGTGCTCCTGTACGCCGTGCACGGGCTGAGCGCCGAACAAGCCTCCGCGCGGCCAGGCCCGGGTGCCTGGAGCATCACCGAGCTGGCCGCTCATCTGGTGGATAGCGACCTTGTGGGGATTGAAAGAATGAAGCGGGTGATCGCCGACGACGAGCCCTCACTTCTCAATTACGACGAGGACGCGTGGATCTCGAGGCTCCGCTCGCAGGAGATGCCCGTCGAGGAAGCCGTCAACTTGTTCGCGGCCAACCGGCACTGGATGACCCGCGTTCTGCGCGGCTGCCCCGAAGAAGACTTCCGCCGCGCCGGCGTGCACTCGGTGCGTGGCCGGATGACCCTGGCTGAGCTGCTGAGCGGATACGCGGGCCATCTCGACCACCACCTGAGGTTCCTGTACGGCAAGCGCGCCAACCTGGGCACGGCCGTGCAACCGCGGTATAGCTATCCCATTTGTTGAACAGGACCCTGCCACGGTGACGCGCCTCTTTGCCGGAACTCCCTGGGACCGCCCGCCCACCTGCGAGCGCTGCGGCAAGCCGGAAGCCGAGTGCGACTGCCCGCCGCCGGTCCCCGCGGCGAAGCTCCTGCCTCCGGAAAGTCAGACCGCGCGGCTGAGCCTGGAGAAGCGTCCCAGGGGGAAGGTGGTGACCGTCATCGCGGCACTTGACCCCGCGGGGAACGATCTGCCGGCCCTTGCGGCCCGGCTCAAGTCTCAGTGCGGTACAGGGGGCACGCTCAAGGACGGGCGGATCGAGCTCCAGGGAGACCATCTGCAAGCAGCGGACTCAGCGCTTCAGACGCTCGGGTACAGGACCCGGCGCAGCCTGAGGCTTCGCGCCCGGAACCAGCGAGGAACCGAGAAACGATGAAGTTGCCTGCCATGCCGTTGATGCTCGGGGTGCTGGCGGTCCTGGCGATCGCCTACCGTTATTACAGTGCCTTCCTGGCGGCGCGGGTGGCCGTGCTGGATGATACCCGGGAGACCCCGGCGCACCGCTTCCGCGACGGCCAGAACTTCGACCCCACGAACCGCTGGGTCCTCTTCGGCCATCACTTCGCGGCCATCTCCGGGGCCGGTCCGCTCATCGGTCCGGTGCTGGCCATCCAGTTCGGTTATGTTCCGGGGCTGATCTGGCTGGTCGTCGGCGTTTGCCTTGCCGGCGCGGTGCAGGACATGATGGTCCTGGCGCTCTCGACCCGCAACGGCGGCCAGAGCCTGGCCAGCCTGGCGCGGACGGAGATCGGCCGGCCCGCCGGCATCGCCGCCACGGTGGCCATCCTCTACATCATCATCATCGCCCTCGCCGGGCTGGGGATCGTGGTGGTCAAGGCCCTGGGCGGAGAGGAGGTGCCCCTCAAGGCGGGCACGGTGCTGACCTATCCGCCCCGCGCGGACATCTCCATCCACATGAAGCGGGGCGGTCCCCGCATCTATGACATTCCGGCGGAGTCCTCCTACCGGTTCGGCGACACTCCGGAACAGTCGATGGTCGTGCACGAGCCCTTCAAGCTGGCGCTTCCCGCGTCTTCTAGCATGAAGCTGGACGCTCAGGGCAAGGGGTTCATCCTGCCGGAGAACGCCAGGCGTCTGGTGCCGGGCAGCTCCTGGGGAACCTTCACCATCGCCTGCACCATTCCCATCGCGCTCTTCGTCGGCTGGTACATGTACCGCTTGCGCAAGGGAAAAGTGATCGAGGCGTCGATCATCGGCGGCGTGGCCGTGGTGGGGGCCACGGTGGCAGGCGCCCTGGTGCCCGGCTCGCCCCTGGAGCCGTACTGCTCGCTCTCGCGCGACGGTACGGTCCTCGCCCTGGCGGCCTATGGCTTCATCGCGGCCGTGCTGCCGGTGTGGCTGCTGCTCTGCCCGCGTGATTACCTTTCCAGCTTCCTGAAGATCGGCACGATCTTCCTGCTGGTGGCCGGTGTGATCGTGGCGAACCCGAGACTGGAGGCGCCCACGGTCAGCCCGTTCTTTGCCTGGGGAGGAGGGCCCTATTTCGACGGGCCAATTTTCCCCTACGTTTTCATATGCATCATGTGCGGGGCAATTTCCGGCTTCCACTCGCTTGTCTCCTCTGGCACCACGCCCAAGATGGTGAGCAGGGAGAGCGACATCCGGATGATCGGCTACGGCGCCATGTTGATGGAGGGCCTGGTGGGAGTGGTGGCGCTCATCGCCGCAGCGGCGCTGCCCAGCTCGATGTACTACGACATCAATATCGACCTGGGCAAGCGGCCCGCCTTCATGGCGCGCCATCCGGACTTCGCCCGGTTCTTGAAGGCGTCCGAGTTCGACCCCCACGGAGCCCTGGAGCCGGGGCAGGCCGGCAAGCCAGCGGCCGGCAGCGAGCTGGTGGTGATGGAGCAGGACGTGGGCGAATCTCTGCACGGCCGGACCGGCGGAGCGGTGACGCTGGCGGTGGGCATGGCCCGCATTTTTTCGAACGCGATCCCGGGTGCGCGCTGGCTCATTGCCTACTGGTACCATTTCGCCATCATGTTCGAGGCGCTGTTCATCCTGACGACGATCGACGCCGGCACGCGGATCGCGCGGTTCCTGGTGCAGGAGTTCCTGGGCCGGCTGTGGCGGCCGCTGGGCAATCTGGACTGGCTGCCGGCCGCGATGCTCGCCACCGGGCTGGTCGTGCTGGGCTGGGGCTACTTCATCTGGGCCGGTTCGGTGGAGACCATCTGGCCGATGTTCGGCATGGCCAATCAGCTTCTGGCCGTGATCGCGCTGGCGGTAGTGACCACGGGGCTGGTGAACGCCGGGCGCCGGCGGTATGCGGCCGTCACCCTGCTGCCGATGCTCTTCGTGGCAACGACGACGACGACGACCGGCTATTACGAGATCACGGGCAAGTTCTGGAACATGGTCCAGGCCGGCCAGGCCCTGCGCGGCTGGCTGAACATCGGGCTGACGATCATGCTGCTGGTCTGCGCCGCGGTCATTCTGGGCACGGCGGCGGTGCGATGGGTCGCCGGGCCGGGGGCGTCGTCCAGGCCTGCCGAGGGAAAGCCGGGCCTGGTGACCGAAGGCGCTTCATGAGCCAGCGCGGGCAAGCCCCGCCGGCCTGCTCGGCTGGCCGTCGAAGGGGTGGACCACCGGGGCGACCAGGGTGGCGTCATGCACGAGGATGCCGCGCGGGCCGACGAGGAATGACCCCGCCCGGGCCACTTCCAGGTTGTAGACAAGCTGCCTGCGAGCGCGCGAGACCGAGGCCACCTTCACGGTGCCGCCCAGCACCCGCAGGCGGTCGCCGGGGCTCAGCTCCCTGGCCATCTTCCAGCCCGCGCCGGCCAGCCAGAAGCGATGGATGTCCGTGGCGCTGACGGCCTCGCCGGTTTCCAGCTCCAGGCGCAGCACGTCGGCCGGCGGGTTGTGCAGCGTGGCCAGGACCGGTTCAAAGACGAGGTTGCCCGTGGTCGCGTCCTGCGCAAGCACCTGGTCGCCGATCTTCAGGTCCTCGATCGGGCGCAGGCCGGACCGGGTGTGCACCAGCGTGCCGGCGACGAAGCAGGAGTGGGGGCCGACCTGCTGGGTCTGGCTGACGTACATCACCGGCGGTGGCGGCGAAGCATAGGGTGCCGAGACTTCCTCCAGGACGACGGGCTTCGGCACGGGCTGGGAAGACGACACGTGGTAACCAAGCTCTTGGGTCCACCACCGCGTCCACACCTGCTGGTCCGGCCCGAAGGCCTTGCCGGTGAGCTCCTTCAGTGCGTACAGGACACGGCTATTGGTCACCTTGATGGGAAGGTTGGACTCCTCGATCTGCCGCAGGTCGGCGGCCACGCGCTGGCTCAGCGCGGCCCCGGCACTCTGGGAGTCCTCGCTACCACTCGAGGGCTGTGCGACGGCGCGCACCTCCTCGTTGAAGAGCGCGTAATGGCCGTTCGACTGCAAGCGCGACACCTGGCCGGAGCGGACCAACTGGCCATTTCCGCTGCCGGTTCCCTGCGACGCCGAGCGGGCGGCCGGCACGGCGACGGCGTGGTAATGCCGTTCGATGACCGCCCGGGGATCTTCAATCTGCACCACGGCCTCGCCACTGGACTGCCCACGCGCGATCACCTGGTATTGCGTGGTTGCCTTGATGCCGTTGATCAGGAGCCCCACGTAGGTGCGCGGATCGAGCCGGCGCAGGAGGCGGATCGCGGCGTCGCGCGTGCCGGCATCCAGACCGGTCACAGCCAGACGGGCCAGGGCCTGGGCGGACTGGGGTGCGTCGATCCGCCCCAGCACGTAGACCGCCCAGCGCTGCGACTGGGGCTCACCATCGAACACCAGCGTGACGGGAGCGACGGCCTCCGGCTCATGAATCGCAGAGAGTTCGCGGATCGCGTCATCGCGGCGGGCCGGATTGACTAGCCAGTTTTTCCAGCGGATGAGCCGTGGCAGCCAGTGCCGATCGGCCTGGCCCTGGCGTTCCAGGTCGGCCGCCAGGCTGACGATCTCCTCCGGGCTCATCCAGCGGCCGTGATAGAAGCGGCAGCCCAGCCGCCTCCAGGCCGCGGAGTTCTGCGGGTCTAGCCGGGTCACCTGCGTCAGGTGCGCGATGGACTCCGCCTTCAGGCCATGCGCCTGGCACCAGAGGGCCAGGTCCCAGTGCGCCGGGGCCGTGTCGGGGATGGACTCTCGGCGTTGCTCGTACTCCGCGCGGAGGGCCGCCTCGTCGCTGTCGGAAAGCACGCGCTGCGACGCGTCCTGCTCCCGCACCCAGCGATCGCCAAGCTTCACCTGGCCGAGCAGCCCCCGGGCCGTGCTGTTCTCCGGCTCCGCCTCGACGGCAAGCTCCAGCAGGTGTTGCCGTTGGGCGTCCTGTCCGCGCTCTTCGCAAGCGATGGCCTGCTGGATGAGGTTGCTCGCGTTGGCCTCGGGCGGGGATGACGCCAAACCGAGGCAGACGGCCAGAGCGAAGAAAGCGGGCATGTGCGACCCTCCCAGGAAACCACCAGGAACGTCACCAGTAAGCTCATTCTAGGCGACGGTGCGGCCAGGCCTCAAGCGAGGCATCTTCTAAATAGATCCTCGCCTCTTGGAATGTGGGCCAGCCGCCCTCGGCTGGCTCAGGACGGCCGAGGGCGGCCGTTCCACACTTTCCCTCTTACGGGTAGCGATTTAGAAGTCCCGCGTGATCGGCGGAAGTCGGCCTGGCGGCAAGCCCGTCCATACCAGGGCTATGCTCACTTTTCGGCACCCGACCCGACGGGCGCAGCCGACAGGTGCCCGGCCGGAAATCGTGTCCCCAGAACGCTGTGGTGCATCCCGTAGAAGAGATAGATGAGCAGTCCGATGGCCATCCAGACAACAAGCCGGATCCAGGTCTCACCGGGAAGTGTCGCCATCAGCAGAACCGAGGAGAGTACTCCCATGGGCGCGGTGAAGTAGACAAGAGGGGTCCTGAAGGGCCGCTCCACTTCGGGTTGAGTGAGCCGCAGGTAGAGGACGCCAGCAGACACGACCGCGAAGGCGAACAGAGTGCCGATGGACGTCAACTCGCCTGCGACGTGAATCGGAATGGTGCCCGCCGCCGTCATGACGATCAGTCCGGTGATGATCGTGGTGATCCATGGCGTGCGAAACCGCGGGTGGATCTTCGAGACCGTCTTGGGCAGCAATCCGTCCTTGGCCATGGCGAAGAAGATGCGCGGCTGGCTCAAAAGCATGACCAGGATCACCGACGTCAGCCCGGCGATGGCCCCA
This sequence comes from uncultured Planctomycetaceae bacterium, assembly GCA_963833985.1. Lineage (GTDB taxonomy): Bacteria > Planctomycetota > Planctomycetia > Isosphaerales > Isosphaeraceae > Aquisphaera. The sequence continues at coordinate 1,989,478 of CAWIAD010000001.1, forward strand.
ATCTTGACGATCGTGGAAAACCACTTCAGTCCCATCGCGTCGATGGCGATGCCCACGGGGTCGGGCACGCTCAGAAGCTTGTAGCTGACCACGCCCGTCATGACGATGGCGCCCAGGATGTAGAGAATCGTACAGATGATCAGTGAGCCGATGATCCCGATGGGCATGTCACGCTGCGGGTTCTTGGCTTCCTGGGCGGTGGTGGAGACGGCGTCAAAGCCGATGTACGCGAAGAAGACGACACCCGCTCCCCGGAAGACTCCGCTCCACCCGTAATGGCCGAACACGCCGGTATTGTCGGGGATGAACTTGCCTCCCCAATTGTCGGTCGTGAAGAAGCGAAAGCCCAGCGCGATGAACAGGATGACGATCACCACCTTGATGACCACGATCACGTTATTCACCCGCGCCGATTCCTGGATGCCGATGACCAGAAGCGTTGTGACCAGTGCGACGATGATCATGGCCGGAACGTTGATCACCGCGGTGTCAATCGGGAAAGCGGAATAGTCGATGCCGCTATCGTGAAGCAACTTGGAGAGGGCATCAGTGAGCGCGGTCCAGCCGTGGCGCATGTGCAACTGGTCGGCCACCGCATCGGGAAGCTCGATCATGCGCGTGCCGTACGACGAGACGAATCGAGCGGGAAGGTCGATGCCGTAATCGTGCAGGAGGCTGACGACATATCCCGACCAGCCGATCGCGACGCCGGTCGCTCCCACCATGTATTCCAGGATCAGGTCCCAGCCGATGAGCCAGGCGACGAATTCACCCATCGTGGCGTAGGCGTAAGTATAAGCCGATCCGGCGATGGGAACCGTCGAGGCCATCTCGGCGTAGCAGAGGCCGGCGAAGGCACAGGCGATTCCGCCCAGGGCAAAGGAGATGGCCACGGCCGGCCCGGCGTTATTGGCGGCCGCGGTGCCGGTGTAGACGAAGAAGCCGGCACCGATGATCGCGCCGATGCCCAGCATGACCAGGTTGGTGGCGGTGAGCGTACGTTTCAGACCGTGCTCATGGCTCTCGGCCGCTTCGGCCTTGAGCGCGGAAATGGACTTGCGAACCCACAGGTTGGCCATCGTTGCGTATCTCTCGTCGGGTCAGGAAGTGAGGGATTCCGAAGCGCCGCGGTTCCTGGCTGTGGGCTTGCATCGAGTCGCTCGTGCGGACTCTTGCCCGGACCAGCCGTCACGCGCGGGGAGGGGCGGACGGCTGGAACGGAGGACTATACCACAAGATCGGTCCTCAAGGTAACTCCTGAACCTCGATCTTGCGGATCTCCACCCGGCTCCCCGGATCGTGCTGCTGGAAGGCGAAATGGCCCTCCTTCCAGGCGTTGCTGTGATCCAGATACTCGTACAGCAGCTTGCCGTTGATGGATATTTTGATGTGCGGGATCGTGCTGCCGCGAAACTCGCGGGTGATGCACTCGATCTCATAGGTGAACCAGGTGTCCGGGGGCACGAGCTGATCGTAGAGGTGCACGAAGGTGTAGAGCGAGCCGGTGCGGATCGGGTCGCGGTGGGTGCTGTCCACCTGGGCCTCGTAGCCCTCGCCGAAGCTGCCGTTCGGCGTCGGGCAGCGGAAGTAGACGCCGGAGTTGCCGTGGTCGTTGATCCTCAGCTCGGTGCGAAACTTGAAGTTCTTGTAGGTCTTGGGGCTGTAGAGCATGGACGAGTTGCCGGTGCCGACGATGGCGCCGTCCTTCACGTCCCAGCTACTGTTTTCGCTGCCGGCCTTGGTCCAGCCGGAGAGCGTGCTGCCGTCGAAGAGCGAGACCCACTGGGCCTCCTCGGCGCTTCGAGCAGGTCGTGGACAGGGCCGTGAGGGCCAGTGCCACAAGACATCCGCAGGTGGTTGGAAAGCGTTTCATGAAGTGGGATCTTCCTTTCATGGAGAGCGGCTCGTGCCGCGGGGCGGGCCTGGTACAGAACGCGCCTGGGTGCCGCCCGCTGTGCTCGACGGCCCGGGAAGTCCCCGGCCGTGACCCGCGGAAGGCTCCGGAGCGCCTACGTGATTGCCTGAACGGCAGCCATGTGTAGCGAGTCTAAGCCATTGGCAGGGGGCGGGCCAGAGCCTACTCAAGTGAGCATGGCGTGGGGCCGAAGCCATGAAAATCACCGAGTTCGCCGCGGGCGGTTTCGCTGGTCCACAATCCGCGCCTGCCCGCTTCGGCCGTGGAGAGACCAACGGTCCTGGTCTGGGGCCTGTTCATGGCGGAAGTGCACGTGCATCGCGAGGTCCGCCGGGTTTCCCGAATCCGATGACCTCGCGGCCCACGAGCGGCCGTCTCGCGGTGTGCACCCGGTGCGCCTCTGGCATCGGCCCTGATGCGGCATTACCATGAGACACGGTCAAACCCGCGACCCTGCTCGTATCGAGCGCGGCTTTCCTGCTCATCCACAGGTGCCAACCATGAGAAATTGCAAGATCATCACGCGGCGAGTTCTGTTGATTGGACTGGGGCTCTCGGGCTGCCTCGCGCCCGTGCCGAGGCTGCTCGCACAGGCGCCGGACAGCGTCACTCCCGCACCGCGCGAGGGGTGGTGGATGAAGATGCACGAGCAGTTTCTCGAGCAGGCCAAGAAGGGGAACATCGACCTGCTGTTCCTGGGCGACTCGATCACCCAGGGATGGAACAACAACGACGTCTGGAGGCGCTATTACGGGCCGCGGCACGCGGCGAACTTCGGAATTGGCGGCGACCAGACGCAGCACGTCCTCTGGAGGCTCGAGCACGGAGAGGTCGACGGCATTCACCCCAAGGTCGCGGTCCTCATGATCGGCACGAACAACTCGGGGCACAACTCGGCCGACGAGATCGCCGCGGGCGTCACGGCCATTGTCAAGGACCTGCGCAAGCGGCTGCCCGAGACGAAGATCCTTCTGCTGGGCGTCTTTCCGCGCGGCGCCAAACCTGACGAGACGCGCGAGAAGCTGGACCAGGTGAACCGCCAGATCGCCCACCTGGACGACGGGTCGAACGTCACCTATCTCGATATCGGCAAGGCGTTCCTGAACCCCGATGGCACGATTTCACGCGAGATCATGCCCGATTACCTGCATCTGACCGCCCGGGGATACCGGCTCTGGGCCGACGCCATGGAGCCGACGCTCTGGCGACTGCTCGATGAGCCCCAGGTGAAGCACTGAGCCAGGCACGGGCCTGAAGCCGGATCACGTATCGAAGAGGTCCGAGGCCTTCAGCTTCGGCAGATCGCCCCAGCTCGCGATCTCGTCGGCGAAGGGATGACCGGTACTCTCACGCTGGCTGCCGGACTGCACGCGCAGGGTGGCCGCGGCCAGCCTGAGATCTTCCTGGGTCGTCAGCTTGAGGTTCAGGGGCGAGCCCGGCACGATCGCGCAGCGGTGGCCGAGCGCCTCGACAAGCTGGGTGTCGTCGGTGACCTCGGCGCCCGCGGCTCCGCGCCGGGCGTAGGCCTGCTCGAGCCAGTCGCGGCGGAACGCCTGCGGCGTCTGGGCCAGGTAAAGGTTGCGGCGCGCGACCGTCTCGGTGGTGAAGCGGTCATCGCCGGCACGCTTGATCGTGTCGCTCACGGGCGTGGCCAGGAGCGCGGCACCATGCTCCCGGGCGGCCGCGAACACGGCGCTGACCATGGCCTCGGTAAGGCAGGGGCGGGCCGCGTCGTGGATGGCCACGAACTGGCAGAGGGGACGCACTCGTTCGAGCGCTCGGGCGATGGTGTCAGATCGTTCCGCCCCGCCGTCGATGACGTCGAGGTTCAGGAAGGCGGCCTTGTCGCGGTAGCGCCGCTCGAACAGCTCGCGGTCCTCCGGCGCAATCGCGACGATGATCTGCTCGACGTCCCCGTGCGTGAGGAAGGGCTCCAGCGCGCGCAGCCAGACCGCCCGGCCTTCCAGCTCGGTGTAGATCTTCTTCTGCTTCGGGTCCCCGAACCGCGTGGAACGCCCGGCGGCGGCGAGGATCACGGCGAACTGGCCCATGGATCTGGCTCCTGGAATCGCGGTGACGTGCGGTGCTGGCCGGCATGCTTTGCCGCTCTCGGATTCGCCCTGATTGTGCGACCCCGTCAGACGCCAGTCAACTTGCCGCCGGATCAGGAGTTCGGGAATTGCACCGGATCGCGGGGCGAGCCGCGGCTCGGCCGATTCGGAACCGTCCCGCCGACTCCGGCCTTGATCCGGCTGCGGGCAGTGCTTAGTGTCAGTGGATCGAGCGTCCCCGCGAGTCTGCCGCACGAGGGCACGTCACAGGCGCGGAGACGCAGGAGCCGAGGAGTCGAACGCGCGATGGAGTGTCTAGGTCCCCAATGTGCCTCGATGCTGCTGGATTGGCTGAAGGCACGCGCGGCCGGGACGGAGCCGGGCAAGGAGGGCCAGGCGCCCGCCGATGCACCGCGCCAGGGATGGCTCTGGCCCCTGGCTTCCTACAATGAAGACTCGCCCGTGATCACCTCCCTGGCGGAGTTCACCGCGGCGCTCGAGCACCTGCATTACGCGGTCTTCCGCCGGTTCGAGAACCAGCTCACTCGCGCGGAGCGCAACCGGCTGGACAACACGATCGAGAACGCGCTCTTCAAGATGGAGCGGTTCCTCGATCGTTGCGAACCCGAGCAGCGACCCACGCACAGCGCGGAGGTTGCCGGCATCCGCCGCTCGCTCACGGAAGGGCGTGAGCGAGTCGAGAAACAGCGGACCCTGGCGCGGCGGGCCGAGCTCAAGCTCGCCCAGCTCACCGCGCTGGCTCCCGAGACATTCGAGGACTTCGTGGCCGAGCTTTTCGAAGCCCTGGGTTACGAGGTCGAGCAAACCGGCGGCACGGGCGACGAGGGCGCGGACCTCCGGCTGCACCGGGGTGATCTGCGTGCGGTCGTCCAGTGCAAGTACCACAAGCGGAGCGTCGTGGGTTCGCCGGAGCTCCAGCGGTTCCTCGGCACCATCCACCACACCCGCAGCCACAAGGGCTTCTTCGTGACCACCAGCACATTTTCGCTGGCGGCCGAGAGGTTCGTCGCCGATCATCCGATCGAGCTCGTGGACGGAACCAGGCTCGTCGAGCTGGTCCAGGAGGCGCTTGGTCCCGGCGCACGCCGCGAGCGCGAGCCTGCCTGGTTCTGACGGCCTGGCGAAGGCGGCAGCCGGGTCGGCACATGTTCTGCATCGTCAAGATTCCGAGCCTCTCCCGCCTCGTCGGCCCGGTGCGGGCTTTGATCGGTGCGGTGAACTTTTCAGAAAAGTCTCTCAGCATTGTGAGTATCGGCGTCGTAGAATCAGTGTGAGCCACGGCGACACGGACGGCCGGCGGACATCGATACGCTGACCCCGCAGATTGCCGACCGGGATGGACCCGATCACCACTCTGGCCTTCAGGCCAAGGAGGGATTGGTATGTCGGCTCGAGCGCACCGAGGATCACTTCAGTCCCTCGAGCTCCCACCGGAGTTCGAGGACCTGACGGGGGTTATCCAGAACGACCTCAAGGTCATCGTCTCGATCCTGGCCGATCGCGCCTCGGAGCGGTTGCTGCTGTCGCCGCGACAGTCGGCACAGCTTCGACGTTCGCTCTGGAACAGCTTGACCGCGACGATCACCGAGACCCTTGAGCCGTTCTCGGTGGAACATCGCTGAACCGCGCCGCGAATTGGGGCCGGCAAGCAGGCCTTTGCCAGTCGGCGGCGGGATGGTTCCAGAGGCGTCGCAGGAACACGACCATGGCGCGAATCATCCTTGGAGTGACGGGCTCGGTGGCGGCCATCCGGACGCCTGAACTCTTCGCGGCGCTGCGAGCCCAGAAACATCTCGTGCGCGTGGTCGCCACCGAGCCGTCGCTTTACTTCTTTGATCCCGGCCAGCTTGCCGCCAAGAAGGAAAAGCCGGTGGACGACGAGCCGGCCGACCCCGTCTACCGCGACCGCGATGAATGGCCGGGCCTGCGCTACCGCCGCGGAGATCCTGTCCTGCACATCGAGTACCGCAACTGGGCCGAGCTGCTGGTCATCGCTCCGCTGGACGCCAACACCCTGGCCAAGCTAGCGCTCGGGCTGTGCGACAACTTCCTGACCTGCCTGTTCCGCGCCTGGGACTTCTCAAGGCCCGTCATCCTGGCCCCGGCCATGAACACCCTGATGTGGAACAGTCCGCTCACCGGTCGCCATCTCGGGCAAGTGCTGATGGATCGCGGCGGGCTCGCGGCGCTGCCGGAAAACTGGGACCTGGAATCCGCTCCGGAGCACTTCGCGCGTCATGCCCCGCGGGTCGTGCTCATCCCTCCCCAGGCCAAGGAACTTGCCTGTGGCGATGTCGGCATGGGTGCCATGGGCGAAGTCTCGACGATCGCCGAGGTCGTTCGCCGCTGCTTTGAAACGGAGCCAGTCAAGTAAAGGCTTACCGCCCGCCGCCAGCCAGTTTTTTCCCGCCACTGTTCCTGTCGCCACCCTGCTGGACCGGCTGGAAAACCTCACATCCTGCATCGGCACGCACCCGGCTCGCTGCTGAATTTGAGCAGATCCGCAGAAGTCTTTTGGCAGGATTGCAGTTCGCTTGCCCGGGGGCTGAGGGCCCTGCCTGACCGCTCTCCTTGTGGGGTACGATTCCAATCGTGCCATTCCTGGTCCATCAGATAGAAGAAGTGACACCATGTAGAGTCGAGGTGTGGCGCGGTGGGCTCGAGTCGATGGCTCGGCTGGGCCTCGTTTCCACACCCCGCTCATCAAACTGGACGGGCGGTTTTCCCGCATCCAGCTTTCGGACAAGGCTTGTCTCATCGGTTGAGTTCACACGTTCGCTCACGAAACCATCGCGGCTAGGTTCGTTGCAGCTGGTAAAGATGCAACTCCTGGTGCAGGTATCTGTCAGGGTAGCGTCTGAGCCCCTGACCCGGCACCTTGAACTTCGCACACAACCACTGACGTACCCGGTAGCGGACGTGGTGGTTGACTTGGCGATAGGCTGGGCTCACCGTTCCGATGCGAAAATAGTTGGACCAACCGCGTAACTTGCGATTGATCCGACCAATCTGCATCTCGACGTCCTGTCCAGTGGTCTGGCGCGTCGTCATCGCACTGATCTCGCTGCACAGCCGAATGATCTTCTTCCGCGATGGGCGTGACCCTATGTAGGATCGGCCCGTTCGTCGGTCGTAGTTCCGGCCGAGGGTATAACCCAGAAAGTCGAACGTCTCCTCAGGCAGGTGGCACAGCCGCGTCTTGGTCTCGTTCACCGTTAACTTCAGCCTGGACATCATCTTCCGCATCACCGTCATGGCCTCTTCGGCCGTGCCGCGACAGCAGATGACGAAGTCGTCCGCATAGTTGACGATTCGCGCGACCAGACGCCGCTCGTGTCCACCAGTCTTCCATCCCTTCACAAATCGTCGCATGTAGATGTTGGACAACAATGGTGAGATCACGCCCCCAACAATGTTGCGAACTACGTTGTTGGGGGCCTTTCTCAAAAGGGGACGGACTGACCCGATACACGATGCGGACCTCCTGCTCGTCGATCTCGACCTTCTTCACCAAGGCCCGAACCACCTCCCGTCGCGTGGCCCAGTCCGGCTCTTGCAACCCTTGCGAGACGCGACGTGCGAACTCCTCCAACTGACCGATCACCAGTCGCAATTCCGCCTCTTGGGCGGCCTCGCCGATTCGTTGTCGATGCTCCTCCGCCAATCTCGAGAGGCGCGTCCTTGCCGCCGAGATCCGGGGCTCGAACTCCGATTTGTCGAGCAACCCGTCGCCGTAAGCATCGATTAATCGAGAAATCATCTTTTTCACATTATTTATCAATTTGCCGAGATGCTCCACCTCCTGATTCGGCCCGCCCTGGGCACCCTGCAGCCGCCGCTCGTACTCCTCCCGGACCCGCTCCGGCTCGGACAGGAGACCTCGTAAGTCCTCCCAGACGGCAGCGTCAAGGATATCGGTGCGGATCTGCTTGTTCCAGCAGAGGCGCTGCCCGCCGAAACGATAGGCGTCAGAGCCCGTGCAACGGTAGTACGCGTAGCGGACCCTACCCTTGCCCTCGAACGCGGCTCGGCTCGTCGGCTTGCCGTAGCAGCCGTAGCCGCAGCGCTTGCAGACGACCAGGCCCTGGAGCAGATATCGGCCACCGCCGGGCCGGTCGCGACGGCGTTGCCGGTTCTCTTCAAGCTGGGCCTGGACAGCCAGGAAGAGGTCTTCGCTCACCAGCCCGGGGACTTCAATGAAGATTTGATCTTCCGAGGATGTATCAACCCGTGAGACCGGTCGCCGGGAGTGTTCGGGGCGGCCTCGCTGCGGGCGGAGGCGTTGAGGTTTGAACTCACCTGAGCGCGTCTTGCCGAAGGCCGCGGTCCCCTTGTAGGCAGGGTTCTTGAGGATCAACCAGACCGTCGCGCGATCCCAGGCCGATTTCCCGGTCCGCGTCGGGATACTGTCGCGCCGGAGGCGTCGGCACACCTCGCCGATCGAGCACCGTTCCTGACCCACCCATTCGAAGATCTTCCGCACGACCCGGGACTCTTCAGCGAGGACCTGATAACGCGCCTCGCCACCTCCCTCGTGCTTGCCGATGTAACGGTAGCCGTACGGCGCGCCGCTGAGGACGTTGACCGAACCGCGGCGGGCGGCGTGTTGCTTGCCCCTGCGGCAACGCTCCATGATCTTGGCGCGCTCGTATTCCGCGATCATTCCCTGGACCTGAAGCAGCAGGTCGGCTTCCGGACTGCGGCCGACGGGGTTGCGCAAGAAGACGACCTCGACACCGCACCGGATAAGTTCCTCAAGGATCAAGACCTGATAGGCATACTTGCGTGAAAGTCGATCCGGATCGAGCATATAGAGGCGGTCGATGGCTCCAGCGGCGGCTTGGTCCCGAAGTCGCTCGAGTGCCGGTCGGGCCAGGATGTAACCGCTGACGCCGTCGTCCACGAAGTGCAGTTCGGGCTCGCATTCCAAGCCATCAGTGGCGATCCGCTGAGTGACCGCCTCGAGCTGGCTGGCGATCGTGTCCTCCTTCTCCTGCTGCTCCCCCGAAACCCGGGCGTAGAGCGCCACGCGGAGATTGTCCGTGATCATGGTTTGTCAAACCCCCCCGACCTTGGACTGGATAGTGTGGACCACAGTCGCGTGGTTGCGGCTGGGTCGCGGCCGATCCAGGCGCTGCGAAACGACCGGGATCAAGACCTGATATGCACGCGCGATCAATTGCTCCTGAAGCCGAGTGAACTCGAAGTGGCGGGTGACAGGAGGACTGAACGTGGGCCTCCGTGGGGACGTGATCATGTCGACTCCTCCTCTCCGAGAGCGCGGCCGCCAGCCTGCCTTGGATCGGGATCGAGTCGGGGCTGCCATCCGTGCCCGTACTTCGGTCGAAGCCGCGATCTGGAAATGACAGAGTCAGGAATCAGGGACGATTTTGCAACATTGTTGGGGGCGTGATCGGTGCACCTTGCGGTGTACCCATCCCCTGGTCTTTATTCCGGGTCGTTCGATGGCGCTGCCCCTTCCCGTCGGTTTCTTCCACCGGTGTTTCCAGCCACATCTTGATCAGCCGCAGGACGCGACCGTCGCTGATGCGCCGTGACGCCGATTTCATTAACTCGGAATGGGGTATGCTATCGAAATATCCAGATAAGTCCGCGTCCACCACCTCGGTGTGCCCCGTCTTGAGCAGCCGTTCGACTTCGCGGACGGCGTCCAGGGCGCTGCGCTCCGGGCGGTAGGCGTGTTGTTCCGGCTCCAGGTCGGCCTCGAAGATCGGCTCCAAGACCAGCACCGCAGCCATCTGCACCACACGATCCTTGATGCAAGGAATGCCCAGCGGCCTTTGCTTGCCGTCCCCTTTGGGGATGTACACGCGCCGCACCGCCTGGGGTTGATACGTCTCCTTACGAAGTTGTTCCGCCAGTTCGTCCAGCCATCGTTCCTTCCCGGACGCCTCGATGTCGGCGAAACTCTGGCCGTCGATCCCCGGCGCGCCGCCGTTGGCACGGCAGCGTTCGTAGGCGAATCCCAGAACGTCACGTCGATAAATCTTGTCGTACAGGACGTAGAACCGATAGTTGGGCGCGTTCTTCGCTTTGGTGTGCAACGCCGTCTGCAACTTCCCGACCTTCAGTGGAGGTGATAGACTCACGCCAATCTCCCGGCTGTCTGCCGCTTGTTGCGTTGACCTTGAACCAAGGCCCCTTCCCTCGACCGGAGTTACCCGGCGTCGACGGTACTACGGGCCTCTCCGCCACCCCAGGCAGCCCGGCCGGTCCCTCGCGGGCGTCCGGTTGAGGGTCACGCGCCCTCACCGCTTGGGGTTTCCCGTGTTGTGTTGATCTCCGTGTGCCGACATGCCGTCGTCAATACCCCGGTGGCCCGCTGGGTTCTGATCGCTCGTGGGGCGGCCTATTCCAACCGTTTCCCTTTCATCCCCAGCGACGGCGGCCTTCCCCATATTCCAGCAAGGTCGGCGACCACATTGGACTTTTCGAGGCCTGCTCAACGTTCACTCGCGTTACGGCCTGTCGGTTCGCTGCATCGCCAAGCGACACATCTGTCTCGAAGGCTCCGACGGTTTCGTCTCCTCCACCGCCGCTCCGATAGCTACCGGCTGGAGCGACCCAGTTGCCGGGTGGGAGTTACACCCACTGAAGACCAACACCTTTCCACGGCGCACGGGAGTCGTGTCCCACGAGGTGATTGAATTGACACGATTGGGTATCGTGGCCCACAAGGAGCGGCCTGCCGGTCATCCAGGATCGCATCAACCTGCTGAATGCCTGTCAAAGAACGATTGCGAACCTGCTTAGACTTTCTTTCAAGTTGTGCCGATGAGCCGAGTCTCGCCGGAGAAATCGGTAACACCGGCATTTTCTCTCCAGCCAGCCGAGCCACCGCGCCGATTCAACGGGTGGCATGGAGCGCGAAAGCTTCTCCGTTCCGCGTTTTGCAGGCAGGAACCTGCATGCAACCGCGGTCAGAATGAATTCGGGGAGGGCGAGCCTCGCGATGAGAACCATCAGGGTTCTTCGGTACGCCTCGACGTCCGCCGTTCAGATCGCGTGCTTGCTTGCCTTGCAACCCTGCGCGAACGGCCAGGAGGCTCAGGCCGCGCCACACGAGAATGCACAGCCCCCCGGTGCGGCTCCCTTCCGCGACGACATCAATGATCGCCTCCGGCGCATGGAGGAAGCGAACAACAAGCTGCTCCGCCAGTTTGACAGGATCCTCAAGCAGAACGATGACCTGTCGCGCGCCAACCACGAGCTTTCCAGGGAGAACAAGACGCTTTCCACGAAATTCACGGATATGTCCAGAAAGCTGGACGATCTCGAAAAGAAGCAGAAAGAAGCGAAGGAAAAGAAAGAAAAAGAGGACCAGGAGAAAAAAAACAAGGAAGAGAAGGATAAGTCGGAAAAACAGGGGGGAGGGTCGCAAGATAAGGGCGGCTCAGAATTTGAGGAGGCCGGCCGAAGATCGGGCGACGCCGAATCAGGTGGGCATGCCCGGGGCGGCGGTCTTGATCGGGGCCGGAACGCGCAGCTTGTCGGCAATCGGAACCTTGGTAAGCTGCCCTTGACGGTCCGGTACAACTACGAGCACGAAGGTCTGCAATTCACCACCGACGACGACGAGCTTTCGCTGAAGATACGCGTCATGCTGCAGGCCGACTGGCGGCAGTACCAGCAGGCGAATTCCGATCCGGTGTCCAGCGGTTTCTTTCTGCCCCGAGCGCGTTTCTATTTCACGGGGCACATCACCCGGCCCATCGAATACAACATCTCGTTTCAGCGCTCGTACAACACCTTGAACCTGCTCAACGCATTCGTCAATTTTAACTACGACCAGCGAGTCCAGTTCCGCTTTGGACGCTTCAAGACACCGTTCACCTATGAATTCTTCAAGCTTCACGTCTGGCAGCTCATGGCACCGGAACGCTCTCTCTTCACCGACAATTTCCAGGGCGGCCGGCAAATTGGCTTCATGGGCACGGGGGACCTGCTTGATCGCCGCCTGGAGTACGCGGCCGGCATCTTCAACGGGCCAAGGCGGTCGTTCACGGACTACAACAGCTCCAAGGACTTCATGGCACTGCTCAACTTCACGCCCTTCGAAAACCAGGAGAATTCGCCGCTCCGCGGCCTGAATTTCGGCGGGTCGGTCGATTATGGCAACCAGACCAACCCGCTCACGCCGGTTGCGCTCAGGACGTCGTCCAATCCCTCGGAAGAGACTCTCGACGGCAACACAGCCGTCAATAACGCTGCGGTGCCTTTCCTGATATTCAACTCCAACGCCCGCGAAGTGGGCCTGCGCGCCCTGTGGGAGCTGCACACCGCCTATTACTACAAGGGGCTGTCGCTCATCGGTGCATGGGATAGCGGCTTCGACAGCTACGCCCTGAGCAAATCCGCGAGCTCCAGCGGCTTCAGCGGCAGCGCCCTGAGCTCCAGCGCCGGCCCGACCGGCCGGCCGGTGCGCATCCCCATTAATGGCTGGTTCGCGCAGGCAGGCTACCTGCTCACCGGCGAGACCCTGATCGACCGTACGGTGATCGACCCGCTGCGGCCCTTTGACCTGCGCCGCGGCCGGGTCGGACCCGGAGCCTGGGAGATCACCGGGCGCTACAGCGCCCTGGCGCTCGGCAGCCAGGTCTTCACCGGCGGATTTGCCGACCCCAACCTCTGGACGAACCGGGTTCAGATGGTGGACGTCGGCCTCAACTGGTATCTGAACCGATGGATGAAGATCTACTTCGACTGGGAGCACGCGATGTTCGCCGAGCCGGTCCTCTACAAACCGGGTCCGAACCTGCAACGGACCAGCGACCTGTTCTGGCTGCGCATGCAGATCTACTTCTGAAAAGAAACTCTTTTCCGCAGCATCCGAGTACTGTTTTATGACGGCTCTCTACCTGTCCCGGTCGCTGACGCTCAGGATGCGGCTCCGGAGCGAGGCAATCCAGTCCTGCCCCTTGATCGGCGTGCGCGTGGCCAGGGCGGCGTCGACCTGCGCCGTGGAAGGATGGCCGGCACGCTCGCATTCCAGCCCTCTCTCCGCGAGCTTCCGGGCCTCTCCCTTCCAGTCGCCGCTCGTCAATCCTTCGGCCAGTGCCGAGAGGTACCAGACGCGGGCATCGTTGGCCTGCGCGGCCTGCAAGCGCAGGAAGACTTCCCGCGCGGTGGCATACTGGCCGCGTTCCAGCAGACTGATGCCAAGGTCCATTGTCGGGCTCGTGCCGGAGTCAGCTCCCCCGGCCGACCCGCGCCGAGTCGCCGGGTGGAAGCGTGATGCCCGGCGTTCCTCCACGCGGCGAGCCCTCCTGCACGGCTTCGATGCGTCCGCGGATCGTCTTCAGCTCTTCTTGAAGCGTCTCCAGCCGGTTGTCGTAGTGGCGGACTCTGGCGGGGAGCGAGGCCAGCTCATCCATCTCCCGGGTCAATTCGCTCATCTTGATCTGGAGGGTGTGCAGCACCGGGGGCGTCTCATCCTTGGGACGGCTGACTCGGTCGATGCGCTCGCCCAGGCGGTCCACGCGCTGCATCAGGTCCATGATCTGCCGCTTCAGGGTCTCGGCGTCCTCGGCGGAGGTGAAACCAGGGATCGCCGAAGAGTTCGAGGACTGCGAGTTCGACTCCTTGCCGGACTCCTTGCTCGACCCGCTTCCGGATCCCTGCTTCGATTTCGATTGGTTCTTCGAGCCGGACTCGTTCTTGCTCTTGGATTGATCCGAGGAGGAATCGTTCGATTTGGAGCCAAAGAAGTACGAGTAGCCAACAGCCCCCAGCACGCCAAAGAGGAGCGCGACACCAGCCGTGATCATCAGGTTCTTCATCATCGAGGGCTGCTTGCCCCTGGGCTTGCCGGAGCGGTCCTCGCGATCTTCCTCGTCCCGGTCATCGCCCTCGTCCCGGCCCTGATCGTTCTTCTTCTTTTTTTCGCCCTGGCTCGCGCCGTGCTTGCCGTTTCCTTGCTTCGAATGGCCCTTCTGGTCCTGACCCTTGCCACCGCCGGAATCATCCCGCTGATTGCCGCGGCCGCCCTCCCTGTCCTTCTCTTTCCCCCGAGGGCCCGGCGACCCGGATTCCTCGCCATCCTCTTCATTCGAGGAGTCATCATCCCGGGACCGCTCGCTTCGATGTCCCGGCCGGTCCTCGATCACTACGGCGCGGACACCCGGCAGATACAGCGGGCTGGTCTCGCTGACCTGCGTGGTCTCCATACGCGTGGTCGTGTCCGGGTGCGTCTTCCAGTCCGACGGATGCTCGACGGCGGACTGGATCTCAGGATCGAGAGTGGTGATGGTGTGTGGGCCGCCGGATTCCTGCTGCCGCGATGACTTGCCGCTACGTTCCTGGGTTTCTTCGTCGGCCATCGAACAATGTCCTTCACCTGGTAAGGAACGCTTGCGTTGCCTCTTCAGTCACCGCGCAAGCGACTTCCGCGCAACAACGATGCGATTCCCGACGCGTCTGCTGGGAGATGTTGTTTTGCGAATTCCGTGCCGAACCAGCACTGCCGGTGAGTCGCGCTCAGGCCCGGGTCACCCTCCGGTAGGTCAGCGCGGCGATCACACCGCCCGCGAGAGCGGCCGCGACGATGAGCCAGGCGAAACGGCCCGACCACCGGCGCGGTCTGTCCGGCTGATGAACTTGCGGCACCGGTTCAGTCAAACGGGTTGCGCGGGCCACGGCCTGCGGCTCCCAGGGCCAGCCCAGCTCCGCGATGGCACTCAGCTCGGGAATGGCGAAAGAGAGCGGCGCCGGCGCGCTCATCTGGCTGGTGAGCAGGCTCCAGCTCGCCTCTGGATGTTGCATCCACTGAGGTTGGTGCGCCGCGATCAGCGTGACGGCCGGGTCGGTCGTCGCCACCGACTGGATCATTCTCGGTTCCGCGCCGCCGGGACCAGTCCCACGACCATCACCGCCGGCAGCACCATGCTCCGGCTCCGCGGACGGCCCGGTTCCCTTTGCCTGTTCGTCATGGTCCATGAAACGTGACCTCGCTCTCAGGAAAGCCCAGCACATGGCTTGCCGTTGCCGGATGGAAGCGAGAAAGAGCGAATCACGCGCCAATGCGCGTGGGGTTTGGGACGGCCGCGAACCTGAACGTGTCCCCAGAAACGGGATGTTTCCCGGGACCCTGGCCTGATGCGCGGATGACTTGCAGTCATCGCGGCTCTTCTGCCGATAGCTCCCGATGTGCCGGGAAAACCGCGGGCACCGCCTGGCGGCAATTCAGCGGTTTTTCGTGAAATTCCGGCGACGATCGTGAGTGCGGAGGAGAGAAGATGGGCAAGTTCCCCGGGTTGGTTCGCCAGAGATGGGCGTGGTTGCTGCCGCTCTGGGGATGCGTCGCCGGGACCGCCGTGCACGCCCAGCCGCCCGGCCGCCCGGCTCTGGAGAGCCCGGCGCTGCCGGGCACCGCAGCGCCGGCCACGGAGCCGCCGGCGGGCACGTCACGCGAGCGGCCGGGCGTGCTCGGCTCCGCGGTACCGCCTTCACTGCCGCGCTCGCACTCGATCCTGAAATCCGACGCGAACCCGATCGACCTGAACACCGCCCTGCGGCTTGCCGACGTGCAAAACCCGCAAGTGCTGATCGCGCGGCAACTGGTGCTCGAGGCGGTGGCGCAGAGGCAGCTCGCGGCCGCCCAGTTCATTCCCAGCATCAACGGCGGCACCAGCTACGACACGCACGCCGGCAACTTGCAGCAATCCAACGGCAACATCCTCTCGGTCAATCGCAGCGCGGTCTACGTGGGGGCAGGCAGCTTCGCGGTGGCCGCGGGAACCGTGACGATTCCCGGCGTGGTTCTGGCCGGCAATGTGGCCGAGGGCCTGTTTCGATATCTGGTGTCGCGGCAGGTGGTGCGGCAGGCGGAGTTCGGCAACGTGGCTACCCGGAACCAGGCGTTTCTGCGAGTCTGCGAGGCCTACTGCGATCTGCTCCAGGCCGAGGGCCGGCGGGCCATCGCCGAGGAGATTGCCCGGGACGCGCAGGAGGTTGTGAAGATCACGGCCGACTTCGCACGCACCGGGCTGGGCCGGCCGGCGGATGCCGATCGGGCCGCCACCGAGCTGGCACGGCGCAGGGCCGAGATCCGGCTCCGGGAGGGCGAGATGATCTCGGCCTCGGCCCGGCTCTGCCGGGTCCTGAACCTCGATCCCTCCGTCCGGCTGCATCCCACCGACGCATTCATCGTGCCCGCGCCCCTGGTTCCCGACCCGATCCCGATGTGCGAGCTGATCGCGCTGGCGCTCACGCACCGGCCGGAGATGGGCGAACGCAGGGCCGTCGTCAAGCAGGCGCTGCTGGTCCTGCACGGTGCCAGGGCCTTGCCCTTCTCGCCGACCATCTTCCTGGGGTACAGCGCCGGCGGGTTCGGCGGAGGCAGCAACCTGGTGCGGCCGATCTTCGGCGCCTTCGGCGGCCGGCAAGATTTTGACGCAATTGCTTACTGGACCCTGCAAAACATGGGAATCGGCAACGTGGCGCTCATTCAGGTAGCCAGGGCCCACCTGGGCGTCACCGAGTTCCAGGAACTGGCGATGCTCGACCACATTCGCGACGAGGTGGCCGAGGCCTACGCCAGGACGCATGCGCGTTACGAGCAGATCCTCGAGGAGGAGGAGGCGGTTCGCTCTGGCATTCGAGGCTTTCAGGAAGACCTGGGCCGTGCCCGCCAGGCGGCCGGATTGCCCATCGAGGTGCTGAATAACCTGAAGCTGAAGGCCGAAGCACAGATGGAGTACCTGGAAGCCATCGTGGACTACAATCGTGCCCACTTTGAGCTCTACGTGGCGCTCGGGCAGCCGCCGGCCGCCACGCTGGCCCGGCCGGTCCCCGTCGAGGGAGTGACGCCGGCGTTCCCCGGTGCCGCGGGCGCGGCTGCCGCCGTGACGGCCCCGCCTGGCAGCGGCCTGGCCCCGCTGGCGTCGCCTCCCGGCAGCAGCCGCGGGAACCCCGTCCCGCCAGCAGCCGCCCCCAGCGGCGCCGGCTCGCCTTTCTCACCGGCACAACCCGACCGTCCCGGGCGCTGAGGGTTCCCCCTGGTCCGGCAGGAGCCGTGTAGATGACGCGTCGCCCCCAAACTCGGAGCATCCGGCCCGAGCGATCCCACGATCGCTTGGCCCTCCACGTGCTTGCCGCGCTCCTGGCGTGCCCGCTCTCGGGCTGCATGACGCGGACCTGGCCGCCTCCCCCATCGCCGGCCGGCAACCATTCCGCGATCGCCGCCGGCGGCAAGACCCGGGTCGTGGATGCGGCGACCATCCGCGCGTCGGCCGTGGTCGAAGCACCCTCCGCATCGCCGGTTCCGGCCCAGGCCACGAGCCCGGCATCGGCCCTGTCCCCGGAGCCGGCCGGTTCGCCGGCTGCCGTGCCGGCCGCCAGTGCCAGCAGTGCGCCGGGAGCACCACCGGGCGAGAAACCAGCCGCGTCCCCGCTCGGCTCGCGGCCGGCCGAGTCGACACCGGCACCGGCCTCGAACATCTTCGCCGCGGTGATTCCGCCGCCGTCGTCCGAGTATCCCATCGACCTGTCCTCGGCCTTGTTGCTGGCCGAACGTGCCAATCCCTTCATCGGTGAGGCCCGCGCCCGCATCAGCGAGGCGCTCGCGATCCAGAAGAAGGCGCGCATCGAGCTGGTGCCGTGGCTCAACGCGGGCGTTGATTACAACGCGCTGAATGGCAACCTTCAGCGATCGGCCGGAAACATCATCAATATCTCCAGGCAGGCGCTCTATTTCGGTGGCGGTTCCGTGACCTCGGCCCAGGGGACGATCACGGTTCCGGCGGTGAGCATCGTCGAGCAGCTCTCCAATGCGATCTACGACCCGCTGGTGGCGCACCAGCGGCTGCACCAGGCGCGGTTCGATGCCGCGGCGACGTCCAATTCGGTCCTGCTGGAGGTGACGCATTACTATCTGGAGCTGCTCGGCGCCACGGCGCGGCTGGAAGCCGATCGGCGGTCCGCGGCGGAGGCGGAAGAGCTGATGCAGATCACGTCGCGGTTCGCCCGCACCGGCGAGGGCGCGCCGGCGGATTTCCATCGGGCCCAGACCGAATGGCGCCTTCGAAGAGGAGACGTCCGCCGCGCCGAGGAAGATGTCGTGGTGGCCGCGGCCAGGCTTTCCCGGCGGCTGCACATGGATCCCTCGATCCGCATCCGGCCCACCGCCAACGTGCTGGAAGTCCTGGCACTGGTGGACATGAGCTGTGATCTCGAATCGCTCATCCGGACGGCCGTCCAGCAGAGGCCGGAGGTCAAGTCGGCGGGCGCGGACCTGGCCGCGAACGAGTTCCAGCTCAAGCAGTCGATCGCCCGGCCCTTCCTGCCCACCTTCTTCCTGGGTGGCAGCGGAGGGGCGTTCGGCGGTGGCAGCAACATCGTGCCGCCGCTTGTGGGCAAGTTTGGCGGCCGGTCCGATTTCGACGTCGGTGCGTACTGGACGCTCGAGAACTTCGGCATCGGCAACTACTTCCAGCAGAAGCGGCGGCGCGCCGAGGTCGGGGCCTCGAGCGGCCGGCAAGCTCATGTGGTCGCCCGCGTCCGCGCCGAAGTCGCCGATGCGTACGGTGAGACGCTGGCAAGGCGCGAGCAGGTGGACATCGCCCGGGTCGGCCTGGCGACCTCCATGGACGGCTTTCAGCGCGATCTCGCACGTTCCCGGCAAGCCGTGCCCGACCAGCTTGGCCGGACCCCGCGTCCCATCGAGGCAATCAACAGCCTCAAGCTGCTCATCGAGGCCAGGCGACGGCTGATCCGGACCATCACTGATTACGATCAGTCGCAATTTCGGCTCTTCGTCGCCATGGGGTCGCCACCACCCCTGGAGCAGCATTCGGATCCCTCCGCTCCCGGCGTCTCGATCGCCAGTCTCTCCGCGCCATTGCCGCCCTTACGAGCCGGCGATCGTCCGGCCGAATCGGCGCGGGGATCGGCGGGCGCCGAGCAGGCGAAACCGGCGGCCGCCGAGCAGGTGCTCGCCGAGGCAGCATCCGGACTGGCCGCCTCGCTCGAACGACTGGCGCAGGAGAGCGGCCCGGCAGCCAGGGCGGCCGGCGAGTACTCCGCCCTGGCCCAGGCGCATCAGCGGTCGATGACCGCCCTGCTGGAATATGACCGGCTCCAGCAAGAGCTCTTCCGCGCGCTCCAGCGCCCCGTCGGCAAGCCCGCACCGGATGAGCAAGTCGACCTGCTGCTCAGGCTCGCCCAGGCGCACGGCCAGCTCATGAAATCGAAGTCGGAATACGACGAGACCCTCTGGAAGCTGGTGCAAACCCTCAGGACAAAGCAGAAGGCCCCAGCGGATCCTCCCCGAGACTCCCGCACCGGCGATCCATCGTTGACCCGCGGAAAGCCGGCCGAGAACAGCAGCCGGACGCGGTGACAACCGTGCCCTTGCGATGGACGCGGCGTACCCGGCCATCGCCGCACTCGTCTGAATCCGGGCTCGACCCCCTCATGCCGACAGCGAACTCGCCGGCATCGTTACGGCTCGTTGGCGCCGAAGCGTAGCCCGTCCATGAGCAGGGCGACCATGCGCCGGGCATGATCGGGACCCACGTCGTGGGCGGGCGCAGAGGCTGGCGACCGTGCGCAAGAGGTCGTGTGGCTCGACCCCGCCCCGCACCCTGCCCGCGGCGACCGCGGCTTGCAGCAAGGCCTGGAACGCCGGGAGCAGCCGCTCCTTGAAGTAGCCCGGCAAGGCGTTATAGGCCGGATCGCCCGAGTGCAGGGCCGCGGCAAGTCCGCGCTTCGCGGAGATGAAATCCACGTAACGCTGGAGCCACCGAGCCAGCGCCTCGCCAGGCTCATGCTCGGCGGCCAGGATCGATGCGGCGTCGGCGCAGGCGTCGACCTCGCGGCGTAGGACGCCCACGATCAGGTCCGAGCGCCGCGGGAAGTGCCGGTAGATCGTGCCGAGGCCGAGGCCAGCCCTCTCCGCGATCTCCCGCACCGGGGCGTCCACGCCCGAGGCGAAGAACACGGCCTTGGCCGCCTCGAGCAGAGCGTCAATGCTGCGCTGGGCATCAGCGCGCAGGCGTCGCTCCGTTTGACCACGCGGCGCCCGATCGCCTTGCCCTTCTTGCGTCCCGCTCACAGTGTCCCCCTTGACAAACGGAACGATGTTCCGAATATTACCGGAACACGGTTCCACCTGGCTTTGATTCTAGTGCAGCCAGGCGGTGTTGACCATACCGCAAAGCTCGAACGGAGAATCGCATGCCTGATAAACACGTCGCCCTGATCACGGGGGCGAACAAGGAGATCGGACTTCAGATCGCCAGGGACCTGTCGGCGCACGGGCTCACCGTGCTCGTCGGGTCACGCAACATTGAGAAGGGGAAAGCGGCGGCCCGGAGCATCGGGCCTGATGCCTACGCCGTTCAGCTCGACGTCACGGACGCAGCCTCGATCAGCGCCGCGGCGCAGCGCATCAGGAGCGAATTCGGCCGCCTCGACGTGCTGGTGAACAACGCGGGCATCGCCTATGCGGGAGATCCGGAAGCCCCGTTCGAGGAAGGCATGAAGACGAACGTCCCGAGCATCGGGTCGATCGACAACATGTGCGCCATCTTCGAGACCAACGTGTTCGGCGTCGCGGCCGTCACGCAGGCGATGCTGCCGCTCCTCCGCGAGGCGCCGGCGGGGCGCATCGTCAACGTGGGCAGTTCCGCCGGCTCGCTGACGAAGGGCTCGGACCCGAACTGGGAGCATCGCCACGTGTTCGGACTGGCGTACAGCCCGTCCAAGGCGGCCCTGAACGCCATCACGCTGGCCTTCGCGAACGAGCTGGAGAAGACGAACATCAAGGTCAACGTCGCGTGCCCGGGCTACACCGCGACCGATCTCAACCACCACCGGGGCACACGCACGGTCGAGCAGGGCGCGCGAGCACCCGTGCGGCTCGCGCTGCTCGGCCCGGACGGCCCGACGGGGACGTACTCGGACGAGGACGGTCCCGTGCCCTGGTGACATCGCCTCCGGCGACCCTGTCCCTGAGCCTGGATCGAATCGCAGTGCCGGGTCCGCCTCCCGGCCGCTTCCGCTTCGTCGTGCATGGTCGTGGATTGAACCCGGCCGATTGTGCTCGACGAGGCGGGATCGAGGCCGCGCGGTCCCCGGATCCGCCCTCACGGGTTTGCGGCTGTTGTTCGTGCATCATCCGGGTATCATGATTGCGATGATCTTCAACGCGATTCGCGGCTACGGGTGAAACGAGGCGAAGGGCTTGACGATGGCGACTCCCGTGCAGCTTCGCCAACGGACAACGGCGCAGCCTTTCCGCCCTTTTCATGTCAGGCTGGCCAGCAGGCAGACTCTCACGGTCAGGCATCCGGAAAACGCCGGATGCGATGAACGAGGCCTTTCGATGACGGTGTTTGAAGGTGAGGAAATGCATCTGGTCGCCATGTTGCTGGTCGAGGAGCTTGTTCCCATCGCCTCGGAGCAGGCCAGCGCGCCCACCAGCAGACCGGACGCGTGATCGGCGTTTTGACTTCGGGGCCGACGTCAAACGATCGGCAACGCACGTCGATGCCCGCGACGTCGGTTCCTGGGACGCTCCTGGTCAATGAGTGCTCGATCTTCCTTGTTCACCACGTGAGAAAATAGCCTTGAGCCAGGCAGATCCAGAGCGGCATGGCTCGGCGTTATCCGCTCACGACCTGGCCGAGCCGCTGGCGTCGCCAGAATCCGCTCACGCGAGATCCAGCTTGCGCGATCGAGACACGGGTAACCGCACAGTGATGCGCGGCGTGCGCGCATGCGCTCGCTCACGCATCTGGATCTGGCGATTCCTCCTGTGCGCGCTGGCGTTTGCGGTAGTTTATGTTGGTCTACGGACCGTGCGACCTGGGACGAAGCCACCGGACGAGATCTGGAAACAGGCGGAAGCGGACCTGGAGAGTGGCAAGCTGGGCTCGGTCGATCGAGCGATCGAGCGACTTGGCCGGCTGCGGAAGCCAGTCCCGCTGGACTGGTTTCTGCGCGGGCAGCTCGCCGTCGTCCGGCATCGTGAGGACGAGGCGATCGAATGTCTCTCACGAGTTCCGGATGGTCACCGTGCGGCGCCCCGGGCGCGGCTGCTGGCAGGACAGGTCGAGCTGAGGCGCTTGCGCGTCCGGCACGCGGAGGCGTGGCTGCTTGCCGCGATAAAGCTTGATCCCCGACTGGTCCAGGCGCACCGCGAGCTGATTTTCATTTACAGCACGCTCCTGCTGCGCCGAGTTGAACGCGGAGTTCACCGCATTATCTCAGCTCTCTGAACTGACGTTCGACAACGCCATGCACTGGTCGCTGCTTCGTTGTTTCTCCTGGGAGCCGGCCAAGATGGTCGGACCGCTGGAAGAGTTTGTCGCCGCGGATCCTGAGGACCGCTGGTCGCGGCTGGCGCTCGCGGAGAACTATCGCAGGATGGGCCAGTCGGAAGCAGCCATCGCGGCGCTCACCGGCCTTCCGCGGAGCCAGCCCGAGGTGATCGACCTGCTGGCCCGCATCGAGCTCGACCGGCAAGAGGTGGACGAGGCCAGGCGGCTGATTGCGGCCGGACCGGTTGACGATCCGCTCTTGGCGCGGCTGCGCGGCCGGCTGGCGCTGGCGCGGGGCGACGCGAAGGCGGCTCTCGATCAGTTCCGGATCGCGCTCGCCGATGACCCGCTGGCACGCGAAACGCTGTTTGGATTGACGGCGGCGCTCCAGCTTGCCGGCGATCCCGGGGCCGCCAGACCTTACGGCCAGACGGCCACCCACCTCGACCGTTTGAATTCGCTGGTCCAGCGTGCCCTGATCAGGGGTGGGAGCACTGACCGCGGCCTTGTACGCGAGCTGGGAGAAGTCTGCGCGGCCCTCAAACTGAACGACCTCGCGCGCGCCTGGTACAAGCTGGCGATCGCCGCCGATCCACTCGATTCCCAGTCGCAGCAGGCGTTGTACAGACTCTCCCAACCGAATCTCAACCATCCGTAGGCCCCGGCGGTGCCCCCGCGACGCCTCTGCTTGACGATGTTGGAGTCTTCCATGCAGTCCGCTACGGGTATCGCGGAGGATCGGGGCGTGGATGCGCCCGCGGCACGGCTGGCCGCTCCAAGGATCGGGGCGGGCATGGTCCTGTTGATCGCGACCTGGATCGGATTGCTCACCGGCTTCTGTGACGTATGCGTCCTGGTCATCGACAAGAGATTCATCAGCCGCGACTTCTATCGGGTGGGGCAGGACTTCCCGTGGATCGTCCCCGCGGCCGTCGCGTTTCTTGTACTCGTGCCCGCGGCGTTGATCGCCTGGCGCGCCCGAATTCGGGGGACGGTGCCGCTGGCTGTTCCCGTGGGACTGCTTTCGCTCATCGGGTTTCTTGAGCTGAGCTCCCGGCTACGGCTGGAGCTCTGGGCGTCGCTTCTCCTCAGCGCAGGGCTGGCCATCCAGGCGGTACGGCTGCTGCGGCGCCGCGGTCACGTGTTCTTGCGGCTGGTGCGCTGGACCGTCGGATTCCTCGTCACGCTCTTGCTCGGGACGATGCTCTGGACGATGGGCGGGCGGACCTGGTCGGAGCATCGGCAGCAAGCCGCCCTGCCGGCGGCCCCGGCCAGGGCGCAGAACGTGGTGTTGATTGTCTGGGACACGGTGCGCGCCGCGAATACCAGCCTGTGCGGGTATCGCCGTGCGACCACACCCAATCTCGAGCGGCTGGCGAGTCGTGGAGTACGGTTCGAGCGGGCCTTCTCAGCGTCGTCGTGGACGCTCCCTGCGCACGCGAGCATGTTCACCGGGCGATGGCCTCATGAGCTGGGTGTCGATTGGAAGTCGCCGATGCGCGACGGTGTACCGACGCTGGCCGAGTACCTGGCCACGAAGGGGTATGACACCGCGGGGTTCGTGGCGAATTACGATTACTGCTCAGCGGAAAGCGGGGTGGCTCGCGGCTTCGCGCATTACGAGGATTATCCGCTCAGCCTCCTCGAAACCTTCACCCGGCACGTCGCCCTGGGGCGGCGGATCGACGTCCCATCGATGGCGTCGGCCATCGAATCGTTCCTGGAAAGGCATACGGGACGCCTGTATGACGTGCTCCCGCGTTCCAGGGAGCACGCCAGGCGCGCCGATGCGATCAATGACGCCTTCCTGGCATGGCTCGGGAAACGGCCGGCGCAGGGACGGCCGTTCTTCGCGTTTCTGAACTGGAACGACGCGCATACGCCTTACGATGTTCCAGATCCGTCGATTCCCGGCTTCGGTCTCCGCCCCATGACGGCGTCGCGGAAGCAGTTCCTGCGCATTCGCCAGTACGGACAAGACGAAACTCTCGGTCGAGGACGTGCAGCTTGCCAGGGATGTTTATGACGATTGCCTGTTATATATGGACCGGCAACTGGGGATGCTGATCGACGAGCTCGATCGCCGCGGTGCGCTGGAAGAAACGCTATTCATCGTCACCTCGGACCACGGCGAGCACCTGGGCGATCACGGGCTCTTTTTTCACGGCGGCAGTTTGTACCGTCAGGCAGTTCAGGTCCCCCTGTTGTTGCTGGGCGCAAGGCGGATTCCAGCGGGGCGGACCGTTGCCCGGCCCGTGAGCCTGTGCAGTCTCCCGGCAACGATCATTGACCTTCTCGGCCTGGGTTCCGATCACCCGTTCTTGAGTCCATCGTTCGCAAGCGACTGGGAACCGCAAGGGGAGGAGCGTGGTCCCTCTCTCGCAAGTGCGCTGCTCATGGAGACGACAAAACCAGAGCTGCTCACGAACGGCGGGCGCGAACCCGCCGCCAAGGGGCCGATGAGCGCGGTGATCGTGGCGGGAATGCATTACATCCAGATGGCCGACGGAACCTGCGAGCTGTTCCACCTGGATGCGGATGTCGAGGAAACGGTCAACCTTGCGAACCACCCCGATTACGGGCCGACAATCCTTGAGGTGCGGAACCTGCTGGGCGTGATGCGTCGAAGAAGATGAATCATCGCGGCCAGGGGCGGCATCGACGAGCGCTCGCCCCCACCCGGGAGAGCGGCGGTGTGGGGAGAGCGTGCTCGATGTGAGGCAGGTCAGTAAGCGTCCGAGCTGACGACTTCACCATTCCCCTTGGTGGCGAGAGCCCAGCACGTGGGACGACTGATGCTGTTCTTGACGAACTGAACGTGGCCATCGACCATGGTCACGTTCACGCCGCCTGGGTGGGCACTCGTGGCGGGTACCGTCCAGCCTGAATCGGTGTTGCAACCGACACTGCAACTTTGATCCCGGAACCGGCATCCGTTGAAACGGACTCGTTCGGAGTCTGCACGGCATTGAACATGGTGGCGCCCGGGATGCCAAGGATCCAGCGATAGCCCCGGTAATCCGCGATACTCGCCGGAGCCGCCGTCTGAAACGCGGTCGCGCAGGTCTGGATATCCGTCACCACCTTGGTCAGGGCGTTTGGTATCGCGCTGATGTCGTACACGTCGCCGCTGACCGGAGCACTCGAGCTGGTGGCCCTACTTTCCGCACATCACACGTTGATTCTCGCTGAATTACCTGAGGCGTGCCCAGTCAGCAGTCGTAGCCTCCTCTCAAGCCGAGTAACCTCAGGACCTTGCGTTGTATGTGAGTCACCCCGGTCGTAAGTACGACAGGCAGATGCCTGCCAAATGGTCAGCGTGTCAGATTTCACGTCGTCAAACAGGTCGATCGGTCAATGCATGGTCGGACCCCCGGGCAACGACGGCCCTCCGAACCGGGGAGCAAGCTTTCGATCCCACCCTGTTCCAGCGTGCGAGGCAACTCACGCTCCAACAGGGAGAGCACTGGCAGCACAAAGAAGGACCCGCAATACGAATGCTGGATTCGACTGATCTCCTTGAGCTGCACTGAGGCCGCCTCGAAGTCCGTCTTCGACCACACGATCAGCCAGACATCTCCTAATTATCGCGGTCGATGTCCGTTGATGATTTCCGTGACTCCTCCTCCACGCTGGATGGCTTGTGGTCGTCCGGTCCAGCCGGAGTTGGCTTGATCCATTTACCCGCGAGTCCGCCCGATTTCAGTTTGGGCAGCAGTCGTTTGACGCAATCGGCGGGTATTGCCATACAGCCATATTGCCCTCGATACATGGTGATACCGACAGCCTCTCCGTTTAGATCGACGACGGGTCCACCACACTGGCTGAGCAACAGGGGCATGTCGTGTTCGAACAGCGTCGGGTAATCGGCGTAGGGTTTTGAGTATGTCAGCGCCACGGCCCCCAATACAAGTTCCAAATCCTGTCGCTGACCGCCTCGGATGAGACGTACGGGCACCCGCTCGCCCGCAAGATGGTCTTCAACGCACCTGAAAATGTCTTGATCGTCATGGATATCCTTGCCGGCGATCGAGAGGATCACGTCTTCTTGGAGAATACCCGTGTCTGGAACGGCTCTGTCTACCAAGTAGCCCGCCTCCGTTCGCTTGCCGAACACACCAGGCCGTTTGGCATGAATCGTAGGGCGGGTGACGCGCGTCGGGAAGGGACCTGGCAAATTGCGTTGCGGCACACTCACGACGCCCATGGCCAGGGGCATTTCCGACATCCCTGCGGCGGCCAGGATCGTCCCTGCAATAGGAGAAGGCTTCTCTGCCCAATTAACCGGCTGAAGGTCATTCGCCGGCACCTTCAACAATGCTAGGTCGAAGGCCGGGTCCATTCCGACCACTTCTGCGGCGACAATCAGCCCATCCGACAGCCGACATCTCGGTTGAGCCGGAAGCGTGCTGGCCATTGTCACAATCCACCCATTCGCTTCCACAATCGTCCCGTAGGCGACCTCATGGTCGATCTCGTCGAGGACTGATACGACGCTGGGCCGCGAGTCTCGGATCACATCTTGAAACGCCTTGGCGTTCGCTCGCCCCTGAGTCCACTGCACTCGGGGCAAGATGTTCTCGTCGTTGTCCCGACGGTAGTGGTCATTTAACTGTTGCCAGGCCATCTCGTCGAACGGTGCAATCTCGCGCCGGAGCATTACGTCCAGGTGTCGTCGGATGAACCGACTCGTTGTGCTCGAAAAGGGACCAACTCGTGCGAAGTCGGGGCTGTTCAAGGAGCCCTGCAATTTCGCGGGCACTAGAGAGCTGAGGATGACTCCCACGAGCCGCCCCTCGAGGTCAAAGTACGGGCCACCGGAATCCCCGCCGGTGGTGAAGCAATCGGTAACAAAGAAATCCCTGTTTTGGAACAACACGCGGCCGAGGCGGACGACCGGCGGGCGGTCTGGACGATACCCGAGGGGATGACCGAGCTTGAGCACCCAGTCACCGAGCTCGACGCTCATCGAGAGATCGAGCGAAACGTATGAGTAAGGACCCGGCTCGACGAGTCGTAAAAGGGAGAGGTCGAAGGTTTGATCCGCTCCGAGCAATTCGGCCTCTTTCTTGCGGCCGTCACTCAAGACGACCATCGTCCGGTCACCAGGCTGGCGAAAGGTGGGAGGTTGCCGACCATCCCAGCCAGGGAATCGATGACTGACATGGAATTGCGAGAGTATCAGCCCGTCTGCGGTGATGATCACACCAGAGCCATAAGGATGAAAAACGCGAGGCTTCTCCGCTGCCGACGATGTCGAGACTACCCGTGGGAGCTCAATCGCCACAACGGCCGGCACTACCCTCTGGCTCGCCGCCTGGACGCGCTGCTGCAAGGAGCGAAGAGCTTCTCGGTTGGCGGGCGTGCTTGCACAAGTGTCTGGTGCTCGGTCCCGACTTCGGAGCCACATGGCAAGAACCCAAATGGCCAGGACCGCCACCAGGACCGGCAGCTTCGGTACCCAAAGACGGTGGCGCGGGGACATGACTGGTGCCTCTTGCGGCCGGTAAAACAAACGCGTTGCCCACTAAGGATTCCGCAAGTGCGGAGTCCTACTTTCTGTACATCCTGCGCAGATTCTCTCCAAGTTTCCGACGCCCTACCAGGTCAATTGTCGTAGGCCATCCGCATGCCCGGCAACCCCAGGATCCGACGTTGCAGCCGGGTCAGCTTGGTCGTCAAGACCACCGGAGGTTTCTTCCCGACTACCAAGCGGTGGCGTTGCACGTTCTCGAACAGCTCGATCAGTTGCGGGGTGGTCGGGTGGCGGCAGGATCGGTCCTCCGGATACAAGGGCAAGCTCTCCACCTGGTGCCGGGTCATCGCTCGCCGCAACTCCCGCTCTAACAACGCCTGGACCAGCAGCAGCAAGAAATACAGGCACAACAAGGCCTGAATTCGACTCACCTCGTTGAGAAAGAGCGGGGCCACTTCGAACTCCGTCTTCAACTGCTCGAAGCGCTTCTCGATCACCGGCTGACCCTTGTACGCCAGCAGCAACGCCTGTTCCGAGAGCTTCCGGTCGTTGGTGATCAACGGGAAGACCCCGTCACTCACCGCTTCCGCGGCCAACGCCGCGTGGTTCAGCTCGTACCTCAGCTCGAAGCGACTCTTCACCTCCCGCCGATACTTCGTCTGGTCATTGGGTCGGCCCCGCCGCTCTTGGCGGAAGATCTCCTCCTCGCGCTCATCGATCGTCACCTCAATCCGGTCCGTCGTCCCGCGGGCTTGCAAGATCGTCTCCACCGCCTCGGTCACCCTGGCTCGTTGGCGGTAACGTGTCCGTGGGGAAGTCAGCTTCTGCTGGAGCTCCGCCAGATCGTTCATGGTCCGTTCGAGTTGCCGCGTTCGGGCCAGGGCGTCCAGTTCCGCCTTGCGCGTGCTGTGATACCAATCCAGCCGATAGCCCTCGTCACTGGTCGCCGCCGGCTCGCTGACGCGGTACCGCTCGACGAGTTTTCCCTCCTCGTCGTACCTGTCGTGAACCCATCGCCACCGGACCCGGCCTCCGGACAATGCCTCGAGGCGGTCCTCCGACCGGGTACGGGGCAGGACGGTGAGAAACCGCCCACCATGACCGTGCACGTAGGTCATGTTCTCGGTGCTGGCCAGTTTGCAGTCGGCCACGTAGAGGGAATCGCGCCGTCCTGTGAGCTTGCAGAGCAAGTTCCAGGTGGCGCGATGGGTCCGGTCGTCGACGACGCTACCGCTCTTGGCCTGGAAGTAGACCGGGACCCCACCGTCCTGGGCCACGGTGAGCAGAAAGAGCAACTGCTTGAGATCGGGCCGGTGGTCCTTGTTATGCCCCCAAGTGATCGCCAGTCGGGTTTGCCCACGGCGTTTGATCTCCTGGGCCGCGTCCAGGTACGCTCCGGAGAAGGTCACCGTGGTCGAGGCGTTGTGCAGTTCATCCAACTCGACGTCGAATTCCGCGACGGCCTGGGTGGCGACCGCCAAGGCGAGGGAACCACAGTCACTGCGGAAGAGCTGGTCCAGACAGCGGCCGATACAGTCATCATTGAGGGCGGCGAACTGTTGGGGCGCCAGTCCCAACGCAGCCGCGTCGCAACGAGTGGGCCACTGAGGGACGCCATAGAGCGGTTCGCGGGAGAGCAGCAAGTTCTTGAGCAGGACCATCAGTCCCTGTGCCGGGGCAATCCGCGATCGCCGATCCTCCGGGGGCAGATCGTCACGGAGGATCGGTTCCAGTCGCAACCGTGTGAGCAAGCGATTGAGGATGGGCAGCAAGCCGAGGTGGAGTGGAGGGTCCGACAGGCAGCTTGGGCAGTGTCGCCCAGCGGCGGCGTCTTGAGGAGGGGTCGTTTCACGGATCTGACTCCTGGTGGTCTTGCGGGGTGAGAGCACGACAGATGGGGGGCCACCGCCGCCGGTGCTTCGGGAGCCGGCCCGTAGCAGTTTCCAGGGGCATGATTGCCGGGGACAGGAAGTCGTCACGCTGAGAGCAATTATTAAAAATAGTTATCTCGGAAGATCTTGACGTAAATCGGGTACCGCGCGACTTACGTCAAGGGTGCTTGCCGCAAGTCGCGGCGGAAGACGTCGGGCGCGGTGGCTGGACATTGACAGGGGATAGGACAGGAGCGAAGAGTGCGGCGTCAGAGATACTGAATTGGAGGGAGATTCAGGCCAGGACGGGGACGGTCGCCGGGCTGGGCGGATTGGCTGGGCGGTCGCCCGCAAGAAGGAGGATTGCCGTTGAACGGCTACCGCCAACCGGCGCGAAAAGAAATTCGGAGAAAATCGCATCGCGATCTGCGGAAAATAGGGGTGGAAGATTGAATGAAGACGAAATTCCCGCGGTATTGCGAGCCGTTACCTCCGTTCGGACCGCTGCTGTTGTAGCCGTTGCCGCCCCTTCCGGTGAGCGCCTCGGCGAACGCCATGGTATTGCTCGAACCATCGGTGACGCTCTGGAGGCCGTAGGACTTCCAGATGGTGAAAAGTCCGGTGGTTTCCGACTGGTGGACATGGAACCCCCCTTGTCGATGACGGATCCAGGTAAGAGCCCACACGTTCGTAGCGAAACTCCACAGGGCGCATTGCCGATCGTGCCCTGCGTCAGGCTTCCACCTCAGCTTGTGGAAATCACGGTTCGGCCGGAGGGGGCGCCGAACGGTTGCGTGGCTTCCGTGCGGAAGCATAGCGCCGCCTTTCCGGAGAGCAATCAGGATCCCGGCCGCTATCACGTACACTTCACGAACCGAGGTTCGCGCTGAACCTCATCTTCGCCGCTGGGTCACTGGCTCCTTCGTCTGAGCTTTCTTGTGACGGTCCACGTAGTGGCTTTCCACCTTTGACTTCTGCTTCTCAGTGACAGTGCCAGTCTCCTGGATCACCGTGCCCTCCGCGGGCCTGGAATCGCACCCGCACGGGCAGCCCAGAGCCGCCGTCAGGAATGCACACGCAAGTAGATATGAGACATCGAAGCAAGCGACGCGCACAATCCACTCCTTTCGAGACGCAGTGAGAGCGCAGAGATCCCTCGATCGTGGCGGCGAGAGCAGCACGGCCTCCACAAATCACGAGGGGTCGGAACGGCGTCGCGTGAGAAGCAGAGAGGCAGTCAGTGTATCCTGGATTGAGAAGACAATGAGCAGTGGTTGATGTATGTTCTGCGAACAAAGCGGCCGCAGCACGGCCAGTCGAACTGAGAGGACGCCTTCCCGCTCTGGATCCTGCGCAGGCGGAAGTCAGACCACGCGGAACCGCGCACGGCCTCTCGCTCTCCTCTCGGGTACGGACACCGCCCCCTCCCTGACTCGCGGCGAGCCTGGCCATGCAGGCGGCCGCGCGCGGTCATCACCGACGGTCCTGGACTGCCTCTTCGACTGCTCATGCGTACTCGGAATGCCCGTCACAGCGTGATCACACCAGAGGACTTACTGCGACTTTTCCGGTTTGCCGGCGGGATTCCGCGATGGCATTGAACCTGCGCGGGGTTCGTGGCGACCTTGATGATGGGCGGCGTCCCGCACACTCCGCCGCTCGGGCCGGTGGCCGACATCCGGCCCGGCTCGTCCCGCGGGTGTCAATGGCGGAATGCGCCCATGGCGGATAGCCCCCAGCAAGCAGAAGAGACCACGCTCGTGCTCCTGGCTCAACAGGGAGACGGCAATGCGTTCCGTGCCCTGGTCGAGCGGTACGATCGCCGGCTGCTCTACTTCATTCGGCGAATGCTGAACGAAAGTGAGGATGCCTTCGACGTGCTCCAGGGTGTATGGCTGCACGTGCACCGGAACCTGCGGCGCTTGCAATCACCGCGTGCCTTCCGGGTGTGGCTGTACCGCATCGCCCACGACCAGTCGATCTCGGCCCTGAGGAGCAATCGCCAGTGGGTCGACCTCGAATCGCTCCCCGAGGACGAACTGACCAACGGCGAAGTGCCGGAATCGGCCTTCGACGCCGCCGACCTGGTGCACTCCGCACTCCGTTTGCTGTCGGTGGACCAGCGCCGGGTCCTCACGTTGCATTTTCTTGAAGACATGAGCATTGACGACATCGCGCGCGTTCTCGGGTGCAGTCCCGGGACCGTAAAATCGCGGCTGCACTACGCAAGGGCCGCGCTGCGTCGTCATATCGAACTCGAGGAGCGCGAAGATGGCTGACTCGCTACCACCGGATACTGCTGGATCGAGGCTGTTAAAGCAGGACGAATGCCTGCACACCCCACGTTACGAGGAGCATCGTATGCAACTGGAACATCGACTGGCACATGCTGAAGCCCGCGAGCTGCTGGTGAAGCGTGTCGTTGTGGGCGCCCTTCTGGTCGCGGCCGCTGTCTTTCCGGTGCTGGCTTCGCACACCCTCGGGAGCCCCGTCCCGTTCGACAAGGATGCGACGGCGTTCTCCATCGCGGCCGGAGCGATCTATACCGCCGCCTGGTTGCTCTTCTTCATCGGCGTGGCATCGTACTACTGGCGATACCTGCCGCGGTTGCGTCGCACACGCGAGGAACTGCAAGACGAGACGATCCACTCGCTGCGCCAGGAGATCCGCGAGCTGCGCGAGCGTCTGGACAGCCAGCCCCAGGCGCAGCAGACCCGCCCGGGTGGGCCGGCGAAACACGAGCCGTAAGGCATTGCGGCCGCTTGAATGCGTTGTCCCGCCGCGCCAGGAGCCCTGTCCGTGGGGTCCACGCGAAGTTGCCCCCTCCCGGAAGATTGCGTGCCTGGCCTTTTCGTATTGCCCGCCCGGGCGATGCGCTCGTACCCGGCAATCAGTGTCCCGTCCGCCGAGCGGATGCTGGCATGGCTCAGCGGCCCATCGCCCGCCAGGCCCGCGAGCGCGGCGAGAATCAGAACGGCGATGACGACCCAGCCGGCGCGCTGCACGGCCCACTCGCGGTGCTGGTATTCCAGGTTCTGCCCGAAGTCCGCCACCCTCTGGCCGTTTCCTGAACGTGCCTGAGGATCCTCTGCGGCGGGCGCAGTCATGAACACTCTACCGCCTCAGGACCCCTTGCTCTTGCCCTTTTCTTGACTCTTCTCGCGCTGCTGGCCAAGGCCGCCGCCGGAGGCCTTGCTTCCCTGGTCCTCGCCTCCGACCTCGCCGGCTTCCTCGGCGCGCACTGGCTCGCCGTCCTCGATGGAGCCCGTGTAGGAGATGATGACCCGATCGTCCCTGGACAGGCCGGAGAGCACCTCGACGCGGATGCCGTCGTCGCGTCCGATACGCACTGGCCGCTTCCGTGCCCTGTCGTCCTCAACGACGTACAGGGACCCGGCACCGGCTTCTTGCTGATGAAGCGCCTTGGACGGAATGGTCAGGTCGTTGCTCGGCGGCTCCAGCAGGATGGACACCGCCCCGTACATTCCCTGTCGCAGCCGTCCGGAGGGGTTGGGAAGGTCAATCTCGGTACGCATCGTGCGGTTGGTCGGCAGCTCCTGCTCGGAGAAGCGCGCCACCTTTCCCTTGAATTCCTCACCGCCCAGAGCGTCGATCCGCACGACTGCCTCATCGCCGCGATCGAGCAAGGGCGTATCGCGATCGGGAACGTAAACGACGACGCGCATCAGGTCCGTACGCGCGATGCGCAGGATCGGGAGCTCGTTGCTTCGGACGGCGTCGCGGATGAAATCACCATCGTGAAAGTTGGCGCTCCGTCACCACGCCCGTGTAGGGCGACATCAGTCGCATGTACTGCGCCAGGATCGTGGCCTGGGCCAGCCGTGCTTCGGCGACGCGCTGCTCGGCGCGTTCGCGCTGGATGTCGGCCTCGGCGGTGATCACCAGGGCAACGTTGCGCGCGAGCTCGGCCTCGGCCGCCTTGACCGCGGCGCGAGCGCGCTCTTCGGCAGCCTTGGCACCCTCGAAGTCTTCCTGCCGTTCATCGGCCACGCGCTGGTCCACAGTCTGGAGACGCGCCAGTTGCATGTAGCGCAGGTACTCCTTCTCGCGGAAGCGGCGGATGGCCGCGGTCTGGCTGACCTCGGTCTGCCGGACCGCGATCGCGGCCTCGGCGGCCGTCACGGCGGCCTCCGCGGAAGTCTTTCTCGCCTGGGCCTGCTGCACCGCCGCCTTGGAGCGTTCGACCTCGGCGGCGGCGAGCTCGACGGCCTGCTGCCGTTCGGGATCATAGATCTCCGCAAGCACCTGGCCCTTCTCGACGGTATCGCCAATATCCACGACCTGTGCCCGCAGGTAACCCGAGGCCTTGGCATAGAGGTCCGCGTACTGGAAGGCATGCAGCGTCCCGGGCTGAGTGGTGGTCCGCACCAATCCTCCCTGGTGGGGAGTGACGTACTTGACCCAGAGCGCGGCCCTGTTCTGGGAGCTGCCTTGCCCCGAGGAGCCCTGGTCTTGCGACGAATCTTGCTGCTGGCTGCTGCTGTACCACCAGTAGCCGCCAGCCGCCACGGCCGCGACCACCAGGATCACCAGCGTGATGCTCGTCCAGCTCCAGCCGGAATCCGCCGCTTCCGGAGCATCGCGGTCGTCCGGCTGGTCGACATCACGCTCGGAATCCATGTCTCGCGAGGAACGGCGTTTCGCATTGCTGGCCACGCTGGCAGCCCCTTTTCTGCGACCCACGCGGGGACCGAGCCTGCGCCTGCTCCGGCAGGTTTGCCGGCGGATGCTCCACGCTCCAGGGTCTCTCCGGTCGCATCAGGTGAGCCGAGCAAATCTTGCGCCCAGATTCATCGACGAGTCCAGATCCGGAGACATGAAGACACTCTCGAATTCGGGGAAGTCCGGCGCCGTGCCGCGCGGCCAACTTCTTTGGAAATGGCCCATCTTTTGCTTCTGCATTTCACCCATCGTTCGTCTCGCCGCATGTGGAGTGTTCGCGGACAGGAAGCCGCGTTCGCCGTGCGCGCCGGGGCTGTTCTGTCGCGCTGCTGCCGAGGTGAATCATGAGAGGACTGATCCGGGCTTCGATGATGAACCCCTGGGCCGTCACCGTCTTCGCGCTGGCGATCGTCCTGCTGGGCGGCATCTCGGTCTCGCTCATCCCGATTGACATCTTGCCGGTCTTCAAGAGCCCGGCGGTGCAGGTGATGACGTTCTACAGCGGAATGCCTCCGCGGAACGTCGAACGCGACATCACCAACCGGATGGAGCGGTGGACGGACATGGCGGCCGGCCTGCGCCGCCAGGAGTCGCGGTCGATTCTCGGGGTCAGCGTCGTTCGCGATTACTTCTACGAGAACATCACCGAAGGCGAGGCCACATCCTCGGTGCTCTCATGGGCGCAGTCGGTGCTGGCGAACCTGCCGCCAGGGACTCTGCCGCCGGTCGTCATGCCCTTTGACCCGACGAGCACGACGCCCGCCGCCCTGGTGGCACTGAACAGCCCCTCGGCCGACGAGAAGACTCTCTACGATATTGGCCGGTACGAGGTCCGGAACCGCATCATGACGATCCGCGGCGCACTCTCGCCGGTGGTCTTCGGCGGCAAGATCCGCGCCGTGCAGGTGTACATGGACCGCGAGCGGATGCAGGCCCGGAACATGGCGCCCATCGACGTCTTGCGGGCGGTCGAGATGTCCAACATCTTCCTGCCCACCGGAGAGCTGATCGTCGGCGACATGGACTACTTTCTCGACAGCAACTCGATGTTCGAGACGGTGCCGAAGATGGTGGAGATTCCACTTCGCACGGAGCACGGCAACCGGGCGTTCGTGGGCGACGTGGCCGAGCCGACCGACGACGCCATGATCCAGACCACGATCGTTCGCGTCGACGGCCGCAAGCAGGTGTACATTCCGGTCATGCGTCAGAAAGGTGCCAGCACGCTGCGCGTCATCGACCAGCTCCGCGCGAAGCTGCCGGAGATCGAGTCGCGCCTCACCCGCGCCTGCCGGCTCGAGGTGATCATGGACCAGTCCGTCTACGTGCGGCAGGCGATCTCGAGCCTGGCGACCGAGGGGATCCTTGGCGCCGGGCTGTGCTCGCTGACGATCCTCATGTTCCTGGGCCGCTGGCGAATGACGGCCATCGCGGTGATGACGATCCCGCTTTCCGTGCTCTCCGCGATCATCTTCCTGAACCTCTCGGGCCAGTCGATCAACGTGATGACGCTCTCGGGGCTGGCCCTGGCGATCGGGCCGATGGTCGATAGCGCCATCATCTGCCTGGAGAACACCGACAGGCACCTTGAGCAGGGCCTGCCGCCGAACGTCTCGGCGCTGAAGGGGGCCAGCGAGGTTGCCCTTCCGGAACTGGTCTCCAGCCTGAGCACGCTGCTGGTGCTCTCGCCGCTGGCGATCATGCCGGGGATGAGCTCGTTCCTTTTCATGCCCATGACCCTGTCGGTCGCGTTCGCCATGACGACGGCCTACATCCTCTCGCGAACGCTGATTCCTACGTGTGCCGCGGCCTGGCTGAAGCCAAAGCAGGAGCAGGAAGCGCAAACGGGCGGCCGGCGCGGTTTCATCGGCAGAGCGTTCGACCGCTGGCAGCGGCTCATCGATGACTGGATCAAGGAATACGGCAAGATGCTGGACTGGGTGCTGGATCATCGCTGGATCACGGTGATCGTCGGCTACGGCCTGCTGGCGCTGGTGCTGCTGGGCCTCACCTTGCCGTTGCGCCGGGAATTCTTCCCCCAGGCCGACGCGGGCGCGTTCGAGATTTACGTCCGGGCCCCCAGCGGCACCCGCCTGGAAGTGACCAACCGGCGCATCGCCCAGGTGGAAGACTTCATCAAGCAGCAGATCCCGCCCAAGGACCTGAAGATCCTCGTCTCGGAGATCGGCGTCACGCCCGACTTCTCGGCGGCGTACACGCCCAACGCCGGCAAGATGGATACGGTCGTCCGCGTGCAGCTCACCGAACAGCGGGAAAAAGGGTCGTACGAGTATGCCGATCAGCTTCGCAAGGCGTTTCCCACACAGGAGCAGTTTCACGACCTGGAGTTCGCCTTCAATGCCGGCGGCCTGATCCGCGGCGCGCTCAACCAGGGAAAGACCACTCCCATCAGCATCCGCGTCACGGGCAAGAAGCAAGAGATGGCGCACAAGATCGCCGACGCGGTCCGCCGCAAGGTCGCCAATATCGAGGGCGTGGTCGACTGCCGGATCCTCCAGCGGCTCGATTACCCCGAGTACATCATCGACGTGGACCGGGCCAAGGCGGCCGACCTGGGGCTGACCCAGGAGGAGGTGATGAAGTGCGTCATCGCGGCTTTCAATTCGAGCATCCAGTACAACAAGCGCAATTTCTGGATCGATAGCGTGAGCGGCAACCAGTACTTCGTGGGCGTGCAGTACCCGCTGGCGAGCGTGCACTCCGTGGAAACGTTGCTCGACGTGCCGATCACCGGCATCAACCAGAGCAAGCACGACCGCCGGGTGGTGGTGGAGGGCCCGCCCGGCATCGTCCCGGGACTCGAGCGCAACGCCGATCACGGCAACCCGGCGCCGGTGCTCTTGAGCACGCTCGTGAAGCTGCGCCGCAGCAGCATCCCGACGGAGATCGATCACGTCGACATCTCGCCGGCCATCGACCTGAATGTCGGCGTCCACGGCCGCGACCTCGGGCATGTGGCCAACGACATTTACGACGCGATCGATGGGCACTTTGGCAAGCTTCATCCGCAGGAGTCGTCCCGCGGTGGCCAGGACGCGGGCACGCGGTGGGACGCCTTCGATCCCGACTCGGACGGCCAGCAGACCCTCGAAGGCACCGAGATCGAGCTCAGCGGCGAGTACTCGGGCATGATGCAGACGTTCCAGAACCTGGGCATCGGCCTCTCGCTGGCCGTGGTCATCATCTATTTCATGATGGTATCGCTTGATAAGTCATTCCTGGTGCCGCTGTGCGTGCTGATTGCCGTCCCGCTCATCCTCATTGGCGTCTGGCCGGTGCTCTTTCTCACGGGGACGTCGCTCAACGTGCAGTCGCTCATCGGCATCATCTTCAGCGTTGGCATCAAGGTCGCGAACACCGTGCTGATGACCGACGTGGCCCAGGAACAGCGCAAGAAGGAAGGGCTCTCGCCCATCGAGGCCATTCGCAAGGCGGCCGAGATGCGGGTCCGCCCCATCACCATGACCGCGCTGGCGGCCTTCTTCGCGATGATCCCCACCGCGCTGGCGTTGGAGAAGGGGAGCGAAGCGAATGCACCGCTGGGCCGGGCCATCCTCGGCGGCCTGATCGCGGGCGAGCCGGCCACGCTCTTCGTCGTTCCCGCGCTCTACGCACTCATGATTCACGGGAACCCGTCAGAACCGCGTGACCCCGAGGAGGCGGAGAAAGAACTCGACCAGGCCGAAGGCGGAAACGGTGGAGGCGAGGGCGAGGGCGAGGGCGAGGGCGAGGAAGATGAGAACGGCGAGGAGAATGGCGGGCGGGAGCAGGAATAGGGCACGCCCGACCCACCGGCCAGGACGCCGCCCTTTTTCCTTCAGTTCGGACGGAGAAGTGAGGTGCGGGGGACCCTTTCGCAGAGCTAACCCAGTACCGTTGAAATAGCGATCAGTTGAGTGCAGGCAGAAGTTTGTCCCTCGTTCCCACGCTCTGCGTGGGAATGCCGTCTGCGACGCTCCGCGTCGATTGGGCCCGGGCCGAGGCTGGGAAATCCATGGGACGCTGAGCGTCCCGACCGGTGTTCCCACGCAGAGCGTGGGAACAAGTTGTTCACAAATCTCTTGCCTCATTATTGTGAACACGATCTCAACGGTATTAGCGCTAGCCCTTTCCCTTCGCCAGGATCTGGAGGATCTGCTCCACCTTCGATTCAAGGCTCTCCAGCCGCCGGATCACGCTGGCCGGATCAGAGTCCGTCGCCGGCTGGTTGAGGGCCCTCGATTCCTGGGCGATCCGGCGCTTCAGACGCGCGAGTTCAAGACGGCCTTCCTTGTACTCCTGGATCGCCTGCTCGGTTCCCATCTTGAGATCGTCAAGCCTCTTGCGGCTTTCCTCGGCGATCTTCTTTCGCTCCTCAGGTGTGACCTGGGGCATACCTCCACCCATACCTCCACCCATCCCTCCCCCTATTCCTCCATAAAAGGGCGTTTCCCACTGCCTGATCGCCTGGAGCTGACGCTGAACGGCTGCCTTGAGATCCGATGTTTTGATCTCCAGCAGCTCCGCTTCCACTCTGTGTGTTTCCAGCCGGTCAGCGAGTTGATCGACATCCACAAGTCCATTCTCGAACACCGCCCCCTTG
The DNA here is from genome assembly GCA_963833985.1 of uncultured Planctomycetaceae bacterium. GTDB lineage: Bacteria > Planctomycetota > Planctomycetia > Isosphaerales > Isosphaeraceae > Aquisphaera. The sequence continues at coordinate 2,028,379 of CAWIAD010000001.1, forward strand.
GGCAGGTCATTGAGTGCCTTGTGAGCGGGATCCGCTGCTCGTTGGCGCTTTTCTCACCGGTCCGCGAAGCGCCATCATCGGCTGCCTTTTTCGCCGTCTGGCTGGCGATGGCGCAGGCCCGTTCCGGCTGCAAGAAGAACCAGGGCCGAGGCAGACAGCCCCATCAGCACCCATCTGAGCTTGTTCATGAACATGGTGAAGACAACTCCCTGTGCAAGATGGGAAAGGCGAAGTGAGACACCGTGATCGAGCAAGGCCGCGGTCGAGCGGAGCAGTGCATCGGGCAAGGATGACGGGCCGGAGCGCAGCCGTGCCAGCACGGAGGGCATGCCGGCGGTCAAGCTCGCCCCGCGCCGGTCCAGCCGGTCGCGAAGCTTGTCGCGGGCCCGGGCCAGCCGCCCGCGCACCGTGCCGATGGGCCAGCACAGCCGCGCCGCGGCGTCATCGTGCGTGAGTCCTTCGAGGTAGCACAGGACGATCGGCTGCCGGTACTTCTCGGGCAGGCGGTCAATCTCCTGGTGCAGCAGACAGAGTTCCTCCTGTTCCTGGATGGTGCTGGTGCTGGTGTCTTGCAGGGGATCCGCCAGCATGCGGACCGGCGCGGGCTTGCGGCGGATCGCTGCGGCGGTGCGGTACGCGACCCCGTACAGCCAGGACGCCAGGCTCCCCGGCCGCTTGATCGTTGCGGCCTTGCGCAGGAACACCAGGAAGGTCGCCTGGAAGGCGTCGTCCACGTCGTTCGGGTCGCTGAGCAACTGCCGGCAGACGGAGAGCACCAGCGGCCCGTGCCGCTCGAGGATAGCCTCGGCCACCGACCTTTCCGGGCAGTCCAGGAACCGCGCCAGCAATTGCTCGTCGCTCAGGCCGGTGAGCGTGCCGCATTGCATGAGCACGTCCAGGTCCCTGGCAATCTGCACGCCCCCGCGTCTTCGTAGCATGATGCCCCCTCCGCGTCCCGTTTCCCCATTAGTGCCATGTCCGGGCAAAGCGATACAGAAATCTTTTTTTCACGGACCCTGTGACCTGGCGTTGCGAGGCGGTCGAGCCCATCACGACACAGCCATGCAGTCAGGCATAACACCATAATTGGTACTGTGGCTGCGGTTTAAGTCGAGATGGCCCCGGAAAAAAAATGCGCATTTTGGGTAGAAGTGGCTTGACTGGTCACGGTGCAAGCCCTTTACTATTATGAAATCTGATAACTGTTCGTGCGCAGTATCGAAGAACTACGAATCGGTAGAGATTAATGCAGCTCGAGTCGCTGAAGATATTCTGTGACGTGGTGCGCTGGGCGAGTTTCTCGCGCGGGGCGGCGGAGAACAACATCTCCCAATCCTCGGCGAGCCAGGCGGTGCATCAGCTTGAGCTGCGGCTGGGGGTGAAGCTGATTGACCGTTCCAAGCGCCCGCTGGTTCTGACCGGTCAAGGCAAGGTGTATTACGAAGGCTGCAAGGAGCTGGTCGGGCGTTACATCGAGCTGGAAAACCGCGTGAAAACGTTGGTTGGTGAGCACAAGGTGGTTGGAACGGTGGGTGTGGCCTCGATCTACTCCGTCGGCATGCACCACATGAGCCAGTACGTCCGGACCTTCGAGGAGAGGTTTCCGGAGGCGAGCGTGCGGCTGGAGTACTTGCATCCCACGCGCGTGGTCGAGCGCGTGGCGGGCGGAGGGGCCGACCTCGGGCTCATCTCCTACCCGCGGAAGTGGCCGGAGCTGGCGGTGATTCCCTGGCGTGACGAGGTGATGAGCCTGGCCGTCCACCCCTCGCACCGGTTCGCCGCGCTGGACGCGGTCGATATCCGCGAGCTGGATGGCGAGCCGTTCGTCGCCTTCGACGGCGAGCTCTCGATCCGCCGCGCCATTGATCGCTCGCTCCGCCACCATGACGTGAACGTTGAAGTCGTGCTCGAATTTGACAATATCGAGAACATCAAGCGGGCGGTGGAGATCCCCGCCGGAGTCTCGATCTTGCCCGAGCCTTCCCTGGCCCGCGAGGTGCGCGCGGGCACGCTGGTGGCCGTTCGAAATCCAGGGGCAGGACCCGAAGTACCAGCTCAATCGCCCGCTGGCGATCATCCACCGCCGCAACGACAACCTCGACGTGACCGCCGCGAGGTTCCTGGAACTGCTGACCGGTTCCAACCTGGCGGGCTCGGAAGCCGAGGCGGAGCGCCGGTTGCCGGCGGCCCTGCCTCACTGATCCGCGGCCGTCGGGCGTTGCTCTCTCCCGCCCGGCAGCGGGATCCGCTGACTCGGCACCCGGCCTGGCGGCCGGGTCCGCCAAGACGCCGGCCGGTCCTCGCGAGGCGGGCTGGTCCACCGGACCGCACGGACCCGACGGCCTCATCCCTGCAACCTGCTCTGCCAGTCATTCCCTGGGTCGGGGAGACCGGCGGCACCATCCGTGATGAATTGCGCAATTGTGATGGCCATTCTTTTCTTGTGACAGCCCGCTAGCACGAAGTGTCGTGGAAGGACGCCGATCATGGTACCCGGTTTACCTCCAGCCCAGGGTCTTTACTGTCCCAGTCTTGAGCATGACGGTTGCGGTGTGGGGTTCATTGTTGACTTGAAGGGCCGCAAGTCTCACCGGCTTGTCCGCGACGGCTTGCAGGCGCTCGTGAACATGGACCACCGCGGCGCCTGCGGCTGCGAGAACAACACCGGCGACGGTGCGGGAATCTTGATCCAGATTCCTCACCAGCTCTTGCTCGAGCGCTGCAAGGCGCTGGGAATCAGCCTGGGAGAGCCCGGCAGCTACGCGGTCGGCGCGTTCTTCACCTCTCCCGATCCCGCCCAGCAGACCTTTGGCATGGAGGTCTTCGAGAAGATCGTCGCCGAGGAGGGCCAGGTCTTCCTGGGCTGGCGGCCGCTCCTGACGGACAACTCGCCCCTGGGTGCCAGCGCTCGCACCGTGGAGCCGCGCATGTTCCACGCGCTCCTGCGCCGGGGGCCGCGCATCACCGGTTCCGACGCCTTCGAACGCAAGCTCTATGTCATCCGCAAGCGGTTCGAGGCCGAGATCGCCGAGTCAGGACTCGACGATCACAAGTATTTTTACTTCGCCAGCCTTTCCTGCCGCACGGTGGTCTACAAGGGAATGCTCACGCCCGGCCAGGTGGCCGAGTACTTCCGCGACGACCTGGGCGATCCGCTGCTCACCAGCGCGATCTGCATGTTCCATTCGCGGTTTTCCACCAACACGTTCCCGAGCTGGCAGCTTGCCCACCCGTACCGCATGATCTCGCACAACGGCGAGATCAACACGCTGCGGGGGAACATCAACTGGATGGTCGCTCGCGAGGCGCTCTTCGACTCGCCGCTCTACGAGCCGGGCGACATCGCCAAGCTGCGGCCCATCATCCGCGAGGGGCTCTCCGACACGGCCTGCCTGGACAATGCCATCGAGCTGCTGGTGCGCTCCGGCTACAGCCTGCCGCACGCGATGATGATGCTCATTCCCGAGGCCTGGGACCATCATGAATCCATGTCGCAGGTGAAGAAAGATTTCTATCAATACCACAGTTGCCTGATGGAGCCGTGGGACGGCCCGGCCTCGGTGGCCTTCACCGACGGCAAGAACATCGGCGCGGTGCTCGACCGCAACGGCCTGCGGCCCAGCCGATTCGTCGTCACCAGGGACGACCGGGTGATCATGGCCTCAGAGGTCGGTGCCCTGGAGATCGCTCCGGAGAACGTGCTCAGGAAGGGGCGGCTCGAACCCGGCAAGATGTTCCTGGTCGATCTGGAGCAGGGCCGCATCGTTGATGACCACGAGCTCAAGCACCAGATCGCCTCGGCCAAGCCCTACGGCAAGTGGCTGCGGGAATACATGGCGTCGCTGGAGGACCTGCCGCCGGCCCCGGACCTCCCCAAGCCGGAACCGCGCACGCTGCTCCAGCGCCAGCAGGCCTTCGGCTACACCCTGGAGGACCTGAAGTTCATCCTGGCGCCGATGGGAACCAACGGCGAGGAGGCGATCGGCTCGATGGGCAATGACACGCCCCTGGCGGTGCTCTCCGACCGGGCCCAGCCCCTCTTCGGCTACTTCAAGCAGCTCTTTGCCCAGGTGACCAACCCGCCCCTGGACGCCATCCGCGAGGAGCTGGTGACCTCCGTCTTCACCGGTGCGGGGGGCGAAGGGAACCTGCTGGATCCCAGGCCCGAGACCTGCCGCCAGATCGCGCTGGATCTGCCCATCGTGGATAACGACCAGATGGCGCGGCTGAAGCAGCTCGAGGGTTGGCGCGGCTTCACCTCGGTGACGCTGCCCATACTCTTCGTGGCCGCGGAGGGAGCGGCCGGGATGGAGCAAGCCTTGCAGTCGCTCTTCGAGAAGGCCAGCGCCGCCATCGACGCGGGCGCGAGCCTGGTGATCCTCTCCGACCGCGGCATCACCGCGGAGATGGCGGCCATCCCCTCGCTGCTGGCCTGCTCGGGGCTGCATCATTACCTGGTGCGGAAGGGCCAGCGGTCACGCGCGGGGCTGCTCATCGAGTGCGGCGACGCCCGCGAGGTGCACCACTTCGCCCTGCTGCTGGGCTACGGCGCCGGGACGATCAACCCCTACGTGGCCTTTGAGACGCTTGGCGACATGATCCGCCAAGGGCTGCTCAAGGGGGTCTCCTCCGAGGACGCGATCTACCGCTACCGCAAGGCGATCAAGAAGGGGGTGGTGAAGGTGATGTCCAAGATGGGCATCAGCACCATCCAGAGCTACCGCGGCGCCCAGATCTTCGAGGCGATCGGGCTGAACCAGGAATTCGTCACCCGCTACTTCGACAAGACCGCCTCGCGGGTCGGCGGCGTCGGCCTGGAGGAGATCGCGCGTGAGACGCTGGAGCACCACCAGCACGCCTACGCCCCGCGCGACGTGGGCCCGCCGCTTCTGCTGGAGGGCGGCCATTACCAGTGGCGGCGCGACGGCGAGTATCACCTGTTCAACCCCGAGACGATCTTCCGGCTCCAGCATGCCACCTCGGCCGGCCGCTATGACGTCTTCAAGAAGTACACCCAGATGGTGGACCAGCAGACCGAGCGGCTCTGCACCCTGCGTGGGCTCTTCACGTTCCGCGGCGACCGTTGCCGGCCCGTGCCGATCGAGGAGGTTGAGCCGGTCGACACCATCCTCAAGCGCTTCGCCACCGGCGCCATGAGTTACGGATCGATCTCGGCCGAGGCCCACGAGACCCTGGCCCTGGCGATGAACCGGCTGGGCGCCCGGTCGAACACGGGGGAGGGGGGCGAGGACCCCGAGCGCTACCACCCCATGCCCAACGGCGACAGCAAGCGCAGCGCCATCAAGCAGGTGGCGTCCGGCCGCTTCGGCGTGACCAGCGAGTACCTGGTGAGCGCCGATGAACTCCAGATCAAGATGGCCCAGGGGGCCAAGCCAGGGGAGGGGGGGCAGCTCCCCGGCCACAAGGTCTGGCCCTGGATCGCCAAGGTCCGCTATTCCACGCCGGGCGTCGGGCTCATCAGCCCGCCCCCGCACCACGACATCTACTCCATCGAGGACCTGGCCCAGCTCATCTTCGACCTCAAGAACAGCAACCCGCGGGCGCGCATCAGCGTCAAGCTGGTGGCCGAGGTGGGCGTGGGCACGGTGGCCGCGGGGGTGGCCAAGGCGCACAGCGACGTCGTGCTCATCAGCGGCCATGACGGCGGCACCGGCGCCAGCCCGCTGACCTCCATCAAGCACGCCGGCGTTCCCTGGGAGCTCGGCCTGGCCGAGACCCAGCAGACCCTCGTGCTCAACAAGCTGCGCGATCGGATCATCGTGCAGACCGACGGGCAGCTCAAGACCGGCCGCGACGTGGTCGTCGCCGCGCTTTTGGGGGCCGAGGAGTACGGCTTCGCCACCGCCCCGCTGGTGGTGATGGGCTGCGTGATGATGCGGGTCTGCCACCTGGACACCTGCCCGGTCGGCATCGCCACGCAGAACCCCAAGCTCCGCGAGAAGTTCCGCGGCCAGGTCGAGCACGTCGTGAACTTCTTCCGGTTCATCGCCCAGGAGGTTCGCGAGCTGATGGCCGAGCTGGGCTTCCGGACCATCGACGAGATGATCGGCCGCAGCGACCTGCTTGACATGCGTCCGGCCATCGACCACTACAAGACGCGCGGGCTCGATTTCAGCAAGATCTTCTACCGTCCCGACATGGGCCCCGACGTCGCCATCCGCAAGATGCGGGCGCAGGAGCACGGCATCGATGAGACGCTCGACGTGACGACCCTCATTCCGGCCTGTGCCCCGGCGCTGGAGCGCGGCGAGCCCGTCGAGCTGACACTGCCAATCCGCAACGTCAACCGCACCGTGGGAACCATCCTGGGCAGCGAGCTGACGCGCCGGTACGGCGGCGCCGGGCTCCCCGACGACACGATCCGGCTGCATTTCCACGGCTCGGCCGGCCAGAGCTTCGGCGCCTTCCTGCCGCGCGGCATCACCCTGTCGCTCGAGGGCGACTCGAACGATTACGTGGGCAAGGGGCTCTCCGGCGGCAAGATCATCGTCTATCCGCCCAGGACCGCGACGTTCGTGCCGGAGGAGAACGTCCTCATCGGCAACGTGGCCCTCTACGGGGCCACCAGCGGCCGGGCCTTCTTCCGCGGCCGGGCCGGTGAGCGGTTCTGCGTGCGCAACAGCGGGGCCCTGGCCGTCGTCGAGGGGACCGGAGACCACTGCTGCGAGTACATGACCGGCGGCACGGCCGTGATCATCGGCGGCACCGGGCGGAACTTCGCCGCCGGCATGAGCGGCGGAGTTGCCTTCGTGCTCGACGAGGCCGGCGACTTCCGGACCCGCTGCAACCTGCAAATGGTGGACCTGGAGGCGGTCACCGAGCCTGAGGATATCGAGCTGCTGCGCGACCTCTTGATCCAGCACGCCGGCTACACCGGCAGCACGGTCGCCGCGCAGTTGCTCTCCGAATGGGACGAGGCGATCGCACGGTTCGTCAAGGTGATGCCGCTCGACTATCGCCGCGTCTTGCAAGAACAGAAGCAGGCAGAGAACACGGCCCGCGAGGACGCCGAGCCAATGCCGATGGAGGTGAGTCATGGGTAAGCCAACCGGATTTATCGAGATTCCACGCGAGCTGCCGAACCGCCGGCCCGTCGAGGAGCGGGTGCGCGACTACTTCGAGGTCTACCATCCCTTCCCCGAGGACAAGCTCCAGGCGCAAGGCGCGCGTTGCATGGACTGCGGCATCCCCTTCTGCCACCAGGGCTGCCCGCTGGGGAACCTCATCCCCGACTGGAACGACCTCGTCTACCGCGCGCAGTGGCGGCTGGCCATCGACCGTCTGCACGCCACGAACAACTTCCCCGAGTTCACCGGCAAGCTCTGCCCCGCCCCGTGCGAAGCCTCGTGCGTGCTGGGAATCAACAACGACCCGGTGACCATCAAGCAGATCGAGGCCAGCATCATCGAGCGCGCCTGGGACGAGGGCTGGGTGCTGCCCCAGCCGCCCGCGGTGCGCACCGGCAAGACCGTCGCCGTGGTGGGCTCGGGCCCGGCCGGCCTCGCCTGTGCCCAGCAACTGGCACGGGCCGGACACGCGGTCACCGTGTTCGAACGCGCCGACCGCATCGGCGGCCTGCTGCGCTACGGGATCCCGGACTTCAAGATGGAGAAGCGGCATCTCGACCGGCGTCTTCACCAGATGGAAGCCGAGGGGGTGGTCTTCGAGGCCGGCGTGAACATTGGTGTGGATGTCACCGCCGAGCGGCTGCTGGACCAGTTCGATGCCGTCTGCCTGTGCGGAGGCGCCACCCAGTATCGCGACCTGCCCATCGAGGGCCGCGAGCTGGCAGGCATCTACCCGGCCATGCAGTTCCTGACCATGCAGAACCGCCGCGTGGCCGGCGATTCCTGCAACGGCGAGTTCATCTCCGCGGCCGACAAGCACGTGATCATCATCGGCGGCGGCGACACCGGTGCGGACTGCCTGGGCACCGTCCATCGCCACGGCTGCAAGAGCGTGCACCAGTTCGAGATCGTCCCCCGGCCGCCCGACCTGCGGGCGCCGGTCAATCCCTGGCCGCAATGGTCGAACGTCTTCCGCGTCTCCTCCGCGCACGAGGAAGGCGGCGTCCGCGAGTACTCCATCAACACCCGCCGCTTCGTCGGCCAGCAGGGCCACGTGCAGGCCCTGGAGACCGTCCAGGTGGAGATGAAGGTTGAGGGCGGCCGCGCCCGCTTCGCCGAGGTCCCGGGCTCCGAAAAGACCTACGCCGCCGACCTGGTCCTGCTCGCCATGGGATTCGTCGGCCCCGAGAAGAAGGGCATGCTCGAGCAGTTCGGCGTGGACCTTGATGCGGCCGGCAACGTCAAGGCTGACGCGGACAAGCGCACCAGCGTGGACAAGGTCTTCACGGCCGGCGACATGACCCGCGGCCAGAGCCTCATCGTCTGGGCCATCGCCGAGGGCCGCCACGCCGCGCGCTCGATCGACGAGTTCCTCATGGGCAGCTCCCAGCTTCCCGCACCACTCCAGTACGGCAACCAGGGCCGGCCGTTCGTCTAGAGCGGTTTTCTGACGCGTTGCGGGCAGTTTCTGTGTTTCGGAAAGGGGGGCAGACATTCCTGTCTGCCAGGACAGGCCTGCTCCGGCAGGCAGGAATGCCTGCCCCCCGGTCTCAGTCTGCGATCCGAGTGAAAACCGCTCGAAACCAGGCAGGTCCGCGGAAGTCCTTGGACAGGATTGCCGTTCGCTTGCCCGGGGCTGAGAGCCCTGCCTGGCCGCTCTCCTGGCGGGGTACGATTCCCATCGTGCCATTCGATTCTCGTGGGGTACGATTCCGATCGTGCCATTCCTGGTCCATCAGATAGAAAAAGTGACGCGAATGGTATCGTGTCCCACGAAGAGCGGCCTCCCGGTCATCCAGGATCGCATCAACCTTATGAATGCCTGTCAAATAATGATTGCGAACCTGTTCAGGATCCCCGTTTCGTTCCCGGCGGTATAATAGATTCGTGGGAGACAGCAGATCGTGGAACCGCCGGGTGCCGCGTATCGCCGCGAGTTCCGGCTGCTAACCTGGGCGGAGGGTGAACCGATGGCTCGCTGGAACCCGAGGATCGGGCGATTCCACCTGCGTATCGCGGGGCTCGCTGTGCTGGCCGGCCTGGCGGGCACACACCCGTCTTCGGCCCAGCCGCCCGCGACGGAATACCAGGCACTGTTCCGCGATCCGTCCGTGACAACCAATATCACGCTGGCGGACCTGCCCAACCTCGGGCGGCTGGTCTCCCTCGAAGCAACGTCGATGTACCTGTACGCGCGCTCCGACCTGATGGACAGCCCCCGGTCGTACCTGCTGCTGAACGCGATCATGCGGCTCTGGAACGCGGCCGACGCCTTCACCGCGGCCGCGGGTTACTATCCCATGGAATATCAACGCATCAGCGCCGCCCTGCTTGTCTACCCTGACCTGGAGCTGGCTTACTACCAGGTCAGGAACCAGCTCGTGCGGCTGCCGGCCGCCTCCTCGCGCGCCCTGGTGAGCTTCGAGGACATGAGCCGCGTGATGGCCGTGATTCGCCCCTTGCTGGAGATGGCCTCGCTTCTTACCCCGGCGGGAGCGGGGACCGCGGTGCCCGCAACCCCCACCCTGGCGGACCAGGCCCGCTCCCTTTCCAGCAGCATCGCGCCGATCACAACCGCCGTTGCGTCGGCGACACAAAGCCGACAGGACCTCGGGGCATTCGTGCGGCAGGTGGACGTGCTCCAGAAGTTGATCCAGGGCTTCGAGCGGATCTCCAGCGACCCGGCCACCGAGCGGGAACTGGTGCTCGCCTTCCGCCCGATCCGCGACCTGGCCCAGAGCCTCAACCGCGCTGGGCCGCGGCAGGCTCGGCGGTGATGTGCTCCGGCTCTGGCGGTCGGCCCAGGATCAGATCGACGCCCTCGAGGTCGAGTTCCAGATTCCCCGCGAGCTCGTGCCGCGGCCCGCAACGCCGGCGAAGGAAATCGATCCAGCAGCCGTCGCCGCGTTCGATGCGCCCGTCCGCTCCCTCGACACCCTGGTGGATCGGATCGCCGCGGAGAACCCCCGGCTGCCCCAGCGCGAGCGCACGGCCGCCGACGCGCGCAGGCTCACCACCCGCCTGCTGCTTGTGCGGCAGCTCCTGCTCGGCAAGGCACCACTCGCGGAGCTGGCAAGTGCCCTGGCCGACGCCGCGATCACCTGGCGACAGCTCGAGAACCGGCTCGTCCACGCGGCCCGCACCGATCGCCAGGCGCTGGAGACGCTAAGGCAAGAAGTGGGGGCGGTCCTCGAGGCGTCCCGCAAGCCTCTCACCGGCCGGCACTGAGGTTTCTCGACTCTCGGCAGCGCACAGGACGAAGAGCTGGCTCATCGCCGCGGGGTCGTCGGTGAACACGCCGGCAACCCCCAGCTCCGCTAGGTGCTCGGCAACGCCTCCCCGGCGCGTGTCGTTGACGGTGTAGACGAGCACGGGGATCCCCATCGACTGGATCGCCCGGAGGTCACTCACCCAGAGCGACTGCGGCCCGGGGTTGCGGCGATAGGCGATCGATTCCGCACCCAGGCAGGCCGCGGACAGGTGCAGCGTCTGGCCGCCGATGATCGAACCGAGATAGACTTCCGGGCGGTGCAGGGGGGTTGCGATGAGTATTCCGCGGGCGACGTCGCGCAGGGAACCCGGCGCTGCGGCGATGGCAGCCGGCACACGGGCGATCTGCCGGTGATCGAACCCCGAAAGCAAGACGCGCCGGGCTGTCCCCGTCCGGGCGATCACCTCCAGGACCGACTCCATCAGTCCCGAAGGATGCTCCGGAAACGACTTGATCTCCACGTTCACCAGCCAGTCCAGCCGGGCAGTCAGCGCGAGGGCCTCCTCAAGGGTCGGCACGCGGATCGGCCCGGAGGCACAGGGGGTCAGGTCGCTTGCGGCCGTGAACCAAGAACCGGCGTCGAGCGTGGCGATCTCGGTCCAGTCGAAATCGGCCAGCAGAAAGCCGCTGCGCTGCCTGGGGTCGCCGGCGAAACGGGCGGCCGCATCCGTCGTACGAACCAGGGTCTCGTCGTGGAAGACGACCGCGACGCCGTCACGCGAAAGCTGAACGTCCAGCTCCCAGGCCCGGGCGCCGGCGCGGTAGGCCAGGATGGCCGCTTCGAGCGTATTCTCAGGGGCATGAGCCGAGGCCCCGCGATGCGCGATCACCACCGGCTGTCTCTGCGGGCCGCTCAAAAGTCCAAGAAAATCGTTGGTCACCTTGGACACTCCGAGAGATCGAGCCGGGACACGGGCGATCCGCGGAGCCAGATTCTGGCTCATTGATGGCATTCGGCTATCGACAATCAAGCGAGTGATCCATCGGCAGCGAGGCCACGGCTCGTCCTGGCATACTTGTTGCCAGATGGTGCGTGCGTCGTGTGAGCCTCTCCTCCTCTGGCGGTGCGTTGCAGCCCCCCTGACAAAGCTGTAAGTGTCTGCGATACCACGTTTTGTGCTTTTGAACGTGGAAACCTTCAAAAGACAGCCCGAGGGCGAGGAGTCCGTTGTACCACCAGATGATGCCTCTTTGTTAGAAGGACGTGCCCATGAAGCGCGCAGTGACACCGTTTCTGCTACTGGTTGGGTTGGCCGTTCTGGCCATGGTCGCGCGACCCGCGCCTCACCCATTGCCGCCAGGGGATGCCATCGAGCTCCGGGGACGTCGCATGGATGCTCACAGCCTCGGGGCTGGTCCTGCTCATGACGCCCGGGCTCTCATTCTTCTATGGAGGAATGGTCGGCTTCAAGAACGTGGTCTCGACGATGCTGCAAAGCGTGATCGCGCTGGGTGTCATCAGCTTGCTCTGGGTGTTCGTCGGGTTCGGGCTGGCCTTTGGCGAGGACCTTGGCGGTTGGGGACTCATCGGCAATCCCCTGTCGTTCTTCATGTTTGATAACGTGAGCGACGCCCCGGTGACGCTGGGAACCGGCGAGGCCGCCCTCAAGCTGACGGTTCCGCTCCTCGTCTTCTCGATGTTCCAGCTCAAGTTCGCGATCATCACACCGGCGCTCATCACCGGCTCGTTTGCCGAGCGCGTGCGGTTCTCGGCCTATCTGCTGTTCATGGTGCTCTTCAGCCTGTTTATCTATTGCCCCCTGGCGCACTGGACCTGGCATCCCCAGGGCATCTTCTTCAAGTGGGGCGTGAAGGACTTTGCCGGCGGGACCGTGGTGCACATGTCGGCGGGTTTTGCGGCGCTGGCGGGAGCCATCATCCTCGGCCGGCGCCAGAGCCACATCGCCAAAGAAGCGCACGAGGCCTACAACGTGCCCTACGTGCTGCTGGGCACGGGCATGCTCTGGTTCGGCTGGTTCGGCTTCAACGCCGGCTCGGCGGGCGCCGCCAACGGGTCGGCCGCGCTGGCATTCGCCACCACGAACACGGCCTCGGCCTGTGCCATGCTGGGCTGGATGTTCTTCGACTGGATGCGCAGGCGCAAGCCGTCGGCGATGGGCGCCTGCATCGGCGCGGTGGTCGGGCTGGTGGCCATCACGCCGGCCGCCGGGTTCGTGACGGTGCGCGACAGCATCGTGATCGGCCTGGCCGCCAGCATCATCAGCAACATGGCCGTGCACTACAAGAACAAGTCCACGCTCGACGACACGCTCGACGTCTTCCCCTGCCATGGCGTCGGCGGCATCGTCGGCATGATCTGCACGGGCATCTTCGCCAAGGACGTCGGCCTGGTCTACGGTGAGACCAGGACGTTCCTCTACCACCTGCTGGCCCTTGGCATCGTGACCGTCTTCGCCTTCGGCGGCTCGCTGCTGCTCTACAAGATCACGGATCTGATCATCCCCCTGCGGGTGGACGAGAGCCAGGAGCACGAGGGCCTGGACCTCAGCCAGCACGGCGAGACCGCCCTTGCCGTCACGACCCTCAATGGCAACGGCCACAAGAATGGCATGGCCAGCGAGCCCCTCGTGGGCGTGACTGCCTGAGCCAAAGGCCGACAAACGACCCGCTCGGATCAACCACCCCGGGTCTCTCTGCGAGGCGACGCGCGGCTCAGGCGCGTCGCCTCCTCGCTTTTTCGAAACCGCGGAACGCGCGCCGGAGCAGCCGCCGACAGGGCCCAATCCACTGGACAGCACCCTCCCGCGGCGGTTACGTTTTTTTCTGTGGAGTCGCAGGGAGCGCGAGGCTCCTGCGGGCCCAACACCAGGGGGCAAGGCGGCAGCCTCGCCCGCCGAGTAGGAATTCTGCCGGCGTTTACGGGGAATCGGGGCCGCACGTCGCTCGCCAGAGGAAAACTTGTGACTGACTTTGATTATGCATCACCGCAGTCGCTGGCAGAGGCCACGGCGCTGCTGGCCGGCTGCAAGGGCCAGGCGCGGGTGCTGGCCGGTGGAACCGATCTGATCGTCCAGCTGCGCGAGCATCTGCGCGCTGCCGACCTGGTCGTGAACCTCAAGCAGATTCCCGAACTGATGGAGCTTTCCTTCAGCGGTGCGGCGGGCCTGCGCCTGGGAGCGGCAGTGCCCTGCTATCGCATTTACGAGCATCCGCAGATCCCGCTGGCCTATCCGGCCCTGGCCGACGCGGCACGGATCGTCGGTGGCTGGCAGATCCAGAGCCGCGCGAGCGTCGGCGGCAACCTCTGTAACTCATCGCCGGCCGCCGACACAGTCCCCGCCCTCATCGCCCTCTCGGCGCAGTGCCTGATCGCCGGCCCGGAAGGCCACCGGCAAGTCCCCGTGGAATCGTTCTGCACGGCCCCGGGCAAGAACGTCCTCCAGCGCGGCGAGATCCTCACCACGATTCTTTTGCCGCCCGCCGCGGCCGGCACGGGTTCGGCCTACCAGCGCTTCATCCTGCGCAACGAGATGGACATCGCGGTGGCCGGGGCCGCCTCCTGGGTCAAGCTGGCTGACGACGGCAAGACCATTGCCCAGGCACGAATCGGGCTGGCGGCTGTGGCCCCCACGCCGCTCGTCGCGGCCGAAGCGATGGCGTTCCTTGCCGGTAAGCCCGCTTCCGAGGCCAACTTCGTGGAGGCGGGCCGGCTCGCCAGCGCCAGCGCCGCTCCGATCTCGGACATGCGGGGCACGGCCGAGTTCCGCGTTCACCTCGTCGGCGTGCTCACGCGGCGGACCCTGGCAAAAGCCCTCGAACGCGCCCGGCTCTGACCTGACCGTTCCACCACGCCGATCGAACCGCGAAACCTGACTCCCACTGTGGCCCTAGCCCTTCAAGGAATACTCGCTGTGTCCAAAAAGTTACACGTGACCTCCGTGGTGAACCGGGAGCCTGTCGAGTTCCTCTGCGAACCCAGGCAGAGCCTGCTGGAGGTGCTCCGCGACACCCTCCATCTGACCGGGTCCAAGGAGGGCTGCAACAACGGCAACTGCGGCGCCTGCACGGTGCTGCTGGACGGCCTGCCGGTGAACAGTTGCCTGGTGCTGGCCGTGGAAGCCGAGGGAGCCGAGATCGAGACCATCGAAGGGCTTGCCCGCCTGGGCCACCTGCATCCCGTCCAGAAGTGCTTTCTCGAGGGCGCAGCACTCCAGTGCGGCGTGTGCACTCCCGGGTTCCTGGTCGCCGCCAAGGCGCTCCTGGATCGCCACCCGAACCCGACCGAACAGGAAATCCGCTTCAACCTGGCAAACAATCTCTGCCGTTGCACCGGCTATGACAAGATCGTCCATGCCGTGCAGGCGGCCGCGGCCGAGCTGCGCTGCACAACCCTGACAAGGCAATCGACAGAGGCACATCCCATGGCGCACACCGATGAGCTTTACCTCGGCAAGACCCAGTACCAGGTGCTCGGCCAGAGGCCCGTGCGGCACGACGGCGCGGACAAGGTGACCGGCAAGGCCCTCTATGCCGCCGACATCCAGCTTCCCAACATGGCACATGGGAAGATTGTCCGCAGCCCACACGCCCACGCGCGGATTGTCTCCGTCGATGCGACGGCGGCCCTGAAGATTCCCGGTGTCTTCGCCGTGGTCACCGCGGACGACTTTCCCGCGCTCCAGAGCCACAGCGAGGTCATGGGCGAGGGCGGCGCAGTCAACCTGGCGCACATGGCGGCCAACTGCCTGGCCACGGAGAAGGTCCTTTATCGGGGCCATGCCGTGGCGGCCGTGGCCGCGGCGAACCCGCACCTGGCGGAAGAGGCGGCCGGCCAGATCAATGTGGAATACGAGATCTTGCCCAGCGTGACCTGGGTGCTCGACGCCATGAAGGACGACGCCCCGATCTTGCTGGACGACCTGCGCACGGACTTCCTGGGCAAGAAGGGCGACCGGCCCACGAACGTCGCGCTCCATCTCCAGTTCGAGAAAGGGAACATCGCCGAGGGTTTCGCCCAGGCCGATGTCGTCATCGAGCGTGAGTTCCGAACGGCCAGCGTGCACCAAGGGTACATCGAGCCACACGCCACCGTGGCCCTCTGGAACGAGGACAACCGGCTGAAGGTCTGGGCGTCGACCCAGGGTGCATTCAACTGCCGTCAGCAGGTTGCCGATCTTTTGCAGATTCCGGTCTCGCAGTGCCTTGTCATCCCCTGCGAGATCGGCGGCGGGTTCGGCGGCAAGATCGCCGTTTACCTTGAGCCGGTAGCGGCCCTGCTGAGCCGCAAGTGCGGCCGGCCCGTGAAGCTCACCATGCAGCGCAACGAGGTCTTCGAAGGGACCGGACCAACCCCCGGCTCGTTTCTCCGCGTCAAGCTCGGCGCCACCAGGGACGGCAAGCTCACCGCCGGTGAGGCGTGGCTGGCCTACGACTGCGGCGCCTTCCCCGGCGGCGTCATCGGTCCGGGCTGCATGTGCGTGTTCAGTTGCTACGAACTGCCCCATGCCCGGGCGGACGGCTTCGACGTCCTGGACAACAAGCCCAAGACCCAGGCCTACCTGCGCCCGGGGCCACCCAGGCGGCGTTCGCCTGTGAGCAGGTCGTCGATGAGCTGGCCGCGCGCCTGGGCATCGACCCGCTCGAGTTCCGGCTCAAGAATGCCGCCAAGGAGGGAACCCGGCGCGTCGATGGCCCGGTCTACCCGCGCGTCGGCCTGGTCGAATGTTTGCAGGCGGCAAAGCAGAGCGAGCACTGGAACACGCCCCTGGAAGGCCCGCATCGCGGCCGCGGCATCGCGGCCGGGTTCTGGTTCAACATCGGACTGGCATCGAGCTGCTCGGGGAGCGTCAACGGCGACGGCATCGTCACGCTGGTCGAGGGCTCGACCGACATCGGCGGCACCCGTACCAGCATCGCCATGCAACTGGCCGAGACGCTCGGCATCGGGTCGCAGGACGTGCTGCCGCAGGTGGGCGACACCGACTCGGTCGGCTTCACCTTCCTGACCGGAGGCAGCCGCACCACCTTCGCCACCGGCCTGGCCGCCTACAAGCTGGCACTCGATCTCCAGGAGCAGATGAAGACTCGCGCGGCCATCCTCTGGGAATGTGATCCCTCGGCCGTCTCGGTGGAGAACGGCATCTACCGCCAGAACGGCCAGTCGCTCTCGTTCAAGGAACTCGCCGGGAAGATCGCCGAGCTCGGCCTGGAGCCCGTGGTGGGACGGGCGTCGGTCAATCCCGAGGGATCCACCAACGCCTTCGGCGTGCACATTGCCGACGTCGAAGTGGACCCCGAGACCGGCAAGGTGACCATCCTCCGTTACACCGCCATCCAGGATGCCGGCAAGGCCGTGCATCCCAGCTACGTGGAAGGCCAGATGCAGGGGGGAGTGGTTCAGGGAATTGGCTGGGCCCTGAACGAAGAGTACTTCTACGATCACAGGGACCAGATGCGCAACGCCAGCTTTCTGGACTACCGCATGCCCACCTGCCTGGACGTGCCGCTCATCGAGACGATCATCGTCGAGGTGCCCAATCCCACGCACCCGTTCGGCGTGCGCGGAGTCGGCGAGACGCCGATTGTCGCGCCCCCGGCGACCATCGCCAACGCGATCGCCCGTGCCGCGGGCGTGCGCATGACCGAGCTGCCGATCTCGCCTCCGGTCCTCTGGAAAGCCATCTCGACAAACTCCTGATACGGGAGCGATGCATGGCCAGGGTATTCATTCCCGTGCCGCTCCGTGAACTGACGGCCGGCCAGACCGAGGTCGAGGTCCAGGTCGAGCCCGAAGGCACGACCGTCCGCGCGGTCGTCGATGCGCTCGAGGAGCGGTATCCAGGCATCAAGGCGCGTCTCTGCTCCGGCGACGCGCCGGCGCCCGGCCTTCAGGTCGCGGTCGATGACACCATGACCACCCGCGGCCTCCGCGCCACCGTGCAACCCACCAGCGAGGTCCACTTCCTGCCCGCCATCGGCGGCGGCTGAAGGCAGAATCACCGACCACGGGAAGCCCACCTTCATCGTGGAGGTCACAGGGATCGTGGTCGAAGATCGCGAACCCCGCTGCGCCTGACGCTTTCTCAGTTGTGTCGGGTGTGTCCAGCGCAGCGACGACGCACCGTTTTGCGGCTCGGGCTTCCTCACCGGTCGGGCTCACGCCCGAGGTTGGAGGCTGCGCCCGTGAAAACCACGTACTGACGCACGTGGCCATGTGCCGCAGAGTGGCATCGTCCCAGAATGGCCTTGGCGCGCCGACCGTAGGGTGGGTCAGCGTAGCGCAACCCACCGGCTGGCAGGGCCTTGCGTGCGCCGAACCGCACACGCCGTACGACGTCCTGGGACGATGCCCGCAGAGTCCATCACGCCCGCGCACGGTGGCGTGCGTCGCGGGCTCCAGGTGTGTCGGGTGTGTCCAGCGCAGCGACGACGCACCGTTTTGCGTTCCTGGCTTCCTCACTGGTCGGGCTCACGCCCGAGGTTGGGGGCTGCGCCCGTGAAAACCACGTGATCACGCACGTGGCCATGCGCCGCATAGTCCGTGGCGCTGGCGCATGTGGCCATCTGCCGCAGAATCCATGGTGCCCGCGCACGTGGCCATGCGCCCGGGCTCCAGGCGGAGAAGTCATGGTGCGCGCCCCGGCACGCAAGGATTGCGTGCCCTGCGGCGATGCGGATGCGGACGCAGACGCCCCGGCACGCAAGCATCGCCTGCCGTACGAACACACCTGCCCGACGGCTGGGGGGGAAAATCAAAAATTCCCCCGGATTCCTCCGATTTTTGGCAGTTTCGGTCGGATCCTCATAGATAGACGGCAGATCCCGGCACATCGGCCGCGGCTCGCCGAGAGGGCCGCTCCCCGCGCCGCTCCTCAGGTGAACCGCCGGCCGGGGCCGCTCTGCACACCGCATACACGACCTGCACCAAAAACAAAGAGAGCAACACCGTGGCCACCACAGCCCAGATCGCGGCCAATCGCCGCAACGCCGCAAAAAGCACGGGGCCGAAGAGCGACCAGGGCAAGGCCCGCGCCCGGCTCAACGCGCTGAGGCATGGCGCCAACGCCCGCATCGCCATACCGGTCCTTCCCCAGGAAGATCCGAAGGAGCTCGCCGAACGGATCTTGCAGTGGACGTTCGAACTCGTGCCGCGCAACGACGTCGAACGCACCCTGGTCGGCCACGCGGCGCGCATCGATTGGCAGATCGACCGCGCCGAGCGGGCCGAGACGGCTTACCTCGCGGCTCGCGTCCACCGCCAGCGCGACCGCGACGAGGCCGGGCGGCTGAAGCAGGCCCACCTCCTGGGCCGCAAGCTGCTGGACACCCTCGACCCGCGCGAGCGGTTCGGCAAGGCCGAGTACTACGAGGACATGCCCGCCGTCTTCCTCGCCCGGCTCGAGCAGCTCCCCGAGGGCTGCCGCTGGCTCCTCGCGCGGTGGTCCGAGTTCCGCAACCTCATCGACGTGCGGGCCGCCTGGAGCGAAACCGACCACTACCGATTCCTGCGGCTCATGGGCAAGAGCTTCCTGGAAGGGATGATCGACCCGGCCGCCAACCGCGTATTCCAGGCCGTCGACGCGATCGAGCCGGGTCAGGGCCGCGAGCTCTGGGAGCTGTTCCGCAACATGAAAGCCAGTTCCGGCCCCTATTTCAGCGGCGCGATGCCGTGGCGGCGCTGTCGCGCCCGCCGGCGAACGCGAAAGAGGGCTGGGAGGTCCTCAGCTCGATCGTGGACGAGGCGATCCACCGGCTGGAAGCGCGGCTCGCCGAGCACGAGGACCTGGAGCAGATCGAAGCCGACGCCGAGCCCGACCGCGCGGTCTTCGCCGCCAGCAAGGCCGTCGCGGTCCTGCGCAGGCACCAGGGCGCGCTGACCCGCGAGCTGCTGCGTACGCTGACCGCGCTGTCGAAGCTGCAAAAAGCCGAGCTCGGCGCCGACAACAACAACGAAGCCGACCGCCTCCCCATGCCGGTTGTCCATGAGCCACAGATCGGCCCCGCGCCCCAGCCGGACGCACGTCAACCACACGATGAATCGCGCAACGGCCGGAATGAAGGGGATGGTCCCGGGATGGCGTCGAGCGGGGGCATCCCGCACGTAAAGGTCTGCAAGCCAGTGGGTTGCGCTGCGCTGACCCACCCTACGGGTGATTCACCACGAGTTTTTCGCAGTATCTTGAACGAAGCCAATGTTTTGGCGATGCAAGTGGATAGTGGCAAGGAGGATACAGCCGTTGCAGAGCGCATCCGGCGGCCAGAACGAACCCAATCGCGCACGCGCCTCGGGCAGGATGCGAATGGAGGGGAACAGCAGGGAATGGCTACAGATCGCGCGGGAATGGGAAGTAAGGAGACGATGACAAGCATGAAGAGGGGTATCTCACCGCACGCAAAGGTTTGCCAGCCGGTGGGTTGCGCTGCGCTGACCCACCCTACGAGTGGTGCTCCGCGCGTTTCTCAGAGTATCCTGAACGAAGCCAATGATCTGGCGACGCAAGTTGATAGTGACAAAGAAGATGCGGGCGTTGCGGAGCGAAACTGCCGGCCAGAACGAACCCAATCCAGGAACTGCGGGAAGGGGGACGAGAGAGACGGGGAACGGAAGTATGGCCAGCGCTGCACGCTGCGGGACACGGAAGGGAAGCAGAAAAGGAGAGCAAACCAGCCCGGCGGAAGCGGGGCACGCGAGCGCGCGGCCGTCGCTACTGAGCCTCTTGCTTCGTGATGACGTCGTCCGATGGGCGAATTGAGGTCACGTCGAGCCGGCGCAGGAGCGCGGTATTGGCTCGGGCGTTCGTCCTTGCCGTCTCGGCCGGGACGTGGTCGGGGCTGGGGTGGTCGATCCGGTGGCAGAGACGGTTCAGAGCATGACCAAGCACAATGGGCGACCAGTCGCCAAGCACGTCGGCGCCGGCAATCCGGCCCTGCGCGAAGGCAAGGAAGACCTCCAGCAGCGTCAGGGCGTCCGCCAGGCGCAACAGGCCGGAATCCCAGTTCACGGCGGCGTGCTCGGGGATGAGCACATCCTTGTCGACCGAGATATACAGCGGCCAGCGTCCCAGGTCCTCCCGGTAAGGAGTCAGAAGAGCGGACAGGTGCTCGCGGTCCACACCGTTCTCTCCCAGCAGGGGATGAACCTGGTTCTTCTTCCAGCGTCCGCGCTGGAAAGGCCGCGCCGCGGGGAAGACCACCATGCGGCCCGCTTCGATGTCGCTCCAGGGGGCCAGCCAGCGGTAGGCGTTGTCGAAATCGAGTTCTCCCCCGCAATGAAAGACGCGCTGGAGGTTCGGCAGCTCGAGCGCGTGCCGCAGCCAGGTGCCGCAGTGCAGGAAGGGGATGCCCCGCATCCAGTCGGGATGCTTGTCCAGGACCAGCAGGTTAAACGGCGTCGTCTGGCGTTCCAGCAAGGCCAGCGTGACGTGGTGAAAGTCTCCAGAGCCGTAGAGCACGACGGAGGCTGCCGCGCCCGAGACCTTGTCGCCCCCCAGCGCGGCATGGAGCCAGCGGCGAAAGCCCCGGTAGCGGCGAAACGAGCAGGCCAGGCGGACCTGCGGCCCCCAGGACCGTGCGTCGATGGGCGGAAGATCCGGGTCTGGCAGCAGACCGGCCTGGGCAGTCACGCCGCCATCGAGATCGAGGACACGCACGATCACGCTTCGCATCCGTCTCGCCCCTTCCAGCCCGCGCACCTTGCTCGAACTGCACAACCCGAACCTGAAAAACCCTATGTCCGTAAGTATCGGCATGTGTCGCGTCAAGAAGTTGGGAGGCGCGACCGAATGAAAAGGTTGTCTCTGGTCTTCCCCTCCTCGAACCGGGGTTTCATGGATGAGCCTGACGTTCGTGGGAATCCTGGTTCCGTGCCTCCTTGCGCAGGTGCCGGTGACCGGGTCTTATCTATGCCAGCCCGCCCACGCTCGCGACTGGGAGCTGCGCGGGCCTGCCGAAGCGTACGCCCCGCAGGCAGGCGACATCTTCCTGGCCACCGACCAGCGGCTCTGGTTCCGCTGGGGCCACCTGATTGCCGGTGCCAACGGCGTGCACCATTCGGGAATCGTCATCATCCTGCCCGACGGCACGCCGCGAATCATCGAGGCGGGTCCCTTCAACAAGATGCGTGTCGAGACGCTGAACCCGTATCAGCACATGCGCACGCATTGCGCGCTGGGCGACCGGGTGTGGGTGCGCCGGCGCAGGGTTCCGCTCACGCCCGAGCAGTCGGCGCGGTTGACCGCATTCGCCCTAGCGCAGGAAGGCAAGCCGTTCGCCCTGGCGCGGTGGTTCGGGCAGTTGACTCCGCTGCGGGTGCGCGGACCGATCAAGACCTGGTTCGTTGGCGAGCCGTGCGGCAGCCGGCCGAGGTGGTTCTGTTCGGAGCTGGTCACGGAATGCTGCGTGGCCGCGGGAATCTGGAGCCACCAGGCGGCCAGGCCGTCGGCCACCTACCCGAGCGACCTGTTCTGGGGGCGTTCGTTCAATCTCTACCTGAACTTTCATCTCGACGAGCTGGAACAAGGCTGGTATCCGCCGGCGCGGTGGGTGCCGGAGCCGGTGGGCCCGGTGGTGGAAGTGCCGGTTCAGGCGACGCCCCAGCACTAAAGAGCCCCGCCGGTGAGCACTTCCATGGCGGCGTTGCGGCCGTTGATGCCGATCACGCTGCCGCCGGGATGCGTGCAGGCGCCGCACAGGAAGACGCCGGGCATTGGCGTGCGGGGAGAGAGCCGCTTCTCCCACATGTACGCCGGCAGGCACTCCCCCTGGAAGATGTGGCCGCCGGCAAGGCCGACCTCCTGCTCGATGTCCGGCGGGCCCAGCACCTGGACCGCCTCGACCGATTCGAGAAAACCGTCGCAGAACCGGGCGATCGAGTCGAGGGCCAGTTGCTTGACCTCCTCGCGCCGGCTGTCCCAGTCGCCCTCGGCGAAGGTGTGCGGCACGTACTGGGCAAAGACGCTCATCGTCTGCACGCCGGCCGGGGCCACCGACGGATCGTGCACGGTCTGGAAGTACAGCTCGGTCCAGAGCCTGGCGGGGAGGCGGCCGCTCCGGGCCGCGGCAAAGCCGGCCGCCCACTCCGCTTTCGAGAGCGGCGTATTGATCTGCCCCTTGTGATGGTCCATGAGCGTTCCCGGCCGGGCGCGGAAATTCGGCAGATGCCTGAGCACCACGTTCAGCTTCACGGTGCAGCCCTGCTGCGGAATCTGCTCCACGCGGTGCTTCCAGCCGGTGTCGGCGTCCGCGCCCAGCATCCGCAGCGTGGTGCGCGGGTCGGCATTGGAGATCACGTTGCGGGCCTCGATGCGCTCGCCCCCCTCCAGCTCGACGCCCTGCCCGGGCAGGATGCGCGCCACCGGAACGCCGGTCGCGACCACGGCTCCCAGGTCACGCGCGATGTCGCAGAGGATGAACGACACCATGCCCATGCCGCCCCGGACGTAGCCCCACATGCCCGGCGTTCCCCCGAGCCGGCCGGACTGGTGGTGGAAGTGGATCGAGGCGGTCCCCGGATCGTGCGGACTGGCGTTGGTGCCGATCACCCCCTGTCCCAGGTAGGCCTGCTGCAACCGCTCGTCCTGGAAGTAATGCTCGACACAGTCCACCATCGACCACTCGAAGAGCATGTGGCGGGCTTCGGTGTCGCCCCCGAGCCGCTCCTCGATCTGTTCGATGGTCGGCGCCTTGCCCACCCACAGGTCCCCCTCGCCGGGGGGCCGCAGCGCATCGCGCAACCGCGCCTTGACCTCACCGAAGTCGCGCCAGCCGTCGACGTCGACGGCGGAGAGGCGGCGGACCTCGCGCTCGCAGCGCTCGTCGTCGTCCCAGAGCTGAATGCTCGAACCGTCCTCGAAGGGCACGAACAGACCGGCCGTGGCGGGATACCACTCGAACCCGTATCCCGGCATGTTCAGCTCGTCAATGACCAGCGGATGAAGCAGGCCCACGAGGTAGGCGCAAGGGGAGATGAGGAAACCCGGCCAGGGCTCGCCGACGGTGCAGGCGCCCCCCACGCGAGCACGCGCTTCCAGCACCAGAACTTGCTGGCCGGACCTGGCCAGGTACGCCGCGCACGCCAGTCCGTTGTGCCCGGCGCCAACAACGATGCTGTCCCAGCGCCGTGCCGCCAGCTCGCGCAGGGGTGCCTCCAGCGGCAGTTTTCCCAGGGTGTCGCGCGTGCCGCGGCTTCCAACAGGTGTCCCGGCCATGATCGCTAACATCCAGCAAGAAAAGAGGATCTGGCCGACCGACGAGGGCCGTCCAGCAACCTTCGGTGCTCGTCATGCCTCAAAAATACCGAGGTACGCACGCGCTGGATACGGGGCAGCGATTCGCACCGGCTGGCCGCAATCCCGAAACAAGGCGATGGATTTTCGGCGGCGTGTTGTAGACTAAGACTACTAGACATGCGACGACTGCTTGCTGGAACGGCGTGACCTGGCGGGAGGGTACAGTGCAAGTGATGGCGACTGGCTCGGTCGTGATCAGGCTATCGGACCTCGTCGACGGGCAGGAGGCCGTGTGCTACGCGGCCCTGGTGAAGAAGACCCGGGGCACGACGGCCCGGAGCCAGCCGTTCCTGAGGTGTCTCTTCCGCGACAAGCGGGTGAAGTACGAATCGATGCTCTGGCACGACCACAAGCTTTTCCAGAGCGCCGAGGCGTGGATCGAGGGCGAGGCCTACCGCATGGAGGTCCGCGGCAAGCACGACCTGCGGTTCGGCATGCAGATCGAGATCCTCGGGATCCGTCCTGCCGCCGATGACGACGCGGCCGAAGGCTACGACTTCTTCGATCTGGTGGAGAGCAGCCACTACGATCCTGAAAAACTGATGGCCTCGATTCTCAACAGGGTGGACAGGTACATCGCCGAGCCCCATCTCCGCGAGCTGGTCCGGACCATCCTTGGCGAGCACGAGGCGGCGTTCAGCCGCATGCCCGCGGCGCAAAGGCTGCATCATGCCTATACTTCTGGATTGCTGGAGCACGTCTGGAGCATGACCCGTGTGGCCGGAATGCTGGTCGATCACTACGCGGAGTACTACGACCGGCTCGATCCGCCGCTGGACAAGGGCGTGGTCATCGCCGCGGCGATCCTGCACGACATCGGCAAGCTTCGCGAGCTGCGGTACCACCCCGTCGAGGCCCGGTACACGAAGGAAGGCTGCCTGGTCGGGCACGTGATGATGGGCCGAGACCTGGTGCGCGAGACGGCCCAGAAGATCGCCGGTTTTCCGGAGGAGACACTGCTTCTGCTCGAGCACGCCATCCTTTCGCATCACGGCAAGTACGAATTTGGCGCACCCGTTCTGCCCCAGACCGTTGAGGCCCTGCTGGTCTCTTACATTGATGATCTGGACGCCAAGATGAATATCGTGGTCAGGGAACGGATGGGGTCGACCACCACCGATGAGTTCACCGATCGCGTCTACGCGCTGGACAACCGGAGGATCTACAAGGGAGTTCCGGACGATCCGGGGACCGATGGCGAGCTGGACGTGATGGACTGATGGCGGCAGCCCGGCGCCGGGGCGGGGCAGGAGCACGCTCTGGGCCGGCTTGGCGGATGACGGGGTCGAGCATTAGAATGGATGCTGTCTCATGGTCCGGTTTTCATCCGGCAGCGTTCGAAGCTCTTGACCCACACGAGGTTTGCAGATGGATACGTGTCGCTACCTGTGGCCGCTGGCTCTGGTCGTCGGGATGGCAGGCTGTGGCGTAGAGACCAGCCCGCCCGCGGCCGGTACGACGGGGGCCGGCACCTCGCCCGGCCCTGCCGTCAGCAAGCCTGCGTCCCCGACCTCCGCAGGCCGCACTGCCGAGCCGGCCCCGCCGGTGACCAAGGGCGCCCCCTCCTCGCCCACGCCGGCGCAGGAAAACTCAGGCAAGAGCGAGGCGCCCCCGCTGGAGGGTCCAGGCACGGGCGCTACCGAAGCCGCCAGGCCGGCCGCGCTGAGCGACGCCGAGATCGCCAAGATCAAGAAGTTGCCTCCTGAAGAGGCTGAGGCTGCGCTCAAGCAGGCCGTCTGCCCCGTGAGCGGCGACCACCTGGGCCAGATGGGCGTACCGTTCAAGATCACCGCCGAGAATCGCACCTTCTATCTCTGCTGCAAGGGCTGCGTCGATGACGTCAAGGCCGACCCCAAGTCGGTCATCGCCAAGCTTGACAAGAAGTGATCCATGACGCCCCGCGCAGTTGCGGCACCCTGCCAAGTCGGAGTGCCGTGGCAGGGTGTGGCGTTTGCGATCCGACAATGTTATGATCTCGGCTTCGAGCATGGGACCTCGAAACGCTCCGAGTGCGAGCGGCTCTCCCCCGAGTCCCAGGGACGGCGTTCTCTCCCGCGCCCTGGCGAAGACCTGGCCGACCGCGATTGCCGCGGGTGAGCCCCCCCGGTATGCACGTTCACCCGCATCCCGGGGACGGTGAATTCGGCCAGCAGGTTCGCCAGCATTCCCCTCCTGAGCGGTATCCTTTCGTCTTCTGAGCAGAGGAGTGATTTCGGTGAATTACGCGCGTGCGAGAGATGCAGCCATTGACGCGGTCACTTCCTGGCCTATCCATGGCCGCCGTGCCCCCAAGTCTGCCACCCCCATCCGTCAGCTCTTTGGCAGCAACGTGTTCTCCGACGACATGATGAAGGCACGCTTGCCGGAGAACATCTACAAGGTGATCCTGGAAACCATCAAGAAAGGTGCTCCTCTTGATGCTTCCATTGCCGACGTCGTGGCCACGGCCATGAAGGAGTGGGCCCTGGAACGCGGTGCCACGCACTACACGCACTGGTTCCAGCCCATGACCGGTCTCACGGCCGAAAAGCACGATTCCTTCCTGGCACCCTCGTCCGACGGCGGCGAGGCAATCGCCGAGTTCAGCGGTAAGGAACTGATCCGGGGCGAGCCGGACGCCTCCAGCTTCCCCTCCGGCGGCATTCGCGCCACGTTTGAAGCGCGTGGCTACACCGCGTGGGACCCCACCAGCCCGGCATTCATCCTGGAAAACCCCAACGGCACCACGCTCTGTATCCCCACCGCCTTCTGCTCCTGGACCGGTGAGGCCCTGGACAAGAAGACGCCTCTCTTGCGCTCGATGGAAGCGCTCTCCAAGCAGGCCTTGCGAATCCTCCGCCTGTTCGGCTCGCCGGCCAGCCACGTGTACGCCACCGCGGGTCCGGAGCAAGAGTACTTCCTCATCGACAAGATCTTCTATTTCAACCGGCCCGACCTGATCAACGCCGGCCGCACGCTCTTCGGCGCCAAGCCGCCCAAGGGCCAGGAGCTGGAGGATCACTACTTCGGCGCCATCCCGGAGCGGGTCCTGGCCTGCATGCTGGAGACCGAGACGGAGCTGTACAAGCTGGGCGTGCCGGTCAAGACGCGGCACAACGAGGTGTCGCCGGCCCAGTACGAGATTGCTCCGATCTTCGAGAACGCCAACGTCGCCACCGACCACAACATGCTGGTGATGGAGACGATGAAGCGCGTCGCCGACCGCTACGGGCTGCAATTGCTGCTGCACGAGAAGCCATTCGCCGGAGTCAACGGCTCGGGCAAGCACCTCAACTGGTCGCTCTCCGACGACCACGGCAACAACATGCTGAAGCCCGGCGACACGCCGCACGACAACGCCCAGTTCCTGATCTTCCTCACCGCGGTGATCAAGGCGGTGTCCAAGCACGCCGACCTCCTGCGCGTGGCCGTGGCGCACGCGGGCAACGACCATCGGCTGGGCGCCAACGAGGCCCCGCCCGCGATCGTGTCGATCTTCCTGGGCGATATGCTCCAGGACATCGTCGAGCAGATCGAGGCCGGCGGTGCGAAATCGGCCAAGGCCGGTGGCGAGATGAAGATTGGCGTGACGGTGCTGCCCACCTTGCCCCGCGATCCGGGCGACCGCAACCGCACCAGCCCGTTCGCCTTCACGGGGAACAAGTTCGAGTTCCGCGCCGTGGGCTCCGCCCAGTCGATCGCCGGGCCGATCGTGGTGCTGAACACGATCGTCGCCGAGACGCTGGACGAGTTCGCCAGCCACCTCGAGGCGGCCGTGGCCGCCAAGAAGGACCTCAACACCGAGATCCAGAAGATGCTCCAGGCCGCCATCAAGGAGAGCAAGTCGGTCCTCTTCAATGGCGACAACTACAGCGAGGCGTGGCACACCGAGGCCGAGCGCAGGGGGCTTCCCAACCGCCGCTCCACCATCGATAGCCTGCCCGACCTCGTCTCTCCCAAGGCGCTGGCGCTGTTCTCCAAGTATGCAGTCCTGAGCGAGCGGGAGCTGCATTCGCGGTACGAGATCTTTCTGGAAGGCTATCACAAGACCATCAACATCGAGTCGCAACTGACCATCCAGATTGCCCAGCGCATGATTCTCCCCGCGGCCCTGCGCCATCAGAGCCAGGTGGCCCAGGCGATTGCCAACCTGAAGGCCACCGGCGCCACGGTGCCCAAGACCCAGACCGCGCTGCTGAACGAGCTGGTGACGGGCATCGAGTCGCTGCAAACCGCGACCGATCGGCTCGTCGACGCCGTTGAAGAGCACGCCAAGGGCGATTCGCTCGCCCATGCCAAGCACTCGCGCGACGTGATCATCCCGGCCATGAACGCCGTGCGGGCCGCCGGAGACCACCTCGAAACGCTGGTCGCCGACGATCTCTGGCCCTTGCCGACCTACCAGGAAATGCTCTTCATCAAGTAACCGAGGGCGCCGTCCCGGACTCGATCCCGGGGCGCGTCACCTGCCTGCTCCACGCCGCAAGAAGCCCGGCGGGGCCCAGCGCCCTGCTCGGGCTTCTTGCTTGAACACGTTCACCGGCACGCTCGATCGGGTAATTCGTTCAAGAGTCCAGTCCCCCCATCCGCCGATCTTCGCGGTTTCTTGGCGATCCCGCTCAACTGTCAGAGTGCTGCATCCGATCTGAGACTGTTCCCCGGCGCGTCATCCCTCCCCGCGTCTCGGCAGAGCTTACCTAACCGGAATGCTGTCCAGACAGAACAACAGAGGTACACCGTTCGCTCCATGAGAAACGGTGTATTTCGCTCCCAAGGAGAGATCAGCCCTTCGTCGGGCAAAACCGATCCCCCGAGAATGATACCCCGGGCGGCTCAAAGAGCCCGCCTTGCTCACTTACTACGGCGTAAGCAGGCAGTGGGATTGCTTGCACGAAGGAATTCGCGGTGCTCAGCCTACCGTCGAAAGAACATTGGAGGTTCTCGATGACGTTTCCGCCCTCAAATTTCATTCGCCGGAAGGCGATGTCCGCCATCTGGCTGGTGATCCTGGGCACTTCAGCAGTGGCACAGGACGATCGGCCGGCAAGTCCTGATGGTTCGACCTCCGTCCAGGTCTGGTCGAAGAACTACGGTGAACCGAGACCCGCGCCAGTCACGGGTCAAATCGTGAAGCCGCCACGCAGGCCGGCTGCATCCCCCGGGGTCCGGGCTGTGCGGGCAACGGCCGCAGACATGGCCGCGCAGCCTCCGGCAGAGGGGACCCAGACCCCCTCGAGCGTTCCCCCCTCGGGCATCGCCCCCGGCGAGCCCGGATCGAACCTGACCGATCTGAACCTGCCCGCGGCAGAACGGGGCACAGGCGGCGGTGAACCGACTGCGTCCGCCACGGCGGCCGAAGAAGCGCAGGCGGAGGAAGGCAAGAAGGACGCCCGCGGGTTATTGATGAAGGCATTCGACGTGCCCGAAGATGCCAGCTGGCGGGTCTTCGGCTGGATCGAGAACAGCTTCACCGGCAATGCCAACGGCTACCACAGCGGCATCAATTTCGGCGTGAACCCGAACTTCAAGCCCGACCAGTGGATGGGCAACCAATATTACCTCATCGTGGAACGGCCGCTGAAACAGGAGGACAAGGTCACATGGGGCATGCGCATTGACAACCTGTTCGGCAATGACTGGCAGTTCAACTACATGCAGGGTTTTCTGAACCGTGCCTTCAGGCCCGGCCAGTTCACCGGCTACGACATGGCCCAGTTCTTTGGCGAGGTTCACCTGCCGATCCTCACGAAGAACGGCTTCGACGTCCGCTTCGGGCGCTGGTACACACTGGCCGGCTACGAAGTGGTACCGGCAACAGGCCGGCCCTTGCTCTCGGTGCCTTACATGTTCAACTACGGCCAACCGTTCACTCACATTGGCCTTTTGACCACATGGCACGTCACCGACAAGATCAACCTGTTCAACGGGGCGATCAACGGCTGGGACCGGTTCTTCAACGAGCACTACAAGTGGGGTTACATCGGAGGCTTCGCCTGGACGTCGAAGGACGAGAAGAACGCCCTGGCCTTCACGTGCGTCTGGGGGCCGAACCAGTTTCCCAGCCAGTTGCCGGGCAACCAGCCCATCTACCCCACCGGCTACGTGAATGTCCCGACCATCGCCGGCCTGCGCAATCCCGGCTATTCCCGTAACGACCGCACCCTCTTCACCACCGTGTTCACGCACAAGTGGAATGATAAGCTGACCGAGGTCATGGAAACCGACCAGGGCATGGAGCGTGCGATCCCCGGACTGGGTGCTCCCGTGGTCAATGGCATCCCCCAGAACGGAGCGGCCAAGTACGACACCTGGTACAGCTTCGGCAACTGGTTTCTGTACAACTTCAACGACAAGCTGATGGGCGTGTGGCGTTCTGAAGTCTTCTGGGACACCAATGGCGCCCGCACCGGCAAGCTGGTCGGCGACACCTACTACGAGCAAACCGTCGGGGCCCAGATCAAGCCTTATCCCTGGCTCTGGATCCGCCCTGAGGCTCGTTACGACTGGTCGCAGTTCCACCCGGCCTACAGCAACAACACCCGTAAATCGCAGCTCACACTGGCGTTCGACGTGATCTTCCTGTTCTGAACCGTGAGGTGTACCGTCCTGGAAGGATGATTGCCCCGGGGTAGCGCCGCGCCGCCCCGGGGCAGGCTCACGGCGCGAGGGCCCGCGCATCCGCGGCCCCGTGCGACCGCAGGCCATGGCCACCAGGCCGGGTCATCAAGCAGAGTGAACCGGGACGGCGGACCGGTCCGATTCCCGGCTCGATCTCGACCACCGTTCCAGGGTGAATTTGAGAAGTGGCGGCGTGATCAGAGTCGTCAAGATCACCATCAGTACCAGGGCCGAGTAGGTGCCCTCGTCGACGGCGCGATGCTCTCCTACGTAAAGTTGACGGCCCACCGCGGCGAAGATCAGCCCCACCTCGCCCCGGGGAATCATGCCCACGCCGACGGAGAGACGATCCAGCCCGGGTTCCAGGACTCCGAGTGCGCAGACCTGCTTGCCCAGCACACCGGCCGCAACCAGGACCGCTGCCAGGGCCAGGACCGACGGATCGGCGAAGCTGCGCAGGTCCACCTGCACGCCCATCATCACGAAGAAGATGGGGACCAGAAGATCGGCCAGGGGACGGATGAGCTCCTCGAGCTCGTGGCGGCCCGCCCGCTCGGCCAGCTCGCGATACTGCACCTTTTCAAGGATCAGGCCTGCTGCGAAGGCGCCCACAATGGGAGCGAGGCCCATCTGCGATGCCAGCCAAGAGAAGAAGAAGCAGATGGCCAGGGCCGACACGGTGAGGATGCCGCCTCCCTGCAAGAAGCTGGCGGCCTTGAACACGCTGCGGCTGACGAACTGGCCAAGCCACAGCGCACCGCAAAGAAATCCCAGGGCCTTGATGAAGATCATGACCAGGGTGGCCGCGCCGATCCCTGACGTCGGCTGGCCCGACGGCATGGCAAACGTCAGGATGATCGCCTGGACGACCGAGAGCACCATCAGCCCCAGGACGTCATCGATGACCGCTGCTCCGAGCACGATCTGTGCTTCTCGGCTTGTCGACTTTCCCAGGTCGCGCAGTACGCGCGCCGTGATGCCCACACTGGTGGCACAGAGTGTGGCACCCAGGAACATGTGAACAGGCCAGCTTCGATCCGGGAGCAAGACGGCTCCAGCGCCCCAGCCCAGCAGCATCGGCGTGACGACTCCGAGCACGGCGACCAGGAAGGCCGAGGCACCGACCCTTCGAAAATCAGCGAGGTTGGCCTCCAGGCCGACCTGAAACAGGAGCATGATGATGCCGATGCGCGCGAAATTGTCGATGCAGATACCGGCGAAGCGAAGGTGGTCGCTGACCGGAATGGGAAGCGACTGGGCATAGTCCACCTTCAGGAAGTCCAGCCCGTGGAAACCCAAAAGCGCAAGGTTGCCCAGGATCACGCCGACCACCAGTTCTCCCAGGACCGGCGGCTGGCCGCAAACCTCGAAGAGATGACCTCCCACTTTCGCCGCCAGAATGATGACGATCATTCCCAGCAGGACCGGCGCAATCCGGTCGCCGTGGTCGGTGTCGCCGTGTTCAGCCTGGGAACCGCCGGCTTGCAAGGGGAAGGTCGGCCCGACCACGCTGCCGCGGCTGGGAGCCGCAAGTTCGGGAGTGCTGGCTCCGGCCCGGCAGGCAGCCATGCCAACGAGGAGCACCGCACCCAGGACGATCAGCCGCATTCGCAAGGGCTCCCGCAAACGATCAAGCCGCCCCGCGGCTCTGGACGTCGCTTCGCCTCCCGGACGCCGGGAATCGGACAGAGCGAACTGGCTCATCAAAGGGCAGAGTTCATGATCGCTCATGATGCGGCTCATCTCGCGGTGATCGGTCCACGCCGGGGCCCGCACTGCGCCGGGGACGGCGTTTCACCATGAACGGCTCGTCAGATCGCATCCGACCCCCGCTCTCCCGTCCGGATACGGATGCACTCTTCCAGCGGCAGAACGAAGATCTTGCCGTCTCCGATCTTGCCGTCAGGTTCAGTGCGGCCGCCCTTGACGATGGCGCTGATGGTGGGCTCCACGAATTCGTCGTTCACGGCAATCTCGATCTGGACCTTCTTGAGCAGGTTCACCTTGATCTCGGTACCACGATAGAGTTCGGTGTACCCGAGCTGACGGCCGAATCCCTGCACGTCGGCCACGGTCAACCGGAAGACCTGCACCGCGGTCAGGGCCTGCTGGACGGCCTCCAGCGTTTCAGGCTGAATGATGGCAATGATCAATTTCATGAGGACAAGACGCTCCGAAAGTCGCGGGTAAGCCGCTTCACGTGCCCGCGGCGAGCTCTCATCCCGAGTGCCGGGTCCTGTAGCTTGATCACCCGGGGGAAGAACCGGCCTGGATCACGATGAAGCTTGACACAATAAGGATACGAAAGAAACGTTTTGCCCGCATGCCGTGTCGCGGGCGCTGCTCGGCGAGGTCGGGTCACCTGCACAGGGGAGACCCCAACGCATGAGTCGCGACGAGCGTGGTCGGGAGGGGCTCCTGGCATGATGAAGAAAATCACAGACTGCAACAACCGCGCCGAGACGGATGGAAACAATGGAATCCCGCCCAGACCGCAATCAGCGGTCCTGGCAACTGGGCCACGACGCATGATCCGCGGCCCGGTGCGCAAGCTCTCGTGGGCTGGGCATTGGCTTCTGTTAGTTTGTAAATGCGATCATTCGTTAATAATGGCAATGCGACGCAGGCACAGGCTCAGCGTGGGCAGTCAGAATGGCGGATTCGGCGGCACGGGGCTGGACCGTGCGGACGTGCCGTCGGACTTCGCGACCAGGGTTCCGCGATGCCGCGTGGTGACGGCAGGAGGTTGTCGAGCGACGGTTCACGTCAGCCAATCTTGATCGATCGGCCTTCCCGAAATGGCCTCCCTTGCGTGTTCTCGTTGCGGATCGTGCTTCCTCCCACCGCCTACGCCGAAGGGTCTGACCGCTCACATCACGGTCATTGCTGCCTGCGATCAAGGCAGGCAAGTCCTGCAACGACGGTATCCGGTTCCGATCCTGCTCTCGGTTGCTATTTGTAAGTGCTTGGCGGGGAGAGGCTTGCTGTTGACTCTCGAAGATTTTCTGGTCTGCATCCCGAACTGGCACGCCGTTTCCTAATCGATGCTCAGAATTGATGTCCCGCCGAATATGCCCTCTCTCTCCCGGAATCCTGTCCCGGAGACCGCACCTCAAAGGCGAGCGAGTGACGGCCACCGGGGAGATCTGCGAGCAGTTCGGTCGCTGAGTCGTATCATTGGAGAACCATGCAACATGCGTGAAACCTCACGACGATCGCTCGTCTTGCTCTCGGCGCTGGCAACGGTCACGCTGGGTTCCTTCCTCTGGGGGTTGAGCACGGTACGTGCCCAGGCGCCGGAGCCTGCACCCGCGGCCGCACCGGCCGCGGCACCCGCGCCAGTCCTTGATGTGACCAAGCCAGCCGCGGCCGCCGACCCCAACGGCGGATACACCGGCGCCGGCACCTCTGGTGCCTTGACGCTTGACAATGGCAAGGCCACGCCGGAGACCGTCACGAAGGACGTGGCGCTGCTCAAGATCAATGGCAACATGATATGGGCCCTGATCGCCGGTTTCCTCGTCATGTTTATGCAAGCGGGATTTGCCCTGGTCGAGACCGGGCTCACGCGCGCCAAGAACGTGGCTCACACCATGGCGATGAATATTGCCATCTATGGCATCGGAATGCTGGGTTATTTCATCTGCGGGTTTGCGTTGCAGATGGGCGGAGTGGGGCCAATCGCCTACTTCAACGGCCCGGACGTGCTGCACAACATGGTCAAGTTCGAGCTTTTCGGCAAGCCCTTCGAGGTCCTTGGCTACACCGGGTTCTTCCTGGGCGGCGAAGCGAACGATATGTCGGTCCTGACCATGTTCCTCTTCCAGATGGTCTTCATGGACACCGCGGCGACCATTCCCACCGGTGCCATGGCGGAGCGCTGGAAGTTCTCGGCATTCATGGTCTACGGCTTTTTCCTGTCGATGCTCATCTACCCCGTGTATGCCTGCTGGGTGTGGGGCGGCGGATGGCTGGCCGACCTGGGTGTCAATTTCGGGCTGGGCAACGGCCATATCGACTTCGCCGGGTCATCCGTGGTGCACATGACCGGCGGCGTCACTGCGCTGGCCGGAGCCATCGTGCTCGGCCCCCGTATCGGGAAGTTCAACAAGGATGGCTCGGCCAACGCCATCCCCGGCCACAGCATTCCGATGGTCGTACTCGGGACCCTGATCCTGGCATTCGGCTGGTTCGGTTTCAACGGCGGCAGCACGCTGGCGCTGACTGACGGCCGCACGGCCAGTGTCTGCGTCTGCACCATGCTGGCCTCGGCCGCCGGTTTCATGACGGCCATGCTCTACATGTGGTTCGTCTTCGGCAAGCCCGACCCGACAATGGGATGCAATGGGATGCTGGCCGGCCTGGTGGCCATCACGGCCCCGTGTGCGTTCGTGAACCCGCTCGGTGCCACGATCATCGGTGCCATCGCCGGTGT
Organism: uncultured Planctomycetaceae bacterium; assembly: GCA_963833985.1. Lineage (GTDB taxonomy): Bacteria > Planctomycetota > Planctomycetia > Isosphaerales > Isosphaeraceae > Aquisphaera. The sequence goes on from CAWIAD010000001.1 coordinate 2,063,017, forward strand.
CCTCGTCATCTGGAGCGTGCTCTTCGTGGAACGAGTCCTCAAGGTGGACGACCCCGTCGGCGCTGTCAGCGTCCACGGCGCCTGCGGGGCATTTGGCTGCCTCTGCATCGGCCTCTTCGCCGACGGCAAGTATGGAGCCGGCTGGAATGGCGTGGCCGACAAGACCCCACTGGGACTCTTCTACGGAGGCGGTCTCCAGCAGCTTGCGGCGGAAGCCATCGGTGTGGCAGCAAACTTTCTCTGGGTCTTCCCGGTTGCCTTCCTCTGCTTCATGATCGTTGAAAAGACCATGGGCAATCGGGTCAGCGCCAGGGACGAGATCCAGGGGCTCGACATTCCGGAAATGGGGATTCTCGGTTACATCAACGAGGATCCGGTCGTTGTTCAGAATGCCGGGCAGGAGCATCTGGACACACACGGGCCCGGCGTTCCCAGGAAAGGCGGGCCTTCCGCCAATGCGCATGTCAAGGTGCCCGTGCACCATTCGTGATGTTGATGGCACGAAGGGACCCGATGTCGGCCTGGCGAGTGGAATAGTTCACCTGGAACCGCGGCGGATGGCCTCCATGGGCCTGAGCCGCGAGGCCCGCCAGGCCGGGTAGAGGCCGCCGAGTGCTCCCAGAGCGGCGGCCATCTCCAGCCCCATTTGCCAGTGCCTCGGCGTGAGCGACAGCCGCAGACCGTGGTCAAGAAAGTGGTTTGCGACAAGCCCCAGGATCAGGGAATCAAGACAGCCAATCGCCCCGGCCACCAGACCCAGGCTGATGCTCTCGAAGAGCACCAGCCTGAGTACATCTCCGCGCGACCAGCCATTCGCCCGCAAGATGCCGAACTCGGCGATCCGCTCCGTGGTGCTCATCACCATGGTATTGAGAGTTCCCACGGCGCCCGCCAGCAGGGCCAGGCCTACCATCCAGAGCAGCAGTTCGTCTCCTTGGCCGATCGCGCGTCCGAGCACGGATCGGAACTCCGCCATCGTCCTCGCATCAACCCCGGGCACCCTGCTCTCGACCTGCGCGGCGATGGTTTCGGTCGATGCTGGATCCCCGGGTTCGACGAGGAAGCAGGAAACCGTCTTGTCGTCAAGCTGCAACAAGCGCCGGGCCGTGTGAATGTCCATGACGATGGTATTGTCCAGGAGCAAAGAGCCCGTCTCGTAAAGGCCGACGATCGTGAACCGAGATCCGCCGATCACGAGCGCATCGCCCACGCGGCGTGGACGGCCGCTGTCGGCGGCGAAATCCCGGGCCAGCTTCGTGCTGATCACGATGCGCGGCAGGCCTTCATCGCCTGGGGCAAGAAAGCGCCCTCCTTCGCGCTCAGAGATCAGCATCCCGTCGCGGTATGGCTCACGGGTGAGCCTGGCATGCGCAGCGAGGTCCTGCCCCTCGATCTGGACCAGGTTGAGGATCCCCTGGAGTGATGGCTGACGTTGCCCGCTCTGCTCATCAGCGGTCGACCTTCGGAACAGGCTTCTGCCTTCAATGGAGGGAGCGAGCTTCCAGATCTGTGGCGCCACCACGCGAACACCCGGAACGCGGCGGAGCGGCCCGGCCAGGTCCGCCGGCAAGTCGCTGAAGACATCGCTGGGCGCGCCCTTGCGGAGGACCAGGATGCCGTCGACCTGGCTCAGGGTCGCATCGAGCAGCCCGCGGATCCCTTGGGAGAGACTGCAAAGCCCGAGGACCCCGACGACGGGGATGGACAGCCCGGCAATGGCCAGGCACGAACGCACCGGCCGGGAGCGCAACTGGCGCAGGGCGAACGCAAAGAGGCTCAAGTGTGCGATTCGCAAGGCTCAGGCCCGTCCTGGCCTGCCCCGCCGAACTGCCGCGTGCCGGCTGAAATGGGAACTCGTTGCTGCCGGCTGCGGGACGCTCGGCGTGAGGCGGTAATGGAAAACGGTGGCGACGTAATTGCTGCCCGCCTGGCCGGTATTGAGGCCGTCGAGGGCAACCCCTTGCTGGTTCATCACCGCGCCGGGTCCCTGGCCGATGATCTCCAATCTGTAGTATCGGTGAAAGTTCACCCGGAACTTGGTTGTGAGGGTGACCGAATTGGTGCCGGGGTCATAGCTTGCCAGAGCAATCGGATCGCGCCGGCCGGCAGGCCCGAGCATGACGTAACCGTTGACGTTCTCAACAGCCGACGGGTCCATCGGGCCGCTGTAGGTCAGCACGAAGGTGCTCGGATGGTCGTGCACCCCCACTCGGCGGCCGGAGACGACCGTTGGCGGGTCAGGCGCCGGGCTCGATTGCCCTGGGGGCTGAGTGGGCGTGGTCGAGCCGGCTGGCAGGCTGATGCTGAAGGGTACCGTCCCCAGTGCGACATTGTGCGTGAGGTCGACAAAGCTCGCGTTGAGATTTCCGGCAAAGGGGATGGAGCCGACCTTCAGCGTGACGTCGAAGGTGGCCGTACCACCGGGGCCAACACCGGTGACGAAGGGATAACTGGTCGAAAACGTGAGGCCGGCGGGCAGACCGGCCGAACTCAGGCCGATCGTGACCGGCTGCGTGGCAACGGTTTTGATGGAGCTCGCGATCGACTGCACCAGGGCGCTGCCGGTATCCAGGCTGTTCAGCACGATCGGCTGGCCGGCTGTGTCCACCGCGCCGGTCAGCCGGGCGATGGCCGAGAAGAAGCCGCTCGGTGCCGTCGCAGGAAGGGAGGAGCTCGTCGCGGCCGCGTTCGGTCCCATGCCGATGACCTGGATGCCCAGGGCACCCAGCGCGCTGACCGTTTCCTGGACCGTGGCGCCGCCCAGCGGCACGACCGCCGGCTGCGGCCCCGTACCTGGCCCGCCCACGACCGTGCTCACGAAGCCGACACGGCCGCTGGTCGATTCGAGCGCGGTCGCGGGCACGCTCACGCCTCCCACTCCGGTGATGGTCGCGGGAATGCTGGAGCCGGCGAACGCCGCGACCGGCGCAGTATCCGTGGCGAGCAGGACAATATGTTGCGCGTCCGGCCGCCAGCCCATGCCGCCGAGCGAGCCCGAGGCGACGGCGACGTTGGAAGAGAACGGTGGGACGTCACCGCTGGGGCCAGGAGTCGTCGCCGTGCTGTTCAGCCCGGCTGGACCGCTGTCAAGCTTCGAACCATTGCCGTTGCCGTCGAATCCCAGACCGGTGGCCATCTGGTAGAGGGCCTGGAAATCGGGCTCGGGGATGTCTCCGCCGTCGCCTGCGCCAGTCTCGCTCAGGGCGCTGGCCATGAGCGCATTGAGGGTGGTTCCGTGTGCTGTCGCGGTGGCCGACGTGACGATTGGCTGATCGAGCGTGAACGGCCGCGCCTGGAGAGTGTCTTGCGAAAAGTAGGTGCCCGGTCCGCCGTAGTCCGCCATCCTGGCCACACCGAAGCCGAAGTCAACCCCCGGAAGGGCCGCTTGCAGGGCACCCACCAGGCTCTTGAATTCCTGCTCAATGGTCTGGGCAAACTGGACGAAGCTGCCCGTGTCGTCGATCAGCAAGGCGATGTCGACCTTGTCAGACACGGCCGCCGGCGGCAGCGTGATGGAAAGTGGCAACGTCTGGGTTTTCGAGAGATCGAGAGCCGATCCCACTCCCAGGCTGACCGATGTCGGGTTCATGGTGCTGAGCTGCACACGCTCTTCAAGTCGGTCGAGAAGGGGAGACCGGCGGTTGCGGTTCAAACACCGCTTCTCGGCACGGGCAAACGGGAACACGCGTCGCATGATTCTGGACCTTTCATGGAAACCGAGCCCTCCACGCGGATGCTCCGCACCATCACTTCGCCGATTCCTCCTGGTCGTGCCGGTGACCGCGAGCACCCGATCGAACGCGACACTTCATACAATCCCTGACCGCGAGCTGACATTCAAGCATGTGAATCACGGCAATGACGGCAAAACGGTCCTCCTGGAGTTTACACGACGCGGAAAAAAAGTGGGCAGGTCAGCGCATATTCTTGACGGTATCGGCGTCAGGGGTCCGGCTCGGCGCGCGTTGCTGTGCCCTGGCGGCATGAGCGGAAATCAGCGGATGGTGATCACGGCGGTCTCCCGGGGAGGTATCTCCGTCTCCCGGCGCCGGCGTACCGTCCCACTTGAGAGACTATGCAGCACGCCCGTGAATTCAAGCCGCGCATCCCGCACAATTGACAGACCCGCGGGAGATTCGTCAACATGATCCGATCGGCGTTTGCTTTCGTCAACGCGCGGCACAAGGCCATGCTCAACTGGCGACCGAGGTGGAACTGGCGTCGGCGGCTGAGACTGAGCGTCCGGCTCAGCCTCCTGGTGGTGCTGATCCTGGCGGTGGCACTGGCGCCACTGGTGAACCGTGCGTCCAGCCGGCGGATTGCGACGCGTGCCATCCGGCGCAGGCGGTCAGGTCGTCGTGGACCCGGGGTGGGCAAGCCAGTGGGTACCAGCCCGGCTCCGAAGCCTGCTCGGCGACGAATACTTTGATGAAGTGACCAGAGTCAACTTCCAGGCCTCACCCAACGTCTCCAGCGAATCGCTGCGGGCGCTCCCTCGGGTCGGCACGCTGACGCAACTGGACTTGCAGGGTTCATCACTGGACGACCGCACCCTGGCCGACTTGAAGGAACTGCGCGAGCTCCGCGTCCTGCACCTTGGGGACTGCGACATCGGCGGCTCCGGACTGTCCCCCCTGAAATCCCTCACCCGCATCGAGGATCTCTCGCTCTCGAATACCAGCATCACCGATGACGCCCTCGAAGAGCTGAGCGGGCTGGCGAGCCTGCGTACGCTCGACCTCAGCGACACCGCGATCAGCGACCGCGGGCTGCGGCCCCTGGCCGCGCTCGAACAGTTGCAATCGCTCAACCTGGCCGGTACGCGCGTGACCGGGGCCGGACTGGCCCACCTGAAAACGCTGCACAACCTCACCACCTTGAACCTGGATGGCACGAAGGTCGACGACCCGGGGCTGAGCCAGCTTCCGGAGTGGCCGATGCTTGGATCGCTGAACCTCGCGGGAACGCGCGTTCGTGGAGAAGGACTTCGTGCCCTGGAGCGGTTACCGGTCCTGGCGGAGCTCGATCTTTCCGGAACAGGCGTCGGCGACGAGGGAATCGCACACCTTACCAGACTCTCGACCTTGACGAGCCTGTCGCTCGACTCCACGCGGATCACCGATGCCGGGATGCCAGCGCTGAGCCCGCTGGCACAGCTGCGGGCCCTCAGCCTGGACGGCACTCTGGTGGGCGATCAGGGCCTGGCCGCGCTGGAGCTGGTGGGGACTGCCCCGTCGCCCCTCGCGGCCCTGTCGTTGAACAACACCAGGGTGACCGACGCCGGACTGGCTCACCTCAAGCGCTTCACCGCACTCCAGTATCTCGGGCTCCATCACACCCGCGTGGGAGATGCCGGCGTATCGCACCTGTACGTTCTGGGCAGCCTGAAGACGCTCGACCTCGGCGGCACGAGCCTCGGAGACGAAGGGCTTCTCGGCCTCTCCAGCCTGGCCGCGTTGAAGTCGCTCGATGTGGCCGGAACCCGTGTCAGTCCGCTGGCTGCTCAGCAGTTAAGCCAGCTCCGGCCTGATATAGACCTGAGCTTACCCTACGCAGCACCGATGCTCCGGGACGGCAAGCACCGGAAGCCGGATTGATGCTGTGCATGCAATTGCTTTTACTTGATGTTTTGAGGCCTTTCCTGTTGCGCTCCTCGCGCAGGGACTCCGGCAGTTTTCGGGGCCACTGGCCGGCATAGCTGACGTTGCGTACGCGCACCTCGGTCTCGTCGGCGTAATGGAAGAGGCCGAAGATCCGCTGATTTGCCGGTTCCAGGCGGCGCACGGCGATCTCGGTCTGATTCAGTCGTAATGTCACGCGATCGCCGGCCAGGGACAGCACCAGCCGGTTCCAGTCCTTCGGTTTCAAGGGCAGCGAGGAGGGGCCGCGCGTGGTATCGGCCTCGGAGCAGGCGTTGTCGGCCTTGAGCCCGTTTCGCTCGAACTGAGCGTCGGTCAGCCAGTGAATCTTCACCCCGTCCGGCTCCAGCAGGAAGGCCAGGCGGCCGAGCGCGGGGTGGACCATCGTCTCGCCGGGCTCATAGTAAAAGTCGTAGCCGATCTCTCCGTCTTCCAGCAGCGGGTGATTATATCGTAAAACGCTCTCCAGTTTTTTTCTGCTTGAATCACCTTGCAGGTGCCCGATGATCTCATCCCCGCGCTTGTCCCAGTCGGCGTCGTTCACGCCCACCGAGTCGCCGTAATCGTCGGCCAGCCAGCCGGTCAGGTCCGGCAGCGCGCTGAGGTCGAGCCGCTCCGGAATGCTCGGCTGCCCTGAGATTGTGATCTTGCGGGCACTCCCCGCGAGATGTCCCTGCGCAAAGAAGGCCAGCCAGGGATCGCACTCGCGGGGCAACGACGCCTCGTGAATCTTGCGGCCATCCACGAAGGTTGTCATCCTGCCCGACTTGACGACCAGCCGGAACGGGTACCAATCGCCGATCTTCTCGAAAGGGGGCACGAGCGCCAGGTCCGGCAAGAACCGTCCGTACTGGTACCGATCCACGTGCTTGAGGTCGTACTTGAGCGCCGCGGCCAGCCCGCCGTAGCTCACGCGGATCTCCCGCCAGTTGAACGAGGTGAGCTCGCAGTCGAGCTGGAAGTCGCCCCGAAGCGGCGTCGCGAGATAGAAGAAGTCATTGCCATGGCCCGAGAGATGATCAATCTGCCCATCGTGCATGGTCCACCGGGAGACCGGCTCGCCGCGGCCGCGCGTCTCGCGCGCGTGTGCGTCACCCGCGCCCAGGGAGCGGACACGGGGTCCGTGCCGGACGGCCTGGCCGCCATGGCCGGGTCGGAGAGGACCTGCGCACGGGAGCGCAGGCTCTTGAGCTGCCGCTCCCAGAGGGTCATGCCCATCTTCGACTGCGCGAAGGCAATGGCGGGATCCAGCAGCGCCAGGGCGGCCGTGCGCAGCCGCGGGCGCTCGATGGCCCGCGCGCACGCCACGGGCTCGGGCCAGCGCTCCCATGCGGGCACTTCCGGGCCGACCTTCGCGAGCAGGCCGGCAAGCCGCCGCAGCGACTGCTCCGCGACCACCTCGTCGCCCTGGGCGATCTGGATCAGGATCTCCAGTGCCAGCTTGCCGCGCGCCCCCGCCGCCCCCTCGGCCGACGCCGTCCGCACCCGATCGGCCAGCTCGTCAAGCTTGCCCAGCGCCCTGGCCGCGTCGACCAGCCCGAGCGCAGGGGCTTCGAGAACTCCGCCGGTTTGAAGCCGGACCTGCTCTGCCTTTTCCGGTCCCCTGGCCGGATAGCTGGGCGTGAAGCTGCCCTGAAGCCGGAAGACGGGGTGATCGACCGACGGCAAGACCCAGGACGCCAGCGCGGGGTAGCGTTCCTCGAGCTTGAGCGTGCGCGCCTGGGCCAGAACCTTGCCGGCCTCCCGGCAGTAGATATCCTCGCCGATCACGGCATGGCGCGCCTTCCGCTCCGCGACCGAGCCCGCGGCATCGGTCGGCTTGAATACGAGGCGGTCGCGGTCAACCGCGGAGAGCGTCTCGGGCCAACGCCCCTTGAGCACGACGTTGCGGACCAGGACCGAGGTTCGCTCCTTGTCGTGGAAGAGGCCGAACTGACGGCTGTTCTCCGGCTCGAGGCGACGCTGCACGATTTCCTGGCCGTTGAGCCCGATCCGGATCACGTCGCCGGCGAGGCTGGCCTCGACACGATTCCAGTCACCGGCTTTCAGAGGCAAAGGCGCGGGACCGCGCCGGGATCCGGGCTCGTCGGCCACGTTGTCGGCGGCCAGCCCCGACGGGTCGGCCGGCCCCAGGGTCAGCCAGTGCAGCCGCACCCCCTCCGGCTCCAGCAAAAACGCCAGCCGATCCAGTGCGGGGTGGACCATCACCTGGCCGGGCTCGTAGCGGAATTCAAAGGACAGCACATCTCCGTCGCGCAACGGGCGGCAATAGGTCAGCACGCTTTCACTCGCGGCGGCCGTGGAGACCGTTTCCTGGCCCGGAGCGTCATACTGGCGGCCCTTCACGAGGCCGGGCGTCAGGACGCGACGGCCGCGGATCACGCCGTCCTGCGCCGACCAGTCGTAGGCATCGGGATCATCGGGCGCCCGCGGTGTCCGTCTCGCGGACGCCGAGCGGTTGCGAGTCCGGAGCGACCTGTTCATGGTGTTGCCAAATCGGTCGGTGGTGACGGTCATCCGCCGGGGCGGCTGGGTTTCGTTGTAGAAGCTGGAAACCCAACCTTCCAGGCGGTCCGCCACGCAGAGCGGCACGGCGCGGGGGATTTCCGGGTTGCCCTTGAGGGTGATTCCGCGCCAGGCCGTGTGCCGCTCCCTGCGCGTGAAGAGAGCCAGCCAGGGGCTGGTGGGGCTGGGCTCCTTGTCTTCGTAGAATGGGTGGCCATTCACCAGGTAGCGCACCGCGGCAGGCGTCACCTGGACCGTGATGTCGTTGAAGTCGTTGAGCCGGCTCAGCTTCCAGGGAACTTGCACGGTTTCACTGGCACCGACCGGAAAAACCTGGCTGAAGTTGCCGATCCAGAACGGCTCGGCGATCAGCCCGGCGTACGAGCAGGCCGCCTCCTGCCAGGAACCGTGAGGCGCTTCGAGGGAGACCTCAAAGCTGCCGGCCAGGGGATAGTCGAAGATCAGCAGGTCCTGCTCGGGCCCGGCAATGTGCGCCACATGGCCTTCGTGGCCGATCCAGAGCGCGGGTACCACGCTCTCGCGCACCGTGGCCGCGCTGCGGTAGCTGGCCGCATGCCAGAGCGGCGTGTGGTTCTCGGCCGCGGCGATGATCGACGGAGCCTCCAGCCGGCGCGCTGCGCGCTGGCCAGGTCGCGGTGCAAGTTCGTCAAAGCAGCCACATTTTGATATCTTTGAGCTTGCTCGAGCAGAGCTTCCAGCAGGTGCATGCCGGTCTCGCGGGTAGGCTGGTCCTGCGCGGCCAGGGCCGCGCGGGCGGCAAGGTAATCGGACCAGGGAAAACCGCGCGGCTTCTGGGCATTCGGGCCGGGTCTCATACCCAGCTGCGGCTGCGCAGGAGCCGCATTCTCCTTGATCAAGGCGGCCAGCCGGTCCTGAAGGCCTGCGCGGGCATCATCGGTCTTGCCTTGCGCCAGCAGGAGCAGGAGAAGAAGCACGTCGCCGTTCTCGATCTTCTGCTCGGCGGCCGCTCGGACCTGCTGCGCCAGCTCGTTGATGGTCCCGGCTTCCCTGGCGGCGTCAATGAGGCAGGTCGCGGTGCTGATGAGCGAATCGCTCGATTGGACCTGACCGCCGGAGCGTGCTTCCGCGGACGCCCGAGGTGCGAAGCTAATGGGCGGGTTGGACGGTGTGTCGAGCGACGCGAGCAAGCGGACCATCCGCCGCGACGGCGCCGGCATGGTCCAGGCTTTCAGGGCGTCGTAACGCTCCCGTGCCGGCCTGCCGGCGAGCTGCCTGACCAGCAGCCCCAGCACTTCGCCGGCCGGCGGGTCGCCACTACTGTAGCTGGGGGCGTCGACGGATCGGCCCAGCCAGTCCAGCGTGTCGGTCCAGAGCCCGGCACGGGCGAACTCGGCGGCCACGCGGTGCAACTGGACTTTCCGCTGGTAGAGGACGTAGTCGCCGCCGTAGTAGTCGCTCAGCGAGCGCTCCATCGCGTCGATGTATTCGCCAAGCTGCTTCCGTCCCGCCGCGACGTCCCCGATCTGGAACTCGTTCCGTGCCAGGATGAGCCGCAACTGACTCAGCGGCTCCGGCGCGTTCGGGCCCTCGAACGCGTGCACGGCGGCATCGAGCACCTTGACCGCGGCCTTGCGAGTCGCGGCCCGCTCGAGTGCCGGGAGTGCGGCTGCAAGGGCGAGCTGCGCCGAGGCATGCAGGGTGTCGCGTTTCAGACGCTCGGCAAGGTCGGCCAGCAGGGTGGCCGCGCGGGCATCGTTGCCCGCCGCCAGGGCAAGCTGTGTCGCAAGTACACTGGCTGCGAGCTGAGCCATGGGCTGTGCCTTGCGCGCTTCGATGGCCTGCTGGAGCGCAGTGATGCGGTTTGCGCGGCAGGCCCACGCGGCCAGCATGGCTCCCGCGCTGCGGGGCCGGTGTGTACCGCCCTGTGTGATGCCCTGGGCATAAAGGAAGATCTCGGCCGGGCGGGCGTCAGGCAGCACGGCCTGGCGGAGCGTATCATAGATCAGTTCCGGCGGAGCATTTCGCCTTTGCCAGACGGATTCCAGCTCCGTCAGCAAGGCAACCACGCGGGGCGTGACCGGATCGGCGGGCTCGACCGGCTCGCCGTTCCGGGTCACCATGCGCACCGTCCGCCGACCGTTCGTGGCGGGCTCGATGTGCACCGGGGGCCCTCCCTTGAGGGCCTCGCGGGCGGCCCGTGCACTGAGGGCGAAAAGATCATGGGCCGCGGCCAGCTTGGCCACCTCCATGGCCTGCTCGAAGCGATCGAGCGTCAGCAGCGACACGTTTCCGCGGCCAGCGGGCGCTGGCTGTGGCTGAGTGCTCATGCGGCCCGCGGCTGTGGGCGGCGCCGGGGCCTGGCCACGCAAGGCGACCTGGCGGATCAGCCGCGTCGGGACGGGATTTACCGGGGCCTGGGTCGTACTCCGCGCCGAGGTCGCCGGCGCAGGTGCGGCCTGGGGAGGAGGGACGGCCACCGGCGGTGTGCGCCGTGGGACCGCTGGACCCTGGTTCTGGCCGCCGGGCTTCTTGCGCTGGTCGCTCTGGAGAATGGCCTCCAGCATCCGCTCCCAGGCGGTCTCGGCGGCCTTGCGGTCACCGCGATCCAGCGCGAGCTGCCCGCGCTCGCGGAGCATGGCCAGCGTCCAGCGGTTATCGGCCTGGCGCCCGGCCGCCTCGAGCGCTCGCTCGGCCAGCCGGTCGCCCGTCTCGCGAAATTCGGGCCTTTGCCAGCACGCCCGCGCCACCAGCCAGAGCGGAACCTGTTGCAGCGCCAGCGCGCGCTGCCGGGAGTTGGCCCGGGCACCTGGCGGAAGCGGTTCCAGGGGCGCTTGCCGGATGGCCTGGTCGAGACGCTCGAGCGCTGCCTTGCTCGCGGGCGGGTCGCCGCCGGCCAGGGCGGCCAGGCAGGACGCGACGGCCACGGACAGGTCGCCCGGGTGGCTCTGCCCCAGGCGCTCGAGCTGCCTGGTCACTTCCTTGAGCCGATCCGGGTGACTGGCGCAGGCCCGGATCGATTCTTCGAACAGGCTCCGCACGCGGATCTGGTCGACGGCGCGCGGATACACCAGCAAGACCAGGTCCACCAGGGGAGCCTCTTTCCTGGCCGCCTTCTTGCGGCCTTCCCTGGTCTCGTCCTTTCTGGGACTGGTCTTGCCGGCGTCTTCTCGATCGATGAGCTGGGGCAGGCTGCTTGCCAGGTCCTCGGCGCTCAAGCCCTGGAGCGCCTGGTTCAGCCCATCACGAATCTGCTTGAGCATGGACTCGCGATCCATGTAGTAGTTCGGGGCGTCGACCGGCATCGCCTCCGCGGCTGCCAGAGCATCGTTGTAGACGGGCACGGCATCGGTGACGGCCCCGAGGTCGATGAGCTCTTTCGCGACCGAGGTCTTGCCGGCGACGCGCATTTGCTCGACATATTCCTCCGCGTAACCAGGGAAATCCCTGGGCTTGAGGTACTCGTGCAAGACGCGCCGGGCGTCTTCCTTGCGGCCTTCCCTGATGTAAAGGGTCACCAACCTCTTGATGGGGCTGTTGTCGTACTGGAGGAAGGCATAGGGATCTTCCTGGCGGTCGTTCAGGCAGCTCTCGTAGACGGTCGACGCCAGATCGCGGATCGCGCCGTGGTTTTCCAGCTCGGAGCCGATGATCCAGGGGACGTAGCTCGACAGCGCTTCGTCCTTCGCCAGGTCGAGGACCTCGCGCACCAGTTTCCTGGCCTCGTCGTAGCGGCCCACCCGGCAATCCGCCAGGGCCAGCAGGGCCTTGCCCGCGTTCCAGTTGGGAAACTTGCGGCGTGCGGTCTCGATCTGGCCGACAAGCTCGTCGAGCCGGTTCTGGCTGACCGCCATGTCGAGCAGCCGGCCCACCATGCTGTTGACCCGGCCCTCCGAATCGTACGAGAGGATGCGCTCGAAGGCATTCCATTCGCCGTAGGACGAGTAAACGTTCTCCTCCGGAATCAGGCCCTGGCGGGCATAGTCGTACATCTCGGGCATCTGCCAGAGATCGTTCTGCTGGATGTTGCTGATGAGGTTGGACCGCTCCTCCGGGAAGGCTTCCCAGGCCCTGCGCAGCAGCTTCATGGCCTGGGGACGCTTGCTCTCATCAGTGAGCATGTTGCTGATCAGGTTGCTGACGACGTAGGACCGGCCCAGTTGCCGGAGGTCGATCTGATCAAAGATCTCCAGCAGCTCATCGAGCTTGCCGGCTTGCTGGAAGGCGTTCTCGATCTGCCAGTAGCTGCGCGAGAAGAGCGAAGGCTCCTTCTTGAAGGCGGCCTTGAAGTGCTCGATGGCGGCCGCGGCCTGGCCCTCCTGCACGAGCTGGTTGGCCACCTGATACCGCAGGGCTGCGTCGTCGGGCCGCAGCTCGGCCACCTTGAGCAGCTCGGCGCGGGCTTTGTCGCGCTGGCCGGCGGCCTTGTAATAGTCCGCCAGAGTTTGATGCAGCGGTACCGAGCCGGGAGTGGTCTTGAGCTGCTCCTGCGCGCGCTGGAGGAGCGCGTCCAGCTTGCCCGAGCGGGCGAGTACCTGAATGGCCGCCGACCGCGCCTGGTCGGGATTGATCAGGGAGGAGGAGACGTACGGGTTGGAGGTGTGCTGCGGGGCCGTGCTGCGGAGGATCTGCTGTGCGACCTGCACGGCGGTGTCAACCTTCTGCTGCCGCTGGTATTGCAGCATGAGCGAGACGAGCACGCTTGCCTTGTTGCCGGCACGGCGGCGGGCGCGGCCGAGGATGGCCTCGGCCAGCTCGTGCAGCCCAAGCTGGCTCATCTGGCCGGCCAGGCGCACCTGGGTGTCGGTATCCAGCCGCAGGCCGAAGAGCCGCTCGGCCGCCTTGCGGGCGCGCTCCATGTCGCCGGTACGCACGGCCAGGCGCAGCGCCTGCTCCTCGCGGCGCTGGGTGGTGACGTTGTCCAGCGGCTTGACCTGGTCCACGAGCTGGAGTGCCTCGTGCGTGTCCCCACGCTGCTCCAGCAGCTCGGCGAGCACCAGCCGCTGGTCGGATTCCAGCCGGGACTGCTGGGCGACCCTGGTGAACTCGGCGATCGCCGCGTCCTTGTCGTCGTCCCACCACAGCAGGTACGCCAGCGCCAGGCGGGGATAGATCGATTCCGCGTCCGCCCGGGCCTTCTCCGCCTGCTTCCGGAAGTGCGCGACGAGGTCGCTGGTGAGGTCGTCGTGGCTGAACAAGGCGTAAGCCGTACGCAATACCGTGATCGAGCCGTAATCATAATGCTCGTTCGGCAGCGGGAAGCTGAGCTGCACGTTGGTTGATGTCTTCCCGGACCAGATCAGGTAGTAAGGGATATTTCCGGATCCGTAGGGGTTGCCGTAGTTGCGCAGCTTGCTGGCGCCGGACTGCTGCTCATGTCTGCGGCGTGCCAGTGCCAGGTAGCCGTCGAGGAGCTTGAAGACATCGTCGTACGACTTGGAACGGGCACGGACGTACATCCCCTGGCCAATCGCCCGGGCGGGGCCCTCGAAATAGTAAGTCCCCGTGTAATAACCGCCGCCGGCGGAGGTCTGGATCCGCTCGTACTTCTCGGAGAGAGCCAGCAGCACCGGGACATCGCCGCGCTCAGCGGCAAGGGTGATCACGCCGGCGATCTGGCCGATCTGCTGGGCGGCCGCGACCGCATCCTGATAGAGCCGCTCGCCCTGGTCGGTGCGCTGGGCGCGTTTCAGCTCGGTGGCCACGTTCTGAACAATTTGTGCCTGGATCAATTCGGGCCGCTGCTGGCGCAGTTTATGATAAGAGGTGATCAGATGCTCAAGCTCGGAGGGAGGAAGCGGGGGCGTATGGTCGGCCGTTTCCTGCGTGTTCCTGGAATAGTAGCGCTGGCCCATGGTGAGCTGACGGCCTCCCACGGAGGTCAGGATCGTCCACAGGGCCATCGGGTCGTTGGGCGCGGCCTGGCTGAGCGCGCGGGCCGCCTCGTAAGCCTGGTCGTTCTGGTAGCGAAGCTGGCTCAGGTAGTACCAGTCCCAGAGCTTGCGCGTCTCCGGCGGCTTCCTGTCCCGCTCCGCCCGGAAAGAGGCGAGCCAGGCGGCGGCGGTCTTGTGCTTCTCGGCCAGCGAGGTCAGCCATCCCAGCGCGGCCATCCGCGCCTGGCCAAAATCCTGAGGTGCCCACTGGTAGACCTGGGATCGATAGTACGAATCACGCGTTTCAAGCCGGGTGGCGTAGCGCACCTGAGTCACGGCATTGATCCGCTCCTCGATGGGCAGGCTCAGGCCGCGCTGGTAGCGAGAGGGCGCGCGACCGAGGCAGACAGCCTGGGGTCGCGGGTGTGCGCTTTGGCCAGAGCGCACTTCTCGTCGTCGTTCATGCGCGATTCCAGGCACTGGCGGAACTGGGCCGCGGCGTCGTCGTCGCGATTCAAGTTCGCCAGCGCGACGCCCCGGCGATAGGCGGCCTCCCAGTCGCGCGGGTCCTTGCGCAGCAGGCTCTCGGTCACTTCCAGCGCGGCCCTGGCCTTGCCATTGGCGATCAGGCTGTCGATCGCCGCGAACACCTTGTCGGCCTGGCTCTTGCCGGCGGCCAGGTTGGTCCAGACGGACTGGGCCTCGTCCACCTCGCCGAGCTTGACATAGAGCTGTGCCAGCCGGGTCGAGCCCTCGTCGCTGGGAGAGAGCTCCAGGAGCTGCTTCTGGTACTTCGCCGCACTCTCGAAATCGCCTTCCTCCTCGGCCAGCTTCGAGAGCTGCTGGAGCAACTGAGTGTCACGCGTGTTCGCCGAGAGCAAGCGATCGAGCTCGGAGCGCGCCATCCCCAGGTCGCCCGAGGACGCATACGCTTGCGCGGTGCAGATGGCGAGCTCGCGCTCCTGGGCCTGCCGCTGGCTCTCGCGCTGGTTGCCCTGGAGCCGCGCCAGCAGGCGGTCGAACTGGTTGCGCTGGAGGTAAAGGTCGGTCAGCCGCGTGATCACACCGAGCTTCGCCTCCAGGTCCTCGGCCTTCTCGAAGGCGCGCCAGTAGATCTCGATGGCCTCGTCGGTGCGGTACTGCCCGGCCAGGGTCTCGGCCAGTGTGAGGATGACCTTGGAATCGTTCGGGTTGACCCGCACGGCCCGGCGCAGGGCGTCCAGCCCCTCGTCGTTCTTGCCAAGCTGGAAGCAAAGCTCGGCGAAGAACTGGTAATGCTCGGGGTTGCCGGGCGCCGCGGCAATCAGGTCGCGGCCGGCCTTGAGCGCAGCGTCGACCCGGCCAAGCCGGGCTTCCAGCTTGGCCACTCCGGTGAGGTGCTCGGTGCGGTTGCGGCGATCGACGTCGGCCAGCCGGCGATAGGCGTCGGCCGCATCACCCAGGCTGCCGGCGGCCTCGCGCAGCCGGGCGGCGAGCGTCCAGGCGGGGATCGATCGCGGGTCCAGCGTGACGGCCTGCTCCACCGACCTGACGGCATCGGCCGGCTTCGCTTCAGCCTCCAGGTACCGCGCCAGCCGGGCGTAGAGCCGCGATTGCACTTCGGCCGGCGCCTGGGATGCCCGGCCCCTGTCAAGCTCGGCGCGGATGGCCGCGATCTGGGCGGCGAGATGGCCCGCGGCCTGGTCGTTCTTCACGATGGCTTCCAGCGCCGCGCTCTTCTCCTCGTCCTTTTCCGCCAGCTTTTCGGCCTCGGCGAGCTGGATGCGGGCGTCGTCGAAGCGGTTGGCGCGATAGAGCAGCTCGGCCAGCTTCATGCGCAGCGTGAAGTCATCGCCCTCGAGCGCGACGGCCTCCGACATGGGCTTGATCGCCGGCTCGAGATAACCGAACCCGGCAAGGACCTCGCCCAGCCTGGCCAGGTTCTTGGCGTTCCGGTTGCTTCCCTCGGCGATCCTGGCCCAGGTGGCCTGGGCCTCCGCTGGACGCTTCAGCGCGTGCAGATATTCGCCCAGGTATTCGTGATATTGCGGGTTGGCTGGCGCCAGCTCCGAGGCCTTGCGGTACAGGTCCAGGGCCTCTTCGGGCATGTCGGCCTGGCGGAAGAGGTCGGCGACCTGTGCGGTCGTCACGGCGTCGTCCGGCCTGGTCTGGAGCAGCCGGCGCCAGACCGCGGCTGCGGCGGTCTTGCGGTCGGCTTCAGGTCTTGCGGTATCACGCAGCAGCAATCCGCCCCAGTCGCGCAAGGTGTCGGGGTTGTTCGGCTCGGCCTTGTCCATGGCTTCATACTGGGCCGCGGCCTCGGCGAACCGCTTGTCCTGGGCAAGCTGACCGATGAGCGCAAGCCGCAGCTCGCGGCGCGAGGGGGCCAGCGCCACGGCCTTCTCGTACCACTTCTGCGCCGCGGCCGCCTGCCCCTGCGCGGCCAGGGTCCGGCCCACGCGCACCAAAGCGTCGACATCCTCCGGGTTCCTGGCGATCCAGCGCTCGTAATACGCCACCAGCCCGGCCTGATCGCCGTTCTTCAGGAAGACCTCCTCGATCCGGTGCCGCACCTCGCGGTACAGCCAGCTCTCGGGGCGCAGCTTGCCAAGCAGGCTCTCGAAGTCACGCAGGGCCGGCTCGGTCTGCCCCAGGCGAACCTTCAGGTCGGCCGCCTGCATGGCCAGTTGCACCTTGCGGAAGGGGTCGGTCACCCGGGCGGCCAACGCCTCGAAGCGCGCGAGTGCCGCGGCCGCCTGCCCCTCCTCGGCCAGGGCCGTGGCAATCTGCTCCTGGACCCGCAGGTCGCCGGGGAAGAGCGCCTCGAGCCGGTTCCAGACGGCCAGCGCCTGCTCCGTCTTCTCGGTGCGCTGGTACACCCGGCCCAGAGTCTGGAAGATGTCCATGAGGTCCGCGCGCGGGGGCTTGCGCCAGTCCCCGCTCGAAGGCGGCCGCGGCCTCGTCCGGCTGGCCCACCAGCACCAGCGCCTGCCCCAGGTAGTAGCAGGAGAGCGGATCATCGGGCCGGGTCTGCTCGGCCTTCCGGAAGGCGGCGACCGCGGCCGCGTCACGCCCGCGCTGCGACTCCAGCAGCCCGAGAATTATCCAGGCGACGCCATCGTCCGGGTGCTTCGCCGTCCGCTCGGCATAGGTCTTCACGAAGGCGTCCAGCGTGCCGCGCTCCACGTGATAGCCGTACACGCGGTCGAGCGCCGTCCCCTTCCGCGGCGCCCGTTCCAGCAGGCTCAGGAACCGCCGCGTCATCTCCTCTTGCCGTTTCTCTTCGGCCGCCGCCGGGTCGACCTCACTCGCTTGCGGCGCGGGGGAACGGGACGACGAGCCGGCGTGCTGAGCGAAACCGTGCCTGGCGCACGCACCGGCCAGAAACATGCCCGCGATCAAAGCGCACAAAAGCTTGCCTGGCCACGACATGATGCGGTCCTTGATGAAGACGGGAGCCGGAAAGGACGCACGGGCCGCCCCGAGAGCCAACTCGCGCAGGATAGCCACTCCGAAAAGCATCGTCAATTAATCCAGCGAATCGCTTGCGAGCCGCCTCGACAGCCACGGCCTCCTCGAGCGCGGCGCCGACGCACCAATTCGCGGCCCCGGCTTCCGCCGCAGTGCCCGGATATCTCCGACACTTGTAGGATGTGTCTAGCGCAGCGACGACACACCGAACCAATCACCGCGCGACCGATAGACCACCGAGCACTGCTGGGCCGGCGATGATCAGAAAAAGCGGACCATGCCACACGATTCACTTGACCGACGCCGACGCCGGATTTACCTTCAGCGATTGTCCCGATGACGCATCTCCTGATCTGGTCTCTGTGACTCGTCCGCTCGCGGCTCTGAGGGCAACACAATCGGCGAGCTCCAGCTCTCGAGGGGCGACGTGTGGAGGTTCGGCTCCGACGACCTCAACCGCAACCGCAACCCCATAACGAGCGCGGTCACGAAGAGCTCGGGAAGCACGAAGCCGGAGCGGGAGAACTCGACGTTGGGTGCGACGGGCCGCCCTTACAGCGCCGCCGCCTGGAGCGCCGGGACCGCAGGCTGCCTGCCTTGGAATATGGCCTCCGACCAGGGGAGGGCAGCTCCGAGCCATGCATAAACAGAAAGCATGATCACGGCGTCTATCCCAGATTGCCCAGTCGTCGTCGGAGAAATGCAATATCCCGAATGCCACAAAGTTAGTCAGAAGTGCTTCATTGGCAACTGTTTGCGGAGTTCGGATCTGGGCCTAGTCATCCGCATGTATTGTTTTGGTCGTCGCTTTACGACTCGGGGCTCGACGCGTCCACGGCGCAATGGGTTGATGACGATCCGCGCGGGCTCAGAACCCCCTTCGGACCCGATCAGCCAGCGCACCGCGTCGATCAAGCCGATCCGATCCGGATCAACGCCGCGCATGCGTGCCGACTCCAGCATGACCGATCTTACCAGGTTATACGCCAGGCTGAAAATCGCCAGCTCTTTGAGAACCCCTTCGACTGTCTCGCAACGCAGAACATCCATCTTCATGCTAATCTTTATATGACGAAAATTGAGTTCGACTCTCCACCTCTTGTAGTAGAGTTCGGCCAGCTCTGTCGCCGGGTAGGTCGATGCGTCTAACAGAGTCGTGACCAGCGTGATTTCGCGCACCCGATACCCGGGTGTCTCGACCCGGTACCTCAGCTCGCGCACGGTGATCTCGGAGGGCAGCACCTCGAACTCATCCGCCGACATCCACTTCGGATGGGATTTCGATTTAAACCATGTGACAATCTGATCTGCGGTTCCCTGCGCCAACACCCACCGCGAACTCGGCAGACCCTGCGGCCTGGGGTACGGACCCTTCCTCCTGGCCATCGGACGACCCGGCGTGAAATCGACGATCTGCTGCTGGTGCACGCGGAAAACCGCATGCAGACCGCGTTGCAGTAATATCGCCAGATGAGCATACGAGCAAAATCCGCGGTCACCGAGCACGATGTCTCCCGGCTCCAGGCCGTCGGAGATCGGGCCAACCTGGGACATCTCGTGGGTCCGCAAAGGGGCCGTCCTCGAACGCAGAAGCATGCCGGTGGTGACGTCGAAGAGGGCCAGCCATTTCGCCACCGGGAAGCCACAGCCCTTGCGTTGACCGCTGGGTTGGCCGAAGTGACGTTGCAGTTCTGGTTGGTCCGGCATGGAGAAGCTGGAGCTGTCGACGACCCAGATTCGGTGCCCGAGCCACCGCGCGCCATCCGAAGCAGTCCGCACGGCGGCAGCGGTCCGCTCCACGAGCCAGTCGAAGACGGCCAGCGGAAGCCGCTTTCGCGCCAGGCAGTAGGCGCTGTCGGTGAAGGTCCAAGCGCCGAAGTGCACCACGTGGCGACAAGCCGTGTTGCCATGAAGGACCTGGAGAAGGAACAGATAAATGGTCGTCGCGGGGTCGAGAACGCGATTCCGCCAGCGGTGTTTCGCCTGGCGGCAGGCTTCTTCGATCGTCTCCCGGGACAATCCCGCGGCGATATCTTGGCGCAGTCGATCGAGAATAGGGATGATGCGAGGCGGCATGGGTGGGGCTCCCTCCAGCAACTGTGGGTCCTGGTACTTCCCACAGGATGCCCGGAGCCTCACCCATGGCGCAAGATCAAATGGCACAATTAGTTAAAATTAACTTCGCGGCATTCTGCAATATCCCCTTCAGGCCTCCCTGGCAGGATGCCTACCACGACCAGCGGAGCCGAGTGATCATTCTCTGGACACATCAACGATGGCCTGGTTTAGCGCGTCGAGAATTCGACTTATCTTATCCGCGTTCGAGCTTTCGTATGCTCTGATTTCTCCTCCCGCCGTGGCGAGGACGACCGCGTGAGTGGGTTTCCGATAGTAGAGAAGAAGGGAGCATGAACCTACAAGACACAGGCCGAGAATAATCGCAACCGGATTGAGTGTGAGGATTAGGGCGATACCCAGAAGGGCGAAGGCGATCGGGGCAATGCGGCCTGGCCAGATCGTGGTTCCCTTAACTGATGTGACGTTTCGTATGGCATAGGTCTGGGTGGCTACTACGAAACGAGCGCTGCTCACCTGGACGGGTCCCTCATTGTAATAGCTCACTTCTTTAGTCACGGGATGAGCCTCGCCTTTGCATTTAAAGCGGAATCCGCCGCCTCCGGGGGCCGAGCACTGAAAGATCGTGCCAACCTGGCAACTACTTAATCGTACCCGTCCTGCCGCAACCAATCTACGAGGAGGGCCGCCTCGCCCTTCCCACCGAATTGAAGGCCACCCATCTTAAACAGTAGTTTCCACGAAAAACCGCACAATAACTGATCGTATGTACCGTATTGAATGCAGCGTCTCCTGGTCGGAACCTGCCAGGTGGTCACTAACCCGTCCGGCCCCGACACAGGAGACGCATGATGACCAAGGCTCAACTCACCTGGTCCATCTGGCAAGACTTGTTCAACGCCTTTGCTTGGGCCTTTACCCGCCGCGGCTTCCACCGCTTCGCCGAGTGGATCTCCGCCATGGCCCTGAACGTCGAGGAACACACCATCACCCAGTCGGTCCTGGCCCTGGAGCAGCCCGCCGCCTGGAAGGTGCTGGAGACCTCCGCCGAGTACGGCTCCTGGCATGAAGACCGCGTCACGCAGGCCCTCACGCGCCTCATCGCCAAGGCCCCGAGTCAGGACTGGCACGGCGACCATGTTTCGGCCATCGATGACACCACGGTCCATCGCTCCAGTCCCCACGTCTGGGGCACCGCGCGGTGTCCGCGTGGAACGTGCAGTCTGGAAGAACGATCGTGATCATCCTCTCTGCCACTCCTGCCCCGCCCTCCCGGCCGGGAAAAGAACCAGAGATGCATCAACCGGTTCACTGATTGTGCAACGAAGAGATTCGGGTTAGGATATCGGACGATTGTCCGGTGGCCGGCTTCACGTCAGGTCCTTTGCGGCAGCAAGAGGTGAGCATGGCGGGCGACGCGCAGGCGATCAAGGAGCAGCTCGACCAGTTCCGCACCGATTTCGAGGCCCTGCGGCGCGAGATCGGCAAGGTGATCGTCGGGCAGGGAGAGATCATCGACGGCACGCTGCTGGCTCTCATCGCCGGCGGTCACGTGCTGCTGGAGGGAGTGCCCGGCCTGGGCAAAACCCTGCTGGTGCGCACCCTGGCCGATTCCCTTCAGCTCAAATTCCAGCGCATCCAGTTCACGCCCGACCTCATGCCCGCCGACCTCACGGGAACCAACGTGGTCCTGGAGACGCCCGAGGGAGGCCGGCGGTTCGAGTTCCAGCCCGGCCCCGTGTTCTCCAACCTGGTACTCGCCGACGAGATCAACCGGGCCACGCCCAAGACGCAGTCGGCCCTGCTCGAGGCCATGCAGGAACGGTCGGTCACGATCGCCGGCAAGACGCACAGCCTGGGCCGGCCGTTCTTCGTGCTCGCCACGCAGAACCCGCTGGAGATGGAGGGAACGTACCCGCTCCCCGAGGCCCAGCTCGATCGCTTCTTCTTCAAACTGCTGGTGAAGTTCCCGTCGGCGGCGGAAATGGAGATGATCCTCGATCGCACCACCGAGGCCGCCGAGCCCCGCGCCGAGGCCATCTTCGATGGTAAGAGGATCGGCGAGCTTGCCCAGCTGGCACGTCAGATCCCCATCGCCGATGAGCTGCGGCGCTTCGGCATCGCCATCGTCCTGGCGACGCACCCGGAGCACGAGCTGGCCACGGACAGGTCCCGGCGCTACGTGCGCTACGGCTCCAGCCCGCGCAGCGCCCAGGCGATCATCCTTGCCGCCAAGATCCGCGCCATCCTTGACCATCGCTACCACGTCTCCCGCGAGGACCTGCGCGCGGTGGCTCATCCCGCCCTGCGCCACCGCCTGATCCTGAACTTCGAGGGCCAGGCGGAGAACATCGAGCCGGACGAGATCATCGACGAGATCCTCGAACAGGTCGAGAGCCCCGCGCTGGTCGCCTGAGACCGGCTTCCTTTCGCGTGAACGGAGGCTGGCCATGCCCGCTGCCGCAACGACCAACGCCAGGGCGCCGCTCTTCGATTCCGACTTCCTCAAGAAGCTCGAGTATCTCTCGCTGGTGTCGCGTCGCGTCTTCCGCGGCCAGCTCCTGGCCCAGCGGCGGACGATGCAGCTGGGCGGCGGCATCGAGTTCGCGGACCATCGCGAGTACTCGCCGGGCGACGACTTCCGCTACATCGACTGGAACCTCTTCGCGCGCCACGACGAGCTACTGCTGAAACGGTTTCAGGAAGAGGAAGACCTTCATATCTACATTTTACTCGATTGCTCGCGGAGCATGGCCTTCGGCGTTCCGCCCAAGTTTGATTACGCCCGCCAGGTGGCCGCGGCGCTTGCGTACATCGCGCTGGCCGAGCTGGACCGCGTGGCCGTGCTTGGATTCGCCGGCGAGGTCGTCGACGAGTTCCCTCTCACCCGCGGTAAGGCGCGGATCCTCACGCTCCTGGAGTTCCTGGCGCGGCTGCCGGCGCAGGGGAGCGTGACCGATCTCGCACGCGTGGCCCAGAGCTTCGTCCATCGCTCGCAGCGGCGCGGGCTGGTGCTGGTGATCAGCGACCTCTTCGACCCCTCCGGCTTCGAGCGCGGGCTCGACGTGCTGCGCCATCATCGCTACGAACCCCATCTCGTGCAGGTTTATGATCCTGCCGAAGCCGAGCCCGATCTGAAGGGAGACCTCGAGCTCTTCGACATCGAATCGGGCACGGTGGAGAAGGTGACCGTCACGGAGCGAAAGCTGCGGCAGTACCGCCAGCTCTTCACCCGCTTCCTGGAGACGGTCCGCCGATATGGCAGCACCCACGGCCTGGGCGTGACCTGCACCACAACGCGGGTGCCCTTCGATGAGCTCATCCTCAAGATGATGCGCGCCGCGGGGGCCCTGGCATGAACCTCGTCAACCCCACGGCGCTCTTGCTGGCTGGCCTGGCCGTGCCGATCGTCGCCCTGTACATCCTCAAGGTCCGGCTGCGGCGCGTGCCCGTCTCCACGATCCTCTTCTGGAGGCAGGTTTTCGAGGAGAAGAAACCCAGGTCGCTGTGGCAGCAGCTCCGGCACTGGATCTCGCTGGCGCTTCAGCTCGCGTTCCTGCTGCTGCTGGTGACGGCCCTGGCCGACCCGCTCTTCCGCTGGCAGAAGGCCCAGGCGCGGAGGCTCGTGCTGGTGGTCGACAACTCGGCAAGCATGAGCGCGACGGACGTGCCGCCGAACCGGTTCGAGGCGGCGCGTGCCCAGGGACGCAGGCTCATCGACGGCATGCGCGTGGGCGATGAGATGGCCATCCTCTGCGCGGCGAGCTCGCCGCAGGTGGTGTGCACCATGACGGATCATCAGCGGACCTTGCACCAGGCGCTCGGCTCCATCACCAGCGGCGACGGCCCGGCCCGCATCCAGGACGCCGTCAGCCTGGCTCGCCACCTGCTGATCGACCCGGCGCGGCCGCACCGCATCATCGTCGTCTCCGACGGCAGCTTTCCGGGTGCCTCCGCACTCTCGAAGGAAGAGGACGTTGAGCTCGTCTCGGCCGGCGGCAGGACGCCCAACCTGGGCATCTCGCGCATGCAGGCCAGGCGCAGCCTGCTCGACCCGATCGGCTACGAGATCCTGGTCGAGGTAGTGAACGCCTCCGACGATGCGGCCGAATGCCGGCTCGAGCTCGATCTCGACGACGCTCCCATCGACGTCGTCCCGCTTCGCCTCCAGCCGGGCGAGCACACGACCCAGGTCTTCGAGAAGACCTCGGCCGAGGGGGGCCTGCTGCGTGCCCGCCTGAACCGCGATGACGCCCTGGCCGCGGACAACACCGCCTTCGCGCTTTTGCCCCGGCGCAGCCGCCAGCGCGTGCGGCTGGAGACCGGCGGCAACCTGTTCCTGGAGAAAGTCTTCGAGGCCATGCCGCTGGTGGACCTGGAGATCGTCAAGGACCCGTCGCGAGAGCCGCCCGCGGCCCCCGGCCTCGCGCTCACGGTCCTGCATCGCCGGGTGCCGGCCGCCCTGCCGGCCGGGCCGGTGCTGGTGATCGAGCCGGATCAGCCGTCGCCGCTCTGGCAGCTTGGCGAGCCGCTCCAGAACCCCGTGGTGGCGAAGCAAGATGGCGATTCGCCGCTCATGGCCCACATTCGCCTGGACCAGGTGCTCATGCCCGAGGCCCGCCGGCTGACACTCGCCTCCGGCGCGGGGTTCAAGCTGCTGGCCGAGACCGCGACGGGCCACCCGCTGTACGCCGTGTGCGACCGGCCCGAAGGGAAGGTCCTGGTGCTCACAGTGAACCTCGACAAGAGCGACCTCCCGCTCCTGACCGCCTTCCCGATCATGATGACCAACCTCCTGAGCTGGCTGTCCGGAACCAAGGGAGAGCTGCGCGAATCGCTGCCCACCGGTTCCGTGACCGAGATCGCACTAGCGCCCGAGGCCGATCCCCGGGCCCTGCGCATCCTCCGCTCGCCGGTGGGGAGCGAACGGACCTTGCCCGCCAGCGCGGCGAAGGTCAGCCTGGGGCCGCTCGACCAGGTCGGAGTGTGGAGGTTGATCCGCCGGCTGCCCGCGGGCACAGGGACAGAGAAAGCTGACTTGAAGGCGCAGCAAGCCAGCTTGAAGGCGCAGGACCCGGGCGTGCGGGAAGAGCTCTTGCTGGAAGTGGCCTGCAATCTCGCCGATCGCGGCGAGACCGACATTCGCCCGGGCGCGGAGATCCAGTCCCGAACGGTGCCGCGGCTGGCCGGTTTCCTGGTCCGGCCGGTCTGGTTCTACCTGCTCCTGTGCGCGTGGTGCCTGACCTCCTGGGAATGGTATCTCTACCAGCGAAGGTGGATCGACTGATGAGCTGGCTGCCCTATCAACTGGAGCTGGGACGGCCCTGGTGGCTGCTCGGGCTGGGCGTGCTGCCGGTGCTGCTGTATTACTTCCACCATAGCCTGGTCGATTTCACGCGCTGGCAGCGCTGGGTGTCGCTGGCGGTGCGGGCCTGCATCCTGCTGCTGCTGGTGCTGGCGCTCGCGGGCCTGAGCCTGTTGCGGCCCACGCGGGAACAGTTCCTCGTCTTCGCCATCGACCGCAGCCGGAGCATCGGCGACGAGGGCGCAAGCTGGCGGACGATTTCGTGGCCAGGGCGATCGCGCAGGCCGGCCGCAATCGCTACGCGGTGCTGCCCTTCGCCGCGGGGCCAGGTGTGCTGCGCACGGAGGAGACCGCGCCCCGGCCTGCCGGCGCGGAGCAGCCGGACGACAGCAAGGTCCTTGATCTCCAGGGCACCGACATCGCCCGGGCCCTGGAGGTTGCGGCTGCCGCCATACCTCCGTTCTATGTTCCGCGCATCGTGCTCATCTCCGACGGCAACGCCACGGCCGGAGATGCCGTGCGGGTTGCGGCCGGGCTGCGCGGCCGGGTGGACGTCTCCACGGTGGCACTGCCGGCACGCACCGATCCTGAAGTGCAGATCTCGTCCGTGACCGTCCCGGCACAGGTGCAGCAGGGCGAGGCCTTCCGCGCCGAGCTGGTGATCGACAGCAATCACGATGACGAAGCCGGCCAGGTCGAGGTGTATCGCGGCGATATCAAGGTGGCCGACACCCCACTGAAGCTGAAGAAGGGTGAGAACCGGATCCGCCTGGCGCAGACGATCGAGCAGGGGGGGCTGACGCAGATCACGGCCCGGCTGCGCGGCTACCGCGATACGATCGTGGACAACAACAGCGACTCCGGCCTGGTCTACACCGCGGGCAAGCCGCGCGTGCTTCTGGTGGAAAGCGATACCGACCAGGCCAAGCACCTGACCTGGGCGCTCGAGGAGCAGAACATGCAGGTGGACGTCCGGCCCCCGCGCGGGGTGCCGGAGACCCTGGCGGAGCTGCAAAACTATGATCTGCTGATCCTCTCCAACGTCCCCGCCACGTCGCTGTCGATGCGGCAGATGCAGGTTGCCCGCACCTACGTGCAAGATCTGGGTGGCGGGTTGATCATGCTCGGCGGCGACCAGTCCTTCGGCCTGGGGGGCTATTACAAGACCACGCTCGAGGAGATCTTGCCGGTGCGCAGCGATTTCGAGAAAGAGAAGGAGAAGCCAAGCCTGGCGATGATGCTGGTGATCGACAAGTCCGGTTCGATGGGCGGCGAGAAGATCGAGATGGCCAAGGAGGCGGCCCGCGCCGCGGTCGAGCTGCTGGGGCCCAGCGACAAGGTGGGCGTGCTGGCGTTCGAGGGCGAGAACTTCTGGGTCTCCGAGCTGCACCCGTGCAACGACAAGGGCTTCGTGCTGGACCGGATTGCCGGGCTCGAGGCGGGTGGCGGAACCGTCATGGCGCCGGCCATGGAAGAAGCCTACGAGACGCTGCGGGGGGCGATCGCCAAGCTCAAGCACATGATCATCCTCACCGACGGCATCTCCCAGCCGGGCGACTTTGAAGGCATTGCCCAGGCGATGGCCGCCGACCGCATCACCGTCTCCACCGTTGCCATGGGGGCCGATGCCGACCAGCAGCTCCTGGAGGAGATTGCCCACATCGGCAACGGCCGCTACTACGTCGCCGACGACCCGGCCCAGGTGCCGCAGATCTTTGCCAAGGAGACTGTCACCGCTAGCAAGTCGGCCATCAACGAACAGCCGTTCTCGCCCACGATCGTCCGCCCCACGCAGGTGCTGGCCGACCTCGGGCTGGATACGGCGCCCTTCCTGCTGGGCTACGTGATCACCCGCCCCAAGCCCACGGCGGAGGTGATCCTGGCCACCGAGTCGGGAGACCCGCTGCTGGCCTGGTGGCGTTACGGGCTGGGCATGAGCGTGGCGTTCACGTCCGATGCCAAGGCGCGCTGGGCCGCCGAGTGGCTCTCCTGGCCCAGCTTCGCGCAGTTCTGGGCCCAGGTGGCCCGGCACGCCCTGCGCAGGGCCGAGGCCAGGGGCACGGTCGTGCAGGTGGAGAGGAAGGGACAGACGGCGAAGGTCACGCTCGATGCCATCGAGCCCTCGGGCAAGTATCTCAACAAGGCCGACACGGAGCTGATGCTGATTGATCCGCAGCTCAGCACGCGCAAGCTGGAAATGGCCCAGGTGGCCCCCGGCCGGTACCAGGCCGAATTCGAGACGGGCCTCTCCGGCTCCTACCAGTTACGCTTCGCCCAATCCCGGAGCGGCCAGCTCATCGGCCAGCAATCACGCGGCCTGGCCGTCGGCTATCCTGATGAGCTGCGGCTCCGCCCCGCCAATACCGAGCTCTTGCGGTCGATCGCCGAGACGACGGGCGGCAGGAGCGACGTGAAGGCCCAGGACGTGTTCGCGGATCCGGACCGCACCGTCCCGCGGACCACACCGCTCTGGCCCTACCTGGCGGGCGCCGCGGCGCTCCTCTTTGTGCTCGATGTGGCGCTGCGGCGGATCGACCTGGCCCTGCTGCGACGCGGCGGAAGTGCGTTATCGCTGTCGGCGGGCCGCGCCTGATCGTATACTGGCTGTTGAAGGATTTCGTGGGAGCTTGATGTCCAACTCACAGCACTGGGAGCCGCGGCCATGCACGATCGCATCTTCGGTCTGCTCGATCCTGTCCGACGGCGGCAGCGTCTCCTGCTGGTGGTGCGCTGGGCGGCTTCCGGGCTGCTCGCGGGATCGCTCATGAGCATGCTGCTCGGGCTCTGGCAATGGTGGAGCAGCAGCGCGATCTCGTTGTTCTGGCCGGTTGCGGCACTGGCCGGCGGACCGCTCCTCGGGGCAACCATCGGGGCTTTCCGGTGGCGCGGTTGGGGCAGCACCGCGGCCGTGGTCGACGCCCGCTACGCCCTCAAGGATCGCACGCTCACGGCCATCGACCTGGTGCGGCGCAGCGCGCCCTCGGCGGTGCACGAACTTCAGCTCGCCGACGCCGAGGAGCACCTGGCGGTCCTCGACCCGCGCAAGGTCGCGCCCTTTCGGCTCTCGGCGCGCTTTCCTCTCGCCGCCGGCACGGCCATCGTCGCCCTGCTGATCCTGTTCTGGCCGCGTCCCACCCGGATCGAGGCCGGCCCGCCCGAGCCCTTGGAGGAGGTCGTGGCGGCCGCCGGCGACGCCAGGGCCAGCCTCGAGGAACTGGCCGAGGAGGCCAAAAAGCCGGAGAGCCGGGAGCTGCACAGCCTGGTCCAGAAGCTCGTCGAGAAGATCGAGGAGATGAAGCAGCCGGGTGTCGACGTCAAGGAAGCACTCGCCAAGCTCTCGGAGATGCAGGCGTCGATCGCCGCGCAGCAGGCCATGTACAACGTCGGCATGGTCGACGCCCAGATGAACGCACTGGGAGAAGCCATGGCCTCCACCCAGGCGCTCGAATCGGCCGGGCAGGCCCTCCAGCAGCAGAAGTTCGAGAAGGCCGCCGACGCCCTCGAGCAGGCCGATCCGAAGTTCGACCGCAAGGAGGCGAAGAACCTCAAGGAGAAGCTCAAGAAGGCCGCGCTCGCGCAGGGCGACGCCGGACTGGGCGAGCTGAGCGAGACTACCGCCGAGATGGCCGACTCGCTGGAGAACGCGGCCGCCTTTCAGGATTCAGCGCGCAAGCTGGGGAAACTCGCCCGTTCGCACGGCCGCAGAAAGCAGATCAGCGACCTGCTCACACTCGCGACGGGAAACCTTTCCGAGTGCAAGAGCAATTGCCAGAAGAACGGCGGCGCAAAGGTCCGGCTGAGGGCGAAGTCGACGCGGCCCAGCAGCACCTGGGGCCGCGGAATCAGCGGCAACGTGGACGGCGAAAAGACCAAGCTCGGCTCCGAGCACAAGCGCGATCAGGTGCAGGGACAGGCCGACGAGGGGCCCTCGGAAGTGGAGACCACCCGCTCACCCGAAGGCCGCCAGCTCGCCTCGCGCAGCTACCAGGAGACCTACGCCAGGTACCGCCGCAAGACCGAGGCGGCGCTGAACAGCGAGCCCATTCCGCTGGGCCACCGGCAGACGATTCGCCGCTACTTCGAGCTCATCCGCCCGCAGAACGACGAGGTGGACAAACCGGCCGCACAGCCGCCAGCCCCGGACAGCAAGTAACGTCTCGCAAGGCCGGCGAAACGAGGCGGCCGCCAGGCAGCCGCCCGTTGCCAGGTTCCGCACGGATCAAAGCGTCTTGAGATACTCGACGAGCTGCCTGCGCTCGTCGTCGCCCAGGTTCGTCCCGTACTCCTCTCCCTCGTGGCCGGCGTTGCTGTTGCCCGTGATCGGACGCCCGGTGGCGTCAAACACGTTGAACTTCGGGAATCCGGGAACATCGGTCAGAAAACCGACACGCACGGGGTCGAACGTGCGAACGCCCACGCTGAACGACTTCGACCGCATTGCGGCGGGCTTGAACAGCTCGTCGAGGTTCGGCACCGAGCCGTTGTGCAGGTACGGAGCCGTGGCCCAGATGCCATTGAGCGGCCGGGCCTTGTACTGCACCGCCGGGACCGTCTGCGGAACGAATTGCCCCGCGGCAGCCACGTTGCCGATCCGGATTTGCGACAGGTAGTCGTGGGGCGCAGGCCAGTAAGAGCCGAGGATCGTACCGATCACCTCGTTGGTCACCATGACCGATGCGCTCGCGACTGGCGGGATCCGGGTCGTGAACGGAACCAGGTTCACGTTCGCTCCTTCAAGCTTGCCGGAGCGCCCGGTCCGGTTGAAGAAGTTGAGATACGTTGCGGGATCCGTCTGGTCTGGCTTCATGTAGGAGACGATCACCCGGTTGGGATCCTTGCGATTGGCCACCACCGTATGGCAGGTGTCACACTTGAGCCGCTGGTAAATCGCCTGGCCCCTGGCCGCGTCGGCCTGCTGGATTGGAGGAAACCCCGCCGGCCACTGCGGCGACCAGAGGGTCTTCAAGAGGTTCTCCAAGTCTGCGAGATTGCGCAGTGCGCACGGACGACGAATACCCCAGGGGCGACGGGTCGTCCGGAATCGTGAAGTCGGCAAAGACGCCGAGGACCTCGCCGACATTGCGTGCGAGGCTTTCGGCATCCAGCGGTCCGCCGCTCTTGGCAATGCCGATCCACTGCTCCAGCTCCTGAAAGGGCGTATCCCAGATGAACGGATAACTCACCGGGGCGTTCGCCGGCTGCGTATTGTCGACCGGCGAGGCGGGTGACTTGAGCGCGTGGTAAAACACCTCGTTGACGATCGCTCCGACTGCGTCGAGGCGGCCATACTCGTCCGGCGCGGGGGCGGGGCGAGCGGGGTCGTATCCCGGGAAATTCCGCTGGTTGTAAGCAACACGGCGGTCGATGACCGCGCCGATCTGGGCTTTCAGGTAGGCCTGTGCGGTGGGATTGTTCTGCTTGCCAAGCACCCGCGCGGCGAAGCGCGCGAGCTTTGCCGGATCGTCGCGCGTCTGCTGCATCGCCGTGACCATGCCCGAAAGCAAGGCCCGGACGTCGGCCTGGGTGGGCGCCCCGTCCACGCGGTAGGCGGTGTCGCCAAGCCGGATCTCGCTGGTATGGCACGCGGCACAGGTCAGTCCCAGCCAGGCTCGACCCGTACCCTGGTCTGCCACGAAACCAACCGGCAGACCGTCGGGATTGAGGGCGCCAGACAATTGCGGCAAGTAGCGGTATTTGAGGATATTTTGATTATCCCGGAAGAGGGTCGCCGAATCGGGCTGCTCGAGTGCCAGGAACCAGTCGTAGGGGATGATCTGCGATCCCTGCGACGTGAAGTAAAACCGCAGGCTGACCGCGGGGGACCAGCCCTGATCGAGATAGACGACCTTCGTCGCCGGTTCGCCCAGCGGGTCTGCCGTGGGCACGAACGCGTCGCGTGAAGGGCCCGGTTCGTCGGCCGCGGCCGGGCACGACAGCACCAGCGCCATGAGGACAGGGCCAAGCATGGTGGAAGTCTCCGTGAAAGTTGCTCGCACGAGGTGGCAATTGCGTTGAGAAACGCCGAAAGCGTCCGAAAGGATTCCGTATTTTAGCGGTCCTCGGGAGCAAAGCCAGACACGAACCACACGAATCAGCAGAGAACGGCGCGAGCGGGACGGGCCTTCCGGCACCTTGACAGCCTCTTGGCGCGGCCCCGATGATAGGCGTTTTGCCCGATCAACCTTCTTGACGGCCACGGCGCGTCCCGCCCGGGTTCTTCGGATATGCCGAAAAAGAGGAGCATACGCTGATGTTCTTGCGTTCTGGACATGGTTTTCTTCTTGCCAGTCTCTGCCTCATGAGCATTGTTGCGACGGCCTGTGCGGATGAAGGCATGTGGGTCTTCAACAATCTTCCGCTCAACACTCTGAAGGCGCGGTATGGCTTCGAGCCGCCAGCCGGCTGGGCCGAGCACCTGAGGTCGGCCGCGGTGCGTTTCAACAATGGTGGATCGGGCTCGTTCGTATCGGCGGACGGACTGATCATGACGAACCACCATGTCGGTGCGGACACGCTGGCGAAGCTCGGGACCAAGGACAAGGACTATTACCGCGACGGGTTCTTCGCCAAGAGTTACGACGAGGAGGCCAAGGCCCCCGACCTGGAGCTGAACGTGCTGGTCGGCATCGAGGACGTGACCGGGAAGGTCACCGAGGGCCTGACCTCCGGAATGGACGACGCGGCCGCCGAGAAGGCGCGGCGCGGGGCGATGGCCCGCATCGAGAAGGAGTCGGCGGAGAAGACGGGGTTGCGCAGCGATGTGGTGACGCTCTACCAGGGCGGGCAGTACCACTTATACACCTACAAGAAATACACCGATGTCCGGCTCGTCTTCGCGCCCGAGTTCGACGCGGCCTTCTTCGGCGGTGACCCGGACAACTTCGAGTACCCGCGCTACGATCTGGACATCTGCTTCTTCCGTGCCTACGAGAACGGCAAGCCCGCCCGCCCTCCGCATCACCTGAAGTGGAGCAAGAACGGCAGCAAGGAGGGCGACCTCGTCTTCGTGGCCGGCCATCCGGGGCGTACCGATCGCTTGAACACGCACGCGAGCCTGGAATTCCTGCGAGACGTCTCCTTCCCCGGACTCCTCGATTTCTTGCATACGAAGGAAGCCTTCCTGCTGGAATACGGCAAACGCGGGGCGGAAGCTTACCGGCAGGCGAAGGAGGACCTGTTCGGCATCCAGAACAGCCGCAAGGCCAGGGTCGGCGGCCTGGGAGGATTGCGCGACGAGACGTTCATGGAGCGCAAGAAGCAGGCCGAGAAAGAGCTCCGTGCACGGATCGCGGCCGATCCGAAGAAGAAGGAGGCCTACGGAGCGGCGTGGGAGCGAATCGCGGAGGCCCAGAAGTCGGCCGCCCGGCTGCTCAAGCCGTACAACTTCCTCGAGCGCGGGTTCGCGTTCGATTCAAGGCTCTTCCGGATCGCCCGGGTCCTGGTTCGACTTGCCGACGAGAAGACAAAGCCCAACTCCGAGCGGCTCAGAGAGTATCGCGAGTCCGGCATGCCGTCCCTGGAGCTGCAACTCTTCTCCGACGCGCCCATCTATCCCGAATACGAGGAGGCCAGCCTCACGCAATCGCTGGAATACTGGAAGAAGCACATGCCGGAGCATCCGCTGGTCGAAAGCGTGCTCCACGGACGCCCACCGGCGGAGGCCGCGCGCGAACTCGTTCGCCACTCGAAGCTGGCCGACATCGCCCTGCGCAAGAAGCTCGCCGAGGGAGGCAAGGCCGCGGTCGAGCAGTGCGATGACCCGATGATCAAGCTGGCACTCGCCGTTGATGCGGACGCTCGCGCTGTTCGCAAGGAGCGAGAGGATCTGATCGAAGGGGTGGAAGCCTCGAACTACGCCCTGATCGCCAAGGCGATCTTCGAGGACCAGGGAGACTCGGTCTATCCCGACGCCACCTTCACGCTCCGCCTGGCGTTTGGCGTGGTCAAGGGATATGAAGTCGACGGCAAGACGATTCCGGCCTATACGACCATCGCCGGCGCGTTCCAGCACGCCGAAAAGCACGGCAACACGGACCCGTACGCGCTGCCGCGCTCCTGGCACGAGGCCAGGAAATCGGGCATGCTGAACCTGGAGACCCCGCTCAATTTCGTTTCCACGGCCGACATCATTGGCGGCAACTCCGGCAGCCCGGTCGTGAAC
The DNA here is from genome assembly GCA_963833985.1 of uncultured Planctomycetaceae bacterium. Lineage (GTDB taxonomy): Bacteria > Planctomycetota > Planctomycetia > Isosphaerales > Isosphaeraceae > Aquisphaera. Next base: position 2,096,005 of record CAWIAD010000001.1, read on the forward strand.
CGCGACAACGAGGTGGTCGGCCTGATCTTCGACGGCAACATCCAGTCGCTGGTCCTCGATTTCGGCTACGACGATCAGGTCGCACGCGCCGTGTCGGTGGACTCGCGCGGCATCCTGGAGGCGATCCGGAACATCTACCACGCCGAGCGGCTGGTCAAGGAGATCGAGACTCCATAGAGCGGTTTGCACCTGGACCGGAGGGCAGGCATTCTCTGGCAGACAGGAATGTCTGCCCCCCTTCCAAGACCCGTAAACTGCCTGCAACCCTTCAAAAAATGGCTCTGGCAGGTGCTTGTCGCCGGCCCCTTACCACGGAGTGCCATCGCAATACCGTTCACGGCCGCGCGTAGCGCCGGCCTTTCACGTGGATGTCGTCGAACATCCCGGTGTCGTCGAACGAGCCGACACCAATCTGGCCGTGGCGGAACGTGCGATCGTGAGCGGTCATCGCGGGGTGATCCATGTCGTCGAAATAGACTTCGACAAGCCCGTCCGCGACCTTGCGGACGATGCGCACGTGGTGCCAGCCCTCGGTCCACGGAGTGCCGGCCGTGCGCGACCCGGCAATCGAGACGCGCGGGGTGCCGTTGACGATGAAGATGCTGTTGGCATGCTCGTCAGCTTGCTTGCCGAGATGAACATAATAGAAATGGCTGGCATCCTCGCGGCCGAAGAAGAAGCAGAGGTCGCGGTGGCCATAGTCGCGGGTCGTGGAGCGCACCTTCACGTCGAGCACGAAGTCGGTCACATCAAGATCATTCGCCAGCGCGATGTTCAGCGGCGAGCGCACCGCGGGCTCGTACTTGCTCTGCCGGAATTGCTCGAGCACGCGGTTTGACCCGGGCTGGACGGTACTGATACGCCAGGCGGCCGGGTCGGTGAACGTCCATCCGGAGGGCTCGGCGCGCTCGAAGTTGTCTTGAAGCAGCGGTGCAAGCGGCTCATCGGCATTCAAGGATGCGGCCAGGCCTGCCAGGACGGCAAAGCCGGTGAGGGCCGTCCGCAGCGAGTGTCGAAAACGGTTCGTCATGAGGAGTTCTCCTGTTTCGTGCAAGATAGCAGGTTTTCCAGGGGATGAAAGCATCGCCCGGGGCCGAACGCGGGTGAGCTGCGTTCTTGACAGCCGCGCTGGCGACTCCTATCATTCGGAGCGTCCTAGTGGTGCTGGTGGCCGGTCCGGTAGCCTGCCGGAACCGGCGAACAGGGAATCCGGCGCGAATCCGGAACGGCCCCGCCGCTGTGAGCGAGCGCTAAAGAGCGTCTTCCCCTCTTGTTGCCATTGTTGGTCCGGCCCGCGAGGGATCGGACCGATGAGAAGGCCAGACACTCCAGCTCGCGAGTCAGAAGACCTACCAGCACCCGTACTCGTATCGCTCTGCGCGGGACGAGCGATGCAGAACCGGTCCCCCCGGAATTCTTCCAGCCTCGGTGGCGCTGTGAATTGCGCCCTCGGGCGAAATTCACGGGGCGGGCACTGGAAGCCGAGGTTCTGAATGATGGCGCGCTTCTCGACACGGGCGGGCGCTCGGGCGCTCGTGATGACCGCGCTCGTCGCCGGATCCGCCGCGGTGTGCGGCTGCGGGGCGAGCTCGGCGCCGAGCGATGGCACGCTCTCCGAAACCGCCCAGAAAGCACTCCTGAAGCGCAAGGTTGATGTTCAGGACCGTCCCGGGCGCAAGCCGCGTCCGCCGGGCTCGGGCTCCAGACTCCAGGGGCATTGAATCGCGCCCCGAGAACCAGAAAGGGCCACGATGAGGCTGCATCAAACACTCGCTCGACCGCGTCTCATGGACCGGCGCGGCCGGGGTTTCACGCTGATTGAACTGCTGGTCGTGATCGCGATCATCGCCGTGCTGATCTCGCTGCTCTTGCCGGCGGTGCAGTCGGCGCGCGAGGCCGCGCGGCGGGCGCAGTGCGTCAACAATCTCAAGCAGCTCGGGCTGGCCCTGGCCAACTATGAATCCGGTCAGGGAAGCTACCCGTACGGCATGGCACGCGAGAACACGGGAGCGAACTCGTTCTCGCCCAACGGCTATTACATCGGCAGCAGCGTCTTCGTCCGGCTGCTTCCTTACCTCGAGCAGCAGGTCCTGGCCAGTTCCTACAATTACAGCTTGACGAACTGGGTTGCCGACAATTCCACCGTGGGAGCGACCGGCCTGTCGGTCTTGTGGTGCCCGAGCGACGGGGCTGTCTCCGGGCTGCACTTGCAGTTCCCGGGCTGGGGCTGGGACGGCTCGACGCAGATCCTCACCTACACGAGCTACGCCGGATCGATGGGCAACTTCTGCAAGGTGCCGATCCATGTCATATCAACGTCTCAGCATATGTCTGTGCTAGCGCAGGCCGACGGGCTTTTCTTCTACCTGGGCTGGCCGGGGATCAGCCCCCCCGTGCAGCCGAACCCGATCGCACCCCAGAATCCCGGCGGGATTCCTCCGGTGCGGCTGGCCTCGGTCACGGATGGGCTCTCGAACACCCTGGCCTTCGGCGAGAAGGCTCACGGCAAGTTCAGCCAGACCCCGGATGCTTACGGATCAATCGATTATCAGTACAACGGCGCCTGGGTTTCCGGCAACTTCGGCGACACGCTGTTCACGACGCTCTTCCCGATGAACCCGTTCGGCCGGATCAGCGACGACCCCAACCCCAACGGCGATTTTTTCTACAGCTACGACAACCAGGAAGACAACTTCTCCATCGCTGCATCGAGCTATCACCCCGGCGGCTGCAACTTCGCGTTCGCGGACGGCTCGGTGCGGTTCCTCAAGGACAGCATCAACTCCTGGCCGTACGACCCCGCGACCGGCAAGCCGACCAACGTGGGCTATGACCCGACCACCTGCCTGTTCAGCGTGGCTCCGGCCCCTGGCGTGTACCAGGCGCTCGCCACGCGCTCCAAGGGAGAGATCATCAGCGCCGATCAGTACTGAGGCTGGCCGGCGCTGCTAAGTAGAGCCTCGACTCCAGGAATGTGGGCCAGCCGCCCTCGGCTGGCTCAGGACGGCCGAGGGCGGCTGTCCCACACTTTCCCTCTTCTGGGGAGCTATTTAGACATCGATCACGTAGATATCGACATCCTTCGTCAGCTTCATGAGCTGATCGAGCAGCGCCCCGCCCAGGAGCCGCCGGTACCAGGGCCGCCGGCTCTTGCCGATGACGATGACCTTGATGGCGTATTCCCGGGCGAACGCACACATGGTGCTGGCCACGTTCGGACCACGGAACTGCATGGGCAAGCCGCCAAGCTGCTGGGCGAGTTCCAGGTTCTTGCTCAGAATGCGCTGGGTTGCCGCATCGATGCGGGTGAGGTCTTCCGAGGGGGTCTGAACGTAGACCGCGTACCAGGGCGCATTGAGCCGGTCGGCAATCCGTGCGGTCTTGCGCAGCAGCGCCGAGGCGTTCGGGCTGAGGCTCGAGATGCCGACCATGACCCGGTCCGTGGTGGCAATGGGCGCCTGGTCGGCCTCGGCCCTGCGCGTGCGGCGGTCGATCAGGTGGGCGATCTCGGTGAGCGTGAGCTCGCGCAGCCGCGTGAGGTTGACGGGAGTGAAGAAGTTCTCCAGCGAGGTGTTGATCCGCTCCTCGGGATAGATCTTGCCTGTCCTGAGCCGCTCGATCAGGTCCTCGACCGAAACATCGACGTTGACGATCTGGTCGGCGTCGGCCAGGACGCGATCCGGAAATCGCTCCTTGACCTTCACGCCGGTGGTGCGTTCGATCTCGTCGTAAAGGCTCTCGAAGTGCTGGATATTCACGGTGGTGATGACATGGATCCCGGCGATGAGCAGGTCTTCCACGTCCTGGTACCGCTTGGAGTGCTTGCTGCCGGGAACGTTGGTGTGCGCCAACTCGTCCACGAGGCAGACGGTGGGCCTGCGCGCCACGATCGCCTCCAGATCCATTTCCCTGAGTTGAACGCCGCGGTATTCGATGACGCGCGGGGGGACGATTTCCAGGTCAGCAAGCTGCTCCTGGGTCTCCGCGCGGCCGTGGGTTTCCACGATGCCGATGACCACGTCAACGCCCTGCTTCTTCAGCCGCTGGCCTTCGCGGAGCATGGCGTAGGTCTTGCCGACACCGGCCGCCGAGCCGAGATAGACCTTGAGTCGTCCCCGGGCCTGGCGGCGGATCAGGGTGAGGAACTGCTCGGGGGTTGGCCGGGGTGGTTCGGCAACGCTCATGGCCGTACTCCACGCCTCATTCCGCGGCCTGAAGCTCATCCAGGGCCAGGTTCAGCTTCAGCACGTTGATGCGCGGCGGTGCGCCGATGATCGCCGCAGAGTGATCGGTGTGGCGAGTGATCAGCGCCGGACCCGTTCATCGGGAAGATGGCGGGCGGCCGCGACGCGTCCTGCCTGGTAGAAGGCGGCCTCCGGGCTGATCTCGGGGTCGAGGCCGGAGCCCGAGGCCGTCACCAGGTCAACCGGAATGGGGTTTTCCGGGGTGGCCTTGAGCGCCTCCGCCCGCTCGACGACCTTCTTCCGGAGGTCGGGGTTCCTGGTGCCGAGGTTCGAGCCTCCAGCGGCGTCCGCCTTGTAGTCGACGGCCGAGGGGCGGGGGTGGAAATAACGGTCCGAGGCGAACGGCTGCGCGATCAGCTCCGAGCCGATCACGGTGCGATCGCCCCTGAGGATCAGGCTCCCCTCCGCCTGGTGCGGGAAGGCAAGCTGGGCCAGCCCCCACACCACCGTGGGATAGGCCACGGAACAGAGGATGAAGGAAACGAGGCAAGCCAGCAGGGCTGTGATGGACTCGCGGATCATGGTCAAGAATTCTCCAGTCCCAGAGCGTTGAAATGCAAGACCTCGCCTCAGCCCATGCCCACAAGGGCGAGCAGCGGGTCGATCAACATGTCGATGAGCTTGATGCCAGCGAACGGCGCGATCACGCCGCCCAGCCCGTACCAGAGCAGGTTCCTGCGCAGCAATGCCTCGGCACCGACGGGCCGATAGGTCACTCCCTTGAGGGCGATCGGAATGAGCATCGGGATGATGACGGCGTTGAAGATCACCGCCGCCAGGATGGCCGAGTACGCTCCGCCGTGGGTCGCCAGGCCCATGATATCCAGGTTTTTGAGCTCAGGGAGTGTGACGATGAACATCGCCGGGATCACCGCGAAGTACTTGGCCAGGTCGTTGGCGATGGAAAACGTGGTCAGGGCACCGCGGGTCATGAGCAGTTGCTTGCCGATCTCGACCACCTCGATGAGCTTCGTCGGGTCGCTGTCGAGATCGACCATGTTGCCGGCTTCCTTCGCGGCCTGGGTGCCGGAATTCATGGCCACGCCGATATCGGCCTGGGCCAGCGCGGGGGCGTCGTTGGTGCCGTCGCCCATCATCGCCACGAGCTTGCCGCCGTGCTGCTCCTTGCGGATGTAGGCCAGCTTGGCCTCGGGAGTGGCCTGGGCGATGAAGTCGTCCACGCCCGCCTCCTCGGCGATGGCCTTCGCCGTGAGCGGGTTGTCGCCGGTGACCATGACCACGCGCAGGCCCATCTTGCGGAGTCGTGCGAACCGTTCGCGGATCCCCTGCTTGAGGATGTCCTCGAGCTTGACGATCCCCACGAGCCGATCGTTCTCGGCTACCGCCAGCGGGGTGGCTCCGCGCGAGGCAATAGAATCGACGGTCGGCTGATAGGCCTCCGGGATGGTGCCGCCTTGCTCCTGGATGTAGCGCGCGATCGTATCGGGCGCTCCCTTGCGAATCCGCGTTCCATCGGGCAGGTCCACTCCGCTCATCCGGGTCTGTGCGGTGAAGTCGATGAACCGGGAGCCGGCCGGAGCCTCGCCATCAAGAGCGGCTGGCCTGGCCAGGTCGAGGATGCTCTTCCCCTCGGGCGTGATGTCGGCCATGGAGGCCAGCCCAGCCAGCCGTGCCAGATGACGGTCGGACACTCCGCCCAGGGGAACAAACTGGGTGGCGCGGCGGTTGCCGATGGTGATCGTGCCAGTCTTGTCCAGCAGCAGGGTGTCGATGTCGCCGGCCAGCTCGACGGCCTTGCCGCTCTTGGCGATGATGTTCGCCATGAGGGCACGGTCCATCCCCGCGATGCCGATGGCGGCGAGCAGAGCGCCGATGGTCGTCGGGATCAGGCAGACCAGGAGCGCGATCAAGGTCGGAATGTCGAGGGTCAGCTCGAAGTACCGGGCCATGGGGTAGAGTGCCGCGGTGACGATCAGGAAGATCAGCGAGAAGGCGGCCAGCACGATGGTCAGGGCAATCTCGTTGGGTGTTTTCTGGCGGATCGCCCCTTCCACGAGGGCGATCATCCGGTCCAGGAAACTCTGGCCCGGTTCGGAGGTGACCTCGATGATGATACGGTCGGAGAGGACGCGCGTGCCTCCGGTCACCCCGGAGCGGTCGCCGCCGGCTTCGCGGATGACCGGAGCACTCTCTCCAGTGATCGCGCTTTCATCCACCGATGCCACACCGGCCACCACCTCGCCATCGGCGGGGATGACCTGCCCGGCTTCCACCAGTACAAGGTCGCCGGTGCGAAGCTGCGTGGACGGAACGAGCTGGCCGTCCTGGGAAGCGAGGCTTTCGATCCGCAGAGCCGGCGTATCCTGTCGGGTCGCACGCAGGCTGTCGGCCTGGGCCTTGCCGCGCGCTTCGGCCAGGGCCTCCGCGAAATTCGCGAAGAGAACGGTGAGCAAGAGCAGCAGGGTCAGCGCGAACTGATAGACGACGAGCCCCAGCGCGGCACCGGTGATGATGGACTGCACGGTGACAATGGCCGTGAGCACGGTTCCCACTTCGACCAGGAACATGACAGGATTACGCATCATGGACCGCGGGTCGAGCATGATGAACGAGCGAACGGTCGCCTGGCGGATCATGTGGGGGTCGAACAGGCCGAGCCGGCGCGCCTGCCGCCTCTGGAGCTTGAACGCCTGGGCTTCGGCGGCGGAGCGCGGCGAGACCGTGGACTGGGTCGAGACTTCGACGCTCATGGGCAAGGTTCCGATGGAAGATGGATGGTGTCAGACCGGGAAAAGCAGCGGCGCAGTCGGGCTCTCCGGACAGAGCTCACGGCGTGATGGCCGACAGGTGGTCTGCCACCGGGCCAAGCACGAGGGCGGGCATGAACGACAGCGCGCCGACCAGGAGCACGGTCCCGAGCAGCATGCAGGCGAAGGTCAGGTTGTCGGTGCGCAGGGTGCCGGTGGAGTAGGGCACGCGCTTCTTCGCCGCCAGGAACCCGGCCAGGACGATCGGCAAGACCAGGGCCGGAAATCGGCCCAGCAGCAACACCATTCCCGTGGCGACGTTCCAGGCCGGCGTGTTGTCTCCCAGGCCTTCAAAGCCGGAGCCGTTATTCGCGGACGCCGATGTGAACTCGTAGAGGATCTCGGAGAAGCCGTGCGCGCCGGGGTTCGCCGTCGCCTTCGCCCCCCAGTCGGTGGCCGCGAACAGGCCGGCCCCCGCCAGGATCAGCAAAGGATGCATGAGCATCACGATCATGGCGAGCTTGACCTCGCGCGCCTCCACCTTCTTTCCCAGGTACTCCGGCGTGCGGCCGACCATGAGCCCGGCAAGGAAGACGGCGACGATGATGAACATGAGCATGTTCTCAAACCCGGCACCAATGCCGCTGAACACCACGTTCAGCATCATCATGGACAAGGGCACGATGCCGGTGATCGGGTTCAAGCTGTCGTGCATGCTATTGACCGAACCGTTGGACGTTCCCGTGGTCATCGCGGCCCAGGTGGCCGAGGCGACCGGACCCAGCCTGGTTTCCTTGCCTTCCATGTTGGCGCCCTCGGCCACTCCGGAGAGGTTCGCCGTCGCGGCCGATGGCCTGGTTTCGGCCCAGATGGCCACCGAGGCCCCCACGACCATCAGGCTGAGCATCACGCCGAAGATCACCGCCGCGTGCTTCCGTTCCTTGAGCATCAGGCCGGCCATCACGATGGACGCCATGGGCAGCATGACAATGAGCGCGATCGATACGAGGTTCGTCCACGGGGTCGGGTTTTCGAATGGATGAGCCGAGTTGGGCCCGAAGAACCCGCCTCCATTGGTTCCCGCCTGCTTGATCGCCACCAGCGCAGCCACAGGCCCGCGGGCGATGGTTTGCGTCTCCATGCCGGCGCCTGCACCGTCGATCGTCTGCGCCGGGGCCGCGGCGCTGAAGGTCATGGGCGTGCCCTGGGAGACCAGGAACAGTGACACCACCACGGCGACGGGCATGAAGACATAGAGCAGCCCGCGCATCATGTCCAGGTAGAAATCACCCAGGTGCGTGTCACCGCGCAGGCCGCGGATGACCGCGAGCATCGCCGCCAGGCCCACCGCCGGCGTCACGAACATGAGCCAGACGATGCCACCAAGCTGGCAGAAGTACGAGAGGTGCTGTTCACCGGAGTAATGCTGAAGGTTGGTGTTGGTGACGAACGAGCAGACCGTATTGAACACGACGGCCGTATCGGCGTCCTTGTGTTCCACTCCCGCGGCATCCTTGTAGCCGAGTGCGCCCAAGGAGCCCTTACCGTCAGGGTTCAGCGGCAGGTGCGGCTGCGCGTAGAGCAGGCCGAAAGTGATCACGAAAAGCGCGGCGTTGAAGGTCAGAAGTGCGAAGCAGTACTGCTTCCAGTTCATCGCCGCGGGCTGCCGCCGGCCGAGCAGCCGGCACAGGAACATCGGCACGGCATCGAGACCGCGTCCGATGCGATCCGGCCGCGGATCGAGCGCGCGGAACATCGAGTATCCCAGCGGCAACGACGCTGCGATGGGCAATCCGAACGCCCAGAACGGGTGCATCCAGGCATAAGAAGATCCCACAAATCACTCCTCTTGTGCAAATGGCTGTGAGTCAGAACCGTTCCGGCCGCAGCATGGCGTAGACGAGGTACACCAGGGCCGCCACGGTGACAAGCGCGGTGACATAGAGCACGTCGATCTCTCCCGGGAAACTAGAGCCGGTCGCACGCGGCGACCAGGCCGAAAAAGAGCCCGAACAGCAGCATTCCAAGGGCAAACGTCGCAATGGCCAAGGTACGTCTCCTGAGAAGGGCCTTGAGGGTTCAAGAGACCCACGCGGGCCGTTTCCAAGCACCAGAAACGGGACAGAACAGTGATCTCGGCCGGGACTGCGGCTGCGGCCAGCGCATGTTCTGGCGATCCCCGGAAGTCGGCGTCGATCCCGCTTCGGCAATCGCCAGTCGCCAGGCCCGAACGCTACATTTGCAGCAGCTCTCCGACGGCACGGAACGAGAAGGTGTCAGGGTGCAGTCGGCAGGACTGAAGTGCCTGACGCAGCTTCTGCACCTGCGGCGTGCCCGGCCGGAGGCTGTCCGACACACGCAGGAAGAACTCGGCATCGTCGAACTCGCGGCGCTCCAGAGCCAGCCGGCAACGCCTGAGGTTCTCCTCGAACAGGGCGCTTGGACCAGGAGGTACCGGCTCCTGCCGATCCAGAGCGTGCCGGGTCGCGGCCCGGGCGCAGGCCTGGGCGGTGACGGACCGCAGCGTGGTCGGGCTGATGGGCTTGGGCAAGAAATCCAGGGCACCGAGCTTCATCGCCGCCACGGCGTCGGGAACGCTGCCGTGCGCCGTGATGATGATTACCGGTGTATCGTCGCCGGCATCACGCAGCCGCGCCAGGGTCTCCATGCCGCAGGCCCTGGGCATCTTCAGATCGAGCAAGATCAGATCGGTCGGCACCTGACGAAGCTGCTCGAGCGCCTCGTCGCCGTCGCCCGCCTCGGTCACCTGGTACCCGATCGCTTCCAGGGCGGTCCGGAAGACGAGCCGGACATTGGGCTCATCATCCACGATCAGGATTCGTTGGCTCGTATCCATGGACTCGCCTGCATCCTCCCCTGAATCAAACCTGGCTCACGGTGAGCCGGTTCTGGCCGGACATCCCGGTCCCGTCCTGCTCTTCCATGGCCGCCGGCAGACTGAACGTGAAGGTCGTCCCCTTGCCGAGCGTGCTCTGAACTTCGATCTGACCGCCGTGGGCGACGATGATCTCGTGCACGATCGCCAGCCCGAGCCCGGCCCCACCCTGGTGCCTTGCCCCGGGCGCACGGAAAAACTTGTCAAAGACGCGCGGCAGGAACTGTGCGGGAATGCCCTCGCCGCTGTCTTCCACCGTGAACCGTACCTGGCCTGGCTGCACGGCTGCCGCCCGCAAGGTGATGGTCCCCCCGCGTCCGGTATGCCGCAGCGCGTTGGTCATGAGGTTGTCGAAGACGTGCTGGATCCGCTCCCCGTCCACCAGGACCTGGGACAGATGCGGATCGAGCTGCGTCCGCAGCGTGATCCCTGCGTCCTGTGCTGCCGGCCTGTGCCGTTCGAGCGCATCGCTGACCAGCGACTCGGCGGCGGCCGGTTGCTGCTCGAGCGCCACGCGCCCCTGCTCGATCCGGGTCAGGTCAAGCAGATCATTGATCATGCCCAGCAGCCGGTCAGAATCTTGCCGCGCCGCCAGGAGCAACTCCGTCTGCTTGGGCGAGAGCGGCCCCACCGCCTCCTCGAGCAGCAAGTGGACGACCATTTGCAAGCTGGTCAGAGGCGTCTTCAGCTCGTGGCTGACGGTCGAGATCATGTCGCTCTTGAGCTGATCCAGGAGATGGAACTTCGTGACGTCGGAAAGCACGACCGCGGCACCGAGCAGCTCTCCCGAGTCGCTGCGGATCCGCAGCACGCGCGGCAGAAAATAGCGGTCCTGGTTGCCGTCGCGGAGAAACATCGCCTGTTCCAGGCTCAGCGGGAGGTAGTCTGCCTGACCCTGGAGCACGGAATCGAGATGCGCCTTGAGCGCCGGCGGGGCGATCCAGGGCAACGCCTCTCCCGCCGCATCGGGCATGACTTGCAGGAGCCTTCTGGCAGCCGGGTTGGCGCGCTCCACGCCTCCCTGGAGATCGACCACGACGACGGGATCGGGGAACGAGTCGATCGTGGCCTGAGCCGTCTTCTGGGCCCGCAGGAGGCGCAGCGTCCCCGCTTCGCGGTACTCACGAACCGTCCGGGCCATGGTATTGAACGCCTGACCCAGCTCTCCCAGCTCATCCTGGGTCGTCGCGGGCACCACCTGGTTCAGGTTTCCCTGCGCCACGGCACGCGCGGCCTGGGTCACGGCCACGATCGGTTCCAGGATCAGCCGCGTGAGCACCCGCGCCGAGGCAATCGCCAGGCCGACGGCCACCAGCAGCGCCGTGATCATCAACCGGGTGGAACTGGCCGCGTTTCGAAGTGCCTGCTCGTTCATCTCTTCCATGTTGCGCTGGTTCAGGAACAGGACGCGGTCCTCAAGCTTGCGAAGGTTTTCAAACCGGGGGAGGAGCCTCGCGAAATAAAGGTCGGCCCGGTCGGCGGTGGTGGTGTTCCCCACCAGCCTGAAGTAGTCGTCGGCCTGCTTGAGATACTCCTGGTACTCGGCTGTCAGTTCGGCAACGAGTTCACGCTCGCCGGGAACCGTGATGTTGTTCTGCTCCACCTGGAGCTGGCGTTCGAATTCCTCCTTCGACCTGTCGAACGAATCGCGAGCGTGGCCATACCGCCCACTGAAGGAAAACATGAGCGCTGAGTCCATCCGCTCGAGTGCTTCTTTCATCCGTTCCACGGCAATCACGCTGCGGTAGTTCTCACGCAGGATCACGTCGATACTGCCTCCCAGTCCGTAGAACATGGCAATGGCCCAGAGCCCAAGGCCGATGAGGATTGCCAGCAACGGCAGGAAGCCAAACAGCAGCTTCAGTCGCAACGTTTTGAACATGCTCTTGCTCGTCACATCGAGACCCATTCAAAGCAAGCGCCATGCCAGGCTCGTAGCCGCGAGCGGAAGTCATGGCCCGTCGTTGATTTATGATTTCTGGCCCAGTTCAGACGTGCGATCCGGGGCCGGCCGCCGTCATGCATTCCGCAAGACCTGGACCCCCGCGGGTCATGCAAGTTGCAAGAGCCAGAAGTGGGCGGCGTGCTTCACTCCAGGGCAGGGCGGGGGGGCCGTACCCGTCCCTGCCCAGCGTCGCCGACCCGTTCAAAGCCCCAGTTGTTTTCGCTTGCGGTAAAGCGTGCTGGGATCGATGCCGAGGATGCGCGCGGCCTCATCCCGCGTTTCCGTGTTCTGGAGGATGAGCCGGATGTGCTCGGCCTCGAGTTGCTCGAGCGTGAACCGGCCACCCGGCCGGATCATTCCCTGGGGCCTCTCTGTCTCACCGGAAGGCGCGCCGGCCACACGTCCGGGCAGATCACCGAGCTCGATTGGACCGTCGCAAGCGAACAGCACGGCGCGCTCGATGGCATTGCGCAGCTCTCTCAGGTTCCCCGGCCAGGAGTACATGGACATTGCCTCCCGGGCCGCGGCCGAGAAGCCATCGGGTTTGTGGCCGAGCTGGCGGCTGAAGAAAGAGAGCAAGGCCGTGGCCAGCTCCATCCGGTCGGCACGCATACGAAGCGGAGGAAGAGTGAACTCGACGACATTGAGCCGATAGAGCAGGTCCTCCCGGAATCGACCGGCGGCGACCTCGGTCTCGAGATCACGGTTGGTCGCCGCGATCAACCGCACCTCGGCGCTCTGCGTGCGGGTGTCGCCGACCCGCTCGTACTTGCGCTCCTGTAGAAACCGCAGGAGTTTGGGTTGCAGGGGCAAGGGCAAGTCGGCGATCTCATCCAGGAAGAGCGTGCCGCCGGCGGCCGCGGCCACCTTGCCGAAGGTATCACGGACCGCGCCCGTGAATGCGCCCGGACGTGACCGAACATCTCGCTCTCCAGCAAGTCGCTACTCAGGCTGGGGCAGCTTACCGTCACAAACGGCCCGGACGCCCTTCCGCTCCAGCCGTGGATCCGCCTGGCAAGAACGCCCTTTCCCGTGCCGCTCTCGCCCCTGACCAGGACGATCGCGTCGCTGGCGGCCACGCGCCGGGCCTGCTGGAGGATCCTGGCGAGCTGCGGATCCGAGCTTTCCAGGACCGCCTCCGGCACCTCGCTGCGGACCTGCTCCTCGAGATCCGCGACGCGCCGGTGCAGCTTGCGAAACTGCTCCGTGCGCTCCAGCACCGCACGGATCTGTGCTGGAGTGAAGGGCTTGGGCAGAAAATCGAAAGCGCCTCGGCGCATCGCCTCCACCGCGCTGTCAATGCTGCCATGGGCCGTGATGATCACCACGGCCAGGTGGGGCCGTTCCCGGAGCGCCTGCTCCATGAGGTCCAGTCCCGATTCCACCCCCAGACGCAAATCCACCAGCAATGCGTCGTAGGAGTTCCGCTCGAGCTGCGCCAGGGCAGAGGACCGGTCGGTCGCCTCCGCGGCTTTGTGGCCCATGGCTTCGAGGGCGATCTTCAGGGTCTGGCGGATGTGCGGCTCGTCATCGACGACCAGGATGCGCATGGCAAGGGGACCACAGCAGGTGAGCGAGTTCGCGTTCACCCTATTGTGGCACACCGGCGGCAGCGGTGGGAATTCCGCCCTCGCCCTGAGGGGCGGAGCCTCGTTCGCTCATGAACTGGTGCAGGAGTGGTCCGCGGCGATGGGAGCCGCCCTGTCGGCCGCGCTCTGGCGGCCTCGTTTCTGCTCGGCGAAGAAGTTTTCGAGGTTCGACCGCGCCGTGCGGTCCTCGGGGCAAAGCTTGAGTGCCTTGACCAGGTGCGAGCGAGCCTCGTATGTCTTCCCCTGGAGGGCCAGGATCACACCCAGGTCGCGATGCGCCTCGGCGAGGTAGGGGTCCAGCTCCAGCGCCCGCCGCAACGGATCCTCGGCCAGGTCCGGGTGGTGCAGCAGCAGCAGCAAGCTGGCCAGGTGATGATGCATCTTGGGCAAATCGGGCGCGAAGTCCACGCCCCGGCGCATGGTACGGATGGCCTCGATATCATTCCCCTGCCGGGCCAATGCCTCGGCCAGGTAGAGATGCGCCTTGGCCGAACGCGGCGCGATCCGCACCGCCGCCTGGTACTGCACCATGGCGTCGTCGTCGAAACCCACCTGGGTCAATGCCAGCGCGAGATTGCCGTGTGCCTCGAGGGAACGGTCGGACCCGACCTGCAAGGCATGGTCCCAGAGCGCCACCGAATGACGCCAGGTCGCGCACTGGTACCAGCTCAGGCAGCAAAGGACCAGGGCTGCCGTGACCGCAAGGCCGGCCGAGGCAATCCGGATGGCCGGCCGACATCCCAGGAGCCGCACCAGCAAGAAGGCCAGTACGGGCACCCAGGGAAGGCTTGCGGCATAGCTGTAGCGGTCGGCCGCGAGCTGCGGGCTGTAGCGAACGAGCCCCGAGTTGGGTGCCAGGATGATGAGGTAGGCCACCCATGCTGCCGCGAAGGCCGGCCACCGTCTGCGCTCTCGCCAGGCGAGCAGGCTGACAGCGAGCACGCCGGCCGCGCACGCCGCGAAGCCTGGCTGCGTGAGCCGCACCCACCTGTCCTCCTCACGGGGATAGACGATTGTCAGGCCGATGGGAAGCATCGTCTTGGCGGGATAGAACCAGAGCCCGTAGGCCGCGTCGGCGAGCCGTGCGGAGAGCGGAGCCGCCACCGGCTCTCCGCTGTCGAACTGCGGGTAGTTCTTCGCCCGGTAGGCCAGGTACATCATCACCAGGCTGAAGATGAGGAGGGGCAGCTTCTCCGCCAGGATGGTCGCCCACCGCCAGCAAGCGCAAATGCGTGTCCCGTCCTGCCGAAACCGGCCCAGCGGGTGGGCATCCAGGACCAGGAGCAGCAGCGGGTAAGTCACGGCCACGGCCTTGAAGAGCATCGCGGCCGCTCCAAGCAGGTAGCCGCCGGCCAGGTAGATTCTCCGGGTCGACCAGGGAATCTCCCCATCAAAGGCTTTCACGTATGCGGCGATTCCCAGCAGCATGCATAGCACGCTGGGCAGATAGGGCTGAGCCGAAAGCCAGACCACCGCCTCGGTACGGAGCGGGTGAACGCCGTACAGGAGCGTGGCCAGACCCACGCCAAGCAATTCCGCTCGCGAGTTCCGGCCGGGCCGGCCGCGCCGGGCGCGATCGAGCAAGATCCAGGCGGCCGCGAACAGTGCCACGCAGGTCATGGCGTGCAAGCCAAGACTCACCGCGTGATAGCCGCCAGGGTGTAGACTCCAGAGCGCGAACTCCAGGAAGATGAGGACCCAGGACAGGGGCTGGTAAACACCCAGCCAGCAGGTTGTCCAGGCCCAGGCCAGCTTCTTACAAACCGCATAGTTAAGCGCCTGGTTGCCGACGAAGTTCCGGTTATCGTCCATGTTCACGAAATCACAGCCGATCGCCGGCAGGAAGGCGATGACCGCCGCAACCGCGATCCAGAAGCCAATGCGCAATCCCAGACGACGACTGGAGCTCTCCTGATCCTCTTCCCCGCTCACCCGATTCATCTCCAGGGCTCCCCGGCTAACCTCCGAGAGTGGCGCAACGCGGTCCCCACACCTTTTAAATAGAACATGAAAGGCAATCGCTCAAACGACGGCCATTCCATGATCTCATGCGACGATACGAGATCCGGATCGCCCGGCCGCTGCCGGGGCCTCGGCGCTCGACCACAAAGTGAGTCTTTGCTCGTGACTTCCGCGATGACACCGGTATTATTCAGAGGACGCACTCATCTAGCTATTCATAGCATCAACTTCGCCCGGAATTTGAGCGAGGAGGTCTGGACATGATCTCCGGTTCCCGGTGTATGCACTGCCAGCACGAACTGGCTCCCCCGGATGCACTGCGCCGCGGGCCACTCCGTTGCCCTGGCTGCGGCCGCGTGGTGGCCGACGAGGCTGCTTGCGAATCCGACCGGACAGCGCCCGTGGACAGGGTCGAATTGAGTCCGCCGGCCGCCGTCACGGCGATTTATGATCTTGTCATCCCTGACACGGAGTTGCCCGGGGCAATGGCCCTGGACTCAGCCTTGCCGCTTCGCTGCACGGCTGCTGCGGTCACGGGCCAGGCGAGGGCAGCCGAGGAGCGTACGCTGCTCGAGATCGTCAAGGATAGCGCCCTGGGAGCAAGTCAGCTGCAAGGACTCAGCCTCTGTCTGGTGGCGCTGAGCATTGCGGATATCCTGATGACGTTCGCGCTGCTGCGCAATGACGAGAGCTATTACGAGTCGAACCCGGTCGCAGGCTGGTTCTTCGCCCGCTGGAACATGGCTGGCCTGGTCGCGTTCAAGTTCTCGGCGATCGCCGGCGCCATCGCGCTGGGCGAGCTCATCGAGCGGCGCCGTGGTGGGCTCGGTAAGCTGGTGCTCGCGGTCGGCTGCGCGGCCGCGGCTGCCGTCGTCTGGCACAGCCTGCGTCTGTATCTGGGGACCTCCGGACTGCCGATCGTCGGAGACATCGGTTGATGCGGAGAGGGCGACCGGTTCCCGTGAATTCTCAGAACGCGTCCGCCGAGAGGATCTCGCCACCATCTCGTGTGGACAGGCTGCGCCAGGATGCCAGGCTGACGGAATCGCGCACGAAGCCGACATGGCCGTCGCAATAAAGCACGTTGACCCCGCCGGGATGGAAGCTGCGCCGGCCTTCCAGCCCGGGTTGTGATAAGTCACGCAGTCGTCCCGGATGGAATTCGGTCCCAGGTAATGATTGTAGAGAGTGTTCAAATAATTGCCGTCCCACCAGCTCGAGCCCTTGAAGAGCATCCACCCGCGGCCGGCGGCGGAGCAGGCGTCGTCCGTGAGCGGAGCCGACCAGACACGCGCGAAGGCCCGCACGCGCGGGCTCGGCGCCGGGGATGGCGAGGTCTGCGTGTAGGTTCCGGGAATTCCCAGCGGCTGCTCGGACGCGGCTGCGGTGCCGCTGGCGCCGTCGCGGATCGTCGCCAGCGATTGCGACGGTCCGAGGATGAACGCCCCGTTGGCAAGAGTGGCGTCTCCTCCGTTGGAGCCGTCGCCGGCGCAGAAGGCGTAGTTCGTTGGCCCTGAGGTCGGATCGGGCGGAACCCCGCCATCGCTGGGGCACAGAAAGAGCGCGACGCTGGTCCCCATGGCCGTGGCATTGGCCGGGTAGTACGGCCAGAAGGCCGAGCTGGAACCGGATGCCGGCTGGTGGGCGATCGGAAAGTTGAAATTGAGGGCGCCATAAAGCACGGTCTGCTCGAGGAAGGGCGCCATCTGGGCCAGCGCCGACCAGCGATACTGCTGCGGTGACGAGTCGGGCAGAACGTTGTTCTTCGTGGGATAGAGGAATCCCACGGGGAAGCAGTTGAGGGCCGAGTGGTAATTGTGCAGCGCGATGCCGAGCTGTTTCAGGTTGCTCAGGCACTGGGTGCGCCGGGCGGCCTCGCGCGCGGCCTGCACTGCTGGCAGGAGCAGCGCGATCAGCACCGCGATGATGGCGATCACGACCAGCAGTTCGATGAGGGTGAACCCCGGTTGCGGCCGGGCATGCAGCCGGAGACGCGCACGCGACGTTCCAGCGTCCCTCGCATCATCCGGCCAGTCAGTCGTTGGGTCTGGGCCCACGCTTCAGATCCTCCGGAATCCGATCCGCGTTCGTCGCAGTCACGCCGCTCGGGGTCGGGGCGGCAAGGCCGTACACATCGACCCGCCCGTCATAGGTCGCCACCAGGACCTTTCCGTCCGCGACGCTCGGAGGGCAGAATTTGCTGAGGTTGAACGTGTTCCCCGGTATGTGCGTGCTGTCCCAGAGTAACTTGAGTCGGGGGGTGCCGTCGAGGTTCTTCACGGGGTCAAGCCGCGTTGCATCGTAGGCGCGGAGGATTCCTTCCACCACGTAGCGGTTGGCATCACCACGAATCGGGGCGGTCGCCCAGACAATCGCCGTGTTCGGCTTCGATCCGTTGGCCGAGATCACCGGGAACCCCCCTGGCATGCCTCCCTTGCCGCCGAACCCCGCGGACGCGACCTCCGCGCTCCTGGCCAGGAAGGTCGCGGCACCGCTGGTGCCGATGGACCAGGCTCGAAGGCTCTCGTTCTCCCCCCAGGCGAACAGGGTCGGCCCCTGGGCCGGGATGTTGCAGAACGCGGGCGAGCCATGCAGGTGGTGCGTCTTGCCGTCATAGAGATGATCAAGGTTGCCAACCTGCGACGCGTCGATGCCGAACCCCGGAAAATACGTGAAGAAGATCGGCGGTGCCTTGAGCCGCGTGAAGTCCGCTCCCTGGCCGAAGGCGGCCGTGTCCCTGGGCAGAACGTAGAGCACGCCGTCCTTGCCCGCCCCGATCACGAGGTCCAGGCCGGGCAGTGGGACCGGTCCCGCCGAGCCCAGGTCGTAGTCCTGGAAGTTGTCGTCCCCCTTGCGGTTTCGCACGGTATCGCGAAAGGGCGTGAACCAGGCGACCGCTTCCAGCTTCCCCTGGGCGGCCGGCCCCGGCGGGGGCGTGTACCGGAGCTTCACGAAACTGTCCGGCAAATCGCCGGCCGCCGGCGGCTGGGTGTTGCCGGCCTCGTCCTCGACCCCGTAATTGCCGGTCATCACGTAGAGATCGCCGTTCTCGTCGGCCGCCGGCCCCTGGGCGGCCTGCCAGATTCCCGCGCCCGTCCCGTGTGGCGTGGTCGTCCAGGCGGCCGTCTGGCGGAAGGATCCGGCGTCAAAGGCAATGACCCAGCCATGCGTCGGGTCGTGCTCCTCGTGGGTCATGGCGAAGGCCACGAAGATGGTTTTCGTCGCCACGCCGGCGCTGCTGGGCCGGCTTGTCAAGAGCAGGCCGGAGCGCTGCTTCTGCCGCGAGGGAACGAACCGGGCGGTGGGGACGCCCTGGTCCGTGGCCGCGGCCTGGATCACGACCGGCGGATGGGCATCGCTGCCATTGGCCAGGTTCAATGCGTGCAACTGAAAGATCGCGCTGGCCACGCTGCCGTCGCTGCTGGTCCAGCTCACCACGTACATCGTTCTGGCATCCAGGTCGATGACCGGCGTACTGAGGATTCCCCAGAGCTTGTTCACGCCCCAGAGGTCGATTTCCGTCGAACCCGGAAACCCGCCCATCGGGGTGGGCTTCGGCTTGACGGGGCGGCCCAGCGAGCGCGGGCTGGACCAGATGGCCTGCCCCGCCCTGACGTCGAACGCCCATACGTTGTCGGCCATGGTGCACACGAAGACCACGTCGTGCACTTTGCCGTCGTTCATGGTCAGCCCCGGGACATAGAGCGGCTGCGCCTCGATCCGGGGGTCATCGGTCACCTGCAAGCTGAGCAGCTTGACCATCAGGTTGCTGCCCACCTTCTCCGGCGTGAGAGCGATCTCCCGCTGGTTCGCGCTGGTGCGCGCTGTTGCCGGAGCGCGTCAGCCAGGGCGTCTGCGCGGGAAGTGACGCGGCCGCGGCCAGGAGAATGAGCGGAAGCCCCAGGACGGCATAAGCCTGCGTCGAGCCGCGATGGTTCCCGATCATGGTGAGTTCCCGGCGGACGGTGAAGCAGAACGTGTCTCTCATGCAATCCAATCATGATTCGCGTGGGCAGACCGAAGCAGACAAGGACCGTTGCGCTCTGGCTACTTCGTTCATCGTGGCTCCCTGACGCCCAGAGTCGCGGGCGGTTCCCGCCAGCGCTGGCGGCGGCGGTCGATGAGGCGGGCGACGAAGGTCTCATACTCCTCATGGGACCGGCGCCTCTTCGGGTCCCAGCGCCTCCCTTTCTCCCAGTTGCAAGAACCATGGACGAGACCCAGGTTCTCCAGCTCGTCAGTGCCTCCCCGGGAGCGTGCGCGGATGTGCTCCAGGGTGGCACCCACACCGGTGGCGCGATCGAAGGCCAGTGGTCCATTGCAGATCAGGCACTTGCCAACCCAGGTGGCTCCCACCAGCCGGAACGTCGTATCGGTCTCGGCAACCCGGCCGAGTCGTTCGGCAGGCTTCATGAGGCACCCTCAATGGATCATGCCATCTCGGATTTGACAGGCCCCACTGGTGACCTAGATTCAGAATGCGGGCTGGTGCTGCTCGGTGCCCTGAATCGAGCCCGCACGCAGGGATCATCGAAGAAGCGCGGAGATGACGGCCCCTGGGAACGATCTCGTCGGCGACCCAGGTTTCCGCGGCCGGTGTCGTGCAGCAGCGAGGCTCAACATGGATGCTCGGGGCAAAACGCAGATCTGCATCTCCACCGTGGCCGGCGAAGATCCCGCAGCCGTGCCCACGGACACATCTCCCTTGCTCCTCTACCTGATCATGGTCCGCGGCGGAGTACCGGGCACCATGCTCCGCCTTGCCCAGAAGTCCAGCAGCCTCGGCCGCTCGGCGGACAACACGTTCCAGATCCACGACAGCACCGTCTCCCGGCGGCACGCCCTGATCACGGTTGATACCTCCGCGGCCGCGTGGCTCATGGACCTGGGCAGCACCAACGGTACGTTTGTCAATGGCCGGCGCATTCCCATGCACACGCCGGTCCAGATTGGTGATGGATCCAGAATTCAGCTGGGCTCGGCCACGCTGCTCAAGTATCTCAAGCTCGACCCCTGCGAGGAAGGCTTCCAGCGCGAGCTTTACGAACGCTCGGTCCGAGACAACCTGACCGGCCTGTACAACCGCGGCTACTTCCTCAGCCAGATCGGACCGCTTGCCGAGCTGAACACGATGTGCGAGCTTGGCCTGGCGCTGATCCTGGTGGACATTGACCATTTCAAGCAGGTCAATGACACGCACGGGCACCACGTCGGCGACCTGATCCTCCGCGAGGTGGCGGACGTGCTCCGCGAGTCGGCCCGGGGAGAAGACCTGGTGGCCCGCTATGGAGGTGAGGAGTTCATCCTGGCCCTGCCGAGCTGCTCCCTGGAGCAAGCGTCGGAACTCGCCGAGCGGATTCGCGTCCGGCTCTTCGAGCCGGCTGGTCGAGGCCTCGGACGCGCGGGTGAGCGTGACCGCCAGCCTCGGCCTGTCGTTCGCACCTCCCGGCCGGATCCGCGACATCGCCGCCCTCATCACCGCGGCCGATCAGGCGCTCTACAGGGCCAAGCGAACCGGTCGCAACCGCCTCGTCGCCCACTCGATGAGCGACCAGGAACCGGGGCGCAAGACCGAATCCGCGGACGCCTTCGTCCTCTTCTGAATGCTCCGCCCAGCAGACCCGCCGCACTCTCATGTCCTGCCGCTTTCCGCCGGACTGGTCCGGGCACGACGCGCTCTTCACAAACCGGAGCCAGCGGTCTAAAGTCTTCAGGATCATCATCTTATGGCCCTATTTGATGGTCCGTCCGGGGACCGCAGCGAGCGTCCGATCTGCGCTTCGGAGTGGGGCAGGCGGCGAACCCGTGGTCCTCGAGTTCGCCCGCGGACATGCAGTCTCGGACCGCGCGGCCGGCGGTAAAGAAGCCTGCTGCGTTGCAGTCATCGGGCGGATATGCTGGTGCGGGGCTGCGCCGTTTCGGCCCCGGCATCCTGGTTTGCAATGCTTGTCACGATCGGGAGAGACCACCCGTGCCGCAGTCGAACGACAGTCCTGGATCGGACCTTGCTCCCTGTTGCCTGGGCGTCTGTAGCTGGAGCCTTCAGGTTCGCAGTGTGCCAGAGCTGCAACGGCTGCTGGAGCGTCTGGGAATCGACGTGGTTCAGATGGCCTGCGGAGATCCGCAGCACGCGAGCTGGGACGAGGCCGACACCCTCCCCGAGGCTGCGCGTGCGTCCGGGATCGTCATGTCGGCGGCCATGCTGGGCTTTCCCGGCGAGGATTACACCACTCCCCAGACCATCCAGCAGACGGGTGGATTTGGCAACCCCGCGACCCGCAGTGAACGGCTGGAACGGCTCGGCTGGGGGCTGAAGCGGACCGTGGACCTGGGACTTCGCGACCTCACGCTGCACGCCGGGTTCATTCCCGCAGTTGCCGATCCTGCGCGTCCGGCGTTCCTCGACACACTCAGAAAGGCCGCGGAGCTCGCCCGGCAGTACGGGGTGACCCTGGCGTTCGAGACCGGGCAGGAGACCGCCGGGCTGCTCCTTGCCACCCTGGAAGAGTTGCAGGCGACGAACCTGATGGTCAACTTCGACCCGGCCAACATGCTGCTGTACGACATGGGCGACCCGATCGAGGCCGTGCAATTACTCGGGTCGAGAATCCGCTCCGTGCACGTCAAGGACGCGCGCCGGCCAAAGGCGAAGGGAGAATGGGGAGAGGAAGTCCCCCTGGGTGAGGGCGAAGTCGGGATCGGGCGGTTTCTCGGTGCGCTGCGGGAGATCGGATATCAGGGCCCGCTGGTGATCGAGCGCGAGGTCGGAAACCAGGAGCAGCGCCTGCGTGACGTGGCCCACGGTCTGGAAGTTCTTCGCCGCTGCCTGGCCGAGTGATCGCCGGCAAACGGCAAGGAGCAGGCACTAGGCCTGCTCCGGCAGCCGTGAACCGGTGCGGGTTTGCTGGCGAAGATGATCAACTGATGAAGATGCTGATCAGCTGACCACGCTATCGACGACGTGGGCGAGTTCCCGCCCAGCCTCGGTCAGCGCGTAGAAGTTGTGCTTGCCCGACCGCCGGGGCTCGATGAGCCTGCCGTGCCGCAGCAGCGCCAGGTGATGGCTCACGGCGGGCTGGCTCTGCGTGCCGAGGTCGGTACAGAGTTCGGACACGTTACGCTCCTTTTCGCTCAGGAGCATGAGAACTTGTAGCCGCGTGGGGTCCGAGACCTGCTTGAGCAGTTCCGCGACCCGCCGGATCTCGGCCAGTGACCGGCCTGCCGCCGTGGACTTGGCCGTCCGGGTTGCTGACTTCGTGGTGGACGCTGCCATGGTTTTCCTCAACCATCCGTCTATCAAGGGTTTGCGCGAACAGTGACTCGGCCATGTGGAATCACGGTATCGTTAGTTATGGATCGCTAGAGGTCATGATAGGATTATCCGTAGATCTCGTCAAGTGCTTCTGTCACTTTCATTCAATTCAGTTCCAGGGCCGACGACGTCCTAGAAATGCCGATGCGTTTGCATAAGGCGCGGCGGTCCTCAAGGTACGGAATTTGCAGACCCAATCGCTGAATTGAACGGGTTTGTTTCAATTTGCGCTGCTTCCCCGGCTGCCGCGAAGCGATCCGGGGGGACTTGCTCTGCCGGTTATCTGAACTTATGATGAGATCACCGCAAGAAAACGGCGTTCAGGACGTGATCTCCAGCACGGGGCGCCTTGCCACTACTTCTCCGACGAAGGTCGTGATCCATGCCCGGGGCCGCTGCCGCATCACAAGGGACCCGCACCGCACTTGAAGTTGCCTACCAGCAGTGCATCCACCCCGAGTGCGGCGCGACCTACCCGGTCACGGAAACACATTTCGCGTGCCCTGCTTGCGGCGATCTGCTGGACGTCGTCTATGACTGGGACCGCCTTCCCGTCCCCCGGAATCTCGCCGAGTTCCAGTCTCGATGGGCTGATCGACTGGATCCGCTCAACTTTTCCGGAGTCTGGCGCTTTCGCGACCTGCTTCCGTTCGCTCCGGCCGAGAGTGTGGTCACCATCGGCGAGGGCCAGACCCTGCTCCAGCAAGCCGACAAGGTCGGGCAATATGTCGGCATGGCACCCGGTCGGTTGCTTCTCCAGTACGAGGGAATGAACCCCTCTGGGAGCTTCAAGGATAATGGCATGACGGCCGCGTTCACGCATGCTCGCATGGTTGGCGCCAAGCGAGTGGCATGCGCCAGTACGGGCAATACCTCCGCGGCACTGGCAGTTTACTGTTCAGCGACAGGCCTCGGGTTTCGGGCCATCATTTTTGTCGGTTCGGGGAAAATCGCCTACGGCAAGCTGGCACAGGCGCTCGATCACGGCGCGCTGACCATCCAGATCAACGGCGACTTCGACGATGCCATGCTCCGCGTCCGGCAAATCGCCGATCGCCTTGGCATCTACCTGATGAACTCGGTGAACCCGTTCCGGCTGGAAGGCCAGAAAACCATCATGTACCGCGTGCTGGAGGCCATGCGCTGGGAGGTTCCGGACTGGATCGTCGTCCCCGGAGGTAACCTGGGCAACTCCAGCGCATTCGGAAAGGCATTCATCGAACTGAAGCATCTTGGCTTGGTCGCCCGGGTCCCGAGGCTGGCGGTCATCAACGCCGCTGGCGCCTGCACGCTTGCCGAGCTGGTCGGCCAGCGCAAGCTTTCGTGGCGGAGCGGCCTGCCCGCGATGGACGTGATCAGCGGCTATTATGGAGAGCTCGATGCGCAGCAGCGGAAGGCGTCGACGATCGCCTCGGCCATCGAGATCAACCGGCCGGTCAACCTCAAGAAGTGTCTCCGGGCACTCGATTTTTGCTCGGGCGTGGTGCGGCACGTGAGCGACCAGGAAATCCTGGACGCCAAGGCTCAGGTCGGGGCCGGCGGTCTGGGTTGCGAGCCGGCCAGCGCGGCGACCGTGGCCGGCGCCCGGCGGTTACGCGAGGAGAACGTCATTGCCGCCTCCGACCGGGTGGTCTGCATCCTCACGGGACATCAGCTCAAGGACCCGGGGGCAACGGTCGCTTACCACGGTGCCGACGAGCAGCAATTCCAGAAGGTCCTGGGGAGCCGGGGAGTGCACGCTGCCCCGTTCGCGAACCGGCCGGTCGTGGTCGCCAATGATCTGGATGAAATCGTGGAAGCGATTGCCCGCCACGCCCGGACCGCGGCTGCCCCGGTGGCTTCCTGAATCCAAACACGCAGGGCCGGCTGGACCGGTCAGGAAGGACAGCATCGCGTGAATCAGAAAACAGTCCGCCTGGGACTCCATGGAGCAGGGGGCCGGATGGGCTTGCGGCTCGTGCAACTCGTCACCGAGGATCCTCGCGTGGAGCTGGGCTGGGCCATCGATCGGCCCGACCACCCGCGCCGGGGCGAGGACGCGGGCGTGCTGGCCGCCACCGGCCCGCTCGGTGTGCCACTCTCGACGCTCGCCCAGCACGGAGTGCACGTCGATGCTATGATCGATTTCTCACATCCCCTGGCCACCCTCGAGCTGGCCCGCGCCTGTGCGGAGCGGTCCATCCCCCTGGTCGTGGGCACGACCGGCCTGACCGGCCCCCAGCGCGCTGAGCTGGAACAGGCCGCGGCGCGGATCCCGCTGCTGCTCTCGCCGAATATGAGCAGGGCCGTGAATCTGCTCATGCGACTGGTTGCGGAGACGGCCAGTGCACTCGGGCAATCGGCCGACATCGAGATCATTGAACGTCATCATCGACTCAAGCGTGACGCGCCCAGCGGCACAGCCCTGCGGCTGGCGGAGATCGCCGCCGGCGCCGCCGGGATCACTCGGTTCATCAGCGGCCGTGAAGGACAGGTGGGGCAGAGACCCGGCAACGAGATCGGCATCCATGCGGTCCGCGCGGGGGACGATCCCGGCGAGCATACCGTGATCTTCGGCCTGCCGGGAGAATCGCTGGAACTGTCGCATCGCGCCCTGAACCGCGATGGTTTCGTTCGCGGCGCCATCGATGCCGCGGTTTTCCTGGCAAGGCAGCCGGCGGGACGCTACACCATGAGCGACGTTCTCAGCTAAGCGGACCGAGGATGCGTTGCCCCAGAAGCTCCTGGCCCCGAAAGGCGAGATCAGCATGGCTCGTTGCGAACAGGGTTACCTCTGCGAGGTTTGCGGACAGGAGGTTGAGGACTTGACCGACTCCGACCTGTATCTGCGCTACGTCCTGGGCGAGGTCGCCCCCGAGCGGCTGCACTTGCTTCCCGAGCGGCACATTCGCTGCAATCCCGTGCTGGCCCAGTTCATCGCGACCGAGGGCTGGTTGCCCGTGGTGGTCGAGGGGGCCTTCTCCAGGAGTGCGCTGGACCGGGAATTCGTCGACCACGAGGAATCTCGAGTCACGCGCGGGTATCATCGACTCCGCGAACTCGTCCGTCTCGGGCTCCCCATCGAGGACTACCCCCTGGCATTGACGGCCGGGGATACCGATCACCCGGACGGGCAGGGCGGCGCATCGTCCCCGCATGCATGACCGACGGCGGTCAAGTTTCCAGAGAGAACACCCATGCTACCTGGTTGGCTCCACTTCTCCGGGTCTGCTCTGGGGCCGGCAACTCCCGATGAGTACCAGCAAGCGGAGGCTCCATCACAATCGCCGGCCGCCCGCATTCTCTTTCTGGATGACGATCCCGGCCGGGCCCGGTTGTTCCTCAAGCGCCATCCCGTGGCCGTCTGGGTGCAAACCGCGGAGGAATGCATCATGCACCTTCAAGAAGATTGGGATGAGGTGCATCTGGACCATGACCTGGGGGGCGAAATCTTCGTGGATCCAAACCGCGACGATTGTGGCATGGAGGTTGTTCGCTGGCTCTGCACCGACTCAGGACGGCCTCGAGCCGGGACCTGGTTTTTCGTTCATAGCCACAACTCCGAGGCCGCCGGCCTGATGGTACGTATGCTCCGGCAGCACGCTTACCAGGCCATCTATCGACCCTTCGGAGTGGACGTCCTGCACCGGGTTTCCAGCGACGAAGACACCACCGGCGACGGCGCCGAATTGCCGGCGGGACCCACCGGCGCGACGGGTTGCGCACCGCCAGCGAGCGCACCGGGTGTGCGCAGGTGGCTCGGTCGCTGGCTCCTCCGGTACCGCCGCTGAGCGCCCTGGCGGGCCATCTCCGGCCAGCGGTGAAGGCGTCGATGCCCTTCGGTTCGGGGCTGCGCGGGACCTTGCCGGTTTTGAAATCGCACCCGCTGCCGTATCATGGCGTACTGGTGAACGTGACCGCCGCGGTCACGGGGCTCGGGACGAGGTTCATGTCCGGAGGGTTGCCTTGAGAACCGTCATCACGGGAGGAGCCGGGTTCATTGGCTCGCATCTGTGTGAGCGCTTCCTCGACGAGGGCCACGAGGTGGTCTGCGTGGATAACCTGCTGACGGGAACGCGTCGCAACATCGCGCACCTGGAGGGCAATCACCGGTTCCGGTTCCTGGAACACAACATCTCCGAGCCGGTGGAGATCGACGGTCCGGTGGAGAACGTGCTCCATTTCGCCAGCCCCGCCAGCCCGGTGGATTACCTCGCCCACCCGATCCCCACGCTCAAGGTCGGCTCGCTCGGGACTCACAACGCGCTGGGCCTGGCCAAGGCCAAGAATGCCCGGTTCCTGCTGGCCAGCACCTCGGAGGTTTATGGCGACCCCGAGGTGCACCCTCAGCGCGAGGACTACTGGGGCCACGTCAACCCGATCGGTCCGCGGGGCTGCTACGACGAGGCCAAGCGGTTCGCCGAGGCGATCACCATGGCCTACCACCGGTTTCATGGCGTGAAGACTCGTATTGTCCGGATCTTCAACACCTACGGCCCGCGGATGCGCCTGAACGACGGTCGCGTGCTGCCCAATTTCATTAACCAGGCTCTGCACGGCGAACCGATCACGATTTACGGCAAGGGGGACCAGACGCGGAGCTTCTGCTACGTCAGCGACCTGGTCGAAGGTCTTTACCGCTTGCTCCTTTCCGACCACTCGCTGCCGGTGAACCTGGGGAACCCGTCAGAGATCACCGTGCTGGAGCTGGCCAGGGAGATCATCGCTCTGGTTGAGGGGACGAAGAGCACCGTCATCCACTGCGACCTGCCTCAGGACGACCCGAAACGGCGCCGGCCCGATATCACCAAGGCGCAAACGCTGCTGGGCTGGAATCCGACGGTCGACCGTGGCGCGGGCTTTCGCCAGACGCTCGAGTATTTCCGGTCGGTCATTTGAGTGGCCCGCGCGCTGCGATGCGCGTCTCCGGCCCCAGCCGACCGCTCGCAGTCTCGCCAGCCGGGACGAAATCAGCCTATCGTCCGTTGTCATGCATGAATCACGAAGCGGAGTCCCATGGTTCGCTACATCATCACGTGGAGTCTGCACAACCGGCTGATCGTCCTGCTCGGCGTGACCGGGCTGATCATCCTGGGTCTGAACTCGGCCTGGAACCTGGATGTCGAGGCCTATCCCGACCCCACACCGCCGCTCGTGGAGGTGATCACCCAGAACCCTGGCGCCAGCCCTGAGGAAATGGAGCGGCTGATCGGCATTCCGATCGAGACCGTGCTCAACGGCATGCGCGGGCTCAAGTACATGCGAAGCACGTCGCTGGCAGGGCTCAACGACATCAAGTGCGTCTTCGAATACGGGGCGGATTACTGGGCCGTCCGCCAGGAGGTGATCAACCGCCTCGGCTTCGTGAGCAACCTGCCGCAGGGCGTGACTCCGGGTCTTTCTCCCTGGAGCCCCACCGGAGAGATTGTCCGCTACGTCCTGGAAGGACCGAAGTACACGCTGAACCAGATCAAGGCGGTGCAGGACTGGGTGCTCACCCGTCAGCTCAAGCAAGTGCCTGGCGTGATTGACGTCACCGGTTTCGGCGGCACGGTGAAGGAATACCAGGTGCTGCTGGACACCCGGCTGATGCAGCAGTACGGCGTGACCCTCGACCAGGTGGAAAAGGCGATACAGGGGGCCAACGCCAATGTCGGAGGCAACATCCTGACGCTCGGCAGCCAGGCCCACAATGTGCGGGCGCTCGGCCTCATTGGCGAGGGCATTGACAGCCTTGATCCGGCCAATGCCTCCCAGTCCACCCGGCTTGAGGGAATCAAGGTCCATGACATCAACCGGGTGGTCATCAATACCCAGGCCGACGGCACCCCGATCTTTGTGCGGCATATCGCCAAGGCCATCGTCGGGCATCACCCCCGGCTCGGCCTGGTCGGCCGGGCGACCATCAATCAGAGCAAGGGCGGTAGCGCCAGCGATGAGGACGACGTCGTCGAAGGCATCGTCCTCATGCGGAAATATGAGAAATCCAGGCCGACGGCCGACATGGTGCTCCAGAAGCTGAAGGACATTGAACGCGAGAAGCTGCTGCCCGAGGGCATGAAGGTCACGCTCTTCAACAACCGCACCGACCTCATCGAGGTCACCACGCACAACGTGCTGCACAACTTGCTTTTCGGCATGGGTCTGGTGATCGCCGTGCTGTTCGTCTTCCTGGGAAACCTGACCAGCGCCGGGGTCGTGGCGCTGATGATTCCGCTGGCGCTCTTCTTTTCGGTGAGCGTCCTCTACGCCCGGGGCGAATCGGCCAACCTGCTGTCCATCGGCGCCGTTGACTTCGGCATCATCGTCGATAGTTCGGTCATCATCGTCGAGAACATCTACCGGCACATCGCCACCCCGAGCGCTGACCGCAGCCGGAGCTGGATCGACCGCATCGCCGATGCGTCCCATGAGATCGAGCGGCGCTCTTCTTCTCCACCACCATCATCGTCTGCGCGTTTATTCCACTCTTTTCCATGACGGGGCCTGAAGGGGCCCTCTTCGGCCCCATGGCCAAGACGTATGCGTTTGCGCTCTGTGGCGCGCTCTGCCTGGCGGTGACGCTGGCGCCTGTGCTTTGCTCGTACCTGTTCCACGACGGCCTGCGCGAGAAGGACACCATCGTGGATCGGCTGATGAAGCTGCGTTACCTGCGGAACCTGAACCGGGTCCTGCGCTTCCGCTACCTCACCCTGAGCTTCATGTTCGCGCTCATCATCGTGACGGTCGTGCTGATTCCGCATCTCGGCGGCGAGTTCATGCCCCCGCTCGAGGAGGGGAACCTGTGGATCCGCGCGGTGATGCCGCGGACCACGTCGCTGGAGCAGGCCGCGAAGCTTGCACCCCGGCTGCGCGACGTGATCACCACGATTCCCGAGGTGCGGGGCGTGATGTCGCAGATTGGCCGGCCCGACGACGGCACCGACGTCACGGGCTTCTTCAACATCGAGTTCAACGTGCCGCTCAAGCCGATGGAGCAATGGCGGAAGGATCGCTGGGGAAGGCCCATCTCCCGCGAGCAAATCCAGGACGAGCTGGCGAAGCGTTTCGACGAGTTTCCTGGCCTGAACTTCAACTTCTCGCAGTACATCCGCGATAACGTGGAGGAGGCGCTCTCGGGCGTCAAGGGCGCGAACTCGGTGAAGCTCTTCGGCAACGACCTGGCGCAGCTCGAGGAGATCGGCAAGCAGGTGCTCCAGGTGCTCAGAACCGTTCCGGGAGTGGAAAACGCGGGGCTCTTCCACATCGTCGGCCAGCCCAACCTGGAGATCAAGATCGACCGCGACGCCTGCGCCCGCTACGGCGTGAACATCGCGGACGTCGAGGACGCTGTGCAGGTAGCCATCGGCGGCAAGGCCTTCTCGCAGATGGTCGAGGGAGAGAAGCTCTTCGACATCGTCCTGCGGCTCCCGCTGGAGGCGCGCGACGATCCGGGCGTGATCAGCCGGCTGCCGGTCAGCGTTCCCGGCAGCGGCCCCGACCAGCCGAGCTTCCGCATTCCGCTCTCACAGCTCGCCCAGATCACGCCGCACAAGCCGGGCGCCTCGTACATTTATCGCGAGAACAACCGCCGCTACATCCCCATCAAGTTCAGCGTCCGGGGCCGCGACCTGGCCTCCACCATCGCCGAGGCCAAGCGGAAGGTGGACGACCCGATCAACGGCGTCAAGCGGCCGTCCGGTTACAACATCGAGTGGTCCGGCGAGTTCGCCCAGATGGAGCAGGCCAACAGCCGGCTGCTCTGGATCGTTCCGCTGTCAGTGGGCCTCATCCTCATCTTGCTCTACAGCGCCTTCAACAACTTCAAGGACGCCATGCTGGTGATGGTCAACGTCATCGAGGCCTCGATGGGGGGCGTCTGGGCGCTCTGGCTCACCGGTACGCCGTTCTCGATCTCGGCGGCGGTGGGTTTCGTATCAATCTTCGGTGTCGCCGTCCAGGACGGCGTTCTGTTGATCTCTTACTTCAATCAGATGCGGGCCGCCGGCCGCGGGGTGCGCGAGTCGATCCTCCGCGGAGCCGAGTTGCGCGTGCGGCCGGTGGTCATGACCTCATTGACCGCGGCCCTCGGCCTCTTTCCCGCGGCCATCGCCACATCGATCGGCTCGCAGGCGCAGAAGCCGCTGGCGATCGTCGTGGTCGGCGGCATGCTCGTGACGCTCTTCCTGACGCGCTACCTCATGCCGGTCCTGTACAGCTTCTTCCCCGGTCCGCGCGGGCACTCCGGGCAAGGAGACCTCGTCGAGGGATCTCACTACGCGGACCAGTTCCTGGCCATGCCCTCTCGGCTGGACCGGAAAGATTGAAAATGGTGTGCTGATGCCAGTGCAATGGCACGGCCCCTCGCGTGCGCACGGAACGCGGAGCGAGGGGCCGATGCGGTCCTCATGGAATCACGCCCGCGACCCCGGGAGCAGGGGCAGGGTCCGCATCATTCCTCCTCGCTGCCGGCCTCCTTGAGGCTCTCGAGCTCTTCGACCAGTTCCTTGACCTTACGCTCGAGCGCCTCGATGCGCGCGTCTCGGTCCTTCCGGACTGGCTTGACCCCGCTCTTCCTGGATGCGGCCTTGGCCCCGACCCGCTGCTTGAGCTCCGCCTCGTGTTTCCTGGCCATGTCCTCAACCATGGCTTTCATCTTCTTCTCGAAGCCCGAACCCGGGCCGAACTGCTGCTTGATCTCCTTTTCAAAGCCCGAACCCGGGCCGAGCTTCTGCGTGATCTTCTTCTCGAAATCCGAGCCCGGACCGAGCTTCTCCTTGATCTTCTTCTCGAAATCCGAACCCGGGCCGAACTGCTGATTGATCTTCTTCTCGAAATCCGAACTCGGGCCGAACTGCTGCTTGATCTTCTTCTCAAAATCCGAGCCCGGGCCGAACTTCTCCTTGATCTTCTTCTCGAAGTCCGAGCCCGGGCCGAGTTCCTTGGCCATCTTCTCGCCCATGGCTTTCATCTTCCGGGCGAACTCGGATTCCTCACCGAACTGCTTCTCCATGTCCCGGGCCAGGATCTCCGCATACTTGGCATGCTCCGACTGGCTGAGCATTTTCTGCTTGATGTCCCGGGAGAGCTTTTCGAGTATCTCGGCGAGCTTTTTCTCAAAATCCGGGCCGAGGGCGGACTCGATCTGCTTGTCGATGTCCTCCGCCTCATGATCGCCCTTGGTTTCTGCCCTGGCAGAGTTCGATTTCGCCGGCTTCGTCCTGCTCTTCGCCACGTCCTTCCCTTGAGCACTGCCGGGGCCGTCCTCGTCGTCATCGTCCGGGGCAAGAGCAGCAGCCTTGTCCTCATCGGGTTCGCCGCGCTCGGCGAGCTCCGAGGATTCAGGGGAGCCGGCCCGCGCGGAGGCCTCCACACGCCGCGGCTCGTCAGTGGAGGCGAGGATTCCAGACGGCAGCGACGCGATGATCATGAGGCCGGCGGCCAGCATGGCCATGGGGGAGACACGGAGAGTCGCATGCTCATGCAAGATCATGGTTAACCTCTTTTCAAAGAATTTGCCCGCCCCGCCGATACCCAGTGCGGGCGACGGCACCTCGGTCCTGGAACACTGCGCGCACACGTGGAGAAGGGCCTCGGCGTAGTCGAGCCGCTCCTCGGGGAGGGCCCACACAGCCCAGGCGTCACAGGACAGCTCGGCCTCGGCATCGAGCTGTCGGCAGACGAACCAGTACAGCGGGTTCCACCACCAGAGCAGACCCGCCACCAGCTCCATGCGGCAAACCCAGGGATCGCCGCGCTTGATGTGGGCCAGCTCATGGGCGAGGATTCCCCTCCAGCGCTCGGCCGCAATCGACTTGACCAGGTCAGCCGGCACGAGCAGCCTGACCGGGCCCAGACACCAGAGCATGGGAGTTGTGATCTCCGGGACAAAGCAGATCTCGGGTACCTTCACCCGGAGCCGCTCGCCAATCGCCCTGGCTTCCTCGACCAGCCAGAATGGGGCCGGTGACGCTTCATCGAGCAGCCTCCGGAACCGGGCCAGCCGGTATCCCTGCAAGACCGCGATGAGGACGGCTCCGCAACCCCAGAGCCAGAGCGTGAGCCTGCCGATCGGAATCCCGGCGCGGGCAGTTTGTTTCCCTGGCGCGCCGCGAGCGGCCCGCGGCATTTCCGCCGGCTGCAAGACCGGGGCAGGGGCCGGCCCCTCGTTACGATTGGCGTTGCCGGCGACAGCAGGGACGTGATCCGGGTCCGATCCGGCCGTCGCCGTCGCCTCGCTGCGATCGCCGAGCGCTGCGCGGAGGGCGGCTTCCGCACTGGAGTCTTCGCCCGGCATCGCGGCAGGCCCCGCGATCATGCCGGCCCGAGCGCCACTCCAGGGCGACTGCGGCATGGGAAAACGCCAGGGTGATGCAACAATCGGAGGCATGATCAGCCTGATGAGCACCACCAGCCAGAACGCATGCCGTGCCGACGAATTGCTGAAAGGCAGCCGCCCGAACGCCCCGGCAAGAGCCGCCAGCCCCCCGGCCACGAGCGTCGTCTCGATCAACCACCCGAGCATGTTGGGCCTCCACGCGGTCGGAGAAGATTCTGGGTATCCGGCTGGTCAACCCCTGGGTTTTCGTGATTTCCGGGCGCTCGCGGCCTCATCCAGCAAGCGCCGGAACCGTACCAGTTCCTCTTCCGAAAAGCGGTGGCCCTGCACGAGCGCCAGGACCAGCGGGGCAGTCTTGCCGTCGCACAGTTCCTCGGCGGCATCCTTCAGCCGGCGATCGAGCAGCTCCTCCCGCGTGACCGACGCCCGAAAGACGTGGGGCGTGACGGATGCGTCCGACTCGACATACCGTTTGGCTTGCAGCCTCTGCAAGAGCGTCGCCACCGTCGTGTAGGCCCAGGTACGTCCCAGCTGCGTGAGAACCTCCCTGATCCCGCGCACCGAGGCCGGGCCGTGGTCCCAGAGCACCCTGAGAACCTGGCGCTCCGCCTCGCTCATCTCCGGCTGACCTGACATGGCTGCTCCCGTACTTCCTGAAACCGATCGCCATTCTCTACAGGCTGTAGTAGGACGTTACTACAAACCGTAGGAGGACGCAAGGGGCAATTCGCAGCTCTCTGGGAATTCCTGGATTGAATCTCTGTTTTTCGGCATTGCATACTTGAGGAAGCGATTCAAGCTGAGAGGGGAGCAAGGCAATGCACGGGCGTTTTGCTGGTCTGCGCGCGGGCTCTGGCCCGGGGTCATGGTCCTGGCGGGTCTCGCTCCCGTGGGCTTCGCGCAGACTCACGCCGCGAAGCCAGGGCGCCAGGTGGAAACACTCGGCCGCGGACTGGTCGCCCTCAGCGCGGGGCAGGGCCAGGTCTTTCTGAGCTGGCGACTGCTGGGGACCGAGCCCGATTCCATTGCCTTCAACGTCTACCATGCACCGGCCGGCGGCGCGGCGAGACGGCTCAACGACCGACCCTTGACCGGAGCGACATGCTATGTGCACAAGATCAAGAGTCCGGGCGGGACGTACTGGATCAGGCCCGTGCTCGACGGTCGCGAGCTCGAGGACGGTCCCTCGCGCATGCTGGCCGCGGGCATGGCGGATCGACCTTACCTCACCATCCCGTTGCGGACCCCGGAAGGCTACAGCCCGAACGATGCCTCCGTGGGTGACCTGGACGGCGACGGCGAGTACGAGATCGTCCTGCACCAGGCCGCCGGCGGGCGCGACAACTCGCAGCGCGGGCAGACCGGTGAGCCTCTGCTTGAAGCCTACAGGCTCGACGGTACGTTCCTCTGGAGGATCAACCTCGGCAAGAACATCCGCGAGGGGGCGCACTACACACAGTTCCTGGTTTACGACTTCGACGGCGACGGCAGGGCCGAGGTGGTCTGCAAGACGGCCGACGGCACGGTCGACGGTCGCGGCCATGTGATCGGCGATGCCCGCGCGGACTGGCGCAACCCGGCGGGGTACATTCTGGCCGGCCCAGAGTTCTTGACGGTCTTTGATGGCCTGACCGGAGGTGCCCTCGCCACGGCTGATTACCTGCCGCCACGTGGCGACGTCGGCTCATGGGGAGACACGTATGGCAACCGGGTGGACCGCTTCCTGGCGTGCGTGGCCTTTCTTGATGGAGTTCGGCCCAGCATCGTCATGTGCCGCGGTTACTACACGCGCACCGTGCTGGTTGCCTGGAACTGGAGGGACGGAACGCTCAGCCGGGTCTGGACCTTCGACAGCGACGATGGCACTCCTGGCAACCGTTCCTACCGGGGGCAGGGCAACCACAACCTGAGCGTCGGCGACGTCGATGGCGACGGCAGGGACGAGATCATCTTCGGTGCCTGTTGCATCGACCACGACGGCAAGGGGCTCTACTCGACGGGATGGGGCCACGGCGATGCACTCCACCTCTCCGACCTTGACCCGGATCGGCCCGGCCTGGAGGTTTTTGACATCCACGAACGCCCCCGCCACCCCCATGGCGCCGAGTTTCGCGACGCCGCGACCGGCGCATTGCTCTGGAGCAAGCCATCGCCCGACGTGGGTCGCGGCCTGGCAGCCGATATCGACCCACGCCATCTCGGCTACGAAATGTGGGCGTCGGGCGCGGGACTCGCGGGACTGTGGGACGTGAAGGGAAGGTCGGTCTCCGACCGCAAGCCCCGATCGTGCAACTTCGCGGTCTGGTGGGACGGCGACCTGCTCCGGGAACTGCTCGACGGCAATACCATCAGCAAATGGCAATGGAAGACCGGCTCGGAGACGACCCTGCTGCGTGCCGATGGCTGCATCGCCTGCAACGGAACCAAGTCAACCCCCTGCCTCTGTGCCGACATCCTGGGCGACTGGCGTGAAGAGGTCGTCTGGAAAACCACCGGCAACCGTGAACTGCGAATCTACACCACCACCATCCCTACCCTGGTCCGCCTCCCCACCCTGATGCACGACCATCAGTACCGGCTCAGCGTGGCCTGGCAGAATGTCGGCTACAACCAGCCCCCACAACCCGGCTATTACCTGGGCGAGGGCATGAGTGCTCCGCCTCGGCCCGCGTCCACGACACAATCACCCGCCGACACACAGCCTCTCCGCAAGACAGCCTTGCCATGAACCTCGTGGGGGTCCCCGGCGTCTTCGCCCACCCGCGCTGCGGAGCCGAGGCACTTCTG
Source organism: uncultured Planctomycetaceae bacterium (assembly GCA_963833985.1). Classification (GTDB taxonomy): domain Bacteria; phylum Planctomycetota; class Planctomycetia; order Isosphaerales; family Isosphaeraceae; genus Aquisphaera. The sequence goes on from CAWIAD010000001.1 coordinate 2,131,745, forward strand.
GTCTTCCCTGCCGCCACGCTGTAAATTGGGAGCAACTGCTCCTGGCTTGCTCTCTGGATACTGTGAAACGAGGAGTTTTGGTTTATGATCATGCGTTTGGTACCTGTTTTCATCAGCTTCGTGATGATCTTCATCTCCGGCGCAGGCCGGCTCTCTGCGCAGGACGAGTTCGCGGGGCTGAAGACCTTCAGCTCGATCGGCAAGGGCTCGCCGGCGCTCGATGGTTACAAGGAGGCGGAACTGCTCGCCCACACGGGCAAGGGCTGCCTGACGCACATGTGGTTCGGGGGTGATTGGCCGGGATACGATCGCACGCGCCTGCGCATTTACGTGGACGGCGAATCGGAGCCGTCCATCGACATGGAACTGGGTCTCGGCCACGGCCAGGCCTTCGAGCATTCCGGTCCGTGGGGCGGCGACCGGGTCGGCCGCACAGGGCAGCCCAGCGGCATCTACAACACCTACAAGATTCCCTTCGGCAAGTCGATCCGGGTCACCGCCCAGCGCGACAAGGAGTCGCCATCAGCGTCGGCATTCTGGTGGATCATCCGCGGAACGGAAAACCTGCCGGTGAGCATCGCGGGCGTGCGACTGCCGGAGACGGCCCGGCTCAAGCTCTACCGCCTTGAGAACTACACCGCCCGGCCGCTGGAGGAGTTCAAACTCTGCGACGTTGCCGGCTCCGGTGCCCTGTACCAGGTGACCATTGCCGCGAAGGGCCTGCGTCAGACCGGCGACTGGAAGAACCTGAGCTTCCTGGAAGCCTGCATGCGCGCCTATATCGACGGTGCCACCGAACCGATACTGCTTTCGTCCGGGCTGGAAGATTACTTTCTGGGCACTTATTACTTCAACAAAGGCCGGTATGCGAATAACATTGCCGGTCTTACGCATCTGGATGTGAAGGAACAAACCTTCTCGGCCTACCGCTTCCACGATACCGACCCGGTCTTCTTTCACTCCGGCCTGAAGCTGACGTGCCGTTGCGGCGAGAGCGAGGATGGCTCGAAACACGGCAAGACGGTTGGCGACCCGCCCGAGACGCGCTACACCACGTACACCTGGGTGTACTCATGGCCAGAGACAGGCGGCAGGCCCTGAGCAGATGGACATCCCGAGCCGGCTCAAGGCACGTTTCCAGCCCTACCCCCAGGGCATCCCGCGGCGCCCCGCGGCAAGGATTCCTCGCTTGTTGACGTTTTCCCATACGAAGCAGGGCGATTCGACGATATAAGGAGCGTAGAGAGCAGGGTCCGTCGTATATTTTCGTGATCGCAGGAGCCCGATGGCATGGATGCCAGCAAGATCGCACCTCAGCCCGCCCCCGGTCAAACGCTGGAGGATTCGCCCTGGTTCACCAGGCTGGCCCCGAGGTTGGGCCTTCCGCTCTTCGTCGTCATCGCGGCGTTGCCGTCTCTGCGCCGCTTGCTCCATCCAACCATCTTTGGCGATGATGTGATCCGGATTTGCAAGCTGACCGCGCGGCCGCTTTCGGAACTTCTGTTCTCGCCTTTCTACGAGCATGTCTGTCCACTCTTCGAGTTCGTGTCGTGGACGACCTGGCAAATGATAGGCCGCGACGTCGGCCTGGCCCCGCTCGGCTTCAGCATCGCTTCCGTCATTGCGTGGTTCCTGGTCCTGATCTTGCTGGCCATCTGGCTTGAGCGCGAGACCGGCTCGCGAACCGCCTCGCTGCTCGCCGTGGCGGTTGTGGCGCAATCGCCCCTGGTGGTTCAAACCGCGTGGTGGTACTCCGCCAGTACCTTCTCCTGGGCCATCGCCGGCATCCTGCTTGCACTCATTGGCGCCGGGCGCGCGGTGGACCGGCCGCGGCGATCGTTGCTGCTGGTCTGGCTGGGCTCGGCGCCGGGGCCGGCCGGCACATCGCTCGGTCACCTGGCCATGCCGCTGGCAATCCTCCGCGCGGTCGCGGACCCGGCGCTTTCCCGGAGGTCCAGGCTCGGCGTCATCTGCGCCGCTCTGGCGGGGACAGGCTGCTACGTTGCGGCATGCACTCTGGGCGGTGCGGATCTGCTCGGTCCATTCCGAAGCCATGGCGGGGGCATCCGTGACGCGCTCACGGGTGACTTGATGCCCAATGCCGGATCGCTCGACCTGGCGCTGGCGCTCAAGTACGCCGTCATCTTACCCGCACAGGTCCTTCTGCCTTCGTTCGTGGGCGTACCAGCTTCGTGGAGCCTCCATGCGTTGCCGGGCTGGTTCAACTGGGCGCTGGGGTCGCTGTTCCTGGGCGGCGTGGCCTGTGGCTGTCTCTGGCCAGGGCAGAGGCGGAACCGCCCGCTCCTGCTGGTCGCCGCTGGAATGGTCTACATGGGCTACGTGCTGGCGATCGCACCCCGGATCGGCTACATCAAGGAGGGGTTCACCACCAGCGCCAACCTGGTCTACTTCCACGGATCGCGTTACCAGGTGCTGCCGTTGCTCGGCCTGGCCGCTCTCTTTGCGGTATGGCTTGCCTGTTTCGAGCGCTTGCGCCGCTGGGATGCGCGTCCCGGCAGGTCCGCGATGATGGCGAGCCTGCTTGGCCTTGTGTTGCTGGGAGTGCAATTTCCCGAGGTCTCGCGCCACTGGGTCCCATTCTTCCTGGATCATCCCGACCAGAAGCGAACGCTCTCGGCGCTGCACCGGGTAGAGGTCGTGGTGCGCGACGAGGGGCTGACGCGGACCCAGTTGCTCCGGATCAATGCTCCGGTCTTGCGGGCCTGGTGCGGGGGACTGGTGGCCAACCAGCCACTCGGGTTTCCGCTCATGATGATGATCGCCGCCCCGCAGCAGACCACCGAGGTCAAGAGCGACGACGAGGCACGTGCGCTGTTGCGCCAGCGGCTGACACGCGTCGAGAAGGCCGCGATCGGGATGGGATCGTGTGCGCCGTTCGGACCAGCGGAGCCCATTCCGGCGGCCCGCACAATTGCGGTGGCCAGGTTGGCCGAGACGATCGACATGGAGGAATGCGGTCCCGGCAAGTACCGGGCGCCCGCTGGCCAGGGAGTGCTCTGCTATGAGTTCTCGCCGGCCGCCAGGGCACGGTACCTGGTGTTTCCCGGTCTCCGCGCCAATCAGGATTTCGCGATCCAGTGGAGTGAGGCGCCCGGCCGGTGGCATCCGGCTCAAACCCTTTACTGGCTCATACCACCCACTCCGACCGAGATGGCAGTGATCGACCTCGGGTCGATCATGCATATGGCGGATGCGCCCATCACCCAGGTCTCGCTCCGACTGGCCAAACCCGGTGAACTCTCGCTCCAGGCCCCCCCGCGGTTGCTGCGGTGAGGGCATCGCTCTTACAGTGGAATGAGGGTTCGCTCAAACCGATGTCAGATTTGAATCCATGTGGGAAAGGGGCGAAGCGATGCGCCCACCGGCTATCTCGCTCGATCTGATCGCTGACTTGCCAAAGGTCTACCGGGTGATGATTCCACCCGCCTATGAGGACCGGAACGGCCACATGAACATGCGCTGGTACCTGGCACTCTATGATGAGGCCGGTGATGCGCTGTACCCGCTGCTCGGGCTCAATGTGGAAGAGCTGGCAGCCTCGGGCATGGGGGGGTTCGATCTCGAGCACCACATCTGGTATCTGGCAGAGGTACGCATCGGGGACACCGTGGCCATCAGGGTGCGCCTCGTCGCAAGAAGCGAGAAGCTGCTGCATTACCTGATGTTCATGGCAAACGAGACGCGGGGCGTGCTCTCGTCGATCTTCGAATGCGTGCACGCGCATGCCGACCTGAGGATACGCCGCACCGCCCCTTTTCCCACACCGGTTGCGGCCAGGATCGACGCTTTCCTCGCCGCGCACCGTGCACTCGCCTGGCCCGCGCCGGTCTCTGGATCCATGGCCATCCAGACCAGCCACCGGTCGCCGACCTCTCGACAGTCCGCGGTCGGCGAGTCCTGACCCTGGTGAGTCATCACGCGCAAGCCAATCTGGGGTAGACCCAACAGTCGTGTCACCAGGGGCCATTTGGGGCCAAGGGAAGCGAGGCACGACCCCGCCCCGCTCTACGAGTGCAGCGCCCGATAGAGCGTGGCACAGTGAACGTTGAGGACCTTCGAGGCTTCCGGGATCGAAGTCCCCTCGGTCACCAAACGGCGTGCGAGTGCAACCTGGTCGGAGATCAGCTTCGGTGGGCGGCCGAAGCGCACGCCACGCGCCTGGGCGGCCTTGCGCCCGGCATGGGTATGCTCCCTGATTAGTTCGCGCTCGAACTCTGCGATGCCCGCGAAGACCGTCAGCACCATCCGGCCCGCTGGCGACGTGGTATCCGCCCACGGTTCGTGCAGTGATCTCAGGCCAGCTTGCGCCTCGTTCAACTGCTCGGCGATCTCCAGCAAGTCCCGCGTCGACCGCGCCAGCCGGTCGAGTCGTGACACGACCACCACATCACCGGCCCGAAGCTGGTCGAGCATCCGAACTAGTTGCGGGCGATCCCGCTTCGCGCCCGTTACCTTTCTTCGTAGATCCGCTTACAGCCGACGCCCTCGAGCACCGCGCGTTGCAAGGCGAGATCCTGATCATCGGTCGAGACGCGGGCATAGCCGATCAGCATGTCGGGACCGCCTCGTTGCAAATGTCGTCGCAAAACATTCTCCTTTTGCGACAGACTTTTGCAACGCAGAAATGAGGCGTTTCACCCGTCTGCCGGGGCCGTCGCAAAAGTTAGGAGTTTCGCGACTTGGACGGCGATGAGCGGGACATCCCCGAGGGCTGGACCCTGACACCGGCGGACCTGACGCTCGTCATGGCCAAGGGCCAACCTGACCGCTCTGAAGGCCGAGGTCACCGCGACCTGGCCCATGACCAGCCTGCTCGACATGGTTAAGGAAGCCGACCTGCGTCTGCACTTCACCGAGGCCCTGAAGAGCCCGACCGCCTACGAGGCCCTGGATCGGTCCGTCCTGCGACCACGGCTCTTGCTCTGCCTACACGGGATCGGGACCAACGCCGGCTTGCAGCGCATGGCCGGGCAGGAGTCCGGGGTGACCTACAAGGACCTCGCCTACGTGCGGCGGCGCTATCTCAGCGTCGACGCGCTGCGGCGGGCGATCGCCGTCGTGACCAACGGCACGTTGCACGCCCGCAACCCGGCTGTCTGGGGCGAGGGGACGGCGGCCTGCGCGTCCGACTCCAAGCACTTCGGCGCCTGGGACCAGAACCTCACGACGCAGTGGCACGTCCGCTACGGCGGCCGCGGCATCATGATCTACTGGCACGTCGAGCGGAAATCGCTGTGCATCCACTCCCAGCTCAGGTCGCCCTCCTCGTCCGAGGTCGCGTCCATGATTGAGGGCGTCGTGCACCACTGCACCGAGATGGAGGTCGACCGCCAGTACGTCGATTCCCACGGCCAGAGCACGGTGGCGTTCGCGTTCTGCCGGCTGCTCGGCTTCCAGCTCCTGCCACGGCTCAAGGCGATCCACAAGCAGAAGCTGTCCCGGCCGGACGTCGGCCAAGTCGACGCCTACCCGAACCTCCGGGCGGTGCTGACGAAGCCGATCAACTGGGAGCTGATCCGCCAGCAGTACGACCAGATGGTCAACTACGCGACCGCGGTCCGCCTAGGCACGGCCGAGACCGAGGCGATCCTGCGGCGGTTCACGCGCAACAACGTGCAGCATCCGACGTACAGAGCGTTCGCGGAACTTGGCAAGGGCGTCAAGACGATCTTCCTGTGCCGCTACCTTCATGGCGAGGGGCTTCGCCGCGAGATCTACGAAGGGCTGAACGTCATCGAGCAATGGAACGGCGCCAACGACTTCGTGTTCTTCGCCCGCCGCGGCGAACTGGCCAGCAACCGCCGTGAGGACCACGAGGTCAGTATGCTGGCGTTGCACCTGCTCCAGAACTGCATGATCTACGTCAACACGCTCATGCTACAGCAGGTGCTGGCGCAACCGCACTGGAAGCAGAAGCTCGAACTCCGCGACCTGAGCGCGCTTACGCCACTGATCTGGGAGCACGTGAACCCGTACGGCCGCTTCGAGCTTGATATGAACTCACGGATATTACTTAAGTGACACGATACGCGTTCACGGGCCGATGGTGACAATCATTCAGGGACAAACAAGGTGCGGCAGCGTGAAAGCCGATCCAGTCGACGTGGGATCAGAGGCAAGCTCGCAGGGCGCGTCGGTCTTGTCGGACCGGAGCGGATGATTCTCAGACCGAGACAAAGTCGATCCCCGCAGCACGGGCCGGACCGGTCGATTCGGCGGCCAGGCCCTGGCAGGATAGGTCCCATGGCACGCCGGGTGGCCGGACGGTCCAACCATCTCCCTCGACCGGGGAGGGAGTCGCTGGGAAACGGCCCTTTCGCCCATGATCCCTGACTTCCGGGATCTCCCCCACCTGGCAATCCTCAATTTTTCACCTTGTCCCCATCATGGACCTTTCCGACTCCATCGCTGACGATCCTGTCGCCCACTTTGATCCCCGCCTCGACGACGAATTCGTCATCCACCACCGCCCGAACGGTAATCTCTCGCTTGCGTGCAACGTTGTTATCCTCGACGAAGTAAACATACCTCTTGTCGTGATCTTCGAACGTCACCCTCTTGGGGATGACGATGGCGTCCTTCAACACGCGGTTGATCGACACGGTGCCCGTCTGGTCGCGTTGCAGGATACCGTCCGGGTTCGGAAAATCCGCGCGGTGGGCGATCATCCCATTCACGTCCTTGGATCCGGCATCAATCGCACCGAGCTTGCCGGGGTGCGAGAACTTGCGTCGATCCGCCAGCATGAGCTCGATGGCGGGACTTCCTTCGCCTTCCCGCCGTCCGGCCATAGATTCGAGGTAGCTCTTCTCCGGCACGTTGAAATAGACCCACATCACGCTGTTGTCGGCCAAGCTCGTGAGCTTGTCGCCCTCCTTGACTTTGCTGCCCACCTGCGCGTTCAGGCGACCGACGATGCCGTCGAAAGGTGCCTTGATGGTGGCGAAGTCCAGTTCGGCCTTCACCAGGTCCACCTTAGCCTGGGCCTTCGCCAGCCTGGCCTTGGAGAGCTTCACCTCATCGTCGGAGACGGCCTTCTGCTCGGCCAACTTCATGGCGTTATTCAACTTCACTTGCGCGAAGTCTCTCTCGGCCAGCTCGACGCCCAGCCTCGCCTTGAGGATGGGCGACGTGATCTCGAACATCCGATCGCCCGCCTTCACCGCCTGGCCTTCCTTGATCGGGATCGGCGCGAGAAACCCTTCCACGAGTGCCTGGATCTGTATGTGACGACGCGAATGGATCTGCGCTGCGTATTGTTGCTTGATGGTGACGGTGGTCGGCCGGACCGTCCGGACCGAGATCCTGGGGGCCTGGTCATCCTGCCCCGGAGGGCCTGCAATCTCCCCCGCCTCGCCCCGCGTCACGCCCGCGACGCGACCCGCGCCAACCATGCAGACGAGCGACGCGGCCATCAGGCCGGCCGCGATCATCGACGTTTTCAAAATGGTCATCCCCCTCAGCGTCGTCCCCACCAGCGCGGCGACGGAAGCCGGGACCGTCCCGGCCGCGCCCGTCCTGACCGCCATCCGGATCGTCGCCGAGACCAGGGACGCCGGCACGACCGCCGCGGCCTCCGCCTGGCCCGAGGCCGCGAGGATCGCGACCGAGGGGGCCACGCCCCTCCTCAGGAGTCGAGGCCGGAGCCGGACTCGGGCCTCGGCCAGGCGGCTCCGCACGGTACCGACCGCCCAGCCGAGCTGGCTCGCGGCCTCGTCGTGCGTCAGGCCCTGGAAATAGCAGAGCACCAGCGGCTCGCGGTACTTCGCCGGCAGCCGGTCGACCTCCTCATGGAGGATCGGCGCCTCATCGAGGCGATCGACGTGAGCCATGGATTCCTCCGGCCCCGGCCCGGCATCGACCCGTTCCCGATCCCTCCGCCGCATCGCGCATCTCCGGGCGGATCGGGCGACCCGCAGCGCGACGCCGTGGAGCCAGGGCCCGAGCGACGATCGCTTGCGGATCGCGCCCGCTCGACGGACGAGGACCAGGAACGTCGCCTGGAAAGCGTCGTCGGCGTCGTTGGACTCGCGGAGCGTGTCGCGGCAGACGCGCCAGACCATCGGCCCGTGCCGCTCGACCAGCGCCGCGAAGGCTAGCTCGGCGGCCGGCCCGCCCGTCGTGAGGAAGAGATCGAGTAATTCTCCATCCGACTTCCCGACGACGGTCCCCACCCCGAACAGCGTCCGAAGCCCTGCCCCCACCGAAGTTTTGGTCCCGTATGCCAAGGTTGTCTAACCCCCAGTCCGGCGCGATCTCACTCTGTAGTGGCGCGAGGGCAGCAAGCCAATCTGATTTTCTCGGGAAATCGGCGAAGAAGAGCCCGAGACCCTCATGGTCATCGCCGGCCACTCAGGCATCAACTCTCCGCCCGATCCTACTGACGAGCCGGATCAGGGAAGAACGTCACGCAGGCATGGCCTAGCCGACTTGACCCGTGGGCTCACCCTGCACACGTCCTCAGAGGATTCCATTGCCTGCTTCGGTGTGGTCGATCAACGCGCCCGGAAGTAGCTTCGCGGGTCGACGCCTTCTGTAGGCTTGTCGCCCTCGACTCGTAAACGGCTACCTGACCCAGATGGCCCCTGGTGACACGACTGTTGGGTCTACCCCAATCTCACAGAACCGATTCCCTTCGACCCACAGGACACCGAGTGATGTCTTGGCGGCGGACTGGTCCCACCGGTAAGGAAGTGGTAAGCAAATCAATCGGGCCGAGGAGATTTGAACTCCTGACCTCTTGCACCCCAAGCAAGCGCGCTAGCCAAGCTGCGCTACGGCCCGATTCCTGGCCAAGAAAAACGGCTCGTTGCCGAGCCGGCTTGTCCCTGGCGGAAATCTTATTGTAAGATACCCGGCTGATCTGTCAATCCGGCCCTGACGGGGAGCCGCTTCTTGGACTTCGCTGACCAGCTCATTGACGCCGTTCGGACCAAGGGCAACCCGGTTCTTGTCGGCATCGATCCTCGGCCCGAGGAACTGCCACCGGGATTCCTGGATCGGTTCCCGGGCGACCGACCCGGCATCGCGGCCGCGCTGCGGACCTTTGGATGCGATGTCGTCGACACGGTCGCCAGCCTCGTCGCGGCGGTCAAGTTCCAGTCGGCGTTCTATGAGGCGTATGGGCCCGACGGACTGGCCGCACTCCATGCCACGGTGGAATACGCCAAGCAAAAAGGCCTGATCGTCATCTTCGACGGCAAGCGGAATGATATCGGCTCGACCGCCGAGGCTTACGCTCGGGCCTATCTTGGCAAGGTCCCCGTGGGCGGTGCCTTCGACCCGTCCTGGCATGCCGACGCCATGACCGTCAACCCCTACTTCGGGACTGACGGCGTGCTGCCCTTCGTGAAGATCGCCGCGCGGGAACAGAAAGGCGTCTTCATCCTGCTGAAGACCAGCAACGCGTCGGCGAGCGAGTTTCAAGATCTCGTGGCCGACGGCCGTCCCGTCTATCGCCACGTGGCCGAAAAGCTCCTGCACTGGGCGAGCGGCCATCAGGGCAGGTCAGGATATCATCTGGTGGGCGCGGTGATTGGGGCCACGTATCCGCGTCAGATCGAGGAACTTCGTACGCTGCTTCCGGGAATCCTCTTTCTCATCCCCGGGTACGGGACGCAGGGCGGCCAGGCGCGAGACCTGGCCGCCGCTTTCGATGAGAATGGCCTGGGGGCACTCATCAACAATTCGCGCGGGATCACCTTCGCCTACGAGCGCCACGCGTTTCAAGCCCGGTTCGCCGATCGCTGGCAAGGGGCCGTTGAAGAGGCCGTTCGAGAAATGATCGACGACCTGGCGGTCAATACCCCGGCCGGCCGGCTCCGCGGCTGAAGAGTTGACGATGGAAAGTGCAGGCGCCATCCTGGCTGTTAAATAGGTCCCCGTAAGATGGAAAGTGTGGAACGACCGCCCGGAGCCAGCCGAGGGCGGCTGGCCCACTTTCCAAGAGGCGAGGATCTATTTAGTGACGTTCCATCGGCTCAGAATTCCGGAAGCGTTCCCTGCTTCACGGCCCGGCGAACCATGAAGGCTCCCGTGGTGAGGAGTGAGAACGGAGCCCCGAGCAGGAGCATGATGCTCCAGTTGTAGCCGCGCGCCATGTTCGCGACATCTTCAGCGGGCGCGGAGACAGCCTCCTTGCAGTTCGGGCAAGCGGAGGCCGAACCAGCCAGGCCGATCGCCAGCACACCAGCCAGTGCCACGTTCCGGAACCGAAGAAGAGTCATACAAGACCTCTCGCGAGAAAAGCAACCCATGCCAGGTGCACGAAGCATGACCGGTCTGACTTTAGAAAGTGTAGTCGGATCGTCGTCACGCGTCAAACGGTGCACCCGGTGGAACTGGCAGAGCGGCAGAGCCGAACGGATCAAGCACGACCGATCAGCCGCCGGCCCCTGGCCATCGAGAACGGATACTGACGCACCAGGAACGGCGGGCTCTTGAGGTTGACGCGAATGTCGCCGAAATTGCCCAGGCCGCCGATCGCTGCCAGTGTCGTCACGCTGCTGCGCTGACCGCGTGATCGCCCCACGGAGCCAGAGATCACGGTCCTGTGCGGCACGCCCCCCTCGAGCGTGAGCACGAGGCCGTTCCCCGATGGATCACGCGTCAAATCAAGGTACCCACCGCCGGTGACCTTGAGCGTGACCAGATTGCCCGAGCCGTCATAGTATCTCAGCGACGTGCCCATGCCGACGAGTACCACGTAGTTCGTACCAGCCAGGCCGGCGCTGGCGCCCGCAAGCGGATTGCCCGCCAGGTCGCGCACCGGTGCAGCCCCGGTGCCCGCGACGGCGATCTGGTAAAAATGGCCGGCCAGCATGGGCGACTGCGGGGTGAGAGTGACTGTATCGCTGGCAGCGTTGTAGGCCGGCGGAGCCAGCCCGAGCTGCCAGCTTCCCGGCGCATTCGCCAGGCCGCTCGTCCCCATGTCACAGACCTGATAGTCGGCAGGGTTTGTGGCCGAGCCTGGCTGAAGCGGCTTGCTGAAGGAAATCGTCAGGCTCGTGATGACGGTCGAGGATCCGCTCCATTGAACGTTCGTGACCAGGGGCGGAGTGAAGTCCGGGTCGGTATCATGAATACGCAGGATGGTCGTTGTTGCGGCTCCCAGAACCGCCCCGCCTGTAGGCGAGCTGATGGCGAGCGCCACGTACTCATCGTGGTTGTCGTACGGGTTGTTCAGCACGGGGACCAGGATCGTACCGGAGGTCTGACCGTTTGCGAGCAGCAACGTGCCCGCGATCGGGGTGTAGTCCAGACCGGGCGTTGCGGCCGGTCCCGAAAGCGTCTGGTAAGAGACGGTCACCGGCCCCAGGGCCCCCACCGTCCGAACCACGGAGATGGCGGCCACACCGGCCGTCTCATTCACCGTGGTCATCGGGCTGGCGAACTGAAGCACGCCCGGCGACTGGGCCACGGCCACCGTGGCGGTCGCCTGGTTGCTCGTGAGGTCGAGATCGAACTCGTTGCCGGCGACCGTGGCCGTCCAGGAATCCTGTCCGGAGGCCATCGGCACCAGCACGATCGAGAGCTGGGCGCTGGCTCCAGCAGCCAGGCTGCCCAGCGGCACAACCATCAATCCGGGCTGGACGAACGGCTGCCCCGCCGGCAGGCCTCCGGGCGCGGTCACGGAGCGAACCTGCGAACCGTTGGCAAGCGGCAGACTCAGCACCACTCCGGTGGCCGGCGCGGGGCCGAGGTTGCTGATGCTGGCAAAGAGCGTCAGGGTCGTTCCAACCTCACCGCTGGCCTGAGCCGGCAGCAGCGCCACGGCGAGATCGTCCGAAGGCAGCACAGCAACAGAGGTCCCGGCCGAATTGTCGCTCGGATGGGGGTCGAACGCATTACCAGCGACCGACGCGGTGATCGGCAGCCCCGGTGTGGCCCCGACGGACTGAGACGGGCGGACGAGGATGGTGACCGCGGCCGACTGCCCCGCGGACAGGGAGCCGATGACCGAGGTGATCACGCCATTCAGCAGCGCGGGTGGATTGCCGACGACCGACGTCCCCGAGACGAAGGCGGTTCCGGGCGGCAGGGGAGCGCTGATGATGACGCCGGTGTCGTCGGACGGACCGGTGTTCTTGACCACGAGCGTGTAGCTCAGGTTCTGGTCCTGATGGGCCGGTGCGGACTGGGGCACGATGGCGATGGTTAGCGCGGCCGAGGGCGCAACAGCCACGGAGGTGGTCGCCTGTGCGAGCGCCGGGTTGAGGTTTGCATTGTAGCCCTGGGCGAGGGCCGTCATCGTCAGCAGCCCGAGGGCCAGCGGCTGTGGCGCGACCGTCAGGGTGACCGTGGCCGAGCTGCCGACGGCAAGGGGTCCCAGGTCCGCGGAAAGCCATCCCGAGGCGACCACCGGAGGGGCCGGCTGGGTGGACGTTTCCGCGAGGACACTTACGTCAGCTGGTAGAGGAACCGCCACGCTCGCGTCCGGGTCATCGGTCGGTCCCGTGTTCACAACGGTCATCGTGTAGCGGACGGGCTGACCAACCGGCACCGACGGCAGGCTGGGGGTCATGGTCACGACGAGGTTGCTGACGACTCTCACGGGCACGGTGATCGATGCCGTGTTGTTCGCCGGGTTCGCGTCCAGCTCCGCGGAAGCTGCCGAGGCTGTATTGACCAGCAGCGCGCCCGGCGGCACGGTCGGTTGTACGGTGATGAATACGGTGGCCGAGGAGCCGACGGCGAGAGCGCCGATGGCCGCAGTCACGCTCCCCGCGGAGAACACGGGGGTCGCGTTCGCGGTCGACGTCGCCGAGACGAAGGTGACACCGCCGGGCAAGGTATCGGTCAGGCTTACGGCCGAAGCGTCGTCAGGTCCCGAGTTGCTGACCTGTACCGCGTAGACCAGGTTCTGTCCCTCGGCCACCGGCCCGGGGTTGGCCGTCATGCTCACTGCCAGGTCGACGACCGGCTCGATGGTCAACGAGGCAGTTGCCGAGTTGTCGCTGGCAGTCGGGTCGGCCTGGTCGCTAGCGATGCTGGCCGTGGCCGCATAGGTTCCAACCTGGCCGGCCTGGACGACCACGCTGATCGTGGCCTGGCTACCCGAAGCCAGGGTACCCAGAGCGGCGGAAAGCACGCCTCCCGACCAGTTCGCCTGGCCCTGACTCGGCGTTGCCGCCACGAAGGAAAGGGCAGGCCCCAGCGGCAGCGAGAGCTCGACGTTCGTGGCCGTGGAAGGCCCCTGGTTCGTCGCGACCAGAGTGTAGGTGAAGCGATCGCCAACGTGCGCCGTGCTCGCCGCCGGTGTCATCTGCAAGGCAAGGTCGGCCACCGTGGCAACCTTGGTGGTCAGAGTGGCCGAGTCGTTGCCGGGCGTGGGATCAATCTCGGCGAGGGTCACCGACGCGGTATCAGTGACGGTTGAGCCAGCGGCAGCCATCACCGTTCCGGTGACGGTCACGGTGGCAACGCCACCCGCCTTGATCGTGCCCATCCTGGCGATGACCATCTGCGCCATCAGCGTGGGGGCCTGGCCCTGGCTGGAGACTTCCGAGGACGCGGAGAACAGGTAAGGCAGCTCATCGTTCAGGACCACCTGGTGGGCATCGAGATTGCCCACATTCGAGACGGTCACGGTGTAGGTCAGCGGCCCGCTGGCGGCTGCCGGCGTCGGATTCGGAGTGATCGCGACGGTCAGGTCCGTAACACCCAGCACGGTGGCATCCGGGGAGAACTCCGACGTGTTCCCCCCGCTGTCGGTGGCCGTGGCCGAGATCGCTGCGCCGGCCGGCGGGGCAGTCGGCAGCGTGAGACTGATCGCGGCGTTGCCGCTGGAGTCAGTGGTCACGGAGGTGGTCCGCATCAGGTTCTGACCCTCCCCGTAACCGGAAGGATCAGCGCTCGGGCTCCAGAAGACTTGCAGCGTGTAGGTGCTCGTCGGCATCCCCAGCAGGTTACCGTGGACGGTGGTCGTCTTGCCGTCGGTCTGCGCCCCGTTGAAGACCGGAAAGTTCTGGAAATTATTCGGGCCCGGCGTTCCCGGCTGGTGACTGGGAGTCGGTCCGCTGCCCAGGTTGATGCCGAGACCGGCATTGTCGTGGATGGAATTGGAGAGGATGGTGTCCTGGTTCACCAGGCCGACGAGCTGAATTCCCGCCCCGACATTCCCGATGCCGTTGTTGGCGATCACGTTGCCCGCACCGCTACCGGTCCCGCCGATCATGTTGCTGCTGCTGCCCAGGCTGAAGCCATTGACCCGGTTGCCTAGCGCCATCGTCCCCGAGCGGTCGGTACCGACCTCGTTGCCCTGGAACAGGTTGCCGGTCGCGGAGTTGACCGTTTCCACCCCGTTGCCCTGGTTGCCCGAGAAGACGTTGCCGTCGGCCGCTCCTGTCCCGCCGATGGTATTCGCGGTCGACCCGTCGAGCAGGATGCCGTCACCGCGATTCCCCAGGACATGGAGACCATCGGACGTGGTGCCCACCAGGTTGCCGGCCACCAGGTTCCCCGTGGCGCCGGCCGCCAGTACGATGCCGTTCTGCTGGTTTCCTGAGATCACATTGCCGATGGCGGGCGCCGTCGCCCCGACGAGGTTGTTGCTGACCCCTTCCAGCAGGATGCCGTCTCCCTGGTTGCCCAGGGCAGCGGTGCCGTCGCCCGTGGTGCCCACGAGGTTGCCCAGGATCAGGTTCGCTGTGGCATCCACCGTGGAGCGGTCGAGCTCGATGCCCGCTTCCAGGTTGCCCGATATCACGTTCGCCGCGCCGGTGGCCGTTCCGCCAATCGTATTGAACGATGAACCGATGATCTGGATGCCCGTGCCGTTATGCCGCGCGACCGTTCCACTGGCGTCGGTGCCGACCCGGTCCCCCTGGATCAGGTTGCCACTCCCGCCGTCCAGAACGATGCCGGCTCCCGTGAACCCAGAGATGGCCAATCCCTGGATGGTGCTCTGACCCGCGGCGAGGACCAGGCCGTTGCCCTCCGCGCCGGCAGCGGCGCCGTTGATCTCGATCAGCGGCTGACCCGCAAAGCCCGGCTGGCTCGTGCCATCCAGAAGCACCGGAACCGTGATCCGCGGAAGCGGACTCTGGAGCGCGATTTGCTGCACTCCCGTGCCAGGGATGTCAAACTGGATCACCCCGGGGCTGGAACTCTCGTTCAGCTGGAGGATCGCCCAGCGCAAGGTGCCGGCGCTGCCGTCATCGGCCGTGCTCTGCACGACGAACCCGGTCAATAAAAGGCGCTCTTCCATGAGCTCCACCCGGGGCCCATGGCACCTGCGGCGCGGCCGCATCGCTCGGCGCTTGGATTCGTTACTACAGCTCATGGGAGAGATTCAAGAGGAGGCAACAGAGCTAGGCACTGAGGATGGCGAGTCGTCGCAGTCAACGACTCAAGCACTCATGGTGCCGGGGACGTGTCGAGTCACGCTACTCCCCATCCTCGGATCAGATCAATAATACAAGCGAGGGAAGAAGCAGGTCGAGCGAAATCTTTCGTGCGCGCGTGGGAACTCGAGGATCCCCGGCGTGCCGTGGCGTATCCGCCGCACGAGCATTCAGACGGGCAAGGCGGAACTCGGGGCCGCGACAGGCAAATGATACAGCATGAGGTAGATCACAACGCCCGTCACTGAGACATAAATCCAGATGGGAAAGGTTGTAGCGGCGATACTGCGGTGGCCGGCACGGTCGCGGCGAATGGCCCGCAGAAGTGTCAGCAGGACGAGAGGCACGACGCCGAACGTGGCGAGCAGCGTGTGTGACAGGAGCACCGTGAAATAAAGCCAGCGCATCGGCCCCTGACCCAGGAAAGGGACGCTGCCTGCGTGGTAGTGATACACCAGGTAGAAAGCCAGGAAGAGCGTGGAGGTGAGCACGGCAAGGATCATGCACAGGCGGTGAGCACGGATGCGCGGAGTATCGGGCCAGGAGGTTCCTATCGCCGGCTGGCGATCAAGGCGAGCGCTCTCGCTTCGAGCCGTGCCGAGGCCGTCGCGGCCCCGGATCAGCCTCCAGCCGACCAGAAGCAGAAGGGCGCAGGTGGCGTTCAGGCTGGCATTGACGGCAGGTAGTGCCCGGACCCAGGAAGGCAACGACCGTCGCCTGGCCTGAGCCACGAGCGTGCCGATTGCCGCGGGTTCGTTGGAATCGAAAAGGCCGATGACCCGGCCGCGATCCACCAGCGCGAGCCGATCGCTGTGGGCAATGAGCTCGGATCTTCCCTCCGGATCGGGGGCCGGGTTTTCCATCACGCTGAGCTTGAACCTGCTCTCGATCAGGTCGTAGATGAGCGCACGTGAGCCCGTGAGAAACCACCACCGTGCGGGGTCCGCGTCGAAGCGGCCGGCATAGTCGGCCAGCACCGTTGGAGTATCGTGTTCAGGGTCGACCGAAAGGCTGACGAGGAGGACGCCGGAGCCGGCCAACCGCGGCTGCAAGCTCTTCATCACGGAGGTGATCCGCGGACACGAGAGCTGGCAGCGCGTGAAGATGAACGAGACGATGCACACCCGGTCCGCCAGGTCGGCCTGCGTGATCGTCCGGCCCGATCGCTCGACGAGCTGAAAGTCTCCCAGTGCCTCCGCCCGCTCGCCCAGGTCCTGTGCGGCGCGGGGCGGAGAGAGCGCTGGCCGCGACCCGGCCAGCAGCAAGACCGTCACGGCCGAGGCCAGCACGGTCACCAGGACGATCTGCACCCCGCGAAGGTATGAGCGGCGAACACTCATGAAGAGAGGCCGAAGCGATCAGAACCGGAAGGGACGGAAGGACGGCGTGGTAACAGGGCACACACGCTCGGGGCCGTTGCGTCCTCGAGAGCCGGGCGCGGGGAAACCCACGTCTCATCCTCGTCTGCGTTTTCCTCGTCGACCGGCTTCATGGCCATGTCCGGGCAGAGGGCCAGTGTCAGGAAGACGGCCATCACGCAGGCCGGGATGATGAGAATGTAAACCCACTTCTTCTCGAACTTCAGGTGCATGAAGAACCAGCCGACCATGGCGGCCTTCACCAGGGCCAGGGAGACCAGGCCAATCACGAGGACCCCGAAGTAGCTCTTGAAGAGGAACGCATAGAAGTATTCCACGGCGGTCAGGACCGCCAGCAGGAACCATACTTTCATGTAGGGAGCGTGCGACTCGACGGCAAGCTCTTCCGCCATGTCGGGAGTCACGGAGTGTGCCTCGGCCATAGATCACGTCCTCTCAGGAACAGGCAGGGCGCGGAGCGAATCCGGTCGCCGGCGGTCAGATCAGGTAAACGATGGTGAACAGGATGATCCACACGAGGTCGACGAAGTGCCAGTACAGGCCGGCGAACTCGATGGGGTTGTAGTGGGTCTGCGTGTAGACTCCGCGCAGCGACTGGATGAAGATGAGGATGAGCGTGATCACGCCGCCGGTGACGTGCAGACCGTGAAACCCCGTCATGGTGAAGAAGCAGGACGCGAACAGGCTGACATCCGGCCGGAAGTGCCCGGTGGCGCTGATGCCGGGCGGGTAGCTCCTGCCGAACATCAGCTCGTAGTACTCGATCACCTGGATGCTCAGAAAGACGCTGCCGATGAGGATGGTTGCGCCCAGGAACACCAGGCTGCGCTTCCGCTTACCCTGCTGGATGGCCGAGAGCGAGAGCACCATGGTGACCGAGGAGCAGATCAGGACGAAGGTATTGAACGCCGTCAGGTCGATGCTCAACGGGTTGGTGAGCTTGTCGTAAGGTTTGGGCCAGTTGTGCGTCACCAGTTGTTCCACGTGGGCGTCGACGCCGGTCGCCTGTAGCTTGCCGGCGAGCTCCTCAGCCTTCGCCTGAGTCAGCCGGTTGACCACCGTCACCTCGTGCGCTTCCTCAACTATCTTGCGGGCGGCATCGGCGGTCACGGCCGGAGCCGCGGCACGGATTGCTTCCTCGGCCTGCTCCGGGCTCGAGCCGGACGATGCCAGGACCACCCCGTATGTGTCGGCCAGTTCGTGCAGGTTGGTGGTCGGCTCGTAGAGGTTCGAGTAGTACGTGGAGGGACTCCCCGAACGGAGCACGATGTATGAGCCGATCAGCCCGGTGAAGAACATGACTTCCGTGGCAAGGAAGAGCCACATGGCGACCTTGCCGGGAGTGACCGGGGCGTGATGGTCGTGGGACGGCGATCCGCCGTGAGTCGCAGGGGCGGCAGCGGTGGGAGAAGCGGTGGCGTCGGCCATCGTGTTGGGATCCCTCGAAATCAAGGCCAGCGGTGCGCGCCGGCCGGTCCGGGCAAGAATGCCTCAGGCCGGCAGCGGATTGAGTACCAGGAGAATCAGGACCAGAGGCAAGTACAGGAACGACATCCGCAGGAGCCGGCGTGCCGCTGTTTCGGAGACGTTCATCCAGAAGCCGACGGCCGCGGCAAGGTAAACCAGTCCCAGCACGAGTGATCCGGCGAAGTAGACCGCTCCCGCCATGCCCACGGTCGCCGGCAAGAGCCCGGCCGGCACAAGCGCCAGGGCGTACAGAGAAGCTTGCCGGCTGGTGAGTATCCCCGCGGGATCAACCCGTGGCAGCATCTTCAGGCCGCCCCGGGCATAGTCTTCCCGGTAGATCCAGGCAATCGCCAGAAAGTGAGGGAATTGCCAGAGGAACACGATCAGGAACAGAGCGAACGCCTCGATGCCCAGGGTGCCCGTGGCGGCCGCCCAGCCGATCACCGGCGGGAGGGCCCCCGGAACGGCGCCGATGGCCGTATTCAGGGTGGTCCACGGCTTGAGCGGCGTGTACACGAACACGTAGAGCAGAAGCGTCGCCATGGCGACCGCGGCCGCGAGCCAGTGGCAGGCCGCGAGCAAAAGCGCCGAGCCGGCCAGTCCGAGACCGGTGCCAAAGAGGGCCGCCTCGCCGGCGCCCAGGCGGCCGCGCGGCAGAACCCGGTTGGCGGTCCGGCGCATCCGCGCGTCACGCGCCCGCTCCATCCACTGGTTCAGCGCACTGGCGCCTCCGGCCACCAGCCCCGTGCCCAGCAGGGTCAAGGCCAGCTTTGCGGGATGCGAACTGCCTCGAGCCCCCAGCACGAAGCCCACGCCCACCGTCACCAGCACCATCACCACGATGCGCGGCTTCGTGAGCGAGACGTAGGCGGACAACCGGTTCGCGGCCGCGTTCAGCAAGGCGTCCGTGGAGGACGCAACCAGGACAGGTTTCGCAATCGTGACCGCCGTTTTCAAAGTGCGACCTCCAGACCACCGGGAACTGCCGGGCCGCCGGTGTGCAGGGAAAGAGCTTCTCCGGCGGCAAGGCGCTCGGCTGCCGTCATGGACCGCAGATGCCGGCGGGCCCGCAGGGCCAGGACGACGCTCGCGGCCAGCAGCAAGGCGGCACTCGTCTGGTGGCCGGTGCGTACGACCGCCTCGTAGAACCCCGTCTGGCGGGGCATCCCATCCAGCGGCAGGATGTACACCAGTGCCGCAAGTCCGAGCGCCGCCTGGACCAGGACGGCGATCGCGAGCAGGCGAGACGGAATCAGCAAGGCCGGCACGTCGCGGCGATGCCGCTGGACCCGCCCCGCAAGCCAGAGCGCGTGGGTCAGTACGGCCGCGGCGCACACGGCGTGCACGGCCACGGCCGCCGGGGTTGCGTAATGGCGAACCCAGGCACCCAGCATGATCTGGCCGTAAACCAGCCCGAGCATCACCAGCGAGCGCCGGCGGAACCGGTGGTGATCCGGCGCGGGGACCGCCGGACCGTGCCAGTCGCGGCCGGTCAGGACGCAAAGTGCGATCATCAAACCGAAGAACGCTTGCCCGGTGCAGCCGTGCACGGCGGCCAGCAGAGTGGAGACCTGCGTGACTCGCGTGCCTCCGAGGATTCCCTGCACGATCACCGCGGCCAGGGCACCCACCCCAAGCGCCTTCATCCACCGCCGAGGCTCGTAGCACAAGAACCAGAGGGCCAGGCCCACGGTGGCCAGGCCCACGGCCGCTCCATAAAGCCGGTGCAGATGTTCGACCCGCACGCCGAAGGGCGCATTCCAGAAATCGTACAGGAACATGTTGAAGCCGAACGTCGTGGGCCAGTCGGGTACGGCCAGGCCCACCCGGTACGTCGTCACCGAGCCGCCCACGAACAGCAAGGGAAGCGTGAAGACCGCGGCCAGAACCGCCAGCGCGTGCGGGCTCCAGCGGTAGCCGGACCGAGGTGCCTGGGATGAAAGGTCGGGTGCCGTCATGGTGGCGATATCAGGTCCAGCTCGAGGGCAAGGAGGCGTTCAGCAAACCGTACAAGGCAAACCGCGGGCCGATCGCATGCGACCGGTCCGCGGATCGTGGCAGGTCACGCCATCACCGGATCGAGAACGATGCCCGCGGGCATCGGCTCGGTCTGGGGCAGATAATCGTCGGGGACGCCCGGTACGCTGTACTCGTAAGGGGCGTGGTACACAGTCGGAATCTTGGCGAAGTTGTAATGCGGGGGCGGCGACGAGATCGACCACTCCAGCGTGTTGGCGTGCCAGGGGTTGAGCGGCGCCTTGGGACCGATGAAGAGGCTGCTGATAAAGTTGTACGCGAAGATGAGCTGGGTGAGCCCCAGCCCGAACGCGCTGTAGGTCATGAAGGCGTTCATGCCCATGATGCCCGCGCCCTGAAGATACGGGTAGATTGTCGGATCGGCAATCCGCCGCGGGTGGCCGTGCATGCCGACGATGTGCATCAGGAAGAAGGTGCCGTTGAAGAAGATGAACGAGAGCAGGAAGTGGATGAGCCCCAGCCGCTCGTTCATCATCCGGCCGAACATCTTCGGGAACCAGTAGTAGATCGCGGCGAAGATGCCGAAGGTGCTGCCGCCGAAGAGGACGTAGTGGATATGGCCCACGATGAAGTACGTGTCGTGAATATGCATGTCGACGGGCGTCGCGGCCATGAAGATGCCCGACAGGCCGCCGATGATGAACATGGCCACGAACGCCATGGCGTTGAGCATGGCCGCGGTGTACTGGATGCGCCCGCCCCACATGGTTCCCAGCCAGTTGAACACCTTGATGGCCGACGGTAGCGCGATCATCATCGTCGAGAGCATGAAGGTGGCACCCAGCGCGGGGTTCATGCCCGACTGGAACATGTGGTGCCCCCAGACGATGAAGCCCAGGCCCGCGATACCGGCAATGGCCAGCACCATGGGCTTGTAGCCGAAGAGCGGCTTGCGGGAGAAGGTGGCGATGATGTCCGAGACCATGCCCATCGCCGGCAAGATCATGACGTAAACGGCCGGGTGCGAGTAGAACCAGAAGAGATGCTGGAAGAGCAGGGGACCGCCGCCGCCGGTCACGGGGGGGGCGTTCGCCACCGTCCAGCCTATCGGGCTGAAGAAGTTGGTTCCGGCCAGCCGGTCAAGCGTCTGCATGATCAGCGCCGAGGTCAGTACGGGTAGGGCGAAGGCCTGGAGGATGGCGGTGATGAACATGGCCCACACCGTCATGGGCATGCGGAACATCTTCATGCCGGGCGCCCGCAGCATGACGATGGTGGTGATGTAGTTGATCGACCCCATGAGCGACGAGATGCCGGCGAAGAGCAACGCCAGCAGCCAGAACGTCTGCCCGTTCAAGGACCCCGGCGTCGACCAGCGGGCAATCGAGAGGATCGGGTAACTGGTCCAGCCGGCCTCGGGCGCACCTCCCTCCACCAGAAAGGAATAGGTGATCATTACGAACGCCGGCCACATGAACCAGTACGAGAACATGTTCAGCCGCGGGAAGGCCATGTCGCGGGCGCCGATCATGAGCGGGATCAGGAAGTTGCCGAACGCACCCGTCAAGAGCGGGATGATCACGAAGAAAATCATGATCGTCGCGTGCATCGTGAACAGCTTGTTGTAGAACTCCGGAGGCATCTGGTAGCCCAGTGAGGGGCTTGACCAGAGCGCCTGGCTGAGAATCGGTATCGGCTTCCAGGGCCAGGCCAGCTGCCAGCGAATGGCCATCGCCAGCAGGCCGCCCAGGACGAAGAAGATCAGCCCGGAGAACAGGAACTGCAGACCGATGATTTTATGATCATGCGAAAAAACATACTTGAAGATGAAGTTCGAGGGAGCCGGATGAATGTGGTCGTCGCCGTGGCCGTGGTCGGATTCGTGACCGTGCGAGGCCGCCACGGCTCCGGAGCCATTGCCGATCGCTGCCGAGTTCATGCCTGTCACCTTTCCTGTGAGTCCGTGACCATGGTGAGCTGACTACGGTTCTGTTCCGCGAGTTTCTCGTCAACCCATTTCTGGAATTCTTCTTCGGTCTCGTGGACCGTCACATTCGCGCGCATCTTGTAGTGCCCCCACCCGCACAGCTCCGCACAGGCGAGCTCGAACTTGCCGGCGGTGTCCGAGTCGAACCAGACCGGAATTGTCAGTCCCGGGACCGCGTCCTGCTTGATGCGCATTTGCGGCAGGAAGAAGGAGTGGATCACGTCGGATGACTTCAGGTAAATCAGTGCCGTCCGGTTCTTGACGAAATGGAGGTCGTTGACGGTGAACAGATCATCGCGAGTGTTCAGCTTGCCGTCGGGGCCCGGATAGCGCATCACCCACTGGAACTGACGGCCGGTGATCTCGGCCAGGGGCGGCACCTTCGGTGCGGCGCTGCGGAACTTGATGCTGGCCCAGGTCCCCATCTGGTAGAGGGCGATGAACACGAGGATGGCAGCCGGGATAATGGTCCAGATAACTTCCAGCCGCTGACTCCCATGAAAGTAGAGAGCCTGCCGGACGGGCTTGCCGTTCTCGTCCTTCCTGTCCGCATATCGATAACTCGCCCACACCAGCACGATTTGCGTACCGATGAAGACCAAACCCGTGATGACGAGAATGATGACGAAGAGGCTGTCGATATCCCGGCCGAAGGTAGAGACGACAGGGTGGCCGGTGGGATTGGGCAGCCACCATTCCGGGGCGAAGGGGGCGTAGAGGAACGTCCCCACGCTGAAGATGGCGGCCAGGGCGAACAGGATGCTCCAGTAACGCACGGAAATAGGCTCCCCTCATCGGCTGGATATTGACCAGACTGCAATGCGATTCGCGGCCGGGCGCCGGCTTCCCGGGCGACCTACCGCGTGGCCATGACCGGCATCTCGGCAGCCCCGGGAGCGGGCGCCTGAGTGAGCAATTCCGGCTCGTAGGGCAGGGCCAGGACGAAGTTCACAAGGTCCCAGACCTGCTTCTCGTTGATCAATCCCGGATAGTGGGACGGCATCTGGGCACCCGTGATGCCCTTGGCGATCCGCCAGTAAATATCGAGGGGCCGGCGGCCTCCCTTGTAGACCCCGCGATTCAGGTTCGCCGGTCGCAGGGGATTGCCCCAGTCGTCAAGCTTCTGGCCCCACAGGTCCTTGGTCTTCTGATCGAGCTGCGCGATCCGCTCTTCGCGCTCGCTGGGGTTGCCGCTGAAGACCACGAAGTTGAAGACGTTCTGGCTGACGAAGCTCTGGCCGTCGCCCCGGGCCAGCGTGCCGTGGCAGTCGGTGCAAACGAGCTTTGCTTCCTTGACGCGTCCCAGGAAAAGCTCACGGCCGCGCAGAATGCTCTCACGCGTTGACGGCGTGCGCGGGGTTGTGGGGTTCATCACCAGCCGCTGAGCGGTCTTCCACTTGTTGATCACGGCGTCCACGGCCTCGTGGCCGACGTCCAGCGACAGCGTGTTCACGTCGTTCTCGTCCGAGGTCGCACCGATATCGATGAGCTCCAGTTCGGTCTCGCCGCGGATGCTCAAGAAAATGACGTAATCCACGACCTGCGCGATCTCGTCGTCCGTCAGCAAGGCCTCGAACGCCGGCATCGAGGTGCCGTGCAGACCATTCTTCACCGTGCGAAGCAGGTCGTCGCGGGCCGGCCGGGCACCGTTCGGTGTGGACGTGAACTTGAAGAGCCCCCTGCGATAATCGCGGGGAGTTGGATACAAAAATGCCGACGTGGGACCGTCCCCAGCCCCGGAAACACCATGGCAGTGCAGACAGTTGCGGCGGTAGAGGCCGTAACCTCCGGGGACCGTGGCGCCATCCTTGGTGACGTTGCGGGCCACGCTCTCGCCGACTTTCTGGTAATTGCCCAGCCGGGCACCACCGCCAGTCAGTAGAACGCCCATTCCCTCCGGCACGGTGATCCGGGTGGGATTCTCCCCGAACAGCTTCGACAGCACCGTGCGGACCTTGTCTTGTAGCTTCGGTTTTCCAGCAAGGCTGGTCTTTCCCTTGACCTCCCTGGTCAGGGCGTCGTTTTCCACGTACTTCATGGGTCCCATGAGAACGCGATCGGAACAGCCGGCGAACGCAAGAAGGAGGGAGCAAGAGCCGATACAAACCAAACGACGACACCACACGATCACGCGATCATCCTCCCCACGACAGGTGCAATCACAGCCCGCCAGAAGCCAGCGGTGACCCATCACCAGAGGGCCAGTATCAGAGGTCGATCTCGAAGATCCTAGATGGCAATCAAGGTGGCGGGATGCCTCGCAGCAGCGTCCAGCCGGCCCGATCTCGTTGTGGTCATCCGAGCGGAAGTCAGTGATGACCAAAGTGTGAGGGTATTTTGAGATCGGCGCATCACGCCGTCAAGGCAGCGCACGGTACCACCAGGGATGTTATCCTAATCGCCCCTGCCGAAGGATACAAGGCACGCGAAGTTTTCATAGAATTCGCAAAAAACAAAAATTATGACGCGATCAAAATTTCGCGATACTACCTGAGGGTCGAGTCTTTCCTGCCGCTGGCCGATCGATCAGAAATGTGCGAATCACCATGCCCACGATCATACTGACGGACCGGGCGCTGTCGGCGACCGCCGTACCATCCGTGCCCGGAGGCAGGGCGGCCGCAGGCGAGGCCCCGCGCCGCCGCCCCTCCTACTGGGCCAGCACCAGGCGGCCGCTGCCGTCGCTGGTCCTGGTTCTTCCACTCATGCTCGCGTACGAGCTTGGCGTACTCTGGCAGGGAGGAACGGCCTCGACCGCCATTCGCACCGGCGCCGATGCCTGGATGCGCCACGTCCTGGCGTCGCTGGGGCTTGTGGATCAGTGGCTGCCTCCGCTGGCCCTGGTCGTGATCCTGCTGGGCTGGCAGGCGGTGAGCCCGCGCGACTGGAAATTCTCACCGTCGATCTTGCCGGTGATGGTCCTGGAAAGCTGCCTGCTCGCCGTGGCACTCGTCGGCTTGAGCCGGCTCATCGACCTCGGATTCGCCGTGCTCGAGCCCGATGCCCCGCCGGCCCTCGCCGTGGCCCTGACCCCCGGGCGCATGAGCCTGACGCCGCTGATCGGCTACCTGGTGCGGGAGTCTACGAGGAAACCCTGTTCCGACTGGTCCTGGTGCCCGTCCTGTACGGGACCCTCCGATTGCTGCAAACCCCCAGAATCCTCTCCAGCGCACTTGCCGTGACAGGCTCCGCGCTGCTCTTCTCGCTGGCCCACCACGCAGGCATGCCCGGGGAAACATTCACCTGGTTCGCCTTCGTCTTCCGCTGGATGGCCGGCGTGTTCTTCGCCTGGGTCTTCGTCATCCGGGGCTTTGGCATCGCGGTCTGCACACACACCGCGTACGATATCCTGGTCGGCTGGATGGGATGGCACCTCTGAGCCGGGGAGTGGTGCAGGGCAAGCGCATCGTAATCCGTGACGGCCAGAAGAGTAAGCTTGATCCTCCATGACGTCTGATCCTCGCACGATCCGGCTGGTGCACATTTCCGACATCCATTTCTGGCAGTACGCCTTCAACCCCTTTCTGCTCTTCAACAAACGACTGCTGGGCATGGCCTCCCTGCTGGTCCGCAGAGCACGGAAGTTCCGCCTGGAGCGGGTCCAGGAGGTCGTCGAGCGCGTGCTCTCGCTGGCTCCCGACCATATCCTCATCACCGGCGACCTGACGACCACGGCGCTGCCTGTGGAGTTCCGGGCCGCCCGCCAGGCGCTTGATCCCTGGCTGCGAGACCCGTCCAGAGCGACCGTACTGCCGGGAAATCATGATCGATACACGCACGGTGCTCTCAGGAAACGGTTGTTCGAGCAGTATTTCGGCGAGTTCGCCCCGGAGCCGGCCTACCCCTGGCTGCGCTTCCTGGCGCCCGACACGGCCATTCTCGGTCTGGACCCGACTCGACCCGCCCTGACAGCCCGGGGCAGGTTACCGCATCGGCAACTGGAGCGAAGCAAGGAGTTGATTGCGGGGCAGGGCTCGCGCATCCGCCGCCTGATCGTCGCCTGCCATTATCCCGTCGAGGTTCCGCGGCCATACCGGCAGGACCTGGCCAGCAAGAACCTGGTCAACTCCGAGGAGCTCGGGCGCTGGCTGGCCGCGGTAGGCCCCCACCTGTATTGCTGCGGACATGTCCATGCCGCCTGGGCCTTCGTTCCCGAGAAGATCCCCGGCCAGCTCTGTCTGAACCCCGGTGCGCCGCTGCTGCACGACCGCACGGGCAAGCGTCCTCCCGGCTTCTTCGAGATCCTCATCGAAGACGGTGACGTGACTGTGCACCAGCACGCATGGCTCCCGCAGGGCTGGAGAACCCTCGCGCTTCAGCACGCCAGGGGATTCTTCCATCCCGCGACGGTGCCGGCCCGCTGACCGTGGCCGCGGAACCTCCCTCTCGCCCGGTTCATTCGAACCGGACCTCGTCAATCTGGAACGTGAACGGTCCCGCCTCGGCGCTGCCTCCAAAGAAGAGGCCCAGCAAACCGCTGCCGTCACAGCCGCTGAACTCGTCGAGGTCGAAGCGGTATTCCTTCCAGTTCTTGCCCGGCACGAAGGGCTTCATGCTGGGCTCGAACCCGTTGGCCTGGAAGAAGAGCATGACCGTCGCGGCCTTGCCGTCGCCCTTCGCCCAGAAGCGAATGGCCTTCCTGGCCGAGAGGTTCGCGGGAGCCATGCTTCGGGGCCCCGGTGAAAACAGGACGCCCGCCCAGCGCATGGGAGGATCACCCGCGACCGTTCCGCTGATTTGCAGCGAGCCCTTGCCGCCCTGCGCGCCCTCGGGCACGAGCTTGAACCGGGCCTTCGATTTGCCTCCCATCATCGCATCGGTCGAGATGCTCCACCCGCCGCCGAACCGCGCCGACGCTGTTCCATCCTCGAAATCGCTCACCAGCCCGGATTCCGAGCCTTTGGGCGGCGCAGCCTTGCGGAGCGCGGCCAGCCCTTCCGTTGCGCGGCGTACGGCACCACGGCGCGCCTCACGATCGACGGTCTGCCCTCCTTTCCAGACCCCCGCGATGGCGCGCGTGGCCTTGATATCCGTGCAGGGGTCGCCCACGACCAGCACCAGGTCCGCCCGCATCCCCGGCGCAATTCGACCCCGATCGCCAAGGCCGAAGATCCGCGCCGGTGTGCTCGTCGCTGCCGCCAGTGCCTGGATCGGCGTCAAACCGGCAGCGACCAGGAGCTCCAGTTCCCCGTGCAGGCTCGCGCCGTGCGCTGTGCCCGGGTTGGTGGCGTCGGTCCCCGCGAGCACGGGCACACCCGCCTCGAAGAGTTTTCGGGTCGCGTCGTCGGGAATTCGGCGCGGCAGGCGCGAGAGCGCCTGCTCCGAGATGGGAAATCGTGATCTCAGGGCGTGCCGGTCCACCGGGTTCAGGTAGGGCGCCAGCTCCGGATCCGCCGCGAGCGAGGCTCCATTGCCGTCCCCCGCAATGTTCTTGAGTACGGTGAGTGTGGGAATGACAAAAGCCTTGCTGGTGACGGCAAGCTCCAGCAGACCGGCGTCGACCGGCTGATCGACGAACAGGTGGACCAGGCCGTCCGCACGCTCCTCCAGCGCCTGGCGGGCGAACTCGCGGGCCAGTACGTGGACCACGGCCAGCTTCTTGTGGGCGTGAGCCTCCGCGATCACCGCGCGGAGCGTGGCGCGATCGATGGTCGGCCACGCCAGCCCGATCTCCTTGCCGTCGTCATAGACGATCTTGATGAAATCCGAACCCTCGGCAAGCCGGTCCGCCACGAATTGCACGGCATCGCCGGGCCGGGCGATGGTGGGAATGCGCAAGCTATACTCTGTTCCGTGACCGCCGGCGGCCGTCACCAGCGTGCCGGCGGAAACCAGGTCCGCCCTGTCAGGCGCCTTGCCCGTCTGCTGCTCGGCCCGCATCGTCGCCGCGAACTGGTGGCTCGTGAACATGTCGATCCCGGTGGTCACGCCAAAGACGACAGACTGTTTCAGATCCGCTACGGAGGTGGCGTGCACGTGGGAGTCGATCAGCCCTGGCAGCAGTGTCTTTCCGTCGCCCGCGATGACCGCCGCGCCAGCGGGCACCGTCAGATCGCTGCCGATTTGCACAATCCGGCCATCGGCGATGACGACATCGACTCGGGGGATCCGCTTCAGTCCGTCGAAGACCGAGACGTTGCGAAAGTAAACCGTCTCCGCGGAACGGCCAACGCATGGCACAAGCAGCAGCACCGCTGCCACCGCCAGCCTGCCAGGCCGGCACCATGGTTTCTCTGCCTGGTCGCAAAAGCGCATGGGTGATTTCTCCCGGTCCTCACTGGGCGAACAGAATGTCCGACCGAGAACGTTCGTGTGGAACAAGGAGATATTCAGCGGCTTGCTCATGCCTGCCGGCACGGGGCAGGGAGGTTTGACGAGAGCGGACTGGCAGAGGCACTAATGTTTGCGGACGCGCAGCATGGCGCGGCTGCGGGCGATCGCCTTCTGCTTGTCAGCGAACTCATGGTCGGTGCGGGCCAGCTTTTCCTGGGCCTGCTCGAGCTCGCGCGTGGCCGCGGAAGCATCGATGGCGTCGGCGGCCAGTGCCCGGTTGGTCAGCACGGTGACCACGTTGTCGCGAACCTGCGCGAAGCCGCCATCAACGTAGTAGCGACGGGTCTGGTCAGCAACTCGGGTGCGAAGCTCGCCATAGCCCAGGCGGCCGATCAGGGGAGCCCGGCCCGGAAGGACGCCGAGCTCGCCGTCGTAGAGGGGAAGCGACACGAAGTCCGCCCGATCATCGAGCAGCGTTTTCTCAGGGGTCACCACGACGACGTGCAGCGCTTTTTGAACCGCGCCGGCCGACCGCTGCTCCGCACTCGATTCCGTCTGGGCTGCCATGGCAACTCACTCTCTTCCGTCTCGAACCAGCCGATCATCTGTCCCGGAACAGGGGCGACACCACCCGATCTCGATCTCAGATCGCGCCCATCTTCCTGGCCTGCTCCTCGGCGCCTTCGATCGCGCCGACGTACATGAACGCGCCTTCAGGCAGGTGGTCCCACTTGCCGTCACAGATTTCCTTGAAGCTGCGGATCGTATCCGGCAGCTTGGTGTACTGGCCGGGCTTGTTGATGAACACCTCGGCCACGAAGAACGGCTGCGAGAGGAACCGCTCGATGCGCCGGGCGCGGTGGACGATGAGCTTATCGTCCTCCGAGAGTTCGTCCACGCCCAGGATGGCGATGATGTCGCGGAGTTCCTTGTAGCGCTGGAGAATGGCCTGCACGCGCCGGGCCACGTCGTAGTGCTCCTGGCCGACGTACTGCGGGTCGAGGATGCGCGAATTCGAGCCGAGCGGGTCAACCGCCGGATAGATGCCCTTCTCGGAGATCGATCGCGAGAGCACGATGAACGCGTCGAGGAAGCCGAAGGTGGTGGCTGGTGCCGGGTCGGTCATGTCGTCGGCCGGTACGTAGACCGCCTGCACCGACGTGATGGCGCCCTTCTTGGTAGAGGTGATGCGTTCCTGCAAGGCACCCATCTCGGTGGCCAAAGTCGGCTGATAACCCACGTTCGACGGCATCCGACCCAGCAGGGCCGAGACCTCGGAGCCGGCCTGGCTGAAGCGGAAGATGTTGTCGATGAAGAGCAGGGTGTCGGCCCCGGTCGCGTCGCGGAACCACTCGGCCATCGTCAGGGCCGACAGGGCCACGCGCAGCCGTGCGCCGGGCGGCTCGTTCATCTGGCCGAAGCACATGACGGTGCTGTCGATGACCGACTTGCCCGTGCTGCCAATCTTGGCTTCCTGCATCTCCAGCCAGAGGTCATTTCCTTCGCGGGTGCGTTCGCCCACGCCGGCGAATACCGAGTAGCCGCTATGCACCGAGGCGATGCGAGCGATCAGCTCGGTGAGGATGACCGTCTTGCCCAGCCCGGCCCCTCCAAAGAGCCCGATCTTGCCGCCCCGGACGAATGGGGTCAGCAGGTCGATGACCTTGATGCCGGTCTCGAATTGCTCGGTCTTCGGCGAGAGGCTCTCGAAACTGGGAGGCTCGCGATGGATCGGCCACCGTTCGGAGGTGTTCACCGGTCCACGGCCGTCGATGGGGTCGCCCAGCAGGTTGAAGACGCGCCCCAGTGCTTCCTTGCCCACGGGCACGCTCACCGGCCCACCCTTGTCGACGACGGTCATGCCCCGGACCAGTCCATCGGTGGACCCGAGTGCGACGCAACGCACGCGGTTGCCTCCCAGGTGCTGCTGGACCTCGCCGGTGAGGTGAACCTTGAACGCGCTGTCGTCGTCGTCGATCGAGATGGCGTTGTAGATGTTCGGCAGATGGCCCTCTTCAAACTCGGCGTCGAATGTTGAGCCGATCACCTGGGCGATCCGTCCGGTCTTGGTTGCTGTGGCCATGAGTATCGGAATCCCTCGTACGGAGGTGCTTCAGGTAGGTCAGGTTGTCCGGTTTCCACAGGAAAAGCAGAGGATCGTCGGCCGGCGAGGTCACGAGAGGGCGGCCGCGGCTCCAACAATATCGGCCAGCTCTCGGGTGATCTGCGACTGGCGCGCACGGTTGTACTGCCGTGTCAAGGACTTGATCAGGTCGTCGGCATTCTGAGTGGCCCCGCGCATGGCCACCATCCGCCCGATCTGCTCGCTCACGGCGGCGTCCAGGAAGCATTTGAAGAGCCGCACCTTGAAGGAGACCGGCACGATCTCCTCGAGGATCCCCCGCGCGTCGGGCAGGAACTCGTAAGGGACACGCGCCTGCTCGCCCCGGCGTTCCGGTGCTGCCGCCTCGCCGGAGGCACTCTGAACATGGCGCACCGATGGCTCGACGGCGCCGATGTCCGCGGTGATGATGGGCAGCAGGGTCGCCGCCGTGGCCACCTGTCGAGCCGCGCTCTCGAACTTCGTGTACACCACGTCGAGACGGTCAATCTGGCCCTGAAGGTACATGGAGATGTACCGCTCCGCCAGCACTTCCACCTCATGAAACTGAGGACGGTCCTCGAACTGCGTGTAGGTTGCCTCCATGGGCACCCGGCGATACCGCATGTAGTTGATGCCGCGCTTGCCGGAGATTTCGATCCCGACCGCGGTGCCCTCGGTCTGGAGGTCCTGGTAGTTGCGGAAGGCGAGCCGAAGCACGTTGCCGTTGTAGCCGCCGGCCAGTCCGCGGTTGCTTGTCAAGACCAGCAGCAGCGCCCGCTTCACTGGGTCGCGGCGCTCGAGCAGCGGATGCGTCACGCTGCGCGAGGTTTCCCCCAGGTCGGCGACCAGCTCGGCAATCTTCCTCGTGAACGCCTCGGCCTCGGTGGCTCGGTCGAGCGCCTTGCGGAACTTGGCGGTGGCAATCAGCTCCATGGTCCGCGTGATCTTGCGGATGTTCTGGACCGCCTGCCGGCGCTTGATGATCGATCGGGCCTTGGCCATCGCGGATTCTCGTCTGCTCGGTCGGGATTTCGGGGTGATCGGTTACCATTTGCCGGCAGGGCGCCGACTTTTTCTTACGTCAGGCGGAAGCTGCCGCCAGTGCGGGAGCCGCCGCCGATGCGGAGCGGTAGTGCTTGAGCTTGAATTCCTGGAGTGCGGCTTTCAGGTCGGCGGCGATCTTGTCGGTCAGCTTCTTCTGCTGATCGAGCGCCGCGCGGAGTTCGGGCTTGAGGTCGCGGACGAAGGTCAGGAACGCCTTCTCGAAGCTGGGCACTTCCTTGATGGGGATGTCGTCGAGGAACCCCTCGGAGCCGGCGAAGATGCTCATGACCTGGTCGATCGCCTGCATCGGCTGATATTGCGGCTGCTTGAGCAGCTCCACCATGCGGTAGCCGCGGTCGAGCTGCATCTGCGTGGCCTTGTCCAGCTCGGTGCCGAGCTGCGCGAACGCTTCCAGCTCGCGGAAGGCCGCCAGGTCCAGCCGCAGTCCGCCCGCCACCTTCTTCATGGCCGGGATCTGAGCCTTGCCACCCACCCGCGAGACGCTGATGCCCACGTCGATCGCCGGCCGCACGCCGGCGAAGAAGAGGTCCGGCTGAAGGTAGATCTGGCCGTCGGTGATCGAGATCACGTTGGTGGGAATGTAAGCCGAGACCTCGCCTTCCAGCGTCTCGATGATCGGCAAGGCCGTGAGCGAGCCACCCGAGAGCGTGGTCTTGACCACCTTGTGGCCGCCTTGCGGAAACTCGTGTTTCAGGGCGTGGTTGGCCTCCTCGAGCCCGGGCACACCAATGTAAACCTTCTTGTTGACCCCCATCTCCTCGGTGACGCTTTCGGTCGGGGCCGATTCGGGGAGGATGACGTAGCGGTTGGCCAGCTTCGCCGAGCGCTCCAGCAGTCGCGAGTGGGCGTAGAAGATATCGCCCGGGAACGCCTCGCGACCGGGCGGCCGGCGGAGCAGGAGCGACACCTCGCGGTAGGAGACCGCCTGCTTGGAAAGGTCGTCATAGATACAAAGCGTGGGCTTGCCCTGCTCGTACATGAAAAACTCGGCCATGGCACAGCCGGCGTATGGGGCGACGTACTGCATGGGCGCCGGATCGCTGGCGCCGGCGGCGACAACGATCGTGTAGTCCATGGCTCCGTGGCGGCGGAGGATGTCGACCAGGCCGGCCGTCGTCGACTCCTTCTGGGCGATCGCCACGTACACGCAGATGACGCCGGTGCCCTTCTGATTGAGGATCGTGTCGATGGCGATGGCCGTCTTGCCGGTCTTGCGGTCGCCGATGATCAGCTCACGCTGGCCGCGGCCGATGGGGATCATGGCGTCGATCGCCTTGATCCCCGTCTGGAGGGGCTCGTCCACCGGCTGCCGGTCGGCGATGCCCGGCGCGGCGGATTCGAGCGGACGCGTCACGCTGGTGAGGATCGGTCCCTGATCGTCGATCGGCTCGCCGAGGGGGTTCACCACCCGGCCGATCAAGGCCTCGCCCACCGGCACGCGCAAGAGCTCGCCGGTCGCGGTGACGGTGTCGCCCTCCTCGATCCGGGTGTAGTCGCCAAGCACGATCACGCCGACCGAGGACTCCTCCAGGTTCAGGGCGATTCCCTTGACCCCGTTCGGAAAGGCGACCATCTCGCCGGCCATGACGCCGGAAAGCCCGTACACTCGGGCGATGCCGTCACCCACCTCGAGCACCTGTCCCACCTCGGTGCGCGTGATCTCGGGAGTGAACTGTTCGATCTCACGCTGAATGACTGAACTGATCTCGTCGGCTCTGAATTTCATGCGTCTTTCCTTCGATCAGGCGCTGGCGCAGCATTGCGAGACGATTGCGTACCGAGGCATCACAGATCTGATCGCCCACCTGGACGATCAGGCCGCCGATGAGTGCGGGGTCGGTCTGGATTTGAAGGATGGGGGTGGCGGCGATCATGGCGGCCACACGCTCACGAAGCGTTTGCTCCTGAGCAGCGTCGAGCGGCACGGCCGTGCGCACCAGGACCGGCACCCGCCTGTGCCGATGATCCCATATCTGCCGCGCGGAGCGGCAGATATGAGGCAGCAGGCCCAGCCGGCCATGCCGGTTGAGCACGCGCAGGAACCGAAGAACCACGCCGGATACCCGATCGCCGAAGACGTCGACCAGCATGCGGTCTTTTTCCGGGCTGGATACCTGCGTGGAGCCCAGGATGTCGCGGAACCGGGGATGAGCGCGCAGCACCTCGCTGTCGATCGCATCGAGGTCCGCCAGTGCGGCCTCGGCCTGGTTCTCGGCAACCGCGGCATCGACCAGGGCCTCGGCGTAATGCCGGACCACGACGGCATCATCACCGGCCGATTGCCGCGTGCTGGGAAGATCGGCCGGCGCTTCCACGGGAGCTGCTGTCATCGGGCCCCACCTCCGTGACCGTTCGACCCCACGGGAGCCGCCGGCAGCTCCTGCATGGCCAGGTCCAGCAAGTGGCGGTGCTCATCCGCGGTCAACTGCTTGGAGAGCACCCGTCCGGCCACCGAAACCGCGAGGTCGGCCGCCTGGCTCCATATTTCCGACAGTGCCTGGTCTCGTGCGGTCGCGATGTCGCGCTGCGCCCGCTCGCGGGCTGCGTCAGCCTCGGAGCGCGCGGCGCGAACGATCTCCTCTCCGCTCGCCTGGGCGTCCTTCTGAGCCTTATCGAAGATGGCCCGCACGCGCTCGTCGGCCTGGGCCATGAGGCGACGATGTTCGGCCAGAAGCTGTTCGCTCTCGTTGCGGGCCTTCTCGGTCTGCAAGAGCGTGTGCTCGAGGTGCTCCTCGCGCTGGTGCAGGGCTTCGGAGAGCGGCTTCCACGCAAACCGCTGAAGGAGGAACAGCAAGAGCAGAAAGACCGCCACCGTCCAGATGGCCAGGGTGGGCTGAAGTTCCATCGGGTTCTGCTTCACTTCAGCCTCGCCACCATGCGTGGCGGTGCTCGCCGTATGGCCCGGTTCCGCCTCAGCCTTCATCGCGCCCCCGGTCGTGGGCGCTGGCGTGGCCTGGGCGCGCGCCGGCGGTGCGGCCAGAAGCAGGAGGATATTCGCACACACGAGCCCGACACCCAGGGACATGATCGAACGCCGCAGCATGAGTGGTTTCTCGCCGGATCTCTCAAAAGGAACAGGGTTATCTTCGCGGAACAGTTCGGTCCGCCCGGCGCCGCCCCGGATCGCAAGTCCGCGTTCCGCGGCCCGCGCCCGGAGCCACACGGGAGCCGGACGGAGGGGCACTCAACCAGCGAAGAGGACCTGGAGCAGGATGATGATCAGCGCGAAGAACGTCACGCCCTCGATGAGGGCCGCGGCGATGATCATGGCGGTCTGGATGTTGCCGGCGATCTCGGGCTGGCGGGCCATGCTGTCGACGGCTGCCTTGGCCAGGTTGCCGATGCCCAGGGCCGCGCCCACGATCACCAGACCCGCACCGATGGCCTTCAGATCAGAGAACGGCGCGTGCACCACTTCGGCGGCCGGCGTGGCAGTGGTTCCCTGGGCGAAGGTCGCACCGTGGGCGAAAAGCAGCAAGCCGAACGCCAGGGCGGCAGTCTTGAGAACTTTCATCGGAACCTTGACTCCTCGTTGAAACGCAAAAAATGGCTAGGGGGGCCTCACGACGCCCCGCAGCAGAGTAGCAGGCGAAACCCCCTTGGCCTCGCCTTGAACGATCAAGAGCCGGCCAGCGCAGGGCTCTGGCGAGCATTCCGGAGCGTCTCATTCAAATGGGTGCAGCCTTGATACTGGCCCTTCCCGCCCGGCCCCGCTCAGTGCGGGTGCACCGCCGAGCCGATGAAGAGCGCCGAGAGAAACGTGAAGATGTACGCCTGTAAAAATGCGACGAAGAGCTCCAGGAGGCTCAGGCAGACGACCCCGCCGATACTTGCCGGTGCCACGAGCCCCAGTGTCCACCAGCTGTTGTACGCCATCAGGATGAAGCCGAGGATGACGGCCAGAACCACGTGCCCGGCGAACATGTTGGCGAAGAGCCGGACCGCCAGCACGATGTGGCGGATCATGAGTCCGGCCACCTCGATGAAGAACATGAGCCCCCAGAGGAACGGCTTGAGGACGCCGGGAACGTCCAGGTGCGGTACGATGCCGACCCAGTAGCCGACAAAACCCAGCTCCTTGACGCCGGCCATGATCACCGTCGCCAGCGTCATCAGGGCCAGGGCCGCTGTGACGTTGATGTTGCCCGTGGCCGAGGCGCCTCCGGGAATCATGCCGAGCAGGTTGTTGAAGAGCACGAAGAAGAACATCGTCCAGAGAAAGGGCAAGAAACGATCGGCGCCGTGGCCGCCGATGGCGGGTCGCGCGACGTCGTCACGAATGAACAGGAGCATCGCCTCGATCATGTTGGCGAAACGCCCGCGGCTGACGTGGTTGCGGACGACGTGCCGCACGATCGGAATCATCACCGCGAGCACCAGGGCCGCGGCGATCAGCTCCATCACCATGAAACGGCTGAGCTGGATGCCGAAGACCGAGGGAAGATGGATCTTGTGCTGGAACGCCGGGTAATTCACCCAGGGAATCTCGAGTTCGTTGTGGTCGAGCACGTGTTCCAGAGGGTTCGTGCCATGCCCAGGCATGTGGACTCGCTCATCAAAAGGGGCGGCCAGATCGTCGAGCAGATGCTCAACGGCAAATACCGGCAAGGCCGGCTGAAGGTCGCTGCGGGTCGGGGTTGTCGTCCTCAACATTCACGAGCCGGGTCACTGTTTCTTGCGGCCGGCAGCCGTCAGTTCCGCGGCCATCCGCACCAGGTGCGTCATGCCCATTGCCAGCCCCAGGAACACGCCCAGGATTGTCATCCAGGGGAGTGTTTTCCACCAGCGATCCAGGCCGAAGCCAAGAAGAGCCGGCAGCCCGAACTCCAGACCGATGGTCGTGATTCGCGTCCCCCAGTCGATCCCGATTGCGATGGCCGACCTACCCTCGGGTGCTGGACTCACCGGGATCTCCACGGTCACAGCAGCTCGCCATCGAATTCGAGGAGCCGTCTTGACTCGTCTGATGCCACCAGCCGGAACCACCGCGGAGCCGATGAACCGTGGTGAACAGCAATCCCTGGGGCGGGGACCTCCGCACGTGGTTCCTTTATACAGTGCCACAGCGGGCTGTCAACCACCCAGAGAGGTGGATCGAGAAATTTTTCACAAAGTTCGCCCGACGACCGCGGCACGGTTCGGGTGCACAGCTTCGATGCTCCAGAAATGTACAGGTCCTGCCGCCCCACCGAGCCGCCCGGGTATCCTTCAACGTTTTTTTCTCGTCGCGACTTCCTGCCGGAGTCAAATCTCCTGGTTCGCGTACATCCCTCGCTTTATCAAACCTTCTCGGCAGCCCCGCGAAATGTACGTTTTCGAACACAGCCGGGACAAGCTCATTGACAATCATCATGTGGCTATGGTAAGAGGTTTGTTACGAACAAGTTGACGGACGGTGATCTTGCCTTGCCTTCCGTGGCTCTGCTTCGACCCAGTGCGGGGACTCGCCATGTTGTTAGCCAGGCTCGGAGAGTCCGACTCGAGCGAATTTCCATTGCGGCCTCAGCCTCCGAAGAGCGGCTGAAGGCCGTTTTTTTTTGCCGAATGCCCACCGCAGCCTTTCGCTCGTTGCTGGGTAAGAATCCTCCATCGGTCGTGTGCCCCCTTGTCCGGGTAACAGGGAGTTTTCCGGACCGGTCCACTCACGGATGAAGCACGCCATTTGACATCCATCGCATGCGTCGCATTACCACGCGTGCGGTACCCTGGAGTGGTTCCGTATGACAGCCGATACGCTGAAGGACTGCAACAAGAAGAACCTGGCCCAGATGGCCAAGGAGCAGGGGATTTCTGGGTGGCACGCGATGCGTAAGGATCAACTGATCCGGGCCCTGACGGTGACCCGCGGCGCACGTTCGTCGCGATCGGCCAAGCCGTCCGGCCCTGCACCGAGGGTGATGCCGCCACGAACCAAGCCGCACGCGCCCAGGAAGCAGGTGGCCGGCGGGTCGGAACCCGCCGTCGCGGCCCGGCGCGCCAACCTTGTGGCAGCGTCGGCTGCCGCTGTCCCGCACACGCTGGACCACGCTTCCCAGAAGGATCGGATCATCGTCCTGGCGCGCGACTCCTACTGGCTGCACGCGTACTGGGAATTGAGCCGCACCACGCTGGCCCGTGCTCAGGCGGCACTGGGCCAGGACTGGCACAGCGCCCAGCCAATTCTCCGCGTGATGGATGTCACCAGCGAGGACACGACCACCTCCACGGAGCGGCAGATCCGCGACATCGCCATTCATGGCGGCGTGAACAACTGGTACATCGACGT
This sequence comes from uncultured Planctomycetaceae bacterium, assembly GCA_963833985.1. GTDB lineage: Bacteria > Planctomycetota > Planctomycetia > Isosphaerales > Isosphaeraceae > Aquisphaera. The sequence continues at coordinate 2,169,627 of CAWIAD010000001.1, forward strand.
CGTTGAGCCCCCACGCACGTTCCGGGTGGATATCGGCTACCTTTCCCGGGGCAAGAAGTTCTACGTGCTGGCGCGCTCGAACGTGGTCTCCACGCCCAAGGCGGGAGTGAGCGACGCCCTTGACGAGAACTGGAACAATGTCCAGCAGCAGTTCGAGCGCGTCCAGAACCCGTCCTCGATCGGTTCCAACCGCGTCAATTCGGTGCTCGACCTGCGCGAGCTGTTCGAGGAGCGGCTGCGGCGTCCGCTCTGTAGCGCAACGCTTCAAAACATGTCGGTGAGCGGGCTGCCCAGCCTGGGACGGAAGTTCCATTTCGAGCTCGATGCCGAGTTGATCGTCTACGGCACGACCGAGCCGGGAGCCCAGGTCACCCTCCAGGGCGAGCCTGTGCATCTTCGCCCTGATGGAACCTTCACAGTGCGCTTCAGCCTGCCCGACTCACGGCAGATCATCCCCGCGGTTGCCTCCAGCGGCGACGGGGTGGAGGAGCGGACCATCGTCCTGGCGGTGGAGCGAAACACCAAAGAGCTTGAGCCGATGATCCACGACAACAACGAGATCTAAGCCGAGGCGAAGGCTGCCACTCCCGGTACCTGGAAGGGCCGGCGCTGTGGCGTTCGGGCCGCACAACAGCCGTGGGACTGATGGCCCGGGAACGTCGCGCGACTGCAGGGCGCGCGCGGCGTTCGCCGCTTGCATGTTGCCAGCGTTTCGCACTGGCCTTACACTGGAAAGGAGGCCGCGAGCAGGCAGTGAACGCCTCACCCTTGAGGCATCGCGAGGGATGTCGGCCCGCCGGGAGAGAGCCCGTGAGTCAGGACATTTCTTCCATTCTGGCCGGCTGGGAATTCAACCCCGACGAACTTCAGGTCCGGATCATCCGCCACGAAGATGGCACCGAACGCATTCAGATGCGGGTGGACCTGGGGGTCCTCCAGATGGAGCTGGCCGGGCGGCCGGACGGCCAGAAACCCTCGGGCTTCGAGTCACTGCTCGACCTTTACGAAGCGCGCCAGAAGAACGCCGAGGCGGCCGGGAAAGATTTCGCCCTGGATCATCGTGCCTGCGGGAACCTGATGCGTGAAGGGCTGCAATATTACCATCGCTACCTCTCCGCCTTTCACCTTCAGAAATACGATCTCGTCTCCCGGGACACCGAACGAAATCTACGCCTCTTCGCGTTCGTGGTGAAACATGCCTCGCAGCAGCGCGACAAGATCGAGTTCGATCAGTACCGCCCCTATGTGCACATGATGCGTACCCGGGCACTTGCACTCAGGACCCTGGCTGAGGGCGACTTTCGCAGAGCCCTCACGGAGATCGACGAGGGCATCACCCACATCCGCGCCTTCCTTCGAGAGTACAAGCAGGAGGACCGCGAGGCCGACTGCTCGGAACTTGGCTTCCTGGTGCGATGGCGCCGCGAGCTCGAGCGGGAACAGCCGATGAGCCCGCTGGAGCGCATCCAGGAGCAACTGGAACTGGCCGTCTCACTCGAGGACTACGAAGAAGCCGCTCGCCTCCGCGACCAGCTCAAGCAGCTCCGCGGTCCCTCCGTCGAGGAGAGCCGGCGGCCTTGATCCGAGGCCTCTTGCCAGCCCGGACAGGGTCCGCGATCGGTACTCGTTTTTGGTGGCCTCACCCTTGCCAGACGGTAATCCCGGAGCTACGATGACATTGTTCGGTTTCGGCCGATCTAGCCTCTGCCATGTTCGACAGGGGGCGTACTTTTGGCGAACCAACATTTAACCCGTAGGGACCCAGTATCGACCTCTTGAAGCTCCGGTTTCTCGAAGGTCCGAGGCTCCCACTTGAACTGCGGGTTCTCAAAAGCGCCCCAACGGCATTACGGTGGAGGTGAATCACCCGTGCCAGCCCTCTTCTGAGGGATGACACGGGTTTGCTGTTTCATGAGGCGAAATCGGCTGTTCCCAGGTTCTCATGAGCCTGCATCATTCATGGATCAGATCAACTCGTGCAGGCACTCCAAGCAGGCACTTCGGCGCCTTGTAAAGCGGACCATTCTGAGCCTCTCGCCCGACCTCCGCACCACCTTCGAGAACGACCTGCACGCGCGTTTTCCGGAGCTTCCCGGCTACGGCCACGCCACAACGGTACTGCTCTACGTCACAGCCTTTGCGGAGGAGATCAGCACCCGGCTCTGCCTGCTTCACGCCTTGAACGCGGGCAAGAGGCTCCTCTGCCCGCGAGTCGACCGCGCGGGCAACCGTCTGCGGCTTTTCCAGATTGGCTCGCTGGAAGCCGATCTTGCGCCGGGGATGCTGGGGATTCCTGAACCGCGGCCAGGGTGCCCGGAGGTCGATCCGGCGGAGGTGGACTGGGCACTGGTTCCCGGCCTGGCCTTCGACCCTGGAGGATACCGCCTGGGCCGGGGCGCAGGCCTTTATGACCGCCTCTTACCCGCCCTGCGCCCGGATGCCCCGTGCTGGGCGTTGAGCTTTGAGTGCCAGATACTCGCCAGCCTGCCGGTGGAACCGCACGATGTACCGATCGACGGGGTCCAGACCCCAATGCGCATGATCAGGCGTCACGCGTAGCCCGCGGAGCCGCGATCATTGACCCTTCACCTCGATGATCGGCGGCTCCTTGAACTGGTCGTATGCGCTGGCGATCTGCGCCGCGGCCGCGTCGCCCTCGTGCAGGATGACGCGGTAGGAGAAGGTCAACGACTGGCCCGCGGGCAAAGTGTAGTCACCGGCCTTTCCAAGGCCGAAGTCGTGCCATCCAAAAGGGTTGGCCGCGAACAACCCGTAGGTTCGCACGTGCCAGGTGGTCGGGAAGCGGAAGCTGCGCGGGTGGTTGAGCACGGCGATCCCCACGGTCTTACCGCCAATCTGCCCGGAGTAGTCGACCCAGGGCGAAGCCTTGCCCCACGCCTGGGCGTCGGCCAGTCCCTCGGCGTTGACGATCTTCCCCCCCTGGCGCCTGTCGACATCCATACTGCTGGCCACCCGCAGGCCGAACATGCCTTCCTTCGTATCGCCGAAGGTCACCGCCCCGGCCGAAGCTTCGATCACGACATCGAAATCGATGATAGTAAACCGTTTCGTTCGATAGAATGTGAGCGCTCGCTGGTCGCCGCAGACCTTGCGGCCGTCCGGGCCAATCCAGTCGTCGCTGGTGCAGAGCCGCGCCAGCACGGGCCCCGCCACGGTGCACCGACGCGCGGTTTCCCTGATGGATCCGTGGCGGCCTTGTTCGGACCAGAAATCGATTCCGTTGACTTTCCCGTGAGTGAACCAGAACGACCGCTGGTGCGGATGGTCGTGATCCTCGCCGGGTCGATTTTCCATCGGAAAAGCGCGGGTGTAAGAGAGGCCGGTAGGCCCCATGACGGGGAACAGAAACGGCTTGGGGCCTGCGTCGACGTGATACTCCGCGATCAGGCCGCCGTGCCACGACACCGACAGGTTCAAGCCGCCGGGCTCCATCTGAAAGCCCTCGGTCGCCGGCGGAGCCGCAGCCAGCGGGCGCAGCGCATAGGCCCCGGGACGGCTGGCCGCCGGCAGTATGCTGGCGAGGTACTGCTTCCCTGAGTCGCCGAAGACCTGGGCGATGGTGGGAGCCGATCTTCCGGGCAGTTCCAGCGCGTAGACGCCCCGTGGCATTGAGGCCGCTTCCACCAGGACCGGCAGATCGAGGGACTCGGTGCGGCCGCTGCCGATCTCCAGTCGCCATTCCTCTGCCCCGGCCAGAGATCCGTGGGCGACCAGGGTCAGCAGAGCGGCCAGTCCCGGCGATAAAAATGCGCGAGGGTTGATGAAACGTGCCATGGTGAGTGTGGTCCCCACTTCACAAGACCGTGAACGCATCGATGACGGCTGAGGCGGCGGAACGATCAAGCAGCGCGCGCCGGTGCATCGAGCTTAGCGGTTCGGGGCAACGCATGCGATGTTCCAGCGGTCTGCCAGGGCGGGTTTCAGCGGCCTGGGCGGACCGGGCCGCATCGACAGCCCGAGCGGCGACAGGCGTCGCTTCCTCTGGTTTGCGGGCCCCGGCGCATCCGGCCGATGCCGGTAGGCGTCGATCGTTTTCATAGCAGCCGCTTTTCTCGTTGAAAAGAGTGAACAGGCCTCATATAGTGAACCTACCAGCGTTTCAGCGGTCCGAGGAGAGCCTGGTTGCGGGCGAATGCGATGGCGAAAAGGCTTTACGTCGGGAACCTCAAGTACACCGTGACTTCCGAGCAGCTCGAAGAGCTGTTCGAGCAATTTGGGGTCGTGAACTCGGCCCAGGTCTTGATTGATCGCGACACGGGGCGGAGCCGTGGATTCGGCTTCGTCGAGATGCAAAATGATGACGAGGCAGACGCGGCCATCGAGTCTCTCGACGGCCGCGACCACGACGGCCGCCGTCTTACCGTCAACGAGGCCAAGCCACGAACCCAGGGGGGCGGTGGGGGAAGCGGAGGCGGTTACCGGCGCGGCGGTTACGACCGAGACTACTGAGGCGAGCCGCGAACCGTTCCGCACATGCCGTTCCGGGAGGCAACCATCCAGAAACTCATCGCCGGCTCGCCGGCCACCCGGAATTCGCCGTCGCTCGAGATGCCAGCACCTGACGCGTGCTCAGCCCGGAATGAGGCTGATCCCTCGTGGATCCGGCCGCGCGCCGCGTACATACACGTTCCATTCTGCGCCCACAAGTGCGGCTACTGCGACTTTGCATCGCTGGCGGGTTCCGACCACCTCGCGGAACGCTACCTGCAAGCCCTGGAGCACGAGATCGCCACGGCCCTGCGACAGCCTCAACCGGTGACGACGATCTTCGTCGGCGGGGGGACGCCGACCAGGCTCGGCCCTGACCAGCTCGATCGGCTGATGGCAATCATCGGGCGCTGGTTTTCCCTGGAGCCGGGGGGGGAATGGACCGTCGAGGCGAACCCGGGAACCGTCGACGTATCGAAGGCGGACATCCTGGCAGCCGCCGGCGTCAACCGCGTCAGCCTGGGCGCGCAGTCGTTCCGGCCGTCGCTGCTGGCCGCGCTGGAACGGAATCACGGTCCGGACGAGGTCGCTACCGCGGTGGAATTGATTGCCGCTCGATTCCCGCGCTGGTCGCTCGACCTCATCTTCGGCATCCCCGGATCGACGCTCGCCGACTGCCAGGAGGATCTCGCGACAGCGCTCGGGCTCGGGCCCGCGCACATTTCGTGTTACGGCCTGGTCTACGAGAAGGGGACCAACCTCTGGAAAGAATGGCAGGCCGGGAAAGTGATGGAGGTGGATGAAGCGACCGAGCGGGCGATGTACGAGAGCGTGATGGACAGGCTCTCCGCATCGGGGCTGGAGATGTACGAGATCTCGAACTTTGCACGGCCCGGCCACGAGTCGCTTCATAACCTGGTGTACTGGGTGAACGACGCCTATTTCGGGTTTGGTCTGGGCGCCGCGCGATACGTCGCGGGAGTGCGCTCGGTCAACACGCGTGACCTGGCGGCCTACCTGCGCCGGATCGAGGCGGGCGAACCGGCCACCGGACCGAGCGAGCGGCTTGATCCCGAGGCGCGCGCCCGCGAGACGGCCATGCTCATGCTCCGCCGCACCAGGCTGGGGATCGACCGGGACGATTACCGGAGGCGCACCGGCTTCACCGTGGACGCGCTCTTCGGCGATCTGGTGGCTCGTTTCGTGGACAGGGGCTTGCTCGAGGACAGCGGCCAGCGAGTCCGGTTCACCCGGGAGGGGCTGTTCCTGGCTGACATCGTGCTTCGCGAGCTGGTCTGAAAAGACCCGCGCCGTGCGGCCGTGAACGTTCACCCGGGACTGAATCAGCTTCGACGTAGCTGGTCGGCACGCGCGGCGAGCTTGATGACGGCAGCGTGGAAGAGCCCCCGGGCGTTCGGGCTGGCCGAGCGGTAGCTGTCGACGAAGCCATCAGCCTGGGTCCACGTGATCACTTGCATGATCTGGCGTGACATGAGCTCGAGTAGCTCATCGATGGTCGGGGCCGAGACCGAGACCGGGCCTTCGCTGGCGACCGAGCGAGGGTCCGGCTCACCCTGCCAGTGAATCTCGTCAGCGGCCTTTCCCTTGGCCCTGGAAGGCCCGGCCGCTTCGATGGGGGGAGCCGCCGTCGCGCCCATGCCACGGCGACCGCTTTCTGCGCTGTCGTCGGCATCTTCCGGCTTGCTCTTGGGCCGTTCCGGCTGCTCGCGGGGAATCCCGGCGGAAGTGTAGAGCTTGCCATCGGAGCCAACCCGTCCCGGGTTATTGGGAATCTGGTTGCCTTCGATGAGCTGCCGGCGGATCTTGGCGACGAGCTCGCGGCTGACGGCGAGTTCTTCGGACATGCGACGGTCCGACCAGTCGTGATGCAGCTTGAGCTTCACCTCCACGGCGCGCCGACGTTCCGATCGGCTCAGCGGCAGGCCGTGGAAGAGGTTGACGCTGGCGACGAAGTCGAGCGCGTCGGTGAAGCTGCCGACGACGATCTCGGCGGGAATGGTCCGCTTGCCCAGCATCACGGCGGCGGCGTGACGGTGAAAGCCGTCGGCGACCAGCCATTTGCCATCCACCTCGTATACGGTGATCGGCGGCAACCGATCCCACGAATCTGCATAGCGTTCGACCGTGAAGTCGTCGAGCCGGTCTCTCAGGTTGAGATTGGGATCGAGGACCAGGTCGCTCAGTGGCACGTTCCGGATGTCCATCGCGGCCGCTCCCACGTTGCTCGTACAAGAAAGGAAATGTGCGCTATCGAGTCGTTTCCCAGCAGGCTCTGTTGGCCTATGATCGGCAGAGCGATCGCGCGGCTTGCGAAAGATCGAAAGATCGATCAGATCCAGGGTGGGGAGCTAACGAAGATGAGGATTCTCGTGACGGGAGCGACCGGGCAGCTAGGTTCGTACCTTGCTCTCGAACTGGCTCGCGACGACGCATGGCAGCCGATTCTCTGGAGCCGCCAGACGGAGAAGAGCCTGGCGGGACTGAGCGTTCGTTCTGTCGACCAGACCGATCCAGACCTCTTGCTCTCGGCCCTCGACGAGGCGGACCCTGAGGTCGTCATCCACGCGGCCGCGATGAGTGCGGCCGAGTCCGTACGCCAGGCACCCGAAGCCGCCTGGAGAATCAACGTGGAGGCGACCGGGCGGCTTGCTCGCTGGTGTCGGCAGCACGGCCGCAAGCTGGTCTTCACGTCGACCGACCTGGTCTTTGACGGCACGCGCGGGTGGTATCGCGAGAGTGACACACCGGCGCCGGTGCTGGCCTACGGCCGCACCAAGGCCGCGGCCGAGCGTCTGGCGCTCGAGGCTCCCGGCGCCGTGGTCGCCAGGCTTGCGCTGCTGTACGGTGCCTCGTGCGCCGGCCGCCCCTCGTTCTTCGACCGTGCCATCGAGCGACTGAAAGCTGGCGAGCCGCAAACATTCTTCGAGGACGAGCTCCGAACGCCACTGCATTACGCCACGGCGGCCCGGGCGCTGCTTCACCTTGCCAGGACTGAGGCAAGCGGCGTCGTCCACCTTGCGGGCCGCGAGCGAGTGAGCCGGTACGAGCTCATGCAAAGAGCCGCGCAGGCGCAGGGGCTTGACCCCGCGCTGGTGCGTGCGAACCGGCGGCAGGATGCGGCTCTGGCCGAGCCTCGACCGGCCGATGTCTCGCTGGACTGCCGTCTGCTCGAATCGCTCTTGCCCGCGCTGGAGCGGCCCTCCATCGAGGCCGCGCTCCTGGCCAGCGCGTGATGGCCGGCACCGTGGCACGGGTCATGTGACGCCAGGGGGGCGACGGCGCGAGAGGATGCTCCACGCGGGGAGTCCCAGCAGAATGAGGCCGATACCAGCCAGCGCCTGCACGCGGCTCTGCACGTCCAGCAGCATGTTGCCCAGCAGCAGGACGGCGGCCACGGTGTAGAGGAGTGGAGTGACCGGATAGCCCCAGGTGCGATAGGGACGGGGCAGGTCCGGCTGCTTGAACCGCAGCACGAAGACGCTGGTGATGGCCATCAAGTAGAAGAGGTTGGCGCCGAAGATCACGTAGGTGAGCAGGATGTCGTACAGGGGCGTCTGGTTCAGTGCGCTCCAGGCACGGACAACGGGTGCCAGGAGCAGGTCTGCGTTGCCGCCTGAAAGCCGCGGGGGCGGTATGAGGATGAGCGCCGTGGCGGCGATGGTGAGCAGGCTCGCCCACAGACCCTGGGCAATGATGGCGTTGGCCGGGGTCTCGAATCGGTCGTGGACCCGGCAGAACGCGCGCGGCAAGAGGCCGTCACGGGCCATGGCGAAGTAAGCCCGTGGCCCCGTGAGGGCGTTCCCATTCAGCGAGATGAACGTGGAGCACATCACCAGCAGCGAGATCCCCACCACCCCGGGTTCGCCCAGCAGGTGGCGGCAGTAGACGGCCGCGACCGCCTTCTCGATTCCGTCTTCCTCCTGGTTGGCCGAGGCAACCTCCTGGAGCGGGAGCACGTAGTGGTAAGCCAGCGTCATGCCCAGGTAGACGGCGATGAGCGTGGCCATGCCGAGGATGAGGGCACGCGGCAGGTTGCGTCCCGGCTCACGCACCTCCTCGCCCAGCGGGGTGATGTTCACCCAGCCGTCGTAGGCCCAGAGCACATGGACCATGGCCGCCATCATTCCGGTGAGCAGTGAGCTTGAGTAAACGGCTGGCCAGACGGGCTGAAGGTGGCGTGCCGAGCCCTGGCCCAGCAAGAGCGGCAGCAACATGAGCAGGAGGATGCCTCCGACCTTGATGGCGGTGCCGGCGACCTGGAGTGCACCTCCCCGGCGCGTGCCGAGCACGTTCACCACCGTGACAAGGGCGATGGCGGCCACGGCCGCAACCGCTTGCCAGACGCGATCGTCGATGGCACCCGTCGGCCGGACGAGCAGGACGAAGTAACGCGCGAAGGCCGCCGCCAGCGTGGCCATGGAGCCGGTCCGCGCCACGGTGAACTCGGTCCAGCCGAAGAGGAACGCGGGCAGGCGCCCGTAGGCCGCGCGCAGGTAGACATAGGGTCCGCCCGCCTGCGGCATCATGGCACCCAGCTCGGCGAGGGTCAGCGCCCGGCCGCGCTGAAGATCCCCCCCACAATCCACACCAGGGCGATGCCGCCGAAGTACGGCACCTCGCCGGCAACCTTCGCCGGCACGAGGAAGATACCCGAGCCGATCACGCAGCCAACCACGACGCAGAACGCCTGGACCGGCCCGAGCACGCGCGGCAGGGTGACGCTCCGCTGTTCCAGGTCCAGGCTCATTCACGTGGCTCCCGGTCAAGGCCGCCGGTCTTGATCGCCTGCATCACGCGTTCCAGTGCGCCGCTCGCCCGGTCGATCGCACGTGCGGTCAGGTCGATGGCCGGCCCAAGCTGCTCGGGCTTCTTCTCCTCGAGTACCTGCCGGACCGCCGGCAACGGCCAGGCGCCGTAACCGGTCGTGACGCCCGGCGCATACACGGCGTGCTTGAACCAGGTGCGGCCCGCCAGGCCCTCGGGCAGCAGGAACGCGCGCTCGACGCGCGCCAGCGCGGCGTTCACCGGCTCGATTGCTTCGGCGGCAAGGGAGTGCCGGCGCGCGACCTGATCGAGCGCGCGGTCGACCTTGGCCGCCCGGGCCTGGAACCCGCGGACCGCTGTGATCAGGGGCAGGAACAGCTCGGTCACTTCGGCGGCCTCCGACGACTTCCGCGCCGGGTCTAGCTTGCCGCGAAGCTGGCGGACCCGAATGAGGCGCAACTCGTCAACATGGTCGCGCAGCGCCTCGCCGTACGGGACGAATCGCAAGGGGAGCAGTTCGGCCCCGGCCGCCCGCATCATAAGGATCGTGTACAGCCGGGCGGCGGTCGCGTGCGTCAGGAATTCGGGGTCGCCAAACTTCTCCATCCAGTTGAAGTCGTCATAGATGGAATGGTAAACGCCGTAGCTGCCGGAGAAGCCCATGTCAAAGGATGGAATGGCCAGGTGATCCAGAAAGGCAGTGTAGTCCGAACCAGAGCCGAGCGGGTGAAGCTGGGCCACGAAACCACGCGGCTGCTTCGGCGACGGGTTCCCCTCGGAACTCTCACCGTTGCGTTCCCAGACCGGGTCGCTGGTATCCAGCGGGCTTGTGGAGGTCCAGGCCGAGCGTCTGGCATCCATCCAGATGTCGTGGAGGGTCTTGCCGGTACGGAGGTCGGTGATGGCCCTGGCGGAGTCGAGGGCCAGATCGCGGAGTGATGGAACACCGCCCATCTCGAGGTCGCGCCCGCTCACGGCAGAGTCCACGTTCAGCAGCAGTGCCAGCTTCTGATCGACGGCCCGGGCGTGTTCCTCGGCCCACTCGGTGGAGCCCACCAGCCCGTACTCCTCCGCGTCCCAGCTTGCATAGACGAGCGTGCGCCTGGGCTTCCAGCCGGTCTTGACCGCCTCGCCAATCGCCCGGCACATCTCCAGCGTCGCGGCCGTGCCGCTGGAGGGATCGACGGCCCCGAAGACCCACGCATCACGGTGGTTTCCCACCATGATCCAGCGATCGGGCTCCACGGTACCGGGAATGGTGGCCATCACGTTCCAGATCGGCCGCAGCTTGTAGTCCATCATCACGGAGAACTCGACCTCGGCCGGGCCGGGCCCCACGTGATAGGCCAGCGGCAGACCGCCCTGCCAGCCAGAAGGAACGTTCGGGCCGGCCAGTACCTGGAAGATCTCACGCGCGTTGTCATAGCTGATCGGCAGCGAGGGGATCGTGGCGTAGTAGTCCTGGCGCTTCAGGCCGGTCTGCGTTTGCCAGTCCTTGACGGAAACCGGATTGCGTGGGTGGAGCACGTTCGTCGCGGGACGGTCGAGGGGAAAGCCGTAGTCCTCGTCGAAGGGGAGCCGCTCGGCGTTCTTGACCGATGGACCGCGCGGCGTGGAGGGATCACCCGGGCCCAGCGACAGGAACTGGACGCTGCCGCGCTGGATTGCCGAGCCCGGTCGATACGGGCCGGCAGGGTAGACGTCGCCCCGGGCAAAGCCGTCATCGGCCGGATCCGAGTAAATGAGGATGCCGCGCGCGCCATGCTTCTGAGCATTGAGAACCTTCAGCCCGCGGAAGTTGCCGCCATAGCGCGCCAGCACAACCTTGTCCTGCACCGAGATTCCCAGCTTCTCGAGCGCGTCGAAGTCTTCGGGCCGGCCGTAGTTAACGTAGACGACCTGCCCGCTCGCCAGGCCGCTGATGCCGTAGCCATGGAAGGCGCCGAACGCCTGGGAACTGGCGGAGTCCTTGTCGACCGCCAGGGGCGCCTCGTCCACGCGCAGGGCCTTTATGACCGGCAGGCGGAGCTGGAGCGATGGCCGGCCCAGGGGAAAGTTCAGCAACACCTCGTACGAGACCATCTCGGCCTTCCAGCCCCACTCCGCCAGCCGGTCGCGGACGAAGAGCGCCGTCTTGTAGTCGCCCGGCGTACCGGCGACGTGCGGCTCGGCGGTGAGGGTACGCAGCCATTTCCGGGCACTTTCAGGAGTGGGCACGCCGAGCGCGTGGCGCTCGGCCGCAAGCTGCCGTGCGCGCGAGGCTTCACTGAAGCCGATCGGCGAGGGCGACGCTGCTGCCGATGCCGGCGCATCCGCGCCATGAGCTTTCGTGTCGCCGCCGGCTCCCTGCGGGCCTTGCCCGAGTGCCGTTGAACCGATCAGGAAGAACGCTGGGAGAAGCTGAACCAGGCCGAAACCGGGTCGCCGCATGGCCGGACCTCACTTCAATAACGGGTGCTTGACAGAACGGGCTGGCCGGCGTCACACTCTGGCCTGGAATGATGGCTGAACCACCGCGGGGCGAGGATCCCGGTTCTTCACCGTCCACTCGCACTCCTGCTGGCGCCGGGGAGAGGAACCCAGGATACGGTTCCAGGCCCCTCGACACCAGACTCACGCGGCAAAGAGGCGCGGACCAGCGCCAGTCACATCCTGCGAGATGCGGGACTCCCTCAGGCTCAGACACGATTGCGAGACTCACGATGATGGGAGTCGTGCCCGTGGTGCTCATCCTGCTGGCCCAGGCCGGCCCCGACGCTGCCGGGACGGCACGCCCACTCGCCGCCGGCGGTTACTGCCCTACCGGGTCGATGACTGAGCTCCATGACACCGGACTGCTGGCGCGGCTGCGTGACCCGGAAGCGCGGCCGCTCGGGTTCAGCTCGTACGACCGCACCGGCGGCAACAACGACGGGTTCAGCGGAACGTACTCAAAGCTCAGAACCGAGGGCGACAACTCGGTGCTGGCCGAGGTGGACGGCCCGGGAATCATTCAGCGCATCTGGTTCACGCACACGTCCGGTGAGCGCCCCGGCCTCCTCGACCATAAACACGAGCATATCAAGATTTTTCTTGATAACATCGAGCGGCCGGCTCTGGATGTTCCACTGGAGACGCTCTTCTCCGGAGCCCATCCGCACTTTCCCCGTCCGCTGGTGTCCGAGGGATCGGGCGGGTTTGTCTCGTATGTCCCGGTTCCGTTCCGGCGCGGCTGCAAGGTGCTCATCGAAGGTCAGGGGGTGCGGTTCTACCAGATCGGCGTGCTGGCTCTGCCGGAGTCGGCGGCTGCCGCGGTGACGTCGTTTACCGCGGAGCCCAGGTCCCAAGAACGCACCGAGCTGGCGCATGCCGCGGCCGTGTGGGACCGGCCTGGCGCGTACGAGGAGAGCGAGCTGTCCGCGGCCGACGTGGCGAGCTACGAAGTGCAGGGCGTGGCAGGCAGCCGTCACGATTACGTGCTCCGCGCAGGCCCGGCCACCGTGCCGCTCACTGGAGGTGATCCCCGCGGCAACATTCGAAGAGGCGTGGAGAGAGGCCCGCCTGCGCATGGTCTGGGATGATGACGACACGGAGCATGCCGCGGTGGATCTGCCGCTGGGCCTGGCCTTCGGCTGTGTCGATGCGGCGCGTCCTTACGAGTCGCTTCTGATGGGCCAGCGCAGGCGCGCCTGGTATAACCGTTTCCCTATGCCGTACCGCCGCCAGGCCCTGCTCAGGATCGACACCGCAAGACCGCTCAAAGGGACCATCCGGGTCCGCTCCGTGCGCGGGACGGCGCCGGAGGCGGGCTTCTTGCATATGGCTCTGAAGGAAGCAGTGCCGGCACGTGCGGGCGAGGACTTCGGGTGGCTCAAGGAAGAAGGCCGCGGTCATTTCGCGGGGGTCCTGCTCTTGACCGAGGGCAAGGCCCGGCTGCCCTTCTGGCTGGAGGGGGATGACCGGTTCGTGGTGGATGGCCGGCTTGCCATCCACGGCACGGGGACCGAGGATTACTTCAACTGTGGTTGGTATGCCTTGCCGGGCCGGCTCGACGGGCCGGCGGCCTATCCTGTGCATGGCTTCCCCATCTACCGCCAGCAAGGCGAACGCTGGCAGGCGGCGGCTTACCGCTGGCACCTGAGCGACCCGGTGATGTTTGCTCGCTCCATCACCGCGGGAATTGAGCATGGTGGAGAGAATAACGTCGCGGCGGACTACCGCGCGGCGGTATGTTGGTACTCGGAACGCCCCGGCAGTGGCCGGACCTATCCCTGAGCTCGTCCTTCACCCGACGGCAGGCGGCTTCTTCTCTCCCGGTCCGATTCCTCGAGGTGAGCACCATGTCCTTGCATTTCACAGTCGGCGGCGCCCGCGACACCTTTGAGCCCGGCTATGCCGCGGAGGTCGCCGAACTGCTCGACAACGCCTTCGGCGCGGAGAGCCAGTGGGAACGCTCCACGGCGCTGCATTACGGCGAACAGGCGGACTGGGGCTGGTCCGAGCTCCAGCGCCGCGCCACGGCGGAGCTTGATCCCGCGGCGATCCCGAACTTGCTGGCGATCGCGGCGGAGCAGGGGGAGTCTTCCTGCCGGCACACGTCCGGACCATCTCGCTGCCGCTCTCGGCCGGCGTGCCGCTCAAATGCGCCAGCCTGCACGGTCTGCGTGGCGAGCTTGCGGAACTGGCACGCTGCTGGGAACTGCCCCAGGATGACCAGGGCTTGCAGCAGCTTCTGGAGGTTGCCTGCGATCCCGATGACGGCTGCGTGGCCGAGCCACCGGAGATCCTCACCTTCGCCCGGCTGGCGCTCGCCGCCAACGAGGCGGCGCGGCGCGATTGCCCGCTCTGGCTGGTGGGCAAGACGGGGCTGGGAGACTGACGGCCAAGCGCCATCCAGTCGCCGCGGCTCAGGGCACCATGATCTGGATGGTTGCATAGGGAGGGAGCACGGGGTTGCCCGCGCAACGGTCGCTGGCGCTGGTGGTGCGCACGGTCGAGGTCTTCGAGACCAGCCTGGTCGTGACGCTGTTCACCCGTGAGCTGGGCAAGGTCTCTGCTCTGGCCAAGGGGGGCAGGCGGCTCAAGTCGCCCTTCCAGGGTGGGCTTGACCTGCTCAGCGTTTCGGATATTGTCTTGCTGCCCAAGGCGTCAGAGTCCCTCGACCTCTTGACCGAGGCCGTGCCTCTGGAGCGCTTCGCATGTCTTCGCCGCGATCTGGCGGCCCTGTATGCCGGCTATTACGTTGCCGAACTGCTGACCGATCTGACCGACTATCACGATCCGCACCCCAAGCTGTTCGAAGCGGCCAGGACCACCTTGCGGCACCTGGGGGATCCCGAATTGCGGACGCGAAGGGTCTTGAGATTCGAGCTGGCCTGTCTTCGTGAGCTGGGACTCATGCCCGCGCTGGACTGCTGTGCGCATTGCGGAACGCCCGTCGAGATGCGTGGGGACGTGGCTTTCGGCCTGGCGACCGGGGGAGTGCTCTGTCCGTCTTGCAGGCCGGGACAGCCGCACGTGACCACGCTCTCACCGGCTGCACTCGACGCCATCCGTGTCCTCGCCAGCCCTGGACGGGCGTGGCGTGATCTGGCGGCCGGTCCGCCGGGTTCCAACCTTGGTGCCGCGCGACAGACCGTCGGCGCAGTGATCAGTCACATCCTGGGGCACCGCCCCCGGGTCTTGCCTTTTCTCGGAGCGTGAACCGATGAGCCTGGTCCCCCGGAACATCGGCGGGTCGCTCGCACCGTGGGGCGCGGAGCAGCCGGACTTGTGCTGGACCCCGAGCCATGCGATGCCGCATGAACCCAGCAAGCAGTGGGCGTCCTTTCCCTCCCTCCGCGGGTTGGCAAGAAACAACCCGACCGCCAGATCGATGGTCCAGACCGTCCTGGGGGCGTGCCTCGTCACCGCCCTTGCGGGATGCCAGGGGCTCAATATCCCGTTCGCGCAGTGGTCGGCGGGTTATGACCCCTCGCTGGCCAAGAAAATCACCGCGGATGAAAAGAAAGGGGGCGCCTCGGATAAGGTTGAGGAACCGCGGACGCTGATCCAGCGCTGGTTGAACCCCAATGCCAGCGTCGATACCAAGGACGAGAGCACGAAGCTGCCGTCCTCCAATTCACCCTCCTCGTTGATTCTTGGCTCCGACGGCTGGCGGCCGATGATGAAACCCGCGAAGAACCCGGAGGCCGAGAAACAGTTCGACGAGGCGATGAAACTGTTTCAGCAGGGCAAGTTCGCCGAGGCGGAGAAAGCCTTCGCCGCCATGGCCAAAAAGTGGAAAGACACGCCGCCCTGGGGCGAGAAGTCAGAGTACTACCTGGCAGAGAGCCAGTATCAACAAAAGAAATACGTCAAGGCCAACGATAGCTACGAGCGTCTCTTCGCGGACCATCCCGGCACCGATTACCTGGACAAGCTGGTCAGCCGCGAGTACTCGCTGGCGCAGCTCTGGCTGTTGCAGGCCGACCCGAAGGTCAAACCCGAGCAGAGACTTCCATGGTACTCGCATTTCACGGGTGAGCAGCCGCTCATTGACACCCAGGGCACAGCGCTGAAGGCCCTGGAACACGTCCGCCATCACTGGTCGGAGGGGCCGCTGGCCGACGACGCACTGATTCAGATCGCCGAATATCACATGAACAGCCACGATTACGAATCGGCGGCCACCTACTACGATTATCTCATCGCCGACCACTCCAAGAGCCCCTTTTTCCAGAAAGCACAGCTCGCCGCAATCGACGCCCGCATGAAAGGCTACCTCGGCCCCGAGTACGACGGCGCGGGGCTCGAGAAAGCCCGCGAGCTGGTCAAACAAACGATGACCAGCTTCCCCGACCACGCGAATTACGAGAACCTCTACCACACGCTCGACCTGATCAACGACCAGGAGGCGGAACGCACCTTCAGGATCGGCGAGTACTACAAGCGGATCGGCAAGGTCACCTCCGCCGAGTACTACTTTGGCAAGCTCCCCCAGCGCTGGCCTTCCAGCCACTGGTCTGTGCAGGCGAAGACCGAACTCGCTCAGCTTGCCAAGCTGCCGCGGAAACCCTCCGTGCCCAGCAAGATCATGACCTCGCCCGGCTCCAACGACCCGTACTACAGCGCCGGCATGGGCGGCATGGGGCTTGGCGGTATGGGTGGCATGGGCGGCATGGGCGGCGGTATGGGTGGCATGGGCGGCGGTATGCCGGGAGGCATGGGATGACGATCCACTCCCGCGTCCAGGCCGCAAGCAGGGAGAGCGAGGGCCATGCATAAGATGCGTATTCGACCGCCCAGCCTCGTTCGATACGCTGCGCCGGACTCCGGGCGTTGTCTCACACGCGGAACGCTGGCCTTGCTGCTTCTTGCCGCCATGGTTTCCGGCTGCGGATACACGGTGCGGGCACCATTCGACAAGAGCGTGCGGACCGTGTTTGTTCCTGTCTTCCGCACCCAGTCCTATCGCCGCGACCTGAATCTCAACCTCACCGAGATGATCCAGAAAGAGATCATGCAGCGCAGCCCCTACAAGGTGGTCGGGAACCCCAAGGAAGCCGACACGATTCTGGACGGCACCATCAATTACGCAGACAAGAACATCGTGGTCGAGAACCCCTTCAACATGCCCCGCGAGCTCAATGCAACGATCGCCGCCTCGGTGAAGTGGACGCACAACCCGCCCACGGATGACGAGCTGAAACGCGGAACGACGATGGTATCCGAGACGGTGAACTTCGTTCCGGAGGCCGGCGAGACCACTCTGACCGCCTTCTATCGCGTCAACCAGCGCATCGCCGCGCAGATTGTCGATATGATGGAGCAGACGTGGTACACCAGTGACGAGCTGAAGTGACGAGACGAGGCGAGCATGACCCGCTGGGAAGCACGAGGCCGAGTGATCCTGGCGGCCGATGATCAGGCTCCGCTGGTGATGGGCATCGTGAACATCACTCCCGACAGCTTTTCCAATGGCGGGAGGCCGCTCCCCACCGAGGCCGCGGTGCAACGAGCATGGGACCTGCTCGACCAGGGGGCAGACCTGCTCGACCTGGGCGCCGAGTCCACCCGTCCGGGCGCACAGCCCGTCCCACTGGACGAGGAGCTGAAACGGCTTTTGCCGGTCCTTGACGCGCTGGGGGAAGGGCCCGATCTGCCTCTTTCAATCGATACCTCCAAGGCCAAGGTCGCCGCCATGGCGCTGGCCCGAGGCGCCTCGATCATCAACGACGTCACGGCCCTGCGAGCAGACCCTGACATGGCCCGCGTGATCGCGGACTCCGGCGCAGGGGTCGTTCTCATGCACATGCAGGGCACGCCCGCGACCATGCAGGCCCGGCCCCGGTATGACGACGTGGTCGGCGAGGTCCGCGCTTTCCTGATCGAGCGCATCGCCTGGTGCGAGCAGTGCGGAATCGCGCGGTCGCGCATCGCCGTGGACCCGGGCATCGGCTTCGGCAAGACGTTTGAGCATAACCTGCAACTGTTGCGAAACCTTGATCAACTTGCCAACCTGGGCTGTCCCCTGCTGATCGGCACTTCCCGGAAAGGATTCCTGGGGACGATCACCGGCCGTGACGTGCTCCATCGCGACCTGGGATCGGCGGTCTCATCGCTGGCGGCCTGTGCCGCCGGCGCACGCGTTGTGCGCGTGCACGACGTGGTCGCGATGGTGGACGCCATCAGTATCTGGACACAGTTGAGAGGGTGGGGAGGCAGTACATCGTGAGCACCTCGATCATGGGCCCGGAACATGCGTCGGGATCCGAATCAGCCGACCTTGAGGCCGTCTGCCGTACGCTGGCAGAACAGGCGAAGGTGGCAGCGCGGCAGATGGCGCTGGCCTCCGGCGCTGCCAGGAACCGTTGGCTGCGGCGGTCGGCCGAGGCACTGCGCGCGGACGCCGGAGATCCTCGAGGCGAATGCTCGCGACCTGGCTGCGGCGCCCGGGATGGGGCTGGGCTCCGCGGCCATCGAGCGCCTGACGCTCGACGGCCGCCGGATCGACGAGATGGCCGGATCGCTGCTCGAGGTGCTGGCCCTGCCTGACCCGATTGGCGAGCTGGTCACGGCCAGCCGCCGGCCCAACGGCCTGGACGTGAGCCAGGTACGCGTGCCCCTGGGCGTCATCTTCATGATCTACGAGAGCCGGCCGAACGTCACCGTCGATGCTGCCGCGCTCTGCATCAAGAGCGGTAACGCCGTGATCCTGCGGGGCGGCAAGGAGGCCATCCACACGAACCGCGCCTTGCACCGCGTCCTCGCCGATGAGCTCGGTCCTTCCGTTCTGCCCGAGCACGCCGTGCAGCTTCTGGGCACGACGGATCGCACCGCGGTCGGAGTCCTGCTGGGTCTGCCGGATCTCATCGACCTGGCCATTCCGCGGGGTGGCGAGAGCTTGATCCGGCGGGTCGTGGCCGAGGCGAAGATGCCGGTGATGAAGCACTACCAGGGAATCTGCGCCGTGTACGTTGACGCCGCGGCCGACTGTGACATGGCGACCCGCATCATTACCAACGCGAAGGCTCAGCGCCCGGGGGTCTGTAACGCCGCCGAGACCCTGCTGGTCCATCGCCAGATCGCTCGGGAGTTTCTCCCCCGCGCCTGCCGGGCACTGAGCGAGGCCGGCGTCACATTCAGAGGCGACGAGGCCGCGCGCTCGGTCGTTCCTTCCATGACCCCTGCGCAACCGTCCGACTGGGACACCGAGTTTCTCGACAAGATCCTGGCCGTGAAGGTCGTGGAGTCTATCGACGAAGCCATTGCTCACATTGCCGCTCACGGCTCGGCCCACACCGACGCGATCGTTACCAGGGACCTGGCCGCGGCCCGCCGGTTCGTGGCCCAGGTGGACAGCGCGGTGGTGATGGTCAACGCCAGCACCCGGTTCAACGATGGTGGTCAGCTTGGCCTGGGCGCCGAGATAGGCATCAGCACCGACAAGTACCACGCCCGCGGCCCCTGCGGCCTGCGCGAGCTGACCAGCACGAAATGGGTCGTCATCGGCGACGGCCAGGTGCGCGAGTGACCCACAGTCGGAGCCGTCCGATCGATCGTGGTCACCGGGCCACCGCGCTGAGCTGGCTCGCCCTGGAGATGAGCTCGACCAGTTCCTTGCGGTAGCCCATCGGGTCATGAGCCAGGGTGGGAGTGGCAAGCTCCAGGACCACGGGATACGTGAGATTGCCTTTGAAGGATGAGTTCCGCAGGAGCATGCCGAACCCGGCCACGGCGCTGGCGAGCTTGAAATCGAGCGAGGCGTGGCTGTAATCGAGGCCCTCGTCCACGACGCCGCGTTCGATCAGTGTGCTCACATCGCCCTCGGGCGGCTTGGAGCGCACCCGGACCGAGAATGACTCGGGGCTGTCGTCCTTGACCTTCGCCGGCTGCACATACTTCGAGGCTTCGATGCTGGCGGCCGCCGGCTGCTTGACGGCCGGA
This sequence comes from uncultured Planctomycetaceae bacterium, assembly GCA_963833985.1. Classification (GTDB taxonomy): domain Bacteria; phylum Planctomycetota; class Planctomycetia; order Isosphaerales; family Isosphaeraceae; genus Aquisphaera. Next base: position 2,189,268 of record CAWIAD010000001.1, read on the forward strand.
ACCAGCTCGTAAAGCGCAGTGACGTGGTGTCCGGCGCCGATCTCGCCGGCATCCTTGGCGTCGTTGGAAAAATCTTCCTTAGTCAGCAGGCGGTTCTCGTAGCCGATGAGCCGGTACGCCGCCACCTTCGCCGGGTTAAAATCAACCTGGATCTTCACGTCCTTGGCAATCGTCACGAGCGTCGAGCCCATCTGGCGGACAAGCACGCGGTACGCTTCATCGGTACTGTCGATGTAGGCGTAATTCCCATTGCCCTTGTCGGCCAGGGCCTCGAGCGTCCCGTCCTTGAGATTGCCCATGCCAAACCCCAGTACCGTGAGGAACACCTTGCTCTTCGCCTTCGCCTCGATGAGCTTCGTCAGTTCGTCGCGCTGGGTGATGCCGACGTTGAAGTCGCCGTCGGTGGCCAGGATCACGCGGTTGATTCCTCCGGTCTTGAAGTTCTTCGAGGCGATCTCGTACGACTGCTGGATGCCCGCGCCGGCATTCGTGGAACCCTCGGCATGAAGCTGGTCAATCCGCGAGACGATCTCGCGCTTGTGCTCGGCATCACAGCGCGTGGAGGGGAGATAAAGCCCCGAGGCACCGGCGTAGACGACGATGGCGACCTGGTCCCGCCCGTCAAGCTGCTCGACAAGCTTGCGCAGCGACCACTGGACCAGCGGCAGCTTGTTTGCGTCGGCCATCGAGCCGGAGACGTCGATGAGGAAGACAAGGTTACACGCCGGCCGTTCGAGTGGATGAATCGGCTTGCCCGTGATGCCGATGCGGGCCAGGCGATGCTCGCCGTTCCAGGGACAGCGTGCCACTTCCAGGCGGATGGCGAAGGGGTCGGGCCCATTCATGGGCGGAGCCGGATCCTGGTAAGAAAAGAAGTTGATCAGCTCCTCGATGCGCACCGAGTTCGGTGGTGGCAACTGGTTCTGTTGCAGCAGGTAACGCCTGAGGTTGGTGTAGCTCGCCGTGTCCACGTCGATCGAGAAGGTGGAGAGAGGCTGCTCCATCGCCGGGATGAACGGATTCTCCTGGATCGCATCAAACGCCTCGAAATTGCCGGCCGCGCCAGCCGCCTGCATCCGAAAGTCATTTGTCTGGCCGTCCAGAAGCGCGGCTACAGGGGCCGGGACAACAGGGGTCGGGACAGGCGCGGCTCCAGATGCGGGAGCCGCTTGCTGAACCGGGGTCGGGACAGGGACGGCTCCAGGTGCGGGAGCCGCTTGCTGAACCGGCTCGCCAGAGACCGGAGGCAGGAACCCCGGCGCGACAGCTCCAGCCGGCATTCCAGTCTGGGCCTGCTGGACCGGCGCGTTCGGATTCTGTGCCGCCTGCTGTGCGGGAGCAGCCAGAGGTTTGCCCTCCATCGGCGATGGTGCAGAGGAGATACTGAGGATCGACGGAGGGGTGGCGGCAGCGGCCTCCTGGAGCTTCGATTCCTTCTGCTTGTCCTTGGCGAAGAACGCCGAGCGGCCAGCAGTCCTCTGGCCCTGGCCGGCCTCGTTCTGCTGAGCGTACGGTCCGGACGAAGGCAATGCGGAGTTCGCGACCAGGCCCGGCATTGCGTTATTCTGCGCCGCATTCTGAGCGAGTGACGCCGGGCCCTGGGCGCCCAGGTTCGAGGCGTCCTTCCCAGGGGACGGATTGTTCCCCGGATAGGCATAGCCGGCGGGCGGCTCGGCGTAATGCTCTCGCGTTCCTGGAATTCCGCCGCCCATTCCGCCACCCATTCCACCCATGGAACCCGCCATCGCTTGCTGCGCTGCCGCGGGTCCCTGTTGCGGTCGAACGCCCGATGACATCATGCGCGACCCGAACCCGCCGGAAGGTTGTCCAGCGGGAGCCTGGGCCGCCGGACTGGCTGCCGGAGCCCGCGTGGAAAGAGGACGCGCACCCGCCATGAACCTGCGCGAATCCCGGCCGAGCAGCTCTTCCTCTCGTTGCATGCGGTCGCGTTTCGCACCCGCCAGGAGCTGCCGCGTTTCCCCGCGCGAGCAACCTCGGCCGGCTTGCTAGCCTTCTCGTCAATGGCCGGAAGCGCAGGGGAATCGGCTCGCACCCGGGCAACGAGAGCTTCGGCGCTCTTGACCCGCAAGGCGTCGCTTGCCGGGTCTTGCCCGGGCTGGGCGGGGTCAGGCTTTGTTGACCTCAGAATCAAGTTGATCTGCGGTTCCTCGCTGGGGGCCTTGGCAAGTTCCGGTCTGAGCTCGCGTCGCGCCAGGGGCGCCGCGTCCAGGGCGATCCCAGGCGCTCTCATCTGGGGACGATAGGCATTGAGCGTGAAGAACCCGACCGTTGCGCCCACCAGCAGCGTGGCGGCCATTGACAGCACGCGGTAGGGCCTCCGCCACCAGCGGCGGACCGGAGCCGGGGACGTGGCTTTGAGGGCCTCATCAATCCGCTGATGGTGTATCTCCGCCAGGGCGGAGGCGGCTGCCGGCTCCCTGCGGAGTTCGTCAGCCAGCCAGGCGGCCGTCTGGCGGATCTCGGCGACCGAATTCCTGGCCTCTTCGCTCTCATCGAGAAGCTGGTGAAGTTCGTCTTGCTCGAGCGGGTCCAACTCGCCCAGGGCATAGGCCGTCAGCCGAGGGTCATTCGGGTCAAAGTTCATCGGGGATCTCCTTTCAGCTCTTCAGGCACGGGCCTCGACCGGCTGGCCGTCGAATAGTTGTCCGCGAAGCGTTTTGATTCCCGCGTGGATCAGGTAGCCAACGTTCGAGACGCTGTGCCCGCTGATCCGGCTGATTTCCTGGTAGGAGAACCCGTTCTGAAACTTGAGACGGAGCACTTCGCGCTGGTTCGGCGGAAGCGTTTCGAGCAAGGAGAGGACTCGTACTCCCAGGTCGTGCCGCTCGGCCGCCTCGAGCGGGCCGGGGGCGGGGCTCAGGCAATGATTCACCTGTTCGTCGCTCAAGCGAGTCATGCGATGCTCCTTGCGCAAGACATCCAGGGCCCGGTTGCGGCACACCGTGAAGAGCCATTCCGCCAGATGATCCCCGACCGCGGCGTGGTTTTGGCCGCAGAGGCGCAGGAACGCGTCCTGGACAACGTCGCGGGCGGCGTCCGCATCCCCCAGCAGGCGCGTGGCATAGATGAGGAGCGGCTTCTCGAAACGGCCGACCGCCTCGTGAACCCACGCCCCGTGCTGGCTCTCGAAATTCTCTGTCATCACCACTCTCGCCAGGCGATGTGAGGCCGTTCGATCTTACTACGCACCACGCAGGCGTTTCTTAGAGGCGGGCCCGCGGATTTCCAGACCAACGCGTTCCCCGCCATGATCCGGCACCCTCATCGGACCACGCACGCCGCTTCCTCCACGCATCCCAAACCGCGGCTTGGCTCTTGAGTCCAGAACCGCAGTCCCTGAAACTAGCATCTGGCGGGTTCGGATCGCGATCGTCCACCCGGAGGGTCATGCAAGATGGCTTGCCGTGCATTCGTCCTCTTCATCGCTCTCATGGCCCTGGCGGCCTCGTCTGCGCCGGCCCTGCAACCTCCTCCGCCAGCGGCCAGCTCTTCCATCTTGCCGATCCGCCCCAGCGCCGATGGTTCCCATTTCGTTCGCGCGGGCTCAGACCGGCCCTTCCTGATCTGGGGCGTCAATTACGACCGGGATGACTCGGGCAGGCTGCTCGAGGATTACTGGGCCCAGGAGTGGCCGGCCGTGATCCAGGACTTTCAGGAGATGAAAGCGCTGGGAGCGAACGTCGTGCGCGTTCATCTCCAGCTCGCCCGGTTCATGCACAGCTCGGAAGAGCCCGGCCAGGAGAACCTCGCGAGGCTCGAGAAACTGGTGCGTCTGGCCGAGGCCACCGGGCTGTACCTCGACGTCACCGGGCTGGGCTGCTACCACAAGCAGGACGTTCCCGCCTGGTACAGCGGCCTGGACGAGACGGCACGATGGGCCGTTCAGGCTCGCTTCTGGAAGGCGATCGCCGGCGTGTGCCAGCGGAGCCCGGCCATCTTCTGCTATGACCTCATGAACGAGCCGATCGTCGCCGGGGGAGAGCGGAAGGACGACTGGCTGCCCGGCCCAGCGCTCGGCGGCAAATACTACGTGCAACGGATCTCCACCAACGCACGGGGGCGGACCGACAAGGAGATCGCCGGTGCCTGGGTCAAGTACCTGTGCTCCGCCATCCGTTCGATAGACACGACGCACATGATCACTGTTGGCGTTATTCCCTGGGCCCAGGTCTTCCCGGCGCAAAGCCGCTATTCCACGATCCTGAAGTTGGCAGACCGCTGGACTTCGTGAGCATTCACCTTTATCCCAGGGCCGGCAAGCTCCAGGCCGACCTGGACGCCCTGAAGGTCTATGAGATCGGCAAGCCGCTGGTGATCGAGGAGATCTTTCCGCTCGGGGCGAGTTACGAGGAAACCGAGGCGTTCATCGAGCGCTCGCGGCCGATCGCCGACGGGTGGGTCAGTTTTTACTGGGGCAGGACCATCGAGGAGTATGACGGGGCAGGCGGCCTGAACAATGCCCTGATCGCCGGCTGGCTGCGCCGTTTCCGGGCGCTGGCGCCTCGTATGACGGGAAACGAACCGTCCGAGAAGACAGGCGGTCGATGACGTTCGCTAGCAGTCCAAGAGGGACCGTTGCATGAAAGTCTGTATCGTCGGCGCGGGTGCGATCGGCGGGATGGTGGGAGTCCAGCTTGCACTTGCGGGTCAGGACGTCACGTTCGTCTGCCGCGGTGCCACGCTGGAGGCCGCCCGCGCGCGCGGCTTCACGCTCATCCTCGAGGACGGCACCCGGCGGCAGGCTTTCCCGGTGACGGCGATGGACCGGGTTGCGGATGCCGGCGTGCACGACGTCGTGATCCTGGCGATGAAGGCGCACCAGCTTCCCGCCGTGGCCGGCGAGGTGCGGGCGCTGCTCGGTCCCCAGACTGTCGTGGTGACGATGCAGAACGGGATTCCCTGGTGGTACTTCCTCAACCTCCCTGGCCCATTCCACGGCACGAGGATCGAGGCGGTGGATCCGGGGGGAACGATCGCGGCAAACCTGGAATTCCAGCGCGTGATCGGCTGCGTCGTTTACCCCGCGGCCGAGACGATCGAGCCCGCCGTCATCCGCCATGTGGAAGGCCTCCGGTTTTCGTTGGGCGAGCTGGACGGGTCTGACACGCCCCGAGTGCAGCAGATCGCCGAGCTCCTCCGCGCCGCGGGATTCAAGGCTCCGGTCAGCAGCGATATCCGCTCGGAGATCTGGTTGAAGCTCTGGGGAAACGCCTCGTTCAACCCCATCAGCGCCCTGTGCCATGCGACACTCGTGGACATCTGCCAGTTCCCTCTCAGTCGCGAACTGGCCGCCCGGATGATGAGGGAGGTGCAAACGATCGGCCAGAAGCTGGGAGCGAGCTTCCGGGTGTCGCTCGAGAGGCGGATCGCGGGCGCCGAGGGCGTGGGCAAGCACAAGACCTCGATGCTCCAGGACGTCGAGCACGGCCGGGCCCTGGAGATCGAGGCGCTCATCGGTTCGGTCGTGGAGCTCGGCCGGCTCACGGAAACTCCCACGCCCAGCATCGACGCCGTGTACGCGTTGACCAGCCTGCTGGCGCGGACGCTGCACGAGCAGAATGGACGGTTGAGGATCGAGCCGGCGGTTGGAACACATTCTTCTGAGGCGCCACTTTAGCAATGCAGGCCATGAAGATCGAGCAAACCATCTTGAGTCTCCTCGAGGCCGGCGACGACGAGGCATCTGCGATTGCCGCACCGGGCGTCCGTTCGCTGAGCTATGGCGCGTTGCGCGCGCAGGTCCGCTCCACCGTGGAGACCCTGAATCAACTGGGAATTGGCCGGAACGACCGGGTGGCGATCGTCCTGCCCAACGGGCCAGAGATGGCGACGGCGTTCCTGGGCATCGCGGCCGGCGCATCGGCCGCACCGCTGAACCCGGCCTACCGCAGTGACGAATTCGAGTTTTACCTCTCGGATCTCGCCGCGCGGGCCATCGTCGTGGAGCAGAACAGCGACTCCCCGAGCCGCCAGGTCGCCCAGCGGCTGGGGATCCTCGTCCTCGAGCTCCACACCGCCGGGACCGATCGGCAGGCGGGCGCTTTCCATCTCAAGGCGACTGGCTCCGTTTCGGAGCCGGCGGCGACGGGCGGCTTTGCCCAGGAGGATGACGTGGCACTCCTGCTGCATACCTCCGGGACCACCTCGCGGCCCAAGCTGGTGCCGCTTTCGCAACGCAACGTGACTGCCTCGGCGCGGAGCATCCAGGCCACGCTCGAGCTCACCGCCGGCGATCGCGGTCTGAACATCATGCCCCTGTTTCATATCCACGGGCTGATGGCTGGCCTGCTGGCTCCGCTAGCGGCCGGCGGGCGGGTGTTCTGCACGCCGGGCTTCAACGCCCTGCGGTTCTTTACCTGGATGAGCGAAGCGCACCCCACCTGGTACACGGCAGTGCCCACCATGCATCAGGCGATCCTCACGCGCGCCGGGCACAACCGCGAAGTGATCGCCGCGAACCCGCTCCGGTTCATCCGCTCATCGTCTTCCTCGATGCCCCCCCAGGTCATCGCCGCACTGGAAGAGACCTTTGCGCGCCGCTCATCGAGTCCTACGGCATGACCGAGGCATCGCACCAGATGGCCAGCAACCCACTGCCTCCCCGCAGGCGCGTACCGGGCACGGTGGGTCTCGCCGCCGGGCCCGAGGTGGCCGTCATGGACGAACAGGGGGCGCTGCTTGGACCCGCGCAGACTGGCGAGATTGTGATCCGTGGCGAGAGCGTCACACGTGGTTACGAGCAGAACCCGCGGGCCAATGCCGAGGCGTTCACGAACGGCTGGTTCAGGACCGGCGATCAGGGAGTTCTGGACGAATCGGGCTATCTCACGATCACCGGCCGGCTCAAGGAGATCATCAACCGGGGCGGCGAGAAGATCTCCCGCGCGAGGTGGACGAGGTGCTCATGGACCATCCGGCAGTCTTGCAGGTGGTCACCTTCGCCTACCCGCATGAAAAGCTGGGCGAGGACGTGGCGGCCGCGATCGTGCTGCGCGAGGGGGCGTCCGCCACGGAGCAGCAGATTCGCGAATTCGCAGCCCGGCGCCTGGCCGATTTCAAGGTCCCCCGCAAGCTGCTGTTCGTGACCGAGATTCCCAAGGGAGCCACCGGAAAGCTCCAGCGCATCGGCCTGGCCGACAAGCTGGGGCTGAGCTGAGGCGGCCTGCCGGCAGGGCGCCGAGGTGGCAGGGATAGCCTCACGACTCTGGTCATCACGCTGGATAAACTCATGCAAAATGGATCGCGCACGATTCGCGAGGAGATCCACGCGGTGCTCCTGTTCGTGGGGGCCATCTGGCTGGTCTTCTTCATCAGCCTGGCCGTCCCGGCCATCGATCAGTTCGGCGTCATCCCGCGGCGGATCATCGGGCTCGTGGGGGTCGTGGCCATGCCTTTCCTGCATGGAAACTTCCAGCATCTGATCTCGAACACGATTCCGCTCGTGGTCCTGCTCACCCTGCTGTCGGGCTCGAGGGGCAACTCGTGGCAGATCGTGCTGGAGGTCACCCTGCTGGGCGGCCTCCTGCTCTGGATCTTCGGCCGTGAGGCCGACCACATCGGTGCCAGCGGGCTGATCTCCGGGCTGACGGCGTTCCTCATCGTCTCCGGTCTGCTCGAACAGCGGATCGTCCCGCTGCTGATCGCGGTGGTCGTCGGCATCTTCTACGGCGGATCGCTGATCGCCGGTGTGATTCCCCGCTTTGGATCAGACATCTCGTGGGACGGACATCTTTGCGGGGCAATCGCCGGTGGCATCGTCGCCTGTGCGCTCACCCGTCCCGCCTCGCCAGGACGCGCCGGCAGCTTCCTCGGGGGACGGAACCGTGGCCTGCTGAAGCATCTGCGGAGCTGATGTTCCGGTCCGGCTTCGCTCGGCCGAATTGCCGTCCCGCGGTCCCACCTATCCTGCGCCATTGGAACCGGACGCCACGGGATGCAGGTCGATGAGCACCCGGCCAATGGCATGGTCATGCACGTCGAGGACAGTGAACTCGATGCCATCGTGACGGAACTTCGCACCAGGCTCGGGCAACCGGCCCAGCTCGTGGAATGCCAGGCCGCCCAGCGTCTGGAAATCTTCCTGCGTGGGCAAGTGCAGGTCGAGACGATCGTTGAGGATGTCCAGGGGCAGGGTCGCGTCCGCCTCGTAGCGCGTCTCCCCGAGCGGCTTGATGGGATCTTCGGGGGTCGGGACGTCGTGCTCGTCGTCGATCGGTCCGACCAGTTGCTCCAGCAGGTCTTCGAGCGTCACCAGACCGGCCACCGCGCCATATTCGTCGAGCACGATGGCCATCTGGGTGCGGTTCGTTCGCAGCTCGTCGATGAGCTGCAAAGCATCATTCGTCTCCGGAACGAAGAACGCGGGGCGGAGGAGCTGCGGCGGAATGACGGTATGGGGGTCCTCGTTCTCCAGCATCAGGTCCCACAAATCCTTGCCAAGAAGGATGCCGGTGATGTCGTCGCGATTGGCCCCGTAGATCGGAATCCGGCTCCGGCCGGTCCGGCGCAGGGTTTCGGCGGCCGTGCTGACGGTGGCGGTGGCTGGGAGACTGATGATGGCCGTGGAGGGAATCATGATCTCCGAGACGCTGGTTCGGGACAGCTCTACAACACGTTGCAGGAGAGCGCGTGTGGCTTCGGGAAGCTCCGCCTCAACGTCCTCGGAAGTCTCGCCCTCCTCGGTGCTGATCTCCACCTCCACGCTGGCGGGCCGTGGTCCGTTGCCGGGATGGCCGGCGAACCGTTCGGTGAGATACTCCAGCCACTCCGCGCCCTTGGCCAGCGGCCAGGCTGCGGCGCGGATGATGAACGCGGACGGCCAGAAGGTGTGGATGATGGGTTCGGCGTAAACCTTGCCGACGACGCCGGTCAGGACGTAGCCGAGGCCGCCAATCACAAGCACCAGCAGCAGCAACAGCTCGAGCCGTGGCGGAGAGTGCCAGAGGTCAAGTCCCACCCCGATCAAAGCGGCCAGCATCAGGCCGGTGACCACGGCCATCGCCTCGGCCGCCCGCTCCGTGGCCGTATCGAGATGAGCCACCTCGACCGCGCGCTCGGGCTTACCGTGATCGGCGCAATACTCTTCGAGCCGGCTCCGGGAATACGATTGCAGCGCCTTGGTGAGGGCGATGGAGGCCAGGTGCACGGCCAGGGCCGGCACGGCCAGCACCAGCATGACCAGGGGGGAGAGCCCGATCACGACGCCAGCTCCCGCACCGAGGCTTCACCCTGCGGCGCCTGCACCCGGGGAATGCTCCGGAACCCGCCGTGGGAGTTCAGGTAGTCGCGCTCCAGCGAGTGCATCATGTCGCTGCCGCTCTCCGTGGCATCGTCGTATCCGCAAAGGTGGAGAACACCATGGGCAACATAGAGCGCCAGCTCCGCTTCGGCTTGCTCACCGAGCTCGGCAGCGCTGGCGGCTGCCATCTCGGCCGAGACGACCAGCTCTCCCGATAGTCCCTCAGCGCTGTTCCCCGAGAGGTTGAAGCTGATGACGTCGGTGGCCCAGTCGTGACCAAGATGCTGACGATTGATACGGTGGATGGTGGAATTGTCAACCAGGGCAATCGAGACCTCTCCGCGCTCGATCCCCTCGCTCCGCAGGATCAGGCGAGCCAGCCGGGCCAGGCCCGCGGCGTCAACGGGCAGAAAGCCCTGCGTGCTCGAGACCTCGACGCGGATGGCATTGGGTTCGGTGCCGTGCGGATGGCGGAACCGGGAACGGGCGGGCGTGGACATGAGGCTGGGGCTCGCGCGGTGCTCAGGCGGTTCGTTGTTCGGGATACTTGACGCGGCCATGGTAAATGCCGATGAGTGACTTGATCAGGCTTTCACGGATCTCGGCGATCTCGCGCAGGGTCAGGCCGCATTCATCAAACTGTCCGTCACGGAGGCGCTTGTCGATGAGGTCGCTGACCAGGCCCTCGATGCGCGAAGGGGTCGGCTCGGAGAGCGTGCGGCTGGCGCTCTCCACCGAGTCGGCCATCATCAGAATTCCGGCCTCGCGAGTCTGCGGCTTGGGACCGGGATAGCGGAAGGCGCTCTCGTGCACGGTCGAGCCGTCCGGGCAGGCGCCGTTACGGCGGTTGGCTTCATGGAAGAAGTACTCCACCAGCGTCGTGCCGTGATGCTGTTCGATGAGGTCGATGATAGGCTCGGGCAGGTGGTGCTGACGGCCAAGGTCCACGCCGTCCTTCACGTGGCCGATGATGATCAGCGTGCTCATCGCCGGAGCCAGGTTGGCGTGACGGCTAGTCGAGCCCACCTGGTTCTCCACGAAATAGTGCGGCTTGAGCATCTTGCCGATATCGTGAAAGTACGCACCGATACGAACCAGCAGGGCATTGGCGCCGATGCGCTCGGCCGCGGCCTCGGCTATGGCGCCCACGGTGATGGAGTGGTTGTGCGTCCCTGGAGCGCGGCGGACGAGCTCCTGCAACAACGGGTGCGTGATATCGCCCAGCTCCAGCAGGCTGATGCCGGTGACAATTCCGAAGGCGTTCTCAAGAAACGGCAAGCTGCCGCCCAGGAAGAAGCCGGCCATGAGCCCCCAGCCGGCACGCCAGAGACCGTCGCTGCGCACCAGGTCCATGGGCTGATGCTCCCAGAGACCGGCCGCCCAGGTGAGAAGCAGGTAGCCCAGGGCCGCCGTGGCGCCGACCTTGATGAGCTTGGTGCGGGTGCGCACCTCGTTCAGCGCCAACGCGCCGGCGGCGGTTCCGCCCATGACCACCAGGAAGTACGAGATGCCGCTCCCCAGCGTCATGCAAGTCAGCAGGGAGAGACCAAAGCTGGCCATGAGCGCGAAGTTCGGTCCATAGGCAATGGCGAAAATCATGGCCGCGATGGCGACAGGCACGATCTCGGCATTCCAGGTCTGGTTGGCCAGCAGCCGGACGGTCGCCAGGCAGAGCACGGCCAGTCCGCACACCGTGGCGATATGCTTCAGGTCGCCGGCGATCCGCGGTTCGTGCCAGAAGATGTAGTAGGCTGTCAGCAGAAAAAGCGCGGTGACCAGCCCGAGGATGCCCACGGCGCGGCGCAGCCGGTCGCCCAGCGTCAGCGCGAGCCGCCCGGCCTCGTGTTCCATCTTCAGAAGGATGAGCTGTTCCTCGCTGATCGGCTGGCCCTGTTCCACCAGCACCTCGCTCTGGGTGTAGGTGTCGAAATGATCGCTGACGCTGGCACGCGCCTGGTCGCGCAGCTTGGCGGTGATCTCCGGCTCGTAGGTCAGCGTCGGGCGGCTGTCGATGCGATCGGCGAGGAGCTGGAAGAGAACCTCACCGGTACGGGGCGCCGTGAATGCCAGGACGAAGTCCTGCTGCACGGGGCCGCCCGGCTTGACAATTCGCTCCGGCACAACTCGTTCCCGGGGCACTGGGCGGGCTTCCGACCAGGGCCGGCCGACGTTGTGAATCGCCAGCATGGAGCTCGATTCCTCGGTGCGCGGCAGCGCTTCGGGGCCCAGGACCCCATGCTCCACCAGCGGCAGGAAAGCCTTCTGAAGCTGGGCATGGAGGTTGTCCCGGCGTTGCGGCGTGTCGGTGGCCGCCTTGATGTCCAGGTAGGCCTCGGGCTTGAGCTTCCAGGTCGTCCGCACGGTCTCCGGCACGTCCTCGAAACGGCTCGACTTGGCGATGGTCACCGTCAGGTCGTCGAGCCGGTCTTCCAGGTCCTTGATGGGTGCGGGATCGTTGACCATCGACGGCGGCACCTTGTCGGCCGAGACTTGGCGCTCGTTGCTGGTCTTCGTCAGGTTGCGGACCTTGAACTCCTTGACGTTGACCCGGATCTCCCGGTCGGGCCGCTCGCCGAGGCGAAAGCAGAAGGGAGGCCCGGAGCCATGCACGATCGCGGCGCAGGTCACCACGGTGAGTGCCACGACCGACGCGCAGATGAAGCGGGTGCGTTGGCGTGCCAGGCGGCTCTGCTTGGTCGATGCGGAGGGAAGGGTCCGGAGCTGGGCCCTGGGTAGTTTCGGGCGGCGTTTACCAATGCTCATGGAAGCGTCTCAATCGGCGTGGTCGGCGGTCTGTCGCCCCACGCTGAGATGTGCCGGTGCCACGTGGCACCCGCTTCGCGAAACCAGCACGCACCCTGTATCAGCCCCCGAAGTTCGATGACTTTCTCCCTGGCGGGGGACACCGATGCGATCGCTTCCGCGCCGCCTCACCCCGAGGCGGACGAACCGGATGGTGACATCGTCTGAGGGCCAGACTCCTGTTCCGGCGGGTCGGATCGAACCTCGCGATCCCGGCTCGGCTCCTCATCCTCGTACGCATTGACGATTGCCTGCACCAGCGGGTGTCGAACGATATCCGCACGGTCCAGCAAAACCGTCGCGACACCCGCGACGTTGCAGAGACGGTCGATGGCGTCGGCTAGCCCGCTGCGGATCGACGGCGGCAGATCAACCTGCGTGACGTCACCGGTGACCACGATGCGAGCGTTCTGGCCCATGCGGGTCAGGAACATCTTCATCTGCGGAACAGTCGCGTTCTGTCCCTCGTCGAGAATGATCATCGCGTCGTTCAGCGTCCTCCCCCGCATGTAAGCCAGGGGAGCGATCTCGATCAGGTCGTTGTCCATGTAGCGTCGAATCTGGTCATAATCGATCAGGTCATGCAGCGCGTCGAGCAACGGACGGAGATAGGGGTTGATCTTGGCCTCGAGGTCTCCCGGAAGAAACCCGAGATGCTCTCCCGCCTCGACGGCGGGACGGACCAGCACGATACGCTTGATTCGCCCTTTTCGCAAGGCGGTAACAGCCAGGGCTACCGCGAGGTAGGTCTTGCCCGTTCCCGCGGGGCCCACGCAAAGCACCAGCTCGTTCTCCTGAAGGGCTTTCAAATAGCGTGCCTGACCGTCTGACCTGGGACGGACCACGCGGTTGCCTTCGCGAATCTCCAGCGCCCCTGTGCTGGTTTGCTCGTCATCACGCAGTGACTTATCAATGAGATCCGCCACATCAGAGGACTGGATTGTCCGTCGTGACCGGTGCAGCAGGCGCAGGTTCTCAAAGATCTGCCTGGCCTTCTCGACCCGATCGGACTCACCCTCGACACGCACTTCACCGTGCCTGGCCAGCACCTTGACCCCGAGGGCATCTCGAACCTGCCGCAGATGCTGGTCGCGACTGCCGAATACCGCAAGCTCCTCCGCATGACCTTCAAGACTGATCGTCGCTTCCGACATTCCCGACCTCAAACGGCCGCCGTGAATCGTGCAGAACCGCGAGACCGGGTTTGATCACCCGGAGCGGACTGAATCGCGGGGCGGCAACCTCTTTTTATTATGGTATCGAATAGGGGGAAAAAACCAGCATTCGAAAAAAAAGGGGCTGGCCGCCAAACCAAGCTTGCAACCCGCGATCCAAATCAAGATAGACGCGACAATTGTGACATTCCTGCCGGATCCGGCTGGTGCTCTGATTCAAGGACCGATGGCGACCCAGTAGGCGTAGCCCACCGGGCCGGCAAAGAGGAGCGAGTCCAGGATATCCAGCACGCCTCCAAATCCAGGGACCGCCGAGGAGGCGTCTTTCCGTGCCGAGTCGCGCTTGATCATCGATTCCATGAGATCGCCAAGCTGGGCGGCGATACCCACGAGGATGCCGAAGCCGATCGCCTCGAACCGGCCCAGAACAGGGGCATGCAGCACGTCGCCGGCCAGGGCGGTGACGATCAATGCCGCAGCGACCGCGAAGAGCATCCCACCCGCGGCGCCTTCCATGGTCTTGTTCGGGCTCAGGCTGGGCCAGAGCTTGTGCCTGCCGGCAAACCTGCCCACAAAGTACGCGCCCGTATCCGCCCCCTTGGCGGTCGCAATCAACATGATCAACGGCACCAGCCCGTGGTATGGTCCCTGTAGCCAGCGCAGCTGGAGAACGAACGTGCCAAGGAGCCCCACGTAGGCCACGACCAGGATGGATCCGGCGATGGTGGCCGTCGTTTTGCCGGGCTTGACGAACTGGACGCTCTGCACCAGGAAGCTGACCATGAGAACACCCACGAACGTGAGCAGCGGCCAGGAGAGCGAAGCCAGCGGCTGCGCCGGCATGGTGGCGAGCAGTCCCGGCTGCGATTGGGCGTTCAGGTAGTCCGCGACATGGGGCATCCAGTTGGCCGTGACGATGGCCATCACTCCGCCCAGGACCGAGTTCAGGGAGGGCGCGCATCCCGCGGCCGCCAGCAATCCTGCAAGTTCCACGGCCGCGGCCCCCATGCCCAGCATCGCCACCAGCAGCCAGAGCGGGAACCAGGGAGCGAACCACTCGTCCAGGAAGAGCACCCCGAGCAGCAAGGCGACCAGTGAGAGACCGATGAAGACGCGCGTGCCGAGCATGTTGAAGGGAAGGCCCAGGTGGTCTGGCAAGGAAGCGGGCTGCAAGCGTCGTGGCAAGCCATGCCGGCAAGCGCCGGGGGTTCCGGACCTAGACACTCTACACCACGGTGGATTCTTCCGCCAGTGAGGCAGGCAGTCCGCCGAACTTTCGCTCGCGCCCGGCGTAGGCCGAGCAGGCCTCCAGCAGGTCGTTCTCGCGGAAATCGGGCCAGAGCGTGGGAGTCACCCAGAGCTCGGTATAGGAGATCTGCCAGAGCAGGAAGTTACTGATCCTCATCTCGCCGGCCGTGCGGATCAACAAATCCGGATCGGTCATCCCCCGCGTGTTCAGGTAGGATTCGAAGAGGCTCTCATCCACCTGCGCGGGATCGATGCGGCCCGCGCGCACGTCGAGCGCCAGCCTCGCGCGGCGTCGCCGATTTCGGTCCGGCCGCCATAGTTCACCGCCAGGCAAAGGATCATGCCCGTGTTGCCTGCCGTCTCCCGCGTGGTCCGGTCGAACTCGGCGAGCACTTCCGGCGGCAGTCCCTCGCGCCGGCCGATCATCCGCAGCCGGACGTTCTGATCCATCAGCTCGGCGCGCTCCACGATCAGGAAGTGACGCAGCAGCCTCATGAGGAACCTGAGCTCGCGTGGCGGCCGCTTCCAGTTCTCGACCGAGAAGCAATAGAGAGTGAGCTGCTGGAGACCCAGGCGGCAGCCTTCCTCGACCACGGCTCGGACGCTCTGGATGCCGCGCCGGTGCCCCACGATCCGCGGCAGACCACGGCGCTGGGCCCAGCGCCCGTTGCCGTCCATGATGATCGCCACGTGGCGAGGCAGCTGCTCGGGTTTCAGGCCGACCGCCGCGATGCGTGCCAGCCCTTCATCGGTGATGCCGGCGCCTTCTCGGAATCCTGAGTGCATGACTTCCTCGGTGAACGAAAGCGGGCCCGGCGGGCGCGGTCCTCCCGGCGCGGATTGCGATCAGGCGTCTCTGCCCGCGGCCACCGCGATGGTCTGTCGCCGATCCGGGCCAACCGAAACAATCGACGCCGGTATGCCCACCTGCCGCGAGAGAAACTCGACGTAGTTCCTGGCATTCCTGGGCAGGTCCGCCCAGCTCCGGACCCCGGTGATATCTTCCGGCCAGCCGGGCAACGAGTCGTAGACCGGCTGGCAGTGCTCGAAGTCGGCCAGCGACGCGGGCAGGTCGGTCACGCGCTGGCCGTCCCGCTGGTAGGCCACGGCCACCTTCAGCTCCTCGATGCCGCCGAGCACGTCCAGGAGCATGATCGCGATCTCGCTGGATCCGCAAATCCTGGCCGAATAGCGCACGGCGACGGCGTCGAACCACCCGCACCGCCGGGGCCGGCCGGTGACGGTTCCATATTCCCGGCCCACGGTACGAATTCGTTCGCCGGTCTCGTTATCCTGCTCGGTGGGAAACGGCCCTCCGCCCACACGGGTCGTGTACGCCTTGACCACGCCGATCCAGCGGTCGATGTTCCGGGTGGGCACTCCCGATCCGGCCGCAATCCCCGCGGCGCTGCTGTTGGAACTGGTCACGTACGGGTAACTGCCGTGGTCGATATCCAGCAGCGACCCCTGAGCGCCTTCGAATAGCAGCCGCTTGCCCCTGGCCAGCGATGCGTGCAGCCAGGCGGTCGTATCCCGCACAAAGGGGCGCAGTTGCTCGGCGTGCTGGAGGTACTCGTCGGCCACCGCCTTGGCGTCAAAGGGCTCGAAATCGGGTAGCATGGCCGCCAGCAAGCGGTTCTTGAAGGCGATGATGCGGTCCAGTCGCTCTCGAAAGACGGCCGGGTGGAACAGGTCGGTCATGCGCACGCCGTGCACCCGGCCCACCTTGTCGCGATAGCAGGGACCGATGCCACGGAGCGTGGTTCCCAGGTGGTCGGCTTTCGACGCCGACTCCTCTGTGAGGCGCTCCTCCGCCAAATGGTACGGCAAGATGACGTGCGCCCGGTCGCTGATGTGAAGCCGCTCGCCAAAATGGACGCCTTGCGACTCGAGCCGGGTGATCTCCTTCAGGAGCGCCGGGGGATGGATGACCACTCCGTTGCCAATCACGCAATCAATTCCCGCACGCAGGATGCCGGTGGGAACCAGCGAGAGCTTGTAGGTCACCCCCTCGTGCACCACCGTGTGACCCGCGTTGGCCCCTCCCTGATAGCGGACGACCACGTCGTGCTGGTCACACAGCAAATCGACGATCTTTCCCTTGGCCTCATCGCCCCACTGGAGGCCCACGACGCAGCTCGAGCCCACGGCATTCCGCTCCGATCCAGTCGGCGACCGTCGCCAGTCGCTTGGCATTGTAAAGTTACAGGGTAACGCGGGGATTCTGCGTCGTCAATCGCGGCGGTCCGCACCTCTTTCGTCCCGCGCTCGCTTTGGCCATACTGGAATCGAGGTGCCGGGTTTGCGCGCCTTGAGCTTTCCGCTTCAACCCGACGCAGGGTGCCCGGCCATCCGCCTCGGCGCGATACCGGTACGAATCGGGACATGGTGCGGATGGGCGAGTGCTGCCGCAAGCGAAAGGGTGGATCGATGCGCACAGTTCTTGTCGGATTCACAGCCCTGCTGTGGGCCATCACGGCCGCAAAAATGAGCCATGCCGGGGACCTGGCCCCGCCTGTGCACGTTCTGGCCGGAGGGCAGGCAGTGGATGTGGCACGGGTCGGCCACGCCGCTCCTTGCTACGGCGATGTGGACGGAGACGGCGTCAAGGACCTCCTTGTCGGCCAGTTTGACGACGGGCGGATGAGGATCTACCGCAACCTCGGTACGAATGCGAGTCCCCGGTTCGATGGCTACGAGTGGTTCGAGGCCGGCGGCAGGGTCGGGACCGTCCCGGCGGGGTGATGCATCGGCTTCACTCCACAGTTGGTGGACCTCGATCGTGACGGCAGACTCGATGTCCTCTCCGGCTCCTGGCCTGGTGAGATCTTCTGGTTTCGCGGCCTGGGCCAGGGCAGGTTCGCCGCCGGCGTGACTCTCCTGGCAGCTTCCGGAATGGCCGTGAACGTCGGCCATGCGGCCTCGGCCTCGGCTTGCGACTGGGACGGGGACGGCGATTGCGACCTGATCGTGGGCAACATCCTGGGTGAGGTTCATCTCCTGCGCAATCTCGGCCCGGCGTCCTCGCCTCGGTTCGTTACTGCGGGTCGGCTCGAGGCCGCCGGAGAGCCGATTGCCATGGCTTCTGGCGATAGCGCTCCGGTCGTGGCCGACTGGGACGACGACGCCAGAACCGACCTGGTCATCGGCTGCGGCGATGGCAGCGTGGTCTGGTTTCGCAATGTAGGCAAGCCAGGCTCACCGCGGCTGGCCGCGGCGCAAACGCTCGTCTCTGCCAGCAAGCTGGGCTGGAACTACGACGCGGCGCGCAAGCCGGGACAGTGGGGAGCGCGGGCGAAGGTCTGCGTGACGGACTGGAACGGCGACGGCAAGCTCGACCTCTTGCTGGGCGACCTCTGCGCGGGGCATCTGGGTAAACCCGCCCAGACCGATGCCGAGAAACGCGAAGAGATCGCGGCTCGGGATGAGCTGCCCCGGCTCAAGGAGAGATGGGTCGCCACTTATGAGGAATACGGGGAACTGCGTCAGCGGATCGCCACCGGGAAGGCTTCGGCCGGGGAGGATGATGGGAAAGCCGGCGAGTTACAGGCTGCGATGAAGCGAATCAAGGAGGAGATCGTGGCGGTGCAGAAGACCCAGGCGCGGTACAAGCCGGGGTACCAGTACCACGGCTTCGTGCGGGTGTTCCTGAGAACGGGGCCGAGCTGACACTCCACGGTCAGCCGGGCCCCGGAAACGTCCCGCGCATCAGAACCGTCCCCGCAGATCGATGATGGCGTCGCCGTTCTGGGGGAGCATGTCGAAGCGGTTGTCGGGAACTTTGTTCACCGTAAGACTCTGGACATGGATCTCCTCGAGCATGACCGGCCTGTCCTTGAGATCGGGATGCGGCCTGGCGGTGAAGCTCTCTCGCCGGATGGTCATGGGCAGCCAGATCCCCGGCTCGACCTGCTTCAGGTCTGCCGTGATCCAGCGGTTATGGACCCTGCCGTCGAGTGCCATCTCGCGCTTCCGCGGCACCAGGCCGTGGTCGCGGTCAAGCCAGATCCGGTCCGTGTACTCGCCCTTGAAGAAGCCGGGCTCGATGAACGAATTCAGGTTCCCCTTCAGGACCACGCAGGTTGCGCCGTCGACGACCTGGGTCTTCGGTTCCAGCTCGTACGAGTGGTTCTTGATCCATTCAGCGAGCTGGAAGATCGCCTGACTCTTGCGCAGGTTCGCTGCCCGCGGGGTCAGGGACGTGCAGGCCCACGGCACCAAGGTAGGAGGACACCTGGAAGAAGTTCGGCTGCGAGGTGGTCGACCAGACCTCGTAGGAGAAGCCCTTCGGTTCTATCGCCCTGCGGCTCCAGAGCGTCTTCCCGTTGTAGCCGTACGTCACGTCCTGGTCGCTCCGCGGGCGCACGGACGGGTCACGCCTGCGCATGATCTTGGCCCCCCGAGCCTCGTTGGCCTTCATGCTGGCGATGGCCCGGTCGTATTGCTCCTTGAGCTTCTTCTGGTTCTCCTTGATGAGCGGGGGCGCGTCGGCCGCGGGCTCGGTCGGGACGAACAGGCCGTTCTCGTCGACGGAAGACAGGTAGGTGACGTGCTCAGGCTGGATCTGCCGCCGGTACCGCATCGGACCCTTGAACGCCTCGTCCCACTCGTCGCTGGGCAGGAACATCTGGTTCATGTACTCCGGGAGAGCGCGCAGCTTGTCGGGACTGAGGTTGCTGGTGGTCTCCAGCTTGTAGTGAACCTCAAGGCTCTTGATCCGCTCGACCTGGTGCGCGAGCTGCGCCTTGATGGCGCGGGTCTCCGCTGATTCCGGAGCCTGCTCGCGGGCGGCGAAGGCCAGCCCGGCCGCAAGCGCCGAGGCCCCCAGAAAGAGGGTGCTGATCTGTTTCACCTGGATTCGGTTCATCGGTGGTCTCCCGGTCGTTCAGGGTCGGTCGGATGGTCTGGGCGTGCTGTCTCGGGGTTCGGAATAGACCTGGCGTCCCAGGTCGGGATCATTGATCTCGAGCGTCACGTCGGGGGGCGTGTGGAACTCGAGCAGGTCGGCCGGTACATTCCCCGCGCCGGGTAGTCGTAGACGGCCTCGCTGATCATCCCGTCCCATTGCTCGGAGCGTTGCCGCAGGGGCAGGAGCGAATCGGGATCGAACCAGATGGTATCGACCTGAGGCCTGGAATTCGCGTCGCCTGCACCGGGCCAGCGCAGCGTGACCTTGCGCACGGCACGTCCCTGATAGGTGTCTTGCTCGATGCGGATATCCGCCTTGTGCGTCTCGGCCCAGTGCACCAGTGCCTCGTTGTTCTGTATCAGGCCGGCGTGCTCGAATTCGCTTTGCCGGCCCAGGAGCCGGGTCGACCAGGCCGCGACGAGTCGACCGGGCACGTCCCAGCGGAATTCCCAGCGGCCGTTGTTGACCACCACGCCCTTGACCGTTCCGCCCGAGCGTGTCTCGCTGCGCCCGCCCTTGCCGCGGGCATACCACGTCTCCTCGGTGCGATCGATCGCCGGCCCCTTCAAGATCACCACGCGATGGCACGCGGGCACCTCGGTCCAGGTGGATCGCACCGACTGGAGGAAGCCGGCCGCAGTCGCGTTGCGCGGCCGGGCCAGGAAGCCGACCAGGCCAAGAAAGAGGACCGCGGCCGCCACGGCAGCGAACCGCCTCCAGGACCAGAGGGCGACCGCTATCGGGCGAATTGACGTCTCCTCGGCATGGTCAATGGTCGCCAGGCAGCGGTCGAGCAGGTTGCCAGGAACGGGCGGAGCGGCGAGCGATTGCAATCGGGCTTCAAGTCCGCCAGGCGGGGGCTTTGGTTCCTCGCAATCATGATCATGAAGCATGTTGATCCTCCCTTGTGGGCCGCAGAGACGGGTCCCAGGACGCGAGCTTGGAGGTGAGCCGGCGCTTCGCGGCGAAGTAGCGCCAGCGCGCGAGCCCCGCTGAGACCCCCTGGATGATTCCAATTTCCTCGTAATCCGCGTTCTGCCAGAAACGGAGCGTGAACGCCTCTCGGAGGTCTCCGGGCAGCTCGCGCACGGCCAGCTCGGCGGCCGCCTGGAACTCGCGATCCATTGCCGCTTGCTCTGCCGTACGCTCGGGGCCAGGGATCTCGGAAAGCACTGCGGGCCTGTACTCCCGGCGGTCACGCGCCTGCTTCCGCCAGAGGTTCCGGCCGATGGAATACAGCCAGGCCTTCGGGCTGACCTGCGGGGGAGACCGGTCAAGTCCACCCCAGAAGCCGACGAATGTCTCCTGGGTCAGGTCGGCGGACCGATCCGGAGAGCCGGTGAGCCGGCAAAACCAGCGATAGAGTGCGGCGTAGTGGGCCCGGACGAACGCCTCGCGTGAGGCCCGGTCAACGAGACGCGGCTCCGTTTCGTGCTCCAACGGCTCGCTCCTCGCAGTGAGGCGGCTCGGTCTTTCGCCACACTGAAGACATACCCCAGATGAGGTTTTCGTTAGAGTGAATCCGCCTCGGCTCTGAAAAACACCTGGCGAACCCGGGATGAGCAGGCAAAAAAGTGGTAGTGTGGCACCGAGGAACGCAGGGGCTCTGGACGTGGCATGAACGAGCCGGGACCGCTCAACCCGGGGAGACTCTCATGGGTTCGCCGTTTCCAGGGATGGATCCCTATATCGAAGGTTGCGGACTGTGGGGTGACTTTCACAATGAGCTCATCCTGGAGATCAAGCACGCGCTGGCACGGGTGGCACCTGAGCGCTATCTTGTGCGTGCCGGAGAAAGATCGTACGTGATCTTGTTCGAGCAGGGGGCCAGGAAGAGCCGCCCGTTTGTTCCCGATGTCAGTGTCACGACAAAGGGGCGCAAGAAGAGCGCAGGGCGGAACGGCGGAGCCGCCGTGGCCGAGGCAACGCGGAATGGCGAACCCGTTCTCATGCGTGCCTTCGTTGAAGAGGAACATCGCGAGGCCTTCGTCGAGATTTACGAGGCGACGCCCGAGCAACGCCTCGTGACGTGCATCGAGGTCCTCTCGCCGTCGAACAAGCGCCCCAACTCGGCCGGCTGGGATCTTTATGTCCGCAAGCGGCAGAACCTGTTCCTGGGGGACACGAACCTGGTCGAGATCGATCTGCTGCGTGCTGGCCAACGCATGCCGATGCTCGACGCATGGCCGGAGAGTCCCTACACGTTCCTGGTCGCTCATGCCAGAAAACATGGTTCCTGCCGGGTCTGGCCGGTCCACTTTCAAACGCGGGTGCCCTCGCTACCCGTGCCGCTGGCCAAGCGCGATCCCGACATTACCCTGGACCTTCAGCCGATGATCGAATCGATCTACGAGGGATCTCGATACGACCGCAGCATCGACTATCGCAAGCCGCTTGACCCACCTCTGAACGACGAGGAAATCGCCTGGCTCAAGAAGCAGCTCAGGAGCAAGACGAGCACCTGATTCTCACATCATCGACCGGAACTCATCGAAGAGGTACTGGCTGTCGTGCGGGCCGGCCGAGGCTTCCGGGTGATACTGCACGCTGAAGATGGGGAGCCGCCGGTGCCGCATCCCCTCGAGCGTCTGATCATTCAGGTTCACGTGGCTGAGCTCGACGTCGGCCGGCAGCGTGGCGGGGTCGACCGCGAATCCGTGGTTCTGCGTGGTGATCTCGATCTTGCCGGTGAGCTCGTTGCGCACGGGGTGGTTGGCGCCTCGGTGCCCGAACTTGAGCTTGAAGGTCTTGCCGCCGAAGGCCTGGCCAAGGATCTGGTGTCCCAGGCAGATCCCGAAGATCGGGATCCCCCGCGATTCCGCGGCCGTGCGGATCAGGGTCCGGATGGTGGTGGTGGCTTCCGTCAGGGCACCGGGATCTCCCGGCCCGTTGGAAAGGAAGATGGCATCGGGCTGGTGATCAAGGATGCCCTGTGCGGGCGTCGAGCCGGGAACCGCGGTCACCCGGCAGCCGATGTCGACCAGGTGCCGCAGGATGTTCCACTTCATGCCAAAATCGAGGGCCACGACGTGCGGGCAGGCCGCGAGCGGCGAACCGGTCGTTGTGGCGCCCTTGCGCGGCCCCCTGGCCCCATGCGGATCGAAGAAGAACTGCCGGTCAAGGCCGGGCTCCCAGGTGAACGATTCCCGCGGCATGACTTCGCGGGCCAGGTCGCGGCCGACCAGTCCCGGGCTTTTCCTTGCCTTGTCCACAAGACTGGCGTCGTCCGGGTCGGTCGTCGAGAGGATCCCTTTCATCGCGCCGCGGACGCGCGTCAGCCGCACCAGCGCGCGGGTGTCCACGGCCTCGATACCGACGATGCCGTGCCGATCGAGAAAGTCTTCGAGCGATTCTTGAGCGCGGAAGTTGCTCACCCGGCTGCTCAGCTCGCGGATCACGAACCCCCTGACCCAGGGACGACGGCTCTCCAGGTCTGCTTCATTGATCCCGTAATTGCCAATCTCCGGGTAAGTCATGGTGACGATCTGGCCATGGTAGGAGGGGTCCGTGAGGATCTCCTGGTAGCCCGTCATGCTCGTGTTGAACACGACCTCGCCGTCCACCTCTCCGCGCGCGCCGAAGGCCCGGCCGGTGAAGACCGTCCCGTCCTCGACGGCCAGTTTCGCCATGTCCATTGCACCGATCGGGGCCGCTCGGCCTCCACTCCGCCTTGGATGTTGTTGATCTTCAGGTTTCAATCTTACACGGTCAGATGCTCATGCGTCGAGTGACCACCGGGGTCGTCGACCTCACAGCAGGTCGGTCGCCTCGAGACAGGTGCGCTCCTGCCGCCATGTCGCCCACCCAAGCACCAGCGCGTTGAGGGCCAGCGCTCCGAGGGCCAGCGCGGCTGCCTGGCGACGGGCATCGCCAGGCTGGTTGGCCAGCATCACGATGCCTGGCCCCAGGGGACTCTCCTGGAGCGACGGCACCAGCACCATGGCCGGCGAGACAGCCGTTGCCGTCAGCACGCCCCAGAGCAGGATCAGGCGAGGCGAGATCCCGCGGGCACGGCTCCAGATCTGTCCTGCGGCGCGCGTGCGGACAGCCCCGCAGAGACGAAGCTGGTCGAGCTGGTGCGCAACGGCCTGTTCCCGCCCGGAGCCTGCCGGACGGCCAGCGATCCCACGCGGCAGGCACGCCAGCATGACGCCGGCGTAGAGTGCCAGACCCGGGCACGCCACGGGGTCGAAGGCCACGGCAATCCCTTGCAGCCAGTATACGGCCCCGGGTGCGTACAGGGTCCCGGAACAGTATCGCGCACCCAGCAAGGCGGTTTGACCGAGAGCCAGGATCCCCACGCCCACCGCCAGCGGAGGCATGGCCACAAGCAGTGCCGCATGGCGCCGCCGGCGCGCGCTGGGTCCGCAGCTTTCGCGACACGGACGCCATGCCAGCACCCAGGCGGCCACTCCCACCACCAGCCCCACCAGCGCGGAGCGTGCCAGCAAGGCGCCGGCGGGTTCCGCAGTCCAGCGCCGCAGCAGGGCGATGATGGACAGTCCATCGGCCGGAAGAGCGCCTTCCGTCGCAGCCACCGGCAACGAGCCCAGCCGCAGGAGCCCGAGCACAGGTGCCCATGCCAGCAGCGACCAGCCGCCAAGCATGAGCCATGACAGCAATACGCGCGGCCAGGCCGCACGGGACCTGGGAACGTCGACCGGCCGGTACCCGGTTCGCTCGGCCATGCCCGGTGCGGCTCTTGAGCTACTGGCCCGCGCTGCCAGCAATCCGCAGGCCAGTCCAATCGCCGCGATCATCCAGGCCATCACAGTCGACCTGGGAAACGGGTCCGGGCCGAGCAAGGACGCGGTGATCTGGAAACCGAGAGTTCTGCGCAGGCCCAGGAGCAAAGGAGCGCCTGGGTCCGCCAGGTTGATCACGAAAACAAGGCAAGCCGTACGTGCCAGTGACGGACTCAGCACCGGCCAGGTCAGCGTCCACCAGGCCTTGAGCGGCCGCATGCCGCCGAGCCGCGCCGCGTCCGCGGCATGGCCCTGGGAATGTCGAAGCACGGACCGGGTGGTCCAGCCCACAACCGCGGCACCCTGGATGGTCGCGCCCCACACCCAGGCAACCCACCGCCACGTCGCCTGTGATTCGCTTTCTGGAATGCCGAGCGCTACCGCAATGGCCACGAGACGGCGTGCCGGCTCCGGGCCGCAGAGTGCCACCACCCCGAGCGCCAGGAAGGCAGGGGCAAAGACCGCAGGTGCGGACACAGCGGCCCAGAGGACCGGGCGGCCCCAGAACCCTGGCCCGTCGGCCAGTCGGCCAAGTGTCACGCCAATCACAAGCGCAGCAACCGTGATGACCAGGGCTGCCATCACGCTGTTCCAGAGACTGGTCCGGACCAGCGGATCGAGCGCCGTCAGTGCCGCAGGGAACAGCGAGAGCCTTACGCGCGAGTCAGGCGCCGGTCCGATGTCGCAGACGGTCGCGGGAACGAGTGCCAGCAGCGGAGCCAGTACCGCCAGGCAAAGCGCGAACTCGAACATCCGGGAAATCGCACGTCCCAGCATCCCTTGACCTGTGAAAAAAGCTCTCGCGGAGGCATCATCGGCATGTCATCCTAGCAGTACCGCAGCCTCCTGGCCAGTTGCACGGTACCGGCCAGGGACGGCTCAGCCGCCAGGAGCAAGCCATGAAAGCCTATCGCCTGCACGCTCTCACCGGTCCGGACTCGATCCGGCGCGAAGACCTGCCCTCGCCAGTGCCCGGACATGGGCAGGTGCTGGTGCGGATCCGGGCGGTGTCACTGAACTACCGCGACCTGATGATCGCCAGAGGCGAGTACAACCCCCGGCTGATGTTGCCGCGGATTCCCCTCTCGGACGGATCCGGCGAGGTGGCCGGCACCGGAGCCGGGGTCACACGGGTGCAGCCCGGCGATCGCGTGATGTGCAGCTTCATGCCGGACTGGATCGGCGGCGGCCTTGACGAAGCCAAGGCACACTCCGCGCTGGGCGGCAACGTCGACGGCGTGCTGGCCGAGGAGGTGGTGCTCCCGGCGGAGGCACTGGTCCGGATCCCGGAATACCTGAGCTTCGAGGAGGCGGCCACGCTTCCCTGCGCGGCGGTGACGGCGTGGCACGCGCTGGTGGTCGGCGGCGCGGTCAAACCGGGCGATACCGTGCTCACCCTGGGATCTGGCGGGGTCTCGATCTTCGCACTCCAGTTCGCCCGGCTCGCCGGAGCCAAAGTCATCGCGACCTCGAGCAGCGACCAGAAACTCGAGCGGCTCAAGGACATGGGCGCCGCGGTGTTGATCGACTACAAGACCGTCCCCGAGTGGCACAAGGTGGTGCGCGAGCAGACGGGCGGAGTGGGCGTGGACCAGGTTGTGGAGGTCGGCGGCGCGGGGACTCTGCCCAGATCTTTGCGTGCGGTCCGCATGGGAGGCTACATCGCGCTGATTGGCGTGCTCACCGGGGCCGGCGAGGTCGACCCGACCCCCATCCTCATGCGTAACATCCGCGTGCAGGGAATCTTCGTCGGCTCACGCTCCATGTTCGAGAGCATGACGCAGGCCATCGCGGCGAATCAGTTGCGCCCGGTCATCGACCGCGTCTTCGAGTTCGACGACGTCATCGCCGCGCTCAAGTACATGGAAAGCGGCAGTCATTTCGGCAAGGTCGTGATTCGTATATGAAAATGTAGAGCGATTTCGTCGCGTCATCGGGCAGGTTCGGTCATGAACGATCTGGCCCAGGCCGCGTCATCTTCACCCAGCCGCGGGTCGGGCTCGTGATCGTACAAGAAGTATCCATAGCCCGACTCGTCGTACACCCGGTCGAGGATCGCGCGCAGGTCGATCCTGGCATCGGAATCACCCGCCTTGAGGGGAACAGGAACCGTGGGCATGGGGTCACGGAGTCCAAAGGGCCAGAAACCGGCCCTGGGACGCGTTTCCACCCGGCTCACAAGAACAGAAAAAGGGCCGGCGGGCCGATCGATCGGAGGGAGCGGAGACCCGCCCCTCAATAGATCGATCTCGACGAGGTGTGCCGAGCTTTTCAAGATCTCTCCACGCTTCTTCAAACACTGTCCGCGGTGATCGCCTGCGCGTTTATTGGTCGGGCTGAGCAGCTCCACAACGGTGACGAGCTCGCGGCTCTGGCGGTCGCGAATCTGCAAGAAAGACTCGCCTTCGAAATCCAGTTCCGGCAAGACGACGTCGGCGGGCGCTTCAATGACCCAGGCGCCCGCTTCCGGAACCCCGAAGTTCCATCCGTGGGCAACAGGCAGATCGGGACGACCCACACCACGGAGACTCTCACCAGGGAGATCGTGCAAGTACACATTCTCGTCAATCAGGACGATGTACCGGGGTAGAACCTGGGGTGTGAGATAGGCAGCCATGGCGGGAACAACCCGTTCGTGGAAGTCATGCCAGAGAACCTCTTGTTCCAGGTAGGGATCCATGCCGGGAAATGGAGAAGCCATAGATGCGCCTTATGTGATCGCTGGACGCAGAATCGCTCATCGCTCTGAATTCACTTGCAAGTCAGAAAACGAGGGTCTGGATGATGACGGCGCTTCGCCGGTTGACTGCTCACGCCCCGGTCCCCACCGCGAACTTCCCCGGCAACAGGGCGACGAATTCCGGAGCCACGGACAGGGTCAGGCTCTGGCCCTCACGCAGGCCTGGCGACTGGTTCTGGAGCACCCGAGCGGTGATCGGCCAGTCGCCCGGGCCGCGCAGGTCCACCTGGCGCATGGCCCCCTGAAAGAGTATACGCTCGATCGTCGCGGGAAAACGGTTCCATTCGGGTGGAATCGAAGGACCCAGCGACAGGGCCTCGGGGCGGATCGCGATGGTCACCGGCGTGCCCTGTGCCAGCACCGGCGTGCCCGCGGCCGCCCTGGCCACCAGTCTGCCCAGAGGCGTACGTACCACGACCTCGCGGCGCGATTCGCTGCCATTCCCATCAATCTGGCCCTGAAGGAGATTGGCGGGGCCAAGCAGGCGGGCCACGAAGACATCGTTCGGATGGTTGTACAGCTCTTCCGGGAGTCCAACTTGGAGGATCTTGCCCAGGTCCATGACGGCCAGGCGGTCGGCCTGCGCCAGCGCCTCAGGGACCGAGCGGGTGAGCAGCAAGGTGGTGAGACCGAGCTCGCCGCGGAGGCGGCGGATCTCGTCCCAGGCTTCCTCGCGGCCGCGCGGCTCGATGCACTCCAGTGGCTCGTCCAGCACCAGCAATTCCGGCCCGGTGACTACTGCCCGCGCCAGCGCCACCCGCAGCGATTGCGAGGCAGTGAGCTGCTCGGGGCGCTTCCCCGCCAGGCTGTCGATCCGCAGGAGATTGAGGAACTCGCTGGACCGCTGCACCCGCAAGGGACGCTTCATCCCCTGCGCCTTGAGCGGGTAAGCGACGTTCTCGGCCACGGTCATCCCCGGCCAGAGGGCCAGGTCCGGAAAGACCACGCCGACCTTGCGCTCGTGTGCCGGCATGGCGTGGACGATCCGGTCGCTCAGGTAGATCTCGCCGTCGTCGCGCGGTTCCAGCCCTGCGAGCACGCGGCCGAGTACGGTCTTGCCCGCCCCGGGCGGACCGAGCACCGCGCAGAGCTCCCCGGGTGCGATTTGCAGCGATGCGCCATCCACGGCGGCGACCTGCCCGTACCGCTTGACCAGCCCTTCGATGATGAGGCGCGTCATGAACCAGAGCTTTCCTGGAGGATCGAGCAACGATCGGGAGGTCAAGGAGAACGAGCAGGCTCCGGCTTCCCGGCCGGGCTCCGGCCGCTGGCCAGCCGCGCAATCCGCCGGTAGCGCTGGCGTGCCCACGCGGTCCACTCGGCACGCAGCCAGGCGCGAAACCTCGGCTCGCGCACCAGTCGGCCGTCTTCCGCGGAGGCAAGCTGCTCCAGCAAGGCCTCATCGATGGGCCGGGCCGGCTGGAGCCAGCTCTGCACCAGCCAGAGGCGAACCTGGGGATCGGGAACGATCTGCCGGGTCAGCTCCTGCAACAGGCCGAGTGCGGATTCACCGCCCTGCGCCTGTAACTTGCCAATCGATGCCGGCGGCCAGGGGGGCGGCTCCGTGAGCCAGCCGCGGATGCGAGCCACGGCGGCGTCATCCGCTCGCGGCATCGCCTTGCTGGCGATCAGCAACTCGTCGCGGGCATCCACCAGTACGGAGCCCAGCAGGTCGGCCAGCAGGTCGTTCCGCCCGGGATCGATATCCGAAGCCTCCTCCTGGAGCCCGGCACCATGGTGCTCGACCAGAAAGCTCAGGAACAAGCGCGCTTGCCGCCCGTGGCGGCTTCCGCGCAGCACGGCCGCCCCCTCGCGGAAAGGAACGGCGGGAGCCGCGGAACCGAGGGGATCGGGTGGAACCGCCGCCGTGACGGCAAGGCCCTGCTGGGCCTCACCGCGCTGGAGTGCGGCCGCGGCACTTCCGCTTTGCCAGCCGGTCGGACAGGACGCCCGCGCTGCCAGCTCCACCAGCCGGGCGTAGCCGTCGCTCCACTTGCCCTGGCGCAGCTCCGCCGAAAACCAGGCCAGCGTGGGTGGGTCGACGCGGGGATCGTCCAACGCGAGGACATCGTGTCCGGTCGCGCCGGCCGGTCCCGGCGTCGCCTGCCGCCAGACGCCGCTCACCCAGCCCCTCGAGCCCGATCCGTCGACCGGCTCCAGCCGTCCCTCCCGGTCCAGCCGCAGGTACTCCGTGACCGGTCCGCCCAGCACGACGTCTACCGGCAGGACCCGATTGCAGACGCGGCCCAGACGCGTGCCCGGTGTGACGTCGATCCAGACGATCTTCACCGGTTTCGGGCCCGTGCTCCGGCTCTGGAACTCACGTTCCAGCGTCTGCTGTGCTGGCCGGGCCCAGGTGGTGGCGATCCGCAAGACGTCCACATCGGGACCTGCGAGGACGGACTCGACGACCTGCGACGCGAGGCCCGCGCCCCGGTCGCCTCCGCACCCGGCGATGCCCAGCAGGCAAGTCAACAGAAACGGTGCAAGGTCGATGGCACGCCGAGAGATGCCTGCCGTCATGGGGAGCTCCCGCTTCAACCGGGTCGAAGGCCGGGCCTGCGATTGGCTAAATAGATCCTCGCCTCTTGGAATGTGGGCCAGCCGCCCTCGGCTGGCTCAGGACGGCCGAGGGCGGCCGTTCCACACTTTCCCTCTTACGGGGAGCTATTTAGTTCCTCGGCCGGGCCGCCGAGCCGCCAAGCTCGGCGTGCAGGCTGACCACGGCCCCATCGCGGCGCACGACCACATCCACCTTGTCACCCGGCTTGTAGCCTCTGAGGCTTTCCATGTAGTCGTAGATCGTCGCGATGGGCTTGCCGCCGATGCGG
The DNA here is from genome assembly GCA_963833985.1 of uncultured Planctomycetaceae bacterium. GTDB lineage: Bacteria > Planctomycetota > Planctomycetia > Isosphaerales > Isosphaeraceae > Aquisphaera. The sequence goes on from CAWIAD010000001.1 coordinate 2,218,977, forward strand.
ATGATCGTGTCGCCGCCCTTGAGCCCGGCCTTCGCCGCGGGACCGCCCTCGCGCACGCCGTTGATTTTCATGCCGGCCTTGGCCTCGTCGGCATAGTCGGGCATGACCCCCAGGGTCACAGCCATCCCGGCCGAGGCCGATGCCGAGGCTGGCTGACCTGCGCGGGTGTTCCGCCCCGGAACGGCCAGCCGCGTGAACGCGGGACGCTCGGGCCGGCGCACCAGGTCAAGCACGATCAGCTCCATGTAGTCCGCAATCCGCGCCATGCCCGCGTAGTTGATCTTGTCCGAATCGTCGCTGGGGCGATGGTAGTCGGAGTGAATGCCCGTGAAGGCGAAGAGCACCGGAATGCCGTGGCCGTAGAAGGATTGATGATCGCTGCCGCCGAAGCCGTCGGTCATGCCCGCCACCTTCTTGATGACCAGGCCTGTGGATTTGCCCAGGACCTCGACCAGGGGGTCGATCCCCGGACTGGTCCCCGTGCCGATCATGGTCAGCTCGTTCTTGCCGTTGAGCCGGCCGATCATGTCGAAATTGACCATCATCACCGTGGTGGCAAGGGGGTAGAGCGGGTGCTCCACGTAATACTGAGAGCCAAGCAGCCCACGCTCCTCGCCGGAGAACGCCATGAAGACGACCCGGCGGGGGAGCGGATCGCGCCGGGCCGCCAGCCGCCGCGCGATTTCCAGCACCATCGCCGTTCCCGAGGCATTGTCGTCGGCACCGTTGTGAATTTCGGATGAGAGGAATGCCAGCGATCCAGACAGGAGCCCGCCGCGGCCAAGGTGGTCATAATGCCCGCCGATGATGACGGTCTCGTCCGCCGTGGGGCCGGAACCCTCGAGCACGCCGATCACGTTCTCGGTCTCCACCGAGGGACGGTCGATGGCCAGCTTCGCGTCCAGGCTCACCCCCTCGAGCAATCGCGACCGCGGCTTCAGGTCGGCATCAATCTGCTTTTCCAGCTCGGCGAGGCCCGGCGCGCCAGCGGCGGAGAGGACCTCGTCCGCGAAATGACGCGACACCATCGCGAAGGGGAGGGCGGTGATCACCTCGGGACCCGCCGCGGCCAGTCCCAGAACCCGGTCCTCCTCACCGCGCAGCCCCGCCAGGTCGTTCACCAGCAGCACCACCGCTGCGCCGTGCTGGAAGGCGTTGGTCGCCTTGTGCCGGAAGGTGGCGTAGTCGCTCGTCCGCTTGCCGGCGAAGGGGCTGTCGTCGCGGTCCTGCTGAGGTTCACGGCGGATGATCAGCACGGCCTTGCCGCGCACGTCCATCCCGGCGTAATCGTCATAATCGAGCTGCAAGGCGCTGTCCTTCGCCGTGATGCCGTAGCCGGCGAAGACGATGGGCATCTGCTCCGCCGAGCCGCTGGAGCCGATTGCCAGCGGACTGAACTCGGTTTTCAGCTCCGCCGTCAACACCCTACCGCCAGGGGCACGGACGGCCAGCTCCTGGGGCTTGCCCAGGGTGGGCCGGCCGGAAAGCTTGAACTTCTGGAAGTAATTGTCGGCTCCCGGCGCCGGCTTGAGTCCCAGCTTCTGAAAGGTCGTGGCGATGTACTGTGCCGAGTCCTCGATGCCCTTGCTCCCCGGCGCTCGTCCCTCGCGGGCATCCGCTGCCAGGAACGTCACGTCGGCGCGCAACCGCTGCTCGGCCGGTGCCAGCGCGGACGTCACCCGATGAGCAGTCGTGTCCGACCCCCGGTCGTCCGCATGGAGCGCGGCCTGAAACGTCAGCCAGCAGGCCACGGCGCAGCTCAGCAGGCGTCCCGCGAACAGCCCGGCTCTCCTCATCGTCTTGCTTTCGCTTTCCCACACGCGGCAGCGCATCCCAGAAGTCCTTTCGTCGCAAGTCCAGGTCATCTCGAGCGACTTGATTCTCAAGTGTGGCCGCGAGATCGTCAAGCGCGGCTGATTGCAGGCCGGGGGTGATTTCTTGCGGTGAGCCATCTCCATCACCGGCCCTCAGTCACGCGCTTCTGGCCGCCTTCCTCCCTCGTCGGAATTGGGTCCGTTCGCTCTCGCCGCGGGACCAAGGTACCGAACTTAACTCCTTGTCAAACTGAAACTTATAATGTTATTCTGGATTGGCTTCGTTCGGCCGCTTGCTCGCGTGAGTCGCTGGCGAATCGCGTCCCGCTGTGCCGCCAGCCGGACCGACCGCACCCGCTGCCCGAGGTCATGGGCCGTGCGCTCGTGTGCACCGTCGATCCCATTACCAGGCAGCTTCCGCACGGTGTCGTCCTCCTTCAGTTTACGGCCGGACGGCCCGGCGCCTGCGAACTTCCTGGCCGCTGGCTTTTCTTCCGATGGCGAAGTCAGGACTTCTTGCCCGTGCGGCGCCGCCGTGAACCTCGCGCTGACCCTGCAGCGGCTCTTCTCGATTCGTGCAAGATCGTTCGCGTTTTGCGAACTTCCGCCTTGACCGTTCGTGATCTGCGAACGAGAATACTGTCTGATGGCAAAACCAGGAGTCGCGGATGCGAGTTGTCTCCAAGGCTCGTCTGAAGCAGTTCTGGGAGTCTCCGGGTCACGAGGATGCCAGAGGACCGCTCCGGGCGTGGTATACGCACGTCAACAGCAAGACGATCTCGTGGCAATCTTGGGGAGATGTGAAAGCCTCATTCGCAAGTGCAAGGATTATAGGCGACTGCATCGTCTTCAATATCGGCGGCAACAAGTACCGGCTGATAAGCCGCATTCACTACGCGACCCAGAAGGTGTATGTCCTGAAGGTGATGACTCACGGCGAATACGACGAAGACAGGTGGAAGGGCGAATGTGGGTGTTTTGAGACACTTCCACCATCGCAGAGCAAGAAGACAGTCCCGACCAGGCCGCCCACTACAAGGAAACGACCATGACGGCAAACACGAAGTTCAGTCTCAAGGGGGCAGGGCGTGACGTGTACCTCAAGCTTGTGACGGCCTTTCCACTTGCTTCGATCAAGTCGGACGAGCAGCTTCAAGAATCGCAGAAAGTCATGGACCAGCTTCTTGCGCGAGGCGAGCTCAAGGTTGGAGAGGAAATGTACCTCGACGCGCTCAGCGACCTCGTTGCCGCATACGAGGACGAACACGACCCGATCGAGCCTGCTTCGGACGCTGACATGCTGCGCCATTTGATGGAAGCCAAGGGCGTGACACAGGCGCAGCTCAGCAGGGACACGATGGTCCCCAAGTCCACGATCTCCGAGATCCTCGCGGGGAAGAAGCATCTGAGCCGCCAGATGATTCGTAAGTTCGCGGACTATTTCCAGGTGGACGTGAGCTTACTCGCCGCCAACTTTTGACATCGGACTGGCGCAGCTTGCGCTGGGTGTAAAGGGCTTCCAGGTCATCAGAGAAGGGAAAAGAAGGGAAATGGGCCAAGGAAGGGAAAGGGACCATCACTGAATAGCTATCTTCTGCGCCACAAACATTCGATATTAGTGATATCCCATTTTTCTGATCCGTTTTTCTGATCCCCGACCGCCCGCTGGGCAACCCAATCTGGACCCTGGCGACGACCAGAGACCTCGGATTGGCATACAGCCTCCACCCGCGCGGAAGACCGCGAAAGCCTACCGGGCCCTGAGTCCGAGCCTGAGACGGCCCGACCCGATCCGCAGTGTCGTCCAGTCGAGAATAAACAGGATCGGAGCGGTAATCCCCTTAATCCCTATATCGCCTCGAAAATGAGCAGTGGCCCCTTACCGCCCCCCGACAGCACATGCCAGAAGCCCTTTCGTCGCAAGTCCAGGTCATCTCGTGCGCTTGATTCTCAAGTGTGGCCGCGAGATCGTCAAGCGCAGCGCGAAGGACCAGCATGCCTCTTTCTGCGCCGGCGCGTTGCACGGATCACCACGATTTGATAAGCTTTCTGCGGCAATCTGACACTTGTCTTTGTCTCGTGCCCTGGGGAATCGAGCCATGATCCGCGCCCGCTGGATGAATCGAGTGCTCGTACGAAGCTTGCTGGCCGTGCTGGCCCTGCTGGCGCCGGCGCCCGGATCGCCGGTCTGGGCCCAGGGCGAGGTGAGCGACGCGGCGCTGCGGGACCGGGTGCTCCAGCTTCTGGAGCGGCTCGACGACCCCAAGCCGGAATCGCGCGATTCGGCCGAAACGCGTCTCATCAACCTGGGCCCGAGGATCTTGCCCCTGCTGCCCGACGCCGCAGGCGTTGCCGGCAACGACCGCAAGGAGCGGCTGGAGCGCATCCGCGCCGCACTGCGGAAAGCTCAGGAGGATGTGGGAACCGGTCCCAGCAAGGTGACCATCCAGGCCAAAGGAATCCGTCTTTCCGAAGCACTCGGCCTGCTCCAGAAGCAGACCGGCAACGGCGTCAGCGACATCCGCGAGCAACTTGGCGGTGAGACCACCAATCCCGCCTTCGACCTGAGCATCAAGGACCTGCCGTTTCTTGAGGCGCTCGACCGCGTCGCCCGCGCCGGCGAGGTCGCGCTCAACGCGTTCACCGGCGACGGCACGATCGGCATCACGGCGGGGACGATCCCGAAAGAGGCGCTCATCCAGTACAAGGGGCCTTTTCGCATCGCCTTCAAACAGCTCTCCGAGCTCCGCGACCTGCAAACGGGTATGACGACAGCGAACGCGCAGCTTGAAGTTGGCTGGGAGCCCCGGCTGCGCCCCATGCTCTTGACGCTCAAGGCGGACGGCGTGCAGGTGCGGGACGACAGGAACCGCGAGATCAAGCCGCAGACCATGATGGAGTCCAATGAGGTGGTGCTTCGCCCGGAGAACCCCGCGGCCGAGATCAACCTGAATCTCGAGGCGCCCGATCGCTCGGCCGTGAAGCTCGCGCGTGTCCAGGTGAAGGCTGAGGTCACCCTGCCGGCCGGCATCAAGACCTTCCGGTTCCCCAGCCTGGCCCAGCCGAACGTCACCCAGACCCAGGGCGACGTGAGCGTGACGCTCCAGAACATGGAAGTGGACGAGCAGGTGTGGAAGGTGAACGTCGAATTGACCTATCCGGCGGACGGCCCGGCGTTCGAGAGCTACCGCCAGGGCCTGTTCAACAACCGGATCTGGTTGCAGAGGGCCGACGGCTCGAAGTTCGACCACAACGGCGGCTTTTCCAACACCAGCTCCGATGGCGGCAAGCTCGGTTTTGAGTACCTGTTCGTGGACGCCCCCGGCAAGCCGGCCGATTACCAGCTCGTCTACGAGACCCCCAGCAAGGTGGTCACCATCCCGCTCGAATTCGAGTTCAAGGACGTGCCCCTGCCGTGAGGCAGGAGAACTCGCGGGCCAGATGAGCCGCCGGCCGGTCTGTACCATACATCCCGCCCCGTCTATGCACTCGAGCCCGCGGCAAGAGGTGCCTGGGGAGCGGCCATGAGGGCGGTGCGCACGCGGTTCTCGAATGTCGTGTCCTCGGAGAGCGCCTTGAGGAAGTCGTCCTTGTGCAGCACGTACAGCTCCATTTCCGTGCGCGCCACGACCGTCAGGCGAATGGGCCGCTTGAAGTAGGCCGTGATCATGCCGAAGCTCTCGCCAAAGCAGAGCTCCTCGACGAAGGCGCCGTCGGCAAAGCCGTCGGCGATGCCGGAGCCCACGACATAAAAGCGGTCGCCTTCTTCACCCTCGCGGACGATTGTTTCGCCCGGTAAGCGCGTCTCCACGGTCATGCGGCTGGCGATCCGCGAGAGCGTCCCCTCACCGAGCCCCTTGAGCGCTTCCAGCTCGGCCAGGGCACGGCAGATGCGTACGGCAATGCGGGTGAGCGAGTTGGTCACGATCCGGCCGGCGACCATGTTCACGATGCGATCGGCATGGTCGATCACGCGCTGATCGTGCGTGACCAGGAGGACCGTGGTCCTGAGCGGCCCGTCGGCCATGCGCCGCAAGACCTCGAGTACCGTCTTGCTGGACTCGGCGTCGAGCGAGGCCGTCGGCTCGTCGGCAAGCACCAGAGCCGGCTCATTCACCAGGGCGCGCGCGATGGCCACGCGCTGCTTCTGGCCGCCGGAGAGCTCCGCCGGGCGATGAGCGATACGATCGCCGAGCCCGAGCCTCTCCAGCATCGCCGCGCAGCGCCGGTTCATCTCGGTCACGCTGCCAGGCCGCAGGGCCGTCGCCATGCGTACGTTCTCGATCGCCGATAGCGAGCTGAACAGGTTGTGCTGCTGAAAGATGAAGCCGATATTCTTGCGTAGCTCCACCTGCTGGCCCGCCGTCGCGCGGGAGAGATCGCGGCCCAGGACTTCCAGGCGTCCTTCCTGCATGCCGCGGAGCGCGCCGATGAGAGTGAGCAAGGTGGACTTGCCCGAGCCGGACGGTCCGGTCATGATCACGACCTCGCCACGGCTGATCTCCAGGGTGTTGTCGAAGAGCACCTGGGTGCGGGTCTCGCCCTTGCCATAGGCGTAGTTCACATGGACGGCGCGGATCACCACGTCGGCCCGGGCCGGCTGCATCACGGCCACGGAGGTGAGCGTGGAAAACGTCCCGGTCTCGCTGACGGCGGCACTCAAGCGGGGTCTCCTTTCAGTCAGGCGAAGAGCTGGGCAGGATCCACGGACAGCAGCTTCCGTGCCGCGTAGGCGGCGGAGAGCACGCACATCACCACGGCCAGCGCCAGGATGGCCAGCGGATCGTTCCGCGATAGGTCCAGGGGCAAGCCGGTCGCCTCGTGCACCCACCCGAAGAGCAGGACGCTCACGATCAGGCCCGCCGCGTAACCCAGAAGCGCCAGGTAGACACCCTGCATCACCACCACGCGGAAGAGGCGAAAGTTCGAGTATCCCATCGCCTTGAGCGTGGCGAACTCGCCGAGCCGGTCGCTGATGTCCGAGAACAGCACCTGGTAGCAGATCACGCAGCCGACAATGAATCCCATGACCACGCCGATGAAGAACACCGTGCCGATCGGCGCCACCTTGTCCCAGAAGTCGCGCTCCCTGGCGATGAACTCCTCGAGCGTGAGCACGCGCACGTCGTCCGGCAGGGCAGCCCGCAGCGCTCCGCAAACGGAGGCGATGTCGGCACCGGGGCGAACCCTGAGCACGCCGATCGTCACCCTCTGGTCCCCCTCTTCGCGGCCGGCAAGATCCGGGAAGATCCGCAGCAGGTTGCGATCGCTCATGATCAGGTTGCCATTGGACTGTGAGTTGATCCCCAGCTTGAACAGGCCAATGATCCGGATGGTGTGGCCCGAGAGCTCGGAGACCTGCCCCGCGGCAAACTCGCCGAACCGCGAAGACCGCGAAAGCGCATCGGCGAGCGCCGTGTCGGGCTCGCCCAGCCGCACCCGATTCTGCTTCACCTCGTCGAGATTCAGGACGTCATCGCCGGGGGCGACGCCAATCACGCAGATGCGGTCGAGCGAGCCATCGGAAGGCTGCCGCCAGTAGCCGAATCGCGTGACCACGTAGACCGGGCTGGCGTCCACCACGTCCGGAACGCCCTTGGCCTGGATCATGCGGCGAAGCGGGAAGTTATAGGGAATGGCCAGAGTGTAGAGGGTACGGCCGAGAATCACGATCTGGCCGTCGAGGCGCTCGATCACGTTCACCATGCTGTCCAGCATGGCGTGGCGAAAGCCGTTTTCCATGAACATGAGCGTGACCGCGAAGGCCGTACCCGCCACCGAGGCCAGCAGCCTGCGCTTGTTCTCCGTCAGGTTGCGCCAGGCCAGCGGGATGATCGATCGGGGACGCGGCACGCTTCCGTTCCTCACCCTTCCGTTTCGTTTCGAGAAACGCCGGCCCGTGCCGGACATCTCAGAAAAGCTCAGCCGGCTCGGCCCCGCGGAGCTTGGAGAGCGAGAGCAAGCCCGAGAAGAAGCCCACCGCGAGTGCCAGGCCCAGGCTGATCAAGAGGTTTTCGGCAGTCAATCGCATGGGGATTCCGGCCAGCTCCTCGGTCACACGGTACACCACGCCGGCCAGCAGGACAGCCAGCATGTAGGAAATTACCATGTAAATGAGCGATTGTTCAATCACCACGCGCCCCAGCCGGCGCGGAGAGTAGCCCATGGCCTTGAGCGTGGCATACTCGGGCAAGTGCTCGCGGACGTCGTTGGAGAGCACCTGGTAGACCACCACTGCGGCCACGGCCATGGCTACCAAGACACCGAAGGCGAAGAGCTGGCCGGTCGAGGTCTGGTTCACCCAGTGGTCGGTCTCGCGGTCGAGGATCTCCGCGCGGGTCAGCACCTCCACGTCCGCCGGCAGCCGTTTTCGGAGCTCGTCATGCGCGGCGTCTGCCTGCCCTGGCTTGACCCGCAGAAACCCGAAGCTCACCTGGCCTGGTGGGAACCGGCACAGCCGCTGGAAGTTAAGATCGCTACAGATCACGGTGGAATCGGCCGCGAAGCCGCGCAGCATGGGGAAGCCGCCGGCCAGAGTGACCGCGTGGCTGCCCAGTTCCCAGTGTGTGACACGGTCGCGGATCTGCCAGCCGAAATCGGGATGCGACTGCTCGTTCAGCAGCACCCGGTTCTCGAGCTGGAACTGCTCCCTGGCGGCCTCGACGTGCCTGCGGATCGGCTCATCGAAGGGGTTCTTCGCGAGGTCGATCCCGATCACGAAGAGCTCCCTGCGCTGGAGGGGACGGGGCAGCCGCGCACCGGCGAGCCAGCGCGTGAGCGGGCCCGGCGAGGGCTCCGCGCCGTGATCGGCCACCGTGCTGCCGGCGGGGTAAGCCGGGCACCGCCAGAGCTCGAACGTCGCGTACATCGGCGCGGCGCCCTGCACGGAGTCGACGTCCTGGGCGAGGGCCAGGCGATCACGGGGGAAAAAACCGGCCGCGTAGAATTGCTCGTACCGCGGCGAGAGCAGCACGAGGTCGAAGAGGATCTGCTCGAAATTGTTACGTGCGGTGATCCGTACGGCCTCCAGGAATCCAAGCTGGAGCAGGACCATGGTCAGCGAGAAGGCGACACCCGAGACCGCCGCCAGCGACCGCCTGCCCCCGTGGACCACATTGCGCAGGGCGAGTGGCGGAGTGCGAAGCATGGGTGACGGCAATGCTCTGATGGCGAACTTCTCCGGTTGCATCACTCAGCGGCCTGTCACTCGTGGGGCGGGGTTGCGGCCGATGTGCCGGCGAGGTTCCTGCCGCCGGGGCGGATCGACGCTTCGACCTGCATGTTCACGAACCGGGCCGCCGGATCCGGCTGGTCCAGCGCGATGGTCACCTTGATGACGCGGCGGTCTTGCAGATCGCGCGGGTCGAGGCTCGCGAGCTGGTTCTTGCCGACCATGGTGCCGATGGCCGTCACCTTGCCCGCAACCGTGTCCCCGAGGATGGACACCGTTGCCGGGTCGCTGAGCCGGAGCCGGGGGACGTCGCTCTGGAAGACCTCCGCGGTGGCGACTATCGCGGAGAGGTCGCCCAGGGCCAGGAGTGGTCCGCTGCTGACCTCGCCCGCGTGTGCCAGGACCTCGAGGACTGTTCCCGCGGACGGGGCCCGAACCTCGGTCTGCGCAACGCCCGCCACGGCCAGGTCAATCTGGCGGTCCAGCAACACCAGCACGGGATGGCCATCGCCCAGCTCGGCGTCCTCGAGCGCGGCGCTGGCGCGGCAGCAGTTCCTGGGCCACCTGGTACGACTTGATCTGGAGCTCGCCCTCCAACGCCCGGGTCTGAATCTCGAAGTAGCGTGCCTCGAGCTCGAACCGCTCCTTGCCCTTGAGCGTGGACCCGAGTTCCTTGTAGAGCCTGGTGATCTCGTCGAGTTGCTGCTTTGACGAGAAGACACGCATGGCGGATTCGAGCTTCGCCTTCTGCGTCCGGTCGAATTGCTCGCGTTCGATCGCCAGCTTCTGCTTCTGGACCGATCGGTCGCGCAGGGCCTTCTCCTTCTGGGTCTTCGCGAGGGCAAGCTGTGCTTCGGCCTGCTCATGTCCTTCCAGGATGGCCAGATGCTGGCCAGCGGCGACGGATGCATGGGCCGCGACCAGGATTTGCTCGATGCGCGCACCTGGCCGGGCGCCCACGATCACCAGCCCCGTGGAGGGCTCGAGCCGCGCCAGGGCGTGCACGTTGGACGGCTCGGTTGCGCTGGGTGCGTCCCGGCCGGGCGCGGGCTGCGTCTGCCGTGCCGCGACCCGGCCGGCGAGCCAGAGCAAGGCAGAGCATGAGATGAGCGCCAGCGCGAGCACCATCCAGAGCGGCCGACGGTAAGCCAGGACCACGCGCATGATGGCCGGTGTTTTCGGGACTGCGCGATCATGCATCGCTCGGGCTCCAGGCTGGACCATGATCCCTGCCGGGCGGCAGCAAGGAAGGAATGATCATAGACCAGTCCGGAGCGGCGATCCAGGACTTTTGGGGCGGAGCCCCGGCCGCGACATCGCGGCCGGCTCCGGGCGATCGACGAGTTCAGCCAACCTTCGCCAGCGCCGGGCGCTCTTGCCGGCCGCGGCCGCGGAGACAAACGACTCGATAAGCTGCATGTCCAGCGAGATGTGCCCCTCGTTCTCGGGGTGCCACTGAACGCCGACCACCCACCAGCCCGGGTCCTTGCCTTCGAACGCCTCGATCAGGCCATCGGGAGCCAGCGCCGCCACGCGGAAGTTGGGGGCGAGCTTGCGCACTCCCTGGTGGTGGTAGCTGTTCACGCGGATCTCTCCAGGACCGTAGATCTCCTCCAGCCGGGTCTTCGGCTGCATCACCACGGTGTGGCGATGGGCGCCGCCGTGCGGGTCGTAGTGGGGGATGCTGCGGGGCATGTCCTCGGGCAGATGGACGAACAGCGAGCCGCCCGAAATGATGTTCAGCTCCTGCATGCCCAGACCAATGCCGAGCGTCGGGATGCGGGCCTGCTGGACCAGCTTGCAGAGGAGCCGGTCGGCGATCTCTCTGCGCTCGGGAATGAGAGTGACAGAGGGGTGGAAGGGCATGCCCAGCTTGCGCGGGTCGAGGTCGTCGCCGCCGGTCAGCACCACGCCGTCCAGCCGCTCGAGGATGGGCAAGAGCTCGCTCTCGCGGATGAGGGGGGGAATCATGACCGGCAGCGCGTTGGCCGTGAGCAGGCTATCATAGTAGCCGCTGGCCGTCATGCTGCACGCGGTCTTCGTCTTGGCGGAAATCCGGAAGTCCGAGTTGATACCGATGAGCGGACGGTGAGTCATGGCCGGCGTCCTTTCCGTGCAATAGGTCTCAGCGAAATCCATTCGTTGACCGTCTCGATTGCGACCCGCGATGGTGGTCGAGGCCGCTCACTCAAGGCCGACTGAGTCTAGACAAGGCCGATCGCGAACTTCAAGAAAAATCTCCGTGGAAGTGACGGATTTCCCGGGTTTTTTTCGAAAGCTGCCGCGGTTGGGAAGCCAGGTTTTCCGAATCGTCCGCCTCCCTCGCCACCGGTCATGTTCGCATGAACAGAACTGGAGCCGGCCGGCCCGGTTGGCACGTGTTTTTGGGAAGGCGGATGCACAGCGGCAAAGGAGTGGTCAGCGGCCCGATACCGGGCCGGCGCTGGCCTGCGTCTCCAGGCTCGTGGACTGTGAAGTTCCGGGCATTGGTAGATAATCATTTTTAATATAGCGAATGATCATTTCAAGATCATTATCAGTGAGCTGGTCGCGGCTGAAGGGAGGCATCTTCGCGGCCTCGCCGAAGAACTCGTAGAGGTCGGGGGCAGCGGGCTTGCGAATCATCCGCGCAAGCCAGCGCGGTGAACCCCAGGCGAAGAGGCCGGGCGCGTCGCGGAGCCCGCCCTCGGTATAACCCTGGATCTCGTGGCACGCCCCGCATTCCTTCTGGAATGCCGCACTGCCGGGGTGGTCCGAGACACCGGGGCTGTTCAGCCATTCCTCGACCGACTGATCGGCCGGAATCCGTGCGAACGACGCCACGAAATCCGCCACGTCCTCGAGCGCCTTGCCCTTGAGCCTGGAGCTCTTCTTCCATTCCGCCATGCCGCCCGCGCCCTTCACCTTGCCGAAATAGGCATTGTCCGCGGGGTTTTCGAGCAGTCCGCGGACCCACGCCCGGGAGCCAAAGTCGCGCAGCTCGGCCGCGGTTTGTTCGCCTGCGCCGCTGCTCGCGCCCCGGCCCCCGTAGACATGGCAGCCCAGGCATTTGGTCTCGAGTGCGGCGCGCCCCTGGGTGAGCGGATCTTGCCGCAGCAGGAACCCGGCGCCGGCCGGCGGCACGCCCGCTGCCGGGCTGGCCGCCAGGAAAAGCGCTCGCTGCCGGGCCTCGTCGGCCCTGTGCCGGGCCTCCTGGAACTGCCGGTCGCTCGCGTCGGCATGCACGGCCTCCCAGGTCAGGTAGCCCGCGCCACCAAGCAGCCCGAGGACCACGGCGCACGCCAGCACGTGCACAAACCTGACGGGCAAGAGCCGGTCCAGGAACGGCAGGACGAACAGGAAGGCCAGTACCGTGAGTGGCACAACAATCGACCCCACCCACTCCAGGCGTCCTGGAAAGTGCTTGAGCATCTGGAAAAGGAAGAGGAAGAACCATTCGGGCCGGGCGGGAAAGTCCGCGCTGGACGGGTCCGCCGGCGCGTCCAGCGGTGCCCCGCCGGTTGCCAGGACAAGCCCGACCATGATCGCGAGGAGCAGCGCGCAGGCAGCCGAGTTCTTGAAGCTCTGAGCGGGCCAGTAGCTCTCCACATTCGAAGGGTCAGCCGCGGAGGCTGTCAGACCGTGGCGCCGGGTGAGCCTGAGATGCGCGTAAACGCAGAGGGAGAAAAGGATGGGCAAAACTGCCACGTGCAGCGCGAAGAGTCGTGTGAGCGTCTGATTACCATATTCGGTTCCGCCCATGAGCAGCGTCTTCACGGAGGGGCCCACATAGGGTACGCCGCTGGCAATATTCGTCATGACCTTGGTGGCCCAGTATCCCTTCTGGTCCCAGGGAAGCTGGTAGCCGGTATGACCGAAGCCGATGGTCAGCACCAGCAGCAGCAGCCCGGACCACCAGGTGAACCCGCGCGGAGTGCGGTAGGCGCCGGAGAGCAAGGTCCGCACCAGATGGCAGACCAGCAGGATCATGACTGCCGACGCCCCCACATGGTGCATGCCGCGGATGAACCAGCCCATCGCCAGCACGTTGTTGATGTAGAACACACTGCCCCAGGCCGAGGCCGATGACGGGCTGTAGGCGGTCATCATCAGCAGACCGGTGAATGCCTGGATAAGCACGGCCGAGAAGAGCACCGGCCCGAAGACGTACCGCCAGCGCGAGCCACCGGGAATCGGCTCATCGCGATGGGAGCGCATCAGGGCTCGGTCACCGGTCCGTTCGTCGAGCCAGTTCGCATCGTTGTTAGGCAAGGGGAATCTGCTCCTCGGCCAGGGGCCGGAACCGCTGGAACCTGACGCGCACCGCGGGATCCGCATCGGTCGTCATTCGGACCTCGAGACGGTCCATCGGCCGCGGGGGCACCTGATTCTCGGGCTTGCCTTCCAGGTCGAAGGCACTGGTGTGGCAAGGGCACAGGAAGCTCCGGCCGTCGGCCGCGAGGTTGATGGCACAGCCCAGGTGCGGACACTCCGCGGTGTAGGCGATTACCGGTGAGCCAGCGCCCTCAGGCTCGCGCACGAGCCAGACCGAGCCGACGGGCTCGCTGGGATACTTCACCCAGGCGTCACTGCGATCCTGAATGATTGCAAAGGACCGCGGCTCGCCGACTTTGAGATGGCTCAGGCTGGATACCGTGGTGAACTCATCGGCCTCCTGACGGCGGCCCTGGCTCCTCTTGAGCAACGGGGAAGCAAGGAACGCCACGGCTGGCACGGCGCACACCAGGGTCGTCAGGCTTTGCAGCAGGATGCAGCCGTAGCGGTACAGGTCGCGACGGGTCATGGGAATCTCCCCGGGATCAGCGATCAGCGATCAGGGTGGAGGCAAGGAATATCTCATGGACCGGCCGAATGCGGATTCCCTGGGCGGGGTCGGTGCACGGCCTGGGTGCACGCGACAGGGAAGGGCGGAACTGGCAGGAAGGTCAGCGAAACACTCGACCCACGAGCAACTACCTCAGGAAACCAGGCCGGCTCCCGCGAGGGCCAGGCGGCCTGCCTTGCTTCTGACGTCGATGCCGACTTTCCTATCCTTGCCCGGAAGCAGGCGCCGGATCAAGTGCCTGGCGAACCGCGGCAAGCACTCGTTCGACGTTCGGCTCCAACGGTCCGGCGAGAGTAAGGCCCGCGGCCGCACGGTGACCTCCTCCGCCCAGCGTGGCCGCCAGCCGGGCGCAATCCAGGCCGTTCCGCGATCGCAACGACGCCTTCACTCCTCCGCGCCTGCTCGATGAAAAGGACCCCCACGTCAACGCCGCGCAAACTCACCGTGAAGTCCACCAGGTCCTCGGAGTCCTGTGCAATCGCGCCCGTACGCTCCAGGTCCGCACGCGAGATCACCGCGTAAGCGAGCCGGCCGTCGAGCTCCGTGCGCAGGCCGGCCAGCGTCTGTCCCATGAGCCGCAGCCGGCCCAGCGTGTTGCGTTCGAAGAGGTCGCGGTAGATCGTGGCGATCTCGGCGCCCGCGTCGATCAGCTCGGCGACGGCACGGAGCGTTCGGGCGCGGGTGTTGGTGTGACGAAACCAGCCGGTATCCATGGCGATGGCCGTCAGGAGCCCGGTGGCCACCTCGCGGGTGAGCTCGGCCCGGAGCACCCTGGCCGCATCCATTACCAGCATTCCCGTCGCCTCGGCAGCCGTGTCCTTGAGGAACAGTGCACCCAGATCATCCTGGCTGACATGGTGGTCGATCACCGCGCGCGGGCCAGGGAACACCCGGATGTATTCGGCCATGTCGCCAAGCTGGCTCCAGGCCGAAAGGTCGAGGATGATCGCCACCTGGCGGTCGGCCAGGTCGGAGGGCTGCACCGAGTGTGCGTAGTGCTCGAAGAGCGTGCGCGGCGGATCGAGAAAGTCGTAGCGAGGTGGCATGTGACTGACGTTCACCACGCGCACGTCCTTCCCCTTCTGCCGCAGGATCCCGGCCATGGCCGCTTCCGACCCCAGAGCGTCGCCGTCGGGCCGGATATGGGTCGTCACCAGGAACCGGTCATGGCGTTCGATCAGGTCAACCAGCGGCGTCCAGTCGATCATCAGTGCTCGGCTCTGGGAAGGGCAAATTTGTCTTGTGACATGGCTATCAGCGTAGCCGGAGCGGGAACCGGACCGCAATGGCAGCGACCACGCTGTGCGCCGCGGAGGATCTTAGGCCGACGTCGTTACCTGCCAGCGGTTCAGCGGCTCACGGCCTCGTTGCCCCTGGCCGGTGTGGGTGCTACGTTGGCGCGACAACGCATGCCATGAAGGTCGAACGGGAGATCCGACGATGACGCGCTCTCGATTCTGCTGGACAACGCTGCTCTTGACCTGCCTCGCCTCGTGGGCCCGGTCCGCGGACGTGATCGTCGTGGACGTGAAGCATCCGGGCCCGGAGATCTCACCTCTGCTGTTCGGGCAGAACCTTGAGCATACTCGCCATTCGGTCTGGCAGGGCCTGTCGGCCCAGTTGCTCGCGAACCGGAAATTCGCGGGTCCCGTGAGCGCAGATGGCCCTGATGGGCGAAAGGTGGTTCGCGGCGCCATCAGCCCGGACGGCGTGGTGGCCCGCTGGTTGGCAGTCGGCCCGGATCCGGCTGAGTTCACAGCCGACACCACCGCGGCTTTCGCGGGCAGCCAATCCCAGCGCATTCGCATCGCGGGCCAGGGCCGGGGAGGAATCGGCCAGCGCGGGCTCGCATTGCAGCAAGGCAAGGACCATGAACTTCGCCTTCAGGTCAAGACCGACCGGCCCACCGAACTCGTCGTCCGGCTTGTCTCCGATCACGGTCCCGAGGTCTACGCCGAGGGTCGGATCGCGCTCGCTGCGGGATCGTGGCAAGGTTACCAGTGCACCTTGAAGCCGGCAAAGACCGATGCGTCCGCCCGCCTCGAGCTGGTCTTCCATGGTCCGGCCACCGTCTGGATGGGTGCGGCATCGCTCTTGCCGAAAGGCCATTTTCACGGCCTGCGGCGCGATGTTGTGGACCTGCTCAAGGAGATTTCGGTTCCACTGCTACGCTGGCCCGGCGGCAATTACACGCGTGACTACCGCTGGCAAGACGGGCTCTTGCCCGTCGATCAACGTCCTACCATCGCCATTACCTGGCACGAAACCCAGCCGTTCGCCGACAACGTCGATGCCCACGAGATTGGCACGGACGACTTTTTGGCCCTCTGCCACGAGCTGGGCGCCGAGCCGGCCATCACCTTGAACCTTGACCCGCGATTGACCACGCCCGAGGATGCCGCGGCCTGGGTGCAGTATTGCAACGGCCCAGCGGACAGTAAGTGGGGAAAGGTGCGCGCAGCGCGTGGTCATGCCGGGCCGTATCATGTCAAGTACTGGACGATCGGCAACGAGGTCTGGGGCGGCTGGATGGGGCCGACTCACAGTGATGCGAAGCACTACTCCGAGCACATCTTGCAGTACAGCGCCGCCATGAAGCAGGCCGATCCCTCGGTCATCTTGATCGCGTCCGGCTTGCGCGGTCAGTGGGACACGGACTTGCTGGCTCATGCGGCCGGGCAAATCGACCTGATCAGCGAGCACGACTACGCTTCCGAAGGCAAGGCCCACGCAGCGCATCCCGGCACCGCGGAGCTGGCTCGCCTGGTGCAGGCTCCCGCAGTCACTGTCTTGCCCATGCTCCGCGAGGTTCGCCAGGCCGCCGACCGGCTGCCGGCAGGGCGTCGCGTCGGGATCGCCTTTGACGAATGGAACGTCTGGCACAACTGGTTCGTCCGGCCGTTCGAGAACACCTGGAGCGTCGGCCCGATCGACGGCATCTACGCCGCCACGTTGCTGAACCTGCTATGCCGGGAAGCCAGCCCGCTGAAACTCGAGATGGCGGCCTTCTTCGAGCCCGTCAACGAGGGGGCCATCGACGTTCAACCCTTCTCCGCGCGCTTGACCGCGGTCGGACAGGTGTTTTCGCTGTACAGAGCGCATCACGGCCAGAGATTGCTCAAAGCCCGCCTCGGCGGCAACCCGGCATCTCTCGACGCGTGTGCGTCGCTGGATCACGCCGGGCGGACCATCGCGCTGACCGTTGTGAACCGCGATCCCGAGCATTCCCAGCAGGTCCTCATCAAGCCGGAGGGCGTGACCGGCGTTCGTGACGCCATGGCACGCCTGCTGACGGTGCCTGAGCTTGCGGCGAACGCAGGTTTCGACGAACGAAGGGAGACGCTGCCGATTGACCACGGATCCGCGGTCTTGAGTTTACCGCGCTACGGCATCGCGCTCGTCCAGATGAGCGTGAGCCAGTAGCCCGGGGACAGGCGTGCTCCCGAGCATAGTCTTGCCAGCCTGCCAACGTGGGCCCATCAGGTCGTGTAGCTGCCGGTCCGGAACTGCCCGAGGTGCCCGCGAATCCAGTCGATCGTCTCTTTCAGGCCGTCGTCCAGGCTGTACTGGGGCTGCCACTGGAACAGAGCCTGGGCCAGCGCCGTACCGGCGAGCAGGCGTTCGACCTCGCTGGCTGCGGGGCGGAGGCGGTCGGCCTCGCACTCCACCTGAATCGGCCTGCCGACCAGGCGGCCGATGCGCTCCACCAGGTCACCGATGGAGATGTCGTCGCCCCGGCCGATGTTCACCGCCCGGCCGATGGCAGCGTCGCAGGCGGCAATGGCGGCAAAACCGCGAGCCGTGTCTTTCACGTACGTCAGGTCGCGCCGCGGGTCGAGCCGGCCGAGCTTCACCACCGGCCGGGTGAGCGCCTGGGAGATGATCGTGGGGATGATGGCCCGGGCCGACTGGCGCGGGCCGAAGGTGTTGAACGGGCGAAGGATCGTGACTGGCAGGCCGAAGGCGCGATGGTAGCTCTCACCCAGCGCGTCCGCGGCAATCTTGGTGGCGGCATAAGGCGACTGGCCGCAAAGCGGATGCTGCTCGTCGATCGGCACGTAGCGGGCTGTTCCGTACACTTCCGAGGTCGACGTCAAGACCAGCCGCAAGAGGCTTGAGGAGTCCCGGCAGGCATCGAGCACGTGCGCTGTGCCGAGGACGTTGGTCTGCACCACGTCGTGCGGGTTCTGGTAGGAGTAGGGGATGGCGATCAGCGCCTCCCAGGTGGAAGACCCACTCCCGCCCGGCCACTGCGGCCCGGACCGCAACCGGGTCCTTCAGGTCGCCGCGGTTCACTTCCAGCTCCGTCTGAATCTCGGCCGGCAGGTCGTCGAGATGGCCCCGATCATCGCGTCCATTGTAGCGCACCAGCACCCGCACCTTGTGCCCGTCACGTACCAGGTGCTCGGTAAGATGGCTGCCAATGAAGCCCGCAGCCCCCGTGACCAGAACGGCCTTCGGCATCATCGATCCACTCCATCGGTCGATTCGAGACCCGGTTCAGCTCGCAACGGCCTTCGACAGATGTGGCCGCTCTTCTTTCTCGGCATCCGTTTCGCCGGGCCTGCCGGAACGACGGTGCGCATCCTAGGAGTTTTTCCGGCGAATGACCACGCGAAACCCCGGGAGACCGGGCGTTCGACCTTTGCCGACTCGAAAAAAGACCGCGATGCGAGCGGCCTGCGGAACCCGGACAGCTTCAAAAGACGCCCAAGTTGCCCCATGCTTCCCCAAGTTTCTAAAGCCTCCGTTTTGCCTCGTCGATAGTGATTGTCAAGGAGAACCGAGGTCTGGACCTGAACAGCTTCAAACCTATGGACGGCTTCCGCGACTGATGATGACACTACGACCCGGAGAACGACCGATGACTCTACGACTGGTCTTGGTCAGTCTGGTGGCAGCGCTGGGGTTGACGATTCCCGGTGCGCCAGTGATCGAGAACTGGGTCGCCTCCACTCAGAACTGGATGAATGCCAGGTTCGCCGATTGGGACACCCGCAATCCGCAAACGATGGACACGATCATCGTGAGTGATACATACGACGTGGAGCAAATCGCTCCTCGTCTTCCGATACCCTCCCCCCTGACCGCCCCGCCCGCCGTGGAGCGGCCCACAGTCGAGCTCGCGGGCCCTCCGCGGGCGCTTGCCCTCGCTTCCGCTCCTGCCGTCAAGCCCGTTGCCGTGGAAGGGACCATGGCGGCCCAGGTACCCGTGGTCTCTGCCGTGCGTCAGGGCCGCACGGAGATCATTCCTCTGCTCGGGAAACTCGCCCAGAAAGCCCGGCGCGTGGTGCTGCGGTGCACCACGATCGTGTCTGCCGCGGTTCCCCGCGTGGTCTTTCCGGCAGCTCCGCGAGCTTTCCCGCCTCTCGTGGCCGGTGCCTCGCCACGCGGCATCGCGGAGCTGCTGAACGAGTTGAACGAAGGAATCGGCATCCGGCCGCAGATGCCCACCGTGGCCGCTCGGAAGGCGGCCAGCCCCGCTCGCTCGAGGCGAGTCGGCGATCAGCCATTCGGATCCATGGAGCAGAGCGCCAGCCTCTACTTCGCCGGAGAGATCCAAGTGGCCCAGCCGGGCGGCAGGCTGACGAAGGCAGGGCCGGTGAAGAATCCCAGGATGGCGGCAACCGCCAAGGCGCAGCACGTGGCGGCCCGGCCAACCGCAGGGAAGCCCGAGCCGGCGAAGCTCACGGTCACAAAGCCGGTTGCGGCGAAGCCCGTCACGGCGCAGCTCATGGCCTCTCAGCCGCCGACTTCGGCCCCGGTGGTCCCGCACCACGCAGCACGGCCGCAACTCGTAGCCGAAGCGCAGGAAGATCTGGACATCGAGAGCGCCGGAGAGCTGGTGCGGCTTGAAGATGGCTTCGGCCTGCCCGGAGCCACCGTTCTCACAGGGTCAAAGGTCCGTCCTCTGGTACCGCACGCGGCGACGGCCCCGCAGCCCGCGGTCCTGCCCTCCCGCACCGTGGCCGTCGCGATCAGGCCCGGCTTCGACCCGCTGGAGGTTCCTACCGATTTCTACGCGGGAATCGCCTTTGAGCTGAACCAGATGAGCGACGGCATCCGTCCTGAAGCCGTGCTCGTGCGAACGGCCAAAACCGATTCACCGGCTCCGAGCGGCACCCACGAGCTACGGCGTGCGGTGCGGCTGACCCGCGACGCGGTTTATGCCTGGGTGAACGTGCTCACCGGCCCGGCTTTGATGACCGTCTCGCAATCGAATTGACCTCTGGATTGCCCGATCGCGGTCGACGAGGCGCGGTGAACCTTCCGCAGATGGGGGGTTCGCCGCGTCTGGTTGTTTTTCAAGAGAGCTGGGAATCACGAGACTCGTCCGGGATGGTCAGGCGGTAACCCAGCGAGACGGCGATCTTGATCACCTCACCGTGGGTCGGAAACGACTTGCCGGTTCGCTCCTTGAAGCGCTGCATCGCGTTCATGAACTCCAGCTCGTCGTCGGTATATTGCTTCTCGAACGTTGTGGGATCGATCCGCTTCCGCCGTTCCTTGCGGGCGCGCCGTTCCGATCGAGCCGGAGCCGGGCTTTGCGGATCCGCGGCTGGCACCGACTTCCCGGGCGGCCGCGTGCGCCGATCTCGCCCCTCGCGGCGATCATGAAACAGGGTGTTGGAGGGGAAGCTGGAAAAATCGAATTCCAGGGGCTTCGATTTCGTCTGATCATCGTCCTCAGTCATGGTCTTCGGTCTCACGTTGGATGCGGAGCGGCCGCCGCGCCGGGT
The DNA here is from genome assembly GCA_963833985.1 of uncultured Planctomycetaceae bacterium. Lineage (GTDB taxonomy): Bacteria > Planctomycetota > Planctomycetia > Isosphaerales > Isosphaeraceae > Aquisphaera. The sequence goes on from CAWIAD010000001.1 coordinate 2,239,527, forward strand.
GGGAGACAGATCCGCACGAGCACGATCCCCGGGCACCTGGCCAATGTCGCGGCCGAGCACCGATTCGACCTGGGAAATGATTCGTAAGTCACCGGGCCTTCTGCACTTGAAGAACTTGTAGAACACGCGTCCGCGCCTGTCAAAGAGGCAAAACCCAAAGCGTGTGGCATAATCAATGTCAGGCAAGAATCAGGCGTGCTGGTTCGGAGGGTTGACCGGTCCGGTCCCCATGAGCCGCCGCCTGTCAGCGGTTTGTGGCGCCGGACACGAACTTTGTTCTACCCCAGGAGCCGCATTGCTTGCTGATCTGGTTCAGCCACAAGGTCCTTCAGCCCGGAATTCCTTCGCGCCTCTGCTTGATGAGCTGAAGCGATGACCATAAAGTGAGAGTTGAGAGCGTCTAGCGTCCCAGCCGGTCCTGGTGCCGGTGACCCCTTCTGCTGGAGAGCACGGAACATGTCTCGAACCTCCCGACCGTGGAAAGGTGCCGGGCTATTGACGCTGGGTGGCATTGTGCTGTCCGGAGTCGTGGCGCTCGGCGACGACCGGCCACCGCTGGCCTCCCAGCTCAATGATCTGGGACGCCAGGCTCTGGCGCAGGGTGCAACGGCCATGGCCCAGACCTTCTTCCAGAAGGCGCTGGTAATCGATCCGGGGAACACCGATGCGACCAAGGGATTGAGGGAGACGAAGGCCGTACAGGATCGGGTCGTCAAGGTGGCGTTCCAGGATCCTGGGGCGCCTCAACCGCCGGCCCCGGGCGCAGTTCAGCCGCCGGCCCCGGGCGCCATTCAGCCGCCGGCCCCGCCTTCCGGAACCGTGACGCCTCCGCCCGCTCCGGATGCCGGAGCGCCGCCGACCGGCGTGCGGCCTGGAGCCGGCAATGTGGCGACCGACGGCACAACCATGCCCCCCGCCGGTAATATCTCGCCGGCCGCGGGGGCGCCGGAGACTCCGCAAGCCCGGGCCACTCTTGAAGAGGTCAACCGCGAGGACACTGTCGCCCGCCAGCAGCTCACCAGCGACGTCGAGCAGAGGCTCCAGGCGGCGCGCAACCTGATCGCGTCTGGCCAGCCCGAGGCCGCGCTCACCAATCTTCGCCTCGCGCAGAACTACGTGAAGTCGGCGCCCAACGTCTCAGAGAGCGCCGCAACGCGCTGGACAAGCGGATCGCCAACCAGATTCTCACCACGGTTCGCGACGAGGAGCGTATCGTCGGCGAGCGCGCCGAGCAGAGGCGGCTGCTGGCGGCGTCCGAGCAGCGTACCAGGGCCGTCTCCGAGTTCATGACCAACCAGGAAACCATCAAGTCGATGATGACCCAGTTCGACCTGCTCATGGGCGAGGGCATCTACGGCTTCCTGTACGGCGGCGGCTACGGCAACATCACGGCAGCCGCGGCTCCTTTCTACTCGGCCCGCGTGCTGGCTCAGCATGCCCGCGCCCTGATGCGGCGCGGAGTTCTGCCTTACAGCGACTGGGACCCAGCCGCCGATGCCGGCATGTACACGTCGATGACTGTGAGCTTCCTCGCACAGGAGCTGCAATTCCGCCAGCTCAAGTGGTTCCGCTACATGCTCACCATGCAGGACGTCACCCGCGCCAGCGTCCCCTTCCCGGACAACCAGATCATCGAATACCCCGACGCGGAAGTGTGGCGCACGCTTTCGGAACGGCGGATCGCCCGCTATGGCAAGGCCGTCGACGTCTTCGAACGCGACCCCAAGACCAAGTCGATCCTCGCCAAGCTGGACCAGCCGATCGCCATGTCCTTCCCCAACGAGACGCCGCTGGAAGACGTTCTGAAGTACGTCAAGCAAGCCACCCAGGACGCCAACGACACGGGCATCCCGATCTACGTCGATCCCCTGGGCATGCAAGAGGCCGACAAGACGCTCACATCGCCCGTCTCCATCGACCTCGAGGGCGTGCCCCTGAAGACGACGCTCCGGCTGCTGCTCAAGCAGCTTGGCCTGACCTATACCGTCAAGGATGGCTTTCTCATGATCACTTCCCAGGAATCGGAAGACCAGCAGACCGAAATCCGCGTGTACCCTGTCGCTGACCTCGCCATTATCCCCCTTTCCCTGATGATGGGCGGTGGTGGTATGGGCGGCGGTATGCGAGGTGGTATGGGCGGCGGTGGCATGGGCGGCGGTATGGGCGGCGGTGGCATGGGCGGTGGTATGGGCGGCGGTATGGGCGGCATGGGAATGATGTCCGTACCCGTCGAGCCACAGCCGCAGGATCCTGCCAGCCCTTACATGGAAAAAAAAAGCAACTGAACCAGCTTGACCCTGCTTCTCGGAACCCCATCACGCGGGACCAGTCGGGCACGTCACCGGCTGGTCCCGCGGTGCGTTTACCGGACAACGCTCCTGCGGTGCAATCAGCACGCCCGCCGCTCGATCGAGGAGCGGCTCCCGTGATCCGTCCGGCGCTGCCGGGAGGCGCACTCCGCCCGGCGCTCATCCCGATCGCCCCGGGCCTGGTGCCGCCTGGCGCCGGACAGCCGGCGGGGCATTCAGACCCGTACAAATACTGGTCGGAGTACTACCGCAAGCACGATGAATCCGCGGAGCAGCTGCGCGAGACCATCTGGCTGCTCAACCGCAGCCGTAAGTTCGTCGACGTCCACGCCGCCATTCTGGGCTACCTGAACCACCGCGGGTCGAAGAACCGCGAGCCCTGGATGTACGTCGCCCTGGCGATCGTGCTCAAGGAGCTTGGGGCCAAGCCGCAGGATATCAAGGTCAGCCTGGACTATGCGGCCGACGCCGCCCAGCGAACTCACAACCCCAACGACCTGGTGAACGCCGCCGACGCACTGTACCTGGCCGGCTATTATGACAGGGTCGGCGCCCTGCTCGACGAGGCCGCAGGCAAGGTTCCGCATCGCGCCGAGCCGCTGGCCATGTCGATCAACCTGGCACAGACAACCAAGGATCCCCGGCGCATGGGCGATTCCATTGACCGCCTGCTGTCGCTGGGCTGGCCGGGAAACGACGACTACTTCCGGATCGAGGCCCGCAAGCAGGCGGAGCAGCTCGCCGCGAAGCTGACCGAGGCGGGCCAGAAAAGCGAGGCCGACCAGCTCACCGCGCGGCTCCCGGAGGCCCTCGCACGCGATGTATTTGTTCGCCTGAGCTGGGATGGCGACGCTGATTTCGACCTCGCCGTCGAGGAACCGCTCGGAGCGACGGCCCAGTTCGGTACGCCTCGCACGGTGTTCGGCGGGTCGATCATCAAGAACGGCTACGGCAAGAACCCGGACGACATCTACGTCTGCCCGCGCGGTTTCGACGGCGACTACACCATCCGCGTGAGCACTGTCTACACCAACCCCGACAGGCCGCCCACAAGGCTGCTGCTCGAGACGATCACGCACGAGGGCACGGCGCACGAGAAGAAGGAGTCCCACCCGCTCTCGCCCGGCGACCCCGCACCCCGCCCGGTGGTGGTGCACCTGACCGGAGGCCGACGTAAGACCGTTCTGCCGTTTCTGAGTCCCGACGCGATCCTCGATTCCACATTCGCCCCGGCGCCGGCGCCCAAGGGGAAGAAGGCCAATGCCGGCCGGCAACCCGCCCCGGCGGCCGCACTTCCCCGGGGCGCACAGGGAGCAGGAGCCCGTCCCGGCAATCCAGGACGCTGACGGCAGAGTCTCGCGGGGCTGAAGCCACGAGCTCAGAACGAGAACCGCCTGGCCGAGTGTGCAGCCTAGAACTGGTCCGAGCCGACGACCTCGCCTCCGGCCCGGGTCGCCAGCTGGCTGAATACCTGGGCATTGATCGTGGCCTTGACGAACCGGATGGAGCCGTCGCCGAAGAGAAAGTTGCAGCCTCCCGGGTGCAGGCTGTGAAAATCATCGACTCCCGACTTTGCGTTGTTCGGCACGTCCACCCACGGCTCTTCCGGTGAGGGCCCGGTGTGTCCCAGCACGAGGACGCAGGTCGCCTCGCAGTCATGGACGCTCCAGGCCGGGTTGTTGCAGGACTTACCCGTGGGGATCATTCCCACCCAGCTCGCGTTGGCCACGTTCTGGGACCGCTCACCGGCCATGAGTGTCGTGCTCGAACCGTCCGTGATGTCGCGCAGGCTGATCTTGCTGTTGCGGTAGAAGATGCCGTTGTCCAGGAAGGCGTATTCCTCCGGCTCCCATTGCCCCGCGACCGCCACATACTGTCCGGACGCCAGGTCGTTCACCAGCGTGTTCCCCGAGCCGTTGTTGATGGTCAAGAATGAGCTGCCGCCGGTATTGCTGGGACAGAGAAAAACCGAAAGCCGCGTCTGGCGGATGGTCTGCGATCCAGGATCGGTGGTGAACAGGCTGAAGTTCAGTGCGCTGGAGATCGGCGACTGCTCCAGGCTGGACAGGATCATCGCGCCCCAGCCCCAGCCCGTGCCCGTGTCTCCTCCCGCCGGCAGGTTCGCCTGCGTGCTGGAAACGTAGCCCGACGGAAATGCGCCGAGCGAGCCGTGATAATTATGCAGGGCCAGGCCGATCTGCTTCATGTTGTTGAGACACTGCGCCCGCCGTGCGGCTTCCCGCGCCGACTGCACCGCGGGGATCAGCAGGGCGATGAGGCCGGCAATGATCGCAATCACCACCAGCAGTTCGATGAGCGTGAACGCACGGCGCTCGCGTGCAACCGCGTTGCTATTCATCAGATTATGCTCCTGTAATGATATATCGAGGCGGGATCGGAAGTGAAGAATGCGATCCGCCGACGCGATCAAAACAGGAAACATTGCAGCCAGGCGTTGCGCCGACCTGGGCGGGGCAGGGAGGTGAGTGAGCCGGCCTCCAGCCGCGGAGACAGGGTAAGGGAGACGACGGCCGGGAGCGCGAAGCCGGCCGGGAAAGGTGCCGCGAAAAAGGGAGCCATGCCTTCCTGATCGGTCCGGCTTTCATGCGTGTTGGACAGCAGAACTTCCGGATCGTCGCCGACGCCTCCATCGACGGCCTCGAGTACACCGTGCTGTCCCTGTTCGGCCATCCAGCGCGCATAATCGCTCGCGGCCTCCGCCTGACGGAGAGGCGTTCCCGCCAGGAGTGCGAGCAGGCAGATCAGGAACATACCGTTGATTCTCACGGTGGTGTTGTCTCCATGCCATGATCATCGGGGACGAGGCGGCCAAGCGTCAACCCGCCTCCTCTCCGCGGACGGTGCTGCCCCGCTGGGCCAGGAAGTCACGGCGTGAATCTTCGAGCGTGCGTCAGCCCGGATTGCGAGCGGGGCATGCTTCGCGGTATGATTCAGGATCGATTGCCGAGGTGAGGGCCCGGCCGAGACTGCATGCGACTGGCGGCTCTCGCTCGCGACGATCATCGAGGGAGCGATCGAACCGCAGCCGATGGAGCGACGTGCATGTCTCGCCGAGCCCGCTGGCTCCGGGCACCTGGAGCCCTTGTTGCCGCCCTGGTCCTCGCAAACCTGGCGTTTGGCCAGCGCGAGGCTGAGACGCTCTCCGCGAGCTTTCGCAAGGCCGCGGAAAAGGTCCTGCCGGCGGTCGTGGCCGTGCGTCCCATCGGTCTGGTGGAGCGCCCGGTGGCCCCGAGTCTCTTCGGCAGGCCGCTTTTACCCGTCTGGCCCGGTGTTCTGCCTGGTCGGGTCCTGGAGTCAGAGCCACTGCCGGGCGGATCGGGCGTGGTCGTTGAGGCCGCACGCGGGCTGATTCTTACCTCCGCACAGGCCGTTGCGGGCGCGGCGCGAATCGTCGTGGTCTTCGAGGATGGACGCGAGCTGGAAGCGCGGCGCGTGATCCGCGATCCACGCAATGAGCTGGCCGTGCTGGTGGTCGATCCTGCGAGCCTGCGCGTCAAGGAGGCCGTCTGGGGTTCATCCGAAGCATTGCGGCTGGGCGACTGGGTGCTGGCGCTCGGGCGCGGCAACGACCGTGCCGCACTGGCGGCCGCGGGGATCGTGAGCGGCCGCTCGGCGGCAGCGGGCCACCCGCTACGGAGCAGTGCGGTCCTCGGCGCGGCTGGCTCGGGCGGCCCGGTCATCGACCTGGAAGGAAGAATCGTCGGGATCGGTCAGGTACCCATCGATCCGCGCGGCTGGCCGGAGGCGCTGGCTCCGGCGGTACCCGCCGAGCGTGCCCGTGCATGCCTTGCCGAGACAGCCGCGGGCGGCCCTGCGCGGCGGGGCTACCTGGGCGTCATGCTGGCTCCAGCGTCGAACGGCGTGGGGCTGTCGAACGAAGCCGCCAGCCTGGCCATCACCAGCGTGACGGTCGGCAGCCCGGCTGCGCGCCGGGCTGAGGGCGGGAGACCTGATCGTGGCTCTCGATGGCCAGGCGATCAGCAGCCTGGAACAGTTCTCGGCGACCGTCGACGGAGCACCGATCGGTCGGAAATTCCTGCTGACCATCGTGAGGGCCGGGAAACGCCAGGAAGTGGCTGTCGCGACCAGCGAGCGGCTCCTGCCGGCCGGCCCGCCAGGCAGCCTGCCCGGTGGACGGCTCCAGCCGAGGACATTGCGGCCGGCGGCTCCCGGATCGGGCGGGCCGGTGCTCCGCTCCGAAAGTCCGGACGACCCGGTGTCGCGGCCCGCCGTTCCACGAGCCGAGCCCGAGTCCGCGCCGGAGCTGGACCCCGCCCTGCCGGCTCCGATCCCGCGGGACGGGAGGAGCCCGGCCAGGCCGGAGGCGCGGACCGACCTCCCGGAGCCGAAAGCGCCGTGAACCCTGCATTGCCCGGCGCCGAATCCGCGACCGTCAGGAAGCCAGAACTAGCCACACCAGAGAGGCCAGAGGCAGCAATTCATCCATAAGACGGAAGTGCACGATGATCCGACGCATCCTGGCGGTTGACGACATGGAAATCAACCGCGACCACCTGAAGAAAGTGCTCGAGGTGGATGGCCATCACGTCGAGACCGCTGCCGACGCTCAGTCCGCCCTGGAGCAGCTGCGCGGCAAGACATTTCACCTGGTGATCACCGACCTGCGGATGCCCGACCTGAGCGGCCTGGACCTCCTTTCACAGCTTCGCGCCGAGCAGTTTCCGGTGGGGGTCATCGTGCTCACCGCTTACGGCGACACCGCTGACGCGCTGCGCACCATGAAGGCCGGGGCCGACGACTTTCTCATCAAGCCGTACGATCCCGACCACCTGCGTTTCCTGGTGAAGCGCACGCTCGATCGCCGGCGCTTGATGGACGAGCTGCACGAGCTGCGCACCCAGTTGCGTGAGGACTACAGCTTTCACACGATGGTCTCCAAGAGCGCGAAGATGCGGCGGATCTTCGACCTCATCGAGCAGGTGGGACCGATCGGCTCGACCGTGCTGATCCTGGGCGAAACGGGTACCGGCAAGGAGCTGGTGGCGCGGGCGATCCATGCCGCGAGCAGCCGGCGAGACGGCCCCTTTGTGGCCCTGAACTGTGCGGTTCTCAACGACTCCCTGCTGGAGAGCGAACTGTTCGGCCATGAAAAGGGCTCGTTCACCGGCGCGGAACGTCGCAAGATCGGCCGGTTCGAGCAGGCCGATACCGGCAGCCTCTTGCTCGACGAAGTGGGCGACGTGGCACCTGCGATGCAGGCCAAGTTGCTGCGGGTGTTGCAGACGGGAGTCTTCGAGCGGGTCGGCGGGACCGAGTCCATCAAGGTCGACGTGCGCATCATCGCCGCGACGCACAAGCGGCTGGAGGACGAGGTCGAGGCGGGTCGGTTCCGCAAAGACCTGTTCTACCGGCTCAACGTGATTCGCATGGAGCTGCCCCCGCTTCGAGACCGCAAGGAGGACGTTCCGCTACTGGCCACGCACTTCCTGGAGCGCTACCGGCCGATCACGGCAACTCCGGTCCGCGAGATCGACGCCGACGCAATGCAGGCATTGCTCCAGCACCAATGGCCGGGCAACGTGCGCGAACTCGAGAATGCGATCAAGTCCGCCGTGGCTTTCGCGGACGGTTCCCTGATCCGCCGCGAGAACCTTCCCGAGACCCTGGTGCCGCGCCATGCCCGCTCGCTCGCCGCCACAGGGCTCATCGACATCGAGCGCCGGCTGCCCGAGCTGACCGAAGAACTCATCGGCCAGGTCGAGCGCGAGTACTTCCAGCGCATCCTCGCGGAATACCGCGGCAACGTGGCCCGGTGCGCGCGGCACAGCGGCCTCTCGCGCCGCAGCGTCACGCAGAAGCTCCAGAAGTACGGCCTCGATCGGATGGACTTCAAGCGGCAGACCCAGAAGGGGTGACGAGTTTCTCGGTCGGCTCTATTCGCAAAGATCGGTACGACGTCGCGGTAAGGCTTGCTTGAACCGTGTCGACGGAGGTGGATGCACATTCGAGCGCCTGCGCAGCGCACACGTATTGCAGTCGGACTGAAGTGCCTTATCATTAGCTCAAATAGATCCTGCCTGGTTAGACACCCTTGTCAACCTTATGGGGCGGGAAGTGTCCTCAAAGTGACCGCTGCTGCTTCTTTCCCGTGTGTGCGGTTCCCGGTGGCTCTGCTGGGCGGCGGGCGCCATTGTCGTCGAGTTATCCTGCGTCCTGGTCTGGTCGCACGTGAAATTTGGCAGCCCTTCGGCATGTCTCGATCTGCTGAGGGGAGACACACTGATTCTCCAGAGCAAATCGCTAGATCTCGGGGACATTCCGTCCGGAGCTCAGCGTGTTTGCCGAGTTGCGCTTACCAACTATTCCGGGACGACAGCCAGTCTGAGGGGCGTCCGATCGGAGCCTCCCTGTGCCGTCGGCGGAGAATTCCCCGTCCTCATACCACTCGGAAATGTCAAGCAACTCCCCGTCACCGTGCGCGGGGAGAAACAGGGGCCAATTAACTCGAACATATCGCTTTTTTTTGATGTCCCATCTCAGCCCTTCACGGTCCTGACTGTCCGAGCCAACGTGGTTCCCAGCCCTGCCCCGCAGCGGGCCGGCGTCTCCACGGGCCCTAGCGTACCCAAATGACGATCCATTCGGCAGATCCGCCGGGGTGAAGCTCTGCTGAGCGCCTCATCCACCGCCTTTCACTTGGGAGGAGATCTACGATGAGCCGAAAAGCAATCGCTGACGTCGTGACCGCAGGCACGATCTTCCTGTACGTCAACTTGATCGGGGCCCTCGTACTGACACAGGAGGGTTTCGGAGAAAAGACAGACGCGTTTTGCGACAGCACGTTTCGCTGCCCGGGGGGCAGCTTTGACTGCCCGGGTCCCTGTATCTCCGGAAACTTACATGGCCTTTGCCAGCCCACCGTTAACAGCATCTGCCCCGACAATTCCGACCTTTGTAAGGATCTGACGTTTGGGTGCAATTGTGCGGTGGCTTGCTGACCCTGCCGACGCTGTTGGCAGGGGCGATCCCGCGACCACTCGAGGGGCGGCTGAAATCCAGACGGTTGAGACCGACACTAGCCCGGGAGGGGGGCGCACCCGCCTCGCCGTCTAGTTGGGTAAGATGTTGCCTCCAGCAGTGCCCTCGAGATTCCGATACGTGAATTGACGCGGTCGGTTCTCCGACACGACCGACGGACTCCTGGCGTAGCGTGACAGCGGCAACCGGAGCACACCATGTGCAGCGTATTCCTCCTGATCGCACTACTTGGGGACCACCAGGCCGACGAGATTCTCAGTGGGAACGAGCAAGCGACGGGAGCAATCTACACACTCCGCACGACGATTCAGTCACGGGTCAGCGAGGACGGAGGAGGATCGTGGATGGACATGACGACACTCTCCGTGCTCCGCACCGGCCAGAAGGAGATGTGGATTAGTCGTGGGCGTCATCTATTCGTCGGAGGGAGGATCGAGGAGAAGCTTTCATACTTCCAGCGCCTCTCAACCACTGAGGGCCAGTGGGATCTCGCGGCGACAAACCTGGAGGAACCACCGCGCGGCCCAATCGACTACGTGGAAATGGACATGGATGGGAAGCGCGTCGGCGGCACCATCAGGCCTCCGCAGCCATTCGGACCAGCTGGCTACGGGATGGTCGAGAAGACCTTGATGTTCACTTTTGCGGGAAAAACGCTCCGCGAGCTATTTTCGTCGACCGGGAACGTGAGGGCGAAGGCCGGCAGTGACGGACGCGGAGAACCCACATGGGAGTTCAACCTGAGGGACAGCGATTCGCGTCGTTTCGAGATTTCACTGTCCCCTTCTCATAACTACCTGGCATGCAAGCTGGTCATGTCCACGAAGGACGGCCAGGTGTACCCGTACTTCGGCATGCTTGTCGTGGAGAAGTGGCAGGAGCCGAAACCGGGCATCTTTCTACCGAAAGTAGTCCGCAGCGGGTCACCAAGTAGGCCTGGGTTTCTCCAGGAAATTCAGATCGGCGATACGATCGTCAATGAGCCAATGGTCGACGAGAAGTTCCAGCTCGATTTCCCTAGCGGGGCCGCCGTCCGGGACGAGACTCACGCAAACTGCGTTTACATCTGGGGCGAGGGGAAGCCCGAAATGACCTTCAAGGACCTGAAGGAGTTTGACCGGTGGAAGGACGCCCGGAAGGCTGCGATCCTGAGGAGGAGGAGGCAGGCGTCCTGGTTGTCGTCAAACTGGCCATGGGTCCTGGCCATCTCCACGATCGGGGTCGGTGGAGTGTTCTGGCTGCGCCGACTAATTTTGCGAGGACCACACGCAACGCCAGGGGGGCGCGCTTCGTCCAGTACTGTCTGACCCACTGAGGATGCAATGGCTGACGCCGAACCGAGGCCGGCGCGCACTCTCTGGTCGGTGCGTGCACTCACGCCGTACTTTTTTTTGGCCCTGCTCGCGGCCGCGACCTCGCTTACGGTCTGGCGTGTGATCCACGTGGACAGGCCAGAGCCCGACCTGCCCGCGCCTGTCATCGAGCCCTCGGACATCGACATGACGGACCATGCCTACCCGGAGTTCGAGAGGATCGAGCGCAAATTCAGGATCGGCAATCCACTGGGTCGTCCAATAGTCGTCACAGCCATCCAGACCTCGTGCGCTTGCATGGCAACGGTGGGGGAGGGGGGATCGGAGCCCCCGTTCACAATCCCTCCCAACCAGGGTGTGAACTGTCTCATCCGCGCCAATCCGTATGCGGGAGATGACCCGGTACGCACCTATAGTTGTTCGGTCGTCTCGGAGTGCGACGGTCGCCCCCTCCCTGTGGCGTCCGTGAGGCTGCACGTCACGGTCGAAGATCTGCTCAAGGCAGAGCCGACGTCGCTCGCGCTCGTCTGCCCCGGCAGTGAGAAGTCGGCTGTCGGCTCAGTACTGCTGTACACGAAATCGCGTCGTGCAACAATCCCGGAGCCCCGTATCGAACAGCCCGACCTGCCCAACATAGAGGCCAAGCTAACAGCGTGGCAGGGAGGCGCGGAGCCACTGCCAAGTTATGTTACAAGATTCAAGGTCGATGTTACGGTTACTCCGGGGGACAGCTTGGCCGAACCTGTTATAGGAACCGTGTCCGTGCTTCGGCGGGACGGCGAGCCGCTCCGAATCCCCGTGCTCTGTTCCTTCCGGCTTCCTTATCGCCTTTCTCCGGAAGCCGTCGAGATCGCGGGGAACCCCGGGGAGCAGGTTGAGCGAGAGGTCTTCTACAATGCCCTGGATCCTGCGTGGAGAGAGCTGCGGACGACGTCCCTGCCCGGAAACGTGTCTCTCGATCTCGAGGGTTTTGACCCGAACACGACCGTGCTCAAGATGCGTATTCGGGTGCCAGAGGGATCGACAGCCCCTCGGGAAGGACCACATCAGAACATAAGGCTTAGCACAGCGGACGGACAGCATGCCATCCAAATCCCGATCCGCTACAGCGTGCCCGAGTGACGCATACTGGTCCACATCGTCGAGCGGCACGCCCCATCCGGGATTCACGCTCATCGAGCTGGTTGTCGTGCTCGGCATCATCGCCGTGCTGGTCGGGTTTCTTCTGCCCGCGGTCCAGTCGGCTCGTGAGGCAGCCCGGCGCAGCGAGTGCGCCAACAACCTGCGGCAGATCGGGCTCGCGATCGATGCCTATCACGAGCGCTGCGGGTCGCTGCCCATCGGTCACCTGCTCAACTACGATCCCCGCTACGAGAAGACCCCTCCGGGCCATCCCGATTGCCACAGCGGGGCCGGAGACAAGAGCTTTCTCGTCCTGATTCTGCCCGACCTGGGCATGGGCCCGCTGTACAATGCCATCAACCAGGACCTGTCGATCTATTCCCGCGAAAATCGAACCATCTTCGCGGTCTCCGTCGGCACGATGGCCTGCCCCAGCGATCCGGACGCGGGGACGCCGCGCCCGATGGATCTTCACAGCCTCGTCCTGGGCGGAGAGGCGGACGAGGGCGAGCACCTCGACGCTGCCTTCACCAGCTACGTAGGAAGCTTCGGGTCCTTGCCGGTCGTGGCGTTTCCCAATCCCGCTAACCAGTGCAAGCCCGACCCGAGGGCCGTCGCCCAGTGCAACGGCTGCCTCAACGATGTCTCGCCGTTGACGTTCTCGGCGATCGCGGACGGGCTGAGCAACACGATGCTCGCGGCTGAGCGGTCCACGACCATGCTGGCCGATGCCCGGGGGCCCGATCCGCGACACGGCTGGTTTTTTTCCAGCACGTCGAGCGACACGCTCTTCTTTGCGACCTTTCCCCCGAACCTGTACAAGCTGGACGTCGCCCAGGTGCTCCCGAGCGCCGCGTCGAGCCTGCACCCGGGAGGGCTGAACGTCCTCTTTTGCGACGGCTCGTGCCGGTTCATCAAGGAGACGATCCAGTCCTGGCCGGTCGATCTGGACGCCTTGATCCCCGATCCGCTCGGCGCGACCGAGACGCCCGGCCGTTGGTGGATCAACCTGCCGCCGGTGGGCGTCTGGCAGGCGCTCAGCACCCGCGCCGATGGCGAGACGATCGATGCAATGGCGTATTAGACGACCGGGAGAGACGCCTAGGTATTCACCAGCCGCGATTCGCCACGGACCATCTGGCGGGTCAGCACGGCGAAGTGCGTGTGCGTGATGCACTTCCAGGCGAACTGGAAGAGGTAGCGCGGGGGGCGGCCGGAGAGAAGCAGCTTGCGCAGGTGCCGGGCGTAGGCGGGGCGGTAGGGCCGGGTGCGCGGGTCCGACCAGATGCGCGCCAGCAAGATCAAGGCGCCGGCGACGGTCAGGAACTGGATCTTCAGGTACGACAGCGGACGATGCCTGCGCAGCCAGTCCATCCGGAAGCTGGCCAGCGGGATGCGGTTCCTCAAGAACAGGTCGTCGAAGCGGTCGAGGAAATTATCCACCTGATAGAGCCGGTCCATGAGGTCGAGCCAGCCGTCGCGCATCGTTTCGCGGGTCATTTGCAGGGGGATGATGTTCGTGGCGATGTCGGGGTCGTCGACGGCCGCGTTGTCGAGCCGGCCCTCGGCTTCGAGCCGGTCGTAGAGGGGCGTCTTGGGGATGGCCGAGAGCATGCCGGCCATCGCGGCGACGATCCGCGCCTGCTTCAGGAACTCGAACTGGCGATCGAAGACGGTCTCGTCGTCGCTGTCGAAGCCGACGATCATGCCGGCGTAGACCTCCAGCCCGTGCGCCTGGACGCGGTGCACGCGCTCGAGCATACTCCCGCGCACGTTCTGAAACTTCCGGGTCTCGCGGAGAGCCTCCTCATCCGGGCTCTCGATGCCGATGAAGACGGCCACCAGGCCGGCCTCGGTCATGAGCCGCATGAGCTCGTCGTCCTCGGCCAGGTCGAGCGAGGCCTCGGTGAAGAACGTGAGCGGATAGCCGTTGCTCTGCTGCCAGGTGATGATGGCCCGCAGAATCTCCTTGGCCGCCTTCTTGTTGCCGATGAAGTTGTCGTCGACCAGGAAGATGACGCGGGCGCCCAGGCGGTACTGCGCGTCGATCTCGGCGATCACCTGGGCCGGCCGCTTGATCCGTGGGCGGCGGCCGAAGATCACTATGATGTCGCAGAACTCGCACTGGAAAGGACAGCCGCGCGAGGTCTGCACGCAGCCCATCGCGTACTCGCGAAACCGGATCAGGTCGTAGCGGGGCAAGGGCACCCTGGTCATGTCCGTCTTCTCGGCCTGCTCATAGCGCGCCTGGTGCTCGCCGCGTGACCAGTCGTCAAGGAAGCGCGGCCAGGTCTCCTCGGCCTCACCCACGAAGGTCACGTCGACCAGTCCTTCGAACCAGTTCTCCGCCACACTGATCCAGGGCCCGCCCACCACGGTGAAGATGTCTCTCTCGGCAAGTTCCAGGAGAATCTCCCGCATGCGGTCGCGCTGGACCGTCATGCCCGTCAATCCGACGATGTCAAAGGACCGCAGCCGGTCGAAATCGATCTCCTCGACGTTCTCGTCGATGAGGACCACTTCGTGCCCGGCAGGAGTCAGTCCCGCCAGCACCGGCAAGGCCAGAACAGGCATGGTCGCCCGTTTTCCCAGCATTGGCAGCCCGTGATTCAGACCCCAGAAGGAGACGGGGAACCGCGGATTGATGAGGCAGATTCGTGCCATGTTCACTTCATGCGAAAGAAGGGAGGACCGGCCGTCCGTTCAAACGGCTTGCGAGGACAATTGCATATAGCAGAAATATCGTGAACCTGCGATCGCCTGATCAAGAAAAAAAATGCAGATTCGCAAATTCTATGGGGTCTCAGGGCGATTGGATGAGTGCCTGACCGCCGAGGGATGTGGAGAGGACATCATTCTCCGCACCAATCGGCGTTGCGGGCGGTTCGGTTGCGTCACCATTCGCGGGCCTGGAAGCGCTGGCCTCCTGGCCCCGGCCGTACCGGCGATGTGCCTTGGCGAAGGTTCCGGAGACGACTGCGGCCATCAAGGAGAGCTCGAGGGCCGCTGCCGATGCGGCAATGATCTCGGCCAGCTTGCGCGAGGCATGCGGGCCCTCGCTGCAACCCAGCAGCTCAAGGTTGCGGCGCTGCGCCGGCAGACGGGTTCCGCCGCCGATGGTTCCCACGGTGAGTGAGGGGAGACTGACGCGGAACGTGACGCCGTGACCCTCCTGGCAGACCCCTGCGGCCTCGCTGAAGCCGACTGCATTCTCGGCCACACAGGCGGTGTCCTGTCCGGTGGCAAGATAGAGCGCGGTCAGGCCGTTGGCGAGATGCAGGTTGTGCCCGAGCATGCCGATCGCCTGTCCCGAATTGACGGCGAGCCGCTGGAATTCGAGGATCCGCTCGGCGGTGACGCCAAGAAAATCGAGGACGTGGTGGGGAATCGTGAACTCGACGGCCACGGAGTGGCCCCGGCCGTTCATGAGGCTGCGCCGCGATGGCTTCTTGTCGCTGTTGAAACCGGATTCTAGAAAGAACTGAAGCTTTCGATCAGCCTGGATGAACTGGCAAGCCGCCTCGGTGGCCAGCGTGACCATATTCTGACCGGCCGCGTTGCCGGTGTCGTAGATGAAGTCGAGGATCACCCAGTTCTGGATCACCGTCGGTTCGATGCGCAGCAGACGGCCATGGCGGGTCGTGCTTTCCGCGGCCCGGCGGATCGGTTCGTCATGCGCCCGCACCCAGTCGAGGAAGGGGTGGATCGCCGCGATCGATGGGAGCTCGAAAGCGGGGCTGCGGCTCAATTCTTGCTTCAGGTGCACGGTACGGCAGCCGCCCGCCATCGCCGTGGCCAGAAAACCGCGGTTCATCGACAGTGTGAGCGTCCCCTCGAGCGTGCATAAAGGAACCACGAACTCACCCTTGGCGTAATCGCCATGAATCACCAGGGGTGCCGCAATCGACATGGGCAAGGGGACATAGCCGACATGGTTTTCAATGATCCCGCGCAGCTCCTCGGGAGCCGGCCGGCAGTCGTCCAGCAGGGAATGCCCCGTGACGCGCTCCACCCAGCGACGCCGCCGGACGGTATCCTCCGATCGATATCCGCCTGGCGGCTTGCCCGGAATCTGCGGCTGCACGGCCATGAAGCTTTTCCCTCCCGTTCGGGTTCCGCGCGGTCCTGGGAGGGCTTGCTTGGCTCGTCTGAAAGATGCTCCCCTGGCCCGACCTAACGCTTGATTTCACGTGCATGCTAACGCCAAGCCAATTATCGGCAACTGCCGCAGATTTCCCGCTCAAAAAAAGTCTCTGCCCGGAGTGTGCTGGACTTCTCTGACGCAGGTACGCCCCGACTCCCCGCCATTTGCGCTGTCCTCGACAAAAATGGTCAATCCCTGTGCACTCGGAGTGGGCCGGTGCAGCCTCGGGTGTAGAATAATCCGATATACTCTGGCCCTCTTCCTGTTCGGCTAAGCCGGACGATGAGCCGCGCTTGTTGACCGGAACATCATCGGCTGTCGGCTTCACTCGATTCTTTCTATCCATCGGACCAGTCCGACCGGCATTCGCCCCCGTCCCATAGCATCTGGCTGCATGCAGCGAGGGCACCCGATCCACCAGGAGAGACAGGGAATGACTCACGGGAGTCCGACGCCCTACGCGTCTTCCGAGCGAGCCGAGAAGGACGATCCCGCAATGGGTACCGCTCCCAGCCTGGTCGTGGGAATCGGGGCGTCGTCGGGCGGCCTCGAAGCCATCGAAGCATTCTTCTCGGCGTTTCCCCGGCAGACCGGACTGGCATTTGTGGTCGTCCGGAACGAGGAGGATGAGCCGCACGCCGCGCTGCTGGAAGTCCTTTCCAGGCGGTGCGAGGTTCCCGCCCTGGAGGCACGTGACGGCACGGTTCTGGTTTCCGACCAGATCTACGTCGCACCGCCGGATGCAATCGTGCAGCTTCACGAAGGGGTGCTCAGCGTGGAGCAGGCGTCGACCCCGGAAAATCGACGGTCGCTCATCGACGCCTTCTTCCATTCCCTGTCCGACGATCGCCGAGCAGGCTGCATCGGGGTGATTCTCTCCGGCAGCGGAACCGATGGCACGCTTGGCCTGAAGGCCATCAGCGATGCGGGCGGCATGACGATCGCGCAGGAGCCCCAGACCGCTCGGTACGACAGCATGCCCCGCAGCGGTGCGACCCTCGGCGCGGCGGATCGCGTGCTGCCGCCCGAGAAGATGGCCGGAGAGATCCTGGCCTATTCCAGGCACGTGCAGGCGCTGCTCTTGGGGGACGAAAAGGGCGTGGTCTACGAGCAGATCGGCGGGGCGCTGAGCACCATTTGCGAGCTCCTGGAACGAGAAACCGAGCACAACTTCAAGCATTACAAGACCAGCACGCTGGTGCGCCGGATCAGCCGGCGCATGAGCCTGTTGCGGGTTGGCTCGGCCGAGGACTATGTGGCGCGGCTGGAGTCGGATTCCTCGGAAGTGGTGGCACTCTTCCGCGAGCTGCTCATTGGCGTCACCTGCTTCTTCCGCGACCCCGACGCATTTGAATCGCTCCGGCAGAACGTCGTCCGCAAGATCCTGGAGAACCGCGGCTCCCAGGATCCGATCCGGATCTGGGTTCCCGGCTGTGCCACGGGGCAAGAGCCATATACCCTGGCCATGGTCATGCGCGAGGAGATGGAGCGCTGCCGGGTCTCCTGCGAGGTCCAGATCTTCGGCACCGACATCAACGAGAAATCCCTGAACACCGCCCGCCAGGGGGCCTATCCGGCAAGCATCGCGGAGGAGCTCGGCCCAGAGCGACTGGAACGGTTCTTCGTCAGCCAGGGCAAACGTTTCGTGGCCGCCAAGGAAATCCGCGAGATGTGCGTCTTCTCGCTCCACGACCTGATCCGCGACCCGCCGTTCTCCCGCCTGGACCTGATCTCGTGCCGCAACTTGCTGATCTACCTGGGACCGCATCTCCAGAAGAAGCTCATCCCGCTCTTCCACTATGCGCTGCGGCCGGGTGGTTTCTTGTTCCTCGGGCCCTCGGAAAGCTCGGTGCACCATCGTGAGCTGTTCAAACCGGTGGACGTCAAACACCGCATTGCCCAGCGCCTGCCCACGACGGTGCGGTCGCCGTTGACTCCTCGTCATGAACCTCTGCGGGGCAACCAGCGGGCAGGTGGTGAGACCGCCCCGGCAAGCCAGTCCGATATCCACCTGGTCATGCAGCGTATCTTGCTTGACGAATTCGCACCGAAGTCCGTGGTGGTCAACGGTGACGGCCAGATTGCCTGCGCCTCCGCCGGCATGGAGCGCTACCTCACGATCGGCGACGGACTCTTCCAGAACAACATCATCCGTCTGGCGCGCAGCACGCTGCGCGTGGGGATCCGCTCGGCGCTCTCAGAAGCAATCGAAAGCCGCCGTACGGTGACGAAGGATGATCTGGCCGACAAGACCGAGAAGGGGCTCAACCGCATCCGGCTCACGGTCCAGCCCATGCCCCAGTTCGGCGAGGGGAGCGGGCTGTACATGCTCGTCTTCGAGGATCTCGGACCCCTCGCGGATCGCCACGAAGGCGGAAACTTCCGATCCGACGACGATGCCAACGCACTCATCGAGCAGCTCGAGCACGAGCTCCAGACGACACGCAATGACCTGGAGCGGACGATCCAGGACATCGAGGCGGCGAATGAGGAGCTCAAATCGTCCAATGAAGAGCTGCTGTCGATGAATGAAGAGCTTCAGTCGGCCAACGAGGAGCTCGAGACCTCACGCGAGGAAGTCCAGTCGATCAACGAAGCACTCATGCGGTCCAACAACGACCTTGAGAATTTGCTGGCCAGCACCCAGGTGGCCACGATCTTCCTGGACGAACAGCGGAACATTCAACGGTTCACGCCGGCAGTCACCCAGATCTACAACCTCATTCCCGGAGACATTGGACGGCCGTTGCACCATATCACCCACCGAGCTTCCTACATGCCCCCGCTTCCGGAGCCCGGCAGGCCGTTCGAGAAATGCGAGGAGGTGGAGATTCAGACCGAAAGCGGCGCCTGGTACGTGCGGCGCATCCTGCCTTACCGCACCGCGGAGCGGACGCAGCAAGGACTTGTCGTCACCTTCGTGGACGTGACGGACCTGAAGCGCGTGGCGGCGACTCTGCAAGACCGGGAATCGCGTCTCTCACTGGCGCTTGACGCCGGCGGCATGGGAACCTGGGAATGGAACCTTGCCAGCAATGCCGTGCGGTGCTCGGATCGCACGCTGGCACTTTGCAGCCTGGACCCCGGCCAGGCGACGCTCACCGCGGAACGTTTCTTCAGGCAAATGCACCCGGACGACCTGGTCACCGTGCGCGAATCGGTGCGCAAGGCCATCGAGGGTGAGGGCACCTACAACATCGAATTTCGGGTGCTCCCGGCCGGTGAGCCACCACGGTGGCTGGCGGCCCGGGGACGCGTGCGTTGCGGTGCGGACGGTCAGCCCGTGTCGATCCACGGGGTGGTCTTCGACATCACGCCTCGCAAGAACGCGGAGGAGAGCATCCGGCAGAGCGAGAGCCAGTTCCGCGCCCTCGCGGAGACGATCTCTCAGCTCGCCTGGATGGCCGACCCAGACGGATCCATTTTCTGGTACAACCGGCGCTGGTTCGAGTACACCGGAACCACGCTCGAGACCATGCAGGGCTGGGGCTGGCAGAGCGTGCATGACCCGGACGTTCTTCCCATGGTCATGGAGAAATGGAAGGCCTGCATCGAGCAGGGCTCGTCCTTCGAGATGGTCTTCCCGCTCCGGGGGGCCGATGGCCGCTTCCGCTCCTTCATCACACGCTCCGAGCCGGTGAAAGATGCACATGGCGCCGTGGTTCGCTGGTTCGGCACCTGCACCGACATCGAGGAGCAAAAGCAGGCCGAGGAGGAACTGAAGCGCGCCAATCGTCACAAGGACGAGTTCCTGGCCATGCTGGCGCACGAGCTGCGCAACCCGCTCTCGCCAATAAGAAACGCCGTTCATTTGCTGAAGTTCGCCAGCCCCGACGATCC
The DNA here is from genome assembly GCA_963833985.1 of uncultured Planctomycetaceae bacterium. Lineage (GTDB taxonomy): Bacteria > Planctomycetota > Planctomycetia > Isosphaerales > Isosphaeraceae > Aquisphaera. Next base: position 2,259,275 of record CAWIAD010000001.1, read on the forward strand.
CAAGCTCGTCGGTGCACGCGACATGATCGACCGCCAGGTGACGCACCTTGTCCGGCTGGTCGACGACCTGCTTGACGTCAGCCGCATCACCCGGGGTCGGATTGATCTGCGGCAAGAGCGCGTGGGCATCATGTCGATCATCGACTCGGCCATCGAGGCCGCGCGGCCGCTCATCGACGCCCGCCGCCATCACCTGGAAGTCTCATTGCCTGCCGAGCCGCTCGAGGTCATCGCTGATACCACGCGGCTGGCCCAGGTGATTCTCAACCTGCTGAACAACAGCGCCAAGTACACGCCCGAGGAAGGCCGGATCTCGCTGCACGTGGAGCGGCAGGGCGACCAGGCCGTGGTCCGTGTTCGAGACAACGGCATGGGCATCGCCCCCGACCTGCTTCCTCGCGTGTTCGAGCTGTTCACTCAGGCCGAACGGACACTTGACCGGTCGCAGGGTGGTCTGGGCATCGGCCTGACGATCGTCCGCCGCCTGGTCGAGCTCCAGGGTGGCTCGGTCGATGCGTACAGTGCCGGACCAGGGCAGGGGAGCGAATTCGTGGTCAAGCTGCCGGTCGCGTCCCAGGAGTCCCTCCCGTTGCAGCCTCCCGCGCCCCCGTGGCACGCCAACGGCAGCAGCGACCGATCGCGCGTGCTGATCGTGGACGACCATGAAGACTCCGCCGACAGCCTCTCGCTGATTCTGGTCCACCTGGGCCACGAGGTGCAGACGGCCTACGATAGCCAGACGGCGCTTCGTCTCGCCCGCAGCTTCCGCCCCACCATCGTCTTCTGCGATCTGGGACTGCCGGTCATGGACGGCTACGAGGTCGCCCGCCAGCTCCGCGCGGCTGCCGAGACTCACGAGGCCATCCTCGTCGCCCTCACCGGCTACGGCCAGGCGGAGGACCGCAGGCGATCCGAAAACGCGGGTTTCCATCACCACATGGTCAAGCCAGTCAGTCCTGATGTACTCCAGGAGTTCCTGGAACTCGCCGCGCAACACCGCGAATGTCCCCAGTCAGTCGCGGAATGAACGCGCCAAGGCGACCCTGCGCAGCAAGTGGACCGGCTCCGCAGGCTTGATGATGTGCTCGTCGAAACCGCACTCCAGCGCGCGGTCGCGATCATCGGAAGATCCGTACGCGGTCTGGGCGATGAGCACCATCCTGTGAGGCAGCTTCGCGCGAATGGCCCGGGCGACGTCGTATCCCGTCATGCCCGGCATGGCAATATCGACGAAGACCACGTCAGGCAGGCCCGCGATCGCCTTGCGCAGGCCTTCCTGACCGCTATACGCCACTTCGACCTCGCACCCGTAGTGCTCCAGCAGGCAGCTCAGCGACTCCACGAGATCCGGATTGTCGTCGATGATCAAAACATGACGACCAAGCGGCTTGATGTCATCCCCGTGCATACCCGCGTCCCCCATGATGAACAAGTTGCAATTAAGCAACTTCAGTGCCCAGCCGGCGCGGGGAAAGCGTCCAATTCGTCCAGGAACGGGGTATGGGGACCTCTCAGCAGCTCCGCGCAGGATACGCGGAGCCACCGTAGAGCTACCTTGGAAAGCGGTGCGCATGGTCTGCGGCGATCCAGCCCGGCCGCGCACCGCCTGGGTGCAAAATATCCGGAGAGAATTCTCCCGGCCGGTTCATGAGGCTATCGCAAGATGAATCGGCAAGCGTATGATCAATCTTAATTGAGCAGCCGCATTCCCAGGATGGAGCCGGTGCATACCGATCAGTTCAGTGCCCGGCGGGCACCGGCTCCAGTTGCACCAGTGACGCGGTGGCCTCGGCATGCTTGCGGACATCTTCGCTGATCCGCATCGAGCAGAACTTCGGCCCGCACATGCTACAAAAAGCGGCCGACTTGAAGGCCTCCTGGGGGAGCGTCTCGTCGTGCATCCGGCGTGCGGTCTGGGGATCGAGCGCCAGCCGGAACTGCTCGTCCCAGTTGAAGCCGTAGCGGGCCCGGCTCAGAGCGTCGTCCCGGTCGCGGGCACCGGCCCGGTGTCGCGCCAGGTCGGCTGCGTGGGCGGCGATCTTGTATGCGATCACGCCCTGCCGCACGTCCTCGACTTCCGGCAGGCCGAGATGTTCCTTGGGAGTGACGTAGCACAGCATGCTGGCTCCGTGCCAGCCCGCAAGCGCCGCCCCGATGGCTGAGGTGATATGGTCATAGCCCGGGGCGATATCGGTGACCAGGGGGCCAAGCACGTAGAAGGGCGCCTCATTGCATTCAATCGCCTGCTTCTCCATGTTCATGGCGATCTGGTCCATGGGAACATGCCCCGGCCCCTCCACCATCACCTGACAGCCCCGCGCCTGCGCCCGGCGGGTCAGCTCGCCCAGGGTGCGGAGCTCGGCGAACTGGGCTGCATCCGAGGCGTCGGCGATGCAGCCGGGACGCAAGCTGTCCCCGAGGCTGAACGAGACGTCGTACTGCCGCATGATGTCGCAAAGATCGTCAAAATGCGTGTAGAGCGGGTTTTCCAGGTTGTGGGCGATCATCCACTGGGCCATCAGCGAGCCGCCTCGCGAGACGATGCCCGTGATCCGGTGGGCGGTGAGCGGAATATAGTCCCGCAGGATGCCCGCATGAAGCGTCATGTAGTCCACGCCCTGCTTTGCCTGGTGTTCCACCATATCGAGCAGGTCGCGGGCCGTCAGGTCCTCCACCTTTTTCACGCCCTGGATCGCCTGGTACATGGGCACAGTGCCAACCGGGACCGTGCTCTGCGCGATGATCGCCCTGCGGATCGCATCGATGTTGCCGCCCGTCGACAGGTCCATGACGGTGTCTGAACCCAGCTCGACAGCCAGGCTCAGCTTCGCAAGCTCGTTTTCAATGTTGGAGGTCACCGCCGAGTTGCCAATGTTCGCGTTGATCTTGCAGCGCGCCTTGATGCCGATGCCCATCGGCTGGAGCCCCAGCCGCAGATGCACGGTGTTCGCCGGAATGATCATCCGCCCGCGTGCAACCTCGCCGCGCACCACCTCAGGAACAAGGCTTTCGCGCCGGGCCACGAAATCCATCTCGGGCGAAACCTCACCCCGCCGCGCTATTTCGATCTGCGTCATCGTCAAGCGTCCTCCCGCGACCGCCCCCTGATCCCTGCCCGAAACCTCGGCCGTCCCGGAGGAAGGTCGTTGATCAGGTTCTATCGTAGTCCGGAGCACCTGACGCGGTCAATTCACACAACCCTCGTCAAAGGGGTGTCGGGAACCCAGTGGCGGGCGGCTGGCGGCCGGCCGCACGCTCGGTTCCCGACGCCGTTTTGTGGCTCAGACGGTGTGCTTCACCTGGCGTGCGTAGCGGCTGGTGAGGGTGGACATGGGCAGCGTGCGCTGTCTTGGCCTCCGGGAAAGAAGGCCGTAAATGTCCAGCTCGCTTCCCGTCCCCACGAAAACCTGGCCGCCGGCGACCGTCGGGACCGTGAACTTGACGGCGCTGCCGGCCTGGTCAGCGGGGTTCGAGGCACTGCTGTACAGCTGGGTCACGTTCGAGGCATCATAGGCCGTGAGCACGGCCGGGCCGCTGTATGGCTCGGCGAAGGCGTTCAGATCCCAGACGATGCCATTGGCCGAGCCATTCGCAGAGATCGTCGTCGAGTCTCCCGTCGGGTTACTGGACGTTCCGGCCATGGCGATCGGCGTGGTGTCGAAGACCATCGTATCGGTCGAAGGGTCGAGCACCATGCGGAAGGCTTCCAGCGGCGTGTCGCCCGGATGAACATAAAGCGTGTTCTTGTAAAAGCTCATCGCACCCCAGAGCCCGATCGAGCTCGAGCGGCTCAGGCTCAGAGAATTCACCGCGAACGTCTGGAGCGGCGTGCCCAGGCCGCCCATGTTGTTGGCGTCAAACAGGTAGAGCACGCCATTCTTGCCAAGCTCCAGAGCCTCGTTCGGATGCGCGGTGCCGGGGAACGAAGGCAGCAGGATGGTCCCCGCCGTGCCGAAGTCGAGATCCTTGATGGCAAGGTGCTGATTGTTGCTGGGTGTGAACGACGAGACCAGCGTCATCATCCCCGGCGTGGGCGCCAGCCGCAACGCGGATGAGCCGTAATCGGGCTGCTGGATGAGGTGCCCGGGTGAGTTCTGGATGATGAACGTGATGCCGTCGCCCAGGGGGATGCCCGGACCGGCCGTGCTCTGCGTGAAGGTGAAGGTGGTCGTGAAGTTCGTGATGTTCACCGGCAAGTTCGCGAACACCGTGCCATTCTGATCGTCGGGTCCGGTCATGGTGAGTTGTGCCACGTTCTTGCCAGACATATTCGTGGTGAACATGGCATCGCCGTTGGCAGTCAGGTCGCTTGTGCTGGAGAAGCCGCTCGCGTGGTCGACAACCGTCGATCCACCCGTGGAATAGCTCCACGAGAGGATCTGGGCAGCCTGCTGGCGGGCGTCATCGCTGGCGCCGAAGCCCACGTACGCCGTCGCGCCGCCAACCGCTTGCTGAAGGTTCGCACCTGTGTACGTGTGCGTGAAGATGGCCCCAGTGGTCATATCTTTGATCGTCTCACTCAGGTTGCTGCCGTCGTAGGAGAGCGTTACCTGGATGTTGTGAGAGCCGGCCTGGTCGGTGGCGGCTTGCTGGAAATTGACGCCCGAGCCGTCGAGCTTGATAAATGTGCTGGGGGGCTGGGGTGAAGGACCGGCCATGGCCCCATCATAGAGCAGACCCGTGGAACTGGTGCCTGAGCCCGGGAAAACGGAAGCGAACATGACCGCCGCGCTGTTGCCCAGCCCGGCATAGCCCAGCCCGGAGTCAGACTCGCCCAGCGCCGTGGCGCCGGGAGGCGTGCTCGCCGTGTACGCGTTGAACGTACCGTTCCCCGCAGAGATGATCACATCACCGTTCGGGGCGATCACCGGTGCCACGCCGGCCTGCCAGAGCGATCCGCCATAGCCGTCAGGCGTGTCGTTGTAAACCGTGACGGGCTGAAGCGTCCGAGCGTCGAAGCCGGCGAGCCAGCCGTGGTACGGAAGCTGGTCGTGGGTCGAGCCGTAAGCGGCGAAGATGACTCCGGCGGGATGTCCCGGCACATTCATGTCCAGCGCCAGTCCCGGTCGCTGAAGCCCCTGCGTGACCGAGTACTGCACCATGCCATTGGTGGATCCTGATCCGTAACCGGGAACCTGAAGGATGGTCTGGTTCGTCTCGCTGTTCGTGGAACTGTTGACCGTGGTGTCGCCCACCACGAAGGGACTGCTCGTCACGCGTCCCGTGGTCGGATCAATGGCGGCAATCTCCGTGATGTACTGCGGCATGTCATAGGGCGTCTTCTGCACCTTGATCTCTGGCGTCACGTAGATGAGCCCGGTGGCGGGATCGTAAACCGGCGTGCCGGTGATACCGATGGTGGGAGTGATGTCCGTGGCGTTGATCGGCCCGCTCGGTGCCGGCGTGATTCCCTTCGCCGGATCAACGAAGCTGGTGGCCCAGATCAGTCCGTCATGATTGCGCCCTCCGCGCGGGTTGCTGTCGTCGAAGGCGTAGACCGTGTCGTTCTCGGTGGCGACGATCACGAGGTTGCGCATCGCGCCCCGGCCGTCATGAAGCCGGATTCCCCCCAGGTAAAGTGGCTGTGCATAAACCTGGCCGTCCACCGGGTAGCTCATCTGCTTGCCAAAGCTTGAGCCGTTCACCTTCGCCGGGGTGAGCGTGATTTCATTGGGATTGACGCCGGTGCGGCTCGTGCCGTCCTGATAGGTGAGCAGCCCGGTCGGATTCGACAAGCCGGTGCGCCGCGCAGCGCAGCCCTGCGGACCTGCGCGGGCCAGGCTTCCGGGGTGAGCCGGCGCATCGCGACGCCCTGGCGGCATTGCCGCGCGTAACTCGTGACGCAGCGCTTCGCGCTGCAATATGGCGGCGTGCAGCGCCTGTCGCATCGCTCCGTAAGCGCTGAGCACGAGCCTCCCTTCCAGCAACTCCACCTGGAGATGAGACTGCCGGGACCGCCTGGTTCGCGAGGATGATCGTTTCACAATCATGTCATTCTCCGATGATGTTGAATGCGCGGGCGGAGTACCTGAGCAGCAGGCCAGGAGCAAGCCGCGCAGCCCGGCGAACCCGCCTGGACGCGGGACGCGGACCTGCACGACTGTCGGCCTCTCTGAAGCACAGAAGTCCCGATCCAGGCGGCGGCGTTTCCCCCAGAGCCATCTCCGTGGGCAACTTCCCTGGTGTGGTGGTTCCGGGGCCTGCTTGCCCCTGCGCACGGAGAAAGAGAGGACGCGGCCGGCATGGCGGAGCCGGTCTGCATTCACCCCGGAATCTGGTTCACGCGGAAAAAGAAGAGCCAGCGGATCTCATGAGCGGTTGACGACCCAGTTTCGCCAGGCCATGGCATCGCGGGCGGAACCATATGAACCGGTGCATTGCACAGCAAGGTGCGTGCCGTCCTGGTGCCACGAGCGGTCCCTTTCGTGTTTCTTGCGCGGGTTCCGCGGAACTGGCCCAGCAGAGAGCGCTTCCAGATCGCATGGCGAGAACGGCAGGCAGGCCTGATAGCACATCTTCCAAAAACAGATTCGAGATTACAAGGTATAAACCTGTCATGAAATCTGTTTCATGCGCTGGAGACGCGGCACGATCGGCCCGTTCGATCTGGAGGCGAACTTCACAGAAACCGGTGGCCGGGTAAGATGGTTGCGATGTGCTTCAGGTACGGATACCTCCGCGTGCACCGCGGCAGCCCGGCTGAGCGGCTGGAGGGGCCCGGGATGAAGGTTCTGTCATCATGATGCGATTTCTCCGCCAGTTTGCGGCAGGTCTCGCCTCGCTACCCTGGCGGCGCGGCACACTGGCCCTGGGCCTGCTTCTTGGATCGCTGTGCGCCGTCTCCTGGTACGCGACCGCCCCGCTCGAGGAAACCGACGCAGGCGCCGTCGCCGTCCATTCGAACCGGGGTGCTGCACCACAGCGCGATACCGTGCCCGTCCCGCAGCCGGCGGCGGCCGGACCGGATTCCAGCCAGGCCCAACCGGAGATGCCGGAATGGCCGGAGAAACCACTCGAGGGCCAGGCCGCCAAGGAACTGCTGCTGAGGATGATGCAGGCGGTGGACCGCTCGTTTCACAAGATCGCCTGCTACACGCTCACGTTTCATAAGCAGGTGCGAATCCAGAGCAAACTTCTTCCCGAGCAGAAGTATTTCATCAAGGTGCGCCAGGACCCGTTTGCAATTTATATGAAAAGCATTGAACCGGTGGCGGGTCGTGAGCTGATCTACGCGGAGGGGCACTACGACAACCACGTGATCGGCCATCCGGTGGGCATGGCGCGGCTGCTGGTTCCCCGGCTCAAGGTTCCTCCCGACCATCCCTTGATCCTCGCGGAAAGCCGCCATCCCTTGAACCAGGCGGGCCTTGGCAACCTGATCCGCAAGCTGGTTGGCTATCGCGAGCAGGACCTAAAGGAGCCCGAGGCCGTCACGATTCTCGACCGCACTGACACCCCTGACGGCAGGCGCTGGCTGCGTTCGCGCCACATCCATCCCCGGTACCGGCCCGGCCGGCCGCTCGCGGAGGCCGAGGTTCTCTACGACCCGGATTCCAGGCTCCCCCTGCGTTTCACCGGCCTGGACTGGCCGGCCGATGGAAAGTCGGAAAAACTGCTAGGCGAGCGCTACTGCTACGACGAGCTCGACACGCGTGCAACGCTCTCGGCCGCCGACTTCGACCCGGCGAATCCGGCGTATGAGTTCCATCGGTTCTAAAGCACAACTATGCATAATTATAAAATCGCTGTTGTTTCCGGTGATGGGATCGGTCCGGAGGTCATCGCCGCCGGCCGGGCCGTGCTGGATGCGGCTGCCGCGCAGGCGGGCGGATTCGCTCTGGAGTATCTGGACGCCCCCGCGGGCGCGGGGACCTACCAGAAATGCGGCGACGAGCTGCCGGCGTCATCATTGGCCACCTGCCGCGACGCCCACGCCATCTTGCTGGGCGCCTGCGGATTGCCCGGCGTGCGGCACCTGGACGGCACCGAGATCACGCCCCAGGTCTGGATCCGCCGCGCGCTGGACCTCTATGCCGGCATCCGTCCCGCACGCACGATCGCGGGAGTTCCCGGGCCGCTTGGCCGTGCGCCGGACATCGATCTGGTCATCGTGCGCGAGAGCACGGAGGGGGCGTTCGCATCGCACGGCCAGTCGAAACCGATCCATGACGAGGTTGTACATGATCTGCTGTCGATCAGCCGCAGGGGAACCGAGCGCGTGGCGCGGGCCGCCTTCGAGCTCGCCCGCAGGCGCGGCAGGGCGAAACCCAGGGTGACCTGCGTTGACAAGGCGAACGTGTTGCAGTCTTTTGCCTTCTTCCGCAAGGTCTTCGACGAGGTGGCCACGGGCTACGGCGATATCGAAGTGGATCACCTCTACGCCGATGCGACCGCGCTCGAGCTGGTCCGCAGGCCAGAGCGTTTTGACGTCATCGTCACCGAGAACCTGCTGGGCGATATCCTCTCCGACCTTGCCGCCGGTCTCGTGGGCGGCATGGGTATGGCACCCTCCGCGGATATCGGAGACCACCACGCGGTGTTCCAGCCCTGCCACGGCACCGCGCCGGACCTGGCGGGGCAGGGGGTGGCCAACCCCATCGCCACCATCCTTTCCTGCGCCTGTTGCTGGACTACCTGGGACGCAAGTACGACGACCAGGGGGCTGCACAGGCCGCACTCCAGATCGAGCGGGCCGTCGCGATCGTGCTGGCCGACGCTCGCTTCCACACCGCGGACCTGGGCGGGACGGCCTCGACCGGAGCGGTCACGATGGCCATCGTGGATCAACTGGGCGGCGCATGAGCGCGCTGCGGCGCGGAACGACCCCGATCGGGAAGTCTGTTCCAGGGTCCGCGGTCGGTGGAGACACTCCTGTTCCGGAGCGGTGCCAGCAGGTACACTGAATGAACCTCTCCGCAAACCTGATGGTCTTCCTGGCATTCCAGGGTCTCCCATGATGTACAGCCACGAGGTGATTTGCACACACGCCGATTGTTCCGACACGGCCGTCTACAAGGTGGCGGCACGCTGGAGCGACGGCCGGTTCGCGGAGTTGAAGACGTACGGCTTTGCCTGTTCAGATCACCTGGGCGAGGTGTTCCAGGACGCGGAGAATCGCCGGCTGGACTACACTCTCTGTCCGGGCGAGGTGATCGAGGAGATGGCGATTTATCGCTACGAACCGGGCAGGCGCGACCGCCAGCTCCAGAGGCTCTGGGGCCTGGAGGAGAACTACCGCGTCTGACTGCTCGGAAGTCCAGGGCCGTTCCGAGCCGGGGAACGGCCGGAGAAGCTGCGTCTCTGAGAAACGCTGTTCCCGACGGGAGCGAGAGGCGAATGCCGCGCGGGCAAAGGCGTGGTGGCCCAGCCGCGAACCATCCCCGAAAGGGGCGTGACGCCTGTACCGGCTGGTGCGGCCAGGCGAGTTCTCACGGCAGTGGCGGGGACCTTGCGTCTTTGCTACGAGCGGATTGACTGGCACAGCTCTCGTCATGGGCGCATGGTCAAAGATTTCGTGCAAGCGGGATTGAGCCCTGCCGCTTTGGGGCGACGATATTACGGTCGGTTGAACCGGGCTCGCCTTGCCGAGGGAATCGGTGAGCCGGCGCCGGTGGAAGCCGCGAGATGGGTCGTGGACGCGAGTCGCGAACCCCGCTGAACGGATGAGCGTCTCGATGAGTTCATTCCCGGCCGGGCAGCCAGCGCGGCGCGGGAACGCACGCACTGGATCTGCGGGGATGTCTCACCGTCGGCACGCGGCTGCTGCGGTCCGTGTCGGGATCGTCTGGAGTGGCGAGGGGCGAAAGCTGAAGCGTGAATTCGTTGCCATGGCCTCACCCGGCGTTCAAGGAGGTAACCAGGAAGTGAACATTGTCACGACTCGCTTTGGTCTGATCCAGACCTCCGAATCGGAACTGTACCAGATTCCCGAGGGGTTGCTCGGTTTCCGTGCATACACCCAGTATCTGCACCTACCCGATCCGGTGGTTGCGGGTCTTTCATGGTTGCAAAGCGTGACCGCGTCCGACCTGGCTTTTGGCCTGGTCGCCCCTCCGCTGGCCCTGAGTGATTACCAGATCGACATCCGTCCGGGCGACCGGGCGGCTCTGGAGCTCGAGGACGAGCGGGACGCTCTGATTTATGTGATTCTCAGCCGCGGCCTGGGGGGAGGGCTGACGGCCAATCTCCAGGGACCGCTTATCTTTAACCCGGTGCGCAGACTCGGCCGGCAGCTTGTGCTGACGTCCAGCCGGTACCCGGTCCGTTACCCGCTGGAAACCCATACGGTGGCCCCCGCGCCCCCGCTTTATCATGGGCTGGCGCCGTTGCGTGCCACTGCCTGATCCGTCTGGTTCACCACCAAGTTGGTCTTGGCGCTTCACCATCCCCAGCTCCGTCGTGGTCACCGAGAGCCCGGGCAACGTGATCGGGGATGGTCACGAGCCTCGTTGGCAGGAGGAAGGAGCCGAGAACGATGCTGGTCCTGTCCCGACACCGTGACGAAAGTATCATCATCGGCGATGACATTGTCATCACCGTGGTGGATATTCGGGGCGATAAGGTTCGACTGGGGATCGCGGCCCCGATCGAGATCTCAGTGCACCGGCAAGAGGTGTACGAGGCCATCCAACGCGAGAATCGCCAGGCGAGCCGGCTGGAACCCCAGGACGCTCGCCAGATTGAACGCCTGAACCCGCCCGTGCGGCGCGAGGTTCGCCGTCCCCGCTCCGACGAGGATTGAGCGCGCCCGAGACGCTCGCTTTCCCAGGCGTTGCACGCTCACGCTGGCCATGGGGGCTACCGGCCGACTCGCGGTTGCCCATGCCCCGCTCACCACCCGACCCCGCATCCAGCCGGATGTCCGCCGGCGGCCCACGCCGTCGACGGACGTCCGGTTTGCTTGGCGCTGCACCCGCCTCCCCGCATTCACTCCCTCTTCCTCCGCGTCTCGCCAGGCAACGCAAGCCGCCAGAGGTGCTGAGGCGCGATCCCGCCCGCAGGATCCGCGCGTATGCCGGAATGCGTCCTATGATTCTTTTCAGAGAGACCGGGAATCGCTCCCGTGCGCCCTCCCGCATCTCGAGGCCGCCATCATGAGGATCTTGATTGCCGAGGACAGTCTGACCCAGGCCGTTGACCTCCGCAGGAGACTTGAGGCCCTGGGCCATGAAGTGATTGTCGCCAACGACGGCCTCCAGGCCTGGAACCTGCTCCAGAAGAACCCCGAACGGCTGGTGATCCTGGACTGGATGATGCCGGAGATGAACGGGCTGGATCTGTGCCGCAAGATCCGGGCGGACCAGAAGTCGAATTACACTTACATCATCGTGCTCACCGCCAAGACCCACCGGCACGAGCGGCTTCAGGGCCTGAGCGCAGGTGCCGACGATTTTCTCACCAAACCGATCGACGGCTGCGAGCTGGACATCGCCTTGCGCACAGCTCAGCGCATTATTGCCGCCCAGGAGGCCCTCGTCGCACGGACGCGACAGCTCGAGGCGGCCAATCTGGACCTGATGCGCAGGACGGAGCACGACGAGCTCACCGGACTGCGGAACCAGCGCGGGCTACTCCCCGTGCTGGAGGAAGCGCTGTGCCATGCCAGCAACGACCGGCTTCCCGTATCGCTCATCCGGTTCGATCTGGATCACTCCGGACGGCTCACCGAGACGCTGGATCCACCGGCTCTGGACGAGCTACACCGGAAAGTGGCGAACTTGCTCCGCGCCGAATGCCGCGAATGCGACGTCCCGGCGCGAACCGGCGACCACGGCTTCGCTGTCATCCTGCCCGGCCTCACCGCTGAGTGGGCTGTCCAGATGGCGGAGAACCTGAAAGCCGTCTTTGCCGAGCTTCCCGGAGCCGATGGCGGCCTGACGGCCAGCTTCGGGCTGGCCACGGTCAACCCCGGCGGCACTAGCCGGCAACTTCTGAGGGCCTGCGAGTCCGCCGTCCAGCAGGCCAGGAGCGGAGGCGGAGACCGCATGGTCTGCCTCGACGCCATCGCCGAGTCCACGGCCCTGGCCTGACCGCCCCGTCAAACTCAGGCTCATCAGTCCAGGTCGATGATCTCGTCAGAATCGTCCAGGATGATCGGGATCATGGGCTCGAATCGATCCGGTGTGCCGGGCCGCATCGATCCCGCGCCCATGTCATGGTCTGACGGCGACACCGCGATCTCCAGCGGCGAGGGCGCCGGGAACTCGTCCGCCCCTGCCTGACGTGAGCCCGACGCGGCCGGAACCCGCGCTTCGGCGGCCAGGGACATTGCCCCAGCCGGCTGGGCCTGCGAGCGGGACCGAAGCTGCCGGGCCTGGTGCAGCTCCGATGGACCAGGTACCTCATCGGGGCCCAGGTAGACCCGCAACTTGTAATTGCCCATCGTGATTCGATCGTCAGGCAAGAGCGCGGCCCAGCGGACCTTCTGCCCCTTGACCTTGGTTCCGTTGGTGCTGATCAGGTCGCGGACCACCAGCAAGCCGTCGGTCTTCACCAGCACGCAGTGCCGTTTCGACAGGCTGGAGTGGTCGATCACCACGTCGCAGTAGCCCCGCCTGCCAACGACCACCATGTCGCGCGTGATCGGAATTGGCGGATCCCCATTTTCAGGAACAAGCTCAGCCTTCATCAATCACCCGTGAGCCGTCGTGGTGCCGCGGTCATCTCGCAATCGCTCCCTCCTTAAATCTACACCACACTTCGGTTGATCTCAAGCCTTTCATGGCTGCATGCATGCTGGCTTCAGGGGCGACTTTGGGTTGGGCGATTGCTTCCTTACCGGTATTGACGACCTGTGCCCCGCCCGTCGCGTTGATGAGCCTGGATTGTTGACGTGCGCGAACTGTCGAATGCGACCCCCAGAGTGGAGGCTTTGCTCGATCTGAGCTGTGCGGTCGAATTCAGAACCTTGCCCGTTTTTTCTCCGGTTCGGTTCGCGATTTGAGAAAAAAGGGCGGAGATCAGTATAGAATAAATGACGAGCTTCACGGCGGGTCAACTCAAGGTGTGGGCCCGCCGTCCCCTGATCATCGAGCCTGGTTCACCAGATCCGTGAGGTCGAGCATGCCCGTGTCTGACGTCGCGGTGGAGTTTCAGCCATGAACCGAGGAAGCGTGCTGGGATGGGTCTTGCTGTTCTTGATCAGTGCCAGACCGGCAGCCGCGATGCCTCTCCAGGATCCGGCGGCTTCGGGTACCGGCGGTGCGGGGGGGGTGGCCACGGACGCCGGCAGCAATGACCCGGCTCCAAAACCCTCCGATCGCGTGGCCCAGATGGAAAACCAGCCCATCCGGCCGCTCACGGAGGGCCCGCTGCACGAGGCCTTCCTCTCGCCCCGCAAGGATCGTAACCCGGTTCATGTCGTCAAGGCACCCCCGGCACAGATCAGCGAACGGCCCGCGATCGATCCCCCCAGCGCCAATGCTCAGTGGATCGAAGGCTACTGGGAGTGGGACCCCGGCCGCAAGGATTACGTCTGGGTCACAGGCACCTGGCGGGTGCCTCCGCCGGGAAGGTTCTGGGTCAACGGCTACTGGAAGCGCGACGAAAGCGGCTGGTACCGTGTCCCCGGTTTCTGGAGCGACCGCAAGACCGATCGGATCGATTACCGCAAGAACGGCCCCCCCCGGGAACGCCTGGACGACGACCCGGGCGAGCCGCCTGCGCCGGACTGCTTCTATGTGCCGGGACAGTATTATCCAGACAAGGACGGCGTGGTCTGGAAGAAGGGCTTCTGGGCCAGGGTGCAGCCGGGATGGGCGTGGGTGCCCGCAAACTGGATTCGCCAGCCGGAGGGGTGGAGCTTCCAGGAGGGATACTGGGACCGTACGCTCGAAGATCGCGGCACACTGTTCGCCCCCGCCGAAGTCAGCAAGTCGGCAAAGGCCAGCGATGACCTGACGTATCAACCCTACACCAAGATTTCTCCCGAACTGTACGGTCAGCTCTACGGCGGGTTCGGTCGGCCAAATTCGTACTACGACGGGTATCCTGGCGTTTACTACGACGAGACGGGCCGTTTCTACGGCTATGCCAACTACGGTAACATCGACGGATACTACGGCTACCTCGATTACCCCTACTACGGCGGCGACGGCTATCCTTACTACGCCCAGCCGATCAGCTATGGCGGCTACGGCGAGTATGGCGGCTACGGCGGGTATGGCGGCTACGGCGGATATGGCGGCTACGGTCTGTGCGGCGGACTGCTCAGCAGCATTTACGGCTTCGGATACGGCTATCCCTACTACGGCCTGTACGGGCTGGGTGGATATGGCGGCTTCGGCTATGGCGGGCTCGGATTCGGGGGGCTCGGGTACGGCGGCTTCGGTTATGGGGGCCTCGGGTACGGCGGGCTCGGATACGGCGGCTTCGGTTATGGGGGCCTTGGGTACGGCGGCTTCGGTTATGGGGGCCTCGGGTACGGCGGGTTTGGCTTTGGATATCCCTTCGGCTTCGGGCTTGGCTTCGGCTATCCGTTCTACGGGTTCGGTCTCGGGTTTGGATTTCCGTTCTTCGGTTTTCCGTTCCTGGGGCTGAATGGCTTCCCTTACGGCTACGGTCTGGGATATGGGTACGGCCGCTTTGGAAATCACTATCCCTACGGCGGCAACTACCACCACCACATGGGAGGCAACGGCAACGGCAATGGAATGCGGGGCAACGGTAACGGCAACGGGAATCAGAACGGGCGCGGGAACGGCAACCAGGGCGGTGGAAACGGCCGGAACGGCGGATGGGCGCGGGCAATTCCAGCAGCGTGGTCAGGAATGGCGGGCAAGGAATGAACCGCGGGTCGCTGGCCTCGCGCGGAGGCGTGCGTACGCCGCCGTCCTCGCACGCGTACGGCAATCCATTTGGTCATCAGAACAGCGGCGTCTCGCGAGCCGTCGGTCGGGGCGGCACGGGGCAGGTTCAGCACGCCACCACGATGGCCTCGCACAGCGGCTCGTTCCATTCCTCCTTCAACGGCGTCCATGCGGCCTCCTCGATTCACACCGCGGCGCGGCCGAGTTATTCCGGCGGTGCCGCGAGCCTCGGAGGCCACCAGGGCCTGGGGGGTAATCTTGGTCAAGCCGGCGGCGCCGGCCTGACGCACGGAGCGGCCGTTGCCAACGGGCTCGGAGCGGGCCGGGTGGCGCAGGCGGCCTGGGAGGCGGCTCGGGACTCGCGGCGGGCCGAGCGATCGGAGGGATGGCGGGAGCGGGTGCCGCCGGGCCAGGCGTGGGACATTCCACGGGCATGCCAGGAGGTGCAATCGGCGGCCACTCGCCCATGGCCGGGATGGGCGGCGGTCAAATGGGCGCTGGGGCACCATTGGGCGGGATGGGCGGCGGCCACATGGGCGCTGGGGCAGCAGTGGGCGGGATGGGCGGCTATCCAGGGGGCGGACTGGGTGGCGGCGGATTCCGCGGCGCCCCGATGGGAGGCTACGGCGGGGTTGGCGGTGCTCACCTCGGTGGAGGCTTTGGAGGCTACGGCGGCATGGGTGGCATGGGAGGCT
Organism: uncultured Planctomycetaceae bacterium; assembly: GCA_963833985.1. Classification (GTDB taxonomy): domain Bacteria; phylum Planctomycetota; class Planctomycetia; order Isosphaerales; family Isosphaeraceae; genus Aquisphaera. Next base: position 2,274,777 of record CAWIAD010000001.1, read on the forward strand.
TTAGTGGAGGCCACATGGGCGGCATGGGCGGCGGCCACATGGGTGGCATGGGCGGCGGCCACATGGGCGGCATGGGCGGCGGCCACATGGGTGGCGGCGGGGGTGGCGGGCACCGCTAAACGTGGCGGGGCGAATCCCGCGACGCGCTCCCCTGGACCGGTTTTCGACCGTGGCAGCTAGGACCAGACCGGCTGCCCGGTCGATCTCATGACGGCCGTCCAGAGGTCGCTCGTGAGGTCAAGCTGCCGCCTGCGGGAGATTGTCGTGCTGATCGGCACATGGATCAGCTCGTTGTGCCAGTAACCGATCAACACATCCGTTTTTCCTGCCATCCCCGCGTGCACGGCCATGCGCGCCATCTGATCGCTGAGGATGCGATCGCCCGTGTTCGCGGGCACGCTGCGGATGTAGTAGCTCGGGTCGATGTACTTGAGATTGATCGAAACTCCCCGCCGTTTGAAGTGGCTCTGGATGCGGTCACGGAGGAAGAGGCCAATATCCTCGTGGAGCAGGTTGCCCGATGCGTCGGTGCGGCCTTCTCGTGACTCCAGCAAGTGCTGACCGGCACCTTCCGCGACCACGACCAGGGCGTGGTTCTTGCCCAGCACCCGCTGCTCCAGGCTGGCCAGAAAGCCGTCCTCACCGTCAAGCCGGAAGGGCACCTCCGGAATCAGCACGAAATTGGCATCCTGGCTGGCGAGCGCCGCACCTGCCGCGATGAACCCCGCGTTGCGGCCCATCAGCTTGACAAGCCCGACCCCGTTGGGCGCCCCCGCGCCTCGACGTGAGCGCCGCGGAGCACCTCTTCAGCCTTTTCCAGGGCGGTGTGGTAACCGAACGAGGTGAACACGAAGCAGATGTCGTTGTCGATGGTCTTGGGTATACCGACGATGGCCTTGGATAGCCCGCGGCGATGAACTTCCTGGTAGATGGCCGAAGCTCCGCGCTGTGTGCCGTCGCCGCCGACGCAGAACAGCAGATCGATTCTCTCGCGTTCCAGCGTGTCCACGATGACGCCCACATCCTGGTTGCCGCGCGAGCTTCCCAGCACGGTTCCTCCGAGGTAGTGGATGTTCTCCATGAACTGAGGGTTGAGGTCGACCAGCTTCAGTCCCGAAGCGGGGGTGAGCCCGAGATACCCGTTCCGCACGCCGAGCACGCGCGGCACCAGGTAGTTGTAGGCCAGCTCGGCATAGACCGAGCGGATCACGTTGTTGAGGCCCGGTGAAAGTCCTCCGCAGGTGACGACGGCGGCGGAGGTCCGCACCGGATCAAAGAAAATCTTCTGGCGCGGGCCGGACTCCTCAAAAGAGATCGCTTCCATGCCGTCGATCCCGGGGCCGCACTTGTGCTGGTAACGGATGCGCGAGGAGTCCGAAATGAAACCCGGATCGCGGAGGCGCACCAGCGGCGACTCGATGGTGCACGGCCCCAGTGACGTGATCCGCAGTTCGTCAGGCGTGAGCATGAGGGCGATCTCCGGGGCCAGCATCGGCTAAAGTCCGTGAAGGGATGAGCCTTCACACGCAGCGAGAGCTAGTGGCGGAAGTGTCGGCGGCCGGTCAGCACCATGGCCATCTGGTGCTCGTCGCAAGCGCGGAGGGTGTCGTCGTCTCGCTTCGAGCCGCCAGGCTGGATTATGGCCGTGATGCCGGCGGCCGCGGCCGCGTCGGGACCGTCGCGAAATGGGAAGAAGGCATCGGAGGCCAGCACAGCGCCGCGTGCCCGATCGCCGGCCTTGTCGATGGCGATACGCACCGAGTCCAGACGGCTCATTTGCCCCGCCCCCACCCCCAGGAGCTGTCCCTCGCGTGCCACGACGATCGCATTCGACTTGACCATGCTGCACACCCGCCAGGCAAAGGCCAGGTCGCGAAGCTCGCTCTCTCCGGGGCTGCGCTGCGTGGCGACCTTTCCCGCGGCCGGATCGCTCTCAACCTGGTCCCACTCCTGCGCCAGCAGGCCCCCCTCGATGCGCCTCAGGTCCAGGCCTTTCGGCAGCGGATCGGCCGGACCGATCGGCGTGCCGAGCGCGACCAGGCGAACACTTTTCTTCCAGCTTGGCCGCGTGGTCAGCCACTCGAGTGCGTCGGGCTCGAATCCGGGCGCCAGGATCGCCTCGAGGAACCGGCCCGGCTGGCACATGCGCCGGGCCGTTGCCAGGTCCACGGTGCGGTTGAGCCCGACGATTCCTCCGAACGCGCTGACGGGGTCACCTTCGTAGGCCCGCTCGAAGGCGGCCTCCAGCTCGGCGGCGACGGCCGCTCCGCAGGGGTTGTTGTGCTTGAGGACGCAGGCAAACGGCTCGGCGAACATCCGGATAAGCTTGAGGGCGCTGTCCAGATCGAGCAGATTGTTGTACGACAGCTCCTTTCCATGCAGGACGCTGGCTGCCGCCAGGGTGCCCTTGTGCGCCGGGGGTCGATATCCAGGTAGAACGCCGCGGCCTGGTGTGGGTTCTCGCCGTAGCGAAGTCCACGCTCACGCTGAAAGCGAGCGAGCAGGACCGGCGGAAACGGGCCGGCGGCTTCGGTCTGGAAGCCCGGCTGCTGCTGAAGGTACGCGGCGATGGCCGCGTCGTAGCGGGCCGTCTGGTTGAAGGCCGCCAGTGAAAGCGCCTTGCGGAACTGACCGGTCGTACCGCCGTGGGCTTGCAGCTCCTCGAGCAACATTGCGTACTGATCGGGGGAAGTCACCACCGCGACGTGGGCGTGGTTCTTGGCTGCCCCGCGGATGAGCGAAGGACCGCCGATGTCGATGTTCTCGACGGCCTCATCGAAGCTCGCGGCCGGGTCGGCGATGGTCTCCTCGAAGGGATACAGGTTGACCACCACCAGGTCGATCACATCGATTCCGGATTCTTGAAGCGTTTCGAGATCCCCGGGGAGGTTCCGGCGCGCCAGGATGCCGCCATGGATCCTCGGGTGCAGCGTCTTCACGCGTCCACCCAGAATCTCTGGTTGCCCGGTGTAGTCGGCGACTTCCCGGACGGGTAATCCGGCGGCCAGCAAGGCGGTACGGGTTCCACCGCTTCCGAGCAGGGCCACGTTGCGTTCGATGAGCACGCGTGCCAACTCGACCAGACCTGTCTTGTCCGAGACGCTCAGGAGGGCTCGTTGCACGGGAACGATGTCGGTGGAGACTCGGCTGGGCATGGTTGCTCGATGTTCCGGTAGAGGATCGCGGCCGGTCCGATGGGCAAACCCGGGCGGCCTGCACAGTCACCAGCGGCCAGGCGCCGGCTGCCGTGCAGGCCGCCATCGAATGTCCATCGATTATGACGCAGACTCTCTCCCAAAACGAGCGGGGACCAGCCACGCCAGGGGTGCATCAGCCGGGTCCCGGCGCTCCGTCGTCTTTCGGCTTGTCGGCTTTCGGATCCTCCTTGGGAGCACCGGCGTCGGGCGGCGGAGCACCCATCTCTGGTTCCGCGGGCGCCGCGGCGTCTGCGTCCTGAGCGTTGGGCTTGTCCTTGACGTCCGCCGGTGATCCGGCGGACTTGTCTCCCACGGGCACGCTGACTGGAGTCAATTTCACGCCTTCTGGCGGGATGTAGCCGAAGGGCAAGGCCTTGGGATCACGCAGCAGTTTGGGTTGCGTGGAGCCAAGCTCGCGCAGTCGCGATGACCATACCCGAATCGGTGCCGAAGTAAAGCCGGTCGTCGTACCGGTTCAGCATCGAGAGACCATACTCGCGAAGGTTCAGCCCCGCCCGCTGCCGCGTGGATGCCGGGTCGGCCAGGGTCCGGCCGCTGGCCCGGTCAATCACGTAAAGGTCGTTGTTCCAGGAACGCAGGTAGATCTTGGAACCGCCGACAGCGACCAGCCGGGCGCCCAGTGTCAAGGTGGTCCACCGTGCGGCGCCCGTGGCCGGGTCCAGCAAGGTCAGGTAGCCCGCCTGGTTGATCGAGTAGATATCCTCGCCCGCAACGACCGGCGACTGGTCGATGGGGCCGCCGGAGGAGAAAGTCCAGAGTGGATTCGAGGTCAGCAGGTCCACCGCGTAGAGGTTGTAATCGCCAGACGGAATGAGCAGCGTCCTGGTGCCGTAACTTCCCAGGCCCTCCCCGATCGGTCCACCGGTTCGCACCCGGTACAGCGGAGTGCGCTCCGAGTTCATGACCACGTAGACACGCCCGTCCGTGCTCCCCAGCGCGGTCACATGCTCGGCGGGCAAGGGAAGAGTGTGGATGGGACCGCTGGTCTGCCAGTTCCAGGCCTCGACCGGTTTGGTCCGGATTTTCGTTTCCCCCTTCGGGGTTTTCTCGCGCAGGCTGTATGCGTAAACCTTGCCTTCCATGGTGCCAACCATCACTCGATCTTCGTCGCAGGACGTACCGCAGGAAGGGATCGTTCCCAGCGAATGCTTCCATACGGGTCTTCCCGTCTGCCGGTCCAGCGCGGTCAGGACGTCGGCCGCCGTTCCGTAAACGCCGAAAGAGTTCGAGGACACCGGACGTGCCATCGGTGTGAAGGCGCCCAGGTTGACCCACCACATCGACTTCCCGCTGTGAACATCGTAGACATGCAAGGAACCGTGGTCGGTCTGGGCAAAAAACAGGTCGGCGCTGCGGCTGATACGCACCAGCCGCTCGGTCGCGTTCAACGGAACCACCACCATCCATTGCCGCTCGAGCCCGACGCGCACGGCGCCGTGCGTGAGGGAACCAGGTCCGCCGCATACGGAGACTGCGCTCGAATTGATGGCCCGCCCAAGGTCAGGAGCGCGACTGCCCAGACCGGAGCAAGACGGCAAAACATGGACTGTTCCTTTCCGATACCCAGTGGACGCCGGCAACGAGAATCGTCAATCATCCCTAGCCGACAGTCCTTGGCTCGTCAAGTTGGGAAGACGGGGGAATATGCCAAAGTTGCGTGATATCCGGAAAAATCCGAATGGAAGCAGGCAGTATCGGGCGTCCGACGAGACGGATGCGGCCTGATACGGCACTGTCGAGATGAACGGTGGACCACCGATCCGAGAGACCAGCTCCGGTAGAATTGTAGCGCATTGTTCAAGTGAAAGCACGCCAGGCGGAAAGGGAATTGCCCGGCTTGTTGCGACCAGACAGTTGCCGCGGCCAACCGCTTCAGCCGGCTGGGCCGGCCGCGCCGACCTGACCCAGGCAAGCGGGACACGCGCTGGCCAGTCCCAGGAAGGGCTGACCACACCGCGGGCAGAGACCGGCGCTGCGGCGGAGGGTCGGCAGCGATGCACGCAGGCTGGCGCCGTCGGCGGTGTGGCTGAAGGCGTCGGCGATCCGGGTGGCCAGAATGGCGAGCTCGGGCTGGATCTTCCCGCCCCGTAGTCGATTGTGGAGCAGCCGCAAGAACCAGCGTGAGAGGTCGGCATCGAGATTGGCCGTGGCTTCGTCATCGAGCAGGGGAGCCAGTGACTGATAGAGTTCAAGCACCCGGTCGGCATCGCTGACTTCCCGCGCCGCCCTGAGCTGAGCGAGCTGCGCGGTGCGTGCATGAGCCCGCGCCGATTCAGCCTCCGCGCGGAGTGCTTCCAGCCCCGGTTCACGCGGCTCCGCCTGCTCGCGCGCCTCGAGCAGAGCCATGGCCTCGATCAGGTTGCCGTCCTGGATGAACCGCCGGATCTCCGCGATCGCCTGCCCACGAGTTGCCGCGGCCCGGACCTCGGCGGTCTCGTCCGCTCCCCAGCCCTGGACCTGGGCCGCGGCGGCGCGCCGGGGCAGCCAGCAGGTCAGGGCGCGCAACACCGAGGCAAGGGTAAGACCGGCCAGCGTGAGCCCGCCGCCGAGGGCAAGCATCCCCAGCAGCCCGGAGAGCCAGCCGCCGGCACTGCCTGCGGCCGCGGCCACGCTCTCCAACAACAGCCGTGCACCACCCAGCAAACCCACGACGGGCAGTCCCCAGGCCAGCGCCGCGGCCATTCGGTCGACGTCGTCCAGTCGCGTGCGCAGATCGCTCTCGGGGTCGGAATGGCTTCCGCGCTCTCTGCCGGCAGGGTCGCCGGATTGTGCGTACTGGGGTGGAGCGGCGTCGTTCATGGGAGCAAGATCCTGGCGAACGTTCCGTGATGCGATCAAGGATCGGAACGCTGTTATTATTCCCGGAAAGGCAGGGCAGGGCCATCCTCTCCGTCCACGGCGACCTGAAGGTGGGTGCGGTACGGAAGGGCGCGGATGAAACGCAAAAGGACCGCCGCGCGAGCGCCTGGGGGCGTACGCATGGCGGTCCTGCGAGCGGGCCATGGGTCAGGATGAGGGACCTGGCGGCTGCGACGCCGTCACGAGCCGAACTGCTTGGCGATCCGGTTGATCGCCGCGGGGGTATCGAGGCTCGATTCGTCCAGGTGGTAGGACATACTGTAGGCGTCTTCTCCGGTGTCCTCAAAGTGCTCGCGGACAACCTCGGCCGCGCGGAAGCCGGCGACACGGAAGAAGAACTGGGCCGACAGGTTGGTCTCGCGCACCAGCAAGGCGATCCGGTTCCGGCGCTGGGTTGAGAGCTTTCCAGCAAGCTTGGCCACCATCTGGCGGCCGATGCCCTGGCGGCGCATCTGCGGATGGGTGGCGAAGTCGAGGACATGGATCTTGTTGCGGTGCAGTTCATAGATCATGAAGCCGACGATCCGCTCGCCGAGCTCGGCAACCATGCCAATGCAGTTCCTCTGGCGGAGCACCCGAAGGAACTCCTCCTCGCACCAGGGGTACTCGAAGCTCGCGTGCTCGATGGCCATCACCTCGGGCATGTCGCGGCGAATCATCCACCGTATATGCACACGCGTCTGGGCCAGTGGGGTGGGAACCGTGCTCATCGAGCCTCCTTCCATGGAACGAACCGAGACGACCGGCTGCACTCGCGCCCCGGAGCGCTCCGACCGTGCAATCCTAGGTCACCGTCGCCGGCAAAGAGCCGAGGGGACTGGGAATGGAGACGATTCCGTTGGAAATGCGTCTGTAATGATGCGAGCGATCGCCCCACCGCGAATCAGCATTGCGAGGCGGATTCTAGCGAAGGGGCATCACCCTGCCAAGGTCGCTTCTCCGGTCCGACCGTCGGCCGAGGGCCATCCCGCCGCTGGCCCGAAGAGTGTCCCGCACCGCATCGATCGCCGGCATGCGCCCAGCCATTCCGCCTCCCTCGTTCCCCTATTATCGACCACGGGGCGACGAATCATGAGGTTTGTGGCAATGACAGCGAATGTGCGGGAACAGGCGTCACGGAGCAGGTGCGCCGGGTTATCGAACCGCTTCGCAGGGAAGCCGCACCGGTCAGAAGCGGCCGAAGGCATACGCGCGATTACAGGCATCGAAGTCGATGTCGCCCAGACCCACGTTCACCTTCAGATCCACGTAGGTGTATTCCTCGAGCAAGTCGGCGCAGGCACCCGTGGTGCTGGGCCAGTCGTAGCCCTCGAAGCGGATTGGGAGTTTCAACTCCGAATCGATGAAGAGCCTCACCTTGTGAAACTGGAAGTCAGGCTTGCGGCGCGGATGAACGGCCTCGACAAGGGAGCAGCGGCGCGGGCCGATCGTCATCTCGTCGTCGAACACCACCACAGATTCCTCGGCACTGAGCTCGGCCACCCAGCGCCGGGCAACCGTGTCGATCAAGGCGCCAATGCCCGCGTCGGTGATCGGATGGCGATTGTCCTCCATGGCCATGGCCGAGCTCGGTTCAAGCTCCAGCGTCCCGGCCAGAAGTTTCGTGAACCCGACTTCGTGAGCCAGGATCTTGCCGCCGTTCTGCCCGTCAACAAAAATGGCCTCGCGCCCCTTGCAGGGCGCCACAAATCGGAAGTAGATGCTCCGCGGGTTGCTGCGGGCCTTCATCGACATCACGTAGAGCGGCGTCATCCGGCCTTCGATTCGCTCCCGCTTGTAAAATGTGCATGTATAATCGGCGACCGTTGTAAACTGGGTCTGGCACGCCTTGATGACTCGCAGCGCCCGAGCGACCGGGGTCTCATCGATGGTTGCTGCCGAGGGGACGGGACGGGCGGCAATGTCCGCCTTGAGACCGTTTCCGTCAGGGCTGGAACCGGCGTGAGTGCTCGTCAGACCTGTGGTCAATGCCACTCGCTGTGCGGCCGATGCGGAGGCGCCTACCGGCTTAGAGACGGAAGCTGCCTTGCTCGCCGGCAGTCGCGAAGGCGGGCTCTTACTGGCATTGGCATTGGCGTTGGCATTGGGGACCGCCGGCCTGGAGCCGTCATCCGCGGAGCGACCGGCAGCCGGCCCGGGTGTCTCGCACCATCCCGTGGCTGCCCAGAAGGTTCCGGCAAGGAGCAATACCCTGCAAAGCGTGCCAGCAAGGACAGAGTCGGTGCCTGCCCGGTCCGCAGATTCGCATCGGTCGGTCGGCATGTCTGGTACGCTCCCCACCGCGTATGCCCTGAACTTTGGTTGAACGGCAATCAGACCGGTCGCGGCGCAGAAATCCCGGCGCAACTCGAACGAACCGGCTGCAACAGCCGAGCTGCTCACGAGAGGACACGACGATTCTCTGCTCCGGTGATTCGCGCGGTTGAGCGGCTGGAAGCAAGGAGTGGCCTGAGGTCTTCCAGTCTCCCACCAAAACATTATTCTATCACGCAACTTGTACGCCAACCCGAACTCTCGCGTTTTTTTGGCAGCCCGGGTATGCTCGGCGTATCAGCCTGCAAACTTGACCGGTTCGACCGAGATGGCCTCATCGCCGGCAAGAGGCGAATGCTCCTTGAGCTTGCCGTTGCAGCCCCGATCTTGTCCGAGCCCCTGAACCGTCCCCTGGAATCGCTTCGCGCCGCGAAAGGAAAGCCGGTGTCCGTGTCCAGTTACACGATCGAGGTGGTTGAATCGGCCCCCTTTGGCCAGAACGCCATGGTCCTCTGGCTAGAGGGCCGAACCGATGCCCTGGTGTTCGACCCCGGATTCGACACGCGCTCCATCCTTCAGCTCCTGGAGACCCGGCAGCTCGTGCCTGCCGCCATCCTGAACACACATGGCCACGTCGATCACATTGCAGGCAACGCGGCGATCAAGCAGGCGTATCCCCTTGCGCCGTTGATCATTGGACGTAACGAGCGGGCTGCACTGTCCGACGCAGACATCAACCTCAGCCGGCCGTTCGGGATCCCGATTACCAGTCCTCCGCCGGATCGGCTCGTGGACGAAGGCGAATCCATCGAGCTCGCCGGCTTCGTCCTGGAGGTCCGGGAGATCCCCGGCCATAGCACCGGCTCGGTGGTCTTTGTTTGCCACTCCCACAAGCCTGCGTTCGTCATCGGTGGCGACGTCCTGTTCGCCGGCTCGATCGGCAGGACCGACCTGGGGGGAGATTACCACCAGCTCATGTCCGGCATTTTCGCCAAGCTCATGACTCTTGCGGACGACACCCTCGTGTATCCCGGCCACGGGCCGGTCACGACCATTGGCGAGGAGCGGCACAGCAACCCTTTCCTTCTGGACTTCGCCCGGACCCAGCCGCGGCCACGCGCTTGACGAGGCGGTCCGCAACCGGCTTCCGCACCCAACCGACCCGAAGCACCAGGTGGTCATGAACGTCTGGGCCATCTCCGACCTGCACCTCTCGTTCGCGCGTCCGGAGCCGCGCGAGCGCTATGCGGCGCGCTGGCGCGATCATGCCGCCAAGATCGAAGCGCAATGGCGGCTCGCCGTCGGGCCCGATGACCTGGTCTTGCTTCCTGGCGATCTGTCGATGGCTCGCAACCATCGCGATCTGCAACCAGACCTTGCGTGGCTGGACCAGCTCCCGGGTACGAAGGTTCTTTCCGCGGGAAACCATGACGGCTGGTGGAACGGCGTGCAGCAGATCCGCCCGCTGCTGCGCCAGTCGCTGTGCGCGGTGGGCGGCGATGCGCTCGAGGTCCGCGGCGTGATCGTCTGCGGTACCCGGGGCGTGGAGCCCACGGTGGAGGACCCGCCGCCCGAACAGCAAGCGCTCATCATGCACGAGCTGGGGGAGCTCGAGCGTGCCCTCGAACAGGCCAGTCAGCTTCGATCCGCTCCGCGGCAGCCGCTCTACCTGCTCTGGCACTACCCTCCATTCGACACTTTCGGCCGGCCGGGCCCCTGGGTCCAGCGGTTCGAGGCGGCCGGCGTCACCGCATGCTTGTATGGGCATCTGCACATGGCCAGCCAGTGGTCGCGCACCGTGCAGGGGAACCTTCGCGGCGTGCGTTACTACTGCGTCGCTGCGGATGCCGTCGGCTTTCGCCCGCTGCGCATCGACGTCTGGTGAGCCACGGACTTTTCCCGTGCTGAACTCCCGAGGTCCCCGCGCAGGGAGTCAATCCCGGATCTCAGAAGTACCTGGCACCTCAATTCTGGGAAGGCAGGTATCACATCACCGGTCACGACGGGTTCCGGACTTGCTGGAATTGCGCCGAGGCTCATGGTAAACGATGTTGACTCCGACCCGCTGATTCGACGGCCAGTCGGCGAACAAAGACTCGCCAGCCGGAATGCCAACTGGACTTCCCTTTTTTACAAAGGTGACCCGAAAAGGAGTGGCCGGGTTGACATCTCTTTCCAAAAGCGATAACGCCGTGAAAACGAACCGGAAACCCGGAAAAAAAAGGGCCGCAAGGGTTTATGATCTGACATGAGGCCCCCGTGAAAGCTCCGGCATGGAATGTGCTCTTATTCTATATCGTTGGTCAAAATGAAGGTCGACAGGACCTTTCCCACAGATTTTACGACAACCGGGAGACTCTCATGCTGGTTCTGAGCAGGAAGCTAGGCGAGAAGATCGTCATCGGTGACAATATCGTGATCACCGTGGTCAAGATTGACCGGAACCAGATTCGCGTGGGCATCGAAGCGCCGCACGATGTTCCGGTGTACCGTGAGGAAATCGCACCGCAGCGTACCGGCAAGGCCGCGTTCGAGGAGCTGGCGGTCTGACGCAAAGCGTGCCGGTGGTGAGCACCCACACGATCGCGCCCATCACTCGGGCCACACGCTGCTGAGTGCCGCCTTGACCTTTCGGGCGGCCGCATTGGCGTCCAATCCCGCGAGTGCGCCACATTGACTCAGCGGCTCAACGGTGATGGGGCCCGCATATTCATCCCTCCCGAGACTCTCCAGTAAATCGCGACACCTGCCCATGCCGGTCCTCGACGGCAAGTCGCGTTCATGATCGAGCAGAACATTTCGGTCTGACCTGGCCGGATCGGCCAGGTGCACCCAGACCACTCGATCCACACCCCAGATCAGGCCAGTCTCCACCCCATCTCCCGAGGCAAACAGGTGGAACGCGTCCACGAGTAGACCCACATTCGGATGTCTCTCGCGCAGCCGGCCAAGTCGGTCAGAGAGCCGTCGATAGCTATCGATAAAGATCATCCCGCGTCCCTGCCGCGCCGTGGCCGGGCCCATGATCTCCAGGCCGAGCTGAACGTTATGTTCCGCCAGGACCATGGCGATCCTGCCCAGCCTGTCCAGGTGCATCTCGACGGCCTGCCGCAGGATCTCGGCATCGTTCCTACCGGGAAACTGCTCCATTGAGGCCGCGGGCAGCACCCACGTACCGGTTCGCATCAGGCCGAGCTCCGCAGCAACCTGCGCGTAGAGCGGTAATCGGCTCAAGTCTTCCGTGAACGCCAGCTCTCCGTGCCGCCAGTTCATCGGTAGAGGCCAGGCGCCCCCGCGCAGGCCCAGCGCGTCCATTCGATCCCGCAGGCGGCACGGATCTTCACCGGATTCGACAAGGTCGCGAACCAGCAAGTCAACCCCCTGAAATCCTGCCCGGGCGGCGATTTCGACCGTATCGCTCGCAGGCAGGCTCACCCCCACGGCACGTGCGTTCCAGGAGGCATACATGGGCACCGTTCCATTCCGTGTGCGATTCCGCTCAGATCGGCGAGACTGCCTCGTCCGTCGCGGATTTTAAGCAGTTACGGCGGACGGCGCACAGGCGGTTGCGGATCGCGACGTGCGATCCTGACGCCTGCAAGGAACGTTTCGGCGGCAGGGCAGGTCGCTTCAGGTGCCAGTCGTCCTACCCCTTGGCGCAGGCTCTGGAAAGGAACAGAATTCATCTTTCCCTGCGGCTCGGCAGGAAACCGATGGGAAGGTCAGTCCGGGCGCGGAACCTTCAACGGTTTCCACGGGCCAGGATGCGAGGCAACGTGGTGATGCTGGCAACCTGGATCGAGACGGCGGCGAAGGGCCGGGGTGGCGGCCCGATCCGGGCCGGCATGTGGTCAGCAGCGGTGATCGGGACGCACCCCGTCGAGGACAATCAGCGGGTCTGGCTGGAGATCCTTGCCGACGACCTCGATCTGGGCCGCATCCCGGCCTACTGGATCGAGAACAAGGCGGGCAACAGCTTCTGGCACGCACCCATTCCGCCGCAGGCTGTCGGTGTACGGCTGCATTACCGCTCTGTTGCCGAACACGAGGGTCAAGACACAGCCTTCAGTGCCCACCAGGACTCGATCGTGCGGCCCAACCTGCCGGACCGCACCGAGTCTCCCGATCTGCTCGGTGCAGCCGCTGAGGGACTGGTCGGCAACCGGATGATGACCGTCCGTATTGATGGCCGCGGCTCGACCTACGACGTCTATTTCCCGACCGTGGGATTGCATTCCAATGTCCGGCCCCGGGAGGGCGACCTGCCTCAGAGCCGCTCGCACTTTCGGGCCATCGTGGGCGGCCTGGCCATCGGCCGCCGGCTCGACTGGTTCACCGAGCGTGCCGCCTGGGATTCGTTCCAGAACTACTCGGGAGTGACCAATCTCCTGACGACCGAGCTCACCTGGCGACACGGGCCGATCCGGGTCCTGATCACCGACTTCGTGGCCATGGGCGAGAATATTCCCAGGAATGCCGGTCGCGAGCAATCCCCGGGGCAGTACATCAAGCGTTTCCGGATCACCAACGAGGGGAGTGAGCTGCGCCAGGCCATGATTGCCGTCTACGTCCAGGCCGAAATCAATGGCGGCGTGGGCGATATTGGGCTCTCCTGGCACGACCAGTACCGCGCCCTGCTGGCCATCAACCGCGGCCACGGCCACTCCAATCGGAAGCTGGCACGCGATTCCACCATCGAGTTCTCGCTGGCTCTCGACCCCCGGGGCGACGTGGACTGCGAGCCAACCGGCCCGAACGAGGCCATCCTCTACCGCTGGATCGAACTACCCGCCGGGAAGCCGATTTCCGTCGATCTTCTGGTCAGCGGCGCCTTCACCGGGTGGAATGGCGATCGGGGCACCTTCGAGCACTGGCTAAGGCCAGCGCTCACGTGGTTTCGGGCCCCCGAAACCGACCTGAACCACGTTGAGCAAACCACGGCCCTGGAATGGGATCGCTTCGTCGAGCCGGTTCCCGATCTGCACTTCCCGCGCGCCTCGTACGCCGTCAGCCTGCGTCGTTCCGCCCTCGCGGCCGCGCTGCATGCGGACTCCGAGCATGGGGCTGTGGCCTCGGGGCTGGATCGCGGGCTCTCGGCCTATTGCTGGCCGCGCGATGCCCTCTGGGTCGGTGGCGCCATGGAACGACTGGGCCATTCCGAGATCAGCCGCGGCGTGCTGCTCTGGCTGAACAAGGTCCGCTCCGCGCACCTCCCGTTCCTCTACTGGTTCCAGAAGTACTCCATTGACGGCGTTCCCGAATGGGAAGCTCCCGCCATTGACCAGACGGCGATGATTCCCTGGAGCCTGGAACGCTACTATCGTCAGACAGGAGACCTGGATTTCGTTTCCAGCGTGTGGCCCATGGTTGAGCAGGCAGCGCGCGTGTGCCAGGGCGACTCCGGCGGCCATCCCGGCCTGCGCATGGACGGTACGCTCAACCTGATCTACTCCGCGAGCATGGGCGATCAGATCTTCGGCGCCTTCCTCTACTCCAACGCCTGCGTGGTAGCCGGTCTGCGGGCGGCGGCCAGGATGGCCACCCTGGTTGGCAGGGAGGAGACGGGCAAGCAGTGGCAGGCCTTCGCCGAGCGGATCTGGAGCCAGGGGATACTCCGGGAGCCGTCGACTTCCGGCCACAATTCTCCCGGCATGGTCGATCCGGAATCCGGGCGGTTTCTCAGCGGCCGCAGCATCTCCATGCTCCGCGACCTCTGGACGAGCCATCCCGATTACTCGCTGGACCGTTCCGACAAGCTCAAGGTCAGCATGCTCGGCCTGGCCGTACCGCTGGGTCTCTTGCCGGCGTCGGACCCGCGCCTGGTGAAGACCGCGCAGTCGATTCTGCGCTCCAACAACAAGGTCAGCGGCGATCCCGACGTGCTTGCCCGCTCCTCTTACGAGCCCAACCCTGGCGGGCTGAAATCGCTCTCCCACGTGCAGCAGGAGGTCTCCAGCCTGGCGACCTTCTGGATGGTTCGCTACCTGCTCCAGCTTGGCCGGGAGACCGGTCAGGGCCGGCACTGGAACAGGGCCATCGCCATGATCGAGGCCATCCTCACGCGAATGTCCCCCCTGGGCATGGTCCTCCGCCCCACCGGCCGGGGCCCGGAATCCGCGCGAGTGGTGGCGAATCCGGGTGGTAACGCCTGGCGGCTGCACGCCATGCTCATCAACACCATGCTCGATCTGGGCGGACTGGAGTATGACGCGGTCGATCGCCGGCTCACGCTTCAGCCGATCCTGCCGGGGCCCTGGCCTCAAACCGGCATCTCGCGGACATTCCCTTGCGGCAAGATCTCGTTCCGCCTGGAGCGTCCCATCGGCGGCAATGTCCACCGCCTGCGACTGGAGGCAGACCTCACCGTCCCGGTGATGCTCCATGTCAAGATGACCTGCCCCGGCCTTGCCGAGATCGGGCCCTGGCACTCCACGCCCGCCACGCAGGATCCGAAATTCGACGCGGGGACCAGCAGACTATGCTGGTCGGTGCGCCTCCCCTTCGGCATCTCCGAGTGGAGCTGGACCTGGGGATGACATGGCCGGCACGGCTCACGGACCCAGTGGCAGTGGGCGGCTCAGAAAATCGGCCAGAGCGCCGGCACTTTGCCGGGCCGCGTGGTTCGCGGGAAACCAGCACCCCCGGACCCGCCCGCGGAGAACGACCCCTTTTTCCAGCTCGTGGCCGAACAGCCCGTAGCGAACCTGAAGCGGCAGCTCTGCGCTCTCGGCGTGACCTGGAGGTGCGACGCAAATCCTCCGGGCGACATCGTGCGGATGGACCAGCTCCAGGTAGCGGTAGGTTGAACCGGCATGTCGCCCCTGCATGACCACCTGTTCGAAACCAGGCTCGCCGGGACGGAGAGGCGGCAGGGTATGCAGCCGGGCCAGCTCGTCGGGCGGCGTACGGCCATCATAGCTCAGTCCGGCCGAACGCGCGTCACGCGGTCTCACCCAGAGCAAGAGCGAGCCGGCCGGCGCGTCCGCCGCGCCGCTCAGCGACGTTTCGACGAACACTTCGAGCCCGATCAACTCGCCAATCGAAGAGGTTACGACCTGAACCTCCAGATCGATGCCCTCGCGCCCGTTGCTTGCGGGGGCCCACGCGGCGCGTAGCTCCAGTCGGCTCCAGTCGCATGGGATGTACGTTGCCTCGATCCGCTGCCCGACCCGCTCCACCCGGACCAGCGACCTGCCACCGATCGCGCCGGCGTCGCATCGGCCGGCGACGGACAGTGCGCCCATGGCCAGGGCATGTTCCTCCGGCCGCGTCGCCGGCCTCAGCCCGGGACGCTCGGCATCGAGCTGGAGCGTCCAGGACTCCTCACCCCACGTGATCGTGTAGCTGGCTCCCGAACCTTGCCAGATCTGCTCCGACACGCGGATGTTCCCCCTTCTCGGGCGACAGGACAAAGCAGAAAACCCCATCGACCCGTATGACTACGGATCGACGGGGCCGGAACAGAGAAGAGGCCATATGAACGAAGCCGATGCTTCGGCGGGCCGGAGAGGCATCAGACCATATCGCTTCACGGCCAGCATAGATAAAAGTATCCAATGTCCTTGTGTTGTCAAGGGGCTGGCACTGCTCTGAACATTTTTCTGCTCGTGGCGCTCGCTCTTGCCAACTTGTTTCGCGAACCTCGACTCGCGTCTCGACCGCGGTCACGAGACCGCTTCAGCGGGTCATCCGGGCTATCCGGAAACGATGCGGGCCAGCAGCCGTGACGCGCGGAAACTGGTAGTAGTGCGCCTCGGTGTCGCGCGGACTGATCAGGAAGCCTGGCTCCTCCCGCACATGAAGCCGTGTACCCCCGGGCACCGGTTCAATCGTGTCCAGCGTCCAGGCCCGGCTGGTGCCGTCCGCGTGATCGATGATCAACGTTCTGCCGGCAAGCGAAGGGTCGTCATGCAGCTTTTCCGGAGTAACGAACCAGCCCAGACTGTGAGGCCCCGGTGCGCGAACACCCGACGTGATCGTGCCTGCGACGGGCGCCTGCCAGACGACACGCCCCGAGCCCTCGGCGAAAGTGCCTCCCGCCAGCGCCAGCTCGTCCTCGCGCACTCGCACCGCCAGGCCGTCGAACGAGACAAATCGCCCGCCAGGAAGCGCGACGCGGCGGGTTGTTCCCGGCTCGAGGTTGATCATCACATACTCCAGGCCGTCGCCCGTTTCCACCCGCAAGGCAACAACATCCGGAGGCGTGGAGACCCGGCCAACACCGCGGAGCGGCTCGATGCCAGCACCCGCCGGCTCGAACAGGGTCACAAAGCACGATTTCAGACTGGCTCCCTGAGCCCCTGCTCGCCGCACGATGAGGCTCGACCGCCAGGGCTCAGCGCCCGCCTTGCGGCCCGCCTGGCCAGCCCGGGTCGGGTCCGGACTCTCAGCCGCGATCAGGGTGACGGACGTGTCGCCGAGCAGGTGCAAGCGGACCGTCGCCGCGCCGTCGCGCCGGGACGACGATGCGCCCGGGGAGGGCGGAAGGGCAAGATCAACCATACCAGGCACTGCAAGGCTCGTTTGCGCGAGCGGCCGGAACTCGCCGTACGACTGGACGAACCAGCGTCCCGTATCGGCCCGGGCTTCGGGCAGAAAAGTGATGGACGCGGGGAGCAGGCTGCGCGGAACCGGAGCGACCGGGCCGGGCAGGATCCAGGTCTCTTCGCGTCCCGGCGCCGCGTGGAAGAACTGATCGTGCTGCGACCCGCCGTGCACCTCGAACACCGAGATCGCGTAGGTCGAGCGCCGGCTGGCCGTCGCGATCACGGTGTGGCGATACCGCGTCGCCGAGCGCGGATAGCGCGCGGATCCTCGGCGCTTGCAACCTGGAAGTCAGGGTCGGCCGCGAAGAACAGGAACCGGCTGCCGGCCGCCGGCGTGTGAGCCAGGCGGGGGGTCTCGCGCTGGTTGAGCCCGTCGATGACCACCGTGTTGTGACTGGCCGTCGCCAGCTCCCAGCCTCGGGAAGTGGCGCTGTTCTCGTCCAGATCATCCAGAACCGGTGTGCCCGCCACGGCCAGCCGCAGCGCCAGTCGCTGGAAATGCGGCCCGCCGTAAGTATCCAGACCGCGCAGATCCAGATCGAGTGCCGTCCTGCCCTGGCCCAGGGCGAGCCGGGCCACGCCAGCCCCACCCAGAAACAGCGGGCGGCGGGCGGCCGCAGTGGCTCCAGACCTCCAGGAAGCCTGCCGGAGCTGAGGATCCTGCGTCCCCATGCTCTTCATGCCGCTGGCCGATTGGGCCAGTTCCAAGAACGAATGGCCCGGGCCCGCTGGCAATCGCCCGGCCGAGGGCTGCGCGGTCGCCCCGGCACGCGCAGCTTCTGGAGATTCCAGTTCCATGAACGGCATCACGCCCACCCAGCCGTCCAGCAGATCGACCACCCGGCGCTGCGCCTGGCTCTGGGCCTCACGCCACATGCCGTCGTGGTAGAAGCTCCTGCGCAGGAAGCCATCAAGCCGGGATCGCGCTTCGATCACCAGCGCCTGCTCGCCGGTCAACCGTCCCACGGCGACCAGTCCCCGGTAAACGTGCAACGATTCCTCCGAGAACTCCTCCGGCTGGGCCCGCGTGAACTCGGCCGCGGCACGCAGGAAGTCGCGCTCGACCGTCTTGCAGGGCGCAGGATCTTCAAGCAGCCTGCCGGCGTCACTCCATGCAGGATCCTGGCGCAGCAGGGCATAGGCGATGAGCAGGTTCATCGGCACATCGAGGCAGCCTTTCCACTCCCACTTTCCTGTCTGGTAATTTCGCCGGTAAGGCGGTTGCAGCCGCGCGGGCTGGAAGTACTTCGGGCCGTCCGGCTGATCCAGATGCGTGGCGTAGGCGGGATAGACCTGGGCGAACCTGAGCATCAGAACGCAGGCCCGCAGGGCGAGCATGTGATCGCGGGCCGCTGGCGGCTGGGCCCGGTACTCGGCAGCGGCGTAGAGCGCGGCCTTCGCCAGGTACTTGCGCTTCTCGTAGTCAATTCTCGCCTGAAGGTAAAGCCGCTCATCGGGATAGCGCGTCTTGCCTTCCTCGACGGCATGGTAGGGGTAATGATGGATGAGCCCCGGGAGCACCTCGACGGTCTCCTCGGGCGGTTCTTTCTTGTCGCCCTTGGCCGGATACTTGCCGTTGGGAACAACCACCCCACAGCGCCGGCATTTGAGGTGAGCGGGCTCCGCCAGCGACCAGACCAGTGGTTCGTCACGCTCGGCGGCCCCGCAGTCTGGGCAGCGGCAGAATCGCAGACCGGACTGAGCCGGAACCAGATCGGCGAGCGGCTTTGGCTGAAGCTTCAGGAAGGCTTGCCCGCCGGGACTGGCCCAGAAGCGGGCCCGCCACGCGGCCGGTATCTCGGTCTTGCCCAGCAGATCGTCCGTCGCGGTAGTGGACGGGGCGGCTGGAGGAGGGGCTGCGAGCCCGGCCGGAAGGACCGGTAGAAAAGAGTGGATGAGAACGACGAGCCAGCGGCATCGCGCCCGGGACCTGGCCCGGGGCTGATTCGCGATCACGCGAGCGCCCTGCCGGCAGCCCGCGCGAATCCCTTTGACGCTGCACGTTCCATCGTTTGGCATGGCGAGCATTCCATTGCCGGGATGAGGCAGGCAGCCGCCTCACGCGAACCTTCGATCAAACTTCAGGGCTTGCTTCCCCCACGGGCACGAGCTCCGTGTCCTTGCGGCCGTGCTGGAGCAGGAAGAGAGACACTTGGCCGACGCTCTCGCCATCGGCCAGCCGCAGCCCATCGCGGTTGCGGCGTGCCCGGTCGAGCTGCGCATTGCGATGGACCTCACAGGCCAGCCCGTAGTTCTTCAGCTCACGACTCGTGCCATCGCTCCAGGCCGCGGCCACCTTGAACCGGGCCGGCTCCTGGCAGCCGGGATGCGAGCACCTGGGACGATAGCAGAAGTTGAGTGGCTCGGCCATGTCTGCCCCCTTTGATTTTACAGCAGAGCGAAAGCGCACCATGACGCGGCGACGCACCCGCGCGCTTCCGATAAGTCTACCCCGCACGAACCGACGGCGATCGTACCCCCTGCTCCCAGAAGTGGCAACCGCCCAGCGTTCCCACCGCATGAAGCACTCACGAGCTGCAAGGAAGCAGAAACGGCGAGGAACGTACAGGCAATCAGGACGATATGGCACGCTCTCGCGTACCGGGTACGCCTCGGCACGCAGGGCGAGTCTGCCCGACGTGGACACTTCTCTGTTCGGACCGGCGTTCCACGTCCTGGGCAAGGCGGCGCAACGGTTCAGGTGCAAGGGGCCAGGCACCGCGCGGGAAGCTGGATTCACGCGGACGAAGTCCCAGCGGGTACCTATGCATCAGGACGCGAGGACCTGCTGTGGATTCTCGGCGTCATTTCGCCGGCCGCCCAGCGCCAGATAGGAAATGATCACCAGCGCGCTGGTGATGGCCACGCCGGCCTTGGCCCAGTAGGGCAGGGCGGAGGCGGAGATGAAGCCCTCGATGAACGCGGCCAGAACGAAGAGCACAACCGAGACGCTCAGGGCGGGGAGAGCGCGAATGGCCTCGCGCCGCAGTGAGGCCACCCGGCTCTGGCCCTGCGTGTCCACCAGGCCCCAGCCCATGCGCAGACCGGCCGCGCCGGCCACGACCACGGCCGTCAGCTCGAAGCTGGAGTGCGCGGTGACGAAAGTATAAAACGCGGAGGCGTGCGGGCTGACGGCCATGTGGCCGAAAACGGTGCCGAGCACGATCCCGTTACTGAGCAACTGAAACAGGCTGCCCACCCCGAAGAGAATGCCCCAGGCGAAGCACTTCAGACCGATCGATGTGTTGTGATTGATGTAGAAACCAGCCATGGCGGTATCGTCACGCTGCACGCCGTCTTTGCCGTGGCTCTCGATGGGCCGTGAGTACATGTGGTCCATCGCCTCGACGAACTTCTCCCCCACAACCTGCCGGGCGAACTCCGGCTGCGCCGCGGCCACCAGTCCACAGATGAGGAACGAGCCCGCAAAGACCAGAGCCGAAAGCCGCAAGGCCGGGTCCGACCTGAGCGCCCGCGGCGCGCTGTCGAAGAGGATCCGGCCCCAGTCGCGAAAGCGGAACCCCTGAGCCCGATAGAGTGCGTTGTGGGCCCGTCCCACCAGTCCGTGCAGATAGGCCACGGTGTCGCGCGGCAGATCGTACGATTCGGCCAGCATCAGGTCGCTACAGACGCCGCGGTACAGTTCCCCGAGCCGGAGCACGTCCCCCGGCCGGCAGTGGCGGATGCGCTTGTCCGAAATGTGATCGATGAGCCGGTCCAGCTCGCGCCACGACGCTTCGCGCTGGGTCAGTCGATCCGCGACGCGCATTACCCACCTCTCGAACAGGGATGATTGACGAAGCCGGCCAGAAATCCGTCTTGTCAGGAAACGCTACTCTCCCAGGAACACACGATGGTACACCGCGCAGAGCACGGTATCGGCCAGTTCCGAAGCCGGCAGATCAAATCGAGCGCGCAGTGGCCGGGCCAGCGGCTCGGCCATTTCCTCGCGCAGGGCGCGACCGAACCGATGTCTGCGTCGGACATAGTCGGAAAGGGCCCTGGCCAGCTTGCTGCCGGCCGCGATGCGCAACGGCAGTCGATCGATCAGAGCCTGCACGCGAGGCTCATGTATGCGCACCAGTCCCAGCCGCGGCCTGCGCTCCTCCACGATCACCATCGTGCCGGCGGCCAGGTCTCCCAACCTTTGAAATCTCCTGGAGAGGAGCATGCTGGAAAGCCCGAGCAGAAAGAAGAAGGGAACCAGTCCGTCCACGGTTCCCACCAGGTTCCGGAGCACCGCCTGGGCCGCGGTGATCGGCACCCCGCGCTCGGAAACGACGCGCAAACCGAGCACTCGCTTGCCCGCTGTCTGGCCGTTGAAGACCCCTTCGCAAAAGGCACCATAGCCCCACGTCAAGAGAAAATAGGCAACCAGCGCCGGCCCCATCCCCGCGGTGGCTCCGAACGAGAGGACAAGAAAAGCGGCGACCGCGCAGGTGACCAGCACGGCCAGCAGGCCGAGGTCCACCAGGTAGGCCGTGAACCGCCGGAAGGGACCGCCCAGCGGATACTCGAAGACGATGCGTTCGGGCGTTGAGAGGCGTACCGTGGCGTCAATGGGCGCATCGGGCAGGCTGGTCGCGGATCGTGGCATTCCCATCCTTCTCCCGAACCCATGATGCCGGCAACAGAGCCAGATCAGCCGCGAGCGCTCTGTCCTGTTCAAGGCATCCTATCGCGAAGCCAGGGAGATCCGCAACGGAGGGGGATGTAGGAAGGGGGGGGGGATGGCTCGTCGGCCGTCAGGGCGATAGCCGGGCAAGCAAGAGAGGCGGCGTGTCGAGGGTTTCCGAGCACAGGGATGTGGTGGGGGAACCGAGTACGATCGCAGCCGCGGATGTCAGGGCCTTTCGGGGGCGTTCGGGTCGCTGTCGGTGCCGTCGAAGATGGTGGCGATGAGTGCGTCTTGCTTGAGCTTGGCGAGGAACACTTCACGGATCCTGGTCATCTTGGCGTACATCACCTTGCGGCGGATCTGGTCCTGGACCTCCTCGAACGAGGCCGGCCCCGCCGCGCGGCGGTTCTCGACGATCACGATATGAAAGCTGGTCGGACCTTCGAGCACCGGGCTGTTCTGTCGCAACGGTAGCTGTTCGAGCGCGGTGTTGACGGCAACCACGGCATAGCTTCCCGGAGAGGTCTGCATCAGCCCGCCCTGGGCTCGGATGCTCGACGGGCCCTCGCTCTCTTTCCTTGCCAGCGAAGCAAAGCTCTCGCCGCTCTTCAGCTTGGCAAGCAGGTTCTCAGCCTTCCGTCGGGCTTCCTCCGGCTGGGGATGAAGGCCCTTCTCGACGACGAGCTCGCGCCAGGTGATCTGAGCGGGACGGTCATATTCCTTGTCGTGATAGTGGTCCTTGTAGTAGCTCAGCATCTCGGGGAGCTCCACCTTGCGGCCCTCGGCGAGCTTGTGTTCCATGTACACCTGTGCCAGGAACTCCTGGCGGTGGCTCTGGTGCAGGAAATCCAAAGGCAGGCCCGCATCAGTCATCTTCTGCTTGAGCTGGACCACATTGTCCGCCAGGTAACGCCGCAGCAGAGGCGGGATCTCTTCCTCGCGCCAGAACTTGTCGGCCTGCTCATAGATCGTATCAAGCTGCTTGGCGTTCTTGATCACCCGCTTGGCTTCCTGCGTGATGAGTGTCCGTTCGATCAGATGCCCGAGCATCGCCCGGGCCATCATGTTCAGCTCGGCCGCCTCGGGAGTGTGCGTGTCGTTGCGATGGACACGCTGGGCACGGATGGCCAGCACCAGGTCGTGGAGCGTGATTACGTCGTCGCCCACGCGCGCGGCAGCCTGGCCGGCGCTCTTCCAGCTCTTTCCCTTCTCGCCATCCTCCAGGCTCGCGGGACGGTACGATGCCAGGCGCACCGCAGGGTCAGATCGCGGCGCCCGAGGCGCCGCGGCAGTCTGGACGGTGGAACTGGCCCTCGACGAGGCCGCGCCCGCGGGGAGCGAGGCGGCCTGGTCGTGATTCGCGGCTGGTGCCGGGTTCCCTCCCGGTACCGGTGCAGCGGGCGAGAGCGATCCCCGAGCAGGCTGAGGATCGACGGGAAGCCCCGGCGCCATTTCCAGCGGCAAATCGCCCGACGCACCGGGCGGGGTTGCCGGCAGAGCCGCGGGAGCCGCTTCCGGACCGGGCTTTGTGACGCCCGCCTGTCCCCTGGGGCTCGCACCCGCCGCTGGTGGAGCTTCGATGGGAGGCATCAGGTCGGGGTTGGGACCCAGAAGCTGCTGGGCCATCGCCGCATTGCCAAGAGGCGGAGGATTGACACTGGCGGCCGCTCCACCAGCCGCCGAGGCGCTGGGCGCGGCGGGCAGCGCGGCGGAACCTGGCGCCGAGGCGGCTCCGGCAGAGGGAGGCAGCGAATCGGGAGTTCCGGCCGGTGCGGGAAGAGGCTCGGGCATTGCGTTCAACCCGGGCACGCCCGGAGCGGGCATCGGGGCAGTTGCCGGCAACGGAGCAGCCGCTTGCTCCGCACTGGAGGGTGCCAGTCGCGATTCCTGGACCGGCGGCAGGGCCGGCTCGGACGACGATGAAACCGCTGGACCATCCCCCTGTAAGGGCTCGGGAGCGGAAGGAGTTGCGAGCGACGCGGCGGATGCGGCCGATTCCGCGGGCAGCGCAGCCATCGTGCCGGCCGCCAGTGTGCCAGCCGTTGCGGGTGCGCCTGCCGGAAGTGCGTTCGGGGCCGAGCCGGGCAGGGATGTCCCGCTCGCCAGGTCCGTGGCATTGTCCCGGGGCGGATTCGCCGATGCGGACGAGAGCGGGGTTGCGGAAGCAGGGCCTGCCACGGCGGCCGCGGGAGTGCCCGCGCTGGCACGACCGGACGCCGCAAGCTGCGGCCCCGGGGCGGCACTTGCACTGGCCTGGCCCTCTGACGGATGGTACCTGCCCGACCAGTGCGGGCTTCTCGCGTTGGGCAAGGTCGACTGCACGAGCGCGGTATTGCCCGTCCCCCGATTGATCGTCTGATCAGGCGATGGGACCGGATCCACGCCGATGGGTTGCCCGCGTGAGGCCTGGTTGGGTAGCGCCGTTCGTGACTGGGCGCACCCTGTCAGCGCCAGGCCAAGCGCTGCAACAAGAAGTCTTCGTTTCATGATTGAGATCATCTCCATGTCCTTGGAGAATTCGCATCGCGCGGCCGGCAAGACCCGCGCCGCCGTCTCGAAGTGACCGGCCCTTCCGGTCCAGTCCCGGACCGGCAGCCCTGAGCCAGTGACCGTATTCCCCGCCGCTCAAGGGAGGTGAAGGAGCGGAACGGGAGAATCGATTCGACCGGACCGGGACCTTCACGCACTGAAAAGAGAAGTGCGCTATCCCGCGGCCAGAGCATAACGCAATTGGCACACGCGGCAAGGGCGATTGAAAAACAGCCGCTTCGGTCTTGCATTTGCAGCCTTGACTGCTTGATTCTTGACTTCTCTGGAACCCCCGGCGAAAGCAAGGCGGAAGGTTGCATCATGAGTGCACAGCAAGCACATCCCAACGGCATCGCTCTGCTTCGGGGGACATCCTTGCACGCGGCCGTGCTCTCACTCGGCATGGCCATACTGGCCCTCATGACCAGTGGCTGCATGAAGCATATGGGTAACGAGGGCTCGCCCGCGGACAACCCCGGACGCGGCGACGGTTCGGTCGTGGTCTACTCGGCGCTGGATCGTGAATTCGCCGAGCCCGTGCTGAACGACCTGGGCAAGCAGGCAGGAATCACGGTGCGCGGGAAGTTCGACGTCGAGAGCACGAAGACGGTCGGGCTGACGAACACGCTCATTGCCGAGGCCGTCCAGCCGCGCTGCGACCTGTTCTGGAACAATGAGATCCTCAACACGCTCAGGCTCAAGGAGAGGGGACTGCTGCAACGTTTTGAGCCAGGCCACGCGCGCGACGTCCCGGCTGCGTTCAAGGACCCCGATGGCCTGTGGTACGGTCTGGCCGCTCGCGCGAGGATCTTTGTCGTCAACACCAGGCTCGTCGCCGAGGCCGACCGGCCCAAAGGTCTTGCCGATCTGCTCGACCCGCGCTGGAAGGGGAAGATTGGCATCGCGAAGCCGCTCTTCGGGACAACGGCCACGCAGGCCGCCTGCCTGTTCGCGGTGTGGGGCGAGGAGAAGAGCCGGGCGTTCTTCCGCGATCTCAAGGCCAACGGTGTCCAGGTCTTCTCCGGCAACCGCCAGGTGGCTGCCGCGGCGGGCTCGGGGCAGATCGTCTTCGGTCTCACCGATACCGATGACGCCAACGGAGAGATCGAGGCCGGCAGCCCGGTTTCCATCGTCTACCCGGACCGCGAGCCCGGCCAGCTTGGCACACTCTTCATTCCCAATACCCTGGCGATGATCAAGGGCGCACCTCACCCGGACGCCGCCCGCCGCCTGGCCAATCTCATCCTCAGCCCGGAAGTCGAGAACCGGCTCGCCGAGGGCCCGAGCGTGCAGATTCCACTGCTGAGCGGCACCAGCAAGCCCGCCCGGGTTGAAACGCCCGCGAGCGTTCACGCCATGGATGTCGATTTCCAGGCGGCCGCACGGCTCTGGGACAGGGCCGCTGTCTTCCTCACCGAAGAATTCGCCGACTGATCCCTCCCCGGGTGCTCCCCGACCGCGGTGCCCGGCTCCACTGAGCCGCAGCACCTACTGGCAGGACCGCGCCGGCCGTGTTACTTTTCACCCATTCGTAATACGCCCTGGGGTCTTCGGGGATGAAGTCCGATGAACGCCCGCTTCCGCTTCGGGTTCACGTTGATCGAACTGCTGGTGGTCATGGCCGTGATCTCGGCACTGATGGGGGTTTTGCTTCCGGCCGTGCAGAATGCGCGTGAGGCTGCCCGGCGCATGGAGTGCCAGAGCCATTTGCACCAGATTGGCCTGGGAGTGCAGCAGTACTTCGACGACTGGAACGGGCAGTTCTTCCTGCACCATCCCTTCAACGCCGACAGTCAGAGCGAGGTCAAGAACGCCGAGTCGTTCGCCGAGATCTACTGGGAAGACAAGATCATGCCTTATGTGAACGCAACGTTCGCGAACGACGCACTGGCCAGGGGAGGAACGCAGATTGCCGACGAGAAGCTCTACCGCTGCCCGTCGGACACCTCGCGCGTGAGCCCGTACATCAATCCGGCCACGGGACTGGTGGACGGCCTCTCGAACCGGACGAGCTACCTGATGAACTCGCTACTGAGCCACAAGACCGTCCGCTACGGGCGGTGGACGTTCCCCCGGATCCAGCAAGACATCGGCACGTCGAACTTCGTGGCGTTCAATGAGCGCGAGGGCGCGGTCATCGACGCCAACCTGAACAATCCGATCGCGGCGACGGATCCCCGGCAAGACGATTACGACGTCTGGCTGGGGACGGGCGTGCTGGATACCTGGATTCCCTGGAGCCGCCACGGCCAGTCGAACGTCCTCTACCTTGACGGCCATGCCCGGTCGATCCCGAAGCCCGACGCCTACCTGGGCATGTACCCTGGCGGCGTGGTGCTCAGCCAGCCGAGCTTCTATCCCTGAGCGGGACGCGTCAGGGTTTGCGCTCGATCCGAGCCAGCCAGCCTCTGGGGCCTCCCGGCGTGAAGGTCCGCGCCTCCGGGTGGTCCGTCGTGTGGAACCGCGTCGCCTCGATTTCGAGCACTTCCCAGCCATCGCGGAATGCGTCGCGGATCTCCTGCTGGGTGACGCGCCGGGGCCCCGCGCCGGGAGGTTCCTCGTCGCTGAAACAGAGGATGTGCATGGTTCCGCCGGGACGCAAGCAGCGGGCAAGTCCGGCGATGTAGCGGGGACGCTCCTCGTCGCTGAAGGTGTGGAACAGCCCGGAGTCGATGATTGTATCAAAGGTGCGTCCGAGTCGATCGAGCTGCAAGGCATCCCCAACCTGGAAATGGACGTCGAGCCCACGTTCCGCTGCCTTCGCCCTGGCCCGCTCGATGGCGGCTGGAATAAAGTCCAGACCCCAGACCTCGTGCCCACGCGCCGCCAGATACAGGGCGTGCTCGCCGGTGCCGCAGCCGGCGTCGAGCACCGAGCCCTGGATCTTTCCCGCTTCTTCAAGCTGGGCGAAGGCAGGTTGAGGGCCCGGGATATCCCAGGGCGGCTGCCCTTCGTACGCTGTGTGGAAGTGTTCCTGATTCACGGGCGTCCTCCCTTGACAGGTTTTTTCCGGGTCGGTGTTACCGGGCTGTAGAATACAGGATATGGGCAAGCCCATATCTTTTGGAAGCGATCGAGGATCCGACCATGAAACTGACCACCTGTACGGCTCTGTTGACGTTGTGCGTCGCGGGTGCCTGTCTTTCACCTGAGGCGCGCGCCCAGGCGGGTTCCGCGCACGGGTTCGACAGCAGCATGGGCGAAGGCGGATACATGGGCATGGGATGGCATAGCCGAACCGACCCTGGCCCCGAAATCCGGCCGCTCTTCGAGTGGCGCTATCGCCGTACCCAGCAGCCGGTCACTCCCGCGTACTACTGGGACCCCTACGGCGGCCAGGGCTACCTCACGACCCAGTGGACGCGAACGTCCGCCGGGGTGATGCGCCAGCTCTGGTATGATCCGGCACGCCAGACCTTCTATTATTATCCCTGAATACCGTCATCGCTGGAACGGCCCGTCGCGATCGGTCCACGGCAAGACCTGCACGTCCAGGTTGAGCCGGTCTCCCAGCGCTTCAAGGCCGTCTTGCCAGGCCTTGCCGGCAAGCCCCGGTGGAACAACCACGCGGGCAGTCATGGCGAAGAGCGGGACGCCACTGGTGGGGGCAGGTGTACACTCGGAGTCAATCGATTCGATGTTGATTCCGAGCTCCGAGAGATACCCGGCGACCTGGTGGATGATTCCTTCGTGGTCCGCCCCCTCGACCTGGATCGTGAACGGCAGCCAGCCGGGGAACGATTCCACCGCGGTCCGCTCCACGGGGGTCGCTGTGACCTTGTAACCGCTGCCCGCAAGGGCTTGCAGGTCGGCCTCGAGCCGCGAGGTCTCTTCCGCCGGCAGCGAGGCAAGCATCAAGATGGCGAACTCGCCTCCCAGGCGTGCCATCCGGCTGGTCTCGACATTCCCCCCGCGCTCGAACAGCAACCCCGTCACCTTCTCGACGAACCCGATCCGGTCGGGACCGGTCAGCGTCAGCACAAACGTCTTCTGCATGTGGGGCTCTCCTCGAGAAAGCAGGAGCGTCAGGAACGCGATTCATTTTAGCCCCGACTCCGGCCGGTCACCACGGCAGGACCGGAACGACGGCCAAGGGCGTCAGAAGCTCCATGAGCCGATTCAAGAACCGCCGTTTGCCGGCAGCTTTTTGGTTCTCGGCAGTGTGCGGACGATGCGGAAGCCAATGGAGAATTCGGCGACGCCCACGGCGCTCTGGGCGCGATGGGCCGACCTGGCCTTGGCAGGTGAGTCGTTGAATGCTCCCCCGCGGAGGATCCGGCGTGTCTCCTGGCTGAGCGGGCCAGGATCAGGGTCGTCGCCCGCGATGCTCGTCTGGGCAGGCGCCGAGGTGTAAGGCTGAGGCCGCTCATCGCGGGCCGCCCGTCCGCGGTCGTGACACCATTCCCAGGCGTTGCCGAGCGTATCAAACAGCCCCAGCGCGTTCGGCAAGAGCTGACCCACCGGCCAGGTTCGATCCTGCGAGTTCACCCACGTCCAGGCCTGGCGCGGCAGCAATTCTTCCGAGTCGCCGCACGGGCGTGCCGTCATCGTCCCTGCGCGGCAGAGGTATTCCCATTCCGCCTCGGTGGGCAGACGATATCCGCTGCGCTCCATCGACGGTTCTGGAACGGTCGGGTCCGGACGCATATTTTCGGGGTAGAACCAGTCCTGGCGCGGAATCCCGGCGCGCTGGCTGAGCCAGTTGCAGTACCGGACCGCGTCGGCCCAGGACACCCTGGTGGCAGGGCAATCCGGTTCCCGGGTGTAGCGCCCGTCAGGCTTCCTGGCACTGTCGAAGACGCGGAACTGCGAGATGGTCACTTCGGTGGTCGAGACGGCGATCGAGCGATCGATTGTGCGGCTGTGCAATGGCTCCTCGGCGAACCGTCCCTCCTCGTGCTCCGGTGAGCCCATCTGGAAGACCAGCGGCCCGGGCACGATGGCAAACGTGTGGCCGTTCGGTCCCACCCTCCAGGCTGGACGGTCCGGGTCCGCGGGCTGAACCCGGGGTTCCTGCCCCTCTTGAAGCGGCGGTGGTCCGCTGCTCCAGCGTGCGCAGAGCAGCTCCGCCGCGGAATGAACGCCCGGGTCGGGGTCGTCGAGGAACAGGCCGGTTGCGAGGCCGAGCACCCGCGCCTGCACCGGCGCCGCGACGCTGCCACGAGGCGTTTCCGCCCAGATCATCAGCAGCGCCTGGCGTTCGCCCGGGTCGATTCCTGGCGCGGCCAGCCGCGCCAGGAGACGTTGCTGGTTCGGGCAGAGCGCGGCCAGCCGGACGATGAGCAGCCCGCGGGTGCTGGCATCCGGAGCGTGTCTGAGGCGCGTCCAGAGCACTTCGTGATCGCCCAGGGCGTCCAGCGCGATGACCGCCATCGCCTGCTGCGCGGCCTGACGTTTCGTCGCGGCGCCCTGCGCGAGATCGGGCGGCGCAGGGCGCAGCACGGAACGGAGAAAATCCAGGGCGGGCCCGGGCCGCCTCATCTTCGCAAGCTGCCGGATGAGGATCAGGGCGGGGTCGGGCAAGGAATCGATCATTCGCTCGGCCAGCGCCCTCGCATCGCCGCGCCGTTTCAGGATCTCGGCGAGCACCTCGGCAGCGATCACGCTCTGCACGGAGTGGACCTCCGGGTCGCTACAGAGCTGAGACAGGGGCCCGGCCAGCGAGCCGAGAGCCGGCTCGAGCATGTCCATCCAGCCCGGCAGGCTCTGTCCTCCCTCGTCGATCAGCGCGCGCGCCAGGATCGGTGCCTCGGAACCAAGCTGCTCGACCGCGACCGGCTCAAGAACCGCCAGAACGCACGCCGCGCGAAGCCGGACGCGGGGCTCGGCGCTCGCGTCGCGCAGCGTCTCGCACAGCGCGTCGGCTCCCGCATGCTCGGGATGCGCGGCCAGGACGCCCCGGATGACGCTCAGCCGGCCCGGCCCCGGGGCCTCGAGTGCCAGCGCGCGGAGGATCCGGCCGCGGTCGGCAGTCGCAGCGAACCGGTAGAGGAGTATGGCCGTCACCTTACGTTCGTTCTCATCGCCGGCGCTGGAGGCCTCCCGCGCTTGCAGTTCCGCCACGACCCGCCGCTGGTACGGGACAAGCTCATTGATCCGGGCCTCCAGGTCGCCGTCGCCCTGAGCCAGTGCCACGTTCAACCGGGCCCTGGCTTCATGCTCGTCCATGAGCAGCTTGCCGCCCGTAACGGCTGCCGCCACGATTCCGGCCGCCACGGCCAGCCGGCCCAGAAATCGCCACGAGGCGGCGCGCAGGAGCCGCTTCTCATCCGGCGTCCAGTCGCCGGGATCGGTGTTCCGCAGAATGCCCGCGTACTCGAAGGCCGAGGGAAGCTGACGGCCTCCCGGCCGCTCTAGCCATGCGGCGGTGATGGCACGAAGCCGCCTCCGCGCCCGGCCCGCCTGCGTGAATCGCTGGTTGCGGTCGATCCACTGGCGAATCGGCTGAATGAGGTAGTCATGGGCAAGCTGAAAGTGCAACCCGGTGGGGTTTCCCGGTGGCTCTTCAGCGGGAGGCGAATCGGCCGGCAGGTGCTCCACCGGGGTGATCAGCCGCAGGTCCCGGTCCAGGACGCGGATCAGATCAGCGAAGTCAGCCGGCTTGTCCGCATAGCCGGCGGCCCGGGCCAGAGCCAGGGCGCTCCGGGGCACCCCCCGCAGCACCTCCTCCGGCGACGGCAGGAGCTCCTCGAGGGCGGCCTGCGCGGCCCGCGCCTGTACCCGGTGCGCCGGAGACGCCGACGACGAGTCAAACGCCTGCTCCAGGAACTTCACGCCGATCCCATCCACCCCCCCCAGGCTTCGAAACGTCTGGACGTTCCACGGCCGATTGCGTACGACCTCCACAAAAAGACTGAGCCGTACCGGCGTCACGCGGCCGTCAGCGCTTGCCAGGGCCTCGACGGCCCGGTCCAGGAACCGGGCCTCCTCGCTGCCCGGGGTCAGCCCGCCGGCCGGCAGCCGGCCCAGCGCGCGGCCATACTCCTCCAGAACTCTCAGGGTGTGCCGGCGGTCGAAGAGCTCGACCGCTGCGCTGTTGACGCCTTCCACCAGCGGCACCTCGATGGCCCGCAAGACGCGCGTGAGCGCCATCCAGAAATCGTCGCGCACCAGCAGCAGGGCCTGCACACGCTTGCCGTCACACTGCCGCAGTGCCCGCACCAGCTCGAGCGACGGCTCGATGGTGCGTCCCTGGAGCCACTGCTCGAACTGGTCGAGCACCAGCAGCAGCTTGCGGCGCGGCTGGAGGTTGGGATCGTCGCGCAACAGCGCGACGGCCTCTGGCAAGTTGCAGTCCTCCGGCAAATAAGGCACCGCGCCGCGCAGCCCGGCGAGCAGCAACGCCTCGGTCTGGCCGGGCGATGCCTCCAGGACGATGGCTCGCACCCGGGAGCGGTCCAGCACGGGAAGGAGCCCGGCTTTCACGAACGACGACTTGCCCCCACCCGACGGGCCATAGATCACCCCGGTGCTGAAGCACACCGCCGGCTCATTGCCCTCGATGCGCCGCCTCCAGAACCGGACCGATTCGGGCAGACCGTCGCTCCCACGCGGCCCGGGCAAGAGCCCCAGGAAGTACCCGGCATCCTCGGCGCCGAAGCCGCGCAGGCCCCGGGGCACGACGGCCGCATCCGAGGCGACCGCGCGCAGCTCGCGATCCTGCGCGACGAGCCAGCGCCTCAGCTCCTCAGCCAGGTCCGCGGCGGTGAGGTAGCGGTCGCTCATCTGCCGCGACAGGCAGCGGATGCAGATCCGTTCCAGCTCGCGAGGAATCGCCGCGTCATACTGCCGCGGGGGCCGGGGCTCGCGGTTCAGGATCTCGTCGAAGTACTCCGATGTGGTGCCGCCCCGGAACGGAGGCCGGCCCGTGAGCCCGCGGTAGAGGATCACCCCCAGGGCCCAGATGTCCGTACGACCGTCGAGCCGGTTGATCTCCCCGCTCACTTGCTCAGGAGCCATGTAGGGCGGCGTGCCGGCAACTTCCCCGCGCCGCAGGCGCTGGATCTCTTCGTCCACCGCCAGGCCGAAATCGCAGACCCGAGCATTCCCCTGGGTGTCGATGAGAATGTTCGGCGGCTTCAAATCCCGGTGGACCAGACCCAGTGAGTGCGCGTGATGCACCGCCTCGGCCACCTCGGCAATGATCTCGGCGAGACGTGCCGGCGCGATGCGCGTTTGCTGGAGCACCTCCTCGAGGTTTGTCCCTTGAACGTATTCCAGGACGATGAATCCGCCAGGCAGCCCTGCCGACTCGGGGTCGCCCTCACGGGCCGGGGCGACGAACTCCCGGAGCTTGACGATGCCCGGATGATCGAGCGCCCGCAGCCGTTGGGCCTCCTCGGCCAGTGTGAGCATGCGCCGGCGGCTGAACGGATCCCCGGGCCGGGCTACCTTGAGAGCGACCTCGCAACCGCGGTCGTCGTGAGCCAGATAGACCACGAAATTACCCTGCCCGATCAGCCGGATGACACGGAACCGGCCGATCCGCTCGGGCACGGCCACGGGCTCGCCGCCATCACCCAGCGCGGGGTCCCAGGTGATCGCCCGGCCCAGGGCCGATCCGGGCTCGCCGAAGGGCTCGCCCATGGGAGGCGGCGTCTCCGGCTCGCGGCCGCTCGAGGTTGGCGGCACGATCAGGGTCAGCCCGGTATGCGAGGCTTGACGGAGCGCCGTGAGGATCTGCTCGCCATATTCGCGGAACCGCGGCACGTAGTCGGCTACCACGGCGGTCTCGCCTGCCTTCTTGCGCAGCTCCACCTCGGCGCCAGCAGCTCGACGAAGAACTCGGTGCGGCGGTCCACCCTTGCGGCCGCCAGGTAGTCCTCGATCCGTGGATTCAACCCCGCGCACCAGGCCGCCTCGAACGAGTCGCAGACCCGATCAATCTCCTGGAGAACCCAGAGTGGCAGCGAGTCGGACAACACCGGATGCGATTCCCGAGGGGATGATCCCGATACGGCGGCGGAAGTGATGCTGCCGTGCCGCGAGAGATCTCAACCCGTTTCATTGGAATCGCGCGATGAGCCGAATGCAACCTCGTGACTTGTAAGCTTTCGTTCTTCTTCCGCCCGAATACGGTCTCATGGAGTGCGCCACCTCAGCCGGGCGGCTTCAGTTTCTCAAGCAGCTTCATGACTTTTTCCATGTGCTGCTCGATCTGATCGACGGACTTCTCGAGCCGATCGAGCCTGAATTCGACGACGGCGAGGCGCGAGTCGACACGCAGGAATCCATCCTGCACGTCATAACCCAGGTCCAGCGGCTTCAAGGCCCGCTCGATCGTCCAACCCAGCAGGTCGTCATCGTGTTGGTCAAGCTTCACTTTCGTTTCGAGCGTGTGTCCTGCCTTCCGCAGGGCTTCGGGCTCAACGTAAATGGGGATTCCCGGATAGTTTGCCGTGGCGGTCTTCGCCTTCACGGTTTTGAGGAATTGCGACAGCGATAACTCGCCAGGGAGCTCCAGATCGCACTTGCGAGCAAGCAAATCACGTATGTGCTTCGTCTTCTGGAGCAGGGCCAGATCGGCGGACCTTTTGGTACGGCGTTCCGCGAGTCTCCTCCACGTCTCTGCGTCCAGGTAATCGCGCTTGAGAGACGGATTGCCGCCTACTGTAGGCGGTGTGGCCGAGTTTCCGCCACCTCGACCCGCATCGGGCTGCGCCGGGTCGCGGCCTTGCTGCGCCAGTACAACCGTGCCAAGAGCGGTTGCGGCGACCAAGGCGGGAATCGCGGCGAGCTTGATGGTGTCCCAGATCATGGTTCTCAATACTCCTTGTGCCAGCAAGCAAACGGCGGCCGGCCCGGCCCCGGCGGCCAGGGGTCCGACGGTCAGCCATTTCGAGGCGAGAGCCACGGTCGCCCCGACCAGGGGTTGAGCTACCGGCTCGATCAACCGGGCCGCGCGTGCGCCCGCCGGCAGGAACGCACTCGGGCCAAGGCCGCGCGCCTTCAGCCGCGAGACGAGCCGCTTCCGGCCGCGGTGCAAGCGGCCGCGGAGCGTTGGCTCCCTGACCCCCAGCCGCCTGGCCGCCTGCTCGTAGCTCAGCTCTTCGAGGCAGCAAAGAATAAGCGGTGCACGCAGGCTTTCCGGTAGCCGGGCCAACTCCTGGTGAACCGCCTCGAGCTCCTCGCCTCGAGCGAGCGGCTCGCTCATGACCGATGCGCGAGCCTCCCATCCCAGCGGCTTCTCGAGGGCAAGGCGCCTGGCCGCCTGGCTTCGGGCCCGTCGTGCCACCCGCAGCGCCACGCCGTGCAGCCACGGGCCGATGGACTGCCCGGCACGGATTCCGCCGGCCCTCGGCACGAGGACCAGGAACGTGGCCTGAAACGCATCGTCGGCCCGGTGCACGTCTCCCAGCACGCTCCGGCAGACGCTCATCACGATCGCCCCGTACCGCTCCACCAGCACGCGGAACGCCTCAGCGTCGCCGTGCGTTCGGAAGCGCTCCAGAAGCGGGCCGTCTTCCATGTTGCCGGCAGATCCCACGCGGAAGAGCGTCTCGATGGGTTGGGTGCCAGCTTTGTGGCGAGTGGCATTCATCGTTCCTGCTCGTTCCCTCCAAGGATTCTCGATCAGGCTTCCCCACTATTAGTGCTTGTAAGTCGCTCTGTCTCACGGGCCTGCCCGAGAATTCTCTCAAATCAGTCCGGAGCACGCATTGTCGGGAATAGCGTTGATCCATGCCAGACGCCACGGTAGGCTCGTCTAGTTGGCCCATGATCCCCATCTCTGTCCAGGAACCACTTCCATGCGTTACCGCTGGACGTCAGCATACCGTCTCGTTCCGGGTTTGCTCGTCGCCCTGATGGCAAGCTTCCCCGCGGTCTGCCTGGCGCAGACTTCCGCGAGCAAGAACGCGGACGCCAAGAAACCTTCCATCTACGATCAGCACGCCGACGCCAGGGCGCAGCTCTCGGCCGCCTCGGCGCGGGCCCAGAAAACCGACAAACGCGTGCTGCTCATGTTCGGCGGCGACTGGTGCGGCTGGTGCCACAAGCTGCACGGCCTCTTCGCCAGCGATGCCGAGATTCGCAAGCTGATCTACAACGAGTACGAGCTGGTGATGGTGGACACGAAGGCCCCGCATGCTTCCGAGCTCCTGGAAGAGTGCTCGAAAGGACAGACGGGCGTCGGCTTTCCGTTCCTGGCCGTGATGGATTCCAGCGGCAAGCTGCTTGTCGGCCAGAAGACCGATCCCCTGGAGCAAGGGGACCATCATGATCCCAAGAAGGTGAAGGAATTCCTGGCGAAGTGGGTCGTCGCGCCGCAGGATGCTCAGGCCCTGTTGAAGACGGCCGTGGATCGGGCTTCGTCGGAAGACAAGAGGGTCTTCCTCAGCTTCGGCGCTCCCTGGTGCGGCTGGTGCCACAAGCTCGAGGATTTCCTCGCCCGGCCTGACATCCAGAAGATCATGGACCGCGACTTCGTGATGCTCAAGATCGACATCGAGCGTATGACCGGCGGCAACGACGTGATGAAGAAGTACCGTGCCGACGATTCGGGCGGCATTCCCTGGTTCACCGTGCTCGACGGCCGCGGCACGAAGCTGGCCACCTCCGACGTACTGGAGGGCCGGGTCAAGAACATCGGCTATCCGGCGACGCCGCAGGAGATCAAGGCGTTCATGGGAATCATGGAGGCCCAGGCGAAGCGCATCGAGCCCACTCAGCTCGCCCGGCTCCGCAAGGAGCTCGAGACGGCCGGCGAGAAGATCGTTGCTGACATGAAGGCCGCGCAGGAGCGGGCCAAGGCTCGGGCGAACTGAGTCGCCGCGCCTTTCAGGCCTTCGTTCGCAACAGCCCGCGGATGACCTCCGCAATCTCGGCCGGCTTGAGCGGGTCATCGCCCAGCGGGACGTAGGCCCGCTTCGCGTCCGCGATCCGCACCTTGCCAGGATGCCGCCGGGCAAGGGCCTCGATCTTTTTCGGGTCGCGATACGAGAGGACCACGTACTCGCGCTCCATGTGAATGCGCTCCAGCTTCCAGTTGCCGGCGAGGATCCTCAGCTCCGCCTCGGCCAGCAGGTTCTCGCTGGGCCGGGGCAGGGGGCCGAAGCGGTCGCTGAGCTCTTGCCGGAAGTCCGCCAGATGGTCCAGGCTGCGCAGTCGGGCGAGGCGCCGATAGAGCTCCAGTTTGACCCGAGAACCCGGGACATAGTCCTTTGGCAGGTACGCGCGCCAGGCGAGCTCGACCGAGCAATCGAACAGGGGTTTTGACGGCTGCCGGGTGAGCGACCGCACGGCGGACTCGAGCAGCGAGCAATACAGCTCGTAGCCGACGCTCTCGATGTGGCCGGACTGCTCGGGCCCGAGGATGTTCCCCGCGCCGCGGATCTCCAGATCGCGCAGGGCGATCTTGAATCCCGCACCCAGCGAGGTGAACTCCTCGATGGCCTTGAGCCGCTTCACGGCGTTGGAAGTCACCGGCTTATCGGATTCAAGCAGCAAGTAGGCATAGGCGCGGTGCTTGTACCGTCCCACGCGGCCGCGAAGCTGGTGCAGGTCCGCCAGCCCATACTTGTCGGCCTCGTTGATGAAGATGGTATTGACGTTGGGAATGTCCAGCCCGCTCTCGATGATGGTGGTGGCGACCAGGATGTCGTACTTGCGGCGAATGAAGTCGAGCATGGTGCGCTCAAGGGCTTCACCGCTCATCTGGCCGTGACCGATGGCGATCCTGGCTTCGGGTACGATCGACTGGATGCGGTCGGCGATGGTCTCGATGTCGTAGATCCGGTTGTGCACGAAGTAGACCTGGCCATCGCGGTTGAGCTCGCGGTGGATGGCTCGCTTGATCGTCTCGGCGTCGAACCGGGTGATCCGCGTCTCGATCGCCTTGCGGTCCGGCGGGGGGGTTTCCAGGTTGGAGATGTCGCGAATGCCCAGCAGGCTCATGTGCAGCGTGCGCGGGATCGGCGTGGCGGACAGCGTGAGGACGTCCACCGTCGACCGAAAGGTTTTCAGCCACTCCTTGTCCTCGACGCCGAAGCGCTGCTCCTCGTCGATGACCACCAGTCCCAGGTCCTTGAAGGCGACGTCCTTCTGCAAGATCCGGTGCGTGCCGATGAGGATATCGACCGCGCCGGCGCCGCGCGCTTGAGCACCTCGCGCACCTCGGCCCGCGGCCGGAAGCGGTTGACCACCTCGATGTTGAAGGGAAACTCGCCCATCCGCGCCGAGAAGCTGCGATGGTGCTGCTCGGCGAGGATGGTCGTGGGCACCAGGATGGCCACCTGCTTGCCGGCGTCCACGGCCTTGAATGCCGCGCGGATGGCGATCTCGGTCTTGCCGTAGCCGACGTCGCCGCAGATCAGCCGGTCCATCGGCTTCTGCTGTGCCATGTCATGCTTGGTGGACGCGATCGCGGAAAGCTGGTCGGGCGTCTCCTCGAACGGGAAGGCTGCCTCGAACTCGGCCATCCAGTGGCTGTCCTCGTCAGGGTAGGCAAACCCCGGCTG
This sequence comes from uncultured Planctomycetaceae bacterium, assembly GCA_963833985.1. GTDB lineage: Bacteria > Planctomycetota > Planctomycetia > Isosphaerales > Isosphaeraceae > Aquisphaera. Next base: position 2,312,257 of record CAWIAD010000001.1, read on the forward strand.
GCTGGCGCGCTGAGCATGGATGTCGAGCAGCTCTTGCGCCAGGTCGACCACCGCCTCGGCCACGCGCTTCTTGCGCTTCTCCCAGCTCGAGGAGCCGATCTTCGAGAGCACCGGGGCCGCCTTGCCGCCGCCGACGTACTTCTGCACGAGGTCGATCTTGGCGATCGGCACGTACAGCTTGGTCCCCTCGGCAAACTCCAGCAGCAACGTCTCCTCGGTGTGCTCGTCCGAACGTTCGACGAACTGGAGGCCGCGGTAACGGGCGATCCCGTGATTGACGTGGACGACGAGGTCGCCCTCGTTGAGGTCCAGGAAGCTGTCAATGGCCCGGCTCTCGTACCTGCGCCGGGTGGTCGGGCGGCGGACGTCGGCGCGTGCGAACAGCTCATGATCGGCGATGACCAGCGTGGAGGCGTCGAGCAGATGGAACCCTGCGCGGATCCGTCCCACGGCGCGATGGAGCCGGCCTGCGCCGCCATCTCCGTGTCGCTGAAGACCTCGCCCAGCCGCTCCACCTCCGCCGCGTTGTGGCAGGCGATGAGCACGCGATCGCCGGCGGCGGCCCCGTCGAGCTCGGCCTTGACGCGGGCGAGGTCGCCGGAGAAGCGCTCCACACTCTCGATCCGCAGGTGGCACGTCGCTTCCAGAGAGTCCGCCGCCAGGGCCGAAAGGGCGATCGAGGGAAAGCGGATCAGCCGCTCGAAGGCGCTCTCCACCGAGTACAGTCCACGCGGGTCGTCGAGCCGGCCCAGATACTGCCGGCCTTCCTCTCGCAGGTCCCCCGGCTCGACCAGGGTGACCCACGTACCGTCCGGGAAGTAGTCGGTCGGAGGACCGAAACTCTCCTTGTGGGCTTCGTCATAGGTGGGCGGAATCGTCAGTGTGACGCTGTCCCAGCGGTCGCGCGAGCGCTGGGTCTCGGCATCGAAGGGGCGGATCGATTCCACATCATCGCCGAAGAACTCGATCCGCACCGGCTCGGTGGCGTCGGTGGGAAAGACGTCGAAGATGCCCCCGCGGAGACTGAACTCGCCGGGCACCTCGACGACCTCCGCCCGGGTCATGCCACGTTGCAGCAGCCAGCCGGCCAGCTCCTCGACCCGCACGGTGTCTCCCACGCGGACCCTGCGCAACATCCGCAGAAGCACCTCACGCCTGGGCACCGGCTGCAACATCGCCTGGATGGACGTGACAACCAGCCGGGGAGGCAGCTCGCCGGCCAGCCGGCCGATGACGCGCAGCCGTTTGCCAAACACCTCATCGCTGGCATCCTGCTCGCGGGGCAGCTTCTCCCAGGCGGGGAAAATCTCCGGCGTGATGCCGGCGAAGACGGCAAGGTCGTCGCGGAAATCATCCACGTCGCTCACGTGGGCCAGCACGACGACGAGGGTCTGCGGCACATGCCAGCCAAGTGCGGCCGTGACCAGCCCCGCGGCCGAGCCCCAGGCGCCGTCAATCGTGGCCGCCCGGCCGTTCTTGAGCGCGGCAAGGCTTTCGGCAAAACCGGGCGCGCGCTGGACTTGCCGCGTCAGGTCCCTGAATTCCAGGGCCGGGGCAGGGGCCTGCGGCCCGGCTGTTGCCGGCATCACCTGGCTCGGAACGGCGGGCTTACGGGAAACTCTGGGCATCTCGGGTCCGCTCGTTCTCGACTTTGGTTCCGGGCACTACGATTGGTTCCGGGCACGTCCGCGTCGTGGCCGGTCGCGCTCACGCCGGCTTGTCCCTGGGTATTCTAGGGCCGGTTCGGACGTCCGGCCACCGGGGCAGGTCCAGAGCACGCCCCACGACCACGCCGCGGCCGCGGATGAACCGGACCGCGGGCGCCGGCGGCAGGGCGTGCGCGGGCTCGGGACGGGAATCAGAGCCATGTGCGGAGTCCGATCGCGGCACCCGGCTGACGCGTTCGATCACATCAAGCAGATCGCCCGGATCGACGGGCAGATCCAGACAGGCGGACGCGCCTGCGGCTTTCGCCCGCAGCACGGTGGCTCGATCCGCGAAGCCCGCCAGCGCCACGACCGGGCCGCACATTGCCGCATCGGCAACCCAGCGCGGCCACTCGGGTTCCAGTACGGGAACATCATACACGGTCACGACCCGAGCCGGTGCAGGTGCCAATGCAGGTGCCGGTGCGGCGCCGGGACCCACCGCGCAATCCTCGCTTGCGACCTGCGGATCGCTGGCCGTCTCGAACCCGGCCGCGCCGCACACCTCGCTCAGCACGGAACGCAGCTCATAGTTGCTGGTCATGATGCGCACGGCCCGCGGACCGGGCAGGGGAAGCGTCCGGTCCGCGGATTCCGGCAGGCCCAGTAACCGGCTCACGTGGCGCGGCAGCGTTTCCAGGGCGGTCGCCTCGGGTATGGCGGCATCCACAACCCGCAAGCATCGATCCAGCTCGGCGTAGCGCACATAGGGGCTATAGCACAGGATCAGCCGCGGGGCGGCCGGCTCGCCGGCGGGCTGGCGCAGCCGGTCGATCGCCAGGGCGTCCGCCAGTGAGAGCCGCAGTCGATGGAGAACCACCAGGTCAGGCGGGCATTCGGGATCGAAGAGCCGATCCGGGACTGCGCCCGGCAGTGCGACGAGCGCACGCAAGTGATGCCGGCCAGCGACTCCAGCAGGCGCTGCACCCAGGGGTCTTCGAGATCCCCGACGAACCGGACGTTGCCCCCAACTGCATTCATAAGATGGCCTGAACGGGTTACCCGCGCGAAGGTGCGTCGAGTGCAGCGACGACGCATTGACACCTCGGGCTTCGGCTCGGTGCGCTTCCGCTGCGCCTGGCGCACACCGCGACCAGCAATCGCTTAACAGAAAACCGGCTGGCCGGCAATGGCGAAGATGGATGCAATCCACATCGGGGTGTAAGACGCGGTTCGCGCCGCCCGAGGCCGGTGGTAGCATGTCAAGTCAAGTTTCCCAAATTGTCCGTCACCGGAAGTCCAAGGAGGGACCTGCTATGCCTTTCCGTAAGTCACCATCGATGGATCGCACCGGGGTCGAGCAGATGGCCAAAGGGTGGGGGAAAATTGTGGCGCAGACGGGTCCACGAAGAAGTTGGGCCTGACCTGGACCTCGATGCCGACGACATGGAACAAATGGCCATGACCGCGGCCTGTGCCGTGGCCAAGGGAACCATCGAGGAACTCCTGAAGCAGAAAGCCTCCCTCTTGGGGGCCGAGCAGCCTTGTCCCAACTGCAAGCGGCTCTGTCCGGTGCAACGCAACGATCGAACCATTGAATTCTGGGGAGGCAAGGTCACCTACGCCGAACCGAAGTGCCACTGCCCGGCATGTCGCCGGGATTTTTTTCCCTCAGCGTCCGGCCTTGCGCCTCACGCCACATGACTACAGCCCTTCGGTGCTGCGCAAGATCGTCCGTTGCGGTGCCCGGGAGCCCTCCTTCCGGGAGGCGGCCGAGGCGATGGCGGAATTGGCCGAGGTGACCATCGGCAGTCGGCAGATCGGCCGCATCGCCCAGGAGGTCGGCCAACAATTGCAGGCCGAGAGAGATCAGCATGTGAGCGAACTTCAAGCCCATAAGCTCGAGCCGCGAGTCGAGACACGGCCGGCTCTGGCAGTGGTCGAGGTTGACGGCGGCCGGCTGCAGATTCGCGGCCAGGGGGAAGGGCCCGGTGCCCATGATGCGTCCTGGCGTGAGGACAAGATCGCGATTCTGGCCACCATGGCCAATGTCGTCTCGGACTGCGACCCGGAGCCGGAGTTGCCCGCCTGCTACCGCGACCGGGGATACGTCGAGAAGCTTGTCGGCGGGATCAGCGGGTCGAGCTCGATGGGCCTACAGGAGGCCCCGGCGGAGAACATCGACGAAGCATCTCTGCCGTCCCCCGGGGATCGGTCCGAGCCGAGGGAAAGGCCCGAACTGGTGGTGCGGACTTACGTGGCGAGCACCTGCTCCAGCGAGCAATTCGGGCCGATGGTGGCCGCGGAGGCGTGGCGACGCAATCTCATGAAAGCGGCTCATCGGGCGTTCCTGGGGGACGGCTCGGCCTGGATCTGGAAATTGCAGCAACGGCATTTTCCGACCTTTCTGGCCATCGTTGATTTTCTCCACGCCCTGGGTCACCTGTTCGCGGCCGCCAAGGCTGCGGCGATCGAGACCGAAGGCCGCTGGGAGTTGTTCCAGGCATGGGCGGAGGCCTGCTGGAAGGGACGCGTGGGCCAGGTGATTGAGGAACTCCGTACCCTGCGAGATGCCCAGGCGTCCTTATCCGGAGACGAGCTCGAACGGCTGGCCGACGATGACCCGCGCAAGATCATCGCCCAAGAACTCGGCTACCTGGAGCATAATCGAGAGCGGATGGACTACCCTGCTTATCGACGCGGGGGATTGCCGTGGACGAGCAGTCACGTGGAGTCGACCGTGAAGATCTTCAACCGGCGGGTCAAGGGGTCGGAGAAATTCTGGAGCGACGCCGGTGCCGAGACGATGCTTCAGCTTCGAGCGTCGTTCCTCTCGGAGGACGGACGCCTGGATCGGTACCTCAAAGAGAGGCCCAGCAGCCCCTTCCGCAACTATAAAGCCAGGGAAACTGGGAAAGCGGCGTAGGACCTCAGAAAAACGAACCGTGTCTTACACCCTCCACATCGAGCAAAACGGGCAGGCGGGAAAAAAGATGTATCCGCCCCGGCTTCTGGCCACATGATAGAAGCGTCACGTGGAGTCAATGGAGCATCTCCCATGAATGCACAGCGGCTGGGAACCTCGCACCTGGTCCGGCTCTTTGACGGCGGCAGCCTGTCCGGACTCTCGGAGTGGCAACTCCTCGAGCGGTATGTCGTGCATCGCGATGAGCTGGCCTTTCAGTTGATCGTGACGCGGCACGGACCGATGGTCCTGGGGATCTGCCGGCGGATGCTCGAGAACCCGGCCGACGTCGACGATGCCTTCCAGGCCACGTTCCTGGTACTGCTTCAGCGCGCCGGGTCGCTCGGTCCGAACGACACGATCGCCGGCTGGCTGCATGGCGTGGCAGTTCGAGTGGCCCGCCAGGCGCGGCATACGGCGCGGCGGCGCAGCCGGCGCGAACTGGGCGGAATCGCCATCGAGCCCGTCTCGCCCGAGCCGCCGGCTGACGACCCGGATTTGCGGCGGATCCTCGATGAGGAGATCCACAGGCTGCCGTCCAAGTACCGGGTGCCCATCATCCTCTGCTACCTGGAAGGCCAGACTCATCAGGAGGCGTCGCGGCAGCTCCAGTGGCCGCTGGGAACCGTCAAGGGGCGCCTGGCCCGGGCGCGCTCGCTCCTGGAATCTCGACTGGCACGCCGTGGCGTCGCAGGCGGGGCAACGCTGGCGGCCCTGGCCGCGGATTCCCTTGCGGAAGCCGCGGTTCCCCCGGCTCTCGTCGCCGCCACCTGCGCCGCGGCCGCCCGGATCAGCTCGGGTGCCTTGCTCACTCACGTCGTCTCCGCATCGGTCGCCCATCTCTCTCAAGGAGCCATCACCACCATGTTCATACACAAGCTCAAGCTCATCGCAGGTGCCTGCGTGGTCTCCGGCCTGTTCCTCACCAGCGCCGGGGTGCTCGCCCGCCAGGCGACGGGACCCCAGGCCGTCGACCTGCCTCGCGAGGCCGCGGACCGACCCGACCCGGGAGGAGAACCGGAACACAAGCCTGGTGCCGCGTCGGCCCCGCTCGCGCAGCCGACGGAGAAGCCGGCGTTCGCCGCTGGCCCCACCGTGCAGCCGAGGATGGACGTCCAGACAAGTGCCGAGGCGCTCTATCGCCAGCTCATCGAAGGAGCCAGACGAGCTTTCAACGCCAGCCAGGAAGACTACAACAAGGGGCACAGCCCCCTCCAGCGGGTGTATCAGGCCTCGAAGCTGCTCATGGAGAGCGAGCGCGACGTGGCCACGCAGCAGGCCGAGAAGCTCAGGGCACTGGAGAACCACCTCGATCGCATTCAGAAGCTGGCGCGGTACCATGCCGACGAGGGCAACGCCGACGATGCCAACGGCGCCGAGGCGAAAGCGTACCTTGCCGAAGCCCAGCTTTTGCTGGCCCAGGCAAAGACGCCGAAGGCTGCCTCCCCCGCGTCGTCCGGCCCCGCGCCCCGAGGCACAGCGCAAGGGCCCGGGGAAGACCCCAGGTCACGGGCGATCCTGGCTCGGCTCGAGCAGCCCATCGCGATGTCCTTCGCCAATGAGACCCCGCTCGAAGACGTGATCAAGTACCTCAAGCAGGCCACGACAGGCCCCAATGAGTCGGGCATCCCCATCTACGTCGACCCGCTCGGTCTCCAGGAAGCCGAGAAAACGCTCACATCACCGGTGTCGATTGACCTCGAGGGAATTCCGCTGCGGCGCACGCTCCAGCTCGTGCTCCGGCCGCTCGGCCTGGGGTACTTCGTGCAGGACGGCATCCTGGTCATCACGTCCATCGATGGCGAAGACAACGGCTTGCAGCCCGAGCAGATTGGCCCGTCCCCCTTCGAGAAGAAGCAGCAAAAGCTGGAACGCGGTGAGCTGACCATGCAGGAAATGAGGGACTTCGCCACAGAGCTGAAGCTTCAGTCCGAGATCATGAAGCAGATCGGCGTGCTGCACGAATTGCAGCGGAGGGACGAGCGCGGCGTGGGGGACACACCCGGAGTGAAACCAGACCGGGTCACCGCACTGCTCTCGGAGTTCAAGAACCTGTTGCAAGAGATGAGGTCCGACCGGCAGAAGTCCAGGTCGAGCGAGGCGAAGTGAAACGAGCGGGCGATCCCCCGTTCAGGCTCGAGCCGGTCCACTCCGACGGTCGCGTTTCCGTACTGCGAGCAGGGCATCAAGCTGATCCTCGGTCATTCCCCAGAGCCTCCGCCGGGGGCCTCCCTTGCGCGATGGAGGCGCGTAACCCAGGGTGGTGGTCTCCAGGGAGTGAGTGCGGATCAGCTCGCCCAGAGACTTCAGGGCCATGCCGCCCAGCCGCTCGGCGATCTCCTCGGGTGTGAAAATGCGGCCGGAAACGCCCGCGGATCCTTCATCGATCGCGTCTTGCAAGAATACCATCCCTCAACCAGGGGCCTTCCTCCCAGCCTGCCGGCCCCAGGGCCTCTCCCAACGGCCCGCCGCCCGAATAGCGTGCGCCCGCGCGTTCCGCTGGGTCTCACGACGCAAGCTCACGAGAGAAGAAAGCGACAAACCGGGCAGCCTGGCCCTTCATTTCGCGTAGCTTGCTGCCTTGCTGGGCGCCACGCGGACCGCGTATGGGTCCAGCGGTACGGCCTGGTTCCTGTCCAGGTACCAGAACGCCACGCTGGTGTAGTCGTCATTGCTGGGAATCTGCCCACGGTCGAAGCGCTGGTTCTGGACCTCGACCCGTAGCGACTCGCGGAACCGGATGGGGTTCACGACGTACCAGCGGTACATCCTGTTGCGGCCGTCGGCGTTCTCGATGTGGCCGCAAAAGGGCGACGCGAACGTGCCGCTGCCGAACTCCCAGGCCGAGCCGTACTCATCCTCGGTTCCTGGCGTGTGCGTGAAGGTCTTGCCGTCACGGTGGACGATGGTGTCGCCTTCTCCCCACCAGCCCTGGTACCTGCTCTGAACTTGCAGGAAGTTCCCCACGTAGTGCCCGGTGCCTCGGGTCTGGAGCAAGACATGCATGCCCCCGGTCGGGTTTGTGCGTTTCCAGCCAGCGTGCAGGCGGCTGGGTTCGCCGGTGTACCGGGAGTCCGCCTCCCGGTCCACCGCGTAAGCGACGCTCTGGCGGTAGTCGTGGTCGCTGTCATTGCCCAGCACGAAGCGGGCGGACCGGCTGAATGGCATCGGTAAGTAGCACATGTAGCAGAGGTGATTGATCTGCATCACCGCCGAGTGATAATCGATGGTCCGGCCGCCGATCGCTCCGAAGAAGTCGGCCAGGGGAACGTGAATGCTCGGCTCGGAAGCGCCGTCCCAGAACACCTTGAGCACCAGCGCGGGGTCGAGCTTACCGCCGCTATTATCGGTGAAGTAGAAGTAGGTCACCTTGCCGGCACCCTGGAGATTGGCAATCTCTTCCTCGGCCCCCGCCTTCAGCGTGAACGGCCGATACTGGAGCGTCGTCTCGCTGACCCCTCCGGTGATGCGGTGAAGGCCCGCCACGCCTTGCCCGTGCGCTGTACTGCCGTAAGAACCCAGGAATGCCAGCGTCAGGCAGAGGATACTTGCCGTTGCACGCCCTTTGAGAGCAAGTCGCATGGTCTTCCCCCCTTTGGTCACGACCCGTCCGAACGCCCCATGAACAACCAGGACCGGTACTGGCCGTTCATCGTAACCCTCGATTTCGCGGCCTGACATCCAGCCGTCCCCGCGCACCACGAATGCACCTGAGGAACGACGCAACGGGCTTCCGTACATCCTCGGAGTCCACGTCCGCTTCGGTGCGTGCCGCGGTGGTGTCGAAATGGTCAGCGGGCGGCCTTGAAGATTCTCTGGGAGGGAAGTTGTTCCATTCGTCCCCACCGCGGTGGGAGTCGCCGCCACGGTGGCCCGGACCTTTCCGGCCGGTGCGGGTTGTATCAGTCCCTGCCCCCGGAAATGGGTTCGTTCGCGCCGTGCTGCCATCGAAGCCATCGGACGTAACCCCTTTGGAGAATTGCACTTCAACACGGTTTTTCGCGTTTTCGCTTGGGTTCGTTCATCGTTTTTCTGCATGCCGATCTCTCGCCAGACCCTGTCAAGCCGGCCTGAAAGAAGGCCGACCGTCGACCGCCGCGCGCCGCCGGACTTCCCCCCTGGCGGCGCACCGGTCCGTACAAACAACCGAAATGCCAAGGAGCCGGCGCGGTACGCCGTCACTATTGAGTCTACGGTGCAATCGCCGGGGATCTTGCGAACCAGCACGCGGTTTCTCTCCCTGTGCCGGCACGGTCGGGTCCTTTCAGCTCAGGTGACGCATGCGTCGGCTCGAATCGCTTGCGGCAGGGGGGTTGGATTGCAAGGCGTTCACGATGGGAATCATGGCCCCCGAACGAAGGTCCGCGCTTGCTGAGTTCAGGGCTGACGTCACGTTCATCACCCCGCAGCCTTCCAGGGCCGTCACGGACTTCGCGCGGATCGCCGCCAACCTGAACCAGCGCCGGCCCGAAATCCCCCTGCTGCTGCCGGAAAGCCGCGGAACGCCCGACACCTGTAGGGTGTGCCCAGCGCAGCGACCACGCACCGATTCGCGGCCCCGGGATCCTCACTGGTCGGGCTCACGCCCGAGGTTGGGGGCTGCGCCCGTGAAAACCACGCGCTCACGCACGTGGCCATCCGGCCCGGACTCCGTGGCGCTGGCGCACGTGGCCTTCTGCCGCAGAGTCCGTGGCGCTCGCGCACGGTGGCGTTCGTCGCGGGTTCCAGATGTGTCGGGTGTGTCCAGCGCAGCGACGACGCACCGATCCGAATGACGGCGCCGGGGATGGACTACCAAGCTCTACTGGCTCGGCGATGATCAGAAAAAGAGCACCGTGCCACAGGATTCACTTGACCGACGCCGGCGCCGGATTTACCTTCATCGATTGTCCCGATGACGCATCTCCTGATCTGGTCTCTGCGACTCATCCGCTCGCGGCTCTGCCTTCAATGATCACGATGACCGACAACGCCGGCAACGAGCCGACCTCCGGTGGCGGCCACACGTTCACGGGTCACTACGAGGGCAACACGATCGGCGAGCTCCAACTCTCGACGGCCGACGTGCGGACGCTCGGTTCCGACGACCGTAACCGCAACCGCAGGGCAGTGAGTTACCCCCTGGACATTGCAGGCAGAGAAATACCTATGACCGCTGGCTCGTTGGCCGTCCGGTGCCGCTGGTTCCTTTTGGCCGAGTCGCTCGAGGAGATAATCGAACGGGTGCAAAGACACCTCCGACTCCTGTTCACCCAGGATGCTCAAGGACGGCTCGACCGAGAGCGGCCCAAACGATACGTCTCGGCGAAGTCAGCACTAGCCTTGGTGTACTCCCCCTTGGCCCGCCAGGCAACTCCACGCCCGGAGTATGCGTAAGCGGACTTGGGATCGAGTTTGATCGTCTCGCTAAAGTCGGCAATCGCCTTGTCGTATTCCTTCTTCCGGCTCCAGGTGAGGCCGCGGTTGTAGTAGGTGGCTGCGTTACGGGGGGCGAGTCTGATAGCCTCATCAAAATCGGCGATCGCCTTTTCGTAGTCCTTCTTGTTCGACCAGAAAATGCCGCGATTGTCGTAGGCAGAGGCGTTCTTAAGATCGAGTCTGATGGCTTGGTTGAAGTCGGTGATTGCCCTCTCCTCGTTCTTTTTGTCATCCCAGGCCATGCCGCGACCATTGTATGCGTAGGAGGACTCTGGATCGAGTATGATAGCCTCGTCAAAGTCGGCGATCGCCTTATCGTATTCTTTCTTGACACGCCAGGCGTTGCCTCGGCGACTGTATGCTCCGTAGTACTCAGGATCGAGCCAGATTGCCACGTTGTAGTCCTCGATTGCCCTGTCGTACTCCGTCTTGTTAAACCATGAGTTGCCTCGGCCCATGTACGCTTTGGCTAAATCAGGGACGAGCCTGATGGCCTCTGAGAAATAGCCGATGGCCTCGTCATACTGATGCTGTTCATGTCTCTCGACACCCCGTCTGTAGTAGGAGAGAGCATCCCCGCCCTCAGACTGTCCGGGGGCCTTTGACGGGGAAGCAAGCATAATCGTGGCGACCAACAGCCAAAGCAACATGAACCGCAAGTGGGATTGTTGCATGGGGGTGCCTCCTCCGATGTCGCAAGTGGTGATTCTGATATCGATAATAACCCATGCGAGGTAGTCACGCTATACGTGGCTACCATGTTCGCCAGAAAAAGATCATGTAGCCCGACACGCACTTCCACCGCATGTGGAAATGCAATACCGAGGAGATGAGTCACTATGAATGAGCCGCCTTCAAGCCCCGTAGAGCGGTTGCTCAAGAGCTGCAAGGGGAACGTCGCTATTCCCCGAAGCAAATGGGTCGAGTGGATGGAATTGCCTTTACCCCGGCCTTACCGGGCATCCGCCGTGAGTAGCGATGTCCACCGGTTTGCGCGATGTCCACTGGTTTGCGAGTTTGGGGAGCCCGGAATTGCGGTTGACAGGCGGGCCGGTCTGGCCGATACTCTGCCCCCGAAAGGCCGGGGCAGGCCAGAGGATTGAACCGCTCGTCACCGCGACCGCGTTCTGCCCGGACACGATGACGGCCATTTCCTCCGCGCTGGCTCTTCAGGAAGGTCTGCCGTTCGACTCAATGCATCGCTCAGCAACGTGAAGCTGTGCCCGCAAGGACGGGGGCCTGGGCGTGCTCTCCCGCCCGTCACCTCGCAGGCACCAGGGACTGGTTCTTCTCGATCTGAATTACCTCCGTCCGCGACGCTCCAGGCGCGTCTCGTGTCGAACCACCAAGGATGGGTCCTGCCATGCGAATCCTCGTCACCGGCGGAGCCGGCTACGTTGGCTCCACGCTCGTCCCCATGCTCCTGGAACAGGGGCATCGCGTCCGGGTTCTCGATATCCTGAAGTTCGGCGGCAGCGGTCTCTTGCCGTGCTGCCAGAACCGCTTCTTCGAGCTGCACCGAGGCGACGTCTGCGACCCGGCGGCCGCGAAGAAGGCCGTGGATGGCGTCGACGCGATCATTCACCTGGCGGCGATCGTGGGTTACCCGGCCTGCAAGAAGGAACCCCAGCTCGCCCAGGCCGTGAATGTGGACGGCACCCGCAACCTGCTGGCACACCGCCAGCCGGACGCCCGCTTCCTCTACGCCTCCACCGGCAGCATCTATGGATCCATTCCCGACTACATCTGCAACGAAGACACGCCGCGCACTCCCATTACCCTCTACGGTGAGACCAAGGGGGCGGCCGAGGAGATGGTGCTGAGCGCAGGTAACAGCGTGGCCTACCGCTTCGCCACGGCCTTCGGCGTGAGCAACCGCATGCGGCTCGACCTCATGCCCAATGACTTCACCTACCAGGCCGTCAAGAACCGCAACCTGATCGTCTACGAGGGGGGCTTCAAGCGGACCTTCGTGCACGTCCGCGATATGGCCCGCTCGTTCATCTTCGCGCTGGAGCGGTGGAGCGAGGTCAGGGACGATGTCTACAACGTCGGCCACGAGACCATGAACTTCACCAAGGAGGACGTGGCCCGCAAGATCCTCGAGCACGTCAACTTCTACCTCCACTTCGCCGAGGTCGGCAACGACGCAGACCAGCGCAACTACGAGGTCTCCTACGAGAAGATCCGCAAGAGGGGCTTCGAGACCACCATTGATCTCGACCGCGGCATTTCCGAGCTGGTCCGCGCCGCACAGCTCATCGACTTCCAGAACCCATTTGCCAATGTGTGAGCTTGGAAAGTGGGCAGTGGGCAATTTGTAGGGTGGGTCGAGCCGCAGGCGAGGCCCACCAGGGCGGCAGGCGGCAGTGGGCAGTAGGCTGTAGGCAATTTGTAGGGTGGGTCGAGCCGCAGGCGAGGCCCACCAGGGCGGCAGTAGGCAGTAGACAATTTGTAGGGTGGGTCGAGCCGCAGGCGAGGCCCACCAGGGCGGCAGTGGGCAGTGGGCAGTCCAGTTTCAGGCCCCAGCCAAATAACGTCCACGGCCTACAGGGCACTGCCGGCTGCCGACTCCAATGGAGATCCAACATGAAAAGCTTCTGGACGAACAAGCGCGTGACGGTCACCGGCGGCGCCGGGTTTCTCGGGCAGCACCTGGTTAAACGGCTGGAGAGCTATGGTGCGAAGGTCTTCGTGCCGCGCCAGCGCGACTACAGCCTGGTGGCGCTGGATTCCTGCCTGCGCTGCTTGCTCGAGCATCCCGCGGACATCGTCTTCCACACGGCGGCCTATTACGGCGGCATCGGCATCAACCAGACGGAGCCGGCCCGGCTCTATTACTCGAACCTGGTGATGGGCGCGAACGTCATGGAGGCGGCCCGGCTGGCGAAGGTCGGCAAGGTCGTCAACATTGGCACCGCGTGCAGCTACCCGGGCTATCTCGAGGGCGACCTGAAGGAGGAAGACCTCTGGAATGGTCCCTGCCACGCCAGCGTGGTGAACTACGGCCTGACCAAGAAGATGCTCGCGGTGCAGGCCCAGGCTTACAAGAAGCAGTACGGGCTGGATGCCATTCATCTCATCTTGACGAACCTCTACGGACCGGGCGACTCGTACAATCCCGACCGCTCGCACGTCGTCGCCGCGCTGGTGCGGAAGTGGGTGGAGGCCGAAATGGCCGCGGCGCCCAGCATCGAGGTCTGGGGCACCGGCAAGCCCATCCGCGAGTTCATCTACGTGGAAGACTGTGCCGACGCGATCGTGCTGGCGGCGGAGAAATACAATGATGTTTCGATGCCGCTGAATATCGGCACGGGTATTGGCACCTCCATCCGCGAGCTGGTGGAAACGATCAACGAGGTGACCGCGTTCCAGGGGAAGATTGCCTGGAACGCCGACAAGCCCGATGGAGGCGCTCAAGAAGGTGCTCGACGTGACCCGTATGAAGCGGGCCCTGGACGGCTGGTCGCCGCCCACGACGCTGCACGACGGGCTGGCCCGGACGATTGCCTGGTACCGGGCCAACAAGGCCCAGGCGGACGCGAAATGGTGAATCGCCACTTCAAGTTCCGCGGGCCCCGTCCGGCTCGGCCCCATTTCGATCTGTTTTCGGATGCATCGCCGCAGGCAGCGCTGCCGAGGCACGACGAAGCCGTCGAGCCTAGCTCAACCGACGCGCCCAAAGCAGCCGGGCAGGCCGCTGCCGCAGGCGGGCGGCTGCTATTCATTAACCAGTACTACTGGCCCGATCATGCGTCCACGGCCCAGCACCTGGCCGACCTGACGGAGTGGCTGACGACCCGCGGCTTCGAGTGCCACGTGCTTTGCGCCCAGGGCCGCTATGGCGCAGACGCTGCATCACGGCCGGACTTCGAGGTGCACCAGGGCGTCCACATCCATCGCGTGCCGGCCACGTCGCTGGGTCGGAAAAGCACGTTTGCGCGGATGACGGATTACCTCAGCTTCTACGCCCGCGCCGTGGTCAAGGCCGCGCGGCTGCCGCGGTTCGACGCGGTCGTCACGCTCACAACGCCGCCGATCATCGGCCTCATCGGCACCCTGCTGCGCAGGCTGAAGGCATCGCCGCACATCTACTGGAGCATGGATCTGCATCCCGACGCCAGTCTGGCGCTGCGGCGGATGTCGCCCAGGAATCCCGTCGTCCGCGGCCTGGTCTGGCTGAGCAACCTGGTCTACCGCCAGGCCGATCGCGTGGTTGTGCTCGGTCCGTACATGAGCGATCGCGTACGGATCAAAGGCGTGCGGCCGGACCGGCTGGTGTCTGTCCCGGTCTGGAGCCGGCGCGACCACGTGTATCCGGTGGACCGCGATGGCAACCCGCTTCGTACCGAGCTTGGCCTGCACGGCAAGTTCGTGGCCATGTACTCGGGCAACCTCGGCCTGGCCCACTCCTTCGAAGAATTCCTGGAAGCCGCCCGGCAGTTGCGGCAGCGCAATGATCTCGTCTTTCTCTTCGTCGGTGCCGGCCCTCGTGCCGAAGAGGTGCGCAGGGCACGTGATCACGAAGGCCTGGAAAACATCCGATTGCTTGATTACGTGCCGCGCGAGCAGCTTCATCACTCGCTCTCGGTCGCTGACGTGCACCTGATCTCGATGCGTCCGGAGATGGCGGGCATCGTGGTGCCGGGGAAGCTTTACGGCATCATGGCGGCAGGCCGTCCCGCGCTCTTCGTCGGGCCGGCTCACTGCGAATCAGCCGACACGATCCGCCGCGCCGGCTGCGGGTTCACGATCGCGCCGGGCGACAGCGCAGGCGTGATCTCGGCCCTGAAAACCCTGTCCGCCGACCTTAACCTGGCGCGCCAGATGGGCCAGAAGGGACGCATCCATTTCCTGGCCACCCACGAGCGGAACCTCTGCTGCTACCAGTGGCTGGAGATCCTTCGCAACACCATCGCGCGGCCGGGACTTCGTCCGGCTCCCGCGCTGCGAGGCGCCATGGCTCCCGCCGGCGTGCTGCACGGGGTCTCACGCTGAAGCCACGCCTGGCCCATGGCGGCTGTGTTCACGAACTGCAAGGCAAGCCTCTTTCGGGAGTCCCACCGTATGAGCTGGAAGTCGCTCGGCGTCGCCTCGGTGCTGGTGCTTGTCGCGCTTGCAGGCCGGAGCGCGGCCCAGCCGGCCGCGTCGACCGCGAGTGCCTCCGAGATCCTCAGTCAGCATGATCGCGCCCTGATCCGAGACCTGTCGGCGTACCTCAAGCAGAACCCACGCGCCGACGACCGCGACCAGGCCTATGCCGCACTGTTCAACAAGGTGATCGAGCACGACTGGTTCGGCGACAACGAGGAAGCGGCACTGCGCTACATGAAGAACGACCCGGAGGGCCCGGTGAAGGCCCTGGCGCAAATCGTGGCGACGATGGCCCGCGCCCAGGCCGGCCGCTACGATCAGGCCATGCCGCGATACAACGAGCTGATGAGTGGGCTGAACAAGCCCGACCAGGAAGCCTTCGCCGCCAGCTTTGCCGAGACCTTTGCCTCGTCGGCCGTGACCGCCGGCGAGTTCGCGGCCGCCCGGCAGGCTTATCAGACACTCCAGGAACGCTTCCCCGACAGTGCCGCGCTGCGTGACAAGGTGGCACACGAGCTCGGCCGACTGGACCGCGTCGGCAAGCCGGCCCCGGACTTCGAGGCCATGGATCTGAACGGCAAGACCGTCGGGCTCAGCGCGCTGAAGGGCAAGTACGTTCTCATCGATTTCTGGGCGACCTGGTGCTCTCCTTGCGTCGGCGAGCTGCCGCGCCTGCAAGAGGCCTACCGCAAGTACCACCAGAACGGCTTCGACATCGTCAGTGTGAGCCTTGATGAAACCCGCTCCGCGGTGACCGACTTCGTCAAGAGCCGCAAGCTCCCCTGGATCCAGCTCCACAACGGAAGCGCCGGCGCAGACCTGGTCGACGCCTTCGGCGTGAGCTCCATCCCCGCGGCCTACCTGCTCAACCCGGACGGTAAGGTCATCCGCCTGGACCTGCGAGGCAACAACCTCGAAACCACGCTGGCACAGCTCATCCCACCACGAAACACGAGATAACGAGAACACGAAGCGGGGAACGAAGAAGATATGAACAGGGGGAGGAGGAACCACGAAATACACGAAAGGAATTCAAGCAGACAGATCAGGAATTTATGTAGGGGATGGTCATGTCAGACAGTCGACAAGGGGCATATCGATTGCTCTAATTATTCTAGAATCAGTTCATTTGTTTCCGCATCCGTCTTCTAGGTCAGAAACCAGGAGACTTATCAATCTATAGATTTATCGTTTCCAATCCGAATCTATAATCTTTGCATTTATTTCGTGTATTTCGTGTATTTCGTATATTTCGTGGTCCTCTGCTTCTGTATTCATCCATCCCTTTCGTGGTTCGGTTCGGGAGGGTGCGCTCATGGGAGGCCGACTGGAAGGCAAGGTGGCGCTGATCACCGGCGCTGCGGGCGGTATCGGGCTGGCCTCCGCGGAACGTTTCGCCCGCGAGGGAGCGGCCGTGGTCATGACGGACGCCCAGGGCGGTCTACTCGAGGAGGAGGCCCGGCGGATTGCCGCGACGGGCGCTCGCGTCAGCGCCTGGCAGCTGGACGTGACGCGCTCGGACGAGGTCCGTCAGGCTGTGGCCCATGTTCGCGATCAGTTCGGCCGGCTGGACATCCTTTTCGCCAACGCTGGAGTCGGCTACGTTGGTGCGATCACGGAAGCCTCCGACGAGGACTGGGATCGGGTAATGGGCGTGAACGCCCGGGGCGTCTTCCTCTGCTGCCGCGAGGCGATCCGGCAGATGCTGGCTCAGGATCCGGCGGGCGGTTCGATCGTGATCACCGGCTCGATCTCCAGCCTCACCGGCATTCCCGGCCAGGCGCCCTATGCCCCGAGCAAGGGCGCTGCATTGCAACTGGCACGTCAGCTCGCCGTCGAGTACGCGACGCGGAAGGTCCGCGTGAACTGCGTCTGCCCGGGGACCATCGACACGCCCATGCTTCGCAAGGCCATGGCCAGCTCGGCGGACCCGGCCGCGTTCTTGAAGATGCTGCAAGACGGCCACCCCATGGGACGGATCGGCACGCCGGAGGAAGTCGCCGCGGCCGTGCTGTTCCTGGCTTCCGACGAGGCGAGTTTCGTGACCGGGGCGGTGCTGTCCGTGGACGGCGGCTACACGGCGCGGTAGCGGCTGGCACCTGGGCCGAACCTCACCCTGCATCCTCACGCGGGTTCGGCCAGCTCTGAACCGCCCGGCTGCTTTGTCTTTTCGATCCCCGTCAGCACGGCCCTGCGCACCCGCCTGCGGGCAACGCCCACCAGTTGATTGAAGACGAAGGTGTAGAGCAGGCTGGGCGTGATGGCCGCCGCCTCGATGGCCATCAGGTTGTCGGTGGACCCCTGGCCGATCCCGGTGGCAAGTCCGATCCCGGCAATCGGGCTCAGCGCGTAGATGACCTGGGATGGCCCGGGATCCATGGTCCTGGAGAACAGGGTGATCGTACCCAGCACCAGCGGCAGGATGGACGTAAAGAAGAGGAAGAGCGCCAGGAAGCTTGACCCGCGCCGGCCGAAGCGAAGCTGGAAATACTGATGAGCCAGTCCAAGGTACGCCACAACGAGGACACCGTTGGCGATCGCCAGGTGGTAGGCTTGCCGGATGGGAGTCGCCCGAGGTGCCGTGGAATCCACAAGCCGGTGCCAGGCCATCGTGGCGGTGAACAGGATGATGCCGCAGACGCCGATCAGGAACGCTCGGTTGAGTGACGCATCTTCCCGGAAGGAAAGCGCTGATCTCCCTTGCTTGAAGGTGCGCCAGAGCCCCTTGTAGTACTCGGCCTGGGTGGGAGTGACCATGACCGTGAGGATCCCGCCGAGCGCGACCAGTAGGTAGAGGACCGCGGTCGCGAGCCAGTCCGAGTCTGGCATGCTCCAGATCCCGCCGAGCAAGAGCCCACCGAGTGTGGCCATGGCCGCGATTCCCTGCGGTTTTGAGAACGCGTGCATCCGGTCAGATTCCAGCTTCCGCCGCGCGGCCAGGAAGGTGAAGAAGAGCACGGGAATCTGGTACAGCAGGACGACCGCCAGCCACGGGAACGAGACGCCATAGAACTCGATCCGCGGCTCCCGGCTGACGATGCTGGCGACATGGGCGAGCCCGGTGATCATGCTGCCGCTCATCAGCGAGACGACAATGACGGCACTCGCCACACCGCGCGCGCTGGATTGCTTCTTGAGCACCAGCGCGTTGACCAGCGAGAGTGCCTGGAGCACCCAGCTCGTCGAGATCAGCGCGATCATGAGCTGGATCAGACCACGGAAGTCGGGCGTGCCCATGGCCACGCAGAGCACGGCAAACGGCAACGTGCAGGCGAACATCAGGTACTCGCGGACGGGCGCACCGAAGAAGAAACCGAGGGTCACCTCGGTGGCGGAAAGGGGTGAGATCCGGTGGAAGTCGAGTATGCCCGAGGCCCTGGCCGTGGCAACGGAGGTCCCAACCTGGGTGGAACCGATGATGCCGAGGAGGACGGCCTGGAGTGCGAAGAGCGCGCCGAAGACTCCACCGTTCCGGAACGCATCGAGCTGGTACCCTCCCCAGGCGATGCAGAGGCAAAGCGCCAGCGTGATCGCCAGCGCGGAGCCGAGCGCCTGGCGGCGCAGCCGCGATCGCACATGCTTGAAGAAGATGGGGTTATCGTACCAGCCGGTCAGCCAGTCAGAACGCATCAGGAAAGCTCCCTGGCACCCACCGTGAGGAACAGCTCCTCGAGGTTCTCTTTCCGCCGCGCGAACGACGCCACGCGCACGCCCTGGCTCACCAGCCGCGCCAGCAGGGCACTGGCTTCCTCCGGACCGCCGCGGAACCGGAACTCGAAGGTGCTGCCCTTCTTTTCGGCCGCACCAGCCCGTGGTTCCTCGGTCAGGACACGCAGAAACGTCTCGGTTTCACCCAGGACCTCGACGCTCAGGGTGGAATCGCCCATGATCCGGGCGTTCACCTCATCGATCCGCCCGCTGAGCACCATCCGGCCGCGCTCCATGATTGCCACGGAGGTGCAAAACTCGTTCATCTCGGCCAGGATGTGTGAGGAGATGAGGATCGTCTTGCCCTCGGCGGCCAGCCGCTTGAGGATGTTCTTCAGGTCGATCCGCCCCTGTGGATCGACCCCGCTGGCAGGCTCGTCCAGCAGCAGCACCACAGGGTCGGGGAGCAGTGTCTTGGCCAGCATGAGCCTTTGCCTCATCCCCCGCGACAGCTCGGTCACCAGCGATTGCCGCTTCTCTTCAAGGCCGACCAGCGCCAGGTAGCGATCGATGATCGAGGGACGACCGGGACGGGGAACCCGGTAGCTGGCCGCGAACAGGTCGAGGAACTCCCAGACGAGCAGGTCCTCATACATCGGCGGGAAGTCGGGCATGAAGCCAAGCAGCCGGGCCACCTGGTGAGGCTGTTCCTGAACGTTGATGCCCATGATCTCGATCTCGCCGTAGGTCGGCTCGATCAGCCCGAGCATGGTGCGCATCGTCGTCGTCTTGCCCGCCCCGTTGGGCCCGATGAGGCCGCAGACCTCACCCTCTTCCACCGTGAGGTTGAGGTCCTGCACTGCACACAGGTTGTCATAATCCACACGCAGGTCGCGAATCGCGATCATGAAGGCCTCGGCCACGAACTCGGAGAGTGGGTTGCTCGCTCCAATCCATTCGCCACGGAACTCGAGAAATTAAGCTGGCCCAGGAGCATCGATACCGTCACTTCAGCCGGTCCCGCATGCGTTCCAGTTCCCGCAACTCCGCGTCGGTGAAGCCGGCCTTCTTGAAGATCTGGGTCCGCTCCTCCGGGGTTGCCGTTTTCAGCCTGGCACGATCGGCCGCCGGGATATTCCGGAACTTCGCTGCGAAGCCGGGAAGGGCTCGAGAAGCAGATAAACCACGCGTCACGGCAGGAGGGCTGGACGCTTAACGGATCTCGCGGGCGAGCTCGGCAAACTTCAGGTCCTCGAGCAAGCGGCCGGCCTCGTTCAGCTTCGCCTCCTGCGATCGGGTGAGCTGTTCGATCTCCTTCTGAGATTCCGCCGCCGAGGTGTTGTGAGCCGGCTCCAGGCTGGCCAGCTTGCCGCGAATCTCGCCGTCGAGACGCACCGCTTCGGCGAGCAACTCCAGGATGGGCTGGAGCCTGGTGGGTGCCGTGTTGTTCTCGCTTTCTCTCTGAAGCTTCATGAGCCTGGTCTTCTCGAGCTGGGCGGTCTGCTCCTTGGACAGTTCTTCGGCCCGCGCTTTTTCCACCTCGGATTTCAGCTCCTTGAGGCGCCTGGGCTGCTCGTACTCGCGCAGCAGCATGAGCTTGGATCGGGCCATCTCCCGCTCGATCTCGGCTTTTCGCTTCGACAGTGTCGCGGCCTTCAGCCTGTCCTGGAACTGGGCCAGAATCCAGGTTTCCTGCACGGTACCGGAGGAGGTCTTCTTCACCTTCTCGAGCGCCGCGCTGGCGTCCGCAAGTTCGGCCGTTGTTCGTTGAATGTCCGACTCGGCAAGTCGAACCGCCCCTGCGACGGCGGAGACTTCCTGGAGGGAGGTCCCTTCCTCGTACTCCTTGACGGCGATCTCGCTCAGCTCGCGCGTCAGCTTCGCGGTCTGATACGCCGCGTCGGCTGCCTGGACCCTTAGCTCTTGTACGGGGACGCTCGATTCCGGCTCGGCAGTTCTCGCGTTCCGGTACCGTTCCAGCACCGGCTCGGCGTACTTGCGGATCCGTACGCGTTCTTCATCGAGCCTGCTTTCCATGGACCTCTTGAAGGCAGCCAGTGCGGGAGCACCCTGCTGGGCCGGCGCGGTTTGAGCGACGGACTCCGGGCAGAATGCCAGGGAGATGGCTGCGAACACGCCAGCGGAAACCGGAAGGCGAAGGTGCGTACCGATCATTGCCGGAGCCCCAGATTCGGAGGGCACGAGGAAGCGATTGATGACGCCACACACTCTAGCGGAATGACCACCGATGTTCCAGGAGCATCGGGTGGTTCTGGCATTCCCTGGGTGGCCGCCTTAAGCTTGAGAGGTCCGTCGACCCGCCCGGAACCTCGAAGAGCCCGCCATGGACGCCCGCGAGAAGATGACCGCCGCGCTAGCCGCCTATCCTGTGGTCGTGGTTCAGCCCGTCCAGTGGGGCGAGCAGGACCCGCTGGGGCACGTTAACCATGTGACGTACTTTCGCTGGTACGAATCGGCGCGGATCGCGTACTTCTCGAAGCTCGGCCTGATGGACATGCACAAGCAAGAGCGGATCGGGCCGATCATCGCCTCGGTGGCGAACGATTATCGCCGCCAGATCACCTATCCCGACACGGTGCACATCGGCGTCCGCATCGTGCGTATTGGGCGCAGCAGCTTCGACATGGAGCACGCGATCTACAGCCAGAACGAGCACGTCCTCGCCGCCGAGGGCCGGTCGACCCTGGTCGTCTTCGACTATCAGACCAACAAGTCTCATCCCGTCCCCGCGCACATCCGCCACGCCATCGAGCATCTCGAAGCGCGTACGTTCTGAACGCCCGATGCAGTCCGGCCCGCGGGCCAATGGCCTGCCTCGTCGGGTTTACGAAAACTTCGCGCTTTCCCTTGGGTGATCCCGTAGTTTCTCTGATGATTTTCGTCTCGGCGTCCCGCGAGAGCCCGCGGTCAGAGAGCACCATGAGCACGATCCAGGAAACGTTCGATCCTCCCACGCGTCTCGTGCGCTGGCAGTGGGCTACTGTCGGGCTGATGGTGGCCGGCTACGCGGGCTATTATCTTTGTCGGTCCAACCTCTCCGTTTGCCTGCCGCTCATCCGGGACGAGCTGGTGCGCCAGGGGTATGACGCCAACCAGGCGAAGGAGCGGCTGGGGACGGTGGTCTCGCTGGGCGTGCTGGCATACGCCATCGGCAAGTTCTTCGCGGGGGGACTGGCCGATTTCCAGGGAGGCCGGCGCAACTTTCTGGGCGGGATGATCGGGTCCATCGGTTTCACCATCCTCTTCGCGCTGGGCGGCTCCATCCCACTCTTCACACTGGCCAGCGCAGGCAACCGCTTCGTCCAGTCGTTCGGCTGGGGCGGCATGATCAAGATCACCTCGCGCTGGTTCCCCCATAACGCGTATGGCCGCGTGATGGCGTTCATCAGCCTGAGCTTCTTGTTCGGCGACGCCCTCGCGCGAAAGTTCATGGGCTTTCTGCTGGCATCCGGCTGCACCTGGCACCAGGTCTTCTTTGCCTGCGCGGCCGTGATGTGCGGCTTGCTGCTGGCGAGCGCGGTGTTCCTGAAGGAAAGCCCCAGCCAGATCGGCGCGCCGGAGCCGGAATCGCACGACGACAGCCTCTTCGGAGAGCAGGGCAACGAGCCGGTGCCCGCCGGAATCCGCACCCTGCTGGAACCGCTGCTGCGCCGCAAGGTCTTCTGGTACGTCTGCCTGCTCTCGCTCGGACTGACGCTGCTCCGGGAGACGTTCAACACCTGGATTCCAACTTACTTCAGCGAGGCC
Source organism: uncultured Planctomycetaceae bacterium (assembly GCA_963833985.1). GTDB lineage: Bacteria > Planctomycetota > Planctomycetia > Isosphaerales > Isosphaeraceae > Aquisphaera. The sequence continues at coordinate 2,334,796 of CAWIAD010000001.1, forward strand.
CTGGGGATGAGCCACGCCGAGGCCGCCGAGCAGAGCGCCTGGTTCCCGTTTCTGGGCGGCATCTCGGTGCTGCTGGCCGGGTTCCTGAGCGACCGGCTGGGACGCACCAGCCGTGCGCTCATCATCGTGGGCTGCCTGCTCCTGGCCATCGTGGCGCTCACGACTCTGGCCCTGCACGACCCGGGCGGCTCGCGGTTCTGGCCCGTGGTGCTCATCGCGCTTGTGGGGTTCCTGTTGATCGGGCCCTATTCGTACCTGGCTGGGGCAATCTCGCTCGATTTCGGCGGCAAGCAGGGCTCGTCGACGGCATCGGGATTCATCGACGGCATCGGCTACCTGGGCGGGATGATGGCCGGCGACACGATGGCCCGCATCCTGGTGGCGCACGGCTGGAAGGGGGCGTTCCTGGTCCTGGATGTCGTGGCCATCCTCTCGACCGCGGCCGCCGTGCTCTTCCTGTCCGAACAGATGGGGCCGCGGTCCGCGCAGGGGCCGCTCACGGAACCGGCTTGACCGGCGGCACGATGATGTGCGGCAGGTCGAGCGTCTTGGCCTGGTTGTTCAGCCCGGCCAGGTCCTTGTCGATCAGCGCTTGAAACTCCTTGAGGCGTTCGGCCAGCTCGGCTCCCAGGCGATCGGCGGCCTCCTTCACGCCCTGCGTGGGCGGGCCGTCGCCGTCGAGCATGCTGCCGTACAGCCAGCCCAGGTTGGAATAGAGCTGCGCTCCGCCCTTCATTGCCAGGATGTCGTAGGTCACCTTGGCCCTGGGGTTGTGCATCTTCCCCTCGAGCGCATCAAGCCTGGTGATGAACTCCCTGGATGCCTTCACCAGCGGCTTGGCCTTGTCGATGGCTTGCACCAGCATGTTTCGATCCTGGAGCTGCTTGCGCACGGCCCGCAACTGCTCCACGGCGCCGGAGAGCTTGTTGAAATCATCGCGCACCGCCAGCCCCAGGCGCACCTGCTCGGCCAGCTCGGCGGGCGCCAGCTTCACCCGCGGATCGGGCAAGACCTCCAGCGCAGCGGTCACCGTCTGGCCGTCCACCGTGAGCTTCACGGTGTACTTGCCGGGCAAGGCGAGTGGTGCGGTCTCGGCACTGCCGGAATCGATGCGGGCGTCCTTGATGGGGCGGGCAGGATCGTGCTCCAGGTCCCAGACCACGCGATGCAACCCCGGCTTGTCCGGCACACCCGGCTTCCTTGGTCCGAAAGGACGCTCTTCCTCTTCTTCCTCCTCGATCTCCTGAGCCTTCTCCCTGGCCTCCTGCTCCTCGCCGGCCGGCTCCTTGCCCGGCGCTCCCTCTTTCTCGGCCGCCGTCGGTTCGGTCTCGGTCGGCTTCGACAGCAGGCGAACGCGCTTGCCATCAGCATCGACGATCTCCAGCCTGGGTTTCGCCTTCGGCTTGTCCTTGAGCCAGAAATGGATGACCGCTCCGGCCGGCGGATTGTCCCCGCGCCAGGCCGCGGAAGCCGCCGTGATAACGCCAGCGCGCCGCCGGCAGGCAGGGGAGCAGCTCGGCCGGCTTGGCGGCAACCGCGGGCGTCCACGAACGGATCGGCGTCAGGTCGTCGAATATCCAGAGCGATCGCCCGTGCGTGCCCAGCACCAGGCTATCACCCTTGGCCTGCATGTCGTGCACCGGCACGGTCGGCAGGTTGAGCTGGAGCGGTTGCCAGGTCTTGCCTTCGTCTGTAGAAAACGCCACCCCGCGCTCGGTGCCGGCGTAGAGCAAGCCCTGCTGCTTCGGATCGTGGCGGACAACGTGCAACGGCACGTCCTGGGGCATCGGTCCGGAAAGCAGCGCCCATGTATTGCCGTGATTGCGCGTGCGGTACAAATACGGATGCATATCATCGACCATGTGCGCGTCAACGACCACCAGCGCCGTCCCGGCGTCAAACGGCGACGGTTCGATCATCTTGATCGCCGCCCACTCGGGCAATCCGGTCAGATGCTCCGTCACGTTCGTCCAGCTCTTGCCGGCGTCGCGTGAAACGTGCACCAGGCCGTCGTCGGAGCCGACCCAGATGAGCCCTTTCTCCTTGGGCGACTCGGCGACGGCCGAGATGGTGCAGTAGTACTCGGCGGTCGTGTTGTCGCCGGTGATCGGGCCGCCCGACCATTGCTGCCTGCGCCTGTCGTTGCGGGTCAGGTCCGGGCTGATGGCCGTCCAGGTCTGGCCGCCGTCGCTGGTGCGGAAAAGGACGTTGCCGGCGTGGTACACAACCTTCGGATCGTGCGGCGAGCCGGCAATCGGCGCGGGCCAGCGGAAGCGGTACTTCATGTCGGCCGCACCGTGGCCCGAGGGGTTGTCCACGTAGCTGCCGACCATCCGCGCCTGGCGCGTGCGATGGTCATAACGGGTGATCACGCCCGCGTACTCACCGGCGTAGACGATGTTCGGGTCGGACGGGTCGTGCAGGGTGTAGCCGGCCTCGCCCCCGCCCACGCTGTACCAGTCGGCCAGCGTGATGCCGGTATAGCTCAAACTATTGCTCGGCCCGGCGATGGAGCCCAGGTCCTGCATGGTGCCGGAGACGTGGTACGGGTTCCGGGTATCCACGCCGATGCGGTAGAACTGGCTGATGGGTAAAGGAGGGGCGTGCCAGGTCTCGCCGCCATCGGTGCTCAGGTCCACGCCGCCGTCGTTGCCGTTGATCATCCGCCTGGGATTTGTGGGGTCGATCCAGACATCATGATGGTCGCCGTGGTGGAACCCGCGCACCGGCTGGAACGTCTTGCCACCGTCGATGGTCCGCAGCATCGGCACGCTCGGGCACCAGACGACGTCCGGGTTCCTGGGGTCCACCGTGAGCGTGGAGTAGTACCAGGCACGCTGACGCAGGCCATGGTCTCCCGTGGCGAGCTTCCAGGTCTCGCCGCCATCGTCCGAGCGGTACAGGCCCCCCTTGTCGGCCTCGATCAGGGCATAGACGCGCCGGCTGTCCGAGGGAGCCACGGCGACACCGATCTTGCCCCAGGGCCCTTTGGGCAAGCCGTGCTCGGTAAGCTGCTTCCAGGTCGTGCCGCCATCACGTGAGACATACAGCCTTGAGCCCGGCCCGCCGCTGGTCAGCTCCCAGGGACGCCTGCGGGTCTGCCAGAGGCCCGCGAAGACGATGTGCGGGTTCGAAGGATCGAGTGCCAGGTCCGAGGCCCCGGTGTCGGCGTCTTTCTTGAGCACGGCGGTCCAGGTCTTGCCGCCGTCGGTCGTGCGGTACACCCCGCGCTCGCCGTTTGGCCCGAAGGCCTTGCCCAGCACGGCGGCAAAGGCGATGTCGGCATTGTGCGGATGGACGGCCATCGTGCCGATCTGCCCGTCTTGCTTCCACACCTGCGTCCAGTGCGCACCGCCATCGGTGGACTTGTAAATCCCGTTGCCGGGCACGACGTTGTTGCGGATGTTCGCCTCGCCCGACCCGGCATAAACGACATTCGGGTCCGACGCCGCGACGGCAATCGAGCCGAACGTGGAGGTGGGCAGCTTCTCCGTCACGCACTTCCAGCTCAGCCCGCCGTCGACCGACCGCCAGACCCCTCCCGACGCCGTGGCCGCGAAGTAGACGAGCGGATTGCCGGGAATGCCCGCGACCCGGCAGACCCGTCCCCCCGCCGCCGGCCCGATGGAACGATACTTCAGCTCCTGGAACGGCCCTTTCACCGCGCTCTCATCGTCGCTCTCGTCTGCCGCGGCGGAAGCCGGACAGAGCGAAACCAGGAAAGCCAGGAGAATCGCAAGAACCGCTCCGTCCCATACAGACCGCGCCACTCGATTGACCATGGAAAACCTCATTGCAGCCCGTGGACCTCGTCTCGTGCCTCCCAGGCGACCCGTCATCGTACCGAGCGCGGCAGTCTGGGGCAACTGCACAAAGGGCGTCATTCTTGACGAGCGCCCCCATTCGAGAACTGTGGAAGCTCACCGACTGGCCCATGCCACCGCGAGTCCCAACTTCGCTCATGAAGAAACCATGAAGATTGGGTTCCTTCCGTACCCGAAATCGCCCCTTGACATCGTCATAAGTCCTTTATTAATAGGCAGATACCTACTGCGAGAAATTGGCTTCGTTCGGGATGTTACCAGCAGCTCGTGAAGGACCACTGGTAGGGTGGGTCAGCGCAGCGCAACCCCATAGCGTCCAACTTAAGGATTCCATTCCAGAAGTTCTGGATCCAAAAGGAGTTGGAATAGGCTGGGCCGTTTCTTCCGACGTTTCTTCTGAGCGACGCTAGCGATCGTCGTGGCCATGTCTCTCAAGGTGCGTATGAGCTCGTCGATGTTATCCAACGCTCGGGTCAGGGATTCCATCCAGTTCCGGATGACGCGGGCCGCTTTCCAGTGGCTGCGGCGGGGATCGGCCGCGTTCGCGGTCAGGAGCAGCCAATGCTGAAGCACCACGCCGATCAGTTTCGCCCAGAACAACGCCAGGCGTTCCATGCTGGTCCAGTGTGCACGCGACTCGGCGAGGTGGTTGTGAGATTTCCAAAGTTTGAACAGCAGTTCGATTTGCCAGCGCGTCCGATACAGGACCACGACCTCTTTCCACGTCAGAAGTGCGGCCAGGCAGTTGGTCAGGAAAATCGTCCAGTCGCACAAGTCCAGATGTTCTTGCGTGGGCACGCGGCCGTGTTTTTGAGCCTTTTCGTAGGCCGCTTGCCGACGTCGGTTCGCCACCTCCGGAGGCACTCGCAAGGCGATCAACCGACATCCCAGACGCTCCGCCGCGCCCACCGCGATCGACACGTCGACCGGCATGCCGGCGGGTTGCCGTCGGAGAAACGCCAGCATCTCCCATCGCCGCCCCTCCGCGTCGAAAACGGCCGTGCCGTGTTGCCAACGCGAAATCCAATAAGCTCCTTGCGCCGATGGATCGGAACCGCTCCAGGCAAAAGTATCCCAGGTCGCGGAGCGTCAGCGATCCGGAGACCACTGGTGCGTCCACGTCCACGCTCGTGGCGTCGCTGTGACGACCGGGATGGACCTCCAACTTCTCCAACTGACCGCGGCGCAGTTCCCACGCCACCTGAATTTTCACCGCTGCCTTACCACTGCCCGTTTTGCCACCGCAGCCGGGAAATTCCGCCTCGAATTCGTCGGGCAAGGTCACCGTGGTGCTGTCGGCGATCACGACGGCGGTGAACTTGTCCAGCAGCGCCACGCCGGCCGCCGACGCCTCCACGACGGACTCCAACACGTGTTCCAAACCCGCGCGAAGTGCGCGACGAGCTTCTCCGAGAACCGCTTTTCGATCGCCTCGGCAGTCACGTTCACACCCAGCAGTGCCGCCGTCGCGACGAAGTCGTTGGTATGGGGGCGAGGCGTCTTCATCACAGTCAGAACCATGGTCTTGAGCAGCGACGCGCCCGAGAATTTTCGTTGCCGCCGGATCACGCCCGTCGCACGACCGATCTCGTCGAGTTTCGAACCCAAGCTCGATTGCAACAACACGGCCACCTTGTTTATGATCCCCAACGGAAGCTCCTTCTTCCAGGACGCGCTTGCTCGATACAACGCGAACTGGATTAAGGACTTCCTTTCTTTTTTCCTAGGCCAAATTCCTTAAGTTGGACGCTATGGGGTCAGCGCAGCGCAACCCACCGGATGGCAGAGCTTTGCGTGCGGTAGGATGCCCCCGCTCCACCCCGTATTGCCACGATCCCCTGCGCTCGCGCCATATCGGAGTGCCCGCTCATGCCGAGACCGGCCCTTACCTTACTCTTTAAATCCGCCAAGCCCAGGTGCAAACCGGCCCCTGGACCGTCGCATCCAGTCCGGACCAGCCTGCACCCATCGCTCCAGATCGAAATTGGGTCCGTTTTCATGCCACTCAATGTGAATACTCCGACGGATATATCTGTCATCAAACCACTTACATCGATATTCAATTTGGCTTCGTTCCCGCTTTTTGTTTCATCTTTGACCATCAAACCGGAGTGCCGACCATGGCTCTGTGCCTCGGACGCAGCGCTCCGACTCTTCTTAGTTTGCGTTACGAAAAGACGAATCCTGATGAAGACTTGCGGCCGAAGACAGCGGGCGTGGTTGGCCGCTTCCGGCGCTCCGGCCGGCTTGACTTCCGGAGGTCGAAGTTGCCGGTCGGAACCGGCGGCCTCGCGGAGTGGAGGGGCTGCGGAACTCGGAACTATTCGCGGCTCGGTTTCGGCACGAGGACGCGTTCCGCGACCAGCAGCATCGGCCAGGCCGGCAGGAGTTCCGGGTGCGGACGGCAAAACCGATCCAGTGAGCCGGCCAGAAGGAGTCAACCACCCGCTCGGCCGATTGTTAAGCTGTGGCCCGGGAGCATCATCGCTCAATCGAACAGCTCGGGTTGATCGTATCGATTGTTCCCGGTGGATCGCTTCTTTCTGGCTTGCCCGTTGCTCGACTCGATCGGCCCGCCGGCCACTACCACCGGGGCACCTTCTTCAAACCGGAATTGGCTCGCCTTGAGATAGCCTTCATCGCGTTCGATCGCGATCCACGATCTACCTTCCTGTTCGCACACCTGGCCGGTCGTGTTGCTGCCGGCAAACGGATCGAGCACGAGGTCGCCGGGATCGGTGAGGAACCTTACGAAGAACGACGGTAATTGATGCGGGAACCGGGCCGGGTGCGGCTTGATCCCTTCTTGCTCGCAACGTTCCATGTAATGACCGTTCGCGTCATTGTTACCGCATATAAAAATATTCGACGGGATGCTACCGCCCCGGTCTTTAAATTTCTGCGTGATGATATGTCCGCTGGGTCGGACCTTGGCCTTGTAGCCCTTCTGGAGCAACCGCTTCATGTCGGGCGAGTACTCGTTCAAGACGTTCTGGTTGTTCGCTTTTGGCCAGGGGGTCTTCGACAGCCACCAGACACATTCCACAGCGTCCTTCACGCGGATCTTGCGAACATTCACCCACTCAGCCGGTGATGGCAACTTTCCAGGGTTGTACCAGAAGAACTCCTGGGCCAGGTGAAACCCGACTTGTTTGCAGAGCGCGATCAGAAGTTCGAAATGATACAGCGATCGAGTCGGTTTTCCCGGTGTCCATGCTCCGCCGATGTCCAGCACGAAGCTACCATCATCACGAAGCAAGCGGTGGTAGTGCCGGGCAAACTTCAGAAACCAGGCAATGTAATCGGCTTGATCGACGTTGCCGTACTCTTTCTTGAAGTGCAAAGCGTAAGGCGGTGAGGTGAAGATGAGATTCACACTCGAGTCGCTCATCGTGGGCATGTAATCCAGGGCGTCCGTGAGGTAGGCTTTTCCATGGTTCGTCGTGTAAAAAGGTGCAAGCGGCTTCATTCCTTGGCTCCATCGCTCGACTCTGTCAGCACCTCCGCTAGTGTACCTTTCCACACCCCCCTTGGGCCAGGGGGCACCGGCTGCATGATGGCCAAGTAATCGGGGAAGTTGGGCCTGCGGGCGAGGCTCTCAGATGAGGAGAAGACGTAGGTCCATATCCCGTTCTGGTTGAACAGGCATGCTGCCAGCACGTCGAACTCATCGACCTTATAGCCCCGGGCCGGTCCGCCGGTGAGCTGATTCCGGGTTCTCTGGATTTCCACCCGGAAGTCTCCCTGGTAGCCCTTGCGGTCCGGTTTGCTGCGAACGTTCTTGCATTCCATCCGGATCGTTCGTCCCCCGATCACGACGTCGAAGTCGGGCCGTCCGTCCGCGTCGTACCAGGTCACCTCTTCGATGACCCCGCTCTCTTTGAGCTCCACAAGCTGCTTGTAGAGAAACCACTCAGCGAGCTTGCCTTTCACGTCCACCTGGGCGCGAAACCCTCGTTCGATCGCGGAGAGGATATCCCAGCCCGTTGCGTTGAACTTGAGCTCGAGCGGGTGCTGAACGATCTGTCCGTCGTCAGTGAACGTGGGCGGCATCCTTGCCTCCTTTCGATGGGTGATCTGGCTCTATACGTCTTTGACAGCAACAGGGCAAGGGGGATCGGCGGGGTCCTGTCTACGGGCCGTCTGAGCGAGACTGAGTGTGATTCGTCAGGGAGTGGTCGCAAGGATCACGGCGAGCTCCGCAGGCTCGAACGCCATGGAACTCTCTGACGGCCATTGCGTCATCAAGAGGAACCGCAAACCCCTGGCGCCGAAGGGACAAAACGTGACGACAACCATCAACGGTATCTTATGCGGCGCGGGATTGCGCAGCGTGTTCAGTCCCCGGCTCAAGAACTTTGAAAGCGTCCGGGATTCCCAGGTGCCGGGCGCCGGAGGGCAGCTCGCTGGAAGGGCAACTGCTCGGCTTGCGCGTGTGAACCTGCCCGATAGCCCTGTGCCCTGGCAGTCCCACCCCGACCGCCATGTTCCGGAGAATTGAACACGGTCGGTGGAGACGTCAGAGTTCTGGAAAAGTGATTTTCTTTCCCTTGCCGGCCGCCTGGAGAGCGTGGCCCGTGAAGACGGACAGAGCCACTTCGATGGCGTGCCAGGGCTCTGCGTCGGGATTGACCTGGGTGACCAGCGCACGCATCGGGGCACCCTGATCCAGCAAGGCGGCAATTGTTCGATTGCGCTGGCGGGGAATATATCCCAGGTGCGCGCCCCCGAAACGAAATGCGACGGCAAGGGCGTCGTGGGGGTTGTCGGCTTCGTGAATCAGGACGAGCTCCATACCCGGTTCGAGGCTGTCAATCACTTCGGGGCCGTCGTGGTACTGGAAGCCGGCGATGAAGAACCTGTCAAGCTCGTAATCGACCGCTGCTGCTGCCGGCCGCGGCTTCCAGAACTGTGGAACGGTGAACGAGAAGTGGAACGAGAAAAGCCCGCGAATCGAGAACTTCATGCCAATGCCTCCGTGGCGTGCCGGCGCGGCTGCGGACCATCAGACCGATGATGCTGCGGTCCCGGGACCGGAGAGGCTCACTCCATTACTTCATCGTACCACGTTTCGATGCTCCGTTGTTCGCATGTGGTACGGATCGTTGCACCATGGTTTTCGGGAACGAGATCACCGGGGAGCCATGAATGGCACGCCGGGAGTGCTGGAAGGCTTACCCAGTGCCGCGGCGGAGCTGACGCCGCCGGGCAGGCCGCTTCCTGCGATCAGCAAGAAGCGGGAGAGTCTACCCGAACGGCAGTAGGTCGCGAGGTTCCTCCATTCGAGCCGTCCACCAGGACGACCCGGACCACCGCTCCGAACAATCGACCGGGAGCTTTGCGCAGGGAACTCCGAGATGGTCGACCTCCGATGCATTTCGGGTCGATGACCGGCGGCGGACCTCGGCGTATGATTGAGGCCTTGAGGATGCGTTTCGTTTGCACTGGAGTCTTCTTTGTGACTGCCCCCGCACTTGCGGAAGCCAACGTCCTGGTTCGCGACATCCGCGTCCAGAACTTGCTGTCGTTCTCGGCGCAGGGAGTGCACCTGGAAACCGGACCGCTCAGCGTGCTTGTCGGTCCCAACGGTTCCGGCAAGTCCAACCTGCTGGAGGCCGTCGCTCTGATGCGGTCGGCCGCGGGAGACCTGCCTGGAGAGATCCGGCGCGGCGGGGCGCGGGGGAGTGGGTCTGCAAGCTGGTTCCCAGCGATCTGGCAGCTTGCAGTCTTCTGGTCCGCAATCCTCCACAGGACAAGCTCCTCCGCCATGTTCTGGCGCTTCGGACCGACGGCCAGAGCTTTCAGATCGCCGGGGAACGCATCGAAAGCGATGGTGCGCCTCAGGATCGAAAGAAGCAGGTTTACTATGACCTGCATGATGGCCAGGCCACGGTCCGCGTTGCGGGGCGGAAACGACGGCTTGCAAACGGGGCCCTGGATCGAGAACGTTCCATCCTCTCGCAGCGCCGCGATCCCGAGCTGTATCCCGAGATCACCTACCTCGCCGATACCTACGGCAAGATCCGGATTTACCGCGAATGGGCGTTCGGGCGGAACACGGTGTTCCGGCAGCCGCAGCGAGCCGACATGCGGAACGACCGGCTGGAGGAGGATTTCTCGAACCTGGGACTGTTCCTGAACCGGCTTCGGCGCAAGCCCAAGGCGAAGGCGGCCCTGCTCGAGGGACTGCGCGACCTGTACGACGACGTGACCGACTTCGACGTGATCGTCGAGGGCGGGACGGTGCAGGTGTTCTTCACCGAACGCGAGTTCGCAATTCCTGCCACGCGGCTCTCGGATGGAACCCTGCGCTATCTCTGTCTGCTGGCCATCCTCTGCGACCCCGACCCGCCCCCGCTCATCTGCATCGAGGAGCCGGAACTCGGCCTTCATCCCGACATCCTTCCGAAGCTGGCCGACAAGCTCCTAGCCGCCTCGAAGCGGTGCCAGCTCATCGTCACCACGCATTCTGATATCCTGGTCGACGCGATGAGCGAGATGCCCGAGGTCATCGTCGTTTGCGAGAAGCATCACGGTGCCACGACGATGCACCGGCTGAGCCGCGACGAGCTCGCCGGATGGCTGGGCAAGTGCCGGCTCGGATCGCTCTGGACTCAGGGGAAGATCGGAGGAACGCGCTGGTGAGCTCGGTCATCCTAGTGGAAGGAGGGGGTCATTCCAAGGAATTGCAGATTCGCTGCCGCGAGGGCTTTCGCAAGCTCCTTGAGGCATGCGGCTTTGCCGGCCGGATGCCGCGTCTGTACGCCTGTGGCGGACGCAATTCCGCCTTCGACGACTTTCAGACCAGCATCGCCGCGAACAAGGGTCACGCCTATGTGGCCTTGCTCATCGATAGCGAGGACCCTGTCGATGACGTCGAAGCCCCCTGGGTTCATTTGAACAAGTGCGACAGGTGGGACCGACCGCGTGGAGTGACCGATGACCAGGCGTTGCTCATGACGACCTGCATGGAGACCTGGATCATCACGGATCGCCGGGCACTGGCTGCATACTTCGGCAAGCCGCTCCTGTCCCCGGCGCTGCCGGGTCTGGTCGACATGGAGCAGAGGCTGCGCGACGATGTCCAGAACAGCCTGGTCCAGGCGACACGCCGGTGCCCCAGCCCTTACCGCAAGGGGAAGCGTTCGTTCGAGCTCCTCGCCGGGCTGTCACCAGCGACACTCGAGCAGCACCTGCCAAGCTTCAAGAGAATGCTGAGGATTCTACGCCGGCAACTGCGGTAAGCGCTGACCAGACGGGCCAGTACCCAGGTGCCTGTTACTCACCGCGAACCATGAAGCGGTGACCACGAAATCGTCGCCGCATGAACGACTCAGCCGCATGTCTGGACTGGCACTTGCGGCGCGTTTCTGGACTGCCCGGCGCGCCAGGGAAGGTGCCCACAAGCGTTTGCAGAGCCAGTGTCCAACCCCCGCCCGCGTGTTGCGCTGGCATGCCGCCCGGAACTCGAGCCCTCGTCAGCGCGAGGCTCCAGACGGATGCAAGCAGATCCGCTGAAGTCTTTTGGCAGGATTGCAGTTCGCTTGCCCGGAGGCTGAGGGTTCTGCCTGGCCGCTCTCCTCGCGAGGTACGATTCCAATCGTGCCATGCAATTCTCGTGGGGTACGATTCCGATCGTGCCATTCCAGGTTCATCAGATCGAACACGTGACACGATCGGAATCGTATCCCAGGAGGAGATCGAAAAGTAACACGATCGGGTATCGTGGCCCACAATAAGCGGCCGCCCGGTCATCCAGGATCGCATCAACTTGCTGAATGCCTGTCGAGGTACTCTTGCGAACCTGCTTGGGTATCCCATGCCGGGGGCCGGACCGTCAGGGCGTGGTTCCCACCACGGCACCTGTCCTGGGGCGATACGTTGAGAGCCGGAATCGACCTGTGCGCGTGATCGGCCGGGGCGGTTGGGGTGCGCGGCGGGGCCGCTCCGGGGCCCGGCCCACGCAGCGGTTGAAGGTGGCCAGGGTGAAGGCCAGGAGCAGCAGGGCGAAAAGCAGGATCGCCAGGATCACGAACACCTGAGCGAGGTAGAAGGCCACGGGACTGTCTGAAATGGACGACCCCATGCTCTCGGGGCGCACGATCTGGCCACCAAACGGGCAGAAGCTGGCGATGACCAGTGCGATGAACTCGAGAGCGCCATTGTCCCTCGGTGGAATCATCTGCAACCAGGCCAGGAGCGCAGGCACAAGCTCGATGAGCAAAACCCATCCGAAGGCGTAACATGCGTAGAGCGCCACGCTCAGGCCCACGGCGCGTCCCAGCCTGCGGAACCAGGTCGCCAGCGCCACGCCCACGCTCGTGACCGCCGCGCCCTGAGCGAGGAACAGGCCGAGCGGAAGTGCCACGGAGGCAAAGCGGTCCAGCAGGTCGTGAGCCAGGCGCGGCTCGCCGAGCTTCGCTGCGTTCCGGGCCACATGAGGCAGCCCGGCGGCGAAAGCCAGAGAGGCGATTGCCGGCAAGAGCGCGAGTGCCGGGATGACCCGGAACGCGCTCCACCACTTGGCCAGAAGGATCTGCTCGCTGGAGAGCGGGGTGGTCAAAAGCAGGTCCAGACTGCCGTGCGCCCGTTCCTCGGCAAGCACCGTGGGCGCGAACAGGCTTACCAGCAGCAGGCCGAAGGTGGCGTGGAAACCGGCGACCATGGTGAGAAACTCGGCGCCGTCGTATCGATCCTCCGTGAGCACGAAGAGCCCCCAGCCCATACCCGCGAGTGACGTGGCAATGAAGCAGCCCCAGACGACGCGCGCCAGCCGCGTGGGCCGGCCGCGTCTCCATTCACGCCAGAGCACCGGGTCGTTGTCGAGCGAGGGGCCCGGCCGCCAGGCTGAGATTCTGGCGCCGGTGCGTCTCAGCCAGGCCGGCAGCCAGAGGGAGCGAGAACGCGTCCGGTCCGCCAGGTCGGGCCGCAGCCTGAGCACCGCGTACCCCGCCAAGCACGCACAAAGCAGCAGGGTTCCGCCCAGCACCGCCGCCAGGTCCCAGCCGAAGGACGCGCTTGGCCACAGGTACGGCCCCCAGGCCAGCACGAAAGGGTTGATCGTCCAGAGCCAGTATGGCACCGCGCCCAGGGGAGCGGTCTGGTTGAGGATTTCCCAGACCAGGGGCGAGAGCACCCAGAGCACTTCAAGGCCATAAACGGCCATCAGCACCTCGTGCGTCTTACGGGCTCGCACCGAGAACGCCAGGGCCAGCGTGCAGCCCACTACGGCCACCATCACCGTGATGAGCGAGAGCGCGATGATGGCTTCGATCACGATTCCCCCCAGCAGACCCGCAAGCGCCAGCACGGGCACCGTGGTGGCCACAAGGGCAAGCACCGGCGCCAGTCGGGCCGCGAGCTTGCCCAGCACGATCTCGGTATTCGTGAGGTCCGTGACCAGCATGTGTGTGAGCGTGCCGCGGGCCCGGTCCTGACAGATGGTCGCGGCGGTTGCGGCCGGCGCGATCAGGAGCACGAGCACCAGTTGCATGGAAGCAATCGCGATGTAAAACGTCTGGCCGAGGGAGGCGAGCTGGTTGACGGGAATATCGCCGGTCGAGCCTGATCCCGGGACGTCGATCGCCCAGGCCAACGCCAGCGCGGCCAGAAGACCCAGAACGAAGAGCGACCGCAACGCATAGAGCTGCCAGCGCCTGGCCGCGGCGATTGACTCGTGGACGAATACCGGCCCGGGTCCCAGGTGAAATGTCATCGGCGTCTCTCCGTGCGGCCGTGGTCTGAAAGCGCCATGGCGTTCCGTGCGTGTGTGAACCTACCAGACAAGCCCGGTCGCGGGCAATCTCAGCGACCGCCCAACCGGGATGGCTTCGCAAAATGAATGCATCAAACCACAGAGATCACTGGGCGCGCCTGGAGGCTATACCGTTGGAATTGCGTTGACGAGAAGGGGGGTAAGAACTTTGCGACAGAGCTGTTCCCGCGTGGAGTGTGGGAACAGCGGTCGAAACGCACTTCGTCACATGGATTTCCCAGCCTCAGCACGCGCCCAATCGACGCGATGCAATCGCAGACGGCACATGAATGCATCAAACCACAGAGAGCACATGAATGCATCAAACCACAGAGAGCACAGAGAGAATTCGGGCAGAAACGAGAGCACGAAAGTTCCTTTTTTCTCGAGAGCACGAGATTTCCTTTTTTCTTCTTTCCTCCGTGTTCTCTGTGTTCTCTGTGGTTGCACGCATTCCTGAGCGGCACACCAGGCTCGCGCACGATTTGCGCGTCCGGGACTATGAATGTTTCTGGCTGATCCGCTCTTTTTCGGCACCGCGCGGTTGCTCCGGGCGCAATCTTCGCAGAATGGAAAGTAGCTCGGGCCCGTGCGGGGCGCTTTTCGGTTCGCTGTTTTGCAACTTGCGGCAGGGATTGTTTCGCCATGATTCTGTGCGTCACGCTCAATCCGTGTCTGGACAAGACGTTGACTGTTCCAGGCTGGAAGCCGGGAGACCTGGTGCGCGGGCTCTCCTTGCGGGAAGTGGTGGGAGGTAAGGGGAACAACGTGGCGCGGGCGCTCCAGCGGCTGGGCCGGACGGCGCGGCCCGTGACCTTCCTCGGGGGCTCCATCGGCAAGTCGTGCGCGGAACTGCTGCGGCACGACGACGGGCTGGACCCGATCGTGGTCCAGACGCAAGCACCCACGCGAGTAATCCTCACGGTGCTCACGGAAGGAACGACCGACCAGACGGCGTTCTTCGACCCGGATCCGGCCGTCTCCTCATCCGAGGCCGACGCTCTCATTGATGCGGTACAGGATGCCCTGGGAGGGCCCGGGGTTGCAGCGCTCACGCTTTCCGGATCGAGCCCGTCCGCGGCGACGCACGGTGTTTACAGCGACCTCATCTCGCTCGGCAAGACGCGACGGATTCCGGTATTCCTGGATACCTACGGCCCTGCGCTGGAAGGGATCTGGGGGTTCTGGCCCACAGTGCTCCAGGTGAATCGGAAGGAGGCGGCCGGGCGGCTTGGCAACCCGAGCCTGAGCGATCAGGACGCGCTGGGCCTGCTGGCAAGCTGGCATCGCCACGGAGTTACCTGCGGCATCATCACCGACGGCCCCAACCCCGCGCTCATCCAGGTGCGGGAGAAGCGGTTCCGCGCCATCCCGCCGGCCCTCCGCGCGCTCAACCCGATCGGCTCGGGCGATACGCTGCTGGCGGGCCTGGTGGACGCCTGGCTCGCGGGCAGCGACACCGAGCCGATGATCCGCCATGCCATGGGGTGCGCCGCGGCGAACGCCGCGGTCTGGGACGCGGGGGGCATTGACCGCGAGCAGGCCGAACGCCTCGCCGCCGAGGTGATCCTCGAGCCCATCGCTCGGTGAGCCTGTAACGGCCCGCCAGCCGGCTGGCTGCTGCCTTGCCTGTCCGGCCGATGGCGCCGACAGAGCCTCAGCCGCGCAGCAGCAGCGCGATCGTGAAGATGGCGATCAGTCCCAGGCCCAGCACGATCAGCGAGAAGTGGAGCAGCCAGCGGCTATCGCTGTTCATTCGCCGGATGTTCGGTACAGCCGGCGGAGGAAGCTGGCGAATCTTCGCGGGCATCGGCGGCAAGGGGATGCGGCGCCTGGGCGCCGGAGTCGGCTCGGCGTCGCCCAGATCGCGCAGCGAGAGGACGCTCTCGCTCGTCTCGTCGGCCAGTGAAAGCAGGCGCAGGTCCTCGTCGGCCAGTGGTGGAGGCGGCGGGTGAAAGAGCCGGGCGGCCTCGGCCTCGGCACCAAGGATGGCGCGGATCCGGCTCGGGTCGGTCCACCGGGCCAGGTCGAGGCGCAGCTCCTGACAGTCCTGATAGCGTTCCTCGGGGTTCTTGGCCATGAGCTTGCGGACGATGGCGGCGAAGGCCGCGGGAACTCCGCGGGCGATCTTCTCCAGCGGCTCCGGGTCGTCCAGGCGCTGGCGGAAGATCTTGTTGATCATGTCGCCTCCCTCGAAGGGCGGCCGCCCCGAGAGCACGAAGTAGAGCGTGCAGCCCACGCTGTAGAGGTCGCTCCGCACGTCGGCCTTGGTGGCGTCGCTGAGCTGCTCGGGGCTGGCGTAATCCAGGGTCCCCAGCACGGTGTTGGCGCGGGTGATCCCCTTCTCCTCGCCCATGGCACGGGCCAGGCCCAGGTCCAGGATCTTGGCGTTGCCATCGGGGGTGATCATGATGTTCGACGGTTTGATATCGCGATGCACAAGCCCAGCCAGATGGGCGGCGTGCAGCCCGTCGAGGATCTTGAGGAAGAGCCGGGCCGCATCGCTCACCCGGAGCGGGCCGTAGCGCTCGCTGCGGACCATGTCGAAGAGGCTCATGCCGGGAATGTATTCCAGGACCATGAAATGGACGTCGCCCTCGGCTCCCACGGACAGCGTGCGTGCCACGTTGGGATGGTCGCAGCGCTGCGAGAGTTCCATCTCGCGACGGAAGCGCGCCAGGCTGCCGGCATCCTCGGCCGCCTTCCGGGGCGGCAATACCTTGATGGCGACCTTGCCGAAAGTCTCGTCGTTGACGGCCAGGAAGACCTTGCCCATGCCGCCCTCGCCGAGGGGACGGAGGATGCGGTAGCCGCCCAGGAAGAACCCGCGCGTGGCGCCCGCGAGCAGCTTGCGCGCCTGATAGGTGGTGAGGAACCCCTGGGAAACCAGCAGACGAGCCAGCCGCAGCGATGCGTCAGCCGCCGGCTGCTCGTCCAGGCGGGCGTGCGCCTGCGAGATCTCCATGGCAGGCACCAACCCCGAGCGGGCGACCGCATCCGCGAAGTCGTCGAGCTGGAGCATGTCCTGTCATCCTGGAACCTGATGTCGCGGGACCGCCCTCGTGGCCAGCGGCCCATCGAGCCACGGAGGCTCAATGACTGGTGGTGGAGAGCCCGGGATCGCTTTGCGCCACCACGTTGATGATCAGGCAGGTCACGTTGTCTTTGGAATCGTTGTCCAGGGCCATGTCCTTGAGCATCACCGCGGCCTGCTGCGGATCACTGACAGTGCACAGCACCCTGGCCAGCTCGTCGTCGGGAACAACCCCGGTGAGCCCGTCGCTGGCCAGCAGGAAGCGGTCACCGGGCCGGACGTCGAGTACGCGGAAATCTTCCGGGCCGCTTCGCGCATCCTTGCTCCCCAGGTAGAGGTACAGGACGTTCTTGAACTTGTGGGTCGCCAGCTCTTCCTTGGTGATCGTGCCCGCGTCCAGCAGCGCATCGGCCAGCGAGTGGTCCCTGGTCAACTGCTCAAGCTTGCTATCACGCAGGCGATACGCCCGGGAGTCACCGATGCCGGCGACGAACACGCGATCCTGGCGGAACTGGGCCAGGACCACGGTCGTGCCCATATTGGAGTACTCGGTCACCAGCCCGGAGCTGCCGAGGATCTCCGAGTTGACCTCGGCAACGGCCTCGCGGATCGCGTCCTGGATGTGCCGCGGCTCCTTCTCCTCGCCCGCAAGGCGCCTGGCGATCGCCCTGGGAATGAGCTCGACGGCCATCAGGCTGGCCTTCTCGCCGGCTTGCTGACCGCCCATGCCGTCCGCCACGATGAACAGATTCTCGGGCTCCATGGTCATGGCCGGCGTCTCGGCGCTGCCGTCGGAGACGTCGGGCCGGACCGGGCGCCTGCCGGGCACATAATAGTTGTCCTCGTTGTGCTCGCGATAATTGCCGCGCACCGACACCACGCCCACCTTGAGCTTCAACTGGCCGGGCAGGAGAGTCAGCGACGACATGGTGGCGAACTCGTCCGTGGCGTCCACGTCGACACCCGCGGAGCCGAATCGGAGCAGCCACTTCCAGAACGCCTTCATCTTTGAGATCAGCCCTGATATCCAGCTCACCGCGACTGCCTTCTTTCGTCCCGAACCTGAAAACCGCACAACCGACCGAGCGGATCGGCAGGGGGCCCAGGCAACGATGCCCTCCAGCTCCATAAGCGGCTCCAGGAACGGAGCCTGCCCACCCTCCGGCGAATCAGCACCCAAGGGCTAACGGCGTTCCCCCCTGCCGGTCCACTGGCCGGCACTAGCTGCGTGCATGCGCGGGACTAGCCCAGCGCATCAGGTCATCAACCCCCACCGAGCGATACGTCAGGAACAGCTCGCCCGCCTCGAACCCCGCGGTCAGGCCGTGATAACGGTTCATCGTCTCGACCGCGCGGAACAGGCCCGCCTTGGTTTCCGGGAACTGTGTCTGGTACACGCGGATGGCTTCCAGCTTCACCTCCAGCGTGGGGCCGATGTCGGCCACGATATACCCGGAAGCTTCTGGCAAGTCTAACCCATGCAAGGCGATCGGAAAACTGAGCTGATTGGAGATCACGTGCGGGCTGTGACCGTCGAAGTGCTCGTCCCATTTGGTCAGGCGGCTGTAGAACACCGCCGCGTCGGTGATCAGCATGGCCTGGTAGTGGTCCGGCGAGGCGAGGACCGTCTTGCCGCCAAAACCAAGCACGACCTTGGGACGGTAAGTGCGAAAAACCTTGGCCAGCGCCACGCGTGCCTCGAACGAGTCGAAGAGGCGACGGTTGGGCAGGTTCAGGTTGAGCCGTACGGGCACACCCAGGATGCTGGCCGCCCGCTGGGCCTCCGCCAGCCGGACATCCGGGCCTGGCGAGCCGGGAGTCGGCTCGCCGTCGGTCAGATCCACGATGCCAACCTGGTACCCCTTGCGCACCAGGCGCGCCAGCGTTCCTCCGCAGGCGATCTCCACATCGTCGGGATGGGCCCCGACCGCGATCAGATCGAGTTCCCGCTCTGCCTGAATGGCCATACGCTAGCACACCCCCGCCGGTGCGGCATGCCCCGAACTTCCGATCCAAGATGATAGATCGCCGGGTCGTGCACTCACAATATGCGTGTCGTCAGGTTTTTTGTAATCGCGGCAAGCTCCATTGCTGACTTGGGTTTCGTCCCTTTCTCGTCCATTCGCGGAAATGGGCTCGGGCTTCGAACCCACCCCTGGAATCTCGCGATTTTCTCAGGGATTCGCCGCGGGGCAGCCCTGGCAGGGGGGGGGCCCGTCCCCGGTGGCCGAACACGGTGGCGCGGCCGTCGCCGCGTCAGGCGTGCACCCCGCCTCGGGCGGGCAGGGCAGAAGCCATTCCCCGAGCGAGCGTGCCAGCAACTCGGCATGGGTGACATGTGGTATATGGCCGACGGTCGGCAAGAGCAAGCTCTCGGATTGCGGCAGGGCGGCTCTCAGCTCCTCGAAGTATCGGAAGGGCACGATCCGGTCGTCGCGGCCTTGCACCAGCAAGAGACGGGTGGCGATCCTGTCCAGTTCAGGCCGCAGGTCCAGTCGCGTCAAAAGCGCGGTGCGGTGCGCCAGGGCGCGGATTGGCGTGCGGCCGTTCTCCTCAAGGTAGATGGGCCAGCGGTCCTCGAGAACCCGTGGGAAATCGAGCTTGCTGTTGTACGTCAACACGCGCTGCGCAGGGGGAGGCGGACCGCGGTCCCGGGCACCCGGCGGCCCAGGAACAGGGCCGCCCGCTCGGCCGCCGTGAACCGGCGGTGCGTGAAAGCTCCCTGCACGACGGCCGCGGCAAAACGCCCGGACGCCCGCGCCAGCGCCTTGAGGGCGATCGTCGAGCCGAACGAAATTCCCGCCAGGTACACCTGCTCGACGCCCAGGTGGTCGAGCAGGCCCAGCAGATCGTCCGCCAGGTGATCGTGAGTGATCCGGGAAAGCCGGGCACCGTCGCCGGGACGGTCGCCGGGATACTCGTACTGGACCGTCTGGAACCGCTCCGCCAGGCGGTTCAGCACCAGCGCGTGAATGCGATAGGTCGAGGCGATTCCGGGAATCCAGACGAGGAGCGGGCCTGCTCCGAGCGAGCGGTAGGTCATCCGGTAGCGCGGACCGTGCCATTCTGCGACCTCGGCGCGGGCGTCGTACTGGCTGATCTCGCGACGGAAGTTCGCCGGCGGTTGACAGCAGCCCGCCGGGGGAACCGGGCCAGGCTCAGCGGAATCTGCGGGCGTGGATTCGAGCGCGGGTTCGGTGCTCATAGGACTTCAGGTCACAGGGGCGGGCGTGCGCCCCGGCTCCGGGGTGTGAAAGACCATGCTGGCAAAGCTCACGCAGCACGACCGGCGGTCGTCGAGGGCCTGTTCATACCGCAGCAGCGTGCCGGCGGCCGGGCCCATCGCGTGCAGCATGGTGTACGTGGCCGCCAGGCCGCACACCCGGTAGCGATTCCCCACGGCAGCCGCCGTCTGGAACCACAGTGCCGGATCGGCGGAGCCGGCGTGCTGGAGTAACTGGCCGTCGAACTGGCGGATGGTCTTCTGCAACGCGCCGTCGACCGGGTCCGTGTCGCCGAACTCCGGCCCGACGTGACAGAGATCGATTCCGCCGATGTACGCGACCTTCTTGCCGCTGGCGGCCTCCGCGGTCCCGAGCGCCTCGACGAACCGTGCCACCTGCGGATCGTCGATGGGCTCGATGCCGCCGTCCATGAGATCCTGAAACGACCCGACGAGGATGGGCACAATCGTCAGCGACCGCCCCGGACCGAGCACGGATTGCAGCCAGACCACCTGGAACTCGATGGAATGTTCCGCCCGGTGCACCAGCTCGTCATCGAACAGTTCCGCACCGGCACCGGCCGCGATGCGCTCGACGTAGGTGCGGTCGGTGGACGCGACACCGAGGGGCGTCTCGAAGTCCTTCAATGTCAGGGCGAACCGCCGCCGGCAGTACTGGTGCGCAACGCCGACGATCACGAAAATGTCGATGTCGGCCTGGCTGGCCAGCTCGCGGTACGACCAGGTGTAAACCGTCCCGCCCCGGCGGAAGTCGATATGTGGGCTGAGCACCCCGCGCAGTCGTTTGGGCGGGCAGGGCGGGTCGACCGCGGCCGTCCCCGCTCCCCCAGCGGCGTGGAAATAGCCGCTGACCTGTTCTCGCAGGGCGGCCGGCTCGGCCGGGTACGACCGCCCCGCGAGCGCCGCGGTGCGTACACTCTGCTCGCGGAAGGCATCCCGGAACGAGGCGAACGTGGGCCCGTCGAGCACCATCGCCCGATCGAGGTCGGCGACCAGCCGCTCCAGAACCTCGCCGCCCAGCCGAAATCCGCTCTCTTGCTGTACGCGCGAAGGTATCTCGGCAAGCGTGTTCTGGCCGTCAAAATGCCGGCAAATGTGCAGGAAGGCCTCGAGCGGAACGAGCACAGGGCTGGTGAAGGCCCCCAGGGGGTCGTGCAGGAGGGCAAAGGAACGACCTTCATGGTCGTATCGCGAGGCAGACAAGTATCGCAGCTTGGGTCGATCCAGAGTCGTCATGGAAACCGCAAAGGACGATCAGCGAGGGCCGGTCATGACCAGAAACACGGTCATCCCATTCTTCGCCGGTCGCATCTCCCGGTCAAGCCAGACGGCGCGGACCGCGCGGAGGGTTCGAGATCAGGGGCAGCGGCCAGGCAGGAGGAGCAATTTCACGGATTGGCTGAGGATGCATGGGAAAATCCTCCTTTCAAGGAGTCAACGCAACTCTCCAGCGTGCCAAGACGGGCAGCGTCCGTTCTCCACGAAGGAGGTCAATTGCAATTACCATGCCACGTCCCGGATCGGGCCTTCCCGGGACTGGGGGATCGGAACGGCCTCGAACCCGGTCGTCTTGACAGGCGGACTGAGCGGCCCCTCTGGCCTGACGCGGAGGCAGCCATTCCATACCACCCCGCAGTGCCCGCGAGAATGGCCGCAAGTCTTTGCGGGTCAAGAGAAAAGGCGTCGTTAGCGCGCTCGCCGTGCCTCCCTCGCTGGGCGGGTGCCCTGAAAGCTCGTGACCCGAGCGTGCTGAGACAATGCCCAGGAGGCCGCGGGTGGCTTGCGTCCCTGACTGTGGCGAGCATGCCTTGCGGTCCTGCGGCCCTGCCTGAAAAACCGACAAACGGCACCACGAACAGAGCATTCGACAGGACGGCCGAAACACCGGCGTGCCGGCAAACCGGATCAGGGGATGCTCTGGCGGGAATCCTCCAGGTTTGCTAGGGTGCCGGCGGAATTCGGGGCGGTCGTCGATCCGACTCGCGTCCCGCGGGTGCAGAGGTGAAGAAGCTCGGGCAAGGAGCACGGAGGTCGATTGCCCATGCCACGGCGAACCACGATCATCACTGGCTTTTTCCTGGCGTTCTGGTCGATGTCGGCCGCATGGTCGGCCGCCCAGTCGACCGCCGCGCGTGCTCCGGTCAGCGAGAGCCCCGCGCAGGGTGTGGCCGAGGCGCCGGGGGGCAACCCCGCCCGGCCGGACCCGCCGCACCCAGGGTCGATATCAACTGGCTGCTCGAGAAGTGGGAGCAGCAGAGTTCGCTCCTGAGGACGCTGGACGTGCGGATTTTGCGGATCGACGACAACCCGGCCTGGGGCGAGGTCGAGTACTACAGCGGGCGCGCCCTCTTCCAGAGCCCGAACCTGGCCTTCATCAACTTCGACAAGATCAAGCTGGACGACAAGAAGCGGCCGATGCGGGACCCCAGGAACAAGGACGCCTGGCTGACCACGCAGGACGAGCGGATCCTCTGCACCGGCAACGAGGTCTGGCAATACAAGAGCGACACCCAGCAGGTCTTCATCTTCCCTCTGAACAAGGACGAGAAGGCGAAGGCCATGGAGGAGGGCCCTCTGCCTTTCCTCTTCAACATGTGCGCCGACGACGCCCGCAGGCGGTACCAGATGAAGCTCATCAGCCAGGACGCCAAGAGCTTCGGCGTGAGCATCATTCCGAAGCTGCCCGAGGACCAGGGAAGCTTCAGCGTGGCCTTCGTGAACCTGGACCGCAAGTATCTCCTGCCGGTCCGGATCGTGATGAAGTCGCCGGATGGCAAGAGCACCAAGGACTACCAGTTGCCGGCGAAGGACATTCGGGCCAACTTCCCGATCAACCCGGAGAACTTCAAGGGGAAGGTCCTCGGCCCGCCCTGGAAGATTGTCCGCAACCCCGGAGCGGACGACGCGCCGGGTACGGAACCGGCCCGGGGACGGAGAAACCCGCCGGCGCAGCCCTCGGCCGCCCGTCCCCGCCAGGGGTCCATCGGCCGCTGAGCGAGCGGCCAGGGCCCGGTCCGCTCCCCCGCAGTCCTGACGCCAGAGGCGATGCCGCCTTGCCTTGAAGCCGGCAACGGCGCCGTTTGACGCTTCTCCTGCGCCCGTCTATAATCACCTGGCGGCTGGCGGCTTGGCTCCTTCCGTCCCCGCATCAAGGCCCGTTCCGAAGACCTTGTTCGATCGGTTTTCTCCCATCGAGCCGGCCGCTTGACTCACCGGCCAGAATGGTTTTGGATCTTGAGCCGCGACCGACTCTCGGAGGGAGCCCAACTTCCATGACTTGCCCCAGTGCGCTGCGTTTCGGGTCGGCTGCGATCTCGTTCCTCATCATTCTGCTCTCGCTGGCACCGGCCGTTGCTCAGGCTCCCCAGGCCCCTGAGGCCATCCCCGGCCAGTTCTTCACGATCACCGAGCCGATCACCAACGAGACCATCGAGCATATCCGCGCGGCCACGCGCCAGCTTGTTGATCAGAACGCCGGCGGCGCCAGGGCCAAGAGCCCGATCCTGGTCTTCGAGTTCCTTCCCGGCGAGTCCGCCCCTGGCACCAGCCGGATCGGCACCTCGTTCGACCTGGCGAACCTGATCTCCAAGGAACTGGGCGGTGCGCGGCTGACCGTGGCCTATGTCCCGCAGCCGCTTACCGGATACGCCGTGCTGCCAGCCCTGGCGTGCTCCGAGATCGTCATGGGGTCGACAGCCAGCCTGGGGCCAATCACCCCGGACAACCAGTCGTTCGACCCGGCGTTCCGCGAGCCCGTGCGGTTTCTCGCCGTGCGCAAGACCCGTGACCCGGACCTGCTCTTGGGCATGCTCGACCGCGATGCCGATCTCAGGCTGGTGCACACCGCCGACCGGGCACTGCACTACGTGCTGGCCGAAAACCTGGAGGAGTTCCGCAAGACCCATCAGGTCGTGGACGAGCAGCCAGCCTGGGAGGGAGGCCAGCGCGGCGTCCTGGCGGCGCGGCGGGCCCGGGCTGAGGGCTTCAGCAAGGCGCTGGCCGAGAACGCATCCGAGGTCGCCCACATCTACCAGATCGGCGCCCAGTCGGCCGTCGAGGACCCCACGCTGGGCCAGGCCCTGCGGCCGATCTGGATCAAGATCACGGGGCTCATCGACACCACCAAGGTGGGCTACCTCACCAGGCGCATCGAGCAGGCGCGGCAAGAGCGCGTGAACCTCATCTTCTTCCAGATCGATAGTCCCGGTGGACTGGATTCGGCGGCTGACAGCATCGCCGACCAGATTGCCGGCATCACGGACATGAAGACCGTCGCGTACATCGAGGACCGCGCCCTGGGCGTGGCGGCACTGCTGCCGCTGGCCTGCCGCGATATCGTCTTCAAGAAGTCCGCCCGCATGGGCGAGCTGCGTCAGATCATCGTCGGCCGCAACAACCACCTGCAAGACCTGAGCGACGCTCAGGTTCAGGTGCTCACGAAGAAGGCAGCCTTCCTGGCCGGCAAGAAGGGGCATCCCGAGGCCGTGGCGCGGGCGATGGTGGACCCCGCGGCGGAGGTCGTCGAGGCGCGGGACGCCCAGACAGGCGCCATGCGCCTGCTGCTCAGGGAAGAGGTCGAGGCCGACCGGGGGCGGTTCCAGGCAGTGGAGGTGCGCAAGGCGCCCGGGAACAACCTGGTCATGACCGGCGACGAGGCGGCCTCGTACGGCATGGGGCAGGTTGTCAACGGCGAGGAAGACTTGAAGGGGCTCTACGGGCTGCGCGGCAAGATGATCAAGGTCGACGGCCCGGGATGGGTCGATTCACTGGTCACCATTCTGACCGACCCTTACGTGAGCTGGATGCTTCTGTTCGTCGGCCTCTTCATGCTCGTGATCGAGCTCAAGCTCCCCGGCATCGGCCTGCCGGCGATCACCTCCGCACTGGCGTTCCTGCTCTTCTTCTGGAGCCATTACCTGAGCGGTACCGCCGACCAGCTCGAGATCATCCTCTTCCTGGTCGGTATGGTCTGCCTGGCGCTCGAGCTCTTCGTCTTCCCCGGGTTCGGCATCTTCGGGATGAGCGGCATCCTGCTCATGCTCTGTAGCATTGTCATGGCCAGCCACACGTTTGTCTGGCCAACGCAGGAATACGAGTACCGCGAAATGGGGTTCACGCTGATCCAGCTCACGCTTGCACTCGTGGCCGTCGCCGGCGGCGCCGCAGTCCTCGCTCGCTACCTGCCGTCGCTGCCGTTCTTGAACCGCCTGGTCCTCAAGCCCGAGCCCTGGACACCGGTCGACAACCCTGAGACCTCGGAGTCGCTCGCCAAGCCGGGTCTGGAAGGCTACGAGTCGCTGGCCTTCCTGATCGGCGAGACCGGCCGCACCACCTCGCCCTTGCGGCCCACCGGCAAGGCCCGCTTCGGCAACATGCTGATCGACGTCACCGCCGATGGTTTCTACGTCGAGACCGATTCGCTCGTCGAGGTGGTCGACGTGCAGGGGACCAAGGTCATCGTCAAGCAGCTCGCATGATCCGGGCCGTTGACCCGCCGCCGGCGGTGGCCCCGCGCCGCCCTCGACCCGCCCTGCGCACTCGCGGGCTGCCTGGCCGTACCGATCGACCCGGATAAATCCAAACGAGCGCGGCGAATCCAATTGGCGAGCAGCGCGCGAGATTGATTACACTATGTAGAGAAAGTGCGGTGGCGCGGCAGGGTGCCAGAACGGCGTTTTTTCGCGCCGACCTGGCTTACACCGGCCGATCGTCGGGAAGGTGTGCCCCATGAGCGTCTTGTTCTGGCCTTCCCTGTTCCTGGTGTTCGGACTCTTGCTGCTGATCCTGGAAGCCTTCATTCCCTCGGGCGGTTTCCTCGGGCTGGGATCGATTGCCTGCCTGGTGCTCAGCCTCTGGTATGCCTTCTCGCAGTCGCTGGGTCTGGGAACGCTCTTCATGTTGATTGATCTGCTGGCGATACCGCTGTGCGCCGGCCTGGCGTTCTGGCTCTGGTCCCACACCCCGCTGGGACGCAAGTTCTTCCTCAAGCCGCCGGCGCCCGAGGAGATCGACGTCTCGCACGCGGATCTGCACATTCATTCGCTGGTGGATCAGCTTGGCAAGACGATCACTCCGCTGCGGCCTTGCGGCCACGTCGAAATTGACGGCCAGCGCGCGCTCGCGCTGGCCGAGGAGGGTTACTTGCCCGCCGGAGCGACGGTGCGCGTGCTGCGCGTCCGTTCCGGCCAGCTCGTCGTCCGCGGCCTCCGCGACCCCGCGCCGCAGCCGGTCGAGGAACCTACGAATCCCTTTGACGTTTCCGGGCCCGTGCCGGGCCCTTCCCCCATAGACATCGACAGAACCGCCGAGGCGGTCTCCATCTTCGAGGATGCTCCATGAGTGCTCTGCTGTTCGCCCAGGTCAATCAGCCACCGACGTCGTGGCCGTCGACAATGTTCTACATGATGATCATCGCCATCGGGCTCATCGCCCTGATGTTCTGTATTTTTCTGGCGAAGTACTTCAATCTCTGGATCCAGGCCAAGATGACCCAGGCCAACGTGAGCATCTGGGACCTGGTCGGGATGACGTTCCGCAAGGTGAACCCGAACATCATCGTCCGCTCCAAGATCATGGCCTACCAGGCGGGGCTCTCGGAAAAGGACGGCGTGACCACGCGGGCGCTCGAAGCGCATTACCTCGCCGGCGGCAACGTTCCGAACGTCGTCCGCGCGCTCATCGCCGCGAACCGGGCGGATATCCCGCTGTCGTACAAACGGGCGGCCGCGATTGACCTGGCCGGCCGCAACGTGCTCGAGGCCGTGCAGACCAGCGTCAACCCCAAGGTCATTCCCTGTCCGGACCCGACCCAGGGCCGCCTCACCATCGACGGCGTCGCCAAGAACGGCATCCAGCTCAAGGTGAAGGCCAAGGTAACCGTGCGCACGAACCTCGACCGCCTGGTCGGCGGCGCCACCGACGAGACGATCATCGCCCGCGTCGGCGAGGGCATCGTGAACGCGATCGGCTCGGCCGATACGCACCTGATGGTGCTCGAAAAGCCGGACTCCATCTCCAAGCGCGTGCTCGAGAAGGGGCTGGACGCCGGCACGGCCTACGAGATCCTCTCGATCGACATCGCCGACATCGACGTGGGCGACAACGTGGGCGCGAACCTTCAGGCCCTTCAGGCCGAGGCCGACACCCGCGTGGCCCGCGCCAAGGCCGAGGAGCGGCGGGCCTTCGCCGTGGCCAAGGAACAAGAGATGATCGCGCATGTGCAGGAGAACCGGGCCAAGGTCGTTCAGGCCGAGGCCGAGGTTCCCATGGCCATCGCGGAGGCCTTCCGCATGGGCAACCTGGGCATCACCGATTATTACCAGCTTCGCAACGTTCAGGCCGACACGGAGATGCGCAGCGCGATCGCCGGCACCGGCAACAATACGAGCCGGCGCGAGCCGGCGGTCACCCCGTGAGCTCGGCTACTGCGCGTGCAATGATGGCCTGGAGTCGCGGATTGGTGCGGAAGGTGACGCGATGCGCTTCGAGATCCTGATCCAGTTCATTGTGCCTCTCATGTTTCTGGCCATCTGGGCGCTGACGTCGCTCCTGAATCGCGACGCGCAGCCCCTGCCTCCGCGACCGGGCCGCCCACTCGGCCCCGGCGGTCCCAGGCCGCCGGGCCGCGTGCCGGGCCAGCCGGAACTGCGCGTGCCGGGCTCCGCGGCCCCCTCCCGCACCGCCGGGCCAGCGCCCGCCCGCCAGGATCTCCAGTCGGCCTGGACCCAGCCACAGGCGCCCGCGCCGGCCCCGCGCGATCGAGCGGTCCAGCGCATGACCACGAGCAAGGCCGATGGTGCCATCGTCTACATCGAAAACGATCCGGCGCGGCGGAACTCCGCGCGCTCCACGTCCGCGGGAAGTGCCGCCCCTCCCTCCTCTTCGGGAATCCGCCCGGCACGTTCCGCCACGCCGCGCAAGGGAGCGCGCGGCCGCTCCATCAACATCGGCACCGCCACCCCTCAGGGACGCACCGAGCCCAGAACGCAACGGGTGCTCTCGGACCAGGTCAACCAGTCCATGGCCATGCAGCGGAACAAGCCGCTGGAGATCACCCCCCTGTTCACCTCGCTGGCCCCGCTGTCATTGCCCCTCTCGCAGTCCTCGGCGGCACCCCAGGCCCACGAGACGAGCGGCGGAGACCGCCCGGTGTCCATGAGCTCCGAAGCGATCCGGAACCTCCTCTCATCGCCCGCCAGGCTGCGCGAGTTCGCACTCCTGACCGAGGTTTTGCAGCCCCCGGTGGCTTTGCGCCGGCGCCAGCCGCGCGGCTGACCCGATGCGGAATCGTTCATGACTTCCAGCGGCGAGGAGCGGCGCCATCGCGACATGACGATCGCGCCGGTCGAGCGGGTTCCGCGCAACGCAGCGCCGCGCGCACCGGGCATCCCTGAAGTGAGCCCTTGCCGCTTGAAGAAAACCGCGCAGCGCGCCGATATCTTGCCTGGAAACGAAAGTTACCAAGCACGCCAATGGCCTGGCACCGCTCGAACTTGCAGGGTGGCATCTCCACGGACGGATCGTGCCCTTCTCACCGGGCACACGCTCAATCCGCAGATCATCAGTTGACCCACGATTGAGGGAGATGCACGATGTTGGCTCGTCCATCCCGCACGCGCTGGGGCCGGCTCACGCTGCTTCACGCCCTGGCCATCCTCTTCCTGCGCAGCACCCACAGCCCTGTCCAGGCGTTTGCCGAAGAGGCCGATGCCATCACCTGGAGAACCGACTACGCCACCGCCCTGGAAGAAGCACGGGTGCAGAATCGTCTGCTCTGGATCCAGTTCACCGGGCCATGGTGCCCCAACTGCACGCGCATGGAGCAGGACTCCTTCTCTCATCCGGCCATCCGCCAGCATGCGCAGCAGTCGTTCGTGCCGGTGAAGCTGCGCTCCGACGTGCACGAGCAACTGGCCCTGAGCTTCGAGCTCTCCGGCCTGCCGGCGACGGTGATCGTCGCTCCATCGCGGCAGGTTGTCGCCGTGCGGCAGGGATACCTCGGCCCGGACGACCTCGATCGCCTGCTGCAATCCGCGACCAGGGAGCACACGCTGCTCGCCCAGAATTCTTCCGGCAAGCCCGGCGCAGCGAGCGGCAAGCCGGTCGACGGCTCGCCGGAACAGACCAGGCCACGGACCAAACGGGAGACGCAGGTGGCGCTTTCCGGCTACTGCCCGGTCAGCCTCGTCTCCGACAAGCGGCTGGTGCCCGGACAGACCGAGTACACGGTGACCCACGAGGGCCGGCTCTACCGCTTCGCCAGCCTGCTCACATTCAATCTCTTCCGCCGCGACCCCGAACGCTACGTGCCGGTGAATGACGGCAACTGCCCGGTCACCCAGCTCGATCGCCGCACCGCGCAGCCCGGCGATCCCCGGTACGGGGTGCTCTACCAGGGCCGGCTCTTCCTCTGTGCGACGGATGCCGACCGCAAGAAGTTCCTTCAGGAGCCGCTCCGCTATGCGGCCATTGACGTCGCCGAGCAGGGCTTCTGTCCCCACTGCCTGGCCGAGAATGGGATCCTGGTGCGCGGGGACCCGCGCTACGAGCTGAACCGCGAGGGCCGGCATTACTGGTTCCCGGACGCGACCCATCGCGAAGCGTTCATCTCCGCCGCGTCCTCGAGCGAGCCGCCCACCCGACGGTAGGCCCCCCAAACGTCGCACGACGATCCGCCGGGAGGCCCGCAGCCTTTCGGCTCGACGCTCCAACCCTGTCCCACGCGATCTCCTCGCGTGGGACAAGATTCCAATCTTGTCATGATTTAAACTATTAAAATATTGCTAGCTTGATAATAAAATATGTGCGACACGATTGGAATCGTATTCCACGTGAGAGGCTTGAAGGGCAAGTGGTGAGGTTTGCCGGCAATACATCTGTTTCTCCTCTCCGACCCCTCGGCTCCCCATGCCACGGCGACAACCGTCGGCCTTGCGTTCGTTCCCTTTCGGGATTGACTCCGAACGCTCCCAGCTCTGTCACCGCCGTTCTCGCCATGTGGACCTCCGAGCGTACCAGGTGCAGTCAGCCGAGCCAGTTTCCGGTGGCAGCGGGCTCACGGCCCGCCCAGGATCCACCCTTCCACCTCGGCGACACTCCGTTGCTCGGGCGTGAGCGGAGGCTGGAAGCAGCCCGCGAGACGGCCTTCGCGATCAGCGGACTGCATCCAGAGGGCGGCCGCGAACGCGTCGTGCTGGTCGGGCGTGCGGTCCCCGCGGGGGACGGTCCTGCTCCAGAGTGACGGATAAATCTCCGCGACGGTCGATTTCCGGGCCGGCACTTCCCAGCCGTCGAACGGCCAGAAATGCAGGCGCGAGCCGAGCTGCCCGCGCAGGTAGCGCAGCCATGGCAAACCGGCGTGCGTCGACTTGGCAACCGAGCCCTGGACGTCGAAGTGAAACACCGACTTGGCCGCGCCCGCGCGTGCTTCCGTGAGCCGCTTCCACTGCGCCTGGCCGCGCCGGGCCGCACCGTTGCCGCAAACGCCGTCGCGAACGAGATCCACGTAAGTATGGTCCTCATCGGTCGGCCAGTGAGCCTGGAAGTCGTCCAGGAACGACGGCCAATCGTGCGGCAAGCCGTAGGCCTCGAAGTAGCGGATCGGAAACGAAAAGCCGTGGTCGATGCCGGCAAGCGTCGGCACATCTTCCCTCAGCCGCTCCACCAGCCACTCCGCCATGCCCCGGCGCGTCCAGTACTTCCGCGGACTCGCCGACGGCAAGACCTCGGCGGGCATTCCGTTGCGATCGGCCATGTAGACCCGCAACCCCTTCAAACTCGAGGTCGGCGTCTGCGCACCGGAGTAGTCGATGGCGATGGAGCGGTCGAACATCGGGGAAGTCGTCATGGCGATCGGGCCAGCAGGCCTTTGTCCTCGCTCAAGGTCAGGGTGAGCCACTGCGTTGCACAAGGTTCCTGGTCTTTACCGTACCATGGAAACAGATTCGGGGAATGATTCGAGTGTCGGCGGAGACTACACGAGTCGAGCACGAGTCGCCGGGTCGCGAGACGTTGATCGGTTCAGGCCATGAAACTGTACAAGCAGATCGAAACCCTTCAGCAGGCGGGCACGTCGGCCGGGCTCGGCGACAGCCAGTTACTGGAGCGGTTTCTTCAAGCTCGGGGCGAGAGCGCGGAAGCCGCATTCGCTGCGATTGTCGACCGCCACGGCGCCATGGTCTTGCGCGTTTGCCGGCAGGTCCTGGGTGATGAGCATGAGGCGCAGGATGCCTCGCAGGCGGCCTTCCTGATCCTGGCGCGACGGGCCGGCTCGATCGGCCGCAAGGATTCCGTCGCTTGCTGGCTACACGGCGTGGCGCTCCGGGTGGCAAGCCGGCTGCAGCTCGCCGCCGTACGCCGGCGGAGGCGCGAACAGCGCGGGGGAGAGATCATGATGGCTCGTCGCGACGTCAACCACGGAATCGTGGAACCCGGAGATGGCGACCGCTGGGCCAGGCTGCACGGCGAGCTGCGCCGGTTGCCCGAAACGTTCCGCGCACCGCTCGTCCTGTGCTACCTGGAGGGCCTGACCCAGGAGCAGGCGGCGGCTCAGGTGGGCTGTCCGCTCGGAACCATCCAGAGCCGGCTGCGCGCGGACGGGCGAGACTGAAAGCCCGGCTCGAGCGGGCTGGCGTCGAGTTCTCGGCGCTGCTGGCAGGCCCGGGAAGCCTTGCATTCAAACCCTTGCAGCCGGCACCCGCATCCTGGGCCGAGGCGACCGTCAACCTCGCCATGCAGTTCGCGCACGGAAAGGGGCCTGCCATCGCCGGCACTGGACTGGTCTCGACCACCCTTGCCGAGGAGGTCCTGCGCGCGGTCGTCCTCTCCAGGATCAAGGCGGCCGTGGTCGTAGCGATCCTTTCCGCGTTCCTTGTGGCGGGAGGCCTGCTCCGGGCCAGGTCAGGACGCAATACGGACGGTGACCGGACGGACGGCGAGGCCCCGGTTGCGCAAGCGGCACCTGGGCCCGGGCCCGCTCAGCAACCGCCCCAGGCGGATGAGCCGCGCCTGGTCAAGCGACGCGTTCAGGGGATCGTCCGCGACGAGAACGGCCGGCCCGCGCCCAGGGTCTGGTTCGGCCATGACATCCGTCCCCGGGAAGACACCTGGCGGACCATCGAGCTGGAGCGGATCCGCGAGCGGCATGAGCCGTTCCGCGATACGCAGGGCCGCGTCGTTCCTCCCGGGCCGCTCGGCAAGTACTTCGAAATCCGCGACGATCAGGGCTACTGGAAGCCCGTTGCGCCCGGGGATGTGCGGCTTGAAGACGCCTCCGAGCGTCGTCCGCCGGCTCCCCGTCCGCACACAGACGTGGGGAAGGACGGTCGCGACGATCATCCAGCTCAACCCAGGCCCGACTACCTGCTCCGCACCACGAGCGGCAAGTGGATGGTCCCGCCGAGCTCGTTCAGCGATTTCGTGGCGGATCGCACGGACGCTGAGGGCCGGTTCTCGGCCGAGGTCCTGATTGACAGGCAACTCGGGGCAACTCAGCTCCTCTTTGCCACCCCGGACTTCTCGCGGCAGGCGATTCACGTCGTTCATCTCGACGATCCGGAGGTCCCGGTCGAGGTCACGCTGCGCCCTGCTCGCGAAGTGCGAACGCCAGTGATCGAGGTCCCCGAAGACCACCCGGACGAAGAATTCCTCTGTACCGTCTACACGGTCGAACCGGCTCATGCCAGCCCCTACAACATTCCAGCCATCGGGACAAAGGGTGCTGTCTGGGGGGAGTTCCCTCTGAAGAGCGGTCCCGGGAATGGTCCAAAGGGCGTGCGCTGGCTGGAAGCGCGCTTGCCCGCGGGGAAATACAAGGTCCGTTTCCGGAGCGACACGCTCTACGACGTTGAGGACCTGGTGATTCCACCCGGTGAAGGCCCTATCGAGCTGCCTGGGATGACCATCAAGACGCTCGCCTGGGTGCTCATGCTGGGCAAGCCCGCGGCCGAGATCGAGGCTGTCGATGTCGACGGCAAGCCCGCCAAGCTCGAGGACGATCGCGGCAAGGTCGTGGTTCTTGTCTTCTGGACCAGCAAGGACATCTGGTTCCGGCCCGTCCCGCATCTCGCGAAGCTTCGCGAGCGGTTCAGGGACCAGCCGCTTTCCATTCTTGCGATCCACGACGCCTCGATCACATCGCTGGCGACCTTCAGGCAAGTGGTAGACTCGATGCGCGAGCAGATCGGCGCCGACACCGCGCTCCGCTTCCTGCTCGACCGCCCGCCTGGCCGGCAGGGAAGGAATGTCGCCCGCCAAGGTGGGAGAAGTCGGCTCGGGGCGCACGATTGAATTCTATGAAGCTAACACGTCGTCCGTCTTCGTCGTGAACAGGACCGGCAAGCTCGCCTCAGCCTTCGTCCCACAAGCAGCCTACATCGAGGAGCTTCGCCGCGACCCGAGAGGCGGGCTCGTTACCGAGTCGCATGACGTTCCTGACAGAGGGTCAGACCTGGACTACGGCGATGTGATGAGTGCGATCGAGGGAGTCGTGCGGGATCAGCTCGGCCTGCCGCGCACGCCGAAGCCCGAACTTCCGGCCCCACTCCCAAGGCCCGTGCCGATGGGGCCGCTTACTATCCAGGGAAAAGTGGTTGACCATGAGGGACGGCCCGTTCCGGGTGCGACGGTCGAGTACGACCTGGTCGAGAATAGGTCGGTCAAGACCGGTGCTGACGGTGAATTCGCATTCACGGGCCACAGAGGTGAGGATGGCTATTCGATTCGAATAGAATCGGATGGAATGGCACTTATGCAGCTGTTTGTCAGCGCCCGATCTGACGGAATGGGACCGCCATCCAATCCTGGCTTTCGTGACTTCGACTCCGATGGGCGTATCACAGAGCCCATACGCGTGGGGCCCGGGGTGCGCGTGACCGGGCGTCTCACGCGCGAGGGAAAGCCGGTT
Source organism: uncultured Planctomycetaceae bacterium (assembly GCA_963833985.1). Classification (GTDB taxonomy): domain Bacteria; phylum Planctomycetota; class Planctomycetia; order Isosphaerales; family Isosphaeraceae; genus Aquisphaera. The sequence goes on from CAWIAD010000001.1 coordinate 2,368,555, forward strand.
GCGGGTGTGAAAGTCGGCTTTCATTATGAGGCGCTCACAACTTGGAGTCCGGATCTGGAGATGGAAGCCAACACCGACCAGGACGGTTCGTTCGTCTTTCCTCATGTGTTGCCCGGCTTGGAACTCTGGGTCTTCGTCAAGCTTGGCATCTTGAAGGACGAGGGAGCCGTCGTTCCCCGGCACGTTCAAACGGGGGAAGAGGGCACCACGCTCGACTTGGGAACGCTCACCGTTCAGAAGGGGCGCAAGCTGGCAGGACGGCTGGTTTGTTCCAGGGGGCTGGTCTTACCACCGGGGCTCGCGGTTTCGGCGAGCATGATCGTCCCGGGCACGGGAAACCTGATTGCCGATGTGGAGGAGGCGCAGCAGTTCGCGTTCACCGCACTTCCCGATGGTCCGGTGCAGATCCGGTTATTCAGTCGCAGGGAGCTGGGGCGAGTAGGTTGTCGTCTGTCTGCCAGAAACAGATGCCTCATCCCGACCGAGCCTTCGAGAATCGAAGGCCGGCTCGACCACGACATCACCGACCTGACGATCTTGCTGGAGCCCGGCGAAACGCTCATTGATGAAATACAATCGGCCCGCGACATCGACCCGACCGTCCTGGCCGACTTCAACGACGCCAGGAAAGGGCCCATCACCGGCGTGCCCCCGGGCGAGTACCCGCCGAAATGATCGCACTCGGCGCACCTCGAACCCGTCCTGCTGCCATTTCTGAAGCGCGGGCCACGCGGTACACTGAAACCGCTGGCCAGACGTCTGACGATCAGAACGCCAGCGAGAGACCGGGGTCTGTCGGAGTCTGCAAACCATGACCATCGTCCAGCGCATGCGCGCCGAGCTGCCGCAGGCGATGAAGGCCCGCGATACCGTGAAGACGGGGTTCCTGCGTTACTGGATCGCCCAGCTCACGCTCGCAACCGGGGCCGAGGTGAGCGATACCGATGCTGTCAAGAAGATGCGCGGGATCTTGAAAGAAGCGAAGGCCGGCCCGACCACCTTCACGGAAGCCGAGATCGCCCTGCTGCGGGAATGGGTCCCGCCTACACTTGGCGCGGACCAGATTGCCGAGGCGCTCGCCCCGGTGCAGGAACAGATCAAGGCCGCGCGCAACGACGGCATGGCCATGGGCATCGCCATGAAGGCCCTTGCCGGCCAGCCGGTCGACAGCGAGGACGTCAAGGCGGCGATTGCGGTCATCCGGCAGTGAACCGAGACGAGCCTCGCATCGGGCCGCTTGACCGCCGGTTCAATTTTTGTTGAACTGACGACCTGGGTGCAACAATCAGTGTGGTCCGGAGCAAGCACCGCATGACACCAGCGCGATCACGACGCATCCGCAGACGCATGGTCCCGCTCCTGGCCGCGGTGGTCGGTTCGCTGCTGGTCTGCGCAGGGGTTCGATCGGCCGAGAAGGACGGCACACGGCCTGACCCGGTTCAGGCGGCATTCTTCGAGGCCAAGGTGAAGCCGATCCTCGAGGCCCGCTGTCTGAAGTGCCATGGCGGCGGGGCGAAAGTCAAAGGCAATTTCCGGATCGACAGCCGCGCTGCGGTCTTGCGGGGCGGCGACCAGGGGCCGGCGGTGACGCTCGAGAAGCCGGAGGAGAGCCTCTTGCTCCAGGCCATCCGGTACGACGGCCTGGAAATGCCGCCGACCGGCAAGCTGCCGGGCGCGGAGATCGAGGTCCTCACGCGCTGGGTGAAGGATGGCCTGGCGTGGACCGGGGCGGATCGCCCCGCGGCAACCGCCGTGACGGTCGCGGCCGCCGGACCGGCCAGGCCCGCGGCACGCTGGGCGTATGGCCCGGTGGCTCGGCCCGCGGTGCCAAGGGTCAAAGACGCTGGCTGGGTACGCAATCCGATTGATGCGTTCTTGCTGGCGAAGATCGAGGCGGAACAGCTCCAGCCCGCTCCGCCCGCCGATCGCGTCGCCCTCATTCGCCGCTTGACCTTCGACCTGACCGGCTTGCCTCCCACGCCGGAGGAGGTGGATGCCTTCGTGGCCGACCCGTCCCGGAACGCCTACGAGCGGCTCGTCGATCGCCTGCTGGCCGCTCCCCAGTATGGCGAGGCCTGGGCGCGGCACTGGCTGGACCTGGTGCGCTACGCCGAGACCAACGGCTACGAGCGCGATTCGGCCAAGCCGGAGGCCTGGCGCTATCGCGATTACGTCATCGACGCCTTCAACAGCGACAAGCCCTACGACCAGTTCCTCCGCGAGCAGCTTGCCGGCGATGAGATCGACCCGAGCGCGCCCGAGGCGATGATCGCCACCGGCTTCTATCGCCTGGGCCTCTGGGACGACGAGCCGGCCGACCGCGAGCTGGCGCACTATGACGGCCTTGACGGCATCGTGTCGACGGCGGGGCAGGTGTTCCTGGGCATCTCCATCAATTGCGCGGCGCTGCCACGATCATAAGAAAGACCCCATTCCCCAGGCCGACTATTACCGCTTTCTGGCCTTCTTCAAGGACGTGACCGACCAGGATGGCAAGAACACGCGCAAGGCTGGCCCTGCGCCGGGCGTGGACGTGATGTGCGTGCACGAGCGCCGCGCGGCCCGGCACATGTACTGCTTCGCGGCAACCCGAGGGTGCTGGGCGCGGAGGCGGAACCGGGCGTTCCGGCCATGCTCGGCAGTTCGGAGTCGAGCTTTGGCTCCGGACCCGGCAAGCGCCGGGCGCTGGCCGACTGGCTGACGGACAGACGCAACCCGATGACTGCGCGGGTGCTGGCCAACCGGCTCTGGCAGTTTCACTTCGGCCGCGGACTGGTTCCCTCGCCCAATGACTTCGGCGCGCTGGGTGAGGGCTGCTCGCACCCCGAACTTCTCGACTGGCTGGCCGCCGAGCTGATGGAAGGCGGCTGGTCCATCAAGCGGATGCACCGGCTGATTCTGCTCTCGAGCACCTACCGGATGTCGTCGCGGGCCAGCGAGGCGGGGCTGGCGAGAGATCCCGGCAACCGCTGGTTCTGGCATTTCCCGATGCGGAGGTTGGCCGCCGAGGAGGTGCGCGACGCGATGCTCGCCGTGAACGGTACGCTCAACCTGAAGGCCTCCGGACCGAGCATCTGCCCGCCGATGTCGCGCGAGGCCATGGCCACGCAGTCGATGCCCGGCGCGGGGTGGAAGACCTCACCGCCGGACGAGGCAGCCCGGCGCAGCGTGTATGTGCATGTGAAGCGGTCGCTGCCGCTGCCGATCCTCTCCGTCCACGATGCGCCCGATACCGACGCAAGCTGCCCGGTGCGCTGACACGACCACCGTCCCCACCCAGGCGCTGGGACTGCTCAACGGCGACTTCGCCAATGGCCAGGCGGAGCGGCTTGCCGGGCGGCTCAAGGCCGAGTGCCCGGGCGATCTCAGCGCCCAGATCCGGCGGGCCATCCGCCTGGCGACGGGAGCGGAGCCTGCGGCTGACGAGGTGGCGCGCGACGTCGCCTGGATTGGCGAGCTGCGCGCGCGAGCGAAGCTTGACGAAGCCACCGCGCTGGTGCAGTACTGCCTGCTGACGTATTCCACCAATGCATTTCTTTATCTGGACTGATGGAAGGGCCGGCCATGGATCATGAGCAAGCCTTCTCGGCCCCGCGCCCGCGGGGTAGCCAGTTCTGCGGCCGGACGCGCCGGGAGCTGCTCTGGGAAGCCGGCGGCGGGTTCGCCTCCGTCGCGCTCACCGCGCTCCTGGGTGGCGACGGGTTCCTGACGCGGCAGGCTGTTGCGGCCGACGGGACCACCCCGTTCAAAAGCCCCATGGCGCCCAGGCCGCCAGCTCGTGCCGCGCGGGCGAAGAGCGTCATCTTCCTGTTCATGTACGGTGGGCCAAGCCATGTCGACACGTTCGACTACAAGCCCAAGCTGTACGGCCTTGACGGCAAGACGATCGAGGTGAAGACATTTGGCCGGGCCGGCAAGCGGAACCAGGGGCGCGTGGTCGGGCCAAAGTACGCGTTCCGCCCGCACGGCCAGTGCGGCAAGCCCATCTCCGACGTTTTTCCGCACCTGGCGACCTGCGTGGACGACATGGCGTTCGTGCACTCGATGTACGCCGAGTCGCCCATCCATGGCTCGGCCATGCTGATGATGAACTCAGGCCGCATCCTGAGTGGGAACCCGTGTCTGGGCTCATGGGTGACCTACGGGCTGGGCAGCGAGAACGCGAACCTGCCGGGTTTCGTGGTCATGCTCGACCGCTCCGGCGGGCCGATCAGCGGGGCGAAGAACTGGTCCAGCGGCTACATGCCGGCTGCCTACCAGGGAACCGTCCTCCGCGCCGCGGGCGTGCCCATGCACGACCTGGCCGTGCCCGAAGGGACCGACCGCACCACGCGCCGGCTGTTGCTGGACCGCCTGCGCGAAAAGAACGAGGCGCACCGCGCACCACGGGCGGACAATAGCGAGCTGGCCGCGCGCATCGCCGCGTACGAGCTGGCTTTCAAGATGCAGCAGTCGGCACCCGAGGCCGTCGATTTCTCGCAGGAGCCGGCCGAGACGCAGGCGCTCTACGGCATTGACCATCCCCAGACAGCCGACTTCGGCCGCAAGTGCCTGCTCGCCCGGCGTCTGGTGGAGCGCGGGGTGCGGTTCATCCAGATCTATTCCGGCGGCGCGCACAATGATCAGAACTGGGACGCCCACAGCGACCTGGTGGCGAACCACTCCAAGCACGCCGGCCACACCGACAAGCCGATCGCGGGCCTGATCAAGGACCTGAAGCGGCGCGGGCTGCTGGACGAGACGCTCATCCTCTGGGGCGGCGAGTTCGGCCGCCAGCCAACGGCCGAGAACGAGCGGGGGACCGGCCGCGACCACAACTCGTACGGCTTCACCGTGTGGCTGGCCGGCGGCGGCATCAAGGGGGGCACGAGCGTGGGCCAGACCGATGAACTCGGCAGCGCCGCGGTCGAGGACCGGTTTCATGTCAAGAACCTGCACGCGACGATGCTGAACCAGCTTGGCCTGGACCCCAACGGCCTGTCCTATTTCTACGGCGGCCTGCACCAGAAGCTCGTCGGCGTTGAAGGCGCAGAGCCGATCCGGCAGATTGTTTGAAGTGAGACGTCAGGTCACATCCCTGCCCGCTCGCGGCGGACGGTGACTTTTCGTCCCTTGAGCTTGCTCTCGCGCAGGGCGGCGATGACGGCGTCGGCAAGGTCTTCGGGGACCTCGACGAGCGAGAAGCGGTCGGAGATGTCGATGTCGCCCACCTGGCGGCCGGTGAGTCCGGCCTCGCCGGTGATCGCGCCCACCAGGTCTTGTGCGCGGATGCCGGCGGCACGGCCGGCGCCGATGTAGAGCCGCGTCATGACGCCTCTCTGGCCCTCGCCGCGCTGCCGCTCTTGCCGCGGTTTGCGCTCGCCGCGCGAGGTCCACTCACGGCCTCTTTCCCGGCTGCGGGACGCCTGCTCGCGGTGGATCTCCACCTCCGGGATCTCGTCCTCGTCCTGGTCCTCGTCACCGTTGGCCTGGTGGATCAGCTTCACCGCGGCCATGGCCACGTCCATGAGGTCGAACTCACCGGCCAGCGATTCGACCACCACGCGATAGCGCTCCAGGTTCCCCTCGACGATCGCCTCGCGCACCGAGGCGCGTGACAGCTCCAGTCGCCGGGCGCGCAGGTCGGCCACGCTGGGCACCTTGGCGATCTCGATCTTCTGACCCGTGACCTGCTCGATCATACGCAACTGGCGGTGCTCGCGCGGTTCGGCCAGGGTGATGGCCACGCCCTCGCGCCGGCGCGTCCCACCCGGCCAATCCGGTGCACGTACGACTCGGGCTCGGCCGGCACGTCGAAGTTGATCACGTGTGAGAGGTGCTCGATGTCCAGCCCCCGCGCCGCCACGTCGGTGGCGATCAACAGGTCGGACGCCTCACCGCGAAATTTCTTCATGACCCGGCTGCGCTGATCCTGGCTCATCCCGCCGTGCAGCGTCTCGGCGCGGTAGCCGCGGGAGTTGAGGTTTTCGGCCAGCTCGTCCACCTCGTTGCGGCGGCGGCAGAAGACGATGGCGGAGGTCGGACTTTCAATGTCGAGCACGCGCCCCAGCGTGGCCAGCTTGTGGCCGCGGGGCACGATGTACGCCGTCTGCCGCACCAGCGCCACCGTGCCGGCAACGGCCGGCTCGGCCGCGATCCTGATCTGCGCCGGGGTGGTGAGATGACGCTTGGTGATCGCGGCAATGCGTGGCGGCAGGGTCGCGGAGAAGAGGACGGTCTGGCGCTCTTTGGGCGTCTCGGCCAGAATCGCCTCGATGTCCTCGGCGAAGCCCATATCGAGCATCTCGTCAGCCTCATCCAGGACCACGACGGCCACGCCGCCGAGCTTGAGCTTCTGGCTGCGAATCAGGTCGAGCGCCCGTCCCGGCGTGGCCACGACCACGTCGGCCCCGCGCTCCAGGGCTCGCAACTGCGGCCCGTAGGCCTGCCCGCCGTAGATCGGCAGCACGCTCGCGTTCAGCAGCCGGCCGTAGCGGTGCACCGCCTCCGCCACCTGCATGGCCAGCTCGCGGGTGGGAACCAGCACCATGGTGCGCGGCCGTGATCCGCGCTGATCGTTCGCGGCCAGCCGGTGCAGCAGGGGCAGCGTGAAGGCGGCCGTCTTACCGGTTCCCGTCGCCGCCTGGCCCACCAGGTCTTTCCCCTCCAGAAGTACCGGGATCGCCGCGCGCTGGATCGGCGTCGGCTCCTCGTATCCCAGCTCGGCGATCGTCTTCACCAGGCGGTCATCCAGTCCCAGCGACGAGAAGCCGGGGATCGTTGCTTTCGAGGCCTTTGAAGCCATGCGGTCGTTCCTCTTGAACCAGGGACCGAACTCTCAACTTGTCGTAGCTGCCACCGGCGACAAGATCGGGATCTTGTCCCACGCATTTCGCGACAAGATCGGGATCTTGTCCCACGCAATGCGCGACAAGATCGGAGTCTTGTCCCACGCGAGGCGACCGCGCTGGCAAGGGCGCAGGGCCAGACGGTTACGCCGGCTTACACGTCGCACAGCGCCACCGCCTGGCGCAGGCCTTCCATCGGGTCGCGCGTGGGGATGAACTCCTGGCCGACGTGGCCCTGGTAGCCCAGCTCGAGCAGCGTCTTCATGATCGGCGGGTAGTAGATTTCCTGGGTCTCATCGAGCTCGCCCCGGCCGGGGTTGCCGGCGGTGTGGACGTGGCCGATGTACTCCTTGTACTGCTTCAGCCGCGTGATGATGTCACCGTCCATGATCTGCACGTGGTAGATGTCGAAGAGCAGCTTCAGGCTGGGTGAGCCCACGCGCTTGATGATGTCGATGCAGTAATCCGTGTGGTCGCCCTGGTAGCCGGGATGGCCCTTCATCGGGTGCGTGCCCACGCGGGAGTTGAGCATCTCCAGGCAGAGCGTGACGCCCTTCTTCTCGGCGTGGCCGACAATCTGCTTGAACCCCTTGACGCAGTTGTCGGCACCCACGTCATCGGGGATGTCTTCCTTGTAGCCGGTGAAGCAGATCACCTTCTTGTAACCATACTCGGCGCAAGCGTCGATCGCCTCGCGGGTGGCCTTCATCACGGGCTCCCAGTGCCTGGGGTTGTTGAAGCCCTTCAGGAACGGCGGGTCCGCGCCCATGTCGATCTGGCCGATGGCGTTGGTGATCCCCGCCTCCTTGAGCTGCGGGAAGTACTTCACCGGCAAGAGCTCGATGCTGCCGATGCCCAGCGACTTCGCCGACCTGATGAACTCGCCAATCGGCCAGTACTTCTCGAAGCACCAGTGCACGATCGATTGCTGGATGCGGCCGTTCTTGACCGCGGGGCCCTGTTCCGCGGCCACGGCGGCACGCGCGCTTGCGCTCAGCCCGGAGACCCCCAGGATCGCCGCGCTGGCGGTCCCTTTGAGCAAGCTCCGGCGATCGGTCCCATCGCCACGATCGGCGGATTCGCTGTCCCGGCTCATGACCGACTCCTTCTCGCTGTGGAAGTATCACGGTGCGACATTCTCCAGATCACCTTACGGCAGCGCCAGGCGGAATGCGAGCGGTCAGTCGCCGCGGGCCGTCCGCCCTCGATGGCGCCTGTCCGTTGCCCCCACGTCCCGGTTGCCCGCCCGGGGCGAAGTCCCGTATAGTACCGCGTAACGAGGCAGACGAGACCGTCGCGCCTCCATCCTGTACCGCGAGGCTCATCATGTACTGGTTCCACCGGGCGGCCATCGCCTGGACAATGGCCGCCGTCCTCCTGGTCTCCATCCCCGTGAACGCCGCCGATGCACCCGGGCTGATCTTCGATACCGACATCTGCGGCGACTGCGACGACGTGCTCGCCCTGGGAATGATCCACGCCCTTCAGTCGCGCGGGGCCTGCAAGCTGCTGGCGGTGACGGTGAGCGTGGACAACGACCTCGCCGCGCCATTCGTGGACGCGGTGAACACGTTCTACGGCCGTGGCGAGATCCCCATCGGCACCGTCGGCAAGGGGGGCGTGGTGGAGCAGAGCAAGTACCTTGGCCTTGTCCAGCAGCAGGAGCCGGACGGCCGCTTCCGCTACCCGCACTCGCTGCTCTCGGGCAAGGACGCACTGCCGGCGACCCAGGTGCTTCGCAAGGTGCTCGCCGCACAGCCTGACCAGTCAGTCGTGATCGCGCAGGTCGGCTTCTCCACGAACCTCACCCGATTGCTGGATTCCGGACCGGACGAGCATTCGCCGCTCTCGGGAACAGAGCTGGTGAAGCGGAAGGTCAAGCTGCTGTCGCTCATGGCGGGCGCATTCCAGCCCATCGACGGCAACGCGCAGTATCGTGAATACAACGTGGTCCGCGACATCCCGAGCTGCCAGAAGCTGGCCGAGCATTGGCCGACTCCGGTGGTCTGGAGCGGCTTCGAGATCGGCATCGCGCTTCCCTATCCGGCCGTCAGCATCGAGCGCGACTATGGCTATGTGGCCCACCACCCCTTGGCCGACGCCTACATTCACTACATCCCGCCCCCTCACAACCGCCCGACCTGGGACCTCACCGCCGTGCTCTACGCCGTGCTCGGCGATCGTGGTTATTTTGACGTGCCCGCACGCGGCCGTGTGACCATCAAGAACGACGGTTCCTGCCGGTTCGAGGAATCCGCGCAGGACCACCATGCGTACCTGGTACTCCGCCCCGAACAGAAACCGCGAGTGCTGGAGGCGCTCGTCCAGCTCTCAAGCCAGCCGCCACAGCACACAGGCCCCTGACGGCCACGAGAAGACACACGTCCATGACTTTTCATCGGTGCATCCGCAAGTTCTCCCGGTCTGGCATTGCCGTCCTCCTCGCTGGAGCCATGGGCTGTGGCGGTCCAGCGTCCGCACCGGGGGCGGGCTCTGCCAGGGCATCCGGGAACGCTCAGGCAACCAGAGCGGCATCGCCGCGCATCGCTCTGGTCATGGACCTGCTGAACCAGGAACCTTCCAGGAGCATGGCGGCCACCGCGCTCAAGCACCAGGCCGATCGCGCCTCGGAGTTTGAGCTGAGCGTCGTCGGCAGCGAGGGCCGGCTTGACCCGAAGCGCCAGATTGCGCTGGTGGAGCAGCTCATCGCCCAGGGAGTGAGCGGAATCGTGATCGCCCCGGCCGACTCAGCGGCCCTGGTCCCGGTGTGCCAGCAGGCGCGGGCGGCAGGGATCGTCGTGGTCAACATCGGCACGAGACTTGATGCGCAGGCCCTTGCCGGGCAGGGCCTCGATGTGCCTTTCGTCGGCCCGGACCACCGTGCCGGGGCAAGGATGGTGGGTGACTTCCTGGCGCGCCAGCTTGAACCGGGGGACAAGGTGGCCCTGCTCGAGGGAAGCCCGAAGACGGCCGCTCTCCAGGAGCGGAAGCTCGGTTTCGAGGAGGCGGCGAAGGAGGCCAAGCTCACCATCGCCGCGTCGCGGAACGCCGGGGGAGAGACCGAGCCGGCCCGCAAGACTGTTGCGGCCCTGCTTACCGAGCACGCGGACCTGCGGGGCCTGCTTTGCTGCAACGACCGCATGGCCCTGGGCGCACGGGCCGCCGTCGAGGCCGCCGGGCGTGCGGACGATGTGCTGATCGCCGGCTATGACGGCATCCCCACGGCCGTCGAGGCCGTCCAGCGCGGCTCGATGACGGCAACTGCCGATCCGCACGCCGACCAGCTTGCCGTCTTCGGCATCGAGTTCGCCCGGTTGCTCCTCCAGCACGGCGCCGAGCCCTCCGACAAGCGCACGCCCGTGGACCTCGTGGCCAGGGAGAACCCGGAAGACTCACAGATCCCAGGAGGCGGGCCAGCTAACGCGCCGTAGCGGCGATCTGGTCAATCTCAGCACGCCGCGGCGCGGAGGGCTGCGCGCCCAGGCGGGTCACGGAGATGGCCGCGGCCGCACTGGCGAAGCGGACCGCCTGCTCCAGCACCTGGCCCTCGGCCAACGCCACGGCCAGTGCCCCATTGAAGACGTCGCCCGCCGCCGTCGTGTCCACCACCTGCACCGCGAAGGCGGGGATGAGCCGCCGATAACGCTCCCCGGCCACGAATGCCCCGCGCTCGCCGAGCGTGATGATCACGGTCTGCACCCCGCGCGCCAGCAACTTCTCGGCGGCCTGGGCGGCAGAGCCGTCATCCCCGGCGCGGACGCCCGTGAGCAGCTCGGCCTCGGTCTCGTTGGGCGTGAGGATGGAAACGCACCGCAGCAGGTCGTCGGCCAGCGGCTGCGCCGGCGCGGGGTTAAGGATGACCGGAACCCCGGCACCAGCGGCGATCTCGGCCGCGGCCTGGACCGTGTCGAGCGGGGTCTCGAGCTGCATCACCAGCACAGCGGCCGACTCGATGAGGGCGCGTGCATTCTGGACGTCCGACGGAGCCAACCGGGCGTTGGCCCCGGACGCCACGGCGATGCTGTTCTCTCCACTCCTGGCCACGAAGATGAGGGCGACGCCCGACGGAGCGGCCTCGTCGCGCGTGACGTGCCGCACGTCGATACCGTCGGCCACGAAGCCAGCGACCGCCTGCTCGCCGAAGACGTCTCGTCCCACGCGGGCGATGAACCCCACGTGCCCTCCCGCGCGTGCCGCGGCAACGGCCTGGTTGGCTCCCTTGCCGCCGGCCGCCGTGACGAACTCGCCTCCCAGGATCGTTTCCCCGGGCGCGGATCCGCTCCAGCTTGATGATCATGTCGGTGTTCGAGCTGCCCACGACGACGATCGGCTTGCTTGCCATGAATGAAACCTCGCTCACGGAACCGTCCCGTCAGGAACTCTCCTGCGCCTCAGAGCTTGCGGGCAGGCACGTGGGGCGCGCTCAGAGCTTCGATGCGATCAGGATCCCCAGCCCCAGCAGATAGAAGGCGAACATTGCGGCCAGCAGCTTGCTGGTCCCCGGCGGCGCGCCGCGAAACTCCTTCCAGATGAAAACGCCCCAGAAGGCGCCAATCATGGTCGCCCCCTGGCCCAGCCCGTACGACAGGGCTGCTCCGGCGGAGCTGGCCGCGATGATGCTGAAGCTCATGCCAATGTTCCAGATCACGCCTCCCAGGATGCCGATCGCGTGCAGCCGGGCATTGCCCTTCGTGAAGTAATCGCCCAGGGGGACCGGGTCGCCGGTCAGCGGCCAGATCATCATGATCGTGTTCCAGAGGAAGTTCGAGACAAGCAGGCCCAGCGAGAACAGGACGACGGCGGTGTAGGGACTGAGCTTGCCGGGTTCCAGGGACTGGGTGGACGGGTCGATCTTGCCCATCGACTGGGCGACGAAGCTGTAGAACCAGCCCATGAGCAGCCCCGCCGTCACCGAGATGACGATGCCCTTCACGGGCGTCTTCTGCTCTTTCCCCGCCAGCCGCCGGTACGCCAGGGCATCGAGCAGGATGGCCACCATGATGCTGCCCACGCCCAGTGCCAGCATCGGTACGTTGCCGGTGGGCGTGACCAGGTAGGTGGTGATGACGCCCAGCACCAGGGCCAGCCCGACGCCGACCGGAAAGGCAACGGCCAGTCCGGCAATGTCGATCGCCGCGACCAGCAAGATGTTCGAGAGGTTGAAGATGACACCGCCCAGGAAAGCCGAGCCCAGCCACTTCCCCTCGGCCTGGCGGAGATCGGCAAGGAACGGGCGGCCATGCTGCCCCATGCTGCCGAGCGTGAAGGCCAGCACCAGGGCCAGCAGCAGCACGCCAATGGCGTAGTCCCAGTAGAAGAGCTGGAACCGCCATTCCTTGCTGGCCAGCTTCTGCGTGTTCGCCCAGGAGCCCCAGCAAAGCATCGTGATGAAGCACATCGTCACGGCCAGGGCATACGAATCCACGATCAGCATGGAAGGACCTCTCACTCTGTGCGCACCCGATCCGACCGGGATGGGCGACCTGGCAACCCGGCGGGATGCCCGCCTCGAACAGGGAACGTACCACATGCGTGCGGGCCGCTGAAGTGGCTGCCGTCCGCGAGCGACGGGTGGAACTCCGCCGGCCGAGCCTGGATCGAGGGCCGCCGGACGCGGCCGGAAACGCAGGCCCGGACCGCGGCTGGGTGGACGATGGAATCAGCCCGGACCGTGGGCTAGGATGAATGGCTCATCATCCGGTGCGATCCGGCCTTGCCGTACTGACCGGAGGTTGTGACCTACCGTCCTCGAGGCTCCCTCCATGACAACCACCTGCCTGCTCCTCGCCCTTGCCGGGGCATCGTTCGGTATGATCATCGGCGACGACGCGCCTCCGTGGAAGCCCGCCAGCGGGCCGCTCATGACGCGGTGGGCCGCCCAGGTTGACCCCGCGCGTGCACCCGGACTATCCCCGGCCGCAGATGACCCGTCCGGAATGGGTCAATCTCAACGGCCTCTGGGACTATGCGATCGCTCCCCGTCAAGACGGCCGCCCGGCCGCGTTTCAGGGACAGATCCTGGTGCCCTTTCCGGTCGAATCAGCCCTCTCGGGGGTGATGAAGCCGGTCCAGCCCGACCAGCGTCTCTGGTACCGGCGGACCTTCACGCTGGCCCCGCCCGCTCAGGGCAGGCGCTGGCTGCTGCACTTCGGGGCCGTCGACTGGGATGCCGCTGTCGTGCTCAACGGCAAGACACTGGGCACGCACCGCGGGGGCTACGATCCCTTCACGTTCGACATCAGCAATGCGCTCGATGCCAGCGGCACCCAGGAGCTGGTCGTCGCGGTCTGGGACCCGACTGACAAGGGCGGCCAGCCGCGCGGCAAGCAGGTGCTCAAGCCGGGCGGCATCATGTACACGGCCAATACCGGCATCTGGCAGACCGTATGGCTGGAGCCGGTGCCCACGGTGCGGATCGACTCGCTCGATATCGTACCCGACGTGGATACCGGCACGCTGCGGCTGACTGTCCGGGTGGCCGGAGGCATGGCCGAGATCGACATCGCCGCTCGGGCGCTCGAGGGCGGTCGCGAGGTCGCCGCGGCCAGCGGCAAGCCGGGAATTCCGCTCAGCCTGAAGATCCCGGCTCCGAGACTCTGGAGTCCCGCTCAGCCCCTTTTGTACGGTCTGAAAGTGGCCATCCGGGGGGGCGACGAGGTCACCAGCTACTTCGGCATGCGCAAGATCAGCCTGGCAAAGGATGAGTCCGGGATCAACCGGCTCTTCCTCAATGGCAAGCCGCTGTTTCAGCTCGGCCCGCTCGACCAGGGGTGGTGGCCCGACGGACTGTACACGGCGCCTACGGACGAGGCCCTGCGGTACGACCTGGAGATCACGCGGCAGCTTGGCTTCAACATGATCCGCAAGCACGTCAAAGTGGAGCCCGACCGCTGGTATTACTGGTGCGACACGATGGGACTCCTGGTCTGGCAGGACATGCCCGCCGGCGACAACAAGAACGACGCGGCGAAGCAACAGTTCGCCCTCGAGCTCGAGCGGATGATCGACGCCCGGCGCAACCACCCCAGTATCGTCATGTGGGTGCCGTTCAACGAGGGCTGGGGCCAGCACGACACCCCGCGCTACGTCGAGTGGATCAAGCACCACGACCCCACACGGCTGGTGAACAACGCCAGCGGCTGGACCGACACGCATACCGGCGACGTGTCGGACATGCACAACTACCCCGGCCCCGGTATGCCGCCCACCGAGCCGCACCGCGCCGCGGTCCTGGGCGAGTTCGGCGGTCTCGGCCTGCCGCTCGCGAACCACGTCTGGGTGAACAACAAGAAGAACTGGGGGTACCGTTCCTTCCAGGACCAGGGATCGCTCTCCCGCGCCTACCTGGAGCTGATCGGCCGGCTGCGCGGCCTGGCCGTGCTCGGCCTGAGCGCGGCGGTGTACACCCAGACCACCGACTGCGAGGTGGAGGTGAACGGACTGCTGACCTATGACCGCGCCGTGGTGAAGGTCCCTGTGGAAGCCGTTGCCGAGGCGCACAGGACGCTCTACCTCGCGCCGCCGGCCATCAAGGTGTTGCTGCCGACCGCGGAGACGGCTCCTCAGACCTGGGCCTATACGACAAAACCGCCCGAGACCGGCTGGAACACTCTCGATTTCAACGACTCGGCCTGGCTCAAGGGGACAGGCGGCTTCGGGACCAAGGGAACTCCTGGTGCCATCGTGCACACCGAATGGCAGACCGGTGACATCTACCTGCGCCATACCTTCGAGCTGGGAAGCGATCCGGTGCAAGCCCCGCAGCTCTCGCTGCACCACGATGAAGACGCCGAGGTGTACCTCAACGGCAAGCTCGCCGCCAGGCTCGACGGCTACACGTCTTCGTATCAGCTCATCCCTCTGGTCCAGGATGCGGCCAGTGCGCTCCGGCCAGGACGAAACGTGATCGCCGTGCATTGCCGCCAGACCAAAGGCGGCCAGTACATCGACGCGGGGCTGGTGGACTTCATCGAAAAGGAGAGAGCCAAGGCACCCGTTCTGCTGCGGCACTCGCGCGCCGAACCATGACCACGGGACTGTTGCACGCGGCCTGCGTTGCTCGGGCTCCAGGGAGATCGTCCCTCAGTGCGACTTTCCCTGGTGAGCAAGCATCCTGACCGCGCCCTCGGTGAACCGATTGAGGGTGAGCCACCTTCACTGGTACCGCAAGATTCGCGTGTCACCGCGCTTCATTCGCAGCTCAACCCGCAACCCATGTCCCAGGCCCTCGCCGGTCAGAGCGTCGGTCAGGCTCCAGCCCGCCTGGCCGCCGGCAGCGCCGGCAGGTGCGGGTAAGGTCAAGGTGACCGGTCCGTCTTGCGAAGCGTGCAAAACCACGAACGAACCGCGGGCGTACACGATGCAGTCGGTCGCGCTGAACAGGTGCACGCCGGCCGCATGGGCCGCGATCCGCAGCAACTCGGTGGTCAAGCCCGGAACGCCCACGAAGAACCGAGCGCCTTCGCGGCCGCCTTGCCGGGCCACGGCGGCAGCGCCATCCGGATAGATGGCGAGGATCTGATCGGCCGCGATCGCACGCACCGAGAAGAGGGGGCGTAAGGGCTGATCGACGCCGAACGAATGGTTCAGTCCCTGTTGCTTACCGGTCGCGGTGGGAGCGGCCATCGCCTTCTGCCCGGGACACAGAGTCAGGTCGAAGCCCGTCAACTCGTGCATCGCCCGCGGCGAGGGCCGGTCGCCGTCGAAGTAGCCGGGAGCGTAGCACCAGATGACCGTGGAGCCACGGAGCCGCTCGGCCAGCGTATACCGCTGGCTGGCCGTCAGCCGCCAGGCATTGAGCACGACGAAGAGCTTCGCGTGCACTTTCCCGGCCAGCACGTCGTCGAGCAGATACTGGCCATAGGGCGCGCCCATGCGTCCCAGGGCCGCGCGGACCTCGTAGATGCCGGGCCTGGTCACGCCCGTGCCTTCGGGTGTGATCGTCCGCATGGCTTGCTCGTCGATCACGGCCGCGACCTCGGGCCGAAAGGCCGACGGGTGCTCCAGCAAGGGAAGATCGATCGCCTCGAGCCGCTTCATCGCTTGCCACATGCGCGGGTCGTTGAACCAGCCGGTGGCTCCCAGGTCCATCCACCAGGTTCCAAAGTTGCGGACGGCCTCCTGGCCGACGTTCCGCAGCAACTCCCGGTTCGTGTCCTCCAGGGTGCTTACCGCGTCGAGCGCGCCGGGAAAGTCGCCCGTGCCCAGGTAAGTCCGGGTGTCGTCCTCATTGAGCCACATCTTGCCCGCCAGGGCGACGCTTTCGGCCGCGGTCATCGACGGGGCACTCTGGCCCAGGCCCCTATCAAAGTACGAGATCGGCGAGCAGAGGATGTCGATATCGGCAGATTCCAGCACACGCCGGAGTGCGTAGTGGCCGGCCACCGGCGGGCCGTTGGGGACGGCGGCGAACTCGAAGAGGTAGCCGTAGAAGAACACGACGAGCTTGCGTCCGCCGGAGGCGGAGCGCACGGCGTGCGCCAGGGAGGCGGAGCGCACGGCGTGCGCCAGCGCGCAGACGCAGTCGCTCATGGCCTGCTGCTGGAACTCGGCCCAGTCGATGAGCGCCCGCTCGCGCGTGGGGTCACGAAAGACGCCCGCCGGCGAAGCATGCCGCAGGGCAGCCGAAGGCACGAGCGCGGATCGCAGGGTCGCCGCGGGATCGTGCCATGCCGCCTGGAGTGCCTGATCGGCTCGATAGCGGTCACCCAGCCAGAGACGCCAGGCCGACTGGTCGGCGGAAGCATAGCCCGAGAGCGGCTGTGCCCAGGTTCCCTCGTAGAACCACTCGCCGGTGTTTTGCCCGCAGGGATGGTAGCCGGCCACGTGGTCGCCGAACTTCTCTTCCAGATGAGCGACCAGGGCACTCAGCCGCTCGGCGGCGTCGCGGCGATAGACCGGTGAAGCGACCACGGCCAGCCCGCGCTGGCCGTCCTCCCATTGCATCACCACGTCCTTGTGCGAGTTTTGCCACCAGCCTGGCGGCGTCATCCCCATGCGCGGCAAGAGCAGGGCATCGGGGTTGGCCTCGAGTACCTGCTCGCAGGCCTGGTCCACGGCGCTCCAGTCGGACGGCTCACCGGGCCGGGGCCAGGGGAGCTCGATCGGGAAGCTGACGAAGTTCACTCCGGCACCCGCGGCCAGCTTGATTTGCGATTCGAACGGACCGGCCGGCCCTCCGAGATGGACGAACGTGGCACCTGGCCGGTAGAAGCCAATCGTCAGCTCGCGCTCGGGCGCGGCGGACACCCAGAAGCTGACGCGGTAGCGATGCCCGCGCGTCAGGTGCAGGTCCGCGTGATGGTAGATGTGAAAGTCGGGCCACTCGCCGCCGGGAGGCGCCTTGAGCTCGACATGCAGGGCCGCCGAGCGGTCCTGGCCTGCGCCCTGCCTGACTTCGACCCGGCCGACCGTGTTCTGCTTCCCGGGTGGCCAGACGGTCCAGTCGTGCGGAAACGACGAAGGTCCCTCTTCAAAGCCGCGTCGCGGGATGATCTCCGAGCCATTGTCGAGATCGACCACGCGGATGTCATCGAGGTCGATCGACCCCGGCCGGGTCCCGAAGCGGAAGTGCATCGTCGCGGTCTCGGCGGTACCGCTGGCCCGGAACTCGAACGAGACCGCGCGGGGTCCCGCGGGAACGCCGATGGGCGCCGAGCCGGGTATGCCGAAAAACATGCGCGCCCGCACCGGCTTGCCGTTCACCAGCAACCGAGGCGCGCCGGCCGTCGTATCCACCCGGACCGTGAGGCCGCCCGCCAGACCTTGAGAAGTGAGGAGCATCACCATCAGACTCATCCCGCAGCAGCGAACAGAGCGGTGAAGAATCGCGGGCGGCATCGCCCGGAACAACCAGGAAGTCGTCATCACAGGTTCTCCTTGCATCACGTGGTTGGCCCCGTCTCCGGTCTACACCAAGGACTCCCTTGTGTCACGCAGGCTCCGGCCCGGTTACCATGAAGCGATCGTGGTCCCACCGGAACACGCCGCCGGGCAGCACCCACGCCAGGCCACCGTGTTTCAGAGCCGTGTCCCCCGCGCCGCTTGCGGAGCCATCGGGCTTTACCGGAGATGCATCATGACCCTCTGGCCGCGCCGCACCGCCGTGCTTGTGCTCTTGCTACTGAACCTGCCTGGAAGAGGCACACGCGCTGACGACCACGCGCTGGCCGCGCGGTTCGCCGAGCCGCCCGCCGAGTCGCGGATTCTCAAGATCATCCACTCCTGGCCCGATGCCGCAAAGGACCAGGATGAGCTCATCCGCACCCTCTCGCGGCAGGCGTTCGGGGGCGTCGTCTGCAACGTCTCGTTCGACAATTACCTCGAGAGTGCCGAAAAGTGGCGATCCTTCGAGAGCGCCGTGGCGCGGGCGAAGCAGGCCGGCTGGACGCTCTGGCTGTACGACGAGCGCGGGTATCCTTCGGGCAATGCGGGTGGACTCGTGCTCCGCGGGCATCCGGAATGGGAAGCCAGCGGGCTGCTCCTCGCCGATGCCGGAACCGAGGGCGCTGCGGTCACGGTTTCCGTCCCTCCCGGCCAGCTCTGGATGGCCGCCGGGTACCCGGTTCGCGACGGTCAGATCGACCCCGAGAAGCGGATGGACCTGGGCACGCAGATCCATGACGGCCGGCTGCACTGGCAGCCTCCGCCGGGCCGCTGGCACGTCCTGGTGGTCACCCGCTACCGGCTCTACGAGGGAACACACGCGGTCTCGAATGTGTCGGGCACGATCCCCTGCGCCAACCTGCTCATGCCCGAGCCGACCTCGCGCTTCCTGCAAGTCACGCACCAGGCCTACGCGGACCATTTCGGTCCGGACCTGGGCAAGATCTTTGTGTCCACGTTCACCGACGAGCCCTCGCTCATGAGCGTGCTCATGAAGCCGATGCCGTACCGGGTACTTCCGTGGGCGCCGGCGCTGCCGGGTGAGTTCGAGCGCCGCCGCGGCTATGCGCTCGAGCCCGTCATCGCCGACCTGATCCTGGACGCCGGCGCGGCCGGCCGCAAGCACCGCTACGATTACTGGCAGACCATCGGCGAGCTCGTGGCGGAGAACTACTTCGGCCAAATCCAGCGCTGGTGTCGCGCACACGGCATCCTTTCCGGCGGCCACCTGCTGATGGAGGAAAGCGTGCCGGCGCACGTCCCGCTGTACGGCGATTTCTTCGCCTGCGCCCGCCGGCTCGACGCCCCCAGCATCGATTGCCTGAGCAGCCTGCCACCTGACGCCCCCTGGTACATCGCCCGTCTGCTCGCCAGCGCGGCGGAACTGGAGGGGAAGACCGTCGTCATGAGCGAGACGTCGGACCATGCCCAGCGCTACCGGCCCAGGGGGGACACGCGTCCGGTGCGGGACGTGACCGAGGCGGAGATGCGGGGCACCTTCAATCGGCTTTTCCTGGGCGGCGTGAACTGCATCACCAGCTACTACAGCTACGCCGGCCTGAACGACGAGGCCATCCGCCGGCTGAACGCTTACGTGGGCCGGTGCGCCACCCTGCTGCGCGGGGGAAACTCGGCAGCCGAGATCGCGCTGGTGTACCCCATCCAGAGCGTCTGGCCCAGGTTCGTGCCGTCGCACGAGTGGACGAAGGAGGCCCACGGCGCTGCCAGGATCGACCGGAGCTTCCACGCCGCGATGGATGCCCTGTACGCCAGCCGGCGCGAGTTCAGCATCGTGGACGCCCGCGCGATCTGCGAGGCGGAGGTCACGAACGGCAGCATGGTGCATCGGTCAGCGCGCTGGCGTGTGATCGTCCTGCCCGGCGTGGACACGCTACCCAGCGCGGCCTGGCAGAAGCTGGGCCAGTTCGTACAGAGCGGCGGAGTCCTCATCGCGCTGGGGTCCCTTCCCGCGAACAGCGAACGGGAATTCCCGAGTCCGCGCGTGCAGGCCCTGGGCCGGACGATCTTCGGCACGGTGGCCGGCAGTCCCAGCGCCTGGGCAAACCCGGCCGGCGGCGGAGGGATCTTCCTTCCGGACGGCTCCGAAGGGTTGCTGGCCCTGGCCATCAAGGGCGTGCTGCCAGCCGATCTGACCCCCGATGATCCCCGGGCGCCGCTGCGTATGACCCACCGTCGCGTGCAGGGGAAGGAGCTGTACTTCGTGATCAACGACTCCCCGCAAGCCTGGCGCGGTCGGTTCCGCATCCCCGCTCGCGGCCAGGCGGAGCGGTGGGACCCGGGCAGCGGTAAGACCGAGCGTTTCAATCCGGCTGATCCGATCTCCGTGTCGATCGAACCGTACGGAGCCACGTTCGTTTGCTCTCCGCAAGAGCCGTCCCCAGCGCAGCTTCCTCTGAAAAGCGGCTCATTGCCAGGCCTCGAGTTGCGGCACCTGCCGGAAGCGTCGGCAGAAATTCCACACGGGCAGTACGTCACCGCGCAGCTTCGTCGCGTGGACTCCTCGGATGGGCCGGCCGCGCAACGTTTCGAGAACAGGTCAACGATCACGAGGTCCCGCGTGGATACGTTCTCATTCGTGACCTTCCATTACCCCGAGCCGATCAACCTGGCCAGCGACGATTGCCTGGCCGTCGACACCTGGGTTGCCGCAGCGCAGCGGTCGCACCAGGACATCCTGGTCATCTTGCAAGTTCAGGGAGGAGGAGATTTCGTGGCCGCGACGGGGCTGACACTGGGTGATCCCGGCCAGCGGCGAGCGATCGTCGCGCTCGATCGGTTCACTATGCTCAATCCCGGCAGCCGCGGCGCAGACCGGCTCGACCTTACGCGCATCAGCGCGATTGGCATTGGCTGGGGGGGATATCTGGGCGAGAAGGACGAGGAGGTGCGCTTCCAGGTGGCGCCGCCACGCGCCGGTCAGATCGCGGTCAAGGGCCTCACAGGCCGATGATCTCTCTGCCGGCATGCCGGGAAGCCGGAACACACTTGTTTCGCTACGGGCAATGCGTTCCACTTCAAGAGTACGGGGGCAGCCTTGCCCGCACTGGCCCACGCACAGCGAGCCGCAAGCTTCTGAGTACCAGGGAACTGTCATGAAACCAAACCGTGTTATTCTGTCAATTCTATCAATCGTTTTGATACAGAGCCACGCCGGGACGGCCGCCGAGCTGCCAACCAGCCTGACTCCGCCGCCGCCTCCGGAGCCGCGGATCAACGGCCCCAGCGTGGTCAGCGCGCGGCCCGGCGCTCCATTCCTGTACACGATTCCGGCGACTGGCGAGCGGCCCATGGAGTTCAGTGTCGACCGGCTTCCCGAGGGCCTGGCGCTTGACAAGGCAACCGGGCGGATCACCGGCAAGGCCGTGCTCGATGGCAAGGAGATCCTCAAGAACGGCTATGACGGCCGATCGACGTTCCCGATCGTCGATTCCGAGGGTGGACTCGCCTATGATGTGTTGCTGCACGCCAGGAACGGCAGGGGTGAGGCCGCGAAGAAGCTGCGTATTTACATCGGTGAGAAGATCGCCAGGACGCCGCCTCTGGGCTGGAATAGCTGGAACTGCTGGGCCGGAGCGGTCGACCAGGAGAAGGTGCTCCGTTCGGCGCGGGCGATGGTCGCCTCGGGCCTGATCCAGCACGGCTGGACGTACATCAACATCGACGACACCTGGCAAGGCCAGCGCGGCGGTGCTCTCAACGCCCTCCAGGCGAACGGCAAGTTCCCCGACATGAAGAAACTGTGTGACGAGATCCACGGCATGGGCCTGAAGGCAGGGATTTACTCCACGCCCTGGGTCACCTCGTACGCCAGGTTCGCCGGCGGCTCCAGCGACGACCCCAGGGGCGTCTGGACCAGGGGACTGGCCAGCCAGAAGCACTGGCGGCTGGGCATGTATTCGTTCGCCGAGAACGACGCCCGCCAGTATGCCGCCTGGGGCTTTGATTATCTGAAATACGACTGGAACCCGAACGACGTGCCGCACACCGAGGAGATGAGCAAGGCGCTGCGGGCTTGCGGGCGCGACATCGTCTTCAGCCTGTCCAACACCGCGCCCTTCGAGCACGCCGCCGACTGGGCGCGGCTGGCCAACTGCTGGCGCACCACGGGCGACATCTACGACAACTGGGAGGAAAACCGCGAGCGCGGCCACGGCTGGCAATACGGGGTCTCGGAGATCGGCTTCACCCAGGATCGCTGGGCGCCCTTCGCCGGCCCGGGCCACTGGAACGATCCGGACATGCTGGTGGTGGGCTACGTGGGCTGGGGCCCCGCGCTGCATCAGACGCGGCTCTCGCCCGACGAGCAGTACGCTCACATCAGCCTCTGGTCCCTGCTCTCGGCGCCGCTCTTGATCGGCTGCGACATGGACCGGCTGGACCCGTTCACCATTGGCCTGCTGTCGAATGACGAGGTCCTGGCCGTGGACCAGGACTCCCGAGGCGTCGCCGCCGTGCGCGTGGCGACCGTGGGCGCGATCGACGTGTTCAGCAAGACGCTGGCGGATGGCTCCCATGCGCTCGGCTTCTTTAACCGGGCCCGCCAGGAAGAAAGCGTGACTTTCAACAAGCTGGAGCGGATCGGTCTTCCCGGCAAGTATCAGGTGCGCGACCTGTGGCGCCAGAAGAACCTGGACGATACCTCCGGCAGCGTGAACCTGACGGTGCCCGGCCATGGAGTCCTGCTGCTGCGGTTGACCCGCAAGGGCTGATCCGCCGCGCGTGATCCGCATTCTGTGGCGGCCAGCGCGGATGTGCGGAACCAGGGAATCTGCGCCGCTTCGCTCGCCTGGTTTCGTAAGTACTTGTGAGGGAAAGAGGAACGAGTTCGGGTGCCGCCGACAAGGAGGAAACGGCCATGGAACCAGTGCTCAGGACGAGCGCGGCCTGGCTCGCGATTGCGGTCTGCGGAGCGGTGCAGAGCGGGCGGGCCGGCGCCCAGTCCGCGGATGAGTACCGGCAGGTCCAGCAGGCGACACTGGTTGCGGATGTGGAAGCCAGCCGGGTGTACATCAAGCTCGCGCCGCAAGGTCATCTGGGACATGATCATATCATCGCCGGGTGCCTGGAGTCCGGCTGGCTGAAGCCAGGCCGCGGGGGCATGCTTGTCTTTGCGTTGCGCACGTTCGTCGCAGACACGCCGGAGGCTCTCCGCCACGTGGGGATCGTGCAGCCGATCAAGCCGGCCGACCAGAAGAAGATGTCGCAGAGCGTGCTCGGCCCCGGCGGGCTCGATGTCCAGAAGCACCCCCTGGCGACGCTCGAGATCACGCACTTCGATCCGGCCGAGGAGCAACTGGCCGGATCTCCGGGCCTCTACCTCATGGGCGGCACGCTCACGCTGCATGGCCAGAGCCGTCCCATCCTGCTGGCCGTCCGGCTCGCGGCCACAACCGATCCGACCGTTCGCAGGCTGGAGGGCCAGGTGACCATCCGGCAGACGAACTTCGGCATCACGCCCCACTCCAGCCTGGCGGGACTGATCCGCACCCAGGACCGGATGGAGATTCGCGGCGAGCTCGTGCTTCACCCCAGCATCGACCTTGCCGCCGTCCCGCCGCCCGCACTCCGCACCGGACCGCGCTGACGAGCGGCCACGAAGGCGGTCGGCGTGCAGACATCGCTTGCCGTCCGCGGCTCAGTCGTCACGCACCTTGCCGTCGCGCATACGAATGACGCGCTGGGTCGCGGCCGCCACCTCAGGGCTGTGCGTGACAATGACGAGCGTCAAGCCCTGACGAGCACGCAGGTCCGCGAGAACCTGGAGCACCTCGCTCTGGCTCTGGCTGTCAAGGTTGCCGGTCGGTTCGTCGGCCAGCAGCAACGAAGGGCCGTTCGCCAGGGCCCGCGCAATCGCCACGCGCTGGCGCTCTCCGACCGAGAGCTGCATCGGCCGGTGATCGCGTCGATGAGCCAGCCCTACCTGCTCGATGAGTGCCCCGGCGCGTGCCAGGCGCTGGCGGCGCGTCCAATTGGTCTCGAACATCGGGACCTGCACGTTTTCCAGGGCGGTGAGTGTTCCCAGCACATGAAACGACTGAAACACGAAACCGATCTCACGGGCGCGGTAGCGATCCAGGTCAAGCTGCGAGAGCGGAACGCCGCGATATTCGATCTCGCCACGGTCGGGCCGGTCCAGGCCACCCAGCAGATTCAGGAGCGTACTCTTGCCGCAGCCGCTGGGCCCGACGATGGCCACCGACTCGTTTGGCTGGATCTCGAGCGAAACCCCGCGCAGGGCCTGCACGGAGCCGTCGGGGTAGGTCCTGGTCAGGTTGCGCACA
Source organism: uncultured Planctomycetaceae bacterium (assembly GCA_963833985.1). Classification (GTDB taxonomy): domain Bacteria; phylum Planctomycetota; class Planctomycetia; order Isosphaerales; family Isosphaeraceae; genus Aquisphaera. Next base: position 2,392,568 of record CAWIAD010000001.1, read on the forward strand.
CAGGAGCGGCCCGCTGGACTGCCGGCCTTCATTCATGGCGCAGGGCCTCGCTTGGCTCAAGCGCCGCGGCGCGCAGGGCCGGGTAAATACCTCCGAGCACGCTCAGGAGCAGGCCCAGCACAATCCCGAAGCCAAGCACGGCCGGCGGCAAGTGCGGATCGATGAATCCCCGGGCGGTGGGCGCCAGCAGCAGGCCCCGCAGGCCTGCCACGGCCAGGATCAGGCCCAGCACGGCACCCAGCAATCCCAGGATGAGGGACTCGCCCAGGATGAGCCGAAGCACACGGCCGCGGCGCCAGCCGAGTGCCCGCAGCACGCCAATCTCCTGGGTCCGCTCGAACACGGCCATGATCATGGTGTTCAGCATACCCACGGAGCCGAGCAGCAGTGCGAGCACGGTGGTGGCCCAGGCCATCACCTTGGCAAGCTGGATCTGCACGTCGCGCTGCACATGGTCGCGCGCCGGCGTGGCGGCCACACCCGGGATCGCGGACTCGATGCGTTTGCGCAGGCCGGCGATCGCCGCCGGCTGGGACGACCGAGCCTCGATCACGAAACCGGTCACCTGGCCCTCGCGCCCCATCATACGCTGAAGGGTCGCCAGCGGGACAATGAGCGCACCGCTTTCAAAGATGCTGTCGCTCTCGAAGATGCCGATCACCTGGAACGTCACACCGGCCACGTCCAGCGCATCGCCCACATGCTTTCCCAGGTTGAGCGCCAGCACCCGCCCCAGCAGGGCGACATTGCCTTCTCCCGGACGGAACAGCCGGCCGTCCAGAAGTTTTGAGCCCCGGAACAGCAGGCTGCCGCTCGGCCAGCCGTTGATCAGGGCGCTGGCGATGTGAGCCTGCTCGAATCCCACCGTGTCCATGAGGGACGGAGAGATGTCCAGAACGCCTTCCAGCCCGCGCAGCTTCGCTCCCAGCGACTCATCGAGCGTGCTCGAAAGCTGGTTGCTTGTACCCGCGCGCACCACGACCAGGTCAATCCCCTTGGCGGTGAAGAGCTTCAGGAACGATTGCTCGAAGTTCCAGGCAATGCCCACCAGGTCGAGTACGGCCGCGATGGCCACGGCCAGGCCCGTGGCCGTGAGCACGGTGCGAGCCCGGCGGCGAAGCAGGTTGCGGACAATCAGCGTGACGAAGCGCATCGGCAGATTCACTCGTGCACCAGGGAGGCACCGGGCAAACGAACGTCATCTCGCGGATCAGAAGGGCACATGCCCCACCAGCACGTAGCCCAGCCCGCGCCAGACCTCATGGTATTCCACCTCGGGAAGCACGCTTGCGGCAATCGCGCGGACGTCGAGAGTGCGGTAGCGTTCGACCATGTCGGTGAAGCGGTCGCCCAGGTTCATGAGCCGCGAGACGATGAAGCGGTCGAGCGCCGGCAAACCCAGCCGGTGGCCGAGCATCCGGTCCGTCAGGTTGGGCAGTTCGTCCGAGATGACGATCGTCGCGCCGGGGCGTGCCACGCGGACCATCTCGCGCAGCGAGCCCTGCGGATCGTTGAAGTAGTTGAATGCCCCGATGCTCAGCACCGCATCGAACTGCCCGTCGTGGAAAGGCAGGCACTCGGCCTCTCCCTGGATGAGCCGGACCGGGACCTCGGCCGGCCGCGCGGCGCACGCCCTGAGCTGCGACCACGAGATGTCCACCCCCACCACCTGCCAGTCCGCCGGCATCCAGGGCAGGTACACGCCGTCGCCCACAGCCACGTCCAGCAAATTGAGCCCGGGCCGGGCCGGCAGGTGCTTTAGCACCTGGTTCCGAGCCCGCCGTTCGCCTCCGTTGCACCACCAGGTGAACTTCTCCCAGAACCGGAACTTCGGCCACAGCGGGCTGTCATAAAACTCCTGCGCCACGCGGTTGTTGGCCTCGGTCCCCTCGTTCACGACCAGGATCTCCTCCCGGATGGGAAACTCCATGGCGCAGCCTCGGCACTGCAACCCTGAAAACGTGCTCGCCAGGCCGCTCGTGCATCTCGGGCAGCGCAGCAGATCGACGTGTCCAGCCCAGGCTGAGGCATCCGCGGTCACTTCGGAACTTGTGCTCATGAAACCGATCCCATCACGAAGGTTTCTGGAGGTGGGCCTCGATCACGAATTGGACTGAACCAGGCAGTAGCCCAGCCCGTGCCAGATGGGCAGACGTTCGGCCGCCGGCCACACCTGTCTGGTCAGGGCTGAAAGATCCACGTCGAATTGCAGCACCATGTCCACGAAGGCTGCATCGAGCCCCAGCCCGCGCAGCCAGAAGCGGTCGATGGCTGGCCTGCCGATGAGGTGGCCGATGCCCGCACGATGCATACCCGGGGTCTCGTCGGCCACCACCACGCGTCCGCCGTGCCGAGTGACTCTGCGCATCTCGTGCAGCGCCGCGGCGTGATCCCCGTAATAGGTGAACCCGCCGATGGAATAGCAAGCATCAAACGTCGCATCGGGGAAGGGCAGCCGCTCGGCCTCCGCCCATGCCAGCCGGCCTATCATCTGCGGGAATCGCCTCTGGCAGTGCTCGAGCTGCGTGCGGGCGATGTCAACTCCGTAGACGGTCCACGATGGGGGCAGGAAGCGGATGTTCTCGCCGTCGCCCAGCCCCACTTCCAGGACGCGAGCATCATGGCCCACGGCGCCCAGGTGCCGCAGGATTGACATTCTGGCCCTGCGGGCGCCGCCATGAAGCGTCAGGAACAGTCGTTCCCACTTGCGGAATCGCGGCCAGCCCGGACCGTCGTAGAACGCGGAAACGATCGCGTTGCGGCCCGACAGGGGACGGATGGCGTTGAGGATGCTGTCCGGAAATCCGTGCGCCCGGCCACAGTCTGGACAGCGCTCGCTTCCGTTCAGAAGCGCGGCGCAGTCCAGGCAGCAGGCCAGGTCAGCCAGCGCCGGTGCAGCCGTCATGGAAAGGCCCGATGACATGGTTCTCTCCCACAAGGTCTCGGCCGACCGAGCAGCCGGCGGTTCCTTCAGAAATCCACCACCAGCGCCTCGGGCCCGGCCCGGCGCATCAGCCAGTCGAAGAGCCGGTCCGGCATGTGCTTGAGCAGCGCCAGGCCCATCCTCATGGAGAACGGGAAGACGCAGTTGCGCGGCTTCTTGAGGATGGCGCGCACCAGGTGCAATGCCGCTTGTTCCGGCTCAATCATCTTCACCTCGCGCTTGTAGGGAACGCCTGTGCTCATCGCCGTACGGACGAAGCCCGGACAGACCGTGGTGACGGTGATGCCCCGCCGCGCCAGGCCCGGCCGCAGCGCCTCCAGGTAGGCGATGAGCGCTGCCTTGGAAGCCGAGTAGGAGATCATCCAGGGGAAACCCCGGTAGCCCGCCAGGCTGGCGATGCCGACGATGTGTCCCCGTCTCCGGAGGAGCATGTTCGGCAGCACGGCCTCGATCGATTCGGCCACGCCGAACATGTTCACCTCGAAGGTCCGCCGCAACGTATCGAGCGCCAGGTCCGGAACGAGGGTGAGCGTGCCGAAGCCCGCGCAGGCGACCAGCACGTCGATCGGGCCGAGCTCCTGCTCGATCTCCTTCACGGACTGGCGGAGCGTGCTGCGGCGCGACACGTCGGCCGGCCGGGCCACGCAGCTCGCACCCGCGGGCGCAGCTCCGCTTCCAACGCTTCGAGGTTCTCGCGATCGATGTCGATCAGTCCCATGCGGACACCGTGGCGCGCCAGCTCACGTGCGGTGGCGCGGCCGATCCCGTTGGCCGCACCCGTGATCAGGACCAGGGGAAGATCGCTCATGGACACACCTCGCAAGAATGGGCCGGTTGCAGGGATTCCAGGAACTCGCGGACCGCGGCGACGAACGCCCGCGGGTTCTCCTCCGGAGCCCGATGCTGGGCGCCGGCGATGCGCCTTCCAACACAATCGGGCAGGTGCTCGAGGAGGTGATCGGCCGTGCTCAGAAACGGCGAGTGCTCGCCATAAAGGGCCAGGCATGGCTGGGACACGCGGGCGATGCGCTCCCAGGTCAACCCGGCTTCCAGCTTCGATTCGGCCCCGCAGGTGGTGGCGGCCAGCCGCAGCACCCGCCGCATGGCCGGCAGACCGACGGCTTGACGGAAGCGAAGCAACCGATCCTCATCGAGGCTGCTCACCTGGTCGAAGAACGTCGTCAGGTCGTACCAGGTGTCGGCCGAGAGCATCACGCCGGCGTCCTCGGCCTCGCGGCGAAAGTTCTCCCAGTGGCCCCAGCGGCTGACGTCTTCCAGGTGCCGCAGCGCGGGGAAGTAGGGATCGGAAATCACCAGTGCCTCGACCCGCTCCGGGGCGATCACCGCGGCGTGAACCGCGATCACCGCACCGAAGCTGTGCCCCACCAGCCGCGCCCGCTCGATGCCCAGCACGTCCAGCAAGGCCAGCAGATCGCGGGCGTGATCGTGCGAGGTGTAGCCCGTTTGTGGAGCGTCGCTGTAGCCATGGCCGCGCAGGTCGTACGCCGTGACCCGCTGGCTTTCCGCCAGCACGGGGATCGTTCGCGACAGGAACCAGATGGAGAGGTCCCCGGTCAAGCCGTGGATCAACACCACGTCGGGACCGGACCCCGACTGCTGCACGTGGAAGGTCAGACCGTTCGCCAGAATTCGAGGCATGGCATCGCTCGTGATCGTGTGACGGACTGGCAAAGGCCAGAGGCCCTATGCCGCATGAGACTGTAGGAACCGCATGAGCTCGCCAATCTCCAGGTCGCGCTGGTCGCGCTCGCCCAGTTCGGCAAGGAGCCGCTGGAACGGAACCGGCCGGCCCATGTGTTCCTGGATGGCCTCGCCCAGCACCACGGCATCGATCGACGCCAGCCCGAGATCGGCGAAGAACCGGGTGCCTGGCTCGATGGGCACGAGCGGATCCACATTGAGTGCTTCGCGAAACACGTGCCGGAGCTGTTCGAGGACCTCGGTCTCGGAAAGCGCAGCGCTCATTTTTCTTCCACCTCGTCACCTGAGAGAAGGGCCCAGGCCCAGACGTACTCGCCGCGGCGGGCCGTACCAACGCGGAATGAGCTATCGGCGGGGCCGGCCGCGAATGGCGGGGCCGCCCGGGTCATCCACACGTCTCCCGAATCAAGGTCTGCACGCTCGACCGCGAACTGGCGGCTTGCCGCACCAGGCTCGATCCCAAAGGCCTTCGCCGCGGCTTGACGTGCTGCGCGAAACCGGGCCAGCCACTCTGCGCGCCGGGCCAGAAAGCGGGGCGGCCACCAATCGTTCGTCCTCCTCGAGCACGAGCGGGTCGTTCCCGGCAGCGCGATCGTCGACGGCAGCCACGTCAATGCCCGCGGCTGACCGGCCCGTAACGGCAGCAAGCGCCACCACGACACCCTCGGCATGGGCAATCGAGATGGCCGGCAGATCGTCGCGGCCGGGGTCGGCCAGGTCGGTGATCCGGGGCCGGCCGTTCGATCCTATAGCACCAGCGCGGATGGCCAGATCGGCCGGGAACCGCGGCACGCCGCCGGTGCGCAACCAGAGCCGGCGCACGGCCTCCTTGGCGGCGATCCGGCCCCAGAGCCAGTGGCTGCGCCGGAGTTCGGAGCCATGCAGACCGAGGCTCTCGGCCAGCTCCTGCGGCGCAAGCTGCACCTGCTCCAGGACGTCACGCCAGATCGGCCGGCCCATGTCGGCCGGCGGCTCCAGCCAGACGGCGGCCGCTACGTCCGGGTCCACGCCGTCCAGTGGGAGCGCCTCGCCGATGAGCACGGTATCGGGTGCGCGAAAAACATCGCGATAGCGCGCGGGCCAGTAAAACCTCCAGTCTTCCCAGTCGCGGAGTTGCATCCAAGCTCGACCATCGGCCCGCACCAGGTCGGCGTCGACCAGAACGCGGTGCCGCTCGACGGCCCGCACGCGGACCTGGCATTCGACCCGGGCACCGGCTTCCGGGGCCTCACCGAGAATCGCCAGCCGACCCATCCGGAGCGGGAAAACCACGTCGCCCTGATCCAGGCAGTCGAGCCCCCAGCAGCCGAGCAGATGGGTGAAGGTGTCGAGCACGACCGGATCGGTCTGCCAAGCAGGCAACTCGCCCGGACGCAGCAGCGGATCAAGCGGAAGCACCTCCAGCGTGCCCGAGATTCCCTGCGGTGAGACCTGCCCCAGCTCGACCAGTGCCTGCATGGGCTCGCCGTGGAAGAGCCACTGCTCGGAGTAGAGCCGCGCGGCGGTGAACTTGCTCGCGCGGGAATCGGGCAGCTCGAAGGGGGCAGCCTGCGCAGGCTCACCGGCGCGCTCCGAGAACCGGGCCACCGCCTCGAACACGAGACGCGCGGCCTCCGGCTCGGAAGCATTTTCACCCAGCACGTGACGGAGGGTCACCCGGACCTGACGGGAATCGGCCGGATCGCACTGGCCGCGGATCTCCAGAACACCGTTGCTGGAATAGGGCACCCAGCGATGAGCGCAGACGTCGCCCAGGCTCTCCAGCGCCAGGCCCGGAGGAACGATGCACGCGGCCGACTGGGCAGCCATCTCGGCCATGACGAAGAAGGGAACAACCGGCAGTCCCTTGCGCACCGGGTCGAGTGCCGAGACGCGCCGGCCGCCGAGCGTGTGGTTCTCGGCCACGGGGTTGCCAAGCGGGTCCAGCGACAGCCGGCTGACGATGGCCTGTCCCGGCTCCCAGTGCTCCACGGCCCCGACCCACGGGCCTGGCTGCGGCATTCCGCCCTGCCTGAGGTGCGCGTCGGTTCCCCCGCCAGGCAGGAACGCCTGCATCACCTCGCGCTGAGTGGCCAGGAACTCGTTCATCGTCCGCAGGAACGCTAGCATCGCCGCGTCGGCCGCTGGCACGGAGTCCGCTACCACGGCATCCGGAAGCGTGGGAGCCTGCGCGACAGCAGCCACACCGTTCTTCGGGTCGAACCACGCATCATGGTGCACCGCCGCGCCGTTACCGTTGACATGATGGCCATTCAGTGCAGTGTGCTTGTGATAATAACCTTGAGCGCTGCGGCCATCATGGCCGTTGAGATCGGCCAGGGCGTGGCCCAGACGCCCGTTGTATGCGGGCAGGCCGGCGCCGGCGTTGACGTCCTCAGGCGGGTTTGCCGCGTCGTGATCTCGGTCCGGCACAGGGCGACTACGTTCGCGCAGGCGCTCGATGGCTCCCTCCGAGAGTCGTAGCTCGGGGAAGCCGAGCGCCAGGGAAGGCACGGCTCGAGCCGGTGCCGGCGGTGCATCCAGGTCAACTCGTTCCGGCCGCCGGCGGCCGTAGATGTACGACGGATCGAGCGCCAGCCCCTGCGCGAAAAGGGAGGCCACCAGGTGATTGAGTTGCGCCGTCCCGGACCGGCGCGGCAGGTTGGCCGCCACCGCGAACGCCGGCCGGCCGCGGAGGATATCGTCCACATAGCCGCACAGGTTGCCGCGCGTACCGACATCGACGAAGACGCGCAGACCGTCGCGGTGCATGGATTCGATGGTGGAACGGAAGTCCACACGCCGGGTCCACTGCGCGACGGCAAGCCTGCGCATCTCATCGGCGGAGTTCGTCATCCTCGCGGCGAGCGCACAGGAGTAAACAGGAACCCGCGAGGGACGGAAATCGAGGCTCGCGTAGAACGAGGAGAGCGGGCCGGTCACCGCGGCGAAGGCCGGGGTGTGATAAGCGCGGGCGAACGGCAGCTCCTCGCACACCACGCCCTCGGAGCGCAGCAGGGCGACGGCGTGGTCGACCTCGCCAGGATCTCCCGCGATCACCACCTGGTGAGGGCAGTTGTCGATGGCCACAGTGACCGAAGCGCCGCCGGCCAGGCATGCGACCTCGGCGCGCCCGCGGTTCGTGCCGGCGGCCACGAGCTTCGCCGTGGGGATCTTTCCGTGGGTTTCCAGCTCGCGGAAGATCGCCGCCAGCCGAATGAGCTGCCGCTCGAGCACTTGCTCGGTCTCGAGCACCCCCGCGGCCGCCAGCGCGGGAAGCTCTCCGCTGCTGTGACCGGCCACCGCGTCGGGACGCAGCCCCAGCCGCGAAAGCACCTGGTAGATCGCCCACTGTGCGGAGAGCACCGCGGTGACCGCCGTGTCGGTGGCCCAGAGCGCTTCGCGGTTCGCGGACGGGCCGCCAAAGAGGTGGTGGCTGGGCGGCACCGTCTCTCCCGACTCGCGGGCGATCCGATCGGCCATGTCGAGCACGCCGCGCAGCTCAGGGAAGTGCGGGCAAAGATCCGCCAGCATGCCGGGGTACTGCGTGCCCTCGCCCGGAAACAGGAAGGCCAGCCGCCCCTGGCGGCCCACCGGTTCGTCCCAGTAGTACAGTCCGCGGGCATCGCGGACCTGCCGGCAGGACGGCGCACGGAGCCTCGGCTCGATGAGCTCCAGTTGCGCGATCAGCTCCGGCACCGAGCCGGCCACGAGCCCCAGCCGCGCAGGGCCGGACGACGACGAGGACTCGGTGTTGAGCGTGAACGCCAGGTCCTTGAGCGCGAGGTCGCCCCGGCATGTGAGTCGGTCGCGGAGCCAGCGCACGCGGTCGACAAGCTCGCTCCGGCCATCGGCCGCAAGCAGGAACGCTTCCGAATCCCAGTCGAGCATGACTCCGGAGCAGGCGCCGTCGGCCGACGCGGCATGCTCCTCGAGGACCGCATGCGCATTGATTCCCGCGAAGCCGAAGGCATTCATCGCGGCCCGGCGCGGATGCAGCGCCTCGCCATGGATCCAGGGCCGGGGTGCTTGCAGCAGCTCCAGTCCGCTTCCTTCCAGCAATGGACCTGGGCGGTCGGCCCCCAGGGTGGGAGGCAAGACGCGGTGATGCAGCGCCAGAGCGGTCTTGATAAGCCCTGCCATGCCCGCCGCCGGCATGGCGTGGCCGATCTGCGACGAGACCGCGCCGAGCACGCGCGCCCCTCGGCCGATGGCACGAACACCTTCCGCAGCGCCTTCAGCTCGGCCCGGTCGGCCGCGGGCACGCCCAGCCCATGCCCTTCGACCAGCCCCACGCTGGCAGGGTCGATCCCCGCGGTGCGATAAGCCCGGCGCATGGCGCGGGCGTGGCCGCGGGCGCTCGGACTCGCCAGGCCCTGACCGCGACCGTCGCTGGCGATGCCCACTCCCTTGACCACGGCATACACCCGATCGCCGTCGCGCTCGGCATCGGCCAGCCGCTTCATGACCACCACGCCGACGCCTTCACCGGGGACCAGGCCGTCGGCCCCGGCCGAGAACGGCCGCGAGGCGCCACTTCGCGACAGCACTCCCAGCCGCGAGAAGACCAGCGGGAAGTCGACGTCGGCCTCGATGTAGACCGCGCCGACAAGCGCCAGGTCCGCCCTCCGCCCGACCAGAGCCCGCGCTCCCAGATCGAGCGCGACCAGAGCCGAGGCGCTGGCGGCATCCACCACGAAGCTGGCGCCGCGAAGGTCCAGCCGATCGGCAATTCGCCCCGCCGTGGCGCTGGTGAGCTGGCCGGGACTCGTCGCGGCCTCGAACGGTGGCAGGCTGGACCTCAGGTCACGCCGCAAGAGCTCGAGGTCCTCGTCCGTCCATTCCGGATGGAGCGCGGCCAGGAGGCCGACGGTCTGCGCGACCATGCGTCCGTGCTGGAGCCGGATCAGGTTTCCCCGGTTGAAGTAGTTTCCCCTGCCGATGACCACCTCGACCCGCCGGCGATCGAGCCTGCCAACGTCGATGTCCGCGTCGAGCAGTGCGGCGCGGGCCGCATCAAGAACCAGGAACTGCTCCGGCTCGCCTCCCGCGACGGCCAGCGGCATGATTCCGTGCGCGGCCGGGTCGAACGCGACGGGCTCGTCGAGGTAGCCTCCGCGGTTGCACGCCACCCGGTCGCTGGCGCTCGAGTCCGGATCGTAGAACGTCTCCAGCGGCCAGCGGTTCGCGGGCACCTCCCGGGTCATATCCCGGTTGGCCAGCACGTTGGTCCAGAAGGCGCACAGGTCGGCTGCGCCCGGAAACCGGCAGGCCATGCCAACCAGGGCGATGTCGTGGCACCGCCCGCGGCTCATCGCACGGCCTCCGCCAGCCGCGCGGATCGCTCCAGGGGGGCATCGAGCAATCCCAGATCGCCGGAGAGAACCACCTCGACCTCGCCCTTGCGGCCGTGTGCCAGCTCGCTGATGAGCGCGGCCACTCCTGCATCGGGGGGAATCATCCCCAGACCCCGAGCACCAAGGTGCGCCTCGAGCTCGGAGACCATGCCAATTCCCGCCCACGGTCCCAGGATCGGTGCCACGACGCGGCCTGGCCAGCGGCGATCCAGCCAGATCGCCAGCTTGTTCAACGCCTCGTTGGCGGCGGCGTAATCGGCCTGGCCGCGGTTGCCGAAGCGGGCCGCGATGGAAGAGAAGAAGACCGCGAACCGGAGCGACTCGCCGCGGACCAGCCGCGCCAGGTGGAGCGCGCCTTGAAGCTTGGTGTCCATGACCTGATGAAACGCATCGAGCGACTTGTCGCCCAGCAGCTTGTCGCGGATGAGCCCCGCTCCATGAACCAGGCCCACGGGATCTCCGAACTGCTGCCGCCAACGGCTGAGGACGTCGCGCAGGCGGCCCTCGTCGCGCACGTCAGCGGCCGCGTACTCGACACGGGCGCCGGTGGCTCGTAACCGCTCCAGGTTCTGCCGCACCTCGCGGGCGCGGCGCACTGACAGGTAGGCCCGCTCGAGTTCCGCGGGAGCGACCGGATGGCCCCCGCGGCGCAGGCGTTCGTAAAGCGCGGATTTGAGCTCGGCCGGACCGCTCATGCCATCCAGCTCCGCGCCGTCGTGGTCCGCGGGGAGCGGGGTGGTGCCGATGAGCAACAGCGTGGGCCGCCACCGCCGGGCCAGCTCCGCGGCCAGCAGCGACGTGATCCCTCTCGCTCCACCGGTGATGAGCACCGGTTCACCCGCGGCGAGGACCAGGGCGTCCTTGCCGGCAGCCTTTCGCAGGGGCGCGGGAACGGCCTGGAGCCGCACGCGTCGTGCCTCCGCGTAGCCCACCTCCGACCAGGCGTCGTCGTGCAAAAGCTCCACGAGCAGCCGTCCGGAAAGTTCGACCGGATCTTCGCCGGCATCCAGATCCACAACACGGGCACGCACCGATCTCCACTCGCGAGCGATGGTCTTCACCAGCCCGGCAATCGCCCCCTGGCCAGCGAAGAAGCCGGCTTCCGGCGTACCCAGGCTGGCGAAGCGGCCGCCCAGGGCCGTGGCCGCGATCAGGCAGGCGCCACCACGATCGGCGGCCCGATGCAGGTCTCCGGCCATCGCCTTGGCCATGAGAAACAGCGCCTGAACTTCGGGATCCATGCGGCCGACCCAGGCGGCAGGCTCAAGCCCCGGATCGCTGGCGCTCTGAAGCGGCAAGAGGTGGACCAGACCCGCCAGAGGCCCGGCCCGCCGCGCCTGGCGGATCGCACGCTCCACCGCGGAGGCCGACGTCCAGTCGATCCGGGCCTCGCTTCCGCCCAGCAGCAACGCTTGCCAGCCGCGTTCGTGCAGGGCGCCGGCCAGGGCTTGAGCGACGCCCCGGTCGTCCGCCGTGATGAGCACGGTCCCGCCGCTCATGAGACCACTTTCCGCGGCCTCGACTGGCGCGTCCACCGCTTCCAGCACGAACCGGCGGACTCCGGATTTTACCTGCCCGTTCCGCTGGCTGTCGTGGCCGTTGTCAAGCGCCGCGGGCTCGGCGCTTGAGTAGCTGCCGGAGCCGCCACGGGCGCCGGCCGCGGCGCCGGGTCGGCTGCCGGCCCTGTGGCCGCCCGGGGCATTGCTTTCCGTGCCATCTCCACGGCCCGTTCCACCCGGTCGACGATGGCCGCGAGCGTCCGCGCATGCACCAGCCGGTCCATCACCTCGGAATCCGACGTCGCGGTTAGCTGCGGGAACGCGTCTCGCAGCTTGCTGAGGATCTCGACCCGCTTGATCGAATCGATCCCCAGGTCGGCTTCCAGGTCCAGCTCCAGGCCCAGCACCTCGAGCGGATATCCGGTCCGCTCGCGAACGATATCCAGGAGCTTGCCGGCAATCTCGTCACGGCCGCCGGGCATCGCGACGGGCGCCGCAGGTGGGGCGAAGGCAGGTTCCTTCGGCTGGGTGACAACCGGTTCCGGGGGTTCCTGCCGCAACGCTGTCGGGACGGGAGCCGAATCCCGGGCCTGAGCCGGCGGCCGCGGCGCTGGCTGCGGCGCGTGGACCTCCTCGATCGGCCGGCTCGGCACGGCCGGCATCACCGCTGGCCGCAAGCGGCTTGCCGCCGGCGCGGCAACCGCCATTTCCTGAGCGGCCGCGTGGACGCCGGGCTGGCTCCGTCCCGAGAGGTAGGCCAGCATGGTCGATCGCTGCACCTCGAGGAAAGCCTGCATGGTCTCCTGGAACGCCAGCAGCACGCGCTCTGACCCGGGCGCGGAAGCGGGCCGTTCCGCCGCGGGTAAAGCGGTATCTGGCGGCACTGGCACGGCGGCGCGGCTCGAGTTCGCCTTTCCATTGGTCCCGGCGATCGCCTGACCGTTCCCCGGAGATGCGTGCGCTGCGGCTGGTTTCATGACGGCTTCAACCCGTGGCTGAGAGTGAGAGGACTGGCCCAGAGGCTGCGGAGGCGCCTCTGTCTCGAGATTCGCCTGGCCGAGCCGCCTGGGTTCGGGGCCATGCAGTGGCCGGGCCCGGCTGCCGTTGACCATCCAGGTGGAGGCAGGCAGGGGAGCCGAGCCGTCACCGGCCGGCAAGGCATCGGGGTCCAGCCGGCGTTGCGATCGCCCCGCGGTCAGCGGCTCGAGATTGAGAGCGGCCCCCGCCATGACGATCTTCGCCAGGGCATGCAGGAAGCCCGTGAGACCGGGCTTGCCGCGCGGCTCGCAGGCCACTGCGGAATGCGGCCGGTCGCCCAGGATCGACTCGACCAGAGGCGCAAGCAATCCGCCGGGCCCCACTTCGATGAACAACCGCGCTCCCTGGTCATGCATCGCCAGCACCATCTCGGCGAATCGGACCGGGCTGGTCACATGCTCGCCCAGCCGCCTCGCCACCGCCGCCGGGTCGCGCGGGTGGGCGAGCGCATCCAGGTTCGAGAAGACGGGGCACGCGGGCGCTGCGCTGATGGCCTCGAGCGCATGCCGCGTGAAGGGCTCGCGCGCCGGCTTGAGCAAGGGCGTGTGAAACGCGCAGGCCACAGGAAGAAGCCGGCCCTGAACACGCCCGGCCCGGGCTCGCTCCAGCACCGCGTCCACGGCCGCGCGCGGCCCGGCAATCACCGTCTGACGCGGGCCATTGCGGTTCACAATCAGTGCGCCTGGCACATCGCTCACCAGCCTGGCGGCCTGCTCGGGACCTGCGATCAAGGCGGCCATCGCGCCGGGCTCGGCGCCCGCGGCTGCGCTCATCAACCGGCCGCGCCAGTGGGAAAGCCGGGCCAGCTCCGCGGTATCCAGCGCTTCCGCCGCGTGCAGGGCGACCAGCTCGCCGTAGCTGTGCCCGGCTGTCATGTCCGGCTTCAGACCCAGTTTCAACAGCAGCCGCAGCAGGCCGACGCTCGCAGCGCCGATGGCCGGCTGTGCGACCTCGGTCTGCCGCAAGGCTTCGGCCTGGCGCTGCCGCATCGCGTCGTCGAAGGCGGGAGCAGGGAAGACGCGTGACCCGATCGGTTCCTGCCCCAGCGCGCCGATGGCCGCGTCGAATTGCTCGAAGGCGCTGCGGACCTCGTCGAACTGGATGGCAAGTTCGCGGAGCATCCCGACCGCCTGCGATCCCTGGCCCGGGAAAACAAACGCCACCTTCTGGCCCGGGAACCTGGGACGTTCGGTGAAATAGACGCCACGCGGGTCGGCCAGCTCACTGGCCCCCCGGCCGATCGCCTCGCGGGCGAGACTCAACCGGGCGGCCAGCTCGGCGTGCGTGCCGGCCACGATGGCCAGGGTCGGCCCGCCTTGATGCGCAGCGAACCGGCCAGCCAGCGCGTGCGCCAGGTCGGGCAGGGCAGGGCGGCATCCCGCGGCCAGTTGTGCGGACAGTTTGTCGAGACGGCTCATCAGACCCGCACGGTCTGGAAGGCACCAGACGAACAGCTCGGCTGGCCAGTCGCGAGTGCAGGGCGGGAAAGTTTCCGGCGGAGCGCCCTGGTACTCCTCGAGGACCGCATGGAAGTTCGTGCCGCCGAAGCCGAAGGCGCTGACTCCGGCCCGGCGCGGCTGGCCGGTGGCGGCGTGCAGCCACGGCTGGGCCTCCACGTTGAGCCGCAAGACTCCGTCATCGAGATCAAGCTGCGGATTGGGCTTCTTGATGCCAATCGTCGGCGGCAGGGTGCGGTGCCGCAGGGCGAGCGTGGCGTGGATCAGCCCGGCGAGCCCCGCCGCGCACTTGGCATGGCCGATCTGCGACTTGACCGAGCCGACCACGCAGCCACCCCGAGCAGCCTGTCGAGATTTGAAGAGCTTCGAGAGCGCCTCGATCTCCACAACGTCTCCCACGGCCGTTCCGGTTCCGTGTGCCTCGATGTAGCCGACCGTGGCCGGATCGATGACGGCTTCGGCGTAAGCGCGCGTCAGGGCCCGCATCTGTCCCTGGTCGCTGGGGGCGGTCAGCCCCTTGCTCCTGCCGTCGCTGGAGGCGCCCACGCCCTGGATCACCGCGTAAATCTGATCGCCGTCGCGCTCGGCGTCGGCCAGCCGCTTGAGCACCACCGCCGCCACACCCTCGCTGATCACGATGCCGTCTGCGCTGGAGTCAAAGGGGCGGCACCGGCCGCGCGGCGAGAACGCCTGGGTCTTGCTGAAGGCCAGGTAGGTGAACGGGTTTTGCACCGTGTCCACGCCACCCAGAAGCACCATGTCGGCAGCACCCGTCTTGAGCTCGCGGACTGCCAGGTTGAGCGCTGCCAGTGACGATCCGCAAGCCGCGTCCACCGTGTAGTTCGCACCGCCCAGGTCCAGGCGGTTGGCAATGCGGCCCGCGGTTACGTTCAGCAGGATGCCCGGGAACGAGTCCTCGGTCCATTCGGGCAAGAGTCCGCGGCATTGTTCCAGCGTGGCCGGGCCGCTACCCGGCGCGATCGCATCGAGCATGGGCAGGTACGACCGGAAGGCGTAGCCCATGGCCACCTGCGCTGCGCCGCCTCCCATGCCCAGGATCACACTGGTACGCTCACGCGGAAAGGCACGCTGCTCGTAGCCGGCATCAGCCAGGGCCATCCGCGCCACTTCGAGCGCGAGCAACTGGGCCGGCTCGACCGAGGGAAGACTGGACGGCGGCATGCCGTAACGCAGCGGATCGAAGGGGAGGTCGGGAATGAAACCGCCCCACTTCGAGTAGATCCGGTCGGGCGCTTTCGGATCCGGGTCGTAATACAGCCTCCAGTCCCACCGGTCGGCCGGGACCTCGCTGATCAGGTCGCGGCCCGCGACCGAGTTGGACCAGAAGGTCGCGACGTCTGCCGCACCCGGCATGAGCGCGGCCATGCCCACGATGGCGATGGCGGCCGGGCCGGTCTGTGGACCGAGGGCTCGATCCTGTTCCTGGTGCCTGGCTTCAATGTACGGGGTTACCCCGCCAGTCACATCTCGGTGCAAGTCGGCCATGGTCACCACGTCCTTCCGCAGGGTTGCGAATTTCCGCCTTCCCGCGGACTGATCCTGCCCCGTCCCCGGACCGGCAGGCCGGTGCGCGGCAAGATCGGCTGAAGCGGGCCGACGACGGTGTCACCGCTCATCAGGCTGACCGCTTCGCTTCCCGCACCGAGACCGCCCGCCTTTGCCGCGGCAATCGCAAGTGACGATTCACCAGGCATTTCTGGCGTCGCAACGAGAACCTCGTTTGGCTTGCTGCGCATCGCGGCAACTCACTCACAACTTTGGTTGCTCCAGTTGACTATACCATCTAGGAAATTTGAGTGATTTGAGGTATATGGGAAATTTCATGAAGACCTCAGCTCACTGGGTATCGTCAAACCGGCACGTCCGTCATCAGTCCGACGATCGACACGGTGAACGTCTCGGCCAAAACCGATCCGCGGAAGCCCTGGGCGGCATACGAATCACTGGGACAGGGCGTGCAGTCTCATCGACAGGGCTGTGCCTCAGGGGTAGTGTGTTTGCAGCTTCGGGCAGGGCTGACGGCGGCGAACCGGTGGAACCCGATCCTGACACGGAGGGGCGTCGATGCCTGGGCACGGCCGGATGTGGGCGATCTGGATCGTGCTCGCTCACGCGGGGCTGGTCTGGGCGGGCGGGGCGGAATCGGCTTTTCCGGAAGCTTCAGCGCGCGGGCCGGAACTGCAAGCGATCGCTCCGGGCACGGTGATCGGCGACCATGAACCACCGGGCTGGACGCACCTGGTCATCAAATCGATCCCGCGGCTGGCTTCCGGCGACCTGTCCACCCTGCCGCAATCAGCATTTCGCACGGCCACACTGTTCCGCACCGTCATCCTGGCCGACGTCCGCGCCAGGGCGGACGAGCCGTCGCGCTTCGAGCTTCGCCGCATCGGCGTTGGACTCTGCGTGCCAGACCGCTCCCGTGCCGACGTCATGGTGGATTCGCGACACCTCGACGCGCCCGGCCTCGACCTCGGCCTGGTCGACAGGGTTGTGCTCCGCTCGGCCGAGGCCGAACTGGCTCGCGGCAGGATCGTGATGTCGACGCCGACCTTCGCTCTTTACCGTGCGCCCACCCGGCTCCTGGAAAATGGAGTGCACCAGCAGGTGATCCTCACTTACGCCTTCCTGGCCGACTGCCAGACAGGAGCACTCCAGGTGCTCCTCTGGTCGCAAACGGCCAGCAATCCCGGCACTCATGCTCCGAATGCAGTCATTGAGCTGCCGCGCAATCTGGTCGACGACTGCCGGCTGAACGTGAAGGCGGACCGCCTGCTCGGTGCTCTTCCGGTGTCGTGGTCGTTCGCCATGGAGCGCCCGCCCGCGGGAGCGGCCCGGCCAGTCAGCCCTGAACTGGAGCCCCTGCTGATGAAGCCGGCGGCAGCGGTCCCGCCGCAGCTCATGGAACGAGCACTCTGGCGCGTGCTCAGCGCGACCCGGTCGGGGGTTGGGTCGACTTCGAACGCTCCTTGAGCAGCTCGCGGCGCAGCTTGCGCACCTGGTCTTGGGCGACCGGTGCGAACTTGGAGCGGAGGATCGGGTTTCCCTGGAACCAGGCGTCCGGCTCGCTGAATGCCGCGTGTAGCTCTACCAGCAGGGCGCCCTCGAGATGCTTGAGCCGGCTGATCTTCGTGTAGCTCATGCCCCCAGAGTAAGCTTGCCATGCGCCGGGCTGGCCGCCACGCTCGAGTGTCCGCCAGCGGTTGGCCATCTTCAAGCCGGCATCAAAGGTCGCGGCGCTGCGGCTGGCAATCACCATTGATCCATCGCTGCGCGTAACAACGACCTCGTCAATCACCTGGAACTCGATGCGGTCGAGAATCCGGGCGTCCAGGCGAACGTACCCGATCGATTGGTCGCGCTCATGCCGGGTCGTCTTGCCCTGGGCCTTCAGCACTTCATTGCCGAGCATCCGGCTCTCGAACCGCATGTTGGCCGCTTCGACGGCCTTACCATTGGACTGGCCGGCGATCTGGAGCGCGTCAAGCCGATCCAGGTCGCCGCGGACCACGAACCAGAGATCAAGGATCCGCACGGTGGCTTCGTGAGTTTTCTGGTCTCGCACCTTCAAGAGGTAGGGCGCCGTGACCGAGTCGCGCAGCAGGTCCTTCAGCGCCGCTTCGGAGCCCGCCAATCCCCGGAGAGCCCCTCGCTGCTGGCTGGCATCCATTCCATCCGTCAGGATCGGGCCGGGGAAGGAAACCGTGGCGTCGCCATCGCGAAACCCCGTCCGGAGCGTTTCAACGTAGACAGAATTCCGGGCGTGTGCCGGCTCGACGTGACCGCCGGACGGGTCCCGCATCAGCAGACACGCGCTCAGGGTCAAGAGGGTGAAGCCCATGTTCGGATTGTAGCAGCTTCAAGGCCCTTGCGGGCAAGTTCGGGACTCGTACAACCGATACAAACTGGCAAGGGGCGCAGGCCCTGCGCCGGTGGCAGGCTGATTCCTGGCTCACGGACCATTGCCATTCATGGCCGGACTGCATCGCAGGCAAACGCTCCTGATATCGCTCAGCTTGCTGGCGCCACTGGTTGCCAGCGGCTGCCAGCATCCGTTCCCCGTGATGGGCTATTTTCAGGGGACCGCGAATGTGGCCGCGCAGGCGGACGTTCACGGCGAGATGTCCATCAAGCTGCCCCTGGCCGCCGATCCGGGACCAATGATCGCCTCGGTGATCCGGCAGGCCTCGCGCGGGCCGGTGGCGCCGCGGATCGCCCTGATCGACGTGGACGGGGTGCTTCTGAACCAGAACCGGGAAGGGCTTTATGACTCGGGCGAGAACCCGGTCGCGGTCTTCCGCGAAAAGCTGGAGGCCGCGGCGAGTGACGTCCGCGTGGCGGCCGTCGTGCTGCGCATCCATAGCCCGGGCGGTGGAGTGACCGCGTGCGATATCATGACGGCGGAGCTGGAGCGGTTCCGGGCCGCGACGCGCAAGCCTGTGGTCGCCTGCCTGATGGACGTGGCAACCTCGGGCGCTTATTACCTGGCACTTGGCGCCGACCGGATCGTCGCCCACCCGACGTCGATCACCGGAGGGGTCGGCGTGGTCTTCAATCACGTCAATCTTCAGGACGCGATGGCGCAGCTCAACGTCGCGGACGATTCCATCAAGGCAGGGCCGCTCATCGATATGGGCAACGTCACCAGGCCGCTCGAGCCCGAGACGAAGCAGCTCTTGCAAGGCATGGCCGACGGCTTCCGCCAGCGCTTCGTCGACCGCCTCGTTGCGCAGGCCGGCGCTCACCGGGAAGGATCGGCACACGATTGCCGATGGGCGCGTCGTCACGGGCACCCAGGCCCAGGCGCTGCACCTGGTGGATCGGCTGGGCTACATCGACGACACCCTGCGCGAGGCGGAACAGCTCGCGGCTGCAAACGATGCCGAGATTGTGCTCTACAGCCGCGCCGGCAGCCCGGCCAGGTCGCTCTATGCCATCGCTCCCAGCCCGCCCAGGCTCAGCGACGCAATCCCCTTCAGCTATCCCGGGCTCGACCGCACCAAGCTGCCGACCTTCCTGTATCTCTGGCAGCCCGACCCGACGCTGCCGCGGACGTCGCCACGGTGAGCGAGATGGTGGGAGCAGGTGCCTATCTGGAACCCCATCCCGGCGACTGGCCGGTACTGGTCACCGGTGCGGGAGGGTTCGTCGGCGGCCACATCGCCCGGCACCTTGCCCGGGTTGGCCATCGTGTCCGGGGACTCACCCGGAAAGCGCCGCATGTCCAACCGGACGATCCGGCCGTCGAATGGTTCCTTGGCGACCTGCGCGACCCGGAGACGCGCCACAGGGCCGTTCACGGAGTCCGCGGCGTGATTCACACGGCCGGCTGGGTGAGCCTGGGTCGAGATCCGCGTGGGCTCAGCCAGGCGATCAACGTCGACGCCACCAGGCACCTGCTCGAGATCGCCCGGCGTGCGGCAGTGGAGCGGTTCGTGCTCACGTCCACACTACACACGCTGGCCGCGGGCACACTCGAATGCCCCGCCGATGAGGCCACACCGTGGAACCTGGCGTGCGTGGACTCGCCCTACGCACGCTCGAAACGCCATGCCGAGATGCTCGTGCGGCAGGCGAATGACCAGAAGGGCAGTTTCACCACGGTCGTGCTCTGTCCCGGCATGATTCTGGGTGCACGCGACGTGAAGCCCACCTCGACTCAGCTCGTCCACGTGCTGGCAAGAACACGTGTCGCGCTGCTGCCGGGCGGAGGAATTCCCATCCTCGATACGCGGGTCGCCGCGCTCGCGCATCGCCGGGCGCTCACGGCCGGCGAGCCGGGAGCGCGGTACGCCCTGGCAGGCCCTTATCTCGGCTATGTCGAGCTCGCCCGCCTGGTGCGCGCGCTGACCGGCCGCCCGCGCTGGATCGTCGACTTGCCCGATGGCCTCGAACGCCCGCTCCGGGCCGCCGCCGGCATGGTCGAGCGGATGTCCGTCGGCGGCGAGGCCTCGGCGACAACCGTCGCCGGTGGCTTCCTCCGGCTGCACGTCTCCGGCGCCCGGGCCGATGCCTGCTTCCATTTAGTCCATCCGCCGCCAATCGAGACCATTCGCACCGTGTTGGAATCATGACAACGTTGAACGTTGCTCGCACGACGCGACGGGTCGCCAGCGGCGTACGCCGCACCAGGCCGCCAGCAGGCAATGAAGCAGCACCGCGGGCCAGAGCGCGGGGCCAGCAACGTGCAGCGACCACCCGGCATGTGCAAGGATCGCGGTCGCGGCCAGGTTATAAATCAGCAGCCCCGAAACAATACCCGGGCAGGAACGGCCGCCCGTGACGTGACTGTCCACCAAGCAGGTGATACTGAGGGCCAGCAGCGCGGCCCCGAGAACTCGGCCGGCCAGGACCAGCTCCTGCGCCGCGGCTTCCAGTCCCAGAAGCAGCCTGAAGGCCAACCCGGGCAAAACAAGCAGCAAAAGGGCCGTGGCTCCCTCCACGAACGCCGTCAGCCTGAGCAGGTTCGCTGCCGACATCACACTTCACTTTCGTGGCCAGTTCCAGCCTACCTGATGCATCGAGCGCCTTCGGCCCGGGACGCTCAGCCTGGCTCAGGCCGGCCCGTCGTTGCTCACATAGAAAATGTGCTCGCGACCGTAGGGCGAATGCGTCGGCACATTCTCCTCGAGCCGGAACCGCCTGTGGTGCAGCGCGCGCACCAGGTCCGCTTTGCTGAAGTGGATCTCCGTGCGGGTCGGCGATTGCTGTGCGGAAGCGGGTGCCTTCTCCGTGGTCGTCCGCACGAACGGCGTATGCACCACCACGACGAGGCGGCGGCAGGATGCCAGGGCGTTACGCAGAATCAATTGCCAGCGTGCGTCGTGCTCCAGCACGTGCCTGAGCAGGATGCCGTCGGTCGTGGAGGTGTGGCATGATAGGTCGACGACCTGGTCGCAGGCGGCCGAGGGATCGCTGTCGATGCCGACGTAGCAGCCCGCGCGCACAAATCGCCTGAAGTAACCCGCTCCACACCCCCAATCCTCCACCCGGCCCGTTCCTGCAAGATAGCTGGCGGTGCGCTTGTACGTGGTATCGCAAGTCGATAGGGCAAGGCGATCCTGTGGAAGGACGTTGAGCGAGCGAGACGATACCTCGTTCCACCGCGAACGGGCACTCTCCGCGAGCGCCGAGTAGTCCTGCCGCCAGTGAGGCTCCAGCTCAAAGCGTCCCCGCTGGCTCGCGGCCGCACCCAGAGCGTCATAAAAGCCCTGCATGTCGCGCTGGCCGGAGAGATGGCAGGGGCTCACACCCCAGCGGTAAATGTAGAACCAGTCCGGCACGGAAAGCGGAGATGCGTCGACGCGACAGCGGACGTTCGGATGCGCCGTGAGAAGCTCGTCCATCGCCGCGTCCTGGGAACCGGTGACCGCGGGATAGCCCTCGACGACCTGCCAGGCGCGACGGCGAAAGAGCGAAAGGTTGTGCCCCACGCCCATCGTGTGGTCCCAGTGCAGTCCGTCTCGGTCGAGGTACCAGTACTGGCGAGGATTGTCGTAGTCGTGGTCGCACAGACGCTCGCGCAACAGGTCCAGGCGGTGCGGCAGGCTGATGTCGTCGTCTTCCCAGGGAGCGAGCAGGCTGCCGCCGGCCAGCCGCACCATGGCGTTGTACTTTTCGCCCAGGGTCGCATACCGCCGCGGCTGGTTCACCACCCGCACGCGAGGATGAGCCAGGACAATCTCCTGGGCGGGATCATCGTTCAAGATCAAGAGCTCGCTGTGTCTGTCGCTCTGGCGCAGGAACGCCTCGACCGACTCCTCCAGCAAATGCTGCCACGGTGTGCCGCAACGCCCGTAGGTCGGACACAGGCAGGTGATCAGCGGCGGCGTGCGATGAATGGCCGGCGCCCCCGGGCTGGCGAGCACGGCGTCCGCGTCGCTCTCGGCCCGCGCCATCTCGGACGGGCTGGCGATGCCGCGAAAGTGCTCGAGCACGGAGGTCTCATTCAGGCCCAGCTCGCGATGGCCAATCAGGTAATTGGTGATACGATCGCGCAGCCGCAAGGGATAGGGAGCGCCTGAGGGACGCCCGAAACGATGGACCCAGCGCAGCCAGGGCACGCACAGGCAGCGCCTGCCGAGCTTGCGAAACTTTTCGTGAATGTAGCCCTCCTCGCCACCAAAACCGCGAAATGCCGGGTGGAAACCCGGCCAGGCGGCCTTGCGGCA
Source organism: uncultured Planctomycetaceae bacterium (assembly GCA_963833985.1). Classification (GTDB taxonomy): domain Bacteria; phylum Planctomycetota; class Planctomycetia; order Isosphaerales; family Isosphaeraceae; genus Aquisphaera. Next base: position 2,414,756 of record CAWIAD010000001.1, read on the forward strand.
GGAGAAGAGACCCAGCCCCTGCATCGGGATCTCGAAGGGTTGGGCCTCGATGTCGTCCCGTGCGCGTTCGTCGAGCGCCCACACGCCCCACATCTGCTGGCTCCAGACCGGCTCGAAATGCGAGCTGAGCCTTTCCAGGTCGTCGTCGACGAGAGGCCCTTGCAGCAGGTCCATGCAGCTCGGGTGTTCATGATAGAATCGCTTCAGCCGGGCCAGCACACCGGGCAAGAGCAGCACGTGGCTGTCAAGGCAGAGCACGTGCTCCGCTCGTGCCTCTCGGAAGACCAGATCGCGAGGGGCCGATGTGCCCACCGCGTGCGGCGCCAGCACGTATCGCCCGCCCGCGGAGCCCTCCACGAAACTCCGCGTGGTCTCACAGCCGAAATTATCCACCACCAGGATCTCCACGTCCTCCATGTCCTGGTAGAGCCGGAGACTCTGGATGGTGAAGTAAACTCCGTCGAAGTCGCGGTAGGTCGCCATTCCGACGGTCAGTTTCATGGCTATTTCCCAGGCTTGGTGGTATGCGGGTTTTGTGTGTTGGTTCCCTCCTCATCCGGTACGGCCATGCGGAAATAGCGGAGCGAGAAATGAGTCGTCGCGCCGGCGTCGTCGGTGACCGAGAGTATCGCGGTGTTGATGCCGCCCACGGTCTCGCAGCGATCGCCTCCCAGGTCGAACTGAAGAGATGTCGGATTCTGTCCCGTCACTCCGGTAAAGTCGCGTGCCTGGCCGTTGATGGACAGAGCTTGACCGGTGATCCGCTTCGCGGGAACGAACGGGTAGACCTCCACGCTAACCGGCATGGGTGTGCCGTCGATCAGAGTGTCGATCAGGTCGTCCGGACCGGGGCTGAAGTAACGCGCCACCGGCGGACCGACAAGTCTCATGAGCGCTGGCATGGAATCGGGCTCCTGGGTGCAAACGAACGTCTTGGGGGTCCGCCGAGGCGGAGGGCAGATGGGTACGACAAGGGCCGGGCCACGGACATGTTGCCGGCGCTCGTTCGCGAAGTCGCGGTGCGAGTGTACGGCACATCACCGCACAATTCAACCATTCAAGCGAGCCTGATCAGGGGACCGTTCGAGCCGGCCGAAAGCCGAGGTCGCCCCCCTGGCTCTGTGCTTCCATGGCCATGTCGTTTTCCGATTGCATCGCCAGCGGTCCGTGTCCGAACGCACCGCCGCGACCCGAGCGATTGTTCGCGTCGGTGACGACCGCCTCCGCATCCGCACTGGCTGGCTTGCCGGCGCCTGGCTCGATTCGAGGTTGGAACACCACTCCCAGGCATTGCCGTGCATATCGAACAGCCCCAGGTCGTTGGGACGGAGTTGCCCGACCGGGTGCAGCCGGCTCCAGGAGTTGCCGATGAACCAGGCGTACTTCGGGATGAGGTCTTCCGCCTCGCCCAGCGACCACCGCGTGTAGCCACCGGCACGGCAGGAGTACTCCCACTCCGTTGTCGTCGGCAACCGGTAGCCCTGGAGCCGGCAATAGCCGCGTTTCAGCTTCATCCCCGCAGCGTAGTTTCCCTGGGCGTTTGGCAGGTAACACCACTGGTCGCTGGGAATGCCCTCCTGAGCACTGAGCCAGTTGCAGTACGCGGCCGCGTCGTACCACGAGACGTTGTGCGCCGGGCAGTCGTCGGTCCTGGCGAAGTTTCCGTCGCGATTGAAGGTACCGCGGAAACGGCGAAACTCCGCCACCGTGACCTCCCGCGCGGCCAGTGCGAAACGATGATCCACCAGGCACTGTTTTCTCATGTCCCGCTCGCCCGCCCCGCTCTGGAACTGCCCCACCGGAACCACGACCATTGTCTGGCCCTGCGAATTGACAAACCAGCCAACCCCCGCCGGTTCGCGTGCGGCGCCGTCTCTCGGCGTCGGCGAGGCATCGCCGCCGGCACGGTGCTGCCCCCAATGCCGCAGGAGCCATTCCGCCGCGCTGTGCACACCGGGGTCGGCATCGTCCTGGAAGAGCTTTCTCACCTGCCCCGCGAGCCGTTGCCGCTCGGGCAAGGGCAAGCGGTCATCCGCGAACTCGCCAAGGGCCAGCAGCGCCGCCCGACGTATCGAGACATCGCCCTGCGCCGCCAGCAGAGGCTCAAGCCCCTTCGGTTCAGCCCCGCCAGAGCCCAATCGGTCGATCAGGTAGCTGCGAACCGTGGGGTCGGGCGCGTGCCGCAGAAGTGGGATGGCAAGCCGCCACTGGCCGAGAGCCGCCAGCGCCACCGCGGCATCGGCCTGGCGGCGCTGAGCATCCAGCCGCTCGTCATCCCCAGCCTGCTGGACGCGCCGGCCGCTTGCCTCGTCCTCGAGGACCGAATAGGCGTTGGGCACGCCCTCGGCGTACGCGCCGAATAACACGGTGATGTTCCTCCGTGCCGCGGAATCTTGCCCAGACTCCAGCAGCAGCGTCGCCAGATGCGGGAGCAAGTGCATCCGGACCGGCCGCAACGCATCTGCCCAGCGTCCAATCACCAGGCTGGGCTCGGCCGCCAGCCGCGCCGCCACTCCCGGGCTGATCGCTGGCCAGCGGCTGTCCTCCGGCGCATGGACCGCCAGCGCGCAGGCGGCTCGCAGACGCTCGCCGGGAAAGCTGCCGCTCGCCTCGAACACCTTCCAGAGGCGCGGAACGGCCTCGGCGGCGTGGGGCCTGAATGCCGCGCGGATCACAAGCACTTCCTGGGGGGATGCGGACAGCAGCCGGTCGCACAGGTAGCCCACCTGACTCTGGTCCACCGGCAAGAGCGCCAGGCTGGTGTGTAACCGGCGGCGTTCCTCACCGCTGGACTGCGCCTGGTTGTAGGCCGTGCGCAGATACCCGTCCACCCAGCCACGGTAGGGGGACATCTCGCTCACGATCTCCGGGACGTCCTCTGTGGCTGCCGAGAGCAGCAGGCCCATGAGTACCTGGGCACGCTGCCGGCGGTGGACCTCCCAGCCCACCAGCAAGGTCGCAATCAAACCGGCCGCGAGGAGCAGCCCCCAGGTTGTGTGGTGGCGCCCGGCGCGCAGCATCATGGCGCGCTGGGGAGTCGTCCATTCGCGCTCACGGGTGTAGAGCCTCACGAACAGCCACTCCCACCACGGTGGCAGAAAGCGATTCTCCGGCCGGCCGCTCCATAATGCCGTGCGCTCCGCCAGCAGCAACGCGGCCCTCCCTCTTCGCGTCTCGCGCAGCTTTCTGTTCAGCCAGTCACGTAACGACGGAACCAGGTAATCATGGGTGAGCTGGTAGTACTTCATCGTTGCCGGCGCGGCGGTGTCCCCGGCGGCCGGCAGAGACTGCTCCGGATTGCCGGGAAGCCGCGGCACGACGGCCTGCCCCACCCCTTCGGGATCGGTCGGCGTGATCAGCCGCAGCTCGGTGTCCAGAAGGTGAAGCACGTTCTGGAAATTGTCGGGACGGCCGGCATAACCCGAGACAGCCAGCAGCTCGGTCTCGGATCGCATGTTCCCTTTGATGTCGGTTCCCGCCCCAGGCAGGAGCGATCGCAGGATTGCCTGCGCTGCTTGCTGGTGATAGCGGTGCTCCGGTGCCGCGCCGGAGGCGCTGAAGGTCTCTTCCAGGAAGGTGGCGCCAACGCCCAGCGTGCCTCCCACGCCGCGCAGCGAGGCCGACGTCCAGGGCCTCTCTTTCATCATCTGTGCAAAGAGCGCCAGCCGGACGCAAATGACCTTGCCTTCCTGGGCCAGTCCGGCGACCGCTTGCTCCACGAAATGCTTTTGTTCCCGCGCCAGCTCGCCGGGGAGGTCCGGCAATGCGCCGAAGGCGCGGCCGAAGGACACAAGCACTTTCTCGGCGTGGCGGACCGGAAACAGGTCCACGGCCGCGGCATTCTTCCCCTCGATCAAGGGAAGCTCCAGCGCGCCCATGAACCGTGTCGCCGCCATCCAGAAATCGTCTCGCACCAGCACCAGGCACTGCACGCGGCAGCCGTCGCACTGGCGCAAGGCCTCGATCAGATCTCCCTGGGGAGACTCGCGCCTCGCATGCAGCCATTGCTCGAACTGGTCGAGCACCAGCACCAGCTTCTTGCCTTCCGGCAACCCCACGCCCCGGCGCAGGCTGGCCACGGCCTCCGCCAGATTGTCGGCGGCGCCAGGCGCGGGGAACCGGCCGAGCAGCGCCGCGCTGACCCGGGCCTCGGTGTTCTCCGCCGTCGCCTCGATGTAGAGCGGAATCACGCTCGCGGACAGCCGTGGCAACAGCCCGGCCTTCACCAGCGAAGACTTGCCACAGCCGGAGGGCCCGTACAGAACGCCGACCGGGAAGGCCGCATCCGGCGCCGCCTGCTCCAGGCCGGACTTCCAGAAGTGAATACTTTCGGGAAGGCCGTTGCGGTCGCGCGGGCCTGGTAGGAGGCTGAGAAAGAAGTCAGCATCGTCGGCGTCAAAGGACCGTAGCCCGCGCGGGATGACCACCATCGGCATGCTGCTCGCGCTCGTCGAGCCGGCCGGCGGGCGCCCCGATACCGCCAGCGAAGCGGGCTGACGTGAAACGCCCCTGGCACGGACGAAAGCGGAGCCCGAGCCGCGAGCCGCCACAACCAGGAAGTGCTCCAGATCGTCGGCCAGCGCGTGGGCGGTGGCGTAACGCTCCGTGGCTCGTCCCGCCAGCGCCTTCAGGCAGATCCGCTCCAGCTCTCTGGGAATGGTGGCGTCGCACTGCCTGGGAGGACGCGGATCGGCCTCGGCCACCAGGCGAAGGATCTCGGCCACGGTCCGTCCGGGAAACGGCCGCTGCCGGGTCAGCAACTCATACAGCACCACCCCCAGGCTGAAGACATCCGACCGCCTGTCCACCCGGTGCCCCTCGCCACGGGCTTGCTCCGGGCTCATGTACGCGGGCGTTCCCCCATAGCCGGTCCCCGCGCAGGTGCCCCTCGCGCAGGGCCAGGCCGAAATCCGCCACGAAGGGACGGCCGAACAGGTCGACGAGAATGTTCCCCGGCTTCACGTCCCGGTGCACGATGCCCCGCTCGTGAGCGTGATGAAGCGCCTCGGCCACCTGCGACACGATTTGCGCCGCGTCCGCGGGGATTGTCGTCTGGAGCTTGATCTGCTGGGCAAGCGTCCGGCCTTCGATGTACTTGGAAACAATGAAGCAGGGATACTCGGAAGTGCTGCCCACATCGTAGACCGGAACGATATGGGGATGGTCGAGCTGCGCGGCCGCGCGTGCCTCGGCGAGGTATAACTCCGCGGCCTCGGGTCCGGGCACGTACTCACTGTGCGGCACCTTCACCGCGGCCAGGCGCTCGAGCTGCTCATCATGGACAAGGTAGACCCTGCCGAACCCACCTTCACCCAGGAGTGAGCGCACCCGGTAGCGGCCCACCTGCAACGGCAGGTCATCAAGCCGGTCCTCCGCCGTGTCCTGAGCGGCCACGGGATGGCCGTCTCCCAGCGTTGTGGCCTGGCCAGGTTCCGCGGAGAATTCCATGGGGCCGTTCCTGCGAGACCGGAGATGCCAGCTCTCCGCAAGCCATCATAGCAAACGCGGATGCGACTGTGCCACGCGGACCTGGCGGCGGAACCTGGCCGGTTGCCGACAGTTCGATCGATCGCTCAGCTTCCTGCGATCCCCCGCCCAGCGCCGCGAGGGCGGCAAGCAAACCGGAACGAGTTATGGCAGCTCATCCCTTACGGACCGCAGCCCTGGCACTCCGTCGATGCTCGCCTGGTTCTTCCTGGCCTTGTACCGCTCCATTCCCACCGGCCCTTGCTTCTGGGCATACTCGATCAACTGTGATCGCTCGCCCTGGTACTCGTAAAGCGGCACGGCAAACCCGCACGAGTCCTCCGCCCGCTCCACGTCCACCATGATCACCGAGCGTGCGCCGGGATACTCCGGGAACCGGGCAATCAGTCCGTCCCACTCCGGGTCGCCAGGCTCGACGACGCGCCCACGACCGTAGAGGCGAAGAATGAGCGGCTTTCCCTCGAACGCACAGAAAAGGATCGTGATTCGCCCGTTCTGCCGCAAGTGGGCGACCGTCTCGATGCCGCTGCCGGTCAGGTCGAGATAGGCCACGGAGTTCTGCCCAAGGACTCGAAACGTGTCCAGTCCCTTGGGCGAAACATTGAGATGTCCGTCCGGGGAATCGGGCGCCGTCCCGACGAAGAAGATGCGCTGCCGCTCGATGAAGCGGGTCAGCGTCTCGTCAAGCTGCTCGTAGACCTTGCCCATGCGGTCCTCGTGCTTGAGCCTCGTGTGCTGTGCCGCCCTGCGAGCAAACCGGGGATCGACCCCGACAATCCTGCCAGGTTCCAACCATTATCCGTTTCACAGTGATTCGTTTCACAATCGATGCCCTCGAAATCGATCTGGCCGGGCGCTGGCAGCGACAAACTCACGGCCTTGCCATCTGGATGACACTGTCTGCATGCAATCGGCGACGAGCGTTGCACACTGGATTCGAATGCCCGCAGCTTCTCCCTCAGGTCCTTGCGTTCCGGCTCCTGGAAGACGGCAATCGTCAAGAATCCTCGGGCCTCAAACCTGCGCCCAAGCTGCTCCGCAATCCGTGCCAGTTCTTCAGCGTCTCGGATCGGTTGCTTCCGGCCATGCAGCCCAATATACCGACCCAGCAGTGCACGCGCGGCATTCCGCTTCTGAATCACCTCGGCCGCCAGGGACCGCTGGCCCTCCTTCTCGTAGAGGTCGATCAAACGATCCAGAGCCGGGAGATCACCAGGTTCAGCCGCAAGCAGTCGCTCCAGCTCCGAGCGTTCGTTCGCGAGATCACCGCGCTTGCCGGCAAGCCACGCGTGGATCCGGTGCTGCTCCACAGGTTGCGACGCGACCTGCGGCACATGCGTCAGGACGCGTTCCACATCGTCAATGCGTCCTCTGGCCATGGCCCATTTCAGTCTCGCCCGCCATACGGCGCGATCGTCGGGCCGTAGCTTCTCGCATTCTTTCAGCCACCGCTCCGCGTCGTTCAGATCGCCGGTGCGGATCGCCAGGTTGGCTCGTCCCAGCCACACCCGATCATCGTCGGGGGCATGCTTCACGGCAGCGTCCAGTAAAGTCCGCACGGCGTCGATCGAAGCCGCCCCGGTGGTCACTTCAACGTGGAGAAGTAAAAGCTTGATCGCAGGATCAAGCGCTCCCTGCCCCAGGGCGTTCAAATCTTCCCACCGATTCTCAATCAGCTCGGCCGCCTCATCATGCCGGCCCAGATCGACGAATATCGGCACGAGCCCTACCATGAGCGATGTTCGATTGTTCCGCCGATCCCTGGCGGCTTCGCTCACGAGCCGCTCAGCCTCGGCGAGCCTTCCGTCGTCCTGCAACAGCCGCATCCGGCCCAGGATCGCGCGCTCCGAGAACTCAGCCCCCGGCACCACTCTCGCCCACGCTTTCTCCGTTGCCTCGAGATGCCCGCGCGCAGCTCACACCATCCCAGCAGATAATGAAGCTTGCCGGTGACGTCCGACTTCCACCCAAGCAGTGCTTCGAGGCTCCGGCAAGCCGCCGAGTATCGGCCGCCAGCCATCTGATTCTCGATCTCGAGCATCGCATCCTGATCACGACGATGACTCCACCAGCTCCAGCCACCGGCTGTCACCACAGCAGCCGCCAGCAAGCCAACCCCGAGCGCTCTCCACCGCGCTGGTTTGCCTGCCCCGCTCGAGAGCACCGCCGCAGTCGTTACGAGCATCACCTTTCCCAGATATCGCCACCCATCTCGCAGGACTTCAAGACGATCCTATCCAGGGTCACGATCCCGCTGAAGTCGCCACACTTCAACACACCCCGGCTCGAACCGGAAGTCCCGTTCAACTTGCCAGTCGATTTCGCCGCTGATAGGCTGATCGTCCAGGGGGGTGTTCTGACGGGTTGCGAGTAGTTTCTGAGTTCTTGGAAAGGGGGGCAGACATTCCTGTCTGCCAGGGCAGGCCTGCTCAGGCAGGCAGGAATGCCTGCCCCCCCGGTCTTAGTCTGCGATCCGAGTGAAAACCGCTCTAACATCGTGGATCACCCTACTTTCCGCACATCTCGCCTTGACTATCTCCTAATTTCCGTGTGCCGTCTTTCGGCCTGTCAGGTTCAAATCTCGTAGGCTTTGGGTATCCCCAGCAGGCGCAGGATCCTCTTCTGGAGCCGAGTTAACTCTGTGCTGAAGACCTCAAGAGGGCGTTTCCCAGCCTTCAGGGAATGCTCTTGAACGTCCTCGTACAGGTCGATCACTTTTCGAGCCGTCGGGCGTCGGCAGGCCCGACCTTCGGAATACAGTGGCAGACTCTCGATTCCCGCTCGTTCCATCGCGCGGCGGAGTTCTCGCTCCAACAGCGCCTCGACCAGCAACACGAAGAAGTACACGCAGAGCAAGGCCTGAATCCGACTTACCTCCTTCAGGTACATAGGCGCTACCACGAAGTCAGTCTTCAGGTGCTCGAACCGTCGTTCGATGGCCGGTTGCTGTTTGTAGGCCAAGAGCAGATCCTGCTCCGTCATCTTCGATTCGTTGCTCACCAGCGGGAAAATGCCATCACAGCGGGCCTCCTCATCCAGTCGCTCCAACTCAATCCGATGCTTCAACGAGTAACGGAGCTTCTCCTCTCGGACGTACCGCGTGTCCTGTCCAGGCCGGCCGCGTCGCTCCTGGCGGAACTTTTCGGTGACCTGCTCCTCGATCTCGACCGAGATCCACTCGGTGACCTCACAGTCCCGGAGCAGCTCCTCGACCGCCTCGGCGACCTTGGCTCGACTGCGGTACCGGGTTCGGGACGAGGCGAGCTTGGCACGCAGTTCGTCCAGTCGTTTCAACGCCTTCTCCAGCCGGGTCAGCCGTACCTCCGCATCCAACTCGGCCTTGCGTGTGCTGTGATACCAGATCAGCCGGTAACCCTCGGTGGTCTGGCTCGCAGGTTTGCAGATCGAGAAGCGGTCGGTCAACTGTCCCTTGTCGTCGTACTTGTCGTGGGTCCATCGCCACTGGATCTCTCCCCGGAGTACGGCGCCGCGGAAGGCACCGTCCTCACTGCGAGTTCGCGGCAGCACGCTGAGGAACCGACCGCCGCGCTGATGCAGATAGGCCATGTTCTCGGTGGTGGCCAGCTTGCAGTCGGCGATGTAGAGAAAGTCTCGGCGTCCGGTCAGTTGACAGAGCAACTCCCAGGTCTCCTGGTGAGAGCGGTCGTCGGTGGCGTTGCCGCTCTCGACGCGAAAGTGCACCGGGACGGCACCGTCGCCGGTCACGGTGAGGATGTAGAGTAGCTGCTTGAGGTCGGGGCGGTGGTCTTTGTTATGACCCCAGGTCACCGCCAACCGCAATTGTCCCCGCAGGGTTCGCTCCGCCTCCGCCGACTCGTAGTCACCGTGGAAAGTGATGGTGGTCGAGTCGTTGTGTAACTGGTCGAGGCTGACGTCGAATTCGCGTACGGCATGGGCCGCGACCTTCAGGGCCAACCCCGAGAGATTGGCGTCGAAGAGACGGTCGAGGGCCCGGCCAACTCGATCGTCGTTCATTGCGGCGACTTGGACATCGGACAACCCGAACAGTTTCGGCTCATGGCGGGCCACCCACTCACCGACACCATAGAGTGGCTCACGCGAGATCAGCAGGTTGCGCAGCAGGACGAGCAAGGCCGTGGCCGTGGGGACCCGAGTGCGGCCGTCCTCATGGGGCAGGTGGTCGCAGAGAAACTCGCGAAGGCGGAGCCGACTCAGGAAGTGTTCCAGGATGGGCACGGCGGCAATCCGCCGCGTGTTGAGCGTGCGCGTGCGTCCCTTCGAGCGGGCCGTCTCGCCGGGTTGGCGCGGTCGTTGAGGTTCGTTCATGCGGATCATCTCCGGAGGGTTTGCAGCGAGTTGGCCGGTGTCCGCCGCCGGGCCTTCCAGGGCCGTGAGGGGAGCAGGCCGACCGCCGCAGGGCTTGCCGCAATGATGGCGGAGGAGATCGGGACGTCAAGGACAAAAAATCTTGTGATTCACTTATGACAATTTGCCTTGACGTAAGTTGTGAGCCGCTCAACTTACGCTCATAGCCCGTGTCACAAGTCGTCGCGGCGAGAATCGCGGCGCGCGGCTGGACATTGCCAAGTCATAAGACAAGGCGAAGAATGGCTCGAGTTCAGGAACGGTCCGGTTGGCGAACCATCTGAACCGAACAAGGTCCCCGTGCCGATCGACTTGTAGATGTTTACCGACCCTGGGGCCGCGTCTGAGAAGATGGCCTCAGGTCGAATTCGGGGAAATCAAAGGGAGATGTGCGGAAAGTAGGGATCACCAATACCCACGGAACGCATTGCGAAGTTGATTTCGCCAACCCGCGCCCCCTATCCGACAATTATCCATGACCGGATCGAGCCCTGTCGATACCGGGACCAGCAGTGCGAGCGGCTCGACAGTGATGGTCCCTTCCCAGCTCAGGTCCACGCTTCAAGCGATCGTCGCGCTGTCAGCCTGGAGCGGACTGGTTGCCGGCTTGCTGGAAGTCGTCGTCACCCTGCTGCGCAAGCGTCTCCTCGATGCCGATCAGATCCTCAGGCTCAGCCACCATTTCATCTGGCTCATCCCGCTCGTTAACCTTTGCATCTTCATCGCGCTGGCAGCAATCGGCTCCATTGTCGTCCTGATCTGGCCTCGCCGCGGGCGCTGGTTCTGCACTCGCGCGCTCGCCGCCTTCACGGTTCTCCCCGCGCTCCTGGCCGCGTTCCCAAAGATTTATGCCGTAGCCTTGCTGCTGATTGCCGCCGGAATCGCCGTCAGGGTCGTCCCGATCATCGAACGCAACCGCTTGCGATTTCAACCGTTCCTCCTTGCCGGATTCTCTCTGCCATCGATGATCGTGGCAATCCTCGCCGGTTCGGTCTGGTATCGTGATCACTCCAGACAGGTCGTCGAAAACGCCAGACCGCTGCCACCCCCTGGGTCACCGAACGTTCTCTTGCTGGTGCTCGACACCGTGGCCGCCAGCCACGCCGGCATCAACGGCTACAACCGGGCAACGACCACCACACTGAACGAACTTGCCACCCGCGGGATCCGGTTCGACTGCGCCCGCTCCACGTCCTCGTGGACGCTTCCATCACACGCAAGCATGTTCACCGGGCTGTGGCCTCACGAGCTTTCTCTCGGCTGGCTCACCCCGCTGAATGACCACCAGCCCACGATCGCCGGTTGTCTCGGAAATCGCGGCTACGCAACCGCCGGGTTCATCGCCAATACGTGGTTCTGTGCCTCCGGCTCCGGGTTGTCCCGTGGCTTTACACATTATGAAGATTATATCTTTCCAAAGCTTACAGCGCTCAATACCTGTGTCATGGTCCGCCGCGCGCTCGAAGGTTACCAGGACTCGGCCGGCTTCACTGAGGAACTTTTCCAGGACATCGGCTGTTTCGACGCCGTCGAATCCATCTGGGAAGCGCTCGCTGGCAACCGCAAGGACGCAGCCGAAGTGAACCGAGAAGTCCTCGATTGGCTCTCCGCACGTGACCAGCCCGATCGTCCCTTCTTCGCGTTCTTGAACTACTATGACGCTCATTACCGCTATGTGCTCAAGCCCGGAAGGCTCCATCGTTTCGGCGATGAGCCCGACGACTCATATAAGCGCATGCTGATCCATCATTGGTGGGAAATTGATAAAACCAAGGTGTCACCCTCCGGCGTGGCGTTCGCTTCCGATGCGTACGACGACTGCATCGCCGATCTCGACGAACAGGTCGGCAAACTGATCGACAGGCTTGACCGGGGCGGCATTCTTGAACACACCTGGCTGATCGTCGTTTCCGACCACGGCGAGAGCTTCGGCGAGCATCCGAATATCTTCTGCCACGGCTCCAGCCTCTTTGAGACCGAGCTGCGCGTGCCGCTGCTGATCATCCCGCCATCAAGCACAAAAACGGCCACCGACCTGGCCATCCGCGCTCCCGTGAGCCTGCGCGACATCGCCGTCACGATCGCCGATATGGCAGGCTTCAAGACGGAATCATCCTTTGCAGGCGATTCCCTCACAAGGTTCTGGAATCAGCCATCCCCCGCATCGGGTGCCGTCCAGACCGCCAGTCTCTCCGAGCTTGTTCCGAACGACGTCAAGAACCGTAACTACTGGGGCCTTCCCGCACAGCTTCCGCCAAGAGCCGCACTCAAGGACTCGGAGTGGTCCTACATGCGCCGCGAAGTGGAAGTCGGCGAACAACTGTACCATCTCACCGATGACCCTCGTGAGCAGCATAACTTGACGCAGGATCCGTCCGCTCAGGAGACACTCCAGCGACTGCGTGCGAGTCTCGACCAGTGGACCAAAGGCCCCTTGCTTCCGGGCCGGTTCCCCCCCTGACCTCAGCTCGGAGCCGGTCCGCCGGGCGGCCACCACTTCCAGGTCATCACCGAAAGACCAGCGTCCCGGGCGCCTGAGCACTCGCGCAGGGCACGGCTACGGCGCGAGGTCCTTCCTTTCTTCCATCCCTCTCGGTCGGTCTCGGCAGCAAACTTCGCCCCGATGCCGTCCCCCCCCCGGAGCATCTTGCAGGACCTCTGCAACCATCGAATGATCAAGGTCCCCGGCACGCCTGGACTCGACTTGCCAATCCAAATATGCTGGGTGCGTTTTTTTGCAGAGATTTCGATTGAAATCCGCACCGGCGGCTGGCTAGTATCGGGGCGTCCGGTCCGGGCCCTGCGGGCGGTGCGGTTCTCACGCCAGCAATCGCCGACGGGCGGCCTGGGTTGAGAAGCCGTCGACAGCCGTCGCGAGCAGCGAGCCGTTTGATCTGATCCGAGATCTCAACCTTGCGCATAGAAGATAGAACAGACCGCTGATCCGGCTATCCCTGAGTCACCGACGCACCAAAAGCAAGGCAGGTGCTGAACTGAGCCCGGCACACTTCTTCGCGAATTCTGTGTGAGAGTATCATATCTTCTTCTTAATCCCGCGTTATCGTTGGGCCGCGATCTCCGCTCATACTTCTGCCTTCGGGTTGCCTTGGGTTCGTATGGTTCAGCCGCCTCCATCACGCCGAAAAGAACCTCGCTTCTTGGAAGGAGTCAGTGGTGCGCGTTCTCTACTCACGTTTCCTCGTGGTAGCTGCTCCTGGCTTACTTTCACTATGCCTGTGCGGTCTGAGCGGATGCGGTTCGAATCAAGCGGACGGAATGGTTGAGGAAGCGCCGCAGATCGACGCGGATCAAAAAGCAGAAGTCAAGGCTCAGTATCAAAAGCAAATGTTGGAGAGGCAGAGCAAGTCAAGAAAAGGCAAGGCTGCCCGCAAGAAACCCGCGAGCTGAGCGCGAAGGCTCGATGTGCCGAATAATCCGTCTCTGAGAGAACAGGTACTTGAGCGATTGACCACTCCGGGCGCGATTGCCTCATTCGAGATGAGAGCGAGAGTCCCTCACTCGGAGCAATTGCTCCGAGCGAGCTGAAAAACGAATCAGGGACGGATTCGACCGATCCGGCCGCCGACTCAGGCTGAAGGATCCTTCGCAACCAAGGTAGCTACGAACGACTGTGTGTGCTCTTACCACGTTGCGTCCAACCGAGAGGCGACCCATGTTGCGCAGTTGCAGACGAGGTTTCACCCTGATCGAGCTGCTGGTGGTCATCGCCATCATCGCAGTGTTGATCTCGCTCTTGCTTCCGGCCGTGCAATCAGCGCGAGGCAGCCCGGCGTATTCAGTGCACAAACAACCTGAAACAGATCGGCCTGGCCTTGCACAATTATTACTCGACCAACAACACGTTTCCGATGGGCGGTACCCCCCAGATGGATCCCACCGCCAACTATCCGACAGTCACCGGGCCCTACGAGTGGGAGAATTACAGCAGCTTCGCCATGATGTTACAGTATCTTGAGCAATTGCCGGTCTTCAACTCCTGCAATTTGCTCATCTGCCCGGACACCGGTTTCGGTGCTGCGCAACCCTGGAACTACACGGCTTACAACACCAAGCTGAACGCGTTCCTCTGCCCGTCCGATCCGTACTCCGGCATTCAGAACTTGTGCAATTACGCAGCTTGCTTCGGCACCACGACTTACATGCCCGCTTTCCAGGTGACCACCTCGGTCGTACAGAACCAGGGTGAGACCACCGGTCTTTTCACGATCTGGAAGTCATACGGCATGCAGAGCGTGACTGACGGTACAAGCAATACGATGGCGTTTGCCGAGCAACTGGTCGGGTGCTGTGGTTCGGGTTATAACCGCAGCGGGCCGAACGGTGGAAACGGTACCCTGTATCGCGGCAACATGGCCTTTACTCCCGCCAGTTATGTGCCGGCGAGTGGTCACGTTTTCGACGTCAGTGCCATCCCTAATGCGGCCAATACCGTAGCGACTGACATCCAGGCGATTGCCGCCATTTTTCAGCAGCAACTGCCCAAGAAGATTCCCGATTATCGTGGCTACAGGTGGATCATGGGCATCCCCGGCGCCACGATGTTCAACTCGGTCCAGACGCCGAACGAATCGATCTTCAACGGATCCCGAACAGGTCCTGGTAGCGTGAGCGGTAGCGTCGGCAACAATACGGACTCCTCCTGGTCGGTACCCGCGACGAGCACCCACCCGGGCGGAGTGAATGTGACGATGGCCGACGGCCACGTTCAGTTCATCAAGAACAGCATCAGCCGCCCCATCTGGTGGGCCCTTTCAACAAGGGCGAACGGCGAAGTCATCAGCTCAGACTCTTACTGATCTGCAATCCGCTTTCCCACAAGGGTCTCATGAGCAAGGCAGGCCGGAGAGTATCTCCGGTCTGCCTTCTTTTGCGGAGTTTGCCGCGAGGACACACAACAAGCGACGTTCAACGTCATGCAAGGAGTGCAGGAAATCCGCCGGGATTCCCATACCGGAGCGGCAGTCAGCCTGCTGGAGTATGGAGGTGGTTCAGGCGGGTGTCATGCCTCTTATTCTCCAGCAGCCCTGGGCACTTTCGCTCGCGGCTCCTGAAGCGCAACGATCACCGTACCGAACACGACGAATACGCTCAGGAGGGCGGCGGCGGCCAGCCGGGTTTCAGCCTGTTCCGGGAGCGGTCTCTCGGTGCGGGCAAGCGGAAGGAAGGCTCCGCAAACGTCGAATAACAACGCTGCCAGAGCACCGCCAGTGATTCCACCGATCAAAGGCCTTGCAAACGCCTTTCGAGTGTCGCAGCCAGCAGCGAAGGAAACCCCACCCGCAGCTCCCACGGCGGACCAGATCGCGAGGTGAATAAGCAGCGACAGAGTGAAATCTGCCGTTCCGAGCCGATTGAAATAAAGCGGTGTTACTGCGTAAGAAGCCGCGGCGCCGAACAGGCCACCGAGCACGATGCCTACCAGGCAAGCGGTCAGCGTCCGAGTCAGTGAGAATCTCCGCAGCAAGCAGCCTGCGGCGAGAGCAAGACTGAGCGACAGGAAAGCGCCGAGCAAGCCGTAGGCGACCGCCGCATTTTGAGCCGCATTTCCAATCACAAGGCGAGTTCCCCGAAACTTCGTGCCATGCTCCACATTCTCCAGGATGCGGAAGCGGTCCGCGACCGTGCACGCGATCCATGCTCCTGCCAGGGCAATGAGAACGCCGACCACGAGCGCGCTACCGATCGCTGTTGAACTCGGCCGAACGGCCTTCACGGTAGTCGGTACGGCAGGCGTCTGGGTCGGCTCTCCCCGCCCATCAACTTCTGTCTCGGAATCGCTCATTGACACGTCCTTTGATTCGGTGCAAATTGCATAAAATGGTATCTCTGGATGGCGATTACACCGTACTCCATGGAGCCGCGGCGCACCTGACATTATGGGCGACCGAAGGTAATTTCAAGTGGGTGGAGCAACTGGTACAAGCACTTGGTTGACACCATGAACGGAGATTCTCGAGACGAGCTTCATGGAAATGCAAAAAAGAAGATCTTGTGGTGATCGCACCTGAGCAGGCCGCGCCTCTGAGGCACAGCGGTTTTCGCTCGAGTCATGCGTGCGGGAGTATGAGTTTGCCTGGACAGAACCAGAGTCGGCCGCCACGAGCACCTGAGCAGGGGGGGAAATTAGTGTCAGGGGGGAAATTCGTCTCAGTTCATTTAAATTGCCAATAAATGAACCGACACTGATTTCCCCATAAATGAACTGACACCGGTTTCCCTATAAATGAACTGACACCGGTTTCCCTGACCGATTCCGAAATCGATCTCCAGGCTGGGTCACTGGCCCGACGTTATGAAAGAATCGGGCGACCCGAGCCGCTCTCATAGGTCGTCATTACAGACTCCAGGGAGCCCCGCATGAAAGCTCAGCGGACCGACCCGCCGAGATTAGCCTACATTCGCAAAGAGCCGAGCCGTGCCCAGGTCTGAATACTGGGAAACTTGCCCACGCCATCGGTTCCGGTAACCAGCCATATTGTCAGAGGTCTCAATCGGTCTTTCCGTTATGGGCAGCATCGGCCCCCCACATCTGCCAGCCATCGTCGGCGTCCTCACCCGTCTCCATGCACATGAGCGTCCCGGAGTCAGTCCCGATATAGACACGCCCTGCCACGACGGCCGGCTGGAACACGATCGGTTCGCCGATCGGGACACTCCAGAGCGTCGTTCCGGACTCGGCCGACAAGCAATGGACCTCGCCGTGGACGGTCCCGAAGTAAAGCTTCCCATTGGCGATGGCGGGGGGAGTCAGCGGGCTGTCGAGCAATTCCTCACCCTCGGGCTGTCCGGTGCCGACTTTCGTCTTCCAGTACATCGTCTCCGAGCGTGGGTCGGCCGAGGTGACAGTGTCGCCGTGGGCCGCGTACAGCCGTCCCCGGTAGACGAAGGGCTTCGAACCCTGGTAGGTCCAGATCTCATGGACATGGCCCTTGCCGAGGTTGTGCATGGCCTGGGCCATCTTCGCATCCCCCTTCGCAGAGCCGAATCCAACGGCAGAGTCGGCCTTGAAGCTGGCCGCGTATCGGGGCGAGCCTCGGACTCGTTTGGCGTGATCGAGGTAGTCGGCCTTACGGGCCGACCCCGCATAGCGCCGGTAGGCCGCGTCGCGCATCCGCCGCGCGGCGAGATGCTCGGCCTGGTAGACGTCAGGCCGTACCGGGTCGCCCTCCTTCACCTCCTGACGCTGACTGAAGAAGCATTCCCCCTCCCAGACCACCGGCGACGAGGTGGCATTGCGTGGCTCCTGCCACAAAACGTGGCCATCCTCCTTGCGCATGCAATAGAGCGTGCCGTCGAGGGTCGCGCAGTGGACGTTCTCGCCTGCGAGAACGGGGGCCGTGATGATCTCGCCGGCGATCGGCTGCTTCCAGTATTCCTGCCCCGTGCGAAGGTCGAAGCAGGCGAGGTAGTGTTGCCGCTCGCCCCGGGAGTCGGGATAGGCCATGTAAATTCGCCCCGCCTCGACGGCCGGCATGCTCATCAGGGGGTCGCCCAGCCACTTTTTCCAAACCGGGGTGCCCTCAACGGTCAGCACCTCCAGTTCGCAACTCTCGGTGTTGAAGACGACATGGCCCTCGGCAACGGCCGCAGCGGTAGGCCCGTCGTCAGAGGTCTGGTACTGCCAGGCGAGGCTGCCGTCGCGGGCGTCGAAGGCATAGAAGTCGTAGCTGCCGAACCCGCCGCCGATGAAGACGCGGCCGTCGACTACCGCCGGCGTCGCCAGGCTGTGACGACCGGGGAGGGTCACTCGCCAGCCGCGGAACCGCCCGTCCGGGCTGAGAAACGGCGACGGCTCGTCGACCTTCGGGAGATGCCCCTGTTGCTTCGGATCGATCTTCATCGCTGATGGCTCCGGATGGTTACGCGGATTGAGCACCGCGCCGGATTCCAGGACCCGGTACGCGGATCACGGACGATGTCGCTCGGGCCTACTCAACCTTGATGCGGACGGTGTGGAAGATCTGCTTGCCCGAGACATCGCCGACGGTCACGATCGCCTCATACTCCTTCGGTTCGGCGCCCAGGGGCACCTGCCAGGTCATGAGGCCGTCGGGGGAGACCGACAGGCCGTCCGGGCCGAGGGACAGGTCGAACGTCGCCCCGCCCGGGCTCGAGCGGACCTGGATCTGGTGCCTGAGCTTCTGCCCGCGCCGCGCCGGCAGGTCGGAGGGTGACGTCACGACGAGCACGGGCGTCGTCGGGCGGGCGATCCCCTCGTCGAGTGACAGCCGGCGGAGCACCAGGCGATCGTTGCTCGGGGGGACCGTGACCAGGAGGCTGGCCGCCGGGATGAAGTGGAAGCGCCGGTCGAGCGTCATGCCATCGGCGACGCCCGCCGAACCTCCCGCGGCGTCGGCCATCTCGTCCAGGCCGCGGGCGGTCGCCAGCTCGGCCCCGTTGCTCGTGAGCCGGACCGTGGCCGACACCGAGCCCGAGGTCTGCCCCCCGCCGCGACTGATTCCCGCAACGGCCAGGTAATAATTCGGGTCGGTGGAGGGGATGAGGCTCTCGGGCGACGGCGACCGCCCATTCACCCTCTCGAAGGGATTGCCGTCGGCGTTCCGTCGCTCGCCTGTGCCGGTGAAGATCGTCCGGCCGTCGGCCCCGGGGACGACGTGGCCGAGCGCGTTGTGTTCATACCCCAGGCGGACCGTCCGCCCCTCGATTGCGATGGTCTGGAGGCCGGACGGGCCGTGGCTGACGCACCATGAGCCGAAGAGGGTCCCGCCGGGCGAGGCGCGGAGGTGTATGCGATCCGAGCCGGACTGGCAATACATCCGGAAGCTCCCCTCAGAGGTCCAGGCACCTCCCATCGGACTCCCTGCCCTGGGCGGCTCGATCTTGAGGACGCGGAAGGTCATCGGATCGATGAAGCTGCACCGGGCGGGCCCCGACGCGGCGGGCTCATTCCTCTGCGAGGCGCTCCAGAACGCCAGGATCGGTGCTTCGGAGTCGCTCCCCATCACGATGTTGTGGATCCGGCCCGAGATCGGCTGTTTTTCTGCCTTGACCTCGAGGGTCATCTTCTTGAGATTCCAGCGCTGAAATACACCCTCTGAGGGGTACAGGAGGATGAGCCTCTCCGCCCCCGCCGCGATGAGCACTTCGTCCGAAGGGACATCGATTCGCTTGACGATCTCCGCAGAATTCACGTCGAAGATGGCGACCTGCCGGGCCTCCTTCAGGGTCATGATCAAGTAGCGGCCCCCGCCGCCGACCACCAGGTCGCTCAATTTAGCGTCGAGTTTCCGGACCAGCGGTTCGGTTTGTTCGCGCTTCTGGCGGTCGAACTCGGGCAGGCGGTAGACACGCACGGTCCCGTCGCTCCCTCCCCAGACGGCGTGACGGCCGTCGGGCGTGAAACAACCGCGGGTCGGACTAGCGTTCTCCCATGCCAATTGACCGACCTGTCTCTGGGACTCGATGTCCCAGAGCCGTAGTTCGGGCGCGTTGTAATCCGAGGAGAGGAGGAGACGGCCATCGGACGAGGCAGCCACCCAGGTCACCTCTCGAGGGTGACCGACGAAGCGATGAAGCTGCTGACCACTGTTCAAGTCCCAGATCCGGACAGTCCGGTCGTAGCTGGCAGAGACGGCTCGCAGCCCGTCTGGCAGAAAGACCGCGGCGCTCAACGTTCCATCGTGATTGCCCACGACGCGGATCTGCCGCCTCGTCTCAGCATCCCATAGTATCAGTCTGGAGTCTCCACCGGTCAGGACGTGTCGGCCATCGGGCGATACCGCCAGGCCGAAGACCCGTCCCCTGTGTCCCGGTAATTGCCCGACCTCGCGTCCCGTTTCAAGGTCCCAAACCCGAACGGCCGAATCCGTACCATCTGCCAGGTGACTCGTCCCGCCGCTGGTCGAATAACCAAGCTGGCCGTCCTGGGAGAAGGCCACCTGGAAGACCACCTCCCTGTGCCCGCGGAGCTCGCGTACCAGGGCGCCCGATTCGAGATCCCAGAGGCGGACCACTCGATCCGAATGGCCCGAGAGAATGCGGCGGCCGTCCGGGGAGAAGGCGACGGCCGACAGCGGTGCGATGCCGCGGCCGAGGCGCCGGATCAACCGGCCGGTCTCGCGATCCCAGAGGATCGCCGATCTGTCTCCAGAGCAGGAGAGCAGATGACGACCGTCCGGGGAAACAGCGACGTTCTCCACGCTTCCGGTATGCCCCCGGAGCCGGGCCACCTCCGTCAGGGACTCCGGCTTACCGCCCAGCAGCGCGTCTCCCAAGCGAACGTCGGGAGGCCTGATCGAGTTGCCCGCGCCGCGCGGGACGCCGTCGGCCTGGAGGACGCCCCCGAACACGAGCTTGACATTCTCGGTCGCCGGGTCCGCGCTGCGCATGACCGGCGGTGCTGGCCGCGGGATGATCGCGGCCTCGCCGGTCATGCGGTTCACGAGCAGCACGGGAGCCCCGGGCAACTCCAGCCGCCTCTTTCGTGTCGCCAGAATCGTCTCTCCCCGCTTCAGATCGACGGTGGCCTCGATCGCGGCCAGAGGCTTGCGGGCGGCCGCCGGCGCGACCTGGATTACGCTCGCCAGGGACAGGTCGATCGTCCTCGTTTTCCCCTTGGGGCCTACGCGCACATTCGCCTTACCCAGGCCCTCGATCGGCCCGACCGCCATCTCCCCCCTCCGGCTTAGGACCCTGGGCGGTTTGTCGTTGAGCTGCTGAACGTCGCTCAGCAGGAAAGACGCCCTGCCGACTCGGATGAGCCGATCGGGGACGGCCGTCTCAACCCAGGTCC
The DNA here is from genome assembly GCA_963833985.1 of uncultured Planctomycetaceae bacterium. Taxonomy (GTDB): domain Bacteria; phylum Planctomycetota; class Planctomycetia; order Isosphaerales; family Isosphaeraceae; genus Aquisphaera. The sequence goes on from CAWIAD010000001.1 coordinate 2,435,364, forward strand.
CGGCGATCAGCACACGGAGCTCCACAGGCGGTTCCGCGTCTTTCGGAACGGGCGTGAATGACACCCGGAAGCTGCCGTTGCCCGCCGGTGTCGCCGTGAAGGTCCGCGGCGGCGTGACGTCGGTCGCAACCTTCAGGGAGACGGAGAGCCCGTCTGGGAGCGAGCCGGTGGGGGACGCGGGCTGGACCTTGAGCGTCCACGTCACCCGGTTAAAGCGATCCTTATAGGGCAGCGAGGGAGGGTCGAACACGAGTGCGGGCGCCTCGAGGAAGGCACGGAGCCTTCCCACGGGGATAGCGAAGTTGGTCGCGGCGCCGGGGATCGTCGCCACCGCGACACCCACGACCTTACCGTCGGGCCCCAGCACCGGGCCGCCCGAATTTCCCGGGTTGAGCTGGTTGTCGAACTGGATAAGCTCCAGGCGGCCCTCGTCCCTCCGCAAGGAAGTGATCTTGCTTTCCAGGACCGTGATGTCCGGGTAGCCGTCGCGCCGGAAGGCCAGCACGGAGCCGAACGGGAATCCGAACGTCGTCACGGGCATCGTCAAGGTGAGGTCTTCGTCACGTCCCAACGACAGTGAGTGGAAATCGGCGCCCGGATCCGCCCGCAGCAGCGCGAGGTCGAGACGATCGTCGGCCCGAAGAACCCTGGCCCGGAGGATAGGCCGCTTTGAGCCGCTACTCGGGTCCAGTACGAGCCGCAAGTCCGCCCGTCCCCCCTCCGCATCACGAACGACGTGGGCATTGGTGATGAACAAGCCCGACCTGTCGATGCAGAAGGCCGAGCCTGAGCTCCCCTCTTCTCGTCTCGGCGAGTCGACCTGAACCAGAGCCGTCGCCTGCTTGCCCAGGCTGACGATATCCTTGCCTCGTGGCTCCTCACTCCGCCCCGCGGCGGGCCAGAAGGTCGCCAAGAGCACAATGAAGCAAGCTCCCTGAAAGTACCTCATGGCTTCTCACTTCCCTTCGACATTCGTGACAACGATGCCGACACCATCAGGCCTAGCTCCAGCACTGACTGACGCAGGCCGCCCCGGAACCTTACGTTCACGAACTCCTGGATATTGTGGTTTTCTGTGCAATTCCGCCGCAGCGTAGCAAGGCCAGCTGGCTCAGCAGGTCTCGCTCGCCGCGGCGGGAAAACGCGTCACGAAGCCTCGATTCGACCTTGCCTTCCCACAGTCAGCATGGACGTTAAGTACCGCACCATGATGCTCGGAGGCACCAATTCGGATCCGGAAATTTCTGCTATCGTGAAATGAACGAGCCTGCGAGCCAGGTTGCTCGTCGGGAATACAGGACTAGGAAACAGAGAGGCAGAGCAAGAACCCAGCTCGACGGCTCAGGGACGGAAATCAGGGTCCCGAGTCCACCAGTCGGGGCGACTGCGGAGACCGACCAATTGTCTGACTCGAAGAAGGATTCCGTTGAGTAGGAATTGCTCAGCACGACCTGCGAAATCGACTCGCCTCCTGTGGCGACGAAACTGATGTAGAAGAATGGCTCCCACCAGTCCTGTCCGTTGTTCGGATTGCCGAAATACTGGCTGCCGACAGGCAATCGGGACAAGGCCTGTAGTACGTATTGGGTGTCGAAGCTCCCCAGAAGCTTGCCCGCGGGGTCGTACAAGGCCAAATTGTTATTCGCGTCAGCCGCCGACCACCAGAGGCCGAAATAGGCCTGCGGCCCGTTCAGTGCAAGGCTCACTGGCCCGCTGTACGTGAATCCGCCGAATGTGAAGTAGTTTCCAGTCCCCCCGGCGCCGCCCCACTGGTTTGCCTGTGTGATCCAGAAGTCGCCGGGCGCGGTGACCTGCCCGACCGCCGTGGCGAGTGACATGTTCAGGCCCGTCGGGATGCCGTCAAAACCTTCTGTGGAGATCGTCACGCCCGGACCGGTCGCCTGACTGGTCTGGATCCCTGGTGCCTCCACGTAGACCTCGAGTGATCCGGCTCGGGCTTCGAGCGATCCGAGCGACATGAATGCAGTCGCCGTGATGACGATGCCGATCGAGTAAATCTTCATTGGCGATCTCCTCATGATGGTTCCCGGGAACGAACACACAGGGCGTCAAAGGGAAAGGAAACCGATGCGGCGTCACCGATCAAAGATCGATGGGTCAGGTGCCGCGTCTCGTGACGCAGCTGACCAGGGCAATCACCCAGACCAGGAAGGTTATGTTGGCCTCGGTCAGGAGCAGCTTGCTCATCGTCCCCACAGTGAGCATCGAGCCCGCCGCGAATCCGGCGGCGAGGAACGACGCTAGCCCGACCCGTGCGGCAATCGCGAGCAAATCCGGCGGACATCCCATACCCGGGACTGAGTTCGTGACCGGATCGTCTAGCCAGCCGTCCCGAAGTCCCTCCGCCGCGCTGGGGTCGGGCAGACGGACGGGATGCGGATGAATCGGACCCGGATCCGACTGCCGAATTCGGATCGTTGGTGCAGGAAGTTCGCACGTCTTGTGGACAGTCAATCTGGAAGGCATCCGGTGACTCTCATCGAGAGTAAATGCGCCTCTGTCCTGGACTGGCGATGCCGAAGCTCGGCGAGGGGACCACGGCTATCGCTAGCCGGCCGGCTTGCCGTTCCAGACGGCCTCCAGCTCGGGGGACCCTCGGCGTGGGATGCCGTTCTCGGACATGACCTCCTTTGTCGCCTCTTCGACTTCCTTGCGACGGAATACCAGTGTCTCGGCCTGGTCCTCGGCGAAGCGGAACGTCACGAACTCGTCGCGTGTGTCGCGGAGCACTTCCACCAGGTGCCGCAGGTGCGGGATCGCGACGCCGTTGACTGACTCGATCACCTGGCCGATCGGGTCGCCGTAGCCGCGGGCAATCTTGTGAGGAAACAAGGGAGAGGTCACAGCCACCAACTCCTCCCCGAGGAATCGCATGCGGTCGGCCGATCGCGTCACCACGGGGCTGTTACGACTCAGCAGTGACGGATTGAGGCGAAGGTAGGTTTCGACGGTTTCCGAGACGACCGGGGAGAAGACCAGCGGGCCGTAGACGAAGAACGCCGGGGCGCGGCCGTCGAGGTCGCGGATGAGCACGTTGTCTTCCCGCCAAACCGGAAAGGCCATCTCCACAGTGCGCCCGTCCCGGACTAGGCGCGTCGGTATGGTCCCTTTTCGCTCCAGCTTCGGCACCAGATAGGGAAAAGGCAGTCGGAGCCCGTCACGCACCTGGATCATCCCCTCGCGGTCGATCGGGCGGTCTCCAATCTGCGTCAGGACATCGAACTCGCGGAGCAGTCCGGTGGCCCTTGGATCGGGGCGGCGGATCATGATCCCGCCAGCATCGCGGTCCAGGCCCAGGCGGGCGCGAAGGCTCTCGTTCTCGACCACTTGGAATTCCCCCATCATCTGGGGCTTGCCGTCGTATTGGCCGTCCTTGATGTCTTCGAGGAAGGCATCGATCTCCTCGTTGGGCAGGATGAAGTTGATGCCCTGGGTCCCGATCAGCCGCGAGACGGCGATCCCGATCATCTTGCCGTCCACCAGCACAGGCCCGCCGCTGTTCCCGGGGTTAATCGCGGCATCGACCTGGAGGTGAATGCCCGAAGTCCCACCCTCGTAGGGGCCGAAGCCGACCCGGGAGATGATTCCCTTGGTGACCGACACGCCATTGCCGCCAATCGGGTAGCCATACACCAGCACTGGCGCCATGACCCGCGGCAACTCGGAGGCCCGCGAGAGAGGCTCCCGCCGCTCGAGAAACGCGGGGTCTTCCGGAGTAATCAACGCTAGGTCGATCCCCTGGCCGATGGCCTCGATCTTCGCGTCGACCCGGCGGCCGCCGTCGCGCCCCTGGACGGTGATCTGGTGCGAATAGGTGACGAGGTGGGCGCACGTCAAGATCTTGTTGCCGGGGATCACTACGCCCGAGCCCGACATATCGGTCGGATCCAGCTTTGTCCATGGTCGAATGACATTTGGCAACCGGCGCGAGACCGTGACCTTGACGACAGCATCCTCAGGCGACCCGGCGCCAAGGCAAGCGACTGCAAGCACTGAGCTCAGGAATCCCAGACAACAGGTCCTCATGGTGAACTCCTCACGGCTGAACGGGACGATTCAGGAAGTGACGTGGAACGAAAGCAGGACATCCCCAGCACGGTGCATTGAGCTCGAAGAGCCTCATGATCCAAGGCGCGATTGCGCTGAAAGCGAAAGGAGCAGCGGCAAGGCATAGTGAGTCCAGAAAGTCCCACCGGCCGGTACGGTCGTGCCATGTCGCCGCCAGAGTTAGGCCCGGTGTGGTGAGCGCGAGCAGGATTTCCCCAGGATCGACGTCCGACGGATGATCCGTGATCCAGGCCGGTATGAACGGCAGAGGCACGCAAGCGACAAGAGTGTGTCATCCGACCTCCCACTGCAGCTCGGGGAACACCCGGGGAAGAACGTAGAGGAGCGGCGTCAGGAAGGCCACGCCGACATCAAGCGGCCAGGGCAAGGTCCGCAAACCGATGGCCACCAGTGCAATGATCAACGCGACCTCCTGGAGGTTGACCAGTCTTCCTCCTCCGACTCGCCAGCGGGCATCCACCACCAGCCCAGATTCAGCTCCGTGTATCCTCTGCATGGTCGATACGCGCACGGCGCAGCAGCGCCCGACACTCCCTGGCCCCCACATTTTGCGGGCGGGGAGCCATGATGTCTCTTCACCCCGGTCTTACGTCTCTCTCCTCCTGCTCTTACATGGCTCCCGGGAGCTAAACTGTGAAATCGACTTGGCGTTTGTTCCCCGTGCGAACTCTTGACCCTTCGTCGAGCCCGCTGGTTCCGTCGCCATGGCTGAGGCCAGCGCCTTCGCCTTCAGCCCCATGGCTCGGCGGATCAATGTGCCCCTGGCTCGCCTCAGCGGTCACCACCCCCGGACGATCAAGGATTCGAGGTCTGTCGAGCAATGGGTAAGGCATTCGGCCCCATCTCGGGTCACCAGGACGGTGTCGGAGTGTCGGAAGCCGCCCAGGCCCTCCAGATAAATCCCCGGCTCGACGCTGACGACCATGTTCTCGGCCAGGACGTCAGAGCTCCCCTCGGCGATCCAGGGGGCCTCGTGGTTCCCCAGTCCGATCCCGTGCCCCGTGCGATGCAGCCGTCGCTCCTCGCCGGCGTAACCCTCGACTCGCAAAAACACATTGACTCTCGCATCCAGATCGCAGCATGCGACGCCGGGCCGGATCATCCGCAGCGCGATTCCCCGCGCCTCGTCCATCGCTCGGAACGCCCGCCGTTCGTCTTCGGAAGGCACGGACGTGAAGAAGGTCCGCTCGCTCTCGGCGGCATAGCCGTTGACTCGCAAGAGTGCCAGGGCAACGTGGGGACCCAACTGGAGCCTGTCGTTCAGGTCAGGGATCGAGTGGGGCTGGGCGCTCCGCGGGGCGGCCCACGTCACCATCAGGACCCGGGTTGTCAGAAACTCCCAGTCGTCGAGCCTGCGGAGGACGGTGCGGCCCAGGGGCCCAGCTCGCGCCAGACCCTCCGCGACCGTCGCCCCGAAATAGGCTGCGCCGAGCAGCTCGATGACGCCCCGGTCGGCATATCGCGAGGACCTCCGGATCATCGCGACCTCACCCGGCGACTTGACGAGGCGGAGCCGCTCGACCAGCGGCAGGGTGACAAGCGACAGGTCGCTCAATTCATCGGCGATCTCCCGCTGCAGCGAAGGCTCGATGCCGACCCGGCGCGCGTCCCCGATCAGGCTCCGCACGCCATCGACCCACCCGTCTCCCCCCGGCGCCGGATACTCGCGGTAGGTTCGTCGCTCCGCGACGTTCCGGGCCTTCTTCATGTGCTCGGCGTCGAGCCTGGGCACAAGGAGCGCAGGGCCTCTAACGCCGCGGGGGAAGACGGCGAGGAAGAACGGCCGCTCCAGAGGCTCGAACCCCGCCCCGGTCAGATAGTAGATGCTGTCGAACGAGGAGACCAGGAACACGTCGAGCCCTACCTCGTCAACTGCGGACTCCAGTCGCTCGAGCCGGTCTCGGTACTCCCCGACGGAAATCCTCAGCATGTCGTGATCCCCACCACGCGAATTCGATCCTTCGCCATGCCACACGCTCATTTGATACGCAGTTGAGCCCTGTCTATTACACGTCCCGTGCCGATCCGGATGGATTTTCCTAAATGGTTATACCGCAATGGGTTACAGTTATTCGACATGGAAGAGCATCGTCGGGGTGCAACATTCCTTGTAGCATGACCTGCATTCCACGCATAAAGGTCCCGAGTCCGATTAAGGAGGGCCCATGTCACTATTCTCCTCTGAGGAGCGGGGCGATGCCGAGGCGATCGCCGGGATCGCGTTCGGGAACCCCTTCCTGCCCGAGCGGATCGAGCGGGAGAAAAAGTTACTGGACCGAGAATTCCGAGACACCGGTCCGGTGATCACCTTCCAGCCCGACGCCGGCTACGACGAGCTGTTCCCGAACGTCAGGGAGTTGCATCGTCGGGCCGAGAGACTTACCGAGGCATCCCGGCAGCGGCTTGGATCCGGCCAGCATGCGAGCGATGCGGACCTGGCCCTCTACGAGGATCTCGTCTGCTACGTGCTCTACAATCGCCATGTCAGCCTGGTCCGTGAAGACATCAGGGCGGCGATGGTCAAGGTTGGCTGGAAGGGCCCAGTCGAGGAGTGGCCGAATTTCCTTGCGAACTTCCGTTACTTCTTCGGACCGTCCGGGGGCTCGCCTCGATCACATCACCAGCCGGAGCATCTTTTCGCGCTCTTGTTTCAGGTCGCGCGGGCGTTCCATGCGATCTTCGAGTCCATCGTCGGCTCTTCATCGCCCTCGGCCAGGCTCCGCGCAGCCGTCTGGCAATCGATCTTTACGCACGACATGCGTCGGTACATGCGGCTGCTTTATCGGCAGATGCCAGACATCCCGACGCTCATCACTGGACCTTCCGGGACCGGCAAGGAGCTTGTCGTGCGCGCGATCGGGACGTCGGGCTTCATCCCCTTCAAGCCGGGTGAGGAAGGGTTCGGCGCTGACGGATTCAAGAGATACTCCGCGCTGAACCTATCGGCGCTGTCGCCGGGCCTGATCGAGTCAGAACTCTTCGGGTACGTGCAGGGCTCATTTACCGATGCCCGCAAGGATCGGCCGGGCTGGCTGGAGTCCGGCAGTACGCTCGGCGCGATCTTCCTGGACGAGATTGGCGAACTCGACCTGAGCATTCAGGTCAAGCTGCTGCGGGTTCTTCAGAGCAGAGAATTCCATCCAGTCGGAAGTAAGGAGACGAGGCCCTTCAAGGCCAAGCTGATTGCCGCGACCAATCGCGACCTCGCCACCGAGATGCGCGCCGGCCGCTTCCGCCAGGACTTCTACTACCGCCTCTGCGCCGACGCCATCATCACGCCAGGTCTGAGAGAACAGCTCTTGGACAGGCCCGATGACTTGCCTGCCATCGTTCGTTACGTGGTCCGGCTTCGCGTGTTGCGGTCCGAGGGCGGCAGCGAGATGCCTCCTGCCGACGAGGATGTCAAGACGCTGGTCGAGGAGGTGACCGCGTGGATCAAACGACATCTCGGCACCTCCTACGCCTGGCCGGGTAATTCTCGCGAGCTCGAGCAGTGCGTGCGCAGCCTGATGATCCGCAGTGAGTATCAGCGCTTAGACGCCACCACGCAGGCCGATCCGATCGAGTCGTTCCTCCGCGAGGTCCGGGAGGGCTCCCTGTCCCAGTCGGCCCTGCTCGGCAAGTACTACGCCATCGTCCTGGCCCGCACCGAGAGCTACGCCGCTGCGGCCCGGCGGCTGGGAAAAAACTACCGGACGGTGCCCGCCCACATCGATCGCGAATTCTACTCGCGGCTCACGCGTCACTGATCCGCAGACGAGCTCGGTGCAACCCGCGATAGATGCCTATCGCGATCTGGAGCCTTCACACCTTGCGATCGACCGGATACGCGTTAGAATCGGCTGACAGCTTCATCTCACCATCTCTTCTGCCTTGAGGTACACATGTCGATGTCAACCGCAGGTTCCGTCACGATCATCATCCGTGCCATCCGTTCGGGTGACCAGTCCGCAGCGACCCCGCTCTGGGCGCGCTACTTTGAGCGGCTCGCGCGACATGCGAATAAGTTCCTGTGCTGGAATACTCGGCTCATCGACATGGACGAGGATGTCGCGCTGCTCGCCCTCAACGACTTCTGCAACGGGCTGTCGGCAGGCAAGTTCGAGGACGTCGATAGCCGCGAGCAACTTTGGAGGTTGCTGGCGAAGATCATCGAGCGGAAGGCTTACCGACTTATCAACGAACGCCGCTGGAAACGCGAGCGCCTCTTCACCGACCTTGAGCCTACCGGGTCGCAGGCCGGCGACAGCCGCACGCCGGTTGTGGTCTTCGAACCTGTCGATCGTTACAAGGAGATTGTCGGCATAGAACTGAACGAGTTGATCGATAGCCTTCCCAATCCCCTCTGGCGTGAAGCCGTCCGGATGACCCTTGAAGGAGATACGGTGCGAGAGATCGCCGAGAAGCTCCAATACAGTTCCAGCTACGTTCACGTCTGGCTTCGGACCATCCGCGCCCTCTGGGAAGAGCAGTACGGGCGGGACAATTTCTTCGGTTGATGTCATTTCACAAAATGCCGCTTTCCCGACATACAGAAGAAGGGAGCCCGTCGGGGCCCTCGATCATCCTTCTTACGGTTTTCGGATCCTGGACCATGACGTCAGAGCAAGCGATCCGGCTTTGCGAGGCGTGTGAGCGATTCGAATGGGAGACGATCAGAGGCGGGTTACCTCGGATCGAAAAGTATCTGGAAAGAGCCCCCGCCGAGGACCGGCCGCAGCTCCTGGAGGATCTGCTCGGCATTGAGCTGGAGCGGCGAATCGGCGCGCGGGAAACACCCCATCCGGAAGACTACGCCGCGCGGTTTCCGGACCATCGGGATCTGATCGAGCTTCTCATTCATAAGGCGAGGGCGGAAGTGCCGGAACCACGTCAGTCTGTCGGGCCCTACGTCCTCCTCGAGGAGATCGGCCGGGGGCGTCAAGGAGTTGTCTACCGAGCTCGCAAGGCGGGGCCAGCCAACCACGATGTGGCACTCAAGGTCATGACCGCGGGGATGATCGGCAGCCGCGACGCCGCCGTCCGCTTCGTCAATTCAATCCAGCGTCACGCTGGCGTCCACCACCCCCATATCGTCCCTTACCTCGATTCGGGAGACGACTGCGGCCGCCTCTACTACGTCATGCGGCTTATGCCCTTAACGCTGGCGAAACGCGCGGGGCCGATGGACCCAGTCGAGGCCGTCGAGCTGATGATCAAGCTCGTCGAGGCCGTCCATCACCTGCACTCCGAGCCGGTCCCGATACTTCACAACGACCTGAAACCAGGGAACATCCTGCTTGATGACAAAGGAGAGCCCTACATCGCCGATTTCGGCTTGGCCGTGCTGCTCGACGGCGAGGGTGAGCTCGACGGGGTCGTCGGGACGGTGCCCTACATCGCGCCCGAGAAGCTGGACCACAGGTTCGGCGAGGTCGGCCCGGCCAGCGATATCTACAGCCTCGGCGTGATCTTCTACGAGCTACTTACAGGCCGGTTGCCCTTCCCGCATGCTCACGGATCAATCCTCGCAACCATCGAGCGCGAGCCCATCCCGCCCGGCCGAATCCAGAAGGGAATCCCTACCAACCTCGAGAGTGTCTGCCTCCGGTGCCTCTGCAAGAAAACAGAGACGCGGTACGCGTCGGCCGACGAGTTGCTGATGCATCTCCGCGCCTGCAGATTAGGAGAAGGTCCAATTCCACCCGAACGCTTCCTCCCCCGCCTCTTGGACTGGGCCCGCCGCGAGCCCGCTCTCGCGGCGCGAGTCATCGTGATCATCCTCGCCTCTGGCATCATCTGGGGCGGCCGGCTGATCATGGGAAGATACGCGGTGCTGGCGCCGGACCATTGGGCTCAGGATCCCGTGACCCGGTGGCTGCTGAGTCCGTTCGGTTCTGCCGAGCGTGCCCTCGTCTGGTTGACTCAACTGACGCTGGTCGCCTGGGCCCTCGCGTCCTGGGGGTTCCAGCGTCAGCTCAATCGGTGGCACAACGAGGGCGGCCTTCAGCTTGGCTGGCGCGCCGTGGACGTCACGGCCATCTCGCTCATCATCCTGTTCGACGACGCGCTCATGAGCCCCCTGACAATTGCCTTCGCGGTCCTCATCGCCGCGTCCGCCCTCTGGGCGTGGCCGGAACAGATCGTCCAGACGACACTCATTTCCATGGGAGGGTTCAGCATGCTCGCGTTCCTTTATCACTTCAGCCATCCTGACGATCGTCCATATCGGCATTTCCACTACCTGGTGTGTCTGGCCTCGCTGGGCCTGATCTTGGTCCACCAGGCCAGGCGTACCAGAGCCCTCCTGCGAATCTGCGGAGCGAAAAAGCCTGGTGGACCGGAATTCAATCCCGGATCGCTCAGAGCGGGGGTCGAGGCGGCGTCGAGCGGTCGCCCCCGCTGCGTCCGCGGGCTGACTTCATGGCTAAGGACCCTGTGGACAAGGGAGATTGGAACGGCTATTCTCCTTTCGGTGTTGGCTTTCGTTGGCATCTCAGCCCTGGCCGCGCATCTTGCGACCACTCCCATACGCTTTCCTCTGGACAAAGAGAAGTCACCCGGAAACCTTGGACTCGATTTCGAGAAGGTCACACTGAAAGCGCGAGGCGATGGTCTCGAGATCGCCGGCTGGTTCATTCCCTCCAGCACCAAGCGCAGGGCCATCATCCTGGTTCATGGCAAGGATGCAAATCGCACCCGTGAATTCGATCGAGATCTGAACGACAAGCACCCGGGGGAGTTTCCCGACCTCGCAGTGTCGCTCTGTCGCGGAGGATTCTCGGTCCTGATGATCGACCTAAGGGGGCATGGGGAGAGTGGTCCCTCTCGCTTTGGCTTCGGACTGACGGAGCGGCGAGACGTGCTTGGTGCTGTGGACTGGCTGGTCGACCGCGGTTTCTCCGCTGGCCGAATCGGAGTACTGGGAGTGTCGATGGGAGCGGCGGCGGTCATCGGAGCGGCCGCGGAAGACAATCGCATTGGCGCCGCGGTTGCAGACAGCAGCTACGCTGAAATCACTTCGATCATTGAAACACAATGGTCCTCCACGACTCATCTGCCGTCAATCCTGTTGCTGCCAACAAAGTGGTTCGCGAAGCAAGTGTTCGACTGCGACCTTGACTCAGTCCGGCCCGTGGACGAGATCGGGTCGATTCGACGGCCCATCCTGCTGATCCACGGAGAAACGGACCCATTAACGCCACCGGAACACGCCAGGCGGCTCGAAGAGGCGGCAAAGCCTTGGGCGGAACTCTGGTTGGTGCGTTCCGAACGACATGCCGGTGTGTATCTCGACGATCCGCGAGCTTACGTTGAGAAGGTGAGCGACTTCTTCAATCGTTCCATGAAGTGACCGTTCCTCCCTTTTGGAGTACGGTCATTCCCTATGCCGACCGGAACGCGATGCTTCGAAGCCGAGCGCGGCCCCGGCGAGCGCATACTGCGTGAGACCCTGGAGCAACCAGCAAGCGATGATCGAGCGGGGAATCGCGATTGACGCGAAGCATAGCAAGTAAACAGGAAAGGCGCCGACGATGAAGAGCACGGCCCCGAAGCGAGCACCTGCGAGGGGCGATCGCGTTCGCGGTTCGAGAACGGAGAGAAGCCACGAGAAGACCAGACCGAACCAAAACGGGTGGACGATCATGTAGAGGAGGGTCCAGCCGCCCCATGGACGGAACACAGGCGGGGCAAACAGGTCGGCAATCCACGGGGCGAGGATCGGAAGCAGTGCGTGGAATCCGGCACCGACCGCGAACATGATTGTACCGGCCATAAGACCGCGGGCGAGGATCCGGTCGGGGCGGGGCGCGTTGTCTGCCATCGAAGGGTCTCCTTGTCGGGGCTTTTACCGTTCGCGGGTCTCACGACCTCGCGAGCATAATGGGGCTTATTCCCCGGGCTTCAGGACCAGCGTCGCCACAGCCGAACCGGGAAGCAAGGGCGAGGACTGGCCGAGAACCCACTCGGCGTGTCCCTCGCGATAGAACGGCGAGAGCGGGTGGCCCGACTGGCCGCCGGGCATGTGAAAGATCCCTCGCTCCTCGAGTCCCGGCGAGACGACCATCCTTTCGGATGCACCGAAATCCGGCCCCTGGATCCGGGGCATGTCAGACCATCCGCCGGGAAGTTTGTCGGCTGGCATGTCCAGCCAACGGGCCAACCACGGGACACCTTCACTGAGAGGGTGCCTGATCCTCGCCGTATTGGTCAGTCCCCACGCTCTTCCGGCCAAGGTCGAACCATCGGCCGATTCCTGAAGCAGCATCGCGTCGACCACAGCCCGCAGAAGTTCGTCCCAGGACCGATACCTCGGGTCGAGCAGATGAGCGGGACGCCCGCTCACCAAAGCCCAGGCGGGGCCCTCCAGTGTGTGAAGGTCGCGGAGGCGGAATTCCTTGTCGGCGGCCCGACATCGGGCCGTCAAGGGAGCGAGCACCTCACGGACCGTCCTCAATCGGAACTCCCAGACCATCCGGTAACCGATCGAATTCACTGACGCCCTTCCGCCCCAGTTCACGACTCGGTCGCGCAGAGCCCGCCGCCTCGGGTCTGCCGCGACGAATTGCGGAGTCAAGGTGCCGAGAAAAGAAAACGGTGTCAGTTCATTTAAAAAGAAAACGGTGTCAGTTCATTTAAGAAAACGGTGTCAGTTCATTTAAAAAAGAAAACGGTGTCAGTTCATTTAAAAAAGAAAACGGTGTCAGTTCATTTAAAGCGGGAAGTCTGAGGCGGAATCAGGGTCAGTTCATTTGAAGTGCCAATAAATTAAATAACAAAAGTTTCCCATCTTATAAATGAAATGACAAAAGTATCGAACAGGTTTCCCATCAGGCTGAAATCACGAGAAACAAAGCTTGACACCGAGCGCCCACGCCCACGAAGCGCCCAAAGCCTTGCCACCGCGAAGCGCCCATTGCTCCGCCAACGGCTACCAGCCTAGAATCAAAGGTAGTCGCAAAACGGGGCGGCATGGCGATTGTGTCGCTTTCGTTCCAGAGACTTTGATCGGCTCGGGAGGATGACCCATGACCACGGCGACCGGAAGGATTTTCAAGCAAGCTGATCGTCAGGGCGGCGACGCCTGCGTCCATGGCACGCGCATTCCGGTTTGGGTTCTGGACAATTGTCGCCGTCTGGGTATGCCCGATGCCCAAATCCTGTCGACCTACCCTTCGCTGACTCCCCCCGACCTAGAAGCCGCCTGGGATTACGTCGCAGCCAACCGGGAAGAGATCGAGCAGGCCATCCGCGAAAACGAAGAGGGCGACAACGGCCCCGTGGAGTAACAGCGGATGCTGCTCTACGCGGACGAGGACTTCGCTTTTCCTGCGGTCGAGGAACTTCGAGTACGGGGTCACGACGTGCTAACGGCCCAGGAAGACGGTCAAACGGCTATGCCGGATGCTGTCATTCTGGCCCGCGCCTATACGCTAGGACGTGTCGTCTTGACTCACAATCGACGCCACTACGTGCACCTGCATCATCGAGGGGCGGCGCACGTCGGTATCCTGACCGCATCGCAGGATTCCGATCACCTGGCCCTGGCCAGTCGGATCGACGGAACGCTTGCGAGCCTATCTCCTGGCCGATGGTGCTACCGTGTGAATCGACGGCCGTGAGTTTGAAGTACCGAAGGTGGGACTTGAACCCACACGGGTGTTACCCCACCGGATTTTGAGTCCGGTGCTTCTGCCATATAGTTAGTACTGGAAACACGTTGCTGTGATGCTTAAAGTCTTTGATTGCAAGGCAGTTACGATACTGCCCTGACTCGGGCAGATTGTAGCCGCATTGAGCTGATGTCGCCAGTCCTGTTCCCATTTTGTTCCCAAAATGCCCTCGCGGCCAGGCGTAGCGTACGGGTAAGATCTCTTCGGTCCAGGGATGCGGCAGTCCGCCACTCTGCTTGCTTGAGATGATCAAAATGAACTATATTCATTAATTTGCATCGTGCGACGAGTGCCCCCGCGTGGGCGGCGGGAATTGCACCAGTGGCCTTGTTTCCACAACTCATTGTCCGAATTGCGGTTACGACATTACACCTGGTGGCTGGCCGGAACATGGCCGGGAGGAAGAGGCACTCCGAGAGCTTGTCTCAAACTGGCACCGTCTGACTCCTTCGCTCCGGACCGCCATCCTGAATCTGTCGCGGGGCGATTGATAATCCATCCCTTTTCTCGGCGGAGTCCGAAGCCGGGTTGCTGGGTTGCGGAGGATGTTGCGAGACGGAATGCCTATTTTGCTATGATCTTGTCCTGCACGCCCTCGATGTCACACGATTACAAAAGAGCTCGTCGGCTTGTTTGAATTCTTTCGTCAACGCCGAGGATACGGGCGTTTGAGGTGTCAGTAGTCATAGCTAATAGGAACACGCGGCCTTAACCGGTCCTCGGCGAGTTGTCGTACTTCGTCTTCCATGTGTGCGCACAATCCAAGTTCATCAAGTCGATCGAGTAACTCCGCTTGTTCCAGGAGAAGAATGTCTTCGATTGTGAATTTCGGCAGTTCGTCATCGTCTGGATCGAACGAGCTCTCTGGAAAGATTCTAAGGATATCGACAAAGCGCATGAGGGGGTGCTTTAGCCATTCCTCGAGGAGTGTGGTACGTAACGAAAGTCGAAACCGCGCTAGAGGAGAAAGTTCGGGGTATAGAGAATCGACAGTTATCCCGACGTTAGCATCGATTTGTTCATCTTCGTAACAGGGCAAACCGCGAATTACCTGTTCAAAAAGCTGCGTCAAGGGAAAGTGATCGCTGTTGTAGAGCGGCTTAAGCAACTCGATGGCCCGGTTCGCACGGGTGGGGTCGTCATATTCGATCCAGTAGGTTTCTGTGTCAACGCGAGGGGCTGGCCCCATTGTGAGTACGAAATACGGTTCACTGCACTGTATGCGGATGAATTCAGCGAACCCCGGCAACCCGTTTGCTTCTAACCAATCGGAATAGTCGAGCCGCAGGCGGTCGTTGCGAGGATCGTCGTGGATGGCATGCAGAAGAGCGAGCTCCTCTGTTGAGAATGGTTGCTTCGGCACGACAGCCTCCTCATCGAACGAACACCAAGCACCGCAGTACGTTTACGCTTCCGATGCGCCACCTTCGCATTTGACGGTGTCCACATTCAGGCCTACGTCGTCGGCGATGACTTCGATGCACGCGTTAGTTCGCAAAACAGGAAGTCAAGGGGGCAGCCATTTGAAAACCAATGGCCTAGACCGTAGACTGACGGCCAGGGTCATTCTGCGAGCCGATTTGGGTCGCACTGGGCAAGGAGCTTCGCTTGTCGAGCGTAGGCGAGAGAATCAAGCAAAGGCGACAGGAACTCGGCTGGACGCAAGATCAAGTCTGCTCGAAAGCCGGGTTGTCCACAAGCTTTTTGTCTGAACTTGAAAGCGGCAAGCGGAGCGTCAGCGCCACGAACCTGCTAAACATCGCCCGTACTCTGAGCGTGTCCCTTGATTACCTGATGACTGGCAAGGCAAGCGAGGAAAAGGCTGCCGAGGTTCCCGTACCGGCGTCCTTGGCGAGGTTCGCTACCGAGGAACGGTTGTCGTTCAGCCAGACGTTAATCCTACTCGACATGCAGAAGCAGATTCTCTCCCGCCGCAGCGTCAAGAAGAAGGATGACCTGGAGTCGGTGGACTGGCGGAAGTTCTATGAAGGCGTGAAAGAATTCGTTGAAAACGAATGAATCGAGATCATGACCGAGGCCACGACAAAACTTGAGGAGGCGATCCAGCAGGCAACGAGCCAGTATTACCGGCTCGTCGTCCTGGCCGGCGTGCCGGGCTCCGGTAAGACCGCCGCCTTGCAGGCCGTGGCGCAAAAGCTCGGTTGCCCGCTGGTTAACGTCAACCTGGAATTGAGCAAGTCGATGCTCGAACTGACTCGGACGCAACGGTCTCGTCAGGTCGAGCGGCTGCTCAAGGAAGTAATCGCCGCCGCATCCGGCGACGTGGTCCTCCTGGACAATCTGGAGATTCTGTTCGACACCTCCCTCGAAGTGGAACCACTTCGCCTGCTCCAGCTCATCAGTCGCAATCGCACGATCGTCGCCTCGTGGAACGGCAACTTTCAGGTCGGGACATTGACCTACGCCGAACCTGGTCATCCCGAGTTCATCCAGTTCAAGCAGACAGACGCCGTCGTCATCCCGATCGGCACGAGCGCCAACCACTGAGAGGGTTCACTTCGCCATGAAATACAGCGATCTGGTCAAGTTCGAGCCTATCGAGACCGTCATCGAGCTTGAGCAGGCGAACTCGCTCGCGGCCGTCCGGCAACTTGTCGGGATATTTGTGATTTCAAAGCACATGGCTGAAGACCTGTGCAATCTGGTGATCCCCAACCTGCAATTCGATACGCCCGCCGACAACAAGGGCTTCCTGATCGTTGGCAATTACGGCACGGGTAAGAGCCACTTGCTCTCACTCATCTCCGGGCTGGCCGAACACTCCGAGATGGCGAAGGTCGTCAAAGACAAGGACGTGGCGAAGGCGGCGAGGGCGATCTCCGGCAAATTCAAGGTCGTTCGCCTGGAAATCCCCGCCACTAAGAAGAGTCTCCGCAATATCATCTGCGGCAGGCTCGAAGATTTCATGTCGAACGAAGGACTGTCCTTCAATTTCCCTGCCGAGGACCAAGTTGATAGCAACAAGGACGACCTGTCGGCCATGATGGCTCAGTTCAACGAGAAGTACCCTGACCACGGGCTACTCCTGGTCGTCGACGAGCTGCTCGATTACCTGAAGTCTCGCAAACAGCATGATCTCGTACTGGACTTGGGGTTCCTGCGGGAGATCGGCGAGGTCTGCAAACGCATCCGCTTCCGCTTCATTGCGGGCTTGCAGGAGAGTCTGTTCGACAACCCGAAGTTCCAGTTCGTCGCCGAGAGCCTGCGACGGGTCAAGGCTCGCTTCGAGCAACTTCGCATCGTCCGGGAAGACGTGGCCTACGTCGTCTCCGAGCGGTTGCTGACCAAGAATGACGAGCAGCGGGCCAAGATTCGGGAACACCTTCAGAAGTTCACACCGCTCTACGGAGGCATGGCCGAACGGCTCGAAGAGTTCGTGCGACTGTTTCCCGTCCACCCGGCCTACCTGGAAGTCTTCGAGCGCGTTTTTGTCGCCGAAAAGCGGGAAGTGCTGAAGACGTTGAGCGCCGAGATCAAGCGCTGCCTGAATCTCGACGTGCCCACGGATCAGCCGGGCCTCATCAGCTACGACACGTACTGGGCGTTTCTCCAGGGCGACGCCGTGCTGCGAGCCGACGCGACGATCCGAGAAGTGATCGACGTGAGCACGGTGGTCGAGAACCGCATCCAGCAAGCCTTCACCCGGAAGGCCCTTCAGCCGATGGCCGAGCGGATCATCCACGGCCTGTCGATCCAACGGCTGACGACCGACGATATCAGGGCCAAGATCGGCCCGACCGCCGAAGAGCTTCAAAACGGCCTCTGCCTGATGGCCCCGATCCCGGAGAAGACCAGCGACTTCCTGCGAACCACGGTGGAAGCTTGCCTGAAGGAGATCATGAAGACGGTCAGCGGGCAGTTCATCACGCACAACACCGAGAACGACCAGTATTACCTCGACCTGCAAAAGACCATCGATCACGACGCCAAGATCCAGGACAAGGCCGATACGCTCTCCGACTCCCAACTGGACCAATACTACTTCGACGCCCTCACCCGGGTTCTGGAACTCACCGATCAGCCGCCTTACGTCCGGGGCTACCAGATTTGGGAACACGAGATCGAGTGGCGAGAGCACAAGATCACACGCCGAGGCTACCTCTTCTTCGGCGCACCCAATGAGCGATCGACGGCCCAGCCGCCGCGTGACTTCTACATCTACTTCCTTCAGCCGTTCGAGCCACCGCATTTCGACGATCAGAAGCTCGCCGACGAGGTTTTCTTCAAGCTGACGCACCGGGACAAACAGTTTCAGGAAGCGCTTCGCCTCTACGCGGGCGCTCGTGAAATGGCGGCCTCGGCTAGTAGCGGCACGAAGAAGGTCTACGACGACAAAGCGGACGGGTTGCTCAAGACGCTGGTGGCGTGGCTACGCTCTAACATGCTGACCTCGTTCGAGGTCGTTCACCAGGGCGTCCCCAAGAAAATGGTTGAGTGGCTCAAAGGCCACCGCACGGGCAACGCTGCCGTGCGTGATCTTCTCGAACTCACCGGGTCCGTTTGCCTGGCGACCTCGTTCGAGGATCGTTATCCGGAGTACCCGACTTTCACGGTCAAGCTCGTTGCGAGCAACCTCAAGCAACCAACGGAGGACGTCATCCGCTGGCTGGCGGGAGGGGTTAAGAATCAACTCGCCTCCTCCGTGTTGGACGGGCTGGAACTGCTCGACGGCGATAAGCTGAAGCCGCAAAAGTCTTGTTACGCCAAGGTCGTCCTTGAGAAGCTGGAAGCCAAACCTCCCGGACAGGTCGTCAATCGCAAGGAGCTCATCACCGTCAAGAATGGCGTGGAGTTGGAGTCTCGTTATCAACTTGAGCCCGAGTTTTTGCTGATCGTCCTGGCTTCGCTCGTTCAGAACGGCAACCTCACCCTGAGCGTGGCCGGAAAGAAGCTCGATGCCGCCAACCTGGGCGAAGCGACGAAGACTCCCCTGGATCAACTGGTGGCGTTCAAACATGTGGAGAAGCCAAAGGGCTTGCCTTTGGCCGAGTTGGTCGCCCTGTTCGAGTTGCTTGGGTTGGCCGAAGGGCTGATCCGCAACGAGAACACGCACGACGAGGCGGTGAAGCAACTTCGATCCAAGGCCAACGAACTGACTGAGAAGGTCGTCACGGTCGCCCAGCATGTTCAGACCGGCCTCCCTTGCTGGGGCAGCGAACTAATTCCCGCCGAGGATCGCGAGAATCAGCGGCAGAAGCTCGATGACCTCAAGAGTTTCCTTGAAGGTTTGCAAGCGTTCAACACGCCTGGCAAGCTCAAGAACTTCTCCAAGAGCGTGCTGGAGATTCAGGGGCATGTCGCCACCCTCGATCTCATCAAGCAAATCGAAGACCTGAACACGCTCGTGCAAGAGTTGACGGCACTGACCAGTTACCTGGGAACCGCTGCTGCCGTGCTTCCGTCATCAGACCCGTGGCGGACGCAAATGGAGTGCATGCGAAGCGAGTGGCGTGCCAAGCTGATGGACCCCAGCGTTCGCAACGCCGCCGATTTCCGCCAGAAGATCAACCGTGCTTTGCAGAATGTGAAGGACGATTACCGCACGGCCTATTTCAATCTGCACAAGAAGGCCCGCCTCGGGGCCAACGAAGACGGGAAGAAGAAGGAACTCCTCAAGGACGCCCGGCTCGAAAGCCTGAAGAAACTGGCCGGGGTATCACTCCTCTCGCATTCGACATTGACCGATCTTCAGTCAAAGCTGGCCAAGGTGCTGACTTGCTTCACTCTGGTCAAGGATGACCTCGATTCCTCGGCCATCTGCCCGCATTGCAACTTCCGACCGCAGGAGGAGAGCCTCGGTGCGAGCGGTGTCGCGGTCCTCGACCACATCGACCAGCAGCTTGACGCCCTCATCGAGAACTGGACGAAAACGCTGCTCGACAACCTGGATGATCCCACCGCCAGGAAGAGCATTGATCTGTTGCCGGAGGCTCAGAAGCGAGCCGTCGATGCCTTCCTCAAGAGCAAGAAGCTCCCAGAGAAGATCAGCAACGATCTTGTTCAGGGGATGCAGACGGCGTTGTCTGGATTGACCGCCATTTCCGTGAAGACGACCGACTTGCTCGAAGCTCTTAGCGCTGGCGGTGCTCCCTGCACGGTCGAGCAGATTCATGATCGCTTCGGGGATTTCGTTGGGAAGATCACTCGCGGCAAGGAACCGGCCAAGGTTCGTCTTCTCATCGATCGCGGCGAGACTCCAGGAGCGAAGGCGTGATGACTTCGCTCATTCTGAACCCCAAGCTGAGCTTGGTCACTGACCAACCTCCAAGCCGTCCAATCCACTTGGTCACTGACCAAGTTGGTCGATCGTCCTCGAACATGAACATCACCGCGAGTATGGGCGTCGCATCTGACGATGGCCCTGACGGCGGCATCGACGCCGCCGAGATCGAGCGGATCGCTCGCAAGAAGATTCTCCTGGAAGGATAAAGGCAAGAATCATGGCGAAGAAGTCCCACAAACCGCAATCAGAGCGGCTGTTTGAAGAGCACCTGGTTCCTGCCGAGCCAGGGTCGGGAAGGCTGTTCGACGTCAGCTACTCGGTCGATCGGTCAAAGCCTGTCGAATGCCTGGGGATGACGTTTGCCAATGACGAGGCTCGACGGGATTATTTCACGGCGAAGTTGCGCGAGAAGTTGAAGGACCCGGTCTTTCGCAAGATCGAGGGCTTTCCAGTTGGAGACGATGAGGACATCCTTGAGTTATCCGACCCGCCCTTTTATACCGCTTGCCCAAATCCGTTCCTTGCACAATTCATTGCCCATTACGGTAAGCGATATGACCCTACATTGGAGTACAAGCGGGAACCAATTGCCGCTGACGTGAGTGAAGCTCGTACGGAAATACTCTACACGGCACACTCGTACCACACCAAAGTGCCGCCACGCGCGATCGCACGGTATATCCTTCACTTCACTTCGCCCGGCGAGCTCGTGCTCGATGCTTTTTCCGGCTCGGGGATGTCTGGAGTCGCATGCGGTCTATGCGCCGAGAGCGAACTGGCCAAGGAGTGCGGCGCAGAGGCAGGAATTCGGTATCCAGTGCTCTGCGACCTGTCGGCTGCGGCTACATTCATAGCGTCTGTGTATCTGAATCCTCCCAATGTAGAACGCTTCGCAACTGCTTCGCAGGCACTCATCGTCAACGCGGAGAAAGATCTTGGCACCCTCTGGAAGACCGATTCTGGCGATCCCGTCGAGTTTCAGATCTGGACAGAGGTCTTCGCATGCCCACATTGCCAGCAGCCGGTCATCACGGAGCGCGTGGTGGACGCCACCGAAGACATCGGAACTGCCAAAGAATTTCCCTGCCCTCACTGCAATGGCATCGTTAGCAAAGCTCCGTCGAAGGGCAGCAATTCGACTCGTCTCGAACGACGCCTGCTAAATCGCTTTGATCATGGGTTGAAAACCGCCACGACGTACCTGCCTCGGTCGCCGATTTTCTGTCAGGCTCTCGTGAAAGGGGAACGAACAAAGCTGCCGACCATGAAGCCTCAACAGGCAAGACTTGAGTCATTGGAGCACGACTCACCGTTCTGGTATCCCGTAGATCCGCTGATTAAAGGCGAGCGATACGAATTGAAGGACTACTGCCGAGCATATGGGATCACACACATTCATCACTTTTACCTTCCAAGGCAACTGCGCACATATAGCTATCTATGGAATGCTGCTTCTTCGGAACCAAACCGCGACTTGCGCAACGGTCTTCGGTTCTTCATCCAGTCAAATGCTCTCGGCATGACTGTCATGAACCGATTTGGCCCAACTCACTTCTCTCAGGTAAGCAGAATCTTTTCTGGAACGCTCTACGTTCCATCCGTCGTGGCTGAGACTTCTCCCACATATACTTACCTCAACAAACGGGAGCGGCTCCTTAAGGCGTTCGCGCGGCTGAGTAATCCATCGCTCAAGTACGCGATCACAACACAAAGTTCCACGAACCTTAAGGCCATACCTGACGACAGCATTGATTACGCGTTTGTCGATCCGCCGTTCGGTAGGAATTTGCAGTACTCAGAATTGAACCAAATTTGGGAGTCGTGGCTACGCGTTAAGACGAACCGACAACCAGAAGCCGTAATGGACGCAACTCGGCAACGGGAGATTCCAGAGTACACCGATCTGATGCGGAGCGCGTTCCGCGAATTGTTCAGGGTCTTGAAGCCCGGGCGTTGGCTCACGGTTGTATTTCATAACGCGTCAAATTCCGTCTGGTTTGCCATTCAGGAATCTTTAATGTCTGCGGGGTTTGTAATCGCAGATGTCCGCACCCTCGACCGCGAAAGCGATACCTACAAGCAATCACGCCAAGGCCTCGTGAAACAAGACTTGGTGATTTCGACTTATAAGCCGACAAAGGAATTCGAGGAGCGATTTAGGGTCGGTGCGTCAACCGAGCAAGGCGCATGGCAATTTGTCGAACTGCATTTGAGTAACATCCCAGTGGCGGTCATGAGCGGTAACAAGTTGGAGGTTGTTCCAGAGCGCCAGAACTATCTTTTATTTGACCGTATGGTGGCGTTCCACGTTCAGAGAGGGATCGGCGTGCCTCTTTCCGCCTCCGATTTCTTTCAAGGCTTGAAGCAGCGTTTTCCAGAGCGAGACGAAATGTACTTTCTGCCAAGTCAGGTGTCTGAGTATGAGCAAAATCGAATGCATGCAAGCGTTCTGGAGCAGCCTGAGCTTTTCGTTTCGGACGAGAAGAGCGCGATTCAATGGGTGCGCCGCCAGTTGGCGACCATCCCCGCTAGTTACCAGGACCTCCAACCGACATATATGCGAGAAGCCCAACGGGTCTGGGAAAAACACGAGCAGCCCATCGAACTCCTCCGCATCCTGGAGGAGAATTTCGTTCAGGACTCAAGTGGTGCGTGGCATATCGCTGACTCCAACAACGAAGTTCACTTGGAACAGCTTCGACATAGATCGCTGATGAAGGAGTTCCAGCAATACCTCGACACCAAGAGCAAACTCAAGGTCGTTCGCACCGAGGCGCTTCGTGCTGGCTTTAAGGACTGCTGGCAGAAGAAGGACTATGCGACCATCGTGCATACGGCAAGACGGGTCCCTGAATTGGTGATTCAAGAAGACCAATCTTTGCTGATGTACTTCGATAACGCTTCGTTGTTGCTGGGCGAGTAAGTTAACCATGACCACCCTGGCGAGTTTTGCAATCGGTAGCTCGGCCCTTCGTGCGGCCCACGCGGTGTGGGTGCGTACGCTCGATGCCGAGTCGGTCTGGAAACACACCGACTATCAGGTCCGGATTCCGCGATTGGTCATGGTCGAACAAGTTCGCGCCGTATCGCTTTCGCCGGCTCAACCGACGAATGCGACCTACCTCGGATATACCTCGACCAAGTCCCTCGGACGGGAGAACAAGGCTGAACCCGCATGACGAGTCCCGAAACAATGACCCTGGTCGAACTCCACAAGCTCGTTGCCGAGAGCAAGGGTGAATGGGAGCACCTGGAGTTCAAGAAGACCACTGGCGAGTTGCACGGGGGAATGGAGACGCTGTGCGCCTTCCTCAACGGCGTGGGCGGGAAAGTCCTGTTCGGGGTGACCAATGCGGGCAAAATTCAGGGGCAGGACATGGCTGACGCCACATACCAGGAAGTGGCGAACGCCATTCGCAAGTTGGAACCTCCCGCATGGATCGAGCAAATCCGCGTCCCCGTCGCGGGCACCAAGGAAGTCCTGATCCTGGAGACGACTCAGCAGACGGACGGCCCATACACCTTTGACGGCCGACCTTACCAGCGTATCGGCAACACGACCTCCCGGATGCCGCAGGCGGAGTATCAGCGGCGTCTGCTGGCGCGAGTCTACCTCAAGCATCGTTGGGAGAATCACCCCGCTGAAAGGTACTCGGTCGCGGATTTGGATCTTGCCGAGGTGGAGCGAACGCACCGAATCGCCATCGATGTGCGGCGCTTGGAGACACCTTTTACGTCACCGTTGGATACCCTGGACCGGTTGCAATTGCGCCGGGATGGGCTTTTGCTCCAGGCGGCGGTCGTGCTTTTCGGCAAAAAGCAAATGCCCGATTACCCCCAGTGTGCCCTGCGGATGGCCCGGTTTCGAGGCACAACCAAGGATGAATTTATCGACCAACGGCAAATCCACGGTCATGCGTTCAACATCTTGGAAGAAGCCGCTCTGTTCTTGCGGCGTCACGTCGCCGTGGCAGGCTGGTTCGAGGAAGGCAAGCTGGAGCGGCAGGAGAAACCAGGATTTCCCTTCCTTGCACTCCGCGAAGCAGTCGTCAATGCGATATGCCATCGCGATTATTCGATACCCGGCGGAGCGGTCCACGTCGCCGTGTACGACGACCGGCTAGAGATCATAAGCACGGGCCTGCTGCCACCGGGCATTACCGTGGCCGACCTCAAGCAAGACCATGCCTCACGGCCGCGCAATCCGCTGATCGCCGAACCGTTTTATCTGCGTTCCCTGATCGAGAAGTGGGGCCGCGGAACGCAAAGAATTGTGACGCTGTGCCGGGACGGTGGCTACCCTGACCCCGAGTTCTTGGAAGCGGCAGGCGCGGTCACCGTGCGATTCCCGGCAGCCGGCTACCAAGCGGCGACAAAAGCTCGGTCTCACTTGACGGAACGCCAGCGGAGCATTGTGTCGATCCTGAGCGACGGGAGAGAGCGGTCTTTCCCCGATTTATTCGAGGCGATGGAGAGCCCACCGAGCGCACGGACAGTTCAGGCTGAAATGCGCGCGTTGCGCGATCTCGGATTGATCGGTTCTCGGGGACGCGGGAAATCCGCAAGGTGGTGGCTCAAGGAGGGCGAGTCATAATGCCGTCGAGTGCAGTCGAGCGCAGCCCAGCGCAATCGGGCGCAGCCCAGTGCAATCGAGCGCGGTCCACGACTGTCGTCGGAAGTCGTGCGCCGTCGCGCGGAACTACCTGGAATGGTGCGACGCTGCCACGAGAAAGGCGTCGGGAACCATGAAATCAGCGGGCATCCCCAATTCGATGATCCTGTCCGTCGGCTCCTGGGCCTTCAGTGCCGCCCACGGGGAGTCCGTGCGCATTCTCGATGTCGAGACGGTTTGGAGCCACACCGTCTATCAGGTCTGGATTCCCCGTCTGGCCACGGTCGAACGAGTTCCCGCCGAATCACTGTCCCCGGATCAACCGACGAAGGCGACCAGCCTCGATCGGATCACCTACGCCGTGGCCGCCGCAAGGATCGCCGACGCTTTGACCCAGGACGTCTTGCTGGCCCCGCTCGAAGCCGGCGTGATCCCCCTGCCGCATCAGTTGCACGCGCTCACTCGTGCCGTCACCGGCGACCGGGTTCGTTACCTCCTGGCCGATGAGGTCGGCCTGGGCAAGACGATCGAAGCCGGGCTGATCTTCCGGGAACTCAAGCTGCGCGGGCTCGTGAAGCGGGTTCTGGTCGTCGCCCCCAAGGGCCTCGTGCCCCAATGGGTCCAGGAGATGCAGACCCATTTCGGCGAGGAGTTCCGGCTCCTCATTCCCAGCGAGTTCTCCGCGTGGCGGAATCTCACGGGAGCCGAGAACGTCTGGCGGCAGTTCGATCAGGTCGTCTGCCCCGCCGATTCCATCAAGCCGATCGAACGACGACGAGGCTGGTCCCGCGAGAAGCTCGAAGCGTACAACCAGGAACGCCTCGGCGACTTGATCGACGCCGGTTGGGATCTGATCATCTGCGACGAAGCCCACCGGCTCGGCGGCAGCACGGAACAGGTCGCCCGCTATCGCCTGGGCAGGGCTCTCGCCGAGGCCGCCCCGTATTTGCTCTTGCTCTCGGCCACGCCGCACCAGGGGAAGACGGCGGGATTTCAGCGGCTCATGGCTCTTCTGGACCGAGATGAGTTCATCGCCGCCGGTTCCATTCGCCGCGAAAAAGTCGTCCCGTTCGTAATCCGTACCGAGAAGCGGCGGGCCATCAACGACCGTGGCGATCCGTTGTTCATGCCTCGGGTGACCAAACTCATGCCCGTGCGTTGGGACGACGAGAAGCACAGGCTCCAGAAGCACCTGTACGAGTCGGTCACGGAGTACGTTCGCCTCGGCTACAACCAGGCGATGCGGCAGAACCGCCAGTACCTCGGCTTCCTAATGATCCTGATGCAGCGGCTCGTCACAAGCAGCACGCAAGCGATCGCCACGGCAATGGAGCGGCGGCTCGAAACGCTGCACGCGACCAACATCACGGCCATCGACGAGGAAGAGCCCGAAGCCAACCTGGACGAACAGGACGGCCAGGAGCAGTTGGAAGAACTGCTGGCGATCCGGCTGGCTGGCCTTCAAAACGAGAAGGAAGAGGTCAAACTCCTCCTCGACCTAGCTCGCCGTTGTCAGGCCCAGGGTCCCGACGCACGGGCTGAGACGCTCCTCGACATCCTTTACGAGAACCAGCGGGACGAGAACAACCCGGAGTTGAAGTACCTGATCTTCACCGAGTTCGTGCCGACGCAGAACATGCTCCGCGATTTCTTAGAGCAGCACGGCTTCTCGGTCGCTTGCCTCAACGGCTCGATGGACCTAGAGGACCGACGTCGCGTCCAACGTCAGTTCGCCGAGAAGGCTCGCATCCTCGTCTCAACCGATGCCGGTGGCGAAGGTCTGAACCTACAATTCGCTCACATCATCATTAACTACGACTTACCCTGGAACCCCATGCGGATCGAGCAGCGCATCGGGCGTGTCGATCGTATCGGCCAGAAACTCCCGGTGAAAGCGTTCAACCTGATCTTCGAGAACAGCGTCGAACTTCGTGTCCAGGAAGTCCTCGAAGACAAGCTGGCGACGATTCTCGATGAGTTCGGCGTGGACAAGACGCAGGACGTTCTCGATTCTGCCGAGAGCGGGGCCGTCTTCGAGCGGCTCTATGCCCAGGCCATCCTCAACCCCGGTGACATTGAAAAAAACATCGACCTGCTGATCGACGAAGTCCGCGAGCAGGCCAAGGAAGAGATCGCCGGTCGGTCATACTATGGCGAGACGGTGCTCGATCCGACTCTGGCCCAGAAGCTGAGTAGCCATCCGTTGCCGTTTTGGGTTGAGCGCATGGCGACGGCTTACCTGCGCTCCGAAGGCGGCAAGGTGGAGCGAGACTTGTTCGGCTACACCCTGGAGTGGCCCGATGGCACTCGAATGGACCGTGTGTCGTTTCAAAGCCGAGACGCCCAGGACAAGGGCCTGCAACATGTCAGCCTGGAAGACCCCCGAATCCGTCGGCTCGTCCAGCAGTTGCCCCGAGTGGTCGCCACCGAGCCGATCCCTTGCGTTCGTCTTGCCAGCCTGCCCTCCGAGGTCGTCGGCTACTGGTCGTTGTGGCGAATCGCGATCGACAACCGGTCCCTCCGGGACGTGAAGATCATCCCGATCTTTCACCACGACGACGGCCGCAATCTCGTGCCCACGGCCCGCCACATTTGGGACGTCTTGATGGAGGATCGTCCCGATGTTGAACAGGTTGGAACCAAGGCAGGGAGCGAAGTGGAGGCAGTATTCCGAACGCTACGAGCGGAAGCCGAGCGACAGGGTGAAGACGCATTTCACGAACTCTATGCTCGCCACCAACAGCGATTAAAGCGAGAGCACGAAAAAGGCCAGTACGCCTTCCAGGCTCGCCGGGAAGCCCTCGATCGTCTTGGGCTCCCGGAAGTGCGACGACATCGTCTCAAGCGCTTGGGCGAGGAGGAACTTGCCTGGGCTGCCGAGCTACGCAAACGCGAGCAAATTTTGCCAGAGCTTCAGCCGGTCGTTCTCTTGCGAGTGGAGGCAGGGAATGGCTAACTGGCGCGACTCGATCCTCAAGAACTTCAAGCCGAAGATTTCGCGACTGACGCTCGTCGCCGACCCCGACGGGTTGCTCACCGAGGAAGGAATGCTCTCGGCTATCCGGGAACGAGGCTTCGATCTGATCCCGTTTGATGACCCGATAGCGTTCCGCTTTGCGTACGAGTCGCAATATCGCAGCCAGTGGGACAAGGGCCAGAACACGGACCTAGTGGTAGTCTTGCGTTCCACTGAGCCGCAGTTGAACAAGCTCCCCTTCGATCTGTTGAAGGCGGGTCGGCATCTGACTTTTGCGTTGCACCAGTTGTTCCCGAAGCTGAACTATCCGGTGATCGCCGGGTTGGATCGTGTGTACCTTGATGCCGTAGAGGAGGCTTACCAGAAGCACGATGGCAACCAGCTGACCGAACGCGAAACCAAAGAGTTCGTGTTGATGCATTGCTTCAGCATCGTGCCCCAACTCATCAAGAAGCCAGTCGAGTTGATGAAAGTTCTATTATCCCTTCACTCTCGCAAGGTGCGTCTGCCCGATTTCCTGATTGAGTATCTGCTGGAAAACCTATCGAAAGACGCCACTTTCAAGAAGTGGCCTCTCGCGGACATTCTCCCCAGCCGGGAGAGTTTTCTGCGCTTTCTACAGGACGAGTGGAGAGGGTTCCTCGGCGTAAGGGCTGAGCCGTCACGAACCTGCCGAGTCCCATTCAGCCACGAAGATGTGCGAGCCTACATCGACACCTTCTTTCTCGACGGCTCGCTTACGCCTATCGAACTGGAGAGCGAGACCACATTGCCCGCCTGGGCGCAGACAGGGGTCGTCCGCGATCCCAAGGCCGACGCCATCCGTCGGTTCCGAGCTCTATGGCGAAAGTTCGAGGCGGAAATCCCCACCTCAGGTGTATCGCATCGGGAATGGCAGCAAGCGGCAGAACGGTGGGCGGAACTGGTCGTGATGCGTTGGGAATGGGACGAGTCGCTTGAGGCGACTGACCGGACTGCCTGGATCGAATTACAGAAAACCGTTGAGGACTCCTTCGCTCTTTGGATGATGCAGCGTTACGGCTCTTTGCACAACCTGCCCTACCACCAACAACCGGTTATGGTTCACCAGATTCCCCGCTTCATGGCGGTGGAGAAAAAAGCCAAGAAGTTTAGCAAGATCGCTCTGCTGGTACTCGACGGCCTTGCCTTTGATCAATGGCTTCTACTCAGGAAGAATCTCGAAGTCGGCGACAAAGCATGGCGGTTCCGCGAATCGACGGCGTTCGCCTGGGTTCCGACTCTCACGTCAGTCACCCGTCAGTCAATCTTTGCCGGAGAACCGCCGCTCTACTTCCCGGATTCTCTCGCGACGACCGCAAAGGAGAAGGCCCACTGGCTGAGGTTCTGGGAGGACCAAGGCGTTCCTCGTGCCAGCATCGATCTGGTTACGAGCCTCGATGGTCCGAACGATTCGAAGCTGGAGACGGCTCTCGGCAACCCACGACTCTCGGTCCTGGGCATCGTATGGAACAAGGTCGATGACATCATGCACGGAATGCAGATGCAGACGGCCGGGATGCACAACCAGGTGCGTCTGTGGGCTAGTCAGGGCCATTTGCAACAACTGCTCGCCCGTCTTCACGAGGAGGGCTTCGTCGTCTATCTGACCGCCGACCACGGAAACGTCACAGCCACCGGCGTTGGCAATCCGAAGGAAGGCGTTCTGGTGGAAACCAAAGGCAAGAGGGTCCGTGTTTACGATCGTGTCCAGTTCCTTGAGGAAGTTGCAGTCAAGTTTCCCGATTCGGTGCGATGGACGAATCAGGGGCTACCCCCGGCTCGGTACGTTCTCCTGGCGGGCGACCTGAAGGCATTCACGGACGAAGGCGAGGAAGTTGTGTCCCACGGCGGGATCGCCCTGGAAGAAGTCATGGTGCCGTTCGTGGCGATCACCAGGGAGAGGACATGAGGAAGGTCCTCGGAATCGACAGGAAGATCAAAAGGGCGTGGGTCGATGCGGTGCTGGACCGGCTGACGCAAACGACGGACGAGACGGAACTGCGCGCCTTCTTGGATGAGCTCCTGAAGGACGAAGTCTCCGGTAAGGAGTCGAGGGCCAAGACGACCGGGATCATCCTGCGAATCTGGAGCGGAATCCCATCAGCAAGAATCCCGCTGCGTGACCGGGCCGTGGCGATGCTGCCTCGCATCTCGGGGCAGGAACGAATCTGGCTGCATTGGGGTATGATGGTACTGGCGTACCCGTTCTTTCGAGACATTGCCGAAGTCGTCGGTCGCCTCTTGTCGCTCCAGGACGATTTCACCACGGCTCAGGTACAGGGCCGAATACTCACGACCTGGGGAGACCGGGCCACGAGCAAGGTAGCGGTGCCGAAGCTCATAACGACCCTCGTGGATTGGGAGGTCCTTCGCTCGACGAAGACGAAGGGTCACTTTCTCCTGGCCCGGAAGATGACCGCCAGTACCCCAGACCTGCAACTCTGGCTGCTCGAAGCGCTTCTGGGGGCCAGCGCGGCCGATGAAATTGAGGCCCAGCAGTTCTTGCGTCTGCCCGAGTCGTTTCCGTTCAACCTGAGCATTGGGCTTGCTGATCTTCGACGACATGAAGGCTTTAACATCCATCGTCAAGGACTCGACATGGATATGGTCTCGCTACGGCCGGTGAAGAAGACCATCCCAGTGAAGTCTCCGAAGAAGCCTGTTAAGAAGCCCAAGCAGGCAGCGCCCAGCGTGTTTGATGCGATTTCTGTCGAGACACCGAAGTACCCCGTCGCTCAACAGATCGTCCAAGAGGTTGTCGAGGTCGCTCCTGTCCCCACGGCGGAACTTCATCCGAACCTCGAACCGTTCATCGCCTCCAAGATGGTTCCGCCCATTGAATTGGCAATGTCCGAGCCAGACCGGACCGAGTCGCGGGCAGATTTCGTTACGACAGAGAGGTTGACGATCGTCAGGGATCTGGACCTCTCGGTCAACGTACCGTTCTCGGCTCCGATCGGCGAATGTGTGAGACTCTTCCATGAAAGTCTCGACTTCGCGTGTATCGCCTTGGCTCACGACACGATCGACGCTATTCTGCGGCTTGTTTGCAAAGTGAAACTCGGCGCAAGGCAGGCCAAGTGTGCCGACATACGCAACCAATTCGGAGGTCTGACAGCGATCGGCGTGCTGCCGATTCCCATGAAGACCAGACTCGAAAAGCTCTGGTACGAGCGAGTCGATTACCTGGAACTGAACATGGCCGAGCCTTCCGATCAATCGGCGATCGAGGAAGTGGCATCGAGCCACATCTCGGTTCTGGTCGAACTCGTTCGTCACTTCCTTGGGCAATCGTCGGTTCAAGGCAAAGTTCTACCCGATCACCCGGAGTACTGGAACCAAGTCAAGAAAAGGCTCACATTCAAAGCCGAAACGGCAGGGTGACCGAAGGAGCCGAGTGGGTCTGGGCGAGTTCCTTGATGTAGGCCGAGACGTGGAAGCTCTTGATGTCCTTGAGGGCGAGCCGTCGGGCCTCGGACCACTCGAAGAACCGCCGGGCGTTCCGGTAATAGGCCGCCCGCGTGTTCTTGTTGCGGATCGTGTCCGTGAAGAACGTGAAGAACCGCTCGGACGCCTTCGGCCCCTCGTCGGCGATGACGGCGGGGATGGTCGTCGTGGCGGCCCGTTCGATGGTCGCCGGGAGCGGAGCGTCGTCGGTCGTCAGGTTCCGGTTCTTGAGCATTTCGGTCCTCGGCCTGGGTCCCCTGCCCGGTCCCCATTTTAGTCGCATAACGCCCTTTATGCGAGCCATATCGGACCAGGGAAGGGGGCGGCAAGAGTGGATTTTTTGCAGCGTCCCTCGGCCAGAGAATCCACCCCAGAAACGCGAAACCCACCGGCGG
Source organism: uncultured Planctomycetaceae bacterium (assembly GCA_963833985.1). Taxonomy (GTDB): domain Bacteria; phylum Planctomycetota; class Planctomycetia; order Isosphaerales; family Isosphaeraceae; genus Aquisphaera. The sequence continues at coordinate 2,466,802 of CAWIAD010000001.1, forward strand.
TCGAGCCGATTTACAGACATCGCATGCGGGCATGCATTTTGTCCGTGGATGTTGACAGACCAATGACCCATTGACACGGCCCTCGGGACCGTAGATTTTGAGGCATGTTTCCCTGGTTTGCGATACGCACCGTGTTTAGAGGAGTCCGCCGATGTCGGATGCCGCGTCGAAAGGGAGGCCTAACTCGTCTGCCGAACTCACGCTGAACGAGCTTCAAGCGGTCGACCCTGAAATCTTGAAGGAGCTGCAGGAGAAGTATGGACTTGAGATCCAGGTCCGGTCAAACAGCGAAGCCATCAACCAACTCTTGCAGGGAGTTGGGCGCACGGCCGCCCTCAGCCCCCAGGAGTTCACCCGCGGCTTTGATCGGACCAACCCCGGGTACGACAAATTCTATGACCGCGACGGACCTGGTGGTGGTGGTTCCCGAGAGCAAGTGACTAAGCCAATCGAGAACCTGCTTGCCGTCTCACTGCAGGAGGCGATTAAGTCGTTGTCGGCAGAACAACTGGCCACAATCAAGAAGCTACACGGCTAACAGCTCGGTCCGTCCACAATCGGGACGCCCTCTCAAGCGCCCTACGACCGTGAAATGTTACCCGTTCCATAGACTCGTTTCGGCTGAATGCCAGCTCTCGAATTGGGTAGAGTCAGGCGTTCCAGGGGCGCTATAGCCTACTTGCGACAGCGGTGAGGCAATCCCTGCGCCGTTACGTCAAAGCGTGTTGTTCCCGCAATCATGAGATAGGGATGGCCCCCTAATGGTTTCGCTTGCTCCACAGTTGCTCCACCTCAGTACAGAGGCTGCAGCTTATGTACGGCCGGCCAACTACCTCCTGGTTAAGCTGGCGGCGAGGTGTAACCTCAAGTGTTCTTACTGCTACTGGTTCCGCGACCCGAGCGTCTATGGGCGACCCAAGGTCATGACTGAGGAGGTCGAGGCGGCGCTCTTGGAAAAGCTACAGCGACACCTCGTTAACTATGGCCTAGACCGATTCTATTTGCTGTTTCACGGGGGTGAGCCGACTCTTTTCGGTCGAGATCGCTTCGAGCAGCTCACCGGCCGTTTGCGGGCACTGGAGGCACGTCTTGGGGTGCAGTTACGTCTGGCGATGACGACTAACGGCTTGCTGCTCGACGACGATTGGATAGACGTCCTGAAACGCCACCAAGTCTCGGTGACACTGAGCTTCGATGGTCCGCCGCAAGTTAACGACACGCGGCGGATCGACTTCGTCGGTCGGGGCTCGCTCCAACAGAGCGTGGCCGCCCTTCAGCGTCTTCGTGCTGCGGACCTCGAGCCGGGTGTACTAGCCGTCTGCGATCCGACCCAGGAACCCAGGCTCGTTACCGATTACTTCGTCCAGGAGTTGCACATCCAGGAGTTCGACATCTTGGTTCCCGATGCTACGCATGAAGACCATACCGTCTCGATCGCCGATTACTATAAGCGGCTCTTCGACATCTGGTTGGACGAACTGGCCCCGCGCGGGGTGCGCATCCGCTATCTCGATAGCCTCATCGCAGGTCTGGCCGGCTACGAGAGTCACTCGGAGTCAATCGGCTACGGTCCCAACCTGCACTTTACGATGCTCACCGACGGCAGCCTCGAGGCGCTCGACACGGTGCGAATTGCCGGACCGGGGATTACAAACAGTTGTCTAAACATCCTCACCGATGAGATCCAGGACTTGGTCCGTGACCCGTTCTGGCGGGAGCTGCTCGAGGCCTCAGTCCATCTGCACAGGCAATGCGAGCAGTGTGTGTACCGCTCTGCTTGCGGTGGAGGGCACATCGCGTCGCGCTGGTCGAGGGCGAATCGCTTTGACAACCCGAGCGTTTACTGCCGGGATCTCATCGAGATCCTCCGCCACATTTGGCAGAGGATGGCACCAGACCTTTACTTGGTCGGCATTCCTCCGGACGCGGCGTGCAACTCGGGGTCACCGCAGAATCCTGCCAAGAGCATACACTAAGTTCAAGTTTCGCGAATTCTGAGGCGGTTCGCGCGTGCCGAGGAGCAAGCCTATGGCCAGTCCCTACGTTTTGGTTCCCCCACCTGTATCGTTCGAGCCCTTCCCTTACTTCCAAGCTGCGCCGGTGATTCAGAAATATAATTGTGACGAACTGTTTACGTGGCTGAGTGCGGAGGCTCCCTGGCGATACCACCAGGAGTGTTTCTACCAGCAGATGGAATGCGATCTTCTGACGACGGAGCTTACTGGTCTCGCATCGCGGCTGTTCGACCCCGAGGCTCTGGCCGAACTCGTAGCCATCATGGAGGCGAGCTTCGGCGAGGTGCTCGACCAGCGGTTGAGTGTCGTCGCACACAAGCTACTGCCGGGCTACCAGATAAACATCCACAACGACGCGCCCGATCCGGGCATGGAGACACACCGCCTCGTTTTACAGCTAAATCCCCACGGTGTCCGGCCAGTCGGCGGAGACCTGGTGCTTTTCCGTAGCCGGTCGGAGCAGGACGTCCACGCCACGTTCGCTCCGGACTACAACACTGCGGTCGCCTTTGCCCTTTCGGACCGCTCCTACCACGCCGTGACTCCCGTCGAGACAGGGGTTCGCTATACGGTCGTCTACTCATTCTGGACGAAGGACAGCGCGGAGGAAGCACGCCGGCGGGATGCCTCACTCGATGGCGAGGCCATCAAGACACTGGTCAGCATCCTCCAAGCCATCGGCGCGAACCGCGTTGCCCACAGCGACCGGACGCTGCTTGACCACCTACTAGGTACCTGCGAGCTTCTCCGCGCGTGGGGGTGCCGCCAGGCCGTGTGTGTGGCTGGGCTGTTCCACAGCGTGTACGGCACCGAGAGCTTAACTACTACCCTCGTCCGGCCCGAAGAGCGCGGCTTGCTCTGCGGGCTGATTGGCCCGGAAGCCGAAGAGCTGGTGCATCTGTTCGGAACTACTGCGCGGTTGACCCTCTTCGAGCGGTCAGAGGAAGGATGCGTGTTGCAGCTCCGCTCCACACGGGCTGACGACTGGCTCACGGTTACACCCCAGCAGGCGCAGGACCTCCTCGCGATCAGCGCGGCTAACTTCGTCGAACAGGCGGCACGCGCTGAGCCCCCATTCTATCCGAACGACCCGAGTGTTACTGGCTACCAACGATTAGCAGGGCTCCTGCCCGAGCGGGCACGTGGTACTTTGGCACGCTTGGGAGCCTTGTGAGGGTTCCATGCCCTGGCCTGCGATCGAACTCCATGCATATGAGCAATGCAGCCAGATGGTGCTTGACCAACTCGCTGCGGCCGGCGCAGGTGACACCGCACACGCTGGCGCCAGCCTGCTCGTGCACCTTCGCAATACCCAGAAGATCCTGGAACGCTGGCAATGCCCACCCGGGCTCTGCCTGGCCGGTCTGTGCCACAGCGTCTATGGTGCCGTGTTCCCCCTCCGTCAAGCCGCCCGCCGGCGTGTGGCTGACTGGATCGGGGCCGAGGCTGAGCGCGTTGTCTGGTTCATCGCTACCGTGCACGCTGATGAGGTCGCGCGTCGGCTACTGGTCGTACCGACCGGTGACGCTAACATGATTTTGGCTCGTGCTGCCCTCGTGCTAGTGGCCAGCGACTTCGAGCAACTCGGTCGCGTGCTGTTGTCCCCACGTCAGATCGAGCAACAACGACACCTCGCCATCCAGTGTCTACACTGGCTGCCCGAAGACGCCCGTGCCGACCTAGTGCGGCTCTACGCGGTTAGCCCCGACTCTACCGACACCGACTGGTCTCGCAGTACCGCCGAGGTCTATGACGCTGAAGCACGTAGGTACAATGCCCTCCGCGAGCTCACCTCCGACGACGTTCAATTGCTCCAACTGGTCGAGAAGCTGCTGCCGCCCGGGCGCGGGTGCTCGATCTGGGTTGCGGCAGCGGCGAGCCGATCATGCGCCGCCTAACCGGCCGTTTCACCGTTGTAGGTCTGGACATCTCCAGCGAGCAACTAGCCCTAGCGCAACGCGCCCGAATAACAGCGCGGCTTGTGCGAGCCGACATGCTGCACCTGCCCTTCCCCGACTCGGCGTTCGATGGCGTGTGCTCCTACTATGCCATCGTTCATGTACCGCGCGTGAGACACGCACTGATTCTTCGCGAGCTGCGCCGCGTGTTACGGCCAGGTGGCTGGGCACTCATTTGCCTTGGGGCCAAAGACGTCCCGGCCTGGCAAGACGTAGCCTTGCTCGGCCGCCCGATCTTGTTCAGCCATTACGACGTTAATGAGAACCTCGAGATGCTCGCGGAGCAGGGTCTGGCTATCCGTTGGTCATATATCGTGGGCGCAGACACTGCAGCGGCATTTCTCTTCGCTCTGGTTCAGGCTGAGGAGGACCCTGCGTGATACCCGATAGACTGGTCCTGGAACGGCGATGCTTCCCGACCCGGATTGCAGCCGAGCGCGCTTTACGTGGGCTCTACCGTGATCGGTGGCCCGTGCTGGTCGGCGAGACCGCCCACGAGCGGCTTTATTGCATTGAAGACGCGTTAGTCGGCCGCCCAGCTCGCGATCCGAATCTCGCCTGCAACCTTCGAGAAATCCTAGGGATTAGCCCGGAAGAGGCGGCCCACTTCCGCAGTTTTCGGGCCAGACATGGCGGTTGCAGGCTCACTACATTGCAGCACACGTGGGCACTAGAGGCCCTGAGCAAATGGGCCACGAGGCGTCACCCCGGCGATCCACCGCCTCTGTTACTGCACGTGGACGCGCACGACGACCTTCAGCCGCCCAGTCTCGTTGCAACTACTGATCCATGGATCTACCAAGCACCTGTAGGTGGGGACGTACTCGACCTCCACGACCCAGCTACGGTATCTCCGTTCGTAGAGCGTGGACTCATCGGCATTGGGGGCTTCCTGGTTCCAATCCTGCACGCCTTGGTAGCCGCTCAGGTCGTGTGGTTGCACCCACTTGAGGTTCGGCCCGCAAATACTCAGGCCAGCCTGCGGTCCGCCACCGAGCCATTTCTATTTTTTGGAGGGTGCTTCCAACGGCCGATCATTGAGGTCGAGCCATGTGACGTAGAATCGGCCCATCCTTTACGCCTGCTCGCGACGGATAACTTGTCGTCCCTAGTATCGTGGCTCACGCCAGGCCCCGTGCTCGTTGACATCGACTTCGATTACTTCTGCAACCTCTATGACGATAGCCAGGTTCGGCCCCAAGAGCCACCGTCCCACAATGAGGTATTAGACCACATCGATCGGTTCGCCAGCGAGTTGGGTCGCATCCTGAGGAACCACCGCGTCGAGCTTGTCACACTAGCGTTGTCGCCAGAATTCTTCCCGTCTGCCTACTGGCCCAGGTGCCTTGAGAGGCTCGAGGAACTCGGCGATTGTTTACTCGAAGCGTAGTACGTTAGCCCGGTATTCCGCCGCGATGTCCAGCGGGCTGCGCAAGGACACAGGCTGTCGTCGCGGCGGAATACCGGGCCGTTGGACGAAACCGGCCGCGGCATCCCCATTCCGCGATGTCGCATCGAATTTCAATTTGCCACCCGGGAGCCAACTTGGGGAATTGTATCCCGGCTCAACTGATGTCACCAGCTTGGACTCGAGATCGAGGCTGGCAACCTGAGCCAGTCACCAGGGATTGAGGCAAAGTATCGCCGGCTAATATGAGGATCGCCGGAATTGATCCGATCGTGACGAGCGTCAAGGGGGGACCAATCGCGGACCATGCTCGGCGCGGAGAATGAGCGACCGGTCCCAGCCGAAGCAAGTGGCGATGGAACCGGGAGATGCGTTTCAGGTGCATTCGAGTCATGAGCTATCGAGAATGGGAATGCGTTGACGTTCTTCGTGCCCGGGTCGGGCGGCTCGCCAGATCGTTTGCAGGTAACCCACGCCACAGCCGGGGCAGCGGTCCTCGACCAGAACCGCGGCTGGCGGCGCAGCGGGGGACGAGGCGAGCGAGGCCGTGTCAGCCGATGCGACAATGAGCGAAACCAGGACCACCAGTATGGAAATGCCCATGCGTGACGGCGATGCCGACTCGAACTCGACCAGAGACGGCGCTGGTCCCGCCCCAGTTGGCGACTGGTCGCTGTCCGTCGAACCACGACTGTCGCCCGATGGCGGCGACTTGGTCTCTGGGGCCGCCAGCGCGCGGCACAACGCCAAGCGCTCACCGCGATCTCGGTGGGCCAAGATTCCATATTGCCGAATCCGCACCAACCCCTTGGGAATAATGTGCATCGCGAACCGGCGCACGAATTCCACCGCGTCCAGCGTCATCTCCTTGCGTCGGCAACCGTCGGCATAGTCCTTCCAGGTGAAGGTGACCCGATCGTTCTGGAGCTTCACCAGGCGGCGATTGCTCAAGGCGACTCGGTGCGTGTACCCAGTTAAGTACTTAAGCACCTGTTCAGGTCCGCCGAAGGGTTCCTTGGCAAAGACGATCCATTCCTTCTGGTACAACGCTCGTATCAATGCCCCCCAGGCCGCCGGGCTCTTCAGGGGCAAGGTGCTCCCCGCGAACTGGAGTTGGCCGGCTTGGTAAGCCGCGCGCAAGGCCGCCAGGTACTTGCCGCGGAAAACCGGGCTGAGAACCTTGACCGACAAGAACCAGTTGGGCCGGCACGACACCCAGCGTGGTGCCTGGTCGCCAGGGTCAGTCGCGGCGTTTCCCGAGGTTTTGGCGGGGACCGCCAACCCGCCGCCGGGCACCACACAGTGAACGTGGGGATGATGCTCGAGCTGCTGCCCCCACGTGTGCAAGACCATCAGCACCCCGATCCGTGCTCCCAGGTGCTTGGGGTCGGCCGCCACCTCCATGAGAGTCTCCTTGGCGGCGTCGAAGAGCAGCCGATACAAGAACTGGCGGTTGCCCAAGGCCAGCGCGCTGAGCTCGTGGGGCAAGGTGAAGACGACGTGGAAGTAGGGCACGGGCAGGAGGTCGGCCTGACATTTGGCCAGCCAGGCTGCCCGCTTGCTCCCACCGCACTGGGGACAGCTTCGGTTGCCGCAGGAATGATAGTGGTACCGTACCTCGCTGCAGTGATCGCACTGGGTGACGTGACCGCCCAGGGCGGCCGTGCGGCAGAGCGCCAGGTCGTGTAGCGTCTGCCGCACATGGGGGCACTGGGGCCAACGGTTCAGGAACTCGGCTCCATACCGCCGCACGAGTTGACCGAAGGTCAGGGGCTGGTCGATGGACCCTGCGGCGGGGGCAGACGGTCGAGCGGGCTGACCACCTGTCGCAGTCCCGCCAAGGTGACGTGCGTGTATAGAGCCGTGGTCCCGATCCGATGATGGCCCAGCAAAGCTTGAATCGTGCGGGTGTCGACTCCCGCTTCCAGGAGATGGGTGGCATGGCAGTGGCGCAGAGTGTGCGGTGTGATCCGCGGCAGGCCCGCGTCGCGGCAGGCCCGCTTGCAGGCTTTCTGCGCCGTCGCGGCGTTCAGGGGTCGATGGCGATCCTTGCCCGGAAACATCCATTCTGTCGGCCTCGTTGCACGCCAGTAGGCACGCAGTTCTTCCAGGAGTCGAGGGGAGAGTGGCACCAGCCGTTCCTTCTGTCCCTTGCCCACCACCCGCACCACCATTCGGCTGCTGTCGATCTGTGCGGCGGTCAGGTGCAAGGCTTCGCTGATCCGTAACCCGGTGGCGTAGATGGTCCGCAGTACCATCCGGACGGTCCGGTCGCGCACGGTGTCGAGGAAGAGGGCCACCTGTTGGGGTGAGCGGACCGCCGGCAACAGTTTGGGCCGCTTGCCGTAGGGGAGCCGTGTGACCACCGTGTCACTGGGATAGGTTACCCGATAAAAGAAGCGGAGGGCGGCCACGGCCTGATTGTAGGACGACCACGAGACCTTTCTGTGGTGGAGAAGATGCAGCAGATAGCGATGGACCTGCTCGTTGTCGAGTTGATCGGGGGATTGGTTGAAGTGGCGTGCCAGCTCGCGGAGGTGGAAGACGTAAGCCTCGATGGTCTTGGGCGAGCGGTTGCGTAGCTGAAGGTCTTCGATCAAGTGTTGCCGGAGCGGAGTCATGGTGAGGATTCCCGTGGAAAGCAAGAAAATCGCGTGGTCAGACCGCCGCGACAAACATGCCACAGGAAGGGCTCTGGCGCAAATCGTCATAACCGGAATGATCGGCACAACCGGTATCAGGTGGGGAGAGGAGGAAAAAGCGCCCCGCGAGCGAGGAAAGGGCAAGGGTCGGTAAGGTCTACCGTAAGGTTTCGTTCAACTATAGGTTTTACGGGGGGGTGATTCAGCGCACTTCTTAACCAACTCGGGGGGGCGATTCAGCGCACCAGGGGGGGGGATTCAGCGTGGATAACTTCGTTAACGGACCGACTTATCCACAGGGGGTGACCGCACGCCCAATCCTGCCAGACTGAAGGTTGCCTTACTGATCGGGGGGGGGTGACTCGCGGAGGAGGATGCCACCGGGAACGTCTTCGATCCTGGCGTCTGGATAAACGAGCCAGACCTTCCGTAGGACATCGCGGAACTCCCGTTTGAAGTCCTTGGAGTTTTTGTATTCCTGGCCGAATTGCTCTCGCAGGTTCTCCCAACTCAGCATGACTCCGCCTGGCTGTCTGATCCGGCAGAGCCGGTGGGCCAGCCACGTGTAAACGTCGAGAGCAAGGGCCGAATGCTTGAGGGCCGAGAGTGCCCGATAATCGAGGGGCACCGCGTGCTGGGCCAGTGTCTCGTAGAAATCGGTCGAGAGTTCCAGGACGCCGGGCCACAAAGTCTGCTGTTGCCCGTCGTGTTGAAACCAAGCCTCGAATCGCTTGATCGGCTTGGCATCGACCGTGACGACCTTTCCCTGGGAACTCATCCCGATGGTTAGGCGGCAAGCGGCCAGAGCTTCCATCTGCTTCCGAAACGTAGTGTATCCGCCGCGTTCGCCGCCGTTGGTCTGAATGCCCAGTGTCTGCAAGAATTGCCGCATGCTGTCGCCCAGTTCGACGCGACGGTCTTGCGTGCGGATCGCTTCGGAACTGAGGTGGACCATGACGAGGCGGGGCGTAGTCCCGTAGGGCAACGGTTGCGGCTTCCATTCCTTGCCGGTCCACAGTTTACCGGCTTCGAGCAGGATGCTGAACGGGCCATTATGCCGCTCGAAGACGCGAGCCTCAGTTGCTCGTCGCGGCATTCCGACCTGGCACATCACGGTGTGCAGGAAGTCGGTTCGATCGGGTGGCTCGCTGAGGATTCGGTCGTAGGCTTCGACGATTCGATCGGCCACGGGACGACGTGAACGCTTCGGGGCTTCCCTCGTCGTGAGCGAATCTTGGCTTTGGAATTGTGCTTCAGGTTCCTGTGTGGTCACTATCGCAATTACGGGTTGTTACAAAATCGTCTTTCTGCATTTCCGTGATGGGCGCACTTGCGGTCACCACGGGTTCACTTGCTCGCTCGACTGCTGGACTCTCCGGTTTGAATCGCTTTTCAAGAAGTGCTCGAACCACGTCCGCCATCTGGTCGCCGTTCAAGGCACACTGGCTCTTGACCCGCTGGTGAAGTGACTTGGGTATGTCGATCGTGAGCCGCTTCATCGGTTCATTTGAACGCGATCGGTCGGAGATCCAGTCGTCGGGCGAGGTTGGTCCAGACGTCGATGTTGGTTTGCGGCCGATGGTGATCTTCTTCATGCGGCGAAAACCACGATTTCATCTACCAAGGCGAGCAGTTCCTTTCCTGCCGGGTGGTTTGGGGCCGTCTCGAAGACGGTCTGTCCCTGGGCGGCCGACTCCGCCAGGGCGACCCGCTGGCAGATCGCGGTATTCATCACCGGGATCGGATAATCGGCCAGAGCATCGACCACGTCACACCCGAGAGCCGTATTCACGATTTTGCGATTAATCGCAAAGGCGGATTTCAGGTCCGGTTTGAAGACCGTGGCCTCTTGCATGAGGTCGATAATCTCCTTCGCGGCCCAAACGTCGTAGGGCGAAGGTTGCACGGGCACCACCACCAGGTCGCTCGCCATGATCGCGGATCGGGCCACGTCGTAAACACGGGGCGGGCCGTCGATGATCACGACGTCGTAACCTCGGGCTAGAGTTGGCAGCTCTTTGTGGAGAGATGCCCTGGGCAGTCCGGCGACGGGGAACAACGATTCACCCCGGCGAGCGGCTGCCCAATCGAGGGCCGAGCCTTGAGGGTCGGCGTCGACGAGCAGGACGCGCTGATGGCAACGGGCGAGTGCTTCGGCGACATGGATCGCGAGGGTCGTCTTACCCACGCCGCCTTTTTGGTTGAGAAAACTAACGATCATTGATGCCTCTCTGAAATACGATTTTGCGGAATTGCGATTCACCGAGTAGCACGATTTTTCGAGATGGTCAAACACGAAGTTGAAGGCAGGCGTCTTCTCCGAGTAGAGAGGGGACGCACAGCAAACCACCGAAGCTGGATTATCCCAATGTCCATGAAGCGTCTGGGATAGACGCGCTCCGGGTTCCTGTGTTTTCCCCTCCCCCTCTGAAATTCCGTACGGCGGGTTTTCCCCAGTACGGCTTCAAACAGGAATTCGACCGCGACCTTCGCCGCCCAGCGGTTAAGCAGAGCAACTTATACGCGGCCAAAGTCTCGCTCGTCTTCCACCTAAAATGGACCTTGCGGTCAAGACCTCCCCGCGAGGGGAAGCTAAGAAGGAAAATCCCCAAGACAATCCTGTCCAGAGGTCCTTGGCTCGCCAGCGGGTTATCCTGTCCCGCCGGGTCATCGCTTACTATGACCTCATCAGCGCCTCTCCCTCCCACTCGGCAACTTATGAATTTGCTGTCGAGTCCTCCAACCCAGATGGGCGGGGAGGGAGAGGGTCCCCATTTTACTTGGCGTGTCGGTTCATGCGTGCCATCCCCAGAACCCCGGTGGACCGGTCGGCTGCACGTGGCTGTTGCTTCACCGACCGTAGTAGCCTTCGCCATTTCCGCCGAGGCTCGGCATCCACAGCGCCACGGAAGTTGGTTCACCCGTGGACAGTGTAACGGGGCGGACAGGTTCGCTTTCGCTACGGCCCGCATGATTGCTAGCCCCTCACCAACAAAGGACGTTTACGATCAAGCTTTCGCTGGGCGAGTCACCCCAACCCAACGTCGATTATGACTACGCGGGCAAACAGCCTATTCCCGCGGCCGGACTCACACCGGCAAGACACACCACCTTATGGGCTGCAAACGGAAACACAGAGGTGCGGAAACACGATTTTCCGCACTCCGTTCCAGTCCATCGCGGGCCTCGACGCCCGCTGGAACGGTTCCAGTGGGCCTATGCAGTGCATAGGGAAGACGCCTGAACCTTGAAGGGGTCTTGTCGGAGATCAAAACGCGGAAGCTCTGGCTTCCTCGACGGTAGCGATTGATCGAGGTCTTTGGGCTTGTAAAGGGACCAGGATTTCGACCGGGAGGCGGACGAATTGAACTCGCGTCTGACTGATGTCATGAGGGACCACGAAACAGCGACGATGACGAGCAGCCGAGGATGGCTGCCACCACAGCCGACGGATCGAAGTCCGATCAAAGAAAACGGGGCTGACCAAGATCGCCACGGACAACGCCGAGATCGGTTCATCCGGCACGAAACATCTAATCGTAGGGTCCGGGTATTGTCGGCCTGGAGGCATGGTGCAAAGGCCGATCGGCTGTGCCGTTGAGCGACCGACGGGAGCGACCCTGAACCGGCGAACCCTTCTTGCCTTTCTCCCTCGTATCCCCGGCGGGGACGGAAGGGGGAACAGCACGAAGCGCCGCGTACTCGCGGCCACCGCTCAAGCAAACCGGCCGGTTTCGCCCCCCATGAGACATGGGGCGAAACTGAGACGGAACAAACATCGGCCGGAGCCCAGCGACCCACCGCCAGGCGACGAACGCGCGGCCCGGATGAACGACATGGAAGTTGGGCGTCCGGGTCGCCCGTCGCCGATCGCACCAGTGGGATAAGCGAGGACATAGGGCAACGCGGCTCGAAGACCCCGCCTTGACTTTGGCAGCGTCCTGAGCGCGGGTCTTGAAAGCGAGAAGACGCAAGTACGCCCGCAAGCCTTGGGTTCCGGTTAGTCAATCTCCTCCGTCTGCGGCGTTACAGACTGACGGTTGATCCCACCTGGAACCGGTAGATTCTCGAACTCTCAAGAGACTTGGCGTTTGGGGCTTGATCGAAATCGGACGGTGTGATGCGGATGTCGGCGAGAGTGAGGGCGCTGAGCATGGCACGGGCGGCACGATGGGTCGTTTGGGCCATCACTCGCCTGAGGTTGGCCTACTGTTCTCACCGAGGTTCTTCGTTTTGAGTGCCTCCTCGAAGTAGGCGTATGCACGCTGGCGAGTGGCCTCGCTGTCGGGCCAGTTTTGCTGAATCTGTGCCTGCTGCAAATACGCAGTGAGCGAACACGCGTGAAAAAGATCGTCCAGGATGTCGTCGGTCATGTTGGCCTCCCGGTTGCCTCCGTAACGGCCTCCAGCGCCTTGCGGTACGCTTCGCCCTCCGGCCCATCAGATTCGTCGTAGTCGGCGAGCAGGTTGGCACAGATCACGAGAGCGGCCAATAGTCTTGGGGCAGATGAAGCCAAGCGAGCGTTCGCCCCCTGGAGATCGGGCGGCGTATCCTCGTTCGTGTCGAAGATCTTGTTGCCGTCGGCATCGACGATTTCAAAGGCAGCCAGTTCTGATTCGATGCCGTCCTCACCCCGACGGATTCGGTACGGGCTGTACTCATGGCTCCAGGGTGCTGGAGAAAACTCCGGGGCCGTCATGCTGCCCTCCCGGTCGCTGCGGCGATCGCCTGCTTGACTTGGGCCTGTATCTCGCAGCGGGGCTTGCCGAGTTGAGCGTCGATCCAGTCGGAGGCGGCGATCAGGGCCTCCAGCAACATCGGAGCAGCGTTCTTGTCGGCGGACCTCCTGCCAGCATCGAAGGCTGCTTTCAGTGCCTCTTCAACTTGCCAAACGGCCACATTGTAAAAGTCGAGGCTGTCCGAACGGCGGGTTGCGAGGGTCGTAATGTTGAGGTGCTCGCGAGCTATAACGGCAAGGATGGGGTCGGGTTGTGTCATGGTTAGTCCTTTCTGTTGGCGGTTAAGATTGTTTCTCGAAGACCATGCAGGTGTCGTGCAGGCCGGGGATGAAACCGCTGCGGTAAACTTTCCGTGAACTGCTGGCACCGTGGCTGAATCGAATGATGTCGGTGCAGCACTGCCGGAGTCCGGAGTCGAAGGCGAGACGTTTCGTGTGCCAGGTGAGAGGGACAAAGCCTTCTTCGCGGTCGCAGTAGTCACCCATCAGGATCGCCAGCTTCCCGCCACGTTTCAGGGCACGGGCGCTATTGCGGATGAACTGGCGGTATCGCGTGAGGAAATGCTCCAAAGTCGGCGAGCGCGACAGGTCGCGGGGATCGTCGGCGTAGAGCTTCTGTCGCCAGTAAGCGGGATGGGACCAAATGAAGTCGAAGGTCTCCTCGGCGGAGAAGTCATTCGGATCGCAGGCGTCAAAGCCCTGATGGATGTCCCAGGAGAAACAGGCAAGGCCAAGTTCATTGCAGACATCGCGGCAGGTGCCCGATCCGGCCATTGGGTCCAGAATCAAGGACGGCCGGAAATACAGCAGGAGATCCTTGATGAGGTTTCCGCCGCAGTTTCCGGGCCAACTCCGGTCTCCGTACTCACCGGCCCGGTGGAAGTGATAGAGGCTGGTCAGGTGTGGCACCGGTGATGCGTTTCGTGGTGCTTGTGGCAGCCGAGCATAGAGGGGTCGGTCACGCTCCTCAGTTCTTCTGGGCGCGACCCGTTTCAGGCGGCCGGCATAGAAGGGATTAGCGGTGTGTGTTGCGTAGCTCATGGGTTCATTCTCCTTTCGTCTTGTTGTTCGTCATTGAGTTCGTTGATGTAGTGGCGGCAAGCCTGGGCAAGAGCGAGATGAAAGTCCTCGCCATTGGCGTCGGCCCAGTGCATCGCATCGGTGAGAAAATCGACGAGGTTCGAGTGATCGTCGTCATCGGAGTACGCAGTGATCGCCTTCTGGCAGCGATCCGCCCGTTGCTGGTTACTCGGCGTCATGGCTGCCTCCTATCCGCAAGGTAGCCGCCGTACGCTTTCCAGGTGAAATCGTTGGTATCGACGGCAACTATGCCCGCATTTCCTGGGCTGTGATCTTCCATTCGGTTCGTGTTCCGAACGTCGGCCAGCGAGAAGTCGTTCGACGATATCCCGAGGCTCAGATTGCCAGCGATGTTGGTGTGACAGATGCCGACGAACCGTGCGGCGGCATAGAGCGCGTCCGAGAACCGTCCATGCATAAGAACCTTGAGCTGGTCCAGCCAGGACGGCAGTGCCTCGCCGTGCCAATGAAGGTAGACCGTTGGGGACACGCGGGTCTGGTCGTAAAAGACGATACAAGCTCGATTGCCCATGTCACGCCTCCGTTCCATCGGAACTCTCAGCGTCGAGGGTTTGTTCGTGCTCGGCGATGGCCTCTCGAAGATAGGGCTCGTACTGATCGCCTCGCCACGAGTTCTCGCCAAAGGTGATGTTGCCAAGAGCGAGCTTGTCGAGGTTGAAGACGGCAACGTGTCGTCTCTCGTCGAAGACGATGCCGAGCATTCGTCCGGCTTCCGGGTCGCGAAAGATCATGACATGGAACGGTGCGCCGGAGATGCCATTGCGATGAAGGTGGATATTCTCGATTCGAAGTCTCATGGTTGCCCCCTTAGTCATGGTTGCCAAGCTGGAGGCGGAGTTCCTGAAACTCGCGATCGAGGTCGTCGTAGGCCACGTCGAAGTCTGAATCGCAGCCGGCGGAAAGTTCGTCGGACAATTGATGAAAGCGGGAGGTGATGGCGACATAGTCGGAAATGGTTTGCATGATCTGAATCCTTTCAAGTGGTGGGGCGGGCACCGTAGCACCCGCCCCGTTGCGTTAGTCTTTCTTTTCAGTGGCGACGCGGAGGGTGATCCGGCCGTCGAGCGGTACACAATCGAGCTGGATGTTGAATCCCTTTCCGTCGGCGTGTGGCCATACGCTTCCGATTCGCGTCCAGAACCCCTTCTGTCCGTCGCGGTCGCGTACCTGGTAGGCGATGTGGGTTGGGGATTTCGAGTTGGTGCCTTCGGTTGGTTTGGTGTCAGACATGGTTGGTCTCCTTCTTTGTTTTACCGGCCACGCCCATCGCGGCCTGATGGCACAGCGAATAAAGCCGCCGAATGCCGGGGCACTCGCGCATCGCGACAAGCGAAAGACGGAGGTTCCGCATCGCGGAAACCGTCTTGGCAGCTTGCGCGACCCGGTGGCGGCTTTAGCTTGCCCATCAGAAAGGCCGTGGGGAGTGCTGGCAAATACGTGGGAGAACAGCCGATTCATACCGAACCTCGAATGGCCCTCTTGATCTGCTGCTCAGGAAGTGCCTTCCCGGCGTTTACCGACGACGCGGGAAGGATCAACGCGGGAGGATAATGCGATGCTGTGCCAGCAAGAGGATGCTCCAGCATGCCGATGGATCGCGGCGGCGGCTCACAAAAGCACAGCCGCGAATGGAATCAGCTTCGGTGGCGAGGAGCGAACGACGACCGTGGCAAATAAGGTTCGACGGATCAAAACGGTTGAAGGCAACGCAGAGAACCGAGCGGATCGGGCTTCGAGTCGGTTTCAGCTTCGCCAGCCGAGCGCCGATGTTCCAACCTCGAACGGTGTCAGCCGGTTTGGGTTGGAGGTCGCTGAGAAGACCAGGCATCGATCAACCGTCGAGACCGATCATGCCGAACTTCTGGAAAGGAATCTGGGTTCCTCTTGCGCCACCGTATCGAATGACGTCGGCACGAATGCACGTCGCACCTCTAGGCGTTTTCTCGCTCGACACCTCATCGCGTCGGGAGGTGACAGACTGTTCGCGGGAGGTCGAGGAGCCCGTGTCCAGAATACTAGGTGTCCAGGTCGAGAGTTATTCGGACACGCCGTTTTTGCCAGCCTCAGAAGCGGCAGCGAGTGACGTATTGTCGTGATGTTTGAGTCATCCACCATCCATATCGAAGTCCGAAGACGACGCTGAAGTGTTAGCGACATTCCAAAAGGTTAACACTTATTAACGGTTCTTTAAGCGAGTGGTGGTAGACTAAAATGAGGCATGATACGCATCTCTCAACAAGACAGTGCCGCCGCCGCCAAGGGCTATTACTCGAAATCCGATTATTATTCGGAAGGCCAAGAACTGGTCGGCATGTGGGGCGGCAAGGGCGCAAATCACTTGGGACTGTCGGGGACGGTCGACAAGGAATCGTTCGATCGCCTTTCCGATAACCTTCATCCGCTGACCGGTGAGCAATTGACGGTTCGTACTCGGGCTGAGCGTACCGTCGGATACGACTTCACATTCTCGGTCCCCAAGAGCGTCTCGCTGCTTTACGGGCGCACCGGTAACTCGCAAATCCTCGATGCCTTTCGTTCGTCAGTCGATGAGACGATGCACGAGATGGAAGGCGAGATGCAGACCCGGGTCCGAACAGGAAAGCAGGACAGTAACCGCGTTACGGGAAATATGGTCTGGGCTGAGTTCATCCACACGACCTCTCGGCCGGTGGACGGTATTCCCGACCCGCAACTTCACGCCCACGTCTTCGTGTTCAATTCGACCTGGGATCGAGAGGAGGACCGCTGGAAAGCGGGCCAGTTTCGCGAACTGAAGCGAGACGCCCCCTATTTTCAGGCGGCGTTCCGCGTGCGGCTCGCGAACAAGCTGCAAGATCTCGGATTCGGAGTCGAACGCAAACGCGACGATTTCGAGGTCCAGGGAATTCCCGCCGACATCTTGAAACGCTTCTCGCGGCGGACGGAACTCATCGAGAAGGTGGCCGAGGAAAAGGGCATTACCAGCCCGGACCGCAAGGCCGAACTCGGGGCCGAGACGAGGGAGACGAAAGACCGCGAACTGAGCTTGCCGCAACTTCGCGATGCGTGGAATGACCGTCTCACGCTGCAGGAACGCCATCTGCTCGACGGCGTCTCCAACCGTGACACGCAATATGCACGACCCGAGTTCGGCGAGGCGAGGGCCGTGGATCACGCAATTGCCCATAGCTTCGTACGGGACGCCGTTCTGCCTGAACGAAAGCTCGTAACTGAAGCTTTGAAGCGGGGCTTGGGCTCGGTGACGGTGGAAGGCGTTTCCCAGGAGATGAAGAAGAGACCGTTGATCCGGAGCGCCTTTGGCGGGCGGGACATGGCCACGACCAAGGAAATGGTGTCGCTGGAAGCCAAGGCGATCGCTTTCGCTCGCGACGGTCGTGGACGTTTCCGGCCTCTGGGCGATCCGAAGCGGGAATGTTCGCGGGAGTGGTTCAACGATGGCCAGAAGGCGGCCGTACGGCATGTGCTTGGATCACGAGACCGCGTGATGATCATCCGGGGCGTCGCTGGAACGGGGAAAACGACCCTTGAACAGGAGATCGGCGAGGCATTGTCTGAAGCGGGCAAGCCGGTCGTCGCCATCGCCCAGTCGGTGAAGGCCAGCCGTGAGATCCTCCGCCAGGAAGCAGGCTTTGAATCGGCTGATACCGTGGCGATGTTTCTGAAGGACAAGCAGATGCAAGAGGCGGCTAGGAACGGCGTCATCCTCGTCGATGAGGCATCCCAGCTCGGCACCGTGGACATGATGAAGGTCTTTGAAGTCGCCGAGCAAACCAACGCTCGCGTGGTCCTGGTCGGCGATCGACGCCAGCACCGATCGGTTACGGCGGGCGAGCCCTTGCGGCTCCTGGAGGAGAAGGCGGGCGTTCGCGTGGCGGAAGTCAGCGAGATCCTGCGCCAGAAGGGCGACTACAAGAAAGCCGCCAAGGCCCTCAGTGAAGGGAATACCGAAGACGCCTTCAAGGTACTCGACAAGCTTGGCTGGATCAGGGAGATGGGTGACAAGGAGCGTTACCAGGTTCTGGCCGATGCCTATCTCACAGCGGCGTCTGAGACGAAAGCTGGCGGCGGGCACAAGTCGGCACTCGTCGTTTCTCCGACCCACGCTGAGGCGGGCAGCATCACTGCGGCCATCCGTGCCGGGCTGAAGTCTGATGGCCGCATCAGCGGCGAGCAGGTGCTCACCACCTGGGTGCCCACGCACCCGACCGATGCCCAGAAGCGGGACGCGACGCAGTACGATCCGGGATACATGCTTCAGTTCCACCAGAATGCCAAGGGCTTCAAGAAAGGGGCACGGCTGGTGATGGGCGAAGAGACAAAGCCCCCCGTAACAATGGCAGGCTCGTTTGAAGTCTACCGTCCCTTGCCGTTGTCCGTCGGCGTCGGTGATCGAATCCGACTCACCGCTGGTGGCAAGACCAAAGACGGCGAGCACCGCTTGAGCAATGGCTCGATGTTTACCGTCCAGGGTTTCACGAAACGAGGCGACCTGATCGTGGATCACGGCTGGGTAATCGAGAGGGAATTCGGGCACCTCTCGCACGGCTACGTCGTGACCAGCCATGCGAGTCAGGGGGCGACTGTGGACAAAGTCATCATCGGCCTTTCGAGCGAGTCCTTCCCGGCAACGTATCAGCGGACCGCCTACGTTGCGCTCACGCGGGGCAAGGAGCAGGCGTTGATTTTCACTGACGACAAAGATGGTTTGCTCAAGGCGATGAGCAGGCCGGACGATCCGCTGTCAGCGACGGAGGTCGCTGAGTCGGAGAAACAGGCCACTCCGGTCAAGGCCCGCCGTCCCATGTCACAGCCGTTGCTGGGGCACGACCTTGGCAATTATCGCGATGTCAGGCAACTGTCCCAACCGATGCAGGAAATGAGCCATGAGCGATGACCGAACACATCAAGATCGCCTGCGAGGCGCATTATTCTCCGACGGCAAGGCTCCGGAGCCGCTCAAGAAGGACGATGACGGAGGGAATGAAGGATCGTGCGCGGCCTTCGGGTACCTTCGGGGCATCCGTGATTCTTCGACGTCGGTAGAGTTCCGTTTTCGCTCTGGCAACAGCATGTGGTTTCCGTACTCGTGGCTTGGTCCCTGGCGGTATGATCCCAGTGAAGGACTATTGCTCAAATTCTCAGGCGATGTAGTGTATCTGATTCTGATCAAGGGAAGCAATCTTGCCAAGCCCCTCGCAGACAGCTCGATCAACCTAACACATGCTGGTTTGCAGCGCTCGCGTGTGCTCTGGGTTCGGGAAATGACCGGCGACGAGATCGAGCGTGTTGGGGACACTGCGCCTACGATCGACAGTATCCTGATCGGCGAATTTACCGACCAAGAGTCACGCCGCGAGTGGCTCCAGACGCACGCTCCAGCGTTCTTCGACAATCCTGCCTGAGACAACTCACCCCGGCTGAAAACCGTTGCCCTATTTACCTCTTCTGTCGGGGGCTGCTTCGCCCATCGCGGAGTTTAATTGCTGGGCTTGTCATAAAATTTCCTTTCTGTTGTCAGGTCGCATCATCGCGTCCATATCAAATCGACCGCACGGGTCATGGGCGTGGCGCAGCGCACCGGTCAACCGAAGACCGGAAGGCTTCCTCGGGAGAGCCGGTCTGGCAGGTTTACCGGCACGACGACTCGTGCAGATTGCGTGTAAGAACGCCTTGCGAAATGAATTAGCGGGAAAGGATGTCGATATGAAAAGCCAGCACGTACGCCGTCGGAAAGGTAAGCGCTAGTCGATCTGGATAGGAAACACCGCTCAGAGGTGACTACTCGCCTTCCGTGAAGCAATCCTCGACCGGCGGGGCCGACGGATCGGACTGGAAATGATCGCCCTCAAGCTCTGGGCCTATGCCGTGCCGCGCCATGAGCTTCAGCAGCTCACTGACTCTGTCCAGGTCTAGGGCGTCCATCGCCTCGTATTTGTCGATCTTCCCGCTCCGGTAGTCCAAGAGAACCTGACGGATGGCGTCGTTTTCCATGTGGCGATACTCCTGGGCGCCCTTCTCCCGGCAGGATCGAATCCTCGCGCCGTTCATCTTTGAGGGTGAGTTTTAGGGCTTGGAAATGGTCTTCTTCAAGCACCTGATCATTTTAGTGTGAAATTAATAGGCACGAATCCGAGGTTTTCCAGCTAACAGTGGCTGGAATTAAGCGATAGTAAGCCATCTTCGCATTGTCTCCTCGAAGTTTTTCGAAAGGATGCGTGCTCGCTCTTCGGCTCTGCATTGCGCTATCTAGAATTCTTTTAGAGGCCGAGCAGACCAAGTGACGGGAGCAAGTGACCTCGGGGCGAACTTCGCGCTTGGCTGTTTGCGTTTCCATCGGTCAGCCGCCCAAGCCCGCACAAATTCTACGTTCTTTGTGACCCGCCCCAATCGCGCCGGGGTTGTCTAGCTTCAAGTGTTTGTCCTTGAAGTATTTAGGGACCATTCGTGCGCGGTCTTCGTGAGGTATTCCGCAAGGCTTTGGATTGGTTTCGGGGCTCTGCAACGGACGACCTCGATAATTTGTGCAGTGGTCCGAGCAGAACGAGTGAAGTGAGCATGAGACGGCCGCGGCAAACGACATTTTTTGAGGGAGATTCCCACGATGGAAGGCAAGCGAACCAGAGTCAAGATCGCCGACCTGAAACGTCGGCCCATGCGTCAGCATAGCGGGACAAAGGAGGAGCTGAAAGCGCTTGCCCTATCATGGCTTGAGCGCCCGGTTCACGACATCATCGTAACTCCTAGCATGAGGCTTGTAGACGGCCACCGCCGCACTGATGGGCTGGAGATGATTGGCGAAACCGAGATCGAAGTCTTCATGACCGATGAGGAGCTTGACGACAAGGCCGTCCTTGAGGTGGGGCTGACGACCGCCATCCACCGTGCCGACTTGTCGGGATTCGATAAGTTCCAGGCGTGCGAGAAGCTGATGGATATCCATCCAGAATGGCAAAATCAGGACCTAGCGCAGTGCTTGAAAGTCGATCCATCGACGGTGACCCGGTTCCGCTCTCCCTCGAAGTGCGTCGCTGAAGTGGTGGAGGCACTCCGAGAGAACAAGATCGCGATCAGCGATGCGTACGAAATCAGTAAAGCCGTCGACCGCGAGGACCAGCTCCGGCTGCTGAGCCTTAAGTGCGCGGGAGCCAACCGGGAAGCTCTGGCGGCGCAAGGTCGCAAGCAGCGAGCGGCGGCAACGCCTGCCGTTCGTGTCAGCAAGATCAAGTGCCCCTTGCCTTCGGGGCAGGTCATTACCGTCTCAGGGCAGGAACTGAGCCTCGATGAAGCGATTGACTCGCTGAAAGAGGCGATTAAGGCGATGAGCAAAGCGCGGGATACTGGCCTCGATGCAAAGACGGCCATGGCGGTGTGGAAGGACATGGCTAAGGCCGGTTAGGCCGATGGCGCTCTAAGATGTGAGCAATCTATCGCAACAGTATACGTCAGCCTGCCGGAATCGTTTTCGGCGGGGACGTGAAAAGTGCGCCCCCAGCTAGGGGGATTTCAAGAACAGAGGTTCGAGATGTTATTTCTCTTGCACGGGTTCGTCTGGATGATGATTTTGCTCGCCGGGTTGATCGTGTTGGCGAGGAAGATGTTCGCGAACGCGAACCCAGAAATTAAGGCTGCCACGAGGAAGGCGGCTGCTGAGAAGGCGACTCAACTGATCAATCGCTTCTTGAATTAACCATGACGGGCGGCGGAAACGTCGCCCCTCTAACAACAACGGAGAATTCCCATGTATGCGTTATCTCGGCTCATGTTGATCCTCACCGTTATTGGCTGCTGCGGCTGCCTGGTGGCTTTTGCATCGGTCGGTGGTGGGGTTGCCCTTATCGCCGTTCCCATCGCTCTCATCGCGGTCGCTGTCCGGCGTCGATCTGGAGTGTTCACCGCCCATGGTACCGCTAGATGGGCAACGCTCAAAGATTTGCAGTACGCCGGAATGGTTGGCGCTAAGAGCGGGCCGATCATCGGCAGAATGGCGAATAACGCCAAGACTCCGCTCCTGAAAGCCCTGAATGATCTATTCAGGTTCAGGGTTTCGTCCAAGGCGGCTTGCGAGCAGTTCTTCGATGCGATCCGGTACTTCAATCGACCGCAGCGGCAGTCAGAGCTGATAAGGCTCCCGAACGCCGTGCATACGGCAGTGTTCGCACCCACGGGGGTTGGCAAGGGCGTTTCGTGCGTGATCCCGTTCCTCATGACATCTCGTGAGTCAGCCGTCGTCGTGGACCCAAAGGGTGAAAACTATCAACTAACAGCCGGGCATCGGCAGAAGGTGTTTGGCCACCAGATCGTAGCGCTCGACCCGTTCAAATTAGTTACGCAGACGCCGAATTCGTTCAACGTATTGGACTTCATCGACAAGGATTCGCCGACGGCTATCGATGAATGTCGTGACCTGGCCGAAGCTCTGGTGATTCGCACCGGCCAGGAGCGTGATCCACATTGGGTGGACTCAGCCGAGGCGTGGATCGCCGCCCTGACTGCCCTCGTTGTGCACTACGGCGAGCCGAATGACCGGTCGCTGCAAACAGTGCGTACTCTGCTGGCGAGTCCAGAGAAGCTGGAGATGGCGATCAAGCTTATGAGTGCCTCTGAGGCATGGGACGGAATGCTGGCACGCATGGGCAACCAGCTCACGCACTTTAAGGACAAGGAGCTGAACTCGGTGATGACCACGACGGGCCGCTTCCTTCGGTTCCTCGATACCTTGGCCGTCGCTGATAGCACAAAGACCAGCAGCTTTAATCCTGCCGATTTGCGGAAGGGAAAGATGACGGTGTACCTGATCCTTCCGCCTGAGCATATGCGGGCGCAGTCACCCTTGCTTCGGATGTGGATCGGCTCCTTACTTCGGGCTGTCGTTCGCGGCGGATTGCAGGAAGAAAACCTCGTCACCTACCTATTAGACGAGGCCGCATCCCTTGGCCACATGGATGCCCTGGACGACGCGTTGACTGTCTACCGGGGGTATGGCGTCAGGCTCCAGTTCTTTTATCAGTCGGTTTCGCAGTTGAGGAAGTCTTTCCCTGACGGGCAAGACCAAGTGGTGCTCGGAAACGTTAGTCAAGTGTTCTTCGGAACTATGGAGCTTTCGACTGCGGAGTACGTCAGCAACCGGCTGGGTGAGCAGACCATCGTGGTGAGCAGCGGTGGGACGAGCACAGGTACGTCGCATCAGATGTCCGGCGAGGGGGATGGCAGCACAACCCACTCAAGGAATGCTTCTGACAATTGGGCACAGCTCGGACGAAAGCTGCTGAAGACGGAAGAAGTGCTGGCTTTGGATAAGCGGATTGCCATCACCTTCACTCCGGGAGTGCCGCCGATCTGGACGACGCTGGTGCGGTACTACGAAGAATCGCTTTGCGGAGGCGGAGCCGGGTACTTGGAACGGTTCAAGGCGGCGGCTGGGGTGCTGTTCAAGTCAGCCGCCCTGCTGGCCATGGTGTGTGCGCTGATCTATTCGCTCTAGAAAAGAAAGGGGGTGAGCGATGGCAGGAGAAGTGGAGGAAAGAGGTTTCGCCGATGTCATGGTTGATGCGATCGGAGCGATGTTTCCCGAAAAGGGAGGCACGATGGATCGAGTGATAACGCAAGGATCGGCGGAGCTTGCCTCGGCACTGTTCGGCGGTAGCGATGCCTACGTCGCCTACGGCGAAGGCCAGAAACCGATTGAGGTTGAGGCTCCGCAGATTCAACCAGAGCAGCCCGTGCAGGCTGTGGAAGCCCCGCAGGTTCAACAGGAACGCGGCGGGATGGAGATGTAACGACCGAAGCGTGTTTTATCAACGGCATCAACAAAGAAAGGACAGTGCAATGCAATTCGTGAGTCAGGTGCTTTTCTTCGGAATCATCGTCTGGGTGTTCTGGATGATGACCTTCAGGCCAAAGCAGTTCATGGAACTGAACGAGCACGCGAAGCAAAACCAGAGGGACGCGCTGCGTGGCGCAGGAAAGGCCGCTGGCGTCGGGTTGAAAGTGCTCGGGATGTTCCTGAAGAAGTAACGAACCGGGCGGGGGCTTCGGCTCCCGCCGTCACTCAGTCGTCGGCGTGGCAGTTTCAGATACTCATGACAAAGAGAGGTGATAGCAATGCTTAGTCGCGTGATTCAGGAGATCGACTCGTATCTGGCGTCCCCCATGAGGGACGCAACGGACAGTTGGGAAATCGAGGAACGCAGGTTTTTGCGTTACCTGCTCTCCAGGGCCAGCGCGCACTTTAGGCAGGCTTGGTAGGATGTAGGGGTTGCGCTTTGTGCCGTTTATTTGTATACCTCTCCGTGTGTGACATCGCTCCCGGCACACGGAGAATCCGCCATGGCAGATCATCGACGTGTCTCTTTGGATGAGGTTGTGGCCCACTTTCAGCAATTGGAGGATCCACGCTCGACCATCAATCAGCGACATCCCCTGGTCAGTGTACTGGTTATCGCCTTGCTGGCGGTGCTCGCCGGTGCCGCCGGGCCAACCGCGATCGGCGCTGGGCATCCCTGAAGCAGGAGCTTCTCCTTCAGGTGCTCGAGTTGCCCAACGGCGTGCCGCGCAAGGATGTCTTCCGCCGCGTCCTCATGATGCTGAAGCCGGCCGCCTTCCAGGCCTGCTTTGCCAGTTGGTTGCAGTCGTTGCGTACGGCGGCGATCGCGGCGACCGGCGTGGAGCAACCCATCCTGGCTGTGGACGGCAAGACGGTGCGACGCAGCCACGACCACAAGAACGGTCTGGGTGCCCTGCATTCGGTCACCGTCTGGGCCAGCGAGTTCGGCCTCTCGCTGGGTCAGGTGGCCTGCGACGAAAAATCGAACGAAATCACGGCCATTCCCGAGCTTTTGAGGCTGGTGGACATCAAAGGGGCGATCATCACCATCGACGCGATGGGCACTCAGAAGGCAATCGCAGCGGAGATCATCAAGGGCAAGGCCGACTTTGTGCTGGCGCTGAAGGGGAACCAAGAGACGCTGCATCAGGCGGTCATCGATTACATCGACAAGCAACTCGATGGAGACATCTCCGATGCGCAAGAACATGTAACGAATGAGCGTGGACATGGGCGTGAGGAGATGCGAACCTATCTCCAGCTCCCGGCCCCCAAGGAGCTGCCCGGCTTCGATCTGTGGGCGGGACTGAAGTCGATCGGGGTGGTGACGTCGCGCTGCCTTCGGGACGGGAAGGAATCTGTCGAAGTCCGCTACTACATCAGCAGTCTGGCCCTGGATGTGAAAACCTTCGCCCGAGCCGTTCGTGGGCACTGGGGTATCGAGAACAGCTGTCACTGGACGCTGGACATGAGCTTTCGCGAGGACGAATCGCGGCTCCGCGAGCGGCGGTTGAGAGAGAATTTCGCGTGGCTGAACCGCTTCGCGTTGTCGCTCTGCAAACAGCATCCTGGACGCCAAAGCGTCGTGATGAAGCGCCGGAGTTGCGGTTGGAGCGATACCTTCTTGATGGAAGTCGTTACTGGATCTACATGTTAGT
Organism: uncultured Planctomycetaceae bacterium; assembly: GCA_963833985.1. Classification (GTDB taxonomy): domain Bacteria; phylum Planctomycetota; class Planctomycetia; order Isosphaerales; family Isosphaeraceae; genus Aquisphaera. The sequence goes on from CAWIAD010000001.1 coordinate 2,492,145, forward strand.
GTGCGCTGGCCCTGACCTGCTCTCGCAGCTTCAAACGCAGTTGGCCGTGATGAGCGTGGACAGGTGATCGTGGGGCGGGAGGTCGTTCTTCCCGCCTATCCCCTCGCTTTCAAAACAGAGTGAAGAAACGCAGAGGAGTCCAGCATGAAGAAGATGCTTTTCGGGCCGGTTGGGAAGACGGTTGGTATGTTCATCTTCGGGCTAATCGCCTTGGGGCCGGCAGGGATCGCGGTTATTGCCGTGGTTTCGTTCTTGATCGGAGTTCCGGTCGCCGTCATAGCTCGGTGCAGAAGGGGCAGCGGCTCATCGGCAGTAGCCGCCGAGTCCGAGCAGGCCGCCTCGGGCGACGATAACTCGTTCCGCAGCAGGTATGAGGCGATGAAACCAAAGGTTCTACGCGCGATGGTGTGCTTCTGGTTGGCAATCGTCGCGCTCATCGGGTGGAAGATGTATGAAGAGTATCGGTTTCAGCAGAACTGGCCGAGGGTCATGGAGCAGTTGGGAGAGCGATAGAGGGGCGTCGTGATCGACTGGGCCGGGACCTCCACCGGCCATTTCTTCAGGGGGGGACCATGTTCATCGAATCGCAAAGTGCCGATCCGGCCATTCACGCTCTGTGCATCAAGATCGCCAGAAGGTGCGTGTGGGTCATACAGGCCGTTCTGCGGGAAGAAGAGAGAGGATTGGCGGTCAACGAGTTTTACCGCGTGTGCCGCGAGGAATTGGACAAGCCTCGCGCGACGCCGGAGGTATAGCGATGGCCGACGAAACATCACTGAAAGAACAGTTCAAGGCAATTCTAGCAGAGCAGAAAACCGACTACCAAGCCGCACGTTTACGCGACACCGGGCAAGATTACGAGAAGTTCATCAAAGAACGCACAGAGCGGGCGCTGGCTCGCATGCAGGGGAAGGAAGGGCGTGATTTATGACCGACAAGCCACCCCGAGTCGATTGGCGCGGTGCTGATCTTCGAGGCGTCAACATGGCGGGCATGAATCTGGAGGGTGTTGACCTGCGAGCCGCAGATATGAGCGGGGCGAATTTCACCGGCAGCAATCTTCGGTATGCCGACTTTCGCGGTGCGGTGATTCACGGCACGAACTTTCAGAACGCCTCGCTCTATGGAGCGAAGATGCAGGGCGTGGAGGCGAAGCACGCAGATTTCAGGGGAGCCGATTTGCGGCAAGTGAATTTCGGCGGCGCGTATCTTGAGGGGGCTGTCATGCCTGCGATAGACGCCCAGAGGGTGGCTTTCCAACAGCTGCTCGCTCAGGAACGGAAAGAAGCTAAGGCAATGCAGCCAGCAAAAGAAAATGAAGGGCGTGAGATATGACCATCGAAGAGGCGGAAAGACAGGACCGGAGATAAAGGCGGCCCTGAAAGGTGGGGTAGGACAATGACGCTTGAGGAGCGGCTTGAACATATCGAGGCCATGCTGGCGCAACTGGTCGAGCGGCAGGCGGTCAAGGATTTTTACACACCGGAGGAGTTCGCCCGTCTGGTCGGGCGGGAAGCCTTCACCTGCCGCGAGTATTGCCGCCTAGGTCGCATCCGGGCGCTGAAGAAAGCAAGCGGACGCGGCAAATATGCGTCGTGGGTCATCCCGCACGATGAATTGCTCAGGTTTCAGCGTGAGGGGCTCTTGCCGGACCGGCGTCGTCAGCCAAACACTGCCAGCACTGCCTGACTCTTTACCTGCGGGGTAAGGTGCCGGTAGCGACGCTGCATTTCGAGTGATTGATGGCCCAGGATGTCGTCGATGATCCGCTGATCGACCCCTGCCGCCGCGAGGCACGACGCAACCGAGTGCCGCAGTACATGCAAGCCCCGGACCACCTCCCACTTTGAACCGGCCAGAGTTCGTTTGAAATGGTCGTGGCATTCGCTGGGTGTGAGCGGACCTATTTCCGGCCGGTCCTGCCGCTCATGCACCGTCGCGAGACGCTCAGCCAGGGTCTTTGCCCTGGCTGTCCCGCTTTGGTGACCGGTGGTGCGGCTGCGTTTGCGGCTTCTCTCAACTGGCCCGGCGTGGCAAAAGAGCGTGTTGCCGCCGGGATGGACGGATAGCCATGCCTGGAGAGCTTCCTTCAGCACTGTCGTCAGTGGTGCCCTGCGGGTCGAATCCTTGCCTCTGACACGTTTTTTCTCGCGGATGGTGACGCTGCCGCCGTCGAAATCCACATCGGTTACCAGCATCCGCGTCAATTCGCTCCGCCTTGCCCCGGTGTGAGCGGCCATGCAGATCATCGGGAAAATCCACGGATGGGCGGCGTGCTCTTTGGCATAGGCCAGCAATTCTGCGATTTCCGGTGTCCGTAGATAGAGGCTCTCCCACAGCTCCTTACGCTGGGCGGTCGTGATTCCGCCCGCCTTGAGCCGACGCTCGATCTCGTCGATGGTCTGAAACGGCGGCTTTTCGCTGGACTTCGGGTAACGCAACCCGTGATAGGGAAAGCGGCCGGTGACCATCCCCATTTTCTCAGCCCAGTTCCACGCCGTCCGTAGAGTGATGATTTCTTTCCTGATGGTGGCCGGACTGAGCCGCCTGCCCCCCATGCCCTTGGCTTTGGCACGCCGGTCCACATAGCCTTGCAGGTCGGCAAGCTTCAGTTCACGGATGGGGAACCGCTCGCCGAGGGCGGCGGTCAGGTGCTTGAAGTGCAGCCCGATCCCTTCGATTGTTCGGGCTTCGAGAGAATCCCGATGCGTCGCCAGGTAGCGGTCGCGGAAACCGGTGAGCGTGAGTTCCCGCGATTCGGCGGATACTTCCTGCACGTCGGCCGGTGGCTTGCCGTCGAACTGGACGAACTCGACGATATCAACGTCGGGCGGCAATTCGATCAGCCGTTGCTTAAGTCGCATCAACAGGTAATCAACCTGTGCTGCTTTGTTCGCGGCTTCCTCAGCCGACACCTTGCCGAGTGCGAGCTTTTCTTGTTTGCCGTGCCAACGGAAATGGATGCGGTATCGCCCGCTTCGCTCTTCGATTGCAGCCATCGTTGCGGCTCCAATATCACCGCAACGCTGTTCCCAATTTGTTCCCACTGAGGGCAAACCGACACGTTGCGATTTGCCGTAAGTATATAGTACCGAAGGTGGGACTTGAACCCACACGGGTGTTACCCCACCGGATTTTGAGTCCGGCGCGTCTGCCATTCCGCCACTTCGGCATGCATCAGTATCAAGCATGTTCCGAAGCCTGGCGGCTGTCAACCCCCGTATCACCGGGACGGCTGGGACCTGCGTGGGCGCTCAGCGACGCAACAGAAGCATGGCCAGCACCATGATCACCGAGGCCGCGGGGACGACGATCTTGGGGTCCCAGGGCATGGAACGGAAGAACGGAGTGACCTCTCCCCAGAAGCAATCGGTCAGCTCGTGCATCTCGTCCTGGACGCCGTCGAGAACAGGCGTTCTGACATCGGCCGCAACGCCGAGGACCTCCTTCCACATGCCGACGCAGAGACACGTCCCCTCCAGCACCAGGGGACCAAGACCAACCACCAGAATGAGCGCCATGATCGCGAGCGGCCACCTCGATCGGCGATGCTCGACGTCCATCTCACTTCCAAGCTGGCCGGCGAGCTTGCGCATCGCCCGTTCCTTTCTCGGCTACTTCGCCATGATCGTGTTCGCGATCTGGATGCCGGCAGGACCTACCAGGACCACGAAAACACCAGGGAAGATGAAGAGGATCAGCGGGATCATGATCTTCACGGCCGTCTTCGCCGCCCGCTCCTCGGCGTACTGCCGCCGGCGCAGTCGCATGGCATCGGACTGGACACGCAAGGCCGAGCCGATGCTCGAGCCGAACTTTTCCGCCTGGATGATCACCGCGGCCAGCGACCGCATGTCGTCCACGCCGGTGCGCAGGCCCAGGTCGCGGAGCACATCCTTGCGCGGACGGCCCATCTGAAGCTGAAAGTTCGAGATGGCGAACTCTTCACAGAGTACCGCGCAGGAGGTTGCCAGTTCCGTCGTCACCCGGCGCATCGCGGCGTCGAGCCCGAGCCCGGCCTCGACGCAGACGACCATCAGGTCCAGCGCGTCGGGCAGGCCCAGAAAGATGGCCTCGGCCCGCTTCTTCTTGCGGCTGTCCACCACCATGCCCGGCAGGTAGAAGCCAATGCCCCCGCAGACGGCCGTGATCGTCAGTGCATTGCGGGTGATGCCCATCTTCAGAGCCACCAACGGAAACGCGATAAACAGGCCCAGGAGCATGAGTATGAGCTTGATGCCGAAGAGGATGGCCACCGCGTTCTCATTGCGAAAGCCCGCATTGAGCAGCTTGAGCCGGACCTTGCCCAGCTCCTCCTCGTCAGACGGGCGGAGCGACTGGCCCAGCTTGTTCGCCGCCCTGGTGACCTGTGCCTGGAACTTCTCCTGCCGCCCTGTCAGACGGGTCTCGGCCTCCTTGCGGTCGAGCGTCGGGTTCATGATCCGGCGCAGCCGATCCTCGGCGCCGGTCTTGCGGTCGTTCATCGCCGAGAGAATGGCCCAGACGGCCATCGTGATCGACAGGAACACCAGGAACGGCAGCAGTGTTTCAAGAGATACCGGCACGGGTCATCACACCTTGATCGCCACGATCTTGTTGATCATCCACGCGCCCAGAAGCTGCAAGACCCCGGTGATCACCAGCATCTTGGTGCCGACCGACGTCGTGAACAGTGGACTGATGTAGGGGTAGTTGGAAAACGACAGAAACGCAAGCAGCCCCGGCGGCAGGGCGAGCAAGACGATACCCGAAAGCCGGCCCTCGGCCGTGAGCGCCTTGACGTGGCCCATCAGCTCGTAGCGCTGGCGGATCAGCCGGCCGATCTTGTCGAGCACCTCGGCCAGGTCGCCGCCGGTGGCCCGCTGGATGATGATGGCGATCACGAAGAAGCGTACGTCCATCACTGGAATACGGTCGGCCATGTTGCGCAGCGAGAACTCGATGGGGATGCCCAGGTTCTGCTCTTCGAAAACGCGGTTGAACTCATCGGCGATCGGTCCGCGCATCTCCTCGGCCACGAGGTGGAACCCCGAGGCCAGGCCGTGCCCGGCGCGGAGGGCCCGGCCGATCAGTTCCACCGCCTCTGGCATGGCATCGACGAACTTCTTGATGCGTGCCTGCTTCCGCCTGAGCAGCCAGAAGAACGGCATTGACGCCAGGAAGCCGGCGCCCAGGGGAATCGCGTAGAAGGGCAGCCGGAACACCACCGCGACCACGATCCCAGTCACCGCCAGCCCGATCACCATCGCCATGAACGAGTTGAACGTCAGGTTCACATCGGCCTGCTCGTACAGCAGGTTGAGGTTCTCCGGATTGGGAATCAGCCTGGCCCAGAGCGATTCGCCGGTCAGCTTGATGGCCGACGGCCGGAGCAGGATGCCCTTGGCAAGTTGCTCTTTACTGCGCTTGCCGCCGGAGCCGGTGAGCCCTTCCAACCTTTGCTCGGCAAGCTTGCCGAAGGAGCCGGACATGACAAGCCCGATGGCGCCCACCACCGTGATCACGCCGACCCCGACCACCATCGACATCAGCATCGCTTCATCCATAATGATCCTCGCTCCGGGAGATTGGCGCGGGTCGGGCGGGAACGTGGTGCCGGGTACGTTTTCCTGAAATCAACAATCTTTCACTGGGTTTCAATCTTTTAATAGCACACGCTGGCGGAAGATGTCAGGCGAGAGGTGATAGCCGCCGTACTCCAGCCGCTCCATGAACGTGGGGCGAATGCCGGTGGAGGTGAACTCACCGAACGCCCTGCCGTTGGAGTCCACCCCGAGTTGTCGAAAGGCGAAGATCTCTTGCATGATGATCGTGTCACCTTCCATTCCGACCACTTCGGAGATGCTTGTCACCTTGCGCGGGCCGCCCTGGAGGCGGCTGGCCTGGAGGATGAGGTCGATGGCCGCGGCGAACTGGGCCCGGAGGGCGCGGATGGGCAGTTCCAGACCGGCCATGCTGATCATGGTTTCGAGCCGGCTCATGGCGTCGCGCGGGGTATTGGCGTGGACGGTGGTCATCGATCCTTCATGCCCGGTATTCATGGCCTGGATCATATCGAGCGTCTCCGCGCCGCGGCACTCGCCGATGATGATGCGGTCGGGCCGCATACGCAGGGCGTTCTTCACCAGGTCGGTCGCCGTGATGGCGCCACGGCCCTCGATGTTGGCCGGCCGGGTCTCAAGCCGCACCACGTGGTCCTGCTGGAGCTGAAGCTCGGCGGCATCCTCGATGGTGATCACGCGGTGGTCCGGCTGGATGAAGCTGGAGAGCGTGTTCAGCAGGGTGGTCTTGCCGGAGCCGGTTCCTCCCGAGATCACGATATTCAGCCGTGCCTTCATCGCCCCTTCCATGAGGGCCAGCATCTCGGGAGTGAAGGCCTTGAAGCGCAGCAAATCGTCCTTCGAGAGCGGCCGCGACCCGAACATGCGGATCGTGACCACGGGGCCGTCGAGTGCCAGGGGGGGGATGATGGCGTTGAACCGTGATCCGTTGGGTAGCCGGGCATCAACCATTGGCGAGGTCTCGTCGACACGGCGGCCCACCCGTGAGACGATGCGGTCGATGATCTGCAACAGATGCTCGTTGTCTCGGAAAACGACTTCCGACTTCTGGATCTTTCCCTCCTTCTCGATGAAGACTTTCTTGGGTCCGTTGATCATGATGTCGCCGATCTTCTCATCCTTGAGCAAGAGCCTCCAGCGGGCCGAAGCCAAAGGTCTCGTCGAGAATCTCGTTGACCAGCCGTTGCCGCTCGTTGCGGTTCAGCAGCGGGTTTTCAATGTCGCAAAGATGCTCGACGATCGTCCGGATCTCATTGCGCAGGTTCTTCGGGTCCATCTCGCTGACCCGGTTCATGTCGAGCCGGTCGACGAGCTGGATGTGGATATGGCGCTTGAGCGTTTCGTACTGTTCAACGGCCGGATCGACTTCCTTGCTGGGTTCGGAGCGCCGCGCCTGCGGTGGCTGTGAGACAGCGGCCGGAGGAGCATTCGGCGGCGGGCTCTCCACGGCGGCCCCGGCCGGCTCGCCGGAGACGACGGGTTGGCTGCCTCCGAAGGGTGTCCTGGGACCGAACGGGCTTCGACCCATGCCTCGCAACATCGCAGATGGCTCCTGAAACTTTCAGTCTGTCCTAAAAGAAGGCGGCGAAGAGCCCCTTCCTGGGCTTGGCTTCGTCGTTCGACAAGGCCGGGCTGAGCGCGCGGGCGATCTCGAGGATGGACTGGTGCGCCCGGCTCCCCGATGCAACGTCGCTGATCGGCACGCCCCGGATTCGCGCGGTCTGGAACGGCTTGACCGCAACGGGGATTTGCCACGAGATCGGCATCTTGAGCGTTTCCTCGGCCTTCTTCAGGCTGATCTCCGTCTCGGCCGAGCCGGCCCGATTGACGACCAGTTTCACTCGCTCCACCATGCCGTCGAACTGCTTGAACAGGTTCAGCAGCCGGGACGTGTTGCGCAGGCAGGTGAGGTCAAGCACCACGACCATGAGGATCACGTCGGCCATCTCGAAGGCCACGAAATCCGAGGACTGGAGCCCCTTGCTGGTATCGATGATCAGGCAAGGGAATGCCGCCTTGAGCAGCCCCAGCAGGCGCTTGAGCGTCTCGGGGTCCACCTTCGCGGCGTCCTCAAGGGCCACGGGGTGGGGCAGCACGTACAGACCCGAGGAATGCTGGGTCATCGACCGCTTGAGCAGGGTCAGGTCGAGCCGGTCGAAGCTCTGGACCACGTTGATCAGCGTGTTATCGGGAATGATGTCCAGGCAGGCATCCACCGAGCCGAACATGAGGTCGAAGTCAAGGAGGATGGTCTCGAACTGGTGGCTGCCGGCCAGGCTGGTGGCCAGGTTGACCGCCAGCGACGTGCAGCCGACTCCCCCCGCGGCCCCGGTGATCGTGACGATCTGCGGCCCCTTGACCGAGGACGAGACCGAATCGCCCCGGTCGCGAAAGAGCCGGGTGAAGATCTCGAGCAGCTCGCTGGCTTCCGTGGGCAGCGTCAGGAATTCGCGGGCGCCGGCACGGATGGACTTGAGGATCAGCGTGCTGTCGCAACTGGCGCTGGCTGGCAGCACCAGGGCTCCGGGCAGGGACTGCACCATGCTGGAGATCGCATCGATGGCCAGGGCCGGATCCGAGTCGAGGGCGACGAGGCAGAGGTCCGGGGAGAGCTCGACCATGCGGCTGGCGGCGACCTTGTAGCTGGACAGCACCTCGGCGATCCACACCGAGCTCATGGAGCTCAGGAGTCGCTGTAGCTCTTGCCGCGACTCCTCGTTGGGATCGACCAGAACGACTCGAATCACATCCTTCATGTCTGTCTACCCGTGCGCTAGGGATCTCGCCGTTCCGACATCCTCGACGGATAGCGGTTCAAACTCGGTGCGGCGTGTCTTGCTCCGATGGCGGAGCTGGGCGAGGATCTCGAGCGATGGCGTATCACGGAAACCTGTCCAGGGCGCTCTTACCGTCACCATCCATCCCTGCGGTGGCCGTTGTGCCGAACCCCACGGTCGCCGGCTCGTCGTCATCGAGCTCCGGCTTTCGCCGCAGGCTCTTGCGAGCCGCCTCGTTGACCGCGACGCGTTCGGGATATTCGCCGCCTCTCTTGTCTTGAAGCGGCCTGTAGATGTAGACAAACCGCATCTCTGGCGGCCGGGCCTCAGGCGGGCGGGCCGCAGGCGGAGGGGGCGGAGGGGGCTCGGCCATTTTCTTGGCCAGGGCCGCCTTGAGCTCATCCAGTTCTTTCTCGAGTTTGGCCCGATAGGCCTTCTCCTCCTCGTTCTCCTGGGGCTTGGGCTTGGGGCGTTCAATCAGGTCGTGGTCGTTCACGCCCCGCAACGACAAACTCAGGGGCCCTTTCGCCCGGGCCGCAACGAGGATGTCCACCTGCTCGGGAAAGACGGCCACGGTCACGGTGCGGTTCTGAAGGGCCTTCTCTTCGGGACGGGTGAAGACCTGGCCGGCCGCCAGCACCTGGAGGTCCTGGAGGATGGTCTCGCCCCGCTGGAACTGGGACTTATCACTGGTCTCGTACCGCACCACGTCCACTCGATGTCCGGGCAGAATGAAGCCGGAGACGCCGGATTGCTCGTTGACCTCGATGGCATAAGCACGCATACCCTTGGGGATGTTCGCCACCAGTCCCGGCGGCGTACCCTTGGCGCCGAGCTTCTTGTCCACGATCGGGTCGCCCTCGAGCATCGTCGTCCTGACCCAGCGCTCCTCGACGTCCTTGAATGACGAGAATGCCCCCACGGGAACCGCGGATCGGGACATCCGCACGGACTTGACCATGTCGGGCTTGAGTATCTCCTCTTCCTTGAAATCGCGCATGGCGACGAGGATTTCCTGGGTCTCCTCCTCGACGGCCGCCGGCTTGCTGAGAAGCCTGCGGGTGGCGAGCATGGCGCCCAGGCCGAGCACGACGGCGAGAACCAGCACCATGAGCGATTTGCCGTTCATCGGAACTCTTCACTTTCCGCCCTGTTGGGCTGTCGGAACACATGACCACGGCGGTGGCCGACCCGGCGCTCGCTCGCTCGCTCTCTCAACCCGCCGCGTGGAAGAAGAGCCCCATCCAGGCGAAGCAGGAGATTGACCCGATGGCGATGGGGATGCCATACGGGAGCAGCGTCATCGTCGGCTTGCGCTGGCGGGCTCGCTCGGCGAGCAGTTCGGGATTCCGGATCGAGAGAATCTCGTGGCCGATCGTCTGGAACATCACCCAGTGGCGTATGAGGTTCCCGGAGGCCAGAATCATGGCGGCGCCGATCAGGCCGCCTACCAGGGCGGTGGAAACGAAGGCATAAAAGGTGAGCCAGGGTCCCAGCCAGGCGCCGACCCCGGCCATCAGCTTCACGTCTCCGGCGCCCATGCCGCCGATCGCGTACAGGGGCAGCAGCGTCATCAACCCCACGCCTGCACCCCCGAGCGACAGGAGGAGCGTTTCACGACCTCCTGTCCAGCCCCAGAAGAGCAGCCCACCAAGAGCAAAATGGAATGTCAGCCAGTTCGGCACGCGCAATTGCCTGCCGTCGATCACCGCGGCCTCGACCAGGACCGCCGAGACGAGCCAGAACACCCACTGAGGAACCTGCATCATCACCAACTCCTTGAACCGGCTCGGCCGCTCGTGTTTCCGATTGCTCTGCGCCGACAGCCGGGACTCTCTACAACCCAGCCGCCCTTGAGTAACTTGGGTCGCGTAGTCCGCTCTGTCAAATCAGGCTGGTCGATCGTGGTGGGCACGCCCGCCCCGGCGGGAGCCGGCGTGAGTGAGCCTGGCGCTGAACGAAGAAAGGGTGAAGCGACGGGTTCGTCCCGCGGCTTCACCCGAGGCTTACCGAGACCAGACGACGGAGAGAACTGACGGGCCGGTACCTCCGGGACGCCGGCCCCCGGGATCTTCACGACGCGGTCAGCGAGGTATTCACGGTGGTGAAGGTACTGCTGATGCTCTTGCCGAGGGTGGTCACGATCGAGATGCACGCCACGAGGATCAGGGCCAGCATGACCGCATACTCGACGGCCGTCGGGCCATCCTCGCTGACCAGGAAACCGTGGACCTTGGAAATCAGGGTCTGCATGGAGATCTCCTTGAACAGGCTACCAAACCGAGAAAACGCATGTTGATGCTGCTTCGCCTGGACCGATGCCGCGGAGCCGGTTCTCGAAGCGGTCTGCCGCGCCTCGTTCCACTGGCTGGAGAACGTTCGGTTCGACCCGTTGTCACCAGCATCAATCCAAACCTAGGTCACGACCGCAAGACCTGCAAAAAGCCTTGATGCCGGCTCGCCGCGACGTTGCCGGCAGGCGACATAAGCATAGGGCCCCGGTTCCTGCCGCCATGTTCTAAGCTTCTTCCGGGACGCCGGATCGCCCGCGCTGAACTGAACTGGCGGCAGTAGATGACGAAGCATTCTGGATGATGACCGGCTGGACCGCGTGTGCCGTTGATGAGCTGTTGCGTTCGCGGCATCGCTGTGGCGGCTGGGGCTACCGCAGCGACCTCGACCCGAGTGTCGAGGCCACGGCACTGGCCTGTCTGGGAATCTGGAGCTGCCGGGCGCTCACGCAGCAGACCGCCGCACGCGAGGCCGTCGAGCGCGGGGCCAGGTGGCTGCGCAGCCTTCAAGCAGCGGACGGCTCGCTGGGAATCACCAGCAAACTGCCCAACCCTGGCTGGGCCACGCCGCACGCGGTCCTTATATGGAACGCGCTGGCGGCGTACGCGCCGGCACGTCAGCGCGCCACAGCCTGGCTGCTCGAGCAGAAGGGGACCACGCTCACCCCCGAGACGGCTTACCTGGGCGCCGCGGCCGGTCATGACGCGACGCTGGTAGGGTGGCCCTGGGTTGCCGACACGCATTCCTGGATCGAGCCCACGGCCATGGCGATCCTGGCCCTTCAGAGCGAGCGGCTCGGCGATCATCCCCGGGTTGCCGAGGGCGTCCGTCTGATCCTCAACCGCGCGCTCCGCGAAGGCGGATGGAACTACGGCAACACCAGCGTGTTCGGCCGGCAGCTTCGCCCCCAGCCTGGCCCCACCGGCCTGGCGCTGCTCGCGCTGGCAAGCCAGGCGCGCCCGGCCCGGCCGAAAGCCGTGGACCCGGCCATCGCCTACCTGCTGCGAACGCTGCCGGCGGTGCGCGCTCCCCTGTCACTGGCCTGGGGCGTGCTCGGCCTCCGCGCCTGGAACGCTTGCCCGGTAGAGACTCCGGACTGGCTGGCCGACTCTTTCACGCGGCAAGCCGGCCGGCGCGACGCCATCACAGGACTGAGCCTGCTTCTCCTGGCCCAGGGGAACAATGTGTTGATCACAAGGAAACCGGAATGAACCGGCGGACCTTCCTCACAGCGGCCGGAACCATGGCAACCGCCGGACTGGCGCTCAAGCAGGCACGCGATCTCGACGAGGCGGGCCTGCGTGCCGATGTCTTCATCACCCGTGCGACGTCCTACACCGAGGACCTGGAGACATTGATCCGCCACGGGTTGCGGGAACTCGGGCTTGGCCCGGCCACCTTCAAAGGCAAGTCCGTCTTGCTCAAGCCCAATCTCGTTGAGCCCAGCCACGATGATCCCCAGATCAATACCCATCCCGCCGTCGTCCGGGCGGTGGCCGAGGTCGCCCGCCGCTGGCAAGCCAGCGAGGTGCTCGTGGCCGAGGGGCAGGGGCACATCCGCGACTCTCAGTACGTCCTGGAAGAGTCCGGCCTGGCGCCGGTTCTGACCGAGGCGCGGCTCGAGTTCATCGACCTCAATCACGACGACATTGCCGCCGTGCCGAACCGCCTGGGCTGCACCCATCTGCATGAGCTCATGCTTCCCCTCAGCCTGCGGCGGGCCGACCTCATCATCTCGCTGCCCAAGATGAAGACCCACCACTGGGCCGGCGTGACGCTGTCGCTCAAGAATCTCTTCGGTGTCATGCCGGGCATCTGCTATGGCTGGCCCAAGAACGTGCTGCACCACGCCGGGATTCCCGGGTCGATCCTCGATATCGCGGCCACCGTTCAGCCCCATCTGGCCATCGTGGACGGTATCATTGGAATGGAAGGCGACGGCCCCATCATGGGCACGGCGAAAGCCTCCGGCGTGCTGGTCATGGGCACCAACCTCCCCGCTGTGGACGCGACCGCTACCCGGCTCATGGGCATCAACCCCGCGCGGGTCTCGTACCTTGCGGGCGCGTCCGGACGGCTCGGACCCATCGCCGAAACGCATATCAACCAGCGCGGGGAGTCCATCGGGCCACTGGTGCAACCTTACATGCTGATGCGTTATCCAGCATTCGCGAACCTTCGAGACTGATCCGACCCGTTGCAGGAGATCGAGCGCATGGAATGAACCAAGCCACGAACGTTCCCCGCACCAGTCGACCGGGCGGAAACGTCTCTGAGATAATGCCCCGCTTTAAGCTGTTGCTTTCGCTGCTTTGTTTGGCATAATGGTTGACTCTCAGCCACTTCGACCGTTGAGGAGGGCCTGACCGACGCTGGCAGGCGCACGAGCATGGATGTGAGAGAAAGGGTTGCTTTTCCATGGCTCAACACCATTTATACGCGTCGTGCCGGGCCGCCGTGGGGGATGCTCTCGGGCTTCATCTGCGGCTTGCTGGCAGGGTTGTGACGCTGGCCCAAAGCTTCCAGTCTTACGTCGTGGTCTCCCGCGCGGGCAAAAGCGCCAACGGCAGGGGCATCCTGAGCTTGCTGTGTCTTGCCGCCGGGCATGGGACGGTCCTGACCATTGAAGCGGCCGGCTGTGACGCCGAGGAGGCCGCGACTGCTTTGGCCCGGTTGATCTCGACCCGAGACGAGCAAGGTGTTGCCCAGCCCGAGCAACAATCGCAGTGCAAGCCGGAAACATTCTCCTGCGCGTTCGAGGGGCGAGAAGGCACCGGCCCCGAAAACCGGGAGCGGCCGCAAGCAGGTCGATCCCCCGGGTCGGACCCCAGCTGGGATTCGTGGCGCCGCGGATCCGTCAGTCCCCAGCGCGACCGGCGCGTGAAGACGGGCAACTGGAGGGTGCTGGGACGACGGCAGTCGCGCACATCGACATGAACCGGTCCGCGCTCCGCTGTAAGCCAAAGTTGCAAAGTCGCTCGGACGCGCAGCCCGCCTTGACCGGTAGGCTCACCGAACGTAGACTCCGCGGCTGGACCTCGGGGCAGTTCGCGAATTGATGAAAGCGCGAGGATGCCTTTCGGGTCGCCCAGGGTTCGCTTCGAGCGGCCCGGCGCACGCCGCGGAGATGGTGCGCCCTGGACCAGGGATGGTATTCATGGAACTTTCGGTTCCTCCTCGTTGCTCACTCCCGGTCCGGGCCTGGAATGCGTTTTGCAGCCGGGGCCCGCGCTATGCGTGGCACAAGACGCTGCGCCGCAGCCTTGGCCGCTGGCCCTCTTGGAAGCGGCGATGGGTTTACGGCAATCCACGGCGCTACTGGACCTTGCGCGGGGGAGACGATTACTTCCTGGAACAGGAAGGCCAGGCGTCGCGAACGCTGCGCGCGGAGTGGCTCGCGTGGCGTCTGGCGGCCTATCGTCCGCAGTCGGTTCTGGAGGTGGGATGCGGCTACGGCAAGCTGCTGCGGGCGCTGCGGCGGAACCTCGATGTCCCGCTTGTGGGTCTGGATTTCAGCAGCACACAGCTCGAGCACGCCCGGCGGTTTCTTGGCGATCTCGACGGCATCCAGGTGATTCTCGGCTGCGGCGAGCAACTGCCATTTGCGGACGGGGCGTTCGACATGGTGGTCACCTCGGCGGTCATCTTGCACAACCCGCCGCCGGCCGCCGAGCAGATTCGCCGTGAAATTCTCCGCGTGGCGCGGCGGTTCGCCGCCCACAACGAGGAGACCAGCAGCAGCTACAACCGCTACGGCTACGACACCGCGGACTGGTATCGCAGCCAGGGGATTTCCCTGGCCGAAGTGGGACCGATTCCCATGGATCCTGACCCGGTCACGTCCCAGTTCTGCGTGGCCGTGCTCTCCCCATAACCCAACTCTCAGGCGAGACCCGCATGCTCGATCTTGCACTGGCCGTCTTCCTGGCGCTGATCGCGGCCGGTATCGGCAAGCGCCTGCTGAGCTGGCTCGGCGAGCTTCCCGGCCATCCGCTCGACGCGCTGGCCCTGGCTGCCCCGCTGGGTCTGGGGCTTCTGGCCCTGTGTGAGCTGCTGCTGGGTCAGTGCGGCTGGCTGAACCTGGTGGGCCTGGCGGTGCTCCTGGCGGTGGCGACCGAACTGGGCCTGCTGGCAGGCGTGCGCCTGCTTGGCGCGCTGGCCGGCACGCGTAAAGGGTACCCGCAAGAGGGATCTTCACCACTCCCGGCGATTGATCGGGTGATGCTCGTTTTCCTGGCTCTCACACTGGCCGCGACGGCGATGGCGGCGATGGCTCCGGTCACCGATGGTGACGCACTCTGCTATCACCTTCAAGTGCCCAAGGTCTTCCTGGTGCGCCAGGCTGTCTATTTCGACCCGGACCTGCACGAGACGGTCTATCCGCTGGTGACCGAACTGCTCTACGCGATGGCCCTGGAATTCCGCGGGCCGGTGGCCTGCCGCTGTCTCCAGTGGGTGCTCGGCCTGGTATTCGCCGCCGGCGTGGCCGCGCTGGCCCGTCCCACGCTGGGACGCCGGGCGTGGTGGGCCGCGACCCTGGCCCTGCTCGTCCCGGCCATCAGCAACGGTATGGCCGCGCCGCTCAATGACGTCTCGCTGGCGGCGTTCGGCGTGGCGGCGCTGCTGGCCTGGACGCGGTTTGTCGAACGGCCGTCCCGCGCGTCGCTGCTGGTGGCGGGAACGTTCATGGGTCTGGCCCTGGGTGTCAAGTACCCGGCGCTGGTGCTGGCCGGGATGCTCACAGCCGCCACGCTCTTGCGCCGCTCTACGACCCGGGCTGGCGCACCCGGCGCGGGGTGGTCCGGCGCTTGCGGCAGGTACGGGCTTCCTGGCGGCCGCCTTGCTGGTGGGCGGCGTCTGGTATCTGAGGGCCTACGTCTCCACGGGCAATCCGGTGTATCCCTTCTTCAGAAGCACGTTTGGCGGCGCCGGGCTGGATGAGGTGCTGGCACCCATCAAACGTCCGCTGTCGCCTGGCGTCTGGAAGCTGCTGGGCGCGATCGTGCCGCTGACGCTCGAGCCCGACCGATTTGATAGCTTCGCGCACCAGTTCGGGCCATGCTTCCTGCTCTTCTTGCCGGCACTCTTGATGGAGCGTGCTCCCCGGCGTGTGCTCGGCCTGGCGGGTATTGGCTACGCCTTCCTGGTCCTGTGCATGACGCAGCGCCAGAGCATGCGGTTCCTGCTCTTCGCGGTCGGGCCAATGTCGGTAGGGATCGCCTACCTGGCCACACGCTGGTCTCAGCGACGGACGCGGCCGGCGTGGGTCCTGATGATGGCGCTCATGCTCGTTCTGGGCATGGAGACAGGTCTTTCGCTGACGCGTGGCTGCCGCGCCGCGGCGGTGGTGCTCGGCCGGGAGAGCTTCGCCGAGTTCCTCCGCCGCAAGGAGCCCACCTTCCGGGTAGGGCGCTGGATCGCCCGCAACCTGCCTGAGTCGGCACGGGTGATCGGGCAGGATCACCGCGGGTTCTACATCCCCCGCGGCTACACCATGGAACTGGCCCACAGGCGGCGGACAGGGCTAGGCCAGAACCACGAGAGTTCGGGGCAGGTTGTGGACGAGCTCAAGAAAGAGGGGTACACGCATCTGATGATGTGCCCGCCGGTGGAGAAAGACTCCGTCGAGTTCGACCCCACTCTGGGCCATTTGCTCTCGCCCTGGCTGGCCGGCCACACTCCGCTGTACCACGAAGACCTGGCCGACCCCGACGGAGTCGTCCGGAGGTATGCCATTTACGGTCTTTCCGACGAGACCGCGACCGTCCCGGATCCGGAGAAGGTACGGCGATGAGCCCGCGCTGGCGGATCCTGCCCGTGCGGGAGCCATTCAATGCCGACGAGGGCAGGGGCGGTGGGAAATGAGCCCGCGGCAGCCAACGCTCGGGGAACTGCGCGGTCGTCCAGAAACAGAGGCACCGCGAGATCGGCAACTGGCTGGCGCGCCGCATCGGGCGGCCGACGGCCGTCTACGGCACCTGGTTGGCCGTGCGGCTTGGGCTTTCGGCTCACCAGGTCACGGCGGCCGCGCTGGCGGCGAGCCTGGCGGGAGCTGCGGCCATCGCCACAGGCAGTCGGGGCGGCTTCATCGCGGGGGTCACCCTGGCGCACCTGGGCTTCTGGCTGGACCACGTGGACGGCCAGGTGGCGCGATGGCGCGGCACCGTCTCCCTGGACGGCGTCTACTTCGATTACGTGATGCATCACGTGGTCAACCTGGCGCTGGGCTTCGCTCTGGGTTTCGGCCTGGCCAGCCGGTCTGGCCAGCCGCTCTGGGCCGTCGCCGGGTTCGCGACCGCGGTTGGCTGGGCGATCCTGAGCTTGCACAATGACTGCCGGTACAAGGCCGTCTTTCAAAGGCTCAAGAGCAGCCAGCAGCGGTACATCGTTGCCGGCGGCAGTGGCGGAAGGCCCGCGCCGCCGGCCCCGTGGCCGAAGCAGGGGTCAGGGATGCTGAGCTGGCCGCTCTACAAGCTGTGCGAGCCCCATGCGGTGCTCGCGGGGCTCACGGCACTCGCCCTGCTGGCGCCCTGTGCGGAGTCGCTCTGGGAGACATGCTGGCGCGGCGCCGCGCTGGGGATGGCCCTACTCGCACCCGTGCTCGGGGCTGCGAGGGTGGTCCGTTCCATCCGGCGAGGGTCCGCCGAGGCAGAGTTCTCCGCGTGGTTCCGCCTCTGCGGTGAAGAGGCACGAGGCACGCCTACCGGGTGGTTTCCCACCCACCCCCTGGACAGCCGCACTGCCGGCGTTGTATCACCAAGCGAGGCGTGCGATCCCTCCGCGGCCTGAGGGCTGCGCCGATTCCAGAAGTCTCGTGGGGACTTGACGATGCCGGGAGCCGAGCTGGACAGCCAGGCGCACCTGCCATCCTGGCCATCCCATCGTGCGCCGGGTATCGGCGTGGTGGGCGCGGGGTTCATCGTGCGTGATTGCCACCTGGTGGCGTACCAGCAAGCGGGGTTCCACGTCCTGGGAATCACCTCGCGCAGCCAGGAGCGAGCTCACGAGGTGGCCCGCGAGCGCGGAGTTCCGCGCGTCTACCCGTCGCTGGAGGCCATGCTCGAGGAGCCGGCGATCGAGGTCGTGGACATCGCGGTGCCACCGGCCGAGCAGCCGGCCGTGATCCGCCGCGTGCTGGCGGCACCGGGTCGGGTGCGCGGCATCCTGGCGCAGAAGCCGCTGGCACTCACGCTCCAGGACGCGCGGCTGCTGGTGAACGAGTGTGCCGTGGCCGGCGTGCGGCTCCAGGTCAACCAGAACATGCGCTACGACCATTCCGTCCGGGCGCTCAGGCACCTGCTGGACCGCGGAGTGCTCGGCCAGCCGGTGCTGGCCACCATCGAGATGAGGGCGGTCCCGCACTGGATGCCGTGGGCGCGTGAGGGCCGCTCGCTCTCCACCTTCATCATGAGCATCCACCATCTGGACACGTTCCGCTACTGGCTCGGTGATCCGCTCCGCGTGCTGGCGAGCACGGGCCGGGACCCCAGGACCGAGTTCGCGCACGTGGACGGCATCAATCTCACCATCCTGGAGTACGACTCGGGAGCCCGGGCCTCGAGCTGGGACGACGTCTGGTGTGGCCCGATCCAGGAAGGTGCCGCCGCCGACATCGGTATCCGCTGGCGGTTCGAGGGCACGGACGGACTGGCTCTGGGGACGATCGGCTGGCCCGGCTGGCCCCGGCACGTTCCCAGCACGCTGGACTACTCGACGCGGCAAGACGACGGGCTCTGGCACAGTCCCCGATGGACCGAGTCATGGTTTCCCGACGCCTTCGCGGGGACCATGGCCGGGCTGCTCTGTGCCCTTGAGGAGAATGCGGAACCCGACATCTCGGGACGCGACAACCTTGGCACCATGGCCCTGTGCGAGGCCGTCTTCACTGCCGCGACGGAACACCGCATGGTACGATTCGACGAGTTTCGCCCATAATAGGACTGGGGTTCCGGCCGGGTGGGCATTGGATATGCCCGGCGCGTACGATGGCCGGGCAATTCCGTCCGGGTCGATCGGGGCAACCGCAAATCGGCAGCGCTCTGGAATACGCATCCTGCCGGGAAGGCCTGCGGGCTGGCCCCGGCGCACTAACGGAAGCATTCGTGCTCTTAACTCCTGGTCATCCACTTATCGCCGCCATCCTTCCGCTCTCCGCTGTCGCGGTCGGAAGTTCGATCTGGCAGCCGCTGATGTTGATCGGGCTGCTGGTGATCATGAGCGGCTCCGGTATAGCGCTCTGGCGGCTGCGAAAGCGTCATAGCGACCTGTCGATCGATCTGGAAGCGGTGGCCGCCGAGCGCCGCCGGGCCGTGAAGGCCCTGCGTGAGACCGAGGTTTTTTACCATTCCCTGGTGGAGACCCTGCCGCAGAATATCCTGCGCAAGGACCTTGACGGCAAGTTTACCTTCGCGAACCAGCGGTTCTGTCATGACCTGGGGCGGAAGCTCGAGGACATCCTGGGCAAGACCGATTTCGACTTCGCGCCCCGCGAGCTGGCGGAGAAATACCGCCGCGACGATCGCTGGGTCATCGACAGCGGCCAGGTGCTCGATGTCGTCGAGGAGCACGTCACCCCGCAGGGCGAAACCCTGTACGTCCAGGTGATGAAGACCCCGCTCCTCTCGCATGATGGCAAGCCCATCGGCATCCAGGGCATCTTCTGGGATGTGACGGCGCGGATCCGCGCCGAGCAGCAGCTCAAGGAGCAGAATTTGATGCTCCAGGAGCTGGCCGACTCGGAGCGGAAGGCTCACGAAGCGCTCAAGAACACCCAGAGCCGGCTGGTGCAGACGGAAAAGATGGCCAGCCTCGGGAACCTCGTGGCGGGCGTCGCACACGAGATCAACAATCCGCTGTCGTTCGTGAGCAACAACGTGGCCGTACTGGAGCGCGATCTCGGCGACCTGCTGCGGCTGGTCGAGCTCTATCGCCGGGCCGATGGCGAACTTCATAAGGTGCACCCAGAACTCATGTCCGGCATCAAGGACCTGGGCGACCGGATCGACCTGGAATACAGTCTGTCGAATATGCCCAGGCTCATCGAACGGACCCGTGAGGGCTTGCGGCGCATCGAGCGCATCGTCAAGGAGCTGCGGCTCTTCGCCCGCGTGGACGAGGGCGAATGGAACGAGGTCGACCTCAATCCGGGCATCGAGTCGTCGATCAACATGGTCAAGGGCTACGCCCGCAAGCGCGGGGTGCGCATCGTGATGGACCTGGGCGCCCTGCCCACCATCCGCTGCCGTGCCGCCAGGATCCACCAGGTCATCGTCAACCTGCTCACCAACGCCATCGACGCCTGCGCGGCGGAGACCGGCGTGGTCACCGTGCACACCGAGACCGAACCCGAGATCATGGGCGTGCGCATCGACATCCAGGACAATGGCTGCGGAATCTCCGAGGCGATCCGCGAGCGCATCTTCGACCCGTTCTTCACGACCAAGCCGGTGGGCCAGGGGACCGGCCTCGGTCTGAGCATCAGCTACGGCATCATCGAGGAGCACAACGGGCGGATCGAGGTTCAGTCCGCGCCGGGAACCGGTGCGCGGTTCACCATCCATCTGCCCATCGAACCCCGGCGCAAGAGCCACGTTGAGCCCGAACAAGCTCGCGGTGAGCAGGACGAAGCGGACGTAGAGTTGGACGCGCAGGTTGACGGCGCACCGGCGTCTCCGGCGGTTCCCGAGCCAGCGGTCGCCGCGCCCGGATTGCCCGCACCGCAGACCGCACCCTCCGGAGAACGGGCGACATGAAGCTGGGACTGATCAACTCGGCCTGGGTCCAGTCCGGCCGGGATACCGCCTACGGCATCGCCAGGACTCGCGAGCTGGGCTTTGACGCCATTGACATCTTCGCCGACCCGCTCGATATCGACGCCCAGGAGCGCTCGCTCATCCGCACCGCGTGCCAGGCCGCCGGCCTGCCAATCATCAGCGTCGCCTGCGTGGCCGTCGGTCTCATCGATTTTAACCCCAGCGTGCAGCAGTTCCACGTCGGCCGTGTGAATGCCTACCTGGAGATGGCCCACGAGTTCCAGGCCAGGAATCTACTGCTGGTGCTGGGCGAATACATCTGGCAGAAGGAAGTGATCCCCGCGGAGCAGCAGTGGGCCACCGCTGTGCGGCACGTCCGGGCCGTGGGCGACCGTGCCCGCGCTCTGGGACTGGAGATTGCGCTGGAGCTGGAACCCTTCACGCTCTCGCTTCTGAACGACGTCCCCAGCATGCTGCGGTTCCTCGACGAGGTCGGTCACCCGGCGGTGATGGCCAATCTCGATATCTCGCACCTGGCGCTGGCCCGTCAGGATCCGTCGTCGATCGATTCCCTGCGCGGTCGTGTGGCGCACGTGCACATCTCGGACTGCGACGGCAAGGTGCATGGCGACCTGCCGCCTGGCAGGGGAGTGGTTGACTTCCCGCCCTATCTGGAAGCGATCCAGCGTCTGGGTATCGATGACCGGACGATCTCGGTGGAGCTGGAATACTCACCGGACCCCGAGCACATCGTCGAGTGGGTGGCCGAGGCGTATGAGCAGACCGCCGCGCTCGATGCGCAGCCGGTTTGCGGCCATGAGCTCCCCCTGGCCTCGTCTTGGCGCCGCCTGCCTGTTGACGGCGTTATGGCTCCTGGTCGGTTGGCCGCTCGGGGCCACGGTCCTGGAGGCGACCCGGGCACCGGCGCGGCTAACCGCGGCGCTCTCCGACGCCGGGCTGGAAGACTGGGCCGGATGGGTCCGGCGTACCTGGAACATCGAGCCGGAACCAGCCTCCGGCAGCGTGCTCGATCCGGCCGCGACCGCCAGCTTGCTCCGCCCGGATCGAAGCCTGAGCCGGCCGGCACGGCTGGCGCTGGAGACGCTCACCCTTGTGCTCATCACCGAGGCCCTGGCGCTGCCGCCGGGAATCTTGCTGGCCCTGATACTCTTTCGCACGGATGCCCGGGGCAGGGGGCTGCTGCTGGGAACTCTCGCCATCGCACTCTTCGTGCCGCTGCCGTTGCACGCGACGGCGTGGCTGGGCGCGTTCGGTAACGCGGGCCGGATGCAGGCCTTCGGGCTCCAGCCCATTCTCGTGGGACGCCTGGGCGCGGCCGTCGTGCATGCGCTGGCGGCGTTGCCCTGGATTGTCTTCCTCGTGGGGCTGGGACTGCGCACCGTCGAGCCGGAGCTGGAGCAATCCGCCACACTGGAGCTCCCCCCGTGGCGAGTGGCCTTCCAGGTCACGTTGCGCCGCTCCGCCGGGGCGATCGCCGCGGCCGCGGTGGCCGTCGCGGTGCTCACGGCGGGCGACATGACCGTGACCGACCTCTTGCAGGTACGTACCTACGCCGAGGAAGCCTACGTCCAGTTCACGCTCGGCCGGGGCCCCGCCGACGCGGCCGTGGTGTCAGTGCCTCCACTCCTGGTTCTCGGCGGCGCCATCCTCTGGATCGCCCGCTCGCTGGGCCGGGCGGACCCGGCACGGCTGGCTTCGGCCTTCACGCACGCCCGGCTCTGGGAGCTGGGACGCTGGCGAACGAGAGTGGGCCTGGCGCTGCTCTTTCTCGTCGGCAACCTCGCGGCCTTGCCCCTCTATAGCCTGGTCTGGCGCGCCGGCCGCGTCGGCGGGCGGGCGCGCGCCGGACTGCCGCCCATATGGTCGCCTGGCGGACTGTGGGGCACGCTCGGCTTCGCCGCTTCCGAGTGTCTGGAGCCCATCCAGAATAGCCTGGTCCTGGCCGCCTGCGCCGCGACGATTGTGACCGCGCTCGCCTGGGGACTGGCCTGGATGAGCCGCAACTCCGTCTTCTGGAAGGTCACGTTGCTGGGCACCCTCGCCCTGACTCTGGCCGCACCCGGTCCGGTCGCCGGCATGGCGCTGGACTCGCTTACCGCTGGTTTCCCGGCATTTACGACTCGCCAGAGATCGTGATCATGGCCCAGGCCGTCCGCACTCTTCCGTACGCGATCCTCATTCTCTGGCCCGCTCTGCGCGTGCTGCCGACCGAGCTGCTCGAATCCGCCGTGCTGGACGGCCACGGCCCGGCCGGGCTGGTGTGGTCTGTGGCCTTGCCGCTCTCGTGGCGAGCCATCCTCGCCGCCTGGTGCGTCACCTTCGTGCTTGGCTTCGGCGAGCTGCCGGCCACGAACCTGCTTCAGCCCCCCGGCGTGACGACCATCACCTTCCGCATCTGGACCCTGTTGCACACGGGCGTGGAAAGCCACCTGGCCGGAGTCGCCCTGGTCACCTTGAGCGTCCTGGCCATCGCGGCGATTGGACCGGTCATCGGCCTGAGACTTCTCCTGGCGCCTGGGCGCTGAGCGGCGCCGCGCCTTTTCCAGCGGGGTCGGTGAGACGAGTGGAATCCCGCGTCACGCTGCCGCGGTGCTCGCCGGGTTGGACAGGGTGTCGAGCACGTTCTGGGCCGTGGTCTCGGCGGCGCGGATGCAGTCCGGAATGCCGACGCCGTCGAACGCGATGCCGGTGAGAAAGAGCCGCGGGTAACGGACGAGCTTGCGGCGGATCGCCTCCACGCGCTCCAGGTGGCCAAGAACATACTGGGGCATTGCCCGCGCGTGGCGAGCGATCTGGAACAGGAGCGGGTCGCCCTGCACGCCAATCAGGGAGGAAAGTTCCTGAGTGACCAGGTCGCGGATCGCAGCATCGTCCAGATCGAACAACTCGGGCTGCGTCGCGCCCCCGATGAAGACTCGCAAGAGCACCGTGCCGGCCGGCGCTCGATCCGGGAACTTGACGCTGGAAAACGAGGCCGCCAGGATCGAGCGGTTCTCGATGGCCGGCACGACGACGCCGAATCCGTCGAGCGGGTGCTGCACCTGGTCGCGGCGATAGGCCACGCTGGTGATGACCGACGAGGCATACGGAATGGCCCGGAGCTGGAGCGCCAGGGCCGGGTCCTCGGAGTCGATCATCCGTGCTGTCGCGTGCGCCTCGGTGGTCATGATGACCGCATCGGCCTCCAGCGGCGGGCCGTCCAAAAGCTCAACCAGCCAGGGCGACACGGCTCCGTTGCGGGTGATCCGGCGCACGGGGCAATTCGTGCGCACGGTTCCCGGCGGCAGGGCGGACGCGAGGGTGCGCGGCAAGGTGTCCATGCCATCGGCCAGGGTGACGAACATCCCGTAACGGGCCCCCGATGCCTGGAGTTCGAGCGCGTGGGCGGACCGGTCCTGCGCTCGCTGATGCCTGGCTGCGCGGATCAGACTGCCGTGCTCGCGCTCCATCGCCTGGAACTGCGGAAGCGTCGCCTTCATGCTCAGGTCGTTGGGGTCGCCCGTGTAGATGCCGCCCACCAGAGGCTGGACCAGACGATCAAGCGCCTCGCGTCCCAGCCGGCGACGTACGAACGCGGCGAGGCTCTCCTCGTTGTCGTCATCGCGGCGTGGAACCACTAGGTCGAGCAACACCCGCAGCTTGCCGCGCCAGGAGAGCACGGGGGTGGTCAAAATGGGCACGAGGCGGTGCGGGGCCATGAGCACGAAGCCCTCGGGTACCGGCACCAGTTGCCCTTTGCGGACCACGAACGAGCGGCGATGACTGGGGTCGGTCTCTCTGAGCTGCTCGCCCAGGCCCAGCCGCTTGCAGAGATCAATACCCCAGGGCTTGTTGGTGATGAACGAGTCGGGACCACCCTCGAGTGTGAACCCGCCCGAGCGCTCGGTCCAGATCACGCCGCCCACGCGGTCTTTCGCCTCCAGCACCACCACCTCGACCGCCCGCCGTTCGGCCGTCGCCAGCTCGGAGATGCGATGCGCCAGGGCGAGCCCGGAAAGTCCGCCGCCGACAACCACCACGCGATCGGCTGTCCTGGAGCTCGCATTGCGCTCGACCAAGTTGCCTATCTCCTTGCGCACAGGCCGATTCCTCACAGGCGTAGCTGCTCAGGGCTCTCGGAAGTCGTCGTCACGGATGCGTTCCATCTGGCTAGCATTTCTCTTCCGTAAAATCAATGCTACCCGTAACTTCACCCGGGTGATCCAAGATAAACTTCCATGTCGCCGGTTCCGCACAATATGATCAGTGCATGCAGAATGCCAGCCCAGTCGACCCAGTCATTCTAACAGTCTGCCAAAGCGCTTGCCATCACCGCAGAATAAAGCAAGCGTCACATGAGACGTCTCGACCCGGCGTCGCCTGCGCGCCGGTTTGGACCGAGGCAGGATTTCGGTAGCGACGAACGGCGCTCAACCGAGCTCAGCTCACCGGCTGGAGATTTCGTGAACCAGATCCACCAGTGCCCGAACGTTTTCAACCGGGGTCTGAGGCAGGATCCCGTGGCCCAGGTTGAAGATGTGGCCCGGACGTCCGCCCGCCTGGTCAAGGATGTGCTGGGTCTGCCGTTTGATCTCCGGCCATCCCGCCAGAAGGACCACTGGATCGAGGTTCCCTTGCACGGCCACCCCGGAACCAAGCCGCTGCCATGATTCGGCCAGATCGACCCGCCAGTCCAGCCCGATCACCGATCCGCCGGCGTCACGTTGCATCTCCAGCAGTGACCCCGTGCCCGTGCCGAAATGGATGGCTGGGACAGCAGGGTCGAGCGCACCGAAAAGTCGGGTCATGTGCGGCTGCACGAATCGCTGGTAGTCCATCGGACCAAGCGATCCCACCCAGCTATCGAAAAGCTGTACGGCCTGCGCCCCGGCGGCAATTTGCGAGTTCAGGTAAAGAGCGGTCGCCTTCACAAAATGCGTCATGAGCGCGTCCCAGGCCCCCTGATCGCGGTACATGAAGGACTTGGCGGTTTCATAGTGCCGCGATCCCCCCCCCTCGATGGCATAGCAGGCCAGCGTGAACGGAGCCCCGGCGAAGCCGATGAGTGGAGTGGACGGCGGCAACGCCGCCCGGATGGACGTGACGGCCTCGTACACAAAGGAAAGCGGCGAAGGGTCTTCCATCGGACAAACACGGTCGACGTCGCACGCTTCCCGGATCGGGTTATGAATTACCGGACCCTCGCCCCGCGCAAACTCGAGGTGAAACCCCAGCGGTTCCAGGATCAACAGGATGTCGGCGAAGAGGATGGCGGCATCCACCTTGAGGATTTCGGCGGCGGTGACTGTCACTTCCGTGGCCAGTTCAGGACGCTTGCAAAGTTCCAGGAATGAGACCTTTGAGCGGATGGCGCGGTACTCGGACATGTAACGGCCTGCCTGCCGCATGAGCCAGATCGGCGTCACCTCAGTCGGCAGCCGGCGGCAGGCCCGCAGGAACGGGCTGTGCACGGACACATCCTGCTTCGTACCGAGAGGCACGCTGGGTGAGGGTTCCGGCATGGCGTCTTCACTCAAAAACGGGATGATCGTGCGGAGCCAGGTTCATTCTAGCTTCCCGGCGACCGCACGACGAATTCCGTCCCGCTTCGTGCGTAGAATGAGAAGTGAGTGGATCCGCGGGGAATTTGCACCTCCCTGGTGCGATGCAGCGGATCGGGTCATGTTTTTGATCGAAGCGGTCCGGCCCATCCACGCACCGGATTCCAAAGCAGTCCTGAGAAAGTTATCCATGGAAGACGATTCCAACGGCAACAACTCGCCCCGTGGTCCCATCCCCGAGGACGAGTCGCGGCCCGATCTCGCCCCCGGCAACGGCAACGGCAACGGCAACGGCAACGGCGATTCCAGAGCGGGTCAGCCCGGACCGCGCGTACGGAGCGCTCCCCGGCGGGCGGCCGCCAGGGCGCTGGACCACTGGACCGAGGACGAGCAGCTTTTGAACCGCTCGTTGCCCGCCGAACCAGTGCCCAGAGCGGAAGACCTGGCGGCGTTCACGCACTCGGATTCCTGGCGCGTGTTACGGATCCAGGGAGAGTTTGTGCACGGGATCAATTCGCTTGCCTCGGTCGGCGCGGCGGTGACGGTGTTCGGGTCGGCGCGGTTCGGCGAGTCTCACCCCTTGTACCCGGTGGCCCGGCAGCTTGGCGCGAAGCTGGCCGAGGCGGGCTTCGCGGTGATAACCGGGGGCGGTCCCGGCATCATGGAAGCCGCCAACCGCGGCGCTTACGAGGCGGGCGGACTGTCCATCGGCTGCAACATCGAGCTTCCGTTTGAGCAGATCAACAACCCGTATCTCGACCTGGCAATCAACTTTCGGTACTTCTTCGTGCGCAAGACCATGTTCGTGAAGTACTCGGAAGGGTTCATCATCTTCCCGGGAGGCTTCGGCACACTCGACGAGCTCTTCGAGGCCCTCACCCTGGTGCAAACTCGCAAGATCAGTCGGTTCCCGATCATCCTCTACGGCACGTCCTACTGGAAGGGGCTGATTGACTGGATCCTCAGCACGCAGCTCGCCGCCGGGGCGATCTCCGCCGAGGACCTGAATCTGCTGATCGTGACCGATTCGCTGGAAGAGATCCGCGATGCTCTGCTGGAATGCTACAAGACCCGCTGCTGGGACACCTGGAAGCGGTCGTACGGCGCGCGGATGGACGCCGACCCGCCCGGTGCGCCCGGGACAGCGCCAGACCCTTCAAAGGCAGACGCCCAATGAACGATGAGTCGTCCGTCAACGTGCTCGACGAGGCGTTCACCGCAATCGAGGAGACGCTTGACCGGGCCGGACCAGAAGCGGCGCTCGAGCCAGCTCGTGGAGCGCCTGGACCAGGCCGGCGCGTATCGGGCGCTGCTCGATGCACTGCTGCTGAAGGCACGCCACGAACTGGGTCTGCCGCTCATCGAGGCCGGTGGACCGGGAGCGATCCCGGAGGGGATTCGCATCCGGTTCGAGGAGCGCTTCGCGGACGCCATCCGCCTGGTTGCTTCCCGCTACCTGGCCCGGGATGACATCCCCGCCGGCTGGGCCTACTGCCGGGTGATCGCCGAGCCGGAGCCGGTCAAGGCGGCGATCGAGCATTACCGTCCGGGTGAGAACGCCGATTCGATTGCGACCGTGATCGACATCGCCTTCCACCAGGGCGTCCACCCGGCGCGCGGGTTCGAGCTGATCCTGGAGCATTACGGCACCTGCTCGGCGATCACCGCTCTGGAGCAGAATCCGCCCGCGGATCCGGCCGTCCAGACCGCCTGCGTGGACCGTCTCGTCCGGCATCTGCACGATCAGCTCACCGGGAGCCTCCGCTTCGACCTGAATCAGCGGGGGGAGACCACGTCCGAGACCGACTCGTCCATCGCCGGGCTCATCGCCAACCGTGACTGGCTGTTCGCGGAGGACGGGTACCACATCGACGTCTCGCACCTGGCGGCGACGGTGCGGTATTCCACACTCCTGGCTGATCCGGCAACGCTGGCCCTGGCGGTGGATCTGACCGAGTATGGCCGCCGGCTCTCGCCGCGGCTGGTGTTCGAGGGCGTGCCCCCCTTCGAGCGGATCTTCGAGGACCATCGCATCTACCTGCGCGCCTTGCTGAACCAGGATGTCGATGCGGCGATCGGCCACTTCCGTGCGAAGGTTGAGAGTACCCAGCGCGACGACCCGGAATCCTCAATCCCTGTCCAGGTGCTGGTGAACCTGTTGTCGCGTCTGGAGCGGTTCGACGAGGCAATCGACCTGGCCGAGAAGCGGCTGGGGCACCTGCCTGAGCAGGCGCTTGCTTGTCCGACGATCGCGCAGCTCTGCGCGCTCGCCAGGCGGATGGACCGGCTGGCGGTCATTGCCCGTCATCACGGGAATCTGGTCCACTTCCTGGCGGCGCGGATGCTGGACGCCACCGTGCGTGATCCGCGGCCAGGCCCGTGAGCCGATTGCCTGTCCCGGCGTCGATGTTGATGCTCCGATCAGCCGTTCCAGGAGGCGGAGTTCGTCCAGGAGCGGCCGGTGGGAACCACAATCGGGGCGAGCTGCCAGTCGCCTGTGCTCTGACGCACCCAGTGATAGCCCGGCGGTACGGCCCACTCGCTCTGGCTCTGCGAGCCGTAATAGGCTCGCCTCCGCTCCTCGGCAAGCACGCTTGCCTCCTCGGCGCCGGCCACCGCGTAGATGAAAGCGGCCAGGCCAACGTGGATCAGGTTCTGTGGAAACGCGGCGAAGTTCAAGAAGCTGTAAATGCCGAA
Source organism: uncultured Planctomycetaceae bacterium (assembly GCA_963833985.1). GTDB lineage: Bacteria > Planctomycetota > Planctomycetia > Isosphaerales > Isosphaeraceae > Aquisphaera. The sequence goes on from CAWIAD010000001.1 coordinate 2,520,785, forward strand.
CAAAAGGGCAAGGCCGCGACCGATCGACGCCGCGATTGACGTGGCCTGGATGCGGCCCAGCCAGCCGCTCAGCAGGGCACGCAGCACCCGGCCGCCGTCCATGGGAAAGGCCGGGATCAGGTTGAAAGCGCCCAGGACCAGGTTGGCAAGCATCAAGACACCAAAGAAGCTTCCGCGGCCGAGTCCCGACTCGAAGCCGCCAATCTTCAGGGACTCCAGCCCCAGGAGTGCGGCGACGATGGCGAAATTCACGGCCGGCCCCGCCAGGGCGATCAGAAGCTCCGCGCCGGGGGCCCGCGGCATGCGTTCCAGCCGGGCCACTCCACCGATCGGGTACAGGGTGATATCGAGAGTCTCGATTCCGAACTGCCGCGCCATGAAGGCGTGCCCCAGCTCGTGCAAGAGTACGCAGCCGAACAGGCTCAGCGTCAGAAGTGGCGAAAACGGAGTGATCCCCGGCAACAAAACCAGCAAGAAGGTCGGATGCAGGTATAGCTTGATCCCCGCAACCCGCCCAAGTTTCCAAGATATGCGCATCGAAACAGTACTTCCTTTCCAGAATCGGGACGTAACGCCGTCCTGATCATCTCATTGTACTTCGTCGTCGAAGTCAGGAAAGTTCGAGATTCGCATTCCAGAGACCCAGTCCGTCGCCAGGAAGGGGTATGGAAGAAGGTCTGGAGCAGGAGACCAGACGTGTGGTGGTTCTTTCATCGCTCGAGGATGCCGGGACGGGTGATCTTGTAACCCTTGACGCTCACCTCGATCAGTGGCCAGTTCTGTGCCGCGGTGACCGCTTCATAACCGCGCGCATCGACCACGACGGTGTCTTCCGACCGCGCCGACCCGACGCTGGGGTTCCAGCAGATGGCCATGTGAGGCTTCAGTACGACCTTGCTGTCCGGGGTGAGCATGCACTCGCGCTGCGCATAACCAGTGAGTGTACCCTGGTAATCGAGGGTCCACTCATGAGGTGCGTTGAACTTCTCATAGATGCGGCGAGCGCGGCGAAACACTTCGGGGACCGGCTCGCCCGGCCTGGAAAAGAAGATGCACGAGGCATCGACCATGGTAGAGAGCGTGTGTTGCGACTGAAACAGCGGATCGGCCGGACCAAATGACACAGTCCGGGTGAGCGATGCGCACAGGCCATGGCGCCGGCCCGTGATGGCGATCGTGGCCCGCTTCACGATGGGGGCTGCCTTGAATGTGGGCTGCCGGTAGCGCGCCAGCCGGTCATCGCTGGCGACCCGGAGGTCGACCGGGACGACGCCCTCTCGAAGCAGCCTGTGAGCCAGGTGTCCCGCCACGTCGGCCTCGCGCTCGCCCCGGTCGAAGTTGCGGCAAGTCGCCTCCACAGCCAGCGTCAATGTGCGGCCCAGCTCGCGGAGGCGCTGGCGTTCCAGTGGAGTAAGCGAGAGCCGCAGACTGCGCAACGCATCAACGTCACGCCGCCAGGGCATGCATCCGCTCGACCCCAAATCGGTAGCGATGCGCTTGTTATGGCAGAGTTCCGCGACCGTGCGGAAGGGATCGTCAAACCACGGACGCTCCTTGAGCTGAAAACCGAGCCCGGCCAGCTCTTCCTCGAAAACCCGGCTGCTCTGCACGTTGTCGGAAATCACCGCCCGCGAGCCGCGGTTGATGAAAAGCAGCACCGAGCTGAATTCCGAGGTCAGGTCCTGGCTCAGGTCGCCGCCGGAGGTGAACCAGGCCACGGAGTCCGCACGGCCCAGAACCATGCCGTCCTGCTCGCTGGCATCGAGGAAATCGCGGACCCTCTGGTGCTTGGTCTCGATATCTTCGCGACGCCGCCGGAGCTCCAGATTCTCATGGTCGGCGGCCGGGTCAGGCACCACGGGAAGCGTATCGGTATGCGGCCGATCCGCGGCAGTGATCAGCACCGGGTCGAACTCGCCCGAGAGATCGATGTCTCCCGGCAACGCCGTGATCACGCTCCCCACGTGAAGCTCGGTCGACACCAGCCGCCTCCTGTGAACGGCGAGCATCCGGCTCGCTCTAAGCCGAGCGCCTGCGAACCCACGCAAACATGATGGAAACTAATGGCTTAAGGATTGGCTGACTTTATCCTTCCAGGTTGTGTCCAGGAATTCAAGGATCTGGAGGACCAAATTCCTCGGAGTTCTGAGAGGAAAGTTCAGCTCATGGCCGGCTCCGGGAAGCACGACGAGCTGGTTCGGCACGCCCGCCAGGGTCAGCGCCGAAGCGAGTTCCACGGACTGGCTGACCGGGACCAGGGGGTCGCGCCCGCCATGAACCAGGAATGTCGGCGGATCCCCCGGCTGCACCTGGTCCACCGGCGAGGCCGCCTGGTAGTTTCCGGGCACCGCCCAGGGCGGTCCTCCCAGGAACTGCCGGACGGCCACGGCCGCTTGCGGACTGGCCGAGAACAGGGCCGGCAGATCCGTCGGGCTCGAAAAGCTGACCACCGCGCTGACTGCGGCTGAATCCGCGACACTGGATCCTCCGCCGGTATTGACTGACTGCGTGCCCAGCAAGTTGGCCAGGTTCGCCCCGGCCGATTCGCCCATCGCCACGACCTCTCCCGGGTTGAACTGGAAAACTCCCGCATCTTGCTTGATCCAGCGCACGGCAGACTGAAGGTCTTGCAGGCTCATGGGCCATGTTGGGTTATCCGGCGAAGAAAGCGGGTAATTGGGCGCGACCACCGCATAGTTGTTGGGCACGAACGCCGACGCGATCCTGGGCCCGTAGTCCTTCTTGTCCTGCTTCCGCCAGCCACCCCCGTGGATCGCCACGATCACGGGCCAGCCCCCCACGGGCGGAACGCCCGAGGGAAGGTACACATCCAGTTGTTCGGCGAGACCGCTTGCGGTTGTGTAGGTGATGTTCCTGATCACGGTTCCCGTATCCTGCGCCGATGCTTCGCGCGAGGGGTGCCTGATGATCCCGGAACTGCCAGCAGGCACCGACCTTCGGAGCGAGGCCTCGTGCCCGGGTAATCCGGCGACAAGAACCGGACCATGAGCAGGAATGCCCACAGCCCCTGCCGTCAGCAAAGTTCGCGCTTCCAGGTGCGCCAGCCCATCGGGCCGAAAGCAGAACGAGGTACGCCTGCGGAATCCAGGCTGATGAGTGCTGCGGCCGCGGTTGACAGTACGGAAGCGGTTCATTGTGTGTTGCCGGTGCCTCTCGGGAGTCTTTGCTGCGTCACATGAGGTCTATCGAGGCACTCTGGGTGCCGGAAGCCGAGCGTGTTGCCGGTCCGGGTGATCGGTCAGGTCTGAGCGAGATGGCTCGTCCGTTACGGCTTCGTCTCCCAAAACTTGCCACACGCACTCAAGGAAGGCAAGAATCTCCGGCGCCAGATCCCGGGTCTCCGGGTATCTCACAACCAGCTCGAACCCATGGCGAGATCCGTTCACAACGATGAACCGGTTCATGACCCCGTGTTCGGTCAGGGTCTCCGCCATGCTCTCCGCTTGCCGAAGTGGCACCCAGCGATCCTCCGTACCGTGAATGAGCAGCGCGGGAGCCGCGCCGGCACCGGCGTGCTCCAGCGGTGAGGCCCCAGCGGCGCGCACGGCCAGTCCGCGGCGGATCGGCCCAGAAACTGCCGCACCGGCTCATGCTCCAGCCGCCGGCTTTCGACCAGCGCGAAGAGAGACGTCGGTCCGTAGAGACTGACGACCGCCTGGACCCGCGAGGAGACCGCCTCCGGCTCCGGACCGGGAGCGAGCGTCCCCAGCAACAACGCCAGATGCCCTCCGACCCCACTGCCCAGGGCAGCGATGCGGCTGGCGTCGACACCAAACTCATCGGCATGGCCGCGGATCCAGCGAACCGCCTGGCGAAGATCCTCCAGGGCTGACGGCCAGCTCGGGGCCGCGGGACGGGAAAGCCGGTAATCGGCCACGAACACCACGTACCCCTGGCTGGCCAGCCGGGCGACCTGGGGACCATAGAGCGATCGGGAGCCTCCGCTCCAGCTCCCGCCGTGAATCGCCAGCAAGCCCGGCCGTCGTCTCAACTGCGGCCCCCGCGCTGCCCGCTCCGGCGGCATGTATACGTCAAGCAGCAATGCCGTGGTGCCCTCCACGCCATAGATCCGGTCCTTGACGATCGTGGCATCGGCACGGGCCAGTGCCTCGGCCTGCACCCGGGGGTCGACCGCCCAGAGCCTCGCCACACACCAGAAGAGTAAGAGCCAGGTGATCGTCTCGATCGCGGTTCGCAACGTCTGCATCGGCTCGGGTGCCACCAGTCAGGAACGAGCTTGCTCGCGCGTTGGTTCCACGGTTCCAGGTACGCGCCGCAGCGGTCGGCCAGGTTCACCTGCCCTCGAAGAGCGGACGGATCTCGTTGCCGTGCACGTCCCTCCCTCCTTATTATACAAGTGGTCCCGGGCATCACGGCTGGACCGAGACGCGAGAGCCGCCGGCCGCCTGTCCCAGTCTCCAGCGAGCCTGAAGCCGTGGCGATCGATCTTCCGAAACTGCCGTTGCTCGCCCAGCGCGAGATCGAAGCGAAGATTGTCGGTCCGCTCGTGCGAGCTGTTGCGGCAGAGATCGGAGAGGAGAAGACCCTGGAGATCCTCCGCGGCGTCATCAGCGAGCTGGCGCGGCAGGGGGCGCCGAGCTGGCCCGGAACCTGGGTGAACAGACCCTCCAGACATTTGCCGGTGCCCTGGACCGCTGGCGAGAGGGAGGCGCGCTCGAGATCGAGATGCTCGAGCAGTCGCCCGATCGGCTGGCTTTCAACGTGGTCCGCTGCCGCTACGCCGAGATGTACCGCGCCCTGGGCCTGGAAGCGCTCGGCGCCAGTCTTTCCTGTCAGCGCGACTTCGCGCTGGTGCAGGGGTTCAACCCCGAGATCCGGCTAAAGCGGACCCAGACTCTCATGGAAGGTGCTCCGTTTTGCGATTTCCGGTTCCATCGCGCAGTAGCCGGTCCACCAGCGAGCGACGAAACCTGAGCCTGGCCGCGAGGCTTCTGGGGGTGGGCATCTGGGGGAGGACGCAGACCGCGCCGGTCGCTTCACCGGCCCTGCGAGAAGCCGGCCTGCTGGGCAGCTTCGTCTCGCTTCCCGGGGGGTTGAGCCCGGGCAGCGAACCGGAAGGGCATTCCCAGCAGGTTATTCCAGAGCTCCTGCTGTCCTGGCGAGAGCATGGCCAGAATCTTTTGACGGTAGGTCTGATCGCTTTGCTGCGACGAGCGGCCCTGCGTCCGCAGCTGATTGCGCTCGGCGATCAGCCGGGCCATCGTCTGCTGTTGTTCGGCCGTCAGTTTGAGGTAGGTCGCAACCATGGGGCGGCTGAGCATGGCGGACTCGCCTTCCCATTGCAACTCGATCTGGCGGAGCCGTTCAAGCTGATTACCGGTCAGGTTCATGCTGAGCCATTCGAGCTGTGCCTGATCGATGGCCCGGCGCTCCACCAGCACGGCAGCCCCGGTCTTGCCGCGGAGTGCGAGTGCCCGGCGAGTCAGCTCGTTGATCGTATTCTGCGACCCGAGGATCTGGGTTCGTTCCATCCGCAAGTCGGCCTGGATGTCCGGGCGAGACAGGAGGAGCAAGGGCGCGGTGCGGATTCCCAGGCGATTGTCGGGCAGGTACCAATCGTTTGCCGGACTGGTGCTCTGAGCGTGCAACGCCCCCATCGGGACGAGCTGGATCCAGAGGATCCCCATCAGGACGAGCCGTCCTTTGCCTCGCCACATGGCCCGGTTCCCTCCAGTGCCTGGATCGTCGAGCAGGTCTGCCTGCCACCGCATCCTGAGCCGGCGATCAGGCGAATCGCCAGCGCCACGCTCCCGAAGCAGATCAGCGAGCGTGGCGGCGGGTGGTTTATACGCTCATCCGTGCGATCGGAAAAGGCCAGTGTCCCGGCGCTGGCGGCCAAGGTTTGCACCTGGCCGCCGGGGCGCGGGACTGGGTCAGTTCGGCGAACCGCTGTTGGGGGACTGCTGTCCGCCAAGGCCGCGGCGTTCGCGCAGGCTCTGGCGACGGGGGGTCGTCGACTTGGTGGCGGTACTGGAGCTTGCGGCTGGCGTCGAGGCGGCGGGACTCGCGGCCTTGGCGGTGTCTGCGGATGCGTTGCCGCCATTGCCATTGGCGTTCGCGGTGCCGCCGGCTCCGTTCCGACCGTTCGCGCCGGGGCCACCACGGAAGAAGCCGGCCGTGAGGGATTCGACGTCAAACGGCTTGCCCAGCAGCTTCTTGAAGCTGGAGACCTGGCGGCGGTCCATGGCCTTGAAGACGGCCGCGTACTCGCGCTGGCGAAGCTGTTCGGTCTCCTTGCGGGTCTCCTCCATCTGGGCCTTTACCTCGGGCTTTTCCATGACCTGCTGCCAGACCGCGGGGTCAAATCGCGGCCGGTTCTGGCCGGGACCGTTGGCGCCGCCCTGGCCACGGCCGAAGCGGCCTCCGCCGGGCTGCCCGGGCTGGCCCGCGGTTGCGGCCGGGTTGGCGGCGTTCGGATCAGGCTGGCCGCCAGCATTCGCGGCCCCGCCAGCTGGCGGGTTCGGCATGAAGGTCCGCATGAGCTGAAAGTTCTTGGCCATGAGCTGGCGGCGAGCCTGGTTGGCCTCGTTCAGGACACCCTGGATCTCGACCTGCTGCTCTTCGGTGATCTCGAGCTTGGCGGCGACATCCTGGCGGAGGACCGCCCTGGGCCCCTCGGATTGCAGCTGGATCTCCCGGAGGCGCTTCATCTGTGTCTTGTCCAGCGCGCTGGCCAGGGCATTTTCCGACTCGTTTTGAAGCTGCTGCATCGCCATGCGCATCATCTCGCGTCCCTGGTTCTGCACAACGTTTGCCGCTTGCCGGCCCTGGACCCGGGCAGCCTGCTGTTGCAGCGCCGGATCGACGGGCTGGCCGCCCTGAATCCGTCCGCCATAGACCTGGGGCTGGTAGCCCCGGCTGTTGAGCGTCCCGGCCAGCGGGTTGCCCGCACCGGCTCCACGCGCGTCAATGCTGGGATCAATCGGGACCTGTCCCCCTTGCAGCGCCTGGGCCTGAGCGAGTTGCTGCGCCTGGGTTTTGGCCATGTCGGTTTGCTGGCGAAGCTGCTGGAAGACCTCACCGCGCCGCTTGTTGGCATCTTCGGAGAGCTGCTTGACCTTGGCCTTCTGGCGATCGGTCAGCTTGAGCTCCTTCTGAACCGCTTCATTACTGACCAGCGTGAACAGGTTGCCGCCCGGCCCGCCGGGTCCGCCTGGACCGCCCGGCCCTCCACCTCGCTGGCCACGGCCGCCCCCGCCACGGCCGCCGGCGGGAGGTTGTGCCTGCGAGTTTATCGCCACGGCCGCCAGCGCGATGACCAGCGCCGTGATCAGAGTGGTACGGATTCGAAACATGGACGGTGCTCCTCGATGCCGGAGCCATGAGCCGCACGCCCTCGGTGGTCAAGGCGCACTGGCCTGGCCTGTGACCTATCATCTATCATCTTAGCGGTTTCCCCGCGACAAATGGCCACAAGAAGTTCCGGAATCTTCGCAATTCCCGGGTGCCGGTTCATGAGCAGGGTTTTCCCGCCTCCTGGTGGTTGCGCCCGCCTGCGGCGGAGCCGCGGCCAGGTGCGAAACGATGTGAAATGCGGGTCAGGCGCCTGGCACTCCATGCGAAATGGTTCGATTGCAAGAGCTCACCGCGCCGTCCAGAGCCAGACGGCCAGTCCCAGCATGGACGCCAGCGTGCCCAGCCGCATCACGTAGCGGTAGAGGGTGTAACGCCGCCCCAGCGCCAGCGGCCCGACGTCGCCGCCCTCCACCGCCAGGGAAGCAGACCCGGCGGCACGCTCCAGGTTGGCCAGCGTGCTCATACCGACCAGATGCACCAGCCAGAGCACCAGGAAGCCAACGCCCTGGTCGAGCCAGGCGCGCCAGGGAACCGGCGGCAGGCCCGGCTTCCACCAGGCGGGGGTGTAGAGCGGCGACTCGCTCTGGTACACCAGCAGCCGCGCCGTGCTGGTAGCCACGCTTGCACCGTCGCTGACACGCAGCCCAAGCTCCAGCGGCTGTGCCGTGCCGCGCCGGAGTTCCGTGCAGCAAGCCGGCCGCAGCATCGAAGTTCAGCCCTTCGGGCAGCGTTCCTTCCAGGCTCCAGTGTAGCGCGCCCCGGCCGCCGACGGCCGCCAGGGCCACCGCGTAGGGCCGTCCGGCAATCGCCTCCGGCAGCTTTCCGGGCGTGGTGATCGAGAGCGGAACCGGCGCGGCGTCCGCGGCGTCGCTCGCGCGCTCGCCCGGCGGTGACAGATCGACCGCCTTGGGCAAGAGGGCCATGATCACCATCGTCAAGAGCAGGATGAACAGGAGAGCGCCGGTGAGCTTCGTCACCACCACGGCAACGAAAGAGTCCTCGCCGGAGCCCCCAAATTCCAGGCCCGATCCTCCACCCCTGCGGTTGCGGCGCATCCTACGGCCCTCGCCAACAGAACCTCGTATTTCCCGGACTGAAATGCCCGGCGTCCGTCAGTCACGCCGCCCGCACCGCTTCGGACCGCGCCGCGGCGCTGCCCGTCCGCTCGTCGAACATCTTCTTGACGATGTTGCGGTAGAGCGAGTTGCCCTGCTCGATGCTCACGTTGATGAGCTCCAGGGCGTCCTTGAGGTTGCTCATCGTGCTGGCGAGCTGTTCCTGTGTGGTGCGGCTCGACTTTTCGTACGCCGACGACCACGAGTCGGACAGGCTCTCGATGGCCCGCGTGGCCCGGTCGAGCCCGCGCTGGATCTCCTCGAGCTGCGGGTCGGTATCCGCCGGTCTGGCGAGGGCCCGTTCGATCCGCGAGAGGCTCGCGGCGCCCTGTCGCAGCGACTCCCCGGCCGACTGGAAGACCTCCAGCTCGCCCCCGAGTCGGCCAATCGCCTCGGCCCCCTTCTGGAACGCCGCCATCGGCCGCGGAAGCTGCTCGATCGAGCCCGCAAGCTGGGCGATCGGTCCGTTCAGGCTCTGGCCGATCTTTGCCGCTTCCGTTCGCAGCATCTCGGCCGCCGGCGCCAGGATGGTCGCCAGCTCGGCCCGTAGCTGGGCCATCTGCGGCGCGATCAGCTCGTCGAGCCGGTCCGCGAACGGATCTCGTGTGCTCACACCGGGGAGCACGTGCTCGACAACCCAGCCGTCGACCCGAGCGAGCAGTGCCTCGGACTTGCGGAATACCAGGGTCTGAACCAGCATCAGCGCTGCGCTCAGGAAGAGGGCCAGCAGCGTGCTATCGAAGGCGATCTGGAGGGCCGAGGTCACTCCCGTCAGGTTGTTCAGGAACGCGTCCAGGTCCTTCACCAGCGGCAGCACCCGGCTGATGTTCATGAGCGCCTTGGAGATGCCTTCCACCGTGCCGATGAACCCGATCACCGGCAGCAGGTAAAGGATGTAGCGCGTGAGTGTGAACCGGCCGGCCATGTGCTCCTGGTCAAGGCCCGACGCCTCGCGGTTGATCTCCATGAGCTGCGAGGCCGAGGGCGTGTGCATCTCCCGGAGATTGCCCACGAGCTGGCGAACGCGCACTTGCAAGACCCGGGAATCGCCCGCCAGTACAGGGCCATTGGCCGGTACGTCCGGGCTGGCCGGCGCTTGCCCCGCGGCATGCCCGCGGCGCATCATGGCGCCGATGTACTGCAACAGCCGTGGCGCCTCGTCGAAGGCCTTCTCGTTGCGCCAGAGTCCCCAGAGCTCGCGGCCCAGGGTCACGACGGCCCAGAAGTAGATTGCCGTGCCGACGTACTGCTCCCAGCCGCGCTGGAACATGAGGGTCGGGTTGAAGACCATCAGCCCGATCGGGAAGAGCAAGGCCAGAACCAGCATGAACAGCGCGGCCAGGTAGCCGAGCCGTGGAGAATCGTTTCTGCTGCGTGCCATCCTGGAATCCTTCCTGGAATCGGGCCAAGCCGGTGGAAGCGCCTCGTCCTGCGCAGCTCATGTGCGAACCGGCCTGGCGGCATAACCCTCAAAACCCGTATCAACTCGCTCATCGGCGGAACTGCGCCCGGGTCTTGAATCTTTTCCGGCGGAATTCCCGGACACCTTCGCCCGACAGGCACCAGGCCCCGGGGCTTACCTTGAAGCGGCCGCGCCGGCCGCGGCCTGCGCCGGCTTGCGGCCGCCGGTCCCGGGATCCTGACGCAGCACCAGGACACGATCGTGCGCGATCAGCACGAGATCCTCGCGGCCATCGCCGTCCACGTCGCCGATGGCCTGGTCGCGCGGCTCGATCATGTCGCCGACGCCGTGGAACAGCTTCCGCTCAAAGATCTTGAAGCTGATGGCGTGCAGCAGGTCCAGGTCGCCCGCGTAGCTGGCGATCTCGAGCATCTGCTCGGCCACGTCCATGAACACGACGTCCGCGGCGCCATCGGCGTTCAGGTCACCGGCGATCAGGTCCGCGAAGCGTGCCTCGTTGCGTTTCGATTCGTAGCTTGCGATGGTCTTCAGCCGCTGTCCCTTGCGGCCGGTCTGAAGCACGCCGAAGCGGTCGGAACCGGCGATCAGCAGGTCGTCGCGGCCGTCGCCATCGAAATCGGCGACATGCAGGCCCTCGAAGTTGATCGCCCCGACCGCCAGGGTCCCCGCCGGACGGTACACCCCTTCCTTCTGCGTCAGGAACAGCAGCGACCGGCTGTTTCGCTCCATCAGGACGATTTCTTTCTTACCATCGCCGTCAGCATCGATCGCCGCGGCGCCCTGGATGATGGCCGAGTTGCGACCCGAATTGAACTGCGACTTGATCTGCCACTGGTCACCGGAATCGAGCACGATCTGCCTTGCGAAGGTGTTCTGAGCCACGATCAGCGCTGGCCCTCCCAGATCGGCGAGGCTCAGGCTGGCGGGCGTGGCGGCGGCCATGGGACCCAGGCTGCCGGTGAAGGGCCGCGGAGGCCCGTCCTTGCGGCCGATCAGCAAGATCGGCGTGCCATAGCCGGTGAAGACCATGAAGTCGGTCACCTTGTCGTGATTGACGTCGATTGCCTTCAGTCCGGAGGGCGGATCGTTCAAACCGGGAATCTTCAGCTCAGCCTTCGGCAGCGGGTGGAACGCTCCCGTGGCGTTGCGCTGGAGGGCAAGCAGGGTGTAGGCATCGGGGCTGCCGGGCGACTTCACCCGCGCGATGTAGACCACGTCCGTCAACCCGTCGCCGTCGAGGTCGCCCAGGTCCATGGCGACCGGCTCGCCGGCGGCCGGCAATGAGGCCGGGAAGGTGACGCGGCCGCCTTCCATCACGCTGCGGCCGATCTGCTTTTCCTGCTGCGACAGCACATAGATCTCCTCGCGGCCGTCGCGGTCGAGGTCGGCCAGGCGGACCGTCGTACCACCGAGCAGGCCAGGGAACGACTGCCCCGCGCTCAGGCCGGAGCGGCCGCTCTGGCGGTACACCCAGACCTGGGCACTGGCCGGATCGGAGACCACCACGTCGGCCCGCCTGTCGCCGTCCAGGTCGCCAATCGCCAGCGTCCGTCCGCGGTCGCTGCCCTGAGCAAGGCCGAAGAAGATCATGCGGCCCCACCGGTTCTGCTCGTCGGCCGCCGACTCATCGAGAGTCAGCACCTTGCCCCGGCCGGACTGGTTCTCGATGGTGAGGATCTCCTCGCCGCCAACACCGTCGATCTGGCCGAAGGCGATGGCCCGGGGCGCCTCCACCTGGAACCGCTGCTCCGGACCCAGTTTCTTCTCCTTGGTGGCGAACCGTACGTGGATCGGATGGTCTGTACCCCCGTCAAGCAGCACCAGGTCCAGCGCGCCGTTGCCGTCCAGGTCCATGAGCCGGAGCAGCCGTGGATTGCTTGCGGTGTGCGGCACGCGCTCCGGCTCGGACAGCACGCCGGTTGCCGTCTGGTACACGAACACCAGGTCATTCTCCGCCAGCAGGGCGATGTCGTCGCGGCCGTCCTGGTTCAGGTCGCCGACAGCCAGGGCGTTGGGCGTCTCGACGCCATCCCCGGTATTGACCTTCTTGCCGTGGCCGAACCGGCCAGCTCCCTCGTTGAAAAGGATCTCCACCTCGGCCGGCGTTCCGTAGTAGACCAGGTCCGTCTTGCCGTCGCCGTTGAAGTCGCCGCTGGCAAGGCTGACGACCTCTTTATTGACCGGGATGCTCTTCAGCCGCATCCGCTTGTCGAACTCCAGGTCGTTGGTCTCCTTGCGGAACGGCAGTGCCTCGGCCTCGCCGGCCGGCCGCTTCGAGCTCAGCAGCAGATCGATGCGTGAGCGGGCATTGTTTCCTACGATGATGTCGCCCGTCTTGTCACCGTCCACGTCGCGGATCAGCAGGTTGCCGATCCGCCTCTCCATCTTGTAGATCTCGAGCGGCTGGAACCCGAAGTAGTCAGCCAGCCTGGGAGCATCCGCGGGCGGCTGGGCGAGAACGCATGCGGATCCGACGAGGACGACCATGTTTCCCGTCAGGAAGACAGCCCAGAGCCAGCGGGTTCCCGGTCCAGTCATCGCGTCATTCCTTGTTCGTTCAGAGGGCATAAGGCGGCAGTGTCGTGGTGCGTCCGTCGCTGCGCAGTAAACCGCCAGCCTACGACTCGAACGACCGTGGGGCAAGGCGAAGATGCAAGCGCGATCCGGCGATCCGGCGAGCTGGCAACCAGGTGATGCGGTACGAAGCCGGGACGCCGGGTGTGGAAACCCGCGACAACGCAGCGGTGTGGCTCAACGCCAGAAACGCCCCGATGCTCGCCGGCCTGCGGTTCGTCAGGCCGGAGCACAGCGTTGGTTGCGGTGCGCCGGGCATTAGCAGTGCAGCGTCCGCTCTGGCGGCCGGTTCGGCCCGCCCCTCCAGGCGCTCCGGCAAGAAGAAGAAGGCGAGTGCAAGGATGGCGTAGACGGCCAGCAGCATGGCACCTTCCAGCCAGTTGGATTCACCATCCTCGGCCACCATGCGCGCGACGAGCACGCCCACCACCACGGCCAGCACCTCCAGCGACGTGAACCGCAGGTCCATCGGCCGGTCGCGCAGATAACTGGTGAATACGAGTACGGGGGCGACGAAGAGCGCAATCTGGAGCGCAGAGCCCAGCGCGATGCCGACGGCCAGGTCCATCTGGTTCTTGAGGGCCACCAGGACGGCCGTGGAGTGCTCGGCCGCGTTCCCCACGATGGCGACCAGCACGACGCCAATGAATACCGAATTGAGCCCCAGTTGATGGCTGGCATGCTCGACGGTGGCGACGAGGACCTCGCTCATCCAGGCCACCAGGAGCGTTGCGACGATGAGGACCCCGGTGGCCGCCCTGGTGCTCCAGTGCTCCTCTGCTTCGTGGGCGTCGGAGTTTTCGGGGTTGAACAGGTCCTTGTGCGTCACGAGGCTGAACACAAGGTGCGCGACGTACACCATGATAAGGATGAGACAAACGCCGATGCTCAGCCTGTGCTCCAGGTCGGCGTGGCGGGCGGTGACCTCCGGCAACCCGTGAAAGATGGCGGGGATGAGCATGCCAAGCGAGGCCAGGACCAGCATCGTCGAGCCGACGCCGGCTGCGGTGCGATTAAAACTCTGGGTGCTGTGCTTCAGGCCGCCGGCCAGCAAGCTCGCCCCGAGCACAAGGAGTACATTGCCCAGGATGCTCCCGGCCAGCGAGGCCTTGACCACCGCGTCATACCCCTTGAACAGGGCGAAGAGCGCGATGATCAGCTCCGCGGCGTTGCCGAAAGTCGCGTTCAGCAGGCCGCCAATGCCTGGTCCCAGACGTTCGGCAAGCTGCTCGGTGGCCTCACCCATCAGTCCGGCCAGGGGAATGATCGCCAGGGCGGAGACTCCGAAGAGCCAGATCGACCGGGCACCCATCATGCGCAAAAGAACTGTGGCCGGCACTGCCAGCAACAACAAACGCATCCATCCACCAGTTCGTGGGTCAAAGCAGGATCTTATTGCAACCCAATCATTCATGTGTGCTTCAAAGCCGTGCTCGTGCTGTACGTTGACTCCCTTATCCGGCACCTTATAATGCCTCCATCAATCAGGACCCAGGTCACCGCCCGGGCCTTGTGTTGCTTGAAGATCCCTGTTGACGGTGAATCACGGAAGGGCGAAAGAGGATTCGGTCCCGGTCGGATCGCGGCCGGGCCGGGTGCTTCGCCTGACCTATGGTTGTGTTTCCGGTTTTACCGGTGTGTCCCCCGCGTCGTTTCGTAGATTGACGAGGCATGAATCATGGCCGGCAGCGTGAAGGAGTTTACCGACGCCAACTGGAAGTCGGAAGTCCTCGATTCGGCGGTACCCGTGGTGGTCGATTTCTGGGCGCCTTGGTGCGGTCCTTGCCGCACGCTGGCACCCACCATCGAAAAACTGGCCGGTGAATTCGATGGTCGGGTCAAGGTGGGTAAGATGAACACGGACGAAAACCAGGAAACCCCGGGCGACCTGCGGATTTCAGCGATTCCCACCGTACTGGTGTTCCAGGAAGGCAAGGAAGTGGAGCGGCTGGTTGGCGTGAATCCGGAGACCAAGTTCAAAGCCGCACTTGCCAAGCTTGGGGTGGCGTGAAACCGCCGCGCGGCATGGGTATCGCTCCTGGATAATGACCTGGATGTTTTTGATCCAGCTGGAGTCCGGGTCAAGGTATGCGGCTTGACCCGGGTCGACGAGGCCATCGCCTGCGTGGAGGCAGGTGCTGACCTCATCGGCATCAATTTTCATGCCGCGTCGCCCCGGTTCGTGGACGTCCCGGCGGCTCGGGCCATCGTCTCCGGCCTTGCCGACCCCGGCCGGGCAGTCGGCGTGTTCGTGGACCGCCCGGCTGGCGAGGTAGCGGCTCTGGCGGAAGCGGTCGGCCTACGACGGATTCAGCTCCACGGCAACGAACCGGTCGATGACCTGCGCGTTCTCACCCGGTTCTGGATCATCCGCGCCTTCCGTCTCGGGACGATCCGGGACGTCGATGCGATGACGGCCTATCTGCGAGAGGCACGGGTGCTGGGCCGTCCGCCGGACGCCGTTCTGGTGGACGCCCACGTCCCGGGGCAAGCCGGCGGCACGGGAACCCTTGTGGCCGATGACCTTCTGGGCCGGCTGCCAAGTCTCTCCCATCTCATCCTGGCCGGTGGCCTGAGTCCGGAGAACGTGGCCAGCCGCGTGGCCAGCGTGCAGCCGTGGATGGTGGACGTGGCCAGCGGCGTGGAGTCCACCCCCGGCCGCAAGGACGCCATGAAGGTGGCCGCGTTCCTGCGTGCCGCCCGTAACTATCCATCTCGCCAACACTTCGAACCTGGTCGTTGAGCAGCCTCTGGCGTCGGACAGATGGTTGACAACCCGCGCCCTCCGGGATAGCTTGAAGTTTCGCTTCACAAATCCCTCCGTGCGCAGAACAGGTTCGACCATGCCCCCGACGACACGACGGGACGAAACCCGACCGCTGGACGAGTGCCAGGACGTGCTCGACTACGCGTTTCGCGATCCCGCCTTGCTGCGCGTGGCGCTCACGCACGCCTCAGGGGCAAATCACCGGCTTGCCTCCAACGAACGGCTGGAATTCCTGGGCGATGCCATCCTCGGCGCGGTGGTCTGCGAGTTGCTCTTCCGCAAGTATCCGGACTACCAGGAAGGCGAGCTGACGCGGATCAAGTCGATCGTGGTGTCGCGCTCCACCTGCGCGAAGATCACCGAAGCCCTGGGCATCGATGCCTTCCTGTACCTGGGTAAGGGCATGGGCAACCGGGAACAGACGCCTCCCTCCGTGCTGGCCGACGTACTCGAAAGCCTGATCGGCGCCATTTTCCTGGACGGCGGCATGGAGGCGGCGAGCCGGTTCATCACGGCGCACCTTGAGCCGGAGATCGACGCGGCCGTCGACGGACAGGGGGGGCTGAACTACAAGAGCAACCTGCAACAGATGGCCCAGCGCCAGTTCGGGGAGACTCCCACCTACCTGCTACTGGACGAAAAGGGGCCGGACCACTCAAAATGCTTCAAGATCTCGGCGCTGATCGGCCGCCAGCGTCATGCCCCCGCCTGGGGCCGAAACAAGAAAGAGGCCGAACAACGCGCCGCGCTGAACGCGTTGTGCCAGCTCTCGGGCGAGCCCATCCCGTACGAATCGGACTGACGAGGTTACCGTGAGTGGTGCACTTGTCTCCGACCTTGGACTGGGCCCGGAAGTCTGGCTGTTCCTCTCGCTGCTGGCCTGCGTGACGGTCTTTTTCAAGTTCAACCGGCTCTGGAGCGTTCGCAACCTCGACTTGCTGCTCCTGTTCGTGCTCGTGCCGGGGATGATGCTAATTGTCGGTCACCAGCAAGGCCCACCGTGGTCGGCCTTCATCTGGCTGTTCCTGGGGTCCGCAGCGTGGCTGGTACGCTGCCTCTTGGACCTGGGACTGGTGCGCCGGCCCTTGCTGGAACCGAACCTGAACGCACCGGGGCTGCTCTGCCTGGCGATCGGCGTGCTCAGTCTGCTGCTTGCCGAGACAATCAGCTTGCCCGTGGAGGATGGCGCGGCCCGCAACCCGGCCGAGCCGACCGGAGTCCGGGACGGGCGCAGCCCCTCTCCCGGAGCGGCCACCGAGAAGGCCGCCGAGATGAAGCATGCCATTGAGCCCTGGCTGCCGGAGACGCTCAAGGAGAAGCCTGTCCAGGTCGTCTTCTCGCGCGTGCTGGCCATTCTGGCACACAGCGGCCTGGTCACCGGCCTGATCCTCATCGGCTGGAAGCATTTCGATCGGCCGATCTCGGGCCTGGCCATGGCCGCCTGTTACCTGCTTTTGCCTTACACAAGGATGGCGGTGGTCGATAGCGGCCAGCTCATCTCCGCGGCGCTCATTATCCTGGCGGTGTTCTGGCATGCGCGGCCCTCGGTGACCGGTTCGCTCATCGGTCTGGCGGCCGGCTGGCTTCCAGCATGCCTGGGCCTGATCCCGCTCTGGGCCGGATTCTATCGGGGACGGGGCATGTACCGGTTCCTCATCGTCGCGTGTTCCGTGGCGGTCGTTTGCGCCCTCCTCGGCGTATCGATCGCGGAGCTGGGCCGCTCGGCGCGCATGCTGGGAGCGCGCAGCATCGCCGAGGCCGGCCTGCTGCCCTGGTTCGAGCCGAAATCCACCGGCAGCTTCTGGGTGCGCATCGATACCGCGTTCCGGCTGCCCGTCCTGATCGCCTACCTGGCCCTGGTGATCGTGGTCACCCTCTGGCCCGCGCGGAAGAGTCTGGCCGAGCTGATTTCCCTGTCCGCGGCGCTCCTGGTGGCCAGCCAGTTCTGGTACCTGGACAAGGGTGGCGCGCTGGTGTTGCTCTACTTGCCACTGGTGATCCTCATGATGTTCCGACCAACCATGGCTGCGCACCGTCCCCTGGCCGCACCCCTGCGCCCCGCCGCCACGAGGGTCTGATTCAGACCGCGCCGGCCGATGCCGCGTGCGCTCCCGTCAAATGTCAGCGTCTACGGACCGCCGGCAAGACCTTCACGAACGCGGGCACCTGGGCGTCCAGATAGACCGTCAGCGGGTTCCGCGGCAACGCGCCTCCCAGGTTCACGTTCGGGTCGGGACCCAGGTCGCGGAGGATCGCCTGCTGGTCGGCCACGATCCTGGCATGCTCGGCCGTCGTCACGCTCGCCTCGCGGGCGATCAGCCTCATCTGGTTGAATGTGTCCTGCACAAGCTGGTTCGAGACGACACCGTTGGGCATCGTGGCCTTCACACTGGACTGGTTCATGACCTGGTTGACGATCACCCCCGTGAGGCTTGCGGCCACCTTCTGCTCGAGCTGCTTCCAGCCCCCACTCCGGTAGGTTCCCGCCAGGAAGGATTGATCGAGCACATTCTGAAGCTCGTTCATCTGCAAGGTGGCCTGCCGTACGGAGATGGTGGACGCCGTCTCGATCGCGTGGTCGAGCGTAGCGATGTCACTCTCCAGGACCGCGAACTCCCCCTTGCGAACCTGGGAAGCCTGCTCGATACGCTGAAGGTCGGCAGTCAGGACCTGAAAGTCGGAACCTGCCTGGTTTTGCAGGATCGCCTGGGCGTTGGCCGCCTCTCCCGAGGGCGGGGCCAGAAGGTCGTTGTGCACGACGCCAGAGAGCATTTGCCGTGGTTCCAGGCCGATGGTCGAGGTGAAGCTTTGAGACCGGCACCGACGCCGTTCGCGGCGTCCTGAGGTAGGGCCGGGCCGATCTTTCCGTCCTGGCCATGGAAATCGCATCGCATGTCTCCACGCAGGGCGTGAGGGTTCCATCCTGGCGGATCGCTCCATCTGTTTCTCAGGGCTTCCTTTCGTATCGGCTCTGCCGGTTGTGACACTTGAACCAGCCGTGGAAGAATGTCCGATTCCTCCCTCCGGGAAGCCGATGCGCCCGGTCGCCTCACAGGGTCGTCAGCACAAGGTCCATCGCGTAGGATGGTTCGCGGGGGTGCTTGTGACCAGCCAGGATTGGACCATCGGACATGCGGCGAGAGCGGGAGAGCATCGGCCGAATCATGATCGGTGTTACCGCGCTGGTATGCCACGGGTTGGCGTCCTCCGGCGCGTCCCCATGCTCGGCGGTCGCGCCGGGGACCCGCGATGCGGCGATGGAGCGCATCTTTGTTCGGCTCGAACCGCGCCGATTGAGCCACCCATCAGCATTGTGCATTGGCGGCTGCTGCGCAATGAGATCCGCAGGTGGACGCGTGAACGTGCCATGCCCGTCGAGGATACGTTCGAGGAGTGGGCGTTCGGGGGCGAGCCGGAAGAGAAGCGATTTCGCGAGCAGCTCTCCAGGCTGCTGGAGACCAAGCTGGAAACCGTGAGCCAGTACTTCGCGCTCTCGGAGGTACAGCGCAAAAAGCTGCACCTGGCGGGACTTGGCGATGTCAAGCACCTGCTCGACCGCGTTCATGAATCCCGCCAGGCGTTCGCGGGGGCCTGTGCAGACATCCGCCTGCTTCCCTTGCTGCAAACCCGGTTGAGGGTGGTCGAGGACCAGATCAGCAGCGGCCCCTTCGAGTCGGGCTCGATGCTTCTCAAGACGCTCCGCAAAATGTCGAACGAGCTCGAGCTGCGGCCCAGGGAGAATTCACCCCCGGGTTGAGCCGCGTTTCCCCAGCGACGTTGCATCGGCCTTTCGGCTTCCGTGGCACACGTGCGAGACGGCCCGGCATGAGATGGTAAGGGGCATCGCCGGAGAGCCCCCTTGATCTGCGCACGGCTGTGAGCCCTCATTGTGGAGCCGCATCATGAAAACCTTCCGCGAACACTTGCTGTATCTTGCTCCAAGAGTCCTGTGTGTGCTCTTTGCTCTCTTTTTGAGCCTCTTCGCCCTGGATGTCTTCCAGGACGGCCTTGGCTTCTGGAAAACCTTGCTGGCGCTCATGATTCACTTGATTCCCGTGTTCCTTGTGCTGGCCATCCTGGCTATTGCCTGGCGCTGGGAATGGGCGGGCGCGGTGCTGCTCGCCGGCCTCGGGATGTATTACCTGGTCAGCACCAGGCTGCACATGCACTGGACCGCTTATGCCCTGATCTGCGGTCCTCTCTTCGTCATCAGCGCGCTGTTTCTGGCCGGATGGATCTCGAGAAAAAACCGGATGCGGAAACTCCCGGAGAATTTACTGGACACATGAGTAGTCCCAGGGCATACTGCTGCGAGTTCAACTATCTCTTTGTTCACCGAGGAGGCCAGAAGTATGAACGCTCGACCAGGGCTGGCGAGGATCGGATTGGCGGCAGCCGCGATGTTCCTGCTGGCACAAGTGCTGGTTGCTCAGGAGATGCCAGCGCCCAAACCCACCGCGGAGCACGAACAGCTTGCGGCCGATGCGGGAACCTGGGACGCAACCATCAAGGTCTGGGAGCCGGGAGGACAGTCGGAACCGGCGGTCTCCAAGGGCGTGGAGACGAACAGGCGGATGCCGGGTGGGTTGTGGATGCTCAGCGAGTTTCATGGCCAGTTCGGCGGCGTGGCGTTTCACGGCCAGGGCCAGACCGGCTATGACCCGCTCAAGAAGAAGTATGTCGGCACGTGGGTCGACTCGCTGTCTCCCTCAATGATGGTCATGGAAGGGGACCTTGACCCCAAGACGAACACTCTCGTCATGCACGCCAAGGGGACCGCGCCCAATGGCTCGCCTTACGAGGCGCGCATGACGAGCGTGAGAAATGACAAGGAATCTCGTGTTTTCACGATGTCGATGAAGATGCAAGAGGGAGGCGAATTCGTGAAGATGATGGAGATCACCTATCGCAAGCGGCCCGAGTGAGCCTGACGCGCGCAGGGGGGTCTAGGGCTGCTCAGGGAGCGGATGGCTGCCCAAGGCAACAAGCCAGTTCGTCACGGCCGCCCCGACACGGCGGATGCTCAGCGAGAATTGTTTACCCAGCGGACCGCCGAAGTGGAACGCCAGCCACTCGACGGCCCGCGTGTTCACTTCGGCAACCAGGCCGATGAACGGATGGAGCTTCACACTCTCCATGCCGCCTGCCACCTGAGCGTACATCGAGGTCCGCGTCCGGCCGCCCGACTTGCAGTAGATCGCGAAGTTCTCGCAGTTGAACTTCAGCAGACTGTAGGGGTATGTTTTCCCGACCTCGGAAAGGGCGGTTTCCGCGATGGTTGGCACCGGCACCGGCGTCAGGTCCGGGTAGGTCCAGTGCTGCGGAATCCGATCCTCCAGGAACCGCTCCCAGGTGACGCGATGGACATGGTTGTCGTTGAGGTAGTGCACGATCTCGCCATCGCCAATGTAGACGCCCAGGTGAAAGGCGGTCCCGAAGTAGACCGCGTAAAGCTCGCCCGCCTCGGGCTCGAGCGCGCCGGGCTCGTAAACTAAAGGCGCACTCGAGTGCGGCGAGCGCAGGGCGATCCAGCTCAGCGTGCCACCAAAGAGCATGAGCTTCATGCCCACGAAGACTCCGGCCCAGCGCAGGGTCTCGCCGGTCAGGTTCAGGAGGATCACCAGGCTGATGGCCAGGGTGGCCAGGCCGGCGGCCAGCAGCAGCTTGCCGCCATGCAGGGTTGGCGACCGCAGCGCCATGTCCAGCAACACCAGAGCCTCCAGCAAAAAGAGCAGCCCCAACACCAGCGTGACGATGCGCACCGAGCCCCGCCAGTGATTCATGAGGACCAGGCCCATCGCCACGTCAATGGCCACTTGGAGCAAGATGGCCGGCCACGATCGTTCGCGTTCGGCCGCGCGGCGCAGGCCGACGAGCAGTTGAAAGCCCTTGAGGACGCCGGAGACCACGAGCACGACCCCGACCAGCCAGGACAGCGAGCCGAAGAGGAAAAAGGGCAGGGCCGACGCCAGCGCGCCGAGAACCAGGCAGGACATGCCGACGGCCAGCAGGATGCCTCGGCTGAGGCCGAACTGGTGTTCGATTCGATTGACGATCGTCGAGACATTCGTATGCAGGCTCATGTTGCCTCGTGGCCTGGCTGGCCCGTTCTTGGTTCCCGTTCGAGAACGAATTCCAGGGTTGTCCGGATGACGTCTGCACGCTCGTAGTCGAGCGCCACCAGGTGGTCCGTGCGGTCGAGCATGACGAGCCGCTTGTCTGCTGCCCCCAAGTTGCGGTATAGCCAGGCGGCATTGTCCGGTTCGACGACGGTATCCAACCGCCCCTGCAAGATCAGCGTGGGCGTGGGAATGGAGGGCACCAGCGGCTTGACCCGGTCGATCAGCTCCAGCGCGCTACAGGCCGCGTTCAGGTTGAAGGTGCGGAATCGATCGTTGCCCGCAGCCCAGGCTCTCATCACTGGATCGCGCACCGCTGGCGGCCTGCGCGGCAGGTCCGGAATGAGCCGCGCCAGGTGCCGCAGGTAAGACGCCGGACGCAAGGGGACGAACCGGGTGTAGCGGATGGCCAGGAAAGGAGCCATCAGCACCTGCCGGGCCACGGCTCTGCGGCTGGCGAGGTCGAGTGCGAGCGTGCCGCCGGTCGAGAAGCCAATGACGGCCACGGGCCCGCCCCCCCTGCAAAGACCATCGTAGGCGCGTTCCACTGCTGCCGCCCAGTCTTCCCAGCACGAGGCCGGCATGACTGGCCCCGGGCCTTCATGACCCGGCAGCACAGGCGCCTCCACGCGCAATCCAGCACCGCGGAGGGCAACAATCAGCGGCTCCAGCTCATACAGGCCTCCGCCCAGGCCGTGCAGTACCAGGCAACTGACGGACTTGCTTCCGCGGGTCAGATCAGGATTGCTGACCGCGGCCGGAGGCTCCGCATTGCATGTGCGGCCTGCCTGCTCCATGTGTCGAACCGCCCAGGTATTCGTCCCGCACAAGGCGGATCCACGTTGACCGCCCCCGGATCTCCGGTAAGGACGAGAACCTGCTTCCTGTTATAGGGGTATCAGATCCCGGAGCCCGCCTCAACCCGCGAGCACCGGGCTGACGGCAAGTCTCCGGGCGGAACCGGATCAAGTGGTTGGCGGCGAGATCTCACCCCGTGCTCCGCGAGAAGTGCGTCCTTTTGCCGGTTGGGCGCGAAAGGTGGGCGGGACGCTGCTTGCAGGTTTGCCGAGATTCCACCCGCCAATTGATTCGCGCTGGCCATCTGGTAAATTAATGAATCTCTCACACGCCTTGACCGGCGCGTGGGTTCGATCGTCGGCGCCGGGATCGGCAGGGAGCTCTCGTGGCTTCCGCGCGCCATCCAGACGTGGGCGAGCGCGAAGAGTACGATTTCCTGGCTTTCGACTGCCTGCCGCCTGGAGGGTGCCAACTGGTCCCGAAGAGACCTTCCGGCGGGTGCGGATGGCAGAAGCTGACACATTTCAACCGACAACGACAACCGCGCTGAGCGCGAAGGCAGTGGTGTTCGGGTGGTAAGCGGCTGGAGCGTGATGAACCTGACGCTGGCCTTGATGCTGGCCGCATGGACCGGTCTGGGGCTCCCGGGCTGGAGGCGGGTCAGGAAGTCGCGGACCGCGGGCAGGTTGGCCTCGTCCGCTGCGGCGCGCCGGCTCCGGCCGGCCGATGACCAGCGCAGCTCCGCGGGGCGCTCGGGAACTCGAGTCCGAAACACGGTCTCGCCCCGGACAGCCGCCGGCTCCCCTGCCTCCACGTCTGACCGCGCGCGGATTGATCCCGTGATTGGTGTGGGTGCAAGGGTTCCCTGCGCCTGCCTTTCCTGTTTGCGGCAGGGTCTCTGCCGGGTCCTCCTCGCGTTGCGAGCGCGGACGTTCACGGTGTTGGAAGAGTGTCCCCTGCGCTTCGCGCTCGCCGTTCGGTCTGGTTTCGCCGTCCGCTCCGCTTGCAGCCCTGGCGTCTGATCGTCCCCGGCCCGCCTTGCGCGGGACTGGCCACGCGATCCTTGTCCGGGCGGCCTCGAGCAAGCGCCTGCCCCGGTGAACAACATTCTTCCGAGCCAGGCATGTCGAATGTTTGAAGTGAAAGGCCGGGCGGCGCCGTGGACGGACCGATGATTGGGGGATTGGCCGGGCTGATCCTGGGTATGCTGGGCGGCACCGCCGGAGCTTACCTGATGGGCCGCCTGCGCCGCCAGACCGCCCGCGGGCTGGCCGAGCAGTTACTCACCAGCGCCCATCGCGAGGCGGATACCATTCGCATGCAGGCCGAGCTCCTGGCCAAGGAAGACACGCTGCGGCGCCGCGAGGAGCTCGACCGCGAGCTCGAAGAAGCACGCAGGGGCCTGCGCGAGCAGGAGCGGAAACTCGAAAAACGCAGCGATCTGCTGGACCAGAAGCTCGAGATGATCAATCGCAAGGACCGCGAGTTCGAGTCGATACAACATTATCTCACCGAGCAGCAAGAAGAAGTTCAAAAGCGGCATCTCGACCTGAAACAGATCCAGACCGAACAGCGCGAGCTGCTGCACAAGATCGGCCGGCTTGGCCCCGAGGAGGCGCGGACGATGCTGCTGGGGCGGATCCACGACGAGCTCAGGGGAGAGATCGGCGCGGTCGTTATGCGGCACGACGCGGCCGTGCGCGAGACCTGCCAGCAGCGAGCCCGCGAGATCCTCACGACGACAATCCAGCGCTATGCCGCGGCCCACACCGCCGAGGTCACCGTGAGCACGATCGACATTCCCAGCGACGAGATGAAGGGACGCATCATCGGCCGCGAGGGCCGCAACATTCGGGCCTTCGAGAAGGCCACCGGTGTGGATGTGATCGTGGACGACACGCCGGGCGTGGTTGTGGTGACGGGCTTTGACAGCGTCCGCCGCGAGATCGCCAAGATTGCCCTCGAAGAAGCTGATCCAGGACGGCCGCATTCATCCGACCCGGATCGAGGAGATCGTCCGGGACACCCAGGAAGAAATGGAGCAGCATATTCGCCGCATTGGCCAGGAAGCCGCGCAAGAGGCCGAGGTTCCAAACCTCAACGACAGGCTGCTGGACTACCTGGGCCGGCTCAAGTTCCGCACCAGTTATTCCCAGAACGTGCTCAGGCACTCCATCGAGGTGGCGTTCCTGACCGGCATGATGGCCGAGGAGATTGGCCTCAACGGCGGCGCTGGGCCGGCGCTGCGGGCTGCTGCACGACATCGGCAAGGCGGCCGATCATGAGATGGAGGGGGGGCACCCCGCCGTCGGAGCCGAGCTCGCCAAGCGCTACGGAGAGGGCCCGCAGGTGGTCCATGCCGCGCTGGGACATCACGACGACCTTCGGGTGGATGCCCCGTACACGGTGCTGGTGGCCGCGGCGGACGCCATCAGTGCCAGCCGCCCGGGTGCCCGCCGCGAGACGCTCGAAAAGTACGTGCGCCGGCTCGAGGAGCTGGAGGCGCTGGCCCTGGGCTTCCCCGGCGTCGAGCACGCGTACGCCATCCAGGCGGGCCGGGAGGTCCGGGTCATCGTGGATAGCCAGCTCCTCGACGATGCCGGATCGGCGTCCCTCTGCCGCGACGTGGCCCGGGCCATCCAGAGCCAGCTCAACTATCCCGGCGAGGTGAAAGTGACCGTCCTGCGGGAGACGCGCGCGGTCGAGTTCGCGCGCTAGACGAGCAAGCCAGCAAGGCATGGTTTCCTTCCAGAGAGCGAGCCGCGCATGCCACTGAAGATCCTGTTCATCGGCGACGTCGTCGGTTCGCCGGGACGCAAGATCGTCTGTCAGGCGCTGCCGCGGCTGATCCTGCGCTGGCAACTCGGCCTGGTGGTCTGCAATGCCGAGAACGCCGCCGGTGGCTCTGGGCTCACGGTTCGCTGCTTCGAGGAGCTGATGGACGCCGGGGCCGACGTCCTGACCATGGGTGACCATGTCTATCGCAAGGATGAGATCTTCAAGGTCTTCGAACGCACGGAGCGGGTCCTGCGACCAGCCAATTTGCCGCTCGACGCTCCGGGGCCCGAGCTGGCCCTGGTCCAGGCCCGCGACGGTACCACGGCCGCCGTTTTCACCGTGCTTGGCCGCACGTTCATGCGGCCCGTGGACTGTCCCTTCCGCGCCGCGGACCGGCTCATCGATCAGCTCCGCGGGACCGCACGGGTCGTGGTCGTGGACGTCCATGCCGAGGCCACCAGCGACAAACAGCTTCTTGGCCGCTACCTGGATGGCCGCGTGTCGGCCGTACTGGGCACCCACACCCACGTCACCACCGCCGATGAGCATATTCTCAAGCAAGGTACCGCTTACCAGACGGACGTGGGCATGACAGGCCCGCACGACTCGATCATCGGCCGCCGCTATGACCGTGTCCTGAGCACTGCCCTGACGGCCGTCCCCGCGTACTTCGACGTGGCCACCGGCGACCCGCAACTCCACGCGACGCTCGTCTCCGTCGATCCCGAAACGGGCAAAGCGCTGGAGATCCAGCGGGTGAGTATTGATCACGAGGAATCTCACAGGCTTCTGACTCAGGCACCCGAGCCGCCACAGCCACAACCGCCTCCGTCCCGTTCCCCTTGAGGCTCATTGCCGGACTGGAGGCACTGCGTCCATTCCCCCGGCCCCGGTGTTGCAAGACCTCCGGAGCCGGAGCCGTCTTCCCGTCCCTCACAGGGGCCAGCCCACGCACAGCCTTCGCTCCAGGCGTGCCAGGCCGCGAAGTACCCCTCGACCCACTGCGTCAGGATCCTCGAACCGGGTCCGGTCGAGAAAATGCCAGCGCAGCCAGTGACCCGCGATCAGGAGATCGCCGGCCGACTCGATCGCCGCCACCAGAACGACTTCGGAAGGGTCCAGGGGCCGAACTTGCCGGTACGCCTCCAGGGCCAGGCCACGAAGCGGCAAGCCGGGAGGGATCCACGCGCCGATGAGCCGCGCCAGGTCCGTGGCCACGCTGTCAATTCCCATGGCCCCGAAGTCGATCACGCCGGTCAGCATCTCCCCCTCGAAGAGAAAATGCTCAGGACGCGCATCGCGCAGCACCGGCTGGAGGGGCACTTCCAGCCGCGCGGCGTCGCGCAGGGAGGGAAGCAGCCCGGGGATTGCCGCCCGTGCCAGGCCCACCCAGCGCAGGCCGGGGCCAGCCAGCGCGTCGGCCGGTGAGCGCTCCAGCAGAGCAGCAAGCTCATCGAGCCCACGGCCGGCCAGCGCCTCGATCTCGCTGATGCGGAGCCGCAGGCCAGGGCTGGCCTTGCGTTCCGACTGTGCGGAAATCCGCCGGTGCAGGCGGCCCAGGGCTCCGAAGGCCGAGCAAACGCGTGCCTGCGCGGGGGGGGTGTCCAGATCAGGACAACCCGGCAGCCAGGGAGCAAGCTCCCAGAATCGGCCCGCCTGGTGAAGCAGCGTGCGGCCGTCGCGCTGGCGCACCGGCACGGCGACGGGAACCTGGTCAAGATCGGCCATGGCCTCCAGCCAGCCGTGGGTCCGTTCCAGTTGCCACCTGGCCGGCGGCTGCCAGACCTCGGGCCAGGCTCGCAGCACCATCTCGCCGGCCGGGGAACGGTACTTCCAGAGCAGAGCGCCGCTGGTTCCCCCCGCGTTCCCGAGCCGCTGTATGGGGGAAAGCGGCTGGAATGGCGGGGAGTAATGCTCCAGAACGGCCATGGCCTCGCGATCGGGTATCAAGGGAAGCGATTCTCAAGGGGGATTCTCGACCTCAGCCTCTGGTGTAAGCCCAACCGGGTGGTCCGGCACCTTCGTCGAACGGGCCATCAGGTCCCGAAATGCCGCGTCAAAGCGGTGGCAGACCTCCGCCTGCACGGTCTTGTCGCCCGCCTGCCGCGGTTCAAAACCCGAAAGGTCGACCGGTTCACCGAAGATCACCACCGAGTGCGACGGTGTGATCAACGACTTGCCGATCATGTTCGTCTCCGGGGTCCCGCGAATGTAGGCGGGAATCACGGGAACGCCGGACCGCACAGCGAGGTACGCGGCCCCCGGCAAGATTGGACCGAGCTCCCGTCCGGAGCTGGGGGTGATCCGGCCTTCGGGAAAGATGGGCAGCACACGCCCCGACTCGAGCCGCCGCAGCGCGGTCCGGATGGCCTGGAGGTCGCGACCGTCGCGGTTCACGGGAATGCACCCCACGCGCCTGGTGAACCAGTGAATCAGCGACCATTCATAGTATTCACGAGCGATGATGAAGCCCAGGATGCGCTGGCATCCGGCCTGGAGGATGAGATGATCAATCCCGCAGGTGTGGTTGGCGATGAGGATGGCCGGACCGTGCGCGGGCAAGGGCGCCCAGCCGTTGGTCCTGAGGCGGTGCCAGAGCCCGCAGTAGGCAATCACAGCCCAGTGCATGGGGCGCAGCGAGCCGTGTACCTCGGGCAGCAGGGGCGGCCCGGGAGCCGCCGGCTTGCTCAGCAGCAGGCGCGGCAGCAAGAGGATGAGCACCGAGAGCGAGAGCAGCAGCCAGCAACTCATGAGGGGCTCACGGGCAAGGAGAACAGGCGATGGCGTCCAGCGGCCGGTGCATTCGCCGGGAGTCATTCCTGGTAGTCGGGTCTGCAACGCAGGTGAGGCAACCCGACCGCGACCATGCGGGGCGGAACCGCGTCAGGCGGCCGCCTTGATCTCGCGCCCAGAAGCTCCGTCAGATCGCTGACCTGCTTCAGCTTCGGAATCTCGTCGAGGTCGATGGCGATGTGGTAGCGATCCTCGACCAGCATGATCACCCGGACCAGGTCCAGCGAGTCGAGAGTCAGCTCCTCCAGAAGCAGCGACTGCGGAGTGATCTGTGCGCTCCGTGATTTCGCCGAGACGTCGTGGATCAGACCGACGACGACCTGGAAGAGGTCGCTGGACGCTTCAACCACATTCGCTGATTTCATCATAGATCGCCTCAATTCGATTCGGGAGCCGGCAAGCGTCGCATGCATGGTTCAGAACGCCACCCCTTCGGCGACGGAAGTGAATGGAGCCGGTACCGCCCAGAAACGAGATGAGGAACAGGATGAGGCAGGACGACGCGACTCTGCAAGCCGACGTTTCTCGAAGATACCTCGGTTGTTCGGTGTGGAGAAATTCAGTCTTTTTGGGAATCTTGTCAAGCGCGATTCGTGCCGGCGCCGGCACAGTGCCAACATACGTATTTTTCCGGAGGAATCGACACTGGCTCGTTGATGGCTCCGGGAAAGCCCACTACAATAGGCGACCGTACAGGTGTGGCAGGTCGTCATTCGCACGGTCGTTATCGCGTGCGGACCGGGGGTGCGAATCCCTCGTTCTTTGTGAGTTCTGGACGTCCTCGCCCGTCTGAGACCCCCTGAAGGAGCAACACTGTGATCAAGACGTTGAAGTTTCAAGCGTTGGCGCTGGTTGCAAGCATGGGTCTGTGTGCGGCTCTCAGCGGCTGCAATCCTGAAGAGCCGGCCAAGCCAGTGACACCCGCCCCGTCTCCGTCGGCCAGCAAGCCGGCCCCCGCACCCGGCAAGACCGAGGCCAAGCCCGCACCTGCTCCGGCCCCCAAGCCTGAAGAGAAGAAGTAATCCCAGGCCGACGTCCGCACTCGCCAATGGACCGTTTCGGCGTCGTTCATTCCGCGAATACCACTCTGGGAACAGGCCGCGTTTCTCGAAATGCGGCCTGTTTTCTTTTTCCCCTCACGACCGTAACCCATCTCCGCGACACTCACTTGCGACTGGGCCGCGGACCACCGCATTGGCCAGCGTGCCGATGCCGTTGATCTCGATCCGCACCACGTCGCCCTCCTGCAAGCTGAAATCGTCATCCGGAACGATGCCGGTGCCGGTGAGCAGGACGGCTCCCTCCGGGAAGAGGTTGTCCCGGCCCAGCCAGCCGATCAACTCCTCGAAGGAACGCACCATCCGCGCGACCGAAGTCATGCCGCGAAATGCACTGATTCCGCCGCGTTGAATCTCCAGGCGGATCTCGATATCCGCCACCCCCGGCATGAACGCGGACAGCGTGATGGCCGGGCCCAAGGCACAGCAACCGGCGTAAAGTTTGGCCTGGGGCAGGTAGAGCGGATTCTCGCCCTCGATATCGCGCGCGCTCACGTCGTTGCCAATGGTGTAGCCGACCAGCTTCAGGGCCGGCGAGATCACCAGTGCCAGCTCCGGCTCGGGTACGCACCAGTGGCTGTCGTTCCGGACCCGGATCGGCTGGTCCGGCCCCACGACCCGGCTGGGGGTTGCCTTGAAGAACAGCTCGGGCCGGGGTGCCCGATAGACCTGGTCATAGAATGTGCCGCCCTGTTCCGACTCTTCCTGGCGCGCCAGCTTGCTCCGCTCGTAGGTCACCCCCGCGCCCCAGACCTCCTGGGCATCGATCGGTGCTTCCATGCGGATCGAAGCCACGTCGAACCGCTGCCGCGCCGCCTCCACGCCTTGCTGGACCTTGTGCAAAACGTCCTCTGCGTGCAAAATCGCCGACAGGGCCCCCGGCCCCGAGGCCAGGGGAACCACCGTGTCGCCGTCGATCAGCCCCGCCTGTGGGGCCGGGTCGGATCGGGTCGTGAACTTGATGAGGCGCATGCTTGGAGCTCCCGGGTTGGTGCCGCTGGACCGCGGCCCTGCCCCCAGGTCCGCATGCCGGCCGCGGTTCTCGAACATCTTACCACCTCCGCCCCACAGTCGCTGGCATCTGGCGGAGCGACCATCCCTACCCGTTGCATCCCAGGAGCTTGCATGCGTCCCCGGATCCTGATCGTGGGCCACGGCGCGGCGACCTGTCTGGGTCCTGACATGAACACCACCTGGCAGGGCCTGCTCGCCGGCCGATCGGGAATTGGCCGGCACGCCGCCCTTTCGTCCGAAGGGTGCCTCCAGGACATCGCGGGCATGGTCCCGGGGCTGCCGCCGGACGCGGGGACCGGCGACCGCACGTTGCAGAAGCTCTCCGCGCGCTTTCTGCCGCTGGCCATGAAGGCGGCCTGCGAGTCCTGGAGTGACGCCGGGCTCGACCGCCCTGGTGGAGCCGTCGATCCCGAACGCGTGGCCGTGGTCGTGGGCTCGGCGTTTGGCGGCGTTGACTTCCTGGAGGCTCAGCAGGCACGGATGCGCAGGCGGCAGGATGGTGCGGTCAGCCCCTTTCTGGTACCCGGGCTGCTGATCAACCAGGCAGCCGGACAGATCGCCCAGCACTTGCGGCTGCTCGGGCCGGGGATCGCCCCCTCCAACGCCTGCGCAACCGGGGGGCACGCCATCATCCTGGGTGCCATGCTCCTCCGCTCCGGCGAGGCGGATCTGGCTCTCTGCGGCGCCAGCGAAAGCGCGTTCACGCCCGCCATCGTGAACGGCTTCGCGGGCATGAAGGCACTGCTTCAAAACAGGACGGGCGACCGCTGCGAGGCAGACCCCGGCCAGGCGAGCCGGCCGTTCAGCAGCGATCGAGCGGGGTTTGTCATGTCCGAAGGCGCGGGGATGCTGGTGCTGGCCACCGAGAGCGCGGTCCAGCGGCTTGGCCTGAAGCCGCAGGCCGAACTTCTGGGTCACGCCATGAATGCCGACGGTTATCACATGGCGATGCCGAGCGAGCCGCGCATCACCGTGTGTGTTGCCGCGGCGCTTCGCAGCGCGGGTCTGGCGCCGGAGGCGGTCGATTATTACAACGCGCACGGCACCAGCACGGTCATGAACGACCAGGTGGAGACGCGCGTCGTCAAGGCAGTCTTCGGCAATCACGCAAGACGGCTACCCGTCAGCTCCATCAAGGGAGCGCTCGGGCACGGCCTAGGCGCCGCCGCGGCCATCGAGGCTGCTGTGTGCGTGCGTGCACTTCAAGGGCAGGTGATTCCTCCGACCATCAACTTCAGGCGCGATCCGGAGCTCGACCTCGACTATGTTCCGGATGGACCGCGTCCGGGTCGTCTGACACGGATCATGAGCGCATCGTTTGGTTTTGGAGGGACCAACAATGTTTTGATCTTCGGTGCGAGCCAACCGTGATTCCAGAACAGATCAACGCATCGAAAAGAATCATCACGGCTCGGCCATTGTTTGCCGCCGGCTGTTGGATCGCTTATACTGGAACGGCTGGCAGCGGGGTCGCCACCGGATTTATGAAAGCATGAATAGACTCACAGTCGAGAGAGGTCCTGCTGATGGGAGTCAGTTCCGGCCGGGCCCGGGTGGCCGACCTTGCCTTTCAGGTCTTTGATCGCGCCGTCCATCCCGACTGGTTCGCGACGCGGGTCTACCGGCGCATTCCCCAATCGCGCTGGGAGGCTGGTGTGCGGATCATTGAAGGGGGCCACGCCGTGATCTTCGGCACGGGCAAGATCCGGCTCACCGAGGTTCTCTCCGGCCCCGAGACCCCACTTCCGGAGCCGGGCTTGCTGTTCCATTCAGCCATCCGGACCGAGCGTTCCGCCAGCCTTTTTCCGGGCGGTCTCGTCGAGTACCAGGCGTGCTTCGAAGTGGAGCGCGTTGAGGGCGAAGTGTTCCGGCACCTTTGCGAGGAGCTGGTCGCGGACGATTCGCGGCAGATCCTCGCTCATCGTTTCGGCTCGTCGAACCGGCTGGCTCCCGCACCGCTTTCGCAGGTGTACATCGAGGCACGGGTTCGCGGCCTGTCGATCCAGTCGTTTCATACCTTTCCCGATGAGTGCGCCATCGTGCGCTCGCAATCGCTTTACGAGCTGGTGTGCGTGCCCCCGAAGCACTGAGCCGCTCATCGCCCCCGCGGCCCAGCGAGTATTGCGACGGGATTGACAATTGCAGGAACTGATCGAGGCCGGCCAGGCCGGCCCAGATTATTGCTGAGCCCGGTCGCTCTGGCGCGCACGGGGGCTCGCTGTTGCATCAACAATCAAAGCAGGTTAAGATCCGGCTCGCATCGTGGGTCGAGAGGCCATCCTCCTTTCCCACTCGATGAGCGCGGCTCTTTCTCTTGTCGGCCAGTGACATCGGACAGAAGCAGCGCGGCTGCGTGCGAGCCGTGCAGTGGCGCCCGGCGAGCGCAACCTCTCTCGACCGCGAGCGAAGGTGGGATGACAGCGAATCATCCCCGGAGGCGACCGATGGAACGGATGGAACACATCCGCGGCAAGATTCTCGATGGCGAGCAGACGGTCCTCGATCCCGTCGACGGTTACCTCGCCTGCCATGAGCACAAGGGCCGCAAGACGTACTATGGCTACTTCGAGATGGCGTCCGAGGCGCTCAAGGTCCTCAGCCACAGCACATGCTATCGCATGGTCCTGAGCGACGGTCGGAAGGCCGACATCTACACGGAGATCGTACCCAGCAACATTGCGGGCAAGTCGATCGCCGAATTCCACATCAGTGGGTTTCTCAGGAAATGAGCGGCAAGACGGATTGCGCAGAAAACTTCCCGGACACGAATCCGCTGCAATCAGGCGTTGCTTGCGGCCATCGCACCGAGGTGGTTTGCCAGAGCGCGGTCCGCGGAGCTTCGTGCCCTCTTGCACCGGGGCGCGGCCTGGTCATCCATCAGGGCCGCGCGCCGCTTCGCCTTCATGCCTGAACTCTATGCTTAAATTCGAACATTTTTAAGAAGGCACCGTCTTGCCGATCGCGGGACAAACTCTAGACAATGCGATTTCGTCAGTCGCGCAGGTTGATGCGATTGCTCATCGGCGGCGAGCCAGGGCGGAGATTTCCGTATCCTGCGACTGCGAGAGTCCAGGACGGAAACCGATACTTTGTTTACGATACCGGGAGAGCGGGGTTGCGAGCGAAGCAAGCGAGACGCCAGGCTCGGCTGGAACGCCGAGGAGACGGCCTTGCTCGATGCACCCGGCTGCGGGGAATGGCTACTGTTCACACGAACGTCAAAGCGGTCTCATGGAAAGCTCACGGGCCGTCGGACCGGCCCCTTTTCAACGAAAAAGCGGAGCCTCGGGAAATTTTTTTATTGAGGCGTCCAACAGGTCCTAAGTGATGAAGATACCACGCTCCGGTGATGCCATAGCGACGTCGCAAGCAGGTCGCACGGAAGGCGTCTCGGAGAGAATTCGGTTGGCTATGTTCGTCCAGGCGGGTATTCTGCGTTCGTCCGGACGAGGGGTGCTGCCGGAATATCCGGTCAGCGATTCGGCATCCGAGGAGCATTGCCACGATGCCTCATCTGTCCCGAATCGACCGTGTCCGAGGTTGTCTGCTGGGTCTGGCCATCGGCGATGCGCTCGGCGCGCCGCTGGAGGGGCTGACCATGCAGCAAATCAAGACGCACTACGGTCGCGTGAAGAATTACGTCGACGGCGTTCAGGCCTGGAAACGCAAGCCTTACCGCTGGCGGCTCCGCGGACTCTATTCCGACGATACCCAGCAAGCCCTTGCCATTTGTGACGTCCTGCTCGAGCTGGGACGGATTGACCAGGAGCGCCTGGCGGACCATTACCTGGCGCTGGCCACCCCCAAGGGCGCTTTCCTGGGCGCTTATCGCGGCATCGGCCGCACTCTGCGCCAGGTGATCATCGACCTTCAGCACGGGGTGCCCCCGCGGCGCTGCGGGCAGAAGAGCGCTGGCATCGGCGCGGCGATGCGCATTGCCCCGGTCGCTCTCCATTTTGGCGAGAATCAGCCCGAGATGGTCGGATCGGTGCTGGCTGCCAGCATCATGACCCATCGCGACATCCGCAGTCTGAGCGGCGCCCTCACGGTGGCTCACGCCATTCGGCGGCTCGCCGCCGGCGCAGCGCGTGAGCCCAGCATGCTGCTCTGGATCGCCGCCGACGTGGCACGCGACGAATCCCGCATTCCGCGGGAATGCGGCGACCTGGTGATCGGATATGACCGCCACGCCAGGGCGCTCTCACGCGCCATCGCGCACGTCGAGTCGATTCTCGACCTGCCCCGAGACCGTGCCCTCGCTGCCCTGGTCGACGAGGCCAACCGCCATGGGGCGGAGCCGATCTGTCGCCGCCCGACCATGGGCTTCCCGCCGGCCTGCATTCCCACCTGCCTCTACCTGCTGCTCACCACCGATAGCTTTGAGGAAGCGCTCACCGAGGTCATCAACCTGGGTGGAGACACGGACACCGCCGGAGCGATTCTGGGTGCCATGGCCGGGGCCCATTACGGGCTCGCACAGATTCCCAGGCGCTGGCTCGACGGGCTCCAGAATCGAGCCGGCATCGATGCCCGGGCCACCGCCCTCGCGCAAGGCTCTCCGCATGGTATCGAGATCCCGGAACTGGTCGCGACCGAGCATGAGCTCAGCCGCAAGGAAGAGCTTTATCTGGAGCAGCATGCGTCGTGCTCCCGCAACGGCGGCGACCGGGGCGCCAACCAGGTGATCTGAGCCGCGCCGGCTGCCCGTGCAAACGAACGGGCGGTCGAAGGGATCGCTCAAGGCGCCCGCAAGCGGCCGTCGAGCGCATTCCCTCACCGCTGGCTGTGGCCCTGGCACATCGTGCTCTTTCGCTCGCCGGCGATTTGGAGTACGCTCACTGGAGTGCGAAGACCCGGTGGTCCGGGACACGCACCTGTTCGGTCAGGTCGATTGCCGACCGACCCGCTTCGGACTCTTCCCACCTGGTTGGCAGCCTGACGTCAGCCCGCTTGATCTCGGCCCCGGGGAGGCCGCCCAGCGATGAGCCGGAGCCATGGCG
Source organism: uncultured Planctomycetaceae bacterium (assembly GCA_963833985.1). Lineage (GTDB taxonomy): Bacteria > Planctomycetota > Planctomycetia > Isosphaerales > Isosphaeraceae > Aquisphaera. The sequence continues at coordinate 2,555,562 of CAWIAD010000001.1, forward strand.
ATCTGGTCCGCAAAAAGTTGCACGAAGCCGAAGGCTATCTCGACCTCGACCTCCCGCAGCATTGCCTGCGTATCCTCGGCAGCCGGACCGACTGGCCTGGCCTGCAATTCGAGGCCTGCCTGATCAAGGGTGAAGCCTTGCGCCGGCTGAACCGGTACCGCGAAGCGATCGTCCCGCTCGAAACAGCGGCCAGTCTGCGCCCCAGCGACACAGGTGTCGCCCTGGCCCTGGGCTGGTGCTACAAGCGCACCAATCGTCTGGCACAAGCCATTGACTCGCTGGAAGCAGCACGCCGCACCCACCCAGACAATGCACTTCTGCATTATAACCTGGCGTGCTACTGGAGCCTTGCCAGCAACTTCCCGCGCGCCCTCGATGAGCTACACGCCGCGCTGGAGCTTGATCCCGGACTGCGCACGCGCCTCGCGGACGAGCCGGATTTTCAGCCGCTCCGCGGCAACCCCGATTTCGAGCGGTTGGTGATGGGCTCAACCCCTCACACGTGAGCCAGCCGAGGCTCTGGACGGCGCGATGGTGGGGTTCGGCAGCGCAGCGGATCAGGGCCGCGTCCGCCCGGTACAGGAAGGAGGAGACGTAAGCCGCTTCAGCACTCGTCGAGTACGCGCTGGGTGATGGCCTTCTCGCACAGCTTGCACCATTTCCAGCGCTTGGAGCCGACGACCTCGTCGAGGTGTTTGTGAGCCACCCGGACGCTCCGGAACCAGATCTTGGTCTCGTGCTCGCCAATCTTGTCCAGCTTCGGACAACGGGCAAAATGCAGCAGGTTGGTCGTCGTAGAAGGTTGCCCCTTGCTCTTGGCGACGTTCACGCTACCGTGAAAGATGAATCCGATGGCTTCCAGACGCGTTTCCCAGAAATCTTCAGCGGACTCGAGGGAACGAATCGCAGTCTGTTCCTGGATCGGCATTTAAGTGTTCCCATCACCACAGGATCGCAGCAAATTCTGATCGATCTACCTTAACCGAAACGGGACGGAGACGCAAGACAGGGTAACGGCGCACCCCCGTCTCGCAGTCGATCCAGCACGAAGGTCGTGATCTCTTGATACGAGAAACCGTTGGCCATCTTCGAGATCTGCCCCGCTACCGGCAAATCCTCTCGACGCTGGTGCGCTACGGCTATCACGACGTGGTCGCGGCGCTCCATCTGGAGAGCATTGTGCGCCGCTCGAGCGGGTGGCAATGGGGGCCGACGCCATCCCCCAGGATCGGCCTCGCCGGCTGCGGCTGGTCTGCGAGGACCTGGGACCAACGTTCGTGAAGCTGGGCCAGGTGCTCAGCACCCGTCCGGACATCATTCCCGAGTCTTACACCGTCGAACTGGCAGCACTGCGGGACGATGTCCGCCCCTTCCCGTTCAGCCAGGTAGAGAAGATCCTGGCCGAAGATTACCATGCGCCGCCGGATGAGGTGTTCCGGACCATCGAGAAGGAGCCCGTGGCCTCCGCCTCGATCTCCCAGGTTCACCGCGCCATCCTGCTCGACGGCCGTACGGTGGCCTTGAAGATCCGCCGGCCGGACATTCTCCGGGTGGTGCAGGCGGATCTTGACATCCTCAAGAACCTTGCCCAGCTTGCCGAACGCCACCTGCCCGCGCTGGCACCCTACAAGCCGCTGGCAATGGCACGCGAATTTGAACGCAGCCTGAAACGCGAGCTCGATTTCACGGTCGAGCGGCGCACCATGCAGCGATGCTCAAACCAGTTCGCCGACGACCCTTCCGCGCATATCCCGTTCACGATCGACGCCTTCTCCACCCATCGCGTGATCGCCATGGAGTTCATCGGGGGCGTCGGTGTGGGCGACCTGGACGGCATCCGCGCGCTGGGCGCCGAGCCTGCCCAGGTGGCCGTGACCGGGGCGCGGATCCTCCTGCGGCAGATCTTCGAGTTCGGCTTCTTCCACGCCGATCCTCACCCCGGCAACCTGCGCGTGCTCGAGGGCGGGGTCGTGGCGCCGCTCGATTACGGCATGTTCGGCCAGCTCGACGTGCGTACCCGAGAGCGAATCGCCGACCTCCTGGCCGGGCTGATCACTCAGGACCCCGATCGCGTCCTGGCCGCTCTGGACGCGCTCGACGTCCGCGGCGAGCAAGTGGACCCCAGGGCCCTGCGCCGCGACGTCAGCGAACTGGTGCACACCTACTCCGAGCTGACTCTCGACCACATCAATCTCAGCTTGCTGCTGCGCGAGCTGATCGCGTTCATCCGCACGCACCAGTTGCACATTCCACCGGACCTCGTGCTCCTGATCCGCTCACTGGTGACCATCGAGAGCGTCGGCCGCCAGCTCGACCCGCACTTCGACATTGCGCGACAGCTCGAGCCCTTCCTCCGCGAGCTCTCGCTGCGCCGCTTTCATCCCTACCGCCTGCTCCGGGAAACAACGCAGACGGTGGAGAACCTTCAGCGCATCGGTACGCTCCTGCCGGACCTGCTCAGCCAGTCGCTCGACTCGATCAAGCGCGGGGAGCTCAACGTCCGGTTCGACCTGCAAGGCTTCGAACGCCTGGTGCGGCAGCTCACTAGGGCGAGCAACACGCTCGCCATCGGCATCGTCATCGCCGGCCTGCTCGTGGCATCGTCTCTGGTACTGCGGGGAGGGGCGGCCTCGCTGGCGTACTCTGGGTTTGCCTGCGGCATGATTCTGAGCATCTGGCTGATCTGGAACATGTCGCGCGGTTGAGCCGGCCTGCGGGGCGGTCATGTCCGGATGCGGTCCCACCGCCAGGCGGCGATCATCGCGAAGACGAAAAGCGGCAGCCAGGCAGCGAGCGACGCGCTCAGCAGGGCGTTGTCTCCCACGTATTCGCAGATCAGCAGCCCCACGTAGAACATCGCGGAATTCCCCAGGGCGAAACCCAGGTTGATGAACATGTTGCGGCCGTAACCGCCGAGCACCAGCGGCAGGCTCATGAACAGCAGGTTGAGCGCCAGGAACGGCCGCATGACCCGGAAGTGGATCTTCACGGCGATTTCGGACCGGTCAGAGGCCTCGCTGCCCGGGTCGGAGAGGCCGTCAATCAGCTCGGCCATCGAAGCGTACTTGTGCCAGCCCATCTTCCGCGTCATCACCTTGAAGGTCAGCGAGGTGCGCAGGAAGTACGTTTCACCCCCCTGGATTGGCTGGCTGCCAAACTGCCGCGGGAAACCGGTCAGGTCCTTGACCAGGGTGATGATGGATGCGCCGGGCTCGAGCTGATCGGGTTCCACGGGGGGTTCAAGCGAGGCGCCCCGCACCAGCCAGCCCCCCTTCAGCGGCGCCGTGGGGTGATCGTCGGGAATGTACGTGGCCTGCTTGGCTTCCAGCTTGCGAAGGCCGCCGAATACCGATTCAGGAATCGTGGCGTTGAACCGGTTGATGATTGTCCGCGTGGCGCGGTCTGCCTCGCTGCCATCGATCAGAATGCGCCGCGAGTCGTAGTGGCTGGGAACGAGCACCTTGCTATTGCCGTCGTCCGCGTGATCTTTCTGGATCTCCTCGGCGAGGTGCGGGATGACGATTTCCTGGTTGGCCACCGAGAGACAGCTGACGATCAGCGACGCGAAGAGCACCGGCCGGATCGCCCGGTGAGTGCTGATGCCGGCAGCCAGCATCGCCAGGTGCTCGTTGTTGCGCTGCATCCAGGTCACCGTGAAGATGGCGGCCATCATGCCGATCACGCTGCCCAGCTGATCAAAATAGAGCGACTGATGCACCAGGTAGTAGCGGCCCATCACCTTGATCAGCTCGAAGAAGCCCTCGGCCCGTTTCATGAATTCATCGAGATTGCTGAACGCGTCGATCACGATGTAGAGTCCGACCAGCGAGACGTAGCAGGTGAAGTACGCCTTGAAGAAGGCCCACAACCGCTGGCGATCCAGAATTCGCATGGTCGTGACTCCCACCCTCGATGGGGTGCGCGGCACGCGCCGCGCACAGTCCAGCGGAACACGCGTCAGTGCTTGATGATCTTGGGGTAAACCCAGACCGAGAGGACGATCAGGACCAGGTTGCCAATCCAGAGGGCTTTCATCGGGTCCATCGTTCCTTCCTTGCCCAGGTTCATTCCAAAGAGCATGAGCGGATAGTAGACCGTGATGATCGGCACGAAGCAGGACATGAAGGCGCTCAGGAAGTCGCGCTTCGCGAAGAGGATACCGACCGGGGCGCCGAGGATGACGAACAGCAGGCTGCCAAAGGCCATCGAGGAGCGGAGCTGCTTCTCCGTCTCGAACTGGTTGACTCGCGACTGCCAGTACATGTGTTCCATGAACGCGCGCTGAACCTGGTCCCACTTGACGTCGTCGAGCCGGCCGGTGGCGAACTGGAACCCCACGATCATGGCCTGCCGCTTGCGGTCCGTGGCCATTTTCTGGCGCACCTTGGCCAGCTCGCGTTCGATCTCGTCGTTGGGGTGTTCCTGGATCGAGGGCTCCAGTGTGAACTGGCTTTCCTGGGGGATGGGAATATCCAGGATGTTCCGGTTGATCAGGGCGACATCGTCATCCTTCCCATAGTTTTGCAGCTCGGACTGGTCCAGGTGCACGCGAACCAGCTTCTCCTTCTCCATGAATTGAAGCCGGGCCCGCTTGGCGAAGATCGTGGCACTGTAGGTGTCGGTGTTGTCCTTGTTCTTGGCCCGCTTGTTGAAGGTGGCGTCGATCATGTCCCTTCCTTCGACGTCACGGACCTTGATCAGAAACGGCCAGCGCGCGTTGTTGAACTCGCGGTCGCGCCGCAGGAATTTGTAGAAGGTGTCCTCGAGATCCTTGAACAGGACGAGCTTCGCCTGATGAGCGCTGCGGGGAATCCAGCCACGGCTCACATAGAACAGGAACCCGCTGATCACCGCGGCCAGGAAGAGGGTGGGCCAGATCATCGTCATGACCGACAGGCCAGCCGACTTGATCGCGATGATCTCGTTGTCGCCGGCGATGCGCCCGTAAACCACCGTGACCGAGAAGAGCAGCGACACGGGCATCGTGTAGGGCAGCGTGCTGGGGATCACGTATGGAACGAGATGGGCGATGTCCTCCGGCGAGAGCAGCCGGCTCCTCATCGCCTCGGCCGCGACCATGAACAGCACGAAGATGGCCGTCATGGTCACGAGCGAGAGCAGGAAGGCGCGCAGCACCTCTCCGGAAACGTACCGCTGTAGAATGTTCAAGACGGTCTCCCCCAGATTTGCATCCGTGCCCCAGGTCAACCGCGTAAGTCCTATCTGCCGGCCAGGTTCCGTGCCGGCAGCAGCCTGTGTCAGGCCAGGCTATCCGACGGCTTCGAGCGCCCCGCGAAGGGCCGCTCCCAGACGGCGCGCGCCCTCCTCCAGCTCCGACTCCGTGGGCACGCCGAACGTGAGCCGCAGGTGGTTCCGGGGAACCGGCGCCGGCTCGGGGGCGAAGGCATACTCGCCCGGCACGTACAGGACGCCCTCTTGCAGGCAGCGAGGAAAGAGAGGCCCCTCAAAGCCCGTGTCCACCTCCTCGGGAACGGTCAGCCAGACGAACAGTCCGCCATTGGGCTGCGTCCAGTGCACGCCAGCGCGCACCGGTGCCAGGTGGCGCTCCAGCGCGTCCAGGAACACGTCCCGCTTCTTGCCGTAAAGCTCGCGCAAGCGCGCCACGTGACGATCATACTCGCCGCTGGCCAGCGTCTGCTGAAGCCATTGCTGATTGAAGTTGGCGGAGCCGAAGTCATGGTTCCCCTTCAATCTCAGAATCGGATCGATCAAGCCCCGGGGCAGGACCCCGTAGCCGATCTTGACCCCCGGGCTGAAGGTCTTGCTGAAGGTGCGGGCCAGGATGACCGTCTCGGCCTCGTGGTCCAGGCTCCAGAGGCTGTGCGGCTCGGTCACGCCATAAGACAGCCCATGGTAAGCGGCATCCTCCAGCAAGAAGATTCGCCGGCCCGCCAGCCCTGACCAGCGCCGTACCAGCTCCACCAGGGCCTGCCGCCGGCTCGAAGCCAGGCTGATCCCCGTCGGGTTGGCATGCTCGGGGATCGTGTAGATGAGCTTGACGCGCTGCAACTGGCCGTCGTCACGAAGCCGGGCCAGCGTTCGTTCCAGCGCGTCGGTCCGCAAACCCTGCTCGTCGATCTGGACCCGGATCGCACGGGCGCCCCGGGTCTCTACCGGCCCCAGGAAGACAAAATAGGTGGGCGACTCGACCAGCACGATATCGCCCGGGTCCAGCAGCGCCTCACAGACCAGGTAGATGAGCTGGGCCGAGCCCGTCGTCACCACGGTCCGTGAGATCGCATCGTGATAGGTCCCCGGCGCGACGCCCTCGGTGCGCTCGAGCCGTTCGATCAGCCCGGTCCGCAAGCCGGCATGGCCAATCGTCGTACCATACTGGAGCGACCTGCGGCCCTCGGTCTCGCTGGCAAACAGAGCCGAGAGCGATCGGGCACTGACGTCCACGGGAAGCGATTGCTGGTCCACGAAGCCAGCCGCCAGCGACACGATCGCGGGGTTCTCGAGCGCCGTCTGCATCAGGTTGGTGATCGAGGGGGGACTGGTCCGGATGGCGGCCTTGCTCAGGGGAATCCGCAACGTCGTGGCGGGCGCGGGCTGGTCCAGGGAAGACAGTTCTTCCGAGGCGCGTGGTACTTTAGCCACCCGCGAGGCGGTGTCAAGCTCGATTTGCATGCAATCCTCTCGCCGCGTGCCGCGGCCGCTCAATCCTGGCGGGAAGCCTGGTCTGCCCCCGGGGGAAACAGACCAATCCAGGCTTGCTCGTGTAGCCGGTCTCCTGACGTCCGCCCCCCTGGACACTCCCGGAGCGACAGCGGTTCGGTCCGACGGCTTACCGAGCGCGGCCCGTTCGCCCGTGGCGGCTTCGTCGCCGCCCGGCCGTCGCCCACACCTACAACCTTGCATTCTAAACCTTTCCCAGGCGGCATCGTAGCCCCGGGTCCCGGAAAAAGCCCCCAGTTCCGGCATGCCTTGCTCGCCCCCTCGCGTTCAGGCCGCCTGCTCGTCGCTCTCGTTCCAGAACAGATAATCGTTGCTGTTGGTCGGGTGCATCCGGATTTGCTGTTCCAGCACATCCATGAAATGCTGGACCCAGTACCCGGTCTGCCCCTGTGTTTCCGCGTCCGCCGGGACGTGGAACGCAGGGCGAAAGTCGATGTGATAGCGCCTGTCCTGCCCGACCCGGCAGGAGACGATGACCACGGGCGACTGGCTCAGGCCCGCGAGCACGATCCACGTGGTGGAGAACCTCAGCCTCCGGCCCAGGAAGTGCGCTTCCTCGGTCATCTGGCCCGACCACCGCACGTCGCCAGCCAGGAACAGCAGCATTCCTGAACGGAGCACCCGGGCGGCCCGCAGGATGGAACTGGCTGCATCCTTGGAGTCCCCCTTGCGGGAGATGAACAGCTTGTCCTGGCTGAGCGGGCCCTCACTGGCGAAGCGCTCGACCATGAAACGCGAGACATTGCGGGGACGCTCCATGTACAGGCGGAGCGGATATTGATGGCGGTACAGCCAGTGCGCGGGGAGCATGTGCGCGCCGAAGTGGCTGGTCAGCACTATGCAACCCTTTCCTTCGGCCACGGCCGCGTCCAGGTGTTCCTGGCCGCTGACGCGAAACATGGCCTCGGCCCGCTGGTCCGACACCCCGTCGAGCAGCATGTCGCGCGTCCGCCAGAGAATCTGATTGCCGCACAACTCCCGGCTCACGGCAGGGACGTCCCAGTCGCTCGCGAGGATGTCGTTCGCCTGCCCGACCGCTCTGTCGAATCCAGCACGCAAGTGCTTGTGCAGCCGGTACTCGAGCTGACCGAACCCCGAGAGCAATCTCGAGGCTGTGGTGAGCGGCAGCCAGCGGATAAACGGCAAAATCCCTTTCAGGAAGCCTTTACGTATATTGCGACCGCGTCGCTCCATCGACCGCCCCCCCTCAATTCATGCCGGCCAGCCGGGAAGTTGCCGTTTCCGGCCCCGGACCGAGCACTGCCGGCGGGCGAGAGTTTGTCACGCGGCGTTGCACCTGGCAACGCCAAAATCCGGGCCCCGGGGCGCCCGCAGGAAAGATATCGGCAATCCAGGGGTCGCGGCTGCGGAATCCGCGGGACCGGCAGGCAGGCCGGGTGAGAAAGCCGGGGGCTCGCCCGGCGTGCCTTCAGCGGCTCGCCCGCCGGGCGGGAATCTCGTCCTCGGAGAGGTAGAGCAGCCGGCCGCAGCTCTTGCAGAACATGAGCTGGTCGCCGTTGATGAGGTGATTGACCATCTGGGTCGTGACGGCCGTGAAGCAGCCCGAGCAGGCGCCGTTCTCGCAGGCGGCCAGGGCGTCGGCCCCGAACTGGCGAACGGTACGGCTGTACCGCTCACGGCAGTCTTCCGGAATCGAGACCTCGGCTTCCACGATCGCCTTTTCCAGTTCCTGAAGCTGTGCCTTGTGACCGGCGGCCTGGGATTCAATCTCGGCCTGGATGGCGAGCACGTCCTGCTCGAACGACTTGAGCTCTCCCTCGAGCTTGGCCACGTCCGCGGTGTGAGTCTCGATCTGCTCGTAGATTTGCAGGATCTCATCCTCGATCTTGCTGATCGACGCCTTGTCGTGCGCAATCTGGTTTTGCAGGGCCTTGTACTCGTCGTTCTTCTTCACCTGATTCAGCTTGGCCTTCAGATCATCGATCTTGGCTTGCTGGGCCTGCACGGTGTGCTCGTGCTTCTTGAGCTGGAGCTTGCTGTCTTGAAGAGTCTTGCGGGCCTTTTCGAGCTCGACGCGTCTGCCCGCGAGCGTGTTCTGGCGGGCGGCCAGGGTCCGCGGTGCCGCGATGAGACGGTCACGCAGGGCCTTGGCACGCTGGTGCAGGTGGTGGAGTTCGCGAAGGATTACAGCGGTCGCGGTCATGAGTCACGGGCTCCATCGTGATCGTTGCAGTCGGCCGGGGAATTCGAGAACGGTTGCGATGGAACAACAAAAAAACCGCCGGTCGCCCTCAGGCGACCGGCGGTTGAATGGCCGGTTTAGCCGGTACTCTCGAGGAAACCCTCAAGTTGCCGGCTGCGTACAGGATGCTGTAGTTTTCTGACCGCCTTGGCCTCGATCTGGCGGACCCGTTCCCGGGTCACCCGGAAGATTCGTCCCACCTCTTCCAGCGTGTAGGTGTAACCGTCTCCCAGGCCGTACCGCAGCTTGATGATCTCGCGTTCGCGGTAGGTCAGGGTCTTGAGCACCTGGTCGATCTTCTCCTTGAGCATCTCCTGCGTGGCGGCGTTGATCGGGCTCTCGGCGGCCTCGTCCTCGATGAAGTCTCCGAAGTAGCTGTCCTCGCTCTCGCCGACGGGCCGGTCGAGCGAGATCGGGTGGCGGCTGATCTTCATGACCCGCCGGGTTTCCTCGACGGAGATGTTCGCGGCCCGCGCCGTCTCCTCGATGGTGGGCTCGCGGCCCTTCTCCTGGAGCAGCTTCTTGGAGACGTTGCGGAGCTTGGACATCGTCTCGATCATGTGCACGGGGATGCGGATCGTGCGTGCCTGGTCGGCGATGGCGCGGGTGATCGCCTGGCGAATCCACCAGGTGGCGTAGGTGCTGAACTTGTACCCGCGGCGGTACTCGTACTTGTCGACCGCGCGCATCAGGCCGGTATTCCCCTCCTGGATCAGGTCCAGGAAGGACAACCCGCGGTTGCGGTACTTCTTGGCGATCGAGACCACCAGCCGCAGGTTGCCGCCGGAGAGTTCACGCTTGGCCTGCTCGTATTCCTTGAATCGCTCGTTCATGAGATCGGTGCGGCGCTTGAGGCTCCTGGGAGTCTCGAGCGTGATCCGCATCAGGTCCTTGAGCTCCTTGACCAGGTTGGCCCGATCTTCCTTGCCGCACTGGCCGGCCCGCAGCTCCTTGAGCTGGGTGAGCAGCTCCTCCATGCGGACGGCGATCTGCTCCAGCCGCTTCATGAGCGGCTGAACCTTCTGGGTACGGATGGACAGCTCCTCGACCAGGTTGACGGCCTTGAACCGCCTCCGCTTCAGGTTGGCGGCCAGGGCTGTCCGGCACTCGGGGCTGCGATCACGCACGAACACCCGGAAGTCGCGGATATTCAACTCCATCAGGTGTTCGAGCGTCTTGAGGTTGTGCGGCATGCGGCCGAGGATCTGCTCTTTCTCGAGGTTCTCGGTGACCGAGACCTTGACCGTGCGGTCGAACGGCAGATCGCCCTCGTTGACTTTCTTGAGCACATCGACGACCAGGGCCAGCGCGAAGTGGCATTCCAGCACCTTGCGGCGGAACTTGCGGCGCGTGACCTCGATCTTCTTGGCGAGGTTGATCTCCTGTTCACGGGTGAGCAGGGGGATCTCGCCCATCTGGGTGAGGTACATGCGCACAGGATCGTCGATGCGCCGGGAGATGTCGTCGAGGTCTTCGGGGGTGAGCTCGGCTTCCTCGTCCTCGACCGGCTCCTCGGCCAGCTCGTCGTCGGGTTCGTCGTCCAGATCACCGGAGGCCAGCAGGCGGGTTTCCGCCTCGTCTTCGTTGATCAGCTCGATCCCCATCTCGTCGAGGGTCTCGAGCACGCTGGTGATGCGTTCGGGGCTGGTCGCCTCGTCGGGCAAGAGGTCGTTCACCTGGTCGAAGGTGAGGAAACCTCGCCGCTTGCCCAGATCGAGGAGCGTCTTGATGCCCTCGTCCAACTTGTCCATCCAGAAACCTCCCTCACGCACGGAACGACGGGTCAGGACGCGTCTTACTTCGTGTCCGGCCGCTGGTTCATGAGACGTCGATACTCTAACTGTAAGGCACGATAGGCGTCCGGGTCGCTCGACTCTTCCGTTTCGGCAAGTGCCCGGCGGATGTCGCCAAGCCGGTTTTGCCGCTCGCGCCGGGCCAGCGTGACGAGCACGCCCTTGAGGCGCTCTTGCCCGGAAGCGGGACGCACGTCCTCGGGCAAGGGCGCCGGGTCCAGGGGAAGCAGCAGACCTGCCGCCAGGGCACGAACCTGGGGGTCGTCGAGGCGGAGCATCACTTCCTGGGCGGTGGCTGCTCGGCCCTCGCCGTGCAGATCGTAACAGGCCTGCAAGATGGCTCGCAGAGGCGCATCGCGGAGCGATCCGACCGTGACGCGCGTAACCAGTTCGGCCACCAGCTCCGGCTCGCTCAGGACCACCTGGACCAGCTCGCGGTCGAGCGGGTCAAGATCGCCCAGGCGAAAGGGCACCGGGGGATCGGCAGCCTGCGCGGTCGCCGGATTGGCCTGGGCTGCGAACCGCGTCGGCACCGCGGCTGGACCGGGGCCCGATCGGGGTGCACCCATGCCGGGCGAGGCGGCCTTCCTCAGCTCGCGTAAACGCTTGCTCAGAAGGTCGACCGGCTGGTTCAGGCGAACAGACAGGTTGTCGAGAGACTTGGCCCATTTGACGTCCATACCCACGCGTTGCGAGGTCGGGATACGGCTGAGGATTCCCAGCACCCATTCCGCGGCCCGCCGCGCGCCCTCAATCGAGCCGGAGTCGAAGCGGGCGGCCGCTCGGTCGAGCACGAAGGCCAGCGGATCCACGGCCCTGGCGACGAGCTCGCGGAACGCGTCAGCCCCTTCTTTCAGGAGAAAGTCGCAGGGATCCAGGTTCGCGGGCAAGCTCAGGATGCGCACGTCGAGTTCGTGTCCCAGGAAGAATTCCAAGGCGCGGTCCGCGGCGTTCTGGCCGGCGGCGTCGCCGTCGAAGACGAGCACCACCAGATCCGCCAGGCGCCGCAGGCCCTGAACATGATCTGGACCCAGGGCCGTGCCCAGGGTGCCGACGACATTGCACAATCCCACCTGGTGCGCCGCGATGACGTCGGTGTAACCCTCAACGACGGCCACCCACTTTGCCTCGCGGCAGGCCGCCTTGGCACGGTCGGCCGCGTACAGCACCTTGCGTTTCTGAAAGAGGGCCGTCTCAGGGCTGTTAAGGTATTTTGCGACATTTTTCCCTTGCGAGGCCAATGCGCGTTCCACTTCGGGAAGAATTCGTCCGCCAAACCCGATCGCGCGGCCTCGCTCGTCATGAATGGGAAAGATCAGCCGACCCTGAAATCGCTCACGCACGGTCCCGGGCGAGTCTTCGGATTGCGACAGCAGTCCGGCTTGCTCCAGCAGCGCCGCGGGATAGCCTCGAGTCCGGCCCTCGGCGGCGAGCCAGCCCCGCTCGGGCATGGCATAGCCAAGGCGAAACTGTTCAATACTGGTGGCCGTCAAGCCGCGGTCCAGGGCGTAGGCTCTCGCCTGCGGCGAGCGGCTCAGGGCCCGCGCGAAGACTCCTTCCGCCCAGGCGCACACCGCCAGCAGGTCCGACTTCGACGGTCCGGCCGCCACGGCAGTGGCTGCGGACGCGGCAGGCGGCGGGCTCTCTAGCACAATACCTGCCCGCTCGGCCAGCATGCGCAACGCCTCGGGAAAGTCAACGTGTTCGTAGTTCTTGACAAAGTCGAAGACATCACCCCCGGCACTACAGCTCCAGCACTTGTAAGACTGGCGCTCGGGGTTGATTTCCAGCGAGGGATTATGGTCGTCGTGGAACGGGCACAGTGCCTTGTACTTCGAACCGGCCCGTCGGAGGGGCAGATACTCGCCGACCAGCGCGACGATATCCACCGCGTTTTTAATGGCAACCTTGGTGGCGTCCGACTGTCGGGGCACCGGGAGCTCCTGATAGACAGGCACGAGCCCGGGTCCATGGTTCGCAGTCGCGGGAGAACCGGCCAGCCGGTATCACCCCGCCCTCTGCTCACCGTGCCCTGTAGACATCATTGCCGACAACAGGGGAATTATAACCTCAAGCGTTTTTGGGTCAAGTTTTCCAGGCCTTCTGCCGACACTCCCGGCCCACGTGTAAGCCGGCATGATTTTAGCATTTATGTTGACGGCCCCGGTCCGCCTCATGGCCCGCCCCAGGACGCTTCCCAACCCGTGCTCCCCCGGCCTCGGGCCCGCGGAACCCGTTTGCGGCCGCACGCTGCCTTTGCCCAGTCTACTCACGACACTTAATATTCGCTCACCGATGTCCTACGAACCACGTGTCCAAGTCAAGACCTGCCCCCGGAATCGGCGGCCTCGCCAGGAAATTCCGATGAACCCTCGCGCAGGAGAAAGCAAGCACTCTCGAGCCGGAGCGGAGGTTGATGCGAAAATTCGAAAACATTCGGGGATCCGCGTCCCGGAGCGACCGGTCGCGTGGCGAGACTTCCCGTAAGAAGCTGGCAGGAGCAAGACAGATCAGCGGCCGCCACCCGGGCCGACGTTCTCCGCGTCGTCTTCGTGTCCGGCCGCGTTCTTGCCGCCGATGAGCAAGGGCAGGGGACGGCCGCCCTCGGGGGGGATGACCAGGAGCGGTAGCCCACGCTGCGGGTCGAAGCGGCGGACGGCGGTCTCGAACTCCGGCATGACGCTCACCGGGATCCGGCCCACGCCGAGGATGCGCGTGCCTGCCCGCAGGCCGGCCTGGGCGGCGGGGCTCTCGGGGACCACCTTGTCCACCTCGATGCCCGTTCTCCCCTCGGCGCCGGCGATTTCCCGCACATGGAAGCCGAGGAACGCCGCCTCGGGCGAGTCCGGCAGCTCGCTGATCTTCACGGTCACGGACTGCTCTTTCCCCTCGCGTACGAAGACCAGGGGAACCTGGGCCCCCACATCGAGCCCGGCGGTGAGGATGCGCAGCTCGGCGGGGTCGGCGACCGCGTGGTCAGCCAGCTTGACGATCACGTCCCCCGGCTTCAGTCCGCCGACCGCGGCAGGGCTGCCGGGCTGGACCCGCGAGATCAAGGCCCCGCGCGCCTCGGGCAAACGGAGCTTCCGCGCCACCTCGGCGTCGAGCGGGCCAATGACGACTCCCAGGTAGCCCCGGACGACCTTGCCATTCTTGATCAGCCCGTCCACCACGCGCTTCGCCAGCGACGACGGAATGGCCAGGCCGATACCTTCGTAGCCGCCGGTCCGCGTGATGATCGCCGTATTGATTCCCACAACCTTGCCGGCCAGGTTGATGAGCGGACCGCCCGAGTTACCCGGGTTGATCGCCGCGTCGGTCTGGATAAATGATTCGTATTCGGCAATCTTCAGATCATTGCGCTCCGTGGCCGACACGATCCCCGCGGTCACCGAGTGGTCGAAGCCGAGCGGACTGCCGATCGCCAGCACCCAGTCGCCGATGTCGAGCTGGTCCGAATCGCCCCACTCGGCCTGCACCTTCAGCGGCGCCCGGACCTGAAGCACGGCCAGGTCACTCTTGGGGTCGGCCCCGACCAGCCGCGCCGGGACATCGTCGCGCTGCCCCAGCCGCACGACGATCCGTTCCGCCTCCTTCACCACGTGGTAGTTGGTCACCACGTAGCCGCGATTCTTGTCAATGATCACACCGGAACCCAGCTCGCCCCCCTGGAACCCGGGGCCTCCCGGGTTGCCTCCCAGCGGCAGGCCCGGTACGCCCTCCGCCCGCCGGCGCTCGTGCTGAGCCTGGACATTGACCACGGCCGGCGAGACCGCCGTGACCGCCAGGCGAAAAAGCGTCGAAGTCTGTGCGACCACGCCTGCCTTCTCCAGCTTCGCGAGTGCCTCGGTGGCAGCCCTGGCCCGGCCTGCCTCCCATGAGTAGCCGGTCCGCTCGGCCACGAACGGCACCCCATACACGACCAGCCATGCCATGGCCAGCAGGAAAAGGATCACCAAAAACCCGCGCCGTACCGGTGGAGTGGCCGGCCGAGGCGGCGGATCGTCGAATCCGAAACCATGATCCTGCGGATTGAACGACGCCATCAGCGGGGCTCTCCAGCGGTGCTTCTCAGGGAGGGTGCGTCGCGCTCGCGGAATCCATCCGGGCCATGACTGATACGCGGACGGGCCAGGGCGGGACGGTCGGCTGCCAGGTTGAATGCGTGCGCGGAACGGTGGGACAGTCTGACGGCTCAACACGCCCGGCCGGGCCTGGACGCAGAACCGGTGTTCCGAACCGAGACCCGCTCCTGCATCAGCCTTTGCAAGCTGCGTCGAACCGGCGGCCCATGGCCACAGGGTATTGTGGACCGCGGCCATGCCGAAATCAACCGACGATCATCGAGCGCACGTCACGCCGCGGCCGTGCGCCGGCGGTTCGGACTGGAATCCTCACGCATGACAGGTCTCCAAGTGAGGCGTCGCTCCACCCGGACACATACATTCGGGGGCTCGCACACTTGCTTCGCGAGGCACTCCAGGAGCGCGGGCCGAACCTGCTGGTGCTCGACGGCCTGGAACGGTTGCAGCGCGAGCAAGGACACAGCGCCTGTGGGTTCGGGCAGATCGAGGACCCGCTGCTGCGCGGACTTCTCGTGCGGATCGCCGAGGGCGCCGGCCAGACCTTCGCACTGGTCACCAGCCGGTTCCCGCTCACGGACCTCCAGTCAATGCACGACCGAGGATACCGCACACTGGACATCGAGGGATTGAGTCCGACGGCGTCCGTAGAACTGCTTCGCCGGCACGGCGTGCGCGGTGACGATGGCGCGCTTGGGCGGCTGGTCCAGGCGTACGGGCGCACGCGCGCTCTCGCTCGATCACCTGGGTTCGCTGATCGGTCAGTTCCTGGACGGCGATCCGGCACGCGGGCCCGAAGCACCACGGTTCGCCGCGCCGTCACAAGATCGCCAGATCCTGCGCCATCCCGCCTGCGCCCCCGTCCCCCCGGTACGACCCGGGCTTTCGTCGCATCGGCCGCGCGTGCCACGGTCGCTTGCGCCGGCAAAACACCTGCCTGCTGTCACGCTTCAGCGCGCAGGCGACAAGCTCCTGAAGCCAGGCCTGATCGACGAGCGAGTTCGCCTCTCCGGCGTTCTGTGCCATACTGAACTAGGGAACGCGCTCAGAATGCGCCGAAGGCGGGCCGATCGCGTTTATTTAGAGGTAACCCGGACCGAACCTCCCGAGTCCCCGAATGCATGGAATCTTGAACGTCCGCCGCGGCAGTCTGTTTGGCTGCGGAATTGCTCTGGCTCTCACTGTGGCCTGCGGCATGGCGGGCTGGTCGGGCCGGCTCTCGCCCTTGCTGGGAGCGACCGGTACGGCCCTGGCCACCGAGCCGGTGCGCCGGGTCGATCTGGAGGTGACGGTGACGGCAGCCGGGCGCGTGGACAGCTCGGAACGGACGATCATCGAATGCGAGCTCGAGGCGATGCTGGGGGCGTCTTGGGGCTCGTCCACCATCCTCAGCCTCGTGCCGGAAGGGACCATGGTTCGGAAGGGGGATGTGCTCTGTACGCTCGACGCCACGCACTACGATGAGGCTTTGAGACTTCAGGAGATCCAGGTAAGCATGGTGCGGTCGGATCTCACCAAGGCGAGACTCGACCTCGAGGTCGCGAAGCTGGCGGTGGTGGAGTACCGCAGGGGGCTCATGGAGCAGACGCTCACGGCACTCAAGGGTGGAATCGCTCTGCTGCGGGCCGACCACGAGCGGGCCGCAGATCGGCTCCAGTGGGCACGCCGCATGTTGCAGAAGGGATATCTCTCGCGGGCTCAGGTGGCAACCGAGGCCTCGAACACCGACCACCTGGCACACAGCCTGAAGATGGGCGAGCTGGAGCTGACGGTGTTCGAGCGCTGGTCCGCGCCGAAGTACCTGAAAACCCTGGAAGCCGCGGTGCTCATGGCCGAGTCGATCTTCCGGTACCAATCCAGCCGCATGACACTCTCGGAGCAGCGCCTGCAATTCTTCAGGGAGCAGGTCGAGGCGTGCACCATCCGGGCCCCGCACGACGGCTTCCTGATCTACTACACCTATCCCCAGTATCCCACCTATCGCATCCAGGAGGGGACCGTCGTGCTGCGGACGCAGAAACTGTTTTACCTTCCGGACCTGAACCACATGGAAGTGATTGCACCCTTGCACGAGACGGTCGTCAATGACCTCCAGCCCGGGATCGAGGCCACGATCGAGGTGGAAGGCCTGCCTGGCAAGGTGCTCACAGGCCAGCTCAAGACCATTCCCACGATGCCGAAAATGCTCTGGTACAGCGATTTGCGTTACTTCGATAGCACAGTCACGCTGCGCGAAGTTCCCTCGGGCCTGAAACCGGGCATGACGGCCTCGGTGAAGTTTCTCGTGAAGAAGCCCGCCGCCCTGGTCATTCCCGTCGGGTCGCTCGCAATCTACCAGGGCAAGGAAGTGTGCTACGTCAAGCAGGGCAATGAACTCCAGCGGCGGGAAATCAAGCTGGGCCAGTCCACACCCACGCTCATCGAGGTCCTCTCGGGCGTCGAGGAGAACGAGCAGGTGGTACTGCGACCGGACCGCAGCCTGGCCGACCTGAGCCTCTGACCGTCGCACTGCTGCGATGGCGGTGGGCGGCTTCGGCCAGTGCCCCGCTCAAGTCGCCTGGCCAGCGCGCCTGCGAGGCACTAAACTGACTTCCCCGCGGCCGCACCCCAGTCAACCAGGATGGAGCAGGCGCGGCCCCTTGCAAGGCTCGACCGGATGGACCCCTGGAGCTTGCTCATGCATCGTTTCCCCATTGCACACCAGAAGTCGCTGGCGGTAGCCTCGGCGCTCGTCGCAATGTTCCTCGCCGCGAACCTTGCGACCGCATCCCGCAGCCCGGTCGTCTGGCAAGACGAGGTCATGTTCGCCGACCCGGCGGTGAACCTGTACCTCGGCCACGGGTTCACCACCTCCGCCTGGTTCCAGAGCCGCGACACGCTCTTCGCGGGGAACAGCCCGCTCTATTCGCTCTCCCTCTACCCCTGGTTGCGGACGTTCGGATTCAGTGTGGTGGCCGTGCGGGCCTGGAATTACGTGCTCGTACTGGCCGCGGTGGGAGCCTGTGTCCTGGGTCTTTACCGGCTCGGCCTGGTACGCACGGCAGCGCCGGCTCTGGCGTTCGCGGGGCTCGTGCTGTGCGGCGATGGCGTCAGTTACTCCTACCGCTCGGGGCGGTACGACTGCCTGGGCATGCTGCTGGTGTCCGGGCTCTTCGTGCTGCTCACCTTCCGCCCCGGCCGCGCACGGATGGCGGGCCTTTTGCTGGTTTCCCTGCTCGTCCCCTGGGCCGGGCTCCAGTTGCTCGCGTACCTTGCCGTGCTTGGCCTGGCGCTCGTGTGGATCCGCGGCCGCAGCGCGCTGGCCGACCTCTTTCCCGCGGGCCTGGGGCTGTGCGCGGGTCTTGCCAGCCTGATTGTTTTCTTTCGATTTCAGGGCGTCTGGCACGAATTCGCCGGCTCGGTGGCGATCCTCGCCGGCACAGGACGGCCGATCGCCCAGCGAGCCGCCTCCGCGCTGCTCGCGCCGCTCACCGAGCCCAGCAGCATCCTCGTCCTCGCGGCCCTGGGGCTACTGGCGCTCAATTCGTTCCGGCGCGGAGATTTTCAATGGAGATCTCCGCTCGCCTTCGGCCTGGCGGCCGGGCTGCTCATCCCCGGCTTCCTCGCCTGCGCCGGGAAGTACGCACGCTATTATTGCTGGATGGCGTACATTCCGATGGCCGCGTGCGTTGCCGCCGAGTTTCAGAACGGCTGCGCGGGAGTCCTGCGCAAGGCGGCAATGGCTTTCCTGCTGCTGGCCTGTGCCGCCGGCCTGCCGGCGCGCCTGGCCGTGACCTGCCGGGAGTGGTCGCTACGGGATCCCGATCCCGTGGGCCAAATGGTCGCCCGCGAGGTCCGGCCCAGCGACTGGGTCTACACGGAATACGAGGCGTACTACCCGGCCAAGAGGCTCGCTGCCCTGGTGTTCCTACCGCCCTACGCGGGGCTGGTGCCCGGCATGGAGGGCCGGCGGCCGGCCCTGACCGCGTCCGAGCGCGACCGCGTGGACCTGCTGATCCTCAAACCGGCCACCGAGCAGGCGACCCTGCGCTTCTTCGGGGGCCGCTGGACGCTCGTGAGCCAGTACGCAGCCGACCACGGCAACGGAACGAATGTCAACAAGATGCTGGGTCGGGGCTCGCCACCCTATGAGATCCACATTTACCGCCGCCAGCCGAGCGCCGTCGCCCTGGCGCGGTGAGGGCCGATGATCGAGCGCTCATTCCGCGAAGAGCTGGAGCTTCGAGTAGATCACCAGTACGCACGACGCCACCCAGAGTGCCCCGGTGCCCAGCAAGATCCGATCACTCACCAGCAGCTTCTCCGGGGCTTCACCCTCGCCCTCGACGGTGACCAGCAGCAGGTAGCGCGACACGCCATACATCACCAGCGGCACGGTGACGACCAGCGATGCATTGCCCCGGTGACCCGTGACCGTGTAAAGCGCATAACAGAGGATGGCCAGCGTGGCTGTCATGCCCAGCATGAGGTCGAGGTAGCTGATCCGGTACTTGGACAGCACCGGCCGTCGAAACGGTTCGGCCTCACCGATGAGGTGCATTTCCCCGCGCCGCTTGGCAAAACCCAGGAAGAGCGCCAGGAAGAACATGCAGAGGACGATCCAGGAAGTCGGCTTCACCTGGATCGCGTACACTCCGTAGAGCACGCGGAGCACGAACCCAAAGGCGATGATCAGCACGTCGAGCAACACGGTGTGCTTGAGGCGGATCGAGTACGCCACGTTCGTCACCAGGTACAGCGAGAGCACCATGCAGCAGAGAGGTGCCAGCCAGACGGTCGTGCCGAGTGCCCCGCAGGCCAGCAGGGCCGCGGCCGCAAGCGCCCAGGAGACGGGAACGAGCCCCGAGGCGATCGGCCGGTGCTGCTTCGAGGGGTTGAGCCGGTCCAGTCCGCGATCCACCACGTCGTTGAGCAGGTAGACGGCCGAAGCCGCCAGGCAGAACCCGGCGAACGCCAGAATCGACTCCAGTATCGCCCCCGGCTCGAACATGCGGCCGGAGAAGACCAGTCCGGCGAAGCAGGCCAGGTTCTTGATCCACTGCCGCGGCCGGGCGGCCTGCGCCAGCGGGATCAGACTGCGAATGCCGGCATGCGGCTTCGGAAGTACGGCAATGGCCGACAGGTTGGCATCCATGCCTCGGGCTCCCTGGTGAAGTCTGGCCACCTTGCCGGTTCGGGCGGGCTCGCTCAGTGAAGCGCAATCACCGTCGGGCAAGGCGTCTCGTGCAATGGAACAGATCCACCGCGCAGTGCTCCTGACGGAACTATATCGCAGGGTCGGCTTCGCCACAACGCCAGCTCGCCGGTGTTGACGGCGACGGTCAGAAGATGGGGGCGTCGTTGAATGCGGCCTGGCGAATGAAATAGCGCTTCACGGGGGGCGACAAGAGGTACACGGAAAGCATGGCGTAAACGAATATGACGCCCAGGCCGGACTCGACCCTCGCGAAGTCGAGCCGATCGGTGATCGGTCTGATCTCCACGTCCTCGTCGTCCAGCGAGTCGGCATCGTCCTTCTTCTGGACGCGCTGCACCACGGCTTCCTGATCCGCGAAGGTGGCCTGGTAGATGGGCAGGGCAATGAGCGACATGGCGGCCACGAACACGCCCAGGGTGAGTGCCAGCATCAGGTACTTGACCGAGCGGCCGATGTAAAACTGGAACGCGCCATAGACGCCGAAGGCGGAGACCAGTGCCAGGCAGAGCCAGCCGTACTGGCTGGTTCCGGGCTCGCCCCGAACTGATTGAATCGCCGCCAGCAGCAGCAGGACCACCGACACCAGACCGCAGAGCATGCCCGTGATGGCAATATGAATCGGCGGGCCGGATGGGCGGGGGGGCGGCGGTGGGATCAGGTCGTCGTCATCCAGGCCGACGCGCATGCCGGTGTCCTGGTCGACGCCGCAGGCCGAGCAGATCGACATCCCCACGGGGACAAAGCCCCCGCAACGAATGCAGCGCCGCGCCTGGGAACGGGCTTCCGCGCCGTCTTCTTTCGCCTGCGGGCGGATGCGTCGTCCTGGAACAGGGCTTCGGCGTCGCTCACTACCGGCTTCTGGCCGCTCACCATCGACTTCTCGATCGACTGAGCCGTCCCCATCGGCAAGTCGAACATCTCGCGCAGGTCTCGCTCGCCCACGGGCACCGGCAGGTCATCATGGCTCGGCGGCCGCTTGCCGAATTCTCGCGAAGACATGAGGTCGGCGTCGGCGGGCCCCGCCACCGTCGATTCGGAGCTTGCGTCCTTCTGGGAGATGACAAACTTATGACCGCAACGGGGGCACTTCACCCGCTTCCCGGCCGCGATCGAGTCGGGCAGATTGAGGATGATGCCGCATTTCTGACAGAGCATGGTGCGAGGCATGATTCCGGTCGCCAGCAGTCTCGATTTCAATCTTATACGATCGCGGAGTCAAAGCGTGATTCGGCGGACCGCCTCTGGTTCGCAGTCGGCCCCGGTCCAGGGCAAGACGGTCGCTCCACGGTACTTCTACGATTGATACTTCGAGTCCGCAGCATCAGGCGGAAGAATTCGAAGAAAACGCATCATCTGGAATGGTAAGCCGGCGCTGGATGGGCTCGCCTGGCTTGCGCTATCGGAGAAGAACTCATGATATCATCCTGGGGTGCTCCTGTCACGGGTGTTCAGGCGAATTCGAGCATTCGCCGGGTCGCCTCGTGACGGTATTCAAACATCTTCTCCAGCCTGGATTGCAAGAAGTGGCCAGCGAACAGTTCGCCCAGCTTTCCCATGGGCGGCTGGTATTCGACCTCGTCACGCAGCAGGGTCCCTCCCTGACCATCCTCCAGAAACCAATGCCGATGATACCAGTAGGCGAACGGACCGGAGACCTGGCGATCAGCGAACATCCGGCCAGGATCGTATTCAGTGTGTTCGGCCACCCAGCGCACCGGCAACAGTCCCACCCAGGTCTGGATCACCACCCGGCTGCCCGGCTGGAGCGAGCCTGGAGCCTCAATGACCTTGACGTTCTCCCAGGGCGGTGTCAGCTTCTCCAGGGCCCCTGGACTTTCATAAAAGGCAAACACAGCCGCCGGCGGCGCGGCGATCGACGATTCCTTGACAAAGTGCTGCATCCGGCTCCGAATACCCCCCAGGAGTGAAAATGCTCTTGCGCACTCCCTCTTGCGGCTCCGTTGTCCTCTAGTATTCTTGTTGGGAATGGCACTGCTGTCAAACGCACTGGCGCACGATCCCGGCAGCGGTACGGCCGCATGCGGCCCGCACGCCGCGCAACTCTTTCAATCGCCGTGCCAACGCTTCAGCAACTCCTTGACCGACGGCGCACTTCGGGGTTAGCCTGAGTTCAGTGCTTGTTTCCGATAGCGAGCGGCATGCGCAGTTCCGGTCGGGAACCTCCCACCTTGCCCTCCGCACGAACCATCCCGAGTCCTGTTTCAGCGGTTGAGGAGTCTGACATCATGAGAGAAAAAGCCACGGTAACCCGCCGCACCTTCCTGGAAACCGCTGGAGTGGCGACTGGCGCTGCCGTTGCCGCCGGCTCGTTTCCGCACCCCGTCCTGGGCAAGGTCAAAGGCGCCAACGAGCGGATCAACATCGCCATCCTCGGCCCCGGCGGACGGGCCCAGGAACACATCCGCATCCTCAACCATCTGAAAGACGAAACCAAGTCCATCGACGTCATCGGCGTGTGCGACGTCTGGGACGGCGGCACCTGGATGGAAGGCGGCCGCCGGACTGGCCGGGGACTTTATTACTCGGCCCAGCGCTGCGGTCTGGACCACCAGGGCAAGGACAAGGAGCGCGTCACCAAGGACTATCGCCGGCTACTCGAATGCAAGGATATCGACGCGGTCCTCATCGCCACGCCCGACCACTGGCACGCGCGGATGTCGATTGACGCCATGGAGGCGGGCAAGGACGTCTACTGCGAAAAGCCGATGACCCACACCATTGATGAGGCCCGCAAGGTGGCGGAAACGGTCAAGAAGACCAAGCAGGTCTTCACCGTCGGTGTCCAGTCCACCGCCGACCCCCGCTGGAAGCTGGCCAACCAGATGATCACCGAGGGGAAGATCGGCCATGTCATGCAGGGCCAGACCTCGTACTACCGCAACAGCAACGAGGGGCAGTGGCGCTATTACCACCTCACGAAGGACATGACGCCCCAGACCGTGGACTGGAAGATGTTCCTGGGCACCGAGTTCGGCCTGGCGCCGGAGATGCCGTTCAACCGCGCCAAGTACGCGCAGTGGCGGTGCTACTGGGAATTCGGCGGCGGCATGTACACAGACCTGTTCGTCCATCAGCTCACCCACCTGATCACCGCCATGGGCGTGCGTTTCCCGCGGCGGGTGGTCGGTGCCGGCGGACTCTACCTGGAGTATGACGGCCGCGACGTCCCCGACATGGCCACCGTCGTCGCCGACTACGACGAGGGCTGCCAGGTACTCATCTCCGCCACGATGTGCAACGACGTCCAGCTTCCCGAGGTCATCCGCGGCCACACCGCAACGGTGAAATTTGATCCGAACCCGCACGGCGGCTTCGCGGTGGTGCAGCAAAAGCTCGAAGGCCGCCCGGCCCCTCCCGGCACCAACCAGGGCGAAGGTGGTGACACCTTCAAGCCGCAGCAGCCGCGCGAAGACACCCGCGCCCTCTGGGAGCACTTCCTCGAATGCACCCGCTCGCGTAACCCCGAGACCCTCTGTCCGGCCGACCTCGGCTACGCGGCCATCACCACCGTAAACATGGGCGTGAAGTCGTACCGCGAAGGCAAGGCCTTCTACTTTGACAAGGACAACGGCCAGGTCATCGAGGCCGACGGTGCCTGGGCGGCCCGCTGGGAAGAACGTAGCCATCTCCGCGGCAAACCCAACCAGGTGCTCGGCTGGAAAGCCGGCGAGACAGGCTCGCTCCTTCAAGCACCCAGCTACCAGAAGCTCGAAGGCGACTGGATCGCCGGCAAGGACCCGGCCGAGAACGCCTGACGCTCCGCCGTTCCGCAACGATCCGTAACCGATCCGCCCTGCTGCCGCTCCCACGAGCTGCCGCCGGGCGGATCGTGCTTTTTTCCCTCCCACTGCTCCTGGCTGCGCTGCCAACCACGGTGATCACAGAAGACAAGATCCCGAGTCATCAGAGAAAAAGGCAACCACGCAGAATACAGAAGGCATGAACCACAGAGATCACAGAGACCACAGAGAGAGAAGCAAGCAAAGCAAGGAAAGTCCATACAACGATTCGCCATCTCTTCCTCTGTGTGCTGGCCGGTCCGTTCTTCTTGTCTTGGTTTTTTCGGGTTCCCTCTCTGCCTCTGTGCTCTCCGTGCTCTCTGTGGTTCGTTCCTCTGGCTTGGCCTTCTTCGCACTTTCCTCTCTTCCTCTGTGCTCTCCGTGCTCTCTGTGGTTCGTTCCTCTGGCTTGGCCTTCTTCGCACTTTCCTCTCTTCCTCTGTGCTCTCTGTGCTCTCTGTGGTTCGTTCCTCTGGCTTGGCCTTCTTCGCACTTTCCTCTCTTCCTCTGTGCTCTCTGTGCTCTCTGTGGTTCGTTCCTCTTGCCTTCCCTGCTTCGGACTTTCCGCTCTTCCTCTGTGCTCTCTGTGCTCTCTGTGGTTCGTTCCTCTTGCTTGGCCTTCTTCGGCACTTTCCTCTCTTCCTCTGTGCTCTCTGTGCTCTCTGTGGTTCGTTCCTCTTGCCTTCCCTGCTTCGGACTTTTCTCTCTTCCTTGATGCTTTCAGTGGTTCGTTCCTCTTGTCCTGGTTTCCGTTTTCCAGTGCTTTTTCCCCCAGCCGGCCAACCGCGAACTACGCTTGAGATGAAATGTCGCAATAGGCAGCGCCTGGCACCTGCCCCGATCACGAGGTTGCGCAATGATTCTACGCATCACTTTTGCCGGTCTCTTGCTGTTGATGCTGGGACAGCCAATGAACGCCCTGGCCAGCTCGAAGCTTCGCACCGATTGTCCGCGTACCGGTTCACGCCTCGTAGCAGATCCCGTCGACGTAGGTGTGCGCCAGATGGAGCCCGTCAGCCGGCTCCTCGCGGTAGATCACAAGGTTCGCGGCCTGCCCGGGTTCTAGCTCGGGAGGTGGCTGGCAGAGCAGACGTGCGGGGTTGCGGGTTGTGGTCTTCAGCACTTCGACCATAGGCCATGCGACCGCGGCCCGCAGGTTGGCCAGTCCGGTCGCCAGCGGCTGGTTCGAGCCGGCGAGGTAAGGCGTGCCGGCAACCAGCACCTTGCCCGCGGGATGAACCTCCCAGGCGCCATACCGGCCAGCGGGCAGGCCTGCCAGCGGACTGGCGTCCGAGACGAGGATCAAGCGGTCGGGCCCCTTGGCGCGGGCCAGGACTCGCAACACCGCAGCATCAAGGTGGTGCCCATCGGCAATCACCGACGCGAACAGCTCGTCCAGCGCGGCTTGCTCCCAGATCGGGTTGGGATGCCGCGGCAGCTCGGCGGCGATCCCGTTCCCCAGGTGCGTGCTCAGCGTCGCCCCGGCCGCGACAGCCCGGTGCAGTGTGGTCCGGTCGGCCGCCGTGTGGCCCAGAGCCACCACCATTCCGGATCCGCGCCAGCCCGATCAGCTCCAACGCCCCGGGCCGCTCGGGAGACAGGGTGATGATCGCGATCCGCCCGCCGGCTGCCTCCTGCATCGCGCCGAGGAATTCGGGTTCAGGGTCGCAGACCGCTTCCAGGGGATGGGCACCCCGGTACCCCTCGCGATCCGACAGGAACGGCCCCTCAAGGTGCAGTCCCAGCACCATCCGGGCAGTCTGTGGATCGCTGGCGCAGGCCGCGGCGATCGTCCGCGCCCCATGAATCATGTGCTCCCGCGGCGCGGTCATGAGCGTGGGACAGAGCCGCGCCGTGCCCACCGCGGCCTGGGTCCGCACGATCGCGATGACCTGCTCGACGGTCAGCTCCGGGCTGGAGAACGAGTGCCCCCAGCGGCCGTTCAACTGGAGGTCCCAGAACGCGGGTGCGATCCACTCGTCGTCCGACCTGATCTCCGCGCTGCCGGAAGCCGGCCGGACCTCAGCGATGCGGTCGTGCCGGAGCGCGACCTTGACCCAGCAGGAGCTGCGGTAGTCACGGGCGACGATCCAGCGGGCCGGTTGATCCATGGCAGAGGTGCAGGGGGAATTCACTCGAGTCAGCCGCGGCTCATCTCCCGGCGCCTCAGCCCGGCGCCCACGAAGTCGCGGAACAGCGGGTGTGCCTTCGTCGGCTTCGACTGGAACTCGGGATGGAACTGGACGGCCAGGAACCAGGGGTGATTTCGCAGCTCCACGATCTCGACGATCTCGCCGTCGGGGCTGGTGCCCGAAGGCACCAGGCCGTGCTGCTCGAACGACCGGCGATAATCGTTGTTGAACTCATAGCGATGGCGGTGCCGCTCGCTCACCCGCTCTGCCCCATAGGCTTTGCGGGCCAGCCTGTCGGGCACGAGCTGGCAGGGCCAGGCGCCCGAGCGCATCGTCCCGCCAAGCTGCTGCACGGCTCTCTGGCTTTCCATGAGCGCGATCACCGGGTGGCTGCTGGTCTTGTCGAATTCGGTGCTGTTGGCGTCCTCCAGCCCAAGGATACTTCGGGCGAATTCGATGACCGCGCACTGCATACCCAGGCAGATGCCGAAGAACGGGATCTGGTTCATCCGCGCGTAGCGGATCGCCTCGATCTTGCCCTCGATGCCACGCATACCGAACCCGCCAGGAACGAGGATCCCGTCCACTCCCCCCAGCAGCGCGTCGGCCCCGCGGGCGCTCACCTCCTCGGCCTCCACCCGCACCACCAGCACGCGGGCCCGGTGCGCGATGCCGGCGTGGTCCAGCGATTCATAGACCGACTTGTATGAATCGCGATGCTTCATGTACTTGCCGACGACCGCGATCCGCACCTCGTGCTTCGGGTTCATGATGCGGTCGACCATCTCGCTCCAGGAGGAGAGGTCCAGCGGCGCGGCACGCAGTCCCAGTCGCTTCACAAGGATATCGTCCAGGCCGTGCTTCACCAGGCTGAGCGGCACCTCGTAGATGCTGAACTGCTTGTCGCGCTCCTCGATCACGGCCTTGCGGTCCACATTGCAGAAGAGGGCGATCTTGTCCTTGTCGTCGGCAGAGATGGGCACCTCGGTGCGGCAGACCAGGATGTCCGGCTGGATGCCGATTTGCCGCAGGGCCCCCACCGAATGCTGGGTCGGCTTCGTCTTCAGTTCGGCGGCCGCCTTCAGGTAAGGCACCAGCGTGAGGTGGATGTACACGCAGTTCTCGCGGCCCACGTCCAGGGCGAACTGGCGGATGGCTTCCAGGAAAGGCAATCCTTCGATGTCGCCGACCGTGCCACCGATCTCGGTGATCACCACGTCCACGTCGTCGCCCGCGACCCGGTGCGTGGCCGCCTTGATCTCGTCGGTGACGTGCGGAATCACCTGCACGGTCTTCCCCTCGTAATAGCCCTCGCGCTCCTTCTGGATGACGGACTGGTAAATCTTCCCCGTCGTGTAGTTGCAGTCCCTGGTGAGCGGTGCATGAGTGAACCGCTCGTAATGACCCAGGTCGAGGTCGGTCTCGGCGCCGTCGTCGAGCACGTAGACCTCACCATGCTGGTACGGGCTCATGGTCCCCGGATCGACGTTGATGTAAGGGTCGAACTTCTGGAGCCGCACCCGCAGCCCGCGCCGTTCCAGGATCATGCCGATCGATGCGCAGGTTAAGCCCTTGCCGAGCGAGCTCACCACGCCGCCCGTCACGAAGATGTGCTTGGCCATCAGCGTTCCTCTGCTTGCACCGTCCAGGGCTGGTAAAAGCACAGTATAGCAGATTTGCCCTGCCGGCGAGACGTCGTGCTCCTCGCACCTGGTTGCCAACCACGTGGCCGGGCCCCTGCGTTCCCGGGTTCCACGTCATGACTCGAGCCGCATATCACGGCGCGAGCCAGTCCACGAGCCGCAGCCACCGCATGTCCGCGAGAGATGGGAATGGGATTGTGCGTCATCGTGCCGAGGCCGTACGCCCGGAAACCGGGGGCACTCTTCCGGGCGGGCCCGGCGGAGACTGGATTCAGACATCCAGCGTCTTCAAGTAGGCGACGCTGCGCTCGGTGAGCTCCCAGCTTTGCTCCACGAAGTAGTTCTTCACGCCGCCGGTGCGGGCGGCCTGGAACGTCTTCACCCAGTCGATCGAACCCTGACCGAGGGCCACCTGCGGGTGCCGCCGGGCGCGGCGGGCGGGCTGGCCGGGCTTCGTCGAGGCGCCCGCGGAGGGCGCCGGCGCCGCGGCGCTCATGTCCACGTCTTGCAGGTGCATCGAGAAGAAGCGGCCCGGGTACTTCAAGAAGTAGTCGGCCGCCACGAACCCGGCCGTGATGGTCGACATCTGAAACTGGAACTTGACCAGGCGGGGATCGAGCAGCTCGAGCAGCAGGTCGTAGGTGCGCTTGCCGTCGACGGTGGAGATCTCGAAGCCCTCGTTGTGCAGTCCCTGCTGCATACCGGCCGCTGCCGCCACCTCGGCAATCTTGTTGTATTCCTGGGCCGCCTTCTTCACCTGGTCCAGCGTCGGGTTGCTGCCGCCGTTCCCATCGGCCAGGGTCGCCGTGAGCATCTGCGTGATGCCCACGTCGTGCGCCCAGTCGATGCACTTCTGCTGGCTGCTGCGCAGCTCGCGCATCGTGAAATGCGAGCTTTCCGCCTTCATGCCATGGTCGGCCAGGATCCTTTTCACCTCTTTACCGTCCGCCAGCGATGCGAAGTCGTGGCCGTAGCCGATGGGCGAGCAGAGCTTCGAGCCGGCTCACGCCGATCGCGGCGATCTTCGTGACGAACGCGGGAAAGTCGCCGAGCATGGAGCGCAGGGGATATACCTGGCTGCCAATGGGCAGGCCCAGCGGGCTGGCTTGCAGCCTCTCCGCACCGGCTAGCCACGCCCCGACCGCGCCTGTACCGATCACGGCGCGATTCAGGAAGTGTCGTCTCGACATGGGATCCATGGTCATACTCCTGTTCTTTCAGATTTCCCAGCCGGGGCGGTACTCGCGGGTCAGGTACTTGTTGGCTTCCGGGAGGTTCGTGATGTGGGCGGCGGTGGCGTCCCAGAGCAGCCGCCGGCCGCCGAGGCGGAGCGAGATGGACGCCAGGTTCATGGCGTCGCAGATGGGGCCGGCCAGCCGGAAATCGCCATAGCTCGGCGGGCCGCCCTGGAAGGCGGTGATCCACGCGGAGTTGCGCGCGGCCGCATTGCCGAACCCGCCGCCGGAGCGCCTGCGAGGGGTGGACTCGGGCAGGTGATTATCCTTGCGGTAGGCCTGCATCCGCGACTCGGGGATGAGCTGCGGGTCCTCGGCGTGGAAGCCGCCCAGGATCTTGCCGTGATCGCCCACGAAGAGCATGCCTTCCTCGTCCAGCTCATGGTTCCCCTCCATCAGCTCCTCGGGAACCGGGGGCTTGACGCCGCCGTCGTACCAGAAAATGTCGAGCGGGCCGCGGCCCTCCGCCGGGGCGAAACGCATGCGGATGGTGCAGGCGGCAGGGAAAGAATAGTCGTTCTGGATCCGCCGGCAGACGGTGCCGTCCACCGTGCAGACGTGGCTGGGCGTTGATTCTACGCTCACGGGCGCTTCCAGCTTCAGGAGCTGGAACAGCGGCCAGAGGCTGTAATGACCCATGTCGGCAATGGAGCCGCCGCCGAACTCGTACCAGCCGCGGAAGTTCGTATGCGTGTAATCGGGATGATAGGGACGGTCGAGTGACGGGCCAAGCCAGAGCGTCCAGTCGAAGCCTTCAGGGACGGAGGGCCTATCGGTGGGGAGCGTGGGAAACTGGGGCCACATCGGCCGCATCGACCAGTTGTGGATCTCCCGGAGCATGCCGATCGCGCCGTTGTGG
This sequence comes from uncultured Planctomycetaceae bacterium, assembly GCA_963833985.1. Classification (GTDB taxonomy): domain Bacteria; phylum Planctomycetota; class Planctomycetia; order Isosphaerales; family Isosphaeraceae; genus Aquisphaera. The sequence continues at coordinate 2,585,204 of CAWIAD010000001.1, forward strand.
ATCATGTCCACCGCCTGCTGCTGCCCCGCGCCTTGGCTGGCGGGGAGGAAGTGCGTGGCGAGCTTGCCGGCGCGGGCGGCGTCGATGACGGCCCGGGCCTCCCGCAGGCGGTTCGCCAACGGCTTGTGCACGATGACGTTCTTGCCTTGCTTGAGGGACGCGATCGCGATGGCGGCGTGGGTGTGGTCGGGCGTCATCACCTTCACCGCGGTGACGTCCTTTTCCCGGTCCAGCAGCTCGCGGAAGTCGACATAGGTGGCACACCCTTTGAACTGCTCCTTGCCGCGCACCCTGGCGTAGTACGTCTCCACGATCTCCTTGCCGACGTCGCGGCCACCCGGCACGTGCGCTGACCCCTCACGCCAGTTCGGGTTGCCGATGAGCTTGCGGATGCCGTCGCGGAGCTGGTTCTTGCCCCATTCCAGGTAATGGGTGCCATCCTTCTCGACGTCGCAAACGGCAACGATCTGGACCTCGGGCCGGGCCAGGATGCCGCCGATCTCGCGGATGGCCTGGGTGCCGAACCCGATGCAAGCCAGGGTGATCTTCTCGCTGGGCGCCACGAACCCTGCGCCGCCGAGCACGTGCCGCGGCACGATGGTGAACGTCGCCGCCGTCGCGGCCGCCCCGGCCCGCATCCACTGCCGGCGCGACAGCCGCGCGTCTGCTGCCTCGCCACTGGTCTCGGACCCTGACGTGTTGTGCTTCATGGGTGGCCTCGAACGATCTGGGAGGAAAAGCGCCGTGCGTCAAGCGAGCGCGGGAATGACAGCCCACTGATCAGTCGCCATGCTACTGCCGCCATCCGGCCACCGCCAGCGTGCGCTGGCGGCTTCGTGCCGCGGAGTGGATGCCACCGCGGCCGGAGAATCGTTCCGTGGCTGGCTTGCGGAGAGTGACCGGGTCTGCCATAACACAGTCGGTGGGTACGCTTCTGTTCACTCTGCCCGCCAGGCGCGAATGCCTGCACGGCGTGGCGTTTCGGGGAGGTGAATGGCCCGTTCGTGACGTGGCCCGGTGGCAGGTCTGTCCTTGCTGTAAACTCTTGCTATATTGGCACTTTTCGACTCGACTCCGCAGGTGCTGGATGCTCGGCAAGCTCGTCATTCCTGAGATCCGCGAGCTCATCGAGCTGGGCGAAGACGCCACGCTGCGCGAGGTCGTCAATCACTGGCTGCCGGCAGAGCTTGGCCAGGTGGTCGCCGCTCTGAGCCCCGCGGAGCAGCTGCGGGTGATCCGGCTGCTGGAGCCGGAGCTCGCGGCCGCGACGTTCGAGTACCTGGACCTCGAGACGCAGCTCGTGGTGCTCGATTCGATCTCGGAAGGGGAGCGGGCGGTCATCCTCAACGCGATGTCGCCCGACGACCGCACCGCTCTCCTGGCCGAGCTGGCGCCCGAGGACTCGGAGAAGCTGATCGCGCTGCTGGCCCCGGACCAGCGGGCCATCGCGGTGCGACTGCTGAACTACGGCGAGAACAGTGTCGGCCGGCTCATGACGCCCGACTTCGTCTCGGTGCGTAAGGAGTGGACGCTGCGCCATGTGCTCGACCACGTGCGCGCGCACGGCCGCGACAGCGAAACCCTCAATGTCATCTACGTGGTCGATGCACAGAACCGGCTCATCGACGACCTGCGTATCCGCGAGATCCTGCTGGCTCCGTTGCACTCTCTGGTGGCGGACATCTGCGACAACCGCTTCGTCAGCCTGAACGTCACCGACGAGAAGAAGGAAGCCGTCAAGGTCTTCCGCGAATATGACCGTACGGTTTTGCCGGTGATGGACAGCCAGGGCCGGCTGGCCGGGATCGTCACGCTTGACGACGTGCTCGACGTGGCGGAAGAGGAAGCCACCCGCGAGATCCAGAGGTTCGGCGGGCTGGAAGCACTCGACGAGCCGTACATGAGCACGCCGCTCCTGGAGATGATCCGCAAGCGGGCTACCTGGCTGGTCATCCTGTTCGTGGGCGAAATGCTCACGGCCACCGCGATGGGCTTCTTCGAGCGCGAGATCTCGCGTGCGGTGGTACTGGCCCTGTTCGTGCCGCTGATCATCTCCAGCGGGGGGAACTCGGGCTCGCAGGCCGCCACGCTGATCATCCGCGCCTGGCGCTGGGCGAGGTGAGGCTGCGCGACTGGTGGCTGGTGATGCGCCGGGAGATCTTCTCGGGGCTGGTGCTGGGGGTGATCCTGGGAGCAATCGGCTTCTTGAGAATCGCGCTCTGGGAGCTCGTTCACGAACCTGTACGGCGAGCACTGGGTGCTGGTGGGGCTGACGGTCTCGTGCTCGCTGCTGGGCATTGTGCTCTGGGGTACCATCACCGGCTCGATGCTGCCCTTCTTGCTGAAATCGATCGGGCTCGACCCGGCCACGTCCTCGGCGCCCTTCGTGGCCACCCTCGTCGACGTGACCGGACTGATCATCTACTTCAGCGTGGCCCTGGTGATCCTCCATGGTACCTTGCTCTAGCCGGGCGCGATGCTCTTTCCCTCGCATGCCATAGCACTGAGACCCGAATTGCTGCATTTGCAGCATTTTCTTCTTGAGACCTCCTGCCGGGCGAGTTACGATGCGCTGCGGCAAGGGAGCAGAGGCCGGCCAGACCTGACCGGATGCAGGACGCATCGGTCGATGGCCGGTCAACCCGGGACGGGACGTACCTTTCCGGGGCGGGTCCAGGTAGTGGACCCTACAATGAGAACACGGGGCCACGGCGAGGAAACTGGCCGGCGGTTTGCAGGAGTGGGGAAGTCGCCCCGTTCGTCTCCGGCATGGAGGGGCCACGGCTTTCGGAGTTGGACGTGAGGAGGCAGCCAATGATGATCACGATCGGGCCTGGGTTGCCCGGAATTCTGCCGGCAGTGAGTATGGAGTTGCCGCAGCTTCGGCCCTGGATTGAACAGATGGCCGAGCTCTGCCGTCCCGAGGAGGTCGTCTGGTGTGACGGCTCGCAGGCCGAGTACAACCAGCTTTGCGAGTTGTTGGTGCAAAAGGGCACATTCCGGCGGCTGAATCCGGCGAAACGGCCGAACAGCTACCTGGCCTGGTCAGACCCGACCGACGTGGCACGCGTGGAGGACCGGACGTTCATTTGCAGCCGGCGCAAGGATGAGGCGGGCCCGACGAACAACTGGATCGATCCGATTCCCATGAAGCAGACCCTGCGCGAGCTGTTTGACGGCTGCATGCGCGGGCGGACGATGTACGTGGTTCCCTTCAGCATGGGTCCGATCGGCTCACCGATCGCGCAGATTGGCGTCCAGGTGACCGATTCGGCGTACGTCGCAGTCTCGATGCGGATCATGACGCGAATGGGCTCGGCAGTGCTCGACGCGCTGGGGGACGGCTTCTTCGTGCCCTGCGTGCACTCCGTGGGCATGCCGCTCCGCACCGGGCAGCAGGACGTGCCCTGGCCGTGCAATCCCAAGCAGAAATACATCGTGCATTTCCCCGAGGAGCGAGCCATCTGGTCGTTTGGCAGCGGCTACGGCGGCAATGCCCTTCTGGGAAAGAAGTGTTTCGCGCTGCGGATCGCCTCGTGCATGGCCCGCGACGAGGGCTGGCTGGCCGAGCACATGCTGATTCTCGGCGTGGAGTCGCCAGAGGGCGAGAAGACCTACGTCGCCGCGGCCTTCCCCAGTGCCTGCGGCAAGACGAACTTCGCCATGATGATTCCCCCGGACCATTTCAAGGGTTGGAAGGTCACCACGGTGGGCGACGACATCGCCTGGATCAAGATCGGCGAGCACGACCGGCTGTACGCAATCAATCCCGAGTACGGCTTCTTCGGCGTGGCGCCCGGGACCTCCTACCAGTCCAACCGCAACGCCATGGAGACGGTCACGCGCAACACCATCTTCACCAACGTGGCGCTCACGGAGGACGACGACGTCTGGTGGGAAGGGATGACTGAGACGCCGCCGGAGCGGCTGACGGACTGGACGGGCCAGCCCTGGACACCCGGATGCGGGCGCAAGGCCGCGCACCCCAACGCCCGCTTCACCGCGCCCCTGGCCCAGTGCCCGACGCTTGATCCGGAATGGGAGAACCCCAAGGGCGTTCCGATCAGCGGCTTCATCTTCGGCGGCCGGCGGTCCTCGATCGTGCCCCTGGTTTACCAGGCCTTCAGCTGGAGCCACGGCGTCTTCCTGGCTGCGTCGATGGGGTCGGAAACCACCGCGGCCGCCGCCGGTACCGTGGGCACCGTGCGCAGGGACCCCATGGCCATGCTTCCTTTCTGCGGCTACCACATGGCCGACTATTTCAATCACTGGCTGGACATCGGCCGCCTGCTCCCCAACCCGCCCCGCGTGTTCCGCGTCAACTGGTTCCGCAAAGGTCCCGACGGGCGCTTCCTCTGGCCCGGCTTCGGCGAGAACATGCGCGTGCTGAAATGGATCCTCGACCGCATCCACGGCCGCGGCTACGGCGTGGAAAGTCCGCTTGGCTGGATGCCCCGGCCCGAGGACTTCGACCTGGAAGGACTGAACGGCTTCACCATGGAAGAGTTCTCGAAGCTCATGGCGGTGGACCGCGAGGCCTGGCTGCGCGAGGCCGTCTCCGTCGAGGAGCTGGAGTTCAACCTCTATGGAAGGCTGCCCAAGGAGTTCCTGCTGCACCGGGAGCTCTTGATCTCGCGGCTCTGGCACTCGCGCGGCTCGTGGACACTGAACGCAGACCTGCCGCACTGAGGGTCCTCCCTAAACCGGCAAAGTAAACTGCAACGCAAGTAAATACTTAAGCATGTTCACTTGCCTGCCAACGACTGGATCCGCCGTCTAGCCCCGCCGGCGCGGGGTGTTCGGGAGCAGCCTGACGATGTCCTGGTATGTCTTCAGGGCAAGCTCGGTCTTCCCTTGCTTCTCGAGCTGCTGGGCCGTTCTCCAGAGACCCTCGGCTTCCGCCGCATCACGGTCCGCGGGGTCCTGGAGAGACGTCACCACGAGCTGATCCGGGCACCAGCCGATGAATCCCCGGGATGGCCCGGCGAGCACCTCCACTTTCATCAACCGTTGAAAACCGTCGGATTCGGGCCGCTCGAGCTGGTCCAGGACCTTGACGGCCGTTCCGGAGGCAACCTGGACACGTTTGCCTTCCTTGTCGAGCTGCCTGGCCATCGCGAGGGCCTCCTGAAGGTGAGAGCCCGGTCTGGCCCGAAGCTCGTCCAGATCGTCGAACGACTTGAGCTCACTCATGAGAAAGCAGGGCAGGGAGCCATCCTGGTTCCTCAAGATGCCCTGACCCTTGGGTATGGCCAGGCGGTCGGGGGCAGGTGTGGCACCGGGGTTCGATGAGGGTGGAGGCGGTCTGATGGGCAACTGCGGATCCAGGACATGACGGGCAAACTCCTGTACGGCGGCAAGCTGCTCCGGCCCCAGCCGGAAAGGATCCGCACCGATCGTCCCGTCGAGACTGCGAGCGGACGCCAGCCGGTGCGCGATGTCGTTCCCGCCGAGCTCGACGTCGATGGTCTCCTGGAGCAAGCCTCGCTCCGTCTGGCCCTCATACCGGACCGACCTGGTCTGCATGGGCTCGCCATCGAGCTTGATGGCGGCGGCGTGGTTCTGGTGGTATCGGGGCTTGGCACCGAGAGCGACGGCCTTGAAGTGGAGGCTGATCCGTCCCCGGGCACTGCCGGCCTGGACCTTACCACGCTGGACATGATCCAGTTGCAGCCGAATCGCCCCGAGGCCGAGCTGGCCCAGGGGGCCGAGATCGACGGCCAGGACCGTAAGATTCATGGTCCGGAAGTATTCCCTGGTGAGCTGCAAGGGGGCCGGCAACTCGTCGAAGCGCGGCGCCGGCTGCTGGCTGGCAGCCCAGATCGCACCATTAAGGAGGACCCATGCGAAGGCGGATGACATCGCTTTGCTCCGTAAGGCTCGATGATCGTTACGTTCTGGGGACTTTAGGCACCGGTCGGCTGGACGGCCTTGGCTGACCGCCTGACGGCCAGCAGGTGCTGGCCCAGGGTCAGGCAGGCCGGGAGCAGGACCAGGTTGCCCACCGTGCTCCCGGCCGTGGCGATGGCCACCATCGTGCCGAAGTTCACGAACGGCTCGAACTCGCTGGCCCGCAGCGCCGTGAAGCCGACGGCAACGGCCAGGCTGGAGAGGATCACGCCGGGGCCGGAGACCTTGTAGCTCTCGAACAGGCTCTGCAGGAACGCCCGCTTCTTGCGCTGGCGGTGGAACTGCATCAGGCAGTGGAAGGTGTCGTCCACGGAGAGGCCCAGCGCCACGCTGGCGACCAGGGCCGTCGCCATATCCAGCTTGATGGCCAGCCAGCCCATGAGGCCGAGCACCAGGGCCACCGACAGCAGGGTCGGCATGATCGCCAGGACGGCCAGGCTGATGCTGCGGAAGGCCAGCGTGAGCATGATCAAGATCCCCAGGGCGGACCAGAAGAACGTCGTCCACTGCGTGGCGATCACGCCCTCGGTGGTGCGAGTCATGAGGTACGACAGCCCGGTCAGGAACGCCGAGGGGCCGAAATCGGCCTGGGCACGGGCCTCGGCCTCGCGAAAGATGCGGGTCTTCGTCGGCGCGGGCTGCTGCTCGAGCATCCGCACGAGGATACGGGCCGCCCCGGTCTCGGAGTTCCAGAACGTCCGCAGAAGCTGGGCCTGTGGGGAAAGGTTGATCAGTTCCAGCTTGTTGCGGAGGATCCGCTCCTGGGCCTCGACCGGCAGCGCCGCAAGGCGCCCTTCGGGGTCAAGCACCGTGGCCAGCGAGAGAACCTGCGCGATGGAGCGTGGGTCTTCCAGCGGGATGGTCTTGATCTGCTGCTCCACGTGGGTGAGCCTGGAGACCGTGGCCGGCGTCACCTCATTGCCCACGGGCAGCACCACCTCGACAATGCCGATGCCTCCGAGCTTGGACTCCACCGTGCCGTAGTCGCGGACGACCCGGGTCGTGGGCCGGAAGAGGTTGATGTAGTTCGTCTCGTAGCGGAGACGGAGCATGCCCAGCGAGAGCGGCACGACCACAAGCGCCACGCCGCAGAGGATCAACCGCGGATGGCGGAAGACCCAGAAGGTGAGCCGGTTCATCCCGGCGCTGACGCGTGACTTCGAGCCCTCGCGGACGGGGATCTCCATGGGGAAGGGAGGAATCATGGCGATCGGCGAGATGGCCATGACCAGGATGGCCGAGCACAGGGTGCAGATGCCCAGGATGGCGCCGAACTGCTGGACGGGTATCAGATTGCTGGTGATCAGCGCGCCGTAGCCGATGGCGCCGGTGATGGCCGTCCAGACGATCGGTGCGGCCACGCTGCGCAGCGTGAGCCGGCCCGCCTGCGCGGGGTCGGCGTGCTTGCGGCGGTCATCGCGGAAGTGGATTGCCAGGTGGCTCGCCGCCGGCATCGTCAGCACGATGATCTGCGCCACCAGTGGACCGCCAGATAGCGACAGCTTGATATGAAACACATGCAGGATCGTTTCGGTCGCCAGCCAGATCGTCCAGCCGGCGACCATGGGGACGATCGCCCACCAGACGCTGTGCACGGCCGAGAGGGTCACCAGCGCGATCAGAACCATGCCCACCACCGCCAGCCGCCGGCCGTCGACCTCGATGGCCGCGAAGCCGTCGGCCAGGAGCACCGGCGGCCCCACCACGGCGGGACGCCCCAGACCATGGCGAGCGGCGAACGAGTCAGCCGCGGCGCGCAGCTTCTCGACCGTCCTGATCACGTTGTGCTGCTCGGTCTTCTTGAGTCGTACCACGACGGCCGTGGTCTTTCCCGTGTGGTCGATCAGCGTTCCCAGGAACAAGGGGTGCCGGATCAGCCGTTCCTGGATCGCCGCACGCCCGGCCGCGTCGGCATTGCGGACCGCCCCTCCCACGGTGAGTGCGTTGGTCTTCAGATCGACGTTCTTGATCGTCCGCCGCGCCGTGTTCAAAGCCAGGTTCCGTGCCAGCGCCGGCAGCCGGTCCAGCGTGATCAGCACGTCGTCAATCGCCCAGACGAGCGGCATGGCGTCGAGCGACTCGACCCGCAGCACGCCGTCCAGCTTGTCGGGACTGACGGCCGCGGCCAGCTCGGCCACGCGCTCGAGCCCTTGCGGCGTGATCAGCTCCGGGTCGTCGTAGGCCAGGAACACAAAGTTGTCGTCTCCGAAGGAGCTGGCCGCCTTCTGGTACACGGCCATGTCCGGATCGTCCTCGGCGAAGAACGAGCCGATCGACTGCTCATAACTGACCTTCTTGCCGAAGAGTACCAGCAGGACCAGGAGGGTCATGGTGGCCGCGGCCGTCAAGTAGCGGAAGCGCAGCAGGAACGAGATCACGGCAGGTTCGTGCCTCTGGGGTGGACCGGCAGGCCGGGCGAACGGGCACGCCGGAGACACTCAGCCTAACGCCCCGGCCCTCGTTCCGCAGCGCATTCTTGGAAAACCAATCCCCCAGGCTCTCACTGCTCAAGAGCGATCGTCTTGAGCCGGAGCCTGCCCCGCTTGAGCTCGATGACCGCCTGTGGTGCGGCGGGGCACTGCGGGGCGCACAATGGATTACGCCGGCCAGGACACCACTTCGAGCACGAGCCTCCCGAACGCTGGCCTTCCGATCGTCGGTACCGCTGGTCCTGAGGCACTGCGTCGGCACGTGCATCGGAAACAGCTTCGCCGATGCGCAGGTGCCTGGTGAATAGTGTCGTGGAGACGAGGGTCTCGCTGCCGTGCTACCTCCGCCGGCCTCGCCACCAGGTGATGCGGCGTCAGGGCAGACCGCGGCCAATCGCCGCGAGGGGCGTGCCTCGATACCATGGATCCTGGCCTTGAGCAGCATGGTCCCGGCATCAAGGCGCCCAGCACCGGCGCGAATTTCCGATACGCCCGACCCTGCCGGCAGAGGAGTCCGCGACATGTCGAGCGAGGAATGGGCGCCTGCGGCGGCACGGCGAATCGCGAGCGCCGCCAGATCCCTCCTGAGCATGCGTCATCTCCCGATCATCGCGGCATTGCTGTCGGTACTGCTGGCGCTGCCGGCGATAAGTGTCGGGTGGATCCTCGACGACTACTTTCATCGGACGATCCTCCTCGAACGGCCACACTTCCAGGCCCTGCTCGGCCCACCGTCGGACATGTTCCGGTTCTTCCATGGGGATCCAGTCCGCACGGGCCGTCTCATGGACCTCGGATTGTTCCCCTGGTGGACCGACCCGATCCTCAAGGCGGAATTCCTCCAGGCCCTGACGGTTCTGACCCATCGCCTTGATTACGCGCTCTGGCCGGACTCCGCGGTGCTCATGCATCTTCACAGCCTGTTCTGGCTCGGCGCCGCGGTGGCCGCCACGGCGTGCTTCTACCGACGGTTGCTTGGTCCGGACTGGGTGGCGGGCGTCGCCTCCTTACTTTTCGCGCTGGACGACGCGCGGCCCCACCGTCGGTTTTCTGGCCAATCGAAACGTGCTCGTGGCCGCGACCTTTGGCGTCTCGGCCCTGATCGCCCACGACCGCAGCAGGCGCGACGGCTCGCGAGCCGCCGGGGTACTGGCCCCGCTGCTGCTCATGGCCGCCCTGTTCTCCAAGGAGGAGGGAATCGGGACATGCGCCTACCTGGCCGCCTATGCGCTGTGCGTCGACCCCGAGGGGAAGCGCCGCGGTTGCCTGGCGCTCTGGCCTCATGTCCTGGTGGTCGTTGCCTGGGCAAGCCTCCGGGCCTACTGGGGCTACGGCGTCCGTGATATGGGCCTCTATATCGACCCGTTGACTGATACCGCGCGCTTCCTCGCGGCCGCGGCCGTCCGCTTGCCGATGCTCCTGCTGGGCCAGTGGACCCCGGTTTCACCGGACCTGGCCACCGTGCTGCCTGCGCGGATCTCCAACGTCCTATGGTGGTTCGCGCTGACGTTCCTGGGGGTGCTGCTGTTCGCGATGGCTCCGCTCCTCCGCCGCGATCCCCGGGCGCGGTTCTGTGCGGTGGGTATGCTTCTGGCGGCGATCCCCGTGAGCGCCACAATCCCGATGGATCGGTTGCTCACCTTCGTCGGCATCGGCGCCGCTGGCCTGCTGGCCCAGTTCTGGGCGTTCGTCTTCGTCGCCGAAGACGCTCCGTCGGACTTCCGCTGGCGGGTCCCGGCGAGGGCGCTGGCGTGGTTCCTCGTGGCCGTGCACGCGGTCATCGCTCCGATCATCCTTCCCTGGCGGGCAGCCAACCCCCTGGGGTCGCAGTGGGCCGAGAGGCGTCTTTACGTCCAGACCGCGCTGGGATCGTCGCTGGAGGATCGGACCGTGGTGATCGTGAACGCGCCGAGCCCGGTAAATGCAAGTTATCTCATCCTGCGCCGGGAAGTGGCTGGACAGTCCATACCGCGGCACACCCGCGTCCTGGCGCCCGCTGTCCCCTCCGTGATGATCCGCCGCCTGGACGAGCGGACGCTGGCGATCAAACCCCGGAACGGCTACCTGCGATGGGCCCTCGACCGAGTGTTCCGAAGCGAGCGGCGACCCTTCGAAGTCGGTGAGCAGGTACGCCTCACGGGGATGACTGCCACGATCAGTTCCCTGACCGCCGATGGCCGTCCCGACGAGGCAAAGTTCCGGTTCGACGTGCCCCTGGAGTCGCCCTCCCTGCTGTGGCTCTGCTTCCGCGGCGACGGTTTTGAGCCGTTCACGCCTCCAGCCGTGGGCCAGGAAGTCGAGATTCGCTTCGACTGGAAGGCCTTCCTGTGGCCCGCCGCGTAGGCCGAGACCGGCTCGATGAGTGACTCGAGCGCGAGCGCGGCACATTGATATCGCCCGATGCACTGGCGCACGAGCTGGAAGCCGTGATCAACGCTCGTCCTCGAGTTGCGCCGCGGAGCCCCAACTCCCGAGTGCCCCGCGCACCCGGCAATGAGTGCGATCCTTGCCAGCCCTGGTTGTCACCCGTGAGTGACCGATCAAGCGGTCCGCGCCTGGTCCGCCCGCATTCAGCTTCATAAAAACTGACCCGGATGATCACTCTGCTCGACGCCTTCCCGCGTGCATTCACCTAGAAAAGCGAGGGCTGCGTTGCACGCTCGCTGCTTGTTTCCGGATTCCATCCTGTAGGCATGGCACTGACCTTTGTTTTTCGGGATGCTTCGCCACCGCTTGCTCTCCATGAGGTTGCGAAGCGCTCACCTCGAACGAAGCCAGTCTCAATCGGGTCGTCCGCGGGAGGGGAGTGATGGCTCAGCAATTCGAGCTTGCGTCATTGTCCGGGTGGCTCCTGGCGCTTTTCGCCCTGCTGGGGATTGGCACCCTTCGCGGAATCTCCATCCTCGACCAGCAGGAGCCGTCAAAAAGCTCCGCCGGACCTGAGAGCCAGGCGCCGGCTTCTCCGAAGAGCTCAAGCCCTCCCCCTGCCGGCAACTGGGAGGACCAAACACTTCAGCCGCTTATTGACCATTTCCAGGTTGATGGTGAGAACACCGTCAATGCCGATCAGCTGCTCACGCGCCTCGGTCAACCCGGGTCACCTCCCATTCTGACCTTGATCGCGAGCATGCCCGACCCCGACCAGAGCTCGAACCGTCATCGGTTTGATGAATGGATCGGTGCCCTTCAGCGTGCCGTGGAATCTCAAGATTTCGTGCTCGACTCATTCCGGACGGTGGGACCCGCTACGCCCACCGTCAACTCGCCTACCCCGTCCCCGACGGCAACGGAAGCACCTCGAGGCGGCCCTCGACCGCCGGCTGCGACGGCGGGTGTTGTCCCCGAGGCTGATCGGACCTGCGCGGATGTGCGGGTCGGCCGTCTGCCCGGACTTTTCGTGTTTCGCAAGGCTCCGAGAACTCAGGGAGCCGCACCAGATGCAAGCCGTCCGGCGGAGCAACTCTTCACCGAGGCGTGCGGCGCCGGACCGGAGGCACGCGCAACGCTGCTCCTGGTCTTCATTGTCCCCGAGACGCCCACCGCCGGCCTGGACAAGGTCATCCTGAGAAAGTGCCTTGAGCTGGTGAAGAAGCTGGACGCACTGCCCCCGAACCATGGTTCATTCGCCCAGGGCACCGCGTTTCATTTGCTCGCCCCCACGTTCTCCGGAGGCCAGGCTTCGCTGCACCAGGTGCTGGTCGATTGGGCGAATCACCATCTCGGGCCAGCCGACCAGTTTCATCTCATTTCGGGGACCGCGATGGAGGTGGACGCGGCTCTGCTCGCCCGGAATGTGTCTCCGCACAGCGTCGAGTTTCACGCCACCACCCACCGCAACGAGGATGTCGAGGGGGCAATCCTGAATTATCTTGATCCAGGCGGGACCTCCAGAATCGCCATGCTCCAGGAGTCCAACACGTCGTTCGGCGGCGAGTCACGATCCCGGAGCTTCAGAGGCGCGATCGCGGCAGACAATCGGGAGGCGAATCACGATCAGCGCTTTGTCTACTACCCCTTTCCGCTCCACATCTCCAAGCTGCGCGGCTCGTACGAACGGAGAGGCCTGTTCCACAGTCGTCAGAACCCGGCGCTTCGAACTGCCGAGCAGCTCACGGTCCCTTTCGGCGAGCTTGACAACGCGCGTGATCTCATCGAGCCTCAAACCCCACTCTTCACGACCGCGGTGGACGAATTGACGCTCGATCAGATCTTGACGGACATCAATCGTCAACAGATTGACAAGGTCGGCATCGTGGCCACGGACCCTCTGGACACCATTTTTCTCGCCAGGGAGGTCAGGCGGTTTCGCCCCGACGCACAGATTTTCACGACCCAGGGAAACCTGCTCTACACTCATCCCGAATTCATCTCGGACCTCCGGGGAATGATTGTCGGCTCGACGTACCCCCTGTTCCCATCCAACCAGTCATGGAGCTACACGTATCAGCGTGATCAAACTCACGCGTTCTTCGTGAGCGACAACGCGCAAGGCGTCTATAACGCCGTGGTAGGGCATCTCGCGGAGATCTTCAAACGCCGGTCGGAGTTGCGCGGGGTGAAAGAGCCGAACTTCCTGGAGTATGGCCAGCCCTTCGTGCCGCCCCACTCGGGATTCAACAAGCCGCCGATCTGGATCAGCGTCGTTGGATATCGGGGACTCTATCCATTGAAGGTGATCAGAACCAAGGAGAATCAGGGCGAAGAGAAATACTTGCTCGACGTCAGATCATTGCTCTCGCAACCGGAACCGCAACCGAACGCGCTGCCTGACTGGGAGGCGCGGCATTTTGCTCCCCTGTGCACTCCCGCCTGGCGCGTGCTCTTCTGGACCGTCAGTGCACTGAGCGCGCTGCTTTCACTGGTCGGGATCCTCATCCTTGTATGGACGTGGGAGCGGAATCCGACCGCCGCAAGCACCGAGACACGGCCAGGCGCGACTGTCGCCACGGCGGCACGGAGCGGGGTCGCGAGTCACCTTGCGAAGCTGCGATCCTTCCTGAACTGCGCCCGGCGCGAAGCTGCCGGCAACAGTGGGAAGTCCCTGCCATTGACTGGACCTGGCCTGTACGCCCCCTTCTTCTTCCTGCTTCTGCTCACGGGCTATGTCGCCTTGACGCTTCCCCTGTACCGGCTGGTCATGATTCCGTGGGTCGCCTTGGAACCATTTTCACGGGCGCCTTCCTGCTTCCGGCTTGCTCTGGGGGCATTCTTCACCACGGCCCTGATTGCGGTCGCCATGCTGGCAACCCTGGCCGCGGCAGCACGCCCCGCCGTCCTCACGATGATCCCGGACCTGAGAATGGCAAGCTGGACACGTGGAAGGCGCCGGCGCTGGTCGCGGGCTGCCTCGTCGGCCTGGTGCTGTTCCCCGCCACCGTGCTGGCATTCGGCCGCGCGAACGAAGAACCGTTGCCGAACCTGTACCTGTACGCACCAAGCCAGGCGACGATGGATAGCCTGCTGCGGTTCGCGCGCATGAATTCGATCACCAGCGGCGTGTCACCGATGATCACGATGCTTCTTCTGTTCCTTGCCCTCTTCAGCTGGCTCTATGCTCAGCTCCGCCGTCGGGCCGTCGGGAATCGCGGCCGGCAGGAAGGGATCCGCAGACCCTGCTGCTCCGAGGGATACTGGGGTACCATTTGCGACATCATCGACCAGCGCAGGCGCTACGAGGAAGCACTCAGCACGCCGTGGCCGTGGGTTCTGGCCCGCCAGGTGAGCTGGGCGTACTCGGTGGTAGTCCTGGTGTACGGCTTCTACTTCCTGAGCCCGGCGGTTTTTCGTTTCTCTGCGGTGGCGCTCGGTGATTATTCCTCAATGGATGGCCCGGTCTTCGAGCTCAGCTTTCAGGCGTTCTACCTCGTCCTGCTGGCACTTCTGGTCTACCACGCATTCCGTCTCATGATCCTCTGGAACTGGCTTCACTCGCTGATGAAGACCGTACTCCGCCTGCCGCTCCTGCACGCGCTCGATCGGATGCCTCTGCGAGTCGCTCGCTGGTTCTTCGAGCCGGCAAACGGCAACCACGATCGGGATGAGCTGATCGATCAGCAAGTCACCGCGCTCAAGGCGCTTCACGACGAGCAGTGGTGGAGCGAGTTCAGCACATTTCGCGCAGCGCCCGGAAGGCTGGAAATGGCAAGGGCTCACAAAACAGCAACTTCATGATCGGGAAAAGATGGAAAAAGCGTTGAGCGACCCTCATGATCCTGCTTCACGCCAGGCAATCATGTCCATCCTGGTCGCCTCATGGGAGGGGGTCCCGGTCACCACGGCCTTCTCGGAGAAGGAACATCAGGTCTCTGGATCCGCGGCTACCCTGGTGCGCGGGGCACTGCCGGCTCCGGTCGCGGAAGCGTCCAGCGCTCATCCAGTCGCCAGAGCGGGCAGGGGCCTCCAGGAATGGGGCCGCCGCGCCGAGGACCTGATGGCGATCTTCTTCCTGCGCTGGCTGGCCGCAGCGCTCTGCCAGATCTGGATCCTGCTCGGATTCCTGGTCGTGGGCTCCCTCTCGCTGCTCATGGCCGTGAGCTCCTACCCGATCCCCTATCAGAGCCAGGCCATCTTCGGTCTCAAGCTGCTCATCGCCTTGCTGGCCGTGGTCATCGGCTGGATTGTCGTGGGGCTGAACCGGGATGAGCTCATCAGCCGGATCTCGAACACCACGCCGAACCAGTTGACACTCGACGGCAACCTGCTCTCCAGCCTCTTCACCTACGTAATTCCGCTTCTGGGAATTCTCGTGGTGTTCTCCTTCGACGCCTCGGACATGATCCGGGCACTGCTCGACCCGATTCTCCGGCAGCTGCGTTGAGCCGCGGACGTTCGGGGTGCGGCCCTGGCCGATCAATGGCCGAAGGCCCACTGCTGAACTTCCCGGAACAGCCCGAAGACGCTGTACGCCGCGACGGCGGTGATGCCGAAGAAGGCGAGCCAGGTGAACAGGTCCGTGAGGAAGCCAGGGCCGACGCGGCGATCATCGTCGCGGCCGCGGAGATAGAGCGTGGCGCCGGCGATCAAGGGGAGCATGAGCGCCTGGGCGATGCCGCCCGCCTTGATCAGACCCTGCGGCTCGCGGAAGGCGTAATACAGGCCCAAAGCCAGTATGGGGTAGACCACGCAGAAGAGTCGCACCACGCGCTCGCGGCCGCGATGATCGGCAGGTCGCCAGATGCCCGCCAGCAGCAGGAAATCAGCCGTGAGCCGGCTGTTCGCCGCCGTGGCAACATAGAGCGTCTTGAACAGAACCGCCCAGGCGCCCAGCAGGAAGCCGACTCGGGTCAGTCCGCGCAGGCCCTGAAGCGCCGTGCCTTCCAGCGGCCCGAGGTACATCTTCGAGAGCGTGGGAATCATCTCCGAGCCCTGCGGATCCAGGCCCTGCGGATGCAAGACCGCGGCCCCCAGAAGATAGAAGGCCACCGTCGCAATGGTGAACACGGCCATGCTGAACCAGGCATCGAATTGCATCACCCGGATCCAGCCGCGGGCGCGGCGGACCCAGCCGTCGTCGGCCGTGCGCGGCCCCGCACTGCGGGCATAACCCTTCTCGATGCACCAGTAAGGATAGGCCACCAGCTCCGAGGCGCCGACGCCCGTGATCCCGAACGCCGAGAACGCCAGCGCCAGCGCCGAGGCGGGAAAGCTGAAAGTCAGACCCTGCCGGAGGTCGGGCCACGTGATCCGGAACCGCGTCCATTGCAGGATCACCACGCTGACCACCGTGAACAGCGTCACACCTGCCACCAGGATGGTGGTGATGGTCTCCAGCCGCTTGTACCCCCCCGAAAGCAGCAGCAGGACGGCAGCCACGGTGGTGAGCCCGGCCCAGATATATTCCTGTCGTGTGGCCAGGAAGGAACCCCATGCGGGAACCACGGCGCCCGCGGCGTTGGCCAGGATGTGCGAGATACCCGGAAAGGCCATATGAGCCGCCTGGCCGACGGTGCCCTCCATGGCGGCAATCTGCGCCTGGGTGGTGAGCATCATCACCAGCCAGAGCCAGCAGATCCAGGCGGTTCCCAGCCGGGGGCCGGGTAGCGTGTCGAAGGCCGCCAGCGTGGTCTTGCCGTGGGTGATGGCGTATCGGCCCAGTTCCACCTGGACGAAGACCTTGATCACGCACGAAAGCACGATCAACCAGAGCAAGGCGAAGCCGGCCCGGGCACCCAGCCCCGTCGTGTTGATCAGTTCTCCCGTGCCCACGATCGACGCCGCCAGGATCAGGCCCGGGCCAAGCTGGCGAATCGTGCCCCCCAGCGTGCGCGGAGGCTCGCCGATGGCGTCGGCCGGCAGGGCGTAGAGGTCCTCGGGTGGCTGCGCCGGTTGGCTCATTCTGCCTCGCAGTCGAGCGGTGGGTCGGGCCGACAAAGTGTGGCCCGCTATCCTACGCCATGATTTCTTCACCTTGCAAAGGGCGGGTGCCTGATTGTCGCATCCGGACCGGCCGCGTCGATCCAGACCAGCGCATGCTCAGCCGCCGTCGCTTTCGGGAAACGGTCCGCCGGACGCTTGCGGTTGTCTCAGCCCCCCGGCCTAGCCTTGATTGTGCAACAGGGCCTGAACCCATCACGCGGCGAGGAACTACGGTATGCCCGGGTTGATCCTGGCTCGATCACAGATGCGGCGTGGGAGTGAGCTGGTCCTGGGTTCCAGCGTCTTTACGCCGCTCTCGGGATCGTATTGCGAGCTGACGTTCGTGGTCGGCACGGCGGCCACGAGGCTCAGCGATCGGAGCAAGAGCCGGGCCAGCCCGGCCAGCCGCGTGAGCGAGGTTCCCTCATCGGCGGCGCCGCTTGCGGATTCGATCCTCGAGCCAGGCATGCGGTTCGGCCCGTACCGGCTGATCCGGCGGCTGGGCAGCGGTGCTCAGGGCGATGTCTGGAAGGCGCGCAGGCATCATCCCAGGAGCGACATCATCGCGCTGAAGGTGCTCAGTCCCGCGCTGGCGAAACTGCCGCACCGCCTGGCCCAGTTCCGCCGTGAAGCGGAGCGCGGGGCCAAGCTGGCGGGGCCGTCACTGCTGCCAATCTTCGAATTTGGCGAGATCGAAGGCGTCCATTACATGACCATGCCACTCGTCGAGGGAACCACGCTCCAGCAGGTGATCAAGCGCCGCCGAGCCCACCAGCGCGGTCAAACGGTCCATCTCGTCCATCCGCTCGTGGCCATGGAGCAAGAACTCTATGTGCCGGCGGCGGCGCGCGTGCTCTCCCGGGCCGCGCGGCGCTGGGCCAGATTCATGATTGCCACGTGGCGCACCGCGACGTGAAGCCGGCGAATATCCTGCTCGACGGCCGGCCGACCGGCGGCGTCTACCTCTGCGACCTGGGGCTGGGCCGCGACCTGGAAATCGCCACGTCCGAGCAGATGCGCGACGGCGCGGGTACGCCCATGTACATGGCGCCCGAGCGGCTGCTCAAGGCGCCGGCCAATGAGATCCTGTGCGATATCTACTCGCTGGGCGTCACGCTTTTTGAGACCCTCACACTGGCCCGCCCGTTCGATGTCGCCGGCGACCTGCCGCTCGCCTGTCTTTCAGCCAGGCTAGCCGTGGCCGAGCCGCAGAGGCCCCGCAAGCTCAACCCTGAGATCCCTTCCGAGCTGGAGGCGATCATCCTCAAGGCGATGGGGAGGAACCCGGGCCAGCGGCACCAGTCCGCCTACCACCTTGCGGGCGAGCTGGAATCGTTCCTTGAGGGCCGCAGCGAACGTCACGGACGGCCGTTTGCAACACCGGCGAAGCCGGGCATCCCGCCGCCTCACGTCGCGGTCGTGGCGCAGGCCCCCGCGCCAGGCCGCACACCGATGGCAACGGCATCGGCCCCCGAGCACGCACTGATTGGGCTGGAAAGTTGCCGACCTTACGTTCGTGAACTAGGGTTCCTACAGAGCCAGACGGCCCGCTTTCCCCGCCAGTCTTGATCCGTTTCGGATCGTGCCGGACCGTCTCAGCCTTCCTGTCGACATCGTCGCCATTGCCGGAGCTTCGGCCATGTGGGTGATCTTCGTGAAGCTGTTTTCTCCCGCCCCCTGGTGGCTCGAGCCCCGGCCGCAGACGGTCCCCAAGACGAATCCACGGCCCGCCCCGCTTGCAAGGCCGCGCTGAACCGGTCCGTCACACCGGGGAGGGCGCCAGGCGGGTCCGGTCAGCCTTCGGTCACCGGGCGGAATTCTCGGTCGATGATGACCCAGCGGCCCGGAATCTCCTCCTTGCCGATGCGTAGGTCCCAGACCGCCAGGCCGGAGCCGTCGTACGTGCGGCAGGAGGCTTCGCCGATGGGCATGGGAAGATCGGGCGCCTCGAGAACGCCGATGGACCCGGGCACATCGCCGTAGCGCACCGGGCCGTCATGGCTGATGTGCGCGAAATACCTGGGCTTCGCCACGGGGTGAGCCGTGAAACCTGGCGACGCGGACGGCAGCGGCTTCATTCCTCCTCGTCGTCCGGCTCATCATCGGCATCGAGATCGGCTTCTTCTTCCTCGTCC
Organism: uncultured Planctomycetaceae bacterium; assembly: GCA_963833985.1. Lineage (GTDB taxonomy): Bacteria > Planctomycetota > Planctomycetia > Isosphaerales > Isosphaeraceae > Aquisphaera. The sequence goes on from CAWIAD010000001.1 coordinate 2,604,033, forward strand.
AGCTCCTCCTCGTCCTCGATGATCGCCGCGGCCTGCTTCGCGGCTGCCTTGGGCGGGGGCGTCTCGACGCGCGGGATGACCGCTCCAATCCCCGGAGCATCCTCGGCCATCGGCTCCTTGGTGCGTTGTACGAAATGAGTGCCGCGGCCCTTCGCCGTGAGCTCCGCGGCCCTGGCCTCGGCCGCCTCTTTCTGCGTGTAGTCGAAGGTGCCGACTGCCTTGTAGGCGTCGTTCATGACGGTCCAGACGATCTTCATCCGGGCCGCAGGCTTGGCCGCCCGGCTCGACTTGGCCTTGGGCTTGGCCGGGGCCTTCTTCTTCTTGGGTTTGCGCTCCTGGACCTCCTCTTCGTCGGCCTCCTCGACGACTTCTTCGGGCTCGTCCTCGATCGGATCGGGATCCTCAGCGGCCTCGCTCTGACGTCTCAATTCCAGCCGATTCAACGGTTTCCCAGCCATGAAACCGGTCCTCTCGCGTTCGCGACGAACAGGTGTCTTGATCAGTAAGCACGAGCTTGACCACCGGCGCGGCCGATCCGGCCGGCGGGGGTGGAAGGAACGTCCATGCCCGCATCTTAATCAATCAATGGCAGCTTGAACAGGGCCGCCGGAGCGTGCCTGGGCGCGCGCCGGTCGCTGCGCCATGGCTGGCCCGCGAGCGCCGGCGCTGCCGTCCCTGCCTCCGAACGCTGGCTGGTGCCACAAAGCTCGCCCCGGATGCGGGCCAGAAGGTCGGAGGGATGGTAGGGCTTGGAAAGGAACGAGACCACATTCAGCTCGCTCAGGCCGCGAATATGGTCGTCCAGGATCGCGGCGCTACAGATGATCACCGGCTGGTCCGCCCTGCGCTCCTTGATGCGCCGGCAGACCTCCAACCCCGGGAGCAGGGGCAAATTGAGATCGAGCAAGACCAGATCGAAAGGATAGCCGGAGCAGAAGCGGTCGACTCCCTCCCGGCCGTCGCCGGCCTCTTCGATCTCGAAACCCTCGCCTCGCAAGAACTGCGCGACCAGCCCCCGAAGAATCGCTTCGTCCTCGACCAGCAGAATCTTTCCTGGCCGCTCACCAATTCTGGCCGCCACGGACCGGTTCGGGCTTCCCATCGCATCTGCTCCCCGATCCTCGACCGTGGCCAGGCGATGAGGTGTGGCGTCGGGATGCGGGGCAAGCGACCGGACCGGGCAGAGGAAGAAATGAGATCTGTTGGCACCAGGAACGCGGTGGCCGATCATCATCCATGAACGGCACCATGCCACGCGGCAGAACACCGGGATTGTACGAGTATCGGCAGGACGCGCCCATGCGAACTTTGGCCCCGAGGCCGCCATGCGGCCACCCGGGCCGCTCTGGATGCAGCCCGCAAAGCGAGCAAGCCCTGCCGCTGTCCGCACCGGTCAGGACAGCGGAACCTGCGGGGACGCTGTCCCGGCGGGGAGCCCCGGGTTTTGTGGAACGGCGCGATCAACCCCCAGCGACTGGCAGAGAAAGGCAATCGCCACGTGCTTGGTGACGTTCAAACCGAGGATTCCCCACAACGCTCCCAGCCGGAACAGCCAGAAGTTGAGCGCAATGCACGCGACCAGGCCGAGCAGTCCGGCGATCGAGAGCTGGAAGTTACGATGTTCCATGAAAGCATTATGGGTATGCGTGCTCGAAGCGGAAAGTGGCACAGTGCTCAAGACTTCGGGTCTGCTCCGTTTTACGGGAACCCGAAAAACTTACGCAAAGGCCGTTCCGCGGCGCCCGGGTCCCGCGGCAGGAGTTCTGCCGGGGCATGCAGGCGGCGCGGAAGTGCAGTGCAGCGGGTGCGGACCATATGGTCGGCGACGCCGACTGACCGCGTTGTTGCGGGCCCGTGTCGGCATGGGTACCCTCTGGCGAAGCTGGGTGTTACGGTTTAGCATGATGGCGCATCACTGACTGGGACGATGATCTTTCGGCCGAGGCTTCCCAATGTTAGCTTCTGCGTCATCGAGCCGCCCGCTCGGTTGCGGCGCAACACGGCCCGGCGCAGCTCCCAGATGCGTCCGACCGCTCCGAAGGTTCAACAAGGCATAGATCAACCCACCATGGCGAATCCGACGATTTCCCGGCCGGAATGGAGCACGGTGATCGATCCCGTGCTCCAGAAGGAACTCGAGCAGCATGTCCTCGTGACCTCGTGGGACAAGCTGCTGGGTATGGTCGACACTGTGTACAACTGGGGACGGCGATCGAGCCTCTGGCCGCTGGGCTTCGGGCTGGCCTGCTGTGCCATCGAGATGATCTGCACCGCCTCCAGCCGGTTCGATATCGCCCGCTTCGGCGCCGAGGTCTTCCGCGGCTCGCCGCGCCAGGCCGACCTGATGATCGTCTCGGGCACCGTGACCAAGACGATGATGCCCATGATCGCGCGGCTCTACGACCAGATGCCCGAGCCCAAGTACGTGATCTCGATGGGCGCCTGCGCCACCGGCGGAGGGCCGTTCAAGGAGGGATACAACGTCGTCTCCGGGATCGACAAGTTCCTCCCGGTCGACGTCTACATTCCCGGCTGCCCGCCCACTCCGCAGGCGCTGCTGAACGGCCTGATCATGCTCCAGAAGAAGATCGACGGCGAGCACATCACGAATTCGCCGTGGTATCGCAACGACGTCGAGCGCGACGTGCCGATCCCGATTCTGGGGCCGGACCTCGTCGACCTGCGCACCGTGGAGCTGGCCGCCGAGCGGACGGCCCAGGGGGCAGTCGAGGCGCGTGAGGCCGAGCTGCCCAAGCCGCCCAAGATCCCGGCGCCACAGTCCGAGGTCGAGGCCCAGTCCGATGGGCAGGCGCCCTCCGGCAATGGGACAGCCGCACCGGCGGTCAGGCCGCTCAGCAAGATTGACATGATCCGCGCCAAGGCGCGGGGCGAGGCCGTGCCCGGCGCCGGCTCGGCGGCCGCACCAGCACCGGCACCGGCGGCGCCCGCACCGGCGGCGAAACCCGGCAAGAAGGGCAAGCGTGCCGTGGCCCGGCCGAGCCTGGTCTGGCTGGGTGACGAGGGACTCAAAGCGCTGGCCGCGCGGATCGACACGGAGCTCGGCGCCGGGACCGCCGCGATCGTCCAGGCCGGCCTGCTCATCCCCGCCGAGAAGCTCATCGCGACCGCCCTCTACCTGCGCGACCGGAACCCGATCCGCTACGACTATCTGGCCAGCCTGCAAAGCGTCCACTACGAGGACTGTATCGAGGTCAACTACCAGCTTGATAGCACCTCTAGCCCCGGCAGCCTCATCGAGCTGCGGGTGCGCACCGCCGAGGCCGAAGGGCAGGGGGAGGTCCCATCGCTCTACGACGTCTATCGCGGGGCCGACTTCCAGGAGCGCGAGGTCTACGACATGATGGGCGTGCGCTTCATCGGCCACCCCGAGCTGAAGCGCATCCTCATGTGGGAAGAGTACGCGTATTACCCGCTGCGCAAGGACTTCCTCGAACCTTACTACGAAGCCCCCGCCAAGGTCTTCCCGAGCCGGGTCGAGGAGGGTTTCGGCCAGCACTTCCGCGCCGAGGAAATCAGCCCCCACGGGACGAATTTCAAGGTGCCGCAGGGCTATACCGACTGGGCCAGCCTCTCCAGCAATTCCGACCCCAAGGGCGAGCCGCTCATGCCCGGCGGCGTCGAGGTACACGAGCTTGACACCGACCAGTTCGTTGTCAGCATGGGGCCCCAGCACCCGAGCACGCACGGCGTATTCCGGCTCAACCTGCGGGTCGACGGCGAGACGATCGTCGGCCTCAAGCCTGTGATGGGGTACATGCACCGCAATCACGAGAAGATCGGCGAACGGAACACGTTCCTCATGAACTTCCCGTTCACCGACCGGCTCGACTACCTCACCAGCATGGGCAACAACTTCGGCTATGCCCTGGCTGTCGAGCAGCTCATGGGCGACGACGCGAAGCCGCCGGAACGGGCCGAGTACATCCGCGTGATCATGGCTGAGCTCACCCGCATCGCCAGCCACATGTGGTCCGTCGGGTTCCTGCTCAATGACCTGGGCGCCTTCTTACCCCCGCGCTCTATGCCATCGAGGAGCGCGAGCTCATCCTGGACCTTTTCGAGTGGGCCGCGGGCAGCCGCATGATGTGCAATTACTTCCGGTTCGGTGGCGTGGCCTTCGACCTACCTCCCGGCTGGCTGGAGCGCTGCCGCGGCATCGTCAACGACCGCATCGACAGGAAGATCGATGAGCTCGACCGCTACCTATCGAAGAACGAGATCGTGCTCGACCGCTGCAAGGGCGTGGGCGTGCTCACGGCCGAGCAGGCGATCGGCTTCTCGACGGCCGGCCCGGTGCTGCGTGCCTCGAACGTCGCTTACGACATCCGCCGCGCCGCGCCTTACGGCATCTACGATCGGTTCAGCTTCGACGTCATCACCGGCATGAACGGCGACCTGTACGACCGGTACTACGTCCGCCTGCTCGAGATGCGCGAGAGCGCGAAGATTCTCAAGCAGGCGGTGCGCGACATCCCCGACGGCCCCATCCTTCCCGGCAAGAAGAGCTACCAGATCAAGGTTCCCGCCGGCGAGGCCTATTCCCGCGTGGAGAACCCCAAGGGCGAGCTGGGTTTCTACGTGGTCGCCGACGGCTCCGGCACAGCCTACCGCTACCACGTCCGCAGTCCCAGCTTCATCAACCTGACCGCGCTCGAGCAGATGTGCCTGGGCCACACCATCGCCGACGTCGTCGGCATCCTCGGCAGCCTCGATATCGTGCTCGGCGAGGTGGATCGGTGATGGGCGGTAGGCAGTCGGCAGTGGGCACTTTGTAGGGTGGGTCGAGCCGCGGGCGAGGCCCACCAGGGCGGCAGTGGGCAGGCGACAGTGGGCAGTTTGTAGGGTGGGTCGAGCCGCAGGCGAGGCCCACCAAGGCGGCAGTGGGCAGCTTGTAGGCCCACCAGGGCGGCAGTGGGCAGTGGAGAGGAACCGGAGGACAGGCATTCTTGCCTGTCAAGAGGAAGGGGGGACAGGCATTCCCGAGGAAGGGGAGGACAGGCATTCTTGCCTGTCAAGAGTAGGCAGCAGGGCATGCGTTGTGGGCTGCGAGCTTTGGGCTGAGGTAAGCAGAACAGCAATGGTCGACAACGGAGCGCTCGGAGGATGAGATGGGGAATCGTAGGCTCGGCTTCCCCTTCTGTGTGCTCCGAGATCGCAGTGGTCGATGGCTTCTGTGAGTTGCAGGAATCTCGGGTGTGCGTCTCTGGGCCGACTGTCTGGCCGAGGCTGTCGCAGGCGGCCTGCCCCCATGGATCGCCGGCGGGCCTGTGGTTCGGGCCGCACCAACTGGGCCTGACGGCCGACAAGGACTGCACGCGACGAGCGAAGGCCTCAACCAGTCCTGTCGCCGGGCCCGGTCGCCTATGCTCTCTGCCGACTCGTGGCTGTCGACCGACTCCTGACCCTTCCGGGTCGGGTTGCAGTGGATCAAGTCGCGGGGAGTCGCGGGCAGTCGGCAGTGGACGGCGGGCATTCGGCAGTAGACAATCGCTGGTGCAGACCCATCCGTGGGGCGATCCGCGGTCTTGTTTTCATCAGACATCGTCGTGGGCCAGGACAGAAAAACGACGAAATCTCTATCCAATGATTGCTTCAATTCGACTGGACGGTCACGGGTACTGGGCCACGGGCCATTGCTGCGAGGGGAAGTAGAAATGCCAAGCGGTCAAGGCGTCATCCGCGGTCATCTCATCACGTTGCGGCGGTTCCTGCTCACATTCTGGCGCGATATTGCCGCGGGCAAGGGGTTCAGCCGGCGCGGGGGCGGGCACCTGATCGTTGACCTCTTCCGCAAGCCCGAGCGCGGTCATGAGCCCCGCGTCCAGCAGGATTACCGGACCGACGGGCTCTTCACGGTCGAGTACCCCGACGAGCGGCTGCCGGTCTACGAGCGGTTTCGCGTGCTGCCAATGCTCGTTTACGACACCGAGGACGGCAACGTCCGCTGCACCTCCTGTAACATCTGCGCCAAGGTGTGCCCGCCCCAGTGTATCTGGATGACTCAGGCCAAGAGTCCCAAGGGCACTGTCGTCCCGCTGCCGGAGGACTTTTACATCGACATGGACGTCTGCATGAACTGCGGACTCTGCTCCGAGTACTGCCCGTTCGACGCCATCAAGATGGACCAGAACTTCGAGCTGTCAAACTACGAGCGCCACCAGACGCATATCTACAGCCTCCAGGACTTGCTCGTCTCCAGCGAGTACTACGCGAAGACACACCCTGAAGCCTGGGCAAGCAGCGACGAGACGACCGAGCGCGGCAAGGTGGCCAAGAAGAAGGACCAGCGGCTTCAGAAAGCACTCGGCGGTGGCAAACCAGCGCCCGCCGCGCCAGCCAGGCCGGCACCGCAGCCTGCCAAGGCCTAGCTTCGTCACTCGGCGGCAAGGAAGGCCGACGAGCGGAAACTCTCTGATTGCCAGCCACGCGACGCGACCCGACTCGTCTCTGCGCTCGAATGAAGCTGTGCGTGCCTGCGCGCCGCAGGCAAAATCAGAAGGCCGCAGTCACTTTGAGGTACCAACTCGACAGTGATTTGTTAGAATAGGTAATTCACGCGAGCTAGACGGCTTTGACCTCCCAGTGACGTTGCAACGGGCGAGAACGATCCATGATCGAATTCAATCAGCCGTGGAAAGTGGTGGGACTGTGGCTGCGGGGTAAGGCAAGCACTCGCAAGAGTCGGCCGGTGCGCTCCGGTGTCGAGTACGCGATGTCTGGATGGGAATCGCTCGAGAGCCGGGAGCTTCTCAGCACGACGCAGACGTTCGAGGGAACGGGTGGTACAAACTACAGTCTCCAGCAGGTGGCTGGTCCACCGCAGGCCACGATTCTCAGTGGTGGACCGACGGGCAATTTCCTGCGGCTTGCCACGACGCCGACTAGCCCGGTCGTCGGCAACAACAACTCGATCTCGTTCGTGACCAGTGACACGGGAGCCTTCAACGAGGCCACCGCGGCCTGGGACTTTCGTGTGACTCCTACCGCGGCGGGCGGGAACGGTGTTGGGATGTCGTTCGCGCTCTTGAATACAACGAATTATGGAACCAGCGGCCAGGCGGCAAGCATCGCGCCGCAGCAGGGAATCTACGACGGCTCACTGGCCTTCGGGTTCGACACGACCAACGATCTCGTCTATCTCAGCCTGAACTCGGCGATCGTCACGGGAGCAAACCTGACGGGGACGCTGAACCTGGCAAGCGGGGTATTCATTCACGCCCAGGCCCAGATCAACTTCGAGGCGGCCACGGTCTCACTGGTTCTCACGCCGACAGGCGGTTCAGCAGTCACGGTGTTCAACTCGACGACGGTCTCCGGTCTCGGACCCTATCAGTCGCGTGTCAGCTTCCAGGCCGACAACTCCACCACCTCGTACGCTGACTTTGACCTGGACAACGTCAGCGTCGTCTACAGCGGTGCCCGACTGGCGGGCACCATCTCGTTCAGCTCGAGCTCCTACGCGGTCTACGAGAATCAGCCGCAGGCCCTGATCACCATCGCTCGCACGGGCGGAACGGCGGGTACTTTCACGGTCAATTTCGTGTCAGCGGATGGTAGCGCGAGAAACGGTGTCAATTACGAATCGGTAGCCGGCTTCGTGACCTTCCCCGATGGTGTGGCCAGCCAGACCATCGCCATCCCGATCATCGATGATCACCTGTCCGACGGCAACAAGCTCGTCAACCTGTACATCGGCAATCCGCAGCAGAACGCGCCGATTGCCAGCCCGATCGTGGCCACGCTGACGATTGTCAATACCGATCCGCCGGCTCCCACGGTCTCGCCCTCGGTGCAGGCCATTTATCTGCCACACACGCGGCGAGTCGAGGCCTTTCGCTTGCAGTTCAGCCAGCCCATGAACGCGGCGTCAGCGACGAATCTGTCAAATTACGAGGTACTGCTCCCGCCGGCGCGGCGGAACGGCCCGGTCCGCCTGGTGACATTGACGCAGGCCGTGCTTGACCCCAGCGGCATGGTCGTGACCCTGACGCGGGCGAACCTGGCCCAGCACCTCACGAGGTATGTCCGGATCGTCGTGCGGGGCAAGCCGACAACCGGTCTGATCAGCTCGAGTGGTACGTTCCTGGCCGGCACGGGCGGCGTCTCGGGGACGGATGCGGCGCTCGTCGTCTCGTCGTGAAGCTGGGCCCGGCGGCCCCACCACGGCGGGACGCCCCGCGGAACGGCGGCGGCGCGGGCATCGGCGCCGCGCCGGACTGAGGTCTTGCCGCGCGGGGAAATGCTCCTTAAGATGATCGCTCTGAACTGTCCGCGGCGTGCTTGCGCGGCACCATCCAGGGCTTTCGATACGGTCCTGGCGCGACGCACCGCCCTGGAGCCCTGGCCACGAAGCTCACCATGATTCCGACACCCCCGCAGCCCACATACGCGCACGGAACCCGGCTTCGCATCACCCAGCATGTGCGCGTGGGCCACCGCCGCTGGCTGACCCGCGTCGAGGGCGTGGTCGAAGGCGAGAGCCGGCGGCCGGTGGGGGGCATCGAGATGGGGGGCAAGGCGTCCTACTGCCAGCAGGGCACCATCCGCCTCCGGCGCGACGACGGAGAGATCACCGAGGTGGCCGTCGACGCGGAAACCACTGTGGAGACCGTCGACGCCGCATCCGCGTGATCGCGGCCGTCGGCGACTCCTCGAGACGAAAGAGCCCTTTCTCATGGTTATCAACAGTTATATCTTCATCGGCGTGCTGCTCCTGGTAGCGATCACCTTCGGCGTGCTGCCGATTCTCGTGGTGGCGATCGTGGCCCCCCGGAAGAAGTCGCTGGCCAAGGGAGACACCTACGAGTGCGGCGTGCGTACCTACGGCGAGACCTGGGTGCGGTTCCGGATCCAGTATTACATCTACGCGCTCATGTTCGTGGTGTTCGACATCGAGACGGTCTTCCTCTATCCCTGGGCCGTGAGCTACGCCGGCCTGGGAGCGTTCGCACTGGTGGAGATGATCGTCTTCCTGGTGATCCTGGCGGTCGGTCTGGCCTACGCGTGGGCCAAGGGGGTCTTGCGGTGGGTTTGACAGGTTTTCCGCTGGCCGTGGACATGCCGTACTGGCCGTCGCAGCAACTCGTGGAGCTGAACTGGACGACCATCATCGTCTGGGCGCTCTGGCTGCTGGTCGGCTTCTTCGGGATCTTCCCGGGGATCGTGGCCTACATGGTGTGGCTGGAGCGGAAGGTGGCGGCGCGGTTCCAGGACCGGATCGGCCCGAACCGTGTGGGGCCGCTGGGTCTCTTGCAGCCCATCGCCGACGCCATCAAGCTGATTACCAAGGAAGACATCGTCCCTCGCGGCGCGGACCGCTGGGTGCATCTGGCCGCGCCGGTGCTGGTGATCGTGTCCTCGTTCCTGGTGATGGCGGTGATCCCCTTCGCGGTGGGTCTGGTTCCGGTGGATCTCCCCTCGGGGCTGGTCTACCTGATCGCCGTCTCCAGCATCAGCCCGCTGGGCATCTTCCTGGCCGGCTGGTCCAGCCGCAACAAGTACTCGCTGCTGGGAGCCATGCGGGCGGTAGCGCAGCTTGTCTCGTACGAGGTGCCGCAGGTCCTCTCCACCATCCCCATCGTGCTCTGGGCCGGCAGCCTGAGCCTGGTGACGATCTTTGGCCGGCAGGTGGAGTTCGGCTGGTTCGTCTGCTCGCCCCCCGGTTTCCTGGCGTTTGTGGTCCTCCTGATTGCCAGCACGGCCGAGGTGAACCGAACGCCCTTCGACCTGCCCGAGGCCGAGTCCGAGATCATCGCCGGCTACCACACCGAGTACTCGAGCATGCGGTTTGGCCTCTTCTTCCTTGCCGAGTACCTGAGCGTCTTCGCGATCAGCTGCCTGGCCACGGCGCTCTTTCTGGGCGGGGGCACGCCGTTGCCGTTCGTCGATTTCCCGACCAACCTGATCAGCGAGGACTCGACACTCTCGCTGGTGCTCGCCGACCTGGTCCTGGTCACGGTGTTCTCGCTCAAGGTGCTGACGTTCATCTTCATCATGTTCTGGGTGCGGGCCACGCTGCCGCGGATGCGGGTGGACCGGCTGATGAACTTCGCCTGGAAGTACCTCGTGCCGCTGTCCATTGCCAACATCCTGATCGCGGGGATCTGGTACGAGATGGTCATCCGCCCGGGTTACCTGACCCTCGGCAACTGGTTGAAGGGCTTCACGGTGACGGGCATACTGGTGGTCCTCACCGTTTATGTGGTTTTTCTGTTCAATCGCCTGGCAACCGCCCGGGTGCCGCTGGGGTCGGAATGGCCAAGCGTGGGCCATTTGCGAGCCGGCGACCCGGTCAGCCACGCGGTGCGATCCTGAAGCTGCGGGCGCGGGTGGCGCGAGACGATCAACGGTCTGGAGATTCGAGCGAATCGGAGAGAGCCCGTGATTCAGTACGTTTTCCTGCTGATCGCCGCCCTGGGCCTGCTTACGGCGCTCGGCGCCGTGCTGGCTCGCAACTTGGTGCACGCCGCGCTCTTCCTGGTGGCCTTCTTCTTCACGATCGCCTGCCAGTTCGTGCTCCTGGAGGCCGAGTTCCTGGCCGCGCTGCAAGTGCTGGTCTACATCGGCGCGGTGGCGATCATCCTGATGTTCGGCATCATGCTCACCCGCAACATCCAGGGAGACGACACCACGATCGTCGTCGGCGGATGGAAGGTTCCAGCCCTCATCGCTGGTCTCTGCATCTTCGCGATCCTCTGCTTCGGCATCAACAATGCCGTGGCTCCCGCCGCCCGGAGCGCCTGGTCGGAGGCGAACGTCCGGCCGTCGATCGCGGCCGACGCCGGCTCGGACAGGGCGACGGTGCAGCGCCGCGAGGCCGTGAACAACATGGCCCGCACCGTGGGCAACGAGCTCATGACGCGCTACGTCGTGGCCTTCGAGGTCGCCGGGCTGCTGCTCACGGTCGCCCTGGTGGGGGCGATCGCGCTGGCCCACCGAGAAGAGGATGATCCGGGTGTCAGCCCGGCTGGCGGCCGGCTCGTGAAGCAGGCCGCCGGGACAGGACCGGCTACGGCGCCTGGCGCCAGCCTGGTGGTCGGCAGCGGCGCTCCCGGAACCAAGGCTCTCTGACCTGATTGCGAGACTCCCATGGCATCCGACATTCCGCTGAGCTGGTTCCTCTACTTCGCCGCGGCGTCCTTTTCGATCGGGCTGGTTGGCGTGCTGCTGCGGCGCAACGCCATCGCCGTGCTGATGGCCATCGAGATCATGCTCAATGCCGCGAACGTGAACCTGGTAGCCTTCTGGCGATATGGCACGGCACCGCCGAACGCCGGTCCCTTGCCGGGGGTCATCCTTGCCCTGTTCGTGATCACCGTGGCCGCCGCCGAGGTTGCGGTGGGCATCGGCATGATCTTGCTGTGCTACCGCCGCTGGCACGCCGCCGACGTGGACCGCTATGACAGTATGTCGGGGTAGTGGCCGTGCACAGTGGGAAAGGCCGTCGACTCGTGAGCTTGACTTGCAAAGCTGTCACGATGGCTTGAACATTCGTCTGCATCCTGCACAGAAGAGTCTCTTCACGGCCACAGCCTGGCGGCGACTGGCCTTCGCGATCACTGGCCGATGGCTGCTGGCCACTGGCCACCCGGAATCCGAGTAAGCCCAATGGACCCGAATCTACCCGCCGTCGACTTCCGCGATTTCTGGTACCTCGCTCCGGCGATCGTCCTGTCGGCGTGGGGGCTGGTGGTGCTGCTGGCCGACCTGGCGGTGGCCCGGCGGATGACGCCGGAGAAGCGGCGCACGGCGATCGGCTGGCTGGCCCTGGGCGGTGTGGTGCTGGCGCTCCTGAGCGCCATCGGGCTCATGCAAGTGCAGCAACTTTCGCAAGGTGACGTCCAGGATGTCCCCGGCTGGATCAGCCCGTCGCTGGCCGAGTACTTCAGTAGCTCAAACGGAGCGATCTTCCTGGGAACGCTGTCGGCGGACATGCAGACCGGCGTGTTCAATGTGATCTTCATCGCGATCCTCGGGCTCGTGATCTGGCTCTCCATGACCTGGTCGTTCACCGAGGAATGGGGCGAGTACTTCGCGCTGATCACCTGGGCCACCGTGGGCATGATGTTGCTGGCCGCCTCCGAGGAGCTGGTGACGCTGTTCCTCACGCTCGAGACAATGACGATCTGCCTCTACCTGACCACCGCCTTCGAGAAAACGCGCCGGCGGTCGCCCGAGGGAGGGCTGAAGTACTTCGTCTACGGCTCGGTCTCCTCGGCCCTCTTCCTCTTCGGCCTGAGCATGGTCTACGGCCTGACCGGGACCACCCAGTTCGAGGCCATCCGCATCGCCCTGGCGTCGTCGGGCCCGGCCGCGCAGGGCCTTTCCGGCAACGTGGCCGGAGCGACGGCGCTGCTGCTCATGATGGTTGGCTTCGGCTTCAAGATCGCCGCCGTGCCATTTCACCAGTGGGCGCCGGACGCGTATGAAGGAGCCCCCGCGCCCGTGACGGCTCTCATCGCCACAGGCAGCAAGCTGGCCAGCTTCGTCGTGCTCATGAAGGTCTTCCTGCACGCGCTGCAACCCTGGTCGCACCCGTCGAACACGCTCATGGGGCCTGGGTGGCTGGGGGTGATCGCGGTGATTTCGGCTGTGACGATGACCTACGGCAACTTCGCCGCGCTCGCGCAGCGAAACTTCAAACGGATGCTGGCGTACTCGTCGATCGCCCACGCCGGCTACATGCTGGTGGGCGTCGCGGCCGCGAGCGTTTCCAGCCGAGGCGCCATCGCGGCCGGCTCGGTACTCTACTACCTGGTGGTCTACGCCTTCACGAACATCGGCGCCTTCGCCGTCGCGGCCTGGCTGGTGCGCGATAAGAAAACCGATGACATCGACGATCTCAACGGCCTGGGCACGCAGTCGCCGCTGCTGGCCATCTGCATCCTGATCCTCATGCTCTCGCTCATCGGCATCCCACCCTTCGCCGGGTTCTTCGGCAAGCTCTACATGTTCATGGAGGCCCTCAACCAGCAGCACGCCGAGACCCGGCTGACCCTCATGGGACTGGTGGCGCTGGGGCTCATGAACTCGGTCGTCTCGGCGTTCTACTACGTGCGCGTGCTCAAGGCGATGTACCTGCGCGAGCCGAGCGGCGGGCGCAGGCTGGCGCTGGCGGGGCGTCCGGTCGAGGTGCCCATTGCCATCGGTGCGTTCGTCGCCATCTTCTTCGGCCTCTATCCCGACCCGCTCATCTCGACGATGCAGGCCGCGGCCGTACCCATGCTGACGACGACATCCGGCGGCTTCTCCTCGATGGTCTCCGCACCGCTTGGAACCGAGTACAAGCCGCTGCCTCCGCCCAAGGCCATGCCTCCTGCCAAGGTCATCGATCCGGAGCTGGCCAAGAAATACGGGGCCTCGATGAAGAAGGCACAACAAACGATGACGCCCGGCGCCCAACCCAAGGCCGCCACCAAGACACAGACCAAGAACGCCCCCCCGGGCGAGCCCAGGAAGGCCGCTCCCGCACCCGCAAAAGACGCGCCCGCCGGGAAAGCCAAGGCAGTGCCCAAGAGCGGTTGAGCCATCACAGAGTACGGCCAGAGTGAGCCTTGCCTCCCGGAAGAAGTCCACCCGCGTACCGATAGAGCGTCACTCACGAGATCTCAGACCCATGGCGATCATCAATACCTTTCAGAAATGCCTGGACAGCCCCTACCTCATCGAGGACAAGGAGGCGCCGGCGAAGAATGGAGAGCTGCTGGCGAAGGCGGGCGACCGGCTGGAAGCGGCGGTGAACATCCAAACCTCCGGCCAGGGCGACCCGGCCGACGTGGTCTTCCTGAGCTACGAGGCAATGTTCTGCTGCCTACGCGCGCTGGTCTATGCCAAAGGCTACCGCGAGTACGGCCTGCGCTGCCTGCTGCTGGCCTGCGAGAACCTCTACGTCCGGACCGGACAGCTCGAGGCCGAGCATCTGCGCCAGTTCGAGCTCGCCCAGCGGCTCAAGCTCGCTCCAGCCGACGCCGTCGCCGCCTCCTCCGCATTCGTCAAGCGCACGCTCGAGCTCCTGGGTCAGTGAACTTTCACCGGACCTGAGCCTCGAGCACACGATCCGCCCGGGTCTTCCGGCACGCCGGGACGCATTTCGTGGGAATCAGGGGGCGTCGACGTGGCTCTTTCTTCCTGGAAAGAGCAGGCGGGTCATGGGGACTCGCTGATCACGCACGGCCCTTTTCCGGACTCCAGCACGGATGAAAGCACCAGGGACCCACGCCACTCTGTGCGGCGATCTCGCGACGCTGCACTCGCTCGGCTCCGCCGGCTCGCTCACCGACGGCGAGGTGCTGGAGCAATTCGTCAGCCCGGGCGACCCTGCTGCCGCGGAAGCCGCATTCCGCATGCTCGTCGAGCGTCACAGCCCGATGGTCCTGTCGGTTTGCCGGCAGCGGCTGAACGACCCGAACGACGCCGAGGACGCGTTCCAGGCAACCTTCCTTCTGCTGGTGCGCAAGGCCCGCTCGATTCGTCATCACCAGGCGCTGGGCGGCTGGCTCTTCGTCACAGCCCGGCGAGTCGCCGCGCGAGCCAGATCTCGTGCAGCCCGGCGCAGGCGAGTCGAGTCTAACGCGGGAATGATCTCCCGGGACGCCGACGAAGCGGCCACCCCGCCGCCAGACGGCTCCTGGTCCTCGCTGTACGAGGAGATCGAACGGCTCCCGGGCGTCTTTCGAGATCCGCTCGTGCTGCACTACTTCGACGGTCAGACCGCCGAGTCGATTGCACGCAGGCTGGGCTGCCCTCGAAACACGGTTCTCTCCCGGCTGGCCCGGGCGCGGAAGCGGCTCAGGCATCGGCTCACACGCAGAGGGATCGAGCTGAGCATCCTGATCGGACCAGGCCAATCGCCGTCATGGTTGCGAGATCCATTTCTTCCACGCCCGCTCATCGAGGCCACAACGCGGTGCGCGGGCTGGCTCCTGCGCGGCACCGGGCTGCCGCACGGCCGTCCCAACTTCAATACAGGCACTGGCCCGCAACGCCGGGCGGTCGCTGGCGTTTGAGGCCGTCCTCCGAAGCTTACCGACCGCGCTACTGGCCTGCCTGGCCATCGGTCTGGGTTTGGGTCTCGGTCTCGTCGTGACAACGGCCAGGGAGCAAGATCCACCGCCCGCGACTCGACTACAGAACGAAGCCTCACGTGATTCGCGCTCACCGGCTGCGAACGCCCCCGCTCGTCGGACCAAGGTGACCGGTCCGATGGTAGAGATCCGCGGCCGGGTGGTCGATTCCGCAGGACGGCCCGTACCCGGGGCGAAGATCGTGCTGGATCCGAAGATGAATTCGATCACGGGGGAGGAATTCGCCATCCCCACCGAGCATGCCACTTCCGACCACGCGGGCCGGTTTGCCTTCACGCTGCCGCGCGCGGTGATCGCCGCCTTGCACAGGGGCAATAGCTCTGAAGAAATCCCCGCGCTCGCCGCCATCGCACCCGGCTGGGCGACGGCCTGGATCGATCTGCCGAAGGCGGATGACGCCGGACACGAGCTCGACCTCAAGCTGACAGCGGACGACGTGCCGATCACGGGCAAAGTGGTCGATGATCAGGGACATCCCATCGCCGGCGTGCGCGCATCGGTGTTCATGATCATCGAGCCGCACAGTCGAAACGCGCGTGAGTTCTTGCGCCAGGCTCGCAGTACCGACCGCGAGGAGCAGGCGAAGGCCCTGTACAGCTTCCGTAGGATGCTTGCCCTCGCGTTCTACCCCGATGCTCCTGCGGCCCGGACCGATGCGCGGGGCGAGTTTCGCCTCACCGGCGTTGGCCGCGACCGGATCGTCCTGCTGGACCTGGACGGCCCGAGCATCGCGGGCATGCAGGTCATGGTCATCACAACCTCCGAGCCGATGCAAGAACCGATCGTGTTCAATCCCGGTGACGAGCCTTCCTACCGCATCCACGGCCCGCGATTCGAGGTCAAGGCTGCGCCCGGACGCGAGCTGGCCGGCACGATCCGGGACAGCCAGACCGGTCAAGTGATTGAAGGAGTGCGACTCATCTCCTTGCATGAACACGACGAGAGTGCCAGCCTGGCCAGCTCGGATTCCCGGGGCCGCTATCGCCTGAGCGGCCTACCGGTGTCGGAAGATTGCCGTATCACCATCGATCCCAGGAATCTGCCATTCTTTGCGATCAACCAGGACGTCGAGATCCCGCCCGGAAATGGTCCCGTACTGCGCGACCTGACCCTGGTCCGCGGCGTGGTCGTGCAGGGGCGCGTGACTCATCGGATCACCGGCCGGCCGGTCCAGGCCAGGATCGGCTACTTTCCGTTCCGCACCAACCCCGCCTTGCAGGGGGATCACCCAGAGGAGAAGAGCAAGCGTTTCAGGTCGACGGTGCAGACAGACTTCGACGGCCGTTACCGGCTCGTGGCGCTTCCCGGGCCAGGCCTGCTCGCCGCTCTCGTCCACGAGAAGGGCTTCCTCGGCGCGCAGCCGCCGGACGAACACCTGCTCGAACAGATTGCCGACAGCCAGGAGTTCGAGAGGGACTTCAAGGTGTTCTCCAAGCAATACCGCCGCATCGAGATCCCGGGAACCGTGAAGACCGTCGAGGCCTACACGCGCATGCACTCACTCCAGGTGCTCACGCAGGACTTTGCGCTCGACCCCGGCTGTCCCGTCACCATCCAGGTGGACGGACCGGACGGCAAGCCCCTGGCTGCTGGCCGGCCGCTTCATACCGACGGATCCTACGTGCTCGAACGGATCGGCGAGACTCCCGTCTTCCGCTGTCTGCACGAGGAACCGGGCAAGAAAGACACGGTCCTCGTTGTGGACCGGGCGCACCAGCTCGGCGGCGTCATCACCCTCGACGGCCACGAGAAAGCGCCCGTTCACCTGACTCTCCGATCCACCGGCACGGTCACAGGCCGGCTCGTCGATGACCAGGGTCGCCCGCGTGTCCACGTGCTGCTGGAGGCGGCGAGTCTGGGCGAGCGAAGAAGCAGCCCCTGGCTGTTCCGGCAGGAAGAGCGGATCGTGACTGGCGAGGATGGCTCGTTCCGGATCACCGGCCTGATTCCCGGCCTCCAGTACCGCGTTGATGTTCCGCTGATCAACCTGAGCGGAAGAGGATCGAACGAAGGCTATCTGAAAGCCACGCGCTGGTCCTTGAAACCCGGCGAAGCCGTGAACTGGGGCGACGTCCGGGTGCAGGCCGCCAGGCGGTAGCCCGGGAATCGCCGGGAAGCGCCGACCCGCTTCTCCCCCCAAGCCTCTCTCGTGGGACAAGATTCCAATCTTGTCTCTTCAATTAACGATATTACCGTTTGTTACTTGGTAAACTTACTTTTTAATGAATTCATGCGACAAGATCGGCATCTTTTCCCACGAAAGGGCAAGCGTTCTCAGGGTGGATGTTTTTCATCCACCTCCACCCAGTGCCTTGAGGATATCTTCTCCCTTCGGCGAACCGAGCCCGGTGCAGGCGTCCCAGCCAGGGCCGGCGTTGTAGTCTCCATTGCTGCCGGAGACGATGTCATTGAGCGCGCTGGGGTTCTTATAGAGAGTGGGGTTCAGGAAGCCGACGTTGTGCCCGAGCTTCTGGTTCAGCCGGGCCACAAGGCCCGCCCACAGCGGTGCGACGGCGCTGGTGCCGCCGATCGTCAGCTCCTGGCCGTCCACGTAGATGTTGTAGCCCGTGGAGGGGTCGGCGTCGGCGGCGACGTCGGGCACGCCGCGGCCCACGGGCCCGGCGGGGTTCACAGCACGCGGCACCCCGGCGTTCTCCTGGTAGGCGGGCACGGGGAAGATGCGGCTCACACCGCCGCCGGTCTGGCCTTCCCACGCCACCTCGCTGGCGATCTTGTTTCCGGAGACGAGCAGCTTGGTCCCTCCGCAGCCCAGCGCATTGGGGCTCGAAGCCGGGAAATCCACGGCGGCGTGGTCGGGGTCATTGGGATTGTCACGCGAGCCGCTGTCGCCCGAGGCGGCGCAGAACGTCACCCCGAGGGCGGCCGCGGCCTGGAGAATCTGGTCGATCTGCTTGACTGCCGGGTCGGTCGCATCCTCCACCGATCCCCAGCTCGTGGAGATCACCGTCGGGTTGTGATCGCTGTCGTGCACGGCATGGTCGATGACGTCAAGGAAACCCTGGGCGGTGTTCGGCGCGAAGTAGACGACAATTTTTGCCTTGGGGGCGACCGAGCCGGCGACCTCGATATCCAGCGCCACCTCGCCGTCGGCGTTGCCCGGAGCGTCCGGGTTGCTGGCAGGCTGGTTCTGGGCTCCGTCCACGGAAACGGTGATGATTTCCGGCGTCTGCAACCCGATCCCCTGGAAATAGGTATCCAGGTCGGAGGTGTGGAAGCCGCTGCCGCCAGGCGCGGACAGCTCGATGATACCGATCACCTGGCCGGTTCCGTCGGCGTCCGGAGGGAAATTGTAGATGGTGGCGAGCTGGTCGGCCGTGAAGGTCTGGGCCTGCGCGCCTGGCTCCGCGGCGCGGCTGGCCTTGAGTATCTGGAAGTGCGGCCGGGCGTAGGGCCGGTCGTCAAAGCCGACGATGGCTTCGATGATGGAGGAGAGATCAGCGGGCACCGTGGCGTGCCCCGTATGGCCGCGATAGCGAACCTTGCCGGACGCGTAGCACCGGAGCTCGACGCCGAAGGCCTTTTCCACCGCGGCCACGGTGCCGACCAGATGCACGCTCCGCCGTGCCACGCTGGAAGAAGTGACCGTCAACCCGTGACGGCTGGCGAAGAGCTTGACCTTTTCGAGATCAGACGGAGTGGCTCCGTGCAGGCTGGCATACTGGTCTCGGGTGAGGTGCCGCCGATGCGCGGGCGGCTGCCCGGCCAGGCTGTGCACTGTGCCTGCGAGCTGGGCATGCGGCGTTCGGGGCCGGACGCGGATCGTCAGGCGAACTTGTGCATTGGGGTCAGCCGGTCCTTCGTCGACGGACCCGGGGATGAGCGAAAGCAGACTCTGCTGGACCTTCACCGCGGCTGCTTGAGCCATCAGACCTCTCCTGGGTTCTTGGTTTTCCTGAGCGTCGGGTCCCGGCCGATTGTGGCTCGGTCACATGAATGAGTCAAGAATCCTTCCGATCTTTCACCTGCCAGGACCGTCATGAGAGCCCGGTGCCCCACCCGCAATCAGCGGGAGGCCTTCCGGTGAGGCAGGCCAGCCTCGCCCCGCGGTCTGCACAAGGCAGCTCAAGCCAGTCCGCTCAGGTCTCGAAGGATGCGGGAGAGGTCGGCATCCCCGGGGTCGCCGCTCCCCCGGCCCTGCGGTTCCAGGCGGCCCGTCCTTGCACCTGGTCGAGGGCCGGGCCTGGCGGGTTCATGTGGCACAGCGTCGCTCCAGCGATGCTTCCATGTTTCCCGAATCTGTGCCAGCGTCCGCTCGACGGTCGCCGGCGACCGGCCCAGCTTCGCCCCAATCGATTCGTTGGTGTGGCCGACCAGCTTCCAGAGGGCGATCTGTCTGAGCTCATCACTCGCCAGCAGGTCGAGCAGCCGCTGGCAGGCGTCGAAGGCCAGGAGCAGTAGGTCCGGCGTGAGCGCGGGGTCCGCCACCCGGCCCAGGAGGTCGTCGGTGTCGTTGCCGGCTCCGTGCGCCGCGGCGCGCGCCTGGCAGTGGATCGTCAGTGCCTCGCGCGTCGTCGCTGACCTCAATACCCGCGTCAGGTCCAGCCGGCTGGCGAGCTTCAGTTGACCGCGCTCGATGCCGCGGCAAACCTTCATGAACGCGCGGATCGCGACGTCTTCCTCGTCGGCCGGGCCCCGCGGCGCGTGCAGCGCCTTGAGGCGATTGCGGGCGCAAACCATCATGTCGGCAAAGAAGTACTCACAGAGCTCGCGTGCCGCATCATCCCGAGTCGACGGTTCGCCCGCCTCCAGGTCGTGAATGTACCGCGTGATCGTCCCCGGAAGATCCACGCTCATGATTTCTCCAGTCGCCATTCAGTGGACGCGGGGGTCCGCGGCCTGGCCCAGGTCAGCGAAGACCCCTGGCAAGAACACGGAAGTCCGTCGGTCAGAGTACCCGCTTCTTGTACCTGATTTGCCGGCTCATGCGGAAGAAAAAAGCGGCCAGGCCCTCACTTTCTCCTTGAGAGAGCCTCGCCCTGGCCCTGGCACGGAAAGGGTAGCGAGCTCCGCCGCGATCTGAAGCTTCGTGATCCCGGGAACCTGAGGATGCTCCGCCATGGCGGCTCTCGCGATAGCGGACGGGGTCCCTTCGGGCTGACACTACAAAACCATGGAGCAAGAAATCAACCGTTCATGAGGGGATTTCGCGTGTTGGTTAGATAGAGAGAGTGCAGGTCAAGCAGATTGGTTCCAAGACACCACCTCCGGCGCCGGGGCGGCGCTCGGGTCGCGTACACCTCCGGGCCTTCACATCGATCCGCCACCATCGGCGATCGACGCGCATCGCCTCCGCGCTCAGGGCGGCACTTCAACGATTCAGGGAGTGATTAACACCATGAATTCACCTCTATGGCTACACTGGACACGCAGCGCCGGGAATGCACTCAGAAGGCGCGGAAGCGGAGGACGGGCCAGGCGCATGCGGCAGCGGACACTGCTGGCCGATGCGCTCGAGGAGCGCCAGCTTCTGACCGTTCCGCTGGTGACCGATCACGGCGGGAGCGTGCTTCAGAACATCCAGGTGGAAACGGTCTACTGGAACTGGAACACGCCGGCCCTGAAAACGATGGCCACGCAGCTCAACACGTTCGTCGGCGACGTGACCAATAGCGCTTACTGGAGCGACCTGGCTCAGTACAACGTGAATTCGGGAAGCTGGGCGGGCGAGTATGACATCGCCGGTGCTCCACCGTTGTCGAAGCTGGGACTTGGAAACATCCAGGTGACCACGAACGCCGATGTCGAGGCCGCGCTCGTGGCCAACCTGGGGAAGAAGGACGCCAACGGCAACGTCCTGCCCAAGCCCGACCCCAAGAGCACGCTCTACCTCGTTTTCCTGCCTCCCGGAGACCCGTTCAACTACACCGACGGCACTGGGACCTTCACCGTCGCGGCCAGCTACAGCGTTCCCAGGACGAAACCGGCGTGGACTGTTTTCGGCGGCCAACATGCCTGGAACACGGCGAACAACTTTGCCTACGCGGTGATCGAGTATCCCGGACCGGTCGGCAGGGGGTTCTCAAACTTCATGAGCGAGGACGCCCCGACGGTGCTCAGCTTCCTGACAGTGGTCTCCTCGCACGAACTGGTCGAGTCGGCGACCGACGCCGAGGCCTATGTCAACGCCAACAGAACGGCCACCGGCTTCGGCTGGTACTTTTCGCCCCCGGCGCGGGCCCCGGCTATACCGGCGGCGGCACCGAGATCGGCGACCCGCTCGCGGGCCAGGATGTCTGGGAGACGATGGCGAACTTCAAAGACGCCACGAAGTCCGACACCTGGTTCGTGCAGCTCTACTGGTCAAACTTCATTCCCATCTCGAACGACCCGCACAACTGGCCGCTGGTCGTGGCGCGGCAGCCGTCGATCTTCCTGCCCGGCAACCCTTCGCTGAACACTGGCCCACCCCCGCGGCCCACGCCGCCGGCACAACCGCCCCTGCCCAACACGAACAGCCCGCCGCCACCGCAACCGCCCCATAGCCCGGGGGTGCCGGGCGGCCCCAGCTTCGTCCAGCCAGTCATCTTGGCCAATCCCGCCAACCCCAGCAACCTGGCCGTCGCATCGCAGAACGGCGTGGCCGTCTCTACCGACGGCGGCGCAAGCTGGAGCCCTCTGATTCCCTTCCCGTCCGCTTCGGGCGGCGATTCCAGCCTGGTCTTCAGCAAGAAGGGCGTCCTTTACTGGTCGTACCTGGACCCGACGAACGCCGGCATCACCATCGTGACGCTCAATCCTCGGAACGGAGCGGTCACAGCCGGACCTTTCACGGTCGATGCGCCTCCCTCAGGCTCGTCCGATGTCCAGCAGGACCTTGCCGCCGACAACCCCCAGGGAAACCCGCAAAGCAACAACCTCGCCATCGTCTGGACCCAGCTTGGCCCATCCGGCAGCTCGAAGATTCTGCTGTCGATCTCCACCAACCTGGGCAAGACATGGCTGGCGCCCGTGACGGTCGCCGCGTCGTCCGGCGGCAATTCGCCCACCTACTATTACGGCGCGACGGTCACCTTCGCGCCCAACGGCGCGCTCTATGTGGCCTACCATGCACAGCCCGGCTACGCCGTGGCCGGTGACGGGGGAATCGTGCCCGATGGCAAGAGCGGCCAGACCCTGGCGGCCGTGTTCACCTACAACAGCACGACCCATCAGCTCAGCCAGCAAGGAACGACCATCACCGCGCTGGGCGCTGGCCAGAGCGACATCACGTTCAACGACCAGTCGGGCAGCCGCAAGATTTCTGGCACGACCTTCCTGACTCAGGGTTCCGTGATACCCCAGGTACTGGTGGACCCCACCCGGCCGGGCGTCTTCTACGTGGTGACCGTGACCGACCCCGATGCCGGCACGGCCAACCCGCCCACCTCCGAGGTGGTCATCGCCACGCTCACACAGGCATCCAGCGGTACCTGGAGCGAGACAACTTCGACCATCGCCCCGCCGTCGATGAACTCGATCTTCCAGCTCTTCCCCACGGCATCGATTGACGCGGTCGGCGATATCGTCGTGAGCTGGTACACGAACCAGAGCCAGGTGAAGAACTCTGCCGGCGATTACTTGCTGGACACCGAGGCGACGTACAGCACGGACGGAGCACTCACCTGGGCCAAACCCTTCGCGCTCGACTCCCAGCCATTCGATCCCGACGCGGGCGCGGCCAAGGTGCTGAACGGGCCGCCCCCGACCACCGGAATCGGCAACTCCTTTAGCCTGGCCATCGACGGCACCATGGTCTTCGTCGCAAGCGATGCGAACACCTTCACCGGCACCACTCCCACGGGCCAGCAAGTGGCCATCGAGTCGTTCGCCATGCCCGGCACGCTGGTGATCCCCACCAGCTTGGGCAACAACACCTACACGATCCGGCAGACGTCCAGCAGCTCGAACGTCGACGAGGTGCTGGTGAACAACGTGGTCGTGGCCATCGCTCCTCTGGCGAGCCTTTCCGGAGGGATCACCATCGGCGTGAGCTTCAGCGTCGACGGTCCCAATTCCGAGTCTCCGCCCGCGGTCGAGAACGATACGCTGGTGATCAACTACAGCAACGGCGACCCGGTCCCGACCGGCGGCGTATCCTTCAACGGCGCAGCGGGAGGTACGAACCTCATCAAGGTGAACGCCGACGGCAGCGAGACGCTGAGCGATGCCAGCCTCACGATCACGGTCGCGAACTCCAGCACGACCGACACGATCACGCTCTCCAACGTGAACGCCGCGCAGTTGACCGGAGGCCCCAGCAACAATACCTACACCCTGAGCAGCTGGAGCGGAACCACAACGATCGCCGGCGGCACCGGCAGCAATGCACTTGCCCTGGCGTCCGGCACCGTGCAGGTCTCGAGCCTGGCGGTCTCCAACGTGCAGTCGCTGACCGTCTCCGGCGGCACCTTTGACGTCAACGCGAACTTCAGCAGCATCGCGGCGGTCAGCGTGCAGAGCGCTGCCACCCTGGAGCTCGATAACGGCGTCACGCTCACAACCGGGGTGACGAACGCCGGCACGCTTGTGCTGGGAAGCGGCAGCGCCACCGCGGCCGCCACGATCGCCGGCAGCTACACGCAGACGACCTCCGGCATCCTCGACATCAAGCTCGGCGGCACGGCGCCCGGCCAGTTCGATGCACTCGACATCACCGGCAACGTCTCGCTGGCCGGCACGCTCGACGTCACGCTGGTGAACGCCTTCACCCCCACGGCCGGAGATTCGTTCCAGATCCTCACGTTCCTGGGGGCACTCACGGGCGACTTCAGCACCAGGAACTTCCCCACGCTGGGGGGAGGCAACATGTTCACCAGCACCTCCGGCAGTGGCAAGTACACCCTTTCGGTCATCGCCTGAGATGGAAGGTTTTTCATGCAAAACCCTCTGGCGAGGCGGTTGACTGCGCGCGGCCGGCGCGCTAACGTCAGGCCGCTCCCTGAGGCGTTTTGAGGGATCCTGTCCGACCAGTTTCCGACAATTCCTCCTGTCAGGAGCTTGTCCATGTTACGCAAGAGCGCCCGGATTTTGCTCGTCACCGCAGCATTGGCGTCCCTGCTGGGCTGCCTCGGTGCGGCACGAGCTTCCTCGCTGCTGTACAACCAGGCATATGACGGTTCCAGCCCTGCCGTACCGTCGCAGGTCTTCACCGATACTTCACCCCCCTACTCGAACTGGTCCACGAAGGCCTTCGATGACTTCACCGTGACCGGTGGCGGCTGGCTCATCCAGGCCGCGACGTTCTATGGCCAGGAGCAGGGCGACCCGACACAGAACGTGTCGATCAATCTTCAGTTCCAGTCGACACCCCTGCCCGAATTCAGCAACACCAACTTGACCATCACGGGAGGAACCGAGGCAGCAAACGGTAACTTGTCGTTCAACGGACTGAGCTTCTACCTGGCGCCCGGCACCTACTGGATCACTTCCTGGGTGGACCGTCCCGAGTTGCCCACCGGCGGTCAGTGGTTCTGGGACACCACCAATCCGGGGAACCCCATCGGCAGCGAGTTCTACATTCAGAACCCGGGAGGAGCCCTCATCCCCGGTGCAACGTCCGCGGTTCCAGGAAGCAGTGTGCTGGGCATCCCATCCTCGGACCTGGCGTTCTCGCTCTACGGCGTGGCGGTTCCGGAGCCGTCGAGCGTGCTGCTGCTGGCCGTGGGCGGGGCAGGGGCCCTGGTGCTGGCCCGGCGCGGCCGCATGCGTTAGCTGCCCGGAATGTACAGGCAATCCGGCTCGGCCGCGTACGGGTTGCCGGTCACGTTGTAAGCGCGGCGCGGCTGCCTCCGCAGAGGTTGCGATACTCGCAGTACCCGCACTTGCCCACAAAACTGTCCGGCGTACGAAGACGCCGGAAGATCGGCGATCGCTGATACACATCGACGACATCATTGAACGGGAACATGCCGCAGACCAGCGGCATGAACCCGCTCGGGTGGATCAGCCCGGCGTTACTGACGAACATCACGCCCTTGCCGTCGTTGATGCCCATGCTGAGGTATCGCGGTACGGCGCCCTGGGGGTGCGACGCAGCCCTTGACCCGGCTGACGAGCCATGCCGCGACTGCACCCGCTTTCGCGCCACGAACCGGCGATAATGCATGGCCTCGGTGGTCTTGATGCCGTACGGCTGGCGGAGCGATTGCAGGTAAAGCCGCTCGAACGCCTCTTCGCACTGGGCGGGCCGCAGCCGCAAGACCGCGGTGGCCCGGCCCACCGGCACGATGAAGAAAACGGACCAGAGGACGATCTGGAATCTGGCCAGCATCTCGGCCATCGCCTCGATCTGCTCGAAGTTGTCCGGGTGGAGCGTGGTGTTCACCTGCAAGGCGATGCCCAGGTAGCGGGCGTCTTCCATGATCCTCTGGGTCTGTGCAAAGCTGCCGGAGACTCCCCGCATCCGGTCGTGGGTGGCGGCATCGGCACCATCAATGCTCACCGCCATCCGGTTGATGCCCGCGTGCTGAAGCCGGGCGATGGCCTCGGTGGTCACCAGCGGCGTCGGCGAGGGTGTGATCGCTGTCTCCAGCCCTCGCTCCCGGGAGTGAGCAATCAGCTCGTAAATGTCGCCCCGCTTGAGCGGGTCACCCCCCGTGAGCACCAGCATCGGCTGCACCGGAAACCGCGTGATCTGGTCGATGAGCAACCGCGCTTGCGCGGTCGTCAGCTCGCTGGCATCGGGCCGGGGCTGTGCCGAAGCCCGGCAGTGCAGACAGACCAGGTCGCACGCCCGGGTCACCTCGTAGAATACGATCAGCGGGCTGGTGTCGAAGTCACGCTCCGCCCAGCTTCCCGCTGGCCGCGCCCGTCCGGCCCCATTTGCGTCCACAGCGGTCACTCCCGCAAACCCAGCTTCGGGTGTCTTGTCCAATCTTGACGAAAATGGACAATCATGTCCACAATATAACGATCCCCTGGACACCGGTCAACAGCATGCCGTGGTCGAGTTGATGCCTGACGGAACCTGGACATCGAAGCCGCTTTCCAGAACCGGCAGCGGGCCGCTCGAGGAGAACGGCGGCCGCACGCGCGTGGCGGTCATCGGCGGCGGCGTGACGGGGCTGGCGGCCGCGTTCCGGCTGCGCGAGCTGGCGCCGGCCGCGCACGTGCTCGTGCTGGAGGCGGGGCCACGGCCCGGCGGTGTGCTGCGGACGCTGCGGCGCGACGGATTCCTCATCGAGGAAAGCGCGGACAGCTTCCTGACGGCGCTGCCGCACGGTCTGGGGCTCTGCCGGCGCCTTGGGCTGGAAGAGCAGGTCATCCCCACCAGCACGTCGGGAAGGCGCGCGTTCGTGGTGTCGCGGGGCCGGCTCGTGCCCATACCGGACGGCCTCATGATCATGGCCCCCAGCCGGCTCTGGCCCATTCTCACCACGCCCATCCTCGGGCCCTGGGAAAAGCTGCGCATGGGGCTGGAACTGCTGGTGCCGCGCAGCGCGGGCGATCGCGACGAGAGCCTGGCCGCGTTTGCGCCGGCGCTTTGGCCGCGGCGCGTACGCCCGGCTCATCCAGCCCCTGCTGGGCGGCATGTACACCGGCGATCCCGAGCAGCTCAGCGTGCGGGCGACGATGCCCAGGTTCATGGATATGGAACGCTCCCATGGCAGCCTGATCCGGGCGTCACTACAAGCCCGAGGCGCCTCGGGCCAAGGCCGCCAGGCTGGCAGCGGCGCGCGGTACGGCCTCTTCGCGGGCCTCCGCGACGGCATGTCGAGCCTTCCCGATGCGCTGGCGCGGCGCTTCCGGAAGACACGATTCGCGTCGGCTTCCCTGCGGAGCTCCTGGAGCGAAGTGCCGATGGCCGCTGGAACATTCAGGGCAGCCTGGCCGGTGAGCCCGCATCCTGGACCGCCGACGCCGTGATCATTGCCACACCGGCCGCGGCCGCCTCCCGCCTGATGGCCACGCTGGACCAGGCGGTGGCCGCGGCGCTCGCGGAGATCGAGTCCACTTCCTGTGCCATCGTCTCGCTGGGCTACCGCCGGGACCAGATCGCGCATCGCCTGGACGGCTTCGGCTTCGTGGTGCCCCGGGTCGAGAATCGCCCGATCCTCTCCGGCAGCTTCTCGAGCGTGAAGTTCCCCGGGCGCGCGCCCGACGGAATGGTCCTGCTCCGCGTGTTTCTGGGAGGGGCGTTCGACGCGGGCGTGCTCGACCGGGACGACGACGAGCTTGCCGGTCGGGCAATGGCTGGGCTCTCCAGCCTGCTGGGCATCAGCGGTGAGCCGCTCGTCCGCCATGTCAGCCGCTGGCCGAGCGTGATGCCCCAGTATGCGCTCGGGCACCTGGAGCGGGTGCGGAGCATCGAGGAGCGGGTTGCCGCGATTCCCGGTCTGGCGATTGCCGGCAACGCCTACCACGGAGTCGGCGTACCCCAGTGCATCGCCAGCGGCGAGCAGGCCGCGGAACGGACGGTCGAATCCTTGAAACGGTATCGGCATCAGGAGCCGTCATCGCAGTGAAACGCGCTGATGACGGTCCGCGGGACCGATCAAGAACTCAGCGCCCATTCCGATCGTGCGACGAAAGCAATGCCCGGTATCTCTTTCGTCGAGTCTCTTCCTACCAGAGGCGCAAAACCATCTCCTGTTCTGTATCGTTCCACCGACGAGCGACGCAGTCTGGAATTCTGTTCCTCGTCTCGATCGAGCGAGGAATAGATGCCGGTTTCGAGACCGTGGTGCTTTGCTGTCTATCGTGAGCCAGCCTGGAGATGCTCCGTGCCAGCGCCTTGCGCCCCCTGTCGGCAGGACGCATTGGCGTCGTCGGCGCAAATTCACTTCGGTACCGTCGGACCGAAGCGCGCGAGCCCCACGTGAAGGGTCGGTCCGATCGGACCCAGGGAAGGAGTGTCTGCGCGGTCGGGGGGACTCAATAACTTGACAGCTGCCGGATCATCACCTTACAACGATCAGGGAGCGCAGTTGACCCAGTTCGTTTCACACGTCCGCGAGAGGACCGATGCAGTGGCAGACGTCCCAGGGCTCCCAGTCAGGTCGGAGCAGCACTCCTGCGGCCTCGGTCGGACCGAAGGGATGGTCCTCGCATGAGAGTAACAATTTGGTCGTTGCTCACCCTGGCGCTGACCGGCCCACTCGCCGGGGCGCAGGCGGCCGAACCGCCTGTTTATGAGGTGTATGCTGTCCGGTATGGCACGTGTCCCGGCTGTCCAGTCTCTTTCCTTGTGCAGGGGGCCGAACCGCAGCGGAAAGTCGATCTCGCCATGACTTTCTGGGTACTGAAAGGCCCAGACGGGCGGACGGTCCTGGTCGATGCCGGGTTCTACCGGCCGCAGTACTTCAAAGACTTCGAAGGGATCGCCGACTACACTCGACCCGACCGGGCGGTCGAGCGACTCGGGATCAGGCCGGAAGAGGTCACCGACGTCATCGTCACGCACATGCACTCGGATCACTTCGATGGTGTCGATTTGTTTCCGAAGGCAACGGTCTGGATCCAGAAAGATGAGTTCAATCATTACACGCGCGAGGTCAAGCCGCCGTCCGCCAAAGCCGCGCCGACCGAGCTGGATGACGTCTCGGCCCTGATGAAGCTGAACACCGAGGGCCGTGTTCGTCTGGTCGACGGCGACGCCAGGGAGATCATACCCGGAGTGACGGTTTACACCGGAGGGAAGCACACGTTCGCGTCGCAGTACGTGGGCGTAAATACGAAGTCGGGCCGCATGGTTGTGGCGTCGGACAACGTCTATCTGTACGAGAACCTCGACAAGCATGTGCCGATCACTGCTACGCTCGATGCCAAGTCCAACCTGGCTGCGCAGGACCGGATGAGGAAGCTGGCCGCGGGCCCGCGGTTGATCATCCCGGGCCATGACCCGGAAGTGTTCGCTCGGTTCCCGAAGCCGGGCAACGGCGTGGCGCGGTTGGATTGACGCGCGGCGTAGCCGTCGATGGGGGGTGATAGGGCGGAATCGGGCTACAGCGCCTGTGAACAGGACGCCGCCCGTACGGGGCGGGATTCGGCCTCGGAATCCTGGAGGCGAGCAACTCCAGCGAACGATCGCACCCGGCAGGATCGCCACGACGGATCACGCGCATTCGACCTCGGAGCAGACGGCCCGGCGACTGCTCCCTGCGTTGGGACGAGATACTCGCGGAGGCGAGTCC
Source organism: uncultured Planctomycetaceae bacterium (assembly GCA_963833985.1). Taxonomy (GTDB): domain Bacteria; phylum Planctomycetota; class Planctomycetia; order Isosphaerales; family Isosphaeraceae; genus Aquisphaera. Next base: position 2,633,269 of record CAWIAD010000001.1, read on the forward strand.
ATGGTCGAGCGCTGGCTGATGTCGCTGGCGCTGGTGCTTTGAATCATAGCTGTCGCCGTTGCGTGCTTCGGTCGGATCGGCCGAAGCTATCATCCCCGGCTGCCCTTCCGTTTCTTTCAAGCGCGATTCCGGGGACCACTTGAGTCAGGCGCTTGGTGTCATTGTCCCGATCGGGCGTTCTCCACGATGTGAGCTGTTTCCGCAGTGAGAGGCGGGGACTCTTAACCCTGCCTTGAACCTGTATGGCCTAGGTGCCAGACCGTACAAGCGGCTGGCTCCATACCATGTGGCCTCGTGTTGCTCTGGCGCTAGTTTGCTGAGCGGTCTGGTTCAAGCTCCCCACGGCCGTACAGAGCCCATAAGCTCAATCGACACAGGGAGATTACCTTCACGCAATGGTTCGGTCGGTTTCTAGACGGAATAAGAGGGCCTTCGCCGATCTCATCAGCAAAGAGAGGCGTCGAGACCCGTTTCTGCTCTTGATGACACGATCCCACAGCCGGAGACGCTCATGACTCCAGACTGACCCACTTCTTCTCGCGGGCGCTCTGGGCGATGGCTTCGCAGATGCGGACCTCGCGATCGCCGTCGGCGAAGGTCGGGAAACCCGGAGTGCCCTGGCAGCCGCCGGCAATGAAGCTGTAGAACGCCAGATCAAGCTGCTTGAAGGCGTCCGGGAAGCCCTCGGCATGGCCGCCAGGGTAATGGCTGGTCTCGGAGACCTCGGGAGAGAGCAGAGACGGGTCACGGTTCAGGAGCGAGTTGGGACCACCCCGGCGCCCGAGCCAGAGCAGCTCGGGGCTCTCGCTGTCCCAGACCATCGAGCCGTTTGTTCCGCAGACCTCCAGGTAGAGCCGGTTCTTGCGGCCGGCGTGCATCTGCATGACGTGGAAGACGCCGTGGGCGCCGTTGTTCAGGTGCAGCAGGACCGCGCCAAAGTCCTCGGTGGTGATCTTCACCGACTCGGTCGCCTTCTTGCCGCCGGGACCGGAGAACGTCTCGGCGCCGCCGACGGGCTTCTTGCGCTCGGGATGGAACGTCGCCAGGTCGGCATTCACGCCTTCGATGTGCAGACCGGTGACGAACTGTGCCAGGTCCATCCAGTGCGTGCCGATGTCGGAGACGGCCCTTAGATTGGTGTGACCATCGGGTTCCACCCGCCAGTTGTAGTCGTCTTCCATGAGCAGCCAGTCCTGGGTGTAAGAGCCGGAGACCGAGAGAATCCGGCCGAGCTCTCCACGAGCCACCCTGGCATGCATTTCCTGGCAGAGTGGGTAGAAACGAAGGTTGTAATTCACGCCGGCCGCCTGCTTCGGATGGGCCCTGGCAAGCTTCACCAGCTCGGCCGTCTCCTTCGCACTGATGGCCAGCGGCTTCTCGCAGAGGACGTGCTTGCCGGCCTGGAGTGCGTGCTGGGCGTGCTCGAAGTGGACATTGTTGGGGGAGGCGATGTGCACGGCGGTGATCGTCGGATCGGCCAGCAGCTCCTCGAGCGTGGCGTAGACCTTGGCAATACCCAGACGCTCGGCGATCGGCCGCGCGCGCTCGGGCGTGATGTCGAGCAGTCCGCCCACGGTGACGCCGATACGCCGCAAGGCCTCGGCATGGACCGGTCCAATGAATCCGCTACCAATCAGCGCCACCCGGGGCGGATTGGCCAGTACGTGGGGTGCACCCATGGGAGAGTCGTCCTTCCGAGTCCCGGACAGTGTCACGGCGGGCAGCTTTGCGCTCGACCCGCCTGGCTTCGCTGAAAACCCTGGCACTAACCTACCGGCCCGGAAGACGGCCCGCAACGGTGCGGCAGCTCATGCCGGGCCGGTTCCATTCACCGCTTCGGAGCCGCCCGCGTCCCGATCTCTCGGCCCCTACCAGCGAGCGCACGGTTCCGACCGGCTCAGAAGGCGCGCCGAGTCTGTGAGTTCAGTGCCTCCAGCGTTTCGTGCAGACGTCAGCTCACCTCGCTCACGTCCACGGGGCGGTGTTCCGCGGCCGAGATGAGAGCGGCTTCGAGCACGCGCTGGGTCTGGTAAGCGTCCTCGAAGTCGGGAATAGGCACGGTAGGCTCGTGGCCGCCAAGTACCTGGAGGATGTCGTACGCCTGGTTAATGAAACCGTGTTCATACCCAAGCGTATGGGCATCGGGCCACCAGTGCTCGGCGTAGGGGTGGTCGCCGCCGTGGGTGCACATGATCGTGGTCCAGCCTTGCACGGCGCGGGCACGAGTGGCATCGTAATATTGCAGTTCGTTCATGCGTTCGAAGTCGAACTTGACCGAGCCCCTGGTGCCGTTGAGCTCGAAGCCGTTGCGGTTCTGGTTCCCGGTGGCCTGGCGGGCAGCTTCAAAGCTGGCCACGGCGCCGCCGGAAAAGCGGGCCAGGAAGAGCACGGTGTCATCGACGGTAACCGGGCCGGTTCCCTCGCCGGCTTGCACGCCGGCCGCGATGCCGCCGGCGGCCGTGCCGGTCATCCGCTTCCGCTCCTTGATGAACGTCTCGGCGACGGCCCCGCAGATCTGGGTGATCTCCTCGCCCGTGACGAAGCGGGTCATGTCGATGATGTGCGCGTTCAGGTCGCCGTGAGCGCCCGAGCCTGAGCCTTCCTTCTGGAACCTCCAGACCAGGGGAATCGATTCGTCGGCCCAGTCTTGCAGGTAGAAGGCGCGGACATGGCGGATGGCCCCGAGCGCCCCATCCTGCACCAGCTTGTGCGCCAGGGCCACGGCCGGGCAGCGCCGGTAGTTGTACCAGACGAAGGTCTTGACGCGGGCCTGCCGCGCGGCCTGGACCATCTCACGCGCTTCGGCGAGCGTGCCGGCGATCGGCTTCTCGCAGGAGACGTTCTTGCCGGCCTCGATGGCGGCCTTGGCCACCGGCGCGTGCATGAAGTTGGGCGTCACGATGTCGACCAGGTCGATCTCCGGCTGGCGTACGGTGTTCTCCCAGTTCGACGACGCGTGCTCCCAACCCCAGTGGTTGGAGAAAACCTTCGGATGTTCCTCGCGACGGCCGCACGTCGTGTGCATCACCGGCCAGACAGCGGGCTTGAAGAACTTCGTGACCTGCGACCAGGCATTGGAGTGCGTCCGCCCCATGAAGCCTTCGCCGATCATCGCCACGTTGATCTCACGCATCAGGAATCTCCTCGGTCGACCAAGAAACCACGAACCGAGCCAGGAAGCTGCATCGCCCCACTGGCTCTGGTGGCATTGTGGCCACTATAGCCGCGCGCCGGCCGACTCCAAGGGTCGAGTGGCCTCGCGGTGGTTCCCGGGCGCGTTGTAAACTCAGCGGACAGGGGCACGGCAAGAGTCCCGCCCCGCGCCACACGGAGCCGCCGATGAAAGAGCCACTCGTTCGCTTCAGCGTCGCCATCGGCGGCGACTTGCTGCGGAAGTTCGACCGCTACCGGCAGGAGCGCCGATACCCCAACCGCAGCGAGGCGGTCCGCGGCCTGATGCGCAATGCGCTCATCGAGGAAGCCATCGACCAGGAAGAGAGCCAGACCATGGGGGTCCTCACGCTGATCTATGACCACCACGCCAGCCGCATCGCGGAACGACTGACGGAGCTTCAGCACAGCCACCTGGAGCAGGTGGTAACCACGACCCACGTGCACCTGGACCACACGCGGTGCCTGGAGGTGATCCTGCTGCGCGGGCCGGCAGGCGGAGTGCGCATGCTGGCCGATGCGCTGATCGGCACCAAGGGCGTGGAGACCGGGCGGCTGGTGCTCACCGCGGCAGCACCGGTCTCGGACCGCAACGCGACGGACCCAAGCCACGGGCATCCCCACTCCCACCAGCAGGCGGGCCACGATCACGGAAAGCGGCAAGAGCACGGCCACCGCCATCCCTCGTGAACGAGGTGGGCCGCGCCGTGCTGCTGAGATCAATGTCTCGCTCAGTGCGCGTTCTTCGAGCGGCTTACCAGCCCAGCCCCTCGGCATTACTGAGGATCTGATCGAGCCGCTTGGCCACGATCTCGCGGCGGTTCTCCTGACGCTTCGCCACCAGGTCCTTGAGCTTCTTGATCCTGGCATCGAGCTCGTCCATTTCGAGCTTATGGCGTTTCTGCCGGAGGTCGAACTGCTTTTCCAGCACCTGGGTCAACTGCGTCTTGATGTCGGATCGCGCACCTTCCGAGAGATTCTCGCCCAGTTTCCCCGCCAGCTCTTCCACCGCGCCGGACAGGTTCCGCTCCTCGTTGTCAGCGCCGGACGCGTCGGGCTGGTAAGCTGTGTTCCGTCTGTCGGATTGGCCTAGCCAGTAACGCGGCCGTGCCAGGTTCGCGCCGGAAAAGCCGTCTGGAGCCTGGCCGCCGAATGGGTTCGCGGCCGAATCCGGTCGCGATGATCGAGTGCCCGGCTGCCGCACCGAGTTATTCGATGGCTGGCCACCGAATTGCTGCCCCAGTGCCGAGGCAACGAGCAGGGGTGCTCCGAGCAATCCCAAAATGAGAGCCGGACGTTTCACATTCATGCTTCATCTCCTCTGGTCAGAATACAGGGTCGGAGTGACGGACGGACGTTGGGGAACCACTTGCGGATCGGACGCGAGGCGGCTTTCCAGCGATCGAGCCTGCCGGTCCAGCTCGCGGACGAGCGTTGCGATCGGGTCACTGGCGCCGGGATCGGCCGGACGAATCAGCCCCGCCTCGATGGTTTCTGCCCTGCGGCGGGTCTGCTGGAGCTCCTGTTCGATCTGGCCAGAGGAAGCTGCTGCGACGTTCCCGCCGGGCACCAGCGGAGCATCCGGTCGGGCAAGGGCCGTCCGGGACCCAGTCCCTGGCCGCTGGTCCCGCGCAGCCGGCTCGGGTTTGCGATTTGCCTGGAAGCAGACGATCAACGTCAGAATGGCGGGGATCGTTCCCAGCGCCAGGGATCGGGCCCGCCACCGTCCTTCGGGCCGGCCGCAATCCGTGGATAAACCGGACGGCAGAGGCACGGCCAGGGGCTGCTGAACGTGGGCCAGGCAGTCGCGCAGCAACTCGGCGACCTCGAAGGCGGTCCGGAACCGCGCAGCTGGGTCCTTGGCCATGAGGCGGGCGATGATCGCCTCCAGCCAGTCGGGAACCTCGGGGTTGTGCGTGCGCAGCGGTTGAGGCCGGTCGTCGCAGACTCGCCGCAGCACAGCCAGCGGTGAATCGGCCCGGAACGGAGGATGGCCTGCGCATGCCGCATAGAGCGTACTCCCCAGGCTGAAGAGGTCGGCGCGGTGGTCGACCGTCGCGCCGCTGGCCTGCTCGGGAGCCATGTAGTGGGGCGTTCCGGCCACGACTCCGCTGCGCGTCTCGGCGGCATCGGCCGCGGCCCGGGCCAGTCCGAAATCGGTGAGGCGCACCCGCTCCACACCGTTCTCGAGCAAAATGTTTGCCGGCTTGACGTCGCGATGGACCAGTCCCTGGGCGTGGGCGGCCGCCAGGCCGGACGCGGTTTGCGTGCCAATCCTCAGCAGCTCCGGCAAGGCCAGTGGCCCGGACCGGTCGAGCCGATCCTGGAGGGTTCGCCCGGGCACGTATTCCATGACCAGGAACGGCAGCCCCGGCGACTCGACGACCGAGAAAACGCCAACGACGTGCTCGTGCACGACGGCGGCCGCGGCCCGAGCCTCGCGCAGGAAGCGCCGCCTTGCGGCACCGCAGCTTGCCAGTGTCGCCGACAGGACCTTGATCGCCACGTTCCTTGAGAGCGCGGGGTCGAATGCCTTGAGCACCACGCCCATGCCTCCGCGTCCGAGCACGCCCTTGATCTCGTAATTGCCCAACCTCCCCAGCGAGCCCGGCCAGTCCGAAGGGGCCAGGAAATCCAGAGGCTCGCAGGCCTGGTCCACGTCTTCGGACTGGGTCGCGGTCTCGTCCTCGAGATGATGACGTGCCAGAGCCAGGCAGCGGTCCTCGCGCACCAGCCGGTCGAGCTCTCCCCGGCATGTCGCGCAGCGCTCCAGGTGCTGTTCCAGACGGGCCAGCTCCGACTGCGGCAGAAGGTCGAGGGCCAGCCGCTGGAGCCGTTGCGGATCACATCGGTCCTGCTCAACATGCATCATCGGCCTCGCATGGGGTGCTCACTCGTTCGATTGTGTAGTGCTCGACGCGCTGCTTGATCCGGGCCAGGACGCGGCACCTGGCGACGTAGACAGCGCCGACCGAGAGCCCCAGCTCGCTTGCGACCTGGACCGGAGGGCGCTCCTCCAGCGCGGTCTGCCAGAAGGCTTGCCAGGTCGCCGGCGCAATCTCGCCGCGAACTTCCTGGGCCGCCCAGCGGAAGAGCCGTCGCTGGTACTCTGCCTCGAAGAGGAGGGTTGCCGACGGGTCGACCTCGGGCGCGGCCTGAGCGTCGAGGCGCTCCCGCACGCTGGTGGACCCGCTGCCGCGCGGCTGGTCCTGTCGCCTGGTCAAGAAATTGATGAGCAGATTGCGTGCGATCCGCGACAGCCAGCCGCGAAAGCTGCCCCGTCCGGGCTCCCACCCGTGGATGGACCGCGCGACCGCCTGAAAGACCTCCTGACAGAGGTCGTTCGCATCGGCATGCTGGAGGCCCTTGAGCCGGGCCAGCCGGTAGACCAGCGGCTCGTAGATCGCCAGGAACTCGGTCCAGGCCGTTGCATCGGCCGGGTTCCGCAGCTTGATGATCAGTGAGTGCCGGGTGGCCGGGGAATCGTTCATTTCTCCTCCTGACCCAGGGCTATACACGGGTCAGGCGAGAATCTTACACGAATTCCCCGCACTCGGGCTGCCGGCGGAATCCAGCGACGCAACGCTGCCGGAGCTGGCTGGAGCGCCGGAGAGCGGAAGCCTGGCCGCGGCTTCCGGGCAGAAATCACCCCGCTGCCGGCGATGCGGCAAAAGCCCGGACGGCTTCGTGCTCCGTTTCATGGACGGAAGCCACCTTGTCCAGGCCGATGATATCCGCGCCAATCTGGACTTCCGGGTCCAGGTGGCAGAACCGCACTTTTGCTCCGCGATCCCTGGCCTCCTTGACCAGCTTGAAGAGCACGGCGAAACCGGTGCTGCTGACGTACTTGGTATGCTTCAGATTGACCACGAGTTGCCGGGCCCAGTCCTGACGGGCCACCAGGCTCAGCTCGGCTTCCAGCTCCTGTGCCTGATGCGGAAACCGCAGCTCCTTGGCCAGAACTTCCACGATCGCGACATCGCCATCCATGCTGGTCGAAATATGCTCGAGCTTCTTCGCCGACATGGTCATCACTCCGCGCCGCCGCCGAGATTGAAACTTCCCACTCTTGATTCTAACCTACGGGCGGCGTCACGGCAGTGGCCCGGTTCCGATGGCCGTGGAAGAAGGCAACGGCTCATCCGCGAGCTAGGCTTGCAAATGGAGGATGCACCGCACTGGATCACGTCTCTTGCCGGCGCACCGCTCCAGGACCACACGGCTCAATTCTGCTCTTGTCGACTCCCGTTTCGAGGCGACAAAATACGGTTGATCATTCTCACCCATAGAGGTTGGACGCATGGATTATCCTGAATCAGGCAACGGCGAATCAGGCAACGGCGAATCACGGAACGGTGCTGCAACCGAGAAGAAGCTGTACGACGCGATCGTGGTCGTGGGTTTTGGTGGTCCAGAGAAGCGCGAAGACGTCATTCCTTTCCTGGAGAACGTGACGAGGGGCCGGAACATTCCCCGGCCGCGCCTGCTGGAGGTGGCCGAGCATTACTACCACTTCAACGGTGTGAGCCCGATCAACGCCCAGGTGCGCGAATTGCTGGAGGCGCTGCGTCCCGAGCTGCGGCGCCACGCGATCGGTCTGCCGGTGTACTGGGGTAACCGGAACTGGCATCCCATGCTTGCCGATACGCTCCGCGAGATGTCTGCCGCGGGAGTGAAGAAGGCCCTGGCGGTGGTGCTTGCGGCTTACAGTTCGTACTCCAGTTGCCGGCAGTACCGGGAAGACATCGACCGCGCCCGCGAGGAGGTGGGCCCCCGCGCCGGCGGTCGACAAGACCCGCGTGTTCTACAATCATCCCGAATTCATCCACGCCAACGCCGACCGCATCCGCGAGGCACTGGCGCAGGTTGCGCCCGACGACCGTCCCCTTGTCCGGCTTGCATTCACCGCGCACAGCATTCCCGTGAGCATGGCCCAGGGCTCGAGCTACGAGAGCCAGCTCCAGGAGACCTGCCGGCTGGTGGCCTCCGAGCTGGGCATCCCCGAGGCCCGCTGGTCGCTGGTGTACCAGAGCCGTAGCGGCCGGCCGCAAGACCCGTGGCTCGAACCCGACATCCTCGACCATCTCAGGAAGCTGAAGGAGCAGGAAACTCGCGCGGTGATCGTTCATCCGGTCGGGTTTCTGTCGGACCACATGGAAGTGCTTTACGACCTGGACGAAGAGGCGAGGAACCTGTGCAACGAGCTCGGCCTTCCCATGGTCCGGTCGCGCACCGTGGGCACGCACCGCGGTTTCGTGCGCATGCTCCGCGAGCTGATCTGCGAGCGCGTGCAGCTCACGCCGGCTGAGGAGCGGCGATTCCTCGGCCAGTTTGGCCCCGCCCACGACGTTTGCCCCACGGATTGCTGCCTGCCCACCTGGCGCGCGTCCTCACAGGCAAAGACCTGACGCGGACACTCAGGCCGTGAGCAAGGGGCTCCGCGCGGCCGGGCGTTCACATCACGAAAATCGACGCCCACCGTGCCTGGTGCTTGTGCCGGTTCGATCGAAGTAGCTCGTCGCCTCAGGGATGAGTTGCCTGCGTATCGGTCGGAACCGGAATCTGGTTGTTCAAGGCAGGATCGGCAGGGCGTGCAGGCTGCCCTAGCCAGTTCCGGCGCCGGGATCGTATCATGAACCTCGATCGAGAGCTGGGCACGACCTCGTACCAGGCCGCGAATGATCGTTCCGCCCGACCGATACGCGGGGCGGGTCCGGTCCCTGCCGCGAGAGCGCAAGTTTCGGGAGATGTCGGTCATGGCGGCGCGTCGCCTGTTGCTGGTTGAAGACAGTTCCACGATGCGGCGCATGCTCTCGACGATGCTCAAGGAGGAGGGCTACGACGTCAAGACGGCCAACGACGGGGCCGAGGGCCTGACCAGGGCCAGGGAAGATCCCAGGCCGGAGCTGATCCTCACCGACTACGAGATGCCCGAGCTCGACGGCGCCGGGTTCTGCATGGAGGTGAAGAAGGACAAGGAGTTGCGGTCGATCCCCGTGCTCATGCTCACGACCCTGGGCGAGACGCACAACAAGATCGCGGGCCTCGAGGCGGGTGCCGACGACTACATCCAGAAGCCCAAGAGCCCCGACGACGTCCAGGAGATGTTCGCCCGGATCAGGGCGCAATTGCGGATCGCCGACATGCGGGCCGAGCTTGCCGAGCGCAACCGGCTGCTCGAGGCGGCCCACAAGAAGCTCACCTTCGAGCTGGACCTGGCCCGCAAGGTGCAGTTCGCGCTCATGCCGCGCCCGCCGAAGCCGCGCGGCATCCTGCAAGCCGCCGTCCGCTACACGCCGGCCAACCAGCTCGGCGGAGACGTCTACGACTTTTACCGGCTGGAGAACAACCGGCTGGGGATCCTGGTCGCCGACGTGTCGGGGCACGGAGTGAACTCCGCCATGCTCTCAGGCATGGTCAAGGCACTCGCGGCCCCGCTGTCGATCGCCGTGCTCGAGCCGGGAGAACTGCTGGCCGGACTGGATGTCGCCACCGAGCAGTATTTTCCTGAAGGTTACTTCTGTACGGGTTTTTACCTGATTGCCGACGAGGAGACGGGTCTGGTCCGCTATGCCGGCGTGGGGCATCCGCCGGCCATCATCGTCGGGCCCTCGGGCTCGCGGATGCTCCCCTCGAACCCCGGCATGCTGGGCATCGGCATGGTGGACGGCACCGCCGGCGACCACGACCGGCTGGAGCCGGGTGAGTCGCTGATCATCTACACCGACGGGCTCACCGACGCCATGGACACCGCGGACGTCCTCTTCGGCGAGGATCGCCTGCGGACCCTCTTGCAAGGCTACCACGGAGCCGACCCGCTAGAGATCCTCAACAAGGTGGACGACGCGCTTTTCAAGCACACGATGCCCGGGCGGCCCGCCGACGATATCAATATCATCGTGCTTCAGCGCACGACGCGCTGAACGAGATGCTCCCCATCCACACCGCCGCATGATACACTCGTACCTGGGGAACTGCTGTGGTGCGGGACGAGCAACGGCCCCGGCCGGTCGCGCATCGAGCTTGAGTTCACGCGTGTAGGGACGGTTCATCCGGCCCTGCCAGGGAGCGGTCGAGCTTGTCATGGCCCTTGACAGTGCAGAAGTGAAGCTGGTGTCGCTGGAAGGCCCGGCCACGATCTACGAGGTGGCGGCCCACCGCGACACGCTTCGCGAAGCGCTGGCCGAGGGCGCTGACCTGCGGATCGATCTGAGCCACACGGGAAAGTGGGACCTGGCCGGCCTCCAGCTCCTGATCTCGTGCGTGAATACCGCGCACAGTCAGGGTCTGGCGGTTCGCATCGAGGGAGTGCCGCGACCCTGCCTCGAGAGCGCCGCACGTTCGGGCCTGTCGGAGTGGCTTGAAACCATGACCGAATGAATGAAGGGCCAGGATCCGTGGATGGACACGTACATTCCGCCCCAGGGAGGCCCGCGGTTGCGCGTCGGGATCGGTCGCAGGACCGATGGGACCTCATGACCAAGACCATCGTGCATGCCGACGATAGCGCCGCGGTTCGGCGCTGGGTGTCTGACCAGCTCAGCGGGCCGGGGCTGAAGGTCGTCTCGGTGTCCGATGGTGAGGCGGCTCTCACGCTGCTCCGCGAATCGCACTGCGACCTCTTGCTCACCGATCTGGAAATGCCCAATCTCGACGGCCTGTCTTTGGTCAGCGCGGTCCGGGAACTACCGGCCCACCGGTTTCTGCCAGTCCTGGTGCTCTCGTGCCGCCATCCCAGCGAGTTTGAACCGCAGCGCCGCCAGGGGGTGACGGGCTGGCTGGTCAAGCCAATCGACGCCGAGCACCTGCGGCGCTGGGTGCGCCGGGTCTTGCCGGAATAGGGGCGAAGCGATATTCATTTATATAGTCAACGATTCCATACGGTGTTTAGCACCATCTCCCGAAACGGCGATCCCCGGCCCCTCCGCTCCGGGACGCGGGCGGATATTGACGGCCGGGAATCACCGATCCGCTGTGATTCGAGGCGCCGGGAGCTGCTGACGGCTGCTTGTCGTGTAGAGTTCTGAGGAAAGCCCGCGGCGCAGCGCCCGGCCGTAGCGACACGGCGACGCCCGGGCGGATCAGGGACCGTGGCATGATCAGGACAGCCCGCAAAATCGATGCTCGGAACCGGGTCCAGCACGCGGAGGCTCAGGCGTCGCATCGCAGGAGCCGCCCTTCGCCAGGCCTGGCTGCCACGGTCATCCTCGAACGGATCTCTCAAGAGGGAAGAAATTTTGGGGAGTTCGGACGACCGTTTTCGTGAAATGTTCTTCGAGGAGGCGCGCGAGCTTCTGATCAGCCTGGAAGAGGGGCTGATGGACCTGGAGCGGCGCCAGGGGGACCGTGCGCACCTCGACAAGACGTTCCGGGCGGCCCACAGCATCAAGGGCGCCGCGGCGATGGTGGGCCTGGAGCCCATCGCTCGGTTCACTCACGGTATCGAGGCGGTCCTGGAGAAGATCCGCTCCGGCGCCCTGGCGGTCGATTCTGATATCATCACCACGCTCCTGGAGTCGCGTGACCACCTGGCCGCGATGGTGGAGGGGGACGCGGCCGGATCTCCGATCCCGGGTTCAGGAGAGCTCAGTCAGCGACTGACCGACCTGCTCCGGGCTCCCGGGCCTGGAACGGGTGCACCGCCGGCCGCGGCGCAGGGCGGCCCCGCCAGGCCGGCACGGCCCGAAGCCGCGCCGCCAGCCGCGCGATCGGAAGGCGACGCGGAGACGAAAGCCTTGGCTCCGCGCCAGGACGCGGGCAAGGCAGCCCCGGCTGCGCCGGCCAGCACCGCGGACGGCCACACGTCCGACACCAGCGTGCCGGGGCCGGATCGCGGGCAGGCCGTCACCCCTGCCGTTTCGCCACAGCCCCAGCCGCGCAAGTCCCGGACCAGGAAAAGCGGTGGTGCCACCCGAGCGCGTGCGGTCAAGACAAAGGCCATGGACAAGGCGGCTGCCGGAGGAGCTGTCGATGGGCCGGCAGCCGCGCCGGCACAGCAAGGCCCAGGCGATAGCGAGCCTGTCTTCACCTACCGGATCACGCTCTCTACCGGTCCGGATGTGCTGCGCCGGGGTGTCAACCCGCTCGGCGTGCTCGACGAGCTCCGGGAGCTTGGACAGGCGACGGTCAGCACCGATCCGCTCTCCGTCCCCTTGCTCCACGAGATCGACCCGGAACGCTGCTACCTGAGCTGGACGATCCACTTGCAGACCGAGGCGGGGGTCGAGCGGCTGCGTGACGTGTTCCTGTTCGTGTCCGAAGACAGCACGGTGACGGTGGAGCGCCGACTCGACGACGGCAGCTTCGTGCCCGTTGTGCTCGAGGCCGTGCTCGACATGGCCGGGCTGGGCCCGGCTGTGGTCAAACCGCCAGCTTCCGGCTTCGATCCACCTGACCTCGAGCCCGGCGCCGTGGTTCCCGGGGGAGCTCCAGCCGTCGAGGCGGCAGGCAACGGCGTGCACGCGGTCGCCCCTCCCGTACCTGACGGCGGAGCCGCCACGCGCCAGAACGGGCCCGCGGGCGGACTCTCGCCGTTTCCCGGCGCGAGGCCGCACGCACGCATTCGCGTCGACGCGCTCCAGCTTGACGACCTGGTGGGCCTGGCCGGCGAACTCGCGGTCCTCTCCGATAACCTGCAAGGCCTGCGCGAGGTGTCCGGCCTGGGCAGGTGGGTGCACGCGCTGGAATCTCTCCAGCGGGTCAGCCGGGAGATCCGCGACACGACGCTGGAGCTGCGGATGGTCCCCGTCGACGAGCTCTTCTCGCGGTTCCCCCGCGTCGTGCGCGACCTGGCCGACCGCTCGGGCAAGGAGATCGAGCTGCGGATCGTCGGCCAGGAGACCCGGCTGGACCGGACGATCGTGGAGCGGCTGGGAGACCCGATGGTGCACCTCATCCGCAACGCCGTCGACCATGCGCTCGAGACGCCCGACGAGCGGCTCGCCGCCGGCAAGCCGCGCGGGGGCCGGATCACGCTCATCGCCGGCCACGAGGGAGACCGGGTGGCCATCCGCGTCGAAGACGACGGGCGCGGCCTGGACCGCGAGAAAATCGTGCGCAGGGGCGTGGAACGGGGTCTGATTCCCCCCGGCTCCGCGCTCGATGACCCCAGGGTGGTCAGCCTGATCTTCGAGCCGGGCTTCTCCACCCGCGACAGCGTCAGCGAGCTCTCGGGCCGAGGGGTCGGGCTCGACGTGGTCCGGGATTCGGTGCGGGGGCTCCGCGGCAGCCTGTCGGTGGAGAGCACACCGGGCAAGGGGACCTCGTTCGTCTTCCGGCTGCCCCTGACCCTGGCACTCATCGACGGCCTGCTGATCGAGACGGCGGGCAGCCAGTTCGTGGTCCCCCTGTCCCAGGTGGAGGAATGCGTTTCCCTGGCCGGCACGGGCCCGGCACTGGCCGCGGAACGTCCGTGCGTGTCGGTCCGTGGCGAGCTGGTCCCCATGATCTCGCTACGATCGCTGTTCCGCTCCAACGGGTCCTTGCCGGCGCGGCAAGAATTGCTTTTGACGAGGCACGCCGGACAGAGAGTGGGCGTGGCGGTGGACCGGCTGGTCGGCCGCGTTCAGGCGGTGATCCAGTCGCTTGGCGGGGGAATGCACGGGCTGAGCCGCTTCTCCGGCGCAACGATCCTCGGTGATGGCTCCGTGTCGCTGATCATTGATCTCTCGGCCGTGGTCACCGAATCCCTTGTGGCCAGTCAGAATATTCTTTCCACGCCCTCCGGCGGCGTGAGGGCGGAGTATCTCCGATGAGAATCCCATTACGAACCAAAGTCACCCTGGTCCTGGTCGCCTTCGGGCTGATCCCCGCCGGGATTGTTGCGGCCTTCGCGTTCATGTCGGCCGAGGAGTTCAAGGGACGTCAAACCTTGATGATCAGCGCGGCCGCCGCCTCCATCAGCGACCACGCCAAGATGCTCGCCTTCAAAAACTACGACCTCAAGAACCACGAGGCACAGCTCAAGGCCGAGAAGGGTCAGGCCGCTGATAAACTGGCGCCGACCGATTACCAGGCCCCGCTCAAGTTCGAGCTCAGCGATGCCGACCGTGAAGACCTCCAGCGGCATATCTCGTACACGCTACGCGATCACAACCTTTCCGGCGCGACGGTCTACTTCGTCGACCCGACGAACAATGTCCTCCTGCAACGCAGCAACACCGGCGCGTTCACCAGCGGAGGCCGGCTGACGTCCAAGTACGAGCTCACCGCCGATCACGCCAACGGCAAGATGGGCACCGAGGCCCTGGAGGCCAAGACAGAACCGTACGAGGCCGCCGAGATCGTCGGCTACGCCCCGGTGCCGGCGCAGTTCCAGAAACTGGCCGGCGCCAGCCACGGCTATGTCACGCTCATCGCCCTGCCGCGCAGCGCGGCTTACGAGACGATCTACGACAACCAGATCCGCACGCTCGCCATCCTCGCCGGGGCGTTCGTGCTCACCGTGCTCCTGGGCATCCTCTTCGGGAGCTGGTTCATCCACCCGCTGCTGGAGATCAAGGACGTGACCGAGAGCCTCCAGGAGGGCCAGCTTTACAACCGCACGAACATCAACCGGGGCGACGAGCTGGGCGACCTGGCAAGCCTGACGAACTCAGTGGTGGACCGATTCTCGGAAGTGATCGGCCAGATCCGCAACGTGACGGCCTCGGTCTCCACCGCCAGCAGCCAGCTCAACTCCAGCGCCCAGCAACTGGCACAGGGGGCCGCGGAGCAAGCGGCCACGCTGGAGGAGATCGCCAGCAGCTTGCAGAACGTGGACGCCTCCGTGGGCCGGAACGCTCAGCACGCCAAGGACACCGCCCGCACGGCCAACGAGGCCAGCGGCCAGGCCCAGCGCGGAGGTGAGGCCGTGCATCAGACCGTCGCGGCCATGCGCGAGATCACCCAGAAGATCCTGGTCGTCGAGGACATCGCCTACCAGACCAACCTGCTGGCGCTGAACGCAGCCATCGAGGCCGCCCGCGCGGGAACGCACGGCAAGGGCTTCGCCGTCGTCGCCGGCGAGGTGCGCAAGCTGGCCGAGCGAAGCCAGACCGCCGCCCAGCAGATCAGCGACCTGGCCAAGAAAAGCGTGGCTGTCGCCGAGAACGCCGGCACCCTGCTGGAGCGCACCGTGCCCATGATTCAGGCCACCTCCGACCTGATCTCGGAGATCGCGGCCGCCTCGCAGGAGCAGATGACCGCGATCCGCGAGATCAACGTGGGCGTCACCCAGCTCGAGGAGGTGGTTCAGCAGAACGCCGCCGCCAGCCATGAGCTTGCGGCAACCTCGACCGACCTGGCATCGCAGTCGTCGAGCTTGCAGCAGAAGGTGGACTTCTTTCGCCTTGAATCCTCCGCCAACGGCTACCACCCCACTCCCATCGCACCCCCGCGGACCCGCGTGAGCAAGTCCTTGCCGCGGGCGCAACCACATACGGGCCGAAGGCTTCCAGCGCCCAGGCCGGCACCACAGCATTCCGCCGACGGCCAGACGGGGGCCGGCCATACGACCGCGCCCTCCGGCAGCGGAGCGGGCACGTCGCCGCAGCAGCCCGGTCCCGCGGGTCCAACACCGCCACCGCCGGGCCCCGGCGCGGTGCCCCCCCAGCGCGGGGGCGTCGTGGTTAATCTTGACGACGACGACAATTTCGAGCGATTCTCGTAGCAGTGAGTAGTTCCTGTTAAATTAGAATACGGAGGGGCGAGGCACTCCGAGCTCGAGTCTCTAAATGCGGCCATCAATGCATTTATTGCAGCCACCCGAAGGGTGAGGAAAGGACCGATGATCGATCTCGTCACGGACGCCATCACCGATTCCGAACGTGACGGGGCGCAGTCGTATGTGATCTTCAGGCTGGGAGGCGAAGGCTACGCGCTGGAGGTGATGCGTGTGCAGGAGATCCTCGACGTCGAATCGATGACCGAGGTTCCGGGGAGCCCGAAGTGTTTGCTGGGGGTGATCAACCTGCGTGGCCATGTGGTGCCCGTGTACGACCTGCGGATCCCGTTCGGTCTGAGTACCCAGGCCAGGTCCAGCCGCACCAGCAGCGTGATGATCGTGGAGACCGAGCGCGGCAATGACACCCAGGTGACCGGCCTGGTGGTGGATCGCGTTTCCGACGTTCTGGAGTTTTCTCCAGAAGAAGTTCAACCTTCGCCGCAGCTAGGACTTGGGAAGACGACTCCGTTCGTGCGCGGGCTCATCCGTCACCAGGATGCCTTCCTGCTCGTATTGGATCTGGACCGGGTTTTTTCCGCACTTGCGTCGCTGAATGGTGAGGGAGTCTAACGTGGCGTCATCGGGCATGCTGCCACCCTCGCCTTCGGAGCCCGAGCCCTGGTCGGAGAAAGACTTCGCCGCCATCGTGGCGTTCTTGCGGCATCAGATCGGCATCACCCTGGAGCCGCATCGCATGGGCCTGTTGCAGGCGAGGCTGCGCTCGCGGGTGCAGGTCAAGGGCTTTTCCAGTTTCTCGCAGTTTTACGAGCACATCCTGCGGGTCGATCCCGCCGGCTGGGGCGCCCAGTTGCTTGTCGACCTGAGCACGGTAAACCACACCTCGTTCTTCCGCGAGCCGGCCCATTTCTCGTTCCTCACCGATCACGTCGCAGCGGCGCTCAAGGAGTCCCCCACCGCGACGGTCCGTCTCTGGTCGGCTGGCTGTTCCTCCGGCCAGGAACCCTACAGCATGGCCGTGGCCCTGGCGGAAGCGTTGCCTCCCCACAACCTCTCGAAGGTGGAGATCTGGGCCAGCGATCTGTCCCTGGAGATGCTCAAGGTCGCCGCGGGCGCCATCTACACCTCGCGGGACGTTCACGGTGTTTCACCGACCCGCCTCCGCCGGTTCTTCCTGCTGGGTCGGGGCCCGCGCGAAGGGTCGCTCAAGGTCGTCCCGGAGATCCGCGATCTGGTCAAATTCCGTCACCTGGATCTGCGCACCAACCCCTGGCCCTTGCCCAACGACTTTGCCATCATCTTCTGCCGCAATGTTTCCATTTACTTTGCGGAGGAGGAACGGATGGTCCTGCTCGACCGCCTGGCGAAGCACCTGCGTCCCGGGGGCTGGCTGGTGATGGGCAATGGAGAGATTCTGCCCGCGGTGCCCGCTTCGCTGCACAAGCAGTCGCCGTCGCTCTATCAGAGAGAGGACTGATTGTCCATGCCCCTGCGTCACCCAGGCCCGGCCCCGCAGACGCCGGCAGCCATCGAAGTGATGGTGGTGGACGATAGCGCGGTCATCCGCCAGCGGCTCAAGTCGATCATCGAGTCGGACCCGCACTTCCGGGTGGTCCTGGCCGCCGATCCGTACGAGGCCGTGGCCATCCTCAGCAAGTCTGTCCCCGGCGTGATCGTGCTCGACGTCGAGATGCCGCGGATGGACGGCTTGACATTCCTGCGCAAGTTGATGCGGCAGCATCCCATGCCGGTCGTCCTCTGCACGGCACAGGCGGAACGCGCGGTGACCGCGCTGGAGATGGGTGCCATCGAGGTGATCGCCAAGCCCGACTGGCACGATGCGTCGCGGCTCTCGGAATGGTCGCAGAGCCTGCTGGACAGCATCCGCAACGCCGCCCGCGCCGGCCGCCTGCCGTTGCGGGAGGACAAATCGACCGCGACGGATCCGCGTCATACGGCCGACGTGGTCTTGCCCCGGGCCCCTTATTCCCCGCGGGGGCCAAGCAGCGAGCGAATCATCGCGGTCGGCGTGAGCACCGGCGGCGTGCAGGCGATCCAGCAGCTTCTGGCCGGCTTTCCGACCGGTTCGCCCGGCATCGTCATCGTGCAACACATGCCGGCCGACTTCACACCGGCCTTCGCCCAGCGGCTGAACAATGACCCGCGCATCGAGCTCGAGGTGGCCGAGGCGCGCCATCACGACTCGATCCGTGCGGGCCGCGCGCTGGTCATCCCGGGAGACACGCACGGCATCGTTCGCCGCTCCGGTGCGGGATACCGCATCGAGCTGGTCGACGGACCCCCGGTCTGCCGCCACCGTCCCAGTGTCGAGGTGCTCTTCCGGTCGGTAGCTCAGGCGGCCGGACCGTTCGCCGCGGGCGTGATCATGACCGGCATGGGCGACGATGGAGCCGGGGGGCTACTCGAGATGAGGGAAATCGGGGCGCTCACCATCGCCCAGAACGAGGCCACCTGCGTGGTCTTCGGCATGCCCCGTGAAGCCATTCGCCGAGGTGCGGCAAAGTACGTGGTACCACTGGAGTCCATCGCCACGACGCTCATGGCATGGCACTCCAACCCCGATGCGGGAACCTGGTACTGAGGCGTTCGGGCCGGCGAACGCGGGCCGCAGCGCTCCTTCGCGAACGGGGCGGTGGGACGAAGCGCGAGGAAGGTGGCTCGCTCGATCCGCGGCGTCCGGGCGTCCGCGACGGATCGAGCGACTGCCGCAAGTTCGGCTTACTGCCACGCATCCGCACTCATGATTTCACCGCCGCCGATGGTGTTCAATCCCAGCCAGATCGGCATGCTGAGACTGTTCTTCACGAACCGCACCGAGCCATCGCCGAGCAAGACGTTCAGACCTCCCGGGTGGCGGCTTCGTGCACCCGCGTAGGCGGTCTGATCGCCCGCGTTGCTGGTGCACGGCAGGTCCATGGCCGGCTCGGAAACGCAGAAATAGAGGTTGTTCAGGTAATCCCCGAAGAGACCCGTCTGGTAGTAATCACTTGGGTTGTTGGGCGGCATGCGTGAAAAGAACGAGCAGCCGCCGGGGATCGTGGACCACATCAGGCCGCGGATGTCGTAGGTCTCTCCCTGGAGCACCTCGGCCACGAAGACCGTGTTGCTGCTGCCGTCGGTCAGTGAATTCATGCCGATGGTGAAGAAGCCGAATGCGGACTTCCGATAGCTCGGCGCAGCGCCGGTGCCGGGGTCGATCATCGGCGGGCCGCCCCAGTTCGCCACCGCCGTACCATCCTGCGACCAGTAGGTGTTGCCCCAGCTCGCGCCGTAGTTGCCCTTGGCGAAGATCGGGGTCGAGAGGTAGGGCGAGTAGGTCGGGTTGACCTGAAAGGTGTTCTCGCGATCGCTGGGGCACTGGAACACGCTGAGTTTGGTGGCACCCACGGTGCTGTTGGCGAAGAACCCCATGGGCAGGGGATAGTTTGGGCCCTCTGAACCAAGCTGGTAGTTAAAGCTGTTCGCAAGCGCACCCTGCTCCAGGAACGGCAGCATCAGCACGAACCAGGGCGTGTTCTGACAGTTACTGAAGATGTCATTGCCGCATGCACTGGCTCCTGGCACCAGCGTCAGGCCCACGTTGCGAATATCTCCGGGGGGGAAGGCGTTACTGGTCTCGTGGTAGTTGTGCAGGGCTAGTCCGAATTGCTTCAGATTGTTGATGCACTGGGCGCGCCGGGCCGCCTCCCGGGCCGATTGCACGGCTGGTAAGAGGAGCGAAATCAGGACCGCGATGATAGCGATCACGACCAGCAGTTCAATGAGCGTGAAAGCCCGGCGGAGAGGGACGGACGACATGGTGATGGAACTCCTGAACGCCAATTTCGTGTCGATGCGACGCCGATCCTGAAGTGTGGTTCCCACCTTGCTGGGGGATTGGCGCAAGAGCGTAGCATGAATCGTGAGTGATTGCGATATGCCTTGAGCCGGGAAAATGCGTCGATCTCGTGCGGCCTGCCGATCCGATCGGAGCCGCCGGTACGTGCGATTCCGGGAACCGTAGCCGACTGGCCGTCAGACCGCCGCCCCGACGGGAACGCCGTCAAGCTGGGCTGCCAGCAGCTCGATGGGATGGACGGCGTTGATACCTGCAAGTCCGTGCACCTGGCTGCGGCACGAGAACCCGGGCGCGGCCAGGATGGCCTCGGGGTCCGCCGCGGCCGCGGGCAGCAGCACGCGGTTGGCCAGGGCGACGCTGACGTCATGGTGCCCGCGCTCGTAGCCGAAGGAGCCTGCCATGCCGCAGCAGCCGGAATCGAGCTCGCGTACGTCCAGTCCGGGAATCCGTCTCAGGGCGGCGAGCGTACCCGCGGTCCCCAGCGTGGCCTTCTGCTGGCAATGACCATGCAGCAGCACGCGCCGCTGGAGCCGGCTCAAACCCAGCTCGGGCACCCGCGCCGGGTCGGCCACGAAGGCGTCGACCAGGGTGCAACGGTCAGCGACCTCCTGGGCTGCGTGGCCGAGACGGAAGTCGCGGTACTCGTCGACCAGGGTTACCAGGCAGCTTGGCTCGCAGCCGACGACCGGCAGCCCCTGGCGCACCAGGGGCAGGAGCCTGGCGACGTTCTCCCGGGCCAGCTCGCGGCCGAGCTTCAGCAGCCCCTTGGAAATGGCCGGACGGCCGCAGCACGCCAGGCCGGCCAGCCGCACGCGGTAGCCGCTCGCCTCCAGCACGCGCACGGCCGCGATGCCGACAGCGGGGTTGTTGTAGGTGGTGAAGCAGTCGTCCAGCAGCACGACGGAGCCCCGCTGGCCGGATCGGGAATCCACGGTGTGCTTGCGGAACCATTTCCGGAAATGGTCGCGTGCAAACGTCGGCAGGGTGCGACGGCGGTCAATTCCCGCGGTCTTTTCCAGGAGCCACTTGAAGAGAGAGTTGCCGAGCGTGGCATTCGCCAGGGGCGCCAGTGCCGAACCGACCGGATTGAGCCGGAAGATCTGGCCCATGAGCAGATGGCTGAGCGGCCGGGGACGCCCCGCGTAGTACTGGTACAGGAATTCGGACTTCAGCTTGGCCATATCCACCTGCGACGGGCATTCGCTCTTGCAGGCCTTGCACTGAAGGCACAGGTCAAGGGCCTCGAAGAGCGTCTCGTTGGAAAGCGGCCCGCCGTCGGCGGGGAGACCTCCGGCCATCACCAGCCGCAGCGCATTGGCCCGGCCTCGGGTCGAGTGCATCTCATCGCGCGTGACCATGTAGCTGGGGCACATCGTCCCGCCCGTGCTCTTGCGGCACGCCCCCACACCTGAGCACATCTCCACCGCACGCGCGAAGCCTCCCTGGTCCGAGAAATCCAGGAGGGTGCGCGCCGGTTCGGCCGGGTGGTAGTCCGGGCCGATTCGCAATTGCTCACCCGGATCGGCATCGCCGATGACCTTGTCAGGGTTAAGCAGACCGTGCGGGTCAAAGGCCTGCTTGACCTGCTTCAAGGCGGCGTAGACTTCCGGCCCGAACAGCTTGCGGTTCCAGAGGCTGCGCCAGGCCATCGCCGTGCTCGCCGCTCATCGAGCCGCCGAACTCGATGACCAGGTCGGAAACCTCGCGTGCGATCGACCGCAAGGTAGCCACGCCCTCGTGAGTCTTCACGTTGAGGATCGGCCGGATGTGCAGGCAGCCGACATCGGCATGCCCGTAACAGGCCGCACGCACGCCATGGCGCACGACGATCGCCTCGAACCGCTCGTAAAACATGGGCAACCGGTCGGGATGCACGGCCGTGTCCTCCACGAACGCGACCGGTTTGGCATCGCCCACCATGGCCATGAGCAGTGAGAACCCGGCCTTGCGCACCTTCCAGAAATCGTCACGGGCCGCATCCGAGAGCCGCTTGCGAACTCCCAGCACCCCCGGGCGGCCCTCGAAACGATGGGCAAGATCCTCGACCCGGGCTACGAGCTCGTCCTGGCTTTCGGCATAGTACTGTGCCGCGAGCACCGCGGCCGGCCGGCCTTCGGCGAAGTTAAGGTAACGCGAGTACAGCGGGTTCTCGGCGGCCAGGTCGAGGATCATCCGGTCGAGCATCTCGACGGCCACCGGACCGGTCGCCACGATCTCGGCCAGCCGCTCGAGCGCCGCGGGGATGGTGGCGAACGACAGGACCACCAGTCCCTGCGCCGGCGGAATCGGCACGATTTTCAATTCGGCCGCTGTCACGACCGCCAGCGATCCTTCGGAGCCAACAATCAACCGCGCCAGGTTGAACCGCCAGGGCTCGTCCACCCAGCCGTCGGGCCGGACCGGCAGTCCGGGAACGAATTCGTCAAGATTGTAGCCGCTCACGCGCCGCAGGATGTGCGGGAAGCGGTTGATGATGGCCTGCCGGTGCGCGGCCACCGTGTCGCGCACAGCGCGGTGAACCCGGCCGGCGGAGTCGTGCCGCCGGCAGACGACCTCAAGCTCCGCGGCGTCCAGTGGTTCGAACCGGACCGGTGCGCCGTCGGCCAGCACCGCCTCCAGACTGTGCACGTGATCGACGGTCTTGCCGTAACGCAGCGATCGCGCGCCGGCCGAATTGTTGCCGACCATGCCGCCGATCGTGGCCCGGTCGCTGGTGGAGACGTCCGGCCCGAACATCAGCCCCATGGGCTTCAGGTGTGCATTGAGCTGGTCCAGCACCACGCCCGGCTCGACGCGCACCGTCATCCCGTCGCGGTCGACCACGCCGATCCGGTTCAGGTACTTCGAGAAATCAATGACGATCGCGGCGCCCACGGTCTGGCCGGAAAGGCTGGTTGCGGCCCCGCGGGGCACGATCGGCACGCGCTCCTCAGCCGCGATGCGCACCGTGGCAATCACGTCGTCCACGGTCCTGGGTACCACCACACCCACGGGTTCGATCTGATACAGGCTGGCGTCGGTCGCGTACAGGGCGCGATGGCCGCGGTCGAAGTACACGGCCGCACGCGTCTCCTGGCCAAGACGGTCGCCAATGCGGGCAAGGGAAGAGGAGGACAGGTTGATCGTGGTGGGCATGATCCAGGGGTCTCTGCAATCAAGACGCAAAGGTGCCGTGCCGTGACAGGCCGGTGTCACTCGGGATCATCCTCGAACAGGGCCGCGACCGGCAGACGAAACCCGGGAAGCAGATCGCCTCCGTCGAGTTCTTCGCCGCCCTTGACTACGTGGATTTCGGTCGGCGAAGCATAGTCATACACCTCGGCCTGATCAGGATACATCACCCAAACGCGCGAGACCCCGGCCTCGAAGTATTCGTGAATCTTCTCCAGGACTTCATAAGCGGAGTTGCTCTCGCTGATGACTTCGATCGCCAGCGATGGAATCATGTCCCAGGGACTGACCTTGGGAATCCGGCGATGAGTCGGCCAGCGAGCATGCGGAACGATGGCCACGTCCGGGCGACGGCGAAGGTCTCGCTCGAGATTGATGCGAAAGAGCATTTCGGCCACCGCCTTGCCCGCTCGATTGGCCCTCAGGTACGGGGTCAACAGCCCGACCAGAATAGAGGCGATCTCAATCTCGCGCGCGCTCATCCTCTTCTCCACAACCTGACCGTCGACGACTTCGTAGAGCCGATCGGCGGACAGGTCGGCAGCGTGATGGACGGGGAACAAACCCGGGGTCATGGTTTCTGCGGTCTGAGAAGTCAGGGCCGGAACCGTGCTCATCCGGGAATCTCCTTCTGGGCTTCCGAGTACGTGCCGCGACGGAAGATTCTTATTGTAGCACGGACGGCCACGCTGCCGAGAGCAAGCGATCGAGGCCAGGCTCTCCGGGACGTGACGCCGGAATGATCCAATTTTCCCGCGCCGGCAACGAAGAGACTTCATGGCACTGCGAGAGATCCACCGCAACATGGCCCGCGTCGAGCAAGGAGAGATCATACCATGGCGCTGTACTACCAGACGGAATACCGGCTCGGACGGCACGCGGGTACGGTTCGCCGCAGCTATCGCGGGCTGCAAGCGTTCCTGGCGATCGCGCTGGACCTGATGTTCGTCTTCACGTTCGAGCTCGTCTTCGCGGCGCTTTTCTTCGTACTCGCGAACCTGACGAACATTCTGAAGGTGGTGCTGTTCGCGATCCTCTACCTGTTCACCGTTCCCTTCCGGCTGGCCAGGTGGGTTTCAGACAGGTTCGAGCGAGGCCGGGCGGCTGCCGGACTCCAGCGCGGACGGGCCCATGCTCAAGCCGGCCTGGGTCGGTCGGGACGAACTCTGAGTCTGAGCTCCTTCGCCGAGAGACACGGATCGCATCACGGCATGACCCGATGGCCGACGGCGGTGTTCAGCTTCAGTGCATTGCGGCGGTGCCGGGCCAGCGTCTGGCGGTAGTACCGGACCAGCGAGGTGCTGTCGCGTTCAATCGCCAGGAAAGCGCTCATGCTCATCTCACCTGCCCTGAGCTTCCGCAGGGCGCGATCACGCTTCCGCTTCAAGGCCGGAACGGCTGTCTTCTCGAGCCGTTGCAGATCCGCACGGGAGCCTTTCAGGTCGCCGACGGCCTGACGCACCTCGGAGATGACACTCTGCTCCACCGCGCGGGCCTCGACCTGGCTCTGATCGATGTTGTAGCGCGCTTTCCTCAGGTTTCCCTGGTTCCGGTTGAAGAGCGGGACAGAGATGAACAGGCCCGCGCCCCATGCGGACGTGCTCGACGTCCCTTCCGGGTGATTGTCACGATACTCGAAAGGCGTGTAGAGAAAGTAGGCGTCCGAAAAGCGCTCGGCGCGCTCCTGCATCAGCTCGGCCTGGGCCCGTTCAATCCCCAGGCGGTGGGCAACCAGGTCGGGCCGCTGCCCCAGCGCGATGGAAACGAGGTCGCCGAGAGCGGGGGGCTCCGGCCCAGGGTCCCTGAGCGTCCCCTGGAGCTTCAACGTGTCGGCCTCTCCAGCAGTGAGCCCAAGCAACTCGCCCAGCTTGCGCCTGGCTTCTTCCTGCCGCCCGCGCTGGTCTTCCCGCGACATGGCGGCCAGCTCGCGTTCGATGGTGAGGTCATCGATCGCATCCTCGTCCTCATCGCCACGCGGCAGCTTCGATCGCGCTTGTGCCAGAAGCTGGTCCAGCAGCTTCAGTCCGCGGTCCGCCGTAAGCGATGACTGCTGCTGGGCCAGCACGTCCACGAAGGCCGTGTAGAGATTG
The DNA here is from genome assembly GCA_963833985.1 of uncultured Planctomycetaceae bacterium. Lineage (GTDB taxonomy): Bacteria > Planctomycetota > Planctomycetia > Isosphaerales > Isosphaeraceae > Aquisphaera. Next base: position 2,658,221 of record CAWIAD010000001.1, read on the forward strand.
TCAATCGCCAGCCGCACGGCGTCGCGGTACTGCGCTTCCAGAACGCACTTCTCCCGCTCGGCGACGGTGACCCGCGCCCGCCGCTTGCCGGAGTAGTCGATGGGAAATACGACGCTGATGCCCGATCCCACCTGTCCGGGACGCTGCTTCGAGTAGGCGCTGTAGGGAACCTGGTCCGTGGAATAGAAGAAGAGCGGGTTTTCTCGCAGCCCGGCAGTGAGGACATCGGCCTGGGCCTGGGGAATTTCCAGGTACTTCGACTGGAGATCCTTGTTCGAATGCACCAGCAGATCAATGGCCGCATCGAGGCTCAGCGCCGTGGGTCCCGCCTGCTGGTCGCCCAGATCATCAAACGCGCCGGCGTCCGAGCCGGATGGCTCCTGCTCGGGAAGTGCGCCCGGCATCCGGATTTTCTCGATGGCCGGCGCCAGACCCTGTCCAATCGGAAGTCCGCCGGAGTTCGGCAGTGCATGATGGGCCGGGTTGACCGGTCGTCGAGCACGCTGCGCCAGCGGGGCGATACGCCTGTTGGGGTCCGGGCCCAGGATAACGTCCGTCGATCCCGGACTGCGGTGGAACGGACTGGCAAGGGTCCCGGGAGTACGGCCCAGGTTCGTCTTCTGGCTCTTCGACGCGTTTTCTTTTCCCTGACCGGCAAGTATGATGTCATCGGCCAGAGTCACCTGGCCGAAGCAGTTTTCCTTTCCCGGGCTCAAGGAAAGTGACAGCAGGCAGAACATCGCCACCGCTGTCCGGCGAATGCCGGCTCGACGCGCTGTGGATCCATCCATGAGCGGTGTGACCCTGGGCCTTCGAGTCGGAATCTCCGACTTCCCCATTTCCGGGACCGTGCAAACACATCGCCGTACTTCGAATGTATCGACGGTGGGGACTGTCCAGGTGTGGCGTTTTTTTCCGGCGGTGCGGTCGAGGCGGCCCGGCAGTGCCATGGATTCCCCGGCTCGCAAACCGGATGATGCGTCAGACCACAATGGACAGGACCGCCTGCGCCTTACCGAACCGGCTTTCGTGTCGCCTGGAGGTTCCGCCTGGTGGATTTGCGTGTCACACTCGGCCGTCTGGAGCTCAAGAACCCGGTGCTCGTCGCGTCGGGTACGTTCGGCTACGTGCGCGAGATGGCAGGCTTCGTGCGGCTCGACCGCCTGGGTGGCGTGATACCCAAGACAGTCACTTTTCACCCGCGCGCGGCAACCCCACCCCGCGCACGGTGGAGACGGCCTCGGGTTTGCTCAACGCGATCGGCCTGGACAATGACGGAATCGCTCACTTCCGTGACCACCACCTGCCTTACCTCCGCACGGTGGGGACCGCGGTGGTCGCCAACATCGCCGGTGAGGATGAGGACCAGTTCGTCGCCATGGCCGAGCAGCTTGCCGAAGAACCTGGACTGGCCGCCATCGAGCTCAACGTCTCGTGCCCGAACGTGAGCCACGGCCTGGACCTGGGAATCGATGCCCGGGCCGTTGGCCGGCTTGTACAGCGGGTTCGCGCGGCTTGCCCGCTGCCGGTGATCGCCAAGCTGACGCCGAACCTCAACGACATCGTACCGATTGCCCGGGCCGCGGCAGACGCCGGCGCCGATGCCGTGAGCCTGATCAACACCATCAAGGGCATGGCCGTGGACTGGAAGCGCCGCCGGCCGATCCTGGCCAACGACATCGGCGGGCTGAGTGGCCCGGCCATCAAGCCGGTAGCGCCTGCGCATGGTCTGGGAAGTGGCAAGCGCCATCCCGCAGCTTCCCATCATAGGCATCGGCGGCATCGCCACGGCCGCTGATGCGCTCGAGTTCCTGGTCGCCGGCGCCTCGGCCATCCAGGTGGGCACCGCAACCTTCTACCACCCGCCCGCCGCCGAGAATGTGCTCGACGAACTACCGTTGCTGCTGGAGCAGGCGGGTGTGGGCGCGGTGAGAGATATCATCGGTACACTGAGATCGAACCGCGAGGGCGGTCAGGTCCGGTGAACATCGGAATTCTGGCCGTCGATCACTGCGGCCCTCCTTCGAACGTCACAGGCATTCCGAGGCTCCGTGAGAGGAGCGCGGCAGGCCGCGATCCGGCGCTCGAGGAGCTCTCGGTCGCAGGGGAGGGTCGCAGCATCGCGTGCTTTGCTCAGGTGCGCGAAAGCGCGGTGCAGGTCTCCCGTACGTCGGTAAAGCTCACCGAGCGCTGCGTCCACCAGGTGGTAACTCCGGAGTGATGGGTCGGACGCAAACGCCTCGATCTCCCGGATGCCCGCGTCAGGGCCTTTTACGTGGGCCAGGGCGATCGCTCGGTTGAGCTGGTAGATGGCCGAGGTTCGTTGGGTCACCAGGACATCGTAGAGCCTGAGGATCGCCGGCCAGTCGGTTGCCGCAAAGCTCGGGGCCGCGCAGTGCAGCAACGCAATGCCGGCCTCCAGGTGGTAGGTCGAGACGGTCGTCCCCGCCGCCGACCTGTCGAGCAGCCAGCGCGCGCGGGCGATCAGGTCATGGTTCCACATCGAGCGATCCTGATCTTCAAGCAGCAGCAGCCGGCCCTGAGCGTCGGTGCGTGCGTCGAACCGGGCCGCATGGAACAGCATGAGTGCCAGCAGCGCGTCGGTCGCCGGGGAGCGGCAGTGGGCCTGCCCGGACAGCAGGTGGCAGAGCCGGGCGGCTTCCTCGCACAGGTCTTCCCGGATGGCCACGTCGCCGCTGGTCGCGGCATAGCCTTCGTTGAAAAGCAGGTACAGGCAACGGTGCACCGCGTCCAGCCGGCCCTGAAGCTGCTCAGCGGGGGGAACCGCAAGCTCGACGTGCTCTTCAACGAGTTGACGCCGCGCGCGCTGGATCCGTTTCTTGACAGTCTCTTCGGGCACCAGCAAACCGCGTGCGATTTCCGCATTGCTGAAGCCGCACAGCGACTTCAGTGCCAGTGCGATCTGGTTTTCGAGGGCCAGCGCGGGATGGCAGCAGGCGAAGAGCATTCGCAACTGGCTGTCCTCGAGCTGGGAATCAAGGAACAGCTCGTCGATCTCGCTCTCGCCCGCCTGCGGGTGCAAGCGGGCCCAGGCCGGCGCGATGCGGAGCAGGGTGTCGCGCTGCCGCAGCGCATCGATGACCTTGTTGCGCGCCACGCGGTGCATCCACGCCGACGGCTTCTCAGGCACGCCCTGCACGCGCCAGGCGTGCAGGGCTTCCAGGAGCGACGACTGGACCATGTCCTCGACCAGTTCGAGGTGGCGCAGCCCGAAGAGCCGCGTCAGAGCCGCGACGAGCCGTCCGTATTCATGACGGAAGAAGTGTTCGATCAGCTCTCCGGGCGTCCCCTCAGCCGTGGCGTCAAGGGATGACTGGCTCGTGAGCCGGGCCGAGGACTCGCTCATCGTCATCCCCCGCGACCGGCCGATCAGCCCTGGGCGGCCGAAAGGCCAGCCATCTGGCGAATCTCCACGTGGCCGCCTTCCACCACGTTGGGACAGTTCTTCGCGAACCCGACGGCCTCGTCCAGGCTGGCCGCCTTGACCACCGAGTAGCCCCCCACCACTTCCTTGGACTCCACGAATGGCCCATCGGTCACGACCTGATCGCGATGAACAATCCGCGCTTCGGGCATGAGCGCATCACCTGCGTCGAGCAGCCAGCCCTCGGCAAAGCCTTGCTGGATCCATTTCGACCATCGGTCCATCGACTGCTGCATCTGCTCGGGCGAGACCTTGCTCATGTCAAACGGCTCGCTGCGATAGATAAAAAGAAAGTTCGCCACGTCATCATCCTCCAGATCGGGATTCCGGGACTACGTGCTCACGCTTGCCTCTGCCGGACCGGCCGCGCGATCGGTCATCGGCTCGCCGGTACGGTCGTCCTGTTGACGAACGAGCCGGTCGCCAGGGGACACGAGCTTCCTGGTTTTTTTTCGGCCATCCATGCCGTGGTGTTGCCCGGACAGGCCGCGGATTCGCGAAGCATTCTTGCAGAACGTTCTCCAGGATGAAAGCCGTAGCCGCCAGCCCGGCGCTACGTCGTGCAATGACGCTGTCGGGATGGCCAACCAATCGGCCCCTGGCCAGAGTTCTGCCCGGTGACGTTCAGGAATTCCGCAATCCTGTTCTAGGCTTCCTGGTACGGACCTGGCCCCGGCGACGTCCGCCGGGTCCGGGTACGCCGCGAGGTGCGACCTTGAAGATGCACTGCTCCCTTCCGCACGTCGCCCTCCTGACCTTGCCGGATCCGCCCGTTGAGCCTGCACCAAGTGCATCTTCTCTGCCGGCCCAGCGCCAGGGGAAGGGGCCTGTCGAGCTGCTGGTCTGGTTTGCGGTCTACGCCTACGTCGCCATGCTCGTGATCCGCACCTCGTTCGATCCTGACATCTGGTGGCATCTCCGGACGGGACAATGGATCGTCGGGCACATGGCCTTGCCAGCGACGGATCCATTCTCGAGCTTCGGCCAGGGAAGGCCGTGGGTCGCCTATAGCTGGCTGTTCGAGGTCTCGATCTACGCCCTGCACCGTGCGTTCGGCCTCTTCGGCATCGTGCTCTACCGGGTGGCCCTTGCGTTCGCGCTCGCGGTCCTGATCCACCGCATGGTGGCCCGCCGTGAGCCGCGGTTCCTGCGCGGCCGGACTGGCTAGCCTGGCGATCGTCTCCCTGTCGGAGCTGATGAATGAGAGACCCTGGCTCCTGAGCATTTTCTTTTTCGCGATCACGCTCGACCTGGTGCTCGACCTGCGAGCCGGACGGAACCGGCGAGACCTCTGGCTGCTTCCTGCCCTCTTCGTCCTCTGGGCGAATACGCACATCCAGTTTGTGTACGGGTTGTTTCTGCTCTTTCTTGCCTGTGCCGCACCGCTGGTCGATCGGCTCCCATGGTTCGCCGCGGACCAGGGCCCAGCAGCCAGGGCGGGCACGCCCCAGTGGCGTCAGCTCGCGGCCGTCGCCACCGCCTGCCTGCTGGCGACATTCGTGAATCCCTATCACGAACGTCTCTACGGCGTTGTACTGGCCTACGCCCGGAGTACCGGGCTGAACAACGTGATCATCGAGTTTTTGCCGCTCAGCTTCAGGAACCCCGCGGACTGGACCTTGCTGGTGCTGACCTTGCTTGCCGCGTTTCATCTGGGAAAGCGCGGCCGGTTCTCCAGCTTCGATGCCGGCCTGCTGGCCGCTTCCGCGTATCTGTCGTTCCACTCGCGGCGCGATGCCTGGTTCATGACACTCAGTACGCTGGCAATTCTGACCAACCAGGCGGCTGCTCACGCTTCCCTCCCGCCGGTACGCAGCAAATTCACGAGACCTCAGCTTGTCGGCCTGGCAACCTGCGTAGGCGCGGTGCTTATCGTCCTTGGCTGGCGATGCAACGTCACCCGGCTTGGCCTGAAGCATGCCGAGGCCCTGGATTATCCGGTCGCCGCTGTGAGCTTTGTCGAGAGCAAGGGTTTTCGTGGACCCCTGTACAACACGCTTGAATGGGGCGGTTACCTCATCTGGCGGCTCCCCGAACTGCCCGTCTCGCTCGACGGCCGGACCGACGTGCACGGCGAGACGCGGGTGATCCGCGGCGTCTCGACCTGGGGAGGGTCGCCGTACTGGCGATTGGATCCCGAGCTTGCGTCGTCGCGGCTGGTGATTGGCCCGGTCGGTACGCCCCTCATGTCCCTGCTCCAGACCGACCCGCGTTTCGAGCTCGTCTTTCAGAACCCGCAGGCCATGGTCTACATCGCGCGCTCGAAACAGGAGAAGCAAACGGACGGACCATCGAAGCGTGATGTGGCCCAGGCAAAGGCCATCCGCTGACCGCACGCCGTGAAAGCCAGGTCATCCTGGTTCAGCCTGGGAGCCAGAGCGCTGCCGGTCAGGCGGCCTGCAATGGTGGCACGAAACCTTTCTCAGGTGAGTCTTCGTCCTGATCAGCCACCATGGACGCGCACGCTACCCGTACGGGTTGACGGTCAGGGCGCCTTGCCCGGGGCTGAGAGCCCTGCCTGGCCGCTCTCCGCGTGGGGTACGATTCCCATCGTGCCTTCCCATTCTCGTGGGGTACGATTCCCATCGTGCCTTCCCATTCTCGTGGGGTACGATTCCCATCGTGCCATCTCTGGTCCATCAGATCGAAGAAGTGACACGAATCGAATCGTGTCCCACGAGGAGATCGAAGAAGTGACACGAATCGAATCGTGTCCCACAAAGAGCGGCTCCCGGTCGTCCAGGATCGCGCCAACCTGCTGAATGCCTGTCAAAGAACGATTGCGAACCTGTTCAGACCCACGAGCGTGCCGTGAGGGCTGCACGCCGCGGGAAGGGCACGAACGTCATGCCATTCCCATTCACGAGGCGAACGATTGCGCGGGCTGCGCCATGCCCGCGTCTGGCCATGGGGCTCGAAGCCGCGAGGCCTGACGGATAGCCTCTGATTTTCGTGCAATCTGGGCTCTGGACCGTATGTTATAATTCGTTCGAGCGGGGACCACGGCGGAGGCCGCCTCCCGTTCCGGACCGGCGCGCCAGCAGTGAGCTCGAAGCCACGAATCACTTCCGCGGCCGTGACCGCAAACTGATTGTTGACATCATCGAACGGCAACGACGGAGTGGTGCGCGCGGACTTGAGTTATGCCGGCCAACTGGGTTTCCGCTCCTGGACGAACACCGGATTGTTGCTGACCCGATCATCCGCTTCCCGTCCAGCTCGAACCGGGCCCACGTCAGCCTGAGGCAGACCCAATCGCGGCGTACCCTCCCGGGGATGGGAGGATGTTTGACCATGCGTCGCCTGGTGACCCGGTCCGCTCTCTGGACGATCCTGGCGATGCTGGCATGGATGTCCAGCCCGTCGGCGTCAGCCCTCGCCCCCTTGTCGGATCCGCCTGCCGCGAGGAGCGTCGAGCCAAAGCCCGCCGATGAGCCGCAAGCGTTCCTGGAACGGGGGCTGGACCAGGAACGGCAGCACAACTGGGCCGCCGCCATCGAGATCTACCGCAAGGCGCTGGAGCTGTGGCCAAGCCGCACAGAGATGAGCCGCCGGCTGCGGCTCTGCGAGCTCCATTTCAAGCTGCTCCGCCGTTATCAGGACGTGAGCTTCCGCGGTGTGCTGCTCCGGCTGCCGCGCGACCAGGCCGTGGAACTGTACGGAGAGGTTCTGGACCGCATCCAGACTCACTACGTCGATCCCGTGCCGCTGGAGCCGCTGGTACGCCACGGGCTGGACAACATGGAAGTTGCACTGCGTGATCCGCTGTTCCTGAAGACCAACGTCGCGAGCTCAACGCCCGAGCGCGTGACCTGGCTGCGCGACCAGCTCCGGGCGATGCGCGGGCAGCTCGCGATTGCCAATCGTGATGGGGCCATCCAGACCGCGCTCGCCGCCAGCGAGCTGGCACGCCAGGCCGTGGAGCTCTCGCCCACGGCGGTCCTGCTGGAATTCACCTGCGGCGCCTGCGACGCGCTGGACGACTTCACAAGCTATCTCACGCCCGACAAGCTGGAAGACCTCTATGCCATGATCGACGGCAACTTCGTCGGTCTGGGAATCGAGCTCAAGAACGATCCGCTAGGCCTCCGCCTGGTGGGCATCATCCGCGGCGGTCCCGCCTGGGAAGCGGGCATGCAGAGCGGCGACCGGATCGTCAAGGTGGCCGGGCAGATCGTCAAGGGACTGAGCCTCGACGAGGCGGCCAACCGGCTGCAAGGTCCCGAGGGGACGAGCATCGACCTGGAGATCCTCAAGCGCGACGGCAACGTCCGCGATGTGCGCTTGATTCGCCGCCATGTCGACGTCGAGAGCATCACCCGGGCGAAGATCGTCGACACGGCCGAGGCCATCGGCTACATCCAGCTCGCGGGCTTCCAGAAAACCTCGACCGAGGAGCTGGAACAGGCCATCTCGGGCCTCCAGGCGCTGGGGATGAGAACGCTTGTCCTCGACCTCCGCGGCAATCCGGGCGGCCTGCTCAACGTGGCCGTGGAGATCGCCGAGCGGTTCATCGACGAAGGTGTGATCGTCTCGACCCGCGGTCGAGCCTCCGGGCAAAGCCAGATTCTGCGCGCCGGCGGCAAGGCGCGGTGGCGGATGCCGCTCTACGTGCTGGTGGATCACGACAGCGCCAGCGCCAGCGAGATCCTTGCCGGCGCGCTCCAGGACCATCGCCGCGCCACGGTGATTGGCGAACGGACTTATGGCAAGGGCTCGGTACAGAGCATCTTCTCCCTCCGCTCGGCCCCGGCCGGACTCAAGCTCACAACCGCCAAGTTCTACTCACCGCGCAACCGTCCCTACAGCGAGCAGGGCGTGACACCGGACGTCCCCATCAGCACGCGGGTCGCCGCCAAGCCCGCCGCGGACAAAGGCGACGATCCCCAGATCGATGACGCGGTCGTGGGCGATCCCGGGCTCGACCAGGTCCTCGCCGCGGCCATCCGCGCCGCGAAAGGCCGCAGCCAGGCCGCCCGCTGACCCTGGGCCGGAGCAGCCGGCCGTCCTCCGCGCGGTGAACCGTGACATGGCCCGAGCGCGCGACCCGGCCGCGCCGGGCTCGCATCCGGTCTGGCCAGGGCTGCACCGCGATGGGCATAATACGTCGTTCCGCTTCTGGGTCCCGGGTCATTCGCCCGTGATTCCGTCGAAAACACCGCGAGCCGCTGGGCCCGTCCGCCCGGGTCTCCCTTGCGCTCGATCCCACTTCGAGGAGACGCATGCGATGCCAGAGCACGAAACCCTTCATACCGGCCGGCGCGCGTTCTTGCAGGCTGGCGCGGTGGCCACGGCGGCTGCGGTTCATTCGGCCTCGACCCCGGCGGCAGCCGGCGCACAGCAGGAGGCGACCAAGCCGGTGGAGCTGCCCCGGCGGACCCTGGGCAAGTCGGGCGTGCCGGTGACCATCCTCGAGCAGGGAACCGTGCTCGGAGCCGGGTTCGACCGCGTCATGCGGCTCTCCTATGCCAGTGGCGTCCGGGTTTTTGACACCGCCAAGGTCTACCGCTCAGAAGGTCTGTTCAAGAAGTGGTTCGAACAGTCGCCCGATGTCCGCAAGCAGATCTTCCTCGTCACCAAGGACATGGTCCACACGCCGTCACAGATGCTGAAGATGGTGGACGAGCGTCTGGCAGCGCTTGGGACTGACTACATCGACATGTATTTCATCCATGGGCTGGGCGATGAGCACTCGCTCGATGACGCGATCAACCTCGTCAAGGGCCGGGAACTCAAGGAAGTGGCGGAGGCGCTGCGGAAGTCGGGCAAGGCGAAGTTCATCGGTTTCTCCACGCACCACAAGAACCGCGCCCAGATCATGGACGCCGCCGCCGGTGCGGGCATCGTCGACGCCATCATGCTCCAGTACCACCCCTGGCTCGACAAGGACTCGCCGCTGAACAAGGCGATCGACGCCTGCTGGAAGAAGGGCATCGGCCTGATCTCCATGAAGCAGATTGCCAGCCATTATTTCGGCGATGCCCCCAAGGGGAACATCCTCGACGACGTGGTTGCCAAGGTGCCCTTGCTCAAGGAGCGCAACCTCACGAAATTCCAGGGGTTACTGCACGCCATCTGGACCGATGAGCGGATCAGCTGCGTGTGCACGTCGATGCGGAACACCGACCAGATTCGCCAGAACGTGGATGCCGCCCGGCGCTACGAGCCGGTCAAGGACGCAGACATCTCGCAGCTCCGCGACGCCCTGCTCGCCGCCGGGCCCATGATGTGCGCCGATTGCGACGGCCGCTGCTCCGAAGCAGGCGCAACCAGCGCCGAGCTGGGGAACCTGACGCGGTTCCTCACCTATCACGAGCATCACGGATATCGCGCCGAGGCCCGGCGGCAGTACGCCCAGCTTCCGGCCGAAGCGCGCGACTGGACCGGCGCCGACCTGGAGGCCGCACGAGCGGCCTGCCCGAACCGGCTTGACTTCGCCCGGCTCTTGCCCGAGGTGGACCGGCTACTCGGTTAATCCGACCCGCTTTGGCTGGACATCACTTTGTTGGCTCCGCCGGAAGAGCGGTACCTGCTTGTCGGTGGCGAGCACCGCGCAGGCGGCCGCAAAAAGGACCACGAGGAAATGGGCCAGGAGCCGGGTGGCTCCCCGGCCAGGCATGGGTGAGAGGTCCCACTCCAGCGGGAACACAACCGTGTGAACCAGGTTGTACACGATGGCGCCAAGCGTTGCCCCCATGGTGCCAGCCGACAACCCCCGGCCGGCACCCGCCGGCCCGCTCAGGCCCATACCAAAGGCCAGGCCTGACGCGCCCCCGATGAAGGCGTACATCGCCGTATGCACCAGCAGGGGGAGCGCCGGGCTGGGGGGCCGCCCCGCATACTTGTAGAACAGGGGAACCAGCGAGAGCGGCCCGGCCGATCCAGCCAGGCCGCCGAGGAACATCCCGATCAGGCCGCTTGAGGTGATGATTGCGGCCGTCGATCGCCGCGCCAGGCCGCCTCCCACCCCGAGGGCCAGCCCCGAGACCCCGCCGAAGATGCCCATGAGCAGCGCGGTGTTGTTCGTCTCCGCCCGATGACGTGATGCCAGCAGGAAGGCCAGAGGTGGCTCATGCACGGGTCCGCCCGCCACACCCTGCACATCGCCGCGCCTCTCCCAGCGGAACAAGCCGAGAAACTGCTCGCTCACCAGCCAGCCCAGTGACGCGGCGATGAGAGCGGATCCGACGGCGCATCGCCAGGTGTCCACCCGCATGGCCGCGCGGACTTTCTCCGGGTGGTTCTCGGCGTGGCGAGGACCGGCGCTGCGCCGGGCCTTGGCCAGTCTTCATCTTGGCGCATGTCCTCCTCGCGCACGGTCCGGCGGGTGAGCGTCAATGTGACCTCGCATCTCAAGTCTTTCGTATGCTCGGCATGGCCCGCAAGACGAAGCGCGCGGCCGGAACGCCCGCCAAACCAGGGTGACGAGCGCACGGATATGACCGGACCACGGACTCCTTCCCACGCGGGAGAGCCCTCTTTTGAACACGGATTCTATCTGAGGATCCTCACGCCGTCCACCGCCCTGTTGTCGGCGGCATGGAAATCTGTCACGAATCAACATCCATTGTCTTACGATCGCGTGGTATCACCTCGAACTCAAAAACGCGGGCGGCGGCGCACCCCGCGGCGATTTCCGGCGCGGGAGGCTGCTCGGCGATCGATCGTGCCCGGGCCTGCGCACTGGTTCAGGTCGAGGCCGAATTGCCAGGCCCCGGCTTCCCGGCAGGACTCCTCGAAGAGCCGCGCGGCGCCCAGCGCGTGGGCACGCACGCCGGCAGTCCGGCCCTCGCGCACCTTCACGCCCGCGGCCGCAAGTTTGATCAGCGCCTGGAGTAACTTTGCAGTCGGTCCTCGGCGGCCGTGAGCATGCCAGAGGGCCTCCCAGCTCTCGTGCGCTTCCCAGTAATAGCCGGCGTTGAACAGCACGATGCCCCGAAGATATGCGGGCGAATCCTGCCACTGGTCGGCCCTGACCGGGCTCACCGCCTGTGGCTCCCTGCCGCGGAGATGGCCCTGCGGCGAGCTGGTCGGGTGTGGCCACGGACCGCCGGGCACGTAAGAATAGGGCGGCAGCGATGGCTCGCTGGACATCGCCAGGCGGTCTCCTGGTAAGCTGGCGGACTCTCGTACCAGATGCATTTTCGGAGTTGCCGGCGAGCCTGTCCATGGAAGTTCCACCGATCGTCGTGATCAACGCCGTCGGCCTGACCTCGCGGCTGCTGCCACTGGCTCCTCGACTGCAAAGCCTGGCCCGATCCGGCTGGTCTCGCCCGCTCGAGGAAGCAGTCCCCGCCGTGACCTGCACGGCCCAGGCCAGTATGCTCACCGGCAAGCCTCCCGGCGTCCACGGCATCGTTGGGAATGGCTGGCTCTACCGCGAGACTGGCGAGGTGCGCTTCTGGCAGCAGTCGAGCCGCCTGCTACAAGCCGAGCCCGTCTACGCCGCCGCCGGACGCAGGGCCGCCGAACGTGGGCGCAAGTTCCGCGCGGCGAAGCTTTTCTGGTGGTTCAACCAGGGCGCCGAGGTTGCCATCAGCGTGACACCGAAACCGTACTATGGTGCCGATGGCAACAAGGTCTTCGGCATCACCGGTACTCCGGAAGGACTGACCGGCCGGCTCGAGCAAGCCCTCGGCAGATTCCCGTTCCACACTTTCTGGGGACCGAATGCGGGGCTGCCGTGCACGACATGGATTGCCCGGGCTGCGGCGCAGGTACTCGCCCAGGAACGGCCCGACCTCACGCTCGTCTACCTGCCTCACCTTGATTACGACACCCAGCGATTCGGCCCCTCCGGATCCGACATGGCGCGGCTGGTCGGCGAGCTCGACGCCGCGTGCGAACCGCTGCTGGAGAGTGCTCGTTCGAATGGATCGCGCGTCTGGGTGGTCAGCGAATACGGCCACTGCGACGTGGACAGGCCGGTCTTCTTGAACCGAGCGCTGCGCCAGGCCGGCCTGCTCGACGTTCGACCCGGACCCTTCGGCGAGGTGCTCGACACCTTCACCAGCCGCGCCTTCGCGGTCTGCGACCACCAGCTTGCGCACGTCTACGTAGCGCAGCAACATGACCTTGAAAGAGTGCGGGAGCTGCTGGCCCTGGCGGCCGGCGTCCAGCGCGTGTTCGCCGGGCAAGAGCGCCAGGAACTGGGCCTGAACCATGCGCGCGCCGGTGAGTTCGTCGTGCTCGCGGAGCCGCGCTTGTGGTTCGCCTATCCCTACTGGCTCGACGACCGCCAGGCCCCCGATTTCGCCCGCACGGTCGACATCCACCGCAAGCCGGGCTATGACCCGTGCGAGCTCTTCTTCGACCCCGCGCTGCTCTGGCCGAAGGGACGGGCCATCCGCCGCTTGATCCAGAAGAAACTCGGCTTCCGCACGCTCTTCGACGTCGTCCCCCTGGATGCGTCGCTGGTGCGGGGAAGCCACGGATTGCCGGCGCCTGACATCCAGGACAAGCCGATCCTCATCGCCGACGGGCCTCAGCCCGCCAACAGCGGCTCGCTGCCAATGACCCAATTGCAGGAGCTGCTCCTGAGTGCGCTCGTTCCAGACTCATAGCACTTCGGCCATACGGCCGCTACCGTGTGCCGCCCAGGGACCAGACGAGGTAAGATGGTGAGGGTTGTGCAAACCAAACGCCAGGCACTCCCCGGCACGGAGCGGACAAGCTCATGGCAACTCTGAATTTGCAACGCGCTGAGCAAGCCGGGCTCGTTCTCACGCCCGAGCTGGCCGGCACGCTCATGACTCCGGAGGAGTTCCACAACGCCGACGATGCCGATGAGAACTTTCGGTACGAGCTGATCCATGGAGTGCTTGTCGTGACCCCTCCCCCTCTCGAAGAAGAGCGCGGGCCGAATGAGGAGCTTGGAGTCCTGCTGCACATCTACCGGATGCAGCATGCGCAGGGCCGGGCGCTTGACGAAACTCTCTCGGAGCAGCATGTCAGAACGCTGGAAAATACGCGTCGTGCTGACCGGGTGATCTGGGCAGGGTTAGGACGGACGCCAAACCCCCGCAAGGACGCGCCTGCCATCGTTGTCGAGTTTGTATCCGAGGGCAAACGGAACCGGCTTCGTGACTATCACGAGAAACGCGCGGAGTACCTTGCGTCCGGCATCCACGAATACTGGATCATTGACCGGTTCGCCCGCAAGCTGACCGTCTGCCGAAGCATCGGACCCGACCTGGAGATCGCGCCCGGTCAGGTCTATGAGACACCTCTGCTCCCGGGCTTCGAGCTTCCCCTGGCGAGGCTGCTTGCGGTGGCTGACCGCTGGCGCGCCAGCAAGCAAGGCTAGACGACTGGTTGCCCCCTGGCTCTGTTGATCAACGCGTATCAACTCTGTCAATTTCTTCTTCATCCCACACTTGCCGGCTCGTCCTTCAGATTCCAGCGGATTCGCATGCTCCGAGACTGCACAGCACGCACCGGAGTCGCGATGTCGGGTTGGGATTTTGACCGTTTTCGAGTCGACTCAGGGCCGGGGAATCGAGACCCGACCGTTGGGTCACCTCGGCAAGAATCTTACGTGTTGCATGTCGGGAAATATCGCCGCGGTGCGGCTGGAATCGCCAGGATGGAAGTCCCATCCGTGGTTTCCACTATTGACCTGGGGCTGACGCGGCCGGCTCTGACCTGTCGCCGCGGTGCGACTGAAAACCGATCACATTGGTCGGAAAACCTACGCGGCAGAGGTCCGGATCTGACTTCTGATCCGGTCGCGCCTCTGGTATTTTGCGCGCTGCTGGAAAATCGCGGACGAATCGCGGCGATAGATGATGACGAGCATTCCCTTCGACTGGCTGATCTGCCGCACGACACTCCGGGAAGTCGAATCGCAACTGGCCGCCGACGGAGCGCCCGAGGTCTGGCTGGAAGCGTGGCAGTTGTTCCGGAGCCAGATCGAGCGTGACGACGAACTCTGGGAGTACGACGCCCTGGTGGAGGATGAATCTGTCCCGGCGGACCGGTCGGAAAGCTCGGACAGGCGAACTGGCTACGCGATTCTACGCTTCGGAGAAGTCGTGAATTCGATCCCTTGCTCGCCGTGGTCGTAGCCGCTGCGGAACGGACCGGGGCCCGATAGCCTGCAAATGGTGAATCGATGGTTGCGATTTTTGACTGGCTTCAACACATGCTCGGCAGTGAGGCAAGGGCCGGGGTCGCCGCGTTTCTGGCGTGCCTCGCAGTCTCCACCGTGCTCGGCGTCGGACTATTCCATGGGCTCGCCTGGCTGTCATTGCGTCTCGTCTCCTGGAAAGACGTATGCCCGACTTGCCGGCGGAGGAGCCTGGCCGTGTGCTGGTGCGACGAAACGGACGAGGATGGAACGGAGTATTCTTACTCGCGGTGTGATGACTGCGGAGCAAGGTATAGAGTTCGATACCACGGTGAGTGGGAAGACGCCTCCGCAGCCACTTTTGATGCGAAATACGAGCAGGATGGAAATCGCTGAGACCTGCGCATGAGACAGGCCGCACCAGAATGCACGGCACTGCGTGTTTGACCCAGGGCGTTCTTTGCGAACTCGTTCTTCGTGCCCTTAGTGTGCTTCGTGGTTCTCCTGGATTTGTTCGGCGCAGTCGCTGTCCGGCGTCACATGCGGCCGGACATGCGATGCGAGTTGCGTGTATATCCCCTGTCCCGATCAGTGCCCTTCGTGGTTGGCTGATCGCGCGACGACAGAAGGAAGAGCAGGAAAGAACAGACTATACACCCTTGGATCGAACGGCGGTTGCAGGAACTTGCGGAGATCTTCGCCGTGGCCGTGGGCGGGTTCGCGAATCTTGACAACCACCTGCACCTGCTGGTGCGGCTCGACCCGGATGTGGCGGCGGGGTGGTCGGATGAGGACATCGTGTGGTGATCATCCTCGTTGCCATCCGGGTAGTCGAGCATGGCCTGCGCGCGCAACTCCATGTCCGGCATCTTCCACCCCTCGCCCGAGTTACTTCGCGTCAAGAAGGCCTGCGGTCGCGGCGTCCGCCCTCAATTGCGACAGCGCTGCCGCCACGAGCGGCGAATCGCCGCGATCCATGCCGATGAGCAGCGAGTCGATGGTGTCGTGGCCGGCAAAGAAGCGCAGTTTCCTCTCCAGCTTCGCGCGGTCCCGGCCGGGGCCGTGACGGACCACCTCCTCGATGAAGCGGGCTCCTCCCGTCTGGTACAGGTAGGAAAGCTCGTAGTCCGGGTCCCCGATCGAGGCATCACCCCAATCGATGATACCTGTGATGCGCGCCGCCTCGGGTGAATACCGAATGTGGTCGGTCGCCAGGTCGGCGTGCAGCAGGGCAGGCTCGTATTCCAGCAGTGCAGTGTCAGAGAGGTAGATGTCGAAGAGTCGCTCGATGTAATCGCGGACGGAGCGTTCGACCAGTGGATAGACCTGGAGGCGAGCCAGTTCAAGGTCTTCGGCGAAGCCCGGCCTCGGGTCCTCGTCCACCACACCCCAGGAGCGGGCCTCGGCGACGGGGATGGCCCGCAGAGCCGTCAGAAGGCCCGCGATGTCTCGGATCGCGCGCTCCCGCGTCTGGCCGGTCAGGTCGCGAGGCAGTGGTATACCTGGGATGAGCCGGTGACCGGTGAACGCATGCCCGGAGCTCGCCTGCTGCCCGACGTACTCGATGCGGGGGATGGGCAGGTCCAGCCGGGGACTGAGCTTGGGGAGGAGGGCGATCTCTCGCTGGATACGCCCCACCGCCTCGGTGTGCTTGGGGAACCGGAACACGAACTCATCGGCGACGAGGAAAGCCCGGTTGTCCATGCCCTCTCCGAGCGAGGCGAATGATGCCCCACGCAAATCAGGGGCGACCCGAAGAATATCCGACTGGAACGAGTCCATGTCCATCACGATGGCTGATCCCCGGTTAGTGGCCCTGCAGGGCCTGAGGTGCCCCAGGAGGAGATCAAATTGCGTGCTGGGTCGCGAGATCCGCAGCTTTTGCAGCGTAAACTGATTATGACGGTGCAGCGCGCGGGCTCCTTGACAATTCGGCCGTTTGTGAGGAGACCGCGCGCCGTCGAGGCCCGGCGGCACGCGGAGGTCCGGTCTGCCTCAACCCGGCAGAAGGTGATCCGCAACGAGCAAGGTGAAAAAAGAAGTCTTCGCGAAGCCAATCAAAAACGGAATCTAACTTGTTCTGCCGCAAGGCGTAGCGCCCGATGGCTTTGCTTGCGGGATACCGAGAACGAACCCAAACGCGGCCACTTAATAATTCTCTTCCGCACCTGGAGAACGATCCCCGGCGTTCGTCCGGGTTGAAGACTGCCTGAGTGCACGATGGACAGGGCCGGGGCCGTCGATTAGCCTTGAAACTCCGCCACGTCTTTCCGCCCGGGAACAGGGACGATTCATCCATCCCGCCTTGTCACAACGAGGAGAAGCGCTCATGAGCGACCAGTCCGAGGGCACGAGTCTGTCGATCGATCGCCGCGGCTTCCTGGAAGCCGGGGCAGGGGCCCTGGCTGCCGCGGCCATCGCCGGGGAGGGTACCACGTCGAACGCCCAGGCCCAGGCGCCGGACCAGCCGCCGGTGCTCCCCAAGAGGCCACTGGGCCGCACGGGGGTCGAGGTGTCGATGCTCAGCCTGGGCACGTGGCTCAGCCCCGGGGGCGAGCGCCTCTTGCGCTATGCGTGGGCGAATGGCATCCGTTATGTCGATACGGCCAAGACCTACGGCTCGGAACCGATGATCGCGCGCTGGCTGGCCGGCATGCCGGGCGCCCGTAAGGATCTGTTCCTGGTCACCAAGGACCAGCCCAACACCCCGAAGCAACTGATCGCCCAGCTCGACCAGAGGCTCGCCGCGCTTCAGACGGATTATGTCGACCTCATCTTCCTGCATGCCGCGGGCGATCGGAACTTCGATCTCGAGATGCAGTGGATTCTCGGTCCGGAGCTCAAGCAGGTTGCCAATGCCATCCGGCAGTCCGGCAAGGCGAAGTTCGTCGGCTTCTCGACGCACCACCCCCAGCGTGCCGCGCTGCTTCAGGCCGCGGCCCAGAGCGGCTATCTCGACGCCATCATGCTCCAGAACAACCCCTGGATCGCACAGGATGATGACCTGAACCGCGCCCTCGACGCCTGCTTCAATCAAGGAATTGGCCTGATCTCGATGAAGCAGGTGGCCGGCAACATGAACCTGAACGAGATCGGCTTGCTGCTGCCGGAACTGACCCAGCAAGGCCTGAGTCCGTACCAGGCCCTGCTCCAGGCCATCTGGAGCGACCAGCGGTTCGCCTCGGTCTGCGTGTCGATGCGGAACACCGACCAGATCCGCCAGAACGCCGCGGCGCTTCGCATGTTCCAGCCCATGAACCAGACCGCGATCGATCGCCTGCGCGATGCCTGCATCGCCGCGGGTCCAACTCTGTGCGCCTCGTGCGACGGCCGATGCAGCCGGGCCGCGGGAACCACGGCCGAGCTCGGGAACCTGACTCGCTTTCTGACCTACCACGACCATCACGGATACCGTGCCGAGGCGAGGCGGCTGTACGCGCAGCTTGACCCGGCCGCGCGCGACTGGCGCGGAGCCGACCTGGAAGCCGCGCGGCAGGCCTGCGTGAACAGGCTCGATTTCGCCAGGCTGCTGCCGCGGGCCGAGGAGTGCCTGGGCTGAGGCGGAGCAAAAACAGCAGCGAAGATCCAGCAGCGAAGATCCAGCAGCAGCGGCGCTGGAGGTGACTCTCGGACCGAGTTGAGCTTTTCAGCGCCTCCTCTTTTGCTATGCTCGCGGCATGGCCGGCCCCACCTCCGGGGGCGCCGATCTCAGGAGGATGCCATGAGACTTGCCTCACGGATGTGCAGCCTGGTGGTTCTGCCGGCTCTGCTTTCCCCCTGCCTGTGCCTGCTCACCGCCTGCGCGCAGCAGCCGCGCAGACCGCCGCACAACCCTTCGCGCGGTGGATCGGCCAGGACGGGCACGACTACGTGGGGCCCAATAACCGGCTCGAGCCCAGCGAGGTCCAGGACGTGCACATCGCGCTGGGGGGTCTTGATCCCCGGCGCGAGATCACGTTCGTGGACGTCACCAGCGACCAGAAGAACGAGCAGTGGCAGTACAACGCACCGTCCTTCGCCTGGAAAATGGAGACTCAAGCGGGTCCGGGCGCGCGCACGGCCGATCTCTTCCTGGAGCCGGGCCCCACCGAGACACCGCACGCTTATCACCTGACGATCCGCTACGACGACGGATCGACGCACCAGATAGAGGTCAGGGGCCGCAAGGCGAACCGCAACCTGCGCATGCCCGGCGCGGTGCTGGCGGCACGCTGGCTGGGGCAGGAAAAGCTGGACCATGTGGGACCGGGCCCGGCCGCGGGTCCGGACGGCCTGGCCGACGCGCACATGGGCCTGGCGGGCCTGGCGGCCCGGCTGCCGGTCAAGGCGATCCGCATCGACGGTCCCGGCGCACTCAAGTGGGAGACCGGCGCCAATCCCGATCTCCTTCCCGGCGCCGAGTTCCGGGCCGATCCGAAGAGACCAGGCGCGGGCGACCTCTTTTTCCAGCCCGACCGCGACCTCAGGGGGCAGAAGCTGCGGGTGCGGGTACTGTATGCGAACGACACATTCGATGCGGCCACCGTGACGGCCGGCCGATGCGATCCCCAGATGCGCATGCCGGAAGCACCCTTGCCCCGCGTCACCGAGCTCGCCGCGCAGACGCGCTGGGCCGGCCAGGAGGGGACGGACGTGACCGGCCCGGGCAATGTTCACGTGCATCTCTCGGGATTGAGCCGGACGCCGTCGATCGCGGCCGCCGTGCTCACCGACGCTGTCCACGGCACCTGGATCTATCGCGGCAGCGAGCGCATCACCCCCACGGTTTCACAGGGCGACGTGGCCGGCCCGCTGGCTATCCGCCCCGGCGCGGGCCGCGGCGCCCTCGACCTGTACTTTCCTCCCTACCGGGACGAGACCGGGTCGACGATGACGCTGAGATTCGTCGGAACCGACGGCCGGATGAGCGTGGTGCGGATTCCGGGCGGTTCCTGCGATCCTGGCCGCTGTGCTCCGCCGCCGGAGCCGACCCGCGTTCAGGCCAGGGCCGGCGATGACCTCAGCGCGCTGGCGAACCAGTATGGTTCGGTGAGCCTGGCCGAGGGCACGTACCGCCTCACGCATCCGCTGGTGCTGAACCGGCCGGTGACGCTGGCGGCCGAGGGGAAGGCGACGCTGGTCTTCTCCCAGGATCCGGCCGACGCCCCCTGGACGGCGGCCATCAAGATTCACCGCGGCCAGACAACCCTGCGCGGGTTCGCCGTGCGGTTCGAGGGGCCCATTCGCTGGGACGAGCAGGTGAGCTACGGGCCGGCGGTGATCGGCACGACCGATAGCAAGGACCCGAACCATCCGGAGCTGCGCGTGGGCATCGTGCTCGACCGCCTTGACCTGGAGATCCCCAGTCCCGCGGACACCTCGAAGTGGATCGACGCCCTGCGGCTCATGCGGCTGACCAATGCCCGGAGCGGGACGATCACCGGCAACGTTCTCCGGGGCGGTCCCATCGAATTGTTCGACGGGCCCTGGCGTATCGAGAACAACGACTTCCGCGGTACGCCTCCCGGCACAATCTCGCACGCCGTCTTCGTGGGCCATCACACCTACGACCTGCTCATCAAGGGGAACCGGGTCAAGCCCGTCCTTCCCGATGGCAAGACCTGGCGCTTCCTGGTGCTCACCCACGCCGGCTGGGGAGACCGTATCGAGGAGAACACGATCGAGGGCATCGGCTCGCTGGAGAACGATCGGATCCCGTCATCGAATGAGCCCGAGATCATCCTCACCGAGGCGTACCACCTGAGCTACGAGGGGAAGCTGGCCGGGCTCTCGAGTGACGGCCGGCTGATGCGGATTTACAAGCCGCAGGGACAGGAAGTGACCACGGGTGCAGCGGTGTCTCTGCTGTCGGGACCGGCGGCCGGCCAGTACCGGCGCATTGCGCAGGTCATCGATGCCGAGACGTTCCTCGTCGATGCCCCCATCCCCAAGGGGACCGAGGCCGTGTCAATTGCGCGGGGCTTCGTGGGTGAACAGTTCCGCAAGAACACCGTCGACATCCGGGGCGGCCGGCAGTCGGCCGGCATGGTCCTGGTGGGCAATCACTTCGGCACCCAGGTGACGGGCAACCACTTCCTGGGCGGCGCCAATGGCATCCGGTTCGCGGCCTGTCCCACCGAGACGCCCGTCATCTGGGGCTGGTCGCATGCGCCGTTCCTTCAGGGCGCGATCGAGGACAACATTTTCGAGGACGCCGCTGGCGGCTCCATACTGGGGGTCGAGCACTCGGCGCAGCACGTGAAATCAAACAAGGGTCGCACGTACATGACCATCGCCCTGAACCGCAACACCGTGCGCTGGAGCGATGGGTTCCTGCGGCGGGTGACCGGCTCCGAGGCAAGGTCGCAGCCCCCCGGCCTGATCCTCGGTTACGTTCCCTGTCACGACCCCGCCGAATTCGTGGTGACAGCCGCCGGCAACCGGCTGGATGCACCCCACGGACTGAAGGCCCCGGAGAGCCTCTGGATCCGCGCGGCCCGGTATAACGGCCAGAACCTGCTGGACCGCAAGTACAGCCTCCCAGCCGGAGCCAGCACCGCGGACGCGGGTGGCCATTCGCGACGCTGAAGAACGCCTTCACGGTTCCAGCCGCGGATGCCGATGCCCGCCGGCCGCGAGTAGCGGCGCTCCCTCCCGTGAACGGCCAGAGGCGGCATCGTCCCGGCAAGGCCGTGTCAAACCAAGTGTCGGGTGGGTCAGCGCAGCGCAACCCACCGTCTGGCAGAGGTTTGCGTGCGCCGAGCTGTACCCGCTGCACGACTTCCGGGGCGGTCCCCCCACACGCCATGGTGGAATTGACGTAAGTGCTTCCAGATTCAACCTTTCTCTCATTCATCTCCTCCTCGCGGCCTGGAATCCGGCGGCATTTCGCCAGAATTAATCAAGTTCGGGATGGTTCGCCGCCGAAGGAAGCAGAGTGAAGAAACGGCACTCGCTCATTGCGAGCGCACCAGGACCAGGCTTCGTTGCGTAACGCTCCGATGCTGCGTGAGTCGACGTGTGATCAGGAAGATCGCCGTTGACCGATGATGCATCGATCCTTCGCGTCGCGCCGTTCTGACCGCGAGGAGGGCCATCTGCTCATGCGCACCGCGTGTCTCTACCGAGGCCTCCTCCTCGTTCCGTTCTGCATGTTCGGCTGTTCACAAGGCTGGAACGTGCGGAAGCCGCCGGCGAATGACGTCAAGACGGTGGCGTCGGTGGGCGACCAGTCCTTGCCGATCCGCTCGGGCACGCCGGACTCCTCGGTACGCGCAGAGGATGCGGAGCCGATCTTGCCGGCCCCCAGCCGGGGGCGGCTCTCGGGCCGCGTCTATGACGAGGGCGGCAAGCCGGTGCCGGGCGCCAGGGTCCGGCTGGCCGTTGGTGGAGAGTCGGGCGGCAAGGCTGTCTCGGCCGTCACGGATCGCTCCGGGGCGTTCACCCTGCGCGGGGTGCGGCCGGGATCGTCCTACACGGTCATCGCCGAGTACGAGGGCGACGGCGGCCTCCAGAGCGGACGGATCGAGGCCGAGGCGCCTGATACCGACGTTCGCATCGGACTGCAAAGCCCGGCCGTGGAGCGCGACGGTGCGAGGCGAACGAGCGCCCGGCCCGCGAAGCCCAACGTCGCGCCGATTTCCAGCGTCGAGGAGGCGGACGAGGCCGAGACGCCAGGCCCTCTCTCCCGCCGGACGAATCGCGAGGACATCGAGCCGCCTGCCGACGAGGCGGAAGCCGCGACCCAGGGCGAGCGTGGCGAACAACTGGCCCCGCGACTGTCCGTCTCTCAAGGCCCGGCCGGCAAGAACCAGGGATGGACCCAGGGCCGGGGCACGGCCGGTCGATCCGCACCCGGGCAAGGGCAGGGGAGCCAGGCCAGGACCGCCTCGGAAGAAACCATCGCTCATCCCTTCCCGAAGTCCGAGCAAGGCGGCGAGGACGACGAGGTCAACCCGCTGCCCCCGGCACTCGAGCCGGATCAAGCGGGAGCGAGCCGCGACCCGGACGACGCGCCGGATCGCTCGATCGCGCTGGCCCGGGCGCAGGGTGGAACAGAGCGTCCGCGCGGAGGAACCGGCACCCGGCGCGGTACGCCGGCCCCGGATGCCAGGGATGGAAGCGACGACGACACAGCCGCGCCGCAGCCACTGCCACAGGGAGTTCTGGGCGGTGCAGGCGGTGGGCAACCCGATGGCTACGCACCGCTGCTGCTGACCGATCCCGACGCCGCACCACGCCCGCCGGCCCGCTCTCCACGAACGCCCGCGCGGAGCCTGGAAAACGACCCCAGCGCGAGCCTGCCCCCGCGGCCTGCCCGCCAGGAGCGAACCGCCGCACTGCCTCCCCGACCCGTCGGTGTACCGCCGATCGCGCCCGTGCGACCGACATGGGGCGAGCTGATCTTCAAGAAAGATCCCATTCCCCTGGACGAATCGCTGCAAAAGGTCTCGCGCGACCTGGCGGCCAGGACCGACGTCAACGAGCGAAAGATCGCCCAGCAGAACAGGGCCTTGCAGAAAACCGCCTCCCTGGCGCCGCCCGCGCTGCGGGCCGCGAGTACGAAGCCGTTCTGCCAGTACAACCCCGAGGAACGCAAGCTGGTCGATTTCCAGCTCCCCGACTCGACCGGCCGGATGGTCGCGTTCCGCGACTTCGATTCTGACCTGGTGCTGCTCGATTTCTGGGGAACCTGGTGCGGCCCGTGCCGCAAGTCGATCCCGCACCTGATCGAGATCCAGAAGACGCTGGGCGGCAAGAAGGTGCAGGTCGTGGGCATCGCCTGCGAGCGCAGCCCGGTGAAGAGCCGTGCCGCGCTCGTCGCCAAGGCCGTCAAGGAGATGAACATCAACTATCCGGTGCTCATCACCTCGAGCATGGACGGTTCCTGCCCCGTCCAGGAATCGTTCCAGGTTTTGTTCTACCCCACGATGATCCTTGTCGACCGCCAGGGAAGGGTCCTCTGGCGCGAGCAGGGAGCCACCGACGTGACACTCGCGCGTATGGACCGGTTCATCCTCAAGAACCTGAGCCGATCGCAACGGTCCGGCGAAGACGCCCCGGGCGCGCAACTGGCACGTCGGACGAACTGAGCCGGTTGCCGCGGAACCAGCGGGAGCGACGCTCCCAGGCACTTGCGGCGCTCCGTCCGATCGGCCAAGATCTCTGGCGGGCCGGTCTGGCCGGATCATGACACTCAATCACCGCACCACCTCCTGGCTGCTCGTCGCGGCGCTCACCGGCGTGCTCACGGCCGTGACCACGCTCCAGGCCCTGGAACGCTACCACTCGTTCCGCACGGGCTGGTCCTGGGACCTCGCCTACTACAACCAGTGGTTCTGGTCGCTCACGAAATCGGACGGTCAGATCTCGGTCCGCCCGGTGGCCGCCTATGCCGAGGAGGGCCCCTCGGTCTGGAAGATGAATTACCTGGCGCCGATCCGTCTGGTGCTGGTTCCGCTTTACCTCATCAATCCCGACCCGCGCACGCTGCTGGTGATCCAGAGCGTCGTGTTCTGGTGGATCATCCCCGCGGCCTACACGCTGGTGCGGTCGGAGTCGAGATCGGCGCTGCTGGGGGCCTCGGCGGCAGCCCTCGTGCCGTTCGTTCCGTTGCTCTGGCCGCTGGTCTGGAATGACTTCCGCGAGCTCCAGCTCGCCTTGCCGTTCGTGCTCTGGGCCGTTCAGGGAGTGCGCGGCCGCCATGGGTTGCTGGCCGCCACGGGCATTGCCGGAATGCTGGCCTGCCGCCAGGAGTTCGCGGTCATGGTGGCCACCTTCGCGTTCCTGCCGGCCAGAGACGAGGAGGACCTCACGCGCACCCTGCGATGGCGTCACGCGTTGTTCTCCGTCGGCCTGGCCTGGCTCCTCTTTGGCTTCTTCGCATACCTCCGGTTTGTGGTCGGCCCGGGCGCTCCGAACCAGTTCATCGACCAGTTCCTCGGCCCGCGGGCGACGATCCTCCAGACGCTGGAGACCTCCTCGGACCTGCTCGTCTACGGCCTTGGAGGCTGGGTGCTGCTGGCCGCTCTGGCGCCCCGGGTGGCCATTCTCGCGGTCCCATGGGTCTGGAGCCTGTGCAACGGCCGCTGGGCCCTGCGCTACCTGGCCACGGAGGAGTGGCACCACGTGCGGTACACGGCCCTGCCCGTCGCCGTCATCCTGGCCGCCGGTCTGGTCGGCTACGCGCGGCTGGGCTCATGGGCGCTGCCTCGCCGCCGGGGCATCCTGCTCGTCGCCCTGGTGTGGATGGCGGTTGCCGGGTCTGGATCGCTGGGATTGCAAGAGATCACTGCGCGCATGGCCCGCATTCCACGACCGATCAGCGCATCAGAGGCAGACGCCGTGTGGTACTGGGTCGGCCAGGTTGGGCCCAATGAAGGCGTGCTGGCTACCTATGAGGTGACCGCGCCGCTTTCTTCGCGCAAGCGGCTTTATAGCTACGTCCTGGATCAGAACAAGCCGCGCGGGTTTCCCACCCTTGGGCCTGATATCCAGTGGATCTTTCTTCGCAACCAGACTCTGGATTTCCGGCTTTTTCTCGATCAGGGGTTTGAAGTTGCACACCGAGGAGGCTTCCTGACCGTGCTGCACCGGGCGTCTCAGACACTACAAGGCCCACGCGAGCCGACGAGCCACAAGGATCCACGTGTGTATGATATGATCATGAATAGACGAGACCACGCAATAAGCTTGAGAGGCGTTCGAAGCTAAATAGATCCTCGCCTCTTGGAATGTGGGCCAGCCGCCCTCGGCTGGCTCAGGTCGGCCGAGGGCGGCCGTTCCACACGTTCCCTCTTACGGGGAGCTATTTAGCTCACCGACCACGCGGGGAGAGAGGCAGGGACGCTGGCTTCTGGCGATCGGATCGGATGCTCAACAGCTGATAGTTGAGCTTTCCCAGATAGTCCACATTTTCAAGCCGTTCAGGGTCCAGGGCGAGGGATCGCTGGGCGGCTTCGACTGCCCGAACAAGGGCCTCCTCAACCAGCGAATCATCACCGCTTTCAAAGGCATTTTTCTTGATCTGGTTGTGAGCCTCACTCAAGAGGCGGTAAGAATGAGCGCTGTCGGGATACTCCATGACGAGACGCTTGGCGATGGTCATGAGCCGTGCGGCGGATGCGCGCGCATCGTCGAGCCGGTGCAGTCTCCGCTACTGTCCCGCCACGTTTGCTGCGTCGTCCTGGAGAACTCTGAACGCTGCCGGGACCATGGATTTTGCCAGGCCGAGCTTTGAACAACGATCTCGAAGCCCGGCAATCAGCGCCACCGAGCCAGCTTCCGGATCCTGATCGAAGGCCGCGGTGGAAGATGAGAAGCTGAAGGGCGAGAGCCATCCGACCGAAAGCACGAGCCACTCGGCGACGAAATGCTCGTAAGGATCAGAAGAGTTTCTCAGTTCGTGATGAGCCTTCGTCTCGAGATCACGTCGTGCGAACAACATTCTGAGCGTTTCCAGGCCCGGGGCAAACGCGTCCGACGAGCTTGCCATATCCGATCCAGCGAGATGGCTGAGTATCTGCCTGCTCAATCGTCTCGATCGTTCCTCTTCCCGCCTCTGACCGCTCTCTCCGAAGTGCTGGGCCAGAACGTGCATCATCTTGTAAAGTTTTGTGAGCAGATCGTCCGCGGAGCCGGTCGGCTCGGTGGCCATGTGGATGGCGGCTGCTTGCTCGAAGCAGTTCAGCGCATCCTCGAATTGCCCTGCCGCATTGGCCAGGACGCCGGAATAGTGAAGGGAACGGACGAGGCAAGCCTGAACTTCCTGGTTGTCGGGGTTGCTGGCCAGACTTCGTTTCAGGTCGACAACCGCCTGATTCAAGACATCGCGTGCTTCTTCGGGCTTGCTGGTATGCAGCAGCGCCCAGCCGATCTCCTGCTCGAGGATGCCAAGCGTGGACGAAGGGAGGACGCCTTGGCGTTTCAGCTCGTTGGTGGAGCTGCGGAGTTTCAGGAGTGCCGCCCGCCTTTGTTCCGGCGTGCTCTTCTGCTGGATCGGGATGGATGACCGGAGGAAGGAAAGGATCTGATCGGCGGCGCTTGAGGAGAACTGTTCATAAGCTTCCGCTTGACGACGAGCTTCGACGAGCCGCGCTCGTTCGTTTGCAACTCGGTTCAAGAGCAGAAACAGTCCAGCGATCCCCGTGATCAGCATCATTGCCAGCGCGGCCAGCAGGCCCGCGACGGCGGGACGCCGATTGCAGAGGCGCCAGGCGTGACCCATCGGGGAGACCGGTCGGGCCAGTATCGGACGACCGTCCAGCCAGAGACGCAGATCGCGGGCCATCGACCCGGCGTTGGCGTAGCGGCGGCTCGGGTCCTTTTCCAGGCAGGTGAGGCAGATGGTTTCCAGGTCGCGAGCAATCCGGCCGCTCAACCGGCGCGGGGGAACGGGGTCCTGATGGCGCACCTGGTCGAGCGTCTCCGCGGTCGAGGTTCCTTGAAAGGGCGGACGGCCCGTCAGCAAGTGATACAGCAGCGCTCCCAGGGCATGGATATCGGCAGCGGCGCCGATCGTGCCAGGAAGGGCGGCGACCTGTTCGGGGGCCATGTACGACGGGGTGCCCTTGGGTCCGTTCGCTCCCGTCTGCGTGGCACCGGGCTCGCCCTCGAATCGGGCGATGCCAAAGTCGGAAACCTTGGGAGCGACTCTTTCCCAGGGGGCTCCTGGCTCTCCGTCAAGCAGGACGTTTGATGGTTTCAGATCGAGATGAAAAACTCCGCGTGCGTGAAAGTAAGCGACCGTGCGGGCGATCATCTCGGTGAGCCGGGCGGCATCCCGAGGCGGCAGCGGCTCCGTCAGTCGATCCTTGAGCGTTCCCCCTGCCACATATTCAATGACGAGCCAGAGCCACTCCTCGCTCTCGTCGACACGATGGATGGCCACGACATGGTCGTGCGGCACCCGCGACAGCGCTCGTGCTTCCGCCAGCCAGTGCTCACGCGCGTGAGGATCGACCAGAGAGTTCCTGGGAATCAGCTTCACGGCAACGTGGCGATCGAGCGCGGGTTCCCAGGCCAGGTAAACGGCACCCGCGCCACCCCGGCCGAGTTCGCGCTCGATCACCAGACCGGGAAGCGCCAGCGGTGTGTTCCAGGCCGGCGCGGTGTGAGCCTCTAACCCATGTTTGGGGTGAGATCGCCTTCCGCGCGACTGCTGCCACGCATAATTCCTCTATTTTCCAGGGGTTGGCGAGCGGCATACCCGTTTTTTTCCGAAAAGTGTAGTGACAATATCGACGCGATTACTTCGGAATTTACCTTGATTTCGCCTTGAAATCGGCGCGTTCCGTCGTGATACTTCACGACATGTACCTGAGAACCATAAAAGTCCGGTCGTCCAGCGGTGCGCTGAACGAGTACGTCCGCGTCGTCGAAGCCTATCGCGACAACGGTAAGGTCAAGCAACGCACCGTGGCCGATCTGGGACGCAAGGACCTGCTTGCGGAATTGTTTCCCAAGCTAAAACGCTTGCTCGGTCAAGATGTCGAGTCGGAGTCCGCTGGGGACGAGGATCTCGACATCCTGGACGCTTCCACCTGGGGGCCGGTCCTCGCCGTCCGGGCCTTGTTCGACCAACTCGGGCTCTGGACCATCCTCGACGAATCACTCGGCAAAGCCAAAGGCGTGCCGTTTACTGACCGGGCCTTCGTGCTCATTGCCAATCGCCTGATTCACCCCGCCAGCGAACACGGCTTGGCGGGGTGGCTGGAGACCGACTTCGTCTGTGATCGCCAAGGCCGCCGTTTTGTTCCTCGCTGGCACCAGCACAAGCGGGTTCGCGTCGACTTTCGCCAACTGGAGTCCTGGTACCGGACCCTCGATCAACTCGTGGACGCCAAGGAACGGATCGAGGTGGCTCTTTATCACCGCCTTCGCGACCTGTTCAGTATCAAGCCGGACCTGGTGCTCTATGACATCACGAGCACCTACTTCGAGGGAGCTGGACCGGCCAACTTCGCCAAGCATGGCTACAGTCGGGACGGCAAGCCGCACAACGTCCAGGTGATCGTCGGAGTGGTGATGGTGGGCGGCTGGCCGATCGCTCATCACGTTTGGGCCGGCAACGAAGTCGACCACCAGACCGTGCAGAAAGCCATTCGTGATCTGCACCAGCGATTTGGTTTCAGCCGCCTCGTTTTTGTCGGCGATCGAGGCATGATCACCAATGACAATCTGGAAGCGATCACTGGCGACAAGCATGGCTATCTTGTGGGCGTGAAGAGAAGGCGGAACGCAAAGTTGACCAAGTGGCTGGCTGCCCTCGACGATGCCAAGTGGATTTCTTGCCCGGTAGGGATCACCGCCCGGGAAAAGGCCAATCCACCGCGCACTCGGGCGCAAGAGGTGCCGTCAGGAGTTGAAGGTTTGCGGATAATCATCGTCGATTCCGACGAGCGCCGCGAATACGAGCAAGCCATGCGTCAGAAGGCCATGGAGCGGACACATCAATCGCTCGAGAAGTTGCAGGGGCGTGTGGCGGCAGGGAAGTTGAAACAGCCCGAGAAGATTGGCGCCGCAGCCGAGCGCCTCCTGCAACGAAACCATGGCTATCGTTACTATTCGTGGGACCTCGACAAGGGGATTTTCCGCTACTTTGAGAACACGAAGGGTCTGACCAATGAGCAGGGAATCGAAGGCAAGTATGTGATCGCCACGAGTGAAGCAGCGCTCAGCGTGCTTGAGGTCGTGGCGATCTACAAGGACCTGAGCGATGTCGAGCGCGGGTTTCGCCAGCTCAAGGACGTGCTGGCCATGCGGCCGATTTATCATCAGATTGAGGAACGAGTAAAAGCACATATTTTCGTAGCTGCACTGGCATTACTGGTCCAGCGGCTATTGCACCGCCGACTTGAGCACGCTGGGATAGATTTCTCTCCAGAGAGGGCGATGCAAGCTCTCTCCACGCTCCGGGTGGTGACCCTCCGTCTCGACGATCAGCCCGAACGGCAAGGAGTCAGTGGAGGCTGCCCCGATGCGCGGCGGGTCCTGAAGGCGCTGGGCTTAACCGAGCTCAGGCCGCCAGCACCACCGGAAGACGAAAAAACCGTGATGTAGTGACAATCTGAAAAATCGCCCCTTGCGCCGCAAGGACTTAGGGCGACCCACCCCAAACATGGGCTAACGGAAGCGTTCTCGTTGCGGCTTCAAGGATCTTCTGGCATTCGGCACACTGCTCGACATGTCCTTCCAGGCTCGCGAACGTGGCCTCGCCGACGGCCTCGGTGCCGATCAATCGGAGGGCCGCTTCCGAGGGGCAGTGGATCATGGTCGCTGTGGCCTTGTGTTGGAGTTCGAGCGCACCAGTTCGGCCAGGCGGCGCTCTCCTTCCCTGGCAAGTCGGTCGAGCACGCGCTTGTGGGCGGCATGCGCGGCGAGATAAGTCATCTTCAGGGCCTCGGCGGTCTCACGCGTGGTCCAGCCGTCGATCGAGATATGCCAGAATACCTCCCAGGATTGAGAGTGGACCTTCTCGCGGACAATGGATTGAACCTCTCCGGCAAGATCCAGCAAGATCAATCCTACTTTCCGCACATCTCCCTTTGATTTCCCCGAATTCGACCTGAGGCCATCTTCTCAGACGCGGCCCCAGGGTCGGTAAACATCTACAAGTCGATCGGCACGGGGAATTTGTTCGGTTCAGATGGTTCGCCAACCGGACCGTTCCTGAACTCAAGCCATTCTTCGCCTTGTCTTATGACTTGGCAATGTCCAACCGCGCGCAGCGATTCTCGCCGCGACGACTTGTGACACGGGCTATGAGCGTAAG
Organism: uncultured Planctomycetaceae bacterium; assembly: GCA_963833985.1. Lineage (GTDB taxonomy): Bacteria > Planctomycetota > Planctomycetia > Isosphaerales > Isosphaeraceae > Aquisphaera. Next base: position 2,688,485 of record CAWIAD010000001.1, read on the forward strand.
TTGAGCGGCTCACAACTTATGTCAAGGCACATTGTTATAAGTGAATCGCAAGATTTTTTGTCCTTGACGTCCCGATCTCCTCCGCCATCATTGCGGCAAGCCCTGCGGCGGTCGGCCTGCTCCCCTCACGGCCCTGGAAGGCCCGGCGGCGGACACCGGCCAACTCGCTGCAAACCCTCCGGAGATGATCCGCATGAACGAACCTCAACGACCGCGCCAACCCGGCGAGACGGCACGCTCGAAGGGACGCACGCGCACGCTCAACACGCGGCGGATTGCCGCCGTGCCCATCCTGGAACACTTCCTGAGTCGGCTCCGCCTTCGCGAGTTTCTCTGCGACCACCTGCCCCATGAGGACGGCCGCACTCGGGTCCCCACGGCCACGGCCTTGCTCGTCCTGCTGCGCAACCTGCTGATCTCGCGTGAGCCACTCTATGGTGTCGGTGAGTGGGTGGCCCGCCATGAGCCGAAACTGTTCGGGTTGTCCGATGTCCAAGTCGCCGCAATGAACGACGATCGAGTTGGCCGGGCCCTCGACCGTCTCTTCGACGCCAATCTCTCGGGGTTGGCCCTGAAGGTCGCGGCCCATGCCGTACGCGAATTCGACGTCAGCCTCGACCAGTTACACAACGACTCGACCACCATCACTTTCCACGGTGACTACGAGTCGGCGGAGGCGGAGCGAACCCTGCGGGGACAATTGCGGTTGGCGGTGACCTGGGGTCATAACAAAGACCACCGCCCCGACCTCAAGCAGCTACTCTACATCCTCACCGTGACCGGCGACGGTGCCGTCCCGGTGCACTTTCGCGTCGAGAGCGGCAACGCCACCGACGACCGCTCTCACCAGGAGACCTGGGAGTTGCTCTGTCAACTGACCGGACGCCGAGACTTTCTCTACATCGCCGACTGCAAGCTGGCCACCACCGAGAACATGGCCTATCTGCATCAGCGCGGCGGTCGGTTCCTCAGCGTGCTGCCGCGAACTCGCAGTGAGGACGGTGCCTTCCGCGGCGCCGTACTCCGGGGAGAGATCCAGTGGCGATGGACCCACGACAAGTACGACGACAAGGGACAGTTGACCGACCGCTTCTCGATCTGCAAACCTGCGAGCCAGACCACCGAGGGTTACCGGCTGATCTGGTATCACAGCACACGCAAGGCCGAGTTGGATGCGGAGGTACGGCTGACCCGGCTGGAGAAGGCGTTGAAACGACTGGACGAACTGCGTGCCAAGCTCGCCTCGTCCCGAACCCGGTACCGCAGTCGAGCCAAGGTCGCCGAGGCGGTCGAGGAGCTGCTCCGGGACTGTGAGGTCACCGAGTGGATCTCGGTCGAGATCGAGGAGCAGGTCACCGAAAAGTTCCGCCAGGAGCGACGCGGCCGGCCTGGACAGGACACGCGGTACGTCCGAGAGGAGAAGCTCCGTTACTCGTTGAAGCATCGGATTGAGTTGGAGCGACTGGATGAGGAGGCCCGCTGTGATGGCATTTTCCCGCTGGTGAGCAACGAATCGAAGATGACGGAGCAGGATCTGCTCTTGGCCTACAAACAGCAACCGGCCATCGAACGACGGTTCGAGCACCTGAAGACTGACTTCGTGGTAGCGCCGATGTACCTGAAGGAGGTGAGTCGGATTCAGGCCTTGCTCTGCGTGTACTTCTTCGTGTTGCTGGTCGAGGCGCTGTTGGAGCGAGAACTCCGCCGCGCGATGGAACGAGAGGGAATCGAGAGTCTGCCACTGTATTCCGAAGGTCGGGCCTGCCGACGCCCGACGGCTCGAAAAGTGATCGACCTGTACGAGGACGTTCAAGAGCATTCCCTGAAGGCTGGGAAACGCCCTCTTGAGGTGTTCAGCACAGAGTTAACTCGGCTCCAGAAGAGAATCCTGCGCCTGCTGGGGATACCCAAAGCCTACGAGATTTGAGCCTGACTGGCCGAAAGAGGGCACACGGAAATTACGAGATAGTCAAGGCGAGATGTGCGGAAAGTAGGATCAATTGCTCAGAAGAAGGTTCGTTATCTTCATAAAGCGGCTCGCGAGAGAGGGGTGAGTCTTCAATCCGAGCCAGCGACGGATCATCGAGCGCACGGACCGTTCCTTCCTCCCGACGACGCTCGCGGATGGCATCGACGACACGCCAGTGGAAGCATCTTCGGATCCAGCCCCGGAACCTGCGGCTGGGATCGTATTGAAACGATCGCATCTTCTCTGCAAGTTCCAGCCAGAAGATCTGCGAGACGTCCGCCGCGAACTCGTCATCGAGTCGATATTCCCGGCACCAGGTTCGGAGGTAAGGCTCATATCTTGCGACGAATTCCCGCCAAGCGTCCTGGTCGCGCCAGTCGGCAGTTCGTCTCAAGAGCGTGGAGCTGGTCCTGGTGTCATCGGAATTCATCATCGAATCCTTGTGAATTCGAGTGCGCAGGCGACCGGTGTAAAGGGCGATGACAGGGTTCTGGCGAAAGCGTGTAGATGGTCCTCGTAGGACTGGTAGAGACATCGAGAAAGTCCGGGGCACATGGAATCCTGGATCATCGTATCCATGGAGGGAACGTTTGCACAATGGGCTGGCATTAACAAAGCAAGGCATTGGATCGTTCGCCCCACGGGCGATCGACGGCCATCAATACAACGGCGTGGGCCGCGCAATGTATTCCTCGGTGGATGGAAAGGGGACGACGATGCGTGTGTCGATAGTCACGGTGGTCGGACTGCTGGTGGCGACGTTCGCGTTCTGGATTGGCGACGCGGAGTCCCAGCATGGCGCGGGCAAGGGCAAGGCGGCACCGCCTAGCCCTCCAAGAAAAGTGGCCGCGGCCATCGTGCCAAAGGCGCACCCGCCACAGCCCCAGCCGAAGGCCCATCCAAAGGCGAAGGCAGCGGTTTCGAAGGAGGCGCAGAAGAAGGCCGCCGCATCAAACGGGGCACAGAAGAAACAGAGCGGTTCGCCGAAGCAGGAAAACAAAGCAAAGAAGAATCAGGCGCACACCAAGAAAGCGGCGACGAACAAAGTGGCCAGGGCCGCCGGGGTACCGGCCCTTACTCCCCAGGACAGCATCGCATTGCTGAACACGGCGTATCAAAAGCTCAAGGAAGTGAATAACGGCTATGGCGGACACCCCGCTTCGGCCATGAAGCACGTCGGGGCGGCCCTCGGCCATCTCGGCTCTCCGTTGCCCCTACAGATCGAAGGCGTCAGCGGCTTGGTGACTGCGCCGCGCACGGTATCCGACGCATCACTGAGGCAGGCCAGGGCGAGTCTGGAGAAAGTCAGCCATCACTTCGCCGCGAATTCCGTCCCCACCCCGGGCAGTGGAGCAGCACATCGCGCCGTGAACAACGCCATCCGTGAGCTTGATGCGGCGTTGATCACCCGATGAGCGGGGAGGAGCTTCGCGCAGCGCTGCTGAGAAGAAGCTCGAGCTGGCCTCATTGAAGTTGAGCAAGTGGCCCGAGAACTCTCTGCCTGGCCGCACGGCCGCACGCTTCGCGCAAGTCAACCAGCACGCGGCCAGGGATGCCATTGAACACGGATTCCGCGTCCGTGTGCTCGCTCACGCGCAGGCAAACGTAAGCCCGCGGACAGGAAATGAAAACCCATTAGAGAAACCAGAACCCCGGCTTTCCCGGTATCAGCACAGTCCGAGGCAACTGGCCTGGCCTCTCAGCACACCGCTGGACCAGCAAGCGTGTGCAGGCAGACAAGCAGTTCAAAACCTCAACGTCTCTCGCTCGCACCAGATCAGCTCCCTGAAAGGAAGCCTGACCAATGGGACTCGCACTCGCTCTCTCGCTGTCTCTCATCACGCAGCAGGCCCCGACAATGGTCTACCAGGTCAGCGGGCCCGTCCAGAAGTTTCAGTTGTACTGGACTTTCGACCCGTCCGAGCTGATCCTCGGCCTGGATGGCGTCTCGGTCAACTCCATCAACGACAACCCTCCCTCCGCACCCATCTCGATCAAATTCGCTTCGGCCCAGCTCCAGCCGATTCCCTCCAACCCCAACTTGTGCTCCTTGTCAGATCAAAATGGAGACGCCATCATTTCCTATCAGTGGACCAGCGTCGGCTACGGCAGCGGAGCCGTAGAACTGGGATTCGAAACGGGGTTCGCCCTCGAGGACCAGATGTCGCCCTTCACCTTCGTAGGATTCGACTATGGCGCCTTCGTGCTGGTCACCCTCGTTCCCTCGTCTGGGAGAGTTCAGGATATCCAGGACGTGATGAATGGAAAATCGCTCACGGTCAGCGGGACCGCGAACTTCGAGTTGGTCCTCGCGCCCTACAACACGCTCGTTTACCCCAGGCCGAACCTGAGAGTTTTCATCCCGGCAGTGCGCTACTGATCGACACGACCCGAGCGCCTGACTGAAAGCTTCCGCCCGTCCGCAGCCATGGTGCCGAGTGGTGTTCCGCTCTTCCAGGATACTTGATATGGCCACACTGAATCCCAGGCTTGCCGACCTCGCCGACGACGACCGTCAGATGCTCGAATCATGGCTCGTCGAGTTCGATGAGAAATGGGATGAGGGCTCGCTGTCAAGCCGCCTGGACCAGATCCCGCCGGGAAGTTCCTGGCGCCTGCCCGCACTGTGCGAGATGGTCAAGATCGACCTTCAGCGGCAGTGGAAGAGCGGCCGGCAGGTCAGCCTCGAATCGTACCTGGAGCAGTATCCCGAGCTGGGCAGCCCTGGCGACGTCTCCGCCGACCTGATCCAGGCCGAGTACGAGGTCCGGCGCCAGTTCGGCGCTCCCGTCACCCTCGACGACTACGTCCGCCGTTTCCCGCACCAGGCCGAGGAACTCGCTCGCCTGATCACGCCGGGCGGCTCGACGTTCTCGCGACGCTCGCCTGCCCCCGGTTCCTCGCACAAGTCTTCTCGTGTCCCAAAATCCGCGGAGCCGCCCCAGCCGCCTCCCGAGCAGTTCGGCCGCTACCGGATCATCAAGCGCTTGGGGCAGGGTGGGATGGGCTCGGTCTACCTGGCCCAGGATACTCATCTCCAACGCGCCGTGGCTCTGAAAGTACCGGAGTTTGGAGAACACGACGATCCTGAGGCGCGGAAGCGGTTCCTGGAAGAGGCGCGCACCGCCGCCACGCTCGACCACCCTTACCTCTGTCCCGTGTATGACGCCGGGGAAATCGATGGGCAGCTTTACCTGACGATGGCGTACATCGAGGGCCAGTCGCTGGCGGACCTGATCGGCGATGCGGGCTGGCCGCAGCGCCAGGTCGCGGCGCTGGTAGGCAAGCTCGCGCTGGCGTTGCAGGAAGCGCACACCCGCAAGGTCGTCCACCGCGACCTCAAGCCGGCGAACATCATGATCAAGACGACCGGTTCCCGGCGCGAGCCGGTGATCGTCGATTTCGGCCTGGCCCGGCGGGAGAATCCGCAGGACCAGCGCCTGACGAAGTCGGGCCAGGTCATGGGCACGCTCGGCTACATGGCGCCCGAGCAGATCCGCGGCGATCTGAAGGAGATTGGGCCGGCCTGCGACATCTACGCGCTCGGAGTGATCCTCTACGAGCTACTGACCGGCCGGCTGCCGTTTTCCGGTTCGGGGCTGGCGATTGCGGGCCAGATCCTGACCCAGGCGCCGTTGCCGCCGTCGACGCATCGGGCCGACCTCAACCCCGCCCTCGAGGCCATCTGCCTGAAGGCGATGGCCAAGGTCATCGGAGACCGCTACACCTCAATGGCCGAGCTGGCCGCGGACTTGACGGGTTTTCTTCAATCGGCATCAGCCACTCAGAGGTCAACTACGTCAGCCGGACCACCTGCCATACTCTCGCCGATCTCACGAGAGCGGCCTCAGCCGACTGGGAGCAACTCTCTGGTCGGCCAGTTCCTCGATCGGTTGGCCGGGACCAACGCGTTGCCTCCTCCCATCCCGACTCCGGAGCCGGTCGCTTCTGCAGCGCCGTTGAGGGGACGTCGCCGGCCGCCGTGGCCATTGATCGTCGCGGCCAGGGCGCTCGGTGTCATGATGCTCGGCGTGATCATCCTGGCCCGAGTCCCGTCGGCGCCCGACGTGGAGAAGGTTCCGGGAACCGTTCCGGGAGTCGCCAAGAGCGTTGAGGGCAAGCCACAAGGCCCAGTCGCCGCTGGCACCGCCGAAAGTCCCGCTCAGACAGTGGGAGGCAAGCCACCAGCGCCGCCCGCGACGACTCCGTCCTCGGCGAAAGAGCTCGCCTCGCCGTCTACAGTCGGGACAGCGAGCACGAAAGGCGACTTCCAGCCCCTGTTCAACGGCAGGAACACGGCCGGGTGGAAAGTACATCCGAATCAGAGGGGCAACTGGCATGTTGCGAACGGCGTCCTGATCGGCTCCGGTCCGGCGCTCAGCCACATCTACACGGAACGCGGTGATTTCACTGATTTTCACCTGCGCCTGGAGGCACGCTTCAACCGTGGCGGCAGTAGCGGAGTCTACCTGCGATGTCCGTTCGGCCCGAGTCTCCCCTCGGCGGACGATCCGAAATGGCCCGATGGATACGAGGCCACGATTAACAATTCACGAGTCGCTCGCAACATCACCGGGGGCCTCTACCCGGGCGTGGGCAACGCCTTGATTGTTACCAAGTCTACCACGGTAACCTTCGGACAGTGGTTCACGCTGGAAGTGATCGCAGACGGCGGCGCTCTCACCGTCCTGGTGGACGGGAGATCAAGCGCATACAAATTCGCTCAGGAAAGACTCCATTCGAGCGGCCATATCGCCTTGCAACAGTACAGCCCCGAATCCGTGATCGAGTTCCGCAGGATCGAAATCAAAGAACTGAACCGCCCCGATCAGAAAGACCCAAAAGAGATAGAGCGCTTCCCGGTTGGCTCAGACCGGGTGGCTCGCGTTGCCTTTATACCGGACGGATCGGGCATCCTATCGGGGTCATTTGACTGGACCCATACCAAAAGAAAAGATGGAGGGGACTACTTTTGGTTCGACCACAATTACGTGCTACGATTGCAGGCTGCGGAGGCGAACGGACGAAACCTATACACCAGGCAGGGAGAGGGAGCGATTGGCGGACCCCTTGCGTTTTCTGCCGACGGCCGGTTCGCAGCCTCGTCCGATTCTTCACTCTCAAAGCATCCAATTCTGGTCTGGGATCTGAAGCTGGGAAAACGCATAAAGAGATTGATGTTAAAGGATAAAAGCAAGGAATTGGAGTGCTCCGCTCTGTCCTTTTCTGCAGATGACCGCCGCGTCATGGCCGCGTCGACGAACGGCGCCGTGTTGTCGTGGGATCTGGCCACAGAAGAGGAGCAACCCGTAGTCACTCTCGAGGCGGGGCCGATCAAGCAGAATGAATTCCCATGCGCGGCTTTCGGTGCCGACCGACAGCATCTGGCCACGGGGAGTCAATCAGGGCTGGTCGAGCTCTGGGACCCGCAGAGCGGCAAGAAGTTGCAGACATTCACTGGTCACAGGGGAGTGGTTGGAAGGGTGGCTTGTTCGGCGGACGGACGCCTCATCCTTTCCGCTGGCAGCGACCACAGCGTTCGCTTATGGGACGTGGCCAGCGGGAAACAAATCCACCACTTGGAGAGTGATGACAGACAGGTCAGGTGCATCGCGTTCTCGCCGGACAACCGGCGAGCCTTGTCCGGTGGTCTCGATGGGCCCGTCCATTTGTGGGACCTTGCGAGCGGCAAGGAAGTATGCTGCATGGAAGGGCATAGCATGGGGGTGAACTCCGTGGCTTTCTCTCCTGACGGCCGCAGGGCGGTCTCGGGAAGCGACGACACAACCGTGCGTCTCTGGCAACTGCCGGAATAGGGTCTTGCCGAGAGAACCCTACCCAACACCGCTGATACATTGGTCTTTGATCACCCGGTGAAGGGCCAGCGCCCGGCGCATCTCCCGCACGTTCGTGTATCGGGCCTGCGGATCGCGGGCCAGCTCACGATGGATGATTCCGGCCAAGCCATCGGGAAGAGCGGGGCGGCGATCGCGGATCGGCACGGGGTATTCCAGCAAGATCTTCATGATCTTCGCGTGCAGCTTCGTGGGAAAGTCGTCGATGACCGGCCGTCGGTCCAACGCCAGGGTTTGGAGACCCTTGCAGAACGAAGGCGTGGGACAGCGGGGTCGGGAAACCCTCGCCGAACAAAACAAGCTTGCAACGGAAGCAGCGGGGGGATCAAAGGGGGGTAAAGACAAACGTCGCGGCATGCCGGGCCACCCTACAGTCCCAGTCGTCGCTTCGCTTCCTCCAGGGATACGGTTGTGGTTTGTTTGGCGCGAGTCTCCAGTAGGGCCATCAGCCTGGGATTGGCGCGAGTCCGGGCGATCTCGCGGTCAAAATCGTCGACGGCTACAAGCAGAAATTCGCTGCCATCCGCGATCCGGACGACGATGTCGTCAACTCGAGCCTGATCGAGCAGGTTCACGATGTCAGGTGAGGCATCAGTCAGTTCTACAGTCTTCATAGCTCGTGTTCTTCACCATGGATAAAGAGGCTGTTGCCAACCTTGCTGCCTACAGCCACAACCTTGACAACGGAATCCTCGAGAGAGACATCATGGAAGACACGAAAACTTTCGACTCGAAGCTCGCATTCGGCGAGTTGGTTCGGGCGGAGGCGTTTTCGTTTTCTCGTTTCGCGCGCCGGTTCATCTTTCAGTTGAACCTCGGTCTCGTCGACGACGCGTCTTGAATCGACATTTCGCAGAGAAGCCAGATCCTCCAGAGCTTCCGGCGTAAACTCAATGCGGTACATGCTGCCGCCAGGGACACTGAGGAGGCAATAAAGGGGGAGCCTCCATCCACCCCGTCGCCAGCTGCAATTCTACTCGGCGTATGGTCAAACACGCGAGGTGTGCGCCATGGCCGCCGCCCGTTCCTTCAATGCCGTCATGACGACTAAATAGATCCTCGCCTCTTGGAATGTGGGCCAGCCGCCCTCGGCTGGCTCAGGACGGCCGAGGGCGGCCGTTCCACACTTTCCCTCTTACGGGGAGCTATTTAGCTACTGGGAAATCGCCAGGCGAACCGACCAGGGGCAAGGGGCGCGCCGATCACGGCAAGCAGCTCGTGACCCGTCCGGCGCAGGGTCTGACCAGCAGAGGTGGGCGGGGATTCTGGTATCGAATTCTCTCACCTGGCAAAGGGTAGCAGCGCACGCCGCATTTCTCGCACGTTCGCGTACCGGGCCTGCGGATCGCGGGCCAGCGCACGATGGATGACCCAGGCCAATCCCACCGGTATGTCGGGGCGGCGATCGCGGATCGGCACGGGGTCCTCCAGCAGGATCTTCATGATCTTCGCGTGCAGATTCCTGGGAAAGTCGTAGATGAACTGGTCGGTCAGCAGCTACCAAAACAACGGCGAATGGATCCGTCGGTTACCACGAGTGTCCACTTCACTTTCTACGGCGTTTCCGTCACGCGCTTTGCTTGCGGGCAAGCAGCGCCCGAACCTCCGGAACCAGTTCGGTGGGGATGGCCATGAGCGTGATGTCCTCGGCCTCGCGCGCCGCCTCGATGTCGGCGAACTCCTCATCCTCGGTTTGGTTTTCGTAGTGCGCGATCATCTCCTTGACGCGCTTCTCATCCCAGCCAGGGGGAAACTTTTGCGTGCTCATTTCGGTTTCCTCCGTTGTCGCCGCCGGAAGGCTTTCCTGGCCTTGCCTTGCGGTTCATATGCAGTAATCACAAATACGCTGTCGGGATCTTCGTCAGGCACGTAGAAGACTTGCAACAAGCGGCCGGCCGCAGTTTGGCCGATCTTCCGACGCGAGTTTCCCGTCGCGCGCAGGTCTTCACCCGGTCCGCGCAGGACTTCCCCAACTTCTCGTTCAGTGACCCCGTGCCCATGAATATGCGGCTGGCCGGTGTCTGGATCCTCGTAGAAGCGGAATTCCATGCCAACCCCTCCCTACCCGATTACGATTCTACCGTGAAGGGAGTCTTGTGTAGTGATCATCTGGTAAAGGGCAGCAGCGCCCGGCGCATTTCTCGCACGTTCGCGTACCGGGCCTGGGGATCGCGGGCGAGCGCGCGATGGATGACCGCGGCCAGGCCTGCGGGTATGTCGGGGCGACGATCGCGGATCGGCACGGGGTCCTCGAGCAGGATCTTCATGATCTTCGCATGCAGCTTCTTGGGAAAGTCGTAGATGAACTGGTCGGTCAGGAAGTTGTAAAGCGTTGCGGCGGCGCTGTACTGGTCGGCGGCGGGCCTGGCCGCGCGCAGGTCGTTGATCTGTTCGGGCGCCATGAAAGGGGCCGTTCCGCCGCCCCCGTCACTCGAGCTCAGGCCGCTCATCTTGCTGGTCAGGTAGATGCGGGCGAGGCCGAAGTCAGACAGCTTGACCACCTCGCGGCCGCCTTCCGTGGTCACCAGCATGTTGGATGGTTTGACGTCGAGGTGGACGAAGCCCTTGGCGTGGGCGTAATCGAGCGCTTGCAGCACCTGGCAGACCAGTCCGATCGCGCGGGGGTCGGCAAGGGGCCGCGATGCTGCTTCAGCAAGTGCGCCGTATCGGTCCCCGGCACATAATCCATCGCCAGGTAGAGAAGTCCGCTCGCCTCGCCCAGCTCATGAAACGCCACGATATGCGGGTGATCCAGCTCGCTCAAAATCTGTGCCTCGCGAAGGAAGCGGTTCAGCTCCACAGGCGTGGGGTCGATGGCCGGCTTGATCGTCTTGATCGCCACAAGCGAGCCGTCGGCCGAGCGGATCGCCTGGTAGACGACACCCATGCCGCCCCGGCCCAGCTCGCGGACGATCTGGTAACCCGGGATGGGCTGGGGCAGAGTTGCAGTCTGTCCCAGGCAGGCCGGGCAGAGCGAGGTCGCCTCGACGTTCGTCTTCTGTCCCTCCGAACCACCTGACTCGACCTCACCCTCCGTAAGGCTTTTTCCGCACAGGCGGCAACTGCGTGAGGTTTTTGCGGCCAGCCGAGACTGCGACGAAACATCCACCGTGGAGAGCGAGTGCCCGGTACGCGGGGCGCTTGAAACAGGTCGAGGAGCGGTCGGGAGCGGGGCAGCGGGCCCCGTGGACCCTGAAGTCAGGACCGTCTCGACCGAGGTAGCCACGGGCACATCGCTGTCGATTACAGAAACGATCAGGACGGTCTTCCCCGCCGTGATTCGATCGCCGTCCTTGAGGTCGGCCATGGCGACTTTCCGGCCGTTGACCCTGGTTCCGTTAGTGCTGTCCATGTCGGTCAGCCGGCACTGGGGCGGGTTCATCTCGATCATGAAATGCAGACGCGAGATGCTGTTATCGTTGACCGGAAGCCGGAAGCTGGCACGTTCCGACCGCCCCACGATGAAGAAGGCGCGTTCCTGGAACTCGAACACCTCTCCCTGGTGCGGGCCTGCTTTGACCGTGAGGCTGATGCGCATGGCCTGTGATCGACCCCCCAGGTTCGAATGACTCTCATCCCAAGGAGACAGGCATTCATCATAGTCGTTGATGCAAGCTCTCACAAGCGTTTCAGCGCGCCCAGGCGGTAACGATCCGAAGAGATCTTTTTAGCGGTGCGTTCGGTGTCCGGCGGCGAAGCCGCGGGCGTGACCGGTTCGTCGTCGCCTTGGTCTGGGAAGTGGCGCGATCGCCCCGAGCGCCGTGGAGCGCGTGCGACCGTCCGCGGGAAAAACTCACGTATCGACCCCGCGGCCCGCTTCCGAATTCTCGTCCAGGCGATGCTCACGGCGCTCGTTCCGGCCGTCCAGGCGGGTGTTTGCTCGAATTTCAGAATCCACTGCGAATCTCTGAAAAAAAGCGGCGGCTTCACCACGTCTTGAATGGAAACCCGACCGATTCGTTCCAGAAAGCCTCTCCGCGGCCGGCGATCCAGGTCAATCGAAGTCCAGGGCAAGTCAGCTCGCCCCAGGGCAAAGGAAGCCTCGTCCCCGTGACGAGACGGGCACCAACGATCACCGCCTGAACCGGTGCATCGCCTTGATTCAAACCACTTCCAGCAACCGGCCAGAAAGCCATCACCTGGTCGCCGGGCCGAACCGGCCGTTGAAGAACCCAGAACGACGCCATTTCCGAGGTGATGGACCAGGCTCGCTCACTACAAGGAGATAGGAACATGGGACTCGCTCTTGCGCTTTCGCTGGCGCTGGCCGCACAGCAGACCACGACGTTGGTGAACCAGGTTGACGGAACGGCCCAGAAATTCGAGCTTTACTGGACTTTTGCTCCGACGACGCTCGCGCTCACGATGAATGGAGCGACAGTATCCGCAGTCAACAACAATGCACCGTCCACGCCCGTCTCAATCGCCTTCAACCCGGCCCAGATCAATCCCATTCCGAAAAATCCCAACCTGTGCGTGGTGTCGGATCAGAATGGGGTCGCACTCTTATCCTACCAATGGAACAGTGTGCTTTACAGCGATCAGCAAGCCAGGTTGGGTTTCGAGGTCGCCTATGCCCTCGAGGACCAGATGTCGCCCTATACCTTCATCGCCTTCGACTACGGGGCTTTCTATGAAGTTGTTCTCACTCCGGCGTCCGGCAAGGTACAAGATATTCAAGATGTCATGAACGGGAAGCTATTCTCGGTCTCCGGGACCGCAACCTTCGAGCTCCTGGTCGCGCCTTACAATGGCTATCTGAATCCCAGACCGGATCTGAGAGTGTTCTTCCCGGCTGTACGCTTCTGACTGGCGACTGACCACGCGAATCGGATCCTTTCTTGAGGTGGTTCCCGAACTGGCAGTCTGAGGGCCGGGTGCCGGTGACCCGCGCAAAAAGTGCCGCCCGTGGCACGACGCGTGACCCGGGCGGATTCCTCGTCGGTGCCTGCGGTCTGCTGGCCGGTCGTCAGTGGGGATCACCCAGGCGTATGCGATGTCGTTCCGCAACGGCTTCGCCCGATGTGCCTGGGAACGGCTCGGCGGAGGTTCCGGCGGCCGTGGTGCTCCGGCCGATGGTCGCGGCCGTCGCGGTCGTCACGGCCGGGCGGGTGCTCTCCCGGTCCAGGTCGTAACCGCCGTTGCGGTGCAGGATCTGAAGGGCCTCGTCATGTCGCGATCCCGCTTTCACCGTCACGATTGTGCGGCCGGCCTCGAACTCGCGTTCGTAGTATTCGCTCTCCTCCGTTCGCAAGGTTTCCCCGGTCGCCGCGCCGAGCACCCCGCCGATGGCAGCACCGCCGGCGGTGTTGGCCAGGACCAGCGCCAGAGTTCCTCCGGCGATGACCGGTCCGATCACGGGAATGACGCCCGAGGAGAGCCCCAGCGCCACGAGCCCACCAAGCGATGCCCCGGCCACCGCACCGGTCACGGCGCCCGATGCCGTGGCGGGAGACGACTGTTCGGTCCCGGAATCCGGTACCGGAGCGACCCCCGCGCCGGCGTCACGTCCGGCGATGCCGATCTGGTCTGCCCCGAAGCCTGCATCGGTCAACTCCCTGATGGCACTCTCGGCGTGAGCTCGATCCTCGAAAACTCCAATCAGCGTTGCGCGTTGCCCAGCGATCGCGGCCATGAGAGTCTCCATGTTCCAAGGATTTCGTAGCGAACGGCGCAAGGTTTAATGAGTCTACCTGTTAGAGAACAAGTCACTGCAAAGCAGATGCCATGGCGGTCATGAGGGAAACGATTGTCCGTGTGCCCCGGGATCGACTGGCCACCGGATTCTGGAAAAAAATCCCCAGGTTTTTGTCATCGCGCGAACCGGATCCGCCCGTAGAATGTCTGTGAGTCGAACGCCCCGGCCGCGTGCCCTGAACTGGTGCGCCCGGGGAGGCAACTGGACGTTTTTTTGGTCCAGTCGTGCCGACGGCCGTACATGGTGTCCGGCCGCATCGAGATCTCGGGAGCCATCAGGAACCCATGACTCGGTAGGTGATCCCGATGGACGTCCGGGCGACGTCCTACCCCCGTGAGGCACTGCTGCAACGATCGGAACGGGCCAGGGTTTCATGCACCCCGGTCCAGGTCTGGAAATGCTTTGCAGCGAATTCGAGCCTCACCCTGTGATCCCGCCTTCACCGGCGGATGTGAGGGTCTTGCCATGTTGAACCGCACGAACCTGACGCAGTCAGCTCTGACCAACCGGCTGAACCTCGGGACGCGGGCGCTCGCACTGAACGCGATTGCGAGCCATGGCAAGCGAACCCAGCGCATCCGTCACGTCCATCTTGATGTCATGCGCCAGAAGCCCATGTGGCGTGACGTAAGCCCATTTTCCAAAGTGGATTACGACATTCCGCATGTGCCCGGATCGATTCTCCCTGGCTCGCAGCAACGCCCCATTCGCTGCTCGAGCCAGCGTCCCAGGCGAACGCAGGGTTGCAGATCGGCCGCTCCAGCGGCGGTCGCCGCACCCGGCTGAGGAAGGATCGGCGGGTTCGTCCGCGGCGCTGGATTCCGGCCACGCGATACGCGTTCACCCCGGAGCCGTTCGGCTCTCGTGGTTGACGTGGGTCCCGGCTGGGTCCGGATTGCGCAGCGAGCTTCCCAGGGCAGACCGTTGTGGCTCCGGGCGGACGATTCGTACCGGACGGACGAAATGGCCGCTCTCGCGCACAGACATCGTCGCCGCGCCCGGCCCGTGCTCGCCGGAGGCCGCGTCTCACGCCACTGGAGCGTGGGCGCCGTTCCGCCTCACCGTCTCGGGCACAACCGGGCGTGGCTCATGGACTTTCATGATGACACCCGACGGCCCCCTGAGCTGCCGTGCCGCGTGCACGTACCAAGCAGCAGCGCAGGGGCGACGCCGGTTCGATTCCCGGACTCGGGAAGGTGGGTTCCGTGGCAACCCTGGAGATGGACGAGACACGAAGTTCGGGCTGGACCGAGGTGGCAAGCCTGGTCCAGCAGGCGCAGGAGGGGGATCGGGAGGCGTTCGGCCTGCTGGTCGAGCAGTTCCAGTCCACGGTCCAGGCGATCGCCCTGCGCCGGCTGGGCAACGCCAGCGAGGCCGTGGAGCTGACCCAGGAAGTGTTCCTGCACGTCCTGCGGCGCATTCACCAGCTTCGCGAGCCGGAGCGGTTCGCCGGCTGGCTGCGCCAGGTCACCGTGCGCATGGCCATCAATCGGGCCACCCGGAAGACCGCCCCCGCGACAGCGGATGCCGGCGTGCTCGAAGGGTCGTACGAGCAGGCGCGTCAGCCGGTGGAGGAGTTGATCCGACGGGAGCGCGCCGAGCGTCTCTGGGCGGCCCTCAGGCGGCTCAAGCCACTCGATCGCGATGCGCTGGTGGCCTTCTACATCCGGGGGCTGTCGCTGGTGGAGATGGTCGGCGAGCTCCAGGTTCCCCTGGGTACGATCAAGCGCCGGCTGCACACCGCGCGGAAACGATTGCGGCTGGAGCTGGAGGCCTCGGCGGCCGATGCGGAAGAATGGGGTCTTGGCCGACCAGCCGAGCATGAAATGAGCGAGACCGACGACGTGGAGGCCGGTTGCCTGGCCGCGTGCTGATGCCTACAGCACGCCACCAGGTCGCCGGTCCCGCCTGCGCGGAAGCAGCCGGCCGTCACAATACGGACGTCGGCAGCGTCGATTCCATCAGCCTGCGCCGATCCAATTCATACTTCGCCCGGTCGTCCAGATACGCCCTGGCTCGCCGCTGTAACCTTGCGAAGCCCACCAGCGGTGAAACGATCATGGGCGCGAAGAGGATGAGCACGACGGCAAGGCCGATATCCGGCCGGCCGAAGGCGGTGAAGAGCGACAGCACCATCAAGGCGATGCCGCTGGGCACGAGAGCCAGTAACCACGCCGCGCGCCGATGGCGGGCGAGCTGCTCCTCAACCGGCTCAACTCCCAGCCTGAGGCGGCCCAGGCGGCTTACCCAGCGTCTCTCGCTTGCTTTCCAGCGCTCATCCAGCTCTGCCAGTGAGTCACTTCCAGGCTCATCCATCAACGATCTTTCGTGAATCATCTCCTGCTCGCTGGCCCCGCGATCGCGGTGCATCATTTGTTATTCTAGACTCAGCCTCGCCGATCGTAAACGGACCTCACCCTTGCCCCGGCCAGCGAGAACCCAACCATGATGCGGACCAGCTCCCGGTGCTTTGCACTCTCATGGATGTTGCTTGCGTGCTCACCTGCGACCACCCCGTCCCTGGCACAAACGCCGAGTTCCGCTCCCTCCCCGGCCGTCACGAAGGCCCTGCAACCCCTGGTTGACAGCCACTGCCTGGCCGGCGCGGTCACGCTGGTGGCCGACAAGGAGAGGATCCTCAGCGTCAACACGGTGGGCTACTCGGATATCGCCGCGCGCAGGCCGATGTCCGCAGACGCGCTCTTCTGGATCGCCTCGCAGTCCAAGCCCATCACGGCCACGGCTCTCATGATGCTGGTGGACGAGGGCAAGCTGAGCCTCGACGACCCCGTCGCCAACATCCTTCCCGAGTTTCGCGGCCAGTGGCTGGCCGTGGAACAGGACCGCGATCGAGTTTACCTGAAGAGGCCCCAGCGGCCGATCACCGTTCGCGACATCCTCAGCCATACCAGCGGCTTGCCCTTCGCCTCAGCCGCCGAGCAGCCCACGCTCGACCTCTTGCCCCTGCGCGTCACCGCGCTCACCTACGCCATGACCCCTCTCCAGTTCGAGCCGGGAAGCAAATACCAGTACTCCAACGCCGGCATCAACACGGCGGGACGGATCATCGAGGTGAAAAGCGGCATGCCTTACGAGGAGTTCCTCGAAACGCGGCTGTTCCATCCTTTGGGAATGAAGGACACCACGTTCTGGCCCAGCGGGGAGCAGCTCTCACGGCTGGCGAAGTCATACAAGCCGGGCAAGGACGGCAAGGGACTCGAGGAAACGGTCGTGACCCAGCTCAAGTATCCCCTGAGCGACCGCACGCGTCAGCCCGTGCCCGCGGGCGGCCTGTTCTCCACGGCCCATGACCTGGCGCGGTTCTGTCAGATGATGCTTGGAGAGGGTGTGTTCGAGGGCAAGCGGTACGTGTCTCAGAACGCGGTGCATGAGCTCACCCGCAGGCAAACGCCCGCTCCGCTCAAGGAGAGCTACGGACTGGGCTGGTCGGCGGGCGGGGGCACGTTCGGCCACGGAGGCGCATACTCCACCAACATGACCATCGATCGCGATCGCGGTTTGATCTACATCTTCATGGTCCAGCATGCGGGTTTTCCCGGCAATGGCGGCACCAGCTTCGAGGCGTTCAAGAAGGCCGCCCTCGAGGCGTTCGGCAAAGCGCCCCGTTCCTGACAGAGACGGGACAATTCTCAAGGCCGCGCATGAATGCGTGGCTCAAGCACGCGGTTCTCATGGGGATTGACCGACAGGCCGACCCCAAAAAAGCTGGGCCGCTTTTCAAGAAAGTTGTATGGCGCGTTCCGGTCGCTGCATATCCGAGGTGGAGCGTCGATCTGAAAGACTCTTGCGATCATCCGGGAGTGGTTCATGGCCACGGGAGAATCACGTCCGCTCGGCCACCAACTGGAACGGCTCTGGGGCACCGGAACCCTTTCCGGGTTGAGCGATGCGGACCTGGTGAAGCGGTTCACTGGCCCGAGAGAGCCAGCCGCCGAGCAGGCCTTCGAAACCTTGCTCGACCGGCACGGACCGATGGTTCTGGGCGTGTGCCGCCACATCCTGAGACGACCGCAAGACGTGGACGATGCCTTTCAAGCTACCTTCCTGGTCCTGGTCAAAAAGGCCCGATCGGTCCGGATTGACCAGTCGCTCGGCCCCTGGCTGTACGGAGTGGCGTATCGCACGGCGCTCCGGTCCCGGTCAAGGTCCGCGCGACATCGATTGGAAGAGATGGACGACCTGGAAGGACCGGCGGCCGATCCGGCCAGCGGAACCCTGGCGTGGGAGATCCGGCCCATGCTCCACGAGGAGCTGAACCGGCTTCCCGACAAGTACCGCTCGCCGATCGTCCTCTGCCATCTGGAAGGGAAAAGCCATGAGGAGGCCGCGCGCATGCTCGACTGGCCGGTGGGCACGCTCAGCGGCCGGCTGTCCCGCGGGCGCCAGCTTCTCAAGGATCGACTCGAGCGAAGAGGTCTGACGGCATCGTCCGGAGTGCTCATCGCCCGGTTCCCTGGCGAAGCGCTCACGGCCCTGCCCATGCGGCTTGCCAGACAGACCATCCAGTCCGCGCTTGGCTCCGGCGCCGGGACGATCGTTTCCACCTCGGTCCTCACACTGACTCAAGGAGTCCTGAACGCCATGTTCCTGCACAGCTTCAAGAAAGCGGCACTCGTCTTCGTTTCCGTCGCGGCCATCACCGGGGCCTTTGGCTGGCGGTCGGGCTGGTTGAACGCCATTCGAGGTGCCGATGATCCCCCCAGCCTGCCGCAGGCGGCTCAACCCAGGACAGCGCCCGCGCCATCTCCTCCTGCCGCATTGCCGGCCGGGCAGCCCGCTCTCTCTCAGACTGCGCCGGACCGCAAGCTTTACCAACCGCCCGGAGACGGGGCGATGAAATACACGCCCCTGAAGAACTCCCCGAACCTGACCGGCGTCCGCGACCAGTACCCGATGGCGCGCACGGGGTCCATCCTCATGGTCGAGACTCCCGATCACGGCTTCGCCGCGATCAGCGAGACAAGCGGCCGCGGCGAGTGGAGACGGTACAAACCGCCGGCGGGGCAAACCGCGACCTGGATTGCCGGTGCGGACGTGCTCAGCTTCATGATGAAGGGTGACACGATCACCGAGATCGCGGCCTTCAGCGCCGAGACCGATCAGTGGGCCACACAGAAGCTCCTCAAGCCCGCCACCGAGCAGATTTCCCCGGTGATCGGCCCGGGTTGCGCCCTCTTCCAGGAAGGGAACAACTTCTATGCGTTCAGTGCCCCCAAGGGCGCCTGGGATGTGCTCAGCCTGCCGGAGGGCGAGAAGCCCGTGGCGTCCCTGTCTGGAACTGACGTGATTGTGCAGCAGGGCGACACGATCCACGTCTTCCCCATCAAGCTGGGCAAGTGGTCGCAGGGGATCCAGGGGAAACCCTCCATCCGCCCGGCTCAGCCTCAATCTCAACCTCAGCCTCAACCCCAGCCTCGGCCTGAACCCCAACCTCAGCCTCAGCCGGGAATCAGGCCATAGCAGAGCGGCTGCTGGGAATCGATCCGTAAACCCTTCTCCGGGGTGAAGTTCTGAGAAAGTTGTATGAGAAACGTCATCCCGGCACATTCTTCTTCAGGACGGATCAGCCAGAGGTCCAGTGGAGAATGACGTCGCAATGGTCGTCCCAGCTTCGGAATGCCCTAGCCCATGTTTGGGGTGAGATCGCCTTCCGCGCGACTGCTGCCACGCATAATTCCTCTATTTTCCAGGGGTTGGCGAGCGGCATACCCGTTTTTTTCCGAAAAGTGTAGTGACAATATCGACGCGATTACTTCGGAATTTACCTTGATTTCGCCTTGAAATCGGCGCGTTCCGTCGTGATACTTCACGACATGTACCTGAGAACCATAAAAGTCCGGTCGTCCAGCGGTGCGCTGAACGAGTACGTCCGCGTCGTCGAAGCCTATCGCGACAACGGTAAGGTCAAGCAACGCACCGTGGCCGATCTGGGACGCAAGGACCTGCTTGCGGAATTGTTTCCCAAGCTAAAACGCTTGCTCGGTCAAGATGTCGAGTCGGAGTCCGCTGGGGACGAGGATCTCGACATCCTGGACGCTTCCACCTGGGGGCCGGTCCTCGCCGTCCGGGCCTTGTTCGACCAACTCGGGCTCTGGACCATCCTCGACGAATCACTCGGCAAAGCCAAAGGCGTGCCGTTTACTGACCGGGCCTTCGTGCTCATTGCCAATCGCCTGATTCACCCCGCCAGCGAACACGGCTTGGCGGGGTGGCTGGAGACCGACTTCGTCTGTGATCGCCAAGGCCGCCGTTTTGTTCCTCGCTGGCACCAGCACAAGCGGGTTCGCGTCGACTTTCGCCAACTGGAGTCCTGGTACCGGACCCTCAATCAACTCGTGGACGCCAAGGAACGGATCGAGGTGGCTCTTTATCACCGCCTTCGCGACCTGTTCAGTATCAAGCCGGACCTGGTGCTCTATGACATCACGAGCACCTACTTCGAGGGAGCTGGACCGGCCAACTTCGCCAAGCATGGCTACAGTCGGGACGGCAAGCCGCACAACGTCCAGGTGATCGTCGGAGTGGTGATGGTGGGCGGCTGGCCGATCGCTCATCACGTTTGGGCCGGCAACGAAGTCGACCACCAGACCGTGCAGAAAGCCATTCGTGATCTGCACCAGCGATTTGGTTTCAGCCGCCTCGTTTTTGTCGGCGATCGAGGCATGATCACCAATGACAATCTGGAAGCGATCACTGGCGACAAGCATGGCTATCTTGTGGGCGTGAAGCGAAGGCGGAATGCAAAGTTGACCAAGTGGCTGGCTGCCCTCGACGATGCCAAGTGGATTTCTTGCCCGGTAGGGATCACCGCCCGGGAAAAGACCAATCCACCGCGCACTCGGGCGCAAGAGGTGCCGTCAGGAGTTGAAGGTTTGCGGATAATCATCGTCGATTCCGACGAGCGCCGCGAATACGAGCAAGCCATGCGTCAGAAGGCCATGGAGCGGACACATCAATCGCTCGAAGAAGTTGCAGGGGCGTGTGGCGGCAGGGAAGTTGAAACAGCCCGAGAAGATTGGCGCCGCAGCCGAGCACCTCCTGCAACGAAACCATGGCTATCGTTACTATTCGTCCTACTTTCCGCACATCTCGCCTTGACTATCTCGTAATTTCCGTGTGCCCTCTTTCGGCCAGTCAGGCTCAAATCTCGTAGGCTTTGGGTATCCCCAGCAGGCGCAGGATTCTCTTCTGGAGCCGAGTTAACTCTGTGCTGAACACCTCAAGAGGGCGTTTCCCAGCCTTCAGGGAATGCTCTTGAACGTCCTCGTACAGGTCGATCACTTTTCGAGCCGTCGGGCGTCGGCAGGCCCGACCTTCGGAATACAGTGGCAGGCTCTCGATTCCCGCTCGTTCCATCGCGCGGCGGAGTTCTCGCTCCAACAGCGCCTCGACCAGCAACACGAAGAAGTACACGCAGAGCAAGGCCTGAATCCGACTCACCTCCTTCAGGTACATAGGCGCTACCACGAAGTCAGTCTTCAGGTGCTCGAACCGTCGTTCGATGGCCGGTTGCTGTTTGTAGGCCAAGAGCAGATCCTGCTCCGTCATCTTCGATTCGTTGCTCACCAGCGGGAAAATGCCATCACAGCGGGCCTCCTCATCCAGTCGCTCCAACTCAATCCGATGCTTCAACGAGTAACGGAGCTTCTCCTCTCGGACGTACCGCGTGTCCTGTCCAGGCCGGCCGCGTCGCTCCTGGCGGAACTTTTCGGTGACCTGCTCCTCGATCTCGACCGAGATCCACTCGGTGACCTCACAGTCCCGGAGCAGCTCCTCGACCGCCTCGGCGACCTTGGCTCGACTGCGGTACCGGGTTCGGGACGAGGCGAGCTTGGCACGCAGTTCGTCCAGTCGTTTCAACGCCTTCTCCAGCCGGGTCAGCCGTACCTCCGCATCCAACTCGGCCTTGCGTGTGCTGTGATACCAGATCAGCCGGTAACCCTCGGTGGTCTGGCTCGCAGGTTTGCAGATCGAGAAGCGGTCGGTCAACTGTCCCTTGTCGTCGTACTTGTCGTGGGTCCATCGCCACTGGATCTCTCCCCGGAGTACGGCGCCGCGGAAGGCACCGTCCTCACTGCGAGTTCGCGGCAGCACGCTGAGGAACCGACCGCCGCGCTGATGCAGATAGGCCATGTTCTCGGTGGTGGCCAGCTTGCAGTCGGCGATGTAGAGAAAGTCTCGGCGTCCGGTCAGTTGACAGAGCAACTCCCAGGTCTCCTGGTGAGAGCGGTCGTCGGTGGCGTTGCCGCTCTCGACGCGAAAGTGCACCGGGACGGCACCGTCGCCGGTCACGGTGAGGATGTAGAGTAGCTGCTTGAGGTCGGGGCGGTGGTCTTTGTTATGACCCCAGGTCACCGCCAACCGCAATTGTCCCCGCAGGGTTCGCTCCGCCTCCGCCGACTCGTAGTCACCGTGGAAAGTGATGGTGGTCGAGTCGTTGTGTAACTGGTCGAGGCTGACGTCGAATTCGCGTACGGCATGGGCCGCGACCTTCAGGGCCAACCCCGAGAGATTGGCGTCGAAGAGACGGTCGAGGGCCCGGCCAACTCGATCGTCGTTCATTGCGGCGACTTGGACATCGGACAACCCGAACAGTTTCGGCTCATGGCGGGCCACCCACTCACCGACACCATAGAGTGGCTCACGCGAGATCAGCAGGTTGCGCAGCAGGACGAGCAAGGCCGTGGCCGTGGGGACCCGAGTGCGGCCGTCCTCATGGGGCAGGTGGTCGCAGAGAAACTCGCGAAGGCGGAGCCGACTCAGGAAGTGTTGCAGGATGGGCACGGCGGCAATCCGCCGCGTGTTGAGCGTGCGCTTGCGTCCCTTCGAGCGGGCCGTCTCGCCGGGTTGGCGCGGTCGTTGAGGTTCGTTCATGCGGATCATCTCCGGAGGGTTTGCAGCGAGTTGGCCGGTGTCCGCCGCCGGGCCTTCCAGGGCCGTGAGGGGAGCAGGCCGACCGCCGCAGGGCTTGCCGCAATGATGGCGGAGGAGATCGGGACGTCAAGGACAAAAAATCTTGTGATTCACTTATGACAATTTGCCTTGACGTAAGTTGTGAGCCGCTCAACTTACGCTCATAGCCCGTGTCACAAGTCGTCGCGGCGAGAATCGCGGCGCACGGCTGGACATTGCCAAGTCATAAGACAAGGCGAAGAATGGCTCGAGTTCAGGAACGGTCCGGTTGGCGAACCATCTGAACCGAACAAGGTCCCCGTGCCGATCGACTTGTAGATGTTTACCGACCCTGGGGCCGCGTCTGAGAAGATGGCCTCAGGTCGAATTCGGGGAAATCAAAGGGAGATGTGCGGAAAGTAGGATTCGTGGGACCTCGACAAGGGGATTTTCCGCTACTTTGAGAACACGAAGGGTCTGACCAATGAGCAGGGAATCGAAGGCAAGTATGTGATCGCCACGAGTGAAGCAGCGCTCAGCGTGCTTGAGGTCGTGGCGATCTACAAGGACCTGAGCGATGTCGAGCGCGGGTTTCGCCAGCTCAAGGACGTGCTGGCCATGCGGCCGATTTATCATCAGATTGAGGAACGAGTAAAAGCACATATTTTCGTAGCTGCACTGGCATTACTGGTCCAGCGGCTATTGCACCGCCGACTTGAGCACGCTGGGATAGATTTCTCTCCAGAGAGGGCGATGCAAGCTCTCTCCACGCTCCGGGTGGTGACCCTCCGTCTCGACGATCAGCCCGAACGGCAAGGAGTCAGTGGAGGCTGCCCCGATGCGCGGCGGGTCCTGAAGGCGCTGGGCTTAACCGAGCTCAGGCCGCCAGCACCACCGGAAGACGAAAAAACCGTGATGTAGTGACAATCTGAAAAATCGCCCCTTGCGCCGCAAGGACTTAGGGCGACCCACCCCAAACATGGGCTAGGTCGTCTCTGGAGCTCGTGTTGTCAGCGGGATCGGTTGCCGGCTATCCGGACGCCCACCTCCTGAAACTGGTGGCCGGCAGCATCGATGGAACGAGAGATCTTGCCCTGCGGGCGCTGCTTGACCGTCATGGACCGATGGTCTGGGGCGTCTGCCGCCAGCTCCTCGAGCAGTCGCATGACGCGGACGATGCGTTTCAGGCCACGTTCCTGGTCCTGATCCGCAAGGCGGCGTCGCTCAGGGTGAACGGATCGCTGGGCCCCTGGCTCTACCAGGTCGCCTCGCGCGTGGCACGACAGGCGCGGTCACGCCGCCGTGAAGAACCGTCGAGCGGGTTCCTGGAGCAACTCTCCATTGTGGATGAGAGCGACGGGCCACGCGGGGCGACACCGGAGCAGCTTGCCGTGCTGCATGGAGAGGTGAACCGCCTGCCCGCCCGGTATCGCCTGCCGATCGTGCTCTGCCATCTCGAGGGGAAATCCCACGAAGAAGCCGCCCGTGCGCTGCGCTGGCCAGTGGGCACCGTGAGCGGCCGGCTGTCGCGTGGGCGATCTCTGCTCCGTGCACGCCTGGAACGCCGGGGCTGGAAGACCCCCGACGACCTCATCGGAGCAACGCTTCCCGCGGGTTGCTGGTCACGCGTCCCCCCGCCGCTCCTCGAGCACGGCCTCCGGGCAGCCGTTCGTCTCGCGTCCGGCGGTGCTGCCACCGGCGCGTCGACACTTTTCATGAAAGGAGTGTTGCGATCCATGATGTGGAATCAAATGAAAGCAACGGCAATCATGCTCGCCGCGGTTGCGTGCCTGACCGGTACGGCCGGGCTGCTGGTGCAAGCCTCCCTGGCGTCCTCGGATGCGGCCCGGACAGAGCGGCCGACCACTTCCGCGGGCAATGCGTCGGGCCAGGTTGCGAACGATCGATCACCGGCACCCGCGCAAGCGGCGGAGGAGCTGGGCCTGGCAGACCCGCAAGCCGGCGGACAGCGTGCTCGCTCAACCCGCAAACCCGCCACTGACGCTTCCGGCGAGATCACGGTCGAGAATGCTTCTCCGGTCGTGGTGAAGACGATCCGCCAGTCTGGCGCTACCGATGTGGACCCCGCTCTGAGTGAAATCCGGGTGACGTTCTCGAAAGACATGATCGATAAGAGCTGGTCCTGGACCACACTCTCGAAGGAGACGTTTCCCGAGGCCGCGGGCGCGGTCCACTTTCTCGAAGTCCATCGGACCTGCATCATGCCTGTGAAGCTCAAGCCCGGCCGGACGTACGCCACCTGGATCAACTCCAGCCGGTTCACCAACTTCATGGACCGCGACCGCCACTCCGCCGTCCCTTACCTGCTGGTCTTCCGCACCAGACCCTGACCGAGCACTCCTCCTGTTTCCGCTTGCAGCCTGTTCCACCGGCTGGAACGACCCGGCTTCATCAGCAAGCCGGGACCGTTCCGGCCGGAACACATCTTCTTCAGCCTCTGCCGTTCCCGCCGGAACTCACGGTCTTCAGCCTCTGCCGTTACCGTCTCTTTCTCGCCCCGAGACACGTCTTCGCCGCCACTCGAGAATTCTTCCACTTTTCTTCTTGACACTCTTAGACGGCCTGTCTCTAATACTTCTTAGACAACTCGTCTCTATTGTGCGAGCCGCCAATGGGCCGGTCGATTGGTGATGTGACGGACGCGGAGCTGATGGTCTTGCAGGAGCTCTGGGAGCTCGGAGCGACCAGTGTTCGCCAGCTTGTCGAGAGGCTTTACCCGGCGGGCGGTCCTTCGGCGGCGCCGACGGTGCAGAAGCTGCTCGAGCGGCTGGAAGCCAAGGGTTATGTGGCGCGTGACCGGAGCGGCCACGTTCAGACCTTTCGCGCCACGGTCGATCGCGGGGACCTGATCAAGCGCCGGCTGCGGGGGCTGGCCGAAGCGCTCTGCGGCGGTTCGCTGAGCTCGCTGCTGACGCACCTGGTGCAGGACGAGGGCCTGGACGCGAACCAGCGCAAGGCACTGCGCAAGCTGGTTGACGAGTGGGATTCGAAGCAGCAAAAACCGGGCAGAAAATCCTGAGCAACGTTCAGAGGTGCCGGTTGTGGATGCGCTCTTCTCGATCATCCTCAGCAATTCGTTCGCGGCCCTGGTGCTCGCGCTGAGCGCGTCGCTTGCCGGCCGCCTCACACGCCGGCCGCAGGTGGTGCACTGGCTCTGGGTGCTCGTGCTGGTGAAGCTGATCACGCCCCCCTTATGGAGGATTCCCGTCTCCCGGCCTGTGGCTCCGGGGCCTGCCGCGGTTGCCACGGCGGCAAGTTCAGAACAGCAGGGAGCGCCGGCTCCTCTCTCCCCGGCGGAGCCGAGCGGCCAGGGGGCGACCCGGCACTCCAGTCTCCGGCTTGGTGCACCCTCGCCGCCCGTGGCGGATCCGCCCTTGCCGCTCGCCTCAAACGGAGGAATAGAGTCCTGGCTGAGCCACCAGATCGACGTTTTTGTGATTGCTTCGTGGCTCGGTGGCGCGGTCTTCCTGGGCTGGCACACATGCTCGCGAATCCGCAGGTTCCAGCGGCTGTTACGCGAGTGCGTGCCCGCCTGCGATGCAATTCAAGCCAGGACGCAGGAGCTCGCGAGCCGTCTGGGAACACGTCGCGCTCCGCAGGTCTGGATGAGTCTCGCCTCGGTTTCTCCGCTGCTCTGGGCCATGGGCTGCCGACCCCGGCTGGTCGTTCCATCCTCACTCTGGGAGCGACTCGAAGACGGCCAGCGCAACGCGCTTCTGCTGCACGAACTGGCTCACTGGAAGCGCTGCGATCACCGGGTGCGTGTGCTCGAGATCCTCTCGACCTGCCTCTACTGGTGGCATCCTGTCGTGTGGTGGGCGCGGCGAAGCCTGCGCGAGGCCGAGGAGCACTGCTGCGACGACCTCGTGCTACACGTACTGGGCGGGAAATCAAAGACATACGCTTACACGTTGCTGGACACCCTTGATTTCCTCGCCGGTGGCCCGGCGATCCAGCCCCTGGGCGGCAGCGGTCTGATCGAGGAATCGCAGGTCAAGCGCAGGCTGGTACGCATCCTGAACGGTGCGGCCGTGTTCCGTT
This sequence comes from uncultured Planctomycetaceae bacterium, assembly GCA_963833985.1. Classification (GTDB taxonomy): domain Bacteria; phylum Planctomycetota; class Planctomycetia; order Isosphaerales; family Isosphaeraceae; genus Aquisphaera. The sequence continues at coordinate 2,714,982 of CAWIAD010000001.1, forward strand.
TGACCCTGGCGGGCGGACTGTGCCTGTTCGGCCTTTCGATGTGCGCGCTTTGCACTGGACCGTTCCTGAGACCGGCGGTTCCGCGTTTTCGCATACTGGAGCTGGGCACGCTGGGTGGCCTGTCCACCGAGGGGATGAAGCTGAACGGCGCGGGGTGGGTGATCGGCTACTCCGCGGCCCGGCCGGGCGATCGCGGATATCCCAGCTCGATGCGTGCCTTCCGCGCCGCTCCGCATCGCCCGATTGATCCCCGCACGGACGATCTGGCCGCGCTGGTCGCGGCCTTCGACCCGCGGGCAAGACGGGTCGAGCCGATGACGATCAACGCGGCCGGCCAGATCGTCATGGTGGCTCACGGCGGCGCGCCCATGGACCCCAAACAGCCAAGCTACAACTACCGGCTCGACGCGGATCGCCTGGTGGATCTCGATCTCGACCCGGCGCTCGACCGGCCGACCGTCACCGGGCTGAACGACCCTGGCCAGATGATCGGTTACTACGGCCGATGGCTTCCCGGACCGGGCGGAAGGCGCGGGCCGGATCGCTCGTTTCACAGCTTCAGGACGCTCCCGGCTGAGGTGCCAGACCTGGCTCGAGACGACCTGGGCAGCCTCGGCGGCGACCGCACCTATGCCTGGAGCATCAATGCCGGTGGACAGGTCGCCGGTGAATCCGCCACACCGCGGCAGCTTCACCATGCCTTCCGCACGGCTGCGAACCGGCCCATCGATCCGGCCACTGACGACCTGGGCACCCTCGGCGGCCTCACCAGCAGCGCGCACGGAATCAACGATCGCGGCGAGGTGGTCGGAGAGTCGTCCACCGCCGGACAGGGGTCTCTGCACGCCTTCCACACGGCTCCGAACCGGCCCATCGATCCGGCCAGCGACGACCTGGGCACCCTCGGCGGCGATACCAGCCGCGCCAACGCGATCAACAACCAAGGGGACGTCGTCGGTACCTCGGAGACTCCTGTCCCGGGCCAGCCGCACGCATTCCTGTTCCAGGCTGGCAAGATGATCGACCTGCATTCGCTCGTGGGGCTCGATCGTCACTGGTTTCTGGAAGACGCGCGCGACATCAATGATCGGGGGGAAATCCTCGCGATCGCCAGGGCCGACTGGCCCCATCCCGCGGGCCCGATCCGCCGGACGTTCGTGCTCACGCCGGTGCCCGACCTCACGGTCCTGGCTGTGCTCATGATGGGTACGGTCGCCGGCGCATCGGGACTGGCCGTCTCGAAGTGCGTCCGGCTGAAATCTCTTCAATCGAGGTCCCATTTCCGTGTACATAACCCGATGAGACTGCCGGAAGAGGCGTGATCACCGGCGAGTCGAGTTCCGGCCTTCATCGACGTCATTCGACCCTTCTTCGTTTTTGCCATCATCAGCCCCACCGTGGGAAAGGAGCCTCTCCCCCCGCGCCGATCGTGGTGCGCATCAATCTTGTGCGTTTCTTCCGTTGTTATCTTCTTACCTTCACATCGCAACGAGGAGTTCTTTCATGCGCTCGTTTCACTCCCTGAGATCCCGATCGGATTCGTTCAACGCCATGCCGCGGAGTGCCCGACGGCGCGGCTTCCGGCCCGGCGTCAATCCGCTTGAAGGCCGCCAGTTGCTCAGCACGCTCGTGGTCCAGAATCTGAACGACAGCGGCACCGGCTCGCTGCGCGCCGAGATCGGGCTGGCGCAAAGCGGCGACGTGATCCGCTTCGCCAAGGGGCTCGCCGGCACGATCACGCTTTCGAGCGGGCCGCTCACCATCACGAGTGGACTCACCATCCGAGGGCCAGGAGCCGGCACGATCAACGTCAGCGGCGGTGGAACGAGCGGCGTCTTCCTGGTCGAAAGCCCCTACGGCACGCCCCCTCCGCCACCCATCGTGGTCAACTTGTCGGGCCTGACCATCTCGGGCAGTGACGTCTATGATCCCGGCTTGACCAACTTCGGCGCCACGATGACGCTCACGAACGTCGTCGTGACCGGCAACCAGGGAAGCGGTATCGGCAACTACGGGATCATGACCTTGAAGAGTTCCCAGGTCACGGGGAACACCTCGGGAACGGTGGGTTCCGGGCTCGGACTGGCAGGCGGCATCTTCAACTTCGCCACATTGAATGTCGTGAACAGTTCCATCTCGAACAACACGGTTCAGGGCACCGAAGCTGTGGGCGGAGGCATCTTGAGCACGTTCAACAGCGTGCTCAGCATCACGAACAGCAGTTTCACCGGCAACACCGCCAGCGGCGACGGCGGAGGAGGCTACGGCGGCGCGATCCATACCGACTCGGGTTCCATCGGGACAATCACGAACAGCACCTTCACGGGCAACGTGGCCAGCGATGCCTTGAACGTCGGCCAGGGTGGCGCGATCGACATGAACTTCCAGTCGAGTGTGACCGTGAAGAACAGCACTTTCAGCGGCAACCAGGCATCGGGCGCAACGGTGATCAACGACGGGGGCTCCGGTAACGGCGGTGCCATCAGCGACGGCGGCAGCCTCAGCGCCAGCAACTCCACATTCGCAAGCAACCAGGCTGTGGGAGGTGGCGGCGGAGGCTTCGCCCTCGGTGGTGCGATGCTCGTGAATGGCACAGGGGCGTCGGTCTTCCTGGCGAACGATCTGCTCGTCGGCAATTCCGCCACGGCCGGCTCGAGCACGAATGGCTATGGCTATGGGGGCATTGCGGCAGGCGGCGCGATCGACGATTTCTATGGCGACCCGTCAACCATTCGGAACTGCACCTTGCTTGACAACGTCGCGACGGGAGGCGGGGGCATCGGCACCGGAAACGTGGGAGGCCAGGCTCTGGGGGGTGCGATCCAGAACTTTGGCAGCATGCTCTCGATCACCAATAGCACGATCTCGGGCAACCAGGCGATCGGTGGCGGAGGCTACAACGGTGGCACGGGCGGCAACGGCGCGGGCGGTGGCATCGAGAACGACGGCGGAGCGACGCTGACCGTGACCGGCGGTACCATCAACGCCAACCTCGCCCAGGGCGGCCTTTACGCTGACGGCCTGGGTGGCGGCATCTACAGCAACCAGTCCACGGCAACAGTCACGGATACGCTGTTCACGCTTGACTCCGCTCTGGGCGGCTACGGCGGACAGGGCATCGGCGGTGGGGTGTACACGCTCGGCGGAGGCACCACGCTGCAAGGTAAGACCCGGGTGTTCGGCAATTTCGCGAGCACCTCGAACAACAACATCTTCAGCGGGTGAGTATCCGGTGCGCCGTCGCTGCGATTGACGCAACCTACGATGGCTAGGGCGTTTTTCTGAGGGTTTCAGGCAGCTGCTGAGTTCTGTAAAGGGGGGGCAGACATTCCTGTCTGCCAGGGCAGGACTGCTCCGGCAGGCAGGAATGCCTGCCCCCCCGGTCTCAGTCTGCGATCCAAGTGAAAACCGCACTGAGGAACCGCGAAAAAATAACTTGAGCAATTATTTTGTGGGACGGATGGTGTAGTTCCATTCGCCGTGGAACTTGGCACGCGTCAATCTCAGGTGAGCGAGTTGCTCGTCGCTGACCTCAATCCCTATTTCATATTCATTGGTATCCAGGGCTGCTTGCACCGTCAATCCCGTCTCTTTGGTCGTGCTAGCGATGAGGTTGACGATCACCTCGTAACTGGTCAACGGTCGGCCCCGCCAGTTCTTGGTGATGAAGCAGAAGAGGCGATGCTCGATCTTGTTCCACTTACTCGTTCCCGGTGGGAAGTGACAGACACGAAGGATCAGACCCAAGTCGTTTGCCAAGCCTTGCAGGGCAACCTTCCACAAGCGGTTACGACTGCTGTTGCTCCCCCCACCATCGGCTGTGATCATCAACTCGGTCGCTCGCGGATAACGGCTGGCCCCCAACTCGTGCCACCAGCGACCGATGCTTGCCGCGGCGAACTGGGCCGTATCATGATCAATCCCCACGCTGACCCAACCCTCGTTGCGGGCCATGTCGTACACACCGTAGGGGATCGCTTTGCCGAGTTTCTTGTCTGGGAAGTCGTGCACTTTGACTTTCTCGGGCTTCCCCTTCGGCTGCCACTCCTCGCCCACATTCTTGAACTCGCCCACCAACTCCTTCTTTTTCGTGTCGACGGAGACCACCGGCTGGTAGCGCCTTTGGCACGCAACGACCTGTCGATTGATATACTCAAACTGTGCGTTGCGATCCGGATGCGAAGAGCCTTCCTTGGTCTTTCGATTGGCCTGCAAGCTGTAGCCCGACTGCTTCAGGAGGGCCGCGACGGTGCGGTCTGTTACGGGGTGGTTCTGCCGTTGAAGTTCCTCTGCCAACCTGCGTGTGCTCTTACACGTCCAGCGCAAGGGAGATTCTGGGTGCCCTCGAGTAACCGGATCAACCAAAGCATTCAGAGCCTTCAACAATCCGGGGTCAATCTCCGTCAGCGGCTTGCGACCACCCCCGATACACCGCAGGCGGACACCAACGGCCTCGCCCGGATTTGCCTGGCGATGCTCAAGTTCACGGACACCGGTCGCGATGGTATTGCGCCGAGCCCTGTAGCAGCCGAGACAACGGTGACGCCACCCCAACCAAGCGCGGCGGCTTCAGCGGCAGCCCATTGTCTACGCATCCGCTCGTCCATCACAGGAGAGATCGCCAGGTATTTCTGTCGTATCCGTTCGATTGCTTTTGCATCCTGCATGCAGCAAGTATCGTCAAAATATCCACTTCCCACAATACGAACTTGCTTAAGTTATTTTTTCGCGGTTCCTGAGTATCCGGTGCGCCGTCGCTGCACTTGACGCACATTATGATGGCTTGCTACCTCACGTTTTTATCCTGCAAGCTCGCGGAGGCGCTTGATCAGCTCGAGCGCCTCCGCGGGGGCGAGCTGTGCGGGGTCGAGGCGCCGCAGTTCCTCGAGCAGCGGATCGGGAAGGGCCGCGAACAGGCTGCCGGTGAGCGCTCGCCCGGTCTTCACCTTGCGACGGATCGGGCCTTCGGGCAGGCCAGGGTCGGGACCGTGCTGTTTTTCCAGGAAGGCCAGGATCTCGCGCGCCCGGTCGAGCACCGGAGCCGGCACGCCGGCCAGCCGGGCCACGTGGATGCCGTAACTTTGATCGGCGCCGCCGGGGACGATGCGGTGCAGGAAGACGATCTCGCCCTGGTTCTGGCTCACCGCCACGTTGGCGTTACGGAGCCGCGGCCTGGTCTTCTCGAGCTCGACCAGCTCATGATAGTGAGTGGCGAAGAGCGTGCGGCAGCCGATCGCGTCGTGGATGTGCTCGGTGATGGCCCAGGCCAGCGAGATGCCGTCGAAGGTGCTGGTGCCACGCCCGATCTCGTCCAGGATCACCAGGCTGCGCGGGGTCGCGTTGTTGAGGATGTTCGCCGTCTCAGTCATTTCCACCATGAACGTGGACTGGCCCCGGCTCAGCTCATCGGTGGCGCCGACGCGGGCGAACAGGCGGTCGACGACGCCGATCCGCGCCCGCTTCGCCGGGACGAAGCTGCCGATCTGGGCGAGGATGGTCATGAGCGCGACCTGGCGGATGTAGGTGCTCTTGCCGGCCATGTTCGGGCCGGTGATGAGCACGATCGAGCCGCCATCGCCGCCGAGGCGGGTGTCGTTGGGGACGAAGTCGCCCGGCGGCAGGAGCGCGTCCAGGACCGGATGGCGGCCGGCCTCGACCTCGAACAGCGGTTCCTCCGTCAGCTCCGGCCGGCAGTACCCGTGGCGCGCCGCCAGCTCCGCAAGCGCAGCGAGGACGTCGAGCTGGGCCAGCACCGACCCCGCCTGGATCAATCGGGGCGCGTCGGCCGAGACGCGGTCGCGCAGCGTCGTGAACAGCTCATACTCCAGTGCGTTGGCCCGCTCATGGGCGGTGCGGACCTCGTTCTCGAACTCCTTGAGCTCGGGGGTGAAGTAGCGTTCGGCGTTCTTGACGGTCTGCTTGCGGATGTAGTCCGCCGGTACCTCGCCACGCTGGGCCTGGGCGTGCGTGATCTCGATGTAATAGCCGAAGACCTGGTTGAACCCGACCTTCAGCCCCGGAATTCCGGTGCGGCGGACCTGCTCGGCCTGGTAGCTGGCAATCCAGCCCTTGCCATCTCTGGAGACCGAATGCAGGCGGTCGAGCTCGGGGTGATAACCCTTACGAATGAGGCCGCCCTCCTTGAGGGTCAGCGGCGGATCGTCGACCAGGGCCGACTCGATGGCCGCCCGGACCTCGGGGCAGAGCTCCAGCGCCCCCTCGAGCTGCGTCAGCCGCGCGGAGCGGCGTGCCGTCAGCCGCGCCTTCACCCGCGGCAGCAGAGCCAGCGTACGCGCCAGCGCGGCCAGGTCACGCGGGGTGGCGCGGGCAGTGGCCACGCGGGCGGCCAGACGCTCCAGGTCGTATCCTTCACCCAGCAGGTCGCGCAGCTCCCCGCGCAGGGCCGAATCGCGCACCAGCTCCTCCACGGCCCCGGAGCGCTCGGCAATCAGCTCCACGGAGGTCAGGGGCGAGGTCAGGTAATCGGCCAGCAAGCGCGCGCCCATCGGCGTCACGGTCCGGTCGATCACGTGCAGCAGCGAACCCTCGCGCCTGGCCTCGCGCAGGGTGCGTGTCAGCTCCAGGCTGCGGCGGGTCATCTCGTCAAGGCCCAGCGTGTCTGCCTTGCGGTAGGGAGTCAAGCGGATGATGTGTCCCAGCGACGCTTTCTGGGTCTCACGCAGGTAGGCGATCAGTGCGCCGGCCGCCTGCACTTCGAGCGCCCGGTCGTCCACGCCGAAGCCGTCCAGGGTGGTGGTGCCGAACTGCTCGTAGAGTGTCTTGCGCGCCTCTTCAGGCTGGAAGTCCCATGAAGGGCGGATCGTCACCGGCCGTGCCGAGGATGCGCGCAGGGCACGCAGCCAGGGGGCCTCGACGGAAAGCTCGGAGACGAGAGTCTCGGCGGGGCTCAGGCGTCCCATCTCGTCGGCAAGCTCATGCCGGAGCAGCCCGGTCAGGGAGAACCGCCCGGTGGAGAGCTCGACCCAGGCCAGGCCCAGCTTCGTCCCGGACTCCACCACCGCGGCGAGGTAATTGGACGTCCGCGGATCGAGCAAGGCCTCGTCGGTCAGGGTGCCGGGCGTCACGATGCGCACGATGTCTCGCTTGACGAGCCCCTTGGCCAGCCTGGGATCCTCCAGTTGCTCGCAAACCGCGGCACGAAGCCCGGCCTGGACAATGCGGGCCAGGTACGATTCCAGCGCGGGGTGGGGAAAACCCGCCATGGGAATGGCTTGCTCGCCCTTGTCGCGGTCGCGCGTGGTCAGCGCGATACCCAGCAGGGCCGACGCACGCTCGGCATCCTCGCCGAAGAGCTCGTAGAAATCTCCCATCCGGAAGAGCAGCAACGCATCGGGATCGCGCGCCTTGAGCTCGCGATACTGCTGCATCATCGGCGTGATGGAGGGCTCGCTCATGCAAGGGAGAGCTGAAGGGAACGAGAGAGACACGCGCCTCCGCGAATCCGGCGAAGGAAGAATCGGCCGGGAGCCGGATCGGTGCAGGCACCGGAAAAGCTAATGACGACCCACACCCTGGAGGGGGTGGACCGTCATGTTCAATAAAGCCTGCCGGGTTGTGCCAGAAAACGACAAGGTGACCACGCGCGGGAGATCAAAACTTGTCGAGCGCCGACTGCTCTTCCGGATAGATCTCGAAAACCTGGTCGAGCCTGGTGATCCGGAAGACTTCGAGCAGGTCCGGATGGATACAGCAGAGCTTCAGCTTGCCCTTGACCGCGGCAACTTTCTTCTTGAGGTTGATCAGCTTGCCAAGCGCGGCACTGGAGAGATACTGCACATTACCGAAATTGAGCAGGATGTTCTTGTGACCCTCGTCCTCGACCAGGCTGTAAAGCTGCTCGCCCACTTCCTGGATCTGTTCTTCGGTCACGATCTTGGTATCGACAAAACTGACAACCGTCACTCCGTCGACGTTTTCCAGTCGGAGGAGACGGCGAGGGCCTTGCGACATCGGGAAACTCCTGTCGGGGACGGGAACCGAACCAGACCCAGCCAATTGGACTTTTGTGAAGGCCGGTCCCGCACGCGGGCCTCGAAGGCGCAGCACCGGAAAAGAATCGAAGAACCCACCGAGGCGAGAACCCTGCGTTCACACCACACTTACCAGAAAGCGCCGGGGAATCAAGAGTCCACCCGGAAAAGATGTTCCGGCGACGCAGGCTGGCGCGATTGCCGCCGGAATGCGGTTCAGAACTTGTTCAGCGCGGCCTGCTCCTCGGCATAGATCTCGAACACCTTGTCCAGACCGGTAAGCTTGAAAGGTACCATCAGGTCCGGGTGAATACAGCAGAACTTGAGCTTACCCTTGGTTGCATCAACGCGCCTTTTCAGGCTGACCAGCTTGCCCAGGAAGGTCGAGGAGCAGTACTGCACGTTGCCAAAATTGAGCAGGATCTTCTTCTTGCTTCCCTCTTCAGGCAATGCGTAGAGCTCGTCGCCGGTTTCCTGAATCTGATCCTCCGTGACGATCTTCGTTTCGGTGAAGCTGACGACGTGGACGCCGTCCACATTCTCGACCCGGAGGCGGGGACGCGGACCCGAGGACATGGGAAAATTCTCCTGCGGACCATGATGAAGCATGCGGCGTGCGCGGCGGTCACTCCGGAGCGAACCGGAAACGGCCTCACAACCCGGGGCATTCCACGATTGTAACCCAAGGAGCACCACGCCGTCTGCCTGCTTTCACAACAAGAACGCAAGCGGCGCGCACCGCCGGCCGCGCCTCGGCAACATCCAGGAAATTCAGACCCGATCCAGGAACTTCAGACCCGGGGCCTTTCCGGGTAGAATGAGAAATGGCCCCTTCCCTTGCGGTCGAAGGTCACGGCTGCGGCCGGGTCGGTGCCGGGTGCATCAACGTCGGAGGATGGGTTCAATCGCATGGCATCCGCAGTGGAATCGTTTCCCAACCAGTTCCCGGACCGCGAGTATGAGATCGAGATCACGGCTCCGGAGTTCACCGCCGTCTGTCCCAAGACCGGTCAGCCCGATTTTGGAACCATCGTCGTCACGTATGTGCCGTCCAAACATTGCCTGGAACTGAAGAGCCTGAAGCTGTACTTGTTCGGCTATCGCGACCGCGGCATCTTCTACGAGCATTCCGTGAACACGATCCTGGACGACCTGGTCGCCTCTTGCCAGCCGGTTCGGATGAAGGTTGTCGGGCATTTCAACCCGCGCGGGGGTATGACCTCGCGCATCACAGCCGCCTACGAGGCGGCCCGGGAGTGATCGCCCGCGGAAGGTCAGCAACGCGGAAGGGTGGGAAGATTCGGCCCGGCACCTGGTCATGATCTCACAAGGCGTTTCATCCATGAAAGCCGGAATTCTCACCCTGACGACCGACTTCGGTATCAGCGGTCCCTACGTGGCGGCCATCAAGGGAGTGCTGCTCGGGCTGGCCCCGGACGCCCAGCTCGTGGACGTCTGCCACACCATCTCACCTCAGAATATCCTGGAAGGTGCCTTCGTGCTGGCCGGAATCGTCGACGCCTTCCCCGCGGGGGCCGTCCACCTGGCCGTCGTCGATCCGGGCGTGGGGACGGACCGTCGCCTGGTTGCGGCCAGGCTCGCTGATCAATGGTTCGTTCTGCCCGACAATGGACTCATCACCGGGCTGGCACAGAACCGTCCCTACCAGGGAATCTGGGAGCTCGCCAACCCCGACCTGCGTCGGCCTACCGTGTCCAATACCTTCCATGGCCGCGACATCCTGGCGCCAGCGGCCGCTCATCTGCTGCTCGGCGGCGACCCTGATATGCTGGGACCTCGGCTCTCGTCGCTCATCACCTTGCGCAACTTTCAACCCATGGCCGACGGATCCAGCTTCGTGGGCGAGGTGATCTTTCGTGATACGTTCGGCAACCTCATCACCAACGTGCACGTGAGCCAGCTCACCGGGCCGCCTGATGACTGGATGGTCGAGATCGCTGGCGAACGCATCGACGGCCTCGCGCGCACCTATGGCGAGAAGCACACCGGTGCGCTCGTGGCCCTGGCCGGCAGCTCCGGGTGGATCGAGGTCGCGATCGTCAACGGCGACGCGGCCAGACACCTCACCGCGGGGGCGGGCACAACTGTCTGGCTGCGACGCAAGTGTGGAACTGCCGCTTCCTGACGCCAGGGGAGTGGTCAGGGTGAGCGAACGACTGATTCTTTCACCAGGCCAACCCGCCCGAACGGGTTCGCTCGCATGAACAGGAGCCAGACGCCGATGTCGGCCAGCTCGATGAACTCATCCTCCTCGACGCCTTTCCCGGACCAGGCCCCGGCGAGCCACTCCGGCGAGGAACCGGCGCCAGTGACGATCCGGCAGGTTTCCCCGCGACCGCCCCAGGACATTTCCAAGCCGGCCACCTCCAGCGCCGACGACCTGAGCCTGCTGCTCGCTCAGTCGGCACCCGACCCCTATCTGGCCGAGGGCGGCGGGCCCGGCGAGCCGGCGAGCGGCGGGCGCCCGGGCGGCGAGGCGAGTGGCATCGAACCGGTCTCGCCACTCGATCCGCTCAGCACTCCGGCATCGGCGATTGACGTCGCTTTCGCTCCGTCGCCGGACGCGGACGTTCATCCGCAGCTCAAATCGCATCGGGCCGGCTCGCGCTCGCCTCGACAACCGGAACCGGACGAGCCCGAAACGGTGCGCATTTCCTGGCCGATGCTGTTGATCTCCAGCTACGCGAGTGCTCTCACCCTGGCCATCGCTTATCTGCTCTTCACCGGACGGAGCCTGCCGCGCATCGTCTTCGGTCCCGCCACGGAGCCGGCGGCAGCCGTTCCGGAACCCCGCGGCAAGTCGGCACCCAGGGCCGCCATTCATCTCGATCCTCTGCCCGCCTCGAACATCACCGACCTGACCAGGTCGACGCGCCTGGGAGACCTGGAGATCAAGCCGCGGTCGATCGCCCACCGCCCCATCGATCTGATCCGGCTGCAAGGAACCGCCGAGGGCGAACGCCAGACGCCGGCCACTTTGGTGCTCACGCTCGAGTTCACCAACGTCTCCAGCGACCAGAGCTTCGCTCCGCTCGATCCCGCCATGGTACGCGAGACCTCGCCGGGCCCGGCGGAGTCGTTCATCGAGCTTGGCTCCGGGCGCAGGCTCACTCTGTTCCGGCTGGCCATGGAAAGCGAATGGTCGATCCCGGACCAGTCGTTCCCGACACTCCGCCCGGGAGAGTCGGTTGAGACCGTTCTGGTGAGCGAGCCGGTCGAGATGACTGACCTGGCCGGGACGATGACCTGGCGGATCAAGCTGCGCACCGCCCCCTACCGGACCGACGTGCTCGGCGTCCGGTTTGACTCCGACCAGGTGGCCGTAGAAAGCCTTGATTGAGCGCCTTTGCGGTCGGCCGGCTGCTGAGGAGTGTGCCGCGCGGTCGAACTCGGCGTGACGACCTCGGCGCCGTCCTGAACCGCTGCTGCAAGTTCTGTTGCCACTCCGCCCATCCGGGCAGTCGCTCCCGAAGCTCCTCGGCCTGGCCGTTCTGCGGCGGACTGGCGAACTTCCAGCGATCGGCCGTGACCAGAAGCTGGATGAGCGTTGCGAAGTGCTCCTCGCCGAGCGCCTGCCTGACCGCGCCGTCGCCGGAAATCTCCTCCGTGGTGCGGGCTCGCAACGCCGGGCCGAACCGTGACGCCAGCGTCTCCCGCGCCTGCAAGGCCAGGCTCACAAGCTGACCGTCGGCCGTCTCTGGAACGGGAACCGGGACGACCGACACCGGCAGGCCCCGCGCCCGACGCCTGCGGATCCAGATCCAGAACGCCAGGGCCAGCAGTGCAATCAGCAGTGACCCGGCGGGGAGCAAGCGCCCACCGACGGACCTGGCCTCGGACCACGGCTCGGGACCGGGATTGGGGCGGGGAAGGACAATGACGCGCGCGTTCTCTTCGTTCAATGGACACCTCGGCGAGTCGATCGGCGGGAGAACAGCTCGATCAGGGAAAGGATCGGCTCGACCTCCGTGGACAGGGAATAGCCATCCACGCCAACGCTGGCGCACCAGCGATGAAACGTCTGCTGCCGTTCACGCGCCCGCCGCGCGTAGTCGGCCCGTTGCGACTTGAGCGAGGAATCGATGAGCTGGACCTTGCCGGTCTCGGCTTCCTCCAGTGCCAGCAGCCCGGCGGCGGGAAGCTGCTGCTCCAGCCCGCTGACGATACGCATCGCGATGGCATCGTGCCGCCGAGCCGTGCGCCGCCAGAGGCCGACCGGCTCGTCCGTGTCGAAATCGCTGAGGACGATGACCATGGACCGGTGCGCCGCCCGGCGCACCCGCGAGAGCCCGACCCCGAGCTGCGTCTTGAGCGAGGTGGTCGGCGTGGCGACGAGGGCGCGGACGATCTGCGAGAGATGGCGGATGCCGCCGGCGGGCGCCAGCTCGACCTCGATGCGATCGCTGACCATGAGCAGACCCACGCGGTCACCGTTGTGCACGGCCGCGGTGGCCAGCAGGGCGGCGGCCTGAGCGGCCCGGTCGGCCTTGGTGCGGCCCTCCAGGCCGAACCGCATGCTGGCGGAGACGTCGAGCACCAACCAGAGCGTGAGCGACCGCTCCTCGACGAACCGGCGCACGAACGGCTTGCCCTGCCGGGCCGTGACGTTCCAGTCGATGTGCCGGACGTCGTCTCCAGGCTCATAAGCACGCAACTCGGCAAACGTCAGCCCCACGCCGGGCCGTGCTCCATGATAGGCCCCCGCCAGTTGCGTGACCGCCTCCGGCCGCACCCGGAACCGCAGTCGCCGCGCCCTGCGGATGATCTGTGCGGCATCGATGGCGGAAACGGCGGGCTGCTTTGGTCTTTTGCTGCGGAACGGCCAGATCATGGTGGGCCCAGGTCGAGGTTGCCGAAATGCGGTCCAGGAGATGCTCAGCACCATCGGGCAGCCAAAGCACGCCCTGGTCCATCCTAACCAGTTCGGTCCCTGTGAGCGACTGCCTCCAGAGACCCTGACCGAGCGCATACGCTCTCGCCCTGTTGGGACAGGGTTATCGCCCGAGCCGAAATGGCGACGTCGCGTCTCACTTGAATCTGGCGGCCCGGCCTCCCCACCCCTCGCGAAGCGATCGCGTCCTCGCTTCGGATCGTTCGCCTCATGAAATGACGGGTCATGACTGCATTAGTCTAGCCGAGAGGGATCAGGAGCGATCAGGAAGGTCCTGGCCCGTTCGGGTCGGCCGGGGTGGCACGCGGCTCTTCGGCAGAAATGCGGCGTGGCAGGATGTCGCTCAGGGCACAGCGGAAGCCCGGAATCACGTCCTCGCCGGAGAGGACGTCGGCCTCGTCCAGCCGGACGGGCGGTCCGTCGGGGCGGAAGACCCATGCCCTGCGTGCTTTCGGGTAGATGACCCAGACCAGGGGCACGCCGGCCTGCTGGTAGTCCTCCAGCTTCTCCTCGAGTTCCTCGGCCGCATCGTGGGGAGAGACGACCTCGACGGCCAGGTCGGGGGGGATCCTCACCCAGCCCTCCGGCGAGACATCGCCGGGCAAGCGCCCACGCCGGACGAACGAGACATCGGGCTTGCGCACCCGGCCGGGAGCGTGAGCGAAGCACTGGTAGCCGTTGTCGGCACCCCAGACCAGCCCCAGGCGAGACTCGTCGCAGAACCGATCCAGACGAGAACAGAGTTGCGTTCCAACCCGGCTCGATTCCGCTCCCATGTTTCGCTCCACCAGTCGGCCATCGACCAGTTCATAACTCTTGCCATCAGGCATGGCCAGCAGGTCTTCCGGCGTGTAGCGGGTTTGGGTGGCAACGGCCGTGCTCATGGTCCGGCTCCGTCGTGACGGGAGTCATAGTGCGAACAACAGCATTCTACCATCGCCCCGCTCCACCCGGGAGACGCACGGCGCATTCGCTCTCTGGCATCCCACAACGCGGGCGGCCCCAACCGTGCCAAACGTGCGCCATGACCAGTTCGAGCGGGGAGCGATCAGGAAGGTCCCGGCCCGTTCGGGTCGGCCGGGGTGGCACGCGGCTCTTCGGCAGAAATGCGGCGTGGCAGGATGTCGCTCAGGGGACAGCGGAAGCCCGGAATCACGTCCTCGCCGGAGAGGACGTCGGCCTCGTCCAGCCGGACGGGCGGTCCGTCGGGGCGGAAGACCCATGCCCTGCGTGTTTTCGGGTAGATGACCCAGACCAGGGGCACGCCGGCCTGCTGGTAGTCCTCCAGCTTCTCCTCGAGTTCCTCGGCCGCATCGTGGGGAGAGACGACTTCGACGGCTAGGTCGGGGGGGATCCTCACCCAGCCCTCCGGCGAGACATCGCCGGGCAACCGCCCGCGCCGGACGAACGAGACATCGGGCTTGCGGACCCGGCCGGGAGCGTGAGCGAAGCACTGGTAGCCGTTGTCGGCCGGCCAGAAATGCCCCAGGTGGTGCTCCTCGCAGAACGATCCAAGGCGCAGCAGCAAGCGCCCCGCGACCTCACTCGATTCCGCTCCCATGTTTCGCTCCACCAGTCGGCCATCGACCAGTTCATAACTCTGACCATCGGGCATGGCCAGCAGGTCTTCCGGCGTGTAGCGGGTTCGGGTGGCAACGGCCGTGCTCATGGTCCGGCTCCGTCGTGACGGGAGTCATAGTGCGAACAACAGCATTCTACCATCGCTTCGCTCCACCCGGGAGACGCACGGCGCACTCGCTCTCTTGCATCCCGCAACGCGGGCGGCCCCATATCTCCGTTACAAATCTGCCTCCGCCGGGCGTGAGGTACGCTCTCCCAACGCAGGCAGGTGGTGAGACTGTAAGCAGAAACGACTCAGAGTAGACACTGGGGGCCACCTACGCCTCGGGATCGCGGTGCGTGGGTGGCCCCGTCTGATCGCGTCTGATTGCCCTTTACGAGCAACGCTCGACACGGACATGAAGGTTGTCCGGGGCCGTATCGAAGTACCGGAACAATGCGGGGCAGAGCCAACCTTGAGCCTTGGTCACCGATTCCTCATACCAGTTGCCGCCTCCCTCTTCCTTGACTCGCCTGGCGGTTAGCTGGTGGCCAGGGAACGGGATGGCAGAAAAAATCAGGCGAAAGCCCTTTTCAGCCTCCTCGATTGGGATACCTTGCTGTACCAGGAGGGCTTCCAGGATCTCGGGCACGCCTGCCACAAATGGTTCCCGCACAAGACCTGTCCGGTCGTCGTCGAAGACCCACAAGCCCTCCCATCTGTAGGGCTTCACGACCATGATGCTATTCTGATGCATCGCTGGATCCGCCTGAAATCAGTACCTCGCCGTCAGGCGTCGTACCCAGTTACGACGGACCTGGACCCATTGTTGCCGCTCTCTCCGGCTGCCAGGTTGAGGGCTTATTGACCTCTTGAGACTTGTCCTATGTCCGCTGCCCTGTGAATACGTATGTCCTTCCAGAATCTTACGGGATGAGGATCGGACGGGGCCATCTACTCTCGCGCAGCGCAGGACGTGGCTGGCCCCATCTGTCGACTCTCGATTAACGACGTCCGTGACGTCCCATCCGGCGAAACCCGTGCCGGACGATTCCCGCAGTGGTCAAGGTCGGCGATGGGGATGACGTGCTCGAGGGTGTCGATGCGGTGGTCGTCGATGACGAGGATGGGAAAGTGACCGGCGTGGTACCGGAGGCGGACGTGGCCGTGGAGGCGGGGACGGGGGCGGTGCTCTTCAGGTTGGTCATGTCCGTCTGGATGGCCGCCTTGTCGGCGGCGATCGTCGACAATTCGGTCGAGGTGATCTTCGAGTCAGTCATCGTCTGGGTCAGGTCAGTAAAAGTCTGGCTGATCGTGTTCGAGCTCACCGATGTTCCGTTGAAGAGCGCCGTGAAATCGCTCTGGGCCTGCGTGGTGTCCGCGCCCGAGGCTACCGCCGTGGCCAGCTCGGAGATTGCCTTTGCCAGTGCTGTCTGGTCGACAGTCGTTCCGGTCTGGGCAATCGCCAGAGCGTCGGCATTCAGCTTGGTCAAATCGGCGGCCGTCACGCCCGAGGCGCTCGCCACGGTCTTGAGGTCGGTCTGGAGCTTCTGGGTATCCGTCTGAAGCTGCGTCGCGGCCGTGCTGGTGGTTGAGCTTGTGCTTTGGGGCAAGCCGCTCAAGCCGCCGGCACCTCCCGCACTCAGGACGTCGCCGCCGGCCAGCCCCACTCCTGTGCCCGAGAGGACACCCAGATCACCCAGGTTCTGAACGAACCCGCCGCCACCGGGCAGGCCCATCGGCGAGCTGGCCTCAAGTATCGTCTGGTCCTTCTGCACGGCCGCCTGATCGGCGGTGATACCGGAGAGCTGCGCCGAGGTGATCTTGGAATCGGTGATCGTCTGGGTCAGGTCAGTGAAGGCCTTGTCGACGGTCGTGGAGCTGACCGACGAGCCGCTGAAGAGGGCGGTGAAATCGGTCTGAGCCTGCGCGGTGCTGGCGCCGGAGGTGATGGCGGTGGCCAGTTCGGTCATCACCTTCTGGAGCGCAGTCGGGTCAATCTGAGCCCCGGCTTGCATGATGGCCTGGTCATCCGAAGTCAGCTTATTCCAGTCGGCAACCGTAACGCCCGATGACGTCGCGACAGCCTGGATGTCGGTCTGGAGCTTCTGCAAATCCGTCTGAAGCTGGGTCGCCTGAGAGCTGGATGCAGCCGTGTCCGGCGCCATTACCTGAGCACCACCTCCCGATGGGGCGCCAGTCACACCGATGGACGCCAGGCTGCCCATCAGGCTGCCGCCTCCGATTTCCGCCATGCCGCCGACAGGGGCTCCCATGCCACTTGAAAGCGTCACCGGCCCTCCCATGCCGTCCGCGATACTGAGCGACCCTGCCATCCCTCCTGCGATCGCGACCGGCCCCCCCATTCCACCCGAGATTGCCTGCGACGCCCCGCCACCTGCGGGAGCAGTGACCTGTCCTCCCATTGCCCCCGAAAGTCCAAGCCCTCCGATGTCTGCGCCGCCTCCGAAGCCGCCGGAGCCACCCATCTCTCTGGCACGCATGAGGACTGGCATCGCACCGCCGATGCCGCCACCGAAACCAGACATCACCACTCGGCCTTCAAGCTGCTCGCAGGTCCGTTCCGCCCGTAATGATCTCTTCTTGCGACGATTCCGGGCCGCTTCGCGTGCGTCGGAAAGCGGACCACTCAGGTCGAACAGGCGTGACGCCATTGATTCCCCCCTTCCTTGAATCCACGTGCGGGACGTGTAGCGCCCAAATCCAGGATCTGAGCTTGGGCGGTCGAGGACTCCTTCCTCTTCCACCTAACGAACGGGAGACGGGCACGCCAAGCGCGCGCGGTTCAGGGGGAGAAAGAGCCTGAAATGGAAAAGGCCATCAATCCCACTATTTTCAAGGGTTTTCTCAAGAAAACGCCACCTTGAGTCGACGCGGCTCACGACCTGGGACGGCCCGAGCGGTTCGCACGCGGTGCCTGCCGAAATGCTCGGCCGGCGCGTCCCCAGCGCCGTCGCGGAATATCCCGGCCAGGGCAGCATCACACTGTCCGGTTCCTCTGCCGTTGCCGGCCCCGACCCGAACTGCGAGTCCTGATCAAATCGCAGCGCCACATCATCGCTGCGCCTGAAACCGAGGTCGCTGTGCGAGTGCTCGAGCTTGCCCGCAACGCGCGCCGTCGCGCGGGCGGAACGGAACTCATGCGCTCACACCCGCGCCAGGCTTTCGCCGTGGCGGGGGAGGGGGACGACCGCGGCGCGGAAGGGCTCGGCGGCGAGGCGGATCCGCACGTCCCAGCGACCCGTCTCATCGGCCGTGACGTGCCAGTGGGGGACGACGGCCGAGGACTGGTAAACGCCCTCGAAGCCTCCCTCGCTCTGGCTCACCGTCTCGATGGGGTAGCACCAGAGACCCCCCGGACGCGACCAGGAGAGGCCCACCGCGAGGTCCAGCCACTCGTCCGTGAGCGACAGGCCCTCGGTGTGCGGCGCGTCGATACGCGCATCGAGCATTCCCAGCCGGGCGCCCTGCGTGTCGGAATAGTAGCGGTCCGTCGCATGCCCGGCCATGGCCGCCAGGTTGAGCTCAACGGCAAAGTGCAAGCAGACGCCGGGGGGCAGATCGAGAAGCTCGTAATGCACGTCCAGGGCCGGCGCTCCGGCAGCCAGAGCGATCGATTTCTTGATCCGGATGGCGTGGCCGGAGGCCATTCCCGGGCGCTCCATCGCCAGCAGCACGCGCCTGGAGTCGCGCTGGGCACGCGCCAGGTAAGTACCCGTGACAAAGTCTCCGCGCTCCACATCGCCACACGCCGCCAGGTCTTCCAGCGTCACGTCGACAGGGTAGAAGTGATCCACGAGCGCCTTGCGCGGATGGCGATCGTAGACACGCGGCGGCTATGAGGACATCCTCCGCGGTCGCGTTGCGGAGGCGACGGGCGATTCGAATGCAGATGATGACACGACCGCGCGCAATCACGCCACGCCTTGGCAACGCCACCTCGCTGTGCTATTCTGAAAATCGAAGGAGATACCGGAGCATGACGATTCGTTTACCCGACCATCTCCAACGATATGTCCACGACCAGGTCGAGGCGGGTCACTTCCGCAGCGAGGACGATGTGATCCTCGATGCCCTGGAGCGGCACCGTCAAGCTCAGCAGCAGCCCTCCCCGCCGGCCATTCGCCCCGACAAGCTCAGCAGCCAGGAGGTGCAACAACGCTTGTTCGACGCCGGCCTCATCAGCGAAATCAGGCCGCCGATCACCGACCTTGCCCTCTACCAAAACCGCCGGGCTATCCCCATCCAGGGTGAGCCCATCTCCGCAACCGCACTCCGCGAGCGGCGTTAACGGTGCCGGAATTCTTTCTCGACACCAGCGCGGCCTTGAAGCGATACGTCCTGGAACCCGGCACTCCTTGGGTACAGGCACTGGCCGCACCCGCGGCTGGTCATTCCCTCATCATCGTACGAATCACCCTGGCCGAGACCGCCGCCGCCATCACCCGGCGGGAGCGGGACGGCTCGATCACGCCCATGGACGCCGCGACCGCACTGGCCGACTTCCAGCTCGATTTCGCGCGCCAGTACTTCATCATCGAGGTGTCTGCTCCCCTGGTAGACCAGGCCGCCACCCTGGTGAGAAAGCACGGGCTGCGGGGCTATGACGCCGTGCAGCTTGCAGCAGCCCTAGAAACGCAGGCTCGGCTCCCAACGCTGACGCTGCTTTCGTCCGACGTTGAGCTCAATGCCGCCGCGTTGGCCGAGGGCCTGGCCGTTGACGATCCCAGCAGCCATCCCTGATCGTCTGGTCGTGCATCGATCAGAGATCTAATTCCCGTGTTCTCTGGCAGTTTTTAGGAGGGCTGTGAACAAGGGACCGAGAAGGGCAAGGGCCGGGAACAGGCCGCACTTCCTGCGGCATACAAGCATACCAGGACGGACATAAATGGAACCTTGACCCGGGAGGTGGCCTACAACCCTTCCTCAGAGATGAAGGTATCGTCGGCCTCCACCTCGCACTCAGCGAGGAACTCGCGATCAATGAAGTCGTCGCGGGGTCACGTTCGCTCAATCGACTGCTGGTCCCGGGTGCTATCCTTGCGGGAATTCAAGATATGGTCCCGATGAGACTTTGAATGTACCGGCCGGGATCGCTCGCTCTCTCGGGACTGCTCAATGAGCCTGTTCTGCGTCAGGCTTTAGTACGATGCGGATGGTGATTGGCTGCCTCTCGTTTGATCACGCACCGGTGAGCCTACCCGAATGGCCACATCCTGCCCGTGTCACTTCTCTCTCCCGGAGGAACAGGGCGTACCATGTGGTTCGCAAGGTCCCACACCGGATCAGAGAAGCGCGCTCACACCCGCGCGAGGCTTTCGCCGTGGCGGGGGAGGGGGACGACCGCGGCGCGGAAGGGCTCGGCGGCGAGGCGGATCCGCACGTCCCAGCGACCCGTCTCATCGGCTGTGACGTGCCAGTGGGGGACGACGGCCGAGGACTGGTAAACGCCCTCGAAGCCTCCCTCGCTCTGGCTCACCGTCTCGATGGGGTAGCACCAGAGACCCCCCGGACGCGACCAGGAGAGGCCCACCGCGAGGTCCAGCCACTCGTCCGTGAGCGACAGGCCCTCGGTGTGCGGCGCGTCGATGCGCGCATCGAGCATGCCCAGCCGGGCGCCCTGCGTGTCGGAATAGTAGCGGTCCGTCGCATGCCCGGCCATGGCCGCCAGGTTGAGCTCAACGGCAAAGTGCAAGCAGACGCCGGGGGGCAGATCGAGAAGCTCGTAATGCACGTCCAGGGCCGGCGCTCCGGCAGCCAGAGCGATCGATTTCTTGATCCGGATGGCGTGGCCGGAGGCCATTCCCGGGGCATCCATCGCCAGCAGCACGCGCCTGGAGTCGCGCTGGGCACGCGCCAGGTAAGTGCCCGTGACAAAGTCTCCGCGCTCCACATCGCCACACGCCGCCAGGTCTTCCAGCGTCACGTCGACAGGGTAGAAGTGATCCACGAGCGCCTTGCGCGGATGGCGATCGTAGACAAGCATCCGGTCCAGGCCCTCCTGCTTGAGGACGACGCGGTCGTGGATGCTCGCCGGCCCATTCGTCGCGGCGTGCTCGTCTTGCTTCGCGTGGATGGCCTCGGCGATGGCCCGGTGATAGGCCTCGGGCCGGCGGTCGAGCGTCGCCAGTACGTTGACGGCCGCCTGCCGCACATCCAGCTCGTAGAGATGCCCGCCCTGCGCAGGTCTGATGAAGGCGACCAGGTTCTCGTTCTCGAGCAGCACTTCCTGGCGGGCGTCCAGGTTGAAGTCGGCTGCCTCGAGCGAGACGTGCGGCGCGGCTTTTCCGCCGGCCTCATCCAGTGCATTGTGAGCGTTGATCAGGCTGCGATAGATCGCGTTGCGGAGATGCGGCAAGTAGAGCCCGCCGAAGGCGCCATGCCAGTACGGGCAGTTGCACTGCCCGCGGTAAAGCTCGCGGCGCGCGATTTCCAGGTAATCCGGATCGGCACCGTCGCGGGCCGAAACCTCCGCCAGCCGGCGCGAGACGCCGAGCATGCGGGCGTACATCTCGTCGCTCTCGGGGTAGCGCGCCTTGAAGTTCCGCCAGAACCCGCCGGCGCGGAAGAACGGCCTGAGCGGCTCGGCCAGCTCACTGGCGGCCACGCGGGCCTTCGTCTGCTCGTAGTCCTGATGCAAGCCGGCGGGAAGCACCCACTCGGTCATCTCGCGGTAGGAGCCGTCCGGGATGTAGACCTTTCCCTGGGGAAGCGTCGAGTCCACAGCGCGCCGAGCGTCGTCACCTCCAGCCAGTCGCGATTGGCCACCAGCATGTCGCAGAAATGACGCAGCCAGCCGTGGGTGTAGACATGGTCAAACGTATCGGGCCAGGTGCCAAACTTCTCACCGTCGTCGGCGAAGACCACGGTGGCGCCCGGGCGGCGATCGGCCAGGCGGCGGAGGAACTCGTAGGTGGCGTGCGGCTCCTGGAACGGCACGGTGTAGCGGAGGGTTTCCGAGCCTGGGAAAACCTTGAGCAGCCGGCCCTCGTCCTCGGTGAGGTAGTAGCCGAAGAGGTCGTCGCCGCGCACGGCGGATCGCTGGAAGTGGAAGTCGTCGAGGATGGTGAACTCGATGCCCGCCTCGGCGACGGCCGCCACCAGGTGCTGCTCCCAGACCCGCTCGGGAACCCACATGCCGCGGACCTTCGTGGGGAAGAGCTGTTCCAGGTAAGCCGAATAGTCGCGGATCTGCCCCACGCGGTCGCGGTGCGGGATCATCGTCATGATCGGCTCGTAGAACCCGCCGCCGAGGATCTCGACCCTGCCCGCTTCCACCAGCCCGCGCACCAGTGCGATGTACTCGGGATGGTGCTCGACCAGCCATTCAAGAAGCGGACCGGAGGTGTGCAGCGAGAAGGGGATCTCCGGGTAGCTCCCGAGCACCTCCAGGAACGGCGCGTAACTTTCGCGATAGGCCGCCTCGAAGACGCCGTCGAAGTTGCCGACGGGCTGGTGGTTGTGGAGCGCGAGGATCAGGCGCACGGTGGACATAGAGACGCCTCATGTGAGCCCAGGGCCGCCCGATGCCACTGACGGTGCGCTCGGCCACGCCGATACCGGGAACGGGAGCCGGGTTGTCATGATGGATTATCGCCCAAGCCGACCGTGAACCCAAGCCCGCTTTGGCCAGCGCCCGTTCCGGGCGGGACGGTTGGTCGCTGAGCGTCGACCTTGCAGAGGACAGAAGCAGTAGGGAGCGGCCTTCCGCCTCACCCGCCGGTTCACGAGGCATGAACGGGCGTGGCGGGCAGCCGGCTGGCGCCTCCGCGGTCGAACAGGGGCAGGGGCGGGAACGAGGCTCCCACCTCGACCTCCCGCAGGAAAGCGGCCGCATCCTCGGGGGGAACCGGGTTGATGTAAAAACCCGAGCCCCACTCGAAGCCCGCCACCTTGTTGAGCCGCGGGATCACCTCGATATGCCAGTGGTAGTGCGGCAGTTCCACATGGTCAAAGGGCGCGGTGTGAATGATGTAGTTGTACGAAGGCCGGTCGAGTGCCAGCTCCAGCTTGTTGAGCACCTGGTGCAGCACGTGCGCCAGGTCATCAACGCCCGGCTTGGGAATGTTCTCGAAGTGGCTGGCGTGGTTCCGTGGCAGGATCCAGGTCTCGAACGGGAAGCGGCTGGCAAACGGGCAAAACGCGGTGAAGTGCGTGGAATCAAAGACGATGCGCTTCTCGACGGCCAGCTCCTGCTGCACCATGTCGCAGAAGATACAGCGCCCGCGATAGTTGTAAAACTCGAGCGCGCCGGTCATCTCTTCCCAGACGGAAACCGGCACGATGGGCGTGACGATGAGCTGGCTGTGGCTGTGGTCGAGGCCGGCCCCGCCACCCTCGCCGACGTTCTTGAACAGCATGCCGTGGACCAGGCGGGAGTCTTTCTTGAGGTCGACGAGCCGGTCGCGGTAGACCCAGAGCACCTCGCGGATATTCTCCTCGCTCAGGGTCGCCATGCTGGTATGGTGGCGTGGGCTCTCGATGATCACCTCATGGGCGCCGATGCCGGCCATCATGTCGTAGATGCCGTCGCCGCGCTTGTTCAGGTTGCCTTCGATCTTCAAGGCTGGGAACCGGTTGGGGACCACGCGAATGCGCCAGCCGGGTCCATTGGGCCGGCTGCCGAACTCTCGGTAAGCGATGATCTCCGGCGGTGTCTTGTCTTCCTGGCCCTCGCAGAAGGGGCAGGCCCGGGGCTCGCCGGAGCTCTGGCCCTCGGCCTTGAAGTCGTACGGCCGCTTGGCGCGCTCGTTGGCGATGATCACCCACCGGCCCACGATCGGATCTTTTCTCAGCTCAGGCATCGATCTGGTCCTTTCACACCTGCCACATGATCCGCTCGAAATCCGCGGACGGGACGGTGAGCTCGAAGATGCCCTCGCGAGGTGCTCGATCGAGGCTGGTCTCACCCTTCACGAGCTCGACGTAGAACCGGATGGAATCACCGGGCTGGCATTCCAGACGCGCGAAGGGGACAGCCAGCTCGAGAATCATGCCGGTCGCTACGGAGACCGTGGTACCGTTCACGAGCGGCTTGCCCGCGTGATTCAGATAGGCGACCGGATGCCGCAGAGCCGGCTGCACTACGACGATCTCGCGGTCGGGCGGATCGACGAAGCCGATGCGCAGCCGGTCCACGTCGATGAGCCGATCCGCGGCCGGGCCGCCCTCGGTATCCACGCGCACCAGGAAGCGCTCGGCGTCGAAACCGAACCAGACGGACTGGAGCAAGCCCCTGGTCACCAGCGTCATGGTCCCGCGATCGTTGCCGCAGTGATAGCGCGTGCCGTCGATCCACTCGAAGTAAGTGGCCCGCCCGTCAACCTTGACATTCAGGAAGCTGGTGGGCTGGTCGTTGATCGGCCGGTGGGCGCCGGCCTGCGAGATCGCCGTGAACAGGAACCCGGGCGGATCAGAGGCCAGCAGGCTGTAGACGTTGCGCAGGTGCTTGCGGAAGAGGTGATCGAAGAGGCTGTCCTGGGCGCTGGAGTGATCGTCGCCGTACCACCAGAACCAGTCGGAGCCCTCGGCGATGTAGATCTCTTCCCAGGCCCTGGCCAGGACCGCCGGATCATGGCGGCCGGAGCGTTCCTCGGCAACCAGGAACTGACGCGTGGTGTGGAGTGCGTCCCAGCCGCGGTTGTCTTCCGGATGGCCGATCCAGATGGCGAAGTTGTGGCTGATCCAGCTTCCGGCGAAGAGCCGCGGCAGGGTGTCGGCCGGCGGGTGTTCGCGGATGAACTCGCCTGCCTTCACCGGCAGGATCCGGGGGTCGCGCAGCGCCCTGGTAGAGCGAGCGAAGGAACGAGACGCCACCATCGGGATAGTATTCCCAGCAGTTCTCGCCGTCGAGAATCACCGAGACAAGCGTTGCCGGGTTGTGGCGGCAGGCGTCACCGATGGCGTGCAGCTTACCCAGGAAGTCCGCGGCAGCGTTCGGTCCGGGACTGCGCTGGTAGTGGAAGCCGACCTGGTCGGACATGGAGTGGTCGCGGAAGATGATCGACAGCTTGTCGTCGCCCTCGCGCAGGTTCCAGGCACGGTAGAGCAGGTCCGGATGGCGGACGTACCCGCGGCTGTCGCGGCCGACCTTGCCGCCGGTCGAGCAGCCGAGGATCTCCTCGTCGGTGGCAATCCACTCGATGCCATGACGGGCGAGCAGGGGGATGAGCGACTGGCATACCGAGCCCTCGCTGGGCCACATACCGCGCGGGGCACTGCCGAAGCGGCGCAGATGGCTCTCGACCGCCCTGCGGACGTGCACGTCGGCGTCCTCGGGGTAGCCATCGCGATACCCCGGCAAGGCCACGTCGGGCATCGCCTCACGCGCCAGCTTCTTGTCCAGGAGCAGGGGCAAGATGGGGTGGTAGTACGGTGTGGTGGTGAGCTCGACCTGCCCCCGCTCGGCCAGGCTGCGGTGCAGGGGGATCACCATCGCCAGCAGGTCCCTCTGCTTGTCCAGCAGCCACTGCTTCTCCTCCTCGGTGTAATGCCGGCCCTTGTCCTTGAACTCGGCAAGTTCCTTGTCGCGCTCGAAGAGCAGTGGATGGATCCACGCCAGGTTCGACCAGACCTGGAGGTCGCGCAGGTCGCGCGGGCGGAACCGCTTGAGCGCCTGGTCCGCGGGCGTCGACCACCACGAGCGCAGCATGTACAGCTCATGGTAGCGCGGGTGCGGCCGGATCATCGAGTCCGCGAACGCCATGAAGAAGTTATCGAGCAAATAGCAGGCATCATCCTGCTCCAGGCCGTCCACGGGCCTGCGCGAGATCGTCAGGTGCTTGTCGGTGGCTCCCGCGACGTAGGCCTCGAGCTGGGTGAGCAGGCTGGGGACCAGGTTGATGGTGCAGCGAAACTCCGGCACTTCCTGGATGTGCAACGCCATGCCAAGATAGTCCTTGGTGGCGTGCAGCCGGACCCAGGGCATCGGGTTCTCGCCGGCGAGGTCATCGGGATAATAAGGCTGATGCTGATGCCACATGAGGGCAAGAGATACCGCTGCCATCGCTCGTCCTTGGCCTGAGAAGGGGGCATTCAAGCAAGGCAAGTCCCCGACTCGATATATGCTCGGAACATCGAGCGGCCAACTTAAGAGCTTCTCTGGCTGGCGCAAGGGGTGCGCCTGTGCCGCGATGGATTGCGCGGGCGGGGTCTGAACAGAACGGACGAAATCCCTCGGACAGCCGCCGGGAAGCAGCAATGGGCAGCACTCAGCGGCCGCGTGACTGCCGTGGTGGACTCGACCCGCGTGGCGGCCGAGGTGCGGATTCCTGGGCCTCAGCCTCGCCACCGCGTGCTCCGGCCGGCTCGTTCGTCGCCGCACCCGGCCGGGCCCGATTACGGGAACCGTTCCACCCATTGGGCCGGTCCGCCGGCTGACCGCCCGCGCCGGCCGCGACCGGCTCCTGCCGGGTCGCCTCGATGGCCGCCAGGGCCTCGCCGAACGCCGCCTGCACCTGCTGAGCGTTCCACTGCACCATGCGCGTGGGGAAGTCCTGGCGCTGGGCCCAGTCGCTGATCGTCTTCAGCAGCCCCGCGCCGTGCTTTTCCTCTTGCTGCTTGATCCAGGCGAAAAGGGACTTACCGGTCTGGGGCACGCCGGCCCCCTCCTTCTGACGGGCGGGCGCGGAGGCTGGCTGCGCTGGGGGTGCCACCGGTTCTGCCGCCTTCCCCTGCGGCGAGTGCGCGGGATCGGCCGCGAGGGATGGGTGCCGCATCCGTTCATGCACGAAACGCGGCACGCCGTCGCGGTAGAGGTAGCGGCCGATGCCAAACTTGACCGCCGCGCGTTTGAAGGCGTCGGAGAAGCCGCTCTTGTCGTCGTCGCCATGGTCGGCCATTCCCGCGTAGCCGCCGGCATCGGACTTGGTGAGCGTGGTGCCATCCGGCAGGCGGATGGTGAGCCGGCAGATCACGGAGTTCTCCAGGGGCATGTACTCGTCCCACCAGTTCGCCGGGCCGAGCACGTCGTCCAGGCGATTCATCACCGTGCGGGCGGTGATGTACTGAAGCTGGCGTCCTCCCTGCGGTCGGATCCGAACCTCGTCCGCCCCGAAGGGAGCGGCCAGGCCGGCAAAGAGGTCCTGCAACGGGTCCATGGTGATTCTCGGCAGTAGAAGGAACTGGATTGGTACAACCAGTTACTTGTGCAACTCCTGGACCGGCCACGTCGCCAGCGTGCACTCTCTGCTCAATTGTGTACGGTACGGAGCAGAAATGGAAGAAGCCACGCCCTATCGGACGTGGCTTCAGGGAACTCGAGCCAGAAGCGGTGCGGTGCCGGCGGCCAGAGGGATCATGTGCGTGAGCACAGGACCAGGCCGGCCGGCGGAGCCACTGGGTGACCGGCGACGATGACGCGCTGAGCACCCGGGTCGGCGGCAGCCAGCTTGGCGTTGACCTTGAAGTCAAAGCGCCAGAGGATCAGCAGCATCAGCAAGCAGGACAGCAGGATCGCCCCGAGTGCGACAGCCAGCATGGCCACGAAGATGTCGCTCTTGGGGGCCTGGACGAAGACGCCAGGCCGGCGGCCGGCAGCGGCACCAGCAGCAGGGCGGGAGCCTCCCCGGGTGGGCGCGCTAGATCCGCGGCTTGATCGTAGACGAGACAATGTCGCCCTCCTTTATCTTCTTGCCCTGGTAGGTTGTACCGATCACCCGGCCGACGGCCTGGTCCGCGTCCACCGCGATCACCGAGATCTTGCCGAGATACTCGGGCCGGGGAACCTGGCGGAAGAGATAGAGCTCATGGCCTACTTGCAGGCCATCATCCGAGCCGATGGTCAGCTCCACCTGACGGTTCGTGGGATCCACCCGCCGGACCTCGCCCACCACGGGAGGCGGACTTTCCATTCCCTTGATCCGGCTGATGTCGTCGGAGAGCCCGTTCTGACGCAGCAGCACCGAGAACTTGGCCACCTGCTCACGCAGGTCGGTGTTGTGCTTGGTGGCCGATTCCAGCACCCGCTCGAGCTCGCGGATCCGGTCGTTCAGCTCGGCCTGGCGGAGCTTGAACTCGTTGGCCTGCTTCTCGACGGCCGACTTCTGATCACGGACCAGGAGGTCGTCCTTGCGCCGCGCCTCCGCCTCAACCAGCGCCACCTTGGCGTTTTCCTGGGCCGTCTGGACCTCGGTGCGGGCCTGGGTGATCTGGTCCTGGGCCTGCTTGATCTGGGCTTCCTGAGCCTGGATCTGGTTATTCAGGTTCTTGGTGAGCGCGTCGTAACTGCCCTTGGCGGCGTCGAGATCTTTCTTCGCCGCGTCCACGGCAGCCTGGGCGTCGTTGAGTTTCTTGGTGAGCTCGCTGACCTTCTTCTTCTGGGCTTCCGTTTCGGTTCTCCAGTTCTTCGCTGTCGTGAACGTGACGGTGGAGATTCCCAGGAAGACCAGGGAGAAGGCCATGATGACGATGACGAGGATCTTGCCTACGAAGGTCATGGTCCCATCCTACCATTCAAAGTAAGACGGCCGGCCGACCATCCTCGCCGCGTCACCGCCGCGAGTCAAAGAAGGGATGGGGCTTGGACCGTGTGAATCATGGAGGTGAGCCGGTACGCGCTGAAACGCAAGCCGGAGATTCGACATTCCTTGATTCAATGTAACGCCGCCGGAGCGCCAGCGGCAAGCGTTTTTCCACATCAAAATGCGAACGATGCGGAGTGAAGCGATCCTCTCCACACCACTTGCGGCTTGAGCTTGCCCAAATTTACCCCACGCCCGGGACAATGGCAAGCTGCCCAGACTGGAGATTTGTGGACAGCCTGCCGCCAGCCCCGCAAATCGTACCCAAAAGCTCGCGCTGGGCCGTATGGGCCCGGTCGTGGTTCGCGTTCTCCTTCGTCATCCGGCCCCGTTCGGGTCGTGCGGATCAGGCTTGCTGGTCCGTCCGCGGCGGATGACATGGAAGAACACGGGGGTGAGGAAGATACCGAAAAACGTGACGCCGAGCATACCGCTGAAGACGGCCACACCCAGGGCATGCCGCATCTCGGCACCGGCACCGAAAGCCAGCACCAGGGGCACCACGCCGAAGATGAACGCGAAGGAGGTCATGAGGATGGGCCGCAGCCGGAGCTGGCAGGCCTGGAGCGTCGCCTCACGCACATCGACTCCTTCTTCCTGCCTTTGCTTGGCGAACTCGACGATCAGGATCGCGTTCTTGCTGGCGAGCCCCACCAGCACGACGAATCCGATCTGGGTGAAGATGTTGACGTCCATGCCCGCCAGGTTCAGGCCGGCGAGCGAGCAGAAGAGGCACATCGGCACCACCAGGATGACCGCCAGCGGGAGCGACCAGCTCTCGTACTGCGCCGCCAGGACCAGGAAGACGAACGCGACGGCCAGCGCGAAGATGAAGATCGCCGCCTGGCCCGCCTGGAGCTGCATGTACGCCAGCTCGGTCCAGTCTGTCGCCATCGCAAGGGGCAACTCCTGGCTGGCGAGCTCCTGAAGGAGGGCGATCGCCTGGCCGGAGCTGGTCCCCGGCGCCGCGTTGCCGGTGATGGCCGTCGCCGAGTACATGTTATAGCGCATGACCATCACCGGCCCGCTCACACTCCGCAGCGACAGAAGGGTTCCCAGGCGGATCATCTCACCGCGGCTGTTGCGCACCTTGAGCTGGCGGATGTCGCGTCCGTGCTCGCGGAAGTACTGGTCTGCCTGGATGTTCACCTGCCAGGTGCGGCCGAATTCATTGAAGTTATTGACGTAGTACGATCCCAGGTAGACCTGAAGCGTATTGAAGACCTCGCTCACCGGCACCCCGAGGGCCATGCACTTGGTGCGGTCGATGTCCAGGTAGAGCCAGGGTGTGTTCGCTCGCGAGCTGTTGAAGAGCCCCTGGAGCCCCGGCGTGCGGTTGCCCCGCGCGACGATCTGGTCGCTCACGCGCTGCAACTCGTCGAGCCCGAAGTTGCCCCGGTCCTCGATGATCATCTTGAAACCGCCGGTGGTGCCCAGCCCGTCGATCGGCGGCCCGCCGAAGGCCGAGACAATGGCGTCGCGCACCTCGCGACGGCACCGCGCCTCGATCGAGGACGCGATCGCGTCGGCGCTCAGCTCCGCGCCGTGCCGGTGGTCGAACTCCTTGAGCAGCACGTACATGGAGCCGAGGTTCGGCGCGTTGGCGCCGAGGATCAGCGACACGCCCGAGACGCCGACGGTGTGCGCCACGCCGGGCGTCGACCGGGCCAGGCTCTCGATGCGGGCCATCACCGTCTCGGTCCGCTCGACCGAGGCCGAGTCAGGGAGCTGCACGTTCAGCAGCAGGTATCCCTTGTCCTGCTGGGGAATGAAGCCGCTCGGCGTGCTCACGAATTGCAGGTACGTGCACACCAGCAGCCCGCCATAGGCCAGCAGGACCAGCACGCTCACCCGCAGCAGCCTGCCCACGAGCCGGCCGTAGACCAGGGTCATGCGGTCGAAGAGCCGATTGAAGCCCTGAAAGAGCCAGCCGAGGAGGGAGTTCACCGGTGCGATCACGAGCCATCCGACGAGACCGCCGGCGAGTGCGCCCGGCAGGAAGGCCGCCAGCCAGACGGCCCAGCCGAGCCATTCACCGTCGCCATGGGCGGCAGCTTCCCCCACCGGTACCGGCAGGCCGAGCCGGCTGGCGGCCAGACCGGCCAGCCGATCCTGCCAGAAATACGCGGTGAGCAGGCCACCGAGGATGCCGATGAACCACCACGGCAGCGCCTCGCGCTTCAGCTCGTGGCCGTGCTCCCCCTGCTCGGTCTTGAAGATGAGCACGGCGCGGGAGGGCGTCATGGTCAGGGCGTTGATCGCCGAGATGATCGTGGAGACGGCGATGGTCACCGCGAACTGGCGGAAGAACTGGCCGCTGATCCCCCCCAGGAAGCAGCAGGGGATGAAGACCGAGCTGAGCACCAGCGTGATGGCGAGGATGGGCCCGGTGATCTCCTCCATGGCCCTGATGGTGGCCGAGCGGGCATCGAGGCCCGTGGCGATCAGCCGCTCGATGTTCTCGAGCACCACGATGGCGTCGTCCACCACGATGCCGATCGCCAGGACCAGGCCGAAGAGGGTGAGGTTGTTGAGCGAGAAGCCCATGGCCGCCATGACGGCGAAGGTGCCGATGAGCGACACCGGCACGTCGATCATCGGCAGGATCATCGCCTTCCAGTCCTGCAAGAACACGAGCACCACGATGCCGACCAGGATCACCGCGTCGCGCAGGGTCTTGAAGACCTCGTTCACCGACTCGCGAATAAACGGGGTGGTGTCGTAGACGATCTCGTACTCCAGGCCGTCAGGAAATCGCGTGCGCAGCGCGCGCATCTTGGCATAGACGCCGGAGGCGGTGTTCAGTGCGTTCGTGCCGGGAAGCTGGTAGATCGAGACGGCGACGGAGGGCTTACCATCGAGGGTGCACGACTGATCGTACTGGCGTGAGCCGAGCTCCACGCGGGCGACGTCGCGGAGGCGAACGATGCCGATGGCCTGCGGTTGCGGACCCGTCTGCCCGGTGGCCGCCAGCGTGGTGCTGGAGCTGGCCGGGGCCGTCGTCGTGCTCGGTGAGTTCTGGCTGGGCGAGTAATCCGTGCCCGCCTTGAGGATGATGTCCGCGAACTGCTCGGGCTCTGTAAGCCGGCCCAGCGTGTTGATGGCCAGTTGCAACTGCTGCCCCCTGGGCACCGGCTGCTGTCCAACCTGCCCTGCGGCCACCTGGATATTCTGCTGCGCAATGGCGTTGACCACGTCCATGGCACTCAGGTTGTGCGCCGCCAGTTTCTCGGGGTCGAGCCAGCGCGCAGGCTGTAATCGCGCTGGCCCAGATACGTGATGCCGGCCACGCCGGGCAGGCGGCCGAGCTCGTCCTTGATGTAGATCGTCGCGTAGTTGCTCAGGTAGTTGCTGTCGTAGCGGCCGTCCGGCGAGATCAGGTTCACGATCATCATCGTGTTCGGCGACATCTTCTTGACGCTGATGCCCTCGTTCTGCACCAGGGCCGGAATCACCGGCAAGGCCAGCGAGACCCGGTTCTGCACCAGCACCTGGGCCATGTCCGTGTCCATGCCCAGCCGGAACGTCACCACCAGGCTGTATGAGCCGTCGTTGGTGGACGTCGAGGACATGTAGAGCATGTTCTCGACGCCGCTGACCTGCTCTTCGATGGGGGCCGCGACGGTGTTCCGCACGGTCGTTGCGTTCGCCCCCGGATAGATGGCCGTCACCAGCACGGTGGGGGGAGTGACGTCGGGATACTGCGCCACCGGCAGGGTGAAGACGGCCACGCCGCCGGCCAGCACGAAGACCAGCGAGAGCACGATGGCGAAGACCGGCCTGTCGATGAAGAAGCGGGGAATCATGGATCTTCAACTCCCTGCGGCGCGTCACCCCCGTGCTCTCCGCGGGGGCCACTATTCCCCTCGGCGCGTCATCCCCGGCGCTCTCCGCGGAAGCCGCCCTGCCGTCTGAGCGCCAGGGCATGATCTGGCGGTGCACGCCCAGCACCGCCAGGCCGGCCAGGGACCCCGCCAGGCCGCCGACCGGCAACGCCCACGACTCCTGCACGACCCCCAGCCGCGCCAGCAGGTAACCACTGCCCACGCCCACCAGGCTCCCCAGCACCACCGAGCCGGTCCACCGCACGGAGGCGCTCGCAAAGAGCCTCGTCTCGGAGAGGCCCTGGATCACGTAGAAGAAGACCGGCGTGAGAAAGATTCCGAAGATCGTCACGCCCAGCATCCCGCCGAAGACCGCGGTCCCCAGCGAGCGGCGCATCTCCGCGCCGGCGCCCGAGGCGAAGACCAGCGGCAACACGCCGAAGACGAAGGCGAAGGAGGTCATGAGAATCGGCCGCAGACGCAGCCGGGACGCCTCGCAAGTCACCTCGAAG
Organism: uncultured Planctomycetaceae bacterium; assembly: GCA_963833985.1. Lineage (GTDB taxonomy): Bacteria > Planctomycetota > Planctomycetia > Isosphaerales > Isosphaeraceae > Aquisphaera. The sequence continues at coordinate 2,747,323 of CAWIAD010000001.1, forward strand.
ACCGGTCGGCCCTGCTCGTGCAGCTGCCGTGCGTACTCGACGACCAGGATCGCGTTCTTGCAGGCCAACCCCACCAGCACCACCAGACCAATCTGCACGAATATGTTCACATCTCGATTTGTATAGAGGATCCCCGCCACCGAGCAGAGCAGGCAGAGCGGAACCACCAGGATCACGGCCAGCGGCAGGGTCCAGCTCTCGTAGAGTGCGGCCAGCGCCATGAAGACGCAGAGGATCGACAGCAAGAAGACGTAGATCGCGGTGTTTCCCGCGCGGAGCTGCATGAACATCAGCTCGGTCCATTCCGTCTTCATCGACAGCGGCAGGCTCTCATCCGCGATGGTATTGATCCGGGAGATGGCCGTGCCGGTGCTCACGCCCTGGATGCTGCCTCTCATGGTGGCAGCCTGGTAAAGGTTGTACCGGGTCACCGAGATCGGCCCGCCAACCTCGCGAGGCTGCACCAATGTGCCCAGCGGCACCATCTGCTGCCACCGGTTCCGTACCTGGAAGAGGCTGAGCTCCTCGATCCGGTCGCGATAGCGGCCGTCAGCCTGCACGGTGACCTGCCAGTGCCGGCCGAAGAAGTTGAAGCTGTTCACGTACAGCGAGCCCATGTACATCGACAGCGTCTGATTCAGGTCATTGAACGACACCCCCAGGCTGGCGACCTTGGTGCGGTCGATATCCAGCCAGACCTGCGGCGTGCTCGAGCGGAACTGCGTGGCCACGCTCAGGAGCCCCGGCACCTCCTGGAGCTTGCGGACCAGGCCATCAGTCTGCTGCTGCAAAGCGCTTAACCCCAGGCTGCCCCGGTCCTCCACGACCAGCTTGAAACCGCCCGCCACGCCCAGGCCCGGAATCGGCGACGCACCATACACGGTCACCTTCACGTCCTGCACGCGGCGTGCCCACTCCCGGCGCAGCCTGGCCATGATGGCTAGATCGCCCAGCTCGGGGCGCTGCCGCCTGTCGAACGGCTCGAGCACCACGAACATCGAGGCGAAGTTCGGGCTGTTCGCCTGGAGCAAAAACGACAACCCGGAGATGGTCACGGTGTGGGCCACCCCGGGGGTCTCCCGCGCAATCGCCTCCACCTGCGCCGCGGCTTGCCTGGTGCGCTCCAGCGAGGCCGAATCGGGTAGTTGCATGTTCACGATCAGCCGACCCTGGTCCTGCTGCGGGATGAAGCCGGTCGGGGCCTTCTGAAAGATCCAGTAGGTGGCGCCCAGCAGACCGAGATAAAGCAGGAGCACAAGCAGGCTGAGGTGGAGCAACCGGCTCACGATGCCGCCGTAGACGTGGGTCACGGCGTCAAACCCGCGGTTGAAGCCGCGAAACAGCCATCCCAGCAGGGCGTTCACGGGACGGATGCATCGCCGGCCGATCGCCGCGCCGACCAGGACGCCGGGAATCGACCAGAGGGCATACCGGGCATAGAGGTTCGCCGGCAAGAGCCGCTCGGCCTGGCCGCTGAGACCGGCCCATTCCAGGAACCGCGCGCTCTGCCAGATGGTGAGCAGGCCTCCCAGGACGGCGAAGGTCCACCAGGGCAGCGCCTCGCGCCGCTGTTCGTGGCTCTGACCCTCCTCGAGCTTGAAGATCATCACCGCGCGCGACGGCGTCATGGTCACGGCATTGATCGCGGAGATGATGGTGGAGACGGCAATGGTCACCGCGAACTGGCGGAAGAACTGCCCGGTGATGCCGCCGATGAAGGCACACGGCACGAACACCGCGGAGAGCACCAGCGCCACGGCGACGATCGGCCCGGTGACCTCGTCCATGGCCTGGATCGTTGCCGAGCGAACGTCCAGGCCGGTCGCCATCAGCCGCTCCACATTCTCGAGCACCACGATGGCGTCGTCCACCACGATGCCGATCGCCAGCACCAGACCGAAGAGCGAGATGTTGTTCAGGCTGAACCCGATCGCGGCCATGACGGCGAAGGTGCCGATGAGCGACACCGGCACGTCGATCATCGGCAGGATCATCGCCCGCCAGTCCTGCAAGAAGACGAGGACCACGATACCCACGAGAGCCACCGCTTCCAGCAGCGTCTTGAACACGTCCGAGACCGACTCGCGGATGAACGGTGTGGTGTCGTAGGCCGTGCTGTACTCCACCCCGTCGGGAAACTTTGCCTTGAGCTCCTTCATCCGGGCCTGGACGCGCTCGGCGACGTCCAGCGCATTGGTGCCGGGGAGCTGGTAGATCGACAGGCCCACCGAAGGGTGGCCGTCGAAGGAGCACGACTGGTTGTAATTCTGCGCGCCCAGCTCGACCCGGGCCACGTCGCGGATCCGGACCACACCGTCGGTGGGGTTGGACGTGAGCAGCGCCGTCGCGGCCGAGCCGGAGCGCAGCGTGCCCAGCGCGCTGGAGATCCGCTGGCTGTTGGAAACGGCCATGCCATCGCCGCCAGCCCCGCCCGAGGACAACCCCGCTGCCGACGATCCCGACGAGCTGCCCGAACCGGGAGTCGCGCCGCCACCGGTTGTTCCGCCACCGCTGGTGGTGACACCGCCAAAGGTGGTGCCCTGAGCCGGCAGGACGCTCGTCAGCCCTGTGATGGACATGGACGCCGTGGACGTCGCCGAGCTGGTCGTCCCGGCCCCGTGCATCGTGCCCAGCCGCCTGGACGACGCGATTGTCGGCGGACTGACGGACCCGGCCGTCGCGTCGACGGACGACATGCCGCCCATCGCGTCAACCAGAGATGTGTCGATCTGCATCATCGCCCCGGCTCCGTCACCACCCGAACCGCCGCCAGCGCCCGAGCCGCCGCCACCGCCCGAGCTGGATTGAGAGCCTGAACCGCCGCTGGAGGTCGACTGCGTCCAGCCGTGCAGCGAATCAATGGACAGGCCGTAGCGGTTGCCGGTCACTGCCGGGTCCACCTTGACCACGATGTCGCCGAACTGCTCCGGAACCGTCAGCCGCCCGAGGGTATCGATGGGGAGCTGCGCGGATTGGCCCTGAGACGCCGGCGGCTGGCCGACCCGTCCGGCCGGCGCGTCCACGTTCTGGTCGCGTATCGCCTGTGCCACGTCCATCGCGGTCATGTTCCGCGCGGCCAGTTGCTGGGGGTCCAGCCAGACGCGGATGCTGTAATCACGCTGACCCAGGTAGTTGATGTCCGAGACCCCGTAAACCCGCAGCAGCTCATCGCGCACGAAGATGGTGGCGAAATTACTCAGGTAAATGTCGTCGTAGCGGCCATCCGGCGAGTAGAAGTTGACGATCATGAGGATGTCGGGCGTCTTCTTGCGGATGGTGATTCCCTGGTTCTGCACCGCGGTCGGTAGCTGGGGCATGGCCAGCGTCACCCGGTTCTGAACCATCACGAGGTCGGAATTGAGGTCGGTGCCGACGTCGAACGTCACGGTCAGGGCGTAAGTGCCGTCGTTGCCCATCTGCGAGGACATGTAGAGCATGCCCTCCACGCCGTTGACCTGCTGCTCGATCGGCGCGGCGACCGTGTCGGCAACCACCGCGGCACTGGCGCCGGGGTAGCTGATGGAGATCACCACGCCGGGCGGGGTGATCCTGGGGTACTGGGCGACCGGCAGCGCCAGCACCGCAATCGCGCCGATCAGGGTGATGACGATCGATAGAACGGCGGCGAAGATGGGCCGATCAATGAAGAATCGCGCAATCATGGACGTGTCCCGCTCACCGCCTGGTGTGGTCGTCAAGGGGTGACGCGGGCCGGCCAGTCCGTGGTGCCGCCGGAATGGAAGCCGCCGGAGGCGCGTGAGAATCGCGCTCGGGGCTTGCCTTCGCCGCGGGCAAGGAGGAAGGCGCGGGCGCCCCGGTGGCCGGCGATGCGCTGGCGGCCGCGGCCGGACTGGTCCCGGTGGAGTCGCCACCGCCGTCGCGGACCAGCGCGGGCATCGGCACATCTTCGGGAACAATCGTCATGCGGGGTCGCACCTGCTGCAAGCCGCCCACGACCACCCGGTCGTCGGGTCCCAGTCCGTCGGTGACGACGCGCAGGCCGTCGTCCTGGAGCGACGTGGTACTGATCCGGCGGTACTGGACCTTGTTCTCATGGTCCACCACGTAGACGTACTTGTTCCCCTGGTCCGAGCTGATCGCCCGATCGATCACCAGGACGGCCGGGTGCGGGTCGCCGATCGGCAGGCGAATGCGCACGAACATGCCCGGCGAGAGCAGCCGCGTGCCGCCCGGCGGCCTGGGGTTGGGAAAGATGCCCCGCACCAGGATGCTGCCAGTGGTCGGATTGAGCTGGTTGTTCACGAAATTGACGGTCCCCTCGTGCGGGAACCCGGCCTCGCCTTGCAGCCCCATGAACAGAGGCACGCGCAGGCCGTTGGCGCGCTTGGGCTTGATCTTTCCCTCGTTGATCGCCTTGCGAATGCGCAGCAGGGTTGGTTCGTCCATGTCGAAATAGGCGTACATCGGGTCCAGCGAGACGATCGTGGTCAGCAGTGTCTGGTCCTGGTTCACCAGGTTGCCCAGCGTCAAATAATAACGGCTGACCATACCGCTGATCGGTGCGACCACGCGGGTGAACTCGTGGTTCAGCTTGTAGACTTCCTTGTTCTTCTCGTACGCCTTGACCCGGGCATCGGCCTCTTCCACGGCGGCCTCGTCCTGATCGATCTGCTGGCGGCTGATCGAGTTCGGCGTCATGTTGTTGATGGCCCGGTCCCGCGACAGCGTTGTCCGCGCCAGCTTGAGCTGGGCCTGGTACAGGTTCACCTGGCCGACGGCCTGGTCGAGCTGCGCCTGGTAGGGCCGCGGGTCGATGACGAAGAGCAGGTCGCCTGCCTTGACCTCGGCCCCCTCCTCGAACTCCATCTTCACGAGGTAACCGGTGGTGCGCGGGCGAATGTCCACCGACTGGATGGCGTCGGTGCGGCCGGTGAAGTCGACGAAGTCGGTGACCTCGCGGACGACCGGCTTGCTCACCGGGATGGAGACCGTCTCCGCGCGGGCAACCTGGGGAGGCTTCCGCGCACAGCCGGCCGGCACGGCCAGCATGAGAGTCAGGCAGGCACAGCACCAGCGCATGGGTAAGGTCATCAACGGGCCCGCTCTTCCACGGATGCGATCACTGACTTTCCCCGTATGCAGAACCGTCCGCATCGACCGGCGAGGGTGATCGGCCGCCAGTGACTATTCTTCAAGGAATATCAGCGACAGTTCAAGCGTGCCGGGTCTCGACTCGCCGCGGCTCCGCCACTTTTCGGTGGGATTGTCCACGCCGGCGGCATGATTGGACAGGCTTCGTGGCATGATGGCCTGCTCAGGCGGCGGCCTTGCGCAGTCCGGCGCAGGAGGCCCAGGGGCACGAGCCCGATGGTCACGGCCACGCATGCCTGGCCCAGCCAGTCTCCCCAGTTGGTGTACAGGCTGGTCCGATCGTCAAGCGGGACCGTGACGCTGAGCACGCCCTCAGTCAACCGGGGACGGGTATCGCGGATCTCGCCGTTGCCGTCGATCAGGGCCGAGATCCCCGTGTTCACGGCCCGCGCCAGCGGCGTGCGCTGCTCGATGGTGCGGAAGACGCTCACGGCCAGATGCATGTCCAGCTCCGACGAGCCGCGGAACCAGCCGTCGTTGGACATATTGATCAGCATGTCCGGCTGCCGTGCCCCCTGCGGCTCGCGGAAGAAGCGGCGGATCAGGTCCGGGACCGTGTCCTCGAAGCAGATCGCCACCGCCATGCGGTACGAGCCCAGGGGCAGAACCTTCGGCTCGGTGCCGAAGGCCAGGGTCGGCACGTAGCCGTTGCGGTACGGCGTGAAGATGGTCAGCCAGGGGAGCGTTTCCAGAAACGGGATGAACTCGCCAAAGGGAACAAGATGGATCTTGGTGTATGCCTGCACGGTGCGGGCCATCGGCTCGAAGAGCAGCGCGGCGTTGTACTTGCTGAGCCGGTCCGGGCGATGGTCGTACATCAGGGCACCCACCAGCATCGGCACGCCGGCCCGGTCGGCCATGTCGTGCAGGTGCTCGGCGATCTTTTCCTTCTTCTCCAGCCACTCGGCCGTCTGAATCTCCCTGGAGATATGGGCCACCTGGCGCCCCATCTCGGCTGCCGACGTGGCCGGGTCGGTGATGATGTAACCATAGGGATACGCTGTCTCCGGCCAGACGAGGAGATCGGGCTTGGGCTCCACGGCCAGGGCGCGCGTGATCAGGTTCTCGATGCGCGTGAGGATCACCAGCGGATCTCCGCCCATCTTGTAGCGCTGCTCGAAGTTCGTTTGCAGCAGGGCCAGCCGCGGACCCGCGCGGAACTGCGCTGTTGACAGCCGGAAGGCGCCGTAGCAGAGCGAACCGCCGATCAGAACCGTCACCACCCAGAGCCGCACCATCTGCCTGGAGGTGAGCCTCATCCCGCGGGCCGTGGACCGGAGCAGTGGCAGCGACACCAGGTCCACCACCCAGGCATTGACCAGCACGACCAGAAAGCTGATTCCCAGGGCGCTTGTGGTGTCGGCGATCTGGATGAGTGGCAGGAAACGGTACTGGCTGTGCCCCAGGTAGTACCAGGGGAAACCCGTGAGCACGAAGGCCCGGATAAACTCCATGCCGACCCAGAGGATCGGCGCCGCGAGCATGAGCGGCAGCCGGAGCCGGAACACGGCCAACCGCGTCAAGGCCAGGAATGCCGGCCACCACAGCGAGAACGCCAGCGCCATCGCCACCCAGGCCAGCCAGGCGGTGTCATCGGTCAGGCGGATCCATTGCAGGCTCAGGAACCAGAACGCGATGCCGCCGGTCCAGGCGCCCAGGTAGACTCCAGCGATCGGCTTTGCTGGACGGCCAGCCAGAGAAGGGGCACGAGACCCACCCAGGCCAGCCAGCTCCATTCCACGGGCGGAAAGGCCGTCCAGAGCACGGCACCCGAGGCCAGTCCCGCGACGATGGGCTCCGGCGCGAGGCGAAAGCCCCCTTTCCGCTTGGAAAGGGTCCAGGCGTCCAGCTCCAGCGGCTGGGTCGTGGTCATCTCCGGCTCCTCGCATGAGTGGACGACACGCGCTCGCGGTACGCACGGCCTCCCTGATCCTAGCGTAGCGGCAGAAAACGGACAATTTCTCCTGCCTCGAAAACGCGATCACCCACGGGGAAGATGGCGAACCCGTCGGCCAGAGCCATGCCCAGGAGGTCGGCCGAGCCGGCCCAGTCCAGCAGGTCAATCGTCGCTGGCGTGCCGGTCTCGGCCTGCGGTGGCTGGAGCCAGCGCGCCGGAGAATACGTCTCGCGGTCGCCGCGCTGGTGGTACTCACAGCCGAGCCGGGCCCATCGTTCCAGGACCGGCGGAGCCTGCAACCCCGCAAGCAGGTCGAGTGCCGGCCGGACGAAAACCAAGAAGCCCACCAGCGTACTGGCCGGGTTGCCCGGCAGCCCGAATACCAGCGTCCCTGGCCGCTCCCCACGCCGCGGTCCCACGCCGAACCAGAGCGGCTTGCCCGGCTTGATGCTCACCTTGTGAAAGACGCGCCGCACCCCGCTGCGCTCGAGCGCCGCGGGGACCAGGTCGCGCTGGCCGGCGGAGACCCCGCCGGTGATCAGCAGAACATCGAACGAGAGGCATTCGCGAACCATCCGGGAAAGCTCGTCGGCATCATCGGGCGTGATCGGCAACGCCCGGGGACACGTACCATGCTCCTGGGCCAGTTCCTCGAGCATGATGGCGTTGGAGTTGCGAATCTGGCCCGGGCCCGGCCGCTGGTCGGCAGCGACCAGCTCATCTCCGGTCGGCAGAATGGCCAGGCCGGGACGGGGGATGACCCGGACCCGTGTCCGGCCCACGGATGCCAGCAGTCCCAGGCAGGTGGGCGACAGGACCGTGCCGGGGCGCAGCAGGATGTCACCCTGCTGGTAGACGCGGCCCTGGCGGAGGATATTCTGGCCGGACCTCGGTCCGGAGCCCTCGATGATCAGCTCACCGGAATCGCATCGCGTGTGCTCCAGCATGACCACGGCGTCGGCCAGGGCGGGCAGGGGGGCCCCGGTCATGATGGCCGCGGCCTCCCCCGGTCCCAGCGGGCGGGTCGGTGGGCGGCCGGCCAGGATGGTCTCGCCGATCCGCAGCCGGCCGTCGGACTGCTTCAGGTCGTCCACCCGGACCGCGTAGCCGTCCACCAGCGCCTTGTCGAACGGCGGCTGGTCGGCGTCCGCCTCCACATGCTCGGCAAGAACACAGCCCAGGATCTCGCGGAGCGGCCCCTCGATCGGCGGCAAGGGCGTGGCCTCCCCGATCACCGCCGCGACAGCCTCTTCGACCCTGAGCATGTGTTCGCCTTGTTCAACCGGGTGGTCGTTCCAGGAAATTCTTGAGCAGCCTGATGCCTTCGAGGGTCAGGAAGCTCTCCGGATGATACTGCACGCCCTCCAGCGGGTAGGTCGTGTGGCGGACGCCCATGATCTCGTTCTGGTCCGTCCAGGCCGTCACCTCGAACTCCGGGGGAAGCGTTCCCGGCTGGATCACCAGGCTGTGGTAGCGAGTGGCCTCGAACGGGTTGTCGAGATCGCGGTAGACGCCACGCCCGTCATGGTGAATCCAGGACGTCTTGCCGTGCATGATGCGGCCGGCGCGGACGACCTTCGCGCCGAAGGTGTGACCAATGCACTGGTGCCCCAGGCAAACGCCCAGCAGCGGGATCGTGGGACCGAGCCGGGCGATCAGTTCGTTGGAGATCCCCGCCTCCAGGGGCGTGCACGGTCCCGGTGAGATGATCAGATGCGATGGGTTCATCGCCTCGATCTCGGGCACGCTGACCTGGTCGTTGCGGCAAACCTTCAGCTCGATGCCGGGATCGATCTCGCCCAGCCGCTGGACCAGGTTGTAAGTGAACGAATCGTAGTTGTCGATCAGCACGATCATGAGGAGTCCGGGCTGCGTGCAAGGAATGGCGGGCTCGGCTGCCTGCCGACCTGTCCATGGAGATCGATCGTACCGTCGGCGCCTGGCCGTCGGAAGACGATCTCGCGCCGGCGGCCGTCCTCGGGCGATTGCGCGTGGTAGAGTTGAACTCTGGCAGAACCCGCGCTCGCAGGGCCTCAGCCGTTCTCGAAGGTCACCGGGCGTCGACCCGGAAGTGCCGCCACGAGCGTACCGACACGGAGGATCGCGATGACCACGACCATCGTCTCTATCGCCCTGGTCCTGGGGCTAGGAAACAGCGGCCAGTGCTGCTCGGATCCGCTGCCCGGCCCGCACATGCATCGGCCGCCAAACTATCACTACAGGGTGCTGGGATCGGGCGGCTGGATCATGCCTCCGGGACCCGGCGACGGCTGGGGGTTTCCCAATAAAAACTCGGACCAGTCCGGCTGGTACGACAATGGGCCCTACCTGCCACTGGGTCCTGACAGGACCACCGATTACTTCTTTCCCCGCTACTACACCGTTCCGCTTGACCAGGCGTTCATGGGCACGTATTACAACCCTTACGTCAATCGCGGCCAGCGCTACATTCCCTTCACCGGCAACGGCGGTTGCCACCCCATGGGCGGGCCCGCCCCCGACACCGCGCGCACTCCCGTTCGACCCTATAGCGACCTGGCGAACAAGCGAACAGTGAACAGCGTGCCGCGTCTCAACGGACGCGTCGAGGCGCCCGTGGTCAATTCGGGAACCACCGGGCTGACTCCCTGACCGTTCGCCCGGCGTCACCACCGACCGAGTGGAGAAAACGCGACGGGGCGCAGGGGCTCTTGACGCGGCGTCCGGGACGCGCCATATGATGGTGTCCCTCCGATCACGTCGCTGAGATCGCCACGTAGCGCACAGGGAGCCGCCCGTGAAACCTCTCGATTTCAATCAGCCCGAACCGCTCGAAGAGTATGCCTCTCCCAAAGCCGGGCTTGACCCGGCCGCAAAGCCTCTGGGGAGCCTTGCCCAGTCCGCCCGGGGGAAGGAACTGAACCAGGCGCGGTGGATCCTGGTCTTCGTCGGCCTGTTGACCCTCGGGGGCAATATCTTCCTGATTTACAACACGCCGCGCGAAGTGGATCAGGTACTCACCCAGGCGAACATTGATCCTGCACAGATGGAGCAGACGCGGCAGGCCGTCACCATGTTCTGCTACGTCATCTATGGCGGGCTCTGTTCCCTGGGGGTGCTGTTTCTGCTTTTCAGCGTGTTCATCAAGTCTTACCCGGTGCCGATCACGATCATCAGCCTGGTGCTCTACATCCTGGCCAACGTGGGTGTCGGGCTCATGAACCCGGCGGCCGTGGCTTCGGGGCTGATCGTGAAGATCATCATCGTGGTCGGTCTCTTCCGGGCGATCAAGGCGGCGCGGGCTTACGAGAGTGAGCGCCGCGCCGAGGGGAGCCTGGCCTACGAATGATTGGCCGGACGGTCAGATCACGGCCCGAGCCTGTCGTCTGGGCGCTCTTGCTCATCGGCCTGGGGTTCGTCCTGGCCATCGCGGGCCCGCTCGCGGGTTGGCCGGTGCTGCTGCCCGCGGCACTGCTGCCGCTGGCCGTGGGCGGGTCGCTGCTGGTCCTGGGCCGAGAGCGCCCGTTCGTGGCCCGGTTCACCGAGGCAGGTGTGGAAGCCGGAGATCCACCCGTCCTGGTCCCTTACGACCGGATGCTCCGGGTCGCCGCCGAGCAGGGCGCGGTGGACCCGAAAACCTTCCGCAAGCGATCCGCCGCGCTGCTGGTCGAGCACGATGCCGGCGTGCTGGGCTTTCCGTCCCGACTCGACTGCCCGTCCCACGAGATCTACGCCTTTCTGGCGGATCGCGTTCCGCATCGGTCCGGCCGCGATGTCCACCCCGCCCTGCTGGATTACCTGGAACGCGAGGAAGCGCGTTTCGGCCCGGACCAGATCTGGGTCTACTCCTGGACGCGCCGGCCCCGGCACTCGCGGCAGGCCCGCAGGCTGCGGGCGATCTGCATCGGGGCATTCATCGCCGCCGTCGGCTGGCTCGCCCTCGGCTTCTCGAGCGAGGCACCCATCGGCTGGACGATCACCGGCGTCATCACCGCCGTCACCGCGGCGGTTTTGTTCCTGGCCAGTCGGGTGGCCAACGTTCCGCTGTCGATGGCTGGCCGGAACCTCAAGCAAGCCTGCCTGGTGATCGGCCCGAGCGGCATGGCCATGGTGCAGGGCGAGGTCCAGGGAGAGATCGGCTGGCCAGAGGTCCTTGACATCCGCTACGGGCCTCTCTTCTCCTTTCTGGGTTCGGGCCGGGGGCACGCGTCCGGACTCCCCTTCATCCGCCTGCGGGTCAAGGGAGCGGAGATCCCCATCCTGGATATCTACGACCGTCCGCTCTACGTGATTCATGACCGCATGCTGGAGTGCAGGTCAGGCCAGAATCATCCCGCGGCAAGCTTCCCCGAACCGCGCTGAGTCATTGTCGAGGAACTACCGCCCGTCTTGCGGTTCTCGGCAGGCGGAACGTGCCGGCGCGCTGAGATCACGATCGGAACGGCGGACGCCTGCGAGATCCCTCGCGCTATGCCCTCCCTGTACTGGTGCGTCCCGATCGCTTCACCGCAGGTATTCCCTGCATCTGCTCTTCTCGTCGATTCAGGCCTTCCCGTAGCAAACGGACAAAAAACAACGCTAAGCCGGAGGCCGGCCCGGACGGAGCGGACGAAGCTTCGCACCGCCGAGGTCCTGGCTCATCTCGAAGGCGTATTTGCCGTAGGGGTTGATGTGCTCATAACGGCACGGTGAGAGGTGGCTCAGATCGGACTCCTGGACCAGGTGACCATCGATGCGGAGCCGGTCGAGCGCCGCCGGGAGGGGAAACGGGGACGGAGGGAAAACGGGGACGCAGCTAGTTCTCGATTCTAGCTGCGTCCCCGTTTTCCCTCCCGACCCTCGGAGGTGCTGGTGGCTTTGATGAAAGCCACTCTACTCTGCTGGCTCATATCTGGCGAGCGGAAGACCTCGCGATCAGCAATCGGCGGGTCGTGACTCCACCGACGGCTGACCCACTCAACCAGCTACCGGGGAAGAAGAAAGCGACAGCAGCAGAAAGGGACAGAGCAGAAAGCAAGCAGAAAGGGACAAGCAACGCTGTCTTGCATCGCCCCAGACCCGCTCGCCCACCCTGGCAGCGCCAACCCGACGCGGCTACGATGACCGTACGCGCATGGCACGCTTTAACACTGGCCTCGAGTTGCCCAACTGGAGCCCCGGCCAGGTTCGCAGTTCACGGTCGTCGTGAGCGTGACGGGGTCGGTGCGACGCAGTGGCGGCGTCATGCAGCCGCAAGGGGCTCCCGGCGTCATGTGGGTCATGCCCATTTCGTCAGGGCGGCTGAGAAACCCTTGTCCCATGCCCGACGCATTAGCGGATACCGGGGAATTGCGTTGGGGCTCTCGTCTTTGACAGGATGATGAGGACTGAGGAATCGTCAGGCTTACCACGAGAGGGGAGCGGTGGCGATGAATCGAAGGCGGTTACTGGGCGTCCTTGGAGTTGGTGTACTGGCGAATCCGTCGGACAACCGAGCGGCCGAGCCCGCGGAGGTGGCCGCCCTGGCGGTTCGAATCGTCCCGACGAGCTACGGGGAGAAGGATCGACGGGCGGTTATCGACCTGCGCGGTGCCTCGGCGCATTTCCACGTCGTGGTCACCAACGTCTCGCGTGAGCCGATTCGGCTCTTCAAAGAGTGGTCCAGCTGGGGCTACTTCAACCTCTCGTTTCAGCTGACGGACGAGGCGGGCTCTTCGGTCAATGTGGAGAAGATGCAGCGAGCTTGGACCAGGAACTATCCCGACTGGGAGACCATCCCGCCCGGAGGGCACCATCTGCGGGAGGTGACGTTCGACCCGACGGATTGGGCGGGCTTGCCTCCGCCGGACGCCCATCGGCGCAAGGCCGTGAGGATGAAGGCCATCTACGACATCCAGCCGGACTGGGACACGAAGGAGCATGGGGTCTGGACGGGCCATATCTCGTCGCCGGAGGAGTCGTACGAACTGTGGGGATAGGCGTCAGCTCGGGCCGCGCCGTATCGTTCTACCCGATTCAGGCGCATACCAGAGGCTGCCGACGCGGCAGTGTTCGCCGCTTCGAGGGGCGGTTCCAGAGCGTGGCGACCCTCGATGAGGAATCGTTGCCGGCGACCTGGGCTGACATCGATCTGAACCCGGTGGCCGCGGGCATTGCCGAGGTGCCCGAGGCCAGCTCGCACTCGTCGATCAAGGAACGGGTGGAGCACGTGCGGGAGCAGGACCGGGCCGAGGACCTGAAGGCTGCCGAGGCGGGCAGCGTGGCGGGGTCGCAGGCGGCGGAGGGGCTGGAAGAAGATGCCACGAAGTGCTGGTCGGGCTCACGCCCGAGGTTGGAGGCTGCGCCCGTGAAAACCACGTGCTCACGCACGTGGCCACACGCCCACGAATTCCCGCGCTCGTCCGTGGGCCACTCTCCGTTTTCTCTGTGGTTCCACGGTTTTCCCGACTGACTGCGAAGAGGTGTCAGCAATGGTCGTGCGTATCCGGGTCTCAGGTCCTCACCGGGTGCCCTGGAGACGCCGAGGTCACGGCGCGATGTGCCGAGCCGGGGTGAAACGGGGTCCGGAACGAAACGGGACGCGGTTCGTTTCAGAGCGGGAGGCCGGGTGCGCTGCTTGTCAAGCCGGGCATCGGGCGGGTACGATGTGCAATTCCTGGAGCCTGCCTGGCGGCTGACAGCCTTGCGGCCCACGCCAGGGTCTCCGGACAGGCCGATGTTCGACTTCGCCTGAGGGTTTCGAACCTTCTTCACGAGCCGAACGTAGCAGGCCCAATGCGTGGGTCCACACGGCCTTGATCGTGCATCCGCCCACGGGTGGCGAATTCTGCCTCATGACACCATCATAATACTGATCGTCCCCGGCCCGTTCCGGCGCGAGCCCGGCGGGTACGGTCCGGTCACCGAACCGCGTTTCTTTCCACCGAGACTCCACAGCAAGAACAGGACAAGGCGACCGGGCGACACGTGGTTCCGTCGCAACTTCCATCCTCGTGATCCATCGTGAGACAAGGCGCTGGTGATGAAAACGACTCCTGAGGTGATCATTGAAACGCGAAACCTCACCAAGGTTTATCGCGATTTCTGGGGACGGCCGAAGGTCCAGGCGCTGAAGGCGCTGGATCTTCAGGTTCACCGCGGGGAGATCTTCGGGCTGCTGGGGCCCAATGGTTCGGGCAAGACCACGACGATCAAGCTGCTGCTGGGACTGATCTTCCCGACCGACGGCGAAGCCCTGATCTTCAACGAGCCCACCTCGAACGTCTCGAAGAATGAGCGGATTGGCTACCTCCCCGAAGAGTCGTACCTGTACAAGTTCCTCAATGCCGAGGAAACGCTCCATTTCTACGGCCGTCTCTTCAAGATCTCCGCGAGCGAGCGGACGAAGCGTGTCGGCCAGCTCATCGACATGGTGGGCCTGACCGGGGCCAAGCATCGCCAGCTGCGCGAGTACTCCAAGGGCATGCAGCGGCGCATCGGCCTGGCCCAGGCGCTGATCAACAACCCGGAGCTGATCCTGCTGGACGAGCCGACCTCGGGGCTCGACCCGATCGGCACCGCCGAGATCAAGCACCTGATCCGGGATCTCCGCGAGCAGGGCAAGACGATCGTCCTCTCGGGTCACCTGCTCGCGGACATGCAAGACATCTGCGACCGGATTGCCATCCTGCATCGCGGGGAGCTCAAGGAGCTGGGTCGCGTGTCCGACTTGCTGACGGTGCAGGACGTCACCCAGATCAAAGCGCGGAACCTCTCGCCAGCGGCGCTTGACGAGATCAAGGAGGTCATCGCCCGCCACGGCGGCGAGGACATGAGCGTCGATCATCCGACGACCACGCTGGAGGAACTGTTCCTGCGGATCGTCCGCGAGAGCGATCTGCATCCGGGCCGTCGCAAGGTTGCCGGCGACGATTCCAAGCCCGCTCAGCTCACACCTGCTGAGCTTGCCGGCACGCGGTCGGAATCCTGAACAAACCGTCGCGAGCCGCACGCTGGCACGAGCACGGCTTCGCCCGCCGTCGCATGCCAGAGCACGGCGAGACGTCCGCCGCCGGACGCCAAGGCCGGCCCGAGAGCAGGCGCGGCAGCTTGAGAGACATCTTTTTCACTCGGACTTCGTTTCGGGGAGCCTCATCATCCATGTCATCACTTCTCGCGTTGCCTCTTCTCTGGGCCCAGGCCGGCGCGGGCAATCCTGCGGTCGTCGAAGTTCCTAAATGGCTGCGCAACACCTTGCTCTGGCTTTTCCTGTACGGTGAGCCCGCCTACCAGACCGGCGGGCTGCTGGGCGGATGGCTCACCTGGATCAAGGCCATCAGCCTGCTCTGCTTCCTGTGCTGGATCGGCGTCTGGCTGATGAAGGCCATCAAGGAAGGCTTGCTGGCGCGGGGCCGGTGGTATGACATGGTCGCCCTGGCGGCCGCCTTCGTCATTCCCGCCTCGGTGCTGGTGCGGACGCTCGAGTCCACCAAGCAGCTCAAGGTCTACCAGGTTGGTTCCCTGCCGCTGGCCATCCTGGGCATTTACATTGCCTTACTGGTGCTCGCCATCTGGGCGGAGATCGGACTGTGGCGGACGATCCGCCGGCTCGGCCGGACGGCCGACCTGATGGTGCTGGCCGGCATCCACCTGGCACTCGCGCTGGGGCTGTCCGTGGGCGTGCTCATGGAGCGCTACGGATTTCTGCAATCGCTCAACCCCGGCCAGAAGGTGGTGTGGAGCGATGGCCTGGTCTACGGCGCCCGCCTGAGCATGGTTTACATGGGCTACGTCATCCTGGCACGGATCCTCATCCTCTTGAGCGACGAGCTCTTTGCCGTGCGCGGCCGCCGTCTCCGCTCGATCGCCCAGCTTTCCATCTACGAGGCGAACCGGCGGATGTGGGCCCCGTGGGTGGTGCTGATCGCGTTCGGGCTGGTGCTGGCGTTCACGCACTGGTTCCTGCAACCGCCCCGGCCCGCCGAGATGGGGCGGCTTTTCGTGGCCACTCTCACGCTGCTCTGCTCGCTGCTTCTGACCGCCATGGTCACGTTCATGGTTCCGCTCAGCCTGCCGAACGATATCCAGCAGCAGACCATCTACACCGTCGTGTCCAAGCCGGTCCGCCGTCTCGAGCTGATCTGGGGCCGGATCATCGGCTTCATGACCCTGGTGACGGCGCTGGTGATCGTCTTTGGCGGCATCAGCCTGGCGTACCTCTGGCGCACCGTCGGCACCACCATCCGAAATACCGAGGAAGCGGCCGTACGGGCCAAGAAGGAAGGCCGCGTGCGCGATGCCGCGCAGCTCGTCGAGCAGGCCGACCAGCTTCGTTCGCGGATGGCGGCGCGGGTGCCGGTGAAGGGTTCGCTGTCGTTTCTGGACTCGCGCGGCACGCCCCATGCCATGGGCATCGACGTGGGCATGGAACAGTCCATGAAGGAGCCGCGCAGCCATATCGAGGGTTCAACCCCGGCGACGGCCATCTGGAGCTACGGCGTGGTGCCCGACCCGTTCGCGCCGGCCAACCACCCGGTGCTCATCGACCGCAGGCTCTCGGTGTCGGACTTCCTTCCCGACCGGACCATCGAGGGGCTGCTGAACCGCTCGATCGAGCTGCGGTTCCAGATTGCCGGGGATGAGCGGAGCAAGGCTCAGCCGAACCTGCCGGCCAGCGAGGTCGCGAGGCTGGACGCCAGCCTGAATCGCAACCGCGACCTGAGCAAGCAGATCGCCACCGAGTACGAGACCCTGCGCCGCCGGGCCGATGACCTGGAATCGCAGGCGGCCAACGCCGAGGCGGCGGGCGACGCCGGCGCCTCGAAGTCGCTGCACGACCAGGCACGCGCCCTCCATGCCGACCCGGTCATCGTCGAGATGTCCTTCAACGTCTACCGCACCACCAAGGGGAAGGTGGGCGACCCGGTGCTGGCCGAGATGCAGGTGACCAACCCGCACACCGGGGCCGACTATGTGAACATCTTTCCGGTGAAGGAATATTATACGAACCGGCAGTTGCTCAAGCCCGAGTTGCTTGCCGGCTCGATGGGCGACCTGAAGGTCGAGATCCGCTGCATCAGCGCCACCCAGTACCTGGGCATGGCCGAGAGCGACCTCTACCTGCTTTCCAGCTCCGGCAACTTCGGAGCGAACTACATGAAGGGACTGCTGGGCATCTGGCTCCAGGCGCTGGTGCTCACCGCCATCGGCGTGTTCGCCGGCACCTTCCTGAGCTGGCCGGTCGCCCTCTTGACCACGGTCGCCTTCTTCTTCGCCGGACAGCTTGCCTATGGCTTCCTGGTTGATTTCACCCGCCAGGCCATCATGGGCGGTGGTCCGTTCGAGTCGCTCATCCGGCTGCTCACCCACGACAACCAGATGAGCGACCTGGCCCCCACGGCCGCGGCCGTCATCGCCAAGTCGCTGGACTCGATGGTCATGCCGATCATGTCGATGCTCGTCTACATCGTGCCCAACTTCCAGGCCCTTGACGTCAGCAACACGGTGGCCGATGGGTTCGCCGTGAGCTGGCCGCGGATCATCGGCAGCACGCTCCTGGCCCTGGCCTACGCCTTGCCGTTCTCCATCGGCGGGTACTTCATCCTCAAGAACCGCGAGGTGGCCGCATGAGAAGCAACCAGAACAAGAAGATCGTCTACGGTCTGATCATCGTCCTCATCTTCGGCGGCATGTTCCCGTACACGTCCTGGCTGGCCCAGGAGAAGAAGCGCCGGGACCTGGGCGAGGCGGCGATCGGCCAGATCGACACCGGCAGCTTCGTGATGAAGCTCTTCCTGCTGGGCGGCTTCCGCGGCATCGTCGCCAACTACCTCTGGCTCCGTGCCGAGGAAAACAAGCGCGACCACGACTGGGACCGCCTCAAGTCCAACGTCGATCTGATCACCAAGCTCCAGCCTCACTTCCTGTCGATCTGGACGTTCCAGGGTTGGAACCTGGCGTATAACGTCGCCGTCGAGTGGGACGCTCCGGAAGACAAGTACGAGTGGATCAAGCAGGGCATCAAGTTCGTCCAGCGCGGGGTCGACAATAACCGCCGTTCCCCCGACCTCATCTGGGACACGGCCTGGTTCTATTATCACAAGCTGGGCTTCTCCGACGAATCGATCATCCTCCGCCGGCTCTTCCGCGACGACGAGGACGAGGACTTCAAGCGCTACCGCGACCCCGAAACCGAGTTGAGCGTGGTCAAGCACGACAACTTCCAGCTCGGTTACGGCTGGTTCGCCCGGGCCATCGATCTGGCGGACTCCGGCGCCCGCCGCCAGAACGAGGGGACCACCGCGGACATCCAGCAGATCAACTACGTCGACCCGACCCCCCAGCGCAAGCGGGCCGACGACATCACTTTCCGCTCGATGCCCGCGCATGCCCAGACGCATTACGCGATCGCGCTGGAGAAGATGAGCATCATGGGCGTGGAACCGACGTTCGGCGAGGTGGCCATGAACGAGTGGGCACGCGCCCTCCGCGAATGGGTCAAGTTCGGCAGCTTCAAGTTCGAATCACCCAACGTCATCGAGCGGAACGGCAAGTTCGAGCACGACATCGTCCAGATTGACGATCGCACGAACGTCGAGAAGTACAATTCCGACCGGATGACCAAGAACGAGAAGTACTGGGCCGATCGCTGGGCCGACCAGCTCAACTACCGCTACTGGAAGGAACGCTGCATCGCCGAGGCCACCCGCAAGGCGACGACCGCCCGGCAGCTCTTCTACGAAGGCACCCGGGCCTACAAGACGGGTGATTTCGCCACGGCGGCCGCCAAGTTCAAGGAAGGCCTCCTCACCTGGAAAGACAACCTGAAAGACTTCCCGGTGTTTCGCGAGGATGACCTGAACAAGAAGGAGACCGGGTTGATCGTCAAGCGCTATCGAGCGCATCCTCATTCAGCAGGGCGAGAAGCTGCCGGACGACCTGCCGTTCAAGGAACTGCTCCCCGCGGCCAAGGCTGACACCACGCTCGATCCGTTCGACGCCATGGAGATGCTGGGCGTCCCCGGCGCGGCGGGCGGAGGCGGAAGCGCCGCGGGAAGCGCACCGCCCGGCGGCCGCTAGGACGACACCAGGCCAGGCTGGCCTGGATTTTGCCCCTACGAGCGGCCCGGGCCTCTCTTTTTTCGAGAGCCCGGGCCGCTCGCATCGCGAACGGGCCCTGCCATGCTGGCCAGCAGCCAGCCGTCGTTCCTTTCCAGTCCGGAGGTGCTCATGCTCATCATGCACGTCCAGATCCAGGTGAAGCCAGAACACGCCGAGGCCTTCAAGGCGGCCAGCGCGGAGAACTCGCGCAACAGCCTGCTCGAGCCGGGCATCGCCCGCTTCGACGTGTTGCAGCAGGTTGATGACCCCACGCGCTTTCTGCTCGTCGAGATCTACCGCACGCCCGAGGCGCCCGCCGCGCACAAGCAGACGGCGCACTACCAGAAATGGGCGGAGACGGTGGCCGATATGATGGCCGCGCCGCGACTCCAGCGTGAAGTTCAGCAAGCTCTACCCCGAAAACGGCGCGCGCATGATGTTCGAATTCGCCACCGCCGGGCGCATCCTCTTCGGGCCAGGGCGCATCCAGCAGCTTCCCGGCCTGGCACAGGGGCTCGGTCGCACCGCGCTGCTGGTACTGGGGAAGAGCCACCGCCATGGCGAGCCAGTGACCGCGGCGCTCGCCGGCTGCGGCCTGCGCTCGGTCGTCTTCAGCGTCGAGCACGAGCCGACGATTCACCTTGTCGACGAGGCCGCGACGCTGGCCCGCGACTCGGGCTGCGATCTGGTGATTGCCGTCGGCGGCGGCAGTGTCATCGATGCCGGCAAGGCGATCTCGGCCATGCTCACGCATCCCGGCGCCGTGCTTGATTACCTTGAACTGGTGGGCGGAGGCCGGCCGCTGGACCGTCCCGCGGCGCCCTGCCTGGCCGTACCGACGACAGCCGGCACGGGCGCCGAGGTGACCCGCAATGCCGTGCTCGGCGTGCCCGAGCACCGGGTGAAGGCCAGCCTGCGCAGCCCTTTCCTGCTGCCGCGCGTGGCCCTCATCGATCCCGAGCTGACCATCCCGCTGCCGCCGGCCGTCACCGCTTACACCGGCATGGACGCGCTCACGCAGCTTATCGAACCGTTTGTGAGCAGCGCGGCCAACCCGCTCACCGACGGCGTCTGCCGCGAGGGCATGGCGCTCGCCGCACGGTCCCTGCGCAGGGCCTACCAGGACGGTTCGGACCTGTCTTCCCGGAATGACATGGCGCTCGCCGCCCTTTTTGGCGGCCTGGCCCTGGCCAATGCCAGGCTGGGCGCCGTGCACGGCCTGGCAGGCGTGCTCGGCGGCGTCACCGGCCACCCCCACGGCGCCATCTGCGCCCGGCTCTTACCCTTTGTAATGGAGGCGAACATCCAGGCCCTGGAGGCGGATCGCCCCGGAACTCCGGTCTTGCCGCGCTACGCCGAGGCGGCCCGCATCCTTACCGGGAATCCTTCCGCGCGGCCCGCCGACGCCGTGGCCTGGGTTTGCGACCTCTGCGCCGCACTGGAGATTCCGCCCCTGCGTGCCGGCGGCCTTGCACCGGCCGATGGCCCGCACATCATCCCCATCGCCCAGCGCGCCAGCAGCATGCAGGGCAACCCGGTGAAGCTCAGCGACGATGAGCTGGCTGCGATCCTCGAAGCGGCGATCTGATCGCAGCGTGCGTCCCCCCGGCCTTTGCCGTCTCGGTGCGGGAGCGGAGCCGGGCCGCCAGGCGAGGGCGGCCAGGGGAGCGTCAACCGGACGGCATCGTGGCAATGGCAACCTGCATCCATGGCCGATGCTGCTTGCCATGCTATGCGGGGATCGGGGGCGTGCTCGCCGCCCTCTTGCTGACTACAATATTGCAGCGGGTTTGCGCGAGGACGTCTCGTGCCACCCAGGACCGCATGAGGAGCTTCCATGGCATCGGGCGAGACAGCAACCATCCGCGTCGGGCACAGTCCGGATTCCGACGACGCGTTCATGTTCTATGCACTCACGCACGACAAGCTGGACACCGGCGGCTTGAAGTTCGTGCACCAGCTTCAGGACATCGAGACGTTGAACCAGCGCGCGATGAGGTCCGAGCTGGAGGTTTCGGCGGTGAGCATCCACGCCTTCGCCCACCTCGCCGACCGCTACGCCCTGCTGGCCTCCGGCGCCAGCATGGGCGACCGCTACGGACCCACGCTCGTGACGCGCGAGTTGCTGACGCTGGACGCGCTCAAGGATCAAACCATCGCCGTGCCGGGCAAGTTGACGTCGGCCTACCTGGCGCTTCAGCTCCGCATGGGCAGCAATGTGCCGGTCACGGTCATGCCGTTCGACCAGATCTTGCCGGCGGTCGCGGAGGGTAAGGTCAAGGCGGGACTGCTGATCCACGAAGGGCAGCTTTATTACGGAGATCGCGGGCTGCACCAGGTGCTCGACCTGGGCCAGTGGTGGTACGAGCAGACCGGACTACCCCTGCCGCTGGGCGGCAACGTGGTTCGCAGGGACCTGGGCGAACCGCTCATCCTGAAAATTGCCGGGCTCCTGAAGCAGAGCATCCAGTATGCGCTCGACCATCGCGCGGAGGCTCTCGATTACGCGCTGGGGTTTGCGCGCGACCTCGACCCCAAGCTCGCCGACCGGTTCGTGGGAATGTATGTCAACCACTGGACCGTCGATTACGGAACACGGGGTCGAGAGGCCGTTCGCACGTTTCTCGGCCGGGCGGCGGAAGCGGGTTTAGTCCCGGGACCGATTGACTTACAATTTGTCGGATGATCCCGAGCCAGGCCGAGGCACGCCTTGCTGGGCCAACTGGCCGGAGCGTGCCGCTCGAGGCTCGCACTCATGTGGGGGTTGAGCCAGCCTGGATCGGCCCTTTCCCCCCGATCGCATGCTCGAAGGGACGAGCCATGACCCAGTCGTTCGGCGCGCTGGCGCCCCTGTCCGTTGGCGAGAACAGCCACCAGTACTACCGGCTCGACGCCCTCAGGACGCACGGGCTCGACCCGGCGCGCCTCCCTTTCTCACTGAAGGTGCTGCTTGAGAACTTGCTCCGCTTCGAGGATGGATCGACCGTGACCGCCGACGATGTGCGCGCGCTGGCCGCCTGGGATCCGCATGCCGAGCCCGACCGGGAGATCGCGTTCCGTCCCAGCCGCGTGCTGCTTCAGGACTTCACGGGCGTGCCGGCGGTGGTCGACCTGGCCGCGATGCGCGACGCCATGCGGCAGATGGGCGGAGACCCCAGGAGAATCAACCCGTTGCAGCCGGTCGAGCTGGTCATCGACCATTCGGTGCAGGTCGATGAAGCGGGAACTTCCAGGGCCTTCGCCATCAATGCGGATCTCGAGTTCCGCCGGAACCGCGAACGCTACGGATTCTTGCGCTGGGGCCAGAACGCTTTCGAGAGTTTCAAGGTCGTTCCGCCTGACACCGGCATCGTCCACCAGGTGAACCTGGAATACCTGGCACGCGTGGTTTTCACCGCCCCGGCCAGTGCGGGCAAGGCCTCCCTGGTCTATCCCGATACGCTGCTGGGCACCGATTCGCACACCACGATGATCAACGGGCTCGGGGTCCTGGGCTGGGGGGTGGGCGGCATCGAGGCGGAGGCAGCCATGCTGGGCCAGCCGGTTTCCATGCTGGTTCCGCAGGTGGTCGGCTTCAAGCTCACCGGTTCGCTGCCGGAGGGCGCCACGGCCACCGACCTGGTCCTGACCGTCACCCAGATGCTGCGCAAGAAGGGAGTCGTGGGCAAGTTTGTGGAATACTACGGCGACGGCCTGTCAGGCTTGCCGCTGGCGGACCGGGCCACGATTGCCAACATGGCGCCGGAGTATGGCGCGACCTGCGGCATCTTCCCGATCGACGCCGAGACCCTCCGGTATCTCGAGCTTTCCGGCCGGCCGCAGTCCAGTATTCGCCTGGTCGAGGCGTATTACCGGGCCCAGGGAATGTTCCACGAGCCGGGAGTGCCGGAGGCCGCGTATTCCGAGACGCTGGAGCTCGATCTCTCCACCGTGGCGCCCAGCCTGGCGGGCCCGCGCCGGCCACAGGACCGCGTCACGCTGTTCGATGCCCGGGCGTCGTTTCACAAGGCGCTCCAGGAGATGCTGGCCACACGGCCGGAGCAGACCCGCAAGGCTGCACCAGCCCGGCGGGAAAGCCCGGGCAATGTGCACGCCGAAGACGAGCTGGCACATGGATCGGTCGTGATCGCCGCCATCACGAGCTGCACCAACACGTCCAATCCGTCGGTCATGTTGGCCGCCGGGCTGCTGGCGAAGAAGGCCGTCGAGCGCGGGCTGACCACGCGGCCCTGGGTCAAGGCCAGCCTGGCGCCGGGCTCCAAGGTGGTGACCGATTACCTGCGGCAGGCCGGGCTCGACACGTATCTCGACGCCCTGAAGTTCAACCTCGTGGGTTACGGCTGCACCACCTGCATCGGCAACTCGGGCCCGCTGCCCGAGCCGATCTCCCGGACCATTCAGGACAACGACCTGGTCGCCGTGGCCGTGCTCAGCGGCAACCGCAACTTCGAGGGCCGGATCAACGCCGACGTGCGGGCCAATTACCTGGCTTCGCCTCCGCTCGTGGTCGCGTACGCGCTGGCCGGCACGATGGACATCGACATGGCCTCCGAGCCGCTGGGCACCGGGCGCGACGGCGAACCGGTCTTCCTCAGGGACATCTGGCCCAGCCAGCGCGAGATCCAGGATGCGATCATGAGCTCCGTCCAGACCGAGATGTTTCACAGGCAGTACGGCCAGGTCTACGAGGGAGACGAGCACTGGAGATCGCTGCCGGCGCCGGAGGGCGACCTGTACCAGTGGGACGACGCCTCAACGTATGTCAAGAACCCGCCTTACTTCGTGGACATGCCCGCGCAGCCGGCACCCCTGGCCCCGATTCGCGGGGCCCGGGTCCTGGCCGTTCTGGGAGATAGCATCACCACCGACCACATCTCGCCGGCCGGCTCCATCAGGGCGGACAGCCCGGCCGGCCGTTACTTGATTGCCCATGGCGTGCCGCTCGCCGAGTTCAACTCGTACGGGTCGCGGCGCGGCAATCACGAGGTGATGGTGCGGGGCACCTTCGCCAATCTCCGGCTCCGCAACCGGCTGGCACCCGGAACCGAGGGGGGCTGGACACGGCACCTTCCCGACGGTGCCGTGATGTCCATCTTCGACGCCTCCGAGGCCTACCAGAAGCAGGGCATCCCGCTCCTGATCCTGGCGGGAAAGGAGTATGGGTCGGGCTCCTCGCGCGACTGGGCGGCCAAGGGACCGAAGCTGCTGGGAATCCAGGCCGTGATCGCCGAGAGCTACGAGCGCATTCATCGTTCCAATCTCGTCGGCATGGGGGTCCTGCCGTTGCAGTTCGAGCCGGGACAGAGCGTCGAGAGCCTGGGGCTCAGCGGCGAGGAAGTCTACGCGGTCGAGGCGCCTGAGGAAGGACTGGCCCGCCGGCTGGCCGCAACCCGCCGCCTGGCTGTCACGGCCGAGGCCGCCAACGGATGGAGGCTCGAATTCTCTGCCGTGATCCGGATCGACACGCCCCAGGAAGTGCTCTACTTCCAGAATGGGGGAATCTTGCCTTACGTTCTGAGGCAGTTGCTGCGATCGTAGCAAAACCGCCATCCCCGCGGACTCCGGCACGAATGTTGCCTTAGTGAAGCACTGGCGCGTGACGATGCGTTTCAACCGAAGCCTGGCGACAAGGAGACATTCATGCCGACTCGAAAAACGCCCTTTGAGCGGGCGATGGCACTGGCGGCTCTGAGCGGATTCAAGATTGCCCTCGGACCGGCCTTTCTGGCTGCTTCCCGGCGCAGCTCGAACACGGGCCCGTGGGCACTGGCGGCCCTGAGCGAGATGTTCCTCGACAAGATCGGGATCTTTCCTCCCCGCTTCCGGCCGGCTCTGCTGATCCCGCACGCGATCTCGGGCGCCTGGGTGGCCCGCGAAAGCTTGCGCGATGAAGGCGTCGACGATCCCACGGCTCCGATCATCGGTGCCGTGGTCGCGGCGGGCGTTTCGTGTGTCGCGCCGCTGACGCGGATTGCGCTGCACAGGGGACTGGGTATCTCCGACACGCTGCTCGGCGTGGGCGAGGATTACCTGGCCCTGCGGCTCGGAACCGAGGCCACCGAGGTCTCCATGAACCAGGTCGGAGAGATCGCCCGCGACGCCATTGATGATCTGCGAGGCAAGGTCGAGCCTGCGCTTTCCTCATTGCCGAACATCCCGTCGATGGCGGAGCGCAGATAAGGAGGGTTGGCCGCGGTCATTCCGTAGCCCGGCACGAAACAGCCAGGATTCGAGATGCGCGCGAGCATCCTCTTTCCCATGGCTGCGCACGAGTATCTGGGGAGTCACCCCTTCTTTCAACCAACCGTGGCGATGTCGATGTCTGCACGCGTTGTCTTTTCAGAACACGTGACACCGGCATGAATGTTGCCTTAAGATCGGTTCCAGCGGCGGTCGGTCGTGGGCCTCTGGCGAGGTCGCGGGCTGCCGGGTACCAGCAGGACAAAGGAAGACCATGAAGAAGCTCATGACTGGACTGGCGGCCTCTGGCCTCTTGACCCTGGCGTTGGGAGTCGTCGGCTGCAGCGATAAGTCGACAACCACCGACAAGAAAGAGGTCAGCGGCCCCGGAGGCACGACGACCATCACCGACAAGAAGGAAGTGAAGCAGTCCGGCGACAATCCGCCGCCGGCCGGCACGACGAACCCCGCACCGCCCAAGCAATAAGTGCACTCAGGGATCCTTCGAGATTCACGGCGCCCGCGCCGGCATATCAGATTGCCGGCGCGGGCGTTTCTGTTCCGGCGCGACCCGGCAACTCCCTCGCCGCGCCGGGACGCGGCCGTTGCGCCGCATGGGCCCGATCCGATCAGCCGGTGAGGCCCGAAACCCACTTTACAAGCGGGGAAGGGCAGAGAAGAATGATGGTTTACTTGCCAGCGGGTGCATCTGCCCTGGGGGGCGGGAGAGACGGGCCGTGCATGAGGAGGCGATACGCAAGGCGGATGTGCTCATTGGCGCACTCGGGTACATCCGCAAGTTCCACGGCCGCTTCACCGTCATCAAGCTCGGCGGATCGGTCATGGAAGACACCGGATCGCTGGCTGCTCTGCTCGTGGATATCGTCTTCATGCAAACCGTGGGGATGCGCCCGGTCGTGGTCCACGGCGGTGGCAAGGCGATCACCGTGGCCATGGAGCAAGCAGGGCTCACGCCGCGGTGGGTGAAAGGCCGGCGCTACACTGACGACGCCACGCTGGAGATCGTCGCGCGCGTGCTGGCCGAGGAGATCAATGCCGACATCGAACGGCACATCAACAAGTTCGGCGGCCGCGCCTCGGGATTGCACCACAAGACCCACCAGTGCCTGTACGGCCGCAAGCTGGCGATGGACGACGGTGACGGTCACCAGGTTGACCTGGGACGCGTGGGCGAGGTGACCGAGGTGGACACCATGCCCATCGAGAACCTGTGCCTGGCGGGGGTCGTCCCCGTGCTACCGTCGCTGGCCGAGGACGAGGACGACGAGAGCCGGCTGCTGAATGTGAACGCCGACACGGCCGCAGCCGCGGTGGCACAGGCGCTCCAGGCCGACAAGCTTGTGCTCCTGACCGACACGCCGGGCATCCTCAAGGACCGCGATGAACCGATGAGCTTGATCTCGGGTCTGAACCCCGAAGAGTGCCGCGAGCTGATGGCGCGCGGGGTGATTGACAAGGGGATGATTCCCAAGGTGGAAGCCTGCCTCAAGTCGCTCGAGGCCGGCGTGCGCAAGACGCACATCATCGATGGCCGCCTGCGCCACTCGCTGCTCCTGGAAATCTTCACCGAAAGTGGAGTCGGCACCGAAATCGTGCTCGACGAGAACAGCGAGCAGGTCTCCAGCCAGGGCCGACGCCCCGTCCTGGTTCGGTAAGCCTGGCACGACTTCCGTACAGCAGCAGAGAGGTTGGTCCACTCGATCCTTGCATCCGGAGCCAGTTCCTTGTCAGTGACGCAAACGTCTCACCAGAGCTCGGCGGAATCGATCGCCCAGTTCGCGCGGTACGTGATACCCAACTACCGCCGGTTCCCGGTGTGCCTGGTCAGGGGCGAAGGCTCGTGGATCTGGGATGCCGAGGGGCATCGCTATCTCGATTTCTTCCCGGGCTGGGGATGTAACCTCATCGGCCATTGCCCGCCCCGCGTGGTGGCCGCCGTGCGCGAGCAGGTTGGCCAGCTCATTCACGTGCCCAACACCTGGTACATGGAGCCCCAGGGCGTCTTCGCGCAGTCGCTCTCGGAGCGGTCGCTCGGTTCCGGCGGCAACCCCGGCCAGTGCTTCTTCTGCAACAGCGGGGCCGAGGCAAACGAGGCCGCCATCAAGCTGGCGCGTGCCTGCGGCAAGCCGCATGGCCGGTACAAGATCATGACGATGGAAGGCGGCTTTCACGGACGGACCTACGCCGCGCTCTCGGCCACCGCCCAGCCCAAGTACCACGCCGGCTTCGAGCCGATGGTCCCCGGGTTCTTCCACGTACCGTATGATGACCTCGATGCCGTCGCCCGGGCGATCGACAAGGAGACCGCCGCCATCCTCGTCGAGCCGATCCAGGGGGAAGGCGGCGTGAACATCCCCGGTCCGGACTATCTGCCCGGCCTGCGCCGGCTCTGCGACCAGCACGGGGTGCTGCTGATTCTCGACGAGGTGCAGACCGGCATGGGGCGAACCGGGCGGTGGTTCGCCTACCAGCACTACGGAGACGCGGCCGAACCCGACATCCTGACCTGCGCGAAGGCGCTGGCGGGGGGTATCGCCGCGGGCGTGATGATTGCCCGTCCGGCGGTGGCGGAGGTACTCAAACCGGGAATGCACGCGTCCACCTTCGGCGGGAACCCGATCGCCTGCCGGGCTGGCAGCGCCACCATCGAGACCATCGAGGAAGACGGCCTGCTGGAACGCGCCGTGGCGATCGGCGAGCGATTTCGCAGCCAGTTTCAGGCGCTCAAGGACGAGCTACCCGGGCAGATCCGCGAGGTGCGGGCCCGGGGAGCGATGATCGGCCTGGAGCTGACATTCGACGCTTCCGACGTGGTTGCCCGGTGCCTGGAGAGGCGGCTGCTGATCAATGCCACACATGGTCACATCGTGCGGCTATTGCCGGCGCTCACGCTCAGCGACGAGCTGATCGATGAGGGCTGCGCGATCCTGGCGGAGGTCTTGCGGGAGGCGGTGGTGTGAAGCTTGTGACCGACAGTCCCTCAGACACGATCCAGACGGATGCCGCGCCGGGATCAGCCAGGAGCCCCGCACCGGCGGTCTCCGCGGTGGCCGGCGGGGCGGCAAGCCCGGGCTCCGCCCCGCAGACCCTGCGCCACTTCATCTCGCTCTTCGACATCTCGCCGGCCGAGGCCGCTCTGCTGGTGGAGCAGACCATGCGGCTGAAGCGTGGCGACCCGAGCGATCAACGCACCTCGCTGCTTCTGGGCAGAACCCTCGGGCTCGTATTCGAGAAGCCGTCCTTACGCACCCGTGTCAGCTTCGAGGCCGCCATGACCCGCCTTGGCGGCAACTCCATCTTCCTGCGTGGCAAGGACGTGGGCCTGGGCGTGCGCGAGAGCGTGAGCGATTTCGCACGCGTCATCAGCCAGTACGTCGACGTGCTCGCGGTGCGGACCTTTGCGCAGTCGGTCGTGGAGGAACTGGCCCGCCATGCCACGGTCCCGGTGGTGAACGCGCTCTCCGACGCATCGCACCCCTGCCAGGCCATGGCCGACATGGTGACGGTCCTCGAGCACCGCGGTGCGCTGGCCGGCTGCAAGCTCGTCTTCGTGGGCGACGGCAATAACGTGGCCCGCTCGCTGGCCCTGGCGTCGGCCTTGCTCGGGGCCGACTTCGTACTCAGCGGGCCCGCCGGCTTCGATTTCCCGGAGGCCTTCTCTGCCCGCTACGACGCGCAGTTTCCGCGCGTGCCGCTGGTCGTGGAACGCGATCCGCGCAAGGCGGTGAAGGGCGCCGACGTTGTCTACACGGACGTCTGGGCCAGCATGGGCCAGGAGCACGAGGCCGACCAGCGGCGCGAGATTTTCAAGCCGTACCAGGTGACCGAGGCCCTCATGGCGCGGGCGCGAAGCGACGCGATCTTCCTGCACTGCCTGCCCGCTCACCGTGGCGAAGAAGTGACTTCGGCGGTGCTCGACGGGGCGCAGAGCCAGGTCATCCGCCAGGCCGCCAACCGCATGCACTTGCAGATGGCCCTCTTGCTCTGGCTCCTGGACGCAGGCCAGGGCTGACCACGGCCCGGAGAATCTCCTTCATGACGCGCGTGGACGGCCGCGAGTGCGGCGAGCTCAGGCCCATCAGCATCGAGCGCGGGTTCATTTCCAACAGCCCCGGCAGCGTTCTCTTCCGCGCCGGTGCCACGGCGGTGCTGGTCACCGCACAGCTCTCGGAGTCGGTACCGCCGTTCCTGGAGGGGAAAGGGACGGGCTGGCTGACGGCCGAGTACGCGATGCTGCCGGGGAGCACGCCCGACCGCAAGCGGCGCGGGGCCGACGGCCGCGGCACCGAGATCCAGCGGCTCATCGGCCGCAGCCTGCGCGGTCGTCGACACCCGCGCCCTGGGCCCCTGGACCATTCACGTCGATGCCGACGTGATCAACGCCGACGGCGGGACCCGCACGGCGGCCATCACGGCCGCGTTCCTGGCCGTGGCCGATGCGCTCCGGGGCCGGTTCGGCGAGCACTCGCGGCTGATCCTGCGTGACAGCGTCGCCGCCGTGAGCGCGGGGATCGTCGCCGGCGAGGCTATGCTCGACCTGAACTACCCCGAAGACTCTCGCGCCGAGGTCGATCTCAACGTCGTTCGCCTGGGGCGCGGAGGCCTGGTGGAGGTGCAGGGAACCGGCGAGGGAGGCGTCTTCTCGCGGGGCCAGTTGCACGCGCTGCTGGACCTGGCCGAGGCGGGAATCGACCAGCTCCATCGGGTCCAGGTTGCCGCCATGGGCTCGGACTGGCCCTGGGAGGCGGCACGGCCGGCGCCCGAGGTGTAGCCCTCGTTTCCTGTCCGGCAATAATCTGAGAAAGACCGGCAAGACCTCTGGGCAGGTTTTGCAAGTTCTGCTAAAGTTCCGCTCGTTTCTTGCCGGGCTGAAGTCTGACCGGCTCAGGATGGAAATCGGGACCAAGACCGAGCAGGATGCCGGGCACCCGCACAACGGGAAGAGGCTCGGCCCTGGCCGGCCCGATACGGACGATCCGACAAGGAGGGGGATCACCCATGAGAACGCCGACCGTTACGCTTGCGCTCGCACTTGCCGCTTTTGGCACCTCGCTGGCAACCCCGTCGCATGCACAGACTGGCGGACCGGCCGTTGCCGGATCGCAACCCAGGTCTCCTCTGTTCTCCACTGTTCCCGGCGGAGCGCCCGGCATGCCTGCGGGCAACCCGGGAGACGCAACAGCCGGAGGGGGGCACGTCTACGCCGATGGCGCGGCCATGCCCGAACCGACGTCGGCCGACGAGCTCAAGGCCCATAACATGGTGCTGCCCAATGACCCCATCGAACCTTACCTGCTGAAGGTCGAGAACGGTCCCTTCATGGTGCTCGCGAAGACCTTCCGGGGCGTGGACAGCGAGCGAATGGCACTTGCCCTTTGCAAGGAGCTGCGCGAGAAGTACGGCTTGCCGGCTTATATCCTCCGGTCCAAGGACTTCCCGGGCCGCAGCAATATCCGCGGCGTACCGCCCACCGCGGACCCCGAGGTCGTCCAGGCCAACATCAACGTCCCCGAGAAGTTCCGCACCTACGACGAGGCCGCGGTGCTGGTGGGCAATGAGAAGACCGAGAAAGACTCCGCCCTGCTGCTGCACAAGGTCAAGAAGATCAGGCCCGAATGCCTCAAGAACATGCCTTCCATGTTCAAGTGGCGGGACGGCCTGGGCATGGCCCTCCGCACCACCAACCCCTACGTCGCCGCCCAGTACCTTTACCCTCGCAAACCGGACAAGCTGGTGGTGCAGATGAACCAGAGCCCGCGCAGCGTGGCCAATTGCCCGGGCAGGTTCAGCCTCCAGGTGGCCGAGTTCTCCGGCCGCTCCACCTTCAACGAAAAGGATGAGCGGTTTCTCGGCATCCTCAGCCTCAAGCAGAGCCCCCTGGCGACGGCAGCCGCCGACGCCGAGCGGCTGGCGGACCGGCTGTCCAAGGACCCGGACGTCCAGCGGCTGCACCAGCCAATCTACGTGTACCATGACCGCACCTCCAGCCGTGTCTTCGTGGGCTCGTTCAACGCCTGGCAAGACCCCGAGGCCGTCACCGTGCGGCAAGCCATGCTCAAGCTCGCCGTGCCCCTGCTGGACCGCAGGCGGCCCACCGGAGGCATGGACGCCATGATCGTCCCGGCCGGCATGCTCACCGACCTGAACGACGCCAAGAAGAAGCTCTTGCAGTGACAGCAAGCTGCGCAGGAGACCGGCCCAGCGCCTCACTCCGCTTCGCGCCGCGCCGGTCTTTGCGAATGCCCGATCATGCGGGACAATCAGAATCGCCTCCGGGTCGTTCTCGACACGAGGGGCGATCTCGTTTTTCCCCAATAACCACATGCTCCGGCTCGGCCTCCGGCTCGCCCGCGGACCCGGCCGTGAACCAACGTTGCGGCGCATCACCCATGAGCAGCTCTCGAATCGAGACAACTTCCCCCACGCGGGCGCTGGTCCTGGGCTCGCGGAACCGCAAGAAGTGCCGCGAGATGGCGGAGCTCATCCGGCCGGCCTGGGAACCGTCCCGCTCATTGAACCGCCTGGACATCCAGTCGCTGGATGACTACCCGAACGCTCCTGAAGTGGACGAGTCCGCCGAGACCTTCGCGGGCAACGCATGCAAGAAGGCGTCCGAGCTGGCCAGGGCGCTCGACCGCTGGGTGCTGGGGGACGACTCGGGCCTGACCGTCGACGCCCTCCAAGGCGCTCCTGGCGTGCTTTCGGCCCGCTACGCCGGCGAGCCGTGCGACGACGACGCGAACAACCGCAAGCTGCTGGAGGCCCTGGCCGACGTCCCCGACGAGCGCCGCGGCGCCGCGTTCCGCTGCGCGCTCGCCCTGGCGGACCCGACGGGCGCCATCCGCCTGGAAGCCGCGGGCGCGTGCCGGGGCCGGATCGTCCGCGCACCGCGTGGAGCGGCCGGGTTCGGTTATGATCCGCTGTTCCTGATCCCCGAATATCACAGGACCTTCGGCGAGCTGAGCCCGCTGGTGAAGCACCAGCTCAGCCACCGCTCGCGCGCGTTCGCCCACCTGCGGCCCGCCCTGGAGCGCCTGCTCGGCGAGATCTTCGCTGACGGCTGAACGGGTCACCGCACACTCAGGCTGCCACTGCAACAGGTTGTGGCACGTTGAATCGATTGTGCTCGTGAGGCGCAGCACCGGCAGGGGCCACCGGCTCAGCACCGCCCAGGACGGAGCTTCGCCCCGCCGCTTCCCGGCTCAGCTCAGTGCTGCCTCGCCCGGCTCGATGCTGTAGACCGAGCGGAGGAGGCGGGAGAAACGCTCGTAGAAGCGCTCGGTCTGCTTCAGCCGCTCCTCATCGCCGGGCAGCTCGAGCTGCACCTTACCGTCGGCTCCGTTCATCGGGCCCGCCGGGAGCTCCTTGCAGGCTTCCAGCACGACGGCGCGGAGGAACTTCATGAACCGGAATTCCAGGGTGAGGTATCCCGGGTAAAGCAGCAGGCCGCCAAACCGCGCACCGGGCAGTCCGATGGCCATTCGTGTTTTCAACTCCCGCTCATGTGTCCAGCCGATCATGCTGAGGATCGTGCCGGGCATCCACATGGGCGAGCGCGTCACGTAACACTGATCGAGCCGCTCATGGAGGATCCGGTCGGCCTCGGACGGACTGAACATGGGCAGACCTTCAAGACTGCCCCGGACCATCCAGCTTTTCAGCTGGTCGCGGAACGCGGCCATTTCTTCCACGGCATGGCTCTGGTAGACCAGCTCGCTGAAGCCCCAGGTATCGCGGTAATACGAGACGCCTTCCTCGTTGGGCCGCACGTAGAGGCAAAGCGCACCCTGGCAGATCGCCCGGGCAAGGGCCTGCGCGATCGCCCGGCCATCGGGCGTCTTCTCGAACTCGTAGGGCGTGTTGGTCGGGGCCGAGAAGGCGTAGAAGCAGTTTGCGCCCAGGGTCTGGAGCACCCGCACCGAGTGCCCGGCATAGCGCTGATACGTTTTTTCGGCGACCCGGTACTCCAGGTCAACGCGTCTCAGAGATTCCTCCGTCGGATGGGCACGCGATCGATCCCTGACCTTGTTGTCAATCAGGTCCACGCCCAGGCCCGCGGCCGCTTCCTCGTCCAGGCCCTCCCAGTGCAGGATCTCGGCCAGAAGGGGCAGGCAGCCCCGCCGGACCTGGTTCCGCTGCTTCCATGACGCAATCGTCTGCACCGGCAGGTTCAGCCGGCGAGCCAGCCACGACTCGCTCTTCTCCAGCCTGGCGAGATGCCGGCTGATTTCAGGCCAGAACCTCGATCGCCCGTTTCGAACGGCCATGACAAGCGCTCCGGAAACCAGCTTGCATAAACCTCAGACTTTACGCAAGAATCCGCATAAATAAAAGGGCCGCATCACGGCGTAAGCCCTGAAAACCGGCGATGTTCGGCCGCCCCAGGTCTGTACAATGTGCAGCACGTGGCGCATGCCGTGGGGCATCTGCCGTCCGCCCTCGGCCTTCTGGCATCCGGTTCTCCGCATGCGTCATGCCCCTCTCGATCATGACCGCCTGATGCTCCCGGTTCGGACGAGACGTGAGGAGACGATTCCGATGCGAACGAGGTGGATCGAGTCGGTGCTGGGCCTGGCGGTGCTCGCACTGGCGGCAAGTGCGGGCTGTGGTGGAGATCCCGAGGGCCAGACCGACCTGGCCAAGCTTCCTCCTCCCTCGCAGCAGGTCATCGATCGTTCCAAGGCCGCGCGGGTGCCCAAGGCCCGTCCCAAGTTTGGATCGCCGCCGAAGTCCGAGATGGGTATCCCGAAGACCTCTTCCTGATCGTCTGACGTGCGGGGGCGGTTCCGCTCCTGCTTCTCGGCTCCAGTCCTCTTCCTCGAGAGCCGGTATTCAGAACCAATTCGATACGCCTCCTGGTTCGAAGAGCCAGCATGATCCCCCGAGACTGCTGGTTCCGAGCTCACCCCGAAAGTGATGGAGTACATGTCATGCGTCTTTCCTACGGAACGGTCAGGCAGCGCCGCACGGGCTTCACGCTGATCGAGCTGCTCGTGGTGATCGCCATCATCGCCGTCCTGATCTCGTTGCTCTTGCCGGCCGTCCAATCGGCCCGCGAGGCGGCCCGCCGCGCCCAGTGCACGAACAACCTGAAGCAGATTGGCCTGGCCATGCACAACTACCACGGTGTTAACAACGCCTTCCCGCCGGGCGGCACCAACACCAGCACGATTCAAGGCCAGGTCGCCCAGGGATGGGGCTGCTGGAGTGCACATGCGATGATGCTGCCCTACCTGGAGCAGACAACGATCTACAATGCCTTGAACTTCAACATCGTCTGCGAGAGCGCCAGCAACAACAACGACGACCTCTGCCAGACGACGGGTACGACCAGGAACATCAGCGTCTTTTTATGCCCCTCGGATGCCGGTGCCGACACGTTCGGCCAGTGGTCGGGCGGACCTGCCGGCCAGAGCTACAATTTCCCGGGCAACAACTACTTCGCTTCGGTCGGTTCAAGCATGAACCAGTATGGCAACAGCCTCTATGCCGAGATTGTCCCGGTGGGCGCCTCGGCCCCCAACGGCATGTTCCAGGTCTTTGGCAGCTCGATCACCGTCGCCTCGGTCACCGACGGCACATCGAACACGATTGCCATGGGCGAGTGGATCAAGGGCTCGACGAAGGGCACGCTGCAACTGCCGCAGGACGCCGTCGTGATGGGTACGACCCTGCCGGCCGGGGCCGCTCCCGGTTCCCCTTTATTGCTGATGCCGGCGGGCGGCGCCGGCTTCAATGCCTGGCTCCAGCAGTGTGTTCAGCAAATCCCGGCGACCAACGGCATGGGCAATCCCTACAGCGAGCTCGGCCAGGACTGGTGCGTCGGGCTGTTCTTTCACACGATCGGCAATACCCTGGTCGGTCCGAACCCGCCCTATCCGAACTGTGCCGCGGACGTCTACGGCCTGGGCGATACCGACGATGACATCGGCTACTTCGGCCTCAGCAGCCGCCATCCGGGCGGATGCAACGTGCTCATGGCCGACGGTTCGGCCCGCTTCCTCAAGAACTCGGTCAGCCAGTTGACACTCTGGGGCCTGGGTTCGCGCAATCAGGGCGAAGTCTTCAGCGCCGATTCTTATTGAAGCAGCCCGGACGCGGACGACCCCCCGTCGAGTGGAAACCTGATGAAATCGTGCAGCGCGGCCACCGCGCTCCCCCGCCCCCCGTGGGAGTGTGGGCTTTGACGCTCTGCGCCGTGTCCCATCACGGTTCAGCCGTCGCGAAAGACGGGCACAACGAAACGAAGCCGGCGGCTGGGGTTGCCTGGCGTGGCCGGCTTCGTCGTTTCATCCGGGCCGATTCGCGACCTAGCCCGTTCCCCGGGCCGCTCGGGGGGTGATAGAATGAGCCCGACGGCGATGCGTAGCCGTCATCCCGCCGGTACCGCGACGGTCCAGCCTGCCCACCCCACCACGCTGAAAGGGCGCTCTTATGATCAATCACCATTCCATGACTCGGAGGGAGATCTTCCGCGCGTCGCTTGCGGGCGGCGCGGCATGGGGGCTTGGCGGATGGACGGGCATGGGGGCCGGTGCCGCGTGGACGGAGCCGGCGCGGCAGCCAGCGGCCCGCGTGGCCCTGTCAGCCGGCGACGACCATGCCGGCATCGTCTTCGACGGATTGCGTCGGCTGCGAGCCGAGATTGCCGCGTCCATCGGCGAGCGTCCCGTGGTCATCAAGCCGAACCTCGTGGCAATTGACAATGCGCTCGCAGCCACGCCGGCACAGGCCGTCGAGGGCATCCTCGAGTTCCTGCGCTCGATCGGCAAACACAGGAACGTCGTCATCGCCGAATCGGCGGCGAACGGGCCCACATCCGAAGGGTTCTCGAACTACGGATACATGCCGCTGGCCCGGAAATACGGGGCGAAGCTCGTGGACCTGGACGGAACGGCCGTCGAGACCGTCTACGCGGTGGACCAGAACGACATGCGGCCGCATCCCCTCCGCGTGGCGCGGCTGCTGCTGGACCGCGGCCACTTCGTGATCTCCGCCGCCAGGATGAAGACCCACGATCGCGTGGTGGCCACACTCTCCCTCAAGAACATCGTCGTCGGCGCACCCGTCAAGGACCCCGGCTTCCGCTGGGGCCCAGGTAGCAAGGCGGGTGCCACGACCGACAAACCCATCGTGCACGGCAACGGCTTCCACGGACTGCAATACAATCTCTACGCCCTGGCTTCCCGGCTGCGCCCGGACCTCGCCGTGATCGACGGCTTCCAGGGGATGGAAGGCAATGGACCGGTGGGCGGCACGCCCGTCGAGCAACGCGTGGCTGTCGCCAGCCTGGACTGGCTGGCCGCCGATCGCGTGGCCGTGGCGCTCATGGGGATTGACCTCCAGAAGATGGGCTACCTCAATTACTGTGCCGAGGCCGGCATGGGTGAGGCGCGCCTGGAGCGGATCGAGGTGCTCGGCCCGCTCATCGCCAACCATGCCCGCCAGTACCGGCTGGCCGACAACGTCGACAAGCAGCTCGAATGGATGAAACCCTTGCGCGAGTGATGAGACGTTGATTCGCCCCGGTGGGCTGCGTCAGTTCGAGTTCAAGTGCCGGGTCGATTCTGGATGACGCCGGCGCGCAGACCGAACGTCCTGGAGCATCGTGCGTAGCCCCGCTGTTGGGATGAGTCACCACCGCGGGGACCGCCCCGGCCGCGGCTTTGACATTCGTCGCCGATGTCCCGCGCACTGCATGCAAGAGCGCCCTGCAAGGCTATAATAGCTGCGAGATCGTTAATTTCCTGTCGAGGAGGTTCGGGATGTCCAGCACCGTCAGGACGGAGCATCCGCACATTGTCCGGCTCGAGGGCGTCTGCGGCGGAGAGCCCGTGGTTGACGGCCTGCGCGTCAGCGTCCGCCATGTCGCGACCCTTCATCTGCGCGGGGAAACGATCGCCGAGATCGCCGGAGCCCTGGGACTGACGGATGCCCAGGTATTCCATGCGCTGAGTTACTATTCCGACCACCGAGAGGAGATCAGCGCGCTGATGGCTCAGGAAGAGCAGGCCCATGCCGAATACTCCGGCTCCTGAGGGCCTGTTCCTCCGGCTCTACTTCGACCGCCACATCATGACCCGACTGGCCGACGACCTGCGCAACCGTGGACACGATGTGTTGAGGACCGAGGAGGCCGGCCTCGACACGGCCACGGACGAGCAGCAACTCGCCTTCGCCGCGGGTGAAGGCCGGGCCATTCTGACGTTCAACATCCGCGACTTCGCTCCGCTCCACAACGAATGGATGGCGGCTGGCCGGTCTCATGCCGGGATCATCGTGTCGCGACAGCTGGGCAGTCGGCAGTACGGCCTGCTATTGCTGCGCGTGCTTCAGCTGCTCAACCACGACACCGCGGATGAAATGACCGGCAGCATCGTTCACCTCGAACAATTCAAGTAGAGCTCCGGTACGCCTCGAGCCCCAGGGCCCTGGCCTGGAGGGCCTGGCCCGGCTTCTCCCGCGCCCGTTTCGGAATAGCGGCAGCGGCCGAGCCGGCAGGTCAGTCATCCTGGCGGGTCCGACGTCGCTCCATCGGGCCGGAAGTCCTTCTCGAACCTCGCCTGAAGCGCGGGCAGGTCACGCTGGAGAACCGCATCCGCGATCCGCTGGCGCATTCTGGGATCATGCACGTGGACCTTGAGCGCCGACAGAGCCGCCAGGGCCGTGGTTTCGCTCTCGTCGGCCAGCAGGCCAATCAGGAATTCGGTCGCGGCCGGCAAGCGAAGCATGACCAGCGCCAGGAGGGTCGTCTCGCGCAGGACCATGGGCGGCCGGCTCTCCCAGAACCGGCGCAGAGCCTCGAACGCCGCGGGGAGCCGCGACCGGCCGAGGGCCAGCAGGGCGGCCTCCTGTACGGCGTCGTCATCCCGGTCGAGGAAGCTCGTGACGAGAGGCAGGTTCTCCGCGGCATTGCAGGTCAGCAGACCGCCCAGGCATTCGGAGAGGACGTCCGGCTCCGGGTCGCCGATCCGGGCCTTCAGCCGCAGCAGCATGCCCGCGGCTTCCGAGCCGTAAGCCCCCAGCGCGCTGGCGGCCGAGATCCGCACGTCCTTCTCCGGGTCAACGAGGCCATCGACCAGAAGTGTGAGGAGGCCCGGGGCATTGATCCGCGTCAGGGCCACCAGGGCGGCTGATCGCAACGGCGCAGCGGTGTCCACCTTGCCGCCCCAGACGGGCTCCATCTGGACGTGGCGTGCGGCCTTGAGGAAGACGTCGGGGTCCTCGTGCTCGAGCCGGTCGAGCGTCTGGATGACCGCCAGCTTCGCCCGGCAGAGCTGGTCGTTGTTGACGGGGTCAATCAGAAAGCGCGCAAAGGCCGAGCACAGCGGCCCGGCCAGCTCCATGATGCCGCGGTCGCCGGCGATCGCCGCAGCCGCGGCCACAATGAGGTTCGAGCGGTCGGCGATGCCTGCCTTCAGCTCGGCCGTGAGCTCCGCCGACGCCTCCCGATCGCGGAGCCGGCGCACGGCGGCGAGCCTGTCATCGAGCGAAGCGCGTTTGGCCATGGTCGGAGCATTATACACCAGCGGCACCGGGATTCGATGCGTCGGGAACTCTGCGTTGGCACGGCGATGGTCTTGCCATCCGGAGAGCCAATCACTCTCATGATTCCCGGGTGCTCGGCACCGTATTGATGAAGGCGATTTTAGAGTTCCTCACAAGCCTGGAGTCGAGCCCGCCGCTATCATGGCGCCGTCGATGGGGTCGCGCCATCCGATCCGGCGAGTCCTTGCGCTCGCCTTCCGTAGCGGTCCCGCAACTCAGCGCTCACCCAGATCCAGGGGGTTCTCATGCATCGGATTTCGACGCGGCGTGAATTCCTGTCAGCCACAGTCGGGGCCAGCGCCGCGGGGTGGCTTGTGCCGGGATGGCTGTGCGCGCAGGACGCCAAGGACTCTCCGCAGGTCCAGGAGATCCTCGCCGCCAGCATCGGCATTGATATGCACAACCATGTCACGCCCGGCGGGGAACGGGGGGATGCGCGGCGCAAGGAGCAGCAAACGCCTCAGTCCGAGCTCGACCTGGCTGAGGAGATCCGGCGCTCCGGATTGACGGCCGTCTGCGCCGCCTTCCGCATAGGCTTCAATGACCCCGACCCCTACGGCACCTTCACGAAGGGGCTCACCGCGATCGACGGAATGGTGGCCAAGGGAGGCCTGACCCGCGCATTGAACCTCAAGGACCTCCAGGCCGCTCACGAGAAGCGCCAGCCGGCCATCGTCCAGTCGGTCGAGGGAGCCCATTTCCTGGAAGGGCACCTCGAGCGCGTCGAGGAGATCTACCGGCGCGGGCTGCGGCATCTCCAGTTGCTGCATGACAAGGGCGACAAGGTCAAGCCGCTCGGCGACATCTACACCGAGCCCGCGAGCCTGGGCGGTTTGACGCCGTTTGGTGCGGACGTCATCAGCGAGTGCAACCGGCTGGGGATCCTTGTCGACCTTGCGCACGCGAGCCACGACACGGTGCTCGCCGCTCTGAAGGTATCCGCTCATCCGGTGATCGTCTCGCACACCAGCCTCGACACGCGGGCGGGGAAGAATGCCCGGATGGCCCGGATGATGGCCCCGCGCTTGATCAGCAAGGAAAAGGCCCGGGTGATCGCTGACGCCGGCGGCGTGGTCGGCGTGTGGACGAAGCTCTCCGATTCGCTGAGCGAGTACATTGGCGGGATCAAGGCTCTTGCCGACGCCATCGGCATCGACCACGTGGGCATGGGCACCGACAGCGACATCCTCTCGGCACGGCCGGGCCAGTCCACGAACGCCGCCTGGACGGGGCTTTCGGGCGGGTTCTTCACGGCGGCCGTGATGGAGATGCTGCAACAGGGCTTCACGCCCACCGGGATCGCCAAGGTCGGCGGCGGGAACTTCTGCCGGGTCTTCGACCAGGCCACGGCGGTGCGCTCGTGAAGTGGAGAGTCAGAATCAGCAGGATCGTCCTCCAATAACAAACGCCCTCGGGGGTTGAATCCCGAGGGCGTTTGCGGTTGGGGAGCGTTGAAGAGAGGTGATGGATCGAGCAGTCGAGGGCGCGGGCCTTCGACTCAGTGATGGAACAGGCCGCCCAGCCGCCCGAAGAGCGGGTGGCGGGCGTCGCACGGATCACAGGGCGGGACGGTGCTCACCGGCAACGACTGGCTGGAGGCCA
The DNA here is from genome assembly GCA_963833985.1 of uncultured Planctomycetaceae bacterium. GTDB lineage: Bacteria > Planctomycetota > Planctomycetia > Isosphaerales > Isosphaeraceae > Aquisphaera. The sequence continues at coordinate 2,787,719 of CAWIAD010000001.1, forward strand.
CGACGCTCTGCGCCGAGGGGAGCACGCCGGCCGCGAGGGCGGCGTGCGAGGCCGCTGGACCGACAGAGCCAGGCCACCCGTGTGAGCGGTAGCCGGTCATCGTCCTGTCCGCCAAGGGTCGACAATAGAGATTTCAGAAAATTCTTGACAGACCGAAATGTTCCAATTAAACTCGGATCATCCGAATTGGGATAAGGTCTCGGGACAATCCGGGCGCATTTCTGAGCCATTGCAGCTGGTGCCCGGCTTTGGCATGGCATCTGAGGATGGCATGGTCAAATTGCGAGGGACACGCGCGGCCGTCACGCCCTTTTCCCTAGCGGCAGCCCTGTCCGCGCTCGGCATCGTGGCCGTTCTTTCTGCCGGTTACTACCGTTTTGGCTCGTTAGCAGTTGCGGCCAGGTACGTAGCTGGCGAGCGACTCCTCGTGGACCAGCCCACAAAATCCTTCGGGTTGCAGAAGCGCGGCAGCCCGTGCACCGTGTTTTTCCGGCTCATGAACGCGACGGTCGCTTCTGTCCGGATCCTGGCGCAAGGTCTTCTTGCAGATGCATAACGCCGAGGGGTGTCCCTGCTTCGCTAGTGTCCTGAGTTAGAAGTTCGCTCACAAACCCTCGCCACTCGATCTAAGATCATATCAGCATCTGCCGTCCATACGAAAGGCTTGGGATTTACGTTGTGTTTTGCCAGGAATTCATGGATCGCCTGTTCCAACGCCGCCACGCTCCGGAATACTCCACGGCGAATTCACTTCTCGGTAATCTCCGCGAAGAATCGTTCAACCTGGTTCAGCCAAGAGCCGCTGGTGGGAGTGAAATGCAGATGATACTCGGGATGGCGAGCGAACCACCGCTTCACGGCTGGAGCTTTGTGTGTGCCGTAGTTGTCCATGACGAGGTGAATCTCGACGCCTGGTGCTTTGGCGATCTGGCTATCGATCTCGTTGAGGAATTTGAGGAATTCTTGTTGTCGATGGCGACGGTAGCATTTGCCAATCACACGACCTGTCGCGACGTCCAAGGCGGCGAACAGCGAAGTCGTCCCATTGCGTACATAATCCGGAGTTCGCCTCTCCGCCTGGCCAGGCCCCATGGGAAGCAACGGCTGGGTACGGTCCAACGCTTGCACCTGGCTCTTCTCGTCGATGCTCAAGACGATAGCGCGCTCCGGCGGGCTCATATACAACCCGACGATGTCGCGGACCTTCTCGATGAAAAAGGGGTCCGTGGAAAGCTTGAACGTCTCGCTGCGGTGAGGCTTCAACTCGAACGCTCGCCAGATACGCGAGATCGCTGTCTGAGACAAGCCGACGGCTTCCGCCATGCCCCGAGTGCTCCAATGCGTGGCGGCCTTGGGTTTCTCCTCCAGAGTCTTGGTCACAACGGCCTCGACCATTGCGTCCGTGATTTTGCAGGGCGCCCCCGGCCTTGGCTCGTCGGACAGGCCGTCGAGACGATCGAGGAGGAAACGTTTCCGCCATTTCCCGACCGTCACGACATTCACCCGGAGCTGTGCGGCGACTTCCTGATTATCGAAACCTTGAGCGCAAGCCAAGATGATCCGCGAACGGAGGGCGAGACGCTGGCTGGTCTTGGGCCGGCGCGACCACGCTTCGAGTTTCTGACGCTCGACATCATTCAAAGTGAGAGTAGCCTTGGGGCGACCACCTTTATTCATCATAAATCTCCTTTGAGAGATTATATGACGAATACATGATAAGTCAAGGTTATTTGGTGAATTTGTAACTCAGGACACTAGGACCAAACTCCGACCTCGAACTGAGCATCACCGTTGCTACCGACCGACCCCCGGGCGAGGTTGATGAAACGGTCACGCTCTTTATTGACATTCCGAGGCGGCCGACGCTCGCGCTCCGGATTCGCGGGCGCATTGGGTAACCCGGTTGCCTTACGAGGGGCTCCGACTGAAGCCGCGGTACAGATATGAAGATCCTCAGCGTCCGATCGTGCTTTTTAGCCTCCTGTGTGTGTTTTCTGACCGGCGCCGCGATCGAGCTTGGTGGGCCAGCCACGACGGGGTTGGGAGCCGAGCCGTCATCCCGCGACGTCGGCCCCCTGGATGTCGAAACGGAACAGTTCTTCGAGTTTCAGCTCGTCAATCGAAGCTCAAAGCCCGTTCGCCTGGTCGGCGCTTCGTCGGGTTGCAGACTAACCTATTGCATTCGATTGGATGACATGCCGAAAGTCATTGCAGCGAATGCGAGTGTCCGCATGAACGTTGTTGTGAAACCCCGGAAGGCCGGCAAAGTCTTGGCCCAGATAACAGTTTATTCGAATGACGGAGTGCACCCACAACTCGAGCTCAAGGTTTCGGGGACCGCCGTAGAAAAGCAAGGTCACTAGGACCTTATTGGGCTCACGAGCTCACCAAATGGCTCCGTTTTCCGATCCTTTTCAGAGGGAAATCCCGGTGTCCACAATGAGAAGCATTATGGCCGGTTGCCTTGCGGGCGTTGGCTTCGTCTTCCTCTTTCTTGCCACGGTGGCGTTCACGAGCACTGTCGCCCACGCCGCGGTCCAACCGCCGCAGCAAGGCTGTGCGTGCGAGGGAAACACGTGCGAGTACGACGTAAACAATGGCAATTGCAGACAGCGGACTCCAGACGGCAGTGCGAGTACCTGTCCGGACGCGCAAGACTGTCACAACTGCCAGTGTAAAGACACGCAAAAACCTATGGACTGCGCCTGCCAGGCGATGTAGTTGGAACCGGGTAGCCTGGCCCCGTGGAACGAATCATCCGCGATCTCGGGCTCGGAGGTGACAGCGCGGGCGACAACGGGTTGCACTGTTCCCCCACTTCCCAGACCGACGAGGCGACAGTGACTTGTAAATAGCGCGCGTCTCCCGAGGGGCTTGGTGATGGTTCGTGCAGGGGGGTGACGGAGTTGGGGTACGCAGCGGTGGGGCCGACCCAGAAGGATACCTCGGGCCTGAGGACATATTGAACCACCTGCCTGTAATTCGCGCACGAGGTGATTCTCATGTGCAAGTTCACGACGTTCTTTTTTTTGCTCACGGCCTGCACGCAGAGCCAAGGCTCGGTCCAGGATGATGGTCCGCTCAAGGAGCGCGTGCTGACCGAGTACCCGGCCGCACTGAAGCGCCTTGAGGAGCGACTGTCTCGCATCCACATTGAGGGAACCAGCGTACACACCCAACTCGATCCGCGGACGAAGAAGGAACAGCGAACCTCGATACACTACGTGTTCGCTATCAACGGGCCATCGAGACTGAAGCGCAGCTCGACCAGCTCGGGCACCGGGGGCAAGGACGAGGGCTATCATTTCGTATCTTGCATCAACCCGAGGTACTCTTTCCGTCTCAGGGCGATCGGCACGGGCAGGCCCTTAGAGATCAAGGACTTCGGGGGCGGTCTCGACCCGAATGTCGCCAACGACATGGGTAGTGATTTCGCTCGGTACGTCTTCGCGCCGATCACCTTCAAGGCTATGTCTATCGCGGAAACGATGGCGCACCCAACGTTCGAGTTAAAGCATGTGAGCGAGGAGATCCATAACGGCAAGAAGTTTCTGAAGATTGAGTTCAGGTGGCACCCGGTCCAGAAGTATCCCGCCATTCCCGGTTGGTGGTTGGTCAGCCCCGAGGAGGACTGGGTCCTGCGAGAATGGGAATTCCTCGTGGGCCGGCATGAGGACGTCACGTGGCATGGCCGGGTTGAGTATGCAGACTCCGTCGATGGAATTCCGCTGCCAATCTCACTCTCCGAGACGCACCCGCTTGAGACGCGGCAATTTAGTTTCGATCGAGTCCGACCGGGCCCCGTGCCGGAATCGGAGTTTACGCTGACGGCATTCGGCCTGCCCGAGCTCGATCAGCCGGGTCGCAGCCGGTCGACGATGTCACCCGGACTATGGTTCCTTGCCCTGGGCTGCCTCTTCCTAGCGATCGCGGGGGTCCTCGGGCGCAGGTGGCGCAGTCAGGGCACGCGCCGGATCATGCGCCTGCGCAGTGAGCGGCCGGTGGAGCGAGGGACATGAGGGGTCGGCGGACGGCGGGAGCGTTCACGCTCATCGAGATGCTGGTCGCGATGGCCACGATCAGCTTGCTGATCGCGTTCCTACTGCCGGCGGTGCAATCGGCACGCGAGGCCGCCAGGCGAATTCAGTGCGCGGGAAACCTGAGGCAGCTCGGCATTGCGCTGCACTCGTACCACGACCGCTTCGGCAGCCTGCCACCGGGCCGGATGATGACATACGATCCACGCTACGCCGGCCCACATCCCCCTTGCACATCCACGATCGTCGACAAGAGCTTCCTGGTCATGATCCTGCCCGATCTCGAGCAGGGCGCACTTGACAGCGCGATCAACCAGTCGCTCACCATCATCGGGTACGAGAACAGGACAGTTCACGCTGTCGCCGTGAGTACCTTTGCGTGTCCGAGCGATCCTTCGTCCGGCATCGCCCGGGAGATCGACACGGAGAGGATGGCGTCGCACGGACTTGCAGCCGAGGGTGAGAACTTGCTAGGCGTGTTCACGAGTTACTCCGGTTGCGCGGGATCAATGTTCGTGAATGCGCTAGCCTCCCCTCCGAGCTGCGTCGTGCCCCAGGTCACGAGGCGCCAGTCCAACGGTTGCTTCAACGATATTTCACCTATACCGTTCAACTCAATTACAGATGGCCTCGGAAACACCATCTTCGTGCTCGAGAAGGCCACGACACTGTTCCGCGGCCCGGGCGGCAGTACCAGTCCGACTTACTCCGAATACGGCTGGTACTTCACCGGCAACTGGGGTGACACCCTGGCCTCGACGTTCTACCCGATGAATGCCGACAAGGCCATAGCTGCGGCTGCGACGTACGCGCAGGTCTTCTCATCATCGAGCCTGCATCCCGGCGGCGTGAACGTCCTGATGGGCGATGGTTCCGTGCGATTCATCAAGGAAACAATCGACACGTGGCCATGTGATAGGTTCACCGGCAATCCCAGCGGTGCTGCCCAGATGAAGGACGGATCGTGGACGAACCTCCCTCCCTCGGGCGTCTGGCAGGCGCTCGCCACGCGCGCCGATGGCGAGGTCATCGGCTCCGATTCGTATTGACGGCCCGCGGAGTATTCAGCGCCGGCTGACGTCTCTCGGTCCCCGAATGAAAAAACGCCTGCCGGATGAGTTCCGGCAGGCGTTTGCAGTTGGGGAGCGTTGAAGAGAGGTGATCGATCGAGCAGTCGAGGGCGCGGGCCCGCGACTCAGTGATGGAACAGGCCGCCCAGCCGCCCGAACAGCGGGTGGCGGGCGTCGCACGGATCGCAGGGCGGGACGGTGCACACCGGCAGCGACTGGCTGGAGGCCACGACGCTCTGCGACGAGGGGAGCACGGCGGCCGGCTCGCAGTAGACCGTCACCGGCACCTGGACGCAGACCTCGACCGGGACCTGCTTGCAGATGGTCTTCGGCACGCAGACCGTCTTCATCTCGGTCACCTGCCTGGGCACCGTCACCGGGCACACGATCGTCTTCGGCTCGACGATTTGCTGGCAGGTGGTGTAGGGAACCTTGCGCACGCACTGCACCGTCTGCATCTCGCAGACGGTCTGGCAGACGGTCTTCACGCAGGGCTCGGTCACCATCTCGCAAACGGTCTGGCAGACCTTCTTGACGCAGGGCTCGGCCACGGTTCGGCAGGTGGTGACGGGCACCTGGCAGGTTCGCGTTTCACACACGTTGCGGCAGGTCGTCACCGGAATCTGCTTGACCTGCTGCTCGGTCACCATGCGGCAGACGGTCACCGGCACGCGCTTGACGCACGTCTGCGGAACCATCCGGGTGACGGTGCAGGGGACCTGCTTGCACACCGTCTCGCGGATGGTCCGGGTGACGGTGTAGGGCACCTGCCTGTACTGCTTCTCAGGCACATAGCTGGTGACCGTGTACGGGTCCTGGCGGTACTCGGTCTTGTTGCACATCTTGGTCACGCAGACCGGCACGCAGCGGTTCACCGTGCGGGCCTCGGTGCTGCACACGGTGTAGGGAACCGTCTTCATGCAGGTTTCCTGCACCATGCGGCAGGTGGTGACGGGCACCATCTTCACCTGCTCCTGCGCCACGTACTCGCAGACGGTGTAGGGAACCTGTTTGGTCATCGTTTCCTGGACCATGCGGCAGGTGGTGACGGGCACCATCTTCACCTGCTCCTCGGCCACCATGGTGCAGGTGGTGACGGGCACCTGCTCGGTGATGGTCGTGGGGACCTGGCGGCAGACGGTGACAGGGACCTGCTTGCGGATGGTCTGCGATTCGTAGACCGTGCAGCAGACGTTCTCGACGACGGTCCGCGGGCACCAGACCTTCTTCTCGCAAACCGTCGGGGGCGCCTGCACCAGGCAGCCGTTGATGCAGACGGTCTTGCCGGGCGAGCAGGTTTGCTGCGTCACCCACTCGCCGCACTCGCGCGTGACCTGCTTGGTGACGGTGTGCGGCACGCAGACCTGCTCGCAGACGTCGCGGTACTGGGTTTCCTGGACGGTATTGCAGACCGTCTTGCACACGGTCTTCATGGTCGTGGTCTGGACCGGCCGGCAAACCGTGTAGCGGCACTCCTTCATGACCGTCTCCCGCACGGGGCGGCAGACGGTATACGAGCAGGTCTTGATCTCGGTCCGCTGCACGGGCACGCGCACGGTGTAGCGGCATTCCTTCATGACCGTCTCGCTCACGGGGCGGCACACCGTGTAGGGCACCTGCTTGTAGGCCGTCTGGCGCACCGGCACCATCACCGTGGTCGGCTGGCTTTGCAGCACCGTGGTCTGCACCGGCACCTGCACGGTGAAGGGCACCGTACGGTAGCAGGTTTTCTGGACCGGCCGGCAGACGGTGTAGCACACCGTCTTGTAGCACGTTTCCTGGATCGGGCGGCAGACCGTCTGGTTCACCGTCCGCACGATGGTCTCGCTCACGGGTCGGCAGACCGTGTAGGTCACCTCCTTGAACGAGGTCTCGCGCACCGGCCGGCACACGTTGTAGACGCAGGTCTTGATCGCCGTCTCCCGGACCGGGCGGCTGACCGTGTACGACCTGGTCTCGTAATGGGTCTCGCGCACCGGGCGGTAGACGGTGTAGGTCACGTCTTTCCAGATCGTCCGCTGCACCGGCCGTTGCACGGTGTACTGGACCTCACGGCTCACCGTGCGATACACCGGACGGTTGACCGTGTAGGCCTCCTCACGCACGTGCTGCTCCACGACGTTGCGGGTCGTCGTGATGGTCCGCGGCTGCATCACCGTCTCGCAGACGGTCCGCACGCAGGGAACCTGCTGCGTCTCATAAACGGTCTCCTGCACGTTCCGGAGTACCGTTTGACGCTGGAGTTGATACTGGACATGCCCGCCACACTCCTGGGGCACGGGGCAAACTCGGCACGAGGCACCACCAGCATAACTCGCTGCCTGGGCCGGGCGCGCGGTAACCCCCAGCCCCAGTCCCAGGGCAAGCAGGGCAACCAACGGTAGTTTTCTCAACATCGGACGCTCCACGAGGTACACTCCCGACGAACTTCAGCGCTCACCGATTCACGGACCATGAGACTCCGCCTCCGGCCCGGAACCGCCAACTCACAGATAAGCTTCGTCACGCCAAACCCAGTGGCTTAAAGAACTTTCTCCAAATTTCCCAATGGTCTTATTTTCCCAAAACGCAATGTTTGCCCAGATGTTACGCCAGTCATGCAAACCGCCCTCACTACCGTAAAATGCGGCACGAGCCGGAGAGCAGAGTGTTTCACTCACTCGTGAAAAGCGCGCACCTCGACCGCAGGCTCTGGTCGATGGTTGCCTCTGAGCACGGCCTGGCGGCGACTCGCTATTTCGACTTTCCCGCGATCCTCTGCTGGAGCTCGGCCCTCAACTTCAGCACCGCTAGCTCCTTGGCCTTGGCCTCGACCTCCACGGTCAGGTCAAGGCCAAGCCAGCAGCCGGGGAAGTCGTGGATCTCGATGAAATCGTGGTGCCGCTCGGGTTGTGCTCCCTTCCACCCGGCGACAGGGCTGGAGATGTGAAAGAGCGGCTCGCGATTCCAGGTGGCGATGGCCATCCCGGTGGCCTCTTCCACGCTGAGGCCATCCACCAGGCAGCGGTGGTGATGCACGTCGTAGACCAGCGGCAACCCCTCGGCGCGGCAGAGGGGCAGCAGATCGGCCGGTGTGAAGATGGTGTCGTCGTTCTCGACCGTCAGCCGGCTGCGGGCGCGGGGCGACAGACGCTCGAGGTTCCGCGCAAAATCGTCCAGGGCCGTTGCCTTGTCGCCATAGGCACCACCCCCGTGGATGTTCACCACGTCGGCACCGACCCACTCGGCAACCTCGGACTGGTACTCGAGTTCGCGAATCGAGGCTGCCACCACCTCGGCCCGGCGCGAGTTCAGGACGACGAACTGGTCGGGATGGAAGCAGACTCGCAGGCGGGCCTGCCGCGCGAATTCCCCACATTGCCTGAACCTGGAGACGATCGCATCGCCGCCGGGAAGCTCCTCCATCCGGTATCCAAGCTGGGGATGAGTCCTGAGCGGCAGGATCTGGCTGTTGATTCGAAAGCAGCCGATCTGGTTGCGGGCACAGAACTCGAACGCACTCAGCAATGCCCCGGCATTGGCCATGCAGAGCCGGTCGAGTTTCTGCAAGCCATCGGCACGGCTCATTCTCCCGACCGCTGCCGCCGTCGTGTTGAAGAACTTGATGGGCTCGTCCCGGAAGATGCAGCAGAGGCCAAGTCGAATCATAGGTGTTGCTGCAAGCTGGATGTTCGATCCGGGTCCGTGAAGCCGCCTTGCCTTCCCGCAACCCGATGCATGTCCTTTTAGCGTAGGGATGCGGTCAAGATGCGACGCCGCTGGCTACCTGGGCAACGCCCTCGCGGTCGGGTCTCTGGTGACTCGCTGCAATCGGCGACAGGGATGGGAAGGGTGCCAGCATCATTCCACAAAGGCGCGGTATCGTTTCCCAAGATTGTGGGTGGCTTCACCTTGGATCCCTTCGGGCCGGTGTCGCACCTGGGCCGCGCGCTCGTCGCGTGGTGAGAGAACGTTCTTCATCAAGAGCTGCAGAAGCGTCGCAGGCGGAAAACAGCGGCTTGGATCTGCTCGCGCCGTACTTCTGTGGCCAAGTCTACTCCTCTCGGTACGGCTGCTTCGCCTGGAAGCGTCTCAGCATCGTTTCGCCAGCTTCTTTGTCTTCCGGTTTGGAGAAGCGCTCGTTGGCCTTCGTCTGCCATTTCACGGCGAGATCGAAGTCGCCGGCTTCGGCGTAGGCGGCGGCGAGCGTGAGGAGGGCGTCAGAGTTGTTCCATCCTGTCAGCTCGCAGGCCTTTGTGGCCGAGTCCACGGCTTTCTTGCCGTCGCGGTACCTTCCATCGGGGCACGTAGCCAGCAGCCACGCGCGGCGTTCGTATGCATCCGCATAGTCCGAAGCCACGCGAACGGCCTGGTTGAAGTCGGACAGGGCTGCGTCGTACGCCTTCGTGTTCCTCCGGGCGCAACCGCGCCAGATGAAGGCTTCGCCGTTCCGGGGGTCGAGCTGAAGAGCCTGAGTGAAATCTGAGATCGCCTTGGTGTCCAGGTCAGCGTGCAGCCATGTCTTGCCGCGTTCGAGGAGGGCGAGTGCATCACGAGGATTGAGCTGGATGGCCCGGTCGAGGTCCTTGAGAGCCTCGTCGTACTTCTTCATCGCATGGAGGACGAATCCCCGATTGAAGTACGACGAGGCGTCATTGCCGTCGAGCTGGATGGACCTGTCCAGATCGGCGAGTGCCTTGTCGTACTCGCCCCTGTCGCCGAAAACGCGTCCGCGTTGATTCAGCGCCCACGCATCAACCGAGCCCAGTCGAAGAGCTTCGGTATAGTCGCTGATGGCCTTATCGTCGTCGTTTTTCTTGTCCCAGGCCAGTCCACGATTGAGATATGTCAATGCGGAGTTTGGCTCCAGTCGGAGGGATTCATCGTAGTCGGCGATCGCCCTGCCATAGTCATTCATCGCGGCCCGAGCCTGACCTCTGCTGAAAAAAGCGCCGGAGTTCCTGGGATCGAGACGAATCGCCTCGTCGAAGTCGGCGATGGCTTTCGCCTGTTCGTTCTTGCTTTTCCAGGTCAAGCCGCGACCCTCGTAAGCGGCAGACAACTTCGGGTTGAGTCGGATGGACTGATCGTAATCGGCAAACGCTTTCTCGTATTCGCCCTTCCTTGCCCAGACGCTGCCACGGTTGTTGTAGTTCAAGGCATGGTCCGGCCTCAGGCGAATGGCCTCGGTGTAATCGCTGAGCGCCTTGTCGAGATCATTCTTCTTGAGCCATTCGGTTCCCCTGTTTTCGTAGGCTCGGGCCTCTTTGGGCTCGAGGCGAATGACCTCGCTGTCATCTTCGATGGCTTTTTCAGTCTCCCCTATCTGGGCGAGCGCAAGGCCCCGCCAGAAATACGCTTCGGTCAGCTTCGGATCGAGCCGGATCGCCTCGTCGCAGTCCGCGATTGCCTTGTCGAATTCGCGCTTCACAGCCCAGGCATGTGCTCGGCTGACGTAGTGATAGGAATAAGCCGGCCAGAGGCGTATCGACTCCGTATAGTCGGCGATCGCTTTATCGTAGTCCTCCTTCCGATCGAGGTAAACATTTCCACGGTTGACAAGGGCGACAAAGCTATCCGGCTGAAGCCGGATCGCCTCGGTGAAATCAGCCACAGCTTGATCCGGTACTTTCATCCACTTCCAGACGAGCCCTCGCCGGCAAAATGCATCAACCTTGATGGGGTTGATCTTGATTTCGCTCGAATAGAAGTCGATCGCCTGGTCGAGCGGAACCAGTCTGGTGTCTACCACCCAGCCGACCACCCCCGAAGAGGCAATCTTGACCTGATTGCCATCGACCTGTTCGACAGTGTAAATCCGGAACTGGCTGTCGTCGTCGACAACGGCAGCGTCTCCGTCCTGGAGGGGAGTCGGGTATTTTGTCACAACCTTCTGACCGACCTGGAACAGCGGCGGTTGGTCGGCGTGTTGGTTCGCTGGCGGCATCACCGCGAAGAGCTGCGATCGAACGAGAACTCCGGCGAGGGAGGCCATCGCCACTGTCGTTGCGATGGCGACCGTGGCGATCCTGGCCCACCGGAGCATCGCCATGCTCTTCAAGATCTCTGCCATCAGGCACGAACCCGTCGAGGAGACCGCTCCGCCGGATGCGGTCTCGAGCACAAGGTGTGCTGTGGACCTGACCAGAGAGTCCGACAGTGCCGGTGCGGAGATCCGCTGCGGCAGAGCCACGAACCCCGCTCCTCCGGGACGCGAGATCCCGCGACGGGTCAGCCTGGCCTTCAACTGCTTACGGGCCCGCATCAGCCTGATCCCGAGCGTGCTGGGAGGGCAGCCAAGCGTGCTCGCAGCCGCCTCATGAGTCATGCCCTCGAGATAACAGAGGATGATCGCCTCCCGGTACTTGCGCGGGAGTCTCTGCACCTCCTGATGGAGCGCCTCACTGTCGACCCCTCCGTCCTCCGGACGCGTTGCGTCGGCATTGAGCTCGCGGCTCATCATCTCACCGAACTTTCGTTCCTCAGCTTTTCTTCTCGCCGTTCTCGACCGGACCCGGCGCGACGCGGAGGGCAACGCCGTGCAGCCAGCCTGCCACCGACCGGTGCTCGCGAATCAACCGCGCTCTGTTGGCCAGGATCAAGAACGTGGCTTGAAAGGCGTCCTCGGCGTCGTGTCGATCGACCGCGATCCTGCGGCAAACGGCGAAGACCATGGGGCCGTGCCGCAAAACCAACGTCTCGAACGCCGCCTCGGAAAACTCGTTCGGACCAGACAGGAAGCGTTCCAGTAGCTCGATGTCCGATAGCCCGCTGGCGGTGCCCGCACTGAAGAGGATACCCGTTGATCGATGATCCGCCGCAGCCCAGTCGTTCATCGCCATCTGTCTCCCGACAAATCCTCGTCTCCGTTCAGTATAGTGCGGCCGGCCGAGAAGAACCTTTCACGACTCTTCGAGAATTGCTGGAATCTCCGTCCGAACAGAGTACGCGGCACCACTGCCGTCGGCCGGACCTGGCTATGCTGACGGACTGCAGGAAGGTCTGAGCTCCCAGCCAGAAGGCAGTGATGCGCATGGGCAAACCTCGGGAACCAACCATTACCCGCGGGTTGCGGGCCGGGGCCGTGAAACGGGGATGAGACCCACGGGATGAAAGGAATTCAGCCTGCCGAGTTCGCTCTCGGGTCTGCTATCATGCCGGATAGGGAGGAGGTCCCGATCATGCCGATCCTGTTGACACTTGCCGGTGTGTATCGCGACGGCAAAGTGGAGTTTACGGAACGTCCCGCTGGCGTGGGTGAGGACGTGCCCGTACTGGTGACTTTCCTACCCGGGAACCAGGTGAGCCAGTCGAAGCCACCGTCTCGTTTGACCGAGGAGGAACGCCGGTCAGCGCGCGAGCGCGTCCTGGCCCGTTTGAAGCAGGCAATGCCTTTCGGCGGACCGCCATATCCTGAGCGTGACGAATTCTATGACCGATTCGATGGCCGAGACGAGAGTCCTCGTTGATACCAACATCCTGATTTATGCCGCCGATCCTCAAGCCGGAGACAGGAATCGCAAGGCCGTGGAACTCGTTGATCGTTTGATGGCTCAGGACCGCATGGTCGTCAGCGCTCAGGTTCTCAACGAATTCTTCCACGCTGCGACGCGCCCTAACAAACCTCCCTCGCTTTCGTACCACGACGCTTATCAAACGATCAGGGATCTTGCGCAAGCTGTCCCGGTCCTGGCTTTGACCGGCCCGATTACCCTCCGTGCCCTGGCACAATCCGCGCTGGGTCTGGGCTGCGAGGCAGCAGAGGACGCCCGGCAGGCGCTCTGGCCCTGGAGGACGGTAGATGGCGGACGCTCAGACGCACGGCAAGGGGCGCGGAAATCTCAGGGTTGCACTGGCCGCCTCGGTGGTCATCGCTGCGGCGATCGGCATGTATATTTACCGATCACCGCAGGCGGATGGGGCACGGCGGATCCTGGCTCGGATCACCCGGGCCCTGGGAAGGCTTGCCGGCAAGGAGGATCGAGTCAGGAAACCCGTCGGGGTCATCATCCAGGAGATCGAGCACGGCGACGCAGTGCAGCGGGCGCAGGCCATCGGATCGGTCTGCGACGAGTTGACGGGACCGGCCGAGTTCGTGCAACTTGTTCCAGCTCTCATCGGGGCCATGGAAGATGAATCGAAGATCGTTCGGGACACGGCGACGGCTGCTCTCAACAAGCTGATCCTTCTTTACGGCCAGGACGGGTCGGCAACACAGCTCGAGGAGAGTCTCGTTCGGCTTCTTGATGAGCCCGAGCCGGAACTGCGTGTCCAGGCGGCGGGCCTGCTGAGAACGCTGGCCGCGCTCCGCAAGCTTGACGTTCCGCCGCCGCGACTGCTCGAGTGCCTGGACGACGATTCCGGAGCGGTCCGAGCAGCCGCGGCAGCTTCCGTGATCGAGTACGGTCAGGGGCCAGAACTGTTCCTGCCCGTTGCGCTGCGACGCCTTCCCAACGAAAGCCCGGTCGCCTGGCATGAGTTCACGCATATCCTCGAGTCCATTCGCTTCCGGCCCACCGTCTTATCGCTCTTGATCGAAGGATTATCGAGTGAGAACAGCTTTGTGTGTGTCAGTGCCGCGACGGCGCTGAACCACATGGGCCTGGATGCCGGACCTGCGCGGCCCGCGATCATGGCGTTACTTCGCCGGGAGCTCGAGACGCCCCACCCCAGGTTGGAGCTGCGCCTCATCAACTGGGGCGATGGCTCGGCCGCTCCGACCCTGGCTGTCAACTTGCTCGTCATCGGCATCGGCGATGATGGCGTACTTCACTTCCGGGTCTTCGGGCCTGATGGCGGCCGCGTGACGGACGCGGATGAGACGCAATTCACCACCCAGGCCGGTGCGATCTCCGCTCTGAAGAAAGAACTCCCGCTCCTGCGGCCCCCGCATGGTCTCAGCCTTGCGGAGAAAGCCCGAGTCATTGACGAGGCGCTCCGCATCGTCGGCCAGACTCGTCTCAATGACCCAAACAGCTTCACCGCCGTGGACATCATCGAGCAGACATCAGAGGCCCTCGTCCAGCTCTCGCCGGACGGGGAGCCCTTTCCGGGGACCGTCGAGATCCTCTGTGACGTGCTGAGGCGCCCGAACCAGAAGAGACAGCAAGCCGCCGCCTGGTCCCTGGGGTTCCTTGGCCGGGCCGCCACGTCCGCCGTACCTCTGCTGATTGCCACCTTCGAGGCAACCCCGCAGGATCGTGACGACTTGCGTGGCACGATCGCCGAGTCGCTGGCGGCGATCTCCCAGGGAACGCCCGATGAGGAGCTTGTCGCCGCAAAACTTGCAAGGGCATGGAAGCCAGCACAGCAAAGGCAAAGAACCGTACTCGCGCGGGCTCTTCGTCGTCTTGGTCCGAAGTCAGAACAGCTCGTGCCGGAACTCCGGCAGGTGCCTCCTGACCCGATACCAACAAGCATCCATCGCGGCGGAATTCCCAGGTCCTTCCTTGAGGGAATCAAGCCGGCTGCGCGCTGACAGCACCCCTGCGGGAGGAGCCCCCTGTTCCGGCGGAATGGAAGGAGCTGAGTCCGCGGGCAGGAGCAGCATGCTGGGGCTTGTTGCCCGGGGCGTTTTACCAACCCTCACGGCGCCGGTGTGAACGGCTGCTGGGGAACGCAAGATCCATCATCAGGAACCGGAAGTCGGGCCGGCCGCGGAGAGGGGCCAGCTCGGCGCGAGCAACCCGAGCAGCAGATGACTGTCGGCGGCCACGGTGCATCATCCCGGAGCTGGTGACGGTCGGCGGCTCTCCCCGTCGGAAGTCGCCGGCGATCGGACGCAGGATCGCGCCGATTCTATGTGAATGATGCCGTGGGGTCAGCAAGCTGGATGGCCTCCGGGCCGCGATTGCGTTCCGTCGCATGACCGCGAACCTGGCCGGGCGGCTCTTTGTCTGGGTCGAGATCACCGTTATGCTGACGTGCATGGCCGGGATCGAGCCTTACGGAAACAGAAGGGCAAGAGGCATGGACAACCCCCAGGACCTGCTCATTCCCAGGGGCTTTCGCGCCGGGGCCGTGAAGGCGGGAATCAAGCCTTCGGGCGGGCTCGACCTCGCGTTCATCGTGGCCGAAGGTCCCTGTGCGGCCGCGGGGACCTTCACGACCAACCGGGTTTGTGCCGCTCCGGTAAGATGGTGCCGCGATCACCTGCCGGCCGACGAGATCCGCGCGGTGGTCGTGAATGCCGGCAACGCCAACGCGGCGACGGGAGGCGCAGGGTCTGGCCAGCGCCGAGCGCACCGCGGAACTGGCGGCGGCGCACCTCGGCTGCCGGGCCGACCAGGTTCTGGTCGCGTCCACCGGGGTGATCGGCCGGCAGTTGCCGATGGACCGGATCGAGGCGGGCCTGGCCGCGGTCAGCGCTCAGCTCTCCACCGATGCGGCTGCCTTCCACACCGCCGCGCAGGCCATCCTGACCACCGACACCCATCCCAAGATCGTCTCGCTGGAGCACTTCGGGCCGGCCGGCCGGTTCACGCTGCTGGGCATGGCCAAGGGCGCGGCGATGATCGGACCGCGCATGGCGACGATGCTCGCCTTCCTGCTCACCGATGCCCCCGTCTGGCCGAATGACCTTCAGCCGATCCTCTCGGATGCCGTCGAGAGCACGTTCAACTGCGTGAGCGTGGAGGGCCATACGAGCACCAACGACACCGTCCTGCTCCTCTCCAGCACGGCGGCGACCGAGCCGGTCCTGAACGGTGCGGATCTCACGGCCTTCGCCGCGATGGTGCGCTCCGCGTGTGAATCGCTGGCGCGGATGATGGCCGCCGACGGCGAGGGCGCGACGCACTTCATCACGATCGACGTCGAGGGCTGCGAGAGCCGCGAGGAGGCCCGGACGATCGCCCGGGCGGTGGCCGATAGCCCGCTGGTGAAGACGGCCATCCATGGTGCGGACCCGAACTGGGGGCGGATCGTCTCGGCCGCCGGCTATGCGGGAGTGCCTTTCGCCGAGGAGGAGCTCTCCCTCTGGATCAACGGCGTGGCCGTCTACCGGTCGGGTGTCCCATGCGACTTCGACGCAGAGGGGCTCTCGGCCCGGCTCCGAGCTCAGCGCGAGGTCGACCTCCGGCTTCTGTTCCAGCGCGGCGACGGCCGGATCCGGTTCTGGACCTGCGACCTGACCGCCGAGTACGTCCGCCTGAACGCCGATTACACGACCTGAACGGGCTGCGAGCTCACGCCAGCGAGGCGACTGCGCTCTTGAAGAGGCGCAGGCCATGGCCCTCAGTGGCCGAGGGACCATTGGTCTGGCGCGTCCACCGGGGATGATGGATGGCCAGGGCAAAACGTTCCGGGTGCGGCATGAGCCCGAAGATTCGACCCGTGCTGTCGCAAACCCCCGCGGCCGCCAGCACGGACCCGTTCGGGTTGGCCGGGTAGTCCATGGTTGGCCTGTCGTCCGGGCCGGCGTACTGGAGCACGATCTGCCCGGCGTCGTCGAGGGCGCGTGTGGTCTCGGCCTGGGCTGTGAGGAACTTGCCTTCGCCGTGCGCGACGGGAAGTTCGATGGGCTCGGTGAACGTCACAAACGGCGATCGGCCGGGCCGGGGCAAGAGCCGGATCCACCGCGCCTCGAAGCGGCCCGAGTCGTTATGCGCCAGCGTCACGGCGCCGGAGAATGGCGGGCCCGGCAAGAGGCCGCAGCGGACGAGCACCTGCAAACCGTTGCAGATGCCGGCGATCAGGCCCCCGCGGTCGTGGAATCGCCGCAGGGCATCGCCCAGGAGGTGGCCGAGACGCGTGGCCAGGATGCGACCCGCGCCCAGGTCATCGCCATAGGAGAAGCCGCCGGGGATGGTGAGGATCTGAAAGCCGTCCAGGGCGCCGGGCGTCTCCAGCAAGCGGCCGACGTGCCAGGTCTCGGCCTGGGCGCCCGCGAGTTGCCAGGCGGCTGCCGTTTCCTCGTCGCAGTTGGTGCCGGGGGCACGCAGGACGATCACGCGGGGAACTGCGGTGGTGCTCATGGATCAACAAGGCCCCGGACAGATGAGACGGCTTCCAGGCAACGGGCAGGTGGCACGGGACGAACAGCAAGGGGAAACAGTGGGAGGTGGCCAGCTGAGCCGCACGCTTCAGTAACTGCTCTCGCCGGGGTTGTAGTTCGACTGGTAATCGGCTTCGGCCCGGTAGGCCAGGTTCCGCCTGAGCAACTCCGCCTCGTAGACCTGGACGACGAAATCGGCCGCGATCTTGAGCCGCGAGGACGCCCCCTTGGCGGGAAAGTCAGCCGGCGAGCCACGGCGAAACTCGGTCACGCCCACGTGCTTCGACCTCCCCTTGACGTAGTTGATGCCGGGAATGCCGTCGGCATCGCCAGAGATCAAGAGCGCGATGTCATAAGTGTCCTGCAATGCCACCATGTCGACGGCGAGGCTTGTGTCGAGCCCTTTCTCGTTCACCGTATGGTGCAGCAGATCCACCTTCCAGTGGCCTTCCTGGCGGATCTCGACGAAGTCGGTCGCCGACTGAACGCCGTGGTAAAACCGCTTCTTGCGTTCCAGGGCCCGGCGCTTGTTATCGTACCACTCGCGGGTCTCGCCGAAGCAGAGGTTCCAGGCTTCCTCGATGCGCCGGTCGGCCGGCAGATCGGGCAGCCGGCGGCTGACATCCTCGATGTAGGCGTCACGCAGCCTGGGGTTCATCTCGAACCGGGCGCGGAGCCGCGCCTCGGCCTTGGGGTCGTTCAGGTCCCACTCGTCCATCTTGCCCACGACATACCAGTAGATTCGCGAGTGCTGCGCGGTCGGCCAGTCCGCGCCCTCGGCGAAGGTGCGGCCCCAGTAGTGGACGCTCTGCTCGAAGACGTGACGATAGAAGGCTCCATAATCGTCGACCCGCAGGTTCAGGTGCTTGAGCACGCCGTCCAGGTTCGAGCCATCCACGAATGTAACGAATTTAACCACGGCAATTATCCTTTAATTGAACTACAGCCTCATAGACTAGTCTCAAGCAAATCCGGCGCGACATCGGCTTCCACCCGGCGCCGGCGGCCGTCTCACCATTTCAGCGGTTGCTGCCAGACCTGCTTCAGGTCGTCAACGCGCGCATCGATGGCGACGGACCTCTCCAGGCCGGCAACCAGCAGCCGGGGAGCCGCGCCCGCAGTGGTCGCGGCGACCTCGCCCAGCCGGCCCCATGGCAGCGACCCGAGCAGGTCGGAGAGGGCGGCGTGGTGCTCGGGAGCGACCTCGAGCAGGAACCGGGAAGGCGATTCGGAGAACAGCAGGACGGGGTCGCTCGCGGCGTCTGGCTCGCAGGGCACGTCCCGCAGCGAGACCGCCGCGCCCCAGCCCCCGGCGATGGCCATCTCCGCCAGGGCGACCGCCAGACCGCCCTCGCTCAGGTCATGGCAGCTACGGACCAGGCCGCGGTTGATCGCCAGGTGAACGGCCCGGAAGACCGCCTGGCCAAGATCGGGATCGACGCCCGGCACGTCGCCCCCCTGACGGTCGTGAACGGCCGCCCAGAGGGACCCGCCCAGCTCGTTGCGGGTGATGCCGACGAGGACCACGAGGTTGCCGGGTTCCTTGAAGTCCATGGTGACGCAGGCGCGGACGTCGGGCACGTGGCCGATTGCACTGATGAGCAGGGTGGGGGGGATCGCCAGGCTCTTGCCATCGTGGGTGTATTCGTTGTTCAGGCTATCCTTGCCCGAGATGAACGGGGTCTTGTAGGCAAGGGCCAAGTCATGGCAGGCCTGGGCGGCCAGCACCAGTGAGCCCAGGGTCTCTGGCCGCTCGGTGTTGCCCCAGCAGAAGTTGTCCAGCAGCGCAATGCGCCGGGGATGCGCCCGACGGCCACGCAGTTGCGGATCGCCTCGTCGATGACGCAGGCCGCCATGGCGAACGGGTCGATCAGGCCATAGCGTGCATTGATGCCGCAGGCAACCGCCAGGCCCCGGTACGAGCCGCGCACCGGCAGAATCACGGCCGCATCGCCGGGTCCGTCGTCCGCCACGCCGACCAGGGGCTTGATGACCGTCCGGCCCTGCACCTCGTGATCGTACTGGCGAACGATCCACTCCTTGCTACAGACGTCCCAGTGCCCCAGCAGGGCCCGGAGATCGGCCGTGAAATCGCCGGCCCCGGGAAGTTCCAGATCTGTTCGCGGCAGTGGCGTGAACCGCGCCTGCCGGACGACAGGCGGCTGGCCCTCATGCAGGAAGTCCATGGCCAGGTCGGCCACCACCTGGCCGTGGTAGCGTAAGACGAGCTTGCCGCCGGGGACGAACTCGCCCAGATCGGTGGCCTCGACCCCCTCGGCCGCGCACAGTGCCGCGAGCTCGGGCCAGGAGTCCGGCGGCACGGCCAGTACCATGCGTTCCTGAGCCTCGGAGATCCAGATCTCGGTGTACGAGAGCCCCTGGTACTTGAGCGGGGCGCGGTCCAGGTCCACCACCGCGCCCAGCTCGGCCCCCATCTCGCCGACGGCCGAGCTGAACCCGCCGGCACCGCAGTCGGTGATCGCGTGCAGCAGCCCCCGGTCGCGCGCCTGGAGCACCACATCGGCCACCATCTTCTCGGTGATGGCATTGCCAATCTGCACCGCGCCGCCGGAGACCGTCTCGCTCTGGCTGGTGAGCTCGGCGGAGCTGAACGTGGCGCCGTGGATCCCGTCCCGGCCGGTCCGGCCGCCCACGGCGATGATCCGGTCGCCCGGCTCCACTTTCTTGAACGCCTTGCCGCGCGGCAGCACGCCGACCGTGCCGCAGAAGACCAGCGGATTGGCCAGGTAGCCCGGGTGCACCGCCAGCGCCCCGTTGACCGTGGGAATGCCCATCCGGTTGCCGTAATCACGCACGCCGGCCACAACGCCCCTGAGGACTCGCCGGGGATGGAGCACGCCGGCGGGCAGCGAGTCGACAGGCCAATCAGGCGGGGCCACGCAGAACACGTCGGTATTGCAGACCGGCCTGGAGCCCAGGCCCGTCCCCAGCGCGTCGCGGATCACGCCGCCGATTCCGGTGTTCGAGCCGCCGTACGGGTCGATCGCCGAGGGGTGATTGTGCGTCTCAACCTTGAAGCAGACATCGTGATCCTCGTCGAACCGGATCACTCCGGCGTTGTCGCTGAAGACGCTGACCAACCAGTCCAGGTTCAGCTCCCGGGTCGCGGCGAAGATTGTCTGCTTGAGCAGGTTGTCGATCGTCCGCCCCTCGAACTCGATCTTGCCCTTCAAGGTCTTGTGTGAGCAATGCTCGCTCCAGGTCTGTGCCAGGGTCTCCAGCTCGCAATCCGTCGGTTCGCGGCCGATCGCGCGGAAGTGCCGCTGGATGGCCTGCATCTCGGCCAGACTGAGCGAAAGCTGGCCCGAGCGGCTCAACTTCGCCAGCGCAGCATCGTCCATGTTCCTCAGTGGCACGGTGAACAGCTCAAAATCGTAATGCCGGCCCTGCCCCAGGTGGTCGAATGGCAGGGGGACGGTGATCGCCTGCTCGACGGCGTCGTTGGCCAGCACGCGCTGGATCAGCCGCGGCAGGTGCTCCACGGGGCCATCCACGCGATAGGTGCGGATCGTTCTCACGTCGGTCACGGCGAAGCCCAGCTCACGCAGCAGCGCGCAGGCACTCTCGGCCTCGGGGTCGGTCACTCCCGGCCTGGGAAGCACGTGGACGACCGACCTGCCGGGGTTCATGGTCTGCGCCGGCGCGGGGACGGTGTGGGCCTCGAACTGCTCCACGACCGGGTCGACCAGCACCTGCCGGGCCGCCCGCACGACGTCCTCGCGTTCCAGGGCCCCCTCGATCAGAAAGCCGCGGCCGGCCCGGATCGACCAGGGACCCGGAACGGCGGACTCGACCGCCTCTTGCACCAGGCTCTTGCCGGCCAGGTCGGGACAATCCTCGGCAGGCTGAATCTCAATGTGCCAGAGCATGCTTCATCATCACACAAAGAAGAGCAATGGGTGGTGTTCCAAGTTTGACCATGGAAGATCTGCTTCGACGGTGCCTGCCCAATCACGAGTCCTGGATCGCTGAAGTCTGGCTGGAGCCGTACTGGCCGCGGCGCAGGCGCGCCTGCTCCCACCATGAGGCGATGGCCTCCTCGTCGTCCGTCATGAGAGCGTACTTGAACGCGGCCAGCCGCTCCTCGAGAGAATCGAGGGCCTTCAGCAGTGGGCCGCGATTATCGCGAAATACCGCCGTCCAGAGACCGGTGTCCGCGGCCGCGACACGCGTGCCGTCGCGGTAGGCGCCGGCCGCCAGCGTGAGCCATTCGGCAGGCACCGAGGCCGCCAGTGCCCCGGCAAGGGCATGCGGCAGATGGCTCGTGTAAGCCAGCACTTCATCGTGCTCGGCAGGCGTCATCTCGACCAGCCGGCAGCCAAGCCTGCCCCAGAAATCGCGGGCTTGCTGGAGCGCGGATGCCGGCGTCCGCGGGGTGGGCGTGAGCACGCAGGCGCGGTCCCGGAAGAGCGCCCCGGTGGCATGGGCCACGCCCGCCCGCTCGGAGCCCGCGATCGGATGCGCACCGACGAAGACCTCGGCGAGCGACGAGCTTGCTTCGACGGACTCGACGATCAGCCGCTTGGTGCTCCCCGCGTCGGTCACGAGGGCGCCGCGGGCGCGGCCCCGGCCGCGCGCCGGACGTCGCTCGGGATCCGGCTCACAGGAGTGCACACGACCACGACATCGGCATCGGCCACTCCGTCTTCGAGATCGACCGTGCCACGATCGATGGCACCTTGATTCAGGGCCTCCTGAAGTTTCGCGGGATCACGCCCGACTCCAACCACGCGCGCGGCCAGATGTGCCGATCGCAGCGCCAGCCCGATGGAGCCGCCGATCATCCCCACCCCCACGATCGCCACCGTTTCCAGCGCCCTCAAGACGACCCCTCACGACCCTGGCCCTGGCCCTCTGGAAGGACCGAACATTCATCGAACGTTTATTTTACAGACGGATCATCGCTGCGACGAGACGGTTGCTGTTGATTCTGCCTGGTGTTCAGGGCCATCCAGAAGCCGGGACGGCCAGCGGGTGGCGCCCGCAGGCCAAATAGATCCTCGCCTCTTGGAATGTGGGCCAGCCGCCCTCGGCTGGCTGAGGACGGCCGAGGGCGGCCGTTCCACACTTTCCCTCTTACGGGGAGCTATTTAGAGACTCTCGGCGGGTTTCTCCAGCGTCGCGGTACTGCCTCCGCTGAGAAAATCGCGCAGCGCTTGCCACATCTTCCCGGCGGACTTCCAGCGGTGGTGCGGCTTTTTCCGCATTGCCTTCAGCAGGATGCGCTCCAGTGCCTCGGGGGCATCGGGCCGGTAGGCGCGGAGGGGAACGGGCGGGTGGTCGAGGATCATCTCGTACGAATCGGGGCGGGAAGGATCGAAACCGAGGTACGGGAATTTCTGGGTCAGAAGGTAGAACAGCGTCGCCCCCGCGCAGTAGATATCGGCCGGTTCCCGGAGCTCGCCGAACTGGCGGATGTGCTCGGGCGAGAGGAAGCCGGCCGAGCCGCCGACGTCTCCCTGGCGGGTGAGGTTCGAGAAGACCGTACTGCCGGCCATGCTCTTGGCCAGTCCAAAATCCGAGAGCTTCACCTTCGGTCGGTGCACCGGCCCGATCACCAGCAGATTGGATGGTTTGATGTCCCGGTGGACATATCCCTTCGAGTGCGCAAAATGCAGGGCCGAAAGCAGGTCCTGGCCGATCAGAGCCGCCGTGGCGATCGGCAGCGGCTGCTTGAGCGCGCGAAGCCAGCCCAGGGCGTTCATGCCGTCGACATATTCCATGACGAGCTGGAAGTGGCCGTCGATCTGGAAGATCTCGTAAAACTCCACGATGCTCGGGTGGCACTTGCCGCCCGGCATGAGCATGTCCCGCAGGGCGCAGATTTCCCGCTGGAAGTAGTTCTTGGCTTTCACGCCGGCCGTGCTGTTGGCGGTCATCATCTTGATGGCCACCCTGCGGTTGCGCGAGATCTGCCGCGCCCGGTAGACCGTGCCCATGCCTCCCTCGCCGATGACCTCCTCGATCAGGTAGTCGGCATTCGTTTCCGGGAAGAGCCGTCTCCTGGCCTCGCACGCGGAGCAGAGTGGCATGGACTGCGCTGGGCGCGATAGGGCGATCACGGTTCCAGGCTCAGCGTGTTCACCGGCCAAGGGCTGCGCGCCCTGGTCGAGCCGGGCTCCACAGCCGGCACACTGGTCGTGTACCGGTGCATCGCCTTCCAGGCCCGCGAAGTGAACGGCAAACTCGCTGTCGCCGGCAGCGATGAGGTCGGCTTCCCGGAGCAGAACCCGCTGGACCCTCAGCCCGTTGACCTTGGTTCCGTTCGTGCTTCCCAGGTCAACCAGGCGACAGAGCGGGGGACTGTGCTCGATCTGGAAGTGCTCCCGCGACAGGGCGAGGTCGGCCGCCATCGAAAACGCCGCCCTGGAAGCTCGCCCGACGACAAAGCTGCCGCTCCGATCGATCCGATATTCGTGGCCCTCGTACGGACCCGAGATGACACGAAGGACGATATCCATCCTCCCCTTCCCCCCGGCGGAACTCGAAAGCTCAGTCTATCTTAAGGAGTCCTTCCATGAATGAAACCCTTTCCTTCATGAATCGTACCTGTGCCAGTCCGGCGGCTGCGCCGGCAGACGCGGAAACGGCGGATCGCGCGCACCTGGCGAGACGACCCGATGCGCGGTGCCGCGGCGGAAAAAGCCGCGTTCAGGCGACCGGTTGCCGCTCGGCCAGCTCGCGAATTCGCCGTAAATCGACCTTGCCCGTCCCCGTGATGGGGATTTCGGGCACGGAAATGAAGTCGCGCGTCGAGGGGATCCAGAGCCGGGGAATACCGCTGGCGACGAGTGCCCGGTGGACGTCCTCCACCGGCAGTCCCAGCTCCGTGTACAGCACGCACAGCCTCTCGCCGTGCTTGGGATCGGCCACGGCCGTGACGGCGAGCTGATGCTCCTGGGCCCGCGAAACCTGCATGATGGCTGCCTCCACCCCCAGGTGGGGAACCATCTCGCCGGCGATCTTGGAAAAGCGGCTCAGCCGGTCGGTGATCTTCAGGAAACCATCGGCGTCGACGAAGCCGAGGTCGCCGGTCGTGTACCAGCCGTCCTTGAGGACCTTGGCGGTCGCCTCGGGCCTGTCCAGATAGCCGACCATCACCTGGGGCCCCTTGACGGCCACGACTCCCTCGGACCCCAGCGGCAGATCCGCGCCGGTCTCGGGATCCAGCGTCTTGATCAGCGTGCCGGGTAGGGGAAGACCCACCGTGCCCGGCCGGTTGCCGTGAACCGTCCGCCCGTCCATCAGCGTGATGGACCGCGGCACGTTCACAGCGACGACCGGTGAGAGCTCGGTCGTGCCGTAACCCTCCATGGGCTCGATGCCCAGCCACCGGTTGATGTCGCGATAGAGTTCGGGCTTGAGCTTCTCCGCACCCAGTACCAGGTACCTCAGCGCCGCGAACTGCTCCGCCGGACAGCTCTTGAGGTAGAACCTCGTGAACGAGGGCGTGCCCGCGATCAGCGTGACCTGGTGCTCCTGGCAGAGCTTGCCGATGGTCCGTGCGTCGAGCGGGTTGAAATGGTAGACCACCTTCTTGCCCAGCGCCAGCGCCGTCCAGATCGTCACGCAGAAACCGAAGGAATGGAAGAAGGGGAGGATCCCCAGCAGCACGTCGTCGGGTACCAGATGGAGCTGCTCCTGGATCTGGAGCACGTTGCAGAGGATATTGCGGTGCGACAGCACCACGCCCTTGGGCTGGCCCGTCGAGCCCGAGGTGAAGATCACCGTGGCGATCGAGTCCAGGTTCAACCTTGCCAGCCCGGGCAAGAGCCGCTCGAGCAGGCCCAGGCGCAGCAGGCGCGCCTGGATGAGCCCCGCAAGCTTATCGGAGCGGCGGATCTGGCGAGCGACGTCTTCCAGCAGGATCAGGTGCGCGTCCGGCGTCACCGAGAACCGCTCCAGGACCCTGGGTGACGTGATGACATGGCGAATGCCGCACTGCCGGATGGATGAGTCGATACACTCCTGTCCGGCGGTATAGTTGAGATTGACCGGAATCTTGTCGTGCAGCACAAGAGCCAGGTTCGCCACCGCGGCGGGCACCGTTGGCGGCAGCAGGACGCCGACGTAGCGGTCCGGGCCGATTGTCCGCATCAGGTGCCGCCCCAGCACGATGGCCCGGAGCAGCGTCTCGCCGTAGGTCAGACGCGTTCCCGTACTGTCGCACAGGGCCACGCTCCGCGGCTCCTTGCGAACCTGGTCAAGCAGCGCGCTGCGCCAGTGATCGCCACGGGCCCGGTAGTGGAGGAAGCGGCCGGAAACCCGGCTGTGCAGGCACGCTCGATGCAGGTTCCGACGGCCGGCCGGTGCCGGTATGCACGCTCAGGCTCATCTCGAGACAACTCCCGTCGCGAAACGCAAACCTAACGGTCCGTAGGAATTCGGGCTGTCGCTGGGTGTGTGTCCAATCTAAGCGAAGCGGCTCGCAAGAGCAATCTCGGTATCGAATGCGGTGGGCCCGGCTTTCCTGATACGGGCGAATCGGCCGCTCCCGGGCAGACTCCCCGCGAAGAGCTGGCGGACGGCAACCTTCGGATTTTGCTTCCGCATGCGGAAGCCGATCGTGTACAACAGATTCAATCACCCCGAAAAGCCGGGCCCGAACCTGACGGCCTGTCGAGACGGCAGCCAGGCCCCGGTTTGCAGCAAGTGGCCGCATGCCGGTGTTTCCATGCCTTGAACGACTCATCTGAAACCATCCCCGAGATCGGCCCGCGCGAGGGACTCATGATCAAGGTCCACGTTCGTCCCGCAACCCTGCCGACGCCGATCGGTCACTGCGTTCGCGGCACTCGCATCCTGGTCGCGGTCGCCTGCCTCTTGCCGGCGGCGGGCGTATTGCGGGCCGTTGAGCGGCCGGCTGTCACCGGCTCAAGCCCCGATCGGGCGGCCGTGCGCCCCGTCGGTTTCAACCGCGACATCCGGCCCATCCTCTCGGACAAGTGTTTCCAGTGCCACGGTCCGGACACCAACCAGCGCAAGGCGAAGCTCAGGCTCGATAGCAAGGCAGCCGCCACAACGCCGGCGGCATCGGGCAGCCCAGCCATCGTGCCGGGCAATCTCGACGAGAGCGAGCTTTTTCGCCGCGTGACCTCCGCGGACGCCGACGAGAAGATGCCGCCGGCAAAGTTCGGAAAATCGCTCTCCGCGGCCGAGGTCGAGCTGCTCAGGCGATGGATCCAGGAAGGCGCCGAGTACGAGCCGCACTGGGCGTTCATCCCCCCGGTCCGTCCCGAGGTCCCCAAGGTCCAGGGCGAGCGCTGGGTGAAGAACCCCATCGACGCGTTCGTCATTGCCCGGCTGGAAAAAGAGGGCCTCGCGCCCGCACCGGAGGCCGATCGCCCCACGCTCATCCGCCGTCTCAGCCTTGACCTGACTGGCTTGCCCCCCACCCCCGATGAGGTCGATGCCTTCGTCGCCGACGGGCGGTCTGACGCCTGCGGCCGGCTGGTCGAACGGCTGCTCGATTCGCCTCACTACGGCGAGCGCTGGGCCAGGATATGGCTGGACGCCGCTCGCTACGCCGATTCCGACGGCTACGAGAAGGACAAGCCGCGCACCGTGCACTTCTACCGCGACTGGGTGATCTCCGCCTTCAATCGCGACCTGCCTTACGACCGGTTCGTCATCGAGCAGCTTGCCGGCGACCTCTTGCCGGGCCAGGCCCAGGACCAGGCCGTCGCCACCGGATTCCTGCGCAATTCCATGATCAACGAGGAAGGCGGTATCGACCCCGAGCAGTTCCGCATGGAAGCGATGTTCGACCGCATGGACGCGATCGGCAAGGGCATCCTCGGGCTGACCATCCAGTGCGCTCAATGCCACAGCCACAAGTACGACCCGCTGACGCAGGAAGAGTATTACCGGATGTTCGCCTTCCTGAACAGCACGCACGAGGCGGACATCGCCGTGTACACGGCCCGCGAACAGATGCAGCGCAGCGATCTCTTCCGCAAGATCCGCGAGATCGAGGCACGGCTGCGGCACGAGCGTCCGGACTGGAGTCTCCAGATGCGCGCCTGGGAAGACTCGGTCCGGTCCAGCACACTTCCCTGGCGGACTGTCCGCACCGAGGTGGACGGCAACAATGACAGCGGTCAGAAGCATTACCTGCTGGACGACGGGTCGATCCTCGCGGCCGGTTATGCGCCCACGCTGCACACCACCCACTTCACCGCGCTTCAGCCTGTGCCGGCCGTCGCCGCCGTGCGCCTGGAGCTGCTCAACGATCCGTCCCTGCCGCTGAGCGGACCCGGCCGTTCCGCCAGGGGGCTGTTCGCGCTCACAGAGATGCGGCTGGAGGCCGCGCCGGCGAACCGGCCCGACCAGAAACGGGTGCTGAAGTTCGTGAGTGCCACGGCCGATGTGAACCCGCCCGAGCGAGTGCTCGAGCCGATCTTCGACGACCGCTCCGGCCGCAGGCGGGTCACCGGGCCCATCGCGTATGCCATCGACGGCAAGGAGGAAACGGCCTGGGGCATCGACTGTGGACCGGGCCGGCGCAACGTGCCGCGCAACGCCGTATTCGTGCTGGAGCATCCAGTGAGCGATCCGGCCGGCGTGATCCTGACCTTCAGGATGGTGCAGAAGCACGGCGGCTGGAACAGCGATGACAACCAGAACAACAACGTGGGCCGGTTCCGGTTCTCCGTCTGCGAGCGCACCAGCGCCGTCGCCGACCAGGTGCCGCGGGCCGTTCGAGACATCCTCGCCATCCCGCGTGAGCACCGCACCTCCGCGCAGCATGACGTGGTTTTCAGCCACTGGCGTACCACCCAGCCCCAATGGAAGGCAGCCAACGAGCAGATCGAGGCGCTCTGGAAACAGCATCCGGAAGGCTCGGCCCAGCTCGTGCTCCAGGATCGCGACCGGCCCCGCCCGACGCACCAGCTCATGCGTGGAGACTTTCTGAAGCCGGGAAAGGCGGTCTCCGCCGGTACGCCCGCGTTCCTGAACCCGTTGCCCGCCGGCCCGCCCGAAAGCCGCTTGACCTTCGCACGCTGGCTGGTTGACCGCCGGGCCCCGACCACTGCCCGGGCGATCGTGAACCGGGTCTGGCAAGCCTATTTCGGCACCGGGATCGTCAGCACCAGCGAGGACCTGGGCTCCCAGTGCGAGGCCCCTTCGCATCCTGAACTACTTGACTGGCTGGCCGTCGAGCTCATGGAAAGCGGCTGGAGCCTGAAGCACCTGCACCGGCTCATCGCTGGCTCGGCCACCTACCGCCAGTCGTCGCACCTCTCGCCGGAGCTGTCCACCAGGGACCCCTTCAACCGGCTGCTCGCCCGCGGTCCGCGGTTCCGCGTGGACGCCGAGGTGGTGCGCGACATCGGCCTGGCGGCGAGCGGGCTCCTGAACCACGAGGTGGGCGGCCCGAGCGTCCATCCTCCGGCACCGGCCTTCCTCTTCCAGCCTCCGTCCAGCTATGGACCCAAAACCTGGCCCGAGGCGACCGGCCCGGAACGCTACCGCCGCGCCCTCTACACGTTCCGCTTCCGCTCCGTGCCTTACCCCATGCTCCAGACCTTTGACGCCCCCAACGGCGACTTCTCGTGCGTCCGCCGTGCCCGGTCGAACACGCCCCTCCAGGCGCTGACCTTGCTCAACGAGCCCGTGTCGCTGGAATGTGCAAGAGCCCTGGCGCTGGCCGTGCTGCAAAGCGAAGCCGCGGGTGGAAACGACGATCAGCGGCTCCGCCTCGCCTTCCGGCGCTGCCTGGCCCGCGATCCGCAGCCCGAGGAGAGCAAGGTGCTGAGGTCGCTGCTGGACCGCGAGGTCCGGCGGTTCAGCTCCCGCGGACCCAACCCCTGGGAGCTGGCGGTCGACCGGCCGGAAGACGCCCTGCGCCTGCCCGCCAGCGCCACTCCCTGCGCAGCTTGCCGGCTGGACCGTGGTCGCCCGCGTGCTTCTGAATCTGGACGAGACCATCACCAAGGAATAAGCCAAGAGGCCCGGATTCATGAACTGCCAGGACCATCTCTACCGCCCATCGAACCCGCAAAGGACGTCGCGCCGCTGGTTCCTCGAGCAATGCGGCGTCGGTCTGGGCACGATGGCGCTCGGGCACCTGCTGGGCGAGGCCGGGTACGGTACAGCCAATGCCGCGCCGAGCACCCCCGCCGGGACCAATCCGCTGGCCCCCCGGTTGCCGCACCACGCGGCCAGGGCCAAGCGCGTGATCTTCCTGTTCATGGCTGGCGGTCCCAGCCACCTGGAGCTGTTCGACAACAAGCCCCAGCTTTCAAAGTTTGACGGCAAGCTGCCGCCGGCCGAGCTGCTCAAGGGCTATCGCTCGGCGTTCATCAATCCCGACGCGAAGCTGCTGGGCCCGAAGTTCAGGTTCGCCCGGCACGGCCAGGCGGGCACCGAGCTCTCGGAGCTGCTGCCCCGCCTGGCCGGTGTGGTCGACGACCTGGCCGTCGTCAAGAGCGTCTCGACCGACGCATTCAACCACGCGCCGGGGCAGATCATGATGTCGACCGGTTCCATGATCTTCGGCCGGCCGAGCATGGGAGCCTGGGTCTGCTACGGTCTGGGAAGCGAGTCGCAGGACCTGCCCGGCTTCGTGGTCTTCAGCACGGGCAAGAAGGGGCCGAGCGGAGGCAACTCGAACTGGGGAAGCGGCTTTCTGCCCACGGTCTATCAAGGTGTTCAATTCCGCACCGGCGGCGACCCCGTGCTTTACCTGTCCAACCCGCGCGGCATCACCCCGGAGATCCAGCGCGATTCCCTGGAAGCGATTCACCAGCTTGACCAGCTCCGGCTCGAGCGGACCGGCGACCCGGAAATCGCCACGCGGATCAACTCGTACGAGATGGCCTTCCGCATGCAGATGACTGCCCCCAACGTCGTGGACCTGAGCAGCGAGCCGCAACACATCCTCGACCTCTACGGCGCCGAGCCCGGCAAGTCGTCGTTCGCGAACACCTGCCTGCTGGCCCGGCGCCTGCTGGAGCGCGGCGTCCGGTTCGTCGAGATCTTCCACGAAGCCTGGGACCAGCACGGCAACCTTGTCGGCGACCTGAAGCACAACTGCGCCGATACGGACCGGGCCAGTGCCGCGCTCGTGGCGGACCTCAAGCAGCGCGGGATGCTCGACGACACGCTGGTGATCTGGGGCGGCGAGTTCGGCCGTACGCCCATGGTGCAGGGCGGTGCCGACGGCCGCGACCACCACCCCGCCGCCTTCACGATGTGGCTGGCCGGCGGGGGTGTGAAACCGGGCATCTCCTATGGCGAAAGCGACGATCTCGGCTTCAGCGTGGCGAAGGACAAGGTCCACGTGCACGACCTGCATGCCACGCTCTTGCACCTCCTGGGCTTTGACCATACCAGGCTCACCTACCGCTTCCAGGGCCGGGACTTCCGCCTGACCGACGTCCAGGGCCAGCTCGTCAAGGGATTACTGGCGTGAGCGGATTTCCCCTTCCGGGTCCGCAGCGCCCGGGCGCGGCACGGGTGCTTTCCTTTCAACCGGCCGAACCTTGCGCCGCCTGTCTGCTCAGGGCCATCTCGCCCAGCTTGCGGAATGACCGGGTCCTGTCTTGAACCCCGGTTATCTCTTATAATGCGGTCATCGCCCGACCGAGGTCCCACCTGTAGCAAGACTTGACGAGAAAACGCTCCGATTGATGAAAAGAATCGCCATCCTGGGTGCCGGTGGCATGGGCACGGCGCTGGCACTCCTGTTCCTCAAGAGCGGTGCGCAGGTCCACCTCTGGTGCCGCTCCGAGGAGCATGCCCGCGAGCTCGCCCTGGGGCGCGTCAATTCCAGGCACCTGCCGGGCATTTACATCCCCGAGGACATCCTGATCACGGCCTGCGCCGCGGAGGCCATGGCTGGTGCCAGCCTGATCGTGGCAGCCGTGCCAAGTGCGTTCCTGCGCCACGCCATGACCTCCCTGGGCGCCCAGGCCGCGCCGGGCGTGCCGTTCCTCAGCGTGGTCAAGGGCCTGGAGTACGGCACCTTCCTCAGGCCCAGCCAGATCCTCGTCGAGGTGTTCGGCACGCGGCCGGCGGCGGTGCTCAGCGGACCCAGCCACGCGGAAGAGATTGCCAGAGGGCTGCCGGCGTCCGTGGTCGTCGCCGGGTCGTCGATGCTGCTCAACGAGACCGTGCAGGAGACCCTGAGCCACGAAGCGTTTCGGGTGTACACCAACCGCGATGCGGTGGGCGTGGAGCTTGCCGGCGCGCTCAAGAATATCCTGGGGATCGCGGCGGGTATCTGTGACGGCCTGGGCTTCGGCGACAACGCCAAGGCTGCGCTTTTGACCCGCGGGCTCGTGGAGATTTGCCGGTTCGGCACGGCTCTCGGCGGTGCGCAATCCACGTTTTTCGGCCTGGCCGGAATGGGCGACCTGATTACAACCTGCTACAGCCCCTTCGGCCGGAACCGGTCGGTCGGCGAGCGGATCGGCCGCGGGGAAACCCTGGATTCGATCGTCTCCGGCATGGTCAACATCGCCGAGGGCGTGCCCACCACCCGCAGCGTGCACGCCCTGGCAGTCCAGCGCGGCATCGAGATGCCGATCACCGCCGAGCTCAACCAGGTTCTGTTCGAGGGAAAGGATCCGCGGTCCGCCGTCTCGGACCTGATGGTCCGCTTGCCCAGGATCGAGTGGGACTCATGAGCCAGCTTCCCGAGGCGTGCGCCGTCGCCTTCAAGGAATGGTCGCAAATCTGCCAGGCCCTGGCCGAGGGCCGCCAGACGCTGATCGCCCGCAAGGGCGGCATCCGCGAAGTGCCCGGCGGGTTCAAACCCGAGCACCCGGCCTTCTGGCTGTATCCCACCTTTGTCCACCAGGCCGAGCAAGGTCTCCGTGCGGCGCGTACCGAGCAGCAGACGGCGGTTTCCACCTCGGCCCCGGCCGGCGGGCCCGCTCCGGAGGATCCCGTTTCGATCGATTCCCTCGCCCGCGTCGAGCAGCTCTGGCAGGTACAATCGGAAGCAGAGCTGGACTTGCTGGAACCGTTCCATATCTGGACGACCGAGACCTTGCGAAAACGCTTTCACTACCGCCAGCACGGCCTCTGGATTCTGTGCGTGCGGGTGTATCGGCAGCCCGAGTCCTGGAGGCTCGTCCCCTCAGCCGAACAGCTTGGCTGCAAGAGCTGGGTGCTGCTCGATGCCGCCCGCTCTACGAAGCTGCTTCAGCCTGCCATGGACGACCTGCA
This sequence comes from uncultured Planctomycetaceae bacterium, assembly GCA_963833985.1. GTDB lineage: Bacteria > Planctomycetota > Planctomycetia > Isosphaerales > Isosphaeraceae > Aquisphaera. Next base: position 2,819,998 of record CAWIAD010000001.1, read on the forward strand.
TTTCGCCGAGCAACTGGCCCGCTTACACGCGGCGCTTGGCCCCGCGCTCCCTGCCGGAAACCACGGTGCGATAGCGTGACGTTGCCCGCGACCCGGGACCGATCTCCGTACGAAACACGTTGCCGACGCCGAGAACTCGCATGACCCTTCGCACGCTCACCCGGGAGATCCGGGACTACCCCGCGACCGCGATCCTGTCCCTCCTCTGGCTTCTTGTCTTCGCGGGGATGCTCTCCATCCGGCTGCGCGATGACCTGCCGCCGGGCCCCTGGCAGGTCTTCGTGCTGGGCATGGGAGAGGGCCACCGCTTCGGCGATCTGACACTTCAGGACCTCGCGCGGGGCGAGGCCTGGCGGCTCATCACATGCACCTTCGTGCATTACAGTGTGATCCACATCGCCCTGAACCTCCTTGCGTTCTACCTGCTGGGCACGCTGATCGAGTCCTGGTATGGCCCGGGGCAGCTTGTTTTCATCTACGCCGTGACCGGCGGGCTGGGCAACCTGATCTCGGTGCTGATTCGCCACGCGACCGGGTCCAGCCCGCTGGTGCACTCCGGCGGCGGTTCGGTGGTGATCATGGGGCTGATCGGGCTCTGTGCCGTGGTGGGCTGGCGATCGGGCACGGCGACGGGAAGCGACCTGGGCTGGCAAATGTTCAAGGCATTGGGGCTCACGGGACTGCTGGGCATCGCCTTTCCGCGGTACATCGACAACTGGGGCCACGCCGGCGGGGCACTCGTTGGCTTCCCGCTGGGCTTGCTCCATCGCTGGTTTCTCCGCCAGTATTCCCGGCCGGCGGCGTGGGCCACGGGTCTGGCGGCGGCGCTGGTGATCCTCGGGTGCGGCCTTGCCCAGTGGAATTCCGATCGGCGTGAGGCCGGTCTGCGGCGCGATGGAACCCTGCGCCGGGTGCTGAACGCGCGCGAAGCCACGTACCGCAACCTGCGAGCCGCGCCCTTCTTGCTGGAGAACGAGAGCAATCACGACCGGCTGGTCGCCTGCCTGGACGCGGTCTCCCCCATCCTCGACCATGGCCAGACACGCGACGGCTTTCGCCGCCTGCGCGGGCTTGCCGTCACCTCACGGACGCGGGCACTCTCCCCCGAAGAAACGGCCGAGTTCAAGCAGCTTACCGAGGAGCTGAAGGGCCTGGTTCGCAGCCAGCTCGAGGACGGTCTCCATGAGTTCTGGAACGAACGCCGCAAGGTGAACCCGAAACGACGCTGATAGGTCGCCGAACCCTCCGCCGGTGTGAACCTGAGCTCCTCCCGCAAGGGCAGGGCCGCTGGCCGCGTGCGCAGCCGTCAGCACAGCGCGCGTAGCCACGTGCGCCAGGGCCCCGGGCTCCAGGGCACGCGGCCGCGTGCGTCAGCACCCCGGACTCCAGAGCGCGCGGCCAGGGCGTCAGCGCCTCCGGCTCCAGGGCGCATGGCCACTTGCGCCAGCGCGTGGTTTGCACGGGCGCAGCCTCCAACCTCGGGCGCCAGCGCGACCAGCACGTTGCCACAGCACGCGCATCCACACGGCGCTGGTCCGCTCGTCCTGGCGTTCGAGGACTGTGGCCACGTGCGCCAGAGCCCGGATGGCGGTCCTCGATGCGCCCTCCGCATACCACCGGCTTCGTAGGTGGTTGCAGGTTATTCACTGAAGTTTCACAATTCGGGCCATTCTCGTTTGGTATCATCTCCTCCTTATCGCGGTGATCGAGTGTGATCTCTTTGGTTTCCGTCTCACCTGAGGACGTGCCGATGTCACAGCAAGGTTCACGGGGCCCTTTCCGTGCCGGCTTCACGTTGATCGAGCTGCTGGTCGTGATTGCGATCATCGCGGTTCTGATCTCACTGCTGCTTCCCGCCGTACAGTCAGCCCGCGAGGCGGCTCGAAGGATTCAGTGCACCAATAACCTGAAGCAGATCGGTCTGGCTTTCATGAACTATGAAAGCGCGAACCAGACTTTCTCTCCGACCACCATCCTCATCCCTTGCCCGAACGGCCCGGTCGGGTCTTTTAGCGGTCCGGCTAATGCGTTGACGGGTGGGACGAACTGCGGGGGATTCGTATCGTCCTGGAGTGCCTTCGCCCGGTCTCTACCGTTCCTTGAGCAGGGTAACTCCTATAATATGATTAACTTCAACTTCACGTACGATAGTCCTCCCAACACGACGATGACGAACACGCCGTTGTCATTCCTCTATTGCCCGAGCGACCCCGGTAATCATATCGACGACGCCAGCCTGGGCGGGACCGGTGATGCGACCACCAGTTACGGAACCTGCGACGGAGATTGGTACGTGTGGTCGGTGAACTGGACCACACCGCCTTATACCGCCGGACCGCAGAACCGCTCGCTGTTCGGCCCGAACTACGCGCGGAAGATCTCCGCCGTCACGGACGGGACAAGCAACACGCTGATGGCTTCCGAGGCCTATATCGGGCATCCCCAGATGCGGAGTTGCGGAAGTACACCGTCCGCGCCCTCCGACCCCGTCACGGGGACGTATTCATTCATTAACGTCCCAGCGCCGGGGCCAGCTTCCGCCGCGGCGCTTCTCTACCAGATTAGCAACTGTAGCACCGCGACCGGCAAGCCCAAGGCGGGAGGCCCCATCGGCCACACGCGATGGGCGAATGGAGGCGTCTATTATTCGGGTTTCACAACGGCCATGCCTCCGAACCAGAACGTGTCGACGGTAAGCCGAGCCACGGGTTACAGCGACGCCGGCAGGAACGTGCCCATGGACTGGGACTGGGTTGATGAAAACGACGGCGGTCCGACATACATGTCTCTCTCGGCCAGCAGCTACCACCCAGGCGGCGTCAACGCCCTGTTTGCCGACGGAAGCGTCCGCTTTGAAAAGAATTCCGTGAGCCCGGTGGCCTGGCGTGGCCTGGGCACCATCGCAGGCGGGGAAGTGATCAGCGCTGACTCGTATTGATCAGACCCGGCGCCCTCCTGGCAAAACGGAAATCGACTGCGCAGCGGATCTGCGCACCGTTCGCACGCGGTTTTCCATGCGCTGGTCGCATCATTGGATAAGAGGAAGCAAGGGGTCCAGCCCATGCGAACCGGCACACTGAAGTCGCTCGCCATCGCTTTCGCACTGCTCGCAGCCAGTTCGGGTTGCGGAACGTCCGGGGGGGCCAATACTTCGCTCATACCGGTCAAGGGTAAGGTCACTTACAAGGGGCAGCCGCTGGCACAGGGTTCGGTCACGTTCGAGTCCGTGGACTCTGGAAAGCGGGCCACGGGAAAGCTCCAGGCCGATGGGACCTTCGTGATGTCGACCTACAAGGAAGGCGATGGCGTCGTCGCCGGCGAATACACGGTGATCATCACCGGAGTCGACAAGAACCTGGCTCGGGATCGCGCGTTCAAGAAATACATGTTCCGCTCATATAAAGAGCTGACCGCCGAAGTGACGCCCGAGAAGACCGAGTTCACGTTCGACCTGAAATGAAGCTCGAACGGTTGAGCGATCGACCGCGGACGACTCACGGCCCAGCGCCGGACATGCCGGTCCCCAGCCGGGCGACGCGTTGCCTGAACTGGTCCAGAAGCGGCTTCATGGTGGCGAGCCTGGCCTGGTTCGAAAGCTCGCGGGGGTCCTCTCGCTGATTGAATAACTGCTCGGCGCCGTCGCCCAGGTTGCGGATATAAACATAATCGCCGTCGGCGACCGAGATCAGTGGACCGCGATAGGCCGGCGACCGCCCGTGGTTGGCATTCCGCGGGTTGGGAACCAGAATCTCAGAGAAGGCGGTACTGGCGGCCGTCGCGGCCCGGTCGGAATCGCGCCACAGGTCGGCAAGCGAGTGCCCGGGAAACGGCGATCGGGCGCCCTGACCGACCAGATCCACAATGGTCGCCGGCAAGTCACGAAGACTCACGACCTGGGGTACAACCCGCGCTGTTCGGCTTTCCAGAGGCCCCAGGATCAGCAGTGGGACGTCCAGCTCGGTCGCGTAAAGGCTCTCACCATGATCGAAGAGATCGTGCTCCCCCAGTCCTTCGCCATGATCCGATGCGATCACGATCAGGGTATCATCGAGTAAATCCCGCTGGTGCAATTCCTTGAACAACACGCCGAGTTGCTCGTCCAGGTACGCGAGGCAACTGTCGTAGGCGTCCCGCGCCATGGTCAGGTAAGGCTTCGGCAGTGTCAGCTTATCGAGCAGATCCCAGCCCTCGTAGAGGATGCGGATCTCATCCCGGCTCTGGGGCCGGTGGCCGAAGCGATGCGGCACCCCGGCTGGCAGCTTGTAAGGCGCATGGGCGTCCATGTAATTCAGAAACACGAAGAACGGGCGCGATTCCTCGGGCCGGCGCGCTAACCAGTCAAGAAACGCGCGGTTGATCAGGCTCGCGTCCTTGCGAGCGTCGGCGTAGAAACAACGGTTCAAGAACTCTGGAACAAGATCCAGAAAACCCGAATCATCGGCGTAGCTGAGTTGAAAGATCGGCTTGAGCATCTCCTTGACAAGAACGGCTGTCTGAAGGAATGCAAGCCTCTTGAGGGAGTAGTCTTCGTAGCAGGTGAAGCCGCGAGCCAGACCGGTATCGTAGGAACAGTAGCCCGTGTTCGCGACGAATCCCGCGGTCGCGTAACCCCTCGATCCCAGGTATTCGGCCAGAAGCGGAGCACCGGTTCTCAAGGGAGTCAGCCAATGCACATCGAGCTCATGGGGCCAGCAGCCCGTGAAGAAACTGGCGTGCGAAGGGAGAGTCCACGGGGCGGCCGCGCGCGCTCGATCGAACCGAATCCCGTCCCTGGCCAGCCGCTCCAGGTTGGGAGTGGTCGGCCGCCGGTATCCATGAAGGCTCAGGTGGTCCCTCCGGACCGTATCCAGCACGACGAAGAGTACGTTCGGGGAACCAGCCGGCGGCAGAGCACGGGTCGTCTCGCGCCGCTGATTGAGCCAGTCTTCACCAAGTACAGCACCCAGCAGCAACAGGACAGTTCCCAGAAGGAAGGGAAGGGTCCGCACCAGGAGCGAGAATCGCCACCTGGCCGGTTGCGATTCGAGCCAGGGAACCAGTTGTGACGAGATCCCCAGGGCCAGCACGAACCAGGCAGCGGGGTAAATCGCCGGCACGGCCACCATCAACATGGGCTGCATGGCCAGGGCGCACAGCAGCCGTGGGCTGAGCCGTCCGCCTGACCTGGGCCAGAGCTTCATGATCCCCGCCAGCACCAATCCCAGACCGAAAAACAGAAGCATGTTCACAAGTGGCACTAACCAGACAAAGTGCCGGCTCATCAGGTACAGCCGGTTCCTCGGGTCGATCGCCCGACAGAGGACGCGTGCCCCCACCTCGAGCAATCCGGCGGACAGGCCCAACCAGATCGACCATCCGAGCACATCGAGCGCCCCCAGCCGGCTCGGCTCTTCCTCCGGGGGTCCCGGTCCTTGCCGAGAATTTCTCCGCTTCCAGAAGGTCGTCAAACTCATGATCCTGTGGCCCCTATTCCCAGGAGCGTGTTAACCGAGCTCGGCAACGTCCGAGCGAGTCAGTCAGCATTGTGCCAGTGCCCGAACCTTGCACGGAAGCGGATCAAGCAGGCTAGTCGTCGGCGGGTTTCTCGCTTGCCATGCTCCTGGGAGAACGTGAGGCCATTGCGGCACGGGCAGGACATGGGACAACCCGCGACGTGGCGCGCATCGCATGCCAGGCGCACGGGCCGTATGCCGTTCTGTATCCGCGGATCCGAGACGCAGGTTCGTCGTGCCGCGACGTTCCCGGTATGCAATTGCATACCCTTGGCTTCATGGCGAGCCTTCCCGGACTGGTCCGCTCGTCAGGCGGACGCCATCGCGATGGCGTGGGCGGCAGCCGCGGTGGCGCAGGGCGGCCACGAAATCCGCGAGGGTGGCGATGGGCCGGTCGAACTCGGTGAAGTAGCAGCCAAGCGTCCCGATGTCGTGCGCGTCGCTGGAGCCGGTGACCGCCATCGGATAGGCACGCAGCAAAGCCTCGGTCTTCGATCGCGTCTCGGCGGTGACGTTGTTGCTCACCAGCTCCAGCGCATGGAACACAGGGCCGTGCTCCGCGACGATGTCGTCGAACGGCTGATCCCAGCGAAACGGGTGGGCCGCCACGATGGCCGCCTGGTGCTCCTCCACCAGCGGGAGCAGCTCGGTCAGCGGGATTCCGGGATAAACCCCCTCCAGCGATGGCAGCCCGTAGACCAGGAAATGGCCGTCCAGGGCCGAGACCTCCACGCCCGAGAAGACGCGCAGGGGAGCGGCCCGGCCGGCCAGCTCGGCCAGTTCATCGGCCTGCCACTGGTAGTCGTGCTCGGTGATCACCACGCCGTCGAGACCGATCTGGCGGGCGTGCACGATGAGCTCGTCGGGGTCGATGTTGCTGTCGGGAGAGTGTCTGGCGGTGTGCAGGTGATGGTCAAATCTCATGTGGTGGGCAAGCTCGGTGCGGCAGGAGCAGCCTCCCGGGGCACAACCGCGGCAGGCGCATTCTCCTCTGGTTCGTCGGCGACCACGTGGAACGAGGCCCCCGTAGCATCGATCTTGAGATAACTCGATCGTTCCTGCCAGCCCCCCAGCACGATCATCCGCGGGTTGGAGGCCGCTTCATCCACGGCGCGGTGGACGTGGCCGAGGACCACGAGGTCGGCCCGACCACGCTGGAGTGAGGCATAGTCGCGGAAGACCTGGAGATGCCGTCCCTCGTCGGCCGCCAAGTCCGCGCGGTTCTTGCGCTCCAGCATGCCGTCGAGCAAACCGGCGAACGGGGCGGGCACGCGCTGGAATGTGAGCCAGAACTCGCGGCTCTCCATCCACGCCTTCCACGGCCTGCGGGCGCCCAGCAAGTGGCCGTGCACGATATGCAGGCGCAGGCCCTCGATTTTGGTTTCATGGGGTTCCTGGAGGATGGCGGCTCCGAGGGCTCTTTCATAGAACGGGCAGACCCAGAGATCGTGGTTGCCGGGCATGATGGACAGTGTACCGCCGCGCTGCGTGAACTCGTGCAAGGCGGCCAGGCCGTCGCTGCGCATCCAGTCCGTTTCCTGCTGGCGGGTGACCATCCAGAAGTCGCAGAGATCGCCCGCGACCAGCAGCCGCGCGCCGTCCTCGATTTGCCGCACCCAGCGGGCAAACCGCCGGGCGCGGGCCGGGCGGTCCGGCCGCAAGTGCACATCGCTGGCAAGGTAGCAGGCCACGTTGGCGTTGTCCTCAGTTCGGCATCTGGTGAGGTGCGGAGGGTCTCAGGGCGGGTCCAGGTTCAGGCCGGGCAGGAACGTTGCGGCAGCGGCTGCCTGGTTCCGGCCTCGGGCCGGGGTTCGCGGGCGGCCGTCCAGGGCGGGGTTCATCTGGCTGGCGGCGCGGTGAGCTCCGACGAACAGGTTGGGATGCGCGGGCGTTTGCCGCGCGGCGTGAATGAGGATCCGCCTGCCGGTATCTTGAACCACTTCGCGGGCTTCATGAATGGCCAGCTCCGGCCGGTTGCACTGCTCGCTGAGGTGCAGCAGCACCAGGTGGCTGACGCGGTCCCGGCTGGACCGGCGCAGCACGGAGCGCACGAGCTCTGCCGCCTGGCGATTGGAAAGATGGCCCCAGTCGCCCAGGTTCCGCGCGATGAGTGCGGGCGACCGCCCCGACGCCTTCTGCATGGTCACATCGTGGTTGAACTCCACGCCCAGAACGTCCACATCGGCCAGGCTGTCGGCCATGCCCTCGGACCAGCTCCCACAGTCGGCCAGGTAGCCCACGCCGAGGGCTCGTGTCCTGCGGCGGGCGACCGATTCGATGCGGAAGCCGAACGTCGGGCCGTCGTGCCGGCAGGCAATGGGCTCGACGCGAAACCCGCCGGGCGCCAGGAAAGGCTGGCCGTCATAGTGCCGCACGAGTCCCAGGCGATCGAGATCGCAGAAACCCTGGTCGGCCTCGAGCACATCGCGGTGCGACTCGTGGCAGTAAAGCACAACCGAGCGCCGGGCCAGGTGCTGGAGCGTGGCCGACTCGACATGATCGCCGTGAGTGTGGGTCAACACCACCGCACTGATCCGCGACCAGTCCGACGACACGCTGGAGAGCCGCTGATCCAGGGCTCTGGGTCCCAGCCCGATATCGATCAAGAGACCGGCCCCCCCGTCCTGACACACCAGCGCTGAGTTTCCGCGCGACCCGCTTGCCAGCACGGCGAATTGAAGAGTCATGGCAGGTTCCACCTCGATCCAGACGCCCAGCTCCCTCTTCGATCCCTCGGGGCTTTCGCCAAGTCTAAGCCATGTTAGGTGTTTGTATCAAGATCCGCCGCGCCAGGAGCTGGGAGCAGTTCGTACGAAACACGCTTGTGCCCGCGGGGGCGACGAGGACAGGCGACTGGGTGCCGAGGAGCAAACACTGCCGCCGGTCGCACGAAGGCCAGGACCGGACGAGGCAATCGCTGACGCGGCTTGCTGAGAGGACACCCAGGAAAACCGAGCCGCGACGGGCTTCAGTCCGTTCGGCCGGGGGCGGGCTTCGGAGGCAGCAGGTCCGCCACGGCGATCGGACCGGCGACCGAGCCGGCGATCACGAGGTTGGCCAGGTCGGTCTCGCCGAGGATGATCGGAGCCTGCGGTCCCTGCGTGGGTGTGTACACCTCGAGCTGGCGGTCGCGAACGTTGAGCAGCCAGTACACGGGAATGCCGCCGCCAAGATAGGTCGCGGCCAGGGCGCGGTCGGCCCGGACCGTTGCATAAGACACCTCGACGATGAGGGGAACGTCTTCGGGCCCGGGATCAACCTCGGCGTAATCTCCGGGGCGGCCACGAGCGACCGAGACGTCGGGCTCGGGCATGCTGTCCCTCAGGGGGATTCGCACGGGCTTCTCGACGCGGACGTGCCAGCCGGCCGGCAATGCCTCGTGAATCGCTCTCCAGGCCTGTTCCGAACCCGAGGAATGCGGCGGTTTCCTGGTCATCTTCTGCACCAGCGCTCCCTCGATCAGCTCGAAACGATCGTCGTCGCCGAACTGGCCCGACTCGATCATGCGCTCGTAGCGGTCCACGCTGATGCGGGCGAGCGGGGGAAACCCCTCCGGAGTCGGACCGTAGAACGAGAGAGGCGGTGTCGACGTCGCGGGCATCACGTATCCTCTCCGGGGGCTCGGATTCAAACGAGTTCAGTGTAGCAATAACCGGTCATGCTGGCGAGCAACACACCGTCGTTTGAGACGGGCGAAAAGAATGACGTTGCAGCGCAGAGCGAGGTTATACTGAATTGCGGGCGAGGATTCGCCTTCCCTCCTGCTTGCCTCCTTCCACGGGCTCACTCGATGGAGAGTTCCTCATGCGTCCGTCCAACCCTGTCCATCGCCGCGATTTCCTTAACCGTTCGCTGGTTGCGGCCGGCGCCGCGGGTGTGCTGGCCGCGAGCCAGACCCAGAACCCGGTGAACGCTCAGGCCGTGCCGGGCTCGGATACGCCCTCTGCCGCGAAGGTTCCCGCGACCACCGCGCTGCCTTGCGGCACGCTCGGCAAGGCGAAGATCAGCCGGTTGCTGCTGGGAGGAAATCTCATCGGCGGCTACATGCACTGCCGCGACCTGAAATACGTCAACAGCCTCTTCCGTGCCTATGCGACGGAGGCGAAGATCCTCGAGACGTTGGCCCTGGCCGAGCAGCACGGCATCAACACCGTGTTCGAGACCGGAGGCGACTTCGTCAAGACGTACAACGAGAAGCACGGCGGGCACATGCAGTTCATCCCGCATATCGAGATCAAGACGAGCTGGAGCTCGGGCGAGCAGTCCGACCACATCAAGCAGCAGGTGGACACCGGCGCGATCGCTCTCTACGTCTGGGGCGTCTCGTCCGACCCGCTCATTCGCGACGGCCAGGTGGACGTGCTGGCGCGCACCGTCGAGATGGCCCGGAAGCACGGATTGCCGGTCGGCGTGGGCTGCCACTCGCTGCTGGTGCCCATGGCGTGCGAGCGGCACGGCGTGCCATGCGACTTCTACGTCAAGACGCTGCACAGCGACGACTATTTCTCCGCCACGCCCAGGGAGCTGCGCAAGGAGTTCATCTGGCTCGACGGGGGCAAGGGCTGGAACGACAACATGTGGTGCATCAACCCGGAGGAGACGATCGCCTTCATGAAGGCGGTCGCCAAGCCCTGGATCGCCTTCAAGGTGCTGGCCGCGGGCGCCATCCCGCCGGCCCAGGCCTTCCCTTATGCGTTCAAGAATGGCGCCGACTTCATCGCCGTCGGTATGTTCGACTTCCAGGTCAAGACCGACGCCGAGCTGGCCGAGCGCGCCATCCGCCACCACCAGAAGCGTGAGCGCCCCTGGCGGGCCTGACCCGCCCCGGAACGCAACGACAGACGCGGTGCCATTCCAGAGGGCCGGCGAACGCTCTCTCCGCGTCGATCCTAAATACCTCCCCGTAAGAGGGAAAGTGTGGAACGGCCGCCCTCGGCCGTCCTGAGCCAGCCGAGGGCGGCTGGCCCACATTCCAAGAGGCGAGGATCTATTTACGCGCGACGCCGGTCCCCAGCCGGCCGCGAGCCGTTCAGGGAGGTTGATCGCCCGTACGTCCACGCGGGCCCGGAGCCGGTAAAGCATGGCCGCCATGCCGAAGTTCCAGCGCGCGATGAACGCGTTCATGGGCAACCACGGTGCCGCGATCCGTTCGCGACCGATCGCGGCAAAGCGGGCAACGCCCTCGCGAAGATAGGCCGGGTCGCCATAATCAAAGGGCCCTTCCTGGCGGTAGGGCCGCCAGCTCCATCGGCAGAATTCAAGGTTCAGGGCCAGAATCTCGGGTTCCATCTCGTCGTCCTCGCCCAGCCCGAGGCAGGCGCGAAGCGCCGCGAGCATGTCGCCCTCATTGCCGTGGATCGCCCGGTCGGCAAGGCGATTGCATTCCCACTCGCGGTCCGTATAAGGCCGCACACAACCGAAGTCGAGAAAACCGAGCCGGCCGTCGGCACGAAACAGGTAGTTCCCCGGGTGCGGGTCGGAGTAAAGCAGACGGCCCGCGAAGTGCAGGCGGCTCCCCGCCCGGAAGAGCAGGCTGCCAAAGTGATCCCGCAATTCCTGGTCCGGATTGCCGGCCAGGAAGGCGTTGATGTGAACGCCGTCGACATACTCCATCGTGAGCACTCGTCGCGTGCTGTATTCACTGTACACGCGGGGGACGACGATCTGGTCGTCCTCTTGAAAAAGCGAGCGGGCGCGGCGCTGCCATTCGGCCTCGCTCTGGTAGTCGGTCTCCTGCTCGATGACGCGGCGAACATCCTCGAGCTGATTCTTCAGAGGCTCCCAACCCCGACCGAGGCGTAGCGGCAGAAGGAAGGCGGACAGGTTGCGAAAGTCTGATCGGATCGAGCGGCCAATGGCCGGATACTGAACCTTCACGGCCACGTCCTGGCCCGTCTTCAGCGTGGCGCGGTGCACCTGGCCCAGTGATGCGGCCGCGAAGGCACGTGAGTCAAATGTCGCGAAGACCTCCTCCGGCTCGCTCCCCAGCTCGTTTCGCACATGTTCTCGTAGCAGGGCGAAGTGCATCGGGGGCGCCTCGAAGTGCAGCCGCTCGAGCGTCTCCACGATCTGGTCCGGGAGGACCGAGGGAAGATTGGCCAGTGCCTGGCCCACCTTCATGGCCGCGCCGCGCAGGTAGCCCATGGTACGGAGCATCTTCAGCGCCGCGCGCAGGTGGACCTCGGCCAGCGCCTGTTCGCGCCGGTCCGCATCGACGCACCAGCTCCGTACCCAGTACGCCAGGTATGCGAGTGCGACCTGGGCATGCAGCCCGCCGAAAACCCAGAGGCGGCGCACGGAGCCCGCCGGGACCGGATGACTGTTCAGATCGGTCAGGGCCATCCGCAACGGGACAAGCCCGGTCAATTCCTCGTCTTCGTCGGGGTCGGGCAGTGCGGCGATGAGTTCGGCAAGCTCGGGGGACATGACACGGCTCCTCTCAGCTCCGGGCCCTCGCGGGCCGGCTCACTCGGGACGGGGAAACGAGCCCACGAAAGCCCTCAGGTAGTGGTCAAGGACAGCGAGCGTGTCCTCCTGGTGCGGCGACTCGTCGCACGCCCAGAAGGCCAGCACGCCCGTGTAAAGCGTCCAGTACAGGTTCAACGCCAAGGGCGGCAGCTCCGTTGCGGGACACCGTGCCGCGATCAGCCGCCCGACCGACTCCAGGTGATCGACGCGGATCGCCTCTGCGTCCGGGCTGGCCCGGGCTCGGGCGAGCGGGCTCAGGGCCGTCTCGAGCACCGGCCGCAGATAAGCCCGATGGCGCCGCAGGCTGCGCAGCTCGGCGGCGATCAGCGCGAAGAGGTCCTCCTCGAGCGATTCGCCGCGCGGCCGCTGATGAAACCGGCGCCGCGCCGCGCCCAGCGTCTCGGCGACGAGCGACAATGCCATCGCCTCCTTCGCCGGGAAGTAATTGAACAGCGTCCCGGCCGCGATCCCCGCGCAGGCGGCGATCTCACGCGTGGTCGCTGCCTCGAATCCCGCCCTGGAAAAGCACTCCTCGGCCGCCTGGAGAATGCGGCTCCGGGTCGCAAGCTTCGTCTCCGCGGTCACCCTCATGTTCCGTCTCCCTTAATCTGAGCGTGCTCACATTCTAGGAGCCTTCAGGGGGTTGTCAACCGGTAAAATGAGCGTGATCACAAAAACTCGCGACTCGGTTTGAAGTGCGCGGCGCCCGGTGAATTCGAGCTTGCAGTGAAGTGACGCCGAAGGGATTCTGATTTTCGACGCAATGGTGCTGTCACGGGCCCGCGGGTCCGCGCGAGGAATCACGGTTGAACGAGCGAGTCGAACCAGACCGATGAACCCGCGGAAGATCAAGCACCTCGACCGGGAGCTGAGAAGTCTGCAAGTGCAGATCAAGACCGCTAACGAACTTGATTACTTGCAGCGTGCGGAGATCGCCCGGAAGGCTCAAAGCCTTGTGCACGAAGCGGCGGCGTTCAGCCGATCGCATCCGCGCGATCTCCGTGCCCGGGAAATTCATGCCTCGTTGGTCGAGCTGTTCCGTGAAACGGTGGCCCAAGCCTGTCCGCCGGCTTTCCGGCAGCCTGACCCAGGTTGGGGACTGACCAGCGCCGCCGGCCTGGAAAGCGCCGTGAGCTACCTGGAGGCCGACCCCTGGTATTTCCGATCGGGTTACCTCAAGGCCGAGCTGATCCGGAAGATCCGTCGCCTCGAACTGCCGCCGGGGCTCGCCGATCGGCTGCTCCACGTCGTCCTGGCGGCCGTCGACATGCGTGATCGCCGCGAGTTCCGCGAATACTGCCGGCTGGCCAGGAAGCTGGATTCACCGGAGTTGAGGGGCGAACTCTCGTCGCGGCTCCGGCACGAGGACCCGGCCGTCCGGCGGCGCGCACGCTGGGCGCTGGATGCGTGCGAGAAACCGAGATGAGCGTCCGCCCCACGAGCGGCAAAAACGCAGGCCGAAGCCCACAGCCCTGGCGTGTGAGGAAAGCTTCTAATCTTGCTTCTTCATTCGTGTAAAACCTATATTCTTGCCTCTTCATTTGTAGTAATAAAATTTATTCTTGTCTCTTCTTTCGTGGGACAAGATTCCAGTGCGCCGTGGAAAGGTGTTGGTCTTCAGTGGGTGTAACTCCCACCCGGCAACTGGGTCGCTCCAGCCGGTAGCTATCGGAGCGGCGGTGGAGGAGACGAAACCGTCGGAGCCTTCGAGACAGATGTGTCGCTTGGCGATGCAGCGAACCGACAGGCCGTAACGCGAGTGAACGTTGAGCAGGCCTCGAAAAGTCCAATGTGGTCGCCGACCTTGCTGGAATATGGGGAAGGCCGCCGTCGCTGGGGATGAAAGGGAAACGGTTGGAATAGGCCGCCCCACGAGCGATCAGAACCCAGCGGGCCACCGGGGTATTGACGACGGCATGTCGGCACACGGAGATCAACACAACACGGGAAACCCCAAGCGGTGAGGGCGCGTGACCCTCAACCGGACGCCCGCGAGGGACCGGCCGGGCTGCCTGGGGTGGCGGAGAGGCCTGTAGTACCGTCGACGCCGGGTAACTCCGGTCGAGGGAAGGGGCCTTGGTTCAAGGTCAACGCAACAAGCGGCAGACAGCCGGGAGATTGGCGTGAGTCTATCACCTCCACTGAAGGTCGGGAAGTTGCAGACGGCGTTGCACACCAAAGCGAAGAACGCGCCCAACTATCGGTTCTACGTCCTGTACGACAAGATTTATCGACGTGACGTTCTGGGATTCGCCTACGAACGCTGCCGTGCCAACGGCGGCGCGCCGGGGATCGACGGCCAGAGTTTCGCCGACATCGAGGCGTCCGGGAAGGAACGATGGCTGGACGAACTGGCGGAACAACTTCGTAAGGAGACGTATCAACCCCAGGCGGTGCGGCGCGTGTACATCCCCAAAGGGGACGGCAAGCAAAGGCCGCTGGGCATTCCTTGCATCAAGGATCGTGTGGTGCAGATGGCTGCGGTGCTGGTCTTGGAGCCGATCTTCGAGGCCGACCTGGAGCCGGAACAACACGCCTACCGCCCGGAGCGCAGCGCCCTGGACGCCGTCCGCGAAGTCGAACGGCTGCTCAAGACGGGGCACACCGAGGTGGTGGACGCGGACTTATCTGGATATTTCGATAGCATACCCCATTCCGAGTTAATGAAATCGGCGTCACGGCGCATCAGCGACGGTCGCGTCCTGCGGCTGATCAAGATGTGGCTGGAAACACCGGTGGAAGAAACCGACGGGAAGGGGCAGCGCCATCGAACGACCCGGAATAAAGACCAGGGGATGGGTACACCGCAAGGTGCACCGATCACGCCCCCAACAATGTTGCAAAATCGTCCCTGATTCCTGACTCTGTCATTTCCAGATCGCGGCTTCGACCGAAGTACGGGCACGGATGGCAGCCCCGACTCGATCCCGATCCAAGGCAGGCTGGCGGCCGCGCTCTCGGAGAGGAGGAGTCGACATGATCACGTCCCCACGGAGGCCCACGTTCAGTCCTCCTGTCACCCGCCACTTCGAGTTCACTCGGCTTCAGGAGCAATTGATCGCGCGTGCATATCAGGTCTTGATCCCGGTCGTTTCGCAGCGCCTGGATCGGCCGCGACCCAGCCGCAACCACGCGACTGTGGTCCACACTATCCAGTCCAAGGTCGGGGGGGTTTGACAAACCATGATCACGGACAATCTCCGCGTGGCGCTCTACGCCCGGGTTTCGGGGGAGCAGCAGGAGAAGGAGGACACGATCGCCAGCCAGCTCGAGGCGGTCACTCAGCGGATCGCCACTGATGGCTTGGAATGCGAGCCCGAACTGCACTTCGTGGACGACGGCGTCAGCGGTTACATCCTGGCCCGACCGGCACTCGAGCGACTTCGGGACCAAGCCGCCGCTGGAGCCATCGACCGCCTCTATATGCTCGATCCGGATCGACTTTCACGCAAGTATGCCTATCAGGTCTTGATCCTTGAGGAACTTATCCGGTGCGGTGTCGAGGTCGTCTTCTTGCGCAACCCCGTCGGCCGCAGTCCGGAAGCCGACCTGCTGCTTCAGGTCCAGGGAATGATCGCGGAATACGAGCGCGCCAAGATCATGGAGCGTTGCCGCAGGGGCAAGCAACACGCCGCCCGCCGCGGTTCGGTCAACGTCCTCAGCGGCGCGCCGTACGGCTACCGTTACATCGGCAAGCACGAGGGAGGTGGCGAGGCGCGTTATCAGGTCCTCGCTGAAGAGTCCCGGGTCGTGCGGAAGATCTTCGAATGGGTGGGTCAGGAACGGTGCTCGATCGGCGAGGTGTGCCGACGCCTCCGGCGCGACAGTATCCCGACGCGGACCGGGAAATCGGCCTGGGATCGCGCGACGGTCTGGTTGATCCTCAAGAACCCTGCCTACAAGGGGACCGCGGCCTTCGGCAAGACGCGCTCAGGTGAGTTCAAACCTCAACGCCTCCGCCCGCAGCGAGGCCGCCCCGAACACTCCCGGCGACCGGTCTCACGGGTTGATACATCCTCGGAAGATCAAATCTTCATTGAAGTCCCCGGGCTGGTGAGCGAAGACCTCTTCCTGGCTGTCCAGGCCCAGCTTGAAGAGAACCGGCAACGCCGTCGCGACCGGCCCGGCGGTGGCCGATATCTGCTCCAGGGCCTGGTCGTCTGCAAGCGCTGCGGCTACGGCTGCTACGGCAAGCCGACGAGCCGAGCCGCGTTCGAGGGCAAGGGTAGGGTCCGCTACGCGTACTACCGTTGCACGGGCTCTGACGCCTATCGTTTCGGCGGGCAGCGCCTCTGCTGGAACAAGCAGATCCGCACCGATATCCTTGACGCTGCCGTCTGGGAGGACTTACGAGGTCTCCTGTCCGAGCCGGAGCGGGTCCGGGAGGAGTACGAGCGGCGGCTGCAGGGTGCCCAGGGCGGGCCGAATCAGGAGGTGGAGCATCTCGGCAAATTGATAAATAATGTGAAAAAGATGATTTCTCGATTAATCGATGCTTACGGCGACGGGTTGCTCGACAAATCGGAGTTCGAGCCCCGGATCTCGGCGGCAAGGACGCGCCTCTCGAGATTGGCGGAGGAGCATCGACAACGAATCGGCGAGGCCGCCCAAGAGGCGGAATTGCGACTGGTGATCGGTCAGTTGGAGGAGTTCGCACGTCGCGTCTCGCAAGGGTTGCAAGAGCCGGACTGGGCCACGCGACGGGAGGTGGTTCGGGCCTTGGTGAAGAAGGTCGAGATCGACGAGCAGGAGGTCCGCATCGTGTATCGGGTCAGTCCGTCCCCTTTTGAGAAAGGCCCCCAACAACGTAGTTCGCAACATTGTTGGGGGCGTGATCTCACCATTGTTGTCCAACATCTACATGCGACGATTTGTGAAGGGATGGAAGACTGGTGGACACGAGCGGCGTCTGGTCGCGCGAATCGTCAACTATGCGGACGACTTCGTCATCTGCTGTCGCGGCACGGCCGAAGAGGCCATGACGGTGATGCGGAAGATGATGTCCAGGCTGAAGTTAACGGTGAACGAGACCAAGACGCGGCTGTGCCACCTGCCTGAGGAGACGTTCGACTTTCTGGGTTATACCCTCGGCCGGAACTACGACCGACGAACGGGCCGATCCTACATAGGGTCACGCCCATCGCGGAAGAAGATCATTCGGCTGTGCAGCGAGATCAGTGCGATGACGACGCGCCAGACCACTGGACAGGACGTCGAGATGCAGATTGGTCGGATCAATCGCAAGTTACGCGGTTGGTCCAACTATTTTCGCATCGGAACGGTGAGCCCAGCCTATCGCCAAGTCAACCACCACGTCCGCTACCGGGTACGTCAGTGGTTGTGTGCGAAGTTCAAGGTGCCGGGTCAGGGGCTCAGACGCTACCCTGACAGATACCTGCACCAGGAGTTGCATCTTTACCAGCTGCAACGAACCTAGCCGCGATGGTTTCGTGAGCGAACGTGTGAACTCAACCGATGAGACAAGCCTTGTCCGAAAGCTGGATGCGGGAAAACCGCCCGTCCAGTTTGATGAGCGGGGTGTGGAAACGAGGCCCAGCCGAGCCATCGACTCGAGCCCACCGCGCCACACCTCGACTCTACTTCTTGTCTCTTCAATGATTATGCGCGCTACCGGCAAACGACTACGGGATGCGCAAGGCGAGTGGAGTCATTCCTGTTTATGATTGCCATCCTGCTGGCGACTTGCAGGCCTTGCTTCACTTTCCTGGGGACGCGCCTTTCTTCTCGCTCTTTTCCTCGGCACGGCCGAAGGCGGAGAAAAGCTCCGGAGGAACGGTCAGGTCGACGGCCTTGCAGACCTCGATCAGGAGCTGGCCCTCAGAGGCCTGGAGGCTGGAGAAACGTGTGGATTCCGCGGCTCCGAACTTATCGGTGGCGGCCAGCGCCCTCAGCTTTTCCAGGTTCTCGGCAAGCTGGCCCACCTTCTGCCGCACGGGCTCGGAGACGAGGGGGTCTTGCTTGACCTGGTCAATCTCGGCCTTGAGCCGCAGCGAGCCGCGCGTCTCGAAGCGGGCGATGGCGGCGGCGTAGAGATCTTCCAGTTGCACGGTGCTGCCCTTGGGATCGGCTTTCTGCTTCTGCCGGCGGGCGATCGATGAGCAGAAGAGTGCCCCGACGCCGCCGACCTCCTTGATGGCCAGAATCAAACGGTGCCGCGAACCCTGGCGCTGGATGGCGTCTTCCGGCAGGCTGTCCACCTTCCCGAGCGCGAGGTTCAGGTCCTCAACCGGAATGCAGAACGCGAGTGACTCCTGCTCGGCGCTCTTGCGCGTGACCACACCAATCACCTCACCGGCCGAGTTGAACACGGGACCACCCGAGTTCCCGGGGTTGACGGCAATGGTGAGCTGATAGTAGCGCTGGCGCTCGATGCTGGTGCGCGTGCTCATGAGCCCGCGGCTGATGGCGTTCTCGAGGATCAGCTCTTCGCCCGCGCCGGGGTTGCCGATCACGGTCACGTCTTCCCCCTTGCGGAACCGGTAGGAACTGACGATACGCAGAGGCGGCAGCGTGGACTTGACGCGCAGAAACGCCAGGTCGCGGTGCGTGTCCTCGTAGAGCAGTTCCGCGAGCAGCGGGCCCTGTTGCGCTTTCTCGGCAGAGGGGAAACGCACCCGCAGCGTGGTAATGAACTCGCCGTCGATCACGTGTGCGTTGGTCGCGAGGATTCCCGGCCGGACCAGGAAGCCGGTTCCCACCGAGCCGTCCCCGCTGATGAGTGCGATCGATGGCTCTGACTCGGCCGCGATCTCGGCAGCGGAGAGCGAGCGCGCGGCGGTCGGAGCAGGAGCAACACCCGGAACGTTGCCCCGCGTGGAAGCCCCCGCGCTGGCCGAGAGCCCAGCGCTCGGCGTCGTGCCCGCCGGCATGGCGGGCCTGGCCGTGCCCGTCCCGGTGCGGCCCGCCTTGGCCCGCGCGCTCGCCGCGATCATTTCCTTCTGCGAGACCAGCTTCAGGCCCGAGAGCCAGTGCATGAGGTTCAGCGCGAACTGGCGGTTGTCCGTGCCGGGCACGTTCATACCCATGTGTAAGCCTCCCTGCCGGCCCTGGATCTGGGCGGAGAGCATGGCGGCCTCGCCGAGCGCCACCACCCTGCCTTTGCCGAGCTCGAACGCCAGGCCCTGGGCACGCCCCGCCGCCGGCCCGTTGCGGCCCGGCCGGTTGGGACGCGACTGGTCGAACGCCGAGCGCGCCAGCTTCAGCAGGGCCACCGAGCCTGCGGGGCCCTTGAGCGACTGCCCGGTGAAGGTGACAACCCGGTCGATGCGCTCCGAGCCGTCGCGGCCCATGAGGATCGGATGGTCGCCCAGCAACCCGTTGAGGCGGGAGTAATTGAGCTGAGCGGGGAATCCGCGCTCGGCGTTGGTGGGGTCGAGGGTCATGCTCCGGCCCATCTCGATGCCCAGCTTGGAGGCCAGGATGTCGCACGCTGCGCCCCAGGGGTGGTGATCGGCGATCAGCAGCAGCGCTCCTCCCTCCTGGACCCAGTCGCGCACAGCCTTGCATTCGGCCGGCTCGAAGGCGGCGCTGGCCACTCTCGGGTCTTGCATCAGCGCCTCGCCCTGGGCGTTGGAAATCACCAGGATGGCGCAGTTCTTGAGCGTCCCGGGTGTGAATTTCTCGCGGTTCGCCTCGACCGTGAAACCATCGTTCGTGAGCAGGTCGGCCAGCGGCTTGTAGCGGTTGCCCGCGGTGTGAAAATTATGGTGAGCCTCGTCGATGAACACGACGGGGTGGCGATCGGTGTAAGCAGGCCGCTCCACCTTCGCGTCGAACTCAGGGTCGGGGAACTGCTGGGCCAGCGCCCCGTGCGGGACGCTCACGAGCATGGCGATGGCGCCCAAGACCAGTGCGACGCGTGACATGGCCGGTCCTCACAGGAGAGAAGGTTGATGATTTTCCAGATTAAGTTCGTGACTTCCGCGTGCACAATAGGTGCGGGGATTCCGCCCGCAGCTCGGGTCGATCCGCAAGCCAAGCGTCTGGTAACCTGGAAAGCCTATCGAAACTCAGGATCCCGATCCGTCACGGTCCATCCAGGTCCGGCTCCAGATCGAGAGTGTTCATGGCTTTATTAAGTATACGCGGAGTGAGCCTCGCTTTCGGTGGTCCGCGGCTGCTGGACCAGGTGGATCTCCAGATTGAACCCGGCGAGCGCGTCTGCTTGCTGGGCGCAACGGCGAAGGCAAGAGCACGCTCTTGCGGCTCATCGACGGCGAGATCGAAGCCGACGAAGGCAGCATTGTCCGCCAGCAGGGGCTACGCATCGCCCGCCTGCCGCAAGATGTGCCCGAGGGGCATGGCGGCAGCGTGGCCCTCGAGGTGGCCGAGGGCCTCGATGACGACGACCGGCACGCCGGCGCGGACGATCATCGCGTGCATGCGGTGCTGTCGCGCGTCGGGCTTGATCCGGAGGCACGCTTCGATGAGCTTTCCTCGGGCATGAAGCGGCGCGTGCTGCTGGCCCGGGCCATCGTCAATGAACCCGATATCCTGCTGCTGGACGAACCCACCAATCACCTGGATATCGAGGCGATCGGCTGGCTGGAGACATTCCTGCTGCGGTACTCCGGCACGCTCGTCTTCGTGACGCACGACCGCGTCTTCCTGGAGCGGCTGGCCACGCGCATCATCGAGCTCGACCGCGGCCGGCTGGCGGACTGGGCCTGCGACTATCCCACGTTCCTGAAGCGGCGAGACGAGCTCCTCGCCGCCGAGGCCCGCCAGTGGGAGCTGTTCGACAGGAAGCTGGCGCAGGAGGAAACCTGGATCCGCAAGGGCGTGGAGGCGCGGCGCACCCGCAACGAGGGCCGCGTCCGGGCGCTCGAGGCCATGCGCAGGGCCCACCAGGAACGGCGGCAGCGGCAAGGGACGGCGCGGATGCAGGCACAGCAGGCCGCGCGGTCGGGCACTCTGGTCATCGAGGCCGAGGGCGCGAGCTTTGGCTATGGCGACCGCCCGGTCGTCCGCGACCTGACCACCGCCATCCTGCGCGGCGACAAGGTGGGCGTCATCGGTCCCAACGGCGCGGGCAAGACCACGCTCCTGCGGCTCTTGCTGGGCGAGCTCACGCCAGGGCAGGGGACTGTCCGCCACGGCACGAACCTCGAGGTCGCGTACTTCGAACAGTTGAAATCAGCCCTCGACGAGGACAAGACGGTCCAGAAGAACGTGAGCGACTACGACACCATCACCATCGACGGCCGCGACCGGCATGTCCTGGGCTACCTCCAGAATTTCCTCTTCCCTCCCGAGCGGCGCGCAGCCTGGTGAAGTATCTCTCCGGCGGCGAGCGCAGCCGCCTCTTGCTGGCAAAGCTGTTCACCCGGCCTTCGAACGTCCTGGTCATGGACGAGCCCACCAACGACCTGGACATCGAGACCCTGGAACTGCTCGAGACGCTGCTGGTGAACTACCAGGGGACCGTCCTGCTCGTGAGCCACGACCGGGCCTTCCTGAACGACGTGGTCACCAGCACGCTGGTCATCGAGGGCGATGGGCTGGTCAAGGAGTATGAGGGCGGCTACGACGATTACCTCCGCCAGCGTCTGGACGAAAAGGCGGCGAGTCCGGCTCCGGTCCCGGCGCAGCCGGCAACCGACGATTCAACCGCGAAAGGCCCCCAGCGCACCCGCGAGGCGGCACGCAAGCTGAGCTTCAAGGAGCGCAACGAGCTGGACGCATTGCCGGGCCGGATCGAGAGCCTCGAGACCGAGATCCACGACCTGCACTCCGCCATGGCCGACCCGTCGTTCTACCGCAAGGACCGCGACGCCATCGCCGCAACCCGGAAGCGGCTGGAAGACCTGGAACGCGACCTGGCCCTGGCCTACGATCGCTGGCATGCTCTGGAAGCGCTCGGCGGATGACCCCCGCGCCGCATCGAGTGCTCGAATCACGCGGGTTTCATCAAAAAAAGGCAAAAAGGTGCCTTGCGGAATGATGCGCTCGTGTACCATAACGTGGTGCTGGCGCCGTCCACATCATGCCTGGGAGCCGTCTGCTTCCCGGGCTTTCGCGTGCAGACGAGCTTCCCGGCGCGTGTGAGGCTCAGGGAGGAAACAGTGCACTCGGTTCACGTGTCTGCTCATCCCGTCGTGCGGCACAAACTCTCGATGCTGCGCGACGTCCGCACCGGTCCGCCAGAGTTTCGCCACCTGGTGCGTACGCTGGCCGTGCTGATTGCGGCCGAGGCCACGGCCGACCTGCCTGCGCGAGACCGAGGTCACGACGCCCCTGGGACTGGCCGCCGGCCGGGTGCTGGCCGACGTCGTCGGCATCGTTCCTGTCCTGCGCGGGGCTGGGCATGGCCGAGGGGATCCTCGACCTCATCCCGGAAGCCGAGGTCTGGCACATCGGCCTCTTCCGCGACGAGACCACGCTCCGGCCGACCGAGTACTACAACAAGTTCCCCCAGCGCCCGCGAATCACGCTGGGACTGGTGGTCGACCCCATGCTGGCCACCGGCGGCTCGGCGGTACGCACCTGCGAGATCCTCAAGGCCGCCGGCGTGCCCCGGCTCAAGCTGCTGACGCTCATTGCCGCCCCGGAAGGGATCGCACGGATGAACCGGGCCATGCCCGACGTGCCGATCCATGTCGGCGCCATCGACGAGCGGCTCAACGACGTGGGCTTCATCCACCCCGGCCTGGGCGATGCCGGCGACCGACAATTCGCGACCGGCACGGAGGCTGCCGGAACATGAGCACGCGACGCATTTTCGACCCTTCTCGGCACGTGGAAAGGCTGGACCTGTCATGATCCGAGCCGTCGATATCATCCGCAAGAAGCGGAATGGTGAGGAGCTCAGCCGCGCGGAGATTGACCGCATGGTCACGGGCATCGCCACCCGAGAAGTGGCCGATTACCAGTGGTCGGCGCTGCTCATGGCCATCGTCTGGAAGGGCATGACGCATGCCGAGACCGCCGCGCTCACCGAGGCGATGATCAACTCCGGGACCATGGTCAACCTGAGCGGCATCCCGGGCCGGAAGATCGACAAGCACAGTACCGGCGGCGTGGGCGACAAGACCTCGCTGATCCTCGGTCCCATCGTCGCGGCCGCGGGGGTCTCGGTGCCCATGGTCTCCGGCCGGGGGCTCGGGCATACCGGCGGCACGCTGGACAAGCTGGAATCCATCCCCGGCCTGCGCACCAACCTGGACCTGAAGGCCTACAAGGACGTGCTCAGCCGGTGCGGGCTGGTGATGATCGGCCAGACGGCCGAGATCGCCCCGGCAGACAAGTACCTCTACGGCCTCCGTGACGCCACGGCCACGGTGGAATCGATCCCGCTGCTCGCTTCCTCGATCATGTCCAAGAAGCTGGCGGAGGGGATCGACGGGCTCGTCCTGGACGTCAAGACCGGCAACGGAGCGTTCCTGGAGCGGTTCTCCGAATCGCGCAAGCTGGCCGAGACCATGTGCGCCATCGGCCGCAGCATGGGCAAGCGCGTGGTCGCGCTCATCACCCGCATGGACCAGCCCCTGGGCCTCGCCGTGGGCAACGCGGTGGAAGTGGCCGAGAGCATTGAATGCCTGCGCGGCAAGGGGCCCTTCGACCTCATGGAGGTCACCATCGAGCTCGCGGCCGAGATGATTGTGATGGGCGAGCGCGGCGAACCTGCACGAGGGCGCGGGATCTGCCGGCGGCTCATCGCCGACGGCCGCGCGCTCGAGCGGCTGCGGCGAATGGTCGAGGCCCAGGGAGGCAACCCCCGCGTCGTCGACGACCCCACCCTTCTGCCCGCCCCGCGCCGGCGCATCGAGGTGACGTCGTCGCGCAACGGAATCATCGGCAAGCTGGCGGCGCGGCCCATCGGGCACGCCACCATGCTGCTGGGCGCGGGGCGGCCGCGCATGGAATCCTCCGTCGACCATGCCGTGGGCATCCTGCTGCACAAGAAGACCGGCGACCATGTCGTGGAGGGGGAACCGCTGTGCACGTTGCTGGTCAACGACGAGACTTATCTTGAGGAAGTCACCGCCCTGGTTGCAAAAGCCTACGTGCTGGCCGACGATGAGATGACGGTTCCCGAGCAGGTCCTCGAACGGCTCAACGGTTGACCCGGGCTCCCCAGGCTGTGGCGGATGCTCGTCGGAAAGGCGAAGGTGATGCTCAGGCGGCCACTTCCCGTGTTCATGGCCCTGGTACTCCTTTGCTTGACGCATGGCGGCCGCTCGGCTCAGGGAGCGGAGCAGGAGGACCCATCAAAGTCCCACCCGCCCGCCGGTCCCGCAGCCGCACGGCCGGCGGGCGCGGATCGCTCCGGCGAGCGGAGCTCGACCGCGGACGAGGAATCCGTCGAGGTTCGCCGCGAGTACGAGATCTCGCTGGGCCCCTGGTCCACCCGCATCACCCTTCCCGGCTCGACCGACCTCCTGGACCTGGCCGATCGCGCGCGCGGCCTGATGGGCATGGCCGCCATCCTGGCCGCGGCATTCTATCTCTCGGAGAACCGCCGCGCCGTGTCCTGGCGGGTCGTCTTCTGGGGTCTGTCCCTCCAGTGGCTCTTCGCCATCCTGGTCCTGCGCGTGCCTGCCGGCGTGCGTGTCCTGCGCCGGGCCGGCGACGCGGTCGAGGCGATGCTCGGCTGCGCCATGGCCGGCGCCGAGTTCGTCTTCGGCAAGGACATGGTCGACCCCAAGGGTCCCGCCGGGTTCGTCTTCGCGTTTCGCGTCCTGCCCACGGTGATCTTCGTGGCCGCCCTGTTCGCCGTGCTCTACCATCTGGGCATCATGCAGCGCATCGTGCGGGTCGTCGCCTGGCTGATGGCCTGGCTGATGGGGACCAGCGGCGCCGAGTCGCTGAATGTGGCCGCATCGCTCTTCCTGGGACAGACCGAGGCCCCGCTCACCATCCGCCCCTACCTGCCAACCTTGACCAACTCCGAACTGCTGACGGTGATGACCGCGGGCATGGCCCACGTCTCCGGCGGGGTGATGGCGGCCTACTTCGCTTACGGGGTCGAGCCGCGCCACCTGATCACGGCCGTGATCATGACCGCGCCCGGGGCCATCCTGCTCTCCAAGCTGCTGCTGCCGGAAACCGGCAAGCCCGAGACGCTGGGCCATGTGCAAGCCGCCGAGGAACACCCCGACGCGAACATCCTGGACGCGGCCGCCCGCGGCACCCGCGACGGCCTGCACCTGGCGCTCAACATCGCCGCCATGCTCATCGCCTTCCTGGGCCTGATCGCACTCGTGAATCTGGGCCTGGGAAAGTTCGGTACGTCCCTCCAGTCGCTCTTCGGCTGGATCCTCTCCCCGGTGGCCTACCTGCTGGGCGTCCCCTGGGAAGACTGCCGGGCCGTGGGGGGCCTGCTGGGCACGCGCACCGTGCTCAACGAGCTGATCGCGTTCCAGGAGCTGGGCAAGCTGCACGGCCAGCTCATCGAGCGCTCGTTCGTGATCTCCAGCTTTGCCCTCTGCGGGTTCGCCAACTTCAGCTCGATCGGCATCCAGCTCGGCGGCATCGGCGCCCTGGCGCCGGAGCGCCGGCATGACCTGGCGCGCCTGGGCTTCCGCGCCCTCCTGGCCGGAACCCTGGCCAACTTCCTCTCGGCCTGCATCGCGGGGGTCTTGCTATGAGCGCTGGTTCGGTGGACGTCGCGGCGTGGGCCGCGGAGGCGGCGAACGCCATCCGGGCCCTGGTCCCCGAGGTCCCTCCCGTCGCGGTGATCCTGGGCTCGGGCCTGGGCGGGCTGGCCAGCGGTCTGAGCGACGCGGTCCAGGTTCCTTACGCCAGGATCCCCCACTTCCCAGCGACGTCCGTGATCGGCCACGCCGGGAACCTGGTCGCGGGCCACTTCGACGGCGCGGGAGTCCTCATCCTCCAGGGACGCTTTCACTACTACGAAGGCCACGACCTGAACGTGGTCACCTTTCCTGTGCGGGTGCTCCAGTTCCTGGGCGTGAAGACCCTCATCCTGACGGCGGCCACCGGCGGCATCCGCGCCGAGCTGCGGCCGGGGAACCTGGTCTGCCTCTCGGACCACCTGAACCTGCTGGGCGCCAACCCGCTGCGCGGTCCGAACGACGATCGGCTGGGCCCGCGGTTCCCTGATATGACCGAGGTTTATGCGAAGCGGCTGCGCACGCTGGCCCGAGAGGAAGGGCGCCGGCTGGGCATCAACCTCATCCCCGGCGTCTACGCCTGCCTGCCCGGCCCCAGCTTCGAGACGCCCGCCGAGATCCGCATGCTCCAGGCGCTCGGGGCCGACGTGGTGGGCATGTCCACGGTCCCCGAAGCTATCGTGGCGCGGCAGGCCGGCATGGAGGTCCTGGCCTTCGCGCTCGTGACCAATGCCGCCGCCGGCGTGGTGGGCACGCCGATCACGCACGAGGAGGTGCTGGAAGCGGGCAAGAGGTCCGGACCCTTGCTCGGCAAGCTGATCCGCCGGGTGGTGATGAAGCTCGCAGGCGCGGAGCCCGGGAAGACGGGCCTCACCGGAGATTTTCCGACGCTTGGAACCGGGCATTGAAGCTCTGGATCCTCTGGAGTAGTTGCGTAGGGTGGGTCAGCGCAGCGCAACCCACCAGTTGGCACACATTGCTGGAGCTGTTGCGTATGGTGGGTCAGCGCAGCGCAACCACCGATTGGCACTTTCAGAAGCCGGCAGAAATCACGCACCGCTCAACCATCGAGCCGCTGTTCCAGCCGGCTCACCAGCGCAGGCACGTCATACCCGGCCAAACTGTCGACCACCTCATCGGCGCCGGCCTCCCGGAGCGGGCCGGCGGGATGCGAGTTCGTCACGCCCACCGCGTACATGCCCGCGGCCTTCGCGGCGCGGATGCCCACCGGGGCGTCCTCGAAAACGACCGCGCGCGTCGGGGCGATGCCGGCCTTCTCGGCCGCGACCAGGAAGACCTGCGGATCGGGCTTGCCGCGCGTGATGTCTTCGAGCGCGGCGATGGCCGCAAACCGGCTCTCGAGCCCGCACTCGCGGATGGTCAGCTCAAGGTTCTCGCGCACGCCGCTGGAGCCGATGGCCAGCCGCACGCCCTGGGCCGTGAGTGCGTCGAGCACCTCGCGCACGCCGTCCATGAGCGCGATCTTCCCCGTGGCCACGGCGCGGTAGCACTCCTCCTTCTCATCGGTGTGCCGGGCGATCTCGGCATCCGTGATCGCGTCGCCCTCGAGCAGCCGGAGGATACTCGGATTGGTCATGCCGAAGGTCTGGTGGATGAACTCCGCGGTGATCGCCAGCCCGCTCCGCCGGCCGTATTCCAGCCAGGCGGCCTGATGGAGCGCCAGGGTATCGACAAGCACGCCGTCGTGATCGAAGATTGCCAGAACCAGCCGATCGTCTCCAGACACTTTCCTGTCCCGTCGGTTTGCCACCGCTCGGCCCCGTCGGGCGGAACGGCAACGCACCGCTCATCGCCCCGGCCCCAGCGCCGTGCGCTGTCGCTCGATATGACCCGACCCAGCCTACCTGAAACCCGGATCGCTCGCCATGACGGCAACCGCCTCCTCCCCAGCGCCGATCCTGCCTGGCCCGGGAGTGATGGAGAGCACAGTCCGCAGCTTATACGTTCGTTTCTTCCGACAGTTCTGGACGATGCCGCGCAACCGCGCATCGTAGGGTGGCGTCGAGCGCAGCGAGGCCCACCAATTCTCCGATTCGCCGGGACGATGCCGTGCAACCGCGCATCGTAGGGTGGCGTCGAGCGCAGCGAGGCCCACCAATTCTCCGATTCGCCGGGACGATGCCGTGCAACCGCGCATCGTAGGGTGGCGTCGAGCGCAGCGAGGCCCACCAATTCTCCGATTCGCCGGGACGATGCCGTGCAACCGCGCATCGTAGGGTGGCGTCGAGCGCAGCGAGGCCCACCAACTGGCCCCCCTCCCTCTCAGTTTACGATGAAATGACCCGGCATCCTCCCACAACGCCCCTGGCGAACGGCTCGTGGCCGCGTAGGGTGGGTCGGCGCAGCGCAACCCACCGGCTGGCAGACCCTTGCGTGCGCCGCTCGAAACCCGCCGAAAAACGTCCCGGGTCGATACCAATTGCACCCGACGATCCCTGCCGCCCGCCTTCCTACGGCAGGTTTCTGCGCCTGCCAGCGCCTCCTGCACTCGCTGGAAGGCCCGGCGCCGGGTTCGTCTTGTTCTGCAACAGACCGCCGGCGTTGATCGGGGGCCTGGGCGGGCCGCCGATCCAGAAGTCGAGCACCGGAGAGGAATCGTCCAGAAGTAACGGGGCCGAGCCGCCGGGCTCGGGGCGCATCGGTCGCGGAGCCGCAGCCGACGATGGAGCCGTGGGAACAGGCGCTGACCGTGGCACGGCGGGCGGGTCGAGGTCGGATCGCGGGGCGGGCTCGGTCGCGCAGTCGCGTTCGGAGCGCCGGATCATCGGCAGATCGCGTTCCTTCCGCAAACGCTCCAGCTTTGTCCAGGCCGAGCGAAACAACCGATCGGCGGCCGCTTCATAGCGGCGCAGGCGCGTCCCCTCGGGCCCCAGGTCCAGCTCAGCTCCCGATTGCCAGCCCTCCAGCCGCGGCCTCTCGACCGCCTCCCAGACCTCGTCATTCTGGCGTTCCAGGTCGGCGACCTGCTCCGCGATGAGCGCCCGCAATTCCGTCACCGCCTCGTCCGAGCCCGACCGGGCCTCCGGCGCAGAGCCTGCAAGCTGGCTGCCTGGCGATCCAGGTGGCGCAGCTCCGTCGGCAGGCCCAGCAGGTCCAGCGCCAGGGCCAGGTCGGCATCGGTCCAGGAGCAGCCCGGCCCGCCTTTGCCCTTCCCCTCGCCCTCGCTCTCGCCCTCGTGCTCAACCTCGCCCTCCTCGGTGCCGCGGAGGCCATTGCCCAGCAGCCGCCAGCGGCCGATCAGCCAGTCGCAGCCGGTCGAGCTGCGCATCAGGCGGATGACGGTTCCCTCCGGATCGTCGCCCAGCCGGCGGCCAAGCTCGGTCGCCGCAATCAGCTCATCCTGCTCCCAGGTGGCGAACCTGGCGGCGCTGCTGCGGGCGTCATGCTGGATGATCCGCGTGAACAGCACCTCGCGCCGCCAGGCCCCGAGCGCCATCTGCCGGACCAGCTCGCGTTCGACCGCGTTGCGCGGCCGGAAGTCGCGGCTGAACCCGGCCGCGCGGCGTTCGACCTCCGCGGCCGCGTCCGGCGGCAGGACGACCCCCGCGCCGGTGAGCCCCTCCTTGCAGCCATTGCGCCGGCTGCGTTCCTTGCCTGCCGTGGAAGTCGGCCCGCGCGACAGCCGCCCATTGGCCCGGCTGGCCTCGGCCCGTGCCCTGCTGGGACCAGGGCAAATCGTGGTGGCGGCAGTGGAAGTGGAATCGAGCGGTTCGGCGAGCGCGGCGAGCATCGGCGGCTCCTTTTTCGAGAGGTTTGGGGCGTGTCGTACCTTTGGGGCCTTCTCCCCGCCCCGACTCATCCCACGGCCTCGTCGCCGGATTAAGCTATTTTAAGCGATCAATCGACAAAGTCAAACTGGGCAGGTTGAGGATCTGCGCTGATCCCATCGCGAGGCGCAGGCCAGTGGTCGGGAAACGGGTCGCTTCGGCCGAAAACAGCGGTGACCACGTCTGTGTGGGCGTGGCTCGTACGGAGGCACTCTCCAGCCTCAACCGTGAGGGCGGGCCGGTTCAGGGGCTGGTCGGGCTCACGCCCGAGGTTGGAGGCTCCGCCCGTCCGAACCACGGCCTGACGACCGTGGTCAACGTTGCCAGACTCCCATGCTGCCTGGAACTGAGTGGTCCCAGCCGAGAAGTGCGGTCACGACGTCCGTGAGATCGCGGTGACCACGTCCGTGAGGGCGTGGTTCGGACGGGGGCACCCCCCAACCTCGCCCGTAAGGGCGATCCGGCCGGCCGTCGCTTTCGGCTTGGACTGTCCACCGGGGCGAAGCTCTGCAGTGCAGCGCCCTCATAGAGCCCACAATGCATGTCCTCTTCCGCTTCATAGAGCCCACAATGCATGTCCTCTTCCGCTTTCTCCTCTTCCGCTTTCCTCTTCCGCTTTCTCACAATGCATGTCCTCTTCCGCTCCTCCATGTCCTCTTCCGCTCCTCTTCCGCTTTCCTCTTCCGCTTTCTGCATTTGCTTTAAACGGCCGGGGACTGATGCCGCGACCACGCGCCGGGTTTCGGCCCATCACAGCTTGCCCTTTACAGACCCGGCCGCTGCTCGATCTCGGCGGGGTGCTGTTTCTGGTGACGCTGCTGCGCTTCGCGGGCTTGATCGGGGAACTCTTCAATCGTCCAGAGGTAGGCGGAAGCCGTGCGATCCGGGTTGTGCCGGCGCTGCTCCCAGTGCTGCAAGGTCTTGAGAGGGATTCCGTAAGCGCGAGAAAAAACCGCCTGGCTCATGCCAAGTCCTTCGCGGATCGCTTTCGCATCGGCAAACTCAATGACCGTCGCGCGGCCTTTGCTGGACTCGCCGTTGATATGCGCGACGACTTCCTCCATGCCTGCAATGAGCTGCTTGTCGAATTCCGTAAGCGAACCGGTTTTCTTGCTCATGGTCATTTCTCCTTCTGTTTCGCCTTGATGCTGGCCTTTGCCGCCTCTGCCAGCCTGGCGAGGATCGCCATGGCGGCGGGTGAATGGCTTGCTTGCGCGGCCTTTGCATAAGCCATGAACAGGTAGAGAGGCGCCGTCTCATTATAGTAGTAATAGATGACCCGCGCTCCTCCGCGCTTCCCCATGCCGGCCCGGCCCCACCGTAGCTTTCGCAATCCGCCCGTGCCGGGGATTTCCTCACCGGCAAGCGGGTTGCGGGCGACGTAATCCTTCAGAGGGAGTTCGGAAACTTGGGTGGTCTGGACAGATTTTCTGAATTGAGCAGAATCTTCTCAGGGGAAGGGTAGTCATCGAACAAGGGCGGAGCCCGATCATGGACGAGCGCACGACGCGGAAGGCGTATGAGAGCGATCTTACTGACGAAGAGTGGAGGATTGTCGAACCGCTCCTTCCTGCAGGGAAGTTCGGCGGCCGGCCGCGCACTACAAACATCCGCGAGGTGCTCAATGCGGTCTTCTACTTGTTGCGAACGGGATGCGCCTGGCGACTCTTGCCCCACGACTTTCCACCGGCGGGCACAGTCTACGATTACTTTCGAGCGTGGTCCCGTGACGGAACTCTCCAACGAGTTCACGACATTCTTCGTCGACGGGTTCGTGTTGCAGCGGGCCGAAACGAGGAGCCCAGCGCGGCGTGCATTGACAGCCAATCGGCAAAGACAAACGAGCAAGGGGGGATCGATGGATACGATGCCGGGAAGAAGATCATGGGGCGCAAGCGTCACATCCTGGTGGACACCATGGGGCTGATTCTGGCTGTGGTCGTTCATTCGGCAGGTATCCAGGATCGGGACGGGGCGAAGGCAGTTTTCGATGCGATCAGGAACGACCTGCCACGGCTGCAGTTGGTCTGGGCCGACGGCGGCTACGCAGGCAAATTGGTGGAGTGGGTCAAGAGCGAGTGTGGTTGGGTCCTGGAGATCGTGAAACGAACGGACGACGTCAAGGGTTTTAAGCTCCTGCCCCACCGCTGGGTCGTGGAGCGAACCTTCGCCTGGTTGGGACGGTTTCGCCGAATGAGCAAGGATTATGAGTTCCATCCAGAAACGTCAGCGTCAATGATTCATCTTGCTATGATCAACATTATGGTGCGTCGGCTTGCTGCTGCCTAAACCGCGCAACTTTCCAAACTCCCTCTCAGAGCGTCAAGCTCGGCCGCGGACCATAGCGCCGCCGCCTGCTTGATGAAGGATTCCGTCTCGATGACGGTGTTACCGATATTCGATTTCATCGGACAACTCTACTCGGATTGAGGACAAACGACAAGGAGGCGGGACGATGGCGCCATCCACGTCGGCGGATGTTGCCACGCACATTCTCAGCCGATCGCAGATGAGCGGCCGATCTTCGTGTGTTGCAGTCGCCTGGTTTAGCGCTGGATCCTGCCGTGACGGCGTTCCGGTTCAGGGGCTGGTCGGGCTCACGCCCGAGGTTGGTGGCTCCGCCCGTCCGAACCACGGCCTGACGACCGTGGTCACCGTTGCCAGGCTCACGTGCTCCCAGGATCTAGTGTCTCCGGCCATAAGTAATGCCCGAAATTGGCTGAGTCCAACGAAGAGCTACGTGATCATTCTTGACGGCAAGCTGAAGAGCGGGGCTACACAGAAGCCTGTTTTCCCTGGGTTTTCACGACCTGCAGAATTGACCCTGGATCATCAGTACGGGCAGAATCCACACTTGAGTCTGGATTTTCAGGCATTACTTATGGCCGGAGACACTAGAGATGCGGACCACGGCCTGGCGACCGTGGTCACCGTTGCAGACTCACGTGCTCCCAGGATTCAGAGATGATTCACGCGTTTTCTCTCTGGTGGTCCTTGTGACCCTGGCCGTTCCATCGTCCGCTTTCACACCGTGTTCCCGACGGACAGGTTTCAATGGATCTGGCCTGTCGCGGGGGCGGGAGCGAGGGCTGCGAACAGCTCGGGGAGTTCTTGCTCGTACCGCTTCCAGCGGGCGAGCGAGCTCGTGTAGAGCGGTTGACGGACCTGTGCGCCGCTCACCGTTCGAACCGGCCGTTGCGTGTGATGGAAGTCAAGACAGGCCGGGTCCCAGTCGAGGCCCAGGACCGCAAGCAGGCGGCGGGCCACGCCTTCCAGGTCGGATACAAGCCCCTCGTAGTCGACCTCGTGGATCGTTGCCGGCAAGACCGTCCGCCAGTGGTTCAGGAGCCGGAGGTAAGCACCGAAGCTGGCGGCAATGTGGCCGGGGTCGCTGGCCCACCTGATGTCGCGGAAGTCCGCCGTCCAGCAAGAAAAGCGCCACATCCCGGAGGTCGCGTCGGCAATGAATGATGGTGGCGGCCGGGAACATCGCGGCGATCAAGCCGAGGTACAGATAATTCTCGGGCATCTTGTCGATGACACGATCGGCGCGGGCGTCGGACCCGGCCTGGAGCCGGGCGGTATAGGTCCTGGCCAGGCGGTGTACGATCGGTGCGTCGAGGAGGCGGACGCAATCGACGGGCGCGGCGGTGGACTCCAGAATGGTGGGGAGCGAGTCAAACAGCCGCCGGCACAGCAGAAGTTCCCCGGCGCCATGGATCCGGGAGTGGCTGGCCAGGACCTGTTCCAGCAGGGTCGTGCCCGAGCGCGGCAGGCCGACGATGAACACCATCTGCTTCGTGTCCATTCCCGATCCGGCGGTTCGCGAGAAGAAGTCCGGGCCGAACGCGCGGATCAGCCCGTCCACGAACCGCTCGTGCTCGGCCGGCTGGAAGCAGAGATGGGCGGGGGTCAGGGCCAGGTTCAAGGCGTTCGCCTCGCGCAGGCAGGCGACGGCGCGTGAGTATTCGCCGCGCGCGTCGTGGACCTGGCCCAGGGCGAAAAGGAGGCGGATGCGAGAATCTCTGCCTGTTCCCGGGTCATCAAGCCTTGCCCGGATCGCATCGACGTCGTCGTCAGGCAGCGTGCCACGAAGGATCCACGCCAGCCGCGCACGCGCCCGGTCGTTGGCCGGCTGAAGACCGAGCGCGGCCCGGAAAGCGGCCGCGGCCTGATCGAGGTGGCCTTGCTCCTGGAGGAACTCACCAAGCTCAACGCGCGCCTCGGCGGAGTCAGGCTCGACCGCAACCGCAGACAGGTAATGGGCCGCGGCCTCGTCCGGCCGGCCCAGTTCCCTGAGTGCACGACCAAGTGCGATGTGCGGGCGCGCCCGGTGGCCAGGGCTGAGCGTGAGCACGCGCTCCCAGCAGCGAATTGCCGGTCGGAACTGCTCCAGCCTCTCGTGCAATTCGGCCAGGTGTTCCCAGAATTGCGGGCGATCCGGTTCCAGCTTCGCGGCCCTGGACAGCAAGGGCCAGGCCTTGTCGAGCCGGTTTTCCTGGAGGTAGACCAGGCCGAGGCTGGCGTGGGCCGCAGCCATGCGGGGGGCGAGCCGGATCGCTTCCAGGTACGCACGCCGGGCCTCCTCGAGCCGGCCCGCAGCTCGAAGGGCGTTCCCAAGGTCATTGTGACCCTCGGGAAAGTCCCCCCGGAGCGACAAGGCCCGGCCGATCAACCGGGCGGCCCCGGTGTGATCTCCCTGCTGGTGACGAGCAAGCCCGAGGAGATGCAGGGCCCTGTCGTTCGCCCCGTCGCTCACGATGACTTGCTCAGACAACGCGATGGCAGCCGGCAGATTCCCTGCATGGTGGGCAGCCAGGGCGGCATCGAGGTCGGACGTCGCCCCGCGGGTGATGCGGCCCCTTTCGAGTTGCAAGGCTTGACCATCCATGATCGGAGACCGGCTCCTCCAGCCGAGCGACGGTCCTGGCCATCCGGGACTGCCTCCCGCGTTCGGACCAGGGCAAGGATCTTAGTCGACCCCCGTCCGAGCGCGAATGGCAAAGCGACGCGACCCATCCCCCGAGGATTCAAAACAGGGATGGAACCGGAACCGCATCTCGCTCGAGCGAGCTATCCTTCCTTCAGGTGCGGGCATCGCGGAGGCACCCCTTCAAGAAAGCCACCGGCACGAACCGTTGAAGAGAGGTCCCATGAACCTGAGCCTCCCGAACATCCTGATCATGCTGGTCGGATCAGGGGTCGGCTACGTGTACCTGAGCTGGGCTCGTACGGAGTCGGATGTTCCTCTCGCCGTCTCGGGCCTCGCCCTGATGGTCTACAGCTACTTCGTCTCTGCGCTGGTCTGGCTCGTGCTGATTGGCGCCCTGCTGGCGATCGCGCCCTTCGCCTACAGACGCTTCCCCTGGGGCAAGGCCAGGGGGTAACGGCAAAGGCGGCCCTGCGAGTGTAGTTGTCGTGTGCCGGTCAACCCTGGGGATCGAGGCGCTCTCAGACCGACTCGCAGACCGCGTTGATCTCGTCGAGGATCTGCCGCATCGTCTGGGTGCGGTTGCGGGGGTCGGGCTCGAGCATGGGCTGGATCAGCGAGCGGAAGGGTTCGGGAGTTTCGGCCGCCAGGCCGGCGGGGTCGATCGAGCGGATCTGCTCCAGGACCTCGAGCACATGCGCGGCGGGGAAGGCCGACTTGCCGGTGGAGAGCTCGTACAGGACCACGCCGAGTGAGAAAACGTCGCTGGCGAAATTGGCCGGCTCGCCGCGGGTTTGCTCGGGGGCAAGGTAGCGCGGGGTGCCGAACATCCCCTCGCTCGATTCGGCAAGGCCCAGTTCGTCGGTGTCTCCGGGGTTGAGCGGGCGCAGGCGGCGGAGCCGGCGGGCCAGGCCGAAATCGAGGATCTTCACGATGCCGTCGCCGCTGACCATCACGTTCTCCGGCTTCAGGTCGCCGTGCACGATACCCGCCTCGTGCGCCACGGCCATGCCGGCGGCGATCTGCCGGCTGATCGAGAGCAGGCTTTCGAAGGCCAATAACTCACCTCGCGGCAGGTTCGAGAGCGGCTGGCCGGGCACGTACTCCATGGCGATGATGGGCACGCCCGCCGTGTCGTCCACCGCGTAGATGACGCACACGTTGGGGTGGTTGAGCGCCGCCGCGGCACGGGCCTCGGCCAGCGCCGTACTGGGTGTCACCGGGCAATCAGGTTTGAAAACCTTAAGCGCCACCGGCCTGTCAAGCTGGAGGTCGCGCGCCCGGTACACTCTGGCGAAGGTGCCCGAGCCGATCTCGGATTCAACCAGGTAATGCGAGAAGAAATGCCCGGGCTGGAGCGAGGCGTACGGGTCCAGGTGCGACTGGTCAGGCATCCAGTCCTCACGGCAGAGCCCGCCCGATTGCAGGGCCATGAGCACGCGCAGCACTTCCTGGCTGCGCCGGCCCACACTCAGCCCGTGCACGACCTGGTACTGCACCATCCCTTCCGGATCGATGAGAAAGAGGCCCCGTACGGCGATCTGCTGGCGGACCTGATAGACGTGGTAAGCCTGTGAGACGGCACCGTCGGCGTCGCTGGCGAGCGGGAAGTTGAGGCCGCCGAGACCGCCGCGCGCCACGGGAGTGGCCATCCACCGCTCGTGCAGGTCCACCGGGTCGCAACTGACGCCGAGGATGTCGCACTGGTGCTTCTCGAACTCGTCGTAGCGCTGGCTCAGGCTCATCAGCTCGGTCGGGCAGATGAGCGAGAAATCACGCGGATAAAAGAGCAAGAGCAGCCAGCGGCCGCGGTAGTCTTGCAGCGCGACACGGGTGCGAGACGGATCCGGAAACCGGGTGCACGGCAGCGCAAACGCGGGAGCGGGGTTGCCGATCAGGGTCGAAAACATCGCCGGGTTCTGGTTCCAAATGCAGAATAGACAAGGTCTTGAAATCGGCGGGGAGGCCGTTTCGCGACCGGGACGGCCGCGTCTTGGAGGCTGCTGGATTCTAAGCAGCAAGGCAAGCCCTGCCCAGACCCGTTCGCTGCATTCAAAAGCCGGCTGGCCTTTCCACCTCAGCGAGTTCCCCCGTGAGCCGCAGCAGGTGCTCGCGCACGTCCGGCGGCCAGGCGGCGATCAACTCGCGAAGGCGGTTCAGGTTGGCGGCGAAGAGAGCGCGGGTGGCTTCCTCGAAATCCGGCAAGTTCCCGGCAATGGCCGCCATGAAGCGGTATGCCGATTCCTGGATGCCGCGGATGCGATCTTTGCCCTCGTTGGCGCGGCGGGCTTCCTCAACCAGCTTGCGTAGGGCAACCGACGCGCCGCCGGGCTGCCCATTGAGCCAGTTCCAGTGGCGGGGCAGCAGCGTCACCTCGCGTGCGACGACGCCCAGCTTCGGCCGGCCCGGGCCGCGCGGCGGTTCTTGCGCGGGCGGTTGGTTCTCGGCAGCCGGTTCTGGTGCGGGTGCGGGTGCGGGGTGCTCAAACCGCTCCAGGACATCCTCGATCGTCCCACGGAAATCCACCTCCAGCTGCTCGCTGGTGGCGTCATCAAAAATCAGGACCGGTTCCGGGCCGCGCCGGTCGATGACCTCCTTGGTTCGCCTGGCCACCGCGCCAAGCTCGCCTGAGGCAATCCGCCGGAAGCCCTCGAACGCTGTGCATCGCATCTCAATCTTGTATGGCATCGCCGTCGAACCTCGTTGTTCAAGTCAGACGCCCATTTTGCCCGGATAAAACCCGGAAGTCAAGGAAGATGCCAGACCCATTCCCCACGGAACGGGTGTCCGCGGTTCTGGACCTCTGGAAATCCATGCACGCCAAAGAAAGAAGAAAAAAGGAGGAAACCACGAGCCCCGTCCGGTAGGATGGTGTATCTTGGTCTTGGATCAACGCGCACAGGAATCGACAGCGCTGGCAGGCGCGAAAGCTGGACGGGCTTCGCACGGCTGGCAGAGGAGCATTGCACCGTGGCATCCATCTCCCAGCAGGTCGAGGAGCGGGTCCGGCAGGCGACCCACGGAGCGATCCGACAGCTCGTCGTGCGTGAAGAACGGGGAAGAATCCTGCTTCAAGGGCGTGCGCCCACGCAATATACGAAGCAGCTTGCGCTCTGCGGTGCCCTGCAATTCGTCTCGGGCGAGCAACTGCGCGCCGAGATCACGGTGGGCTGACGGCTCCAGGCACCGGATGTGCTTGTGATTCGCCTGGGGAGGGCGAATCGGGGTCATGGCAGAGCCGCGGAAGGATGCGAACGGGCTCGAAGCGGCAAGCCAGATCGGGCTGGCCGCGGTCGGGACTTCCGGTTTTTCCTATCGCGACTGGAAAGGGGTTCTTTACCCCGAGTGGCTCCCCACGCGGGACTGGTTCCACTATTACGCCACTCGCTTCGCCACCGTGGAGATCAACCTCACGTTCTACCGCCCGCCGATGGCGAAGATGCTCGAGCGCTGGAGGACCTCTGCTCCGCCCCGTTTCGCGTTCGTGCTCAAGGCCAGCCGGGTGATTACCCATGAGCGCCGGCTGCTGGGCTGCGGGGACGACCTGGAGCGCATGGCGGCGAGCTACCAGCCGCTCGGCGAGCAACTGGCCTGTGTTTTGTTCCAGTTGCCGCCGTCGCTGCGGCAGGATCACGCGCGGCTGGAGCCTTTTCTCGCCGCGACCGCGGTCCACTTCGAGCGGGCCTCGCTGGCGCCGCGGCTGGCAATCGAGTTCCGGCACCCCAGCTGGAACACCCGGCGCACGCTCGATCTCCTGCTCCGGCACGGCTGTGGCCTGGTGTTCCATGACATGGAGGACGCCGGAGGCTGGCACTGGCGCGATGGCAGGCTGACGGCAGGCGAGCTGTCGCTGGGCGTCGCGGAACTGTGTGCGCTGCCTTCACCCTTGTTATACCTGCGTTTCCACGGCACCACCGGCAAGTATGCCGGCGAGTACGGCCAGGAACGGCTGGAACCCTGGGCACATCTGGCGCGGAGCGGTGCCGCGCGGCAGATCCCCGTGCACGCCTATTTCAACAACACGCAAGCCGGTGCCGCGGTGCGCGACGCGTTGAAGCTGGGGGAGATGCTGGGACGCGAAGGGTCAACTCCGCATCAATTGTAGTAGATGCCGTCCTCGGCCTGGCGTTTCCGCTGCCGCGGGGGATTGGCATTGGCGTCCGCGACGGCGGCGGGCGGTTCCGTGCCGGCGCGGGGGATGATGACGGGCGCGGCGTCGTCGATCGGGTCCAGGCCGGTGACGAACTGGAGGTCGTTCATCGTCCGCTCGGTGCCCACCAGGCTGGCCGTGACCTGGTCCACCTGTCCGGAGATGAACTGGGGGTCCTGCCGGTTGATCGCCATCTCGGTGATGGAGCTGATCTTGTTCTCCAGCCGTTCGATCTCGGCCTGGACCAGCTCAGAGTTGTCACGCGCCTTGTGCAGGTTTTCCAGCCGGCCGCGGCAGGTTTCCAGGTTGTCGACGATCGTGCCGCGGATGGACAGACGGGGTGAGCTGCCCGCGGTTTCGTCGGCCGGCATGCGCGCCAGCCGGTCTTCCAGCCGCCTGATCTCGTTCTCGATCTCCGCCTCGTTGGTCCGCTCGAAGAAGCGCTCGAGCATCGTCTGCGTGTACACCAGCCGCAGGTAGATCCAGAGCAGCCGTTCCAGCCCGGAGAGCTGCAATTCCTCGAGCGGTTCGGGCGTGGACTCGACGGAAAGTTCCTGGGACGCCCGCATCTGGTGGGCAATCTGCCGGAGAGCGAGGCAGCGGTCGCGCAGGCTCTCGAACCGCCGGAGCTGGCGCGCGGGAAGCGACTTCAAGATGCGGTCGAAGGCCTCGGCCACCGCCACCGACCCCTGCTGCCGGGCCGACTTGTGCTCCTGGACGTCAACATAATGCTGGAATTTCGGGTGTGTGCCGATGAGGCCCAGATAGGCGGCCTCGCCGGCCATCACCAGGGGCACGAAGACATCGGGATGACCCGAGATCGCGGCAAACCCGATGCTGCCCAGGAAGGCCAGCAGGTTCCAGTGGTTCAGGAACGCCTTCTTGATGTATTTTCCCAGGCCCACGGTACTTGGTTTCCTCTGGCTCACGTCCCGGCGCGCTGGCTTTCCTCGAGCTCGCTGATCAGGTCGCGCAGGTAATAGACCGTCTCCTGGAACCGCGCCTGGCGCTGCATCTCCTTGGAGGGCCGGTCCGAGGGTTCAACCTTGAGCTCCCGCAGAATTGTACCCGGAGAGTTGCTCACGACGTAGATCCGATCGCTCAGGAAGACGGCTTCCTCGATGGAGTGCGTGACGAAGAAGACCGTCGCCTGGGTCTGCCTCCAGAGGTCCAGCAGCAGGTCCTGCATGTTCATGCGGGTCATCGGGTCCAGCGCGCCGAACGGCTCGTCCATGAGGATGATGCGCGGCCGGAGGATGAGCGTCTGGGCGATCGCCACGCGCTGGCGCATGCCGCCGGAAAGCTCGTGGGGGTACTTGTACTCGTCGTGCTCGACGCTCAGTCCCACGCGGCCGATCCACTGCCGGGCCAGCTCGTAGCGCACCGTTCGCGCCACCCCCTGGCACTCCAGTCCGAAAGCGACGTTGTCCAGCACGTTGCGGTGATCGAAGCTGGTGTAGTCCTGGAAGACCATGCCCCGGTCCGGCCCCGGCCGCTGGACGGGCTGCCCGAAGACGAGCACTGTGCCGCTGGTCGCGGGATGCTGGGGACGCAGGCCCGCAATCAAACGCAGGATGGTGCTCTTGCCGCAGCCGCTGGGCCCGAGCACGCCCACAAACTCGCCCTTGTCGTCCAGGTCGGGAACCACGAAAGTGACGTCGCGAATGGCGGTGAACTCGTTGGCTGCGCCGGGGTTGTAGGTCTTCGTCACGACGCGGAACTCGACGACGTGCGGAGGCGTCGCCTCCTCGGCCTTCTGAACATGGTCGAGCACCTCGCCCATGCCAACAGCAACCTGCGGCGCGGGGCCGGGCTTCTGAGTGGCCGCGGGATCGCCGCTGGACGCACTCATGACCGTGCTCCGTCCTGAGACGTCGGGGGCTCCCCGGGCGCGGACGTGAGCATCTCAGCGGCCGGGAGAGCACTGCGCCGGAAGAGGCCCTTGACGTCTTCCCAGCCATGCAGCACGGCGCGGACCAGGCCGTGCAGCATTCCGCTGCCTCCGTAGCGGTACGGGAAGAGTTCCTTCTGGATCCAGAAGAGCGTGCGGTCGATCACCAGGGCCACAACCGGAATGAGCAGCAGCACCAGGATCACGTGCTCGCGCGGGCCGCGCTTCTGGGACGTATTGATGATGTCGCCGATGCCGCCCGATTCGCTGCCGAACTTGATCACCTCGGCGAGCATGATGTAGCCGAAAGCCAGCGAGAAGAGCAGCCGCAACGAGTTGAAGACGCTCGGCATGGCCAGCGGCACCAGCACCTTGAAGATCGTTTGCCAGCGGCCCGCCCCCAGGGTGTACGCGGAATCAACGTAACTCTCGCGCACCTCACCGATCGCCCGGGCCGTGTCCGAGACGATGAACGCCACGCAGGCGATGAAGATGAACATGATCTTCTGGAGCTCGCCGATACCGAAGAGCGCGAAGGTGAGGGGAATCAGGGCCGCGACCGGGATGTTCCGACCGAACAGCGTCATCGGCAGGAAGAACGCGTTGACGCGTGAGAAGCAGCCGCAGAGGACGCCCAGGGGCACGCCCACCAGCGTGGCCAGGCCGAAGCCCAGGCCAACCCGCCGCAGCGTGGTCAGCAGGTTGCGCGTCAGGGCGCGGTCGAACCACAGGGCGTGAAAGCTGGCGAAGGTCTCCCACGGGCTGGAAAGCCCCTTCGAGGGCGAGATAATCCGCTCCTCGGGCTCGCCGCGGGTGACGAACCACCAGAGGAAGAGACACACGCCCACCGCGAACAAGCCGATGGCGACCACCTGCCAGTGCGGGGCCTGCTCGCGCAAACCCAGGAAAAGACGGACGCGCGGCCCCCGGGGGTTTCCGACGGAGGCCGCGGCCGCGGAGGGAAGCGGCCGCGCGGGGCCGGGCTGCGCGGGAGACGCGGCCGCGGCCGGCTCTTGGGGTGCGGGTGTCGTCACGTGGCTCAGCCCGCCTTCTCGGCGGTCAGCACCTTGATCTCGACGCGCCGGTTCTTGGTCTGGTTGAGCGGATCGGAGGGGTCGGCCGGGCGGTCCCAGCCCACGCCGTCCACGTTGAACCGGTTCGGGTCCAGGTCGGGATACTTCTGCACCAGTGCTTCCTTGATGGAATTGGCCCGGTTCAGGGAAAGCTCCTTCACGAGCGCCGAGGGGACCTGGCCTTTCATGGAGCTGTCGGTATGTCCCTCGATGACAATCCGCGCTGCGCCAAACTGGCCGGCGAGCTGGGCAATCTCCTCGAGCACGTTATTCACATTCGGGTCGTACAGCTCCTCGACAGACTTGCCGTCGGTCACCCGGGCCACCTTCTTGAACGGGTCCCAGCTATTGGGGAAGAAGTGCATCACCACCGTGTTGGTGAGGATTTCCTCCCCCTCGGCGCGCACGGCCTGGAGTTCCTTGGGGGCGACCTGCGTGCCGTACTCCACTTTCTGTGCCGCGTACTTCGTATCCTGGCCCAGCTTCTGGATCACCGAGAAGTCCATCACCTGGTCGAAGGACAAGGGGCGGTGGGTGATGGTGCCGATCCGGCGATAGAGCAGGTACGACCGCTGCCAGGTCCGCTCGAAGTTGGTCGGGTTGTTCTGGTTCACGAAGAACTGGAAGTTCTCTGCCCAGTTGGTGCTGTGAGCGTCGCCGAGCATTCCCAGGGCGTCGGACGCCGGGATGTTGTACCCGGCCGCCATGAACCTGGAAACGGTCTGGCGCTCGGGCTCCTGCTTGAGCCGTTCCATCGCGTCGAAAATGCCCCGCGAGATGGACTCGATGATCGGCAGGTTGTCGCGAGCGAAGTCGGCGCGGGCGAACCAGACGTCGGCAATCAGGTGGTTGGCTTCCCTGGTGGTGACGAGCATGCGGTTGCCTCGCGCCTTCGCCAGGTTGTAAATGTCAGGCGCCCAGGAGACACAGCCGGCGATGTCTTTCTGGGCGTTGAAGGCGGCCGCGGCCTGGAACGCGTCGTCGGTGAAGACCATGTTCACTTCCGATGGCTGCACGCCGCCGGAAACCAGCATGTTCAGGGCGAAGTAGTGCGAGGGCGAGTTCTGCGCCAGAACCAGCTTCTTGCCGCGCAGGTCGGCGACTGTCTTGATGTTCTCACGCACGACGATGCCGTCGCCGCCGTTGGAGAAATCGACCTGCTGGTAGATCCGCGGCATGATCCGGCTGTCGCGCGGGCTCCCCTGCGCGTCGACGAAGCTCTCCAGGAACAGGGGCACCATGTCCAGCGTCGCCCAGCCGATGTGCACCTCGCCGGCGGCATAGGCGTCGCGCATCTGGACGGGGTTGTCGATGAGGACCAGGTCCACCTTGAAGCTCTTGCCGTCGTCCGTCTTCCATTCCTTGCCGGCCTTGAACCCGTCGTTGGCCAGGACGATCGGCGCCCAGCCGGCCCAGACGTTCAAGGCAAACCGGACGGTGTTGTCCTGGAGCGGCTTGTAGGCGGCCGTTCCCTTCACCGGCGGCAGCTTCTCGGCCGGCTTGAAGCTGTATTCCTTGACCGTCGTGGGGCTTGCGGTATCACCCGATTCGGCGGTTTGCTCGGCGCCCAGCTCTTTCGGTTCGATCTTCCCTGGCGGCTCGCCCGGCGCCGCCGGCCTGGGGGCGACGACGTCGCTACGGTAGACCGCAAACCCGATGAGTCCCAGAACGACCAGCGCCAGGGCCACGTAAAACACTGGCTTCGGCTGTCCGGCGGCCATTGAGAATGCACCTTTCTCTGGACGATTTGTGACATTGACGGGGGCGGGGTCCACGGCGCCGGCAGCCCCGCGCGTTGTTGACTCAGAGTAATGCCGGCGGCACGCTCAAGCAAGCCGAT
The DNA here is from genome assembly GCA_963833985.1 of uncultured Planctomycetaceae bacterium. Taxonomy (GTDB): domain Bacteria; phylum Planctomycetota; class Planctomycetia; order Isosphaerales; family Isosphaeraceae; genus Aquisphaera. The sequence goes on from CAWIAD010000001.1 coordinate 2,863,225, forward strand.
AGGCCCGGAGAAGAACCCTGGGTGTATCTTCGCCGCACCGGGGCAGTTCTTGGACCCCTGGCTCGACGGACGGCCCGGCCTCTCCATGGCTGACTTGCGGAAGCGGACCGGCAGATCCGCCCGCAGATCCGGGATCATCCCGGTTGCGTTTCTTCGCGCAGTTGGCCATAATCCGCCGGCACGTGCGGGCATGCGAACGTAATCCTCTTGTCGCGGGCATGATTGGGCCGCAAGATCGGCACCCGCCCACGGCCCGGACGAGGACGCGACGAAGCCCACTCCTCCGGCTGGGATCCGCCAGCTTCAGAACATCAGGAAGGGAGTACCACCATGAAGACATTGACGTCACTGGGAGCGACCTTGACACTGCTGGCCGCCGGCTTCGGACCCCGGTTGGCGCAGGCTGATACGATCCCGATCGCCGTTTCCGGCTTGAACCAGGACATGGTCGTCGAGGCCGGCGCGGTGAACGACCCGACCAGCCACTACCTGAACGCGGTCACGGCGACGATGGACGCCGGCACCGCGAAAACCGGGTTCACCTGGTATGAGAGCGGGCTGGCCGGCGGTACCGGGGGCGGTCTGCCGGCCTCGGGCGTCATCACCAGCACGGCCGACCCGACAACCCGGTTCCAGCTCGGCCCTTACACGGGCCCCAATGCGCTCTTGCTCGATTCGGGCAACACTTCCGGCACACTCACGTTCAAGACGCCGCAAGAGTTTTCGGGGCTTTCCTTCCTCACCACCACCGGTTCGGCGTTCTTCGGAACACCCATCGTCAGTCTCACCCTGCACTTCGCGGACGGCAGCACAGCCGTGAGCGGCCTGAGCTTCGTCTCACCCGATTGGTTCACGAGCATTCCAGCCGCGGTGAGCGGGAACGGACGAATCGACCCCGGTACCGCCGCGTTCGACCAGGTTGGCAGCGGCAATCCGCGCATCTTCCAGGAGAACGTGACGCTGCCCGCGAGCGTCTGGGCCCACCCGATCGCCAGCATTGATCTGTCCTGGAATTCCGGCGGCTCGAACAACTCCGAGACGGCCATCTTTGCCATCAGCGGCACGGTCCCCGAGCCGGCCTCGCTCGGCCTGCTGGGTATCGGCATGGCGGCGGTGGCACTGGGTGCCCGCCATCGCGCGGCAAGACGCCGGGCATGACCCCTGGCTCCTGCCCAGCAGATGCCGGGACGACGCAATTGCAATCGCGATCGGGTGGGACAGACGACGCAGGCGGCGCATCCCGCCTTCGTGCGCTGGGTTGCGCGTCGCAAACGACGCTGACCCACCCTACGCGCTCGCCGTTCAGACAATCGGTGGGCCTCGCAATGCTCGACCCACCCTACGCGATCACGGCGCGAATGGTTGCGGCGGAAACGACAGGTCCAGACAATCGGTGGGCCTCGCAATGCTCGACCCACCCTACGCGATCATCCCGCGTTCGTGCGGTGGGTTGCGCGTCGCAAGTAGCTAGGGTGGGTCAGACGACGCAGCCGGCGCAACTCACCGTTCGCGTTCAGGATGACGAACGCAGCAGGGCACGGAAGCCGGCCTGCTCGAAATGATGGTCGCCGGTCAGCGCGTCGGTTACTCCGCGCTCGGCCATCACGACAAACGAGATGCAGTCGGTGAGCGACCATGCCTTGTCGGGGCGGTCGGCGTACAGGTCAAGGCCACGGTCGAAGAGAGCCTGGCTCGCAGGTACGATCTCCACGGTCTGCAACTGACGAAATCCTTCGATCAGACGCAGGAACAGGGGCCGATTGGCCGGGGACGCCATCGCGTCGGCGACCTCTGTCAACACCCAGGCCGTCGTGAGTAAAGAGTTACGCCCCTCCAGCGTCGCCCGCAGCGCGGTGGGGTGGGCCGCGTCGCGTGGGTTGAGCAGAGCCACGAAGTAGAAGGCGTCCGCGAAGTGGGGCGTCATCGCCTGGGCTGTCCGTGCAGGTAATGGTCCAGTTGCTCGGCCATGTCGGGCGGTAGATCCGTGGCCTGACCGGCCACGCTGAGCAGCAGGTTACGGAGTTCTGCCAGGTCCCGCGTCATTTCCTCCGGCTCGACGCGGACCTTCATGCCCTCGGGGAGTGGGGGCGTGCCCGCGTCAAGCACGATCACGCCGTTCTGAACCTGCCCGGTGTACGTCTCGGCCATGGGGCACCTCCGAAGGGAATTGTAACACCCGAAGCGCCTGGGTGTCCTTTGCTCACGGGCGCAGGGATGCGCGGGGTCGGTCAGTGGCCGAGCGACTCGGCCCAGTGGCGATCCCCCGGGCTCAGCGGGATCTTCTCCGGCAGCGGCGTGCCGTGCCGCACGAGCCGGCCGAACCGGCCGAGGCGATAGGTCATCTCGAAGGCCTCTGCCAGGGGGAGCAGCACGTCGGCGTCGGGCGGCGCGGAGCGGGATGGGGAGCGACGGCAGGGGGTGGCGGATCGTCCAGGCGTAGACCTGGGCGTCCGGCCGGCGGTCCGCGTGGGCGATGAGGGCGCGGTAGTGATGGGGCGGCAGGGGCCGGCCCAGGGGCGTCGGGTGGCCGCCCAGCAGCAGGTCGATCTCGACGATGTGGACAGGCCGCGCGATCAGAGCGGCCAGCTTGTCGAGATAGTCGTCCCGCCCCGCACCGGCCTTGTTCATCGGCGAGAGGAACTCGATGACGGTCACCAGCTCCAGGTCGGGGAGCCGCTTGATCTCGATCCAGCGCTCGCGGACCTCAATCTCGGCGGCGGCCAGCGGCACGGTGATGGGCTCGAGCGTCGCCACCGCACCGCCCGAGGTCGGACCAAAGAACGCAGGCGCATCCGGCTCCCTCCCGATGAGTACATCGGGCACGCGGTCCTCCGCCGGGTATTCGATGGCCAGCGTCTTCACCCGGGTCTCGATCTGGGAGACATATTCCTCGGGCAGGTGCTGATTCAGGATTCCCGAGCAATGGGCGACGAGGAACGCATGGAAGCCCTCCCACAAGCCCATGACCTCGATGTAAGGGTCCATTCCAGGGAAAGGGCAGGTCATCGCTCGCCTCCGGCAGGGTCAACAATCGCGACGCGTTCATTGTAACCGCGCGGGGAACCGGGTCCCAGGCGAGCCCCACGCGGACCCTCACGGCGCGAACGGCTGCTGGGGAAACGCCAGGTCCAGCATCAGGAGCGGGAAATCCCGGCGGCCGCGGAGCGGGGCCAGATCGGGCTCGTAACGATACTGGGCCGGGTTGCGATAGCCCCTGGCGGCGGCCTGACGGAGGTCGTCCATGGCCCGGTCGGCCAGATCGGACGCCTTGCTGGCAGCCGACAGCGTCGCGCAGGCGCAGGCCGTCCTGAGCCACTCGCGGCCGTCACGCGAGGGCAACTCCTCGAAGAGCGCGACGGCCCTGCGGGCGTCCGCGTCGGCCCCGGCGGAGTCGCCGGCGTCGAGCTTCAGCCGGGCGAGCCGCCTGAGGGCGTCGGCCAGGCGGGAGCGGTATCCTGGCGCCTTCGGCTGGGCCGCGGCCAGGGACTCGGCCCGCGCGATCGCCTGGTTGAGGCGTTCGCGGGCCTCACGGGTCCGGCCGAGGCCGCGGAGGGCGTCGCTGCTGGAGATGAGCACGCTGACCAGCCAATCGCGATAATCGGGGACATTCGGGGCGGCCTGGGCGAGCGCCTCCAGCAGCGATCGGGCGTGCTCCAGCTCCTCCATCGCCTCGGCGGGCCGGCCCGCCGCCACGAGCAGGGCGCCGACCCGGCCGTGGCTGGCGGCCAGGTTGCGGCGGTAGTCGGGGACTTCGGGGTGATCGGCGGCCAGGGCCCAGAACATCTCCACGCACTTCCGCTGCTCGGCCAGTGCGCCGGCCAGGTCGCCGGTCCTCTCGAGCAGGACACCGACCCTGGTGTGGCTGATGGCCAGATTGCTGCGGTACTCGGGAACGGCGGGGTAGTCGGCGGCAAGAGCCTGGAACATCTCCAGATTCTTCCGGTGCTCTGACATCGCCCCGGCCAGGTCGCCCGTCTGCTCCAGCACATTGCCGATCCAGTTGTGGCTGACCGCCAGGCCGCGGCGGTAGTCGGGTACGGCGGGGTGCTCGGCGGCCAGGGCCCGGAATATGTCCTGGAACATCCGCTGCTCGGCCAGTGCGCCGGCCAGGTCGCCGGTCCTCTCGAGCAGGACACCGACCCTGGTGTGGCTGATGGCCAGATTGCTGCGGTACTCGGGAACGGCGGGGTAGTCGGCGGCAAGAGCCTGGAACATCTCCAGATTCTTCCGGTGCTCTGACATCGCCCCGGCCAGGTCGCCCGTCTGCTCCAGCACATTGCCGATCCAGTTGTGGCTGACCGCCAGGCCGCGGCGGTAGTCGGGTACGGCGGGGTGCTCGGCGGCCAGGGCCCGGAATATGTCCTGGAACATCCGCTGCTCGGCCAGTGCGCCGGGCAGGTCGCCGATCTTGTCCAGGATATTGCCGACCGAGTTGTGGCTGACGGCCAGCTCCTTGCGGTAGTCGGGTACGGCGGGCGTGTCGCGGGTGAGAGCCTCACGCACCCGCAGGGCCTGGCGGAAGGACGCCAGCGCTTCGGCGTCCTTCCCGGTCGCCACGAGGGCTTCGCCGGCATCGTGGTGGGCAGCCCCGAGCGCCCGGCGGGCCTCGACCGCCGCGTTCGGCTTCGCGGCCAGCGGCTCGGCCAGGGCGCGGGCCTCCTCGTGCGCCGTCAGTGCCCCGGCGTGGTCGCCGAGCTTGAGAACATCCTCGCCCAGGCCGTTCAGCGCCCGGGCGAGCGCGACCCGCTCCGACGCCCCGGCACCGGGCACAGCCGCCAGCTCGCGGCGGATCGTCACCGCCTTCTTCCAAACCTCCAGCGCCTCGGGCTTCTGGCCGATCTTGTCGATCAGCTCCCCCAGCTCGGCGTACGATTCGGCCAGGATCGCCTTCGAGGCGGCGTCCTCCTGGCCCCGGAGCAGATCGCCCAGACGGTCGTAGAACTTCCGCGCCGAGCCCAGCAGCTTGTCCCGCAAGGGTCGCAGCCGGTCTTCCTTGAGCGTCTCTTCTTCCTCGACCCCGGTCTTGAACGAGCGGATCGCCTCGCGCGCCAGCTCGAACCGGGCCTGCACGCGGCCGTTGGCCTCGCCCAGCGCCGTGTTGGCCGCGTCCTTCTGGACGATCGCCTCGCGGAGGCTGACGTTGGCCCGGTCCAGGGCATTGTTCTTGGCCGCCAGCACGGCGTTGGACTGCCTTTGCACGCCCAGCACGGCCGCCAGCCCTATGAGCGCCGCCAGGCCCGCTGCGCCGAGGGCCGTCACGCCCGTGCGATGCCGCGCCAGCCAGCGCGTCAGTCTGCGCGTCCAGGGGTCGGGATAGGCCGCGACCGGTTCGTCGGCCATCCACCGCTCGATGTCCTCGGCCAGTGCCCGGCCACTCGTGTAGCGATCCTCGGGCTCGAGCGACATCGCCTTCAGGCAAACCGCTTCGAGTGCCTGGTCGATCGAGGGGTCAACCTGCCGCGGGGGCGTGAATTCGCCCCGCTGGACCGTGCGGAGGATGGCGCCGAGGTCATCGCCCTCCTGTGGCGGCTTGCCGGTCAGCAGGCAATAGAGCGTCGCGCCCAGCGAGTAGACGTCGGAGCGCGGCCCGAGCTGGTCCAGGTCGCCGCGCGCCTGCTCGGGGCTCATGTAGGCCGGCGTGCCCAGGGCGCTGCCAGGCTGGGTTTCCGACGAGCCGCTGGCCGAGCTGGGCACGAGCGTGCGCTCCTCGGCGCCGGGCTCGCCCTTGCCGGTGGCCTTCGCCAGTCCCCAATCGACCACCAGCGTCTCGCCGTGCTTGCCGACGATGATGTTGCCCGGCTTGATATCGCGGTGGAGCACGCCGCGACTGTGGGCGTAATCGATCGCGTTGCAGACGTCGGTGAACCGCCGGAGCAACTTCCGCAGCGCCAGCGACCTCTTGCCGGGATCGTTTCTCAGGGTCTCATCGCCGTGGAATCGCTCGATGGCCTCCTTGAGCGAGTCTCCCCGGATGAACCGCATGGCGTAGTAGGGCCGGCCGTCGCCGTAGCTTCCCAGCCCATAGACCGGGACGATGCCCGGATGCTCGAGCCCGCCGGTGACCTCGGCCTCGACGAGAAAGCGCTGACGGCTGTTCGAGTCGTCCGCGTGGTGATCGAGGATCTGCTTCAGGGCCACCTCGCGATTCAGCTCCGAATCGAGCGCGACGAAGACCGCCCCCAATCCGCCCCGGGCGTGCGGCCGGAGGACGCGGAACCGCTGGCCGTCAGACGTGGCCGTGCCGACGGCGTAGCTGGCCGTGCGGTCGGCGTCGCCGTCGCCGTCCTCGGTCGAGCCGTGGACGGAGGCGACGTGGCCCAGCGTGGCATCGATGTCCGGGTCGCCGAGGTTGACCAGACTATCACTCGTGGACTTGCCGGCCGAAACGGCCGCCAGGCTCTTTTCCACGTCTCCGCCGTGGGCCTCGAGGTGAACATCGACGAGGGCCTCGACCAGGGCCCGCCTGGCCGTGGCCAGCTCCCCGCGCTGCTGGAGGTAGTCGGCCAGGCTGCGGGTTTTGTCCAGGGTCCAGGCCTGGAAGGCGAGCACGAGCTGGGCCTGGTTGATGATGCCGTTCTGGAGCGCCAGGAGTCCAAACAGCAGCTCTCGATCTGCGGCGACGGCTGCCATGAGGCGGGCCTCCCGGAAACCAGGTGAAGACGATCTTGCTCTGACCCCCAACTCGGAGGACGCCGGGCACGATGCGCAGGATCGGCTGCATTATGTCATGGACCGGCGAGGAATGCACATTCGCGGTCGACGTCCGACCTGTTCTCAGTGGTGCGGTGGGTTGCGCGTCGCAAGCGACGCTGATCCGACCTACGGGCTGCGACATTCGCCGTTCAGACAATCGGTGGGCCTCGCAATGCTCGACCCACCCTACGCGCTGCGAGCCCGTCATTCGGTTCACGGCGCGAATGGCGGCTGCGGATACGAGGGTCCAGTGGTCGGGTGGGTCAGACGACGCAGGCGGCGCATCCCACCGGTGCAGTGGGCTGGCCCCAACGCCGGAGGCCGCCGGACACGATGCGCAGGATCGGCTGCATTATGTCATGGACCGGTGAGGAATTCGACGCGGGAGGTGAACGCGGAAGCTTCGCGCGCGGCACTCTCGGATCGCGGGTCCGTCCGGGCTGAGACAGGCGATGGCCGACGTCGGCCCGAGCGAGCGAAAGTGCGTGATGAGCAAGCAGACGGGGGGGAATGGAAAACAACCGCTCGCCGGCGTGAACTCATCGGCCGGCGAGCGGTTTGGGTTTGGAGCCTCAGCGGACGACCTGCGCCGGGGCGGCCGGCTGGGGGACGGCCGTGGGGGTGGCGGCCGTGACCGGGGTGGCCGCGGCGCTCGCCTGCGTGAGCGTGCCGGGGGCCGCTGTGGCTGTGGCGGGTGCGGCCGTGAACTGACCTGGCTGCTTCTGCTCCAGCGTCACGCGGACCCAGCCGGAGGGGTCGAGCGGCGAGATCGATGCGATGGCGAAGTTGCGCAGTTTGAGGTTGTCCAGATTGGCGACGATCGGCTGGTTGCGCAGCCGGACGCCCAGGGCGCTGATGACCAGCGCACCGCTGAAGCGGCTGAGGTTTGACGGTTTCGATTCATCGTCATTGATGGCCGCGACGTGGGAATCGGTCGAGGGAACGAAGTCCTCGATCCTGGCCCGCAGCCGGTGAGAGCCCGGCGCGGGCTCTTCCACCTTGTAGGAGAGCGCGATCTCGAGGTGCGGAATCTCCATTCTGAGGATCTTGGCCGGAACCCCGATCATGGACCCGCCCTGGCTCTGGGGATCCGGCGCGGGCACCTCCAGCCGGAAGTCGCGGATGCTGGCCACCAGGAACCCACGAGCGTCGACGGCGAACTCGGGGGCGTGGGGCGGACGCTGGATGCGCAGGGCTGTCACTTTCGGGTTGTTGGCCTTGCGCGCCTGGTCCACCTCGCGAGCGTACGCGGGGAAACCGACGTTGCGGGCGATGACCGCGGCCTGCTGGGGCGGGGTACCCGGCGGCACGTCCTTGGTCACGATGACGAGGTTATCGGTCGACTGAACCTCCTGGCGGTTGAACAGCCCGTCCGCGACACTGTTGAGCACCGAGGCAAGGTGCACGTCGGCCGTGATTCCCGGCTCGGGAACCGCCAGCGCCGGGGGCTGGGGCGTATCGGCTCCGCGTTGCCGGTCGCCCGCTTTCGACTGCAATAGACCACCCACGTACACGGCTTCGGGGCGCGACCTCATCTTGACGCCGGAGATGAGGAAATTCTGAAAGGCAATCATGTCATTGCCGATCAGGAATTTGGAAAGCTCGGCATTGCGCTGCGCCTGCTCGCCGGCGATGCGCTCCTGGGCTTCCTCCTGGGCTTCCTGGGGAATCTGCTGGCGGAACCGGCCCACGGCCCCCTCATAGACCTTCTGGTTGATCTTGTTCTGGTTCATGCCGATGAGCCCGGCGACCATTCTTCCAAAGCCGCCACCCGGCTCCGGGGCAGAGCAGATCGCCGCGTCGACGTTGTGGTTGTAGGCGGGCCAGATCAGGAGCCCGCTGGCACGCAGCAGCGTGTACACGGTGAGCTGGGCATTGTCATAGCTCGTCGCCGAGAACTCGTAGAGCTTGGCGGCCTTGCGTCCCTGGGGATCTTTTTCGATCTGGCTCTGAAAGTCCGTGATGGGCGTGACGCTGGTGAGGAGCTGGCTGTTGTAGAACTCGATGCCGTCGTCACTGGGCAGCAGGCCGAAACCGGTCTTGGGGCCGGCAGTCACCTGCGACCAGTAGCCTTTGCGATAAACCGGGCCGGAGTGCACAAGGATGGCATCGAACACCGGCTGGACCACGCTGACGTCGGCCGTCACGTCCAGGTTCGGCAGGTTGAACAGGTCGTTGATCGCGGTCTCGAGCTCCAGAGACGGCTGCCAGGGGCGGGCCTGGTCTTGCTTCCGCAGTGACTGGAGCGCCTCATGGACTTGCTTGAGCGCTTCCTGCTTCTGGGTGACGGTGGCGGCCGCATGGTAGGCGCGCAGCGCCTGGCCCAGGTCGTTGTCCACGAAATCCACCCAGCGCTGGCGGTTGGCCTGGGCCGATGCATCGGCAGTCGGAGGCAAGCCGCGGACGGTCTCATCCAGCCGGCGTTCCGCCCAGGCCAGCCGGACTCGGGGACGCATCCAGAGCCGCAGGGCGTCCCGGACCTCGGCGGCCGGCTGCCAGGGAACCCCGGCCAGTGCGCCGGACATCTGGTAGATGCGGTTCAGCGCGGTGAGGCGGTCGGTCGGGTTATCCGCCCTGGAATAGGTGCTCAGGTCGTTCAACAGCGCGTCGAAGAAGGCGTTCCATCCAGGAGCATTGGGGTCCGCGGCCGCCCCCGGCCGGGACCAGCCTTGCCGGATCGACGCGATGGCCTTCTCGACATTCTGGTAAGTGGTGGGCGCCGGAGCAGCCGCACGCGCCGGTCTCGAGCCGCCGAATCCCCATCCCAGCAGCAGTCCAGCGGCGAGTGTCGCGACAACAGCGAGGCGTTGCATTCGTTCTCTCCCTCGGGTGTATTCACCGGTGCCGAGTGATCAGCAGATCACTGTATCGCCCCCGGTGCGGACAAGAGTTGACCAATTTTTTCCATCTAGCCTACCAGAACCCGTTCAACTTGCCCATTTAGATGACTGGTGGGGATCGGGAACCCGCGCCTTCGATTCCGCCTCGGGGGCCGCACGCCGCGCCGGCGGTCCGGCGGGTGCTTGCCTTATTGTCAGGCGGGTGCGGAGAAGGCGCCTCCCCGGGAAGACGGAGGAGAATGGGACGACAGAAGCCGCGGCCCCGTGATAGAATCAGCCTTCCGGTCCGGGTGCGAGATGGCCCGAGGCTGCCTTTCCGGACGGGCCGGACACCCTTTCGCCGTGCATTCATCATCTTTTGTTGCCGGGTCGACTCGGGCCGTGGAGATCTTGTATGTTGCAAACACGATACCGTCCCCCCTGGGCAGGCCGAGGGTTTCTTGTGCTGGGGTGGATGGCCTTGATGCCGCTCCTGGTGGTGCTCGGACCGGGCTGTGGGTCCCAGGAGGCCCCGGGGGCTTCAGCGGGTCGGCCCGCGGCCGCGAAGGCCACCGGCAAGCGTCCCGGCCAGGATTCCAGTCCCGGCAGCAAACCTCAGGCCAAGATCATTTCCACCATCGAGGGTGACCGCATGTCGGTGGTCTCCGCGCCGGTGGTGCTCACCAAGCAGGCCGAGCCCAGCCCCTTTCGCTTCGCCGAGATCTCTGAAGCAGCGGGAGTCGACTTCGTTCACTTCTCGGGAATGACAGTGGAAAAGTATTTCCCGACGGCGAACGGCTCGGGCCTGGCCGTCTTCGATGCCGACAACGACGGTCTGCTGGATCTGTACTTCGGGTCGGCCACATTGCTCCCTCTGGGCACCGCCGAGAAGGGCCCGAACCGGTTCTACAAGAACCTGGGAAACGGCAAGTTCCGCGATGAGACCGAGGCATCGGGCCTGGGCTTCCACGGCTTCTGCCACGGGATCATCGTCGGCGACATCGATAATGACGGCGATCAGGACGTATTCCTGTGCAACTACGGCCCCAACGTGCTCTACCTCAACGACGGCAAGGGCCGCTTCAAGGACATCAGCAAGAGCGCGGGGGTTGATGCGCCCAACTGGTCCAGCAGCGGGGCAATGCTCGACTACGACAACGACGGCGACCTGGACATCTACGTCTCGAATTACGGCCGCTGGCACTATCCCGAAGATCACACCATCGTGGGCGACCGGGAGAAGAAGATCTTCCTCTATTCCTCGCCCAGAACCATCAAGACGGTGAAGCACTTCTTCTATCGCAACAATGGCAACCTGACCTTCACCGATGTTTACGACAAGGTGATCACGGTCGAGAAGGACGTGGTCACGGGTCAGAAGGAAGTGGTCGACACCAAGACCGGGGCCAAGACGACCGTCGAGGTCAAGGAGCGCAAGCGGGTGGTGAACCCCCGGAGCGACGGCCACGGCTTCGGCGTCGTCGCCGCGGACCTGAACAACGACGGCCTGATCGACCTTTATGTCGCCAACGACATGAACCCCAACTTCCTCTTCCTGAACCGTGGCGACGGCACATTCGACGATGTTTCCGAGGCCTCGGGCGCTGCGTTCGACAACAACGGCATGGCGCAGTCGGGCATGGGCGTCGATGCCGAGGACGTGGACGGCGACGGCCTCCCGGAACTGGTCTGCACCAATTTTGCCAACGAGTACGACACCCTTTACATGAATTTCAGCAAGGGACTGTTCTACGACAACACGGCCTTCTTCGGCATGGCGTCGGACACCATGCCCTTCGTGAAGTGGGGCACGGGGCTGGTGGACCTGGACAACGATGGCTGGCCGGACAACTTCGTCTCCACGGGACACGTGGACGACAACCGCCGGCAGCTTGGCCAGCCCGTCGATTATGAGCAGATTCCGCTGCTCTTCCGGAACCTGGGAGGCAAGCGGTTCAAGCTCTCCACACGCGAGGCCGGGCCCTATTTTGACACCACGCACGTGGGCCGGGGCGTTGCCTTCGGCGACCTGGACAATGACGGCGATATCGACATCGTCGTCAACGAGAAGGACCGGCACGCCGCGGTGCTCCGCAATGACACGCCCACCAGCAACCACTGGATCCGCCTGGTTCTCGAGGGGACCAGAAGCAATCGCGACGCGGTGGGCGGGCGCGTCGAGGTGGATACCGGCGAACGCGTGATCCACCGCCAGCGCAAGGGCGGGGTCAGTCTGGAATCGGCCAGCGACCCGCGGCTCCTGATTGGCGTCGGAGAGGTCCCCGTACTGAAGAAGATCACCATTCGCTGGCCGTCAGGACACGTGACCACGCAGGAAAACGTCAAGACGGACCAGGAATATAAGATTCGAGAGCCGGTGGACGGCGTGGTGAAGAACGTCGTGCCAGAATCTCCGCGGCCCGCCCTGGAAACCACCAAGCCGGCCCCGGGGAAGCACGCCGATCCGCCGAAGTGAGCTGCGCTCCGGCGGCAGGCGGCAGGCGGCCGCGGCAGGCAGGGCCAATAATCGGTTCGCGATCACGAATAACCCTGGTGGAGCCGGTGAGTGCTCCGTGATGACAGGGTCTTGTGATCGAGGGCACGATGAAAACGGCATCGCCGACGGATCGCTTCTGGAAGCGGATGTCCGCCAAGAGCACCCTGGAAAGCGAATGGCCCACCGTGCGGTTCGCGGCCATCGGCGAAGCCTGGAGGCTCTACCGCCAGCACTGGAAAACCTGGTCCCTGGCGATGTTGCTTGCCTGGTTCGGAACCACGATCATCGGGGGCGCCGGGGCCGTCATGCTGCACGTGACGTCACTCGGCTTCATGGGCGGGCTGCTGGGGCTCGGAGAGCCGCGACTCCCCTTGCTGCCCACGCTCTCCATGACCGTGGTGGCTGGTTTCTTTCTGGGCGGCATGGTCCGCATGGCCGTCTCTCAGGTGCGCGGCCGCGCCCCACGCCTTGAAGAACTCTTCAGCGTCACGGACGTCTGGTTCGATCTGCTGCTCGGCTCCGCCCTGTTCGGCTTGGTGCTCTTCATTGGCTGGCACCTCCTGGTCATCCCCGCGTTCATCGGCACAGCCCTTCTGATGTTCATGTACCCGCTTGTGGTCGACGCGCGTCTGCCGGCTACCGGAGCCATGATCCGCAGCTTTCACGCACTCAAGGCACAGTGGCTTGCCGCCACGGTTGTCCACATGGCCATGCTGGCGCTAACGGGTCTGGGCTTCGCGTTCTTCGGCATTGGGCTGCTGGTGACCGGCCCGCTCTATGCCCTGAGCATCGCGGTGCTGTACCGGGAAATGTTTTTCAGCCCCACGGCGGTTGGCTGGCAAAAGGATGCCGATCCGTTCCCTGAGTACTGACTTCTGGCCTATCGATATCGACGCGGTGGGTCGCACGGAATGCCGGCCCACCGCGCTCATGGCCGGTCCTCGAAGGACCCTCTGGCACAGCTCAACAGGGCAGGGGAAGCGCTCTCGTCACCCCGTCACGGCTGCTCGCGCGGACCGGGCGCGGGGGGAGCGGGCGCCTTCTTGCGCAGGTCTTCATAACTCATGCCCGAGAAGAACTCGCCGGGGGCGTTGCCCGGGGCGATGCTGGGTGTGGCGGACGCCAGGGCCGGGGCAATCTGGTCCCTCAGGTTGACCAGCTTGGGATAGAGTGAGTCATAAACCTGCCGCTGGGCGGGTGAGGTCGCCGGTCCAAATCTCAAGTTGAACGCGTTCATGAACCCAAGCAGGTCCGCAAGCGTGGCCTCGGGGCGGTTCTCCACGCCGGCCAGAAGCAGCTCGAGCGCCGGGGTCTCCATCAGGGCGATCAGCCCGTGCAGGGCCTTGAGGAACCGGTCCGCCTCGGTGCGGTCCTTGCTGTTCCTGGGCAGGATCTGGTCGGCTTTCGTTTCGGCCGCGTTGATTGCGGCCAGCATCTTGCCGATCGTCGCCTTGTCGGGCTCCTTGCCTTCCTCGATCTGCTGGCGCAGCTGCTGCCCCAGGGTCTTGATGGTCTCTCGCTCCTGCGCGAACTCGGGCTTCATCAGCACCGGCGGCGGGCCGCCCTTGACGAGCTGATGGATGCTCATCGAGATCGCGGCCGTGGCTGACTGGAACGGGATGTTGCGGATGATCTGCCCGCCGATCTTCACCTGGCCTTCCTTGAGTGCCTTGGTGTACACCCGCGGATCATTGATCTCGTCGAACGCGGCATTCATCGCGTCGCCCCGGTAAATGTCGGCCCGTTCCGGATTGTTGCGCAGCCGGTTGCGGATCTGATCAGCCGAGAGATTGGTCTGCGCCCGTTCCTTGGCCAGCCGCTCCTGGCGCATGCGGTTGAGATTCATCTGCGAATCCCAGACGTACTGGTTCCAGCGCATCACCGTGTCGGTGTTGATGGAATTGGCGACGGCGGTCTGCTGGTTGTAATACCCGGCGCCGGCCGCGTACGCACCCAGTCCGCGGGCGATGTCGCCCTGGGCCGTCTGCCCGCCCCAGCCGCCCCAGCCGTACCCGCCATAGCCGCCGGGATAGCCCCATTGCGCCTGCGCAGCCGTGCCCTGCGACAGAGCCAGAGCGAGTGCCAAGACGAGTGTTCCTGCCCTGATGGAGTTTCGAGTCATCGCAAGTGCCCCCGGAGGTGGATCGAGACCGCCTCATGGTCAGTCCGGCGGCGCCGTTGCTGGCTTGCTCTCCGGACCGGAATCATTGATGTGCTTTCAAGATAATTCAACGGCTCCACGGCGGCAAGGAACGGAATGCACAAGCGGGTCCGCGTGGTGCCGATCGTGCGGAGAATTCGGCCGCCATCCGCCCGGCTCATCCCTTCCGGCCCCCGCTTCCCGCGCTCGCCGCGCAGGCGAACCGGCACGTCGGGCCGCTTTTGACGCCGCTCTCGCGTCATGAATACCTCTCAATGATGACAACTTGCTCCTCGTTGGGCTTGTGCTTTGCAGCGAATTCTCCGAAGTGTCCGCCCATGGCGGTCGCACCGGCCGCCATGAAGTCATGCACTCTGACACTGCCGAACGCGAGAACGTTGAGGAAGGGGAGACCGCCTGATGGCTACCGAGTCACATGTAACCGCACCGACCGAGTTCCGCGGTCAACGCGGCGAGGTCATGGGCCAACGCGGCGAGGACATGTACCATGGACCACTCTACGAGGCCGTCCGGAACCGGCCGGGCCACTTCGATGCCGCCGGCAGCGGGCGCGGCTGGTCTGGTATGGAACGCCGCAACGTCAGAAATGTCGGCGAGACGGAGCGGCGTGGTCTCGGCCCTGGTGGGCGGGTCGCTCGTCCTGCTCGGCCTGACGCGCCGTTCGACCGGGGGCGCGGTCGCGGCGCTGGCCGGCGGTGGAATGATCTACCGGGCGGCGACCGGGCATTGCCATCTGTATGAGGCCGTCGGGGTCAATACGGCCGTCCAGGGTTCCGGCCGTGACGCCACCCACGCGTCGCAGGTGAAACTGAGCAGCACCGTCACGATTGGCAAGTCCGCGGAGGAAATCGACCGCCTCTGGCGCCAGCCCGACACGCTGCCGAGGATCATGGCCCACCTTGCCGAGGTCACTCCCGCGAGCGAGGGCCGCTGGCACTGGAAGGTCGTCGGCCCGCTGGGCATCACCCTGGAGTGGGACACGCACGTCGTCGAGGACCGGCAAGGTCAAAGCCAGCGCTGGGAGTCCGAGGAAGGTGCCGACCTACCGAACGAGGGATCCATTCGCTACCGATCCGCGCCCGCCGACCGCGGCACCGAAGTGACGCTTCAGTTCCGCTTTCAGCCTCCCGGCGGGATGCTGGGGGCGGCTGCCGCGCGGCAGTTGCGCATCATCCCCCGCCTGGTGGCCGAGACCAGCCTGCGCTACCTGAAAAGCCTGGCCGAAACCGGAGAGATCCCCACGACCGAGCATCAGCCGGCCGCGCGGCCGGGTGGCCGCTAGCCCGGACCGCGGCTCACCGCCCGCGCCCGCTTCGTGCCCTGACTCATTCGTGATGTCGAGACCTGGAGACAAGACACGCCCACTCAGTACCGAAAGAGCAACGATCATGAAAGCGATCTGCTGGCATGGCAAGGGGGACGTCCGCGTGGACAGCGTGGCCGATCCGAAAATCGTCAACCCGCGCGACGCCGTCATCCGCGTGACAAGCACCTGCATCTGCGGCTCCGACCTTCATCTCTATGACGGCTACATGCCCACGATGGAGCCCGGCGACGTCATCGGCCATGAGCCGATGGGCGTGGTGGAAGAGGTCGGCAAATCCGTCAAGAACCTCAAGGCGGGCGACCGGGTGGTGGTGCCGTTCACCATCTCGTGCGGCGACTGCTGGTTCTGCAAGCGCGAGCTCTATTCGCTGTGCGACAACTCGAACCCGAACGCCGCCCTGGCCGCCGAGGTGATGGGGCAGTCGCCGGCGGGACTCCTGGGCTACTCGCACATGCTGGGGGGCTTTGCCGGTGGGCAGGCCGAGTACCTGCGCGTGCCCTTCGCCGACGTGGGCCCGATCAAGATTCCCGATGGCATCCCCGACGAGAAGGTCGTCTTCCTCTCGGACATCTTCCCCACCGGCTTCATGGCCGCCGAGTATGCCCAGATCGAGCCCGGCGACACCGTGGCCATCTGGGGCTGCGGGCCGGTGGCACAGTTCGCGATCCGCAGCGCCTGGATGCTCAAGGCGGGCCGGGTCATCGCCATCGACCGCGTGCCGGAACGCCTGCGCATGGCCGAGCAAGGGAAGGCCGAGACCATCAACTTCGACGAGGTGACCGTCTATGACCGCTTGATGGAGATGACCGGCGGCCGCGGTCCGGACCGCTGTATCGACGCCGTGGGTGCGGAGGCCCACGCCGCCGGCAGCTTCGACGCGGTGCTGGACCGGACCAAGGCGGCCGTGGGCCTGGCCACCGACCGGCCCCACGCCCTGCGCGAGGCCATCATGTGCTGCCGCAAGGGGGGCACGGTCTCCATCCCCGGCGTCTACATTGGCTTCCCCGACAAGCTCCCCATGGGCGCCGCCATGAACAAGGGGCTGACGTTCAAGATGGGCCAGACGCACGTGCAGCACTACACGAAGCTGCTGCTCAAGAAGATCGAGGAAGGCGCCATCGACCCCTCGTTCGTGATCACCCACCGCTTGCCCCTGGAACAGGCTCCCGAGGCTTACCGGATGTTCCGCGACAAGAAGGACCAGTGCATCAAGGTGGTCCTCAAGCCGTGACCAGACGCCGGGCGCAAGCCCGGTGGTGGCTCGGCGGCTCCCGCCACGGTGCGCGATGGGTTGTGTGAAATACGCCCATCGTCGCACCGCAAAGGGCTGGAGCCACCGTCTTTTCGACGCAAAGACCGGATGCGGATCAGTCCGCCGGGTGCCGCATGGACATTGGCCGGTCCGGAGGGGAAGATGACGGGCCGTGGGCCGATCGATGAGCCATCGACGGTGCCACGGTCACCGCGCTCCGAGGCTGCCATGGAATCCTCTCCCCGGTTCCGATCCCGCGCCCGTGTGCCGCACCCGCCCGGTTCGTCTTCGTCGCGCTGCGGAGCCCGCCGCCGGGCGGGCCCGGGCGCGGCCCTCGCCGGGCTGGGGACCGTCTGGGCCCTTGCCTGCGTGGGCCTCGTTGCCATGGCTGCCGCAGGGGAGCCCGTCCGCGAGCGGCCGCTCCGGGCGCTCGCCATCGGAATCGGCGAGGACTACGCAAGCAATAGGCGCACCGCCGACGCCGCGCGCAGGACTTTGACGCCTGCCGACGCGCCGGGGTGTCGGTGCTGAGGATCAGCTTCAGCTGGTTCGAGATGGAGCCCGAGCCCGGGCAGTACGACTTCGCGTTCTGGGACAAGGTCATACCGATGGCCGTCGACGAGTACGGCCTGCGGCTCATTCCGTACGTCTGCTACACGCCGAGCTGGGCATCATCCAGACCCGAGAGCGACGCGGTCTGGACCACGCCACCGAAGGATCTCGCCGCCTTCGGGCGGTTCGTCAGGGCCCTGGTCCAGCGCTACAAGGGCCGGATCCACTCGTGGGAGATCTGGAACGAGCCGGATATCCCCGAGTTCTGGACGGGCTCGACGAAGCAGTACGCCGCGCTGCTCGCCGAGGGGTCGCGCGCCGTGCGCCAGGCCGACCCGGCGGCGCGGGTCGTCCTCGGAGGGATCGCCCGCCGCCCGGAGTTCCTCCGCGAACTGCTGCGGGACGAGGGGGTGTCGCCGTTGATTGACGTGGTCAACTGCCACAACTACTTCGAGACCTGGCACGACGGCACGCTCGAAGGGCTGCCGACCTACCTCGGCCTCATCGCCGGCGTGATCGACGATTACGGCCATGGCCAGGAGCTGTGGATGGCCGAGGTCGGGTACAGCAGCTACCGGCCCAAGGGCTCCGGGCGGGTCTCGGACCGCTACATGGCCCGCCACGTATTCGAACACACTCCGGCGTACCAGGCCGAGGCACTGCTGCGAGCCATGACGCTGATCCGGTCGACAGATCGCGTGTCGCTCGTGACGTGGTACCGGATCAACGACCTCCCGGCCGGGCAGGAGGTCATCGGCGACCTGAATAACCGGCACCTCGGCATCGTGGACCTGCAAGGGCGGCCCAAGCCCGCGCTCGAGGGGCTCCGCGGCGCGGTCGAGCTCTTCTCGCGCCCCTGCGGCTGGCCGATGACCGCGTGCAGGCGACCCGACCGATCGCCTCGCGCGCCGAGGTGCACAGCTTCGAGGCCCCTGACGGCTCCCTGACGATCGTGGCCTGGCAGCGGACGGTCGTTCTCGGCGACGGCCCCCGGCCCGCCGCCGGCCAGGATCCCCCGCGGCCGGCCGAGGTCTTGACGCTCACCGTCCCCGGGCGCCGGCTGCGCACCGCACCCGACGCTCCGTCGCTTGAGGTCGCCAACCGCAACGAAGGGACCTCGATCCGTTTCAGCGTCACCCAGGACCACACCCTGGTCTTCCGCCTCATTCCGGATTAACCGAAGGTCTGTTGCTCGTTCCACGCAGAGCCTGGGTACAGGTTTGTAACTCTTCCCTCGTTCCCACGCTCCGCGTGGGAATGCCGTCTGCGACGCTCCCGCGTCGATCGGGCCAGCGCTGAGGCCAGGAAATCCGTGGGACGCCGAGCGTCCCGATCGCTGTACCCTCGCAGAGCGCTGGTACAAGTCTGTAACACTTCTCTCATCCCTTTCTGGTGAACGTTCTCTCAACATTAATAGGTCTTATTCGGCGCCGTTCTCCTGATCGGCCCCAGAGGCGTGGTGAACAGGCGCCAGCCCATGATCACCTGTGACTCGATTCCTCTCCCTTCCTCTCCGCGAGGATTTCGGGGCGGGAGAAGACTGGAATCGCCGGGCGGGGTCGACTACGTTATGCATGGTGAGCGGCGGAAGGCTGGCTCGGAACGGCCGTGGCGGTTGGCAGGATCCCGGTTCCGAACGCATGGTCAAGCTCCAGAGACTCGGAGAACAGAGTCGCCGATGCATGACGTTGCAGTGATCCCATGGAAGCTCCGCGCAGTGCTGGCCTCTGCCCTGGGTGTTCTATCCTTGGCATCTGGCGGCTGCGAGGGGGGGCGCACGGCGACCACGAAACCGGCCGCACCGGCACCGGCGGTCACCGTGGTCCGTGCCCGCAAGATGGACATCCCGATCGTCGTCCGCCGCGACGGTACCACCCGGGCGCTCAACGAAGTGACCATCCGGGCGCGCGTGAAGGGGTTCCTGGACGAGATGCACTTCAAGGAGGGCTCGAACATCAAGCAGGGGGAGCTGCTCCTGGTCATCGAGGAAGAGCCGTTCCAGGTCAAGGTCGCCCAGGCGAAGGCGGTTCTTGCCGAGGCCGAAGCGGAGCTCAAGAAGGCCAGGGCATCGAAATCACGCGAGATGGCCAAGGCCCGGGTGTCGCTGGACGAGACGCAGCTCCAGCTCGACCGCGTGGAGGAGCGCAGGGAACGCAGCCTGTTCGCGCAAGGCCGCTTCCCAGGACGACTATGACCAGGCCAAGGCCAAGGCGGACAAGAGCGTTGCCCAGGTGGAAGCCGACACCGCGGCCCACCAGCAATCGCTGGCCGACTACGATATCAACATCCTCTCCGCCCAGGCCAAGATCGAACAGGCCAGGGCCGATCTTCGTTCCGCCGAGATCGACCTGAGCTACTGCCGCATGACCGCTCCGATCCGCGGGCGGATCGGTCAGCTCCAGGTGAAGCTGGGGAACCTGGTCGGCTCGGCGACGTCCTCGGGTGACTCGACCTCGCTGGTCACCGTCCAGCAGCTAGACCCCATGGGCGTCGACCTCCGGCCGCCCTCGCGCTATCTGCCCATCATCACCCGGCTCGTCAAGCAGGGGCTCGAGATCAAGCTGCGGGTGGAGGGTCAGCGGGACCACCCCTATACGGGCAAGATCACCTTCCTGGACAACACGGTCGACGCCACCACATCGACCGTTCTGGTCAAGGCCGAGGTGCCCAACCCAGAGGAGCTCATCCTGCCCGGCGAGTACGTGAAGGTCGAGCTCACCATCGGCGATTACTCCGGCGGGCTGGTCATCCCCGACGCGGCCGTCGTCGAGGCCCAGGAAGGCTCGCGCGTGCTGATTGTTGACGATCAGAACAACGTCAAGCTGGCCGTCATCAAGGTCCTGGACGTCTACCAGGGGCTGGCGGTCGTGGAATCGGGCCTCGCGGAGGGGCAGAAGGTGATCGTCAAGGGGGTCCAGCTCGCCCGCCCGGGACAGACCGTGAAAGCCGAGGAAGCCGAGCTGGAAACCTTCTCCCGTCCCGACTCCGACAGTGTCGCGCCCGACGCGCTGGACAGCCCGCTCATGCGCTGCGCAGCTCCGACACCCCGAAGCAACACCCAGCAGGTTCGCCATAATTCTTTAACAGGCATTCATCCGTTTGATGCGATCCTGGATGACCGGGAGGCCGCTCTTCGTGGAGCACGATTCCATTCGTGTCACTTCTTTTATCTGATGGACCAGGAAGAATGGCACGATTGGAAGCGTACCTCACGGGCAGAGCGGCGAGGCAGGGCACTCAGCCACGGGCAAGCGAACGGCAATCCTGTCCGAAGACTTCTGGGGATCTGCTTGGCCACGGTGGATTGAGCCAGAAATGGCCCATGTTGTCTCACCGAGTTCTCCGTGGCCTTGTTTCCACCTGGTATTGAGCGAGACGTGACATGGTCAATTTCTTCATCGGCCGGCCGATCTTTGCCACCGTACTGGCGCTCATCCTGGTGCTGATCGGCGGCATCTGCATGGGCGTGCTGCCGATCTCGCTCTACCCGGATATCGTTCCGCCCCAGGTCCAGATCACCGCGACCTACACCGGCGCCGACGCCCAGACCGTGGCCGACTCGGTGACCACCCCGATCGAGCAGAAGGTCAACGGGGTGAACAACATGATCTACATGTCGTCGGACAGCACCAGCAACGGCGTGTCGCGCATCCTGGTGACGCTCGACGTCGGCGCCTCGCAAGATATCGGCGCCATCGACGTACAGAACAAGGTGGATACGGCCAAGCCCACGCTGCCGCCCGAGGTCACGCAGGTGGGCGTGGAGAGCAAGAAGACCACGACCAACATGGTCTGCGTGGTGAACCTGCTCAGTCCCGGGGGCACGTACGACTCGAGCTTCCTGGACAACTACGTGCAGATCAACGTTGTGGACGTGCTCAGGCGCATCCGCGGCATCAGCGATATCAACGTCTTTGGCCGCAAGTACGCCATGCGCGTCTGGCTCGACCCGGATCGGATGTCGAACCAGCAAATCTCGCCCGATGAGGTGATCCGGGCGATCCAGTCGGAGAATCGCCAGGCCGCCGCCGGCAAGATCGGCGCACCGCCGGTCCCCTCCGGCCAGCAGTTCGAGTTTCCCGTCACGGCCAGGGGCCGGCTCACGCAGGCCAGTGAGTTCGAGCAGATCATCGTCCGCGCCCGGTCGGACGGATCGAAGGTCTTGCTCAGGGACGTGGCCCGCGTGGAGCTCGGCTCCGAAACCTATGAGCAAACGGGCTTCCTGAACGGCAAGCCCGCCGCGACCATTCCCATTTACCAGTACTCCAATGCCAATGCGCTGTCCATCGTTGCCCAGGTTCGCCAGGAGATGGACCGCCTGGCGCGGAATTTTCCGCCCGACGTGCAGTACCGGATCGCCTTTGATACCACGCGCTACGTCGATGAGAACATTCAGGAGGTCAAGCACACCCTGCTCGAAGCGTTCGCGCTGGTCCTGATCGTGGTGTTCGTCTTCCTGCAAGGGCTGAGAACCACGCTCATCCCCATGGTGGCAATCCCGGTCTCGCTGGTGGCCACCTTCGCGCTTATGGCAGTCTTTGGCTTCTCGATCAACACCCTCACGCTCATGGGGCTGGTGCTGGCGATTGGCCTTGTTGTGGACGACGCGATCATCGTGGTCGAGAACGTCGAGAAGTTCCTGGAGCGCGGGTACAACCCGCACGACGCCACCCGCGCGGCGATGGCCGAGATCACCACGCCCATCGTCACGATCACGCTGGTACTGGGGGCGGTATTCGTGCCGGTGGCGTTCATCCCGGGGCTCACGGGCCGGCTTTACAACCAGTTCGCGCTGACGATCGTCTTCTCGTTCCTTTTCTCGGCGATCAATTCGCTCACCTTCAGTCCGGCCATGTCGCGCCTCTTGTTGAAGGCGAAACCCCATCACGGCGAGGCGAAGTTCTTCTTCTTCCGCTGGTTCAACCGGGGGATGACCTGGCTGGAGAACTCGTACGATTCGTTCCTGGAGTACACGGCCCATCACTGGTGGACCGTCGTCATCCCCTCGCTGGCGCTGCTGGCCTTGACCGGCTGGATGATCATCGATCGCCCCAAGTCGTTCGTGCCGGTAGAGGACCAGGGATACCTCGTGGTCACGGTGCAGACGGCCGATGGCACCACCCAGGAGCCGACCGCGCGGGTGATGGAGCGGGTCGAGCAGATCGCCTTGAAGATGGACGGCGTGGCCGACACGATCCGCTTTGACGGTCTCAACCCGCTCACCCAGGT
The DNA here is from genome assembly GCA_963833985.1 of uncultured Planctomycetaceae bacterium. Lineage (GTDB taxonomy): Bacteria > Planctomycetota > Planctomycetia > Isosphaerales > Isosphaeraceae > Aquisphaera. The sequence continues at coordinate 2,885,755 of CAWIAD010000001.1, forward strand.
GAACCAGTCCAACAGTGGCGCCGTGTACGTGGTGCTCAAGCACTGGAAGGAACGCGGAGCACCGGAGCTGCGCGCCCGGGCACTGGTCGCGCGGCTCCAGCAGGCACTGGCGGCCGAGGTCCAGGACGCCATCGCCCTGGTCTTCCCGCCTCCGCCCATCCAGGGGCTGGGAACCACCGGCGGATTCGAGTTCCTGATCGAGGACCGCGAAGGGCGCGGGGTGCAGGCCCTGGCGGACGTCGCCGACGCATTCATGGCCGAGGCCCGCAAGCGGCCGGAGCTCTCCGGCCTGTACACGCCGTTTTCGGTGCGCGTGCCCCAGCTCCGGTTCGAGCTCGACCGCGGCAAGGCACGCAACCTGGACGTTCAGGTCTCCTCGATCTTCGAGACGTTGCAGGTGTACCTGGGCGGTTATTACATCAATGATTTCAACCGCTTCGGCAAGACCTGGCGGGTTTACGTGCAGTCCGAGGGCGACCACCGCCGGCTCACCGACGATATCCTCAAGCTGAAGGTGCAGAACGCCCGGGGAGAGTCGGTTCAACTGGCCGCCCTGGGCACGGTGAGGACCATCGTCGGGCCCATCGACGTGCCGCACTACAACCTCTACAACGCGGCCAAGATCACGGGCAACCCCGGCGGCGGATACAGCTCGGGCCAGGCCACGCAGGCCATGGAAGAGGTGGCGGCCGCCACGCTCCCTGACGGCTTCGGCTTCGAGTGGACCGGCTCGACCTACCAGGAGCAGAAGACCGGCAACCAGGCCACCTCCATCTTCGCGCTGTCCATCGTCTGCGTCTTCCTGTTCATGGCCGCACTGTACGAGAGCTGGGTGCGGCCGATCGTGATCATCCTGACCGTTCCGCTGGCGACCTTCGGCGCCGTCGCCGGGCTCTGGATCTTCAACTTGCCGCTGGATGTCTTCGGCCAGATCGGCCTGGTGATGCTCATCGGCCTGGAGACGAAGAACGCCATCCTGGTGGTGGAATTCGGGGTGGAGCTCATGCAGAAGCACGGCATGAGCATCATCGACTCTGCCAAGGAAGCCGCCCGGCAAAGGCTGCGGCCCATCCTCATGACCTCGTTCGCCTTCATCATGGGCGTGCTGCCCATGGCGCGTGCCACCGGGGCAGGGGCCTATAGCCGCAACTCGCTGGGCATCGTCATTGCCTCGGGCATGCTCATCAGCACCATCCTCGGCCGTTTCGTCATCCCTGTCTATTACGTCCTCGGCGAGCGGATCATCCAGGCCTGCTCGCGTCCCGGACCGGCTCAGCCGGCTGACGCCAGCCCGGACCACGCACCGGAGCAGCCGCCCGAATCCGATGACGACCGCATGGACCACGCCTGAACCTGTCCCCGTGTCCCATTCTCCGGCGCGTCATCTCCTTTTGCCACATTTGGTTGTCACGCGGAATCGTGGCCTACGTTTAGATAGACAAAGTGCTTTGATGAATCAATGCACGTGGCAGGAAAAATCCATTTCCGGATTCGGAGTTGCGGTTCTTTTGAAACTGGCATGGCGGTTGCATTCTCTTCACCATCGTGCCCCGAAGGAACTGGTAAACGACAGCGAGGAGTGACAATGGACGCGACTTCTCAGGTGATGGTGACGCTCTCAGACGACCTGCTCAGGCAACTTCGGAAGGAAGCACGCGAACAGCATGTTCCGCTGCGCTGGGTCGTGGCCGGTCTGGTGTGCGATACGCTGGAATCTGGACAGAAATGCGTGGAGAAGCGGCAGCCCGCTTTGGCCGCACGTTGATATGGGACCACGTTCCGGTCCTGCCGGCTTCCTGGCGCTGGCACGCTCGGGCGCGGTGATGCCCGACGGAAACGTCGATGCTCGTGATCATGATGCTGGCGACCTGGTGTCTGGGCCCTCAGTCATCTCTGGGCGACGAGATCGTCGCCTATGCCCGAACCAGAATTGGCCAGAAGGTAGGCGATGGCCAGTGCACGGCGCTCGCCGAGGCAGCGCTCCGCCATTGCCACGCACGTCGGCCAGAGCCTGCCGCCGGACTCTGGGGCGACGAGGTGAAGGCCTTGCGCGAATTGCAGCCCGGCGATATTCTGCAATTCGAGAGTGCGGTGTTCGTGCAGCACAAGGTGATCCAGGGCGGAGGACGCCTGACCCTGACCACACGCTTTCCCCACCACACGGCCATTGTGCAGAGCATCCGCAAGCGCAGTCCCAGGCCGGTGCTGGTGATCCTGCACCAGAACGCCGGCGCGGCGGGAAGCAGTGACGCCGAGGCGAAAGTGGTCCACGAGTGGACACTCGAGATGGCAGGCCAGCGCGGTGGAACCGTCAAGGCGTATCGGCCGGTGCCCGAGCGCGCCGCGGTGCCGAAGCCTGCCGATCCGTGAGCGCCCCTGAGATTTTCAGAACGACTTCGCAAGCCACCGAGCACTGTCCTGGCGCGGTTTTCTGACGCGTTGCAGGCAGTTTCTGATTTCTGGAAGGGGGGCAGACATTCCTGTCTGCCGATATTCCTGTCTGACAGGGCAGGCCTGCTCCAGTGGCAGGAATGACTGCCCCGCGGTCTCAGTCTGCGATCTGAGTGCAAACCGCTCTAGTTCGGAACGGTTTCTCCCGGTGCCTGCGCAAGCTTCTCGAGCATCTCTTGCACGTGCCGGCTGGTCTGGAGTTGCGACGAGAAGACGTGGCGGACCACGCCGTTGCGGTCGATCAGGTAAGTCACGCGACCGGGCATGAGACCCAGGGTCCGGGGAACTCCGTAACGTGCGCGGACCGCGCCATCGTGGTCCGAGAGCAGTGCGAATGGCAGCTTGAAACGCTCCGCGAAGCGGCGGTGCGAATCTGCCGAATCCGAGCTGATGCCAATGACCTGCGCACCGGCCTCCTGGAACACCTCATAGCTGTCGCGGAACGCACACGCTTCGGCCGTGCACCCCGGCGTGCCGTCCCTGGGATAAAAGAAGAGGACCACCTGCGACTTGCCGCGAAACCCGGAGAGGGTCACCGGATCGCCGGCTGCCGCGGGCAGTGTGAAATCCGGCGCGAGGTCGCCAGTACCGATCGGTCGCTGTGCGGGCATGGTTCTCATCACTGACTGCGCAGAGTGTTCTGTCAGACATCAAAATACAGTGGACTGCCGGGCAACGCAATTCGCAGCAGAGCGATCAAGGAGATTGAAGGTTCGCGCGCCTCTCGCTAGAGTTCCTGTTGTTCAACATCTGTTGTTCGCGCTCTGAACCTCAAGCGGGACGCTCTGATGCTGCGTATCGTCGGCCCCGGTGTTCGCCTCTGTGACGGCTGGAACCGCCGCGAGGTGATGAGGATTGGCGGGCTGGGCTGCCTGGGAGCGGGTCTCGGCCTGGCGGATCTGTTGCAACCGGGCGCGCAAGCCCGAACCACCGCGGCCGGGGCCTCGTCGTTTGGCCGGGCGCGTTCGTGCATCGTCCTGTTCCTGATGGGCGGCCCGCCCCAGCATTCCACCTGGGACCCCAAGCCGGACGCCCCCGCGGAGGTGCGCGGCGAGTTCCGGCCGATTGCCACCACGGTCCCGGGCCTGTCGCTCTCCGAGCTGCTGCCCCGCACGGCTCGGGTCGCCGACAAGCTCTGCATCCTGCGGGCCATGTCGACGGGAGACAATGCCCACTCATCAAGCGGTTATTACATGCTCACGGGACGGCCGCATCAACCGATGAACTTCGAGAATGCCAATCCCGGCCCCCCCAACGACGTGCCCAGCACGGGTGCGGTGCTCTGCGGCATCGAGACGCCCAGGGGAGGCCTGCCCACCTCGGTCACCTTGCCGCACCGGATCTTCAACACCGACGGCAGCGTCTGGCCGGGACAGGACGCCGGCTTGCTGGGTCGGGCCTGCGATCCCTGGCTGTTGAACGCGAAGCTGACCTCCCAGGGCTACCACATCCAGGAGGCTCGATCTCCCCGCCGAGATCGATTCCAGCCGGCTGAGCCGCCGCGAGGGCCTGCTGAACCAGTTCCGGAACCGTCTTGATGAGCTGGACCGGAGCAAGATCGCCCGGACGTTCGACGCCCAGACTCGCCGCGCCCTGGATCTGCTGGGGTCCTCGCGGGCACAGCGGGCGCTGCGGCTCGACGAGGAGCCCGAGCGCAATCGCGACCGCTACGGACCGACCCCGTTCGGCCAGAGCGTCTTGCTGGCGCGACGGCTCGTCGAGAGCGGCGTCCGGCTGGTCCAGGTGAACTGGTACCGGGGCCCGGACGAGCCCCCGGCGAACCCCTGCTGGGACAGCCACACGGGGGAGTCGTCGAGACTGAAGACCGCGCTCGCGCCTCCCTTCGACCTGGCATTCTCGGCGCTCGTCGAGGACCTGACGCGCCGCGGCCTGCTCGAGGAGACCCTGGTGGTCTGCATGGCCGAGTTCGGCCGCAGCCCGCGCCTCGACGGCAATGGCGGACGCAATCACTGGGGCTCGGTCTTCTCCGTGGCGCTGGCCGGCGGGGGCGTCCGGGGCGGGCTCGTGCATGGCGCATCCGACCGCATCGGCGCGTATCCCGTCGAAGGAAAAGTGCGCCCGGAGGATTTGCTCGCAACCGTCTTTCACTGCCTCGGCCATGCTCCCGAAACCGTCTATCATGACCCGCTCGGCCGGCCGCAGCCGATCAGCCGGGGTGAGGTGCTGCACGCCATCCTCGGCTGACAAACGCTCTTCCGCACCAGAAACAGAGGCGAGAACTGCGGAGTGGCGGCCGCATTCCAGGCCGAGACCCTGGTTCCCACAAAGGGTTGAACGAAACCTCATGCCGGCATCTGTTTTTTCGATGGGCAACGTTGCACGCCCACTCACGGCTGTTCTCCAGTTGCTTCTTGTCCTGGTTCCAAGCGGTACATTCGTCAAGGAAGTGCGGGCCCAGGAGGGAGCCGTGCGGGGCGTGCACGACCCTTGCGTGATTCTGGAGAACGGCGTGTACTACCTGTTCTCCACGGGACCCGGAATCCCCGTCCGGCGCTCGCGTGACCTGTATCACTGGGAGCGAGCGGGGCAAGTCTTCGCCAGCAACCCGGCGTGGTTCCGGGACGCCGTGCCGGGTGCCACCTGGATCTGGGCGCCGGATGTCTCGCGCGTCCACGGCCGCTTCTTCCTCTATTACTCGGTCTCGACTTTCGGGTCCAATCGATCGTGCATCGGCCTGGCCACGAACGCGACCCTCGACCCGGCTCGACCCGACTACCATTGGGTGGACGAGGGCCCGGTGATCTGCTCGCGCAAGGAGGACGACTTCAATGCCATCGACCCGAACCTCGTGGCCGAGGCCAGCGACCGGCTCTGGCTGACATTCGGCTCATTCTGGAGCGGGATCAAGCTGGTGCGGCTCGACGCTCGTACCGGCAAGCTCGAGAGCGGTCCCAGGCAGCTCATCGCACTGGCCTCGCGCCCCGGTTCGCACGCCCTGGAGGCACCGTTCCTCATCCGGCACGCCAGTGATTACTTTCTCTTCCTGTCGTTCGACCGATGCTGCCGGGGTGCTCAAAGTACTTACAAGGTGGCGGTCGGCCGATCGCAGAGCCTCGCGGGCCCCTACGTGGACCGGCTCGGCACACCCCTTCGAGACGGGGGCGGGACCGTCATCCTCTCAAGCCAGGGAAGAGTGCGCGGGCCCGGGCATAACGCGGTCTTGCAGGACGGCGATCACACCTGGTTCGTGCACCACTTCTACGACGCCGAGCAGCGCGGCGCCCGGACCTTGCAGATCCGTCCCTTGAGCTGGGATGAAACCGGCTGGCCAGTCGTCGGAGCGCCGATCACGGCCGGTCAGCAGCCGTCCCGATGACCTGTCCGCCTCATCATCCGATTCCCCTGGGTTTTCGACCATGCGCCTCTTCGACCTGATCGCCGTCTTCACCGTGATCGCGGCGCTCCTGAGCTACATCAATCTGCGGCTGCTCCGTCTTCCCATGACCATCGGCCTCATGGCCCTGGCCCTGATGCTTGCCCTCTCACTCTTCGCCCTGGAACAGGTCGTTCCGGCGCTGACCGGCGAGGTCCGGGCCCTGGTGAAGCTCTTCGATTTCGACCAGGCGCTCTTGCATGGCATGCTGGGATTCCTGCTGTTCGCCGGCGCACTGCACGTCGACCTCGAGGACCTGATGGTGCAAAGGTGGCCGATCGCCATCCTGGCCACGGTCGGAGTCCTGACCTCGACCCTGATCATCGGCGTGCTGATGTATGGACTTCTCGGCTGGCTTGGCCTGCCCCTCCGCTTCATCGACTGCCTGCTCTTCGGGGCCCTGATCTCGCCCACCGACCCGGTGGCCGTGCTCAGCCTGCTGAAGCAGATCGGGGCCCCGAAAGCGCTCGATGTGCAGATTGCCGGCGAGTCTCTGTTCAACGACGGCGTGGGGGTCGTGCTCTTCATCGGGCTGCTGGAAGTCGCCACGGGACACGTCCCCTTCGATGTCCGCCATCTCGCGCGTCTGTTCCTGCAAGAAGCGGTTGGAGGTGCGCTTCTTGGCCTGGCCGCGGGTTACCTGGCCTACCGGATGATCAGGTCCGTCGATCATTATCAGGTCGAAATCCTGCTCTCCCTGGCGCTCGTCTTCGGCGGCTATTCTCTGGCCGAGAGGCTGCATCTTTCCGCGCCCATCGCCATGGTTCTCGCCGGGCTCCTGATCGGCAACCACGGCCGCCGCCTTGGCATGTCGAGCACCACCATTGAACACCTCGACCTGTTCTGGGAACTGATCGACGAGTCCCTCAACGCGGTGCTGTTCGTGGCGATCGGCCTGGAATTGCTGGTGGTCACTCTGTCTCCGAGCTATCTGGTCGCGGGAGCCTTTGCCATCGTGATCGTTCTGACCGGACGATTCGTCTCCATCGGCTTACCGGTGTGGCTGTTTCGCCGCTCGGAACGATTCGATCCCTCGATGATTGGAATCCTCACGTGGGGCGGTCTGCGCGGGGGCATCTCGGTGGCCCTGGCGCTGTCAATTCCCGCCATGAGTTCAGCCGGCGTGGTCGCCAGCCGCGACGTGCTCCTGGCCACGACCTACGTGGTCGTGGTCTTCTCGATACTGGTTCAGGGCCTGACCTTCGGCCCGCTCACCCGGCGCTGGGTCGCGCGCGTCGCAGCCAGGGCGGCCATAAGCCCATCCGTCCCCCTGGAGGAACGTCCCTGAAGGCGAAAGCCCGGCGCGAGTCCGGCACGTTCCCGTTCTCATGAGTGCGGGACACCGGCGCGATCTGAGGCAACCTCGAGGGCGTCGAGCCGTCTTCCGCTGGCGAGCCTGAGCCGTTGACTCTCGAGCCTTTCGCGTAGGACAGGATTCCATTCTTGTCTCTTCAAACACCTCCATGACGCCCGGGCCGATCCTGCACCACCGGCGGATAGCCGGCGTAGGGAACCAGCCCCAGGGCGCCGGCCCACTCTCGCTCCGGGACCCGATCGTCGTCCCGAATGGCGGCACTGTGGTAAGGTTCTCGCTCCTGGCTCAGCTGCGCCGCAAGCGTACCTCCGCCCGCAAGCACCAGCCGATCCAGCAGCTCCCTGCTCGAATCCTGTGACGGCTTGACCCGCTCGCAGGGCGTCCCTCGATTGTCTCAGCAACCGAATCCCATGCTCGCCCCCCTGACCAGAAGCGCGTCGAACTGGCACGGGGATTGGCCGCCCCGTAGGGTGGGTCGAGCGTCCCCGCGAGGCCCACCATTCGTGGAACCGGGGCCAGAAGCGCGTAAAACTGGCCCGGGGATTGGCCGCCCCGTAGGGTGGGTCGAGCGTCCCCGCGAGGCCCACCTTTCCTGGAACCGTGGCCGGAAGCCCCTCGAACTGGCCCGGGGATTGGCCGCCCGGTAGGGTGGGTCGAGCGTCCCCGCGAGGCCCACCTTTCGTGGAACCGTGGTCGGAAGCCCCTCGAACTGGCCCGGGGATTGGCCGCCCGGTAGGGTGGGTCGAGCGTCCCCGCGAGGCCCACCTTTCGTGGAACCGTGGTCGGATAGTTCTCGCGGTCATCCATGAACCTGAAATGACAGGCGACGAAGGGCTCGCCACGTGATCTCGTCATCTGCCTGGTACAGGGTGAGTGACCACGTCGTTCGGACGTGCGCGGCCTCCACTTCCGCCCAGGTCGGCGCCCGCGTACGTGAGCACGATGCTCGGATGGGCGATCCCGCCAGGCAGATACGCGTGACCACGTGCGTGAGCACGTGGTTCGGACGGGCGCAGCCTCCAACCTCGGCCGTGAGGCCGACCAGCACCTGAGAGGGAGTTCGGAAACTTGGGTGGGCTGGACAGATTTTCTGAATTGAGCAGAATCTTCTCAGGGGAAGGGTAGTCATCGAACAAGGGCGGAGCCCGATCATGGACGAGCGCACGGCGCGGAAGGCGTATGAGAGCGATCTTACTGACGAAGAGTGGAGGATTGTCGAACCGCTCCTTCCTGCAGGGAAGTTCGGCGGCCGGCCGCGCACCACAAACATCCGCGAGGTGCTCAATGCGGTCTTCTACTTGTTGCGAACCGGATGCGCCTGGCGACTCTTGCCCCACGACTTTCCACCGGCGGGCACAGTCTACGATTACTTTCGAGCGTGGTCCCGTGACGGAACTCTCCAACGAGTTCACGACATTCTTCGTCGACGGGTTCGTGTTGCAGCGGGCCGAAACGAGGAGCCCAGCGCGGCGTGCATTGACAGCCAATCGGCAAAGACAAACGAGCAAGGGGGGATCGATGGATACGATGCCGGGAAGAAGATCATGGGGCGCAAGCGTCACATCCTGGTGGACACCATGGGGCTGATTCTGGCTGTGGTCGTTCATTCGGCAGGTATCCAGGATCGGGACGGGGCGAAGGCAGTTTTCGATGCGATCAGGAACGACCTGCCACGGCTGCAGTTGGTCTGGGCCGACGGCGGCTACGCAGGCAAATTGGTGGAGTGGGTCAAGAGCGAGTGTGGTTGGGTCCTGGAGATCGTGAAACGAACGGACGACGTCAAGGGTTTTAAGCTCCTGCCCCACCGCTGGGTCGTGGAGCGAACCTTCGCCTGGTTGGGACGGTTTCGCCGAATGAGCAAGGATTATGAGTTCCATCCAGAAACGTCAGCGTCAATGATTCATCTTGCTATGATCAACATTATGGTGCGTCGGCTTGCTGCTGCCTAAACCGCGCAACTTTCCAAACTCCCTCTGAGACCAACACGCCGCGCATCTCGCCGCGGCTTCACCGTGCAGGGCAGCCGCCCAGGTTCGCCAGGTGATGCCGGCCCAGCCGACCGGCCACGTCCCGCAGCCGTTCCCGGCTGGCGGCGAAGAACCGTCCCAGCAGCCGCCCACCCGCCAGCTTCAGCAGCCGTGCCTGCCAGCTCTCGGCGTTGCTCCCCAGCCGCTCCAATATCCCGGCCAGCTCCGCCGAGATCGCCGCCTTCCCTTCGCGGAGTAGTCGTCCCGTATAGTCCACCAGCAGCAGATAGCTGCCTAGCGAGAACCCGTCGACCATCCCTTCCCGCGCTGAGTCGAGCCGCCGGCGGTCCTCGATCGGACAGAGCCAGAGCTGCTCTTCCAGCCCGCTCGCCGCCTTCGACCCCGCCACACTGCCGACCTCGGCGGCCTTCAGATCCTCGGCGCGCTCCTGTTCCTGCACGTGCTCGACCCGCTGCTTGATCGACGTGTGCGGGCTGGCCTCCGGAACCTTGGCCATACCCGCGGCCACCGGGTTCAGATCGATGTAGGCACAGGTCGCCAGCAGTGATTCCTCGTCCAGGATTGCCACGCTCTGGAACCGCCCCTCGAAGAATGCCCCGCGGGTGTTCTCCTCGCGGTTGGCCATCCGCGACAGCGGCTCCTTCAGGCACTTCATGAACCAGCTCAGGCTTTGCAGCCGCTGGCGAGCCATCGCCACCCACTTGGCGTCTTTCAGCCGTTCCGTGACCCACGCCTCCGAGACCGGCAATGCCTTTCGCGCCCTGTCGCGGGGCGGGAAGAGCCTCCCCCAGCGCCGCACGACCTCTTCATTCGCCCACCCCGCCGCCACATCCGGGTCGAGCCGCACCAGCAGATGCAGATGGTTATCGAGGATCGCAAACCCGCCCACGGCCACGGAGAAGATCTCCGCAAGTTCCCGCAACCGCCGTTCGATCCATTCCTTGCGGTCGATCCCGCCCTCCCCCAGCAGAAACGCCCGCCGTACGCACCGCGTGATGCAGTGATACCAGCGGGTGACTGACGGATCAACCAGATGCGCACGCGCGATCGTCATGGCCTTTTCTCCTGGCAAGATCCGCACAACCTACCAGATCCACCCGGCCAGGGGAAGCCTGCATTGCATGTCCTTTTTTCCTCTTTTTCTTTGCATGTCCTTTTTCTCTCTTTTTCTCTTTCTCTTCTCTTTCTCTTTCCTTTTTCTCTTGTCCTTTTTACAACCTCTCCCCGCTGACGAGGAATCCCGGACTTGAACTATCCTACTGAGTAGGATAGGATTGGCCTTCGATGAAAGCCCTCTTCATCGAGTCGAGCGAGTTCACGGAGTGGGTCAAGGCATACCTGACCGACGAGGCGCTCTCGGCGCTGCAACGTGACCTCATGAACGACCCCGAGATCGGCGCTGTGATGCTGGGCTGCGGCGGCTTGCGGAAGGTCCGCATCGCCGACCCCAGCCGGGGCAAGGGTAAGCGGGGCGGGGCTCGTGTGATCTACCTGCACGTCCCGGATGCCAACGTTTTCTACTTCATCACCGTGTACGGCAAGAACCAGAAGGACGACCTGTCGCCCGGCGACAAGAGGCTGTATCGGCAACTCGCAGCGATCTTGAAGCAGCAGGCACATCCCGACAACGAGCCGGGAGGGGGAGCATGAAGGACACATCGAAGCGTCTGCCGGTCGCCGAGCAGATCCGCAAGGGGCTGGAAGAAGCGATCCGGCATGCCAGTGGCGAGATCACTCTGAAGACCACCGTTGTCGAACTGCCGGATGAGCCACCTGAGATCGACGCCCCGACTCTGGCGGCGATCCGGGACCAGTCGAGGATGTCTCAGGCCGTCTTCGCCCGGCTGCTCAACGTCTCGACCAAGACCGTGCAAAGCTGGGAACAGGGTCTCCGAACCCCCTCGCACGCCTCTCGACGACTGATCCAGATCTACAGCCAGCACCCCGAGACCGTCTGCCAGAGCGTCGGGTTGCCCCCGATTAAGCTCCAAGGCGTCACGATCGAGGAGGTGGCGTCGGGTCACCGCAGGATCGTGGTTCAGTGCGCTGGGAACCCAAAGAAAGTGAAAGTCCCCCGGTCTCCTACCACCCGCTGAGACAGGCGACGACCAAGTTGGCCCGACAGCACCATGCGGCCGTCTCCCTCCCACCGAGGGATGAGCTATGACTCCTCGGTTCCCAAGGTTCGGTTGCTGGAATCTCTCCAATGGTGTCCTAGCCAGACTCCAATGGGGCGATGTAGTTCGTTTGCGACTGAGCTAAGCAGGGAGTTCCATGAACACACAGGGAATTGTGGGCGTCCTCGGCTGCCTCTTGAACCGTGAGACGGGGACGGAGGAGGACACACGCGTTTTCGTGGGAGTTAAGCATGAGGAATTGGTGCGCAAGCTAATCAATTATCCTAAAGGTGGTAGCGGGTGGCGGAGGGGAAGGCGGAAAAACGCAGGCGCTCTATCGGGGACGAAAGTCCGGTAACTCTGGATGGGTTTTTCGCCGCAGACGCCTGAGAGACAAGGACTTAGGAGTGCCACACCGCCGGCAACTCTGCACGTGCCGAGATCAACTTTTAATTCTTTCGGCCTTCCCCGTCTCTATAAATCCTTTGGTATCAAAGACTTGTATAGTGGGCGATAGAGGACTTGAACCTCTGACCTCCTGCGTGTCGAGCAGGCGCTCTAGCCAGCTGAGCTAATCGCCCTCAATGGTTCCTTTATAAGTGACCGGTTCGGGGGCGGTCAAGATGAGCGCGGATGCGGGGGCGAGCCGGCTCGCGCTGCTCTGCGCCCAGTTCGGCCTCAGATCTCCATGATCTCCGCGGATTTCTTTTCGCCCAGCTCGTTGACCTTGGCCTCGAACTTCTTGGTCAGCGACTGGATCTCCTCCTTGCAGGTCTCCAGGTCGTCCTCGGTGAGGATCTTGTCGGACTGCTCCACCTCGGCCTGCTTGTTGGCATCGCGGCGAATGTTGCGGATCGCCACGCGGGCCTCCTCGGCAAGGTCCTTCACCCGGTTGGTCAGCTTCTTGCGCTGCTCGACCGACAGTGGCGGAACGTTCAGGCGGACCACCTTGCCATCGGAGTTCGGGGTCAGACCCAGGTCGCTGGTCTGGATCGCCCTGACGATGTCGCCGACCACGGACGGATCGAACGGACGGATCAGGATTTGCTGCGGCTCGGGCGTGCTCAGGTTGGCCAGTTGCTTCAGCGGCGTGGAGGAGCCGTAGTAGTCGACACGGATCGAGTCCACGAGGCCCGTGTTGGCCCGGCCGGTGCGGACTCCGCGGAGCTGGTCGGTGAGCAGCGTGACACTCTTTTCCATGCGATCTTCGGCTTCCAGGGCGATCTCTTCGATGCTCATCGGATGCATCCTCTGCTGGAATGGTCGAGCGGTCGGACCAGGCAAGGGCTGGCGCCGGATCGTTCCGCCCCGCGACCGCCCGGCCCAGATATCGTATCACGACCGCACGAGGCCGCGACAGACGCCAAGCTCGAAGAACGCGACGGCCGCCCAGGGTCTTGCACCTGCGACAGCCAGGCAGGCGGATCTCAGCATGTGGCCGCCTGGACGCGCGGCCGGGAGGCGTGGCTCACCCACGTACCGATGTTCTCGCCCATGACGGCGCGCTCGATGTTGCCTTCCTTCTTGAAGTTGAAGACGAGGATCGGCAGGTTGTGTTCCATGCACATGCCGATGGCCGTCATGTCCATCACCTTGAGCTGGTCGCGCATCACCTGCTCGAACCCGAGGTGCGGGTAGAGCACCGCGTGCGGGTTCTTCTCCGGGTCTGCTGAATAGACGCCGTCCACCCGCGTGGCCTTGAGCAGCACGTCCACGCCGAGCTCCTTGCCCCGCAGCGCGGCCGCCGTGTCGGTGGTCACGAACGGGCTGCCCGTACCGCTGGCCAGGATGATCACGCGGCCGCGTTCCAGGTGGGAAAGGGCGCGGCGGCGGATGAACGGCTCGGCGACCTCCTCCATGCGGATGGTGGTCATGAGCCTTGTCTGGCATCCCATGCTCTCGAGCGCGTCCTGGAGTGCCAGGCCGTTGATGACGGTGGCCGTCATGCCCATGTAGTGGGCCGTCGCTTCCTTGATGACGTCCGAGCCGCGGCTGAGCTGGGCGCCTCGAAGGATGTTCCCCCCACCCACGACGATGGCCAGTTGCACTCCCAGCGATGCCACGCGGGACGCCTGGCGGGCGATGCGGCTGACCTCATCGACGCTGATGCCGCCCTCGCCGGGCCGGCAAAAGCTTTCGCCCGAAAGCTTCAGCAAGACGCGCCGGAATGCCGGGCCGCCGTCGATCACGTTGCCATCCATCGAGAATCCTCGGAACAGAGTGAGGTGCAGAGAGAACCAGCGGCCCGCAGAATGGCGGATCTCGGCCGGCGCCGGGCCACTGAGGGACGGATCACGACCGGCACACGACGCATGAGCAACGCCTCATGCCGGCCGCCATGCCCCGCGTGCCAGTGGACCCGCCCCGAGGGAAACGTGCCGGACGAGACTAGCGTCCCTCGCCCACGATGAACCGGGCAAAGCGCGCCACCGAGATATTCTCGCCGGTGCGGGCGTTCACCGCCAGAATCACGTCGCGTACCGATCTGGTCTCATCCTTCACGAACTTCTGATCCATGAGCACGGATTCGGCGAACCAGGCGTCGACCTTGCCCTGGGCGATCTTCTCCTGGATGTTCGCCGGCTTGTCGGCGACCTGGCTCATGAAGATGCGCTTCTGCTCGGCGACGACGTCCTCCGGCACGTCCTCCCGCTTCACGTAGGCAGGATTGGAGGCCATGATGTGCAGGGCCAGGTCCCTGGCAAGCTGCTTGAACTCGTCGTTGCGAGCGACGAAATCGGTCTCGCAATTGAGCTCGATGAGCACGCCCGACTTGGCGTCGTGATGGATATAGACGTCGACCCGGCCGGCCCTGGCGGCGCGGCCGGCGCGGAGCTCGGCCTGCTTCATCCCCCGCTCCTTGGCCAGGGTTTCCGCCTTCTTCAGGTCACCCTCGGCTTCCTGGAGGAGCTTCTTGCACTCCATCAGTCCAAGTCCGGTCTTCTTGCGAAACTCGTTCACCGCCTGAGCCGTGATCTCGGCCATCGGCATTTCTCCTCAAAAGCGTTCCTGCGCACTCGATTTCCAGATTCGCGCTACTGATCGACTTTCCATGCTTGGCTCGACGCTCGCCGGTGCGCGCCTCGCTCGGTGCACCGGCCCAGCCCGTCGCCTGAAGGTCCATGCGCGCCTCCAGGGCATTCCAGGGGGAAGCGTTCGATGTTGGCTCTGCCGCGCTGCCGGGTAGCGCCTCTGGCCGCGAGCCCGCCCCTCCGCCGTGGTTGCAACGTTTGCGGGATGGGTCCCATGCCGGCATGACGTCACGAGCGGTCAACTCCGCCGGGCCGTTCCCTTTGAAAGGGGCACCCAGCGGAGTACCCGGCTTCAACTGGACGCCGGCTCGGGGGCGGCAGGTTCGGGGCTGGCGGCGACCGGCTCGGGGCTCGGCTCGGCCGGGGCCGTTTCGACGGGGGCCTCGCCAGGCTGCACCGCCGCCTCACGGGCCGGTTCGGCAGCGTTCACCGCGGAACGCGCGGAGACCGACGCGGCCAGTCCACCGACCCGGGTGATCGATTCCGGGCGGCCGGGCATCCGCTTGGGACCGCGATCCCGATCGCGATCGCCCCGGGGTCCCGGTTCGGGTGCCACGGGTTCGGGTGGGGCGGACGCCTTGCCTTCGATGATCGCGTCGATCAGCCGCTTGATCAGCAGATCGATCGACCGCATGCTGTCGTCGTTGCCGGGGATGGGCAGGTCGATGAGGTCGGGATCGCAGTCGGTGTCGAGCAGGGCGACCACCTTCAGACCCAGCTTCCGGGCTTCGGCCACCGCGATGTGCTCGCGCCGCGGATCGATCACCATGAGCGCCTCGGGCAACCGCGTCATCGACCGGATGCCGCTCAGGTTGCGCTCGATCTTGCGGCGCTCGCGGGTGAGCGTCGAGATCATCTTCTTCGAGTAGCTCAGCCCTTGCTCGCCGTCGAGGATGGTTTCCAGCTCCTCGAGCCTTTGCAAGCGGCTGCGAATCGTCCGGAAGTTGGTGAGCGTGCCGCCGAGCCAGCGCTCGGTCACGTAAGGCATGCCCCCGCGCTTGCACTCCTCTTCCAGCGTCTCGGCGGCTTGCCGCTTCGTGCCGACGAACAGGATGAGACCCCCGGAGGACGCGATCCGGTTGAAGAACTTGGTGGCCCGCAGCAGCCCCCGCACCGTCTCTTTGAGGTCGATGATGTGGATCAGGTTGCGTTTGCCGTAGATGTACGGCTTCATCTTGGGATTCCAGCGGCTGGCCCGGTGGCCGAAATGCACGCCGGCATCAATCAGTTCCTTGACGACAATCGCCACGAAAAAACCTCCGCGCGTCTTCGAGAAGTTCCGGCTGAGATCCCCTGGCGATGGGCCCGGGGCAGCCTTGCTGAGGGTCGAAGTCTTCACCAGCAGCCAGTATTGGCCCTACTTTATCGGTCCGGCGCCGCGGCGTCAAACCCGCAGGCAGGCCGGCCAGGGCCAATCACAGTTAGGAGATGCCCAACTTGGTGAAGAGTTCGCCGACTCGGGCAGCGTTTCTCCTCATGGCCTCCGCGATATTGTTCGCTTGCCACGAGCGCAGCAAACCGATGGCCAGGTTTCGGAACGCTGCCATGACCTCTGGCCCAGAGTTCTTGCGGATGCGGCTGGCATCCTCTCCCAGGGTCACGTCGCGTACGTAGTGAGACTTGTTTTCGATCGTCCAATGGCCTCGTGACCATTGAAGAAGCCGCTCAGCGCCGGCGACTGCACGCGGCACGCTCGTGATGAAATAGCGAGTCTCCGTCGTGCACTTGCCGTCGCGTTTGACAACCGACTCGATCCGACCCACCTGGCTGACACCCGGCCAGTCGAGGTAAGTATTCAGCGCGGTCGTGGCCGTCAGCGTGCGGCGCTCATGGCGGCCGTGCCCTTTGTCGATCGTCGTCGCCGTGTCCATCGCCTCAAGCCAGAGCCGGCGCTGCCGAGGGGGAAAAAGACCCGTCAGCCTGCGGGGCCATCGCCGCTTGGATGTCGGCCAGGAGCGTCGGCTGATTGTCTTTGACAACCCAGAGATAATGGCCACCGCTGTCTATGATTTGTCGACTCAGGTCGCGCTGGCAGAACATGGCATCACCGGTGATCACGCGACCCTCCAGGACCAAGTCCAAGAGCAATTTGAGGGCGGCCTTATGCTCATTGGTCTTATCGACCCCGCCGCGCGGTACCTCGGCTTGGGCGACCGTCAGCCCTGACTCGTGCGCCACCAGCGAGAGTAGATGGACCGCCTTGCTCAGCCCATCGAAGCTGCCGCGTGCCGACTTGCCATCAAGGGCAAAAGCTTCAGGGGAACCCGTCTCGGCCGCCGGTAGTCGGCCCATCATGGCGTCGGCCCACCGAGTTAAGGCGGCCTCCAGCGCGGCTGGATCCAAGCTCATGAGCACCTTGCGGATCCCGCCGGACTTGGGAGGGCGCCGCGTGAAGCCAAGCCGGTGCATCAGCGCGATGTCATGGTCCTGGGCCCATTGGGCGATCGCCGCATAGCTGCGGGCTCCGCACATGATGGCGCAACAGGTCAACGCCAGGATCGCTCTAAGCGGATGCTGGCGGCCATGACGGCTGCGAGGGTCCGGAATCTCGCCGAGGAAATGAAGCAAGCCTAGGAGTGGGGACGCGTCCATGCCATGGCCCTCGTTGGTGTCATCCTGAGCAACGAAGACTTAACTATCTACTCCAGGCTAAATCTGTCAATAGCCCTGGCAGGCCGGCCGGGCACCGGCGCGAAGTTTGTGGCGGAACCCCCGGGCAATTTCGCCCGGACGCTCTTACGATGGTTTCATGGCCCATCATCACCCACTCACCTGGCCTGGGACGCCCATTTTCGGGCCGGCGTCCATCGTCGTGTTCCTCCTCTTGTTCGGATTATCCAGCCTGCCTGCCGAGGAGCCCGATCCGCCCGTGATCCCGGTCGGCCTGGACGCGATCCGCGAGTGGGAGCGCTGGCCCGTGCTGCGCATCGGCATGCGCACCGCCATGCGCAGCACCTATGACCGCTCCGGGGGCAACGAGGGAGCCGACGCCAGCCATTTTCTCTACCAGCAAAGTGACGACCGGAATGTCGTGCTTGACCTTCAAGGCCCGGGAATCGTCTGCTTCGCGCGGTTCAACCACTGGCATGGCAGCCCATGGACGCATGAGGTCGATGGCCAGGTCCATCTCGTTGGCGAGTCGAGCACGGCCGACCCCAACCATCCTCCGCTTGCGGCGACATTCCTTCCCGCCGCGCTCTTTCCCGAACCGCTCGCCTTCACCTGGGCCAGGACCCGCGGCGCGGACCTCTCGTGGGTGCCTGTTCCGTTTGAACAGACTTACCGGCTCTCTTACGGCCGCACGCACTACGGCACGGGCTATTTCATTTACCAGCAGTTCGTGCCCGGCGCTCGGCTCTCCCGGCCGATTCGCCCCTGGGACTTCCAGACCCCGCCGGCCGCCGACGTGCTCGATCTCCTGGCACACTCAACGGCCGATCTGGTTCCTTCGAGCAGGTCCGAGCAGGCAAGGCAGATGGGCATGCAAGACGTGACGGGCGTCTGCCTGCTCGCGCAGGGGACGAAGCTTGAGCTCAGCCGGCTGGCCGGCAAGCCCGGCATGATCCGGGCCATCGAGTTCAGCGCACCCCGAGCGCAGGCACTGGCGCTGGGCCGGACCCGGCTGCGGATCACCTGGGACGACCGCCCCGAACCGTCGGTCGATGCTCCGCTCGCGCTCTTTCATGGTGCCGGAACGCTCTACAACCGGCACGATCAAGAATTCCTGGTGCGTGCCTTCCCAGTGCACGTGAAGTTCGACCGCGAGCGCGTTCATCTGGCCTGTTATTTCCCGATGCCCTTCTTCGGCTCGGCTCGGGTCGAGCTGGCGGAAGCGCCCGAATTCTTGAATGACGTCAGGTGGTCGCTGCGCTGGACTCCGCTGACCGAGCCCGCCGCGCATCTCGCCTATTTTCATGCCACCTATCGCGATCACCCCACCCCGGTGCCCGGTGCCGACCTGCTGCTGCTGGACACGACCCAGGTTGAAGGCGGTGGCGACTGGTCGGGCCACTTGGTGGGGACGTCGTTCGTCTTCTCGCACCGGGCCGTTCTGAACACGCTCGAGGGCGACCCGCGGTTCTACTTTGATGACAGCCTCACGCCCCAGGTGCAGGGGACGGGAACCGAGGAGTGGGGCGGGGGCGGTGACTACTGGGGCGGGCGCACCATGACCCTGCCGTTCGCCGGCCATCCCGTCGGGGCGCCCGACGAGCAACGTGCGCAGGGGCCGGAAGACCTCATCGAGTCAGCCTACCGGTACCTGCTCTCGGACCTGATGCCGTTCGGCAAGAACGCGCGCATCACCCTGGAACACGGCGGCACGAACCAGTCGACCGAGCATTACGAGACCCTCGCCTTGTGGTATGGCCGGCCGGGAGCGACCCTGGTGCGAACCGACTCGTTCCAGGTTGGCGATGCCTCCAGCGAGACCGCGCATGGCTACCAGTCGCCCGTGGCAAGCCCGGTCTACGAGATTCGCTCGCGTTTCGAGTGGGGCGTGGACCACCTGGGAGGACGCGAGATCTTCCCGGCTCGGGTCGAGCGGGGCCGGACCACCACGGGCAGCTCCGAGTTCACGCTCAAGCTCGATCCGAAGAACGTGGGCGTGATGCTCCGGCGGCGGCTCGACTACGCCTTCCCGGACCAGCGCGCGGAGATCGACGTGGCCGATGTGCGCCCGGGCGAGCCGGACTGGAAACGCGCGGGGACGTGGTACCTGGCCGGCTCGAACACGTGCGTTTATTCGAACCCGCGCGAAGAGCTCGGCCAGACGCAGCACATCGCGCAGACGTCGAACCGCCGGCTCCGTGAGGATGAATTCCTGCTGCCGCTCGAGCTCACGCGCGGCCGGTCCGTCATCCGGGTGCGGGCTCGGTTCACGCCTGTCGCGCGCCCCCTCTATCCAGGCCATCCCATCCCGCCCCTGGCCTGGAGCGAGATTCGCTATGATGCCTATAGCTTTGTCATGCCACGCCCGGGATGAGCCGTTGCCGCCGTGAAGAATGAACGCGTCGGCGGTAAGATCGTCTCGAGAGTGTCCTCGAGGCACGTTCATTGCCCCGCTGGGCGAGAGTCGCTTGAATGAGCCGGGCCAATACGTCGAGCACGGAACCTGGCATGTCCCCAGACGCCTCCCGAACCACGGGACCGGGCGCAATTATTGGTCTACCGAACGATACAACGCAGCTTGCGCCGCAGTATTCGCAGCCGCCGGGCAAGGCAAGGATGAACCGCAACCCGATGACGCAGCAAGGGCGAAGCTACGCCAGCAGGCATTGGGCTGGCTGAAGGCCGACCTGCTGGCACTGCCCGAATTACCCCGGCGATCAGTCCCACAAGAGGTGCGCTGGCCGAATCAGTGGAAGCGAGACCCCGACCTCGCGGGAGTTCGTGACGCCGATGCGCTGGCGAAGCTGCCTGCCGACGAGCAGCGTGAGTGGCGGGCACTCTGGGCAGAGATTGATTCGGTCCGGAAGCGCGCGGAGAGTTCGCAGTAGGAACGTGAAGATGACCATGGCTTTCCGTCCGACCTTTGAGATCGGTGATGCCCGTCAGGGGCAGGAGACATGTTTCCCAGGCAAGGAGAGGCAGATCCCCCATGCTCGGAGCCATCGCCGGGGACATCATCGGCTCGGTCTACGAGGCGCGCCCCATCAAGACAACCCGTTTTCGCCTCTTCCACCCGTTGTGCCGGTTCACCGACGACACGGTGCTCACGGTTGCCCTGGCGGACAGCTTGCTGCATGGTGCCGCCTTACGTCGGGCTTTTGAAGCAGTACTACCGGGCTTACCCACACGCCGGCTACGGCGGCTCCTTCCATAAGTGGGCGCAGTCGGAAGATCCGCGGCCTTACAATAGCTGGGGCAACGGCTCGGCGATGAGGGTCAGTCCGGTCGGCTTCGCTTGCGCCACCCTGGACGAGGTGCTGTCGCAGGCGCAGCGAAGTGCCGAGGTGACACACGATCACCCGGAGGGGATCAAGGGAGCGCAGGCGATCGCCTCGGCGGTCTTCCTTGCCCGCACCGGTCAGAGCAAGGATCAGCTCAAGGCTTACGTGGAGCAGACCTTCGGATACAACCTCGACAGGTCGCTGGATGAGATCCGTCCCAGGTACCAGTTCGAGGTCTCTTGCCAGAAATCGGTGCCGCAGGCGATCCGGGCGTTCCTGGAATCGGAAGACTTCGAGGACGCCGTGCGCAAGGCCATCTCGTTGGGCGGCGACAGCGACACCCTGGCCTGCATGGCCGGAGCGATCGCCCAGGCGTTTTTCGGCGGCGTTCCGGAGGCAATCAGCAGTCGCGTCTACGAGCTGCTCGACGACCGGCTGGGCACAGTGACCCGCAAGTTTACCGAGTCGTTCGGCTGCTCGTGAGGATAGCGTTCCTCGCAGGGACTCTCGTGCACGAAGGGCGATCCGGGGCAAAGCTCTCGCCCTGGTGCGGACTCAACAATTCACCTGTGATCCACAACGTCTTGAAAGAGTTCTCCATCTCCGCCAGGACGTGGTGTGCCTTCCGGGGCCATGGGAACGGGCGTTGACGCCAGGCAATGACAGCCTTAGGCTCAGTACCGTTGAAATAGCACTAACGAAAAGGGGCAAGAGGCTTGCGACAGACTTGTTCCCACGCTCTGCGTGGGAACACTGGTCGGGACGCTCGGCGTCCCATGGATTTCCCAGCCTGAGCACGGGCCCAAACCACGCGGAGCGTGGCGGACGGCATTCCCACGCGGAGCGTGGGAACGAGGGACAAACCTATGCCTGTACTCAACTTATCTCTATTCCAACGGTATTGGCTTTAGGCTGCATCCATGGGCTTTGAAGTCGAGGTCAAGTATCGTGCGGTCGATCATGACCGGCTTGCTCGCCAGCTGGCGGAGCTGGGCGCGGTTGCCGGGCCGGTGATCGACCAGGAAGACGTCTATCTCAGCCACCCGGCGCGGGATTTCGCACGGACCAACGAGGCCTTTCGCATTCGCAGGATGGGCGACGACAACCGGATCACGTACAAGGGACCCAGGCGGGCCGGGCCGACGAAGACGCGCGAGGAGATCGAGATCGGCTTCACATCGGGTCATGAGCCGTTCCTCGGGCTCTTGAAGCTGTTCGAGAACCTGGGTTTCAGCCCCGTGGCCACGGTTCGCAAGCGCAGGGAGAGCTTTCAGGTGACTTTCCTGGGCCACCACCTGGAGATCGCCCTGGACAGCGCCGAAGGGCTCGGGGCGTTTGCGGAGATCGAGACATTCGCCAGGGACGAGGCCGACCTGGCTGCCGCGCAGGATGCCGTGCTGGTGCTGGCCGGCCGGCTCGGTCTGACCGAGATCGAACCCCGCTCGTACCTCAGGATGGTCCTCGATCGTAAGCACGCACCTCCAGGATGATTGACCATGCTCGTCGTGATGCAAAGCCATGCCACGCCCGTTCAGATCGATCGCGTGCTGGATGTGATTCGAGAGATGGGACTGGCGCCGCACGCCATGCCCGGGCCCACGCGAACGGCCATCGGCATCACGGGCAACACCGGCGCGGTGGATCCGCACGTCCTGGCGGTGCTTCCCGGGGTCCTGGAGCTGATCCGGGTCACCAAGCCCTACAAGCTGGCCAGCCGCGAGATGCACCAGCATGACACCGTGATCTCGCTGCCGCAGGGAACGATCGGCGGCTCCCGCCCGGTGATCATCGCCGGCCCCTGCGCGGTGGAGAACGAGGAGACGCTCTTGCGGACGGCGGACTGGTTGATGGAGCGCGGGGTCCGGTTCCTGCGTGCCGGCGCGTTCAAACCGCGGACCAGCCCTTACGCCTTCCAGGGCCTGGGACTGGAAGGCCTGGAAATCCTTCGCAGAGCGCGCCAGAAGACCGGGATCGCCATCGTCACCGAGCTCATGGACACCGAGCACGCCGACGCGGTGGAAGACGCGGCCGATATCATCCAGATTGGCACGCGCAACATGCAGAACCATAGCCTGCTGCGGCGAGTGTCACGCGCCCGCAAGCCGGTCCTGCTGAAGCGCGGGATGTCGGCCACGCTCGAGGAATGGCTCATGTCCGCCGAGTACGTCCTGGCCGGTGGAAATTACGAGGTGATGCTCTGCGAGCGCGGCGTGCGCACGTTCTCGGATCACAGCCGCAACACGCTCGACCTGTCGGTGATTCCGCCGGTCCGGAAGCTCTCGCACCTGCCCATCCTGGTCGACCCCAGCCACGGCACGGGCAAGCGCGAGGACGTTCCGCCGATGGCTCTGGCCGCCCTGGCCGCTGGCGCGCACGGACTGCTGATCGAGGTGCACCCTGACCCCGACCATGCGCTCTCCGACGGGGCCCAGTCGCTGGATTTCCCCAGCTTCGAGCGCCTGCTGGAACAGCTCCGGAAGCTGGCGGACTTCCTGCTCAGTCCGTGAGTTCGGGCAGTTCCAGCGCCTCGTGCTCGCGAGCGCCTGCCTCGTGGGGGCCCCGATAAACGGCCTTGCGCCCGCCCTGCGAGTTCAACCAGGCCACGATGCTTTCCGCGGCACGCTGGCTGGCGCCTGGACGGGCCACGCGATGCCGCAGCGCGGCGAGGTTGGCCGTGGTCCGTGCGCGCGCCAGCGGGTCGTCGAGCCAGGTCTGCGCCCACTGCGCCAGCTCGCCGGAGACGTCATGCACGGTGAGGTACTCGGGCATCAATTCGGCGTCCGCCAGCAGGTTGACCAGGGTGATGTACCTGGCCTTGATGAACGGCCGGGCGATCCAGAGATCGAACCGGTTGAGCTTGTAGAGGATCACCGTGGGCAGCGCATCCATCATCAATTCGAGGCTCACCGAGCCGGAAACGGCCCAGGCGGCGTCGGCCAGGCGGATGAGCTCGCCGGTGCGGGCGGCAAAGACCTCGATCCTGGGCGCCGTCGAGTCCTCGCTCTGGAGGCCGGCAGCCCGGATGACCTGCTCGGCCAGCTCGCGATGTCGTTCATGCAGGCAAGCCACGGCGAACCGCGTGTCCGGACGGGCCCGTGCCAGCCTGGCCGCGGCGCGGACCATGATCGGCAGATTCCGGGTCAGCTCCTGGGTCCGCGAGCCGGGCAGAATGGCCACCAGCGGACGCCCGGCGCACTGGGACTTCATTGACTCCATGAACGTCTCATCGAGCTCCCGCTCGGAAAGCTCGTCGAAGTAAGGGTGGCCGACGTATTCGGCTTGCGGCACGCCGCGCGTGGTACCAGGCGGGCTCGAACGGCAGGCTGCACAGCACCAGGTCCACATCGCGCTGGACTTTCTTGACACGCCAGCCGGCCCAGGCCCAGATCTGGGGAGGAACGTAATAGAACACGGGCACGCCGCGCGCCGGGCGCGTCTGGCCAGCCACCAGTGCAAGCCCGGGTAGTCCACAAGCACCAGCGCATCGGGCTTCTGGTCGCGGAAAAAACGATCCGCCAGCATGATCAGACGGATGAAGGTGATGATGTTCAGGAGCACGTTGAGAAACCACATCACCGCCAGGTTCACCAGGGGATAGAGCAGCCTGGCACCCCCCGCGCTCATCTTGGGCCCGCCGAAACCGACGAACTCGGCATCGGGGATGCGCATGCGCAGGGCTTCCATCAGGTTCGCGGCGTGGAGGTCGCCGCTCGGCTCGCCAGCCGAGATGAAGATCGTCATGGTCAGGCCTCGCTTCCGTGCTGGGAGAAGTTGAACCGCGCGCGGAGACCCCGTCATCGTGGCCGGTCTTGAACTGCGGCCAACCTGGCATCCTCAATCTGCTGCGGCGAAACCTAGCAGAAAGGGTGAGGTCTGAGAAGGCAAATCGGCCCTCCGACGGGGGGCCGGCCAGAGGTCTCTACCGCGTGCTTGCTCTGGGGCGGCCCGTCACGGAGTGACTGGAGAAGAAGCGGGTGCGGACACAGCGCCGTTCTCCGGATCGGCGTCGTCCGGCAGGTTCAATTCCTTGATCCTGCGGTAGAGCCGGGGACGGGAAATACCCAGCAGCTCCGCGGCCCTGGATTTGTTCTGCCGGGCGCGGGACAGTGCGTTCTCGATCATCCGGCGCTCGATCTCGGTCAGGAGGTTGTCCAGGGGCTTGACGGGCGAGTCGGGAACCGGAGGCAGGTAGGCCGCGCCCCGGTGTCCGCGGATGGTTGCGGGAAGGTCGTCCACGTCGAGCAGGTCCATCGGCCCATCCTCGCGATGGCGCGCACGCACCAGCTCGTGCGCCGTGTCGATGGCACGGGCCAGCTCGCTCAGGTTTCCCGGCCAGTCATACTTCTCGAGGACCGCGGATGCCTCCGGAGTGAAGCCCCCGCAGGTCGCGCCGGTGCGCTGGTTGCGCGCTCGAGAAACCACTGCGCCAGCAGGGGCACGTCCTGGCGTCGATCGCGGAGTGGCAGGGTGCGCAGAACCAGGGCGCTGAGGCCGTAGTAGAGTGCGGGATGAAGCCGCTCTTGCGCCATCGCGGTTTCGGGGTCTCCCGAAGTGGTGGCGATCAGCCGCACGGGACCGTCGAGCACGCTGGCGAGCCGGGCCTGGAGGTCGCGTGGCAAGGCCAGCACGTCGCTGATCAGGAGCGTCGAGCCCGCAGCCAGCGACAGCCGGCCTGGCAAGGAGGCTGTCGGGGCGCCATCGTGGTCCTCACCGGCCTCTGGTGGGTGTGTCCCAAAGAGCTGCCGCTCGATGACCCCGGCCGGGAGGGCCTCGCAGTCGATCGCCACGAGCGCATGGCCGCGGCTGGCTCCCAGGTGATGGATGACGCGTGCCAGGTATTTTTTCCCGGTTCCGGGCTCACCCACGATGAGCACCGCGGCTGAAGAATTCGCGGCCAGGCGAACCTGGTCAAGAATCCGCAGGTGCGCCGGGCCCGTGCCGACGAGCGACTCGCTGCCGTGCGACGCCTGGAGCCTCTGCCGCAGTTCCATCAGGCGGACCCGCAGCGCGGACGCTCGTGAGTCGGCCACGCTTGGGGGTGCGGCTGCCTCGCGAACCTGGCCCAGCAGGCCGATGAGCGCACCGGAGCGGTCGCGCACCGGCCAGAACTCGACCCGCTTCCAGAGCCGCTCGCCACTGGCCTGGACAATGGTGGTCAAGCTTCCCGTCGGCTGGCCGTCGATCGCCTCCGGCGGTGGAACGAAGCTGGCGGCCACATCGGCGGGTTCCGTACCATCCGCAGGGGCATACGCCGCACAGGTCTGGCCAAGAATGACTTCCGCCGGGTGTCCTGTCAGCTCTTCCCAGGCGCGGTTCACCCAGGCGAAGCGCAGCCCCTGGTCGAGCCAGAACAACGGCTCTTGCGCGTGCTGCCAGAGCTGATCCGGTTTGAAGGCCGTAGCGCGTGGAGGCGCCATGAAATGTGCCTTAACCTGGTAGTAAGGGAGAGGCGGCCCGGGCTTCAGCCGCCGGATCGATCCCGCATCGGGTCGTGATTCGACGATCCTCACCAACCTCGGGACTTCCGTTCCGCTCAACATCGCTCTGCCGGCTGCCGAAGGCAAGAAAAAAGCGAGGAACCATGAACAAGCCCCGGACCAATCGCGTGATCGATCGCCCCCCCGGGCGGATGGTCGCCCTGGATGGCGGTACATCGAACACCCGTGCCCGGTTGCTCGTTGACGGCCGGATCGTGGCGACGGCCCGGCGCGCGATCGGTGTGCGGGACACGGTGCTGGACGCCGGATCGGCACGGGGAAGGCTTGCCGATGCGGTCAGGGAGGTGATCGCCGAGGTCTTCGCTCACGCCGCGGGGCAGGGAGAGGGACCGCCTTCACCCGATGATGACTGTCTCATCGTCGCGGCCGGGATGCTCTCGTCCGAGGCCGGGCTGCACGAGGTGCCGCACGTCGTTGCGCCGGCGGGAGTGGCCGAGCTCGCCGGCGGCGTGGTCACGCACGATTTCCCGGAGATCTGCCCCTGGCCCATTCACTTCATACCGGGAATACGCACCCCCGCGGAGGCGGGCGCTCTCGGCTGGACCCACGCCGACGTCATGCGCGGCGAGGAATGTGAAACCCTGGGCGCCCTGATCGGGCTGAACGACCAGGGGTCTGCCGTGACGGACGGCGCTGCGAAGGTGTTCCTCTGGCCGGGCTCGCACACCAAGGTCGTGGAGGTGGACGGACAAGGCCGGATCACCCGGAGCCATACCACGCTCACGGGAGAGATCATCCAGTCAGTTGCCCGCCATACGCTGCTCGCGGGCAGCCTCCCCGAGGAATTGCCCGAGACCCTGGATCTTCCCGCTGCCGACGCCGGCGCAACGGCCGCACGGGAGGAGGGGCTGGCGCGCGCGGCGTTTCTGGTCCGGCTGTCCGCTCTGCTGAGCACGCTGGGTCCCGCGCAGCGTGCGTCGTTCTGGATCAGCGCGGTGGTGGCCGACGATGTACGGCACCTGGTCCGCCAGCCCATGCTGAGCGCTCCAGGGCAGGTGTGGGTGGGCGGACGCGAACCGCTCCGCACGCTCTACGCGCGCATGATTTCCCGGCACCACGACGGCCGCGTCCACACGCTCGACCAGGCACTCGCGGAGGCGGCCTCCGCGCTCGGTGCAATGGCGGTGGTGCGGGCCAGTCTGGACAGGCAGCGAAGCGGCGACGGATCAATCGTCGCTGAACCGGCTCCATGACCAGACCACCTGGCCAAGGATCATCGCGGCGCCGGCATCCTCAAGGTCGACCGGCACGAGGGGGTACTCCCGGCTCTGCTGGTTGGGACGCAGGATCATGTGCCGGCCGCTGACCTCCAGCCAGCGTATGACGGGAACCCCGTCAGGGCAGGCGGCGACGATCCGGCCGTGAAGTTGCAGCGGGTCGGTCATCGACCGGTCGATGGCGGCGATGGAACCCGCCGGCAGGATCGGGTTCATGGAATCATCGGTCATGCGGACGCCGACGGTCTGGGAGGGGTTGGGAAGCCATTGCCGGTAGGCCATGATGTATCCCTGGACCTGGGTGGGATCGATCGCGGTCTTGCTCAGCTCCGCAAGCGGAAAGAGCGCGACCGCCGCGAATTCCGAGGCCAGCGGCGACGGAAGGTTCTCCGGGGCCACAACGACCACCTCGCTGGAGGACCGCTCGAGTTTTTCGAGGCCGCGGCGAATCAGCTCGACGGGTGACAGTTCCGAGAGCATGCGTTCGTCGTGGGAATGGCGATACCTGCCTCCCTCACCAGAGATCAGGTACATGGGGTTCGCTCCGGTCTGCTCGATGAAGCCGAGCAGGACCTCGGCCGGAACGGTCACACCGGTTTCATAATTATACCAGGTTCGCGCGGGGAGATTGAGGCGGCGGGCAAGTTCCGGACCGCCGTGATCGCCGAAGAGTTCCTGGCGTATTTCTCGCAACCGGCGCGATAGCGAAGCCTTCACATTGACTCGAACTTTTGGGGTCTTCTTGCGAGCCACGGCGCTCGATCCCGCAAGCGGGAACCTCCTGGGTTCAGATTACGAAAAGTCGTCTACTCTGTCCGAGGAGTTAGCCCTCATCAGGCGGACCATGACCCCGATCCGTGGAATGGACCGCGGCCTCCGGCTCTTAATTGGCTTGATCCTCTTGATGCTCTGTGGTGCGTTTGATCAAGTTAGCATAAAGCTTGAACTACGTCACCACACACCCAGGCTGTTCTAAAAAACACCGGTAAAGCGGTGGATTTACTCAACAGTATGATGAATGCAAGCAAAGTTCAAGTACGAGCGCCATGAATAGCAAACATCCCTGCGCAGGCGCGGGCCGAACCCGCCATATCGGGTGCGCAGGCGCTGGGGCAGCCTGCCGGCGCGCCACGGCTTTCTGAGAAGCCAGGTTGCTGACGGGGGTGAAAGGTGGTCAGGAAGTGTGGCCACGACTCAGAAGAAGCCCAGCTCGTCGCGTGCCTCGTCGGACATGCGTTCGGGCGACCACGGGGGAGACATGACAAGGCGGACATCGGCCTTGGTCACGCCCTCCACCTTTTCAAGGGCGGAGACGGCGTTGCGGAGGATCTCCGGACCGGCCGGGCAAGCTGGCGAGGTGAGCGTCATCTCCACCTCGACCCGGTCATCGTGGGTCTGGATGGAATAGACCAGACCGAGATCAACCACGTTGACATTGAGCTCCGGGTCCTTGACGGTCTTGAGGGCTGAAACGAGCGTCTCCTGGTCGATCATGGCACCGTACTCCTCGAAGATTGGTGGCCGCGGGGAAACGGAAGTGCGCCGGACTTGCAAGCCGCGGCCCGGCGTCTCGTTCGGGGGAAGACATCACTCCTGGATCGCGACGAACACCTCGTCACCCTGGACGATGACTTCGTGAGTTGTGACCGGTTCGATGGCCGGCATGCAGAGCGCTTTGCCGGTGCGAACGTCGAACCGGGCTCCGTGACGGGGGCATTCAATCTCGCAGCCCGTGAGGTTCCCATCGGCCAGCGGGCCGCCGTCGTGCGTGCAGACATCGTCGATGGCGTAGAGCGTCCCGGCCACATTGAACAGGGCGATGGCCCGGCCGTCCGCATCGACCAGCTTCTTCTCGCCAGGGGCCAGTTCGTTGCGGTTCGCCACTTTCACCATCACCGTCATGCTCCGTCCCATCTGAAGAGCAGCCTGGTGCCCATTTTTCCGGACCCGACCAGCCGCACCCGCGGGCGCAGTCCGGCCCCCGAGCCATTCCAGCCTACGATTGAGCCGCGGCCGCGCGGGCGACCTCGCCCTTGATCCTGCGCAGCACGCCGGTCAACCCGCGGACCCGAAGCATGCCCAGAACTTCCTGGAGACCGCAACGGTCCACAAGGTCCGCGGGCACCTTGAAGATCTCCTCGGGAACGGCCCCGCTGAGGCCCTCGATGAGCAGCGAGACGAAACCGCGAACCGTCGGGGCCTCCACCGGCGCATCGGCATGAAGCATCACACGGTCTCCCATCATCTCCACGAAGAGGTAGACCGGCGACTGACATTCCTCGACGCGGTGCGTGGCGTCCTTCAGCCTGGCCAGATGCTCTGGCAGAGGAGGCAGATTCCTGGCGAAGTCGATGAGCAGATCGATGCGCTCCTGACGATCGCAGTCACGCAGCTCGGCAATGATGTCGTCCAGTGCGGCCGGCATGATTTCTATCCGCGACGCCGTGGCGGTCGCGTCAGGCTCCTCGAGCGATCGGTACCCGGACCAGGTTTCCCCATTCGGTCCACGACCCATCATAATTGCGCACGTTCGAAAAACCCAGGAGGTATGTGAGAACAAACCAGGTCAGGCTCGAGCGTTCGCCGATCCGGCAATAGGCCACCACATCGTCGTCGGGCTTCAGGCCCATCTCGTCGCTGTAGAGCGCCAGCAGCTCCTCGGACGATTTGAAGGTCCCGTCGTCGTTGACCGCCCGCGCCCATGGAACATTCTTGGCCCCGGGGATATGGCCCCCGCGAAGCGAGCCCTCCTGCGGATACTCTTCCATGTGCAGCAGCTCGCCGGTGAACTCCTTGGGGCTGCGCACGTCGATGAGCGGCTTGCCGGCCTTGATATGGGCCAGCACCTCATCGCGGAAGGCCCGGATGCGGGCCTCGTCAATACGGCCCACCTGGTACTTCGTCGCGGGGTACCGCGCGGGCTCCGTCGTGACCGGCCGGCCCTGGTCGATCCACAGCTTCCGGCCCCCGTTCATCACCCTGCAATCCTTGTGGCCGAACATCGTGAACGCCCAGAAGGCGTAACAGGCCCACCAGTTCGACTTGTCTCCATAGAACACGACCGTCGTGTCGCCGGCGATCCCGTTCCTCGCGCACAGCTCGGCAAAACGCTCGGGGTTGATGTAGTCGCGGATGATCTGGTCCTGGAGGTCCCCCTGCCAGTCGATCCGGACGGCGCCGGGAATGTGTCCCACGTCGTAAAGCAGCAGGTCCTCGTCACTCTCCACGATCCGCACCTGGGGATCGTTCAGATGCTGCTCAACCCAGTCAACCGAGACCAGCGCCTCCGGATGAGCATAATCCCTGGACATGGCCAAACTCCCGAATAAGGAAAGCAGATTCATCTGCCCATGCAGTGTGCGATCGTTGCGTCAGCGCGAGCCTTCCAGCTTTTCCGCCACTGCTTGACGCAGGGTTTCCTGAACAGGTTCGAGAGTGATCCGGTCGTACACGTTGGCGAAGAAGCCCTCGACAATCAAGCGTATGGCCATCTTGCGGGGAATACCCCGCGCCTGCGCGGCGAAGATCATCTCCTCGTCCACCCTGCCGGCCGTGGCGCCGTGGGTGCAGCGCACGTCGTTGGCCTCGATCTCCAGTCCGGGAATCGAATCGGCCCGGGAGGTATCCGAGAGCATGAGGTTGTCATTCTTCTGGTAGGCGTCGGTGCGCTGGGCGTCCTTCTCAACCCGGATCATCCCCTTCCACACAATCCGCGAGCGATCCTTCAGCCCGCACTTGTACAGCAGGTCGCTGGTGGTGTGCGGGGCCTGATGGTCCTGGCGCGTGAAGTAGGCGAGGTGTGCCCGGCCGGTGGTAAACATCACGCCATTCACCTGCGCGTTGGCTCCCTGACCGGCCAGCACCACTTCCTGGTTCACCTTGGCCAGCCGCGAACCCAGGCCGCCGACGGTCCATTGCAGATCGGCGTCGCGGCCGACGATGGCCCGCTCGCGGCTGAAGTGCCAGGTTGAGGAGTCCCAGTTCTGAATGTTCACGAGGCGGAACCGCGAGCCCTCGCCCTGGATGACCTCCAGAGCGCCGACGTGCAGCCCGGGAGCCTCGCCGCGACCACTGGAAGCCGTCTCGCGAACGAGGGTCGCCTCCGCCCCCTCCTCGAGCACCACCAGTGTGTGGCTGAAATCGATGCGCCCTTCCTGAACGAGCCCCACCAGGCTGAACAGCGGTGCCGCGACCTTCACTCCGCGCGGCACGTACAGCAGTATCCCGCCGGTGCAGAAAGCCGCGTGCAGCGCGGCGAAGAAGTCGTCAGCGGGCGTCACGGCCTGCGTCAGAAGATAGCGGCGCAGCAGCTCGGGCTGGTCCTTGACAGCCTGGTTCAGGTCCATGAACACGGCCCCACCGGTGCGGGCGGCGTCCGGGAGGCGGACAGCCGTCCCGTTGACGTGTTCGATGCCCGTGGCGTAATGCGCGGCCAGACTGCTCCACAAGGGATCGAGCACCGCGGCCGCGCGGGCGCTGGGCTGAACCGGATCCAGAGTTCCGAACTGGTCCAGCTTGAGTGCCCGGATGTCGGTTCGCCGCCACTCCTCGTCGCGAGCGCCGGGCCAGGGAAACGCCTGGTATCTCTCGAACGCGACCCGCCTCCGTTCGGTCAACCACGACGGCTCGTCGCGTTCTTTGAGAAAGGCATGGAACGATTCTTCGGTGAAACCGCGAGTCCCTGTGGAGAGTTCACTCGTTGGCATTAATAAAGTGTCCCGTTTCCTTTGCTGGCGGCCCCGGCTGGCTCGCTACCTTGCCGGACATCGGGCCGACGAGCCTTATGCCTTCGCCGCCTACCTGTACGGCCCGACCACAATCTTTTCCCTGTGCCTGATCCCGCTCCACGGCATGCTCCAGGAGGGCGTGCGCGAGCTGGCCGTAGACACCCTTGGAAATGGGATCTCCGGCGCAGATCCGGGCCCTGCGGATGGAGTAGCTGGTCCCCAGCTGACGGTTACCCTCGGACACCCCGTCCACAATTTCTTGCCAGATGGCGTCACCGGCGTCGGGTGTCAATGGCTCGATTGATGACCCGTCGCCAGAAATGCGCTCGAGAACAGGCGCTGCCGTCGCGATATCCGGTGTGAATTGAATGCCAAGATAGTTGTGGTGCGGGCCCGTGATCCGCGTCACCACGTCGAGGTCACCGATGCGCGTAAACTGCATGGCTCAATCCCCAGGGTACTTCGGGAAAGGAAAGCGCCGTTGAGCGGCCGCATGAGCCATTCGATAGCCTGGACCGTGTTTTCGCATGTACCAGGCCTCTGCGGCCTCGTGGCGGAGGAATCGAAGATCTTCAGAAGAGAATGTTCCGGCCCGGAGTCGATGCCATGCCTCCGCAATTCCCTTGTCGCTGTCAAATCGCGCAACCGTGGCAGGCACTCCGAGCGATACGTAGGAATCGAGGTAATGAGATTGAAGGAAAACATGCGCCTTGATCTTCTCAATACTCCGGGGCTTCCAGCCTGTCCGTCGTGCGATCTCGTAGACATCTCCGTCGTACTGTCTGATCGCTTCATAAAGAAGGTCGGCAGGTTCCTCAAGCATCTTCCTACACGCCGATTGCCTCTCTCAGCATAACACGACGAGGAACCGAGCCAGCACCTTGAACCAGGCGCGGTCTGGGTCAGTTCTCCTCAGCCCACCGATCCTTCCATCTGGAGCTGGATCAGCTTGTTCATCTCCACGGCGTACTCCATGGGCAGTTCCTTGACCAGGGGCTCGATGAAGCCGCTCACGATCAAGGTTGACGCCTCCGCCTCGGAGAGGCCGCGGCTCTGCAAGTAGAAGAGCTGCTCCTCGCCGATCTTCGAGACGCTCGCCTCGTGGCCGATCTTCACGTCGTCCTCGTCGATCTCGATGTAAGGGTAGGTGTCCGACCGGCTGGCCGCATCCAGGATCAACGCATCGCAGACGACGTTCGACCTCGAGCCGTGGGCTCCGTCGGCAACCTTGAGCAGGCCGCGATAACTGGCGCGGCCGCCATTCTTGCTGATGCTCTTGGAAATGATCCGCGAGCTGGTGTAGGGCGCCCCGTGGACGACCTTGCCGCCGGCGTCCTGGTGCTGGCCCTTGCCCGCGAAGGCGATCGACAGGATCTCGCCGCGTGCACCCTTGCCCATCATGTAGACGGCGGGATACTTCATGGTCAGCCGGCTGCCGAGGTTGCCGTCAACCCACTCCATGAGCGCATCCTCGTGGGCGACGGCGCGCTTGGTGACCAGGTTGTAAATGTTATTCGCCCAGTTCTGGATGGTCGTGTAGCGGCACCGCGCCCCCTTCTTGACGATGATCTCCACGACGGCTGAGTGCAGGCTCTCGGTGGAGTACATGGGTGCGGTACACCCCTCGACGTAGTGGATCTGGGCGCCTTCCTCGACGATGATCAGCGTCCGCTCGAACTGGCCCATGTTCTCGGCGTTGATCCGGAAGTAGGCCTGGAGCGGGATGTCGACCTTCACTCCCGCGGGAACATAGACAAACGACCCGCCGCTCCAGACTGCCGAGTTCAGTGCGGCGAACTTGTTGTCCTGGATGGGGATGATCGTGCCGATGTATTCCTTCACCAGGTCCGGATACTCGCGCAGCGCGGTGTCGGTATCGACGAAGATCACGCCTTTCTTTTGCAGATCCTCGCGCAGGCTGTGGTAGACCACTTCCGACTCATACTGGGCACCGACGCCGGCCAGGAACTTCCGTTCAGCCTCGGGAATGCCCAGCTTGTCAAAAGTGTTCTTGATCTCGGCGGGCACGTCGTCCCACGACTTGCCCTGCCGGTCGGCGGCTTTCATGTAATAGTGGATGTCGTCGAAGTTCAGCTCCGAGAGCACGCCGCCCCAGTTCGGCAGCGGCTTCTGCTGGAACGCTGTCAGGGCCTTGAGCCGGAATTCGCGCATCCAGGCAGGCTCGCTCTTCATCTCGGAGATCTGCTGGACGACCTCGCGGGTGAGCCCCTTGCCGCTCTTGAACGCGTAGTTCGTGTCGGTGTCGCGGAATCCGTACTTGTAATCGTCCTTGATCCCCGCCACCTGAAGATTCAGATCGGTTGCCATGGTGTTCTGGTCCTCTGTGTTTGGTTCGATACGCTTCGTGCTGGCGATCGCTCGTGAGTCCGTGTGAGTGATGAAACCGCGGGTTCAGCCCGGTGCGGCTCAGGAGGCCGTGGCGACCCCGGCGGAGGCCTGCTGCTCCCGAGCGGCAAGCTCCATCTCTTCCTCGGTTTGTGCGGCTTCGGGATAACGCTCGCGGACCCAGTCGTAACCCTCTTTCTCAAGTTTCTTGACCAGCTCCGGACCGCCGTTCTCGACGATCTGCCCGCCAAAGAGGATGTGGACGAACTGCGGCTTGATGTAGGTGAGGATGCGCTCGTAATGCGTGATCACCAGGACGCCCGTGCCATGCTTGCCCGCAACCCGGTTCACGCCCTCGGAAACGACGCGCACCGCGTCGATATCCAGACCGCTGTCGGTCTCGTCGAGGATGGCGAAAGCTGGCCTGAGCATCGCGAGCTGGAGGATCTCAGCGCGTTTCTTCTCGCCCCCTGAAAAACCCTCGTTCAGATATCTGCGGGCGAACTCGTGATCCATGCCCAGCTCGTCCATCTGGTCGCGCAGCTCCTTGCGGAAGTCGCGCATCGGAATCAGATCCTCGCCCTCCTTGCGCTCCGGGTTGCGAACGTTGGTGACCGCGTGCCGCAAGAAGTTGGCAACCGTCACTCCTGGAATGGAGGTAGGATACTGGAAGGCCAGAAAGAGCCCGAGCTTGGCGCGCTCATCGGGTTCCAGGCCCAGCAGATCCTGCCCGTCGAGCGTGACCGAGCCGCCGACGACCTCGTAGTTGGGATGCCCCATCAGGGCGTAACTGAGCGTGCTCTTGCCCGAGCCGTTGGGCCCCATGAGCGCGTGCACCTCGCCGTGGCGGATCGTCAGGTCGACCCCGCGCAGAATCTCCTTGCCCGCGATCGCCACACGCAAGTTCGCAATTCGAAGTTCCTTGGTCATCACTCAATCACCCTGAGCCGTTCGAAAAGATCAACAGGAAAGCGCGCCGATGCGTGCGATCATGATGCGGAACCGGCGCACGGCTGGGCTGGCCCCAGCAGAGGAGCCGGCTTGGCCTGGAAGTCACACGAGCGGTCACCGTCCAGCCGGCACTGGCTGAGACGCAGACCGCGGCCGAGAACCTTCTCGAGCATCTTGCGCTCGAGGGCACAGATGGCCGGGTCGCTCTCGGCCAGTTCGTAGTAGGGGCAGGAATGCTGGCGCAGGATCAGGTCCGGGCCCGAGCCATCGCGTGCCACCTCGGCTTCGATCCCACGGTCGTGCAGCAGACCGCTAAGCTGAATCAGACGGCCTTCCCACTCCTGGCCGGTGATCCGCGTGCGATACAGCTCGGCAAGCCGGTCGGTAATCCGGGTGAACAACAGCCGTCTCAGCTTGCGATCGGCGAGGCTTGCCATCATCTCTTCCCAGAGGGCAAGGGCCAGATCCGCGTAATTCTGCCCCAGCCGCTTGTGGGCTTCAACGCTGGCCTGGTAGCGGTGCCGGGGACGGCCGCGGGCGCCATGCTCGAAAGTCCGCTCCACCAGCCCCGTTGCCAGCAGCCGTGCCAGCCGGTTCCGCACCGCCGTGCCGGTGACGCAGAGATGCTTTCCCATCTCCGCCACGGTCAATGGTCCGCGGCGTCGAATGAGATCCAGCAGTTCGCGATCCGATGACTCAAACATCACACGCCCGACACTCCAGAAGTCCTGGCTCGTTGCGGCAGCAGCACGGGCCATTGCGTGACACCGTGACGCCCCAATACGTTATGATTGTAAGGCTGTGTGCCAGGCGCGTCCATGACCGCCGTCGCCCTTTTCACCTTTTTTACAAAAATAATTGTGAAAAATCAAGTGGGTCACTCCCGGAGCATCGTTCGCGGAACCGCAAGGGAAATCCCCGCACGGCGGGGACCTCGCGGGTCAGGGAGTGGCGATGCGCTCCGTGAAGGAGCCATGCTTGCCTGATATCCAGCGAGACTTGTTGCTCGCGACCCTGGCCTTGCTGACCGGCGCGGTGCCCCGGGATGCGCTCCACCGCGCGCTGGTCTCATGGACCAAGGCACCAGACTCCTCCGTGGCCGAACTTCTGCGCCAGCAGGGGGTGATCGACGACAGCCAGCTCCAGGCGCTTCAGTGTCTGGTCTCGGCTCATCTGCGCAACCACAATGGGGATATTAATTTAAGCCTGAGCGCCTGGAATGCGGAGGCACTCACCCAGGACATGCTGACCGAGCTGGAGAATGCAGCGCCCGGAAGCACGATCGCGGCGACCATCGCCGGAAGCCTGACTCCGCAGAGAACCCGTGCGCCGCAGGGCGAGTCTGATCTGGGAGTGAATGCCAACCTGCCAAGCTACACGCCGGAGGAGAGATTCGAGCTCATCGAGCCGTATGCCAGGGGGGGTATCGGCCAGGTCTGGCGTGCCCGCGATCGCGAGCTTCAGCGTGAAGTCGCCGTCAAGGAGATCCAGCCGCGGCTCGTGGACCGTCAAGGACTGAGGAAGCGGTTCCTGCTGGAGGCCGAGATCACGGGCAATCTCGAGCATCCCGGAATCGTGCCGGTCTACAGCCTGGGACGCAACGCCGCGGGACGCCCGTTCTACGCCATGCGCTTCATCCGGGGCGAGAGCCTTTCCTCGGCGATCAAGAAGTTCCACGCCGCTCGTTCGGGCGCAAGCGAAGCCGCACGCCGGCATTCCCGGTCGGACTGGGGCATCGAATTTCAGCAGTTGCTGCGCCGGTTTCTCGACGTGTGCGATGCCATGGAGTACGCCCACAGCCGGGGCGTCATTCATCGCGATCTCAAGCCGGCGAATATCATGCTCGGCGAATATGGGGAAACCCTGGTCGTGGACTGGGGCCTCGCCAAGCGCACCGGCAAGCATGACGTCGTGGCGGAGCACGAGGCCACCGAACTGGGGGAGGATGCCGGCGGGGAGTCAACCACGGCCGGCGAGACCCAGCCCGGAACCACCATTGGAACGCCTTCCTACATGAGCCCGGAACAGGCCCGCGGGACGATCGAAGAACTGGGCCCGGTGAGCGACGTGTACAGCCTGGGAGCCACGCTCTACGAGCTGCTCACGGGAAAATTCCCGTTCTCGGCAGAGAACGCCGCCGCCATCATCGCCAGGGTGAAAGCGGGAGACCTGGTGGCACCGCGTCAGCTCGTGCCGTCGGTGCCCCCGCAGCTCGAGGCCATCTGCCTCAAGGCCATGGCCTATCAGCCTGATCGCCGGTACCAGTCCGCCCGTGAGCTGGCGCTGGACCTGGAGCACTGGATCGCTGACGAGCCGGTCGCCGCATATCCCGAGCGGCCACCGCAGAAGCTGGCCCGCTGGCTGCGCCGCCATCGCAGCTGGACCTATGCCGCAGCCGCAGCCCTCATTGCCATCACGATGATCGCGACCACGGCACTGGTGGTGGTGGACGCCGCCCGCCGCGGCCAGGAGATCGCCCGCAAGGAGGCGGAGGGCAATTTTGAAATGGCCCAGCAGGCCGTTGAAAACTATCTCACCAACGTCAGCGAGAACACGCTGTTCAAGGAACAGGACACGCTCGACATCCGCAACCTCCGGAAAGAGCTGCTCCAGTCAGCGCTCCCCTTCTACAAGAAGTTCGTCATCGAGCACAGCCACGATCCCCGGCTCCAGGAGCAGCTCGCCAAGGCCTACTTCCGGCTCGGCGACATCACCCGTGTGATCGCCAGCTCGCAGGACGCCCGCGAGTATTACCGCCTGGCACTGGAGACCTGGGAGCCCCTGGCCCACTCCGACCCCGCGAACCTCGAGCTGCAACAGCACGTGGCCGATTGCCATTTCGTCTTCGGACAGATCCTCCAGGCCGAGAACCTGCCGGAGGCGATCGCCTTCTTCAGCAGCGCGCTGGCCAGCTACCAGAAGCTGACCGAGCAGAAACCCTCCGAGGCGCGATACCAGTCCAGCCTGGCGGCATGCTGCTCGGAGCTGGGGCTGTGCTTCTCCCGGCTGGACCGGATCGACGAGGCCCTCCAGTTCCTGAACAGGGCCCGCGGCATCCAGGAGCATCTGGTCGCGCTCAATCCCCGCAAGATCGAGTACAAGAAGAACCTGGCCGAAATCATCAACCATGTCGGTTACCTCGATTTCACGCGTCGGGACTACCCCGCGGCGCTACAGGTCTACCGGCAGTTCCAGAAACTTTGCCGGGAGATCCTCGATGAGCTTCCGGCCGGACCGAAGCCGCTGAACATCCTGGACCTGCTGGCGCGGAGCCATTACAACATCGCGTCCATCGAGCGTGACCAGGGCCATGCCGAGCTGTCGCTGGAGGCGTCCCGCGAGGCCGAGGAGAACTGGGCCCGGCTTGCCGAGTCGCATCCGTCGGTGAACAGCTACCAGAGCGATCTCGGCCTGGCCCTGTGGCTGCGAGCCTGGGCCGAGTTCACACTGGGCAAGAGCGCTGATGCCCTCACCTCCGTCCAGAAAGACATCGATATCTGTAATCGGCTGCTCAAGGCGGAGCCGGGTAATCTTGTCTACCTGATCGAGCTGGCCCACGCGTGGAACCTCAAGGGGGTGATCCATGACGAGGCCCGGCAGAACGATCTGGCGCGCCCGCCGTTCGAGGAAGCGGTGCGGTTGCGGCGGTCGATCCTGGAGCGTTCCCGCGGCATCGACGAGCACAAGAGAGATCTCTGCGTGAGCCTGGAAAACCTCGGAGAGGTTCATGTGGACGCTGGCGATGTGCGCGGAGGATTGCCCTTCTACCAGGAAGCCGCCCGCCTCCGTCAGGAGCTCGCCGCATCGCATCCGGGGGACTGCCGCGACGCGGCAGAGCTCGTCGAGAAGCTGCTCCTGATCGGCAACATCCAGCGACAGAACGGGGACTCGAGTCTCGCCGCGGAGACCTGCGATCGCGCACAAGGCCGTGTGCAACCATTGCATTGCTCCGAGAGCGACAGTCACATTCGTGACCTCTGGCTTGCCGGGGTCCTGGAACGCAAGGCGGGCGCACTTGCCGACCAGGGCCGAAGAGCCGACGCAATCGGCCTGCTGAAACAGGCCGCGGATCACGCCAGGCAGGCCCTGCGGGCGACGGAAGACGGCACCCGGGCCCGCGAATTCCTCAGCGAATCGCTCTGGACCCTCGCGCGCCTGACCCGTGAGCAGGGAACCACCAGCACCCCCGACGTGCCCGATGGCAACTGGCGATCGGTCTGGGACAATCGCCCAGCCGGCGAGCTGGTCGACCTTGCGGTCCGGCTGGCCGCGCGGGCGAACCTCATCGGCTACGGGACCACCCCGGTTCCGGCGATCGGCAAGGAGATGCGCCGGCTCGATTGCGATCAGGCCGCAGACTGCCTCGAACTCGCGATCCGCCGGGGATACAAGGACTTCGAGCGGCTCAAGAAGAATCCCGATCTTCGCCCACTGCTGGAGCGCGAGACGCTCAAGCTTCTCATCGCTGGCAAGGAACAGCCTGGCCACTGATCGCCCGCACCGATCAGGCGGATTTATCGTGAGCGGCGCCATACGAAAGGACCGCTCTCCGTGCACTGAGTGCGGAATCTCAAGAAAAAAATGGGTTCTTGTAACATTCAGGCAGTAAACTCGTATCTCTTTGTAGACAATTCTGCTTCCTATCTCGCAAGGAGCCCGTCATGACGGAACCGAACAAGAATGAGAAATCGACGAGCCGCCCCGAGACCAAGACCGACAAGAAAGGCTCGGAGACGGTCCATCTCTCGGCTGAAGACCTCCGCAAGATTTCCGGCGGAGCCACAACCGTCCCCGGGACGAAGGGCCCGCACGGCTGAGAACTGCGCGGGCGCCGCGGGCGGTCGTCGCCGGATAAGAAGCGGCCTCTATACTGTTCCACCCGCACCTGATGGTTCTCGCACGCTGCCCCTGAAATCGCCGCGCCGAGCGAACAGGGGCTTTTTTGTTCGAGCAAGCTGAGCGCAGTGCAGCAGTTGCGGGCCGGTCGGCCCGCACTCGGCGTCTGAGCACGCGCCGTTTCGTCGCGCATGCCAATCACGCTGCACGAAGCGCGGCTAGTCTAAACTTCGGGGAACTCGACCGGTCCACCAAGGTGACCAGGGCAAACCTTGCAGGGAACGAGCCCATGAGCGACTCCGCGACCGAGTCGTCCGGACCTCCAATGGACCTCTCCGGAGTGGCCATGGAACAGCTGGACACGCTGGTCCACGTCACCAACATCCAGGCCTGGATTTCGCTCGGCAGCCTCTTCGCCATCTGCGCGGGGGCCGTCCTGTTCGCCTTCGTTTACCGGGTTCCCAAGAAGGTGGTCGGAGAGGGCATCCTGCTGATCAAGAAAGATCGGCTCAGCCAGATACGCGCTCTGGGCACGGGCCGGCTCGTACGCCTGGACGTATCGCTGGGCGATACGGTCCAGCCGAACCAGCCCATCGGCGAGATCTACCAGGAAGATCTGCGAGACACCATCCGGGAGACAACCGCCCGGCTGGAACAGCTCAGGAACGAGAACGACCGGCTGATCCGCTTCGAGGACGAGGAGCGAACCGCCCAGGACCAGGCGATCGCCCGGCTCAGGGACGCGGTCCAGCGCACCGTGGAGAATGCCACCGAAGGACTGAGGATCGCGCTGCGGATCGTCGAGGGCTCGGAGCGCTTGCGCCTGATCAGCCAGCTCAGCAACCTCGACTACCTGAAGGATCTTGAACAAAAATACACGATACAGAACGACCTGAACAACGGCTACACCAAGCTTGCCGAGGTGGAGCTGACGCGCCTGACCTCGGAGAACCAGCGCCAGCGGCGCGGCTTCAGCGCCAGCTCGAGATCAGCAAGCTGGTGACGAAGCTTCGGCTGGACCGCGACAAGCTGGATCGGACCTCCCGGATTCTCAGCCATGAGACGGGCACGGTCACCCAGATTCTCACGGCTGCCGACGAGCTGGTGCGTGAGGGTGCTCCCGTCGTGCTGCTGTCGTCTCCCTGGCGGCCCATGCCGGGAACAGACGCCGACAAGCCCTACGATTGCATCGCCTTCGTGCCGGCCGGCGAGGGGAAGAAGATCGACGTCGGCAATTTCGTCGAGGTGATGCCGGCGACCATCAAGCGCGAGGAGCACGGTTACGTGCACGGCCGGGTGGTGTCGGTCTCCGAATTGCCCGCCACGCGGCTGGCCATGGAGGCAGCGCTCCAGCATCCCGACCTGGTGGAGACGTTCCTCAAGAAGTACGCGCCGGGCGTCTTGCTACGCGTGCACATCCAGCTTGTCCCGCGTGAGCCGTCCCCGGACCACGAGAGCGCGGCCGGCGATCCGGAAATCCTCAATCGCTTCCGCTGGTCTTCCACCTCAGGCACTCGCCAGAAGCTGAAGACCGCCACGCTCTGCCAGGCCGCCATCGTGGTGGAAAAACAGCGCCTCATCGCGCTGGTCATTCCCTGGCTGAAGAAGTTCATGGAGCTTCAGTGATCTGCGGCCTGCCCCAGCCGTCTGGGTTCCGGCCATGGCGATCAGGCAACCATCTGCCCGGACAAAGACAGGACAAAGACAGACAAAGACAGGACAGACAAAGACAGGACATGCGACAAAGACAGGACATGCAACGCAATCCATCAGACACATCGCCGGGCCCCCGGTCCGCACGTCTCGGCGCTCGTGGCGCATGGCCAGGCTGCGCCAGCGCCCTGGATCCGCGGCGCATGGCCACGTGCGTGAGCACGTGGTTTTCACGGGCGCAGCCTCCAACCTCGGGCGTGAGCCCGACCTGCATATCGCCTCGTCACACCATCCCCCCGGCGCCGGTCCGCCAGTCCCGACGCTCGGCGCGTATGGCACATGGCCACATGCGTCAGCACGTGGTTTTCACGGGCGCAGCCTCCAACCTCGGGCGTGAGCCCGACCAGAACCCGGCTGACAGCCCTACGATCTGGCTGATCTGAACCCGGTGGCCGCAGGGATCGCTGAAGTGCCCGAGGCGAGCACTCACAAGTCGATCAAGCAGCGGGTCGAGCACGTTCAGGAGCAGGGGCGAGTCGAGGACCTGAAGGCTGCCGAGGCGGGCAGCGTGGCGGGGTCGCAGGCGGCCGCGGGACTGGAAGAAGGCCTGTGGCTGTGCCCGATCGAGGACCGCAGGAGGCTGGACTCGGACTCGGACTCCGGTCGCGGTCGCGAGGGGAGGGTCGAGGGGTTCTCGCTGGGCAACTATCTGCTGCTGGTGGACTACACCGGGCGGCTGTTTCGCGAGGGGAAGGCGGCGATCTCGGCGGAACTGGCCGGGATCCTGGAGCGGCTGGGAAGCAATGCCGAGAGCTGGCAAGCATGGCTGGCGAAGCTGGCCGGTAGCCGGCTACTGGGTGGGTTCTTCACGGCGAGCCGGGAGCGGCTGCGGGAGACAGCCGGGCGTCTGGGCCGGCATCATCTGGCGAACCTGGGCGAGTGCGCGGCGCGGTGAAGTGGCGACGACGCGGTGATAAACGTGATGCGGCGCGGTGCTGGTCGGGCTCACGCCCGAGGTTGGAGGCTGCGCCCGTGAAAACCACGCGCTCACGCACGTGGCCATACGCCGCGGAGTCCATGGCGCTCGCGCACGTGGCCATGCGCCGCAGAGTCCATGGCGCTGACGCACGTGGCCATACGCCGCAGAGTCCATGGCGCTGACGCACGTGGCCATACGCCGCGGACGCCAGGACCGGTAGACCAGCGCGCGGCCTTGCGTGCGATGCCACGACGTGCGGGTCGGGCTCACGCCCGAGACCCCTGCGCCGCCAGCAGCTCGAGCACCTCGCGCGTGCACGGCGCCGCGCCACCGGAAGAGTCCAGGTCACGCTGAACCGACGAGATGAGCAGACGCATGGGGCACCTGAGGTGGAAGTGATAAGACCGCGCCGGCACACGCAGAGCACACCGCGGGGAATGTCGCAAACGCCCGCCGTTTTGATCGTAGACTGAATAAGACGGCACCATGCCGATGCTCTTTGACAACTCGGTCGATGGTTCAAATCAGCGCGACGCCCCGCAGCCAGGCGTCGCGCTGGCCGGAGGGATCTCCGGCAAGCCTCGCGGCCCACCACATGACATCCCGAGAAAGCAACGCGAAGATCGAAGCCAATCGAAAATGGAGGTTCAAGTTCAATCAGGCAAATGGTTAACGTCCGATGGCTTCGTTGCGCGATGGACAGAACGAAGCCATTTCGGGCAAGTCTTCGCCGGTGGGCGTACGAGCAGACAAGCTGGTCCACCCGCACCGCTGTGAGCCAGGCAAGGCTGGAGGTGGTGGCGTCCTTCCGGAGCGGGCGTGCGAAGTTCTCGCCGCGGCCGGTGGGTGCCGATGGGACACGGAAACGGCTTCGGCAGCGAGATCGGGTACTGTGAGGGATCCGGCGGCCTGGGCGGCCCAGGCGAGGTCGCGAGGCGCACGTGATTCAGGGGCTTCCGTTCCAGCAATCGTTGAGGTTTGCGCGAGACGGACACACCGTGGGGATTGGGTAAACGAGGTGGGCGCTGGCAAGGCACTCCTTGACGCAGCTTGCTTGATTTGCCAGGCGCGACGGGGCGCGCATGCCGCGAGGCGGGTTGGGCTCATTCCAGCGCGCGATCGATCCGATACGAAGGTGGATGGAGCGGCGTGTGGCCAGCAGAGCAAGGGAGAGCAGGCCAGAGATGGAAGCAATCCAGCTAGCAGTTTCCCAGGAAGCCTCAACATCCGTACGCGCGGCCGCGTCCCTGGAATCCGCACGCTCGGCCCCGCCGGTGAGTGTGCCGCAGCCCTTCACCGCGCCGGCGGCCGGCTACGCGGAGCCGCGGGACCGCGACGAGCTTGAAGCCCTGCGCCGGCAGATCGTCGCCCTGCAACGGATCAGCAGCCTGGGAGTGCTGGCCGGCGGCGTGTTCCATGAGCTGAACAACACCCTGACGCCCATCATCAACTACGCGAAGCTGGGCCTGCGGAACTCCGACCCGGCCTACCGTGAGCGCGCCCTGGCGCGGATCCTTGACGCAGGCCAGCGCGCCGCGGCCATCACCGGCGGCATGCTCGGGCTCTCGCGGCCCGGACGCGAGCCGAAGGAACGCATTGCCATCGATCTCTCGCGGCTGGTCCAGGAGGTGGCCCTGCTGATCAACAAGGACCTGGCGCGCCACCGCGTGCGGCTCGAGGTTCAGATCAAGGGCAAGCCCTTTGCGCGGGTGAACCCCGCGCAGATCCAGCAGGTGCTCATCAACCTGCTGATCAACGCGCGGCAGGCGATGCCCGAGGGAGGCATGGTGACCCTCCGGCTGGCTCCCGACCCGAACGGCCGGCTGGCCGAGCTGAGCGTCACCGATCACGGCGTCGGCATCGCGCCGGGGAACCTGAGACGTATCTTCGAGCCCTTCTTCTCCACGAAGATTGGGCCCGATAGCTCCGGCCTGGGCGGCACCGGACTGGGGCTTTCCGTCTGCCGCGATATCGTCGAGGCCCACCACGGCCGCCTCCGCGCCGAGAGCCGGCTCGGCCAGGGCTCAACCTTCACCTTGCTGCTTCCCGCGTGCCCGGAATCTGCCGGCGCCATCGCACGACCGCCCGCCGCGTGAACAGGCCATCCTGAACAAAACCTCCGTATTTGCATTTTTCTCCGGCTCCGCGAAGAGTCATGGATAGTTCCCCGCCGCTCCGGGCACTACTGGAGGATTCGGGGGAACGGATCCAGATTCTCATTCCATTCGCGGAGAGCCGACTCATGTCCAGCGGTACGCCTGGCATGTTGCAGCGCGACCTGGGCGCCCTGTTTGAGTCCGGCAGCCTCACAGGGCTGACGGATCGCGACCTGGTCGAGCGCGTGACCGGTCCGCTGGACGCGGCCGCCGAGGCAGCGTTCGAGGCACTCGTCACGCGGCACGGGCCGATGGTCCTGCGGGTTTGCCGCAACGTTCTGGGC
The DNA here is from genome assembly GCA_963833985.1 of uncultured Planctomycetaceae bacterium. Classification (GTDB taxonomy): domain Bacteria; phylum Planctomycetota; class Planctomycetia; order Isosphaerales; family Isosphaeraceae; genus Aquisphaera. The sequence goes on from CAWIAD010000001.1 coordinate 2,930,590, forward strand.
CACCAGGACGATGCGGAAGACGCGTTCCAGGCCACCTTCCTGGTGCTGGTGAAACAGCGGGCGTCGATCCGCAAGCTCGATTCCGTGGCAAGCTGGCTGTATGGAGTGGCCAGCCGGGTTGCGGCCCGGTCCCGGGTCGATGCGGCACGGCGGCGCAAGTCCGAGCAAGGCGGCATGCGGCTGGTGACGGACTCGGCCGCCGTCGAGGATACCGCGGAGGCTCTCGATCGTGCCGCTCATGGCCCGATCGTGCAAGAAGAGGTGCGCAGGCTGCCGGAGAAATACCGGTCCGTGGTCTTGCTTTGCTACTGGGAGGGTCTGACCCACGAGCAAGCCGCGCTCCAGCTTGGCCTGCCGATCGGCACGGTCCGCAGCCGGATTGCCCGGGCGCGCGACCTCTTGCGCAAGCGATTGATCCGCCGCGGCCTGCCGGCAACGGCCGGAGCTGTCGCGGTCTTCGCCGCGCCGAGCGCTCCCGCGGCCATCGCTCTGCCGGCTCTGCCGCTGTCTCTGGTCCGTTCCTCGGTGCAAGCTGCGATGTGTATCGCGGCCGGGCAGTCCACCGCCGGGGTGGTCCCGGCGACGGTCTTATCGCTCAGTAAACGCGTGCTCTGGAGTCTGGCCATGATGAAACTGACAAAACTTGCAGCGGTTTTGACGATGACCCTTGTGCTTGCCTTCGGTGCCCGATCGTGGGCACAACGGCCGCACCGGGAAGCACGACAACCGGCAAAGGCAGCCACGGCGAAACCGGGACAGGCCGTGAAGGGCTTTTCCCGGATCGCGCATATGATCGAACCGCCAGACCTGGTCCTGGTTGAAGTGCTGGAAGCGCTTCCAGGGCGCCCAATCTCCGGCGAGCGGCTTGTTCGCCCCGACGGCACGATCTCGCTGGGCTTTTATGGGGATGTCGAGGTCGCCGGACTGACCGTGGTCGAAGCAAAGGAGAAGATTGTCAAGCACTTGACGAAGTACCTGAACGACGATGTGCTTGGTCTCGAAATCCTTGATCCCGAGACGGGGGAGCCGAAACGCGACGCGAAAGGCAACGAGTTACGAATCGAGCCTCGTGACAGCGACCGCGTGTTCGTGGACGTGACTGCCTATAACAGCCGAAACTACTACGTCGAGGGTGAAGTCTACGCGCCCGACAGGCTCCCTTCCACGGGCGGAGACCGAGTTCTCGATGCCATCCATTATGCCGGCGGACTTCGTCCCACGGCGGATCGAAGCGCGATCCGCCTGGTTCGTAGCTTCCCGCAAGGCGCCCCGGTGCAGGTGCTGCCCATCGACTACGAGGAAATCACGATGGGAACGGACGACTCCACGAATTATCAGATACTCCCGAACGATCGCGTCGTCGTACCGCGTATTGGAGCACTCGGCAGATCATCATCCAGCACCGGCACCGGCACCGGCACCGGCGCGGTCCGCAAAGACCCAGGGCCAGCGGATGGCGGCGCCGCGAACACTCAGTTCGGCAACAAAGACATACCCGCTTCTTATTATCCCACGGCAGGTAATGACCCAAGAAGTGCGGCGACCGACAAGCTCGAGCGAAAACTCAATGAGGTGGAAAAGAAGCTTGACAGTATTCTCAGTAAGTTGCAAGAGACCAAGCCCGCCGCGAACACCGAGGCCGACAAGGAGAAGAAACGCCGCCGACTCGAATCGCCAAGACTCGACGATGAAGATGTCAAGTCTCCCTTTGAGCGTTGACCAGCGTTCAGCCCGCGGCGTGCCAACGTTCGGCGACCAAGACACGCCGCGGTCCTCGCAGCCCTGACGACGCTCGCATGCACATCATCACCCTGCTCATCCTACCGCGTCCCGCCCCGCAAACTTTGCCCCTGATCCCAGCATCTCTTCAATTCGCAGCAGTCGATTGTATTTCGCGAGCCGTTCCGAGCGGGCCACGGAGCCGATCTTGATCTGGCCCGCGGCGGTGGCCACGGCCAGGTCGGCGATGGTCGCATCCTCCGTCTCGCCGGAACGGGCCGAGACCACGGGGCGGTAACCGTTGCGGCGGGCCAGCAGCAGGGCGTCGAGCGTCTCGGTCAACGTCCCCACCTGGTTCACCTTGATGAGAATGGCATTGGCAGCCTGCTCCGCGATGCCCGTCAGCAACCGCGCCGATTGCGTGGCGAAGAGATCGTCGCCGATGAGCTGGACCTTGCCGCCGAGCATCTCCGTCAATTGCTTCCAGCCGGCCCAGTCGTCCTCGGCCAGGCCATCCTCGATCGATGTGATCGGGTAACGCTCGACCCAGACCGTCAAGAGACTCGATCATCGCGGTGCTGTCCAGGGTTCCTGCACCCGCGGCGGTGAGCCGGTAGCTGCCTGACGCGGGGTCGAAGAAATGGGTCGAGGCGACATCGAGCGCGATCGCCACGTCCCGGCCCGGCTCGAGGCCGCAGGCGAGCATGGCGTCGACGACGATCTCCAGCGCGTGCTCGTTGTCCTTGAGCCGGGGACCATAGCCCCCCTCGTCGCCCACCAGTGCCGACTCCAGGCCGCGCTCGGCAAGTACCGCGGCCACGGCACGATACATCGCCACCGTCATTTCGAGGGCGTGGCTATAGCTCTCGGCGCCCACCGGCATGATGAGCACGTCCTGGATGTCAAGGTTTCGCCCGGCGTGGAGGCCGCCCGAGATCATGTTCACCATGGGCAAGGGCAGCACGGGTTCTGCGCTGATATGGTCATCCTTGCCGGGCTCCAGCCGTTCCCGCCAGAGCCGGTTGAGATGGACGAACAGCTCCTGGCCTTGCGCCGCGGCCGCGGCATGTGCGACCGCCAGCGAGACGCCCAGCAGCGCATTGGCGCCCAGGCGGCTCTTGTCCGGCGTGCCGTCGAGCGCCAGCAGCATCGCGTCGAGCGCCCGCTGATCGTCGAGTACCATGCCGGCCACGGCCGGAGCGATGACGGAGATCACGTTCGCCACCGCCCGGCGCACACCGAGGCCGCCGTAGCGCGGGCTGTCGGCGTCGCGCAGCTCGAGCGCCTCGTGCCGGCCGGTGCTGGCGCCGAGGGGACGATGGCGCGGCCGATCGCGCCGGTGGAGGCAATCGCGTCGACCTCGACGGTCGGCCGGCCCCGGGAATCAAGCACCTGCCGGGCCTTCAGCCCGCTAAGCGTGATCATTCCTTTTGCCTTTCACGGTCGAGAAACGCCGAGCAGATCCGCAGAAGTCTTTGAGCAGGATTTCCGTTTCCTTGCCCGGAGGCTGAGGGCCCTGCCTGGCCGCTCTCCTCGTGGGGTACGATTCCAATCGTGCCATTCGATTCTCGTGGGGTACGATTCCAATCGTGCCATTCCTGGTTCATCAGATGGAAAAAGTGACACGATCGGGGATCGTGGCCCACGAAAAGCGGCCGGATGCTCTCCTCGTGGGGTACGATTCCGATCGTGCCATTTCTGGTTCATCAGATGGAAGAAGTGACACGATCGGAATCGTGTCCCACGAGGTGATCGAAAAACTGACACGATCGGCGATCGTGTCCCACGAGGTGATCGAAGAAGTGACACGATTGGAATGGTGTCCAACGAGGAGATGGAAGAACTGACACGATTGGGTATCGCGTCCCACGAAAAGCGGCATTCCGGTCATCAAGGATCGCATCAACATGTTGAATGCCTGTCAAAGAACTATGGCGAACCTGCTTGGTGGTTCATGTGCAGATGGTGCTTCAGCAGCAAGAGCATCTCGTCCCAGGTTCTCGGCTGCACTTCCAGCGCGTCCAGGGCCAGCCGGCGCGTCAGCACCTGCCCAGCCGGATCAAGATACTCGACCGGGCTCTTGCCATCGACGCGCGCCAGCAGGCAGGCGGCCGCGTGCTCGATGGCGCGCGGCACAAGGTTCTCGGGCCGCCACGGTCCCCCCGCGATCCGCTCCAGGTAAGAGGCCCAGAAGGCCAGCGTCAAGTCCAGGAACCGCTGCTCCAGCCCCGCCGCTGTCTTGCCGAGATGAATCGTCTTGAGCATCAGGTGGCTGAGGAAGAATCCGAGATCGAACGTGGCGTCGCCGGCATGGGCGCACTCGAAGTCCAGCAGGATCAGGCCCTCTGAGTGCACCAAAATGTTCTTGGGACTGAAGTCTCCCAGCACCAGTGTACGCTCGCGGACCGGCACGTCCATGGCGGCGATCAGGGCATCGATCTGTGCGGCCACGGCGGAATGTGCGCGGGCGATCGTGCGGTAGTAGGGATCGACGCGAAGCTCATCAAAGAGCGTGGTGTCGGCGAGCGTCCCGCGGAGCTGCGGGTGATGCGGGGCCTCGGCGTGAATGGTTGCCAGAATCGTCCCCAGCCGGCCGGCAATGCGCGCGTCGGCCTGGCCGCTCATGAGCCGGGTTTTCCAGGTTTCCGAGTCGTCCGGCGCAGGTCATGGCGAAGAGGTAATTGGGGCGGTCTTCGAAGAGCACGCGCGGCACGGTGTTCGGAGGCAGCAGCTCATCCAGCACCTGGAGCGCGGCGTGTTCGGCCCAGATCCGGTCCAGCCGCGCCCGCCATTCCATGGCCACGCGCAGCCGCTCGCGGCATTGCTTGATCACGAACGGCGGCTGGCCGGCCACATCGACACGCAGCACGACGTTGGAAACCCCGCCGGCCAGTTCGCGGACACTGACGCCCTGGCCGTCGGCGACCCGCCCGGTTGCGCGAAGGTAGGCGACGGTGTTCTCGCTGCGGATTTCCTGCATCGGAGGGTTGTGCGCCGCGTGGGGAGGAGACCAGGCATTCAGATCAACGTTTCCAGCAGCAGTCTCAGCTTGCGGACCTCGACCTCGCGTTCGAAGGCGTTGTCCGGGCGATCGACGATGGCGACCGTGAGCGCGCGATTATAGCCGTGGCGCTGGAGCTGGTTCACGATCCGGGCGTACTCGATGAGCCCCTGGCCGACGCGTACCTGGAACTCACCGGGCTGCTTGCCGCTATCTCGGAGATGGACATTCTGAACGTACGGGTAGAGCGGATCGAAGTCGGTTTCCTTGTACGGCCCCTGCAAGCCGTGGCTGGGGTCGAGCGTGAGAGCCAGGCCGGGGATGGTCTTGCACAGCTCCAGGGCGGCGCGGGGGTCGCCGGCGAGCGTGGCGGAGTCGGTCACGAGGGAAAGGACCAGGCCGTCGCGCATGGCGTTGCCCACCAGTTCCGTGAGCCGTTTGATCTCCTGATTGAGCGATGTTCCCAGTGAGAGTGACGGCATGGCAATGACGGCGACACCGAGCGCCTTGGCGAACCGGCAATGCGCATCGAAGCGGCGGCGCACCGCGGGGTCGTTCCAGTCGACCGGTCCCAGGTCGATGGAGAGCGAGGAGGGGGTCAAGCTCGGTCCGCGGCGAACCTGGTGCAAGGCGGCCTCGAAATCCTCACCCACCTGGGACGGCCGCAGGTGCTGCCCATCGTCCACGATCGCCAGCTCGAACCTGTCGAACTCCAGCTCGGAGATGAGCTTGAGGGCCTTATCCAGCGGTTCCCTGGCAAAGCAGAGTGTGCTGCATGCGACGAACATCGACCCCTCCTCACCTTGCCACGGCCCGTCGGACCGGGCACCTCGATGGACGGCATCGAGCGCAGGTTCTTGACCGGTGATGGTCTGATCCAGGCGTGAATTCGATCCTCCTGACCCGTGGGGCGATCTTACCGCACCGTGCGATCAGGCGAAAGGGCAGAAGCCTCGGCTGGACCGGGCCTCAGGGTCCTGGAGGTCTCGGTCAGGTCCGGGTGCCGTTTCTGTGCATTGGCGGCCAGGATTCCGGGATGCCGCGCCCAGTGCGAGCCGGCCAGCCGGGCGAACTCGGCGTAACGGTGAGTGCGATAGGCCTGGAGCGCAGCCAGAAGGGTCCGCTGGGCGTTCAGCCGGGCGGCCCTGGGCACCGTTTCGCCGAGCACGTGCACGTCGTCGATCCAGAGCGTTCCGGGTGTGACCAGCTCGAACCGCAACCGCGCCGAGTCGAGTCCGCCGGCGGGTAGATCGACGGCCCGCACCGCTTTCTGCTCCCACGTGGGAGAGACCTTGAACTCGGACTGCCGGACGTAGGGCATGCCGCCGGCCTCGCCCCGGATCCAGAGGCGAACCTGGGCATCGGGCGCCTCGGCGCGGAGATACGCCTGGATGATCACGCTCGAGCTTGCTGCCGGCACGAAGCTGCCGCTGGAGACCGAGACCGGGGCAGCCGGGGCGTTCAGCTTCAGGCTGGCCTGTCCCGAATGCGGATGAGAGGAGTCAATCGCGATCGAACTGTCCGGCCCGCCCTCGAGCGACCAGCCGCCGGGCAGATCACTCGCGGACGGCGCAGCGCCTGCTTTCTCGCGGTTGTTGGTCAGTGGTACGGGGTGGGAAGATGGCGTCTCGAAACCCGGGTTGGGCGGCTCTCCGGTTCCGCTACCCGGGCCGCGATTGAGCCGGGCGAGCTGGTTGGAAAGCTCCTGGTACTGCGCCTCCATTCCGGCCAGGACGGCGTCGGAGGGATACGGAGTGGTCTCCAGCAGTCGCGCTCCGGGTGCAGCCACCCGGATGGCCGAGACGCCGTGGGGAGGCAGGTCGATCACGAGCTGCCGCCCGCCCGCGACGGCCTGCGGAACCAGTCGCAGTCCGCGCCCAGGTCCTCCACCGAGGCAGTGGCCGGTGCGTCCAGCAGGCCGGCAAAGCGAATCGGGTAGGGCGTGTCGTTGGCGATTTCCAGGCACGTTTGCGACGCATCGCCGAGCGCCCGGGCCACGACTCCGCAGTCCTTCTGGTCCGCGGTGGCGGCAGGCAGCTCGATCGCCGCGGCAGGCAGCGACCGGAAGACCGTGGCGAACCTGCGGAGCTCCTCCTCGTGCCCGGCGACGGCCTGCGCCGCCAGGACCAGCCACTGGGCGTCGAGGGCGGCGACCGCATGTCCCAGCGGCTCGTCCAGCGTGATCCCATCACCCAGCGGCACGGCCGCCAGCGCCAGGCCGGCCGCGCCGGTCTCCGCAAACGGCCCGGACACTGCCGCCGGACTGGCTTGCCCGCCGGCCGCTCTTTCCTCCGCCTCCTCGTCGTCATCGCCCGTGTCGGCCACCGACCTCCCGGCACCGATCCAGGGCCTGAGATCGCCTGCTCCCGAGTCCACGGTGAGACACAAGCCGCGGAGCGATCGACCGGCGATCTTGGCATCCAGGTCGGGGCTGGTGGCCAGGTCGTGCGCCAGTGGATCGGTGGAGAGCTCGACGCCCCGGAGCAACACCGGGGCATCCATACCGGCCGGCCAGGCCTGAAGGTCCAGCCCCACGTTCCGCCAGGCCTGGCTGGGGGCCAGCCCGGCCAGGTCCACGCGCCGGGCCTCGGCGTCCGCTGCGCCGCAGTGCAGCACAGGGGTGGAGAGCGCCAGCACAGCCCCGGGCGACACGGTCCGCGCCGCTTCCTGAAGCTCGTTGTACAGGTTTGCGATGGCACGCGAGCGCCACATCAGCCACGGCATGCGGCCCACGCCGGAGAGATACCTCGATCGGCTGGCGAACCGGTTGGCATCCCCGGTCTCCAGCCCCGGTATCTTGCTGGCCGTCTCCGGACCGAACGTATCATGCACGAACTGCGCGTAGGTCGCGTCGTCCAGGCCGGTGTCCGGGTTCCCCAGCAAGCTGGCGCCAGGACCGAGCTGGATCAAGAGTCCGGCCACCGTGCCACCGGCCTGGCGTGTCGCCAGCGCCTGCTCGACGCGCCGCTTCAGGGCCTGCCGCACGGCCGGGTGCAAGGGATGGTAGCAGCTCCCATCAGGCTGGCCCTGGCGGTCCACTCTCACGAGGCCCTGCCGCAACGCTTCCGCGGTGCCGGGCGGAGGCAAGCCGGGGAGATTCTCCGGCCCGTCCAGGTTCAGCTCGAGCCAGGCAGAGCAACCCTGGCGGCGGAGCAGGCGCAGGACCACATCCAGTGGGTCCGGGGCCGATGAGTCCTCTTCGGCCTGTCCCCGCAGCAGGCGGCGGTCGGCCCGGCCAGAGAGCCGCTCGGGGAGCACAACCAGCGATGCTCCGCAGTAGGAGACGTAGCCGACAAGATTCCTGGCCATCTGGAAGTCGTCGGTGAGGCCGGCTTCCTTTCCACCCCCGAATCGGTCAAGCGGGTGGCTGCCCGTCAGGTACAGTCCCAATGCGCGTGTGGCCGGCGGTTTGGGCAGCCGGACCGACGGCCCGGCGGGCACCTTGTCCAGCTCCACCAGTTTCACGGTGCCCAGCCGGACGGGCCCCGAGGGGCTCCGATTGAGCAGCAGCAGCTGCGGTTCGGAACATCCGGGCCAGACCAGCCAGGAGAACGTGGCGGCAGGCCCATCCTTGAGAATGGGCGGGCCCGCGACGCAGGCATCGAGCAGGAGCCTGGGACGGCTGCCTCCGGTGCCCGGGTCCACCAGCGCCACCCCCAGCGCCCTGGGGTCTCCGGCAGCGACCGTGAGCGTCAAGCGGTGCAGTTTCTCGGGGTGGGGAGCCCGCAGGGCGACAGTCGACCAGGGAAGGCCGGAATCATCGGCGGGGCCAAGGTTGGCGAGCTCGGCCGGCGTACGGCCAATCAGGTTCCTCAGGCGGTCACGCTCGCGTTCCCTCCGCCCGTTGTCCAGAATGGCCTCCGCGGGAACAGACCAGAGACTGCTGCCCGGACTGGCCACCGCCGCGCGGCCCCAGGCCGTGACGCGTGCGCCGCGGATGCGGCCGAACTCGACCGAATCGACCTCGGTTTCACGCGGCGGAACCTCCGCGTTACCCCCCGGTGCGGCCGCGAAGGTGGTCTGAGAGGAATCGGCCGAGGCCGAGGCGACGACCATCACCAGCCGCCGGGTTACTGAATTCGTCGCCGGTGCGGACTTGCGGCGCCGGATCAGCCGGGCCAGCCGCGAGCTGCTCCCCTCGCGCGGTCCGGCAGGCTCCCAGCTTGTCCGCAGCTCCAGGACATAGCTCCCCTCGACGGCCGGCGCGGGAATGGTCCACACCCGCGTTGGCGGGTCGAGCCGGTTGGCTGGTACCTGATCCTTCTGGTCGGAACGCCACAGAACCTGGTCGCTGCCGATGGCGCGCAGGGCGGCCGTGGTGCGGACGGTCGCTTCGGGCGCCTCGGGGGTGATGATATTGTACTGAAGAAAAAGCTGGACAGCGGTGGAAGGCTGCACCATCCCATGCTCCGCGCCTGGCCCCAGATGCGCGAGCAGTAAATCCCAGGGTAGGCGCTCGACGCCGATGACCAGCGGTGCGTGCGGCGGAGTCCGCTGCGGGCGGTCGACGATCGCCAGCACGGGAATCCGTACCACGTTGTCGCCCCGGCGAACGATCAGGTCCGCCCCGGCGGCAGCCTCGACCCGTGCGCGAATTCGTCCCGCGTCGGTGCTTCCCAGCGTCCAGCTGCCATCCTCCGCCTGGCGTGGAGAATTGCCCGCGGCTCGAGAGGCCGTCGGCCAGGCGACCGCCTCGATGACCTGGCCCTCACTCACCGACACAACGACCTCGGAGGGGGACCGCTCGGCACCCGCCGGCTGGGCATTCGCCCCGGCCGCGGGAGCCGACCACGTCAGGTCGATGGTGATGCCTACCGGCTCGTCCGGGCCCGCCGGCTTGCCTTTCTCCCAGCGCGCAGCCCGAGTGCTGGCCATGGTTCCGAGCAGGAACATGGCCAAGCAGAACAGGACCTCGCGCCCTCCTTTGCGCATGAGCCCCCAGACACCTTTCCGCCGCGATTCGAGCGCGTCATGTCACGTTGTGCCGACCGACATCCGTGCCGGATCGAACAACCACTCGCACCCTGTCCGTCATCCAGCCCGCACGCCGAGACCGGCGAAGGGACCGGACAAGAAGAAATGATCCACAGTCTGCTATCGGCAGGACAGGAGCCTTACTTCACCCGAATCCGGAAAAATCGGCAAGGTCGACCTGACACGGCGAATCTCAATGAGAAGGTGCCTACCGCTGAAGCACGCGCCGGCTCGGGCGGCATTTCTCCTCATCACCCCGGCGATGTGGCTGGCTCGCGTCGATTGCCTGAAACGGATGGCGAGGTCCCGCACCGCCGCCATCGCCGCCGATCCGGATCCCGGCTGCGCACGAGGGCGCTGCAAGCGAGCGCCCGGAGGGCCGCCTGGATGGAGCAGGCTCATTTCAACATCGACGGCTTATCTATCTGATCCAATCGGCCAGCGCGAGGCAGTCCGCTCACAGTCCCTTGCCGCCCACGTGCTTTCTCTTCCTTGGGTTCCGCGTGCCGTGGATCTTGCGGTGGCGGCCCTTGGCCACGGGCGAGCTATCGGCGCGTTTCCGCCACTTATGTCCCTTGCGATGCCGTGTTTTCACTTTCATGGTTCTTTCCTGAGTCTTCTCTGCGCAGTGCGATGCGGCAAGGCCGTTGCTGTGGCCGGTGAGCCGAAAGATCCGTATTATGAGATCTCGCCCACGCCGCGACAAGGTGAGTCCACCGTTGTGGACCGATGGACACCCAGGGAGCGGGGTTGACCGCAAGCCATGGTGGATCGGATTGGCGGGAACGCGCGCTCATGGCCGGACCGGGTGATTGTCGTCTTGCTCCAGACGATTGCGGTCCTGCTGGCCTTCCAGGTGGTTTTTGACACGGACGTCTGGTGGCATGTCCGCGCGGGGCAGTGGATTCTGGCCCACGCGCAGGTTCCCCGGCTAGATCCCTTCACCTTCGCCTCGGCCAGCCGGCCCTGGATCGACCTGCACTGGGGGTTTCAGGTGGCACTAGCCCTGGCGCACCGGCTGGGTGGAGTGCCGGGAATTGTCGGCCTCGCGGCGATCCTCTGCGGAGCGGCCTTCCTCACGGCCTTCCAGGTTCGACTTCGACAGTGGCCGGTCGCCGTGACCGGATGGTGCTGGGTACCCGCTCTGCTGGTCATGAGCAGCCGGTTCGACCCCCGGCCGGAGATCGCCTCGCTCTTGCTCATGGCCGCGTTCCTGGCGGTGCTCTTCCGCGCCGATCGGTCGCCGCGATGGTTCTGGTTGCTGCCTGTTCTCCAGGTCATCTGGGTGAACGTGCATTCGCTGTTCGTGCTCGGTCCCATCATTGTCGGATGCTACCTGGCCGACCGCCTGGCGCGCAGCCTCCTGGGAACGCTGCCGGCGCCCCGGAGCCTGAACTGGTGGAAGCATGCCGCGCCGGCGTGCCTGCTCCTGTTGCCGGCCTGCTGGCTGAACCCTTACGGATGGCGGGGCGTATGGTTTCCGGCCGAGCTGTTCGGCAAGATCGCTGCGCCTTCGAACCCTTACAAGGCCTACGTGGCGGAGTTCATGAGCCTGGCCAGCATGGTTCAAAGGCAGGGGCTTGCCACAGCCGCGGCCAACCTGTACTTGCGGATGGCGACATTCCTGCTGCTCGTCTTGCCCTGGTCCATCCTGGTGCCCGCCGTCTGGGAGCAAGCGGGACCCGAGACCCGGCGTCGCGATCGCTTCTGGTGGGCGCTCTTTCTGGGTGGAGTCACCGCGTGCGCTCTGGGCGCCGTGGGACTTCCGGCCAGGGACATCCCCGGCGTGCTCGCTGATGTGGGCAGGTACTCGCCCCTTGGCTTCCTGCTGCTGGGCGTGCTGAGCATCCCTTTCGTCGCGCGTGCGTCCCGTTTCTCTCCGATGCTGCTGGGTCTTGGAGTTCTCGCCATGGCCGGATGGTGCGACTTCCTGCGCGGCCATCTGTACGGGACCGACGTGGCCTGGAGCAAGGCATGGGGACCCGCGGTCGGGCCGGTAGCCGGAATCCTCGGCGCGATCGTGGCCATGATGGCGATCGTCGCGGGAGCGAGGCCCTTCTTCATCCTGCTGTCCGTCGCCTTTGGCATGCTCGGACTCATGGCATGCCGCAACCTCAATCTTTTCGGGCTGGCCGCCGGAGCCGTGATGACCTTGAACCTGGGCTCCTGGGCGGATGCACTGGGTGCGGAAGCGACACGCCATCGCGCGGCCGGGACGCGGGTGGCGACGGCGTCGCTGATCGTGCTTCTCCTGGTATGGCTGGCCGCCATTCCGACCGATCGATTCTACGAGCTCTCCGGTGAGCTCAGACAGTTCGGCTGGCGGGAGCGGCGGTTCGGTTACGCCCACGACGCTGCGCGGTTCGCTGGCCAGCCCGGCATGCCGGATCGCGCCCTGGTGTACGACATCGGGCAGACGGGCGTCTATCTCTACCACAATGGACCGCAACGCAAGCTATTCATGGATTCGCGCCTGGAGGTCCCCTCGCTGGCGACCTTCCGCGAGTACATCGGCGTGGAGCAGTGGCTCCAGCAGGGAGACGCGCGGTGGGTTGAGGCGGTCAGACGCATGGGGAATCCGCTGATCCTGGTCGGCCATGAGGAGAATACCGACGCCGTCGCCACGCTCATCGCCCACCCGCGCTGGCGTTGCCTGTATTTCGATGCGGTCGCCGCCGTGTTCCTGCACGAGGGCAGCGTGCGCCAGGCCGCGTCCTTTCCACCCGTCGATTTCTTCACTCGATTCCTGGAAAACGCCGCCGGTCCCGTCGGCGATCCGGGCGCTGCTCTGGTGCAGGCGAAACATCTCTCCGAGATTGGCAGCCACCTGTCCAGGCGTCCGGGCTCGCGGTGGGAGGACCGCGCTCCGATCCTGCTGCTGGGCGCCAGTCATGCCCGCAAGGCAGTCTCCGCCCTGGGCCGCTCGGCCCAGGCGTGGACCATTCTCGGGCATTGCGCATGGGGCCTGACGACAGACCTCTCACGCGGGCCCCCCGCCCTGGACGGCCCCTGGGAGCCGGCGGAGGGGCTCTCATGGGTTCAAGCAACCGCGTGTTACCGCAAGGCTCTCAAGGAAAGCCCGGCGAATCTGGCCGCCAGGCTTTCCCTGGCGCGGATCTACGAAGTGAGAGGCATGAACGACGCTGCCACGGCGTCCCTCCGCGCCATCGACAACCAGCGGGCCGACGAACTGGCTTCCTTTCTGTCCCAGCACGTTGCGGCGCTCGAGGCTGCCGGTCGCGCCTTGACCTGGAGCGAGGCCGAGCCTCGGGCACTGGCTCTCCTGAACCTGGGATCGCCGGTGCAGGCACGAACGCTCTTCGAACGGGCCACGAACCCGCCGTCGCCCGCATTGCGGACCTGCCGGAGGGCCGAGACCTACCTCGCGGAATGGAACCTGAACGAGGCCGAGGTCGCGTTCCAACGGGCGCTCGAGCAAGATGCAACACAGGGGCAGGCCTGGTACGGACTTTGTCTGACGCGGCTGCATGCAGGCAAACGTGTGGAACTTGTCGATGCGTGTCATCACGCCCTGGCGGGCGCGCTCACAACAGCGCAGCGCCATGACGTCGAGAAGTTCCTGGTTCTGTGCCGCGTGGACCCGGATGAGCACCCGGCCGGTTGACGGATCGCGAAGCAGACGGCACCGGTAACGAGCCAGGCTTGCGGCTCAGGAGATGGAACTGGCCTGGGAACCGCCTCGGTCGGGAGGAGGAGGGACCGGGGTTGGTTCGGGATGCGCGGGGTAGGGCGAAGCTGGTTCCTGCGGTCGGGGGATGGTGGGGAGCTCGGACGGCGGAACCGAGGAGGGCTCTGGCCTTCCGGGCACCGGGATCGAGTCCGGCACGGGATCGTCGGGCATGATCTGACTCCTTGAAGAAGGGGACCACGGCCCGATCGCCCCGATAGGAACAACGTCCACGGGGGGCGAAGGAGCCGTAAGCTTCCTGGAAACGCGGCGGATCAATCCCTGGCCGCCTCGTCCATCTTGTCCTTGGCAGCGTCACCAGCGCGCTCTGCCGCGTTACCGGCCTGATGGAGCTTCTCCTTCGTCCAATCCTTGGCCTGTTCCGCCTTCTCGCCGATCTTGTGTCCGGCCTCCTTGGACTTCTCAGCCACCGCGTTCCCGGCATCCCGGGCCTTGTCGGCCGCATCTTGTCCGGCGTCTTCGGACTTGTTTTTCCAGCTTTCAGCCATCGTTTGTGCCTGCTTCCCTGGGTGAGGTCTCTTCGTGAACAAAGCCCATATCGTCACCCTGATGGAAAGGCAATTCGCATGCCGCGGTACGACCCCGCGAAAGAGCAGGGAAGCCGGGTGGCCGCAGGTCACTGGGCGATTGCGAGGTGGTGGCTCTGCTTCGATGAAACGGACGACGCGGCGACGGTCCTGTTCGTGCCCCTGGCCCTGGCGAGGGTGAGCGCGTGGTCGGCCGCGTCCAGCAAGGAGTAGACGTTCCCGGCGCAGGCAGGGAATTCCGCCACGCCGACGGAGATGGTGGTGTCGGGAAGTTCCGGCATGAGTTCCGGATTCGCGGCGACGGCACGCGCGATTTCACGAGCGACGTTCCAGGCATGATGCAGGAAGGTACGCGGCAGGACCACGATGATCCGATCATCGTCCAGCCGGGCGACGATGTCGCTCTCGCGAAGCATTGCCGCGATGTGCTGCCCCACGCTGCGCACCAGTCGGTCGGCATAATCTCGACCGAGCAGTTCGTGAACGCCGTTGAGCCGGTCAATCGCCAAACAGAGCAGGGAGAGCGGCTCATCGTGGCGCCGCGCAAGGCCCAGCGCGAACGGCAGCACCGCATGCAGGAAAGTGGCATCGTGGAAGAGGCGTCCGGCCGGGGGGTGTTCCTGCTTCAAGGAGACCGGATCCGGGCTTTCCTCGGGCTCGCTCCGGCCGTTCTCCGCCGGTGCGGCCAGCCCACTGGTTTTGATCGGCCGAGACACGAGGTGGCGGGCATTGCAGTCAAAAGGGGGCAGGGCGGAGGCGGCCATGGTACAGAGCGTTCTGAGCCGTTCCAGGGTTGCCGGCGTGTAGCTCGCGCCCTGGCCCGAGGCAGGCTTGACCAGAAGGCGTCCCCGGACGACCGAGCCGGCCTGGACGGGTATCTCCAGGATCCCTTCACCGGGTTCCATGAGTGGCGGCAAGGGACCGCGAATCCACTGGACTGAACGGGCCGATGTGAGACGGCGCGTCGCGGCCAGGAACGATTTCTCGATCTCGTCGGGATCGTTGCACACGGCCAGTAACTCGCCCAGTTCGTGGACGATCTGCTCTTCCGCGGGGATCTCCGTCCGCGCCCGGCACCGGGCCCGCATCCAGGCCCAGCGCCTTGCCTTTTGCGCCAGACCGCAAGCGATCCGGGTTGCGAGCGATCAGAAGAGACCTGCACCGGAGGCGCGGGCGGGTCGTTCTGGAAAGCAGAGGGGGCTGCGACTGCCGGATCCCTTCTCCAGTCACGCTTGAACATGATGCCGTCGCCCGTTCAATAAAGAGGAAAGCGCGCAAGGAAGCCGCACCGTCACCCGACGACAGTGGGATTGCCGTGGTTCAGGTGGTCGACGCTGCCAACCTTGCGCGATGAAGGAATAACAAGGCGTACTCACCTGCCCGGCGACTGCGCCGGAGGGGCGGGGATCGACGCGCTGGGAAACTTGATTGGACCGGACAGCAATTCCCGGACCGCAAGCTCCAGGAAGCTTTCACGCTTGCGATGACCCAGGGATCTGTCCCGGTCTCTCCTGCCGACTGGCAGGCCGCGTCAGCCGCTCCAATGCAACCGTAGGCCACAATTCGGGCCGCGCAAAAACGACCTTGCCAGGAATCGAAAGAACCGGCAGGATACGCAACCGCCCGCAAAACCGCGCTCCCCGCATTTCTTTGGCTCACGAGCGCGAGCGAACTGGCAGGCCGCTTCAGGCGGACCGGCATCGGGACACTTCAGTCCAGATTCCGGGATGAGACGAGAAAATCATGTCTGCGGATCACGAGCGGCGGTGCCGTGATCCGGGCAGGATGAGGCCTGGGTCCATGCGAAAGACGCGGATCGCGGCTGCGGCGGTTTCCTGGCTGGCGGTTGCCGCAG
Source organism: uncultured Planctomycetaceae bacterium (assembly GCA_963833985.1). Classification (GTDB taxonomy): domain Bacteria; phylum Planctomycetota; class Planctomycetia; order Isosphaerales; family Isosphaeraceae; genus Aquisphaera. The sequence continues at coordinate 2,946,375 of CAWIAD010000001.1, forward strand.
CGATCGTCGGCCAGGCGGGATGTTCCTCGGACGGACGACCTCACACGCTCGGCGTGGGCCGGATCTTCTCTCCCCGGCCGGTCGCCGAGAACCCCCTGGTCGTCCCATCGGCGGACTTCGAGACGGTCTGGAACAAGACGGTCGCGGTCGTCGATCAGTACTTCGACATCGCGTCGGAGAACCGGCTGTCGCGCACGATCGTCACACAGCCGAGGATCGGGGCCACCCTGCTGGAACCCTGGAGCGGAGACTCGGTCTCGGTCACCGACCGGCTGGAGTCCACGCTGCAAACCATGCGGAGGTTTGCGACCATCAAGATCGATCCCGCGCCGTCCGGCGGATACCTCGTGAAGGTCGAGGTTCGCAAGGAGCTGGAAGATATGGTGAAGCCTGACCGCCAGGCTGCCGGTCGCGCCGTGTTTTACAACGAGTTTCCGGTCAACCGCGCTCGAGAGATTGTTGGTCCCGTCCCCGCGCCAGTGGGGTGGATTCCACGGGGACGAGACCCGAACCTGGAGCAGGCCATCCTGGCCGGGGTTCGTAATGCACTGTTTCTGTGAGAGCGATCAGGGGATTGTCAAGGAAGCGCCGCGGTCTCCAATGGAGGGCACGCATTCGCGCGCGGTCTCGCTCGTCTCACGGAGCACACGACCTGGACCCGGCACACCTCGCTGACCAGTCACGACGAGTGATGACTCGAAGTGCGGGCCTGGCAGCGAGCGAGTCCTCGGCGGGAAACGATCGATCCGGCGCAATCCCATCAGCTTCACGGGCTTCCTGGCAATGCTCGACGCTCGGTAGCTGTGCTGGCCGGTGGCGTGGGAAGCCCTCCGGTCAGTTGGCGTTGAAGGTCCAGTAGGCCCCTGCGGCCGCAATGCCGATCCAGGTGATGGTCGGGTCGAGCAGGGCGGCACGATGAGCCGGTGAGCCCATCCACATGGCTCCGGGGAAGCCGGCTCCCATGGCGGAGTTCTGGCGCCGTGCTGGCCCCATGACGAAGTGGCCCAGGCCATACGCCATCTGCGAGTTGTTGTTCATCGCCGCCCAGTTGGACAGATTCTGGTCGTGGCTCACCGGTCCCAATCCATAAGAAGCCCGGGTGGAATTGAGCCAGGAAACAAACCCGTAGGGGTCGCCGTATGCCACGGCGGGGGCCGCTTCCGGCTGTGTCGCGGGTGCCTCGGCGGCCGGTGCGGTATAGGCCGTCGGCACCACCTGCGCTCCCGCTGCCGTGGTCTGCGTCTGCTGCGGCTGCTGGTAGTATTGCGGTGCCTGGGTATATTGAGGCACCTGGTAATACTGCTGTGTTGCCGCTTGCTGATAATACTGGGGGGTATAGGTATACTGGTAATAGCCAGGAGAGTAGCCGGTCTGGTAATACTGCGTAGCGGGCTGCACGTAGTAATACACAGGCTGGCTTGTCGCCTGCTGGTAGTAAACGGTCTGCTGGGCAATGGTTTGCGACGAGACAGCAGCGATCGCCGCCAGTCCCAGCAACAGCCGAGCAACGGTGCTCGTCAGAGGTCTTCGATTCCGTTTCAATGAAGTGACTCCTCTAGAATCCATGGGTCGATGCCGCACCTCACGACACCCGCACACGCCAGAGAGATCCCCGAATCCGGGATAAGCGTTTTCGAGGTTCCCAAAGGCACCCAGGCGGAATGCCAACATGGGATCTTCTTCCACAGAATGCAACACTTTTCGCGGATGTTGATAAAAAACAACACGGCCGTTACTGCACTTGCATTCACATAAATAGCTATGTAGTCATGCGAGCGTTCAGGTTTGAGAGATCTGGTGCACGGCGCCGGGCGTGCCGTCGCAAGTGGATATCATGTCTAGAAAAGCGACGGAGGGGCGCGCACAGGCCTCGAGCCCGCAATAGGTGCAGGTAGGTGCACGGCTGGCCTGATTCACCCACCTTTCCGCGGGGTTTCGCGCATACATCCGGCAAACATATAACTTCCTGAATACGAAGAATTGCCTCCCGGTTGCGTGGCTGACACGCTTTTCGGCTGCACTTCTTCGGTTCCGGTTCAGGACGATCGCCTTTCAGGGCCTTTGCAGCGCGTACACCAGCACGTCCACGCCCGCCGCGTAATGAGCGATCGGCTGGGAGCAGGGACGTTCGATTCCAGAGGCGGCGAGCAGGTTCTCATCAAGGGTGAGAACCCTTGCCGTTTGCAGCGGATAGGGGGAGTGATAGACCTGACCCCGGTAGAGCTGATTTCCAAAGCACGTGTAGAGCAGGTAGCGTTCGGCAAGGAAGTGCTCGATTGTTCCCAGGACTGCCGGCGCGACCGGTCCGGTCACCTCAGCGCGAATGAGATACGACGCGGGAACCGGTCCCGGCCAGCGGCGGACTCCGGCGTAGAGCACGGGCCCGGGTTCTAGCAACGCACCGGGCCGCTCCCGCTCCAGGAACATGTCCGCACGGTGGTAGGGCAGGTGGAAGAGCCTTCGGGCAAGGCGGACCGCGACCGAGTTCGCCGCGTCCAGACTGAAGAACCAGACTCCAGGGTTGCCACCCCGATCAAGGACGTAGGTCCTCACATTGGTTTCATGGAAGCTGGAGAGCCCCGCGAGCGCCGGGGCAACCGTGGGTCGGACCCCGGTCATGGAGAACGGAACCAGCCCCACGTAAGCCTTGCCTTCGAAGAGATCGAGCTCCAGTTGCGGGGGAAGCAGCGGACGGATCTGCTCAGGCGCCAGCGTCCAGTGCAAGAAGAGCAATTCCTTCCAGGTCTGACGCATCACGGAGCGGCGGTCCGGCCGGCGTGTGGGGCCAGTGCGATCGACGACTCCCGGTCCGTCGCCGGCGCTCGCCGAACACGGCTCTGGTGACCCTTCCATCTCGTTCATGCTGCGGTCTTCCGGCGTCAGGAAAGATCGGGCTCGATCGTCCTCGATGCGGCCGTTCGTGCTCTTCAAAGCTGGTCGGAGGAGATGATCTCTTCCCCCCGCGTCGTGCTCAAGGCGCGCCACGTCTGGATACTGATCGTGTTCTTCACGAACCGGACACTGCCGTCCGCCATGCTCGCGTTGACCCCGCCCGGGTGCCTGCTGCGGACGGCGTAGTTGTCGGGCAGCGCGGTGGTGCTCCCCGCGCAGGGAGGGTTCGGTGAAGTATCGACGCAGTAGTAAGCACTGAAGAGCACGTCCGGGAACGAACTGTTCGGTGCCAGGAAGGCCTCGAAGGCTGCGGCGTCGCCCCACCAGGAAAACCCACGAAGGTCGCGTCCCTGACCCACCACCACCTCGGATGCCAGCAAGGTCGTGCTCAACCCGTCTCTCACGGAGGCAAACCCGACCGTCTGTTTCCCTGGCTGCATGCTATCAGTCAGCGGTGAGCCAACGTCCACAAACGGCGCCCCGGCAAACCGAACGTCCTGGAAGTTGATCTGAAGCTGGATGGAGTTGCCAAAGTTTACTGCGTAATTCTGAGACGTGCACGCATAAGTGAGTCCGTTCATCGCCGCGGTGATCGGCGTGTTCGGTTGGTCGCTGGGACAATAATAAGTGCTCACAAAAGTCGAGGTGACGGTCCGGTTCGCGACGCCGAAGTACCGCAGGTCGACGTCGTAGCCGGCAGGCAGGCCGGGCGCGTTCGATCCCATTGAATTCCAGGCGCTGAACAGCGGTTGCTGCTCCAGTTGCGGCAAGACGGCGACGAGCCAGGTTCCCCAGCAGCAGCCCTTCTTGCCCGGCGGCAGGACGTTCAGCGAGTCATGATACGCGTGCATGGCCAGGCTGATCTGCCTCAGGCTGTTCGTGCACTGAGCACGACGCGCGGTCTCACGTGCGGACTGCACAGCCGGCAGCAGCAGCGCGATGAGAACCGCCATCAGGCCGATGACGACCAGCAGCTCGATCAGGGTGAAGCCGCGACGATCACGATGCATGGCGAGAAACCCCAGCGGTCAATCAGCGGTCCATCGGCGAATCAGGATGAAGCGGCCCGAGCACGCACCGGCTGCCCTTCATGGCTCGGGCTCAAGATCGTAAGCGCTCGGCCTGTTCCGGCCAGAGACGACCTGGGCCGTCAACTCGGAGTGTGAATTGTATTTGGAGGGGATCAGCTCGACCATGGGTCGCGGCTTCCGCTCGGAGGCACCCTTGGGTGCGGGTGCCTGCACACCGGAGCTGGCGTAAATGCGTACCCTGTACAAGCCCGGGACAGGGCCATCGTCCCGCGCAATGACGAACTCACCATGGCGGATCTTCGCGCCGACAGCCGTTCCCGCCCGTTCCGAGATCGGCTCGAACAGGATCGAGCCGCTCGTCAGCGGACGGCCGTCCAGCCGGACCGTGCCGCTGAGTGCTTGCCTGTCCACGCCATCGCCTTGTGAACACCCTGGCCCGGCAACCGCCAGCAGGCCCGGAACCGTCAGCACCGCACAGGCAACCATGAATTTCACTTCGATCTTCTCGGAATGGAAACGCTTCCTCTGGAACGGCCGATGCCCGCTTTGTCCGTCAAAGATTAACTCGAAAAAAGGTGAACCCGCCGCGACGCCAGGGTGCAATACAATGCAGATCGGCACCCGCAAATGACGCGGCTTCGAGGGGACCGTTCGAATGCATGCAAGAGTCGGGCCGGATGCAGAACGACTTCGCAGCTTTGCGGACCGGAGCGATGCGAACGAGTTCCGGACCTTGATGGCACGCCATGGACCGATGGTCCAGCGCGTCTGCCATGCGGTTCTGCGTGACCCGCATGACGCCGATGACGCCTTTCAGCTGACCTTCATGGTGCTCTTTCAGAAGGCTGAGACGATCACCGGAGAAGAGTCGCTGGAGCGATGGCTCTGCGGCGTTGCCTACAAGACCGCGGCCCGCATTCGCCATCGCAATGCCCGCCGGCGTGCGCACGAGTGCGGTGCGTCGGCAGACCCCGCTGATCAGCCGGCTGACCGGCTTGGTAAGCAGGAAGTTTTCCTGCTGGTGCGGGAAGAGCTGGATCAACTTCCCGAAAAGTACCGGGCGCCACTGATCCTCTGTTACTTCGAGGGACTCACGCACGAGGAGTCGGCAAGGCACCTGGGCTGGGCGCCGGGCACGGTCAAGGTGCGGCTCGTCCGGGGCCGCAAGTTGCTGCGCGAACGCCTTGACCGCCGCAAGGTATCGCTGGGAGCCGGTTTACTCTGGTTCTGGAAACATCACGGGGAGACGCAGCCAGCCGACGTCCTGCTCGATTCCGTGATGGCGGACACGCAACAAGCATCGGCCGGCGAAGCCGTCCACCGGGAGGACCAGACCTCGGGCTACTTCAGCGGGCGCCGATTCTCCGGACGCGCCGCTGGCTCGATCGTATCGCTCGTCTGGGCCTTGATGCTGGCTCTGGGAGTGGCCTGGAGCATCTCCTGGGGCGTCGCCGTGGCACGGACCACACCGCCCCATTCCGACCCCATGGAGGATTTGCCCGCCAACCTCAGGAATGTCCTCGCGGTGGATTGCCGTTAGCCTTCGGCCGGCGATATCCGCCCTTTCTCGCAGCCAGCAAAGCCGTTGCGCATCTTCACAAAGCGGCCGTTCGTTCGCGGCCGTCTCTGTTCGTGCTCGCGCACGCCGGGTGCATTCCCGGCCGGCCGGAGGAGTTCCATGACACTGTCCTCCAGGCCTTCTTTCCGCGGACGCTTGTGACGCTCGAGCCTTTTTCCGATGACTCAACTCAAGGAGCATGGCTGATGCAGGGATACCAGGTTCCGGATCGCGACAGAATTCACGGGTGCGATGGGGTATTGAAAGCCTCCCCTGGCGATCATCCGTCGTCCCGCCCGCGGCGACGCTTCTTGACTCGCATGCTCGGACTGGGCGCGGGTGCCTGCGGCGCCGCGGTGGCAGGCCTCCCTCGCATCGCCAGGGCCGGTGGCGTGAACGACGCGGAAATCCTCGATTTCGCGCTCAACCTGGAGTACCTCGAGGCCGAGTACTACACCTTCGCGGTGACCGGCATGAGCATCGAGGCCGCGGGCATTGGCACCGGAGGAGCGGGCACTCCGGGCCCGGTCACCATCAAGGCCAATCCCAGGGTCCCGTTCACGATTCCCGCCGTGGAGCAGTACGCCGCGGAGATCGCCCAGGACGAGCAAGAGCATGTGACGGACATACGCTCGACCCTCGCTGCGCTGGGAATCGAGCCGGTGGCGCGGCCGGCCATCGACCTGCTGAACAGCTTCAATCTCCTGGCGCAGGCGGCCGGGCTGGGAACGAGCTTCGATCCGTTCGCGAGCGACCTGCATTTTCTGCTCGGCGCCTACATCTTCGAAGATGTGGGGGTCTCCGCGTACCACGGTGCCGCGGGATTGATCGCCAACAAGAACATCCTCGGCGCCGCCGCGGGCATCCTGGGTATCGAGGCCTATCATGCCGGCCTGGTGCGCACGCTGCTTTACCAGATGGGTCAAGGAATGACGACCCAGGCGATCTCCGGCGTACGCCTGTCGCTCGGCGGCGCCACCGACTATGGAGTGGCGTCGGGCCCCAACGGCACCTCGAGCATCGTGCTCAGCGACACCAGTTCGATCGCCATCAGCCGGTCCACGCGCCAGGTTCTCAATATCGTCTACGGCGGCGTCAACGCGGCCAGCGGCCTCTTCTTCCCCAAGGGCCTGAACGGGGCGATTTCCTGAGTGCGGGCTGGAGCCGCCGGGACTGCGGTCTCGGCGGTACTTCCGTCATTCCGGCAAACAAGGAACCAAGAGTCGAACACCTGTCCGATCGACCACGATCGAATTTCCAGGAGATCCGCATGAAAAGGGCTTACGCGCTCCTCGCCGCCATCACGCTTGTCGGGTTTCACGCTCCGGCCACAACCTGGGCGGGTACCGTCGACGGCGTGACCTTCTTCGACAACCAGCTTGTCTCCATCGACACGACGACCGGAGTCGGAACGCTGATCGGCCCGCTGAGCACCGCGGTCTCGCCGTTCGGGCTGGCGAACGTCAACGGCAGACTGTACACCTTCGACTCGAATGCCGGCGTCATCACCCAGCTCAGCGCCAGCACAGGCACCACTGAGGCGACGTTCTCCATCGGGATCGGCCCGGTCCTCGGCCAGGGAGGCCTGGCGTTCCAGAGCAGCACCGTGGGCTTCCTGACCTCCGCGCTCGACCCGACGACCTACAACCCCGTGAACGACCTGTACCGGTTCGATATCGCCACCGGAAGCTCGCAGCTCATCGCACACACGGCCGACACGCTCGAGGCTCTGGCCTTCGGACCGAACGACCGTCTCTATGGCCTGGGCAAGCTTGATGGCAACCTCTACGTGATCGATCCCAGTTCGGGGGCGATGACACTGGTTGGCAACGTGGGTGTCAGCGTCGGCAGCCCGAGCGGAGGTTTGACGTTCGGACCCGATGGCACGCTGTACGCGACTCTCGACGACAAACTCTACACGCTGAGCACGTTGACCGGGACAGCGACACCCGCCGGTTCGGCCGATCCCTCCACCTACACGGGATTCAATACGATTTCCGGGCTGGCGTTCGTGACCTCGACCGTCCCCGAGCCATCCAGCATCATCTCGCTGACGCTCGGCGCCGCGGGGGTACTCGGCCTGAGCCTGTGGCAGCGCCGGCGTCGAGAACGAATCCAGACCGTCTCGGCCGCGGGATGAGTGTTCGCGCCGGGTCGGATCACCTGGGGCGCTGATCCGTCGAATTCCCATCCGGTACGATGCGCAGCAGTTGCTCTCCGATCCGGACGGCATCGCCGCCGTTCCTGAAGGTTGTATTTCTCAGCCTTTCCACGCCGCTCTCGGCGGTGATCCAGACAGGGGATCAAGCTCAATTCTCTTGGGTCTGTGCGCAAACCAGGGATAGATGGCCGGCAAGACCAGTGAGGTGAGCATGGTTGAGGTGAACAGTCCGCCGATGACCACGGTGGCCAGCGGCCGCTGGATCTCGGCCCCGGGAGTTGTGGCCACGGCCATGGGAATGAAGCCCAGGCCGGCGACCAGGGCCGTCATGAGAATCGGCCGCAGCCGCACGATGGCAGCCTCCCGCGCCGCTTCGTGCGGCTCGACGCCCTCTTGCCGCAGGTGTTCCACCGCGCTCACCCAGACCAGACCGTTCAGCACGGCCACGCCGAAGAGGGCAATGAACCCGACCGCGGCCGAGATCGAGAAGGGCAGGTCGCGCAGGATCAGCGCGAACACGCCGCCGGTGGCGGCCATGGGGACGGCCAGGTAGATCAGCGCGGCCAGACGCATGGAATGGAACGTGCTGTAGAGCAGCAGGAAGATCATCAGCATGGCCACGGGAACGACGATGGCAAGGCGCTGAGAGGCCGTCTGAAGATGCTCGAACTGGCCGCCCCAGCGGAACATGTAGCCCGGGGGCCGCTTCACCTGGGCGTCGATGGCCTTCTGGGCTTCCGCCACGTAACCGGCAATGTCGCGGCCACGCACGTTGACTCCCACGTAAACCCGGCGCTGGACGTTCTCGCGTTCGACCTCGCTCGGCCCCTCCTCCAGCGCGATGTCGGCCAGCTCGGAGAGGGCGATCGGCCGCCCTTTGGGGTCGATGATCGGGATCGAGCCGATCTTTTCGGCGTCGTTGCGCCAGCTTTCGGGAAGCCGGACCTGCATCCGGAACCGCCGCTGGCCCTCGAAGACCGTCCCCACCGTCGTTCCGCCGAGCGCGGAGACGACATCCAGCACGTCCGACGCCTTGATGCCGTAGTAGGCCAGGTTCTCGCGGCGGACGTCGATGCGCAGCATCGGCAGCCGCCCGGTGGAGGGCACCTTGATGTCGTGCCCCCCGTGAATGGGTTCCAGCACGCGCTGGACCTCCGTGGCCAGTTGCCGCAGGACGTCCAGGTCGGGACCATAGATGAGGATGGCGACGTCGCTCTTGACGCCTGCCACCAGCTCGTTGACCCGCATCTCGATCGGCTGGCTGAAGCCGAACTTGACCCCGGGGACGTGCTCGGAGAGAAGGTCTTCCATCTCCTTGATGAGTCCGTCGCGCGTGAGGCCCGGGCGCCAGTCCTCCTGGGGTTTGAGCATGGTCCAGACATCCGTCTGGTGGACGCCCATGACGTCGTTGGCGATCTCGGGCCGGCCGGTCTTGCAGTAGACCATGCGGACCTCGGGAATGGTGCGCAGCAGCGTCTCGATCTGGGTCGACGCGGAGACGGCGCCCTCCAGCGCAGCGGAGGGAATGCGTACCGCCTCGATGAGGAGATCGCCCTCGTTGAGCCGGGGCATGAATTCAGCGCCCATGTTCCAGGCGACCGGTATGCTCGCGAGCACAAGGCCGATGGCGAGAGCGAGGGCCAGATGCGGATGCCCGATGAACGTATCGAGCACCGGAATGTAGACGCGTTTGCAGAAGCGAATGAGCCAGAGCTCCTTCTCCTCGGCCTTGTCTTTCAGTCCCAGAGAGGCCATCACGGGCATGAAGGAGAGCGACAGGACGAGCGACCCGGCGAGGGCGAAGATGACCGTCAGGGCCATCGGCCGGAACAGCTTGCCTTCGGTTCCCACGAGCGCCAGGATCGGCAGATAAACGATGGCGATGATCAGCTCGCCGAACATCGTCGGCTTCCGGACCTCGATGGCCGCGTCGCGCACGATCTCCAGCTTGGAGCGGCTGCCGCCCTCATGGGCGAGCCTGCGGACGCAGTTCTCGATCATGATCACGCTGGAATCGACGATCAGGCCAAAGTCGATGGCTCCCAGGCTCATGAGGCTGGCCGAAAGCCCCGTGGCCAGCATGATGTTGGCCGCGAAGAGCATGGAGAGCGGGATGGCGAGCGCGACGATCAGGCCGCCCCGGAGGTTGCCGAGCATGGCCAGCAGCACCAGCACCACCAATGCTCCTCCGGCCACCAGGTTGTGCAGCACGGTGCTAAGCGTCTGATTGATCAGATGCGTGCGGTCGTAGAGCGGCTCGATGGTCACACCCGGCGGCAAGCTCTTCTGGATCTCGGCGATCTCGGCCTTCACATCGGTGACCACCCTCCGGCCGTTCTGGCCGATGAGCATCATCACCAGCCCGGTGACGATCTCGCCCTGGCCGTCGCGGGTGGCCAGGCCGGCCCGGATCATCGGTGCGGGATGGACCCTGGCGACTCTGCCGATCGTCACCGGCACGCCTTCACGCTCGTCAATGACGATGGCCGCGATGTCCTCGATCGAGCGGGCCTGGCTGACGCCGCGAATGTAGCGGGCCTCGCCCTCGTGGATCAGGTACCCGCCGCCCACGTTGGCATTGTTGTTCCGCAGGGCATTGAAGATATCGGTCATCGACAGGTGAAGGGTCCCCAGCTTGTCGGGATCGACCTCCACCTGATAGGTCTTCAGCTCCCCGCCATGGGCGTTGATCTCGGTCACTCCGGGAACCTTGCGAAGCTGGTAGGCGACGTACCAGTCGAGCAAGGTGCGCAGCTCCATCGGAGTGACGCCGGAACCCGGGGCCGCCTTCACCTGGAACTGGTAGACCTCGCCAAGCGCCGTGGCGATGGGACCGAGCATGGGCGTTCCGTACCCGGGCGGGATGGCCTCCGCCGCACGTGGCAGCCGCTCGCCAACCAGTTGCCTGGCCCTGTAAATGTCGGTTCCCTCCTGGAACACCACCGTCACCACCGAGATGCCGAACTTGGAGATCGAGCGGATCTGCTCCACGTTGGGCAGGCCGCTCATCGCTCCCTCGACCGGGAAGGAGAGCAGCGACTCGACTTCTCCAGGAGAGAGCGCGGGCGCCTCGGTGATGACCTGGACCTGCACGTTGGTCAGGTCCGGCACCGCGTCGATCGGCAGGTTGATGGCCGAGTAGATTCCCAGTCCGGCGACGAAGAACGTCCCCATCAGCACCAGGAACCGGTTGTTCAGCGACGATTCGATGATGGCGTTGAGCATGGTTCAGTCCCCGGGTTGCCGGTCATCTGGGTTCCGTGACTCGTGGCTGTGGGTGTTTCGCCCGACACCCTTACTCCTCCTCCGCCGTGTTCTGAAGCACCAGCTCCGACTTGAGCAAGAAGCGCCGCCGGCCACGACGGTATCGCCTTCCTTGAGCCCGGACTTGACGACGACGCGGTCGCCCGCGTCACGCCCGGTCTGCACCGGCAGGAAGGTGTAGGCATGTCGATCAGGTGCCAGGCTCTCGACGCCGCCGGGGATGAAGACCCCGGTTTTGCCCTCGATCTCAACGACCGAGGCATGCGGAACGGTGAGCGCGTGCTCGGTGGTCGGGCTGTCCAGGAGAATGCGCACGAACAGGCCCGGAAGCAACAGCCCGTCCTTGTTATCAGTCTCGGCCAGGATCGGGACGGTCCGGGTCTGCGGGTCGACCAGCGCACCCACCGAGAGCAACCGGGCGGCGAACAACCGCTTGCCGTACCCGGTGGGTGAGAGCTGGATCTTGCCCCCCTTGATGCGCGGGACGCTGGCCACGTCCGATTCGGGAATATTCGCGGTCACCCAGAGTGTGTTCAGGTCCGCGACCGTGAAGAGCACGTCGCTGAGCTCGGCCCGCTGGCTGGGGACCGCCGCTTTCTGGATGATCGTGCCGTCGAAGGGCGCGTGGAGCTCGTAAAGGGTCACATCCTCCTGAATGGCCAGCGAATCGGCACGCTCGGGGTGGTCGAGGTGCTCGCGGATATCCTCTGGCACGCCCAGGATGTGCAGCCGCTTGGCGGCGTCGATCACGTCGGACTCGGACTTGCGCACCTGCTGGTCGGCCAGCCTCTTGCCCTGGGCGGCGTCGAACTTCGCCTGCTCGATCGTGGCGTACAGCTTGGCCTGAAGCCCCTGCCGCGTGTGCAGGGCCAGCACGGCCGGGTGTTCGCCGATGACTTCCTGCCTCCGCAGGCCGGCGGTCTTCTCTTCCTCGTGCGCGGCGATGTCGAAGTCGGCGTAGGCTTGCAGCAATGAGCCCCGGTACATACCCAGCGGTTTGTCTGCGAACTCCTTCTCGATGGCGGCGGGGTCGGTCCCTTTGCGGATCTCGGGGACGAGCAAGGCCACGGTGGCAGCGATCTCCGACTTCCAATCGGCCTCGATCCGGGCCGTGTTCAGCTCGCGCTGCCTGGCCCGAAGATTGAGCCGCCCCGTGCCGACATCGGGGCTGTCCAGGGTGGCCAGCAGATCGCCGCGCTTCACTTTCTTGCCGAGCTGTACGTGAACCTCGCGGATCACGCCCGAGGCACGCGGTCGGATCGCGATCTGGCGATCGGCGTTGACCTCGATCCGACCCGGGACCGCAAGCTCGACTGGGAGATCGTCGTAGTGCGCGTGTTCGGTGGTGACCTTCGCGACATCCAGCTTCGCCGTGCCGAGCACCACGGTTGTCGCCGTGTTGATCGCACCGGCTGCGGGGGAAGACTTATCCTTGACGGTGGCTGCGGACGATGACTTCGAATCTGCCGACGCGGTCTTCCATCCGGCAAGGTCCCAGGCCAGGTGAACTGCCAGGATCGCCAGACAGAAGCCCATGCCCAGCCACGGTAGAGCGAACTTGATCGCGGTGCCCCGGGCCGACATTCGAGAGAATGCGATTGCCATCGCGGAAGATCTCCAACCAGACGGGTGGTGTGTTGTCGGCGCGTTTTCGCCATATTCTGTATCAAGAGACGGCAAGCTGCCGACGGTCGTCAGAGCAGCCAGGCAGAAGCCGGCCGCTGGGGGGGGGCCGACTTCGTGGCGCGAGAGCGCGGTGGGACTCAAGAGGGCCGGGTCGTGCCTACGGCCTGATGCCGGTTTGCTGCCGGTTTCCCGCAGCCGGAGTTTGTCCGGGAGGAAAACCCGCTTTCAGGCAAGCTCAGCAGTTGCACCGTTGCGACAGTGCAACGAGCCCGGCGCAGGGATTCCCGGCTGGAACCAGCTCATGATGCCAGGCGACCGCGTCCGGCGGCCCGAAGAAACCGCTGAAGGCCGCCTGACTGGCCAGATGGGGACCGGGGAGGTGTCTCTCAACGTCTTTGAGGATGCGGCTGCGGTGATCGGGCACCAGCGCTGAAAACGGGGTCCAGTCCGGAGCGAGATAGTCCAGGTGATAGGCATGAAGCTGGTGATGCGGCGTCGAGCGGGAATCCTCGCCGGCCTGATTCGCGTCTTGCACGGCCCGCGCCACGCTCGGCAGGATCCAGTGCCAGTGCACGACGGCGACGTCAGCATTCTCTCGCGTTGGGATGCCAGCGCAGCAGGTGGTCGTGGTGCGGGCAAACCTCGCCCGCTGCATGATGGTGGCGGATATTGTGAAAATCAGCCTGTGGCAATGGAACGTGAATCAGCCCCGGAATCAGGCACATGATTCCGAGACATCGCAAGCCAGCCTGGATGGACGATCGGGCGATCACGGCAATGCCCTGCTTGCGGCGACGAGAGAGACGGAACTGGATTATTATGGAGGTGGGAAGGTACAAGGTCAAGGCAAGGCGCTCAGCGGCTGGTCAGCCAGTTCCCCGGGGGCCGTTGACGACTGCCCATGAACCTGCTCTCTCCTATCACGCTGGAGTCCGTACGTGGTCTCGTGGAACCCTGACTCGTGCGCTGCGTCGCTGCACAGCCTGCTGGTGACCGATTTTGACGGCACCATGACGCAGCACGACTTTTACAAGCTCGCCGCACGTTCGCTCTTGCCGCCGGCGATGCCCGATTACTGGGCCGAGTACCGCTCCGGACGCCGCACCCACTTCCAGGCGCTCCAGGCAATCTTCGCCTCGATCCGCAAAGACAGAGCCGCGGTGCTGGCCGTCGTGGCCGAGATGAACCTCGATCCTGATCTGCCCCGCGCAGTCCAGGGGCTCCGCGACTCGGGCTGGGACGTGGTGGTGACGTCGGCGGGCTGCGACTGGTACATCCGGATCCTGCTGGAACGGGCGGGCGTCACGCTGCCGGTGTGGTCGAACCCTGGCCAGTTCGAGGAAGGACGCGGGCTGCTCATGGAACTGCCCCGGGAGAGCCCGTACCTCTCGCCGTCGCTCGGCGTGGACAAGGCCGCCATCGTGCGCGATGCCATTTCCCAGGGCCGGCGCGTGGCGTTCGCCGGGGATGGATTCCCCGACGCCGACGCCGCCCGGCTCGTCCAGCCGGACCTGCGGTTCGCGCGCGGCGACCTCGCCGACGTTCTCAGCCGCGAGGGGCAGGCTTTCCACACCTTCCACCGCTGGTCGGGGATTGCCGAGGTCCTGTGCGGTCCCCTCGGAGTGGCCGCAAGCCCCGCCCGCAGCACGCCAGCCGATACGGAGCCGCGGCCATGAACATGATCACCCAGGTTGCCATTCCCTCGCTGGTGCGCATGAAGCCCGGGGCTCTGGACCGCCTGGGGCTGTATCTTCAGCGCTCGGGGCATACGGCCGTCCTGCTGCTGATCAGCCAGGGGCTGGTCCCCGATTATGTGGCAAGGGTGACGCGCAGCCTCAAGGACCACGGCATCGACTGCCTGGGTGCCAGCGACGTCACCGACGCCAGTTTCGAGAGCGCCGTGACTCTCTTCACCCGGCCGACAGGCCGGCCCAGGGCCGTCGTCGGGCTCGGGGGCGGCAAGGCGCTCGATGTGGCCAAGTACCTCGCCTTCCTGGCACGGCTGCCTTACTACGCCGTACCCACATCGCTGTCCAACGACGGGTTCTCGAGCCCCCAGTCGAGCCTGACGGTGGCGGGCCGCCGGCGCTCGCTGGCGGCGGCCTTGCCCTATGCCGTGGTGGTGGACCTGGACGTCTGCCAGGCCGCGCCCCGCCCGCTCTGGCTCTCGGGCATCGGCGACCTGGTCTCCAAGCTCACGGCAATCTTCGACTGGAAGCTGGCGTTTCATCGCTGCGGAGAATCGGTCAACGACTTCGCGGCGCTCTTATCCGACGCCACGGTCTATCAGTTCCTGGCCCAGCCATCCTTCGACGCCGACGGCGCCCGGCTACTGGCCACGGCGCTCATGCTCAACGGCATTGCCATGGAGATCTGCGGTTCGTCGCGTCCGGCCAGCGGCAGCGAGCACCTGATCTCGCACGCCCTCGATGCGATCTCGAAGCGGCCCAGGCTGCACGGGCTGCAAGTCGGTGTCGCCACGTACCTGGTGAGCCGTTTGCAGCAGAACCAGAGCGACCGGATTGCTGACCTGTTCGACCGGGTGGGGTTCTGGAACGAGATCCATCACGATCCGTTCTCGCGGCAGGAATGGCGCGAGGCCATCCGGCTGGCACCCTCCATCAAGGAAGGCTTCTTCACGATCCTTTCGACCAGCGGCGCACTCGAGCAGGCAGAGCGGTTGCTGGTTGACGACCCGCGGCTGTCGGCCTGCTTCACCGGCTGAACTGCCTTGATTCCGGCCAGACCCCACATTTCGCGTAACAAACCGGTCCCGGCGGCTACCAATGGAGATGTCCGAGCTTTCCGCGTCGGGATGGCGAATGGATCAGCAAACGGTTTTTCTGGAGCTCTTGCAAGCCAACTATGGCCGCTGGCGCGGCATCGCCCGCGCGTATGCGGGACATGACTTCGAGGACCTGCTCCAGGAAATCGTGCTCCAGGTCTGGCGCTCGCTGGCGACTTTTCGAGAGCAGTCGACACAGGCCACCTGGTCGTATCGCATCGCCTTGAACACCGCGATGAGCTGGCGCCGGTCGGAGCAAACGCGTCGCCGCAAGCTGCCCGTCCAGCAAGATTTCAGCCCCGCGCTGGTTCCTTCCCGTAGTGCGGAACCCTCAGGCTCCGACGAGCTCCAGCGGTTCCTGGCCGAGCTCCATTCCGCGGACAAGGCGATCCTGCTCCTGTTCCTGGACGACGTCGGATACGAGCAGATGGCGCTGATCCTGGGAGCCACGCCGGGAGCACTTCGGCGCGAGTTCACCGCATCAAGAATCGGCTCGCGGAAATGTATCAAAGGCAAATCCATGAGTCTTGAAGACTTTCAAAACCAATGGAGAAAAGAAATGGACTGCGCCATTCCCCGTCACGAGCTCGATCGAGCTCTTGAGGATCGTCCAGCACCGCTGTGCGACGCTCGAAAAGCAGGTGCACAGTCGCGACCTGCGCGAGGTGCTTGCCGCCTTGCTGGTCGTGGGCATTTTCGCGCCCTTGTGGCCGGTTTACCGCTCGTCGCGCGTGGCCATGCTGGGCGTGACGCTGATCGTCCTGGGAGCAGCGCTCATCGTCTATGTCCTCTTGGCGGCAAGAAGCGCCGCTCCCCTGTCGCTTCAGACCTCGGTACTGGAGTTTTCTCGCAATCGGCTGGTCTGGATTGATCGGCAAATCCACATGCTTCGAACCGTCATCTGGTGGTATGTCACGCCGATCTGCGCCGGCGTCCTGCTGCTGACCTGGGGCGTCACAAAGGGAGACGGGGCGGTCTTCGGCGTCCAGGCCGTTGCGACGCTGTGCGTCGGGGCGGTGATTGTGTACCTCAATCACTGGACCGTCCGCAACAACCTGCGGCCCATCCGGGACGACCTGATCCGCCTGATCGAGTCACTGGAGCCCGGCGCCGCGAACGACCCGACGAACTGACCGGGTGCGATCGCGACCCGGCGCAGCACGGAGCGACCGTCCGGTCCGGGTGATCGAAGGGCTGTGGCGATGGTTGCCGGACCGCACAAGGGGAAATGAGCGCGCAACAAAAACAAGTTGCGTCCGCATTTCCGTCCTCGTTTGAATACCATCCAGGGTCCCGACGAAAGAATGACAAAGTCCAGCTTCCCAGCACCTGTCGCACGCGAAAAAAGTTCAGCAGCGATTTTGTCGCCCCAATTCAGCTTGGCATTCGGCCTCACGAAGCGCCTCCCCAATTCAGCTTGAAACGGAGCCTCGCCAAGAATAATATGTTGATGCCCTTTCTTTCTCGTGGTTCTCCTAGTGAGTTAGACCCCGCCCCCCTGGTTTAGATAAGGTTTGGGCATGCAAGCTCAGGAAGCCCGGCTTCGAAAGCTTATTGAGGGCACGACGCAGTACGTCGTGCCCCTTTTTCAAAGGCCTTACAGCTGGTCGGAAAAGCAGTGGAAAACCTTGTGGGATGATGTCACCGAGCAAGCCGCCCATGACGACGCGCGGCCTCATTTCTTAGGCTCGATCGTCACCGCGCCCGCGAAGTCGGTGCCGGAGGGTGTGGGGAAATATCTGCTGATCGACGGCCAGCAGCGTCTGACTACGATGCAGGTCCTGCTGGCGGGCTTGCGCGACACAGCCGGAGCGAATGGTCACGACAGGCTCTGCGAAAAGGTTAACGGCAAGTTCCTCCTCAACACTTACGAGGAAGAGGATGAACAGTTGAAAGTGCTCCCCACGCAGGATGATCGGGCGGCGTTTCGATCTATCATCCGGGGGGAGAAACCGCCTGCGTCACGACTCGCCGATGCCTATCGCTTCTTTCAAGGCAAGCTCGCCCCATTCAAGAATGACTCTGAGCGGCTGGAACGCCTGCTCACGGCAATCACCGATCGGCTGTCTCTCGTCAGCATCACATGCGACGAGCACGACAACCCACACCTCATTTTCGAGAGCCTGAACGCCAAGGGCGAGAAGCTGACACCCGCCGACCTGATTCGGAACTTCCTGCTAATGCGGGTGCACGTGAACGACCAGAACCGGGTCTTTGCACAGCACTGGCTGCCGATCCAGCAGGCGCTTGGCGACAATCTGACTGAGTTCGTGCGACACTACTTGATGAAGGGAGGGAAGATTCTCACAGCAGCTGATGTCTATTTTGAACTCAAAGATCGATTGATCAATGCCAATGCGGCAGCGGCGGAGGCGTTCCTTACTGATCTGCATCGGCATGGGATGCTGTACGCGCGGTTCGTCGACCCAACGCGTGAGCCCGACCCCGTGATAGCCGCCTCGCTTTCGCGTTTGCAACGATTGGAATCGACAGTGGCTTACCCATTGCTGCTCAGGGTTTTCGACGCGATGGATCAGGGCAAATTAACGCGTGTCCAGGTAGCCCAAACGCTCGATGTGCTCGAATCGTTCCTCATTCGGCGATCGGTCTGTGGCCTGCCGAGCAATCAATTGCGTCGGATGTTACCGCCGGTGTTCGATGCGGCAGGCGGGGCTTGCGATGGGTTTGTCGATCAACTGCGTTCGGAACTCGGCGGAAATCGGTGCCCAGATGACGCGGCCTTCACTACGGCTCTGACAGTTCAGCCTCTATACGCAACCGCCAAGAAGAACGCGCGGCTTCGTGTGATCCTTGAGCGGATGGAGGAGTCGTACGAGCACAAAGAGCCTGCGAACCTATCGTGCGCGCAGATCGAGCACATCATGCCGCAGACACTGACCCCGGAATGGGAGCACAAACTTGGCCCGCAGGCGCGCGACCACTGGGCTCGGCTGTTGCACACGCTCGGCAACCTCACCCTGACCGGCTACAACGCGGACATGAGTAACCGGCCGTATGTGGAGAAGCGTAAAGCGTTCACCAGCAGCCACTTCGAGCTCAACCGCTACTTTGCCAACGCCGAGACGTGGACGGCTGACGCGATTGAAGCACGCGGGCGGGCACTGAGCGAGCTCGCGACGAAGATCTGGCACGACTTAGTGAGGCCTGACACGCCTCAACCAGGAGGATTACCATTCGAGCCAAAACCGGTCGCTGTGAGGTTTCGGAATCAGGAGGAACCGGTCACGAGTTGGAAGCAGGGCGCACTGAAGTTGATCGAGTGGTTCGAGGTCGCCTGGCCCGGACTGCTGGTAGAACTGGAACGTAAGCAGGTGATTACGAGCGTATTGTCGGTAGACGCAAGTCGATTTGTCCGATCACGTGGCCAGATCGGCGGGGTGTATGTGCAGATGCACGGATCGGCCAAAACGCTACGGACCTATGTGAAGTGGATTGCGCAGGAGGCAGGGATCGGGGAATTCGAGTACGAGTTTGTGCTGGGCGGCTTCAAAGGGCAGGGCGATTGCGCCATAATGGGTAATTTGGCATGATTGGGCGGACGCGATTTCGCCGCTTGTTGCGAATCAGCAAGGGTCGAGGAGATCGCGCGAGCCCGGAATTCATGACATGTCGAAATCCAAGTCTGTTCGGATCGCGGACCATTTCGCGGAACTGACCGATCCGCGGCGTCGTGCGGTGACCTACCCGTTGATCAATGTGGTAGTCATTGCCGTGTGTGCTGTGATCTGTGGCGCGGATGATTTCGTCGCCATCGCCAAGTTCGGCAAGACGAAGCATGAGTGGCTGGCGCGGTTTCTCGATCTGAAGACCGGCATACCGTCGCACGATCGTTTCAATGCGATCTTCGCCGCCCTCAAACCGGCGGAGTTCGAGAAGTGTTTGCTGAGCTGGATCACGGCTCTGCATGAAGTCACCGGCGGGCAGGTGATCGCCATCGACGGCAAGACGCTTCGCCGCAGCTTCGATACGGCCAGCAGCAAGACGGCCATTCACATGGTGAGTGCCTGGGCGACCGCCAATCATATTAGCTTGGGGCAGGTCGTCGTCGACGCCAAGAGCAACGAGATCACGGCCATCCCGAAACTGCTGGAAATGCTCGAATTGGCCGGCGCGATGGTCACCATCGACGCGATGGGTTGTCAAACCGAGATCGCGCGGCGAATCGTCGACGCAGGCGCGGATTACTGCCTGGCCGTGAAGGATAACCAACCCACTTTGCATCAGGGGATCATCGACTACTTCGCGAGGCACGTGGAGGACGACTTCGCGGGCGTCCGGATGCGTCACCATACGACTGATGAAAAAGGGCACGGGCGAGTGGAGACTCGTCACTACATGATCTGCCCTGTTCCCGACGATTTGCCAGACCGTTTGCGTTGGCCCGGCCTGAAGGCGATTGGAGTTGCCATCAACATAACACAGCGCGACGGCGAGACGGTCGGCGAAAACCGCTATTACATCCTGAGCAAATTCGTCGCGGCCAGCCGTTTCGCCGATGCCGTACGGTCGCACTGGGGTATCGAAAACCAACTGCACTGGCAACTCGATGTCACCTTTCAGGAAGACCAATGCCGCATCCGCCAAGGTCACGCGGATGCGAACTTCAGCATCCTCCGCAGGGCCGCACTGAGCCTGTTGAAGAACGAGACCACACTGAAAGTCGGCATCAAGAACAAACGCCTCACCGCCGGCTGGGACGAAGCCTATCTCGAAAAAGTGCTGATCGGCTCATGACTTAAGGTGCAATCGCCCTGCTTCAAAGGGGAGACGCCCGAATGCCGCGAAGTTAATTTTAACTAATTGTGCCATTTGATCTTGCGCCATGGGTGAGGCTCCGGGCATCCTGTGGGAAGTACCAGGACCCACAGTTGCTGGAGGGAGCCCCACCCATGCCGCCTCGCATCATCCCTATTCTCGATCGACTGCGCCAAGATATCGCCGCGGGATTGTCCCGGGAGACGATCGAAGAAGCCTGCCGCCAGGCGAAACACCGCTGGCGGAATCGCGTTCTCGACCCCGCGACGACCATTTATCTGTTCCTTCTCCAGGTCCTTCATGGCAACACGGCTTGTCGCCACGTGGTGCACTTCGGCGCTTGGACCTTCACCGACAGCGCCTACTGCCTGGCGCGAAAGCGGCTTCCGCTGGCCGTCTTCGACTGGCTCGTGGAGCGGACCGCTGCCGCCGTGCGGACTGCTTCGGATGGCGCGCGGTGGCTCGGGCACCGAATCTGGGTCGTCGACAGCTCCAGCTTCTCCATGCCGGACCAACCAGAACTGCAACGTCACTTCGGCCAACCCAGCGGTCAACGCAAGGGCTGTGGCTTCCCGGTGGCGAAATGGCTGGCCCTCTTCGACGTCACCACCGGCATGCTTCTGCGTTCGAGGACGGCCCCTTTGCGGACCCACGAGATGTCCCAGGTTGGCCCGATCTCCGACGGCCTGGAGCCGGGAGACATCGTGCTCGGTGACCGCGGATTTTGCTCGTATGCTCATCTGGCGATATTACTGCAACGCGGTCTGCATGCGGTTTTCCGCGTGCACCAGCAGCAGATCGTCGATTTCACGCCGGGTCGTCCGATGGCCAGGAGGAAGGGTCCGTACCCCAGGCCGCAGGGTCTGCCGAGTTCGCGGTGGGTGTTGGCGCAGGGAACCGCAGATCAGATTGTCACATGGTTTAAATCGAAATCCCATCCGAAGTGGATGTCGGCGGATGAGTTCGAGGTGCTGCCCTCCGAGATCACCGTGCGCGAGCTGAGGTACCGGGTCGAGACACCCGGGTATCGGGTGCGCGAAATCACGCTGGTCACGACTCTGTTAGACGCATCGACCTACCCGGCGACAGAGCTGGCCGAACTCTACTACAAGAGGTGGAGAGTCGAACTCAATTTTCGTCATATAAAGATTAGCATGAAGATGGATGTTCTGCGTTGCGAGACAGTCGAAGGGGTTCTCAAAGAGCTGGCGATTTTCAGCCTGGCGTATAACCTGGTAAGATCGGTCATGCTGGAGTCGGCACGCATGCGCGGCGTTGATCCGGATCGGATCGGCTTGATCGACGCGGTGCGCTGGCTGATCGGGTCCGAAGGGGGTTCTGAGCCCGCGCGGATCGTCATCAACCCATTGCGCCGTGGACGCGTCGAGCCCCGAGTCGTAAAGCGACGACCAAAACAATACATGCGGATGACTAGGCCCAGATCCGAACTCCGCAAACAGTTGCCAATGAAGCACTTCTGACTAACTTTGTGGCATTCGGGAGACGCCCATATCAGGAAGCAGGACAGGCAATTTGGATGAACGTCGAATTCCGGAATAACTGAACTGCAGCCAAAAAAGAAAAGAAGAGGACATTCAACCTACTTTCCGCACATCTCCCTTTGATTTCCCCGAATTCGACCTGAGGCCATCTTCTCAGACGCGGCCCCAGGGTCGGTAAACATCTACAAGTCGATCGGCACGGGGACCTTGTTCGGTTCAGATGGTTCGCCAACCGGACCGTTCCTGAACTCGAGCCATTCTTCGCCTTGTCTTATGACTTGGCAATGTCCAGCCGTGCGCCGCGATTCTCGCCGCGACGACTTGTGACACGGGCTATGAGCGTAAGTTGAGCGGCTCACAACTTACGTCAAGGCAAATTGTCATAAGTGAATCACAAGATTTTTTGTCCTTGACGTCCCGATCTCCTCCGCCATCATTGCGGCAAGCCCTGCGGCGGTCGGCCTGCTCCCCTCACGGCCCTGGAAGGCCCGGCGGCGGACACCGGCCAACTCGCTGCAAACCCTCCGGAGATGATCCGCATGAACGAACCTCAACGACCGCGCCAACCCGGCGAGACGGCCCGCTCGAAGGGACGCACGCGCACGCTCAACACGCGGCGGATTGCCGCCGTGCCCATCCTGGAACACTTCCTGAGTCGGCTCCGCCTTCGCGAGTTTCTCTGCGACCACCTGCCCCATGAGGACGGCCGCACTCGGGTCCCCACGGCCACGGCCTTGCTCGTCCTGCTGCGCAACCTGCTGATCTCGCGTGAGCCACTCTATGGTGTCGGTGAGTGGGTGGCCCGCCATGAGCCGAAACTGTTCGGGTTGTCCGATGTCCAAGTCGCCGCAATGAACGACGATCGAGTTGGCCGGGCCCTCGACCGTCTCTTCGACGCCAATCTCTCGGGGTTGGCCCTGAAGGTCGCGGCCCATGCCGTACGCGAATTCGACGTCAGCCTCGACCAGTTACACAACGACTCGACCACCATCACTTTCCACGGTGACTACGAGTCGGCGGAGGCGGAGCGAACCCTGCGGGGACAATTGCGGTTGGCGGTGACCTGGGGTCATAACAAAGACCACCGCCCCGACCTCAAGCAGCTACTCTACATCCTCACCGTGACCGGCGACGGTGCCGTCCCGGTGCACTTTCGCGTCGAGAGCGGCAACGCCACCGACGACCGCTCTCACCAGGAGACCTGGGAGTTGCTCTGTCAACTGACCGGACGCCGAGACTTTCTCTACATCGCCGACTGCAAGCTGGCCACCACCGAGAACATGGCCTATCTGCATCAGCGCGGCGGTCGGTTCCTCAGCGTGCTGCCGCGAACTCGCAGTGAGGACGGTGCCTTCCGCGGCGCCGTACTCCGGGGAGAGATCCAGTGGCGATGGACCCACGACAAGTACGACGACAAGGGACAGTTGACCGACCGCTTCTCGATCTGCAAACCTGCGAGCCAGACCACCGAGGGTTACCGGCTGATCTGGTATCACAGCACACGCAAGGCCGAGTTGGATGCGGAGGTACGGCTGACCCGGCTGGAGAAGGCGTTGAAACGACTGGACGAACTGCGTGCCAAGCTCGCCTCGTCCCGAACCCGGTACCGCAGTCGAGCCAAGGTCGCCGAGGCGGTCGAGGAGCTGCTCCGGGACTGTGAGGTCACCGAGTGGATCTCGGTCGAGATCGAGGAGCAGGTCACCGAAAAGTTCCGCCAGGAGCGACGCGGCCGGCCTGGACAGGACACGCGGTACGTCCGAGAGGAGAAGCTCCGTTACTCGTTGAAGCATCGGATTGAGTTGGAGCGACTGGATGAGGAGGCCCGCTGTGATGGCATTTTCCCGCTGGTGAGCAACGAATCGAAGATGACGGAGCAGGATCTGCTCTTGGCCTACAAACAGCAACCGGCCATCGAACGACGGTTCGAGCACCTGAAGACTGACTTCGTGGTAGCGCCTATGTACCTGAAGGAGGTAAGTCGGATTCAGGCCTTGCTCTGCGTGTACTTCTTCGTGTTGCTGGTCGAGGCGCTGTTGGAGCGAGAACTCCGCCGCGCGATGGAACGAGCGGGAATCGAGAGTCTGCCACTGTATTCCGAAGGTCGGGCCTGCCGACGCCCGACGGCTCGAAAAGTGATCGACCTGTACGAGGACGTTCAAGAGCATTCCCTGAAGGCTGGGAAACGCCCTCTTGAGGTGTTCAGCACAGAGTTAACTCGGCTCCAGAAGAGGATCCTGCGCCTGCTGGGGATACCCAAAGCCTACGAGATTTGAACCTGACAGGCCGAAAGACGGCACACGGAAATTAGGAGATAGTCAAGGCGAGATGTGCGGAAAGTAGGATTCAACGAAGTCTTCACTAGTTCTACTGTATCCTGGGGTTGACGAACTGTAAGGTTTTTTCTGATATTCGCTTCCGTCAAGGATGTTACAAGGAAGCGAGGGCGTCATGGATCGACGATACGAAGCACGGTTGGCTGACATGCTGGCACAATCGCAGGTGTCGCCTGACTTGATCGATGGTCTGCTGGAACGGTTGGACGTCTTCATCGAGCCGTTCGCTGCGACCCTGAGCGAACCTGAACAACATCGACATGCAACCGAGTACGTTACCGGTCTGCTGTCGAAGCTTGAGCACAAGACCGGCGAGGGAATCGCTTATCTCCACGATCAAGAACGACAAGGAATCCAAAAGTTCATCGGGCACGTGCCATGGGATCATCAACCCCTGCTCACGATCCTGGCGCAGCAGGTCGGCGAGCAACTGGGCGAGAAGGATGGGGTGATTATCTTCGACCCTTCGGGCTTCCCCAAGAAAGGGACTATGTCGGTGGGCGTCGCGCGGCAGTGGTGCGGCCGGCTGGGGAAGGTTGAGAACTGTCAGGTTGGCGTCTACATGGCTTATGCGTCTAGAAAAGAGCATACGATTACCAATGTAAGGCTTTACTTGCCCAAGGAATGGGCCAAGGATCGCGACCGCCGGAACAAGGCTGGCGTTCCCAAGTCCATCAAGTTCCAGACGCGCCATCAATTGGCCCTGGCGATGCTGGATGAGCAAGGTGGGTTGCTGCCACACGCGTGGGTGGCGGGGGACGATGAAATGGGCCGTCCCGCGAGTTTTCGCCAGGCGTTGAGGGAGCGGGGGGAGCAGTATCTGTTGGCGGTTCCGTCGAACACGACGATCCGCGATCTGGAGGCACCGCCACCGGAATATGGGGGGCGGGGTCAACCCCCCAAGGCTCCTTTCATGCGTGTGGATCATTGGCGTGCGGCCCTGCCGGAATCGGCGTGGACGAGGCTCGACGTCCGTGATGGCGAGAAGGGACCTTTGGTGGTCGACGCGATCAAGCGGCGCGTCCAATCTCGAGGACCGGGCAATCGTGCAGGTTTCGAGGAGGTCCTCTTCATCACGCGTGAGCAACAGGCCGATGGAACTGTTAAACATGATTATTATTTATCAAATAGTAAAGCCGAAACTCCGTTGATCGAATTTGGCCGGGTGGCCAAACTGGCGCATCGGATCGAGGAGTGCCTGGAGCGGGGCAAAGGGGAGGCGGGCCTGGCCGATTACCAGGTGCGGAACTGGATCGCCTGGCATCACCATCAAACCTTGTCGCTCGTGGCCGCGTGGTTCCTGAATCAGGAGACGCGGCGGGGAAAAAATACAGACACCGGCATTGACGTCACCGCGGTTGCGGCAACTGATCGCAGGGATCATCGAGGAACGTCTCAACGTCAACAGCCCCGAGAAGCTCTCCCGGTGCACCACACGTTGGTTGGAACGCAACGAGCTCGCCCGATTCTTCCAGCATTACTCACGCAAACTCTTACCCCCTTTGAAGAACCAACTACGAACGTAGAGATACAGTAGAACTAGAGCAAGCCGAGCCTCTGCGGCACGACGCAGGATGTGACCGTCACCACCAAGCTGGACCCCGGAGTCGATCTTTCCAACTTCCAGCTTCAGAGCATCGGCTGGGGCATTGAACTGCTGCGCGTGCCGGCGGAGCACTCCAGCTATCCCAGTCTCCTCGGACACGTGCAGCCAAACACTGGCAAGACCATCCTGGTGGACTTGTCGGCCGCGCTCGTCGTCGAGACACGCACGCTGACCTGGACCATCAGAAGATCGACCGATCCGGCGCTCGTCCGAGCAAAGGCCCGATGAGACCGAAGACCAGAAACAGGTGTCCGGCGGCTCCCGACGTGTGCTTATGATTCACATGACTTGCCGGTGCACCAGCTCCTGGAATGGGCCGGGCTCGGCCAGAAGCTGATGATAGTCTCCGGACTGGACGATCTGTCCCGCCTTGACGACGTAAATGCGATCGGCATCGACGACCGTGGTGAGTCGATGCGCGATCACGAGGCGCGTGATGCCCCGCAGTTCCCGGGTAATGCTCTGGGTGACAATGGCCTGAGTCACGTTGTCCAGGGCGCTGGTGGCTTCGTCAAACATGAGGATCCTGGGGCGGCGGACGATCGCCCGCGCGATCAGGAGGCGCTGTCGCTGCCCGCCCGAGAGGTTGCCTCCCCCTTCCCCGACGAGCGTGTGCATGCCCATCGGAAAAGCCTGGATGTCCTCGTCCAGGCCGGCCAGCTTCGCCGCCTTCCAGGCATCTTCCATCGTCAGGTCAGAGGCGAATCCGACAATGTTGTTGAAGATGTCTCCCGGCAAGAGCTGGGCGTTCTGGAGCACCACGCCAATCTGCCGGCGGACCTCGCGCAGGTCCAGGGTCGTGAGCTCGCGGCCGTCGTAGGTGACCGTGCCGGCGATGGGAGCCTCGAAGCCGAGCAAGAGCCGGAGGATCGTCGACTTCCCCGAGCCCGAGGCGCCGACGATGGCCACGAACTCGCCCGGGCGCGCCTGGAGGCTCACATCGCTGAGCACCTTCGATCCCTCGTCCTGGCCCGGGTACCGGAACGAGACGCCGCTCAGTGCCAGCGCACCGCCAAGTTGCACCGGCTCCAGCACGCCGGCGGGAAACTCCGGCTGGCCTTCCAGGATCGGCTTGATGCGTTCATAGAGCGGAGGCAGATCGAGCAGGCCCATCACCGTGTACGCGGCCGCCAGCAGCGCAGTGATCATGCTCGCAAGCGCGATGGTGAAGGCGAGAAAACCGCCCGTGCTGAGCCGGTCGCTGCCCAGGTGGATGGCACCGAAGTAGACCACCATCGCAATCAGCAGCGGGAAGACGGCCAGGAACATGTGCAGCAATCGAGCATACCGGCGCGACCGGATGACCAGTGCAAGCTGGCTGGCGTAGCGGGTCGCCCAGCGTCCGAAAGCGCGGTTCTCGGCGCCGGCAGTCCGCAGCTTGGAAATGCCTCCGACGATCTCCAGCAAGAAGCTGGTGAGTGACCCTTCCAGCTTGCGGATCATCGCTTCCTGGCGAAGCTGCCCCGCCAGGATGACGGCGGTCACCGCGAGCATGACGACCAGCAGCAGCATGCAGACGAGTGCCAGCCGCCAGCTATACCAGAAGAGCAGCCCCAGGTTGAAGACCGAGAGCAAGCTGGTGACCAGGGTGGAGACCACCGCGCCGGAGATCTTCTTGAAGATGAGGCTCAGCCCCATGGCCCGGAGCGCCAGGTCGCCGGAGGAGAACGTGCCGAAGAACCGCGTGGGCAGGCGGAGCAGCCGGTCCCAGACCGCGGGCACCACGGCGGGAACGATCTTCCCCTCGATGCGCAACAGCGCCAGGCCGCCGACCACCTGGAGGATGGTCGTCACGACCGCTATCCCCACGAGGAACAGGCACAGCGCCAGCAGGGTTGTCCGCCCGCTCTCCGGCAGGTCCACCTCGGGAATGACCTGGTCGATGAGGATGCCGGAGCCGATGGGTACCGCCAGCCCGAAAACGCCGCCGATGAGCGCCAGCAGGAAGAGCAGCCGCAGTTCGCCCCGCACCCGCGGCAGGCTGAAACGAAGCAGGTCCAGGAGGGTGAGCCGATGATCGGGAAGCGTGGGGTAGAGCATCCAGGCCCGCCGCGCCACGCGACCGGCGAGGGTTCCGGTCACGGGCAGGCGGCGCTCGGCCGTGGGGTCCACAAGCTCGTGGCGGGACGATGCGAACCACCGTGCCTTCCTGACCGGAAGGATGGCCACGGGCCTTCGGTCGTCGTCGTTGAACTGGCCGAGCAATGGCTCACTGAGTGGACGGGTCGCCCAGTCCGCCGGCAGGTTCACCTGCCGGAGGTGGAACCCCGACGACCGGGCGATCTCTGCCAGCGTCTCGCCGGCCGCCTCTCCCTTCTCGTCCTGGCTGCGCCTGGGCTGGCGGACCTCGATGCCCTTGGCCTGGCCGACAGCCCGGCAGGCGGCGAGCAATTCGTCTCCGGCCGTACGAGTGAAGGGAACGGTCGTCTCGTTGGCCACGGCGGCGAGCCTGGCCGAGAAGCCGCTCACGAGCGAGCGCTCGCCGGCGACGGCTCGTTTCAGCTCTTCCCAGCGGCGCCTGGCTTCACGATCCTCCGAGCGGCCGATCTCGTCGAGCACGACCCGATGAAAGTCCTTCAAACCGGCCCACGGGTCTCCCGACCGCACCATGGTCAGCGTGTCGGTCGCCGTGACCCGGCAGGACACGCCGGCCGTCAGCCAGAGATACTCGCAGAGAGGGAAGCGTGGCTCCAGCTCGTTCACGGGAAGCGTGGCTCCATCCAGGAACCGCGACGATCCCTCGAGATGGCGGATCCAGCCGACGCCTTCGCGAATCGCATAACGCGCACCTTCGGCCAGCTCCATGGGCGTGGACAGGGCCAGGTCCTGACGTGGCTGGGCCGGCGCCACCAGGCTCAGCGCTCTGCCCACCCTGAGAATCCAGTCGTCGATCAGCAGTGCCACCTGCACGGCGAGCTTCTCCTCGAAGCCCAGACGGATGAGGTCGCCGCGCGCAAACCGCAGTAATTGAGCCGTACCCACGCCGACAGCCATCAGGCCGCCGCCGAGGTGCCCGCGAACGCCGCTGATGGCAAAGATCGAGCCGCCTTCCTCGACCCGGCAGAGGTGGCGACGGCGGCCCTGGATGCCGTCCGGGCCAGGAAGCGTGAAGAAGACATCCACCTGGCCGCGGGTGATCCACCAGACTGATTCGGGGTCGTCCAGCGGCAAGGGACGGTTCGCCGCGGTCTCCTCGCCCTCGCTGAACGGTGTGAGCTCCTCGATGAGGAAACGGGGCAGCTCCAGGTCGTCCGGGCCGGCAACCCGTGCGTGGCCGTCCTGCGGCCCGGTGAACCCAAGGCCGTCCCCGCCCGATCCCAAAGGTTCGAGCACGCGCGCGCCGGAGACGCCCGCGGCATGGTCGTGTGCGACGGAGACCCGGTTGCGGCCGCGAAACCTGGACTGAAATCGCTCCAGGGGCAGCCGTGGCGGGCGCTGCGCGGTCGTCTCCTGGCTGGCCAGGAGCCGGGCGTACTCCCCGCTGGGGTCAGACATGAGCTGGTCATGCGTGCCACGCTGCACCGCACGCCCCGCCGAGAGGACGATGATCTCATCACAGTCGCGGATGGTTGACAGCCGGTGCGCGATGATCAGGCACGAGCAGCCCCGCCTCCGCAGATGGTCGTCGACGATGGCCTCGGTTCGTGAATCCAGTGCGCTGGTGGCCTCGTCCAGGACCAGCAGACTGGGGTCGCGCACCAGAGCCCGCGCGATTTCCAGGCGCTGCCTCTGCCCGCCCGAAAAATTCCGGGCGCCCTCGGCCACCACGGCGTCGTAGCCGCCACGGCGCAGCAGCAGGTCGCGATGGATTGCCGCTCCCAGGCCCGCCTGGATCAGGCGCTGGCTGCTCGTTCGTTCGTCCCACAACGTCAGGTTGTCCCGAACGGACCCTTCGAACATCGCCACGCGCTCATCGACCATTGCCACGGAGCTGACGAACAGCTCGCGGGGGATCTGGTCGATCGGCCGGCCGTCGTGCAGGATCTGCCCGCTCCAGGGCTGATAGAGCCCGACGACCAGCCGCGCGATCGTGGTCTTGCCGCTTCCCGAGCTGCCCACCAGCGCGATCCGCTGACCCGGCCGCACGATCAGCGAGAACTCCTTGATGAGCGGCTCCTCCACGGTCCGGTTGTACCCGAAGGTCACGTCGCGCAGCTCGAGCAGCCCGGTGAGCCGGGGTGGAACGGGGTGCTTCCCGGTTCTGGCCTGCGTGTCCATCCCCGGGGGCCAGGCCGCACGCGCCTCGAAGACCGGGTCGATGCGGTGGTTCCTGACGTCATCGATCCGGTCTAGGTCGGCCCGCAGCTCCTGCATCTGCGAGCCCAGCCGCGCCAGGTCGCGAAAAGGCTGGTTGAAACTGGCCAGCAGCGACTGGAACGCCACGAGCGCCCCGATCGACAGCGAGCCGATGGCGACCTGGCGCCCGCCCAGGCCAAGAATGACAATCGTGGTGAGCGTCGCCAGGAAGGGGGGCAGGGCGAAGAGCAGGGCGTCGTACGCGCCCAGGCGCTGCTCGCCGCTGACGACCCGCGCCTGGTCGCCGGTCCAGCGAGTCATCAGGTCCGCTTCGGATCCGCTGGCCTTCACCGATTCGATGATCTGGATGGCCCACATCACGCCGCCCCAGAGCCGGCCCCGGATCTGCTCGATGGCCCGGTTCTGGTCGATCCTCCACCGCGAGAGCCAGCGTAGGGCGGCCAGGTTCAAGCTGCTGATGGCCACGCCCACGGAGGTCAAGAGCGGATCGTAGGGGAACATGGCCGCCACGAAGAAGACCAGGGTCAGCAAGCTGACCGCGGTCGTGGCGAGCTCGCCGGAGACCAGCCGTGCCACTCGCTCCGTGCTCACAATGCGGCTGACGATGTCGCCGGCGAAGCGATACTGGAAGAAGCTGATCGGCAGCCGGAGCACGTGCTGGAGAAACCGGACCGACTCGACGAGGGCCAGCCGCACCTCCAGCCTCATCAGGAAAAGCTGCTGGAGACTCACGGCCGCCAGTTGCACGAGTGCGGTCCCCGCCACGGCGAAGAGGAGCGGCTTGAGCCAGTCCAGACGGCCCTGGACCAGGATCTCGTCGAGGAACAGCCGCTGAAATGCGGCCGACACCAGCGTGGGCACCAGCAGCGCCAGGCCGGCCAGGACCACGAACGCCAGGGCGGACTTCGACGCCGCCAGCCGCCGGGCCAGTCCCATCGCCGCGCCGGGCCGCCGGCCCTGGCGGACGAACTGCGGACCCGGCGTGAAGGTGAAGGCGATCCCACTGTAGAATCTGGCGAATTCTTCCGGGCTGACCGTGCGCCGGCCGCACGCCGGGTCATTCAGGTAGACGATGCCGCGGCCGAAGCCCTCCACGACCAGGAAGTGGTTCCATTGCCAGAGCACCATGAAGGGCGGCTGCCGCGTTCCCAGCCCCTCGGCCGGCTTGCGGAATGCCTTGGTCTCCAGGCCATAGCGCCTGGCCGCTTCCTTGATGTAATACGCGTTGCTGCCGTCGCGGGAGACGCCGCAATCGTTCCGCAAGACATCCAGGGGCACATACCGGCCATGGTATTCCAGTATGATCCCGAGCGCAGCCGCACCGCACTCGACGGCCTCCATCTGGAGAACCGTCGGAGTCCGGACCGGCCGGAATTTCCGCTCGCCGCGGATGGACATGACTGGGACCTCGGCCCGCGAGATTCTCTTCCGCAGACTCACCAGAATGTCACGAGTATCATCATAATCCAGTGATTGTGCGGCAAGGTGCGTGCATCTTTCCGGCCCTGACGGTTTGTGGCGATTGTGAGGACGCGGGCGAGCTGCCCGGAATTCTTGACATCCCGGCGACGTGTGCTCTCGCCGGCTGCCGGTTCCGGGAGCTTCACTTCACTTGAGCCGAGTCTCGGCGTCGCTCTTGACGGCCTGGTTGAGCCGGATGGGCGAGTCCCAGGGGATGACGCGAATGCCGTTGGGCAGGTTGACGCGCGGAATGGACGCGACATCGTCACCGATGAGAGGGGGAATCACCCTGCGGCCGTCGCTCCAGAATCCCAGGTGAGTGAATCGATCCGGGTCGCGGATGACTTCATCGAAGGTCAGGCCCGCGAAAGCCGTGGAGATGGCGACGTCGGCGACCCGCCAGAAGCCGGCACGGTCCAGCGCGTTGACCTCGCTCAAGCTCATCTGGATGGTGCGGAAGAGGCCCTCCCCCGTGTCCAGCCGGCGGTTGGCCCCGGTGGGCGCCGTGTGCTCGGCAAGCAGTGGCGGAAACCCGTGACGGTCCGAACGGAACAGCAGGAACCGCTTCCGAGACCTGGGAATCGCATCGGCCTGCGCGAAGATCTGCCGGCCTCGCAGATCGCCCACCAGCAGATCGTCCTCGCCCACGACCACCAGCAGCAAGGTGTTCTGGGGAATCCGGTCGAGGCTCGGCTCGCGGCTCGGGAACACCTCGCCCGGCATGAACGCCGCCACGAGCCTGGGCCGGGGAAGCCCCGCGTGCGGATCGGCGGCGACCGCGGCGATCTGGGCGGCCAGGTTTCCCCCGGCGGAGTGGCCGATCAAGACCACCCGCTCCAGGTCCGCGTGCACGTGCTTGTCGCTGGACTCCAGGACGTTGAGCGCATCACGCGTCGCGGCGATGGCGTTGGGCAGGAAGTCACGGGGCAGGGTCTCCACGTCTTTCTGGTAACGCGGAAAGACGACGGTCCGGCCGGAACGCACCAGGTGGTCGATCCAGGCACCATAAAATGCCGGGTTCACGGCGAACCAGCCGTGCAGGAAGACGACCACGGGCGCACGGTCCGGCTTCGGTTGTGACGGCTCGAAGAGCCAGTACGACCGTGGTCCCGTGCCGAACTCGTACCTCAAGACCGTCCGATGCGGATACTCTGGCACGACCCCCGCGCCAGCTTCCTGTGCCGCCGGCCGCTTGGGTTCATCCCCGGCAGCCTGCGCCGGACCAGCGTGCAGCACCAGGCTCGCGAGCAGTACGTTGCTCAGGAATCCGGTCAGCCATCGACCTTGTGCCGTCCGTGGCGCGCCTGACATGTCGCGAAGCCCCTTTGCCGGTCGGGGAATGACCCTCAACGGGGGAGGAATAGGGCATCTGACCAGGCGTGTCAAGGCCAGGTGCAAGGAACGACCCCGTGCACCCCGTGCACCGTGCCGTGTTTACCCCGTTCCGACCGCTCCTGTGCCTCGAGCAGCCGCGATACGAAAGTCGTGCATGCCAGGCTCCTCGCCGCTCGCGGGGCACGGTGCGCGTCTGGCCAACCGGCACGGGCGATGCAAGCCCTTGACAGCCCGAGGCTAGAGCCAGAGACTGTGAGCTGGATACCTGAGTCTTCTGGAGCGAACGACCGATGGCATCCGGTGAACCAGCCATGGCACCTGCACCGTTCACTCCTGCGCCGCCGCCCGCGCCGGTGTCCTTCACCACGCGTCCCCCGGGTGCTCCCGAAGCAACTCCTCAGTACGAGTTCAGCTTCTCGGAGAACGCCATCATTGGCAACCTCGGGTCAAAGATGAGCTTCGTCGGGCTCTTCATGGTAGGCGTCGGGCTCTTCTTCTTCGTGTCCGTCATCATCCGCTGGGTGCGAACCCATTACCTGGAAGTGGGTTTGCTCTTCTTGACGCTGGTCTTCATCGTGGTCGGCATCTGGACTCATCGCGCCGGCCGCGAGTTCCGCAGCGTGTCCGACACTCATGGCAAGGACATCTCCCATCTCATGGGAGCGCTCGAAAACCTGCTCAAGCTCTATACCCTGCTTTATCTGCTCTTCTTCATCAGCCTGGTCTTCGCGGTCATTCAGCTTGGCGCGCACGGGCTTTACGGTTAAGCCACGTGCGGCCTGCACCAGCGTCTGGGTGCACGCTCAGACCCAGGGCTCCAGCTCGATCGGCGCGCCCGTCTCCACGAGATGGAATCGCACCTCCATGCCGTCCAGGTCGGCCACGGCGAAGGTGCGCGACGAGTCGACGACCGGCATCGAGACGACCGAGCCAGGGTTGATCACCAGCCGTCCGCCCGGACCGCGATACCACATCGGCTGGTGCGTATGCCCCACAACCAGAAAATCGCATTCCAGGTCGCGGAGGTATCGATCGAGCCGTGCCGGAGGGTGATTGCGGCGGTTGACAAACTCCATGTCGCTCATGGGTGAACCATGAACCACCACGCCAATCCGGTTTCCGGCCTCGATCACCAGGTCCGCCGGCAAGTCCTGAAGGAATTGCAGGGTCTCGTGACCGGGCGTGCCGCCTCCAAATTCGTCCACGCCTCCCGGGCCGCGGCCGATCGCCCAGCGGTCGTGGTTGCCGCGAACCGAAGCGATCTGCCGTTCCTTGAGGAAGGCGACCACCCGGTCCGGAAACGGGCCGTAGCCGACCAGGTCGCCGGCACAGACAATCCGGTCAACCTGCATCGCCACCAGGTGTGCCCAGGCGAGCTCGAGCGCAACGGGGTCGCCATGGACGTCGGAGATCAGGCCCAGTTTCATGGCCCGGCCCCGGTTCTGAGGGCCGCGCTGGCGGCCAGATCGGCGGACCTCTGCGCGGCCGCCTCGACCGCGTTCATCAAGGCGCCTCGGACCCCAGCCCGCTCCAGCGCATGCAGCCCCGCGATGGTCGTTCCGCCTGGGCTGGTGACCTGGTCCTTGAGAACACCGGGGTGAAGGCCCGTCTCCAGCACCATCCGCGCGCTTCCCAGAACGGTCTGGGCGGCAAGCTGCACGGCGGTGTCGCGCGGCAGGCCCATCCGAACGCCGCCGTCCGCCAGGGCTTCGATGATCAGGTACACGAACGCCGGCCCGCTGCCGGAGAGCCCCGTGACCGCGTCGAGCAGCTTTTCCGGGACCTGAACCGCACAGCCAACCGAGCCCAGGAACGCCTGCACCAGCAGCTCATCCGCTACGTGCACATCGGGCCCGAGCGCATACGCCGACGCCCCCGCGCCCAGCAGGGCGGGCGTGTTCGGCATCACCCGCACGATCCTCCGGTCAGCGCCCAGACCGTCCAGCAGCGTGGCGATCGACACTCCCGCGGCAATGGAGATGACCAGGTGCCCGGGTCCGACGTGGGGACGAAGCTCCGCCAGCACCTGCGGCATCGACTGCGGCTTGACCGCAAGCACCAGCACATCGCTTCCGTCCGCCACCATGGTGTTCGACGCGTGGGTTCGTATCCCCGCATCGCGCCCGAGCGCGGCGCGTGCCGGCTCCAGCGGATCGCTGGCCAGGATGTTCTCCGAGCCTGCCATTCCCGAGCGCATCATGCCCTGGATCAGCGCGGTTGCCATCTTCCCCGCGCCGATGAATCCCCACCGCCCCGGTGCTGACCGGGCCGCGAGCGGCAAACCACCCTCTTCCATCGCCCCTGAGCTCGTCATCTTCATTGACCCTGTCGCTCGCCGGTCGAACGGTCCCGGCACTCCCCCGGGCCGCTCCGGATCAGCAGCAAGCGTGGCAGCTTTTCACCGAGCTTTCAAGCCGCAACCGCGGAGAGCCGGCGATCGGCCCGAGTATGGTGCCGGACCTGGGCCGTCAAGCGGGCTGTTCCATGGGTTCGAGCACCGACCGGTTCGGGTCGACCAGCAGCCAGCAAAAGGCTCCCGCCAGGAACAGCGCTCCGGCAAGGTACAGGGGCAGGGCCCAGTCCGCCGGCCGGCGCTCGTCCACCAGCAGGAAGGGCAAGATGGTCGGGCTCAGGAACGCACCGATCTGACCGGCGGTGTTCATGGCGCCCGTCACCAGACCGGCATGCTCGCCAGCGATATCCAGGCACGTGCCCCACGCCGCGCCCAGCAGGAAGCTGTCCGCCGCGCCGGCCAGCGAGAGCAGCAGAGCCGACAGCAAAGGGTCGTCCACCGCCGCGCCGCCGATCATCGCACCACCCGCCAGCAAGAGCGAGACAAAGCCGATCCCGCACCGGCCGGCGCAGACCCCACGCCCGGACCGCGCGATCGGTGGCCAGCCCTCCCGCCAGGTCGGCCCCAGCGCTGAGGATCAAGGGCAAGCCGGCCAGCAGCCCGAGCTGGGTGGACGTGAAGCCCCGGGCCTTCACCAGATACGTCGGCAGCCAGGTGATGAAGAAGTAAAAGCCGTACGCCTGGGTGAAGTACATGAGGCAAAGCAGAATGATATTCTTGTGCGTGACGACGTGCCAGAACATCCCGCGGCCAGGGCCGTGCCGGACCTCGACCCCGCGCCCGGCCTCGATGTACCGCAGTTCGTCCGCAGAAACCTCGGGATGGCTCGAGGGTTCGTCGCGAAACCAGTGGAACCAGGCGACCGCCCAGATGAAGCCGGTCGCCCCGAAGACCACGAACACCATCCGCCACGACATCACCCCGAGCATGGCGGTCACCAGCAAGGGCGTGAGCCCT
Source organism: uncultured Planctomycetaceae bacterium (assembly GCA_963833985.1). Classification (GTDB taxonomy): domain Bacteria; phylum Planctomycetota; class Planctomycetia; order Isosphaerales; family Isosphaeraceae; genus Aquisphaera. Next base: position 2,982,272 of record CAWIAD010000001.1, read on the forward strand.
CCGCCCAGGTGCGCACCCGCGAAGAAGATTCCCTGAGCCGTGCCGCGTTCGGTGCGCGGGAACCAGCGCGAGAAGGTTTTCGATACGTTGGGGAACGCGCCGGCCTCGCCCATGCCGAAGAGGAACCGCACTGCCAGCAGAGACGCGTAGTTGAACGCCCCCGCCGTGGCGATCGTGAAGCATGACCACCAGGTCACGATCCGCGTCAGCAGCAGCCGGGGGCCGATGCGGTCTCCCCAGGAGCCGCTGGGCATCTCGAAGACCGCATAGGCCAGGATGAACGCCCCGAACACGAAGCCCATCTGCTGATTGCTGAGACGCAGATCGTCCATCATCACCTGCGCCGTCTGAGCAATGCACACGCGGTCCAGGTAGGTGACTCCCCCCAGGGCCACCGTGAACGCGAGCACCTGGTAGCGCACCCGCGAAGTGTTGGGAACGTCGGGCGAACGCTCGGAATTCGCGGTGGGTGGGTGGATCATGGGCAGACCGCCGGCACGCAGGCCCAGGCACGAGTTTCGGGTCGTTCATTAGAACCCGGTTTGCCGCGGCTGTCGACGCTCCAGCCCATGACCAGGGCATTGACCCGACCGGGCACCGGGGTGAAGATCGGTCCATTCCCTTGTCTTTCCAGGAGCCGCGATCGATGACTCCCGCTCAATCCCCATCGAGCTCACCCACCCGCCGGCGCGTGCTAGCGGCCGCCCTCGGCGGTCTTTCCGCGGCCGCCCTGGAACCGCCGTCATCCAGAGCGCAAGGGCAAGAAAAGGCCCCCGTGGCCCCGCGCGATCCGATCCGTATCACGCGCCTGGAAACCATCCTGGTCAAGCCGCGCTGGCTCTTCCTCAAGGTGCACACGAACGCGGGAATCGTCGGGCTGGGCGAGCCCATCGTCGAGGGGCGTGCGCTCACCGTCGCCACGGCGGTCAAGGAGATCGAACCATACCTGGTTGGCAAGGACCCGCGACAGGTGGTGCATCACTGGCAGGCCATTTACCGGCATGCCTTCTATCGTGGCGGGCCAATCCTCACAAGCGCCCTGAGCGGCATCGACATGGCGCTCTGGGACATCAAGGGCAAGGCGCTGGGCGTTCCGGTGTACGAGCTGCTGGGCGGTCCCACCCGGAAGCGTGTGCGGGTCTATGCCCATGCCGGCAGCCCGGAGCGCGTGAAGCGAGCCGTCGTCCAGGGCTTCACCGCACTGAAAACCCAGCCCGCGCTGCGCAGGCCCGCGCGGTATGTCGAGACGATGAGCCAGGTGCAGCACGCCACGGAATCGTTCGCGGCCCTGCGCGAGGCCGCCGGCGACGAGGTCGACATCGCCATCGACTTCCACGGAGCGGTCAGCCCTGCCACCGCGAAGCTGCTCATCAAGGCACTCGAACCTTTCCAGCCGATGTTCATCGAGGAGCCATGCCAGGCGCAGAACCACGACATCATGGCCGAGATCGCTCGCGGCACGCACCTGCCCATCGCCACGGGCGAGCGCGTCTTCACCAAGTGGGGCTTTCGTGAGGTGCTGGAGAAGCGCGCCGCCACGATCCTCCAGCCTGACCTCTGCCACGCCGGCGGCATCACCGAGGTGCGTCTCATCGCGGGCATGGCCGAAGCGTATTACGCCGCGATTGCCCCGCACAACCCGCTGGGCCCGATCTCCCTGGCCGCCGGCGTGCAGATTGCGGCATCCATTCCCAACTTCCTCTGCCAGGAGCAGGTGACCCTGGGCGAAGGCTACCTCAAGCAGCCCTTCACCCTGCGCAGGGTTCATTGACGTCCCCACCGCTCCCGGCCTGGGCATCGAGCTCGACGAGAACGCCCTGGCAAGCAAGATCGGCCACGACTGGAAGAACCCGGAAGCGTACGACACCGAAGACGGCAGCGTGATGGACTGGTAGGGTCAGGGCGAGGTCCGTCACGGATCGGTCCCTGCGCGGCCCGGTCGTCACCGCGCAGGGGAACTGGCTGTGCCTGAGCGCACGCGGTACGTCGGATCGACGATCAGCCTGCTGCCGGCGATGTCGTCCCAGGCGTAGAGCTTGAAGTTCTGCCGGCCGCCGGGATTCTTGCCGTCCTGGACGACGAACAACCCGCGCGGGAAGCGGGGCGAAGTGGGCACGTTGACGACGTCGATGCCGTCCGTCTCGCCGACATCGGAAATGCCGTTGCCGGCGACCGGGTCGATCGTGAGCACGTACGCGTTGCGGCCCGACCGCTCGTAGACGAAGAACTTGCCGGCCCCCTGGCTGGAGGCGATCAGGTAGCCCCGGCCGCCGGAACCGTAATAGACCGTCAGACCTTCGATGTCGGCCGCCAGGCCATGATCGCCCACGCGTGCCACCAGCGTGCGGCCGTCGCCCGAGTCCGGCTCTGCGCCGTAGCGCCAGATGCCGACGTCCTCCTCGCCAATGTAAAGGCTGCCCGTTTCCTGGTCGGCGACGCACCCCTCGCACTGCGAGCCCACCGAAAAAGTGCGGACCTTCGTCGCCGAGATGCGGCCTTCGCTCTGGCCTTCAACCTGGTACTGCTCGATTGCACCTTCCTTGTCGGTGACTACAACATAAGAGCGTTTCGTCTTCGGGCTCGTGTAGACGCACGACCCATACGGCTCGCCGCCGCCGAAGACGGCGAACGTCGGGCCCTTGCCCAGCTCGGCCAGGGAACGCGCTGCCGGGTCGATCGTCCAGATCTTCATCCCGTATCCCGAAGCTTCGCGCGCCCCTGCAACGGCGAGATCAACGAGCCGGCCGCCCAGGAAGAAGCCGTAGAGGACATCGACATTATTCGGGCGCGAACCCGGGGAAACCGTCTGCCGCAAGCGGCCTTCCAGGTCGTAGACGAGCAGCCCGCCCTTCTTGTCGGTGCCCAGCAGCAAGCTCGACGCGGGGTCGCCGGGATGGACCCAGATTGCCGGATCGTCGGCCGCATCGCCCTGGTGGGCGACCTGTTCGGTCTGCACCCGAGGCGCCGGTGCGGACACGACATCGTCGCCGCCCCGCGCCGCGGTCTGGAGCAGGACGATCGTGATGCCGATGGCGAACACGGATCGAAGAGCCATGGGCTACCCCCTGTTCGAGAGTCGTGGAGGACCGTCGCTGACGCTCATCCCGGCACCGTCTTTTAGCCGGCACCCCGAAAGCACCGCACCCGGGCCGGCCGTGTGGCAGGCTTGCCAGCAAGAGCCATCGCGAAACCGCACCGTAGCGGCGCTCGCAACTCTAGTAAAACGCGGTTCACGCGGTGAAATGTGAAAGGTGGATGAATCTCTCTGGCACAGCCAGCATCCACTGAGTTGAGCTGGGCTAAAGCAAAGACCGAACGTCTCGTCACATTCGGCCGTCCGATGTCGATAAGGGTCTTGGCATTGCAGGCACAGGGGCAATCCTTGAACGCTCTCGAGCGTCTTCGGCTCTCCTTCAGTGCTCGGGTGCTTGAGCAGTCCGGCGTCCACGAGAAGCCCTCGCTCCTCGACGCGGGCGGTTCGTTGACGCGCAGCAGCCGAACCGTGGTGCGCCCCTTCGCCGTGAGGGGCTCGATGCGAGACAGCAACGAGGGGGACATGGTCGGTCCAGCGATCCTGGAGCGGGTGGAAGAGCGGCTCGACGGCCCCCGTTTGCTCATCAATTGACGCCAGATCACTTCCCTTCCGTGAATTACACAGCACGCACGCCAGGGCCAGGTTATCCTCCGTGGTCGCTACGCCGTGCTTCTCGGCGATGACGTGGTCGATGGTGTGCATGACCCACGTCACTGACTCGGGAACAAGCAGTACTCGCAACGGTCACCCGCCGGTTCGCGAACGAGCCGACGCAGGGCAGCGGAGACGTGGGACTCACTCATGCCCGCTCACGTTCCGCCTGGCGCTGGACGGCCGCGCTTGGCCATGCGGACCAGGTGCTCAAGATACTGATAGCGCTCCCACTCCGTCTGCTCAGCGGTCGAGAGGCTCCCGTAACGGTTCTTGGCGAGCAGCAATTCGATCCGGTCCTGGAGGCCTGGGGATGGTCTCAAGGAAAGGACCTCCTCCGGCGAAGGCAGGCGGGCCAGTGTCTCGACGACGTCCGCCATGCCGGCGTAATCGGGCGCGGCCGAAAGCCACTCCCTGAGCCCGAGCTCGAGGATCTCCGGCAACCGATCCTCCACGGCCCGGAGTCGAGTCGCCAGATCGTCCGGAACCGTAAGGGTCATATCCATGATCGCTCTCCACGAGGGGATGGCCTGCTCCGAGAATTCTACTCGCTTGCTAATCCCCGGGGAAGGCGGGTCGCGGAGCGACGCGCCTTGCTAGACCAGCGCCTCGCGAGTTCTGCCCGGAGCGGGTGGCAAACCAGTCTTAAAGATATGCTGAACGCCCAGGCCTGCTCTCCAGAGATTCGAAGCCGAATGGGTCATGTAGGAACGCAGACTCTTGAAGCTCATGCCGCCGGCATGCCCGAAGATTTGTGCGAGCGCTGGGCCGATCAAGCGACCTGGGATGAAACGAGTGGGCGCTGCCGGACGTTTCCGACGGGAAAGGGGCCGGGCTCGTCGACGGAATCGACGAGCCGAACTGCTGACCGGGAGCATCGGTCACCTCTCCCAGGTTGACGAACCACGCTGTCCCGAGCCATCGGGCTTGTTGCTCGCGGGAAGAGCGGCGATCACAGTAAGCACCATCGCATTGTGCCGAAATCGCTGGCGGGGGCGGCGCGGTAACGGTATGTCAGACAGGGGCCGTCAGTGGCAGGCAACGCCGACCTGGCTGATCCCCCGCACCGCCAGCGGCCTGAGATCCGATCGAGCGATCCTGAGATTCCCGGCCTTTACAACGTAAACTTACCATGACGGTGCAGTGTGCAGGCTCCTTGACAATTCGGTTGTTTGCCAGAACAACGGCGCCGCCGAGGCCCGGCGGTGCGCGGAGGTTCAGCCCTGGCCCAATCCCTCCGCGGCGTTCTGCCTGAGGGCGGAGTGAAAATAAGAACTTTGAGCGAAGCCAATGAAAAGCGGCATTAACTCGTTATCTCCAAATTGTTAAGGTCCGATGGCTTTGATCGCGGGAGGGCGAAATCGAACCCAATTTGGCCGGGCAGCGAAGTGGTTGTCCGCTCGATGGAGGCGAGACAGCGGCGAGCGATGGCCGGAGCCACACCGGACTCCGGCACAGCAAGCGCCGGGTGCCCGGGGGAAAACGAAACACACGTGCGTGCATGTTCGACCGGGACTGACCGGGCCCGGCCTTCGCCGTAGGTTAACCGCGATGTCCGGGTTGCCCGGTCGGTCGAGTATCAGCCGCGGGATCGGCTTCTTGTGTCCTTCTGCCGGTACATATGTCCTTCTGCCGGTGCCTGCCGGGAGACGCGCGGGGAAGAATACAGACTCCTGGCGACATCTCCCCAGCTGAGGCAATGATCGCAGCCACGATCGAGGTGCGCCTCGATGTCAACCATCCGTCGGTGCAGCGGCGCCGCGGCACTCGTTGGTCAGGACGCAACAAGTCTGCTCGCTTCGTTTATGATCGTCTTCTCACATCTTGCCGCGGCTGAAGAAGGAGTTCGGGTTGTAAGGGAAAAAGTCGAAGTAGAACGGGGGGACTCCTCTGGTTCTTCCTTCCTCCTCATAGAGCGGCAGGGTGAAACCCACGTATTGATCGCCGGTTCTTCGATCATCTGCCTCAGACCGACCAGTCCTCCAGCGCAAGCCCAGGAATTCGCGCGAAATCGCGGCGATTCCGGGTGAGCAAGGTGAGCTGGTTTGCCAGGGCAATCGCGCCAATCTTCAGGTCTTGCGTGGCGATACGAGGTAACGGTGTTGCTGGAAGAAGGACTCCGCCGCATTGTCGTAGAGGGGGATGGGAAGGTGGGCAAAGAGCTGGATCGTCTCGGCGAGCATCGCATAGCGGCGAATGCGAGTGGTCATCGCTGGGGGAAAGCTGGGAGGGGGAGGATGAGGTTACGCCGACCGAGCCAGGAGGCTGCGACAGGAGGCGGTTCCCGAGAGCCGGCAGACCGTGCTGGAACAACGTCAGGTGATCGGAATCGAAGAGGAACCGGAGCATCCGCTCTCGTCCGGAGAGTCGCTTTACTGGCGGTCTATCTCGGTTCGAAACCGGCGAACTTCATCCACATAGTCGGCGAAATTGGGGTCTTCCCTGGCGTGACCGAACCATTTCATCAGGTGCGGTTTCGTCGGCATCTCGACCGCTCGAAGCTGGCCCGAATCGATGCACTCCTGAAGGATCGTCCGCAATTGCTCCACGGCCGCTTCGCGGCTCGTTGCGGTCGCACGATGGTCGGAAAGCCCCACGAGCTGGGCCGAGAAGAAGCCCTGTGGTTCGGGCCGAACCAGGATCAGACAAGAGCTTGGGGAGAGAACCATCGGGCTTTCCAGATTCATCTCAATTACTCCTCAGACTCCGTGATCACACCACATCGAGGCGATCGCTGTCTCCCAGGCATGGGATCTCCTCCACGGGAGTAAGGAACGGAACATTCGATCGCGGGCCAGCGAAATCGAACCCAAACTGACCGGCAGGCGGGTAGGCGTCTTCCCGTGACGAGGCGAGACACCGGCGACCATGGCCGGGGCCGCGCTGCACTCCGGCACAACGAGCGACGGGTAATCGGGAGAGAATGAAACAGACGTGGGGGTGTAAGACACGGTTCGTTTTTCTGAGGTCCTACGCCGCTTTCCCAGTTTCCCTGGCTTGATAGTTGCGGAAGGGGCTGCTGGGCCTCTCTTCGAGGTACCGACCAGGCGTCCGTCTCGGAGATGAACGACTTTCGAAGCGAAGCATCGTCTCGGACCGGCTTGCTCCAGAATTTCGCAGACCCTTGACTCGCCGGTTGAAGACTTCACGCTCGACTCCACGTGACTGCTCGTCCAAGGCAATCACCCGCGTCGATAAGCAGGGTAGTCCATACACTCTCGATATGCTCCAGGTAGCCGAGTTCTTGGGCGATGATCTTGCGCGGGTCATCGTCGGCCAGCCGTTCGAGCTCGTCTCCGGATAAGGACGCCTGGGCATCTCGCAGGGTACGGAGTTCCTCAATCACCTGGCCCACGCGTCCCTTAAGAAGGCATCACGCTCATGTCTGGAACAACTCTCAACGGCCGGCGGTTTCGATCGCGGGAGCCTTGGCGCCGCGAACAGGTGACCCAGGGCGTGGAGAAAATCAACGATGGCCAGAAAGGTCGGAAAATGCCGTTGCTGCAATTTCCAGATCCAGGCCGAGCCGTCCCCCAGGAACGCCCGATGAGCCGCTTTCATGAGATTGCGTCGCCACGCCTCCGCGGCCACCATCGGCCCGAATTGCTCGCTGGAGCAGGTGCTCGCCACGTAAGTCCGCACCACCAGTCGGGCCTTACCCTTGGCTCGGACCGATCCCCGGCGGACGGCAGAGATGCTTCGTCGATGTTCTCCGCCGGGGCCTCCTGTAGGCCCATCGAGCTCGACCCGCTGATCCCACCGGCGAGCTTCCGACGGCTCCCGTCTCGGTAGCACGCCGGCACCACGGGCTCCGGGTCACTCCGAGACGAGAATGGCCATGGTGGCCAGAATCGCGATCTTGTCCTCACGCCAGGACGCATCATGGGCACCGGGCCCTTCCCCCTGGCCGCGAATCTGCAGCCGGCCGCCGTCAACCTCGACCACTGCCAGAGCCGGCCGTGTCTCGACTCGCGGCTCGAGCTTATGGGCTTGAAGTTCGCTCACATGCTGATCTCTCTCGGCCTGCAATTGTTGGCCGACCTCCTGGGCGATGCGGCCGATCTGCCGACTGCCGATGGTCACCTCGGCCAATTCCGCCATCGCCTCGGCCGCCTCCCGGAAGGAGGGCTCCCGGGCACCGCAACGGACGATCTTGCGCAGCACCGAAGGGCTGTAGTCATGTGGCGTGAGGCGCAAGGCCGGACGCTGAGGGAAAAAAATCCCGGCGACATGCCGGGCAGTGGCACTTCGGTTCGGCGTAGGTGACCTTGCCTCCCCAGAATTCAATGGTTCGATCGTTGCGTTGCACCGGACAGAGCCGCTTGCAGTTGGGACAAGGCTGCTCGGCCCCCAAGAGGGAGGCTTTCTGCTTCAGGAGTTCCTCGATGGTTCCCTTGGCCACGGCACAGGCCGCGGTCATGGCCATTTGTTCCATGTCGTCGGCATCGAGGTCCAGGTCAGGCCCAACTTCTTCGTGGACCCGTCGCGCCACAGTTTTCCCCCACCCTTTGGCCATCTGCTCGACCCCGGTGCGATCCATCGATGGTGACTTACGGAAAGGCATAGCAGGTCCCTCCTTGGACTTCCGGTGACGGACAATTTGGGAAACTTGACTTGACATGCTACCACCGGCCTCGGGCGGCGCGAAGCGTTTAAACACAGCGTGGGTGCATATTCGACCGGGGTTGACCGGGCCTGGCCTTCGCCGTAAGTTAACCCGCGATGTCCGGGTTGCCCGGTCGGTCGAGTATCGGCCGCGGAATCGGCTTCTCGAAGACATATCAAACTCGGTCCAGCGAAACGATCCGCCCACCCCAGGGAAGGGGGCGACTGGCCATGCGGCGCGGGACCTTGATCCTCGTCAAGTGCCTGTCCTTCTGCCTGCTCGCCGCCAGCACCGGGTGCAACTGGGCCACCACGCGCCGGGGACGCAGCGAGAACCCGCCGACCGCCGAGCGGGCAGCAGCCGGGCAGCAGATCAGCGAACGGGCCCAGGCCGCCATCGACCGCGGCGAGCTGGAACCGGCCCGGATGGAACTGATGCAGCTCGTGGCTCTGATTCCGGGCTCGGCCGAGGCCCATCAGCGCCTGGGCAAGGTATTGCAGGTCCAGGGGCGGCTCGATGAGGCGGAGGCGTGCTTCCGCAAGGCGCTCCAGCTTGATCCCGACTACGTCGGAGCACTCATCGGGCTGGGCACAATCGAAGCCGCCCAGGGGAACGCGGCCTCAGCCCTGAAACGCTTCCAGACCGCCATCGAGATCGAGCCGAATGACGCCGAGGCCCACTTCGCCTGTGCCCAGCAGTTCGAATCCATGGGCCGCACCGACGAGGCCCTGGCCGCCTATTTCCGGACGATCGAGTTCAACCCGCTGCACCCTGAAGTCAGCCAGCGCATCGGTGCCATCGAGCTGGCTCGCAACCAGCCGGACCAGGCGCTTGCCCGGCTCGACCAGGCCGTGGACCTGGCTCCGGAGAGCGGCGAGGTGCGCTTGCTGCGCGGCAGGGCGCACCTGATGCTGCGGCATCCCGCCCAGGCCGTTGCCGACTTGCGGTTCGCGGCCGCGGCGCTGCCGGATCGAGCCGACGTCTATTACGTCCTTGCTCTGGCGCTCGATGCCGCGCACCAGCCGGCCGATGCCTTGAAAGCCGCTGAGCAGGCCCTCCAGCTCTCGCCAGACTATGCCGGAGCCCGCGACCTGTCACGGCGTCTAAGGCGTTGAGCGTCCATAGCGTAAGCATCAGCCCCGGTCTTCCTCCGCAACCACGTTGTTGCGCAGGGTGCCCAGATGATCGATCTCGACCTCCACGACGTCGCCCGGCTTCAGCCAGACGGGCGGCTGGCGCGCCATGCCCACGCCGGGCGGCGTGCCGGTGAAGATCAGGTCGCCGGGCTCCAGGGTGACGATCTGCGAGAGATAGGCGATCAGCTCGTCCACACCGAAGATGAGCTGGCTTGTGCTCGAGTCCTGCATGGTCTGGCCGTTGAGCCGCAGGCGTATGCCGAGCTTGTGCGGGTCGGGCACCTCATCAGGCGTGACAAGCTCCGGGCCGGTGGGAGCGAAGGTGTCGAAGGTCTTGCCGGCCATCCACTGCTTGGCTGGCTTGTGGAGCTGCCAGTCACGGGCCGAGACGTCGTGGCCGACCGTGTATCCGCCCACGTGTTCCCAGGCCGATTCCCGGGTGATGTGCTTGCCGCCCCGACCGATGACGACGACCAGCTCGGCCTCGTAATCAACCTGCTGGCTCACGCGAGGCAGCACGATAGCCTGGAGATGCCCGATAAGCGTGCTGGGATACTTGCTGAAGAGCACCGGCTCCGGCGGCGCCGGGACGCCACTCTCGGCCGCGTGATCGCGATAGTTCAGCCCGATACAGACGATCTTCCGCGGATCGGGGATCGGCGCCAGCAGGCGGGCAGCAGCAGGGTCGTACGTCACCCCGCCGGCGCTCAGGGCCGACCATGCCTGGCGCTGGGCGTCCGGCGGCAAGCCCACGAGCTCTCTCAGAGTGCTCGGCCCGCCCGGGCTCGCTTCCTTCAGGTCGACGTAACGGCCCGCTTTCACACCACAGGCTCTTGGACCGTGCTCGGTGGCAACCGTGACCCAGCGCACGAGGAATCTCCTTGTTCAGCAACTTGCATCTTCGCCGGGCGACTGTGCCGGACGGGGCTCATTGCAATGCTCTGGCTTTATGCTACCCCACGCTGCGCTCCGGGTCGATCACCTGCATCGTGTTAAACCGCCCGGGCAATGGGATGGCATGCTTTTGCCTGCCGAGTGCAACAAGGAACCCAGGGATCGCCTTCCCTACCACGACGGGCAGTGCGCCGGAACGCAAGAATCGCACGTGCCGGACGACGAACCGCAGTACTTTTCTGTGGACGTTCGCCGGTTCATTCGCCCTCTGCATCTGCGTCCTCGTCCGGGACGCTCGGGTCCGCGGCTGCGCCCGCCAGGCTCATCAGGTCGGCGTGGCACTCGCTCAGCAGCACGGGAGGAATCTCTCCCAGCGGCAGCTTGCGGCTCCGGGATCCAGGGGCCTTGCCAGTTGCGGCGGACTGGAAAGACAGGGACAGGCGGGTGGCGTTCTCCTTCTCGTCGAAGTCGGCGACGCGGATCTCGGCATGCAGATTCGCGGCAGGGAAATGCCTCAGGAAATGATCGCCGCCGTCCTCGACGCGGAATGCGACCGGGTCGTAGCCCAGGCCCCGGGCGCGACGGCTGAGCGGTACGAATGGCTGCGGCTGGGCCAGCGCGACGGGCCACTCTCTGGCCGACCGCGCGTCTTTGGGCAGCCGGAACGGAGCATGGCCGAACTGCGTGAGCAGGGGCTCGATCTCGAAGTCCGCCAGGTGAACGGCCCAGCGCGCGGCCGTCCTGTACGGGAGGTTCAGCCGGTGCGCTATCGTGACGCTGGCGGACGCGGCAGGCTCGACCAGGTTGTCATCCAGATCGGTCAGCGTACCGTCCTCCAGGGGGCGGAATGTCGATACCGTTCCCGCTTCATCCTTCCAGGTCCAGACCACGCGAGTGCAGAGCCGGCCGGCCACCGGATGGCCCAGGAGCGTCCGCTTCCAGTCGGCGAACGTCCAGGAGCGCTGGAGGCACATCGCTTCGTGCAGCCGCTCGACAACTCGCTTGCGAATCGCCTTGACTCCTTCTTCACCGCACTGAGCCGGGTCTTCGCGGCCGCGGCCAGCTCGGGATTGTCGTTCTTGCCAGGCGCGGGGAGCTTCTCGATCGTGGTTCCCGACACGTCCCCGAGCACCAGCTCGGCATCGTCATCCAGCCGCGCGAAGAACTGCCGCGGGCCGAAATCGAGCATGAGCTTCCCCTCGGCGTCGAACCCGGCGTCGGGAAGTGATTGGTCGGCCAGGTCCGCCACGGTCATGTGCTTGCGCTCGGCCAGCTTGCGCACCTGGTCCTCCGCCTCCTGGCGAATGGTGGCGGTCCGAAAACGCTTCGCCACGTCCAGCAGGAAGGCCACAGCCTCGGCATGATCGATCCAGGCAAGCACCTGGACGAGTGCCCGGCACTGCGCGGCCCGGTAGCCGTACCACTGGTTGATGTACGAGCGAATCCGATCGACCACGCCGGCCGGCCCGCAGGCCGCAGCCAGCGCCAGGAACCCCTTGTCCTCGGGCCGTGTGGACATCGGCCAGTTGCGCTCGAACTCGACGGCCTGTGCCAGCTCGGGCCGCTTCTGGACAATTTCATCGATGCTCGCCGCACCGGTCCAGGTCATGAACTGAAGCAACCGGCGTGTCAGTTCTTCCTGCGTCGGCGGCCGCAAGTCCTCGGCCAGCCAGGCCTCGAACACGCTCTCGCCGAGGCGCCGGGCGTCCTGCTCGTGAATCAGCTTCACCTGCTCGCGCAGGATGACCGTCGGCTCAGCCGACCTCGTTTTCCAGGCCGAGACCGCCAGCCACTGCACCACGTCGGGCGTGATCGGCGTGCCGTCACTGCCCCAGCGCACCGCGGGGAGGCGATCGAACGGGAACCACGAGCACTTGGCTGGAATGCCCTTCTTCAGGCCGGCGACAGCCTCCGCCTGGAGCGCCGCGCGGCCGCGCGGGTCGGCCTGCGCGGTCGAGGCAGCCGCCTGCGCCTCGCCAAGACTCTCCAGGGCGCTGGCCAGGGCGGCCTTCACTTCCGCTGTTTTCTCGACCTCGAGAGCCGCGCAGAGCGCCAGGATGGCACCCTCAGGCCGCGACCGCTTCAGCCAGCCAATCGCAGCGCTGCGCATCTGCGCCTTGCCTCCCTTCAGGGCATCGAACAACCTCTTCCGCCAGTCCGGCAGCTTCTCCAGGCACTTGCACGCGAGATCGCGCTCCCCCTCCACGGCACCCAGCGCCAGGTCCCAGAGCCGGGGAACAAACCGGGCGGGAGGTTCCGGGAACGCCGTGAGGATCGCCAGGATCGTTTGCCTTCGCTGCGCCGGAGGCATCATCCCTGTGCCCCAGTGACGCGCGGCACGGGCCGGGGCCTCCAGGTGCCGTGCCAGCCAGTCCTGGCGGTCCGCGAAGTAAGACCAGGTGGACTCGTCATCCCAATCGAAGCGCCGGTACGAGGCGGGCATGAGCCGGGCGCCGGCGATGGTCTCAGGATCGAGCGCCGCTGCCTGGAACGCATCAGCCAGATCGCGCAGGCTGAGGCGCGGCTGATGCGAGTCGCGATACGCGGCCATCAGCCTCTCGAACGTCTGACGTGGTACGGAGTAGTCCAGATGACCCGCCAGCGCGGCATGCGGGCTCGGCTGGAGCAGGCCCGCAAGCCGCAACAGCCGGACGGCGTGCAGCGGTGTCAGCTCGGGGCGGGCGAGCAGTAGCCTGAGGCCCTCCAGGTCCTGCTTCGCCGCTTTCTCCAGGACCCGGGGCGGATCCACGCTCCAGGGCTGGGGATCGGTGAGCAGGGCAAAAGCCTGCTGGATCTCATCACCGGTGAGGTGCCCGCCCCATGCGGCCAGCGCCGAACGGAAGCCCTCATCCAGGGCAACGTGCGCCAGCACGTCACCGCGAGTCTCCGTCCGTGGCGCTCCTGCGGACTGCTGGCCAGCCTGGAGCATCAGCTCATCCAGGACCTTGCGGACGGAGGGGGTCTTCTCGGAGCCGGCACGCTCGCGCAGAAAGGCCTGTCCCTCGGCCAGCTCGAGCCGGCCGATCAGCCGCAGGGCATGCGCCCGCTCTTCCGGCTTGCCCGTCTCGGCGATCGCCCGGAGGGCGGGGAACGCGGCCGCGCCGGCCTGCCCCACCAGCAGGCTCGCGCCTTCGCGCACGCCTTTCGCCGACCCGGCCGCCAGCCCCGCGAGTTCATGCAGAAACGGGGCAACGGGAATCGCCAGCTTCTGAAACGTCTCGATTGCCAGGGAACGCACCAGGGCGGAGCTGTCGCACAGCGCGTTTCGGACCAGCCCGTGCCGCCTGGCAAGGCGCTCGCCGTAGCCGCCGAGACCGCCCAGCAGCGACATCGCGTTCATGGACACGCTATCATAAGATCTTGCAGGAAACGCGTGCTTGTAGAGCATCTCTGGGTCATGACCGTCGGCCTCGAGCAATCGCTCGACTGTTTCCGCCGGGAGCCTGTTCTTGTGGATCGGGAAGATGGCTCCCTTGTACTCCGTCCGGGCGCCCAGTCGAATGAGCAGCTCCAGCCAGGGGGGCGGCGAGAGCGGTTGCAAGGAAGCGATCATCTGGTGCACGACCGCGCCCTTTCCAGCAATGTGCACGAGGATCTTGCCCGGTCCGAGGGTCGCCGAGAAGACCTTCGCGAACCGCAGAAGGACCGGCGCGGGTAGCTCCGAAGCGCTATCCAGAAGCACATCCCAGGCCGGTACCGGCGTCTGCCGGCTGGATGGCGGCAGGCCGCCGTAAGAGAGGTCGATCCCCAGCAGAAGGGCCGCGTTCGGGGCACTTCCCAGCAACACCAGGGCGGCCTCATCCGTGCCGTCGACCACGAAACTCAACAGCCGATCCGGCAGTGCCAGGTCAATGGCTTCCACCGGCCGAAATCCTTCCGCCAGGGCTGCCATGTGGGAACTGGGAAGCGCGCACGAGTGTTCGAGAATTGCCAAGGTGAGCCAGCCTTTCTGCCCGGGGGTCCCCGGCGATCCAGATTCGGTTCGGATCGGCGCCCGCCAGTAGCCTAGCACGCGGCGTCCAGGCTCACGGCTGCGTGCGCTTCCGGAGCTGGTCGCCCATGCTCCTGACCCACTCCTCCGGCGGCAGGCCGTAAGGCCGGAACTTCTTCGAGCCGGTTCTGCTCCTCGCTGGCGAAGAGCGCGCGGTTCGGGCCAAGCTTGCTGGCCGCCGGTGAATCGAGCAATCCGCCCGAGTCCGTCGGGCTCATCTGGAAGAGCACCCGCATGGCGAACTCGCGGAGCTGCTGGTGCGTGGCATAGCGGTTCAGGTTGTTCACGGTGTCGCACCAGGCCAGCAGGTGAACGCCGAAGCCCGGGCCCTCCCGCAGGATGATGTCGAGGTGGTCGGGCGGAGTCAGCTCGTCTTCCTTGCGGCCGAAGCCAAAGTCGTCCTCGCGCCGGCGCAGGTCGCGGAACCGCGACAGGTCGTGGATGAGCAGGAAGATCTCGGGCCCGTCGCCGGAGTCTGGCTGCTGGCGGAGGGCCACCTCGCCGGCCACCGCCGCAAGGAATGGCGCCGCGTCACGCCAGCCGCCCACCTTGACCTCGTGCGGCAGGGCCGACGCGATGCGCGCCAGCGCCCCCGCCTGCTCGTCGTCCTCGGGAGTGCCGTCGAGCACGAAGAACCGCGCCCCGTAGCGCGTGCCATCGCTCCGTGCCGGAGGGAACTGTGCCGCCAGGCTGAGCAAGGCCGCGGCCGTCACCCCCACCGCGGCCTCGCCGTTCTGGCCGACGATCAGCAGGTGGCTGCCCCCCTGGCGGCGAAACAGGGCCGAGGTCGGCTCCTTGATGGCCACCGGGTCGCCGACCCATGCCAGTGCCGACTTCGGCGTCTCCGGCCAGGCCGGTAGATCGAGCTGCTGGCCGAGCAGGGGATTGGCGCCAGGTCGGCGGCGGCGTCCCCCTCGAAGACGATCGGCGTGCGTGCCAGCGCGGGGGACGTTCGCGGCCCAGGGCGCTGAGCTGCCGGAGATACTCTTCCTTGCGCTCGTCGGAAAGCCAGACAACCTGGAAAAAGTGGTTCCCCTCCGGCGCTCCGTTGGCATCGTTGTAGATGGCCTCGCCCGGCCGCGAGAGCCACTTCGCCGCCAGGTTGTTCTCGGCCAGGATGAGCAGCGAATCCACCTCGCTGCATTGCAGGGCGATGCGCACGGCCATCTGCCCAAGCGTGCTGCGGGCGAGCGTGAACGCTCCGCCCAGCGACTGCGATCCCAGGTGTACGTGCACGCCGAAGGCCCGGCCCTGGCGCACCAGGCGGTCGAGCAAGAGCGCGGCCTCCTGCGCGAGCTTGTCCTCCTCGACGAAGAACTCCTGGAACTCGTCCACGATGAGCAAGATCCGGGGCAGGGGAGTCGTCCCGGCGCATTACGGTAGCCGCTCACGTCCTGCACGCCGGCGTCGCGGAACCGGTCGGCCCGCATCTTCATTTCCAGGTCCAGCCGCTGGAGCACGCTGATGCCGAATTCGCGCTCGCTCTCGATGGCCACCACGCTGGCGTGCGGCAACCCGAACGTGGCGTAGATCTTGAACTCCACGCCCTTCTTGAAGTCGATGAGGTAGAGGTCGATCTCGTCGGGGCTGTAATAGAGCGCCAGGTTCGTGATCAGGGCGTGCATGAGCGTGGACTTGCCCGAGCCCGTGCGGCCGGCAATAAGCACGTGCTGCGAGGTTCCCTGGCCGAGCGTCAGGTTCTGCCGCTTGGTCGCCCCCGCCTTCCCCAGGGCGATGTCGATGCCCGAGCGGCTGTCCTGCGTCCACCACGCCTCGCGTGGCGGTGCGATGAAGTCGAACGGCACCTCCACCCGTTTGGCCGCACGCGCCGCGGCCCCCACCTTCTGGATCTGCCGGGTGGCGAACTCGGACGGCGGGGGCGGGTCGAGCGCCAGCGGAAACGGGATAAGGTCGGGATCGTCCCAGGCGAGATCGCCCTCTTTCCAGTCCAGGTGGGCACAGTGCGGCCGCAGGTCGTTCAGCCCGAAGCCCGGCGGCATGGTCCGGGACGTATCAACGGCGGCCAGCACAAGCACGCCGCACGGCACGCCCCCCGCGGCGATGGAAGCCAGCCGCCCGGCGGCCTTCTCGTCAAACTTGACGGGAAAATCCGCGATCACCAGCACGCGATAGGGCTCGGCCACTTCCTCCGCCACGGCGTTGTAGGCCTCGATGGTGGGATACTCGTTCCGCAGGTACTTCTGCGTGACGGTCTCCATGTGGGCTTCCAGCTCGGCCAGCCGCTCATCGATCTGCCGCGGGTCGGTCCAGACCTGACCGTTCACGAGCGCGGGGTCGAAGTCGGCCAGGTGCATGAACGCGCCGAAGTTGCGGCCGATTCCGATGGGATCGACGATCGTGAACCGCACCATTCCCGGCGGCAGGCTGGTGAGGATGCGGAACATCGACGCTTGAAGCACGGCCACGGCCGCGGCCCGGCCCTCCGGCGGCGTCTCGATGAGCAGGTTTGCCGCGCCGGGGAACGCGCGCATCACCGCCAGATCGAACCGCCGGCGAATTCCCTCCATGAGCCGCGGATCGCTCGAGACTCCACCGGGCAGGCTCGCCAGGTCGACAGCCGCCTCTCCCAGCCGCAGCACCGGCGGCAGAGAACGGGGCAGGGGCCGGTCGGCCCACGACGGATCGTCCCATGGCGGGCCGACCGCGTCCACGGCCTGGCGCACGGCCGCCAGCTCGGCCGTCACCCGCTCCATCCCCTCGCGCCAGCGGCCGGCCATGGCGGCCCACTTCTTCTCGTAGCGGGACTTCACCTGCTCCTTCAGGCTCTGGTAGTTCTCGTCCAGCTTCACCAGGCCGCGCTCGGTCTGGACCTTGAGCTCGGCCATCCGCTGGCGGTTCGCGTCGACGGCCTCGCTCATCGCCGTGGCCTGGGTGGTCTGGACGTCCACCATCCGCTGGGCGTAAACCTCATTGATGTGGCGGATCTGCTCGTCGCGCCGGGCCTCACCCTGCTCGATGGTCCGGACGTGCTGCTCCTTGGCCCGCGCCTGCTCCTCCTCATGCCTGGCGGCCAGCCGCTTGCGCTCCTCGGCGTGGCGGGCGTCGGCCTGCGCGGCCGTAGTCCAGCAGGGCCGTGACGTCCGCCAGCGATTGCATGAGCGGGTCGTAAAGCCGCTGGAGCTGCTTTTTCGAGATCTGCACCAGCCAGGTGCGCAACAGCCCGCCCAGGGCCAGGCCGGTGACGGCCAGACCGGCGATGCCGGCGGCGGGCAGCTCCAGCAGGATGGCGACGACCACGCACAGAAGCAGCGGGACCACGAAAGTCCAGGCCTCACGCGCACCCTTCATCATCTTCGGGATGACCAGCTTTTCCAGCAGGTTGACCGCCGGCTCCATCCGTCCCAGCCGGTTGAAGGCCTCGTCCACCGGCGGCTGGAACTTGTCGTACGATTCGCGCCGGGGCGGGCGGGTCGGGCTTGAGCTGGAACTTGACGTACTCGGCGGCAAGCCGCGCCAGCCGCTCGCGGAACCCGTCGCTCGCCTGGACGGCCGAGCTGATCGGCTGCAATTCCTTGGTGTGCTCGCCGGCCGCCTTCCGCTTGCCGGCCTCGAGCTGGCTGGCAGCGACACCGCGTGCGCGCTGGTAGTCACTCTTGGCCGTCTCGCGCAAAGCATCGAACTCGGCGGCGATGCGCCGGCTGGACGAGGCGAAATCTGCCTTGGTCCTGGCCTCTCCGGTCATCGCGGCGTTCACGATCGACCGCCTGCGCTGCTCGTCGTCGGCCCGGGCCTCGCGGTCGAGCGCCTGGTACTTGTCAACGAATCCCTGCCGCGACTTCGCGTATTCGGTCTCCACCCTGGCGTCGTTGGACGCCCGCGTTTCCTCGACGTCCTTCTCGGCCGCGGCGCGCTCGGCCGTCAGCCGCAAGAGCTCGCGCAGGGCCGCGCTCTGGCGGCCGGGCAGGTCGTGGGAGGCAGCAGCAACCTTTCCGTCCAGAGGACTGGAAGGGGCCGGCGGCTCCGTGCCGGCAATGGTGCGCAGGGCGCTCGATGTGCTCACAGGCTCTCACTCCGGTCGGAACAATCGCGGCGCACCTGGTCGAGTACCTCGGCCACCTTCTGCATGCCCGTGACCGCGGCGTCGATGGCCGGATCCAGCGGCGCCAGGTAGCGGTCCTCGAACCTGTGGCGCACCGCGTCGCCCCAGGTCGCCTCGGTGATCAGCCACTGGTCCTTGAGCGAGCGCAGCGTCTGCTTCAGCCGATTCGCGCCCATCAGAACTTTCGCGTTTGGCATGCGGACTCACCTCTCGTCGGGTTCACGCATCGGTTCGTCTTGCGGCTGCGGCGCAGACTCGGCCGGCTCTTCCTCGATGGCCTTGACCGCGATCTCCTGGAAGGCGGCAGGCGCGGCCGTCACCGCGGCTTGCGGCGCGGCCTGGTCCAGGCTCGCCGGTGCGGCCATAGCCGGCGGCGCCAGTTGCAGGTAGGCCTCCAGCGCGTCGATGATGCGGGTGAGAAGGTTGAGCGCGCGTGGCATGTCGGAGGCGGCCAGCTCCTTGATCCTCTGGATGCTGCCGTGATACTCAAGTGCAGCCTGGTGGAACAGCGGCTGCCACTTGCGCACCAGCAGGAGCCGCTTCTCGGCGTCCTGCAACCCGGCCTCGGCGCGGCGGAGGATCTCCATCGGCTCGCTCAGCGAGGGCGAATAGTCCGGCTTCTTCTGGAGCTTGCGGCGAAAGACCTCGGCCCGCGCCGCCGCCACTTCCTCGCGCCGCCGCTTGATCTGCTCTTGCCAGTAATAGGGCCGGTCCTGCTGGAGCCACTGTCCGGTGCGTCGCACCTCGAACTCGACCGCCCCCAGTGCCGCCAGCGTATCGTCGGCATAGAGCGCCAGCGCCGTGCGGAAGTCCTTGAGCGCATCGATCGAATGGACTTCAGCCTGAGAGCTCATGGAAGTGAAGGCCCTTGGCACGCCGGCCGTTCCGGAACGGCTTGCACCACGCCGAATTGCACCACAGCGCGAGCCTAGCAGACGGGACGGAAGCTGTAAAGGACCGCGGACGTATCAAGCTGTTCCAGGACCGCTCCGCCAGGACTTGAAGCACCTTGGGCGAGCCGAGGTCTTCCTCCGGAAACGGCGCGTTTCTCAATTGGAAGCGGCTTCAAAACTCACTTGATGGTGACCCTGTCCGGTGGCCCGGTAACCGGCGCAGGCGATCGCCATCTTCGCGGTTTGGAGGGCAGCGTTGTAGGCCGTTGCAAAAGCGCGGTCCGCCGAAAGCCCGGCAAGACTTGCATCGCGAAGGTCCCGCGCGATCACGGTCCGAAGGTCATCCAGCTCCGACTTGCTTGTGGCGTGCGGCCGGACCCGGTTGGAATTGAGTAACTGCCTCCAGGTCATGCTGATCCCCAACCACAAAGAGCTTCTCGCGGCTGCTCACGGTGATAAGAAAATGATGCCTTTCGGAGATCTTCTTTGCGACCTCTTCCGGAGTGTAAATGGACGGGTTCACCGGGCGGAGAAGCTTTTCCTCCGCGGTTTTCAGCGCAAGGGCAAGCTCGGCAAGTCCCAGGCGGCCGATGACCATCAAGTCCACGTCGCTGCCAGGACCTTCCTCCTGCCGCGCAATAGAACCATGAACGAAGGCGACGTCGATGCGCTCGCGAAGTGGTTGCAGGCACCCGGCCAGGACATCTCTCAGCCCCGCCGTCTTGAGGAAAAGCCCGTGAAGTTCTGGAAAGATCGGACTCGAGGTCTCTGCCGCGTAATAGCCCCGGTTTCCATCTGCACGCCTACGCAGGATCCCTCCCGCGACAAGCGCAGCGAGCTCTCGCTGAAGGCTCGACGGCCGTACCTCAAGACGCCGGGCGAGATCCGAGAGATACCATTCCCTGGAAGCATCCCCGTACAGCACAGCCAGGATGCGCTGGCGTGTTCTGGGCATCAGGGCGTCGAGCGGTTTTGTTTCACGCATTCTGCGTTACTCTACACGCGATTTGCGTAAGGTTCAACTGCGCTTCCGAGTTTCTGCCACGAAGGTAGAGACTGGAGTGGCCCGGTGGAACAGCGGCTGCCACATACGCACAAGGACAGGCCGCTTCCCGGCGTCCTGCTAGCCGACCTGGGCGCGGCGGAGGATTTCCATCGGCTCACTCCTGGACAGTGAGTACCGGGCTATATCTGGAGCTTGCGCGGAAGACCTCCGCCCGAGCCGCCGCCACCCTCGCGCCGCCGTTCCTCGTGCGGGCATTCCCGCTGGTTATTCGTCACCCGAGGGGCCGTACATGCCGGGGACCGGGATGTCGTTCAAGCGCAGGTAGACGCACAGGATGGCCCGGTGGTGAACGATGTGGTTGAGGACGAACGACCTCACGATGGTGGACCTGGGCATGCTGAAGATCGGATTGCCGGCCCGTAACAAGGTCCACGTGCACCCCATCTCCTCGTCCGTGGCCGCCACGAGCGCTGCCCGCGCGGCCGCGACGTTGTGGTCAAAACTCTCAAGGATCTCCGCCCGGCTGCCCAGGTTCGGCAACCGGAACGGCTCGCCACCGACCGGGGCGGTGTCCAGCGATGTCGAGTTCAACGCGTGCACGAGCCAATCCGGCAGGTTCGCCAGGTGATTGGCGTTCCACCCGATCGTGTGCGACTTCGGATGCGGCTGCCAGTCCAGCTTATCATCCGGGATGCGCTCGAGAACCTTGCGCGTGCTGGCCATTTCCTGGTCGAACTCGGGCAGAAGCATTTCGGCATAGGTCATGAGAAACCCCCCTGAAATCCTGGGACCTGGCCCGAAGGCCGTTGACTGCGCCCATGGCATTGGAACCAGGTATCGACAGATTGTCAACTTCTGTACACTACTTTTCGGGCGACGCACTTTTTGCCCCGGTGCGCGATGCTTGAGCGCGGTGGTGGGTCTCGCTACCTTGGCCCTTTGCCTGTGGAGCATGATGCGGTGGATCAGAATGCGCGAATGAACGCAGTAGAGAAGACGAAGGCGGAGGATGATCTCCGCACCGAGTACGAGCGCCGGCGGGACGACCGGGAAATGGCTCACAAGCGTGCCAGCCGGCGGGAGCATCAGGTGGCCGACGCCCGGCTGGCTGTGTTTTCCGTGGGACTTGTGCTGGCGTTCTTCATTTACTGGATGCACTGGCCGGATGCCCTCTGGCTGAGCGTTCCGCTGGTCCTGTTCATCGGGCTGGTGCTGGTGCACGAACCGCTGCGAAGGCAGGTCCGGCGCGGATCGAGCGGCCTCCTTTTACGCACGCGGGCTGGCCAGGCTCGACGATCGCTGGGCCGGGACCGGGGTGGGCGGCGACTCGTTCCTGGACCTGAACCATCCCTACGCCGCCGACCTGGACCTGTTCGGTCGCGGCTCACTATTCGAGCGGCTGTGCACGGCCCGCACTCGAGCCGGGGAAGAGACGCTGGCCGCCTGGCTGCTGGCACCCGCGGCGCCGGAATCGATCGCGGAGCGGCACGAGGCGATCACCGAGCTGCGGCCCAGGCTGAATCTCCGCGAGGACCTGGAGCTGTACGGCTCGGACGTCAGGTCGGCCATCGATCCGGAAGCGCTCGCCGGGTGGGGGAACGCCCCGCGCGTCTTTCACGGCAGGGCCTTACCGATCGCGGCCGCGGCGCTGGCACTTTTCGGCACGGCCGCGGTGCTGGGCTGGTTCTTCCTCGACCTGCCGTTGCGCTGGCTGCTCGCCGGGCTGGCGCTGGAGACCGCATTCGCCATGGCGCTGCGGTCCCGGGTCGATCATGTGCTTGCCGCCGTGAGCGAACGTTCGGCCGACCTCGTACTGCTGAGCGACCTGCTCGATCGCATCGAGCGAGAGCCGTGCGGTCGGCCGTTGCTGGAGCGGGTGCGTCACTCGCTTCAAACGGGAGGCCGACCGGCCTCGGGGCAGATTCGCCGCCTGGCCCGGCTGGTCCACCTGCTTGAGACGCGTAGGAACCAGTTCTTCTTGCCGATCGCGGCACTGCTGCTCTGGAGAACGCAGCTCGCCATGGTGATCGACGCATGGCGCGGGACCGCGGGACCGTGCATCGCCACCTGGCTGAAGGCCGTGGGTGAGTTCGAGGCGATCTCGGCGCTGGCGGCCTACGCGGCGGAGAACCCGGCCGACGTGTTCCCGGAGGTCGTGCCCGGCCCGGCTCGATTCGAGGCCGAGGCGCTCGGGCATCCGCTGCTGGCGGTGTCACAATGCGTACGCAACGACCTGAGCCTGGGAACCCAGGTGCACGCGGCAGTGGTGAGCGGGTCGAACATGTCGGGCAAGAGCACGTTGCTCAGATCGGTGGGCGTGGCGGCCGTGATGGCACTGGCGGGCGCACCGGTGCGGGCGGCCAGGCTGTCGCTCTCGCCGCTGTCCGTCGGGGCGACGCTGCGGATTCAGGATTCACTCCAGGCCGGCAAGTCGCGGTTCTATGCCGAGATCACGCGCGTGCGTCAGGTTGTGGACCTGGCGGCCGGTCCGCTGCCGCTCCTGTTCCTCTTCGATGAGCTCTTCCACGGCACGAACTCGGACGATCGCCGCCGGGGTGCCGAGGCGGTGCTGCGCGGCCTTCTGGACCGCGGAGCGATCGGCCTGATCACGACGCACGACCTGGCGCTGGCGAAGATTGCCGAGGGGATCGGTCCACAGGCCGTGAACGTGCACTTCGCCGACCATTTCGAGAACGGCCAGATGCACTTCGACTACACGATGCGGCCCGGCGTGGTGGAGCATTCCAACGCCATTGCGCTCATGCGGGCCGTGGGGTTGAATGTGTAAGCGACAGGCAAGAGCGTACTTGACGGGCACCCGGGACGTTGCTTCGAGACCGGACGGCCTGGCGATTCTCGAGGGACCCGTGTCCATACGTGTCATTCCTTGATTCAAATAACCCCAGTGGCACGATCGGAATCGTGCCCCACGTGGGGAGGGAAAGAATGGCACGATCGGAATCGTGCCCCACGTGGGGAGGGAAAGAATGGCACGATCGGAATCGTGCCCCACGTGGGAAGGGAAAGAATGGCACGATCGGAATCGTGCCCCACGTGGGGAGGGAAAGAATGGCACGATCGGAATCGTGCCCCACGTGGGGAGCGGCCGGGCGTGCGATTGCCTATCCGTCCAGCCGGGGCAAGCGGCCGGTGCTGTCACCGAGGCGGTCGACCGGGGCACCCATGCGGTCAAGCAGTGAGAGGTAGAGGTTGTTCAGGGGCTGGGGCGAGTACTTGACGTGGCGGCCGGGCTTGAGGCTGCCTGCGCCACGGCCGGCCAGCAGGACTGGCAGGTCGTCGTGGTTGTGGCGGTCGCCGTCGCTGATGCCACTGCCGTAGACGATCATCGTGCTGTCCAGCAGCGAGTGCTCGCCCTCGCGGACGGCTTTCAGCTTGCCCAGCAGGTAGGCGAACTGCTCGATGTGGAAGCGGTTGATCTTCTTGAGCTTGGCGTGCTTCTTCGGGTCGCCGCCGTGGTGCGAGAGGTCGTGATGGCCGTCCGGGACGCCCAGGAACGGATAGGGGCGTGTCGAGCCTTCGTTGGCATACATGAAGGTACAGATGCGCGTGGAGTCGGTCTGGAAGGCCAGGGCGATGATATCGAACATGAGCCGGATATGCTCGGCGTACTCGCGGGGGATACCGGCGGGCCGGGCCAGCCCCGGGGGCAGGTCCGGGGCTGAATCCGCACGAGCGATCCGCTGTTCGATCTCGCGGATCGAGGTCAGGTAGTCGTCGAGCTTGCGGCGGTCGTTCATGCCCAGCCGCCCGCGCAGTTGCTGGGCGTCGCCGATGGCGAAGTCCAGGATGCTCCGCCGGTAGAGGTCGCGCTTCTGCTGCTCGGCGCGGCTGCCGGTGGCGGTCCGGCCGGCGAAGAGCCGGTCGAAGACAAGGCGCGGGTTGATCTCCTTGGCCACCGGGGTTTCGGGCGAACGCCAGGAGATGTTCGACGAGTAGGCACAGCTATAGCCCGAGTCGCAGTTGCCCGACTGACCGCCCCGCTCCACGCCCAGCTCCAGCGACGGCAGCCGCGTGTGGCCGCCGATCTTCTGCGCGGCGACCTGGTCGGCCGAGATGCCCACGTGAATGTTGGCGCCGTCGGTCTTCAGCGGGTGCACGCCGGTGAGGAAGCAACAGAGCGACCGGGCGTGGTCGCCGGGTCCGTCGCCCAGGGCCTCGGCGTTGTGCTGCTCCAGGCCGGTGAGCACCAGCAGGTCGTCGCGGTAGGGGGCAAGCGGCTCCAGCAGATGCGGCAGCGTGAAGCCGGCACCCTCCTGCCCGGGCCGCCAGTCCGGCATGTGCACGCCGTTGGGCACGTACAGGAACGCCATGCGTTTCGGTCCGGGCGCGACGGGGCTGGCGGCCGGGGCCATCGCCTCCAGCCAGGGAAGCGCGATCGCGGTTCCCAGTCCGCGCAGTACCGTGCGTCGAGAGAGCAGCTTGCCGTGTTGTGGGCTCATTCCTTGGGTTCCTGGACCGCGGAGGGAGGAAGGGAAACGCCGTTCTCATCAGCTCTCGTGAAGCAGTCGCCGGATCACCCCCGGCGCTTCAGGAACGCATCACTCTTGACGATCTCGAGCACCAGCCGGCTGAACCGGTAGTCGCTGGCGGCGACCGCATCGGCGATCTTCTGCACCGTGCACTGATCGAAATCCTCCAGTCCCCGGCCCAGCGCGTAGACCAGCAGCTTCTCGGTGAGGCAGCGGGTGAACTCGCGCTTGTGGGCCTTGAGGATCGTCTTCAGCTCGGCCGGACCCTGAAAGGCCTCGCCCGAGGGGAGCTTGCCGGAGGCATCGATCGGGTGGGCGGCTTCCTTGTCGCGCCAGGCGCCGATGGCGTCGAAGTTTTCCAGGCCGAAGCCGGGCGGGTCGAGCCGGCTGTGGCAGCCGGCGCAGCTCGGGTTCGAGCGGTGCTGCTCCATGCGCTGGCGGAGCGTGCCTGAAAGAGCCTTCCTGTCCTCGGAGAGCTGCGGCACGTTCGGCGGCGGGGGTGGCGGCGGCGTGCCCAGCACTTGCTCCAGGATCCAGCGCCCGCGCTTCACGGGCGAGGTGCGCGTGGGGTTCGAGGTCACCGTGAGGATGCTGGCCTGGGTGATCAGTCCGCCGCGCTGGTGGCTTTTCAACTTCACCCGTCGGAACTGGTCTCCGGCCACGCCCGGCACGCCGTAGTGCCGCGCCAGCCGCTCGTTCAGGTAGGTGAAATCGCAATCGAGGAAGTCCAGGATGCTGCGGTCTTCGCGCATCACCGAGGCGAAGAACAGTTCCGACTCCCTTTGCATGGCCTGGCGAAGCGGCTCGTCGAAGGCGGGGAACTGTTCGCGGTCGGGTTCACGGCGGCCAGGTTGCGGAGCTGGAGCCACTGGCCGGCGAAGTTTTCCACGAGTGCCTGCGCCCTCGGGTCGTGCAGCATATGCCGGACCTGGCGGGTGAGGTTCTCCTCGGTGTGCAGCTTGCCGGCCAGGGCCAGGCTTGAGAGCTCGATCGTCGGGCATGCTGCTCCAGAGGAAGTACGACAGCCGGGAGGCGACCTCGAAGTCGTTGAGCGGTATGGCGGCAACCTCGCTGCCGTTCTTGCCGCCGGAGCGCCGCTTGCCCCGGTTGAGCTCCACCCGGAAGAGGAACTGGGGCGACACCAGCGTCGCCTGCACGGCAAGCTGGATGCCGCGCTCGAAGCTGTCGCTGTTCTCGCGGGCCAGGTCCACGAATCTCAGCAGTCTGGCCAGCTCGCCCCCGCTCACGGGCCGGCGGTACGCCCGGCTGACGAACTTGCGCAGCACTGCTTCGGCACAGGCCGAGCAGTCCTCGGGCCGTTTCGGCGTCTGGAAGATGATCCGCCTGTGGCTTGCCGGCAGCGGCTCGCCGGCGGTGCGGAGCGGCCCCTCAATCTCCAGGCTGTCAACGAGCAGGTTGCGGTCGCGCTGCCGCGGGTCGGGGGCGTCGGGCATGTAATAATCATTGAGGAAGGCGACGGCGAACACGTGCCTCCCCCCGCGGACCCGCAGGCTGTGCTCATAGCTCTGCGGGCTCCCCTCCACGGCCTTCACCTCAATCTGCCGGAGCGGCCTGCCGTCAAGCAGCAGGCCCATGCGCACCGGCTCGGGGCCGGCTTGCTGCCCGCAGGCGCGAACCCGCAGGGCGTAGGAGCCGTCGCGGGGGAAGGCGTGCTCGACATGGATCTCTCCCTGCGAGCTGAGCACCCGCATGTTGTCGGCGGGGCTGCCGCCGGCCGCGTCGCCAAGGGAGCCAGCGTCCCAGGTCTTGATCGGCGCCGGGCGGTTCGTGTCGGCCACGATCGCCTCGACGGCGATCGACTCGGCGGCCGCCAGGTACTTCTCCATGAGGATTGGCGGTATCGACAGCACGTCGCCGATATTGTCGAAGCCGTAACCGACATCGTCCGAGGGAAAGTCATCGGCGGGATGGAAATCCAGGCCGACCAGCTCGCGGATCGTGTTGTTGTACTCGGCTCGGTTCAGCCGGCGGATGGTCACCCGTCCCGGGTCCACCGTCCGCCCGCACTCCGCTTTCGCCAGCTCGGAGTTGATCCATTGCAACACGGTGTCGACCTGCTGCGTCGTCGGCTGCGGCCGGTCCTCCGGCGGCATGGTGCCGCCTTGCAGGTTCTCCTTGACGCTGGTCAGCAGCTTGTGGCTCCGCGGCGCCGTCTGCAACCGTCAAGCCGGTCAAGTTGAGCCCGGCTTTCGGCTTGCTTGCTCCGTGGCAGCCAATGCAATAGCGGTTCAGGATGGGACGGACGGTCGACTCGAGCACCCCTGGGCTCGCTGCCGGCTTCCGGCCCGGCACCGGAGACGGAGTGGCCGGCTGATCCGCCCTGGCTTCCGTAACCAGCGAACTCGCCAGCAAGAGGCCGTTCAAGCTCAGGTATCCCAGGTATCCGAACACGCGCATCATCGCTTCTCCAGGCCAGCCGGTTCTCCTGGCGGAGCCGGCCGTTGTCGTGGCGGGAAGCGAAATTTTAACAAAGATAAAACAAGGCTGCGAGCCCAGTCCCAGCCGCCGGCGGCCCGAACGGCTCTGAGCCTTTGTGAACGGAGTGCAATTCTGGTATCGTTCGGCTCCATGCGCCGGCAAGCGATGCGCTCGAGTCACAAGCCGACCTGCGACGGAGGTTTTCGGTCTTCGGGAGCAAGCGATGACACATCCTCAGAGCACGTCAGAAGCACACGAATCCCAGCCGCCCGGCAGCCTTTGGGCAGGCAGATTGAATCGCATCACGCGCAACCGGTGGCGGATCGCCTTTCTCTGGGTGGTGATCTCCGGCCCGCTGGCTTACCTCATCGATCGATACATCGAGCCGACCTACCTGGCTTACGGCCTGATCAAGGTCGAATCGTACCCCGATCTTTTCGGGACGTCCCAGGGCCGCGACGAGGCCGACTCGAAACTCGACTACCTCCAGACGGAAATCGAGACGATCCGGAGCAATCCCGTACTGGCCCTTGCGCTCATGGATCCTTCCCTCGCGAAATGCGCAGCGATCAAGGATTCGCATGATCCCAGGACCGAGCTCCGCGGAAGACTTGACTTACGGATCCTGGAAAAGACTCACTTCATCCGGGTCGCGTATGAGGCTTCATCACCGGAAGAAGCGCGCGATGCCGTGAACATAGTCATCAGAGCGTACGCCGCGTACCTGGCGGCTGATGAGTCTGACGGACGGACGAATTCAGGCAAGTTCATATCAGTGCGAAATAAGTTCGAGGGTGCACGTCGCGATCTGGCCAGGTATACAGACGGTCTCAAGCAGCGAATCGAGGGGTTGAGGAACAGGCTACGCGAACTCGCGAAGGCCGATGATGCCCTTGCCGCCAAGGCCGGGCAGTCCGGCGAGCTCGATCGGGGCACCGCCAGGCGGCAAGACGGCGGCGTGTGGAACTCTCACGTGAACCAGGTGGATGCCAGCTTCGTGAGAGACGACCTGGAGCGGGGTTACTCGGCGTACCGTGTCGCCAGCCGCAAGCTGGAGCAACTCGAGTTTGCCTTGCCGAAGACAGGACCATTCATCGAGCGGGTTGACGAGGCCGAACTTCCAAAAAGCCCTCATTCCGACCACAGGATCACCTACATGGCGGTTGCGCCGGTCGGCGTGTTGTTCGCGCTGCTGGCAGTGTTCCTGGCCTTCGGCCAGGACCAACCGAGACGGCGCCCTGGCGCGGAGGCGGCTTCCGAAGTTTGACCCGCCGTTCGCCCCCGTGCTTCACACGAGCGTCCGACATGTGTACGATAATGGTGTGCGGGTCCGCTCCGCCGGAATCGCGAGTGGCTCCGGATTTATCCTGATGGGCTGATGAAACTCTGAAATGAAGACCTCCGGGCTCCTTTCTGTCCTGTCCACGACGGTATGGCTCGCCTGGCTGGGTTTTCTTGCACTGCTCTTGGCCATGCTCCGGCTGGGCGCCTGGCATCCGCATTTCTTGCCGGTGACGGCCGCACTGCTGCTGGTGCTGGCAGCGGGAATCTCGCTACTGATGCTGGGAACCTGGCGGCTGATCCGCGGGCCGGGCCGCAGGCACGCGCTGCTCTGCCTGCTGCTGGGCTTGCCTCCACTGGGCCTGCTCACCAGCCATCTCATGTACGGCTTCGGTGTGGCGTACGGACGCCAGTTCACGCTCAACCTCCCCATCAAGCTGCTCATGCCGTTCGGCGAATCGATCCTCGACCTGGTGGCCCGATTCCAGTACCCGGTGCGAACCGTGGGCGAGCGCGTGGTGATGATCTCGGCGCCCATGAAGAGCCCGGAATACCAGGTCGCCGCCATGGACCGGCACATCCGCGCACTCGAAGCGCGGCTGGGTCGAACCGGCACACGGAAGGTTCACTGGGTCCGAGGAGAGCTGCTGGGTATCGGCGGCAAGGCCATCCTCGGGATGTGCATGGGCAGCCCGGTGGAGGGCCACTGGCAGGCGCCCGATGCGGAGGGCCTGACCACCCTGGACCGGCACGAGGTGGCCCATGTTGTGCTCAGCCAGTTCTGTACCGCCGACTCGGAACCGCCCGCGATCCTCATGGAGGGATGGGCCGAGGCCGCCTCGCTGGCCTCTGCCATCAGCCACCGTGTCCGCGCCCTGTCGCAGCAGGAGGGCGGGCGCTGGCTGTCGCTGGCAGAGCTGACCGGCCCCGACTGGTATGGCCGTCACGATTATCCCGTCTATGTCCAGGGAGCGGTGCTGGTCGATTATCTGCTCCGCCGATTCGGGCCGGATCGTTTCGTGGAGCTCTACGCCACCTGCCGGCGGCGCGAGTTCGCCAGCGACCTGGAGCGAATCGTGGGGATCACACTCGAGCAGCTCGACCGCGACTACGAGGCCGACCTCCAGGCGTCCATCGGGCCGGGCGGCTACCACGCCGCCTGGATCGCGTCGCTGCCTCTGGGGCCGAACGTGAAACCAGAGGAATGGAAGCAATTCACGGCAGCGTACCTGGCCGCCTGCGAGCGGATACTCGCTCCGTACCGGGAGGTGCGCCTGGTGGCCGAGCGGAGGCACGAGACCATCGAGGAGGGCCAGCTTCCGCACCGCTTCCGCTGGCGCTACGAGCTGAAGCGGTCCGGCGCACTCTCCAGCGTGCGCATCGTGTACTCGGGGAACCGCGAGGAGATTTACCTGGCACACCCGTCCCACTCGTTCCGGGCCGAGCGCCAGTCGGCCGCCGATGCCTGGGAGATCCACCAGGACCCGAGCGTCCCGCCCGAGCGCGCGTACCGGCACATGACCAGCGAGATCGCGGTCAGGGACCCTGTTGCCGCCGGTGCACTCCCGCTTCTCTCCCAGGCGAACTTCGCCACGGAACTGGTGGACCCCATCTGCTTCCAGGTGACCGCGTTCGAACGGCACACGAAACCCGAGGGCCCGTTCTTCCGGCTCGTCCTCGAAGCCACCGCCGCCGGGCACCCGGGGTTCCGCAAGCTGGTCCTGGAGATTTCGGCCGCTGACTACCGTACGCTCCACGACGAATCAGTGTCGCCAACCGGAGCAGTCTGGACGAGCGATACGGTCTACGAGTCCCGGGACGGCGTGCCGCTGTTTGTGTCGGACCAGAGCACGGGCCGCTCAGAGGACGGCAAGCCGGCAAGCAATACGCTGGCTGTCGTCGAGCGCACGTTCGGTCCCGTTCCCGAAAGCGAGTTCACGGAGGATCACCTGCTCGGCTCGGCCGAGCGGCGCCGCGTGGCCCCATCGGCAGGCCCCGACCAGGAGTCGTGGCCCCTGCGCTTGTGCTGGGTTCCGATCGTCCTGGGACTGCTCTCGATGACAGCCGGAGTCCCGCTGGCGCTGCGGGAGTGGAAACGTGGCCGTGCCGGTCCGATCTGGATCGAGACGTAATTTCCGTGCTACAAGAGGTGCAACGTTTCAGCGTTCTACCTGGGGGAACCTGCCGCGATGGCAACCGCCGAGGCCGGCGCCGTTTACCGTGAGCTCGAGGAGCTTGTTCTCCGCGTCAACGACCACCCCGAGGTGCGGCTGGCGCTCATGGCCCGGGTCAGGGAGGCGCTCGCGAGCGGACCCACGACGTCCCGTGGCGACCGCCTCGGCCTGGCCGACCAGGTCGAGCGCTGGCGATACCAGCTGCTGAACCACAATGCCGGGCACCTGACCGTCGACCAGGCCGAGTTGACCCGGCGACTGGACGCACTGGCGAACACGCTGAGCAGTCGCGAGCCCCGGCCGGCGCGGTCGTTACGAGCCATGCTGAAGACCGAGCACGGGGAGCTCGCTCGGCGAGACGGTCGAGCTCTGCCTTGATCCGGCTCGTCCCGTGGATCAGGTCGAGCAAGTGGCGCACACGGTCACCGCGAAGCATTTCCACACGCCTCGCGGCAACTCCGTCCGTCCGATGCTGCTGTATGCACCCTTGTACGTCTCGAACCACTGCATCAACCACTGTCTTTATTGTGGATTTCGCTATCCCAATTCGATGGAGCGGTCGCGGCTCGACGAGAGCGCGGCGCTTGCCGAGGCCGAGGTTCTCTGTCGGCACGGCTTCCGGCATGTGCTCGTCGTGGCCGGCGAGTACCCCCGGCTGATCACGGTGGATTACCTGGCCGGGATCGTCTCGGCCCTGAACGACCGGGGGCTGGACATCGCGGTCGAGGTGGCGCCTCAGAGCACGCTCGATTACACCCGGCTGCACGAATCCGGCGCGGCCGGCGTCACGCTCTACCAGGAGACGTACGACGCGGAAGACTATCGCACCTACCATCCCCGGGGAACCAAGGCCTGGTACGACTGGCGGCTGGAAGGCCCGGAGCGTGCCGCGCTGGCGGGCATCCGCCGCATCGGCCTGGGTATCCTGCTGGGCCTGGGCGACCCGCTCCGCGAGCTTGACGCCCTGATCGCACACGGCCGCTACCTGCTCGAGCGGTTTCCGGACCTGAAACTGTCGTTCAGCCTGCCGCGCATCCACGAAGCACCCGAGGGCTTCCGGCCGCCCTTCCTCGTCGATGACGAGCTCTTCATCAGGCTCTACTGCGCGTTGCGGACGGCGGTGCCGAATGCCAACCTGGTGCTCTCGACCCGCGAGCCGGCCCCGCTCCGCGATCGGCTGGCCCGAGCCTGCGTCACGCAGATGAGCGCGGGTAGCTCCACCGCGCCGGGAGGGTACCGTACGGCAGATCGGCCGCAGGGCGGGAGCGAGCAGTTCCCCGTCGTCGATCAGCGCAGCCCGGAGGAGGTGGCCGGATACCTGGCAAGCGCCGGCTTCGAAGTGCTCTGGAGCCCGGACGCGTTGCAGGCGGACTGAGGTTTCCGGAGAATTACGCTGAAGGCATCCGTTCCATTTGTGGGTTCCAGCGGCCCTTTCAAGGGCCCAGGGAAGTGGACCGTGGGCAACGGCGTAGGGACAACGCGCACGCTGCCGCGGCTGGCACTCGGCTGCGGCATGTCGTCCGCAATCATTGGCAGCGCCGCACTTGCCGGCACGGCGATCGGTCAGCCGTTCTTGATGGGCGTCCGCGCCAGCTACGTGCCCATGGCGCCGAATACGGCCATCGGCTTCGTGGTGATGGGCCTTGTGCTCTGCCTGCTGGCGGCCGACGACCGCGTCCAACCTGGGATCAGGAAACGTGGGCACAGCCATGCCCGCAACCTGGCGGCGCGGCGGGGCTGGAGGCGATGGGCGACCGACCTGGCCGCCCTGGCGGCGCTGCTGGTGGCGATTGTCTGCGTGTTTCGGCTCATCGAGTTCGCGGCCGGGGCCAGCTTCGCCGTCGATTCCTGGTTCATGCGTGTGCCGGCACGGAAGCTGGATGAGATTCCCGTGGGGCGTATGGCCATGTCCACGGCCTTCGCCTTCCTGGCAGCGAGCCTGGCGGCACCGATCCTTGCCTGGAGCCGGCGCGAGAGGGACTTGCTCGGCCGCAACGTGGCGGGGGCAGGGGCAACGGTCGGGGGAGCCATCGGCCTCATCTTTGTCCTGGGCTACCTGTTCAGCCCCAACGCCCCCTTGCTGTATGGTGGGCATGTGATCCCCATGGCACTGAACACGGGCATCGGGCTGGTGCTCCTGGGGACTGGACTGGCCGCGGCCGCGGGGCCAGGCGCCTTCCCACTCCAGCGGCTGTGCGGTCCGAGCATCCGCGCGCGGCTGCTGCGGGTCTTCCTGCCCCTGGTCGTCGGCACGGTGGTCATGGTTGGCTGGCTCACCCACGTGGTGGCGACAACCGCCGGCGCCTCGACGGCAGCGATTGCCTCGGCCGCACTCGCCACGGCGGCCATCTTCGTGTTCGGCGTTTCCCTGGAACGGATTGCCGGCCGGGTCGGCGAGCAGATCGAGCGCGTCGAGGCTGACCTGCAACGCGCCCACGACCAGCTCGAGATCAAGGTGCAGGAACGGACGCGGTCGCTTCACCTCGCCAACGAGGACCTGGCGCAGGCGTTCCGCGACCTCAACCAGGCGCATTCCGCCCTCCAGAAATCGCACGAGGAACTGAAGCAAACACAGGGGCGCATGGTCCAGCAGGCCAATCTGGCCAGCCTGGGCCAGACCGCCGCGGGCGTGGCGCACGAGATCAACAACCCCCTCGCGTTCGTCACCAACAACATCACGGTGCTGAAGCGCGAGGTGACTGACCTGCACGATATCTTGCGGCTCTACCAGCAGGCTGAGTCCACCCTGGCTTCCTACCAGAACGACCTGCTGCAACGGATCCGGCTGCTCAGCGAGGAGGTCGATCTGCCCTTTGTCCAGGCGAACCTCGAAAGCCTGCTGGACCGCTCACGCGAGGGACTGAAGCGGATCCAGAAGATCGTAGAGAACCTGCGCGACTTCGCCCATCTGGAAGAGGCCGAGCTTCAGGACGCCGACCTGAGCGCAGGCGTCACCGCCACCGTGAGTATCCTGCGCGAGCTGGCCGGGCGGAGGCACATCACACTGGAGACGGAACTGGAGCCCGTGCCGAAAGTGAGATGCTACCCGGCGAAGATCAACATGGTCATCCAGAACCTGGTGCTCAACGCCATCGACGCCTGCCCCGTCGGAGGCAAGGTCGTGGTCCGCAGCCGGGCGCGGAGCGAGGGCGTGGAAATCGAGGTCTGCGATAACGGCAGCGGCATCGACCCGGCCATCCAGGCCAAGGTTTTTGATCCGTTCTTCACGACCAAGCCGATCGGGCAGGGAACCGGGCTGGGCCTGTCGATGAGCTACGGCATCATCAGGGATCACGGTGGTACCATCGCGTTCGAGTCGGAGCCGGGGAGAGGAACCCGGTTCACCATTCAGGTGCCAGGTGACGGGGATCCGCGATTCACGCCATTGAACGATTCACCCGCCCTGGACCCGCGCCCGGCGCCGACGCCAGCCTGACCTGGCTGACGACCGCCACTCTTGAAACCGTTGCTCCCGCGGCCGCGCCCAGTGCCGTTGACCTTCGCCGTGGCATCCCAGATAATTTGGACAAGTGTCATTTCAGACGGAACGCGTACGACCAAACATCCCCGGAAAGCCTGAGCGCGCTACGGCGATTGCGGAGACTGGCCGAAAACGAGGTGGTGATTGGATTTGTTTGGACGGGCTCGGAGCTTGTTCCAGGGGCTAGCAGCGCCCCCCATCTCGCGCGTTCAGTACTATAACGTGGCCTGCCCGCTGGGCCATCGCCTGCGCGGCCAGCGGACCAGCGGCTACCAGGCTCTGCGCTGCCCGTCGTGCGGCGAGGGCATCTTCGTATTGCCCGCCAGCCCGCTGCCGGAGCCCGTGGCCCCCGACCGGCCGGCCAGGAGGCGCACGGCCGTCGCCGCCAGGGCCGAGGTCGAGCTCGAGGAGAGCCCGCTGGAGCTGAAGGACCCGGGCAAGGCCAGCCTTGATCTTGCCGAGCCCGACGACGCTTCGGTCGAGGCCGAAATTGTCTGGGACGATGAGCCGGCAGGGCCACCGTCCCGGCCGCCGGGAGATGATCGGTCAGAGGACCTCGGGCGGGAATCCGCGGCCCCCGCCCCTCAAGCAGGAGGCGGCGCCCCACCCCGGACGGCCAGGCCCGGGGCCCGTCCGGCCGATCCCGCGGCCGGCCGTGACAGAGAGCCGCGCGGAGCCCCGCGATACTCAGCCCGCCGTGGGGCGGCCTCGCCGCACGGAGCCGACGCACGCCGCGTCCATGGCGGACGTCGAGCCGGGCGCCGGTCTGACGGAGCCAGCACCGAGGAAGAAGCGTCCTGTCGGCAGCCGCCCGGCACTGGTTCTGCTGTGCGTGATCGTGCTGGCACTGGCCGCCGTGGCATTCCGCTCGTGGAGGAGCCACCGGGCCAGCCTGCCGCAGGTGGCGCACCTCGGGCAGACCGAGGGAATTGCCGCGCTCGAGGAGGGCCAGTTCGACCACGCCTATCAATTACTCTCCGAGGCCAGAGATGCGGTCGACACGCTGGGCGACGCGGTGGAAGGGGCCGAGGACATCCGCCAGGCGGCCCGTGAGGCCGCGATCTTCGTGAACCTGCTGGCCGACCCGCTGGAGAACCTGCTCGACGAGGCCGCCAGGACCAGTCCCCAGGCCTGGGCCGACCGCTTCGATACGCTCTACAAGGGCCGCGCTGTGATCATCGACGCGACAATCACCGCGACGCCGTCCACTCCCGGCTCCAGCCGTTATGAGCTGGACTACCTGGTGCTGGTCCCAGGGAACGGGTCGCAGGATGTACGGTATGCCCGGATCGACATGATGGGATTCGAGGCGATCACCCAGGCCGACCCCAGGGTGGGAGACCACGTCACCTTCGGCGCGCAACTGGCCGCGTTCGGGTACGACGCCGAAGCCAAGGAGTGGACCATCCGCCTGGACCCGAAGAGCGGCGCATCCATCACCCACACCAGGGCATTGCAAAGCATGGGGTGGCCGGCAGGGTCGAGCCTTCCTGACGACAATTCGGAGACGCCGGAGCTGCCATGACTTGCGTTCGACCCATCCTTGCGGTGCCCTGGATCGTGGCCCTGGTCGCGCTGCTCCTGGCACCAGGTCGCTTACCAGCGCAGGCCGAGCCCATTCCGGTGGACGCCGCAGAGCTGGCGCGGCGGGCGGACCTCATCGGCAAGACGGTGAGGGTGGATGACCGTGTCAGGTTCTATACCTACCATCAGGGACGGGGCTATGACGAGCTCGACCTGAAGCGCACCAATGTCATCTTCCGGCTGCCGGCGCGGCTGCGGCCCGAAACACCGCCCCGCCCCATGCCGGTGGTGGTTCAGGGGCGCCTGGTGCGCGAGGAGGGCCAGCTTTACTGCGACGTGACGGCGGTGAAGGTCATGCCTGGCGACATGGAGCGGCTCGACCAGGCCATCGCGGCGCTGCCGGCGCGCGATTTTGCCAGCCGCAAGGCCTGGGCAGCCTGGGCCGAAGGGCGCGGTAAGGCATTCAAGGAAAATGCGCTGATCCAGCGGGCCAGGGAGCTGCAAGCCGACGCCTTGCGACTGGAGGCCGGGCAAAAGCGGGGGACCGTCGACGCCCCCCGTGAGTGGCTAGCGCTGGCCGGGGACGCGCGACGCCGCAACATCGCCGAGCCCGAGCCTTCTGCACTGGCGCACAAGGCCCTGCGCTCGCTGCTCGCGTCCGCGGAGAATGCCGATTCCGTGCAGGAGCTGATCCCGCTCATTGATCGGCTCTTCCCGCGCGCGGCCGGCGATCAGGCTGCGGGCCGAACGGGCCTGGGCAGGTGGGAGAACGCGTACACCGCGGACCCGGAAAACGCCTATCGGAACGCACCGGCCGATGTACGCCGGGCGCTGGACCGAAAGCTCTGGGCCGATGCGGTGGCCCGGCGCATGGAGCGGCAAGCCGAGCGTGACCCGCAGCAGGCGGTCGAGCTGGCGTCGCGGGCGGCAGCCGAGCTTCCCGAGCGCCCCGAGCTTGCGGGCAACCTGCTGAAGCGGGGCCTCGATCAGGGCCGGAAGAACCTCCCCGGGCTACGGCTTTCGGAGATCAAGAAGCTGGCCGAAGCTTACCAGGAGCGTCTCAAGGACCCCCAGGCCGCACTGGAGCTGAAGCGCGAGTGGCTGAAGATTCAGCGGGACCGTCTCAGCCCCACGGACGCGGACGGCCCGATCGCCCTGGCAGCGCTCTACGACGAGCTGTTACAGGATCGGGCCTCGGCCAGGGAGCTACTGGAACGAGCCTGGAAGATCGATCCGGGTTCGAAGGAAGTGGCCGAGGCCTTTCGCAGCCGAGGCTTTCAGCGGGTGAAGGACCAGTGGGTCGACACGGCCCCGACCGCGGCCGGCGCTGGGGCCGGCCCCGGCGCCGCGGATGCGGAGGCAACGGCCTCTTCCAGCCTGCGCGGCAAGACCCCGGACGAGGTCAGCCTGTTGATGGCGTCGAAACCGGACGGAAAAGCGATTTCCGCAACCAAGGGCCAGCTCATCGAACAATGGATCTTCCTGGTTCCGAACCAGCGCCAGGTGCGCTACGTGAACTTCCTGCACGCGCCGGGAGACCTCATGCCCCGGGTTGTCGCCGACTACTTCCTACCGCTCCGTGTCGTCCACGGACAGTTGAAACCGCAGCATTGACGGCACGTCTTGATGAAATCTATCGTACACGCTGTTTTTTTTCATTGATTTTTTGAAAATCGGCTTCACAATGTGGAGGCTTTCCCGCCCCGAGAGCCTTCCTTCGATCGCTGCCTCGGCGTGTCCGTCCTGCCTTGGCCGAGTGTCCTTCTCCCCACTCCGGATCGGCTTGGAGTCTCGCTGTCCCGGGTGGCTGAAAGGACGAACGAAAATCCGAAGAATTTCGTCAAACCTTTGGCTGGCGGAGACGTATTATTGCTGGGGATCAGCCGATCGGCGGCATCGCTTGCCGGTGGCGCATAATGTGCTTGATGGAGTCGATCGGATTGAGGAACCGAGGTAGCGTCCTTTGCCTCACTGGATCGGCTGCTTCTCACGGACCCGGGTCGGACGATGTATGTGCTATCATCCTATTGAAATTGAGCTGGTCTATCTGATCGACCGGTCATCCGTGGCGATGTGGGTCGGTGGGGTTGATCCCCGCTACCAGTGATCCGCGTAGTATTACACCAGGAGGTGTTCCATGGCCCGTAAAGACGCTTTGCTCAGACTCACCTCGCGCCTGGTCGCTCGCCGCGATGCGCTGCGGAAAGCCATTAATGGCGATCTTGACAGCTTTCGCAAGTTTTCGTCCGTCAGCGGAGTGGGCGATAACGTGGATGCCGCCGTCGATTCGGCCAACGATGAAATCAGCTCGCAACTGGTGGAAATCGAAAGCCGTGAACTGAGCCAAATCGAACATGCCCTACAGCGGATCGGCGCAGGGGTCTATGGCCGTTGCGAGTTCTGCGGAGGCAAGATCTCGGAAGCTCGGCTCAACGCACTTCCTTACACCAATAGCTGCATTGACTGCCAGCGCGAGAACGAGCGTCTGGGCGCGAACCGCCTGGACGGCGAGTCGGCACGGTGGGCCAAGGTGTTCGAGAAGCCGATGGACGACAGCGAGGGCGACGCCCCGATCAACCTGAGCGACTTCGAGATGGACTTCAGCGAGACCGGACGCTGATACGGCCCTGATTCGCCAGGTGAAGCGTGCGATCGGATCATGCCGCCGGAGACCTCTCCGGCGGCTTTCATTTCGAAGGACAGATGTTCGCGTGAAGACTCAGTAGCGGTCCCGATCCCGGCCACCACCGCCACCGTAGCCACCACCACCACCTCCACCTCCACCGCCATAGCCGCCTCCGCTACCACCACCGTAGCCACCACCACCTCCGCTGCGGGGCTCGCGCGGGCGGGCCTCGTTCACGGTCAGCCGACGGCCACCATGGTCCTGATCATGAAGTCCCCGGATCGCCTCCTGGGCTTCGGCATCGGAATCCATCTCCACGAACCCGAAGCCCTTGCTGCGCCCGGTGTCACGGTCCGTGATGACCTGTGCACTCTGAACCGTTCCAAACTGGGAAAAGAGTTGCTCAAGATCCGAGCTGGTCACCTTGTAGGAAAGGTTGCCGACGTACAGTTTCTTGCCCACCATCAATCTCCTAGCGAAATCACGTCGGCCCTCGGTTGCCTTTCCGGGCCGAGAGGAAAGGGATCGGTCAAGATCCAAAGAGCGGAACGGCAGGGGGACGAAGGCGGCGAAGGTGGATTCCGGGAAGGATCGACATCGCAAACTCGGCTCGTTCCCAACCAATCGAGGATTATACGATACACGGAACGGCCCGGTAGGCCGTCTCTCATTTTTTTCACAGAATTTGAAAGTTTTAACCGAAACACTGCCGGGGATGCTGCCCGAATGGGGCGCGAACGCCTGGCCGCTGCCGCGCGGGGATGGCTCAGCCGCCCGCATCGACGCTCAGCACGAGCAACACGTCTCCATCCGCCAGGTGGGTTGACGGATCGTTGGTGAATTGCCGGCCGTTCAGGTTCAGGATGTAAGCCGCGTGCAGGGCACCGGCCTCACTGATGACCGTGCCGCGGAGCCCGGGGCAGGCCCGGCACGCGGCGCCCAGCGCGGCTGCGATATGATCCGCGTCGACCTCGATCCGGCCCACCCCGGCACGCAGCCGCGGGACACCATAAAACTCCAGCGTGACGTGCCGCGGTCGGGGTTCGCCCGCCGCCGGGGGATGATCTGGCGGGTTCAGTCCAGCGGCCTTCCGGGCCAACTCGTAGTCTTCCGGACTGTTCAGGTTGCGCAGCGTGGCCAGCTCCGGGTCCACGTCGCGAAGCTCCTCGGCGGCTACGATGCGGGTTCGCAGGATCTCGGACAGAAACACCGGGCGCAGGCGGTCGGCTTGCAGCAGCGCGCGGGTTGCGGGCAAGGCAGCCTCTTTGCGGTAAAGCGCAGCGAGCGGGTGGAAGAAACCATCGCACCGGGGGATGGCCAGGTCATGGCCGCCGATCAGCTCGGCCATGCGCTCGATCCAGGATGGCTGGAGGAAGGGCACGTCGGTTGCCGTGGCATACACCAGGTCCGCCTCGCCAGGAAGCGCGGCCAGGCCGGCAGCCAGACCCTCGAGTGGTCCCCGGCCGCGCTGGGGATCGCGTGCGATGATCACCGAACCCGGGAGAGGGGGCAGTTCCTGTCCCGGGGCGGCCACCACGGCGATCGGTGCGGCCACCGCGGACGCCAGGCGCACCACGCGCTGGAGCAGGTATTCCGCACCAAAAGGGAGCCAGGCCTTGGGCCGGCCCATCCGCCGGCTCTCGCCCCCGCACAGGATGACCGCCGCAACCTGCATGACCACCTCACCTCTCGCTCTGCCAGGTTTCCGATCGCCCTGGACCTGTTGCCAAATTACCACGGACGAGTCACTTCCTGGCAGCCACGCGTAATTCTTGTAGACGAGAAACGCACGCTGTTGAGCAAAGAACACCGACCGTCGATCGGCATGATGCCGATCATCGCTCCCCGATGACGTGGAGGACGAGGATGAGTCACGCAAGCACGACATTCTCCCCGGCAACCCTCCCCTGTCAGCTCCTGACCTGCACCGCACTGGCAGCCGCCTTGCTGGTCGAGACCTGCGGCCTGATCGGCGATTTCCGGTCAGCGCAGGCCAGCGTCGGCAACAATCGTACGGTGCAATCTTCCTCCATCCCGGTGCAGCTTCTCACCCTCCGTACGAGCGTCTCGGCAGCCGCCCGGGCAAGCACCGGCGCCGCTGCGAACGGCGTGAGGACGAGTGAAGAGATGCGAGAACAGGTCGATCGTCTGCCGGACGGCCCCGCCTCCGAGCCCCCGGTTCACGCGCGGCGACGTCGCGGCGATTACCGCTCGACGGCCACCACAACAGTGAAGCGATCGCTCAGGAATCGCCTGCTGCTGCATCCTCCCGGCACCGGCCAGCATTTCCCGGACCTGGTGAACGAGCACTGAGCCGCGCCTGGCCCTGGCCCCGAGCCGCTCGTGTCGCGGCGGACCAGCCCGTCATCCCACCGGCGGTGCGGGCTTGATGCCGGCGGAACGCGGGCCGGATAATCTCCTGGACCGCGGCTGACGGACCGCAAGGCCCGGATGGCGCAGGACCCGGATCGAAAGACACCACCAGGAGATGGCCCATGCCTCCTTTGATCGCGGTGCTCACAGGTAGCTGGCTGGCGATCTGCGGCGGTGCCGACGGAGCTCCACCGCCGGTACCATTCGCCGTACCGGCCGGTCTGCCAGACCGCGCCGAGGTGCTCTCACCGGCACAGGTTCACCTGGACGGCTGGTTGGGTGCACGGGTCGATGCCAACGAGAAGAACCGGCTCCTGGTCGTCGACATGGAGCCGCTCCTGGCGGGCTACCGCAAGCGGCCCGGCAGCCATCCCTGGATCGGCGAGCACGTGGGCAAGTGGCTGCACGCAGCGACCCTGGCCTGGGTCTACACCGGCGATGCCGCGCTCAAGGCCAAGCTTGACCGCGTGGCGGCCGACCTCATCGCCTGCAAGGAGCCAGACGGCTACCTGGGCACGTATGTTCCAGAAAAGCGATTCGGACTTTACCGGGAGGCGGACTGGGACGTCTGGTCACACAAATACAACTTGATCGGACTGCTCACCTATTACCAGTACACTGGCAACGGTCCTGCGCTCGATTGCTGCCGCAAGATGGCCGATCTGTTGATCGCCACGTTTCCCGGCAAGAAAAGCATCCTCAAGGCCGGAACGCACGTAGGGATGGCGGCGACCAGCGTGCTCGAGCCGGTGGTCTTGCTGTACCGGTTGACGGGCGACCGGCGGTATCTGGAGTTCGCCCATTACATCGTCAAGTCGTGGGACGAGCCCGGCGGACCGGCCATCGCGGCGACGCTCCGCGCAGCGCTGGGCGTGAACCGGACGGCCAACGGCAAGGCCTATGAGATGCTCTCGAACCTCGTTGGCCTGTGCGAACTGGCCCGAGCCGACGGCGACCGCGCGCTGCTCCAGCCCGTCTTGAACGCCTGGCAGGATATCGTGGACAAGCGACTTTACCTCACCGGCAGTGCCAGTGCGGGAGAGCTTTTCCGCGACGACCACATCCTGCCCAACCAGCCGGGGCGGAATATCGGCGAGACCTGTGTGACCACCACGTGGATCCAGCTCAACCTCCAGCTCTTGCGGCTCACGGGGATGGCGAAGTTCGGCAACGAGATCGAGCGCTCGCTGTACAACCACCTGGCGGCCGCCCAGCACCCGCGCGGCGACGACTGGTGTTACTACACGGCCCTGGAGGGTAAGAAGCCCTACGACTCCGGGATCACCTGCTGCCATTCCAGCGGCCCGCGAGGCATGGCACTCGCACCTCAAAGCGCTTATCTGAAGTGGAACCAGGATGGCGCCGAGGCCCTGGCGGTGAGCACCTTCGAAAGCTCCCGGGCAAGGCTCATCCTTGGCGGGCAGGAAGTAACCTGCGAGCAGTTCAGCGAGTTTCCGCGCAGCGGGCGGTCGGAAATCACGATGCATCTCGCCCGACCGGCGAAGTTCGGGCTGCTGGTGCGCCAGGCGCCCTGGGCCGGCCCTCTGGTCGTGAGCGTGGGAGGGGTCCGGGTCGAGGCCCAATCGCAGGACGGCTGGTCCGTGATCCCGGCGCGGGAGTGGAAGGACGGAGAT
Organism: uncultured Planctomycetaceae bacterium; assembly: GCA_963833985.1. GTDB lineage: Bacteria > Planctomycetota > Planctomycetia > Isosphaerales > Isosphaeraceae > Aquisphaera. The sequence continues at coordinate 3,024,565 of CAWIAD010000001.1, forward strand.
CGTCTCAGCCTGGCGTTCCGTCTTGCCCTCGAGCAGACGGTGGGAGACTACGGTAACCGAGGACGTGTTGCGTACTCATGGGGGCCGTTCGTGCTGGCGGTTGACCCGCGGGCGACGGCCGGTCTTCCGGCCGGAGGGGAACCAGGGTTCCACGAAGCCCGATCCGGGACGATCGGAGCCAGTTTCGTCATCCGGGCCGCGCACTCACTGCCGCACGGCAAGAACTCAGCGCCTGCGGTCTTTGTGTCGTTCGCCGACGCGGGCGCCACGGGCGGCCGCTATGTCGTCTGGGTACCGCTCGATCCGAACATCTCGGCGCTGCTCGCGCAGGGAGAGGAGAGCCGGTCGCGCCCGGGCAACCAGGACGGATCGATCAACGATGGCGATCGATCCAGCTTCGTCGTGACCTTTGACGGAGCGAAGGCCGGGGAAGACTGGTACGCCGTGACGCTTGCGAAGCCAGCAAGAATCAACCGGGTGGCGTTCACGCACGGGCAGAACTTCCACGACGGCGGCTGGTTCGACACCAGCGGCGGTAAGCCGCGGGTGCAGCTTCAGAAAGAATGCGGAGGCGCCTGGCAGTCCGTGGGAGAGCTGACCGGCTACCCGGCCACGACAGCGACCGACGGCAAGGCTCTTGAGGAGGGTGGCACCTTCGAGCTCCGGCTCGCCATGCCGATGCTGGCGACTGCGATCCGCGTGGTGGGCGTGCCGTCGTGCGGCGACAACCCGAACCAGGCATTCTCTTCATGCGGCGAGATCGAGGCCTTCTCCGACTGAATGTCGTTCCTCTTGAAGCTCTCCGAAAGGGGACCGTGCACGTGCTGAAAGCCGACCGCCTCCTCGCGCAGACATTCCACGCTTCCGTGTTCCTGCTGGCCGCATCCGTTGCGCTCGCGCGCGGCGAGGAGCCGCGGCCGAACATCGTGCTGGTCCTCGCGGACGACCTGGGCTGGGGTGATGTCGGCTTCAACGGCCGCACCGAGTGGAGCACGCCCCACCTGGACCGGTTGGCAGGGCAGGGGGTGATGCTGAAGAACTGCTACTCGGCGGCTGTGGTCTGTGCCCCCAGCCGTGGAGCGCTCCTCACCGGCAAGTACACGATCCATTCCGGAGTGCGCCGCAACGATGACGACCTGCCGACCGAGGAGGTCACGATCGCCGAGGCACTCAAGTCAGTCGGCTACGCGACAGCCCTCTTCGGAAAGTGGCATCAAGGTCGACCACGAACTGGCCGCGCCTATCCGCTGCACCCCATGGCCCAGGGATTCGACGAGTTCTTCGGCTTCACCAACGCGGTCAAGGCCTGGGAGAAGTTTCCGAAAACGCTCTGGGACGGGCACAAGGAGGTCCCGGTATCGGGCTATTTCGACGACCTGATCACCGATCGGGCGGTCGAGTTTCTCGGCCGCCAGAGCAAGCCGTTCTTCCTCGAGGTCGCCTACACGGCAAGCCACTTCCATATCGCGGCTCCAGCGGAGGAGGTCGATCGGTACCGCGGCAAGTTCCACGAAAGCGACCCGGACCACCCTGTACAGGCCACCTATGCCGCCATGGTGAGCCGGCTGGACGGGAACATCGGTCGGCTGCTCAAGTGCCTCGACGAGCGGCAACTTACCAGCAACACCCTGGTGTTCTTCACCAGCGACCAGGGTGCTACCTTCGAGAAAGGGAACGCCGGCGCCAGCTCGTCACTGGACAGCAATCGGCCCTTTCGAGGCCAGAAACGCACACTCTGGGAGGGAGGTATCCGCGTACCGGGGCTGGCGCGGTGGCCTGGTCACATCCCCGCCGGCTCCGTGTGCACCGAGAATATTCATCTCACCGACCTCCTGCCCAGCTTCCTGGCTGCCGCGCGAGCGGCCGTCGATCCTTCCTGGCACGTTGACGGGGCGAACATGCTGCCGGTCTGGGAAGGGCGAACGCACGGAACGGCCCGAACGCTGTTCTGGGAGTGGCAAAGCGATGGCTACGATCAGCTCGCCGCCCTGCGCGGTGGTTTCAAGCTGGTCGTCACCCGCGGCGGTAAACCCGAGCTTTATGACCTGACCTCCGACCCGGAGGAGCGCCGGGATGTGGCAGCCAGTCAGCCGGATCTGGCCCGCCAGCTCGACGAGGAACTGAAGGCCTGGCTGGCCACCGAGGTCAAGCGGCCTTGAGGCCGGCATCGCTGCCCCTGCGGCCTCATTCCGAACCTGAGCGATGGAGCCAGATCTCCTCGAGCACGGAGTAGCCGCCAGGCTTCAATCCCAGTGCCTGGTAGACCTTTTGCGCGGGCAGGTTGCCATTCTCGACGTAGAGCCGCATGCCGATGACGTCGCGGACAGCCAGCGCCTGGCTGTACACGTGACGGTAGAGAGCTTTGAAAACACCGCGGCCCCGGTAGCCGGGTGCGACGTAGACGCTTTGCAGCCACCAGACCCAGCCATTGCGCCAGTCGCTCCACTCCCGTGTGACGGCGGTCTGGCCGATCAGCAGGCACTCGCTTCCGGTGGTCAGCTCGGCGACCCAGTAGCGAAGGCGGTCCGGATCGGCCAGGGCGCGGGCAACCCCCTGTTCAAGGATGGCGGCATCGAGCGTTTTGTTCTCGGTCTCGAACGCCAGCAAGCGATTGAACTCGGCGATGCGTGGGCGGTCGGCTGGAACAGCGTCGCGAATGAGAGGCACGATCGGTGCAAGGTGCTCGGCCATCAGAGACGGTCGCTCCGCTTGTCGCGTGCACGCCGGCTCGCTTCCTGGAGCACGCGGTGGTCCTCCTCGGTGAGGCCCCCGCGCCCCTCGCGAGCGATCTTGGCCAGGACCTCGTCGAGCCGGGCGTCGAGCTGTTCCTCGGGAAGCACCGTCACCGGCGAGGTCCGAACACCCACGGCCTCGCCCGCCGACCGGCTTGATCCGGGAGGCCGGCTGCGCGGCTGCTCGGCGGGCATGGGGGTGAAAATGCGGAGCCGCGGACGGCGGATCCTGCCACTGACCAGTCGGGACCAGCGGAGGTCGAATTGCTTGTAGCAAAACGCGAATGCCGCACCCATCAGGTGGGCCTGGTAAGCCACCTGGCGGCTGTCGCCGATGAGGGGAAAGATCAGGTAGATACCCAGCAGCACCCACATCGGCATGGGCAGGAAAAAGAAATAGATCTCGCGCCTGGGGTAGTACAACGTGTACAGGGTGACCACCGCCATGACCGCGCCCGAGGCCCCCAGCATGTGGCGCTCCATGGCGAAGGGCCCGCCGGAGAAGGCCGCCATCACCGCCCATCCCAGGGTGCTCACACCGCCGGCGAGCAGGTAGAACGCAAGGAAGTCGCGGCTCCCGTAAAGCTGCTCCATCTCCCGGCCCACGAGCCAGAGGAACCACATGTTGCCAAGGATGTGCAGGATGTTGGAATGCAGGAACGTCGCCGTCCAGAGCTGCCAGATCCGTCCGTGCTGGAAGATGGCATCGGGAGATGCTTCGAGCCAGTCCACGAAGAGGGGATTGTCGTAGCCCAGCGCATTCTGAACCAGGAAAGCCGCGGCGTTGATCACGATCAGCGTGTTGCACCAGGGCGAGGCACCGCTGAACCAGCCGGCCCCCCCCGATTCACCACGGTAGTACTCGCGGTCGTAAATTCCCATCGCGGCTCCGCTCTGCCGGGTGCCCGGCACGACCCGATTCGCCGGTGCTGCTCATCGCCAGCCCTCAGTTGCAGGCAGCCAGGTCACCGAGCGTTGTCGCCCCCTGGACGCCGGTTGTGCAACCAACCCATATCGCGATGCATCCCTGCCCAGCGATCGCCCGAATTGCCTGCCCCGCCATACCGTCGTGGCTGGCATGACGAGAGTTCTCGCTCGCCCTGGACCTGATCGTGCACAGCGCCAAGCTCTGCCACCTTATCTCATCATGGAAATGGGCTTACTGCCTGTCAACGGGTCGCGCGGGATCATGGTCCCGCGCGATCCGCCGCGTGACCGCGCTGGGCCGTCCGGAGCCCTGTTACGATCGCCCGCAGGCCGCCCCGGAGGATCGGTCAGGCTGCGAACGAGCCAGGGCGCCTCGCCGTCAATCCAGCTCGAACGCGGCCAGCGCCTCCGGCCGGGAACCGTAGATCGGCCAGACGATGTCCAGGGAGGTGATCCGCAACAGCTCACGCGTTCGTTGCGACACGCCGGAGAGGGCCATCGATCCCCCGCGCGACAGAGCCAGTTTCCAGCACCGGATCAGCAGAGCCAGGAACATCGAACCGAAAAAGTCCACCTGGCTGAGATCAAAGAGGATCAGCGGGTTTTCCTGGCGCTCCAGCGGCTTCAGGATCAGTTCCGCCGCTTGCTCCTCGAGGCCGAAGGCCAGTCGCTCCAGCGCGGCGGTCGCGGTGATGACCGTCACCTCGCCATGGCGTTCGATGGTGAACGCATCATCGGATTGCGGTTTCCTGGTGCTCATCGTTGTGCCCGGGGGTCAGAGCCGGAGATCGATCCCTCGAGAATGAGGCGACTCCGGCTTGACCTATAGGGTAGGGCGCTGGGGCCGGCTGGACAAGGTGATTACTCCCCCAGCCCCTGCCGTTACACCACCAGCCCCCCTGGGCGATGGCAGTGCGACGGCACTGCCAGGCGTCCCGGTCACCGCAAGACCACCGCATTCAGGCCGAGGGACGACAGTTCGAGAACGCCCGGATCACCTCGTACAGGTCATTGCTGACCATCAGCCGCTCGTTCTCGAAATCGTGCAGCCAGACGTAGTTGTCGCGGTAGGCCTGGGCAAGTAAAGGATAAAGATCAGAAAGCTGGATCGGGATGGAGGGTACGTTTGCGTCTTCCTGTTCATCTTCGGGATATGGGAACAGGCGCAAGCGTGCGGTTGCCATAGAATTCCTCCTCCGTGCAGGTCAGAGCGGGTCCAAGTTCGGAACGCAGTCGACGTGGATTCTGCGATCCGCCCGGGCAGGCGCAAGAAGCATGGTGGCTTCACCGCAGCAGGCGCACTCCTTCAGGCCCATGCCCCTCATCCGGCCAGCTTCATCCATCGGCCGGCCGTCGCTCCGCCCATGAACCAATCCGCCGATCCGACGATATTGCCAGTGCTTGCATCCAAGACGCCGCCACGAGACCTGGACCCGGCCGTCAACCCCGGGGAAAACCGGGGCGACAGCCCACCTCAGATTTGCTATGGTCTGCACCGTTATCAAGCAGGGCCCGGCGCGAGGCCTGAGATCGCGGCCCGGCCTGCGATATTCGTGAGACGAGCTCGCGGATGTGAGGTTGCTGGCAAGAAGAACTCCTGGCTCATGGAGGAGCGTGGCGCATGGAAGCTCACCGGGATGGTCTGGCGCACAGGCTCGGCCGCACGGCGGCCATTGCAGTGGGACTCGGAGTCGTGCCCTTCCTCTGCGGGGCATCGTTCCGCACCGCCAACTTCGTGGTCGAGGCCCCCAACCAGAACATCGCGCGGACGGTCGCCGAACACGCCGAGGCCGAGCGCCTGAGCATTGCCCGGGCCTGGCTGGGCCGCGAGCTTCCCGCCTGGAGGACGCCCTGTCCGATCCGGGTCCGGATCACTGCCGGAGAGGCCGGCGGCCTGACCTCGTTCGGCTTCAATGACGGCCGGGTATCCGACCAGAGCATGGTCGTGGAGGGCCGTCTCGACCGCATCCTGGCCTCGGCCCTGCCGCACGAGATCACCCATACCATCTTCGCCGCGTACTTCGGCGGCCCGATGCCGCGCTGGGCCGACAAGGGTGCGTCCCTGCTCAGCGAGGACGAGCGCGAACGCCGCAGACACGACCAGATCGCCGTGGATCTGCTGGCTCGCCACGGCGAACTGGCGCTGGCGCGGCTGTTCCGGATCGAGGAGTATCCCAGGGACCTGATGTCGTTCTACGGCCAGGGTTACTCCATCTCGCGGTTCCTCATCGAGATTGGCGGCCGGCCCAGGTTCCTTCAGTTCGTCCGCGACGGCCTCAAGACCGGCTGGGATGGCGCGACGCTCGACCACTATGGTCTGGCCAACGTCCGCGAGCTGGATCGCGCATGGAGGTCGTGGCACCGCGTCACGCTGACGGCCGTCACGCAGGGGCCGGACCAGGAAGACCTTGCTTACCGCGACCAGCCCGGCAGCAACTCCGAGCCACCGCCGGAACGCTGAGCGCCGGCGGCGGGCCATTTCTTGAGCTCGGTGCTTTCCGGGGCACAACCTGCTCACAGCACCTCTTGCCGCTTTCCCTCCGGGTGTGATCCGGATAGTCTGCTGGTATCTCCTGGAATGAATCAGTCCCCGGGATCGTTGCAACAACCGAGACGAGCTTCATCATGAAACGGCGGACGTTCTGCGGCGCGGGCGCCGTGGCGGCGACCGGCATGGTCGCACCGGAAGCGGCCGGAGCGGAGGTCGCGCCGGGGCAGCACATGAGCCTGGTGATCGGCAGCGATCATGCCGGTTTCCCCATGAAGGAACCGGTGATCGTGCTGCTGCGCGGCTGGGGCCACACGGTCCATGACGTCGGCACGTACACCGCGGCACCCGTCGACTTTCCGGATATCGCCAGAAAGGTCTGCGGCGAGATCGCGACGGGCCGGGCCGCGCGGGGCATCATGGTTTGCGGCACGGGCGTGGGCGCGGCGATCGCCGGGAACAAGGTCCGGGGCATCCGCGCTGCGCTCTGCCACGACACCTTCTGCGCTCACCAGTGCGTGGAGCACGACAACGTCAATTTGCTCTGCATGGGGGCCTGGATCATCGGCATCAAGCTGGCCGAGGAGGTCTTGCGGGCCTACCTGAACGCCAGGTTCAGCTCGGATGAGGATTTTCGTCGCCGCGTCAAGAAGCTCGAGGGTCTCGAAGACTTCCGCCCTTCGTGAGGGGCACGAACATGGGGAATCCGCGCGCAAGATCCTGGCTCCCCGTCTTGCTGGCCGCACTGGCGTGGCCGTCCCCGTGCGCGCGGGCGCGCACGTCTGGGAGAAGCAGGAGCTGACCTTCGCCGCGGCGCGCACCTACACGAACGCCTACACCGAGGCCGTCGTCTGGGTTGAGCTCACCGGACCGCATTTCCAGAAGCGCGTTTACGGCTTCTGGGACGGCGGCCAGACATTCCGGGTGCGGCTCGCGGCGACGGAGCCGGGAAGGTGGACATGGCGGAGCGATTCAAGCCCGAAGGATGGCGGCCTGGCGGGTAAGACGGGTGAGTTCGAGGCGGTGCCCTGGAGCGAGCCCGAGAAAAAGGCGAACCCCCTGCGCAGGGGCTTTCTGCGCACGACCGCCAACCATCACGCCATGGAACACGCCGACGGGACCCCCTATTTCGCCGTGGGCGACACCTGGTGGGCGCTAGGCTCGAACCGGTTCCGCTGGTACGACGACGAGCGCGAGCGGCCCATCGGGCCAGCGGCCGGGTTCAAGGACTATGTCCGCTTCCGCAAGGCGCAAGGATTCAACTGGGTGAACATGATCGCCGCCTTCGCAAACTGGATGACCGACGCCCAGCCGTGGCACGTCGTCATGAACGGCCCGGAGCGGACCACCGTGCGCTCGGCCTGGCTCGAGTTTGGAGCCGACAGTGCCAAGAACATGGACAACGAGGGAGGCCGGCCGTTCCTCTTCCCCGGCAAGGTCCCGGGATACGAGTTCATGTTCCCGGACGTGGACCGGATCAACCCAGCCTATTTCCGCGCCATCGATCGCAAGGTCGATTATTTGAACGAGCAGGGATTCGTCCCGTTCGTCGAGGTCGCCCGGCGCGACGCCAGCCTCTGCTGGAAGAAGTACTACGCATGGCCCGACTCGTACGCGCGGTTCATTCAGTACGTCTGGTCCCGCTACCAGGCGAACAACGCCGTGCTCAGCCCGATTCATCTGGACACGCTCAGCGAGTCGGTCCGCCCGGCCGATTACCTCGCCGCGATCCGTACCGTCCTGGACCACTTCGGCCCGCCTCCTTTCGGCACGCTGCTCTCGGCCAACTCGAACCCGTCCACGCTGGAGAACTGGGGCGACAATTCGTGGGTGACGCTGCACCAGACGGGGAACATGCGCGAACACAACAACTACTGGTACCTGGCCGAGATCTTCCGTTCGCCCCGCCCGCAGCCCGCGCTGAACGGCGAGCCGTATTACTCGGGATACGTCGACGCACGCTCCGTCGGCTACAAGCACGGCGCACCGGGAGGGACCGAGAAAGACGCCCGGTTCGTGCGTTCGGCAATGTACGGCTCGTTCCTCTCTGGAGGCCTCGCCGGGCATGTCTACGGGGCCGAAGGAATCTGGGGAGGAGACATAGAGGACCAGGCCCCCGTGAAGATGTGGGACGCCTTCCGGTGGGTCTCCGCCGAACAGATGCGCCACCTGCGCAGCTTCGCGTTCTCGATCGGCAGACGATACCAGGAGCTGGTCCCCGATGCTGACCTGGTCTCCCCGAACAGGACGCCCGTCTTGCAGTCGTATGAAGGCTGGGCCTACGCCGCCCGGACGCCGGACAGGGAGATTTTCATGCTCTATTTCGAGCAGGGCTGTCCGCGCAGCGAGGTCCGAAGTGCCATCCCCGATCGCACCTACCGCGCGGAATGGCTCGACCCCCGCACCGGGACCTGGCAAAACGCCGGCAGCGGAACGGCGAAGGCCAGCGCGATCGGGACCATCAAGCTGCCCGCTTGCCCGGATGCTCAGGACTGGGGCCTGCGGCTCATGGTACTTCCGGCCCGGCCTGAACAAGGAGGCTCGAGCTGAATCACATCTTGAAGTGGTAGTCTCCGGTCGACTCCGCGAGGCTCACCGCGTCTCGTAAGGGAGGACGTCCGCGACGGCAACGCATCCGGCCTCGGCATTGTCGATGCTGAGCAAAACCAGGTCCGAAGCGGTATGGACCGCCCGGCGAGCGTAACCTCCCGCGTCCCGGTCAGGCTCGGAATACGCCTCGATCTGGTTGTCGACGAGGTTCAAGATCCAGTAGACCGGAACACCGCCGCGGCCGTAGGCCGCCAGTTTATCACCGCGGTCCCTGGCCAGGCTCGTGTCAGCCACTTCAACGACCAGGGCGACGTCATCGGGGCCGGGATGCCTGCGAGCGTAATGACCTCTCGACCCCCGAACGACCACGATGTCCGGCTCCGGCTCATCGTATTCGGAGACGCGCAGGGGGTTCTGTTCGCGGATGTACCAGCCCTCGGGCAAGAGGGCCTCAAGTGCCCCCGCAACGAGCTCGCACGCACTGACATGTCGCGGCTTCTTGACCATCTTTTTGACCAGCAATCCGTTGATCAGCTCGATCTGCGGAACTTCGGGCGTATCTGACCCGGCCATGCGCTCATACTCATCCACCGTGATGCGGTGCAGATCGCCGAGCGTGATTGCCTGGAAACCGTGAACCGTCGTCGAAGCCGCGGCCATGGTCGATTCCTCATCAAGAAACTACCGGCAACTGCATGAAGAAGTCGTTCCCCTTGTCATCGACCAGGATGAATGCGGGGAAGTCGACGACCTCGATCTTGTAGACGGCTTCCATGCCCAGCTCGGGATATTCCAGCAGCTCTACCTTCTTGATGTTCTCCTGGGCCAGGATCGCGGCCGGGCCGCCGATCGAGCCGAGGTAGAACCCGCCGTGCTTCTTGCAGGCGTCGGTCACCTGCTTCGAGCGGTTCCCCTTGGCGATCATGATCCTGGACCCGCCGTGCGCCTGGAACAGGTCGACGTAGCTGTCCATGCGCCCTGCCGTGGTGGGGCCGAACGAGCCGGAGGGCAGGCCCTCGGGAGTCTTGGCCGGGCCCGCGTAGTACACGGGATGCTTCTTGAGATAGTCCGGCATTCCTTCCCCGCGGTCGATCCGCTCCTTGATCCGGGCGTGCGCGATATCGCGCGCCACGACGATGGTCCCCGTGAGCTTGAGCGGCGTCGAGGTCGGGTACTTCGAAAGCTCCGCCAGGACCTCGTCCATCGGGCGGTTGAGGTCGATGTCCACGCCGTGCTGGTGGCCCGGGCCAGTGCGATACTCGGCCGGAATGAATCGGGCCGGTTCGCGCTCGAGGGCTTCCAGCCAGAGGCCGTCGCGATCGATCCGGGCCTTGATGTTGCGGTCTGCCGAGCAGGAGACGCCCAGACCCACCGGGCAGCTCGCGCCGTGGCGCGGCAGGCGGACCACCCGGGCATCGAGCGCGAAGTACTTGCCGCCGAACTGGGCGCCGATGCCGCTCTTGCGGGCCAGCTCCATCACCTTGTCCTCGAGCGCCAGGTCGCGGAAGGCCTGGCCCAGGCGGTTCCCCTCGGTGGGCAGCGTGTCCAGATAACCCGCGCTGGCCAGCTTGACCGTCTTCATCGTCGCCTCGGCCGAGGTCCCGCCAATCACCACTGCAAGGTGGTAAGGCGGGCATGCGGCCGTGCCCAGCGAGCGCAGCTTCTCCTGCAAGAACTTCTCCAGGTTGGCCGGGTTCAGAAGCGCCTTGGTTTCCTGGAAGAGCATCGACTTGTTGGCCGACCCGCCACCCTTGGCCACGAAGAGGAACTCATAGCTCCCGCCCGGTGTGGCGAAGATGTCGATCTGGGCCGGCAGGTTGGTGCCCGAGTTGATCTCCTCGTACATCGAGACAGGGATGGTCTGCGAATAGCGGAGGTTCTCTTTCTGATAGGTCTCGAAGATGCCCCGCGACAGCCACTCCTCATCCTTGATGCCGCCGGTCCAGACTCGCTGTCCTTTCTTGGCGATGACGGTCGCCGTGCCCGTGTCCTGGCACATGGGGAGCTGGAAGCCAGAGGCCACCGCGGCATTGCGCAGGAGTGCCAGGGCGACGCCGCGGTCGTTCTGCGATGCCTCCGGGTCTTTCAGGATCGCCGCAACCTTGGCAAGGTGCGCCGGGCGGTACAGGAAGGACACGTCGCGCAAGGCCTCACGCGCCACCAGCGCAAGTGCCTCGGGCTTGACCTTGACGATCTCCTGCCCCTCGAACATGGCGATCGAGACAAGATCACTCGGCGCTTCCAGGCGGCGGTACGTGGTCGACTCGGGTCCCAGGGGAAACGGGGGCTGATAGGCGAACTCGGGCATCGTTGGCTCCTATCCAGGCATGCCCGGCGGAGCGTCTCGTCCGCCGGCGTCGTGCAGTTGTGGGAGCCTTATTGTAACACGATTTGAGCCCAGAAGGCTGGACGGAGATAGGTGAGAGCGGGCTTGAGCGGCGACAGGAGCAGCCTGCATCCGGGAACGCCGCTCGCTCTCTCAACAGCGCCGTGGCTGGCTAGCCTTCCAGCTCCAGTGTGGCCCACATGCTGGGGTTCTCGCCGATCGGGAAATCGCGGCCAACGCCCAGGAACTGGTCCTCGCGCTCGTGGTCGGTCACCTGGTAGGCAAAGCCGAGCCGGCGGTTGGTATCGGGGTCGAATCCGTGCAGCGCGGCCGCGGGCAGGAAGATTTCCAGCCGCCAGCCAGACCGGCTGAGCTCCGCGCGCGATGAGAGGACCTCCGGCGAGCACAGCGGCGCGTCGGCGAGCGCCCGGGCGATGGCCCGCTGGCCAAGCTCCACGTTCAGGCTCTTGCGATCTCGGCCCAGTTTCAGGCGGGCCGAGAAGCGATGGCAAAACCGCGTGGCACGGCTCACGTTGCGCGTGTCGCGCGTGTCGATCCAGAGGTTCACGTCGGCGAAACCCTCGGGCCGATCCCCACCCTGCGCCGGACGGCTGGCCGACCCATCGGCGTGGATGGAGATACCAAGCCCCCCGGGGTTCCAGCCCGCGCGTACCGACGCCCAGGACGCGCGGTAGTCCAGCGCCGCGAGGTCCGGCAGCGTGCAGCTCGCAGGCAGGTCGAGCAACCCTGCGGACGCGGAACACCGCGGTAGCTCCGCAACACGAGGACACCCGGCACTCAGCCGGAACCAGAACGCCTGGGGCAGCAAGACCTTGGACATCGCGCAGCTCCCGGACCGCACTTCACGCCACCCAGACAGCGCCCGCTCACTCGAACGTGGAATCCACGAAGGGCTTTGGCTTGGAAAAGGAGATCGGCCTTGTCAACCCGCCCAGGATCGCGCTGGCACCCAGTCCCACCAGCAGAAATGCCAGGCTGTATCGGGAGAGGACCCAGACGCCGAGGAACGCGAGCCAGAACCCGGCCGCCACGCCAACCCAGAATCGGTCCTCGAGCCAGCCTTTCGCAAGGCTGCTGAGGGCGACGACGAAGAGGATGCCGGGCCACCAGAACCCTGTGGCGAACAGGACGCCCAGGCCGATCAGCCAGATTCCCATGATCACGCTGCGTCGCTGGGAACAACCTGATTGCATGCTATTTACTCCATCTCAACCAGGACGCGAGCAACGGCTTTCACACCGTTCGTCCCTGGGGGCATTTCGCCGCCAGCATGCCATTATTGTGCTGCCAAGTCAGGGGGAATCCTGTGCGGCCTGCCCGCCTTCCAGCCCGCCCGCTCGTCTGGCCCCGGTGGCCCGGGCGGATGCACCGAGTCGTGGCCACGGTGGGAGCTTGCCGGCCGGAGGCGTTCAGAGTTCCAGCATCCTCAGCAGGTTGACCATCTCGATGGCTGCCAGGGCGGCATCGGCGCCCTTGTTGCCCGATTTGAGCCCTGCCCGGTTGAGCGCCTGCTCGACGGTCTCGGTGGTGAGGATGCCGAAGATGACCGGGACCCCGGCGGCCTGGGCGGCGTTCATGACGCCCGCGGCCGCCTGGCCGGCGACGTGGTCGTAATGGCCGGTTTCACCCCGGATCACGCAGCCGAGGCAGATGACGGCGGCGTAGCGCTGGCTTTCGGCGAGCTTCCGGGCCACCAGAGGGATCTCGAACGAGCCGGGCACCCAGACGAGGTCCACCCGGTCCCCGGCCACGCCGTGCCGCGAGAGCGTATCGAGACAGCTTGCGCAGAGTGCCTCGGTGACCAGGGAGTTGAACCGTGCGGCCACGATCGCGAACCGGCCCGGGGGCGTGGAGAAATCTCCTTCGAACTTCGCCATCAGTCGTTCGGGCCGGGCTCATGGAGGTGGGCCGGTGATGCGCCAGCGCAGGACTCGATGGCTCGTCACGCAACCCGCCCCCCGCGGCCCACTCCCGTTTCTCAGGTCAGGTTCATTGCCATCAGGAATTCGGCATTGGTCTTGGACTTCTTCATGCGGCCGGTGAGCAGCTCCATGGCCTCCACCGAGTTCATGTCGTTGAGCACGCGGCGGAGGATCCAGACGCGCCGCAACTCCTCGGCGTCCATGAGCAGTTCCTCGCGGCGTGTGCCGGACTTGTTCACGTCGATGGCCGGCCAGACGCGCTTCTCGACGAGGCGCCGGTCAAGGTGCAGCTCCATGTTGCCGGTGCCCTTGAACTCCTCGAAGATCACGTCGTCCATGCGGCTGCCGGTATCGACCAGGGCGGTCGCCAGGATGGTCAGCGAGCCGGCTTCCTCGATCTTGCGGGCCGCGCCGAAGAACCGCTTGGGCTTCTGCAAGGCCGAGGCGTCGATGCCGCCGGTGAGGATCTTGCCGGAGTGCGGGGCCTCGGTGTTGTAGGCTCGGGCCAGCCGCGTGATCGAGTCCAGCAGGATGACCACGTCCTTGCCGTACTCGACCATCCGCTTGGCCTTCTCGATGACCATCTCGGCCACCTGGATGTGCCGGGAGGCCGGCTCGTCGAAGGTGGAGCTGATCACCTCGGCGGTCGGGCCCTTCACCGAGCGCTCCATGTCGGTGACTTCCTCCGGCCGTTCGTCGATCAGCAGGACCATGACGTAGGCGTCGGGATGGTTCGCCAGCACGCTGTTGGCGATCTTTTGAAGCAGGATCGTCTTGCCGGTGCGGGGAGGGGCCACGATCAGCCCGCGCTGGCCGAAGCCGATGGGCGTGACCAGGTCGACCACGCGCATGTTGATCTCGTCGTTACCGTTCTCGAGCCGGATGCGGCCCTGGGGGTGCAGCGGAGTGAGGTCGTCGAAGCAGACCTTCTCGCTCAGCTTGTCTGGGTCTTCGAAGTTGATGGCCTCGACGCGCAGCAAGGCGAAGTAGCGCTCGTTCTCCTTGGGGGGCCGGATCTGGCCGGAGACGATGGCCCCGGTCTTCAGTCCGAACCGGCGGATCTGGCTGGGCGAGACGTAAATGTCGTCGGGACAGGGGAGGTAGTTGTAGTCCGGGCTGCGCAGGAAGCCGAAGCCGTCGGGCAGGACCTCGAGCGTCCCCTCGCCGTACATCAGGCCGTTCTGCTTGACCCGTTCCTTGAGGATCTTGAAGATCAGGTCTTGCTTCTTCAAACCCATGTAGTCGGTGATGCCCTCGGTCTTGGCCGTGCGGATGAGCTGAGGCATCGTCATCTTCTGAAGCTCGGTGAGATGGATCTCGCCGCGCTTGATGTCCTCGTAGCGGTCGTGAATGGCCGCGTCGCCGAAGATGTCCTCGTCCTCGATGTCCGGAAAGCCCTCGGCGGGAAACTCCTGCTGGGTGAAGGGTGCAGGCGCCGGGCGTTCGGGGCGGGCTGGCGGGGTGTAGTCGCGATCGCGGTTGTTGAAAGACGCATCCCGGTCATAGCGCTCGCGGTGGTTGGCCGGTGCATCGAACTCACGGTTGCGGTCGCGGATCACCGGGGCGCCCTCACGGTCGCGATCGCGCTCGCGGCTGACGGGCAGCCCTTCATGGTGGGCCGTGCCGCCGTCGCGTTCGGCGCGGTCGCGCGCCAGCCGCTCGCGGATGGACATGCCGGGCTCGCGATCGGTCCGTTCCCGGATCGGCTCGCGCTCGCGGACGAAGCGGATCGGCTCGCGGTCGGCCGGGCCTTCCTCGCGGTAAGTCTCGCGGGCGGGCCGCTCGCGGTAGGTCTGCTCCGCGGCAGGCGGCGGCGCGTCGGCGGGGCCGCTGTGCCCTGGGGGCGGAGCCTGGGACGAACCGGCATTGTCATCGGAGACGGGCGGCGAGGTGGGCGAGGACGACTTGCGAAGGCGGGAGGTTCCGGAATTCTCCCGGCGGGGACGGGTCTCGTTCGGCATGATGCTCCATTCTCCTGTTCAAACGAAATCTGTGATTCTGTCGAGCCGGGAGATCAAGACGGGGCTCGATGCGGGGCGAAGCCTTCCTGAAAGACCTGGACCGTATCGCGGACGGGATTGGCCGTTCATGGCCGGAAAGCTGGGCCACCGCGCGGACTTGGATGAAAAACGGAAAAAAAACGTTGAGCCAGGGTCGTTCATCTTCAGGTCGGAAACAAGAATGACCATTCCAGAAGAGCGCCGCCCGATCAGCGTCTCTTCAGTGTAGGCGAGCGGGCAATCACGTCATCGCATGACATCGGGCAATTCGCTCGGAGCGGGAACGGCGTGGCCGGCATGGGCTCATCGGCCCGGCGCGAGGCCGTCCCGGGAAGCCTGGCTCGCGGGCGGGCGGCCGATCAGCTTCCAGAACCAGCAATCCACATCTTGATCGAGGTCATCGAGGCTCGTTTCGTTGGAGATGACCACGTCGGCCCTGTCAAGCTTGCGCTGGCGGGGCCACTGGGCTGCCTCCCGAGCGTCCAGCACCTGCTCGCTCCAGCCGCGGCTCTGATACACCCGCGCCAGGCGCATCGAACGCGGCGCCTCGACGTGGAGCACAACGTCGCAAAGTCGATCCCAGCCGGCTTCCAGCAGAATCGCCGCGTCCAGCACGACGGCCGGCGCCTTGCCCTGTTGGGTCTGGCGGTCAATCAGCTCTTCGAACCGAGCGAACATCCGCGGGTGAACGATGGATTCCAGGTCGCGCAGGGCGTTCCGGTCGGCAAAGACGATGGCTGCCAGTGCCCGGCGATCCACCCGCCCGGTCAGCCCGGCCACACCTGCCGGATGAGCTTCCACGCACGCGCCGAAGCGGTCAATCACCCGGCAGCGAACGTCGGGCTCTTCCAGAACCAGATGGCCAACCATGTCCGCATCGATGACCACGGCCCCACGCCGCTGGAGCAGGCCCGCCACCTGGCTCTTGCCAGCGCCGATCTCGCCGGTCAAACCGATCACGGGAACCGAATCGTTTTTCCAACGGCCCGGCAACTCCGTCAACCCGGTCGCTTGGGCAATGGTCGCAGACATCGTATTCCTGAATGCAAGCGAGTCGTTCGCCGAGATTGCGCCAGCACGCCCGGTCTGGCTGATCAACGGCCGCGGGCGGCCCGCTCCCTTCATCCCAGGAACCACCGCTCGTTGATCAAGTGAGGCATCGCCGCGTGAATGACTTCACCCGTGAGATTCGTACGAACTACGGAGATCAGACATTCGCGCCGGGGGCCTCCTGGACAAGGCCATGCGCACGCGTGATCAAGCAGGTGGGGTCCTGGTGGTACTGGGTATCGTCATCTCCCGTCCCGTGCAGTTTTTCAGGGGTAAATTCGCGGGAGGGAAATGATGCGGGTGACGGGTAATCGCCAGTCTCGGCAGCCGATCCGTTTCGATCGATCTCTTATCTTATACGTCATGCAGGCACCGCCTGCAATGGGCCTTCGCACATTTGACTCGAAATATTCAGGCTTCTCATCGGCACGACACGCCGCCGGCCTTTACCGGTCTCAGGCGTCGAGATCCGCGACATCGAGCCAGTTGGGACCGGCCCCGATGTCCACCTTCAAGGGCACATCGAGATCGAGCGCCGAGTTCATCTCGAGGCGCACCAGCGCGGCTAGGTCGCCAATTTCCGCCTCGGGCGCCTCGAAGACCAGTTCGTCGTGGATCTGGAGGATCATTCGCGCCTCCAGCCCCCGTGCGCGGAGACGGGCGTCGATCCTGATCATGGCCATCTTGATGAGGTCGGCGGCGGACCCCTGGATCACGGTATTGACGGCGGTGCGTTCCGCGAGGTTGCGGCTGCGGCCGGTGGTGTTCTTGATCCCCGAGATTGGCCGCCGCCGTCCCAGGATCGTTTCCACCTTGCCCGCGGCGAGCGCGGCCTCGAGTGTCCTGGTGATGAAACGGTCCACACCGGCATACTCGCGGAAGTAGGAGTCGATGAAGCTGGCCGCCTCGGCCTGCGAGATGCCCAGGCGGCTGGCCAGGCCGTAGGCGCTCAGGCCGTAGATCACGCCGAAATTCACGGTCTTGGCCACGCGCCGCATCGACCCGTCGACCTGGGACTCCGGAACGCCGAAGATCCGGGCGGCAACAACGCTGTGAATGTCATGATCCAGCTCGAAGGCGCGCACCAGCGCCGGGTCGGCCGAGAAGTGGGCCAGAATGCGCAGCTCGATCTGCGAGTAGTCGGCCGTGAGCAGCTTCCACCCCGGACGGGCAATGAAGGCCTGGCGAATCTGCTTCCCCTCCTCGGTGCGCACCGGGATGTTCTGGAGGTTCGGGTCACTCGAGCTGAGCCGCCCGGTCGCCGCCACGCTCTGGTTGAACGACGCGTGGATCCGCCCGTCTTCCGGGTGGACCAGAGCGGGCAGAGCATCGAGGTAGGTGCCCTTGAGCTTGGAGAGCTGGCGATGCCGCAACAGGAGCGCCGGCAGCGGATGCTTGAGGGCCAACTCCTCGAGGACCTCCTGCGCGGTGCTCTGCTCGCCGCCGGGAGTCTTCTGCACGGTCGGCAGCTTGAGCTTCTCGAAAAGCACCTCGCGGAGCTGAGCGCTGGAGTTGATGTTGAACGGCCCGCCGGCCTGCTGGTACACCTCGTCCTCCAGGGTCGCGAGCTGCACCGCGAATTCACGCGCGAGCACGCCCAGCCGGTCGCAGTCCACCTTGACCCCGACCTGCTCCATCCCCGCCAGGATGGAGATGAGCGGCCGCTCCACGTCCGTGTACAGCTTCCAGAGCCCCTGCGCCTGGACCTGTGGGACGAGAATCTCGGCGATCCTCCAGGTGGCGTCGGCGTCCTCGCCGGCATATTCGGCCACGCGGGCCACGTCCACCTGATCCATGCGCAACTGCTTCTTTCCCTTGCCGATCAGGTCGGTGATGGGAATCATCGCGTGGCCCAGCAGGCGGCTGGAAAGCTGGTCGAGGTTGTGGTTCCGCTCGCCGCTCTCCAGCAGATAGCTCAGCACCATCGTGTCCGTGATCGGTCCCGCGATGGACACTCCCGCACGCCCCAGGGCGAGCATGTCGTACTTGATGTTCTGGCCAATTTTTTCCACGGCCGGATCCGCCAGGATCGGGCCCAGGGCCTGGAGGACCCGCTCTGGATCGAGCAGCCGGCAATCGATCGGTCCGCGCACGGGGAGATAGTAGGCCTCCCCGCTGTTCCAGCTGGCGGAGATGCCGACGAGCGATGCGCGCAACGGATCGACATCGGTGGTCTCGGTGTCGATGCAGAAGCGCGGCTGCCGTTTCAGCTCCGCCAGGAACTGCTCGAGGCGCTCGGGGGTATCCACCACCTGGTAAATGGATTCCCAGGCGGCCGTCTGGTCCGGCTCCTGGGCTTTCAGCTCGTCGATGAAGCGATGGAACCCACATTCCATGCAGAGGGATTTGAGAGCCGATGAGTCTGCCGGGTTGACCTTGAGCGTGTCCCAGTCCAGCGGGAGCGCCAGGTCGTCCCTCAGGGAAACCAGCCGCCGGGCCCGGCGGGCGGTCTCGGCATGCTCGCGCAGGCTTTGCTGCTTCTTGGGCCCCTTCACCTTGTGGACGCTCGCCAGCAGGGTCTCGAGAGTGTCGAACTCCCTGAGGAAGGCCGCGGCGTACCCGCCGCCGATACCTGGAACGCCTGGCACGTTGTCCACCGAGTCGCCAGTGAGCGCCAGGTAGTCCACCACCTGGTCGGGGCGGATGCCCCACTCCTTCTGGAGCACCTCCGCGTCGATGAAGGAGTTCTTGCGCAGATTGAGGATCCGCACGTGGTCGGAGATCAACTGCCGCGCGTCCTTGTCGGCCGTGCAAATCACCACGTCCAGCCCCCGCTCCTCGCCGCGCCGCGCCAGGGTGGCAATGATGTCGTCAGCCTCCATCCCCGGCTCGATGAGCACGGGAACGCGGAACCCCTCGAAGACCCGGCGGATCAGCGGGATCTGGGGAACCAGGTCCGGCGGCATCTCCGAGCGGTTGGCCTTGTATTCGGCATAGATCTCCGACCGGAAGACCGGCCCCGCGCCGTCGAAGGCCGCGGCCAGATAGTCGGGCTTGCGGTCGCGGAGCAGGTTGAGCATGTCGCGGAAGATGCCGAAGACCGCCTGGGTGGGCTGGCCGGCCGGCCCGGTCATCTCGGGAATCGCGTGGAAAACCTGGAAGATGAGCGAGAAGGCATCCAGGATGTAGAACGTGGGTCGCTGCGCCATGATTCTTCGGGCCAGGCGGCTGGTTCAGTGAGTACCTCATGCCGGACACGAATCTTAACACCCGCCAGCCGGCCCGGCCATGAGCGCGCGTCGGCAGCGGGCTTGCATCATCCCTCCACCTGTCTTTTCACTGAGGAATTCCGGGAACCGCCGGTCACCGAAATACGTCAAAGAATCGGCAAGCCTGTCGCGGCCGGGCCATTCATGCTCGCGCCCTGCCTGTCCACGGGCCCGTCGAACGCTCGCGTCGAATCGATTTGATTCCCGGCATGGCGGCTTTTACAATCAAATCAACCGTGCCGTATCTATCGAAGAAACGAGCCGGGCGCCACGGCCCAATTGCTTTTTTCCAGGCCCGTTTCCTCGCGACCTCTCTCATGTGACATATTTCTACAACCGGCGGACCGCAACAGCAGGTCGCTACCGCTCTGCCCGGAGGGAGTCATGACCCATGGCCGCAGCTAATGATTCGCAAGGGCTGAAGATTGCCGTCGCCGCGTTCGTGGTTCTCACGGTGGCCCTGGCAGTCACGTCGTATTTCCTGTACTCGTCGTATTCACGCAGCGAGGCGCAACTCGAGGCCGAGCGAGACAAATCAAGCAAGGCGCAACGGGCGGCCAGCGACGCGGTGAACCAGTACGATGAGTTCCGCAAGCTTGCTGGCGCGCACGCCGAGGAGTTTGACCCGGCAAAGGCCGAGGTGGCGACCTTCTTCAAGAAGAACAGCGACCGGATCACCAACCTGGCCAGCGCCGTGAATGCGGCGATCCAGAAGGCTCAGCAGGCCGGCGCCGATGCCAAGGAGCTGGAAGACGCCCGGGCACGCGTGCAGACGATCATCAACTCCTACCAGAGCGAACCCAACAAGAACTTCCTGTCCACCATCGACCGGCTCACCGAGCTACTCGAAAACGTGAGCTTGCTGAGCACCGAGATGAGCGTCAATTACCTGGGCCTGCGGAAGAGCCTGGAATCGACCACCACCGTGGCCAAGCAGGCCAACGACGTCGAGGCCAAGGCCGCCGCCGACAGCAAGGCCGAGCTCGAGGCCGAACACACCAAGCACGAGCAGGCACGGCAAGAATTGCTCACCAAGGTGGACCAGCTCCAGACCGACAACGACAAGAAGGCCACCCAGATCGCCAACCTCGAGAGTGATAACCGGAAGCTGCGGGAAGATTACGATCGCAAGCTCGAGCTAGCCAATTCCATCATCCGCGAGAAACAGGACATTCTCGACAAGAGCGAGAACGTGCTGGACCGGCCCGACGGCTACGTCACCTTCGTGGATGAAACACGCAATGAGGTTCAGGTGAACCTGAACCGCCGCCAGGGTGCCCGCCCGCAGATGAAATTCACCATCTTCAGCGCCAACTCTCCCGGGATTCCGACCGAGAAGCCCAAGGGGAACATCCAGCTCATCCAGGTCGGCGAGCAGTACAGCGTGGGTCACATCGACAAGGTGATCAGCGACATCGACCCCATCCGCGTGGGCGACATCGTCTACTCACCGGCGTGGTCTCCCGAGGAGCCCATGCGGTTCGCACTCATCGGCAAGATTGACGTGAACCGCGACGGCAAGGACGATCGCGAGGAGCTCAAGCGGATGATCCAGGAGGGTGGCGGCGTGATCGACTACGACCTCCCCCCGCCCAACTCGGGCAAGGAGTCCGGCAAGCTCACCGCCCGTATCGCCTGGTACGTGACCGACGAGCGGATGCCTCTCCGCGCGGTCTTCGACACCCGCAGCGACGCGGGCATCGCCGCCCAGAGCCTGTTCGATAAGAAACGCGGACAGGCCATCAAGGAGGCACGCGCGGAGGGCATTCGACCCATGCCGATCGGCCGCCTGCTGGCTTACCTGGGCTACGACCTGGGCACGCCCGTGATCGGCCGCACCGAGGCGGTCAATACCGACGCACTGCGGCGCCTGCTGCTGCCGCGCAAGAGGTTCGAGGCCACCAAGCCCGAGACCGATGCCACCAAGGCCGGCACTCCTGCTGATGCCGCCAAGCCCGAGGCCGACGCCGACGCCGCCAAGCCCGAGGCCGATGCGGCCAAGCCCGATGAGGACCCGAAATCCTGACGCGCGCCGGGGCTGGGGCGAACAGACGCCCCAGCCCGCAACGCAGCGCCGCCTGGCCGAACCCCGCAGCCTGTTTCCCCGCCCGACCGCGCGCGGCCTTGCCACGGTGGTGTTGTCTCGGTTCCGGAGGGGCTTTTACCGCTCCGGATCACGGCTTGCTCGACGTGTCGGGCCAATGTAACGGCCGCGAGGACGCATCAGCCGGTTATGGTCGATTTGCTCGATGCAGTGGGCCGACCAGCCGACGACCCGCGCCATCGCAAAGATCGGCGTGTACAGCCGCACCGGCAGGCCGATGTAGTGATACAGCCGGGCGCTCGGCCAGTCCACGTTCGGCGGCAAGGTCCTGCGCTCCCGAACGGCCCCCTCGATCGTCGCCGCGATCTCCTCCCAGCGCTCCTGGTGCAGCTCGGCAGCGAGTCTGCGGCAAAACATCTTGAGGATCGCAGCGCGGGGATCAGATCGCTTGTACACGCGATGGCCAAAACCCATGATCCGCTGGTGCTGATCGAGTGCGCGGTGGACCCAGCGGTCGGCATTCTCCGGGGTTCCCACACTCTCCATCACACCCCAGGCTTCCTCGTTCGCGCCGCCGTGCAGGGATCCCTTGAGCGCTCCGATCGCCGCCACGACGCCCGATGCCAGGTCCGACATCGTGGATACCGTCACCCGGGCTGCGAACGTCGAGGCGTTGAATTCGTGTTCGGCGTAGAGCACCAGTGAGCCGTCGAAGGCCTGGTGCACAAGCGCGGTCGGGACCTTACCCGTGGCCATGAACAGGAAGTTTGCCGCGTGATCGAGCTCCGGATCCGGGGCGAGCGCAGGAAGCCCCGCGGCGATTCGCTCACGCGCGGCAACCGCCGTGGCCATCCGGGCGATCAGCCGCTCTGCCTTGCGGACGTTCGCCGCATGGTCCGCGGGGTCGGAGCCGGCTTCGGGATCGAAATGCGAGAGCACGCTCACGGACGTCCGCAGTACATCCATGGGGCGGACGTGCGGTGGAATCATCCGCATCAGCTCGAGCAATGGCTCCGGAAGCTCTCTCCAGCCTCGAAGGCGGGCATCGAACGCAGCAAGCTGCCGTTCATCGGGCAGATCGCCGTGCAAGAGCAGGAAAGCGGCTTGCTCGAAGCTCACCTGGCCGGCAAGGTCCTCAATGCGGTAGCCACGGTACTCGAGAATCCCGGTGCCCTCGCGCTCCTCGATGTTGGAGATCGCCGTGTCGGCGGCGATCACGCCTTCCAGCCCCGGGTAATATCGATCGATCACGGGCTCGGGCATTCCAGACCTCCAGCCAGAACGACGGCGTTGGCAATCTGAAGCGGCCGCGAGTTGCTCCAGCGGCACGCGCACTCCTGCGTCCCGGCGCAGCCGCCGGTGGGCCGTACGTCTCGGCCTTCTCGTCTCCAAGCCTACACCATTCCCCACCCATCAAGGATGAGGAAGTCCTTGCAAGGAAGGCAAGGCGCAAGCGGGCGTGCTCAGAAAGTACAGCCCGGAGGAAACCGGCAGGAAATGTGGAATGTGCTCGGGAATCCCATCGAAACACAACCGGCGGGGACAGGGCTACACCTTGCGGTGAGCCCAGCCCCGGCCGGGCACGCCCTGAACAGGCCTCGCCACCGAGGCGAGTGTCCACGCCTTCCGCCCAAAGGTGCGCAGACAGCCTGCCCAGTCGTCTCCTTGATGTCCTCGCGGAGCCGGATCCCTGGCCTGACGACCTTGTTTTAGTCTCTGGAAGTGCATCGAAAAGGGGGGGTGATCAGGTTTGATCGCGAAGAGCTTCGCCGTCAGCCCGATCCGGTGCGTCGCCTTGCAACAATGCACCCAGGTCAGCCATCTCGCGCGGGTCCAGGGCGAGCAGGCGGATGGCCACCGAGTCAATCAGTGCGAAGAACTGGCGCAGGGACTCGACGCGGGACTTGAGATCGCGCAGGGCAGGGTCGGTCTCCGCCAGCCGGCTGATATGATCCAGGACTCCCAGCGTAGGATCCAGTTCACGTCGCTTGCGTTCCTTCAAGATGCGCCGGAACAGCGTCCAGACATCGGCTTCGGCGCGGTAGAGCTCGCGGCGTTCACCCGGGCGGTGGAGCTTGCGGACCACGCCCCAGGCCAGGAGCTCGCGGAGGTTCATGCTCACGTTCCCGCGCGAAACTCGTAGCCAGGCCCGCAGTTCCTCGGCCGTCCAGTCGGTGCCCGTGATATAGAGGAGCGCGAAGATCTCTCCCATGGTGGGGTTGATGCCCCAGGTGCGGGCCATCATTCCCCAGTGTTCCACGAACTGCCGCACCAGGGGCTGGGGCGAGCTCCCATCGGCCGGGCCATCCGGAAGGGGATCCACGCGCGGGTCATCCATAATTCAATGCCTGCCTCGTCATCATGACGGATTTCGCCGGAAAAAAGCATGCCGCGGCACCAACCGCGATCACATCGCCAGGCAGGGGCCGCGAAGGTCCCGCGCCACGCCGCGAATTCAGGCTGGACACAACTTGTGGTGTTTATTCAGGCAACCGTGCCGGAATCCAATCATCAATCCGAGGGTCCTTGGTTCGATTGCTCCACAGCATCGCGTGCTGGCGGGCCCACCGGCAGTCCAGCCGACAAAACGATGTCGCACCGCACACTCACTGCTTGCAAGTTGGATTTGAGTGCACACAATGGGGTGCCAGTCAGACGGTATCATTTCATCGGGAATAATGAAAGTTCTCGCACGGTTTCGGGTAAGATGGTAGGTATGTCTTGCTTGCCGAGAACTGATCAGGACTTGAGGCTTTGGTATTCGACGTGCTGATCAGGTCTGGCGGTTTGTCTTTTCACGCTGTTGAGGAGCCAGTTCCATGCCTGAGACAGTCGTCCACTTCCAGATTCGCATGCCACCCGTGTTGCACGAGCAACTCGCGAGCTGGGCGAAAGAGGATAAAGCATCTCTCAACGCCTTGATCGTGGGAATTCTCGAAAAGGCGATCGAGCAGCACGAGAAAGCTGTCCGCACGGCCTGAGACCAGGCGGGTTCTGACGGCTGCCTTGAGATATGCGATACGACACTGCGGCAGGTCCGTGGCGGATTGATCCCAGGGACACCGGGGCGTTCCGGGTTCTCTCCACGGCTTTCCTTGCCTTTGTTTGCCCTTGAGGACGGCATCGCCCGGCGGTACGATGGGGCGTCGATTCCCCGATAGCTCAATCGGTAGAGCGAGCGGCTGTTAACCGCTAGGTTCAAGGTTCGAGTCCTTGTCGGGGAGCTTCCGACCCTTCCCGCATCGCCGGGCTGTGCCCCACGGGCTCCTGATCATCGCGGCGACAAGACCAAACCCGGCGCAGGGAGCCTCGCGGGGTTTCCTGGCCTGTCGCGGGTCATCACCAGACACGTCATACTGCCGCTCGGGGTGCGTGAGTGCTCACAATGGAGCAAATGCCTGCGCATCTGTGCCGCCGAGCGACATCCAGTTCATAGGCTCGCGCTCTCAGACAACATCCGCGGGTGATTGCCCAGTTCTTTGCAAGCTGGCAGTTTTCTCCTTCCCACCTCATTTTTTTGAGCCGACGGGTTTGCCGCGCTCCGTGACCAGGATGATCATGGAGTGGTCCTGTACCCGGTACGAATGAAGGACAGGGATCGGTGCGTCCTGGGGTTTCTCCAGAAAATCTTCGGGCGTGGGCAGGGCCGTGTCGACGACCCTGTACCAGGGCCGGCCCGTGGGTGAGGCGGGGATTTGAAAATCGAGAGGGCGTGAGCCGCTATTCATGGCAACATAGAGGTCGGAGTCGATCCCGCCGTCACGTTCCGCGGCCCGCCCATCGAGAGCGAATGCCAGGGCGACGCTGGACGAGGAAAAATCGGGTTCCGCGGCTTTCACTCCGTGCCAGAGTATCTCCGGCAGCGCGTCGCCTGACTGGAAAAACGAGCGCCGGCGTAGCACGGGGTGCTCCTTGCGCAAGGCGATCATGTTTCGCACGAAGCGCAGGAAGCCCAGATTGCGCTCCTGGAGCGCCCAGTCTATCCAGCTCGTCTTGTTGTCCTGGCACCATGCGTTGTTGTTGCCGTTCTGGGTGCGGAGGAACTCGTCGCCGCCCAGGATCATGGGTACGCCCTGTGAGATCAACAGCGTGGCCATCAGGTTCCGCACCTGCCGGGCGCGGAGGCGGTTCACGGTCCGATCCTGGGTCGGCCCCTCGGCCCCACAGTTCCAGCTAAAATTCGCGCTATTCCCGTCCCGGTTTCCTTCGCCGTTGGCCTCGTTGTGCTTGTGGTGATAGGAAACCAGGTCGTTGAGCGTGAACCCATCGTGGCAGCAAATGAAGTTGATCGAATGCAATGGCCCCCGACCGGCATAAAGATCGTCGCTGCCGCAGATTCGCGTGGCCAGGGCGGAGGTCATCCCCGGCTCGCCGCTCCAGAACCGGCGGACATCGTCGCGGTAGCGGCCATTCCAGTCGGACCAGCGAGCACCACCGGGAAACGTGCCGACCTGGTATAGCCCGGCCGCATCCCAGGGTTCGGCGATGAGCTTGCTGCCGTACAGCAGCGAGTCCTCGGAGATCCGGATCACGGCCGGGGGATTGACAACCACGTTGCCGCGGCGGTCGCGTCCGAACACGGAGGCGAGATCGAACCGGAACCCATCAACCCCGGCCGCGGCGACCCAGTTTCTCAGGCAGGCGATCAGGTAGTTACGGACGACGGGGTGATCGCTGTTGAAGGTGTTGCCGCAGCCCGAATAATTGAGATAGCGGCCCTCGTCGTCCAGCATGTAATAGAGCGAGTTGTCCAGGCCGCGGAAACTGTAGGTCGGCCCGCTTTCACTCCCTTCGGCCGTGTGGTTGAAGACGATGTCGAGAATCACCTCGAGGCCGCGCCGATGGCACGATGCAACCAGTTCGCAGAATTCATGCCAGGGCTCTGACCGCTCCGGGTACTGAGCATATGCCGATTTCGGCGTGCCGAACGACATCGGGTTGTAGCCCCAGTAATTCTTGAGCTGCTCCCCTGTGAACGGGTTGACGAACGGGCAACCATTCTCGTCGAACTCGTCCACCGGCAGCAACTCGACCGCCGTGATTCCCAGCCACTTCAGATAGTCGATCTTCTCCGCGAGCCCTGCATAGGTTCCAGGATGCCGCACCTGGGAAGAGGGGTCGATGGTGTAGCCCCGGACATGAAGCTCGTAGATGATCGTATCTTCGAGCGGGATCCGGGGATTGAGGATCCCCTCGCGTTCGGCCATCGATTCGTTCATCAGGCTGCGCCGCGGGGGGTCTCCCGGAGCGCCCCAGGGCCGGCCGCAGGAAAGCGCCCGGGAATAGGGATCGAGCAGGATATTCCGCGGATCGAAGCGATGCCCGCGATCCCGGGGCCCCTCCACGCGGTATCCGTAGCAGAACTCCTCGGGGAGGCCGTCCACGCGGATGTGCCAGTGATCTCCGGTCCGGTTGTAGAGATCGTCGAGTGGGATCTCGGTGAGGATCTTGCTGTCACACGGCTCCGAGAGCACCAGCCAGACCGCCGTGCCGTGCCGGCAGATCAGCGAGAAATTCACCCCGCCGGGCATCGGGTTGGCACCCATGGGCAGCGGGCTGCCTCGACCCACGATGAGGATCCGGTCGCGATAGGTGTATTCCGTTTTGAAGGGCTGCCGCGTTGCAGTCTGCATGATCATCCGACCGTTCGCTGTGCCCGACCCACACTGGGAAAGACGCCGGCATCGTGTCAACCCGCTGACGGCGTTCCATCTGCTGCCGAAGCCGTCTGGCTCGTCTGCGATGCCGTCCACCGGCTACCGACGCGGAGCAGGCCTGGCGCCGAGACGCGGTTCGATTCCTGGATTTTAACGTCCCCCGAACCGGTTCTCGACTGGTGCAACGCTTCTGCCATGGTTTTTGGTGAGAAACTTCGACTCAAGACGGGCCGAGTGCAACGCCTGCTGCGGCGCGGGACCTCCGGGACTCTCCATCGCGACGCCCTCCACCCGGAGGGGACCGGCGCTGCCCGCTCGCACTGGGACCCCGGACAGCCGTCCTCTCCTGGTTCCCTCCCGCGATCGGAAACTCTGCTCCAGGGTGCCTGGCCATGCCACGCTGCGCGGTTCACCGTGCCAGCAGCGGGTTCAGAAGGCGCGTGAGCGCTGGGCTGCGCCTGCGATAGAGGCTCTGACGCTCACCAGATTCGCACTCTCTGCTCCGGCGGCAGCCAGAGCCGGTCTCCGGGCTTGACGCCAAACGCGGAGTAAAACTCCGGCAGGTTGCGGAGCACGCCGTTGCAGCGGAATTCCGGAGGCGAGTGCGGGTCGGTTGCGAGCCGGCGCGACAGCTCGGCGTCGCGGTACTTGCTCCGCCAGACCTGTGCCCATCCCACGAAGAAACGCTGCTCGCCGGTCAGCCCATCGATCACGAGAGTCTGCTGACCCTTCAGCGACCGCTTGTAGGCCTTGTAAGCAATCGATAGCCCGCCGAGATCGCCGATGTTCTCGCCGATCGTCATCGCCCCGTTCACCCTTTGACCACGAAGCTGCGACGGCTCGAAACCGCCGTACTGGTCGATCAACCGTCGGGTGCGGCCATCGAATTCCTTGCGGTCTGCGTCGGTCCACCAGCTCACCATGTTGCCGTTGCCGTCGGATTTCGACCCCTGATCGTCAAACCCGTGGCCGATCTCGTGTCCAATCACCGCACCGATGCCGCCGTAGTTCACGGCGTCGTCCACCGCCATGTTGAAGAATGGGGGCTGGAGGATCGCGGCGGGGAAGACGATCTCGTTCATTCCCGGGTTGTAGTAGGCGTTGACGGTCTGCGGCGTCATGTGCCACTCATCCCGATCGACCGGCTGGCCAAGCTTGGCGAGGTGGCGCGCCACCTCGAACGCCACCGAACGGCGGAAGTTGCCCAGCAGGTCGTCGCGATGAATGACAAGCTTCGAGTAGTCGCGCCACTTGTCGGGATAGCCGATCTTGGGGTGAAACTTCGCAAGCTTCTCCAGGGCCCGCTCGCGGGTCTCCGGGCCCATCCATTCCAGAGAGGAGATCTCGTCGTGATAGGCGTCGATCAGGTTTGCCACCAGCTGCTGCATGCGCGACCTGGCCGCCGGTGGAAACCGCCGCGATACATAGATGCGGCCCACGGCCTCGCCCATCGCCTCGCCCACAAGCGCCACCCCGCGCTTCCAGCGGGGACGAAGTTCCGGAGCCCCGGTCAGTACCTTGCCAAAGAACGCGAAGTCCTCATCGACGAAGGGCTTGCCCAGGTAAGGTGCGAAGCGGTGCAGGAGGTGCCAGGTCAGCCAGTTTTTCCAGTGATCCAGCGGCAGTTTTCCCAGCGTGGGAGACAGTGCGGTGAAGAAGTCGGGCTGGCGTACGATGACCTCGTGAATCTCCGGCTCCCGGGCGCCGTAAGCTTGCAGCCAGTCCCGCCAGTCGACCCCGGGGACCATGGCCTCCAGCTCGTGCCGATCCTTCTTGTTGTAACTTAGCGTGCGGTCACGCCGCTTGACCCGATCCCAGTGGTGCTTCGCCAGTTCGGTCTCAACAATCAACACGCTGCGGGCAGCCGCCTGGGGCGAAGGGACGCCGGCCAGAGCGAGCATCCGTTCCAGGTGCCCGGCGAACTGCTGGCGGATCGGCTGGAACTTCGGGTCGCGGTAATAGGCTTCGTCCGGCAGCGAGATCCCGCTCTGGACAAGACTGAGGATGTAGCGGTCGGACTGCTTGTCGTCGGTATTGATCGAGATCCCGAAAAGGCCGCCAACCCCGTCGCGCTGGAGCTCGGCAATCAGGTGCAGCAGGCCCGGCATGTCGCGAACCGCGGCGATTCGCTTCAGGTCCTCGGCGATCGGTTGCAATCCGCGCCGCTGGACTCCTTCCTCATCCATGAAACTGGCAAAGAGGTCGCCGATCTTCCGCGTGTCCGAGCCGGGGCTGGCGATGGCCTGCGACGTTTCCAGGGCGATGGCGTGCAGGTCCGCCTCGCTCTTCTCGATGAGCTCCACGAAAGACCCGTAATAGCTGCGATCGGGCGGGATGTCGACCCGCCCGAGCCAGGCTCCGTTGACATGGCGAAAGAAATCATCCTGCGGTCGGACGTTACGGTCGAACCCCTGGAGGTCGATCCCCGAGCGGGCTGCGGTACCGGCAGGTCGGTCCCCTCCCCTGACGACCGTCGCGAGCCCGAACGAGAGACAAAGAATTCCCAGAACGGCGCGGCAAGCAGGTGATCTCATGTCCCAACCCGAAAGTGACTGATGGCCTTTACTCGATGCCATTGAAGGCCATCCTAGCTTAGTCACTGAGACGGCGGACCGCCAGCAGGAGGGCCGCCAGCACCAGGAGGTCCACCAGGGCCGCCAGGAGGACCACCGGGACCGCCAGGGCCACCAGGAGGGCCACCAGGACCGCCAGGGCCACCAGGAGGGCCACCGGGACCGCCGGGGCCACCAGGAGGTCCGCCAGGGCCGCCGGGACCGCCAGGAGGACCTCCTGGTCCGCCACGACGCATCATGCGATGTTCACGGTGGCACGCCATGCACGAGCTGGACAGGCTGTCGAGCGATTCCTTGGTCCTGGCCGCGTCCTTGGCCTGCGCCGCTTGATCGAGCTCGGTGGCCGCTGCCGCGAAGGCCTGGCTCAGCTTGGCCCAAGAATCCTTCGAACCCCGGGGGGGGTCCAGCTTGCCGGCTTCCCCGGCGAGCTGCGCAAACTCCCTGGTCTTGGGCTGGATGGAGGACCAGTCAGGCTCCGCCTGCTTGAGGGCCGTCGTCAAGGATCCCTGGAGCGCCTGGGGCCCGCGGCCCACCTTCTCCATGATCTCCTTGAGCCGCGGATTCGATTTGGTAGCTTCCCGCGCTCCCGGCCCAGGGGCGTTCCCGGGTGCGCCTGCACCCAGATTCGGGGCTTCGTTGGGGCTCTCCTCTGCGCAGCCCGCGGTGAAGAGCAGCGAAATCGCAAGCGATGTCGTCGCAAGGAGCAGGCGAGTTCCGACCATGCAAGAACCTTTCGAGCTGAGAATCCGAGAATCGGCCATGAAAGACGGTTCATGGCCCCGGGCGTCCTGCGATGAGAGCGTCAACCGCCCGCCTGGCGGTACGGCATTCGCGATCATTGCCTGGTTCTTTACAGAGCTTTACGTGCCAGCGGCGGAGAGGGCTCTTCGCGTTCGGCGGCTCCACGCGAAGTACCAACAAAAATGCCGATCCTCGACTTCCGAAATTTTCGGAAGGAGGACCGGCCTGAATTCCTCGGACACCAACGATACGGTATGGACTCGACGTAGCTTGACCTGGCAAACGACGGCGATCGTGAGAGATCCGATCAACCCGGAATGGGCTCAACGCTCGAAGGGCACACGCTCGCCGATGCGGCCGCCCCGAGTGGAATTGGCGTAAGTGGCGGTGAGCATTCCCAGCAAGGCGGCACGCCGGCCGGCGCGGGTGGACTTGCCACCACGCCGCACTCGAGCGACTGCGCCCGCCCATTCAAAACCGGCATGCGAAGGTGCAGCTTTCTTGGACTTCGGTTCATTCATCGACAAAAACTCCCCACGAGCAGAAACGCGACCTCAAAGAGCAGGTCAACGCTCCAGCACTCCCTTGGCCCGGCAGGAACCCGAATTCCCCCGGAATCGCCATCCTGGCTCTGGTCAGTGCGAGCCGCCTTGATCGGTGGCGGCTCCCGTCTCGATGAGCCAATGCTCGGCTGTCTACTTCTCAACCGCGGCGACTTGGCGGTTCGCCGCGACGATGACCGGCGACAGTCCTCGCAAGTTCCCATTTCATCGGATCAACCGCGTGTCCATATTGACCACGATTGAAACCGACCAGGACAGTTCATGAAGCAGGGAAATGGGCGGCGACCTCCAGACTGCGCGAGTTTCGATCGCCGAACCATGTCCTCCTTCCAGACACTGCCCAAACTGTATCAGCCCGGACAGCCTGCGTCTAGAAAAAAAAAGAGCCCTTGCGCGATTTCCGAAGCCCCGTTCGCCCGCAGCGCCTTCCCCGTTTGCCGGACTGCCGCGAGAGTGCGGTAATCACGCAGCAAATTCACCACGCTCCGGCCCGACCCTTCTACCTAAAGCCAATCAGGGCCAGCCAATCGGTCAACGATGATGACCCGGTAACGCCACCCGCGAGACCACCCAGTTGCGGGTGCAGCCGGTGGGCCAGAGCGGCGAGCAGAAGCAACAGGGTGTTCAAACCATTGAACGCGGAATGCATCGTCACAACGGCCAGCAGGCTACCGGTTCGCTCAAACAGCAGTCCCAGCGCCACGGAAAGCGGGAAGATCGCGATCGGCGCAGGCCATTGGGGCAAATGCATGCCTGCAAAGATAAGTGATGTAAGCAAGATTGGCAGGAACAGGGTCCGCGATGAGGCGCGTGGTGGTGGTTGGCCTGGTGCCACCGGATCGCTTTGTGCGCTAGCCGGCGGATCTCCGAGGCTCACCTCGCGGAGCTCCCGCGAATCTCCATCGCCGCCGGCAGAGGCATCGTTTGCCAGGGTGCTGGTTCCGGCTGGGGACGGTTCCGGCAGCCAGCGCGCAACCCAGCGCTGGAACATGCCTCGGAACAGCAGCTCCTCGATCAAGGGGGCCAGGACCATGGTGGAGACCACCGCCAGGAGAGCCACAGGAAGCGTGAGCCCGTCCAGGACCATCTGCTCCACGGGGTGAGATTGCGGCGTCCAGATCCGGATCGCCGCGAGCTGGATTGCACAGACCAGGGGCGTCATCAAGAGCGCGGCCGTGAGCCCCTCCTGCACCTGAAGCTGCCAGCCGCGCAGGTCCAGCCCAAGCTCCAGGAGCCCGGCGCCCGAACTGAACCGCACACACATCGGAACCAGGACGAGCAGCAAAGCGTTGCTGATGGCAAACTGGAGCATCATCTCGGCCAGCGTCTGTTCTCCGGACGCGTTCTTCCCGGGCTCCGCGCCAGCCGCTTTCTCGGGCCGGACGTCGCGGCTGGCCTCTGCCTCAGGCGCTGAACGGTCATCCGCCCGATCCCGTTCGCTGGCCTTGGCCGGCTCCCGAGGGCCGTGGTCCGGCGGCTTCGCCTGCTGTGCGGCACGGGCCGGACGCCGGTGGGTGGCCGTATAGTAAACCTTGGCGACCGAGAGGTTCACGCCCAGGTAAAGCAGCACGACGGCGAAGATGGTCAGGCTGCCCCACGAGGCCGGCCGAAGACGGTTGCCAGGGCGGCCCGCAAGTATTGGCAGCCCCTTCCAGACCCGGCCCAGCGCCCAGACCCAGGTGCCAAGCATTGCCGCCAGCGCCGTGGCCAGAACCAGGGAGAGCACCGAAAAGGCAAGGAGTTCGGGGGAGAAACGGTCCATGAGACGGATGGAGCCCTCAGAACGGTGGCGGCGACAATCGGTCCATCCATCGTACCCGCCGCAAGCCGGTTCGGCCACCTTGTCCGGACCGGGCCCCCGCTCTAGAATCGCCCTGCGTGTACCGACGCGCGAACAGTGCTGATGCACGATAAACCCGAGCGGGAGCCAGTCCTGACGATGCCCGAGATTGATGACCAGCTTCGCGTCCTCTCCCGGGGAGTGGACCAGATTGCTCCGGAAGACGAGTTCCGCAGGAAGCTGGAGCGGTCACTCCGCGATCGCCGTCCCCTGCGCGTCAAGTACGGTATCGATCCGACCGGCATCGACGTGCATCTCGGCCACACCGTTCCCCTGCGCAAGCTCAGACAGTTTCAGGACCTGGGACATGCTGCGGTCATCATCATCGGCAACTATACGGCACTCGTCGGAGATCCCTCGGGCCGCGACGAGACCCGCGCGGTTGACGCAAGAGCAGGTGCAGGCCAACGCCCGCGACTACCTCCAGCAGGTCGGCCGCATCATCGACCTCCAGCGCGCCGAGGTGCATCATAACGGCGACTGGTTCTCGCGCTGGTCGTTTCTCCAGGTACTCGACCTGATGCGGCACATGACCCTCGGTCAGATGAGCGCCCGTGAGGATTTCGCGCAGCGGATCGCCGCCGAGAAGCCCGTCTATTTGCACGAGTGCCTGTACCCCCTCATGCAGGGGTGGGATTCAGTCGAGATCAAGGCCGACGTGGAGTTGGGCGGAACGGAGCAGCTCTTCAGCTTGCTTGTCGCTCGGGACTTGCAGCACTCCCAGGGACAGGAACCGCAGGTGGCGATGACCATGCCGATTCTGGTCGGCACCGACGGCGTCCGCCGCATGGGGAAGAGTCTGGGGAATTACATCGGCGTGGGCGAGACGCCTGAGAACCAGTTCGGCAAGGTGATGAGCGTACCCGACGAGCCGATGCGCCAGTATTTCACGCTGCTGACGGACCTGCCGATCTCCGAGATCGATCGCCTGCTCGCTCCGGAGGTGAATCCCAGGGACGCCAAGGAGGTTCTCGGCAAGGCCGTCGTCACCCAGTATCACGGGGCCGAAGCCGCCGACCAGGCGGCCGCCGAGTTTCGCCGCCGGGCCGCGGGGGATGATCCTGACGAGATTCCTGATGTCACACTCTCCGCGGACAGGCTCGACGCCGAAGGCCGGATTCCCGGACCCATTCTCATCAAGGAACTGGGGCTCGAAACCAGCACGTCCAACGCGCGCCGTGTGATCGAGCAGGGCGGTTTCAACGTCGGCCCTCACCGGGAGGCCGTCTCCGACCCGAAAGCGCTGATCCAGGTGTCCGACGGCTTGATCGTCCGGGTGGGCAAGCGCAAGATCGCAAGAGTACGGCTGGTCTGATCGAGGGCGCAGTCACCGAGGGGCGGGGAAGTTCTGGCCATGGCTCAGCACGGTTTCGGCATCATCGGCTGCGGCATGATCGCCGAGTTTCATACCCGGGCGATCCTGGAGATCCCCGGCGCCCGGGTGGTGGCCGCCTGTAGCCGCAACCGTGCCAACGCCGACAAGATCGCCGGCCTCGCCGGCGGCTGCCGGGTGTTCGACCACCTGGACGCGATGCTGTCTCTTCCCGAGATTGACGTGGTCTGCATCTGCACGCCCAGCGGCGCCCATGCCGAGCCGGCCGTGCAGTCAGCCCGGGCTGGAAAGCACGTGGTCGTGGAGAAACCGCTGGAGATCACCCTGGCCCGATGCGACGCGATCATCGAGGCCTGCGACGCGGCCGGCGTGCGGCTCTGCACCATCTTCCCCTCACGCTTCACGCCCGCCAACCTGCGCCTCAAGGAGGCCATCGAGGCTGGCCGGTTCGGCCGCCTCACCCTTGGCGACACCCACGTCAAATGGTGGCGCACCCAGCAGTATTACGATTCCGGCGGCTGGCGCGGCACCTGGGCGCTGGACGGCGGCGGAGCGCTCATGAACCAGGCCATCCACAACGTGGATCTGCTCTGCTGGCTGATGGGCGACGTCCAGTCGGTGGCGGCCCACTCGGCGACGCTGGCGCACCTGCGGATCGAGGTGGAGGATACCGCGGTGGCCAGCCTGCGGTTCGCGAATGGCGCGCTGGGTACCATCGAGGCGGCCACAAGCGCTTACCCGGGGCTGCTCAAGCGCACCGAGATCCACGGCGACCGGGGCTCCGCCCGGGTCGAGCAGGACGACATCACACTCTGGGAATTTCAGGAAAAGGTCCCCAGCGACAACGAGGTTTATTCGGCCATGGCGGCCGTCTCGGGCTTCAAGGCTGGCGCCAGCGATCCGCGCGGCATCACCCACGAAGGGCACCGTGACCAGATCCTTGATTTCCTCACGGCCATCGATCACAACCGGGCCCCCCTGGTGGACGGGCGCGAAGGGCGAAAGTCGGTCGAGATCATCCGGGCAATCTACCAGTCGGCCGGATCGGCACGGACCGTCACGCTGCCATTCCACGAGCAATGAGCCGCTTCGGCGGACCAGGCCTGCTTTCGTCCGCCGGCCATTGATCCGGACCTTCCCCTGGAACCGAATTCCGGCGCACCCAGCCCGGTCGCCATCGCTCCGCGACGGAGCGCGCGGGGAATTGGAGGGGTCCTCCTCCGACTGGCATTCCGAGCAAGTATGGCTCGTGATCCAGCCAGACAAGACGCTCGGTCGGCAGCATGCCGCATGATCGTGCCTGGAATAAATTCATTTTAAGGTCCTGCGGACAATTGATGGCAGAAATGCCTAGTTTGGGATAATCTAAGAGATACGCGCGGGAATGTCGCCTGATTCCCAGCTTGGATCGTGAGTCCGCAACACGTCGTTCAGTCAATTCGCTCGAGACGAGCCGATGCGCCTTTGGGAGGCGAGTGATGCCCAAGTCCGTCTTCATCAGCTACAGCCGCGCGCAGGGCGACTGGGTATTCGACCGATTGATCCCTCTCCTGCAAGCGGCGGGGATCGAGATCTTTGTGGATCGAGAACGGTTCAAGGCCGGCCGACCGCTGATCCCGTCGATGGAAGAATGGCAGGACAAGGCCGACATCAACGTGCTGGTGTTCTCGCCGGATTATCTTGAGAGCGAGTATTGCCAGCATGAGATGAACCGGGCCATCAGGCGGGATCCGAAGTTCGCGAAAGGAATCATCATTCCGGTGATGCGCGCCGAGTGCGTCCTTCCCCCCAAGATCAAGAAGGCGAATCCGCTGTTCGTGGACCTCGCTCCTGACAGGGAGGCAGAACCCTGGAAGAAACTGCTTGAAGCCTGCGAGGGGTCACTGGGGACTTGCCCCCGGGAGTGGCTGAGCGCCCGGGATTCGATGCGCAAGCACCTTGAGAAGAAAGAGTCCGTCAACCTGGTCGTCAGCGGAGGCGCGAGCTGGCGTCAGCTCATCGAGCACCTGCACAAGGACAGGGGCAACGATCTGGGCCTGGTTGACCTTCAGAACCCGGCCACCTTTTCGAGAAAGGGACTGGTGCAGGCAATCCTCAGCGCTGCCGGCTCGACCATGGAGCCTCCCGAGGAGCCCGCGGACCTGATGCTGCTTGGAGATGTCATCGAGAGCCGCAAGCTGACACGCATTGCATTGACGCATTTTGATCTGATCGCGAGACGCAGCCTTGGCAACAAGGATGACCTGTTCTGCGCCCTCCGCTACTGGCTGATGGAGACGCGCAAGCTGGTGCTGCTGGTGCAGTCGCGCGAACCGTTCAATCGCCTGGTCTCGGCCGACCACCCGCTATCGCCCATCTCGTTGAAGATTGTCGAGCTGAAGGAGCAGGCATGAACCTCCTTAGCGGCCAGGCAGACGCGAGTGATCGCCGCTCGTGGCTCTCGTGGCTTCTCTTGCTGTATCGCCGCCCTGGATCGTTTTGCGACGCCTGGGATAATCTGGCGGCGAGCCAGCAGTGGCGGCTTGGCATTCAGCTTGCCTTCCTCACGATCCCCTGCTTCTTCCTGATCAGCGTCGCATTCAACCAGGTCGTTCAGTTCCTCATTCCTCGACTTCATGCGCTGTTCAACGAGAGCGATGCCTTTCGAAACCCTCGCCGAGCGCGGCTTCTATGGCATTGCCGCTGTGGCCTGCCTCGAACTCCTCGTCTGGCGGCGCCGTGATCCGGTCGAGCTGGAGCATTCTGGAACCGAGCGGCTACGCGCCGCCAGGCTCTTGACGATGCGGCGTATCGCCTTACTGGCCGCGGTGTTGCTGTCCCTCGTCTACACCGCGTCCACGTTGAGAACGGCGGACGGGAGTCCAGAGGTCCAGAATCTCGTCTTCCGGACAGTGATCACCGCGCTGGCGGCCTGCACGATGCCAATGGCTCTGGAACTGTACTTCTGGATCCACCGCAGACCGACCGGAACCGAGGAGCCGATGATCGGAGACCGCTCGCGAGCCTCGGCGCGGATCGCGGGGCGTTTGCTTGTCTATTTGCCGGTGGTCTGCATACTGTACCTGGTCGTCTTCTCCTACGTCGGACTGCCCATACCCTCCGGCGTGCCTGAAATTCAGACTCGGGCACAGTTTGCAAAGATCGTCGAGGCAGCGCTGGAAGGTGTGGTCAAAGGCGTGACGGTCGGAGCCGTGGCAGGGATGCTGGTCGGCTACCTGGCCAGCCCCACGCACGGGATCGCCCTGGGCTTCATCGGGGCGATGGCCGGCGGACTGGCACTCGGCACAACGTCTCGTAACGCACCGACGTTACTGCTCATGATTGCGCTCTTCATCGCGCTACTCTGGCCACTGTTGACCGGAGGCATGCGCAAGGAACTCTCCGCCGGACACCTGGCCGCAGCGACCGTCGTTCTGGTGGTTCTCGTGTCGATCTACGCGCAGATCGAGAAGGGAGTCAAACATCAGGATTTTCTCCAGACGGAAGGCCTGATCCGTGGAGTCGCCCTGGGGCTGATACTGGGACTGTGCCGTGGAGCGGCCGAGTCCGTATTGCTACGTAAGCGAATGAAGTACCGGATGGGCCTGCTGGGAGCGATGATCGTCGGCACGATCGTATTCTTTTCCACGCTGTCGGCCGAGCAGAAGGCGGCAGCGCATTCCTCTTCCGGGCCGATTGCTAGCCAGACAGCCACAGCGGACTCCGCTGCCAGATCGTCCGCCAGCCACACGGCGACAGCAAATCGCTCCGCCAGAGCGTCGCAGCGCTGGTTACCCCTGCTCGCCGGTCTCGTCCTGGGAGCCTCGTACCTGGTTGGAGTGCTTCGCATCTACTACCACGCGGTCCACCCGCTCTTCGTCATGCCGAACCCCACCGGCGCCTGGTACCCGCGCCACCCCGTGGCCTGGGACGACCTGTGCTCGGTTTCGTTTCCCGGCCTTCATCGCCTGCTCGTCGCCTATGCGGAACTCGAGCCCGAGGCCGCCTCGACCGAGATCAGCAGGCTCATTGCCGGCTATGACAGCCAGAAAGCGCAGGCCCTGCTGGCACGTGCGGTCCTGCTCATGCGTCAGTCGGGCCGGGTTCAGAACCTCTCGGAACTTGGGCCGATTTTCGCCGAGCTTGCCCGAGACGATTTCGAGTTCCTGCGCAAGCCGCCGAAGCTCAATGCCCTGATTGGCGAGATCGTCAGCCTCCACAACCGGCTGCGCACCATCGACCGGCCAACCTTCCGCGAGCCGACGGCGCGCGAGCTCTGTACGATGATCGACAGGTTCCGCTACCAGGTGGACAACTTCCAGGAGCCATGGGCGACCGAGTTCCGACTGGCCGCCGAATGCTGGCTGCGCATCGCCCGGAAACTGCTCGGCGAGGCCGCGGCCGTCGTGGAGAAAGAGCCGACTCCCCAGGTCTTTGCGCGGGCGACCCCGTCGATCGCGAGACCGAGGCATTCGTCAACCGCGCAGGGGTCATCGGCGATCTCGAGCGCCTGGTGATGCTGAACACGGGCTGCCCCGGAATCGTCCTTTACGCCCGCCGCAGGATGGGAAAGTCGACCGTCCTGCGCAACCTCGGCGGATTCCTTCCGCCCTCGGTCCGACCGGTGACCATTTCCATGCAAGATCCTCGGGCATTTTCCTCGTTCCCGTCTTTCATGGGCCTGGCAGCCAGGCTTCTGAGCGAGGCTGCTCCCGGCGGCAATCATGCGTCCCCTGCTCACGACCTGCCAAGCTTCTTCACGTTCCTGGACAGGTGCAACCATACGCTCGAGTCCGAGGGGCGGCGCATCCTCCTAAGTATTGACGAGTACGAGTACATTGATTCCAAGATCGCCGCCAATGTATTCCCCGAGGATTTCTTGAACCTGGTGAGGGAATCGATCCAGTCCCATCGGTCGCTCACGTGGATCTTCGCCGGCAGTCACGAGATCAACGAGCTCACGAGCGCACCCTGGGCTTCCTCGCTGGTCAGCGCGCGGACGATCGAGATCCCGATGTTCACGGAGGAAGAAACCCATCTCTTGCTCACCGACCCTTTGAGACACTCGCAGACCTTCGCACGCAACGGCGCCGCGCGGCCTCGCCCGTGCTTCAGCGAGGAGTTCTGGGGAAATGGCGGAGTCCACCGCGTCCACAGGGAGGCAGGTGGCTGGCCGCACCTGGTCCAGCTCATCGCCGAGACGGTCGTCGACATGCTCAACGACGAGAATGGCAGCCGGGTCGACGATCGGCTCATCGACCGTGCGCTGGACCGTGCCGTCGTGAACGGACACAACGTCTTCTACGAGCTACTCTATAGCGAGTCGCAGAAGAACCCAGGCGAATGGGATTACGTCTCCGCCTTCCGCCGTGCCGAAACTCAGACTCCTCCCGCCGACGACCTCATCTGGCGGTCGCTACGGCGACGCAAGCTGGTCGTCGAGGAGGGCGGCCTGTGGCGGCTGCGGGTCCCGATGATGCAGCGCTGGCTTTGCACCCGCGGCTGACACCCTTCAAATACCCGGTGTTCCGCGTCCGCGAATGCGCACCCGATTTCGCGACTCTTCCCGACCAGGCCGATCTTCTGCTTGATCGAGGTGCCTGAAGCAGGATATAAGACGGATCAGCCCCGGAGGGTCAGCGCGGCATTCCGAACCGCAACCGGCGCCACTGGTCAACGGAGTGACACCATGCCCCGCCACAAGAAACGCAGGCCCGCGCTCGATTACCTCGTCTATTCCGTCGTTCGCCTGGTGGTGGCGTTCGCGCAAACGCTCACCATCGGCCAGTCCTACGCGTTGGCCCATGCCCTGGCCTGGCTGATGTACCAGGTGGACAGACGCCACCGATCCGTCGGCATCGAGAACCTTCGCCTGGCCTACGGGCCCTGTCTGGACAATGCCCAGCAAGACCACATCGTCCGTTCGGTCTACCTCCACTTCTGCATGATGATCATGGAGCTGTTGCACATCCCGCGCAAGGTGCACCTGGCCAACTGGAGACAGTACGCCACGCTGGTCGGGCACAAGCCGGTGCTCGACCGGTTCATGACCGGCGGACCGGTGATCCTGCTTACCGGCCATTACGGCAACTGGGAGCTGGCCGGCTACCTCTTCGGCCTTTTCGGCTACCCCACGTATTCCGTGGCCCGCACGCTCGACAACCCCTATCTCGACCGCTACCTGCGCGACTTCCGGGAGCGTACGGGCCAGAAGTTGATCCCCAAGTCGGGCGGCTACGACCAGATCCTCGAGGTGCTCCAGTCGGGCCGTGCTCTTTCCATGCTGGCCGACCAGGACGCCGGCCAGCGCGGGATGTTCGTCGATTTCTTCGGCCGTCCGGCCTCGACGCACAAGGCGATCGCGCTCTTGTCCATCGAGCACCAGGCGCCGGTGGTCGTGGGGGTGGCCCGGCGCGTCGGACCTGGGTTCCGCTACGAGATCCGCTGCGCCCAGATCATCCAGCCCGGGGAGTTCAGCGGAACCGCCGACGACGCCCGCCTGCTGACTCAACGCTACACCTCGGCGCTCGAGGAGCTGATCCGGCAGGACCCCACGCAATACCTCTGGCTGCATCGGCGATGGAAGCACCAGCCACAGCCGCGCAAGGCGAGAACGGCCGGCGCTCACGAATCGCTCACGGCGACTTCTCAAACATCTGCTGGACCGGCACAATCTTCACCGTGACTCCCTTGAGCGGAAACGCGGCGATCTGCCCGTCCTCGGCCAGGATACTCTCCGGCGTTCCCTGCGTGTCGTAGGTGATCGGCGACGGCGTGCCTTTGGTCAGGGTCACGCGCAGTTCCTCGGCGTTCTGCGCCACGATGGCGACCTTCATGCCGCCTGGCTTCAAATGCTTACGGACGGCCGCGTTGACTTGCTCCACGGTGAGCTTTGGCAACTGGCTCGCCAGCTCGGTGACCAGGTCGTTGCGGCCGTAGAACCGGCCATCGATCGCATAGCCCAGCCGGCGCGACAGGGTCTGAACCCAGAGCTTGCTGTAATTGAGCAGGAAAGCGCGCGTGGCCTCGAAATCGGCCGGGCTCATGCCGTCGTTCACCAGCCGGTCCAGCTCCCAGAGTGCCGCACGAAGAGCGAAGGCCGCCTTGTCTTTTGGAACGGGCCGCACCCAGATGGAGAAGTACTGCTGTCTTCTCGGGTTATTCGCAACCTCGAACGTGCTTCGACCTTCCTGGATGAAGTCCTCGATGTACGAGTAATCGCCGTAATTCAGCCCGCGCTTGCCGCGCAGGTCCTGCATCAGCTTGCCATTGAACGTGCGGTGTTCGCCCAGGTACGAGTTCGCAACGGCCAGCGCGTAGAAGTCGTCGTCGTGACGGGTGACGTCGATCGGGAAGCCGATCGAGATGGCGGTGGCCTCGGCCGGCTTGGCCACGATCGTCACTTCCAGTCCCGCGGGCGGGGCCGGGCGGCCGAGTACCGGCAAGGTCCGCTCGTGGCGGGGCAGCGCCGCGAGCTTTGCCTCCACCAGCGCGGCATCGTCCGATTCAAAGCCGCCCGCCATGCCCAGCGTGAGCGCCTTGCGCGTGTAGAACCGCTGGTGAAACGCCTTCACATCCTCCAGCGTGATCGCCTTCAACCCCTGCACGGTGCCAAGGTCGGGATGGCCGTAAGGATGGCCCTGGTACAGCTCGCACTGGAGCGTCCACTTGCCAAGCTCTTCATCGTTATTGCCGCGCAGGCCCTTGCTGACGTAGTCGATCGCCTCGTTGCGCAGCCGCTCGAAGTCGTCGGGAGCGAAGCGGGGGGCCGTCAGCAGCTCGGTGACCAGGGGAATATAGGCCCCGAGGTTGTCGTGATGGATGGTCCCCTCGAAGACCGTGACTTCCTTATGGCAGACGCCGTCCAGGCTTGCGGCCATGGGGTAGAACTTCTCCAGGAGTTGTTCGTACGAGAAGCTTGTCGTGCCTCCCTGCGCGATCATCGCCATGGCAAGCGCGGCCAGGCCCTCCTTGCCTTTGGGGTCATCCTGCGAGCCGACGCGGAACACGAATCGAAACGAAACCAGCGGGCTCGACGGCGAGGGAAGCAGGATCGCGCCGCGATTCCCACCCTCGGCCAGCGGCGCCGCCGCCAATCCGGCGGCCGGCATCGTCAGAAGCAGCGCGAGTGCCAGCAACAGATGGGGCTTTCCGCTCATTTCTGCTTCTCCGTCTCGAGGGTGACCACTGTTTCGTTGGCCAGGGTGAAGTACCTGGCGGCCACACGCTGGAGGTCAGCGGGCGTGAGCCGGTCGAAGGCTGTGAAGAGATCGTTCATGGCGTCGGGACGGCCTGTGATGGCGATCGATTCGCCCACGGCACGCGCGACTGCATCGGCGCTGCGGAGCGAAGCGGCAAAATCATATTTCAGGTGCGATCGGACCGCGTTCAGCCGCGCGGCGTCGATCGGAGTTCGGGCCGCGTCCGCCAGAGCCGCGGAGATCTTCTCCCGCACGGCCGCTAGATCGGCCGGCGTCCGCACCCGCGCAGGATCGTGAAGAGGCCCGGATCGCGGTGCTCGGAGGGGTCGGCCATGAGCGTCACGACCTTTTGCTCCTTGAGCACCAAGTCCTGGTACAGCGGGCTGGTCTCACCGAAAAGCACCTGCTGCAACGCCCCCAGCGCAGCGGTGTCCGGATGGGTCGGATCCGAGGCGGGAACGTGATAACCCAGGTAGAGGATCGGCAACGTCGGCACGGGCCAGGTGACCCGTGCGCTGCGGGGCTGGGTCTGCGGGGGCTCCGTGGGAACTTCCACGCTGGCCTTGCCCCGCGCCCACGCCCCGTAATGGGTCTTGACCAGCGACACGAGCTCGGCATGCTTGATGTCGCCGGTCACCACGATGGTGCAGTTCTCGGGACGGTACCAGCGATCGAAGAAGATCTTGCTGTACGCATACTGATTCGGCATCTCCTTGATGTCTTCCAGGAACCCGAGCGTCGTATGCTTGTACGTGTGCCGCGTGAAGGCCGTGTCCTGCATGGCCTCTTCGAGCTTGAGAAAGGGCGACGAGGCGTTCTTGTTGTACTCTCCTAAGACCGCGCGGGCTTCTTTCTGGAACGATGGCTCATCGTACTTCAGGTTCTGGAACCGATCTGACTCGAGCTCCACGGCCGTCTCCAGCGCCGAGGCGGGAACCGTCATGTGATAGCACGTCCAATCATCGGTGGTGAAGGCGTTTGAATCCGCACCCAGCGACTTCAGGACGTCGTTGTATTTCTGTTGCGGATACCGCTCTGTACCGCGGAACATCATGTGCTCGAAGAAGTGGGCGAAGCCGGAGAGCCCCTTCTCCACCTCGTTGCGCGAGCCGGTGCGGACCACCGTGTAGTAGGCGATGATCCCCGGCGAGTCGAACGGGATCGAGACCACTGTCAGCCCGTTCTCAAGAGTCGTCTGCCGGATCGGAAACGGGAAGATCGGCTTGTCGCTGGCCTGCCCTGGTCCGGCCCCGGCAACCAGCCCCGCCAGAGCCAGCACGATCAAAGGCGCGAATTTTATACTTTGATATCTCAACAGAAAGAACTCCTTGATGAATTGCGGCTCGCGGCCGGACATCAGCGCGACGTGAACTCTCGCTTCGCGCCGTCGGGCCCGATCTGCACGCTGAACTTTGCACCGCCTGGTGCAACCGCGACGTGAATGAACTGGCCGCCGGCGACATCGGTGTTGGCGATCAGAGCCGGCTCGGTGTTGTCCTCCGAGGACGTCATGGCATTGCGATGAAGCTGGTAGGCCGCCTGGATCGAGGCGATGGACCGCAACAGCTTCACGGTCGCCGGCGATCCTCCCTTGCGCGGGCCGTTGTTCATGATGGCCACGGTCGGCTGGATGCTCCTCAGGAGGACCGGGTTGTTCGAGATATCCATGCCATGATGCGTGACCTGAAAGAGGTCGATGTTCCCCAGCAGGTTCGAAGGGCACACAAGCTGGCGCTCGATGTTCCAGGTCAGGTCGCCACAGTCCAGGAAATCGAACGCGCCGAACTCGAACCGGATTGCCAGGCTGCGAGCGTTATCGGAGGAATCGACGGGCAAGTCGGGCGGTGCGCTCGAACATTCGGGATTCGCCAGCGCCGTTGCAGGCTGACGCATCACCTTGCCGCCCGAGGCCACCACCAGGGCCTTCAGATTGCCCGGTAGAGGGATCGAATCGCCGGCCTTGAGGGCCGTCCGCTTGCCATGGGAAGCGGCGCGGTAAGCGACTCCGAGCGGGTCGTCTGCCCTGGGACCATCCGGAAAATCGAGGTCCGGATTGGCGTCCTCAGGCAACCCTCGATCCCAGAAGTGCCTGATCTCGATGGCCTTCGCCAGTCCGGCCACGCCGCCGAAGTGGTCCATGTGCCAGTGCGTCGTGACAAGGTGGTCCAGGTGGTCGCACCCGGCCAGGTCGCGCAGGACGTGCACGATCCGGCGCGGATCGCGGTCCTCAAAACCGGGCCAACCGGAATCGATCAGCACAGATTCCTTCTCGGGAGACACCACCAGGGTGGCCGCTCCCCCCATCACGTCGATGAAGTAAAGATCGAGCGACCGCGAGGCCGGCTCTTCCCCGTATGCCGGTCCCATCCCGAGGAGACATCCGGCGAGAAGTGCGAAACCGGCGCGCTTGCTAAGATTCATTGATGTTTGCTCCCTGTCGTCCGTTCTGGAGTCGTGGCGGCACTGCATTCAGAATACGGCCGGACGCGTGCGCAGCAATGATCCGCTGGTTCGGACGACATCCAGGAGGGATGCTTCATCAAGACGTCAACGTTGAAAAAAAGAAACATGCGTTGGTCAAAGCGGCGGTATCGTTCGCTCCGTCGCTGCTTCCCGCCTTTCGTTGAAGATCGCCTAAGTTTTTTCAAGATGATTCTTTAGAGA
Source organism: uncultured Planctomycetaceae bacterium (assembly GCA_963833985.1). GTDB lineage: Bacteria > Planctomycetota > Planctomycetia > Isosphaerales > Isosphaeraceae > Aquisphaera. The sequence goes on from CAWIAD010000001.1 coordinate 3,069,385, forward strand.
AAGCTTAGAGAAATCTTATGGTCCCGGAAGTTCTCGTTCGTCGCTGAGATTTTTTAAGGTTGATGTTGCAGGCGGGCCTTCAGGCGGCTAGGGATACTCCTTCAGATCTGCAAGGAGGTGTCGTGGCTTGCGATCGATTGCGGTTCCTCTCGTAGCGAGGGACCAGTCGTCGAGGTATGGAAATCGGCGGGCGAAGTCGCCTGATCCCAAGTTCCGATCGCGACGAACTTCGGTGCTGAACAGGTCGCGCTTATCGCACGCACGGAGTGTGCCACGCATGATCGACGTGACGATCCTGGCGGTGACAGAAGATTCTTACTGGCTGGACTTCTTCTGGGCCGAGTTGAGTTCGGTGCAGGGAACCCGGCTTGTCGTGACGGGCTCGGTGGAGGAGGCATGCAACCTGCTCGATTGTGCAGGGGCGAGCCTGATTGTGGTTGACTGGCAAGATGCCATGACCTCCACCGGTCAGATGGATCGCTTGCTGTGGACGAACTCGATACTGCCCCGGCCGGCGGCGGTCCTTGTGATCGACGAAGCGTATCGGGCCGATCGAGCGATGTCCTTGTTCCAGATGGGCGTGGACGAGTACGTCGGTTTCGCCGAGCACGCGGGGCAGTTGCAGGAAGTCCTTGGCACCTGGCTGGGACGCAGGCCCATGCCGGCGCTTCATGGCGGGGCAGCGAGCGGGGCGGCCGCCAGGCCGGTGCAGGAACCGGCGTCCCTGTCCGAGCGCTGGGCGGCCACGGCGAACTCGGCCTGAAACCCAACCCGCTGCCGGATCTTGTGCCCGGGCGCCTCGAGGCGCGGCTGGAGACGGTGATGCCGCGGCGTGCGCGGGCATCCGCGCCGGGGTGGTCGCGGGCCGGTCCAGGCCCAGAGGGGCCGTTCCGGATCGGACTTCCTCCAGCCTGCGCAGATACTTCGCATAAAGCTGGGTGTGGCGGCTCTCGGGCGTCAGGTGCTTGCCATCGATGAAGAGGGCGAGCACCGAGGTTGTCGGCTGAAGCAGATGGCCGGCGGTGACCACCAGGTTGGCTCGCTTGCCGGTTTCCAGCGAACCCAGCCGGTCGCCCACTCCCAGAATCTGTGCCGGGGTCAGGGTCACCGCTCGCAGTGCCACGTCTTCCGGAAGGCCGAAGGCGACTGCGGTCGCGGCCTCGTAGGGAAGGTTCCGCGCGTTCGTCGCGTTCGCGGCCCCTCCCCGCCTGGAGCCGATCGCGAACGTGACGCCCGCGGCGTGCAGCCTTGCGGGGTTCGCATACGCGGAATCGTACGGGTCGTGGTCGTGCGCGGGCACGTTCAGCGTTCCGGCCACGATCACCGGTACTCCGGCCTCCTTCAGCTCTGCGGCGACCTTCCACGCCTCTTCCGCTCCCGAGATCACCGCTTTCAGCTTCAGTTCCCTGGCGATGGCCAGGGCATCGAGGATCTCGGTGCGGTGATTGGCCATGAAGATCACCGGCTTCTGGCCCCGTGCATAGGGGACCAGCGCGGCCAGGCGGGGGTCGAAGGGAGGTGGCACCGCGCCTCGCGACCGCGCCTGGTCGACGATCTCGCCGTACTTCAGCCCCCTGCGGAAATGCTCGCGGATCGATTCAAGCTGCTCCTTCCGCCGCGCCTGCGGGTCAGCCCCTGCGCCAGCGGGTCCCTGGCCCGGGATGCGCCGGCGCGCCTCGGGAGACCTCGGGACGAATGCGGGGATGGTGACATCCAGCGCGGCACAGTCCGCCACGACAAGTTCACGTGGCACCCAGCCGCGCAGATTGACCACGCAGCCTTGCCCGGCAATGAATCCGCCCGTGGGCTGCACGTACGCAGCCAGCACGCCGTTGGCGCGGGTCACGGGGATATGCTCCGAGTCCGGCTTGAGCGCCGTGCTGGCGCGGAGCTCGGGCTCGAAACGGCTGGCGTCGGCGAAGTCCTGGGTCACCGGCAGGCTATCGATCTCCGAGAGCCCGACCGTGGTGCCGGCGTCCACCAGACCGGGCCAGAGGTCCAGACCGGCCAGTTCGATGGTCTGCGCCTCGGGCGGTACGCGTGTGCCCGCCGGGCCGATGGCGGCGATCTTGCCGTCGGCCACGACCAGCGTGCCGTGCGGGATCGCCGGGCCGGACACCGGATGCAGTGTCGCGCCCACAAGGGCGAAGGTGCGCTTCGGCTGCGTGGCGAGCTCGATCACCCGGTTCCGTGCCGATTCGCTCGCCTGGGGCATGGCATGATGGTCGCCCGGCCGCGCGGCCAGCTTGCCGCCCGGCTCCACGCGCTGGAAGTAAACCTCACCGTCGATCAGGGCCAGCTCGCACCGCGAGAAGGCGTCGAAGGGGTGGGCGTTGAACAGAGCGATGTCGCCGTCCTTGCCCACCTCGATCGAGCCGAGACGGCGCTCCAGCCCGAGCTCGCGCACGGGTTGAGCGTGATCATCGCCAGGGCCTGAACCTCGCTGACGCCGCCGTACTTCACCATCTTCGCCGCTTCCAGGTTGAGATGGCGGTTCAACTCCTCGCTGTCGCTCTTGATGCAAACGTTCGCGCCGGCTTTGGTCAGCAGCGCGGCATTGAACGGAATCGCGTCATAGGCCTCGACCTTGTACGCCCACCAGTCCGAGAACGTGGATGCGCTGGCGCCGTGGTCGCTGATCTCGGCCGCCACCTTGTACCCTTCAAGCACGTGCTGGAGCGACTGCACGCGAATGCCGAAACGCTCGGCGGTACGCAGCAGCATGAGGATCTCGTCGCTGCGGTAGCAGTGGCTATGAATCTTGATCGAGCCCTCGACAATCTTGCCCAGCGCTTCCAGCCTGAGGTCCCTGCGCGGGGGCGGACCGGCCTTGTCGCCGGCTTTGTTCACGGCATCGTCGTACCGCTTCCATTCGGCCAGGTAAGCCTTGCCTTCCTCGAACGCGCGCTCGATGACCGACTCCACGCCCATCCGGGAGTTGGGGAACCGCCCCGGCACACGCGTGACGTTCTCTCCGAGGGCAAACTTCACCCCTTGTGGCGCGTCGCGGAGGATCAGCTCCCGGCCCGGCTTGCCGTAGCGCAGCTTGATCACCGCATCCTGGCCGCCAATGGTATTCGCCGAGCCGTGCAGCAGACGGGCCGCGGTCGTTCCTCCGGCCAGTGCCCGATAGATCGACACATCATCGCCGGTGACCACATCTTTGACCCTGACCTCGGGGACGATGGACAGCGTTGCCTCGTTGACGCCGCCCTGGATGGCGATATGCGAATGGGTATCGATGATCCCGGGCATGGCGACAAGTCCCTGCGCCTCGATCACCGTCACGCCCGGCCCGGCCTTCACGTCCTTGCCCACGGCCGCGATCTTGCCGTGCTCGATGAAGATGGAGCCGCGGTCGATCGTTCCCTGCGTGACGGTCAGGATCGTTGCGTCCTTGATCAGCACGCTGCCGCCGGTCTTCAGCCTGGGCGTGCGGTCCGCGTCGAACTCGGTGGCCACGTCGATCAGGGGCCTGGGCGCCGTTTTCTCCGCCGGTTTGTCGGACGGTTTCTCCGCCGGTGCGTCGGACGGCCTGGCTGCGGGAGCCGGCTTCGAGGGGCCCGCGGGTTCGCTCTGCTTCTGGGCGGCCGCGTCTGCCCTGGTCTTCTCATCCGGCTTCGAGCCGGGCTTCGACGCGTCAGCCTGAGCGGGATTCACAGCTTCCTTCTTCGCCTCAGTCTGCGACGCATCAGCCTGCGGAGGCTTCACGCTTTCCTTCTTCGGCTCCGCCTGAGACGCGTCACCTCGAGAGGGCTTCACACTTTCCTTCTTCGCCTCCGCGGGAGTGTTGTCCCTGGGCGGAGCGGCGGGTGGCCTTGGCGCGGGCCGCGGCTCGCTTTCGGCGCGCGGTCCGCGCCCGGTTCCCTGGCCCGTCCGTCCCGGTCCGCCGGGTCCGCCGGGCCTGGCCTCGCCGCGCGGGCCGGCCCCACCACCGCGTCGCGCTCCGGGACGAGCCTCGGCGGCGCCAGCGTCCGGCGGCTTGACCTCGAACTTCAGGCCGTCGACCAGCACGAGCTTCGCTCGGGCCGCCTCGTCCTGGAAGGCGGCCGTGAACGCCACCACGTGACCTAGCTTGCCGGGCTCCAGCGTGCCCAGCCTGCGATCCACGCCCGCGATCCTGGCGGCCTGGACCGTCAAGGCCGATAGCGCCTGGTCGGCCGTCAGTCCGTGCGCGATCAGCGCGCGCAACTGGGCCGGAAACGTGTCCAGCCGCTCCAGTCCCTCGGTGGCCAGCGCGAAGGGAATGCCCGCCTTCACCAGCGCCGCGGCCGTGGCGACCTGCTCTCTCCAGATCTCGCGGCGATGCACCAGCAGTTTCAGAGCGTCTTCCCGCTCGAGGGCCGGGCGATTGCGATACTCCTCCTCGGTGGGCACCTTGGGTTCCTCGGCAAAGCTCATGGGCAAGACGACCGCGACATGCTCTGCCTTGAGCCGGTCGCTCACCTTGGCGGCCTCGCGGCCGCCGACGATCACCGCCGTGGTGCCGAATTCGGCCGCCAAGTCGAGCGCGCGGTGAATCTCGTCGCGCGTCTCGGCCTGCCACCATACGGGCAGCTTCTTGTTCCGTGCCCGCCACAGCGCCTCGAGCGCAGGGTCAAAGGGCGCGCGCACGGAGCCGCCGTCCTGATCCAGGGTGATCAGCTTCTGGTGATACTCGGAGTCAAGCATGGCCTGCCGCAGGTGGGCCACAACACCCATCAGCGCGGGGATACGGGTTCTCGGTGCCGCCCGGCTCGGCGGCCTGCCGGCGCCGGAACTGGCCCTGAGGCACTTGCGGCTGTCCCGGTGCGGCCGCGCCTGCGCCATCGGTTGGCTGCGAGAGATGGATGCGCAGCGCGACGGGCGCCTTGATCAGGGCCTCGCGGCGTGGCAGGCCGCTCAAGCTCACCAGTGCGCTCTGGCCCGTTGCGATGGCTCCTCCAGGGGCGGAGAGGAAGTCGGTGAACCCCAGCCTGCGCCGGGGCTCTGCAAGGGCCTCGTTCAGCTCCAGGGCCCCGGCCGCCTCGAATTCCGGGGTCAACCCGCGGCGATTGTCGGCCGGCGTGGCGGCCAGGGGAGACTCGCCCAGGTCAACCGGGCGCCCACGTCCGGTCGCCGAGCGTTCGACGCCGGGACGCTGGCCGATCGTGGTGAACAGGTCGATGAAGCCGGGGTAGACCACCAGCCCCTTGCCGTCGACCACCTCCGCGTCGAAGGGCACCGTGACCTCCCTGGCTGGCCCGACCGCCTCGATCACCCCGCGCCGGACCACGATCGTTCCCGGCTCGAAGACCTTCCCGGGTGCCGCGATGATCTTCGCATCACGGATGGCGTATGCGATCGGGTACCCGTCGCGCGGCCGCGCCGGGTCGTCGTCGCCCCGCGCCGTCGTGATCACCGGCCGGCCGGCCGCAAGCCATGCCATCGTCATCAGCAATGACACGGTGTAAAGCAAGAAGCGGCCCAGCGCTGCCGCGGAACGCGAGACGGGACGGGAGGATCGTCGCATGGTGAAGGTCGCTCCGGATCGAATTCCAGCGGAGTGCCGGCACAGTGGCACCGGCCTGGTGGACGAGCGGAAACCGGGATCGGGCGGGAGAGGTTACGCCCGGGCAGACGTGCCTGTCTGCACCGGAATGCTACCAGAGATTGGACCCAACATGGCCTCAGCCATCAAGCCCCGACTCCGCTCACTCCCTGGAATGGCGTCTTTTCTCGGTTCGATGGACCGGGTTCTCATGGAACCTGGCCGTCTCGGTCTGTCGCACGCGCCCGGTTCGGTCTCCGATCCGCCCACGCCAGCCTGACTGCGCACCGGTCATGCCCCCGTTTCTTGTGGCCAGCCGGCACCCGGCCACGACAGAATGGACGTCCCGTGAGACACTTTCAGTCTTTCTCTCACAGCAACCCACACACTCCTTCAAAACGTCGGGAGGTACCATGAGCGTCGACGAGGCACAGAAATGCGCGGTTCGAGGGCGGGCATGCCGAGGTCCGGCCGAGCTGGCGGTCGCTCTGGCGGCATGCCTGCTGCTCATGGGTTCCGGGCACGCCGAGGACGTGTGGACCTACCACAATGACAACCTCCGCACAGGCGTGAACCCCGCCGAGACCGAGCTCACGCCCGAGCGGGTCAGGACCGCGTTCGGCCGACTCTTCTCCCGCACGGTCGACGGCTACGTCTATGCCCAGCCGCTGTTCATGCAAGGCATCGAGGTCATGGGCCAGGGGAAGCACAACGTCGTGTTCATCGCCACGCAGCACGATAGTGTCTATGCGTTCGACGCCGATGCGGCCCCGCCTGCCGGCTCCGCGCCGCTCTGGATGGCTCGTTTTGTCGATCCCGCGAACAGGATCACCACGGTTCCCGCCAATCGTACGGAACGGGAGGGCCCCAATGACCTGGGTCCTTGCCACTGCGTGGACATCGTTCCAGAGATCGGTATCACGGGCACTCCCGTCATCGACCGTGCTTCCGGAACGCTCTACGCGGTGGCCAAGACCAAGGAGATCTACGGCGGCCATACGCACTACGTCCAGCGGCTGCACGCCCTTGACATCCGTGATGGCTCCGAGAGGTTCGGCGGCCCCGCCACGATCGCCGACACCATCAGCGATGACGGCAAGACATTCCAGTATGTTCAGGGACCCACCGTGCCGGGAACCGGCGAGAGCAACGATGGCAACGGCCACGTGTACCTCAATGCCCTGCGCGAGAACCAGAGGCCGGGCCTTGCCCTTGCGCGCAGAGCACAGGGGGAAAGATGCGCAAGGTCGTCTATGTTGCCTGGGCATCGCACTGCGACACCGCCCCCGCGCATGGTTGGCTCGTCGGCTATGACGGCGCCAGCCTGGAGGTCGCGGGCGTCTTCTGCACCACGCCCAACGCCACATCCTCGCGAACCTGCTTGCCCGACGATTTCGCCGCGGGCGGCATCTGGCAGTCCGGAGGCGCCCCCGCGATCGACGCCGCGGGTGCCATCTACTTTTCCACAGGAAACGGCGTCTTTGATCCACTCGATGCCATGGGATTCCCACGCTCGGGAGATTACGGCGATTCGGTCCTGAAACTGGTGGCCGACGCCTCCACCGCCGCCGCCCCGAACGTGGGCGGATGGGGACTGAAAGTGGCCGATTATTTCACGCCCTTCGACCAGAACACCATGGAGGAGCGCGATGCCGACCTGGGGTCCGGCGGAGTTGTTCTGGTGAACGATCAGCCCGTGCCGGGAAAGCAGATCGTGCTCGCCGCCGGCAAGGAGGGAACCATCTACGTGCTCGACTCCGCGAACATGGGTAAGTTCCATGCGGGCGACAACAGCCAGATACTCCAGTCGCTGCCGGCCGCCACTCACGCGGTCTTCGGCACGCCCGCCGTCTTCCAGGGCAGGGTTTACTATCTCGCTTCCCGCGACATGCTGAAGGCGTTCCAGATCAAATCCGGGATGCTCTCGCCCTGGAACCCCACGCAGCAGAACCAGGTTTTCCAGTTCCCCGGCGCGACGGTGAGCATCTCTTCCCAGGGTGCGGCCCATGGCATCGTCTGGGCCCTGCGCACCGACAGTTACAGCACGGTGGGCGGGCACGTCTCGCTGTACGCCTTCGGCGCCGACGATCTGAAACCTCTCTACAACAGCGATGCGACACCCAACCAGGGGCTCCCCGGCGGGGCCGTCAAGTTCGCCGTCCCGACCGTGGCCAACGGCAAGGTCTACTTCGGCACCCAGTCCACGCTCGAGGTCTTCGGCCTCTTGAAATGACTGCACGACCCGAGAGAGCTACGGGCGCATCAAACCGCTTCTGAGGACCGGCCCGTCGGCCTGGTCCCATCCTCCCCAGGCCTATTCGTTCGCGGACTTCTCGAGCTCCTGGATCTCCTCCCGGACCTGGTAGATCAGGTCCGGGCGATGCAGCCTCGGGAGGATGTCCTTCAGCACTTTCAAGGCACCCGGCGGGTCGTCCTGGTCGTCTCGCTTCAGTTCGGCCAGTAGCCGGGCAGCGCGGCACAGCGGGAACTCCGAGGTCTCGGCGGCCAGGGCTGCCCGCAGCAGCTGCTCGCCCTTGTCCGCATGATCGTCGCCGCGCAGGTCCTGCACCCGCCGCTCGCGAACCACCACCCGGGCCATGAGCGGCAGTGCGGGTTCGCCAGCCAGCTTCGCCAGCATCTCTCCAAACGCGCCGTCGTCCGGCAGGGCGTCCTCAAGCTGGTCCAGCAGTCCAGCCAGCTCATCCTCGGAATCGCCCAGCGACTTCCGGAGCGTTGCGATGAGCAGATCGCGCGACCGCCCGGACTGGTGCTCGCGGGCGAGCATTGCGGCAGCACGGAGGGTCAAGTCCAGCCGATCGCTCCGGTCCAGGTCCGGAAAATCCGCATCGAGCGCCTCGATCGACCGCAGCGCCGCCTCGCTGCGCCCCGACCGCAGGGCGCGCAGGGCCTCAAGGATCCGCCGCCAGCCGGCCGCCTCGGCATCGTCCGGCCGGAACCAGCGGTCCATCCAGCGATCGGCCTCCGCGTAACGCCCCAGCGCGATGCAGCAATAGGCGCCGGCGTAGTGCACCTCGGCGATGCCGGAAAAATCGGCTGCCTGCTCGACCATCCGCTGGCAGTAGGGAAGGCAGGCGGCGTAGTCTTTTCTGTCGTCGAAGAGCACGTCGATGATCTGCATCGTGGCCTCGGCCCTCCATACCGAATCTCCGTGCTTCTGGACCAGCTCATTCCAGACCTCCAGCGCGTGGGAGTCGTCCTCGAGCCCCCGGTAGGCGTGACCAAGCTGGAGCAGGGCGTCGTCGGCCCATGTGTCGGCCGCCAGCTCGGTCCGGAACGGCGCCAGCTCCTCGACCGCCCCGTCAAACTCCTCGGACTTCACCAGGCAATACCCGGTCCAGAACCGCGCCTCGCGGCCGCGCGGGTCTTCCGGGTGTTCCCGGCGGAACTCGCGGAACTTCGCGACGGCCTCGGACCAATCCTCCCGCTCGGAAAGCGATTTCGCCACGGCGAAGCGAGCCGCGGCCGCGGCCGAGCCCGCGGGCGGTGGATCTTTCTCGTTCCCACTCAGTCCTGCCGCCAGTAACGTTGCCGGCCCTGGCCCCAACTCCCCCGCCGGTGCCACTGCGAGCAGGGCGACGACCAACCACGATCGCTTCATCTCTGGATCTCCTGCGACATTGCGGACCAGTTCCGCACGCCATCTCAGGCGCCTGGTGGGACGGATCGGACGGTGCGCGCGTGCCTTGCCATGCGGCTCCGCCCGCCAGGGCCCGGCTGCTTCAGGAAGGCCAGGGGCTCGAGCCGCGCCGCGCGGTCTGGATTTGTGTTGGCCAGCTCGATGGCGAGCATCTCGACGGAGGGTGGACGCTTTCCCGGCCGTGTCCGCGCCAGCACCAGCGCGCTCATCGCGGGATCCGCCCGGTCCGATCCGCAGTTGGCCCACTGGTACAGGGCGATCTCCGGGCCGGCAAGCCGCGGCCCCGAGGCCAGGAGATGCCGCCTGGAAGCCAGGGCAGGGGCCTTGATTTCCGACGGCCGTGAAAGAACGGCTCCCGAAGGACTTCTTTGTGATGGACGGGACAGAACCAGAATCGCCGCCAGGCCGGCAGCGGCCGCCAGCACTCCAGCCGCGACCACAGCCAGCCCGCGCCGTGAACCGCGCCACGCCACGCCGGGGCGGTGGCGACGGGCCAGGCCGCGGAGCACGGCCAGCCGGTCCAGGTAACGCTGTGCGTCCTCGCTCTCCGCGGCGAGATCGGCCGTCTCGGCGTGCCGTGTTGCAGGCAGCTCGCCGTCGAAGTATTGCTCCAGGGTGAAGCGCAGCTCGTCGTTCATGGCAGCCGCTCCTCGATCTGCTCCTTGAGATCTTCCAGCAGCCGGGCGCGGGCCCGGTGCAGCCGGCTCATCACGGTTCCCAGCGGGCAGCCCAGCGCCTCGGCCACCGCCTGGTAGCTCAGACCCTCCGCCTCATGCATCAGGAACACCGCGCGCTGTTCCGGAGAGAGCCGCCCAAGCGCCTGCTCGTAGGCCCGGACCAGCGCGGTCTCGCTCAGCCCCGGCCGGGACGCCAGGGCGGCACCGGCCTGTTCGGAAAGCGGCACCATCCTGCGCCTCTGAGCGGTGCCTCGGTGCGTCAGGTTGATGGCGATCCGCGTGATCCAGGTACTCACGCGGCTTTCGCCGCGGAACCGGCCGAACCCGCGCCAGGCGCGGAGGTAGGTCTCCTGCACCACGTCGTCCACGTCACAGCCGCGCAGGCCGAGCCGGCCAAGGAACCGACGCAGCCCAGGCTCGGAGCGTTCCACGATCCGCGCGAACCGGTCTGGATCGCTCGCGGAGCCATCACCGGACGGGCACACCGGCTCTCCCATCAGCGCGTCTCCCGGACCGTCAGCCATGACCACTGGCCCGGGCCATCCGCACGAATGGAGCCGGCCGCCAGATCGTAGCAATCTGACCCCCTCATCGTGCCGCATCGGACCCCCTCCGGGAAGGGAGCAATCGAGCGAGAGTGGAACGAAGCAAGCGGCAGAGGCCTGAACCCTCAAGCGTCGTCGTCATCGTCATCGTCATCGTCGTTCGCCTCGACGTCGATCGACTTGCCGTCCGCCGACACCGAGACCGTGACCCCTTTGCCTTCCTTGTCTTCGCCCTCCAGCTCGTAACTGGTGACGACCTGCCGGCAAACGGAGGCGGCCGAGCCGGGCTGGAAGGTTGGCAGCCTTTCCTTGAGCGCATTCGAGATCGCTGCCGGCACGTCCTCGATTTCCAGCTCGGTGCGGATTGATCCATCTCCGTTCTCGTCGATCAGTGCCGTCACGTCGTGCTCCTGCGCGTCGCTGCCCGCGGCCTCGAACGTCGTCTCCTCGCCCACCTTGCGGACGGCCTTGTTCCACGTCACCCCGGAGACCGATTTCACCAGCTCGGCCAGCGGATGTGGCAGGTTCTTCAAATCCAGGGCGGTTTCCACCGACGCCACGTGTAGCTTCAGCTCCACCGCGACCTCCACGGCGGCTCCCTTCGCGTCGGTGCCCTTGAGGGTGTAGGTCGTCTCCTCCTCGTCCTCCTCGGTCCGGATGACGGCCTCCGACCACGTCGCGCCGGGAACGGCCTTCTCGGCCTGAGATCGCACGCCCGCAGGTAGCTCCGCAAGCGCCTCGTGGCCGAGACTGATTTCCAGGGACTGCACCTTCCCCTCGGCGGAGATCTCCACCTGGGCCTCATGTCCCCGGGGGTTGGTCCCTTCCAGACGGTAAACGGCGCCGTCGTCCTCGGTCTCCTTCACCGCTTCGGTCCATTTCGCGCCGGGGAGGGCCTTGTCGGCCGCCTGTCGCACCGCCGCCGGCACCTCGGCCACCTCGAGGCGCTGGTCATCGTCATCCCGGGCGCCGCCCAGGCCCATCAGTCCGAGCACGCAGATCATGGATAAGGCTCCGGCACACGCCGCTGACATGGTCTGTCTCCTTTTTGAAAGGGACTCCTTCTCACTCGCCATCGAAGAGTCGTGAGCTTGGAGCCGCGGGCGTGTCGATTATTCCGCCACATCGAAAAAGAATCGACAGTCGCTACGGCGGATCGGACGGGAGGACGGCGCACCAGGTACATTCGACAGGATGCTACCGGTCCGCGGCTGCCGGCACAGGGGCCGCAACGGGGTCACGGCCCGTGCGGCTCCGGCCGGGACGGGTCGTCAGGCCCTCATGTGCGCCGGGCGGGCTCGCCGGTGGGCGGAAACGCGTAGACCACAATTCGATGGCCGTCGCTGTCACTCAGCTCGATAGCCTCTCCCCAGCCCATCGATTGCTCGCCAAAGTTCCGGATGCCGCTGGCCGAAAGGTGGGCCTTCATGGCCGCCATGTCATCCACTTCAAAACCCAGCTCGATCGTGCGCGAGGGCTCCGCGCCGGTGGCCTTCGGAGGCGTGGCAAGGGTGACGTCGCACCCGTCCGAGCGTAGGTACACGAAGTCCGGCGGATGGGACCGGTCGGGATCCTCGACCATGCCGAACGCGTTCAGGTACAGTTTTTTTGAATACTGGGGGTTGGCGACCTGCAGGTTGATCGTCGCGAGCCTGATGTTCATGGCGGCCTCCGGCGGGAGCGGGCGTGGGCGGTTTCGCTCTCCACGCGGACATCTTACGCGACAGGGTCCGGCCCGTCTTGAACGAACGCGACATCGTGCGCTGCCAGCCACGCTTTCCTTGCCGCGCAGTCACGGGCGAACCGGGCCGGCGTCATGCCGCTGTACCTGCGGAATGGCGGGTCATGTGCGGCTGGTCCGCATAGCCGGCCTCATGGGCCAGCCGGGACAGGTCCGTGTCCGGGTCGTTCCAGATCGCGTCGCGCACCTGCTGGAACCGAGCGAGGCAGGCAAGCTGCCTGGGCGACGTTCCCGTGAGCCTGCGGACTTGCCGCTCGAGCTGTCGGCCGGATGTCGCGCGTTCGCCGGCGACCGCAGCGGTCGGGCGCCGCAACGGACCCAGAAAGGGCCCGACCATCCGATCGCCGGGAGTCGCGCGTCCGAGCCGCTCGACGAGCACCTCGTCGAAAACACCGGTGAGGGAAATCCAGTCGCAGCGCTGGACTCGCTTCAGGATGTCCGCACGCCGGGAGCCGAACACGTCACTCGCGTCCAGCCAGCCACGGGCGGGAACCTTGAGGTCCCGAGCGTCCGGCGCGAAGGTCCCGAGTGTCCAGGCGTAAATCCGGGCGGCCATGCAGTGGACGACACCAGCCGCCTCGAACCGAAGCGGCTCCGTGAGCAGCCCCACCAGGAAGCAGGCCGGCAGCCTCTCCCTGCCTCCCTCGCCCACTGCGTAGAGTTCCTCAGCACAGCAGACCAGCTCGCCGTAGCAATCCGGCGTGATCGTGAGCCCGCCCATCGCCGCCAGGTCGCGGGCACTCGCCCAGTATTCCACCACGAACGGCCGGAGCACGGGGTGCGGCTGGCAACTGAACCGTCCCACGGCCGGCGCTGGCTTCCCGGTTGCCTCGTGCGAGACCTTTCTCGTCATCAAAGAATTGCCCCCCGACAATTGTCGCGGTCCCCGTGATTCGCCGTCTGCTCCGACCCCATGGTATACAGACGAGGCGGAATGAGTGTCCGGGAGGGCGCTGCATGGCCCAAGGTCAGTTGTCACCCGGCTCTCAAGCGCCTCGCAACCCCTATCGATGTCATTCTGCAAGCATACTTTGTTTCTGCCCGCAAGCCATTTCAGCATTCCCCATCGAAGGTGATAAGATCTTGGCGGTGCGCGGCGATCCCGCCAGGACCAGGCCCGCGTGTATTTGGAGGCGGCGATCTGCCGGGAACGGGATCGGAGTACACGTGCCGGCCTGACGATCATCACGGTTTGATATCCTGGCCCCAGTCCGTATGATCCGGGCCGGGCCACTCATCCACGAAACTGCGCCGAGCCCAGTCGTTCCAGGCGGCTACCAGCTTTGCGGCACGCTCGGGCTCCTGCGTGATCAGGTCGTGCTGCTCGGTGCGGTCGGCCTCCATGTCGAAGAGCTGCCAGGGCTGCCGGTGACGCAGGACCAGCTTCCACTTCCCATCGCGCACGGCCTTGTTTCCCTCGTGCTCCCAGAAGATCGGCGCGGTGCGGCCAAGCGGTTTTCCCTCGAAGGCGGGGCGCAGGCTCACCCCCTGCATCGGCTCGATGGCCTGGCCGCCATAGGCGCGCGGGTAGGAGACGCCGGCAAGTTCGACGGCTGTCGCCATGACGTCGATCAGGTGCACCGGCTGCTTCTTGAGCGTTCCGCGACGCTGCGCCGGTATCCCCGCCGGCCAGTGGGCGATGAGCGGCGTGCTGATACCCCCCTCGTGCGTGAAGTGTTTGTAGCGGCGGAACGGCGTGTTGGCCAGCGTCGCCCAGTCCATGCCAAGAAGCACGTAAGACTGCGGGCCGCCAATCGGACCCTCACCACGCGTGACGCCGGGCGGACCACCTTCCGCGTTGCCGCCGTTATCGCTCAGGAACAGGATCAAGGTGTTCTCGAGCAATCCCCGCGGCTCCAGTCCCGCAACCAGGTTGCCCAGGGCAAGGTCGATCCGTTCAATCATCGCCGCGTAGACGGCCATGATCTCATCGAAGCGCTGTCGCCGGTCGTCAGCCCGCGTCTCCCAGGCAGGCACGTCCGGCGGGCGCGCCGTAAGGCTCCAGCGCGGGTCGATCAGGCCCAGAGCGAGCTGCCTTGCGTAACGCTGATCGCGGAGCGCGTCCCAGCCTGCGAGGTAACGGCCCCGGTATTTCGCGATGGTCTCCGCCGGTGCGCGGAGCGGGAAATGCACAGCCCCTTGCGCGAGGTACAGGAAGAAGGGCTTCTTCTCCGCGCGTGCCTCATCGATGAACTTCAGGCCCCACTCGGTGAAGAGGTCCGTCGAGTACCAGTCCTTGCCGAAGACCGGCGAATCCTTCGGCAGTTCCCGGCCGTTCAGGTAGAGGTTCACCGTCCCCGGCCGGTCGGACTCCCTGGGGAAGTAGATCTCACCAAAGCGCGAGTTGAGCGAGCGCTGAAAGCCCCGGTTCCAGGGAGCGCAACCGTGCTGCTGGCCGAGGTGCCACTTCCCCGCCATCGCCGTGAAGTAACCGGCGTCGCGGAGGACCTCGGCGATCGTCACTGACCGTGGCAGGAGCCGGCCTCGAATCCCCTTCGATCGCGGCTCGACCCGGGTATCGAGCCAGCCCATGCCGGCCTGATGCGGATAGAGGCCCGTCAACAGCGACGCCCGCGAAGGGCTGCACCGCGCCGCGTTGTAAGCCTGCGTGAAGCGAACCCCCCGCGCGGCGAGCCGGTCAAGGTTGGGCGTGGGCACCTCGCCGCCGTAGCAGCCGATGTCGGAGAAGCCCATGTCGTCGACGAGCACGACAATGATGTTCGGCCGCTCGGCCGCGCTGGCCGGACAGTTCAGTCCAGAGCAGCCGCTCAGGAGAAGCAAGCAAGCGATCGACGTTCGCATGGTCCTGGTACCTGGTTGAGCCTTCATGAGATGGGCCGCTCGCGGGGAGAAGCAGGATCAGCCGGCTTCCGTTTGACACGACCTTCGAGAGACGCCCGCATGGCCGCGATCCGGATCGCGGATGCCCGAAGATCGACAATCGATCAGCCGACGACGATACCGGTGCGGCGGAGGCATCGAAAGCCCCTGACCGGCCTTCGCCCTTTGTGGAGATCCTTGACTGAGCGGAGGGCCACAGTATGATAGCCCAAGGCTGGGTCGGCCGTGGATTCTCTTGTCGCGATTCCGATTCCCCAACACTTCTGAAGTCGCCTCGGACGCCGCGAGACACTTGTCTGCATCTCCTTCGTCTTGCCGCAGGCTCTTCGGAAGAGAGGAGAGGTCGCTGCTGTGAGCGTACTGCACTTCCACTTACTCGATCAGGCTCGACCGCGGGCGCGCAGTCGTACTCTCATCACGATTACGGGGCTTGCCTGCTGCCTGGTCCTGAGTGCGTGGGCGCTTCAGGCCGTCGCACCAGCGGCCCCCAGTCAGCCGCCCGGAGATGAACCGGTCGGCGCCGTCGACAACGAAGATCTCTTGAAGGCCGGCACCAACAATGGCAACTGGCTGATGTACGGCCGCACCTACAACGGCCACCGTTACAGCTCATTGAAACAGATCAACACCACGAACGTCTCCCGGCTCGTTCCAGCCTGGACGTTCCAGACGGGAGTGCTCGACGGCTTCGAGTGCTCGCCGCTGGTCATCGATGGGATCATGTATCTCACGACTCCCTGGAATCACGCTTACGCGGTGGATTGCAAGACTGGCTCCCAGATCTGGCACTACCAGAAATCGCTGCCCGAGAACCTCGCGCTGTGCTGCGACGCGGTGAACCGGGGATTCGGGGCCTGGGGCGACCGCCTTTACATGGCAACGCTCGACGCTCACCTGGTTTGCCTTGACATGAGGACCGGCGAGGAGGTGTGGGACACGCCCATCACCGTCCGCGGCGAGGACGGCAAGGAGACCGGCGACATCTACAAGATGGCCTACAGCGCGACTGTCGCCCCGCTGGTCGTCAAGGGCAACGTGATCATCGGCATCAGCGGCGCGGAGTACGGTATCCGGGGATTCATCGACGCCTACGACGCGAAGACGGGGAAGCGGATCTGGCGGTTCTTTACCGTTCCCGGCGCGGAAGACACATCCGAGCCGGCCCGCAAGGCCCTGGCGACGTGGGAGGGCAATTCCTGGCTGACCGGAGGCGGCTCGGCCTGGGTGACCGGCACCTATGACCCCGAACTCAACACCCTTTACTGGGGAATCGGCAACCCCTCGCCGGACTTCAACGGCGAGGTGCGAAAAGGGGATAACCTCTTCACATGTTCCATTCTGGCTCTGAACCCGGACGACGGACGATACAAGTGGCATTTCCAGAACAGTCCCCACGATGTCTGGGACTATGACGGTGTGAACGAACCGGTCCTGGTCGACATCACCAGAGACGGCAAGGCGACGAAGGCGCTCATCCAGGCACATCGAAACGGCTACTTCTACTGCTTGAACCGCGAGAATGGCGAGTTCCTTTTCGCGAAGCCATTCTGCGAGGTCACCTGGACCGACCGCAGCAAGGGCGTGGATGGTCTCGATCCCAGGACGGGCCGGCCGTTCGTGAACCCGGCGGCTCTCCCGACCAGGGAGGGTGTCCGCGTCTGCCCTGGGGCCTCGGGCGGCAAGGAATGGAACCCGATGGCGTTCGATCCCACGTCGAACACGGCTTTCGTACCCGTCATCAATAACTGCGCAAAGTTCACCTCGGGGAAGGCCTTCTTCATCAAGGGGCAGCCCTACTGGGGCAGTTCCCTGACACTCATCGACAACCAGGCCTCGGGCGCCTTCAAGGCCATTGATGCGACGACCGGGAAGATCAAGTGGGAAGTGGCCACACGATCGCCCATGGTGGCCGGTGCGCTCGCAACCGGCGGCGGCCTGGTTTTCACCGGTGATGCCGAAGGTTTCTTCACGGCGTACGATTCCCAGACAGGGAAAACGCTCTGGAGCTTTCAGTGCGGCTCGGGACACCATTCCGGCCCCATCACCTACAGTCTCGACGGCCGGCAGTACATCGCGGTGTCGGTGGGCTGGGGCGGCTGGACGGCCGGGTTCGCGGGTGACGGCGCTCCATGGCTCAAGAATGCACGCCGCGGGAATACGCTCTTCGTCTTCGCACTACCCGAGAGTTGAGGATGATGCTCTCCCCCTGCCGAGCCGCCGTGTTGCTGATCGCCTCTGGTGCGTTGTGCTCCCATTGCATGGGGGACGACGACGGCCCGCGGGATGCTGCCGCCACCACGGGACAGCGGCCGCTGACGGTCTGTGCCTTGCCAGCCGCGATGCCTCGGACCGGCAAGGCGCCCGACGGCTCTCCGCGGGGGCTCGATGTCGGCGTTGCGCAGCGCCTGGCGCGCATCCTGGGACGAACCGTCGAGTTTCACTGGTGCGCCAGCGCGGAGTGCGGCTGGCATTGCCTGCCCGAGGGCCGGTGCGACATGGTCGTCGGCCAGCCGCAGGATTCCGGCCCCCGCGCGAGGTGGCCTGGAGCGTTCCCTATGCGGGTGCCCAGTTCGGGCTCCTGGTTCCGAACGGTACTCGGGACGTTCACTCCCTGACCGACCTCGGAGGCAAGCGCGTCGGCATCGTGGCCGGCACCGTGGCTCTCTCCGAGAAAGACCACTCAGTGGTTCGATTCAAGACACGTGAAGACTTGCTGAACAGCTTCGCAGGGGCGTCGCTGGACGCCGCGTTCGTTGACGCCGACTTCGCCGCCTGGTTCCTGCACGGGCACCCCCAGCTCGGGCTCCGGCTCGTGACCGAATACACTCCGCGCGAACGCTGGAACATGGCACTGGCCGTGCGCGCCCGAGATTCCCAGCTCATCGTGGAACTGAACCGGGCCCTGGCCCAGCTTGCGGAGTCGGGCGAGCTGCGGCGGGTTTACGCCGAGCACGGGGTGCCGTTCCGTCCACCGTTCACGGCTTCGGCCCAGCGGCCGGCAACCGCTGATGCCTGGCAGCAGATCAGCAAGCGCCGTCAGCTCGTGGTCAGTATGGACCCTGCCAACTTGCCCTACTCCAGCGCCAGGGTGGATCGGCCCGGGTTCGACGTCGAGCTGGCACACGCCCTGGCTGATCAGCTCCGGGTCGAGCTGCGCATCGACTGGCTGGATATCCACCACGAGACCGCGGTGGGGCGTCTCCTCAAGCGCGAGTGCGACCTGGTTTTCGGTGAGGCCGTGGCCCCCAATATCGTCGCCGATGAGGAGGAGCTGGCGGGCAAGGTCCTCTACTCACGGCCCTACTACGGGACGGGCTATGTCCTCGTCCGGCGCAAGGCCGGCCCCCACGTGCGGTCGCTGAGGGATTTTCAGGGAGCGAATTCGCAACGCCTCGGAGCCGAGGCTGGCTCGGTCGCCGACTACAACCTGCGTCAGAAAGGTTTCCTGCGCCGTCTCTACCGCAACCAGCTCGCCACGCTCAAGGCCCTGAGCGACGGAGACCTCGACGCGGCCTACCTCTGGGCCAACGTGGGCTGGACCCTGCACACTTCCCCGGATTCTCCACTGGAAATCGTGCCGGATTACGTGCCGGAGGATCACTGGAACATCGCGGTGGCCATGAGCGCGGGGAACGGCGAGCTGAAGCGCCATGTCGACGAGGCCCTGGACCGTCTCATGTCGGACGGGACCGTCGCCCGCGCCCTGGACCGTTACCACGTGCCTCATCATGCCCCCTTCGAAGAGCGCCTCGGCGCTGCCCGGGGGAGCGCCGAGGCACCGATTCATCACGCAGTCGCCAACCGGGGTCCTGAACCCCGTATGCAGAAGATCACGACTTCGAGACACCCGTACTCCGCACTCTCCCGGGTCCATTCGGCCGGAGAATTGGTCGTGGGGCTCGACCCCAACAACCTCCCATTTTCGGCGGCCTATCCGCAGCCGGCCGGGCTCGATCACGAGATCGCGGGCCTGCTCGCCGCACAACTGGGCGTCCGCTTGCGCGTGTACTGGGCCTACTCCGCACATGATTCTTACCCGTCGAAGCTGGCGGCCAGGCAGCTTTGCGACGTGATCCTGGGCGTCATGCCCGACGATCGCTTCGGCCAGCGCGTCCTCTTTTCCCGACCCTACCACATCGCGAAGTATTTACTCGTCGTGCGTCGTGGTGCAAGCCAACCTGCGGCCACGGAGCCCCTGGCCGTGGAGGAAGGCGTTGCGGTACGTGGCATGAAAGGCCACGAAGCGCGGTTCTACCCGAGTACCGAGGCCGTCCTCGAAGCCGTCGTGAAAGGACGCGCAAACAGCGGCTATGTGATCTCGACGCGCGGTCAGTGGCTGGCAGCCCAGCGCTGGCCGGGGTGCCTGACTTTTTGCCCCGCCTCTCCCTTCGAGGCCGCGGATTGCTTCCCCATTTGCGCAGCGGTTCGCAAGACGGACAGTGACCTGAAGGACGCCATCGACCAGGCCTGGGGTGAGCTCGAGCGCTCGGGCCGCCTGGCGCAGGTCTTCGCTCGCTGGCACCTCCCTTATGAGATCGTGGCCGTGTCTGACGAGTCGAAAGCGACGCACCCGTGAAGCGCCGTATTCCTGACACACATCGCGGTGGTCGATGGGCCGTGCTGAGCGCCGGGCTGCTCATCTGTGGAGGCGTGGTGGCGGCCAGCACACCGGATCACGCACCACGAGCGGCCCTCGCCATGAATCCTCCTGCACTGCCTGAGACTGCCAGGTACATTTCCCTCGCAGTGCCAGCCGCCCAGGCCAAGGAGGTCGCCGCGGCCACGGCTCAGAACGCGGAGGAGCTCGAACAAGGCCAGTCTCTGTTCCGCGGTCTGTGCAGCGGTTGTCACGGAGGTGCGGGTCGCGGTGGTAAGGGACCCGACTTGACGGACGACCGCTGGATTCACGGCGGCACCGATGACGAGATCGCCCACGTCATCCAGAATGGAGTGCCCAAGACAACCATGAAGAAGATGGGCGATTCCCTCAAGCCAGACCAGATTCGCAAGGTCATTGCCTACATCCGGAGCCTGGCACGCGCTCCTGGCGAGACGCAGTGGAAGCCATACATGAGCGGCGAGCCGGCGGCCGGGCGTAAGCTCTTCTTCGATCTCAAGAGCAAGGTCCAGTGCGCCAGGTGTCATAACCTGGAAGGCGAGGGCGGCCGGATCGGCCCCAGCCTCGATCGCATCGCCAGCCGTCGCGCTCCGGAGTTCATCATGGAATCGATCCTCCAGCCCTCCAGGGAGATCGCCCCCGAGTACGAGGCGGTGATCGTTGCCACGAGAGAGGGCCGGATCATCACAGGTCTGCGCATCAACGAGACCAACTTCAGCATCCAGCTCACCGAGGAGAACGGCCGCTTCCACTCGTTCCTCAAGAAGGACCTGGAAGAATTCAAGGTCACGAAGAAATCGCTGATGCCCGACAACTTCGCGGAACTTCTCAGCGTCAAGGAGCTGCACGACCTTTTCGCGTTCTTGATGACGCTGGAATGAGAGCGGTCAAGCCCCTTCATGCTCTCGACCGAGGCCCGCGCCTCGCGTCCCTGGGGTCGTCGCGGTGCTCCCGGTTCTCGAACTGCGCAAATCACAACAAAGGCGCGCGAAGCATCGCGGGAGTGGCCAGCCGCCACTGCTCCGGTACTCCATACATCAGATTTGTTGATTTATGAAATTTCTGAAAAAAAGATATACTTGCAGACACCTTGCTGAAGCGTACTCCGTATGTTTGAATTCCGTACATAGGACCTCGATGATCTCGGTTCTGTGCCGCCCTTCCAAGGCACATCTGCTGAAGCGGAATCCAGCGCGGCCGGAGGCGGTCCGAGATAACGCAGACCAGGCCAGGCTGATAGGTGACAGCGATCACGACGAGACCACAACGATGCGTGGGTAGCATGGTTCCTGCCCGATGACAAGGATGGCCGCCATCACTGCTGCCTGAGACCACGCAGCGGAACGGAACCGATGCCGGGAGGTTCATTGAAGGTGGATCAGCTCATCTCCCCGTTTCGGCCCTACGTGCAGCTGAACCCGGCCTCATTGCCGTTTTTCCTAGCCGCGGTCCTGTCGTTCTGCCTGGTCGTGCTCGCCTGGGGGCGTCGCAAAGAACCCTCGGCGCCTCCCCTCATCTCGCTGCTCGCGTTCGAAGGGATCTGGTCGTTATGTGAAGCGATGAAAGCGGTCTTGATCGACCCATCCGCACAGGCGGTGATGTACCGCCTGAAGCTGTCGGCCGTGGCCCTCGTACCGCCTTCGCTCCTGTTCTTCGTCCTCGAGTACACGAGCCGGACGGGTGCCCCGTCCTCGCGATTCAGGGTGTTGATCCTCGTCGTGCCGGCGGTCACCATCAGCCTCATTGCAACCTCCGGGGAACACCATCTCTTCCTCACGGGTATGGAACAGGTCGACATCTGGGGCTATCGGCTGCTCTCTCCCAGCTACGGCCCTGCATTCTGGATTCATACCAGCTACTGTTATGCCCTGTTGTGCCTGTCGGCATGGCTGCTCGCCCGCTCCGCCATGGCGCTGAGCGGGGTCTTGAGGATCCAGATGCTCTTCTTATCAGCGTGCCTGTTCATCCCCCTCATCACCAACGTGGGAGACCTGCTGAAGATCATCCCGGAGCCCTACCGCCAATATGACCTTACGGCCGCGACCTTCCTGGTGACGGGCGTGTTCGGCCTGATGCTGCTGCGGCGGTTCCATCTCATCAACACGGCGCCGGTGAGCTATTCCCTGGTGCTGCACGAGATGCTCGACGCGATCATCGTGCTCGACGCCTGGGGACGGATCGCCGGCGTGAACCGGGCCGCCCTGCGCCTCATGGGACGCCTCGATCAGGACATCGCGGGCTTCCCCGGCACCGTGATCCCGGCATGGCTTCAGATTCCTGAACATCTCTCGAAGCTGGAAGGAGCCGCCGAGCTATCGTATCGCCTGGTCCTGGACTCGCGTGATCCCGGTGCCACCTATGATGTCCGGGTCTCGCGCTTCCCGCACGGCCACGAACCGGGATGGCTGGTGATCATCCGCGACATCTCCGCGCAATCGCGCGCGGAAGCGGAGCGGACGGCCCGGATCGCAGCCGAGGAGGCCAACGGGGCCAAGGACGCGTTCCTGGCCAAGCTGAGCCATGAGCTCCGGACCCCGCTCACGCCTGTGCTCGCGATCGTTTCCGCGGCCCTCGATCGCCGGTCGATC
Source organism: uncultured Planctomycetaceae bacterium (assembly GCA_963833985.1). Taxonomy (GTDB): domain Bacteria; phylum Planctomycetota; class Planctomycetia; order Isosphaerales; family Isosphaeraceae; genus Aquisphaera. Next base: position 3,091,562 of record CAWIAD010000001.1, read on the forward strand.
CCCTCGGAATGGCGATCGTCCCTGGAGATCGTCCAGAGAAATGTCCGTCTCGAGGCGCGTTTGATCGACGATCTGCTGGACCAGAGCCTGATCTCGCTGGGGAGATTACGCCTGCGGTCGGAACTTGTCGAAGCGCACCAGCTCTTGCGGCAAAGCGTGGAGAACTGCGCGGAGTTTCTGCGGGATGCCGGCCTGGTCACCCGCCTTGAGCTTGGCGCGACGAGCAGCCGGCTCGCTGCCGATCCGGGCCGGCTCCAGCAAGTCTTTTGGAACCTCATCATCAACGCAGCGAGGTATTCGCACCCCCACAGCGTGCTGACGATCCGCACGCGAAACATCGCCACGGATACCATCGCCATCGAATTTCAGGACGAGGGGCGCGGCCTGTTGGCGTCGCAACTGGAGGAGATCTTCGAGCCCTTCATCCAGGGTACAACCCACGGCCGCGAACGAGGTCCGGGCCTGGGCCTGGGGCTGTCGATCGGCCGGTGGATCGTCGAGGCCCACGGGGGAACCCTTGTCGCGGAGAGTCCGGGGACCGGGAAGGGCGCGACGTTCCGCGTCGTCCTGCGCACGGCGGACCCCGCCGAAATGGGGCCCCTTGATCGACCGAGTCTCAGGGACGAGACCATCGAGCAGCCCTCCGCCGTAGAGCCCGCTGAAGTCCGAGAATCGAGCAAGCACACGACGATCCTGCTGGTCGAGGACAACGTGGATTCCCTGAACGCTCTGGCGATGTCTTTGTCGCAACTCGGCTACGAGGTGCACCCCGCGAACAGCGTCCGCACCGCCCTGGCCGCCGCCGAAACGGGAGACTTTGATATCATTCTCAGCGACCTGGAACTGGGGGACGGTACCGGGTTGGATCTGTTGCGTTCCATGGGCCCCGGCCGTTCGGTCCCGGCGATCGCCTTCACCGGATACGGGTCCGAGCAGGATCGGAAAATGTGCCTGGATGCCGGCTTCGAGATACACCTCATCAAGCCCGTCTTGACCAGGCAGCTCGACGAGGCGATCCGGAGCCTCATCGAGAAACCATCACTCAAGGCATGATGCGAAGACTCGTCGGGATCTCGAAGAGAACCAGGTCCAGCCGCTTGCCACCGGGAACCGATGGACCAGCCGCTGGAAACGAAGCCTCAGGAATGCGGGGCAGCCATTGAGAGTCTGTCCCACATGGGGAACAATCAGAGGCCGACGGCCCTGGCCAGGTATGCGGAACAAGGGGATGAGACCGGTGAAACGGGCCTGCCGCTGGCGAGCCTCACGGGTTGACCCTCAAGCCTCTCGCGTGGGACAAGATTCCATTCTTGTCTCTTCAAATCTTCTGATGATCCTCTCGTTTCGTGACAAGATGTAGAGTCGAGGTGTGGCGCGGTGGGCTCGAGTCGATGGCTCGGCTGGGCCTCGTTTCCACACCCCGCTCATCAAACTGGACGGGCGGTGTTCCCGCATCCAGCTTTCGGACAAGGCTTGTCTCATCGGTTGAGTTCACACGTTCGCTCACGAAACCATCGCGGCTAGGTTCGTTGCAGCTGGTAAAGATGCAACTCCTGGTGCAGGTATCTGTCAGGGTAGCGTCTGAGCCCCTGACCCGGCACCTTGAACTTCGCACACAACCACTGACGTACCCGGTAGCGGACGTGGTGGTTGACTTGGCGATAGGCTGGGCTCACCGTTCCGATGCGAAAATAGTTGGACCAACCGCGGAACTTGCGATTGATCCGACCAATCTGCATCTCGACGTCCTGTCCAGTGGTCTGGCGCGTCGTCATCGCACTGATCTCGCTGCACAGCCGAATGATCTTCTTCCGCGATGGGCGTGACCCTATGTAGGATCGGCCCGTTCGTCGGTCGTAGTTCCGGCCGAGGGTATAACCCAGAAAGTCGAACGTCTCCTCAGGCAGGTGGCACAGCCGCGTCTTGGTCTCGTTCACCGTTAACTTCAGCCTGGACATCATCTTCCGCATCACCGTCATGGCCTCTTCGGCCGTGCCGCGACAGCAGATGACGAAGTCGTCCGCATAGTTGACGATTCGCGCGACCAGACGCCGCTCGTGTCCACCAGTCTTCCATCCCTTCACAAATCGTCGCATGTAGATGTTGGACAACAATGGTGAGATCACGCCCCCAACAATGTTGCGAACTACGTTGTTGGGGGCCTTTCTCAAAAGGGGACGGACTGACCCGATACACGATGCGGACCTCCTGCTCGTCGATCTCGACCTTCTTCACCAAGGCCCGAACCACCTCCCGTCGCGTGGCCCAGTCCGGCTCTTGCAACCCTTGCGAGACGCGACGTGCGAACTCCTCCAACTGACCGATCACCAGTCGCAATTCCGCCTCTTGGGCGGCCTCGCCGATTCGTTGTCGATGCTCCTCCGCCAATCTCGAGAGGCGCGTCCTTGCCGCCGAGATCCGGGGCTCGAACTCCGATTTGTCGAGCAACCCGTCGCCGTAAGCATCGATTAATCGAGAAATCATCTTTTTCACATTATTTATCAATTTGCCGAGATGCTCCACCTCCTGATTCGGCCCGCCCTGGGCACCCTGCAGCCGCCGCTCGTACTCCTCCCGGACCCGCTCCGGCTCGGACAGGAGACCTCGTAAGTCCTCCCAGACGGCAGCGTCAAGGATATCGGTGCGGATCTGCTTGTTCCAGCAGAGGCGCTGCCCGCCGAAACGATAGGCGTCAGAGCCCGTGCAACGGTAGTACGCGTAGCGGACCCTACCCTTGCCCTCGAACGCGGCTCGGCTCGTCGGCTTGCCGTAGCAGCCGTAGCCGCAGCGCTTGCAGACGACCAGGCCCTGGAGCAGATATCGGCCACCGCCGGGCCGGTCGCGACGGCGTTGCCGGTTCTCTTCAAGCTGGGCCTGGACAGCCAGGAAGAGGTCTTCGCTCACCAGCCCGGGGACTTCAATGAAGATTTGATCTTCCGAGGATGTATCAACCCGTGAGACCGGTCGCCGGGAGTGTTCGGGGCGGCCTCGCTGCGGGCGGAGGCGTTGAGGTTTGAACTCACCTGAGCGCGTCTTGCCGAAGGCCGCGGTCCCCTTGTAGGCAGGGTTCTTGAGGATCAACCAGACCGTCGCGCGATCCCAGGCCGATTTCCCGGTCCGCGTCGGGATACTGTCGCGCCGGAGGCGTCGGCACACCTCGCCGATCGAGCACCGTTCCTGACCCACCCATTCGAAGATCTTCCGCACGACCCGGGACTCTTCAGCGAGGACCTGATAACGCGCCTCGCCACCTCCCTCGTGCTTGCCGATGTAACGGTAGCCGTACGGTGCGCCGCTGAGGACGTTGACCGAACCGCGGCGGGCGGCGTGTTGCTTGCCCCTGCGGCAACGCTCCATGATCTTGGCGCGCTCGTATTCCGCGATCATTCCCTGGACCTGAAGCAGCAGGTCGGCTTCCGGACTGCGGCCGACGGGGTTGCGCAAGAAGACGACCTCGACACCGCACCGGATAAGTTCCTCAAGGATCAAGACCTGATAGGCATACTTGCGTGAAAGTCGATCCGGATCGAGCATATAGAGGCGGTCGATGGCTCCAGCGGCGGCTTGGTCCCGAAGTCGCTCGAGTGCCGGTCGGGCCAGGATGTAACCGCTGACGCCGTCGTCCACGAAGTGCAGTTCGGGCTCGCATTCCAAGCCATCAGTGGCGATCCGCTGAGTGACCGCCTCGAGCTGGCTGGCGATCGTGTCCTCCTTCTCCTGCTGCTCCCCCGAAACCCGGGCGTAGAGCGCCACGCGGAGATTGTCCGTGATCATGGTTTGTCAAACCCCCCCGACCTTGGACTGGATAGTGTGGACCACAGTCGCGTGGTTGCGGCTGGGTCGCGGCCGATCCAGGCGCTGCGAAACGACCGGGATCAAGACCTGATATGCACGCGCGATCAATTGCTCCTGAAGCCGAGTGAACTCGAAGTGGCGGGTGACAGGAGGACTGAACGTGGGCCTCCGTGGGGACGTGATCATGTCGACTCCTCCTCTCCGAGAGCGCGGCCGCCAGCCTGCCTTGGATCGGGATCGAGTCGGGGCTGCCATCCGTGCCCGTACTTCGGTCGAAGCCGCGATCTGGAAATGACAGAGTCAGGAATCAGGGACGATTTTGCAACATTGTTGGGGGCGTGATCGGTGCACCTTGCGGTGTACCCATCCCCTGGTCTTTATTCCGGGTCGTTCGATGGCGCTGCCCCTTCCCGTCGGTTTCTTCCACCGGTGTTTCCAGCCACATCTTGATCAGCCGCAGGACGCGACCGTCGCTGATGCGCCGTGACGCCGATTTCATTAACTCGGAATGGGGTATGCTATCGAAATATCCAGATAAGTCCGCGTCCACCACCTCGGTGTGCCCCGTCTTGAGCAGCCGTTCGACTTCGCGGACGGCGTCCAGGGCGCTGCGCTCCGGGCGGTAGGCGTGTTGTTCCGGCTCCAGGTCGGCCTCGAAGATCGGCTCCAAGACCAGCACCGCAGCCATCTGCACCACACGATCCTTGATGCAAGGAATGCCCAGCGGCCTTTGCTTGCCGTCCCCTTTGGGGATGTACACGCGCCGCACCGCCTGGGGTTGATACGTCTCCTTACGAAGTTGTTCCGCCAGTTCGTCCAGCCATCGTTCCTTCCCGGACGCCTCGATGTCGGCGAAACTCTGGCCGTCGATCCCCGGTGCGCCGCCGTTGGCACGGCAGCGTTCGTAGGCGAATCCCAGAACGTCACGTCGATAAATCTTGTCGTACAGGACGTAGAACCGATAGTTGGGCGCGTTCTTCGCTTTGGTGTGCAACGCCGTCTGCAACTTCCCGACCTTCAGTGGAGGTGATAGACTCACGCCAATCTCCCGGCTGTCTGCCGCTTGTTGCGTTGACCTTGAACCAAGGCCCCTTCCCTCGACCGGAGTTACCCGGCGTCGACGGTACTACGGGCCTCTCCGCCACCCCAGGCAGCCCGGCCGGTCCCTCGCGGGCGTCCGGTTGAGGGTCACGCGCCCTCACCGCTTGGGGTTTCCCGTGTTGTGTTGATCTCCGTGTGCCGACATGCCGTCGTCAATACCCCGGTGGCCCGCTGGGTTCTGATCGCTCGTGGGGCGGCCTATTCCAACCGTTTCCCTTTCATCCCCAGCGACGGCGGCCTTCCCCATATTCCAGCAAGGTCGGCGACCACATTGGACTTTTCGAGGCCTGCTCAACGTTCACTCGCGTTACGGCCTGTCGGTTCGCTGCATCGCCAAGCGACACATCTGTCTCGAAGGCTCCGACGGTTTCGTCTCCTCCACCGCCGCTCCGATAGCTACCGGCTGGAGCGACCCAGTTGCCGGGTGGGAGTTACACCCACTGAAGACCAACACCTTTCCACGGCGCACCGGAATCGTGTCCCACGAGGCCGGACCTCATTGCATGGACTCTGAGAAGTTTGACGCAGATGAACGAACGAATCAAGAGTACAGGTGTTCCGAACCACGTGCTGTCTTTCATTCAGCACAGACCGGCCGCGGGGCTCAATCGCCTTGGGCAAAGGGCCTGGCCGGGAAGGCCACGTCCATCATCAAGAGCTGGAAGTCTAGCCGGGTGCGGAGCGGCTCCAGTGAGGACTCGCCGTGGAGCTCGGGGGTCCGGAAGCCCTCGGCGGTGACCCGGCGGAGGACCGCCATCGCCTTATCGGCCTCAACCTGCCGTTCACCGGCCGGGATGCCCGAACCTTTCATGCCGGCGATTTGCGACAGCATCGCGTGGCAACCGGCCTCGAACATCCCGAGCTCACCCGAGCGATCCGGCAAGCTCTCTCTCGCCACGAGCGCCAGGCGGAACTCAGCGACGGCGCCAGGGATGTCGCCGGCGGCGAGCCGGACCTGTCCCGATCGCAACCGGCACTCGCACATCCGGTAGCGATAGGCCCGGACCTGCGGGAAATCCCGGACCACCGCCTCCCTCATCGCGATGGCCTCGTCACAGTTCGCCCGCGCCTCGGCCAGCCGTCCTTGAATGCGCTGGATCTCGGCGATGTTGATGAGGATGTTCGACAGCTCGTTCCGGGTCCTGGCCAGGACGTCGGGAGGATAGGTGTCGATGAGCTTCTGGAAGACGGCCCGCGCCGCCTCGTATTGCTCCAGGGCCTCATCCAGCCGGCCCAGGCCGAAGAGCAACCAGCCGAGGCGGTTGTACGAGATCCCCAGGTCGACGGGCTCGCCATATCGACCCGGATTGTCGTCGACCACCTTCTTCCAGGCGGCCACCGCCGCGCGGGAGTCGGCGATGGCCTCCTCCGCACGCCCCAGCTCGCCGGCAAAGTCGCCGCAGCCGCCGAGGCACTTGGCCAGGAACCGGCGATAGTCGACGATGCCGGGATACTCATCGGCGAGTTTCCCCGCGATGTCCGCCCCCGCGCGATACGCCGATAACGCGTCGGACCACCGGTCCTGACTCCGCAGCGATCCGCCCATGTTGAAGTAGCTGACCGCATGGCTGATCCGGACCTGGGGGTCGTCGGGATCGGTGGCGGCGAGTTCCCGCGAGATCCGGAGCGCCCGCTCCTGATCGGGCAGCGACTCGGCGGCCCTCCCGAGAGCATTCAGCGGGCCGCTGAGCGCGTGGAGCATGCTCGCCAGGGACAGGAGCGCCTCCTTGTCCTGGGCGGAGACGGGCCCGCGCGGCCGGGACGCGAGACCTTTCTCGACGGTTTCGCAGGCCCTTCGGAGCCAGATCACCGACTCTTTCTCGTTAGCCGACGCGTGGTACCACCAGCCGATGCTCTGGAGGATCCGGCCTGCGACGAGGTAGACGGGCTCGGTCATGCCGTCCGCGGGCCGGAGCGTTTTGACGATCGCCAGGGCTTCGTCGTAGCAGGCCCTGGCCGCGGGCCGGTCGGACATCCCTTCCATCCCGAAGCCGGCGGACCTCAGGTTCCGCGTCAGGTCGAGCTTGATCGCGTCGGTCGCCCCTGGTCCCTCCGCGAGGGCGCGTCGGACCTCGATCGCCTTGCGGTAGATGGCCAGGGCGTCGCCGATGGAGAACGTGAGTTCGCCCAGCTCCTCGTAGGCGCGGCCCAGTGCGGCCCGCGATTCCGCGTCCGTCCGCTGCCTGAGCAGTCCCTCGAGCCGGCCGTAGAAGTCGGCCGCGCCCCGGAGCAGCTTGCCGCGGAGCTTCTGGAACTGGCCCTGCTTCAGCAGCAAGTCCTTGCTGATCTCGCCGTGGAACAGCTTGATCGCGTCCATGGCCAGGTTGAACCGCTCGCGCTCGCGGAGATTTGCGGCCTGGAGATCGGTATTGGCCCGGGTGACGTTCTCGTTCGCCTCCCTGAGCTCGGAGTTAGCCTCGACGACCCGGGCATTGGCCGAGGACAGAGCCTTGTTGACCCGTTTCAGCTCGCCGTTGGCCTGGGCCTGGACGCCCGAGACTGCTACCAGGCCGGCCAGGGCCATCAACATGGCGGCAGCACAGGCGGTGACACCGGTACGGTGCCGCGTCAACCACCGCATCAGCTTGCGGCTCCACGGCTCTCTCCAGGCCACGACCGCCTCGTCGGCCATCCAGCGCTCGATGTCGTCGGTCAGAGACTTGCAAGAATCGTAGCGGTCTTCCGGGTTCTGCGACATTGCCTTGAGGCAGATCGCCTCGAGTGCCCTGTCGATTGTGGCGTAGAGCTTGCGAGGAGACGGGAAGTCGCCCCGCTGTACCGCGCGCGATATCGCGACAATGTCTCCGCCTTCGAACGCTGGCTTCCCGGTCAAGAGACAGTAAAGGCAGGCGCCGAGACTGTAGACATCGGAGCGAGGACCGAGCTGGTCGATCTCGCCCCGGGCTTGCTCGGGGCTCATGTAGGCCGGCGTCCCCAGAGCGCTGCCGGGCAGAGTGTCGGCGCTGCCGCTGGCCGAGCTCGGCACGAGCATCCGCTCTTCCGGGTGGATCGTCGGCTCGGCCCGGCCCAGCGGCTTGGCCAGGCCCCAGTCGACCACCAGGGTCTCGCCGTGCTTGCCGACGATGATGTTGGCCGGCTTGATATCCCGGTGCAGGACGCCGCAGCTGTGTGCGTAGCCGATCGCGTTGCAGACATCGATGAATCGCCGCAAGAGCTTGCGGAGCTCCAGCGACCGCTGGCCAGGATCGTTCTTCAGCGTCTCATCGCCGTGGAAACTCTCGATGGCTTCCTTGAGACTATCTCCCCGGATGAACCGCATGGCGTAATAGGGACGGCCGGTGCCGTACGTGCCCAGGCCATACACCGGGACGATCCCGGGGTGTTCGAGCCCGCCGGTGATCTCGGCCTCGATCAGGAACCGCTGTCGGCTGGTGGGGTCGTCGGCGTGGTGGTCGAGGATCTGCTTGAGCGCCACCTCACGATTCAGCTCGGCATCCAGGGCCACGAAAACAGCCCCCAGCCCGCCGCGGGCATGCGGCCGGAGCACGCGGAACCGCTGACCGTCGCTGGTGGCTGTGCCGACGGAGATGCTGCCGGTGCGTTCGGGATCATCGTCTTCCTCGCGGGTCAGGGGATGCGCCGACGCGACGTGGCCGAGTGTCGCCTCGATGTCCGGGTCGCCAATACGCACCAGGCTCTGCTGCGTCGACCTGGCGGCCGGGACCGCGGCCAGGCTTTTCTCCACGTCGCCGCCGTGGCGATTGAGGTGCCGGGCTACCAGTGCCTCGACCGCCACGCGGTCGTCCGCGTCCAGGTCGCCGCGTGCTTCCAGGTGCTCTGCCAGGCTCCTGGATTTATCGAGTGTCCAGCCCTGGAAGGCGGCCACAAGCTGACCCTGGTTGATCAGGCCGTTCTGTAGAGCGAGCAAGCCGAAGAGGAGGTGGCGGTCGGCAGCGGCAGTCATGGTGCGGTTCCTGGCGACGGACCGTCCGCGGCACGACCCAGGGCACTTCGTCGGATCCAGTTCAAAAGCGGAGGCGCACGTCGCGTCGGAGGCATTATCACAGGAACGCACAGGACCGTTTAATCCTCACCGGGCAGGCGCCGTCGTGCCGCGCGGTTTGCAAGATTCCCCCGCGGGGGACGCGGTTCTCACCTGGCAAGGAATTGCGAGCGCCTTCTGGATAGCGAAACCGCGGCAGCCAGTGTCTATGCAAATGCATGCTAATGTCAACACATTGCTCATAATTCGTCCCACCAGTCTGATGGTCGTGATCATCGAAGAATTCGTGATCGACCGCGTGCCTCAGTCGCCGATGCCGATTTCCCGATATTGCTCGCCCGGTCGGTGCTGGCTGATGCGGATGGTCATCCACTTGTCGAGGCGTTTGAGAAAGTCGAGAAGCTCTCTGGCGGTGAACCGGCTGAGATGACCGTTCATCAGGTGCGACACTTCCGGCTGCTTGAGGCCCAGAAGTGCCGCGATTCCCTGCTGCTTCGGCGACGGTCGAACCCGATCCAGGGCTCGGACCGGACGGTGTCGGCGATGCACAGGGCGGTTGCCCGCAGGGGCTCCGCCTGGCAGACTGAGGGGCAGGCTGGGTCGTTGGGCGAAACTTCCGGGTGAACAGCCGAGAAGACAACACTGGCGAGGAGATAAGTCTCATGCAGCGGATCCCGAGTTTGATGTTGGGACTGGTACTGGTACTCGCACCAGTTGTTCGCGTGCCGGCACAGACGGTCGCTGACTTCGCCCAGACGGCCGCTTTTGCGGCGGCGCAGCAGAATGCCGACGGCGGGTTCGCGGGCAGCCCGGGACAGCCGTCGACCCTCGGGGCCACGAATACCGGCCTGCGCGTGCTGGACTACTCGGGAGGCTCCGTGCTCGATGAGGCGGGTTGCATCCGCTTCGTCAACTCCTGCAAGGTGCCCGGCGGCGGGTTCGCCCAGCGCCCGGGCGGCCAGGCCGACGTCGTCACCACGGCGCTCGGGCTCATGGCCGCGGCCGAGCTGAAGATCGCCGACAAGTCCATGGTCGATGACGCCGTCGCCTACTTCGGCAAGAACGCCAGGGCCTTCGAGGAGGTCCGCATGGCTATTGCCGGGCTGGAGGCCGTAGGGGCCCGGTCGCCGGACAACGCGAAGTGGGCCAGCCAGCTCGAGGCCATGCGCGCCGCCGACGGCGCGTTCGGCCAGGAGGGACCCAGCCGGGCATTCACCAGTGGGGGTGTGGCCGCGTCGTTCCTGCGCATGGGCATGCCCCTGAACCACAAGGAGCCGGTCATCGCCGCCATCAAGGCCGGTCAGCACGACGACGGGGCCTGGTCGAAGGACGATGGACCGACCGACCTGAGCAGCTCGTACCGCGTCATGCGGGGGCTCTACATGCTCGGAGAAAAGCCCGACGTCGCTCGGCTCAAGGGTTATATCGACCGCTGCCGGCACGCCGACGGCAGCTACTCGAACACGCCCGGCGGTCCCGGCAGCCTGGGCGGCTCTTACTTTGCCACGATTATCCTGCGCTGGCTGAGGCTGCTGGACAACGCTCCACCGGTGCTGGAGGCGGCGCCCTTTACTCCCCTGTTCAACACGGCGGACCTGACCGGGTGGGAAGGCCACTCGTCGCTCTGGTCGGCGCGGGACCGCATGCTCGTGGGTACGTCGCCGGGTCTCGACCACAACGAGTTCCTGGCGACCCGCCAGCCCTACGGCAACTTCATCCTCTCGCTGCGCTTCCGCCTGGTGGACGGCCAGGGGAACAGCGGCATCCAGTTCCGCAGCGTGCGGGTGCCGGGCACCGAGATGTCGGGCTACCAGGCCGACCTCGGCGAGAGCTACTGGGGCTGCCTGTACGATGAATCGCGGCGCAACCGGGTGCTGGTGAAGGCTTCGAGCGACGCCCTGGCCATGCTCAAGAAAGACGACTGGAACCAGTACGTGCTCTGCGCGGTGGACGACCGGATCACGCTCTTCCTGAACGGCGCGGCCTCGGTCATTTATCAGGAAGAGGGGCAGAACATTGCGCGCGACGGGCTGATCGCGGTGCAGCTGCACGCGGGCAAGCCGATGGAAGCGCAGTTCAAGGACGTCCTCATCCGCAAGCTGCCGTGATCAAACACGAGTCCATGAGGTTACTCAAACGTGAATATCCGCGAACGGGAGCTGCGAACATGAGCTCGATCGGGGGCGTCCCAGCAGGTGCGGTACGCAAAGGAATTTCTGATGGTGGGTTGCGCTGCGCCGACTCGCCTGGCGAGTCGTGGCGTCCGGTTCACGGGCTGTTGCTTTTGCTCGTGAGGCTGACGCTGCTGGGGGTTGCCGCCTGGCGTCCTGTACCCGTCCACGGCCAGGACTTCACGCCGCGGACGCTCCGGGCCCCGCTCCAGGAAGAGACCGGCCGGCGGACGCCGCCGGAGATGAACCACGTGCCCTCGGACGTGCGCGACAACGCGGGGCTGTTCTCGCCCACTGCGGTGGCGGCCGCGCGGGCCGCGCTGGAGAAGCTGGAGCGCACGCTGGGCGTGCCGGTGCTGGTTGAGACGGTGGAATCGCTGGGGGGCGAGAGCGTCGACGAGGCGGCACTGCGGCACGCGCGGCGGGCCGGAGCGCAGGGGGTGTTCATCCTCATCGCCCGCAAGGAGTCGAAGATCGAGGTACTGGCGTCGCGGCGCTATAGCGAGGCGCTGTCGCGGCCGTCGCGACTGGGCGTCCGCTCGGCGTTCGTCGATGCGTTCCGGGAGAAGGATTTCGACGGCGGGCTGCGTGAGGGAATCTCGACGCTGGAGACCGCGCTCGCCGCGGCCAGGCGGCAGGGCAAGCTGCCGCAGGCGGAGCAGCCGGCCGGCCGTGATGAGTCGCCGGAACAGCCGCGCCGGATCCTTCCCCGGTCCAGCGCCGGCGCAGGTTCCGCAGCCAGCTTCGAGGGGACCGGCGGGCACGAGACAGAGGCAGGCAACGAGCGGGATCGGGGCAGTTCGTTGATCGTCCGCAACCAGGTCCGACTGACGCTGGACGGGGCGCGGACGATGATGGCGGCAGCCGCGCGGCAGGCGGCAGCCATGAACCTGAAGATGAACATCGCCGTGGTGGACGACGGCGGGCACCTGCTGACCTTTGAGCGCATGGACGGCGCCCGGCCGGCCAGCGGCTATACGGCCATCACCAAGGCGACGACCGCGGCGACCTTCCGCCAGCCCAGCGGGCCGATCCCCGCGGGCACGGCGAGCCCCGACCTACTGTTGAACGTGAGCCTTCAGCTCGCAGCCCAGTCGAGCGGGGGCAAGCTCACCACGCTGCTGGGGGGAGTGCCCGTCGTCGTGGAGGGCCAGGTGATCGGCGCTCTGGGCGTGGGAGGCGGCTCGGGCGAACAGGATGCTCAGGTGGCTCGCGCCGGGGTCCAGGCGCTGCTCGATGCGTTGCGGACGCAGGAGCCACGCTGAGCGTCATTCGCCCTCTGCCGCTCGGCCGCCACGTACGTAGTCTACGGGTTGATCTCCAGGCCGGACCATCGGCCGCGGTCGTCCATGGAGTATTTCCAGCGGTGCTGGGGGTTACCCTGAAGCTCCAGGTGATCGACGTCGCGGACTTCCAGAACAATCAGACGGAAATGCGGCAGGGGCTCGAGCGGGTCGGGTGCGTGCGTGGGAAATGGGGCCAGGGGCACGCGCGCCTGGCCTGGCTCGGGCCAGGTGTAGGTAAGCCGCGATTCATCGGACATTTCGCGCGATACCTCGAGCCGGGTCTCGCGCAGAGTGCGCTCGAGCGTCTCTGGGCCAACGGAGATGACCGTGCCGCCGAACCGGAACTGCTCGCGGGTGAGGTGGAAGTACCAGCAGGCCTCGGCCCAGGGCGCGTTTTCCAGCTCGGCGGTCTTGGTGCTACGGCCGTCGGTGGCGAAGGTAAGCTTGTGGGTATCTCCCAGGAAGCCCCGGAAGACGAGCGTGCGCACGGCGGGCCGGCCGGAGTCGCGGACCGTCGCCAGCTGGACGAACCGCACCTGCGGAGACTGCCGGTTCCTGTGCAAGGCCAGGTCAAGTGAAGGACGCCACAGTTCTTCAGCCATGCACCTATTCTGAGCCAAGAGGTGCGCCGGGGAAAGACCAATCCCCTCACGGATGCGGGTAGCCTCGGGGGTTCGGTCACTCGAGTGATCCGATCAGCGAGCCGAGGCGGACGAGTGCGCGGTGGACCTCGTCGATGGTGCGATCGAGGGTGGACGTGCCCGCCGTGAGGCCGACCACGGCGAAGCCATGAAACCAGGCCGGGTCCAGCTCGGCCGCGGACTGTACGTGCAGCACGGGCCGGCCCTGACGGCGGCAGAGCTCCGCCAGCTCACGGGTGTTGTTCGAGTTCCGGCCGCCCACGACCACGACCGCATCGACACGGCCCAGCAGCCGCTCCAGCGCGCGCTGATGGTCCTTGGTGGGCTGGCAAATGGTGTCGATGAAGCGAACCTCGGCGTGCGGGTTACGCGCGACAATGGCCGCACGGATCGTCGCGGCCTGGGACTCGGTGACGGTCGTCTGGCAGAGGACGCCCAGCCGGGACGACGGGTACGCGCGGACGTCGTCCTCGGACTCGAGCACTTCGGCGTGGTCCAGGCTGCCGACGATCCCGCGGACCTCCACGTGCCCCTTGCGACCGATCACCAGAACGGAATAGCCCTCGGCCTCGAGGACCCGCGCGGCCTGGTGGCGCGCTCCACGAGCGGGCAGGTCGTGTCAATGAGCGTCTTGCCGGCCGCCTGGAGTGCGTGCCGCCGGCGATCGCTGATCCCGTGCGCCGTCACCAGCACCCGCGGGCTGGCCGGTACGGGGCGCGTCGGGGTGCCATTTTGCGGCTCGTCCTCCATCGAGAACCCGCGCGCTTCCAGCTCGCCCAGCACCACCTCGTTATGCACAAGCTGGCCCAGGATCGTCACGCCCCCGGGGTCTGCAACTTGACCAATCGTGTGCAGGGCGTCGCGCACGCCGAAGCACATTCCCAGCACATCCGCCCGGATCACGCGCATGGCCTGTCTCCTCCCGGCCGGCTCGCTACTCGCTGGGCCAGCCTGCTTGATTCATCGGGGCCCTTTGGCGGTCACTTGTATTCGCCAATAACTTTGCACCACAAAGCAAGACGCACCAGAAAAGGGGCGGCCCGCGGAGCAGGGCCGACCAGCGGGCACACGGTTCGGTTCAGACGGGCGACCAGCCTTCGGTGAGGTTGGCCGAAGCGCCGGTCCTGGCGGCCTTGAGGGCATCCCGGACCACGGTCTCCAGGACGTTGATGTACTCAAGGAAGCGGCGGCGGCCGTCGTCAGTGAGCCGGCAGAGGGTCTGGGGGCGGTTCTTGTGGAAGCCTTTCCAGATCTCCACGAAGCCAGCCTCACTGAGCACCTGAAGGTGGCGGCTGAGGTTGCCGTCGGTCAGGTTGCAAAGTTCCTTGAGGTCGGCGAAGACGAGCCCGCGTGGATTGGTCACGAGCGAGGTCATGATGCCAAGCCTGGCCTTCTCGTGGAAGATCCGCTCCAGGCCCTCGTAAGCGAACCGGCCCAGGGCATCGTCGTGCGTGGTTTCAGGAGGCGTCATGGTCACGCTCCAGTGTCTGATAAAGCACGGCGGCGGCCAGAAGTTGCCCCAGGCAGAACGGCAGGCCCATGGCCCAGGCGTCCAGCGCGTGCTGGCCCTGCATGAACGCCAGCGCGACCAGCCCGGTCAGCAGGTAGAAGACGGCCACGCCGAACATGAGGCGCGGGAGCAACCGCCGCGAGGCGAAGATGCCCAGGCTGTAGAGCACCTGCCAGAGACCTGGCAAGATCCAGACGCTCTCGGGCGCCGAGCGCACCACGACCAGCGTCACCAGGGCACCGGCGATGAGGCAGGGGCAGAACTGCTCGAGCGCCAGGAAGGTGAGCTCGCGGGTCAGCGGCGAGGCGGCATGCCGGGCGCGAATGCCCATCTCCACCACCGCGGAGGCACCGCTGATGGCCGCGGCCCCGATCCACAGGATCAGGTAGGTGTTGATCTCCTGGACCGGGTCCTGCACCACCAGCGACTGAAGCGCCGCGGCCAGCAGCGCGACCAGCCCGGAGAAGGCTGCCGGCACCGCGCGATAACCCCGGAACAGCTCGGTCCGGGCCATCTGCAACCGGATCTCGGTGATCTGAGTGAGCGCCTCACGAAGTTCCATGCACGAGCCTCCCAGGAGCCCCCGATCGCCGCACGTTGTGGTGCCAGCCATGTCTTCCGGTAGACCTGCCCCGGACACACGAACGCTTTGCATTGTAAAGCCTCAAGGCCGCGCTGTCAATGCCTTCCAGTTGCGCGGTCGGGCGGTCCAGGCGTCGCTCGCCCGGGTCGCCGGGCGGCCAGGGAATGGAATGCCGTCGTGCGAACCCGCCGGATTCGGTGTACACTGGTGGCATTGGCACCAGAGGTTCTTGAGAATCCAGTTGATGCCGCTGTGACCGGTCGGCGTGCCAGCCATTTTCGAACGGTTTCCCCGAGGGGGACTCAATTCTCCCCGGGGAGCACGAGAACGCCTTCCACGATGGATTATTCACAGTTCTTGATCATCGCCGGGCTGATCCTGGTCAACGCCTATTTCGTGACCGCCGAGTTCGCTCTGGTGAAGGTGCGGACCAGCCAGATCGACCAGCTCGTGGAGCAGGGAAGCTGGGCGGCACGCATGACCAGCAAGGCCCTGGACAAGCTGGACGTCTACCTCTCGGCCTCCCAGATCGGCATCACGGTTGCCAGCCTGGCGCTGGGGCGGGCCATCCAGGACTGGGTTGAGCCGATGGTCGCCGCGGCCTTCTCCAACATGGCAGGCCTGCCCGGCATTCGCCAGGGCCTGGGCTTTCTGGCGCGGCCTGCCGCAGCCTCTTTGGTGTCGTCGGGCTCGACTTCGAGCGGCTGGTACCCGGGGTCTCGGTGGGGATCGTCCCGGTCGCAGCGCTCTGCCTGGTAACGTTCCTGCACATGGCGCTGGGCGAGCAGGCCCCGAAAACGCTGGCCATCCGCGCCCCGAGGATCCTCGCGCTGGTGACGGCGCCTCCGCTGGTTCTGATCGGCCACGTCTTCTGGCCGGTGATCTGGCTGCTGAACACGGCCAGCAACCTGACGCTGCGGGTGATCGGCCTGGGTCAAGGGAGCCACGAGGAGTTGACCCACACCGAGGAAGAGCTGCGGCATATCGTGCTCGAAAGCGTGGAAGGCGGGCACCTCTCGCGGAACGAGCGGATGATGATCGAGAACGTGCTCGACCTGGAAGAGAAGACCGCGCGGCGGGTGATGGTCCCGCGGCCGGACATCGTCTACCTGAGTCTGTCGCGTCCGCTCGAGGAGAACCTCCGGCTGGCGCGCCAGGCGGGGCACACGCGTTTTCCGCTTTGCGAGGACGACCTCACCACCGTGATCGGCATGATTCACGTCAAGGACGTCTTCCGCTCCGGCGGGCTCCAGAACGGCCGGGTTGATCTCCGCCACCTGGCGCGCAAGGTGCCGTTCCTTCCGGTCACGCTGCGGCTCGACCAGCTTCTGCTCGAGTTCCAGAAGAACCGGGTGCACCTGGCGATGCTGCTCGACGAGTACGGCAGCGTGGTGGGAATGGTGACGCTTGAAAATGTGCTCGAGGAGCTGGTCGGGCCTATCCAGGACGAGTTCGACCGGGAGCCGCCCCAGGTGACGCCGGTGGGTAACAATGTTTTCGAGGTCGAGGCGACATGCCCGCTGGACGTCCTGGCCGAGCAGGTGGGCATGGAGATTCCGGAGACCGAGGCCGAGACGGCCGGCGGCCTGGTGCTCGACCTCCTGGGCCGCCTGGCCCGTGCCGGAGACAGCGTGCAGACCGGAGGCCATCGCCTCACCGTGATCCGTGCCGACCCGACGCGAATTCGCAGGATCCGCATCGAGCCGGTCGAGGAACCCGAGGTGGAATCGCGAGGAAACCAAGCGGAAAAGGCCGATGGGCCGTAGCCTTTGACTCCGAGCTCTCGAGCCAGCTCCGCAGAGTGGCGGCCACCTCGCCACAGGAGGCGTAGCGGCTTGCGGGAACCTTGGAGAGCATCTTCTCGCAGATCGCGGCCAGATGAGGCGGGATGCGCGGGTTGATGGATCGTGGCGAACAGGGATCTTCGTTCGCAACCTGATAGAGCACGTAGAGTGGCGGCCCGGTGAACGGCAGCCTGCCACAAAGCAGCTCGTAGAAGACGGCACCAAGACTGTACTGATCGCTGGCGGGCAGGACGACGCCATCGACACCGCGTGCCAGCTCGGGTGCGACGTATGCCGGCGTACCGTGCCGCACGTCCACCTGACGAGGGAGCTCACCGGAATCGGGCCGGCAGGCAATGCCGAAATCCATGAGGTGAACCTGCCCCGCCTGATCGAGCAAAATGTTCAGTGGCTTGACGTCCCGGTGAACGATGCCCTGGCGATGAGCATGGGCCAGCGCCTCGGCCACATCCGCGACGATCTCCACAGCCCCGCGAACCTCGACTCGGCCGGCTTCACGCTGGAGCCGATCCGCCAGGCTCTCGCCTTCCACGAGACCCATGACGATGAAGATGCAATCGGCGTCCTGGCCGACCTCGAAGACCGGAACGATCCGCGGATGCTTGAGGCGCGCAGCGCTCGTGCTTCGTTGAGGAATCGCTCCTTCGTCCGCTCGTGCCGCAGCAACGAGGGTCTTGGCACCTTCAGTGCCACCGGCCGATCGAGTATGGGATCATAACCGCGATAGACCCGCGACTGATGCCCTTCTCCGAGCATGCCCAGAATCTGGTATCGTCCCAGTCGAGCGAGGCCCTTGCAACACGCGGTGGAGTCAGGCTCAAGCAGCGCCCGGCCCCAGGATGGGTCGTCATGGCCCCAGCCGAGCGTGGTCCAGTGAGGCTCAGGCCACCCGCCGTTGTCCTCGGGTCGCAAGCGGGCCAGGCCCGACGCACGTTCGCCCACGCCATGTGTCGTGGAATCGGCCTGCTCCGCAATGCTGCCGCCCAGCCTGCCATGGCAGCGCGGGCACCGGAAGATGCGCCCGGGAGGGTCACGGCTGACGCGCGAAAGTTGACCGCATCCCGGGTTGGGACAACGGATCAGCAGATTCATGATGCCTCCGCCTCGGCACGGCCCCGTCCTCTCCGGCGGCGTCGCCGGGCGGACTGGAAAGAGTGGCCATGAGGCCGCGCGGGTCTCATGGACCGTTCGACACCTCAAGAACTCCGAGAAACCCTCGTTCTCATCACTCGGGTGAATCGAATGCCATCCTGGCGGATCCGCGAGCAATGTCGAACTCACTCTTGGCGCAGCGCAGCGTGTCCTGTAAACGGTCGAGCACCCTCTCGAACGCTTGCCGCTCAAGCTCCCTGCCTTCGGAGGCCGTCTTGAGCTCGGAGACAAGCTGGCCGGCCCGTACCTCACAGTGCGAGACCCGATCCAGCGCGTCCCGCAGAATGGACCGCTCGCCCGCGGCTGTCTTGAGCCCGGAGATGCCGGCTGGCGTCGGCGTCTGTCGAGGACGAGAATAAGAAAAGCGGCCCGGGCCACCATTGCGGCCGGGATGGGGAGCGGACGGAACCGGCAAGCCCGCGCCGTTCTGAATCGGCAGCCCGCGGATTCGATCGAGCTCTCCGGGGATTCGATCAAGCTCCCGGAGAAGCGTCATGCAGCGGTCCTCGACGCGCTGAAGCGCGACGCTCAGCCGCTCGATCTCGAGCTTGTCCCGCTCGGCGGCGGCCTGGCTTTCCGTTCGCCACTGGGTCAGGGAACTGAGGGTACTCTGCTGCTGGACCTTGAGCTCAAGCAGGGCTTGCTCCACAGGTACGATCCGTTCGCCATGCTGCTGTTGTGCGGCATTCATGCGGTCAAGCTGGGCCAGCGCAGCCTCGAGCCCCCTGTCAGGCTCTCCCTCGATGTGCAGACCCGCCGCCGGGTCGTGGAGCGGCAGGAT
The DNA here is from genome assembly GCA_963833985.1 of uncultured Planctomycetaceae bacterium. GTDB lineage: Bacteria > Planctomycetota > Planctomycetia > Isosphaerales > Isosphaeraceae > Aquisphaera. The sequence goes on from CAWIAD010000001.1 coordinate 3,110,351, forward strand.
CGCCACATGCTCGCCCGGGCAGGTCTTCCGCGAGCTGGTGGCCAGCTCCGGCCGGGCGCGGAAGGGCTCGTTGCAATGCCTGCAGACCACCTGGCGGTCAAGCATCTGCGGCAGGACTCGCAAGGAGGCTCGACACCCGGGGCAAGTGATGTAAACGTGACCGGGCATCTGAAACACATGCTTGCAAACTTTGCATCGGGACCTCTGTCCCAGAAGTTCCGTGTAGGCCGGGCCTTCGTGCCGGCAGTACGGACACTGAATGGTAACGGTCGACCGGATTGTCGAGCACATCGTGGTGATTCCCTTGTATTTCCCTGTTTCAGGACTTCCTCCCGGCGCACCGTCGAAGCAAACCGTCCTTGGCCAGTGAAACCATAGAATGGCACACGCGAACGGGGAGCGCGACATCAGGAATACCCTGAGGAACCGAACTATCCGCCGCGTGACTCGCAAGACGCGATCGGCGCGCATGGAATCGACGCACCGCACTGTTTCGAAGGACTCTACGCCCTGATACCGAGGGCGGAACTCGCTTATACTGAGGCGTCCGCGCTCGGCGGGTCGAGCCTGGGGCGGCGCGATCCGCCTCGTTTGGCCGGGTCAGCCCTGGAATTGACGCCAGGAGTCCAGTGCATCGATGCAAGTTTCTCTCTTCATCGCCTGTTTCAACGACACGCTGTTTCCGGACACGGGCAAGGCGGTGGTGCGTCTGCTGGAGCGGCTCGGGCACACCGTCGAGTTCCCGATGGGCCAGACCTGCTGCGGGCAGATGCACTACAACACGGGCTACCAGCGCGAGACCATTCCGCTGGTCCGGCATTTCGTCGATGTCTTCCGCGACAGTGAGTTCGTCGTCTCGCCCTCGCCCTCGTGCGTGGGGATGGTCCACGAGTCGTTCCCGAAGGTCGCGGAGATGGCCGAGGATGAGTCGCTGGCGCGGGCGGTGGCCGAACTGATCCCGCGCGTGCACGACCTGTCGATGTTCCTGGTGCATGAGCTGGGCATCGAGGACGTTGGCGCGTACTTTCCGCACCAGGTGACGTTCCACCCGACGTGCCACTCCCAGCGCATTCTGCGAATCGGCGACGCTCCCCAGCGGCTGTTGCGGAGAGTGCGGGGCATCCGGCTCGTGGAGCTGCCCCATGCAGAGGAGTGCTGCGGCTTCGGGGGGACCTTCTCGGTGAAGAATGCCGATACCTCGGCGGCCATGCTGGCCGACAAGTTGCGCTGTGTGCTGGACACGGGTGCCGAGTACTGTGCCGCGGCGGATAACTCCTGCCTCATGCACATCGGCGGCGGCCTGCACCGCCAGCGCACCGGGGTGAGACCTCTGCACCTTGCCGAGATCCTGGCGTCGACCGAGGAGAACGGGAGCGACCCTTCATGAGCGGCAAGGTGCCGGCCACGCAAGGCGAGCTGATGTCGCGCGACCACGAGCCGTTGCCCACGCGCCCCGGTCTGTCGTTTCAGGATGCGGCAAGGCTCTCGCTGGCAGACCCCCAACTTCGCCACAACATGGGGGTGGCCACCCAGACAATCCTGCGCCAAGCGGGCCAGAGTTGTGCAGGAACTGCCGGACTGGGAGCTGCTGCGCGAGGCCGTGCGCGCCATCAAGTACCGGACTCTGCGGCACCTCGACTCCTATCTCTTGCAGCTCGAGTCGGTTGTCAGGCGCGCCGGCGGAACGGTCCACTGGGCACGCGACGCCGCCGAGGCGAACCAGATCATTGCCGGCATCGCCACGGCCCAGGGTGCCAGGGAGGTGGTCAAGATCAAGTCTCTGACCAGCGACGAGATCGGCCTCAACGAAGCGCTCAGCAAGGTGGGAGTGGAAGCCATCGAGACGGACCTCGCCGAGCTGATCATCCAGCTTGCCGGCGAGCGGTCCTCACACATCCTGGTGCCCGCAATCCACAAGAACCGCGCGGAGATCCGCGCCGTTCCGCCGCCGGATCAAGGACACCGAGGGGCTCACCGATGACCCCGCCGCCCTCGCCGCCGCCGCCCGGGCCCACCTTCGAGCGAAGTTCCTGAGCGCCCCCGTGGCCGTCAGCGGCGTGAACTTCGCCGTGGCAGAAACCGGCACGATCTGCATCGTCGAATCCGAAGGCAACGGCCGCATGTGCCTCACCTTGCCGCGTGTGCTGGTCTCGGTGATGGGCATCGAAAAGGTCGTCCCCACCTGGCAGGACATGGAGGTCTTCCTCCAGCTCCTGCCGCGCTCGAGCACGGCCGAACGGATGAACCCGTACACCTCCTTCTGGACCGGCGTGGCGCCCGGCGACGGTCCCCAGGAATTCCACCTTGTGCTGCTGGATAATGGCAGAACGAAGGTGCTGGCCGACCCGGCCGGCCGCCAGACGCTGCAATGCATACGCTGCTCTGCATGCTTGAATATCTGCCCGGTCTACGAGCGTACCGGCGGACACGCCTACAACTCGGTCTATCCCGGGCCAATCGGGGCGATCCTCACGCCCCAGCTCGTGGGGGTTCAGAACGCGAGTTCGCTACCATTTGCCTCGACGCTCTGCGGCGCCTGCTACGACGTTTGCCCCGTGAAGATCAACATCCCCGAGGTACTCTTGCATCTGCGGGGCGAGGTGGTGCGGCACAAGCAGGAGAGCCGGGTCCTGCCCACCATGGAGGGGCTTGGCATGAAGATCCTGGCCGACCTCTTCGCCAGCTCCGCGAAGTTCGAGCAGATGCAGAAGCTTGGCCGCCTGGGCCAGCGCCTGTTCTTGAAGCGGGGCGTGATCACCAGCCTTCCCGGCCCGCTCGGCGGCTGGACGGCCGTGCGGGACATTTATCCGGTCGCCAGCCAGACGTTCCGCGAATGGTGGCGGACGCGAAAGAGAGATCCGGTCTCTTCCCAGCCCTCATTGCCCCAGCCCGCCGGAGAACTCCCGTGAGCGATGCCCGGGAAGCCATGATCGGCCGGATTCGCAATGCGCTACGCGACGTCCCGCGGTCGGAACAGGCCGACGATGTGTCCGTGGAACGATCGTATCGCACAGAAGACCACGAGCCGCTCGCGGAACGACTTCGCCTCTTCATCGAGCGCGTCCGCGATTACGGGCGCGGGTCCACCTCGTCCGGCCGGAAAGTCTGGCACAGTCCATCGCCGAAACCTGCACCGCGCGTGGCGTGAAGCGCCTGATCGTGCCGGCCGACCTTCCCGAGGCCTGGGTGCCCGCGGGCCTGGCCGTACTTCGCGAGCCCGGTCTGAGCAACGACAGCCTGGAGAACAGTGACGGCGTGCTCACCGCGGCCGCGCTGGGGATCGCCCAGACCGGGACCATCGTTCTCAATGCCGGATTTGCCCAGGGCCGGCGTGCCCTGACCCTGCTGCCCGACTATCACCTGTGTGTGATCCGCGAGGACCAGGTGATGGGCCTGGTTCCCGAGGCGGTCGCCCGGCTCCGGTCCGCCGCGGCCGAGCCCTCCCGGCCCATCACGTTCATCTCCGGTCCTTCGGCCACATCCGACATCGAGCTGAACCGCGTCGAGGGCGTCCACGGGCCAAGGACGCTCGAGGTGCTGCTGGTGACCGAGCTGGAGCTGGAGTTGCAAGAGGCGCAGTCATCCTGACCGCGTGGGACAAGACTCCATACTTGTCGTTCTTATCGCTGCCTCATCGGCTCATCAATGGCAAGCCAGGGACCTTGTCTCACGCAAGGTCAGCCCGGCCGCGAAGCTCCGCAAGCGCTTGACCATCTCGGCCAGACCGTTGCGCCGGCTCATGAGGAGGTTCGTGGTCAGGCCCAGCCTGGCGAGCAGGCTGTTGAGATCAAATTCGATGATCTGGTCCGCCGGCTGGCCGGAGAAAATGGCCTGGAGCAAAGCGATCAGGCCGCGGACGATCTCGCTGTCGCTGTCGGCCAGGAACTCCACGATGTCGTTCGAGCCCGGGCGCAAGCGGGGGTGGAGAAAGACGATGCTCTGGCAGCCGCGCACGCGGTGATCCTCGATTTTCAGCTCCTTCGGCATGGCGGGCAGGCCGCGGCCCAGCTCGATCAGGTACGCGTAACGATCGGACCAGTCGTGCAGGTCCTCGAACTCGGCGGCGAAGTTCTCAGCGGCCGCCTGGATCGAGGCAGCCGATGCCGCGGGATAGTCCACCGAGTGAGAGTCCGGGCAGGGGGGTGATGCGGGCCGGAGCGGCACGCGAGCCTGCTCGCCGGCGATACGGCCCAGGCAGTCCGCCAGGGCGTCGACTTCCTCGAGGGTGTTGTACACGGAGAACGAGGCACGCACGGTGCCGGCCACGCCCAGGCGGTGCATCAGCGGCTGGCAGCAATGGTGGCCGGTACGGACCGCAATGCCTTCAAGGTCAAGCCGCATGCCCACGTCGAGAGATGAGAGATGTGAATCCTCGAGCACGAACGACACGGCGCCCGACTCGGTGCGCCGGGCGACCCACGAGGCGCACGCCCGGAATGGCGGAGAGCGCCCGGACGCAGCGATCAACAAGCTCCGCCTCGTGCTCGGCGATGGCCTGACGGTCCTGCCCCTGGAGCCAGTCCAGCGCCGCGGCCAGGCCGATGGCCCCGGCGACGTGCGGCGTGCCGGCCTCGAACTTCAGTGGGGCGGGTGCGTACGAGGTCTTCTCGAACGTGACGGAGTCGATCATGTCGCCTCCGCCTTGCCATGGGGGCATCGCCTCGAGATGGTGCAGCTTGCCGTAAAGGACTCCCATGCCCATAGGCCCAAAGATCTTGTGGCCGGAGAACGCGTAGAAGTCGCAGTTGAGGTCCTGAACGTCAACGTCCACATGAGCCACTGCCTGGGCGCCGTCCACCAGAACGATCGCACCGTGCTGGTGTGCCCGATCGATGATGCGCTTGACCGGGTTGACAGTCCCGAGCGCATTGGACACGTGGCTGACGGCCACGATCCTGGTGCGACGCGAAAGCATTTCCTCCAGGGATTCGAGGTCGAGCTCGCCATCGTCGCTGATCGGCACGACGCGGAGCTTCGCGCCGGTCTGCTCGCAGAGGATCTGCCAGGGGACGATATTGGCGTGGTGCTCCATCCAGGTAATCAGCACCTCATCACCTGGCTTCACGGTCTGCCGGCCGAAGCAATGCGCCGCCAGGTTGATGGCTTCGGTGGCGCCGCGGACGAAGACGACTTCCCGGTGAGAGGCGGCATTGAGGAAACGGGCGATCGTCGTACGGGCCTGTTCGTACCGCTGCGTCGCCTGGTCGCTCAGCTCGTGCACTCCCCGGTGCACGTTGGCACAGCAGCCCTCGTAAAAGTCGGTCATCGCATCCAGAACGACCTGCGGCTTCTGGGTTGTGGCGGCGTTGTCCAGGTAGATGAGCGGTCTGTCGTGAACCCGGCGGGCGAGGATCGGAAACTCGCCACGGATCGCCGCCAGATCCAGTCCGGTGCCCCGGACTGCGGTGCGGCTGACTTCCAGGGCGCCGGGGTCGCTACGGTTCATCAGGCATTCCTCGGTGTTCGTTTCGCCATACGATCTGGAGTGATGCGCTCATCCGTTCGACAGTCTCCATTCTAGCAGATTCAGCGCCGGGACGCCTGCTCCACAGCCAAAAGAGAGAACCGGCACGAATTCCCGCCAGGGAGGAAGACGGGCACTTCCTTCCCGTTCTCGATTTGTCCGATTGGAACCAAATGTCTGCTCGCTGTGTGGTGTTTCCGACATGACCTGGGCTGGGAGGCCGCCTGTCCGGGTGCGGAAACCCCGGTGTTCCTGCACTTTTCCTGTAGCCGACCGGTTCGGCATCGGCCTTGCTTTGGCCCGATCGAGCCTCGCTACAGCCAACGGGAACGCGCACCGACCGCCCTGGGAGGGCCATCACTTGAAACTCACGGTCCTTGGACAGGACGACAACGCCGCGCAGGGGACAGGCTGCTCGGCCTCCTCGTGCGGCAGCACGGCCGACCAGTTCAACCAGCTTCCCCCGTCCATCCGCAGCCGCGTGTACAACCATCCCTGCTATTCCGAGCAGGCCCATCACCACTTCGCGCGGATGCACGTGGCCGTGGCGCCGGCCTGTAATATTCAGTGCCACTACTGCAATCGCAAGTACGATTGTGCAAACGAGTCGCGTCCCGGCGTCGTCTCCGAAGTGCTGACTCCGGAGCAGGCCGTGAAGAAGACGCTCGCGGTGGCGGCGAAGATTCCCCAGCTGACCGTGCTGGGCATTGCCGGACCGGGCGACCCGCTGGCCAATCCCAGCCGCACGTTCCCCACGTTCCGGATGCTGTCCCAGCAGGCGCCCGATATCAAGCTGTGCGTCTCGACCAACGGCCTGGCGCTGCCTGACTGCGTGGACGAGCTGGCGCGGCATAATATCGAACATGTGACGATCACGATCAACTGCCTGGACCCGGAAGTCGGCCAGCATATCTATCCCTGGGTCTTCTGGAAGCACAAGCGGCTCCGCGGCCGCGCCGCGGCTGCCATCCTCATCGAGCGGCAGCAGCAGGGGCTGGAAATGCTCGTGGAGCGCGACATCCTGGTGAAGGTGAATTCGGTAATGATCCCCGGCGTGAACGACCAGCACCTCAAGGAGGTGAGCAGGACGGTCAAGAGCAAGGGGGCCTTCCTGCACAACGTGATGCCACTGATCGCCGAGGCCGAGCACGGAACGTATTACGGCCTCGCGGGCCAGCGCGGACCGACCGCGGCCGAGCTCCAGGCATTGCAGGACCAGTGCGCCGGCGACATGAACATGATGCGGCACTGCCGCCAGTGCCGGGCCGATGCGGTCGGCCTCCTGGGTGAGGATCGGGGCGCGGAGTTCACGCTCGACAAGATCGATGCCCTCGAGATCGACTACGCGGCCGCCATGGAGACTCGCGCTGCGGTCCACCAGGCGATTCGCGCGCAGCTTGGAGCCAGCCTCCCCGCGTCGCCGCCGGCGCTTGCGCAAGTTCCCGGCGCAGCGCGCGCGGTGCTCATGGCGGTCGCCAGCCGGGGCGGAGGGCTCGTCAACGAGCACTTCGGTCACGCGCGCGAGTTCCTCGTTTACGAGGCTTCGCCCGCGGGCGTCCGGTTCATCGGGCATCGCAAGACTGATCTGTATTGCGGTGGCGGAGACACGTGCGGCGACGCCGAGTCCACGCTCGCCCAGACCATTCGAGCCCTCGAGGGCTGCGTGGCCGTGCTCTGCTCCAAAGTCGGCTTTGAACCCTGGGAACACCTGGAGGCCGCCGGCATCACTCCCAATGGGGAGCATGCCCTGGAGCCAATCGAGCAGGCCGTCGCGGCAGTTTACCTGGCCATGTACCAGGAGGGCCGGCTCATCCAGGCCGCCGGTCACAAGGCCGGTTGAACGCCAGCGCAGGAAAGGATCGATCCATGGCACTGAAGATCAACGACCAGTGTGTGAATTGCTGGGCATGCTTCGACGTGTGCCCCACGCAGTCGATCTCGCCGGGCAAGCAGCACGCCCACTTCTTCATCGACCCGCGCAGCTGCACCGAATGCGAGGGATCGTTCCAGGACCCCCAGTGTGCCTCGATCTGTCCGATCGAGGGCGCGATTGTCCGCAAAGGGGTTCCGCTCAATCCTCCCGGCTCGCTCAGCGGTCTCGACCCGGAGTGGGTCCGCCAGAGACTGAGCGGCCAGCCAAGCTGAGTCTCCGGCTGCAAAGCGGCCGCCCGTTGAATCCTGGTACCAGGGTCCCACGGGCGGTCAGCAAGGAGAGGTTCGATTTCCCCGCCAGCGCTCAGCCGGCCAGCACGGCCTCCGTTTGCGTCCAGGTCGTCCGGTCGTGTGCGGCGTGGATCAGGTCGGTGATGGTGCACTCGAGGATCTCGATCTGCTTGGACTGGCAATAGCGGCGTTCCTTGGCGGTCGGCTCGGGAATCAGTGCCCAGCCCGCGGGAGAGTCGGCGTCGACGACGATGTCGGAGAGGATCATCCGCTGCGTGTCGCGTTTCATACGCACGCCGGCGATGAGGTATTGCTTGCCCTGGCGATGCTGCTTGACGAAGCCCGGCACGGCGAAGCCGCCCATGAGCTCGGTGATGTAGTCGACGAAGTCGGCATCCGAGGCGATATAAGTGGGCTCGGGGTGGGGAGTGCCCAGGGGCTTGAAGAGAATGGGCAGATCAGGGTTGGCCGAGTCGGGGCCCACCTCGCGGTAGGTCTCGCCGTCATACTCCCAGATGCGGAACCGGTAATCCGAGGCCATGATCCGGGCCACGCCCGTCACCAGGGTGTGGCGGCGGTTCGCGTAACGGTGCTGGAGCAGCGCATCGCGATTGGTGTCGACAATGTAGGGAAGCCGGAGCGAGCTCAGCCACTCGTGCACCGCGCCTCCGGTCCAGGGAGAGCTGTAGACTCGCGTCAGAAACGATGAGAGGAACCGGCGTCCCTTCTTGAGCTCGAAGTGCATGGCGGCTCGGGGGAACTCGGTCATCAGCTTGGGGCTGATCGGCCGCCCCTCGGTCATCGCCAGGATGAGCGGCTCGTCGGCCGCGGGGATCGGTGCGCCCGTCCCGGAGTGGATCACGTCGTCCAGGACCTGCGGGCCGAGGTACGGAATCACCTGGCCGGATCGCAGTCCCGCAAGAATATGGTCGAATCGACTGGAAGGCATACGTGTTTCCTTTCTCTGGTGTGGTCGTCTGTCTGCCCCAGCTCCGCTGCCGTGGGGAACTTCCTCGTTTCCGCCTGAAGCAAGCGACGTGCCAGCCGCCGATCCGGCCCGCACAGGCCGCTCAGGGCGGCAACGAGCACGGCTGGCGCCGTGTCGCACAGCCAGCACCGCGTCGGAAACCCGACACAGCACCGCCCAATGTGGCAACTCCCACACAATCCGACCCGCGGCTCACGGGATCATCGAGGCTGCCGGCCTCTATTCCAGGCTGCGCACGCTTCCTTCGCGAGATGTATTTCGTGTTGGCACGGTCCTTGCGAGGTCCACGTCGGTCGCCCACGACGCTAGCTTCAGCAATGGAGCCGATTGACATCTACATACTCAGGAGACTTGATCCATGGGCAAGCTTCGGCAATGTGCGATTTACGGCAAAGGCGGCATTGGCAAGTCGACGACCACCCAGAACTTGGTCGCGGCGCTGGCCGAGGCCGGGCAGAAAGTCTTGATCGTCGGTTGCGATCCCAAGGCCGACTCGACACGACTGATGCTCCACGAGAAGGCCCAGAACACGATCATGCACCTGGCGGCTGAGGCCGGCGGTGTAGAAGACCTGGAGCTCGAGATGGTTCTGAAGGTCGGCTACGGCGGCGTGAAGTGCGTGGAGTCCGGCGGCCCAGAGCCGGGCGTCGGTTGCGCCGGCCGTGGCGTGATCACCGCCATCAACTTCCTGGAGGAAGAAGGGGCGTACGACAAGGACCTGAACTTCGTCTTCTATGACGTGCTCGGCGATGTCGTCTGCGGCGGGTTTGCCATGCCCATCCGCGAGAAGAAGGCCCAAGAGATCTACATCGTCGTGTCCGGCGAGATGATGGCCATGTACGCGGCCAACAACATTGCCAAGGGCATCGTCAAGTACGCCAACTCGGGCGGCGTGCGGCTCGGCGGCCTGATCTGCAACTCCCGCAACGTGGACCGCGAGGACGAGCTGATCGAGGCCCTGGCCGAGAAGCTTGGCACGCAGATGATTCACTTCATCCCCCGCGACAACGCCGTGCAGCGCGCCGAGATCCGCCGCATGACGGTCATCGAATACGACCCCAAAGCGAAGCAGGCCGACGAGTACCGAGTCCTCGCCCGGAAGATCGAAACCAATACCAAGATGGTCATCCCGACACCCATCACGATGGACGAGCTGGAAGCGCTGCTGATGGAGTTCGGCATCCTTGATGAGGAGGACGCATCGATCGTCGGCAAGACCGCGGAGAGTGAAGCGCTCGCGTGCGTGCCGATCGGCTGAGCCCCAAATTGCGGCCCATCCTCCTCTCCCACCGGCCGTGGCCTGCGACCCAGGCCAGATCCTTCCATCGTCTTCCAGTCCTCTCCAGCGCCATCCGAGACCCATCCCCGATTTCGCAGGAGCCCTCCATGTCCGTGATGACTCGAGAAGAAACCGAGGCCTTGATTCAAGAGGTGCTCGAGGTGTACCCGAGCGCCGCCCGCGAGGACCGGGCCAAGCACCTGGCCGCCAACGACCCCGAGCTCGCCCAGTCGAAGAAGTGCATCACCTCGAACAAGAAATCGCTTCCCGGCATGATGACGATCCGCGGCTGCGCCTACGCCGGCTCGAAAGGCGTCGTCTGGGGACCGATCAAGGACATGATCCACATCTCGCACGGTCCTGTCGGCTGCGGCCAGTACTCCCGCGCCGGGCGGCGCAATTACTACATCGGCACGACGGGCGTGAACACGTTCGTCACCATGAACTTCACCTCCGATTTTCAGGAGAAGGACATCGTCTTCGGCGGCGACAAGAAGCTCACCGCGCTGATCGGCGAGGTCGAAACCCTCTTCCCGCTCAACAAGGGAATCACGGTCCAGTCCGAATGCCCGATCGGACTGATTGGCGATGACATCGAGGCGGTTTCCAGGAAGGTCTCGAAGGAGATCGGCAAGCGGGTCGTGCCGGTGCGGTGCGAGGGCTTCCGGGGCGTTTCACAGTCGCTTGGCCACCACATCGCCAACGACTCGATCCGCGACCACGTCTTCACCGACGGCATCGAGGACCGCGCGACCGCCTGGCAGCCTTCGGATTACGACGTCTCGATCATTGGCGACTACAACATTGGCGGCGATGCCTGGTCGTCACGCACCTTGCTGGAAGAGATGGGCCTGCGCGTGGTTGCCCAGTGGTCGGGCGACGGCACGATCGCCGAGCTGGAAAACACGCCCAAGGTCAAGCTCAACCTGCTGCATTGCTATCGCTCCATGAACTACATCTCGCGGCACATGGAGGAGAAGTACGGTATTCCCTGGGTGGAGTACAATTTCTTCGGGCCCACCAAGATCGCCGAGTCGCTGCGGAGCATCGCGCAGCACTTCGATGCGTCCATTCAGGAGGGCGCGGAGCGGGTGATCGAGAAGTACCGTCCCGAGTTCGAGGCGGTCGTCGAGAAGTACAAGCCGCGGCTGAAGGGCAAGCGGGTGATGCTCTTCGTCGGCGGCCTGCGGCCGCGCCACGTCATCGGCGCCTATGAAGACCTGGGCATGGAGGTGGTTGGCACCGGCTACGAATTCGGCCACAACGACGACTACGACCGCACGCTCAAGGAGATGGGCAACGCCACCCTGCTCTATGACGACGTCACCGGCTACGAGTTCGAGGAGTTCGTCAAGAAGATCAAGCCTGATCTCATCGGCTCGGGCATCAAGGAGAAGTACATCTTCCAGAAGATGGGCATCCCCTTCCGGCAGATGCACTCGTGGGACTACTCCGGTCCGTACCACGGCTACGACGGCTTCGCCATCTTCGCCCGCGACATGGACATGACGCTGAACAACCCGTGCTGGAACCAGATCCGGCCGCCCTGGAAGTCATGACCCGGCCGCGCACCGCCACGGAACGACGCCTGGAGCAGACGCATACACCCCGAAGGGAGCGAGTCCCATGAGCCAGAATGTGGAAGCAATCAAGCCCTGCTTTCCCCTCTTTCGCGAACAGGAATACAAGGATAGCCTCGCGCGCAAGAAGGAGCTGTACGAGGAAGCTCACGACGCCGGCAAGATCCGCGAGGTCTTCGAGTGGACCACGACGGCCGAGTACCAGGAGCTCAATTTCAATCGCCAGGCCCTGACCGTGAACCCGGCGAAGGCCTGCCAGCCTCTGGGCGCGGTGCTGTGTGCCCTGGGGTTCGAGAAAACCCTCCCCTACGTCCATGGCTCGCAAGGCTGCGTCGCCTACTTCCGGACGTATTTCAACCGCCACTTCAAGGAGCCGATCTCCTGCGTTTCCGACTCGATGACCGAGGACGCGGCGGTCTTCGGCGGCCAGAAGAACATGTTCGCCGGCCTGGAGAATGCCCGGGCGGTCTACAAGCCCGACATGATCGCCGTGAGCACGACGTGCATGGCCGAGGTCATCGGCGACGACCTGAACGCGTTCATCAACAACGCCAGGAAGAACGGGCACGTCCCCGAGGAGTATCCCGTGCCGTTCGCGCACACCCCGAGCTTCGTGGGCAGCCACACCACGGGCTGGGACAACATGATGGAGGGGATCCTTCGCTTCTTCACGCTCAACCACATGGAAGGCAAGCGGGCCGGCACCAACGCCAAGATCAATATCGTTCCCGGCTTCGAGACCTACCTGGGCAACTTCCGCGTGATCAAGCGGATGCTGCGCGAGATGGACGTTCCGTTCACGTTCCTGTCCGATCCGGAAGAGGTGCTCGACACGCCGGCCGACGGCCAGTTCCGGATGTACGCCGGAGGCACCACGCAGGAGGAGGTGAAGGACGCTCCCAATTCGTCCGCCACGTTCCTGCTCCAGCCCTGGCAGCTCGACAAGACGGCGAAGTACGTTGAGAACACATGGGGCCACGAGATCCCGATCACGCACATCCCCATGGGGCTGGAGTGGACCGACCAGTTCCTCATGAAGGTCTCCGAGGTGACCGGCAAGCCCATCCCGGCATCGCTCGAGAAGGAGCGCGGCCGGCTCGTCGACATGATGACCGACTCGCACACCTGGCTGCACGGCAAGACCTTCGCGCTCTGGGGCGACCCGGACTTCGTGATGGGGCTGTGCAAGTTCCTCACGGAGGTGGGAGCCGAGCCCACTCACGTCATCTGCCACAACGGCAACAAGCGGTGGCGCAAGGAACTCATGGGGCTGCTCGCCGAGTCGCCCTACGGCAAGAAGGCCGAGGTGCACATCGGCCGCGACCTCTGGCACCTGCGCTCGCTGGTCTTCACCGACAAGCCTGACTTCATGATCGGCAACTCGTATGGCAAGTTCATCCAGCGCGACACGATCACCAAGGGACCCGAGTTCGAGGTCCCGCTGATCCGGCTCGGCTTCCCGATCTTCGACCGCCATCACCTGCACCGCGACACGACGCTTGGCTACGAGGGCGCGATGCACATGCTGCGGACGGTCGTCAACGCCGTTCTTGAAAAGCTCGACCATGACACCCGCGGCATGGGTACGACCGACTACAACTACGACCTGATCCGCTGAGCCTGCCGCTTTGACCGACTGAACCTTCTTTCCTCGAGGAATCTGCAATGCCCAAGGTGATGCTCCGCCGGGCGGCGTCCGGCAGCCTCGTCTTCTACGTCGCCAAGAAAGACCTGGAAGACGAGGTGGCCTCGCTCGAGTTCGACCAGCCGGACAAATGGGGCGGCGAACTGGTGCTGCGCGACGGATCGCGCTATTTCGTCGAGCCGTTCGACGCCCCGCCCCGGCTCCCCCTGACCGTGCAGGCGCAAAAGCTTTGACGGGTCCTCGTTTCCGGGAGAATCAAGCATGGGACTCTCGTTTTCACGCGAAACCGCGCTGCGGATTGGCAAGGCGGCGCAGGCCCTGCCGGGCGTGCCCGTGGCCGACCTGGTCGACGGACTGGCCAGGGAGCTGGGCTGGCCCCTGGATGAAGGCGTTCTCGATCGCGTGACCGTCAGCCAGCTGCGCAATGCCCTCGTCCAGGGCGGGCCTGGCGCCGCTGAACCCAGGTCGCCCTCCGCCGCGCTCGCCGATCGTTTCTCGATCGAGCGGCTCAAGGAAGTGGTCGAGATCCTCTGGGGCCAGAGGGAACAGGAGCAGGCGGAGCCCCCACTCGATGACTTCGCGGACGGGGCGATGCCCGGCTCGGTCCGGGTGGCCGTCGCCTCGGACGCGGGCGAGGAGATCGACGCCCATTTCGGCTCAGCCCGGCGCTACCTGGTCTACCAGGTGTCCCCGGGCGAAGCCCGGCTCATCGACATTCGCCGCACCGACGATCCGGGCGAGACCCGAGACGGCACCGAGTTCCGCGTCGGGCTCATCGACGATTGCCACGTGCTCCTGGTGCAGTCGATCGGCGGGCCGGCCGCGGCCAAGGTCATCAACGCCGGGATCTACCCGCTGAAGCAGGCAGGAGGCGGCCCCGCACGCGTCTTCCTGGCCACTCTCCAGGCACGGATGGCCACAAGCCCGCCTCCCTGGCTGGCCAAGGCAATGAACGTCCCGCTCGAGGACCGCATTCGTCTCCACTCCGAGGCCGAGGTGTGAAACGCCCTGCCGGCCCCACGGAACCGCATCGCGACACCTGAAACCGGTAACGCGGCATCTGCTCACCGAGAGGATCCTGAATCCAGGAGCCGGTATGACTTCCAAAGATGTGGCCGAGCTGCTCAACGAGCCGGCCTGCGAACACAACAAGAAGGAGAAGTCTGGCTGTGCCAGGCTGAAGCCAGGCTCGACGGCCGGCGGATGCGCCTTCGACGGCGCCCAGATCGCGCTCATCCCGGTCGCCGACGTGGCCCACATCGTGCACGGACCGATCGCCTGCGCAGGCAGCTCGTGGGACAATCGCGGCACCCGGTCCTCGGGTCCGGAGCTCTACCGCATCGGCATGACCACCGACCTTACCGAGCAGGACGTGATCATGGGCCGGGGTGAGGAGCGGCTCTTCCATTCGATCAAGCAGGCGATCGACGACCATGCCCCGGCCGCCGTCTTCGTGTACAACACCTGCGTCCCCGCACTCATCGGCGACGACGTGGAGGCCGTCTGCAAGGCCGCCAACCAGCGCTGGGGGGTGCCGGTGGTCCCCATCGACTGCGCCGGCTTCTTCGGCACGAAGAACCTGGGGAACCGCATCGCCGGCGACGCCATGCTCAAACATGTGATCGGTACCCGCGAGCCCGACCCGCTACCGCAGGGAATGCCCGCCGGCATCAGCGTGCACGACATCAACCTGATCGGCGAGTACAACATCGCCGGCGAGCTGTGGCACGTCCTGCCGCTCTTCGACGAGCTGGGCCTGCGCGTCCTCTGCACGCTTTCCGGGGACGCCCGGTTCCGCGAGATCCAGACCATGCACCGTGCCAGGGCGAACATGATGGTCTGCTCGAAAGCCCTGCTCAACGTGGCTCGAAAGCTCGAGCAGAAGTATGGAACGCCCTGGTTCGAGGGATCGATCTACGGCGTGGCCGACACCTCGGCGGCGCTTCGGGATTTCGCCCGGATCATCGCCGATCCGGACCTGACACGCCGCACCGCAGCGCTCGTCGCGCGAGAGGAGGCCAGGATCCACGAGGCGCTCGAGCCCTGGCGCACCCGGCTCAAAGGTAAGCGGGTGTTGCTCTACACCGGGGGCGTCAAATCGTGGTCGATCATCTCGGCACTTCAGGACCTGGGGATGGATGTGGTCGCCACCGGAACCACCAAGTCGACCGAGGAGGACAAGAAGCGGATTCGCGAGCTCATGGGCGAGCAGGTGAAGATGATTGACGACGGCAATCCCCGTGCGCTCTTGAAACTGGTACGGGAGCTTGACGCTGACATCCTGATTGCCGGTGGCCGCAACATGTACACCGCGCTCAAAGCCAGGATCCCGTTCCTGGACATCAACCAGGAGCGGGATTTCGGTTACGCCGGCTACACCGGCATGCTCGAGCTGGCCCGCCAGCTCACGAACACCCTGGAGAGCCCGGTCTGGGAAGCGGCGACCCGACCGACACCCTGGCAGTCCGCCAGCGACATCATTCCCGCCCAACGGCGGCTTCGCGCGTGAGGAGGTCGGAACATGACCCGCACCAGGATCATCCGCCGCAGCAAGCCGATGTCGGTCAGCCCGCTCAAGAGCAGCGCCACCATTGGCGCCGCTCTCGCGTTCATGGGCGTCGCCCGGGCAATTCCGCTGATGCACGGAGCGCAGGGGTGTACGGCCTTTGGCAAGGTCTTCTTCGTGCGTCACTTTCGCGAGCCGATCCCGCTCCAGACCACCGCGATGGACCAGGTGAGTTCAGTGATGGGTGCCGATGAGAACATCATCGAAGCTCTGGTCGCGGTCTGCGGCAAGCAGAAGCCCGACCTGGTGGGCCTGCCGACGACGGGGCTGGCCGAGACCCAGGGCACCGACATTCACGGGGCGGTCCGCCAGTTCCGCAACCGCTACCCTGAGTTTGCCGCGATCACCGTGGTGCCCGTGAACACGCCGGATTACTCGGGATGCTTCGAGTCCGGTTACGCGCAGGCGGTGCGAGCGCTCATCGATACGGTCGTGCCCGAGACGCGAGCCGTCCGGCCCGCAGTACCAAGACGCAACGGACGCGTTGCCGTGCTGGCCGGCTCGCTGCTCTCGGTGGGCGACGTCGAGGCGATCAAGGAGCTGATCGAGCTGTTCGGCTTGCAGCCGGTGGTCCTACCCGACCTGGCCGACTCGCTGGATGGACACCTGACTGACGAGGACTTCAATCCCTTGACGTACGGCGGCCTCTCCGTCGCCGAGCTGAACGCACTGGGAACGGCCGACGCGACGATCGTCGTGGGCCGTTCGCTGAACGCGGCCGCCGACCTGCTGCATGAACGCACGGGGGTTCCGGATTACCGTTTCGACCATTTGCTCGGGCTCGAGGCCAGTGACGCCTTGGTCTACGCGCTGGCGGCGATCAGCGGCCGGGACGTGCCCGCGCACATCGAGCGGCAACGCGCCCAGCTTCAGGACGCCATGGTCGACACCCACTTCACGATCGGCCAGCGGCGGTACGCCATTGCGGCCGATCCAGATTTGATGCTCGGTTTCAGCCAGTTCCTCACCCAGATGGGCGGCGAAGTGGTTGCCGCCGTCGCTCCCGCGCACGGGCCTGCGCTGGAGTCGGTGCCGGCCGCCGAGGTGGCCGTGGGCGATCTGGAGGATCTCGAAAAGCAAGCGAGGGCGGCCTCCGCCGAGCTGGTGATCGGCAACTCGCACGCGGTGGAATCGGCGCGCCGACTGGGCCTGCCGATCTTCCGTGCGGGGTTTCCCCAGTTCGATCTACTGGGCGGTTACCAGCACACCTGCATCGGCTACCGGGGCGCCCGGCAGTTGCTGTTCGACCTGGCGAATCTGCTCCAGGAGCAAAGTCACACAGCCATTCCAGTCTATCGCTCGATCTATTCTCAGAAACAGGACCGGCCGGTCCAGGAGCGGGAACGATGACAGGGTCGATCCCCGTGCAGCTGAAGATTTGCGATGACCGTGAAACGCCCTGCGAGCCGGCGCTGCTGGTGGCCTTCGCCAGCAGCGACATGACCGCCGTGGATCAGCATTTTGGGTCCGCGACGCGGTTCGTGGTTTATCGCGTCAGTGCACGCGAAGGGACGCTGCTCCATCTGACGCAGTTCGAGGAGACGAGCCAGGACGGCAATGAGTCGAAGCTGGCCGCCAAGATTGCGGCCCTCAGCGGCTGCTCGGCAGTTCTCTGCGTGGCCGTGGGTGCCTCGGCCCTGCGACAGCTCGTGGCCGCCGGCATCCAGCCCATCAAGGTGGAGCCTGGAAGCACGATCCGCGAGGCCGTGGCGCTTCTGGTCCAGGAGATCCAACGAGCTTCCACGCCGTGGGTGGTCAAGGGGCTGCGGCGTGCGGGTGGAACCCAGGAGTTCAGCCGGTTTGACGACATGGAACAGGGTGGCTGGAAAGGCTGACCGCTGGACCCGGCCGGGTGTGCCGGTCGGGAGATTGGCGTCCCGGGCGATGCCCGCCCGCGGCGCAGATGACCTTTGAGTCGCGCGGACGGCCTTCACGGCGTCCGCGCCGGAGCTGGATGTCCATGAGTACCACGACCGACCTGGCCCAACACGCGATCATTCGACAGATCGTCAAGCAGGTCCGGGCCAACGACACCTACGGTCAGTATGACCGGAGTACGACTGAAGAGCTGATCGCCCCGTTCATCGTCACAAAGGAGCAAAAGCACGAGATCCCCATCGTGGGTGACCCCGACGAGCAGACGATCGAGCGCGTGCGGGAGTATTACAATGCCATCTCGTCGCTGGTCGAGGAAAGGACGGGGTTGATGGCGATCCCGATGATGAGCCTGACACATGAGGGGTTCGGCCGCGCGCTCATCACCGTGGGCAAGCTCGTTGTCTATGACCGGACGCTGCGCAACGTCCATCGCTACGGTTACAGCTCGGTCGAGCACCTGGAATCGGAAGCCGACAAGGCGCTCACCGGCATCCTGGGACTCATCGAGCGCTACCGAGAAGTGGCCGAGGACTGAAACCGGAGATCGTTTCGCCATGAGCACCAGCACGCTTTCGTATGTCGGCCGCACGCGGGGCGGGGCCGAGTGGTACCCCAGATACGTCATGGCCCTGGACCAGTCGCGCTGCATCGGCTGCGGCCGGTGCTTCAAGTCGTGCTCGCGATCGGTTTTCCAGCTCGTCGCGCGGGAGACCGACGAGGATGACGACTGTGACGAGACCTCCAAGGTCATGCAGATTGCCGATGCATTCGACTGCATCGGCTGCGAGGCCTGCGGCAAGGTCTGCCCCAAGTCATGCCTCACGCACGAGTCAGTCGAGCAGTCTGCCGAGGCAGTTGCTGCAAGATGAGACGGATCCCGTTCTGGAAGCCAGCAGACCTTCTCCGTGCGGCCAGTGCCCGGAGGAGGTCTTGCCGTTAACGGAGCCGGTCCGCGACTGTCGGATCTTCGACATGGACCGGTAAAAATGTGAACTTCGCGACACCCACCGCGCCGCGCAAGCGTTGCGCGGCCGCATCCGGGACGGTGTGAAATTGAAGTCAGGGATTGGCATCCTATTTGTTAGGCGAGTGGTCCGACGCGGATCAATGTCGTACCGACCAGCGAATCACCCAGTCCGGTGATCCATCTCCCGCGCGGTCGTAAACCGCCCCGAAACTCTCTCGCGACGAAAGGTGTGCATCATGTGGGAGTACTCCGAGAAAGTTCAGGACCATTTCTTCCACCCGCGGAACGCGGGCGCGCTGGTTGACGCCAATGCGGTGGGCGAGATCGGATCGATCGCCTGCGGCGACGCACTGCGGCTGATGCTCCGGGTGGACCCTGAGTCCGAACGGATCCTGGACGCGCGGTTCCAGACCTTCGGTTGCGGTTCCGCGATTGCGTCGTCCTCGGCGCTCACGGAGATCATCAAGGGCAAGTCGCTCGACGACGCGCTTCAGGTCTCGAACCAGGATATTGCCGACTATCTCGACGGTCTGCCTCCCGAGAAGATGCACTGTTCCGTCATGGGGCGGGAAGCTCTCCAGGCCGCGGTCGCCAACTACCGGGGAGTGGCGCCGGCCGAAGATCACGAGGAAGGGGCACTGGTGTGCCACTGCTTCGGCATTCATGCCGGGCTGATCGAGGAGGTCGCGCAGAGCAACCGGCTGGCGACGGTGGAGGACATCACGAACTACACGAAGGCGGGAGGCGGCTGCACTTCCTGCCACGAGAAGATCGAGGAAATGCTGGACCAGATCAAGGCGAAGCGGAGCCAGCGGCTGGACCCGGTGGAGTCCGAGTGTCCGCCGCTACCGCGGGCACCGCGGTGGTCGGAGCTGACCATGCCCCAGCGGGTGCGCCGGGTCGAGTCCGTCATCGAGCGCATCCGTCCCCAGTTGCGGGCGGACCACGGGGACATCGAACTCGTGGAGATCGATGGCAAGGCCGTCTTCGTCTCGATGCTCGGTGCCTGCAAGGGATGCGCGCAGGAGGCGGCCACGCTCGGCGGATTGCAGCAGAAGCTCATCGAGGAATTCGGCGAGCTGGTGACCGTACGTCCGGCCCATGCAATGGCTCTGGCCGCGGCCAGCCGGGGAGGCAATCACCATGGCTGATATCTATATGGACAACAACGCCACGACCAGGGTTGATCCCGCGGTCGTGGAGGCGATGCTCCCCTTCTTCACCGAGCAGTTCGGCAATCCCTCGTCGATGCACAGCTTCGGTGACCAGGTGGGCAAGGCGATCAAGAAGGCGCGGGGACAGGTGGCCGGGCTCCTCGGCGCGGCCCACGATTCCGAGATCATCTTCACCTCGTGCGGGACGGAGTCCGACTCGACGGCCATCCTCTCGGCCCTCAAGTCGCAGCCGGACCGCTGCGAGCTGATCACCACGGCCGTGGAGCACCCCGCCATTCTCAATCTCTGCGAGCACCTCGAGAAGCAGCTCGGCGAGGATGGCTACGTCGTGCACCGGCTGCACGTCGATTCCAAGGGCCGGCTTGATCTCCGCGAGTATCGCCGGCTGCTCGGGCCGCAGACGGCCGTCGTCTCGGTGATGTGGGCCAACAACGAGACCGGGACGATCTTCCCGGTCGAGGAGATGGCCGAGATGGCGAAGTCCTGCGGCGCCCAGTTCCATACCGATGCGGTCCAGGCCGTGGGCAAGGTTCCCATCAACCTCAAAGAATCCACGATCGACATGCTGTCGCTCTCCGGCCACAAGCTGCATGCGCCCAAGGGGGTGGGCGTACTCTACCTGCGCCGCGGAACCCGGTTTCGACCGCTGCTGCGCGGAGGCCACCAGGAGCGGGGGCGGCGCGGGGACGGAGAACACCGCGTCGATCGTGGCCCTGGGCCAGGCGGCCGAGCTGGCATCGGAGCACCTCGTCCTCGAGAACACCACCGTCAAGGCAATGCGCGATCGCCTGGAACAAGCCATCATCGAGCAGGTGCCGAACTGCTTCGTCACGGGCGATCGCTCCAGCCGCCTGCCCAATACCTCGAACATTGCGTTCGAGTACATCGAAGGCGAGAGCATCCTGCTCATGCTGAACCGCCTGGGCATCGCAGCGTCGAGCGGTTCGGCGTGCACATCGGGATCGCTGGAGCCCTCGCACGTGATGCGCGCCATGGGCATTCCCTACACCGCTGCGCATGGAACCATCCGGTTCTCGCTCTCGCGTTACAACACCATGGCCGAGGTCGAGCGTGTGATCCAGGCCGTGCCGGGGATCGTCCAGCAACTGCGCTCGCTCTCGCCTTACTGGAACGGTGACTGCCCGGTCGCCGCCGAGGCCGCGTTCGCTCCGAAGTACGCTTGACCCATCGTCGATTATTCATCCTCGAGGCATTCATGGCTCTCTCGAAGACGATCGTGCTCGACGACACGACGCTGCGCGACGGCGAACAATCGGCGGGCGTGGCGTTCACGGTCCAGGAGAAGATGGCGATTGCCCAGGACCTCGATCGCGCCGGCGTGCCGGAGCTCGAGGTTGGCATCCCCAGCATGGGCGACGAGGAGCGCGAAAGCATCCTGGCCGTCGCCTCGAGCGGGCTGAATGCCAGGCTTCTGGTATGGTGCCGGATGCGGCAGGACGACCTGGACGCCTCGGCCGGACTGGGCGCCCACATGGTCGACCTGTCGATTCCGGTCTCCGACCTCCAGATCCGGCACAAGCTGCGGCGCGACCGGCCGGCCGTGCTGAGGACGATCCGCGAGCTTGTGCCGCAAGCCGTCGCGGCCGGCATGGAAGTCTGCGTCGGCGGCGAGGACGCGTCACGCGCCAGCATCACCTTCCTGCTCCGCGTCATCGAGGCCGCCGAGTGCGCCGGCGCACGACGGTTCCGGTTCGCCGACACGGTGGGTATCCTCGACCCCTTCCGGACCCACCGCATCTTTCGCAGGCTGCGACGATCCACCTCCATGGAGCTGGAGATGCACGCGCACGACGACCTGGGCATGGCCACGGCGAACAGCCTGGCAGCCGCACGCGCCGGCGCGACTCACGTCAACACGACCGTCAATGGCCTGGGCGAGCGCGCGGGAAACGCGCCACTGGAGGAAGTTGCCGTTGCTCTGGAGATGCTTCACGGCGTGCAGACCGGGGTGGATCTCCGGCGCCTGCCTGCCGTATCCACCCGGGTCGCGCAAGCGTCCGGCCGGCAGGTCGGCTGGCAGAAGAGCCTGGTGGGTGAGGGGGTCTTCACCCATGAGGCCGGCATCCACGTCGACGGGCTGCTCAAGAACCGGCTCAATTACCAGGGGGTCGACCCCGCGCTCCTGGGCCGCGAACACCGTCTTGTTCTGGGCAAGCATTCCGGCTCGCATGCCGTGGAGCGGGCCCTGGTGGCCCTGGGGCTGGACGCCGACCCTGGCGAGGTCGCCGAGATTCTCCGGCAACTCCGGTCGTTCGCCGAAGCTTCCAAGCGGTCCCCCACCGAGCACGACCTGCGACTCCTGGTACGCCAGACTCGTCACTCATCGACCCCTGCCCAGCGGAGGACTCGTCCCGTGATCAGCGACCCGATGCAGGAAGATCTTCAGGAGCTCGGCAGCGCCGAGGAGTTCCTGAACTACTTCGAAGTGCCGTTTGACGAGCGCATCGTACAAGTCAACCGCTTGCACATCCTTCAGAGATTTCACGATTATCTCGCGCGGGCCACGGCGGAGCGACCCCTTGCGGATGTCGTAAGCCGTGAGAGCTACAAGGCACTGCTGATGCGTGCCTACCAGGATTTCGTCGACTCCGACGCGATTACTCAGCGGGTCTTCAAGGTGTTCCATGACGTCCGCGGCGAGAGCTTCGTGGCCGCGGAAACCATCGGCCTGCAACCAGGGAAGCCCACCCAGGAGTGACGCCGTGATTCCAGCATTTGATTATGGGGACATGGTGCGCGTCATCCGCACGATCCGCAACGACGGAACCTACCCCGATATGGAGACAGGCGCCCAGCTCGTGCGGGCCGGCAGCGTGGGGCACGTCCGCAACGTGGGGACCTTTCTTCAGGAGCAGATCATCTACGCCGTGCACTTCCTGGGAGAGGACCGGATCGTCGGTTGCCGCGAGGAAGAGCTGGTCTCCATCGACGCGCCCTGGACCACGACCCGGTTCCTCTTCCGCGATTGCGTCGTGGCGCGCATCCCTCTGACCGTCGGCGGGCAAGTGGTCGTTGCCCAGGGTTCGGCGGGCGAGGTGGTCCAGCGCCTGGGTGACGGACCACAGGGACCAAGCTACCATGTCGGTTTCGGCAACCGCGTCTTTCAGGTACCGGAGTCGGCTCTGGACGAGGCTCCGGTCTGCGACCTGCCGGAAGATCCCGGCGCATGAGACGACCCCAGGCGCGGACACGTGGAGCGACGCCATGCTTCCCGAGCTTTCGGACGACGAGCGGACACGCTACGACAGGCAGATCGGGCCGGGCGTTCTCACCGAGCAAGGACAGCAGCGCCTGAAGGCCGCGACGGCCCTGGTAACGCGGGTGGGCGGCGTCGGCGGGCCAGCGGCGCTGGCCCTGGCCATGGCGGGCCTTGGCAAGCTCATCATCGCGCACGGCGGCCCGCTGGAATCGCCCGACCTGAACCGGCAGGTGCTGGGCTCGGAAGCTGGCGTGGGGCAGCCCCGCGCCTGGCAATTCGCGGAGAACATCCGCAAGCTCTGCCGGTTCGTCGAAATTGACGTCATCCCGCACGAACCCGACGAGGACGAGGCCGTCGAGCTGGCACGACGCGCGCAGATCGTGCTCAGTTGCCCCGCGGACTTCACGCACCGGCTCCGGCTCAACCGCGCGGCCCACCGCGCCGGTGTGCCATTCATCGACGCCGCGCAGTGGGGCATGGCCGGTTCGCTTTTCGTCAGTGATGGAGCGACGACGCCGTGCCTGGAGTGCCTCTACCCGGAAGAGCCCCCGTTCGAGCCTCGGTTTCCGGTCGTGGGAGCGATCGCCGGGGCCATCGGCAACCTGGCGGCCCTCGAAGCCGTGAAGATTCTCAGCGGCACCGGCAAGCCAATCTGGGGACAGATGTTGCTCATCGACGGGTTCAGCGGCGAGACGCACAGGATCTGCCTGCAACGGCGGCCCACGTGCCCGGTGTGCGCTGGCTATCCTCCAGCGACCGGCGAGAAGATCAGGACCTCGTCCCCTTCACGGAGCGTCCTTTCGCGGTGATCGGCGACCGTGCCGAGATGCTCGCCGCAGACTGCGACCATGGTGCCAGGGCCCAGCGCGCACTGCCAGGCGCGAACCGCGGACAGCGCCTCGTCGAGCGATGCCCCCTCGGGGAGTTCCAGGACCTCGGGAATTGACCCAGACTCTGGATACTGCCTCCCCGTAATCTTCACTCGTACCTTCACTCGCCTTGCCTCCCAAGAATCTCTACGCGCTCTAGGCGGTTTTCTGACCGGTTGCAAGCAGCTTCTGAGGTCTTGGAAAGGGGGGCAGACATTCCTGTCTGCCAGGGCAGGCCGGCTCCGGCAGGCAGGAATGCCTGCCCCCCTCAGTCTCAATCTGCGTTCCAAGTGAAAACCGCTCTAGACCTCGACAAGTCGCTCGCAGTGCATCGGCAGATCGCTCGCGCATGGAGCGTTTCTGCTCCATTTGTGTGCAGAATGTGTGATCCAGGAAAGGCCTTTTTGTCGCAACTGTGGGATCTTGACAGGTCCCGCGGGCTAAAGCGAAGTCACCATGCAGTTTACAAGCCGAGCTTCAACGGCCGCGAGGTTGGTGCGAGATTTGCACTTGTGAGACTGATCCTCGATCGCAGCGATGCCGGACGAGCGGATTCCATCCACGATTGACGATCGCCAGCGGACGTCGTTGGTCAACGCACAAATGAATCGTCATCTTCTCGATGGCGATGCACGGTTGCAAGCCGTCGAAGCGATTCCTTGCATCGGACGGTGGAAAGCTGACATCGGATGGGGATGGTCCCGCGGTCAAAAGCCGCGTGGATCCAGAGTTCCAGGTCCGTTGAAGCTCCCGGAGGGAAAAGGTGGAGCCGCTACCCTTGGCCTGCCCGGCGACTGATTGTGCATCCTGCCCGATCACGATTGAACGCGACATGTTCTTCAGCGTCAGCCAGATCCTGGCTCACTCGCTGGATCTGCGCCGCACGCTTTCCGATGTGCTTCAAGAGCTGGAGAACCGGGTCAATCTCACACGGGGCATCGTCACCCTGCTGGACGCGGAGAGTGGCGACCTGATCCTGGAGGCGATGATCGGCCCCGATGGAACGATTTTCAAGCCGGCCGACATCCGCTACCGGAGCGGTGAAGGGATTCTCGGTCAGATCCTCGCCGAGGGCCAGACCATCGTCGTGAGCCGGATCGCCGACGAGCCGAGGTTCATTGGCCGCCTGGGGATCTACGATCCCGAGCTACCATTCATCGCCGTACCGATCCGGCTCGGCACGCGGATCGTAGGAGTGCTCGCGGCGCAGCCGCAACCATCGTCGGACGTCGACCTCAGGGACCGGGCACGCGCCCTGGAGATGGTCGCCAACCTGGTCGGTCAGGTGATCCGACTTTCGTGGAACATGGCCGAGGAGCGCAAGCACCTGGTCAGCGAGCGTGATCGTCTCTTGCAGGAAGTTCGCGGCCAGTACGGCTTCGACAATATCATCGGCCGCTCCGCGCTCATGCGGCGAGTCTTCGAGCAGATCCGCGCGGTCGCCAAGTGGACGACGACCGTGCTCATTCGCGGAGAGTCCGGCACGGGGAAGGAGTTGGTCGCCAACTCCATCCACTACAATTCCCAGCGGGCCGACAAGCCGTTCATTCGCCTCAACTGCGCTGCACTGTCGGACCAGCTTCTCGAATCCGAGTTATTCGGTCACGAGAAGGGGGCGTTCACCGGCGCGGGCGATCATCGCCTGGGGCGTTTTGAGCAGGCCGACGGCGGCACGCTTTTCCTGGACGAGATCGGCGAAATCTCCTCCTCGTTCCAGGCCAAGCTGCTGCGCGTCTTGCAGGAAGGGGAGTTCGAGCGGGTCGGCAGCTCCCAGACCCGCAACGTCGACATCCGGATTATCGCCGCCACCAACCGCAATCTCGAAGAAGACGTGCAATCCGGCAAGTTCCGAGAGGACCTCTATTACCGGCTCAACGTGATGCCGATCTACATGCCGCCATTACGCTCGCGGATCGAGGACGTGCCTGACCTCTCCCGGGCGCTCGTCAGTCGTATCGGCACGCGCCAGGGACGCCAGTTGCTCGTCACGGATTGTGCGCTGCGGCTCTTGATCCAGTACGATTGGCCCGGGAATATCCGTGAGCTCGAGAACGTGCTGGAGCGCGCCGCGGTCATGGCCGAGGACGGCATGATTGACCATGAGGCCCTCACGCTGAGCGGTCTCGAGGACCGCATCCTCTCGCGCGGCGGAAATCTGATCCAGCTTCAGCCCAAGGTGAACTTCAACGACCCTGACCTCGACGAGCGCGAGCGCATCGTCTCGGCGCTGGAGAGCCCGGCTGGGTTCAGGCCAAGGCCGCCCGCCTGCTCGGGATGACTCCCAGGCAGATTGCCTACCGGATCCAGCAGTTCAACATCAAGATGAGACGGCTCTGATCGCCGCGGCCCCAGAACCGTGCGCAGCGAGCGAGCCTAG
Source organism: uncultured Planctomycetaceae bacterium (assembly GCA_963833985.1). Lineage (GTDB taxonomy): Bacteria > Planctomycetota > Planctomycetia > Isosphaerales > Isosphaeraceae > Aquisphaera. Next base: position 3,136,522 of record CAWIAD010000001.1, read on the forward strand.
CGGCGCTCGCCCATCGGCATGTAGGCGCACGGGATGACCCGGTGTAAATCTGCCTTGGCCGGCCGATGCGCCGGTCCGGATCGCGGTAGAGCTCGTACCAGTGAGCGATCCACCCCGGGATCCGTCCGATGGAGAACATCACTGTGAACATGTTCACCGGGATGCCGATCGCGCAGAATGATGCCCGAGTAGAAGTCGACGTTGGGATACAGCTTGCGCTCCAGGAAGTAATCATCCGAGAGGGCGATTGCGGCCAGCTCCTCGGCGATCTCCAGCAGCGGATCAGCCACCCCCAGGGTGGCCAGCAGCTCCTCGGCGGTCTGCATGAGGATCTTGGCCCGAGGGTCAAAGTGCTTGTAGACGCGGTGGCCAAAGCCCATCAGGCGAAACTTCTTCGCCTTCACCTTCTCGACGATCGATCGAGGACTCTCGCCCCCCTTGTGGATCTGCTCGAGCATCTCGATCACGGCCATGTTGGCGCCGCCGTGCGAAGGTCCCCAGAGCGCACAGACTCCGGCCGCGACGCAGGCGAAGACGTTCGCGACCGACGAGCCGACCATGCGCACGGTCGATGTTGAGCAGTTCTGTTCGTGATCGGCATGGAGGATCAGGAACCGGCTCGCGCCTTGACGACCTGGGGCGTGGGCTCGTCGCGCCGGTGCGGCTTGGAGAACATCATGTGCAGGAAGTTGCGGCAATAGCTCAGGCCCGGATCGGGATACTCCACGCGCTGGCCCAGCGTCATCTTGTAGCTGAACGCCGCGATCGTGCGGACCTTGCTCATGAGAATGGCCACGGCGGCCAGGAAGTGGTCCGGGTCCAGGTCGGTATCCAGCAGCTCGGGATGGTAACAGCCGCAGGCGTTGATCATCGCCGAGAGCATGGCCATGGGATGCCCGTGGGGCGGGAAACCCTCGAAGTGGTTGCGCATCCCCTCGTGCAGCAACTGCTGCTCGGTCAAGAGCTCACGGAAGCGGGCAAGCTGAGCTTCACTGGGCAGCTCGCCGTAGATGAGCAGCCAGGCCGTCTCGATGAAGGTGCTGTGCTCGGCAAGCTCCTCAATCGGGTAGCCACGGTAACGCAGGACGCCGCTCTCGCCGTCGATGAACGTGATCTTGCTTTCACAGGCCCCCGTATTGCTATACCCGGGGTCCAGCGTGATGTATCCGGTCCGGTCGCGCAGGGTCGTGATGTCGATGGCCAGCTCATCCTCGGTTCCCGAGAGGATCGGCAACCGGACCTCTTCGCCGGGGATCTGGAGTACGGCCGTTTTGAGCTCGGGTTTGTGACGTGGATGTTCAGGAGAGATCAACATGATGACCGCCTCGCCAGGGTGTGGCTCAGGCCGGCATCGCCTGAGTCTGAAGTACTGAAGTCTTTTTGATGCAACCAAATTAGCAAAAAGCGCACCCAAGTCCCCGTGGCGGATGTGGGACGATCAACCCGTGAGACGTTCCTGCGTTTCATCGACTCCGGACGTTCCGCGCAGTCCGTTCCCGACCGGCTCGCCGTGTCCACACACGCGGGTGCTTCACGACGAGCGGTTGACTTCCTGCGCATTCGTGATCGATCCTCAGGCACTCACGCCGAGCGGTCAAGCCTCCTCCGGCGATGCAGGACAACCCCAAGGCAGGCGGCGCCGGCCCAGCCTGCGAGGATCCAGGCCGGCGGCTCGGGAACCGCCACAGCCGCGACGAGCAGGGACAGATCCGTGGGAACACCGGGTGCATGGGCACCGCGGAGGAATGCGGTGACGTCAAAGAACCCGCCCGGCGGAGTGACGAAGAAGACTCCGGGGCCCGGATCCAGGGAACCGGAGAGGAGACCGTCGAAGGCCACACTCACGGCGGTATTCTCAAGCGGTGTGGGATCGTTCAATCCCGAGATGGTGACCTCGGTCGAGGCCACGCCAACCGGATTGCCGGCTGCCCCGGAAGGTTCCAGAAAGATCACGGTGTAGGTCACCGATTGACCCGGGCCCGGAGCATCCTTGCTGAGGTAATCCCCGCTAAAACTTGCCTGCTGGAGCACCCCGCTGGAAAAGCTGCCGGCGGCGGAGAACCCGCTCGAGGAAATCGAAATGGGCTGATCGACGTCATCGACCCAGATCGTGCCCGCGGTCACCGGAGTGCCCAGCAACCCCAGCAGCAAGAGCGAGCCGAGACCGCTCACGAGGCGGATCGAGATTCCCGGGTCCTGCGGTTCTGATGAGTCCGCCGGGGGCGGCCCGAAAGCCGATGCCACTGCCGAATACCGAGGCACCCACCGAGCACCAGGATGCCCATGGCCATCTCCAGGAATGACGCGGGCTCCGGAACCAGCACGCCGCCGGTGTAAACGCCGATGGTCGGGGGCGGCCCGCTCAATCCGCTCGACGCGCCGAGCTGGATCCGCGAGCCGGGATCGGAGATGAGAGTCAGGTACGCATCGATTGACACCGTCATGTTCGCGCTCAGCGTGACGGAACCGAAAGTCTGATATCCCTGAATGTTGTAGATTCCCGGAGCGGTGGGAGTTTCGCCCATCATGGCGGTGCCCGTGTTCATCGTGCTGACCGTACCACCGTTGTAGCCCAGTGCCGAGATACCGGTGAACGAATCCGTTGCGACCACTTGATGGCTCGAATTCCTGATCACGATCGTTCCTTCCTCGCCGAGCACGACAAAGCTCCCCGCCGTCTGGCTGAGCGTGGCGTTGGCGTTGATGAGCATGCCCGGAATGGCCTTGAAGGCGGTGCCGCTCGCCAGGAAATCGGAATGCAGGTGCGTGAAGCTGACGGCGGCCGTGTTGGGAGTCATGATTGCCGCGCTCTGGAGATAGCTCCCCGAGTTGAACGAGATGCCGGTTTTCTGGTTCACGTCGGTGCCGTCATTGGGCAGGCTGACGGCCGCCTGCGCCGCAATCGCGGCCGTACCGAAGCTGGCTGGCAGGGGAGTCAAGAACGAGGAATTCGGCAGCGGGTTGGTCTGGTTGGCCGCGATGACCTGTGTGTACGCGCCCTGGCCGGTGGGCAAGCTATAGCTTTGCGTGTTCCCGCTGACCGCGTTGAGTGCGGGGAACAAGGCGCTCCCTGTCGAGGTCAGCAAGCCGTTACTATTGAAGACGGGAGACCCCTGGCTCCCGGCCACCGTGCTGTACAGGGAGAAACTCAGCGACTCGGTACTTGTGGTCTGGACACTCAGTGTGCCGCCCAAAGTGCGGCGCGGCGGTGCGGCGAGGATCGCAAGGGTCCCCAGCAGCAACACCATCGACATCCTGCAAACCCGCCTGCTGCATCGATTTTCACTCATGACACAACCTCCCCGACCGCCCGGGATGAGGGTTCGGTCGATCCGGAGAAACAATGGACCCGCGCACCCGCTCCCTGCTCGCGTGAGCGTGTCTTCATCAATCGCCCGTGAGTGAGGGCTCCGTCCCCAGCATGCGATCAAGGTGCGAACAGTGAGATGGTAATCACTCATCGGCCCGCACTGCAAGCGTCAGAAACGTGCGTTCACCGCTGCGAGATGATCACAAGCGTTGTTTGAACCACTCTTTTCGCCCGTTTGTAAATTCACGCGGGCGCATTGACTGGACCGCAACGCAGCGCATATTTACAGGGGATTCCACGCCGCTCTGGACCGGGGCCCTGCGGATCGAGAAATGAGCAGAAGACGACGACGACAGCCGACTCGTGATCACCGTTTCGCAGCCTGGGGCGAGCGAGTCGAGCAACGACTTTTGCCGGCAGCGTTTTTCGTGCAGAACACGTTCGATTCCGGCTCCGGATCGCTGCGCCAGGCGATCATCGACTCCAACGGCGTTCCCGGGAGAAACTCGATCTCCTTCAACATCACGCCGTCGGCCGCCTCATACGTCATCGATGTTCAGAACGCCCTGCCGGCAATCACGAACCCCGTACTCATCGACGGTACGAGCCAGCCTGGCTATTCGGGAATCCCCATCATCACGCTCAACGACGTCGGGACCGGCGCGGGGCCCGTGGGCGACGGCCTGCTGCTGGCCCCCGGCTCGGACGGGAGCACCATCGAGGGGCTGGACATCGCCAACTTCCAGGACCCCAACACCGGCGCGGGCGTCCACATTCAGTCCAGCGGCAACCTCGTCGCGGCGAACTCTCTGGGAACCAATCTGGCAGGCACGCTGGACGGACCTGGAAACCAGATCGGGGTCTTCATCGACGGCGGTTCGCAGAACACCATTGGCGGTACCGGATCGCTGGGCAACCTGATCTCCGGCAACATCAGCGTCGGCGTCTTGATCCAGGACGGCACCCAGCTCGCCACCGGCAACCTGGTCATCGGCAACAAGGTCGGCACCGACGCCAGCGGCACGGTCGCCGTGCCCAATCAGGGAGACGGCATCGACCTGTACGCCTCCGGCAACACCATCGGCGGTACCATTACCGCTGCTGCCAACCTGGTTTCGGCCAATCTCGGGTACGGCATCAACATTTCCAACATCATTAACCCGGCGGACGACAACACGGTTGAAGGCAACCTGGTCGGCACCGACATCTCCGGCATGATCGCCCTGGGCAACGGCAGCGACGGCATCACGGACAACTCGGATGCCGGCAACACGATCGGCGGCACGGCCTCCGGAGCCGGCAACCTGTGCTCCGCGAATCAGGGCCAGGGCATCAGCCTTTTCAGCGTCTCGAACGATCTGCTCGCCGGCAACATTCTCGGCACCACGCCCGGCTCGATCACCGACAACCCATCCCGGTTCCATCGCCTGGGCAACGCCGGCAACGGCATTCTCGTCACCGCACAAAGCACAAACAACGTGATCGGACTCCCGGCGCGGGGAACCTGATCGCGGCGAACGCGGCCAACGGCATCGACATCGGTCTGGGGTCCGACTTCAACACGATCTCGGGGAACGCGATCGGCACAACGCTGGCTTCCGGCTCATCGGTCATCATCGGCGCGCCCATCAACCTCGGCAACCAGCAATTCGGTATTCTGCTCCGGAACGTGTCGGCCAATACGGTCGGCGGCGTGGATACGCTCAATTCCGCTGGCCAGTTCACTCAGTTCGGCGGCAACATCATCGCGCAGAACGGTCAAAGCGGAATCGATCTGCTGGGGAACGATTCCGGTGTGACCGGCGGCACGGCGAACCTGGGGAACGCGATCGCGGGCAACCTGATCGGCACCAGCGCCGATGGCTCGCGAGCGGTGCCCAACGCCGGTGACGGCATCCTCATGAGCGGCACCACGGACAACACGATCGGCGGTACGAACGTCCTGAACTCCGATGGCTCGCTGAGCAGCTTCTCCGGCAACCTGATCTCGGGCAACGCCGGAACCGGGTTGCTCCTGAGCGCATCAAACCAGAACCTGGCCGAGGGGAACTGGATCGGCACGAACCTCGCGGGCACGGGCAGCGTTCCTAACGCCGTCCTGGGAGTGCTGATCTTTTCGGGTGCGTCCGGCAATTCCATCGGCGCGGCGAACATCGACGGGTCGGCCGCCAACCTCGTCTCCGGCAACGCGCAGGCCGGCATCGAGATCCAGGGCGCCGGCACATCCGGCAACGTGGTGCAGGGCAACCGCGTCGGCCTGGCGGCCTCCGGTACCGCAACGATTCCCAACCTGAGTGACGGCATCGTCGTCAGCGCCGCCAGCAACATCATCGGCGGCACGGCCACCGGGGCGGGCAACGTGATATCGGGGAACCTGGGATCGGGCGTCCGCATCACCGATTCGCTCCCTTCCTTTGGCACGACCAGCGCCGATGACAACCAGCTTCTGGGAAACGTCATCGGATTATCTCCTGCCGGAACCTCCGCCGGACTGGGCAACGTGCAGAACGGCGTGGAGATCGATAACGCCGCGGGCACCACGATCGGAGGCGCGACGGCCACGGCTGGCACTGGCGCCGGCAACGTGATCTCGGGAAACCGCCAGTCGGGCATCGCGCTCTCCGGGTCGACGACGGGCTCGCTGATCCTCGGGAATCTTGTCGGCCTCGACGCCAGCGGGGCCGCGACCCAGGGGAACTTCATCGCCGGCATCGTGCTCAGTGGCGTATCGGGCAATACGATCGGCGGCGCCATCCCCGGGGCGGGGAACGTGCTGTCAAACAACGGTACCGCGGGGCTTCAGATCGACGCGGGTGCGAACAACCTGGCCGAGGGCAATCGCATCGGCACCGACCGGTCGGCCACAGCGGCCGCAGGCAACCTCCAGAACGGCGTGGACATCAATCACAGCTCGGGCAACACGATCGGCGGCACCACCGGCCTGGCCGGCAACATCATCTCGGGCAATAACCTGTCGGGTATCTACATCTCGGGAGCAGGGGCAACGGGCAACGCCGTGCTGGGCAACCTGATCGGGACCGACCGCTCGGGCACTCTGGCGGTGCCCGACGGGCAGGACGGGGTGGTCGTCGACTCCGCGCTCTCGAACACGATCGGCGGCATCATCCCCGGCGCGGGAAATGTGATCTCGGGGAACCGGTCGCACGGGGTGGAGCTTCGTGGCACGACCTCCACGCCGGCCCAGCTCAACGTGGTGGAGGGAAACCTGCTGGGCACCGCCGTGAACGGCCTCACGGCTCTGGGCAACGCTCAGGACGGGGTGTTCCTCTCCGCCGGGACCAGCGGCAATCGCGTGGGCGGCACCGTTTCCGGCGCGGGCAACGTGATCTCGGGGAACCTCGCCAATGGCGTGGAGCTGGTCCCAGGCGCCACCGGTAACCTTGTGGCCGGCAACCTCATCGGCATCGATCTGACGGGCACTCAGCCCGTGGGCAACAGCAATGTCGGCGTGGTCGTCTACGACACTGCCGCCAATACGATCGGCGGCACCGTTTCCGGCGCGGGCAACGTGATCTCGGGGAACCGCTCCAGCGGCGTGCTGATCACCGGCGTCACGTCGACGGGCAACCAGATCGCCGGCAACCTCATCGGCACTGATCGCAACGGCTCCTTCGCGGTGCCCAACGCGTCCACCGGTCTGACCATCGACAGCGCCGGACAATGTCATCGGCGGCGACGTCCCAGGCGCAGGCAACGTCATCGCTGGCAACCGCGCCTTCGGCGTGTTCCTCCTGGGCACCAGCGCGACCGGCAACCGCATCGCGGGCAACTTCATCGGCACCAATCGGGCCGGTGCAAGCAACCTCGGCAACGCGCTCGACGGCCTGATCCTCAGCGACGCCCCGGGCAACACGATCGGCGGCACCGTCGCCGCGGACCGGAACATTATCTCCGGCAACGGCGGCAACGGCGTGAACATCCTCAACATCGCCGGCCCGGACCGCGTGGCCATCCTCGGCAACTTCATCGGTACCAGCCCGTCGGGCCTGGCCGCGCTGGGCAACGGCATGTCCGGCGTACTGCTCAACGGCGTGAGCGGCACGGTCATCGCCGGCGCGGCCCTCCCGAATGTGATCTCGGGCAATGGCGGCAACGGGATTTACGTTCTGGGAGCCAGCGCCGCGGGGACCATCATCGAGGGGAGCCTGATCGGCATCGGTATCACCGGAACGGCCGCACTTGGCAATGGCGGCGACGGAATCGCGCTGGAGGGCGCGCCAGGCGCGACCCTCGGCGGCACGACGGCCGGCCTGGGGAACCTGATCAGCGGCAACGCGGGCAACGGCATCCATCTCTACGGCGGCACGGCCGATGGCAACCTGATTCTGGGGTCAACCATCGGAACGGACGCGGCTGGTGAGGTCTCGGTCCCGAACGGCGGCTTTGGCATCTCGATCGAAGGCGTGGCCGACAACCTCGTGCAGGCGAGCCTGATCTCGGGCAACTCGTCCGGCGGCGTTCAGATCAGTCTGCTGGGTGCAGGGGGCAACCGGATCTATGGCTGCACGATCGGCACCGACCGCACCGGGCAGTTCGCGCTCAGCAACGGCGCCGCGGCGCAGGGAAACGGCGTCGGGGTCTTCATCAATGGAGCGGCGGGCAATGACGTCGGCGGAGCCGCCCCCGGCGAAGGGAACATCCTCTCGGGCAACGCGACCGCGGGCGTTTACCTCTTCGGCCGCTTCGCCTCGGCCAACATGGTCCAGGGCAACCTGATCGGCACGAATGCCAGCGGCCAGCGGCCCATCCTTCAACAAGGGGGATCGACACCGAGCCAGCAGCTTGGTGTCCTGATCAACCAGGCTCCCGGCCTGAACCTTCAGGATGTAAGTCCCGGCGCAGGCAATACCATCGGCGGGGCGAGCAGCGGAGCGGGCAATGTCATCTCGGGCAACATCGTGGGTATCGAGATCAGCGGCTCCGAATCGAGCGGCAACGTGGTTGCGGGGAACCTGGTCGGCCCGAGCGCCAGTGGCGGCGCCGGGGCGGGCAACACGGTGGGAGTCTACATCAACGGTGCGGCGGGGAACCTGATCGGGGTCGGCGGAGGCAATGTGATCTCGGGGAACAGCGACGTCGGTATCTACATCCTGGGAAGCGTTTCCTCGGGCAACATCGTTTCCGGGAACCTGGTCGGTCTGGCTGCCGATGGCGTTAGCCGGCTACCGAATCAGACCGGCATCTACCTGGAGAACGCGCCCGCCAACCAGATCGGCGCCCCGTCGCAGTCTTCGGGCAACGTGGTTTCGGCCAATACCTCGGTGGGGGTTTACGTTCTGGGCGGACAGTCCGTGGGCAACGTGATCCAGGGGAACACAATCGGCCTGACGGCCGCCGGCGGCCGCGCCGGAAACGCCCAGTACGGGGTGCTGCTCTACAACGCGCCTTCCAACACGGTCGTTCGCAGCGGTCCCAGCAGCAACCGGATTTCCGGGAGCGGCATCGCCAACTTCCGCGAGTTCACCGGCCGCCCGGTCTACGCCAATTCCTCCAGCGGCCAGACCGCACGCCAGAGGCGTTCCACGCGTACCAGCAACGTCGCAAGCGGCGTGCTGCTCGGACACGCGGCTCCCGCCGGACCTCGGAGCTGGAAGAGTCTGGTCCGGCCCTGACGCTGGCGCCAGGCATGGACTGAGGCCTGCCTCGCGCTCAGTGCCGGAGCAGGCCGAGTAGCCTCTCGATTTCCTCGTGCACCTCGGGCGTATGGCGGATGATGAGCGCCGGAGGCAAGAGCCAGGGGATCACCGCACCGACGGGGCGGGCAGCCCCGAACCCCTGGGCACTCCTCGCGCGGCGCTGCCGGCGCTTCTCGACCGTCTGGCGGATGGAATCGCGATACGCCTGGCTTGGCTCTTTGCGCGGCTGGGCCGCTTTCTGTACGGCCTGCCCGGCACGGTTCGCGCTCTTGCGATTGGCACCGCCTGGTTTCGCCTTCGCGGTCGCCGGTGCGGTCGCGGTGGACGCGCCTGGGCCGGCCGACTGAGCACTGGCGTCCTGCGTCGCCGTCACGAAGAGCCAGACCGCCAGAGAAGCGGCGAGCCCGTGCGGCAAGAATTGGAATCTAAGCGCGGTACGCGCCATGGGCTTCGCCCTCCGTGATCACACCCGGACCGGCCCTCAAACGTTCGTTGCCGTATGCATTCGTAGACTACCCTGGCGACTTGGGCCGATCAAGGACCCCAGCCGCCGGCAGTACAGACAGAAGGTGGAGTAACCACCCGGCAGACCTCAACCGCCGATGATGGGCGGAGCCGCGTACGAGCGCGAGCGGCCAAAGCGCCAGTTCAGGAGCACGATCGCCTCGTAATTGAACGGCCGGGGTCCGGTGACCGGAGTCACCCAGCCGAAGGTGATGACTGACTGCCGGTAAAAGGTCACGTTCAGGCCGTAGGTCAGGTCCACCACGTCGGCCGTGCCAGTGGGATCGTTGGCGTTGAACCAGTCGCGATGTGTCAGCGGGTCGTTGACGTGGACCTCGAAGGTGGGCGCGATGCTCGTGAGGGCATTGTTGGGGTCGCTCGCCCGGAAAAGGAAATAGCCAATGCCGATGTCGTTGTAGACCATCGTCACGTCGCGGATCGAGGACGGGGCCGAGAGCGACAGGAAACCGTGGAGGTAGAACCGGTCGCGGATCAGCAGGTAGCCGATGAACGGCTGGATCTCGGTGCTATGAATACCCTGGATGTACTTCGCCCCCGCGAACTGGCTGGGGCCGGTCGGCAGCGTCATCTCCAGGCCGACCGAGAGCAGGCTGCCGGTCGCTGGATTGGCCTTGATGACGTACTTGGTGAAGAGACTCAGGTCGTTGAGCGACGTGCTGGTGCCGCCCGGCTTGTTGAAGCTTCCCGAGACGGTCGAATCAGCACTCAACTGGTCCAGCGGCAGCCTCGCCCCGAACGAGCCGTAACCCTCGTCGAAGGTTTTCTCGAAGCCGAAAATATAGCGATAGCCGGTGAGATTATTGACCGGCGACTCGAACCGGCGGTTGAGAGCTCCGTTCAGGTCCGAGAAATAGTTGAAGGTGAAGAAAACGCGGTCTTGCGGCTGTGGCGACTGGTTTTCGGCGATCTTGAACCCGCGCACCGACGGGACGATCGCCGAGGCAAGACGCGGGCTGGGTGGCGGAGGGGGCGTACCGGGCGGAAAGGGCTGCGGCAAGCCCGGCACCGCGGCCTGGTGGAGCACCGCAGGCGCCTGGTCGCCGATCATCTGAAAATCGGGGCCGGAAGTCAGCCTGCGTGTACTCAAGAGCCCGGAAGAAACCGCGGGGCCTTCGCCGAAGAGCGAGGCATTCGCGTTCGAAAAGCTGGTCACGGCGGGACTGCCGGCCATGGCCGAGGAGAACATTCCTTCGGTGCCGCCGAAGGGTGGTGCCACTCCTGCCGGCTGGCCGGGCAGTGGCGGAACGGGCTGCGCAGGGGGGACTGCTGCCGCGGAGGCTCCAGCCCTGGGAGTCGTGGCGGCCGGAGATCCCGAGGTGGGCGGCGTCGCTCTGCCGGGCACGGCCGGCACCTGCGAGGGTCGCCCCGGAACAGCGCCGGAAGCCGTTGGCGCTGGACGTTGTACAGGCCGGTTCGGCACGGCTGTGGAAGTACCCAGGCCAGGCGGCAAGGGCGGCAAATCGGGAACTTGCCCGCAGGCGTTGGCCCAAACGCACCAGAGGCCCAGGCTGAAGCCCCCGAGAACCGACCTCACCTGCATATCCGGCTCCGTGCCATGGGGGTCACTGCTTCCGCGGCGCCACACCGCCAGATAGTTCCTTCGTCAAGATCGGCAAAAATGGCCTAGACGTTAAGAGTTCTCTCCCGCTCCAGCCAGATTTCGATCAGCCGCGCAGCGGATTCAGTCCGTTGCGGAGCTGCTCGAAGAGCTTTCTGAAGTCCGGTCGCTCGCGTAACGGCTCAAACTCCTTGGACCGGAGCGGATCCGCGGAATCGAGCAGCCCGCGCTGGACGGCCTGTCGCAGCAGTTCCACGGCGCGCCGGGCATACGTTTCGGCGCTGTGCCTGGGGTCAGACACACGGTTCTGGTCCGCGAGCAGCGCGCACTGGGCCAGGCCCTCCGCGACCGTCAGGTAATCGCTCAGTCTGCCAGGCAAGACCCCGACAAGCCGCTCTGCGCAATCTCCGGCACGCTCGACCTGCTTCAGCTCCAGAGCTATCAACATCTGAGAGGTCAATGCCTCGTAGCGGTTCCTGGTGTAGATGCGGTTGCCCGGGTCACCTTGCAGCGCCTCTTCGAAACGTGTCACGGCCTGGTTGAGGAAGTCCGACGCGCGGACCGAATCGCCCAGCTCGATGAGCCGCTTGCCATAATCGAAAAGGTTGCGTCCCTCTGAGTTGCGATAATCGGGCACGTCCGGATAGTCGGCAATCAAGCGGGCCTGATCCACAAGCACGCGCTGCAATTCCGCCGCGGCGCCGGCCGGGTTCTGGGCCAGGTCCTGCAGTGCGAGCTGGAAGCGGGCGATGGCCAGGTTCTGGCGGTAATCGGGGACCTGCGGATAATCCTCCGCCAGCGGCTGTAGCAGTCGGACCGCCTGGCGGAAGGCCTCCTGCGCCTGCCTGGAATCGTCACGCAAACGAGCCAACCGTCCCAGGTTATGCCAGGCCGACGCAAGCTCGCGGCGATACTGCACGATGCCGGGGAACTCAACGGACAGGCGATCGAACTCGTCGCGTGCCTGGGTCAGGAGCTGCTCCGCGGCCTGGCTCTCCGGCTGCTTGCTGGCCGCGAGCGATCCCAGATTGCTGCATGCCCGGGCGTGCTGCCAGCGTGCCGCGGGCAGGGTGCGGTGAATCGGCTCCAGACTGCCCAGGAGCTCAAGGATCTTGCGGTACTGGGCCTCGGCGCGTGCGGGATCGGTCCTGGCCTGGAGGATCGCCAGGTTATTGAGATACTGTGACAGCTTTACCCGGTTCTGGGGCAGGTCAGGCTTGGAGGCCAGCAGCGCCTGCTGGTCCTGGATGGCCTGTTGATAGAGCTCGCGGTCCGCCGGGCTCGGATCCGCCAGACGCGCGAGCAGGGCGCCCAGGTAGTAGCGGCTCTCGGCCAGGGCCTTGACTGCCGCGGCATCCTGGGCTGACCGGTCCGAGAGCTGCTTGCGCAGCGTGATGGCCTGCCGGAACCGGGACTCGGCGTCCTTGAAGCGGTTCATCCTGTAATCCAGGACGCCGAGCCCGTGGCTGGCTCGAGCCAGCGCTTGCAGGGGCCGGTCGTCGCCGGGCAGGCGGTCCTTCAAGTCCTCCAGCGAGGCGATGGCGGTGCGATCGTTCTGCTGGGCGTCGCTGTACAGGCCCAGCATCTCCAGCACGTCGCCCAGTCGGGCACGGGTGCGGGCTTCCAGCAGAAGCACCTCCGGATCGCGGCTGCTTTGCTCCAGCAGCTTCTGGAACTGCACCCGCGCCGTCTCCAGCAACTGCCGGCGAACGCCCTCCATCTGCGGGATGTCCGCAAGGTCGACGTCGCCCACGTGGCTGAGCATCGTCTCGGCCGCTTCATAGGCGTAGCGATAGTTCTTTACCGCGAGCGCCCGCTCACGCTCGGTGCGGGCGCGTTCCCGCTCCAGGGCGATCGAACCGGCCGACAGTCCCACGACCGCAGCGACCAGCAGGGCCGCGGCCGTGGCCACCGCGGTCTTGTGGCGCCGCGCGAACCGGCCAAGGCGGGTCAGCCAGGGGTCGCGGTAGGCCGAGACCGGCTCGTCGGCCATCCAGTGCTCGATGTCGACGCGGAGCGCCCGGGCGCTCGGGTAGCGGTCGGCCGGGTTCAACGCCATCGCCTTGAGCACGATCGCTTCCAGCGCCCGGGGTACCGACGGCTTGACCCTGCGCGGCTTTGGAAAATCGCCCTCGATGACCCGCACCAGGGTCTTGGTGAGGTCGGTGCCGACGAAGGGTGGCCTGCCAGTAATAATGTTGTAGAGCGTCGATCCCAGGCTGAAGATATCGCTGGTCGGCCCTAGCTCATCGGTCCGGCCGGCGGCCTGCTCCGGGCTCATGAACGAGGGTGTACCGACGAGTGTGCCGGCGACGGTTTGCGCCGTGCGGCCCATCGAAGGCGGCATCAACGGCTGTTCGGTGTGGGACCGGGCAGCTCCCGGACTGGATCTCTGTCCCGCCGGCAGCGCTGGCGGCCCCTCGCCATGGGGGCCGTCGAGCGTGGTGGTCCGGTCGTCGGCGTGCTCGGTATCGCCGTCTGGTGCACTCGACCGTTCCAGCACGGACAGGAAAGCCTCCGGCGAAGCGGCATCTTCCTGCGGAAAACAACGGCCGAGAGGCTTCGCCAGGCCCCAGTCCACCACCAGGGTCTCACCGTACTTTCCCAGCATGATGTTGGCTGGCTTGATGTCGCGGTGCAGCACGCCACGGCTGTGCGCGTAGGCGATGGCGTCGCAGACGTCCAGGAAGTGGGACAGTAGCCTCCGCAGGCCGAGGGCCCGCTCGCCGGAGTTGCGATCGCGCGTGTCGGACTTGTAATAGCTGGCGATGGCTGCCTTCAGACTGACGCCCCTGATAAACTTCATGGCGTAGTACGGCCGGCCGTCCTGATGATGGCCGAGTCCGTAAACCGGCACAACTCCCGGGTGCTCGAGCCCGCCGGTGACCTCGGCTTCCACGACGAACCGCAAGCGGTTCTCCGCAATACGCGCGTGGCGGTCGTGCATCTCCTTCAGCGCCACCTCGCGGTGCAGCTCCTCGTCGCGCGCCACGGAAACCACGCCCAGGCCGCCCTCGGCGTGGGGTCGAAGCACGCGATAGCGCGGCGGAGCGATGTACGGCCCCGCCCCGGCGCCGGGCGGATGACCGCCGCGCGGACCGTCGGGCGGTAGCTCCGTCCGCCCGCGATCACCGTTGCCGCCGTTCCAGGTCTCGGTCACGGGCATGCCGGGCGTCTCCGGCAAGTGGACGGGACGATCGGGAGAGGCGGCGGGCACGTTCGGTCGCTGTCCATCGTACTCCAGCAGAGCAGTCGCCTCCGGGTCGGCGGCACCTGCATTCCCGGGCAAACCGACCGTGACGTCACGCAGGGGTGGCGGCTCGGTCTGCTCGGCCTCCGAACCACCCGGTTCGGGCCCATCGCCCACCATCGTCAAGCTACCGTCGTGCGAGTCCTCAACTCCCACGCACGCGGCGGCGCGGATGAGCTGCAATCGCCATGCAGAATCACTCAGCTCCGGCAGCAAACGCGCGAGCAGCTCCCACAGGGCCACGGATTGAAACACCTTGATCGGGTCGGACTCCCGCCTGTTCAGGATGCCGCGCGCCGCCTCCTCGATCCTGAGCGCCACATCGCCCGGAATCCCTGCTGTTTCGCGCAGGATCGCGCCGAACGACTGCTCCGGCCGCCTTCGCCACACTTCCATCGCGGCCAGCCATTGCGGCCGCGAGAGTACCCTCTGCTGCAAGGCCAGCAGGCCCCAGACAAGCTCGTGCCCCATGCGGTCGAGGGAATCCATGAACCGACGTCCTCCCAGGCGCAATGAGCGACGCGCAGCGCCAGACGGAACGAGACCTTGCCACTGATCCGCAACGGACCGACCTCCGGCGCCGCCGCAGCGAGCGCGAGAGCGGCGTCGACAGCGCCGGGAGTCGTCCACAGGCGGCAGGGGAGGTCGCTTCGCCGCACCCGTCCGCCCTTGCTGAACCAGCTCAATCCGTTCCAGGTCAATCCGCCCAGCGGCACTGATCCCGGTTCGGTTCAGGCCCGGACCGGTACGACGAACGGCTGCCGGTACTTGCGAGTGAGCATCGAGTCGGCTTCCGGGTCGGCGATGAACGACTCGTTTGCCGGGTTGATATGCAGCTTACGTCCCAGTCGATATGCAATGTTGCCCAGATGGCAATACGCACTCGAGAGGTGCCCCTCCTCGATGTCGGCTGCGAGCAGTGTGTGATCGCGCGACTTGACGGCCTTCACGAAGTTGGCGAAGTGATCACCGCCGCCCGTGCCGGCCGGGCCCCGCTCCAGGTTCGGCCCGAAGTAGGTTTGCCAGTTGGTGTAGCTGGTCACCGCGAGGATGCCTTCGGTGCCGTAGAAAATATCTCCGATCTTGACCTTCAGCTCGTCGTTGGTGGGCAGGCCGCGGACCTCGAACTGAAGCTCGCAGTCGTCAAACTCGTAAGTGACGTGCAGCGTGTTGGGAGTCTGGGCGTCGTCGGAATAGCCGAACCGGCCCCCCGAGGCAAGCACGGCACGGGGGAACTCATGCTTGTTCAGACCCCAGCGCGCCACGTCCATCTGGTGAATGCCCTGATTGCCCAGGTCGCCGTTGCCGTAGTCCCAGAACCAGTGCCAGTTGTAGTGGAACCGGTTGGGGTTGAACGGCCGCTCGGGTGCAGGACCAAGCCAGAGATTGTAATCGACACCGGCGGGAACCGGCCCGTCGGGCTTATGGCCGATCGATCCGCGCGGCTTGTAGCACAGCCCCTTGGCCATATAGATCTTGCCCAGCTTGCCGGAGTGGACGAACGCCATGGCATCCTGGATGCCCTTGTGACTGCGCAGCTGCGTACCGGTCTGGACAATGCGATTGTACTTGCGGGCGAACTCCACCATCCGCCTGCCTTCGGTCACGTTGTGGCTGACCGGCTTCTCCACGTAAACGTCTTTCTCAGCCTGGCAGGCCCAGATGGTCGCCAGCGCGTGCCAGTGGTTCGTTGTGGCCACGGAGATCGCATCGACCTCCTTGTCGTCGAGCAACTGGCGGATATCCTGATAGTATTTCGGTGCGGTGCCGTAAAGCTGCTCGATCTCGTGCCGGGCCGAGCCAATCACGTTCTGATCGATATCGCAGATCGCGGTGATCCGCACGTCCTTCTGATGGCCGAACCCTTCGATGTGGTCCATGCCCCGTCCATGCACGCCGACAACCGCCACCCGCAGTGTGTCATTGGCGCTGGCGGTTCTTCCCTGACCGCCATTCGTACTGGGCTCCGCGTTCCCGCCGGCCCGAGCCGATCCGGCCGGAAGGGCGGCGATGGCAGCCGCCAGCGCGGCAGTATCTTGAAGGAAACGACGGCGATCCGGTGAGCGCATGACTATGCTCCGGAGTAGGCCAGGGGCCGGTTAGTTCGGTGACGAATGCTCCCGCTATCACACAGCGCCGCCCCGCGCAGGTCAAGCAGGGTGCACAGGCGTGACGCAGGTCTTCGTCAGCTTGCGGCAGGGAAGCCGAGGGAGAAGAGTTTCTTGATCGCGTGGCTCACCTTCCAGGTCCGGCTTCCCTGGAACTGGGCCACGGCAGCGGAGAGTCGGGCATTCTCGCGGTCGAGGTGGTGCACCCTGGCCTCGAGTTCCAGGGAGCGGGCGGCCTGAACGGTCAGACCTGATATGTGCTCATACAACTGCTGGTTCGTCTGCTCCAGTGAGGAACGCCTGGCCCGCTCCTCGTGCCAGCCCGCGGTGCACTCGACCAGCTCCTGGTGCCGCCAGTCCACGGCACGCGAGGAGACGTCGATCATCGTCGACGACGGGGCTTCCCCGATCGGCTCATCAGAGGCGATGGCCACGACGTAAAGCTGCTTCTCGAGCATCCTCGCTCACGGGAGTGAAGCCCGTCGGGCCAAACTGCAACTGGCAGAACTCGCTCCCCTGGCCGTGATCCAGGGGCCAGAGGAATGAGGCAGGGTACACCCTTTGACCCAGCAACGTCACATGCTGAAACCAGCGCTTCAAGAAGTCATAGAATTCGCTGGTGTAAAATTCTTTGACGTGAAAAGGATTTTGGCGATTCGGTACGTCGGAATAGAGATACCTGTTCGGCGTCGAGATCAGGAGCCGGCCCTCGGGCTTGAGCAAGCGCTTGATCTCTTGCAGCAGGCGGCCTTGCGTGGCCGTGTCAATGTGCTCGATCGTTTCGAATGAGGTGACGATGTCGAAGAGCGACCGGCCCTGGATCGGCAACGACTCGGCCGAGCCCTGCAAGAAGCACAGGTTCTCTGCCGGGTAGCGAGCACTGGCGTGGGAAATCGCCTCCGCGGAGTTGTCCACGCCAACGACCTCGCGAGCCAGGCGAGCCATCCACTGGCAACCATAGCCTTCCCCGCAGGCCACATCCAGGACGGACTTGCCGGCAACCAACCTCTCTGCGTACACGTAGCGATGCCAGTGTTCGTAGGAGATTTCCGGCCAGTCCAGTTCCGGAATGTATCTCTCTCCCGTGAAGTCCATGGGCGCCTCGACGATCCTGTCCAGGGAGCCGTCTCGATCTGCTTCGGGGCATGGCGACTGCCCCCACTCCTCACTCCACGCATTGGTGTGAGGTTTGGCCCGAGACCGCCGGTTTATACGCGAATCCCTTCCGCAGGTAAAGCATACCTGGGTTTCATTACGGTGCTGAAAAGGGATCCGCGTGAAGCCACCGGACTCAGAGCTTCAGAAGCGTCTGTCTGCATCTGGCTGGCACTTCGTCGGATCAGCCTTCCAGCGAGCCACCATTACTCAGAATCGATGGATCGGTCAACGCGGATTCCAGATCTCCTGGAGGATTGGAGGATCTGGAATTCGTGGGCCGCCGCTCACGCAGGCCATGCGCGGGACAGCCAGTCGCGTATCAGCGCTGATGCGGCATCACCGCGCCAGGATCCCGCGCGAGATGGCCGAGGGGTCACGGCTGACGCGGTCGGCAAAGGCCCGGAAGGAGGTGAGAACCAGCTTGAGCTGGGCCAAAGCCGACGTCCCGCTCAGGGCCAGGTTATTGAAGTTGTCGTACAGGTCCGATTGGAGAAGCAGCTTTTGCAGCGAGCCGTCCGTGTTCAGCGCTCCCTTGCGGTTGCGGAGTGCGGCCGTCAAGAGCTCCAGGTCGGCGACCACGCGATTGAACCGGCGCACGCTCTGGCCGAAATCGGTGGCGGGGGCGTGGTTCACGGGCGCGCCCAGGTCCTTGAGCAGCGGGTTCACGTCCGCCAGGCCGGCGTCCAGACGGGCCGAGGCCGACGAGATCCGGGCGACAGCGGTCTGGAACGAGTCCTGGGTCTCGGGGCTCAGAGTACTGTTCAGCTTGTCGCCCACCTTCTTGAGATTGGCGATGGTGGCGCGTAGGTCGTTCTCGTTGTTCTTCAGAAAGCCGTCGATGGCAGCGGACGCGTCGGAAACGTCCTGCCCCGTCTTGGTCCAGGTCTTCAGGAAGTCCTCCACGCGCTCGGAGTTCTTGGACAGCTTGGCCAGTCCGCTGGCCGCCTCGTTGATCGTCTTCAGCGTGTCGCCCACCTGGTCGAACGCCTGGGTGGCCGCGGCCAGCGCCTTGGACGGGTCGATGGCCACCTCACCCTCGAGCACAGGGGCTGTCTCGGGGGTCCGGCCAAGCACGAGGTCGGCCTGTCCGGTGCCGGGCAGCATATCGATGGTCACATCGCCGATCAGGGACCGGGACAACCGCGGCACCGAGCCCTCGCGGATGGAATACCTGCGCTCGATGGCCAGGGTCACCAGCACGCCGTCGGGCTGATTGGGGCGATGGTCGAAGGCGATGGCCGCCACCTCGCCCACCCGGATGCCGCTCTTGCGCACGGCCACTCCCTCCAGCACGCCCGGAGCGTCCGCATAGCGGGCCTTCAGGTAAACCTGGTCGCGGAGCAGCGCAGGGGACTCGCCAAACCAGACGATCAACATGGTCAGGACCAGGCCGGCCACGATCACGAACATGCCGATCCGAAATTGCATGACGCGTTCGTTCATCTTGTCACTGCCCCCTGACTTGATGGTTCCCGCTCTGGCTCCAGGTGTGGCTCATCGCCGGTCAACTCCTCATCCATTCGCGTCGGCCCGTTGCTGGGCCAGCTCGCGGAGCCGTTCTCCGGCCTCCCCGCGCACGAACTGACGGACCCGCGGGTCCTCGGCGTCCTCGATGTGCTCCGGCGGACCGTCGTAGATGATCTGGGGCTCATCGGGCGCCAGCCGCGCCAGCGGGTAAAGCATGACCACGCGGTCGGCCACCTTGGTCACCGTTTTCATGTCGTGAGTCACCACCACGCCGGTGGTCTTCTTGCTCTGCTGGGTCATCAGGATCAGCTCGTTGATCACGTCGCTCATGATCGGGTCCAGCCCGGTGGTGGGTTCGTCATAGAGCATGACCTCGGGATTCAAGGCCAGCGCCCGGGCCAGGCCCACGCGCTTGCGCTGGCCGCCGGAAAGCTCGGCGGGCTTCTTCTGTTCCAGCCCCGCGGGCAGGCCCACCTCCTGAAGCCGCTCGGCGACAATCGTGCGAATCTCGTCCTCGCGGCGAAGATGGTGCTCGCGCAGGCCGAAGGCCACGTTGTCGTAGATGGTCAGGCTGTCGAAGAGCGCGGCCATCTGGAAGAGGAAGCCGAACCGCAAGCGCAGCTTGACGAGCTCCTTGCCGCCCAATCCCGCGATATTCGTGCCGTCGAACCGGACGCTTCCCTGGGTGGGATGAAGCAGGCCGATGATCAGCTTGAGCATGACGGTCTTGCCGCAGCCGCTCTCGCCGATGATGCAGACAGTCTCGCCCTTGTGGATTGCCAGGTTGATGCCGCGGAGCACGTTCTGCGTGCGGAACCGCATGCTCACGCCGCGCAGCTCGATCAGATCCCTGCCTTTCACGCCATCGAGCGCCGACGCGTCGCTCATAGCAACCCCTGGGCCTGGGGCCAGATCGAGCGGTAAACCGTGTTCCAGCCCAGCCCAAGTACGAAGTCGAGGAAGAGGATGGCGATGAACGAAAAGACGAAAGCCTCGGTCGCTGCTTTGCCCACGCCCTCCGCTCCCGCGCTGGAGTTGAACCCGCGGTGGCAGCTGATCAGCGCAATCCCAGCTCCGAAGAAGTAGCTCTTGAAGACGCCGGCAAAGATGTCCAGGCTCTCCACGAAATCGCGCGAATGCTTCCAGTAGGCGAAGGAATCGACGCCAAGAATCTGCGTCGCCACCACGGCGCCGCCGATCACCCCCATGAAGTCAGCCATCAAGGTCAGAAGCGGGATCAGCAGCAGGCAGGCCAGAAAGCGGGGGGTCACAAGATAGTAAATCGGGTTGGTACCCAGCGCCGTCAGGGCGTCGATCTGCTCGGTGACGCGCATCGTGCCCAGCTCGGCGGCCATCGACGAACCCACCCGTCCCGCCAGCATGGTTGCCGCCAGCACCGGTCCCAGCTCCTTGACAATGGAAATATTGATGACAGAGCCCAGCCGCGTGGCCAGCCCCATCATCTGGAACGAGTGATAGGCCTGGACCGCAAGGACCATACCGATGAACGTGCCGGTGATGGCCACCACCGAGACGCTCTGCACGCCGATGGCGTAAAAGATCGGTACCAGCACGGACCAGCGGGGCCGCTTGCGGACGATCCAGGTCACCGTCTGGATCGAGAATTGCCCCACGTCGCCGATCTCGGCGACCGTATCGAAGACCTGTTCGCCCAGCCGGTGGACCGGGGTCTCCTGGGGTCCGGACAGATCCGCATCCGCACTGCTACCGGCTGTGGCAACGGCCATCCAGCGACGACTCCCACGCGCCATTCACCGGTCGACGGATGGTCGCCAGACGGCCTTCCCTCAACCACGAAAACCACGTCACTTGCCAGCACGCTTCATGTTGAAACATCCCGACCATGTTCATTCTTGGCATTTCCCAGCCACTTGGCAAGGCCGACTGCGGGAAGCCCGGCAACGAGCAGAGAGGCCGGCGTATCAATCTCTCTGCCAAAGACTTACGGCTGGACACGGGCGCACGGAGGCGTCGAGTGGCCGGACCGCCGCGAGGGGGCCTCGTTCAGAGTCCAAGCTGCTTGAGCCGGGCTTCGAGCATCTGCTCGATCATCTGCGCCGTCTGGCGGTAGGTGTGATGGTCCGAGCCGATGGGGTCGGGAACGTCGCCGCCCTCGGGATCCAGCAGGTAAGCGTGGTCCTGGACCTCGGGAACAGCCTCGAGCAAAGCGTCCAGATGGTCGGCGGTCATGGCGAAGATGCAGTCGGCCTGGCGCACCATCTCCAGCGTGGCGCGCCGGCTGCGATGGTTCTCCAGCGTTCCCCCCATCGAGCGGAGCACGTCGACAGCATGGGACGCCGCCGGTGATCCGCTGGCCGCGGCCACGCCCGCTGACTGCACCACGTAGCCTTGCTCCTCGATCTGCTCGAGGTCACAGTGCAAGCGACGCGCAATCATCAGCCGGCAGATGGCCTCGGCCATCGGACTGCGGCAGGTGTTCCCCGTGCAAATGAACAGAACAATCAAGCCCGACATCTGAAGCAGCGTCCGCGCAGTCATGGCCCCTGCATGCACCACGGTCCAGCCGTCCTGGTCGACCCGCACCCATGTGCACTGCTGTCCACAGGGAGTCGGGCCGGAGTCAATGACCAGGTCCAGGTCCGCCAGGCCCTGGAGAGAATCAGCCGTGGTCGCGAGCGTCTTCCCGTCCGGCATGAGCGGACGAAGCACGAGCGGAGCCGGAGTCAGGTCCAGCACGTCGCGCAGGAACGGCTCGGCCGAACTGCGCAGGCGCCAACTCACCCGCCGGCGCGATGAGACCGCGGACGGGCAGCGGAAGGCGGCTGAACAGACTCGATCGGGCACTCGAGGGGAAGACCAGCGTCAACGGTCCCGGCCAGAGCCGCGCAGCCAGGCGGCGACCGACCAGTGAGATCTCCGGCACCCAGTCCTGGCATTCCTGTGCACTGCGGACGATGAGCGTGAGCGGAAGGGAATCCGTGGTGGCTCCGATTCCGCGGAGCCGCTCCAGCCCGCTGGGATGAAGGGCACTGGCCGCAAGCGAGTATTCCGTCTCGGTGGCCAGGCCGACTACTCCCCCCTGAGCCAGGCAGGCCACCGCCTGATGGACCACGTCGCGCGGGTCGTCGCAATGGACAAGATCGATCGACTGTGCAGTGACTCGGGCGTCGGCCATCAAATACCATCATCGCGGCGCAGGAAACGGGACCTTGGTTCCGCTCATGGTTGCATGACGGGAGGCAACACCCTCCATCGAGCAACAGGAATGCATCATACCCGTGCCGTCCGGCGGAGCAAACGCTCTGGTGACGATCCGGGCTCTTTCATGCTCCCAGGTGCATGGAAATCCATCAGAAGAGAAGCGTGAGCCCTTCAATTTCGCGGACTTCCGCGTAGATGGTCCGCACCTGCTCCGCATTCTGAACCGAGACATCGAGCGTCAGCGCCACGTGGCGGCCGCCTGGCGTTGTGCGGACCGAGTAATCCAGGTCAGACCGCGCGGGAAGCTGGGCGACAACTGTCTCGATGACGCGGTTCTCGAAGTCATCGTCCGTCCGGCCAATCGCCTTGATGCGGTAAACGCCGGGGAACGGGTGGATCGATTCGAGAAGTTCCACGGAGGGCCGATGATCGACGCGAGGACGGACAGGGACCTGCCGATCGCCTGTGGGTTCCATGGCGCGCTCCATGCCAATACGAAGAGCAACATGAACTGATCTCTACGTATTCTATCGAACCGAGGAACGCCGCGACACGTCTATCCCAGCATTTTTCCGGATTCGTCCGCGCAGCAAACAGCCCCGGCCCTCGTGCGCTGGGGGCGCGGGGCTCATGGGCTGCCTGTAAGCGGTTGCTGTCCTGAGACCGTCGTCGAGATGGATCTGGAGGGGCAGGCTCAGGGCCCGGCGGTGCCCGGGCGGCGGAAAAGCGGCGGGTGAGCTACTTCTTGCGGTGTCGGATCCGGCTCCGCATCCGGCGTTTCTTGCGGCCGACCTTGCGGCGGCCCTTACCTCGGCGACGGCTGGCCATGCGTTCTCCTTGGGTTCACGAAGCGATTGCGTGCACGACGGACCCGCGAGACGGATGAATCTCGCAAAGCAAATCACCTTTGTAACGAAAAACTCGCCCGGTCTCAAGAGCTACATGACCACGGAAACAGGGCAACAGGGCAGGCGGCCAGGCCGTCGATGCTGGATCGGACTGCGGGACACCGGTTGCAAGCCACAAGCTCAACATGGTCTCGGTTGCGGTGCGCAGCTTGGCTATCCTACCAGCGCGAATGCCCGGTCCATGGCTTTGCTGGTCAGCTCCAGCACCTGATCAGCCGGCATGCGGCGGAGCTCCGCCTTGAACGGCTCGGCGCGCACGGGACCGTCGTAGCCAATCTTCACCAGGGCGGTCAGGAACGTCTTCACGTCGATCACGCCGGTGGCGCAGGGGAGGTCGCGCACCAGGTCTTTCTGCTCGTCGGTGGCGATGCCAGACGGGGCGTCGTTCAGGTCGCAGGCGATCACGTCCGATCCCTTGAGGCCCAGCAAGTCCGCCTCGGTCTCGTGCGCCGTGTACCAGTGCCAGCTATCAAGCACAAGTCCCAGGTTCGGCCGGTTGATCGCGGCGATCAGCTCGCGCACCTCGGCCATGGTGTGCACGAACGGGTACCTCATGGTGGACCAGGAGGTCTTGGGACCCACGTATTCCAGGCCTAGCCGCACGCCGTGGTCGCCCAGCACGCGGGCGACCTCGCCCAGCCGGGCGACGTGCTGCTTGAAGTTGGCCGGATAGGTGAGGTGGTTGTGGCCGGGCGTCAGCCACGTTCCCACGCGCGATGCGCCGGCGCGCTGAAGGGCCTTGGCGTCCTCGCCAAGCTTTTCCATGCCGCTCTTGAATGCGGACTCGTCGCCTCGGAAGTTCACCGATAGACCCGCCGCGCCCCAGACCAGCTTCTTCGCCTTCAGGTCGCCCAGCAGCTCATCAAGCTGGCTGTCCGAGATGGACCTGAGATATCCGGAATCCGGCGCGACCGATTCGAAGCCGTGCCGGTGCGCCAGCGCGATGGCTTCTGGCAGTGGCACACTCAATCCAAGGTTGCCGCAGACAAGGTCCTTGGTGAACTTCCGGCTGACGCGCTGACCCGCCCGCACCCCGGTCGTCCCCAGAAGAAACGCGGAACCGGCCGCACCGCGAAGCAGATCCCGACGGGACAGTGCACGTGACATGATCATGACAGTCCTCGAACCCGTGGTTCGTCAAGGAATTCTGAGCCGGCGCCGACGCGGGGCGAACCGCCCCCGCCTCTTCCGCCAATGTATCGGAGCACCAACCGGAATCAAGGACCTGGTCCGGCCAAGGGATGGTGGATCTTTGCGAATTCTCAAGCGACTTGAACGAATCACTTCTGGTCACTCGTCTGTTCGTCTACAATCCGGCCCGCCGGGACGGCCGCGGAGGTTCATCGCTCCCCAGGAAGTCGGCGCTCGGTCCTGACGATTTCACGTTCACATGAAGGATAACGACGATGTTGATGACCGGACTCTCCGGTAACGAGATCTACTGCCTGGCACAGGTCGGGTTCAGCCCGGGGAACATCGTGCTGGGTAATAGCGTGCACTCGCTGGGGCTGGTGCGGGGCATCACCAGCGGGCTGAAGACGCTCTCCGGCGGAGAGATCCGCAGCGTCACCGAGCTCATCGTCGACGGCCGCCACGCCGCAATCAATCGGCTGGAGAGCGAGGCCCAGGATGAGAAGGCGCGCGGGCTCACGGGTGTGACCTCCGAGCTCAGGCAGATTGGCAACCTCATGGAATTCATGGCCATCGGCTCGGCGGTCAACGACGAGAGGAAAAACGGCACGTTCTTCTCGACAGCCTGCACCGGGCAGGACCTGTTCTGCCAGATCGATTCGGGCTACGAACCGAGGCACTTCGTGATGGGCAACGTGGCCTACGCACTGGGCGTCGGCCGGGGCATCTCCGGCGGACTGAAGATGATCGCGCGGCGCGGGGAGATCAAAGAGTTCTCTAATATGTACAACCACACGCGGCACCTGGCGCTCGAGCGGCTGGAAGCCGAGGCGGCCGAGCGGGGCTGCAACGCCGTGGTCGACATCATCACGAAAATCCTGCCGTTCGGGCCCGGTGTCCGCGAGATGCTCATGGTTGGTACCGGCTCTTACAACCCGGCGCTCGGCCATCCCAAGGTGCCCTACACCTCTGAGCTGACGGGCGAGGAGCTCTGGAACCTGACCCAGTTGGGCTACGCCCCGTTGCGGCTTGTGCTGGGCACCAGCGTTTACGCCCTCGGGCTTGCCGGCGGCCTCACGGCGTTCTTCCGGTCGTTCGCCCGAGGTGAGATTGGCGAGGTCACCCGCCTGGTCTACGACGCGCGTGAGAACTGCCTCGATCACATCCGCATCGAGGCCGAGGAGCTCAAGGCCGACGGCGTGATCGGCGTGAAGGTCTTCATCTACGAGGCTCGGCGGAGGACTGGTCGAGGTGATGGCGATCGGTACCGCCATCCGCAAGCACGCGAGCGTCTCGACTCACAGCGATCAGCTCATTCCCCAGGCCATCATCCGCGACCGCGACACCTTCTTCGACCAGCCTCCCCTGCTGCCGGGCGCGCCGAAGCCGAAGAGCCTGGACCGGACGTGAGGCCGCGACTCCTGCGCAGGCGCAGAGCTTGAACACTCGGTCGCCCGTCCGGTGAGTCTCTGCCTCAGCGGAAGTACAAAAAAAGGCGGAACGCGTGGGTTCCGCCGGGATGGCGACCTGGTGGCTTGCCGGGTGTGCGGCGGTCCCGCTGCTCAGGTGCGGCGGGCCACCGCCGGGGTCGCCGTTGCAGGGGTGTCGGGCGCCTTGTCCGACTTGTAATCGAACCAGGCCGGGTCGAATTCGATGCGCCGGTTCTGCCGCATGGCCAGGTTGCTGGTCAGCGCGATGACGGCGTCGGCCAGCGCCACCTCGCCACGGCAGCGCGGCTGGTGGTCCTTGTCCTCGTGGTAGTTCTTCGGGTCGCCGTGGCGCAGGCAGTAGGCGAAGTGCTCGAGCTCCTCGCGATAGCCGCGGGAGGGGTCGACGGTGGCCAGTGTGCCCAGGGCCGACGCCGTGCTCGGGCCGGCCAGGCTGGGACTCGTCTCGAGCACCGGCTTCTTGCCCACGGTCTCCACCGACACGCTCGTCTGCCGGGACGTGTAGGCGTTGCCGGCCTCCTTGTAGAGCAGGATCTCCTTCTCCTGGCTCACGAGCATCGTTCCCCGCGAGCCCATGACCATCTCGCCATAGCCGTCAAATGAGTTGGTATTGATCGAGGAGTAGGTCACGATCACCCGGTCCTTCTCGTCCTTGCCCGAGGGGAATTCGTACGTCATGAAGACGTGGTCGTCTACCTCGCGGCCGTCCTTGTAGAAGATCGTCCCGCCCACGCCGGTGACGGCCAGCGGGTGCTTCTTGCCCAGGAAGATCGAGCAGGCGTCCAGCTGGTGGCTGCCCAGCTCGGCCATCAGGCCGGCCCCTGTGCGGTTGTAGAGCCGCCAGTGGATGAGCTCGTCCAGGCTCTTGTAGCCGTACTTGGTGTAATCGACGTTCAGGTCCTTCTCGGGGATCGGCCGCTTCCAGCTATCCTGGTAGACGATGTTGCCGCTTGAATCCCGCTCGTACTCGGGCAGGCCCGTTTTGGGGTCGTAAATGGTGTTCTTGTCCTTGTCCTTCTTGACCAGGGGTTGGGCGTTATTGCGGTGCCAGAGAGCACGGATGTGCCGCACGTCGCCCAGCACGCCGTTCTGGAGCAGGAAGTTGGCGTTGTCGTAGAGGGCCGAGTAATGCCGCTGATGGCCGACGGCCAGCAGCCGGTTCTTCTCGCGCGCCACCCGGCACATCTCCTTGCACTCGGCCACCGAGTGCGCCATCAGCTTCTCGGTGAAGACGTGCTTGCCGGCCTTCATCGCCTCGATGGCCACCGGGGCGTGCAGCCACAAAGGAAGCGCGATGACGATCATCTCGACATCGGGGTCGGCCAGCATCTGCTCCTTGGTCTCGTATTGCTTGAGCTTCTTGACGTCCGCCGCGGTGTACTGCTTGTGGTTGGAGAACTCCTTGACCGCCCGCTCCTGCTGCGACGGGCGGATATCGCAGAAGCCGATGTAGTTCAGGTAATCGCGGTTGTGAAAGCGGATCATCGCCTGGCAGCCCTCGTCGCCGGTGCCGATGATCGCGGCCTTGACCGGAGGCTTGCTGCCCATATCTTTGTAGCCGAAGTAAAACCCCGCGAGCGCGGGGGTCGCGGAAGCGGCAATCAGCCAGTCGCGACGGGTCACGCCGAGAGCCCGATCCGCGTTCTCGCGTCCCAGGATCCGTTCTTCGGGGGTCAGGTTCGTCATGCCTCGCTCCTTGTGAACGAAGGGTTGGTGTTGAGATCAGATCGGTGTCACGATCGGGTCGCGAGAGGTTCCGTTTCCCGGGGATGCATCGAGGTGGCCTTGCCGGTCGTGGTCAGCCCGTACTTCTCGGCCAGCCGGGCCTCGTACCGCGCCCAGCGGCGCCGGCGGCGGGCGCCGAAGAACAGGGCGTCGAGGCCGAACCAGTGGCCGCTGGCCGTCACCGCGATCAGCAGGCAGGCGATCAATTCAATCAGGTTCTTGCTCACGATCCAGTAATGCCCCTCGGTCTTGGGATTGGGCGGCAAGCCGGGCCAGGGAGGAATCGAGAGGTAGATCATGGCCAGGAACGCGGCCGCGCATACCGCCGCGAAGGGCGTCAGGAATCCGAGGATCAGGCACACCCCGATCGCGCACAGGCCGTACATCGTCAGCCAGTTGGCCATGTCCAGGAAGGTGAGCGGCGCCTTGTAATCGCCAGCGGAGGCCTGCTGCTCGGGGGTCTTGAGCCCGATCACGCCATCGACCAGTGCCTGGGTGCGCGTCACCAGCGGCTCGGTCAGTTTCCGGCGGTCGCTCTCCAGGGTGCGCCGGGTTTCCCACGCCCGCTCCCGTTCGTACGACAGAGCGTCGGTGCTTTGTTCGGTCTTCTGGATGACATCCAGCTCGTGCAGATACTTTTCCCGTGCTTCGCGGTTGTCATAGGCGTTGAACCAGACGTCTGCCCAGACGTTCGCCTGGTCCAGCAGCCCCTTGGCCTTGGCCTTCTGTTCCTCATTGAACTGGTAATGGTCCCCGATCCGCGTCACGGTGTCGCTCCAGCCGGTCTTGAGCTGCTCGGGGTCCAGCAGCGCCAGGCCATCGGCATCCGGCAGCATGCGGCGAAACTGGGGCGCCAGCGGACCGGCCGCATTCCTGAGGTAGATCTCGGCCGAGAACGGCTGCTTGCCGTAGAGCGTCGACTCCACCTTGTCGAGCCCCTCGGTGAGGAAATGCCAGCCGATGGCAACCCGGAGCAAGACCAGGAAGAGGGCGCCGAGGAACCCGGGATAGTTACGGGACGATAAAATCCCCGGCGGGATGGAAAGGGTGGGCATGATTCTCGGTCCTCTTGCGTCGGCCAGGCAAGCGGGACGGCCAGCAAGCCGGGGTCACCGGCGTGGGCCGCGCTCGCATGTTCTTCATCGTTGCGTCATCGAGTCTATCGCGTTCTCGTCGATCAGAAAATCCTGCGGGCCCAGACCGAAGGTCAAGATCCGCGGCGCGGCATGTGCGGCATCGGCCTCGACCAGCACCACGCCGATCTCGGGATGGCGTTCGACATGGTCGCGGGCGGCGTCCGGACCAAGCAGGTAGAACGCCGTCGAGAGCGCATCGGCATCGGCCGCCGTCGGTGCCAGCACGGTCACCGAGAGCGGTCCGCCGCACGCCGGTTCGCCC
Source organism: uncultured Planctomycetaceae bacterium (assembly GCA_963833985.1). Lineage (GTDB taxonomy): Bacteria > Planctomycetota > Planctomycetia > Isosphaerales > Isosphaeraceae > Aquisphaera. The sequence goes on from CAWIAD010000001.1 coordinate 3,165,348, forward strand.
GTTCGAGGGTCCAGGATATGACCGTACACCTTTCCATCCGCCACGAACTGCTGAAAGGCGCTTCCGGAAGTCCCCAGCCCGCGGTTGCGCAGCCGGACCAGGCCCAGGGGCGTTTCCGGGCGCAGCGGATTGCGCACGGCGACTTCCCAGCGGCCGCCCAGCCGGCCAGGAGGGGAGCCAAGCGCGTAAACGCTCGATTGCCCGCCGTGGATGAGAGCTGAGGTCGGGAACCAGTGGCGGCCGATCACCGCCGCGGCGCAGTCAATCGCGTACCCTTTGCCAATGCTCCCGAGATTGATCTGGATGCCAGCCCGGTCAAAGGCCACCGTCTGGTCCTCGCGGTCGAGCCTCAGATGCTGCCACCCGGTCCGGGCCCGGGCCTCGGCCAGCGCTGCGGCATCGGGGACACGCTTCGGCCCGCGCACGAACCCCCACGCCAGCGAGAGCGCCCCCGAGGTCACGTCGTACGCCCCGCCGGTCTGCTCGCTGAGCGCCACCGCACGCTCGAGCAGCGCGAAGAGTCCTGCGCTCCACGGCCACCGGTCGCAGATGGGCCGTCGCGTTCAGCCGGCTCACCTCCGACTGGTCATTATAGATGGTGAGCTGGGCCTCCAGCTCGTCAATGACATCGAGTGCGCGGCTTGCCAGGTCGACCGCGCCGGGAACTCCGGCCCCCAGCCGCACCTCGAAGTACGAGCCCATCCCCTGCCGGTGCGCCCGGATCAGCTCGCCGCGTGCTTCCGCTGCCGGAGGTGGAACCGAACCGGGCTTCGCCGGACCGGCGGTCGTTCGCCGCAGCCGCAGGAGATCACGCCGATGAAGGCCAGTTCGCGGTGGTTTCACAGACGGCCTCGAGCAATGGGCACGGGGCGGGGCCGCAGGCAGGCAACATGTCGATTATACCCGGCGTGAGACCGCTGCAAAGAGGTGACGCACCCGTGCGCGTCGGGCCGACACTTCCCCGGCTCATTGCGCAATGGCCAGACCATCTCACACGAGCACGCGACCGCTGGCCCGACTCGCCCGAAATGGCTTCGTTCCGTCCATCCGGCATCGAAGCCATCGGACGCTAACCCTTTGTCTGATTGAAGTTAAACATCCATTTTCGATTGGCTTCGATTTTCGCATTTCTTTCTCGGGATGTCCTGAGGCGGGCCAGAAATCACTTGGGCCAGCGCGACGCCTGGCTGCGGAGGCGCCGCGCTGGTTTGAACTATCGACCGAATTGTCAAAGAGTCTCGGCACAGTGCCGTCTCATTCAGTCTACGATCGGAACGGCGGGCGCCTGCGAGATTCCCCGCGGTTTGCTCTTCTTGTGCCGGCGCGGTCTTATCACTTGACCTGAGGTGCTCCATGCGCTTGCCCTTCTCGTCGGTTCACTGTGACCTGGACCCCTCCGACGACGCGGCGGTGTGCACGCGCGAGATGCTGGAACTGCTGGCGGCGCGGGGGCCTCGGGCGTGAGCCCGACCTGCACGTCGCGGCATCGCACGCAAGGCCTCTGCGCTGGTCCGCCGGTCCCGGCGTTCGTGGCGCATGGCCAGGTGCGCCAGCGCCCTGGCGTCCGCGGCGTATGGCCACGTGCGCGAGCGCCCTGACGTCCGGGCGCATGGCCACGTGCGCGAGCACGTGGTTTTCACGGGCGCAGCCCCCAACCTCGGGCGTGAGCCCGACCAGCACCGCGCCGCATCACGCTCATCACCTCACCGCGCACCCGCCCAGGTTCGCCAGGTGATGCCGGCCCAGACGCCCGGCCACGTCCCGCAGCCGCTCCCGGCTTGCCGCGAAGAACCGGCCCAGCAGCCGACCCCCGGCCAGCTTCAGCAGCCGTGCTTGCCAGCTCTCGGCATTGCTTCCCAGCCGCTCCAGGATCCCGGCCAGCTCCGCCGAGATCGCCGCCTTCCCCTCGCGAAACAGCCGCCCGGTGTACTCTACCAGCAGCAGATAGCTGCCCAGCGAGAACCCCTCGACCATCCCTTCGCGACCGAGACCGCGACCCGAGTCCGAGTCCAGCCTCCTGCGGTCCTCGATCGGGCACAGCCACAGACCCTCTTCCAGCCCCTCCGCCGCTTGCGACCCCGCCACGCTGCCCGCCTTTGCGGCGTTCAGGTCCTCGGCCCGCCCCTGCTCCTGAGCATGCTCGACCCGCTGCTTGATCGACGTGTGGGCACTCGCCTCGGGCACCTCGGCGATGCCCGCGGCCACCGGGTTCAGATCGATGTAAGTGCAAGTGGCCAGCAACGATTCCTCATCGAGGATCGCCACGCTCTGGAACCGCCCCTCGAAGAACGCCCCGCGGGTGTTCTCCTCGCGGTTGGCCATCCGCGACAGCGGCTCCTTCAGGCACTTCATGAACCAGCTCAGGCTTTGCAGCCGCTGGCGTGCCATCACCACCCACTTCACGTCTTTCAGCCGTTCCTTGACCCACGCCTCCGAGATCGCAACCGCCCGCCGCGCCTTGTCGCGGGGCGGAAAGAGCCTCCCCCAGCGGCGAACGACCTCCTCATCCGACCACCCGGTGGCGACATCAGGATCGAGCCGCACCAGCAGGTGCAGGTGGTTGTCGAGGATCGCGAACCCGCCCACGGCGATCGAGAAGATCTCCGCAAGTTCCCGCAACCGCCGTTCGATCCATTCTTTACGGTCGAGATGCCCCTCGCCCAGTAGGAACGCCCGCCGCACACAGCGGCTGACGCAGTGATACCAGCGGGTGACCGACGGATCCACCAGATGCGCACGGGCAATCGTCATGCACGGACCTCCCAGCTAGATCCGCACAAGCTACACGATCCTACTGCCCGCGTCAAGATTGCATTGCCTGTCCTTTCTTTCTTTTCTCACGGACCTCCCAGCTAGATCCGCACAAGCTACACGATCCTACTGCCCGCGTCAAGATTGCATTGCCTGTCCTTTCTTTCTTGTTTCTTTCTTGTGTCCTTTCTTTCTTGTCCTTTCTTTCTTTGGATCGCCGGCCATCGCGGCAAGAAGCGAGCCGCCGTCGCGGTCGCGCACACGATCCTCGTGATCATCTACCATATGCTGATGGAGGGGACCACATACCGGGAGATCGCCGAGACCGAGGCGGCCTGAACTCAGTGAGGACTCGTCGCCAACGAGGGTCGCATCCGATACCACCGCGAAGGTGACCACGTTCGTCGTCCGCCTAGTCCTTCGCCCAGCCTGGCGGGATTTTCTGAGCAGTTCAGTTTTCGGGCACCTCTGGCCGATGCCGATTGCTCCTTTCGTGGCCGGCCTCGCGGGCGCGGGGTCAGGTTAATGCCCAATCGGGTCGCGACTCCCTCAATCCAGGCGGGAGAGCCCAGGGGGCGTCCGGTCCGCAGCGACTCACGTACGGCCGTCAGTTCGTCCGGCCTCTGTGCCGACCGCAACTTTGCCCGCCACCGCCGCCTACGCTCCGCCTCGGACGGGCCGAGATGCTCCCACTCGGAAGAAACGAAAGGACAGACAACGTGATCCTGCCCGGACCGATCTTGCAGCGTGCGCTGGTCTTGCCAGGAGATCTGCAGCGTGCGCTGGTCTTGCCAGGAGATCCGGTCATGACACTCGCACCTGGGTATCTGGGGATACGTCTGTCGCTTGCTGGTACCACTGCATCACCCTCGAGACACCCTTGAATTTGCTGGCGAGGCGTGATCCAGACGTCGCAGCGGAGCCGTCGAATGAGGAGGTCGTGCGGCGCCAGGAACGGCTGCGGAAGATTGCCGGGCGGTTGAACGTGCATCGTCTGGCAAACCTGGACGGTCGCGCGGCACGCTGGGAAAAACGTGCCGCAGCCTCGGCCACGCACGTGCTGCCATGACGTCGCCTGGTCGGCTGGACGGTCAGAGCGCTGGCGGCTGCGTACGTGGCCACCGACCCTGCGCTGGTGGATGGAGAAATCGGCAGGCGGGTTCGCAGGATCGCCGGTGTTTCCGCCGTAGACTGAATAGGACGGTGCAGTGCGGAGGCTCCTTGACAATGCGGCGGATGGTTGGGACCAGCGCCGGCCCGGCGACGCGCTGGCTCCGCTCTTTTGCAGACCAGATGGCACGGTCCACCGGACGTTCTGCATTCACAACTCGGGGAACGAAGCCATTGAAAAAACGATATATAACTCGCACGCACCAAAGGAGTAACGTCCGATGGCTTCGGTTGTATGGTGCCGAGAACGAACCCAGATTCTCCCCTGCCTGAGGGCGGACGCGCGACACGACCAGGTGGGCCAGTAAACGGCACGAACGCCGGGGCCAGCCGCGCTCGGCGGACCAGGGGCTGAAGCCGCGAGGGCGTGCTTTTCACGCGGAAAACCCGCAACGAACCCAATTGCAAATGGAACTGCAAGTCCATGATAAGCAAGGATTAATGGCCAGAAAGCACCATCGGAAGGGACCGAAATCGAAGCCAATTCGGCAGCAATCCCAGGACGTGCGACGGACGGTCTCGAGGAAGATCATCAAAGGGAAGACGGGGACTAAGATTGCATTGCCTGTCCTTCTGGCCTGGTCCTTCTGGCCTGCTCCTTCTTGGCCTGCTCCTTCTGGCCTGTCCTCCGCACTTCCGAAGACCCACGTGTCTCGTCGCCGCTTCTGCTCGCTGTCGATCAATAAGCTTCAACAAAAAAGAACAAAGGCAACGGAGGGTTGGGACGGAACAGGGACGGGAACGGGGCTCAAGTAAACTAGAAGCGGCCATGTTTCCGCTCTCCGGTTCCTGATGTTCTTGTTCCGAACCCCTGACGCTTTCGCTCGGGTCTCTATTCCGCGCGGCCGTCGGTTGAACGTGCATGGCTCGCAGGCGATAATCCACAGCCAGGCCAAAGCGGGCTGGGGTTTTGGCCATCGATCAAATCGGCCGCCTCGTCTCGCAACTCGTCCGCATCTGTCGCGGAGCCGCTCGTGGACCGACTGAAGATCCTCCTGTTCGCGGCCAATCCGTTCAGGGACTTGAACCTGGACGAGGAGATCCGCTGCATCCGGGAGGCTGTGGGTTCCGCGGGCCAGCGCGGGATCATGCTGGTCCCCTTCACTGCCACCCGGCCTGGCGACCTGATCGACGCGATCGACGACGAACGTCCCCAGGTCGTGCATTTCTGCGGCCATGGAATCCGCTCTCGGGGCGACGCGCAACGGGACCACGACACCAACCGCTCAGGCGATGAGCAAGAAGCTGTGCGCACCGGCCGTGACCTGATCGCCACGCCTGAGAATCAAGGCGCCATCCTGGTCATCGGCGAGGACGGCCGGCATCGTCCGCTGGGTCCTGCCGGTCTGGTCGACCTCTTCGAGCATCACAGCGAGATGGTCAAGATCGTCGTCCTGAACACCTGCTGGACCGAGAAGCAAGCCCAGGCGATCGCCCAGCACATCGCGTGCGTCATCGGCACGACCCGAGAGATCCGCGACGAGGCCGCCCGGATCTTCTCGAAGCGGCTCTACAGGGCGCTCGCGAGGGGGGAACCAGTCGCGACCGCGCTGCAGAAGGCGAAGACCGATATCAAACTGCACGGATTCGACGATCAGGCCGCCATCCCTCAGCTCTGGACCAAGCCAGGCATCGACGCCAGCCGGGTCTACCTCGTGCCGCCGGAACCGAAGCCGGAGCTGAAACCGGAGCCGAGGCCAGAGCGGGAGCGACAGCTCGAGCTGAAGCCTGTCCAGGAGCTGGAGATCGAATTCGCGCCGCAGGTGGAGCTGGGTCAGGATGAGAATCCGGCTCCTTCGTCTGTTGTGATAGGAATGCATGGGCTCGACAACTCGATAGCCGGGATCCTGGCATCGACCCAAGAAGAGCAAGTGGAGGATGAGAGAGCCAAGGAGGATGACAACGGGGTCTTCGCGAGCGAGAAGCCGAGAGATCCCGTGGACGACTTCGGGAACGTATTTACTAAGTTTATTAACTTGTTAATCCACATCTGTACATATTTCATGAAATTGTTCCGCGACACCAAGCAGAGAAAACTGGTTCAGGACACCAAGCAGAGAGCGGAGGAGGACAGGGAAGCGGAGGACGACGATCAGGACTATTTCGAAATTGAGGAACTGAGGCTCGCACGAGGAGGACGCCGAGACCGACAGCGATCAGGGGGTCTTCGCCCTCATTGAGGCGCTGAGCTCGCACGAGGAGGACGCCGAGACCGACAGCGATCCGTTCCAGCACATTCCTCCGGCCTGGACAGTAAACGCCAAGCAACTCGAGACGCAGGCCGAAACCACGCCGGCGAAGACGGCGCCACCGAAGAAGACGTTCTTGGAGCGCCTTGGCCTGAAGCGCATGTGGGATCAGGGAGTGGATGCGGCGGCAAGACTCGTGCTGGCTGTACTTTCAACCCTGCTCATCATCATCGTACTCATCATAACATCCGTGATAATAGTCGTTCAACTGGACAGAACGCTAAGTTCCAAGAACGACCCGGCCAAGAAAGTGCTTGAAAAGGGCGACGAGGAAATCCCAGGCCCCCCAGCCCCCGCACCGTCCGCTGCCGGTCCCAAGAAGTCCCTGCCGGCCGAGACAAAGACCGCGCCTGCGGTGAACGACGCCGCCTGCACACAGCTTCGCGAGGGCTTCCGGGAGCTGTTCAGCAACAGTCGCACCGTTCGGAATCCGATCGGCGTGGCCCTGGTGCTCAACGAGCACGTCACCGCGGCTGATCTGGCGGGCTTCATCGAGCCGGCCCGGCGGGCCAGGGTAGCGATCACGGCGGTTATCGCCGTCCCGGTACGGATCGGGAAGGATCGTCATTTCGTGGACCTGACGGACTGCCCCGTTGCCGTCGGCCCGATCGCGGTTGGAACTCTCTATGAGGAACTCAAACGTGCGCTCAACCGCGATGACGTGGACATTGTCGTCTTCGTCGCTCCGCTCAAGGAAAGTCTCGTTGGGAATCACGCAGACGGCCAGGAACACTCGTCACAAAGGGAGCTGATGCGTGTTTTGAATGCGAGCCTCGAGGCGACGATGGATGTCTACGTCTCGTCGACGAAGAAGGATGCCGTGGTCTGGCGCAGGAAATCTCCTGGAAGGCAAGCCCGCTGGTACAGAAACGGGCAAAGCACCGGATGTGTCACCCAGCCCGATGGAGACATTGTCAATAACGAGTCAAATCACCGCCATGGGCGGCAGGGACTGGGAGGACTTCGCCGAATTCCTCCAGTGCGTGAAGTCCCGCACCCAGCCGAAGAACGCGTTCAGCAACCCGCAGGCTGCTCCCGCGCCCAGGCCGCCGGCTCCGGTTTCGAAGCAGACCGAGACGGCGAAGAGCACGAGGGACGAGTGAAACGGAGGTGCGGAAACGGGGACGCAATTCGTTCTCGATTCGAGTTACGTCCTGTTTCAGTCTCCCGTCCCCGTTTCGGTTCTCTAGCTACGTCCGCGTTTCGGTTCCTTTGGCGAGCGTTGCTGGGAGAAGTTCAGTTCGTCGAAAGAAAACTGGCGGTCCCCTCTCCTTGGCCGGCACCATCGGCTCAGATTGAGTCCAATCCAAGGCCCAGGAGAGAGGGGGACGAGATGACGATCATGAGCGAGCATCGAATCGGGGCATCGCGGCATTTTCGGACCGTCTTCGAGTCGGGGCGCTCGGCTCTCTGGCCGATGGTGCATTGCTGGAGCGGTACCTGGCCGGTCGGGGCGACGAGAACTCCGCGGAGGCGTTCGCGGCCCTGGCGGAGCGGCACGGACCGATGGTCCTGTCCGTCTGCCAGGCCGCGATGGGCAACCCGCACGACGCCGAGGACGCGGCCCAGGCCACGTTCCTCATCCTCGCCCGTCGGGCCGGCTCGATCCGCCGGGCCGAGTCGCTGGCAAGCTGGCTCTTTGGCGTGGCGCTGAAGGTGTCGGCGAAGGCGCGGGCACAGAGGGCACGCAGGCGGGCGATCGAACGACGGGGGGCCGAGATGAAGGCGCAGGCCGCCGGATCCGACGGGTTGCTCGAGACCCGATCAAACGTCTACGAGGAGCTGGAACGGCTGCCGGAGCGGTTCCGGTCGCCGATCGTGTTGTGCCACCTCGAAGGGCTGACCAACGAGCAAGCGGCCAGCCGGCTGGGCCTTCCGGTCCGGACGGTGCAGCGCCGGCTGGCGGCAGGCCGCGAGCGTCTGAGGCATCGGCTGACCGGCCGAGGGCTCGCGCCGGTCGCGGGCGCGGACCTGGGACTGCTCGGCCCGGTCACCGGGCGGGCGTCGGAGGCGTGGATCGAGGCGACGGCGAAGGCGGCCGCGGGCCTGGCCGCCGGCCGGGCGGTCGGTGCCGTTGCCTCGGCGCCGGTGGCGTCGCTGGTGAAAGGGGCGACGGCCATGATGTTCGTGGGCCGGCTGAAGGCCGTCGCGGCAGGGCTCTTGCTCTCCGGAACCGTCGCCGGGCTGGCCGGCGTCGGCTGGCTCTGGTCTGCGCGGCAACAGGCCCCGCTGCCCGCGGCCGGGCCCCAGGTCAAGGGCGTCCGGCACGACCCCGCGCCTGCGCCGGTCGGCAAGGCCGGGAGCCGGCTCAAGGGCGTCGTGGTCGACGAGGGGCGCCAGCCGGTCGCCGGAGCGCGGGTCCGGTCGCTGTACACTGCGTCACGCCAGACTGCGACCACCGGCGCCGACGGCACGTTCGACCTTCCGAACGAGATGCGGAACGCCCTGGAACATGGCCTCATCGCAACGGCGGACGGCGGTGCGCTGCAAGGGATGTGCCTGTTCCAACCTCCGGCGGTACCCGACGGACCGGGCAGCCTGGCGGGGATCATGCTCCATCCGGCTCACGAGGTGGCCGTCACGGTCGTCAATGGGCGCGGGGCCCCGGTCCCGGATGCGGCCGTTTTCGTCCTGGACCTCAACTTCCCGGCCGCCGATGCAAGGACCGACGCGCGTGGCAAGGCCGTCATCCGCGTCCCGCGGGAATTGAGGTCCACCTGGATCGTCGCGATCAAGCCGGGCGTCGGCTTTGACTACTTCGAGAATTACCAGACCGATTCGCCCACCACATTTGCTCCTCCTCCGCGCGAGGCTCGGCTCGTCCTCAGCGGAGTTCTCCGCAACGTCCGCGTTCGCGTGGTCGACTCTGAGGGGCAACCCGTGGCGGGCGTCGAGGTCCACCCCGTGACAATCGACAAGAGGGGCAAGTATCGGTTCGCCAACCTCGCCCCGCTTCCTGTCGACCCTCACACCGACGCCAATGGGGTCGCGACATTCGACTGGCTACCCGCGGACATCACCGCCGCCTCGTTCAGTCCAGTCACCTCGGCCTACGCGCTGCCCGGTCCGTGTGCCCTGGACCCCAGCAAGCCCGACGCCTTGCTGACAGCACGCGTCCGCCGCATGACACGAGTCTCGGGCAAGGTGACCTTCCCCGACGGCTCGCCCGCGCCCTGGATCCGCGTCGAGGCCAGCGGTTCCGGAGGCCCGGGGATTGCCAAAGGCTGGGCGTTCGGGAGCCGGGACACGACGGCCGCCGATGGGTCGTATGAGATGCAGCTCATGCCGGGACAGTCCTACACGATCAAGGTGGTTGACCCGGAAGGGGCCGGGCCAGGTCTCGGCGGGGTCGAGGTTCGCGAGGGTGTCCCGCGAACCGGGCTCGACCTGTCCCTGGTCCGCGGACCCAAGGACCAGGGCTCGGCCCCGGCGCTGCCCGCTCCCTCGGCGAACCAGGCCCCGGCGCCACCCCCGCCCCCACCTCCGCCCTCCGCGGGATCGAATCCGTAGCCCAGGTCACCCGCGAGGATGGAGACTGCCGGTGACCTCGCCCATCCACCACTCTCCCGGGATGGACGCCCGGCTCTCGGGTACGCAGTGAGAGGCTGTCTGGGAAAGCTCCATGAGTCCCCATCATGGTTTCCCGGACGGTCTCTCGTTCGACAGCCGCAGTTGTTCTTCAGCGTTCAAGCACATACGGTACTTTCCGCAGAGAGCACGGAGAGAAACCTCCGTGGGGATCGAGACAGACGCACCTCTGGATTCGATCTTGCTCGAACTCTTGGGCCCCCGGCCGATCAATGGTCCCGTTGGGGTTTCGTTGTCAATCATTTCTGCCGCCGTCCATCGTCTGTTCTTCGTGCTCTCTGTGGTTTCTTGGCTTTCCTGATCGCGCCTGGGAAAAGGGAATCGTCGAGTGTCCGGGTCGCCGACGCGAGCCCGTGTTGAACCACTGGCGTGAATGACACAGCCCTGCCCGTGTACGACGGTCCGAGCCGGAGCCCTCGATTGACCACAGCGTGTCCTAAGCTAGCAACAAGAGGCATGGGCCGGCGGAGAGTGCCCATGCCCCAGGAAGGCCGGGGCAGGCTCAGCATGGGTGAAGACCGCCACGACTCCGTTTTCCGGCGCTGGTTCGTGCCCCAGCCGAGCGACCTCGTGTTCGCACTTGTGCTCGTCTCGGTCCTTGCCAGCAAGCCGGAGTCGCTGCTGGACGATCCGGGTACGCCCTGGCACCTCCGGCTCGGACGCGACATCATCTCGACGCGCAGCGTCCCGCGATGCGATACGCTCACCTTCACGCGCGGGAACGCACCCTGGGTGGACCAGTCCTGGGGCTTTGACGCGCTCCTGGCCCTGGTCGTCGACGCAGCCGGATGGACCGGCGCATCGGCTGCCACGGCACTGCTGCTGGCAGCGGTCTACGCGGCGCTCGCCAGAGGCCTGATGCGAGACGGGACCTGCACGCTCGCCGCGCTTTTCACGACCCTGCTCGCCGTCTCCATCGGCCACATTCACTTCCTGATCCGGCCGCACCTCTTCACGCTGGCCCTGGTCTACGTGACGTTCCGCCTCTGCCAGAAGCAGCACGAGCGCCAAGGCTGGACCATTGCCGGAGTGCCAGTGCTCACGGCCATCCTGGCCAACCTGCACGGTGGGTTCGTCGTGTTGCCGGTCATCGTGGCGACCGCAGCCCTCGGCCATGCGACCTCCGGACCGCTTGACGCCGGCCGCAGGCAAAACCTGGGGAAGTTTTGTCTGGCTTTCCTGGGCTGCTGTCTTGCGGGGCTGATCAATCCGTACGGCCTGGACCTGTATCGCCACGTCGGCAAGCTGCTCTTCTCGAGCGGCGTGACGTCCTTGATCCAGGAGTATCAGCCCGCTCCGTTTGGAACCACGCAGGCCGGCACGCTCGAGATCGTGCTGCTGGCACTGGTGGGGCTGCCGGCGATCGTGAGCCGCAAGACCGACCGTTACCACCTCGCGCACCTGCTTGTCTGGCTGCATCTCGCGCTCACCTCGATCCGCAACGCACCCCTGTTTGCCCTGGCGGCGGCGCCGACCGTGGCTGCCTTGCTCGACGGCCTTCCCTTGCCGTTCCGCAACGCGTGGCCCGAGCGGTCCTGGCGATCGATCTGGCGGCCCGTGTTGACCGCTTGCGTCCTGCTCGTGGCATGCACCGGCATCACCATCGGCGGGTTTGACAGGGCGAAATGGCCGCTCGAGGCACTCGCTGTCGTCGATCGGCAGCAGCCCTCGACACGCATCTTCCACGAGCAGGACTGGGGCGGGCTGATCGAAGCCGAGTGCCTCCCCCGGCGGCTGGCTTACATGGACGACCGGTTCGAGCTCTTCGGCAAGGACGCGGTCATCGAATACGCGCAGGCGTTATCCGGAGGTCCGACGTGGGACACCGTGCGTGATCGAGACCGTATCGAGCTTGTCTGGATCAGGCCCGATCGCGGGCTAGCGAAGCGACTTGCCGCTGATGAGGCATGGACCGAGATCCACAGAGATGCCGTGTCGACGCTCTTCGGGCGCGAGCCGACGAAGACGATGGCGGGAAGTCTCACGGCTTCGTCTCATCCTTGAGCTTCCGCCGCACGGCCGTCGTCAATTCATCGGGCAGGTGGATGGTCCATGTGTTGTCAACGTCCTTCCTGGCTTCGAAGCGCTGCGGCAAAGCCGTCGCGGTGATCACCTGAAGCTGCCTCAGGATAAAGCTGCCGGCCAGGCCGATGGAGTTCACCGCGCCGGGGGGTGGATCCGGGTAGTCTGGAACTTGCTCGTAGGCGGCCTGGTTCAGAGAAAACAAATCCACCAGTTCGAACCGCTTCGCGTTATTTCCCGGAGAAAGCTCCTTCCCGGCCCTGACGATGATGAGCCTTCGAAGCTCATAGCGGCCATGAAGCATCGGGATCGCGCCCGGCTCGCCACTCCGATCGATCAAGGACGCATCGACATAGACCTGGCCCAGCTTGTATTCTTTCGGCTCTGGAGACGGGGCGACGCCCTTTGGCAAGCTGACAACTGGGGCCGTGCCGGGGCTCATGCCCGGCGGGCCATAGGTGGATTCAGCCCGGCTTGCGTAGCTCCAGAAGCCAGGGCTGCCGCGCTGGAGCCGCCGGGCCGTGCCGGCCTTGGGACCGCAGAGCACGTGGCGAGTCCCAGCGCTGAGCTCGGAATCAAAATCGTGCAGCTCGATCCAGTGCAGGGGCGGCTGATAGGTGAAACCCTCATGCTTCAGGCTGGCGACGACGGATAATCCCTGGTCGGCCAGGTCCGGCGGCCAGTCGATCCGGAGGACGACCGGTGCCGTCGGCTCGTCTTTCGCAGGAGAGACGATTGCTTTCTCGATCGAAGTTCCGGGCAGCGCGCTCAAGTAACCGTTCGCGATCCAGGCCCCATCCTTCATGGGCCGCCGCAGGTTAAAGGACCAGTCTCCCGGCTGGATCACGCCGAAATCGATCATCCCCTTGTCGTCGGATTCGCGCAGGATCGCGTCTTCCTTGTCGGCTCCATGGCTACCGCGTCCGAGCAGGGCCTGTACGCCGACGGCAGGAGGGCCGTCAGGCGTGTTCCGGGTCAGCCTGAAGGAGACGGGGATCCAGACAGGCGACTTGCTCGCGGACGCGCTTTTGGAAAGCGACTGCAACTGCTCGAGCATCTGCTTGCGGGCCAGCTCGGCCTCATGGCGAGCATGTTCGAGCTCGGCAAGAGCCATTCTCCGCGACTGCATCGCCTGATTCCACATCAGGAAGGCGAGCGACAGGCTGACCATCGTGAGCACGATGCAGCAGACCACCAGGATGCGCTGGGTCATGATCTTCCCTCTCATCGCATCGAACCAGAGCCGGCGCGCGAGGAGCGCCGGGTCGCCGAAGTGTTCCAGAACCCGCTGTTGTGCCGTCGCCGCGTCGGCCCCGCGCAGCAATTCCCGCCGGTACGCGCAGGCCAGGTGGTCGGCCAGCTCATCGAAAATGTCGTTGCGCAGGCTGGCCGGCTCGTCGTCGCGCGGCGAGGGCAGCTCGGCGGAGAGACCGTCACGAAAGCTCACGGCTTCATCCTTTTGCCCAGTGCCGGGCGCCCGTCATGTGGCTTCCGCCCAGCCAGCCTGATTGGTTCCCAGTACGCCGTTGATTCCCGCTGCGAATCGGAGCCACGACTGCTTCCGCACCGCCAGTTCGGCGCGGCCGGCGTCCGTCAGCTCGTAATACTTCCTGCGCCGGCCGTCGGCCTCGCGCCAGAGGGCCTTCAAGAACATGAGCCGCTCCAGCCGGTGCAGCGCGGGATAAAGCGAACCTTCCTTCATGGCGAAGGTCCCGTTCGATCGCCCGGCCACGGTCTGGGCGATCTCGTACCCGTAGCTGGGTCCCTGGGCAATCACCTCCAGGACCAGCATCTCCAGAGCACTTCCCGGCAGCAACGAGTCCATACCTAGTCCTCCTATGTATCGACAGTCTATGTATAGACTCTCGAGGTATGGGTGTCAATAGGCTCCGGGTGTAAGACACGGTTCGTTTTTCTGAGGTCCTACGCCGCTTTCCCAGTTTCCCTGGCTTTATAGTTGCGGAAGGGGCTGCTGGGCCTCTCTTTGAGGTACCGATCCAGGCGTCCGTCCTCCGAGAGGAACGACGCTCGAAGCTGAAGCATCGTCTCGGCACCGGCGTCGCTCCAGAATTTCTCCGACCCCTTGACCCGCCGGTTGAAGATCTTCACGGTCGACTCCACGTGACTGCTCGTCCACGGCAATCCCCCGCGTCGATAAGCAGGGTAGTCCATCCGCTCTCGATTATGCTCCAGGTAGCCGAGTTCTTGGGCGATGATCTTGCGCGGGTCATCGTCGGCCAGCCGTTCGAGCTCGTCTCCGGATAAGGACGCCTGGGCATCTCGCAGGGTACGGAGTTCCTCAATCACCTGGCCCACGCGTCCCTTCCAGCAGGCCTCCGCCCATGCCTGGAACAACTCCCAGCGGCCTTCGGTCTCGATCGCCGCAGCCTTGGCGGCCGCGAACAGGTGACCCAGGGCGTGGAGAAAATCAACGATGGCCAGAAAGGTCGGAAAATGCCGTTGCTGCAATTTCCAGATCCAGGCCGAGCCGTCCCCCAGGAACGCCCGATGAGCCGCTTTCATGAGATTGCGTCGCCACGCCTCCGCGGCCACCATCGGCCCGAATTGCTCGCTGGAGCAGGTGCTCGCCACGTAAGTCCGCACCACCAGTTCGGGCCTTTCCCTCGGCTCGGACCGATCCCCGGGGGACGGCAGAGATGCTTCGTCGATGTTCTCCGCCGGGGCCTCCTGTAGGCCCATCGAGCTCGACCCGCTGATCCCGCCGACAAGCTTCTCGACGTATCCCCGGTCGCGGTAGCAGGCGGGCAACTCCGGCTCCGGGTCGCAGTCCGAGACGACATTGGCCATGGTGGCCAGAATCGCGATCTTGTCCTCACGCCAGGACGCATCATGGGCACCGGGCCCTTCCCCCTGGCCGCGAATCTGCAGCCGGCCGCCGTCAACCTCGACCACTGCCAGAGCCGGCCGTGTCTCGACTCGCGGCTCGAGCTTATGGGCTTGAAGTTCGCTCACATGCTGATCTCTCTCGGCCTGCAATTGTTGGCCGACCTCCTGGGCGATGCGGCCGATCTGCCGACTGCCGATGGTCACCTCGGCCAATTCCGCCATCGCCTCGGCCGCCTCCCGGAAGGAGGGCTCCAGGGCACCGCAACGGACGATCTTGCGCAGCACCGAAGGGCTGTAGTCATGTGGCGTGAGGCGCAAGGCCGGACGCTGAGGGAAAAAAATCCCGGCGACATGCCGGGCAGTGGCACTTCGGTTCGGCGTAGGTGACCTTGCCTCCCCAGAATTCAATGGTTCGATCGTTGCGTTGCACCGGACAGAGCCGCTTGCAGTTGGGACAAGGCTGCTCGGCCCCCAAGAGGGAGGCTTTCTGCTTCAGGAGTTCCTCGATGGTTCCCTTGGCCACGGCACAGGCCGCGGTCATGGCCATTTGTTCCATGTCGTCGGCATCGAGGTCCAGGTCAGGCCCAACTTCTTCGTGGACCCGTCGCGCCACAATTTTCCCCCACCCTTTGGCCATCTGCTCGACCCCGGTGCGATCCATCGATGGTGACTTACGGAAAGGCATAGCAGGTCCCTCCTTGGACTTCCGGTGACGGACAATTTGGGAAACTTGACTTGACATGCTACCACCGGCCTCGGGCGGCGCGAACCGCGTCTTACACCCATAGGCTCCGGAGCGCCGAAACCGCGTTTTTAGTGCCTGGCAAGGTGTGATAGAATGGCGCGAGAGTGAAAAGTCCTTTTCCGCTGGGTCAAGAGAGAAGAAGGAAGCCCTCGCATGAGCCTTTCGCTCGCTCCTCCTTGGCGTCCGGGCTTGATCTACCCAGAAAGCGACGGTGAGCCGATCGCCGAGAATACACTCCAGTTCGAATGGATTGTGACGATCAAAGGGAACCTGGATTACCTGTTCTCGGATCGGCCGGATGTGTTTGTCGCGGGAGACTTGCTGTGGTACCCGGTGGAAGGCGATCCCAAGACACGGATTGCACCTGACGCCATGGTGGCCTTCGGGCGTCCCAGGGGATACCGCGGATCCTACAGGCAGTGGGACGAAGGGGGCATCGCACCCCAGGTCGTGTTCGAGATCCTCTCACCGAGGAATCGCGCCTCTGCGATGATGCAGAAATTGAAGTTCTACGAGCAGTACGGAGTTGAAGAATACTACATCTACGATCCCGACGAGATCACCTTGTCGGGTTGCCGCCGGACTGGCAATGAGCTGGTCGCCATCGAGCAGATGAACGGCTGGACCAGCCCACGACTGGGAATCCGATTTGACGTATCGGGAAGTGTACTCGTGATCTACCGCCCCGACGGTCAGCCGTTCTTGACGTTTAACGAGGTCTCTCAACGTGCCCAAGAGCGCGACAAGATTGCACAGGAGCTCCAGGCCGAGCGTGAACGCGCCGAACGACTCGCGGCTCAACTCCGAGCACTCGGAGTTGAACCGCAGTCGTGAACGGCGGCTTCACTTCTCCGGACCCAGGTTCTCGAACACGTAGAGCCCGCTCTTGCCCGGGCAGACCAGATCGAGGTCGCCGTCGCCGTCGATGTCGATGACCGTGAGCTGCAATCCAGTGCCGGCCGTGCCGGCGGGGAAATCGCGCAGGGCCAGCCGCTCGCCGGCCTTGGCGGGAGCATTCTTCGCCGCCTCGCCCTGGAAGATCACGTGCCTGGTCCAGCCCCTGGATTGGCGATCGAACTGGTACCAGGCCACCAGCGAGCCGTCAGTGGCGCCCGGTTCGATCTCGTGGGCGTACACGCGCTTACCGGTCAGCAGCTCGCTGGCCTTGCCGTCGCCGTCGATGTCGGCCCAGAGCAGGGTGTGGACCGACGCCACCGAGCTGTCGATCACGCCCTTGGTCCAGCTGCGTTCGCCGCTGGCGCTTTTGGCCTGCTTCATCCAGAAGAGCCCGTAGTCGTGGCCCATACCGTAGACCAGGTCGGCCAGGCCGTCACCGTCCACATCCTTCGCAAGGATCTCGATGCCCGTCGCACCAGGTTCCACTCGGGGTGCCAGGTCCAGGTCTCGTGCGCAGGGTCGGACGGCGACTCGAACCAGCCCTTGGGCGTGAGCAGGTCGATCCGGCCGTCACCGTTGACATCGCCGGAACCGGCACCGTGGCCGGCCGCCTGAGTGCCCAGGTCGTGCTTCTTGAGATCAAAGCCCTTGCCGTCGGACTTTTTGGCCAGCTCGTACCAGGTGACGACGTTGACCGTGTTGGGCAAGAGGTCCGGAATGCCGTCACCGGACAGATCGACCAGGGCGGCCGCCTCACTTGGGCCAGGGACGTCCACCTCGTGGAAAGTCCAGGGGGCATCCGGTTTGCCCGGGTTTTCCACCCAGCCGACGTTCTTGCCGAAGTAGGAGACCGTGAGAAAATCAGGATGGCCGTCGCCGTTGACGTCGAGCGGGTAGGTGGCGAAATCGTTGAAGTAGGTGCCGACGCGCGGCAGGTCGCGGATGTGGTGCGGCTTCCAGTCCGGGCCCTCGTACCAGGTATCTCCACACACGATGTCGAGCTTGCCGTCGCCGTTGACATCGAAGGCGCCTGCGGCCTCGAACTCGCTCTTGCCGTTGATCGCGTGCTGCTTCCACTTCGGCTCGCCGGCCCGGCCCAGACCAGCCAGCAGCACCAGCGCCGCTGCGCACCCCAGAGTCAATCGATGATTAATCATGTACATTTCCTCCCATGCGTGGGACAAGATTCGAATTCAGTGATGATAAGAACGCATTCAAGAGACACGATGGGAGTCTTGCCCCAAGACCATGTCAAACCTGCGGCAACGCCCACGGCCTGCGATATTCCTTGGTCAGGAACCGGTTGGCCTCGGGGTGGTTCACGAACGTCTCCGAAGCCGCGTCCCACTTCAGCTTCTCACCCGATAGCAGGGCAATGTTCCCAAGCTGGCCCACCGAGCTGAGCCGGTGGCCATAGGCGAAGTGGCACGAGCACTGCGCGCGGGTCTTGATGGCGTTCAGCCACTCGCGATGATGGCCCACCGAGCGTGGCAGTGTCTTCGGCGGCTCGTGCAGCGCGCGGCCATGCTCAGGGATCAACCTGTAGGTGTCGTAATTCGCCACCAGTGTGCCCTCGGTGCCCTGGAACATGATGCCCAGGCCCATATCCTCCAGGCCGTGCGTATTCGCGTCGGTGTGGCTCCAGACCAGCAGGAAGTTCTGGCCGTTCTTCTCGTACTCGTACGTGACCTCGAGCGTGTCGGGCGTCTCGGCGTTATCCACCAGCCCGAAGCGTCCGCCACTGGCCGTCACCGTCCTCGGAGCCTCAACGTCCATCGCCCAGTGCACCAGGTCGACGATATGGCAGCAGAAGTCCATGAGCAGCCCGCCGCCGTAATCCCAGTACCAGCGCCAGTTGAAATGATACCGGTTGGGGTTGAACGCGCGCCGGGCGCGGGGCCGAGCCAGAGGTCGTAATCGCAGCCAGCGGGCGGATCGCAATCGGCCGGCCGGCCCAGCCCGCTGCGGTCCGCGGCCATCCAGACCCGTGTCTTGGTGATCGTCCCCAGCATGCCGGAGCGGACGATCTCGACCACGCGATGGTAGTTCTCGGTGGCGTGGATCAGGTTCCCCATCTGGGTGACGCGCCTGTGCTTCTCGGCCGCGGTCACCACGGCCCGGCCCTCGGCGAGCCGGTGCGTGAGCGGCTTCTCACAGTAGACGTCCTTGCCTGCCTGGCAGGCAAGGATCGTGGGAATGGCGTGCCAGTGGTCGGGCGTGGCGATGACCACGGCATCGATGTCCTTGCGGTCGAGCAGCTTGCGAAAGTCATGATAAACCTCGGCCTTGTTCGCGGTGACGCTGGAAGCGCGGCGCGCGTGGGCCTCGTCGACGTCGCAGACCGCGGCGACCCGCACATCGCCATGTCCCTTGAACGTGTCCAGGAGTCCGCTCCCCATGCCGCCCACGCCCACGAACCCGAGCACGATGGACTCGCTGGCAGGCGGTGTTTTTTTGGTTGCGTCCTTGTCCTTGCCGTCCGGTAACTCCGCCGTCAGGCCCCTGCGCCCGGCCAGGCTCGCGGCCCCCAGCGCCGAGGCCGCCAGCAGCTCACGTCGCGTCCACGTCTCCATCATGGCACCTCCGCCTGTCGGAATCTCTGTTCAACCTTTGTTGGTAACAGACACGCGGACCGATCTCAAGGACCAAGCGTCCGGCCGATGCTCGGGGTATCAATAATATCGTCTCACCGCTGGATCCACCTCTTGCGAGTACGCGTCGATGCCTCCCTTGAGATTGAGAATGCCGGTCAGGCCTCGTTCGCCCAGCCAGTGCGCGACGTTGCGCGAGCGGATGCCGTGATGGCAGTAGACGACGAGCGGACCACGCGTCAGCGCCGTTTCAATCTCGTCGAGGTGTGCGGGGATCTCACGCATCGGGATGTGCAGGTCGACCGCGCAGGAGGGAACGGGGATGGCACAGAACGAGCGCTCGGACGGCTCCCGCACGTCGAGGAGTATCAATGCCTCACCCCGATCAAGGCGCTCGCGCAGCTCCCGCGTCGGCAGCTCTGGAATCGGAGTCGGCGGAATGGGCATGATCGGCGCGTTCCGGTTGGCAGGGGACGGAGGTCACTTCGCCGCCAGCGGGATGCCGAAATCGCCGAGCATGTTCCGCCAGATCGAGTGGATGTGGTTGGCACCGTTCTGGGTATTGTTGAATTCGATCAGGAACGTGGGGCCCTGCACGCGATAGGCATGGCCCTGGGTGCGATCGGCGGGGCCGGTCCATGAGAACTTGATGCCCTCGGGCCCGGCGCGGCGGATCTCGTCGAGCCAGGCCTTGGAGACCTCGCCGGGCATGTCGCCCGCGTACGACTCCACCAGGGCGCGGAGCAGCTCGCGCTGGTTGCTGTTGAGCTCGGAATAAGCGATGCCGGGCGCGGACTCGGTGGGCGGCTGGGGGGTACCCGCGGCGCGAATCTCGTGCGGGGCCTCGTCCGAGACGACGGCCGTCTTCTTCTGATTGCCGTCGAGCGCCTGCACCAGCCGCAGGGCCGTGTCCTCGCGGTCGGCCAGGGTGCGCAGGCCCTGGCGCGGCCCCTGGCGCACCTCGGCGGGGTTGGAGCCGAAGAACGTGGGCGTGGCGGCCGCGATCTTACCGTCCTCGAGGACGAAGTTGAGCGAGAGGTGGTGCCCCTCCACGCGCCAGCCCCACTTGCCGCGGTCCGAAGGCGTGCCGAAGATCGTCAGGAAATAGCGCTCGGGGTCGCGCACCGGGCCCTTCCCTTGCTCCATCTCCTTGAGCACTGCTTCCAGGCTCATGATGGTCGTGGCCTTGAGATAGCCACTGCCGGCCAGGCCGGTCGAGATGAGCCCGAACGCCAGCGCGCGCTGCTCGGACGATAGGTCCTTGATGGGCAGGCCGAACCGATCGCGCGGGATGAAATGCCAGTTGAGGCGCTCGGGCGCGTCGAAGCGGTAGACAGCCTTCTCGGACTTGTCCCGCGGCAGCGAATCAATGAAGCGCGATGCCGCCAGGGCCATGCGGCTTCCCGTCTGATCGAACCGGGCACTCGCGTACACCGCGCAGCCCACGATCGCCACCGCGGCGAGACCAACGCTAAGCCTGATCCGATTCATGTGCGGGCTCCTTGATTCGATGCGAGTTCCTGTTCGGCCGCCTCAGTTACTGTGCAAAGTACTCCCGCAGGAACGGCAGGTCGATCTCGGGATACACCGGGAACGACTGTAGCAGGGTGCTGGTGCGGGCGTGGGCCGCGCTGCGGACCTGTTCGTCGAGCTTGTATCTGGCCTTGTCACGCGCGCCCGATTTTGTCCTGGCCGGGACGATGTTCTTGAGCACGAGCGTGACGATCGACGCGATCTCGTTCATCTCGAGAGGGCCCATGCCCAGCGTGGTCACGGCCGGGGTGCCGAAGCGCAGGCCACTGGTGTACCAGGGACCATTGGGGTCAAACGGGATGGGGTTGCGGTTCAGCGTGATGCCGCAGGTGCGGATGGCCTCCTCGGCCTGACGGCCCGTGATCCCCAGCGCCGAGGCGACGTCGACAAGGACAAGGTGGTTGTCGGTCCCGCCGGTGCTGATCTTCAGACCATTCGTCACGAACGCCTCGGCCAGGGCCTGGGCGTTGCTGACGATCTTTCGCGAGTACTCGGCGAATTCCGGCCGCAAGGCCTCGGTGAAGGCCACGGCCTTGGCCGCCATCACGTGGGGCAGGGGACCGCCCAGCACCAGCGGGCAGCCGCGGTCCACGTGGTCTTTGAACGCCTCGGTGCAGAGCACCAGCCCCCCCCGCGGGCCGCGCAGGGTCTTGTGCGTGGTGGTCGTGACGATATCGGCGTAGGCAACCGGGTTCTCCTCGCCGGTGAGCACCTTCCCCGCGACCAGGCCCGAGAAATGGGCCATGTCGACCATCAGCACCGCGCCCACCTTGTCGGCGATCTCGCGCATGCGGCGATAGTTGATGTTCCGCGGGTAGGCGCTGAAGCCGGCCAGGAGGATGAGCGGCTTCACTTCCACGGCCTGCCGCTCGATGGCGTCGTAGTCGAGCAGGAAGGTTTCGCGGTCCACCGTGTAGCCGTGTGATTCGAACATCTTGCCGGAGGAGTTCAGGCGGTAGCCGTGAGTGAGATGGCCGCCGGAGGCAAGGTCCATGCCCAGCAGCCGCTGATTGCCCAGCCTCTGCCGGACCACATTCCATTGCTCGGGCGTGAGCTTGTACCAGTCGGCCGGCACGAGTGCGCCGGGGCCCTCGGCACCAAGCAGCTCGGCCATGGCGGGCAGCTCGACGCGTGACCGTAAGATTGCCCAGAAGGCCACCAGGTTCGCATCGGCGCCGCTGTGGGGCTGGGCGTAGGCATGGTCCGCGCCGAAGAGCTCGCGGGCGCGGCGGTTGGCCAGGTCTTCAACCGTGTCGACATTGTCGCAGCCGGCGTAGAAGCGGTGGTGGGGAATGCCCTCGGCGTACTTGTCGGTGAGCAGATTCCCCATGGCGCACTGGGTGGCCAGGGACGAGTAGTTCTCGCTGGCGATCAGCTTGATGTTGCCGCGCTGGTCCGCCAGCTCGGCGACGATCGCCCGCGCCATCTCGGGTGAGACGGTTGCGACCGTCTGGAGATTGGCCAGGTAGGCCAGGAACCCCGGTGCGATCTCCGCGCCCGGCTTGCGGCCCAGGTAGGTCTGGATTGGCGAATCCTGCATGAAAGGTCCTGAACAGAGAAAACGCGGCGAAGGCAGTCACGATCGGCGTGTGGCAACTCTCTGTCGCCGCCCGCCGGGGCGTTATAATCGGGACCATGTTTTGGCGTCCTGATTGTACTGGCGGCGCGCCGGCTCCCTCAAGAGAGGAGAGCGACGGGCTCCGGTTCTGGCACAACGCCCTCAGTCCTTTTTACTTTCATGCTGGAGCTTGCCATGGCGTTCGACCTCGCACCGGGCAAAACACGAATCGGCTGGGTAGGTACGGGCGTCATGGGCTCGTCGATGTGTGGCCATCTGATCGCGGCCGGCTACCAGGCCACGGTGTATAACCGCACGCAGGAGAAAACCCAGGCGCTGGCGGCCAAGGGGGCCAAAGTGGCTGGCTCGGTGGCCGAGCTGGCATCGGCCTCGGACGTAGTGTTCACGATCGTCGGCTACCCGCGCGACGTGCGCGAGGTGGTTCTGGGCGGCGACGGCATCATCGCTCATGCCGCGCCTGGGTCCGTGCTGGTCGATATGACCACCAGCGAGCCCGCACTGGCTCACGAGATCTTCCAGCTCGCGGAGTCGAAGAAGATGCACGCCATCGACGCGCCGGTCTCCGGCGGCGACATTGGTGCCCGGGAGGCCCGCTTGTCCATCATGATTGGCGGCGACAAGGCCGTTGCCGAAGCCGTGCGGCCGCTCTTCGAGCTCATGGGGAAAACCATCGTTTACCAGGGCCCGGCCGGGTCGGGCCAGCACACCAAGATGGTCAACCAAATCCTCATCACCACGAACATGATCGGCGTCTGCGAGGCGCTCCTGTACGGCCACAAGGCCGGCCTTGACCTGGAGACCGTGATGCAGAGTGTTTCCAGCGGCGCGGCGGGCTCGTGGAGCCTGAGCAACCTGGGGGCGCGAATGATCGCCGGTAATTTCGAGCCGGGCTTTTTCGTCGAACATTTCCTGAAGGACATGGGCATCGCCCTGGCCGAATCGCGGCGCATGGGCCTGGCGCTCCCCGGCCTGGCCCTGACCGAGCAGCTCTACCGAGCCGTGGCGGCCCAGGGCTACGGCCGCAAAGGAACTCAGGCACTGCTGCTGGCCCTCGCCGACTTGTCGCGTGTCGACTGGCCGAAGCGGCCGGCCCGATGATCGGCCCGGCGATCGCAGCAGCTTCCTCGAGGGCGAGACCGGTCGCGTTACGGTAGTGGGCATGCTCGGCACGATCAAACACGTGGGATACCACGGACGGGCCACGGGCCGTGAGCCGCTTCGAACGCATGGCACGGGAGTTCGAGGAATTCAAGTGCGCTCGTCCGGTGCGCCGCGCAGCTTCGGCGGTCACCTGGCTTGATCTCCGGCACAGCCACCCGTCGACCCGCCAGCTCTGATGGTGAGGCTCGCCCGACTGTGCGACATCGCCCATCTCCCCGGCGCTCTCGGAGAGCAGCCGGGCTGGAGCGATGCAGAAAATGGCTGAGAGGGAGCTTGGAAAGCTGCTTGGCTTGGGCAGTGGCAAGCCGGCTCACCATAAAGTTGATCATAACCATATGCATTATTGAAGAGTACGCTTCTGGACGGAACTCATAATCCTTGCTCATTCTGCAAAATCGTCCTAACCAGGGGAAGGTTCGCTCCACGACCCAGCGGCGGGGCAGGAGCTTTACGCGGCGTGAGATGATCCTTGTCCGGCCTGGTGTTGCGTTCCGGGCTCCTTGCCCGACGTCGGTTCACGGCTGACTTTGGGCTGGGGGGGGTTGCCAACTGCTCCACATCTCGTCCAGCGTCAACACCACAAACCGCACCAGTGTTCGACGGCGCCGCCACTTGTAGCGCCTCCTTCTCCAGAAAGCGAAACATCCGGTTGGTACGCTCCACGTGGTTGCTGGTCCGGACGCGCTCGCTGAGTGGGTTGTCGAGGAAAGCCATCAGCTGGGCAGGGGGCCTTCTTGGGAGCGCAGAAAACCGGTATAAAGAGAGTCTTGGGTGCATCCGTGCCCATGCTTTCGTGCTGAGGCCAGGTAACCTCATTCACGGGGACGCAAGCCCTATCTTTCAACCCCAAACGCCTGACCTGTGCCACCCTCCTCGGTGGAGCTCAGCGAGGAGTGTCGGAAAAAGCCAGAAAGACTCGCGCTCTCGGAATGATCAAAGACAGCGCTGATTTCGTGATCGGTCCCACCAGCCTCACGGCAGCCGGCTCGCGCAGGCGTCAGGACGGGTTTCCCACCCCCGCGCCAGGTGGATGTCGCAGGTATCGAGGCTGTCAGGGCGATCAGGGGCGAGCCCCCTTCCTGGGAGGCCGGGTCCATTCTGCCTTGATTTTCCGTCCGCCTCTACCGATCTTAGGGATGAGGGGGTGGTCTCGGATGCGGCGTGTCGCGGGATTGATGGCCATGATCGCTGCCTTGACGGGCACGCCGCTTCGGCAGGCGGAGGCCGCCGCCGATTTCTGCCGGTCGATCATCGAGTCGCCGCAGCCGGCCAGCATCGAGATACCCGATGGTGGCGTGGGAGACGATTCCGGGGTGGGCAACCTGCCCGGACTGTCCGCCTTTTCCGCTGCCGATCTCCTCGGCCCGGTTGCTCCGCTGTTCCTGCCGCCCATCGCGGCCCGGTCGCCTGCGAGCACGCTTGAAGCGCTGCGCGAGGTTCTCAGGCTGCCGCCGCTTCCACCCAACCTCCGCCACGCCTGGCTCCAGATCTTCCTGTTCTGAGGGCGTTCGGAAGACGGCCGATGGCCGGCATGCGCCGGCTGGCAATGAAGCCTGGACCGGCCAGCTCGTGTCTTGAACCGCCCGCGGGTGCGGGCACATCGGCCACCCCGAAGACTCAGTCCCCACGCGTTCCCGGCAAGAGCCCGATCGCTGGAATGGTACGAGCGCCCCGGGAGGTGTGTTGCATGCCGAGGCGAATGTTCCCGGTGCTCGTGACCTGGTCGGCAGCGCTGGCCGGCTGGATGGTTGTCGGCCGGGCCGACGGGCCACCCGGCTCGGCCTCGTTGACGGAGCCTCAGGGACGCACCAGCATCGCCGGGGTCCGATTGCCGCGACGTAAGCCCGCGGCGCCCCCCGCGGCTCCTCCCCGTGCGGCGACGCCCGGCGTCCCGGCCCACCCCGCAGCCACGCCTCCGCGGGCGTCAACCTCGACTGGCGACATGCGGGACCTCCGGCCCGCCGGCACCCAGGTTCGCGAAGGCGTGCCGTCAGCCTTGCCACTGCCGGCTACGGCTGCTGCGCCGGCGCCTGCGCCATCCTCGGCCCCGGCCCCCTCCGAGAAGCCGATCGTCCCGCGCGCCGATGCGGGACGAGCCGCCGGACCGGCTCCACTGTCTCTCCTCGACCTCGAGAAGATGGCCCTGGGCAACAACCCAACCATCAAGGCGGCCGAGGCGCTGGTGCTCCAGCAACAGGGCTTGCTCCGCCAGCTCACGCGCTACCCGAATCCCACCGCTGGCTGGGTCCAGTCGACGCCTTCCCGGATGTCGGAGGGAGCCACGCAGGGTGTGTTCATCAGCCAGGACATCGTCACGGCAGGCAAGCTGCGGATCGTGGGCCGGGCGGAACGCGTCGAGGTCGAGTGGCGTATTCTTCAGATGAACGCGCAGGTTGGCCGCGTTCTCAATGACGTGCGGATCCGTTATTACGAGGTCCTGGGCGCCCAGCAGGCGATGGCCACCGCGGAGGAGCTCGCGCGGCTGGCCGCGGACGACCTGACGACCGTTCGCCAGTTGCTGGAAGCCAGGCAGGCGTCCCGCCCGGACCTGCTTCAGGCGGAGATCCACCTCAGCGCCGTGCGCGCCTCGTTGCAGGACGCGCGGCTGCGGCACCAGGCCGCCTGGCGGCAGCTCGCCAACGTCGTCGGCGTCGCCCGCCTGACGCCGGCCCGCCTTCCCGACGACATCGAGTCCAACATCCCCAGGCTCGACTGGGACGAGAGCCTGGAGCGTTTGCTCTGCGAGAGCCCGGTGCTCCGCGCCCAGGCCGCCCAGGTCCGCGAGGCCGAGCTCGAGGTGCAGCTTCAGAAACGCCTGGTGATCCCGAACGTCAACGTCCAGACCGTCATCCAGCGCGACTACGTCAGGCAATACGACCAGGTCAGCACCCTGGTCTCGGCCCCCATTCCGGCCTGGAACCGCAACCGGGGTGCCATTATGAATGCCGAGGGAATGCTCAGCCAGCAACAGCAGGAATACAAGCGCCTCAGGCTGGCCCTGGCGGACCAGCTCGCGACCTCCTTCCAGCAGTATCAAAGTGCGCGAAATCAGGTCGAGCACCTGCGCGAGATCCTGCCGCGGACCCGAGAGAACATCGAACTGACGACGCAGGGCTTCCGGCAGGGGCAGGCCGGCTTCGACTTCATGCGGGTCCGGGACGCCCAGGACCTCTACCACCAGACGAGGACCTCGTACATCGACGCGTTGACATCGCTCCGCAAGGTCGCCATCGAGATCTGCGGCCTCCAGCTCGTTGGGGGCCTGAACCCGACGGAGATCGGCACGGCGCTCCAGGCCACGCCGGGTGTTCCGGCCGGGCTCGGCGGCGTCCTCCTGCAATTCCAGCAGCAACAGCAGAGCGGCGTGAGCGGGACGCTGCCGGGTGCCCTCCAGAGCACTGTGGCCGGCCCGCAGTGAGGCCTCGAGAAGCCGGCAGTCGACACCCAGGCCAGGAGACCTTTGATGCTTCTTCGCCGCATTCTCACGCTCTTCAAGTGGCTCATGGCCCTCGGGCTGCTCGGCGGCCTGCTCTCGGGCGCCTACTGGGTGAACAGTCAGATGCGATCCGAGCGCGTGAGGGAAGGGGAGGAGGACAGGGTCCAATCGCCACGGCGAACGAGGGCGGGTGTCGTGGAGCTGGGGATCGAGCAGGCCCGCCGGTACGGGCTGGAGGAGGCACCTGCGCAGGCGGTCTCCTGGGCAGAACGGGTTGCCGTCTACGGGCAGGTCGTCTGGAATCCGAGGGCCGTGGTCGAGCTGCGAGCGCCTTACTCCGGCACGCTCAGGGCCGCCGCCGGTGCTCCCTGGCCGGCACCCGGGCGCTGGGTCCACTCGGGGCAGACCCTGGGCTGGATCGACATCCGCGTCTCGGCCCAGGAGCGGCTCACCCTGCAAGATAATCTCAACAACGCCCGCCTGAAGAGGCATGGCGCCGAGCAGATTGTCGCACTCCAGCGCGAGCGCGTCCGTCGCATCGACAGCGTCTCCCGGTCCCAGATCGTTCCCGGCCAGCAGCTCGACGACGCCAAGGTCCTGCTGGCCGACGCCGAGACCCAGCTCGCGATGGCCTCGGCGGCCGTCGAGCTCTGGCAGAAGTCGCTCGAGGAGGTCGATCGGCCGGGCCACCGGGAGACGACCGCCTACAGCCAGCCGCTCGTGTCGCCGGGTGAGGGCGAGGTCACGGAGCTGGCGGCGCGGCCGGGAATGGCGATCGAGGCGGGGGGCCTGGTAGCCCAGCTCATCGATCTCCGCCGGATGCTGGCGCGGCTGCAAATCCCGCCGGAGCTGCTGACGGCTGGCCCGCCCGGCCCGTTGCGACTCCAGGCGATCGCGTCGCCGTCGGTTGCCGCGGTCGGGATCCTGAGCCCGGGAGAGCGGCCTGGATCTCCCCCGACCGTCGAGGCCACTCCGGTGGGCCCTGCACCCCGCGTGGATGCCGCGTCGCAGTACGTCGGTTACTGGTATGAGTCCGAACCGGCACGGATCGAGGACGCGGACGGAAAATCCAGGTCAGTCGCCCCGGAGGGGGACAACCCCGGGATCCCCTGGCTTCCGGGGCTTCAGGTCAAGGCCTTGATGACGCCCCTGAATGGCCGGTCACGACCGGCCGTGGCGGTTCCCGTCGGGGCCGTCCTCTTTCATCAGGGACGGGCGCTGGTCTACGTGCGGGTCAAGCCGGGCGCCTACCAGCGCCGCGAGGTGCGCCTGCTGGGCCAGGAGCCGGGTGCCTGGGTTGTCGCCGCGCGCCAGACCCCGGACCCATCGGGCCTGGATCCCGGCGACGTGGTCATTCAGCGCGGGGGCCAGATCCTGCTCTCCGAGGAATTTCGCAGTGACGTGAACGCCGATTGAACAGGATTTCGACGGTCATCGCCCGCGGAACACGGTTCCCGCTCCGGCCCCCGTCGTTCACCGTCCACCGCAGGAGATTCACGAACTGCCATGCTCCAGGCCATCGTCCGCTGTTCGATCCACAACCGGGCCGTCGTCGTCGTCCTCTCCGCGCTGCTGCTGGCCTTCGGGTTCTTCGCCGTGGAGCATGCCAGGCTGGACGTCTTCCCCGAGTTCGTGCCGCCCCAGGTCGTCGTCCAGACCGAGGCGCCGGGGCTCGCCGCCGACGAGGTCGAGCCGCTCGTCACCCTGCCGATCGAGCAGGCGCTGCTGGGCATCCCCGGCCTGGACGTGCTGCGCTCGCAATCGATCCAGGGGCTCTCGGTCAGTACGCTCATCTTTCAGGACAACACCGACATCTATCGGGCGCGGCAGCTTGTCGCCAAGCGGCTCGCGGAGGTGGGCGGGCATCTCCCCAAGGGGGTTCGGCCGCCCCGGCTCGGCCCGCTCACCTCCTCCACCGGCCGGCTCCTTGTGGTCGGCTTCACCTCCACGAAGCTCTCGCCGTTGGAGTTGCGCGACTGGGTGCAGTGGACCTTGCGGCCGCGGCTGCTGGCGGTCCGGGGCGTGGCCCAGGTCTCCCTCTTCGGCGGGGGCGTCCGCGAATTCCAGGTCCAGATCGACCCGGACCAGCTCACCGCCCACGCCCTGAGCCTGACCTCCGTCCTCGACGCGGCCCGGCGCGGCACCGGGGTTCGCGGCGCCGGCTTCCAGGAGAACGAGCACCAGCGCTCAATCGTGCGGGTCGAGGCTCAGGTCCGCTCCGCCGCCGAGCTGGGCGAGGCCGTGGTGACGACATCCGCAGGTCATCCGGTGCGACTCCGCGACGTGGCCCGCGTCGTCGAGGCCCCGGAGCCGAAGTTCGGTGACGCGGCCGTCGACGGCCAGCCCGCCGTCACGCTCAACATCTTCAAGCAGTACGGCGGGGATACGCCCGAGACGACCCGCCGGGTCGAGGCCGAGCTGGACCGCATGCGGCCCGCCATGGAGGGGCAGGGGATCGTCTATCACCCGGCGCTCTTCCGACAGGCGGACTTCATCGCGCGCGCCGTCGGCAACGTTACGCACGCGTTGCTCCTGGGCGCGGTCCTGGTCGCGGTCGTCCTCTTCGTCTTCCTGTTCAACGTGCGGACGGCCCTGATCTCGCTGACGGCGATTCCTCTGTCGTTGCTGGGGGCGATCGTAGTGCTCTGGCTGGGCGGCGTGAGCCTGAACACCTTGACCCTGGGCGGGCTGGCCATCGCCGTCGGCGAGGTCGTGGACGACGCCATCATCGACGTGGAGAACATCTTCCGAAGACTCCGCGAGAATGCCCGGCTGGGCCAGCCGCGCTCGGCGGCGGCTGTCGTGCTGTCGGCCTCGCTCGAGGTCCGCAGAGCCGTCGTCTACGCCACCTTCATCGTCGTGCTCGTGTTCGTGCCGGTCTTCTTCCTGAGCGGCCTCCAGGGACGGCTCTTCTCCCCGCTTGGGTATGCCTACGCCCTGGCGGTGCTCGCCTCGCTGGCGGTGGCCCTGACCGTCACGCCGGCCCTGGCGCTGATCCTGCTGCCGGGGGCCGGCGGCGCCGAGGAGCCCCCGCTGCTCCGGGGGCTCCAGAACGTCTACGAGCGGCTCGTGCGCCGGCTCGACCGCGAGCTGGCCCTGGTCGTGACCTCGGTCGTTCTGCTTGTGGCTGCCGCGGGCTGGGCGCTCGACCACTTCGGCGGCGAGTCGCTGCCGGAGATGCGCGAGAACCACTTCATCCTCCACATGCAGGGCCTGCCGGGCACTTCACTGCCGCAGTCGATGGCCGCGGGTGGCGCCCTGGTACGAGAATTGAAGAGGATCCCGGCGGTCACGAGCGTCGCGCAGCAGGCCGGGCGGGCCGAGCTGGGCGAGGATACCTGGGGCGTCGAGTACAGCGAGATCGAGGTCGGGCTCAAGGAGCTGGAGGGGGAAGAGTTCGAGGCCGTGGAGGGATCGCTCAAGGCCTCCTTGCGAGACAACTTCCCGGGGTTCTCGTTCGAGGTCTTCTCGTTCCTGTCCGAACGCATCGAGGAGACGATCTCGGGCTCGATCGCGCCTGTCGCGGTGAAGATCTACGGCGACGACCTGGGCGAGCTGGACCGGGCCGCCCGCGACATCGCCGAGGCGATCGGCGGCGTGCCCGGCGCCGACAATGTCCGCCCCGAGCCTCAGGCCGGCCAGCCCGAACTGGTGGTCCGGGTGCGCCCGGAGGACGCCGCCCGGCACAATCTGCGCCGCGCGGAGATTCTCGAGGCCGTCCACGCCGCCTACCAGGGCGCGGAGGTCGCTCAGGCGTACGACCGCAACCGGGTCATCAACGTGGTCGTCATCCTCGACCCGAACGTGCGGAATGACCCCGAGGCACTGGCCAACCTATGGATCTCCGTACCGAGCGCCGACTCCGCGGCCTCCGCCCCTGCGGTGACGGCGACGGCGACGGCGGCATCGGCCGGCCCAGAGCCGCTGGTGGGGGCCGGAGATCGGCTCCGACTCAGGCAGGTTGCGGATGTCTTCCTCTCCGAAGCTCGCTTCCTCGTGCGCCACGAGGGCGGGCTCCGTCAGCAACTCGTGACCTGCAACGTCCAGGGGCGCGACATCGAGTCGTTCGTGGCCGAGGCCAGGCAGCGGGTCCAGAAGCTGGCCCTGCCGAACGTGACGTTGGTCTTCACCGGCGCTCACGAGATCAAGCAGGCGACCGAGCGGGAGTTGCTCCTGCTGGGCTCGGCCGCCGGCGCGGGCATCCTCCTGATCCTCTGGATGGCCTTCGGCTCGCTGCGACAGCTGATCCTGATCCTGGCCAATCTCCCGTTCGCCCTGGTGGGGGGCGTGGCCGTGGTCTACATGAGGGGCGGCGTGCTCGACGTCGGCTCGCTGGTTGGTTTCGTGACCCTGTTCGGCATCACGACGCGGAGCAGCATCATGATGGTCTCGCACTGGCAGCATCTCCACGAGGTCGAGGGGCTCCCCTGGGGACCGGACCTGATCTTCCGCGGCGCACGGGAACGCCTGGCACCCGTGCTCATGACCGCGCTGGTCACGGCCCTGGGACTGCTCCCCATCGCGGCCAGCTCGGACCAGCCGGGGAGCGAGATCGAGGGCCCGATGGCCCTGGTCATCCTCGGCGGCCTGGTGACCTCGACCGCACTGAATCTGCTGGGCCTCCCGGTGCTCTACCGTCGCTTCGGAGCCGCCCCCGGCACTGCCTCATGAACTGTGCGGATGACCATGCGCCCACAGATCCTCCGTCCTGCTCCGTAAACTGACAATGACGGCGTGGTCCGCCCGCTTCCTCGTGTGCCCGGCGGCTTGCAGGCACCAGGACCCAGGCGCCGCCAGGGGCCCGGCGGCGCGACCCTTCCGAGGCTCACCCGCACCGCATCAGCGTGCGAAATAGCCCAAAACAAACGACACTCCCCGCTGATCTCCACCGAATCTTACGCGGCGTGACATGATCCTTGTCCGACCTGGTGTTGCGTTCCGGGCTCCTTGCCCGACGTCGGTTCACGGCTGACTTTGGGCTGGGGGGGGCTGCCAACTGCTCCACACCTCGTCCAGCGTCAACACCACAAACCGCGCCAGTGTTCGACGGCGCCGCCACCTGTACCGCACCTTCTCCAGAAAGCGAAACATCCGGTGGGTACGCTCCACGTGGTTGCTGGTCCGGACGCGCTCGCTGAGTGGGTTGTCGAGGAAAGCCATCAGCTGGTCAGGGGGCCTTCTTGGGAGCGCAGAAAACCGGTATAAGGACAGTCGTGGGTGCATCCGTGCCCATGCTTGCGTCCTTTCGTGCTGAGGCCAGGTAACTTCATTCACGGGGACGCAAGCCCTATCTTTCAACCCCAAAACGCCTGACCTGTGCCACCCTCCTCGGTGGAGATCAGCGAGGAGTGTCGAATTTCTCGGTCACGGAAAATGGAGCGGGACGCTCGGAGAGTGGCGCTAGCGAGGTTCCCTGGCCGCCGATGACGGGCTTGCCGTAGATGGGCTCGAGTGCGGAGAACAGATCTGTCAGTTTCTCCCGATCACCTTCTGCGAGGAAGTAGGCGTCATGCATTTGACCCCAGAGCCCGTCTCCCCGCGCTCGAGTGAGCGGTTTCAAAAGATCCAGGCGCGGGCCGAGCCAGAGCCGGTACAGGGCGAGTTTTGGCACCTGCTTGTCCCTGCCGGCGAAGTTCTCCAGGAACGAGTTCAAGCCGCCTCCCATCGTGGCCACGCTGGGCTTGCCGCCATCGGGACTGGTGATCGTGGCGCTGTGCCGCCAAACGCTCCTGGTTCGATCGAAGATGAAGTAGCTGGCGTTCGTCGTGCCGGGCTCTTTCCCGGGTTGCTTCCGCACCAGGAAGGAGAAAGTCTGGCGCTCTTTCCAGGGCCAGAGCATGTGGGTGTGCGCGCCCTCGCCCTCGCCTCCGAAACGGTCGTGAATCGTCTCAGGGTCGGCGAAGGTCACCCTGGGATGCAACTCGTCGCTGGTGTCCCAGATCGAAAAGATTGTCCGACGCTCGCGCGGGCCGTTGTGCTGAATGCCGCAATAACCGCCCGCCGGCTCGCCGGGATGCCAGTTCGCCCCGCAATAGTAAATGCCGGGATGCGTCGCCAGCACGGTGATCTCGCCGCAGAGCCACCGACCATCACGCTCGCCTTCCAGGTTCCACCAAAGATGCTGGGCCATGGCACTCGGACAGAGAACGCCCACCAAGACAAGAGTGAACGCCGACGTCGTCGCACGCTTCATGTCGATCTCACGCAGAGGAGAGAGGTCCCCGACAGTGTATGATAGCTCCAGATCCAGCGGCGTCGCCAGCGGATGCACGAGCAGACCGCGGCCATGCCGGAGAAGCGTGGAACTTCAGGAGATCGGGTCGTGCCATCCTCGAACCGGCAGGCCGTGGAGCTGCGCCCGTCGCGCGGCCGAAACCGATACGCCGTGGTTTTCTGGGCCTGGATCTTCGCGCTGTGCATGGCAGCGCTGGCGGCGACATACGTGATGTTCGTG
Organism: uncultured Planctomycetaceae bacterium; assembly: GCA_963833985.1. Classification (GTDB taxonomy): domain Bacteria; phylum Planctomycetota; class Planctomycetia; order Isosphaerales; family Isosphaeraceae; genus Aquisphaera. The sequence continues at coordinate 3,198,371 of CAWIAD010000001.1, forward strand.
GAGCCGCCCCCGCCCCACACGCTGGTGATTGCCAGCGGTAGCCGCGACGGAGCCTACCACCGGTTCGCCCTCGAGTATGCCAGGGAGCTGAAGAAGCACGGACTGAATGTCGAGGTCCGCGAGACGGCCGGATCGGTGGAGAACCTGGAACTGCTGGAGCAGCGCAGTTCCGGCGTGTCGGTGGCCATCGTGCAGAGCGGCGTGGCCACACCCGGGCAACTGGCGCAGTTCGATGCCCTGGGAAGCCTTTACCGGGAGCCGCTCTGGATCTTCTACCGGGGCAGTGCGCCGCTGGCGCGGCTGACCCAGCTCGCAGGAAAACGTATAGGGGTCGGGCCGACCGGCAGTGGCACTCACGCCGTCTCCATGCGGCTACTGGCCGCCAACGGGATGGCCGACACCGCAGGTAAGCCTGGATCGACTGCCGGGACATCGTCGCCCGTCCTGGTTCACCAGGATGTTGAAACCGCTGCCAGGGCGTTGCGCAAGGGAGAGCTGGACGCCGCGTTCTTCGTTGCCGCCTTCGAGGCCGAGTACATTCTGGAGCTGCTGCATGACGACGACGTGAGATTGCTGAGCTTCGACCAGCGCGAGGCGTACCACCGCCGCTTCCGGTTCCTGTCACCGGTTACGGTGCCCGCGGGCCTGGTGAACCTCGGCCGCAACATCCCGGACCATGACATCGCCCTGCTGGCCCCCACGGCCATGCTGGTCGTCCGCAAGGACTTCCACCCCGCGCTCGTGCCCCTCTTGCTGATGGCTGCGGCGCGCATCCACGGCAAGGGAGACGTACTCTCCGATTCCGGTGAGTTCCCCTCCGAGGCATTCTGCGATTTCCGGCTCAGTGAAGAGGCCAGTCGGTTCTACCAGTCCGGCCAGCCGGTACTGCAAAGGCTGCTGCCATTCTGGCTGGCATCGCTCGTGGATCGGGCGAAGGTGATGGTCATTCCGCTGGTCATGTTGATGATGCCGCTCATCCGCGCCGCACCGCCTTTGCTGCGATGGCGAACCCGCAGGAAGATCTATCTCTGGTACAAGGACCTGCGGGACATCGACCAGAAACTGGCGAGCGGCCTCTCGGGCGCCGAGCTGGACCAGGAAATCCAGCGGCTCGAGGAGATCGAGCATCAGGTTGCCTATGTGGACGTGCCGCTCAGCTACATGGAAGAGTTCTACCATATGCGGCTGCATTTGGAGATGCTCCAAGAGCAGCTCGTGGAGTTGCGGTCGCGCGGCGAGCCCACGGCGGCTGTCCCGGGGACGTGAGGGCAAGGCCCGCAGGCAACGCCCCGAGCGATTGCAGGCGGCGAGCCGGGCCGGCGGCTGTTTCAGGTCCGCCCGCCCGGTCATCGCCGCGGTCAGGAAGCGGCTTCAGCCCTTCACTTTCCCGCTTTTGTCCTTCTCGGTCTTCTCTTCCTTGTTGCCCGACTCATGCGAGCTGGAACTCTCCTCGTGCTGGCCTTCCTCGTGCACGATCATGATCGAACGAGCTTCCCCGCGCATCATGCGGTGCCGGCCGTGCCGCGTGTCGCCGGTTTGCGCCTGCGACGCCTGGACGGGCGTGTACTCGATCTCGACCCGATCGCCGATCTCGAGCCGAGCCAGGTCGCACTTCTTCTTGCTTTCGCCCTGGCACTCGCAGACCTCGGTGTCGCGAGAGACGCCGATCATGTAGATGTTCGCGGAGCGGCCGGACTTCTCGCCTGACTCATGTTTTGCTTCTCCCGACCGCTTCTCATTGCCGGAGGTTTGCCGCACCTCCTTGTCTTGCTTTGCTGAGCCCTGCGCCTGGCTGCCGGAGCCGTGCTCCTGCTGCTCTTGGCGGGCTTGCTCGCCACCCGGCACGTGATGCTTGGGGTGGCCGACGATCGTCAGGAAGTCCTTCTCGGCGGTGACTGCGCGGTGCGACTCGTAGTCGACCATCGTCTCGCCCACGACCGTCACCCCGGCGACCACACCCTGGATGGTCTTGTGCTCGCCAGATTGTTCTTCACCGCTCTTCTTGTGGTCCTCGGTCCCGGCCAGCGCATAAGGGCTGGCCAGCAGGCCCAGGGAAAGGACGGCCGTGATGGCTGCTGCGTTCATACGTCGTCTCCTCATTGTTGAAGGTTGTTCGAGTGGATCGGACAAGGCACGAAATGCGGCACCGGCGGCGATCGGTTGATCGATCCGTCGCTCTGCGCAAGCGGCGCCGGGCAATGGCTGGTTCAAGCTACACGGAGACGCGTGACCGTGTGCCGAACCAGCCCATGGCCAGGAGGATCACCGCCCCGAGCGTAGCCAGGATCCAGCCCCCGGGCTCGTAGGGAGACGTACCCAGCTTCAGAACGTACGCGATGCCTCCGCCCACAAGGGAGCCAAGCACGCCCAGCACGATCGTGGCCACCCATCCCATGGCATCACTACCGGGATGGATAAGCCGAGCAAGAAAGCCGGCGATCAAGCCAAGGACGACCCAACCAATCAAAGAACCGATCATCACTACCTCCTCGGATTCTTGTTCCGGACCGGACCTCCGCCAGGATGCGGTCCGCCGGTCGCTGACGTGTCAGGGACCGTGGTCCCCGTTTGACGATCGCGGCACATCGCGCGCCGGGGCTTTCCTGCCGGGGAGAAATCGGCAAGATCTTCCTGAGAAAGCTCGTAAAAGCCGGTGCATGGAAGAGCCAGCTTCCCATACAATCTGGTTTTTGCGCACAGAGTGCGAAGGAGCGCCGAGTCGGGCGCCCGGGGAAGCGGTGGAGAAGAGGCGGCAAGCGATGGAGCATCTTGAGGTATCCCACCTGTTTGCCATGCTCGCGATCATGCTGGGCGCAGCCAAGCTCGGTGGCGCCCTGGCTCAGAAGGTGGGCCAGCCCGCTGTCCTGGGAGAGCTGGTGGCTGGGGTGATTGTGGGTCAGTCCGGGCTCCGGCTCGTGCATCCCGGGTACGAAACGATCCACATGCTTTCCGAGCTTGGCGTATTCCTCCTGCTTCTGGCGATCGGCCTGGAGACCGACCTGAGGATGCTGGCCCGGGTGGGAGCGACGTCCCTGTCCGTGGCGGTCGTGGGAGTGATCCTGCCCTTCGGGCTGGGGTACGTGGCCTGCCGGCTGCTGGGTCTTGCCGAGCTGGAGGCGATCATGGCGGGGGCGACCCTGACCGCGACGAGCGTGGGGATCACCGCGCGGGTGCTGGCTGATCTGGGACGCCTCCACGACCTGGAAGGACAGATCATCCTGGGTGCCGCGGTGCTCGACGACGTTTTCGGCCTGGTGATTCTCACCGTGGTGGCCGGATTGACCCGGGGTGACTCCGTCACTTTGCTTTCGGTGGTGACCACCGCTGCGATCGCGTTCGGGTTTCTGGCCGGAGTCATGCTGGTTGGAACGTATCTCGCCCCCTGGATCAGTTGGGCCGCCGGCGGGATCGACCTTCCCGGTACACCGACCATCCTGGCTCTCATCGCGGCACTGGCGCTGGCCTGGCTGGCCGCACGCCTTGGTTCCGCGACCATTCTGGGGGCTTTCGCCGCCGGAATGCTGCTGGCCCCGCTGCCGCGTGCCGGCGAGATCGAAAAAGGAGTGACCGCACTCGGGCACTTCTTCGTTCCTCTCTTCTTCATCACGGTCGGCGCCTCGGTGGACCTGCGTTCGCTCAATCCCGCGACCCCGGATGGACGATGGGCACTGCTGGTGGGGACTGTTTTGTGTCTCAGCGGCATTCTTGGCAAGCTGTTTGCAGGCTATTCGCCTTTCTGGTTCAAGGGCAACAAGACTGTGATCGGGGTGGGCATGATTCCGCGGGGCGAGGTTGGGCTGATCTTTGCCCAGATGGGGCTTTCCACGGGGGTATTCTCCAAGGGATTGTTCGCCGGGGCCACGCTCATGGTGCTTGTGACCACGTTCCTGGCCCCGCCGCTCCTGAAGGGGCTGCTCACGGTTCGGGGCTCAAGGCGAATCGCCGGGCCAGCGGAGGCGATCGAAGATCTGGTGACCGAAGCATGAACGATCCGCGGTTTGCAAGGGCCATGTCGCCCACTCAGGAGTGAACGCGGACCGGCGAAGTGCAGATGCGCTGACAGAAGCGAGAGTGGCACGTTCATCCATTGGCGCTGAGACTCCAGGCTCCGGGGGCGACGTAGGTACAGCCCCGGCTCTTCGAGCGGTACGGATCAGGTTTTACCGGGGTATCGACCGACCATGTGGACTGAGGCTGCGCTTCATTCCCTGATTGCCGGCAAGCTGAACGGCCAGCAGATCATCGTGGTGGCCAATCGAGAGCCGTACCAGCACCGGTTTGCCGGCGATGCCATTGAGTGCATCCGGCCAGCCAGCGGCATGGCGGCTGCACTTGATCCGGTGATGCGGGCCTCGGGAGGGGTCTGGGTGGCGCATGGCTCGGGCGATGCCGACCGGCTGACCGTTGACGAGCACGACCACGTCGGAGTTCCGCCGGAGAAGCCTGCTTACACGCTGCGACGACTCTGGCTCAGCAAGCAGCAGGAGGAAGAGTACTATCACGGCCTCGCCAACGAGGGTCTCTGGCCGCTCTGCCATATCACATTCACCAGGCCCACATTCCGGGCCAGCCAGTGGCAGACGTACTGCCAGGTCAATGCCCTGTTTGCAGACGCCGTGGTGGAAGAAGCCGGAGACGAGCCGGCCCTCATTTTCATCCAGGACTATCATTTCGCCATGCTGCCGCGGTATCTCAAGGACCGGAACCCGAAGTTGATCGTGGCACAGTTCTGGCATATTCCCTGGCCCAACCCCGAGACCTTCCGGGTTTTCCCCTGGACCGAGGAACTGCTCGACGGGCTTCTGGGCAACGACTTGCTCGGATTTCATCTGCGGTATCATTGCCAGAACTTCGTGACGACCGTGGAACGCACGCTGGAGGCCCGGATCGACCAGGAGACGCTCGAGGTGATCCGGGGAGGCCGGTCCACGCTGGTGCGGCCCTTTCCGATCAGCATCGACTTCGAGGCCCACCAGGCGCTTGCCGCCAGCCCTGCTGTCGAGGTCGCGATGCAGCAGTTCCGTACCCGGTATCAGCTCGAGGGCAAGATCCTCGGCGTGGGCATGGAGCGGATCGACTACACCAAGGGAATTCCAGAACGCATCAGGGCGATCGATCAGTTCCTCGAACAGAACCCCGCGTACCGCGAGCGGCTGGTGTTCTTCCAGGTCGGCGTGCCGAGCCGCCAGCTCGTGCCGCAGTACCAGGCCATCGACATCGAAATCGACCGGCTCGTCGAGCGGCTGAACTGGAAATGGAGCCAGGGCCGCTGGCGCCCCTTGCTCTACCTCAAGCGAAACTTCAACCCGGTCGAGATGATGTCGCTGCATCGCCTGGCACGGTTCTGCGTGGTCAGCTCGCTGCACGACGGCATGAACCTGGTGGCGAAGGAGTTCGTGGCCAGCCGCCTCGACCAGGAAGGCGTTCTTCTCCTCTCACAATTCACCGGCTCCTCCCGGGAGCTGGCGGAATCGGTACAGTTCAATCCGTTCGCGATCGACGAACTCGCCTCGGCGATCCTTCAGGCCGTGGAGATGGACCCGGCCGAGCAGAAGCGGCGGATGCAGCGGATGCAACAGACCGTGAAGGAAAACAACGTTTACCGCTGGGCGGGGAAGATCCTCTCCACCTTGCTCAGCTTCGACCTTCCAGACGCGACTGAATGATCGGAACATTCGATATGCCGCTTCTCCTTGACGACCATCGCAGCGACATCGAGGCACGGGTCAACGGCGCCTCGAGCCTGGTTCTTTACCTGGACTTCGACGGCACCCTTGCCCCCATCGTCGCCGAGCCGGAAGAGGCTCGGATGACCACGAAAACGCGAGCGATCCTCGAAGAGCTTGCCTTGCTCGAGGGGATCCTCGTATGCGTGATCAGCGGACGCTCCCTGGCGGATCTGAAAAGCCGCGTGGGTCTCTCCGGCGTGGTCTACAGCGGCAACCATGGCCTGGAAATCGAGGGTGGCCCGCTGCGCTTCTTGCACCCCGAGGCGGGGCGCAGCCGCGCCGCGGTCGAAGCCTTCAGTAACAAGGTGGCCGGCCTTCCCTTGCTCATCCCCGGCGTCCAGATTGATCTGAAAGGCCTCACCACCACGATCCACTACCGCCGAGCTGAGCCGGAAGCCCGCGCGCAGATCGAATCGATCGTGCACCTGATCGCGCCGCCGGACCACCCCGACCTGGCGATCTTCGAGGGAAAGATGAACTTCGAGGTCCGTCCCCGGCTCGACTGGAACAAGGGCTCGGCCGTGCGCTGGATCCAGGACCGCATCAAGGACCGAACCGCGCTGGCCTTCGTTGCGGGCGACGACCGAACGGACGAGGACGCCTTCCCCGCACTGCCGGAGGCGATCACCATCCACGTCGGCCCGGGCGACTCCAGCTCCGCCCGCTATCGCGTTCCCGAGCAGGCCGACCTCGAAGTTTTCCTGGGATGGCTACTGGAGCTCTGGAAGGACCGGTTCGACAGTACCGCGATGAGCAGCCGGGCCACCATCGGCAGCCCGTCTCTGGCACTCAAGGAGTCGTCGCCAATACTCAATGTGCGGCTCCGCCGTGCCGCCGTGGACCGGCGTCGCCAGGCGTCGCAATGACCCCGCACAAGCCAGCGGCGCGGGCCGGCCCGGTCGAGTCGAGGCATGGAATGGTGCGTGCCTCGCCCTCTGCCCGAGCGTTCACAGGAGCGGCGAGAACAGCCGGACGATGTTCTCAGCCAGTTCGCGCGTCCACCCCGGCCTGGGCAGCTCGCGCAGGCAGTCCTCCTGGAGCCTTAGCGCCCACGCGGAGACGTCCTGCACCTGCTCACGACTGAAGAGAAACAGCGCCACCTCGTAATTCAAAAACAGGCTGCGGTTGTCCATGTTCGCCGAGCCGATGACGGTGAGTTGATCGTCGAAGATCACCGCCTTGGCGTGGAGCATGGCCGCCTGATAGAGCAGTACCTGGCCGCCAGCCTCGTGCAGTTCCCGGAGGTAGCTCTCGCGCGCCAGGTCCGCAGTGAGGTGATTGGAACGTGCCGGCACAATCAGGCGTACGTCCACTCCGCGCCGCGCCGCGAGGTTCAGGGCATGCGCCAGCATTTCATTGGGCACGAAGTACGGAGTGACGATCCAGATCCGTTCACGGGCGGAGAAGAACGTGGAAACGAGGGTCTCGTAGAGCGGGTCGTCAGCCACATCTGGCCCGCTGGCGACGACCTGCACCATGCTTCCACCGGGCGGCGAGGCCGCCTGCTCTTCCTGGGAAGGATCGGTCGATACGCGCTGCGGGGATGTGGGCCGAGCCTTGAGATGCTCACCGGTGGCAAACTCCCAGTCGGAGAAGAAGAGCGACTCCAGGTCCGTCACGGCCGGCCCGTGTACGACGGCCGAGAGGTCTCGCCAGTAGCCGTGGTCCGTGATCGGGCCCATGTACGAGCGGGCCAGGTTCATACCACCGGCAAGGGCAATCTCACCATCCACGACCACGACCTTGCGGTGATTGCGCAGATTGGCCCGCCCCCGGAAGGGGATGTGCAGTACCGGCATGAAGAAGGCGATCCGCGCACCTTGCTCCACCAGCGGCGCCAGGTACCTGCGGCCGATGCGCCAGGAGCCCACCGAGTCAAGCAGCAGGCGGACCGAGACGCCGCCGGCGGCCTTGCGTGCCAGCAACGCGATGAGCGTGTCGCCGACGTCCCCCCGGCCCAGGATGTAAGTGGTGATGTGGATAGTGCCTCGAGCCTCGTTGATGATTCGGCAGAGCCGCTCGAAGGCTTCCACACCCTCCGTGAGCAGTTCCACGCGATTGCCCTGCCGTGCGGGGGGAACACCATAGGAGAGCAGGAATCGCTCGGTATCACTGTCGAACTGACTGGTGGGCCTGGGCTGCGTCCGGTCGTAAACCTGGGCCTTCTGCCGGGCCATCCGGATCATCTTGCGGCCGCCGAACATCAGATAGAGCGGCACGCCCAGGTAGGGCAGGAAGAGCACCAGGAGCAGCCAGGCCAGTGTGCTCGCCGGCGAGCGTTTCTGCTGGATCAGATAGGCAAGAAACACCAGTGCCAGGAGAAACCCGATGTGGGTGGTCAGCTCCGGCAGCAGCCAGTAGTCGGACGATCGGAAGAATTCGGACACGGCCTGGAAGGCTCCGGTCACCGCGACCCTGCGTACGTCGAGATTGTCCAGCCACCCATCGGCGGATGGATCGCGAACCCGTGAGTGGACGAGGATGACCCCCGGCAGGCAGACCAGCGCAAGATCTCACCGCAGCGCAAAGCGGGCCGGGTCGAGTTCACGGTGCACACCAGTATCAGTTTCAGGGACGGCGAATGCAACGTGGCTCGCCAAGGGAAGGACCCGGGCCGGCGCGCGGATTGCTTGTGGCAACCTGCAATCCGGCACCGGAGCCCGATCAGACACCGTGATATGTCGAGTAAAAGCTGGAAAAGTTGTTGTCAAATACGAAATTCGTGAACGAGATGGTAATGGACGTCTCGACGCCTTCAACATAGTGCAGGCAGCCGATCGGCAGGAAGAGGATCTCCCCCGCGCTGAGGATGCACTCGAGGATCTGGGGGTCCTCGGCCGCCGGGCGCGGATTGGCGGGCTGCACCCTGCCATCCACCCGGCAGAATACGTGGTAGTCGTTATTCATCAAAGGCATGTCCCAGGACGGGGCGATCTTCACGCGCTTGCGGCCGAGAACCTGGGCCATAAGATTGTTGGTCAGATCGTGATGGAAGGGCGTGATGGTTCCTGGCGGCCCCATCCAGAAGAATCCACCGAACCGGTCGGACGTATCCAGGTACTCGGGTACCTGGATGATGTCGTCCCAGAGTTCCGGCAGTGCCCGCTTGTTGTTGGAATTATTGTTGGCAGTGAGGTAGAAGTCGTTCGTGCCGTTCGATGAGCGAATCATGTCGATGAACCGGGCGAACGTGATCCTGGAGATGAATTTCTCGCGTTCACGCTCGTAATTGGCCCCGGAGTTCCGGCCCATCTGCACCTCGATCTCGCGCTCACCAAATTTCTCCTGGAAGAACTCAAGGTTCCATTTCCGCAGGGCCGGCCATTCATCCATCATTCCTGATATAATCACCGGCCGGTTAGTGCAGTAGTAATCACGCAAGAACTCCTCGCGCGTCAGCTTGTGCCGTCGGTCGATGTCTCCGGAACGGGGATGAAGCCTGTTGATCTTGCGATAGCATGAGAGAATCCAGTTCCGCTTCTTGAGCCGATTGCGGAGCAGTTCGGCACCCTTGAGGTACGGGCTCTGGAGCGCGTGCTCGATTTCCCGGGCGGCCTCATCACGGGCGATACCGGCACCTACCATGGCCTCGAGCAGGGCCTCGGGAGTCCCATCGAGCATCAGGTTCTCGGCAATCCAGCGCCGCCAGTCATCATCCACGCGAACAGCCTCGCCGGCGGGCGGAACGGCCTGGGCCTCGTTCGCCGTGCTGGACGCGACCGGCATCGGCGCGGGCGCTTCGGCCATCCCGATGCGGTCCGTACGCGGTTCGACCGCTTCTAGCATGGTTGAGCGAGACATGGTCGGATGCTCCAGTAATTGGTGATTGACGGGACAGGACGCCTGGGGATGTCCTGAGGCTCGCGGCAGCGGTCGGTCAAGGAGAGCGGTTGCCGTGGCGGATGCTGCCGTGACAGCAGAACGGCTTTCACCGCCGTCCGGGGCCTGACCGGCGAAACGAATCGCCGGGGGCTTGACCTTGGTCATGTGCACCGTTGGTGATGCTTGCCCGAGGGCGTCGCGGCCGTGGAAATAGTCCTTTTGCCAGTCGTCCGGCTTGACCGCGCCTCGAGACTTGAGATCGTGGAAGCCCAGCCGGCCCTCGTTCCATGCCTGGTACGCCTTGTAGACCTCCGGGTCGTCGCCCAGCTTCTGGTAAATCACCGAGGCGGTTTCCAGGTCCGAGCAAACATTGCTGACAAGCGGAATGGCCTGGAACAATGGTTCTCCAGCATCGAACCTGACCGGCTGGCCCGGCACCATGACCTTCCAGTTCATCGTGAATGACATGCTCATCCAGTCGCTCTCGATGAGCGCGGTGAGCGGCTGCACGTACGCTTTGAAGTGATTCACAGGCCCGCAAACCAGCAGCCGTGATCCCTCTGGCTGAGTGCGGAAAAGGAACGGAGTGTTCCAGGTGATGACACCCGCGCCAAACTGGTTGTTGATCCAACCGCTCCACATTTCCGCCCCGGAATCGAACGTGAAATCGACGTTTCCGGGTTGCGGCATCCCCCGCCAGACCGCGGTGAAGCCCACCGGATTCTTGATCCACCAGCCGGTCTGATTGACGATTGATAGGGGCAGGCAACGGTAGGCGAAACGGTTTGGTGTTGCGTCCATCCAGTCGCGCTGGAGGTCCGCCCAGCCCCATTCCCATCCACTGCCATCCCTTCGGTTCTTCTTGAGCATCGCATCATCAACGATCTGGTAGATCTTCACTTCGAGTTGTGGCTTTGTCATGGGCGATGGCTCACTTACGTTCGGTTGTGAAAAAGGATCAGGGCACCCGAGAGAGGAACGGTGTCGTGGCAATCGGCCCCGGCGTCGTCAGGTTCAGGTACGTGATCCAGGCGCTGCGGCCGGTCAGTCATCCCGGGGCCAGAGAGCGACCTGCGTGTAGGCGCAAGCATAACACTTCCGTAGCGTCGAGTGTCCAGTATTCTCGCCTCAGTGCGAGCATGTGCCAGTTCATGGCCTCGCCTCTCCGGCCGCCAAGCCAGGCAGGTCGAAACGAGATCGAACGTCAGCCGCGCAAGAGACGCGTCATTCATTCCCCCGGTCGGCCGCCCGAGAGAATCACCGTGCGGGCATCAGAAAACCGCCCGGGCACTCCCGGCGAGGATGCCGGAAGTTGCCCTGAGCGGACCAGGTTGTCGTTGCCGAGTGCGTCCCTGTTCGAAGACCCAATCCCGGTCAGAAAGTGGGAGTTGGCGTCGGCGTCGGGGTCGGCGTCGGAGTCGGTGTGGGTGTTGGCGTCGGGGTTGGCGTCGGCGTTGGGGTCGGGGTCGGGGTTGGCGTGGGCGTCGGTGTGGGCGTGGGCGTCGGCGTCGGGCTAATGAAGCTCGATGCCTGGATGAACACCTGGGCAACCTGCTCGCGGCTCCAGCCGTGGCGCATCCGGTTCATCCACAGCGCCTCGTTCTGCGCTGTCGGAGTTTGACCGGCGACGTTGGTATAAAGAGAATCAATGAAGGACCTCGAAGGACCGTACAGGTCCACTCCCAGCCCCAGCAGAAGATTCTGCCGCTCGCTGGAATTGAGCAATGCATTGTCGAATCGATTGATGTGCATACCCGAGCGCAAACGACCGACCCAGTAATTGAGTTCCGGCTGCGACGGCGACCGTAGCAGGACATTGCCATACTCCGCCGTCACGTAGAGCGCCGCAGGGGAGTTCGGGTCGGCGTTCGTCGCCTGCAATGGCGAGACCCGCCTTGTTATGCTGGCCCGGATCAGAGGTTGAACGTGCGCCGCTTGCCGCACCCCCTCCGCATGGGCCCCGCTGAGCAACTGGCGGTCCTCAAGCTCAGTCAGCGATTGGCCCATGGACGGGCGGAACTTCCGCGGCGTCCGCTTTGTGGTGTCCTAGCCTGCCTCGCGCAGGACTTTTCGGATGTTGCGGAACATCAGGAGAGCCTCCTCAGTCGTGAACACAGAGCGTCTGTTCCGGGATGTAGTGAGCGAATCGCAGCCGGGCCGGTGGACCGGTGCGGGTGGGAATCGTCGTCCCGATTTCGCAAGTTGTGTGCCGGGATGACAAAGGGGAACATCTGGGCAAGAGATGAGCACCCGAACTCGCTCTATCCGCCTGCCCGCTCCGGAGAACCCACTTATTCTGACGAAGTTTTATGGTCAAGCAACCGAGCGCGGGCAAGCCTTCAAGCATGAAAGCCGCAGTATTGAACAATTCTTAAGGCAATCAGATGCGCAGGTGAGGGGATAACATGCCCGCGGCGCGGTCAGGTCTCATCACCCGAGTGGTGCATTTCGCTCGCGGGAGAAGAGCGGTTACGCTTCGAAATACGAGGTGGATCGCTCACCTTAGCACGGCTTTGACCCAGAGGAATGAAAAATGCGCAAAGGGCCAGCTCGTGGCGCACGGTTTTCTTCCCGGCGGGAATTGCGCCGAGCCGGGGTTGTGTTTGTGAAGCCGTTATACCGACTTGAAGGCCAGGATGTGGAGGGCACGCGTCATCGCGAGACGCTTTATTGCCTGTAACCGAATCGTTGCATGAACTCAACGATCGCGTTGTCTTCGTAAATATGCATTGCCTGATCATACGAAAGTTTTTTTCGCCACTGTGACACGCGTGAGGGGTCGAACTCACGAACGCCGCCGTTTTCCAGGTCAATCGTGGTTGACCACAGGAAGCGGCTGGCGAAGGCTCGTGGGAACGGCTCGAAGAATCGCGCGGAGTATGCCAGTCCAAGGTGTGAATAAACCTGGCGCATGATGGTCTCGGGGCTTGCGACCAGATCCTCATAGCGAACGACCCGGAAATTGGACTGCTCGAGGTACGGTTTCCAGGCCAGGTAGTTCAGCATCAAGCGGGTCCAGCGGTCGCGCCGATCCTCGACGGGTTCCTCCTTCTGTGCTTCAATGCTTGCAAGGATGGCCCGCGGATCACGTACGGTGTAGATCAATGGATAATTGGCTGCCAGGTGGCTCACCAGCTCTGGGCTTTCGAAGAAGTCCGGGCTCTTGTCTCCGAGGCAGGCAATTTCCGACTTTCCGTACAGCTCCATGAGCCTTGGAGTGAGCTCTCGATACCAGGCCAGTAGACAATCGATATCTTCGGGTCGCTTACGGTCCAGGTAGGCGATTACTTCTTGAGTGGTGAGGCCGTGTGCGATCATGCGCGTACCATGGAGGTAGAGAAAGTAGTTCCGAAAGAGAGCTCGGTTGATCTCCGACTCGCACAGGCAGATCGCGGCCGGGTGATCATCAATGCATCGCGCCATCAGTGATGAGCCTGTGCGCAGCGGGCCTACAATAAAGAAGAGCCGAGGTTGATTCTCTTCCAGTGGCGATGACATGAGTCGAAGCTCTCAGCCTGGGGGGGAATGCGAAGCGACATCCGATGGAGCGAACTTTGCTTCTATCACGAGTCTGGCATCGACGACCACTGCTTTATCGATTATAGCAGACCCGGCGGCGGGTGGCGGCAACCCAAAGATTGCAAATCGACGCAAAACCGGTAGACCGGCCGCGGAACATGAAAATGCCCTAGCCAGGAACCGGCTTGATGATATCTTCTTGCCGGGAACAACTCTCACTTCGGGTTGGCACGCAAGCATTCGCACGTTCGGGCCCGAGGGGCCGTGTGAACGTGTCGAGCACGTCATGTCCGGGTCAGACCCGAAATGCGCGGTGACCCGCTCGGGCTCAGTAAGAGTCGACGAGCTGCGCAAGGCAAGGAGGAGGCGCGCCTTGAAAGGGATGTGGAAAAGGGAGACGCGGCGAGACAATCGCCCGGCCATCGAAACCCTCGAAGGTCGGATCGTCCTGTCCACGCTCTATGCCAGCACCGCGACCCAGTTGCAAGCCGACATCGCAGCCGTGAACAACACCTCGGGGCCAAGCACCATCATCCTCAAGCCAGGAACCTACGTGCTCAGCCAGGGGTTGAAAATCGCGAACGCCGGCAACCTCACGATCCGGCCAAATTCGACGAAATCACCGACCAACCTGGTGGGCTCGGTCGTCGATCGGGTCATGGAAATCCAGGGCGGCAGCGTCACGCTCTCAAATCTGTCCATCTCGGGCGGTGGAAACGTGGCCCTGGGCGGGGGCATCCTCGCACAAAACTCCAACCTCACGCTCAAGACCACCAGAGTCAGTGCGAACATCAGCTCAGAGGCAGGAGCGGGCATCTTCACCGAGGGAGGGTCGCTCACGCTGCAAAACAGCTCCGTGAACAATAACCGCAGCAGTAACAGTTCCCTTGCGTTCGGCGGGGGGATCGCTGCTCTGGGCACGAATATCACGCTCACCAACAGCACGGTCAGTGAGAATTCGATTTATGCCGTGGACCTCACCACGATGAACCCGGTGAACGCCGGCGGGGCCGGAATCTTCGCGCAGGGCGGAGCGTTGAGCATTGCCGGAAGCACGATCTCTGGCAACTCGGTGTACAGCGTGACCACGGGACGGAGCGCCTCGAGCCTGGGCGGAGCGGTGAGCACCAACCAGACTCCCGTGGTCGTCTCGAAGAGCACGCTCCAATACAATTCGTTGAATACGGTCTCCTATGGCTCTGTCTCCACGCTGGGAAGCGTCTTTTACACCAATGGCGGAAGCCTGAAGATCGTCGACAGCACCATGGGCAAGAGCACACCCGGCGGCACAAGCTCGTTCGGCCACCCCGGCGCCACCGTGACCATCGTCAATCTCAACCTGGACGGCAAGACGATCTCGGGAGTTCTCAATCCCTGAGCGCCCTTCGTATGGCCCTGCGCACCGGGCGTCGTGTAAGATCGGATCAGGTCTGACGGCTCTCTCCCGAGCCCGGCTCGCGTCGGCTCGTTTCCCCCGAAGGTCTGCCCCGATGAACCTGCCCCCGCTTGCCCGCGTCCGCCAAACCGCTTCACAGCCTCGCGTCGAGGATGTCCCGGCGACAATTCAGAGGCTGATCCGGGAGAGCCGGATCCGCGAACGCGTCCGTCCTGGGGGCACAGTTGCTGTCGGCATCGGTAGCCGTGGGATCACGGGAATTGCCAGCATGGCGCGCGCGTCGGTCGATGCTCTCAAGGAACTGGGGTTCAACCCGTTTATCGTGGCAGCCATGGGATCACACGGTGGTGCCACGGCCGATGGCCAGCGGGCGCTGCTGGCCAGCTACGACGTCACCGCCCAGTCCATGGGCGTCCCGGTCAAGACCGATATGGACGCACTGGTTCTGGGAAGCAATCCGGTCGGCCTGCCAATCTACTTCGACCGCAACGCTCACGCGGCTGACGGCATCGTGCTGATCAACCGTGTCAAGCCGCACACCGACTTTCACGCGACTCACGAATCGGGCGTGCTGAAGATGCTGGTGATCGGGCTGGGCAAGCGCGAGGGGGCCAGCCAGGTGCATAAGCTTGGCTTGCGGGGCATGCAGGAGGTCTTGCCGGCCGTGGGACGCTTCCTCGTCGAGCACACAAAGTTCGCGCTCGGTCTGGCCGTCCTGGAAAATGCCGACGACGCCACCGCCGAGATCGTGCCCATCGAGCCGGAGACGATCTTCGAGCTCGAACCCAGGCTGCTGGAGAGGGCGCGCGGGCTCATGGCCCGGCTTCCTTTCGACCAGATCGACGTGCTTATCGTGGGCGAGCTGGGCAAGAACTATTCGGGGGCCGGGATGGACCCCAACGTGATCGGCCGGCTGCTGGTCGAGACCCAGAACGATCACGAGCGCCCGGTCATCACGCGCCTGGCCGTGCTCGACGTTTCCGACGAGAGCCACGGCAATATCGTCGGGGTGGGCTTCGCAGACCTTACCACCGATCGGCTGGTCCAGCGGATGAACCCCGAATCGTCGCGGATCAATATTCTGACATCCTGCTTCCTCGAGCGGGCGCGAATCCCGATCACCCTACCCAGCGACCGAGACGTCCTCGAGAAGGCCGTCGAGACCTGCTGGCGCATCGATCCGGCCACCGCAAGGGTAGTCGTTATCCCCAACACCCTGGAGCTGAAAACCCTCTGGGTCTCACAGGCCCTGGACGACGAGGTTCGTGCGCATCCCTATCTGAAACGGGAGACCGATTACCTTCCGGTTCCGCTTTCGCCCGATGGCACACTGGACCAGGCGGGAATGTTCCCGCAGAGTATTCGCGGCCTCCGCAACAGGTCGCAGCGAGCCTGAACCGGTGTGCCTGCCCGGCTCGGTTCTACTCCGGTTCTGGCCCGGCGCCGCGGAACACCCGGGGAACGGGCTTGCGGCCGAGTTCGGGCTTGCCTTCCTGACTCACCTCCGATTCCGAGGGTGGCACGAACTGTGGCGGATTGTGAATCACCCGCAGATTGGCGACCAGCCGATCACTCACCACTTTGCCATCCATCTGGTCCAGAACCCCCTGGAGCGCTGCCAGCGCGTACCCTTCCTCGTTGCGGTCGATCAGCACCTGAATACGTTCCTTCATGTACGAGATCATCCGCGCGTCGCAGGCGGCATACCCTGCAAGGACAAACAAGTTCTTGTGCGTCTTTCTCCATTCCTCGCGAGCATCGTACGCACCCACGGTGCCCAGGTCGTGATCTCCTATCACCACGGTCACCTTTGGATGCGCATCGAGGTACTCGAGTACGGCCGTCTTCGCCGCCTTCTGATCGCCCTGGATGGAGATCAGCTCGTAAGCACGCCCAGCGGCCTTCAGGGCTGCGGTGATCGAGTTCAGCCGGTGTGCGCTGTAATGGTCCTTTTCGCGGTTCTCGATCACCAGCGCGGTCCCGTCGGCGGGAAGGTGCATCGTCCTGGCGTCCTCGTAAATGGTGGCGACGAGCTGCCTGGCAGCCTCGGCGAACCCCTGGAAGGCAATGAAGGGATACGGCTTGCTGCCTGGCGATGAGGCGGGCAGGGGAGTATCGAGCAGGACGATTTTCAAGCCTGCTGCTTCCGCCGCACTCAGTGCCTCCTTGACCTGGGGGTCGTCGATGGGCTCGACGATGAGGCCGCCCGTGGATCGGCCGGCGGCGGCCTGGATCCTGGAGGCAAGCTGGAGGGGGCCCGCAGGATCCGCTTCGCCGGGAATCGCGGAGCGGAAGGAGCCCTTGAGCATCCCGGCGCCGCGCCGCAGGTATTGCTCGAGATAGAGCCGGTCCTCGGTCGCCGGCCGAGCCAGGATCAACTCCACCAGCCGTGCCCGGACCACGGGAATCGTCGGGGAGTTCGCGGTTTCCAAAGCCGCCTTGCCGGCAGCGGCAGGCGGTGTACTCGGCAAAGAACCCGGCTTCGCTGTCCGGGCCAGCGAGCTGGGGTCCGGGCCAAGCTCCGCGGGTCGGGATGGTACGAAGGCCGTCGAGTCGCAGGCCGGCAGCACGGCTGCCGCCATCATGCCGACCGCCAGACGCAGCAGAGGGCTCAAATCTCCAGAGGCTGGCCCTGGCCGTCCCCTACGCAGACAGGCAGCAT
The DNA here is from genome assembly GCA_963833985.1 of uncultured Planctomycetaceae bacterium. Taxonomy (GTDB): domain Bacteria; phylum Planctomycetota; class Planctomycetia; order Isosphaerales; family Isosphaeraceae; genus Aquisphaera. Next base: position 3,215,499 of record CAWIAD010000001.1, read on the forward strand.
CGCGGCGCGGCATTCTGAACGTCGCTACCATGAGAATGAAACTCCGAGCTCTCCAGGCTTCTTGCGAAACTCCGGCTCACGATCATACCATTTCAGGGGGCTTTCCCGGGACCGCGACGCCGCGGGATGGTCCACCGCGGAGGGCGACGATGGCTGGCGGCCGATTCGAGATCCTGGCTCTGGACGTGGACGGGACACTGCTGGATCCCTCCGGTGCACTGCGTCCGCGCACGGCCCGCGCCGTTGCCCGGGCCGCCCAGGCGGGCATCCGGCCCGTACTCTGCACGGGCCGGCGCTATCGTCGTGCCCGTCCCATCGCCCAGCAACTGGCACTTGATGCTCCAATCGTCTGCAATTCGGGAGCGATCGTCAAGGACCCACGTGACGACCGTACACTCTGGCGTGCCGACTTCGATCTTGCCAGGGCCGTGGCGATCCTCAAGCTCTTCGACGCCGAGCACCGCCCGGCAGTTTGCTTCACTGACCGCAACCTGGACGACCTCGACTTCCTGGTCGCTCGATTCCCTGCCGGCTGCCCATTTTTTGATGACTATGTGCATCAGAACCGCATGCACGCGGATATTGACGACCAATGGCCCGCGCGTTACCTCGCGCCCGACGGGCTGCCCGCGCGTGACGCTCTGTTCCATCTCTGCGCCATCGGCACGCGCGAAGAAATGCTGGCGTTCGAGCAACAGGTACGTGCCCGCCTTCCAGGCCGCGTCCAGACCTTCGTCCAGCGCAGTCCGCGCTACCTGGGCACGATGTGCGAGATCCTCCGCCATGACGCCAGCAAGTGGACGGCAGTTCTTCAGGTGGCAAGCCTCTGGAACGTCGATCCCGCAAGGATCTGCGCCGTGGGCGACGATATGAATGACGTGCCGATGATCCGCGGCGCGGGGCTGGGCGTGGCGATGGGCCATGCTCCCCCGGCCGTGCTCGCGGCCGCTGACCTGGTCACCGGCGGACATGAAGACGACGGCGTGGCCAGTCTGGTCGAAGACGTACTGCTGGCGGCAGGGTGAGAGGAAGACCCGGCGTGACGGCTGCGCGGGGCCGTCTTATTCCTGGAGACCGGTACAGTGGATCCAGCGCGTGACGAGGCGAGCGGTTCGGAGCCGTCGTGGTTCCGTCCCGATGGTGGTGGGCACGATCGGACGATCGAAGAGAACTGGCTCTTTCGCCTCCGGAAGGAGCGGTTCGAGTCGCGGCGTTCGGGCAAGGTGCACGACTATTATGTGATCCACCTGGCCGACGCTGTTCACGTGGTGGCGTTGACGGTGGACGGCCAGGTACTGCTGGTCCGGCAGTTCCGGGCTGGCTCGGGCCGCGACAGCCTGGAGCTCCCGGGCGGGCTGGTTGATGCCGGCGAGGACCCGTGCGCCGCGGGTGCACGTGAGCTGCTGGAGGAGACCGGTTACGCGGGCGATCCACCGATTCTGCTGAGCACACTCTGGTCGAACCCGTCGCTGGTGAGCTCGCGAATCTCGACGGTCGTCATCGCCAACGCCCGCCTGATTGCCACCCCGAAACCCGACCCGCACGAGGAACTGGTGATCGAGCCGGTGCCCGTTGCGCAAGTTCGCGAACTGGTTTGCGCAGGCCGGATCGATCACGCGTTGGTGGTCGCCGGCCTGCTCTGGTGGATGGGATTGAAAGCGGGGTTTCTGTCGTAGGAAGATCGTCAATCGCCCCGCCATGCGACCTCAGCGGGACGGTCTGGCGTCATCCGAGGGGTTGCTGCGCGACAGTCTGGGCGGCTCGCCGCTGGCCGATCGCGTGAGTGCCATGACGGCCATGCAAGTCCCCGCGTCGGCGATGTAGTGCTCCTCGTCATCGTTCAGCGACCTGGTGTACCAGCGGCCGGATGTCTGCTGATGGGCTTTGAGCCAGTTGATTCCACGCTCCACCGTGGGGTCTGTCGCGGGCACTCCGGCCTCCTGAAGCACGAGGGCGATCAGTCCCGTGGCGTAGCCGTCGCTGGGTGCGGTGGGATCGTTGGATGTGCCGTCGCGCCGTTTCCACTGGCCCAGCGAGGGGAGGCACCAGCCGCCGTCGGCATGCTGAAGCGGGCGCAGCAAGCGCACGGTGGCCGTCTTCTGCTCCGGCTTCATCAGGCCGTCGAGCCGAGTCGCGGCCCAGAGCAGCATGGTCTGGTGGTGCAGGTCAGGCGGAGGCGTGTTGCGAAAGTAGTCGCGCAGCCGTTCCAGACCGGACCGGGCCGGCTCGCTCCTGGCATAATCATCGGGGGCGCGACCGGCGCCAAGGGCCGCGACGAGGGCCCCGTAATAGTCGTCGTATTCCAGGGGCGGCCAGCCGCACTTGAGCCACTCGAAGCCGCCATTGGGCTTCTGGAGCGTCCAGACCCGGTCGAGCGCCTCTCGGGAGCGCGGGTGCAGCTTGCCGGTGGTGGCGGCGTCGTTCCAGGCCAGGGCCGCGGCCGTTGAGATCACCTCGGCATCCCAGCGCGGTTTGGCCTGCTTCGATGGGTCGTTCCAGTGCGCGACGCGGTTCTCGAAGAAGCCGCGAACCTCGGCGGCCACTGGCGAGGCGAACTCACGCAGCGACGGGCGAGCCATGAGGTAAGGGTAGTTGGTGTGGCAGGACCCGCACTTGTGCAGCCGCGTCCAGCTCAAGGACGCCCTGTCCAGGGCCGATGCGGCGTGCTCGAGCGAGAAGGGGGCGATCAGCTCGTCGGCGGAAGGGCGCACGCGCGTCTCGCCCGGGGGCGTCGCGGGTGGGCCTCCCGTGTCCGGGGGTGACCCCTGGACCGCCACCAGGAGTGCACTGAGCAGCAGAAGTGTCATGTTCGAGCTCCGGTTCCAGAGCGTCCGGGATTCAGAAGTGAGGGCGACCCGAGTTCACGTCCGGGCCATCATGGCTTCTCGGCCGCCGGCCTGGGTCGATTGGCCGGCGGCCCGTCCACAGCGTCCTTGTCGTCATCGAGTACGCCGGCCACCTCTCCGCGATCGTTGATCGCGGTCGCCGAGGTGAAGTAGGGTCCGCCCTCGCTGAGCAGGCGCAGCCGGCCCGCCTCGTAGACGAACGCGTCCGGGCCGATCTTCGAGCCGGCGGGGCCGTCGATCATGCCCACGACCACGCCGGCATTGTTCACCGCGTTGGCTTCCCCGTTCACATAGCCCTGCGGCAGGTCGAGCGTTTTCAACCCCTGTCCGTGCGACCAGAGCACGGCATGCACCCGTCCGTCGGGTGTGTAGCAGACACCTGCCACAGTTCCCGCGTTGTTCACGGAGCGCGGTGCCAGCGACCCGGGATCGCCGAGCAGCTCCTCGGTCCACTGGCCGGCGTCGTTCCGGGTCCAGAGGCACCCCTTTTCGCCGTCGATCGAGGCGATCCGCTTACCGTCGTCACTCATCACAACCCGGTTCGAGCTCAGGCGGGACTTTTGAGGAAGTGGACTACCCTTCCAGGCGCCATCCTTTTTTTCCCAAACGCACGCGCGAACGCGGTTGGTCCCCACGGAAAAACCGCAGATCCGCGACGAGTCCGCGGAGATATCACAGGCATAGGAGACAAAATCGTCGGCGAGCACGCCCAGCAACTGCACTCCGGTTCGTGCGTTCCAGACGAATGCCTGGTTGCGCAGCGGAACGACGCGGTCCATCAGACCCGGCTTGCCGACATGCCCGACCACCGTGCCGTCCTCGCTCACGGCCGCCGGAAAAATGGCCGTGTAACCCGCGGGCACAGGCAGGTAGGTCACCTTCTTCCCGCTGGCGAAAAACGGAACCTGCTCGATGATCGCCGGTTCTTTCTTGTTCGGGACCCATTCAAAACCCACGACGTCGCCGCGCCCGCTGATGCCGGTGGCGACCGTTCCGAGTTCCCTGGGTGAGACGATCTGGTACTTCCTGCCCGGTTCTTCGCCGCGGCCCGGCCCTGACCAGAGCATGGCGACAAGCCCGACAGCGATCAGCCGGGAAGAGCGCATGAGACAAACCCCGTTCACAAGGGCAAAGCGGGCCACTGCGAACCTGAAACTCCATGATGATCATCGCAGGTGCCGGCAGGGCTTTGAAGAGGCCATCGGCCAACACGAACCGGTTTCCCGGAGCAAGGCCCAGCCCACCCGCCGGCAGCGGAGGGTCCAGAACGGTTGCTTTTCTTCCGGTGCTATGTTCCGATGGGACGCTCGATGATTGAACCGTTCTTCATCAAACACGGAAATGGCTCGAGGGACGATCCATGAAAAACCTGCTCTGCACCGCGAGCGTGATGTGCCTTCTGGTGATTGCCGGCGTTGTCAGCCGAGGCGCCAGCGCGGACGACCCGGCGTCAATCGAGAAGATCATGGAAACCCTGCACAAGGGGAAGACATCCCCGGCCGCGGTGCTCAAGACCGCGCTCAAGACCCAGTCGCCCGACTGGTCGAAGGTTCAGAAGGCGACCAAGACCTACAGCAAGTACGCGGCCGACCTGCCAAAGAACGACCCTCCCAAGGGTGATCCAGCCTCGTTCAAGAAGCTGGCCAATGCGTTCGCGACCAACGCCAAGGCCCTCGACGCCTCGGCCGAGAAGGAAGACCTGAACGCCACCAAGGCGGCGATGCGCAAGATCGGCGGCTCCTGCAAGAGCTGTCACGACGCCCACAAAGAAGACTGATTCCGCCTCTGGGCCAGACAATAAGGGACGCTCCGGTCCCGTCCTGGGGCCGGAGTGCTTCGTTCCTCCTTCCACCTCTTCCGGCAGACCAACCCCAGCCGGGCCTCAGGCCGGATGCCCCGCGCACCGGGTGCGAAACGCATGCGAATCCCTCTGATCTCGCAGAAGACCTCGCGCTTCACCGAGAGCGTCATCCGCGGCATGTCGATCGAGGCGAACCGGTACGGCGCGGTGAACCTGGCGCAGGGGATGCCCGATTTTCCCGCCCCCCAGGCCGTGAAGGACGCCGCCTGCCGAGCCATCCAGGACGACATCAACCAGTACGCGATCACCTGGGGCTCCAGCAAGCTAAGACAGGCCATCGCGGAACACGCCGCATGGCACCTGGGCCTGGTCGTCGACCCCGAAACCGAGATCACGGTCACCTGCGGCAGCACGGAAGCCATGCTGGTGGTGCTGCTCTCGCTCATCAACCCGGGCGATGAGGTGATCCTCTCGCAGCCTTTCTACGAGAACTACTGGCCCGACTGTATCCTGGCGGGCGCGACCCCGCGCTTCGTCCCCGTGCGTCCGCCACACTGGAGGTACGATCCCGACGAGCTGGCCGCGGCATTCAACGACCGCACCAAGGCCATCATCCTTTGCAATCCCAGCAACCCCACGGGCGCCGTGCTGACCCGCGAGGAGATCGAGACGATCTCCGCGCTCTGCCGCAAGTGGGATGCGATCGCCGTCACCGACGAGATCTACGAGCACATCATCTACGACGGTAAGGCCCACACGGCGATCGCCGGCCTCGACGGGATGTACGAGCGATCGGTGACGATCAGCGGCATGTCCAAGACCTACGCCGTGACCGGCTGGCGCATCGGCACCATCACGGCGCCCGCGGACCTGACGCGGACCTTCCGCCAGATCCACGACTTCGTCTCGATCGGCGCCGCGGCCCCACTCCAGGAAGCCGGCGCCGTGGCGTATCGTCTGCCGCGCGGCTACTACGCCGGGCTCGCCGCTGACTACCAGGCGCGCCGCGATCGGCTCTGCGGGGTGCTCCGGGAGGTTGGCTTCACTTTCGATCCGCCCGAGGGCGCCTATTACATCATGGCGGGCATCTCGGCCCTTGGCGCCGAGGACGACGTGGCGTTCGCCCGCCACCTGGTCCGCGACGTCGGCGTGGCCACGGTCCCCGGCTCCAGCTTCTTCCAGGACAAATCACTGGGCCGACAGTACATCCGCTTCTGCTTTTGCAAGCGCGATGAGACGCTCGATTCCGCCGCCGAGCGGCTGAGAACGCTCAAGGCCCGCTTGCCGCAGTGAGCGAGCCTGCTGTCCGTGTGACGAGCAAGGCACGCGCGGCATCACCTGGATTTGCCCGGCTCGGTGACTCCCTCGGCCAGGCCCCGCAGCGCGTGCAGCTTCGCGTCGGGATAGCGCTGGGTTCCGGCCCAGCCCAGAGCACCTTGCGGATCGCCAAGCTCGGTCTGGCGGCGGGTGATGTGCTCCAGTGTCTCGTAGGCCTCGTCGGCCCGCAGCGACGCCTTGAGCAAGGCGTCGATCGATTTGAGTGCTCCGCGGACGTCAGCGGCCTTGAGGCGGTCCTCGGCGATCTGCCGAAGGGTTCGGGCCGCGAGGAACCCGTTCCAGGAGATTTTCTGCCCTTTGAACTGGTCGATCATGTTGAGGGCTTCGTCCAGATTGCCGAGGCGTGCTTTGGTCTGAGCGATCTCTGCCGTTGCCGACGAGCCGGGGTCATAGTCGTCGACACCGGGGGGCGCGGTGACATCCAGTTCCGGCATACGCCACATCGCATCGCCGGGAACTTTGTGCGAAGCCGCGACGGCCGGGTCAATCAGGTCGCGAGCCGCGGCGCCATGGTTGGCCTCGAATTCCTTGACGGCGACCTCGGAGAGAATGGAGATCTTCCCTTCATGGCTCGCCAGCATCTCCGCCGTGCGTCTTGCCCCGATGAGGTCGCCGGCTTGCGCCTGGAGCACTCCCAGCCGGACGAGGGGAAAGTAGCTCTCGGCATCCTCGTTGACAAAGCCCGCGATCATCTCGAGTGCCACCTGCACCGTATCCTTGGCGGCCTCGAATTGTTTCGCCTTGATCTGGGCGCTGGCCACTTCCTTCATGACCTCGACACGCGCGTGTGTGGCATGGAAGGTCTGCACGTTGTTTACCGGATGAGGCGCATCCACCATCTTGTAGGCCATCTCGGCGTCGCCCAGCCGCGCGAAGGCTTCAGCAACACGGCGATAGACCTTGATCTTCTTTGAGGGCCGATCGTATTCCGCCTTCTCGGTCAGCCGCACCAGGCGGTCCATGAACTGGGCCTCGACGGGCAAGTCGCTCGCCGCGATGGCATCGGCGACGACCCAGACGGCGAATGTCTTGAGGTCGCCCTTGAGTCGTTCTTCCACGCTCTTCAAGGCACCGTCGAGCTGCTTCGCCTTTACTCGTGCCCGTAGCACGCTGGCCAGGTCCTTGGCCTGAAGGAACGGGTTCCGATTCGAAAGCGCGATCTCCACGGCGTGGGCCCACGCCCCGGCCGCAGCTTGAGGCGGCTGAGCGGCTGCAATTTCGGCAAGTGCCTGGACCCTGGCTCTTTCGTTCTTGATCGAGTCAGCCGTCTCGAGCGCCTGGTGAAAGCTTTCCGCTGATCCGTTTGCGTCGCCGATCTCGGCCTGGGCCTGCGCAATTCTCCGCAGCGCGCCGGCCTTCTTGTAGAGCGGGTCTCCCTGGGTCTCCATGCCGGGCGGTAGCGGAAACGGGAAGGGTGATTCCGCCTTGATGCCCCGCGCCGACTGCAACGCCTGGCGGAGATTGAACCTGGCCTCGTCCTGATCGCCGGCGGCGGCTTGAGCCTTTGCAATCTCCACGAAGAGCCGGGCTTTCTCCTCGGAGGCGTCCACCGAGGCCAGCTCCGCGGCCCGATCCGCCGCGGCCTGCCAGGTGGCCCGGGCCGCGGACCTATCGCCGACCCGCGCTTGCGCCCGGCCGATGGCGATCACCACGTCGGCCGCCAGCTCCTTGGAGAGTTGCATGGCGAACATCTCCGGTGAAGGGAGGCGAAATCCGCGTTCCGACTTCTCCGCTTCCTTGAATTCGGACTGGATCATCTCCAGTGCTCCGCGGAGCACTTGCTTGAGTTGATCCGCGGACGGGGCGGCCTGAGCCTTGACCTGACTGTTCCCGGACTTTGACTCCTGAGCATGAAGTAAGTCGAGCGGCCACAGCAAGCCCGTCAGCGCGACGAGGGCGCAGGCGCGTGTCATGGAAGTGGTCCTTGAGAAGTGGGACGCAAAGATCGGTCAGATCAATCTACAGGTGGATCCCACGCTTCGCCAGGAAAATTTCGCCGCAATTTCGTGCAGCTCACCGGAAGTGAAACGATCTCGGCACCCTCTGTCGCGGACACGTTGCACGTCGTACGATTGTGGGCACCGTCGCTGCGACGGCACAATTCTGCGCCGGACCAGCGCCTGGCCGCGTCAGTCCACTTCCTGTCACAGTGGGGCAAACTCCATGAGGTTTCTTTTCCGTGCGGCTTTCGCGATCTTCTACGTAGCAACCGCGGGCAGTCTGGCAAGGGCCGATGACAAGGACCCGAACGCGGTTCTGGACAAGGCCATCAAGGCCATGGGAGGCGAGGAGAAACTCAAGCACGTCGACGCGTTGTCCTGGACATCCAAGGCGGACATCACGTTCAACGAAAACACGAGCCACTTCACCAGCCACGCGACCCTCCAGGGGCCTGATCATTACCGCTCCGAGATGGAGGGGGAGTTCGGCGGCAACCCTGTCAAGGGCGTGACCGTCATCAACGGCGACAAGGGCTGGCGGAAATTCGGCGACAACAAGATGGATCTCGAGGGAGATGCGCTTGCCAATGAGAAGCGTCGAATGCAGCTCCAGGTTCTGCCAACCCTGCTGGTCCCCCTGAAGGGGAATGGCTACAAGCTGGAGTCCGTCGCCGAAGAAAAGGTCGAGGGCAAGCCGGCCTCCGGCATCAAGGTGACCGGTCCCGATGGCAAGGATTTCACGCTCTACTTCGACAAGGAAAGCGGATTGCCGGTCAAGCTGGTCGCCAGGGTGGTTGGCTTCGGGAATAATGAGTACACCCAGGAGACGAGCTTCAAGGATTACAAGGACTTCGAGGGCATCAAGAAGGCCACCAAGTCCGACAGCAAGCGTGACGGCGAAGACTTCATCAAGTCCGAGGTCACGGAGTTCAAGGTCCTGGACAAGGTCGACGCCAAGACCTTCTCCGAGCCGGAATGAGCCGCGGCGGTCGAGCGGAGATTCTGGGAATCTGCCTCGACCGGGCCGTCATCACCGAGAAGAGCATGGCCGAGCCGGTTCCATCGCGTACCGGCTCGGCCAGCAGTCTCTGGGGCAGCTCGAAGGCGAGCGCCACCCACGCAAGCGAACCGTTTACACTTCCCGCGCCGGGTGTCTTGCAAGCTCGTGCCGATGCACGTACGGCTCCAGGTGCACGAGGACGTCGCGCAGGTTCGTGAAGCGGCGCAGCAGGTCGTCTTTCACCAGGTGGCTGATGCGGTGGCCCTCGTCCACGGTTTGATCGGCGCACACCTGGATATGGATGTCCACGAGGTATTCCAGGCCGGACTTGCGGACCCACAGCTTGTCGACCCGCATGACGCCCGGCACCGAGGCTGCCGCGGCGCGAACCTCCTGGACGAAGGGCCCTGCGGCCTGGGCATCCATCAGCTCCTGGGCGCTCGACCAGAAGAGCCGCGAAGCCGACGCGAGGATCAAGCCCACAACGACCAGGGCGGCGACGGAGTCGGCCAGCAGGTAGCGCGGTCCGCCCAGGCGCGCGAGCAACAGACCGGTGAGCACGGCCAGGGCGCTGAAGGCGTCGGCGCGGTGGTCCCAGGCGTTGGCGATGATCGCGCTGGAGCCGGCTCGGCGGCCGAGCCGGATCTTGTACTGGTAGAGGGCTTCCTTGATCACGACGTTGCCGGCGGCGATGACCAGCGTCCAGGCGGGGGGAGCGCCATGCGGCTGCTGCCAGAATCCTGCGATCGCTTCCCAGCCCACCAGCAGCGCCGAGGTGATCACCAGGACCGCGACATTCGAGCCGGCGATCGCCTCGGCGCGCGTATGGCCGTAGGGATGCTCGGCGTCGGCCGGCTTCTGGGCCACGCGGAAGGCGAGCAACACCGCGACGCTCGTGAAGACGTCGCCCAGCGAGTTGACCGCGTCGGAGACCAGCGCTCGGGACCCGCCCAGGATCCCGCCCGCGAACTTGGCAGCGCCCAGGAGCAGGTTGACGGCGAGGCCCAGCCACGTGGCCCGTACCGCTTCGTGGTAAAGGTGGTACTTCCCGGGCCGGTCGAGGGTCATCGGGCGTTTCTCCTGGCGCGGGCCACGACGTCTCACCGGCAAAGTCGGATCAAGGGCCCCTAGCTGGTGATGCCCTTGGTCAGGTGCATGAAGGCGGTCTCCAGGTTGATCTCGTCTTCCTTGAACAGGGTCAGCTCGAACCCCTGGTGGATGAGCCGGCTGGCCAGGAAGCCATATTCGTGCACCCCCTCGTTGAGCTTGACCACCAGCACGCCATTCTTGTCCTGGACGCTCTCGACCTCCGGCTGGCTCTCCAGGCTGCTGGCGGCGTCGGTCATCCGGTTCGAGACCGCGATGTTCAGGACGATGTCGCTGCGCACCTGCTTCATCACGTCCGTGACTGCTCCGTTGACCAGCAGCTTGCCCTGCTCGATGATGCCGATCTTGTTACAGATGTCGGCCAGCTCGGGAAGGATGTGGCTGGAGACGAGGATCGTCTTGCCCATCGCCCGCAACTCCTTGAGCAGGGCACGCATCTCGATGCGGGCGCGAGGGTCCAGGCCGGAAGCCGGCTCGTCCAGCAACAAGACCTGGGGATCATGCAGCAGGGTCCGCGCCAGGCCGAGCCGCTGGGTCATCCCGCGCGACAGGCTGGTGACCAGGGCATCGCGCTTGTACGTCAGGTCCACCAGCTCGAGGACTTCCTCGCAGATCTTCTTCCGCGCGGGCCCCTTGATGCGGTAAGCCGACGCGAAGAATTCGAGGTACTCAATGACTTTCATGTCATCATAGACGCCGAAGAAGTCTGGCATGTAGCCGATCAGCCGGCGGATCTCCTTCGAGCCGGTGTAGATCGAGTAGCCGCAGACCGAAGCCTCGCCCCAGCTCGGATTCAACAGGGTCGCCAGGATGCGCATCGTCGTGGTCTTACCCGCACCGTTGGGGCCGATGAAGCCGTAGACATCGCCCTGGGCAAGGTTGAGATTCAGCCGGTTCAGGGCATACAGCTCGCCGTACATCTTGGTGAGGTCGTTGGTCTCGATCATCGCGATTCGCCTTGGTGTCGATCGGACAGGAAAGCCGGGTCATGACGACGCGGGCCATGCCTCATGGAGTAAGCGCGGACCGGGATGCCGCCAGGTCTTGCGGAACGGTGGCGGCGGCGCCGTACCGGTTGGCCGCAGGCGGTTTCTTGAGCGGCAAGACGACCCGGATCATGGTGGTCTGGTCGATCTTCGGTTCGCTGGGTGCGTTTTCCAGAACAAGCTGCGCGCCGGGCCGCTTGATGCGGGCTGTGAGTATGGGCCGGTCCAGGGCAAGCTGCGCGGACAGGTCCAGGTCGCGCAGCACGGCGTTGCCCAAGGTCCCTTCGGAGGCTCGCGAGGATTCGCTGCCGTGGAACATGAGCGCCAGCAGCAGGTCGGACCGGTTGATCTTGAGGTTCCGGCTGCTGGGCTGGTCCGACAGAAAGTTCTTGGAGCGGTCGCGGAGCAGATTGGCCAGGTTGCGGTCTCCGGTAAGCTCCACCTTGATGGTGGCGCCGGGCGCCAGGTCGCCCAGCATGTAGACCTGCTTGCCGAAGGCCAGCAAGGCATCCTCCAGCGTGTCGCTCTGGCGGTTGGTGACCGTGCCACCCAGGCGGTCGGTGCCCACCAGCCGCAGGTTGGCGTCCACGATGGGGCTGGCAGGACCATGCCCGAGCCACCGGGCCGTGATGGCCTTGGTGCTCCAGATCGGCACGCGCACGTTCTCCAGGCGCTCCAGGCTGCCGGTCGGCTGGTAGGCATAGCCGCCTGCTGCGAACCGGAACCGGTTCGACCCCCCCATCGCACCAAACTGCGTCTCGGGCACGCTGAACCAGGTCGTTAGCAGCTCGATACCTGGCGCGGGGCGGGGCGGTTCGCCGGCGGGATTCGCCTCGGCGAGCGGCTTCACTGCATGATCCAGATCGGCAGGCACCGGCAGGAAGCCAATGTTGTAATCGCGGTTCTGCGGGCTGAAGAGGCTGAGCACCGTTCGCCCGCGAACCAGGCCGGCCGTCTGATCGACGTCGATCACGTCCACCTTGTTAACCAGCAGATCGTTCCCCTTCATCGCGTAGGCTGCGAAGTACGCCAGCAGGCTCACGCTCAGCACGATGGTGGGAAAGGTGATCCAGGTCAGCTCCATGCGCTTGAGTACCTTCTTCAGGAAGAAGTAGTCGCCCGGACCGATGATCAGGATGTAAAGGAAGATGAAGAAGGCAACCCAGCCAAAAGGGATCAGCTTGACGCCGGGGAACTGCTCGAGAGCAATGCGCAACTGGCTGGACAGGTCCGACACGCCCGACTGGTAAAACCGCCCCGGTCCCGTCAGCGCGACCGCGGCCCCGGCCGGATCGACTCGCTCATGCCGGAGGTCTGCGGCCCGTGCCCAGAAGAGCCCACGGTCGGCCCAGTTACTGAACAGCGGCTGGGCAACGCCTAGACCAATCAAGGTGATGCGGCCGAATCCGCAAGGGCCGCGCACGACCAGCGGCAGGTCCCCCATGAAGCTCAGCAGCTTTCCCCCGCGCTCGTCGACTTGCTCCAGCCGCGTCACCAGCACCGGCGGCGTGCCGGCCGGCGTGATCGGCTTGGTCGAGCCAGCGAAGTAGTCGAGGGCTTCCAGCGACTGCACTCGCTCCTGGCCGGCCGGCTGTGCGGGCAAGACGGGACCGAGCACGCTGTCGCGCACCGCCTGCCAGTTCGCACCCACGGCCACCACCAGATGGCCACCGTGGCGCACCCACTCCACCAGGGCTTGCCCCTTGAGGCCCGTCAGCAAGTCGAGCGTGGCACGATCGTCGGTATCCACGATGATCGCCTGCGCCGCGTCGAAACCGTACCAGCGTCCCGGAACCTGGTCTGCCTCCACGTCGATCCGAACCAGAACGATCTCGGTGGCTGCCGGTCCCGATGAACCCTGCTGCCTGGTTCCCCCCGGGGCAAACCCGGGGAGCGTGGGCAGTTGATCCACTCCGGCGGGCTGTCCCATGGTGAGGATGAGCGCCTCATCGGGCATGATCGGCTCCGGAGGTGCCGCCATGCTGTGCTCCTGGTCCGCCTCGAAGAGCCGCCGGCCCCGGCTGTCGAGCACGCGGATGGTGAACTCGGTATCGCGGCCGCCGGGACGAGCGTAGGCCGTCAGCCGTGCCGACTCATGAGGCGCAATATCCAGAGGTTGCAGATACGATGTCGGAATGCCATCGTCGTCGGGCACGATCGTCTCCAGGAAACCGGAGATCCGCTCGTCGCCGGCCCGGAGCTGAACGCCGACCGGTGTCCAGCAGCCCACCTTGTAGGCGTTGTGCGCGCCCAGGCCGATCCGGACGTTCTGAAGCTCGATGACAGGAGGCGCTGCCAGCGCCGCTTGCCCGCATCCCCCGCAGACCGCGACCCGCAGCGCGATCAGCCAGAGAGCGGCCGGCCGGAAGCAGGGAAGCCGGCCAATGCGAACGCCGCAGGCAGACGCCGCGCGGCCCGGTGAAAGCGCTGTCGTCAATGGCGAGGTCATGGTGGCCGATCTTGCTGTTCAGGCGGTCGATGCAGGTTCACGAGATCGCGACACGAGAAACACGATCATGGAATCAGGAGCGGGGTGCGTGGCGGATGACCGGCCGGTTCATGGTTTCTCGGCCGGATCGCACACGCAGGGAACCCGAGCGCATCCGGGGCAACCACGACCGTACTTGCGGCAGACGGCCGCCGAGAGGCTGATCCCTCGGATGTTGGCCAGGGTCGCCAGCCAGGCGAGAACGTCGGCCATCTCCGCGGCAAGCTCATCATCGTCGCCAGCCCGCAGCGCCGAGGCGAGCTCACCAAATTCCTCGGTCAGCCAGAGAAACGTGGCCGCGTCGCCGCGGGCCGCGTCCTTGGCGCCGTACATCTGGTAGATCCGCTCTTGGAGCGCGGAGAGGGTCCAGTCGCCTTCGCCAGAGTCGCTCATGGAGGTAGTTTACAGAGTCCGACCCGGAGCGTGCGAGGGCATTTGCCGGAGCCCGCAAACCGTTACGGGTGCTGGCGCCTGTCCTTGGGGACTGGTCTGGGTTGGAGACGCGAGCCTCAATCGTCCGCGCCCTTGCTGGCGAAGACGGGCGTGGCCGGAGCGGTCTCGAACCGGGGGATGTTCCGGGTGCTCGTCTCGCCCGGCTCCGCGGTCGCGATGAGGCTGATCTCGGTCTCGAACCGGAAGGCGCGGCGGTGATCCACGCACTCGATGAGCAAGATCGTTGGCTGCCGCTTCTCGACGATTCGATGGATGACAAGCCCTTCGGAGTACTGCCCGCTGGCGGTCTTGAAGCGAACGAGGTCACCCAGGGCAAACGGCCGGTTCATGGGGTCTCCCTCCTGGAGAAAAGGATCGCGGGGATCCAAGTTTCCGGTGTCCTACCAGCGAAGATTGTTACCACTCCGGCCGTGTTTGTCAGCTCCAATGTTCAGGAAAAAATCAGCTTTTCGTGAACGCGGAGAGCTTCTCCAGTAGCGGGTCAATGATCGGCTTGAGCTTCTCGCTGACTCCGGGAATCGCCAGTACTTTCGCCACCAGTTCCTTGAGTTTCCCCAGGTGGTCGGCGGCCGTCCTGGCGACAGTGGATTTGACCGTCTCGGGCAGCTTGTCCCAGAGGCCCTTCAGCTCATCCAGCCGGGGCGTCATTCCGCTTAACCTGGGAGCGGCGGCTTCTGCCGTGGGCACGTCCTTCACTCCGCCCAGCAGGTCGGTCAAGTTGCTGAACACGCCCGTCAGATCCGCAGTCATCCTGGCGGTCTCGGGAATACTCGCGCCCGTCACCGCGGGCGCGGCAGACGCCGGGTGAGGAGCGTCCTTCACGGCGGGTGTTACCGACTCGACAGCGGGCTTCTCATCGGTGGCAGGCGGATTACCGAAGAAAAACCAGGCAACGAGCCCCAGCAAGCAGAGCCCCACCAGGGGAAGCAGCCAGGATGGTAAGCCTGAACCTTCCGTGGCCGTCGGTGTGACCGCGGGAGCGGTGGACGATGTGCCGGCGCCGAAGCCCGGAATTCCGGCCAGCGACAGTCCCGGCGGCAGCGCGGCGTCGATATGCGTTTTCTGCTCGGCGAAGAAGCTCGAGAGTGCCCCGGGATCGAGGGTCTTGCCCGAGAACTGCTTCGCGATCGTGGCCAGAATCATGGGCGCCAGGTAACTGAGAAGGCTCTTGAGCGGGCCAGACGCCATTCCGCAGACCTTGCCCAGCACCGCGAGGATGGCCGGAAGGGAGCTGGACCCCAGCAGCATCTCCAGCAAGCTTCCCCCTTTTTTCGCGAGTTCGTCGGCCTTCCCCGAAGCGAGGATGTCGCCGAATCCACCGTGGTCCGTGCCGATCTGTTTCAAGGCGTCGATCACCTTCTCTGCATTGCCCCCGCTCACCAGGCGCGCCAGCACGGCGAGCACTCCGGGAATTGCCGCGCCCACGGCGCTGCGCGTCTTGTCTTCCCCCACTCCGACCAGGGAACTCAATTGACTCAGGACGTCATCACCAAGATTGCTCTTGATCTGATCAATGATGTTCATCGAAACTCTCCGCGCGAACTGAGGGTGTGCCGATCGACGTCGACGACGAGCATCGCGACAACGCCGCGAAGACCTTTGAAGCATTCATTATAAACGTTAATACACAATCGGAAAGCCACTAACAAAGACAAATCTTGTAAAGATATCATGAAAATAAATCGGAGGCCGCCGTGAAATGAACCAGACCCTGCGCGTGGGCGACCGGCGCGGCAGGCCAGTACGGAACTGGCCCGCGGAACGTGGGGGACTGAAGTGCCGCCCCGAGACCGATCATTCTTCTGGCCGCGGCCCGGATGCTCCGCCTGCTCTGGTAGAATCGAGATCCTTGCGCAGGGCCTTGGCCTCGGGATGTTCCGGATCGGCCTTGAGGATGCCGTCGAGTGTGGCCTCCGCGGCCTTCCGCTGGCCGGCGCCGAGCTGCGCCCGGGCGAGCTTGACCTTGATGTCGTTGGCTCGACTGACCTTGAGCTCCAGGGCGGTCTGGTATTCCTCGATGGCCGGAGCGAACTTGCCGCGGGCCGACTGCGCATCGGCCAGAAGGACGTGGCAAACGGGGTCGTAGACATCGATGTGCAGGCACTCCTCGCCCCAGCGCTCGGCCTCCGGATTGTTCTTGCGGGCCAGGTTTCGCTCGGCCAGCGCCTTGCGCACCGCGATGTCGTCGGCGTCGTTGGCGGCAATCATCGCCAGATCGCCCAGGAAGCCTTCGGTGTTTTTCTGCCGCAGGTGGACGCGCGCCAGCCCGGCAATCCACTTGGTGTGGTACGGGTCGTCCTTGCGCCAGCTCGTAGAGTTTTGCGGCTTCGTCAAGCTGACCCGCCTTCATCTTCAGCTCTGCGAGCAGATCGACGACCCGTTCATCGGGCCGCTTGGAGTCCAGCGCCGGCTCGAGCAGCTCCAGCGCGGCGGTATCGTCACCGATAGTCGTCAGCAGACGGGCTTTCACGTAGCTGGCCAGGGGATGGTGCGGCTTCAGCTCCAGCGCCTTGTCAGCGAACGGCCTGGCCTCCTTGTAATCGCGGCGAGCGAAATGCTCATAGGCCATGCGGGCGTTCAGGTCGGGATCCTCGGGCTTCTCCTTGACCTGCCGCTCGAGCACGGAGAACTTGACCGGTTTCTCCTCGTTCACCCGGGTGCGGATCGTCTTCACGACGCTGTCGAGGTAGACCAGGTATTCTTTCTCGAAGTCGGACTTGGCAACGCCGAAGCATTCCTTGATGGCCCGGTCGGTGGTGAGGCCGCGGCGATAGGCCATGAGCATCTTGATGAGCGCATCATCGCCGAACCGCTGGAGCATATAACGCGCGTAGAGCTGGGCCTGGCAGTACGCCAGCTGGCGGTCTTCGGGCTCGTTGGGGCGGATGAACCCGAGGTTGATCGTGTCCAGGTTGAGCAGCTTGGATCGGCCGGGAACGCGCTCCAGGAGCATCTTGTTCCACTCCTGGGGCCGCGGGTAGCCCTCGCTCTCGACGGCCAGGGCCTCGGTATACCAGTGGGGGATATTGAATTCCGTCTGTTGCAAGGTGATGACGTGAACCACCTCGTGCTTGAGCACCCGGGCCCAGTTGAACGCCTGACGGGTGGCGCGCGGACTGGCCAGCGCAACGACCTTGCCTGTGCAGGCGCCGACGGTGGGAATGAACGGCAGGCCGATCGTCCGGCCGCTGAACCACTGGTGATTCTTCATAATCTCGATCTTGGTCTTGCCTGGCGGCGCGTAGCCGAAGCGCCCGGTGAGCTCCTGGTAGACCGATTCGAGGTACCGCCCCATGTACTTGCCCAGCAGGCTATCCTGCGTCGGATCGACCAGCACGCTGTAATGCGGCGTGTCGACCGGGATGTACGATTCCATGTGCTTGAGCACTTTCATCATGTTGTCGGCGCGGACGTTGAACGGGTCGGCGGCGAAGGCTTCATCGAACAGGCTCCGCGCCTCGGTCTCGCGACCAATCTGCATGTAGAGCATGCCGAGGCCGATGGGGGCGTCGGCGCGGGTCGGGTCGGCCTGGGCGGCTTGCAGAAAGGCACGTTCGGCTGCGTGGTACTTGCGGCGGTCTGCCAGCCGTTCGCCGAGGGCGGCGTAGAACGCAGCCGGCCGGCGCGTCTGGGCCAGCACCTGGAGTTCGGCGGCGCCGCGCCCACGGGGTCCACCAGCAGCCGACACGAGGCCGCCAGCCGACCCAGGGTGTCCTCGTCGCGCGGGTTCTCTGCCACCGCCTTCTCGGCCGCCTTGCGGGCGTCGGTGAATCGCTCGTCGGAGATGTTGAGATCGCACAGCAGCACTTGCGCAGGGCCGTAGTGCGGATTGACCGCCAGCGCCCGCTCGGCCTTCGCCCGGCCGGCGGCCAGCCGGTAACCTTGCAGGTCCGCCTGGCCGAGCGTCACCAGAATCTCTGAAGCCAGCGGGTTGATCTGCTGCGCCCGCGCCAGCTCCTTCATGGCGGACCGCTCGTTGTAGCCGGCGAGGAAGAGCTTCCCTTCCAGCCATGGCGCCTGCCAGCAATTCGGATCGGCGCGGAGGGCGGCCTCGTAGATCTCGTTGATCACGTCGTTGAGCGAATCGGCCAGCTCTTCCCCGCGCGCCGTGGCGCGGTAATAGCGCTCGGCGGCCTGGCCGACCAGCAGCAGGTTCTGCGCGTTGTTCGCCAGGTCCGGCGGCCGGCTGTTGTAGTGATCCACGAACCACTTGCACCCCTTCACCGCGTCCTCCAGCCGGCCGCGGGCCTCGAGCAGCCGGACGGCGATCCAGCGCCCACGCAGATGGTCCGGGCTGACGTCGAGGCATCGCTTCACCTCGGCGTCGGCTGCCACCCAGTCACCTCTCTGGAAGCCGAGCTCGGCCAGCCGCGCCGCAACGTCCGCATTCTTCGGCTGCCGCGCGGCCAGCGCCTTGAGGCCCTCGATGGCCTTGTCAGCTTCGCCCTGGCTGGCCTGGCACTCGGCCTTGCCCAGCGCAATGGCCGCTTCGAGCTGGGGTGTCAGGCCATCCTTCTGCTTCTTCGCCTCGCTCTCGGCAGACTGGTAGGCTTCCTGGGCCTCGGCATAGCGGCCGTTCTGCAACAGCCTCCGCGCCTGCTCCATGAGCTTGGCTTCCCCCGCCGGTTTCCCGGCCGGAGCCGCCGCCTGGGCCAGCACCGCCAGCACGGTCATCGCGATTGTGTATGTCATCCTGTCTCCTCCGGAGTTTGCTCAAACTCAACGTTACCAAAGCCCGGCGTGGAATGGCACCTCGCGCGGTGAAACGGCAGCCATTCCGTCGGCATGCGCCGTTACGCAAGTGGAGCTCCCGTTCTGGCCGCCACACAGAGTTTACGACGGAATGGTCCCGGTCTCGCCATTCCTTCTCCAGCGACCTGGTCGATTGAGCCGGAATCCCACTCACGCCGACAGTCGTTGCGACCCATCCCGACCACGCCGTGGCGACACGGTGCTTCCCTCATTCGATCACGAGTCTTCACTGTGTCTCAACCGTGCGACCCCTGCGCAACCTGCGATTCGGACTGCTGGCTCTTCAGAATGGGTTGATCAGCCCGGGCCAGCGACTCACAGCCTTCCGGTCCTGGACACTCGAGAAGACCAGGACACTGGCCGACCTCCTTGAAGCGAGCGGCAACCTGGACGCGGACGACCGCGGGGCCATCGAGGCCCTGGAGGCCCGGGATATAAAGCGGAGTAGCTTTGCCGCGCAAGCAGCTTCGAGGCCACCAAGGCCAGATTCTTCTGGCGCAGACCGAGGCAGCGGCAGTTCGTACAATGATGTGATGGCACGAAGACCATCTTTCTGCCACGGGATCAAGCGGGTCAAGATCTGCGCATGGCCCGCTGATGCCGTTGCGCCCGAGGAGCTTGCGAAGCAGGTCACCTATACAGGGAGCCCGAGGCACAAGACATACCCGTCACCAGCCGGGCCGCCGGCAAAGAGAGCTGACGCGGCCAAGTGCGACAAATACGCGACCCCCGACTGGCCCAAGCTCGGCTGCGCCCTTCGGAAGGCGATTCGGGCAGGGTGCGTGAGTGAGTTCCGGGGCAGGTTTCCATTCCGCGCATGGGTCTGGATTAATGGTGTTCTGCACGAGGCCCGGCTCACGAATGAAGTAACAGGCGACTATCACGGCTTTCCGCTCAATGACCCGAGTCAATACCCTGAACCACTTGAGCAAGTGGAGGCCGCACCGCGTGTCGAAATTCCTGTCGCTTAAGTCCGATCCCATCAGCCAACCTGCCGCCGAGGATCCGCTCGAAAGGCAGAGCTGGTGCTCTCTGCGCATCCAGGTGGGGTCGCGCTTCGCATCCCGCCTCTGGGACAATACGCTTGAGGACGAAAGGGACTTCCTGGATGTACCTGCATTCTCAATCGCCGAGTGGCTGGTCAAGAACTGGTGGTCCCTCTTTCACGAACTCTGCCCTGCGAACACAGTTCCAAAGCACCAGGTTCTTGGATCTTCGTGGCTGAGCTGGATAAGGCGCCATTGCCTTCGCTCCGCTGACTCGTCATTGTTTCTGCCCAAGCTGTATATCTATACCGATGGCTACGACGTTCTCGCGGAATCCCATTCCGATCGGCCGGGATCGCTGCCGAACATGCCCGGTGAGTTTCTCAATGATGGAATTGTGGTGCTTGATGCCTGTGCTACCGAGGCAGCGCTGGCCAATTTTATCAATCAGATTCTTAATCGCGTTGAAGGAGTTGACAGCGAGCGGGTCACACGGGCGGCCGAACAATGGCAAGCGATTCAGAATGCTGACGCAGCCGAGGCGGAGTTCTGTAAGCTGGCGGGACGGATGGGGCTGGATCCATACGACCCCCATGAGGTGTCCGATCATCTCGCTGGCTTCTTCGAAGTGCTCGGAGACCCAGACCAGCCCCTGGTTCGCGATTTAACCGAGGCGACAAAGCCGGAATCGGTCGAGGCGCAGTGGAAATGGGTAACAGATGCCATCCACGAGCTTCATCTAGGCCCTCGATCGATCGAACTACCGTTCGACCTCCCTGTCGGTAACCGATCTCCTGCGGAATATGGATACCAGCTTGCTCGGCGGGTTCGGGCTTCCGCTGAGGTTTCAGATAACCCGATCAAATCCGTTGAAAAAACAGCAAGCGCAGTAATAGGAAAAGCCTTCGAGGTGGTTGGCAGAAATCATATTCCTGGCCAAGAGATCAAAGCGATCGTTGGGCAAGCCGATTCCCGCAGGTTCGTCGTCGCTGGTCCGCAGAATCCGGTGTTCTACAATCAACGATTCATGACCGCTAGAGGCCTGTTTCATGCCCTCGCGACAAGCCAGCGAAGCGAAAGACTCGTGACCGGGGCCTACTCGTTGGATCAAAAGGCCTCTCGAGCCTTTGCCGCCGAATTTCTCGCCCCTCAGCAGGCGATCCTCAACAGGTTGACGAGAAGCATAGCGGATCCTGAAGCGGTTGACAGCCTCAGCAGAGAATTCCAGGCCAGCTCTTATGTGATCCAATGGCAACTGGAAAACGCCGGCGTTACGCTCTCGTCCGATTAGATGCTCTGCGGCTGCTGGCCTTCACAGCATCTTCCCACTCCCATGAGCACCGAAGCAGTTCGTACTCGAACCCCCGGAATCGCAAGCACGGATGCAATGTGGAGCCCGGAATTCTGGTTCTTGCAAGAGGTGGCAGAAACGAGCGGAGAAGGAGTGAGTGGCTCCGCCGTTGCGTTTGATCATCCCGTTCACCCTGCGATCATTCGGAGTGACGCCCCGGAGCCCCGTGCCGGACCTCGCGCAGCAGGTACGTTGTCTTGGCCTGAGACTCGTAGTACGTCCGCATGATCAGCTCGGACTGGATGCCCAGCAGGATGCTCATCCCGCCGGCCAGGAAGAACATGACGGCCAGCGCGGGGAGCGGGGTCTCGACAAACGTCTTGTGGGGCAGATCGGCCGGCCACCAGAGATGAGGCCAGGGGAAGACCCACTTGAAGTAGATCATGGCGCAGAAGCAAAAGAGGGCCATGGCAACCGACCAGAGACCGATCCGGCCGAAAAAGTGGATGGGCCTCTGCGAGTACCTCTGGAGAAAGCGAATGAGAATGAGGTCGAGCACCACGTTGAACGTGCGACCCAGGCCATACTTCGTCTTGCCGGCCGTTCTGGGCCGGTGGTTCACCACCAGCTCGGTCACCCGAGCACCTTGCCAGGCGGCGAAGATGGGGATGAAGCGGTGCATCTCGCCGTAGAGCCGCACGCCGGCCAGTACCCGGCGGCGGTAGGCTTTCAGCGTGCAGCCGAAATCATGCAGCGCGACGCCCGAGATGCGGGAGACCAGGCGGTTGGCGATGCGCGAGGGAATCTTCCGGGAAAGCAGAGCGTCGTGGCGGTTGCGGCGCCAGCCCGAGACCACGTCGAAGCCCTCTTCCAGCTTCTCGAGCAGGCGGGGAATGTCGGCCGGGTCGTTCTGCCGGTCGCCGTCCATGGGCACGAGGATCGCGCCGCGCGCCTGGTCGAGCGCGGCCGACAGCGCGGCCGTCTGGCCGCAGTTCCTCCACAGGAAGATGACGTTCACGTGCTCGGGATCGTGCGCCAGGACCTTGTTCAGCTCCTCGGCGGTGCCGTCGGTTGAGCCGTCGTCGACGAAGATCAGCTCGTAGCGCAAGCTCATGCGGCCGAGCACGGCATCCAGCTCCGCATGCAGCGATCCAACGTTGTCGACCTCGTTGAACACCGGGATGAGCACCGAGAGGTCGAGCATGGCGGACGGATCGCCTTCCGGCGGCGGGCCACCGGCCCGTGTGTGTTGATCCTCATAGGCCGCAGGCACGGAGATGCTCATGCGTTGTGCTTCTTCCCGAGGCAGGGCGTGACAGGGCCGCTCATCCCTTCATGTATTGCAGCAGGTAACGCCGGCTGATGATCAGCGAGTCGAGTCGCGCTTCGATCGATCCTTCGAAGGCCCGGTCCTCGACCTCGATGGCGACGTGGCCCGTGTAACCCGTATCGCTCAGGGCTCCGAAGAACGCACCCCAGCGAACATCGCCCAGGCCGGGGATCTTGGGTGTGTGCCAGAGCTTGGGATAGGAGAGGACGCCGTGCTGATCGAGCGCGCTTCGGTCGATTCGAGCGTCCTTGGCATGGACGTGGAAGATCCTGTCGCGGAACTCTTCCAGGGGCGCAAGGTAGTCCATTTGTTGCCAGATCATGTGTGAGGGGTCGAAATTGAGGCCGAAATGGGGGCTCGGGACGTCCTTGAACATGCGCCGCCAGATGGCCGGGGTGGTGGCCAGGTTCTTGCCGCCGGGCCACTCGTCCTGGGTGAAGAGCATGGGGCAGTTCTCGATGCCGATGTTCACACCCTTGCTCTCGGCGTGGGCGACGAGCGGCCGCCAGGTTTCCAGGAACCTTGGCCAGTTGGCCTCCACCGAGAGGGCCGGATCACGGCCCACGAACGAGTTCACCTGGCCCACGCCCAGGGCAGCAGCCGCGTCGATCACGCGGTGGAGATGGCTGCTGGCGAGCTCGGCCTCGGCCGTCTCAGCGGAGAGCGGGTTGGGATAATAACCCAGTCCGGAGATTGACACCTGGTGGATCGCCAGCAGGTCCTGAATCTTCTCGATCGCGTCCAGGGAATGGTTGGTGACGTCGATGTGGGTGACGCCCGCGTAGCGCCTGTCGGCTTTCCCCGGTGGCCAGCACATCAGCTCGACGCTTGAGAACCCCGTTTTGTGGGCGAAGCTCAAGACCTGCTCGAGGGTATATTCCGGCACGATGGCCGAGACGAAGCCGAGTTTCATGGTCCACCGCCCCAACAGAAACAGAATGCCTGAGACCCTGATTCGTGGGTCCATCTCATCAAAATCGAAGCACACCGAATGCGACGCCGACCAGCAGCCCGACCACGTGCGCGGCGTTAGCGATTGGCCCGACCATGCCGGTCATGCACACGAACAACCAGAAAAGCATCATGCTGATCGTGCTCTGCGGCAAGATCATTCCCTGCTCCGGCTCGTACTGCCCCTTCATCCAGAGGTAACCGAAGAAGGCATAGGCCACGCCGGAAAGACCGCCGAAGACGTGCAAGCCGTCGTTGCTGGCCTTATCCATGTACACATACTGTCCCAGGTTCGAGAGCACGGCGGAGACAAGCACCAGGACCGCAAGCCTGAGCGTCCCCCGCCGGGTTTCGATCATCGTCCCTTCCAGGCTGATCGCCCACGTATTGAACAGGATGTGGAAGATCCCGAAATGGAGGAAGATGGGAGTGACGAGCCGCCAGACCTGGCCCGCCATGATGGGCTTCAAGCCGTCATCGACATAGCCAAGCTCCGCGTCGGGGTGGATCGTCGTGATCATGAGGGCATTTTCGACCTCGCCCTCGATACCCCGTTTCGTATGCATAAGTATGAAGACAAGCGCGGAGATCAGAACGAGTGCCATGGTGAGCGGCCGGCGCCGCAGCCGCAGGCCCGTCCACTGGTCGGTCACATCCCGGAAGTTCTTACGAAATTCCCGCTCCTTGCGCGTCTCGGTACGGCGCACCTCATCGGCGGCGCGGGCCCCCTCCCGGAACCGCGGGTCATCGGGCTGGCGGATGAATGCGTCGAGCTCGGCGCGTGCCCCCGCGAGCTGGTCCTCATTGTATATCCAGACGAGCCAGCCGTCGGGCTGCTCATCGAAGCGGGCTTTCATCCCCTCAGCCAGCAGGTGATCAGACAGAATCTGGTGGTCGAGGTTTCTGGGCAGCGTGCCGATCTGGCGCAACGGTCTTTCCTCGGTCGGTTGACAAACGTCGGCAAGGCGCCGCACTGGCCGGGCCGGCAAGCACATCGGCTCAAGGCGCAACCTCACTTAGATTAACACAGGATGCACTCCGGTACACCCATTCTCCGGTACCATCCGCCGGCCGGGCCCGTCACAGGCATCGGCCGAGGAGGTAAAATACTGCGACAGATGTCGGAATTGTCCGGGCGGGTTGGTTGGACTCGGATCCCCATGTTACGATATCCGGAAACTCCGACCGGTGGCACTTCGACGCCGGCCTGTTTTCCATGCCGGCGGGTGGGCAAAGCGACAACCCAACGGAATTCGGCGCAAATGATGATTCGTCGGTCACGGGCCCTTTCTTGAGATGGTGACGGGGGGACGACGCGCCATGCCCAGCTCCGCACCCCGCTATCGGCTGGTGATCTTTGATACGATCGAGGATCCCCAGGAGTTGCGGCCAATGATCTGCAACATCACGGGCATGCACCAGACCGATGTGGTGCAGTGGCTGGCCCTGCGCCGGGAACCTGGCCCCAGCCGCTCGACGAGCCGACGGTCCGCAAGCTGCTGGACGGGCTCTACGAGTTCAAGGTTGCCGCCGAGGCCTGGAGGGTTGACCAGTTTCCCGATCTGAGTCCGCCGCGCTCCGTGCACCGGGCCGCCTGCCTGGATCAGGGACTGCGGATCGAGGGCCTGCGCGGTGAGCCGACCCACTGGGTGCCCTGGGACCGCGTCGAGCTGGTGTGCGCCGGCAAGATCGTGGGCGACGACGACATCCGCGACGTGCATCAGCAGGGCTGGCCATCCGCGGTGGTGGCCGGCATCCGTGCTTTGACATTCCTGGGACCGCGGCGCAGGGTCCGCACCGCCCGTACCCCGCGCCCTTCTCGTGAGCCGGTGTGCGAGGTGCTCGTTGTCCGTCGCGACCCCCGCATCACCTTCCGCGTGGTCGAGACCCAGATGAACTACGCCTACCTGGGCGACCGGCTGACAAGTTCCGCCGCGGAGAACTTTCCCATCTTCCTCGCCGACCTGTGCGCCCGGGCCGACCGCGCATACCTCACGTCCTCCACCCGCGCCTTGCTGGAACGGATCGACCCGGAAAAATATGAGTTCGCGTCGTCCGCGGCCCTGCTCGACTTCGCCACCCACCGCCTGCTCTGGAGCTGGTATCGCCGCGACAGCGAGGCCCAGAACCGCCCGCACCCGACTGACGGCGGGTAGACCTGAGCGAGGCGACCGCCCCCCGGGGCCGGGGCGAGGCGGACCGGCCATCAGGACACTGGCCCCGAGACACCCACCAGCCGAGAGGATCTCCGGTGAAACCATCGTACCGCTGGCTGGCCACGCTCTCCATTCTCATGCTGGTTTCCAGGCCCATCACCTTGGCCTCCGCACCAGCCGCCCGTTCCGATGGCGACCCGTCAGACGCGCTGACGACCCGCAACGGATCGGCGCCCATCACGGTGCCAGTCAAGGCGCTTGCCGAGAACCCCCACTACTTCGGCGACGGCCGCGGCAGGGCCGTGTACCTGACGGGCTCGCATACCTGGAACAACCTTCAAGACTGGGGGACCGGAGGCTCCGTCCGGCCCCTGGATTTCAAGGCCTATGTGCGGATGCTCGTCAAGAACCACCACAACTTCACTCTCCTGTGGATGACCGAACTGCCGGTGTTTCGCGGTCTGCCCAGCACCGCGAGCCACCCGCCCGATTTCACCGTCGCTCCCCACCCCTGGCCGCGAACCGGCCCCGGTATGGCCACCGACGGCAGGCCCAGGTTCGATCTGACGCGATTCGACCCCGACTACTTCGGCCGCCTGCGCAGCAGGGTCGAGTTGCTGAACGCGGCCAGGATCTATGCGGGAGTCTACTTCTTCAGCGGCGAATGGCTGCACGCCTTCCGCTTCCCGGGCGACGGCTGCCCCTTCACCGGATCGAACAACGTGAACGGGATCGACGACGGCGGAGGCACACGCTCCGTGACGATGACGGCGCCCAACGAGATCACGGCGATCCAGGACGCCTACGTGAAGAAGGTCGTCGATACGCTCAATGATCTGCCCAACGTGCTCTGGATCGTCTCCGAGGAAGCGCCGGCCGGCTCGAGGTGGTGGAATAGCCATCTGATCGCCCTCACCCGGACCTACGAGGCCGGCAAGCCGCGGCAGCACCCCATTGGCTATGCCGTCCTGGCCGATATGAAGGACGACGCTCTCGTCAACAGCGATGCCGACTGGATCGCTCCCGGGGCGCAGATCTCGGCGACGACGACATGCGGCAGCGGCCATCCCGCCTGCAAGGTCAACATTAACGATTCGGATCACAGCTACTTCGGCATGTGGAACGAATCCGCGCTGGCGAATCGCAATTACTTCTGGATGAACTTCACGAACGGCAACCAGACGCTCTTCATGGACCCGTACGTCGTCTCATACCCGCGCCAGAACCGGAATCTCTGCCCATCGCCGGTGCAGGGAATCAGCGCGGCGCCCGACCCGCGCTGGGATCCCGTGCGCGCCACCATGGGCTACGTTCGCGGCTACGCGGAGCGCATGAAACTGGCAGCCATGACACCACGCCCGGCGCTCGCCTCCACGGGTCACGTGCTCGCCAGCAACGGCGGAGTGAGTCCGGAGCTTCTGGTGTACGCCCCGTCAGGAGGCCGGTTCACCGTGAACCTCACCACCATGAATCAGTCGTTCGCCGTGGAATGGATGAACCCGGAGACGGGCGCCACCAGCCGGGGGACCGACGTGCGGGGTGGGGCAACGCGGGCCTTCACTCCGCCGTTTGCCGGGGATGCGGTCCTTTATCTCAGCTCCGTGCCGTCCGGCCAGGCCCCGCGACCTTGACCGCCATCGCGCGGCGCACCAGTGCCAAGGGTCTCTTGATCTCGACCCTGGTAACGGCCGAACTCACATGCGGACCCGAGAACGCAACGCTGCCGGAACCAACCCGCGATATTGCCGCCAGCACCGCCGGCCGGGGCGCTGCCGCTGTCGTGGAGCAGGTCGTGAAGGCGGACATGGCTCCCGAACTTGCCACGGCACGAACGCGGTAGAAGTACGTGGTGCCTGCGATAAGGCCGGCAGAGTCCACATCAGCGAGATTCGTGACACTGCTCGACAGTGTGGTCCAGGTGATCTGGTCCGTGCTCCGCTGGACAATGTAGTTTGTCGCGCCGGGGACAGCCTTCCAGGACAGGCGAATACGCCCGGGGGCAGTGGCCACGGCCGAGAGATCCAGAGGCGCCGGCAGCACGCAGGGCATCACGGCCAGCGCGGGATTGAAAAGAACACCCTGAACCGGCACGGTGATGGTCTCGCCGTTTGTGTACCTCAGCGTGAGCCTGTAGGTATTGTCGAGCTGAGGCGAGGCCATGCCCAGGAACAGGTCCGCGGTGGTCGAGCCGGCCGGCCACAGGAGCACCATCGTGGACTCGCCCGCAGTTGCGGGATACGACCACACCTGGCCGCCCGGTGCGACGATCACGAGGCTTGCAATGGATGCCCCTGGGACAAGACCCGTGAGCTGGAGATGCAGGTCCTGAATCCCGTCGGGCGAAGGTTTGCCTGTGCCTGAGCCGGTGAGGTCGTGGCCATCCTGCCCGATCATCAGCGCCTGGACCCCCTGGGGGACGGAGCTGGTCCCGTTGATGTCCAGGAAGTTGCCGGCATACAGGCTGGGATAATCGTCGACGTTGAAAGGGAAATACGTCTGTCCGTTGTAGGTCGTCGCGGCGACCGTGGATGCGACCATCCGGCCGTTGACGATTCCCTCGAAGACCTGGCCGGTCGGCTCGGCACGCGGTGTCGCGGAGCCGTCCGGGTTGATCGTGCCGGCATGGTTGCCTTGCACGGCGATCACGTTCTCCACCGGATCGACGAAAAGCGGAACATTCCATCCCCCCTGGGCATTCTGGCCCCAGCCGGGAAGGTATCCGCCGACGCTCCAGACGTATCTCGGGCTGCCGTACGGCCCGGCCGGGTCGATGCCCAGGGTCTCGCCGATCGTCACCGTGGGCGGCGAGGAGCTCTCTGCCGGGTTGTTCCCCAGGCCGTAGGCGGAGAAGAGCGAGGCGAACGCGCTGGCCCACGAGCCACTGCCCGAAAGGAGGCTGGAATCCCACTCGAAGGTATTTCCCACCACCGAAGCTGTGTCGTAGACGCGCCCGGTACTCAGCGCCAGCTCGTTGGTTGCCGAGTAATAAGAGAGAAAATGCTCCACGCCAATCTGGATTCCCAGTGAGTTACGGAAGGTGTTGCCCTGGACGACCGTGCCCAGGTTGGGCAGGGTGGTCCAGTTCAGCGGCAGGTTGACCGCGGCGCCCGCGGTGGGTTGAGAGTTGCACCCGGCGCCGATGATCATGGCCACCTGCGGGAAGACGCCGGCGTAGACGGCGCCGTAGCTGACCTGATTGCCGATGATCCGCGTGCCGTAGGTGTCGCCATCCAGCTTCAGCGCCGTCGAGGTCCGGTTCGCCAGGTTGATCGTGTTGTCCAGGAACGCGCTGTTCACGAACCCGGGCGTAACCTCGATTATCCAGTAGCCTCCCGCCGGCGGTCGGGGCAGGGCATCGGCCATGAGCAACTCCAGGTTGTTGCCGGGCCCGAACGGCACAGGCACCTGCTGGGCGACGCGGAACCACTGGCCGGCCGAGGCCAGATTCTCCGAGCCGTCGCTGTTCACGCCGGCGAGGATCGACACCATGAGCCCCGGACCGGTCAATGTTTGTGCCAGGCCCGCGCGGATCCCGGGCAGCACGATCACCAGGCCATCGGACGATTGGGCGCCCAGGCGCCCCGCGAAGACCACGGCGTTGTTCTCCTCGAGCATGACCTCAGGTGCATTGATCCCGCCGGTGAAGGTCTCGCTCGCCATACTGTAACCCACGTCGTTCCCTGTCGCCCCCGCGCCTCCTCCGAACATGTTGTCCTCGACTGTGTTGTTGGCCCCTCCTCCTGCGAAGTTCACGAGCCGGAACTCGGTTCCGGCCGGGTCTGACTGGGTCACGCTGTTCCCCTGGATGAGCACATCATGCGGCCCGCCCACAGCGATGGCCGCGAGGGAATACGTGGCGGCCAGGGCTCCCGTGAAGGCGTTGTTCGCAACCGTCCAGGGTCCGCCCACGAGGTTGATCGACCCACCCTGGAAGGAGCAGCCGGTAATGGTGCCGTAATCTCCAAACCAGCCTCCTCCGCCATCCGTCTGGACCAGCGGCATCGCCGGCTCGCCCACGTAGACCTGCCCGTTCGCGGCTGCCTGGACTTGCAAGGCGGCAAAGCTGCTACCGTTATACGCCGGTGGCCCGTAAACGGCGAGGTTCTGAAGCGTGACCCACTGGGTACTCTGCGGGGTGTTCTGGTCGCCCGTGTCAATCACCGCGTGGCTGATCCCCGCGCTGTTCTGAGGGTCCCAGACCGCCGGCACCGTGCCCGCGGGGTTGCTCCAGACCGGCGCCCGGCAAACCGGATCGTGAATCCCGCCAGCGTTACCTGGATGTGCCGCACCGTGCCGGGCGGGAAGTTGACGTAGATGGCTCCCGTCGCCGTGGCGGGCCAGGGCGCGGTATTTCCGCCCGGTTGGTTCTGGTCAAAGAGGATCGTGACACCCTGGCCGATGATCGTCACCGAGTGGGTGATTTGCAGTGGCTGGTTGACGACGATCGTCTGGTTGGGCACGGTGGTGGAAAGGTAGACCGTGCCCATGGGATTGCTGTTGCCGAGGTACGCATCCAGCTCCGCCTCTGTGGACGCGGTGGCCGTGCCCGCCTGAGCACTGTAGAGGAGGCCCAGATTGTATCCCGAACCCGCAGGCTTGAACGTCTTCACGAAGACGGCCGGGTTCCCCGGGATCGTGGCCTGGAAGGTCAGTGTCGCGGATGCACCGTTGCTGGGCGCCTCCGTGCGCAAGGGCGGGAAATAAAGCTCGACGGTTTTCGAGTTCTTGTAGATCGTGTCGAGGTGGTTGTGCGAGACCTCCGAGAGCAGGCTGTCCCACTCGAGCCCGGCCTGGTCGCTGAGGGTGAAGACCAGCCCGCCACTGGTGCTGCTCCCCTGCCCGCCGCCTGTAAAATCGGCGGGGTTGAAGGTGGCTCCCCGCGGGGCTGTGACGGTCAGGTGGACCATACCCGGATGGCCCGTCGGATCGTCCTGTCCATGATCGGTCACCGTCATGCCGCCGGCCGTCGCGGCAGGGGGCGTGGCGATCGCGGCCACCGGCAGCGCGGCCGACCTGAGATGTTCCACCTGGAAGGTGTCTGAGTCGGTGATGGTCGTGTTCTGGTAATTGACGGTAACGGTGAGCCAGTCGCCGTTTTGCAGGCCAACCAGCGGCCCGGTCGAGCCTCCCAGTGAGATCGGCGATCCCGTGCCGGCCGCCGGCGCCACGCTCTGCACCTGGGGGTTGATGTAGAGGTCGCCCGTCGTTCCCGAGGATGCGACGAACTCCGCCATCGAATAGCCGTACTCGCCCAGACCGGGAACGTTGTTGCCGTTGGAGTTTGGCTGCGTTTGCCAGGCGAAGCTGCCGACTGCGGCTCCGCCCTCGGGTGTCACCAGGATCCGGTCCACGGTCCAGCCCGCGTGGATTCCCGAGAGCTGGAGGCCAAGGTCCTGGATGCCGTCGCCCCCCTGCGACGCGTCGGGGCCAACCAGGTCCACACCGGTTTGCCCCGGTGCGTCGCTGACCGTGAATGAGAGCAGCCTGCGTGATTCGAGTGGGCAGACGAGCGGCAGATACCGGCGGGTGCGCTGAGTCATCGTGAGGCGTCCGGATTCGAGGAACAGCCTCCCTGGGAGATCTTCCTCAACTCCGTCTGAAGAACCCTGGAAACCCCGGTCATTCTAGCAGGAGCCTAGGATACGTCCGAAAGGATTCAAGGCTCCGCCAGGCTCGGCATTTCACGCACCGAACCACGAAATACACGAGTAACGTGGAAGACACGCACGGAACCACGAAATACACGAAAGGAATTCCAGGGAGCAGTCAACTGAGAGTCTCTCTGGATATAACCATCAGATTATCATATGAATATCAAATAGTTTATCCGGATACGAACACTCCTCTCTTGTTTCGTGTATTTCGTGTATTTCGTGGTGACCCCCTCTTCCTGGTGATCCATGGTGTCCCCTCTTCCTGGTGATCCGTTTTCGTGGTGATCCCCTCGAGGATGCGATGGTTGTCTCCGCGAAACGCGCCGGTCAGCGCGGCTTTCCAACCACGCGGGGGATTGCTAGACTAAAGTGCCGACGTGTCGTGAGCGCCTGCGTGCAAGGATCGCCTTGATCCGGACCGCCGGAACGCACCCGGTGGTGGTGTTCGCGTGTCAAGCCCTCCCGTGTTCCACCAGCGCCGCTCTCCGCGAGCCACGATTTCATTGAACACCTCTGTTCCGACTGCTAGGAGACAAGCTGCCGTGCCGAACCGAGACAACTACCTGTTCACGAGCGAATCGGTCTCGATGGGCCATCCCGACAAGATGGCCGACCAGATCTCTGACGGCATCCTTGATGCCATCCTGGCGCAAGATCCGCACGCCCGTGTGGCCTGTGAGAGTCTCCTGACCACGGGGCTGGTCTGCCTGGCCGGTGAGATCACCACCAAGGCCATGGTCGACTACCCGACAATCGTGCGCCAGGTCGTCCGGGAAATCGGCTACACCTCCAGCGAGATGGGCTTCGACGCAACCACCTGCGCCGTGATGGTGGCCCTGGGCAAGCAGTCGCCCGATATCGCTCAGGGTGTGGACGAGAATTCCGAGGCGGGCAAGGACATTGGCGCCGGCGACCAGGGGATGATGTTCGGCTTCGCCTGCAATGAGACGCCCGAGCTGATGCCCTTGCCGATCGCGCTGGCGCACCGTGTCATTCACCGCATCACCGAGCTGCGGCAGAGCGGCGAAATTCGCTGGCTGCGGCCGGACGCCAAGAGCCAGGTCACCATCGAGTACGACGGCTATACTCCTGTCCGGGTGGATACCGTGGTTGTTTCCACCCAGCATGCACCGGATGTCTCGCACGCCGAGATCGTCAAGACCATCACGCAGCAGGTGATCGAGCCGGTGATTCCATCGGAGCTGGTGAACGGATCGATCACCTACCACATCAACCCGACCGGCAAGTTCGTCATCGGCGGCCCGCACGGCGACTCGGGCGTGACCGGCCGCAAGATCATCGTCGACACCTACGGCGGCATGGGCCGGCACGGCGGCGGCGCCTTCAGCGGCAAGGACCCCACCAAGGTGGACCGCTCGGCCGCTTACATGGCCCGGTATGTCGCCAAGAACATCGTCGCCGCGGGCCTTGCCGAGCGCTGCGAGCTCCAGCTCGCCTACGCGATTGGCGTTTCCGAGCCGGTCAGCGTGCACGTGGATACGTTCGGCACCGGCCAGTTGCCGGACTCGGCCATCTCCGAGATTGTCCGCAAGGGCTTCCCGCTCACGCCCTCGGGCATTATCAAACATCTCGATTTGCGCCGGCCCATCTATCGCAAAACCGCCAGCGGAGGCCACTTCGGACGCTCCGAGCCGGAGTTCACCTGGGAACGGACTGACAAGGCTCAGCTCCTGCGCGACCTCAGCACCACCCTGGCCCGGGAGAGCACCCTGGTCTGAGCCGGCGCGATCGGTCAAGATCACGGCCAAGCACGCGGAGGACGGGCGCCCGGAGCTTGCCGCCTGGCGGCAGACGTGCCGCTCGTCCCTTCGCCGCGAAATACAGGAAGAGCCATGAGCACCGCGGGGGATCTCGAAGGCCGTGCCAGCGAGGCATTCGCCGAGCAGTACGGTTCCCGGCCCACCGCCCTGGGGGTCGCACCCGGCCGCGTGGAACTGCTGGGCAACCATACCGACTACAACGGCGGCCTGGTGATGGCCGTGGCCATCGACCGCTTCACCGCGGTCGCGGGGCGGTCAATCCCCGGCCGCTCCTGCCGCGCCTATGCCCTGAACTTCAAACGGGCCGACACGTTTAACCTGGACGCACTGGAGCGGGACGCTTCGGGAGACTGGCCGAACTACGTCAAAGGAGTGGCCTGGGCCATCGCCGAGGCGCGGGGCGCCCGACTGAGCTCGGGCTTCGACCTGGCCATGGTCGGGAACGTCCCCCTGGGCGCGGGGCTCTCCAGCTCGGCGAGCTTGCAGGCCGCACTGGCGTTCTTTCTGCTCCAGGCCGGCGTCGTGCCGGGTCAGGCCGCCGGGGACTATGAGGGCCAGGCCGCCGACCCCGCGGCATGGCGCTTGCCCAGGTTCTCAGGCGATCGGAGAACGCGTTCGTCGGCGTCGCCTCGGGACTGCTCGACCAGTTTTCGAGCCTCTTCGGCAAGGCCCATCATGCGCTTTACCTTGATTGCCAGACACTCGAGCACGCACGTTTGCCGCTGGGTGAGCCTGGACCGGCAATCATCATCTGCGATTCGCTGACCACGCGCCGGCTTGCCGACGGCATGTACAATCGACGCCGCGCCGAGTGCGAGTCGGTCGTCGCCTACTTCCAGAACCGGAAGGGCGCGGACGCCGTCCAGACGCTCCGGCAGGTGGACCTGGAGGAGCTCGAGGAGCACTGGGACCGGCTTGATCCTGTGGGCCGCAAGCGTGCGCGGCAC
The DNA here is from genome assembly GCA_963833985.1 of uncultured Planctomycetaceae bacterium. Classification (GTDB taxonomy): domain Bacteria; phylum Planctomycetota; class Planctomycetia; order Isosphaerales; family Isosphaeraceae; genus Aquisphaera. Next base: position 3,249,306 of record CAWIAD010000001.1, read on the forward strand.
GTCCTTACCGAGAACGAGCGGGTGCGCCAGGGTGCAAACCTTCTGCAAACGGGCGATCTGGCCGGCTTCGGCCGGCTGGTTTCTGCCTCGCACGCGTCCTCGCGCGACGACTTCGAGAACAGCTCCTCCGCGCTGGACGCCCTGGTGGAGGCCGCCGAGGCGAGCACGGGATTCCTGGGTGGCAAGCTTTCGGGTGCCGGCTGGGCGGGGTGCACAGTCAACCTTGTCCGCGCCGGGCAAGCCGATGATTTTGCGCAGAGCGTGCGCAGCCTGGCCGCCCGCGCACTCGGTGCCACTCCGGAAATTCACATTTGCCGGGCCGCCGACGGCGCTCTCGGCCGCGCTCTCGCCTGAAACCTTGGCCCTGACCGGGCGGCTGGCTGCGCAGACCGCAGCCAGGGAGGCAGGTTCATCGCATGATCTGGTCGCGGCTGCTGGCCGATGGCATCGTCGTCTTCCACGCCTGCTACGTGGGATTCGTCGTGTTTGGGCTGGCGGCAACCCTGGTCGGTGCGGTCTGCCGCTGGAGCTGGGTACGGAACATTTACTTCCGGGCAATTCACCTGGCCATGATTGCGATCGTGGTGGGCGAGGCAGTCACCGGCATCCCCTGCCCGCTCACCATCTGGGAGAAGCAACTGCGCACGCGCGCCGGCCAGGCCAGTTACCCGGGCGACTTCATCGGCCACTGGGTGCACCGTTTGATCTTTTACGATGTCCCGCCCTGGGTTTTCACATGGGCTTACATCGTCTTCGGCCTTGCGGTCGTGGCAACGTTCGTGCTGGCCCCACCCCGTCTTCCCGGCGGCCGCAAGCCGGGGGAACGCAAAGTCGCGGCGCGCTTGCGCGGCGGGTGTCGGACCCGAGATTGACCTGCAAGAGGCTTCGGCCTATGATCTCCGCCGCCCGCCCTGGATGAACCACCACGCGCCAGATCAATTGTGCCCTGCAAATGCGTCGGGGCTCGCCGATTGCTTCCTTCCAGCCAGGGATGGGGGTCGTCCATGCCATTCATGCCGGGCCAGTCGGCCCTCGTCACGCCCGGGGTGACGGCTTCCCCCATCCGCTCACGCCGTCTGCCAGCCGTTCGATCGGAACCCTCGGTCCAGAACGAACTCCGGCACAAGGGCAAGTACCGAGCACTCTGGGCCTATCTCGCCGCTGTTCTCGGAGGCGTCGTCCTTGCGGGAGCCTGGCTCGTGCCCGAGACCGCCTTGAGTGCCTGGCTCGGCGGGTGCGCCGCTCTCCTGCTGGTGTACGCCGTCCGTACCCGGCGGCCCTTTTTGCCACTCTATTGCGCCGGACTCGCCGGCCACCTCATCGGTTTTCATTGGGTCTACCAGACGGTCCATGTCTTCGGCGAGTTCGGACCTCCGGCGGCCGCGGCAGTCTTCGCGCTCTTCGTGGTCACGGGCGCGCTTCAGTTCCTGCTCTTCGCGCTGATCCACCATTTCCTGGATTCCGCGTTTGACGCCCTGGCACTGAGATCGGCGACGGCGGTAGCACTCTCGGAACTGCTCATGCCCCGGCTTTTCCCCTGGCATTTCGGCCATACGCAAATTCATTTCACGCCGTTCGTGCAAATCGCGGGGCTCGGCGGTGCGATCACGGTCTCCTTCCTCATGTTCTGGATGGCGGAGGTCGTCGTCCGCGTCGTCATCGGCCAAGAGCGACGGAGAGCCTTTCTCGTGCCCGTCGGTGTCTCGGTGCTCGCGCTGGCATACGGGGCGGCAATGATCAGCCTGTTCAGTTCGCCCAAGGGCGTACCACAGGAAGTGGTGCTGGTGCAAGGCAATGCCACACTCGCCGAGAAGCATGACCTCGCTTCCGCCGGGCAGAACCTGGTACGGATTTTTGAGCTGAGCAGGGCCGCCGCCCATCCCGGCTCCCTGGTCGTCTGGCCCGAGGGCGCGGTCCCGGCGTATATCCCGGCCAACATCGGTTCGGTGGGCCAGCCGCCCATGCTGCCCTGGTTCAACAACGGCTCGGCATTCCTCGTCGGCTCCTATGCGTTCCTGCCGGGCGAGCGGCGCTTCAATGCCGCCTTCGCGGTTCATCCGGATGGCGAGGTGCCGATGCCGTACTGCAAGCGAGTCCTCATCCCCTTCGGTGAGTTCATGCCTCTTGCGTCCTACTTCACGGGGCTTCAGGAGCTGAACGCCAGGGCCGGCGTCTTCAGCGCAGGGACGGAGGCCGCGGTCTTCGCCTACCCGATGCACCGGCCGGATGGGACAGCCTATTCCTTGAAGGTCTCACCGCTGATTTGCTATGAGGACACCCTTCCTTCGCTGGCCCGTGAGTCAGTCAGGAAGGGGGCCGAGCTGCTGGTGAACATCACGTCCGACACCTGGTTCGGCCGCTCGCTGGCCCTGCACCAGCATCACCTGATCGCGGCGTTCCGGGCGATCGAGAACCGGCGCTACCTGGTACGTGCCACCAACACGGGCCTGAGTGCCGTTGTCGACCCGCTCGGCAAGACCGTTGCGCGCATTCCTCCCTTCTCCGAAGGCGCGGCGACGGCCCAGGTAAGGCTCTTGAATTATCGCAGCCCTTATAGCACCTGGATCGGCGATAGCCCATGGTGGGCCTTGCTCACGATCAGCATCGGCATGTTCGTCGTGAAGCGATGGCGCGGCTGAAACTTGCCTCTCGACCGGACCAGGCTCGATCCCTGAGCCCGGGTGCAAAACACCGTTCGAGCTCGTGATTGACGTCACGAAGCACTTCGGCGGCCGGCTGAACACGCTGATTATTTTGGACAGGCATCGGCCAGGGTACTCGTTCCGGGGATCCGGGCCCGGGACCAGGCAGCGACACTCAGCCGTTGTTTTCGCGCGCATCCGATGGCCGCAAGTCTTTACCGGACGCGGAGAAAGCGACTATAAGCGCGCCGGGTTCGGATCCGGCGTCCAACTTTTCTACGTTTCCCCGACTGGTTCAATTAAATTCGATGGCGTGCGGACTCTCCCTTGCTTCTCCGGGACCTCGATCCAGGGGTCATGATCGCATCGTTGCCACATCGGACCGAGGCCGAAAGACTTCCCCATGGTCAATCACGCCGAAGCATCCCGTAGCCTCCTCTTTGGCCTGCTCGCACTTCAGAACGGAATCATTCACCAGGCCGCGCTGGTGGCCGCATTCCAGGCCTGGACGCTCGCGAAGGATCGCCCCATGGCCGAGATCCTGGCAGAGCAGGGGGCCCTGGACGCCGACGACCATGCACTCCTGGAATCGCTCGTGGCAAGGCACGTCCGGGCACACGGTGGAGATCCCGAGCGAAGCCTTGCGGACGTCGACCTCGGCCGATCAACCCGGGAAAGCCTGATCAAGCTGGGCGATCCCGAGCTCGGCGCGACCCTCGGCCGCGTCCCGGCGGGCACGACCGAGGTGGGTGGAGTGGATCGGACCTCGAGCTACACGGTCGGCAGCGTCACATCCGACGGCCAGCGGTTCCGCATCTTGCGCCCGCACGCCCGAGGCGGCCTCGGTGCCGTCTACGTCGCGCTCGACGCCGAGCTGAACCGTGAGGTGGCGCTCAAGCAGATGCTCGACCGACATGCAGACGACCCGACCAGTCGGCAGCGGTTCGTACTCGAGGCCGAGGTGACCGGCGGGCTCGAGCACCCGGGGATTGTCCCGGTCTACGGACTGGGCGCCTATCATGACGGTCGTCCCTATTACGCCATGCGATTTGTCCGGGGAGACAGCCTGAAGGAGGCCATCGAGCAGTTTCATGCCTCGCGGTGCGGCGACGAGGATCCGGCCCGGAGTTCGCTCGAGCTGCGCAAGCTTCTCCGCCGCTTCGTGGATGTCTGCAACGCCATCGAATACGCGCACAGCCGGGGAGTGCTCCATCGGGACATCAAGCCGGGCAACATCATCGTGGGCAAGCACGGGGAAACGCTGCTCGTTGACTGGGGCCTGGCGAAACCGCTCGGCCGGAAGGAACCCGGGGCCCGGACCGAGGAGCGCACACTCGTCCCCTCCTCGGCAAGCGGCTCGGCGGAAACGCTGCCGGGATCCACCATGGGTACGCCGGCATACATGAGCCCCGAACAGGCCGCGGGCGATCTGGAACACCTCGGCCGGCGCTCCGACGTCTACAGCCTGGGTGCGACGCTCTATTGCCTGCTGACCGGCAGGCCGCCATTTGCGAGTGACGACCCCGGCGCGACGCTGAAGGCCGTGCAGAAGGGCGCGTTTCCCCGTCCCCGCAAGCTGGATCCAGGCATCGCCCGGGCGCTGGAGGAGGTCTGTCTCAAGGCGATGTCCACCTCGCCTGAGGATCGCTACTCCTCGCCCAGGGCACTCGCCGATGACATCGAACGGTGGATGGCCGACGAGCCGGTTCTGGCGTGGCGCGAGCCCTGGCCCGACCGAGCCCGCCGCTGGCTGGGGAGGCATCGTACGTTGATGACTGCCGCGGTCGTGGCCGCCACGGTGATCACCGCAGCGCTCGGCACCATCGCCGCTCTCGAGGCCCGGTCCAACCGCCAGCTTGCCGAGAAGAATGCCGAGATTCAGGGCGCTCGCGAGCGGGCTGAGCGGCGCGTTGGGCTTGCGCTGCGGGCAATCGAAAGTTTCCGCATGGCTGTGGATGAGAACGTTGACGTCAAGAACCGCCCTGACCTCACGCCGCTCCGCAAGACACTGCTCCGAGCGCCCAGGACTTCTACCAAGAACTTCGGCAGGATATCGAATCCTCCGACGATGCGCATCCCGAGACACTGGGCCGGCTTGCCCAGGCTCTGCTGGGTCTCGCCGAGATCGCCGCGCAGATCGACTCGGTGCCGAACGCCATGGCATCCTACCGGGAGGCGATCCGGCTGCTGACGCCGCTGGCACGGGAACAGTTCGACCCCGAGCTCCGGTCGCGGCTGTGCGCTCGCACTATGAGCTGGGCGCATTGCACTACCGTAGCAACTCGCCGGGCGAAGCGCTCGCCAGCTTCCAGCGCGCGTGCGAAATTCAGCGACCCTTGCTCGCCCAGCAACCGGGAATTGCGGAGCACCGCATCACACTCGCGAAATACATCAATGCTCTCGGAGTGCTTCATGCGAACGCAGAAAGGTTGGCGCAGGCCCGGGCTGAATACGAGCAGGCACTGGGGCACGTCGCAGGGCTCACCGACACGCCCGGCAAAACAGAGGTACGGGCGGTTCTGGCCACGCTCCACAATAACCTCGCGGTCAACCACCGCGATTCCGGCCGGCCTGCGGAGGCGATCGCCAGCTTCAAGACGGCCTGCGAGATCCAGCGCCTCGCTGCGCGACGATCCGGAGAACAGCAAGGACCAGAACACTCTCGCCGCCGTCCTCTTCAACCTGGGCGAGATCCAGCGGAGTGACGAGCGATTGAAAGACGAGTCGTTGGCCAGTTACAGGGAGGCGTCTGCCCTCTGGACCACATTGGCCCGCAAGCATCCCAGCGTTGCCGAATACCAGGAGAACCTCGGCAAGAATCACGGGCTGCTGGGTTACCTGCATCGCCTCGAGGGCCGTTACCCCGAGGCCAGGGACGAACTGACGAGGTGTCTCGAGATTCGTGAGGCCACGTTCCGGGAACACCCGACCGTCGCTTCCTACAAGATCGGCGTTGCCTGGACTCATTACAACCTCGGAATCGTCGCTCGCAAGCTCGGTCGACTACCGGATTCGCAGTCCCATCTCGAGCGGGCAGCGGAGCTATTCGGAGAACTGGTGCGCGACACACCCGAGAATCTGTACAACTGGAACCTCCTGGGAAACGTCTTTGCCGCGCTGGGACAGACTCTCATGGATTCTGGAAGAGACGCGCAGGCGGTCGCCGCCTGCCAGCGGGCGATCGAGCATCAGCGCCGGGCGTTCGACAGGAACCCCACCCATGGCGACTACCGCAATGACCTGGGCTGGCATTACCTTGGGTTGGCCGCGGTCCAGCGCAAGCTCCATCGACCGGCCGAGGCGGCCGAGTCCATCTCGCAATGCCTGAGCCTGCAAACGGCCGACGCTCGTCAGCTTCACGACGCGGCGCGCGGCCTCGCATCTTGCATCCCTCTGGTTTCCTTCGGGAGCTCGGCGCCGACGGCCGCAGAGCGGTTGGAGTACGACCGCCTTGCCGATCTTGCCATGGTTGCGCTGCGCCGCTCGATCGCCGCCGACCCTGGCGGCCCCGGAGGGATGGTCCGAGACCCCGACCTCAGGGCGCTGGGCTCTCGCTCCGACTTCCAGCAACTGGTCATGGACGCTGCCATGCCGAGCAACCCGTTCGCGCAGTGATCCCGATCCGCCCAGGCCGAGACACGCACCGAGACGCCGGGCAAGCCAATGATGCCCGAGCCGGCGGGGTCAGACAATGGAGGTCAGCGATGGACTCTGACAGTGGTCGAAGCGTGCACGCGAGGCCCGATGAGGGCAAGCCCTGGGATAGCAGGAGGGATGACCACGGTTCCCCATGGAGTGCTTGTGTGGCAAGGACAATTGTGTCGATCATGATGAGAGTGGGAGAAGGCCAGGTACGGGACGAGGAAAGTTGCAACGCGGCCTGGCAGCAGCTTCACATTTCCGAAGGACATCATCACTGGGCGATGCTCAAGGAAGCAGACCGGCCATGACTTTCTACACGATCGGCTATGGCGGACGGGACCCCGAGGAGTTCCTCGGACTGCTTGCGGCGCACGGCGTGCGGGCCGTGGCTGATGTCCGGATTCGACCCGAGCGCGCCAGCATGGGCGCCTATACCCGGGCAAGGACGCCCGACAAGGGCATCGAGCACCTGCTCGCCAGTCGCGACATCGCGTATCATCCTATTCTCGAGCTGGGCAACCTGTTCTTGGATCGCGCGGACTGGCGCGTACCGTACCGGGAGTTGCTGGAGCGATGTGGCGACCTGCTCGTCACCCGCTTGCTCGATCTCCCGGCGCCGCTCTGCCTGCTCTGCGCGGAGAAGCGCGTGGCCGATTGCCATCGTCAGATGATTGCGGATCACATGGTCTGGTCACGCGGCTGGCAGGTCACGCACATCGAGTGACCTGGCCACGGTGCGCTTGCGAGCGGCCGGTTCCGGCTCAGGCGCGGCCGATGCGCAGGGTCGCAACCATGCGCACCCAGCGGGAGTGGCGTTTCTCGCCCGGGACGACAAGCTGGAACGGACCGTCGCGGGCCGTGAGCGGCTGGCCATCGCGGCGGTCGGCCAGCAGGATCACTCTGTCGGTGAAGGCGGGGTCGATCTCGGGCAGGGCAAACACCGCGCGGTAGCCGTCAGACGCCTCGACCACCAGGTAGAGTGCCATGGCCTTGCCCCGGAGGTCGTTTCCCGTCGGGATGCCGGCTTTCTTGAGGATCTCGAACAGCGGCACACCCTCGTACTGCGATTCCTTGCCATCATGGGCCCGGGCCAGGACCGACTGGCGGGGGAGCTGCTGAAGCTCGGCTGCGGAAAGTACCAAGGGCCGGGCCACCTCACCCTCCAGCTTCAAGGCCGCGGGCGGCGGCGCGACCTGGGTGGTGGCGGATTGCTGCGATGCCGGCGTTGGCTCCAGGGCGGCCACACCGAGGCCCGCCGGGGCGGCCAGAGCAGCGATGAGGAAGCGAGCCAGCAGAGGGCGTCTCAAGGCGGTCCTCCGGTCAACGGGTGAGTCGATCCAGCTTCCACTGGGGGGTGCAGGTGGGTCATGGCTTGGCGCTGGCAGGTCCGCGGTCGTGGCGAATGATGAGGCCTTCCTCCAGATACACGACGGTCTGGGCAATCCCGGTCGCGTGATCAGCAACCCTCTCCAGGTTGCGGGCCAGGTTCAGCAGCTCCAGCCACGCGTTGATGCGCTCGGGCTGCGTGGTCAGGCCGGTCTTGAACTGTTTCCGCAAGGCGCGGTACCGGGTGTCGATGGCATCGTCGCCCGCGATCACGACCCGGGCAGAGGCCGCATCGCGACCGGCAAGGGCCGCGTAAGCGGCGCGTACCTGGGCCAGCACGTCACGCGCCATCTGCTGGAGAGCTTCCGGGATCGCCATCTCGCCTGCCTTGCGCGCAGCTTCCGGGCCCGCCTGGCCACGCGTAGCGCCAGGTCGGCAATCCGCTCCCAGTCGCGATTGACCTTGAGCACCGTGGCCATGCGCCTCAGGTCCGACGCGACCGGTTCGTAGAGCGCGAGAATCCGCAGGCATTCCTGTTCAATCCGCACTTCGCGGCGGTCGGACTCTTCTTCCTCGTCTTCCACCTCGCTGATGAGCTCGAAACGAGCTTCGCAGAGGGTCTGAACGCTCTTGTCGAGCGTATCGACGACCGCCTCCGCCAGGGAGAGCAGCTCGGACCAGATCTGATCCTGTTCGCGCAGGGAATGGCGGCCGGCCGGCGCCGGTTTCGACTCCGAACCAGGCGACTGGTTCGCCCCCATTCTGGGATCGGCTGCCATGATGGGAGTCCTTTCGTCGCGCGTCGTGGCGTCCTGACGTCAACAGTCGCTGTGCGCGTCGGCGGGACGCGCGAAATTCATTCTTCGTGCTCAGGGGCCAGTTTTCAAGGCTGTACGCGGCCGGACCGCCGCTGTCCTGCTTCCTTCGCGAAAAAAACATCACCCGGCAGCTCGTGGGAATTCTTCGTCAATGCACGTTGACATGACGTAGTATAGGAGTAGAGAGAGTACCCGGTGGAACTCTCCGTGACGTGGACCCAGCCGGTGCCACGAGGTAATGTTCAAGCAGGAGGACTTGCACTGCCGACGATGATGAACAGGAAGTCTGTCAGTGGATCAGGGAAGTCTTGAGCCAGGAATACAGTAAGAGTCCGAGCTATCGCCGCCGACGGGCGGTCATTCCTTTTCTCAACAACCCAGGTCGGGGCCGGGGATGCAACGAAGGCGTGCGTTCGGGCCGGTCGAGCCAAGCTCGGCCGGGCTTTTCAGCCGTCGCGCATTCCCCATTTCGGCAACGACCTGACCGCAGCGCCCGTTCGCCCGCCAGGCAGCCGATGCGCGCAACCCTCGACAGGAGGCCGCAGCCCCCTCGTTCGAAACCGATCACGGGCCCGTGCCCGACACGGTGCACGCTGGCCTGCTCCGCCAAGAAACCGAGCAACCGGCACGGCCGGAAGGGCACCCGTGCGCTCCGGCTCCGCGCTGCCTGCTCTCCCTTTGCTTCAAATTCGAGAGGAGGAGAATATGAACCAACACACACTCGTTCGCATGTGGACGCTTTTTGGCACGGACAGCGGCAACGAGGTGGTGGACGACCGGCATATCGCTCTAGCCGATATCCCCACCGAGCTGACCTGGCAGGCCAGCCGATGCCACCTGAACGGCAACATCAAGGTCGTCAAGCTGACCATCAGCCCCGAAGTGGAACAGCCGCCGGAGCCGAAGGACGATGACGAGCCCGAATTCTTCCCCGTCTACGGCATGCCGGACCTGAGCCGCTTCTACGACGAGCTTTGACACCGAATCTCCGCCTCGTCCGAAACCCGCCCCGCACAGGCGGGTTTCTTCATGCGCCGTGGTCGCCCTCATCTTCCTCTTGTACTTGCCTACGTCTGTCGGTAACATTGCCGACATTCGTAGGCATTTTTCGTGGGCGATGGCCGTTCACGCCTGCGGACACTGGCATTCGCACAGGTCTCGTCCCGGAGCCAGCTCATGACTGTGGAATCCGAGGATCGGGCGCCTCTGTCCGAGGCACAGATGGAGATCATGAACCTGGTCTGGGACCAGGGCGAGGTCACCGTGGCCGAGGTATGGAAGGCGCTCTCCGCGCGGCGGAGACTGGCGCGGAACACGGTGCAGACGATGATGGCGCGGCTCGAAGAGAAGGGCTGGCTGGTATGCCAGTCGGAGGGACACGCCTTCCGCTACCAGGCCGCGGTGCCGCGCCGGGATGTTCAGGGCATGATGGTGCGCCGGCTGCTGGACGCGGCGTTTGGCGGGTCGGCGGAGGGGCTGGTGTTGGCCCTGCTCGAAGGCCGGGGGATCTCGCTGCGCGAAGCCCAGCGCGTGCGTGCGCTGATCGAGCAAGCCGAGCAAGAGCGTGCGGGGAAGGGAGGCAAGCCATGAGCCTTGCCGACGAACTGATCCCCGGGACCGTCCAGCTTTCAGGAGTGGTGACCGGCCTGATCGCGACCGCGGGGCTGATGGCTCTGATGTGCCGCCGGACCGGCGCCGCGGTGCACCATGCCATCTGGCTTTGCGCCCTCATCGGCACCCTGCTCAGCCCGCTGGCCCTCGTGGCTGCGGACCGGTCGGGCCTCAGGCTGACGACCATCTTGCTGGCTCGGCCCCAAGGTACCGCAAAGCCGAGCGCTCCAGACCTGACTCTTCAAGGGCCCGCTCCGCAGCCGGCGCAACCCGGGCTTCCGGATCGCCCCGCACTCCCAGCCGACCTGGCGATGCTCACCTCCCTGAACCCCTCTCCGGCAGGCGATCCGCCGGAGCGGGCGCCTGAGCTGGCACCGCTGTCGAGTTCGCTGGATCCGCCGCCCGCGGCCGCGCTGGCGAATGCTCCGCCCGCCGTGGAGCCGGATGCGCACGCCGCGGGCCGGCACGTCGACTGGCCCGCCGCGCTGGCTCCGGCCGCATTGAGCGTTTGGACGCTGGGGGTGCTGGTGCTCGCGGCCCGCTTCTGCGTTGGACTTTACAGGCTTCACGTCCTGCGGAGGTCAGCGCGCCCGGTGGACGAGCGCCGCATCCGACTCAGCCTGGAGGAGGCTCGCTCGCGGCTGGGGGTCGACCGTCTGCCGCCGATCGCGGTGTCGCCAGGCTTGAACACGCCGGTCGCGATCGGCCTGTTCCATTCTCTGGTTGTCTTGCCGGAGGGGTTGACCGAGACGCTCTCCACCAGGGCGCTGGGGGATATCCTGGTGCACGAATCGGCTCACATCCTGCGCCGCGATCCGCTCGTGGGGTTGCTCCAGCGCATCGCGGCGATGCTCTACTGGCCGCACCCGCTGATCCACCTGCTGAACCGCCGGCTGGCACGAGCCAGGGAAGAGGTCTGCGACAACCACGTCCTGAGGCAGGGCGACGCTTGCGCTTTCGCCCGCACGCTGCTGGAGCTGGCGGAGTCCAGCCGGGGCAGTCGTCGCCTGGCTGGCTCGCTGCCCCTTTTGAACCCACGCTGGAAGCTGGAGGACCGGGTGGCCGGTCTGCTGGACCCGAGGAGGAAAGCCATGACACGGACGAAGGGATTCGAGATTGCAGGAATTGCCTTGCTGCTTTGTGCCACCGTCACGGCCCTGGCGGGCGTGCGGCTGGAGGCAAGGGACCGACCGGGCCTGCGCCAGGCCGAGGCCGAGACCTCTGCCTCCGCCTTCGCAGCCGAAGCGACGGCCAGCGATCATTCCCGGAAGATCACGGGGAGGGTGATCGAGGGGGCAACCGGCAAACCCGTGCAGAAGGCAAAGGTCCGCCTGGTCCGTCCCTGGAAGACAGACGGCACCGTGACGACCAGCGCGGAAGGCTCGTTCGCCATCACCTTCAGCAGCCCCCTGCTGCTGGACGAGGACATGATCGCGACGAGCCCGGATGGCCGGCTCATGGGAATCGCGACGCACCGCGTGCCGATCGACAGCCAGTCCGAACCGGAGCCCGTCGAGATCCGATTGCAGCCCGCCAGGGTTGTGAACGTCCGCGTCTGCGACGGTCGGGGCAATGCGGTTCGCCAGGCCACTGTCAAGGTCCTTGCCGACTGCGGTGGCATCGCCGAGGCCCGCACGGACGACGACGGCATGGCCCGCGTTCAGTACCCCGCGGGACGGCCCATCGACCATATCATCGCGCTCAAGTCAGGCGTGGGATTCGACTATTATGAGAACTTTGATTCCTGGCCCTCGCGTGCCAGGCCCAAGCCGCCCGATTTCGTGCTGCTGATCCTGGACGGCGCGCGTACGGGACGCATCAAGGCGGTGAACTCGGAGGGGAAGCCTGTCGCGGACGTCCCGTTTTACGTCTTCATGATCCACAAAGAGAAGAAGCTCTCTTCCGCGAATCTCTCCGGCGCGGTGCTCTCCGCCACGACGGACGCAGCTGGGGTTGCCACATTCGACTGGCTCCCCGCCCGGACCGAGGACCCGGTGCAGGTGCTCTTGTGGCCGGGACCGTGGCATGCCACCATGCGATTCAATCTCGCCATGGACGGGGCAAGTGCGGAAACGCAGGTTCGCCTGGTGCGTAAAGCCATACTGCGGGGCAAGGCGGTGCATCCCGACGGCAGCCCGGCGGCGGGCCTCCTGGTCAGGGCGGAAGGTCCCGGCAGGAACATGGACGACGAGCACGACCATGGTCACTCACGAACGGCGGCGGATGGAACCTACACCATCGCCGTGGCACCAGATCACGCCTTCATGGTCGGAATCCACGATACGTCGTGGGCCGCGCAGCCTCACGAACGTCGTCCCCAGGCGTGAGGGAGAGACAGTCGAGCTTGCCGATCACCGGCTCGTCCGCGGCACGCTTGTGCAGGGGCGGATCACGCGGGCACCCGATGCGCGGCCCGTGGAGGGCCACTGGGTGTCGCTCGAGGAGAAAGGCGATCCGCTGCCGGGCGATTTCCAGCCGCTCAGCTTGGACAGTCGGCAGTGGCTCATGCGAACCACCCGGACCGACAAGGACGGCCGTTATTCGTTCCGCGTGGGGCCCGGCACGTACACGATGCACACCGTGAGCGGTGTCGTGAATCCGGAGACGCTCGCGATCGGTTCCGAGCCGACCATCACGCGGGATTATGTCTTCAGCGAACACGATGAACCGCGCGAGCAGCGCATCGAGGGGCTGGTGCGTGTGCGTACCGATGCAGGGCCGAAGCCGGTCGCCGATGCCATTGTCAGGGCGGCGACCCGAAGTCCCGTACACGAGTGGACGGCGCGAACCAGCGACGGCGGCAAGTTCTCGATCTCGACATCGAGCGACATCGTGGCCTTCTACGCCCATGACCGCGACGGCAACCGCGCCGGGTTCGCCGAGATGCCCGGGGACGGGCAAGCGCTCACTATCGACCTCGAGAAGGCCGCATCCATCTATGGCCGGGTCGTCGATCAGCACGCCCGGCCGCTCGCCAACCGCACGGTCCAGGTTCAACTTTACCCCGGCATGAAGCTTCGTGCCCCCGCGAAATTCCGGCTGGAGATGCGGACCGACTCCAAGGGCCGGTACCTCTTTTCCGGAATTGTGGTCGGCGGCGGCTGCGAGTTGACGGCTTATGAACCGGACCTGCATGCCCCGTATGGACCCGGATACGTCAACAAGTCTTCGTTCGCGATCAAGACGCCGGAACGGCTGGTCCAGCCCGATATCGTGCTGCCAGTGGAGGAGAAAGGCGGGGACCCCGAACCGGGACCTCAAGGCGCCCGGCCGCGATCCGTTCCCAGCGGCCCGACCCGCTCAGAGATCGCGGACCTGATCCGGGCGATCGGCCGCGACCCGGTTTCCGCCGAGCTCGCGGGCCGGATCGCGGCGCTCTTTCATCCCCGCGTCCTCTGGACCGTCGACTTCGCGCGGATGAAGCAGTTGGCGACCGATCCCGCGGCCGTGCGGCAGCTCGACGGACTGGCACAGCAGGTTCAGGGCAAGCCGCTCGACACCATCTCCCTCGTTCACATGGCAATGCGTGATCACGCTGGTTACGACGAGGCGATGATGACGTGGATGTTACGGGAGTGGGTCGGCATGGAGAAGCAGCCGGTCGTGGCAATTCGGGGAACCGTGGTGGATGCCGAGAACCGCCAGCCGATCCCATTTCCACGCGTCTTCTCGGGTGATCGCAGTGCGGTGGCTGATCAGAATGGTCGCTTCCAGATCCCGGTGCGCATGAACGCCCTGGCCGACGGCGTTGCTCTCTGGATCGATGCCGAGGGCCACGCGTCGGGGCAGTACCTGGCGCGGCAGGCCGATGGGCTGACAATTCCTCTCCGCCGCGACGTTCCGTTCTTCGGCAAGGTCGTGGATCAGGTCGGCGCGCCGGTGGAAGGTGCCGAGGTCCGCGCGAGCGTGGCTGGAGCGCTCATGGTCCTGGGTGATACGAAGCCCGAGGAGTTCCGTCATGGCAGCCACGGCATCTTCCAGGTCCGCACTGACCGCGAAGGCCGGTTCTCGTTCCTGGGTGTGCCGGAGATTGATTCACCTGCGGCGCGGGCTCGAAACCTGGAAGAGGATCTCCTCCGGACTCTCGCCAGGGATCATGAATTCAACAATCCGCGCTGGCCCTTCACGATCAAGGTCAGGGACGTGGCTGGAAAGACCTTGAGCGACCTCACCCTGTCCATTCGGGCTAAGGGCACGTCCGATCCAAACGATCTCAGTGCAATAGTCAATGCCAGGCGCGGCGTGATTGACGTCGACTCGTCGAAAAGGATGATCCAGTTCGGGCTCGATGACGCCGAGATACAGGCCTTCAAACCAGGTGTAATCGACCGCGACCAGGAAAAGGACTCGATGGGGATTGACCTCATCGGCGACGTGAAGTTGCAGACGCACGGCGATCGCACACACGTGAACGCTGACCAGGTGGAGATTCCCTTGCCGGCAGACTGGAATATCGAGCCCGTCAAACTCCCGGTCCATCTGGAAGTGAGCCATCCCCGTTTCCAGACCGCGAGCGTCTCCGCCACAGCCCCTACCAGCGCCGACGCCGCACCGCTCATCCGGCTGGAACCGGGAGCGGCCATCACGGCCCAGGTCTTCGACGAGAAGAACCATCCCGTGGACGATGCCATGGTCCAGGTGCGCGATTTCGAGCGTGGGCAGTCTCTGGTGACCGCATTCACGAATCGCGAAGGTATGTGCCACACGCCGGCCAGTCTCAAGCCTGGGCGGCACTGGATCGTGGTTCAGTCCGCGAACCATGCCGCGGCGTGGCGGACGATCCTGGCCGGCGAGGTCCTCTCGGCCCACCAGTTCATCCTCGAGCCGGGTGAGTTCATCATAGGCAAGGTCGTGAGCGCGGGCGGCGATGCCGTCGCGGGCGCGGCGGTGGGCTGGGCTCAGCCGGTCACGCAGGACCCCCGATCAGGTCGATCGCCCGAGCTTGACACCATGACCGCCGCCGGAGTCGACGGCACCTTCCGGCTTGGTCCCTTGCCGCCCGGCGAGTTCGTCATCACTGCCGTGGCCCGTTCACCTCGGTGGGTCGGGAAGGTCTCCGCCAGGGCCGGGGCAACCGCCGTGATCACCCTCTCTCCGGAGTGATCACGGCTCACGGGACTGCCCTCCGGATCAACGACGTGCCGCTGATGTGGAGCGCGGCATTCGGAGAGTCGTCCACTCAAGGTCCAACATGCAAAAGCAGGGGGTTGCGGCTCACGATCTCGGCATCAGGCCATCCACTCTCGCCATCCACATAGACCTGATAGATCATGGGAAGAGCGGGGGGCACGCGTTCCGGTGTGAACTCGCCCCGCTCGTCGGTCGTGGCCACGCTCAATCCGCGGTTTCCCGAGCCGGCGGCGACCTGGGCCTGAGCGACTGGCTGATCCCTGCCCTGCACCAGCCGACCCCTGATCGTCGTTCCCGGAACAACCTCGATCGCGGGCAGTTCGAATGCGCGAGCCAGTCCGGAATCGTGGTTCGCTCGCTCCAGGGCTCTCCTAATTTAGAAAACGCGATGGACGTTTTGTCCCTTCGGGATAAGTGCCGGCAGGCGGGCGCGATCGCTTTGTTTATCCGGGAGCGCGCGGGGGGAATCAAGAAAGTGTCGCGTCACCGCGCGGCCGGTACCTGGAGTCCGGGCCGCAGTCCCGGACAACCGCAGTCCGGCACTCTGCGATGTACCGGCTTCACGAATCGCGACGGACCGTGACCGGCTCATGGCCGCCCGATTCAACCGGCCGCCGGTGAGTCATCGATCGCCTGGGCGGCGGGATCGGTCCGCCCGCTTCGGGACCATGCGCCAGCAGGATCGTCTGCGCGGGTGGTGCAACCTGAACCCCCAGGCGTGCGGCCTGCTCGAGAATCTCCCGGTTCAGTTCATCGCGGGCCGCCAGTTCCTCGGAGCCGCTGGCAACGGTGAAGTAGACGTTCACCAGCAGGTCGACGGTCGTACTATTCAGGGTGTGGATGTAGATGTCGGCCCTGCCGGCGCAGATGCGGGGATGGTCCTGGGTGTAGCCGCGCAGGCTGTCGCGCAGCGCGATCAGCCGGTCGGCGGGGGTATCGTAAGCGACGCTCACGAAGGTTTTGTAACGCCGCATGTTGCGTGCACCCCGGTTGTCGATCGAGACGTTGGCGATGATCGAGTTGGGAATCGTGATCAGCGAGTCGTCGGGCGTGCGCAGCTTCGTCGACCGGAAGCCCACGCTCTCGACCATGCCCTCCATCCCGCTGACGACGATCGAATCACCGATCCGGAACGGGTGCTCGCCGATCAGCAGCAGGGTCCCGAAGAAATTCTTGAGCGTATCCTGCGCGGCCAGAGAGGCGGCCAGTCCCACCAGGCCAAGACCGGCCAGCAGCCGCGCCACCCATTCGCCGCTGCCCAGCAAGTAAACCTCCCACGACACGGCCACGATGAGCATGACCAGCTTGAGGACCCGCGCGGTCGTGGGCACGATCATATCGCTGAGGTTGCGGCGGTGTTGCAGATGTTCGCTGTGGGCGTAGACTGCCATGCTCAGATCAAGCAGGCGGAGGGCCATCCAGGCCAGCAAGCCGATCCAGAGGAACTTCAGAACAGGCAGGATTGTCCCCCAGACGGCGACCGGCAAGTCGAGCGGAGGCAATTGTGCCACGGCAAGGAAGAGGGCAAGCTGCCAGGCCAGCGGCCTGAGCTTGGCGTGCACGAACTCGTCGCTGAGATCGAACCGCGCCCTGCGCAGGCAGCGTCGGACCAACCGGTCCAGCACGCGAGAAACGATCCAGGCCATGCCGCCCGCCAGAATCAGCACCACCGCCAAGCCCACCCACTGGTAGAGGGCGAGCCCCATCACCGGAGCCTGGACCCAGTACGGCAGCACTTGCCTTAGCCAGATGCCCAGACCGGCCGCGCTGGCCGGGCGGAACGAGGCCCCGGACGGGTAGAGGAGCGTGCCATGGCTCGGTGATTGCTCCAGCGCGGCGAGGAACATCGTCTCGATCTGCCGGGTGGTCTCGGCCGTGAACAGCCAGTCGCGCCTGGCCTCTTCGCCAGCAGTCGGCTCCAGGCTGATCCGTCCCAGCGGGCCGCGATAGAAGACAAAACGCGGCCCTTCAACCTCGTTGGGAATCTCCTGCAAGTGCACGGGGCCGATCTGGTCGATCACGAACTTCAGCTTGCGCAAGCATCGGTCCAATATCGGTGCGGGCGCGGATCGGGATCGAACCCAGGTCGATGGCGCGCGCAGCCTGCGCATCGTCGCCGCGGTCCGCGGCACGCAGAAACGTGCGCACGGTCTGCCGCGCGGAGCCATAGCGCGAGGCCTGATCCTTGCGAGACTTTTCAGCGGGAGAGAGACGGTCGAACATCTCGGGAACCCGCGCGATCGTCTCGACATCGAACCGCCAGCAGCTGTCGGCTTGCGGTGCCAGCGTCACCTGCCACGGGTTTTCCGAGCCGAAGGTCTGCGGCTCGGCGTTCCAGGAATCCGGCACGGACACCAGCTCGATGTTCAGGTGCTGGAGCACCGCGTCCAGCTTGGCGGCAAGGCGCAAGCCCACTGCGATCCTGTCGGCTTCGGCAACCTCCTTGAGGCTCAGGCACGAGAGCACCAGCCGCGTGCGGGCATCATCAAGCTCCAGATCGTCCATGGCCTCGAGAAACGTTTGCAAGGTTGCCCGTGGCGAGGCCAGATCGCGAGGCACTCTCTGGGGCGGAGGCGTCTGCTCCGCGCCTGGCTCGGCCAGGGAACTGGCGTCAATCATGACCCCCAGGAACTCGTAGCGGGGGTCGGGCGGCGCCTTGCGGAAGCCCTCGACCAGCGCGTCCAGGTTGTACAGAGTGGCCCTGCTGAACAGCCATGCGTCCTTGTCGTCGGCCTGGCTGACCCGGTCGATCATGATCCGCCCGCGGTGGTTGGAATGCCAGATATAACGCGAGCCGTGGGGATCGCTGATGATCTCCTGAGGGTACACGAACCCGCAGCGCTCGATCACGAAGGCCAGTTTGCGCGCCATTTCCGGCCCCCGCACGGCACGCAGTTTGGGGGCAACGTCGCGGAGATCAAGGCAGCGGGCCGCCGCCGAGAAGTTGCGCCGGGCCACGTCGCTCAGGAACGTGCGCATCGTGCTCTCGGGGTCTGTGCGTCCCGGGGCCAGCTTCATCCGCGACTCCTGGCTTGGACGCTGCGTGCGAAAGTTCTCCAGCCGCATGGAGGCGATTTGCCTGACCGTGCGGGCATCGAACCGCCATTTTCCGTCTGGCTGTCGCTCCAGCACGATATGCATTGGATCGCGATCCACGATCACGAAGGACCGGGCCGGTGAGTCCGGATCGTCGGAGACCGAGTAAAGTGCAATGTCCTGGCTGTTGACGATCGAGTTCAGTTCGTGGGCCATGAGCGCAGCGTCACGCTCGTTCACCTTCGTGCCCACCTCGCGGTAGTTCAGACAGTCGATCGCGTTGGCCACAAGCTCAGGAGCCAGGTCGTAGCAATAAATGGCGAAGTAGAAGGTTTCGAGCATCCGCCGAGGCGTCGTACGATCATTCCAGCGGGCAATATCCGCCGCCGACCGGCGCGGCACCGGCACCTGGAAGCCGAATGCTGGCTGGCTTGCGCCCTGAACGGTGGCCGACCCGATGCCCTGGGCATGTGCAAGGTCGTTGCAGCCTTGAAGTACCAGCAAAAGGCCCAGCAGGCGGCTGGCCCCAAGCGGGAATGGAACCGTGCGCATCAGGCATCCTTGCCCTGGCATGGAAAGCTGAAGACGTGCTTCCGGCACGTCGGAAGCGGCAGGACACGCGTCCGTGCATTCGCCACAGCATAGAACTTCGACCGTTTATCACAAGGCGAAATTGCCCGTCACGGCTGTCCACCCGGGTGGTGCGCTTCCCGCGGGGGACTGCCTGGAACCGAGGCCGCGCAAAGAGCACAGCGTCAGTGTGCTTCGTCTGCGGTTTCGGCCCGGTGCTCCTCCGCGTAGGCGTCATCTTCGGGAAGATAGCCCAGCACCTCGGCAGCGTCGGTAAGGTCCCACCTCGTACCGTGATTGCGCGACACGCCGTTGACCACCAGGAATGAGCGGTCCTCGATCTCGGCCTCCACCGCGGCGTCGAAGAGCTGAACCAGGTCGTGGTTGGAAAGCCACATCCTCCTGGCCCAGTCATCCGGCAAGCTCTCTGCTCGGTTACGTCCCTCTTGCACCCAGCCGATCCGCAGCGCCACGAACGTGAGGTCGAACGCCAGGGCGAGGCTTCTGCCCAGCCGCTCGCCGACCAGCTTGAGCATGCCGTAATCGTTGCCCGGCCTGGGTGCAAGATCGACGCTGATCATCTCCTCGTCAAGATGCTTGTAGCCGCCCATGACGTGGTTCGAGCTGGCAAAAACAATCCGGTCCACGCCCGCCAGGGCAGCCGCGTTGAAGACGTTGGCCATCGCGTCAAGGTTATGCGGAATCAGATCCTCCAGCGCGCAGGTCTCATCGGAGTTCGCTGCCAGATGCACCACGGCATCGACGCCGTGAAAATGTGTGATCCAGTCCTCGTCCATGACGCTCAGATCGGCCCGGAAAACGTCGTCATCGTCGGGGCCAGGGTTGGCGTCCAGGAGGATCAGGTCGTAAACATCTTCCCAGGCGGCCCGCAACTTTCGGCCAATGTTGCCACATGCCCCTGTTATCAGCACAACCCTTGGCTCGCTATCGACTTCCAGATCAAGCGAGTCGTCCGTCTGAAGATCGTCGTCCTCGTCGTCGAAGTCATCATCCTGATCGTCGTCGAGGTCTTCGGGATCGAGAATCGGCAGGTCGCTCCTGGAATCGCGGTGAGCGTGGAGTTTGCGTGCTTCACCTTCCTCTTCCTCTTCGGCGGACCAGTCGGGACACATAAGGATCGTCCTTTCTTTGAGCTCGAAGTGAGGCTGGCTGGGCGCGACCCGCTCGCGCGATCCGTAGTATTGGGTAGAAAGCAGTCTACCATCTTTTCAAATCTTCGACACGTGCCAGATCGGGAACACACGGCGTTGCCCGCGCCGTGCTGCACAGTCCTGCCTAGACCCTGCCGCGGTCTCTCGATACCGTGAACATTGAAAATCCCCGAGCCGGTCGCATGTGAAGCCGGATCCGCACGACCAATCAGCCAGAGATGCACGGATGTCTCACTCGAGCGGCGTGCGGCGAGATGCCTTGAACTGGTTGGACCGCACGCGAGGCCGGTTCCGACGAGAGGCGTTTGTACGCGCCGGCCGGACCGGTGCGCTTACCTTGCTGGTAATACTCGGCTTGATGGCTCTCTGGCGGTACGCCGGGGAAAGCCGGCTCGGCCATATCAGGCTCACGAACTACGGTCCCGCGCTCCGCGTCCTGGTGCAGGACGAGAGCGGCAAGCAGACGATTGGCGAGGCGCTGGACCTGGTCTCGCAAGTCACGCTGGGTTTGCCCGACGGCGAATACCGGCTGCTAGTCAGCGGTACTGGCCGCATGGGCCAGACGCTCCGGCTCGCCGTCAATCGGGGCGAGACGATCGAGTACACGCTCTCGCTCGACGAAGGTCGCATGCTCGGCCGCTATCCGGACGGAACCCCATACTCTGGAATTGGCGATCCTCCGCGTGATGAGCCGATGCCGTTCGCGATCATCACCACGGCCCTGGAACTGACGCCCGGCAAGTTTGACCTGGTCGAGTTCAACGGCAGGAGCATGCTGCGCCGCGACTCCGCCACGGGGAAAATACTCTGGGACACCGCCAACCCTGACAATGCGTTTCATCCGGCCCATGACCCTGCCCAGTGGGTGAGGCGGATTCCCGCACTCCGCGGGGGCATGCACTTCATCGAACCGGCCACCGACCTGGATGGCGACGGCACACGTGACGTGCTCGTCGAGGTCGAATACTCGTGCGCGTTCCTGGCACTTTCCGGCAAGGACGGCTTGATGCTCTGGAATCACGTCGCGGCAGTCGACGGCTCCGGTGGTCCGCAGCCGGAGGGACCAAGCTTGCCCGGACCTCTCCGGAATGCCAGCAGGCAAAGCTCCGTCATCGGCCGGCCCTCCATCGAAGACGTGGATGGCGACGGCGCACCAGACGTACTCGCCACCATGGTTTTTCACGAATTCGACTCCGAAGTCGAGCGGCGCACCGGCAAGCCGCGAACGAATGCGGACCCTGCCTTTTCCTGGCGCGTGATCCAGGCAATCTCGGGCCGGACGGGCCGCCGACTCTGGTCCTGTCCCGTCGATCCCGGCTTCTCGCTGATCCAGGCGCGCTACTGGGATCACCCGGCGACCCTCGTGCGCGGCCGGCAGCCGGCGATGATCTGGATGCTGGACGGAACAAAGGTCACGCGCATCGACCCGGCCAGCGGCAAGCCTCGATCCGGATCATTCGATCTTGGCGTTGCGCCCGTGCGGCCGCTCCAGTTTGCCGATCTCGACGGCGATGGCGAACCTGAGATCCTGGCGCTGGGGCCGGGACCGATGGTCAAGCAGCAGACGCTCACGGCCGTCTCGGCTCGCGACGGCAAGCCACGCTGGGCCGCCACCATCCGTGCGGAGTATCCCCAGCAAGGAGGCTGGATGCCGCGGCACGAGTGGCCGTGGCTCGTTGATGTGGACGACGACGGCAGGACCGAGATCCTGGTTCCCGACACCGGCCCGCTGACGCCGGCGGCAAGCGCTCGCGGCCTGGCGATGCTCGACGGCTCGAGTGGACAGCCGCGCTGGGTGCGGCGAATTCAGCTCGAAACCAAGGCAAACGATGGAATGGAACATCTGCTCGAGTCTCCTGACCTCGACGGCGACGGCTGCCGCGAGCTGGTCGCGGTCTCAAGATGCGACGGGCGCGACCCGCCCACCACGCCCAGGGACCCGCGAATCGAGCCGAAGCGGTTATACGTCGACCTGCTTGCGGGCAAGGATGGTCATCTGCTCTGGACCTGGCATGTCGACCTGTCGGAGAACAAGTACCCTCACATCTTTGCGCCGCGGTGGTGGGGACGCGGGCCGGACGGATGGCCGTTCCTGGCCGTGCCGATGGGTGGTAAAGATCCGGACGGCAACGAGTTCAACCAGCCGTCCTCGCAGTTTCAGGCGCCGATCGTCCATGTCCTGGAAGCAACGACCGGACGCCTCGTGCATGAGGTCCTCGGACTCAGGCAGACCAGGACGGCCGACCTGGATGGTGACGGCATCATCGACCTCTGGGGAGAGGCCGACGGCCAGCTCCAGGCGTTTCGCGGTGCGCCGCCGGAGGCGTGGCGGGCGCTCGGGCAATACGCACCAGCCGGTAATGAGACCCAACCCCCTGGTCTTGACCAGTCGCGCAGAGCCGCCGATCTCGATGGCGACGGCATCGCCGATGTCCTCGGCATGGGACCGCGGGTTGGATACTCTCCGGGGGACTCGACGAGCGATTCGAGGGGATCACGCACGGCGATTGCCCGTTCGGGCAAGGACGGGCATCTGCTCTGGAAGACCGTGCTCGACCCCTCGCGGTTCTGGCTGCTTCCCGAGCACGCCCGGAGTTATAGCCTGAGCGCCTCTCCAGCGCCGGCCGGCGATCTGGACGGCGATGGCACACCCGACATCCTGGTGCAGAAGCAGACGCAGGACGTGACCGAGATCGGTCGCAGGTCCGCGACCCTGCCTCTGCAAGTTCTCTCTGGCCGCGACGGCCGGCCGCTCTGGTCGGCCGGGCCGTTGCCGCTCGGATTCGAGGCTTATGGGTACTCCCAGATCCACTCACTTTCACTTCGGGTCATCAAGCCGGGCTCACCGCCCGACCTGGTGGTTCTGCACCGCAGCCCCTTCCTGGCCGCGAGTCCCAGGCCGTTTGTACCATCGCCCTGGGCACCCGCGCAGACGCGACTGGCGCGGGTGTCGGGGCGGACCGGGCTGGTGGTCTGGGACATCGCCATGGAGGAGCAACCGCAAGGCCAGGATCCGGGGTTCCCTCTGCTTCCGCAGATCGCCGATCTCGATGGCGACGGCAGCCTGGACGCCCTGCTCTTGACGCGATCCACGTCTCAGGGCAACAACCGGGAGATTGGCATCAAGGCTGTCTCGCTCCGCGACGGCAAGGTGCTCTGGTCGAGAGGACCGCACCAGGATCATCCCACGCCCGAGATTCCCCAGATCGAGCTGGCTGCCGGCGGGAAAGGTCGCGACGCTCAGATCTTTGTCGCCGTCGAACCGGCGTCGCGGACCGGACACGAGCTGGTCGTGCAGGCGCTCTCGGGCCGCGACGGCAGCACGCGCTGGACCTGGCGCACAGGAATGGGCGAGGGCGATCGTGGCTGGAGTGGAGGAATCGACGCGATCGCGCTCGATGGCCCGGGGAAAGACGGCGTCTGCGTGACCTATAGCAATAACCGGCGCGAGAGCCATATCGTTCTCCTGGACAGGCAGGGGCACGAGCGTGCCCACCACGATTTCCCCCCGGAGCCCAAACCTACGCAGTACTTTCCCCCGGTCTGGGATACGATGCTCGACCTCGACGGCGACGGACGCGACGAGATCCTGCTCTGGTACAATCAGCGGCTGTACGCCTGGAAGAACGACCTCACGGAACTCTGGTCGCAACCGGCGCAGGACTGGCAGGTGCGCCGCTTCCTGCCGGCCAGGCTGGGCCAGCCGGGCACGCTCTTCATGGCTCCGGGCACGGCCCTGAACGCGATCACTGGCCAGGCGCTCTGGGCTTACAAGTTCCCGCCACCGTACTGGGGCCATTCCGCCATGGTGCTCGAAACAGGGGACGACAGGCGGCTCCCCTTGCTCCTGTCCGCTGGACAGCATGCCAGCCTGTGTCGAGCGCCCTTGCCCACCACGCCCACGGGCAACTATCTTCCACTCGCAGGCGCACCCGTGCCGCCCGGCCTGACCCGCGAAGATCCCCGCTGGACGCGCCCGCTTCCCTGGACCAGGGTGGTGGTGCACGAACTCGGAACAAGGGGATTTCTGGCCCTTGCCGGTCTGGGCCTGGTGAATGTGGTCCTGCCGCTCATGGTGCTGCGGCTCCTCGCGCGCGGGCGGTTCAGCGTGCGCGTGCTCATGGCCTTGCCGGTCGCGGCCGCGGTGCCGCTGTCGCTGCTGCTGGTCCTGGAACCGTTCATGCCCGCGCAGTTCGGTCCGCTTGCGGCCCCGCCCAGGACAGTTTTCCTGCTGGCCACGATCGCCGGCATCCCGATCGCCACGTACGCGGCATTTGCTGGCTGGTGGCTGGTGGAAGGCCGCTGGAGGCGCCTGGCGTGGCTTGCCGCCGGCACCCTTCTGGCGACCGTCGCCGTGGCCGTGGCCTGGATGTGCATCGACGCCAGGAACATGCCGGCCATCGAGCACTACGGGCGGAAGAACTGGTTTCGCGCCGCCATTCCGGGTGCTTACGCGGCCGGGTTGCTTCTGCCTGCCGCCTGGGCTGTGTTCCGCGTCGATCGCTGGCTGCGCCGGGCGACACGAGACCCAGCGACCTGATCCCTCCGTGTCCGTACCCGGCCCGGGCGAGCGTTCCGGCTCGTGAGCGCGAGGGCTACAATGGAAGCACGGTTCACGGGCCAGGGCGTGTCCGTGGCAAGTTCCGGATTCCGCCCGGCGCGGAACGAATAGAGGAGCGCGATCATGGCGACGGTACCTCGCCGGCAGCGAACGCTCGAGGTGGACTATCCGACGTCGGATGGCAAGCCCATGGCGGAAACGCTGCTCCACATGCAGGAGATGATCGATACCATCCAGGTGCTCGACGATTATTTCGCCGACCAGCCGAACGTCTACGTCTGCGGTAATCTCCTGCTCTATTACGAGGAAGGCAACCCGCGCAAGAGCATCTCGCCCGACGTCCTGGTAGCGTTCGACGTGCCCAAGAAGCCTGAGCGTGAGTACTACCTGGTCTGGAAGGAAGGGAAAGCCCCCGACTTCGTGGTCGAGATCACGTCGAAGACGACCAAGAACGTCGACTTGATCAAGAAGTTCGGGCTTTATCGTGATGTCTTGAAGATTTCGGAATAATTTCTCTTCGATCCCCGGGCCGATTACCTGGCGCCGCGGCTCAAGGGATACTGTCTCGAGAATGGTGAGTACGTCGCCATCGAGCCGTTGGCCGGCCGGCTGCCCAGCCGGATACTCGGCCTGCATCTGGAATGCGACGGCGATCAGCTTCGAATCTTCGATCCGGCGTCGGGCGAGCGGTTGCTGACGCGGCAGGAAAGACTTGTCGCGGCCGATCATCGCGCCGCCAAAGCCGATCACCGCGCCGCGCAGTCGCTGGCCGCCCAGGAGCGACTGGTCGCGGAGAATGAGCGTCTCCGCCGCGAGATCGAAGCGCTCCGCGCTCGCTCGAACGAAACATCCACCGGCCATTGACGCGTGCCGCCATGAATGAATTCACGGCTCCCGGGGTTGCTCAACCGCATAGAATCTGTGCGGTAAGAGACAATCCCGTGGGGCCTGGTGATGCGCTATCTCCTGTCCGCGAAGGTCAAACCTGAAGGTAAGGCTCGCTTGCTGCTGGCTCTGGAAAGCGGCAGCTTCGGTGCGGGTTTTCCTTATGGCGACCTGGGCGAGATGCTCTGCGCGGGGCGGGTTGATTCCTCGGGCCTGATACGCTGGGTCGAGGTTTGCTACTGCCGAGAATACTACGGCGTGGCAATGCACGAGGAACTCCCCTACCTGGAAGAGTTCCTGACCGAGATCGAGGTGTCCGACGTGCGCAGTCCGCGGTATTGCAAGGGCTACCCGGAATGCAATGACTGCGACTGCACTCGCAAGGTCCGCTTCGAGGGAGAGCCGCTACTGGATTATCTGCGGCGTGCGACCGGTTTGACCGAACGCGCAAGCACGAGCCCCGGGCGGCCGACTCGGTGGCTGGGCTGGCGCGGGCAAATCGACCCCGAGGAAGACCGCAGAAACCAGCAAGGCGCCGGTGCCTGAGAGGCCCGTGGGTTCGATCGCCCCGGCCATCACCCGGGCAAACGGGGGACGACCGGGAGATCAGCGAAGTAGAACCCATCGCGCTCAACAATTGCGCCGATGGTCACCGGAATGGGCCCGCGAAAGTTCGGGCTCTGGTAGCAGAACGTATGAAACTCCCCGCGCTCGCCGCAGGGATCGACGCTCTCCGGCAACTCGGCAAGCAGGCTGTGGCTGAACTCACGGCCCACGAAGCGGGGCTCAAGCTGCTGCGGGTCCACGCAAGTCAACACGGCCTTGATCCCGGCGCTCAGCATCTGCCTGGCCAGCGTGGGAGTGTCGCCGGCGGTCGTCCAGATGGGGAAAAGCGGGTCCACGTCTGAGCCTTCCAGCAGCCGGACCCGGTAGGCCCGGATATCCTCCAGGAACAGGTCGCCAAAGGCGATGTGAGTGACGCCGGCGGTCCTGGCCGCGGTGATCGCGGACTTCATTCGCTGCTCGTACACCTCGTTCGTGCAGGGGTAGGGGAGCCAGACGGGGAACAGAGGCAAGCCCGCCGCGTCCGCCTGCGCTTCGACCAGCTCGCGCCGGACTGCGTGCATGGCCACCCGGTCGAACGCCTCGTTGAAGGTGGTCAGGAGCCCGGCGATCTCCACGTCGCCCCGCTGGCGCAGGACATGCAGCGCCCAGGCGCTGTCCTTGCCTGAGCTCCACGAGAGGAGAGTTTTCGGTCCTGGTCGGTTCATGAGGATCCTCTGCGCCCCGGCTGGGTGGGTCGCTGGTAGGGCAGGGGGTCCAGCCGGCAACCTCGCAAGGTCATCAGTCCTCGGAAAGTTCGATTCCCAGCGATCTGTCTCTCTCCGGCCCTTCCAACCAGCTCAGCACCTTGCTGACCGCCTCGAGGAAGAAGAAATCGCCCCACATGACGGATTCGTCGACCCCGAGCTGCTTGTGAAAATGGTAGACTCCATGTTTCAGCACGCCTTCCCATTCCGGTTCTTCCCAGGCCAGGTAGCGATCGGTGCAGAGCGAGTCCAGGATGGTGAGCGTGGCGGCGCGGTAGCTGGAGGCCAGAGCCGGATCAACCGGCTCGATGCGGGCGGCCAGGGTCCACAGTCCGGAGGCGGCGATGGCCGCGGCCGAGCTATCGTCGATGCGGTCTGGTCCGTCGGGGACGTCGAAGTCCCAGGGGGGGACCAGGCTGCCGGGACAGGCGCCAGGTAATACTCGGCGTTCCGCCGGGCCACCTCCAGGTCGGCCGGATCGTGCGTGTAGGAATGGACGGTACTGAAGCCGTAGAGCGACCAGGCCAGCCCGCGGGTCCATGCCGAATCGGCATGCAAACCTTGATGCGTCGACTGGCGCAGGAAACGGCCGGATTCCGGGTCGAAGATCCCCTCGTGCGCGGTCGAGCCGTCGGGCCGCACCAGGGTTGCCTCGGTGGTCCGGCAATGGGCGCAGGCCAGATCGAAGAGCGCCTGGTCGCCCGTCTTCCGGGCCGCCAGGAAGATGATCGGGACGTTCATCATGATGTCGATGAACAGGCTTTCCGGGCCGATGAACGAACGGAGGTATCGCCCCCGCGGATTGAACCGGAGAGCCAGCGTCCGCCCGGCCGCCACGAGCACATCTTGCAGACGCGCATCCCCGGTCGCCCGGTGCCAGGGGAGGTAGGTATTCAGGAACAGGAAGCCCAGGTCGTGGACGTGGCGGTCGTGCTGGCGGTGCTCGAGCAAGCGGGAATAGTGTTCGGCCTGTTGCCGCCACCAACGTTCGCCGGTACGCTCGGCGATGAGCCACATCATTCCGGCGTGGAACCCGCCGCACCAGTCGGTCCAGAGCTCACCGCCATGTTGCCAGCGGCCACCCACGGTGTAGATGGGGAAGTAGTCCGGCGTGCGCTCGACGGTCCGGCGCACCTGGTTGGCCGCGAACTCGACGGCTCGTTCGAGACGGGGCTGCAAGGACGATGGATCAGCCTCTGACGGTCCGGCCACAGATCGGGCTCCTGTTTCGGGGTTGCTTCGAGACGGATCTTACCAGTGGCTTTGGCGCGGTTCCCAGACGAGAATGTTGCGGACCCCGAAGCCGCGAGGCAAGTGACGAGAGCGGCGGGCTCGGTAGCAGAAACCGAACGCGACGTTGCCGCAACCTATCCCGGAGCAATTCCATGAACTTCGAAGAACTGCTCAAGTTTGCCGTCGACCAGGGGGCGTCGGACATCCACTTCCAGTCCGGCTCAGCGCCGCAGTTGCGTATCGGCGGCCTGATCCGCAACGTGGAAAGCCCGGCCATAGACGTGATCGCCCTCCGCCAGTTTGCCGCGTCGATCGCGCCGCAGGCCATCGCCGAGGACCTCGACGGCGCGCTCTTCCGCGGGGCCCGGTTCTCGCGGAGCTTCAACGGGCAGGGCCGCTTCCGGTGCAGCCTGTACGGCCAGCGCGGCAATGCCGGCCTGGTCATGCACGTGGTCCCGGCCACGATCGCCACCCTCGAGCAGCTCAACCTGCCCCCCGTGCTCCGTGAGATCGCCCAGACGCGCCGCGGCATCACCCTCATCACCGGGCCGTCGGGCACGGGGAAATCCACCACCCTGGCCGCCATGGTCGATCAGATCAATGAGACGCTCTACGGCAAGATCGTGACCATCGAGGACCCGATCGAGGTGCTGTATCCCCACAAGAAGTCGCTCATCGCCCAGCGCGAGATCGGTAGCGACGTGGCGTCGATGGCCGACGGGATCGAGCAGGCGATCGTGCAGGACGCCGATGTAATCGTCGCCGGCGAGTTGCGCGACGCCACCGCGGTACGGGCCGCGCTGCGTGCCGCCGAAACTGGCCACCAGGTCTTCGCGACCATGTCCAACGCGAACGCGCCGCAGGCGATCGAGCGTCTCATCGGCATGGTTTCCCCGGAGGAGAAACGGGCCGCCACGGCCCAGATTGCGGAGTTCGTCACGGGCATCATCGCTCAGAAACTCGCCGCCACCAAGGACGGCAAGCGCCGGCCGGTCATCGAGATCCTGCGGGGCGGCCAGTACACTCAGCGATGTATTCTGGAGAACCGCTGGACCGACCTGAGCGGCTACCTGGGCAGCCGGCAGGCTGGCATGCAGCAGATGGAGCAGCACCTGCTCGAGCTCTACCAATCCGGAACCATCAGCGGCACCGAGGCCATGAAGCTGGCCACCAATCCCGAGACCGTCGCCGAAGGCCTGCGCGCCATGCGCCGGGCGAGTACCGCGTCCAGCGGGCTGGTGTGACTCACTCGTATGCGTTTTCGGGGCGATGGCGACAAACCGAAAGGGCGGGGGGATGGCCGCTATCCAGCCCGGGCCATGCCAAGTCAGAAGATACGCTCCAGATAGCTTCAGTGTCGCGGACCGACGCACGCCAGACCGATCCAGGGCAGAGCCTGATGAAGTTGTTCAAACTCGTGTCGCAACGCTGAGGGGTCGAGCTGCGATCCGCGCAACAAATGCTGATGCAGCTCGTGCGCCTGAAATCGTCCTGACCAGTTGAGTCTTCGGAATGTTCGGTGATTGACATGCCGATTTTGACCCCTCATGATCAACGCGTTTTCGTGAGACAATCAAATTCGCAGCCGCAAAGAAAAGGGGTTTTCATGGAACAGGTACTTGGAATTGGCGGTATTTTTTTCAAAACGCGCGATCCCAAGGCACTCGCCGCCTGGTATCGCGAACACCTGGGCGTGCCGGTCGAATCAGAGCAAACCTACGGGGCTTTCACGTCTGCCGCGGCTGGAGAGCAGGCGGTTTGGTCTGCGTTCCCTGCGGACACCTCCTACTTCGGTTCGGGCCCGGCACCCTTCATGGTCAATTATCGCGTCCGGAACCTCGACGCCATGTTGGCTCAGCTCCGAGCTGCCGGGCGCAGGTAGACGACCGAGTCGAGGACTACGAGTTTGGCCGGTTCGGCTGGGCGACCGACCCGGAGGGCAACCGTTTCGAGCTATGGGAGCCGCGCCCACCCGAACAGGGGTAAGCGCACCGCGCCGAACCAACGGCTGAGGCTAACCAGGGCCGCCATCCTGTTTTTCGAGCTACAACGTTCTTGCAGGCGGCCCCAGCAGCTTGGGTGAGCGTTCCGCAGGCGCGCGTCGGTGTCCTCGGACCGCTGGTATGTTGGACCGAGATGCCCCTTATCTCAGCAGTCTGGCAAAGACCGGGACAGAGCGAATATCAGCCCCCTGGTGCGGACCACCTCACCGGTCCGACTTGCCCCGACCGGCGGTCGGATCGCCAGTACCAGCGGCGATGAATGCAGGAAGCCGGGCCCCAGGTGGGCGCTCGGCACTGGGCCGGGGTGATGCCCGGGGTCGCAGGGATGGCGGCGCGGATAAGGGGACCGCCAGGCGGGAACCGGGGCCGTTCCCCCTCCTTGGCCTTCGGACCGCACTCGCCGGCTGGGCGTCGATCCCACCGACGACCCGGGTTGCTCGCTCGATCGAGCACCCCTATAATCGCCCAGGGGGGCCGGAGAATCGAATCCTCGGCGCGCTGCACGCGGGATGTTCCGCAATCCGTCCGTATGGAGCTGGCTCACATGTGGTTCTACTTATTTGGACGGAACGACCGACACCCCGACCCGACCAGCGAGATCCATCTCCTCGCGAAACTGGACGAGAGGGGAGAGGAGGTCTTTCTCAGGTTCCAGGCCAGAGATGATGCCCCTCTAAAGAACGCGGTCGAAGGGGAGCGTGTCTATCTCTGCACCCGTGAAGAGGGCCGATGGTCAATCCGCGGCGAGGCGGAAGTAGGCGGCCGGCCGATCCGGGGTGCGACCCCGCCCTCCATGGTCACGCTCTATGGCTCCATCGGCGATCGTCATTGGTGGCGGAGGCTCCAACGCGTTCGGCTCTACGAGGAGCCGAGGTCCGCGGCCGACCTCGGATTCGAGGAGGATATCTTACCTCCGGTCGGCCCGGCCCATGTGATCCGGGTCGCCGGGAGGCGGAACGGCACGGCGGACGGTTGGCTCGAAGGGGACACCCGGAGCCCCCTGGATCGGCTCACGGCGGCGATGGATGCCGCCTGGGATGAGGGACGGGTGACGGAACAGGCAGTCGACAAGGCGATTCGCAACTTCCGCGCGGGGCGGCCTTATGGCCGATGATACGACCACGCCTCCGATCATCGCCCTCGATACGAACGCGCTCGTACAATCGATTCCGACGCGGGGCCGCTTCCGGCCGATGATCGAGGGGTTCGATGCCGGCCGCTTCCTGCTCGTCGTGTCCAACGAGATCCTCCTCGAATACGAGGAGATCCTCAAGGCAATCGGCGGCCCGACGGCCTGGTCCGCATTCGAGTCGCTGCTGATCGCCCGCGCCACCTTCGTCAGGCGAGTTGATCCGACGTACTTCTGGAAAGCGATCGTGCACGATCCCGACGACGACAATTCCGTCGACTCGGCCGTGCCCGGGGACGCCGATTGGATCGTGACCGAGGATACTCATGACAACGTGCTCTTCCAGAAGACGCGCCTGACGGCCGCACGCTCCATCCGTCGCTCTTCATCGAGCGCGTATCTCAGCGCCCCGAACGAGGGGATTGCACTCAGCTCAGGGGTTGCCCGATTCGGTCTGATCGACCCAAGCGTCTGGAGGAATTCCTGCGGCTCGATGCGTTTCTTGACGCTTGCCATCCCCGACCCGTGAACGGTGACACCTGCTCGATTTTATTGAATGGATGTACATGAGAACTCTTGCCCGCCAGGAACGCCGGCTTGTAGAATTCCTCGTGTCCGGGTGCTTCATGGTTCAGGGTTTGCGTGGCTGCGTCGCTTGACCGGGGCGACCGCCAGGGCCGGAGGAAACGCGATGCCGGAGCCGACCAGCACGACCGAGTCCAACCCGCTCCGCCAGGCCTTGCCGCGTGCGCGCGTGCCCGAGCCGTGCGCCATCGTCCTCTTCGGCGCGACGGGCGACCTGGCGCATCGCAAGCTGATGCCGGCGCTGTTTCATCTGGCACGCGGAGGCAATCTGCCCTCGGAATGCGCCATCGTCGGCTTTGCGCGGCGCGATTGGACCGATACCGACCTGCGGGCCGATTACGAGAAGACCCTGCGCAAGAATGGCGGGTCCGACTTCGACGAGATCTGGCCGCAATTCGCCAGCCGGCTCGTCTTCTCGCCCGGAACCTTCGACGACCTGGAGGCCTATCGCAAGCTCAAGGAAAAGCTCGAGGAGCTGGACCGGTCTCACGGCACGCGGGGCAACCGCATCTACTACCTGGCCGTCTCGCCGGAGTTCTTCGCGACGATCATCGACCACCTGGGCCAGGCCGGCCTGATCTACCCGTGGCAGCAAGAGACTCCCTGGAGCCGGGTGGTCATCGAGAAGCCGTTCGGCCGCGACCTGAATAGCGCCGGGCGCTGAACCGCGACGTCTCCCGCGTACTCGAGGAGCGCCAGGTCTATCGCATCGACCATTACCTGGGCAAGGAGACGGTGCAGAACATCCTGGCCTTCCGGTTCGGCAACAACATCTTCGAGCCGATCTGGAACCGCCGCCACGTCGGGGCTGTCCAGATCACGGTGGCCGAGGAAGTGGGCATGGCCGGCGGCCGGGGCTCGTATTATGACACCGCGGGCGCCATCCGCGACATGGTCCAGAACCATATGATGCAGCTTTTGAGCCTGGTGGCCATGGAGCCGCCGGTGGACCTTTCGGCCGACGCGGTCCGCAACGAGAAGGTGAAGGTCCTGCAAGCCTTGCCCACGTGGCAGCCCGAGGATGTCTACCGCAACGTGGTCCGCGCCCAGTACACGGCCGGGTCCATCGAGGGGAGTGAGGTGCCCGGCTACCTTCAGGAGAAGGGCGTGGCCCCTGACTCGAAGACCTCGCCTTACGTTGCCATGAGGCTGGAGTTGAAGAGCTGGCGCTGGGGCGGCGTGCCGTTCTTCCTGCGCACGGGCAAGCGGCTCCCCAAGCGGGCCACCGAGATCGCCGTCCAGTTTCGCAAGCCGCCGACCGAGCTCTTCGAGACCGAGGGCGACGGCCACAGCGGCGCCAACCAGCTCGTCCTGCGGATTCAGCCCAATGAAGGCGCCAGCCTCTCCTTCGAGGCCAAGATCCCCGGCTCGCGCCGGCGGTTGCAGGAAGTGCGCATGGATTTCCGCTACGGGACCGCCTTCGCCCTGCCGCCTCCGGAAGCGTACGAGCGGCTGCTCCTGGACGTGATGCTCGGCGATCCGACCCTGTTCACACGCACCGACGAGGTGGAAAGCGCCTGGCGGTTCATCACGGAGATTCTCGACGCCTGGCAGCAGCCCAAGGCCCCTCCGCCCGTGGCATACCCGGCGGGAAGCTGGGGCCCGCCCGAGGCCGACAAGCTGCTCGAGGCTGACGGGGTAACATGGCGCAGGCTCTAGACCGATGCGGTGGGCAATACCTGGGAGAACATCGATGCCTGAGTCGACCACGGACGCCTTCCTTCAGGGCCAGGGCATTCCCGTTGCACTGGGGGAGATCGAATCCACGCTCGAGCACCTCTGGGGCCCGGCCGCCGAGGTGATCGGCGGACCAGAGCTGGAACATCCCCACGTCACGCGGATCGTCCTCGCGGACCTCGTGATCGAGCGGCTCTGTGCCGACACCGAGATTCTTCGCCCCGTTGTGGAGGAGGTCATCGCCCGTCATCCCTGCCGGACCATTGTGGTGCGTTGCTCGGATGATACCCAGCGGCGGATCACCGCCGAGGTTTCGGCCGTCTGCCATCTGCCCGACCCCGAACTGCCGCAGGTCTGCTCCGAGCGGATCGTACTGCAAGCCGGCCCCAATGCCCTGGACCTCATCGCAGGAGCGGTGCGGCCCCTGCTCGAGGCCGACCTGCCGCTCGTTCTCTGGTGGACCACCGACCCGAGAAACAATGAAGACCTCTTTCGCGACTTGGGCGACGAGTGCTCGCGGCTGCTGCTGGACCTGCCGGACCCCGGAACACCAGCGGCCGCGCTCCGCCTGGGCCTTGACCCGGCGATCTGCGCATGTAGCCGCGATACGGCGTGGTACGGACTGACACGCTGGCGCGAGCTGGTGGCCCAGTTCTTCGATCCGCCATGCCACCACGAGACCTTGAGCCGCGTCGATTCACTCCAGATCGAGGTCCTTTCGCCCCAGACTTCTGGACCACCTCGACTGGCTCTCTGGCTGGCGGCCTGGATGGCCGGACAGCTCGGCTGGAAACCCCAGGGTCAGCCGGTCAACGTACCCGCGGCTTCCGGAAGCAGCTTCCGGGCGGCGTTTCTTGGCCCCCTGGGAACCCTCGCCGTCGAGATCATCACCCGCGCCATTCCTTCCGACATGCCGGCGACACCCTGCATCACGGGCGTCTCGATCACCGCACGCGGGCCAGAAGGCGTCGAAAAGTTCCGCGTGAACCGTCCCTCTCCTGGCTCGCCGGACGTGAGCCTCTGCGCGGCGGCCCCCGACTACTGCCGCCTGCCCAGGATGGTCCGGGCCACCGAGCTTGACCCCGCGCGGCGGATCGCGGCCGCACTCGAATGCTCACGGTTCGACCGACCGTTCGAGAACGCGCGGCCCATCCTGCTCTGGCTGCTCGAGCACGTGGGAGAAGGTTGATCGATGGAGCTTGCCAACAGCGTCCACAGCCTGGTGCTGCTTGACGAGACTGATGCGTACAATCGAGACACGGCGATCGAGGCAGCTCTGGCGCGGATGACCGCCGACGGCCTGTTCCCCGCGACACTCGTTCCCGAACTCAAGGACGCACTGATCCGCCGCGACGAGCTGGGGCCGACCGGCATCGGTGAAGGCGTGGCGATTCCGCACGCCTGGCACGCCGGTCTGGACCGCCTTGCATCTGCCCTGGCCGTGTCGCGCCGGGGGATCCACTATCCCAGTCTCGATGGCGAGCCGGTTCATATTCTGGTCGTGATCATTACTCCGCCGGGCAAGGAGAGCGACGCGGCCAAGCAGAGCCTCCTGGACACCTGGCTGGGCCCTCTCCGCAACCCGGCCTTCCGTGCCGCGCTGCGGCAGGCAGCCTCCGCGGATGAGGTTCACGCGGTGCTCCGGTCCGAAAAGCGGGATTCCGGATGAACGACTGACCGTGCTGGAGAGATCTGCGACCGCTGGTCGAGGAGGCGTCATTGAGCTGGGCTGGTACGCCGTATCGTGTCGCCGTTGCACAGGCCGGCTCCATTCTCTTCGACTGCGAGCGGTCCGCCGAGAAGGCTGCCAGGCTGATCCGCGAGGCCGCGGACTCCGGTGCGCGTCTGGTCCTGCTTCCGGAGGCATTCATACCAGGCTACCCCCGCGGACTGAGCTTTGGCATGACCGTGGGCAGCCGGACCCGGGAAGGGCGCGAGCTCTGGCAAATCTACTGGGAAAACGCGGTCGATGTGCCCGGCTCCGTGACCGAGATGCTCGGCGAGGCGGCGCGCCAGGGAAAGATCTTCGCGGCCGTCGGCGTGATCGAGCGCGATCTTGGCCGGAGCTTGGGAACACTGTATTGCACGCTGCTTTATTTCGGTGACGATGGCCGCCTGCTGGGCAAGCACCGGAAGCTCAAGCCGACCGGCTCGGAGCGTCTCATCTGGGGCGAAGGAGACGGATCGACGCTCACAGTCCTGCCCACTGAACTCGGCCGTATCGGAGGCCTGATCTGCTGGGAAAACTACATGCCGCTAGCGCGGATGGCCCTGTACGGCAAGGGAGTCGACATTTACCTGGCCCCGACCGCCGACGCTCGCGACACCTGGCAGGCCACGCTCCGCCACATCGCCTGCGAGGGCCGTTGCTACGTCCTGGGTGCCAACCAGTTCGTCACCCGCGACATGTACCCTGCCGACCTGCCGGGTGTCGACGAGTTGTCGGCTCAGCCGGAAGTTCTCTGCCGGGGCGGCAGCGTGATCGTCGGCCCGCTGGGCGAGGTCCTCACCGGCCCGGTGTACGACCGCGAGGATCTCCTCGTCGCCGAGATCGATCCGGCCGAGGTCACCCGCGCCCGGCTCGATTTCGACGTGGTCGGCCACTACTCCCGTCCTGATGTCTTCCGCCTCGAGGTTGACGAGACGCCGGGGATCGGCGTGAGCTTCGCCACTTCAGGACGGACTGGCCGCGACGACAAATCGAACGCGGGGACGACGGACCGGCGCGTGTGAACGGTTACTCACTTATCTTCTCCGCGTTCGGGAGCCGGAGGACGAGGTGCGGCCGCCCGGGGCATCACTTCCGGCAGCCCCGGCCACGGCTTCCGCCGGGCGCGAGCCGTTGCGCCGGGCCAACCCGGGATTGACGAGGTTCCAGGTGCGGCCGTCGCTGACAAGCGTGATGGTCCCGCGCTCGTCGGTCCGCAGCAGGGGGACCTCGTTCCTGCGGAGCAACGAAAGTGTTTCCGAATGGGGGTGGCCGTAGTCGTTCCCCGCTCCCAGGCTGGCGACGGCCACTTCGGGCTGAACCAGGTCCAGCCAGTGCTGATCAGTGCCATTACGGCTGCCGTGATGCGCCAGCTTGAGGATGGTGCAATCGCGCGCCAGGCTGGCGCAGTGGACCAGCCACCAGTCGCGCTCGGCAGTCTCGCTGTCGCCAGTCAGGAGCACCGAGAAGCTTCCGTACGCCACCCGAACGCCGACCGAGTTGTTGTTCTCTTCCTGGTGGTCAACGGGCGGCTGCGGGAAGACGGTGAGGACCACCGAGCCGAGCTCGATCTTCCGCGGTTTCGCCGTGGGCGTCACTGCGGTGATCCCCTCCGCCTTCACGGTCTGGAGCAGCTTCAGATACATCTTGGTGGTGTGAGACGAGCCAGTGGCCAGGAAGTACCTGGGCTTGAACTCGCGGACCACCTGGTCCATGCCGCCGTAGTGGTCGCTATGGTGGTGCGAGACGATCACCAGATCGATCGAGGTGATACCCTTTCGCCGTAGCAGCCTGGCCGCGCCGTCACGCGAGGGCCCTGCGTCCACCAGCGCGGTCTTACCTTCGGGAGACCGGATCA
Organism: uncultured Planctomycetaceae bacterium; assembly: GCA_963833985.1. GTDB lineage: Bacteria > Planctomycetota > Planctomycetia > Isosphaerales > Isosphaeraceae > Aquisphaera. The sequence goes on from CAWIAD010000001.1 coordinate 3,286,202, forward strand.
GGATCGAGTCCCCCTGGCCGATGTCCAGGAACTCGATCGACAAGGGCTTGGTCGCGCCGCCAGACCATCCTGAAAGCGGCTGCGCAGAACCGGTCGTGGCCAGGCCGCTGCCGAGCAGCCCGAGGACGAACAGGAGCCGCAGGGAACGGCAAACTCTCACAGCGTGATGTCCCCTCCGGGATCCGTCTTCCTCAGGTCTTGCTGCACGCGCCGGGTCTCCTCGGCAAGCTGGCGCGTGGCCTCTGCGTCGACCTCCAGCCTGAGGCTGAGTACGTCGCCGGCTTTCGCGCCGCGGGGCAGGAGAGCCCCTGGAAGATTGATTGGGGTGCCGTCGTCGGTGATGAGGACGGCGATGGCCTTCTGCTTGCCTTCAAAGCGATCGAGGGACACGCGCGTGGTCACGCCGTGGTCTCCTTGTGCTTACTTGATAACGATAGGTCGCTCTGCGAGCTGGGCCGGGCCGCTGCCCGCGGAATCGCGACGCGACGGAGCCGTGCTGCCGGCCACGCGCCGGGCCTGGAGGACAATGCGGCTGAGCTCGGAGTCGAGCTCCGAGCCGTTGCGGCCGGCAACGGCCAGTGCGTGCGTGCCGGAGGCGAGCGGAAAGAGGCCAGGCTCAGCCAGGGCCATCTTCAGCTCCCGGCGCTCGAAGAGGATTCCCTTGCGGTCCCAGACCTCGACCATGATCTTCTCGCCCGGCGACCAGTCGATCTCGAAGGGACGGTTCACGAACGCCGCCGTGAGGTCGTCCCTGCCCACGACCGCAAGGTTCTCGCCATAGTTCTTGCTTTCCCAGACGACGGTCTGGGTGCCCTCCCCGACGATTTTCAAGACCCGCGCCTGGATATCGACCGTTCGTCCCGGCTTGAACAGCTTCGGATCAAGCTGGATCTCGCTGATCGTGACCTTGTACGTCCCCGGCTGGCGGGGATCGTCGCCGAGCACTCCGGCGACGGCCGAGGCCAGCTTGCTCTTCAGGTCGTCTCCCCTTGGGTCGGCCACGGCATCCGGGGCCTTGCCCGAGCTCACGTTCCAGAGGGCCCGCATCAGGGGATAGTCTTTGAACACCCAGCCGCTCATGCCGGCCCCGCCGCCGGTAATCAGCATCGCGACCAGGTAGATCAGCCGCCGGAACAGCGATTTCGGTTTGCGCGTAGACACCGCGAAACGCTCCTCATCCGTGAGACGTGGCCCGGCCGCCGGGACTCGGGGCCGCGACGCGAAGAGTTCCGATACCCCCGCCTGCAAAGAGATGGTGCGGTGAGATGAAGGGGAGTCCGCAGGGTTATAGCAGGGCACACGCTACGGTCAAGGCGAGTTCACAAAGGCCAGCTACTGTCCTGTCGCAGACCGTATGCGGTTCTCGCGATGGCTTGCTGCTCAAAATCTGCCCTCAGGGGAAAAGGGGTAATTATGGCGGGCTCATGGTCGTAACCAGGGACGGTCAAACGCTCGGCCCCCTTCGTGGGGCAAGATTCTGGGGCCTGTTGTGAAATTCGTCGACTCGTGCATAGTAAAGTGTTCAACTTTAGTATATATATAAATGTATGAGTAAGCTCGAAATCTTGTCCCACGACGGAAGGAATAAAGGTCCCGCCAGCAACGGCGAGTGCGGACAGATCTCAGCTCAATGCACGCCAGTTTCTACCTTGAGATCCTTGAACTCGGCGGACAGGGAGACGCTTGCGGTGTTGACTGCGGCCACGCCCACTTTGAGCGCGTCACCCCATCCGCGGACCGTCGCCGACCCGCGGATACTGTTCCAGTCTTCCCCATTCAGGCGGAACCACGCCCGGACGGTCGAACCTTGCCGCTCAAGGCGCAGGCGGATGGTCCCTTCATCGACCGCCGTGCCGGAGGAACCTGCCCTGGTGGCGCTCGCTCGCTGTTCAAAGTTGACATAGTGCACAAGATCGTTGCCCCGCAGGATGGCCGCGCGCTCGAGTCGGATGAAGTTGTCTCGGTCGAGCCAGACCAGAAGGCCCGCACCGTGATAGGGCAGCGCGTAGTTCGTGGTCCGATCGCCGCCTGGCTCGAGTTTGCTGATGACCGTGACCTCGGCCGTGAAATCGCCCTCCACGGCCTGCAAGACCCGGGGCGCGCTCATCTTCCCGTACTCAACGCTCAGGTCATGAACGATCGCCGGCACCTCTATTCTCAGAGCCGCCCCGCCATTGATCACGCAATCGCCGGCCGGGTCGAACGCGTCACCCCAGCCAGCAACCGCGGCCACGGGACGCTCTTCCACCTTGGGGCCCAGGCGCCACGCCGCCACCATGGGCCCGAGCACAGCCTGGAATAACCGAAAAGCCAGCAGGAAGACGATGCCCGCAAGTACCAGGCTGATCAGCTTGATTGGAGGCATGAAACGCTCCTTCGAAGCGAGCCCGACCGCCGAGCGCCCGCGAAGGGAAGGTCTCCAGAAGGACCGTGCGGATGGCTCGCCCCATTTTCTACACGAGCCTTCGTCATGCCGACCAGCAGATTCCCGGCAGAATTCACGAGCGGCCACTTGACACCGTCCCAGCTCGAGATACTATGAGGCGGAGTACTATTGCTAGTAGTAGTACACATGTCGGCTTCATGGTGTTCTTCGGAGGACTTGTTGATGGCCCGCAAGTCGATCGACGCGCTGGGCGCCTTACAGAAGAGCGTGATGGACGTGGTGTGGGAGCTGGGCGAGGCGACGGTCGGCCAGGTGCGCGATCGGCTCAGTCGCGAGCCGCAGCCTGCTTACACGACCATCCTGTCGGTGCTGCAAAAGCTGGAGAAAGCCGGCTGGCTGACGCATCGTGCCGCGGGGCGAAGCTACGTCTACGTTCCCACCCGCAGCCGTGACGAGGCCGGCACCAGCACGCTCCGCACGTTCATCGACCGCGTGTTCCGCGGCGATCCGTTGCTGCTCTTCCAGCACCTGCTCGAGGACGAAGAGCTGAGCGACCAGGAGCTCCTGGCTCTCAGGGGCATGCTCGATGAAAAGCGGCGGAAGGAGAAACGCCATGCGTGAGCAGACCAGAACGCCGCGTGCCCCGAAGTCTCGTCCGATCACATCGCCCATCAATTCTCGGATCATTCTTTCTCGAAAGGATGCTAGCCATGAGTGAACTGCTCATCCCTGGTCGCTCGCTCCCCTGGGATCTGTCCTGGCAAGGGTCGGTTTTTCTGACTCTTGGACTGGCGGCCAGCCTGGCTCTCCGCGGACACGCGGCGCGGGCGCATCGTCTATTGATCCTGGCGATGATCGCCGCAATCGGCACGCCGCTTCTCGCCCAGGTGATCCGCCATCGCGGCTGGGGCCTGCTCGAAGCCTCTGTCGCGACAGCCGCGGACGTTCCGCAGCGGACGGCTCAGCCCAGCAACGCCGGAAGCCCTCGGGTGTTTGGCCCCGGGTCGTCCGCGCCGGCGGCAGAGGTCGCGCAGCTCGGCGGGCTGCCGGGCCATTCGCAGTCGGGGTTCCCGTCCGCGTTTGGGCAAGGTGGTCGGCCAACACAGGAGGTTCCTGCCAGCGTTCCCGCGATCCACTCCGAGCCGGGTTCGCGGGCGGTCTCGATCCACTGGAGCTCGATTGCGCTGGGCGGCTGGTTGCTCCTCGCCGTTCTCATGGCCCTGCGGTTTCTCGCCTCGCTGCTGCGGGGCATCGCCGTCGTCCGGGATTCGGCTCGGCTGGACGACGGCACGCTCACCGAGGCCAGCGGCCAGGCCGTGCGCCGGCTGGGCCTGGCGATGCGGCCCGCCTTGCGATCATCCGCATGGGTGCGCTGTCCGTCGGTCTGGTGCTGGTCGCGCAGGCCGACCTTGCTGGTGCCTCTCGGGATGAGCACGGCCGATCGCTCGATCGACTGGGTCGCGATCTTCTGTCATGAGCTGGCCCACTGGCAACGTCGCGATCATGTCTCGGCGCTCTTCGCCGAATTGCTCGTCTGCGCACTCCCCTGGAACCCGCTCGCCTGGTGGACCCGCAAGCGGCTGGGGCAGCTTGCCGAGATTGCCTGCGACGACTGGGTGCTGGCCAGCGGCGCCGCGGGAACCGACTATGCGGCTTCGCTCCTGGAGCTCATCCCCCAGCACGGGCCGGTGCTGGCCCTTGCAGCGGTGTCGCATCGCGGCGGACTGATCGGCCGGCTGCGGCACATCCTCGACGAGCGCCGGAGCAATCCGCGGATCGGCACCCGCTGGGCGATTCTGACAGGTGCGGGGATGGCGCTGGCCGCCTCGGCCATTGCCCTGGCGCAGGCCCGGCCCCTGATACCGGCACCGGAGTTCAGCAATTCCCGTCCAGCCGACGATGAGACATCAAAGAAGGGTGATGTAATGGGCCATACCCTGGCCGGCCAGATCCTCGGCCCCGATGACAATCCGGTCGCGAACGCGACCGTCCTCTGGGTAGGCAATCGCAAGCCACCGGTCGCTTACGTGGCACTTCCGCGGGGAGACGAGCGGAGCAGGAATCCGGACATTGCCACGCTGGCCCGGGGCCAGACCGATGCCCAGGGGAAATTCCAGCTCTCGGCCAGGTTCGGTGAGGATGAGCTGACGCGGTACAACGGCATCCGCAGCAAGCTTGTCGTGACGGCACCCGGCGCGGGTATGTTCTCGAGGGAGCTGAGCGTCAAGGACGAGCAGTCCGAGGTGGTCGTTCGCCTTCCCGAGGAGGCCGTCGTCCACGGCCGCCTGCTCACGCCCGCCGGTCAGCCGGCGCGGGACGTTCGCGTGACGCTGGACGGTTTTCACAACGAGAAGGAGAAGACGGGGATGTACGTCGGCCTGCACGACAAGGACGACGCCTATCCTCCGTACTGGCCGCGATCGCAAAGGACCGACACCGGCGGCCGGTTCACGTTCCAGGGCATTCCTCGCGGGGCGCTGGCGACGCTCTCGTTCTGGCATCCCGATTTCGCGGTCGATGAGGTGAAGGTGGACACGGCGGAAGCCGGCGAGATCACGCCGTCGATGAAGGGCTTCGAGATCGTGCCCGTGAAGACGACCTTCACGCACTCGCTCGAGCCTCCGCGCCCGTGCAGGGCCGGGTGACCGACAAGGCGACCGGCAAGCCGCTGGCCGGCATGCTCGTGGAGATGATCCCGATGCGCCGGCACGGCGGCATGACCTTCTCGGCCCGGACCGACGCCGACGGCCGCTACCGCATCTCCGGCCACTCGACCGACGGCACGTACTTCACCACGGTCTTTCCCTCGGCCGACTCGGGCTACCTCGACGGCAAGGACCTGCATCAGGGCTGGCCGGCCGGGGCGAAGTACCTTGAGGTCAACTTCGCACTCGAGAAGGGAAGGCTCGTGTCCGGACGCGTCATCGACCAGGGCTCGAAACAGCCGGTCTCCGGCGCGGCCGTAGTCTATCAGGCCGCTCCCAAGAATCCGAATAATACCGGCGATCACGACCTTCGCAACACGGTGCTCACCGACCAAGCCGGCCAGTTCACGATCACCACGCTCCCCGGCCCGGGCGTCCTGGCAGTCGAGGCTCCAGACGAGAACTACATCCGCTCGCCCCTCAAGAAGTATGCCTATCGCACCGTCTATCCTCACGGCCAGCTCGTGCTTGATGTTCCCAAGGACGGCACTCCCGCGCCAGTGGAGATCGCCCTCCGCAAGGGTGTGACCCTGGAGGCGAAGGCGGTCGACCCGGATGGCCAGGTCGTGAAGGACGTGACGGCCATGTACCCGGGAATCGACGCGAAGCTCATCGACATCTGGAACCAGGGACAGGAGTTCACCGACGGCATGTTCCGGATTCCGGGCGCGGACCCGCAGCGAACCTACCGCGTCTTCTTTCTCAAGCCCGACCAGAAGCTGGGAGCCGTGGCCGAGCTGAAGGTTGATCCCAGGAACCCCGGCCCCATGACCGTCAAGCTCGAGCCCACGGCCACAATCAAGGGGAAGGTGGTCAACCCCGGCGGCGCTCCAGTGCAGGCCGTTCAGGTGACGCCTATGCTGGCGTACGACGCGCAACCCAGGGTGCTTTCGCGCGATGAGCGGATGGATCAAGAGCGGCTCCAGTTCTATAGCAACGTTCTGGGTCAGAAAAACTTTTATTTTCACGACCACGAGCTGAAGGACAGCGGGGAGTTTGCGTTCGAGGCGATGGTCCCCGGCGCCTGGTTCTCCATCAGCGCTGCATCCGGAAGCCGCGAGGGGAGTGTTTCCACCCCGGTGCTCAAACCTGGCCAGGTTTGCGACCTGGGCACGCTGACCTTGAAGGAGCGTGAGCAATGAGCAAAGATGTTTCGATCCGTTGCTGGGAGCCGTATCAGCCGTCGTCCGATGCTCCCTGGAACGCGGCCCGCGCGGCGCACCTGCACCGCCGGGCCGGCCTGGGAGCGACCTGGGGCCAGATCGAGTACGACCTGGACGAAGGGTATGAGCCGTCGATCCGCCGCATCCTCGATGGCGAGCCGACCGGACCTGGCGGTCAGCCGGCCAGCGAGTTCGCCGAGATTGTTCTGGCCATGGAGGACTCGGCGCTGCGGCGTCCGTCGATCGAGCGCGTGCAGATGCTCTGGCTCTACCGCCTCATCTTCACGCCTCACCCCCTGGCCGAGACCATGACCCTGGCCTGGCACTCGCACTACGCGACCAGCCAGGAGAAGGTCGATTCTCCCGAGCTCATGCTCGCGCAGAACCAGGCGATTCGACGGCTCTGGCGGGCGCCCATCAGCCAGCTGCACCGTATGATCCTGAGCGACGGAGCCATGCTTCGCTGGCTCGACGGCCTGAATAGCACCAAGGCCCAGCCGAACGAGAACCTGGCTCGCGAGTTCCTGGAACTCTTCGCGCTCGGCGAAGGCCACTATTCCGAGCACGACATCCGCGAGATCGCTCGGGCGCTCACGGGCTACCGCGAGATCGACTTTCAGAAGAAGCGCGACGGCTTCGATCCAGGCGATCATGACGACGGCTCCAAAACGATCTTTGGCCAGACCGGTCCGTGGGGCCGCGACGACGTGGTACGCATTGTCTCGCGCAGCCGGCTGCCGCCACACACATCGCCCGCCGGCTCTACCGTACTTTCATTTCCGACACCGACGAGCCAGGCCCGGATCTGCTGGCTCCTCTGGCCGACGCCATGCGCACCAGGGGCGATGTCGACGTGGCCCGGGGCATCGAGATCGTGCTGCGCTCCCGGCTCTTCCACGGTGCGGAGTGCCGGACAAAGCACGTCAAGAGCCCGGTCGCGCTGGCCCTCGGCGCCCTGCGCGCCATCGAGGCATTCGCACCGCCGCCCGACCTGGCGGATCTGGAGATCCACCTGACGCGCATGGGCCAGAGGCTCTTCTATCCGCCCAACGTCGCCGGCTGGCCGGGCGGCCTGGCCTGGCTGCGCGGCTCGACCGTGCTCGCGCGGGCCAGCTTCGCCGCCTGGCTGACGGACTCGTCGCCGGGACTCGGTACGGACCATTTCCTCAGCCTGGCGAAGCGGCGCTGCGGAGGGCGTCCGGAGGCCTGGCTCGATACGCTGGTCGTACTGCTGTGCGGAGCGGAGATCAGCCCGCAGACGAAGAAAGAAATCCTGGCTGCCGCTCAGTCCGAGGACAAGCCAGGTCGACAGTACGGGCGGATCCTGAGCCGGTTGCTGACGCTGCCGGAATTGCAGCTTGGTTGACGTGTAAGACGTTGCCCGCCGAACCCTGTTCGTTCTATTCCGGAGAAACACTCATGCTTTCACGTCGTGAACTCTTTCGACATTCGGCGGGCATGCTGGCACTCGGTGCGACGGCGCCCGGAATGTGGCAGCGAGCCGCCCGTGCGGCCGAGGCGCGGGGCGATGCGCCGATACTTGTCGTGCTGGAGCTGAGCGGAGGTAACGATGGGCTGAACACGGTCATCCCCTTCACAGACGATGTGTATCACAAGAGCCGGCCAACGCTCAGGGTTGAGCCCGGCAAGGTCCTCAAGCTCGATCAGCACGTCGGACTCCATCCCGCGCTCAAGGAGTTGCATCGCCTCTACGAGGCGGGCGATCTGAGCGTCGTGCAAGGCGTAGGGTATCCGAACCCGAACCGCTCGCATTTCCGGTCGATGGAGATCTGGCAGACCGGGACGGTCGCACCCGCACCGCCTGCGGGCTGGCTGGGCCGGTTGAGCGATGCACACCCACGGCTGGAGCTGTGCCATGTCGGCCAGGGAACCGTGCCGCTGGCCGTGCAGGGGCGCAGGGTCGTGGCCCAGTCGCTGGCCAGCGCCGCAGCCTATCGGCTGCCGCCGGGGGCCGGACTGCCCTCGCGGTTCGGCGAGGCACCACGCGACAAGGTGATCGGTGCGATCCGCCAGCAGTACACGGCCTGTGCGGAGCTGGCCGGGCGGCTGGAGAGCCTGCGCGGAAGCAGCGGAGCGACGGCTGATGCCGAGACGTTGCCGGGCCGTCTGGAAACGATTCGCAAGCTGATCGAGGCCGATACGCCCTACCGCGTTTATTACACGGCCCAGCAAGGCTATGACACGCACGCCGTCCAGCGCTTTCCACACCAGCAGCTTCTCGAAACCCTGGGCAAGGCCGTGGCCGGCTTCCTGTCCGATTTGAAGTCGAGCAAGCTCGATGAGCGTGTGGTGATCCTGATCTTCTCGGAGTTCGGCCGCCGGCTCAAGGAGAACGCCAACGGCGGCACCGATCACGGCACTGCCGCGCCGGTGCTGGTGGCGGGCCGCCCGGTGAAGGCGGGCCTCATTGGACCGTGTCCCGATCTGACACATCTGGATGAAACGGGCGACCCACGCTACGCCGTCGATTTCCGGGACGTCTACGCCACGCTGCTGAGGCGCTGGCTGGACGTCGACCCGGCGCCCATCCTGGGAGAGCGGAATGCGGCGCTGCCCTTACTTTGAGCGAGTCGCGAGTGAATCGTGGCCAGTGGGGAATGGTGAGGGTGAGTGGCGCATGCACGAATAACCAATGACGCGTGCGATGGGCGTTCCTCTACCCATTGCAAACCCGGAGGGACCGTTCCATGGATTCGAACACACGGCAGGACGTTCGACGCTCGACATTCGCGGGCCTGATTGGCCTGGGCGTCGGCGTCGGGCTGTCTGGCGTGCTCGCGTACGTCTTCGTCGGCCCGGCGGCGCTTCCGCCCGCCCTCGGCTTCAAGACGGCCGGTCAGCTTCCGAGGGCGCCCGTGGACGAGCCGGACGCGGCGAAGCGGGACGAACAGGCGCGGCGGACGGCCGACGCCTTCCTGGACGGACTCGTCAAGAAGGACGCCGTCGCGTTGGCCTCGGTCTGTGGACACCCATTCCTGTGGGGCCGCCTGGACAGGCAGCGCGTGATCGATAACCCGGCCGAACTCCGCCGCTGCTTTTCCGACGAGCTATTGCAGGGTTGGGAGCCGAAGATGTACGCGCCCCAGCGGAAATGGTCACCCTCACTCGTCCCGTCCGCGTTTTTCGACCGATTCGCCGATCACTTCGACGTCATGCCACGGGTCAAGGAGCAACTCGACGCGCTCCGCCTCAAGCCGTCCGACCGGATGATCGTGGACGAGGAAAGGGGGATGCTGATCGCGGTCCGCGCGACGGCGGATGGCCCGCGCGTGATCGCCCTCGTGCTCGGCGGGTTCCAGCCCCCGCCGTTCCGGCTGACGCGTGACGTCATCTACGGCCGCAAGTTCGGGACGGCGCTGACGCTCGACCTGGTTCAGCCGAAGAAAGCGGGCAACCGGGCCGCCGTGCTCCAGCTCGTCAGCGACACGTTTACCTCGGGGAAGGAGCCCATCTCGAACACGCTTTTCGCACGCCATCAGGGGCTAATCGATCTCGGCTACACCCTCGTGTTCGTCACCCATTCGAGCGTACCCCGGCACCCGATCCCGGAGATCGTGGGCGACGTCCGGCGCGCCGTCAGGTATGTTCGGTACCACGCGTCTCGGCTCGATCTCGACCCGGATCGGATCGCCGTCATGGGGGGAGCTCCGGAGGTTACCTGGCGCTCACGACCGGCGCGAGCGAAGACGAGGCACCGCCGTTCCCGCCGTCGTACGATCCGCAACGCATGTTCGACCTCTCAAGCGATCCGTTGAACTCCGTCTCAGGAAAGGCGACGGCCATCGTGGCATACTTCCCGATCACGGACTGGCTGAACTACGGCGCGTCGGGCAAGACGGTCTTCGATTACCCGGGCTGGCGCCCCTACCTTGGAATCCTCAACCTCGACGACTTCGACGACAAGACTCACGGTCTGACCCGCGTCTCCGAACGCGCCGAGCAACTGCGGAGGCTAAAGGACCTCTCGCCAATAAATCGAGCCGGACGCGGGTTCTCGCCGACCCTCTTACTTCATGGCGAGAAGGACCCAAACGTGCCTGTGCAACAGTCCGAGAGCCTGGCCCGGACGCTCAAGGCTGCGGGCGTGGATGTCGAACTGGTCGTCAAACCGAACGAAGGTCACGGGTGGCCGGACGGCCCTGAAGATCAGAAGAGGATCGTCGCATGGTTGAATCAGCGATTGCTCGGAAAAGGTCGATGACCGAATTCGACTCCCTGTGAGGGAGCGGACGCTTCGTGCTCCTACGGGTCGCTCAACAAAACGACTTGAGCGCACGCCGCATGGACGCGGCGTCGGTGAGCCGCTCCTTGGGGTCGCGCGCGAGGCAGCGCTCGATGACGGCGGCGAGCGGCAGCGGGATGTCGGACCTGCGCGAGCGGATGGGCACCGGCTGCTCTTCCAGCAGCATGCGGATCAGGTCTCCTCCGCCCGCCGGCTCGTCATATATATATTTGCATGTCAACAGGTAATAGAGAGTAGCGGCCGTGGCGTAGAGGTCGGCCAGCGGCGTGACCGTCTTGAAGTCGAGCATCTGCTCAGGGGGCATGAACGGCACGGTGCCGCGCATCTCGCCAGAGAAGGTAAGCCCGGAGAGGCCGACGCCGCGAAAGCTCTTGGCCAGGCCGAAATCGGAGAGCTTGGCAGTCAGGCCCTCCGCGGTATGGGCGATGAGCACGTTCTCGGGCTTGACGTCACGGTGCACGAAGCCCATGTGGTGCGCCTGCTCCAGCCCTTTGAGAATCTGGCAGGCAAGGCGGCAGGCCTGGTTCGTCGGGTACGCGCCGGGCTGCTCCTTGGCCAGTGCCTCGAGGTTCGAGCCCGCCACGTACTCCATGGCGAACCAGAACTGGCCCCGGGTCATTCCCTGCTCGTACCACTCCACGACATTGGGATGCCGCAACTGGCTGATCACCGACATCTCGCGGTAGAAGCGGTCGATGGCCGTGCGGGTGGTCGCCGTCTCGGGCATGATCAGCTTCAGCGCGACAAGTTGTCCAGTCTGGTTGTGGCGGGCCTGATAGACGACTCCCATCGCGCCACGGCCGATCTCGCGCAGTGTGGTGTAATGCGGTACCGGCTGAGGGAGGGACGCGGCCTCCGAACGGCACAGCGGGCACCACCATTCCACCACTTCCGTGGCGTCGTCCCTCATCGGGCCGGCAATCGTGATGTTCTGAGGCGCGGGAGTGCCGCAGCCGGCGCAGCGGATGGCCGCCATCCCCGTCGCCTCGGAACGCGAGGACGGGGCCCCTCCGGAACCCCCTTCACTGCTCGACAGCGGGGCCTGGTCCACTTTCACGCGGAAGACGCTCTGGCCCGCGGCGATCACATCGCCGGACGCGAGCCGGATGCGATCCACCTTCTGGTTGTTCACGAATGTCCCATTCGTGCTCCCCAGGTCGCGCAGCTCGCACAGCGGAGGATTGATCTCCACCATGAAATGATCACGCGAAAGAGCCATGTCCTCCGGCATCGAGCAGTGAACGAACCGCGACCGCCCCACGATGAACGTATCATGGCGGTCAAATATAAATGAACGACCTTTTCGTGAACCTTGCAGGATTTCCAGTATCACTCGCATCGCTTCGTTCCGGAATTCTTCATGGCTTTCTGGTTCCACTCGGCGAGGGCCGCCGCCGTAGCCTCGGTCCGGCGAATCCCCGCGTTCAAACCTATCGCTCCGCATCGGTTGCGATGTGACGGATACAAGCACCGGCGAAAATCAGGATGCAGCAATCCAACGCTCATTCGTTCCAGACCAAAGCGGACCTGGCCGAACGCCGCACTCAATCCACACTATCATGGCAAATCACGGCGGCCTCGATGTCCTGCGGCTTCTCCCTCGATATATTAACTGTTGAGGTCCGCGGGCCGGACATGAGGCTGGTGTGCGCCGACCATTTTTCCAGAGCAGTCACCCACACATCACAGATCTCTGGCAAGCAAGAAGACCTGAGATTTCTCCTGGGATTTGCGCTCCACCAAGACAATACGATGATCGTTTCGTAATTTGATCAGAGCTTGCGACTCGATGGATGCATCGTCTGAGCAGGATTCACCTGGCTCCCCGCACCATACGCCGGTTCGTCCCCCATCCGTCTATCTCGAATCGACCGTGATCGCGCAGGGGTTGCCGTGGCCCGAGAACCTGGAAACGGCGCGGGAGATGGACGCCGCAATCCGCCAGGCCGGGGCGTCACCGGCCATGATCGCCGTGATCGACGGCTCGATCCGTGTCGGTCTGGATTCCGGCGAGATCCAGGTGCTGGCCCGCTCCGCCGCACCTCCTGCGCACCTCGTGCCCCGGGGGCTGGCAGCCGACGACCCTTTGAACCGGCCTCATGGCAAGGCGAACCGGCGTGATATCTCTGTTGTTGTGGCCGCGCGCGGCTGCGCGGCGACCACTGTCTCGGCCACGCTCTGGCTGGCCAGGCGGCATGAGGGAGGGCCCTGCATCATGGCCACCGGTGGGCTGGGCGGCGTTCATCGTTTCGCCGCTCAGACCTTCGACGTGTCCACCGACCTCGACGAGCTAGCGAGCGCCCACGGCTCGCTGGTGGTTTGCTCCGGCTGCAAGTCAATCCTTGATGTTCCCGCAACGCTGGAGGCCCTGGAAACCCGGGGCGTGGCGATCGTCGGCTACCGGACCTCGGAGCTGCCCGCATTTTTCACGGCAGCCAGCGGACTGGCGCTCGAGCATCGGGTGGAGACCCCACAGGCGGTGGCGGACCTGCTCCGCACCCATCGCGCGCTGGGCTTGCCCGGCGCGATCGTCCTGGCCAACCCGGTACCAGCCGCCGAGGCCGTCGATCCCTTGGTCGTGGAAGAAGCCCTCGTCCGGGCGCTGGACGAGGCCAGGCAGCGCGGGCTCTCGGGCAAGGAGGTCACGCCGTTTCTCCTGGATGCCGTCCGCCTGGCCACCGGGGGGCAAAGCCTGCGCGCTAACCGGGCGTTACTCGTCTCCAACGCCCGGCTGGCCGCCGAGGTCGCCGTGGCGCTGGCCGGTTGAAATCGTGCGAGGCCAGACCGACCGTATCCACCCGGGGCCGCGGCTGTGGGCCCGTCGCGCGGCAAGGCCCCCCACAACCAAAACAAGCAAGTGGGTGAGGCAGGGCTCGGGGACGTTCTGGGGCAAGATCCCCAGCGCGAGCCCGCTTGCGGCCGCGTCCGGCGGCGGGCTCACCAGCGACGGCGCCGCAACCACCGGCGGCAGTGGCAGGGCCAGGCTCGCCGTTGCCGTTGCCGTCGCTGGAGCTGTTGCATTGTCGCCAGAAGAGGAGGTGCTGGTCGGGCCGGGGTTCGTTCCCAGAGCACTCTGCACACCGGTCGCCGTGACCGGATTGGAGGCTGCGGCCACCGGGCCGGCCTGCGGGTTGAGCGCCGCATTCACGCTGGGAGAGAGAGCGACCAGAAGCTGGGCGGCGAGACTCGTGGAAACACCATTAACGGCGGTGCCGCCGGGCGCGGAACTCGCGGCTCCAGAAACCGTGGACGCTACGTTGGGATCCTGGCCGCCCTGGGACTGGGATTGGGGGAGAGATTGGGTGCCGCCGGAAGCAGCCGCGACGCCCGTAGGAACCGCTGCCTGGCTGACCGTCGCGGCCGCGACGGCTCCGGCCGGCTGGGTGGCTGCGGCCGGAACCGCCGGGGCGGCCGGGACTGCGGTGGTGATTGGAACTGGAGATGCGGCAACGACCTGTGTCCCGCTAGCCGGTGCGGGCTGGCCGCCGACCACGGTGCTTGATGTCGCGCCCGGGACTACCGCCGCCACGGTAGATGTTGCCTGGCCGGTCTGGCTTGCCTGGGCGGTCTGCCCGGTCGAGACCGCGGCAAGCGCCGCGCTGGCCGAGGGAACAATCGAGGTCGGCGTTTGCGAGAGCACGCTGACTGAGGTGCCCGGGCTCAAGCTTGCTCCGGAGGTGGATGGATCCGCCACGGTCTTCCCCTGGGCTGGAGCCTGGATATTCTGCACCTGGGGCTGGTTGGGTTGCGTCGCAGTTGTCATTCCGGGGTTCGCGATGGCGACCCGGCTGGAAGGCTGGCCGGCGTCGCCATGCGACGCGACGGTGCCCGGCAGCGCGGCTGTGGCAGCGACGGCATTCCCCACGCTCCCCACATGATTCGCGGTCGCTGTTGCGTGCGGCACGGCGGGTTCTGAGTCCGGCACGGTCACGCCAGCGGGCGCCGAGGACCCGGCTGTGGGCGCGGCGTCCGTCGCTCCGTTCGGTTCCTGGCTCGATCGGGAGTCGTCGACGCCGACTCCCGAAGCTCCGGAAGCCGCAGTGACCGGGGCGGTGATCGCACTTGCCGCGGCCGCGGCCGGCTCCTCCACGACCGTTCCCTGGCTCAATCGGAAAGGAACGAGGGGCGATGCTGCCGCAGGTGAGCCGCCTGGACCGGTTGTCGTCCCGAGTGAGTGTGTGATCAAGGGCCCGGCAAACAAGCCATGCGGGCACGCAGCCAGGAGGGCAAGGAGCCAGAGCTCGGGGCGTGACGCAAGGACACGAAGCGTGGATGAGATCACAGCAACCTCCTGGTGTGACGGCAAAGCAGTGCGCCGGCGAGAATTCAGCCGGGGACCCTCCGTGCGCTCGTCACTGCTGGATCTCTGAGGCGATGACGAGCTGTCGAGCTGTTTCAAGGGCTCGAAGGCTACTCGGATCCTCCGGGCGTGTCAATGAAGAAATACCACGATGCTGATTGGTGACACGTGCGCATGCCCGCGTGCCCGGCGCGGCGAGCCTTGATCCTTCCTTCACTTTCCATCCTCACTCAGGCTCACGGTGATCTCCTTGATTGGTTCGCCATTCCCGTCCAGGAAGCGGGCGCAGAAATCGGTTGCGCCGCCGCCGTTCACGATGGCGCAGCGGACGATGTTTGGACCTTTCTTGAGCGTCAGGCGCTTCGAGACGCCGTCATCGATCACAGTCTGACGGTCGCCGTAAATGCCGATGACCTCCTTGCCGTTGACCCACCAGACAGAGGCTGCGTTGGAGCCAATGGCTAGCCGGACATCCTTCATCTCCGTGGGGCACATGACGACGGTGACGGCCCAGAACAGCACGTTGGAAGTCGGCCGTTTCAAGCCCTCGGCGAAGTGATAGAGGTTGACGTTGTAGCCGGTCGTGTCCTCGGCATGCCACGTGAGCTGCGAGCCGTTCACCTCCACCTTGTCGCCATCCTTCGGAATGACCGTGAACTGGTCTGGAAAGTACCTGGTCTTCACGGCCGCCTGGACGGCACTGTCTGTCAGTCCGTTGACCGGAATGGGCTCAAGAATAAGCCAGCGCTGGATGAACCCTTCGGCATCGGCTGCCAGGGTGGGCGCGGTGGGACGGTGCAATGTCGGCGTGTGGCCGCGAGCGTCGTCGCCGGCACGGGCGCTCTGTTCGACGGGCGCGAGGACGACCGCGATCGTGACGGGCAGCACGGCGAGGGCCATCCTCGAAGAAAAGCCGTACTCTTTCATGGAAGCTCCCTGAGTGAATGGTCTTGGATCCTCAATGTAGATGACTGGATATGAGATGATCGCGGATTCCGCCGTTCACGGGGCTTTCAGATTCCACCGCTGCTTGTCGTTCGTGGGGTCAAACCTGGTCAGGGTGGCAAAGCTGCTGCCGATTGCAGTGAGGGCCATTGGTTCCGTGGAACCGGGGACAGACCTGGGCATGATCCGGTACGAGCCGTCGCCGAGCTGGTCGATGCGCCACAGTTGTTCCGGCCCGCCCGTGAAGGCGGGCACGGCCACCAGCTCGGCGTCATCCGTCGCGGCAAGCGCTCGATCAGTTCCGTCGACAGTGATCTTGAAATAGGGCGCGCCGAGGTATCCACCGGCGTTCGCCACTGGCGTGATCTTCCACTTCTGCTGTGCCTGGAGCAAGTAGTTGGACATGCGAATGTCGATGTTGCCGTCCGGCCATTTCATCGACACCTGCGACACATCCTGGTTGGGGATCACCCCGCCCACGCCGGCGAACATACCCCCGCCTCCGCGTAGACCGGGCGCTCCGCCTGGGCCGGTGCCGGCTCCTCTGCCGGCGGGCGCTGTGGCTGGCCCCGCGCCTCTTCCGAGTGCTGCCGCAGGGGGCGCGGCACCACGCATGCCTCGGACCCGCCTGCCGCCCGCCGGCACACCCTCAACGGCCAGCTCCAGCGCGGTGCCGGTGCGCGCGGACTCGATCTCGTACGTACCTGCCTTGAGGTGGTCGCCGGCCAAGGGCCAGCCGTCTTTCCAGAGTAGGGGGCGGATGTCCAGCACGCTGCCACCACCGCGGTCCAGGTCTGCCTCATAATGGCACGAGAACTTCTGGACACCATCGCCGAGATCGATCAGGCCGAAATGGCCGGGCCCGACCACGCGGCCGCTGGACCCGACGAAGAGTTTGCCGCCCCCCCTGATCATGTCGATGCCCATGTGGTCAATGAACGGTCCGGTGACGCTCCGGGAACGGCCCACGCGGATGTTGTAGCCGGAATCAGCGCCGCGACAGCAACTGCCGTGGGTCGCCAGCAGGTAATACCAACCATCGTGGTAGATCATCACGGAGGCTTCGCAGTTGATTGCAATGTTCACCGGCCGGGCATCGGGGTCGAGACGCTTGCCGGTGCTGGGGTTGAGCTCCACCAGCCGGATGTAGCCGTAATACGAGCCGTAGGTCAGCCAGAGTCTCTTGCTGGTGGGATCGAGAAAGACTCCCGGATCGATGGCGTTGCAGTCCTCGACGCCGTCAGAGGACGCGACGACCCCACCGTCTTCCCATTTGTAGTCGGGGGAATCCGGGTCGAGGGTCTTGTTCGATATCATGTTGATGGCCGCTCTCGGCTGCCGCCCGATATTCGCGGCGACATACAGGAAGTAACGGTCACCAAGGTGAATGAGGTCGGGGGCCAGGCCGCTACGGGAAGCCCTGACCCCGCGACGCCAGGTCCAGCCGTCGTCGGAAACCAGGCTTCCGCCCCCCGTACCCCAGAGGTAGTACCTGCCCTGGCACGAAACGATGGTGGAGGGGTCGTGGATGCCGATCTGCCCGTCCAGGGCCATGGCCTGACAGGCCATCAAGAGCGAGAGCAACACGCCTGGTGCTGCGAAAAAGCCAGGTTTCATGAAGGCCTCCGAGACCGAAGTGCCGGTTGAGTCGTTTACGTCCTGGGAACGGCAGTGTACCCGCATCTCTTTTCTAGCGTCGATCGGGCCCCGGCGGGCATCTCCCGGGTTCGGAATCTGGATCATACACTGTCGGAATGGGAGCAGGATGGAACCAGGGAGCCGGAAAAAAGACACGCAGGAGGCGGATGCGGAATCGAGGGTCCGATGGGTGGTGGCCGGGTCGGTGACGTCCGGCTCGGCGTCGCCGCCGGGTGCTGGCCGATCGCCCGGTTCCGGACCGCTCGTCGATCTGATAAGATAGGAGTGACGCCGGTTCATCGCGGTATGAGTGGATCGGAGAATCGCCTGCCCCGAGAAGATCGGTGGAATCATGTCCTCGAGCAAGCCGTTTGTTCATCTGCACTGCCATAGCCATTACAGCTTGCTCGACGGCCAGAGCAAGATCCCCGACCTGATCCACCGCGTCAAGTCACTGGAGATGCCGGCGGTGGCGCTCACCGACCATGGCAACCTGTTCGGCGCCGTCGAGCTCCTGCGCGAGGCGAAGAGCGCAGGAGTGCTGCCCATCGTGGGCATCGAGGCCTATGTCGCTCCCGGCAAGCGGACAGATCGCACGGTGAGCGCGAGCGGCTCGGGGGACGAAAGGTATGCGTACCATCTGACGTTGCTGGCCCGCAACGGCACGGGATTCCGCAACCTGCTGCGGCTCTCTTCACGAGCCTACCTGGAGGGCTATTACTACAAGCCGCGGATCGACAAGGAGATCCTCGCCCAGCACAGCGAGGGGCTCATCTGCCTATCGGGATGCGTCGGCTCGGAGTTCTCGCAACTGCTCCTGCGCGACCGCGTGGCCGAGGCCGAGAAGCTGGCGATGTGGTACTACAAGACCTTCGGCGAGAACAACTTCTTCATCGAGGTGCAGAATAACGGCCTGCAAATTCAGCGCGATTGCATGGTCCGCGAGCTCGACGTGGCCAACCGGCTCGGCCTGCCGGTGGTAGCCACCAGCGACGCCCACTACCTGACGCAGGACGACTACCTGGCACACGACGTCCTGCTGTGCATCAACACGGGCAAGACGATGGACCAGCCGCTGGACAAGCCGCGGTTCGTGGCCGACGACGGCAAGCTCTCCGACCAGTTCCACGTGCGCAGTCCCGACGAGATGTACGACTTCCTGCCGGGCATGGACGAGGCCCTGGCGATGTCCCAGCGCATCGCGCTGGACGTCGAGGAGAACTATGGCAGCCTGGGCCTGGGGAAGAGGCAGTTCCCCTCATTTCAGGCACCCGACCAGAAGACCGCGGAAGAGTACCTGCAAGAGCTCTGCGAGCAGGGCCTCAAGGAGCGCTACGGCGACCCACCGCCGCCGGCGGCCCGGGAGCGGCTGGAGCACGAGCTGGGCATCATCACCCGCATGGGCTTCGCCTCGTACTTCCTGATCGTCTGGGACTTCGTGCGGTACGCGCGGGAGCGGGGCATACCCGCCTCGGTGCGCGGCTCGGCCTGCGGCTCCATCGTGAGTTACGTGCTGCGGCTCTCGAATGTCTGCCCGATGCAGTATGACCTGCTCTTCGAGCGGTTCCTCGACCCCAACCGTTCCGAGGCGCCCGATATCGACATCGACCTCTGCCAGGAGCGGCGCTACGAGGTCATCGAGTACGTGCGCAAGAAATATGGCGACGCCAACGTGGCCCAGATCGGCACGTTCGGCACCATGAAGGCCAAGGCAGCCATCAAGGACGTGGGGCGGGTCCTGAGCATCCCTTTGCCGCGCGTCGAGCAGATCAACCGGCTGATTCCCACCCGGCTGAACATCACTCTCGACGAGGCACTCAAGGAAGAGCCCGCGCTGCGGGCCATGGTGGACCAGGATCCGGAGATCGAGAAGCTCATCCGGTTCGCCCGGCGGCTGGAAGGTTCGGCACGGAACGCCAGCACGCACGCCGCGGGCGTGGTCATCGCCGATCAGCCCCTGGAATCGCTGGTCCCGCTCCAGGTCATCCGCCGTGGCGACAAGGACGAGATCGTTTGCACCCAGTGGGACATGGGCGATGTTGAGAAGGCCGGCCTGCTGAAGATGGACTTCCTGGGCCTGCGCAACCTGACCACCCTGGAAGCGGCCGTGCGGCTGATCAACGAGCGCCATCCCGACGCTCCGGTGGATATCGAGAAGTTGCCGCTGGACGACACGCTCGCTTTCGAGCTGCTCCAGCGCGGTGAGACCAGGGGCGTCTTCCAGCTCGAGAGCTCGGGCATCCGCGACCTCTTGATCCGCATGAAGCCCGACCGTTTCGCCGACATCATCGCCACCAATGCGCTGTATCGCCCCGGGCCGCTCAACGGCGGGATGGTCGACGAGTACGTCGACGTGAAGAACGGACGCAAGCAGGCGACCTACCTGCACCCCGTGCTCCGCGAGGTGCTCGAGGAAACCTATGGCGTGATGGTCTACCAGGAACAGGTGATGCGGATCCTCAACCGCCTGGGCGGCATCGAGCTCTCCAAGGCGTACGCCACCATCAAGGCCATCTCCAAGAAGAAGACCGAGCTCATCGCCGAGAGCCGCGGGCAGTTCGTTGCCGGGGCCGTCGAGCGCGGGCTCGACCGCGAGAAGGCTGTGAAGATCTTCGACCTGATCGAGTTCTTCGGCGGCTACGGGTTCAACAAGTCGCACAGCACCGCCTACGCGCTGGTGGCGTACCAGACGGCCTATTTGAAGAGCCATTACCCGACCGAATACATGGCCGCCGTACTCACCTCCGAGATGGACGGCGCCGAGCGCGACAAGTTCCTGGTGGAGCATATCGAGGATTGCCGCCGGATGGGCATCGAGGTGCTGCCCCCGAACATCAACGAGGGAGTGCTGGCCTTCCGGGTGGGCAAGGAGGGTCAGGTGCACTTCGGCCTGGGTGCCATCAAGGGAGTGGGTGGCAAGGCCGTCGAGGCGATCATCAAGGCGCGGCAGGAATCCGGCCCGTTCCACAGCCTTGATGATTTCTTCGAGCGCGTCTCCACGCGCGAGGTCTCCAGCGCCTGTGCCGAGACGCTCATCAGGGCCGGTGCCTTCGACTCCCTGGGCGCCCGCCGTTCGCAGTTGCTGGCGATCTTGCCGCGCGCCATCCAGGGAGGCCAGGCCAAGCAGGACGACCGCCGGCGCGGCCAGCGCGGGCTCTTCGACCATCTCGAAGCAGGCCCTACCAATGGCGCCGGCACCGACGGGAACGGCAACGGCAAGAGCAACGGTCGAGAACTGGCTGCCGCCAACCTGCCGGACGTTCCGGAGCTGAACGACGCCGAGCTGCTGGGCGGTGAGAAGAAGGCGCTGGGGTTCTACATGTCGAACCATCCCCTGACGCGCCACGCCGCTCTGCTGCAAACGCTGGCGACCCACCGTGTCTCCGACCTGGCCGCGCTGCCAGACAAGTCCGAGGTCATCCTGGGCGGCATGATCGCCAGCATCAAGATCACGAACGTTCAGAAGAGCCGGTCCGGCCTGACGCGCATGGCGAAGCTCATGTTCGAGGATCTCAGCGGGATCACGCCGGCCATGCTCTGGCCCGAGGAATATGCCAAGCTTGGCGAGCTGGTGAAGAACGACCTGATCGGCTTCATCAAGGGGACGCTCGACCGCAGGCGCGAGCCGGCCGAGGTGGTCATCAGCAAGATCATGCCGGTCGAGACGGCCGCGTCCGATCTGGCGCGCGGCGTGGTGGTGCGGCTGCACAAGGGCGTGCATCAGGAGACCGACCTGGAGCGGCTGCTGCGATTCGTCCGCGTCCGTCCCGGCCATCTCGATCTCTACCTGGAGATCATGGGGCTGGAGCACGTCCGCCGCGCCGTCTACCGGGCGGGCGCATCATTGCGGATCCGCTACCAGGAAAAGCTGCTCGCCGAGATGGAAGAGGTGGTCGGTACCGGCAACGTGCGGTTGCTGGGCCAGCGCGGGGCCACGACACGCGTGGAATCGCCTGCTCAGACCACCACTCTTGCCCCGTCTTCCGTCTCTGCCACTGCGGAGCTGGAAGTGGACGAAACTGTGGCCGAAGAGATGGATGAAGACTGAGGTTTGAGGCCAGGCACGAACGGCACAGGCCGATTCCTGTGACCTTCATTCACAAAATCTTAACGCAAATGCTTGCCAGCCGACGTTAGAATTCGGACTATAAGCTACACTGAAGGTCCGAATTCCGTAGGCCTCATCGTTGGCCAGGGATCCGCTCGGCAAACAGCCAAAGGGCGAACGGACGGACCTGCAAGCTCTGGTGTCGTGCTCGGAACTCACGCTCGTCAATCCCTCTATGCCGAACGGCTCGCAAGTAACCTTGCCTCCTTCACCAGAAATTCTTTTGGAATCCGAGCGTGAAGTTCCTATCTCTTAGAGCACACGCTGTGTGTACCGCGAGGCACGCCTGGCGCACGAGCGTTGCGGCCGCGGTACCTGGAGTGCTTCCCGCGCCTTCCATCCTGCTGTCTCGCCAGGCGTTTCGGGATGCGACACCATGACTTTCTCCGCGGATTTACCTCAACCCTTGACGATCTGGAACAATACTTTGAACATCATGCAAGGTTCGAAGGCTCACCTCCGACGCGGAGGTCTCTCGCTCCTGGGCACATTGCTCGCGTGCCTTTGCGGATGCGGCGAGCACTATGAGGCCCCCACTGTCTTCCCGGTGAAGGGCCAGGTCCTCCTGTCCGACGGCAAGCCTCTGACGACAGGCTCCGTGGTCTTCGTCAACAAGATGGACGTCGAGATCCCGGCCGATATCGGGTCGGATGGACGGTTCACGATGAAGACGCCCTCCGCGGAGGGCATACCTTCTGGCGAATATCGGGTCCGCATCGACCCGGAGCAGCGCAAGGCAGGCGCACCGCGGGCAAAAAAATCCGCCCCCAACCTTCCGTACCCCCCGAAGTACGGGGATGAAACAACATCCGGCCTGACCGTCACCGTGCAAGCCGGCGAGAATAACCTCGAGCCGTTCAAACTGGTTGCCGGCTCTGCCGGAACGGACGGCGGGGGCAAGAAGGAAGGCTCAGACAGGTAAGGTCCGGAAGCAGGGCCAACCGCGCATGACGCCGATCGACGTAAGTACTGAGTTCGCGCTGGAAAACCGTGGTTTTGAATCGAGCATCTGCACATTTTCGCTTACTGGAGACTCGCTTCCATGAGATCTCAACCGAGATCACGTTTGCACCGACCTGCGTTCACCTTGATTGAACTGCTCGTCGTCATTGCCATCATCGCCGTGCTCATATCGCTGCTGCTGCCTGCCGTGCAGTCGGCGCGCGAGGCCGCCCGCCGTGCCCAGTGCACCAACAACCTGAAGCAGATGGGCCTGGCGATGCACAACTATGAAAGCACCAACGGCTGCTTCCCCCCCTCGGGTGAGTCGACGATGTTCGCCACGACATCCGGCATCCCCGGTACCCAGTTCGTGGACGGCGGCTGGAACGCCCTTGCCCGCATCTTGCCCTTCCTGGAGGGCAACACCCAGTTCAATGCCCTGAACTTCAACGTGGACTACAATGAGGCCACGGGCATGAATTTCACGGGCTGCTCAGTCATGGTGTCCTCCTACATCTGCCCGTCCGCCACCCGTCAGCCCGATGGCGGCAATGACGGCATCGATCCCAACGACCCGATCACCCAGCTCTTCGGCAAGGGTTACGGTTACGACGACTACGGACCGACCTGCTACACCGACATCAACCCCACTGGCGTGCAGACCGGTTACAGCGCGGCCACGCCGTTCCGCAACAAGGCGTCGCGCATGGACGGCCTGCTCAAGCAGGGCAAGACGCGGCTCTCGGAGTGCACCGACGGCCTGAGCAACACGATCGCCATCGGCGAAGACGCCGGTCGTGACCCACGCTACCTGAGCCCCTACACCGAGGGCTACCTCGACCCCAATGGCGATGTCCGGTACATTCTGGGCATGGGCCCGGCGGGCGGCCTGACTCCGGCGCGCCGCTACTGGCGCTGGGCCGAGCCTGATACGTCCTACGGCGTCTCCGGCCAGCCCAATAACAAGTACCGTCCGGCTTACGAGCAGACCGGCTTTCAACTTCCACCGGGAGCACTGTTGACCGCCGGCAACAACGCCGGTGCCAACGACGAGCTCTTCTCTTACCATCCTGGCGGTGTGAACGTCCTCATGGGCGACGGCAGCGTGCGGTATCTGAAAGACTCCGTCAGCGTCGTCACCCTCCGCAGCCTCGTGACGCTGAGGGGCGGCGAGGTCATCTCGGCGGATAGCTATTGATCCGCAACAAGCGTGGCAGATGCCCAGCCCTTTGACCCGCTGAGGATTTCAGCCCGGAGCTTCGCCCCACGGCGGACTCCGGGCTCTTTCTTTCCTTTCCGGATCTCTGGCGCAGGAACCACAGGGTGATGGATCGTCTGGCCCGGCTCTCCTGCTGGCTGATCCTGGCCCTGGCGTGCTTCGCGCCTGTGCTCTTCCGCGATCGTCAGTTCGGCTTCCGCGATGCGGCCAATTTCTATTATCCGCTCCATCTCCGCATCCAGCAGGAGTGGCGGGCAGGACGGTTGCCGCTCTGGGAGCCCGAGGAAAACGGCGGCGTCCCTCTGCTGGGCGATCCGTCAGCCGCGGTGCTCTACCCGGGCAAGCTTATCTACGCCGCCCTTCCCTGTCCCTGGGCGGCGCGGGTATACGTGATCGCGCACGTGCTCCTGGCCTACGCCGCCATGTCCGTGATGCTCCTCGGCTTTGAGGTCTCGCCTTCAGGTGCTGCACTGGGGGCTCTCGGCTACGCGTTCGGCGGGCCGGTGCTGCTCCAGTACTGCAACGTCATCTTCCTGGTCGGCGCGGCGTGGATGCCGCTTGCGTTTCATCACGCGCACCGCTGGCTCAGAGGCGGCCAACGCCGGTCGCTGGCGTGGCTGGCGCTGGTGCTCTGCATGCAGACCCTGGGCGGCGATCCCGAGGCGGCGTATCTGGCGGTTTGCGCGGCCGGGGCTTTCGCAGTCGGTCTGGCGATATGCGCCAAGGTGCACCGCCGGCTCCTCAGGCTCGCAATGGTTGTCCGGTCCCTGCTGCTGGTGTACCTGGGGCTCGTAAGCTGGAAGCTCTGGGGTGAAGGGTTCGGACCGCGGTTGGGCATCGGCTGGGGGCCGACCGCCGAAGAGCTCGCGCTGCGATGCTGGGGAATTGCCGCCGGAGTGATCCTGGTCCGCGGCCTGCGCCGGCGGCGGGGTCGCGGCGTTGAGCAGAATCTGCTCGGCCTCGGCGGAGCGGCCCTGCTGGCGCTATTGCTCGCCGCGGTCCAGTCTGTACCCTGCCTGGAATTCATCAGGCATACCACACGTGCCTCCGCCAGCGCGATGACCGCGGGCGTCTACGATTTCAGCATCCACCCGGCCCGCGTGTTCGAGGGACTCTGGCCCAACGTCTTCGGGACGATCACGCATGGCAACCATCGCTGGCTGGAAGCGCTTCCACCCACCTTTGACCATCAGGTCTGGCTGGAATCGCTCTACATGGGCGGTCCGGTCCTCATCCTCGCTCTTGCTGCCCTCGGAATGCGCCGCGGGCCGTCGCACCGGGCCTGGCTTACGGCCACGGCTGTTGTCGGTCTCGCCGCCGGGCTGGGGACCTATGGCAGCCCGCTCTTCTGGGCGCGAAGCGTGACGTCGCTGGCGGCGCTCGTGGGCGAGCACAGCCAGGCCGGTGAGACGCAAGCCGTGCAAGCAGGGCTGCCCGACGGCTTCGGCGGAGTCTACTGGTTGCTGGCCACGGCCCTGCCTGGCTTCCACGCGTTTCGTTATCCCGGCAAGCTCCTCGTCCTGGCAAGCCTGGGGCTGTGCGGGCTGGCCGGTTCAGGATGGGATGAGCTGTGCCGCGTGGGATCGCGGCGCGCCTGGCGACTGACCGTTGCCGGTCTGGCGATCACGGGCTTGCTCTGGATTGCGCTGCGGATCTCTGCCGTCGACCGGCGATTTCAGGACTGGCTCTCGCTTCATCCCGATCTCACGACCACGGTCTTCGGCCCGCTTGACGTGCCCGGCGCGGTGGGCGACGTCTCGTGGTCACTGGCTCACGCGGCCGTCGTCCTGACCGCGTGCCTGCTGCTCTTCGGCTGGGCCAGGCGGTCGCCGCGGCGCGCCGGCAGCGGGCTCCTGGCGCTCGTGACTCTGGACCTGGCCCTGACGACCGCGCCCCTGGTTCACACGGTTCCTCAAAGTCTCTTTGATGCCAGGGCGCGAGCACTCGACGCCATCGACCGGGCCGAATCAAGCAGCCCCTCAGGCGGTCCGTTCCGCATTCACCGCATGCCCAACTGGGCGCCAGCGCGCTGGCAGATGGAGGGGGCACCCGACCGCTTCGAGGCGATCGTACAGTGGGAGCGCCAGAATGTGCGAGCCAAGTACGCGATCACGGAGGGACATTCCTACACACTGGCGATGGGCACCGCCGAGATTGCCGGCCTGCTGCCGTTCTTCGAGGTGATGCGTGTCCGGCTGGACGAGGAAACCAGCCGCAAGCATGGATTTCCCGTGGGTTACCAGGTCGTCTACCACACCCGGCGCGGGTTCGACCTCTGGAACGCCCGCTACTTCATCCTGCCGGCACGCCTCGCACTCGGCAGCCGGTTCCGCGGCGTCCTGGCGTTCCTGCCGCGGACGACCGAGATCGAACCGCCTCCGGGCGCGTTCGACGGTCCCGACGGAGCTCGGCTGCGGAAGCTCTGGCTCAGTGATGACGATGTCCAAGTCCTGCGCAACGAGTCCGCATTTCCCCGCGCCTGGGTCGTCCACCGCGCCCGCTTTTCCGCTCCCGTGTCCAGCGACAGCCCGGCGGAGCTGCACCGGTTGATGGATGAGATGCTCTACCAGGACGACGAGCTCTGGAGTGTCGATGGCCGCAAGGTGTATGATCCCCGTTCGCTCGGCTGGCTGGAGATGGAGCGCGAGGAGCGGGCGAGCATCGCGCGCGGGCTCTCCGGCGCCGATCCCGATCCGGCCGAGACCGTGACCATTGATCGCTACGAGCCGCAGCAGGTGGAGCTGACCGCGGCGCTCCAATCGCCGGGTCTGGTGATCCTGGCCGACATCTTCTATCCGGGCTGGGAGCTGATGCTCGACGGTGTGCCGGCAACCATTCTCCGGGCCAATCATGCGATGCGCGGGGCCCTGGTGCCGGCCGGAACGCACCGGCTTGTCTACCGTTACCGGCCGCGATCGCTCGTCGTGGGGGCGGCTGGCACGGCACTCGGACTCTTCATCCTCGTCGTGCTACTTGTCCCGCGGCGATCGCGTCGGAACGAACCGTCGTCTCCGGCGTAAAATCCTTTGGCGCCGATCCGGCCGGCCTTCACTCGCGCCGCGGCAGCTTTTCGATCCGCTCCAGGCCCGCGCGGGATTCCGCGTCCCGCGGGTCGATTGTGAGCGCTGCGCGGAACTGCTCGGCGGCCTCGCCAAGTCTCCCGGCGCGGGCGAGGGCGGAGGCCAGGAGGGAGTGGTTCGCCGCCCGCGTCGGCTCCATCCGGACGGCCTCGGTGTACTGAGCCAGTGCCTGGTCGAGCTTGCCTTGCTCTTCCTGTGCCATTCCCAGGTTGATGTGCGGTGAAGCCAGCGCGGGGTCGAGCCGGGACGCGACGGTGAAATGCTCGATGGCCTGGGAGAGATCCCCGGCCTGTGCCAGGGCAAGCCCGAGGTCGTTCTGGAGCATGGCGTCGAGAGGCGAACGGCGGACGCCTTCCTGGAGCACGGCGATCGCCGGCCGGACGCGTCCCTGGCTCAGGAGGGCCCTGGCCAGGTTGCGATGGGCGAGTGGAAACCTTGGCTTCAGGCGAATGGCCTCGCGGAAGTGGCCGACCGCCTCGGTGAGGTTTCCCTTCCGCGCCACCAGCGAGCCCAGGGAATTCTGAGCGTCCGCATATCCCGGCTCCAGCCGCACGGCCTCGGCCACCTCGCGCAGCGCCTCGTCGAACCCGCCCTGCCGCGCCAGCGCCGCGCCCAGCAGGTTGTGGACGTCCGGGTTCCTCGGATCGCTACGCAGGGCCAGGGCGTAGTAGGCCATGGCCGATGTCTCGTCGCCTTGACCTGCCTTGATCAGGCCGAGGTTGAAGAGCACGGTGACGTCATTGGAATAGCCGTGCTCGTACTCGTGCTGCCAGAGAGACGCGGTGGTCTGCCAGGACCTGCACTGACGCCAGCTCAGCGTGGATAGGCCCGCGATCAGCAGCGTCGCCATGACCGCGAAGCCAAGGGCCCGGAGGCCTCGGCATTCGGCCCACGGAAGAACGAGGCGGATTGCGTAGGCGAGCACGGCCACCAGACTCATCGTCGCCACATACGTGTATCGGTCGGCCGCGAGCTGGTTGCTGATCCGGACGAGCCCCAGGTTCGGCGCCAGGATCACGAGGTAGGCGAGCCAGGCGACAGGCAGCCCCGGCCAGCGCCTTCCCGTTCTCAGGATTGCCAGTGTGACTGTTACGATCAGCAACACGCTTCCCAGAAAGGGCCAGCTCATCAGGACCGGCCGGCGCGGCAGCGGATAGAACGCGACCAGGTCGAACGGCCAGACCGTCTTCGCCAGGTAGAAACAGACTCCGTAGCACGACTGGACGAGCCGTTCCAGCGGCCCGTAATGCTCGATCGAGATGAGCGATTCATTACTCCTCTTCGCCAGCATGGCCAGCCCCATGAAGAGGATCGCCAGGGCCAGGAAGGGGAGCTTCTCCCCGAGCAGGGCAAACGACTGGCGGCCGCGGCCTGAGGGTGCATGAATCCGGCGCAGGGGATAGACGTCGATCGCAAGCAGTACCAGCGGTAGAGTGACCGCCACGGCCTTCGAGAGCAAGGCCGCCGTGTAGCAGCAGAACGTTACGGTCCACCAGACCCGTCGCGTGCGGGTTGCTGGCGAATCAAGCCAGCGAAGGTACGAGAGCACGGTCAGGATGGAGAAAAACGCACACGGCAAGTACGGCTGACAGGAGGCCCAGGCGACCACCTCGACCCGGAGCGGGTGCACCGCGAAGAGCGCCGCGGCCAGTGCGGCCGCGCCCGCGTTGTGGGCATCGCGGCGTGTCGCCCCCTCGGGAAGGTCACAACGCCTGAGGATCTCCTGAAGCAGGGCAAAGAGGGCAAGCGTCACAGCGGCATGAAGCACGATGCTGCAAAGATGGTAGCCGCGCGGATTCAGCCCGAAGATCACGTACTGGAGTTCCAGAATCATCCAGGCCAGGGGCTGGTACACTCCCAGGAGGAACGTGGTCCAGGCCCAGCGCAGCTCGTTCCATCCCAGGCCGCGGAACCAGGCATTGTCCAGGAAATTGTCGTCATCGTCGAAAATCAGGAAGCCGTTGTTCAGGACGGGCAGAAAGGGGACCACAGCGGCGATCGCGAGTGCGATGACGAGCCACCAGCGGAAGGTCGGGTGAGCAAGCGGGAAGACATTGCGGTACGGAGCAGCATCGCGCGGCGGTTCATCGCGCTCACTTCTCATAAAGCGGCTCGCACGGGATGACGCGTGCCGTTTCGCCGTCGTGCACGGCGATCTTACCGGCGGGGTAGATGCTTCCGCCGAAGAACTGGCCTTCCTTGTTCAGGGCATAGAACGACACGTTGAACGTGGTCCTGCCGTCGGCTTTGCGCCGCTTCGGGTCGCGGATGCTGGTCGCGGCGATGCGCTTGCAGGTTTCCATCACGGCGTCCTTCACGCTCATGCCCCGGCGCAGGTTTTCCACCACCAGGTAACTGGAGCAGTTCAGCAGGTTCGCCTCGCCCACGCCGGTGGAACCGCCGGAGCCGACCTCGTTGTCGAGGTAGAGCCCCGCGCCGAGGATGGGCGAATCGCCCACGCGGCCGGGTATCTTCCAGGACAGTCCTGAAGTCGTGGTCGTGCAGCCCAGGTTGCCGTGGGTATCGAGCGCCGAGCAGTGGATCGTGCCGGTGACGCGCTTTTTTATGTATTCGTGAACGTGCGAGGCGACGGCTTCCGGCGGCGGAGGGACCCAGTCGTCGTTGGGGTCATGGGTCTCCTTCCAGTGCAGCCAGATCTGCCGGGCCTCATCTGTGAGCAGATTGACCTCGGGAAAGCCGTGCGCCCTTGCGAACCGCAGCGCTCCGTCGCCGACGAGCAGGCAGTGACGGGTGCGTTTCATCACCAGCCGGGCCACGGCGGCCGGATGGATAATATTGCGGATGGATGCCACCGAGCCCCCGCCATGCGTCGGGCCATGCATCACGGCCGCGTCCAGCTCGACGACGCCGTCCTCGTTGGGCAAGCCGCCCAGGCCGACGGAATGGTCCGTCGGATCGGCCTCGACGATGGCCACGCCCGCGATGGCCGCATCGAGCGGGTCGTGCCCTTCCTTGATCAGGGCCATCGCCTTCTCGACGGCGCGCAGGCCGTTACCGCTGGCCACCACCACCGGCCGCCGGGTTCCCGTCGGCTTCACGGGTGCCGCACCGATG
The DNA here is from genome assembly GCA_963833985.1 of uncultured Planctomycetaceae bacterium. Taxonomy (GTDB): domain Bacteria; phylum Planctomycetota; class Planctomycetia; order Isosphaerales; family Isosphaeraceae; genus Aquisphaera. The sequence goes on from CAWIAD010000001.1 coordinate 3,316,027, forward strand.
GCCAGCGTGCCCAGGCTGGCGGCCGTGGTCGATTGCAAGAAAAGGCGACGGTTCACCGATCTGCGCATCGTGGTTGCTTCCTCTATGTTGAGCTGCGTGGCGTGGCGTGCGCCGGTCTGCCCTGGTCGCCGCGAACGTGGCCGCTCGGGCGGGACCGCGATGCCCGGCCAATGTTCACGACGATCTATTCTGCGCCGGGTCCACGAAAGAAAACAGGGCAGGCGGCTTCAAAGGCAGGGTCGGACCCGGGTGGGCCGGTTCACTGCCGCGTCTGGCCTGGCCGTTCCATTCCGGCCAGCTTGGACGGAGAGTTGAGGTAGCAGGTGAAGGCCTGGGCAGCGGAGTGCGCCGTTGTGCCGGCGGCTGGCCTGGGCGAGATCCGGAAACCGCGGTAAATGGTGCGCGACGACTGGCCCGCTTCGTGGACCGTGATGGAGAAGGTGCAGTTGTGCTCGGCGCCAAGCAGTTCGATGTCGCGAAAGACGAACCTGGCCTTGCCGCCCGACTCGACGCGTAGCCGCTGGGCTCGGAACCGGCTGCTCCGGTTGCCAGGCTTGACCTCGACCTCACAGCCTTCGGCACCCAGTCCGGCAATCATCAGGCTGAGCTCGACCGTCTGGCAGTCGGCACACGGTTTGTCTTCCGGCCGGCCGGCCGGCGGATTGCCTGGTTTTTTTGAGTCCGGGGCTTTCGGTGCCGCGGCGCCATTCTGAGCGGCGGATTTCGCCGCCGGAGGCTGGTCGATTGCCGGCTTCTGTGACCGGGCCACACCGCCCAGGAGGACGGTCACTACCGCAAGCAGTACCACCGCGGTCATCCCTGACCTGATTCGCATGGCGGTTGACTCCCTATTCGCGAAGGCTGGCTCACCCCGGGCCATCCTGGCACCGGGTCCAGTCAGCTTCCGGCTCGTTCCAAGGCAATTCTCCAGCCGCGCATCCGCCGCAGCCAGCGCGTCGAAGGCCGCGACAAGCGTGTCGATCGGTTGCGCCGGTTGGAAAGTATCATCAGGCGCGGAGGCTGGTAAAGCCCCCGCGAGCCGCGGTCTGCTCCGAGGTGGGCCGCAAGGTACACGGGTTCCTTTGCCCGGGCAAGAGCATTCGCCGGAATTCCCTGCGCCGCTGCCCGCGTTTCCGGCCGGCAGCCTCAGGGCGAGCTCAGGTCCCGCGCCGCCATCACCGGGGGCTGAGCCCTGGACGGACCCGCAATCGAGCCGGGCACGGACGGCACGGTCGTCCGGACGGCCCGGACTGATGTGGCGTTCAGCTCACGCGCACTGACCACGGAGTTGACCATCTGGTCGACCGAGGGGCTCACCCAGCTCAGCACCAGCGTGTTCGGCAACACTCCCATCGCGACGGTGAGGACGACCAGCGGCACGGCAATGGCGATTTCGCGCAGGTCCATGTCGGGCAGGCCTTTCCAGGTCTCACTCCGGCCCAGGAAGACGCGCTGGAGGGTCCAGAGGATGTAGCCGGCCGTGAGCACGACCGCGGTCGCCGCCAGGACGGCCAGCAGGATGCTGTAGTTGAAGGCGGAGAGCACCACGAACACCTCGGCGACGAAGCCGCAGAGCCCCGGCAAGCCCATGGAGCCGAAGAAGATGACGTACGAGATCGCCCCGTACAGAGGCATGATGTTGTTCAGGCCGCCGAGCTTGTTCAGGTCGCGGGTGTGAGCCCGGTCGTAGATCACGCCGACCAGGAAAAACATCCCCGCGCTGGTGATCCCGTGCGCCAGCATCATGAACATCGCACCGTTGACGCCGTAGGCGTAATACTGGGAGTTCGCCCCCAAGTTCATCGCTGCCATGCCCAGCGTGACATAGCCCATGTGGCTCACCGAGCTGTAAGCGACCAGCTTCTTGAAGTCGGTCTGGGCCATCGCCACCAGGGCCCCGTAGAGGATGCTGAAGACTCCAAGCGCCGCCACGAAGTACGCCCAGTCGTGCGCGCCCGCCGGCGCCAGCGGCCAGGCCAGGCGGATCAGGCCGTAGCCGCCGATCTTCAGCAGTACGCCGGCCAGGATCATGCTGATGGGAGTGGGCGCCTGCACGTGAGCATCGGGAAGCCAGGTGTGGAACGGGAACGAGGGGAGCTTGATGATGAAACCGATCAGGAACAGCACGAAGACCCACGACTGGATGCTGCGCCCGTAGTAGCTGGACATGCTGGCAACGCCCGTGAGCTCGACGATGTCAAACGAGTGGGCGGTGAATGGCTGGAGCTGGCCCGTGGAATTGTAGACGCTCTGGGCCGACTGCACGTCGCCGGGCCAGAAGTAGAGGATGAGCACGGCCACAAGGATGAATACCGAACCGAACAGCGTGTAGAGCAAGAACTTGATGGCCGCGTACTCGCGGTTCTCGCCGCCCCAGATGCCGATCAGGAAATACATCGGCAGCAGCATCACCTCGAAGAAGACGTAGAACAGGAACAGGTCCAGGGCGATGAAAACGCCCATCATGCTCGCCGTCAGCAGCAGGTACAGGGCGTAATAGCCCTTCACCTGTTTGGTGATGTTCCACGAGGCCAGGCAGGCCAGCACGCTCACCAGGCCGGTCAGGACGACCAGGCTCAGGCTGATGCCGTCCAGTCCAAGGAAGTACTGGATATTGAAGTAAGGAATCCAGGATCGGCGGATCACCAGGTCGTTCTGCCCGGCCGATTCATCGGAGATCGACAGCGCCCCGGTACCGTCCCGCAGCAGCAGGTTGTGCATCGCCCGTTCCTGGAGCGGCGTGCTCGATGGCCCTTCCTGCACATAGAGCCCCAGCGCGATCAGTGACACCACGAAGGTGAGCACCGTGGCGGCCAGTGCGACATATTTGATCGCACCCTCCGAGCGCCGGGGAATGATCAGAACGGCGACCATTCCGATCACGGGAATCAGCCACAGGGAGCTCAGCAGCAGGTAGTCGCTCATGTCGCGGTCACCAGTTTCGTGATCAGGGTTCGCGAGCTGGCCAGGACCGGCTCGCCGCTTCGGTTATGATCGATTCGGAACGGAGAACTAACCGGAAATCCATACGAAGACGCCGGCGAACAGGCCCACCATCATGACGGCCAGGAACATCAGGTAGTTGCGCAGCTTGCCGGTCTGGATGGCGCGGCTGCGGTCGCCAGCCACGTAGACCATCTGCCCGACCAGGTTCACCAGGCCGTCCACACCCAGCCGGTCGAAGACCCCGTCGAGGTGGCTGAGGCGCTCGGTAAGGTACGCCATCGAGTTCACCAGGCCGTCGACCAGGATCCGGTCCACGTCGGCACACAATCGGGCCAAGGCCAGGCAGGGCCGGACGAACAGGGCCCAGTAAATTTCATCGAAGTACCATTTGTTCTTGAAGAGCTGGTAGAGCCCCGAGAACTGATGGGCTGCCCGCGCCGGGCTGAGGCGCGTGGACACGAAGTAAGGCAGGTTCGCCGGGGCGTAGTACAGGGCTGCCAGGCCAATTCCCAGGGCCGCGATCACCAGCGAACAGCCCAGGGCGTACCAGTGCGCCCAGTGGGATTCGATCACCGTGGTGGGCTCGCCATACTCGATCATCTTCTCGAGCACGGGCGTGCCCAGGGGCAGGCCGATGTACACGGTCCAGCCAACGAAGATGCTACAGAAGGCCAGGATCAGGAGCGGCCAGGTCATGACCGGCTCGCTCTCGTGGGCGTGAGCGGCCGGGTTCGGGTCGTGATGGCCCGGCCCGTGGCCGTGAGCCACCTCTTGCTGGACGAGCGTGTGCTCCTCGTCATGAACGTGGGCCGATGCGACGGTGGCGACGCTGGGGAACCCGCGCGGCTCGCCGGCGAAGGTGAGGAACCACATCCGGAACATGTACAGCGCGGTGAGCACGGCACCCACGGCCGGCAGCACGAAGAGCAGGACCTGCCGGGGATCTTCCGCCACCCGCGCGATGGCCGCGGCAAGGATCGCGTCCTTCGAGTAGAACCCGCTGAAGAACGGCACCCCCGAGATCGCCAGCGTGCCCACCAGCATCGTGTACGCCGTGATCGGCATCTTCCTCTGAAGCCCGCCCAGCGCGGGCATCTCGTAGGTGTGCACGCTGTGGTAGACGCTGCCGGCGCCCAGGAAGAGGAGCGCCTTGAAGAAGGCATGCGTGAGTAAATGGAAGAGCCCTGCCGCACGGCCGCCTACGCCAAGGCCCAGCATCATGAACCCGAGCTGGCTGACCGTCGAGTAGGCCAGCACCTTCTTGTAGTCGGTCTGCACCATGGCGATTGTTGCCGCGATGAAGAGCGTGATCCCTCCTGTGTAGGCGATGTACAGCAGGACCGGCGGCGTGAACACGGGGAAAAACCGGCCCACCAGGTAGACCCCCGCGGCCACCATCGTGGCGGCGTGGATCAGCGCGGAGACGGGCGTCGGCCCCGCCATCGCGTCGGGCAGCCACACGTGAAGCGGGAACTGTGCGCTCTTGCCCACGCAGCCCGCAAACACGCCAAGGCCGGCCACGGTGAGCACCCAGTAAGGAATCCGTAGGGGCTGGGCATGCGGTTCGGCGGCAATCTGGGCGGGGTGGAACTCAACCACCTCTTGCCCGGACGCATCGACGGCGACGTTCAGCTCCCCGGTCGGACCGCGCAGGCCTTCGCTGATCTCGTGAAAACTGAACGTCCCCAGGCTGGTCCACAACAGTCCCAGACCCACCAGCATGCCAACGTCGCCGATGCGGTTGACGATGAACGCCTTGTTGGCCGCATCGCTGTTGTTCTTCTCCTCGTACCAGAAACCGATCAGGAGATACGAGCAGACTCCCACCAGCTCCCAGAAGATAAAGATCATGAAGACGTTCGACGACGCCACCAGCCCCAGCATGGAAAAGCAAAAGAGTGACAGGTACGCGAAGAACCTGGGGTACCGCGCGTCGTCGTGCATGTAGCCCATCGAGTAGATATGGATCAGCGTGGCGATGAACGACACCATCAGGAACATGAGGACCGAAAGGTTGTCGATGTACACGCCCAGCGGGAAGGTCAGCGCCTTGCCGGCCAGCGAATCGCCGCCGGGGTTGGCCAGCGGCTTGCCACCCAGCAGCACCCAGTCGAAGCTGGCCTGCCAGACCAGGGGCTCGTGCGCCTCGCGGTGGGCCAGAGCCTCGCCCGTCTTCTCGCCCAGAACGCCTGGCTCGGCTTCGGCGGCCGCGTGATGCTCGGTCCAGACCCCCTCGGCGGTGAGGTAATAACCGACGAAGCCAGCCAGGCTGAGCAGGAACGACAGCCCGATCGCCCCCGTGGCGAGGTAGGCGCAAAGCCTTTTCAACTGGCGGATGAAGAGCACCTCGATGATGAACGCGGCCAGCGGAATCAAGACGGCTGCCGTGTAGAGAGGAACCTGCCACTTCATGAAGTTCTGTTCCTTGGCGGTTTTCGTATCGGCTTGCGCCGGGTCTACCCGGGAGCCGAGTCCATCAGGCTCGATGCGCCTGATCGCCCCCGTTGTCTGGCCAGCCCCGGGCAACCCGCGACGGAAGCCTGGGTATTGCGCGCGATTGTGAAATATGTCACAGCCCCGCGCTCATTGCAAGACCCTGGAGGGACGGCGAACCGGCTCCGGTCGACGCCCGGTCCCGCGAGGATCGCGGCAGGCCGTGGCGCACCGCCCTGCGCTCCGCCGCAACCCGGCGCGCTCGTCCAACCCCTCCGCGCCGTTCAATGAGCAGGGAGAGGAGGCTTCCGGCCGGTCCGTGCTTACACGGGCCTGCCGTTGCCTCCTCTTCCTTCACGGCGGATCGGGTGCAGGGGGACGGCACTCAGCGGTAGATGAAGGTGCCGCTCGCCACCGAAGTCTGGACGTAGCCCGCCAGGTCGGCCTTGAGCTGCTGCACCATCTGAACGCCCGAGCCGGGCACCGTCGGGTCGTAGATGCTCGTATCGGCCTGCCACGTGGGCAGGAGGTCGCTGTGGCCGTAGGGGATCTGCGCGGAGATCTGCGACAGCTTGGCGAGGAACTGGTTCTCGTTGTGGGTCTTCGCGAAGGTGCCGGCCGCACGGTCAAGCTGGTGCAACACGTTACCCAGCGTCCGGTGTGAGAGGACCGGAAGCGCCGGGCTGGCCGGCGGAACCACCGACGTGTTGTATGACTGGACATAGCTGCCCAGGTCGGCCTTGAGCTGCTGCACCATCTGGACGCCCGAGCCGGGCACCGTCGGGTCGTACAGCGTCGCGTCGCTTTGCCACGTCGGCAGCAGATTCATGCGTCCGTAGGGGATCTCGGCGGAGATCTGCGACAGCTTGGCAAGGAACTGGTTCTCGTTGTGGGTCTTGGCGAATGTGCCGGCCGCCCTGTCGAGCTGGTGCACCATGTTGCCCACGGTGTGCTGAGAGATCACTCCGAACCCCGAGAGCAGGGCTTTGCCTTCGAGTGACTCGACCCGCAGCGCGTAGTTTCGTCGGGTTCTCATCGGATGCGGTCCTTTCTTCAGGATGTGGTCGCCAGTGATGGAGGGGCAGGTGGTGGCCGACGCGCCGCTGCGAGGCGAGATCTCACGATGTGCGTGGCGCCTGGCCGTCTTGAATCCCGGAGAGCCCATCGCCCTCCGCATGCCCTCCACCAATGGCTCCGCGAATCCGCCTGAGGCATGCAACGCCCCTTGGAGGTTTTTTTCCGTTTGGAGGCACGGTCTACCCGAGCGAACCGTCCGGAAGCGGGTCGCCTTGCACGAGCCGAGGGTAAGAAACCTGCAAGCATGGGAATCCCGCACGGCCTTGCGAACTTTGGAATCAACCGGAGAGGGGCGATCACGGCTCCCGGTCAGACGCGCACGGTTCAGCCGTCGGGTCGAGCCGTTCACGAAAAACCTGCTGCGTCGCAGTGCGCGGCTGCGATGCTGCTGTGGCCGGTATACGCAGGACCACGCATCGAGTAGACTGATCGCCGCAGGTCCGGGCAGATGCGCGGGTCCCCGAGCCGTTGGATGGTCATGACCGAGCCGCTCGCGGTTGGCGACTGATTCGAGGTGAAAGAAGAGGTCGGCCTCGCGGCCTGTGGTGAGATGCCGGTGCCGGAGATCGAGCAGTGGGGGCAAGTGAGTACCACGCTCGACCAGGGAGGAACGGCCGAGCCCGCGTCGCAGCGTAAAATTATTCATATCGACATGGACGCGTTCTATGCGTCCGTCGAGCAGCGGGACAATCCAGAGCTGCTCGGCAAGCCCGTCGCGGTTGGCGGCGCACGCGAGCGCGGCGTTGTGGCGGCAGCCAGCTACGAGGCTCGCCGATTCGGCGTCAAGTCCGCCATGCCCTCGGTGACCGCCAGAAGAAAGTGCCCGGAGCTGATCTTCGTGAAACCGCGGTTCGAGGTCTATCGAGAGGTGTCGCAACAGATCCGCGAAGTCTTTGCCGCGTACACCGTCCTCGTCGAGCCGCTGTCCCTCGACGAGGCATATCTCGATGTCACACGGAACCTCAAGAACATGTCGTCGGCCACCGAGATCGCCAAGGAAATCCGGGCGCGGATCCGCTCCGAGACCGGGCTCACGGCGTCCGCGGGCGTCTCATACAACAAGTTCCTCGCCAAGATCGGGTCCGACGAGCGCAAGCCCGATGGGCTCTTCGTGATCACGCCGAGGATGGGCCCGGCCTTCATCGAGCACCTCCCGGTCGGCAGGTTTCACGGGATTGGTCCGGTCACGGCGCCAGGATGGAGCAGCTTGGGATTCACAACGGCGGCGACCTCCAGGCCCGGACCCTGTCTTTTCTGGAGCAGCATTTCGGCAAGGCGGGCCCGTACTATCATGCGCTGGCGCGGGGCATCGACGAACGACAGGTCTGCGCGGATCGCGTTCGCAAATCCATCGGCGCTGAAACGACCTTCAATTCAGATCTCTTTACTCTCGATGAGGCTCGCGTGGCTCTGGGACCGCTCATCGCAAAGGTCTGGTCATACTCGGAAGACTCGAGTATCCGGGCGCGTACGGTGACGCTCAAGGCCAAGTACGCAGACTTCCAGCAGGTCACTCGCAGCCGCACGTGCCAGTCGCCGTTCGGCGCTCAAGCAGAAATCGAGGCCGTCGTCTACGAGCTGATTGACTTGCTCTTTCCTGTCCGCAAGGGCGTCCGTCTTCTCGGTGTGACGCTGTCGTCGCTGGGGGACGAGACCCGACCTGAGCGTCAACTTCGCCTGGCGTTTCCAGACTGAACCGGCGAGACATGGGGACGGGCGGGTGAGCGAACGTGAATAAAACGACTTCCGTCCGCCGATCTCCACACCGCCTGAACCTGTGGTTCACCTCAGTGTGAACGCGATCCAGTCAGTGTGAACGCGATCCAGCAGGTGGTCCACCGATCCGCTTCCGCGCCGGTGGCGTATTCCTGATACGTCCAGATTCTGGTCGGGTCGGAGGGGTCGAGACAGGTGGCGTTGTAGTTTCCCCATTGAATTCCGTACCGGCCTTCACGGCTGGATCTGAAGACTGTCGTTCCTGGCGCGGCGAGGATCGGTGGGCGCATCGTGTTTCTGGGATCGCCGGCCGCGTGCATCATGACAACGGCCGAGGGGAATTCCTGCTCCGATGATCTTGTGCAGCCGAGACCCACGTTGCCGTTCGCGTCGACCGCCAGCGTGGGGATCAGGTAGTCGCATGCCGGGTCGTCGATGAAGCCTTCCTGTAACAGCGCGCCATCGCTGCCTCGGACTTCGCACCAGAAGATGCCCGGGCGCGAGTCGATCGCGCGCTTCGCCCCGTTGCACGTGAAGAAACCCCCCTTGTGCGCGTAGACGCACGTGGTGCGCCGGGCTTCGTCGGCACGAAGCCTGCGCCCCGGAGCGGGCTGGCTGGCCTGGTTCTTCAGTGATGCTCCATTGGGGCTCTCATACGTCTTGCTCAGCGGAACCGCCTGCAATTTCGAGATGCTCGCGGCATTCCCCGCCCAGGTGATCTTGTACAGATAGAGCCTGGAAAAATGATTGCCGAACTCGCGGTTGAGCAGGATCTCAGGCGCATCGGCCGGCTTGTCCGGGTCAAGGTCAGTCGCCGGAAAGCAGTCGATTTCCAGATTGGCGAAAGTTCGCAGATGTTCGAGGCTCGGCCCGTCAGCGGCCAAGGCGTCCGCCTTCGGTATTGCATGAACGCTCATCATTGTGTGGATATTACCGGTCAAAACAACATAAGCGATGTAGAGCCCGTTCTTGTCCACTCCCATCTTCATGCCCGGATCGGTCGGGGCCATGGGGAGCACGATCCCCCTCCAGCCCCTGGTGGGGTCCGACGTTTGCGACACGGCGAGGTATCCCACGGAGTCTTTCTTCAGCTCGGCGACGACACCGAACCAGCGTCCGGAGAGCGGGTCATACAGCAGGCGCGGGTCGTTCAGCCCGGGCAAATTGAATCTCGGATTGGCGGCCTTCCAGAACTCCGTCTGGGTCATCTGCCGCACCACCTTGCCGGTTCTCTTGTCGTGGACCACCACGCAGGCATTCGTGAGGTCGACCACGTGATCTGGACCCACGGCGCCCACGTTGTCGGGGCAGTCCTTTGGCCCTGGCCCGGATGCCCCGGGAAACGTGGTGAGAATCTTCACTTCTCCTGCGTCCGTCGTGGCCGATACGAGAAGCGAAACGAGCAAGGCGATCCTCGACACTGTCGTCATGTCGACTTCACTCCGCAATTGAAGAGGTCGCAGCGCATCCTTGGGATTGCCCGGTCCGTCCGCCCTGTCATATCACTTCCCGATCAGCCTGCTTCCGCGTTGCGGCAAAGTCAAGGGTTGCGACCAGTCCCGACCTGGACCGAGATCGATGTCACGTGCTTCAATCCCATCGGCGGGCTGTCGGACACTCGACCCTTGCCAGGAGCCCGAAGAGATCTCCGGGAGCCCGGTTACCGGTTCCGGCGCATGGCCGTTTTCGAGTCAGTCAACTGTTTATTTGCACGCGCCGGGGCCGTTTGTGGAGAGACCTGTTGGCATTCGGGAGCGCCCGGGGCGGGTGAGCCGCCGGTACGCACTTGCTCCGGAACAGTCGGCCCAAAGGGGGTGTTCCGCTTGCATATCATCGGGATCGCGCTTTTTTCGTTTGCAAAGTGGATAGGGCTGTCTTAATCTGTGACCTTCAACTCCCGATCGCTCAATCGACCGGGCATCACTTCGATCGACCAAGGAGAAGACAATGGCGACCTCTCTGCAACGGTTGCTGGTGCGGCTGGCAGTGGATGCGGAGCTGTACGCGGAGTACCTCGAAGATCGCACCGCCGTCATGGGCCGGTTCGACCTGGACCCGGAGGAAATTGCCGCGATTGAGAGCCGCGACGTTGGGAAGATCGTCGCGCGGCTCTCTCCCGAAATGGCAGCGGGCATCCGGGGCACCGGTCAAGTGGTGGTCTCGCATAAGGCACTGATCCCTTCGATGGTGGAATTCGCCGGCGATTGATACAGCCGGCTGCTTGCCAGGTTTCGTTTTTCGGGGCGCCGTCAGCATCGTTGGCAACCAGACCGGGCTCAACTTGCATTGGCCGTCCTGCGGAAGACTCGCCCAGCCCGAGCAGAGCAGAGGGTCACGATTGCCATGCACTTCAGATCGGGTCAAGGTTCGCTGATCGCAGTAGGAACGGGGATTCGCGTTGTGGGCCAGTTGACCACGGAGGCAATCGCCTGGATGAAGCGCGCGGATCGGCTTCTGTACTCCGTGTCCGACGTGCTCGCAGAGGAGACGATCCGGGAGTTGAACCCGGCCGGCGCGGAGTCACTGACGGTCTTCTACGCCGAGAACAAGCCGCGCGGGGTCACTTATCAGCAGATGGTGGAGCGAACGCTCCAGTGCGTGCGCTCGGGGATGCTCACCTGTGTCGCCCTCTATGGGCATCCCGGCGTCTTCGCCTACCCGGTGCACGAGGCGATCCGTCAAGCACGGGTGGAGGGCTACCCCGCGAGGATGCTGCCGGGAATCTCGTCCGACGCTTGCCTGTTCGCCGACCTGGGCGTTGACCCGGCCACCGCGGGCTGCCAGTCGTACGAGGCGACCGATTTCCTGCTCTACGGCCGCACGGTCGACCCCTCCGCCGCGCTCATCCTCTGGCAGGTCGGGACGGTCGGTGACATCCTCTATCACCATGGCGCCTACGACCGCTCCCTGCTGCCGGTCCTGGTCGAACGGCTCTGCCGGTTCTATCCCGCGGACCACGTGTGCACGCTCTACGAGGCGGCCGTCCTGCCCGATGGCGAGCCCGAGATCCGGAAAGTGCCAATCGGCTTGCTTCACCAGGTGCCCGTCCCCTGGGCAACCACGGTGTATATTCCCCCTGCGCAGGTCCGCGGCCCCGATCTCGACATCCTGGCGCAGGATCGGGGCGGTTCTGGCCGTCGCGCCGCCGGCCGTGCCGGCAGCGAATGCAGAGCTCATCGAGATGGCCTGAGCGGGACAGTGTGACCAGGTCTGACATCGATGCCGGAGGGATTGCCGATGCCCCTGAAACTGGCCCTCGTCATTGGCCCGATCCTCGCGGCCCTGTGCCAGGTCCTCGCGCCGGCACGCGGCGACCAGCTCCCTTTCACCGTGGAGCTGAAGGAGGTGACGTTCCCGGACGCACCTGCGCTCCAGTCCTTCGCGCTGGCTCAGGATTTCGAAGGGCCGCTGGCTCTGCCTCGGCGGCCGCACGGCCGGCATGCACGGGCAAAAGAATCAGAACTCCTCGGGGCAGCCCGTCAACTTCACGGACTTTAACGATCGCGCCTGGGTGATCGACGTGGCAGATAACAAGGCGACTCCGCGATCGCTCTCGGAGCTGGGCCTTGTCCCGGCTGTGGTGGAGTCGCTGGCGGTCACCGGGGCAGAGTCGTTGCAGCTCGGAGACAAACTGTACATCGTCGGCGGCTACGGGAACTCCGCCACCTCGAAATACCCCATCACTTTTAGCCGTCTCACTGTTGTGGATGTAGGCGCTACTGCGGACGCAGTTGTCGGCAGTGCTCTTATCGGCAGCCATATCCGACAGAGCGCCCGGACAAGTATCTCCATGTGGCTGGCGGCGCGCTCGAGTCTCTGGGCGACTCATTCGTGCTGGCGCTGGGGCAAGCGTTCAACATCCCTTACAAAAAGAGTCTGTCGGGCAAGTATACAAACGAGCTTCGCCCCTTCCGAGTTGACGATGACGGCACCTCGGTCCAGGTCGTGAAGGGAACTCCGGGCGGCTCATGTGATCCGGAGCTTGGTCGCCGTCATATGAACCTGGTTCCGGCGATCCGTGCCGACGGCACGCGCGGTCTGACCGTTTACGGCGGCGTCTTCACGCAACTTGGAGGACCCTGGTACCGGCCGATCGATATCGATCGGCAGCAGTCGTCGATTATCCCATCGATGCGGTCGGCAGACTTCCAGCAGCGTCTCTGTCAGTACAGCTGCCCGGCGCTACCGATCCACCAAGCGTCCGATCAGTCAATGTACACGCTCTTCTTCGGTGGCATCTCCGAGGTTTATTACTCGGCCACGATGCCGGATGGATTCCAGCTCGATACCGGTCTCCCGTTTGTTGATCATGTCGGGTGCATCGGCCGCACGGCTACGAGTGCGAAGGAATGGCTGGTCTGCAAGGGCGGCTCGGGCTCGCCTGTCCCGCTCAGACTTCCCGATCTACTGGGCACGACCGCGCAGTTTGTTCCACTCCATGCGGTGCAGACCACGCTCTATAACGGCGGCGTGCTCGAGCTCGGGAGCTTGACCGGCCAAACGCTGGTCGGACATATCTACGGCGGAATTGTCGGCACCACTGTCGCTGGCGGTGCGACCACTGCCAGCAAGCGGATCTTCGAGGTCTATCTCACGGCCGTGCCCTCGACGGGCCTTCCCGTGGCTTCCGGAATGCGAATCTTCGGTCCACGTCTTTAACTCCCTGGGGCCCTGTCATGAGCGTGCTCTCTTATCCCCGCCTCCATTTCAAGGGGAACTGTATCATCAACCCGGCAACGGGTAATAGCGACGACGTCATGGTCAATATCGATACCGTCAACGCCAGGCTCATGCCGGCCCTGGCCGATCTTGACGACGCCGCGGCCCGCGCCTGGATGATGTCCGGGACCCAGCAGGTGAACCCGGTCACCGGACAATCCTTCGAGTATTGCCGATCGTCGTGGAATTACTTCGGGAATATGTCGGTCTCGTTCTCGGATACACGCATCACGTCCGTTGTCAACATCACGGGAGATGTATCCGAGACCGATCCGGTCGTCGGCAAGCTCTTGAATCTGATTCACTCGCTTCCGTTGAACAACAACGAGACAGACTTTCATGGTGTGATATGCGACCTTGATCCCCTGGGCACCGCGCTCTGCCAGATCTTCCTGGGCGGGTTCCAGCTCAGCGATTCAACCGACCCGGGGAGCCCCAGGTGGATCTTCGCACAGAACGACGCGCGTGCGTTCGGCCGCTGGGTCGGCTGGCGCAACGCAAGCAGTTTTCTCGACTCGTGCAGCTTCGCGGGTGCGGGCGCAGTCTGGCAGTTCGCCATCTCCAAGGACAAGCTCACCTTCGATAACGCCTTACAGTCACCGGTCCTGGACCAGCTTCAGCAGGCTGCCCAGGGCAACAAGGGCATCGTGGTCCAGTTTTGCTTCTACCAGGTCATCCCCACGATCGCCACGAAGGACCTCCTGGGGAATTACTCAATCAGCACTAAGGGAATCGAAAACCCGGCGCAAGGGTTGATGGTGGGGACCATCGGGGTGTGGGAGGAGGGCGAGCTGATGACCACGCCCAGCGACCGCTTGCTGCTCCGGCCGTCCACCCTGCCGCCTGAAACTGCTGTCAACACGGCCTGCCAGTTCATGGGGCCGGCCACCGCCCGGGTTCAGCGTGACGTGAAGGTGGTATCGCTGAACCTGATCACCGCGTTCCCCGAAGCGGGCTTTAAACCACCCTATGATAAGGCTGACCTCGGAGATATCTATCTTGCGTACATCCCGGATTCCGGAGGCGGCCCCATTCTCCTCGGAGACCCCATAGAATATGACCGGGTCGAATACGATTTGACCGCGGGCATCGTGGACGTGGAATATCAAGACTCGAGTCTCTTGCCACAGGACCTCCAGGGCGGCGGGCTGCTCCTGTTGGCCTGGCCGGACAGGACGTTGAACGTGGTGTACCCGATCCTCACCGAAGAGGACTCGACCATCAGGATCGAGACCGATGACCGCGGGATCTACAGCGATGTCCGCCAGGACGGGAAGCTGTCGATCCTCGTCCGCGAGCGCGGCGGTCCACCCCAAAAGCCTGTCGATATCTATCTCTGGGAATACCAGTACGTGCCCTGCTCGGTGACTACATCACAGTCGCATGCGCCGACATTGACGCTCGTGGAGGATGGGCCACCGCTCCAGCACCGGCTTGACTATTCAAGGAAGGTCACATTCCCGGCGGGGAGCCGAGATCCGTATGAAATCAGGTTTCACACGCTGAGGCCCGGCGCCGTTGCGCTGGTATTCACTCGCGACGGCCAGCCGCTCTCCGGAGACTACCCCTGGGGTACTGCGTCCTACGCCGGCGTTCGGGTGCTTCCAGACGACGACTTCAGCTCGGTCGACAAGCAGTTACGAATTTCCTGGGATTATATTTATAATGTCATTTTCCGATACTACCACCTTGTGTTTCCGGCCATGTCCGGGGTCATCGCTCTGAATGACAGGACGGAAATGGAACAGGCGGCCGATCTCCTGGTGGATTACACGGAGCCGGATCGCCGCTACGGTACCACGTACATGCCACCCTCTCGTGACTTATCCACGGGCAAGCGTGCCTTGATCGTGGAATGGGCCAATTCGGTTCCGCCCTCGCACAAGAGAAAAGCTCCATCCATCCGGCTCAGAGGCGCGGCACCGCCGACTCCGCCTCCGCCTCCAGCTCCGCCACGAACGCCTTGAAGTCCTCGCGGCCGCGGAGCGGAGCCAGGTCGGGGTCATTGGATTTCAAGCCCAGGAACTGGAACGGCTGGCGAAAGAGCCCGGTAGTGCGGGTCTCGCGCAGCAACTGCATGGCACGGTCCAGGTAGCTCTTCGCGCGGCGGGCTTGGTCCGCCACCGCCAGGTTGCCGTCGCGGCGCGCGGCCTCGGCGGAGACGCAACAACAGCAGGCTGCGTACAGCAGTGCCATGCCGGAGCGCGACGAGGCCGCAAGGATCTCTTCGGTCGCCTCGATGGCGTACTGGTGCTTGCCGAGCTGTGCCTGATAGATCATGTAAAGGATCTCGATCAGGCAACGATTCTCCACGAAGAGAGCCACGTCGGGGTGCTCGCGCGCAGCCGCTCGCTGATCTGGCGGATCTTCGTGTGTAGCACGGGGACCTTGCCCGATTTCCGTGCGTTCGAGTAGACCGCGGCAATGAGCATGCACGAATCAACCAGGCTCGCCTGGTACTCGATGTCCGTGCCGTGCTCGACCGCCAGCTTCTCCCGCACCTTCAGCACCTGGTCAAAGAGTTGCTCCGCCTGGGTCAGATCGCCGGAAAAACCCTGGACTGCTCCGCGCAGCAGCAGCGCCTCGGCCTGCTCGTTCAGGTAGACCGGGTCTTCCGGACTGCTCTCCAGCAGGTACCGGCATTGCCTCAGGCTCTCGCCCAGCACCTGCTCGCTGGCCCCCGGATCGCGTAGAACCAGGCCGAGAAGCCGGGCCAGATGGTTGAGCGTGGTAGCGGCCTGCAAGCGATGCTTCGGAACATGCTCGTGTTCCCGGAGGATCCCCTTCAGCAGGTCGATGGCCCGCTGGTAAGCGGCCCTGGCCTCGGCGGGCTGGCTGAGGGCCTTGTAATTGCTGCCCAGGCAATCGAGCGCTCGGGCCAGCTCGCCCCTGTACTCAAGATGCGCCGGGTAACTTTGCGCGAGTTGTTCGAAGATGCTACAGGCCTGCTGCGAGAGTGGGACCGCCGCTCCGGGCTGCCCCAGCTCCTGGTTGAACCTGGCGAGCCGGACGCAGAACCTGCCGCGCTCCGTCTCGACGCGCGGCTCGTGGTTTTCCTGCCGGGCGAAGATGTCGTAGAAGTCCTTGCCAAGCTGGAGAAGTTCCTGACGTTTGCGCTCCAGCCCGCGCGACTTGAGGGCGGGGTCGTCGACGATCGTGCCGTAGAGCTGATCGACGGCGGCCATCGCGAGCTGCAAGTTGTTCCTGGCGCGCTCGTGCGCCGCGGTCTCGCGGATGGCTGACAGCTTGAGAAAGACCGTTGCTGCCGAGAGGACCATGGTCGCCACCAGCAAGCTGGCCAGGCAGGCCGTGGCCAGGGTGCGATGCCGGCTGGTCCAGCGCCTGGCCCTGGCGGTCCAGTGCTCCGGGTATGCGGAGACGGGCTCGTCCGCGAGGTACCTGCGCACGTCGTCGGCCAGGTCCGCCGCGTGGATGTAGCGGTCTTGCGGCGTCTTCGCCAGGCACTTCAGGCAAACCGCCTCGAGCGCCGGTGGTACTTCGCGGACCAGCTTCCGGGGCGGCTGGGGCAGCTCCTCCACCACCTGCCTGAGGACCTCGTTGACGCTTCCCCGGAACGGTGGCTCGCCGGTGAGGATCTCGTACAGGATGGCGCCCAGACCGTAGATATCGCTCCGTTCATCGACCAGGTCGGTCCGGCCCAGCGCCTGCTCGGGCGACATGTAGCAGGGCGTGCCCAGCAACTCGCCCGGTACGGTATCGGCCGAAGCGTCGGGGAATCGTTGGACGGCTGCCACCGGACTGTCCTGCGGTTCAGCCGCTGTGTGGTCGTGTTCCGCCGGCGATTCCTGGGCCTGCTCGACGATCCGCGCCAGGCCCCAGTCGAGCACCACAACCTCCCCAAAATCGCCCAGCACCACATTCTGGCCCTTGATGTCGCGGTGGATCACCCCGCGGCTGTGGGCGTAGGCGATCACCTGGCAGACGCTCTGGAATGCACCCAGCAGTTCGCGAAGCTGGATCGAGGGCTCCGTGCCGCCGGTGCGCTGGCGGTGATACTCGCGGGCAGACTCGGTCAGCGTCCGTCCGCTGATGAACCGCATGGTGTAAAAGGGCGCTTTGCCGTCGCCGCCGGGCTCAAGCTCGTACACCGGTGCGATGCCGGGATGGTGCAGCCGCCCAGTGACCCGTGCCTCTCTGAGGAATCGCGCCTGGGCAACGGGACTCAGCGAAGTGAGGGGCCGCAAACGCTTCAGCGCGATCTCGCGCCCGAGGTGGTGGTCATAGGCGAGCCAGACCTGTCCGATGCCGCCCTGAGCATGAATGCGGTCCAGCGTATATCGCCCGCCAGGGAAGACGCGTTGAGCCCGAGATGAAGCGGGCACACCATCGGCTCCGTGGTCGTCGCGTGGATCCTCCGGCGCCGGCGACGCCGACACAGTGTCCGTGCCCGCATCGGCCGCAGACGCTTCGCTGGGCCACCATGGCGCCGGGCACTCCGCCGGCAGCGATCTTGCCATCACCAGTTCGCGAAAAGCCGATTCGACCAGCGTGTGCTGGTCGGGAAAGCGGCTCAGGTAGTCCTGGGGGGTCGGCTCCTCCCCGCGGGTCCGGCGCAGCTCGATCTCCAGCCCGATGAGCCGGTAGAGCACGGCGGCTCGATCCTCCGCGCTAGCCTCGCTCAGATACTCTTCAATGGGACGGGGAGCCTGGCGCCGCCAGTCGGCCTCGAACTGATCGCACACCTTGATGGCTCTCTGGAGCAGCGAGAGCGACACCGAGGCGGGTGCGGTCTTCTCGGCCTGGGTCATGCGCTTTCTCCTGAGAGCCACTTCTTGCGAATGAACTCAAGCTTGTACGCCACCGTCCGCGGCGAGCACTCCAGCCGCCTGGCGATCTCGTCCTTCGTGTACCCTTCAAGCCGCCAGATCGCGATCTGGCGGATCGCGTCGTCCCCAAGCACCTCGAGCAGCCGGTCGAATTGCTCGGCGATCATGGCGGCGAACTCGGGCGTGGGATCATGCCCGATGATCGCGTCCAGACCCTCCTGCCAGCCGGATTCCGACCCCACGAGAGCCGATTCGGTGAGCACACGACCGGCACCGCGCTTCTGGCGGCCCTGCCGGACGCGCTGGTCCGCCACTTTCCGCGCGGTGATCACGACCAGCAGCCGCCAGAGATCGTCACGATCCTTCAGCAGGGGAAAACGACCCTGAGCGGCCCCCCGGCAGAAGCTGTCGAACGCGCTGAGTGCCGCGTCTTCTTCATCGGCCTCGGCGCTCCGCCTGGGGGAACTGATCAGCCTTGCGTGCGCCAGGCGCACCAGTCGAGCGAAGTAGCGCTCCCAGAGTTTCTGCGATGCCTCCTGGTCCCCCTCCTTGAGCAGCGAGATCCATGAAGTCACTGAACCCGACTCGTCTTCTGCCATCAGAACACCCTTGAGGTTCAGTCTTTGAGGAGACCGGTCGCCATCTGCGACGCGGACGTCCTTCAAACCGGTTATTCACTTCATGAATGGCGTGGCATGCTGTCATCCCACGTGTCTCCGACCACGCACAGCAGTCTGCATGGTGCTTTATTCTAGCTCTGTTGTGTTGCGAGTGACACGGACAAAAGTCAAGTCGTGCGAGGCAAACACGAAGAGGCGGGATCCGACGTCAGTGGCGAGGCACCTGGCGGAGTTCGAAGTCTTGAAAACAAGCGGCTCGCGGCATACTCTGAAGCCCTGTCGATCCGAAGTCAGCAGGGTCTCCCCTGCGGAAGCTTCGGTCGATGCACGCCCCACAGGAGCCAGATCATCATGCCGACTGTGACTGTTGATGGTGAAAAATCATTCGAGGTCGATCCGAACAAGAAACTGGTCCTCGCCATCGAGGACGCCGGCATCGATATCATGCACCGCTGTGGCGGGAACGCGAAGTGCACGACGTGCCGCGTCGAGATCCTGGGCGGCAATGTGGAGCCTGCGACCGGACTCGAGGAGGCCCGGCTGGCTCGCGAAGGCGAGATCGCACCGAATATCCGCCTGTCGTGCCAGATCCGGGTTCAATCCGACCTCTGGGTGGCCGTCATCAATCGATCTTCCGTTCAGGGCATACCCCCGGGAAACCGGCCCCAGGATTGATGTGAGCGAGATCGACAACCGCCAGCAGCCCGCAGGGCCCGATCGAGGATCAGGGCCGTGCGGGCTGCCGGTCGTGCTGACGCGGCTTGCGTCGCCGCGGCCTGGGGGATCTCAGAGGTTGTTGGATCCGAGCACGGTGAGCGCCGCGATTGGCTGGCCGTTCGGGAAGGTGCCCGTGGGTCCGATATAGCGCGGAACCACGATGCGGCTGGAGCCATTGATGCTGCCAAGAACGACGATCGGCTGGTCAACGCCCCGGCCGATGGCGAACACGCTGCCGGCGCCGATGTTCAGGTTACCCTGGATGTAGGCGCCCACCGACGGATAGACGATGTTGGTAGTCGTACCCACGATCGCCTGATTGAGCGTCAGCACGTTGCTGCCCGTGCCAGTTCCCTTGGGCGGCTGGAGCGTGGCGGCGATGTCCCGGCCCACCAGGATCTGCGACCCGTTTGTCAGGGTGATGCTCTGTCCCACGTTGAGCAGGTTCAAGTCCTGGCCGATCGTGATCCTCGTGCCCGTATTCAGCGTGATGCCCTGAAGTATGTCGAGCGTGTTCAGCGTGCCCCCCACCTGGATCGACCCACCGGGTCCAATCGAGTTGAACGCGATGCGATCGACGGTCTGGGTACCGCCAATGACGAGAGGCCCAACCAGGTTCGTCGTGTGGAAGCCCTCCACCGCGCCGATCGCGCCGCTGCTGACTGTGATCTGGCCGACGTTCAGGATGTGCGTGACTCCGGCCTGCCCGTACGCGAAACTGTGTGCGTAGTTTTTGCGGATCGGGTGTGGCAGGGGATTGATGGTAAGCTCGGTGTTGGACGTCGAACCGTCGACGATGATCCCCACCTGCCCGTTCGGCATGGCGTAAACCCGCAGGACGCCTTGCGGCTGGGGATACTCCGAGGGCTGGAGGTTGGAGGCCGTCGAGGTGCTGGTTTGGGTGTAGGTTCCTCCGGCACCGTCACCGGCGGCCGTCGCAATGGTGTTGCCAATGTAGCCGAGCTGGAGGCGGAAGTACGAACCATCCGGCGCGATGACGTCAGCCGACTGGCCACCGCGTGCTGTCTGCACCACGGCGGCGGGAATCATGCGGAAGCCGCGCTGAAAATTTGGTGCGTTCTGGAGGAACCGCGGATTGTTCGCCCTGTAGGCCAGGCCGACCTTGGGATGGCTGAGCAGCTTGAGGTTCTCGGAGAGATACTGGTGGACCGTCTGGGAAAGCAGCACACGATCCTCCAGCGTGCCGTCGAGCACTGGCCTGAAAGCGCGCAGTCCTGCCCGGCGTTTCGTGCGAGAGTCCGACATGACGACGATCCTTCCTGATCGCAGGGAATGTGCGCCTGTCCATCCTCTCCCGGGCGACACGAACGGGCGGGGCGGATCAAAGCCTGACCGGCCCCGGTCTCGCCGGGATCAAGCGCCTGGAACCTCGTGCGGGCCTGCCGCTGGATTCCGAACTGCTGGAGTTATCGGCCGGCTGAAGAAGCGGCCCACGCCCAAACAGCGTGGACCCTTCGTTCCATGGTCGGCGGAAAGGGATTGGCGCGGAGCCTGCGATTGTAGCGGTCGTGCTGACCTCTACGGGTCAGAGGTCGCTGCCGGCGTTGAATGTATCTCCGCCACGCATGTCGCCGCTCACCAGTCCCCTGCGAAACCATTTGACGCGCTGGGCCGAACTGCCATGTGTGAACGAGTCAGGAACGACGTAGCCTTGAGCCTGCTTCTGGAGGGCGTCATCGCCAATCGCCGTCGCTGCGTTCAGTCCTGATTCGATGTCGCCGTCCTCGAGAATGTGCTTTTTCTTTTCAGCGTGGTGCGCCCAGACACCGGCGTAATAATCGGCCTGAAGCTCGAGCATCACCGAGAGCTTCTTGGCGTCGGTCCCGCCGACCCTGCGCTGGAGTTGCGTGACCTTGTCGCTGGTTCCGAGCAAGTTCTGCACATGGTGGCCGATCTCGTGGGCAATCACGTAAGCCTGGGCGAACTCTCCCGGCGCGTGGAATCGCTTCTTCAGCTCGTCATAAAAGGCCAGGTCGATGTAGACCTTCTGATCTGCCGGGCAGTAGAAGGGGCCGACAGCCGTGCTGGCCAGGCCGCAACCCTCGGTGCTCACCCGGTCCGTGAAGAGGACCAGCCGCGGCTTATCGTAGGTACGTCCTGCCTGGGCAAAAAGGTCGGTCCAGACGTCTTCCGTCATGGCCAGGGTCGCCTTGACAAAGTCGGCCTGGCGTTCCTCCTCAGGGTTCCTGGCCTGTGGCTTTTGCTGTGCGGCGCCGGGCTGGCCCACCTGCATCCGCTGGAGCAAGGCCCTGGGATCGGCTCCGGTGAGGAAGCTCATCACCAGGACAATCAGAATCGTGCCCAGGCCGCCCCCGACGGCCACCTGGCCGGCCGAGACTCCGCGTCGGTCCTCGACGTTGTCGCTCTTTCGCTCGTCTTGCCAGCGCATGTGTCGCTCTCCGAGGTCAATGCCACGCGAACCGGTCACGGCGCGGTCATAGTTTTCTCACCACGAATTAGCCTATGAACAGCCAAGCCGAAATCAAGCCGACGGCATTCAGGAAATCCGCCGGTCGGCCGTGGCCTGTCGAGGAATCCGTACCATGCTGGCCGGATGGCCGGCCCCGAGTCACGATCTGCCCAGTCGAACCTGGATGTCAGTTGGCTGACTGTTCCGGATCACCGTCACCCGGAGCACCTCGCCGGGCTGGTGCTTTTCTACCTCGGTCAGCAGTTCGTCCACGGTCTTGACGCGGCGATGCTCGACGCCCACGATCAGGTCCGCCGAGTCCACATCCAGGTAGCGCCGGGCCAGCCCGAAGCCAAGGCGCTCTTCCTTGATCTGGGCCGGCTGGATCCCGGCTTGTTCCGCCGGACCGCCTGCTACCACGGCCATGACCAGAAGGCCTTCCTCGGTGGCATAAACACGGGTAATGCCCAGATCGGCCCGGATGACCCGGCCGTTTTCGATGAGCGGCTTGAGGATGCGGGTGATCGCGTTGATCGGGACAGCAAAGCTGATGCCGGCGGACTGGCCCACCTGGCTGATGATGGCCGTATTCATGCCAATGACCTGGCCGCGAGAGTTTAGCAGCGGTCCGCCCGAGTTGCCGGGGTTGACCGCCGCGTCGGTCTGGATGATTCCCTTGATCATCCGCCCGTTCTTGGCACGGAGCGACCGATCCAGACTGCTGACGATTCCCGATGTGAGCGTCCGCTCCAGGCCGAAGGGGTTGCCCAGAGCCATGATCTTCTGCCCGACCAGCACGCGTGACGAATCGCCAAACTTGACAGGAAAAAGCTTCTCGGCCGGGACGCGGATGAGCAGGACCGCAACGTCGTTGGACGCGTCCTGGCCGACGACTCTGGCAGGATGGGTCGAGCCGTCGAACATCGTCACCCGTACGGCGTTGGCCCCCTGGATGACGTGAAAGTTGGTCAGCAAGTGGCCTTGCTTGTCGATGACGAAACCCGACCCGGTGCCCGTCGAGCTTTCCTCGCCGAAAAAGCCCATGCCCTCGGACTCGGTGGTGATGTTGACCACGCTCTTGTTGACCGTGGCATAGACCAGAACGTTGTTGCGTTCTTCGGGATCCAGCTCTTTGAGGACGTCCTCCGGCGGCGCGGGAGACTTCGGGTCGGGCAGCGGGACGGCCGGCACGGTCCGGTCGAGATCGCGCGGTACCGGAACCGGAGCCGGCGGCTGCGACCCGGGCTCCTGGCTGAGCGCCGGGATCTGGGCCAATGGAGGCCTGCGCATCAGGCCCAGGCGGCCACCGAAGAAGACGGCGACCGCCAGCAGGGTGATCGCGACCGCGAGGGCATGCGACGCGAGCCAGTACCGCATCGACATCCTGCCGGAACTCATGGATTCGGCTCCTGTTCTGGTCTTCCAAAGCCGCGCCCTGTGGCTTGGCTTGCGTCGACATCATTCTACGGCGAGGAGAATGGACAACCAACACCTCTTGGGTAAGTGAACTATCGGGCGCAAATCACGCCAGGGCACTCACTGATCAGGGCTGCTGGCCAGCGCGCGGACGATCGACGTCTCGACATCCTTCTCTGCTCACGTCCCAGCCGGCAGGACGAGCAGACCAGGAAGGCGGGCTCGCGGAAGACCACGCTGGGTGTCCTCCGGTCCTCGTGCCGCATGGCGCCGATCTCCCGAACGACGTGGCTCCAGCCGGTTGTGCCGCCAGCGCCGACACAAGTCGAAGACCGGGCCGAAAGTCGAGCTTCCGGCCGGCTTCACGACAAGGCTGGCTCTTGCCCCGTGCCGATTACGCCCTGGAATAGCCGCAAGGGGTGTCCTCTTTTGACATTCCTGGGCATCGACATCAGGAAGCGACTGGCTGAAGAGTGAACCCTGCCAGGCGACCGGCTCCCGGACCCATTCTGGCTGAGCCGTTTTCGCCGGGCCGGGCCGAGTGCACATCGTCCGAGGCGGCCTCGCCGCTCTGTTTGTACTGAAACCTTCCGACCTGCTTCTGAAGATCGACGGCCAGCTCGGCCAGCTCGACAGCGGCTCTTCGAGTCTCGCTGACTCCGTCGGAGGTGTCGCGTGTCGCGGTCACGAGATCGGTGATGATGCGGTTGATTTCGCCGCTTCCCATTGCGGATTCCTGCATGTTACGAGACATCTCGCTGGTGGTTGCCGTCTGCTCCTCCACGGCGCTGGCGATGTTGGCCTGAATCTCGTTGATCTGCTTGATGATCGTGCCGATCTGGTCGATCGCCTGCACGGCTCCGTACGTGTTCTTCTGGATGGCCTCGATTTTATGGCCGATGTCCTCGGTTGCGAGAGCGGTCTGCTTGGCCAGTTCCTTGACCTCGTTGGCGACCACGGCGAACCCCTTGCCCGCCTCGCCGGCGCGCGCCGCCTCGATGGTGGCGTTGAGGGCCAGGAGATTGGTCTGACCCGCAATGGACGTGATGACCTTGAGCACGCCACCAATCTCGGCGCTGGACTCGCCAAGCTGGGCGACAGTCGTGTTGGTCTGGTCCGCGACAGCGACCGCAATGGCGGCCACCTTGGCGGCCTCCGCGGCGTTCCTGGCAATCTCGCAAATCGTGGCGCTCATTTCCTCGCTGCCAGCCGAGACAGTGTGGATGCCGTTATTGACCTGCTCGGTCGCGCTGGACACCACGCCCGCCTGGGCCGCGGTCTCCTCGGACGCGGAGCTCAGGGACTGACTGATCTCCGAGAGACGTGCTGAGGAGGTCGCGAGTTTCCTTGCGCCGCGGTCGATCGCCTCCAGTGCACGGCTCATATTCTCCAGGGCCTCGTTGAGCGCTTGACCCATCAGGCCAATCTCATCATGCGAGTCCACGCTCAATCGGGACCTCAGATCGCCGCCGGACACAGCGCGGAGCACCTGCACCGTCTTGCTCAGGGGGCGGGTGATCCCTCGCACGATCCAGATCGACAGGCATATCACGGTTGCCATCAGGAAGCAGGTCAGTGTGGCGACCAGGACGATCCGGTCACGAACCGAATGCGCGGCGTTGGCCTCGATCTCCGCGTTTCGCTCGTTGGCGAGCTGGATCACTTGCTCGATGGCCTGCTGGTGCTCGCGAAATCGCCGATCAAGTTCTCCCTCGACGAGCCCCCGCGACTTCTCGCGATTCCCGGTCTCGACGGCCGGAATGAATTGCTCCTCAAGGATCCGGAAGTACTCCATTGCCGGGCGGTAACAGTCGCTGGTCGCCGCCTTCTTGAATGACCCGGAGGGAAGTTCCTTTTCCCAGAACGCATGGCGATCCTCGTACTCCCTCTTGAGCCTCCGGGAATGCTCGACGAGTTGCTGCAATCCGTTGCGGTCGGTTATCGTCGCCATCTGATGAGCCAGCAGGTGGGACTCGATGATGTACTCCGGGGGCGGCAGGAAGTCAGCGACCAGATCCTTGCCCAGCACCAGATCTTTGTAGACGCTGCCATTGATCTTGTAGGTCTGGAAGGTAGAGAACACGAGCCCAGCAAAGAACAGAAAACCCACGAGGAACAGGGTCACCAGTATCGTCAGTCTGAATTTGATTGTCATGAAGCTTCTCATCGTGCTCCCCAGGTGCTCGGCAACTGGTCGAAATGGCTTTCTTCGGGCAGAGTTCTTCGTGGCGCAGCAAATGCACGAGCAGAGCGCGGTCGTGCACCTGGAGCCTGAAGGGTCCTTCGAGTGTGAAACTCGGAATACCGCCAGGAATTCCTGTTTGCGCCAGGGTTCCGATGGGCCCTGCGCTTCCTTGCTCGGGTGTGAGAACACGCGGGCGCCTGGCTTCGGGATGCAGCCTGCCGCAATCTCATGCTATGGAACCCCTAGTACGCGAAAGCGACCCAGGCCAGCGCTGCGCGTTGAGAATCCCTCCTGGATGGTACTTTCCTCATTTCTCGTTCGTTCTTCGCCGTCGATCCGCATACTCCAATTCAGGGGCCGGCCCTGGCAGGCACGGATCGCGCGCCGTACGTGGTAGACCCTTCCGGCTCTGCCGCGATCGCGACAACCGGGGAGAGAGTACCGAAGGGGATGGAAACACGGAACATCACGCGATGGCATGCCACAAACTCTAAACGCCATGAAGAAAATCAAAAAAGAACCAACAGCGACATAACTCAATCAGGAAACGCACGGCCCTTGTATCATGGCAAGGACTCGTGGAGGAAACTTGCGCCGCGGTCAGGGCGCAACGGAACACGGCGCGGATGTGTCACCTGCTCCGAGAGGGCTTGAATCGCCACGCGTCCAACCGGTGGTGAGTCGACAAGGAGATTCGAGATGATGACAGGAATCAGAGCTGTCGCGGTTGTGTTACTGCTCGGGCAGCTCGCGAGCGCCCAGGTGGGTGGGAACAAAGGAGATTCGAGATGATGACAGGAATCAGAGCTGTCGCGGTTGTGTTACTGCTCGGGCAGCTCGCGAGCGCCCAGGTGGGTGGGAACATCGGTTACGGTCAGCAGGGCGGACGCTCGCGGGCGGAGCAGAACGAGCATGCGAAGCGAGTTCTCACCCGCGAGGAGATGCCGCCGACGGATACGGCGATGTTCGTCGACGCGAGCGTTCTGATGAACGTCAAGGCCGATCAGTTCGTGGCCACCTTCGGAATCGCGGAAGAGGCTCCCTCGATCGAGGAGTGTCAGCAACGCATGAACGCGACCGTGGCCGCATTCACCGAGGCAGTTCGGCCGCTGGGCATCGGGCCCGAGGCACTGTTCGTTGATTTCACTGCGGAGACGAAGGTTTACGACTACAAGCTCGATGGCAATGTCGCCAGCGAGCGGCTTGCGGGGTTTGAGGTCAAGAAAACCATCGCAGTCCGCTACCGCGAGCAGGCATTGATCGACCGCCTGATCATCGCCGCAAGCAAGGCCAGGGTGCACGACCTGATCAAGGTGGATTATGTGGTGACGGACCTGGGGCCCATCCAGGATCGGGTCGGCGAGGAGGCGGTTGCCGTCATCAAGAGCAAGGCCGATCGCTACCAGCGGCTCCTTGGGATCAAGACTCGCTCCGCTCCCAGGGTCTACGCGGAGCGAATGTCTGCCTACTACCCCAGCGAGATGTACAGTTCCTACGTGGCCTCGGAATCCGGGAACGTGAATGCGGGCTTCGACCGCTCGCGCATGACAGTACACGACGTACGCAAGAGCCGCACATTTTTTTTCCACCCGCTCGATGGCAACGGGTTCGACCGCGTGATCAATCCCGTTGTCCTGGAGCCCGTGGTCCAGTTCACCCTCTACCTCAAGCTGAAATACGAGACCGACGGCAAGCCCTGAACGGGCACCCGACCGGTCTGCCAGAGGCCGTGACCGTCAGGATGGAACACAGCCTGGAGAGACAGACCGAGAGTCCAGGCGAGCCGGGTGGGAGGTTGGACCGCACCTGGCTTGCTTGCGATCGCCCTTCCACCTCCGCCGCATGGCCGCTATGATCATGCACCCGGAGAGGGACGGATCCGAAGGGGGAACGCATCTGCCACCGCCTCGCTCACGGAGGAGCCCGCCATGTCGCTCCCGACCCCGTCGAACGCTCCGCGCAACGCTGGGCCGGGCCGCACGACGGAGCGCGGGCCGGGCCTGTTCCACGACCCGGGAAACGTTCACGACGTGTTCCTGGGTGCCTTCCGCCGCGACATCCAGGCATTCTACCCGGGAAGCCGCATCGAGCGCGAGCCCGGCCTGGTGCTGGCCGGACAGACGTTCTCCACGCCCCGCTCCGCCCCTGCATCCGGCCTCGAATTCCAGCTCGATGCGACCAGCGACTTCGGCGGCGCGATCCGGGTGGGCCTGTTCGGCGCCTGGTATCGCCTTAGCCTGCCGTGCAAGCCCGCTCCGGCACCTCGCGACCTGGAGCTGATCCGGGCGATCGGGCAGGTAATGGAGATGCACCACCAGGCGCTCTTCGGCTGGTCTCGCGTGACGCTCTTGCAGCTCCGCCGGGGCATGCCCGAGGACCACTACGTCGCCGCCGCCGTGGACCCGTTCGCCTACGAGGCCACGTCATCGTCGCTCAGCCGGATCGCCGACGCGATCCTCACCCTGCGCACGATGGCTCTGTCCACTTACGAGAATCGCCGCGTCACGACCGGCACGCTGATCCTGGGCCAGAGCGCTCTCACCGGCTCGCTGCCCCCGAGCTGGAATGGCCCGGCCGTTCCCGAGGCCCTCACGTTCGGAGTGGAACTGACCGCACTCAAGACGCTGCACCGACTGTGCGACGGACGCAGGACGGTCTTCCTGGTGGACGAGCACGGGAAGCTGGCCGACGTGGTGGACATTCGCCGCTGGGCCAGCCGCGCCGTCAAGGCTGATCATCCGCCCTTGTTCGCCGTTCCGCGGGATGAGCCGGACGCGATCGGGCCTCTGCTCTCGGTCCCTTGCCCGAGGATGTACACGTACCACGCCCTGGCCACGCAGGCCGGGGGCCATGTCTGCCTGGTGCTCAGCCCGAACCAGGAGATCAAGGTGTTCGCCGGCGGGGTGCAGGCGTTCGTCTTCGCGCACGGCCGCTGGCGGGTGCTCGACCCGGAATCCAAGTTCGCGCTCTGGGCCGAGGCGGTGGCCCATCCCCGGCTGGCTCACGTCCTGTTCCAGACCGCGCTCGACCTGGCCGAGGAACGGCAGGGAGGACTGCTGGTCGTCGTGTCCGACCCGGAGCAGGTGATCGGCCGGCTGGTGCCGCCTTACGACGTGCTGGAGATGGATCTGGCGAGCGCTTCCGGAGCTGTCAGCAGTGATTCGCAGCAAACTCCGTTCGCCGTGGTGAGTGCGGTTCTGGATCCGGAAAGCTCGCGAACCGAGAGCGGAGCCCCCGATCTCACGGAGGTCCCGTTCCCGAGCCCGAACGAGCCGCTGTCGAAGCGATCCATCCACTACCTGGCTCGGGGTGCCCGGGTCACCGAGCTGGACCCCGCGGTGCTCGAATCCCTGGCCAGCCTGGACGGAGCCCTGGTCGCCGATACCCAGGGTCGACTGATCGCGTTCGGAGCCATTCTGCGCCACGACCGCAAGTCGCTCTCCACTTATGACCTGGCGTCTCCCCCCGCGGCCGCCGAAGGCGCGCGCACCACCGCGGCCATCGTCGCCAGCCGTTTCGGCCCGGTCCTCAAGATCAGCGAGGACGGTATCGTTTCCTGCTTCATCGGCGGCGCCAGGGCATGGGACCTGTGACCGGAAACTCCCCGGTGTCCCAGGCCGTTCCGGCCCACCTGGCGAAACCTGACCGGCGCAGGCGGTAGTACCTAGCCAACTTGGGCCGGCAATCTGTATCTTGCGCACCGCAGGTCCAGGCTTGGCGGCATCCAGTCTGGTTCGATGATGCCGCGATGGAGACGCAGAGACGCGAGGCAAGGAGGATACCGATGGTCCGGTGCTGGTGGTACGGATGGACCGCGCTGGCGGTTGGCTTGGTAGCGTGCGGAGACGGAACACCGGCACGGGCCCGCGATCGGGCAAGCGACGGAACACCGGCAGGCCTGGCGGCCCGACTGGCCGCCACACGCCCGCCCGAGGCTCAAGCCGGGAACGGACTGGCTCACCAGTTCGCGGCGATTCGCGACGAGTACGAGGCGGAGCTGAAACAGGCTTCGATCGAGTCCGAGAAGGGGAAGTCCGACTTCGAGCGCATCCAGATCTATGGCCGGCTCGTGCCGGATGAGGCGGCGTTTGCTCACCGCATGGTCGACCTGGCCGCCAGCGATCCGCTCAACCCGGCCGCGCGCGATGCAATGGTGTGGGTGATCGACAAGCCGGGCATGGGTCCCTCCGGCCCCTACAGCGACGAATTCACCCGCGCCGTGCTGCTACTCTTGCGGAACCACGCCGACGATCCGGAGGTGGCCCGTGCCAGCCTGGCCCTCGACAATCTGTGCTCGCCGGCGCGCGACCTCTTGCTGGAGGGGCTTTATGTGCGTACCCGGGGGCACGAGGCACGGGGCCTGGCCACGGCGGCCCTGGCGCAGTATCTCCAGCAGAAATCCAGGATGGCGGCCGCGTTCAGGAATCCCGATAGTCCGACGAAGATGAAGTTCCGCACGCTCGATGAGCATGGCAAGCTCGTCGAGAAGGAGATGGAGCTCCCCCAGGAGGAGCTCGCCTACAGGATCCATCTTCGGATGTCCGACCCGCAGTTGATTCAAGCTGAAGCCCGGCGGCTGTTCGACGAGCTCATCAAGGATTACGGCGATGTCCCGTACAGCACCCGGCAGGAGCGGCAGCTCGAAGCGATCCTGAGCCAGCCGCAACCCAGCTGGAACGGCCGCATGCTCACTCCCGATGAGATTCAGCAAGGCCGGCGCATGCTGGCCCACAAGAGAACGCTGGCGGACGCTGCCAGGGCGCGGCTCGACGAGATGGAGAACCTGGTGGCCGGCAAGCCCGCACCGCCCATCGGGGGCCTGGGCATGGACGGCAAGCCGCTGAAGCTGGCCGACTATCGTGGCAAGGTCGTGGTGCTCGTCTTCTGGGGCACCTGGTGCGGGCCCTGCATGCAGGAAGTCCCTCACGAGCGCGAACTGGTGGAGCGCTACAAGGGGCGCCCCTTCGCGCTGCTCGGCGTCGACTGCGAATCGAACAAGGCGGCCGCGCTGAAGGTCATGAAGGAGCAGAGGATCACGTGGCCGAACTGGAACGACGGCGACCCGGGCGAGGGCCCGATCGCCCGGGCCTATCACGTCCGCGGCTATCCGACGATCCTCGTCATCGACGCCAAAGGGATGATTCGCCAGCTCAACGCTATCGGCTCCGCGCTGGACAAGGTCCTCGAGGATCTCCTGAAGGAGACGGAAGCCGCGGTCGCGGGGAAGTGACTGCGGCAACCAGCACCCGTAGGGCCGGGCCCAGGAGCCTGCTGAAGCTCGAGGCACGGGTTATGGCGGTGAGGGGACGGGCGGACGGGCAAGGCTTTCGATCACGCGCAGGAACGCAGCTTCGGAAGCGTTGATCGACAGTTGTCGGCAACGTCGAGCGGCATCCACCGCCTTGTCCGCCCTGCCAACCTCCGTCTGCGCCAGGGCAAGCCCGAAGCGTGCGTCAACAGACGCAGGGTCGAGCTCGAGGGTCTGCTGGTAGCCGTGGATCGCCGCATCGAAATCTAGACCGGTGAGGTCGGCAGTGGCGATGCGCGCCAGCCGCAACGCCGCCGAGGGAGCATCGTTGCCGCGTTCCCAGACCCCGCTCGCCTCGGCAGGCCGACCAAGATGGAGAAGCGCCAGGGCCACGGCGTCTCGACAGGGCCAGGATGGCTCTGCCCCTCGCGCCTCGGCCAGGCGGAACATCCTGGTCGCCGCTTCAGTCCGGCCGGACTGGAGCAACCGTGTCACGTCGCGATCCATGCGTACACGGTCGGTTGGGTCCACGAGAGAGGCAACCGGCGCAGGGCCCGAGGGAGTTGCTGGCGACGGCAGGGCATCATCCATCCGCCGGTCGCGAAGCAGGAAAGTGAGCGCCGAGAGCGCTTCGGGTTCCCCGGGGTTCAGCATCAGGGCGCGCCGGTAACAATAGGCCGCCTGCGCGAGCAGGAGTCCGCTCGTACGGTCCCAGGGCTCGGCAGGGCCCGCAGGAGGAGTCGTCAGATTGGGGACCATCCCTCGGTAGCAGTTCCCCAGGAGGCCCCACAGCACAGGATCGCGGGCCTGGGGTTCCGCGGCCATCCCATTCCGCAGTCGATCACACGCCAGCAGCATGAGCGAGAAGCGGAGCGGCCAGGATGATTCGGGGCGGGCACGCAGGGCAGATCGCAGGCGGTACAGAGCCCTCGCTTCGCCCAGGCCCCAGGGCTCGAAGGGAGCCTTGCGCCCGTCCTGGCCGGTGAACCCAAAATGGCGGGCGGCAAAGTTTATGCTGGGAAATGCGGCACCCGGCACGTCCTGGGTACGCGCGATAAAAACCGAACCCACGGCATCATAGAAAATGCACCGCCAACCCGGGTGCAGCAACAGCGTGGCCTCGGCACCAGCGCTCTTGATGTGGTCCAGCAGGATCAGCGGGTTGCCCATCGCTCGAACGGTGCTCTCCCAGTCCTCCCGTCCCTGGATCAGCGACTCATCAACCCGCATGTAGGTCTCGAAAACCTCACGCGGATGCACCTCGTTCTGACAGTCCATAAACAGCGTGTTCGGCGGGCAGTTGTGAAAGGTATAAACGCCCGCCTGCCGCAGACTGAAGGCCAGGGCACGCTTAGGAAGTCCTGGCTGGCCGGCAAACCGCGCGGCGTCGTGGGCGTAGGCCAGTGGCGATGCGAAGACGCCGAAGTGCCGGGATTCACCCGTTATGCGTGAGAAGCGGTCCGTCACGATGGCCCAGAGGAAAAAGACCGCGAACCCGCAAAGTGCCGAGTCAAGCACCAGACTGGCGCGCCCCGGGGGGGCGGGGGCGGAAGCCGTTGCACAAGCGCGGTCTACCGGAACGGAGCCCGCGGCCCATTCCCCCAGGTTGCAGGTCAGGACATAGCCCGCGATGAGGGCGAAAAGGCTAATATTGCGAACGGCCTGGAGCGCCAGGTAGGTGAACGCCACGGCAAGCAGCAGGCGAAAGACCTGCTGGCGACCTCCGCTCCGGAGCGTCAGGAACGCCGCCGCCATGCCGCACCCAGCCGCCAGCCTGCCGACGCTGGACAGACTGGATGTGCCTGCCCAGTGCATGGGCCCTGCCAGAGATCCCGGAATTGCGGCCGGCTGAAGGTCGAAAAGGTACGCGCGAAGCCAGAAAACCCATGCAGCCTCGGCGATGCCCCCCAGCAGGGTCAGCAGGGCCGCGGACCCGGATACGGGCACAAGCAACAAGGCGCCCGTCACACCCAGAGCAGCCAGGGCAAGCGGAGCGATGCACGTCAGCTGCGCCAGCCAGTTCGGCACGGTTGCCGTGGGCAGGCTCAGCACGACAGCGCCGATGCAGAGAAGAGCCAGGCCAAGTCCAGCGCCCGGGCCGAGCGACGACGCCAACGTTGCGCGGTGCCTCGCGTGGCGGCGGATGTAACGCTCCATTGCCGGGATCAGGAAGCTTAGCGGCAGAGCCCCCATCAGGAATAAGGCACATCGGTAGTAGAGGTTGCTGGCCATCACGGACACGCCAAAGCGCTCGATACTTGCCTGAAGACTCATGTATTCGACGATCGAGGTCCTGTAGACCCCGCCCCACGGTGCGATCTTGGGAAGGATCTCCAGCGGAAAGAGAACGCCCCGCAGGCCATAGGGATTGACCAGGCACGCGGCTGCGACTGCGGCTGTTGCAGCGATCGCGTGCCGGGAGCGGTCTGTGGTGCCTGCCTCTCCCCCCCCCCGTCTTCTGGTATCCGGCGTGGTGACCCGATCCACCCAGTACGCTCCCAGAATGAGCGGGCCCATGATGAAGAGGCCATGCATGTTGATCCAGAAAACCTGCACGACGGGCAGAATCCAGCAGAGTCGCGGCCTGCGATCCGCATGAAGGAGGACCGCGAGAAAAATCGCCATACAGAGTAACGAAAAGAGTCGGGCGCGGCGCGGCACGTTGAGCCATGGCCACCATGGCCGGCAGCCAGCAAAACGCCGCTAGCCACAGGGGGCAGCGACGGTCGCGGGCAATCAGGTTCACAAGGAGAGTTGCCGTGCTCAGAGCCGCCGCCAGGAGGATGGTGCCGCCAATGCCGCCGAGCGCGAACGTGGCCGCGAGGCTCAATTGAAAGAGCCAGTGCAGATCAACCCAGGGGCGGTCCGTCGATGCGAAACTGAACGGGTCGTGTGCGGGGACTTTCCCCTGGGCCCAGATCCACTGGCCAGACTTGAGGTGCCACCAGAAGTCGGAGTCGTAAAGTTCCTGGCAGCCCAGCGCGAAGGCGCACGAAAGCAGAAGGACCGTGAGAGTTGCCGCGAGAATGCGCTGGGCGTTGGTAGGAATGGCCATTTGGCACGCTGCCTCGCCCGGCTCCAGGATTGGCAGGCGTACGGTGGTTAAGGACGAAAGCACATCATTATAGGTTGACACCTGAGTTAAGTGGACGTCCAGATGTGCCCACTTGAAAGCGAGTCAGAAGAACGATTCCGACCACGCAGGCACGTACCACAGGCTAGCCTGGAGTGGTGTGCGTCAGACCTGATTGTCGAAGATCATCCCACGCGAGCTGGGCCCTGTCAATCTGGCAGGAAACGGAAATGGCGCATTGCTAAACGACGGCAAGCGCGTGCTATCGCTTGAGGACCTGTTGGACCTGAGAGCGCAATTCCATGGGTTCGAGCGTCCGTCCTGACTTGCCAGTCCAGGCAAGGCTGGCTTACCCTGGAATCGCCAGGAGAGAGTGTCTGCGGGTGAGCCAATGGACTTGAAGGATCGGCGGGGAATGAACGCAGCGTGGGGTGACGGCAGCGAGCTGGAGTTCGTCAAGGCGATAGCGCGCGAGGCGGCGGGCAGGGCGCTGGCCCAGGCGAAACAGGTGACGCCCGTCGAGAAGGCGAACCAGAGCTTCGTCACCAGCCTCGATTTCGAGCTCGAGCAGTTCCTCCGCGGCCGGCTCGCGGCCGAGTATCCTGACGACCAGCTCACGGGCGAGGAGTACACGGCCGGCGGCGGCGCGGGACCCCGGCGCTGGTCGATCGACCCGATCGACGGCACGGGCAACCTCGTCCACGGCTTGCCGCTGTGGGCCATCAGCATCGGCCTCATCGAAGACGGCCTCCCGGTCCTCGGCGTCATCGCCATCCCTCCACTGGGCGAGCTTTACTGGGCCGTCAAGGGGCAGGGGGCGTTCCTCGACGGCCGGCGGCTCCAGGCCCGGGACAGCGATTCGATCCACACGCAGGACAACATCTGCCTGGGCACCAACGCGTTGCGGGCCATCGACACGCGCACCTTTCCCGGACGCCTCCGGGACCTGGGAAGCGCCTGTTGCGAGCAGGTCTTCGTGGCGGCCAACCGCCTTCAGGCGTGCACCTTCCTTGGGGAGCAGACGCACGACGTGGCCGCCGGCGCGGTGATCGCCAGCGAGGCCGGATGCGTCTTCGGAACGCTTGATGGCGAAGCCCTGAGGCCGGCCGAAATGGTTCGCCGCACGCCGATCACCACTCCCACCTTCGTCGCCCCGCCCCAGCGGCTGGCCACGCTCCAGCGCCTGGCCCGCCCGCTGCCGCCCCGGGAGCGCTCCTGACCATGAATCGCGTCATCGCCCGCCTTCCCGATTCGATCCCGGAGCTTTGCCTGGTGCGGCTGGGACTCCAGGTCAAGAGTCTCTCGGGCTGGCTCTTCGGCGCCGGCTACGATCGGCCATCGCGGCCGAGGCCCGCCGCGCCGTCGCCGAGGACAGCGGACTGCTGAGCTGCGATCTCTTCGCGATCACACTGGACCATTTCGGCGTCCTGCAATACTGGCGCAGCTTCGATGACCTGGAATCCTGGGCGCGCCGGCCGCCTCATTCCGAGTGGTGGGGCAGCGCCGTGGACCGGATGCGCCGCAAGCGCGACATCGGCATCTATCACGAGACCTTCCTGGTGCGAGCCGCCGATATCGAGTCCATCTCCATGAATTGCAGCCCCGCGGGCCTGGCCAGCTTCGGTCTGCTGGGCGAACCCGTGGGCCCGATGACCACCAGCCGGGGCCGGCTGGGGCGAGCCAGGTCGTGAGGCCAGCCATGGGCTACTGGGGCGTCCGGAGCTACGAGAACGACGACGCGGACGATGCCCTCGACGCCGGCTTCGAGGACGTCCACGGCGCGCTCTACGAGGAGCTGATGGACGACCGCAACCCCCTGTCGCTCGAGCAGGTTCAGAAACGACTGGCCGATGCGCGCACCCTCTGCGCGGCCGTCGCGGCTCTGGAAGAGATGGTGGGCGCACCCTTCGGGCCAGACCTGGAAGCCTGGGACGACGCGGCCCGCCTGGCGCTGGCCGGGATCGTTGTCCGCCACGCCGAGTGCGGAGTGGCCATACCGGAACCGCTCCGTGCACGCGCCGTCGCCTGGCTGGAGAATGAGGCGATCGAGTGGGAGGAGGCCACGAAGCGGCAACTCCGGCGCGACAAGGAACTCTCGCTGCTGCGCAAGGCGCGGACTACAACAGCAGCGGGCGATGGGCCGTACCCAGCTTCGCCCGAGTCATGATCTTCACACAGTGAACCAACAGGGAACCGCCATGAGCATCATCATCAAGGAGTCCCGCACCGGCACGGTACTGGCGCAGGGCGAGCCAGGAAATGACGTGATGAACTACGAAGGGAACCTTTATTTCGCGCCGTCGGCCGTGAACCAGCAATCGCTCAGGGTCACGGAACGGACCTACACGTGCCCGGTCAAGGGCACCTGCAACTGGGTCGATTTCGCTGCCGCGGACGGTGGCGTGGTGCGCGACGTGGCCTGGGTTTATCCGCGGGTCAAGCCGGGCCATGAGGCAATCCAGGGCCGATTCGGCTTCTACGCCGGGACCCGTGGAAGCACGCGTCAGGAGCAGGCATGAACGGTGCGCGGGTGCTGCCGGCGAGAGTCCGCAGCACCCCTCGATTTTTCCTGGAGGCAGTGCGTTTCGTACGTTATAGTCTTGGTAACAGGTCGGGCTCTTGCGGTCCGGCCGCCGTCGGATCTCCTGGTCACCGGACCGGGGGCGGGCTGAGCTTGATTTTGGACCTTGCCGCGCACCAGCGGCTGCGATCGCAGCCTCCCACTCCCGGGCCAGCCACTGGCAAGTCCGGGCACGAGGCAATTGCACGATCGTCAGTCCTGTTGTCACACCTCCCGATCCCGGACCTTTCGGACAAGCGGAAGCTGGCTCGCAGCGAGGCGATCCACCGCGGCGACGAAGGGTCCGGGCTGACGTTTTTCCGGCACCCCAGCAAACCGCTGGCCCGGCGGAATTGCCGGGGTGGGACGTGCGTGCGATGACGCCTCCCTCACTCGCCGCAAGCCACGACCTACCGATCGATCCCGCACAGCCGCCCCTTGCGAGCGACAGCCGCAGCCGTCGCCGCCTCGTCACCGGCTGGTTGCTCGTCGCGGCTCTGCTTGCGCCGGTGACCGTTGCCATCTGGACTGTCCCGGGATTCTCCACCCAGGACGGCCCGGCCCACCTGTACAACGCCTGGATCCTCGCGCACTCGTTCGACGCGGAATCTCCCTACCGGCCTTTTTTCCAGGTACACTGGCAACCCCTGCCGAACTGGGCGGGACACCTGGCCCTCGCGGTTCTTGTCCGCCTGGTCACGCCGGCCACGGCGGACCGGCTCATGATCACGGTCACCCTGCTGGGATTTGCCGGCTCGCTGGTCTGGCTGCGCTGGCGGATCCGTGGGAGCGAGGCGCTCGCCGGAAGCTGCGTATTCATCGCCTGTCTGACGCCCAACTTCCTCTGGCTCATGGGATTCTCAAGCTTCCTGCTGGGCTGTTGCCTCTTTCCGATCACGATCGGCGTGTGGTGGGGCGGGCGCGATCGTCCGGGTGTAGCACGCATGCTCAGCCTCGCGGCCCTGCTGGTGCTCGGGTACTTCTGCCACCTGGCAAGCCTGGGCCTGACGGTCATCGGCCTGGCGTTCCTTGCGGCCTTCGCGCCTCCGGAAGTCACCACCCCGAGGGCCTGGAGGTCGTGTGCATCACGGCTTTCCCGGACGGCCCTTTGCCTGGCCCCCTTGGTGGCGCTGCTCGTGGTTTACCTCCGGCTCTCGCGCCAGGGGGGACCCATGCAGCCGCACTGGCCGCATCTGGCAAGTCTTGGTGGACTCTCGGTCTGGACGGCCAGACTGGGCTGGGTGGATCCGCTGACCCTTTCCAGGAAGGTGGCCCTGCCATTCACCGAGCGGACCAGCCCGACCTTCGCCATCCTCGCCCCGGTGCTCTGGCTCGGCATGGCCGGCCTCTCGTGCCTGGAGGCGAAAGTGATCAATCGCCTGGCGCGCTGGCAGCAGCGCTCGGCCCGTGGTGAACGGATTGACACCAGCGCGCCCGAACCCGCCGACTCGACCCGGACCACCAGGCGGGTCTGGCTGGCCCTTGGCGTACTGTTCATTCTGGGCGGCGTTCTTGGCCCGGACTCGCTCGGACCGGGGCACGGTGAATACCTGCCGCAGAGGCCATTCCTGCTTGGACTTGCGGCGCTGGTCCCGGCCCTGGATTTTCCCCGCGGTGCTCGATGGGGACGCCAGGCCATCGGCTGCCTGGGAATCGCGCTGGCACTCCAGACCGTCATCGTCTGGGATTACGCCTGGCATTGCCAGCGCACCGCGGCTCAGTTCCCCCGGGCGGCAGCCTTGGCCGGCCGGAACCAGCGGATCGCCCCACTGCTCACGGCCATCCGCAGCCGGTTCCGGGCCAATCCGCTCATGCATGCGGATTGCTGGCTCGGTATTGCCACCGGCAACATTCTCTGGAGCAACTACGAGACGCGCTACTACTACTTTCCGGTGCAGTTTCAGCCGGGCCTGGATCGCACCGACCCGAAGGATTACGAGTACCTCAGCCTGCTGTCCGACCCGCGCCCCGCGCCGAATGCGCGCGGCTGTGGGAACAGATCCTCACCCGCCACCACGCGTCGATTGACCGGGTCGTGGCCTGGAAACGGCAGCCTCTGCTCGACGCGATCACGGCACGCTGGTATGACCTGGTGGCGACGGAGGGCGACGTGCGAATCTTCGCGCGCCGCCCAGTGGCCGCGCCAGAAGCTTCTCAACGAGGTGGCGAAACGACAACCGCTACAAAGTGATCGGGAGGCGAAGAATTACCCCCGCCCGCGGCTAGCCTTTCTTCGCCTTCTTCAACTCGAAGAGATACACCTCGTCGGGCACCGGCTCGAAATCCTTGGGCCGGTCATGACCGGGCATGGAAACCGAGATCACCAGCTTCTCGCCTTCCAGCTTGTAGATCGCCTTGCCAGTCTTGCCCTTGGACTCCTCGGGACCTTCCGAGATGGCAATATCCAGCGTGGAATGCGGCTTGGCGTGGTCGTCCAGTTTCACCTTGCCGACATACTCCATCCCGTTGACGTTTACTTCAACCGTCTCGCCCTTGAACGTCCACTTGGCGTCCAGTGGGTCATTTTCTGACGTTGCCCAGGTTCCCTGGATTGCCTTGAGCGCCGGCGAATCGGCCGACTCGTCCGCGGCAGCACTGAGGGGGGCCAGTCCCGCGGTCGCTGCCAGCAAGGCCAGGGTGCATCCGAGAGCAAACCCAAAGAGGCGATTTGTCACTACCATGGTCAGGTTCTCTTGTTGTGGGACGTCCACCGGACGATGATCTGTTCCAGTTCCGGTCACCGGCGCTTCAACCATTGAAAGCGGCGGAGCTTGTGGACCAGCGAATTGAATCATTTCCTCGGCGCACCTGCAAGGGAGTCTTCCGCCAGGGATACCAGGGCGCTTATAATTGGGCGATTGCACCGCAGTATCGTTTCGTCACAGTCTGCCCGGAGCCGCGGGTTCGCTGTTCAGGCCTCCGGGCCACGACCCGGTTGGCCCTATCAAAGGGAATCGCTGGATCGCCATCGGACGCGGACAGGTAGTGGACCTCTTGAAGGCTGGCATGGGCGCAGGGAGGAATCTCTACCGATCATGAGCGGGGCAGAGCGAATATCAGCTCGGGTCATGCAGGCGCGGCGCATCATGCTTGCCGTCGGGCTGGCACTGCTTGTCTCGGTCGGCGATCACGCCTGCCGGAGCGACGAACCCGACCCCGATACCGCGACGACAGCCGGGCACATCGTCAAGCCGCAGGCTGCGGTCCCGTCCACTGGTCCCCGACCGCCTGACGCGGTCCGGGAATCGGACAACTGGACGTTTCGCGCCACGGTCCTGGTACGCCGTGGAACGTCCCAGGGATCCGGCACCATCATCGCATCGCTCGACGGCGAGACGCTGGTCCTCACCGCCGCGCACGTGATCCGTGGCCGCGGTCCGACGACCGTGGAGCTGCACCGGTACAACCTGGGCATCGAGCGCCAGCCCGCCCTGCCCGGGCTCTGGCCGCGTAAGGTCCCAGCCGAGACGGTGATCTCCGACGGAGTTTCGGACCTGGCCATCCTCCGGCTCCGCAACCTGATCACACTTCCTTACGTGGCGCGGCTGGGGCGGGACGAGCAAGAGGTCGCGCCGGACACGGGGCTGGTCTCGGTGGGGATCGACCTGGGAACCAAGCTCTCGAGCTGGAAGACCCGGCTCGTGGAGGTTCTCTGGTTCGAGCTCAATGACAGCGGGACCGACCGGCCGTTTCTCGTCACCGCGCGGATTCCGGAACACGGACGCTCGGGCGGCGGGCTTTTCGACACCGAGGGGACCCTCGTGGGCGTCTGCGTGGGCCATGCCGAGCTGGTCAAGGGGCGCCGCATGGGGGTCTTTTCCTCCGTCGAAAGCCTTCGCCAGTTGCTTCGCGAGCATGCACTGCTGTCGATCGTTGAGCAGTCCGACGCACGGCATGCGCGCTCGGCGCTGCGATACAGAGAGCCGCCGGGTCATCGGCCTGCGCGGCCCGCGCCTTCTGACGTCACGACCACGGGAGCCCGGCAGGACCCTGTCTTGAGCCGGCCCTGAAGGGGTGCCCTACTGGCGACGGGACGGCACCCGTATCAGCATGACCAGGAAAACCGCGGCGAGGATGCCGAAGATGACCATGCTGTGAGGGCTGTGCTCCAGCCAGGCGAGCAGCAACAGCAGGCCGGACACGAAGAGCCCCGTGGAGATGATCAGCCGGGCGGGACTTGAAGCCTGGGAGGCCTGCACCGCGGCCTTGATGCGTGCGGTCGTTTCGTCCGCCGTGCCAGCCGTGCTGGCGAGCTGTGGCTCGGGCTGGTGACCGTTCTGCCCCACCGCCGGAGCCACCGCGCGGCGTTGCCTCCGGCGTCTGGTGGAACGCTCCGGAGGCAGCCAAGGCAGGCCGCACTCCGGACACAGCATCCAGCCTCCCCACGGCTTCCCTGCATCTACAAGACTCGCATGGCAGTGAGGGCAGGAGAGGACTGAAGGCACGATGATCTCGGTGCTCATGAACAGGCTCCCTTACGGTCCGATCGAGCTTCATGCATCGAGGAAGCCGGGTGATAACAAATCGCTTCCCATTTTATCCACCCATCCTGTCTGCCTCACTCAATCCTCCTCGAATCCCTCCGACGCTCGCGTGGGTGTTCAGATCAGATGCCCAAGAGAACTCGCAGGCGATATTCGATCTTTTCCATGATCTCGGGCGAAACCATCCCACGTCGTCGAGTCATTCGTTCGAGTGAGATCGACCGCATCGCCTCGCACATCGCGAAACTCCGCGTTTTGCATCCGCCTTCACCGGCTTCGATCGTGACCCATGATCGGATGTTCCTGTTCTTCGATGTTATTGGCACGACGAGCACGAGGCCGCTCGGACCCTGGTTGAACTCGTTCACTGAGACGACCAGAGCCGGGCGTTTCCCACCTTGCTCGTGACCGAGGACCGGATTCAACTCGACGTCCCATACCTCACCACGGACTGGCTTATCATGAACCATCTAGGCTATTCCTGAAGGCCATCGGAGAGCGTGGCGTCCCATGCTTTCCTTTCCTGTTGTTCTTCCTCCCAGGCAGCTCGATTCTGTCGCAAGGCGGCAAAGTCTCCATTCAGGCCAGCAAGAAAGCTCGACCGCTGGTAAGCCTCGATTGCCTTGTCCAGAACTTCCGTCATGGACACGTCAGCCTCTTCGGCCAGCGAACGGAGTACCGCATGAGCGGAACGCGTGATGCGCACAGTGAGGCTTTCGTTCGTCATGAGATTCTCTCCGCGACGTATGCGCGGAGCGTCCTTTCCAGATCTTGCTTGCCTTGGTTCGTTGCGACCACTGGCTATAACGGATCGACCGAGTTTTCAGCGCCCCTCGTATGCCCGGCCTGTCTACAGTATAGTATACGTCAGCGCCGACAGAAACCACGACAGAATCTTGGACCCAAGCGTTTCGCGGCGGGTCAGAACGTGAGCACCCTCAAGTCGCGGTCGAAGGATCGAACGGGCTCGGCTGGTCACCAGCCCACGACGCTGGCGAGAATACAGGCTCGCGAGCACGCAGTCGCGGGTTCCGTAGAGCCTTGAGCTCCCTGACGAGATGCCGTTTGGAGTGACCCCAGGCCGGTGCAGCGGACGGTGCCACGGGCTGGACTGGAGCAGGCGATACCCGGGCGTGGGCAAGGAGATTCTGAGCTTAACCTGGGTAGCGGGGAAAGTTAGACTCCGGATGGTGGATGGGCGTCTGGCGGGTCGGCCCAATGCAACCGTGCACCGGCCCGCACGCGCGCGATCCGGGAATGCGGCCGCGACCCTCGGGCGGCAGCTTCCACCTCATGCTGATCTCGAAAGGAAGACCATGCCGCAGGTTCCCAAGAGGGCGTACCTCGCCGTTTCTCTGGCTCTGGCGGTGCTCGCTTACGTCGGCTGCACGAACTCGTCACCGCCGGCCGGGGCACGCGCGCCTGCCAGTTCGGGCTCGAACCCGGCGGCACCCACTGCGGGTAAGGCCAGCGCCCACGCGGGGAAGCTGCTGGCTGACTGGTCTACACCGCGGGGCGTACTGATCATCTCGGGGCAGATGGACGGGTACCTGGAACCCTGCGGCTGCACGCAGGGACAGCAGGGCGGTCTCATTCGACGGTACGATTTCGTGGAACGGCTGAAGGCCCAGAAGTGGCCCGTGGCGCTGGTGGACCTGGGTAGCCTGATCAAGGATCCCGCGGCCGCGCGGGGCGGGTTCGAGCAGGCCAAGATCAAGTTCGCCACCGCGCTGAAGGCGTTCAGCACGCTCAAATATGACGCGATTGCATTGAGCGCGGAGGACCTCAAGGTCGGGATCGGCGAGGCGTTCGCCCAGTTCCTCAACGGCCTGGGCGATACGACGAAGATCCTCACGGCCAACGTTCAGGCGGCTCCCGGGTTCGAGTCGCGGATCCAGGCCAGCCAGATCATCTCGGCGGGCGATGTGAAGCTAGGGGTGACGGCGGTCACCGATCCCGAGGCGATCGCGAAGCTGAACGATCCCGACAAGGCCGAACTGCTACCGGTCGTCAAGCGTCCCGACGAGGTGCTAAGCCCGATCCTCGCCGATCTGGAGGGCAAGAGCGAGTACCAGGTGCTGCTGGTGCAGGGTCCGCCCGAGCTGGCCCGGCGCCTGGCCACGGCCTACCCGGGGTTCGATGTGGTGGTGTCGACGTCCCAGTTCGCCGACCCGCTGGACCGCGAACCGCTCTCGCTGAATGGCGGCAAAACCATGCTGGTGACCGTGGGCCGGCGCGGGAAGTACGTGGGAGCGATCGGGTTCTTCAGCGACGGCGACCGCAGCATGCGGTTCTATCCGGTCACCCTCGACCACAAGTACGACGGCCCGGGAACCGAGGTAAAAAAGGTAATCGAGGATGAGTACCGGGCCATGCTCAAGGGGGCGGGCGTGGTCGAGAGCTTCCCACGCCACGACTACGCCGGGGGGACGGCCGGCGCCCTGTTCGTCGGGGCGGAGACCTGCCGCCAGTGCCATCCCAACACCTTCGCGAGGTGGTCCACGACCAAGCACGCCCAGGCTTTTGCCGCCCTGGAAAAGGACGCTCGGCCTGACACCATCTACGACGCCGAATGCATCAGTTGCCACACGACTGGCTTCGAGTACAACTCGGGCTGGAAGTCCGCGGCCGCGACACCGCACCTCAAGGGCAACCAGTGCGAGAACTGCCACGGGCCGGGGTCCAAGCATGTCTCTGCCCCCGATAACCTGGCGTTTCGCGCTCCGCTCAAGCTCTCGGCCGAGGTGGCGAACAAGAACGGGCTGTGCACCCACTGCCACGATGAGGACAACGCGCCGAAGTTCGAATTCGTCAAGGACTGGAGCCAGATCGTCCACAAGGGTCTGGACGATTACAAGGACCCCAAGGTGCACCAGGGCATCGCGGCCCGGGTGGCGCGGTCGGCGGCATCGAGCGCCGAGAAATGAATCTCCGACCCGAAAAGGAATTCCGCTCGTGAGCAACCTGGAATCGCCGGCCGGTCCGATCCTCGAGGTCAGCGAAGGCTCCGCATTCGACCGGCTGGTCGCCCGCTACCGCGAGGACCATCGCAACCCGGTCAACCACGTTTTGCATGTGGGTGTCGGCTGGCCCATCATGGCTCTGGCCGTACTGCTCGTGCCGTTTCGCCCGCCCTGGTCGCTCGGCCTGTTCGTGCTCTCGTACGCGATCATGTGGTTTGGCCATTTCGTCTTCGAGCGCAACCTGCCCACCGTGTTCCGGCATCCCACCACCCCGTTCGTCATCGCCTGGGCCGTGATCCGCAACCTTTGCCGGCGGGTGCTGGGCCACAAACGGAGGAACGAACGGGGGGAGTGAACCAGTAAAGAATGGCGGAAGACGGGAGTGTGAACCACAAAGGACACGAAGAGCACCAAGGGATGCAAGAAAGAATGATCGAGAAGGAGAGAAGGGGCGAGGGAGGAGCATGAACTGGGAACCGATCGGGGAGGGCGATGAGGCACTCGGTCATCGGGTGATCGGTGCGGCAATCGAGGTTCACCGGGTGCTGGGTC
The DNA here is from genome assembly GCA_963833985.1 of uncultured Planctomycetaceae bacterium. Lineage (GTDB taxonomy): Bacteria > Planctomycetota > Planctomycetia > Isosphaerales > Isosphaeraceae > Aquisphaera. The sequence continues at coordinate 3,359,954 of CAWIAD010000001.1, forward strand.
AGGGATTTCTCGAGTCGATCTATCACAAGGCGATGGAGTACGAGTTGACGACCGCGGGGCTTTCCGTCGAGCGAGAGAAAGAAATCCAGGTGCCGTACAAGAGGATCCAGATCTCGGGTCAACGGCTGGATCTGGTGGTTGGCGGGCGCATCATCGTGGAGCTCAAGACCGTCGACTCGATAGCGCCCATCCATGAGGCCCAGTTGCTCTCATACCTCAAAACCACCGGGTTACGGCTTGGGTTCTTGCTCAACTTCCGAATACCCGTTCTCAAGGACGGGATCCGGCGGTTGGTCCATTGAGCCGTATTCCCTCCATTCCTTCGTGATCTTCGTACCCCTTGTGGTTCCACCCCCTCTTCCCCATGATTCACGCAACGTGCCTGCCTGTTCCTCGAGGCGTATTCTTGGATTCCTTCGTGATCTTCGTGCCCTTTGTGGTTTCAATCATCTTCCTGGTTCTTCGCCCGCGTGGCTCGCTGCCCGAGGCATGATCTCTCGACGTCCTTGATCCCTTCGTGGTTCAATCCCTCCTGGCATTTTGCGGCGGTTGCGGGCACAATCGAGTTCCTGACAGAACGACGTGAAAGACAGACAGCCAGCGAGGGTTGTTCAACGATGGCCGATGTGATCAGCTACGATGATTTCGCCAAGCTGGAGCTGCGCATCGCGAAGGTTCTCGAGGCGCGGCCCCACCCCAACGCCGACAAGCTCCTGCTCTTGCAGGTAGACCTGGGTGACGAGCAAAAGCAGATCGTGGCGGGGCTGCGGCAGCATTACACGCCCGAGCAGCTCAGCGGCAAGCTCATCGTCATCGTCAACAACCTGGCGCCCGCGATGCTGCGCGGCGAGACTTCCAATGGCATGCTGCTGGCGGCCACCTCGGGTGACAAAGTCATCGTGCTGACTCCCGACGACCCCGACTGCGCCGCCCGGGTCGAAGGTCAAGTGAGCTGACAGCAGGTGCATCGGGACCGCGAAGCGAAGACGGCATGAGCGGAGCGCGAACACGCAACAACCCGCACGCGGACATGGGCGATTTCCAGACGCCGCCGGGCCTGGTTGCGGCGATCCTCGCCACGCTGGGACCGATCGGCAAACGGTACAGCCGCGTCCTGGAACCGACGTGCGGCCACGGTGCGTTCTTGCGGGGCTTACTCGAGCACGAGTATCCGCCCCGCGAGCTTATCGGTATCGAGCTCCAGGAGTGCCATTGGGCCCAGGCCCAGGCACTCGCGCGCAGAGACGGGCCGTCTCGTCGAGGTTGTGCACGGCAATCTCTTCCGGATGAATCTCCGCGCTGGCCTTACGTGGCGTGGCGATGGGCCGCTCCTGGTTCTGGGCAACCCGCCCTGGATCACGGCCTCCGCCCTCGGCCGGCTCGAGAGCGGCAACCATCCGCAAAAGCGCAATCTCAACCAGTTACCGGGCCTGGCGGCGCGCACCGGCAGCGCGAACTTCGATATCGCGGAGGCCGTATGGATCAAGTTGATCGAGGAGCTGGCGCCGGAACGGCCGACGATCGCCTTGCTGTGCAAGACGGCCGTGGCGCGGAAGGTCCTCGAGTTCGTCCTGCGCCGGGACATTTCCGTGGTCGACACGGCGGTTCACAGGATCGACGCCGGGCGCTGGTTCGGCGCTGCCGTGAGCGCCTGCTTGCTTCGCTTCACCATCGGGGCGGGAAGATCGGACCACGGGATAAGGATTCCCGTGTTCGCGACGCTCGCCGCGAACGAGCCGTCCGAATTCATGAGCTTCCAGCAGGGACGGCTGACCGGCGATGCAGACGCCGTGCAGCAGCACGCCTTCGCGCTGGGAGCGTGCCCTCTCACCTGGCGGCAGGGCATCAAGCACGACGCCGCTGCGATCCTGGAACTGGTGCACGACACCGCGACGAACTCGTACCGCAATGGCCTGGGCAAGACCGTCAGCGTCGAGCCCGAGTTCCTCTATCCTTTGCGGAAGGGCACGGACCTGCGCAAGGCACCCGCCGATCGTCCCCGCCGAGCCCTGATCCTCACGCAGAACGGAATCGGCCAGCCCACCAGCCCGCTGGAACAAAGAGCGCCCAGGCTCTGGGATTACCTGCAACGCCACAAGTCTGCCTTCGCCGGCCGGAAATCATCGATCTACCGCGGGCAGCCGGCGTTCGCCATCTTCGGCGTGGGACCCTACAGCTTTGCTCCCTACAAGGTGGCGGTATGTGGTCTGTACCGCACGCCGAGCTTTCAGCTCGATGGCCCGATCGCCGGCCGACCGGTCATGGTCGATGACACGTGCTACCTGCTGCCGTGCACTTCGGCGGCCGAGGCCGCCGGGCTGTGCGCGCTGTATCAGGACCCGGCCGCGCTGGCGCTGATTCGGGCGCTGAGCTTCGCCGACGCCAAGCGGCCCGTGACCAAAGGGCTGTTGCAACGCATCGACGTGTCGGCGATCTTGATGCGAGCCGACCGTGCAGCGCTGCTCCGCCGCGCAGCCGACGCGCTGGCCGAGCAGGATGAACCGTGCCAGGAGGCGGAGCAGGGGCTGCCCGCGGCCATCGATCGGCTATCCCTACGGTTCCAGACCGAGCGTGATCCCACTTGAGGAGAGACCATGGCATTCGCCCGCATCAATTACTTCAGCCGATCGCTCGGGAAAGCCTCGTCGTTCAGCGTGGTCTTCCCGGATGATCCGTCGGTGCCCCGGCCCTACGCGGTCTTTTACCTGCTGCACGGGCTCTCCGACGACGACACGATCTGGATGCGCCGGACGAGTATTGAGCGGTACGTGGAAGGCATGCCGCTGGTCGTGGTGATGCCCGATGGCGGGCGGGGCTGGTATACCAACGCCCAGATTGGCCCGGCCTACGAGGACGATCTGATCAAGGACGTGGTCGGGCTTGTGGATCGCACGCTGCCCGTGAAGGCCGAGCGCGCCGGCCGGGCGATTGGCGGGTTGTCGATGGGCGGCTACGGCGCGGTCAAGCTTGGGCTCAAGCACCACGCGATGTTCGCCAGTGTCAACTCGCACTCCGGCGCTCTGGCGATCCTCCAGGAGCCGCTGGATACCGAGGGCCGCAAGGACCTGGGCCCGGAGCTGGAGCGCCTCTTCGGCAAGAGCCCGAAAGGCGGCCCGGAGGATCCCTTCGGCATCGTCGAGCGGCTCGATCACGGGCGCATCCCCGCCCTGCGTATCGACTGCGGCAAGGGAGACTTCCTGCTGGAACAGAACCGCGCGTTTCACCGCCATCTCGAAGCAATGCACATTGCCCATGAGTACGAGGAGTTTGTCGGCGTGCATAGCTGGGAATACTGGGACGAACACGTGCGCGCAGCGATCGCCTTCCACGCACGGAACCTGAAGATCGCCCGGTAATCGAGGCGCCCGCCGTTCGCACCCGCTTCGGCTCGGGCCCGTTATTCCACCGGCTGGCTTGAAAAGCGTAAAATGAGTCGAGTCAACCAGTTTTGTGGCGGTTCCGCGTTCCTGTGACCGGACCGGCCCGGGCGCGGGTGGGAGTCTTTCGGGTCGTGTTGCAGCAGCTTTCGGTGCAGAACCTGGCGCTGATCGAGGACGTGCAGGTGGAGCTCGAAGGCGGCTTCTCCGCCTGGACCGGTGAGACCGGCGCGGGCAAGAGCCTGCTGCTGACGGCGCTGGGGCTGGTGCTGGGCGGCAAGGCCTCGTCCGAGTTCGTCCGCGCGGGCAAGAGCGAGGCGCGCGCGTCCGCGGTGTTCGAGATTGGCGACCGGGTGCTCCGCGAGAAGCTGGAGGCCATCCTGGGCGCGATCATTGAGGAAGACGTGTTGATCATCACGCGGCGTGTCAGCGGCCAGGGCCGCAGTATGGCGCAGGCGAACGGTACGCCCGTGACGATCGGGACGCTCGAGCGGCTGGGAGCGCTTCTGGTCGACATCCACGGTCAGCACGAGGGCCGCGCGCTGCTCGATCCGGACGGCCAGCGCGCGCTGATGGACGGCTTCGGCAAGCTCGAGGGGCCTTTGGAGGCCTATCGCACGGCCCGCGCCGGCCACGACGCCCTGCGCCGCAAGCGCCAGCAACTGCTCGACGCCACGCTGGCCAGGCAGCGCGAGCGCGCCCTGCTCGAGTTCGAGCGCGATGAGCTGGAAGCCGCCGATCCGAGGACTGGCGAGTACGACGAGCTGATGCGGCAGTCGCATGCGATGGCCAGCGCGGAGGCGATCCGGGCGGCCGCCACGGAGGGATACGGCTTGCTCTACGAGGCCGATCACTCGGCCCAGGAGCTGCTCAAGCGCGTGGCCCGCAACCTTGAACCGCTGGCCGCGGCCGCGCCCGAGCTGGCCGACGCGGCCGCCAGCCTGGCGCGCCTGGCCGGTGAGACGCGCGAGGTGGCCTACACCCTGCGCGACCTGGGCGAGCAGTGGGAGGACGATCCGCGGCGTCTCGAGGAGATCGAGACGCGCCTGGCGCTCTATCGCCGGCTGGCCGGCCGGTTCCATTGCACGCCCGATGCCCTGGCCGACCGCAGGGTAGCCACGGCGGCCAGGCTTGCGGCCATCGCGCGTGACGAGGAAGACCTGGGCTCGCTGGACGTGCCGCTGGCTCAGTCGTTTGCCGCGCTCAAGAAAGTCGCGGCCAAACTCTCGAGCGCGCGAAGGAAGACGGCGGAGCGCTTCACCACGGCCATCCAGGGTCAGCTCCGATCCCTCGGGCTGGAGAAGTCGCGGATCTCCGTCGAGGTCGAATCGCGCGAACTGGGCGCTGATCCTGCGGCCGCGGCTGCTCCCGAATCGGGCCTGGACTCGGTCGAGATGCTCTTCCTGGCCAATCCCGGCGAGTCGCCCAGGCCGTTGCGGAAGATCGCCTCAGGCGGTGAGCTGTCGCGGGTGACGCTGGCGGCCAAGACCGTACTAGCCGGGGTGGACCGTGTTCCCACACTGATCTTTGACGAGATCGACACGGGCGTCGGCGGCCGGCTGGGATCGGCGCTCGGCAAGGCCCTGGGCGCTCTGGCACGCCATCACCAGGTCGTATGCATCACCCATCTGCCGCAACTCGCTTCCCACGCGCACCACCAGTGGGTGATCCGCAAGCACGTGGAGCGAGGACGCACGAGCACCACCATCACCCTGCTCTCCGACGCCGACCGCGTGCACGAACTGGCGCTGATGCTGCGCGGCGAGTCGGCCGCGGAGGGAACCCGGCAGGAGGCACTCGACATGCTCCGCGAGGCACAGGGCGCCGAGAAGCGAGCCACGGGAACCAATGGCCGCGTCCGGCGGCGGTAAATGACCGTGCGGCCAGGTCTCTCCCACCCAGGTTGAGGAACAGCCCTTGGCGACCAGTCCTGACTTACCGGAGACAACGGCACTTGCCCGGCCCACCCCGGGAGCGCCTGCGGTGCGGAGTTTACCGTGCGATCCGGGTACGGGCCTGTTCGTCGGGTCGATCTGGATGGCGATGCTGGTCCTGGCGGTTGTTTACGTGCTGCGGTTTGGTGCGGATGTCCCCCTCTGGGATGATTACGCGGTGGTCCCCCAGCTCGCCGGCACTGAACCGGTCACGATCGGCTGGCTGTGGTCGCAACACAGCGAGCACCGGATCCCGCTCGCCCGGCTCATCCTGCTCGGGGCGTTCCGGTCAAGCGGGGCGGATCCCCGACCGGTCATGCTGCTGATCGTCGGGTTGCTCGGTGCGCTCGCCGTCGGGCTGCTGCTGGCGGTTCGCCGAGTTCGCGGATCGTGGCATGCGGCGGACGCGTTCCTGCCGCTCGTGCTCCTGAACCTGGGTCAGCATGAGAACTTCCTCTGGAGCATCCAGATCACCTACGTGCTGGCCGTGGTCCTCCTCGGAGTGGTTCTGGCCGTGGTGGTGCGCAGCCGTGAGGTTCCGGGCCTGGGCAGCCTGGCCCTTGCGTCGCTCTGCATGAGCCTCATGCCCCTCTGCAACGCGGGAGGACTGGCCTTCCTTCCCGCACTTCTCCTCTGGCTCTGGCTGCTGGCCGCGGGCGTGCTGGTGCGGCATGGGGCGGCCGGCCGACGGCGGGCACTGGCCATCGCGGCGTTCTCGTTGCCTCCCCTGGTTTTGATGGGTCTCTACCTGCACGGCTATTCGGCGCCCGCTCACCACGCCGCGCCGGGAGACGCTACGGCCGTGGCCCGGACAACGCTCCAGTTTCTGGCCATGAGCCTGGGCGAGCCTGGCGCCCGTCTCTGGCCGGCCTCCGGACTGCTGGTGCTGGCACTCTTGCTCAGTGCTACGGCCTTGCTGGCGTGGGTCTGGATCAGGCAGCCCGCGGAGCGCGCCAGGATCGAGGGACTGGCCTGGGTGCTGGCCGCCGTGGTCTCGCTGGCGCTCGGCTCCGGCTGGGGCCGGTCCGGTGAGGGCGTGCTCGCTGGTCTCCAGCCGCGCTACACCACGCTGGCGGCTCCCGCACTGCTGGTCAGTTACTTCGCCCTGTCTTGTTACGGCTGGCGGGCAAGCCGCACATTCTGCCCCCTGATCCTGTTTTTCCTTGGCTGTGTGCTGTTGTGGCCAAACATCGAAACCGCCTGGACCACTGGCGACGCTGCGCACCGCAAGGCCCTTGCCGTCGATCGCGACCTGGCGTCGGGCGTCCCCTTGTTCCGTCTGGTGCGCCGGCACACGCCGTTCCTCCATCCTTCGCAGGAGATTCTGCACGAGTCGCTCTCGCTGTTGCAACGCGCCGGGATCGGCAGGTTCCGGTCGATCCAGGACGATCCGCCCTTCGGGGAACAGCCCGTGCCCCTGCAACCGGTCGAAGTCCGGCTGGCGCGATGGAACGAGGGCCGCATCGAGGTGACGGGGCTCGACCCCTGGATCCGCTTCAACCTGGCCGCGCCGCTCTACGTCTGCGGCGTGCGGATGCGGTATGCCCACGCCGCGGCCAATGGGGCTCCGGCCCATTTCCGGATGGCCTGGCGCGGCCCCACCCTGGCTGATCTGCCCATCGAGCCGCAGTACGGTAACTGGAACCTCCCCACCGGTCCCGACCAGACGACGACGATCTGGATTGACGACTGGATCTCCCAGATCCGGATTCAGCCCGACAACCACCCGTGCACCTTTGAGCTGCGCACGTTGACCCTGTTGTTGCCCACTGCACAATTCAGCGACGAGACCAGGAAGTGAAGCAGTCCCGAACCGCCACCAGCTTCGTTGCCACGCCGGGAACGCTCCGGACGGCCTGGCTCAGGCGGCCAGTCGGCCGTGGCGGCGTGGTCGTGCTGGTGCTGCTGCTCGCGGCCGCTCCCTGGGTCCTGTTCTTCGATCCATTCGCCGGTTTGAGGCAGGGACACATTCCGCGTGATCCGGCGGCGATCTATCGTCTCTACAGTGATGACTTCGCCTACGTGGCGGCCTCGCGCACGCTGCCGAGGACGGTAGTCAACCTGTTCGCCCCGCACAACACGCACATCGTTCCGGCCTGGCGGGTGCTGACCTGGGCGCTGGTGGCCTCGGCCGGCGCGCTCGAGAAGCTGCCGCCGGTGCTGGCCGAAGCGGCCTACGGCATCCTCATCGCCGCGATGCTTCTGACCGGCCGGTTCGTCGCGCGTGAGACGGGCCGCTCCGGCGCGGGGCTGGCGGCAATGACCGCCGTGGGCCTGACCTCGGTGATGGCGTCTCCGGCCTGCTGGTACTCGGCCGGCCAGACGCTGTGGGCCGGCTTCGCTATCCTGGCCAGTCTCTGGTACGCCCAGTGCTGGCGGAGGCGGCCACGGCTCGCCGCGCTGGTCCCCGGCGGCGTTGCGGCGGCGCTGGGAGGCTGGTTCTGGACCATCGGCTACCTGGCCGGACCTGTCGCGGCGGTCTATCTCTGGCTCGACGGCCGGCGGCGGTGCCGCATCGCGGCCGCGGTGCCGCTCGCTGCGGCAATCGCGGCGTTCCTGCTGGCCATGGCCCTGGGCGGGGGCAGGATCGACAGCACCGTCAGCTTTCACGGCCGCAAGCCGGGTGAGGCCGCGCGTCCCGTGGAGGGTCTGCTTCATACAGCGCAGGCCATCCCGGAAAACCTGGTCCTCGGCAACCTGGGGCTCAAGGCCCAGACCACGGCCGCACAGGGGGCGGTGCTTTGCGCGCTCTTGTTTGGCGTCTGGGCCGGCGGCCGCTTGCGCACGCGTAGGCTCGGTGCGTTCAACCCGCTCGAGTGCACGGGGCTGGCCCTCGTGCTGGGGAGTTACCTGGTGGAGTGGACCGTACGCGGCTATTTGCCGTTCCGGTCCCTGCGCACCATCAGCCTGGGAATGATCGTTCCCTGGTACGACGCCGTGCCGCAGATTGGCGCGGTCCTGTTCATCGCCGGCTGGTGGGCCGGACCGCGCACCGCGGGCCAGCGGCCGCCGGTCCTGCGAGCCACCGCGTCACCGAGTCGCGCGGCCGCGCTCGGAGTCCTCGGCTTGATGGCGGTTCTGCTGGTTCTGAACCGTCCCAGGGTGGACCTGCTCTGGCGCAACTGGGTGCCTCCGCCGTCGCCCGCGGAGTTGCAGCGGTTTCCAATCCTTTCCTTGCAGTCGATGCGCGCCACCGCACTACTGCTCGACCGAGCTGACTGGCAGCGCCGGCACCTGCGACGACTGGACCAGGCGCAGCAGGTCGCTGCGCGGTCCGGGATCGGCCGGGATGGAATCCGTGCGGCTTTCGGTCGGCTCGACGCGCCGGAGCTTCCTGACGTCTACGATGCCGCCGGCCTGCTCGACCTTCCCGAACACGGGCGGATCACCGATGTGGAGCTGATCCGTCGGGTGCTGGGGCCTTTTCTTTTCAAGGAGAACGCGCCTCGGCCGCCCTGGCTCCCTGCATCAGAGCCCTGGCCGCCCGTGGATCGGCCGCACTGGTCCGAGTCGGACGTGGATGTTTCTGATTGAGCCCGGCGGAAGGTCGTGAGCGAAACCGACGGCGCGGCGACCTCCGGCAGTGCCTCGGTCCCCGCGTTGCTTGCGGTCAGTACGGCGTTCCCTCGTCGATGGGCGGCTCGGCCAGCGTGGAGAGATTCTCGAAGCGCGTGAGGTTCTTGAGGAAGGTCAGCTTGACGCTGCCGGTCGGGCCGTTGCGGTTCTTGGCGATGATGATTTCGGCCAGCCCGGGCTGGTCATTGGGATCGTAATAATCGGGCCGGTGCAGCAAGAGAACGATGTCGGCATCCTGCTCGATGGCGCCTGACTCGCGAAGGTCGGCCATGCGGGGCCGGCGATCCTCGCGGCTCTCCACGGCCCGGTTCAACTGCGACAGCGCGATCACCGGCACGTGCAGCTCACGGGCCAGCGTCTTGAGCCGCCGGCTGATCTTGGCGATCTGCTCCTGGCGGCTGTCTCTCGATTCCTCGGCATCCACGAGCTGAATGTAGTCGACGACGATCAGCCCCAAGCCTTTGCGCAGCTTCAGCCGTGGCGCCGAGGCCGTGATCTGGAGCATGTTGCGGGCGGGGGTCGAATCAATGAAGAACGGGGCCTTCTCCAGCTCCACGTAGGCCTTGCCAAGCTTGTTCAGTTCGCGGTGGTCCAGACCAAAGCCCTTTCGCAGCTTGTGGCTGTCCACGCGTGACCGCGACCAGAGGAGCCGCTCGGTGACCTCCAGGTCCCCCATCTCCAGGCTGACCATGAGAACGGGCACGTTCTGGGTGAGGGACGCGAATTCACAGATGTTCAAGGCCACCGCGGTCTTTCCCATGCTCGGCCGGGCCGCGATGATGATGAGCTGATCGGCATGGAAGCCGTTGGTGTAATCGTCCAGGTCGAGGAACCCGGACCCAACGCCGGTGACGGGGTGCTTCTCGACGGCCCGCTTCTCGATCAGGTCCATGGCCCTGGCCAGGATCTCCTTGAGCTCGTGCGTTTCTCCACGGGTCTGATCCTCGGCGATTGTGAAGATCTTCTGCTCGGCCGATTCCAGGAGCTGCTGGGCCGTGTACAGGTTGGAATAGCCCTCGCGGATGATCTCGGTGGCACTCTGGATGAGATGCCGGCTGATGGATTTCTGGCGAACCAGCTCGGCGTGATAGCGCGCGTTGGCCGCGTGCGGCACGCTGTTGGCGATCTCCAGCAGCATCTCGTCGCCGCCAATCTGGCTGAACTGGTCGCGGCGGATCAGCTCGTCTGCCAGGGTGACCGCGTCAACGCCCTTCCCCGCAGTGTAAAGCTCGCTGATGGCCCGAAAGATCACCTGATGCGCATCCCTGTAGAAATCGTCGGCGGTCAGGAACTGGGCTATGTCGTGAAGCACCTCGTTGTCCAGCAAGATCCCGCCCAGCAACCAGCGCTCGGCCTCCAGATTCTGTGGAGGCAGGTGATCCGCGAGCGAGCCGCTCGGGCCGGACAGCGGCACGCTACCATTGCCTCCGCCCGTCTTTCCATTGCCATGACCGCTTGGTTGAGACCCCATACCGCGCGAATCTCCCCGAGAGACAGACGCCATGCGGAACCACAAACTTGTGCCCAGAGCGCGTCCGCCAGCTCCATCACGGCTTCATTATCCGGACCCCCACGCCACCCGTGGAAGTGGCAGACCGGTCCTCATCGACCCAGCGCAACCCTTCTGAACAATCGTATCGGTTCGCGGGTGCGCAAGGCATCGCAAAAAAAGCCGGAAAAAAGAGCACGGTCACCGACTCATGCGGCGCCGGCCGTGCTCCGTGCAACCACGATTCGCAGCGCTCAAAAAAAAGGGATGCAACATGTCGAGCGGCGCCGCGAGGGAACCTGCAAGAACCCGGCCACCTGCATCGGGACTCGCGACCGGACCGGCGTGCTGCTGGCCTGGCTAGAAAAATGCCAGGGCGGTGCTGCACCGCCACGATCAATGCCGCGGCCCCGCGCCGACCCGGCTGGAGAGCTGCTCTGCCCGTTTCTCGAGGAACTGGCCGGCGCGCTCGCGGCCATAAGAGATCAGGCCGTTCAAGAACGCGGCGCTGCGGTCAAACCGGGACGAATCATCAAGGTTATGCTCCATGACAATCCGATGGATTTCGATGAACCGAGAATCCCCGCCGATCAGCCTGCCTTGCTCCAGCAGCCGGTTGATCGATCGGATGAAACGGACCTCCTGCTCCAGGACCTGGCTACTGGCCAGCTCAACTGGATCCACGGCGCAGACAGGGAAGGCCCCGGCACGCCGGTCCTCAACCTTGTTGATCTGGATGAGCCAGATCTCACTCGGCTTGAGCCGGGCCAGTTCGCGAACGGGTGAGCCTGTGGCGAGGACAGCCCCTACGTCGCGAGAGTGCCGCGGGGCAAGGCAGAACCCGGGTTGCGATCTTCAAGGTCTCCATGTCGACCTCGGCCCCGCGCTGGACGTCGAGAGTGCCGTTTGCATCGGCGGTGCCGATCACGAGTTGCGTCGAGCCGGCTCCCCCGGCCTGTGACCGTGCTCGCGTGGCATGCCAATCGAGCCGACGTCCCAGCAAACCGCAGAGTTGCTCGGTACTCAGGGCCGTGACATCCTGAAGCCCATGAACCGGAAGCGGCACGAGTGCTCGAAGTTGCAGCGCGATCTGGGCGGAGTAGTTCAGCAGGGCGTCCACCACGGAGGCTGACGAGTAGTCGCGCCAGAAGCCTTCCAGCTGCTCCACGGCCTGGTGCGGCCCGCCGCGGAGTAATCCGTCCCAGGCAAGGACTGCGCAGAGAGATCCGAACGACGTGCCCGCCAGCGCAACGACCTCGATCTCGCTGCTGCCTTGCTCCAGCAGCCCTTGGAGCACGCCGGCCGTGAAGGCCGCCTGGCTGCCCGTGCCCTGGCACATCACGGCGACGCGTCTGCGGTCCGCGACGGGACCGGAAGAGTCGGTTGCCCGCGGGTCGCCAGTGCCGGGGCCGAACGGCTCGTCGCCGAGCAGCACGTCCCGCAGCGTTGCGAACTGTTCGTGGTCGATCCGGCCTGTGTCCCGCAGGTCCTGGATCTCCTCCAGGCAAAGCTCGACCGCCTCGTCCTTGCCCGGGTAAAACGCGTGCCGAGCGATACGCGTCACCGATCCCTTCAACTTCTGGAAATAGGTGGCATTGTCCAGCATGGCACCCTCAGGGCCAGCAAAATGGTGCGGGGTGGCAGTTCCCGCCCATTCCGGCCCTTTGCATTCGTGGACCTGAGCCGCCCGGGCTCTTTCACCAGGACCTTCCGCCCGCTCATGGTCAAGCACGACCCGCTGCAAGGTCTATTATCAGTATTGCCGATATGGGTCTGGAGGATGCAACGAAAAACGAAGCAATATTCAATATAGTTCGCATCGGTCCTGTGCACGGCCACGGGGTATTGCTTGAAAAAGAGTTTAATCTCGGACAGAGTTGAAGAGTTGTCCCGGACATGACATTAAACTGTGCCCGGCAGTCCTACCCCTGCTGGCATCATTGGGTGGGTTGGCGGCAGAAAGGGCATCCGGCTGTAAAACCTTGCACACACCTCAGTGAGTCCTTCTCCCTACCTCTGCTCTTCAGTTGTCCCTCCGCAACTGGACATTGTCTGGATGGGGGGTTGGCTTGGAGCAGAGATGGATGGAGGGCTCAAAGAGGGAAACGTCCAATCCGTGCGTAGCACGGACAAACTCAAACAATGCTCAAGATCTGAGGTTTGAAAAATCGACGAAAAATGCGGAGAGAATCATACAAATTGAATTTACCTGTCGGGTTTAAGTCGTGGGATGATGGGTTGAAGCTGTCGGGTCAAGACAAACACGCAATCAAGCTTGTGACAGGCTGCAAGCTTCATGACATCCGATGGTGAGATCTTGTGCATGTTCACTTCCCTGCGGTTGGTGAGAAAGAGAATGGCTGCCAAAGCATCGTACGTGACGTCGTACACCTCAATGCGTGACCGCATTCCGCGACTCTCTTTGTTTCTCACAAGCAAGAAGAGCTGATTGCCGAGAATCGCTGCCGAGCTCATATGAACCATTTCACTCTCACGCACCCACTGATCAACACGCGGATGGTCATCGTCCAATAGCGGCAGTCCGATCACGTTCGATTGGCTGGGCTGCGGGTCTGTACCTAGCGGCGGGATCTGCGCGAAAACAATAGCAAACTTTATTATAATTGTAATTATAATAAACTTTATATATCCCCAAAACCCCAAAACCCCAAAACCCCAAAACCCCAATCGATTGAATTCATTAAGAACTTAATTCCTCTATAATCTTCATCATAATTTTCATGACATGTTCACCTTCTGATCATACTTATTCAGGATCTTCATTCATCTTCTCTACTTTTTATTTTAGAACTTCAATATCATCCCTAACAGGAGCTTTCTTATCTGGATTAACAAAAGATTCTAACTCCCCATAGCTTAGTCCTAGTATATCTTATCCTTACTTGTAGATATCTTCATTGTCTCAGCATGGAATCTCATCAAGATGAACTCATTGCTAATGAGAACCTATAGATCAAATCAAGTCAAAGGCTACTGCTCTGATTATGAACATTCCTGATTTAGCTGTGTCTCATATTTGATCTAGCTTTTAGTTCATCTAATTCAATTTCTTCATATCTTTACCTAAATCCTACTTTAAGGATTTCTGCATCGAATCAATATCTGATACTAAAGATTCATTTTCTTGTTATAACTATCCTACTTTCATCTTTAAGCTCGATATCTATTATTCCTTTCTATCTATTTCAGACTTATATTTCTTCTTAATTTCCTTTACTTATGATTCTAATAAATCTTCACTATTGGATTATTTAGGTAGAGGCTGTTACTAAGCCTTCTATTTAAGATCTTTTGTAATTGTTTCTTTTCACTGGACATCTAATTTAAGTGATTTTATTTATTCTCTTTATTTCTCTAAGTCCTCAGATAATACTTATTCTCATTACTTAAGTTCATCTAATTGTTGTTTCAATTCTTTTATTCATGCATCTTTCCTACTTAATTCTTTCTACATTTTACATATTTTCTCTAGATCTTCCTTTCATTCCTCGAGTTCTTCACATACTTTCTCTGCTTCCTACATTGACTATGTCTTCTCTTCTTTAATTTTCTACACTAGATCTTTCTTTCACTATAACTCTTCTTTCATCTACTTAACCTAGCTTTATAGCTCTCTTTCAACTTCTTTACTTTTCTAATACTATTCTGGACATATCCAACTCTACTTCATTTTCTACACCTCTTATCTTAGTTCTTCTCTCTCTTACTTCATCTACTTATTCATCTCCTTGACCTCCTTCTTCTTCTCATCTAATTATTGCCTCATAGTCAATTCATTCTACTCTTTCTCCTCTACTTGTTTATTCAGCTATTCGTTCTCATCTCATAACCTATGCATCATAGTCTTCAACTCACTACTCTCATTCATATGCTTTATCGCCTTAGACTCTGAGAATGCCAATTACTTCATAGTTTACAGATCACCTATGCACAGATCTTCATTCTTTTGCGATTTCTTTGATTCTTTTAGTTGTTATTGTAAAGATTTTACCACAGCCTCTCTTTGGGATAGTTCAAACAGAAGGTTAGGAAGTTGGTTATCTTAGCCTTGCTTAAGCTTAGAAAATTCAGAAGAGATACGAGTTCACATGAATTCTATCTATGATTCATACATATTGACAACTTACTAGTTCTAAGCCTGGATTGATTAAATTTCTTTCTTGAAATCCTATGCTAGAGTGTCTAGCTCTAGTTACTTGTCTGATAACTATGCTTAGAGTTATTAACATCTAAGTTCTAAATCTCTTACCTTATGTACTTCAAATTACTCTATCTTCGAGAATGATAACTATGTTTACTCTATTTAGGAGTTTAGTCTAAATGTTCCTTCCTTTAGCTCTTCATTTTCACATTATAACAACTAAACTTATCCTTATCTGTCTTATAATTGCTATTAAGCTATCTTTAACTGCTTCTTTATATTCTTCTTCTCTGTCTCAAGTTACTATACCTTCTTGATGATTTCCTCTATTTCTTAAGTCTAAGATGATTAAAGGGCTTAATATCATTAGTTTAGATCCTCTAGCATTTAAAGAGTATTTGATTAATCTTCTTTTAACAGAATAAGTTACTACTCTTTGTATTTCAATTCTACTAATGCTTTCTATAAATCTTATCTCACAGAATAACTGTCTTCATTTTATACTTCTGTTCTATTCAAAGATTAATTCTCCTTGAATTTCTACATTCAGAGTATTTCTTCAGTAAGCTCATTAATTTTATCTCTCTACTACTTCACTATATTCTCTTCTTTAATCTTCTTCCCTCATGCAGAATCTATAAATCCTTCAGTATCCGAATGAGAATGTCGAGGTCCACTTGTCTATCTATACTTCGACTTCTTCTTAATAGAAGTAGCCAACTTTGATTTCTCTTCTATCCAAGACTCTTCAGAGGATTTCACTTAGGAAAGTTTCTATTGTAATAATTTATTTTCTGATTCTAGAAGTTTTAATAAGGATGATGATTGTCAAGAACTTTGTAATGAATCTTCTAAAAGTCATGATTAGGCAAGATCATTTGATAATAGTTTGTTTTATGTTTGAAGAGATGTTATTTGCTGTTTAAGATCTTTGATAGGAGATGAATTGTCTTCAATATTCGATTATGGGGCTTAGTTAGTAGCTTATATCAAATTCTTTAGATCAGATATTTCTCTTTCTTTTGAAGAATTGCTCTCTTTAATCTTCTTTAATTCAGATTTCAACTATAGATTTTCAGAATCAAATTTCTCATTTTATTTCATCATAAGCTCAGCATTCTATCCTATGGCTTTCACTTTATCATTTAAAGATTTCTCATTCTATCACATTATATACATCCGTTCCTCTAATTCTTTCCCTACTTCCTCTGCTACTTTCAATTTATCTTTATACATTTCTATCTCAGATCTTCCAGAATGAGGAATCTACTCAATATCTGATTTGATCAGAATACAAGTTGAATGAATTGATGATACCTCTCAAAACACTTCTTGTAGATTCTTAGCTAGTCCCTTAATAGAAGCATTAAATTAGATTGTTCCAGTGATTTGCTAAGAAAGTTTATCTACCTAACTTTATAACTCAATAAATTGTTTCTCTACAATAGAGGATTGAGTTTCTAAAAGTTCAAGATACCATATATTTCATTCTTATTCACCAGTAGGAACATAGTTGACAAGATGATCTATCTAATGACCTGAATTTCATTGAAGAATAGATGAAATTGTTTGTGATAGTTATCTAATCACAAGTCTTTATGTTCATTCAACTGATGATTAAGATTGCAAAGGAGCATGCTCTTACTAAATTGAATCAAATGCTGAATATGTAAGAGAATCTCTTCTATCATTTCTATGTGTAAGCACAGAAGCTGTCAGAGTATCATTAAGAGCAGTATTCTTTACAGTGGATTACATTTCCTTTTCACATACATAACTAGCCAAGTATAAAATTGTATCAATGAATGGATCTATCTCTTCACTTGATTAATAATTAAGTGCTGTTTAACCATAAGATTCTAAAGCCTCTGCTTCTCTTATTCTAATCTCTTCGATCTATTTAGATTCTGAAGGTTGAAGAATTGAACTTTTGTATACAGATCCGGGCTATAGTTCATCAATATCAAATGCTTTATCTCTCTATTTTCTATTTGATGAGTATTGATTATCATCATAGCATGCTTCAATCTCTCACAATCATTCATTTTGTTTCTGTATAGTTCATAAGTATTCTTTCTCTTTTCTTCCACATCTTCTAACTTCACATATTGCCTTTCCTTCTAATCTTTTAGACTATATTATCATTTCTGTCAATATTGAAGGAGCAACAACAAATTCTCATGGTTTCAATAACCCTGCATTTATTTGGTTAACTATCTACATTGATGAATTCTCAAAACTTTATTCTTTGCCTTTCTTCTTTATACTACTAACTTCCTATTTCTATTAAGGTTTATTCAAAATAGATTCTAAATCTTATATTTCCTTTTCTTTAGTAAACACAAGATCAGATAATGATGCAGCTCTTTCTTCACTCTCCTCAAGTTGTCACATAT
Organism: uncultured Planctomycetaceae bacterium; assembly: GCA_963833985.1. GTDB lineage: Bacteria > Planctomycetota > Planctomycetia > Isosphaerales > Isosphaeraceae > Aquisphaera. Next base: position 3,376,888 of record CAWIAD010000001.1, read on the forward strand.
AATATTCTAATTTAGATATTAGATTATCGTTCTACTTCTCTAACTCTTGGTTTTCGGTTAAGAATTGTTATTTAGATTGTAGAAGCTCACCTGGTGATTATCCAGGCTCATATTTATCAAGAACTTATTTTAATCAATGCTCACATTCTAGTCTCATTATTGAAAGTTGCTTCTCATATTCTTCTCTTAAATTGTCAATAGAATGTTGATCAACTGATTATGAAACTTACTTTTGACTTTATTCAAGGATTTATATTTCTTTTCGTAATTCATCAATTTGAATGTCTCTAAGTGTTAATTCCCTTCTTAGTTATAATATTTATTCTTCATCAACTAAAATAATAGGATTCATCTACTTCACTTCTATGGGTTTCTATTTTCTAAAATCTTCAATCAACATTTCTTTATCTAGAAGTTCTTAGGATAGAGTCCTGTTTAGTTCTCATATTTCAATTATCTCATTAAGAATGCACTGCTCGGATGTCTTTATTGCAATGAGTTCTTTAGATAAAGATTCATTAATGTTCTAAGAAGTTCCTAAGACGACTGTTCATAGATGATTATCAAAATAAGATTATAGTTAATCTCTCATAATATTTGTAAAGTCTTCTTTAGATGATTTAGTTTACTTTGATTACTTCAATTTATCTATCTAGAGTTTTAACTATAATCTTGTTTGTTATTCACTATAAAGTTTTGAATTTGTTTCATTTTAAAGCTTTTATACATCTTTAATTAAGGATGCACATTCTTTAAGTTTGGATTACTAGTGATGAATTGATTATTCTAATTATATAAATATTTTATTTTCCAACTACTATAGATTTAATTCTTCTAAATTTGTGCTATTTAATCAATCAACAAATTTATTGGTCTAGAATCAACTTTATTTTAAAATATTCTTTGTATTCTAACTCAACTAAGATCTTTTACTCTATGATTGATTTGAATCTCACCGTCGGAGGTTTGGTGAACATGCCGCCGATGATGTCGCCTGCGGCGGAGAACATCTGATAGGTGCCCAAGGCCCCGGTGCTGGCTTCCGCCTTCTGCCAGCCGAAAACTTCATGGTAGAAGGCGAACGCTTTCTCCCCCAATCGCCCGCAAACAATTCATGCCAACAAACGCCCCCCGGCCCGTCCAGCGCGGCAGGTTGCTTCGGGCCGGGGTTGTGCCACTTGAGCAATGCAAGCGCTGCCATTTGCGGGTCGGCGACGACCGATAAGCGGCTGATGTTCGGGATATCCATCGGCGGAACATGCACCAGGATCCACCAAATCTAACGATCCGGCCGGCGACGGCATCGACGTCGTCGACACCGACATACCCGATCCAGATTGGCTTCGCGCCCGCTCTCTGCGCATCCTGCGGCAGGCTCGTCAGCCCGCCGACCGCGACGTCGCCGACGGTAAACAGTGTATAGGCCGCGCCCGGCGTCGACGCGTCCTGCATAACCAGCCGACCACCCTGGTGTAGAAGGCCTTGGCGGCCTCCATGTCCATCGTCGTCAGTTCGTACCAGACAAAACGGCCACGATAATCGACCATGGACTACTTATCCGCTCAAGGGTGAAGGATTTCGATCTAAACGACCAATAGCAAAAACTATGTTTTTTGATCGCCGCTCACGCGAGCAAGCCAAAAAGATTAGAGGTGGCGTCATGGTGGTTGTAGCTGTGCGTTCGGAATTGCATATCGTCTCAGTAGGATTTCGGAAGACCGAGCACTTTTTCGGCGACCAACGAGAGAATGAGTTGCTCGGTGATCGGCGCGATGCGGGTAAGCGTCACTTCGCGCAGCAGGCGCTCGACATGATATTCTTTGGCATATCCGAACCCGCCATGCGTTAGCACGGCGGTCAGGCAGGCGTCATGCCCGGCGCGCGCGCCCAGGAATTTTGCCGCGTTGGCCTCTGCGCCGCACGGCTCGCGACGGTCATAGAGATCAGCGGCGCGTGCCGCCATCGGATGAGCTGAATTCCAGATACATCCGAGCATTCGGCGAGCGGATGTTAAATCCCCTGGTTCTTGCCGATCGGCCGGTCGAAGACGACGCGTTCGCGCGCGTATTTGGCTGCCCGGCGCAACGCATCCTGACCGATACCGATCGCCTCCATCGCGATCAGCACACGCTCGGGATTGAGGCTATCGAGAATGTAGCTGAAACCCCTGCCTTCCTCGCCGATCCGATGCGCTTCAGGAACAAAAAGCGAGTCGATGAATAGGGCGTTGAAGTCGACGGCCTTGCGTCCCCATTTTCGGGATCCTGCGGACCTCGATCTTGGAGCGATCGAGGTCGGTGTAAAAGATCGTGATGCCGTCGGTCGGGCGCCTGGCGTCCTCATAACGCGTGGTGCGCGTCAGCAGCATGATCTTGTTGGCGACCTGGGCCGTCGACGTCCACACCTTCTGGCCGCGCACGACGTAACCGCCCGCCACCTTCTCGGCGAAAGTCTTGATGCGGGCGGTGTCGAGGCCCGCGTCGGGTTCGGTGAAACCGAAACAGCATTGGTCGGTGCCCGCCACCAGCGCCGGAATCCACTCCGTTTTCTGGGCGGGCGTGCCGTGAACGACGATCGGATGCGGCCCGAACAGATTGACGTGCACCGACGAGGCCGCCGCCATGCCGCCGCCGTGGCTGGAAACCTCATGCATCATGACGGCTGCCTCGGTGACGCCGAGACCCGAGCCGCCATATTCCTCGGGCATGGTGATGCCGAGCCAGCCATTATCGGCCATGGCGCGATGAAATTCCTTGGGAAATTCCCCGTCTTCGTCGCGCGCCAGCCAGTACTCGTCGTCGAAACCGGTAACGACAGTGCGGACGCCTTGTCTGATGGCGTCGAGATGCGTCTGGCGATTGTGATCGACGGGATTGTACGAATTCATTTTCGTTAACTCGCGGACATTAAATCGATACTGGTGCGCCCGAGCAATGTCTCATGCAAACCGGGCTGCATGGACGCCTTGCGCCGGCACGTGTAGTCATGCGCGATAGCGGATGGTATTGCCCCCGATAATTCACCGGACATCAAGAGCGCTCACTGAATGCAGTCCCCGACACCCAGCCCCCCCGCGCAGATCAAATTCGCATTTCCGACGCCTCCCGAGGCCGGCCGCACGATCGAGGTCGCTCCGGGCGTCCTTTGGGCGCGGCTGGCGCTGCCGTTCCTCCTGGACCACGTCAATATCTATTTCGTCGATGACGGCGACGGCTGGGCCCTGATCGACACCGGCCTCGGCGACAAGGCGACGAAGGTCGCCTGGCAGCCGCTGCTCGAGGGTGTGCTGAAAGACCGACCGCTGACGCGGATCATAGCCACGCATTTTCATCCCGATCATGTCGGCGCGGCGGGCTTTCTCCTCGAACGTTTCGATGTTCCGCTCTACATGTCCGCCACGGAATATCTGCAGAGCCTCAATCTGCATCTCGATCCCGGTGCGCTCGAAGCCGAACACTATCGGCGCTTCTACCTTGATCACGGGCTTGACGCCGTAACGACCCAGGCCGTGGTCACCAGCGGGCACGCTTATCTCAAACTGATGTCGGGGTTATCGCCCACCTACTATCGCGTCGTCGCCGGCGACGTGCTGCGCATCGGTGGACGTGACTTCGAGGTGTTGACCGGCGGGGGGCATTCGCCCGAGCAGATCATGCTGGTGTGCCGCGCCGACAAGCTGTTCTTTTCCGCCGACCAGGTGCTGGCCAAGATTTCCCCGAATATCAGCGTGTCTGCGATCGATCCGGAAGGTGATCCTCTTGGACAATATCTGCGGTCGCTGGATGCGATCGGCGGCGGCATCAATGGCGACCTCCTTGTGCTTCCCGGGCACAACCTGCCGTTCTATGGACTGCATACCCGCATCGATGCGCTGGTTGCCCACCATCACGCGCGCTGCGATCAGATCCTGCGCGCTTGCCGGACGGAGCCCCGATCGGCGGCCGAACTGGTCCCCTTCGTTTTCACACGCAAGCTTGATCCGCACCAGATGGGCTTTGCGTTTGGCGAGGTGCTCGCGCACGTGAACTTTATGCTGCGCCGGGGCGCGCTGAAGCCGATCGGCACTGCTGACGGCATTCGCCGCACGGTCGTTGCCTGATAGCCGCTGCCGCAGAGCGCCGGCCATTCGGCTCGGTATCGACGGCTGGCCCGGTGAGCGGCTAGGCTCCGGCAAATAGAAGCCGCTCCTCCTAAAGGTGGCCTGCGCTAGCCGGCGTGGACCGCATCAGGGGACAAAAATGGCCGATGATGCCGACGCAATTATCGTTGGAGCCGGGCTGGCGGGTCTGGTCGCGGCGGCGGAGCTAGTCGACGCGCGAAGGAAGATCATCGTCATCGATCAGGAGCCCGAACAGTCGCTTGGCGGTCAGGCATTTTGGTCGCTGGGCGGCCTGTTCCTCGTCGACTCGCCGAACAGCGGCGCATGGGCATCCGCGACTCGCATGCGTTGGCGCTCGAAGACTGGATGGGGACGGCCGCCTTCGATCGCGACGAGGATTTCTGGCCGCGCCAATGGGCCGAAGCCTATGTCGCCTTTGCCGCCGGTGAGAAGCGCGCGTGGCTGCGCGAACGCGGTCTGCGTTTCTTTCCGGTTGTCGGCTGGGCCGAACGCGGCGGCGGCAGCGCGGTCGGCCACGGCAATTCGGTACCGCGCTTCCATCTGACCTGGGGCACCGGGCCCGCCGTTATCGCGCCGTTCGTCGACCGCGTCGCGTCAAGGCGCGAAGGACGGGTTGGTCACTTTCAAGTTCCGCCATCGCGCCAACGAACTGGTGAAATCGGGCAGCGGGGTCGATGGGGTACGCGGCGATATTCTTGCTCCGAGCGACGTCGAACGGGGCCGGAAAAGCTCGCGCGAGATCGTCGGCGCGTTCGAACTGAAAGCCCAGGCCGTCATCGTCACTTCCGGCGGCATTGGCGGCAATCACGACCTGGTGCGGCGAAACTGGCCGCAGCGCCTTGGCCCCGCGCCGAAGCGGATGATCACCGGCGTGCCCGACTATGTCGACGGCCGCATGCTGGCGATCAGCGAGGCCGCTGGCGGCACCGTCATCAACCGCGACCGGATGTGGCACTACGTCGAAGGGATCAAGAACTGGAGTCCGATCTGGAGCGACCATGCCATTCGCATCATTCCCGGACCGTCCTCGCTCTGGCTCGACGCGTGCGGCAGGCGTCTGCCGGTGCCGCTCTATCCCGGCTTCGATACGCTCGCGACGCTCAAACATATCGGCGAGACCGGCTACGACTATTCCTGGTTCATCCTGACGCGAAAGATCATCGAGAAGGAATTCGCGCTGTCGGGGTCCGAGCAGAACCCCGATTTCACCAGCAAGAGTTGGCGCCGAGTCATCGCCCGCGCTCGGGCGGGTATTCCTGGGCCGGTCAAGGCGTTCATGGACAAGGGCGAGGATTTTATCGTCGAGCATGATCTCGGCGCGGCTGGTCGAGCGCATGAATGCGCTTGTTGGCGGCGCGCCGCTGCTCGATGCCGCGACAGTGGAGCGTGAAATCGTTGCGCGCGATCGCCAGCTCGATAACGCGTATGGCAAGGATATGCAGATCGCCGCCATCCGCGCGGCACGGCGCTATCTCGGCGACAAACTCACCAGGACGGTTAGTCCGCACAAGCTCCTCGATCCCGCCGCCGGGCCGCTGATCGCGGTTCGGCTGCATATCCTGACGCGGAAGACGCTCGGCGGCCTGCAAACCGATCTCGACAGCCGGGTCATCGGTGCCGGCGGACAACCCGTGGCGGGATTGTATGCGGCGGGCGAGGTGGCGGGTTTCGGCGGTGGTGGTATGCACGGTTACGCCGCGCTTGAGGGCACATTCCTCGGCGGCTGCATTTTCTCCGGCCGCGTCGCCGGCCGGGCCGCGGCGCGAAGCGTCGGATAGTCCCGGTCGCCGCAAGTCGTACCGACGAAGGGCGCAAGGAAGCGTCATCCGCAAAGTATAGGAACGGGGCGAGGTCCGATTCGAACGCCGATCCGGTGGCGCTGGCCCAAAGTGCGGTCACGTCGTTACGTATGATTGCAGTGCGTGCGCGGATGGGCGCGGTGCGGGCGCATTCGCCCGAGCGGCAAATCGATTTATTTGTGGGACGAAAAAGTCGTGACCTCACGGCTGGTTTCGATTACCACCTCCCGGCCATGACAGATACAAAACGCATCGACGGGAAGGCGCGCGCGGATCGTTTGGTTGCCGATGTCGCTGCTGCCACCGCGAAACTCAAAGCCGAATTGGGCATCGCCCCTGGGCTCTGCGCCGTGCTTGTCGGTGAGGATCCGGCGAGCCAGGTCTACGTTCGCAACAAGGGCAAGGCGGCGACTGCCGCCGGCATCCAAAGCTTTCAGGAGGCCTTGCCGGCCACAATCGGCGAAGCCGAGCTGCTGGCGCTGATCGCCAGGCTCAATGCCGATGACAAAGTGGACGGGATTCTGGTGCAGCTACCGCTGCCGAAGCACATCGACCCGCAACGCGTGATCGACGCCATCGATCCCGGCAAGGACGTGGACGGATTCCATGCGCAGAATGTCGGTCAATTGTGGAGCGGCGGATAAGCCGGGCGCTGGTGCCGTGCACGCCGTATGGCTGCCTGCTGCTGTTGCGTGACGCACTGCCCAATCTCACCGGGCGCCGAGGCGGTCGTGCTCGGACGCTCCAACATCGTCGGCAAGCCGATGGCGGCTTTGCTGCTGGCCGAGAATTGTACGGTGACGCTGGCGCATTCCAGGACTCGCGATATTCCCGCCGTGCTGCGCCGTGCCGACATTCTGATCGCCGCCGTTGGGCAGCCGGAACTCGTGCGAGGATCACTGGATCAAGGAAGGCGCCGTCGTCATCGATGTCGGCATCAACCGGGTGGCGGCTCGGAAGGAAGATCCAGGCTGGTTGGCGATGTCGCCTTTGCCGAGGCGCAAGGTAGAGCCGGCGCCATTACGCCGGTCCCCGGCGGCGTCGGCCCGATGACCATCGCCTGTCTTCTCCGCAACACCCTGATCGCCGCTTGCCGGCGCCGCGGACACCCGGAACCGCACATTTAAGGCGATCTGCCGGCCCGCGCTGCCCGGCCGATGCGTCGGCAAGGACTGGCTTCGCGCATCGCCAAATCATAGACTCAAACCTCGCCATTGCGAGGTAAGCCGGAATGACTGCCACGACCGCCGAAAAAATCGTGACCCTGAACGCCTGCTTTGGCAGTTATCCGCACACTCGTGCGTTGAAGGAGGGCGATGTCAAATCCGATCGGGTGAAACTGCAATTCACCGAGATCAATCCGGTCAACCGGGCATTCATGCCCATGGCGCGCGAGCAGAAATTCGACTTGAGCGAGATGGCCATCGTCACCTATTTGCAGGCCAAGGCCTATGGCAAGCCGCTCGTCCTGATGCCCGCCACGATGATGGGACGATTTCAGCATGGGACCATGCTGTACAATTCCGAACGTGGAACGCTGCGGCCGGAACAGCTTGCCGGCCGCACGGTTGGCGTACGGGCGTTCTCGCAGACCACGGGCGTATGGATACGCGGCATTCTCTGGAAGGACTACGGGCTCGATCTCGGCTCGGTGAAGTGGGTGACCTTCGAGGACGCCCACGTGGCCGAATACCACGATCCGCCGGGTGTCGTGCGCGCCGGGCCCGGTAAAGACATCACCAAAATGTTGCTGGAAGGCGAACTTGATGCCGCGATTTTCGGCGGCGTCATGCCGAACGAACCGCAGCTCAAAAGTGTCATTCCCGATCCCGACACCGCCGCGAAGGAATGGTACAAAAAAAATGGCATCGTGCCGGTCAATCACATGGTCGTGCTCAAGGAGAGCCTGGCGAAATCGGATCCCGGCGCAGTGCGCGAGGTCTATCGCATGCTGCTCGACAGCAAGAAGGCTGCCGGGCTGCCGAAGCCCGGCGCGATCGACACGATTCCGTTCGGGTTTGACGCCGTCAAACCAGCGCTCGAACTCATGAGCAGCTACGCCTTCGAGATGAAGCTCATTCCACGGCGCTATTCGGTTGACGAACTGTTCGACGATACGACACGCGCGCTGAAAGCGTGACGGGTTGGAGACTGCCCGATGAAACTTCAATCGCTGGGTTATGTCGGCATCCGCACCAAGGATATCGACGAGTGGGCTACCTACGCCACGCGCTTTCTTGGCATGCAGATGGTCGACAAGAGCCGGGGGACCCTGGCGCTGCGCATGGACGATCGCAGGCAGCGCGTCGTAGTCAGTGCGGACGGTGACGAGGGCCTCGGCTTCTACGGCTGGGAAGTCGCCGACGCCGCCGCGCTCGATGCGCTGGCGGCGCATCTTGAACGACGCGGTGTGACGGTGGCGCGCGCCTCGCGCGCGCTGGCGGACGAGCGGCGGGTAAAGGATCTGATCGTGTTTTCCGACCCGGTCGGCAACCGGCTCGAAGCATTCCACGGCGCTGAGGTCACGGCGGAACCATTCAAGCCGGGCCGTTCGATCTCGGGTTTTCGCACCGGTCCGCTCGGCATGGGGCACGCGGTGCTCACCGCCGAGCGGCTCGATGAGGTGCTGCCGTTCTACACCGACATTCTCGGCTTTCGCCTGAGCGACTACATCCTGCGGCCGTTCACGGCATACTTCTTTCACCTCAATCCGCGCCACCACAGCCTCGCCTTCATCGAGATCGGGCAAGAATGGCGTGCATCATTTGATGGTCGAGCTTTGTTATCTCGACGATGTCGGCCAGGGCTACGACCTGGCGCTGCGCAACCCGGAGACGATCGGCACGACGCTCGGCCGCCACGCCAACGACGAGATGACGTCGTTCTATTCGGTGTCGCCGTCGAAGTTCATGGTCGAATGTGGCTGGGGTGGCCGCAGCATCGATCCGGATAATTGGACGCCACAGGAGCGCACCGATGGCCCGAGCCTTTGGGGCCACGACCGCGCCTGGCTCGCGCCGGACAAACGCGAGGAAGCGCGCGACATGCGCATCCGCGTCGCCGAAGCCGGCGGACGCGTCCCGCTCAACGTTATGGATGGCAATTATCGGCGCGCCAGCGACGTCTGTCCCTGGTGGAACGCGAGCGTCGCGGCGCGCAAGACGGGCTCGTGAGCCGGTCCGATGCGTTCAGCCGTTCAATAGCTGCGCCGCGCGGCCGTCCATTGGCCGGAGCACTCGCCGGTGGACGTGCGCCACAGCCCGCTGCCGTAGTTGCCGGCGAGCCGGCCCGCTCCGCTGGCCGAGCGGCCGGCCTGGGCCACCGCGACACGGATCAATCCGCTCGCGTTCACTATGCCGGCGACCTGAGCGTTCTGGTCGACGCCTTGCCACTTGTCCGCCGATGATGCGGACCGAGTATCTGAGCGCGCTGCCGCAATCGCCGCGCAGCGTGTTGATCACTACGCTCCAATTGCCGTCATAGGAGTTCGCCCGCGCTACGTGGGCTGCATTGGACGGGACGCTGGCGCTCGTCACCAGCAAGGCAGCAGCAGTCGCGAGAAAGATCGAGCGGAAGACATTTTTCATCGGTTTGCTCCGGTTTTCTCAATGTGACTGGGTTGCGGTTTCGGTCCGCTCGGAAGGGGCGGCGGTTCGGTGCTGAACGCGGTCGCGCTTTGTCCTTGTTCATAACCGACCAGATACAGCGCCTTCATGTATGCCGGATCGAACGGACCTTTGGCGGGAAAGTTAAAGCTCGCGGGGATCGACGCGATGTTGAAGTCGATGCCGTTCCTTTTCGCCACGATATACAAGCGATCGATCATCAGACTGGTATCGACCGGGACCGCCATGCCGATCGATTGAGTGAGTATGGTCGGCGCGAAACGGTCGACCACCTTGAAATCGCGTTGCATGCCGGTGTTGACAACGATGTAAAGCTTTGTCGCCGGCAACCGATATTGGCTGGTGCTCTGCATCAATGCCGCGGGCGCCACAAAGAACTGTCCGCCGAGGCCACCGTCCACATGCATTTCCTGAAAGCGTTTGCCGTAGGCTTCGACGTCGATCAGTACCGGTGGGAATCCGCCCGGCACCGAGGCGGACGCCAGCAACACGGCGCTGAACAGTTTGGTCGCATCCGCACCGCCGTGAACGGCGATTGCACCCATGTTCCAGACGACGGAGCGTTGGGAATCCAGATCGGTGGTGACCACGAACAGCCGCCGGCCTGCGCGGTGCGCGGCGGCGACGTCCGCGATCAATTGCGGCGTAATCTGTTTGGCGATGAAATCCCGGAGCGGCCAGGAATCGACGAAGCTCTCTCCGGTGCTGCCTCCGGCCTCGAAAACATCCGCCGCCGTGACTTCGGTATAGGCCTTGTGCAAGGCCGCATCGTAACGCTGACCTGCAAAAATGAAGGGCGCCATCAGCGCACCGGTGCTGACGCCGGTGACCACCGCGTAGTCCGGGCGTTTTCCGGCAGCCGTTAATCCATTGAGCAAGCCGGCGCCGAAAGCGCCGTCCGATCCGCCGCTCGAGAGAATGAGCCAAGGGCCCGGGTCCTGCGGCAGCGCGCCCCTATAATCCGCCTCGGAATCCGCCCAGAAGCGCGCGTCCGGCATGCCCGGAATGGCCGCGACCAGAGCTTCGGCCGCCGTATACGGCACCCGTGGCGGCAATTCAGTCGATTTGGCCTCGCCCGCGGGCGGATTTTGCGTCTTGGGCGTCGTGACCTTCTTCGCCTGGACGACCAAGCTTGGCCGCGAAACCGCTTTTCCCGGTCCCGCCAAACCCTGCGTGTGCGCAGGTAGCGCCGCAAACCCGAAAGTCAGGAGGCACGGCGCTGCGATGAGGGCGGCGACCGCGTGCAAAGTCCGTCGCTTGGGCAGGGTCTTAGGAATGATCATAGTCGATAAGTACCGTCCATCAGGGGGGGGCATTGCGCGACCCAGAGCAGATAGGGCCAGCACGCACAAAGTTCAATTCGAACCTAAAGTCCACGGTTAAATGCCGGATTTCACCGCGGTGTTTACACGTCCTGTTCCGCTCATTCTGTGACACGGATCACGTTACCCAGGACGCCAAACCCAGGACGCCAAACCCCGGACGCCAAACCCCGGGACCGCCAAACCCCGGACGCCAAACCCCGGACGCCAAACCCCGGACGCCAAACCCCGGACGCCAAACCCAGGACGCCAAACCCAGGACGCCAAACCCAGGACGCCAAGCCACGAATTCCGCATCCTCGAACGAGGATGGCGGAATCAGGGCGGGAAGGTGCCAGTGCCTTCTCCGCTTTTCAATCGCTCTTAGCGCAATAGCGGGTCTTTTTGGCTCAACCGCGGCCGTGGTACAGTCAGCGTCCCGCCGCGGCGGTTGAGTTCAGGAACGCAGCAGTTCCTTGAGCGCGTTATCGATGAACTTGACGTCGTCCGGGTTGGTCCCCGGGCCGCCGGCGAAATGGCCCCAGATCGAGGGAACCGGGAGGAATTTCGCGTTTGGCATGTTGGCAACCTCGAACTCGCTATCCTCCGGCGGGAAATAGAGATCGGTTTTCCCCGGCATCACGTAGGCTTTCGCCTTGATCGCGCCGAGTGCCTTCTTGAAGTCGCCGCCATAGATCTCGTTATCGCTGATGTCGCCGTTCTGCCAGGTCCACAGCATGGTCAGGAGGTTGTTAGCATCCTTCGGCAGGAAGAAGCCTTCCCAGAAGGCGACGAGAAAATCCTCGAGCGAGGAATAGCCCAGGCGCTCGATATCGAGACGCTCGCGATAGAACGCCTGTGAGAAGCCCCAGCCGGCATAGACCCGGGCCGCTGCGCGCAGACCTTTGGCCGGCTTTTCTTTGTACCAGCCGTCGGCGAAAGCGCCATCGGCGGTCAGCGCAGCCTTGACGCCTTCGAGGAATACGAAGTTATGTCGCGAACACTTGGCTGAGCCGCAAAACGGTCCGATGCGTTCCACCATGTCCGGATAGAGCGCGCCCCAGTGGAAGGTCTGCAGCGCACCCATCGACCAGCCAGTGACGAGCGCCAGCTTTTTTACGCCGAACTTTTCGGTCACAAGCCGATGTTGCACGCGGACATTGTCGCAGGCCGTCACGAGCGGGAAGCGTGGCCCGTTATAAGGCTCGGGGTAATTGCTCGGCGACGAAGACAAACCGTTGCCCAGCATGTTCGGTATGATGATAAAATATTTGTCGGGATCGAGCGCCATGCCCGATCCGACCAGCCATTCATTGTCGTAGTGCTGGCCGGAATACCATGTCGGATAGACGATGACGTTGTCTTTCGCCGCGTTCATCCGGCCGAATGTCTTGTAGGCGAGCGTGCAACTGCGCAGCGTCGCGCCTCGCTGCAGCCTCACGTCGCCAAGTTCGAAGATTTCGTAGTCAAGCGGCATGACTCTTCTCCCGTAGGGTTCATTTCAGGCAATACGCGGCGGTCGCGTGGAGGGCGACCGCCGCTCTCGATCGATCAAGCAAAGATCATCGAGCGTATTGGGTGCGCGGTGCCATCACACTTTGGAGCACGCCGTAGACTATGCCCGCAACAAGAAAGGCGGCAATAGCCGTCGAATATTCCGGCGCATACTCGCTGACGAAGTAGGCGACAACCGAGCCACACGCCCAGGCGATGAAGGGAGCAACGCGCCATTCGGCCGTAGCTTCCGAATTCGCCCGCATCAGGTATTGATCGACCAATATGATGGCGCCGATCGGCGGCACCAGAATGCCGAGCAAGGTCAGCCACTGAATGAAGAAGGCCCATACGTTGCCGGCAGCGACAATGATGCCGATCACGCCAAGTGCGATCGCGAGCAGCCGCATGTGGCTACCGAAAATCCGCGACCAGCCCGTTGCCGCATTGTAAAGGCAATGCGAGCAGACCGAGCCGAGATTGCAGTAGAGGAAGATGAAGGCAATCACCGACAGCCAGACAAGCTGCTTGTCGTTCATGTAGCCGAACATGTTGTCGGCGCCGAACGGATTGGCTTTGGGTGTCGCCAGCGCCGCCGTCATGATGCCGCCGACCAGCATTGCCACCAGATTGGCAAAGGGGAACGCGCTGAACGTGGAGACGAGCGAGCCTTTGAGATCCTTGGCCCAGCGGTTGAAGTCGGCCGTCACCGTCCCGGCATCAACGAACAGCGTCAGTACGATCGTCAGTCCGACGCCCATCGACATGGCGCCTTTGCCGTCGGCGCCGGCGTAGGACATCACTGCCGCCCAGCCATGGTGGGCTACCGAATCCGCCGCGACCCAGACGCCGAGCACAACGAAGAGCGGCACCGACACCAGGCCGATATAGTGGAGTCCTCGGACCCCGACGAAGGTGATGCCGATGTAGAGCACGCCGGCGATGACCGTCATCAGCACATAGTTCAGGTGGTATGTTGAACTGATGAGATTGCCGGTGATGCCGGTCTGCACCGCATACCAGCCAAGCAAAAGGGTAGACAGCAGGCCGGACGAAAACACATAGCCTTTGCGGCCAAAGACGATGCTGGCGATCAGTGCGAAGTTCATTCCCTTTTTCGTGCCCAGCGCGCCCAAGGAGCCGACATAGGCGAACATGATGATGTTGCCTATGATCATGGCCACGAGTGCGCGCTGAAAGCCCATCCCGAGCACCAGCACCGACCCGGTCATCGCTCCCGTGATGATCATCGGGAAGCCGATCCAGACCATCGTCACCGAGAACAGACTCCGCCGCGCCGAAAGCGGAACCGGCTTGTGCTCATATTCTTCGCCGAGCACGTGATCGATCTGTTCTTCCGCTTCCGCAACCGCGCTAGCGGAATGTGCTCCTTTTTCCGTAGACATCGCCCACCTCCAATTTGCCCGGCAAATTGTTCATTCCGACCAGCAACAAAAAAGCCCTTGACGCGCCGCACGACGCTGCCAAGGGCTTCTTTGCCGGTATTTCGAGCTTCGTTGCTCGAAATGAAGGAGCCACTACGGCTCATATTTTCACGATCGAAAAAATTGTACGATTTTTTCGTTCTGTCCGGGTGCTAAAAAATGATGAGAACTGCAAAAATATGTAGCAAGTCGCTGGCGCAGAATAATGCGATTACGCGTGGCGCTCGGCGACGAATTTGGCGCCCTCGACGAGAATGGCCGAAATCTGCACCGAAAGGTGCCAGCGCCTGCTCGGCCTCGGTGACGAGTTCCGCAAGCCTCGCCTTTGCGCCACTCAGCCCAAGCACATCGACCATGGTAGCCTTGCCTGCCACGGCATCCTTGCCGGTCGATTTGCCGACCAACGCGGGATCGCCCTCGAGATCGAGAAGATCGTCGGCGATCTGAAAAGCCTTGCCGACGGCCGATCCATAACGGGCAAGCGCTTGGCGCTGTGCGGCATTCGCCGAGCCGAGCATGCCGCCGGCCTCGCAGGCAAAGCGTAACAGCGCGCCGGTCTTCATTGCCTGGAGCGCAAGCACCTCTTTCTCGCCGAGCCGCTGCGGGCCGTTGCCGCCAAAGCGCCCCTCGGCGGCCAGATCGAGCATTTGGCCGCCGACCATGCCGCCAAGGCCGGAAGCGCGGGCCAGCGCATTGACGAGTTCGATACGGACAGCCGGATCGGGGTGCGTCTGCGGTCGCGAGAGGATATCGAAAGCGAATGTCAAAAGACCGTCGCCCGCCAGGATCGCCGTCGCTTCATCGAATGCCTTGTGGGCGGTCGGCTGGCCTCGCCGGAGATCGTCATTGTCCATGGCCGGCAGGTCGTCGTGCACCAGGGAATAGCAATGCACGCATTCGAGCGCCGCGCCCGCCATCAGGGCCTGCGGCCGAGGAACTTTGAATAAGGCCGCGGACTCCACTACCAGGAATGGACGAAACCGCTTGCCGCCACCGAGGCTCGAATAGCGCATGGCCTCGATGACCCGGTCCGGGCGGCTTAGCTCGCCGTCCGCCGGGGTCGGCGCCAAAAGACGATCGAGCAAGTCGTCGATATCCTTGGCGGTTGCATCCAGTCGCGCAAGAAAAGGGCTGATTTTGGCATTCATTGCTGTATTGCCCGGCCTACCACGGTCCCCAATTGTCCTATCTGGTTTTATAATAGCGCAAAGGCGCCTGCGGCGAGCCGCGGTTCCGCCCCGGCGTCCGTGAATGGCCGCCCCCAAATCGAGCCGCAAGGGCTATCTGTGACGAACCTGCTCATAGCGTCAATGGTACTGGCGATCTGGCTTTACCTGCTGATCGGACGCGGAGCGTTCTGGCGCGGCAGGGAGTTCGATGACGCCGTTCCGGCGGGGCAGGGCGTCGGCGATCCTTGGCCAGCGGTTACGGCCGTGATTCCCGCGCGGGACGAGGCCGAAAGCGTAGGTCATACCGTCTCTGCGTTATTGCGGCAGGATTACCCTGGAACATTCAGCGTGATCGTGGTCGACGACCAAAGCCGGGACGGCACCGCACAGGTCGCGCGCGAGGCGGCAGTGGCGCTCGGCGCCGCCGACCGCCTCACCGTGTTGTCCGGCCGGACCCTGCCGGCGGGGTGGACGGGAAAGCTTTGGGCGCAACACCAGGGCGTCGAAGCCGCCGACGGCTGTGCCGCGGCCATCCGACTATCTCCTCCTGACCGATGCCGACATCGTCTACGTCCCGGATGAGCTGGCCAGGCTCGTCGCCCGCGCGCAATCCAGCGGTAACGTGCTGACCTCGCTGATGGCGAAGCTCCGCTGCGAAAGCTTCGCCGAGCGCATGTTCATTCCGGCATTCATCTTCTTTTTTCAAATGCTCTACCCGTTCGCCTGGGCGAACGATCCGCGCCGCAGCACGGCGGCCGCTGCCGGGGGCTGCATGCTGGTTCGCCGCCAAGCGTTGCGTGAGGCGGGCGGTATGGCTTCGATCCGCACCGCGTTGATCGACGACTGCGCGCTGGCAAAAAGGCTCAAAGCCCACGGCCGGATCTGGATCGGATTGACCGACGGCGTCAGCAGTGCACGCGCCTACCCGGCGCTGGAGGATATTCGCCACATGGTTTCGCGCACCGCCTATGCGCAACTTCGCTATTCGCCGCTCCTGCTGGCGGGAACCGTGTTGGGTCTGACGATTACCTATCTGGCCCCGGTACTGCTCGCGGTTTTCGCCGGCGGGACGGCGCAAATCCTCGGCATCGCAGCCTGGCTGCTGATGGCGTTGGCCTTCCAGCCGACGCTGCGCTTCTACCGGGTTTCGCCGCTATGGGGCCTGGCGTTGCCAGCGATTGCGGCGATCTATATGGCGTTCACCGTCGATTCCGCCTATCAGCATGCGCGCGGGCGCGGCGGCATGTGGAAGGGCCGCTCCCAGGCAAACGTACAAAGCGACAACGTCTCGGAATTGCGATGAACGATGCGAGCATGAGCGACGCCGGCGATTGGCGGTCGGGAAAGGGACACCGGAACGAGAATTTTCCGGTCGCCTCGTTCCTCATTCATCCGCGTCATCGCGCGATAATTCTGGCGTTCTACAATTTTGTGCGGACCGCCGACGACATTGCCGATCATGCGACGCTCCAGCCGGCGGAGAAGCTCCGCCTGCTGGACCGCCTCGGCGCCGGACTTGTCGGCGACAACGACGCTGACGCGACCGCTATCCGGCTGCGCGAAGAACTCGCTGCGCGGACGATGTCGCCGCGGCACGCGCAGGATCTGCTGGCGGCGTTCAAGCTCGACGTGACGAAACTCCGCTATCGCGACTGGGACGATCTCATCGGTTACTGCTCGCTGTCGGCGATGCCGGTCGGCCGCTTCGTGCTCGACGTGCATGGCGAGAGCCGCAGCACCTGGCCCGCCAACGACGCATTGTGCGCGGCATTGCAGATCATCAACCACCTTCAGGACTGCAAGGACGATTATCACGATCTGGACCGGGTCTACATCCCGCTCGATTTGCTGGCGGCGCACGGCATTGGCGCGGAAACGCTGAGCGAGCCACAGGCTTCGCCGCCGCTGCTGGCGGCCCTGCACGGTCTTGCCGAACGCACGGGGCGGCTCCTCGCCGAGAGCGACGTATTTCCGCTGCTGATCAACGACCGCCGCCTCGCGCTCGAAGTTTCCGTCATCAATACGCTGGCGCATCGGCTCACGCGGTTGCTGGTGGCACGCGACCCGTTGAGCGAGCGCGTTCATCTTTCCATGCCCGCCGTCGCCGGCCTGACGCTCCTCGGCATCGTTGGCGGCGCGACCCGCCGGCTCGGCCGGCGGCCGTCGACCACGACACAAAAGCCGCGGGGTGCGTAAGTGACGAATCTCAGTCAGGCGGCCCAGACGGCCGCCCGCAGCTCATTTTACACCGGCATGCGGATCCTGCCGCGCGCACAGCGCGAGGCGATGTATGAAATTTATTCGTTCTGCCGCAAGGTCGACGACATCGCTGACGATTTTGGCCCGCGCGAGGGACGGCGCGCGCAATTGGCACGGTGGCGGGCGGACATCGACGCGGTCTATCGCGGTGCCGCGCCGCCGGCGCTTGCCGGGGTTGCCGAAGCGGTGCGCGGCTTCGGCCTGCAACGCGAGGATTTCATCGCCATTATCGACGGCATGGAGATGGACGTAATCGCCGACATCCGCGCGCCGGACCAGGCGACACTCGATCTCTATTGCGATCGCGTCGCATGCGCGGTCGGGCGCCTTTCCGTGCGCGTGTTCGGCATGGAACACGAGGCCGGCATCGCACTCGCCCATCATCTCGGCCGGGCGCTCCAGCTCACAAATATTCTCCGCGATCTGGACGAGGACGCTTCGCTCGGCCGGCTGTATCTGCCGCGCGAAAAGCTGCAGGCGGCGGGTATCACGTCGACCGCGCCGGCCGAAGTGCTGGCGCATCCGTCGATCGGCAAGCCCTGCGCCGCCATCGTCGCGCTCGCGGAGGCCGAGTTTCATGCCGCCAGGGCGATCATGGCGAAGAGTCCGCGCCGTGTCGTGCGGGCGCCCCGCATCATGGGCGAGGCTTATCACGTCATTCTGGATACCCTGGTCGCCCGCGGCTTTGCGCCACCGCGTGAGCGGGTTCGTCTCCCGCGCGCAAAGCTCATCTTCATCGTGTTGCGCAACCTCGTGTGATGAGCGGAACGGTTCATATCATCGGCGCCGGTCTCGCCGGCCTGTCTGCGGCGGTGCGGCTCACGTCGCGGAGCCGGAACGTCGTCGTGCATGAGGCGACCGCTTTTGCCGGCGGCCGCTGCCGTTCGTATCACGACGCGGCGGTCGGCATGACGATCGACAATGGCAATCACCTCCTGCTGTCGGGCAATCGCGCCGCACTCGATTATCTTCGCAGTATCGGCGCCGAAGATCGGCTGATCGGTCCGGCTACGGCAGAGTTTTCCTTTGCCGATCTGGCGAGCGCCGAGCGCTGGACGCTGCGGTTCAACAATGGCCGATTGCCATTCTGGATTTTCGATCCCGCGCGGCGCGTGCCCGGCACGCGCGTGCTCGATTATCTGCCACTGGCGCGGCTGCTCTGGGCGCCGGCCGGCAAGGCGGTGAGCGAGGTCATCGCGTGCCAGGGCAATCTCTATCAAAGATTGGTCGAGCCGCTGCTGCTCGCGGCGCTGAATATCGATGCCCCACAGGGATCAGCGCGGCTTGCGGGAGCGATCATTCGCGAGACTCTCGCCGTCGGCGGGCAGGCGTGCCGCCCGCTGATCGCGCGCGAAGGTTTGGGTTCGACGCTGGTTGAACCGGCACTTCAAACGCTGGCGCAACACAGCGCGACGGTGCGGATGGAGCATCAGTTGCGCGGGATACGCTTCGCGCCCGAGCGGGTGGAAGCGCTCGATTTCGGCAGCGAGACAGTCGCTCTCAATCAAGGCGACGCAGTCGTCCTGACGGTGCCGCCGTATGCCGCCGCGGCATTGGTGCCCGGCCTCGACGTGCCGACGGCGTTCCACGCCATCGTCAACGCGCATTTCCGCATCGAGCCGCCGACCGGGCAGCCGCCGATCCTCGGCGTAATCAACGGCACGGTGCAATGGCTCTTTGCCTTTCCCGGCCGGCTGTCCGTCACCATCAGCGCCGGTGACCGGCTCATCGACTCGCCGCGGGAGGAATTGGCGAAAACGATCTGGAACGAGGTCGCTCGCTTGACCGGACTTTCGCCCACGCTGCCGCCATGGCAGATCGTGCGCGAGCGTCGCGCGACTTTCGCCGCGACACCGGCGCAAGACGCAAAACGCCCCGGCGCGGCAACCAAATGGAGCAATCTGGTGCTCGCCGGCGATTGGACAGACACCGGCCTGCCCGCTACCATCGAAGGCGCGATCCGATCCGGCAATCGCGCCGCCGACATGATCGGGAAGCTGTTATGATTGAAGACACCATCGAACGAAGCACGGAGCGGCCCGTGCCTTCTCCTGCAGCGGACGGTGTGCTCGAGGAGCGCATTCAAAAGGCGACGCACGCGCTGTTGGCACAGCAGCGTCCCGACGGCCATTGGGTGTTCGAGCTCGAGGCCGACGCCACTATTCCGGCTGAATACGTGCTGCTACGGCACTATCTCAGCGAGCCGGTCGATGCGGCGCTGGAAGCCAAGATCGCGGTCTATCTGCGCCGCATCCAGGGCGACCACGGCGGCTGGCCGTTGTTTCGCGACGGCGCGCTCGACATCAGCGCGACGGTGAAGGCCTATTTCGCCCTCAAGATGATCGGCGAATTCCGTCGACGCGGATCACATGCGTCGTGCCCGCGAAGCGGTCCGCGCCCGCGGCGGCGCGGAGCGCGCCAACGTTTTCACACGCATCATGCTGGCGCTGTTCGGGTTCATCCCGTGGCGGGCCGTGCCGGTGATCCCGGTCGAGGTCATGCTGTTGCCGCGGTGGTTTCCCTTCCATCTCGACAAGATTTCATACTGGAGCCGCACCGTTATCGTCCCGCTCTTGGTGCTGATGGTAAAGAAGCCGCGCGCGCGTAACGCGAAGAACGTCCGCATCGATGAGCTTTTCGTCGCGCCGCCGAGCAGCATCGGCCCGACGCCGAAAGCGCCGCAGCAGAAAGCGTCATGGTTCTGGTTCTTCCGCGGCGTCGACAACGTCCTGCGCGCGACCGAGCCGATGTTCCCTAAAGCGACGCGCCAGCGCGCCATCGACGGTGCCGTCGCCTGGACGATCGAACACCTCAATGGCGAGGATGGGCTCGGCGCGATTTTTCCGGCGATGGCGAATAGCGTGATGATGTTTGACGCGCTCGGCTATGCGGAAGATCATCCGCATCGCGCCATCGCGCGCAAATCGATCGAGAAGCTTTTGGCCGTGCACGAGCACGAGGCGTATTGCCAGCCCTGCGTCTCGCCGGTCTGGGATACCGGGCTTGCCTGCCACGCTTTGCTGGAGGTCGGCGGCGAGCACGCGGTCGCGCAGGTCAAGCGTGGCCTCGATTGGCTGGTGCCGAAGCAAGTGCTCGATGTCCGCGGCGACTGGATCGCAAGGCGGCCCGATATCCGCCCCGGCGGCTGGGCCTTCCAATACGCCAACCCGCACTATCCCGATGTCGACGATACCGCCGTCGTCGCGATGGCGATGGATCGCGTGCAGGACCTGTCCGGCCGTGCCGACTATCGCGATGCGATCGCCCGCGCTCGCGAATGGATCGTCGGCATGCAGAGCGAGAACGGCGCCTGGGGCGCCTTCGATGCCGACAACGAATATCATTATCTCAACAACATACCCTTCGCCGACCATGGCGCGCTGCTCGATCCCCCGACCGAGGATGTCACCGCGCGCTGCCTGTCGATGCTTGCGCAGTTCGGCGAAACCGCGGCGAGCAGCGCGGCGGTCGCACGCGGCGTCGACTATCTGCGGCAGACACAACTCGCCGAAGGAAGCTGGTACGGCCGCTGGGGCCTGAATTACATCTACGGCACCTGGTCGGTGCTTTGCGCCCTCAACGCCGTCGGCGTCGATCATGGCGCGCCGGAGATGCGCAGGGCGGTCGACTGGCTTGTCGCCATTCAGAACGACGACGGCGGCTGGGGCGAAGACGGCGCAAGTTACAAGCTCGACTACCGCGGTTACGAGCAGGCGCCGTCAACGGCATCGCAGACGGCCTGGGCGCTGCTCGGGCTGATGGCCGCCGGCGAGATCGATCATCCGGCGGTTGCGCGTGGCATCGGCTATCTGTCCGAGACCCAGGGCGCCGATGGTTTCTGGGACGAGCCGCGTTATACCGCGACGGGCTTTCCCCGCGTGTTCTACCTGCGCTACCACGGCTACGCGAAATTCTTCCCGGTATGGGCCATGGCGCGTTACCGCAATCTCAAAAGCGGCAATGCACAGGCGGTAGCCTACGGGATGTAGCGGCTTACTGATGTCGGGATGTAAAAGTCATTTTCAGGGCCGGCCTGTTGGACCGGCCCTGAATGATCGGCGAGGCTAGGCGGCGCTGACGGTCGGCTTCGGTGCTGCCTTCGCCGCTTTTTCGCGCGCTTCATTGGCCCGGATCGCCGACAGCGTCTGCTGCACTTGGCCGTCGAAGACGTATTGTGCCGGACGCTGATTTTGGAGCGAGATTTCCGGAGCCATCGGCCCTTCGGTTTTCACCCCGCGCCAGGCGATCGCCAGCGCTTCGAGCGGGTGATCTATCATTGCTTCCGTCGCGGTCGCCTCGTAGCCGCAATGCGCCATGCAGTTCGCGCACTTCTCGTAGCGGCCGGTTCCATAGGCGTCCCAGTCGGTGGTCTCCATCAGGTCCTTGAAGGTCTTCGCGTAACCTTCGCCGAGCAGATAGCAGGGCTTCTGCCAGCCGAAGATGTTGCGTGTCGGCATGCCCCAGGGAGTGCAGTGGAATTCCTGGTTGCCGGCGAGAAAGTCGAGGAACATGGCGGAGTGGGTTAGATTCCACTTCTTGCCTTTGCCAAGCGCGAAGACGTTGCGGAACAGTTCTTTGGTGTTGCGGCGAGCAAGGAAGTGCTGCTGGTCCGGCGCTCGCTCATAGGCATAGCCGGGGGAGATCGAAACCCCGACGCCGAGCTCCTCGGCGAGATCGAGAAATTTGGCGATATCGGCGGGTGGATGGCCGTCGAAGATCGTGCAGTTGACGTTGACCGCAAAACCTTTGGCCTTGGCGGCCTTTATCGCGGACACGGCCTTTTCGAAGCCGCCTTCCAGGCACACCGATTTGTCGTGATGCTCTTTGATTCCGTCGAGATGCACGGAGAAGAACAAATAGGGCGACGGCTCGAACACGTGCAGTTTCTTCTCGAGCAGCAGCGCATTGGTGCACAGCGAGACGAATTTCTTGCGTGCGACGATGCCTTTGACGATCTCGCCGATCTCCTTGTGGATCAGGGGTTCGCCGCCCGGAATGGCGACCATCGGCGCGCCGCATTCGTCGACTGCGTCGAGGCATTCCTGAACCGACAGGCGTTTGTTCAGGATCGCGTCAGGATAATCGATTTTGCCGCAACCGAAGCAGGCGAGATTGCATCGGAACAATGGTTCGAGCATCAGGACCAGCGGGTAGCGCTTGCGTCCGGCCAGCCGCTGCCGAAGCACGTAAGCGCCGACGACCGCCTTCTGTCGTAGTGATACAGCCACAATTCCATCCTTCTTCTTGGTATTGACGTTGTTGCCGCCCCGGCGTCGCGATCAAACCTTGGCGGTCGCCCGCTGTGCTGTCCTGACATCCGTCAGTTCGGGCGGCAGACGAAATTCGATGGTTTCCTGGCGGCCGGTCAGTTCCGCGACGTCAACCGGCCCGAGCCGGCGCAACGCGTCGATAACGTCCTCCACCAAAACCTCCGGCGCCGAAGCGCCGGCCGTGATGCCGACCGTATGCGCACCGTTGAACCATTCCTGCTGCACCTCACTGCCGTCGGCGATGAGGTAACAGGGAATTCCCGCCTCGTTGCCGATCTCGCGCAGGCGATTCGAATTCGAACTGTTCTTGGCGCCCACGACCAGAATAACGTCCACCAGCGACGATAGTTCGCGCACCGCGGTCTGTCGGTTTTGCGTCGCGTAGCAGATGTCGCGCGTTTCCGGTCCGACAATATCGGTGAACTTCCCATGCAACGCGGCGATGATCCCGCGGGTGTCGTCGACGCTGAGCGTCGTCTGCGTCACGTAAGCGACCGGCGTGTCGTGGGGAATATCCAGAGTGTCGACGTCGTTCTCGGTCTGCACGAGTGTCACCGGCTCGGATATCTGCCCCATCGTGCCCTCGACCTCCGGATGCCCGGCATGGCCGATCAGAATAAGGCGGCGCCCCTGCGCCACGTAACGCTTGCCTTGATTGTGCACCTTCGTGACCAGCGGGCAGGTGGCGTTCAGCACCGGGAGTTCGCGCTGTGCCGCTTCCTCCTCAACGCTCTTGGCGACGCCATGGGCGCTAAAGATGGTGACCGCATGCGGTGGAACCTCGGAGAGGTCCTCGACGAAATGCGCGCCTTTGGCCTTTAGGCTCTCAACGACGTGCTTGTTGTGCACGATTTCGTGGCGCACGTAGACCGGGGGACCGTATTTTTGCAGGGCGCGCTCGACGATCTCGATCGCACGGACCACGCCCGCGCAAAAACCGCGCGGCTGAGCGAGTATCACCTTCATCCATGACCTCCAGGCGGGGCACCGGACTGCGGCGTTGCGCCGCAACGGGAGCCGTCCGTCGCTTTCACGTCCAATACTTTGGCTACATCATCGTGACAACCAAATTGGGCCACGATGCCACGCCAATCAACCCCCAATCGAACCCGTTTAGGGTTGTCGCTTCCGAGCCTTACCAATTCCACCATGGAGCGGAAACGCGCCATTTGTCCAGTTTACCATGCCCGGGGAACATACCAGCCTTCGCGGATCCCTTGGTCCCGCCCCTCCGAACTAGGAAAATATCCTGATTCACTTTTCGGGCATTTCAGGGCATTTAATGGCGCCCCCTAGCTTGCCCGGGCATGCCGTGACCGATATGCACGCGGATTGGCCCCGTCGCGCGACCGCAGTGGCGCGCGCCATCATGTCAAACGCACGCGCTTTCATTTTGTTCTTATGTTAACCCCTCAAACGCCGGTTTCCCATAATTAGAGCCCATGAAAACGATCACCGCTTTCGTCGTTCGCGCGATTGGCTTTTGCACGCTCTACCCCCGCCGGGTCATCGTGGGGGCGATTATCGTTACCATCGTGTCGTCGTGGTATGCGGCAACGCATTTCTCCGTGACCACCGACATTAACCAGCTGCTCTCGACCAGTAGTCCGGGACGGCAGCGGGAATTGGCGTTCGAAAAAGCCTTCCCGCAATTCGACACCATCGTCGCGGTCGTCGACGCACCCACCCCGGAATTGGCCCAGGAAGCGACCGCCGCGCTGGTGGCGCGACTGGCGCCGGAGAAAAATTTTTTCAAATCAATCATCGAGCTTCAGGGCGGCGTTTTTTTTGCGCAGAACGGCCTGCTGTTCCAGAGCGTCGAACAGCTCGGGCCGCAGATGAATTTGCTTACTCAGGCGCAGCGGCTCATTCAGGTGCTGGCAGGCGATCCGAGCCTGCGCGGCGTGGTTCGCGCATTGCAGTTCGGCCTCCTGGGCGTGCAATCCGGCAAAATTAGTCTCGACAACATGATCTGGCCGCTCACGCTCGCGGCCAACACGATCGACCAGGTGAACGAGAACAGGCCTGCAAGCTTTTCCTGGCAGGCGCTGATGCAGGGACACGAGCCAAAATCCTCCGAGCTTACCCGATTTTTGCAAATCGTCGCCGTGCTCGATTTCTCCGAACTGCAGCCTGGCCTCAAGGCAACCGGCGCCATTCGCCAGGCCGCAATCGACCTCGACCTCGCGTCCAACTATCAGGCGCGCGTGCGTCTCACCGGCCCCGTGCCGATGAACGACGACCAGTTCGCGACCATCAAAGAAAATGCCGGGCTCAACGCGACCGTGACGATTGCGGTCGTCCTCTTCATCCTGTGGTTGGCGCTGCGCTGGGGCCGGATCATCCTCGCGGTTTTTCTCAGCCTCGTCGTCGGACTCTCGGTGACCGCGGCGCTCGGCATCGTCATGGTCGGCGCCTTCAACCTGATTTCAGTTTACTTCGCCGTGCTGTTCGTCGGTCTCGGCGTCGATTTCGGAATTCAGTTCAGCGTCCGCTATCGAGCCGAACGGCACGAAGTCGATGGTCTCTTCGAAGCGCTGCTGCATGCCGGCCGGCGCGCCGGCGCGCCGCTGACGCTGGCGGCGCTCGCCACGGCCGCCGGCTTCCTCGCTTTCCTGCCGACAGCGTATCGCGGGCTGTCCGAGCTCGGCCTGATTGCCGGTGTTGGCATGTTGATCGCGTTCCTCACCAGCATCACCTTGTTGCCGGCCCTGTTGAGCCTGCTCAAGCCGGGCAGCGAGCCGCGGCCGCTCGGCTACACGTACCTGGCACCCGTCGACGAATTCCTTGAGCGCCATCGCGTGCCGATCCTCATCGTGACCGTACTCATCATCCTCGGGGCGTCGCCGCTGCTCCTTTGGCTGCGTTTCGATTTCAATCCAATGAATCTGCGTGACCCCAGAACGGAATCGGTCGCGACCTATCTTCAACTCGAACGTGATCAGGCAGGCGGTAACAACGATGTCGCCGCTCTGGCGCCAACGCTGGCGGAGGCGGACGCAGTTGCCGTCAAGCTTCGGGCGCTGCCGCAAGTCGCGCGGGTAACGACGCTTTCCACGTTCATCCCGACGGATCAGGACAAAAAACTGCCGTTGATCAAGAGTGCGGCGGAGACGCTTGATCCGGCTCTTTCGCCGGCCACGATTAGCCCGCCGCCGACGGACGCAGATAACATCTCGGTCATCAACAGTACGGTCAATGCGCTCAATCAGTTTGCTGCCGCTTCGCCGGGTCCCGGTGCCGACGCCGCCAAGCGTCTCGCGGCGGCGATGGCGACGCTTGCCAAGGGCGATCAGGCGGCCCGCCAGCGCGCCGACACGGCTTTTGTCCAGCCGCTGAAAACGGCGCTCGACAACCTGCGCGGGCTTCTCAAGGCGCAAGAGGTTACCCGGAACAACCTGCCGGCGGAACTGGTGGGCCAATGGATCACAAAAGACGGGCAGGCGCGCCTGGATGTGGCGCCGAGCGGCAATGCGCGCGACAACGCGACGCTGCGGACGTTTGCGCGCGCCGTGCAGAAAGTCGAGCCAAACGCGACCGAGGGGCCAATTTCGATTCTCGAAGCACGCCGCACGATCATTACCGCGTTTCTCGAGGCCGGCGCCTGGGCTCTGCTGTCGATCGCCGTCCTGCTGTGGATCACATTGCGGCGGCTGGGCGACGTGCTGCTGACGCTCATTCCGTTGCTGGTGGCCGGAGTGGTCACGCTGGAAATCTGCGTCTTGATCGATATGCCGCTGAACTTCGCCAACATTATCGCGCTGCCGCTGCTGCTCGGTGTCGGCGTGGCCTTCAAAATTTACTACATCATGGCTTGGCGCGAGGGACAGACCAGATTGTTGCAATCGGTGCTGACGCGCGCGGTCACGTTCAGCGCGTGCGCGACGGCGACCGCCTTCGGCAGTCTTTATTTCTCAAGCGATCCCGGCACCTCGAGCATGGGCAAGCTGCTTGCCATCTCGCTGCTGACGACGATGACGGCAGCAGCGTTCTTTCAGCCGGTGCTGATGGGCAAGCCGCGTGAGAAAGAACCCCGGAAGCACCAGCAGGAGAGCCCGGCGGCCGCAGTGCCGGCGAAGTGAAAGCGCCGGCCTAAGTGTGGTGGATTTGAAGTTCCTAAGATCCGACCGCAAACTCGCGTAGGAATTTCAAATCCAAAAACCACACTAGAATCATAAATTTGCTAGTGTCCCTTTGATCCCGAAGTTCGCATCAGAGGTTCGACAAACACTTGCGAACTTCGGAATCGGGACACTAGTGCTGCTTCATCGCGCCACTCGCCTTGCGGGCCGGCGGAGGGTTGGGGTTAAAGCGAGGATCGAGCTCGTTGTAGGCCGCTTCCGGCAGGCGCGTCCAATATTGGTTCTTTCCTAAGAGTGAAATGCCGAGATAGCCCCGCACGACGAGCGTTTGGCCATCCGGGGTCAAAGTCATCATGGCGCTGTAGATGTCGCCGTGACGCGGATCGAGGATGGTGCCGTCGGTATATTCGACGCCGTTTCGTTTCATGCCGCGGATGATATCCAGTCCGAGCCAGGGCCTGCCGCGGCGGTCGTCCTTGCACAGGTCGCAAACGACATTCGGATTGTCGCCAGGCTTCATGAACATCCGCACGATGGCGCCTTCATAAAGGCCGCCGTGGTCGCGAATGAGAAACCACGCGTTCGGCTGATGGGTGTCCTCATCGAGGGACTGCCATAGCCCAGCCGCGCTTGGCTCGGCGCCAAGCGTTTGACCGGCGCCGACGAGCAATAGCAGCACCGCCACAACCGTCAGGTGTCTCACTCGCATCTTGCCTCTCCTAAGCTAGTTTGCCCGCGCTTTGGCCCGGCCGCTCGATCCGGTGGTGAAGTTATTCAATAAGCACCCAATCCGGCAAGCGGGGTCCGAACGATTGATGGAACCTAAGCGGCGCCAATATCGCCCGAAAATGGTGGCCGGAGCATGAAAGGCAAGATATGACACGGCGCACAGGCTGGGCCCGCCGCCGCCGCACTTGTCGCATCGGCTCGATTTGTCCGCTCTTCGAGCGGCATCGCGGCGATCTTCGTCACCATGACGGCGCCGAGACAGGGGCTGAGAGGGAGAGAAACGCCTATGGCGAACAAGATCATCATCAGCTGCGCGATCACCGGGTCGATCCACACGCCGACCATGTCGGATGCGCTGCCGATCACGCCCGATCAGATCGCGACGCAGGCGATCGATGCCGCCGAGGCGGGAGCCGCCATCCTGCACCTGCACGCGCGCGACCCGAAGGACGGCCGGCCGACGCCGGATCCCGAACGTATTCATGCAGTTCCTGCCGCGCATCAAGCAGGCGACCGACGCGGTCGTCAACATCACCACCGGCGGCGCGGTGACCATGACGGTGGAGCAGCGCATCTGGCGGCGCCGCTGCTGTCGCCGGAAATGTGCTCGCTCAACATGGGATCGATGAACTTCGCGCTCTATCCGATGGCGCGCCGATTCAAGGACTGGAAGTACGACTGGGAGGAGAGCTATCTCACCAACTCCGACGACTTACATCTTCCCGCAATACGTTTCGCGACATCGAGAAGATCCTCCAAGCTTCTCGGCGAGGGACACGGCGTCAAATTCGAGCACGAATGCTACGATATCGGCCATCTCTACAACCTCGCCCATTTCATCGATCGCGGCATGTTCAAGCCGCCGGTTTTCGTGCAGCTCATCTTCGGCATTCTCGGCGGCATCGGCGCCGATCTCGACAACCTGCTGTTCATGAAGCGCACGGCCGATCGGCTGTTCGGCGATGAATATTACTGGTCGGTTCTCGCCGGCGGACGGCACCAGATGAACTTCGGCACCAACGCCGCCATGATGGGCGGCAACGTTCGCGTCGGGCTTGAGGATTCGCTCTATATCGGCCGGGCAAGCTGGCCAAGAGCAATGCCGAGCAGGTGGCGAAGATCCGCCGGATCGTCGAGGAGCTCGGTTTCGAGATTGCGACGCCGGCCGAGGCGCGCGAAACGCTCGGCCTCAAGGGCGCCGACCGCGTGAAGTTCTAAGGAGCGGGTGCCCCGGCCTTGACCGCGATAGCTGCCCGAAGCTAAATCGCGGCCTTCAATGGGCGGTTAGCTCAGCGGGAGAGCACTTCCTTGACATGGAAGGGGTCAGAGGTTCGATCCCTCTACCGCCCACCATCGCTGGTTCGCAGGACGAGAATGCCGGCGCACCCGGGGCCATGGCAGGCTAAAGAGCGATTGATCTAGATTGAATTGATTTCGCCGCAAGCAGCGGCCGGCAGGTCATCGTTCGCCACCAGCCGCAACCCGCTCGTCACATCCCTTCAGCCTTCTTGCGCTTGTTGCACGCGCTCCAATATTGCGGCCACTTCTGTCCGGGAGGAATCTTGCCGGCCGCCTTTTCGGCCTTCCACTCGGCGCCACAAGCGCGCTCACGAGCGTACATGGCCGCCCGTCCGCCGGACGGTTTGCAGCGGGTTGGTTGGTGGCGGCTGGCGGGGCCGCCGGTGGCGGGGCTGGCGGCGGGGTTTCAGCGGCAGGGGCGCCCTCGCGACATGCACTGCTTGCTGAAGTCGCGATACTTCATCCCGCTGGTCTGATTGTTCGCTTTCATGTCCTGCCATTGGGCGGCGCATTCCTTCATGGTCTTGGCCTGCGCTGGAATGGAAACGGCGGCGGCGAACGCAGCAATAAATAGCCCCGACGCGATCAACAGATGGGTTTTCATGGCGGCAATGCTCCTATTAAGAGATGAGGCGCACGGTTCGGCGCCTTTCAATGACGGCGCTCACGTACCGGTGGCGTCGGTTACGCACTTCTTGGTGAAGCTTGTCTTCGCGGCGCCAGCGAGCTTCTTGTCCGCGGCTTGGGTCTCGCAGGCCGCTTGCGCGTCCTTGGTGCATTTCGTCATGAAGCTTGTCTTCGCCGCGCCGGCGAGTTTCTTGGCGGCGGCTTGATCCGCGCAGGAATCCGCCATCGCCGCGGTGGTCAGGCAAAACGACGCGAGAATAATTGCAATCGTCTTCATTATTTCCTCCCGCCTGGGTTATCGATATCAGCAAAATCGGGCGCGGCGCGTGATCTCAGGTCGGCTTGATCGTTCCGTTCGGCGACGCCTTGTCGACGATGTCCGGCAGGTACTGCGCCATGGTCTTGAGCGTTTCGTCGACCGGCAGGCCGAGCTTGCGCGCGAAATCCTGCACCTGGGAATTGCCGATGATCGCCTTCAACTGCTCCGCGGTGATCGGCTGGTTGGCCCCGGGGCCGAGCCAGGACTGCACTTGGGCACCGAGACCGCCTTTTTCCAGCGCCGCAACGAGCCCGTTGAGATCGCGATACTGGGTTTGCGCCAGCACATTGTTGATCATCGTCGACAGGCCGCCCGATTCGGCTTGCCCCAGAAGGCTCTTGAGCATGTCGCCTAGTCCCAAACTATCCAACAAGCCCATATTCCGCTCTCCGTGGCCGCTATCACCGGCCGCCATATCACTGCGCAGAAACGACAAAGCTGCGCCGATGCCGTGTCAAAACCACGGGCGCACCTTAGTCGAAGCCTGTTCGTTGTACCAGAGGCCGACGCCCGGCTCCTGGCAATTTGTCCCTTATTTTCGCAGCAGCGAGTCGGGAACCTTGCCGCCGTTCTCGGCGAGCTTCTGCATGACTTGTTTGTGCAGCCAGATATTCATTGTCGCTGAATCGTTCTTGTCGCCGGTGAAGTGCAGTTCGTCGGCGAGCTCTTTGCGTGCCGTGAGGCTGGAGTTGAGGTTGAGAAGCTTCATCAGGTCGACGATCGATTTCTGCCAGTCGAGTTTTTCTTTATTGCTGGCCGCGAGTTTGGTGAGAATGGCCTCGACATCGACGGTCGGCGCCGCGCCCGCTGCGGGCGGATGACGTGCCCGCTGGTGCCGCGCCCGGGGCGGCTGGTGCCGATGGCGTCCCGGCCGGGGCCGCGCTGGCGTGACCGAAGATTGACGATACGATTTTGCTAAGAATGCTCATGATGCTTTTCTCCGTTATCCGTTATCAAATTCCGTCGTCAAAGACGGCCTTTCAGCCCCCGACTTCCAGCCCCGGACTTCAGTCTCAGACTTGCAGCCCCAGACCTGGTTTTAGTGTCAGTGTTTTAGTTTCAGCGTTTTAGTGTCAGTTTTTTAGTGTCAGCAATGTACGCGAATTGACCATAACGGTCCGATCCGACAATTCTTTGACATGCAAGAAGTTGCGGCTACGCCTCGTTCTTCGGTGTGATCAGGCCGAATGCGGCGATCGCCGCGAGCGCCAGTGAGATCAGCACATTGTAGCCGGCGAGCGAGAGGCCGAGAAGGCGCCAAGCCGCCTCGTCGCACCGCACAACGCGGATCGACTGCAATTGATCCAGCAGCGGGCCTTTCGCGGTAAAATCGGAAATCGGGCCGGAACATTCGGTGGGGCCCGGCCACCAGCGCCATTCGACGCCGGCGTGATAGGCGCCAAGTGCGGCGCTGCCAAGCATCGCCACCATGATCGCAACGAAGCCGACGGTAAGCAGGGCGCGCGGCGCCCGTACAATCGCGGCGATCACCATCAACAGCGAGAGCGGAATGACGATGTGGTAGGGCAGGCGCTCTTCGAGGCAGAGCGGGCAGGGCGCGAGCTTCAGGACATACTGGAAGTACCAGGCGCCAAGCAGCGTGGCGGCGCTGAGGACAAAGATCGCCAGCGCCGTCGCCGCAGCCGGCTCGCGGCGAAGTTGTTCGCTCCAGTTCGCCTTCATCGCCACTACGGTCATTGGGGCAACGCCAGTGGAGAAAAACGCCGCCGCGGCTGCGCGGTCGCCGCACTTTGCCGATCCGGGAGGCGGATGCAAGCCCGGAACGCCAGCTTGGCCGGCGTGACCACGATAATTTGATTTTCTTTTGCCGTCTCGCGATAGCCGGCGATATAGATACCGGGCTGGGCGTCATCCGGAAAAGTGGTAGCCGGCTTTCGAAAAGGATCATGTCCACTAGAGCATGATCCGGAAAAGTGGTAGCCGTTTTCCGAAAAGATCATGCTCCACTAGAGCATGATCCGGAAAAGTGGTAGCCGGTTTTCCGAAAAGATCATGCTCCACTAATAACGACAGGGCGACAATTGCTCCTGGTTTTGCAATTGGCGCTCCATGCCCGTGTGGCGGAACTGGTAGACGCGCACGACTCAAAATCGTGTTCCGCAAGGAGTGGGGGTTCGATTCCCTCCACGGGCACCACAGCCAAAATCGACTTCTGATTTTCGACAGGGTGCGGACAGGCCGAAGCTTGCCGCCATTAGCTCATGACCTGCCGCGGCCCCGATTGGACCGCAAAAAAATCGCCGACGCCATCGACGTCGTGCGATTTCTTTTACTGCTGGCGCTGCGGACCGCCGCGACAGCATTGAAGGACGCGACGTCTCAGCTCAAAAACTCGACACGGCCGTTATCGAGATCGTAGCGTGCCGCCAATACTTTGACTTTGTTCGCCTTGATCAAATGTGAAACGATCTCGCTCTTGGTGGCGACCTTTGCGGCAGTTCGCTTCGCGCTTTCGCGAACCGCGTTTTCGACAAAGTCACCGGGCTTGCCGAAAACGGCTTTGGCAGCCGGGACGATGGCATCGACCATGGGGCCGATGGAACCCGGAAACGTCGCGTGATTTTCGACGACCGCACAGGCCGCGGCGACCGCCCCGCACTTTTCATGACCCATGACAACAATCAGCGGGACGCCAAGATGCTCGACGCCGTATTCGAGAGTTCCCATCGTCGCGGTATCGACCATGTTGCCCGCATTGCGAGCGACGAAGAGCTCGCCCAATCCCATTCCGCCGAACAGGAGCTCTGGGGGAACGCGGCTGTCGGAGCACGTGACAATCGACGCCCAAGGCGCTTGCCCGTTGGCCACCTGGCCGCGCTGCTTGGATAGCTCCACCGCGCAGACCTGAGGGGCGGTCACGTATTTCTCGTTGCCGGCCTTTAATCGCTCTATCGCCTCGTCCGCCGTGACGCTTGTCGTGTTGCCTGCCGCCAAGGCCAAGCGGCTTCCGAGGAGGCTGCCGGCGGCAACGCCGGCCGCCGATAGTGCAAGAAACTTGCGGCGGTCGAGCGCCAGTCGGTCACATTGAATGCACATGCTTAACCCTTTGTTTGGAAAGCCGCCACGAGCGTCCATCTGGCGTTCGTGTGTTTAGCGTTCTCGCTAAAGGAACGTCCAGTGATTCCGTGTCTACGCTTTCCGTATGGCACCAAGCTGACATTTCGCTCCCGCGCCGCTGACGCTGCCCGCCACAAATGCTCTTTGGCTCAAAGCGTGCGGGCGGCCTCGACCATGTTCTCCATCTTGGCGCGCAGCACCGGAATGTTGCGCGATGGATGGCGGCCAAAGCCGCACGACGGCGATACCCAAAGCCGCTCTTCGCCGACAACTCTCGCCCAATCGGCGATCCGCTCGCGGATCTTCTTGACCGGCTCGATCCAGTAGCTGCCTTCGTCGACGATGCCGGCCGCGAGCTGCATGTTTTTCGGCATTTTCTTAAACGAGTCGCGCTCGATCCACTGGAAAAAGTATTTGACCTCGAATGCCGCGATATCGACGACGCCATCAAGGCGCTCCAAAATATCTACCCACGGTGCGCAATGCAGCGCATGCGAGATCGGCCGGCCGCGCAGATTGCCGTTGCAGAAGTGCAGCGATTTCTTGGCCTTGACGCCTTCAAAACAGGGCGCGATCAGATCGGCGGCCTGTTGCGCGGTCATCATTCCCATGTTGACTTCGGCGCCGAAAATCGGGGCGTCGAGTTGCACGTTCGGGCATCCCTCGTCGGCCATCGCCCGCAATTCGCGATTGACGATTTCGGTGATCGCCGGCATTTGCGGCGTTACGGCGTCGAGCTGGTCGCGGCCGGCGACGACGACCTCGTAGGGCGCGACCACGGCGGCTTTGCGCACGCCGCCCGGCAGCTTCTTTTCACGGCGAAAGGCTTCCAGATAACCGAGACCGTGAGGCGCGCGTGATCTTGCCGACGACCTTGGCGTGGGTCATGTCGTCATAGTCGAAAACGTCTTCGGCCTGCGGCTTGTCGACGTCCAGGCCGGTCAGGCATTTGTGCATGTGCAGGATAAAATTGTCGGTTTGATATTCGCCGCCGGTCCATTCGTCGAAACCAAGATCGCGCTGCTCCTGGATCGCTTTGGCTGCCGCGCGATTGAGGATCGCCTCGCTTTCCTGCGGCGAACATTCACCCGCGTGATGGCGGGCCAGATCTTTTTCCATCTCGGGGTGAAGCCACCAGGATCCGACAACGGTAGTGCGAACGGCCATCTCAAGTCCTCCCTTTGCAGATTTTTGCGTGTTTTGAGAATTGCTATATTGCGGGCGTGTGTCCCCGGCCTTTTGCGGCCGGGGACGATTGCGGCGACCGATTTGCCAGGCGGCGGACGGGGCATAAAGCACCGTCGCACCACGAGGGCTGTTACGCCCAGCTGGTTTTCAGCTTGGCCGGCACGTAGTCGGAGTCGGGATAACCGACGCCGCCGACCGCGTGGAACCAATCGCCCTGCCACTGGCCTGCGGTGTAGAGCCTGTTGAGCAATTGATTGCGCATATCGTATTCGCCGAGCAAGGTCTTGTAGGTATGGCTCTTGATGTGGGCGGCGATGGCCTCACGGTCCATCGAACCCGCGCCTTCGATCGCCTGCGTCAGCAGTTGGTTATTCGCGTAGTACAAAGGGCTGCCGTTGAAGTCGGCATCGACGCCGGTGACTTCCTTGTGCAGCTTGTAGAAGGCGCGGGTGTCCGCGTTGTCCGGGACGCCGCCCCAGCCGAGAATGTTTTCCGCGGCGGCCCCGAATTTTCCATGGTAGCCGGGGAAGGCGCAGCCGATGCCGTTGAAATATACCTTCACACTGAAGTCTTCGATCTTGGCCTGCTCGGTCAGGCCGAATGTATCCGGCGGATAGGACCAGGCGATAAAGGCATCGGGATTGGTCGATTTCGCTGCCTTGATGACCGGTGCATAGTCCTGCGTGCCCAGCGGATATGATTTGTTATAGACGATTTCGAAGCCGGCCGCCGGGAACTGCGTCTTACTGATGTTGGAGATTTCGATACCATACTCGTCTGCCACATTGACCATGGCGACTTTGCTGCCGATCTGGCCGCTGGAACGGAATTTCTTGAGGATGCCAATCACGGTCGTGCTGTATTGGGTGAGCGTACCGTTGCCGAAAAAGAGCAGCGGATATTTTTTGACCAGCTCCGGACCGAGTTCAGTGACGCAGGCGACCGGGATCTGCGGGTAGCCGAGCTTGGCGAATGTCGGCACCGCGGCGACGTTGAAGCCGGTGCCGTACAGTCCCGCGATCCAGTCGACCTTGTCGATCGAAGCCAGGCGTTCGACGGCCTTGATGGACTCGGGAGGCTGCGTGCGGTCGTCGTATTCGACCAGCTCGACCTTGCGCTGCCCGTCTTTGAGTTTCAGGCCGCCATTCTGGTTGATTTGATGTGCCCACAGCCGCCACGGCGGGAAATGAGTGACCGCCGCGCCTGGCGCGAGCGGGCCGGTTTTGGGGCCGACCACTCCGACTTTGACGATTGTTTGATCCGCTCTCGCGGCACGAACGAATGGTGCAGCCAGCGCCGTGGCGCCAGCATATTTCAGCAAGTCGCGTCTGCGCATTTCAGGCCTCCCTAGAGGTTTTGGCTTGTCCGGGGATCGTTGCCCCGTCGTTTGTTGGTACACGGACGCGTGCCGCATGGCGGCTTTTGTGCAGTCAGGGTGTACATCGCGGCAAAATAACGTAAACCGGGATATGGCGCACGGACATTCGCGGCCGTGGGCAGCGACGGCCCGATGCGGTGAAAGAGGAACATGGGCGAATGCAGTGGGCGGCGCTATGCTAATAGTGCAACCGCCGAGGATGGCGGGGCCTCGCCTTCATATTGGGGTCAGACCCCTCCGGAATAATGAGCGGCGGCCATCGCCAAGCTGAAGCCAAACCGAAGCCAAACCGAAAAAGTTCGTTGCCGAGGTCCGCATTCCCATCTAGGACCAGCCACGCAGGAAGCCAGAAAGCCAGAAATGTCAAAACAAACGATGCGCGACGAGACCGAACGTCTTGTGAGAGAGGCGTTGGAGCGGAAAACCGTCACCGTCAAGCAAGGCAAGACCCGCATCGAGGCCAAATGCGGGAAGTGCGGAGCGCCCAATCGCGTCTCGGCTGCTCCCGGCGAAGTCCGGGTGGCCTATACGTGCAAGGAATGCGGCGACAAACAACGGACCTTATGACGGCCGCCAGTCTCGCCACTGGTGCAACGCCATAACGGGCCGCCTTTCCTCGCCCCGGCCGGG
This sequence comes from uncultured Planctomycetaceae bacterium, assembly GCA_963833985.1. Taxonomy (GTDB): domain Bacteria; phylum Planctomycetota; class Planctomycetia; order Isosphaerales; family Isosphaeraceae; genus Aquisphaera. Next base: position 3,412,701 of record CAWIAD010000001.1, read on the forward strand.
GCGCGATCGTGATCAAACGGTTCACCGGGAAATGAAATTTGCGCACTTTTCGCACGTCTGGGCCAAGCCCGGCATGACGCCGCATGAGCGCTACGAACAGCTCTGGCGCGAACTGCAATTGTGCGACGAAACCGGTTTCGATTACGCCTTCTGCGTCGAACATCATTTCCGTCCCGACGAAAGCTGGATGTCGTCGCCGAGCCTCTATGCGGTCGGCGCCGGCGCCCGCACCAAGCGGCTGCGCGTCGGGCCGATGGGATACATCGTGCCGCTCTATCATCCGCTCCGCCTTGCCGAGGAGATCGCGCATCGTCGATCAGATGCTCGGCGGCCGGATGGAACTTGGCCTCGTTCCCGGCATCAATCCGGATTATTTCCGGCCGTTCGGTCTCGATTACGGAGCCAGCGCAAGTCGCCGACGCTCGAATTCGTCGATTATCTGCGCGCGGCCTTCGGCGAGACCCAGCCGTTCTCGTTTCACGGCGAGGCATTCCACACCGATAGTGCCGAGCTTGCGGTCAAGCCGGTGCAGCGCCCGCATCCGCCGTTATGGATGATGAGCCGCGATCCGCAGACGCTGGAATTCTGCGCCAGGGAAGCGATCAATCCCGGCTATTTCCTGGTCTATCCGCGCGCCGACGCGGCGCCGCGCTATCGCAAGTTTCTGGACGACTGCAAGCGCACCGGCCGGACGACGAAGCCGCACATCGCCTACAGCTCGGTCGTGCTATGTCGACGAGACCGACGAGAAGGCGCTCGATACCGCGCTGTTCCGGGCGAGCCGCGCCTATGAGGGCTTTCTGGCGCCGCCGAAGCCGGGCGAGACTTTCGAGGAGCGCGCCGCCGCCTTCGCCAAGATGTTCGTCGGCCGCGGCGAGCCGGGCGCCTCGGAGATCATGCATGAACGTGTTCAACCCCGATTATCTGCTCAAGCACGAGCTCGTCTTCATCGGCTCGCCGGAAACGGTCGCGGCCAAAATCCGCGCCGCCGCCACGGCGGGCGTGTTCGACACGTTCATGGGCGAATTCAATTTCTCCGACCTGCCGGAGCCCGATCTGATGCGCTCGATCCGGCTGTTCGGCGAGAAGGTGATCCCGGCGTTGCGCGGCTACGAGCCGTTTTGATTTTTGCGGGGCTACTGCGCCTGCGCCAATTCGGGATGCGCCTTGAGCCGCGCGGTGTTGAGCCGATGGATGGCGAAGCATACGACGGCCGCGGCGGCGAAAGGCAGCGTCGACCACATGTAAAGCTGCTGGACCGGAAGGCCGACGAACAACGCGCCCGCGAGCGGTCCGACGATCGAACCGATGCGTCCGAGGCCGAGCTGCCAGCCCGATCCGTTGGCGCGGAGCGACGTCGAATAGAGCATTGCGCCGACGACGTTGATGCCGATCTGGACCCCGAGCACGATGAAGCCGGCGAAGAATGTCGCCGTCAGCAAGGCCGCTTCCGAGGTCACGCCGGCAAAGCCGATCGAGCCGACCACCGGGACCGCGAGCACGAGGAGAAGCGAGATACCGAGGAAGCGATGCCGCTGCAGCCACCAGCAAAGACTCAATGCGCCGACAGTGCCGCCGATCTGCAGGAATGCGCGCGGCGAGCGCCGCGGTCGTCGGCGGCAGCTTGGCGGCGGTGAGCAGCGTCGGCGTCCAGCCCGACAGGAAGAAATAGCCCATCAGGTTGAGCGCGAAGAGGAGCCACGACAGCGGGGTGATCAGCCACAGGCCGTCGCCGAACAGATAGAGCGGATTGGAGGATGGTGACTGCTTTTCGTCCTCGATGACAAAGCGGGCGTTCGCCGGCACGGCGAAACCGGGACGCAGCACGGCAATCAACCGTTCCATCCGCGGCCGCTGGCTCTCATGCAGCGCCATGTATTTGATCGATTCCGGAAGGCCGACAATTGCGGCCAGCGCAATGACGATCGGCAGGATGCCGCCGACTTGAAAAATGATCTGCCAGCCATGGTGCGGCGCGAAAGCTGCGCTGATGAAACCGGCAAGCGCGCCGCCGAGCGGCACGCAGCCGACGGCGATGATCGGCAGCGTCGCGCGCGACTGCCGCGGCGCCGATTCCGTGCACAGCGCCACTACGTTGGGGATCACGCCGCCGATGCCCAATCCGGCGAAGAGCCGCAGCCAGAACAATTGCGTGAGGTCGGTCGAATAGGCGGCGGCGAATGTCAGCACGCCGAACAGCAGGTTGCCGCCGATCAGCGCCGGTTTGCGCCCGAAACGGTCGCCGACCCAGCCGAACAGCGCCGAGCCGAACAGCACGCCGATATTGCTGGCGCTGAGTACCGGTCCGAGCGCACTGCGCGGAATACCCCACGAAGTGACGAGATGCGGGGCGGCAAACGCAATGGCGGCGATGTCGTAACCATCAATGATGGAGATCAGGATTGACCAGATGACGAGCCTGAGATGGAACGGGCTCAGTCCGCGCTCGTCGAGCAGACGGGAAACTTGCACCACCGCCTCGCCGGCCATCGTTTTCCCCCCTTGCCGTCTTTAGTTGGTGCCGATGGCGGCGCCGCTTTGTCCGCACGTTAGGCCAGCTGCTTGCCGAAGAAAAGCAACAAGACAGTCAGGTGCACATGCGCTGCGGGCGGCGATGGCGCGCTATTCGGCGATGACCCGCCCGAGGCCGTTACGGCGAGGCGATAAGCGCGATGCACGCGCTCCCGCGTGCCGGGTTTTCATATTGGCGTACATGCGCCGCAAGCCGGTTTTGAGGGCTGCTACCTCTTCCGGCCGCACACCGGCGATGGCGGCCGCTTCATATTCAAGCGCCAACGGGATAAGGCGTTCGACTTGCGCTTTTCCTTTGCTCGTCAGTTTGACGACGACTTCACGTGTGCTGCTGGTGGAGCGGGTTCGCGTCACGAAGCCGAGCGTTGCAAGCCGCGTTACCAGACGCGAAAGCGTCGACGCGTCGATGCTCGTCAAGCCGGCAAGATCGATCTGGCGCTGTCCGCCCTTGCTGGCCAATGCCGCCATGACGCGCCACATGGCGATGCTCAGGCGATGTGGCGTAAGCGCTTCTGCGCCGAACTGCTCGGCAATGATGGTGCCGACCCGGTTCACGAGGTAGGGCAGGTAATTGTCGAGATCGAGCTTGGTGGAATCCTTCACGAACCTGAATATCCCTGGCGTGAACGGCCCTCGTCTAATTGAATTCCCCGTAGCGGTCAAAATCGGCCGCGCGGCGGGATGGTCTCCGCTATTTATTGCATTTACAACAGATGCATTAACAACTAACCTGCCAGCTGCGCTACGCGCCAGTTCGCGCTGACGACGGGTGGTGTATCGTTGCCGGGTTCCAAGGTCCGACAGAGACCGGAACCGAACCAGGGAGGAAAGCTATATGGCGACTTACGTACTCGTTCACGGTGCTTGGCATACCGGCGCCGAACTCGAACCCACCGCAGCGCCGATCCGTGCCGCCGGTCATGAAGTGCACACCCCGACGATTGCCGGCAACAAACCGGGCGATCCGAAGACGATCGGACTTAAAGACGCGATCAAATCGATCGTCGATTACCTCGCCGAGAAAAATCTGAAGGACGTCGTTCTGGTCGGGCACAGCTATGGCGGCATGGTCATTACCGGGGTGGCCGATCAAGCGCCCGAAAGGATTCGCCGACTGGTCTACTGGAACGCCTTCGTTCCCAACAACGGTGAAAGCCTCAACGACATGGTGCCGCCGCCCTATGTCGCGCTGTTCGACGCGGTTTCGGCCCAGCGCGGCGACAGCTCGGTAGTGCTGCCGTTTCCGATCTGGCGCGAAGCTTTCATCAACGATGTCGATCTTGCCGCCGCGCAGAAGGCCTACGACATCCTCAATCCGCATCCGGTGAAGACGTTCTCCGACAAGATTTCGCTCAAGACCAATCCGGCGGACATGCAGATCGCCAAGTCCTACATCAACTGCACCGAAGACACCTCGTTGCCGCATCACTATCCGTGGCATCCGCGGCTGTCGCAGAAGCTCGGACTGTTCCGGCTCGTACAAACGCCCGGCAGTCACGAGCTTTGTTTCTCAAATCCCAAGCGGCTGGCGCAGGCGATCATGGAGGCCGGTCGCGACTGATCCGGCGGTAAAAAGCAACTGAACAGGGGTGCGGCCCACAGGCCGCACCCCGCGGCAACACAGTGTCCGAGGAGAAAATCATGGAATTCGGCTACTTCACGCTCAGCGACAACCACTACGCGAACAATACGCGCACTTCCAACCAGTTCGTCGCCGACATCACCGCCGAGGCGCTGCTTGCCGACAAGCTCGGGATGCATTCGGCGTGGATCGGCGAGCATCATTTCAACTCGCTCGGCGTCTTGTCGTGTCCGGATCTCGTGCTGACCTATGTCGCGGCCAACACCAAACGCATCCGGCTTGCTCCGGCGGTGACGGTACTGCCGCTGCATCATCCCATTCGCGTTGCCGAACAATGGGGCACGCTCGATCTGCTTTCTGGCGGTCGCGTCGATTTCGCCTGCGGCCGCGGCTACGACCAACGCGAATATCTGCCGTTTCACGTGTCCTTCGAGGACAATCAGGGGATTTTCGAGGAAGGCCTCGAACTCGTGCGCCGGCTTTGGCAAGCCGAGGACCGCATCTCGCACCACGGCAAACATTATTCGTTCGATGACGTGCGCATCACGCCTAAGCCGGTGCAGAAGCCGATCCCGACCTATGTCGGGTCGTTTTCAAAGCCGTCGATAGAGCTTGCGGCGCGATTGGGCTGCGGGCTGATCGTGGCGCCGTTCGCGGCGGCCATCAGCTATGGCGGGCTCAAGCAGGTCGCCGACCTTTATCACGAGACCTGCGCCAAACATGGCCAAAAGCCGGGCCGGCTGATGTGCAGCTACTTCACGCATTTCGCCGACAACAAGGCGCAGGAAGACGCGCAGCGCGCGCGGCAGATCCGCTACTATAAGGAATGCGTGATCCCGGCATTTCCCGGCGATCCGAAGACGGCGCCGCCGAGCTATCGCTATTTCGTCGGCATGGTCGAGCGGTTGCAGAAGGTCAAACCGGAGGACCTGACGGAAAACTCGGTGCTGCTCGGCTCGCCGGAGCGAATTACCGAGGTGCTGAAAAAAGTCGAGGCCGCCGGATTTGACGAAGTGATCCTCTATTTCAACGTCGGCTTGAAGCCGCACGGTCAGGTCAAGGACGAGATGGCGCGCTTCATGGCGGAGGTGGCGCCGGGCTTCGCCGGCGCGCACAAGGAACATGCGGCGTAGTAGCGGTTACGGCGCAGCCTGACAAAAGAGCGGGACGACGCCCGCGGCTGGCCGGCGTCGTTCGACTTTGCGGGTACGTCTGTCCGGGGGCGTCTATATGACTCGTTAGGCGTCCCCAATTCACGGGGACGGGCCGCGGCCTTATTCGAAGAACGACCGCATCGCTGTATGCTGCCTTCTTTGCTCCGTGAACCAGTCGCCGGACGTGCCTACGACTGTCTTTCTGGAGTTATCCTTTGCGGATCTGAGCTTCTTGGTCGCTGTCGGGGTATGCTGGGTCGCAGCCGACAAGCCAGCCTTCGGCGAATTTCGAACTTCGGTCACGCCATGTACGTTCGCCGCAGCGGGCGATCTTTGATCATCCATGGTGGAAGATGAACCCGCCTCGGCATGGCTGATCACCGTGGTCGCGACGCGATGATGGCGGGCCACGTGCCTGACGTGAGCTTTTGAACAGGCCGGATGGAGAAAGGCGAAGGCAAAGTCGTCGCAATCCGGCGTCTGCGGCAAGCTGGACTGCACCCGCGCGATCCGTCGTGCAGTATGTACCGCCAACGGCGCTTGTTGATCGGTTGACGTGGCGGCCAATACCGGTTCGCCGTCAAGCATCTGCTGACCGACTGTCACCGCGGCGATCAGCACACCGATTGCGGTGCAGGCGAGGAGTGTTCGTTTATTCAATATGCGCGCGAGGGACATGCGGCCACACTCTCCTTGACGTCCGTCCCACAAAGGCGGAGCCAACAGCGCGCACGCTAGGAAGATAGAAACGACCCCTCCATTGAACTAAGGTCGCCGCGCACTGTCGAAACGGATGGAGAGCCAATACGAAGGTATCGGTGCCGTTGGCGTTTACACGACCCGCTTTTCAAAACGGAATTTATGCCGAGCAAAAATAGTCCGTTATCGCGCGGCGCGATTTTCAATTAACAAACGATAGGAAAAACGCTTCCTGGCCAATCTGCTCGCCGATCGGCATCGGTCTTCGTTCGGGAAATTCCCCCCATCGGAACAGCCGCGGCGGTCATAAATCTGTGTCATTAATGCAACAGCCGGGAAGCTTTTAGAAACCGATATGAAGTCAGCCCACTTTTGAACAAAATTAACTAAAACTCTGAGACCATCGGGGAACGCCTGCCGAGCATCTGTGACTTGAGGTCTCGGGGGGCGACGGATGGAGCGTCTCATGAAACACGGCTTCGCAACTCATCAGCTGCCCGATGAGTACTTTGTCCTTCAAATGGATGGACGAGTGAAATCGGGACATCGTCGCTTTGTCGACGCATTGCGAGCGGCTCTGCAACTGAGAGAACAATTTCCAAATCACGACGTCAAAGTGCGGGCTGCGCAGTCGAGCGTGGCTGCAGAAGTGATGCATTGAGCCGATAGCGGCTCGGCCTGGTCAGCGAACGTTTGCGTTTCGCTGCTATCGATTCGCGCCATTGGCCGCCGCTTGCGCACTGGCGGGAGCATGGGGCGATCTCCTCCCTGCGCTCTAAGCCAATAGCCGTACCGCACGCCGTGATCGCTTGAACTTGTGTCGGTTAGGCTTGCGGGTAGGTGGCTGATAACGCCCGCGCTACCGGCGTCGCCGCAACCGCCCCACGATTTCCTGCGGCAGGAACGTCACGATCAGCACGAACAGAATGCCCAGCCACAGCAGCCAGCGGTCCGGGTGAAACAACGCCGACATGAGCGGCATCCCGGCGGTCGCACTGCTCACCGCGTTGAGCGCATTCTCCAAATAGTATTCAGCAAGGACGACGACGATGGAGCCGACGACGGCGCCATAGAGGGTTCCCATGCCACCGATCACGATCATCAAGAGGATGTCGATCATCAGCGAGAACGACAGCGTGGCTTCGGGGCCGTTATAGCGCAGCACCAGCGCCATCAACCCGCCGGCCAGCGACGCCATCACGGCGGAAATGATGCAAATCCAGGTGCGATAGGCGACGACGCGGTAACCCATGGCCTCGACCCGGAACTCGTTCTCGCGGATGGCGCGAAGCACCAGGCCGAACGGCGAGTTGACGATGCGCAGCATGATCAGGAACAGCACCAGCGAAACCGCGAAGGTGATGTAGTAGGTGATGACCCGGCCGTTGATCAGCACTCCCATCACAGGATCGTGGAACAGCCGGAAGCCGGGTTTCAGTATCGCCGGCACCGCGAAGGTCAGACCATCTTCGCCCCCGGTGAGACTTCGCCATTGCTCGGCGACGATCTGGGCGAAGCTGGCGACGGCAAGCGTTATCATCGAGAAGAAAATCGTACGGAGCCGAAGGCTCAAGAGGCCGATCACCGCCGCGATCAGCATCGACACTACGGCGCCGGCCACGGCGCCGAGCATTACGGCGCCCCAGCCGACCCAGCCTTTGGCCAGCATGATGGCGACCCCATAGGCGCCGATCCCGAAGAACATCGTATGCGCGAACGAGACGATGCCGGTGAAGCCGAGCATGAGGTCGTAGCTCGCTACCAGGATCACGAAAATGCAGATGCGCGAGGCGACGCCGAGCGCTTTGGTGCCCGGAAACAGGAACGGCGCAAACGACAGCACCGCGAGGAGCACCAGGAGCGTCACGTTCAGAAGGGCGCGGCCCGGCGGGTCGTCCGACACAATCCAGCTCAGCCACGAAAAGCGGCGGCGAACGCCGGGGGATGCGGGAACCGTTGTGCGGGACGCCGCGCCGGCAAGCTCGCTGCCGGCGGCTGCCTCAAGCGTCTCGTTGATCTGCGCCGCCATCGCCGCCTCAATGATGCTCGGTTATCGGAAACAGACCGCGCGGCTGCCACAGCAGGATCAGCGCCATGAGCAAAATGTTCGATCCCAATGCCATTTTTGGCGCGAGGAAGGCGACATAGTTGCTCGTCAATCCGACCAGAATGGCGCCGATGAAGCAGCCGCCAACCGAACCGAGCCCGCCGATGATGAGAATGATGAACACGAGGATGGTCATGCTGTCGCCGATCTGACTGCCGACCACGGCCTGGTATTGCGCCCACATCATGCCGCCCATGCCGGCGAGTGCCGTGCCTGCCATGAACACGCCGACGAATACGCGCCGGATGTGATAGCCGAGCGCCTGGATCATTTCGCGATCCTCGACGCCCGCCCGCACCACCAGTCCGAGGCGAGTGCGCGTCAAGAAAAGATGCATCGCCAAGGCAACCGCCAGACCGACACACAGCGCGAACAGCCGATAGGTCTCAATCGACGACGAGCCGATGAAAATACTGCCGCGCAGCATGACAGGCTTCGGCAGCGGCAGGGCCTGCGGCCCCCAAATCACGATGACCAGTTGCTCGATGACGGTCAGAGCGCCGATCGTGATCAGGATCTGGCGCAGCGGCGCACCGTAGACCTGTCGAATGATGACGCGCTCGAAGACAAAGCCGAGCGCGCCGCTGGCAGCGGCGGCGGCAGCCAAGGCCACCAGCAACGCGGCGAGATTGAGAGTCAGCGAAAGCTCGTTGGTCCACCCGGCGAGCGGCCGCAGCACCGTGACGGCGATGTAGGCGCCGACGGTGACGAACGCCGCGTGGGCGAAATTGAGCACATCCATCAAGCCAAAAATCAGCGTCAGGCCGGACGCCACCATGAACAACATGACACCCATCGTCAGCCCGGCGACCGTCAGCGTCACCCAGGGCCCCGGTCCAATCGCCGGCAACGCCGCAACGACAACAAGCGGCGTCAGCGCATAGGGCGCCCAACGGTTCAATTGGCCGAGCCATTGCCTGCTCATAGGCTGTCCGCCATGCTCAGCCCCAGCAACCGATGCTGCAATGCGTGGTTGGCGCCGAGCGCCATCATGTCGCCGGTATGAACGGTATGTCCTTCATCCATCACCGCGACGTCGTCGCCGACGGCTTCAGCGACACGAAAATTCTGCTCGACCAGCAGGATGGTCGTGTGCTCGCGCTTGAGCCGCAGCAGCGCCTCGACCAGCTGATCGACCATCGCCGGCGACAAGCCCTTGGTAGGCTCGTCGATCAGCAGCAACCGCCGCTGTTCGACGATGGCGCGGCCGATCGCCAGCATTTGTTTCTGTCCACCCGACAGCGAGCCCGCGGGTGATTCCCATTTCATCTTCAGCGCCGGAAAGCTTTCGAGCGCGCGCTGCAAATGTTCCTCGTCGAAGCCGCGGCGCCCGGTGGCGAGCAGCATATTCTCGCGCACCGTCAACTTGCCGAAGATGCCCATATTCTCCGGCACGTAAGCGATCCCCAACCGGGCGATGTGCGGCGTGTCGAGTGCAGTGATCGGCCGGCCGTCGAAAATGATCTTGCCCAGTCGGGCCTTCCACAGGCCCATGATGGTGCGCAAAGTCGTCGTCTTGCCGGCGCCGTTGCGGCCGAGCAGCATGGTCACCCGTCCGCGCCGGGCGGCGAGAGTGACGCCATGCAGAATGCGGTAGCGGCCGATGTTGGTATAAACGCCGTCGAGCCGGAGCAAGGTGTCGTCGGCGTCAGTCATGGCCGTGATCCACGCCGCATTTCGCCGGCGCCGTGAACGCCCAGATAGGCTTGCTGCACAATCGGCAGCGCCACGACCTCCGCCGGCGGGCCGTCGGCGATCAACATCCCATCCTGCAAAACGATGATGCGGTCGGCGAGGCGCGTCACCACGTCCATCCGGTGCTCGACCAGCAGAACCGTCTTGTGGGTTTCCAATTTTATTCCTTCGATCAGGTCGAGGATCGTCGGTATCTCATCGAGGCTCATTCCGGCGGTGGGTTCGTCGAACATCAGGACGCGTGGCTTAAGCGCCAGCAGGATCGCCACTTCCAGCTTGCGCTGATCGCCGTGCGACAGCGCCGCCACCGTCAGATCCGCGCGCGGCGTAAGCTTGACGCGGTCCAGCCAATGCCGCGCTTCGTCGCGCACGACGGTGTTGCGCGCCGCGATGCTGAGAAAATCGAAGCGGATTTGCGCGACTGATTGCACGGCGAGCCGCACGTTTTCGAATACCGTGAGGCTCGGATAGAGGTTGATGAGCTGGAAGGCGCGGCCGAGTCCGAGCCGGGTGCGTTGCGGCGCGCCGAGCCGGGTGATGTCCCTGCCAAACAGGCTCACGGTGCCGTCCGTCGGCCGCAATTGTCCCGAGATAAGATTGAAGTAGGTGGTCTTGCCGGCGCCGTTGGGGCCGACAATCGCCGTCAGGGTGCCCCGATGGAAGGCGCAGGTCACCGAATTTACCGCGACCTGGCCGCCGAAACTGATCGTCAGATCGCGGGTCGATAGCGCAGGCACGTCGTCGGTCATTCCGCGACCCTGCTCAGGAACCGGGAGCCCAACGCCCCATGCCCGTCCTATTGGCGCTTGTTGGCGATCGGGATATTCATCTCGTCCATGGTGATTACGTGCGTCAGTTCCGGAATCGCCCAAGGCACGTTCGGATCGACCTTGATCTTGAAGGCGTACATCGGCTGCAGGAGCTGATGATCTTCCTTGCGGAAGAGAACCGTACCCTTGGGCGAATCGAACGCCATGCCTTCCATCGCGGTAATCAGCTTCTCGGTATCGGTCGAACCGCCGGTCTTTTTCAAGGCCAGGACGACCGCCTGAGCGGCGATGAAGCCGCCGCAGGTGAAGAAATCGGGTGGCGCGCCGTTGAAACGCTTCTTGTTCTCCGCGACCAGCCAGTCGTTCACCGGATTCTTCGGGATGTCGTAATAGTAGTAGGCGGCGCCTTCCATTCCCGGGAAATCCTTGTAGGCAACCAGCGCCGGCAGGATGTTGCCGCCGGTCGATATTTCAATGCCCAACCGCTCCGGTCCCATTGCCTTGAGCGCCGCCAGCGGATTGCCGCCGGCCCAGTTGACGAAAATGATCTTGCGGCCTTGTTCTTTCGCCAACGCATCGAAGACGCGCTGAACAGGCGCGGTGAAATCCGTGGTTAGCGGCGGTGCATACTCTTCGAAAACCAATTTGGCGCCGGTGGGCGCCAGCGCCTTCTTGAAGGCGGTGACGAAGTCGCGGCCGAAGGCGTAATCCTGCGCCAGCGTCGCTACTACCGTGCCCGGCTTACCGATCGCGAGGGCGTTGGAGACGGCGTCCTGGGTGGAATTACGGCCGGTGCGGAAGATGTAGCGGTTCCACTTATCACCGGTGATCGAGTTGGCGACCGCAGGCTCGACGATGAAAATCTTCTTGTTGTCCTGCGCGACGGGCAGCATCGCCAGCGCGACGGCCGAACTGGTCCCGCCGACCGCGATGTCGGCGCCGTCGTCGTTATAGGCTTCGTTCAAGAGATTGCGCCCGACATCGGGCTTGGTCTGGCTGTCTTTCTCAATCACGACCAGCTTATGACCGTCGACCATCATCGTTCCGTCAGTCGCGTAGGCAAGTCCCATGGCGAACCCTGCGGAGGTCTGCTTTGCATAAGCCTCGAGCGGCCCGGTCTTGTCGGCAATCAGCGCGATCTTGATGTCGCTTTCGGCGGCACGTGTTTGCCCCGCCCAGAGTCCCGTAAGCGCCGCACCGAGCGCCACCAGCGTGGCACTGCACACGATCCACCGCCGACCGCCGCTGTTTGCGCATTGTCCGTGGTTCATGCCGATACTGGACTGCCGAAACCCTGCACGCATTTTGAACTCCCTTTTGGCCGAGCATGCCGATCGAGGGTCGTCGGGAACGCCATTTTGAATGAAGCCAGTGCGATCGCGTCCCGGCCCTTACGCCCGAGAATGCAAGCTTGATCTAAATCAGCGTGACGCACAAGCCTGATCGGCGCCAGGGCGTTGCGGCTGCGCGCATTCCTGACCGCCAAAGCCGATCCAACAACAATCACGGATCGAGTTCGGTGTCCCAATAGAGATAGTCGAGCCAGCTGTCGTGCAGGTAGTTGGGGGGAAACAGCCGGCCGTTGCGATGCAAGTGCTGCACGCTCGGCTGGAAGGGCCGTTGCGACGGCCACATTTTCGAACTCGTCCGGCGTCAGGTTGCCCTTCCTGAGATTGCAGGGCGAGCAGGCTGCGACGACGTTGCTCCAGGTTGTGTGTCCGCCGCGCGAACGTGGCAGCAGATGATCGAACGTCAGGTCGTCTCGTGCGCCGCAATACTGGCAGGCGAAGCGGTCGCGGAGGAACACGTTGAACCGCGTGAACGCTGGGTGCGTCGACGGCTTCACGTAGGTCTTGAGTGACACCACGCTCGGCAGCTTCATTTCGAGGCTGGGGCTGTGAACGGCGCGGTCGTAATTGGCGACGATATTCACGCGGTCGAGAAAGACCGCCTTGATCGCGTCCTGCCACGACCACAGCGAGAGGGGATAGTAACTCAGCGGGCGAAAATCCGCGTTCAAGACCAGCGCCGGAAAGCCCGATGGCGATACTTGAGCGTTCAAGACCGTTCCTACCCAACTCACATGCCGCACCGCGGCGTCGGGTACTAGTTTATAGGTAGGCGTGACAGGATTGTGAAGCCCGCCCCGCGGCTTAGGCGGAGGCGCATTTTTGCTGGCGCTCTCCGAGACACCAATCGCGGGTCGGCGGGCCAGCGGCCATAATCGCTGGGCAGGTGGGCCACGACGTGGATGGAGGACGAGCCAGCGATTGCCCAGCCGCGCGCGTATTCAAGGCCGCGCCCGCCCGTCGTGGCATTCCGCTTAACGCGGCAAATTCCGCGCGAGGAATTCGCCGCCGTGGCGAAGCCCTTCGGGGTCGATGCCGTGGCCGAGGCCGGCGGACAAGTGCCATTCCACCGGTACGCCGAGCGCCGCGAGCCCCTGGGTCGCCTGAAATAATGCCTGCGACGGAATGAGTTCGTCGCGCTCGCCGTGCACCAGAAGCACCGGCGGACGCGACGTGATTTCCGCGGCGACGGTTTCCGGATTGCCGTCGGGCGGCAGCACCAGCAGCCCCGAATAGCCGACGATCGCGGCAGGCGCGACCGCGCGCCGCAGGCCTACATGCAGGGACATCATGGTGCCCTGGCTGAAGCCGACCAGCGCCAGCGCGGACGGCGGCAAGCCGAGACGGGTGAGTTCGGCGTCGATGAAGCGTTCCAGTGCCGGCGCCGCCTTGTTGACGCCGACCCAGCGTTCGTTCGGATCGCGAAACGTCAACGCGAACCATTGCCGTCCAACCGGCGCCTGCCCGCACGGCTCGGGAGCGTGCGGCGAAACGAATGCGGCATGCGGCAGGAATTGTTGCCAGACCCGGCCGATCTCGATGAGGTCGTTACCGTCGGCGCCGTAGCCATGAAGGAACACGACAAGCTGTCGCGCAGTTCCGGAGTGCGGCGAAAGCCGCGGACCATCGAGTTCAGCGGCCATGCATTTTCCCGTGCGCTCCGGCGTCGCTCGTCGCGAGCGTGATGGGCTTCGCTTTAGCCGGGGCAGCGAGCGCCTGTCTACGTCAGAATGCGCCGTGGATACGGCCAGCGAATACATTCGCGGGTCCGCGTTGGGTATTGTAGGCCGGGTTGATGATGAATTGGTAATCGGCGGAGACTTTCAGGGAGGGGGTCAACGCGTAGCTGTAGTAGGCCTCGATGAGATCCTCGAGGCCGGGGTTCGGCAATGCTCCGTCGCCGATCAGGAGTCCGAGACCGCCGGCATTGAAGTAGGCTTGGTGCACGGGGGCAATGCCGTTGACCACGCCGGCGATGCCGATCGTGTCGTCGGGGCGGCCCCACTGCGTGCCGGCGATCGAGACGCCAGCCTGTATCGTGCGGTCGATATCGGCGAAATCCCACGGTTCGATGGCGCCGTCGGCCCAACCGGCGCGGGCGAATACACCGACGCTGTCGTTGACCTGCTGCTCCAGGTTGAGGCTCACGCCGGTCCGGTTCCGGTAAATGCGCACTGACGCCAGCGCGTTGCTGGGGTCGCCGGCAAACGGCTGGCCGGGCTGCGATAGATTGATCGCGTCCTGGAAATCCCCCGCGCGACCGTGGCTGAGGAAGCCGGTTACCTTGAGCTTTCCCGGTTGTCCCCAAAGCTCATGCCGTTCTTCGATTTCGCCGACATATTGCAATTGAGTGAAACCCGGATCGAGACCGTAGGCGAACTGGTTCATCCCGCCGCCCGCCGGCGTCGCCGAAAGATCGAACACGCCACCGCGGAATGCGAAGCGGCCCTGATACCACTCGGCGGCGGCGCCGTAGCTGTAGCCCCACGCGTCGCCGGCATAATCGAATGTGCCGGCATTGATGAGTGACCAGTTGAGGAAGTCCGCCTTCGGATTGTTGGCGTATCTGTTGGTGTCGAAGATGTCGACGATGGCGAACTTGCCGACTGTCAGCACGAGGCGGTTCTCCGTTACCGAACCGGCGAACTGGTTGATGTCGGCGTCCAGCTTCTGCGTCGCGCCGCCGAGATCGATGGTCTGGCGGACGAAATAACGCTGCACGCGGGCATAAGGATCGTTTGTGCCGAGCTTGTAAGCCTCGCCGCTCGGAAATCCGGCCGACGCCGTGCGTGTCGCCGATGCCAAAGCCCTGATCGAGCTCCGGATTGACCCAGAGCTCGGCACCCTGCCAAAGCCGCAGGCCGGCGAAGAGCGTTGCATCCGCCGTCTCGCGCGCTTGGCCGCCGTGTGGAAGGCTGTTGGGACCTTCAAATGGCGACCGGATCGACGGATAGCCCTGCCAGACAAACGTCGACTGGCCATGGAAATTGACCAGGTCCGGGTCCTCCACGGCCTTGGCTTTGGTGACCATGGCGGCCCCGTAGGCCGGCACCGCGTCGTTGTTGAACTGATAATTCACGCCGACGCGGACTTCTTGCAGCGTGAAGTCGGAATTGAACGGCTGCGCGCCGGCAAAGAACGCGGTGTTTTTGTTGCCGTAATCGGTGAACAGATATTCCGCCCGCGCGGTCCAGTGCGGCGCAATCGGCACCTCGACGCCGGCTCCCGCGGTCCAGCCCAGCCGCCACACGAACGGCGTCTCGGTGTTGCCGGTAGAGACCTGGGTGAGCGACTGATGATCGTAGGTCCAGGCGAAACCGCCGGTCGCATAGAACAGCCAGCTACCGGGAGCATAACCGATGCGGCCCCGCACCGTGCCGGACTCCAGTACCGTTTCGGCAAAACTCGCGGCGCCAAGCGTCGGCGACACAAATGCCGAACTGCCGCCAATAGAGACGCCGAACGGATTTACGCCGGTCGGCAGCGTTGGCCAGGCCGGGAACGATGCATCAACCTCGCCACCGATGAGAACCCGGTTGGGCAGCATATAATTGTAGCCACCCTGAACCCCGGCGAAGAAGCTGCCGCCTTCGTTGAAGGTGTCGAGTGTTTGAAACAGATTGGTCGAGCCGTTGATGCCGGGACCCGCCGACCAATTCGAGCTTCCCCACGCCACGCCGAGGTGACCGCCGACATAAAATCCGGTCCAGTTGTAGGCAGGCGAATTGCTGAAGGGAATCGCCGGAGCCTTCGTCACCATGGTGTCGTCGGCCGCGGCGCTTCCGGCAAACATGATGGCGGCGGCAGAGGTCGCCAGCCAAAGCTTTAGCGATGGGCGCGGTATGACGGCTGCGCGCATCGGCATTTTGCCGATCTTCGGGCGGGTGAAAGTCCTGTTCGATAGAATCCGTACCAAGTCAGCCATCGCGGCCCCCATCCGTGTGACAACTTGCTCCGTCACCACAGCGGAAGCCCGCCCCAATCGCGCACCCCGCACGCCGGAAAGGATGACTTCTGTTCAGGCAGGTCTCCTGGCTCGCGGATCCTCATCCTTCTCCGCCTTCCCAGCCTTTGCACCGCAAAGGCCAGTGGCATCTGAGAGAAGGACTCACCGCCAACAGTTGCGGGGGCAGCTCCAGATTTGGCCCGTCGCCGAAACGGCGAGCCGCACCGAATTCCCTCTTGGCTGATCAACGCGATCAGCGCACCTGAACGATGAGAATTCAACGACCGAATGTTGTTCGTGTCAATCCGCCGAAAAGTTTTTTGATGCGCGTTGTTGCAATCCGGCCACGCTTCCGCCCCCGGCGACTGTCTCAAAGTCGCCGCGTCATACGGCCGCCGATTGGGACTCTTCCAGAAGGGCATCCAAATGCTCTCATTAACCATCGGCGTTATTATGTAGCCAATGCTACAATTCGACCCATTCGTCAAGGCGTGAAGCGAAGCCGAGCGGGAACAGCTGCTATCGCCTGCCGGCGAGAAATAGATTCAAAAAAGCGAGAAATTCTTGCGCGCCCCGATTGACCGGAAAGATCAAGCAGGCGACCGAAAGCAACGTCAACGTCTATGTTTTAGAATTACTGTAGACTTGAGTTCGCGGCTCAGTCTTGAAAGTAAAATGGTTCGCAATCTGTAAGATCGCGCCAGTGCATCCGCTCGACGCGAGATTCCAGCGCCTGTCCGTGCCGCTTAAGCGAGTCATCGACACCGGCGCGGTATCGATGCGCCCGTCCCCGTTAGAATGGCGCCAATCACGAAGAGGGTCTGGCTCTCGACCGATACAAATCACAGGCCAATCCAGTGGCGCGACCGCGCCGGAGTTTCACCGGCTTCCCCATTTCGCGAAGACAACGGCACGATAGAATTGTCGTTAAAACACAGCGCCAGACTGTCCGCGGCGCGCCACGCATCGCGCCTCGCCGGGCCGCCGCATGTCGGTTTAGTCATTGGTACGCCCTTTGTTTGAAAGCATTCTAAACTTGAAGATTTAGAATAGTTCAAAACAATTGTAGTATAGAATGGCTCTAATATTTTGGAATATTTGAATTTGTACTTGACGCCGGCAGCCGTTGCCGCGCATTCATGGCGGAGTTGCGGCGCAGGGGGTGCGCCCGCCTTCGCGGGAAAATCATGTCGGGTTTTTTCTGCAATCGCTGTTTGGCGACACGCCTGTTGCTTTGTTTCGCTGTGGCAGCGTTCGTGTTCGCGAATCCGCTGCGCGCCGCCGCGCAGAGCGAGAGCGCGTTTCACGAACTTGAAACCAAGTATCTCTTCGGCAGTTTCACCGTCGGCTCGTCGACCGGAATAGAAGGCGAGAAGGCGATCGAGCCGGACACCCAAGCCAATTTCGGCAAGCGCGGCGGGCGCTACGGGGTGAGCGAGACTGAGCTCGAATTTGAATATACGCCCAATCAGTACGTCCAGATCGAACTCGGGCCGACGATCTCATACTACAATATCAACGGGGCGCCCGGTCTCGCTGATCGCAACATGGGGACGATCAACGGCCTCAGCGGCGACTTCAGATTTCTTCTCGTCGAGCGCAATCCTTCGCCGTTCGCCGTTACGCTGTCGGTCGAACCGGAATGGCATGGCCGCGATGAGACGAGCGGCGTTCCGGTGTCGAATTACGGTCTGGAAACCAAGCTTGAAGCCGATACCGAGATCATCAAGAACCGCTTGTTCCTCGCTTTCAATCTTCTCTACGAGCCGGAAGGAACGAATTCCTCTCCGGGTTGGACCAACGAATCGACCTTCGGCGCCTCGTCGGCGCTCGCCTTCCAGGTCATTCCCAACGTCGTCATCGGCGCGGACCTTTGGTATCTGCGCCACTATGAGGGACTGGGGTTCAACTCGTTTACTGGCGATGCCGTTTATTTGGGTCCGACGTTGTTCTGGAAAATCAGCTCCAAGGTGCTCATGAGCGCGTCTTGGGAGGCCCAGGTCGCAGGCCATGAGGTCGACGTCGCATCCGCCTTCGATCTGACGGATTTTTCCCGCCAGCGGGCAAGGCTGTTGTTGGAGTTCGAATTCTAGAATTTCGCCCGGCTTTGGCGGTGATCGCCGATCTGAAGGAGATAACGATGAGAGCGAAATTGACTTGGGAGCGGACGATCGCCGCCGTGTTGGTGGCGGGCGTCGTGATTGTGGCCGCCGGCGTTGCCGCTCGCGCGGAAGGAGTCGCGATCTCCGTCAAAGGTCATCATTTTCAGCCGGCCGAAGTCCAAGCGCCGGCAAACAAGCCGCTGGCCCTGCGGGTCAAGAACCTCGATGCGGTGCCGATGGAATTCGAGAGCGTGTCGCTGCGGGTCGAAAAGGTCATTGCGCCCGGCAGCGAAGGCATTGTCAACGTGCGCGCTTTGGCGCCGGGCCGCTACGAGTTTTTCGATGACTTCCACCAGGAGACGAGGGGCGTTTTGGTGGTGAAGTAGCGGGCCGGACGCGGTCTCGCGGTGGCGACCGCTTGGCGGCGGACGATTTTGCCTTTGCTTCGGCGGCGGCGCGATAATACGTCCACAGGATTCTGGCCGCGATTGCCCGCCACGGCCGCCACGGATCCGCCAGCGCCTGCATCTCCTTGGCGGTCGGTCTTGCCGGCAAGCCGAAGGCGACGCGAGCGGCCTCCTGGAGCGCCAGGTCGCCGGCTGGCCATGCATCGGCGTGACCGAGGCAAGACAGCAGATAGATGTCGGCAGTCCACGGGCCGATGCCGTGCACGACGGTGAGCGCCGCGTGCGCCTCTTCGGCGGAAAGGTTGCCGAGCGCGGCGAGCGCCAGTTCGTCGCGCTCGACAGCACGCGCGATCGCCTTGAGCGCGCGAATTTTGGGCGCCGACAGCCCGAGCCGCGCCAGCCGCGCCGGACGGGCGCGCAGGATGGCCGCGGGTTCGAGCGGATCGAATGCTGCGGCAAGCCGTCCCCAGATGGCATTCGCGCTGGCGGTCGAAAGCTGCTGTGCCACAATGATGGCGGCAAGACCGGGAAAACCATCCGGCCGCCGCCGCAACGGCGGCCGCCCAGCTTGGGCTACCAGCGCGGTAAATCGCGGATCGGCTTTCCCGATCGCCGCCAATGCGGCATCGAGATCGGCTTCGGTGTGGATATGAGTGTGCCTCGTCATGTCCGGTCGTCCTACAGGCTGTATGCGAAACGCGAACGGTAAGCTTACCTGATGGAGGTGAGCTGCCGTCATTAGTCGATCTTGCCGATCACGGAAGCAATCGCCGATGTACACGCGCATCTTTCGCTTCGCGCCAAGTCCGAACGGCTATCTGCATCTCGGCCATGCCTATTCGGCTTTGCTGAACTACGACATGGCGCGCGAGGTCGGCGGGAGGCTTCTCCTGCGCATCGAGGACATCGACGCTTCACGCTGCCGGCCGGAATACGAGGCGGCAATCTACGAGGACCTCGCCTGGCTCGGTCTTTCCTGGCAACCCGCGGTGCGGCGGCAGAGCGAGCATTTTGACGACTACGCAGCTGCCCTGGCCAAACTCGAAGCGACGGGGCTTGTCTATCCGAGTTTCGAGAGCCGCAGCGAGATCAGTGCGCTGGTCGCCGAGCGCGATCGGCAGGGTCATTGGCCGCGCGATCCCGACGGCGTCCCGCTTTACCCGGGCCGGGCCCGCAAAATGCAACGGGCCGAACGCGAACGCCGGCGGCACGAGAATGAACCGTTCACGCTGAGGCTCGCCATGGACGCGGCGGTGGCGCGTGCCGGCGTGCTGACCTGGACCGAAACCGGCACCGGTCCGCAGGGCCAGTCCGGCATCGTCGCCGCGGCGCCGCAGATGTGGGGCGATGTCGTGCTTGCTCGCAAGGAAGTGCCGACGAGCTATCACCTTGCGGTCGCCCTCGACGACGCGCTCCAGGGCGTGACGGAGGTGGTGCGCGGACAGGATTTGTTCTGGTCGACCAGCATTCACCGGATGTTGCAGGCGCTGCTCGGGCTGCCGGAGCCGATCTACCATCATCATAAGATCATTCTTGACGGGGCGGCCGCAAGCTGTCGAAATCCACGTTGGCGACGAGCTTGCGCGAGTTGCGCGCCACCGGCGCGACGGCGGCGGACATCAGGCGCATGGTGGGGCTTGGTCGTTAAAGCTTTGGTCTTTGTCGTTAAAGGCTTGGTCTTTGTCGTTAAAGGCTTGGTCTTTAAAGACTTTGGCCACTAATTCGCGATCCCGCGCTTGTTTTGTTTGATCCGCATGGCATGCTGAACGGCGGGGCAGCCATGGCGCGTCTGAAAACGAGCAAAAAAAAGTCCGCGGCCGAGCCGGCGCGGCGCCGGCCGCCGCGGCGCGTGTCACCTGCCCGCGTGACCGAAGCTTCGCTCGTCGCCTACGCGCACGACATCCGCACCACGCTCACCGGCATCCTCGCGCTCGGCGAGCTATTGGCAAGCTCCAATCTCGGCGAGCGCGAGCGGCGCTGGGCTTCCGACATCAAGGCGAGCGCCGAGCATCTGGCTTCGCTCACGACGCTGATGATCGACGCGGCCAAGGCGGACGCCGGGTCGCTGATCCTCAGGGAGGAGGTTTTCCGTCCGCGCCGTCTTATCGACGTGCTGGCGGGTTTGCTTTCCTCGCGCGCGGAAACGAAGAGCCTTACCGCGGCGGTGACGGTCGCGGACGCTTTGCCGGAGATGTTGGTCGGCGACGCGGTGCGGTTGCGGGCGGCGCTGGAAAATCTCATCGACAATGCGGTGAAGTTCACGGAGCGCGGCTCGGTACGCATCGATGTTAGCGCGGCGCCTGCGCCTCGCGGGCGCGTCAAGCTCGCGTTTACCGTCACCGACAGCGGCATCGGCCTGACGCCCGCCGAGATCAGGCGTCTGTGCCGCCCGTTCACGCAAGCGAATGCGGATATCGCTCGCCGCTACGGCGGCACCGGGCTTGGACTGGCCGTGGTCAAGGTGCTCGCGAAGCGGATGGGTGGCGATCTGAGCATCACCAGCAGGCATGGCCGTGGTTCGTCGTTTCGTTTTTCGGCAGTGCTTTCGCTCGCCGCCAAAGATGCAGCCGAAAATGCGCCGGAGCGGCGGCCGGCGGCTCTGCTGCGGAGGCTTGCCGTCCTTTGCGTCGAGGACAATCCCTACGGTCGGGTCATTCTCAACACCATTCTCACCGAACTCGGGCATCGCGCCGACTTCGCCGGCTCGGGCGAGGAAGCGGTCGCGGCGGTGACGCGCGGTTACGACGCGGTGCTGATGGATATGACACTTCCGGGGATCGACGGGCTGGAGGCGACACGCCGAATTCGCGCGCTGGCCGGCCGCTCGGGGCAAACAGCGATCATCGGCATTTCCGGGCGCACCGAAGCCGACGACGAGAGCGCCGCGCGATCTGCCGGAATGAATGTCTACCTGCGGAAGCCGTTGAGCCCGAGCGCACTCAGTGAAGCGCTCGCGGCGGTGGTGCCGGCCGCTCCTGCGGCGCACGATCCCGAAAAGTAGCGCAGGCTTTAGTTGCCTGGCGCGGTGTCTTCGACGATGCGCACCACGTCGGCCATGATCCGGTTTAATTCGAAGTCCTTCGGCGTGTAGACCTCGGCGACGCCGGCATCTTTCAAGGCGCTGGCGTCCTGCGGTGGAATAATGCCGCCGACCACGACCGGCACGTCGTCGATGCCGGCCTCCTTCATGCGCGCCATGACGTCGTGCACCAGTAGCAGGTGCGACCCGGACAGAATCGAAAGGCCGATGACGTGCACGTTCTTTTCGGCCGCCGCCGCCGCGATAGCCTCCGCCGTCAGACGGATGCCGTCATAGACAACGTCCATGCCGGCGTCGCGGGCGCGAGCGGCGATTTGCTCGGCGCCGTTGGAGTGGCCGTCGAGGCCCGGCTTGCCGATCAGGAACTTCAGGCGCCGGCCGAGCTTCCTTGAAACGCGATCGACTTCGGCGCGGATGTCGTCGAGCCCTTCGGCATCGTTGCGCATCGCGGTGCCGACGCCGGTCGGCGCCCGGTATTCGCCGAACGCGGAGCGTAGCGCGAAGCCCCATTCGCCGGTGGTGACGCCGGCCTTCGCGCAGACGATCGACGGCGGCATGATATTGGCGCCGGTTTGCGCCGCCTGGCGCAAAGCTGCCAGCGCGGCGGCGACCGCATCGTTGTCGCGCTCGGCGCGCCACGCCGTGAGCCGTGCGATCTGGCCGATCTCCGCTTCCTCCGAGACGGTCAGTACCGCGTCCGCTGCATCCGCCAGCGGCGATGGTTCGGTTTCGACAAAACGGTTGACGCCGACCACGGTCTGTTCGCCGCGCTCGATTGCTTCGACACGTCGCGAATTCGAACTCGACGAGTTGTTGCTTGAGATAGCCGGATTCGACGGCCGCGACCGTGCCGCCCATTTGTTCGATCTGCCGGAGCTCTTCCTTTGCCGCTTTCTTCAGGTCCGCGACCTTGGCGGCGATGACCGGCGAGCCGTCGAAAATGTCGCCATATTCCAGCAGGTCGGTCTCGTAGGCGAGGATCTGCTGCATGCGCAGTGACCATTGCTGATCCCACGGCCGCGGCAGTCCAAGCGCCTCGTTCCAGGCCGGAAGTTGCACGGCGCGCGCGCGGGCGTCCTTCGACAGCGTCACCGCAAGCATTTCGAGGAGAATACGGGCGACATTGTTCTCCGGCTGCTGCTCGGTCAAGCCGAGCGAGTTGACTTGCACGCCATAGCGGAAGCGCCGGTGCTTTAAATCGGTCACGCCGTAGCGTTCGTGCGTGATCTCGTCCCACAGCTCGGTGAAGGCGCGCAGCTTGCAGACTTCGGTGATGAAACGCAGTCCGGCATTGACGAAGAACGAAATACGCCCGACCACCTCGCCGAATTCATCTTCGGCGCATTCGCCCGGACGCCTTTACCGCGTCCAGCACGCCGATGGCGGTGGCAAGCGCGAAGGCCAGCTCCTGCACCGGGGTCGCGCCGGCTTCCTGCAGGTGATAGGAGCAGACATTCATCGGATTCCACTTCGGCATCTCCTTGGTCGTGAACAGGATCACGTCCTTGGTGAGCCGCATCGACGGGGCGGGCGGAAATACATACGTGCCGCGCGAAAGATATTCCTTGATGATGTCGTTCTGCGTCGTGCCGGTAAGCTTGGTGCGCGGCACGCTTTGCTCGTCGGCGAGCGCCACATAGAGCGCCAACAGCCACGCGGCGGTGGCATTGATCGTCATCGACGTGTTCATCGCGCCGAGCGGGATGCCGTCGAACAGCATGCGCATGTCGCCGATATGCGAGATCGGCACGCCGACCTTGCCGACTTCGCCTTTGGCTAACGGATGATCGGCGTCGTATCCGGTCTGCGTCGGCAGGTCGAAGGCGACCGAGAGGCCGGTCTGCCCTTTGCCCAGATTCTTCCGGTAAAGCTCATTCGAGGCCGCGGCGGTCGAATGCCCGGCATAAGTCCGGAATATCCAAGGCTTATCGCCTCGTAAGGGCTTATCGCCTCGTAAAGGCTTGTCGCCTCGTACCTCGTCGCGGCGCGGCTGATCGTCCATCGGGCCGTCAAGGTATTTAAGTACATTCAATGTGACGCGTATTTTATTGCGACGCAACATTAAGCATATTCATGCCGCTTAAAGCATAGTCATGCCGCTTACCCGATTTTAACCATCGGGTTTCCCGGGCTTTAACGGTCTGCCGGGCCAGTTTGCCGGCATGCAAGCAGCATCCGTCATAACGTCCGACGAAACCGAAGCGGCCTGGCGTTTCTTCCTGTTTAACTGGATCGTCGTCGGCACGTTGGCCGCGATGCTGGCGTTCAGCGTTTTGGTCACGGATTTCTCCATCGCCCCGGTTGGGGTGTTGATCGCCGTCGGCTATGTCGGCCTTTACGCAGGCTTCGCGCACGCCAACGCTCGCTCGCCGACGCGACGCGATCCGCAAGTCATGTTCGTGCTCGGCGCCACCGCGCAGATCGTGCTGACCACGGCGGTCATGGCGCCGATGACCTATGTCGCTGCAGCCATCAATTTACCCATGCAGGACTCCGCTTTGCTCGCCGCGGATCGAGCGATGGGGCTCGACTGGGCTGCCTATGTCCATTTCGTCGACGATCGTCCATCGCTCGCGAGCTGGCTGAATGTAGGCTACGCGATGATCGGTTGGCCGCTCTTTGCCATACCGGTCGTGCTAGCCGCGAACCGGCGCTATCAGCGCATCGAAGAATTCACTTTCGCTTTTGGCGTGGCTCTTGCCGCCACGACCATCATCTCGGCGCTGGTGCCGGCAATCGGCGTCTATCACGAGATCGGGCTCGATCCCGCCAGTCTCAAAAATATCAATCCGGGCGCCTATCTCGATCAGCTGCGCGATCTGCCTCCGACTCGCGAGGGCGTGTTGCGCCATCTCGAGCTTTTGGGGCTCGGCGGCATTGTTACCTTCCCCAGTTTTCACGCGGCGTCTGCCGTGCTGTTCGGCTGGGCTTTGTGGACGATCCGCTGGCTGCGGCCGCTCGCGCTGTTGGTCAACGCCGCCATGCTGGCGGCGACGCCGCTCAACGGCGGCCACTATTTCATTGACCTCATCGGTGGCGTGGTGGTTGCGGCGCTGGCGATCGTTGCGGCGCGGCGGGTCGGGCAGATCATCGCGCGCCGGCAAAGCGGCTTCGACCTCGCTCCGCCGGTGCCTGCTATGGTTCCTGCGGAGTAAGGCGGGTAACCGCAAGCGCGCGCTGCGCCACCAGAACTAGCACGATCAATACCGCGGCAAGCCCGACCTGGGTCTTGATGTAAGGGAAAATCAGGATAAGCGCACCGGCGGCGCCAAGTCCGGCCACCTCGCTGGGGCGAAAGCCCTGTTCCAGAGCAAATCGCAGCAAAAACGCCACCGCGACCGCGAGCACCACCAGATCGTACATATAGAGGTAAGGCGTAACGACGAGCGTGCCGGCGGCGAGCGCCGCGGCCTTAAGATCGAAAGGCGCGCGGCTGCGCCACAGGCCGGTGACCGCGACGGCGACCGCGAGGCTGCCGGCTGCCTGAATGGTCCATGCCAATTGCTCGCTGCCGCCGCATGAGCGGACCAGGCCGAACAGGCTTTGCAAGCAATTCCAGTCGGCATGGCCTTCAGTCAGCACGACCCGGCTTGTGATCGGCATCCAGTGGACAAAGGCTTCCCAACTGGCGCTGCCGAAAACGAGCCACGATAGAACAGCAAGGCTGACCGCGACGAACGCTGCCACTGCAATTGTGTGCCAGCGCCGATCGGCGATTAGCACCAGCGGAAACAACAAGCCGAACTGGGGTTTGTAGGTGAGGAGCCCGAGACAGACGCCGGCGAGTGCCGGTCGCCTTTCCAGGAGCCCAAGCGTGCCGCCGATGAGTGCGGCGGTGAGGAAACCGTTTTGGCCGGCGGTTATGTTCCAGATCGTGGCGGGAAATCCGAGCGCAACCAGAATGCCGGTGCGCCGGCCGAGAATGCCGGCGAGCACAGCCGCATAGGCAAAGAAGGTCGCCGCGAGCCAGCCGATAGCGGCAGTCAGGTAGGGCAGCGTCGCCAGCGCGGCGGCAACAAAAAGGAATGTCGGCGGATAATGCCAGCCGTAATAGTCCTCGAAGTCATGGCCGATGACGCGGACTTCGGCCTGCTTGTGGATCGGCCAGTCGTAAGCCGCAGCCGGATTGCCATCGAGGGTCAGCCGCCCGGCGGCGACGACATTGACGAAGTCGTTGGCGATCACCCGGCCTTGCGGGTCGATCGGAAATTCGCCTTTGAGATACGCGCCGCCGAGAACGATCAGATAACCGAGCGCAAGCGTCAGGCCGATCAGGCGAATCAGGCGCGTGGCCGACGGCTGCTTCGCCGCCGGCGATTGGATCATCGCCTGCGTGCTCACGCCGCGGCGCTCTGCGCAGCGAAGGCGCGGCGCGCGATCAGCGCGGTCACGATGACAATGGCAACAAGCCCTACCGGCACTTTCACGGCCGGCAGGATGAAGATAAGGATCAACAGGCAGGCTACGCCGATGCCGGCCAATTCGTTGCGCAAAAAGCCCCGCGCGCGGCCGAGCCGGAACAGGAAAGCCAGCGGTACGGCGAGAACGGCGAGATCGTAGGTGTAGAGATACGGCGTCGCCAGCAGGGCTCCGGTGCCGAGCACTGCCGCCTTCATCTCGTAAGAGATGCGACTGCGCCAGACGAGGGCGACAGCCACCGCCGCGGTCGCCGTCACCGCAGCTTGCGCGGTCCACGCCAGTGTCTCGTTGCCGCCGAGCGAACGCACCAGGCCGAATGCGGTTTGCAGCTTGCTCCAATTCGCCTTGCCCTCGGCGAAAACGGCCTGCGAGGATTGGCCGATGTTGCCGAGGAACGCGAGCCAGCTCTCGCTGCCGAACGCAAACCACGATGCGACCGCCATGAGCGACGCAACAATGCTGGCGGTCGCGATCACACGCCATTGGCCGGCGGCCACGAGTGCGATGGGAAACAGCAAACCCAGATGCGGTTTGTAGCTCAGCAGCCCGAGCAGCACGCCGGCAAGGATCGACTGGCGGCGCTCGATGAGAACGAGAGTGCCGCCGAACAACGCCGCGCTGAGAAAGCCGTTTTGCCCGACGAAAAAATTTGCCAGGACCGGCGGAAACGCCGCGGCGAGGAGATACCCGATGCGATCGCCGATGATGGTGCGTATCGCCGCCAGATAGAGCAGGAAGGTTCCCGCGGTCCAGGCCAGATAAGCGAACGTGTAAGGCAGCGAGGCGAGGGCGGCGGCGACGAACAAAAACGGCGGCGGGTAATGCCAGCCGTAATAGCCGTCGAAAGCATGGCCCAGTGCGGCGTCTTCGGCGAGCTTGTGGGTCGGCCAATCGTATGCCGCGGCCGCATGGCCGCTAAGCACCAGGCGTCCGGCAGCCCAGACATTGACGAAGTCGGTGGCGACCCCGCCGCCATCCTTCGCAACGAGCCACATCCCCGTGAAGTACGAACCGGCGAGAAACACCGCCTCGGCGACGATGACGGCGAGGCAGATCGAACTCGACAATGCGCGGCGGCTGCGCCGCGGCGCTTCGCCCGGGGGATATCTCGAACAGGGCCATTGCCCGCGCCGCCTCGCTTGGTCGTGGCGAAGCTAGGCAGGCGGCGTTGAAGAAGCATTAAACGCGTTTGATCAGCCGCAGGACGATCAGCAGTATGACCGCGCCGATGAAGGCATTGATGATCGCGCCGACGATGCCGGCACCGATGACGATCCCTACTCGCGGCAACAGCCAGCCGGCGATGAACGCGCCGACGATGCCGACGATGATATCGCCGATTAATCCGTAGCCGCCGCCCTTGACGACCATGCCGGCAAGCCAGCCGGCCACGCCGCCAACGATGAGCCAAACGATAATGCTCTGAGGTTCCATGCCTTCCCCCGAATGTCCCCTTGTGCCGGGCCACATTGACCAGGCACCGCCATTGCCGGGCGACCATAAGGCCTGCGGCGCCCTCTGTCAGTAACCGTTCGGGATGGGAACCTGGCCAAGTCCGAACTACTTATTGCGCTGCAACATCAACTGCGGCACACTAAAGATCGCAAATTCGGCCGATCAACCGGGAGCTGTCCGCCATGGCCGTCGCGCAAAAGAAACCGTCGGCAGCGCCGCTGAAAGACCTCTACGACATCGGCGAAGTTCCGCCGCTCGGTCACGTGCCGGCGAACATGCACGCTTGGGCGATCCGCAAGGAGCGTCATGGCCCGCCGGAGACGGCGATGCAGCACGAAGTGCTGCCGACCTGGCCGATCGGCGATGATGAGGTGCTGGTCTATGTCATGGCCGGCGGCGTCAACTACAACGGCGTGTGGGCCGGGCTTGGCCAGCCGATCTCGCCGCTCGACGTCCACAAAAATCCTTTTCATGTCGCGGGCTCGGACGCGTCGGGCGTCGTGTGGGCGATCGGCTCGAAGGTCAGGCGCTGGAGCGTCGGCGACGAAGTAATCATCCACTGCAATCAGGACGACGGCGACGACGAGGAATGCAACGGTGGCGATCCGCTGCTGTCGCCGTCACAGCGTATCTGGGGCTACGAGACGCCGGACGGCTCGTTCGCGCAATTCTGCCGCGTGCAGTCGCGGCAACTCATGCAGAAGCCGGCGCACCTGACCTGGGAAGAGTCGGCCTGCTACACGCTCACGCTCGCCACCGCCTACCGCATGCTGTTCGGCCATCCGCCGCATACGCTCAAGCCGGGCGACAACGTGCTGGTTTGGGGCGCCTCGGGTGGGCTCGGGGTGTTCGGCCTCCAGCTTGTCGCCGCTTCGGGCGCGAATGCCATCGCTGTCGTGTCCGACAACTCCAAGATGGAATACGTGTTCAATCTCGGCGCCAAGGGTGCCATCAACCGCAAGGAATTCAACTGCTGGGGCGCGATGCCCAAGGTCGGCACGCCCGAATATGACGCCTGGGCGAAAGAGGCGCGCCGCTTCGGCAAGGCGATCTGGGATATCACCGGCAAGCGGGACGTCGACATCGTGTTCGAGCATCCCGGCGAGGCGACGTTCCCGGTCTCTTGTCTGGTCGTCAAACGCGGCGGCATGGTCGTGTTCTGCGCCGGTACCTCTGGCTACAACATCACCTTCGACGCGCGCTATGTCTGGATGCGGCAGAAGCGCGTGCAGGGCTCGCACTTCGCGCATTTGAAGCAGGCGAGCGCCGCCAATCGGTTTGTCATTGATCGCCGCATCGATCCCTGCATGAGCGATGTGTTCCCCTGGGAGAAGATTCCCTACGCCCATGAATTGATGCGCACCAACCGCCACAAGCCCGGCAACATGGCGGTGCTGGTCAACGCGAAGCGGCCGGGGCTGCGGAATTTCGAAGACGTGCTGGAAGCAGCTTCCCTGCCGGAGCTCACCCGGCAGTCGAATAACGCCCGGGTTTGACGGTATCAGCTACCGTGCTTGCTCCCGCACGCGAGCGATTTCGGCGTTGAGTTCGCCGCCATAGACGAAAATCCAGGCGCTGTAATAGAGAAATACCAGCGCGATCATCGCCGAGGCGAGGCCGGCATAATAAGTCACGTAGGTCTGGGCGAAATCCGCGAGATAGTGGCCGTAGGCGAAGCCGCAGGCGAGCCACAGCACCAGCGTCGCTGCTATCCCCGGCCAGACTCGGCCGAGGGTGCGCCGTCCGGCCGGCAACCACATATGCAGAATGAAAAGCGCTACCGCGAGCACCATGCCGCCGATGGCGAAGCGCGCGAAATTGAGATGGGGCTGGAGCGGCTCGAGCCAGGGAGCGTAAGCGGCCGCGGCTTTGAACATCAGCGGCCAGAGCACCACCAAAAACGCCAGCGCCAGAAGCGCGATCGCGCTGACAAGGACGTAGCCGATCGATTCCAGCCGCAACAGCCAAAAGCTCCGCTCTTCCCGCAATCCGTAGGCGCGGTTGAGCCCGATGCGCAGGCTTTCGATGCCGCTGGAGGCGAAATAGACTGCGAAGACGGCGCCGAGCGTCAGGACGCCGCCACGCGCGGTAGTGAGTACGTTGTGGATTTCGCTGGCGATCGGGCCCGCCACTTGATGAGGCCACGCCGCGAATACCAGTCGGGCGACCTCGTCGGCGAGATTGACCGAGCCGATGAAGCCGGCGAGCGCCGTGACCACGATCAGAAATGGGAATACCGCCATCAAGATCGACAGCGCGATGTGGCTGGCAATCGCCCAGCCGTCATCGCGGTTGAAGCGAAGGAACGCCTCAAATGCGACGTGAAAACAAAGGCGGATGGTGGGCAATGCGGGGGCTGCCTCGGCGGGGTTCTGCCGCAACAGATACGTCATTCCACCGCGTCATTCCATCGTGACCGCTAAACTGTCAACGCGCTGACCGCCGGGTCGTTTCACGTATAGTCGCCGCCATTGTCGACGATCAGGAACTGTCCGGTCACCGCGTCGCTGTCGGGCGACGCCAGGTAGATCAAGGTGCCGACGAGCTCGTCGGCGAAAACGTCCTTCCTGATCGCCCGTGTGCTCAAAACAAAATCGTGCAACCCCGGCCGTCCCGCCATCGACGCGGCGACGGAATCGTTCATCACCAGCCCCGGCGCCAGGGTATTCACCCGGATGCCGGACGGGCCAAGCTCCCGCGCCATCGACCGTGTCATCGCAGCGATCGCGCCTTTGCAGGTGACGTAATGCAGACGATGCGACAGGCCCGACAGCATCGTCGTCGAGCCGAGATTGATGATTTTGCCGTAATTGTTCCGGCGCATCGCGGGAATGGCGGCCCTGGTACAGAGGAAAGTGCCCCGCACATTGACCGCCATGAACTCGTCCCACAGGTCGACATCGATGTCTTCGATGGCGACGGGCGGAATGTTTGAACCGACGGCGGCGTTGTTGACGAGAATGTCGAGCCTGCCGAATTCTCTCTCCGTTTCCGCAATCATCGCCGTGACCGCTTTGACATCGCGAACATCGGCGAGGACGGGGTGGGCCGTTCCGCCGGCAGCGGCAATCTCGGCCGCGACCGAGCCGCAATCCTTGGCGTCGGCGACAACGACTTTGGCGCCCTCGGCGGCCAGCGCCTTGGCGAACACCGAGCCCAGCGCCGCCTTTGGGCCGGCGGCGGCGCCGGTGACGATAGCGACTTTCCCGTCCAAACGCGGCATGGGTTTCCTCTGGGCTTTTGCTTTGGAAGCTTGCTTCAGCGCAATCCGGCTTGCACCAGCAACGGGTAGGTCACGTTCTTGAATTCCCGCATCCCTTCCTCGTAGCGCGGCCAGGACAGCAGGACGCCGTCGAGGCCCATGTCGGAAAGCTTCTTGAGGCCGTCGATTACCTGCTCCTTGGTTCCGACCAGCGGATACCCGCCCCAGCCGGCGATGAAGAACTGCTTGAGATGCTCCATGGCCTCGGGCGGAAAGGTCTTGGCGTTGATGCCCATGGTCGACAGAGCGAAGGATACGGCTTCCCAGTCGCCCTTCTCGTTGATGATGTAGTCCTGAAAACGGCGCGCCTCGCCTTCGGTTTCGGCTTGGATGATGTTCGCCGACGACCAGACGGCAATCTCGCGCCCATATTCCTCGCGCGCGAGTTTGCGGTAGCCTTCGATCTGCGCCTTGTTCTTTTCGAAATCCGGTGAGCCAAGCGCCGTGAAAGCGATGTCGCAATATTTGCAGGCGAAGTGGCGGCCGCGCTCCGAGCCGCCGGCATTTATGATAGGCGGATAGGGCCGCTGAATCGGCTTCGGCTGCAGATAGCCTTTCTCGATCTTGTAATACTTGCCCTCGTGATCGAATTCGTCGTCTTCGGTCCACAGCCGTTTGATGACGGAAAGCCATTCCTCAGCCATGTCATAACGCTCTTCGTGCGGCAGAATTTCTGCGCCGAACATATCGATCTCCGGCTTGTTCCAGCCGGTCACGATGTTGAGAATGAAGCGGCCGCCGGAAATATGATCGATGACGGTGCCTTGTTTCGCCGCGACGATCGGATGGTTCATCGAGCAATGCGAGGTCGCGACAACGCCGGCATTATGGGTCGATGCGGCGATGCCGGCGGCCCAGCTATAGGTTTCGAAGCCCGGGCCTTGCGGATTGAGCTTGCCGCCGAAGCCGCGCCACCTCGCGACCGGCAGCAGCGCCTCAAACTCCATCTCGTCGGAAAGCTTGGCCAGCGCCAATGTATTCGGCCAACTGATTTTCAGCCGGCCTTCGATGTCGGCCATCAGGCAGCCGTAGTCGAGGTTGGTCTGAAAAGTTCCGAGCTTGAGCTTGCGGTTGTTGAATACGGGATTGATGGATCGCCGGTCCTCACGCATTTCTTGCGTATAGCTCACCGAAACCTCCCTTAGTACGGTGTGTGAGTTCCGCCGTCCGGAGCCGACGTCATCCCGGATTTGGGCGAAATCAAAAAGCTTGAACCCGATCCAAGTCAAGGTCACTGATAGCGCTCGTGCACTCTGACGGTAGGAATCGGGCGTTGTGGCCGACGAAACAAGCGCCCGAATCTGCCGAACGGCCCAACGGAGAAGTCAGATGATGCCGTTCTACTTCAACAGCGCGGATGCGAAAGATGCGCGGCGCGCATGGTGCGACTTCATCGACGATAAATTCGGACTGAGCTCTGTGAGCTTCGGCAACGAGGCAACTTTCGCCGGGGAGATAAAGTGCTCGTCGCTTGGGTACCTGACACTCACGGAAATCCGCGCCACCCGCGAATATGGTGAGCGGACTAAGAAGCAGGTTTCCAAGGCTCAGAACGAAAGATTCGTGCTGGTTCTGTTGCGGGCCGGAAGCCTCAAAGTAACGCAAGCCGGTCGCGCGTGTGTTCTCGGACCGAACATGTTCACCCTGTTCGATTGTAACGCTCCATACACTTTCCAGCATGTCGAGCCGACCAACGTACTGGATGTGAGCATGCCGGCTGGTGTCGTGCGCTCGCGGCTTAAGCGGGCCGACGATCTCGTGGCAACGCCGCTTAGCGCGGACGCTGGCCTTGGCCGGGTGATGGCTGACGTCGTTCAGTCGCTGGCGCGGGAGGCGCCACACATTGCGGAAAGCGCAGCCGACGGCTGCGCCGGCAGTGTTGCAGACATGTTTGGCGTCCTGTTTGATAGCGCCTGCGACGCGTGTCTGCCGATCGGCAACTCCGCCGTACGGTCGGCGATCTACCGCCGTTGTGTTGCATTCATCGAGGACAACCTCGATGACCCGCAGCTTGGTCCTGCGAGAATTTCCGCGGCCGTCGGGATTTCGGTACGCTACCTGCACAAGATATTTCACGCAGCGGGCGAATCCGTTGGGGACTACGTGCGCAGGCGGCGGCTGGCGCGGTCATGCGAGGATTTGATCGATGTCCGAAAGCAGCATTTGAGAATCAAAGAGATCGCCTTCCGCTACGGCTTTCGAAATCCGGCGCACTTTAGCGACGCGTTCAAGATCCAGCACGGCGTATCGCCGCGCGACATGCGTCCAGCGAGCGGCCCGAATGGTCGAGCGTCGCCGGGTCGCCGAATGCTGCCGCCGTAGCACGCCCCGCTTCCGAACGGTCGCGACTGGCTCCGCTAGTGAACGAAGCCGGAGGTCGGGAATATTGGCTTTTTGTGCACTGCACGCGTAAGCTTGGTTACCGCCGGGACCGTCCAGACGAGCTCATCGGAGCCCTGTTATGTCGCTTGCCGCCTCCACCATGTCCGCCGAGAAGGAACTGATCGGGACGTTGAGCCAGGCGGTTGACGCCGTCGATGCCTTGTTCGCCGACGCACGCCGAGTGGTCGCGGAGCGTGTGGTGCGCGACGGCCGCGCGGTTGCGCGCGCGCTCGATCGCGAGCAGCGCGCCACCCACGGCCTGGCCTGGTTTGCAACCTACGTGGAGGCGCTACGTCAGCTTACGGCCTACGTGCAGCGGCTTTCGGCGATCGGGAATTTCGGCGAAGTCGAAGAGCTTCTGGTCCGCATCGGCGCCGGAGAATATCTGGCCCAGATCGTCGGCGGCATTCCGATGAGCCAGGGCGAGATCGTGCGTCTCGCCGATTTGGGGCTTGGCCCGGCGGCGGTGGCGGCACGGATCAATCCCGCCGTCGAGCATTTGATTGCCTACGGCAACACCGCGCAGCGCCGGGCGCGGCTCGCCGAGCTGATGCGGGAACGGCAGGAGCCGACCATCGGCGCTACCGGGCTTGAGGAAACGCTCGAACTCGATCCGCGAGGAAATGCGCAAGTTCGCCGACGGCCAGGTCGTGCCATATGCCCAGGAATGGCATCTGCGTAACGAGTACATCCCGCTCGATATCATCACGCAGATGTCCGAGCTTGGCGTGTTCAGCCTCACCATCCCCGAGGATTATGGCGGCATGGGCCTCGGCAAGGAATCGATGTGCGTGGTGTCCGAGGAACTCTCCCGCGGCTATATCGGGGTCGGCAGCCTCGGCACCCGCTCCGAAATCGCCGCCGAACTCATCCTTGGCAGCGGCACCGAAGAGCAAAAACGCAAATGGCTGCCGAAAATAGCGTCCGGCGAGGTGCTGCCGACGGCGGTGTTCACCGAGCCGAATACCGGCTCCGATCTCGCTTCGCTCAAGACCCGGGCGGTGCGCGAGGGTAACGCCTACAAGGTCTACGGCAACAAGACCTGGATCACCCATCCGGTGCGCGCCGATGTGATGACGCTGTTGGTGCGCACCAATCCGGCCGAGAAAGGCTATCGCGGCCTCTCCATGCTGCTGGCGGAAAAGCCGCGCGGCAGCGACGAGCGAGCCGTTCCCGGCCGCCGGCATGTCGGGCACCGAGATCGAGGTGCTCGGCTATCGCGGCATGAAGGAATACGAGATCGCCTTCGACGGCTTCTTCGGTGAAGGCCGAAAATCTCCTCGGCGGCGTCGAGGGGCTCGGCTTCAAGCAGCTCATGGCGACGTTCGAAGTCAGCCCGCATCCAGACCGCCGCGCGCGCCGTCGGCGTCGCACAGTCGGCGATGGAGCAGGCGATGAGCTACGCGCACGACCCGGGTGCAGTTCGGCGAGCCGATCGCCAATTTCCCGCGCGTCGCCGACAAGCTCGCGATGATGGCGGTCGAAATCATGATCGCGCGCCAGCTCACCTATTACGCCGCCCGGCAGAAGGATTCCGGCCGCCGCTGCGATCTCGAAGCCGGCATGGCAAAGCTTCTGGCGGCGCGCGTCGCCTGGGCCGCCGCCGACAATGCCGTGCAGATCCACGGCGGCAACGGCTTTGCGCTCGAATTCCCGATGTCGCGGATTCTTTGCGATGCGCGCATCCTCAACATTTTCGAGGGCGCTGCCGAAATCCAGGCGCACGTGATCGCGCGGCGATTGCTGGACGGATCGAACTGAGCAGGCAGGTCGGCGTCATTCCGAGCTGCGCGCTTTGAGCGCGCCTCAGGGTGACGGAACGTATGGTTGAACCCGATCGCGATGCGCTCTAAGTAGCCTCATGGCTAATTTCCTGTCCCACGGACTTGTTCCGATCGCCATCGGCGCCGTCGCGGTGGTTTTGCTGCTCGGCCTCGTCAACATGATGCGAGGGGGTTCGGGCAACACCTCGCAGAAGCTGATGCGGTTGCGGGTTCTGCTTCAATTCGTCGCCATCGTGTATCATCATGATCACGATCTGGGCGATGGCCAAATGACTCTGGGCAAATAGACTTTTGGCAAACTTGGATAGCGGCGAAGCCGACGATGGTCGTCCTCAACAAGATCTACACCCGCACCGGCGACGACGGCACGACGGCTTTGGGCACCGGCGAGCGGCGCAAGAAATACGATCTGCGGATCGCGGCCTACGGCACGCTTGACGAGACCAACGCCACGATCGGGATCGCGCGGCTGCATACCGCCGGCGAGGCCGCGCTTGATCCCGCGCTGGTCCGCATCCAGAACGATCTGTTCGATGTCGGGGCCGACCTGTGCACGCCCGGCAAGGGCAAAGGGCCGGGCGGCGCGCGGCTCACCGTCACCGCCGCGCAGGTGACGTGGCTGGAAAGCGAAATCGACCGGCTTAACGGCGAGCTTGAGCCGCTGCGATCTTTCGTCCTGCCGGGTGGCTTCGCGGCGGCGGCCTATCTGCATCTTGCCCGCACCATATGCCGGCGCGCCGAGCGGTTGATCGCCGAGCTTATGGACAAAGCGGACGAGAGCGTCACGCCCGAAGTGCTTCAATACGTCAATCGGCTGTCCGATTATTTGTTCGTCGCCGCCCGTTATGCCAACGACAAGGGCACGCGCGACGTGCTTTGGCAGCCAGGGCAGCACCGCTAGGGCGCGACCGCGATTTCGGGAGAGCTGCTGGGCCGCTCCACCATGCCGGTATCCGCCAAAGAAAACCGGCCATGGCGTATTCCAGGCAAGCCAGCCTGCACCGGCTGGTCCGCCTGCGCGGTTGAGGGCTGGCTTTCCAGTTCGCTTTAACATCCGCGGCCGGTCTGCCGACGGGCGGCTCCTTTGAGCGGTTCGGCGCCCGCCCGTGGCGTTGACCGCAAGCGCGCCCGCCGGTACGTTCCCGCACCGCAGCATCGCCGCCCTCCAAGCGCGGCGGAACCTGCGCGCAAAGACCGGGACAGTCGAAGCAGGCCATGAAGATTCTCGTGCCCGTCAAACGGGCGGTCGATAAGGATGTGAAAATCCGGGTCAAGTCTGACGGCTCCGGCGTCGAGCTTTCCAACGTCAAAATGTCGATGAATCCCTTCGACGAGATCGCCGTCGAAGAGGCGCTCCGGCTTAAGGAAGCGGGCAAGGCGACGGAGATCGTCGCCGTCTCGATCGGACCCGCGCAGGCGGCCGAAACGATCCGTACCGCCCTGGCCATGGGCGCCGACCGCGGCATTCTGGTGAAGACCGAAGGCAATGCGGAGCCGCTCGCGGTAGCAAAGATCCTCAAGGCCGTCGTCGCTGCGGAACAGCCCGGTCTCGTCATCATGGGCAAACAGGCGATCGACGACGACTCCAATCAGACCGGCCAGATGCTGGCGGCGCTGCTTGGCTGGCCGCAGGGCACGTTCGCCTCCAAGGTGACGATCGACGGCGAAGCGCTCATGGTCACCCGCGAAGTCGACGGCGGCCTGCAGACGGTGAAGCTCAAGATGCCGGCGATCGTCACCACCGATCTGCGATTGAACGAGCCGCGCTACGCGTCGTTGCCCAACATCATGAAGGCGAAGAAAAAGCCGATCGACGAAAAGACCGCCGCCGATTACGGCGTCGACACCAAGCCGCATCTTGAAATCGTCAAGACCACCGAACCGCCGGTGCGCAAGGCCGGCGTCAAGGTCAAGACCGTCGCCGAGCTCGTCGACAAGCTCAAGAACGAAGCGGGGGCGATCTGATGCCGACCCTTCTCGTCGCCGAGCACGACAACAAATCGCTGAAGGACTTCGACCAGCAAGGCGCTGACCGCGGCCAAGGCGATCGGCGCCGATGTCCACATCCTCGTCGCCGGCCACAACTGCAAGGCCGCCGCCGACGCCGCGGCCAAACTCGACGGCGTCAAGAAGGTGCTGCTGGCCGACGCGCCCGCCTACGAGCACATGCTGGCCGAGCCCACCGCCGCGCTGATCGTCTCGCTGGCGGGCCCCTACGAGACGATCATGGCGCCGGCGACGACAAGCGGAAAGAACATCATGCCGCGCGTCGCAGCTTTGCTCGACGTGATGCAGATTTCCGAGATCAGCAAGGTCGTGGCGCCGGATACCTTCGAACGGCCGGTCTATGCCGGAAACGCCATCCAGACGGTGCGCTCGCTCGACCCGAAAAAGGTCATCACGGTGCGCACCGCGGCGTTCCAGGCAACGGGCGAGGGCGGTTCCGCACCGGTCGAACCGGCCGCCGCGGCGGCCGACCCCGGCATTTCCGGTTTCGTCGGCGAAGAATTATCGAAGTCGGAGCGTCCGGAACTGACCTCGGCAAAGATCATTATTTCCGGAGGCCGGGCGATGCAAAGCCGGGACAACTTCACCAAATATATAGAGCCGGTCGCCGACAAGCTCGGCGCGG
Source organism: uncultured Planctomycetaceae bacterium (assembly GCA_963833985.1). Lineage (GTDB taxonomy): Bacteria > Planctomycetota > Planctomycetia > Isosphaerales > Isosphaeraceae > Aquisphaera. Next base: position 3,450,018 of record CAWIAD010000001.1, read on the forward strand.
CGATAGGCGCATCGCGTGCCGCGGTAGACGCCGGCTATGCGCCAAACGACTGGCAAGTCGGCCAGACCGGCAAGGTTGTGGCGCCGGATCTCTATATCGCCGTCGGTATTTCAGGTGCTATTCAGCACCTCGCCGGCATGAAGGACTCGAAAGTGATCGTTGCTATCAACAAGGATGAGGAAGCCCCGATCTTTCAGGTCGCCGACTATGGGTTGGTGGCGGACCTCTATCAGGCCCTGCCGGAGCTGGCCCAGGAGCTCGGAAAGCACGGTCGTTGATCAGGGGCCGCAGCGCCCTCGAAGAAGGTAAGCGAAGATGGTCGAAGTGAAGGACCGGCCGAAGACGCGCGGCGATCATGGCGGCGGCAAGGGTCACGCCATCCGCAGTGTCGGCGTGATCGGCGCCGGACAGATGGGCAACGGCATCGCGCATGTCTGCGCGCTCTCGGGTCTTCAAGTCCTGCTTAACGACGTCGTCGCCGAGCGCATTTCCGAGGGCATCGCCGTCATCAGCGGCAATCTGGCGCGCCAGGTCAGCCGCCAGCGTATCACTGAAGAAGAGCGCGAGGCGGCCATCAAGCGCATCACTCCGGCGAAAGCGCTCGCCGACCTCGCCAACTGCGACATGGTGATCGAGGCGGCGACCGAAAAGGAAGAGGTCAAGCGCAAGATCTTTACCGCGCTGTGTCCGTCGCTCAAGCCCGAGACCATCGTCGGCACCAACACCTCTTCGATCTCGATCACGCGGCTCGCCGCCGCCACCGACCGCCCGGAGCGTTTCATCGGCATTCATTTCATGAATCCGGTGCCGCTGATGGAGCTGGTCGAAATCATCCGCGGTATCGCCACCGACGACGAGACCTTCGAGACGACCAAGCAGTTCATCAGCAATCTCGGCAAGCAAATCGCGGTGTCGGAGGATTTCCCTGCCTTCATCGTCAACCGCATCCTGCTGCCGATGATCAACGAAGCGATCTACACGCTCTACGAAGGCGTCGGCAATGTCGAGGCGATCGACACGGCGATGCGCCTTGGCGCGCATCATCCGATGGGGCCGCTGGAACTTGCCGATTTCATCGGGCTCGATACCTGCCTGTCGGTGATGCAGGTGCTGCACGAGGGGTTAGCGGATTCGAAATACCGGCCGTGCCCGCTGCTGGTGAAATACGTCGAAGCCGGCTGGCTCGGCCGCAAGACCCAGCGCGGTTTTTACGATTATCGGGGCGAGAAGCCCGTTCCGACGCGATAAATTGCTCGCGTTTGGACCGGGCCATAGCGCGGCCCGTCCACGACTTCCACAACAATGGATGCCCGGCACGTAGCGAACGAAGCGTCGCTGCGCTGCTATCCGCCACGGCCGGGCATAACGACGTCGCGGTTTATTGGATCAGTCCCCAGAACAGACCGACGATGCAGACGAAGCCGAGCACGAAGATCAGCGTGCGAATGTAGGGAATGCCGGCCAGGAACACGACCGCGTGCGCCACGCGCAGCCAGAAGTAGCTCATGGCCCAGAAGGCCGTCATGGGCGTGGTCTTGCCGGTCAGCTGAATCAGGATCACCAAAGCCGCGAAAGGCGCGAATGTCTCGACGGCGTTGAGATAGGTCCGGTGAGCGCGCTTGCCCCAGTTCGGCACCGGCCGCGGCGTCGGATCGGTATAATTCTCCGGCGTCAAAAATCCGTTGGTCATGACTTGCGACACGATGTACGGGATCCACAGCGCCGCCGTGAGCATGGCCGTAAGAGCCAGATATTTTAGTTCGGGCGACATTGAGTTTTTTCCTTCCCTTGACTTGTTTAAAGTTTCCTCAGCGCATCAATTGTAATGGAAGACGCAACTTCCGCGATCACCTTTTCGAGCCGACGAAATCCGCCACGGCGTCGCTCAATCGCAGCACGACGCCGAAGGCTTTGTTTGCTGTGAAGATTTTGGCTCCTGATAAGCGGCCTTTGGGTCGACGGTTGCGCCCTCATACTTGTCGTGGTGGCGCACCCACGCCATGCCGTATTTCAGTCCGTCTTCGTCGCGGCCCTTCGGCGCAAGGTCGAGGAAATTGTACGCGCCAATGAGGATGTCGAGACCGCGTCCGTAGCTCGAATAGGTGTGGAACACCTCACCGGCGGAGTCTTTGAAGAACACGCTGGCGCCCGGCCGCTCGTCGCTGGGGAAATGAGTTTCTGCATAGTTATAGATCGTGACTGCCGGTCGCCTTTCTCTTCCGGCGACGCCGATACCTGATAGTCGAAATTGAAATCGTTGCCGAATGACGACACCCACTTGAAGTGCCAGCCCATGCGGCGTTTGAACTTCTCGATCCGTTGCAGCGGGGCGCGCGAAACCACCACGAAGGCGACGTCGCGTTGGGCGAGATGGACGACCGCGCCGTCGAAATGATCGGCCAGCAGCGAACAACTCGGGCAGCCCTCTTCCCAGTCGGGACCGAGCATGAAGTGGTAGACGATCAGCTGGCTTTTGCCGCCGAACAGGTCGGCCAGGGTCTGCTTGCCGTCGGGACCGTCGAACACATAATTTTTCTCGACCTTCTCCCACGGCAGTTCGCGCCGTTTGCGGCTCAGGGCGTCGCGGGCGCGGGTGAACGCCTTTTCGTCGGCAAGGTGCGCCTTGCGCGCCGCGAGCCATTCGTCATGGGAAACGACCTTATGCGGTTCCATGTGATGCTCCTCCGCTTCCATGTCCAGCTTCCATGCCGCCCGCGGTGGAACGCGGCTTGATCACTCCGCCGGCGTCATCCAGCCGACGCCGGCGCCGCCGGGCTCTTCGAGGATGACGATCCGGCCGACGCCAGGCACGTCGAACGCCGGCTTCATGACCTTGGCGCCTGCCTTCGTCGCTTTTTTCACGCGGGCATCGACGTCGTCGACGGCGATGTAGGGCATCCAGCTTTCGGGGACGCCCTCGTATCCCGGGCCGCTGATCTCGAAGATGCCGGCGACCGGCGTGTTGCCGGCATTGGCGAGCCAATAGGTGCCGCCGTCCGGCATCGGCATCGATTCAAAGGTCCAGCCCATCGCTTCGCCGTAGAATTTTTTGGCGCGCGCGACGTCGCGCGTCATCAGTTCGTTCCAGTGAAATTGTCCGTGTGACCATGCCATCGATATTGCTCCAGTGTTGGCGATTGCGAGATGCGTTGCGGATCAAGCTTCCTGCATTATCGTGTCGCTCATACGAACAGCTTTTCCAGCTTGTCGAATGCGCCGGCCCAGCCCTGCTGATGGCCGTCGCGCGTGGCCTCGTCGGCGAATTGCTCATGCGTCAAGGTGAGCAGCGTACCTTCCCCATCCGGTTTGAGCAGCACGGTGACCAGCGATTCGCGTTCCGGTGTCGATTGCCAAGCCCAGGTGAACACCAGTTTCTCGTTGGCGATGACCTCGCGATAAACCCCGCCGACATTGTGGGGTTCGCCGTTCGGCGAGCGCATCAGGATCAGGTAGCGGCCGCCCTCGCGCGGGTCGCTTTCGGCCCGCACGGTGACGATTTCGCCCGGTCCCATCCAGCGTTTTATCTTTTCCGGGTCGGTCCAGGCGGCGAAGACTTTGGCGCGGGGACGCCTTGAGGCGTCGCTTGAGCGTGAGACTTGGTTTGACGGCGGTTTCGACGGACATGACTCTTCCTCCTCCAAAAAATCGGCGAGGCGTGACAGCGCCTCAGACCAAAACCGCTCATAGCGATTAAGCCAGGCGATCGCGTTTTGCATCGGTGCCGCGTTGAGACGGCAGGTGACGGTGCGGCCCGATTTGGTCCGCGTCACCAGCCCAGCATCGGACAGCACGTCGAGATGTTTCATGATCGCCGGCAATGAGACGCTAAACGGCGCCGCTAGCGCACTGACCGAAATGTTCGGCTGCTCGGCAAGCCGCGCGAGCAACGACCGCCGCGTCGGATCGGCCAAGGCGGCAAAGGTGCGATCAAGCGGGGCGTCGCTGTTATACTTAACCATATAGTTAAGTATAGGGCGGCAACGATCGCTGTCAAGCGATGCTGGCTTGGCGGCATTTCGCAAGCCGGATGTCTGGCCGCGTGATGACGCCGCGGCGTCCGATCGCGATGGCGTCCGATCGCGCGGTTCGATATCCTACTATTATGGAACCACGTGGCGTGTACCGAGAACGTAACGGCGAGGGCGATCAACCGAGCGCTCGCGTCAAATATGATGAGCACCAGGAGCTCGACGTGCCCGAAGACCGATATCGGGCAAGGGGCTACCAACCGCCTTTCGACAAGTTGCCCTGGAAAGATGAAATAGCCAATGACGCTTAGGGCTCTCAAAGCGCCGCCCAGCATGGGCCGCTTAAAGCGCGTCCTGCCACTCATTGCGTCGGAAATATTTTTAAAACCGAGACTTCGCCTGTTTGGGCTTTTGCCCACGAATGCGCGTTGCGATCGCTGATCTGCCGTTGACAGCCAGCGCTTCCGTTGTCACGTTTGCTGCGCATCAACGCATGCAAAGTGCGGCGGGAACAACTGCCGCTATTGGCGCCTCGAGCGCACCGGGAGGATATCCATGACGCGAATCGGGAAAACGATGCTGCTTGCGGGAACGATAGCGCTTCCGCTTGGAGGTTTTGCTGCCGCGCAGGAGACCGGCGGGGGTGGCGGCGCGGGACCGCGGCAAATGTGCCGATACCGACGGTCAGCCAATCGATGCTCAACAACGCCGCGAGCGACAGCAAGAACTTCCTGGCCACCAACGGCAACTACAATCAAACCCGCTTCCATCCTGCCAGTCAGATCACGACGTCAAACGTCAAAAACCTGCACGTCGCCTGGATTTTCCAGACCGACGTCAAGGAATCGACGGAGACCTCGCCGATCATTGTCAACGGCGTGATGTATGTCACCACCTCGTTCGACCACGTCTATGCGCTGAACGCGCAGACCGGCGAGCAGCTCTGGCACTACAAGCACGACATGGGTCCGATCACGGTCTATTGCTGCGGGCCAAACAATCGCGGCGTTGCGGTGCTCGGCGACAAAGTTTATCTCGCCACCCTTGACGCGAAACTCGTCGCGCTCGATGCCAAGACCGGCAAGCCGGTGTGGTCGCAGCAGATCGCCGATCCATCGCTCGGCTACAGCGAGACCATGGCGCCGACGGCCGTCGACGGAAAAATCCTGGTCGGCACCAACGGCGGCGAATACGGCATCCGTGGCTTCGTCAAGGCGTATGACGCCAACGATGGCAAGCTATTGTGGACGTTCGAGACAATTCCCGAGAACTCAGCCGGCGTTTGGGCGACCAAAGACGCCACCGGTCGCGACATGCATCGCGACATTGCCGCCGAGAAGGATACGCTGGCCAAGAACGGCGATCCCTACAAAACGCTCGGCGGTGGCGTGTGGCAGAATCCGTCAGTGGACCTCGCCACGAAGCGCATCTATTTCGTGGTCGGCAATCCGTCGCCCGATCTCGATGGCGCCATACGACCCGGCGACAACCTCTATACCGACTCGCTGGTTTCGGTTGATCTCGATACCGGCAAGCTCGCCTGCTACTTCCAGTATGTCCCGCACGACGTCTGGGATCTCGACGCCGTGAGCCCGACCGTCCTCGTCAGCGCCAAGGATAAGGGCGGCAAGACCGTTCCCGCCGTGCTGCATGCCGGCAAGACCGGATACATCTATGTGCACGATCGCAAGGATTGCAGCCTGATCCGCTTCTCCGAACCGATGGTGTCGCAAAAGGACCGGTGGGTGCTGCCGACGCCGACCCAGCCGCTCGATGCGAAGTCGGCGCGCATGTTCCCGGGCGCCAATGGCGGCGTGGAATGGTCGCCGATAGCGACCAACCCGGGTCTCAACCTGGCCTATGCAATTAATCTCGAGCAGGAGATGACCTACACCGTAGCGAGCGCCCCGTATCCCGACGGCAAGCTCTGGCTCGGGGGCGCCTTCACGAACGTGCCCGGCGGTATCCAGGCCGGCAACGTGACGGCGGTCGACTACGACACCGGCAAGATCAAATGGCAGGTGAAAACGCCGCAGCCGATGATCGGCGGCATCCTTGCGACGGCCGGCGGTGTCGTGTTCGCCGGCGAGAGCAACGGCTGGTTCAAAGCCTATGACGCCAAAAACGGCAACGTTCTCTGGAAGTTCCAAGCGGGCGCCGGCGTCAATGCGCCGCCATCGTCCTATACGGTCGGCGGCAAGCAGTTTGTCGTGGTGGCGGCTGGCGGCAACGTGCAGGTCGATTCCAAGCGCGGCAACAGCATCGTCGCCTTTACTTTGGACTGACTAAACCGGTTAGCTTGGACCGATTGGATGATCGTGAGGACGGGACCGGCAACGGCCCCGTCCGATTTTTGTGGGGACGCTTGGTCGAATGAGAAGATTGTCGGTTCTGTTGGCTCTCGCGCTTACGATTCCCTCAGCCGCGGCCCACGCCGAAAGCATCGAAGAAAAGGCGCAAGTCTGCGCGGCCTGCCACGGCGAGAACGGTGTGCCGCCGCAGCAGGTCATCCCGGTGCCACTCATTTGGGGGCAAAATCTAGGCTACCTTTTCTTCCAATTGCGGGATTTCAAATCCGGCGCACGCAAGAACGATCAAATGACGCCCATCGTGGAGGCACTTGAGCGCGACGATCTGATGCCGCTGGCGCAATATTTCGCAAAAAAAACATGGCCCAACCTGCAGCAACCGCACGCGACGGCGGACCAGGCGGTATTGGCGCAGCGTGCCAATGCTTCCGTCGTTTGCACCAGTTGCCATCAGCAGGGATTTATCGGCGACGGCACCCAGCCGCGGCTTGCCGGCCAGGAGCGAGGTTACCTGGACAAGACGATGACTGACTTCCGCAGCGGCGTCCGCAGCAACAATCCAGGCATGCACGATCTCATGCTGGCGATCTCGGAAAAGGACATCGCCGCGTTGGCGACCTGGCTTGGTGGAATGAGATGACTACCGGCTGAGCAGCGCCCGGACCTCGGCGTTCGTCGCCAGATCGGCCGCCGTCTTGCCCTCTTTATCCCTCAGCGCGCGGTCGGCGCCGTGCTGGATGAGGATGTCGACAGTCGCCGCATCGCCAAGCGAGGCGGCGATCATCAGCGCGGTGCGGCCGCGATTATCGGCGGCGTCGAGCATGGCGCCGCGCGCAACGAGAAGATCGACGACGCGCTCGACAGCGCCGGCGCCGACGCCCTCGTCATGACCGGCGGTCCACATGAGCGCGGTGAGGTCGTTGCCGTAACGCTCGCGCGGATCGACACCGGCATCAAGCAGCCGCCGCACGATGTCGTCGAAGCCGCGCGACGCAGCATAAACGATCGCTGTCTTGCCGGTCGTGTCGCGCACTTTCGGATCGGCGCCGTGGGCGAGAAGAGTTCTCGACGATGCGGTCGTTGCCCTTGAACGACGCGGCGATGAGCGCCGTGAGACCGGAGCGGCCGGTGAGGTTCGGGTCGGCGCCATCGGACAGCAACAGGGCGACGGTGGAATGCTTTTCGGCTTCGGCTGCAGCGAACAACGCCGTGCCGCCATCGACATTGCGGGCGTCGATCGGCGCGCCTTTGGCGAGAAACAATTCGACGAGCTTCCGGTGGCCGCCGCGCGCGGCGTGGGTAAGCGGCATGGCGCCGCGGCGGTCGCGCGCCAGCAACGACGCTCCGGCATCCAGGAGCTTGCTCGCCAACGCTTCGCAACCCCGGTCGGCCGCCGCGAACAGCGCGATGTTGATCTGCACCGACACGGCCTCGGCTTTGACCAGATCGTAGTTGCGCTCGATCTCGCCGCAGTCCTGGTCGGCACGCGGCTTTTGGGCTTGCGCGTGCGCCGAAGGGATTGCGGCGAGCGCCAGCGCACAGGCGAGGGCGCGGAGAAGAAGCGGAGTCATGGTGCAATTGTAGCCCGGATTGAGCGGAGCGAAATCCGGGATAGTCTAGACGCATGGTACGCTACCGGCGAAATTTCCTTGCAGGCGGCACGTTCTTCTTCACGGCGACGCTCGCGGATCGAACGTCGAGCGGGCTGACCGATCACGTCGCGGCCCTGCGCTCGGCGGTGCAGCTAACGCGACGGCAACACCCATTCACGATCGACGCGGTTGTGGTGTTGCCCGATCACCTCCACATCATCATGACATTGCCGCAGGGGGATGCAGATTTCCCAACGCGATGGCAATTAATCAAACGTCGGTTTACAGCCGCCGTCGCCAAGGCGGGTTCTCCAGTCCTGCGCCACAGAAATGGAGAATATGCGCTCTGGCAGCGGCGGTTCTGGGAGCACTCGATCCGGGACCAAAAAGATTTCGAGCGGCACGTCGACTACATCCATTTTAATCCCGTCAAGCACGGGTTGGTCGCCAGAGTGCGCGATTGGCCGTACTCGTCGTTTCATCGCTACGTGCGGCGGGGAATATTGCCGGAGGATTGGGGCGGAGATTTGGGGCAAGTCCGTGGAAATTTCGGCGAATGATCGCAGCGCGGATAGAGCGAGCTGAATCCGGGATCAGCGTTGAGGGCGTAAGATCACCCCGGGTTTCGCTCTGCTCAACCCGGGCTACGGTTGCTTTCGCTTAGAGCGGTGAACTTTAACTTCGGCGAATGATCGTAGCCCGGATTGAACGAAGTGAAATCCGGGATCAGCGTTGACGGCGTAAGATCATCCCCGGGTTTCGCTCTGCTCGGCCTGGGCTACGGTTGCTTGCGCTTTGAGCGGCGAACTTTAACTTCGGCGAATGATCGCAGCGCGGATAGAGCGAGCTGAATCCGGGATCAGCGTTGACGGCGTAAGATCACCCCCGGGTTTCGCTCTGCTCAACCCGGGCTACGGTTGCTTGCTACGGTTGCTTGCGCTTTGAGCGGTGAACTTTAACTTCGGCGAATGATCGTAGCCCGGATTGAACGAAGTGAAATCCGGGATCAGCGTCGACGGCGCAAGATCATCCCGGGGTTTCGCTCTGCTCAACCCGGGCTACGGTTGCTTGCGGAGGAGGGCCGCAGGTTAACGCATCGTCAACCGTGCGGCAGCGTCAACGTGCTCTTAAGCTTGGCGGGCTAAACAGGCTATGTAGTGGATCCGAACACATGGACCTTAGTCTCGTTACAGCGATCATGGGCGCCCAGACCGGCATGATGCAGCTTGCCGTGGCGGCGCGGCTCGCGCGCATGAATGCCGACCAGGGCGCCTCAGTGGCAAATCTGGTCAATGCCGCGCAGCAGAATTTCGGCCCGCTGGCCAATGTTGCGGCCGGTATCGGAACAAACCTCGACGTCACAGCATAGGTTCGTTGACCCGAGCGGGGTTTGGGCTCGCAAACACGATGACCAGTCCGATGAGGGCGGTCGCGCCCATCACGATGTAGATCGGCAGCGTGCTTGACGAACGCAGCAAGCCGACGCCGGTCGAAGATAGCGCGCCAATTCCCATTTGCAGAAAACCAAGCAGAGCGGCGGCGCTGCCAACATTCTTGCTGAACGGCGCCAGCGCGATCGCTGCGGCGTTCGGATAGGCAATGCCGCAGAACGGCAGATACAAAAACAGCAGCCCAACGTTTGCCGCCAAGCCGTACCAGCCGAACCAAGTGCCGATCACGATCGCCAGCATAATGACGTTCTGGCAGATCAACGCGGCTCGAAAAATATTTTTGTCCTGATGCCGTCGCGATAGCCAGATGTTCAATTGGCTTCCGCCGATGAAGCCGCCGGCGAGCAAAGCGAAAATCATCCCGTAGGTGCGCGGGCCGACGTTAAACGTGTCGATGAAGATGATCGGTGAGCCGGCAACGTAGACGAACAACCCAGCGAACGAGAAAGCGCCGCCGACGGCGTACGTGTAAAACTGCGGATGGCCGAAAACCCTGCCAAATCCGGCAAGAACGGCGCGGGGCCGCAGCGAGATATCGGGGTTGGCTTTGCGCCCTTCGGGAAGAAGAGTCCCGATAAGGACGATCAGCACCAGGGCAAATCCGGCGAGAAGGACGAATATCCAGCGCCAACCGATAGTGGTGGCGAACAGACTGCCGATCGAGGGTGCGAACAGCGGCGAGACGCTCAAAATCAGGATCAGCAGGGAAAGAATCCTGGCGCTTTCCTGCACTGGAAAGAAATCGCGCACCATGGAGATAGCGCCGACCTGTGCGACGCACCCGCCCAACGCTTGCAGCAGGCGGAACGCGACGAACAGACCAGGCGAACGCGCGGCGATGCAGCCGAACGAAGCCACGATGAACAGGCTCAAGCCACCGTAAAGCGGCCTTTTGCGGCCGAAGCGGTCCAGCAGCGGTCCATAGAAAAGCTGCCCCAGCGCCAGCCCGATGAAATAGCCGGATACCGAGAACGAAATCGCCGCCGGCGTCGTGCCGAGATCTTGCGCGATCTCCAGGAAAGCCGGCAGGTACATGTCGACGGAAAAGGGACTCACCGTGCTCATCGCACCGAGAATGAGAATGATGAGCAGATTGCCGCGGTGCGAGCGTGTCATGGTCTGATCGGATTTCGGATAGTGGCGGGTGTGGGGCGGCGCAGAACCTTCCTAACACGAGAAAGGTTTGCTCGGCCGGTCACTGACCGCCGATTGCGGCGCTTATCAGCTTCACGCCGTCGGGGCTCGACCATTCCGCTGGTCCGGCCATCTCGCCGATCTCGCAGCCTGACGGGTCGATGACCAGCGTCGTCGGCATGCCGAAGGCCTTGCCGGCGAGCTTTAGCTCCTGAAATACCTTCGCGCTGCGGTCGGCAAAGTAGGCAAGGTGCGTCACGCCGATGTTCTTGAGAAAGGCCAGCGGCTTTTCCGGGTCGCGGGTGTCGATGTTGATCGCGACGACCTGAAAGTTCGGTCCGCCCATGCTGCTTTCGAGGGCGTCGAGCGCCGGCATTTCCTTGCGGCAGGGTACGCACCACGTCGCCCAAAGGTTGAGGAGCACGGTACGGCCGCGCCAATCGCTGAGCTTGCGATCGTGCCCGTCGGCGTCCTTGAAAGCGAGATCGGGCACCAGGAAGGGCTTTTGCGCCGGCGTCAGGGCCGCGACCTCTCCTTGCGCCAGCGGCGCGATCCGAGCCGCGGTCTTGACCGCCGGCTCACAGGCAGCAACGGCCGGATTGCCTCGCAGGCGCTCCATCCCGTATACCCCCGCCAGCACGACTCGCGGCCGCGATTGCGCACCAAACCGCGACGGCGATCACGCGGCGGCGGCGCACCTTGTAGTACGGCTCGGCAGACGGCTCGGTCATTGGCGGAAGAACCTCGGCAGCGAACGCATCATGAGCAACAAAATGTGGGGCGGACGCTTCGGGTCCGGGCCCGATCCGATCATGGAGGAGATCAACGCCTCGATTGATTTTGACCGCCACCTGTACCGGCAGGACATTGCCGCTAGCAAGGCCCATACGGCGATGCTCGCGAAAAAAGGCATCATCGCGGCGCAAGATGCAAAGCGCATCGCTCACGGTCTAGACACGATCCTGTCAGAGATCGAAGCCGGCAAGTTCGAGTTCAAGCGTGCGCTCGAAGATATTCATATGAACGTCGAGAGCCGGCTCGGCGAGCTGATCGGCCCGACGGCGGGGCGGTTGCATACCGCGCGCTCGCGCAACGATCAGGTTGCGACCGATTTCCGGCTCTGGGTCCGCGACTCGATCGACAAAATTGACGCAGCTTTGGCCGCATACCAGCGCGCGCTCGCCGAAAAAGCTCTCGAACATGCGGCAACGGTGATGCCGGGATTCACGCACCTGCAAACGGCGCAGCCCGTCACGCTCGGCCACCATTTGCTTGCTTATGTCGAGATGGCAGCGCGCGACCGCGGCCGTTTCGCCGACGCGCGCGAAAGGCTCAACGAAAGCCCGCTCGGCTCGGGCGCGCTTGCCGGTACGTCGTTTCCGCTCGATCGCACCATGACGGCGAAGGCGCTCGGTTTCGCGCGCCCAACGGCGAACTCGCTCGACGCCGTCGCCGATCGCGATTTTGTGCTGGAAGCGTTGTCGGCGTGCGCCATCGCCGCCGTGCATCTATCTCGGTTCGCCGAGGAGATCGTGATCTGGTCGTCGCCGCTCGTCGGATTTATAGGTCTCTCGGACGCCTTCACGACCGGCTCGTCGATGATGCCGCAAAAGCGCAATCCCGACGCGGCGGAACTCGTTCGCGCCAAAACCGGCCGCGTGGTCGGTGCGCTTACCGGGCTCCTGGTGGTGCTGAAGGGATTGCCGCTCGCCTATCAGAAAGACATGCAGGAGGACAAGGAAGGCACGATCGACGCGTTCGCCGCGCTGGCGCAGTCCGTTGCGGCGATGACCGGCATGGTGCGCGATATGGAGCCCGACGCGGCGCGGATGCGGCAGGCGGCCGGCGATGGCTACGCCACTGCCACCGATCTTGCCGACTGGCTGGTGCGCGCTCTCAAGCTGCCGTTCCGCGAGGCCCACCATGTTACCGGCCGGATTGTTGCGAAGGCGGCCGAGGACGGTGTCACCCTCGACAAGTTACCGCTTGAGGCCATGCAGGCTATTGAGCCGCGCATCGGCAAGGCCGTCTTTGGCGTGCTTTCGGTCGATCAATCGGTGAAAAGCCGTGCTGTTTTTGGCGGAACCGCGCCGAAAAACGTCCAAGCGCAGGCTAAACGCTGGCTGAAACGGCTTAAGGCCTGAATAGGGCAACGGCGAATAACGGGCTGGCAAGGTGTTGCCGCCAAAATCTCGCCGCGCCGATGCGATGTGCTATACTGGTTTTTGGAACTCGCTGCGGGTCTGGGGAGCGGTTTTTTTGGCCTTCGATCGTCCAAATATCGGTTTCGCGCTGGCGCTGCTCGGCGCTGGCCGCCTTTGGGCTGGCGGCATGCGGGCGCGCCGGACCGCTGGAATTGCCGCCGGGACCGGCGGTCGGCGTAGCCCCGACAGCGCACTGCCGCGCCGCAACCGTCTCTTATACCTGCCGGGACGTTAGGCAGTCCTTCCGCCAACGGTCCGTTGTCCCAGGAAGCCGCCCAAAAGAATGGCTTCGATGCCTACGGCAATCCGATCGCTCCCGCCGGTGAAAAAAGATCGTTTTTCCTCGATTTCCTGCTGCAATAAAGCTGCCCGACTTCATCATCCTCAGGTGCGAGCCGGAGCCGTTTGGCGGCCGCCTCGGGATGACGGATAAACATTCGCCAACCGCTGCATTGATTCGGGATCATGCTGTTTGCCGGCGCATGATCTGTTCGGAAAACCGGTTTCCACTTTTCCGGTTCATGCTTTAAACACCAGCAATGCATCATTTCGCCTATCGCAACGGCGTGCTGCACGCCGAGGACGTGGATCTTATTGCGCTGGCCGATGTCGTCGGCACGCCCTTCTATTGCTATGCGACCGCGACGCTCGAGCGGCACTACCGGGTATTTGCCGATGCCTTTGCCGGCGTCGATGCGCTCATCTGCTATGCGATGAAGGCCAATTCCAATCAGGCCGTGATCGCGACGCTGGCGCGGCTCGGCGCCGGTGCCGACGTCGTCTCTGAGGGCGAATTGTTGCGGGCGCGAAAAGCCGGCGTCCCGCCGCAAAAGATCATGTTCTCCGGCGTCGGCAAGACTGCGCACGAGCTTGCGCTCGCGGTCGAGCAAGGCATTCTCTGCGTCAACGTCGAATCCGAGGCGGAGCTTGAACTTCTCGCCGATATCGCCGCCAGCAAAGGTCGCGCTGCGGATATTTCCATCAGGGTCAATCCTGATGTGGATCCGAGGACGCACGCCAAGATCGCTACCGGCAAAGCCGAAAATAAATTTGGCATTCCGATCAGCCGTGCCCGCGAAGTCTACGCGCGCGCCGCCAAGCTCAAAGGCGTGCGCGTCGCCGGCGTCGATATGCACATCGGCAGCCAGATCACGGAGCTCGATCCGTTCAGCGACGCGTTCGCGTTGCTCGCGGATTTCGTCAACGTTCTGCGCGCCGACGGACACACCATTCGGCATGTCGATTTGGGCGGTGGTCTTGGTATTCCCTACCGCGAGGACAACGAGCCGCCGCCCGATCCAAATGCCTACGCCGCCGTCGTCAAGCGCGCGACGCGCGATCTCGGCTGCCAGCTGATCTTCGAGCCGGGCCGCCTGATCGTCGGCAATGCCGGTATCCTGGTTACGCGCGTTCTCTATCTAAAGCGCGGCGAAGCCAAGACCTTCGTCATCGTCGATGCCGGCATGAACGATCTGGTTCGTCCGACGCTCTATGACGCGCATCACGACATCCGTCCGGTTCGTGAGGTGGCGGCGGGCGCGCCACGGATCGTCGCGGACGTGGTCGGACCGGTGTGCGAAATTAGGCGATTTCATCGCGCTCGACCGCTCCGTTGTCGAGCCGAAGGCCGGCGACCTCCTCGCCATCATGAGTGCCGGCGCTTACGGCGCGGTCGAGGCTGGAACCTACAATACCCGCCCGCTCGTGCCGGAAGTGCTCGTCCGCAATGGCGAGTGGGCGCTGGTGCGGCCGCGCATGACGGCCGAGGAACTCATCGCGCTCGATCGCTTGCCGCAGTGGCTATGAGGCATACGCACGGCAGCCATACGGCCGAGTGTCCGCATTGCCGGACCTAAAAGCAGGTCTGCCAAATCCGCCAACCAACAGATTTCGAACGCATCCCGCAGACCCGATTGGTCGGTACGGATATCCGGTCAATAAAACGGATAAAAATGACCTTAGCGGTTTAGCGAGCGCGTAGCGGCCCCAAGGACAGACTGGCACAAGCACACACACTGGCATGTGTGGCGTGTGACCGAATGTTCGCAATGCAAGCTGATGAGGGGATAGACGCTGTGCCTGACAACGACAGCAAGGATGCGCGAGTCTTTTCGGTGGAAACCAATTTCCAGAAGATGGCTCGTCGTCCCGGTGGCATACTGCGCGAGCAGGCGCTGATGAATGCCGAGAAAGAATTGCGGCGCGCATTCAAGCAAAGCAACCGATCGTCCAGCGATAAATTGGTGCCGGTCAAACGTCCGGTTCCTGACAAATCGGTGCCGGTCAAACAACCGGTTCTCGATAAATTGGAGCCAGTCGAGCCAGACGGTTCGCAAGAAAACGCTGCGGGTGGCGAAGCCGCCGTCGCGCTCGTCGGGCTGGTTGTCGACGGTGTGGCGGCGTAAAATTTGACCAAGTGAAAGTCCGCGGCCGTTTGGTTGGGCTGCGACTGCACACTCGGCCGACGATCGAATGGATGACGAAGGCTTCGTGGTCGCGGCATGCCGCCGGCCGTAGAAGCGGTCGGGACCGGTCTGCAAATCACGGCGATTTCATTGCGCGTGGCCGGTCTATGGCCCGGCCGGGACCGGCGACCTCCTCACCATCACGAGCGCCGCGGCCAAAGGCGCGGTCGGCTCCGGAACCTGCAATGCCCGCCCGCTTGTGCGGAAGCTATTGTTCGTAAAGGCGAATGGGCTCCGGCGCGGCGGCGCGTGAGGGCACAGAAGCCGATCGCGTTCGATCGCCTGTCCGACTGGCTCTGATTTTGCTTGTCATGCATTGCGGGGTGCGGCTTCCTTTCAGCACCACGCCTTGAACCCGCCGCCTTGTTAACGTGTTGTCGGGCGGTGATTTCTCCGCGGAGACCTTGGTGACGGATACTTCATCGAGCCATCCTGCTGCGTCGGATCGGAGCTCCGAGATGGTCGCTCGATCGCAGCTTGGCATGGCGCTGCGGCGCGCGCGCTGGACAATTTTCTGGGAGCGGTTGTGGCCGGCACTGGCCCGGCTCGTCACGGTCATCGGTTTGTTCCTGACCGTTTCGTGGCTCGGGCTATGGCTTTGGTTGCCGCCGCTTGCGCGCGCGGCCGGCTTGTCGGCATTTGCGATCCTTGCGCTCGCGGCGATCATTCCATTCCTTTCCCTGCGCGTGCCCGCCGCCGTCGATGCGCTGCGCCGGCTCGATCGCGGCAGCGGCGTTCGACATCGGCCAGCGACGACGATCGCCGACGAACTCGCCGTCACGTCAACGGATCCCTATTCGCTCGCGTTGTGGCGGGCGCACGTGGAGCGCACCCTTGCCGAGGCCCGCGCATTCAGGGCGGGATGGCCGTCGCCCCGCCTTTCGCTACGCGATCCCTATGCGCTGCGCGGTCTCGTTCTTATTGCCGCGATCGCTACCTTCATCGCCGCCGGCGGCGAGCATTGGAAGCGCGTCGCGGCGGCGTTCGACTGGCAGGGCGTTGTGCTGCCGGCGAATTTCCGCGTCGATGCCTGGGTGACGCCGCCAGCCTATACCAGCAAGCCGCCGATCATGCTCGCCGGCATGCACCCCGGCGAGGTCGCGCGGCAGGACGCGGATGCAGGCGAGCCGGTGTCCGTTCCCGCTGGCAGCACGCTCGTTGTGCGCGCGACGGGCAAGCTCAATCTCGACATTGCCGGCACCGGCGGCGTCACGCCGGCCGCCGAAAAGGTCCAGGCTCCCGCCGGCACACAGGAGTATCGGTTCAAGATCGCGACGACAGGAGCCGCGACTTTGCGCGGCGTCGGTGACGATCTGACCTGGGCGTTCAACGTCATTCCCGACAAGCCGCCGACGATCTCGCTCGCCAAGGATCCCGAGCAGGAGGCGCGCGGCTCGCTGCTTTTGTCCTACCGGCTCGAAGACGATTATGGGGTCACCGAGGCGCGCGCCACTTTCACACGCAAGGACGATCCGGCGTCGAAAGGCGATGCCGCTCGTCCGCTGTTCGGTCCGCCCGAGTTCGCGCTGGTGCTGCCGCAGGCGCGCACCAAAAGCGGAACCGGGCAGACCATCAAGGATCTCACCGACCATCCCTGGGCCGGGGCCGAAGTGACGATGACCCTTGTCGCCCGCGACGAGGCCGGCAACGAAGGCAACAGCGAACCGTTCACCTTCCGCCTTCCCGAACGCGTTTTTACCAAGCCGCTGGCGCGCGCGTTGGTCGAGCAGCGGCGCAATCTGGCGCTTGACGCCGGCGCCCGCCCGCTCGTCACCACCGCGCTCGACGCCTTGGCGATGGCGCCGGAAAAATTTACGCCAGACCCCGGCATCTATCTTGGGCTGCGCTCGATCTTCTGGTCGCTCATTCGCGCCAAGACCGACGACGATTTGCGCGAAGTCACCAAGCGGCTCTGGCAGATGGCGGTCGGCATCGAGGACGGCGATATCTCTGACGCGCAAGCCAGTTTGCGCAGCGCCGAGGAGGCACTGCGGCAGGCGCTCGAACGCGGCGCCACCGACCAGGAAATCAAGCAGCTCATGGATCAGCTGCGCGCCGCTATGGACCGCTTCCTGCAGTCGATGCAGGAACAAATGAAAAATAATCAGCAGCTCGCCCGCCCGCTCGACCGCAATGCGCGGACGTTAAGCCAACGGGATTTGAAGAGCATGCTCGATCGCCTCGAGAACATGGCGCGCAACGGTTCCAGGGACGCGGCGAAACAGCTTTTGCAGCAGCTCCAGCAGATGATGGAGAATCTGCAAATGGCGTCGCCGGACCAGAACGGCGACGAGATGGACGATATGATGTCGCAGCTCGACGAGCTCGGCGACATGATCGGCAAGCAGCAGGATTTGCGCGACCGCACGTTCCGCCAAGGCCAGAACCAGCGCCGGCAAAACGGCCAGCACGGCCAGCAGGGAAAGCAGGGGCAGGACCAGCAGCAGGACGAATCCCTGAGCGACCTGCAACAAAACCAGCAGGCGCTGCGCGACCGGCTCAAGAAGCTGCTCGAAGAGCTCAAGAACCACGGCCTTGGCCAGAACGGGCAAGGCCAGCAGGGTGAGCGTAGCGACGGCCAGAACGGCATGGACCAGCTTGGTCAGGCCGGCGAGGCCATGGGCGAAGCCGAGGGCCAGCTTGGCGACGGCAATTCCGAAGGTGCCGTCGATTCCCAGGCGCGTGCGCTCGATGCCTTGCGCAAGGGCGCGCAGGGCCTCGCCCAATCCATGCAGCAGCAACTCGGACAGGGTCCCGGTCCCGGGCAGAATGGCCGGCTCGGACAGCCGCGGGCGCAGCGCGACACCGACCCGCTTGGCCGTCCGCTGCGCGGGCGCGACTATGGCGATGACGTCACGGTGAAAGTGCCGGGCGAGATCGACGTGCAACGCGCGCGACGCATCATCGAGGAACTGCGCCGTCGCTATGGCGACGTGCTGCGCCCGCAGGAAGAGCTCGACTACATCGAGCGACTGCTTAAGGATTATTGAGTGGCGTCGGGCAGGCCGTGCGGTAGTTTCTGCCGCAATTGTTAATTTCTTCCAACTGAATGTTAACGCTTCCTTGCTAGCAACGTCTGCGTCGACCGCATTCCGCCTGCGGCGCCGCAGAGGTATTTGTGGCATCCATCGGTTCCGAGCACGCTCCGCGTCCGGTCTGGCGCGCGTCCGTCCCCTGGGGCGAAGAAATCCGGCGCGCAATCGCGCAGGGGCGCGCGCTCCTTACCGACACCGGCGACTCCTCCCTGATACACCGTCTCGCCGGCGCGGCTTTTCTCATCCGCGTCATCAGCGCAGCCATAACCTTCGTGTCGCAGATACTGCTGGCGCGCTGGATGGGCAGCTTTGATTTCGGCATCTTCATCTACGGCTGGACTTGGCTGTTGTTGATCGGCGCCATGGTCGATCTCGGGCTCGGCTCGTCGGCGCAACGCTTCATCCCCGAATACACCGAGCACAAGCAGTTCGCTTTACTGCGCGGATTTCTCAGCGGCAGCCGCTGGCTGGCGTTGCTGTTCGGGACGATTGCCGGCGCCGCCGCCGCCCTCGCGGTGAGGCTGCTGAGGTCGCATATCGATCCGGCGGCCGTCATCCCTCTCTACCTTTCCTGCGCGTCGCTGCCGATGTTCGGTGTTTGGTCGGTGCAGAGTGGCATCGCGCGCTCTTACAACTGGGTCAATCTCGGACTGTCACCCGTTTACGTGCAGCGCCAGCTCCTGCTGCTCGGGCTGATGGGTCTCGCCTACGGGCTCGGCTTGCGGACCGACGCCGTAACGGCGACCGCCATCGGCGTCGTCGCACTTATCAGCGTCGGTATCGGACAGATTGCCGTTCTCAATCGCCGTCTGTCGGGCGTGGTCGAAAACGGCCCGAAAGCTTTTGCGGCACGCACGTGGTTGGCGATCTCGCTGCCGATTTTCATGGTCGAAGCGTTCTATTATTTGTTGACCTATTCCGACGTCATCGTGGTCGCGCAATTCCGCCCGGCCGACGAGGTTGCCGTCTACTATGCCGCCGCCAAAACAATCGCGCTTGTCTCGTTCATCTACTACTCGGTCTCGCAGACGATCGCGCACAAGTTTGTCGAGTACGATGTCAGCGGCGACCGCGCAGGGCTGATCGCTTTTCTCAATCAGTCCGTGCGTCTGACGTTCTGGCCGTCGCTCGTTGTGATCGTCGGCCTGCTTGCCCTCGGCCATCCCCTGCTGCGATTGTTCGGCCACGAATTCGTCTCCGGCTATTACCTGATGTTCATCATCGCGATCGGGCTTCTGGCCCGCGCGTCGGTCGGACCGGCGGAACGGCTTCTCAATATGCTCGGCGAGCGGCAATCGTGCGCGCTGGTTTACGCCGGTTCGTTCGCGCTCAGCATCAGCCTGTGCATTTTGCTGATCCCGCGGCTGGGACTTGCAGGCGCCGCGATCGCGAGCTCGGTGGCACTGGTATTTGAATCGGTGAGCCTCTTCCTCGTCGCCAAGCACCGCCTGGGGCTGCACTGCTTCATTTTCGGCGGGCCCAAAGCTTAAAGGCGCATGCATGGCGATCAGAGCCCCGGCCAATCAGGCGCCAGCCATTGCGCTCGATAGCGCCGCCTCGGCGATCGCCAGCGCCCGCCGCGCCGTCCTCGCCGATCGCTACGCCGCGAATTCATTTTCCGTCGAATGGCGGGATCTGGCGCAACTGACGCCGATCGTCGACGAGTGGCGCACCCTTGCGACCCGCGCGCTCCAGCCGAATGTTTTCTACGAGCCGGCCTTTGCGCTCGCTGCAGCGCCGGTGTTCGGGCGCGGTGCCGGCGCGATGCTGGTCTGGTCGGGAACCGAACCGCGCCGGCTCCTTGGCTTCTTTCCTGCGCGCGTCGAAAAGCGGCGTTACGGCGTCAACCTGCCGGTCCTTGTCGGCTGGACGCATCCCTACGCGCCGTTCGGCGTGCCATTGGTCGAGCGCGAGGCTGCCGAGCCGATCACGGCTGCCTGGCTGGCGCACCTCGCCGCCGATGCAACGCTGCCGGGATTGCTGCTGCTGCCCTATCTGCCGGTCGACAGTCCATTCGCCTCGGCGCTTGAGGCAATCGGCAGGCGCGCGCAGATGCCGACCGCCGATTTCGATCGCCATGAGCGGGCTCAGCTGGCGCCGAGCCGCGAACGGTCGCATTACGTCGAGCAGGCGCTTAGCAAGCACCACCATAAAGAGTTGCGCCGGTGCTGGCGGCGTTTGAGCGAGACCGGCGCCGTGTTGCTTACCACTGCGACCGAGCCCGCAGCCGTGGCCGCCGCGATTGAGGACTTCTTGACCCTCGAAGCGAGCGGCTGGAAGGGCAGGGCTGGCACTGCCGCGGCCGGCCGCCCGGATCTTAACAGCTTCATGCGCGCGGCAGTCGGTAGTCTCGCCGCGGAAGGCAAGGTGTCGATTGACTGCATGCGGGTCGATGGACGCGCGATTGCAACGACGATCATTCTGCGTTCAGGGTCTTGCGCCTGGTTCTGGAAGATCGCGTACGATGAGGCATTTGCCCGTTTCTCGCCGGGCGTCATCCTCAGTGCCGTGATCACCGACGAACTCGCCGACGACGCAACCATCGTGCGCACGGACTCCTGCGCCACCGCCAATCACCCGATGATCGATCGTCTCTGGCGCGAACGGCTGGCGCTGTGCAATCGCCTGATCGCTGTCCGCCCGCAAGCGCCGTTCTCGCTCGCCCGTGGTCTGGAAGGGCTGCGCTCGGCCGCCATTGCCGCCGCCAGGAACGTTCGCGAACGAATTCGCCCCCGAAAGCGCCGCAACGATCGGCCAGCGACCATTCATTAACCGTAAAACAACCCTTCAACGATTAACATCAGTTAGCTCATCCGGACGCGCATGCCATGTTTCGCGGTCATACCCTGACCAAGACCATTCGCCAGTGGGGCCTCATCGTTTGGACCGGCGTTGGCGGCTTCGCCGTCGGCATCGCCGGCTTCGCATTCTTCGGCCTCGACGGAATCTTAAGCGCGCTGAACGCGCTACCCGCTGTCGTGGCTGGCATCATCCTGTCCGGTCTTCTTGCGATTGCCACGCTCGCCATCGGCGCGCTGTTTGCACTTTCGCGCGAACGCTGGCGCAATCGGATGTCGAGGATCGCGCTCAATAACATGACGCAAGGCCTGTGCATGTTCGACAGGTCGGCGCATCTTGTTCTCTGCAACATGCGTTACATCGAAATGCACCACTTGCGGCGCGAGCAATTGCGGGGCGGCATGCCGCTGCGCGAGATGCTGGTTCTCCGCAGCCACCAGGGTACGTTCTCCGGCGATCCGGACAGCTACGCCGAAAGTTGCCTCAGGGAGGCCGCCGAAGGCCGCACCGGAACGAAAACGATCAGGTTCGACGACGGGCGCATTATCGCGTTGGCCCAGCGGCCGCTGCGGGGCGGCGGTTGGGTAACGACGCACACCGACATCACCGAAAAACTCGCAGCCGAGGAGGAGCGCGATACGCTCCGCATACGCGAGGAGCGCCGCATAGCGATCGACGCGGATATCGCTTCCTTCCGCGGCCGGGTCGAGAACGTCATCAAGGTCGTCGGACAAAGCGCGGCTGCGATGAAGGCGGCAGCCAAAAGTCTGCTGACGACGTCGGACCATACGCTGCACCGCGCCGAAGGCGCCGTGCACGGATCGAATAACGCCTCCGCCAATGTCGAGACGGCGGCGGCAGCCGCCGAGGAATTGTCCGCTTCGATCAAGGAGATCAGCCGTCGCCTGGCGCAGACAAACCAGATCGTGCGCGGCGCCGCCGCCGATGCCACCGCGACCAACGACGACATCACCGCACTGGCCAAGGTCGCACAGCGGATCGGCGACGTGGTCAAACTCATTCAGGATATCGCCGAGCAGACGAATCTTCTGGCGCTCAATGCGACGATCGAGGCGGCGCGCGCCGGCGACGCCGGGCGCGGCTTCGCCGTGGTCGCGTCGGAGGTGAAGTCGCTCGCCGTCCAGACGGCGAAGGCGACCGAGGAAATCACCAAGGAGATCCTGTCGGTTCAGAGCTCGACCGGCGATGCCGTCACTGCGATCCGCGCGATCACGGAGCGGATGCAGGAAATCAACGCCCACACGTCGGAAGTCGTCGGCGCCATCGCGCAGCAGGAAGTGGCGACCGGAGAAATTTCACGCAATGTGGCGAGCGCGGCCATCGGCAGCAAAAACGTCGTCGCGACGCTCGGCGAGGTCGCAAGCGGGATGACGCAAACGCGCAGCTCGGCGCAGACTGTGCTGGCGGCTTCGGAAGAAGTCGAGAACGCTACCGTCAGGCTGCGCGGCGAGGTCGAGGATTTCCTCCGCACCGTGACGGCTTAGAGCATGATCCGGAAAGGGGTGGGGAGTCCGCTTTCCGAAAATGATCATGCTCCGTCAAGAAGCTTGAGCGCCAATCGCTTCAATCTAAGACAATGATGCTCAAGGCGCGCCTTCCTCCCGCGAACGTTCCAAAAGAAGCTCAGCGGCCTGCCGCATAACCCTGCATGCCGCGCGGATTGGCGGCGGCGCGGCGGCGTTTGCCGTCTCGGACCGCGGCCGTAAGCCGGCCTTCCGACCAGTCCGGACCGACTTCAACGATGTGGCCGCGGCGCTTGAGTTCGGCGATGGTTTCTCGCGGCTATGCGGCCCTCGACGACCAGCACGCCTGGCCGCGCCGCGCGTGGCCAGAACGACGAAGGGAAATGCTCGGAATGCCAGGCGGGTGCGTCGATCGCCTCCTGAAGGTTAAAGCCGGCATGGACGTGACGCAGGAAAAGCTGGGTGATCCACTGGTCTTGCTGGTCGCCGCCCGGCGTGCCGCAGGCGAGGTAAGGTTCTCCGTCGCGCAGCGCGAGCGTCGGCGTGAGCGTGGTGCGCGGCCGTTTGCCTGGCGCGAGCGCGGCGGGATGACCTTCTTCGAGCCAGAACATTTGCGCGCGCGTGCCGAGGCAGAAGCCGAGTTCGGGAATGACCGGCGACGATTGCAGCCAGCCGCCCGAAGGCGTGGCCGAGACCATGTTGCCGGCTTGATCGACGATGTCGAAATGCACGGTGTCGCCGCGCGTGCCGCCGAGCCTGCCGACGGTTGGTTCGCCCGCTCCGGCGGCGGTGCCCGTACCTGGCGCGCCTTGGCGCGGCAGCTTGATCAGTGAGCCAAAGCCCTCGATCGATCCAGGACGTAGTTGCAGCGAAGCGGAGTCGCCGACGAGTCCGCGGCGCTCGGAATTGTAGGCGTCGGAGAGGAGCGTCGCGGTCGGCACCGCGACGAAGTCCGGATCACCATAGAACGCCTCACGGTCGGCAAAGGCGAGCTTTGCGCACTCGACCTGCAAATGGATGAAGTCGGCGCCGGTGGGGTCGAGATGGCCGATCTCGAAACCTTTGAGCAGTGCAAGTTGCTGCAACATCACCGGGCCTTGGCCCCACGGCCCGGTCTTGCAGACCGTGTAGCGCCCGTAATCGTAGCTCAGCGGCGCTTCGACGCTTGGCGTCCAGCCTGCCATGTCGTCGGCGGCGAGCACGCCGCGGTGGCGTCTTCCGCTCGCGTCCATCACCTCTTGCGTGCGGCAGAAACGATCGATCGCCTCGGCGACGAAGCCCCGCGACCAGGTTTTTCGTGCCTGTTCGATTTGCGCGATCCGATCGCCGCCGGCGCCTTCGGCTTCCGCGAGGATGCGGAGATAGGTCGACGCCAGCGCCTTGTTGGCGAACAGCGTTCCCGTCGCCGGTACGGCCCCGTTCGGCAGATACACCGCCGCCGACGACGGCCAATGCTCGCGGAAAAGTTCCGCGACCGCCGCGATGGTGGCATTGGCGCGCTCAACCAGTGGATGGCCATTTTGCGCATATTCGATTGCTGGCGAGATGACCTCGCGTAACGGCATGGTGCCGTAGTCGCGCAGCAGCAGCATCCAGGTCTCGAAGGTTCCGGGTACGCAGGCGGCGAGCAGGCCGGTGCCGGGCACGAGGTCGAGCCCTTCGCTGCGGTAATGCGCGATGGTCGCGCCGGCCGGCGCCGGTCCCTGGCCGCAGATCACTTCCGGCTTGCCGCGCCGCACGTCATGAACGATGACCGGCACATCGCCGCCCGGGCCGTTGAGATGCGGTTCGACGACCTGAAGCGTGAATGCGGTGGCGACGGCGGCGTCGAACGCGTTGCCGCCTTTCTCCAGCGCCGCCATGCCGACGGCCGTCGCGATCCAGTGCGTCGAAGCGACGACACCGAACGTGCCTTCGATTTCCGGACGCGTGGTGAACGGGTTGGGGTTGATGACGCTCATTCGGGCGGCAAAATAACACGCCGCCCGCTTGCTGCCATCAGAACGCTCTTTAGCTTGCGCCGGGAGCGGTCGGCACGAACTTCAACGCCGCACCATTCATGCAATAGCGCAGGCCGGTAGGCTTCGGGCCATCATTGAAGACGTGTCCCAGATGTCCGCCGCAGCGGTGGCACGAGACTGCCGTCCGCGTCATGCCGAACGAGGTGTCCCGCGTTTCGTCGACTGCTTTATCGAGCGGCGCCCAAAAGCTCGGCCAGCCGGTGCCGCTGTCATACTTGGTCTTCGATGCGTAGAGTGGCAAGTCGCAGCCGCCGCAGGTGAACGTGCCGGCGCGGTGCTCGTCGAGGAGTTTACTGGTGAACGGCCGCTCGGTCCCTTCGTGGCGGAGCACCTCGTAGGCATCGGGGCTGAGAAGTTTCTTCCATTCCTCGTCGGTGTGCGTGACCTCGTAATTCGTTGCGGCCTTGGCGGCATGCGCAAAGGTGAAGCGGCTTAGAACGAGCGCCGCCAATCCGGCCGCGCCCGCAAAGAGTGCATGTCTGCGTGTGAGCATTTGCTGTCCTCCACGAGCATGATCCCTGGACGCGGAGATCATGTTCCAGCTGCAAATCACTATGCCGGTCTATAACGGAGGTCACACTGGCCGTCACGACGGGAAGCGGTCACGAACGCGGCAACACTTGGTGAAGTGTGCGTTCCCCGCGATGACGGAATGGGGAGCCGAAGGGCCTCATAGGCGCCTTAAATCTTGCGGCTGTCATAGGCCCAATGAAGCAGCGCCTGGCGTTGGCGCGGCCGACAGGTAACGTCACCGGGCTCGCAATGGCGCTGAATTTGCCGCACATGGCGGCGAATGGCCTTCCAGCGCTTGATCTGCCGAGCGTCTTCGTCGGGGATCCGGCGGCCCGCATAGTAGCGGCAATACCACTGAAACCAGCCGCGCGGATCGTCCGGATGAATCCACCCCTTTTTGCGCCAGACTGACAAAGGCTGGCTGGCGTCGACGCCAAAGTAGTTCAGCGAGCGGTCACGGCTTTTCTTGGCGAGCTTCGCGCTGCCGAACCAGCGGCGCGGAAACTCCTCGGCGCAGTCGGTCATATACTTGCCGCCGAACACGCCTAGTCGCAGCATTTCCGCCGGAGTTAATTCCGGGCGGAAGTCGGGATCGAAATCACGCCCGGGCGGTGCCGTCAGGATGTAGCGATAGCCGCGCTGCATCTTGTCGTTCACCGTGACGGTTTTGGCTCGCATGAAATTATTCTGCGAAATTTATCCGGCATTTTCTTGCTGCGAATCTCCCGTTTCGTCGCAAAATATTCCACGCACGAAAAAAACCGGGCCTCAAGCGGGCCCGGTTCTCAAGTTCGCCAGCGTGGGGGCGCCGGCATTCACCTTCCAGAGGGAAGAACTGCATGAATGCGGTTGTTGATCTGGGAGGATCCGAGGCAACCGCGCCGCGCAGCAATTTTGCAAATATGCAAAGAGCTTCCGCACCGCACAATATGGCGATGCACATGCCAGCCATGCAATACGTCATTGCGCGTAGCGAGATGCGCCGCGGCTGCGGAACTCTAGTGGTTCCAGCGTTGCGCGTTGGCGACGAGAAAATCCCGAAACGCCTGGACGCGCGCGACGGATTTAAGCTCTTCCGGATAGACGAAGTAGGCATCGAGCGCGATCGGATCGCTGTCGGAAAAAAGTTGCACGAGACCGCCGTCGCCCTCGACCAGGTAATCCGGCAGCATGGCGATGCCGAGGCCGCGCTGACAAGCGCGCAATATGCCGAGAATATTGTTGATGACGAGATGCGGCGTGCGCGGTCCCTTGCCGTTGCGCGCCACTTCGGTGAGGTAGAGCGAGCGCTGCAGATAGTTCGGAACATTGCCGCCCAGCATAAGCACGCGATGACTGTCGAGGTCTTCGAAGGTGCGCGGCGTGCCGAAGCGTTTGAGATATTCCGGTGACGCATAGACGTGAAAGTGCACGGAAAACAGCTTGCGCTGGATCAAGTCAGGTTGCGTCGGCTGGCGCAGCCGAATAGCGACATCCGCCTCGCGCATGGCGAGGTCCAACTCCTCTTCCGTCGTCAACAACGTGATGTGGACTTCAGGATAAATTTCGAGAAACTCCCCGAGCCGCGGCGTCAGCCAATGCACGCCGATGCCCGGCGTCGTCGTCACCTTGAGGTCGCCGTTCGGCCGGTCGCGGCTGTCGGTCAGCTTCGCGCGGGCAGCCTCAAGCTTCATGAACACGTCGTGGGCGGTGCGAAACAGCAGATCGCCTTGCTCCGTCAGGAGCAGGCCGCGCGCATGCCGGTGGAACAGCGATACCGCAAGTTCCTGCTCAAGCGCGCTTACCTGCCGCGAGACCGCCGATTGCGACAGCCCGAGCTGCTCGCCGGCATGGGTAAAGCTGCCGGCTTCGGCGGCGGCGTGAAACACTTTGAGTTTGTCCCAATCCATATTCGAACTTTCTGCCGCTCGGTAATCCAGGAGAGGCGAAAATCACTCGGCCGCGAGGCGCGGCTCGGCTTCGCCGTGCGCCGCCAGAAATCTCTCGGCTTCGAGTGCCGCCATGCAGCCAAGGCCGGCGGCGGTAACGGCCTGGCGATAGATGTCGTCGGCGACGTCGCCGGCCGCGAAAACGCCGGGGACCGACGTTGCGGTCGAATGCGGCGCGGTCTTGATGTAGCCGGAATGCTTCATCTCGATCTGCCCGGCGACCAGCTCCGAGGCGGGCGAGTGGCCGATCGCAATGAAAATGCCATCGACCGGCCGTTCGGTGACCTCGTCAGTTTTGACGTTGCGAAGCAGCGCCGCTTTGACCTTGAGCGGGTTGTCGCTGCCGACGATGTCTTCAAGCACGGTATGCCAGAGCACCGAGATCTTCGGATTTTTGTACAGCCGCTCCTGCAAGATGCGCTCGGCGCGGAAACTGTCACGCCGGTGCACGACCGTTACCTTGCTGGCGAAATTGGTCAGGAACAGCGCCTCCTCGACGGCGGTATTGCCGCCACCGATCACCAGGACTTCTTTGCCGCGATAGAAAAAGCCGTCGCAGGTCGCGCAAGCCGAGACGCCGTAGCCACGGAATTTCTGCTCCGAGGGTAAGTCGAGCCAACGCGCCTGCGCCCCCGTCGCCAGAACGAGCGTTTCCGCCAGATACACGTCGCCCGAAATCGCATTCGATGCGGAACGGCCGGCGCGCCAGATCGACCTTGCTGACGTGATCGGCGACGATTTTCGTGCCGACATGAACCGCCTGCTTCTGCATCTGTTCCATGAGCCAAGGCCCCTGGATGACGTCGGCGAAGCCGGGGTAATTCTCCACGTCAGTCGTAACGGTGAGCTGTCCGCCCGGCTGTATGCCCTGGATCAGGATCGGATCGAGCATGGCGCGGGCGGCGTAGATCGCCGCCGTATAGCCGGCGGGGCCGGACCCGATGATTAGCAGTTTGGCGTGGGTGGTATTGGTCACCGGCTTATCCGTCCGTTGAGGCAGGCCTTTGAGGCGTAGGTGGCCTGACCGGAAGCCCCGTGAAGTCGGCTAAAATAGCCCTGGCCAGCCACGCCCCGAACCCGAGAGCCCAGCATCGACAAGGCTTTGTAGTCAAAAATGTAGGGATTCTTGGCAGCTATGCAAGATACGCAATCCCGGAGTGCAGCCGTCTACTTGCGTGGGGGTTGGCAGGCTCGCCCGAAGGTCGTTTCAGCACAAAAAAACGCCGCGGGAGTGATCCCGCGGCGGGAATTGGCGACGCAAAAGCCTGGCGGTGAAGGCTATCCTAGCGACTGCTTCACCCGGTCCGGCGACATCGGCAGGTCACGGAGCCGCTTGCCGGTCAGCTGTCCAATCGCGTTGGCGACGGCCGGGGCGACTGTCGGCACCGCGACTTCGCCGATGCCGGTCGGGGCGGCGTCGGAGGCCACGATCTTGGTGTGGATCTCCGGCATGTCAGCCATGCGCAGGACTGGATAGCTGTCGAAGTTCGTAGCCTGCGGCGCGCCGTCCTTGAACCGCAATTCCTCGATCAGCGCGGCGCTCAATCCAAACACCATGCCGCTTTCGAGCTGAGCGTGGATTTGGTTCGGTTGTACGACGACGCCCGGATCGACCGCCATCCAGAGATTGTGGACGCGGATCTTCCCAGTTTGCTTGTCCACCGAGGCTTCAGCGACGCAGGCGGTGTAAGTGCCATCATAATTGCAGAATGCAATGCCCTTGCCGCGGTCAGGTTGCTTCTTGGCGAAATCGGACATCTCCGCCACGGCTTTGATCACGGCGTTGGCGCGCGGGTGATTCTTGGTCAGCTCCAGACGCAGCGACAGCGGATCGCGTCCCATGGCCTGTGCGACTTCGTCGAGGAAGGCTTCGGCGGCAAACTTGTTGTAGCCGGTGCCGATGGCCCGCCAAGGCCACACGCGCATACCGTTTTGTTTGCGAACGCCTTCGGCAAGAACACTCAGAATATCATAGGACGCCGGCTCCATACCCTCCCAGCCGATGATATCGTCGCCGCCGCTGTTTGCGAACGCCGGTGGATTAGCGATGGCGTCAACATTCTCGGCAACCAGCCGATGATACCAGGCGATCAGATTGTTGCTGCCGTCGAGACCCGCCTTGAGCGCATGATACGTCATGGGTCGCGTACGCGCCGCCGCCAAATCATCTTCGCGCGTCAAGATCAGCTTCACCGGCTTTTTCACGATGCTGGCGAGTATCACCGCTTGGATGGCGATGTCGGGCGCCAGTCGCCGGCCGTAGCCGCCGCCGAGAAACTTCTGGTGCACGACAATCTTGTCCGGCGTGGTCTTAAGAATACCGGAGACGATGAAGGAGATGAGCGCGGCGAACTGCGTCCCTGTCCAGATTTCCGCCGACTTGCCGTCTTCGGCCACTACCGCGACCGCATTCATCGGCTCCATCTGGGCATGATAGACGTACTGGGACGAATAGTTGGCTTCCACCACCTTTGTGCCAAGAAAATCTCCTTCGTTGGCCCAATCTTGTAGGCGACACGCGTCGGCGCCTTGGGGTCCTTGGCGGTGCTGGCATAGTCCTCCATGGCTTTGGCGGAGTCGAAGCCGTTTGCCGGGCTTCCCGCCATGTCCCAAGTCACTTTCAAAGCGTTGCGGCCGGCCCGCGTCGCCTCCACGCTGCCGCCGATGACGGCGACGCCAAAGGGGAGCGGAATGACCGCCGCGATGTCTTTCATCTTGGCGACATCGTCAAGGTTGCTGACCGCCGCCTTGGCGCCTTCAGCCGGCGCTTGCAGCACGGAGGCATAGACCGTGCCTGGAACGTCAACGACGTCGATTCCATACTGGGCACTGCCATTGACCTTGGCGGGAAGGTCGAGCCGACGGACATCGGTGTGGCCGATCAGCTTGAATTGCGATGGCTTCTTGAGATCAGCGGCAGTGATCTTCGGCAGCTCTGCAGGAACCGTGGCGAATTTCGCAATATCGCCGTAGCTGATGCGCTTGCCGGACTTTGCGTGAATGACGAAGCCGTCTGCAGTCGTAAGCTCGGCAGCCGGGACTTTCCATTGCGCCGCCGCATTGTCGATCAGAACCTTGCGCGCTTGCGCGCCGGCGATGCGCAGTGAATCGAAATAGCCGGAGACCGAGGTGCTGTAGGCGGTGACCTGCGCGCCGTGAAACACCGGATGCGGATTTCCGTAGATCGGGGGAATTGGCGGAGCGTATTCGACCTTCACTTTCGACCAATCGGCGTCGAGTTCCTCGGCCAGCACCAGCGGTAGCGAAGTCCACACCCCCTGGCCCATTTCAGCGGACGGGCAGAGCAGCGTCACGGTGTTGTCCGTCCCAATGGTGACCCAGGCATTGAGCTTGCTGGCGTCGGCGGCCAACGCTCGCGCGCTCCGACCGAGAAGGCCGCCACCCAGCGAAAAGGCGAAGGTCAAGCCGGCGGCACCTTTGACAAAGTCCCGACGATCCATCGGATTCTCGAGTCTGTGATTGGTCTGCGCGGTCATGGCTTCAGCCCTCCTGCGCGGCGCGCTCAATGGCGCGAACAATGCGTGGATATGTGCCGCAGCGGCAGATGTTGCCGTTCATGTGTTCAACGATCTGCTCGCGCGTTGGAGTCTTGGTCTTCGCCAGCAGTCCGGCGGCCTGCATGATCTGCCCGGATTGGCAGTAACCGCATTGCGGCACCTGCTCGGCCAACCAGGCCTTCTGCAGCGGATGGCTCGAATCGGGCGACAGGCCCTCGATCGTCGTCACCTTCTTGTTGGCGACCTGCGAAAGCTGCGTCTGGCACGAGCGCACGGCCTTGCCGTCGACATGGACCGTGCAGGCGCCGCAAAGTCCGGCGCCGCAGCCGAATTTCGTACCGGTAAGTTTGAGATGTTCGCGAACGACCCAAAGAAGCGGCGTATCGGCATCGGCCTCAACGCTCGCGGGTTTGCCATTGATCGTAAAGGCAACCGTCGTCATGAGTACCTCCCCTTCGTTCGGTGCTCGTGTGCGGATATGGCTTTGTTTTTTGTTGGTCCGCGCCTCCATCAACGGGCGCGGTTTCTCACGTCCGCATTTCGGACGTTCTCAATTCGTAGGCGAATTCTTAAAGCTGCACAAGCCGCGCGAACGCGACGCCGCACTTAGCCGCCGCCCGCGCGGCGTCGTCGCCCACCACGCTGTACTGGACGGGCGAAACGTGGGCTACTTCCACTCGACCTTGACGATCTCGTAGGCCTTGGCGCCACCGGGAGTGACGACCTCGACCTGGACGCCCTTCTTCTTGCCGACGAGAGCGCGGGCGAGAGGAGAAGTGATGGAAATCTTGCCCTTCTTGGCGTCTGCCTCGGGCTCGCCAACAAGCTGCCACACCGCCTTTTTGTCGGTGTCCTCGTCGATCAAGGTCACGGTGGCGCCGAACGTGATTGTTTCACCGGACAGCTTCGATACGTCGATGATCTCGGCACGCGCCAGCTTGTCCTCCAGCTCGGCGATGCGGCCCTCATTGAGCGACTGCGATTCCTTCGCGGCGTGATACTCGGCGTTCTCGGAAAGGTCGCCGTGCGTGCGCGCGTCAGTTATCTGCTGGATGATGCGGGGCCGTTCCACCTGCTGGCAATGCTTGAGTTCGGTCTCAAGCGCGCTATAGCCCGCGGCCGTCATCGGAATCTTGTCCATCGTTCTCTATCTCCGTAGCTCGTAGAGACAAAGTTTAAGTCGCGGGCCGAAGCGTCTCCGGCCCCGCGGCTGAAATCCTGTCTCTACACGCGCCGTCGCTCTGGCCGGTCCGATCTTGGATCAGTCCGATCTTGGATCAGATCTTGGATCAGAGGCAGCCGCAAAATAATTTTGCAGCGCACACACCTCAAGGTCACCCCCGAGGTAGGCCTTGATACCCTGCGCTGCGGCGACGGCCCCTGAGAGAGTGGTGTAGTACGGCACTTTATGCAAGAGGGCTGCCCGCCGCAGCGAACGGCTGTCGGCCAGCGCCGTGGCGCCTTCGGTGGTGTTGAAAACCAACTGGACTTCGCCGTTCTTGATGGCGTCGACGATGTGCGGCCGCCCCTCGGCAACTTTATTGATCTTGACTGCCGCGACGCCCTGTTCGGCCAGAAAACGCTGGGTTCCCGACGTCGCCAGGACCTTGAAACCCAACCCGGCGAGGAGGCGGACCGTTTCAAGAATGCGAGGTTTGTCGGAAGTCCTTCACCGACGCAAAGACGGTTCCGCTTTTCGGCAGCCGGGTGCCGCCGCCCAGCTGGCTCTTGGCGAAGGCGACGTTGTAGTCGCGGTCGATGCCCATGACCTCGCCGGTCGATTTCATCTCCGGGCCGAGCACGGTGTCGACCTTGTCACCGAAGCGGGCGAAAGGAAAAACCGCCTCCTTCACCCCGATGTGGCGTGCCGCCGCGAACTCGAAGCTTTGCGGCGGCAATGCAAAACTCGCCAGCGATTCGCCGGCCATGATCCGCGCTGCGATCTTCGCCGCCGGGACGCCGGTCACCTTGGCGACGAACGGCACCGTACGCGACGCGCGCGGATTGACCTCGAGCACATAGATGGCCCCGTCCTTGATGGCGTATTGCACATTCATCAGGCCGCCGACCTTGAGCGCCAAAGCCAGGGCGCGGGTTTGCCGGTCAAGCTCGGCGATCGTTTCGGCCGACAGATTGTGCGGCGGCAGCGAGCAAGCGGAATCGCCGGAATGAATGCCGGCTTCCTCAATATGCTCCATGATGCCCGCGATGTAAGTGTCCTTGCCGTCGGCGATGCAATCGACGTCGACTTCGATCGCATCGGTCAGGTAGCGATCGATCAACAACGGCCGGCGCTCGGAGACTGCGAGTTCGGAGGGCCGGCCAAGATCGGCGGTGAGGCGCACGAGATAGCGATCGATCTGGGCCCCGTCATGCACGATCTCCATGGCGCGGCCGCCAAGCACGTAAGACGGGCGGATCACGATCGGATAGCCGATTTCGTCGGCGATCGCGCGCGCCTTTTCCGGCGACGTGGCGATGCCGCTCTTCGGCTGCAGCAGCTTGAGCCGGTCGAGCAGTTGTTTGAAACGGTCACGATCCTCGGCGAGATCGATGGCGTCCGGCGAGGTGCCGAGGATCGGCGCCTTCGCTTTCGCCAGCGGTTCGGCGAGCTTGAGCGGCGTCTGTCCGCCGAATTGCACGATGACGCCGTGCAGCGTGCCATTCCGGCGTTCGGTGTCGATGATCTCGATCACGTCTTCGGCGGTGAGCGGCTCGAAATAAAGCCGGTCGGAGGTGTCGTAGTCGGTCGACACCGTCTCCGGATTGCAATTGACCATGATGGTCTCGTAGCCGACGTCCTTGAGCGCGAAGGCGGCATGACAGCAGCAATAATCGAACTCGATGCCCTGGCCGATGCGGTTTGGGCCGCCGCCGAGGATGACCACCTTCTTTTTGTCCGACGGCGCGGCCTCGTCGGCGCCATGGCCGGCGAACGGCGTCTCGTAGGTCGAATACATGTAGGCGGTCGGCGAGGCGAATTCGGCGGCGCAGCTGTCGATGCGCTTGAACACCGGGCGCACGCCGAGCGCGCGACGCCGTTCGGCGACCTCCTCGACGGCAAGGCCGGTCAGCCGACCGAGGCGGGCGTCCGAAAAGCCGCTTGCTTTCAGTCGGCGCAACGCGCCGGCGCTCGCCGGAAGTCCCCTGGTGCGAATTTGGGCCTCGGTTTCGATGATCTGGCGAATTTGTTCCAGGAACCACGGATCGATGCGGCAGGCGGTGTGAATATCGGCGTCGCTCATGCCGAGCCGCATCGCCTGCGCCACTTTGAGAATGCCGTCCGGCGAGGGCGTGCCGAGCGCCGCACGAATCGCATTCTTGTCATCACCCTGGCCGAGCCCGGGGATCGCGATTTCATCGAGGCCTGTTAAGCCGGTTTCGAGCGAACGCAGTGCCTTTTGCAAACTCTCCTGGAAGGTGCGGCCGATGGCCATTGCCTCGCCGACCGATTTCATCGACGTCGTGAGCACCGGCTCAGCGCCGGGAAACTTCTCGAAGGCGAAGCGCGGCACCTTGGTGACGACGTAGTCGATCGTCGGCTCGAACGAGGCCGGGGTGGCGCCGCCGGTGATGTCGTTAGCGATCTCGTCGAGCGTGTAACCTACCGCAAGCTTGGCGGCGACCTTGGCGATGGGAAAGCCGGTAGCTTTCGACGCCAGCGCCGAGGAGCGCGAGACGCGCGGGTTCATCTCGATGACGACGAGGCGGCCGTCGGCCGGATTGACGGCGAACTGCACGTTCGAGCCGCCGGTCTCGACGCCGATCTCGCGCAACACCGCGATCGAGGCGTCGCGCATGATCTGATATTCCTTGTCGGTCAGAGTCAGCGCCGGCGCCACGGTGATCGAATCACCGGTGTGCACACCCATCGGATCGATATTCTCGATCGAGCAGACAATGATGCAGTTGTCGTTCCTGTCCCGCACCACCTCCATCTCGTATTCTTTCCAGCCGAGCACCGATTCCTCGATCAGCACTTCGCTGGTCGGTGATGCGTCGATGCCGCCTTCAACGATCTCGATGAATTCGGCCTTGTTGTAGGCGATGCCGCCACCGGTGCCGCCGAGCGTGAACGACGGCCGGATGATGGCCGGCAGCCCGATATCATCGAGTGCTTCGAGCGCCTGGATGAGCGTCTTGATCTGATGCGAGCGCGGCGTCGCCAGCCCGATCTTGGTCATCGCCTCGCGAAACAACTTGCGGTCTTCGGCCTTGTCGATCGCGGCGGCGGTAGCGCCGATCATCTTGACGTCGAACTTTTCCAGCGTGCCCATGCGGCGGAGCGACAGGGCGGTATTGAGCGCGGTCTGTCCGCCCATGGTCGGCAATAACGCGAAACCGCCGGGAATGGCGTATCGCTCTTTGGCAATGATCTTGGCCACGATCTCCGGCGTGATCGGCTCGATGTAGGTCGCATCCGCCAGATCCGGATCGGTCATGATGGTCGCCGGATTGGAATTGACCAGAACGATCCGGTAGCCCTCAGCCTTGAGCGCCTTGCAGGCCTGCGTTCCGGAATAATCGAATTCGCACGCCTGGCCGATGACGATTGGCCCTGCGCCGATGATGAGGATCGAGGAGATGTCGGTCCGTCTGGGCATTGCTTCCGTTATTCAAGAAGGCACAAAAAAAGGGCGCGCTTCCGGCGCGTCCCAAGCGCTTTCAGGCTGAGCGGGTACCGGTCAGCCGCCCGGAAAGCGCGCCTCTTTAGAGCGTGAGCGTGCGTTCGGACGTAAAACCGGCGGCCACTTTTGCTGAACGCACGCCGTGCGGGCGCCGAGGCTCGGCCCCGCGCGAGCGGTCTTTAGACGAGAAAGGCCGGGCAGGGAAGAGGTTCGTCGGCAAGCCCGCGCCGAACATTCGCCAATTATTGCCACGCCCCGCGCAAAAAGACCCGGCGGCGGCCTATTGGCATGCAGTCACTGCTTTGCTGGCTCGCCCTGGTCCTTTGCTAACGGACCACCAGTGATCGAGGTCACGGCCCGATAGGCGTTAGCCAGTCCGGCGCCGGCGTCCGAAGGTCCACCGCTCGCAAATGGCCTGGCCGTGGTCATGATGATCGTGCGGACCTGCGCGGGCTTGAGCGACGGTTTGCGTTCGAGCAACAAAGCCACGAGGCCGCTGACATGCGCAGCGGCGACCGAAGTTCCCGTCGTAAGCTGGTACGATTCATTCGGCGCGAGCGCGAGAATCTCGACACCCGGAGCGGCCACCGCGATGTATTTGCCGCGGTTGGCCAAACTGAACACGCCGTCCTTGCTGTCGGTCGCGGTTACGCAGATGACGCTGGGATCTGCTGCCGGGTAGAGCGGTGGCGAATTAGGCCCGGCATTTCCGGCCGCCGCGACCAGCACCATGCCTTTCTCAAACGCTGCCGCGAGCAATCGGCGCATCAATGGGTCGGCGGGCCCGGCAAAGCTCATGTTCACGACGCGCGCATTGTTGTCGGCCGCCCATTGGAGGCTTTTGTAGATCGCGAAGGAGGTTCCCTTTGAGTCGGCGGCATCGTCGAATGCGCGCGCGACCAGGAGCTGGGCGTCCGGCGCAATACCCATAAGCTTCTTGTGCGCGGCGATGGCGCCAGCCATCGCAGTGCCGTGCCGATGCGGCTTGTCGTCTCCACCCAGCGCGTCGAAGCTCTTGACGATCGTTGCATCGAGATCCAAATGCTTCACGTCGACTTCTGAATCGATGATGGCAACGGCAATATTTTTTCCAGTTACAAATTGATGCGCTTGCGCGATTTGGAGCTTGCCCAGAACGTACTGCGAGGCGTCGCCCTGCCGGTTGGATGGCTTCTTCGCAAGGTCTTCCTGAAGTGAGAAAATATAATTGGGCTGTGCGCTCGCGACCGTGCGTTCGTCCTCCACCGCGCCGATCGTGTCCGCTACCGAACGGGAGCCGCTGACACGCCAGCGATAGAGCGTGTTGCCGGCCAATGCGAAGCTTTGCGACTCGAGTTGCGTCAGATCGTACCGGCGCGCGATCTGAGCGATCGCTTGCGGTGTCACGTTTGGTGAAAACACGGTGATGATTTCGTCGGGAACGAAGCGCCGTTCGCCTCGCGGCGGCACGCCGCTGCCGTTATTGCCACCGGCGCCGCCAGCGCCACCCGCGACGCCTCCGGCCCCGCCGAGATTGGCGTTGCGGCCGGCAGTTACTCCCGGGCCGCCAATCGTTCCGGGGCTGCCGCCACCCCTAACTCCCACGCCTCCTCCGTTCCAGCCTGGCGGATGGCCGATGACCCAGCCGCCGCCGCGGCCGGGCACCATCGCACGTGGTCCGGCGATCGGGCCCCGGGCCGGCCCGCCGAAACCGCCGCCGCGGCCGAATCCGAAACCACCGCGCCCGAACCCGAAACCGCCAAACGCCGCCGCCGGGCTCGACGTGCCGATGCCGGATGCGGCAAGAACCAAGCCGACAAGTGTGAGAGCCACGACCATCGGCAGCTTCGTTGCGGTTTTTCGCATGGCAAACTCCCGTATGTCCGACGCGGTTATCTCGTTTGAGTCATCTCGTTTGAGTCATCTCGTTTGAGTCATCTCGTTTAAGTCATGGCGTTTCAGCAACGGCGATGAAGCCGACCACCTTGTCCTGCTGCAGCGTCTTTACGATGCGGTCGAGTTCTGGCTTCGGAGTTTTGGCCGCCGCGATGCGCACGCGGTACAGTCCGCCCGCGGATGGACCGCCCGAAATGCTCAATTTGTTGGTCTCCAGGAACGCCGTGATGTCGGCGGCGGTGGCCTGCGGCTGGAAACGGACCAGGGCAAAGGCACCGTCGGCGGCGACTTTCGTCGACACCGATGCTGTCTCGTAGCCCGCGTTCTGCTCCTTGATCAGGATGCCCGCGATGAATCCGGCTTGCAGAACGATGGCGAGTGCTGCCGCGCTCGCCGACCAGGCGAGCGTGCGCGGCGACAGCGCGGTGAAAAACTCCCGGATGCGTGCGCCGAGATTTAGCGATGCGGCCGCATGGCGCGCCGGTTCGGCATCGATCTTGGCGAACAGCGCCTGCATGGCACGCGGCGACGGCGCGCCCAGAGTCTCGTTGAGATGGATGGTCTGCGCGAGTTCTTCGCGCACCAGTTCGTAGCGGCGGGCGAGCTCGGGGTCGGTGGCGAGCGCGGTTTCCACGCGCTGCATGTCGCGCTGGCCGAGCGTTCCTGCCGCGTGCCAGGGCAGGAGCTCCTCGATGTTGCCGCGGTCCTTCTCAGTTCCCGTGTTCATGGCCAACCTCGATCGATCCCTTGCTCCTTCAGGAGCTCCGATAATTTCTTGCGCGCGTAGAACATGCGCGTCTTCACTGTCGCTTCCGGGATGCCGACAATTCCCGCAACTTCCTCCACGGATTTCTCGTGGTAGTAGACAAGGTCGACGATCTCGCGATGCTCAGCCGACAACTTGGTCAGGCATTGCCGCAACACTGCGCTTTTGTCTTTCTTCGCCAGCGCGATCTCCGGATCGTCGGCTTGATCCTCGATCGCTCCGGCGGTCTCGGCATCCAGTTGTTCATCGCCCCGGCGCCGCAGCGCCGACAGTGCTTTGAAGCGGGCGATGCCCAACATCCATGTCGAGACTGTCGACCGCCCCTCGAATTTTTCCGCCTGCCGCCAGACGTCGAGAAACACCTCGCTGATCAAATCCTCCGCGGCGGCTTCGTTACGCACCATGCGCAGCATGAACCGGTAGACACGGATATGGTGGCGCGCGAACAGCACCTGCATTGCGAGCCGATCGCCGTTGGCGATCCGTCCGATCAGAACCTCGTCCGAAGTTGTCTGCATCGGCAGGCCGGCGGCTCGTGCATTAAGTCGCGGGCGGCGGCGCGCAGGTTCAAGCCAAATCGATAAAAATTAGCGCGGCCAGGCGACCGCGGCAGATTAGCCGAAAATGGCGGGAACCGGGCGACGATTATGTCGGCCCGGCGTGAACCTTTTCTCCGGCAACGACAACCAATCGGTATCGGAACTCAAACTCGGAGAACGACCATGTCACGCAAAGTCATCCTTGCTCTCGCAACCGCGGCCACGATTGCCGCTGCCAGCCTTGGTTCCACCGCGGCGGATGCCCGGGGGTTCGGTGGTGGCGGCGGGTTTGGTGGCGGCCACTTCGCCGGTGGCGGCGGGTTTGGTGGTCGCGGCAACTTCGCTGGTGGCGGCGGGTTTGGTGGTCGCGGCAACTTCGGTGGCGGCCGAACCTCGTTCGCAACCCTCCGCGGTCCCGGCCACGGCGGCTTGCCGCTTCATCCAATTTTCCCGCCGGGGCACCCCGGCTTTCCTGGGCATCCCGGCTGGTGGTGGCACCACCACTACGGGCACTGGTTCTTCCGTGACGGCCGCTGGATCGTCATCGATGACGGGGGCGTCGCCGATGCGCCGGTCGGGCTGCCGGTGGCCGCTCCCGGCCCCTGCACCTGCCTGACCAAGAACTACACGCCGGATGGGCTCGTGGTGTTCGCGGACGTCTGCACCAGCGAAGCCGCCAGCGCCCGGGTCGACGGCGGCCCCGCTACCGACGCCACCCCGGTGACCCCGGCGCCAAGTGCGCCGACCCCGCCGGTGGACGGAAAGACCTCCGACGCGACGCAGGCGCCGACCTCGCCGAATTATGCGGGCCGCACTTATCAGGACTATCTGGCGGCGAACCCGCAGGCGGCGCAGGCTCCTCAGAAGAACTGAAGATGTCGGCAAAGCGAATGAGCTTGCGTCTCGGATTGAAAATACGACCGCCCGCGAGAATATCGCGGGCGGCTCTTTTTGCGCGGATAGGCGGGGCGCCGAAAGCACCGCCCCGGCGCGGGTCGACAGAGCGGTCACGGAAGCGGCGGGTGCGTGGGCTTTGCCTGGTCTCACCTTGGCACGGCGTAATAGGTTTGCCGGGCCTGGTTATGGCCGATATTCGACGGCGCCAAGCGCGCATCGAAACCGGCGGCATCAAGCTTTTCGATCATGGCAGCCTTGGCGTAGCGCGTGAGCCCGAGTTGGGAGCGCAGCCGCCAATAGCTCGACAGCCGCGTTCGTAGCAGGCCCCAGACGGCGGCGAAGAAGAAGCCGTTGTGATGTCCGAATCGCAACAGCGCCGCAGCATCCACAGCCGCCGGAACTTGCGGCGGAATCACGTCGCCGACGACAAGAAGGCCGCCGGATTTCAACTGCCGGTGAAAGAGGGCGAACAGGGCGCTGGTTCCGGTGGTGGTGAGGTATTGCGCGACCGAGTGCATCACGATGAGATCGAGCGTGTGCTCCGGCAATCGCGCGATCTCGTGCGGCGCGATCACGCGAATTTTCGGGTTATCCGCAAATCGCCGTTGCAACTCGTCGCGCATTCCGGGCGCGGCTTCGCACAACAGGAGCTCGCCCGCGGCGGCGGCGACGATATCGGCATGGAGTGCTTCGCCGGCGCCGTAATCAAGCACGCGCGCCTGCGGTTCCGGCACCAGCGCCGCGATCTCTTTCGCGATCAGCCGGTAATGTACGTCCTTGTGTCGTGCATTGACGTAAATGGAATGCGGACTGTCCCAGAACGCGAGCCAGTCGGTGATCATGCCCGCCACAAAGTCGTCAGCGGACCCTCCGCTCCGAATACCGGATCCGTGTCGGGCGGCGGCACTTTTGGAATGGAGGTCACCGCCTTGGCGTGCTCGGCCTTGCTGCCGCGCGAAAGGTTGTATTTGCCGCTCGGCGGATAGGCGCCGATAACCACAAGATTGGAACTCTGGTCGAGGCGCTGATGGCCCGTGCCCGCCGGAAGGATGACGACGTCGCCGGCGGCCAGGTCGATCGCCTCGCCGTTGTCGCCGCCAAAAAGCACTTTGACCCGCCCGCGCGCTATCCCCATCACCTCGTGGATCATGGGATGATAGTGGGTATACGCATACACGCCATTGCGCCACATGCCGCCCCAACCATTGGCCGCAAAGGTTTTTTCGATGATTAGTTCAGGATCTGGCGAGCCCGTGAGATCGACGGCGCCGCGATAAAGGATGAGCGGCAACGAATTATTTGGGATATTCCCGTCGTCGACGAATGTGTAGGTGATCGGTGCGGGGCGCGTGTTGACAATGGGCATGTGGGACGCAGGCTTGTTTCGGTGATGGTGCGTTGCGGTGGTTTTACCCCATAGGCGGTTGAAATTGTCTAACGCCTGATGCGGCAGTTTGGCCGTTATGCCCCCTTGAATTCGCGCATCCGGTCGACAAAGCGTTTGAACAATCCGTGACTGTCGCGTGGGCCCGGCGAGGCTTCCGGATGGTACTGGACCGAGAATACCGGCTTGTCCCTGAGCGCAAGTCCGCAATTGGAGCCGTCGAATAGCGAGACGTGGGTCTCCATGGCGTTTGCCGGCAGGCTCGCGCCGTCCACTGCGAAGCCATGATTCATCGAGGTGATCTCTACCTTGCCGGTCGTGAGATCCTTCACCGGATGGTTTGCGCCATGATGACCCTGGTGCATTTTCATCGTCTTGCCGCCGATCGCGATCGCCAGCATCTGATGACCGAGGCAGATACCGAAGGTCGGTATTTTGCCGATCAGCGTGCGGATCACCGGCACGGCATATTCTCCGGTCGCGGCCGGATCGCCCGGACCGTTTGAGAGAAAGACGCCGTCGGGTTTGAGCGCCATGATGTCGGCGGCAGACGTTTGCGCCGGCACTACCGTCACCCTGCATTGATTGCCGGCGAGCTGGCGCAGGATGTTGCGCTTGATGCCGTAGTCGATGGCGACGACGTGGAATTGCGGATCGTCCAGTTCACCATAGCCCTCGCCCCACTGCCATGGCGTCTCCTGCCAGGTGAAGCGCTGCGCCGTCGTCACCAGCGGCACCAGATCCATGCCGACAAGTCCGGGCCACGCCTTCGCCTCGCGCTTGAGTGCGTCCACGTCAAAGCGTCCGGACGGCTCGTGCGCGATCACGGCGTTCGGCATGCCCTTCTCGCGAATGAATGCGGTGAGCGCGCGGGTGTCGATGCCGGCAAGCCCGACGATGCCGCGGCTCTTGAGCCATTGGTCGAGATGGCGCGTCGCGCGGTAATTGGACGGCGCGGTGATGGCCGAGTGCAGAATGACGCCGCGCGCGCCGGGCGTCGCCGCAAGGTTCACTGTCTCGATGTCGTCCTCGTTGGTGCCGACATTGCCAATGTGAGGAAAAGTGAAGGTGATGATCTGGCCC
Organism: uncultured Planctomycetaceae bacterium; assembly: GCA_963833985.1. GTDB lineage: Bacteria > Planctomycetota > Planctomycetia > Isosphaerales > Isosphaeraceae > Aquisphaera. The sequence goes on from CAWIAD010000001.1 coordinate 3,491,611, forward strand.
GCATAGGACGGATCGGTCAGGATCTCCTCGTAGCCGGTCATGGCGGTGTTGAAGCAAACTTCGCCGACGGCGTGGCCGGCGGCGCCAAAGCCGAAACCTTCGAGCACGGTGCCGTCGGCGAGCACGAGGAGCGCCGTCGGTTTGGGTTCGTCCCAGTGTGTCTCGGTCTGCGGTTGTGTCAGCATCGGCAAGCGCCTAAATGTTCTCCGCGCCCACCCCCGCCCGCGGGCGACTTTGCGAGAGGCCATAGCCGTGTTGCGCGACGATATCAACAATTCGCTCAAAGGCGCCATGAAGGCCGGCGACGCGCGCCGCGTGTCGACGCTGCGGCTGGTCAATGCCGAGATTTTGAAACGCGAGACCAGCGCGGCCGAGCGTGTGACGCTCACCGACGCCGAAATTCTCGACGTCATGGGCAAGATGATCAAGCAGCGTCAGGAATCGCTCGACATATACGACAAGGCGGGGCGGAACGACCTCGCCGCGCAGGAGCGCGAAGAGATCGAAATCATCGCCGCTTACATGCCGAAGCATTTGTCGGATATCGAAGCCGGCGAGGCCATTTCCGGGCTGATCAAGGAACTCGAAGCCGCCACGATCAAGGACATGGGCCGGACCATGGCGGCGCTGAAGGAGCGTTTTGCCGGGCAAATGGACTTCAGCAAGGCGAGCGCCATGGTGAAAAAGCTGCTCGCAGGGTAATCGCCCCTGTGGATAACCGGGACAAAGGCCGCGAGCGGCGCCGCGGCAGCCTGCCACCCCCTATTTAATCCGGTTCCAAGCTACACTTCCCAATCACCATGCGATTCTCGCCGCAATTCCTCGACGAGCTGCGGGCGCGGCTTCCGGTCTCGGAAGTCGTCGGCCGCCGCGTGAAATTGCGCAAAGCCGGCCGCGAGTGGAAGGGGCTGTCGCCGTTCAACAAGGAGAAGACGCCGTCCTTCTTCGTCAATGACCAGAAGGCGATGTGGTTCGACTTCTCGTCCGGCAAGAACGGCAACATTTTCGACTTCGTCATGCAGACGGAAGGCGTGAGCTTTCCGGAGGCGGTCGAACGGCTCGCCGGGCAGGCCGGCGTGCCGATGCCGGTCATGACGCGCGAGGCGCAAGCCTACGAGGAACGACGACAGACGCTGCACGACATCGTCGAGCTTGCGGCAAAATTTTTCGAGGCGAATTTGGCGTCGCGTTCCGGCGCCCGCGGCCGCGGTTATCTCGCCGACCGCGGCATCACCTCGACGACGCAGCTGAAATTCCGGCTGGGTTACGCGTCGCCCGACCAATATGCGCTCAAGGAGCACCTCGGCGCAGCGAAGATTCCGGTCGAGGACATGGTGGAAGCGGGCCTTCTCGTCGCCGGCGAGGAAATCGCGGTGCCTTACGACCGCTTTCGCGACCGCGTCATGTTTCCGATCAGCGACTGGCGCGGACGCGTGATCGCGTTCGGCGGCCGCGCACTCGACAAGGACGTGCCGGCCAAATACCTCAACTCGCCGGAGACGCCGCTCTTCCACAAGGGTGCGACGCTCTACAACATCGCCGCCGCCCGGGCAGCCGCGCACAACGCCGGCAAGCCGTCGCATTCCGAGCCCGAGAGCTTTGCCGGCCGGGTCATCGCGGTCGAAGGTTACGTCGACGTCATCGCCATGGTGACGGCGGGCTTCGAGGCGACCGTGGCGCCGCTCGGCACCGCACTGACGGTCGACCAACTGGCGCTGATGTGGCGGATGGCCGACGAGCCGATCGTCTGCTTCGACGGCGACGACGCCGGCCGCCGCGCCGCCTATCGTGCGCTCGATCTCGCGTTGCCGCTGGTCAAACCCGGTAAGAGCCTCAAATTGGCGGCGCTTCCGGACGGCCAGGATCCGGACGATCTGGTGCGATCCGGCGGCCGCGAGGCGGTCGAGGACGTGCTTGTGGCGGCACGTCCGCTCGCCGACATGCTGTGGACGCGCGAGATCGAGGCCGGTCCGTTCACCACGCCGGAGCGGCGTGCGGCGCTCGAGGCGCGGCTCGGCGAGGTGACCGCAACCATCGCTGACGAGACGGTGCGCCGCTATTACCGGCAGGATTTTGCAGCCCGGCTGCGGGGGCTGTTCGCCCCGGCGGAGGCCTCGACGCGCCGTCGCACTGGGGAAGGCCGCCCCGGGGAACGGCGCATCGGGGAAGGCCGTACTTGGGAGAATAGAGGCCGTGGCCCCGGTGGCGAGACCCGCAACGGTCCGCGCGGCGCCTTCGCCCGTGACGAAGGCTATGGAACGGCGAGCCCCAACCTTCTCGCCAGTCCGTTGCATCGTGGCCATCGCACCGCGATACCGCGCCGCGAGGCCCTCATCCTGCAGGCGGCGATCAACCACCCGTGGCTTTTGCACGATCACCTGGAGGAACTGGCCGAAACCGAGTTCCGCCACGCCGATACCAGGAAACTCAAGGCCGCCCTGATCGACGCCCACTCGCATCGGTTCGGTCACGAGGGCGGGCAAGAAGCCGGTCATGACGCCGGCCATAAGGTCGAGGTCGACCGCGTGGAGCTATTTGCGGAACTGACCCGGACCGGCTTTGCCGAGCTGCTCGGGCGCATCGAGCGCACCATCACCACGCGGTCGGTCTGGGGGGCGCGGGCGGAGGCAGCGGCGGGCGATGTTTTGCTGACCTGGAAGCAGCTTCTTGCCTTGCATAGACAATGGCATTCCCTAACTAGGGAGCTGAAGGACGCAGAACTGGCGCTCGGTCAGGACAATAGCGAGGCGAACTACGTCCGGCTGCGCGATGTCAAATCCAGGCTGTCCACAATCGATGGGACCGAGGCTCTGATCGAGGGGTTCGGCGATCAGTCCGGCAGGCCTTCGCGCTCGATGTAGCGCGCCCGCCGTGGAGAGTTTATGGGCACGAATTGGCCGCCCCGGCGCTGGACGCCTCGATAGTGAGGGAATAAGACGGCGCGCGCGGTCAACAGGGTTAGTCGGAGCTTAACGGAGTTCCGGGACAAGTAAGGGGCATTGATTCGGGCGGCGCCGGCTGGCGCTGCCCCTTTTTGGCCGTGGTGACGGGCTTTGGAGCCCGCGACCCGGCTGGTCTGAAAGTGCCTGCCCGGTCAGTCCGCCAGCGGTGGACAATGACCATAGGGTAGGGGCCCGACATGGGAGCCGTCCGCGAAAGCGTGGACAGCCCCCATAGGGTCGGGACGAAGCAGTGCCGCGCGGCGGTAGGGACAGGGCGTTCGTGGAGATAAAAATGGCGATCAAGAGCGTGGCTACCAAGACCGTTGCGGGCAAGACCAAGGTGCTCGCGACGCAAAAGGCCGCCCCGCAAAAGGACGGTGAGGCGCCGGAGAAGGACGCCCCCGATACGCCGGACGCACCGCTGCCGTTGCTCGATCTCTCGGACGCCGCCGTCAAGAAGATGATCAAGCAGGCCAAGAAGCGCGGCTACGTCACCTACGAACAGCTCAACTCGGTCATGCCGTCGGAGGAAGTCACCTCCGAGCAGATCGAGGACGTGCTGGCGATGATGAGCGAGATGGGCATCAACGTCGTCGAGACCGAGGAAGCCGACGCCGACGAGGAAGAGGGCGCCCGCGAGGAGCCGGAGGAAGAGGAGGCCGAGGGCGGCGATCTGGTCGAGGTTACGCCGAAGACGCCGGCCAAGTCCGAAGCCAAGGAGCCGGCCGAGCGCACCGACGACCCGGTACGGATGTATTTGCGCGAAATGGGCTCGGTCGAGCTGTTGTCCCGCGAGGGCGAAATCGCCATCGCCAAGCGCATCGAGGCCGGCCGCGAGGCGATGATCGCCGGACTGTGCGAGAGCCCGCTGACCTTCCAGGCCGTCATCATCTGGCGCGACGAACTCAACGAGGGAAAAGTCTTTCTCCGCGACATCATCGATCTCGAGGCGACCTATGCCGGTCCCGACGCCAAGAACGTGGCGGCGGCCGGCGCGCCCGGCGATCCCGCGGCGCCGGCGCCATTCCCGGCGTGCCGGGCTTTGCGGCGCAACCGCTGCAGGCGGTAGCGCCGCCTTCGGCGCCGCCGGCCGCGACGCCGTTCAAGCCGCAAGCGGTGAACGGCGCCGATGGCGACCAGGCCGCGCTCGAGGCCGCGATCGGCGAAGCCGAGATGGACGAAGACGATCTCGAAAACTCGATGTCGCTTGCCGCCATCGAGGCCGAGCTCAAGCCCAAGGTGCTGGAGACCTTCGACAACATCGCCAACGAGTTCAAGCGGCTGCGCCGCCTGCAGGAGCTCGACATCCAGGGCAAGCTCAAGAACGAGACGCTGTCGCCGGCGCAGGAGCGCAAGTCGAAGAAGCTCAAGGAAGACATCATCCAGGAAGTGAAGTCGCTGCGGCTCAATCAGGCGCGCATCGATGCGCTGGTCGAACAGCTTTACGACATCAACAAACGCCTGGTCGGTCACGAAGGCCGGCTGATGCGGCTCTCCGAGAGCCACGGCGTCGCCCGCGAGGACTTCCTGAAGAACTACCAGGGCTCCGAGCTCGATCCGCGCTGGCTCAACCGGGTGTCGAAGCTTTCCGCCAAGGGCTGGAAGAATTTCGTCGGCCGCGACAAGGATCGCATCAAGGAATTGCGCACGCAGATCCATACGCTCGCCACCGAAACCGGCCTCGAAATTCCGGAGTTCCGCAAGCTCGTGCACATGGTGCAGAAGGGCGAGCGCGAGGCGCGCCAGGCGAAGAAGGAGATGGTGGAGGCGAACCTGCGCCTCGTGATCTCCATCGCCAAGAAATACACCAACCGCGGCCTGCAATTCCTCGACCTGATCCAGGAAGGCAATATCGGCCTGATGAAGGCGGTCGACAAATTCGAATACCGCCGCGGCTACAAGTTCTCGACCTACGCCACCTGGTGGATCCGGCAGGCGATCACGCGCTCGATCGCCGATCAGGCGCGCACCATCCGCATCCCCGTGCACATGATCGAGACCATCAACAAGATCGTGCGCACTTCGCGCCAGATGCTCAACGAGATCGGCCGCGAGCCGACGCCGGAGGAACTGGCGGAAAAGCTCGGCATGCCGCTCGAGAAGGTGCGCAAGGTTCTCAAGATCGCCAAGGAGCCGCTGTCGCTCGAAACCCCGATCGGCGACGAGGAAGATTCGCATCTCGGCGACTTCATCGAGGACAAGAACGCGATCCTGCCGATCGACGCCGCGATCCAGTCGAACCTGCGCGAGACCACGACCCGCGTGCTGGCGTCGCTGACGCCGCGCGAGGAACGCGTGCTGCGCATGCGCTTCGGCATCGGCATGAATACCGACCACACGCTGGAAGAAGTCGGCCAGCAATTCTCGGTGACCCGCGAGCGCATCCGCCAGATCGAGGCCAAGGCGCTGCGCAAGCTCAAGCATCCGAGCCGGTCGCGCAAGCTGCGAAGCTTTTTGGACAATTAAATCAGAACGTCACCCTGAGGTGCGCGCCAAAGGCGCGCCCATCAAGTCGGCTGTTGCCGACTTGAAGTCTAAAATTCCGAAATCGGATAAATCGCTTTCGGTTGGGGCGATGGCTCTGGACGGCAAGTCCGCGCATCCTTCGAGGCTCGCTGCGCTCGCACCTCAGGATGACGGATTGCACACCTCGTCATGCCCGGCCTTGTGCCGGGCATCCACGTCTTTGGCACCGAGACACTTAAGACGTGGATGGCCGGGACAAGCCCGGCCATGACAAGTCCGGCCATGTGGATGTCTCAGTAAAAAATGTTGCGTCGATTATCTAAACAGATCGTCGGCTACATAATTGACAAAACGCAGCGCCAGACGCGCCTTTGTTATTATTTCGTCCGAAGTATCGGACAATGTGTAGGCAAGCATGTTGCGATGAACTATTAAATTCCGCTGCGACCCCAAAAACATGAACGCAGCGACAGACGCTGCAAGCTCAGGGTCCTCTTTGAGGCGCTTAGCTGCTTTTATCTTCGTGGCTTCTCCGAACAGGCTAAAGAACTTCGTTGCCGTAGAAGTCTTCCAATCAAACCACGAGTGATATTTCTGCTCAATCGCTGCAATTCGGCAGAATTCAACGACCGTTTGGTCCTTAGCGTTTCGCTCAATGTAATTCAGGACGATTTGAGTGAGAAAGTCCTCAAAAAAACTCGCGGTTGCAACGATTAGCGTCTTTGCAAGGGAGCCTTCTATACCATTCGCTCGAGATATCTCGTTGTGAGAGATTAGAAACGCTGACGTTTCCTTTAAAGATGAGAAGAACGTTTCGATATGATCGATGGTCGTCGGCATGGCGCTATTTCAAAATTGCTTTTGCTCTCTCGTATCTTACGTTGACATTTTTCGTTTGGCCTGTTGCGAAGCGCGACGCTTGAACAAATTTTTCATCTGCTCGCAGGGTATCAAATCGTTCTCCTGACGGTGCTTTGATTTTTTTGTTGTGTTCTTTGAAAGCCCGTTCGCAGAGGACTCTGAACGTTGCTTCGAAAATGGAAATGTTAAATCGAACCCTGCTTGTCACCGAAAATATTGTGCGTGGCTGATCTTTCACTGCCTCGAAGAAAGCATTGAACAATTCTTCGCTGTAACGGACTTCTTCGACCGAAAATGTGGATGATTTTTTCGCAAATGAATTTAGGAATAACCCCATCGGGTCGCGATATTCATTTCCTTCGGCGAGCATTGCGAATGAGCGGAGAAGAATTTCAGTTTCTTTTAAGATTGATGTCCGGCTCTGGACGGTGAATGAATTTTCGCCACACGGGATGAAATGTCATCCGATCCAACATATTCATGAAGGCTGCATTGGTATAGGCTAGCGCGTATTTCCTGCGCGGTGAGGTTTACTCCTCCGGTGTTTAGTCGATTGAATATTTCGAAGATTGACGAAGTTGCGATCTTCGCTGGGTGCGGTCTGCCGTATAATAATGTTGCGGATGACGGTTAGGTCGAGTGCGGTTTTAAATTCACCGAGTGTGGCGTAGTTCTGGTCGTGGAACCTTGACGCGCCTTTTCCAGTCTGTGCCGGTAGATGCAGGTTGAATTTAGAGAAAAACTTGCGTCTTCGAATATTTCGGTCGGTATTTTACCAGAGGTGGTCTCGTTTTCCGGAAAAGAATGGCGGCTTGGCTAAGGTGGAATCTGGGTTCGATTACGCTGCCAATTTCTCCTTGTTTGCCTGCGTAGCATAGACCTCATCGGGCGTCCTGCCGCCGAAGACCGAGTGGGGTCGATCGGCGTTGTAGTAGCCGATCCAACATCCGATCCCGGTTCTTGCCTCGCTGCCGGTCCCGAAGGCATTGAGGAAGACGCATTCGTATTTAAGCGATCGCCACAGCCGCTCGATGAAGACTATGTTCATCCAGCGGCCGCGACATCCATCGATATGCGGATGTCGGCCTCCCTCAATGTGTTGGTGAAGGCAAAGCTCGTGAACTGCGAGATTTCATCTCTGTGGAAGATCGCCGGCTCACCGAAGCGGGCAATCGCCTCCTCCAGTGTTGAGACGCAGAACTTAGATTACATCGTGTTCGATAGTCTCCAGCTCAGAACCTTCGGCTCAACCAGTCCATGATCGCGACGAGGTACAGGAAGCCTCTGCGCATCGGAATGTAAGTCACGTCCGCGCACCAGACCTGGTTCGGCCGATCGATGGTCAGATGGCGAAGCAGATACGGCCATATCCGGTGCTGGGGGTGTGGTTCGCTGGTCTTTGGCCGCTGGTAGATCGGCGCCAAACCCATCTTCAGCATCAGCCGACGGACACGATGGCGCCCAACGCACCAGCCATTGCGACGCACGTGGCGCCATCTGCCGTGAGCCGTACCACGGCGTCTCGAGGAACTGCTCGTCGATGAGACGCATCAGCCGCAGCGTCTCTTCGTTCTCCGCTGTCGGCTCACGGTAGAATGACGAGCGGCTGATCGACGCCAGCTCACACTGGCGTACGATCGAGAGCCGTCGATGACCGGGATCGATCATCATCTTCCTCCGATCCAGGCTCAGCGATCGAAGGCTTTCGACAAAAAATCCCGCTCCACAACAAGTTGGCCATCTTGGCGTGAAGCTTGGTGATCTCGCCGTCCCGGCTCTTCTCGCGCTCGGTGCCGATCGCCGAACACCTGGGCCAGCTTCTCCACCGCCTCGCGCTTCCACGCTGCAATCTGCGTCGGATGCAGCTCGTGCCTAGTCGCCAGCTCTGCAACCGTCTCGTGGCCCTTGATCGCCTCAAGCGCAACCTTGGCTTTGAACTCAGCCGAAAACCGTCTCCGAGTTTCATGGTGGTTCATCCTCTGCATCGGCGAAACCACCTTAGCCCGCTGTCTCAGGAACTGACCCGCTCTCTGCAAAGATGTGTCGCAGTTGAATTCTCTTATCCTTGCGTGGGAAGCGACCGTTCACGAAATGTAGATCGACATCAGTCGTTGCTGTCCGTCGATAACCAAAAATGAATTGCGAGCTTGCTCATATAAAAATATCTCGGGTATTGGCAAACCCATTAGAAGCAATTCGATCAGCCGGGAGGCGCGTTCGATGTCCCACACGTAATTACGTTGAAAGCCGGGAAATCTTTGACCACTCCGCTTTCGACAAAGTCGACAATGGTTTTGATATTGAAGTCATTCGGGGTTGCTGTGATTTGATAGTCTTTGAAACTGGCGTCTTCAATAACGCTATCATCGCCCTCAAACCATGCCTAGTTGGCCATTTATGTGCCTCCGCTTCAAAACGGGAGATTTATAAACGCATCGCGATGACTGGTGGCGGTGAAAAATCCCCGAGATCTAAAATCTTAGTGAGCCTACCAGGGGTATGCAAGTCCTGCAATTAACTCGCGGTATTGCGCAAACCGAATCAACTCTGTGTCGCCGTTACCGTGACCCTTGACATTAGTCACCGATTGTGTTACGCAACGCAATCTCGCTCATGAGGGACGCCTTCCGGAAGGCAAGCCTGAAAAGCGGAGCGAGAGCGGTGCCCGCGCGCGGATTTGCAGTCCGTTCCCGGGCGGCTTCGGGGTCCCGCTGGTCCGGCACGACGACCGGTCTGCGAGGAGCTCGCTGGACTGGGACAGGGGAAGGCGGGCAAAACTCCTGCTCAAATCCAAGTCCCAGGAAACGCGGTTCTGGAGCTCAGTCATCGGGGTGACAGCCGGTGGCGAGTGCCGCGTGTGGAGCGCCGGAAGGCGAGCGCGCCCCGACATTTTCGGCGCGCATCCGCGTGGCAGATAGGTTTGCGCCGACTGCGTATACTTGTCTGCGGTGCGCGGACAATGGATGGCATGCGCCTTTCGGCGCTCCGCCTCCCTTTTTTGTCGTCGTAAGCGGCAAATCAACAAAACTCGGGCGCGTATGCGCCGCGGGAACGTTCTCTTATGTCGTCATTGCCGGGCAACAGGCGCGAAGCGCCGCCGTCCTTCGTACGGCTATGCCCGGTGGTGACGAAAGGGGAAGCCGAAACCGAGGCGTTACAGCGCCGCGGAAAGCGATTTGCTTCACCCTCTCCCCTCGGGAGAGGGTGTGAGCTAGCTCCAGCGAGCGAAGCGGGTGAGGGGTTTTGTGTAAAAAGCCGAGCGCGAAGATACCCTCACCCGGCTCGGCCGCGCTGCGCGCGACCTCGCCACCCTCTCCCGCAAGGGGAGAGGGAAAAGAGGCGATGAGCGGGAGTAGAGACCTACACCGCGGCGACGGTGGCCACCTCGACCAGCAAATCTTCGCGCACCAGCCGGTCGACGATGAGGAGCGTGTTGGGCGGATAGGCGCCGCCGTGAAACAGGCCGGGGAATTCGCGGGCGCGATACTGCGCGAATTTCGCAATGTCCTGGGAGTGGACCAGATAGCTGGTGAAGGAGACGATATTGGCAAAACCCGCGCCCTGCGAGGCGAGCGCCGCGCCGATATTGGCAAATACCAGCGCGCATTGCGCCTCGAAGTCGGCGGGCACCCTGCCGTCTCTGTCCATGCCGATTTGGCCGGCGATGAACAGGAATTCCGACGCTTTCACGCGCGCAATGTTCGAATAGGCGGCCACCGGCTTGCCGAGACTGTCCGGATTGAGATGCTTGATATTCGCCTTCGTATCAGACACGGGCGCCTCCATTTGTTCTCCCATCGCGATGCGGGAGGAGGCGATATCTTACCCCGTCCAGGCCGACCCTGCCCGAGCTCGTGCCGGCCAAGCCTACCCGGCCCAGGCGAGCTTCGGTGCGCCAGGGTCAATGCCGGTTTCGCCGACCACGCAATTGCGGCCGGCGGATTTCGCCATGTAGAGCCGCCGGTCGGCACGGTCGAACAGATCCTCGTAATCCGTGGCGTCGTCGGCGCAGCTCGCAAGCCCGATGCTCACAGTGACGAGCGGCACGTCGGCTTCCATGTGGCTTGCGACATCGCGGCGGATGCGCTCGCCGAGCGCCACCGCTGCGACACGCGTCAGATCGTCGGCGATCACCACGAACTCCTCGCCGCCATAGCGGAACACGGTGTCGCCCGGCCGGACGGTCGCGGTGATGATGCGCACGATGCGCTGCAGAACGATGTCGCCCGAAGCATGTCCGAAGCGGTCGTTGAAGCTCTTGAAATGGTCGATGTCGATGATGAGAAGGCTCAGCGGCCGGCCGGCGAGTGCTGCCTCTTCGACGCGCTTGCGCCCCAGATGCTCGAGCCGGCCGCGGTCGAGCGCGCCGGTCAGAGCGTCGCGGCCGGAGCGCGCCAGCAAATCCTCGTAGCGCTCGCGATAGGTGAGGAGGTCGAACACATCCACGATGCGCGGCGGGCGCTTGGTGCGGCGGCGCGGCAGTTCCACCCAGTGCAGATAGACGGCGCCGAGGCCGCTATAGATCGCGACCGCCGCCATTTTCGAAGCCCAGCCGCCGTACAAAACCGCAAGCGGCGCGCCGGTGAGAAAGCGCAGGCCCGCATAAAACGCGAATTGATCGAAGGTCAGCACCAACGCGCCGGTCAACACCAGCCGCGGCAGCACGCGGCCGCCAATGAAGGCGCGCGAGCGCTCGTAGATCAGGATCATCATGATGCAATCGGCGAACAGGATCAGCGTGCCCCACACCATCAGCGCGCCCATCTCGTCGAGAAAACCGAAATCGGCGTGGCGGTTCGCCGCCAGCGCCTCGACGCCGTGCTGGCGCGTGAGGAAGGCGAGCGCGAACAGCAGAAGGTTGCCGATCAGGAGTCCGTAGATCGGCTGGCGCACCACCACCGCGTCCTCGCGGATGTACACCAAAAGGAGCAGCATGAGCTTGCCGGTGAACAGCACCGTCGAGCCAGGCGAGGCGACGATGCCGAACGGCAGCGGCACGTAGAGGATGCTGGCGAGATAGGTCTCGAGGAAGTGCATGACGCCGAGCGCGCAGAAGAAGGCGCCGATGCCGATGCGATGGCGGGCGCGAAACAACGCCGCCAGCACAGCGAAGTAAATCAGCGCGTCGGCGACGAGGAGCAGCGCGTTTGCCGTGTTGGGCGTCAGCAGCGGGACGATCGCTGCGCTGGTCTCGGACATCGCCAAAATTCCCCGGCGAGTCCGGTAAAGTCACTCCCGATGCGGGCGCTCGCCGGCTTTTCGATACCAGCGGCGGGTTAACGGAGGCGGAATAGAGGGCCAAGGATCGGGCGGAAAGGTAAATTCACCATTTCCGGGCGATGCTTTCCGCTTCGCGACGGATGAAGGAACAAATCAGCCCGCTGCGGAATAGTCGCGTTCTTTTTTCTTGGCGCCGGTGCGGGCGATGCTCTTGATCTTGAGCGCCGGCCTGCCGGATTTCTCGGCGATGTCACGATCCTGCTCGATGAGGAATTCATGCGCCGGCTTGTCGCCGTCGAGCCCGCCGGTCAGCGCGCGCGGTACCTTGCGGTTCGAGCGTTGCGAGCCGTCCTCATAGACGACGTCGAACATGACGAATTCGGAATTCAATCCCGGCTTTCTCGGCATGGTTTTTCTCGCTGTTTGTTTTTGCGCATGACTTTTTCCGAAAACCGGCGGTCGCTTTTCGGAATCATGCGTAATGTCCGCATACAAAAGAAAATACCGGCGCCAGTATGGCGCCGGCGTTTGCTTGTCGGTGTTATCAAGTCCGAAAACCGCAGGCGGCTTTCGGAATCACTATGTTTCCGGGCGTGATCTTATCCGAAAACCGGTGACCACTTTTCGGGGTCACGCCGTATTTTCGGGCTCGCGCCCTTATATAGTGAGCGATCAGGCCGCTTGCAGATTGACGGCGGCAGACTTGCCGCTGCGGCGGTCGGCCTCGATGTCGAACGAGAGCTTCTGGCCCTCGTTGAGGCTGCGCATGCCGGCACGCTCGACGGCGGAGATGTGAACGAACACATCCGGGCCGCCGGCGTCCTGCACGATAAAGCCGTAGCCCTTTTGGGCGTTGAAAAACTTAACGGTACCTGTAGCCATTGAAGGCCTCCATTTGAAACGCATCATGCGTTCGTAGCCGCGCGAACCATTCGCGCGGTCCAAATCCGGATTTTGCGTGTTCTTGAGAAAGGCCCTTCGGAGCGGTCATGCTCCAGCTTTTTACGTGGAGCATCATCTCCGGAAACCGGTATCCAATTTTCAGGATCATGCTGTACGGGCGAAACGGCAAGGCAAGCTCAATCGCGAATGGCGCGTATATAGAGCGACTCTGCCGATTTGGCAATCGGTGCCGGTGCGGCCGCGACGGGCAAATTAACGATTTATTTGCCGCGTTCTCGCCTTCTTCCCGCGTTGTGACAATGGCATGCCGCGTTGTCATTTCGCCGCCGCTCGGGAGGGTACAGCGATGTTGCGGGCAATCGCATTTTGTTTGATGGCATTCGCCGTGCCGGCGCAGGCGGAGACGGCCGCCGACGAACGCACCGCGCTCGACGCCCTGATCGAACGGCATGCGAACGCCAACGGCGTGCCGGTCGCATTCGTGCGCCACGTCATCCGGCGCGAGAGCAATTTCAATCCGCGCGTCGTCGATCACGGCAATTACGGTCTGATGCAGATCCGGCTTGGCACCGCGCACGCGCTCGGCTACCGCGGCACGGCGGCGGGCCTGCTCGATCCGGACGTCAACATGACCTACGGAATGCGCTATCTTGCCGGCGCCTATCGCGCCGCCCACGGCAACGAAGCGCGCGCGATCGTGCTTTATTCGCGCGGTTACTAGCGCCATGGACAAATGGAGACGGTCGATGCTGCGCAACCTGCGTTATGGGGTGTTGACCGCCAGCGCTGCGGCCCTGCTCGCGCAACCCGCCCTCATCCAATCGGCGCTGGCGCAGTCCGCGCATCAATACCACGCCCATCGCGGCCATTATCACCGCTATTACCTGTCCGAATATCAGCGGCAGCTTTATGTGCAGGCGACAATCCAGGGGGTCTTCCGTTCCCCCTTTTACGGTCCGTTCGGCGGCTATTATGAAGCCGCTGCCTCATCCCAATATGCCGGCCCGAACGAGCGCCACTATTTCGGCCGCTATCTCGGCGACCCCCGAGACTAGTAAGCTTCACGACTACAGCTCGTCGGGCAGACCATCCGGCGTATAGTCAGCGCGGCACCGGAGAGGACTTCATGTCGTTGCTCAGTGCACTGCTCGACCGGCTTGCGCCCGCTCAGCCGGAAAAAATCGCGGAACCGGTCGAATACAACGGATTTGTCATTCGCGCCGCGCCGTTCAAGAGCGAGGGCCAGTACCAGACGGCGGGGGTCATCGAACGTGAGGTCGACGGCGTGCGCCGGGAGCACCGGTTCATCCGGGCCGATGCGTTCGCTTCCTACGACGACGCGGTGACCTTCACGCTCGGCAAGGCGCGGCAGATCGTCGATCTGCAAGGCGAGCGGATGTTCGGGTAGGGTTGCTCCAAGCGGGGCCCCGGCGGCGGCGTAAATTAAGCCTTAGCCATGGCGCCCGCCGGCTCTTCCGCTTGCCGGTCGAGCCCCCATATTTATTGCTGGCGGGTGCCTTCGGGGTCCGCCGGGCGTCGGGGTTCCTTCACCAGCTTGATCTGGATCAGCGAATTGCCGCACGCTCTCGTTACAACCCCATGACGATGTTCCGACCGCGCCGTAAGGGCTTTCGGAATAGGCCGAGGGAAGGGATATGAATTTCGAAAAATATACCGATCGCAGCCGCGGTTTCGTGCAATCCGCCCAGTCGCTCGCGATGCGCGAGGGACATCAGCAATTTTCGCCCGAACACCTGCTCAAGGTTTTGCTTGACGATCCGGAGGGGCTCGCCGCCGGTCTTATTGACCGCTCCGGCGGCAACTCGCGTCAGGCTTTGTCAGCCGTAGAGGCGGCGCTTGCCAAGCGCGCCAAGGTTTCCGGCGGTGGCGCCGGCCAGGTCTATCTCGATCCGGCGCTGGCGCGTGTCTTCGAGACCGCCGAGAAAGCTGGCGAGAAGGCCGGCGACAGTTTTGTCACCGTTGAGCGGCTGCTTTTGGCGCTGGCGCTGGAGAAGGGGAGCGAGGCGGGCAAGATCCTCGCCAATGCCGGCGTAACGCCGCAAAACCTCAATGCCGCCATCGAGGCGCTGCGCAAGGGCCGCACCGCCAATTCCGCGTCCGCCGAAAACGCCTACGAGGCGCTGAAGAAATACGCCCGCGACCTCACCCAGGCGGCTCGCGACGGCAAGCTCGATCCGGTGATCGGGCGCGACGAGGAAATCCGCAGGACGATTCAGGTGCTGTCGCGCCGGACCAAGAACAATCCGGTGCTGATCGGCGAGCCCGGCGTCGGCAAGACCGCGATCGTCGAGGGCCTGGCGCTGCGCATCGTCAACGGCGACGTGCCCGAGAGTCTGGAAGACAAGAAACTTCTGTCGCTCGATCATGGGCGCGCTCATTGCCGGGGCGAAATATCGCGGTGAGTTCGAGGAGCGCCTCAAGGCCGTCCTGCAGGAAGTGACGTCGTCCGCCGGCGCCTACATCCTGTTCATCGACGAAATGCACACCATCATCGGCGCGGGCAAGGCCGACGGTGCGATGGACGCCTCGAACCTGCTCAAGCCGGCGCTGGCGCGCGGCGAACTGCATTGTATCGGCGCCACCACGCTCGACGAATACAAGAAACACGTCGAGAAGGATGCCGCGTTGGCGCGGCGCTTCCAGCCGATCTACGTCAATGAGCCGACGATCGAGGACACCATCTCGATTCTGCGCGGGCTCAAGGACAAGTATGAAGCCCATCACGGCGTGCGCATCACCGACGGCGCGCTGGTCGCGGCGGCGACACTCTCGCATCGCTACATCACCGACCGATTCCTGCCCGACAAGGCGATCGACCTTGTCGACGAGGCGGCGGCACGGTTGAAGATGCAGGTCGATTCCAAGCCGGAAGAACTCGACTCGATCGATCGCGAGATCATCCGCCTCAAGATCGAGCAGGAGGCGCTGAAGAAAGAAGACGATCCCGGTTCGCGGTCCCGCCTCGGCGGTCTGGAAACCGAACTCGTGGCGCTGGAGAAAAAGTCTGCCGATCTGACGGCGCGCTGGAAATCCGAGAAGGAAAAGCTGTCCGGTGCCCAGAAGCTCAAGAACGAGCTCGACCACTTGCGGGTCGAACTCGCCAATGCGCAGCGCCGCGGCGAGTATCAGCGCGCCGGCGAGATTTCCTATGGCAGCATTCCGGAGATCGAGAAGCGGCTAAAGGCGATGGAAAGCGGCGAGGGGCGTGGCGCGATGGTCGAGGAGGCGGTCACCGCCAACCACATCGCGCAAGTGGTCTCGCGCTGGACCGGCATTCCGGTCGACCGCATGCTTGAAGGCGAAAAGGAAAAGCTCCTGCACATGGAGGAGCAGATCGGCAAACGCGTGATCGGCCAGGCTGACGCCGTCAAGGCGGTGTCCACCGCGGTGCGGCGGGCGCGCGCCGGACTGCAGGATCCGAACCGTCCGATCGGCTCGTTCATGTTCCTCGGACCGACCGGCGTCGGCAAAACCGAGCTTACCAAGGCGCTCGCCGAGTTCCTGTTCGACGACGAGACCGCGCTTATTCGCATCGACATGTCGGAATACATGGAGAAGCATTCGGTCGCGCGACTGATCGGCGCTCCTCCCGGCTATGTCGGTTACGAGGAGGGCGGGGCGCTCACCGAAGCGGTGCGGCGGCGGCCCTATCAGGTCGTGTTGTTCGACGAGATCGAGAAAGCGCACCCGGACGTCTTTAACGTCCTGCTGCAAGTGCTCGACGACGGCCGGCTGACCGATGGCCAGGGCCGCACGGTCGATTTTCGCAACACGCTGATTGTCATGACATCGAACCTTGGCGCCGAAATCCTGGTCAGCCAGCCCGAGGGTCAGGATACCGAGGCCGTGCGCGATCAGGTGATGGCGATTGTGCGGGCCAGCTTCCGGCCCGAGTTCCTCAACCGGGTGGATGAGATCATTCTGTTCCACCGGCTGCAGAAGTCGGAGATGGCGCGTATCGTCGACATTCAGATGAAGCGCCTGGCGCGGCTTCTTGAGGAGCGCAAGATTGCCGTTACGCTCGATCCCGCTGCCCGCGATTGGCTTGCCGACAAAGGCTGGGACCCTGCTTACGGCGCACGCCCGCTCAAGCGCGTGATCCAGAAATTCGTGCAGGATCCCCTGGCCGAATTGATCCTCTCGGGCCGCATCAAGGATGGCGAGAAAGTCGCCATCGCGGCCGGCAAACAGGGGCTCAAGTTTAATGGCGAGGTTGCAGCGGCGGCGTAGCGGCGATTTCGTTGAGGCGCTCGCGCACGTGCCCGACAAAGTAGCGGGCTTGCCCTTTCGGCAGGCCCGCCACGACGAGCGGGTTCAGCCCGCCCGAACTTTCCACGCTGATCCGGTCCCAGATCAAACCGCGGATATGCGTGACCTCGGCGATGTGTGACATCGGAAGGTGCTCGTCCGTGCGCCGCCACGGCGTGAGCCAGAAGCTGACGATGTTGGTCGAAATGCCGATGTGGTCGGCCGTCATGCTCGGTGGAAACAGCAGGCGGGTCAAATTGAAATGCGACAGCGCCCACAGCCGGCTCGAACGTACTTCGAGGCGCTCGTCAACGATATACTCGTCCACCAACTTGTCCTGACTAGAGCATGATCCGGAAAAGTGGAAGCCGGTTTTCCGAAAAGATCATGCTCCACCAAAGAATATGATCCGGAAAAAGCCTGCCCCGGACTTGATCCGGGGTGGAAGCCGGTTTTCCGAAAAGATTCAGTGACTTTGCGCGACGCGTCCGGGCGCCCGCGCCATCGCCGAGTCGAGTTGCTCGCGGGTCTTTTCGAAAAGGGCGAGTGCGGTGCCGTCGAGTACGCGGCCACGCGGTAGCTTGATGCGCATCGGATCGACGAAGCGATCGTTCACCAAAATCTCGTAGTGCACGTGGGCGCCGGTCGAGAGACCGGTCGAGCCGACAAAACCGATCACCTGGCCTTGCCGCACGCGGCTGCCGACATTGAGACCGCGCGCGAACGCGGTCATGTGGCCGTAGGCGGTCTGGTAGCCGTTGGCGTGGCGAATGCGGATGTATTTGCCGTAGCCGCCCTTGAGACCGATTTCGTCGATGGCGCCGTTGCCGGCGGCGAAGATGGGCGTGCCGAACGGTGCCGCCCAATCGACGCCGGTATGCATTTTCATGTAGTGGAGCAACGGGTGATTGCGCTCGCCGAACCCGGAACGCATGATGCCGATGGCTACCGGTTTGCGTACGAGGAACTTCTTGGCGCTCTTTCCGGTCTCGTCGTAATAGTCATACGTGCCGTCGTCGGCCGTTTGATAGTGGTAGTATCTCTTGCTCTCGCCGCCGACTGTCAGCGAAACGTAGCGCACCTCGCTCTTGCCGTCGTTGTTCTCGTCGTCCGAGTACAAGACGTCGAATGAATCGCCCGCCTGCACCTTGCGCTGAAAGTCAACGTCGTACGAGTAGATGCGGATCATCTCCTCGATCACAGGGGTTGGCACGTTGTTGCGTAGCGCCGTCTCGTAGACGCTCTGGTAAAGCCGCACGCCGCTGCCATCGTCGTTGCTGGCTTCGTCCTCATCTCCTTCGGCGACACCAGTGACGACATTGCGAATATCGACGGCAACGTATTTGCCGGTGTCGGAGATCGCCGCCGCCGCTTCGACGCCGTCGTCGCCCGAAATGATCACGCGCAGCGGCTTCATGTGTCCGACACCGACCGCCGCGGTGAGTATTCGCAGCTTCTGGCCTTCCTTTACTGCGCCCTCTTTCGCGCGGGCGCCGAGTACCGCAAGGATGCCCTTGATCTCCTCCGGAGTGCCGCCAAGTTCGCGGAGGATCGAGCCGACGGTCTCGCCCTTTTTCACGATGACGAGATGCTCGCTCCAATCGCTGTTGCCGTTCGATTTTGGCAGAAGGGTAATATTTTCAGGAACGACGCGCGCTTCGAACCCGACATATGGGTCGGTGTCGCCCTCGGCCGCGTAGTTCAATCTGATGCCAGGCGTCGCACTCGCGTCAGCATTTGCCAGCAGCGGTGAGCTCGCGGCTTTACCGGCGGCGTCCCGCACGCGGGCGATGACTTCGTCGAGCGGCAGAAGCGAGGATTGTTTGACCTTCGGCAGCAGCGAATTGAGATCGCACACCGCCGACGTCACTTTGCCTTTGGCGATCGGGGGCGAGAAATCGCAGGTGACGAAGGTCACCTCGGCATCCGGTTCTGCCGTCGGCGGCGGCTCGTCGGCATTCGCCACGCCATCGGCAAGCAGCTTTTGCGGGTTGAACGGCGGAATGTTGGCGGAAATTTCCGAAAGCGACAGCGCAAGATTGCCGGCGACGCGCACAAAGGTGCGCGTTCGTACCAGTTCGCGCTCGCGGACCCGCGTACTGATCGGCACCCTCACGATCTGGCGTGCCACACTCAATTCGCTGACGGCTGCCATCCGATCGGCTTTGTGAATTGCGCTTAACCGGCCGCCGGCGAGCGCTCCGCGCAAAGCCAGTTCGACGTGCTCCGGCGCCGATGCAAAACTCGTTTCGCCGTCGAGAGAAGCATAAACGGCGCCCCCCATCAGGGCGGCGCCGCACAAGCCGGTCAGGATTGTGCCGGCGAACCATTGAATAGAGAGCCGGCGCCGGTCGACCAGACCGCCAGTCCCCCATCAACCGAAAGCGGCGGTTCATTGCCGAGATTGATCGCCTCGGCGTCGAACCTCCGATTTGCGCCGCGCAGCCTAGCTTGGTCCAAGACCACGGTTCCCCTGCACTCGCGATCGCGTCGGACGAATTACGCCGTCGCCTGTGATTTGGACGGCGCACAAACCCCCATTCGGGCCAGTCCAAGTCGACCGGACCGCGAAGGTCAAATGTTCACTGGATAGTGGCGCTCCCCCGCATTGCGCATCCCCGACGCGACGCTACAAAGAACGGCGCAGGAATGTGGCCGCAGTGCGGCGTGGGCCGCTGCGAATGCACGGCCCGAAGATGGCATCCGGCGGGACAAGGGCGCCGCGCGTCGCCCGGCAGAAATTGTCGGTTTCACGGGAGATTCACAGGGCTGTATTTTCGTGTCCAAACCGTTGACAAGGTCCATGCCTGAAGACTATATAGGCCCTCTTGGCGCGCCGCCGCCTGCGCG
>CAWIAD010000002.1:4800000-6645659 GCA_963833985.1 uncultured Planctomycetaceae bacterium
GTCAGCGTCAGCAGAACGGCCGCAAACAAAACGTCAATAATCGTTTTAAACCGATCGTAAATGGATTTGTCGATCGATCGAACCGGGAGTGAAACCGCCATCAACTGAATACCGGAATCCTCGTTCTTGCTCAATGCAAGCATGATCCAGAATCCGCGTCGTTGTACCTTGTCGATGCAAATCAACACTAACACTCGCAGACAGTCATCGAGAACAGGACCGTTCTGATCCATCGGGGCGAGGCCAGCTTTCCGCACAATGATCCAGCAGCCTCATGGCACTAGCCGCCAGACCTTCAAGTCCAACACTTATCCGCCTCGCCGGGATCGACGCTGCCTTGCTGCTCACAATCATCCCTGTCTCTGTCGACCACTGAGTGATATCACCGAGGCTACAATGTTTGATGACTTGTTATACAGGTACCAAGACGGAGATTCAAGAACAAAGAACTCACGACCATCGGCAAAAAAGGCCGCTGTCATGCTTTCCACGCTAAATAGTGTCTCAATGGGTCGCCTCAGATAGCCATTCCTCGGCACTCGCAACGCCTGAGCGCTACCATAATTCGGTGGAGACTTGTCATAAGCATCGCTGCCGTAACGGTTAGTATGAGGAGTTCGCCTCCCCGATGACGAGCTGGAATTCACAGCCATGGCTCACGAAAGAAAACAAACAATTGCATGGCTGCATGTCGACAAATAGCGACATAAGCACGGAGTCCTGGAGCCCCGTCAACCAGACATGGATCATCTCTTGAGACTTTTGTCCACTACTGGGTATTCAGTATAGTAGGAAGGAGTCCAAGTATGAACAAGAGATACATCGTGCGATCGTTGACCGAATAACGTGCCCAGTTGGAATCGCTCATCACCAATGGGAGGTCGGCCGCGCGTAAGTTGACTGGGGCGTAAATCCTGCTGAAGACCGACCGTTGTAGACCTGGTCCGACCTGGTCAGACGAGCGGAGCACCAAGACTCCGGATCTCGGAGTGATCACGGTCCACCGAGTCCGCCGTCCGCTCGTCAAGGGTGGCCTTGATGGCGCCCTCGTCCGCCGTCCCGTACCGCGTCGTCCACGAATGCTCGACAGTGAGCAGGAGACCCGCCTGATCGCCCTGGCGTGTGGAAGCACGCCGGCAGGTCGGTGTCGCTGCACGCGGAGACCCGGACCCAGAGGACGAGGAGCCGGGTCAGCCACGTCGCGTGGACCACGATTACGGGCTCACATTATTTGTGACTCGTTATATGTTCATTCATCGACCGATTGGCTAGCGGTGAGCGTGGATCACGCCACAATGCAGCAAGGTGGAACGGGCACAGTGCGTCAAGCAACTGCTCGAGAAGCATGATCCGCAGGTGGAGCGTCTGGTGCTGGTTCGGGACAACCTCAATACGCACACCGGTGGGGCACTGTACGAAGCCTTTGCCACAGCGGAAGCGACGCCGTTGTGGGAGCGGCTGGAGGTCCACTCTACGCCCAAGCATGGCAGTTGGTTGAATATGGCGGAGACCGAATTGAGTGTTCGTTCCGGTCAAAGCCTTGACTGCCGGATCGACGAGGTAGCGGTATCGCGGCACAAAAGACATTGGCAGTTTAATTTAGGATAAGCTTATCAAAGAATATGGTCCGCGCCCGCTTTGCCGGGGAAGCTCCAGCATCCCAGGAACAGCGGGGAACCCTGTCTCCCGAATCGTTCAGCCCATATCATTAACGCATGTCTTGTGGCAATCGTTCAGGCAGAGAGTGCTGGATGCCAAATCCGCCCGGGTTGGACACAACATACTTGTGAACCCAGTACAGCGTATTAGTCTAGCACCGCTCGCACGAGTAGAACTCTTACTTGCTCACAACAGTTCAAGCACAGTGCATACGTGCACGCCGCGTTGAGTTGCTTGGCGCAGGTTGCAAGGCTCTCGTAACTGTTGCGCAGCGTTCCGATCAGGAATCGCCGTCCCGCAGTGCGCTCGGTGCTGCGCCTCGCAGTGAGAGCAATGAGCTATGCAGTTCATGAGGGATGGATTGGGAAAATCTCGCACATTTGCTGCCCGGGCATAAACGGATCTAGGGTTGAGCTGAAGAGCTGCCCTTTTTCCTTCCTCGACTCGCCGCTGAGTGCCGCGATCCTGCCGACTTCTGATCGACCCCGTATTTCCTAAGCGGAATCGCATTCCCGCTGATCCACGGAGTTTGCCCCGATGACTCGCTCCCTCAACCGGAACGAACATGCTGTTGTCAGCCACTTGAGAGCGAACCTCAGTCAGCGGCGACGTCGCCGCCCCCGGCCCGCACTACAGCTCGAGAGGCTCGAGGACCGACAGCTTCTCAGCAATGCGACGGCCTCGTTCATCAAGACCGACACGGCGGCTCAGGGTAACTGGATCAAGGCCTACGGGTCGCAGGGATATGACGTCATCGGCAGCTCGGCTACGTTGCCGAGCTACGCCACCGTCGCTCCTTCGGCGCAATCCAGTTACACGTGGGCGACAAATTCGAGCGACCCGCGCGCGCTCCAGACGGCCGGCGGCACCAGCCGCGTCGCGGCCTGCTGGTATTCTAGCTCGAGTTTTTCGGTCAACGTGAATTTGACTGACGGCCAGCAGCACGACCTGGAGTTGTATTTCGTCGACTGGGACAGCACCGGCCGCAAGGAGCAAATCCAGATCAGCAACGCCTCAACCGGCGCGGTTCTGGATACTGAGACCGTGAGCTGCTTCCACAACGGCGTCTATCTGGACTACGCCGTGAGCGGCAACGTGAACATCAAGATCACCCACACGGCCGGGGCCAACGCCGTGCTCAGCGGATTGTTCGTTGATCCGCCCTCGACCGTATCACCGGTGCTTTTCCATGACAACTTCAGCTCCAGCCCACCAGGCTGCGCCTGGTCCTTCGTCGGCGGAACATGGCAGATCAGCAATAACGCGCTCAGCCAGACCAGCACGGCCGCGGGCGATCCCAAGAAAGCCATGGTCACCAACCAGACGTTCCCCAGCAACGTCATGATCACGGCCGAGGTCAAGGTCAACACATGGAACGCGGGGGACTCTGCGCGCGCCGGAGTCGGCCTGGACACGAACACGAGCACCGGGAACGGATTCAACCTGTTGTTCCACGGCACGAACCAGGTCCAGTTTCTCAACGATAAGATCGCCTGGGGCAACGCCTACACCTTCAACTGGCAGGTCGGCACCTGGTACTGGTTCCAGCTCGCGAACGTCAACGGAACGCTGGAAGGCAAGGTCTGGGCAGCGGGCACCGCGGAACCGCAGAACTGGATGTTCCAGCAGACGGGTTGGACAAATCCGCAAGGCACCGCGCCGGCGTTGAACGGAGGCTCGGCCAGCGGTACGACCGGCAGTGACACCGCCTCCTTCGCTTCGGTCTCCGTGACCGCAACCAGCGTGCAGCCCGACACCGCGAGCGCAGGTTCCGCGCTCACGGCGAACGCCGGCGCAGCGGTGAGCTTTAGCCAGGCGGCCGCAACGGGCACCGGTCCCCTCACGTACGCCTGGAACTTCGGCGACGGTACGACGGCGACCGGTTCGCTCAATCCCAGCCACGTCTATGCGAACCCGGGCAGCGACACAGCGACGCTGACGGTCACCGACGCACTCGGCATTCCGGTCACGAGCAGTGTGACCACGACCGTCAACGACGTGGCGCCGACGGCGCGCGTGACGGTCCCGGCATCGGGCGCCGTGGGCACCGCGCAGAGCTTTACAGCCAGCGCGACGGATGTGAGCCCGGCCGTGCAGGCCGCGGGCTTCGCCTACGCCTGGAACTTTGGCGACGGCAGCACCGGCAGCGGCGCCGCGCCCGCCCACACTTACTCCGCCGCCGGCACGTACACGGTGACCGTGGCGGCCACCGACGAATACGGCAAGACAGGAACCGCCAGCGGAACGATCTCGATATTCGGCCCGCCAACCGTGAGTGCAGGCCCTGCCCTGACCGTCAGCGCCGGTTCGTCCCTGGGCTTCAGCCAGGCGACCGAAACCGGTGGCACGGCGCCCTTCAGCTATAGCTGGAACTTCGGTGACGGCTCAACGGCAACCGGCAGCTTGAACCCGTCGCACACCTACGCGGACCCGGGCAGCTACACGGCCACGATGACCGTCACCGATGCCAACAAGCTGACGGCGACCAGCTCGGTCGCCGTCACGGTCAACGACGTGGCGCCGACGGTGACCTATACGGATCCCCCGGCGACTGTGGGCTCGCCGGTCAGCTTCACCGCCAGCGCAACAGACATCAGCCCGGCGGTTCAGGCCGCGGGCTTCACATACGCCTGGAACTTCGGCGACGGCAACACAGGCACCGGCGCCAGCACCAGCCACATCTATGCGTCGGCCGGGACGTACACCGTCACGGTGACGGCGACGGACATGTACGGCAAGGCGGGAACAACCAGCGGAACGGTCACAATCGTGCCACCGAGCGGATCGCTGTCTGTCAATGCCGGCGGCAACCTCACGACCAGCGCCGGCTCCTCGGTCACATTCGCCGGGTCGGTCTCGGGAGGCACCGCCCCCTACACATACTCCTGGAACTTCGGCGACGGCACGACCTCCGCCGCGAACTCAGCCAGCTTCGTGAACACCGACACGACGACCCAGGGCAACTGGAGCGGGACCTACGGCGCTGCGGGCTATGACGTGATCGGCTCGACCACGAGCCTGCCCTCGTATGCCACGGTGACACCTTCGGGGCAATCTTCGTGGACCTGGGCGGCCTCAACAACGGACGCACGCGGACTGCAAGTCCCCGGATCGAGCAACCGGATCGCCGCTTGCTGGTACAGTACCACATCGTTCACGATCGACGTTAATCTCACCGACGGCCAGATGCACTCTATTAGCCTCTACGCGGTAGACTGGCTTTCGCAAGGACGGACGGAACAGATTCAGGTACTGGATGGCACAAACGGGACAGTACTGAACACCCAATCCATAAGTAACTTCACCAATGGCGAATACCTGAACTGGAATGTCTCAGGCCATGTAAGTTTCGTGATCACGGACGTAGCGGGGGTCAGTGCTTGCGTCAGTGGCCTCTTCATCGGGAATGGATCACCCGGTGGTGGTAGCAGTCTCGCTCCATCGCACGTGTATGCGAACCCCGGCAGCTACACAGCCACCCTGACCGCGAGTGATTCGGCCGGACACACCGCCAGCTCGAGTGCCACCGTATCGGTCAACGACGTGCCGCCGACCGTGACCCTCACTGATCCGCCCGCATACGCGGGAGCACCCGTCAACTTCACCGCCAGCGCGACCGATGTGAGCCCGGCCGTGCAGGCCGCTGGCTTCACTTACGCCTGGAACTTCGGCGACGGCAGCACCGGCAGCGGTGCCAACACCAGCCATACATACACGACCGCTGGAACTTACACAGTGATGGTCTCCGCCACGGACGAGTACGGCAATGCAGGCACGGCAAGCGTCACGATGGTCGTCAGCAACTCGACGCCCAATGGGAACACCATGGTCCTGCAGAACTTTGACGGCTCCACCCTTCCCACGAACGGATCCGGCGACACCTACCCCAGTATCTACACAGGTGAAGGTGCGGTCGGCACAGTCAGCCTCAACACGACCAACGCGATCGAGGGCAACAGCTTCCAGGCGAATATCACCTCCGGAGCAGCGTACATCCAGTTCAACCCTTACGGCGCTGGAGCGATGACGCCCAGGACCTTCGCCAGCTATTACGCAAATAATAACTCGACCGGCGGCCTTGCGATCGCTCCCGGCTGGCAGTACAACACGTACGACCACCTGAGCTTCTGGGTTTTGCGACCCACCACGGCCACCCCGCTTGCCACCGGTGGAATGGACAACGTCGAATTCGGGACCTACGTCAAGCAGATCACCAATGCCAATTCGCAATCGGACGAGGCAGGAGGCATGCACTACTACAATGATCTCAACCTACCCAATAACGGCCAGTGGACGCAAGTGATCATCAACATGTACCCGCAACACTATCGCGGTGAGACCGCGGGTGAAACTCCGACGGGTACTGTTTATCCGACCGCGACGAACGGCCCATGGGGCGGAGCCGATCCTCTGAATACTTATAATTATTTCGATACATTGACCAGGTTCTACTTCAACGAGTTGCACGCTGGCGCCGGAACTTTTCTGTTCGATGACTTCCAGTTTTACCAGGCGTCCTACCCTCAGGACGATGCCCAGGTCTCCTCGCTGAGCGGAACCTACAACCCGAACAATAACGAAGTGACCGTAACCTGGGCCCGCCCTGATAATGATAATTCCGTCAATGTCGATGTTCGTTATTCCTTCAGCGACATCAACCAGATCGGCTGGAACGCAGCGACACCTGCACCCAACGGGATCCTTACTCCTCCTGGCTGGCAGGGATACGACGGCATGGTGTATGACACGACGGCTCTGCCGCTTGCGGGCCACTCGGTCGTCTACATCGCTATTAGGCCGGAGAATTCACCCAACGGACTTTTCTCGGAGATCGCAGTTCCGATCTATGGAGTCGGCCAGAACCCGGCCCCCGCGTCCGCTTCCTTCCAAAGCTCGGTTTCGAGCAGTACTCCGTCGATTGCCTCCCCCGCGACGCCGTCGTCCAGCTCCGCAGTCACAGTGATTCAAGCTGGCATGGAGACACTTCAGCCCACAAGCCTATCAGAGTCCTCTGGGACCCTGGGCAACCAGGCGAGCTCGGTGAGCATCATGGCGCCCGGAGCGATAACCACGCATCAAGGACAGACTGTGCCGCAAGGACCTCGGGTGGCGACCAAGGCCAAAGCGGTGCAGCCCCCGCAGGCCGCAGTCCAGTCCCGAATCGCTCCGAGCCGCCTTGTGATCAACGATGATGGGGCACAGGTCCGTCGGTCTCATCTCACCGGAGCCTGAAGTGTCCCGACCGATGTTTCGCATGAAGCCTCGGTCGGGCTCTTGAACTGAACCAACCTGCCACCGCCGCGGGGCCTGGCCACTCAAACTCGGAGATGATCCAGGAAGACATGAAAATCCTGGAACCACGGAGAGCATACAGATCACGGAGAAAAGAATATGGTGAGGAGAAAGACGATAGAGTTTGAAATCACTGTCTACCTGCGGGCTTGATCTCGCCCAGTGGGATGGAAATCTGAGAAAACCGTCTCGAGTTCTGGGGTTTGATCGCGATGTACACGACCGGATGGCCTTCCAGAGGCAAGGCTCGAGTGGCATACAGCATGCCGTTGTACCCCTGCCAGCCCGGAGGTTTGATGATTCCCTTCGGCGCAGGCCTGGCGGCATTCCAGCCAACCTGGTGGATGTCTTCGAACGCGTAGCGCACCTCGTGGGGGATGTTGTTCTCGTCCTTGGGCCGGCGCCAGGTCACGATCAGGTCGTTCCGCCCTGGGTCATGGGTGCCGGTGATCGAGTAAACCTGGGCGTCGTTCTCGGGCGCGGTCTCCTGGTAAAACGCGATATCGTCGATCAGGTACGTGCCGATCGCGCCAGAGACTCGTGTCGTCGATGTAGAAACGGGTCAAAGCGTCGAAGTAGTTAAACCGCGGCTCGTCCGTGGGGTGGGGCAAATATCCGGCGTCCACACCGCCGCTCTCACCTCGCCGGTGGTCAGGATGCATGTTGAGTATCACCTGCGTCCACCGGCCGTTGTTGGGTAGATTAAGCTTGTGGTAGTAGTGATTGCCTCCCGTCTCGTCGGACCTGGTATCAGGGTTGGCGACTCGCTTGACGAACGTGCCGAACTCGACGTTCGCTCTGCCACCGGTGTCGAGCGGTGAGGCCGATGTGGGCCGCTTGATCCAGAAGCTCATCCGGTTGTACGTGTTGAACCGCCAAATCGAGGGGCGCGAGACGTGATCACGGGCGAATCCGCGTTTCTCGTTATCATAAGGGTTGAACTGGAGGTAGAGGCCCTTGGAGGTGATGATGGCCTGAAGGCTATTGCCGGTGATTGCGTCCCGGGAATTCAGCCCGACGGTACCCACGCTCCCTTCACCACCGTACACGCTGGGATACGTTTCTCCTGCGGAATTCTTAGGAATCGCTCGTTCATTGAAATCAATCAAAGTCATATGATCTTCGCTCTGATCGTTGGCGGCGGCGGGACGATCTGCTTTCCCGGCACACGACACAGCGACCACGACCAGCGCAAGCGCCAAAGTGGTTCCATATTGAAGAATCATGATCGAGTTGCCTTTAGGAAATGAGTTTTCCAGAACTCTTCTCGAGTATGTCCACAATCCTGCGGGAGGCCTGGCCATCCCAGAGCTCGGGTATCCTCCGCGCGACTTGTCCTTGCGCCAGGGTCTGGAGCGCCGTCGCGACGATACGATCGGGGTCGAGACCGACCAGGTGATTGGTTCCCTGGTCGATGGTGATGGGCCGCTCGGTGTTGTTCCGCAAGGTCAGGCAGGGCACACCAAGGACGGTCGTCTCTTCCTGGATACCTCCGGAATCAGTCAGGACCAGCCGCGCCTCAGCCAGCAGCTTCATGAAGTCGAGGTAGCCAAGGGGTTCGGTGACGATCAGCCCTGGCAATGCGGCGAGGTCACGGCCCTCAAGCGCCTTGCGTGTGCGGGGGTGGACCGGGAAGACGATCGGCAGCTCGCCCTGGAGCCGGGCGATCGCCGCGAGGATTCCCGCGAGGACCTGGGGATCATCGACATTCGCCGGCCGGTGCAGCGTCAGCACGCCAAAGGGGCGGCCCTCCAGGTGCAGATCCTCCCGGATCATGGAGCGGCGGCTCAGGTCCCGGCAGGCCAGGAGGGTGTCGATCATGACGTTGCCGACGAGGTGAATCCGCTCCTCCGCGACCCCCTCGCGGCGGAGGTTGGCCACGCCGCTGGGCTCGGTCACGAACAGCCAGTGGCTGATCGCGTCGGTGAGGATGCGGTTGATCTCCTCGGGCATGGTGCGATCGAAGCTGCGTAGGCCCGCTTCAACGTGCGCCACCGGGACGCCCAGCTTGACGGCGGTCAGAGCACAGGCAATCGTCGAGTTGACATCCCCGACGACCACCACCGCATCGGGCTTTTGCTCGAGTACGACCGGCTCGAACCGTTTCATCACCTCGGCCGTCTGCACGGCGTGGCTACCCGAGCCAATGCCCAGGTCGATGTCCGGCCGGGGAATCTTCAATTCCTCGAAGAACAGCCTGGACATGCGCTCGTCATAATGTTGACCGGTATGCACGAGGAATGCCTCGATACCGGCACGGCAGTTAACCTCCCACATCAACGGGGCGATCTTCATGAAGTTCGGCCGCGCGCCGGCGACGACAACAACCCTCATCAGCCCGAGTCTCCCCAGTCGTTTTCAGGCAGGTGGTGACAAAAATCGATTGTACAGAATGAGTGCCCTCTCCGGGCATTCGACCGAGACCGAGGCCGCTCCCAGTATAGACTACAGCAACGTTAGCAAAGGCCATGCATTGCTGCCCCATCCATACAAGGTCTCATACCAGAGACGAAACGACTCCATACTCTGCGCGAATGTACAGATGGGCCGGTATCCCAGTTCAATCTGAGCTCGTGTGCACTCGTGTGTGACGCAACGCAGTTGGTGCTGCATAAAGCGCATGTCATAAGGCATCCTCTCTTCGGTCATGGAGATACGGGTTTTCCCCCTGGCCATCGATTCCACGCGTGACACAATGCTTTTGGGCAAGCGCCTGAGGCCAATACGGGCCAATCTCTCGACCTCGCTGAAGAGGGGGTCGCCTCGCAGCGTGCTGCGCACGTCGGATGACAACAAATGCTTCACGGACCGCAGGGGAGACAGTCGCCTCTCGCTACGTTCAGTTACGGTGGTTCGTACCTCGTTGCGGCTAACGGATGGCAGTGGCGGCGATTGGCCAGCCAGCGGCGCCAAGGTTTCCGCCAGTTGACGCCAGGTGGCTGTTTCGCCATCCGTTACGAAGATGCGGGTGCCATCGGCTCTGCCGTTGGTCAGTGCAAGGACAATCGCTTCAGCCAGATTCTGCACATCTACGAGGTTGCACGGAGACTCGCCGCTTTCGAGCAGTGCAAAATTTCCATTCCGGATCGACTCGATAAGCATGAGAAGATACACAGAATAGGGGCCAGAGATATTGGGCGGGCAGAGTATGGTACACGGTAGGCCGTGCCGGCACGCGGAAAGCACCATTTCATCCTGGCGGAGCTTCATGGCGCCGTAGGATCCTGGCAGGACGTCCGGTAGTGCATTTTCTCTGGTGCTCTCCGGCTTCGGAAGCTCACCGTACACCGCCGTGCTACTCAGGTGCACTAGCCGCTGGACGCCGCTCTTGATGCACGCCCTGAGTAAGTTACGAAGTCCCTGGAACATCACATCCTCGGATCCCCGAGAGCAGTTGACGACATAGAAGCAACCCGTAATTGCCTCCAGCACGCTTGCGCGGTCTAGCAAGTCCACCGAGTGCAATTGGAGGCCACGCCGAGCTAGCCGCTGGGCATTGCCGCTGCTATGGGTGAGGGGCCGTACGTGGTAGCTCCCCTCGGCAAGCAGTCGTTCAACGAGAGCAGCTCCCACTAGACCTGACGCCCCAAGCACGCCGACTGTCTTCATGTTTGCACCTCACGGGTTGCCCAGTACCAATCTTCGCGCATGGGACGCCGATGGGCGTAAAGGTCTTCGATCAATCGCAGCGACTCAAGCCCGGCGCGCGCTGTCACCTTGGGACACCCACCTTGGCGGCAGGCTCTCACAAAATCTTCCAATTGAAGTTGGAAGACGCTCTTGGCGGTCGCACCATGGGGTTGGCCCTGGCGCCAGACCGCCGTCTCGAGGTCCGGCTCGCCGGAGCGACGGAATAGGATCTGGGACTGCGGACCCTCGCGTAGGATCACAATGCCTCCAGTCGTCTCCATCACGAATCCTGACCGCAGGTCAACAGTTTTCGAGAACCGCGCCGTCCCCTCGAACCGCTGGCCCTGTTCGTAGCGAAACGTCGAGACGGCATTTGCTTCCGGACCGCCCAGCGAGTCATCCTCCAGAGCGACCTCGTCCGGGTAACCGAACCAGTGGATCATCCGGTCCAGAAAGTGCGATCCGCTGACGACAAGCACGCCCCCCCCAGTGGCCGTGCGGTCGAGGTTGTACGCGGAGAGTGGCGACCAGCCTCCACGCGTCCCGAATTGATAGGCAAATCGCTTCGGACTGCCGAAGTAGCCGTTCGCCAGCAAGTCCCTCATGAGAACCACGCAGGCCAGGAAGCGAGTTGAGTAGCCAACAGCAACCACGGTCCCGCTCTCCTCGCCGGCCCGCACGATCGACTCCCCCTCTGCCACAGTCGTGGCCAGGGGCTTCTCGATGAGCACCGGCACGCCCGCCTTAAGGCATTCCAGGGCTAGGGGATGGTGCGTGTGATTCGGTGTAGCGATCACCACACCGTCGATCTCAGCGAGGATCGCGCTGACTTCTGTGGCGATGCGCGGCCGGATGCCGAAGTCGCGCGCCAGGAACTCGGCGCGCTCGTAAACCGAATCTACTAGGGCTGCGAGCTCTACTTCCGATGAGCAGAGAGCCGCAGGAACATGCGCATTACGAGCGATCAGGCCCGTCCCGACGATCCCCAGACGAAATCGACAGCTCAAGAAAACGGATCTCCCCAGGTACAGGATTCTCAGGGCATTGCCCTCGATCCCAGACAACAATTTGAGTACTGCGCTCCAGCATCACTGACGGGCTATTTTTTCCCTTTATCAGCATTCAGCAACGAGATCACGCGCCGAACGTCGCGCAAGTAGTCCAACCGGCGGTAACGTTCACCACTGACGTAATGGATCGCGATCCCGTCCTTTCTGCGCTGCGGCGTGTCAGCCTCTCTATTTGAGAGAACCAGGTAGTCTAGCGGCATTGGAAGGGAGCGAACGCACGCGGCGAAGACGTTGAAAACATCCTGCTCGATGACGTAATGCATACGCCCAAGAAGACGCTTGACAATTCGGGGAAATTCCAAGAAATCGAACTGTAAGAGCTCCTGTCTCCTCCACAACATCAAACCGCTATTGAGGTTGACGACCGGTGTTCGGCCCAAGCTTGCGGTATGCTCGAGAACAAGGTGAAAATGTTTGTCATACTGCGAGTGGTCGTGGTCTTGCGCATAGACAACGCCGACCTCCTCAGGAAAGTCGATAAGAGATGTTTCTGTATTCTTTTTGAAAACAACATCGCTGTCGACAAACAACACCAAAGGGCGCTCACAGCAAAGCGGCAAAACGAAGAGCTTTAACAAGTGCGGGCTCTCTTTGATCAACTGTTCAGCCTCCAGTGTGATTGGCGGTCGCTGCTCTTCTTTCACGATGCGGATACCGACAACATGCCGTCTCAACGCGTCCAGGTCATGGGCGTCGAGCGTACCATCGGAAAGCACCGTGACGGCTGGCGACAAGCCCGAGAACAAAAAGAGGGACTTGATCGCAACAAGATAGGCATGCAGGTTGGACTTATCCAATAGTGTGGCGACCTCAAGCTCTTTCGTTTCCCCTGCCCTAATGGGCGATGTGGCCAAGATTCCCCTAAGTGTGCAGCGCGTGATCCATTCTATGTATGTCTTGCGTGACAGTGCGATTTGGACTGCGCCACGGCAGGCGTCTCATCAAGTGATTCATCAAGCACGTACCTTTATGAAAATGTAACATCTCAAGGAACACACGAGCAGAGAGGTCGGGAACTTCTTAAACCTTGCGGCCCCTTGACGGGCCAATCTGCCTGTGCGCGCTGGACACGATTCAGCAGCCTGCTCTACGGGGCCGTTTCTCTTGATCAGAGACGAAAGGTTCGAAGGTATGGGTGCTCTATCAGCGCGATGCCCAGAAAATCCACTTCCAGCATCAACCCATTAAGTGCGGGAGCTACGATGAGGTGGCCTTGGCGCGGCGTGCGAGTCGAACGCTTGCCGCCTTACGCACCGGACCTGAACCAGTCGAGGGATCGTGGCAGCACCTCAAGCACGTGAAGACGCAACCCGGCGATCCCCGATTTGGAAGCACTTCACCTACAACTTCACTGGGCCATCGGCGGTTTTAGACATAAACTTCGCTTGATTCAATCGTTCTTCGTTGAAGCCGGGCTCGAGGCGGGGACTTTACTAATCGTTGCACAAGTAGCTTAGCTTTTGGGGCAGGTGGCCACGAGAAAACAGAGACGCCATGCGGGATGAGTCAACTTCTTTGCGCAACACTCAGTAGCTCGTGATTCTCGGTCCTGCTGGGTCCACCGTTCCGGGTCAAACTACGGACCTCGGCGATCGCCCCCAGCGCGAACGCAGCCCGCGTATAGTCCGGAACCCAATCTGTTTGGGACCAAAGTCGTTTCCACTGGGCGAGCGACCACGACTCAATGGCCTGTCGAAAAAGCCATCGGGGCACTCCACCCCATGTCTTCCCGACTTGGGGAACTCGGTTGAGGAAGTCTTGCCGGGCGACTGTCTGGCCAATTCCTCGATACCATTCCCAGAGATATGCGCGGGTCAGTCGCCGTTTTACCACAAAATGCTTGACACATGCCTGCGGGACCCACACTCCCCTTATCCCCTTGGCCTGAAGCGTCAAGAACAAAGCTGATTCCTCTCCTCGGATCTGGGATGTCCCGTTTAACCCTAAAATAGGATCGAAGGGATGCGTCCTAAGCAATTCGGTTCGAAAGGCCATATTAGCCCCATACGGAAACTCGCCATCCGAGAAAAACCGTTGCGTTGCCCCCAAGTCCCTTAGTACTAGCATTGTCCTCAAATGGAAGATATTCTCGAGAATCCAGGCTGGAGGCGTCGTTTCAAACCAAGGCTCAATGGGTCCCCCGAAAAACCCAGCGTCGGGGCAGTTGGCAAAAGCGTTGTTGTAAGCGGCTATCCATTCGGAGTCGACTAGCACATCGTCGTCCGTCCAGATGAACACCTCGCCCTGAGCGGCGGCCACGGCTCGATTGCGGCTATGACTCTGGCCTTGCCTGGGCTCAAATAGGCGCCGAATGGGTAGGTCGCGTTGATAGCGCTCGATCACGGGGTCGGTATCATCAGTGCAATTATTATTGACAATTAGCAGTTCCCAGTCCAAATCCGCAGGGATTCGTAGCCCACGCATTCGACATAGAGTCTGGTCGAGTAAGTTCGCACGATTCCATGTGCAGATTGCGACCGTAACCAGCATGGAAAGCTATCCCTTAGTAAAGAGCCGAACAGATTGTGAACGTAAGGCGCGCATGAACGCTATGCCGGTCATGCGAAGCAGGCCGCGGAATGATTTGTAATGCTCAAGGACGATGCTCCCGATGATCTCTATCTGCGGATCCAGGCAGTCGTCCTGACCGGCCAAGCCGCGAGCCTCTCATACGGGAATGCAGACAATACCAAGAGCAAGGCCAACTCATGAGCGACAGACTTCGTAAACACCTTCATTTTCTTGTTATTCCGGCGATTGGTATGTGATTTTACACGTTGCGAATGACTTAGGTGTTGATGGAGCGTATGTCTGCATGCGTGCTGGTTTCTTGCGCTGGTGATGTTTGCTTAACCGCGATGATGGTATGATGCATGGAGTTCTCGATTTGGAACGCATGATGCTCCATGATAGCGTCGAAGCCGCTTCGCTCTCTGCTGTCGCCGTGGAACTCGATCGCGATCGTATGGACTTGCGACAACCAGCTCAGATCGCCCCGGAATAGATTGACTTCAGCGCCCTCAATATCGACCTTGAGGATATCGACTACCGGGAACCTCGATTGTTCGATCAGCTCGTTCATTGTCACAGCTTCGACCTCTTGCATACCCTCATCGAGCGTTTCTTGAACGAACATCGCGAAGTAACGATCCTCACCTTCGGGTGGGGCGGCGACGGCCAGCCGCGATTTGCGATCCCAGACGGCGGCCCGAACGGTCCGGCAGCGTCCCGCTTTCGCCAACTCGGTAACGTTTTTTTCGAGCAACTCGTAATTCTCAAGGTGGGGCTCAACCGCCAAGATTCGACAAGACGGGTATCGTGCCGCGAAGAGCCTTGTGGCAAGGCCGATATTCGCTCCCAGGTCAATCACGTATTTACAATTCTGTATTCTGTCAGTAACGGCGTTGTAAACACGCTTGATAACAATTTCCTGGAAGTTCTCAGTGTCGGATCCTTTCCGCCGGAGCCAAATGTCACCATTGATCGGCTGCCTCATCCGAAGCATAAGCATAGGTCTTGCTCGATTTCGAACTTCTGATGTGGCGACAATAAAATTTCGGTAGCGGATCGCAGAGCCCAAGGACATAAGCTTCCAATGGTCGAGCAGGAAACGAAGAGTCCAAGATTTCAGAGGGTTATAGAGCATGAGGGGTCCCAATGGGTCGATACAGGCGAGACCAGGTTAGAGCCTCAGTAATGTGCCGCCGGAGAACGCCTACAGACGTCGACTTCATGGCTTCCGGGGACAAATTCACCATTCACCTGCGACCATTCGTAATTGCAAAGCACAACTCCCTGATGGCGGTCGGTCGAAAAGGACTCGCTTCCACGTCCGTCGATGATTTCGAACGTCGATGCATCGTCTATCCAATCGGCGACCTCGCCTGCCTCCAACCATAGCCCTATGGTCATTCGCTGCCCGGGCCGGAGCCGCACCGCCTGAAAATGACACTCGTAATCCTGGAAACCCTGATTGAGAAAGAGAGGGTATCCGACCTCGCGGGTCCAGCCGGAATGGATCCTCGCGCCGCTGGACGTTGATACATTCACAGCCAAGGCCGCATTGGAGATCTGGGTTTGCGACTGGATTCTGACCCGAACGCGCAGGTCCTCGCCGCTCGGATGATTACCCCTCGGCAACCCGTCCGGCCCTACCAGCCACACATGCGTGAATCGCGCCCGCCCATCTCCAAAACGAGGTCTTGTGGTGAGATCTTCGCCATTGGAGCAGGCGGCTGTGTCTTCCAGGTAGCTCCTGACAACCTGCCTAGCCGGACCCGAGACTGCGACGCGACCCCGTTCCAGCAAAATAGCCCGCTCGCAAAGACGCGGGATCAAATCCATGTTGTGGCTGACGAAAAGTATGGACCGTCCGGAGTGGGCGATCTGGTTCATTCGATCAATGCACCGTTTTTGATACGTGGCGTCGCCGACAGCGAGGACCTCATCGACTAGGAGGATCTCTGGTTCCAGATGAGCCGCGACGGCGAATGCTAGTCGGACGTACATTCCACTCGAATAACGCTTCACCGGAGTGTCGAGAAACTTCTCGATTTCCGAGAAAGCCACAATCTCGTCGAACTTCCGGTCGATCTCCCGCCGGCTCATGCCCAGGATGCTGCCGTTCAGGAAGATGTTTTCGCGGCCGGTCAGTTCTGGGTGGAAGCCCGTCCCAACCTCGAGCAGGCTGCCGATGCGGCCGCGAAGCCGGCACCGGCCCGAGGTCGGTTCGGTGATCCGGCTGAGGATTTTGAGGAGCGTCGACTTGCCGGCGCCGTTGCGGCCGATGATTCCCACCACTTCGCCGGGCTGCACCTCGAAGCTCACGTCCTTGAGCGCCCAGAAGCGGTCTGATCGGCCGTCAGCCCCGTTCACATTGTGGGCGTGGCCGTTCCTTCCCCGCAGCCTACGCTTTATGGGTCGCCAGAGCGCGGCCGCTTGCTCCGATAACGCTTCACGCAGTGTCCGGTAGCTCGACGAGGAGCGGGCACCGATCCGGTATTGTTTCGACAGGTTCTCGACTCGAATCGCACAGTCCATCTCGATCAATCAACCTCTGTTAATCAGATGATATCCGCGAACCGGTTCTCGACTCGGCGGAAGTAAACGCAGCCGATGAGCAAGACCACCAGCCCGACGGCCGACGAGACGGACAGAGCGTACACGTCAAACGGCTCGCCCAGCATGGCCGCGCGGAAGTTGCTGATCAGGCCGTAGGCCGGGTTCAGCGGCAAGAGCAGCCGGGCCCGCGGCCCGATGCCGCCTTCCTGCTGCATGTAGATGCACGGCGTGGCGAACATCCAGAACTGGACCAGAAACGGCACCACGTGGCGGAAATCGCGATAGGCCACCGTGAGCGCCGAGAGCAGCACACCCACGCCCAGCGCGGCGACGACCAGGCCCAGCACGATGGCGGGCGCGATCAGGATGCTCGGTCCCCAGCCCAGGCCGAAATAGACCATCATCACCAGCAGCATGGCCGAGGCAATGGCGAAATCCACCAGTCCGGCGGCCACCGACCCCATGGGGATCATGAGCCGCGGAAAGTAGACCTTGGTCACCAGGTTCTGGCTGCCCACCACGCTCTGCCCCGCCTGCGCGATCGCGTTGGAGAAGAA
The DNA here is from genome assembly GCA_963833985.1 of uncultured Planctomycetaceae bacterium. Classification (GTDB taxonomy): domain Bacteria; phylum Planctomycetota; class Planctomycetia; order Isosphaerales; family Isosphaeraceae; genus Aquisphaera. The sequence continues at coordinate 4,817,270 of CAWIAD010000002.1, forward strand.
CATCCAGGGGACCAGCCCGGCCAGCACGAACAGGGAGTAAGGCACAGGACTCGACTCGCTGCCTGCCGCCTTCCGAAAAAAGAGGCTGAAGACGAGCATCGTCGCCAGCGGCTGCAAGAGCGCCCAGGCCGCGCCCAGCACCGTCTGCTTGTAGCGCACCTTGACGTCGCGCCAGGTCAGAAAGAATAAAAGCTCGCGATAGCGCCAGAGCTCCCCCAGATCCACGAAATGCCAGCCCCGGCGCCGCTCAATCACCGTCACGATCGAAGCCGGCGGCGGCACTGACTCGATGTTGGCGGCGGAGCTCATCGGGGCGTCCGCTTCCGTCGGGACGGCTTCTTCGGACGGGGCATTCGCGACAATCATGGGGCCCAGGGGTTTGAGTTTCGAGCCGAAACACTCACTACCGAACCACGGCGGTGAGCTCTTGCCCCGAAAGACAGCGAAAGATCTCAGCGTACTATTGAAGGCCGACCAAGGTTGCAAATCCATCCGCGCGAACCTGCTAACCCCTGGGCATTGACCATGACTCACAGGGTGACGCGATGGCGGGAGCACCAGCTCAACAGAACGTAGAGGGCGAACGGGTGCTGCATGTTGATCCGGCGCGACCCTTTGAGGAATCTTGACCACGTCGCGCGTACTCGATCGGGACGAAGCCCGATCGCCGATGCCAGGTCGGGATTGTCGAGCACGCGATCGAGCCGCGGTTTGAGGGCGCCCCGCATCCAGACCTCATAAGGGATGACGAAACCTTGCTTGCGACGATGGACGACCTCCGGCGGCAAAGCATCGCCCATGCCCTCGACCAGCATGCGTTTCGGCACCGAGCGCGACATCTTGACCCGAGCCGGCAACGGGGCAACGAACTCGATGAGCCGGTGGTCCAGAAGCGGCAGGCGGACCTCCAGACCGTGGGCCATGCTGCACACGTCGGTGTCGCGGAGCAGGGAATTGCGGAGGTAGAAGTTTAATTCAAGCTGAGAAACCTGGTTGAGCAGGTCGCCGGCCAGCTCATCGGGCGGAACGGCCGACGCGATGAAACTGGCGGCCGGCACCATCTCGGCCGGACGGTCGAGCAGCTCCACCCGCAGGTCATCCCAGAAGACCGCTCGCGCCAGGGAATACGTCTCGTACATGCTCATCCGGCTCATCAGCAAGCACGCCGCTTTCTGAGTCGAGACCCGCGTCGGCGCCAGCGAACGGATCGCGCGACTGACCAGGTGCCGCATGGGCCGGGGCACCGCGCCGAATCCCAGCACTTTCGGGATCAAGCGGAAATTGTCGTAGCCCCCGAAGAGCTCGTCGCCGCCGTGCCCGCAGAGCGCCACGGTCAGGCCCGACTGCCTGGCCAGCTCGCAGACGGCGTAGGTGTTGATGCCGTCGATGCTGGGCTGATCGCCGGCCTCGAGAGCGTCGTCGAACCGAGCCAGGAGATGATCCGGGCTGACCGGCTGGGTGACGTGACGTGTCTGGTACCGCGCAGCCAGTCGTTCGGCAAAAGGTCCTTCTCCATACCCTTTCTCGGTGAAATGCAGGGTCAGGGTCCGGACGTCATGATGGTCATGCTGAGCGATGGCGGCCACGATCGCGCTGGAGTCGATTCCGCCCGAAAGGAAAACGCCCAGCGGGACATCGCTGAGCAAGCGGCACTCGACGGCTTCGTCGAAGGTTTTCCGGAACACTGTGGTGAGCTCTCGCGGGGATTGCTTTCCGCCCCCAACCCCAGCGGAGGCGTACTCATATGGAGACGACCAGTACCGGCGGATCTCCCGGATCCCATCCCGCGCCGAAAACCGCATCCAGTGGCCGGCCGGCAGCAGCCGGACATCACGCAAGATGGTCAGCGGCTCGGGGACGGTGCCGTAGGCCAGGTAACCATCCAACGCCTGTCGATCCAGCTTGCGGGGGACCAACCCCGTCGCGAGCAGGGCACGAAGCTCGCTCGCGAACAGGAACCGGGAACCGACCTGGGCGTAGTACAGAGGCTTGATGCCGAGCCGGTCTCGGCACAAGAAAAGCTCCTGCTCGTGCGGATCCCAGAGCACGAACGCGAACATCCCGCGGAATCGCTCGACGCAACCCCGGCCCCACTGCCGGTATGCCGCAAGGAGGGTCTCGGTATCGCACGTCGACCGATATTCTCCGCCCAGCTCTTTCCTCAGCTCGAGATGGTTGTAGATTTCCCCGTTGTAAACCACCCAGCTTTCGCTTTGGGAATCGCGCATGGGCTGATGCCCAGCCTGGCTGAGATCGAGGATCGCCAGCCGCGAATGCCCCAGGCACAATTCAATTCCTGGTGACTCGGTGGACAACGTCTCGATTCCGGCATCGTCAGGTCCTCGGTGGCGCTGGGCCTCGACCATTGAACGGACCCAGTCCACGCAAAGCTCGGAACCCAGGATTCCAGCAACTCCACACATGACCACGAACCTCTAACCAACCAACTGGTGACTTCGCTGATGCTCACTCCGGACGATTTCCCGGCTGCGGTCGGCACGGGTTCTCTTGAACAATCGCCTGAGGATTTCGACGAAACCGTAGATTTCGGCCTCGAATTCAATTTGCGAAAGGGTATCCGCGTCCAGAAATCGTTTCAGAGCCAGGAGTGGCGTTGCGGAATCGTTCAGACCGGGGTCGCAGGTCACGGCACTGCAAACCTTCGCGGCGGTCAGCCACGGCCACTGTGCCCTGGACCATAGCCCGCTCGGGTAGCAAAAATGGTTGGGGGAAACGCCAAGCACGATCTTGAGGAAGGTACGATTGTCTTCGATCTCACGATGGACCACGCATTCCTCGACCGGAAAGCGATGGCGATGCGTGTGCAACTGAATGCTCACGCCGGACTCCGCCGTCTCCCGGAGCTCATCCGTCGTCATCAGGCTCAAAGACCGGCTCCGGAGCACTCCATGATAGCTCACATCCAGACGGGCCGCAAGCTCCCTGGAGAGCCGTACGCGTTGATTTTCTGTGAGATGTTCTTCTCCGTACTCAATAATCTGCCAGACCAGCTTGTTCTTGTCGTCCTCGCTCTGGGAGAAGTCGACGGTTCCATCCCGGTCGAGGTCAAGGCCGCTGAGGTCGAGAGTGGTTCGGCCCGTCTTCCAGAACAAGTACTGGATCACGAGCCGGAAGATCGGGTTTCTTTGCGCAACGTAGTACGTTGTCACGTAGATCGTGGCCGGGATCTCGAACTGCCGGAGGATCGGCAGTCCAAGCGAATAGTTGCTGTAGAACCCGTCGTCAAACGTAACGACGATGGCGCTCCTGGGCAAGTCTCCCCGCGCGAGGCCGGCGAGCGCGGCATCCAGGCTGATCACGGTGAAGCGGTGGTCGCGGAGTGTTTTCAGCCGTTTCGCCAGGATCTCGGGACGCATGAAGAGTCCTGGGCGAAAACGATGTTCGTCACCCAGGGAGAGACCGTGGTAACAAAGGATCCGCAATTCTTTGGCGGTGCAGCGCCGCGCCAGGCCGAAGAGGCCAAAAAATTTTGCGACGTATAGGACGGCAAGCTTAAAAATCTTGTACATCAACATGACTCATGATCGGCTGAACTCGGCCTGACGAACTCCAGGATGGCGCCCGGTCGACTCAATCTGTTGCCGGAAGAACCGGACCGTCCGCCGAGCCACTTCGTCCCAGGAATAGTCGGCCGCATAACCCGCGATCGACTCGCGATCCCACGTCCCGCGCAGGGCCACTTCCAGCGCCTCGCAAAGCGCCTCGGACCAGCCAGTGGGCACAATGAATCCCCGGTGCGGAGGTGCGACGAGGACCGCGTTATCTCCCGCGGGCGTCGTGACCACGGGCAAGCCGCACGCCATCGCCTCCAGAATCGCGTTGCAACACCCTTCATCATCGGTCGAGAGTGCGAAGACATCCGCGGCCTGCAGCCATAGCGCAACGGTTTGTGGAGGGAGGGCCCCCGTGAGTCGAACCGATTCCTGCATTTGCCGCTGTTCGATCCTGCGCCGGAGAAGCTCGGGGTAGGCCGGCTCGTGCGCACCACCCCCGATGATCACCAGTCGAAGGCGATCGTATTTCGTTCGCAATCGGGCCACCGCATCGACCATATGGTGGTGTCCCTTACCGGCAACGAGCATGCCGACGCTCACGACCAGTTGATCCTCTTCTCTGACTTCGAGGATTCGACGGGCCTGGTCCCGGTCGCCGAGCCGGAACGTTCGACGATCGACGGCGTTGGGGATGACCTCGATCTTCCCGGCGCGATCCCCTGCTCGACGGCAAGCGCTTTGAGAGATTCGGCAACTGTGATGATGCCAGTGCATCGACCTAGGGCCCAGAGCAACTGCTTGCCGCGCCAGCGGTGGCCTAGGATCGGTCTCTCGAGGCCCCTCATCGTGATAAAGACCGGGCGATCCTGGGCCAGAGCCGCCCGGACGCAGCCTGCGCCCTCAGGATAACCGAAGTGGGCGTCGATCGCGTCGATGGGATGAGCCTTCTCCAACTCGCTTATTGCGGCCAGAACGGAACGCTTCACCCAGTGGCTGTCCATGCCCTTCAGTATACCCGGCAGGTAGAACATCCGGCGATGCAAGACGCGCAGGCCATCCTGGTGGTGCATGATCGAAAGGCGGTCCCCGGGCCAGGCTCGCACTATGGGAAACCAGGGGACAGGATTGATGACCGACACGTCCGCCAGACGGGCCAGGGCCGCAATCCGCCGCTGGATGAACAGCCCCCGGTAAGGATTCCAGGGCGAAGGGTAATCGATGCTGACGCTGGCGATCCGCATTGGACCCTCATGACCGCTGCCGTAGTCGCGTATGGCTGCCTCGTAACGGGCCGCAGAATCGAGCTGAGATACCGGCGGAGATCCCCTCGATAATGAGCGATGTCCCTCTAGAACGGCTACGGGGTGATCGCCGCCGAGGATCGAGCTCGCCCCTGGCGGCGATCTTTTCTGGACAAGCCGACCGCCATTCTCTGGTACAGATCGATATAGAGCTCCGCCGACCTGGCCGCGTCGTGATTCCGTTCGACGAAGCGGCGCCCAACAGCGCCCATTGAAACGCGAAGCCCAGGGTGGTCGAGAAGCCGGACCAGGGCGACTGCCAGGGCCGCGGCATCCTGAGGGGGCGTGAGTATCCCGGTCATCTCATCCTCGACCAGCTCGCCGTTACCGCCGACCCGCGTGGCGACCACGGGCAGTGCGCAAGCCATCGCCTCCAGGATGGCGAAGCTCAGGCCCTCGGAGATGGAACTCAGGACAAAGACATCGCAGGCGGGCAGCAAGTTCTCGAGGTCGCGACGCTGGCCCAGGAAACGAACCGCCCGCGTGATCCCGAGCTCCTCGGCCAGTCTTTGGAGCTCGTCCCGGCACTCGCCCTCGCCGACGATGAGCAGGAGGGATCCCAGGCTGGAATCTTGAGCTCTTGACTCCATGACCTGTCGCCATGCACGCAGCAGGGTTTTCTGGTCCTTGACAGGGCGCAGGCCGGCGACATGAACCACGAGAAGTACGTCCGGACCGATGGCCAGCTCGTCGCGGAGGGCCGAACGCCGCGGGTCTGCGGGAGCTCGAGGACGGAAACGGTCGAGGTCGATCCCGTTGGGGATCACCTCCACGGACTCTTCGGGAATCCCGCTCAGCTCGCAGACCATCCGCCGGCTGGCCGCGCCAACGGCGGTGACCCGGCTGCCCATGCGGGCGGCCAGCCTGCATTTCAGGCGGTCGCCTCCCGCGAGCTCGTGGACCGGCCGTTCGACGCCGTGGAAGGTTTGCAAACAGGGACGGCCGGTGATCCGGGCGGCCAGACTGGTATCGAGCCAGGCGAATTGATTATTGCAGTGCAGTACGTCGAGTTGCTGCCGGCGGGCGAGCAGCCCCAGGCGGGCGCAAAAGCCGACGAGCTTGCTTGGACCCGGCTTGATCACAAAGGCAGGTATCTCGGGGGGCAACAGAGCGAGCAGACGGAGGTCATCCGAAAGGCTGATGATCGTATGATCGACCAGATCCAGCGTGGTGCGGACAAGCGTGAACACGCCGGTGGCAATACCCCCCGCCCCGAAGCAATCAACGATATGGCCGATGCGCGGTTTGCAGTGTGCTTGTATTACGGGTGTCTGGGACCTGCGTGAGCCCACGGCTTTTCTCCTGGTGATGCAATCGTGTCAGAACGACCGTGAAGGCGATGAACCAGTAGGCCGGATCGACCTCATGATCGGATTGGGTCAGTCCCCCGCACAGCCAGCCGTAGATGCCGACTTCCAATCCCGTGGCCAGGATCGCAAGGCGCGTAGGACTTTGCCTATTACCGCTCTTCCTGATCCTCCGCAACTGCCAGATCGATCCACCAAAAGCGTAGGCCCAGATAGCAAGGCCAAGGTAGCCGGTCTCGCACGCGACAGTGAAAAAAGTATTGTGCGCTGATCTTCTCCCCTCTGTGAGGTACTCGCCAGATAGGTAGCGCGGACTCACGTCCGGGTAGTTTCGATAGCCCACTCCCATGGGGTAGTCAGCCAAGATCTTCCTGCTGGCCTCGTTGATGACGAAACGGCTGTTTGCCGACCCCTCTTCCGTCGGTGCCTGGATCGTTCGCATCCTTTCCCAGTAGTCCTCCGAGGTCAGTCGAAACAAGAAAAGGCCGGCGCCAACAGCCAGCACGGGGAGCAATCGCAGCGCGTATCGCTTCGGTAGGAACAGCAGGGCGAGAGCACACTCCGCAACCATGGCAAGAAAATAGGTGCGCTGATTGGTCGTGACGATGCTGCTGAGGACGAGCGGAAGGCTGAGCCAGCACAGTAGGCGTTCATACTTTGTGCCCATCATGGCGAGCAGCAGCAAGGTCGGCAAAAAGATCACCATCACCGAACCATGCATGTCGGGCAACACGGCGGCTTCTGTTCTTGCAACACTTTCAGGAACATATCCAAAGCGAACTCCCATCGTATGGAGCAGGGCCGCATGGAATACGCCGACCAGACAGGCCCTGATGAGCCATGACATCTCTTGTTCGGTTCGCACGATGCTGATGATCAATGACACGAACAGGACGGTCTTCGCGACTTCAGTGATCGCAGTGATCGCCACTTCAGGGCTCTCCACGGCCCAAAGGGCACTGAGCGCCCCCAGGAACACGAAGGCCCAGAGCGCCCAAACGAGAGACCCCTCCGCTCCCTCTCGATCCAACGCCCGTGGCCTGTTGAGGAGGTAGCTGACGAGCAGGGCAACTGTGGCGATGAGCTGAAATCGAAGATCAAAGTCAATGAAAACATTCGGATTCAGCAGGTAGGCTTCCAGGCAACAGATCACAGCCACCAGAGGATTGAACATCCCGGCGACGACCCCGACCCCCAGCAATGTTGAGTAGAAGAGGATTCTGACCATAAGGATCACAAAGCCATAAGGCTACTCAAACCGTGGCACGCTATCCACGTCGAAGCCGGCCCTGGGGCAAAATGAGACTCTGTCGTCAAACCGAAGTTGTAGAGTGAGCGATCCAGGCTCTTGCGTAAGTCCCGCCTCGGGCGGCGGTGTTGGGCGGCCAGCCCACGTTCGCCCTCGAAGTGCCCGCGCGGGGCTCACGGATAGGGGCGGTGTGTGGTGTCGTGCTCAACAAGTGCACTTTGAAGCAACTCGGCGAGCTGGCTAACCTGCTCACGACGGTGAAATCGGGTAATTGATCGCCCTACGGGTCTGCTTTGAACATCGGACTTGAGATTCAGTTCCAGGTCCATTCGAGCGATCGCGTCGGCGATTGCAGCGGGTTCATTAGGATCACAAATCTCGCTAGGAACTCCCGCTTGCTCGAGCACATTGGCGATCGCACTCCGCTCAGGCGCCAGGGCGAGAATCGGCCGTCCGACGGCCAGGTACTCGAACAGCTTGGCGGGGACCTGAAGCTCGGATCCTTCACCGTTGAAACCGACCAGAAGCTGGATGTCCGAGCCCCGTAACGCTTCGAGGGTTTGCTGATGGGAGACCTGCCCCTTGACCATGACACGGTCCTCGACGCCATGATCAGTCGCGATCGACTGGAGACTACGACCTTCGAACGTGGGAGAGCCAAGAAGCTGCAAGCATGGGACCCGACTCAGCCGCCGCTGATCCTGGAGGCAGCGTAGCGCCTGGAAAATCGGCGCGGGCCGGCGCGGGCCGTAGAACTCACCGGCATGCGTCAAGACCAGGCGATCGGGGCCCGCCTCCCGGCGCGGCTCGATGCTGGTATAATCCTCGGGATCGAATCCGTTGGGGATGGTGGCGAATCGATCGACCCGATCGGGATACCGCCTGATGAAATCCTCCCGCACAAAGTCACTGTTACAAACCACACGATCGGCGTGCTCGACAACTTGGCGTTCCAACCACGCGTCGAAGCGGTCCACCGAGGGATACGACAACTGGCGAAATGGGTTTGCTCGCCAGGGATCGCGAAAATCGGCAACCCAAGGCAAGCCGCTGACTCGCTTTGCGAGCAGGCCGATCAGGTGGGTCGTCCAGTAGGGAGCGGATGAATATAAAGCGCAGCCGTGATGTCGATGGATCGCGTGCAAAGCAGTCGCTAAACCAAAGGGAAGCCAGCCGACAGCTTGATCCGGGATTTGGAGCCACCAGCTCGCCCAATCGATCCAGTTCCGTTCTGACTCGCCATCGGAATCTGTGGAAGACGGGGACGGCCGCGAAGCCGTCGATGGGGAGAAAGGGCGGACGAGTCGTTTGACCCCATAGCGAGTTTTGTTGGCCAGGGCAAGCAGATTTGGACCATACGTCCGGTAGACAATCAGGTCTTTGGGCAGCCCGAGGAGCAACGCGGGATCGTTTGAGCTGCCCGGTTTCTCTCGAACCGTGACCACGACCGACCGCCAGCCGTGGCACGGCAAGTGCTTGACGATCGCCCGCGTGCGGTGTGAACCCGAAACCGCGATTGGCGGAAAGTAGTACGCGATGCAGATCAGTGATTTAGGCGAGCCGTCGTCGACGGTCCCGCAAGTGTTCGCATTTCCTGGAATCATTCTTACAAGTCTATCCCGCAAGTTCCCTTCTTGTTCAGACAGCGACTCGCTTACGGGCGGTCAAACCGACAAGCAGCGGTCGATTCCTGTACTGACGCAAGACTTCGCAATGTTCTACTTCGAATCCGGATCGCTCGAGGATACGCACGAGTGTTTTCGGATCATAGCTGGTGTTCCGGGCCAACTTCCTCGCGATCCGGTGGCGCTGCCAGTCCAGCCCCTGTTTCATCAGGTATGACCCCAGCCACTGCCTGGAGAGATTGAACCGCCTCCAGCCAATCATCCCCGACTGGTCCCAGCACTTACGCCAGAACCCGGGAGCCTCAAGTGTGAGCACAAGTCGGCCATCCCTCGCCAGGATGCGCCAGTACTCCTCTAGCGCCGACCGTAGTGGAAGGTAATTCAGAGTGACGAAACTCTGGACTTGCGTAAAAACACCATCGATGAACGGCAAGTTCAGGGCATCCGTGCAGATCCACCGAATCTGTTCACCGAGTCCACATGTTCGCCAAGCGATGGAACCCAGGGAAAGGGCCAGTAAATTGTGGTCGATTCCGACCAGCATGAGGGGATTGCTCCCAAGAAGCTCGCGGAGGTGTCGGCCGCACGAACAACCTACGTCGAGCACCACGCTCTTCGGTCCCAACTGCGATTGGGAGAAAAGAAATTGCACCGTCTCCGATGGAACGCAGCTCCCGGACAAGATCTGCTTAAGGTCATGATGGATCTGACTGATGTCTCCCATGGACTCAGCAAGCAAGCGGGCGAGCGCGGCGTGCGGAACATCGGCTCCCTGGCAGAGCGTTGCGAATTCGTCGATTTCTTGTATGGCACTCTCCTGTTTTTGAGAGCCCAAACTGTGGAAAACGGAATCCAGCCTCGAGATATCGTCCAACAGCCAAGCTGCCGCGGACGTAAGCCCGCCCCCGGGCAACTGGTAAATCGGATCGCCGATATAATCCAGAACGACACCTTCGACTCGTGTGGGTGCACGACTGAGGAATTGAGATAATACTGCGTCACTGGGACCGGATTCTGAAATAATCGTCGTCTCCCAAGCAGCGGCGTGGGCTATGTCTTTGCTAATCAACTGCCTCTCGATCTGATAATCTTACGTACGCGTTTTATTGCAATCGGCCTCCCGAACACGACGTCCTGAGTTCCGTCCTCCCTTGAGACTCTGAATCGCATCGAGGATTGTCTCGACACGAGAGGACCAATCCTCGTCTCGGACCAAGGCAGACCGCCTCTGGTCGGCCTCTGGCCTGCGGTCGCTGATCGCGCGTTCCAGCTCGGCAATCCATCCCTCGACCCCGTCCGCGATCCGTACCTCGGGCTCGTAGACCCGGACCTCGGGTAGTGGAGTGGACACGACCGGTAAGCCGGCCGCCAAGTATTCGCGGAGCTTGATCGGGTTCATGTTGCGCGTCAACTCATTGATCTTATGAGGGATGACCGCAACGTCAAAGCCCCGGCTGTAGTGAGGCAGCTCGTCATGGGGCCGTTGTCCCAGAAAGTGCATGTTCTTGATCTTACGGAATCGTTCCACATCGGTCTGCAGCTTGCCGACCAGGACGATGGACCACGCGGGTCGGCGGTGCGCGATCTCGCCCAGAAGATCAAGGTCTTGCCAGTCTTGAACCAATCCGTAGTAGCCAATGATCGGCCGTTGCAGGGTCTTCAAGTCGTTGGCCACGGGAAATACGGGATCCAGTGCCTGGGCGAAATGTTCGTAGAGAACCCCGTGCGGCACGTAGATGGTGTTGGCGTTGAAGGGGCTCTTCGACTCATAGAGCGCTCGACTGGTCGTGATAACCAGGTCGGCTACCTCGCAGAGCTCGCGGTCCAGGCGACGGGTCGTCTCGACGTCGTACCCTGAGAAAGCGGCAAACTCGTCCACACAATAGTAGATGACAAGCTCCTCGCCGAATCCGCCTAGCAACGGGCCGACGTCCGCGGTGAAGCTCCAGACCTGGGGCCGAGGTGCTAACTTACGGAGGATCCAGCGGGTCTGCACCGTGACGAGCCAACGATTCAGCTTCCGGACCAGGACCGAGCTGGGCAGCGGGACGACCAAGGGCGTCAAAACCCAGAGTCGCTCCTGAACCTTGACCAGCCCGCGGCGGAACTGGACAAGCTTTTCCACAATTGAGATAACATCTCGGCGATTGAATGAGGGACGGCGCGATGCGTGCCAGTTGATCCACAAGACATGATTCGTTTTCGCAAGCTCGCGCATCACGTGGTGCTTGCTGGTCGGATCAAAGAAGTAGTTATTCGCCAGGCACACGATCGTTGTTTCGTTCATCGAGCCCGTTGTCCTTCAGGTGGTGTGGCGATGCCGATTATTAAGCGAGCAGCGGACGAGTGAGGGCTGACGATTCTGCCGTCGAAAGGAACCTCGTCATTCTTCAGTTTCCGAGTCTGGCGGCCGGAGGCGTGACTAAGGGATGCCACGCACAATCATCGGACCGACGATTCGCGTTAAAGCCACCGGCATCTGTTGCCAGCACCGGATCAAAACTTGATAACGAGGACTATCGGGTCTCATCTCCGATATATTCCCTTTCCGCACGTAGTATTGCCAGGCGGCGGGAACCTCGACGGCGCCCCACTGTTTCTTGAATCGGTAGGTGTTGCTGTCGCGACTAGAGCGGCCAAAGTCGAAAGTTGCCTGCCCCAGCTCAATCGCACGCTGGAGCAAGTTCCAATAAAGAAGCATGTTCGCGTTTGTATGGTTGTATTCACGGAGAGAGCTTGCGCTCGGGACCTCTGACACCCCCAAGCCGTGAAGACATAGAGCTGAGGCAACAGGACGTCTCTCCTGGCGTACGACGCACACTTCAGTACGATCGCCGAACTGCTTGAGCAGACTGCGAAACAACGACTTCCCGTATACCGGTGTGCCCAGGTCGCGCATGTTACGGCTAAAAACGTCGTAAAACTCAGGGAGGAGGTCCTCTCCGCCCCAACATGTAGAGAGCTTTATCTTCTGAGCTTTTCGAATCTGATTACGAACCTTGGAGTGCAGAGAATCCCAGAGCTTGGCGGACGTGTCGGGCAACGCGAGTCGCATATGAACCTTTGCTGAAGACGTCAAGTTCAGAGCTAAGTGCTGAACTTCCTTCTCATGACGCAGCTCCAGATAGCGGACGCGAAGCTGATTGGCCAGCCCTACGGCCGCATCGATGAGCCGCGAGCCGATACCCTCCTCAGCGCACACGATCCCGCCCGTGTTAACATACGGCAGGCTCACCAAAAAACTTCCGAAGATGCTGCTCTTGACGAGTGCTAAGAGCAGGCAGCCTTCAATGTCAGTTTCTCGATGCGCGACCAAGGCGTAAGGCTCATGGTGAAGGCCTCGATCCAATACCGACAGCATCCCTGGATCTTGGCTGAGTGACAAGACACCGCAACTCCGAACGAAAGACTCTAAGCGAGGCAATATACCGGACAGATCTTCTTTCCGGTACAGACGGATCGCAACAGACTTCGGTGCAACGCGCATTGATTCCACAATTACACCATATTACTTTTTTGCATAACCAGTATACACCGTGCGTAGAAGCAACGAACGGGTCCCTTATCGCTCTATTTGTCACTCTGTCAAGGACTTGATGAACTTGGAAACAACAACTCAAAGTGATATTAGTTTATCAACGACTCGCCTTCTGCCAGGTGACGCGTTCGACACCCAATAAGCCACGCAACAGCCCTATCAAGGCTGCAGCATTAACCATGCAAAAGTAAAAAGGTATATTTATGATGGCTGGCCAAGGTTGGTTGGGTTGAGTCGTCCCAATGAGAGCGCATACGTAGAATGTTATTTGAGACAACAGCAGTACCAAAGCGAAGGGCGAGCATCCACACATGCTTAATTGAGCGACGTTGCACGTTAGGATTGTAAGCAGAAACCATGGGACGAGCCATCTCAATAACTTGTGTGACACGAACGACCAGAACAATTGAAACTGACATGGGCGAGGTATAATACTCCCGCGCCGTAGTTCTCTGACAGCCCCGGCAACAATCCTGACCTTGCGACGAAACTCCTGGCCGACGTCGACCGTGGCATTTTCCGAGGCAAAGGCCGAAGGATCGTAAATGACACGGTAGCCTTGCTTGGCAATCCGCATACCGATAACAAGATCATCTAGAATCGTGTCGTCCGGCAAGGGAGTAAACAGGCTTTTCCGAACTGCGTACATGCCCCCGTCCACCGTGACGGTCGATCCGAGCACGGACTCCATAAGCTGAATGAAGCGCTCGTACCGGTAGTACAATCCTTCACTTTCTCCAAAGGGAGCGTCTTCACTACGGATCTTCACGTCCCCCGTTACCGCACCGACTTTCGGATCAGCGAAGTGTCGAATCAATCGATGGATTGCCTCAGGATCGAACATCACGTTTGCATCGCACAGCACCACGATGGAGCCTCGAGCCTGTGGGATGGCTCGATTGAGCACCGAGATCTTGCCAGCTCGTGGCTTATAGGCCAAGAGCAAGATTCCAAGGCATGTATATTCCTTGACGATTGGTTCCGTTTGATCGTCACTTCCGTCGGATGCAACTATGATTTCTAATTGCTCGCGGGGATAGGCAACCGCAAGGCTGTTGTCGAGTTTTGCCCGGATTACCGAGCCTTCGTTGTAGGCAGGAATCACCAGTGAAACTAATGGAAGGTTGGCAGCCGGAGTGACAATGCCTCGCCTGACGAAACGCACAAAAAGCGCAAGTACTAGGAAGTAGCCAAAGTAGACGTACAACACAACAAGGCATGAAAAGAGGAGAAGAAGGTTAGCCGTCAAATCTGCTAAGTACCTCGAAAAGAAAGGGAGCACCTCGTTGTGTGGTCTTGTCTACGGTCGTGTTCATCGAAGGCTTGCTTGCTGAGCAACTGGAACAGACTTGATTGTTCTTTTGTAAATCCAGAATTATCAGCGTCTTCGGCTACCACTAGCTAGCCAGCCGGGCAGAATCGCGGTAAGGCGTAGGACGATCAAGGAGCCGTCGAGCTAAGTCGACCGCGCGAACGAAAGCGAGACCTGAGAACAGTTTGATGAGCCGGCCTCGGGTGCCGCGAATCCCCGCGTAGGTCCGGAATCGGTTCAGCCTGCGGAGCGGCAGCCGCGGCTGGTCCGCGTCGAGCTCCCAGGGATGGAGGTAGAGCATGGTGAGCCGCGTCTCTGGGTCACGACGCGAATGCTCCAGGGCCCGTCTCAGGATGGCCCACGGCAGCAGCCGCAGATAACCGCCGCCGCCAATGGCCAGGTTCATACCTCCGATGCGTGCCGTCGCCGGGGGAAGTTCGAGGATCCGATGGCGGCGGCCCTCGGCCAGAAAGGGACTCCGCGGCGCATCGGGGATACCGTAACGGTCGTGGTGAACGGGATAAATCGAGGAGTCGTAGAGGATGCCAAGTTCCGCGAGGATGTCGATTGCCCAGGCCGTCTTTCGGACCAGGCTGAACGTCGGCGCCCGGTAGCCGAGCACACTGGCGCCGCACGCCTGCTCGAGCGCGTCCCGGCTCTGGCGAACGTCCTCGCGGAACTCCTTCGGCGTCAGGACGTGGAGGCGGCGGTGATCCCAGCCATGGCTTGCAACCTCGTGCCCCGCGTCGTGAATGGCTCGGACGAGCCAGGGCGATTTCCGGGCGACCTGGCCGAGAACAAAAAACGTGGCGCGAATCTCCGTTTCCGCCAACCTCTCCAAGATCCAGCTCGTCACCCGGCACATCCGGTCATGGTAGTCCGCCTGTTGCGACTCCGGAATCACCAGGCCGGCAGCCGATTCGATGCGATGATGCTCCTCGATGTCAAAGCTGATGACAGCGGGAACCGAGCACGCGGACAGTGGCTCCGCCGCATCCTGCCACGGAAGGCTTGAACGACCGGCCGTGACTGTGGTCATCGACGCACTTGCTCCGTCAGATTTCGCAATCACCTTGACGCCGGGAGCCATGAACCATGTCGCAGAGGTCTGAATCAGTCCGATGATTATTCTCAGTCCGATGATAATTCAATGAACGCGCGCACTCCGTGCCAGTGGGTTACACCACGCTGATCCTCCATGATCGATCCGCCACAGTCGCAAACCGCTCGGTAGCCATCAATCGACTGAGGCAGCTCTCTCTTCCGTGGGAACCGGGACAAGGATCCAAAGCAACCGGCCAGCAAGCTCATTCAGCGCGATTCTGCATGCGTTCTCAGCATAGAACACGGCGGTCCCAGCTCGTACGAAGCTCAACGATCAGGCCCAGCAAGCCTCAGAGTGACTTCGTGATCGGTTTCACGAGGAAGCACCGCTGCACATGATCGTCTTGCCTCGGTCAATAACCCCTTCCAGCAATATCGTTCATGGTTACGTGAAGTCAGGGTAGCAATCGCGCTCCCTGATTTCAAGGGTGCTTCGGCGGGTTTCTCTGATTCAACATATTCGCAAAGGTGAAAGAGCGAACGCTCGCCGCACTTCAATGAGATCTCTTTAAACCACTTGATGGAAAGTTTTTACATCAATTCCCCTGAACCAGCCGCGGAACAGACACGAATCGAGGAAAAGCTCGCGGTTCCCCTCCTCCAAGGATAGGCCGCTGCCTCATTCCTTCAGAAAGTGATTGACAGCCTGTTTGGCGACCGCCATGTTCAGATCATAGGCCTCAAACCTGGTCCCTCTCGAAGAACTGGGCCGAATCATGTCGTGGCGGACGTTGCTTTTTTTCCTGCTGTTGCCCGTCGCGGGAATTTCATCAACAGCTTCGTGCCAGGAAAAGGCCGCGGCGGAGGCGGATCAGAGAGCGTGGCCCGAATTCACCAGGCGGGTCCACGCGCGGTTTCGTGGCAACCCGGGCAGCTTCGCTCACTTCGGCGATTCAATCACGGAGTCGCTCGCGTTCTGGAGCCCGCTCAAATATGAACGGAAGCATGCGTCCATTGACATGGAGAATGCTTTCCGCAAGGTTGACGCCTACCTGCGACCCGACTGCTGGCGCGGCTGGAAGGGGCCCGAGTTCGGCAACCAGGGAGGCCAGACGGCAAGGTGGGGCGATGAGAACGTTGGCGGCTGGCTTGATCGACTGCACCCGGAAGTCGCCCTGGTGATGTTCGGAAGCAACGACCTGCGGGATGTCAGCGTGACCGAATACCGCCAGCACATGCGATCGATCGTTCGGAAATGTCTCGACCACGGGACGATTGTCATCCTCAGCACGATTCCCCCGCGTCACGGTTTTGCAGCGAAAGCTGCCACCTTTGCCGAGGCCGTCCGGCAGGTGGACCGCGAGTTTCAGGTGCCGCTCGTGGACTTCCAGGCCGAGATTCTCAAACGTCGTCCCAGGGACTGGGATGGGGCCGCGGACGCCTTCCGTGCTTACGAGGGATACGATGTGCCGACGCTGCTGGCGCACGATGGCCTGCACCCGAGCGCCCCGCAAGCGTTCGAGAATGACTACTCCGAGGAGGCCCTGCGGTCTCATGGCTACAACCTGCGGAACTACCTGGTTCTGATGAGCTATGCAGCGGTCATCGACACGATCTCGGGAACGCGGCCGCCAGCGAAGCCGACAAGACCGTCGCTGGTGAAGGCCTGGTACCCGCGCGCCCCGGCCTTGAAATCCCCCGCGGGCGAGGTCATCCGCGTCGCCAGCGTGGAGGCGTTGTTCGCGGCCGTGCGCCGGGTGCGGCCGGGTGGAACCATTCTCCTTGCTGAGGGAGTTTATCCGCTCAGGCAGACGCTCGTGATCGCCACCGACGGGGTGACCCTGCGCAGCGCTTCCGGGCGGAGGGGCCACGTCATTCTCGATGGGGGCGGCACGCTGGGGGAGCTCCTGACCATTCGCGGCTGCACAGGGGTGACGGTGGCTGATCTCCTGATCCAGAATGTCCGCTGGAACGGCATCAAGCTCGACAGTGACACTGGCGTCCAGAGGGTCACCATTCACAACTGCGTCCTGCACAACATCTGGCAACGCGGCATCAAGGGCGTAACCGTACCGGAAGCCGACCGCGAGCGTTTGCGTCCGCACGGGTGCCGCGTCGAGTACTGCTTCTTCATCAATGATCGCCCCAAGCGGTTCGGAGATGATCCAGCCGACACGGCTCAGTCCTTCGGTGGCGATTACATCAGCGGAATCGACGTGATGTTCGCGTCCGGGTGGACCATTGCAGACAACGTGTTCGTCGGTATTCACGGACGCACGGGTAGTGCTCGGGGGGCGATCTTTCTCTGGCACGACTGTCGCGACTGCGTTGTTGAGCGTAACGTGGTGGTCGACTGCGACAGCGGTATCTGCCTGGGCAACTCGTTCAAGCCGCCTGGGATCACCTGTCACTGTACGAACGTCCTGGTCCGTAATAACTTTGTGACGAGGGCACCGGAGAACGGCATACTGGCGGATTTCACTTGCGATTGCGCGTTCTTGCACAACACGGTTCACGAACCGAATACCCGACATGGGCGGCTGATCCGATTGGTGCATGACAATGACGGACTGCGCGTCGAAAACAACCTGCTGAGCGGCCACGAACCGCTCATCGAGACACAGAGCCGCTTCACCCTGCGAAACAACCTGAACCGCGACATGAGCAGCGCGTTCGTCGCCCCTGACGAGGGCAACCTGCGACTCACCGCGAACGCCACGGTGGCGATCGACCGGGCCGAACCGCTCGCTGAAGTTCCTTCTGACATTGACGGCACAACGCGTGGAACGCATCCCGATTTCGGAGCCCACGAGTTCATTCGGCCGGCAGAGCCGGCGCCCGCTCCGCCGGCTCATGATTGAGCGTACGAACGTCCCGCAGCCGTCCTCCCAGCCGCAGCCGAGCTCAATCGTCCGGCAGAGACACGCCGTTGGACTGGAGGCCCTCGAAAAGGGGCGCCAGCATATCCCGGTAGTTCCTCCATCTGCCGACGGATCGGTTGTGGAGAGCCTGGCGAACTTGCACCAGGCTGGCCGTGCGAACGACCCGACGCGTGGCCTGGAACTGGAGGCACGCCGGATTCCAGTCCAGCCCCAGGAAGTCGAGCATGCGCCGCGTGGTCTGCTCAAAATCCGCTACGAGGCACTCGTAGTCAATTTCCAGACATGGCAGAGGGTGGACGCGGCGCCAGTGCTCTAGCACGCGCTGGTGATCGGCGAACCGCCGGGCGATGTGTTCCCACCGATTCGACCAGGGATTGGTCTCGAACCCCGCAAACCAGCAGGATAAGGCGACATCGCGAAGATCCCGGTTGCAATTAATGACGCGTGAACCGGGCCACAGGAGCGCGACAAGGCCCAGCAGATTGACATTATCGGGCATCTTGTCGATGACGCGGCAGGCGGTCGGCGGGACCTCGCACGTCAGTATCTCCAGATAGCGCCTGGCGGCCATCCGTGCCGACTGAGGGTCAAGCAATAGTAAGGCGTCAAAGGGGTCGACTTGCGGTGCTTTGACAAGAGAAGGCAGCGATTCGAAGGTCTCCATGACGTCCCGCAGCTCGCCAGCACCATGGATACTGGGATGGGAGGCCAGAACTTGCTCGATCAACGTCGTTCCCGAGCGCGGCAGACCGACCACGAAGACAGGCCGCGGATCATCAAGTCCCCAGTCCCTGCGGGCGGCGAAGAAACCGGACGTGAACAAGGCAATCAACCGGTCCACGAAGCGTGTGTGCTCATCCGGATCCCAATGGATGCCCCAGGACGCCTTTACAGCCGACTGGTGCGCATTCGCGGCCACGAGATGTTCAGCCGCACAGAAGTACTCTGCACGCGCGTCGTACACGGCGGCCAGACCGAAATGGAGCAAGGAACGATCGCGCTGCGAGAACGTGTCACGGGTGAGCAACTGCTCCATCCCGTGAAGATCACGATCCGGCAAGCGGTCCTTGAGGATCATCGCCAGGCGCCAGTGAGCGTCGCACAGGTCGGGCTGCTGTGACAGGACTGCGCGGACCGACTGGCAAGCGAGCTCGAAATCACCGCGCTCCGCCTGGAGCCTTGCCAGCCCGACCCACGACGCGCTCAGGTCCGGACTGATCCGCAGAGCGGTCTGGAAGCCGCTCTCAGCTTCATCGAGCAGGCCCAGTTCGAGCAGTGCCTGCCCGCGTCCCTGGTGGCCCTGGGCGAACTCGGGGTCCAAAGTCACGGACCGCCCGTAGTGGCTGGCGGATTCGGCGTGGTTCCCCATGGTCGCAGCCAGGCTGCCGAAATCGGCGTGTACACGAGCGTCTTCAGGGTCAAGCGTGCGCGCCGCCTCGTACAGCCGCCCGGCCTCAGCGTAGCGGCCGCAGCACTGAAGCACCTGACCGAAATAGCGATGCGAGGAGGCTCGGCGCGGGTCGATCTGTAATGCAAGCTGGTAGCACGCCACCGCCTCGTCGAGATGTCCTCGAACGCGCAGCACATTCCCGAGGATGTCGAGTGCATCGGCATATCCGGGATGAACTGTCAACGCCCGGCGGCATGCCGCCTCGGCCTCGCCCAGTAAAGCTGGGTCACCCTGCTCTCCCAGTGCACGGGCCAGGTTCGTCCACGAGCCTGGATCATCGGGCTCAATTCTCAGGTGGGCTCGCAGGACATCGACGGCATCCACCCAGCGCCTTCTACCCAGCAGCGTGCTCGCCAGATTTCGGTAGGCCACGGCAAACTCGGGTTGCACGTGGATCGCCGTGCGGTACGCGGCCTCGGCATCGTCGAAGCGACGCTCATCGAACGCCAGTCGGCCGAGCGAGTTCCACGGGTCGGGCAGGGTACCATCCAGCTCGATAGCCCGGAGCAACTGGGACCGAGCTTCTTCGTATCGACCCCGCCTCCGGTAGGCAGCACCCAGCTTTGCATGCAAGCGTGCCGAGTAAGGGTGTGTAGAGATCCCCTGCTCAAATTGTGTAATAGCTCTTTCCATAAGGTCCTGCTGAAAGCAGACCACGCCAAGCCCTTCCATGGCTTCCAGTTCATCCGGATTCGAGCGGAGGACTGCCTGATAGAGCGACGCGGCCTCGGCCAGACGGCCGTCCGCGTGCGCGGCATGAGCTTCGTTGAGCAGGCTCGTTCGCACAGCGGCTTCCCCTCAGTTCGACCGCGTGAGAGCACGGTCACCCCGGGCCGGAGCACTGATCGGCACATCGGTCGAAGTGAACCGAAGCGTTCACGTTTATCACCAGGCCATGGACCCTGAAACGCCGGGCCAGGAAAGTATTATTGATGGAGGTCTCAATGCGCGGTATCATGGTGCCGGGTAGCGAGATTGACACCGGCAATTCTAAGTCGAGCAACTTCGTCTGGCATCCGGAGCCAAAACAACGTTTGCACCTGGATCGGGCAACGGATGACAAGCAACTTGGCGGAATGTTGGGAACCCCGACTTCGGAATCGTTCCTGATCTCGACTGAGGGTCAGTCCCCCGGGTTTCCTCGAATGTTCTTGAGGACGGTTCTGGACAGAAGCTAGGCCATTCGACGACTCAGCGTATTCCACAGTGCATACGGGCTCTCCAGGAATCTCTCGATCATCGAGGCCCAACGCAAGATGTTGTCCGAGAATAACAAGACGGTTGACTGGTGGCGATTTGGTTCTCTGGCCGTTCTGGCAGGGGCGACGTTCTGGGTTTTCTGGCCCGTCATCTCAGCCATGCAGGAACGTTGGAGCCACGATCCACGATATGCGCACGGATATCTCGTCCCCATCTTCTCGCTGTCGCTGCTCTGGATGAGGCGGAAGCAGTTAACTGTTGACGAATTGCGACCGAGCAAACACGGCTTGTCGTTTCTCGTGATCGGCGTGGCCATCCTGCTTCTTGGCGGCTATTTTCGCCAGGAAAGCATCGAAGGAATCGCGTTCCTGCTCTATCTCGCCGGGATCATTCTCCTCGTAGGTGGCTGGGCTGCTCTGAAATGGGCATGGCCCTCGATCGGATTCCTGTTCTTCATGATACCGCTTCCCTGGCGGCTCGAGAACGCGATGGGTCCACCGCTCCAGTGGCTGGCCACCAAGGCGAGTACTTTTGCACTTCAAACCGCGGGCTTCATGGCGTTCGATGAAGGCAATGTAATCCAGTTGAGCGAGGGAAGGATCGGCGTTGTGGAAGCGTGTAGCGGACTGAGCATGGTGATCACGTTTATCGCGCTGTCCGTTGGCCTGGCAATGGTGGTCGAGCGTCCAGTTCTCGATCGGATCATGCTGGTTTTCAGTGCAATACCGGTTGCTTTGCTGGCCAACATCGCGCGGATCACGTTGACGGGTGTCTTGCACGAGACGGTCAGCGGGTCGATCGCTGATCACTTCTACCATGATCTGGCAGGATGGGTCATGATACCGTTCGCGATGCTCCTCTACTGGTGCGAGATCTGGATGCTTACGCATATCTTGAACGACACCGAAGCGGTTCCAGTTCCCGTTGGTCTTGCGCACAATGAGCATTCGCGTGTCCAGGCACCGGCTCTGGCAATGGTAAGGAAGCGCCTTTGAGTGCAAACAACAGGCGACCGGCTTCCGTGGGGAATGGCCGCAATATGCAGGATACTTATCCGAACTTTTCAGGTACTTGTTCATGAACCAGCCCAGTCGAGCCACAGGCGAACTCGCCGGACCGATTACGACTACGGCCACGGTCATCGATACCGTGGGCGGCGATGGGCCAGAGCTTGTTCCTGCCGTTTATCGAGGGCCCAATTCGACCGCGAGTTCCGGGCCGAGCCCGCTCGGCTTGCTCAAGGCCCTGAGACGCCGGCTCATGCTTGCGGTTGGACTGGGCACGCTGGTTTCCGCTGCCTGCGCCTCGGCTGCTTGGTCCCTGCTCCCGCCACCAAATTATCAGGCCCAGGCCAAAGTGCTGGTGCGAACGTCAACCCCGCAGATCATGTGGAAGACCGTTGACGCCGAGGCGGAACGTGATGAATCGATACGAAGCCAGAAGAGCCAGCTCATCCAGCTCAAGAGCCGCTTTGTCATCAATACCGCCCTCCAGCAGCGCGGGATCAGCGATCTGAACATGATTCGCGAACTGATTCGCCAACAGGAAAGGCCTGTGGAATGGCTCTCGGAACATCTGCAGGCTCAGTTCCTTACGGGAACGGAGGTATTGCAGATCTCCCTCGACGGCCAGGACCCAGCTGAACTGGCACAGGTGGTCAACGCCGTGACCAACACCTACATCGAGGAAGTGGCGAACGGTGATCAGAAGCGACGCATACAACGTCGCGAACTGCTCAAGAGGCTCAGCAAGGAGAAATTCGATCTCTTGAAGAACCGCCGCGAGGCACTCCGGCAACTTGCGAAGAGGGCAGGGTCGGACGATCGTGAGACTTTGGTGCTGAAGCAGCAATATGCAATTGAACTAGGAACGGATGTCCGTAAGGACCTGCGGGAAGTTCAATCCCAGAAGCGAAAGCTCGAGGCGATGGTCCGAGCTCGCCAACCCGACGCAGTCCAGGAGACCGCCGCACCGACCTTCTCGAATGACGATGTGGCGCGTCTTGTCGAGCAGGATCCCGAGGTCCTCGATCTCCGATCAAGGATCGACGCAGCCACGGAACGCCTCGCCTCCGAGGCCGCCTACACCGGCCGCGTCGCACGCAACGCGACGCTCAATCCGGCCCTCAAGACACTCCGCGACCGGGTCGATTTGCTCAAAAAACAGCTCGAGCGAAAACGAAAGTCCATTCGGCCAATTGTGATCAAGCAACTCCAGAATCCGCCGGACGAGGCTCAAGCCATCCCGGGAGCCGGCGGCAGCCCGGAGCAGCAACTTGCGGTGCTCAAAGAGCTTGAAGCGAGCTTGCAAGAAGAGCTCAAGAACGCCTCGAATATGGATCAGGTTCTCACTGACAACACACTGGACGTGCAGGATAACAAGGAAGAGCTCAAGCAGGTTGAAGACGCCGCGACGAAGATCTCAATGGAAGTGGAAAAGCTTGATGTCGAACTGCAAGCACCGCCACGCATCAGCTTGCTTGAAGAAGCGATTCCGCCGACAACGAGGAACACCAAGAAATGGTACATGACTTTCGGCATGATCGCGATCGGCTCGTTTTTCGGATGCTTATTCTTGGTAGCCTTCCTGGAGATGCAATCGCACAGGATCGACTCGGCTGACGAGGTGATTGCGGATCTCGGGCTCACGGTGGTCGGATCGTTACCCATGCTGCCAGCGACGGCACGGCGGAATCGTGGCATGGTTCGTAGCGAGAAAGATAGCCACTGGTATAACTTGCTCCTCGAATCGATTGACGCAACACGCACGATGCTGATCCACGCGGCTCGCTCGGGCGGGCACAGGGTGGTGATGATCGCCAGTGCCCTGCCCGGCGAAGGGAAGACCTCGCTCGCCAGCCACCTGGCGACCAGCCTGGCCCGCAGTGGCCAGAGGACCCTGCTCGTCGACGCGGACCTGCGATGCCCCACGATCCATGGACTTTTTGATTTGCCGCCCGAACCAGGCTTGAGCGAACTGCTCAGAGGTCAAGCGACTCTCGAGGATGTGGTCTCCGCCACCGCTGTCGAGGAGTTGAAGGTCATTCCCGGCGGGAGATGTGACGCACAAACCCTGAGAATCCTCTCCCAGGGAGGGATGGGCGGTCTCTTTGGACAGCTCAAGGAACATTTTGACTTCGTCATCGTCGACTCCTCGCCGATCCTTCCAGTTGCCGATGCACTTATCATGGCCCAGCAAGTCGACGCGGTTCTCTTCTCCGTCCTTGCTGATGTGAGCCGAAAAAAGCAGGTCCTTGCAGCCTATCAACGCATCACGTCTCTCGGCATCAAGGTCCTCGGAGCGGTTCTCACTGGTGTCAGTGACCGAACGAATTATGGCCGGAAGTACTACACGGCATATTCCGCTAGCGGACGCCTGGCATCGCCCGAACGCCCCGGAACCACGACTATCTCGGATGATGCGTCATGAAGAACACGGTCACAATCGCGGGGGCAGTCGCGCTCATCGCCGTCTCCGGTCTGGTCCACGGCACATGGACGAATCGGTGGAGAGCAGCCCCTGAGCTCAAAAGCTTAGCCACCCGGTTTCAGTCTGTTCCCAGGCAGATTGGCGACTGGACCGCGACCTCCCGGTCACTGCCTCCCCGGGAGATGGCGATCGCTGGCGCGGTCGGAGAGGCCTTGCATGTCTACACGAACTCCGCGGCCAATCAATCAATCTCTGTCATGTTGCTCTGCGGTCTGCCGGGGAACATCTCCGCACATACCCCTGACGCCTGCTATCCCGGAGCCGGCTATAGCCTGGGAGAAAGCCAGAGGTACGTTCAAAGTTACGGAGATCCTCCTCGGGTCGCTGAGTTCCAGACCGCGGTGGCAACGCGAACGGGGGTCAATCCTTCGCGATTACGAATTTACTGGACCTGGCACGGCTCCAGCGGATGGTCCGCGCCCGAGAACCCGAGATGGGCGTTCGCGGCCGAGCCGATGCTTACAAAACTGTATGTCGTGAGACAGACCGGCGCAGTCCAGGATGATCCCTCGGCGGACCCGTGCGCCGCGTTTCTGTCGCTCCTGCTCCCTGAAGTCGATCGACTGATCAATCCGTCCACTCGAACTGAACGGGCCGGGCCAGACGACGTCCCTCGCTGATCACAGGCGGAGGCACCCGCGGGCGAGAGTCCGCCTGGACCCCCGCTCCGACCCGGCAATTTGCACGTCCGGCAGGCATCCTGCCTTCCCGCAACCACACAGGTAGCAAACGATGCGCTCGGCGGCACGGCCGTCGCCGTAGGGATTGCTTGCCGCAGCCATCCTGGCGTAGGCTTCGCGATCTTCGAGCAATTCGGCAACAGCTTCACATATCTCTCTGGGTCGAGTACCGACCAGCCGGGCGGCGCCAGCTTCCACCCCCTCGGGCCGCTCGGACGTCTCCCGGAGCACCAAAACCGGCTTACCCAGGCTGGGTGCCTCCTCCTGGATGCCTCCGGAGTCGGTCAGAATCAGATGGCTTGCCGCCATCAGGTGGCAAAACACGCCATAGTCGAGCGGCTCGGTCAGGAAGATTCGCTCTCGATCCTCCAGCATGCTCGTGACGGCCGTACGGACCGCCGGGTTCGGGTGGACCGAGAAGACGACTGCCAGGTCATCGAATCGGTACGTCAGTTCGAGGATCGCGGCGCAAATGCTCTTGAGCCCCTCACCGAAATTCTCACGGCGGTGGCTCGTGACCAGCACGATGCGCTTGTACTCATCCAGGATCCTTGCGACTGCGGGAGCACGCTGGCGTATCTCTTGATTGCCATGCCGGTGCGACCGGTCGAGTACCAGCCGTAACGCATCGACTGCTGTGTTGCCCGAGACGACGATCCGCGATTGATCCATGCCCTCGCGCAGCAGGTTCGCGGACGCCCGCTCCGTCGGCGCGAAATGGTGGAGCGAGAGTGTATCGATCAGACGCCTGTTGGTTTCTTCGGGAAACGGGCTGAGTGGATTGCCAGTCCGCAGGCCCGCCTCGACGTGGCCAACGGGAATTTGCCGGTAACACGCCGCGAGGCTGGCCGCCAGCGCAGTCGTCGTGTCACCGTGGACAAGCACCAGGTCGGGTGAGAATCTCGCGAGCAGCCGGTCAGTGCCCTCGATCAGGCGAGCCGTGAGCTCCGCCAGATCCTGTCCTGGCCGCATGGCATCCAGGTCGGCATCTGGCCTGATGTCGAAAAGATCAAGCACCTGGTCGAGCAACTCGCGATGCTGCGCGGTGACGAGAACCAGGGTCTCGAACGACGAATCTGAGGCAACCCGGCCACGCAACTCCCGAATGACCGGAGCCATCTTGATTGCTTCCGGTCGTGTACCGATGATCACCGCGATTCGCATCCTGCACCGAGTCGCTCAAAGCCCCGTTCAACCTCCATGGCCGTCTGGCCCGCCGCGCATGATAGCGAAATCGGCGGGTCCCGCAATCTCGTATTCCGGGGCCGAACATCCGCCAATTACCGGTTCCCAGCGCGGTATTCCAAGGTCAACGAAATCGAACTGAAATTGTGAGTGGGCCCGTGGCCAGCAGGCGGCCTACTCGGCGTCGAGCATCTACGAAGCTGTTCCTCCAACCTGTCCATAAGGCCGCGCATCATTGCAGGGCACGTGCCGGTATGGCTTTGATGACAAAACACGTCATTCTCGACTCGCGATCGCAACAAAGGACAAGGCAGAGAAGTTTTTGTTCACCACTTTGCTCCTCTCTCTTGGACATCGCCGGCAGTCGGGATTCAATGGACTCTGGCATGGATGCTTCTATGCTCGCCTGGATTTCGCGGATGCTGGCCTGGAACATTTCAGAAGCGGTTCTCATGAGATCAATTCGACGCATCAATCTTATATTTCTCATTAGTTTTCTGGTACTCACAAGTGAAATTTGCACCGGGGTGTACTTGTTGCATGGCACGCAGGTTCGCCGCCATGCATCTGCGCTGATTGCCAAGGCACAAACCGCTCAGGCGGCTGGCAATATCACCCAGGCTGAAGCAGCCATCACGCGGTACCTGGCGATCCGTCCGGAGAACGGCCCCGCCTGGGCTCTCTATGCGAGTCTTTTGGACCAGGAGAATTCGCGGCCTTCCGGCCCGGACCTGGAGCAGACCTACCTGGTTTTCGGACAGGCGATTCGCTCAAATCCCGGCGATGGCACGCTGCTTCGGCGCGCCGCGTCGCTGGCGATGCAGCTGGAACGGTATGAGGATGCCCTGCGCCACCTGAGCGCCTACCGCGAGGCTCTTGTCGAAAGTCTCGACAGGCAGGGCGAGGTGGCAGCCCTCGAGGAGCTTCAGGGGCAGTGCCACGCGGCTCTGGGGAACAGCCAGCAAGCCGAACAGGATTTCCGGCAATCGCTTGCGCACGATCCAACCCGGGTGGCCGCATTCGATCGATTAGCGCGGCTGCTGCGACGGGATCGGGGGAGGCCAGGCCTCGCCGATCGTGAAATCGAGGCGATGGTGGCCACCAACCCCGGCTCTGCCCTCGCTCATGTACTGCGATATCGGTATCGCCGCGAGTTTGAGATCTCGGCCGACCCAGGCGACATCGAGCAGGCGGTGCAGCTTGCCCCCGACGACTCCGACGTGCTGATTGTCGCCACCCAGGTCGCCCTGGAAACCGGTGATCGGGTCCAGGCGCGGAAGTTCGTCGAAGCGGGCCTTCTGAAGCAGCCCGCCAATCCTGCCTTTTACCAGCTTGCTGCGGCCATCGAGCAGGAAGAGAACCACCCCGATCGTGCCCGGAGCATCCTGAGCCAAGGCGTCTCCACCCTCCCCGGCGATCTCGGCCTGATCCTCGCACTTGCTGAAAGCCTGATCTCGCAGGGTAAATTGGACGGTCCGGACGGAGCCGCCTCCTGGATTGAGAAGCTTCAGTCGAGCGGCGTTGCCAGCGGCTGCACCTGTTACCTCGAAGGACGGGTGGCCATGTCGCAACGAAAGTGGCTCGTGGCGATCAATCGGCTGGAGACTGCCCGTGCCTTGATGGCGACGGATCTCCGCGTAGTCCGACAGGTCAATCTGCTGCTGGCGGACTGCTATCGCCAGGTACCCGGCCGCGGCCAGGAACGGATTGCCGTTCTGCAAAGCGCTGCAAGTGGCGATCACGAGTCCTGGCGGGTTGTCCCGGCCCTGGCAAGGGCGATGGAAGAGGAAGGCCGGCTCAACGAGGCGATCCGGCTCCACGTGCAGCTACTGGCCAGGCGGCCCGAGTCGCGGCTTGACGTCGTTCGTCTGCGGATCCGGCAGGCCATCCAGCAACCATCGCTGCGTCGGTCCTGGGCTGCTCTCGAAGCGGATCTCGCTGAGGCCGGGAAGGCGTTGCCTGAGGCGAGCGGCGAGCTGACCCTGCTCAGGGCCGAACTTTTGACGGCCCAGGGCCAGCGGCACCAGGCACGGGCATTGCTCGAAGCGGCGCGGCGGCGCGACACTCGAAAGCTTTCCTACCGGCTCGCGCTGGCTCGGGTGCTGCTGGGAGACGTTCAAGACGGGCCCGCCGGCGCAAGCCGCACTGAAGGTCATCGACGAGGCCGAACACGACCTCGGGCACACGGCGTCGCTCTGCATCTGCAAGATCCAGGCTCTGGCTCGAATCGGCACCGCCGAGGCGAGGCAAGCCATCGAACGGGTTCCCGGCATGCGCTCCTCGGTTCCGGAACCGGGAGATCAGATGATCGTACTGGACGCCGCCGCCAGAGCCTTGCTGGCTCTCGGCGACCCGGACCATGCCAGGTCGATGATATGCCAGCTCTCGAAGTTCGAGACCGACGATCTGCGCCAGCTGCTGACCGTCTTCGACCTGGCGACGGCCGCAGGCGATGGCTCCACTGCCGCACTGGCCGTGGAGCGTCTTCGTTCCATCGAGGGAGAAAATGGATGCGTCTGGAAATACGCCGACGGTACGACGTATCTCCAGCGAGCACGTTCGGGCGACGCCCAGGCCCTGGACCGGGCCTCGGCGCGGGCCATCGAGCTCGAGGAGCGTCACCGCGAATGGTGGGGTACCGACCTGCTCCTGGGCCAGCTGGCCGAACAGCAGAACAAACCCGAGGAAGCAGTCGCCCACTACTTTCGAGTGCTCGAGCAATCCGGGGACGCGCCGTCCGTGGCGCAACGTCTGGTCGCCTTGCTCTTGCGCATGGAGCGTTACAACGACATCGACCGGCTTGTGCAGCAACTCAGAAGCCAGGGGCGGGACGTCAGCGAAATAGCCTTGATCAGGGCGGTGGCGGCAATTCGTCACAAGGATGCCGAAGGCGGGCTTGCCAGGGCCCGAGAGTTTCTCAGCGAGGCGAGCAACAACCCCACGGACCTGCTCTTGCTGGGACGACTTTACGTGCTCGCCGGAAAGCTGAAAGAGGCCGACCGACCGCTCAGGCGGGCGCTCGAACTGGCCCCGGGAAGCTCGGATGCCTGGCTCTCGTACATTCAGTTACTGGCATTGACGGACCGCAGGGATCTGGCCGCCAGGCTGGCCGACCAGGCGGGCAAGCGACTCGCACCCGACCTCGGCCTCCTGGTCACTGCGCGGCGCAAGAGCTTCTTGGCGACCCGGCGGGTGCCGGCAAGGCCTACATGAAAGCCCTCGCACTGGCGCCCGATAGTCCGAAGGTGCTCTGCCAGGCCGCCGAGTTCTTCGCAAAGTACTATCAGAACGACAAGGCCATTCCGATCCTTGAAGGGCTTGTCGACACGAAACAGGCCGCGTCTCATGTACTCCGCTCCTGGGCCCGACGAACACTGGCCAGTTGCCTGATGAGTACACGCGATCCAGCAGCACGAGCCAGGGCGTTCGAGCTTCTGGAAACCAACCGCCGCGAGCAGCCGGACTCGCTCGAGGACCTGCGTGCCCAGGCGATCTTCAGCACCATGGATCCGCACAAGGGCTCGGAATCGGTCCGCCTGTTCCTTGATCTGGAGGCCCGCCGCGGGCTGGACCCGCGCGAGCAACTCTTGCTGGTGGAACAGCTCGAGAAGATGGGGCGGCGGGAACAGGCCGAACTCCGGATGGCGAGGCTGGTGGCCTCGAACGAGAGCGATCCCGCAATGTTGTGCCCATATGCCGAGTCGCTGATCATCGGCCGCCGTCTGGTTGATGCATCGAGATGGCTAAATGCTCTGGAGAGACGTGATCCGCAGGCGTTGCATACGATCATTCTCAAAGCGCATCTGGCGCTGGCGGAGGGTGACAGGACCACAGCACTGGAGATGCTGAAAACCCACGCTGCCAGCCACGAAGGGCCCGCCAGGCTCTCGATTGCCGGTGAACTGGAGGCGGCCGGGGACGTCGTAGCCGCCGAGGAAATGTACCGCCGGCATGCGGCCGCAGGATCCACCGTGAACGACTCGCTGCCGCTGGCGCGATTGCTGGCGCGACAGGGGCGAACCCGTGAGTCGCTGGCTCTTTGTGAGCCGGCATGGTCGCGCCCGGCAGATGCGGACGCGGCCGCCAGTATCTGCCTGATGGCGATGGAGCGCGGGAAACCGGGCCCTGAAGACTTCCGGAACGTCGAGGTGCATCTGGAATCGGCTCGCCAAAGCGCTCGCGAAAACACGAAGCTGCTCCTCTCCCTGAGCAGACTGAGGAAGCTTCAGCACCGCTGGGACGAGGCCGTATCGCTCTTACGGCAGGCGACGGACAGAGATCCGCGTAACGTGGTCGCCCTCAATGAGCTCGCATGGATCCTCTCCCAGCATCGCGGCAATCCTTCCGAGGGCATGCAGATCATCCAGCAAGCCATCGCGGTGGCCGGACCCGACTCCGTCTTGCTGGACACCCGCGGTGTGCTGGCGATGGAGTTGAACCAGACCGGTCAGGCGATCGCCGACTTCAAGACGGCTGACACGATCCAGAGACGCCCGGTGCTGCTGCTGCACCTCGCGCAGGCTTACCAGCGTGCCAGCGACCGGCAGGCCAGCCTGCAATACCTTGAGCAAGCGAAGGCCCTGGGGCTCGACTCCACCTACCTGGATCCTGCCGAGAGACAGGCGATCGAGCGTCTCGAACGCCAGCTGGAGGTGCACTGACGAGACGGCCTCGCAAGCCAACGTGTCGTCAGAGGGAGTTTCCAGGCTGCGGGTCGGTCTCACGGCGAGTGTCCTCCCGATCCTTGCCCGAGAGCTGCATTCCTTGACCCCGGAGGTGTCGACCGCGACGTTGCATTCAGTCCGAAGGTGTCTACGGAAAGGCGGGTGGTCCGTCTTCATTACGGACTGGTTACGGGACACGCGGGCCGTGATCCGGCCACGACTGTTGCCGATTTCCAGCGGCTGTCACCTGGCCCGCGATTGAACCAGTCGGTTCCTGGTCGAGCCTTGGCGTTCGCTCTTTGAGCCCAACATCCAACAACGCTCGACACCACGAACCGGTCACGCTCATTCTTCTAGATCCTGTCACGGGGACTCTCCGATCATGATCCTGTCGAAGCCGATCATCCTGGCCGGGCTCGCCTCTGCCGCGATGATGCTCTGCACCGCCTCCACCAGGGCGGACAGCTACAGCTATGCCGAGACCAACGTCGGTGGAGCGGCCAATTACGTCGACATCAGTGCCAACGTGAACGGGTCGACGCTGAACGGCCTCTACTACGACCAGTACGCTACGACCCTGGCCACCTCGGCCAGTGGTGCCAATTCAGCGACCTTCCGGTCCTTCTGCGTGGATATGTTCCACGAAGTATCGACGTCCTTCAGCTCCCTCGCCAGCAGCCCCCTGCCTCTGGCGAGCTCGTTTGGAGGCACCACGGGCACAACCGCGCCGGCAGGGATCAACCCGGCCGCACTCGGAGCGGCCGCTTGGATCATCAACACCTTCGGACAAGGAACGATCACCGACGCTCAGTGGGCCGGTATCCAGATCGCAAGCTGGAAGGCGGAGTTCGAGACCAACATGGCCGACCGCACCAACCTGGGCGCCGGAAATGTCCGGTTCTCGGGGGGTTCAAGCTCGGCGTCCCTGACCTACGCGGCGCAGTATCTGGCCGCCTGGGCCAGTGCCGGCTATGCTTCCAGCAGCGCGCTTTTGGTAAACTACGCAAGCAATTCCCAGGGCGCTCATTACCAGTACCAGCTCATCGCCGTCCCCGAGCCATCCAGCCTGGCCATCGCGGGCCTTGGCGGGCTTGGCCTCGTGGGCTATGGTCTACGCCGACGCCGGATCAGCCGCGTCCCGAGCGAAACCGCCTGAGTTTTCGCTGCCCCGTTGTGGCAAGGTAACGCGGAGAGAGGGTCGCTTGAGAACCCTCTCTCCACGCCGCACCTCCGATCGTGAGAATTGGCTGCGAAACTGAAGAGCAGCGAGCTACCTCCTTGTCCCGATCCTGAGAGCGGCCGTCTCGCTTCGTCCCGCCCGCGCGATCCGGGACGGCGAGCCGTTCCCATCGAAGAGGATAGACGACCAGATGACCCACATCGCCGGATTGTGGCGCACGCATCCAGGAACTTCGCGGGAAGGCCAAATGTCCACGCGGAAAAAGCTGGCTTTTGCCCTGACGACCGTCACCGGCTTGCTGCTGACGCTGGAAATGGTACTGAGAGCCTGCGGGGTACCCTCAGCATCGCAGCGGAGAGATCCCTTCGCGGGGTTCACTCCGCAAGTGCCTCATTTCCAGGTCGGAACAGACGACGGCGGTAACGAGGCCGTCACAGTTGCACCGAACCGCCGCGAGACGATGAATGCTCAGCATTTCCCCAGACACAAGGCACCGGGCACCTACCGGATCGTCTGCCTGGGAGGCTCGGCGATCTATGGCCGCCCATTCTTCGATCACACGTCCCTGGCCGGCTGGCTCCGCGTGCTCTTGCCCAGGGCTGATCCATCACGAAAGTGGGAGGTGATCAACGCCGGTGCAATCAGCTACGCCAGCTATCGCATCAAGGGGCTCATGGCCGAGCTCTCCCAGTACGAACCGGATCTGTTCATCGTCTATACCGGCGAGAACGAATTCCTGGAACGGCGAACCTACGCAGGTGTATTTCAAACCCCAGGGCTGATCAGAACCGCGGCCGGTCTGGCAAGCGATTTCCGTATCACCACCGTGATGAAGTACGGGCTGGAGCTGGTCGGGCTCACCAGGGAGAGCCCGATCACTTCGGCCTCGGGAATCCGGGATGAGGTCGTGCGGATCCCGGTTGGCACGGTCGGCCCCGACGCCTACACGCGCGATGAAGCCTTTCGCCGCCAGGTCTTGATGCACTTCGAGCACAGCCTCAACGCAATGGTGGACCTGGCACAGGCGGTCCATGCCAGGCTGATGCTGGTCACACCCTTGTCGAACTTGCGTGATTTCGCGCCGTTCAGAAGCGCGCACATCGTCGGGTTGTCCGACACCCAGCAGCAGGAATGGCAAGGGGCCTACGAACATGGCCGGTCCTTCTTGCGAGCAGGCCGCGTCGACGAAGCCGTCCAGTGGTTCACTCGGGCGCGGGCGATCGACGGCCGGCACGCGGATCTTCTGTATCGTACGGGCCAGGCTCTGCTGGCCGCAGGCGACATCGCTGCGGCCCGGGAGTGCCTGGTCAGAGCCCGCGAAGAAGACATCTGCCCGCTCCGCGCCACGTCCGACACGTTGCGAATCATACGCAGGGTCGCCAGCCGGCGGGGAGTTCCGCTGCTCGATTTTGAGCAGCAGGCAGGCTTGCGTGCCAGACACAGAATCCCCGGCGACGAGCTCCTTTGCGATCACGTTCACTTGCAGCTTGCGGCCACGAAGTTGCTGGCCCTTGATGTACTGGCCGGGCTCGTGGAGGAAAGGATCGCCACTCCGGCGGTCCTCTGGGGACCAGCGGCTGTCGAGCAAGCAAGCAGGGAAATCGAGGCCGGCATCGACGGCCCACGGTATGCCCGCGAGCTCTATCAACTCTCTCGCCTTCTCGATGCCCTCGGCCAGCCGGAGCAGGCCTTGAAGCGCGTCGAGGAGGGCCTCCACCTGAGCAAGGGCGACGCGGACGGCTTCTGCCTTGCGGGGCGTTACACGCGCAAGCTCGGAAACCATGACGCGTCTGCAAACTTCTACGCGAAAGCCCTGGCCATCCAGCCCGGAGCCGCCCCGGCACTGGAAGGGCTGGCCAGCCTGTTCCTCGATGAAGGCAAGCCGGCGGCTGCGATCGGCCTTCTCTCGGAAGCCGTCCGATCTGCACCCGATACCCCGTCGCTTCTGAACCTGCTCGGTGTGGCCCATGCGCGGGTGGGCCATCACGAGCAAGCCGTTGCCTTGCTGAGCCGGGCTTCTCTCCTCCTTCCCCGCGAGCCGGCCATCCACCGGAACCTCGCGCTTGCCCAGGAGCATCAGGGCAGGTATTCTGACGCCGCGCTGCATTACCGCGAGGCTCTCCGGCTGCAACCCTCCGACCAGCAGGCAAGCAAGGCTCTCGATCGCATCGCGGCAACAACAGCCTCACGCAAGGCGGGACGGTAAGCTGCACCGGCTCTGCCAGCACTGCGCATGAAAAAACCGGCTCCTGTCCCGATAAGGGCCAAGGAGCCGGTCATGGATGAGATTCCGGCGATCACCGACTTTCGCGCCTGAGCACTATCATGGGCCCGGCGGGCTTAACGGCCGTGTTCGGAATGGGAACGGGTGTGACCCCGCCGGTATGGTCGCCGGAAAACCGGCCGGCGCGCATTTCTGCGCGACGACCGCTTTGCGGATGGTCGGTCACACGCGGGTTTCAGGATGCACGCACACCGGGTGAGGGGCACGTTCGGGGAACAGGGACTGGTGGTGGGTTCGCGGCCCGGGTGGGGCACGCGCCGTCACCAGTCCGATGGGACCTGACCCTTGTTCGGATCGAGTCCGGTGAGTCCACTCCGCGGCGTTCCCGGGATGGGGGGCCGATCGGGGTGGTCAAGCTGCTTGGCTGTTAGGACCGGTCGGCTGAGGCGGTCACCCGCCGTGCACGTCCGGCCTATCGACCTGGTCGTCTTCCAGGAGCCTATGCAGCAATTGCTGCGGGAAACCTCATCTTGGAGGGGGCTTCGCGCTTAGATGCCTTCAGCGCTTATCCTGTCCCGACCTGGCTACCCGGCGATGCCCCGAGCGGGACAGCCGGCACACCAGAGGTCGGTCCTCCCCAATCCTCTCGTACTAGGGGAGACTCTCCTCAAGTTTCCTACGCCCACGGCAGATAGGGACCGACCTGTCTCACGACGGTCTGAACCCAGCTCGCGTACCGCTTTCATTGGCGAACAGCCAAACCCTTGGGACCTTCTCCAGCCCCAGGATGCGATGAGCCGACATCGAGGTGCCAAACCTCCCCGCCGCTAGGGACGCTCGGGGGAGATCAGCCTGTTATCCCCGGAGTACCTTTTATCTGTTGAGCGACGGCCTTTCCATCCAGCACCGCCGGATCACTAACGCCGACTTTCGTCTCTGCTCGACACATCTGTCTCGCAGTCAGGCACCCTTCTACGTTTGCGCTCCTGTTGCCCGATTGCCGACCGGGCCGAGGGTACCATGGCGCTCCTCCGTTACTCTTTGGGAGGAGACCGCCCCAGTCAAACTGCCCGATGAGCACGGTCCCGATCCGGGCTTCGGATCGGTGAGGACCAACGATCATTCAGGGTGGTATTTCACCGTTGGCTCCCCGACGGCTGGCGCCGCCGGATCAAAGCCTCCCACCTATCCTACACAGAACGAGCATTGGACCAGTGCCAACCTGCAGTAAAGGTTCACGGGGTCTTTCCGTCTAACCGCGGGTACGTGGCATCTTCACCACGGCTACAGTTTCACCGGGTCCCTCGTGGAGACAGTGCTCCAGTCGTTACGCCATTCATGCAGGTCGGAACTTACCCGACAAGGAACTTCGCTACCTTAGGACCGTCATAGTTACGGCCGCCGTTTATCGGGGCTTCGGTTGGCAACTTCGCTTGCGCTGATCGCCTTCCTTAACCTACCGACACCGAGCAGGCGTCAGACTCTATACGTCCTCTTGCGAGTTGGCAGAGTCCTGTGTTTTTGATAAACAGTCGCTAGAGCCGATTCTCTGCGGCTCCCCTTGCAGGGAGCACCCCTTGTACCGAGGGTACGGGGTCATTTTGCCGAGTTCCTTCACGAGGGTTCTCCCGAACGCCTTCGGATGCTCGCCTGGCACACCTGTGTCGGATTGCGGTACGGGCCGGCAAGTCGTCCCCGGCGGGCTTTTCGCGGCCACATGGTCCTTGGACTTCCAGATCAGATGCTGTCGGCCTTGCGGCACGGGGGCATCTATCACCCCGATCCAAGCAGCATGCGGCGTCCCCCACCGGTTCACCCTTCTTGCGCGGGTGGCGGAATATTAACCGCCTGTCCATCGGCTACGCCCTTGGGCCTCGCCTTAGGTCCCGACTGACCCTGGGCGGATTGACCTTCCCCAGGAAACCTTGTGCTTTCGGCGGACGGGCTTCCCACCCGTCTTGTCGTTACTCGTTCCGGCATGCGCACTCGATCGCGCTCCACGGCTCGTTACCCGTGCCGCTTCACTGCTGCGATCGACGCTCTCCTACCACTCTTGCGAGTCCGCGACTGCGGCACGACGCTTAGTCCCCGTCATTTTCGGCGCAGGATGGCTCGACCGGTAAGCTGTTACGCACTTTTGAAATGATGGCTGCTTCTAAGCCAACATCCCGGCTGTCACGGCGATCCCACTTCCTTTGCCACTGAGCGTCGCTTTGGGGGCCTTGGTCGGCGGTCTGGGTTGTTTCCCTCTTGAGCATGAAGCTTATCCCCCACACTCTGACTCCCGGGGTCCGGCACGCGGTATTCGGAGTTGGGTTCCGACGGGTAGCCGGGAAGGCCCCCGGGCGGATTCCGTCGCTCTACCCCCGCGTACTATGTCCCGAGGCTGGCCCTAAAGCCATTTCGGAGAGAACGAGCTATCTCCAGGTTTGATTAGACTTTCACTCCTCCCCACGGGTCCTCCCCCAGTTTTTCAACACTGGTGGGTTCGGTCCTCCACGGCCGGTTAAGGCCGCTTCAACCTGCCCATGGGTAGTTCACCTGGTTTCGCGTCTACCACGCCCGACTCAAACGCCCATTTCAGACTCGCTTTCGCTACGGCTCCCCCCCTGAAGGGGTTAACCTGGCCGGACACGGTAACTCGCCGGATCATTATGCAAAAGGCACGCGGTCAGGCTGGCTTGCGCCAATGCCCTCCCACCGCTTGTAGGCGCGGGGTTTCAGGTTCAGTCTCCTCCCCTGATCGGGGTTCTTCCCACCGTTCGGTCGCCCTACTGGGTTCGCTATCGGTCGTCATCGAGTACTTAGCCTTGCAGGATGGTCCCCGCCAATTCAGGCCGGGTTTCACGTGCCCGACCCTACTTGGGTACCGGCTAGGAGAGTCTGCGCCTGGCCTACGGGACTATCACCCGCTCTGGTGCCATTTTCCAAAGGACTTCGGCTCACGCTGACTCATTCCACAACGCCGGCCCCGCGACCCCAGGCGGTATCCCGCCTGGTTTGGGCTCGTCCCCGTTCGCTCGCCGCTACTGAGGGAGTCTCGGTTGATTTTCATTCCTCCAGGTACTGAGATGTTTCAGTTCCCTGGGTCTGCTCGGGTATTCCGGGCTCGACGCTCGTTGGGCAGCTCCCCCGGACTTTTCGCAGCCTTCCACGCCCGAATCCTGATGACGCCTAGGCATCCCCCCCGCGCCCTTAGGAGCTTGACCACGCCGATCGGACCTCCGGCTTCCGGAGAAGACGCAGGCCGACAGCGGGCTCACTCGGGTCCGGACCGTGCGGCCGCGGCGTCTCGCGACGCGACGGCCGGTGCCAGACCCATCGATTCGATCCGTAAGGGTTCGTTATCTTCTTCAGAGCCCCGACCGACGCGGATGGTTGGACTGACGTCGCCCCTTCCCACCGGCCAGAGCCGTGAAACTGTTCGTTGGAGAGTGCCACTCACCCTCGCGTCTCGCCGGCACGGCCAAAGCCTGCCGCCGATCACGCGGGTGTGTGTGAATTCCACCAGGTCCATGTAGGAACACAAGGCACGCAGCGACAAGATCGGAATCTTGCCCCACGCGCGGACCTGGCTGATTCGTGTGTGACCAACCACCGAATTGTCAAGGAACACGCGGCGGATTGCTCCGCCACTCCCGGCCAAGCTGCTGGCCAGGGGGCGAGGCCCTGCGACAAGGGCACCGCCCCGCGCCCAGAGGCGAGGGGAAAGAAATCTCGGTTGATTGCTACGGTCGTCCAGAACTCTTGGGCATCGTCTCGATCAGGGCCCGGAGCAGGCTGTTGACCGACTCCGCGGTGGTGAACACCTTGCTCACATCCGGGTCAAGGGCCACCACCAGCCGATCTCGATCGCTCGGGCTCGCAAACCGATTCGGCCGGGCTTGCGTGTAGTCAAACGCATACTCGGAACGAAGCTCGTCCGATGGCTCCAGCGGGCGGTCACCCACCTTGGTCTTCTTCATGGGCTGTACGTTCTTTCCGCGTCGCCGGCCGGGCACTGATGATCCGCACGAGGCCGGGGCCTCGCTCGGTAAAGTTCACGAGCAGCAGCCGGCGGAGAATCGAGTGGCCCACAAGGATCTCGCGCGTCTCCTCGATCGAATGGTCCTCATCATAAAAGATCCTGGCCAGCGGATCATCGAAGACGGTGGACGCCTCGTCGAAACCGACTCCATGCCTGGTCAGGTTGGAGGCGGCCTTGACGGGGTCCCACTCGAATTTCAGAGCCATCACGAAACGTCACAAGCCAACTGTGGTGCAAACCCCCAAGGGGAGCCGGCGGGCGTGCCGCGGGATCGAGGTCCGGGGATGGTGCCGACGTGGCCTTATCGAGTTCGGGAAGCGAAGCCTGGCGGCAACACTTCCTGGGTGAACTCTCAGGCCGGTTTTCCAAGGTTGTCCTTAGAAAGGAGGTGATCCAACCGCAGGTTCCCCTACGGTTACCTTGTTACGACTTAGTCCCCATCACGGGTTTCATCTTCGGCGCCTGCCTTGCGGCTCCGACGACTTCGGATGCCCCCCGCTTTGGTGGCTTGACGGGCGGTGTGTACAAGGCTCAGGAACACATTCACCGCGGCAGTGCTGATCCGCGATTACTAGCGATTCCAGCTTCATGCGGGCGAGTTGCAGCCCGCAATCCGAACTGAGGAGCGATTTTTGCGATTAGCTCGACCTTGCGGCCTGGCGACGCTTTGTCCGCTCCATTGTAGCACGTGTGCAGCCCTGGGCATAAGGGCCATGATGACTTGACGTCGTCCCCGCCTTCCTCCGGCTTGACGCCGGCGGTCTGATCAGAGTCCCCGCCATGACGCGCTGGCAACTGACCACAGGGGTTTCGCTCGTTACGGGACTTAACCCAACACCTCACGGCACGAGCTGACGACAGCCATGCAGCACCTGTGCAGGTTCCTCCTTGCGGCGTCAGATGCGTTTCCGCATCCTAATCCCTGCATGTCAAGCCCAGGATAAGGTTTTTCGCGTAGCCTCGAATTAAGCCACATGCTCCACCGCTTGTGTGAGCCCCCGTCAATTCCTTTGAGTTTCAGCCTTGCGACCATACTCCCCAGGCGGGGCACTTCACGCTTTCGCTACGGCAGAGAGCCCATCGGCGAGCCCCCTACCCAGTGCCCATCGTTTACGGCTAGGACTACCGGGGTATCTAATCCCGTTTGCTCCCCTAGCTTTCGCGTCTCAGCGTCAGCAGACGTCCAGGACCTCGCTTTCGCCACGGGCGTTCCTTCCGATCTCAACGCATTTCACCGCTCCACCGGAAGTTCCAGGTCCCCCTACGTCCCTCCAGACGGGGCGTTTCGGCACCACTTCCCCGGTTGAGCCGGGGGCTTTCAGTGGCCGACGTTCCCATCCGCCTACACGCGCTTTAAGCCCAGTGATTCCGAATAACGTTCGCACGGTTCGTCTTACCGCGGCTGCTGGCACGAACTTAGCCCGTGCTTCCTCCAGGGATCGGTCAAGGTTACCCCTTCCTCCCCCTCGACAGGAGTTTACAACCCGAAGGCCTTCATCCTCCACGCGGCGTCGCTCGGTCAGGCTTGCGCCCATTGCCGAAGATTCTCGACTGCAGCCTCCCGTAGGAGTCTGGGCAGTGTCTCAGTCCCAGTGTGCCGGGCCACGCTCGCACGCCCGGTAGGCATCACAGGCTTGGTGGGCCGTTACCCCGCCAACGACCTAATACCACGACGGCCCGTCCCACGGCGCCTGAGCTTTGGTCAAATACCGATGCCGGCACTTGACGTCGCTGGGGATTACCCGCAGTTTCCCGCGGCTATACCCAACCATGGGGTTGGTTACCGTCGCCTTACTCACCCTTGCGCCACTGACCTGTTGCCAGGCCCGTTCGACTTGCATGCCTAATCCACGCCGCCAACGTTCATTCTGAGCCAGGATCAAACCCTTCACAATGATGTCAACCCGCTTCGCAGAGCCCGAGAGCCCCGGTCGCGGATCAACCCTCACCTCGAAAGGTTGAGGAAAAAAAACTGGTCGCATCAAGCCCCTGGCAAGGCGGTTTCACAACCGTTCTGCCGGGCACTTGCTGCCGGTCCTGTGCAGGCCATCCCACGGCAGCCCAGGCGCTTCGGACCACGAAGGCCGGGCCGCCCCGAGGCTGCGGCCGCACGCCGGCTCCCCTCAAGGGTTTCTCACCACAGAACGGATGAATCTCATCCATCGTGTGCTTGCAATTCTCTTGCGTTCTCGTTTTCTGGCTGACGAGTGCAATCAACCGGATTGTCAAAGAGCCATGCCGGGTTCCGGCAACCAGGATGGTACGCCGTACCCGACCGCGTTGTTCACCGAGTTCCGCCGATGCCATCGGCCGGTGCAAGCTGCCTGCTGGCATCTCGCCCCGGCCGTCTCATAGCGGACTTGCTGCACAACCCACATGAATACTAACGAGCCTGGAACTCCGGGTCAAACCCCTGGAGCATTTTTTTTCTGCAAAGCGCAGGCGCAGGTGTGGCGCCGGGGGCTCAGTAGAAGAATGCGGCAGCGTCATCGTAGTAGGAGAGATCAAGGGGCTGACGGGAGATTGCGCTTGCGGTCAACGGCGAGTTCGTGATCTGGCCGTTGCGGTAGCAGAGCGCCACGCCGAATCGGCCTTGAAGCACCAGGTGGCTCGCGGCAAGTCCCAGCCGCGTGGCCAGCACCCGGTCGCGGGACGTGGGGGGGCCCCCGCGTTGCAAGTGACCCAGGACGACGCTCCGTGTTTCGATGCCGGTCTGGCGCTCCAGGATCTCGGCGATGGCCGCGGCGATGCCGCCCAGCCGGAGATTGCCGAAGGGATCGGGGGGAAGGTCGAGTGCCAGGGGCTGCTGGTCAGGAAATCGTGCGCCCTCGGCGACGATCACCAGACCATAGTTCCTGCCCGCCCGGCGCCTTCCCGTGAGCACGCCGACGAGGTGAGGCAGATCGATGGGCACTTCCGGAACCAGGATATAGTCGGCCCCGACGGCCATTCCCGCGAAGCAGGCGATCCAGCCGACATTCCGCCCCATGGTCTCGACCACGAAGATACGGCGGTGGCTCTGGGCCGTGGTGCGCAGCCGATCGACGGCCTCGGTGACCACATCGACTGCGGTATCGAAACCGAACGAGAAATCGGCCAGCGACATGTCGTTGTCGATCGTCTTGGGGATGCCGACGATGGGGAGCTGGAAATCGTTGTAGAGGCGCAGTGCGACGCCCAGAGTGTCATCACCGCCGATGACGATCAGGGCGTCCAGGCCAAGGGTGTCAAAGTTTTGCCGCAGCGCAGTCAGGTCGGTGTCCGGGTGCTTGTAGGGATTGGTCCTGGACGAGCCAAGGATCGTCCCTCCCAGGCCGATGATGTCCTCGGTTTGCTCGATGGACAGGGGCATGATCTGGTTTCGGATCAATCCACGCCAGCCTTCGACGATGCCCACCGCAACCCCGCCGGCATTGCAGATCTGCCGGACCGCGGCACGGATGACCGCGTTGAGCCCCGGGCAATCTCCGCCGCCTGTGAGCAGGCCGACATTCATGAGTGACGCTCGATGCCGGGTGAGTAGGGAGCGGGGTGAGTCACGGACCGGTCCGGGAGAGTCGTGGCCGCACGGACGCCGGAGCCCTCGCAGTTCCGCGCCCTGCTTTGAAGGTACCAGGAAGCGGACAGCCCGGCCAGTGACCGGGGTGGTTCCAGATCGGGAGGAGCCGTGCTGGTGCGGGCCTGGGTCTGCCCTGGCCTAGACAGCGCGCGGAATCAGCTCGCGCTCGACCCAGGTCGTGTCGACCCGGGCGTTCAGGAAATCCGGGTTGCGAAGTGCTCTGCGGTGAAGCGGGATGGTTGTCTTGACGCCGTCGATGACCAGCTCATCGAGTGCCCGGCGCATGCGGGCGATGGCCTCGCCGCGGGTGGGGGCATGAACGATCAGCTTGCCCAGGAGCGAGTCGTAATTTGGCGGCACCGTGTAGCCGACCTGGATGTGCGAGTCCCAGCGGACGCCGGGTCCGCCCGGAATCTGGAGCACGGTGATCCGTCCCGGAGAGGGGCGGAAATCATTCTCGGGATCTTCCGAGTTGATCCGGCATTCGATGGCGTGCCCGCGCGTGACGATGTCTTCCTGGCGAAAGGGCAAGGGCTCACCGGCGGCGATGCGAATCTGCTGCTGGACGAGGTCGATCCCCGTCACCAGCTCGGTGACCGGATGTTCGACCTGGATGCGGGCGTTGACCTCGATGAAGTAGAAGCGGTTGTCGGCGTCGACCAGGAACTCGCAGGTACCCGCGTTCACATAGCCGACGGTACGGGCCAGCCGGACGGCGGCCTGACCGAGCTCGGACCGGACTTCCAGGGGGAGCGAGGGTGCGACAGCCTCTTCCACAAGCTTCTGATGACGGCGCTGGAGCGAGCAGTCGCGATCCCAGCAGTGGACCACGTTGCCGTGTGAATCCGCCAGGATCTGGACCTCGACGTGGCGCGGCCGGTCGATGAATTTCTCCAGGTAAACGCTGGGGTTCTTGAACGCGGCCGCGGCCTCGTTGCGGGCCGCCTGCAAGGCGCTGGCGAGGCTTCCCTCGTCGCGGCAGACCCGCATCCCCTTGCCGCCTCCGCCGGCGGCGGCCTTGATGAGCACGGGGAAACCGATGGAGCGGGCCAGCGTCAGCGCCTCGGCGTCGCTGGCGACGGCGCCCTCGGAGCCGGGCACGCAGGCCACCCTGGCTGCCGCGGCGATCTGCTTGGCCTCGGTCTTCAGGCCCATCTTGCGAATGGCCTCGTGGGGCGGGCCGATGAACTCGAAATTGCAGCTCCGGCAAATCTCGGCGAATTGCGGATTCTCGCTCAAGAACCCGTAGCCAGGGTGAATGGCCTGCACATCGGCGACCTCCGCCGCGGCGATCAGGCGGGGGATGTTGAGGTAGCTATCCACGCTTGGCGCCTTGCCGATGCAGATGGCGCGATCGGCAAGCTGAAGGTAAGGAGCGTCGCGGTCGGCCTGAGAATAGACGGCGACCACCTCGATCCCCAGTTCCTTGCAGGCCCGGATCACCCGCAGCGCGATCTCACCGCGATTGGCCACCAGGATTCGTTGAAACATGAAAGAGTCACACCATGACGATGAGAGGTATGCAGGCAACTCCGTTCCCGCCGGCGATCCAGAGATCGGCGCAGGTCAGCCCGGAACGACCCGGAAGAGCGGCTGGTCGAACTCGACGGCCTGCCCATTCTTGACCAAAATCTCGGCGATCGAGCCGGAAACTCCCGCCGGGATATCCGTGAAGACCTTCATCGCCTCGATGATGCACACGGTGCTGTCGGGCTGGACCGCCGAGCCCACCTTGACAAAGGGCGGAGCATCCGGGGAGCTGGAGGCGTAGTAGGTGCCCACCATGGGGCTCTTGATCAGGAGGGACGCGGGAGCAGCCGCGGACGCCGCCTCAGGCCCCGGGGACAGCGCAGGCGCGGCCTCATGCGGAGCGTGCATCGGCTGCGCCGGACCAGCTTGCCACTGGGGCTGGTAGGGGGAGGCAAGGTCGGCCCCGGGGCCGCGCCGCCGTAGCCGGATCTGCACATTCCCATCGCTTATATTCATATCTGTCAAATCGTAGCGTTTCATGAGACGCACGAGGTAGTGAATCTTTTGAACGTCAAGCGGCTCACCGGGACTAGGGTCTTGATCTGCCATGCCTTGACTCCCTGGAGACGTGCGATCGCCTCTCACGTCTGGTTTCGAGCCTGCCCGTCCGCGCCTGGATCCTTGACCACGATCCTCGAACGGTCACGGCCCTTGCGAGCACGTGCCCGAGGGTCCGGGTCAGAGCCGCGCCGAGTCCAGAGTTCTGGGCAGATGGCTCAGGACCTCGCAGCCATGGGCGGTGACCAGAACATCGTCCTCGATGCGAACACCGCCCCATTCCGGAAGGTAGATCCCAGGCTCGACGGTGACCACCATACCCGGCTTCAGGATGGACTCGGATTGCTTGCGGAGACGGGTGCCTCGTGGATCTCCATGCCCAGTCCGTGGCCCGTGCCGTGGTCAAAAAAATGACCGAAACCCGCTTCCTCGATGACGCGGCGGGCTTCGGCATCGACATCTTGGGCCAGCACCCCGGGGCGAATCGAAGCGATCGCTCGCTCCTGAGCCAGCAGAACGGTCTTGTAAACCGTCGTGAATTCCGGAGTGACCATACCGGTGACCAGAACCCGAGTCAAGTCACTTTTGTAGGGCCGGCCGGTCGCTCCCCAGTCGATGAGCACGAAGTGATCGTCGCCGATCCTGGTTGACGATGTCGGCCGTGCGTGCGGCAGGGCGGCTCGCTTGCCCACGGCAACGATTGGTGGGAAGCTCGAACCGGTGGCGCCGCATCGCCTCATATTCGCCTCCAGGAGATCGGCGAGTTCTTTCTCGCTGGCTCCCGTGCGGACGTGGGAGCGAAGCATCACGAACGCCTCCTCCGCGAACGCGATGGCTTCCCGGATCGCGTCGATCTCCTCCGGGTCCTTGATCTGCCGCAGGACCTCGACGCGGTCAGTCGTCGGAACCAGCGTGAGGCTGGCCGCAGCGTCGCGGATGGCCTGGTAATCGGCCACGCTCAACACGGAGGCCTCGAATCCGAGCCGGGAAATGCCCATCGAACCCGCCGCGTGAGCGATTGCCTGGGCAAGCGTCCTGGTACTCGGGCGGATGGAGGCTTCCAGCCCCGGGCATTCCTGCTCGATCTGCGTGGTGAACCGGCCGTCCGAGATCAAGATTGCGCGATCACGGTGGATCAGCAGCGCGGACGAGTCGCCCGTGAACCCCGTAAGGTAGGTGACATTCGTCGGGGAACTGACCAGCAGCGCCTCACATTCCGAGGGTGGAAGATCCCGTCGCAGCGCTTCAATTCGTTCAGCGGTCCGGTCCATGTGCAGGGCTCGGTGAGCATCGGCAGGGCCAGAAGATCCTCAGCGTCCCGGCTCCCAACCGGACGAGCCTGGAAACGCGTGTACTGGATGGTAAGTTAACGTTCTGGGGCTTCACCGCAAAGAGGTGGCAGCGAACCAGTTCACAAACCTGCAACCGGAAGGCTCA
The DNA here is from genome assembly GCA_963833985.1 of uncultured Planctomycetaceae bacterium. Taxonomy (GTDB): domain Bacteria; phylum Planctomycetota; class Planctomycetia; order Isosphaerales; family Isosphaeraceae; genus Aquisphaera. Next base: position 4,862,166 of record CAWIAD010000002.1, read on the forward strand.
TGCGATGCGCTCTGTCTCGTGGAACCGAATCGCGGGCGGATTACTGGGCGTTGCCATTTGCGCCCTGATTGCGGCCGATGAACCCGGCTTCCGATCGATCTTCGATGGCACCAGCGCCAGGGGCTGGATGCTCTGCGATGGCAAGCCGCTCGCGCAGAAGTTCATTCAGTCCGAGGGGCTCAATCCCCACGGCACGGGAAGTTACATCACGGTGTACGACCAGAAGGCCGGCAATTTCGCGCTCGACCTCGATTACAAGCTGAGCCGAGGCTGCAACTCTGGCGTGTTTATCCGAGTCAGCGATCTGCATGACCCGGTCAATTCGGGCATCGAGGTCGCCCTCGACGACACCACCGGGGCCGGGATGCACGACTCGGGAGCCCTCTACGACCTGGTGCCCGCGCGGACCAATGCGCAGAAGCCAGCCGGCCAGTGGAATCATATGTCCATCACCGCCGCGGGGCCGAGAATCACGGTCGTTCTCAATGGCACCGAGGTGAGCGCCATGAACCTGGACGAATGGAGAACACCCGGAAAGCGCCGGACGGCTCGGCGCACAAGTTCACGAACGTGGCGATCGGCAAATTACCGCGGCGTGGTTATTTCGGATTGCAGGATCACGGCAGCGACTGCTGGTTCAAGAACATCAAGCTCAAGGAAACCGCTGCAACAAGTGCCGCACCCTGATTGACATGTGACGCGATGCGACCGGGACTCAAAGTGGGTCCCGGTCGGGAGCGTGGCTCAGCCTCATCTTCCCTGGGACAAGGCCCGGCTTGCCTTACCAGCCACCACCGTCTCCGCCACCACCCCAGTCACCGCCTCCATCGCCACCACCCCAGTCTCCACCGCCATCTCCGCCACCCCAGTCTCCGCCTGTGTCACCCGCTCCCGGATCCGCCCAGGACGTGCCCTGTCCGCCGTCATCATTGCCTCCCACGAAATCGTTGTCGCCGGCTTCCACGGGCGACTGTGTATCGGAGGTGGGATAAGCCGCGGAATCGACATGGCCACTGTGCCGGCCCGAAAACTGGTCATAGAGCCAGTTGCCGGCGAGTGCGCCTCCGAGTCCGCCGAGCATGCCCGAGAAGAAACCGCCCCGGGGAGCCCCATATCCGCCTCCGTAGCCGGGTCCATAGCCGGGACCCATACCGGGCCTGGGCATGCCGCCCATTCCCGTGGGTGTGCCGTAGCCTCCTCCGCCACGATTGAACACCCCGCCAAGCAACCTCAGTAGAAGCAGCACGCCGAAAATGACGAGGCCGATCGTGAACAGCGTGCCGATGCCAAACTTGCCCGCCTGTGCCGCGCCGTGGCGGCGAGCAGGGACGCCGATCGGTCCCGGCACACCCTCCGCAGCCGCGGGAGCCGCTGTCAGTGCGTCGTCCAGGAAGGCCGCTGTCCGAACCAGGCCCTCGTCGAATCGCCCCGCCTTGAACTCGCTCAGCAACAGGTCCCGCACCTCGTGCCGCTTCTCGCGGGGCAGCAGCGCACTGTACTTTTCCTTGACCAGCAGGGGCGAGAATACGCGGTCGTGCTTGGAGATGAGCAGGTAGACGCCCTCATGGCCAATCTGCCGGGCGCGGCGCTCGGCTAGCGAGTCGATGGCACGCCGCTTCTCCGGCTCCGGTGCATTCCGATCCAGGCCAGGGATCTCGCTGACTGTCTCGATCACGACGGGAACGCGGGTGCGCCGCTCGATCTGATCGAGCACGGACCCAGCTTTCTTGACGGCACCGGAACTGAACAATCCGGCCTCGTCGCGAATCTCGGCCGCCTCGGATCGCGGCACGCCAAGGGCCAGCAAGGCGACCAGGCCGATGGCCCATTTCACTCGATTTGTCAACATCGAAGTCAATTCCTTGCCAGAAGGGAACTCCGTTTGCCTCTTGTTACACGGGGTACAATCACGCCCTGATTCACGCACACACTTGAGGCGCCCATACCGCCCGATTCGAGGTTGGTCCCCTTCTACTTCGCAGGCGGCTCGAATTTGTTCGGGTTCCGCCGTTGAGTGAGTGCGGCTCTGTCCATGGGCGCCGGAGCCGTCGATCAGAAAGTCGCGATGTCGTCGAACTGGGTGATGGCCACGACGTCCGCGCGACGGACCAGAACGCGCGCCCGGTTCCGCCTGACCCCGAAACGAACGGAATCATGGATATACACCTCGCGGGTGGCGGGGCTGTCACGGAAATCATGCAGATCGGCGTCCTGAAGCTCAAGAAACTGGGCGTCACAGGCCACGAAAGTCCCGAGGCAGACATAACTTGAGATCAGGTCAACAACAACGACCTTGTTCAGGAATGATTCCAGCAGCGGTGAACGCTCCGTGAGTTCCATGGCCTCGCTTACCCAGGAATAAAAGCAAGTCGCGTACCCACAAGGCCGGCGCGAGTCGAAACGTGCAACTCGCCTTGACGAATTCTAGGGGTTGAACTAGGGTCCCGCTACCATTTCCAGCAAAATCTCGTCCTCGGCCGCCGAGCCGGCTCTCGCTCCCGGCGGCAATACAGGGCTTCACGGATGATGATCACGTCCCGAACCATACGGTGGGTCCTTGCGCTGTTTGTCACGGGAATCGCCGGCTGGCCAGCCCGGGGAGTCCTGGCCCAAGATGAGCCGATCTCGGATGCCGCCCGCGCCTCCGCGGCAAGCGAGGCCCCCCCGGCGCGGCAACGAACGGTCGTCGTGCTGCTGCGCGACGGACGAATTGTGAGCGGGCAGCTTACGGAAGAGGACGGAAATTACGTGATCACCCAACCCGTCGGGGTGATGCGCTTTCCCGCCAAGCGTGTCGAGAAGGCATTCTCGTCGATCCGGGAGGTGTACGAGTTCAAGATCGAGCAGTTGCCCGAGAACGATTTCGATGAGCGCATCAAGCTGGCCCGCTGGTGCCTGGAGCAGAAGATGGAGCCGGAGGCCCGAGAGCAGCTTGGTGAGATCCTGCGGCAGAGCCCCAAGAATCCGCAAGCCAGGGCCATGCTCGTTTCTCTCAACCAGGCTGAAGCGCGGATGGCCAGCCATCAGCGCGATCCGGAGGTTCGGCAAACCTCTGTCGAGCAAGAGGACCTTGCCGCCGGAGACCGTCCCAACGCGCTGGATACCGCCGTGATCTATGGCGCGCACCGGGGCATGGGAATCTCAGATCTGCCGGTGATCTTCGACCTGCCCACCGCGCAGGCCGTGAAGCGCGCCGACGAGTTCACGCGGTTTGTGCACCCTGTGCTTCAATCCTACTGTGCCCGCTGCCACAACGAGAGTTATCAAGGCGAGTTCCAGCTTGTCCAGTTCAAGACCAAGCTGAATCGCACTCGCGACGCCCTGCGAGCCAACCTGGACGCGACGCTCAAACTGGTCGACCGTGAGAACCCGACCCGTAGCGATCTCCTCTCCAGCTCACTGCGCCCGCACGGCCGCGGCCCGAACCAGCGACCCATTTTTCAGGGATCCAACGACCGGGCTTACCAGATCCTCGCCGCTTGGGTGAACAAGCTCCAGACGTCCAAGGTTTCCGAGGGGGTGATTCCGGCCAGAGCCCAGGCGGTTCTTCCAGGCTCTGAACCTGGTGAGAGCTTCGCCAGCCAGCGCGGACGGCTGAATCAGGACACCGCGCAGCAGGACGCCGCGCCCCGGCCGTTCGTCACGGGGCCGGTCATCACCAAGCACCTGCCAAACGCCCGGGTGGTGCCGGGCCAGGGCATCGTGGCCGAGGGTGTCGTCAACCCCAACGAGTTCCCGCTTCCACTCGCGGTCGGCGGAGCCAGGCCTGGCATGGTCTCCAGACCTGTGCCGAAGGCAAGGCCGGAAACCAAGGTGGCAAGGCCGGAAACCAAGGTGGCAAGGCCCGTTTCTTCGGCAGCGACCCATTCCACCACGCCCACCCGCGATGGCTCCGCGGCTGCAACCACCGAGATGAAGAAAACCGGCGCGGCTCACCCCACCGCCACCGCCCGCAGCAAGGTTGCGGTTCCGCCTTCGAAACCCGCTCTCGAAGACGATCCGGACGACACCGACGAGGCAAAGAAGAAGGCGCGGCAACCGCTCAAGCTTGACCCTGCCCTGCTGCAACGCACACTCCAGCTTCGGAACCAGAACCGGTAAACGGTTGCCACGGATTCCTTTCCACGACGAGCCGGCCCATCTCCGCCGAAGTGGGCAGGCACTATCTCGGAGATCGAGCACAGTTATACTGAATTTGTTCGGGGCATCGCACCGGTAATCCATGTTGCTGGCGCTGGACCGGGCGACGCCCCGAAACCTGCCCTCTTGCCTCGGCCTGATAACCCACCTGGGCATCAAGAATCGTGGGTCTGGTCGACCTCTTTGTCGACTCGGAACACGCCCTGCTCTTGAACTGCCGAAGACGATATCAGCTACCCAAGGAAATCACCTCATGGTTCTGAAGCTGGCGTGGACGGCTTGCCTTGCCCTGGTTTCTTGCGGACTGGCCAGGGTTCAAGCAGATGAACCGGTCCAGTCAAGCGTGCCGGCGAGAGGCACCACAGCAACGAGGCCATCAGAGGGGCAACTGCTGACCCGATGGGCCAAGGAAGTCACGCCGGATCGCACGCTTCCCGAATATCCAAGACCGCAACTGGTACGACCACGCTGGCTCAACCTGAACGGTCTCTGGGAGTATGCAATTACCCCGCACCAGTCAGACCGGCCGGCCGCGTGGGACGGCAACATCCTGGTTCCGTTCCCGGTCGAATCGGCGCTCTCCGGTGTGAAGAAAGCGCTCAGGCCAGAGCAACGTCTCTGGTATCGCCGCACTTTCTCGGTGCCTGAAGACTGGGCCGGTGGTCGTGTCCTGCTTCATTTCGGCGCCGCGGACTGGCACACCACGGTGTATGTGAACGGCCGCCTACTTGGCAGCCATCGGGGCGGTTATGACGGCTTCACGTTCGACCTCACGAGTGCTCTGAGGCAGGGCGAAGCTCAGGAGCTGGTCGTTTCGATCTGGGACCCGACGGATACCTCGTGGCAGCTTCATGGCAAGCAGTCGATGCACCCCACCGGTTGCAGTTACACGGCGTCATCCGGTATCTGGCAGACCGTCTGGCTGGAACCGGTGCCGTTGACCAGCCGCATCGAAGCCGTCGCGGCGGTGCCCGACCTTGATGCCGGTCTGCTGCGCCTCAAGATCACCGGCCGAGTTGGCAACAAACCACTGAAGCTGGAGGCCAGGGTGCTTGAAGGGGGGCGATCGATCACCTCGGCCGCCGGTGTGGCTGGAATCGAGCTCTGGCCCAGCTTGCGTGAAAACAAGGTGAGCTTTTACAAGTACAGCGGCTCCTGGTTTTCCACCGAGCTTACCGTGCCGATGAAGAATGCGCGCCCCTGGTCGCCGGAAGTCCCGTTTCTCTACGATCTGACGATCACGCTCGGTGACGACGGCGCGATCGTCGACTCGGTCGGCAGCTACTTCGGCATGCGGTCGATTGGCAAGAAACCCGACCCCAAGGGCTTCACGCGCTTCCTGCTCAATGGCAAACCTACCCTGATGGCCGGCGCACTCGACCAGGGCTTCTGGCCGGATGGTCTCTACACCGCGGCCAGTGACCTGGCCCTCAAGTATGACGTCGAGCTTGCGAAGCAGGCCGGACTGAACATGATCCGCAAGCATGTGAAGGTCGAGCCCGATCGCTTTTATTACTGGTGCGACAAGCTGGGGCTGATGGTGCTACAGGACCTGCCAACCGGAAGCGAGGGAGATCCAAGAACGGACCTGCCCTCCTCGCCTGAAGCCTCGGCGCAGTGCGAACTCGAGAAACGCAGGCTGATAGAGCAGCGCTGGAATCACCCGTCAATCATCGCCTGGTGCCCGTTCAATGAGGGCTGGGGCCAGCACGACACGCTGCGCTACGCTACCTGGATCAAGGAGCTTGATCCTACGCGGCTGGTGGACGAGGCGAGCGGGTTTCCCTGGCATGGCGGCGGAGACATTCAGGACAGCCACGGCGGAACCTCGCCCCGGAACCCGCGGCAGATCGGCATCGTGAGCGAGAACGGCGGCTACGGCGTGGCGACGCCCGGCCACGACTGGCCCTGCGAGATCTGGACCTACCAGACCTTCAATCCTGCAACCGGAGGTACGATCGATGCCATGGGGAAGGGAATGAAGGGCACAAGGCTGCCGAAGCTGGATGAGAGGTCGAAAGCCTGGTTCACCAGGCATGTTGCGCGGCTCTACACCGAACTCTGGGAGCAGAAAGAGACCGGCGGCATGACCGGCCAGTTCTTCTGCCAGCTTTACGATACCGAGTCAGAGTGCGACGGACTGGTGAGCTACGACCGCGAGGTCTGGAAGGTCGATCCTGAAATCATCCGCGCCGCCGCAACCGGGCGGCTCTCGACCGAAGCGCTCAAGAGACCGGACTGAGCGAGCATTCCGGCGAGGTGCCGTGCCTCATGATCGAACACCAGAGGGAGTTGGCAGCATGCGGTTCAGATAGCCTTCGATTTGGTTGCTGATTGCGGGCTCGATCGCCTGGCCTCTTGCGGCGATGGCTGGCGAAACCGAGGCCCGCGTGGTGAGGTGGCCGGCCGTTGGTCTGGCCGACGGACTCTGCCCGCCGAATCACGCTCCGCTCAAGCCCACGATGTTCCTGAAATTGCCGCTGGGAAGCATCAGGACGACCAGCGAGCCCCGCGGGTCGGTTGAGAAAGAGTGGACGAACCGTCGGGAAGTCGCGGCCCAGACCGGCGTGGCCCGCCCGCGGGGGATGAGCGATTCCGTCTTCCACTGGTCCAACCCCCTGCCCTTCGCGTACACCGAGGGTCAGATCGCGCTGCGAACCGAGGTGCGCGACCCGTGCATCGTCCGTGACGGAGATAGATATTACCTGATCCTTACCATGTGGCCATTCAGCAATCGTGAGATAAATCGGCTGGAGCGGCCGAACCAGGGCGGCTCTCCTGGCATTGCGCTTTATTCGTCAAAAGACCTGGCGACATGGAAGTTCGAGAACTGGCTCGTGAAGTCGGCGGACCTGCCGATCGACTGCCCCTACAAGAACCGCTGCTGGGCTCCTGAGATCCACAAGCTGGGCGGCAAGTTCTACTTGATCTTCACCGCGGACAACTGGATCAAGAAATCGTACAACCCAGCCGGCTCGTGGGGCACGGCCGGCCACGCCTTCGTGGGCGTTTCCGACACGGTCAAGGGACCTTACCGGCACATCTCTTTCATTGACGGCGGCGCCTGCGATACCACTCTGTTCGAGGACCCGGACGGCAAGACTTACGCCTTCATTCCGCGCGGCAGTATCGACGTGCAGCAGATTGACCTGAACCAGCTCGAGAACGGGAAGGTCAGGCTCGTGGGTAAAGCGGCGACGATCGCGACGGCCGACAATCGCGATATCGGCCTGGAGGCGCGTCCCGAGTACCTGGAAGGACCCTGGGTTGAAAAGATGGGCGAGACTTATGTCCTTTTCTACGCCGAGATTTACAAGGATCCTCGCCATCCGGACCTCCTTGGCTATCGCACGGGTGCCGCGTACGCGAATCACCCGCTGGGGCCATGGACCAAGGATCCCAGGGGACAGGTGTTCTTCGGCGGACATCTCACGGTTTTCCCAGGTCCTGACGGCCGGCGCTGGTTCGCTTACAGGGGCGAAAGTCGTCGCGAGCATCAGGGACTGCTCTGCGTCGATCCGTTCGACATGGACGCGACAGGCCGTGTGCGCTGCGGCGCGCCAGCCTGGGTCCCATGACCGTCCCGCTTGCGGCCGGCCCGTGACGGGGCGGTCCTTGACCCGCGCTGACCTCTGAATAAAACAAACCGGGGTGACGCGGCCAGGATTCAGGGGCTCACAGGCGATGTCGAACCAGTGCTTCTTGATCACGGGAGGCAGCGGGGGAATCGGCTCGGCGCTGGCCCGGCGGCTGGTCGAGCAAGGAGACTCGGTCGTCTTGCTGGGGCGCCGGAGCGAAGCGCTGCACGGCATTGCGACCGCACTCGGCGAGCAGGCTCTCGCCGTGCCCGGAGACGCTGGTTCCAGTGACGACCTGGGCCGGGCAGTTGCATCGGCAATAAATCGGTACGGCCGCATTGATGGTCTGGCGCACTGCGTTGGCTCGATCGTTCTGAAGCCGATTCACCTGTGTTCGCCCGAGGATTTTCTGGCGACCCTCCAGACCAACCTGGTCACCGCCTTTCTTGCCTGCCGGGCTGTACTTCCCGAACTCCGGAAAGCAAAGTCAGGCGCAGTGGTGCTGGCCAGCACCGTGGCCGTGCGTCAAGGCATGAACAACCATGACGTGATCGCCGGGGCCAAGGGCGGGGTGGAGGCCATGGTGCGATCCGCCGCCATCACTTACGCCCGGTGGAATATACGCTTCAACGCCGTGGCGCCGGGGATGACCGAGACGCCGCTCTCGGCTCCCTTGCTGGCAAGCGACGTCGCACGGCAGTTCAGCCAGTCGCTTCATCCCATGGGCAGGATCGGCCAGCCTGACGAGGTCGCGTCCGCGATGGCGTTCTTGCTTGGTCCGCAATCGTCCTGGATCACCGGCCAGGTTCTGGGTGTGGACGGAGGCCTGGGCGCAGGCGTCGCCCCGGCGCGAACCATGGCCCGGGGGCAATCGTGACGTTCATGCCGGCCGGGATGCTCAGTGCGGACCCGTCAAAAGGTTCGTCCGCGCTTTGCTTTCCAACCTGAGCTTCTCTAGCCGGCTGAGGTTGCCCGCAGTGCTCGAGCGCGCCGAGGCGGTCGCCACCTTGCCCGGGCCGGGGCCGGTTCGTGGCGGCAGCGGTTTGTCGATGCGCAGTCGGCCGGTACCCAGATGGTGCGTGATCGGTTCGCCGTTCTGGCTGATCACCACTTCACAAAACAGGTTCTTGATGTCGCCGGCCGGAGAAGCGTTTTCCGTCTGGATGTGAAAGACCATGTCCTTGCTGTCTTTGGTGATCAGGACCGGATCGGTGGTGACCTTGTTCGGCAATCCCAGGAGCATCACCTTCGCTTGCCCCGGAAACGCCACGGCCTGGTCAATCTTCACGGCCAGGTCGACCGCCTTGCCTTGCTCTACACTCACCGGCTTGAACGCGAGCTTGAGGAATTGCGGTGCGACCGTCAGCTTTGTGAGCCGCGACGACACCGTCAGCCGGCCGCCCCGAGCGCGCCGCCGCGCCGCGGCATCCTTGGGAGGCGGGCCCGGCGGCACCTCGGTGTAGGTGCCGTTGACTACAATCTTCCAGTGGTTCAGCTCTGCACCCGTGCTGGCATTGAGCTGGATGGTCGCCTGGTCCTGATTCTCTGCGATCACGACCTCGCGCCGGGACGAGATGCCCGGAGGGTTCCACGGCAGCGCGATGGCAATGGGTGCCGTGAAGCCGGGCTTGCGATGAGCCACCACCTTGAGTTCCATCACCCCGCCCCGAACCAGCGGAACCCGCGGCTCGATCGCGTCGATCGTGAAGGGCGCTTCCTCGGTCACGGCGACGGCCAGAGCGTCGACCGAGCGGGTCCAGAACGGGACATTGTTCTGGCCCAGGACGAGCTCGGCGGTCGAGGTGAACCTGGTCGGGACTTCAAGCTTGGGGTCGAGCGGCCGGCCCGAGACGGCGGCCAGGGACGCCGCCAGCGGTGCGTCCGGGGAGGCTGAGAACAGCACCGGAACGACGCTCGTGCCGGCGCTCATCACGTCGGCTTCGTAGCTGACGCCGGCGGGCAGCCCGGAAGTGGCCAGGGACAGAGCGCCCGGAAATCCTCACGCGCGGCGTTGATGAGGATGGCCTGACGATTTCCCCGCGGCACGGCCAGCGCCATCACGCCGGTGCCCCGACGCAGCGATTCATTGGGCGTGCTGAGTTTCAGCTCGGGAACAACGGGCGTGATCTCGACGCGGTAGGTGTAGTCAGGGCCGCCGTTCTTGAGCTGGTCGGACAGCGTCAAGACATACGCGCTGTCGCCGGGCGCGACGAAACGCACGTAGCTGTCCGGTCCACCGGAATCGTCGTTGCTTGCAACCCGGCCGCCGTTCCTCGAAGCGATGGAGAGCACCGAATCGAGCGGCGATCGGATCTGCCGCGCGTACACGCGGACATCGTACCTCTGGCCTTTCTTTGCCTCGAAGACGTACCGGTCCACATCACCTGGTCTGGCGATCACGCCGTTGAGCGCTACGGGCAGCGTGACTGAAGTGACTGTGGCCGCAGTGTCATTGGGTTCGACCTCGAGCGCGTTGCCGAAGGGACTGAGGCGGAACGGATTCGAGAACGGAGCGATCCCCTGGTCGTCATGAGCCAGCAGGCCGAAGTGGCGGTCCAGGGCGGCCGGAAGGGTCAAGCGCGTGGTTTTCTCGCCCAGCACATCGCCGAACCAGCGCACTGTGAGTGTCTCACCGAGCTTGCCTCCCGCCGGCAGCATGGCGGTCGGACGCGGGAAGTTGCCGACATGCAAGCGATACAAGCAATTGGCGTTACCCGCATAGGCGGCCTCGCGTGCGACGACGATGTATGTGCCGTCCTCCGGGGCGACCAGCGAGACCACGGCATCTTGCCAGACCAGGGCTGAATCGTCACTCGACGCCAGCTCGAAGCGTTTGGAGTTGAGAATCGCCACGTAGGGATCGAAAAGCGTTTGCCCGAGCCGGATGCCTTCGATCTCGGCGGTGATCCGCTCGCCCTTCTTCGCCTTGACGGCGTAGTAATCGACATCCTCGCTGGCGGCCACGCCATTGACCGTCATGTTCATGGCGATGCGCTGGGGCTGCGCGAAGTCGTTATTCGGCTCGGCTTCCGTCACTTCCGCCAGCACGCCGACGCTGAACGTCCGCAGCGCTGTGATTCCCGTGGCCGTGCGGAGCCGGAAGTCGTACAGGCCCGGCTGCACGTCCGCGTCAATCTTGAAGGTTGCCGTGATCTGATCGTCCTTGCCGGCCACAATTTTCGATGCTTTGATGCCCGGTTCGTAGAAGAGAATCTCCTTCGCATCGCCTAACCGCTGGCCGGTCAACGTGACCGCAACCTCGGTTCCCCGCCGGCCTCCCACCGGTTTCATGCTCCGGATCACAGGGCTCACCGCATTTGCGGGCGGAGCGAGAATTGTGAGTGCAAGCACGATCAGGGCAAGCGAGAGCGCTTTCATGGCAGTGACACAGCCCACGAGGGAGGGAGGGAGAAGGAGAAACCGTGAGTTTGTTCGCGGTCTGACCGGGTCAGTTCGGAGGAGGCGTAATGGTTACGATTCTGCGCTACCATGAAGGCATCCGGCAAGCATCATCCCTCCTGAAGCTCAAGCAAAAGAGAAGTACTGGCGGGGACGACCGGGAGGAATGAGGCTGACCCTCAAGAAACGCCGGCCGCGTTCGTGCCACGGGTCAGAGCGAGGTCCAGGCAAGTTGAGAAGACACATCATGAATCCACACAATACAAATATGCTTCGATGCATGACCATGAAACGAGCCGCGTCGGCGCGAGCGGTCTGCATGTTTCCCCTGGTCCTTTGCCTCGTTGCGACGGCCATTCCAGCGCGCGGGCAGCCGGCGACGGCCTCTGTTCCGCGATCGCTGCAAGCGGAGAATCTCAGGCCTGGCGCCAGCGACTGGCAATTGACCCGGGTGCGTCCGGACAGGGATGGATTCCGTTCGCCCTGGATTGAGGGCTACTGTTCCCGGCAGAGCGTGGGTGCGGGAGAATCGATCGCCGTCATGGTCTCGACGGACCCGCCGCGCCGGTTTCAGGCCGAGATCTTCCGGATGGGGTACTACGGTGGGCGCGGAGCGCGCTGGATGAAGACGCTCGGGCCGTTCGAAGGCAAGCTCCAGCGCCCGCCAGCCGCGGGCGCGAAGAATCTGCACGAGTGCCTGTGGGAGCCGGCTTTCCAGTTCACGATTCCCGAAGACTGGCCGAGCGGCGTTTACCTCGGCCGCCTCACTACGCTCGTCGATCCCGCGGTCGAGCCCTACTGGCAGAGCTATGTCATCTTCATCGTTCGCGACGAGCGGCCGGCCGATGTCCTGGTCCAGTGCTCCGACAACACCTGGCAGGCCTATAACCGCTGGCCCAGCAAGGACTCGCTCTACACCCATCCCAAGGGAAATCAGGGGCCGTGGGCCGACGTCAGCTTTGACCGGCCCTACGGCCGCGAGGCCCAGTACGATGCCGTGGTCAACGACCCGCTCACCTTTGGATCCGGTGAGTTTCTGCCTCTCGAGTTCCCGCTCGTTTACTGGCTGGAAGCGCAGGGTTACGACGTGACATACTGCTCGAACAGCGACATGCTGGTGCCGGAACGCGGACTCAAGTGCAGGTCGTTCATCAGCGTGGGGCACGACGAGTACTGGAACATTCGCCAGTTGCAGAGCGTGACGGCCCTGCGCGATGCGGGTGTGAGCCTGCTCTTTCTCTCTGGCAATGCCATCTGCTGGGTGGCACCATTCCGCGCCGCGGCGGACGGGCGGCCGAACCGGATACTCTACCGCGGCGGACCCTTCGGCGGCGGCAGGCCGCATGCGGTCCAGCGGGACAGGGAGCACGGGCCCTTCCCCGAGCATGGCCCCGACGAGGGACTGCTGCTGGGAGCGCGGAACGTCGAGCCGGTCAATGGCGGAGGCGACTGGGTGGTGCTGCAACCGAAGCACTGGATCTTCGCGGGGACAGGCATGAAGGCCGGCGACCGGATCCCGGGGCTGGTCGGCTGGGAGTATCATGGCGATCCGGCCGCGATCGCCGGGCTGGTAGTCGTGGCGGGAGGAACCGCCTGGGTCGGCGGCGAGAAACCCCAGCGCTGGACGGCGACCATCTACGAGGGTCCGAAGGGGAACTTCGTCTTCAATGCCGCGACCATCTTCTGGGCCCAGGGGCTCTCCGCACCGCCCGGCCACACCCTGCCCTGGTCGCACGGCTCACGGCCGCACGGGCCGGACCGGCGGGTTCAAACGATCACGCGGAACCTGCTCGATCGGGCGATCGGCAAGCAAGCTCGCGAGCGGACGGGCCGTTGATCGGTCCAGATCGTTCGCAGCTCACACCCATCCATGCCGTTTCCGCAGCCACCATTCCAGGGTGAGGAGGGCGGCGAAGACGAGCAGAAAGGGCCAGTTGTCCCAGACCCTGTGCTCGGTGGGACTGAGGTACTCGGTATAGCCTGACTGGTCGATGCCCTTGACGTACTTGCCCAGCGCTTCCAGGGCGACCGCCTCTCCACCGGTGATCTCGGCGATCTGTCGCGCAAGCGCCAGGTCCGCGGAGGGGTTCTCCAGCTCACGGTCGTCCTGGTAGACCAGGAAGCGGGACGAGTCGCGGCCGACCTCCTGACCGTTCTGGCTGGCGACGACCGAGATCTTGTAGTCGCCGGGCTGACCGGTGGCCGGATAGGAACCCTTGGCCTCGTCGCCCTGGGTGTAGAGTTCGACGGGCTCGGGCGTGGGGCTCAAACCCTCGCGCTCAACCTTCGTCACATAGGTCAGGCCGGTCAGAGGAGACCCCTTGGCGTCGCGGGCGGTGACCGTCAGGTCCACCGTCTGGCCCACGCTCAAACGCCTGCGGTCGAGCACCAGCTTGACCTGGTTGTCTCCCTGATTTTCCTTGTGCGAGAGCCAGAAGATCACCTGTCTCCAGAACTTGCGATGGGCAATCCGGCCTTCCTCCATGCCCCGGGCCCAGACCCAGGTGTCGCCACCGTAGGCGATCACGCGCCCTGCCCCCGGGCCGTCCATGGAGACCAGGAGCGGCTCGGGATGGTCGCCCGGCGTTTGGGCGAGGATCTCGGCACCCTTTTTCGGCTCTCCAAAGCGGTTCGTGCCCAGAATCGGCGGCAGCATGTCCCACAGCTTGGCTGTCTCGGCGCGGGTGGCGCCGATCTGGAGCAGGTAGCTGGTCAGGCCGTTGTTGCTGGGCACGAACTTGATGCCGCCTTCCGGTTCGAGCTGTCCGTCGCCAGGATGGATCTCGACCGGCAAGATGTCCGCGAGGTCGGTCTGGGCCCAGCCTCCCGCGCCGAAGCTGGTGCGGCCGCCCAGCATCATCAGCCCCGCGCCACCCTTCACGGCCTCGGCCAGGAGCCGGTGCTGGTGCGGGGCCAGCAAGTCGGCCGGCAGATCGCTCAGGACATAGACGTTGTAACGGCCCTTGGCGAACTCGGCGTCGTCGATCTCGCTGGCCTCGCCCCGCGCGGGTCGGCGGATCACCACGCCTTCCACCTGAATGTCCCGCGACGTCATGATCGACCGCATCAGGAAGCGGTAGTCCCAGGTGAAGTTCGGGCCTTGCAGGAACATGACGTTGAGCCCGCCGCTGAGGACCGTGACGAACGTGCTCATCTCGTTGTTCGTGGTGACGAGCTCTCCCTCCAGCGGCGTGACCTTGATGGTGACCTTCTTCTCACCGGGTGTCTGGGGAATCATCTTCAGGCCGGTGATCGGCACGGTGGTCGCGCCCTCGGGGACGCGCACCTGGGTCTTGGCCGCGGACTGGCCATCGATCAGGAGCTCCACCTCGATTGGCTTGTTCGCGAAGCCGCGTGCCATGAGCGTGCCGCGCACTTCCATCTGGTTCTTGACAAAGACGGTGAGGCCGGTGGCAATGTCGCGAACGGCGATGTCCCTGGAGCCCGAGGCGGCCTTCTCGGTTCCCAGCCCCACGGTCACCGCCGGAACCTGCTGGTCGCGCAGCCGCGCACGGCGACCAGGGGATTGAGACCGTTGTTGGAGGCGAAGTCAGAGAGGATCACCATCCGCGCGATGTGCTTGTTGTTCTGGGCCTCGCGCTTCTCGGCCTCGAGCATGGCAGGACCGAGGTCGGTCTCGTGGCCTTCGGGCTGGACGGCCTTATCGTCGAGCTTCGCCTCGCGCAGGTTGGAGTCGAACTGGTAGACCTTGACTTCCAGGTTCGGACCCAGCGACTTCGCGGTCTCGAGCGCCTGGTCCAGCGCCGCGCGGGCCACGGTCCACCGCGACTGTCCGCGCAACTCGTCGCCGGAGAGCATGCTGGTGCTCGAATCGAGCAGGAAGACCAGTGAGGCGGCCTGCTTCTTCTTCTCCTGAAGGATGACTGACGGCCGCAGGGCGGCGAGCAGGCAGAGCAGAAGTGCCAGCAACCGGAGGCCGAGGGCGAACCAGCGCCAGGCTCCGCTCGAACCGCGCAGCTTGCGCAGGTAGGCCCAGAGCGTGAGCACCAGGACCAGGAGCGCGGCTGCGACCAGAAGCACCCAGGGGCCAATCGGATTGAGGCTGACGCTGATCGTCTTGAGCATAGTGGTCGATCGGAGAGGAGGCGAAGGGTCAGGAACTCAGGCCGACGCACCGGCCTGTGCGGGCCGGGGCACTTCCTTGTAGAAGGTGTTCGCCAGCAAGTTCTCGAGAGTCACGATGAGCAGGATGAGCATCATCAGCCAGGGGAAAAGCTCGTTGCCTACCCGAACCTTTTCCTGATATTTCTCCAGCGCGGCGGTGTCCTCGGCCAGGGCGTAACCGTCCTTGCCGAAGATGACGTCCAGGTCTTTGGGCTCAAGCGGAGTGAACTTGCTCTCGGAGACCGGGGCGTTGAGGCTGAAGCCCAGCTTGGTCTGATGGTTCTCGGCATCCTTGGCCATGACGGTCCACTGGCCAAGCATTTGCGGTGCCACGATCTCCAGGTAATCGCTGGTGGCCGAGGGCGCCAGGGCGTCCGGGCTCTTGCTCTCTGGTCCCATGAGCAGGAAGTTCTGGTAGCGTGCGCCGGGTCCAAGGGAAAGCAGCACATTCTCGCCGGCCTCGAAATCGAGCTGCTCATTGGATGTTCCGGCCAGGTAGGGGACGGTCTCATTCATGAGGGCCAGGAAGGCCCAACCGTAGGTTGGCAGGGGAAACTCATTCCAGGCACCGCGATCGGTACGCCGGGAGCGCCGGGCCAGCGGGGTGGTCCAGAGCAGAACGCGGCCGGTCTTGGCTCCCTTGAATGTCCGCTCCAGGAGCGCAGGAGCGCCGTCAGCGTAGCTCAGGAGGACACGCGCCACTTCCGACGGCTTGACGGCCCAGTAGCGGTAGATCGGCACGAGGGCGAGCTGCGGGTCGATCTCCTTGGCATAGTCCTTGAACAGCGGGTGGGTGACGTCCGCCACCTTGCCGAAGGTGGTCTCCTTGGCCGGGCGGCTCATTTCGAGCTCCGCGGGGAGCATCTGGCTGGCCGTCGGGCCGTTGTAATTCGCGGGGTTGCAGCGGTCGCCGAGGCCGAAGACCAGGCCCCCGCCCTCGTGCACGTAGCCGTTGAGCAGCCCCCAGGCATCCTCGTCCGGCAGTGCCTCGACGTTGAGCACGAAAACCGCGGCGTAGTCCTTGAGGGTGTCGCGGAAGCGGTCGAGCAAGTCCGCGGGGCGCACGCGGTCGATCTGGTAGCCGCTGGCGGCCGAGGGCGTCGGCTCGGGGTCGAGCGCGAAGGAAACGAACTCGGCGTCGGACGGCTGGTCGGAGATGAGCAACACCTTGTACGCCGGCCGCACCTTGAAGGTAAAGTAGCGGCGGTCGTCGAACTCCAGCGGGTCGGGCGTGCCGGCAAGGCGCAGCTCGCCGCGATGAAGATCGCCTTCGGGCAACCGGGGGGGCGTTGGAAAGCTCACCTCCTGCTGCCCGCCTGGCGGCAGTTCGACCGGCTTCTCCCCCTTCTTCACTCCATCCAGGTAGAACTCGACAACCCGCGTGACCGGCTTGGTTCCCTGGGCGCGGACCTGTCCCTTGACCTCGACCGACTCACCCTGGGTGACGAAGCTCTTCGCCGGCTGGGCCGTGTCGAGGGCCACGTCGCTGATCTCCGGCGAACCAAGCCGTACGATGAAGGTGGCGATCTTGCCGCTCGGAGTCGACTTCGCCCTGGCAACCTTGTCGAGGCCCTCGGCCGGCTGCTCGGGGCTCCAGGACGACCTCGACAGGTCGGTCAGCACGTACACCTCGTGGCGCGGGCGGTCGCAGTCGACGACGGCCGGGTAAACCTGCCCCATCACCGCGTTCAGGGGACGGTTCACGGGGCGGATGGTGAGGTTTTCGATCCACTTGCGGGCCGCGGCCGGCGTCAGCCCGACCGGAACGCCGGGGTCGGCCGAGTTCACCGGAAAGACCAGACTGGAATCGGGAATCTGGTCCAGGATCGCCCGCGCTCGCTCCTTGGCAAGGTCGAGCCGGGTCTTGTCGTTCTCCTTGTAGCTCATTGACAGGCTGGTGTCGAAGACCAGCCCGAGCGCCGTGGGTACCGACTGGTCGCCCAGGGGCATCTGCGAATAGAGCCTGGGCCGAGCCAGGGCCAGCGCCATCAGCGCCAGCACCGCCATCCGTGCCAGCAGCAGGAGCCAGTTCTTCACCCGCAGCCGTTTCTTGGACCGCTTCTGGCGCTCGCGCACCAGCCGCAGTGCGGGGAAGATGACATGCTTGGGCGTCTGCCGCATGAAGAGATGCAGGATCACCGGCAAGGCGGCAAGGGCCGCACCGGCCGCCAGACCCGCATTGATCATCGAGAATTCCATGCGCCGTCACCCCCGAGCCTGGCGGCTGAGCAAGTAAGACATGAGCGCCTTGTCGAACGGCATCCCCGTGTGAAGGGGGACGTAGTCGATGCGGGCGCGAACGCAATCGGTCCGGTAGCCGTTCTGAAAGCTCTCGACCTCCGCCAGGTAGTCGGCCTTGATCGCGTCAGCGTCCACTTCCAGGATCTCCCGCGTCTCATTGTCCTCCAGCTTGAGCATTCCCTGGAAGGGGAACATGGCCTCGGCCTCGTCAAGGACGTGAAACACGATCACATCGTGGCCCGAGAACCGCAGCCTGTGCAACGCCCGCAGGACAGGTGCGTTATCGGCGAGCAGGTCGCTGAAGATCATCACCAGGCTGCGATGGCGGATCATGCTCGCCACCTGGTGCAGGCTGGCCTCGATGTCGGTCTCACCCTCCGGCTTCAGCTTGGCGAGCAGCGACAGCACGTTGCCAAGCTGCGATCGCTTGCTCCCCGGCGCCAGGCTCTGGCGAATCTTC
Source organism: uncultured Planctomycetaceae bacterium (assembly GCA_963833985.1). Classification (GTDB taxonomy): domain Bacteria; phylum Planctomycetota; class Planctomycetia; order Isosphaerales; family Isosphaeraceae; genus Aquisphaera. Next base: position 4,880,109 of record CAWIAD010000002.1, read on the forward strand.
TGATCGAAGGCGACCAGGCCCACCGGGTCTTGCTGATGGATCATCAGGTAGCAAAGTGCGGCCGCCAGGCTGATGCTGTACTCGAACTTGGTGAGCTCTTGCCGGTAGGTGTAGCCCATCGAGCCGGAAAGGTCCATCACCAGGTAGCCGGTGAGATTGGTCTCGGCCTGAAACTTCTTGATGTAGAAGCGGTCGGTCTTGGCGTAAACGTTCCAGTCCACGTCCGAGATGTTGTCTCCGGCGGTGTACTTGCGATGCTCGGAGAACTCGACCGAGAACCCCTGGAAGGGGCTGGCGTGCAAGCCCGCGATGAAGCCCTCGACGATGAACTTGGCCCGCAGATCAAGCCGCGCCACCTGGCGGATGACCTCGGGCTTCAGATACTTTTCCGCGGTTCCAGGCATCAAGCCTCCACTTTGGTTTCGGTACGCCCGAGTTCGAGAAGCCTGGCCGCCGAGGTCGCGATCAAGACTTTATGGTCGGGATTCCAGTTCGTGACGATGCCGACCAGCCGGCTCGCCTCGGGTGTCCACTCCGTGGTGCTTCTTCCTGACGCGCCGAGCCGCCACACCGGACTTCCGCTCAGACCGAAGGCCCCGCTGGGCCGATGCCCCGGGGCGAGGGCCTGATGGTTCTCGGCCGGTTCGAACACCCGCGACCAATCGTCGATCATGCTATGCGGTGTCTTATGACCAATAAAATGCTCCGGCTCGACCCAAGAATTCAGGGCAAATTGGCAAGGCTTCGGAAAGCCTCGCGGAAGAAACTCATAGCCCGGCAGGTCTCGATCGAACTGCTCCGGCTCCTCCGGGCTGATGTCAGACTCGCGGTACCTGACCATGGGGATTGGCCAGGTTTCCCAACCGTGTCTTTGACCATTCTAGGCGTCAGGTTATCCTCCCGGCCAGAACCGCTCCGGTAGACCAGCCACGTCATCGACCGTCGCTATTCTTTCGATCGTAGTGCACTCGTGCCGCCTGACCAGATCGTTTCTACCCCTTGACCAAGCGTGAGACGTGGACCAACCTGGTCGAAATCCGGGAAAAAACTCGAAAACCTACGGAGATTTTGAAATAATGTAGGTTCGAACACATCCTCACTATTCCAAGCAACGGAGGCTTTCGAGTGAATCCTGCTATCTCCAGGAAGACCGGAAACACAAGCGCAAAAAGAGACGAGAACGCAACCGCAAAATCCTCAACGAACGCAAACGGAGAGTCCTCGACGAGGTCTACCTCAACGCCCTGGGCACCCAGCGCATCCCCGACCCCACGACGGCCGGGAAATTCTGCCGTCGCTGCTCCGAGGCCCACGTCGTGACCTTGATGGACGCCATCAATCAAACGCGGCTGAGAAAGCCAGGGGCCAGGGCCTCCGGGTAGTCGAAGGTACGTGATCGATGGAATCACATGATTACTTTCATTGTACATATTTCGAATAATATATTACGCTTGTTTTGGGTTTAGTCTTGGAAGGAGCACGATCCGGCAGTTGTTCACATCCAGGGCGAGGTAGAGCAGAATGTCGACCGGAACCTCGAGGCCAGGAAGCAAGCGACTCCCATAGCGATCGCCGGGATGAAGCACGGTCTTGCGATACCTGCCTGCTACGTCGACGTACACAGTGACCCGACGCCGCATCCGATCAATGATGACGTATTCGTACACTCCGAGCCGATGATACTCTCTGCGTTTCTTGACGTAATCCCGTTCGCGCGACGCACGGCCAGGGCTCACGACCTCGAAGACCATCTCTGGAGCCCGCTGAGGACGTGCCAGCCCTGATCGGTTACCGACCAGAAAAACGCCGATGTCCCCGATCCGATCTGTCCCTGCATCCACGCGGACCCAGCATTCCGAGGCGACCAATTCCACGAGTTCGGGATGAGCCAGCCGGTAAGCCCCCAGATAGTCGCGCATTGGTTCGGAGCTGAAATCATGCTCGGGACTGTCAGGAGGCATGACGACAAGCCTTCCTTCCTCGCGCTCGTAACTCCAACGGGGTTCGAATTCGGCTTCCTCGAATTCCTCGGCCGAGACAGATCGGCCGGAGTCGTCGGGACCGAGGAGTAGTATGGGTCGTTGAGTCGCCATAACTCAGCCTCCAGGTGGAGTCGCTCGCCGCCATGACTTCCGGACTATTTCCTCTCGTACTTCGGGGTCTCCGGCTCACGGATCTCGGTCAAGAGCCGCTTCACGAGACTCTCGGTGGACTGGCCTTCCGCCTGCGCCTGGAAGTTGGTGCTGATGCGGTGGCGAAGCACGGGGATGGCCACCTTGCGGATGTCGTCGAGCGAGACGCTGAACCGCCCGTCCATCGCCGCCATGGCCTTGCCGGCCAGGATCAGGTTCTGCCCGGCGCACGGGCCTGCACCATAGTCGATCAGCTCCTTGACGAACTGAGGCGCTTTCTCGTCGTTGGGACGCGTTGCCCGCACCAGCCGGGTCACGTAATCGACGGTGTACTCCGACACGGGCACCGAGGTGACCAGCTTCTGAAGGTTGACGATGGCCTTGCCGGAGAGCACCTTCTTGAGATCGGGGACCTCGCCTTTGGTCGTGGACAGGAGGATCCTCTTCTCCTCCTCAAGCGAGGGGTAGCCGACGCGGATATCGAACATGAAGCGGTCAAGCTGCGCCTCGGGCAGCGGATAGGTTCCCTCTTGCTCGATCGGGTTCTGGGTCGCGATCACGAAGAACGGATCGGGCAGATGCAGCGTGTCTTGCCCCACCGTGACCTCGCGCTCCTGCATGGCTTGAAGCAAGGCTGCCTGGGTTTTCGGCGGCGTCCGGTTAATCTCGTCGGCCAGGATGATGTTGGCGAAGATCGGCCCCGGCACGAACCGGAATGAGCGCCGGCCGGCCTCCGGTTCTTCCAGCACGTTCGTCCCGGTGATGTCCGAGGGCATCAGGTCAGGGGTGAACTGGATGCGCTTGAAGCTGACGTCCAGGATTCGCGCAATCGAGCTGACCATGAGCGTCTTGGCCAGACCGGGCACGCCCACGAGCAGCACATGTCCGCGCGTGAAGATGGACGCGAGGATCAGTTCGATCACGTCGCGCTGGCCAATGATGACCTTGTTCAGTTCGGCCACCATGACGTCGCGAGAGTGCCGAAACTCGTCAAGGAGCTGCGTGATCCGGTCGCCCGCTGTTGACATGCGTATATCCGAGTTCACCAGTGAATGGAAACAGTTCCGAAACTGGAAGTTACGACGGGCAAGCCCGCCACGCGCGCCGCTCGGGCCGGAAATTCAACCACGGGAGTGAGCGGCGACGAATGATCAGGTTCCGGTCATTGTAGCGCCGCGTGAACGTGTGATTCAAGCGCGCGGACCGCATCGCCAGTCGAATCACCCAGGGTTCCCGGTCTCATCCTCACGCGCGAGCAGCCAACCAGGATCGCGCATCGGGTCCTATCCTATGGACCCACGGTCTCATTCACTTTGCCCGAATCTCTTGCCTGAAGAGGTTTTCCGCGCAGTGACCGGTCGCCTCAGCCGCGAATGCATGCGTGCACTAGGGTGAGCAACGGGCGGACCCGTGCGTGAGTTGCTGTCGATTCCAATCCCCACGGCACGGGTCTTGCCGTTGTATCGCTATATTATTAGTAGGAGGCTGACACGAGAGCATACTGCCGGTGATTGTTCTAGGATAGGATTGATCTGGTCCCACCACACTCCAGGCCTTGCGTGCCGGTGGTCGTCTGCCGGCAACCCGCCCTGCATTCCGATGGGCTTCGCGCATCGGGACAATGCTGTCACGTGGCCTGCCCACCATGGAGAAAGTGATGCGCAAGCGGTTCGTTGTGCTGGTCCGCGCTTTTTCGTTGCTGCTTGGATGCTCCTTCCTGCTGGCGCTGGCCGTGTCCTTTCTGCACGCATCGACACCCGGCGAGCAGCCGTTGAGCCCCACGAAGCTGGAGGCGATCACATCAGGGACCTGGCCGGGTCATGCCGCGAACCGGGAGTCCTGCTACCTGATCGACCGCCAGAGCACCCAGTGTGATGTGATGGAACTGCCCTCAGGCAATCGCTTCGGGCAGATGAGCATCTCTCCGTGGCGGGACGCGGACGGTGAAACCGAGGCGGTCTGCCAGAGTTTTCGCGCGTCGATGCTGGGTCTGGACCAGTCTTTCTCTGGTCTGGCGCGTGTGCGAGTGCCGCAAGGCGAGGTCATCGAGGAGTTCAAGCTCGACCTGCTGCCCAGCGGGCGGGTTTGCTGGGTGCCTGCACGTCCTGGAAGGATCGTTTTCGCCGCCGGCGACGGCCGTCTTTACCGCCACGACTTCCCGGGTTGGGAAGCAGGCCTCGCCCCGACCGGCGAGGATGACGCCGCCAGCGCCGAGGCCACGAAGCCGACGCTCGTGGACTGGAAGGTGACGCACGCCGGCGAGGCGCCGTTCGTCACTGATCCCTTCTGGTCCCGCCATCCTCTGCTGCGCCGCCTGCTGATCGTCACCGTCATCCCCCAGGTCAAGAGTGCCAACCGACCGGCCACCGAGGCCACCGAACTGTTCTGGCTGGTCATGCGCGACGACGGTGCCACGGTCGAAGCGGCCGCGAAACTGGAAATACCCGCGTCCGACGCCACCGGCGATCGCGCGATGATGCGGCGATTTCCGACCGTGGAGCGTGGGCAGGATGGTGTTTTTCGGCTGGCTTACCTGGCGCGGCCGCTGGGACAGCGGAAGATCCGGCTGGAGGTGGTCACCATCGAGATCGACCCCGCGACAGCCCTGCCGCGCGTGCCGCAAGGGCAGATGCCGCGGATCGTGGACCAGGACGCCGCTCCGGTTCCTCCCGTCTTCTCCTCGGACGGCATGTCCATTTACCTGGTCGCCTGGAACAGCGGCCTGATCCTCAAGCGGCCCGTGGCCGACCAGGGCCCCGGAACAGTCTCCCTCGCCGACTCGAGGCGCTGAAGCTGGGTGCACGCCAGCCGGGCTGGGGCTCTTGCCGACCACCCTCGTCTCTGGACATAGTAAAGGAGTCGATCCCCGAACACGTCGTCCTCGTCCGATCTGTTTCCAGGAGCCAGCCATGCCGATCGCAGCAAGCGTGCGATCCTGGAGTACGCGGAAGCTGGTCCCCGGCCTGTTGCTTGTCGCCCTGCTCCACCCTGGAGCGGCCCAGGCCGCAGTGGGACGCGATGAGGTGGAACGTGCCATACGTGACGGCGTCCGCTACCTCAAGCAAGCCCAGAAAGACAACGGCTCCTGGGCCGACGTTCACGGCGATGCCCGCACCGGCACCACCAGCCTGGTCACCCTGGCTCTTCTGACCGCGGGTGAGAAGCTCGATTCTCCACAGATCCGCAAGGCGCTCAACTACCTGCGCGGCTTCACGCCGGACCAGCTCAACAGCACCTACGCCATTGCCCTCCAGACCATGGTGTACGCGGCAGCCGAGCCCGATCGCGACATGCTACGGATCGCCGCCAATGTGACCTGGCTGGAAGGCGCCCAGATCCGCGAGGGCGACCCTGTGCCCTGGCCGGGATCCTGGAGTTACTCCAGCTCGAAGCGCGCCCAGCCGGGCGACAACTCGAACAGCCAGTACGCCCTGCTTGGCCTTGGCGCGGCCAGCGAGGCCGGCGTACCCATCAAGCCCGCGGTCTGGGCCCTCGCACGCGACTACTGGGAGCGGAACCAGAAGCACGATGGAAGCTGGGCGTACACGCCGGACACGGCCGCCTCCTCGGCCAGCATGACCTGCGCGGGGATCTCCAGCCTGGTCATCACCGGCCTGAAACGCTTCCGCGGCCTGGAATCGCTCGAGGGCGAGCTGATCCACAATTGCGGCAGGGGCTCCACCAGTCCCAGTCTCCAGCGCGGCATCGACTGGATGGCCAGCCATTTTCAGGTCGGTCAGAATTACGGCAACGGCCAGCAGTGGAAGCTGTACTATCTGTATGGGCTGGAGCGGGCGGGCCGGCTGGGGGGCCTGAGGTTCTTCGGCCGCTATGACTGGTACCGCCTGGGCGCGGAGGAGCTGGTGCACGAGCAGAACCGGCTTTCGGGATACTGGCAGGGTGTCTTGATCGAGGCCGACCGGACCGTGGCCACCAGCTTCGCGATCCTGTTCCTGGCCAAGGGCCGCGCACCGGTGCTCGTCAACAAGCTGCGCCACGGGCCGCGCGGCGACTGGAACCATGACGCCGACGACATCCGCAACCTCGTCTCCATCGTCTCCCGAGACTGGAAAAACCTGCTCACCTGGCAGGTCGTCGATCCCGGCACCGCCTCCGTCGCCGACCTGCTCCAGGCCCCCATCATCTTCTTCAACGGACACAAGGCCCCCGAACTCAGCCTCCAGGCCAAGCGGAACATCCGCGAGTACGTCGAGCAGGGCGGCTTCCTCGTCGCCGAAGCCTGCTGCTCCAGCCCCGAGTTCGACGCCGGATTCAAGCAGCTCATCAAGGACAAGGACATGTTCCCCGAGCAGGAGTACAAGCTCCGGCCCCTCTCCGACGATCACCCGGTCTGGCGTGCCAAGCACCTGCTGACTCCCGGCGCTTACCCCCTCTGGGGCATCGAACACGGCTGCCGCACCGTCGTGATCTATTCCCCCAAAGACCTCTCCTGCTACTGGAACCAGGCCGAGCACAGCCCCACCAACACCGCCGTCATCCTCGCCACCCGCGTCGGACAGAACATCGTCGACTACGCCACCGGCCGCGAACTCCCCGCCGACAAGCTCGTCGTCCGAGAAGTCCACGACTTCAAGGCCGACAGCGCCGAACGCGGCGCCCTGCGCATCGCCAAGCTCCAGCACGCCGGCCAGTGGAACGTCGCTCCACTCGCCGTCCCCAACCTCATGGAGGCCCTCCGCAAACCACCCCTCTCCTTCGACGTGGTCATCAACCACAAGGAACTCTCACCCCGCGACCCCAACCTCCTTTACTACCCCTGATCTACCTCCACGGCCGCGCCAGCTTCTCCTTCACTCGCGAGGACCTCGACGCTCTACGCAGACACCTGGAACCCGGCGGAGGAACCATCTTCGGCGACGCCGCCTGCGGCAGCCCCCCCTTCGACGCCGCCTTCCGACGCTTCGTCACCGAACTCTTGCCCAACAACCCGCTGGTCCCCATCCCCCGCGACGACGAACTCTACTCCGCCACCAAGGTCGGCTTCGACCTCTCCGACTGCCAGTACACGCGCGCCGCAGGCGGTGGCAAGGACTATCCCCAACTCGAAGGCGTCAAGATCAACGGACACTGGGCCATCATCTACTCCAAGTACGACATCGGCTGTGCACTCGAACGACACTCCGGGCTCGACTGCAAGGGTTACAACTACGAGTCCGCTCTCAAAATCGCCGCCAATATCGTCATCTATTCCACCTTGCCGTGATCGATGAACACCATGATCAACTTGAGGGTCCTCGCCATGCTGCGTCTCCCCGGAGCCCTGGCTCGACCAGCCAGCGCGATCGCAGGTCTGATCGTGATTCTTGCTGCCGGCAGTCCGGCACCAGGGGCCGTCACACGGGAAGACGTGGAGCATGCCATCCGCGACGGCCTGCGGTTCCTCAAGCAAGAACAGAAGCCCGACGGCTCGTGGGAGGACGCCAGCGCCCAGGCCAAGACGGGAACCACCAGCCTGGTCACACTGGCACTTCTGACCGCCGGCGAAAAGCCGGATTCTCCGGCCATCAGCAGGGCGCTGGCGCACCTCCGCCGCTTCGGCCCGGACGATCTCCGCAGCACCTACGCGATTGCGCTCCAGACGATGGTGTTCCAGACGGCCGATCCCCAGCGCGACCAGCTCCGGATCGCCGCCAACGCGAGCTGGCTGGAGGCCGCCCAGATCAAACCCGGCCAGCGCGGCAACCCTGGCTGCTGGACCTACACCGAGGTCCCTCAGGGCGGCGACAATTCCAACACCCAGTACGCCCTGCTCGGCCTCAACGCCGCCAGTGAGGCCGGCGTGCCAGTGAGGCCCGAGGTCTGGGCCCTGGCGCGGCTCTACTGGGAGAAAGCTCAGCGCAGGGATGGCGGCTGGGGCTACCACTTCGGCGATCCGATCTCGACCTCGAGCATGACCTGCGCCGGCATTTCCAGCCTGGTCATCACCGGTTCGAAACGGTTCCAGGGATCCGAATACCTCCAGGGCGCCTTGATCCACAATTGCGGCCAGGGCGCCGACAACCCGCGTCTCCGCGCGGCGACCGACTGGCTGGCGGCCAACTTCAGCGTCGGCCAGAACTTCCCCATGGGCCAGCAGTGGAAGCACTACTTCCTCTACGGGCTGGAGCGCGCCGGCCGGCTGGGCGGCATCCGCTTCTTCGGCCAGCACGACTGGTACCGCTCCGGGGCCGAAGAGCTGGTGCGCACCCAGGACCGCCTGTCCGGTTTCTGGAGAGGCGTCACCGAACAGCCGGTGGTCGCCACCAGCTTCGCGATCCTGTTCCTGGCCAAGGGCCGCGCACCGGTGCTCGTCAACAAGCTGCGCCACGGGCCGCGCGGCGACTGGAACCATGACGCCGACGACATCCGCAACCTCGTCTCCATCGTCTCCCGAGACTGGAAAAACCTGCTCACCTGGCAGGTCGTCGATCCCGGCACCGCCTCCGTCGCCGACCTGCTCCAGGCCCCCATCATCTTCTTCAACGGACACAAGGCCCCCGAACTCAGCCTCCAGGCCAAGCGGAACATCCGCGAGTACGTCGAGCAGGGCGGCTTCCTCGTCGCCGAAGCCTGCTGCTCCAGCCCCGAGTTCGACGCCGGATTCAAGCAGCTCATCAAGGACAAGGACATGTTCCCCGAGCAGGAGTACAAGCTCCGGCCCCTCTCCGACGATCACCCGGTCTGGCGTGCCAAGCACCTGCTGACTCCCGGCGCTTACCCCCTCTGGGGCATCGAACACGGCTGCCGCACCGTCGTGATCTATTCCCCCAAAGACCTCTCCTGCTACTGGAACCAGGCCGAGCACAGCCCCACCAACACCGCCGTCATCCTCGCCACCCGCGTCGGACAGAACATCGTCGACTACGCCACCGGCCGCGAACTCCCCGCCGACAAGCTCGTCGTCCGAGAAGTCCACGACTTCAAGGCCGACAGCGCCAAACGCGGCGCCCTGCGCATCGCCAAGCTCCAGCACGCCGGCCAGTGGAACGTCGCTCCACTCGCCGTCCCCAACCTCATGGAGGCCCTCCGCAAACCACCCCTCTCCTTCGACGTGGTCATCAACCACAAGGAACTCTCACCCCGCGACCCCAACCTCCTTTACTACCCCCTGATCTACCTCCACGGCCGCGCCAGCTTCTCCTTCACTCGCGAGGACCTCGACGCTCTACGCAGACACCTGGAACCCGGCGGAGGAACCATCTTCGGCGACGCCGCCTGCGGCAGCCCCCCCTTCGACGCCGCCTTCCGACGCTTCGTCACCGAACTCTTGCCCAACAACCCGCTGGTCCCCATCCCCCGCGACGACGAACTCTACTCCGCCACCAAGGTCGGCTTCGACCTCTCCGACTGCCAGTACACGCGCGCCGCAGGCGGTGGCAAGGACTATCCCCAACTCGAAGGCGTCAAGATCAACGGACACTGGGCCATCATCTACTCCAAGTACGACATCGGCTGTGCACTCGAACGACACTCCGGGCTCGACTGCAAGGGTTACAACTACGAGTCCGCTCTCAAAATCGCCGCCAATATCGTCATCTATTCCACCTTGCCGTGAACAATCAAGTAAAAGTTCAAGTGTGCCGCACTCGCGCCGGCCGGCCGTTCGGGCCGGTCTACTGTCTTCGTTCGGTCGTAACCGGCCTCCGGAGAGAAGGCGGCCACACAATCCCTTTCGCCCTCGCTGCTCTCCTTATTTCTCTAGTTTAACAAGGTTTTCACAGGATCAAGAAAGAACCGCAATACAGACGAGCACATTTGCTTGTGAAATGGCAATGAGCTTGATACCTTTAATAAGCTCCTCTCCATGGGCTCACCCCAGTCAATCTGTTGGGTACGGCCATTTCTCACCACCAGGAGCTTCTCCGTGATGAAGTCGACCAAGCAGTTCGCGCTCGCGGCCGCCTTGCTCACTCTGGTTTGCGGCCTTGGAACAGAGGCAACGGCGGGCAGCATGGTTTACCAGCTCGTCAATGACCCGATCGACCAGAACGGATATACCCTCTCAGGAACGATTACCACGGATGGAGTCTTCGGACCGATCGGAGTCAGCGACATCGAGGCGTGGACCTTCACCCTTTCCGGTCATGGCCTCACGGACACCTACTCCAGCACCGATCCGAACGCCGTCACGGTCATTCACAAGGCCATCGCAACACCGACCTCCATCATCGTCTCCGGCGATACATCGCTTTCTGTTCTGGGCGTCGGCGCGGGTATTTTCTGGCTGCCGGAAAGCGAACGCTACACGGGTTTCATCGCCGACATCACGGCATGGATCGCGCAGCCGCCAGGTGGCTATCCGGACCACACATGGACGATCGCGACCGCGAAGATCCCAGAGCCCCCAGCGCTGGCTCTGGGAGGGATTGCGGGCCTCTGCTGCGGTGCGTATCGCCTGGTTCGCATGAAGAACCCGCGCACGGCAAGGGTGTGATTGGCGTGCGGTCTCCGTGATCGCTGAGCCGCCACCCGGCTTTGACCGATCGCGCGGGTCAGGTCCATACAACCTGTTGCGGCCTGCCCAGAATCACCTTCCAGCACGATGGTCTTCTCCGGCTCCTCCATCCCTCGTTCTGTCGACCCAGGCGATGTATGCGGCAGAATGAAACTTCCGCCGCGTGCTCTCATAGCTCATGAACCGCACCGTTCCGAAAATCGGTCGTTCGGGCCAGGGGCGGTCGTGCTTGCCGCCGATGGCCCAGGCCACGCCGGTGTAGCCGTTCGGATCGCGGCCGTCCATCTCGTAGCGGTCGTTCAGATCGATGGCGATGCGAAATGCCGTGTCGGCGTCGGGCGACCATTCGAGGATCTTCTTGGCCCAGTACATCCGTAAGTAATTGTGCATGCGCCCCGTGAAGACCATCTCGTTCTGGGCGGCGTTCCAGAGCGGGTCGTGGGTGTTGCCGCTTTCCAGCTCCTCCGGGGTGTAGAGGACGGGCCGAGGGTCGGCCGCGTGCTTCGCAAGGGTCGCAAGGGCCCATTCGGGACAGCCGGAGAGCCGGTCGTAGTCCGGGTTGCGCACCACGAAATTGACGGCCAGCTCGCGCCTTATGATCAGCTCCTCGAGCAGCGAATCGATATTCGCGCCGGCTGCTTCATGCTCCTTCGCCGCCAGGGCGATGGTCAGCGGGCTGATGTGGCCGAAGTGGAGATGCGCGGAGAGCTCGGTGGTCGCGTAAGGCGTCGGCTCGTTGCGATCGCGCGCGTAGTGGTCCAGGCGCTCACGAAGAAACCGTTCCAGCCGGCGGCGAGCTTCACGCGCCCCGCCGCGATAGCCCGGTACCTCGGCCACCCCGCCATCTCCGAGCCTGGCCATCAGCGGCTCCACGTCGATGGCCTCACCGGCAGGCAGGAGACCGTCCCAGGCGATACTGGCGTGCGGGCTGGGAAGCGGCTTGAGGTAATCGTGCCAGACTCGATGCATCTTGGGCCGGAGCGTCCTGGCGGCGAACTCTTCCTTGGGGAAGAGCGCGGAAGGCACGACCACGTCGGCGTCCACCAGGTGGAACGGCACGCTCAGCCTTTCCGCGACCTGCGCACGCCACTTCTGTCCCACCCGCACCGGGTTCTCATCGCCGACGACCAGCGAGGCGCCGACCTCGGCCGCGAGCGCCGGGACCACATCACCGGGAGCACCCAGCCGGACGATCAGCGGCACGCCTCTGGCCGCCAGGTCCCGCTCGGCGTCGACGAGCCCTTCCACCAGGAATCGGTAGTGCCTGCGCTGGGCATCCGGATAGTCGGCCGTCAGGCTGAAGACGGCGAGCACGGGTTGACGCGCGGCATTGCCCACCGCGATCGCCATGTTCAGAGCGGGGTTATCAACTCCGCGTTGCGCACGCTGCATCCAGTAAAGAACGCACTTCCCTTGATCATCGGGCAGGCCCGGACGAAGGCTCCGGACACGCGGATGCGGGGCCAGCAGTTTGGCAAGCGACTTGTCGTTCACGCGAACCTCAACCGGCCACGACCAATGCTGGCTGATGATGGACTTCTTGATATCCAGTGTCTAGATTAGGCGCTTCGCACTTGCTGGCAAGCCGGCGCAGCCATTTGATCACTGCTGGCCGCATCGTGAGAACTAATCACGATCCAGGCCATTTCATACATCCAATCCCCGCGATCCCGAGCCCTATCAGGCCTTGAGTCAGTGGCACCAGGGCCGTGTTTACCGCTCCATCCTGGTCGAGGCGACACGCACGTCCATTCCCGACTTGACCTCGTCAGCCCTCAAGGTCGCCGTATTAGGAAGCTCGCATGCTTTAATTGACGATTCAAAGCCTTCGTGCGATGGCAGTTCGTGTTGTTTTTTTGCTTCACTATCTCGTTCAATACGGCTTGCTTTCTATACTCGTGAATGCGCGATTTCTTCCAGTTTATTTGGAATTACTGAGCGAGTTCACGAACGACAGATCTCTGGAGGCGTCACTCCTTAAACCTCTGGTATGATGCTTCGAGATCGCGGTCAAGTGCGTCAAAAACAGATACATTGTCACTCCACACCGCCCACCATGCGCATACCCAGCTTCAGGCCCACACATGATCTCGCCATGGCAATAGCAATGGAGACTCCGGCCAAAGACTGCTCGGCAGTTCACGAAGAGGCTGCTCGATATCACCCTATCCGGGTTGACATTGCTCGCAATGGCTCCCGTGATGCTATTTATTGCATTGGCCATTCGACTGGAATCACCCGGACCCGTGCTTTTTCATCAGATTCGACTAGGTAAGGGCGCACATACTTTCACAATTTTCAAGTTCCGGACAATGGTCCGGGACTCCGAGAAACTTCTTGAAGAGTTGCACTCGCGTAGCGCGACTGAGCCAGTCGCTTTTTTCAGGATCAAGGACGATCCTCGAATCACGCGGGTAGGTTGGTTCCTGAGACGGACCAGCCTCGACGAATTACCACAATTGATCAACATCTTGCACGGTGAAATGAGCCTGGTTGGGCCGCGGCCCCTGCAGGTGAGGGACTGCAAGGCGCTCGCGGCTCTTGACCCAGTGGCACACGACTGTCGTCTTTCTGTCTTTCCGGGTCTGACGGGGCTGGCGCAGGTCTCGGGGCGCCGCGACCTCTCGTTCAATTCTATGGTCGAGCTGGATTCCCGATATGCGCGAGGCTGGTCACTGACCCTCGACATCGAAATCCTGTTTCGTACGATCATAGTCGTGATGGCCGGTAAGGGTGCCTATTGAGCGAGCTAAGCGTCCAAGATCGATACCAGCAATCTCCGTCGCCTTACATCGGCGGGAGCCGACCTATGCAGAGACGTCCCGCACTTCTGACCATCGATCTGGAGGACTATCGCAGACAGGAACTGAGAGATCATCGATGCGGCAACGAGCCAGCACATCCGCTTGAGGTGGAGCGCCAGCTCGAGGTGTTGCTGCAAATCCTGGACTCGATCAACACGCGGGCAACGTTTTTGGTTGTCGGTCGTCTGGCGAAGGAGCTTGCGCCCAGTATCTGGTGCGAGATGGTTAACCGTCACTTGATCGGATGTCATGGACACGAGCACCTCAGTGTAAGAAAGCTCGGGCCTAGACGTTTCGCTCGCGACCTTCAGAACGCGAAGTCAGTCCTTGAAGACTCGGCTGGTCGGGCCATCGTGACTTATCGCGCGCCTTACTTCGACGCCGACACGTGTGATCCCTGGTTCGGCGAGATTCTGGCGCGAATGGGCTTTACTATTGACAGCTCGCGAAGACTGCGACCACAGCAAGGCAACTTTACGGGAAGCTATTCGCTACCGGGCAGTGCCGGGAGGGTCCAGGAAGTTCCCCTGGCATCGATCGGCTCAGGCCGGAAGCGTCTGACGGTGATTGGAGGAACCTACTTTCGTCTCCTGCCTCTGCCCTTGATCGTCTCATTAATGGAATGGGCAAACTCCAGGCAGTTCAACACACTTGTTTATATTCACCCTTATGATTTTGATTCTCAAGCGCTTCCGCTCGATTTCGGTTCGGTTGGTCACTTGTGGCCGCGACTGGGCGACCACGTCCGCAGGATCGGCCGCTCGACAACTGGTCAGAAGTTAAGAGCTCTTGCCCAGATTTACGATTTTCAGCCGATCGAGTCGTTATTCCATCCGGAAGGTCCCGTGGTAACGGCGTCTGGCGAGACAACCGGGGGTAGCGGGGGTGGGTATTCTCAGCCCCATGGAACTCGCATGCAGAACTCCGGGACACCTGGGTTGATGGCTTAACAGCATTGTTCGGGTGGAGTGAAGAAGTAGAAACCGATGAGCGAAATCGTCGCGGCCACGCCAGTGACTGGGTCTTCGGTGTCCGCAAGAGTCTCCCCTTGCTGGATCTGGTCTGTTCCGTTCTACCCGCTCAAGTATTCTCAGGTCATCGACCTAGTTGACCGTCTCATCGCGCGCGGCCATCCGAACTACTTCATCACTGCCAACCTCAATTTTGTGATGATCTCGCACCAGATGAAGACACTGCAGGTCATCAGCCGAGGCGCTGCTTTCGTGATCGCCGACGGCATTACCCTTGTTTGGGCCTCCCGCTGGAAGGGGACTCCCTTGCCGGAACGCGTGACCGGAGCGGATCTCATCTACGGTCTCTCCGAGTTGGCCGCCCGCCGTGGCTATCGCGTATTTCTCCTCGGAGCACGCCCTTCGGTTGCAGAGGATGCAGCACGCAAGCTCATCGCACTGTATCCGTGCTTGCGGATCGTGGGAGTGGAATCGCCCCCTTTCCGCGAATTGCTTGAGGAAGAGACCGAGGCGCTGAGAAGTCGGATCCGCCAGGCGAGGCCAGATATCCTTTTCGTCTCATTCGGCCAGCCCAAGGGTGACCTGTGGATTGCTGAGAACTTCGCCAGCCTTGGGGTACCCATTAGCGTGCAGGTCGGCGCGGCGATCGATTTCGCGGCTGGCCGTGTCCGACGGGCACCCCGGTGGGTGCAGAGAATCCACATGGAAACACCCTTTCGCATCTTTCAAGAGCCTTACCGTTTGACTCCACGCTATGTAAGAAACGCCTTGTTCCTGGCGCGGATGGTCGTGTCTGACCTGTGGAAAGTACTGGTCTGCCAGCGAGCACGGTGCTGATTCGTCGGATTCTGGAAGTCGCCCGGGAGTAGTCAGTTTGTACTGATCTTCAGGGAGCAAGCATCTGGCGTATGCTCAAGGTACTCGGGGAACCGTCGCATGTGGAATCCACACCCACTGCTCATGAGGGTATTCCGGAAAGCTCGGAAGCGCTGGCGACGGGACCGGCTACGAGCGCTGCTCAGATCGGTTCAGCTACCAGAGAGTGCGAGGATCGTCGATCTCGGCGGAACCGTGGATCTATGGCGGCTAATTGACCATGACTTTCGTGTAACGCTCGTCAACTTACCTGGTGTCAGTTCGCCCGTCTCCGGCACCGATCGATTCACTCTCGTGCAAGCGGATTGCTGCGAACTGGGGCAGATCTTCCCGGATTTCGGCTTCGATCTTTCCTTCAGTAACGCGACGATCGAGCACGTTGGCGACGAGTCTCGCCAGGCCCGCTTCGCGGCGGAGGTCCGCCGTCTTGCCCCGGCCTACTGGGTAGAGACGCCAAGCATTCTCTGTCCAATTGAATGTCATACAGGTATCCCGTTCTTCTGGTACTTGCCTGTTTCGGTGCGTGACGGCATCTTAAAGAGCTGGAATGATCGCTACCCGAGTTGGGTCCAATGGCTCAGGGAGACTCGAGTCCTCTCCCGAGAGCGGATGAAACAACTCTTTCCCGGTAGCCAGATTCATGTTGAACGAGTGTTCGGTATCGAGAAATCTTATTCTTTCTTTAGACCATTTCCGCAAAGTCCCTCGTGAATGCAGCCCGGATGATGGACCGCTCAGTTACGACCCCAGACTCCATGGGGCACCGGCCTTTGGGGGGCTGCTCACACCACCCCTTCCCCTTTTCTCACAAGGTGTGATCATGGACATCGCCACGCTCGCACGCCTCGGCCTGCGAGATTTTTCCTCGCTTCTTCCTGAGGCCCTCTACCTGACCACCGGCATTGACTTCACGCGGCCTACAGAGATACAGGCCAACCTTACACAACGATGTAATTACAAGTGCTTGCAGTGTGCATGCTGGCGTTATGAACCGGTTTCAGAATTGTCCATCGACCAGTGGAAGGAGTCGCTTGCATCCCTGAAAGACTTTGTTGGACACTATAGACTGGAGTTTGTCGGGGGAGAGCCTTTCGTCAAGAAGGGCTTTCTCGATCTGCTGGAGTATTGCCGGGATCAGCAGCTCGACTGCGGAATCACGACCAATGGGTCGGCCTTTGTGAACGACCGGGTCGTCGACCGGGTCGTGGCGACACGTCCACTCAAGGTCGACATTTCGATGGACGGATCAACTCCGAGTATGCACGACCGCCTCCGTAGCGCTCCAGGCTCATTCGAGAGGATCAGTAGCGGGATATCGAAGCTGCGAGCGGAACAAGCAGCCCAGGGTATCAAATTTCCAATACGCATAATCTCGACGCTGAACTCGATCAACTTCCGGGCGATGCCCGATATTGTCCTCTGGACCATGCAAATCGGCGCAAATTCCATTGATGTTCATCCTATCCGTGAATGGACCGAAGAGTCGAAGACGATGCTGTGGCCGACCGAAGAACAGGTCGCAGAGCTGGAGCAGGTGATTTCGGAGTTGCTGCGCATGAAGGATTCAGGGGCTCCGATCGAAACGTCGGAGTACAAGTTGCGCGCCATGCCAGATCACTTTTTGAGGAAGAAAGTAATTCCTGAGGTACCAACGTGCCGCGTCGGGATGCGCGCCTTTTTTATCAGTCCAACCGGCATGGTTAGCTGTTGCAGCGACTTTCAGGCACTGGGAGACTTGAAAATCCAATCTGCACGAGAGATTTGGACAGGAGCTCTCGCGCGGGAAGTCCGGCATAAGACGGTCGGCTGTACCAAGGGATGTGCCTACGGGTGCCAAGCCGCCAAACCGATGCTCGAGAAGATCAAGCGCGGGCTTCTGCTTTTCAGCAACTAAATAGAAGCTTGGAAACGGGAAAGTGTGGCCCAGCCGCCCTCGGCTGGGAACGACAGCCGAGGGCGGCTGTCCCACTTTCCAGGTGGTGTGGACCTATTTAGAAGGCTTATTGAACAATCGAGCAACGTAAAACTGACTACTCAATTTATTGCAATTTGGTGTGTCGTGCTGAATTGCTGATTCTTTTGTCGGGGATAATTGCTTGTGCAAGATGGAGGGACTCGGCAGCGCTCACCGGCAGTGCGACTCGTTACGGATTGCTTATTTGCTAGGCACGTACCCCACTCCGAGCCAGACGTTTATTAGGAACGAGATCGAAGCTGTTGAAGTGAGGAATGTGCTGGTCCAGAGATACACCCTTCGCAGATGGGCTCACAATCTCGTCGAACCACGTGATGTTGCGGAGCAAGGCCGAACTCGCGCGGTACTCGAGGTTGGGGTGGCCGGTCTCATCTCTGCGTTCCTGGCAACTGCACTCAAACGCTCGGTGATGTTCCTGCGAGCTTTGAGGCTAGCTTTGCGGTTCGGAATGCGCTCCGAGCGAGGTATCTTCGTCAATCTAGTCTATCTGTGTGAGGCATGCGTGTTGAGAGAGTGGTTTGAACGCGCTTCGATCCAGCATGTTCACACACATCACGCTACCGATCCGACGACCGTGGCGCTCTTGTGCAAGGTTCTCGGTGGTCCGACTTTTAGTTTCACGGTTCATGGCCCAGAGGAATTTGACAGACCATGGTCGCTCAGCCTCGGGGAAAAGGTCCATCATGCCAGTTTCGTCATCGCGATCAGCGCTTTCACTCGAAGCCAGCTCTATCGCTGGGCTGATTACCATGATTGGCCCAGGATTCATGTGGTTCAACTCGGCGTCAATTCAAGATTCTTGAATTATGATCCGGCGCCGGTCCCTTCAATGCCCCGACTCGTATGCATCGGCCGTATCGTCGAGCAGAAAGGGCATGCCATCCTGATTCAAGCTGCGGCCCTCATGCGTAACCGCGCGTTGGACTTCCAGATAGTTATAGTCGGCGACGGTCCGAAACGCTCGGAGATCGAGCGCTTGATCGCGCATCTGGACCTGGAAGAAAGAGTCCTGATCTTGGGTTGCCTGAGCAATCAAGGGGTTCTCGACGAGTTACTCGAGGCTCGAGCCCTGGTCCTGTCCAGCCTTGCCGAGGGGCTTCCCACCGTTTTCCTGGAGGCGCTTGCGTTGGGCCGTCCGGTTATTACCACCCGCATTGCGGCCCACGCTGAACTCATTGAGCCGGGAATTAATGGCTGGCTCGTTCCTCCTGGTGCCGTTGAACCTCTGGCCGATGCCATGGCCATCGCGCTCACTGCCAGTCCGATAGACCTTGAGAGAATGGGACGTGCCGGTCGATCGATCATCGCGACTCGTCACAACCCTGAAGTCGCGTCCAAGAAACTTGTAGAACTCTTTGATCAAAATGTCTTCCATCGATCCAGGTCCTGATGTCCGCAAAAACGCCGTGTTCGGGTTGAATCCAGTAAAGGCACAATGATTCGTGTGTATCTTGACATAATGCACCTTGATGCCCAGTGGAACTGAGGGCAGCATAAAAAAGCAGGGAATTCCGTTGCCATTCCAGATCGCTGAGTTATACTAGGAAACGAGTCAACGACAGACTATGCAAGGGCCATGAAGCCTCAAGCGTGCTTCGCGCCGTTACGATTTGAGTGCAACCGTGATGCTGCGACAAGTAACTCAACAGGTTTCTTTGGAAGGATCCGTGCATGGCAACGGATCGACGCTCGCCTGGGAATCAACGTTCTGATTCACCGTTTCCAAGTTGACGGACCACCGACCGACCACCTGCGACGGTTGACGGACCACCGACCGACCACCTGCGACGATTGCAGACCGCGGTATGTGACGGAATCCCGGGCCAGCGGCCCGGGCGCCGATCTGAGGTTTTGCGAAAGCCTCGATCTCGAAACAAACGTTCTGCCGGGGCATGGCTCCCGGCGTGCATCACCAGCCTGGCCGCGTGCAGCCAGCGGACTTCGACGCGGCCGGCACGAACGGTAGGGACGATGCCAATCCCAGCCGCTCGGCAACTGTGTCTCCTTTTCCGTGGAGATCGGCCATGGACCTCGTATGCGCGGAACCCGCAGCAGAAACGATCAGGGTTTCCAGGTACCATAAGAATGGGCCGCTGACCGGCGAGCAGCAAGCACTGATCGAGAAGTGGTACGTGTACGCAATGGCCGTGGCCTATGACCACGCGCACTGGCCTTATGACGACGATGAAGTCCGCACGGTCGCCCACGACGCACTCATCGGCGCCGCACGCTACTTCCGTGAAGGGCGCGGCTGCAAGACCTTCAAGTCGTTTTACAAACACTGCCTCCTGCCGCAACTGGCGCGTGCGTTCCGCAAGCGAATCGCCAGGTCGGCACGGCAGATGCCGCTGGGGATGGACGTGCCGACGCATCCGGGACCGGCCCCCTTCGAGACCCAGGAGTTCGTCGACCACCTGAAGCGCGGCCTGCCGGAGCACCAGAGCCAGGTCCTCCATCAGGTGTATGACATGGGCATGAGCCACCGGCAGATTGCGGCCCTGCGCGGCTGCCAGCGGCAGAACGTCTCGAACATTCACAAGCTGGCGCTGCGGCAGATGCGCCGTCGCGCGCAATGAGCCCCGGTCGCTGGAGCACGGGCGGGCCAGCTCCGGTCAACGATTACGGTTGAACTGAACGAAGGGGACCTGCTTGTAGAGCACCAGCTGGGTCAGTATCAGGCCGCGAGGCGCGATCTGGAGCGGCAGCATGAAGGCAAAGTCGCCCTTGCGGGCCAGGGCCGCGGTGCCGCGCGTGACCTCCGTCATGGTCATCTGGCCGGAGTTATCAGGCACCACCGTGGCCGCATTGTTTCCGGGCAAGCCAACGCGAATCATTGGCCCCTGGGGGCTGCTGCTGATGGCATTGCCCACCACGTGCAACCTCGAGGGAATGCCGCTGGTATTGGCCGGTACCGGGTAGGCCCAGCCATAGAGCATGTTCTGGCCCGCGTAGTCCCAGGGCTTCATGAACCGGTTGAACCCGGGATCCAGGGTGGTGACCACCATGTTGTTGGACAAGAGGCTGTTGTACGTGGGAGCGACCAGGGTGCGGTTCGTGCCGTTGAAGATGTCGATATGGTTGGTCATCACGACGTTCGAGCCGGCATCCTGGCCCACGGCTTCGATCCAGGATTGACCGTTCAGGTCCAGATCGTTCAGGCTGGTCGGCCAGCGAATGAGGAATTCCTGGATATCCTCGATGGCGACCGGAAACTGCTGGCCGGTGTGGTTCTGGATGACCAGCCACCGCGTGGTCACGTTGACCACCTCACCCCAGGCACCCTGGGGTGGCAGTTGCGGCAAGCCCTGCGGCTGACCCACGATCGCCTGAAAGGCGACGTCCCCGTTCTGCGCCAGGAGACGGTCACCCGTAGAGACGCAGAGGGCCAGCCACGCCACGGAGAATCCGGCCCACCATTGCCGCGTGCCGCGCATTGTTCAACCTCCCAGCCCCCTCGGCGTTGATCTCAGCGGCGCTGGCCGGGCCGCCGGTCCGGGTCTTCAGAGGGCGAGGCCCGGACGCCCGGCTGCAAGCCGATCACATCATCTCACGATAGGCGTTTTGACCGGATCGGGCAACGCGCTTCGATCCACTTTTCCGCGGCGTGCCCGCGGTTCAGCTTCAGGGCAGCATCGCAGCCGGCCGGCCCGCGCGCTCCAACGATCTTCGGTCCCGTCCCGAACGGCCGTTCGGCGCAGAGTATTTCCGGCCAGTCACGGTTTCGCGTTTGCGAGTTTGGGAGGGTCTCCTGTAAAATACGACATAGGTCCGAGCAAGATGAGCGGACCGAGCAACCGCCTGCTTCATCTCGGCATCTTCAGGATTTGAACCGGTACGATGAGTCGTCAGGATCAGGGAACAGCCGCCGACACGTCGGCCTGGTCGTCCGAGTCGACGGAAGGCCCGGTCCGCGACCTGACCGGCACGACCCTGGGCGACTTCGAGGTCAAGCGACTGATCGGCAAGGGTGGCATGGGTCAGGTCTACCTGGCCACTCAGGTCAGCCTGAGCCGATCGGTCGCACTCAAGGTACTGCATCCGCGCTACCTGTCCAAACCGGTTTATCTGAGCCGCTTCGAGACCGAGGCCACGGCAGTGGCCAAGCTGAACCACCCGAACATCGTCCACGTCTACACTCTCGGCTACGTCGACCAGGTTCGCTTCATCGCGATGGAGTATGTCGAGGGCACGAACCTGCGCGATTATCTCAACAAGAAGGGGGCCCTCGACCTGCCCCTGGCGCTGTCGATCATGCGCCAGGCGGGTCAGGCGATCGGTGCGGCCGGCGAGGTGGGGCTGGTCCATCGCGACATCAAGCCCGAGAACCTGCTGCTCACCCGCAAGGGCCGGGTGAAAGTTGCCGACTTCGGGCTTTGCCGCGACCTGGGAGCGGATCGGCTGCACGTCACGCAGCCGGGAACGACCATGGGCACGCCGCTTTACATGAGCCCGGAACAAGCGCAGGGAAAGCCCCTGGATCACCGCAGCGATCTTTACTCGCTGGGGGTCACCTTCTACCACATGCTCAGCGGCGAGCCCCCGTTTCGCGCCGAGTCGGCCATCGCCCTGGCCATGAAGCACGTGACCGAGCAGCCGGTGAGCCTGCGGGTTCGCCGTCCCGACGTGCCCGCCGAGCTGGATCGGCTCGTGCTCAAGCTCATGGCCAAGAGCCCCGCGGATCGCTACCCGTCGGCGGCCGAGATGCTGGTCGACCTCGCGAGGATCCGCAGCTCGCTGCAAGCGACTCTCGGTACCATGGGCGATGACAACGCCCTCTCCATATCCCGGCAGTTCGAGGAGAACTCTCGGCCCTTCTCGAGCACCCCGAGCAGCCCATCGGGCACCAGCCTTCTGACCGGCAGCCAGAGCGGCGTCGGCGTCACGGCCACAGGGTCTCAACTTGCATCGCTCGTACGACGGATCGACCGTCCGATGACACTTCTCGCGGCCGGCCTGATCTTCGTCGTCGTGGGTGCGGGGCTGGGGTGGAACGCGCGGCCGGCGGATCTGCCGGAGGGCGAGGCCGCAACGCGCAGGCTGCCCGCACTGGCGGCGGAGCCACGCTGGGCCACCGTTCCCCGGCAGGAGACGGCCGAGGAACAGTACCGGTATGCCTTGCTCCGTGCCGCCGACCTGGATCTCGACGCCGCCTGGCTGGCCGTGCCGGGGTTTCATCCCCATTCCTCGGAATGGGTCTCGCCGGCCTACCTCCAGTACGCGCGGCGACTCTACCGGCAGCGCGACCAAGATCGCCTGGTGCACCTGAAGGCGGACCTGGCGGCCTGGCAAGGCGCCAAGACCCCCGATCAGGAGCTGGCACAGATCATCGACTGCGGCATCGCGCTGCTCTCCAGGGACCTCGACGGCGTGATCGACGGCATGTCGCGTATCGCCGCACCGGACGAACGCGCTCGGCCGGGTGCACGTGACGGAGTGAACCTGTATGATCCCGGTCTGATCGAGTTCTCGGTCGAGGTGGTTGCCGACGCGCTCAGGCTGGCGACACAGCCAGGTCCGCTGGCGTCGGATCTCAAGAAGCAGAAGCTGGCCGCCATTCAGAGTCGTCTGGCCGGTTACCTCAGAAGAGTTCAGATGTTAGAATGGGCCAATCGCTAGTCGCCTCCGCGGTTGCGCGTCTCGGGTAGACGGGCGGGGGTCGGGAGCACGGGTCATGGCTTTACTGAAGCGGATCAGCGGCGCCGCCGCCGGACAGATCATCGAGCTGAAGCAGGATCGGACCGTCATCGGACGGTCACCCGAGCATTGCCACGTGGTGCTCGATCCCAACGGCGTCAGCCGCCGTCATGCGGAGATCTACCGCAAGGGCGACGAGTATTTCGTGGCCGACCTGAACTCGCGAAACCAGACCAAAGTCAATAACGGCAAGCTCTTCCCGGGCGCCGACCATCGCCTCGCTCCGGGCGACCGAATCAATATTTGCGATGTCGAATTTCTCTTTTACTACAAGCTGCCGGCGGGCGACGCGGAGGCAAATGGCGAGATCGTCATCGTCGCCGACGGCGACAGCGCTGAAGTGCCTCATCTGCATACGCTGGACGCCTCGCGGTCCAGTGCGATGGCGAGCATGGTCAAGCCCGAGCTGAAGCTCAAGGCCATCCTCGAGATCACGCGCAACCTCTCGACCGAGCTCGAGATCGACAAGGTGGCCCCGCGGATCCTCGATTCGCTCATGGAACTTTTCCCGCAGGCCGAACGGCTCTTCCTGATCCTCGTCGACCAGGAAACCAAGCGGCTGGTGCGCAAGGCGTTCCGCTGCCGCCCCAACCGCCGCGCCAACTTCTCGTCGACCATCCCGGCCGACGAGGCCCAGGTGAGCATCAGCCGGTCGATCGTGAACCACGTGCTGGTCCAGAAGAAGGCCGTGCTCAGCCAGGACGCGAGCATGGACAAGAACCTGCCGACCAGCGCCTCGATCGCCGATCTGAAGATCCGCTCGGTGATGTGCGTCCCTCTGGTCACGCCCGACGGTCAGGCGCTGGGGATCTTGCAGCTGGATACCAGCGATCGCAAGCAGTTTCATCAGGAAGACCTCGATGTCCTCACCGCGGTGGCCAGCCAGGCGGCCATCTCGATCCAGAACGCCACCCTGCACGAGTCGCTGCTGGAACGGGAGCGGCTGGACCGCGATCTGAAGCTGGCCGAGCAGGTGCAGAAGCGGTTCTTACCGCAAGACGTGCCCGAGATCCCCGGCTACGAGTTCTTCGCGCATTATGATCCGGCCTACGAGGTGGGTGGAGACTACTACGACTTCGTTCCGTTGCCGGAGAATCGCTGGGCGGTCGCCGTGGGCGACGTCTCCGGCAAGGGAGTGGCCGCGGCGCTCATGATGGCCAAGTTTTCCGGAGACACCCGCTACTGCATCCTCACCCAGAACTCCCCGGGGGCGGCCGCCAGCGAGTTGAACAACCTGCTGCTTTCCGCTGGCATTGATGAAAAATTCATCACGCTCAGCCTGTGTGTGCTCGATATCGACAGCCGCACCCTGGCCTTGAGCTCCGCCGGCCACCCTCCTGTGATCATCCGCCGCGCGAGCGGTAAGGTGGAAGAGGTCGGCGAGGAGATCGCCGGCTTCCCACTGGGGATCGTGCCCGGCTCGGAGTACCGGTATCGCGAGGTCATCCTGAACGTCGGCGATGTCGCTGTCGTCTACTCCGACGGTGTCACCGACGCCCGCAATCTGCGCGAGGAAATCTACCACACCCGCGAGAATCCCCGGCTCCTGCGCAAGGTCGCCGAGGCGGCAGGCAGTCCGGGAATGGTCGGACGTGCCATCCTTCAAGATATCCGGGAGTATTCGACCGACCACGTTCAGGTGGACGATATCACCCTGGTGTGCTTCGGTCCCGTCGCGTCGCAGCCGTCACGTTGAATGACCGGCTGATCCTTCTCTTCGCCTCCTCGCGCGGCCACCCATGTCCGTCAAGATCAGCAATATCCGTCTGGACATCGACGATCCCGAAGAGACCCTGCCGGACCACGCCGCCCGCCGCCTGGGCGTCGACCGCCAGGCCGTCGCGCGGTGGAGAATCCTGCGCAAGAGTCTCGACGCCCGCCGCCACGACGACCTGCACTTCGTCTACGCGATGGAAGTGGATGTCCCCGAGCTGGCCTCCAGGCCGATGGGCCAGGGATCGAACCCGGATGTCCGGGATTTCGTGCCGGACCGGTTCTGGTGGCCGGATCCCGGCAAGCAGCCGCTGGCACACCGGCCTGTGATCGTCGGCGCCGGACCGGCCGGGCTGATCGCCGGCTACCTGCTGGCCAGCGACGGCTATCGCCCGCTGATCCTGGAACGCGGGCGGGCCATCAAGGACCGCGTGGCGGACGTGCGCCGTTTCGATGCCGGTGGATCCCTCGATCCCGAGAGTCACTACCTGTTCGGAGAGGGCGGCGCAGGGACCTTCAGCGACGGCAAGCTCACGTCCCGTAACTCCGGCCCGGACGTGCAGCGGATCCTCGAGATCCTGGCGGAATGCCATGGTAAGCCGTCCATCGTGTATGAACACCGGCCGCACCTGGGCTCCAACCGCCTGCCGCTGGTCGTACGGACCCTGCGCCGCAAGTTCGAGGAACGGGGTGGTGAGATCCGCTTTTCCTGCCGGGTCGAGGACCTGGAGATCCACAATGGCCGGCTCATGGGACTGTCCACCAGCTCGGGCCACATCCCGGCCCAGGTGGCGATTCTTGCCATTGGCCACAGCGCCCGTGATACCTACGGCATGCTGCTGCGCCGCGGCGTTCCCATGGAGGCCAAGCCTTTTCAGCTTGGCGTCCGGATCGAGCAGCCCCAGCAGCAGATCGATTCGGCGTGCTACGCGGACCGGGCCGGACACCCCGCCCTGGGAGCCGCCGATTATGCACTGTCGGTGCGTACGGGAACCGGCGATCTGTTCACCTTCTGCATGTGTGCCGGGGGATACGTGATGCCCAGCGTCAGCGAACCCGGCTACTTCTGCACCAACGGACAGAGCGAGAGCCGGCACGACTCACCATTTGCCAACAGCGGCCTGGTCGTCACCATCGACCCCGCCTTGACGGGGAGCTCTCATCCCCTTGCCGGCATTCATTTTCAGCAGCGCTACGAGCGGCTTGCGTATCTCATCGGCGGCCGCAGCTACGCCGCGCCAATCCAGTGGGTGAGCGACTTTCTGCGCACCGTCTCCAGCCGCGGCGAACTTCCCTCGAGTTACTGCCGGGGGACCCTGGCCACCGATCTGGCCGGGCTCTTGCCGGAGCAAGTCATCGCAGCGCTTGTGCAAGGCTTGCCCATCATGAACCGGCGATTCGGCGGGATGTTCCTCAAGGAGGCCACGCTGACAGGCCCCGAGGCCCGCGGCAGCTCGCCGGTGCGGATCCTGCGTGATTCCGCCAGCCGCCAGAGCCCCGTCGCCAGCGGCCTTTACCCTTGCGGAGAAGGCGCTGGGTTCGCCGGTGGAATCATCAGCGCCGCGGTCGACGGTCTGCGGACAGCTCGGTCCATCGTCGCCACCTATGCGCCGTGTGCTTGAGCCGCGACGCTTATTCATGCCATCGAAACCCTCCACCTGGTGCCACCTCTCATCCCTCACGATCACGATCCTGCGTGTGCTCAAAGCGTCGATTAAAGCCGCCTAATGTTAAGGTAATGCAGCACAACGTTAATCATTCCTCAGCTTGGTTCCTTCCTTGCAGGGCATTCCCGTCAACTTGTTGAATTTGGCGAACATAGTTTTTTTTCATTGGACGGGCGACGAGTGCCCTTCCTAGCATGAGTGTCGAGAAGCGGGTCTGAGGGTCCGGCAAACCGGAGTGATCCTGATGATCATCCAGTGTCCGAGCTGCCGGTTTTCCGGCCGGATCCCAAGCTATGCTCTCGACAGCCCGCACGTCGCCAAGTGCCCGAAATGTCACTATCGGTTCGAGTTGCTCGGTGAGCCCGCGATCGGCATGCACGCCCAGCCAGAGCTGCATACCGACCCGGGGTCTTCCTCGTATGAGTTGAAGGCTATTACCGAGGTTCCCGAGGCATACGGCGATGAAGAAGATCAGGATCTCTGGGAAAATCAGGAGAGCCCCGCGGATGCAGGTCATGACTCCAAGCCGGCCCTGACCACCCCCTCCCGTGCTTCCTCAACCGATGCATGGCCAGCGCCGGAGTCCATTCCTCGGATCTCCTGGCACACCCAGGCCGACCCCTGGTACTGTCGCGTGCTTCAGATTTGGGGCGTGGTTTTTCTCTTCTGGGCGGGGGTCATCGTCGCGCATAGTTTGTTCATCTCGCTTGGATCCGAGGTCGTGCGGGACGGCCATGCCGGGATCCTCTCGAGCGTCGTCTCCGTGTTGCTCCTGGTTCCTGGTGCCGCAGCGTTGTTCCTCCTGGTCGACCTGAGCCGCTACATCCGCGGGCTTTTGCCCACGTTGCCGCAGGCAGTCGCACAGCCCTCCCCGCCGACGGCATCGCTCGCGAGCGCACCGCCCGGTCGCCTCTGGAGCCGCATCCTCCATCCCGGGCCTCAGCCGGGCGCGGAATTCAAGGTGGCTCAGCTTCCTGCCGAGTCGACGGCGGTCTGACACCGTGGCAGCCTCAGCACGAAAGAGCCCAGGGTGCTGGCCGGCCGCATGCTTCCATCCTTCCCTTCCACCCGAATCGTCTCGGCGTTGACGCACCAGCCGCACCGCCGTACGATCTGCGGGCAGGAAGGAACGGGAACCATGGATGCGGTTCAGGTCGTCGGTGCTGGAGGTATTGGCTGCGCCATCGGATACTCGCTGCGGTCCGCCGGCGTGCCCGTGCGTTTCGTGGAGGCCAATCCCCGCAAGATCCTGGCCGGGCTGCGTCACGGGGTGCAGATTCAAGGCCATCCGCCAACCGACGCCGGGTTTGTGACGTTTGACTCGTGGATTCCACCGGCTGGCGCCACGGTTCTCCTGTGCACCAAGGCGTTCGACAACGGAGCCGTGCTGGCAAGGCTCCCCGCCGGTGTCTGTCTGGTTCCCATCCAGAACGGGTTCGACCCGCTGCTTGAAAGGCACGAGCACCAACTTGAAGGGATCGCCTCCTTCGTCTCGGAGTGCCACCCGCACCGCCCCTGCACGCGGATCACCCGCGCCGGCTGTCTCCATCTCGGCTGGCGGTCCATCACGGCGGCGCCGCGCGACCGCCCCGAATGGATGGACAGGCTGGCAGGTACACGGTTCTTCCGCCTATTCGAGGTGCCGGCGATCGGACCATACAAGCACACGAAGCTGATGTACAACTCCGCGATCTCGCCACTGTGCGCCATGACCGGCGTTGACAATGGCACGCTGCTGTCGCTGCCCTCAGCGCGCAGGCTGTTCTTTGCACTGCTGCAAGAGAACCAGCGAATCCTGGCGGCGGCCGGGGTCGTGCTCGGAAGGCTCGGCCCCTTCCCTCCCGCGGCGGTGGCCGCGATTCTGAAGCACCGATGGCTGGCCAACCCACTGGCCCGCGCGCTGGAGCCCTCGCTGCGCGGCACCTATTGCTCGATGGCCGGAGAGATCGAGAAGGGCCGCACCGAGATCGAATACTATAACGGGCATTTGCTGCACCTGGCCCGGCAGAACGGCACGCCTTGCCCGCTCAACCAGGCTGTTTATGACGTGGTGGTCCGGATGAGCAACGAACGGGCGCGGCCATCTCCGGCCGCCTGGCGCCGGCTGGCCGCGGCATGACGCCCTGAAGTCGCTCGCGATCGCATCCATTCGAGCGGGAAGCCAGCCGCGTCAGGCTCACACCGTTTCGGGTGCCGATTCGATCTCTTCCGGACTTCCCGAAGGCTCTGCGCCATTTCCGTTTCCGTCGCGGACTGGTTCCCTGGCGGGCTCCGGCGCAGGCTCGGTTTCAGGTTCCCGCACCGGTCCGGGCCGGGCCTGGAAGCGGCGGCTGACCTCCTCGAGCCAGGCGTGGTCGGGCAGGCCGTAGGGCCGGAACTTCTCGATCTTGTTCTCTTCCTCGCTGAAGAAGAGGGCCCGGTTGGGGCCGAGCTTGCCGGCGGCCGGCGAATCGATGAGCGAGCTGCTATCGTTCGCGCTCATCTGGAAGAGCACCCGGATCTCGAACTCCTTGAGTGCCTGGCGATCGAACGTGCGGTTCAGGTTGTTCACGCTGTCGCACCAGACCAGGGTATGGACGGCCACCGAGGGGCCATCCTTGAGGATGGTCGCGAACGACTTCGACGGTGAGGCCGGCTTGTCCTCACCGAAGCTGGACGAGAAGCCGAAGTCGTCGTCGCCCTTGCGGATGTCGCGGAAGCGCTGGATGTCGTAGATGAGCAGGTAGATCGGGGCCAGAGTCTCGGTATCCTCGTCCCTCCGCCGCTCCACGTCGGCGGCAATCTCACCCATGACCTTGCCGAGCTCGCGGGCGGAGACGGTCTTGACCGGGTGCGGGAGGTACCGCTCGAGCTTGCCCAGCTCGCCGGAAAGTGAAGAGTCCACCGGGCTGCCGTCCAGCAGGTAAAGCCGCAGGCCTCCCTTGCTGCGCGGGGGGTGCTGTGCGGCCACGCTCAACCCCGCCATCATCAGCATGGCCAGGGCGGCCTCGTCGTTCTGGCCGATGATCAGGAGGTTGCTGCCGCTCTGCGGGCGGAAGACGGCGGAAGTCGGATCCTTGATCGCGATCGCGTCGCCCAGCCAGGCCTGCTCGAACCGGGGGAGTGTCGCGGGCCACTCGGCGCATCCAGCAGCGCGTTCAGGAGCGGGTTCTTGCTGGCGATCGCCGGCAGGTTCCCTTCGAACACGATGGGCGTCGCCGGCGGCCGGTTCTGGGCGCGGGCCAGGTCTTGCATGTCCCTGAGGTATTCTTCGCGCCGCTCGTCGGAGAGCCAGACCACCTGGAACAGGTTGTTCCCCTCGATCATGCCGTTGGCGTCGTTGTAGATCGCCTCGCCAGGCCGTGTCAGCAACCGGGCCGCGGTATTGTCCTCGCTGAGGATCAGGTGCGCGTCGGCCTCGCTGCACTGTAGTGCGATGCGTACGGCCATCTGGCCGAGCGTGGCCCTGGCCAGCGAGTACGCTCCGCCCAGGGTTTGCGAGCCCAGGTTGACGTGGATGCCGAAGGCCCGGCCTTGCCGAACCAGCCGGTCCAGCAACAGCGAGACTTCCTGCGAGATCTTGTCGTCCTCGACGAAGAACTCCTGGAACTCATCGACGATGAAGAGGATCCGCGGCATCGGCGTGTCGGGCCGGGCGTCGCGAAACCCCTTGAGGTCTTGCACGCCCACCTCGCGATACAGATCGCCGCGCCGTTTCAGTTCCAGGTCCAGGCGCTGGAGCACGCTGAGCCCGAACTCGCGCTCGCTCTCGACGGCGATGACCTTGGCGTGGGGCAGCTCGAAGGCCGCATAGACCTTGAACTCGACGCCCTTCTTGAAGTCGATCAGGTAGAGCTCAAGATCGTCGGGGCTGTACCGCAGCGCCGAGTTGACTATCAGGGCATGCAGCAGGGTCGACTTGCCCGAGCCCGTCTTGCCGGCGATCAGCACGTGCTGGCTGGTTCCCTTGCCGAGGGTCAACGATTGCAGCTTGGTGGCGCCGGCCCGGCCCAGGGGGACGTCCACGCCGCTCCGGCTGTCGCTGGCCCAGTACGCGTCTCGAGGCGGAGCGATGAAGTCGAACGGCACCTCCACGCGGTTGGCGTCGCGTGCTTTCTCGCCCACCAGGTGGAGGATCTGCGAAAAGGTTCCAGCGCCGGGCGGGGTGTCGAGCACCAGCGGGAAGCGGCCGAAGTGGCTGTCGCGCCATTGCAGCCGGTTCTCCTTCCAGTTGATGTTCACGCAGAAGGATTCCAGGTCCTTGAGCTGGCAACCGGCGGGCAAGGGGAGCTTGGTGTCCAGCGAGATGAGTGCGTACACTCCGCACCGCGCTCCGGTGCTGACAATACTCATGAGCCGGCGCGCGGCCGACTCGTTGAAGCTGGTCGGGAAGTTGGCCACCACCAGCACCCGGAACGGCTCGGCGACCTCGCCGGCGAAGGCGTTGTATTCCTCGATGGTCTCGAACTCGTTGCGCAGGTATTTCTGGATGACGTTCTCCATGTGCGCCTGGAGATCCGTGAGACGCTGGTCGAAGTGGGGCGTTTCCGTCCAGATGCGGCTGGTGACCAGCAGCTCGTGGTAATCGGCCAGGTGCATGAACGCGGCGAAGTTCTCACCCAGTCCCACCGGGTCGAAGATGGTGAAGCGGACCTTGCCGGGGGGCACCGAGGTGAGGAACCGCAGCATCAAGGCCTGAAGCAGCTTCACGGCCTCGGGCTTGCCGGATTCGGCCGTCTTGATGAGCACAGAGGACTGGATGGGGAAGGGAATGAGGGCGGGGAGGTTCAGTTGCGTGGGACCGGCGTCCTTGAGGCGCGGATCGACGGGCACGCCGCCCTGGAAATCGCCAAGCTCGATCTTGAACCGTCCGAAGGGGAGCGCCGGAGGCACCTCCGCGGGAGGGTTCCAGGCCTCCAGCGGCGTGCCGTTCCAGTCCAGGTAGCGGCGTGCCGATTCGTCGTTGACCTCGCCGGCCAGCCCGCCCACGCGGGCCAGACCCTCGGTCCAGGTGCGGATAAGCTTCTCCCAGGTCTGATCGTAGAGCTCCTTGGTCGCCTGGGTGGTCTTGCGGTGGTTCTCCTGAAGCTGGCGCGTGTCGCGCTCGTACGTCTCATCGAGCGCCTTGATGCGCGGCGGATACTCCTCGTCCACGCGTTTCAGCTCGGCATCGCGGCGTGCCGCAAGGTCGGTCATCCGGGCGGGATACCTCGCGTCGGCTTCCTGGCGGTCACGCTGCTGCCGTGCTTCGGCCTCGGCCAGCTTGCGTGCCAGCGTCTCGTCGGCTTTCTTCACTTCGCGTTCGCGGTTCTGTTCCGAGTCGCGCTGGCGGCGCTCGAATTCCGCCTTCACCCACTCCGCGGTCTCCGCGAGCAGGCGTTCGGCGTTCTCGAGCGCCCGCAGCAGGGGGTAGTAATGCAGGGCGACCTTCGGCCGGGCCAGGCTGGCAAGACCGAAATAGCAGCCCGCGGCCAGCGCCACGGTGAGGAGCGCACCGGCAATCGCTCCCCCGGTCCAGCCGATCGTCAGCCCCAACCCGACGATGGCCCCAGCTCCCAGGGCCAGGAACGGCCAGACGAAGTTCTGAAGCTGGAGGAAGCCGGGTGTCTTCAATCGTTCCAGCGCCAGCAGCTCGTCGTCGGCGCGCTTGATGGCCTGCTGGAGCGTCGTCACCTGCGACATCTCGCCGGGATCGGTGGCGTCGGGATCGGTGGCCGCGGTCGTCACGGCGACCACCGGAGGCGTCTGCGCCGAGGCTGCCGGCTCAACGCCGGCGAGCTTCTTGCAACGCGCCAGGACCGGCCGCGCCATCTCCTTGAGGTTCTCGTAGTCCGCGCGGCTGGCGGCCAGCATCTCCTCGTCGCGCTTCCGCGACTTGACCGTTCCGTCACGCGCCGCCTCGTACATCGCCAGCGCCTGCCAGCGCGCGTCCTCGTGCGTTTTCTTCGCCCGGTTGCGGTCCGACTTGGCCTGGGCGTCGATCTTCTGCTTGACCTGTGAGTACTCGGCCTGCGTCGCCTGGTTGTCACGCTCGAACGTCTGCACGATGGTGGCGCGCGCCTGCTGGTACTCCACCTCCAGCGCCGCCTTCTCCGACTTGAAGCGCGCCGCGCGCTGCCTGGACGCGTTCCGGAAGTCGTGCTCCTCGCGCTCGCGACGGCGATGAAAGACCAGCTCGGTCTCGGTCTCACCCTTGGCGCGTTCGGCGATGAGGGCTTCCAGGTCGGTCAGGGCAGCAATCTCTTTTTGAACCAGCGGTGATTCAGGCATCTTGGGCGCAGTCCCGGTTTCATGTGAAAGGCAAAGTTGGCCGCGTCAGTCACTTTCCTGGCACTGGCGGCGGATCTTACCCAGCGTCTCGGAGAGCTTGTCCATTCCCACGATCGTGTGCTTGACCAGGTGGTCCACCGGATCGAGGTGGTGCTTCTCGAAGTCCTGAGCGACCTTGTCGGCCCAGGATTCGCGGGCGATATCCCACTTCTCGCGGAGATCTTTCAGTGCGTGCTGTAACCGCGCGGAATGTGCGCTCATGCCTTCTGCTCCTGGCCCCTGGGCGGCTCCTTCAAAGATGCGGGATCTGCCATGGCGGATGCCGTTTCAGCCGCCACGGCCGCGTGTTCTTGCGAATCCTGCAACGCCTCTGTCTCTCCCTCTCCCTGGGCAGGGTCCGTTGCGATCGGCCCGCTCGCCGGGCTGGCCGCATCCGGGCCGCCAGCACGGGCCGCGGCCGACGATCCGGCCGAGCCAGACTCTCCAGACCCATCCAGCCGAGGAGCAGCGGGCGCCTGCAACGCCAGGTAGGATTCGAGAGAATCGATCATCTTCGCCAGGCTCCCCAGCGACTTGTCCACACCCCCGGACAGATGATCAGCCAGCGGCGTGGCGCGCGAAGTATACTCGGACATGGCGTGGTGGAAGATCGGGATCAGCTTTTTGACCGCCTCCACTTTCTCCTCCGCAACTCGCAGCTTGCGCTGCGCCTCGCGGAGGGCCTCCTTCTGCTCCGTATCGGAGATCGCGTCACTGCCTTGCTGGGAGATCCTGCGGCGCGAGAGCTCGGTCCGCGCGGTCATCATCGCTTCGTGCCGGCGCTTCACCTGCATCTGCCAGTATGAGAGCTGGTCGCGCTCCAGCCAGTCGCGCATTCGCTTCAGTTCCATGTCCACCCCACCCAGCGCATTGCGCGCCTCCTCGGTGAAGGTGACCAGCGCCACCCGGAAGTCTTTCAAAGCCTGGACCGAAAGGACTTTCGCGGAATCGGCCATGGAGTGGACCCTCCGTCGGTGGCCAGTATTCATTGAGCAGCGGTAAACTGTCCCACCCGCGGTTCCGGCGTCTTCGCCGACGCCCTGGGTTTGCGGCCCGCAGTTCGCCGCCCACGGCTCGCCACGCGCCAACTTGTCGAATCATCGCTGCTGCAAGTACTCGTCCGCCCGGTCCGCCTTGCGCATCAGGAAAGGGATATGCTGGTTGGTGGCATCGACAAAACGCTTGACGACCTGCATGGTCTGCTCGAATTCCTCGACGAACTTGTCATGCTCGCGGTCGCGCCAGCTCTGGCCCAGGCCGGAAACCTGGCCGTGGAGCACGGTCAACTGGTTCATCAGGTCGTTGTTGAACTGCTTGAGCCGCGCAGCGAACCGGCGGATTTCTTCCGGATTCACAATGGCCTGTGCCATGCCATGCCTCTTTCCGGGACGAGTACCAAATCGAAGAGTGACTGCCTCGCAACAATCGCGCGATCGCGCAGCTCGGTGCAGCAGACCGCGCAATGCCAAAGATTTGACGTCTCTTATGTTATACGGACCAAAACGTACTGTAAAGCCACCGATAGAACTGAGCGACGGGGCGCGAACTTCAGGCTCCCCTTTTGG
The DNA here is from genome assembly GCA_963833985.1 of uncultured Planctomycetaceae bacterium. GTDB lineage: Bacteria > Planctomycetota > Planctomycetia > Isosphaerales > Isosphaeraceae > Aquisphaera. The sequence goes on from CAWIAD010000002.1 coordinate 4,914,249, forward strand.
CGTGCGCTTCGCTTGCCGGTGAGAACCGGATAACATCTCTGGGTGCACGCGAGCCGTCGCGGCCGCCGGATCGAAAGAGGTTATTTCATGCGTCAGCTTTACATCCTGCGGCATGGCATCGCGGTGCCTCACGGAACGCCCGGGGTTGAGGAAGATCAGCGGCCGCTCACGCCCAAGGGAGTTAAACGCATCAAGGAAGTCGGCCGCGCCCTGGCGATGCTCGGTCTGGAGCTCGACCTCATCGTCACCAGCCCCCTGCCCCGCGCACGCAGGACTGCGCAGATCGTGGCCCAGGAACTGAACCTCGTGGATCGATTGGAAACCTCCGCGGTCCTCAGCGCGGACTCTGATTGCCAGGCCATCCGCGACTGGCTGGCCGGCCTGGGCGCTGAGCGGGTCATGATCGTGGGCCACAATCCTTCGCTCGGCGAACTGGTCGGGCTGCTGCTCCTGGGCGAGCCCGGGAAGCTGCCCTTCGACCTCAAGAAAGGCGCCGTCGCGGCGCTCTCCGCCACACCGAGGACCGGTTCGTTGTACCAGCTCGACTGGACGGCTCCCCCCGCAATGCTTCGCCTGCTGCGCAAGCGGAAATAACCCCAGCAACGGGGCGGCACGAAAGCTCTTCAGAACACTTCGTCCAGGAATCTCGTTCCCAGCTCCTGGACCGGCTGGAAGGCCGGTGAGGCGGCGTACGCCTGCAAGCTGCGCAGCATCTGGCGGGCCGCCGGGTTCCTCGCTGCCAGGCCCGGCAGATCGATCGTGCAGACCAGCAGCCGCCCTGCACCGACGCGGGCCTCGAAGAGGTTCCCGAGCTTGTGGTTGCGGGCAAAGTTGTCAATCACCTGGATGATCGGCCGGAAGCCAGGCGGAGTGCCATCGAGCACCACGCTGCGGCTCTGGTCGAGCAGCTCATACCATTGCCAGTTCGAGTGCGAATCCGTGGGGAAGCCCCTGAGCGCGGGATGGGCGGGATCGCAGAGGATCCCCATCGTGTTCGGCTGCTGGTCCGGGAACCAGACCGGGCTCCAGAACACGGGCAGAAACCGGCCGGGCAACGATTTCGACGTGCCGAGCTTGCGCGGGAACAAGAGCACCACTTTGCCGGCGGCCAGCGCCGACCTCGTGGCGTCATCCCAATCGTCGCTCACGAGCAGGCCAGACGGCGGAGGCTCGGCCGGTCCAGGCGGATAGACCCAGATGTCCCACTCATTGGAGAACTCGAACCCGGTCCCGCCCAGGCCGAGCGTGACGACCAGACGGCAAGGCGCCGAGGCGCTGTGGAGCGGGGCGCGGATGGTCCCCAGCCGCGTCAGCGCCTCCGGTTGGTACCTTGCGAGGCTCGAAAGTCCCAGCAGCCACCGTGCGGCCGCGGTCGTCGCGGATCGTCCAGGCCGGCGCGGCGTCGGCCAGCGGCCCCGGCCCGTAATGAGCCACCTCGGCTTCGGCCACGAAACTTTCGTCGCTGGTATAGATGCGCCGGGGCATCCGCACGAGCGGCACCGTCGGCCCACAGTAGCGGCGATGAGCCTCCGGAGTCACGATTCCCTTGGACTCCCAGAATGGATCCAGCAGCCCCACCAGCGCAGTCCCCTGGCCCGGATAGTCGTGCAGGTCCAGCAGCGAAAAGCCTGCATAGTTTGGCGTCCGCAGCAGGATCTCGATCTCCTCCTTGTAAAGCAGTGCGGCGTGCCGGCCGGTCGCCTCGAAGAACCGGGGGGCCAGGTCGAGCATGTGCCTGGACTGGAGGTCCGCGCGGACGATCTCGAAGTTCCGTGCGGCGAGCACTCCGTTGTACTTGGCGATCTCACCCAGGTTCGGATAGAAGGTCCACTGACCGATTTCATGACCGGTGAGCGGCCGGTCCTGGCGCGCGACCTCGGCTCCGAAGTCGCGGTCGGTGCCCGGGCCGTGCACGCCGCGCGGGCCTCCCTCGGTGAACTGGCGGTTGGCCGTCCCCTGGCCCGCGGACGGCGACGCGTAGAGATGCCGGGGGTCCTCGCGGCGGAGCCGGTCAATCCACCGCGAAAGCAGCGCGTCCTTGCCTCCGTACTCGTTCCCCAGGGTCATCAGGCAGAACGAAGGATGATTGCCGTAGTTGCGGACGATGCGCAGCAGCTCGGCTTCGACGAAGGCGTCACGCGCGGGGTCCGAGCCGGCATCCACGTTCGCCAGGGGGCCCTCCGGCTGCACGATGACGCCTTCCAGGTCGGCAGCCTCGAAGGCCGCTTCCGGAGGGCACCAGGAATGGAAGCGCAGGAAGTTCAGGCCGTACGACTTGATCGTCCGGGCGATTCGCCGCCACTCGCCCACGGTGGCCGGCGGATAACCGGTGCGCGGGAAGATCGCGCATTCCAGGGTCCCGCGCAGCAGGATCGGCCGGCCGTTCAGGGCGAACCGCGTGCCAAGAGCGGTGAACTCGCGCAACCCGAACCGCACGGCCTTCTCGTCGCGGCAGGTCTTGCCTTGCGTCGCGGCCGACACCTGGGCGCTGGCGACAAGCAGCCGGGGCGAGAATTCGTCCCAGAGCGGTGCGTCGGGCCCCAGGTCCAGCTCCCGCACCACCTCCGCGGAGCGACCGAGCCGCACATCCAGATGATCGCTGGCCAGGACCGCGCCACCGCCGCGCGGTTTGACCATGAGCTCCAGCTGCGCCGTCACGGGCTGCTCCAGCGTGCTCGTCAATCTCACCCGGACCCGGGCCCGCCTGTGCTCCACGTCCGGGTAAACCTGGAGGTCCTCGATGGCCACGGCATCGATGGCGCGGATCTCCAGGCTGCCCACCAGGCCGTTCCAGTTCGTCTGCGTCCCATCGTAGAGGATCGATACGAAGCCGCCCAGGTCGAGCTTCCTCGTGTTGTCGACCCGGATCGTGAGCCGGCGCGTGCCGGCGATCGTCCCCAGGTCGTGCACGTGCGGCGCCACCAGGCTGTCCTGCATTCCCGGCACGGCCTTGCCGTCGATCCAGACCCGGGTTTCCCAGTGCACCCGTTCGAGCACCAGCGAGATGCGCTTCCCCTTCCAGGAGCCGGGAATCATCAGCTCGCACTGGAACCACGCCTGCCCCTCATAGGGGTAGAGGCGGTACAGCCCGTCGAGCGACGGCTTCGCGGTGTTCGGCGCGCCCAGCCGGGCCTCGTCGGTCGAGCCCGGCAGCGTGATCGTGCCGGCGAGCTCGCGCTCGTACCAGCGTTCGGCCTCGCCCACCCGCCCGGGATCAAGCTGCACCCGCCACTGGCCCGCGATGGACCGGGTCTCCGCGGCCCTCAGGCCCGGCGCTCCCGAAAGAACACCAATTCCCAGTGCCAGGGTCAGAAAGAAGCGATTCATGATGAGAGTCCATCCAGGTCCCATGGAGTTCAACGGGCGGCAGTGAGCTCGCCCCCATGTGCGCATGCCGGGGCTGGCCGTGCGGAGCCAGGCGGCGCCACAGGACAATACCCTCGACGTCGCTTGCCTCTTCATCTCTCGTGGGACACGCTTCCATTCGTGTCTCTTCATCTCTCGTGGGACACGCTTCCATTCGTGTCTCTTCGTTCCCACTGATACATTTTATTTTAATCTTGATATTTACTATTGTTTGCATTTTTTTTCGTGACAAGATCGGAGTCTTGTCCCACGAGAAGGGAAGCCAAGCCTCCCCTGGGCGTCGAGCCCAGTTCTCATGTGTCGCAGACCCGAACGGGTCGCGGCGTTGCGGCTGCGGAACGAGGGAATGCAGCGGAACACCGCGACCCCGGGGCGTTTCCGATCACTCCCGGCGCGCGGCCCAGCGGCATGCTGCGCACGAGGATCTCCCGGTAGCTGGGGTGATGCCACGCTCCCGCGTCGTGGCCCGCTTGAAAGTAGACGACACGGCTCTTGCCGTACTCGGTCGTCCATGCGAACGGGGAGACGTTCTTGGGATTGCTGGCCTTCAGGAGCACGTGGACATCGCTCGAGACAAAGGTGTTGCCGTAAGCCTCGTCGTGGATCACGAAGCTGGTCAGCCCGCGCGTGATCGGGTGCTCCGTGTCGGCGACTTCGATGGCAATCTCCTGGCCGTGCTCGTACGTCGATGGCCCGTAATCGCGGCCGTCGATCGACTGCTTGCCGTTCAGCCAGGAGCCGCCGATGACCCGATGATACTCCGGCCAGCCGGGGCTGGCATTGAGATTATGGTGCAGCGACACCAGCCCGATGCCGCGATCCAGCAATGCCAGGAAGTCCTGCTGCTGGGACGGAGTCAGCTCCTTGACCATGTCGTAGCAGACGATGACGTCGTAGTCTTTCTCGAGTCCGGGCTTGAGCAGGCCCGCGGAGGCGGGCAAGGGCGCCCTGGTATACGAAACTCCGGGCAGCCCGTCCCACAGGGCAAAGAACTCTTTCTCTTGAAAGTCATGCCCGCCGTAGGTCAGCAGCACGCGCAGCTTCGTTCCGGGGGGCTCAGAACGCGCGGGGCTCCCTGCCAGCACGGCAACCAGGCAACCGAGCGCCACGATGGCCGATCGCTTCATCGAAGAAGGCTCCTTGTAGGTCGAAGGTCGTTTCCCGCCCCGGGGTCACAGCGTCCAGGGCGAGCGCAAGGGGCGGTGCATCATCCTGGCCGCCTCCGAGTCGCCCACGATGGTCTCGGACCGCGGGTCCCAGGTGATCTTGCGATCAAGCCGCACCGCGAGATCGCACATGTGGCTCATGAGGTCGCTACGGACCGCGTCGACCAGGGGGCTCACGGTCGCCCCGCGCGTCTTCACCGCGTCCACGAAGTTGTGGTAGTGGTTGGTGCTCTCGAGCACAGTCACCTTGCCGCCTTCGACCGTTGCGCCGAGCAGGGATTTCGGCTCAGCGTCCCAGTTCTCCCTCCAGATGCGGATCCAGCCCCTGGTGCCGATGAACTTCGTGGAATCCCGGCCCGGCTTGAACGTCATGCTCACTCCGCCGGTGAACTCGAATCGCATGTCCCAGTCATAAACCGTGTCATAGAGGCCGGAATCGGGCACCTTCCCCGTCCCCTCCACGCTCCAGGGGCCATCCAGGTCGACGCGGCTGCCCCAGACAAGGAGGTCCAGCGGATGCGCACCCCAGCCGGCCAGGTAGCCAATTGATTGGTCATAGATCCAGTAGGTGCCCTGGGGATGGCAGCGATCGGCGGTGAACGGCTTTTTCGGCGCGGGACCAAGCCACATCTCGTAATCGAGGCCCGGCGGGACGGGGGCTTCCTGGGTGGAACCGCCGGTACCGCCATTGGGCGCTGTCACTTCGAGCGTCTTGAGGTCTCCAATGAATCCATTTCGCACCAGCCAGCATCCCAGCCGGCAATGGGCAGAGCTGCGCTGTTGCGTACCGTACTGGAAGACGCGGTTCTGCTGCTGAAAGACTCTGCGGCAGAGCAGGTCCTGCTCGACACAGATGCCCAGCGGCTTCTCGACGTAGCAATCTTTCCCCGCCCGGGCGGCCATCAGGGCCACCGGCACATGCCAGTGGTCGGGCGTGGCCACAATCACGGCGTCGATGTCCTTGCGCGCCAGGACCTCGCGGAAGTCGGCGTACGCCTTGCCCCCGCACTGCGCCGCACGCTGCGCCCGGCGCTCCGTGTAAGCATCGGCGCAGGCCACGCTCTGAACGTCCCGGAGCTTCTGGAACTGGGAAAACAGGTAGCTCCCCTGCCCTCCCACGCCGATGTGCCCCAGCGTGACGCGCTCGCTGGCCGCGGCGCGTGTGCGGGTGCCGAGGGCCGCACTGGTGATCACGGTGGGAAACGCCACCGCTCCGGCCGAGGTTTTCAAGAACCCACGTCGTGTCGGATGACTGGTTGTCATCGTTCTCTCCGTTTAGAACAAGGTACTTCTTCGAATTCACGCACGACCACCTTTTAGCATTGCATGACCGAAGCGCGTGCTCAACCACCTGGTCCGCAGAGTACGGACGTGTTCAAAGCTTTAACCATTCTGCGCAGTCTGCTCGCGATCAGAGGGATGTCCCCAATAGTGTTCCTACCTGCTCTCTGCCCATTTCCTCCACCCACTTGCAGATTTGTGTCCACGTGCGCAGAATGGCTTCAATGTGCCGATCAGGATAGTACGAACTGTTGAAGTGTGGCGGGGCGAACGTAATGACTCCAGCCGAGCTCGCTGACTCAGCCCGACCCCAGCGAGGCTGCCACCATGTGCAGATTGTTCGTGACCCGGAACGATAACAGTGCCCGGTGCGAGGAGACTGCTCGGGTCGACGGGATGCCCGAGCATTCGCGACTTTGATCATTTTCCGGGATGCTGCCAATACCTCCCGCGGCATATGCCGAGCCTCCCTTCTGACCCGATCCGCGATTGGGTATTCCTATCCCTGATAGAGCCTGCTCAGGTCGACGACTGCGGGGTTTTTGAGCGTAGGTTCTGGCTGGCTCGCGAGCTGGAATCGCGATATTGAGTCCTTCTCGGTGTTGCCACTCCGCTCCGCACGTTCTACGGGAGCCTGACCTGTACCGGGATGTCATCTCACCAACATCGGAAGTAGGCCATGGATTTCATCGAGAGCATCTTTCACGTCTCGCCTGACGGCGGCAATGGGACCTTGGAAACGGCTTTCCTGGTCATCAGTGCGACCGGCATCGTATTGATCGCTGTCGGTCGACAAATCTCTCATCTGTTGCGACGAAGTGTTGCCTCGGACTCGCCCCCTCCGGTGGCCGTGCAAGGTGCCGACGTGCCAGGATGATCTCCACCTGGATTGTCTGAAGGACACGAAGCACTGCGGACCCCCTGGGTGCCAAAGGGGGCACGCTGCTTTGGACGGAACGTCAGTGACCAAGGCCTCCACAACCAAGGAATCTACAGGATGACCCAAGCAGACTTGCCGAGCGTCGTCGAAGGGGCGGGATTCATCTTCCGAGGCCGAGTGGTCCCGGGGCGACGAGCACAGGTTCAGCTCCCGGCCGGCACCGCTCAAAAGGCCGTGACGGTCCTTGTCGAGGAGATCCTCCTGAGCACTGAAGCCCTGAGCAGCCTCGTCGGGCAGGAAGTGATTGTCATCAGCGAACAGGAGGCACTTCTCGACAAGGAGCCCTCCCTCCTGTTCTTTACCAGGTGCGTCGTCCTGGGCCAGCAGGTGATCGTGGAAGGAGTCGGCTATACTCAGTGGTCGCCCGACGCCGTGCGCCAGGTTGCTCAGCAGGTGAAAGCCGCTGGCGAGCGACCCCTGCAGGAACGCGTCGCGTCCGCAGCAATGATCGTCACTGGGACTGTGCTGAGTTGCGTCCCTGCTGGACCTCGTTCGAGGCCAGAATCCGAGCACGATCCGGACTGGTGGATTGGCCGCGTCAAGGTGCGGTCCATCATCAAAGGCTCACCGGGGGAAGCCGAGCTCGAGGTTCTGTTCGCCAACAGCACGGACATTGCCTGGTACAAGTCTCCCAAGTTGCGTGAAGGGGAGAGCAGGCTTCTGATCCTTCAGCACCTGGAGGCAAACGAGGCCCCACCCGAAGTAGCGCGGTCCATCTATCAGATCATCCACCCCCTCGACGCCCTTCCCGCCGAGCGGCTTCCCGAGGTGCAGCGCGCGCTCGAGCTTACGAAAGGGGGTCTCTAAGATGTCGGACCACATCAAGGTCGTCAATATGATTCCTATCAAGTCAAGCGCGGAGACGAACCAGGACAGCGAGCCCAATCTTGCCGTCAACCCCACCAATTCTCTGGAGATGGCTGCCACCTCGTTCACACCCAGCCCAAATGTGGGGAGCGCGAATTCGCCTATTTTTTACTCGAGTGACGGCGGGATCTTCTGGAGCCTTCTGGACATCATCAGCGGCACACCGGTCCGCGATCAGACACTGCGCTTCTCACCCAGCGGCACCCTTTATGCTGGAGTGCTTTGGGGCCCCGGGTCCTTCGCAACTATCAATTTCGATATATTGAGGACGAAAGACTTCTCCGGCCTGGTCCAGATGACGAGACTGGCGACGAGAGTGAACGATGATCAACCTTTCATTCAGGTGGGCTTCGTGTCGCGCGGCCCAGGCGCGGGCAACGATCGCATCTACGTTGGCAGCAACGATCATGCGAACGCGAACATTCCGGCTACCATCGACCTCTCGTTGGACGCGACGGCCTCTCCGGCCGTCACCAAGACCGTCGTGATCGAGAGTCGAACAGTAGGGCGCGACAGCCCTCAAACGAGGCCCGCCATCCACCCCGACGGAGTTATCTACGTCGTCTACTACGCATTGCTCAGCGGAACGTCATGTGACGTGGTCATTGTTCGCGACGACAACTGGGCCACAGAGCCGTCGCCGTTCAATGCCCTGCTTGATCTGCTCGATTTGCAACGCGGTGTTCGCATTGCAACAGGCATCAAGAATCCGTTCAATTCATCGACACCGACGTACATCGGTCAGCAGAGAAGCGTGGGAGATCTCTCCATTGCGGTCGACTCAAGCAACAGCGCTACGGTCTACGTTTGCTGGGGCGATCTTCAGGCGGCGGGCACGTACACGCTCCACGTCGTGAAATCAACCGATTCGGGCGCCACATGGTCTGGAGACATCAGGACGGTCACGAATGCGACGAACCCTGCGCTGGCGATCAACCATGTCGGTAGACTCGGCTTTCTCTACCAGCAGGTCACCGGTGCAGCGCCCAGTCAGCGCTGGCAGACCCGCCTCGAGTTGACGACCGACGACTTCGGTTCGTTCACGACTCATCTCCTCGCCAACACGCCGGCCGCCACGCCCGCGAAGGCCAGAGATCCGTACCTGGGCGACTACCTGTACATGATGACGGATGGGAACTCCTTCTACGGGATTTTCAGTGCCAACAACACGCCCGACACAAACAACTTCCCAAGCGGCGTCGCTTATCAAAGGAACGCCGACTTCGCAACCCGGACGCTGCTCAACCTGGACTACAAGACTCCTGTCCCGGTCTCCATCGATCCCTTCTTTTTTGCAGTGTCCGACACGCCTGACAACGTCATTGCCGGAATAGTCACCGATATCAATACCAACCCGCTAGACGATGCATCGATACTCATCAAAACAGCGGCTGGATCCACACTTCAACTGTCAACAGATGTCACAGGCCGCTATATTACCCCTATTCTGCCGCCAGGCCTCTACGACATCTCGGCGACGCGCAGTGATTTCCTAACGTCCGCGGCTGCCGTTACCGTGCTTGATGCGGTTTCCCTAACCCTTCAGAACTTCGTCCTTCTAAAAGCATTGCCATTCACTCTCACCGGCCAGGTCAGCGATACAACCGATGTTCCGATCAACGGCGCAATCGTGAGCGTGGCGGGCTTCACCGCACAGACCGATGCAACCGGACATTACGCTTTCAATGACATAGACCCCGGCCCATCCAGCGGCCTGTACGTTGTCGACGTGCGCGCACCAGGTTTTGTGTCGGCAAGTTTGACCTTGACCATACCCAACGGAGCGACTCTCGTCCGCGACTTTGTTCTGAAGAAACAGGGCGCTTTGACCGGCCATGTTATGGACTCGGGAGGCGTGTCGTTGGGTGGTGCTTCCGTGAGTCTCGGAACTCCCCATACTTTTACGGATGTCACCGGCTTCTACAGCTTCATCTTGGACCCTGGACAATACGCGGAGACCGTAACTCTTAGGGGCTTTCGGCCGAGTATGGCCTCCGTCACCATACCGATCGGAGGCACAGTCCTTCAGAATTTCACTCTCGTCAGGGCTGTGCCAGGCACGGTCACCGGAGAGGTGACCGATGACGGGGGAAGCCCATTATTCAATGCCAGTGTCGTCATCGCCGGATCAACACCCACCAGAACCGATGTCAACGGCCATTACACACTGGCCAATCTCATTCCGGGGTCCTACAACATCGCGGCATCGAGGGGAGCTCGAGTATATCCCCGACACTCAAACCGTAGTCGTTCTGGACGGCCAAACCACGGATTTGGACTTTGTCTTGGTATCCAGATCACGCAATTGACTCGAGTCGCTTCCGGGGAGGGAAAGGGGTGGTCGCGGATTAGCACCTGGCAAGTACGGGTCGGGACGCACTCCCCGGCGGCGCCACAGCGCCGTCAGGCCCACGAGGATCGCCAGTGAGGCACAACCCTCGGCCACGCGATCGGGTTCGGCCGCGGGGTCCCGCTCGTCGCGGAGGACGTCGAGGGCCGATCGGCCCAGCGTCGCGCGCGCGATGCGGTCGAGCCGCTCGCATTCCCCGAGGAATCCCGGCTCGGCCTCGATGAGCCAGGACGCCGCGCCGGCCGGGGCCGAGCCGGCGTCCGGATAGACGAACGCGAGGCTCGGAGGCTGTCGCCGCGGGCGATCGGACGGCCCCGCCTCGGGCCGGGCCGCGAGGTCCTCGAGCCCGGCGAGGAGCCCGGCGGCGTCGGTCACGACGAGGGCCCGGCGGGCCGGCAGGTGAGCCCGCCGACGCGCCGCGGTGACGCAGAGATCCCTCGCGCCTGCGCGTCGGGAGGCTGGTCGCGGACCATCTCGGCGAGCCGCGCGGCGAGGTTCCGAAGCGCGTCTGGCGTCGCGGCGGAGAGCGGCAGGATCCATGACCGGCGCGTCGCCAATACTCCCCGAAGCGGAGAGTCGTGCGCCTGGAGGACGGCATGCACATTCGCCCCGCCGAATCCGAAGCTGCTGATCCCGGCGATCCGCCTGCCGGCGCCGGCCGGCCAGGGGATTGGCTCCCGGCAGACGACGAGTCCGGCCGTGTCCCCGTCCGATTCGGTGATCGGCTCGTCCACGTGGAGGCTCGGCGCGATCGTCCGGTGTTGCAGGATCAGGCACGCCTTGATCAGTCCCGCGACGCCCGCCGCCGCCTCGGTATGGCCAAGGTTCGACTTCAGCGAGCCGAGGTAGCAGGGCCGGCCGGGCGGTCGGCCCCTGGACAGGACCTCGCGGAGCGCCTGCAACTCGATCTGGTCGCCGAGCGGCGTGCCGGTCCCGTGTGCCTCGAAGTAGCCGACCTCCGCCGGGTCGACACCCGCCCCGCGGTAGGCCGCGCGGAGCAGGTCCACCTGGGCCCCGGCGCTGGGGGACATCAGCCCGTTGCTGCGGCCGTTGGTGTTGGCGGCCGTCGCCCGGATCAGGGCGATGACCTGATCGCCGTCCGCCTCGGCGTCGCCCAGCCGCTTGAGGACGACCAGCCCCGCCCCCTCGCCGCGGACGATCCCATCGGCGCGACGATCGAACGCCCGGCATCGCCCCGTCGCGGAGAGCAGGCCGGCGCGTCGGTAGACGACATCATTGCGACGGAGCTGGATGAGCGAGACCCCGCCGGCGATCGCCAGCGAGCATTCGCCGATGCGCAGGCTCTGGGCCGCCATGTGGACGGCCATCAGCGACCCCGAGCACGCCGAGTCGATCGCCACGCTCGGCCCGCGCAGGTCGAGGACGTACGAGACCCGGTTGGCGATCACCGAGTCGGAGGCGCCCGTCCCGCTGAAGGCCCCGAGGAAGTCGGGGTCGGCGGGGATCGCCAGCTCGTAGTCGCCGTTCTGCGCGCCGACGAACACGCCGGTCGCGGTGCGCCTCAGCCGGTCGGGGGGGATCCCGGCCGATTCCAGGGCCTCCCAGGCCAGCTCCAGGACGAGCCGCTGCCGGGGGTCGACGTGCCGCGCCTCGCTCGGCGAGATGCCAAAAAACCGGGCGTCGAAGTGCTCCAGGTCGTCGAGGAAGCCGCCGGCATCGCCGCCGAGGGCGGGCCGCCGCCCGGGCGGCGGGGGACCTACGGCGCATCGGCCCCGGATCAAGAGGTCCCAGAGTGCCGCGACCGACGGCGCGCCGGGATACCGGCAAGCCATGCCGACCACCGCGATCGGCTCGCTCTGGGCCCGCTCGTACGCGGCCAGGCGCGCCTTCAGCTCGCGGATCGCCTGAAGCGCCCGGAGCATCGTCTCGTCGCTCGCCGCGCCACCGTTGTCATGGGGTCCGCTCATAATCCGAGTTCATCCAGTTCGCTCAATAGCATCGCCTCGGCATCGCCCGGCGCGAGGGCGGGACCCGGCGGGGGCGGGCCGGTCCACTCGCCCGCGGCGACGTCGAGCGTCGCGGCAAGGTGGTCGGCGATGCGCTCAATCGTCGGGAAATCAAAGATCAGGGTCGACGCGAACAGCCGCCCGGTCCGTCGCTCCAGCCGGGTCTTCAGCTCCACCCCCATGAGCGAATCGAAGCCGAAGCGGCAGAACTCCACGCCGGTCTTGACCTCGGACGGGTCGTCAAGGCCGAGCGTCCGGGCGACCTCATCGCGGACCAGGCCGACGATCGCGGCGCGACGTTCCTCACCCGGCAGCTCCCGCAGCCTCTCGCACCAGGACGACACCGCCGCGCCCGGGATGGCGGCATCGTCCGCGGAGGCGGCGGGCTCGTGCAGGCCCGGCCCCAGGCAAGCCAGGTCGATCACGATCTTGCCGACGTGCCGGGCCTGCGCCATGAACCGGAAGGCGTCGGCGACCCGATCGCCTGGGAAGCTCCGGACCGGGAGCGGAGGCAGCGACCCGTCGGCGACCGCCGCGAGCAGCTCGCCCAGCAGGCGCGGCAGCAGCCCGGGACGCTCCCGATCGACCTCGCGGAGGTCAAGGATCGTGTAGGCGACATCGGGCCGGATCGCCGCGACCCGCTCCGGGGCCCAGGTCCCGACCTTGCCAATCTCGACGAATCGCCCGCCCTCGACAAGGAGTTCCAGGCTCCTCGGGATCATCTCGCCGGACAGGCTATTCAGAACGAGGTCGACTCCGCGGGCGCCGGCGGCGGCGCGGATCGCGGTGGCGAAGTCGGGCGATCGCGAGTCGGCCACGGCCGCCACGCCTCGCGATCGCAGCACATCCCATTTCCCGCGGCTCGCCGTCGCGTAGACCTCGGCCCCGGCGCGGGCCGCCAGGTTGACGGCCGCGAGCCCCACCCCGCCGGCCGCGGCGTGGATCAGGACGCGGTCGCCCCGACCAATCCGCCCGAGCTCGTGCAGGGCGCAGGACGCCGTGAGGTAGGCTATCGGCAGCGCGGCCCCGCCCTCGGCCGGCAGGGCCGCCGGCCGCGCCGCGACGTGGGACGCGCGGGCCAACACGTGCGAGCCGAGCCCGCCCTCGACCGGTCCGGCGACCACGGCATCGCCGACCGAGAAGCGGTCGCCCCCCGCCCCGACTGCCACGACCCGCCCCGCCACCTCAAACCCGTACGGCCAACTCGACGGCGCCTCGAGCACCCCCAGCGCGAGCAGGACGTCGCGGAAGTTCAGCCCGGCCGCGTCGACCGCGATCTCGACCTCGCCGGGCCCGGGCGCGCGTCGCGGGTGTGGGACGAAGGCCAGCCGCTCCAGCGTGCCAGGCGCGGCACTGGTCAGCCGGAGCGACGACCCAGATCCCCGGCCTTCGGACGGCCCGTCGGGAATCCAGATGCCACGACGCCGGGACAAATCGACAAATCGGCAGGTGGCGCCAGCTTCTCGCCGCGGAGGACCCGCTTCAGGACCTTTCCCGTCGGGCCCCTGGGGAGCGATTCGGCGAACTCGATCTGCCCGGGGACCTTGTTCGGAGCCAGCGACCCCCGGCAGTGAGCCACCAGCTCCGACGCCGTGACTCGCGCGCCGGGCGTGGTCACGACCCGGGCGGCCACGACCTCGCCGAGGAGCTCGTCGGGGATCCCGAACACGGCGGCCTCCGCCACGCAGGGGTGCCGGCCCAGGACGCCCTCGATCTCGGCGGGGTACGCCTTCAACCCCCCGGTGTTGATCATGTCCTTGACGCGATCCAGCAAGTAGAAGTAACCCTCCTCGTCGCGTGTCCCGATATCGCCGGTATGGAACCAGCCGTCGCGGATCGCCTCGCATGTCGCCTCCGCCCGGCCCCAGTAGCCGAGCATCTCGTTCGGGCCGCGGATCGCGATCTCGCCCACCTCTCCGGCCGCAAGTTCCGCGCCGGTCTCGCATGAGACGACCTTCATCGCGACCCCCTCGATGGGCGTGCCGATCGAGCCGGGCCGGTAGCGGTCGCGATGGTTGTAGGACGCGAACGGCGAGGTCTCCGTCAGGCCATAACCCTGGTTGATCGGCCGGCCGAACTTCGAGAGCCAGCCATCCTCGACCGGCCGGGGCAAGGGCGAGGCTGCCGAGAAGAAGAGCCGGACGCCCGGGAACGCTCCCGGATCGGCAGCATCGAGCAAGATCCGGAAAACGGGGGGGACCGCGAACACCATCGTCACGCCGTCGTTGACGATCGATCGGAGGACCTCCCCGGGATCGAACGCCCGGTGCAGGACGATTGCGGCCCCCGCCTGGAGGGCCGCGTTGAGCACCGCGTTCTGTCCGAAGCAGTGGAACAGCGGCAGGAACAGGAGCAGCCGGTCGTCGGGGTGAATCCCCAGGTGGCTCCGTTTCGACAGCGAATTGAAGAGGACGTTCGCGTGGGAGAGGGTCGCTCCCATGGGGTGCCCCGTCGTGCCCGAGGTGTAGACGATGGCCGCGGGGTGGTCCGGAGGGACGTCAACCACCGGATGCGTCGCGATCGCCGGAGCAGGCCATCCGTCGCCGAGGCCGACGACGACCGGCGGGTCCGGCCTGCCACCAATGCCGGCTGCGACCGCCTCCGGGCGGAGCGTGAGGACCACCTTCGCGCCGCAGTCGCGGACGACGAAGGCGAGCTCCTCGGCCGTCAGGCGAGGGTTGGCCGAGACGGCGATCGCGCCGAGCCGGACCGTGCCGAGGTAGCCCTCGATGAATTCAGGTACGTTCGGCAAGGACAGCACGACGCGGTCGCCCGTGCCGACGCCGAGCGCCGCCAGCCCGGCCGCAACGGCCCCGGACCGGCGGTCGAGCGTGGCCCGGTCCAGAGAACGGCCCTCGAAGACCAGGCTCGTGTCCCGTGGCGCCCGGCATTCCGGGCCCTCCGGGAGTCTTCCGATGTTCATGAACGGGCCCCAGAAAGACCTCTACGCTCATCCCCGCGAGGACCTGGTCCCAATCGTGGTGGCGACAATTCGCCCCGCCGATCCTCTCCGGACCGTCGACCGATCACGTTCGGAATCGGCACGGCGCGATTCTGGGGATCCGTCGATTAATATCCGCGACCGTGACCTCTCCCACAAGGGTCCGGTACGCGCGGCCCCAGGCTGGAAACCGTGGTGTGAATCCGGGACGACCACCGCTTGCGGGGAGGTGCGTTCGGCAGTCGGCTGAAAATGCGATGTTTCGACGATTCAAGGCTCCTCGACCCGGAGATCGTAACCAGAAGGTAAAAAACATAAGATCTCGACGGATCTAGAAAATGTAGTGATGCCGATTGCTTTGGCACAGGGACCGATGTCAAGAAGCAGACAGTCAAGTATGGCCTGCTTGCGGTTTGCCGGATCGATGTGCTGAGCCGTCGTCGGCATCGGGGAACCTGATCTTCGCTTATCATCTATCATCGCTTTCCACGCGCTGGACAGGTCGATAAACGAATTTACAGTTCTTCCGGTGAATGGTGACGTTCACCACCGAGCGCCGGGTCGAGAAAATGGGGAGGTAGTTCGGGGTCGCCGTCCGCTCGCCGCACGCAAGGCTGGGGCACGCTTTTGTGACCGGAGGCGTTGAGACGATCCGAAAACACGAGCGGGACCGACGCCGTCGCCGTTCCGGGCGCAAGGCCAGCGGGAGCCAGATCCGGGGAACGCTTTTTTGTCGGTCAGAGCCTTGGCTCTCGATTGCGGCGAATGCTAAACTGCGCGTGGGGGAATCCTCATCCGAGCCGCCCGACGGCCGAACCCGGGGAATCTGGCCTCCCGCCGAGCCTGCTTGCCTTGCCAGGGTTCCTCGACCCCACCGCTTTGTCCCGCCAGCGATTCGCGTCTCCAGGGCCGTCCTGCGCGAATCCTCCAGGCCCGAGGCCGGCCGCCCTGAGCCACGAGAGGAAGATCCGAAAACCATCAACGGGAGCCTGTGCGATGCCGGCTGCCTCTCGAGCACCCATTCGCCGCCGTGACCGACGTCGCGCGTTCCGCCGGCTGTTGCTGGTGCTCGCGACCGCTGCCGCGCCTGGCGGCCCGCGACCTTCTGAACTCCGTGCCGGCGACTCGGTCCGCATCGAGCTCCAGCGACACGGTATGGGAGGCTCCAGCATGTGGGAATCTCAGGCCAAGTCGTTACTCGTGGATTATTACGAAGCGTTCCTGCGACAGCGCGATCTCGATCTCTTTGCGCAGCAGGTCATGGGGCGCTGCTCCGAAGGGACGCTGGGACGGATCCTGATGTCTTCCGGCAGCGTCCCAGCACGCCGCGCGGCCGTGCTGGCCCTGGGTGTGCTGGGCAGCTTCGAGCACAGCAACGCGGTCGTGGGCCGGGCACTCCGCGACAACGACCCGGTCGTGCGTACGATGGCGGAAAGCGCACTCTGGGCCATCTGGTTCCGCGCGGATTCACCGGAGAATAACCAGAAGCTCGAAGAGATCCGTCTGCTGATCGGCCATGATCGCACCGACGCGGCCATCAAGGCATGCACGCAACTGATCGTGCGCGCACCGGGCTATGCCGAGGCCTACAACCAGCGGGCCATCGCGCTGTTCGTGCAGGGACGCTTCGCCGAGAGTGCTCAGGATTGCCAGCGCAGTGCTCAGGCTGAACCCGTTTCACATGGGTGCCATGTCGGGGCTGGCGCGGTGCCAGATCCAGCTCAATGAACCCCGCGAAGCGCTTCAAACGCTGCACCAGGCGGCGAAGCTTCAGCCGCACAACCGGGCGATCCGCGAGCATATCGAGATTCTGGAGGCCCAGATCGAATCAGAGGAGTCGCGGTAAGCGAGGCTCAGGAGGGGTCCGCCAGGCCGCGGATGGAGGGTCGCCGGAGCGATGGCCGGTGCGGGCCCGCGAACGCGGCGACCACCTCGGGGAGCGCCCCGAGATGGAGGTGAATCAGGCTGCCCACGGCATGATGGTGATAGTAAAGATCTCCATGGGCGGTGAGTGAGCCGAAGCACGCCGGACACTCCAAACGCTCAAGGCTGGCATGGAGGCGCCAGCGGCAACTCCGGTATCCGCGTACGACGGTGCCTTTCTCTCCCAGCCAGCAGTCGTGCAGCAGGGTCCGGGTCACCGGCCTGGGCGGTTCGGCTCGGGCCAGCAGCTCGGCACTGAATGGCAGGATGCCCACTCCCGGAAAGGAGTGGCCGCCGATGATCAAGGACCGGCCCAGGTAGGCTGTGCCTCCGCCCTCGGAGTAGATGCGCCGGCCGCGGCACACGTGCTGACGCAGGGCGGCCATCATGCTCACGTTCGCGGCCAGCTTCTCGGCGTGAAGGTCGGGCGTGCCGCAGCCGATCATGACCAGGTCGACTCCCTCGGGCAGTGCTTCGTCGCGCAGCGGAGAGAACTCCACGAGCTCCGCGCCCAGCGCCTCGAGCGCCTCGAGCGTGTCCGGAAAGTAACGGCCGAACGCCTCGTCCTGGGCGTAAGCCACGCGGAAGCAGCGGCAGCAATCCATCAAGCCGCAGGCACAGGAGGGAGAACTGGATGCCGGGAACGGCCGGCTGCGGGCCAGGTCAGCCAGCGCCTCGAGCTTGCAGTGGCGAAGGAACGATGCGGCCAGCTCATGAACCAGGCAATCGTCGATCGCCGTATCGGTTCGATCATGCTCGATCGCCCGGCGCACCACTGGCATGGCCTCGAGCGCTCCCAGAACCGGCACCGAGTAGGCAAGCTGGATGGACCGAGTCAGCCGCGGCAAATCGGCCGGATCAGCAAGCCGATCCAGGAGTACGCCGTCGGTGCCCCGGGGCAATCGAGGCAAGTGCATGATCCTGCCCGGCCCGTCCTCGAGGGAGACCACGGCGAGCATGGGCAGATCGAGCGACTGTGCCACCATGCTCAGGTCGCCCGGCAGATCGCTCTGGGTGCAGGACTGGAGTTGCAGGGGAGGCTCGAGCGTCCCCTCCACGATTGCCATCTCGGCGTTGCGTGTGCCGCGCAGGAAGAGTGCCCGGCAGAGGTCCTCGGGCATCAACCAGGAATCCAGATGGCGGCCCGGCAGCCCCGTGACACGGCCCACCAGCTCGGTGGCCGTGGGGCAGGCGCGGGTGCGGAAGTGCTGCACGCGCACCCGCTTCTCCGTGAGACCGGCCAGCAAGGCGAGAGCCATGATGGAAGGCTCTGGACCTTTGGCGGCAGTCGTAAGTGCGAGACGAGGAACTTCCATCAGCGACGTTCCGGAAGACGCAAGTTCAAGTCATCATCGTCCAGACAGGCGACGGCGGAGCTCAGTGCCCCGCGGGAACGAAACAATCTGCTGCCCGGCCTCGGCGTCTCTTACGACGATGCCGGTTGACCAGAACTGCCCGTAAGTCCCGGCCTATTCGTGGGGTTCCACCCTGCTTCACAGCCTAATCAGGAACAATGGCGAACTTTGACGGCGAGGGTGAAGCCCAGACGCTCCTGGCGTGGGGTGCCCCCTCACGACTCCGTGTCTGCGCAAGACGCAACGGCAAGGGGATATTGCAAGCAATCATGGCCCCGTCATATGCCGTCGTGCTGCGAGGAAGGATCCGCTACACACTCACACTGTATCGAAACAGTGAAGGCAGCCATATTCTCTGGCGTATCAAATACTAGCGCTACCCGGGGAGAGGTCAAGGCTGAACCGAAGTGCATAAGGGGAAAACCCATGCGAAACGGTGGCGGCCGAAGATTCAATTGCGAAGCCTCATGTCTCGCTTTTTCCGGTGCGGCCTTTCGCCTTGCTGCCGGCGGTCCGGCGCGTATGGTACTGCCTCGCTGACCACAGGACCAGCTTTTTGAAGCCCGCGCCGGGCTTGGGGGGCAAGGATTGCAGGAAGCAAGCGGGGCGATCCCGGGGCCAGGGATGGCGGAAGTTGTGCAAGGAAATGTGGCTCGTCCTCGAGCGACGATCTGCGAGCGCGGACGAAGGTTCCGGACGATCGCGGCATGCGTGACGGCGGCCTGGGCGCTGGTCTGCGGACCGCATCCCTGCGCGGGGGCTGGTGAGCCCGTACCGGGGCAGGCCACCGTTCCGGCCGGCGAAGCCTCCGGCGCCCGCGCGAGGAGCCATGCCGAGGGTGCACTCGATCAGTACCGCACCAGGCGGCGGGCGGACCTGCTTGAGCTCGAGTCGCGCGTCGTCAAGCACGAGCAGGCCCTCACCGTGGCGGTTCCTCCCGTGCTCGAAGAGCAGCGCGTTCTGGCCGACCGGGCCGAAAGCGACTTCGCACAGGTCAAGCAACTGCTCGACGACGGCGATGTCAGCCGTCTGGATGCACTCCGGCTGAACAACGACTTCCGCCGCATCGGCCCGGAACGCGACCGGATCCTGCGCACCGAGCTGGCGGCCATCGAATCCCAGTTACAGTATTATGAGAATTTGTTAACCAGCGTTGAGCTCGAGCTCATCGAGGACTCGCTGGCCGACCAGGCGGAACACGACTCTGTTCTGGAGCGGCTGGTGCCAGAGCTGCACAGCCAGGCCCGGCAAGATTTTGCGGAGCTGGATCGCGCGCACAAGCAATTGCTGGTGCGGCGAAAGACGGTGTTGCTGAAGCTGGTGTCTCTGGTCTCCGAGACCCTCCGTCAGGTGACGCGCCGGCTGGACGTCCTTGAGCAAGAGTATGCTTTTATTCGCACGCATATCTTCTGGGTTCGCGACCAGGAGCCGCTCGGCCGGGAGACGCTCCAGCAACTGGGCCGCGAGCTGAAGCGGCTGGCAAAGGGAATGATCGCGCTGGCCGAAGCCTTCGGCGACCGCACGTCGTGGTCGGTACCTTCCAGCGAGTTCCTCTCGGCGGCGGTCGCCGCGCTGGTCCTGCCGCTGGGCTTGTTCCGGTTGCGGAGGCTGCTGCGGCGAAGGATCACCCGGCGCATGCCGCCGAGCCATTTGCACGGGCCGCCGGCCCGGCCGGTGCGGATCGACATGAACCCGGCGATCACGCGGACATGACCGGTTGCCCGCGGTCCGGAGCCGACCGGCGCGGCCCGGCACCGAGCCATCGCGGCCGGACGCACGCCACACGAGAGGCAAGGACGTGAAACGAGCGATCCGATCGTTGCTCCTGGGGCTGGCATGGGCCTCGCTCTGGCCGGCGTACCTCGTGCTGCTGGGACAGCTGGCGCAGCGGGCCCCCCTGCCCAGGAACCTGTGCATCCTGGGGTCCACGGTGTTGCACGGACTGGCGCTGGGAGCTTTCCTTCCGGCCGTGCTGGCCTGGATGACCCGGCGGGACGGCTGGTCCGAGCGGTTCCTGGGAATTCCCGAGGCCGTGGGGCGGCAAGTTTGCCGCACCGGACGATTCCTGGCGGTCATGGCCGTGATCTTCCTGGTGCCGGTCCACGTGCTGGCCAGTGGTGAATTCGCACCCGGGGGCCGGCCGATCAAGGCCGTCGCCCTCCAGCGTGTGCTCGTCCTGGGGTTCGAGCTCGCGGTCTGGGGCGCCCTGGTGACGCTGGTGCGCCGGAGATCGCCCCTCTTGCAATGGTGCGACCTGAGTGAGCGGGGCGTTCCTGGGGAAGACGGCTTACCGGCACACACCTCGGGCTCGGGCTCGGGCTCGGGCTCGTTCGACGCGAAGCGTTCCTCCGCCTGGCCGGAGCGGATCAGCCGCCACCGGCGCCTGGTGGGCTGGGCGCTCGTGCTCCTCGCCGCCGGCGTCATCGTCCTGGATGTCCGCGGCTACAGCTTTACGGCCCGGCGGCTGGCGGCAGGCAGCGCGGCAACTTTGGGGCTCTTTCTCGCCTGCTGGGCTGCGCACCGCGGGTCCTGCCGCCTGATTGCCCGCAGCGCGCACCGCTGGGGAGTCGCACAGCGGTCCGCCTCGCTCGTCCTGGTCAGCGCGGTGGCGCTGCGTGGCAAGCCCCGCACCGTCACGCCCGGCGCCTCCGGTGAGGGCGCGAGGGCTGACCTCGGCAGCCGGGAGGACCTGGCGGCCCGGCTCAGCCAGCTCGTCTTCTACGTGCTGATCATTCTGGCGGCGCTGGGCGTCGCCTGGATCTGGGAGCTTGACCTGACGCTGGTCCGTTTCCTGGCCGGCCAGACGCTGTGGAGCTTCTCCGACAGCCCGGTCACTCTTGGCAACCTGACCACCGCGCTCGCGGCCATTGTGCTGGGCAGCCTGGCCTGGCGGTACATGGGCGCGGTCTTCACGCTGACCCTCTTCCCGCGCATGGCCGATGATCCGGGAGTGCGGTTCGCTGTGGTGATGCTCTGCCGTTACGCCGTGCTGGGCATGACGGCTGTGATCGCGCTTGGCGCCATTCATATCAGTTCGGCGCAGATTGGCATGGTCGTGGCCGCTCTGGGCGTGGGTCTGGGTTTCGGTCTTCAGGAGATCGTGTCGAACTTCGTCTGCGGAATCATCATGCTCCTGGAACGGCCGGTGCGGATCGGCGACATCGTCACGGTGGCCGGCACGACGGGGAAGGTGGATCGCATCCACATCCGCGCCACCACGATCATCAACGGCGATAACCAGAGTATGATCGTCCCGAACCGGGAGTTCATCACCGGCAACCTGGTGAACTGGACGCACAAGGACCGTATCCTGCGCGTGACGATCCGGGTCGGCGTTGCCTACGGTTCGGATCCGCAGCAGGTGGTCGATCTCTTGCTGGGCATCGCGGCCGGCGATCCTGACGTGCTCCAGAATCCGCCGGCCTCGGCGCTGCTCGAGGAACTGGGCGATTCCGCTCTCAAGTTCGCGCTGTACACGTACGTTGCGGATCCCGCGCTGGTTGGCGCGGTGAGGCACCGGATCTCCGCAGGAATTCCGCGCGTGCTGGCCGGCGCGAGCATCGGCATACCCTACCCGATTCAGGAGTTGCACATCGGCCGCCTCGCCGACGACCTGATGCAGGCGATCACGCGGCCGGGGCACCTGGGGCGGGATGCCGGCCTGCGCCTGGACGCGGCTTCAGCGGCGACGGCCATGCCGCATGCACAGGAGCGCAGGGGCCCGGGCAGGCCAGTGGAACCCGCGGATCGCTCGGCGACGGGCGCCCGCTGAGGATGGCAGGAACGGTCAAGGCCGTCCCGCCGGGGCAGGCGGTCCAGCAGGATCACGGGCGGGGACGCGATCGGAGGGCGATGCCGCTTCTCCGTTGCCTGCGTAGAAGAGCTCGCAGAACTTGCCGAGCAAGCGGCCGGCTTCCGCAGTGGCGTCCGCAGACGTATGGCCCGGCCGTGGCGAGTCGAGCACCACATTGTTCACGAACAGGGCGAGTATCAGCGGGCGGCCCGAGGCCGTTTCCAGGTATCCGGCCAGGGCCTTGCTGGTCAGAACCATCTTGCCGCTCAGCTCGTTTTGCACCCAGTAGGTTCCGGTCTTGGCGTGGGCGTGCCCGCGCGCCGGGCTCTCCGGGCCGACAGCGTGAGCCAGCGTTCCGTCACGACCAAGGACCGGCAATGCGGCTTCGTAAGCAGGAAAATCCGGACGCCTCGCCATGGCCCGGAGCAAAACCACCGTGGCGCGAGGAGTGACCAGGTCGGCACGCGAGCCGCCGGCTCCGCCTCCGAAAGACGCCTCCGCCGGATCGATCCCAAGGCTTTTCAAGAACTCGCCTTCTCTCCGCAGACCATCCTCGAGCGTCCGCTCGCCGTGCTTCGCGGCCAGGAGCAGAGGGAGTGTGCTGGCGTGCAGGTTATGGCTCACCTTGAGAATCACCTTGATGAATTCACGGAATGGCGGCGACGTGTACTGTGCGACCCTGGGCAGCCGGGCCACGTCTTCGCGCGGGCCCAGCCGCGCCGGGTCGTTCCGGCTCAGGAACGATGCGCCGCTGCGCACGTCATGGCGAATGAGAGCTTCGATGAAAAGGCCCCGCGCCGAGGACGCCGGATCCTCGATCTCGTGGGTCAATACCCTCCGCGCGCTGCCGGCGGGAACCTTGCCGCGGACGCTGAAGGAGCGCGGGCCGATGGCTTCAACATGCAGATCGGGCCCCTCCCCGGCGGCGACAGTCTGCACCTGGGCGTCCATGGTGAAAGAGCGCGTGGGCGGCAGGAACGACACCGCTGCGCTCTCGCTCCGGGTTTTGCCCGGGTGGACCAGTATGTCCAGAACGTTGTCATTGACCAGGATGGGGCTGACGCGACGCGGGCCGCTTCCCGTACTTTCGGTGCTGTCGAAGAGCCGGTCGTCGACGATCACCTCGCCGGTGACGGCATTGATTCCGGCCGCATGGACCTCGCGTGCCAGGTGATCGAGTCCGGCCAGAGGATCGGCCGAGACGATGTCGCTGCGCGGATTGCCGCCCGCGTAGGTGTGATCGTCGTCCTTGAAGAGGAGGGTGCCGTCGGGCCCGGCCCGTCCGCCCATGCCCAGATCGCCCTGGGCAATGAGAATAAGGTCACCGTGGAGGACCCCCTTCTCGTCCACCAGGCCTCGGCGCACGACCGGTGTCTCGAAGCGATAGTCGGGTCCCAGCTCGGCCAGCGCGGCTGCCACGCTGAAGAGCTTGGTGACAGAGGCCGGGGCGAAGAGCTGCTCGCTGTCCTGCTCGAAAACCTGCTCGCCGGTGCGGGCGTCGATGACCAGGATCCCCCAGTGCCCATGCTGGTAGCCGGGAGTTTGCAGCAGATCCAGCACTCGCTGCTTGAGGGAATCCGGCCGGGCACTGGCACGCGGCGCATCGTCACCGCGTCCCGCCGGGGCGATCAAGAGGATGAAGCTCAGGACCGCGGCCACGGACAGGAAAGGCAAGCGCGATGGACAGCCGCCGGTGCCCGAGCCCCTCGTGATCGGCAGTCGCGACGTTGGCACGGCTGGCCCCCCATGGTTGGGACGGTCGACCAGAGACACGAAAGCAGTATATCGCAAGGGCCTGCGAAGGGAACGTGTCGAGATTGCGGCATTGGGTGCGCAACCTGCACCCTCCCGGCGGAGCCGTCCGCAGCTCAAGGGCGACGGCGAAGCAAGGGGAAGCACAACGTGTCCCGGAGCAGGCCAGCGGCGCCTGTGCTTGTCCTCGTTCCCCTGGAGCTCATCGCAGTCGCGACTGAGAGGGGAGAACGTGCGAGCCGAGTGAGAGCGTCGAGGGAACGCGGGCAAAGCCCTGATCGAGACCGGTTCCTCTCCGCGGGAGGAGAGACCGGAGCAAGCGGAGATAGGAATCTTCCCCACGGTCGCGATCGCGGAAAGGCGGGCGGTTTCGAAAGGCCCGCTCCGGGGTGCGTCAGCGCGAGCGCAAGCCCACCCCGGTTTCACTCAGCGAATCAACTGCAAGCAACTCGCGGAGAGGAAGCCGTTGATCATCCGGCGGCCAATCGCGAACACGGGGCTACCGTGGCAGAGGTTTTCGCCAAGATCTTCCAGCCAGCCACCGTCCGGTACCAGTGAGGCCTCGGCCTCGACGATAACCATGTCTCTGGGACGGCCCTTGGGGGCGATCTGGAGAACGAGGCGGGAGCTGTCATCGCTCACACCCGATGTTTCCACCCAGGAATCAATGATCGCTCCATTCACCACCATTTCCGATTCCATCCTCAGCTCCTCCTCTTCACTCTTTTGACCTGTGGAGATCACCGACCCTGAAGGAACCAGCAACTCGCCATGTCGCGTGCTTGTCTACATCCATCCTAGCAAAGAAAACTGGTTCGTCAAGTACGAGTTTGCATGGACGCTTCGGCGACGCGGCAAATCACCCTGGAAATAAGAAGAGCACATGATGACGGACGGGCATTCCAGTATTCATTATTTCGGGGATGCCCGTCAGCCCGCGACAACAGCCCGTTCGTGCCAGCCGAAAAATGTAAAATTTCCAGGAAAATGTACGAATTGACCGACACCTTCAGGATCCATGGTTCACGGCGAAGCCCGTCCGCTTATTGAAAAGGGCTTCATTTTGCACTTAGGAGAGAAGTTTAGCGATCCTCCCTGCCCCACGCAAGCACTCTAGGTGCAGACTCGGCAACTTTTTCTTCATGAAACTAAGACCGTTACGGCAGGAAAGCAGGACGCCTGCCGTGTATGAATGGCTGGAGGCAACAACTGCCTAATTGAACGAAGTCCTTGCTGAGTTAATCTTGTTCGAGTGATGATCCTGGCACCGCGTGCGACTGCGATGTGAAGATTGATAGCAAGTTTGGTGCCACTTGCGACGAGCTTGTTGGCATGATGAGATCTCTGGTTCAGGCGTCGCCGATTCCGGGAAACCGCGGCGACAGGCCAGTTCCTTTGGCTTACTGGGAGCAAGCGTCCGATGGGCTACCGCATTGAAGTTCAGTCGCGTGGGCAGCACCCGGTTCACTTGTTGCACAACGATGGCAACGGAGCCTCTGCCTCAGTCTTGCCTGCCTACGGGTTCAATCTGTTCGACCTCCGGCTGCCGCTGGCCGGCGTGGTTCGTCCGGTGATCGTGGCCGCAAGCGATTTCCCTGAGAACCCGCGCGCGCGGCAGGAAACGGAGTTCCCATCCTCTTTCCGTATCCCAACCGGGTCCGTGACGGCACCTTCACGTTCCGCGGCCGCAAGTACACATTGCCCAGGAACAACGGTCCACATTCCATTCACGGCTTCGCGAGTGACGCGGCATGGGAGGTGGTGGACCACAAGGCCGGGCCCGATTCGGCCTTCATCGTGGGGCGTTACCAGATCTCGCGATGCACTCCTCAGCGACTGGCCGACTGGCCGACCGACGCGGTGCTCGAGGTCCGCTACGATCTTGCAGACAGTCGGGTCACGATGACGGTGACCGTCTCCAATCCGACAGCGCTGGACCTGCCATACGGTTTCGGCATCCATCCGTACTTCCGCCTGCCGTTTGCTCCCGGAGGCATGGCCGAACAGACCCAGGTGGTTCTACCGGCCTCGAAATACTGGGTGCTCGATCATTTCCTGCCAACGGGAGAGATCCATGACGTGGACGCTCGGCTGGATTTCCGGCAGGGGCAGCCGAGAGCAGGCCTGAGGCTGGACGACGTGCTCACGGACCTCGAATACGGCAACGACCGCGGCGTTTGCCGGCTCGTGGACCTGGCCAAGAAGGCGGAGCTGCGGCTCGAGTTCGACCGCTCGGTGCGCGAGCTGGTCGTCTACACCCCGCACGCACGCGACGATGTGATTTCGGTTGAACCTTATACCCAGGCGACAGATGCGATCAATCTGGAAGCGCGGGGCGTGGCCGCAGGGTTGCGAATTCTGGGGCATGGCGCTCATGATACTTTTGTGATCGCCATGGAAACCCATGGCTGAGATGCGCGGTCGAGGCCGTCAGCTCCGCGGGCCCGCTCCCCATGCCCCGGTCCAGCTCTGGCCCGTGACCGCGGCCCGGCAGCGATGGAGGGCTCTCGCCATCCTCCTGCGGCACAACCGGCGCGCTTTCGACTGTCTATGTGTGTCGGCGGCGCGTCGAACCGGTGACCTGCTGAACTTGAACGACGTGAGGTTTGACTCATGGAGCCCTCCAGACCAGGCCCCGAGGGGATGAGCGGACTGCGGCTGGACCTGCTCCGGCGTGCTGCCGAGGTCTACATCCGGATTGCTTACCCCTCCGGGGATGTTCCGGAGATCGTCCGCCGCCGGCTGGTATGGTCGGACGGACCCCTTGCCGAGGGTATCCTGGTCAGCCCTCCGTTCGAGCGCGCAGGTAAGGTACCGGGGCACCAGACGCCCATCTACGCCCTGCGCCTGGGCAACCTGCGCTACCCGCACATGAAGCTCCAGATCCAGACCTGGGAGAACGACGCCGGTTTCATGCTCTCGGTCAACACGCACGACCAGGTCGCCGGACTTGACGTGGGAGCGGCCGACGCACAGGCGTTCCGGGAATTGCAGACGGAAAACCAGCGGCTCAAAGAGGCAATCGAGCAAGCCTGGGAGGACGAGGGATTGCCCACCTTCCTGAGCTACCTGAGAAATTACATCCTGCGGCAGTCACAAGATCCGGTTGATCAGCGGAACCAGGAGCCAGGTTCCGAAGCCCCCATGGATCGACCCACACAGGGTTGAGTCGGAGAGGTGCTCGAGTCGGAGATTGCTGGAACACCGTCGCGCACGCCGGCCGGTACTCCGAGATTCTGTTCCGGCGCGGGCCTGTTCGTCGCTGGCTGGCGGCGCGGCAAGAGAAACGCGAACGAAGAGCCGCGCTCCGGACTGCTTTGCACTTCCACCCGTCCGCCATGGAGCTCCACGAAGGTCTTCACCAGGCAGAGCCCCAGACCAATTCCCCGCTTGCCGAACTGATAGTCCCCCGAAGAATGGTGGAGCGTATCGAACCCGGTGAAGAAGGGCTCGAAAAGATATTGCTGCTCGCTGGGGTGGACGCCGACTCCCTGGTCCGAGACGATCACGCGGACCCAGTCTCGGTCCTCCGGCACGACGACGGCACGGATGGTCCCTCCGTCGGGAGTGAATTTGATGGCGTTGGCCAGCAGGTTGATGAGGACGTCCACGATCTTCGAGGAATCCGCCTCGATCGGTCCGACCTGGGGATCAACCTGCACTTCCACGGATTGGCCGCGCACCTCGAGATAGGGGCTCAATTCCTCGATCGCGCCCTTCAGCAGCGGTTCGAGGTGAACGGTCTGCAAGTCGAGCGCATTGTCGAACTCGTTGTGCTTCACCAGCAGCAACATCCTCTGAACGATCCGGGCCAGCCGCCTGGCAGCGCCGTTGATTCGCTCCACCCACTGCCGCTCCGAGCTGGCGGAGTCTTCCTTGAGTGAGAGCTTCCAGAGATCGGTCAGCCCCAGGATGACGGTCACGGGTGTGTTCAACTCGTGGCTGGCGACCTCCAGGAACAGTCCTTTGAGCCGGATGGCTTCGGTCAGCTTGGAGTTGGCAGTCTGCAACTCGGTGAGCAGTGTGTTCTTCTCGACGACCAGGTCGTAGCGTTCGACGGCCTGGCGGACCACCGAATCCAGTTCATCCGGCTCCCAGGGCTTGGTGATATAGCGAAAGACGTGGCCTTGATTGATGGCGTCAATGACTGCGTGTAAGTCCGCGTAAGCGGTGAACAGGAGCCGGGTGGTCTCGGGACGGATCAAACGGGCCTGCTGGAGCAGCTCCACGCCGCTCATTCCTGGCATTCTCTGGTCGGAGAGAATGACGGCGATGTCCGCATCCTCTTTCAGACGTTCAATCGCGTCGTTTCCGTGCTGGCAGGTGAGGACCTCGTAGTCGATGCGTAGCAGGTCATGGACCGAGCGCAAGACGTCGATCTCATCATCGACCACAAGGATCTTCCGGCCGGACCGGGTGCGTTGCATGGACGAGCTTCCCAGGCTGATTCGAGTGCCCCGCGAAATTCCGGACAGGCACTTTGGCGGCCGCGGGTTGCGATGGCGAGGCTGCCACGGCTGGACCGGGTCACACTCCAGCCTATCTTATTCCTTGGGGAAGTGATCGCCAGCGACCTCGCCTGCGGTCGACGTGATCACAACGATCGGGAAGACCCGAAACGCTTGATGAGCGTAACCTCGTTTCCCGTTTCGTTATAGCGCATTTCGTCGACCATTCCCTGGCAGATCAGGAGACCAAAGCCACCAGCCCTGAGCCCTAGTTTTTCACGAACATCCAGATGAGTGAACGGGTCGTCGGGAATGGCCGCGTGGGGCAGGTGCATGCGGTTGAAGCCCTTGCCCTGGTCGCGGACCACGATCTCCAGGTGGTCCTCATGGATGCGATAAATGATTCTCACCGGCCGCTCGGCCTGGTGCTGGTTGCCCCACTCGATGGCATTATGAGCCATTTCCATGACGGCTTGCCGGAGCTGCATGACCTGCTCGCCGGAAAGCGGCGTCGTCTGGCAAACATGCATCAAGAAGTTATTGAGGTCCTGGAGCAGGGTGATCTCGCTGTTCAGCTCCACGCTGACCTCCCCGCGGAGCAGCCGTTCCGCCATGCTGGCGCGCCAGGAGCGGGCCGACGAGATGGCCTGGAACAGCTCATCCACGCCATAGGGCTTGGCGACATAGGCGTTGGCACCGACCCGGAAGCCGTGGACGCGGTGCTGCATATCGCTCAGCGCCGTGAGCATGACAATGGGAATCAGCATGGTTGCCCGGTCAAGCCGGAGCTGGCGGCAGACGTCGAAGCCGTTGATGTCGGGAAGCATGAGGTCCAGCAGCAGGACATCCGGCACGTGCTCGCGGGCCAGCATCAATGCCGTCTTGCCGTCCTCGGCAATGATCGTCTTGAAGTCGCGCGTTCCAAGAATCCGGGCCACGAGCCGCGCTTGATCCGGATGGTCTTCCACGATCAGAGCCGTCGCCATCGTTCTGTCCCCTGCGAGGCGGTTCCTTGCCTCGAATCGACGTGGTCCCCGCGCCGGGCCCTCTTCCTGGTTCCCGGACGCCTGGGCCAGGTCGGGCTCGCGCTGGGCTGTCTCACGAGACATGCAATTCGACGACGTCGGAATCATGCAACTCATGGTCCCTCTTGACGGTCTGGCCATCGAAGACGCCTTGACCCCAGATCCGGGCGAATTTCAAGCCACTCTCGACTTCCTTGTGAATATCTCTGGCAAGGTCCAGGACGCAACTGCCGATGGGCAGTGTGAAGGGATGGGACCGATCGACCGGCTTGCCAGGGACTTTCGTGTAGACGCGCAGCAGACCCAGTAAATGGTATGCAGCATCACGCAATGTTTCCAGTCCTTCCCCGCGGTGCACGGAGACCGGGCAAATGGGAAAGCGGCTGCCCATCCAGTCGCGAACGATCTCGAGCCGCTCAGGGGCTCCTTCAGCCTCCATCTTGCTGGCAACCAGCAACGTCTTGACGTGGCGGATCGATTCATCGTCCACGTCAAACGGCAGCGTTCCGACCAGTTCGGTGTGCACCGCGGCCAGCCGCTCAAGCACCGCGCCGGTCGCCTCGACGACATCCTCCTGACTCATGTCGGCCACCAGCAGCGCGGCGTCCGCGGAACGGATGACGCCGGGAACCCAGGGCTCGAGGAACTCCGGCGAAACCGGCGGCAGGTCCACGAGCTGGATTGGCACGTCCTGCCACATCAGGATTCCGGGCTGCGGTGTCCTGGTCGTGAACGGGTAGGCGGCCACCTCGGGATGCGCCTGAGTGAGAGCCGTCAGCAGCGCGCTCTTGCCCGCGTTGGGTGCTCCCACCAGCGCAATCTGTCCGGCCCCCTCATGCGGTACACGAAAGCTCGGTCCAGACTTCTTGCCGCTCCCCTTGCCGCTCTCCAGCTCGTCCTTGAGCCGGCTCATCTTCTGCTTGAGGTCCGACTGGAGCTTCTCGGTGCCCTTGTGCTTGGGAAGCAGCCGGTACATCTCGCGCAATTTTTCAAGGCGATCTCCGGGCGTCGAAGCGGCCCGGAACTCTTGCTCGGCCTTGAGGTACTGGGGCGGGAGATTTGCCGGCATCGCGGAAACTCTCCACGGCGCTTGAAGATGCTCTCCAGAACCCTAGCGTGTTCGGAGATGCTTTGCAAGAGCCCGGCGTGTTTCCGCCTCATGGCCGGTTCGCGGCTGTCCGGACGGGCCTGACTACGCTGGCGAATGCTCGTGATGCGCCGCATCCGGCAGTTCGTTGTTCAGGGCGGCCGCTTTCTCGGTCAATGCGGTGGCCCACGACGGCGACACCGCCGACTGGCT
Source organism: uncultured Planctomycetaceae bacterium (assembly GCA_963833985.1). Taxonomy (GTDB): domain Bacteria; phylum Planctomycetota; class Planctomycetia; order Isosphaerales; family Isosphaeraceae; genus Aquisphaera. Next base: position 4,944,723 of record CAWIAD010000002.1, read on the forward strand.
CTCCCGGCCCCGTGCCGTGTTACGGCCGATGCCCCCGGCATCCGGAAGCATCCAGCTCGCCAGGCCAAGCAGATCTGCGGTGAATTCCGGAAACAGTCCATGGAACCGGACCGCGACCTGCGCGGGAAGCGTGAGGAGAAGCTCGGCGTCACCATACTGGCAGGCGCGGATGATCCGTCGCGCGGCCGCCGTGGCGCTCGTGGAGAGAACCGGCACCGAATCGCTGATGCTGAACCACGCGTACTCGGCGCGGTGCTTTCCCTTGAACAGCGCGTTCCGCGGGCTGCCGGTGCGCATCAGGCCCGGGATCACCGTCGTCACGTAGATGCCGGTGCCGGCCAGCTCGGCACGCAGGCCTTCGGAGAACCCCGTGAGTGCGAACTTGCTTACCCCGTAGGGCAGCAGGTGTGGCACACTGATCTTGCCGCCGATCGACGACACGTTGACGATCCTCCCGGCTCCCCTGTTCCGCATCCCGGGAAGGACCGCCTGCGTGGTGTACAGGGGCCCCCAGAAATGAGTTCGCAGCGCCTGCTCATAATCGTCCAGCGTTGTCACCTCGAAGGGCCCAACCTGGATCACTCCCGCGTTGTTGACCAGGACATCGATCCGGCCGAAGCGATCGATCACGAGATCAACCAGGGCGTCGACGTCTTCCCGGCGTGTCACGTCGCAGGCAATGGCCAGCACGTCGGCACCCTGTCCGGAAAGCTCGTCCCGGGCGCGCTTCAGCTCGGCGTCGTCACGCGCGCAGAGGGCCAGCCGCGCGCCGTGGCTGGCAAGCTGGCGTGCCAGCACCAGCCCCAGTCCACGCGAGCCGCCAGTCACCAGCACCACCCGGCCCGCCAGCGGCAAGTAACGCCGTTCCCGGGCAATCCGGCGAATGGCCAGTACCGAACCGAAGGACGCTGCCGCCAGGGCAGCCGCCTTCCATGTGCTCCTGTTCATCATCAGGCTCCCGCCGGACTAGAGAGCCGGTCATGCAAGCCGGCTCCGGATACGGGTGGACCGCGTCACGGACCGTGGATCGGAGGGTCCTTCAGGTGGCGAGGCTGCTCCCATGGTCATTCGACATCAGCAAATTCCTTGCCGCCCGCGCTGGCGGTGCGAGGCCGGGCCGACGCCACGCCGCTCGGGAATTGCCGTGCTGGAACAGGAGTTGCAGAGAATCACATGACCGCCCGCAGAAAGGTTTCACCGGCCTTTTTGCCAGCACGAGTGCTCTTCAACAGGAGGCAAATGGGATGAGCCAGACGACAAGCCAGATCGGCATGGGCCACGCATCGAACTTCGGGCGTCCCGGCCGTGCCGATCATCGCGAAGGGATGATTGCCCGGACGATCGAGGAACAGACGGCCAGACTTCCTTCCGATGTCTTCCTCTGGGCGGCAGGGGCCTCCATCATCGGCTCGCTGACGCTGCATTTTTCGGGACGCAAGGCGGAGAGTCTGTTCGTCGGCCAGTGGGCGCCCACGCTGCTGATCCTCGGGCTGTACAACAAGATCGTCAAGGTCGCCGGCTCGGATTCCGAAGGCGGTTAAGCGCTCCCGGGATCGACGCGCCGCTTGCCCCGCCCGGGACGCCATTCCGGGCGGGGCAACAGCCCGGGGCTGCTGGCCCGACTGGTTCGCCTCTCGCCTCTGACGTGCCATCCATTCCCGCCCACCCCGAAGGAACCGATATGCTGACGATCGAGCAGGAGGTGAATATCAAAAAGGTTGCCACGATGATACGCGGCATCAAGGTCGCCATGTTGACGACGGTCTGTGCGGACAGAACCCTGCGCAGCCGGCCCATGGCTGCGCAGGAGGCCGAATTCGACGGTACGCTCTGGTTCTTCAGCAGGGCCAGTTCGGGCAAGTCACACGAGATTCGCCATGACGAGCAGGTGAATGTCAGCTACGTTGCCGCGGACGAACACCGCTACGTTTCTTTGACGGGACGCGCCAGCGTGGTCCAGGACCGCGAGAAGATGAGCGAACTCTGGCAGCCGGCCTACAGGGCGTGGTTTCCCCAGGGCCTGGATAATGCGGACATGGCGCTGCTGAAGGTGGACGTCGACCGCGCCGAGTCCTGGGATATGCTGTCGTCGTCGATGATCAGTCTGTTCGATCTAGGAGGGGTCAGCGAAGAGGGGTAGACGCACACGAGCCTGGGGCCCGGCAGGAGAGCCTGGGTGCTTCCGCGGGCAGGCACAATCAAGCGTGGAAGATCCTCGGCCGGCCCGGTTTTCAGGCCGGCCGATGGTACTTATGGTCTCAGTTGGCCGCCTTCTTCTTCGTCATCTCCAGCTTCGAGGCCACTCCACCCTCGTGTGTGATCTTGACCTGGATTCCTTCGGCGCCGTTGTCCTGCGCCTTCTGGAGGTACTTCTCGAGCTTCTCCAGGTCGACCTTGCGAGTTCCCTTCTTGGTGACCTGCTCGGTCTTCTCGGTCACCTTGACCTTGATTTCCTTATCGCTGCCTTTCTCCTTCACGACCAGCACCTTGGCGTCGGCATCGACCTTGATGATCGTGCCCATGAGCTCGTCGGCGATCACCGAGCCCACCACGAGCGTCATTGCGACCAGGCCGGTTGTCAGGCAGAGCACAAATCCGCGGCGGTTCATCCGAATTCCTCCGACATGCAGGGAATACTTCTCACTCGGCCGCGGGCCGCGTGCGTTCCGGGAATCGGCTGCCGCAACGACCCCACATCCGGCCGGGTGCTGGCCACTCAAGGGGGCTCGTCTGCTGGCAGCGCACAGCTCTGGCCAGCACTCGAGCCCGATGCGCCTCACTGACTATAAGTGATCCCACAAGCCAGGAATAGCAACCAGCGTTCGAGCCGCCCTCAGGGGTCTCGCGGCAGCACGCTTTGCGCCAGGGCCTGGATCAAATCCTTGCCGAAGGCAAGCCGATCCGCGGCGGTGAGCCGGCGGCCCAGTTTCTTGCTGGTGCCGATGCGCTGCTCCATCAGCACCACCGGGATCCCGCGCTCGTGGTAGAGTGCGTTGGCCGAGTGATCCGGCGGCCCACGGAACCTCGGGCCGTCTGGCGGATCGAAAGAGCTGTGCGCGACGAGCTGGTCGAAAAAGCGCTGGACCCGCCTGCGCGCTGGCCCGTCCGTGGCCTGCGTCTCCAGGTATTCGTTCGTCTCGGTGTTGTGCAGGTTGACGAACAGGTCGATCGCCGGTGCGGCACCGGCGCGGCCGACAATGGCCTTCTTCATATACCAGATCTCCGGCATGTGCAGCAGCTGGTGCTTGCTCCGCAGGTCCACTTCGTCCCAGTGCCGGTTCAGATCATAGCCATTGGCGTTGAAGCGGACCGTCCCGAGGGCACACCCATCCGGGTCGACCATCGGCGTGAACAGGAAGACGACCCTGTTGCGCAGGTCTTCGGCCGCCGGATCACCGGACGTGATGAACTCGAGCGCTCCCTCCATCACGTAGGACGTTCCGGCCTCCCAGGCATGCTGGCGGGCCTGGAGCCAGACGGCCCGCTTGCCGGCGTCGGACCGCTCGAAGTTGGTCACCGTGACCAGGTGCAGGTCTCGACCCCGGGCGGACTTGCCAATCACCTCCAGCCGCGCGGCGGGCCGCGCCGATCCGATCGAGCACCTGGATGAGCCGGCTGTGCGTGTAGGGCGGCACGTGCGCAATCCAGATCCGGTCGTCGCTGGGGCGGAAATGGAGGGTCGCCTCGTGCCGCGCTGCGTCCCAGGTCATCGCCGCGAAATGGTGCCAGTGCACGCCGTCGTCGCTGTAAACCGGGACGGTGTCGGCGTCCATCGGGCACGCACCCGGCTTGCCATCGTACTCCCCGACCAGGTCTGTGAGCGTCAAGGTGATGGCCCTGCCGGCCACTCCGTCCATGCGGAAGAAGTACCAGTTGGCCTGCCGGTTACGCCCATGTTCGTCGGACTGGCCGGGCACCGCGCAGCGAAACCGGTGTTCTCCGAGCACCTCCACCTTGCCCAGTGCCGCGCCCTCGAAATGGATATTGAAGACGATCTCCGCGGTGCCCTCTGCTTTCGCCGTCGCGACAAGGGCTGCGCAGAGAGCAGGAAGCCACACGATGTTTCCCGAACGCATCTCGATTTCCCTCCCGCGACAGTCTGGCTCTCGTCCCGCTTCCGCCTTCGATGTATAACATGCTCGTTCGCCCGTGTCGTGCAGCCGGCACTGGCCTGTCGCCTGAAAGGGACTCGCCGATGAGAAAGACATTCCGGTCGTACCCGGCTCCCTGCGTTCTTGCGGTCGTCGCACTGGCGTGCCTCGCGGTCGTCGCGGACGAGCCGGCCGGGGTGCCCAGGGCGTTCCTCGACGGCACCGGACCGGGCTGGCGTGCGCTCGGAGAAGTGGACTTCACGGCGGTGAATTGCGATCCTGACACCTGGAGCTTCCGGGGCGGCGTGATCCACTGCACGGGCCAGCCGGTGGGCGTGATCCGCACCAGAAAGCCGCTCGTGAACTTCGAGCTCGTGGCCCGCTGGCGGCACCTCAAACCGGCAGGAAATTCGGGGATCTTCGTCTGGGCGCCCGAGCAAGCCCTCTCGGGTCTGAAGCGGAACGCACTTCCACCCGGCGGCATCGAGGTCCAGGTGCTCGACAACGGTTACGCCGAACAATATGAAAAGGAAACCGGCAAGAAGCCCGACTGGTTCACCACGCACGGCGACGTGTTCCCTGTCGGTTCCTCGACGATGAAGCCGTTTCCACCCATCTCGCCCGACGGCTCGCGCAGCTTCCCCCGCAAGCACCTGTCGAAAGGGGTCGGCCAGTGGAACCACTATTACGTCCGCTGCATCAACGGCGAGGTGCGTCTCTGGGTCAACGGCGAGGAGGTCTCTGGCGGCACCGCCTGCAAGCCCGCGGCGGGGTTCCTCTGCCTGGAGTCGGAAGGGGCCCCGGTCGAATTCACTGACCTGCGGCTGCGCGAGCTGCCCTGAGGCACGTCCGTGCGGCTTCCGCCCGCCTCGTCTGGCTGTCATGAGCACCCGGTTGCAGATGCAGCCAATCGCTGCCGGACGATTCCGTCCGGGTTGGCGGATCACGCCAGGCTCGCTTGACAGCCTTGCCGGAATGTCGGGACAATCAAGACCCATTTGGCTTTACGCCGTGACGGCCAAACCCTGTTCGGCCCCCCAGACAGCTCTCCACGCCCGGGCGCCGGCCGAGATGACGGGATTCGCTTCCTACCCGACTCGAACGAGTGATGGGGATCCAACGCGTGATCGAGCCTTGCACAACACTCGCAGAGATCCTCTCCCGCAGGATCATGGTCCTCGACGGATCGATGGGCGCGCTCATCTACACTTACAAGCTGAACGAGCAGGACGTGCGCGGCAGCCGGTTCGCCCGGCACCCGTGCGACCTGAAGAACTGCACCGAGGTCATGGTGCTCACCCAGCCAACGCTCATCGAGGAGATTCATCGGGCCTACCTGGAAGCCGGCGCGGACATCATCGAGACCGACACGTTCAACGGCACGGCGGTCTCGCTCGAGGAGTTTGGTCTCCAGGAGCATGTCCATGAGCTGAACCGGACGGCCGCCGAGCTGGCCCGGCGCGTGGCCGACGAGTTCACGCGCAAGAATCCCGACAAGCCGCGGTTCGTGGCCGGCAGCATCGGGCCGACCAAGAAGCAGCTCTCGATGGGCATCCACGTCGAGGACCCGGGGCGGCGGGACGTCACCTTCGACGAGATGGTGGCCGGCTACAAGACCCAGGTGCAGGCCCTGGTGGCAGGCGGTGTGGACCTGCTCTTGCCCGAGACCTCGTTCGACACGCTGGTGATGAAGGCGTGCCTGTTCGCCATCGACGCGTTTTTTGAGGAAACCGGCAAGCGGCTGCCGGTGATGGTCTCGGGGACCATCTTCGACAACCACCGCACGCTCTCGGCCCAGCCGATCGAGGCCTTCTACTACTCGGTGGCTCACTTCGACGCTCTCAGCGTGGGGCTCAACTGCGCGGTGGGCGTGGAGCAGATGCGCGACTCGATCGAGAGTCTCGCGAAGATCTGCCGGACGCGCGTCAGTTGCTATCCCAACGCCGGTATGCCCGACGGGTTCGGCGGCTTCCTGGGCGACAAGGAACACACCGCGCAGGTGCTCGGCGAGTTCGCCCGCAACGGCTGGCTGAATCTCGTCGGGGGCTGCTGCGGCACCACGCCGGAGTGGATCGCCGCGATCGCCAGAGCCGTCGAGGGCGTGCCCCCGCGCCAGGTTCCCGAACTGCCCCACTGGTCGAACTATAGCGGCATGGAGCCGCTGGTGATCCGCCCCGAGACGAACTTCATCATGATCGGCGAGCGGACCAACATCACGGGGTCACGCAAGTTCGCCCGGCTCATCAAGAGCGGCGATTTCGAGTCGGCACTGGTCGTGGCGCGCGAGCAGGTGGAAAACGGCGCCAACATCATCGACGTGAACATGGACGAGGGGCTGATCGACGGCGAGCAGGCCATGACCCGGTTCCTCAACCTGGTCTCGGCCGATCCGGCCATCGCCCGGGTGCCGGTGATGGTGGACAGCTCCAAGTGGAGCGTCATCGAGGCGGGGCTGAAGTGCGTGCAGGGTAAGTCCATCGTGAACTCGATCAGCCTCAAGGAGGGCGAAGCGAAGTTCCTGGAGCAGGCGCGGCTGGTCCGCCGCTACGGTGCGGCCGTGGTGGTGATGGCGTTCGACGAGGGCGGCCAGGCCGTCACGCGCGACACCAAGGTGGCCATCTGCCGGCGTGCGTTCAAGCTGCTCACCGAGCAGGTCGGCTTCCCGCCCGAGGACATCATCTTCGATGTCAACATCCTCACCGTGGGCACCGGCATCGAGGAGCACAACAACTATGCCGTCGAGTTCATCGAGGCCGTACGCGAGCTGAAGCAGGTTTTGCCCGACTGCAAGACCTCCGGCGGAGTGAGCAACGTGTCGTTCTCGTACCGTGGCAACGACGCAGTCCGCGAGGCGATGAACGCCGCGTTCCTGTACCACGCAATCCACGCCGGGCTCGATATGGGCATCGTCAATCCGGGCCAGCTCGAGGTCTATGAGGAAATCCCCCGGGATCTGCTCGAGCGCGTCGAGGACGTGCTGCTGAACCGCCGGCCGGACGCCGCCGACCGCCTCACCGAGTTTGCCGAGACGGTCAAGTCGGCCCAGAAGAAAGACAAGACGCGCGACCTGGCCTGGCGCGATGCGCCGGTGGACGAGCGGCTCAAGCACGCCTTGATCGCCGGCACGCTGGACCACATCGACGCGGACGTGGAGGAGGCGCGCCGGCTCTACGAGCGGCCGCTCGCCATCATCGAAGGACCCCTCATGGAAGGGATGAACATCGTGGGCGACCTGTTCGGGGCCGGCAAGATGTTCCTGCCCCAGGTGGTCAAGAGCGCGCGCGTCATGAAGAAGGCGGTCGCCTATTTGACTCCGTTCATGGAGGCCGAAAAGGCGAAGGCACGCGCCGCGGGGCTGGAGGCGGCCGAGCACCGGGCGCGAGGCAAGATCCTCATGGCCACCGTCAAGGGCGACGTTCACGATATCGGCAAGAACATCGTCGGCGTGGTCCTCGCCTGCAACGATTACGAGGTGATCGACCTGGGCGTCATGGTGCCGTGCGAGGACATCCTGCACAGGGCCGTGGAATCGGGGGCGAGCATCATCGGCCTTTCCGGACTGATCACGCCGTCGCTCGACGAGATGGTCCACGTCGCCCGCGAAATGGAGCGCGAGGGCTTCACGATCCCGCTTTTGATCGGCGGAGCCACCACCAGCGCCAAGCACACGGCGGTGAAGATTGCCCCGCAATATCACGGCCCCGTGGTTCACGTCAAGGACGCGTCACGGTGCGTCGGCGTGGTCGATCGGCTGAACCGGCCCGACGCGCGCAGCGAGCTGGACCGTCAAAACCGGGCCATGCAGGAAAAGGAGCGCGCGTCGTTCGCAGCGCGGAGAGAGCGCAAGCTTGTGCCTTACGAGGAAGCCCGCCGCCGCCGGTTCGCGATTGATTGGTCCACGACCGACATTGCCGTGCCCGAGTTCCTGGGAGCGCGACGGCTGCACGATTTCCCGATCTCGGAGATCGTCCCCTACATCGACTGGTCGCCGTTCTTCATGAGCTGGGAGCTGAAGGGCAAGTATCCGGCCATCCTCAAGGATCCCGTGGTCGGCGCCGAGGCGCGCGACCTCTTCCAGAGAGCGACGGCCATGCTCGAGGAGATCGTCCGCGGCCGGCTGCTGCAAGCACAGGGAATCTTCGGGATCTTCCCGGCGAATGCCGACGGCGACGACGTCGTGGTCTACAGCGACGAATCGCGAACCGCGGAGAAATGCCGGTTCCACTTCCTGCGGCAGCAGTGGGAGCGCCAGGGGCAGACCGACTTCCGCTGTCTGGCCGATTACATCGCCCCGGTGAGCTCGGGCCGGGCCGACTACCTGGGCGCCTTTGCCGTGACGGCCGGGTGCGGCATCGAGCCGCTGGTCGCGGCGTTCAAGCAGGACCACGACGATTATAACGCGATCATGATGGAAGCCCTTGCCGACCGACTCGCCGAAGCCTTTGCCGAGCTACTGCACCAGCGGGCGCGCATGAGCTGGGGCTACGGCCGCAACGAGGGCCTGTCGGCCCAGGAATTGATCGCCGAAAAGTATCGCGGCATCCGCCCGGCCGCGGGCTATCCGGCCTGCCCCGACCACACCGAGAAGGAGACCCTCTGGAACCTGCTCGACGTGGAAAAAGCCACGGGCATTCGCCTCACCGAAAGCTTTGCGATGTACCCGGCCGCGTCCGTGAGCGGACTCTACTTCGCCCATCCCCAGGCGCGCTACTTCGCCGTGGACCTGGTCACCAGGGAACAGGTGGAAAACTACGCGCGGAGGAAAGCGATTCCGCTCCGCAACGCCGAGCGCTGGCTGGCCCCCCAGCTCGCCTACGAGCCGAGCTGATTCAGGGCACTCCCGGCGCGGCCGGGCGCACGCGGCATGTTCTACCTGGGCCGATCGCCGGCGGGCCGGGAAGCGATGGCCGAGAGCGACAGCGCGATGTAGGCCAGCGCGACCAGCACCATCAAGCTGCCGGAGTGAAAGTGTGCCGTGCGGAGCGCGGCCTGGCCGTTCCGGATCAACAGGCCCATGACCATCTGAGCCACGATCAGGATCGCCGAGAGAAGTCCAAGAATAATGAGCAGTGCCTTCATGGAACGAACCGACCTTTATTCAAAAGAGACCACAGTGAACCGGCCGCTGTCGCGGGGCGGCTTTCGAGAAGCGCGGGAACGGTTGGCCCGACAGCGCCATCGCATTGATTCTCGCGCCCGGGCATCATGGAGGATAGTCGATCATGGCGATGGCGTCATCCGGGAGATGGCGGCGGGCCAGGCACCCTCGAGTGTCCTCCCTTGAACCAGCAGAGCGAGCAGATTCGTCAGAACGTGCAGAGTGTCCAGAGCCGGATCGCGGCAGCCGCGCGCCGGGCGGGACGAGAGCCGTCGTCGGTCCGGCTCGTCGCCGTCACCAAGAAATGGCCCGTGGAGCTGGTCCGTCCGCTCCTGGCTTGCGGCGTGCTCGACCTCGGCGAGAACTATCCGCAGGAGCTCTGGCGCAAGGTCGAGGCGCTCTCGGACGCCGATCCCCCCGCGCTGGCACCTCATCGGGCACCTGCAATCAAACAAGGCGCGCCGCACCTTGCCGCTGGTCCGCATGATCCACGCCGTCGATTCGCTCAAGCTCCTGCAAGGGCTCGACGACCTGGCCGAGAGCGTTTCCAGCCCGCCGGCGATCTGCTTGCAGGTGAATACTTCGGGAGAGGAGTCCAAGCACGGCTGGTCCGGGGAGAGCCTTTTCGCCGATGCCCAGTCCATCGCAGCCTGCCGGCGAATGCCGATCGTTGGCCTGATGACCATCGCCGGCTGGGGCACGGATTGCGAGACGGCCAGGCCCTCGTTCGTCCAGCTTCGCCGCATACGTGACGCGCTGCGGGTGCGAACCGGCCTGCCCTTGCCCGAGCTGTCGATGGGCATGTCCGGAGACTTCGAGGCCGCCGTCGAGGAGGGCGCCACGCTCGTGCGCGTGGGCTCCGCGCTGCTGGATGGAGTGCAGGGATGATCGACCTGGCGGTTCATTCCGAGGGTACGGTGCTGGCGGTGCACGCGCAGCCGGGTGCCCGGCGGAACGCCGTTCTGGGGCTCCGCGCGGGAGCCCTCCGGGTTGCCGTCACCGCGGCGCCGGAGAAGGGAAAGGCCAACGCCGCCATCGCCGCCGTACTGGCCGATACTCTCGGCTGCCGCTCGTCGCAGATCGCGCTGCTTTCCGGCGAAACCTCGCGTCAGAAGCGGTTCCTGGTCGCCGGCGTGGCCCCCGATGAGCTGCGTCGCCGTCTGGATGCCCTGCTGGAAGCCGGTGGGGCGAGCTTACCTCTGTCATGAAGGCCACGGATCCCGCCATGCCCACGTACCCCGAGGAGATCCTCATCGAGCCCTGGAGCGGACCGCCGCCAACGGCCACGGTCCAAGTGCCCGGCTCCAAGAGCCTCACCAACCGGGCCCTGGTTCTCGGGACCCTGGCGGAAGGCCCCAGCACCTTGACCGGGGCTCTCGACAGCGAGGACACGCGCGTGCTCATCGACGCGCTGCAAGCGCTGGGGATCGCCGTCGCGCACGATACGGGCGCCGCCCGGATCCGCATCGAGGGCTGCGGTGGTCGCATCCCCCATGCCCAGGCGCGCCTGCACGTGGCGAACTCGGGGACAAGCCTCCGTTTCCTCACGGCCATGCTGGCCACCGCGACGGGAAACTACCACCTGGACGGAACTCCGCGGATGCGCCAGCGGCCCGTGGCCGACCTCATCTCGGCGCTCCACACCCTGGGCGTCAAGGTGCGGAGCGACCTGGGCACAGGCTGTCCGCCGGTCACCCTGGAAGGCGCGGCCTCGACGGCGGGTTCTGCACCGTGCGCGGCGACGTCTCCAGCCAGTTCCTGAGCGGTCTTTTGATGGCCAGCCCCTACGCCCGCGACGCCGTCACCATCGAGGTGCAGGGCACGCTCGTCTCCAGGCCCTATGTCGCGATGACCCTGGCGGTGATGGAAGCCTTCGGCGTGACCATCAGCAACCGCAAGTTCCGCCGCTTCGACATTTATCCCGCCCGCTACCGAGGCCGCGCGTACTTCATCGAGCCCGACGCCTCGGCCGCCAGCTACTTCTTCGCCGCGGCCGCGCTCACGGGCGGCAGCGTGAGCATCCCTGGCCTTGGAACGGCCAGTCTCCAGGGCGATCTCGCGTTCGTGGATATCCTCGAGCACATGGGCTGCACGGTGGATCGCCGGGCCGACCGCACCACGGTCACCGGCGGACCGCTCCGCGCGGTGGACGTGGACATGAACGCCATCAGCGATACGGTCATGACCGCGGCCGTCGTCGCGCTCTTCGCGGACGGGATCACCCGCATCCGCAACATCGGCCACATCCGCCACAAGGAGACCGACCGGATCGCCGCGCTGGCCACGGAACTGCGCAAGCTCGGTGCCCGCGTGGACGAGCGGGACGACGGCCTGGTGATCGAGCCACCCGGCCCGGACCAGGGCCAGCGCCCGGGCATGGGCCCACCCGCCCGCATCGCCACCTACGACGACCACCGCATGGCCATGGCCTTCGCGCTGGCGGGGCTCAAGCTCCCGGGTGTGACGGTGCTCGACCCGGGCTGCGTGGCCAAGACCTATCCCGGCTACTGGGACGACCTCGAATCCTTGCGGTTACAGTAACAGGGAGCCGCGCAATCCCTGGATGGAAAGCAGAGTGCTAGAGCGGTTTTCTGACGCGTTGCGGGCAGCTTCTGAGTTTTGGAAAGGGGGGCAGACATTCCTGTCTGCCAGGACAGGTTTGCTCCGGCAGGCAGGAATGCCTGCCCCCCGGTCTCAGTCTGCGATCCGAGTGAAAACCGCTCTAGTAGCGCTGCTTGAACCGGGTCTCGCCGTCGCCCAGGCCACCCTTGAGCGGGACCTTGCGCTCGGGCGCGGGGGTGGCGGCGTCGCATCGTCCTCGTCGTCCTCCTCGGCAACAGCCGCCTCCTTCCCCTTGGCGGGAAGCAGCGAAAGGGCGATGCGCTTCAGGTCCGGCTCGACCTTGAGAATCCGCACCTCGACGTCCTGCCCGGCCTGTACGATGTCGGCGACTCGACGAACGCGGGTGGGAGAAAGTTCGCTGATGTGAATGAGCCCCTCGACGCCCGACTCGAGCTCCACGAACGCGCCGAATTCCATGAGCTTGGTGACCTTGCCGGTGATCATCAGCCCGCGTGGGTATTTTACCTCCACCTTTTCCCAGGGACTGGGGGTGAGCTGTTTCAGGCCCAGAGTCAACTTGCGGGCAATGGCATCGATCTTGATGATCTTCACCTGGATCTTGTCGCCGGTCTTGACCAGGTCGTCGGCCTTCTGGACGCGCGACCAGCTCATCTCGCCGATCGGCAAGAGGCCGTCGACGCCGCCGAGATCGACGAATGCCCCGAAGTCCTTGATCGAGCGCACGGTTCCTTCGCGCACCTGACCGACCTCGAGCTCCGCCCAGGTCTTCTCGCGCAGCTCGGCCCGTTCCTGCTCCAGCAGATCCCGGCGCGAGATGACCAGGTTCTTCTCACGCGGGTTGACCTCGGTGACGATCGCCTTGAACTTCTGGTTCACGTACTCGGCGGCGTCCTCGACGCGCGACAGGTCGATCTGGCTGATCGGCATGAAGCCGCGGATGCCGTCCACGTCGACTTCCAGGCCGCCCTTGACGACCTTGGTGCCGCGCGCTTCCACGATGACCCCCTGGCGCAGGTTGTCCCAGCTCGCCTCGATCGCGGCGCCTTTGAGCCGCAGGTGCTGGATTCCCTCGCTGGTGTCGAAGTGATCGACGATGACCTCGATCTGGGCCCCGGGGGCGGGGACCTCGCCCTCGAACTGGTCAAGCGGCACAACCCCCTCGCTCTTGCCGCCGAGGTCGACGAAGAGGCTCCTGCCGCGGACGCCGATCACCTTGCCAACGGCCGTTCCCTTGCGCGCTTCCTGCCCGCGTTCCTTTCTTTCGCCATGCGGCTTATCGCCTGCGCCGGCCGGTCGCGGGCCACCTCGAACGATTTGGGGTCAAAGCCCGCCAGCGCAGCCTCCATCTCGGCCTCGAGCTCGGCGTCCCACTGCCGCTTGAGGGGAACCTCCAGGCTGGGTGCCGCGGGCGAAGCGTCCGCCATGGCCCGGTCCAGGGCCTCGTCGAGCGCCGCTTCCCGGCGGGAAGCGATCTTGCTGGGATCGGGAGTGGAGTGTGGTCCAGGATTCGTCGTTTCGGCCATGGGCGTCTATCCGTCTGCGATCGTCGTCGCCGCGCTCGCGGCGCAAGTCTGTTCCTGCATAACAGCCTAGCGACTCCGGAAAGCACGGCCAAGGCAGACATGGCCAGAAGACGCTTGCGAAGCCAATGGAAGAATCAGAAGAGATCAACCACAGAGATCACCGAGAACACAGAGAAAGAGAAATCAATGCAAAAAACGGTATGTTTTGCGTCCGACTCTTTGTAGTTGATTCTGCGTCCCGCGTTCCAGGATTTGACTATTCTTTGTTCTCAGTTCTCAATTCTCAATTCTCAGTTCTCAGTTCTCAGTTCTCAGTTCTCAGGGCGATTTTCTGACGGTTGCAGGCAGCTTCTGAGTTTTGGAACGAAGGGGCAGACATTCCTGTCTGCCAGGGCGGGCCTGCTTCGGCAGGCAGGAATGCCTGCCCCCCGGTCTCAGTCTGCGATCCAGATGAAAACCGCTCTAGTTCCCCTTTTCTCTGTGCTCTCTGTGGTTGATTCGTCTTGTCTGCCTTTCGACTGCCGACTGTCTTCTCGCAACCTGCACGGGTACTGGCCTCGTCCTGCCGGTTCGGTTAGGCTGAGGTGATTGCGACGAATCGCGCCGGCGGCCACGCTGGAGTCAACCATGGCTTCCGGCGGTTGAAATGCTCAACAGCACGGAGAGTCCGCCGATGTCCCCAGCGCGCCTGACTACCGAGGAGCTCGAGTCGCTCCGGCGCTACAACACGCCGACGATCTCGAACGCCATCGAACTGTTCAACGTCCGTCCTCGGGATACCGGCTTCCTCCCCCATTTCATCCGCTGCCTGCTGCCGGAGCTGGGGGTGATTGTGGGCTACGCGGTCACTTGCCAGACCACGGCGGCCCCGCCTGCCGCCGGCGAGACGCCCGCGGACGTGCTGGCCGACTACTTCCGGTACGTTGCCTCCGTACCCGGCCCGAAGATCGCGGTCGGCGAGGATATCGACGACCCGCCGGGCCTGGGCGCCCAGTTCGGCGAGGTGACGGCGACGATCCACCAGAAGCTGGGCTGCGTCGGTCATATCACGAGCGGTTGCCCGCGCGACCTGGACGAGGTGAGGGCACTCGGGTTCGCTCTTTTCGGACTCAACCCCTGCGTCAGCCATGCCTACGTGCGGCTCGTCGATTTCGGCAATCCGGTGACGCTGGGCGGCGTGACGATCCGGCCCGGGGACCTGCTCCATGCCGATCAGCACGGCGCCTGCATCATCCCTGAGGAAGTCGCACCGAGGCTGGTGGACGCCTGCGCCGAGGTGGAGCGGGTGGAGCGGCCCTTGCTGGAGATCTGCCGGTCACCCGAGTTCTCTCTGGAAAGTTATATAACCCTGCGCACCCGGACGCAGTCCAGGACCCATGAATGACGAGCCAGGGCCGATAAGATGAGATGGGAGAGTACAAGGGTGCGGGCCCGCCGCTCAGACCACGCGTCGCGCGCCTGGCTGGACAACCGCGACTGGCTCGAAGCGGCGGTTCCGTCCCACCACCTCGTCGGGCCGGATCTCGTCAAGCCGCTTGCCGGTGGCGAGCCACTGCCGCTTGTGGTACTCGAACACGGCGGTGGCAAGCCTGCCCGAGGCCAGCGGGTCGAACGGGTTGGCGTCGAAGTGAACGCACACCAGCGCCAGGAAGCGCCGGGTCTGCCGGTCGCGCGCCCAGAGCACGTCGTCGTGCCAGCGGGCCTCGTCCCAGCGCGTGCCCTCGGCGGGGTCGACGCGGCAGAGCGCGGTCATGAACCGTGCCTCCAGCCACTCGCGCTGCTGATGGAACGACTCGCGGGCCTGGTCCACGTGCAGATCTTCGAAGAAGACGCGGAGCGGGCGGTGCAGCAAGAAGAATGCCGCAACCAGGCAGAGGGGCAAGACACCAGCCCAGATCAGCCAACTCATCTTCGGATCCCCGGCGATGCCCCGGAACGTGCACACGGACGCCTTATTCTAGAGTTGCCGGCTTGAAGTAAGCAAGTGACGGAATCGAAGGAACTCGGCGCGGCAGGTGGCATGACCACAAGGAACGACCAGGATGGCCAGCTCACCCAGAAAACCCCGGGCCCGGAAAACACAGTCGTGCAAGTTCGGTGCCCACATGTCGATTGCCGGCGGCTGTGAACGGGCGGTCGCCGCGGCGCACGAGGTCGGTTGCGAGGCTTTGCAGATCTTCACCAAGAACAGCAACCAGTGGAAGGCGACGCCGCTGACGGCCGACCAGGCAGCCGCGTTCCGTCTGGCCATCCAGCAAACCGGGATCGGGCATACCGTGGCGCACACCTCGTACCTGATCAACCTGGCCAGCCCGGACGATGCACTCTGGAAGCGGTCGATCGAGGCCCTGGTCGTCGAGGTCGGACGGTGCCACGACCTGGGCATTCCGGATCTCGTGGTGCACCCCGGTGCTCACATGGGTAGTGGCGAGGACGCCGGGCTGCGGAGGATCGCCATGGCGATCGACGAGCTGCACCGCCAGGTCGAGGATCCCGGCGTGCTCCTGGACCTGGAAACGACCGCGGGGCAGGGGACTTCCCTGGGCTGCCGGTTCGAGCACTTGCAGGCCATCCTCGAGCTCGTGGAGCACCCGGACCGCCTGGGTGTTTGCGTGGACACCTGCCACATTTTCGCGGCAGGCTATTCTCTGGATGGCCAGGAAGAGTACGATGAAACGATCCGGCAACTGGACGGGATCATCGGCATCAACCGGTTGCGCGTCTTGCATTTGAACGATAGCAGCCGTGAGCGCGGCAGCCGCGTGGACCGGCACGCCGGGATCGGGGCCGGCAAGATCGGCCTGGACGCCTTCCGGCGGATCGTCAACGACCTGCGGTTCCGCCACCTGCCGATGATCCTGGAAACGCCCAAGGGAATCGAGAACGGCGAGGATCTGGACACCCGCAACCTGAAGACCCTCAGGCAGCTCGTGGTCGCGTGAGTGGCCCGGACCGATCCGAACCCAATCGGTCCGATTTGGTCCGCTCCAGCTCGCCGCGCCCCCCTCTTTCCCGCCAGGCATTCCGCGCGTCGCGTCCTGATGCTCGTGTTCAGGGCGATCGCGCTTGCAAAGACCTCAAGGTCCTGTTGGGGATTGATGTCGTGGCCACAACGTACAGTCAACTCAATGGCCCGCCAGCCGTCTCCATGCCCCCGGCGCCGCCCCATGATCCGACGCTCTTCTTCAACCGCGAGCTGAGCTGGCTCGACTTCAATGAGCGGGTGCTCGAGGAAGCACGCGACCCGTCCAACCCGCTGCTCGACCGGCTCAAGTTCGTGGCGATCTGCGCGTCGAACCTCGACGAATTCTTCGAGGTCCGCGTGGCCGGCTTGCAGGCGCAGCTCTACGAGAACCTCGAGCCCCAGGACATGCCTCCCGACGGCCTGGGACCGCTGGCCCAGTTGCTGGAGATCGCCCGCCGCGCCCATGACTTCGTGGCCCGGCTCTACGAGACCTGGATCCAGCAGATCCACCCGCAGCTCCGCGAGCACGGCATCCGGATCTGCTCGCCCGGCGACCTCACGCCGTCGCAGAACGCTTTCCTCGACGACTACTTCGACAGCCAGGTCTACCCGGTCCTCACGCCACTGGCCATCGATCCGGCCCATCCCTTCCCACACGTCCACAACAAGAGCCTGAACCTGCTCTTGCGCATCGAATCGCTGACCCAGCACGGCCGCCTGCTGTACGCCGTGCTCCAGGTGCCCTCGGTGATCAACCGGCTGGTTCCGCTGCCCGACGAGGGAGACGCCCAGCGCCGGTTCCTGCTGCTGGAGGACGTGATCGGCCCGCGGCTCGACGCACTCTTCGGCGGTTACCGCGTGATCGAGCGCGTGGCCTTCCGCGCCACCCGCAACAGCGACCTGTCAATCCAGGAAAACGAGGTCAAGAGCAGCCTCCTGTCCACGATCGAGGAGACCTTGCGGCAGCGCAAATGGGGCGCGCCGGTCCGGCTCGAGATCTCCGAACGCGCTGACGACGGGTTGCTGGCCCAGCTCCTTTCGGCCTCGGCGCTGGAGCTGGAGGAACGCGACGTCTACAAGGTGCCCGGCCCCGTCGATCTGACCGCCCTGGCGTCGCTCTACCGGCTCGATGGCTACCGCGAGCTCAAGGAGCCGCCCTTCGAGCCGCAGATGCCCGCGGCCATGGCCACGCGCAAGAATGTCTTCGCCGCCATCCGCGACGGCGACATCCTCGTCCATCACCCTTACGAATCGTTCGGCACGGTCGTGCAGTTCATCGAGCAGGCCAGCGAGGATCCCCAGGTCCTGGCCATCAAGATGACCCTGTATCGCACCGCTGACGCCAACCCCATCATCAACGCCCTGGCGCGCGCCGCGGAGATCGGCAAGCAGGTCACCGCGCTGGTGGAGCTCCAGGCCCGGCTCGACGAGGAGAACAATATCGACAAGGCCAGGATGCTTCAGAAGGCCGGAGTGCACGTCGTCTACGGCATCGTCGGCCTGAAGACGCATTGCAAGGCAGCGCTCGTGGTCCGCCGCGAGCACGATGGCATCCACCGCTACGTGCACCTGGGCACCGGCAACTACAACCCCACCACCGGCCGCCTCTACACGGACCTGTCGTACTTCACCTGCCGTCCCGCCTACGGCGAGGACGCCAGCGCCCTGTTCAACCTGCTGACGGGCTACTCGCAGGGCGGGCAGATGAACAAGCTGGTCGTCGCGCCCATGCACCTCGCCGGCACGCTCACCTCGCTCATCGAGCGCGAGGCCGCCCATGCCAGGGCGGGCCGGCCGGCGCGGATCATCGCGAAGATGAACTCGCTGGTGGACCCCGGCATCATCGAGACCCTCTACACGGCTTCGAGCGCCGGGGTCAAGATCGACCTCATCATCCGTGGCATCTGCTGCCTGCGACCCGGCGTGCCCAGCGTCTCCCAGAACATCCGCGTCGTGAGCATCCTCGACAAGTATCTCGAACACTCTCGGATCAGCTACTTCATGAACGACGGCCAGTCCGAGGTGTTCCTCTCCTCGGCCGACTGGATGCCCCGCAACTTCCGACGCAGGGTTGAGTTGATGTTCCCCGTCGAGGACCCTGCCCTGCGGACGCGGATCGTCGATCGCATCCTCGCCATCGTGCTCTCCGATAACCTCAAGGCGCGCGAGCTCCTGTCCGACGGCACCTACCGAAGAGTCAAGCCGCAGCCCGGAGAGCCGATCATCCGTTCCCAGGTCGAGTTTCAGAACATCGCCCGCGAGAACGCCGAGGACGCCTCCATCCACCCGGCCGTGCCGGCTATTGCGGGACCGGGGTGAACGCAAACGCCACTCCAGACATGACGGACCCTCAGGCTCAGAACGCGTACCGCACCTCGACGGCCCGCGGCTCCAGCGGAGGGATCGCCAGCGGCTCGACCGCCGACGCTCCGCGCACCACGCAGCTCTCCCAGCGTGGGATCGCCCCCGTGCGGTAGAAGGTTTCGACATACTTCCAGTCGGTCTCCGCGGAATCAGCGTACCAGCCGTCGAGATGGCGGATGCCCGCTTCATGCAGGAGCTGCAAGCCGAACCGCGCGGCGTTGCGCTCGTAGCGCTCTAGGGCCTGGAGGTAGACCTCCAGGTCGTGGTCCGCGACGCCTTCGATCTCGGGCCGGTACGAAGGCGCGACCCATTGCACCGAATGGCCGAAGAGGTGCAGCACCAGGAAGCACTGCATCTCGAAATCGACCTCCGGGTCGATCGTGATCCTCAACCCGTCGAAGATCCCCAGCTTGGGGCGCTCGAGCGTGCCAAATTCCAGGGCGAGATGATAGCTCACGACCCGGGACGAGATCCCGGTCCAGAGCCCGACCAGCGTCGCGGCGTCGAGCTCTCCCACGGAGGCGGGCATTTCTGGTTCCCCCTGGCCTTGCCAGGAAAACGGTCACTGCCTTCCCGCGGCAGCCGGCGCCGGTCTGCCGCAACGCCATATCGGTCACCTACAGAAACGTTCGCGTTCCTGGAAGGCTTCTTTGCACCGTCGGGCTTCTCTCCCAGAGACGCAGTCGGAGCAGGCGGACCTGCCAGCCTTACGGCGGCACGCGAAGACTACCAGGCATGAGACCGCGCCCGCCGGCGAAGACTCGCCCGAAATGGCTTCGTTCCGTCCATCCGGCATCGAAGCCATCGGTCGCTAACCATTTGCCTGATTGAAGTTAAACATCCTTTTTCGATTGGCTTCGATTTTCGCATTTCTTTCTCGGGATGTCCTGAGGCGGGCCAGAAATCTCTTGGGCCAGCGCGACGCCTGGCGGCGGAGGCGCCGCGCTGGTTTGAACTATCGACCGAATTGTCAAAGAGTCTCGGCACAGTGCCGTCTCATTCAGTCTACGATCGGAACGGCGGGCGTTTGCGAGATTCCCCGCGGTCCGCTCTTCTTGTGCCGGCGCGGTCGGATCCTTTCACATCAGGTGTCCCATGCGTCTGCTCTTCTCCTCGATCCACTGTTATTTCGACGCCTCCGGCATCGCATCGCCGTGCACCCGCGAGGTGCTCGAGCTGCCGGCGGCACGGAGGCCTCGGGCGGAAGCCCGACCCGCACGTCGTCGCATCGCACGCAAGGCCCCGGCGCCGGTCCGCCGGTCCCGGCTTTCGTGGCGCATGCCCACGTGCGCCAGCGCCCTGAGAGTCCGCGGCACATGGCCACGTGCGCCAACGGCCTGGCCTCCGTGGCACATGCCCACGTGCGCGAGCGCCCTGGCGTCCGCGGCGCATGGCCACGTGCGTCAGCGCCATGGACTCTGCGGCGCACGGCCACGTGCGTGAGCACGTGGTTTTCACGGGCGCAGCCCCCAACCTCGGGCGTGAGCCCGACCTGCATCTCGGGCACCGCGCCGCATCACGCGTATCACCGCCTCGTCGTCACCTCACCGCGCACCCGCCCAGGTTCGCCAGGTGATGCCGGCCCAGGCGCCCGGCCACGTCCCGCAGCCGTTCCCGGCTTGCCGCGAAGAACCGCCCCAGCAGCCGGCCCCCGGCCAGCTTCAGCAGCCGCGCTTGCCAGCTCTCGGCATTGCTCCCCAGCCGTTCCAGGATCCCCGCCAGTTCCGCCGAGATCGCCGCCTTCCCCTCGCGATACAGCCGCCCGGTGTACTCTACCAGCAGCAGATAGCTGCCCAGCGAGAACCCCTCGACCATCCCTTCGCGACCGCGACCGGAGTCCGAGTCCGAGTCAAGCCCCCGTCGGTCCTCGATCGGGCACAGCCACAGCCCCTCCTCCAGCCCCTCCGCCGCCTGCGACCCCGCCACGCTGCCGGCCTCGGCGGCCTTCAGGTCCTCGGCTCGCCCCTGCTCCTGGACGTGCTCGACCCGCTGCTTGATCGACGTGTGGGCACTCGCCTCGGGCACCTCGGCGATGCCCGCGGCCACCGGGTTCAGATCGATGTAAGTGCAAGTGGCCAGCAACGATTCCTCATCGAGGATCGCCACGCTCTGGAACCGCCCCTCGAAGAACGCCCCGCGGGTGTTCTCCTCGCGGTTGGCCATCCGCGACAGCGGCTCCTTGAGGCACTTCATGAACCAGCTCAGGCTTTGCAGCCGCTGGCGTGCCATCACCACCCACTTCACGTCTTTCAGCCGTTCCTTGACCCACGCCTCCGAGATCGCAACCGCCCGCCGCGTCTTGTCGCGCGGTGGAAACAGCCTCCCCCAGCGCCGCACGACCTCTTCATCCGCCCACCCCGCAGCCACATCCGGGTCGAGCCGCACCAGCAGATGCAGATGGTTATCGAGGATGGCGAACCCTCCCACGGCCACCGAGAAGATCTCCGCAAGTTCCCGCAACCGCCGTTCGATCCATTCTTTACGGTCGAGATGCCCCTCGCCCAGTAGGAACGCCCGCCGCACACAGCGGCTAATGCAGTGATACCAGCGGGTGACCGACGGATCCACCAGATGCGCACGGGCAATCGTCATGCACGGACCTCCCAGCAAGATCCGCACAAGCTACCCAATTCCACCGCCCGAGTCAAGGCTGCGTTGCATGTCCTTTTTTTCTTTTTTCTTCCTTTTTTTCTTTTCCGACCGGCGCATGGCGTTTGACCGACTCGCCTCTTCGGCAAGAACTTCCATCAGCCTCTAGGATCGATCTGCGTGGTTTTATAGAATGCATCGTGGTCCTCTCAAGGATTCGGTCCTTGATCTCGGGTTCGTGAATCAGCGACGTGCACTCCGCGCGGCGGTTGCCGGCGGGCGTGCCGCGATGGGGCTGCGCATGCTGGCCAAGCGGATCATCCCTTGCCTTGACGTGAACCACGGTCGAGTGGTCAAGGGCACCAATTTTTTGAATCTCCGCGATGCCGGCGACCCGGTAGAAGTGGCGGCCCGGTACGACGCGGAGGGGGCCGACGAGCTCGTTTTCCTGGATATCACCGCCAGCCACGAGGAGCGGGCGATCCTCTGGGACGTGGTCCGGCGCACGGCCGAGGTTTGCTTCATGCCGCTGACGGTGGGTGGAGGAATTCGCAGCCTGGACGACATCCGGGCACTTTTGAAAGCGGGCGCCGACAAGGTGTCAATCAACTCCGCCGCCGTTCGCGACCCGGAACTCGTGCACCGCGCCGCGCGCAGGTTCGGCAGCCAGTGCATTGTGGTGAACATTGACCCCAAGCGCGTGCTGCGCGACGGCCGGGAGGTCTGGGAGGTGCACATCAACGGCGGCCGTGTGCCGACGGGCCGGGAAGCCGTGGCCTGGGCTCGCGACGTGGAGCAACTGGGAGCCGGGGAGATCGTACTCACGAGCATGGACGCCGACGGCACGAAGAACGGTTACGATCTGGCAATGACACGCGCCGTGGTCGATGCGGTGGAAGTGCCGGTGGTGGCCTCCGGCGGGGCCGGCCAGCCCGAGCATCTCCGCGCTGCGCTGGTCGAGGGGGGGGCGAGTGCGGCCCTGGCGGCCAGCATCTTCCACTATCGCGAGTACTCCATCGCTGCCACCAAGGATTACCTGGCCCGTCACGGTGTGCCGGTGCGCCAGGTTTTTCCCGCTGACGGCGGCTCGACCCCGCCGGGCGGCAAGCTCTCGACCGCCCGGACCGGGTGATGGATGATCCCACGGACTCTCGACCAGGAACGCCGATCCACGAACCGTAGCGAGCTGCCCGCAACCCTCATTGAATTTCATCCGCCATTCGTTCCAGGAGTGCAGACCATGTCCACCGCGATCGAGGCTCCGATCGAGAGCATTGCCAACGAGCCCGAGGCCAACAAGCTGTTCCGGATGGTGATGAAGTACAAGGGGTCGGACCTGCACCTGAAGGTCGGCTTCCCGCCGTCCATGCGGCTGGCCGGGGTCTTGCGGCAGATGCAGCTTCCGAACCTCACCACGGCCGACATGGAGCGGCTGATGTACCCGCTGCTCTCGCCACGCCAGCGCGGGATTCTTGACGAGGAAGGCGGTGTCGACTTCGCGCACATCGTTTACGACGGCGAGCTGGAGACCCGGTTCCGCGTCAACCTGTTCAAGCAGCGCGGGCGGTTGAGCCTGGTGGCCCGCCGTGTGAACAACCAGATTCCCAGCTTCGAGGACCTGCACCTGCCGGCCGTGCTCGCCGAGATCACCCAGTACGACCAGGGGATCATCATCCTCGCGGGCGTGACCGGGTCCGGCAAGAGCACGACGATCGCCTCGATGCTCCAGTACATGAACGAGCGCGAGCGGCTCCATATCGTGACCATCGAGGACCCGATCGAGTACACCTTCAAGGACGACAAGTCGATCATCAACCAGCGCGAGGTGGGCATCGACGTCATCGACTGGGACGTGGCGCTCAAGCACGCGGTGCGGCAAGACCCGGACGTGATCCTGGTGGGTGAGATGCGCGACCGCGAGACCTTCAGCGCGGCCATGCACGCCGCCGAGACCGGCCACCTGGTCTTCGGCACCATCCATGCTGGCACGGCCCCGTCGACCATCGGCCGGTTGCTTGACCTCTTCCCGCGTGATATGCACTCGTCGCTGCGGCAGTCGCTGGCGTTCAACCTCAAGGCCATCATCGCCCAGAAGCTGCTCCCGACCACCAAGGAGCTGGCCGCCAAGGGGACGACGCGTGTGCCGACCAACGAGATCATGCGTGTCAACCCGACGGTCAAGAAGCTGATCCTCAACGAGGAGGACAACAAGCTGGGCGACGCCATCCGGATCGGCAAGGAAGAAGGCATGATGGACTTCACCGAGAGCTTGCGGCAGCTCGTGGTCGCCGAGAAAATCGAGCGTGGAGTCGCCTTCGAGGTCGCTCCCAGCCCCGAGTCTTTGAAAATGGCGCTGAAGGGGATTACGATCGCTCAACCGGGTATTCTGTAAGATCAGGTTTCGAAGGAGCAAGGCGAGGCCCCGGCGACGCCAGGCCGGCGGATTTTGCTGGTGCGTTCTTGCCGTCGCCTGCGCTTGCCGACGAACTGGGCCAGAGACCGAGAGTTCCAAGAAAGGTTGGCTGATGACTCGCCCGCTCGTGGTGCTCGCGACATTTTTTCTCGTGACCCTGGGCGCCGCCGCCGGCGCCGAAGCCGCGGAATGGCTTGCCCCGGTGCTGGCCCAGGCGCCCTCGATCGTGCGCGGACCTGGCTTTTATCTGAACATTTACAAGCTGGCGCCGGTCCTGATCATCTTCCTGCTCTGGACCTGGACCACGGACTGGGTCGAGCATGACACCAAGGAGCTGAACAATGTCAGGTTCGCCCTCTGGAACAGCGTGGTCTTCTTCTCGGGCGTTCTGGGACTGGTGCTCATCTTCGCCATTCCCATCTACCCGCTGAGCCTGGTCCTGCTCTTGCTGGCCTACTTCGTGCCGATTCTCACGTACTCCTATGTCCGGAACCAGACGGTTCCCGACGAGCAAAAGGTGCTCACTCCGTATCACCTGGGTGAGGTGGTCAACAGCATCTTGCTGTCGCTGGGCATCCGGCCCATGTTCAACAAGAACGTGAGCATGGTCGATCGGGCCGGTCCGCCGATCACGTTCGTGGGCAAGAGCGCCGGCATGGTCAAGGAAGATCCCAACCGCGTGCACCAGGCCGAGGAATCGCGATCCTTCATGGCGGCCAAGGAGCTGGTCTACGACGCGGTCCTCCGCCGCGCGACGGATATCCACCTGGAGCCGACCACCGAGCAGCTCTCGGTGCGGTACCGCATCGACGGCATTTTGCACGCCGCCGAGCCCTTCGACCGGCCCACGGGCGACGCGGTGATCAACGTCTTCAAGGTGCTCTCGGCGATGGACATCTCCGAGAAGCGAAAGCCGCAAGACGGCTCCTTCGGCGCCAAGCTTCAGGCCCGCGATCTCGATTTCCGCGTGGCCACATCGGGATCCAAGGCCGGGGAAAAGCTGGTGATGCGTATCCTCGACAACTCGGGGTCCATCACCAAGCTGGAAGACCTGGGCATGCGCCCAAGTTCATCGAACAGGTGCGCGGGATGGTCACGCAGCCGCATGGCATGTTCCTCTGCTGCGGGCCCACGGGGTCAGGCAAATCCACCACCCTGTACGCGTCGCTCCGGGAAATCGACCGCTACCAGCGCAACATCATCACGGTCGAGGACCCCATCGAATACCACCTCGACAACATCACCCAGATGGAGGTCAACACCAAGGCGGGCCAGACCTTCGCCACGTCGCTGCGGTCGATCCTGCGGCAAGACCCCGACGTGATCATGATTGGTGAGATCCGCGACCAGGAGACCGCGACCATTGCCTGCCAGGCCGCCAACACCGGGCACATGGTCTTCTCCACGGTCCACTCCAACGACGCCGTGACGGCCCTGTTCCGGCTGCTTGATCTGGGGGTGGAACCCTTCATGATCTCGTCGGCTCTTTCCGCGGTGCTCGGCCAGCGGCTGGTACGCTTGCTCTGCGAGGCCTGCAAGGAGCCGTACAAGCCCAAGCCTGAATTCCTCAAGAAGGCCAACCTGCCGGTGGAGAAAGTCGACGTCTTCTACCGCCGGCCCGAGAACCCCGAACAGGTCTGCCAGCAATGCGGAGGAACGGGCTACTTCGGACGCACCGGCATCTATGAACTGCTCGTGATCACCGAGCCCTTGCGCGAGATGCTCCGCGAGAACCCTTCGATCAACAAGATCAAGGCGGAAGCCCGCAAGAATGGGATGATCTATCTTCAGGAGGACGGTCTGCGCCAGGTGATCCAGGGGCGCACGTCCATCGAAGAATTGCTCCGCGTCGTGAAATGAGCCAGCCGGACGGACGAGGAGCCTCACGCAGCAGGCGGCGACATCCTTTTCAACATCAAAGAGAGCCGATTCATGGCCGTACCAAAAGTTGTCATCGACCTGGTCATCAGCTTCCTGATCCTGCTCATGACCTACGCTCTTGCCAGCGAGGGGCTCTGGGGCGCTGCGCTCATGTTCTTCAACGTCGTCTTCGCCGGCCTGATCGCGTTCAACTGCTACGAGCCGCTGGCGAAGCTCATCGACAGCACGGGCATTGGCTGGGGATTCTCCGACACCCTCTCCATGATGGCCATCTTCTGCGTCACGGTGATGCTCCTGCGCATGACCACCGAGAGCCTGGCCCCCGCCATGGTGCGGTTCCCCACTCCCATCTATCACGCCGGACGGCTGTTCTTCGCACTGGCCACCTCGCTGGTCACCATGTCCATCCTGATCCTGGCATTCCACGCCGCGCCGGTGCACAAGCGAATCTTCGGGGCCATCGATTACAAGTACAACCCGCCGTTCGGCATGGGCTTGGATCACAAGTGGCTGGGCTTCTTTCAGTACACCTCCGGCCAGATCTTCGCGCGGTACGGATCGGGAAGCCGCGATCCCTACGGCGAATATGGCCGCAGTGGTACCCAGCGAATCCCCGTCCGCGTGTTCGATCCGCGCGCGACCTGGCTGCTCAATCACCAGGAGGTCCGGCCCTACGGAGAGGGCCCGATCATGAGCGAATCGGGCGGCGAAAGCGGTGAGGCGGCCGGATCCACGAGCGCCTCCGGGAGCTCAGGCGGGCGCGCCGGTCCGCGCAGACCCGGGTAAGCAAGCCTGCCCACCCAGGGCCGCCAGGCCAGCCTCCCGGCTCGTTTCATCTCAGCGGATGCTGGGCGGCAGCCGTGCTCTGGGCTAGCGATCGCGATTCCACCAGCTCCAGCCGCGTGCTGGCTACCGTGCCGATCGACTGCTGGAGGATCCGGTAAATGACAAGCTGGCTGGTCGAGGTCTCGAACACGTAGAGCGGCGCCCAGCCCGCACTGTAGGCACCGAGCGCACCGGTCGACATCAAGAAATGAGGCTTCGGTCCGTTATCCAGATCGAGCTTGAAGTCAGCGGCCAGGTCGCGCTCGGCGAATGTGCCCAGGTATCGCGAGGTTCCCACCGTGCCGTGCAGCGAAGGGATCGTCCCGAGCAGCCGTCCGGCCTTATAATCGAGGATGTAGATGGCCTCGAGGGGAATCTGCACCTTGCTCCCCTGATCGTAATGGATCATCACCGGTCCCGTGACCACGATCGACTCACCGGAACGGTCGCCACCGCCAGCCAGGATGGGCGCCGGGCGGACGCTTGCGGCCGCCCAACCGAATGCCACGCCCAGGCCAAGCAGTGCCACGCCCGGGATGCCACGAAGATGCGACAGCACCATGAATCACCAGGTCCTTTCACTCGCCTCTCGGAACACAGCCCGAGCAGTCCGCCTGATCGCGGAGGGCATTGTGCGGCGGATCGCCTCTGGAGTCCAGACCAAGCACGCCATGCGAGGATGATTCCATGCAAGTCTTCACCTGGACCGTCGGCATTTGCTTGCTGGCTCAGATTCCTCCCCCGGATACAGGTCCGGGTGTCGCGGTCACGCTGAAGCACGCCCAGCGCGTCATCGAGGAGCGAGAAGCCAGTTCCCTGCGGAAGCTTGCGGATTCTCTGACCGGGAAAGACGCGGCCCAGGCACGCCTGGAGATCCAGCGACTGCTGCCGAGACCGCGGCAGGAAAACGGGCCCGACCGGATCATGCCCTTGCCTGAGGTGGTGGCCCGTACTTCCCGAAGCGGGCTGGCCAGTGTCTCTCCCAGGACGGGTAATCCCGCCGCAAGAGGCTCGGGAGATGCCTGGCGCGCGGAACTGGAGCGGATCCGATCCAGGGCCGCGTCCGAGCTGTTCGAGGTGGCCAACCGAGCCGCCACAAGCCGACCGCCCGAATATGCCCGGGCCGCGTTCTGCCTCCGCGCGGTGCTGGACCGGCAGCCGGATCATGCCGCCGCGCGCAGGCTGCTGGGCTATATCCCCCACGATGGCGGCTGGGCGCGGCCGTTCGCCGCCCGCCAGCTCAAGGAAGGCAACGTGAATCACCTCGTTTTCGGCTGGGTGCCGAAAGACTGGGGCGAGCATCTGGACCGGGGCGAGCTGCCGTACATGACCGCCCGTGGTCAGAAGCCGCGCTGGCTGCCCGCGGAGGAGGCCGACCGGCTCCGCGCGAACTGGAAGAACCCCTGGCAGATCTCCACGGAGCACTTCGAGATCCAGACCGATGTTCCGCTCAGCGAAGGGATCGAGTTCGCCCGCAGGCTGGAGGCCTTCTACGACGTGTTCTTCACGCAGCTTGCCGACCTCGTGGGCGAGAACCTGCCCCTGGCCCGCCGCTTCCGCTCACCCACGACGAGCGCTGAGGCGACCTACCGTCCGCATCGAGTGCTCTATTTTGGGACGAGGGACGAATACCTGGAGCATCTCCAGCCCCTGACGACGGACGACATCACGGAAAGCCTGGGGTACTACTCGCCGGCGAAAGCGGGCAAGGGAAACCGGGCGGCCACCTACTTCTTCCGCGACGCCGGCGGCCAGCTCCCGGTCACCGCAACGCTCTACCATGAAGTCTCGCACCAGCTTCTGTTCGAGACGGCCGGCCCCAACGCCTTCACCAGGAACTACAGCGGCTACTGGGTCTTCGAGGGGCTGGGAACCTACTTCGAAACGGCCACGCCCCAGTCCGACGGCTCTCTGGAAATCGGCGGCTTCGTGGGCGAGCGGCTGGCCGCGGCCCAGCAGTCGCTCGCCGCAGGCCGTTTCTTGCCCCTGGACCCATTCCTGCGCCTTGACAAGCCTGGGTTCGAGTCCCGCGAGCGGATCCACACGAACTACCAGCAGGCCATGGCGCTCGCGGTCTTCCTGATGCAGTGGCACGACGCGGTCTACCGAGAGCCGTTCCTGGACTTCGTGCACGACGCCTACCGCGGCCGGATCAAGCGGACGACCGGGCGCTCGCTGGAAGACCGGATCGGCGAACCCGTCCCGGCCCTGGACGCACGCTTCCGCGCGTTCGTCGCCCGCGGCGGATAAGGTTCGACTGCCGCGGGCTGCGCGACTATTCGCCGACGTAAGGCAGGAGAGCCATGAACCGGGCGCGCTTCACCGCGGCACTCGAGGCGCGCTGAAACGCCGCGCAGTTTCCGCTCCGCTTGCGGGAGAACATCTTGCTCTGGTTGGTGCACAGCTTCTTCAGCAGACCGATGTCCTTGTAGTCAACATAGGCAGGCCGCGGACACCCTTCACGCGTGCAGAACCGGCATCGATTCTTGCGGTTGCGACCAAACTTCTTGCGAGGCATAAACCCGTTGTCCTCAAGTCATTTCCGAAACAGTCCAGTCGCGGGCGGAACCAGTTGCCGCCCTGCGGCTGGAGGAAAACCAATTCAGGGGGAATCTCACAAGATATTCTGAGCGGCGTTCCCAGTCAAGTTGTTGCAAGCGTCTCCGCTTGAAACCAGCCCTGCCGAAGACGGCCCTTCGACGTCGCCCGGCTGGAACGTAAAACCCATCCTGAAGTGACTCTTCAGCTTTCACGTTGCACTGGCCGGGGCCGCATGCCTGGGAGGCCATCACCGCGCAGGCGCAAGGCCGCCAGGTGGCACGACGCCGAAATCAGCGTCGGCAACGCCCTGACGGCCTGTTTACCCGCAAGGGAATCCGCGACCAGACTCAGCTGATGCAGGCGTCACCGGCGGCGTTCACTCGCCGGCACGCTTGCGATAGAACGCCAGCCAGTCCTTGCCGGTCTCGGGGGTCAGGTCGGTGAAGGCGGCGTCGATCTGGGCCTTGTCGGGCTTGCCGTCCTTCTCGCGGTCAACTCCTTCCTTGACGAACTGCTCGGTCTCGCCTTTCCAGTCGCGGGTGGCCAGACCACGCGACAGGGCCGCGTAATACCAGACCCGCGCGTCGCCCGGATGCGCCTTGGTCAGGTTGCTGAAGAATTCATTGGCCTGGTTGTAGTTCTTCTTGTGGAAGAGCTTGATACCCGCTTCCAGCGATGGCTGCACCAGAGCCTCGATATCGCCGGGCGTCTCGCTGGTACTCGTGCCCGCGGCGCGCTTTGCCTTTTCGGCCACTTCCTCGTTGCTCGGCACCTTCTCCTCGCGGTTCGCGGGTTTGTCGGCCACCGGGGGTGGTTGCGCCGCGATGGGGGCTGGTTTCCCGATGGCCGCCGTGGGCTTCTCGGGATTGCCGCTGGAGTCGCTGTGAACGCTATTGCGCAGCGAGGCGACCTCGGTCTTCACACCTTCCACGTCGGCCGCCAGGGTGGTGATCTGGCGGCTGTCCTGGTCGACCTTCGCGGGCAACGAGTTGACCCGAGCGCTCAGGGCGTCTACCTTTCGGGACACATCTTCGAGGACGGCGATCTTCTCCTTGATCGGCTCGATGTCCTGTGGCGAAACCGCCTTCGGAAGCCGGTCCACGCGCCCTTGCAGCTCGTCAAGCTTGCCGCCAAACTCGTTCAGCCGGTCGGATGTCGCGGGGGCCGTGGCGCCAGACTTGCCCGCGTCCGCCTCGTTTTCCGCGGCGTGGTGCTTGCCGAGCATTGGCGCCAGGTATTCCACGTAAGCCCAGGCTCCCGCGGCGCCCATGAACAGCGAGAGGATGCACGACGTGAGCACGGTTCCGGCCCCTCCTCCCGGGGAGGCCGTGGGTTCGACCCGCCGGATCGTCGGCGGTTCCGTGCGGCTGGTCGGCTGCACGTTCACCTGCTCGGTTCGCTCACCCTGGAACGTTGGGTTGGGATCGCTCGTCATCGCAGTGCCTCCAAAGAGAAAGACTCCAGTCGCGGCAACGAACCTTCGGAATGATCGTTCGCTCAAGGGAGATGTTGTGGTGAAGGCCTGGCAGTGACACGCCCGCGCTAGCGGTCCGGGTTCGTCTTTTCGGCACCCGTGGTCTGGTGATTCTGGGGCGGGGTGTCCGGGCCGCCGACCGGCCGCATGACTCTCACCCGGCTTGCTCGGTTTTCTTTCCCTTCGTGCTGATATTCCACGTCCACCCAGAGACCGGGCTTCAACTCCATGGGCTCGAGGGTTCGGGCCTTGCGCGCCGGCCTGTTATCACCGGCGCGGGCCTGCTCCCCGGTGGTGCTCGCCTTGCTCTGGGCGTCGGTGGCCTCCTCAGCTTTCGCGGCGCCTTGCGCGGTGGCGGCTCCCTCGCTGATCTCGTCGGTGGAGGAGCGATAGCGCATCAGGATCTCGGTCTTCGGGTCGACCTCCAGGGTGACCATGAGCTCGCCATCACGCGGATGCCCCTCGGTGGCAACCGACTTCTTCCCCTTCGACGCCGCCTTCGCCGTGCCGGTACGCGCGGCCTGGGACGCCGCGACAGCCTGGTCGCGCACGAAGTCCCGCCAGACCACGTCCGTGTTGATCGTGAGTCTCCAGGAGCCTCGTTGCGCGGGCTCTCCCTGCTGCGAGCGTTCAATCTTGACGATCACTCCCGATGTCTTCTCGTTGCGAACCGGCTTGCGCTCCTGGGCACCAGCAGGCCGCGCATCCAACGAAGCCAGTGCCATGATACCCATCGTGCTTCCGAGTATGATGAATTGCCGGGGCGTCCTGAATTCTCTGTGTGCCGCCATCTGAGATTCTCCTTCGTCATCGCAGGCTGGACCGAGCGCGAACGCTCGGCCAGTTCCACCCGGTGCCGTGACATGGTATCGTTGCATCCACCGAGCAATTCCAGTGCCAGCCACGATCGAACGGTTGTCTGTCCAGAACCGCGATTCTGCCTGCGCGGCACCGTGCTTGGCCGGATGAACATGAGAGCTCTGTGAGTCATGTCCCGGGTCTTCCACCGGTCGAGGCAAGACGCTCATGAATGTCGCCGCGCGGCTCGGTGCCGGCCTCTTTCCGACGTTCTTCGATGAGCCGGCCGTCGTGCTCATCCTGGCCCTGCTGGCGCTCGGACTGGCCGCCACTCCGCCGCTTCTGCTGGCTCTCGAGCGTGCCGGGCGGCTGTCACCCGAGCTCAAGGCGGAACTGTGGCAGCGTTATCGCGCCTGGCTCGCAACGGTTCCGGCCATCGTGGTTCCCGTGATGCTGGGACCGTTGTGGACCATTGCGGGTGCCTGCGTGCTGAGTCTCTTCTGCTTCCGCGAGTTCGCCCGCGTGACGGGTTTCTTCCGCGAGCGGCTCATGAACGTGCTGGTGGTGCTGGGCATCATCGCCATGAGTCTGGCCAGTGCGGACCGGTGGTACCGCCTCTTCGTGGCGCTGACGCCCATTCTGATCGTGCTGATCACAGCCGTTGCCACGTCGCTCGACCGGCCCAGAGGGTACATCCAGCGCGTGGGCATGGCGTGCCTGAGCTTCTTGCTCTTTGGCACCTGCATGGGGCACATCGGCTACATGGCCAACACGGCCGGGTATCGCTCATTGATCCTGCTGCTGGCCTTCAGCGTGCAGGTGAACGACGTGATCGGCTACCTGGTGGGGAAGCTGGCCGGCGGCCCCAGGCTGCGCCCCGAACCTCTGCCAGCAGGACGATCGCTGGCTCCCTCGTGGCGACCGTGCTGACGACTCTGCTGGTCTATGGCACAGGTGCGCTGCTCTTCCGGCAGGGACCGCTCAGCCATGGCGGTTTGCGGCTGGTGCTGGGCTTGCTGATCAGCGTCGCGGGCCAGCTCGGCGATCTCACGGTCACGGCCATCAAGCAGGACGCCGGAGTGAAGAGCACGGGTACCTGGATCCCCGGGCCGGAAGGCGTGCTCGAGCGCGCCAACAGCCTTTTGGTATCGGCCCCTGCCATGTTTCATTTCCTGAATTATTTTCAGGTGGTTTCCACCGATGATGCGCTTCGCGGCTTCGCGTCGGTGTGAGGACTGTTGTCATGAAGTCCTGGAATTATGTGCCCGCGCAGGACATCGAGCTGAAACCCGTGGATCGGGCGCGTAGCCTGAAGCGGGAGCCCGGTATCTGGTCGTGGTGCGGGCACCTGGCGTGGACCGGCCTGGTGAAGTCTTACACGAGGCTGTATCACCGCCTGGAGGTGGCTGGCAGGGAGCACCTGCCGCAGTCTCCTCCGTTCGTGATGATCGCCAATCACACCAGCCACCTCGACGCCATGGTCCTGGCCTCGGCGATTCCCCTGCGCCACTGCGGGTGCGTCTTTCCTGTGGCGGCCGGCGACGTCTTCTTCGAGGATCCGGCCCGCTCGCTGTTCTCGGCCCAGTTCATCAACGCCCTGCCGATGTGGCGGAAGAACTGCGGCCCGCACGCCCTGGGAGAGCTTCGGAATCGGCTGATCCACCAGCCCTGTGCCTACATCCTCTTTCCGGAAGGCGCGGCGCAGCCGCAACGGTTCGCTCCTGCCCTTCAAGGCAGGCCTCGGCATGATCATCGCCGGCACTCCCGTCCCCGTAATCCCGTGTGCCATCGCCGGAGCGGGCCGGGCCTGGCCCGCGGATTCGTGGTGGCCGCGCCCGCGTAAGGTGCGGCTGACGATCGGCCCGCCTCTGAACTTCGAATCGCAGCCCAACAACCGGGCAGGGTGGGAGCAGATCGCACGCGACATGGAAGAGGCGGTGCGAAGCCTGACGCAAGGGCCTGCCCAGTGAGTGAGGGGCAAGCACCTGTCTCCACACCGGGAGGCCGCAGCCGTACCGGTCCTTGTCCGTCCGCAACAGGAAAGGTTGGAGCGGAGGGCTCATTCTGCGAAGATGCGATGGCTGCCGGATTCTCCAGGGGGGGCCCTGTCGAGGGGAGCAGATCGGGGACAATCATGAGCCTGCGCCGCGGTGTGACAACATTACTTCTCGGGTGCTCGATGGGACTGCTGTTCTCGCCGATCGCGCGGGCCGATGATCGGTTCGCGAGGCACGTCGTCGCGGCTCAGGAAAGCCATGCGGCACAGGTCGGCCGCGACATCCTGCGGCGCGGAGGTAACGCGATGGACGCGGCCATCGCCACGGCATTCGCCCTGGCCGTCACCGTGCCGGAGGCCGGCAACCTGGGAGGCGGCGGGTTCATCGTCGCCCATTTGGCCGATCGCCACGAGGTTGTGACCGTCGATTTCCGGGAGACCGCGCCCCATTCGGCCACGCCTCGCATGTACCTGGACGACTCGGGCAAGCCGCGGCCGCATCACCGCGCGGGGGCATGGGCCGCGGGCGTGCCCGGAACCGTGCGCGGGCTTGGACTGGCGCATGCGCGCTGGGGCAAGCTCTCCTGGGCCGAGCTCGTGTCGCCGGCCGCACGGCTGGCACGAGAGGGCTTCCCCATCTCGCCGGACCTCGCCGGCTCGCTCAACAGCCAGCTCCGCGCGTTGAAAGAGCCAGACAGCCAGCGTCCGCACCAGCGCGACCGGCTGGCCGACTTCGCTTCGTCGGTCGCGGCCTTCGGCCGGGCGGATCATGCCACCTGGAACTGCGGGGACCGCCTGGTCCAGCCTGATCTGGCCGCGACTCTCGACCGCATCGCACTCAACGGCCCCGACGAGTTCTATGCCGGCAAGACGGCTCGCCTCGTCGTCCAGTACATGAAAGCGAACGACGGACGGATCACGGCCGAGGATCTCTCGGGCTACCAGGCAAGGATCCGCCCACCAGTGCATACGACGTTCCGCGGCTCGGACGTCTGGAGCATGGGACCTCCCTCCTCGGGCGGCATCGTGCTCTGCCAGATTCTCAACATCCTCGAGCGCTTCGACCTGAAGGCCGACGGCGCCCATTCCACGCGGACCGTTCACCGCGTCACCGAGGCCATGCGGAGGGCGTTCTGTACCCGGGCCATGCAACTGGGCGACGCCGATTTCGTGACCGTGCCAGTGAGCGATTTGCTCTCCAGGCCGGCGGCCGATGCGCTGGCACGCACGATCAGCGCACGCGCCACCCCCAGCGCGTCGCTGGCCCCGCTGACCATCCTGCCGCCGGAATCCGACCATACGACCCATCTCTCCACGCTGGACGCCGCCGGCAACGCGGTCGCGCTCACCTACACCCTGGAGGACAGCTACGGGGCGAAGGCCGTCGTCGCCGGTGCGGGTTTCTTGCTGAACAACGAGATGGGAGACTTCAACCTGGTTCCCGGACGCACCGACAGCGCGGGGCGGATTGGCACGCCTGCGAACCTCATCGCCCCCGGTAAGCGGATGCTCAGTTCGATGACGCCCACCATCGTCACCCGGAACGGCAAGGTCCATGTGGTGACGGGCTCGCCGGGCGGCCGAACCATACCCAACACCACGCTCTGGGTGGTGCTGGGCGTGCTGGAGTTCGGCCTCGAGCCGCGCGCCGCGGTGGACGCACCGCGCACGCACCACCAGTGGTTCCCGGACGTCCTGCTTCTGGAAGGGCCCTCCTGGACCGATGCGGATCGCGCCGGGCTGGCGGCCCTGGGACATCGTGTGCAATCCGTCGCACACCTGGGAATTGCAAACTCCATCATGGTCGATCCGGCCACCGGCCAGATCCACGGGATTGCCGACCATCGCCGCCCCACCTCGCAAGCCGCGGGCGATTGAGCCCGCCCGGGTGGCCAGTGACCCTTCCCATCCGATCGGCGGTCCATCGAGCGTGGAATTCGAGCCACTCGCCGTGGCGTCCGGGAGACAAGTTCGGCCCATCGGGCCACAAAAGGCGTTCGTGACCCGTATCTCTGGCGAGCAGACGGAAACACCCCATGCCGGAGCCGAGCTTCATGACGCGAGCGCATCAACCTTATTCATCGAGTCCAGTTGTGTTGCTGCGAATCAGCGATGGTTCGGCTCTGATCCATCGCGCGTTCAGCGATTTCGGGCAGGCGGTCCACTCGGCCGAGGAGTACGCCATGGCCGGCTGCTGGGTGGTCATGATCTCCGCGACCGGACGATTTCTCATGCATTTCGCGCCTGCCTGGCAGAAAATTGCCGTCTGACCGCGTGGATGACTCTGCGGGAAATCCCGGAAAAAACGGGGCAAAACCTGGCTCAAAGCTCGAAAATCCAGGAATTTCTCAGAAAATTGAGCCTTTTCCCCGAATTTCTCTGGATGTTTTCGGCATAATCGTCGAAAACGAACGCCAGGAGCCTCGGTGATCACCCCTCAACGGAGAGGGAACGACCGCTCGCTCGCCCCAAGATACGGCAGAGATCCAAGACAGGAGGGAGAACCGTCCATGGCCAAGAAAGCCGCACCCAAAGCCGCTGAGCCGAAAGCGCCAGCAGCCAGTGCCGACAAGGCGGCCACGAAGCCCGCGACCAAGACCGAGTTCTAC
Source organism: uncultured Planctomycetaceae bacterium (assembly GCA_963833985.1). GTDB lineage: Bacteria > Planctomycetota > Planctomycetia > Isosphaerales > Isosphaeraceae > Aquisphaera. Next base: position 4,980,473 of record CAWIAD010000002.1, read on the forward strand.
GCCACCCTGGCGGAGAAGACGGGCTTGAGCAAGAAGCAGGTTGCCTCGGTGTTCGAGGCCTTCCATGAGTTGCATGGCAAGGAACTGGGCAAGAAGGGCCCCGGAATTCTCACGGTTCCCGGCCTGTACAAGATCAAGGTGGTGCACAAGCCGGCCACCAAGGCGCGCCCGGGCTTCAACCCGGCCACCAAGCAGCCGATCACCATCAAGGCCAAGCCGGCCCGCAAGGTCATCAAGGTCATGCCGCTGAAGGCCCTCAAGGACATGATCTGACGCCCGGGCGCTTCATTCCGCCCCGAGCCGAGCGCTAACGAACGCACCGCCAGCCCCAAACGACGTGAGGGCTGAGACGGTGCGTTTCTTTTCAGACGGCCATGAGCTGGCGGCGGCCATGAGTTTCGCGGAGTGGCCGGCCACCAGGCCCGTTGGGCTCACTCGGCCACGAGCTCCCAGTGGAACGCGGCCGTCTTGCCGTCGATCGTCAGCGCAGCGCCGGCGTTCTCGGGCAGGACCTCCACCTTGGCGGGCCCGATGCGCTCGCCCGCGTTGTTCAGCACACGCCCCGAGATCTTCCCCGCGTGCCGCCAGATCACCCTGGCCGTCACCGGCTCCTGGAGGAATGGCGGCCGGCCTGGGTCGGCCAGGTCCCGCCTGAAGCGGTCCACCCAGCGGAACCCGGTGGGCTGCACGCGCCCCAGGACCGTCACGAGCAGGCGCTTCGCCGTGGCGATCGGTTCGGGGCCGGCGGAGCTGGCAACGACGACGGCGTAGGGGTTGTCCGAGGACACCTCCACACTGGCCAGCGTGACCGGCTCGCCGCCGAACCAGCCGGCCATGCCCTGCGTGTAGGGCGTGTCGATCACCAGCCGCCCGCGGGAGGGATCCCAGCCAGGGATCCCGGCGGTGGTCCGGCCGCGCCTGCGCCAGGGGCGCCGGATCGGCCTGAGTGTTCGGCCTCGCCACGATGCCCTTCGCGATCATTCTGCACCTTGCCTCCGGCAGCCGGGTCCTGACCACGCAGCAGGATCGAGGCAACATGCGGCCAGAGGGCGTAGACGTGAGGGCAGCCGTTGGTCACCTCGGGAATCTGGAAGATGTCCTCCACGCCGTTGGTGCCCACGGGTCCGCGGCCCCAGAGCACGGGATAGAGGAAGATCCCACGCCGGACCAGGGCGTCCCACTCTTCGTGCGCGGCGGTCTGGGCAGCCAGCAGCACGTCGGCCGCCTCGTAGGGCAAGGCCCAGGCACCCTGGGTCTGCGGGCACCACTGGCCGGCGGCGTAGGCCACGCCCGCGTGCCGCTTGCGCGGCCGCGGTGCTCAGCGAACCCTCGCGGCTCCAGAGCTGCGACTTCATGTCCGGAGCGACGAACGTGGACGGGGCCCAGTAGAGGCGGTCATCCACCAGCTCCAGCGGCGGGCCTGCCTGGGCGGCCGCGAACTCCGGCTCGCGCCGCCAGTGCGAGCAGCCGGCGATGGGCACCCGGAGCTTCTCCTTGCGGAGGGCTTCCACCATCTCCTTGTAGTGCGCCATCTCGACCGACTGCCAGAAACGCCGGCCCGTGCCGCTGGCATTGGTGGTGCGCTGGCCGATCGTCCGCAGGTCCTGGGCGTACTCGCCGGGTAGAGCGTCGGGGTGGTCGATGAGATCGAACAGCGAGACCTCTCCCAGCAGCGTCACCCAGGCCAGCGCCGGGTCGTCCTTGAGCGCAAGGCCCGTCTCATCGTTGACTCTTCCCAGCAGCGACCGGGCCGCTTGCAGCCCGAGCTGAGTGATGGTGGGGTCAAACAGGGCAGCGGGTCCGCCACCGGCGGGAAGCAGGCCCGGAATGGCCACGCCGTCCTGGTCACGGAATCGGCGGCTGCTCTGGAGCTCGAGCGCCACGTAGATGCCGCGCGCCTTGAGGGCCGCGACCAGGTGATCAAGCCGCTTCAGGGCGTTGGGGTCGAAGGCCTTGGTGTCGTCGCGGCTGTCGTCGAAGAGGCTGCGGTCCGGGCCGATCGCCGTATCCAGGTCACCCAGGCGCACCAGGTTGATTCCCGAGCGCGCCAGCCGGTCGGCCAGCTCATCCGCGCGTGCAGGCTCGAGAAACGCCGTGGGGGCGATCAGGCTCACCCCGTGAAACCGCGCCCGGCCCCCCTTTTCAAAGGTGAGCCGGCCGTCCTTGGCCTTGACGAACCCTTTCATGCCCGCCGGCGCGGGCACCAGGAACGAGAAGTCGAGCGCTGATCGGGCGGCGATCGCTGGCGAGGGGGGCACGGCCAGCCAGTTGTCGGTGTCTTCCTCGCTGTGGAAGGGCGCCCAGGATCCCACCTCGGCATTGGGAGAGGCGGTGATCACCACGTCGTCAATCTCGATCTTACCGATGGGATCACCCTTCTCGAACTGGATCACGGCGCGGGTGGCGCCGGCCGGGACGACGATCTCGTTCACGTCCCTGCGCCAGTCGAAGCTGCCGCCCCACTGGAACGCCGGCAACCCGGTCTCGGTCCCCGGAATCGGCCTGCCGGAGTTATCGACGAAGAAGAAGATCGCCGCGGCCCCTCCCCCTCCGCGCAGGCCCGTGGCGCGGGCGTAGACCGAGATTGCCAGGGCCCCGAGCCCTTCGACCGGCAGCGCCAGGCCCGTCAGGACCCGCGCGCGGTGTGCGCCAGCTCAACGGCCGCGGCGGACTGGTGGCCGGGGAACACGCGCTCGGCGTCGTTGTTGACATACCAGTACGAAGGCGCGGGATCGCCGAGCTCGAAGTCGCCGTTGACCACCAGGTTCGTCGTGGGTGCCTCGCCAACCGGCACCAGATCCACCGTCAGCCCGTCGATGTCGAGAACGCCCTTGGCCCCCATGAGCCCGACCGACATGATGGCGTCGCGCGTGCCGGGCGGGACGGGAATGCGCTTCACCACGCGGGTCCAGCGCGGGCCGACGGTATGCGTCCAGGGACCGAACGTGCCGCGTGAGAGGTGCCGCAGCGAGTCGCCCAGGAAATCAATGAGCATGCTCGGTTCCTCGCCGGAACGTTCGCCGTACTGGATATTCTCCAGCTTGATCCAGAGCCCCAGGATCACGGCTTCGGTCTGGCGGCCGTCGATGCCGAACGCCCGGCTGAGGCGCGCCGGCCGGCCGCGCTGGGTGGCGGCGATGCGGACGAAGTGCGGCCCGACGATCCCTCCGCGCGACTGGTAGACGGCGTCGCGGGCGTTGTACCAGCCGTCGGGCACGCCGTCCTTGTTCGTGTCGTGCTCCAGGTTATCCAGGGCCGGCGGGCCGGGCCGCTCGATCTCGGGTTCCTGAGCGATGCACGGGCACGACGGGGCCAGCAGACCCAGGAACAGCGCGGTCAGGGCGTATCGCATCATCCGTCGGAACTCCTGCTCTTGCCGCTATCAGACCTGCGCCGGCGGCGGGGCGGGTTGTCGTCGTCGGCCGGCGCCGCCGGAGCAGGCTCGGCCTTCTCCTTGAGCGCCTTGCCGGTCATGGGCACGAAGAGCGTGGGCTTGAGCTCCTTGTCATAGAGCTTGCCGTCCTTCTTGATGACCAGATGCACGATTTGCGTGAACCGGTCGCCCAGCGGGATGACCATCCGCCCCCCCTCCTTGAGCTGCTCGATGAGCGGGCCGGGAATCCGGTGCGGGGCGCAGGTGACGATGATCGCGTCGAACGGCGCCGCGCTCGGCCAGCCCTCGTAGCCGTCTCCGATGCGCGTGTGGATGTTGGTGTAGCCGAGCTCCTTGTGCACCGCGGTGGCGCGCTGAGACAGCGGGGGATGGATCTCGACCGAGTAGACCTCCTTGACCAGCCGCGAGAGGATGGCCGACTGGTAGCCCGAGCCCGTGCCCACCTCGTAAACCTTGTCGGTCGGCTTCGGATCGAGCACCTCGGTCATGAAGGCCACATCGTAGGGCGGCGTGATTGTCTGGCCCTCGCCGATCGGGATCGACTCGTCGTCGTAGGCCTGCCGCCTGGTGCCAGGGGGCAAGAACTTATGCCGGGGCACCGTGCGAAAGGCCTCGAGGACCCTTGGATTCTTGATCCCATGCTCGGCCAGGTGCCTCTGCACCATCCGGTTCCGCGCCGCGGCCGTGGGATCGGCCGGCTCTTCCGTTTTCTGGTCCTGGGCGCTGGACCGCTCCGCGATTCCGATCGCGCAGATCAAGACCAGAATCAGCGCGAGAGATTGCCTCATCATGATTCCGCTCCCCGGGGCATCGGTCGGTCGTGTCAGTGCCTTTCCATCATATCCTGCGACAAGGCTTTTTCATCAGGTTGGCCGGAAGCCAGCTCTTCCCTGGGCATGGAGGCAAAGTGCTCCAGCAGCATCCGGTGGATGAAGATGTACCCGCCGCCAACCTTTTGAAGGAAGTTCAACTCGTTCGCGGCATAGTCCAGAAACCGGACGAGGTTCAGCGGCGCTCGCCCTCGCACGTAAAGAAACAGCCGGAGCAGGTAGTGCAGCAGGACGTCCAGGCCGCCAAACCACGAGCCGGCGAAACATGCGATGGCCAGGCCGATGGCGACACCGTTCCAGCACGCGGGCATCACGTCCGTCCAGGCAGAAACGGTTGGAGGCGATGGATGGTACAGGTATGAGAACAGGCTGACGAACAAGGCCGGTACGATGGACACGATGAGTGCGCCCGTGATCGCCCAGCGGATCGACAGCCGGATCCCCTGGTTCGGGGACGACTTCATCTCGGTCACGCCGGCAGACCACCCCGCGAGAAAGCCGTAGAGGAGGGCCAGGACCATGGTCAAGAACAGCAGGAAGCCGGCGAAACTCGTGTTTACGAAGAAAACCAGCAGGCTGAGCAACAGCGCGGATCCACAACCCAGCTTCCATCCCCGCACTGCCCGACTCCACGACCAGCTCAACGTCTCCACGGGCTCGATGTCGCTGCCGGGTCGCTGCCGGGCGCGCCTCATGCTCCAGATCAAGATGAAGAGCGGCAGCAAGGTGAGAAAGGAAACCGCGAGCGGGCCGTAGAGCTCATCCTTCTTGTCGGAATCCGAGTTCGGCGGCGAAGCGGCGACGAGCAGCAAGAATCCGAAGAACCACGTCAGAAAGATCACTCCAGCGAGCACAAGAGCATAAATGAGATGGAGCCGGGGCGCGGGTGTCCCGGGCGTGGCCGCTTGTGGAACCGTCCCTTGCCGCAGGTCCACCAATCCAGCGCCCAGGCCCACGCAGAATCCGAAGAGTGCGTGAACCGCCAGTGCAATCGGCGCCGCCTGGAACCAGATGGAGACCCCTCCCAGCACCAGGCCATAGAAAAGACCGACGAGGATCCGGGTGCCAAGCGTGAAAGCAGCCCGCTCCCAGGTCGATTGCAACCAGCTTGGCTGAAGCTGTTCCAGCATGAAAACCGTTTGCCCGTGCTGCTGCATTCCCCGCGCCAGCCAGGACAGCCAGGCCTTCGTTTTCGCTTCCGTGTAGGGAAGATGGGTGTTTCCGGCCCTTTCACCCACGGCGTCCTCCCTGCGACGCGATGCGGAACTGGCGCTCGACATAGGCATTCATGAGTTCGCGCTTGCGTTGCTCGAGAGACGTGAAACCTTGCTTCTCGAGCGCGCCGGGGGACAGGTCCTCGTAGGTGCGGATCATCATGCTCAGCATGAAAGGGGTCTGGGCCAGAACCCGCAGGGACGAATCCATCTGGAGTAGATGCCGCAGTGATTCGACCCGGCTGCCGGCTCGATCCAGGTGCGCCGCGATCTGCTCGCGCGTCAGCGATCGGAGCCGGACGGCCCCATTCAGAGCCAGGCGCGAGGGAAGCTCGATATACTCATTGAAACGGCAGCACACGACGACACCGGTCAGGCTGGACTGCGTGAACTTATTGATGGCCTGCACACAGGCGGCCCGATGTTCGGCGCTGACCTCGTCGAGACCGTCCAGGAAGACACGAAGCCGGTTTTGCTCGATCCAGGTCTGAGCGGCTGCCCTGGGGATGGAATACTTCGTTCCCAGCTCCTCGGTCAGCCAGTTTTCCAGAGCGCCACGCCGGTCGGCCCACGACGTGAGGTTGAACACGACGGGAACCGGCAAGCCGGGGTCCCGCGCGACCCGATCGACCCACTCGCGGACCAGCGACAGCATGACGGTGGTCTTCCCCGCGCCGGGCACGCCCAGGATGAGAAACGAGCCGCCGAGTTGATCGCACAGACTCGCGATCGGCTGCCTGGTGTCCAGCGGCATCTTGCCCCAGGGGCTGTCAACCATTTCGGGAAGCGTATCCACTTCCAGCAAGATAAGGCCGGAACGGCCCAGCGAGCCGTCCAGAACGTCTTCCACCCAGAACTTCTGCACCTTGCGAAGCAGGATTGGCAGGCCGCTCGGTTCCGGAGCCGAGGAGGCCGACGGGACTGGGGGCACCGAGAGGAGCGGTACCGGAGCATGTACCACCGTGGAGGCTGAGGGTACCGGATTCTCCGGGAAGAGTGCGCCGCTGGCGTCAATGTCGAACAACTGGCCGTCGACCGAGCGCATGTGAAGCACCGGGGTGCCCCATTCCATGGTATCGACCATCGCCATGCTGATGGCGATGCGCGCTTCGGTGACCGCCTCGTCCACCGCCAATCCTTCCGCCAGGGCATCGTAGAACATGCGCGAGAACTCCAGGGCGGCCCGGTCCGTGATCATATCCTGCATCGATACGACGGCCGGGATACCCCGCCGCGCGATCACCGCGCCGGTGCTCGAAAGCAGGTCCGTTTCGCTCGAGCGGGCGCCCTCGCATGAGTTCAGGACCACGAGCTTCAACGATTCATGATTGGCCAGCAATCGCCCGAGCTGGTTAGCCATCAGAAGGTGGCTCTTCCCCTGCTCGTCCTCCAGCGCGATCTGACCCTCCTGCACCGTGGCGTCGAAGTCGCCATGACCGATGAAATGAAAAACATTCCAGGGGCTGCCCCGCATGGCCTTCTGCAAGTCGCGCCAGGTTGAGCCATCCAGCCAGGTCAGCGACACCTGACCTCGCTCTAGCAGATGCTTGATGGCCTCGGCCATGTGCTCTTTCTCTTTCTCCACATCGAGTCGAGGTAGGTCCAGCGGGCTGGCCACCATGCCGAGAATACGCAAGGGAGGGCTGATGGTCAGGGGAGGCGCCGGCCGAGGCATCTCCAGGTAACGGATCAGCGGCGTTTCCTTCGCGAGGCACAGGTACTCATTCTCCGCTTCGTCAAACAGGTATTCCCACGGGAGCGCGGCGAGTTGCGGCGACTCGATCCGGAGGCGGACGCGCAGGCCCTTGCCTTGCGAGCGCGCTGCGATCAGGCTGCTGCGATAACAACTGCGGATCTCCGATGGAAGCAGGGATTCGAAGAGGCTGTGCCCGAGGTTTCGCACGCTCTCGCCCGGCCCCGTCTGGCCCACCGGGACAGCGAGCAATTCGCGCCGGGGATCACTGACCTGGCGCGTCGTCGCCCCGAAGCCGTGCGCGGCCCTGAGCGTCAGAAGATGGGTCTTAACGTCCCGCTCGTCCGGAGGATGGAAGCTCGTGGCCGAGGCTTCACCGGCGGGAGCACGAACCACCGCGATGGCATGAGCCCCGCCCGCGTCCTGGCTCATCCTCACTTCAAAGTCGAGGAATTCCATGAATGCCGCCGGCTTGCACCCCGCGCATGAGCTTGTCGCTTCTGCTTCACCCTGAGAGACCGCATTGAATAGCGGTTCGAACACGTGTCGAGGCAAAGATACAGTGGCACGCTTCCTCGATCAATGCAATGCGTCGGCGCAAAGTTTCCGCCCGGGCCCCTGCGGCAAACTCTTCTTGCGGCGCGGCCAGGTCGAGGACCGGGACGGCGTCGCGGCAGAGGACTGTAACCTCCGCGAAACCTGGTATGATGGAGGTTGGATATCCGACGAAGCCTGGTCGGGTCTGAGCGAGGCAAGAGTCACCGGTCCCGACGCAACCTCCGCCGGCTGTCTGACCGCGGTAGCGATCCGCGGTCTTCAGCCTCGAGTCACCATCCCAGCTAGGGGTGGACCATCGTCTCGGAAGGAGGACGCCATGTACCAGAAAACCGCAGCCGAGCACTTTACCGAGGCCATCACCCGGTTGAGCAGGCAGCCTCATCCGTTCGCGCCGGCCGGCGAGCAGCCCCACGCCGATCCGCCTGAAACCGGCGCGCGGACTGCCTTCTCAGTCTCGATCAGCCGCGAGGCCGGTTCGGGCGGCATCAGCGTGGCACGCGAGGCCGGCCGGCGCCTCGGGTGGCCGGTGTTCGAACACGAGATCCTGGAAAACCTGGCCAGGGAACTGGGGACCGACGCCACGTTCCTGGAGGACTACGACGAGCGCCGGGGTAGTTTCCTGGTGGACACGATCAAGGCCTTCTCGGCGCAGGCCAGCGTTTCCGAGATCGCCTACTTCCGCCGGCTCGTCCGCATGCTGCACGCCCTGGGCACGCAGGGGGAATGCGTGATCGTGGGCCGGGGCTCGTCGTTCGTGCTGCCGCTCGAGACAACTCTGAGGGTGAGGATCATCGCCGCACGCGACGATCGCGTCGCGTACCTGGTCCAGGAACGGAAGATCACTCCGGCCGAGGCCGCACGGTTCGTGGACACCAGGGACCGGGACCGGCAGAAGTTCATCAAGGACCATTTCCACAAGGACCCGGCCGACCCCTTGAACTATGACCTGATCCTGAACCGTTCCCGGTTCAGCGTCGACGAGACCGCCGAGCTGGTCATCGAGAGCCTTCAGCGCATGCAGGCACGCAAGACGCTCAAACCGTAGAGCGGAATGCATTCCGTGCAGCGAAAGACCTGAGCACGCGGGAATGCCCCTGTGCCATTGACACAAAACGACTACCGGGAGCCTTCCTCTTGAAGAACGTCGGAATGAATTGACAAACTTTGCCAGGTCATCCACGATGGCTCTCAGGCGGTGCTCTCATGGCGACCATGAATATTTCCATTCCTGACGAGATGAAGGCGTTCGTCGAAGAACAGGCCGCAAGGGAAGGGTTCGGGACAGTCAGCGAGTACATGCGCAGCTTGATTCGCGGACTCCAGTTGAAGCAGGCGCAACGTCAGCGTGTCGATGGCATGCTGCTCGCTGGGCTGGACTCCGGACCGGCAGCTCCATTAACCCCGGCTGATTGGGAATCGGTCTTGCAAGAAGTCCACAAGCGTCACAGCGGACGCCAGGATCTACCCCCGGCTCCATGATGAAGTTCCCTTGGAACAGGCCCCTCAGTACGTCCGCCCCAGTTGCTTGACGATCGTCCGCTTGACCTCGAGCGGGTCGATCGCCCCGACCTTGCGGTAGACCACCTTTCCGTCAGGCGCGAGGATGACCGTGTACGGAACGGGTCCCGGCCACTCCCTGTCAAGTGCCTCGGCGAAGGCGTCGCGGTTGCTGGAATTGAAGATGAAGTTCGCGGCCGCGACGTGGTTCTCCTTGAGGACCTTGAGCGCATCGTCCTGCTTCTGAACGTCGTCCAGGCTGATGGTCACCAGCCGGAACCGCCGGCCACGGTACATCCGGTTCATCGTCACGAACTCGGGCAACTCGGCCACGCACGGGCCGCACCAGGTGGCCCAGACGTTGATGACGGTGAGCTTCGAACCGGGCTCATGCACCAGCTTGCTCACGGCAGCCGCGTCGATCGGTTCCAGGCTCACCGGCTCGGCATCCCACTTCGCCAGCGACTTGCGGGCATCGGCCTGTTTCTCGGCCCACTTGGTGGAGCAGCCGAAAACGCGCGTCTTCTCGACCGGCACAGGCTTGCCCGCCAGGAGCGCCTCGACGGCATTGCGGGCGTCATGCGACTTCACGGTCTTCACCTCGGCGTCGTCGAACCGGCCCACGTAGCGCAGCGCGCGATCCGCGTCAAAGATATAGACGTGCGGCGTGGCGAGCACGCCGTAGGCCTTGGCCACCGACTGCGTCTCACCGTCGTAGAGATAGGGATAAGTAAACCTATGGTCGTGCGCACGCATCTTCATTTCTTCGAAGGAATCTCCCAGGTCGGTGTAGCCCAGCTCGTCCAGCCGCAACGCTGCGGGGTCGTTGGGAGAGATCGCCACCAGGGCCATCCCCTTGTCCTTGAAGTCGCGGTGCAGGTCGGCGATCCGTTGCTCGTAGGCCTGCGCGGTGGGGCAGTGGTTGCAGGTGAAGATGACGACCAGCACCTTCGCGCCGGCGAAGTCCTGTAACGTGTAGGTCTTGCCGTCGACGCCCGGCAGCCGGAAGTCGGGCGCCTTCGCGCCGATCGGCAGCGTCGTCAAGCCGGGCGGATCCGCAGTCGCGGTAGCGGCCCAGAGACCCAGTGCAAGAACAGCCATTGCAAGTTTCACGGCGGCGCGGTTCATGGTTCCGGCCCTCGAGGGGGATTCGTGTCGGGTACGATCGTGTAGTCTGATCGCCCGGCGGCAGACGGGCAAGTCCCTTGAGCACACCGGCCGCTTCCGCGATGATCGGGCTCATCCACAGGACGGAAACCACACCGAGGCCCGAGGCGATCACGATGAACCTCTCCATGAACCGGCGATCGTGGCTGCAACACGTCGCAGGCGCATCCGCAGCCTTGGCGTCTGGCCGGACGCGAGCTCTTGCCCGGGCGCCAGACCTCTCACGACTGGCCAGCGAAACGCTCGACTTCATCGTCCGCTGCGCCCGTGATGACGGCGGCTACGCACCCTCGCCCGACCCAGCTTACACCGGCAACTCCGACACGAAGTTCAGCGACCTGGCCGCCGTCACCTACGCCGCCGTGCTCGCCCGGACCATGGGCTGGGAGCTGCCGCACAAGGATCGCTCGATCGCGTTCCTGCTCCAGCATCAGCGGCCCGATGGCCACTTCGTGAACCTGGCCGGCAAGCATGACCCGAAGAGCGACCTGGGAGTTCTCTACAATACCACGCAGGGCGTTGTTGCCCTGCGCGCCCTGGACGCAACACCCGCGCTCGACCCCCTGCCCCGCATCGCTCCCCTGCTCGCCGGCAACGCCTACAAGAAGCTTCCCTGGTACACGACGAGCTTTTTTCCCCTCCTGTGTGCGGCCCTGAACCGGCCGTTCCCGCGCGACTGGCGCGACAAGCTGGCGCACTTCATGGAGGAGAACCAGGCCTCCGACGGATACCTGGGCGACCACGTCGCCGCCAGCTTCCACATGGCGCACTTCTTCCGGCTTGTGGGTGAGTCCACTCCGCATGCCGAAGCGATGGTGGCCCGCGTGCTGCGAGAGCAGAAACCGGACGGCGGCTGGAACATCAAGGAGCCCGACTGGGACGTTCATTCCTGCTTCGACGCGGTATTTGTGCTTCGCCAGCTTGGCGGCGATGGGCCGAAGATCAAGCAGGCGATCGCCCGTGGCGCGGCCTGGTCGCTCGGCTGCCGCAACCCCGATGGCGGCTTCGGCCACTTCCCCGGCCGTCCCTCCGACATGGACGCGGTCTACTTTCAGTTCGGTACCTTGATCCAGGCGGGAATCATCCCCGGCGGCGCGGCGACCTGCCCGACGCCCAGACCCTGGGCTGGGGACACGCGATGCAGCCGGGGAAGCTCTACGGCACTGGCTCCGTCACGCGCTGAGCGCAATCGCTTGCCGTTCACTGGATCGGCGGGAAGTGGACGCCCATGGGGTGCACTCGCATCACAATCAGAGCCACCGGAATGGCGCAGGCGATGGGCAAGATCAACGCCAGCAAGTAATGCCAGGCGCGCGGCCGGCCTGCTTCGGGCCGTTTCGGCAAGGCGCAGGCCGGCAGCCAGACCATCAGTCCGTAGACCCAGACCCAGAAGCCGGCCATGGCGAGATTCTGGACGCCGAAGGTACCGGTCTCGGCGAGCGTACCGGTCAGGCCGAAGAGCAGGAAGACCTCGCCAGGCTGGAAATCATGACGCGACAGCATCCACGCCCAGGCGGCGAACATGGGCACGAAGACGATCACGCTGTGCCCCAGGACGACATCGAGGTAGTTCGCCGAGGCCGTGATATACGCCTCGCCCACAGCCGCGCCGAGAACGGGAGCGAGGTTCGTCATGGTGGTGGTGACGGCCTCCTCCAGCAGGGCCATGGCGGTCGCGAAGCACACGAATGTGACCGGCCACGGCACAGGCAACCTGCGGACCAGCACGCCGGCTCGGTCGCGTACGAGATAAGACAGAGTGCCACCGATGACGATCCAGAACAGCGCCAGGCCGTCGGCCATCAGCATCAACGCGCGGTGCCGATGCACCTGCCAGTTGGCGATGGTTGCCAGCACCAGAACGGTCAGCCCCCAGACGGCGAAGATCACGGCCAGACCGATCGTCAACCTCCGCCATCCACGTCCGCCTTTCGCCTCCCGGGGGAGCTCGCAGGTCTCCAACCCCACGGATGTCCCGGCAACGTCCGATCCCGACATGACTTACCCTCGCACAGGCGCACTGGGTCCTCACCGCAACGTCAAGGTGAGCGGCGCAACGCACCCAGTTTGATACCTCCATGACCCGGCCCAGGTTTCGGAACCTCCGTCCAATCGGTACGTGGCCCCCAGGGGCACCGTGGAGCCGAGGCGTTACTGACAACACAGTTTGACAGACGGCTTCCATGTCGACCTCCTTGACCACCGCCCGATTGCGAGCGGGAAGAAGCGGGTTGCGACCCCGGTCCGCTGGGCCGGCCAGAGAGAAGTCGCCAGTGGCCCAGCGCTCCGCTGCATCGGCGATCCGTGCTCGGTAGGTTAGAGTAGAGCCGGGATGTGCCATGGCCCGAGCAGACTCGTTGCTCGTAGGTCCAGCGAGTCGCGTGTTGGCCTCGTAGCTCGAGGAGATTGACATGCCAGTTTTTTCTCTTCTCACAGCCCTGGTGATGAGCGGATTGATCGGAACGGAAGATCCGCCACCGGCCTGGTCAACCCGCGCATCCCAGTGATGTCGCCAGGTCGCACGTCGAGGACATCAAGGCCGGGCCGCACCGTTACACCATCACCCAGGGCGGCACGATGGATGGCCGGAACTGCCGCTCGCCCATGGGGTGCGGCATCGCACGCGAGGGGGCCCTGCTCCAGACCTGGGAGTCGAACCGGTCGGTGCGGATGGAGAATGTGGGCGAGACCGACGTGATCAACCCCTGGCTGTCGAACGGCCGCAACCACTTTCGCAACGCCGAGGAGATCGTTGCCTCGGCGCTGGTTCCCGGCATGACCGAAGCGGAGAAGGCCTTCGCTCTCTGGTTCCAGGAGATCCAGTACCGCCATCATTCGCCCGGCGACAACAACGAGCTGCTCGACCCGGTGAAGGTGTTCAATATTTATGGCTATAACACCTGCGGGAACGATTCGATCAGCCTCGCCTCCCTCTGGCGGCAGGCCGGGCTCAAGGCGGCACCGGCGCGGGCGCTGGGGCACTGCATCTCGCAGGCATATCACGATGGCGGCTGGCACTTCTATGACGGCGACATGCACTCGGTCTATCTGCTGCGCGATAACGCCACGGTGGCCGGCGAGCAGGACCTTGTCCATGACCACGATCTGATCAAGCGCACGCATTCCAAGGGGATCCTCTTGCGCGACACCTGGTGGGACGGCCAGGGCATGTGCGCCATGTACTCTTACCAGGGAGCGGTCACCGGCCAGCGCGGGGGCAAGGTCGACACCACCATGAACATGGTCCTGCGTCCCGGCGAGGCCATCGAATGGCGCTGGGGGCATGGCGAACGGCTGAAACACCATGGCGCCCTTTACACCATGCCCGCCTATCCGGAGCTGATTGACAACGGATCATGGGAATACCGCCCCGACCTGTCGCGTGAATCATGGCGCCCGGGCGCGGCGACGGTGGAGAACATTCGCTCCGGCGACGATGGGCTCTCCGCGGCGGACGGACGGCGGGGCCAGATCGTCTGGAACATGAAGAGCCCCTACGTCTTCGTCGGCGGACGGATCGAGGCGGAGGGAGCAGGCGCCCGGTTCTTCATCTCCGTCGACGGCAAGAGCTGGCAAGCGGTGAAGGACGGCAGCCTCGACAGGGCCTTCCCCGAAGTTGGCCCAGCGCGGTACGCGTACCAGCTCAAGTGTCTGCTGGAGGGCCCCGCCCGGCTGCGCCGGCTGGCGATTTTCAATGACGTGCAGATGGCGCCGCTGGCTCTGCCCGAGATGACCGTCGGCACCAATGCGTTCACCTACACCGATGAATCGACCGGCGAGCGGAAGGTCCGCATCACGCACCGCTGGGTCGAGCGCTCGGCCACTCGGCCCCCGCTGGCACCAGCGCGGCCCGTTTTTCCGGAGGATGCCGGGGAAGCCGACGGGACGGACGTCGTCTTTCGCTGGACTCCGGCCATCGATCCGGACGGTGACGCGATCGCCGATTACCAGTTCGAGCTCTCCAGCCGCCCGGACATGGCCTTCCCGCTCTCCATGTGCTTCTACAAGCTCATCTCGCGCACCGGCGACGTGACCAGGGAGAACGTTCCCGAGGCCCGCTACACGCTGCTTCAGCCCGGTCTGCTCTCGCCGGATCGGCGCTACTCCTGGCACGTGCGGGCCAGGGACCGCAACGGCGTGTGGGGACCCTGGAGCAAGACGTGGAGCTTCACCCCGCGGGCCCGCTCATCCGCTCGATCTGACCGTGGCGTATGACCAGGCCGCCGGCTCGGGCACCCTGCGCTGGAAGCCCAACCCGGTCGGCCGCCGGCCCGTCAGGTACCGCGTTTACGGCAGCGATGAGAAGGGCTTCACCATCGCCGACCAGCCTTTCCAGGGGACGGTTGGCGTCACGAAGGACGAGATGGCGTCCTGGAACCCCTGGTTCCCGGCGAACTTCATCGCCGAGACGACGGCCACGGAGCTGAAGGTGCTCGGACGCGACGTCACCTTGCCCGCAGCCAACAAGGCGTTCTATCGCGTGGTCGCGGTGGATGAGCACGGCAAGCGAAGCGGACCCTCCGATTACGCCTCTGCGCCGCGGCCCATCATCTACAGCCGCCCCGTCGAGACGGCCAGGCCTGGTGCGCCCTACCGCTACCAGGTCGCCGCCACGCGCTCGCTGGGCGACCTGAGTGCGCGGATGAAGGGGAATGACCAGGTGAGCGGCTACTTCGACGTCGAGCGGCCACGGTTCACGCTGGAGCGTGCGCCGGGCTGGCTGAAGGTCGACGAGGCGACCGGCCTGCTTTCCGGGACCCCGGATGCCGCAGGAAATGACGCGGTGGTGGTCGGCGTCACTCTCGAACACGACCAGCGCACACTCGACCCGACGGCACTCGTCTGGGGCGTGGAAAAGGTGCTCTCCACGGCCACCATGAAGACCGGAACCGCGCGCCAGCGGTTCGTGATCGACGTGCGGCCGTGAGCCGGGGCATACGGTGCCGGCCGCGGCGCGATCCACAGGCCGGCATCAGGGCGCCGCTTGCAGAGTGCCCACGCGCGAGGCGTACCGGCCTCCGCTCTCGCGGGCGATGCGCACCAGGTGATCGCCGGCCTGGCCGCCGGTCATGTCGATGCAGTGGATGGGCACCTTGCGCGGGTTCAACTTTGCCACGCGTTCCACGGTGCGTTCGGGGAACTCGCCATCGGAGAGCAGGAACACGGCGTCGGGCTGAAGCGCCAGTGCCTGGGTGATGGCGGGCCGCGGGTCGGTGCCGCCGTCCGGGCCAATCACGTGCAGCCACGACGTGAGCTGGTTCTTGCTCTTCAGGTCGGCCGGGCGAGGCTGAGGTCCTCCGGGCATCGGCGTGGCTTCCTCGTTATAGAAAATGACCTCGAACCGCTGGGGCGGCTGAAGGCTGTAAACAGTGCGTAGCAGCTCGATCTTGGCACGGGTGAGGCGGTCGTCGTCGATCATGCTGCCCGACTGGTCCACCACGAAGACGAAGAACTGGCCGCGGGCGCGGACGCCGAAGAACGAAGTCTGCCGCCAGGTGGGAATCTCGCTCCAGTCGGTCTCTTCCAGGTTGTACCGGTCCTGCACCGAGCCCCCCGCGCCCGTGGCCGGCATCAGGAATGGCGAGCGCGGGCGCTTCGCGTCGGCCGCGGCCTTCGACATCACCCTGGGCGGAAGGTCATCAGCGAGACGCGCCGATGGGCGAGTCTTCCCCGCGTGCTTCTCGCCTGGCGCGGCCGGCCTTGTTCGTTTCGCGGCATTCCTGGCCTTGACGCTGGTGGTCTCCGGCGGAGTTGTGGGGGCCGGCTGATCCTGGGCATTCGAAGGGATGGAATCGCAGAGACCGACACCGAGCGCAAGGGCGATCGCGATCGCCCGGAAGGTGGACCGGAATCCGCAAACGTCCATGGATCTGCGCTCCTGCTCGGTCCCGGGGTACCATTCCCCGGAACAGGTCGAGCTGCCTTCACCAGGCTACCGAAAAGGGTGAATCGAAGCACGGCCACGTTCCGGGTTTTCTCCGTCCCGATCCGTTCCCTCGGGACCGGGAGAATGTTCCCTTCTGCGTTTTTCCGCTCCATGGTTCTCCATGGCCTGCTCAGCTCGCAAGGTCGCACTGTCACGCGACGAACTCCCAGTTCACGTAAGTGCCGAGCAGGACAAACTGGGCAAACAGGCAGCCACTCACGGTGATTGCGAAGAGAGATCGATTCGAAGCGATCTCGGCGGCGTCCAGGAAGCCGGGGAAGGCAGATAGAACAACCCTGATCATGCTCAGATGCGTTCCAGAGGCAAGGACCTGGAGCACGGGAACCACCACCAGGCAACCCCAGAGAGGTCCTCTGACCCAGAAGGCGTGGAGTCCGAGGCCCAGGAAAAAGACTGTGGCCAAAAGGTTCTTGCCGTAGATGACGCTCTCCACTGCGGGAAGAAGATCCTCAAACGACTCCGCCGCGCAAAGCACGACAAAGCCAATGCCAGCGAGCAGCATTGCCCAGCAAGCGGTACTCCAGGCGGGATGTCTGTTTGGAATGAGCTTCAGACCATCCCTTGCCGGGCGCGCGGCACGCCGACGCAACAACGGCCCCGCCAGCCGAAGGAAGGCCAAACCTAATGGCTTCTGGCACAGCCAGGTGAGGAGCAGCACGAGCACAAGAGCGAAGCTCGACGACCTCTTGACCATGAATGCCGACAATTGGACCGTCGACCAGATCGTTCTCAGAAGCTGCGCGGCACTGGGTGACTTGCGCTGCCAGGCGCCGTGGGCCTTGAAGTGGAGGAACGGATCGCGAAACCGGAGCGCGAGGTAGCCAAAGAAGATGGCAGTACCGAGAGCCCCCGCGCTTGCGACGAACCACGCCGCATTGCGGGCAGTCCGTCCCCGGATCACGTTGAGCATCCATTCCAGCACTAGGCCGACGGACATCGACAATGCGGTGAGTCGCGCGGTCGCCGCCGTCGCCAGCGACGCCGCTGCCACCGCGGGATGATAGCTCTGCCAGGCCAGGAGTGCACCGGCCGTGAACATCAGCCCCAGCGACTCCTGATACGGGGCCGAGAAGTAGAAGGAGCTGGGAAATGCGGCCAGCAAGATACAGGCACGCCACGTCGTCGCCGCGCTCTGGGTCATGCCTCGTACAACGCGGCCAAAGAAAACCAGTCCAGCAACGAACGCGAGATTCGGGATGAGCAGGCCCAACCAGTACCGATCGAGTCCCAGTGTCGTGCCGGTCTTGATGAGCAATGGCAAAAGCGGCATGAAGGCCACGCTGCTCTGGGCGCCGGGGCGGTAGGAATAGCCGCGCTGGCCGATGTCCAGGTACCACATCGCGTCCCACCGGTACCAAGGCATGATCAAGCGTCGACTTCCGACCGAAAGCGCCGCAAGATGTCGTTCGTTGATCCGGTCATTCGTCCGGGAGTCGACCACCATCCTCGAGAACGAGTCCTCAGGCATGGCAAGGAGACAACCGAAAAGAACGACGACCAGACGGGTGGCAAGACCAAAACCGGCCAGCGCAAGCCATGTGGGTTGAAGCCCGGATGCGGTGCTGTGAACGGGGCAAGTCACATCTGGGATCACATCGCTCTTATTATCGCAACTCATTGTTCTGTAACGGTTAACGAACTGACGTGCTGACCTGGAAGGTGTGCGCCAGCAGCAGCTTGTTTTTCCAGCAAGTCCCAACGCACTCAAGTAGTCTAGAACCCGAATGTCCATGCACGACGGGGCTGCAATGACGGCAAGCTGGTGACACAAATCAACGCAATTCTGACGAGCGGGGATCCTGGTGATGAGCGGTCGGAAGTCCATCCCCGACGACGCACCGTCAGAATGCCGCAGCACGGAGCTCAGCGGGCGTGATCTCTCGCTCGAGGTCCACGGTCCCCATCTGACCGCCCCGTTCCGGAGCGACCGTCCGGGACGTGACTGCGCTCACTTCCTCTTCCAGAAACTCTTCCGGGGACCAGTTTCCTTGGCGAGGAACTGGCGCAGGGCCTGGGCCAGCGCGCCGGGTGTCGCATGGCGATCTTCGGGCTTCCGCGCCATGGCCTTGAGGCAAATCGCTTCGAGTTCTTTGGGAATGGAACGGTTCATGGTCCGGGGTGGTCGGGGCGCGTCCTTCATGATGCGCTGCAATACCGTCGGCCCGCCCCCAGCAAACGGCAGTGTTCCGGTCAGCAACCTGTACAGCACGATCCCCAGGCTGTACACCAGGCATCGAGGGTCTCCCCACAAGGCCTGTCCGCCGATCAGCTCAGGGGGCAGCGACGCGGGATTGCCGTACGCGAAATCGAGTTCGGTGCTGCGGAGCCACTGCATTGGGCCTCCCAGAACGGCCCTTCCATCCGGGCCGATCTCGACCTCGGTCCAGAGCAGGTCGTGACGACGGAACCCTTGCTCGAAAGCATACTGGACGGCCTCAGCAATCTCGGCAACCCACCGTGCCGATTCTTCCGGGGCCGGCGGCCGATCCGGCAGAACGCGGTACCTTCCGTCACCTGCACGATCGGACGGAGTCACCAGGAAGAGCCCGTCGCGCCATCGGCCGGCGTCGCTGGGTATGACCAGCGAGGGATGGCTCAATGCCATCAGCTTGCGGGCCTCCCCGACCAGCAGTTCGACCCGATTGGCAGCAACTGTGACCAGCCTGATGCAGACCTTACGCTGAAGGTCGCGATCAAAGGCTCCAAATACCATCCCCTGTCCGCCCCGGTCAACTTGCTCACGAAGCTCGTACCGCGCCGGGAGACCGGTCGGCTCACTGGCCATACAGAGCGTCTCGGGCTCGTCCGTGCTCGGTGGCGGCGGAGGCGGAGGAGCGGCTGCTCGCCGGGTCGTAATCGCGTGACGGATGGCCTTGCTGCGTCGGCCACCGGCCGCAAGGCTCGGCGGATCGGCCGTCAGCCTCATAAGTGCCAAGCCAGAATCCATGGTGGCAAGATCGTCCAGGCTCGCGCAGCCCTGCATCAGGCTGCTGTCAAGGGCGGTCAGATAGGCATGTTGAGCCCCATCCCACCCCTGCGGCATCTCCACCGGCTGAGTGATCCGGTGCACCTTCCCGCCCCGGTTGGCGATCTCGGAACGATCGATGGCGACGTAAGCCGTGAACCGGCTGAGGACCTGGTAGCGCAGCGACACGGCCAGGATGTGGCGTTCCAGCGCCTCCAGATCAGAGTTTCCCACGACGTAGTGGTCTTCCAGCCGGCGGATCTGGCCTCTGGCCCAGGCCGTGGCGATGGCCGGGTTGTCACGCCATCGGGCGTCCAGCGACTGACACCATTCCTGCCCCTGCATGTCGCGTGACTTCACGAGCATCCTGCCCGCGGGTTGTCCCTGGTAGCGGCCCAGCACCAGCACCGGAGCGCCTGGGAACAGGTCGGGAAGACGTTCAGGGACCAGCGAGTCGGGCTCGATGGCGAACCCTTCTGGCTCCAGGGCCAGGTCGGTGAGCAGGGGCGTGGCGATCTGGCGATGCATCGAAACCATGACCGCGTCGAGCCGGTCTTCCGATTCAACCAGTTCGCACCGGCCATGGCCGAGGTCGGCCAGGCGTGCCAGAAATGCCGCGTTCACCGCCCGGTCGATCCCCAGCGCGAAGACGCGGATACCCGCCAGCGCGGGTGCCAGGGCTTCGAGGATCTGGTCCTCATTTCCAACCTGGCCGTCGGTCACCAGGACAATAATGGCGTCCCGCGTGTTGCTGGTTTGCGCCGGCTTCTTCCAGTGCGCGCGGTCTGGGCCGCTCAGACACTCCGCCGCCATCCGGAGTGGTGCTGCCATCTCGGTGCCGCCCCGGGCCTCCATTTTCGTCAGGAAGCCAAGCGCAGTGAATCGGTTCCGGTCAGATGCGGCGACAAGCTCCTGGCTCAGTCCCGGCGGAGTCTCGACGGAATTGTCAAACGCGAGCACGGCAAACCGGTCCCTCGCGCCCAGCGTGTCAATCATACGCCCCAGCGCCCTGCGGGCCGCCACGATCTTCCAGCCGCTCATGCTCCCGGAGCGGTCGAGCACGAAAACGACGTCGCGCGGGCGGCGGGCCGTCTCATCGTCATTGTCATCGCTCGGAGGAATCAGCGTCAGCACGAATGTCCCGGACTGGCCCCCGCTCTCGCTGTCGGGGTGGACCGTGAAGCTTGACTGGATCGGGTTTTCGGGATCGCGGCCAGCCAGCCGGAATCGGAGGATGAAATCGCGATCCAGGCGTTCGCCTGGCTGAAGCTGGATGCGCCTGTAGCCGTCGTTCGCTTCGGCCACCACCGCGTGCAGGCTTGACCGGACGCCATCGCGGGCCACGCAGCCGTGGTCCTCGTGCAGGTCGATCGCCAGCGAAAGGCGAACCGGGTGAGGAAAGCCCGGCAAGATCACCGGAGGCGAGATACGCGACGCGTCGGGTACCGCGTCGGTGTCCACGCTCGTACCATCGCCGACGGATGGCCCCGGCAGCGGCGTGCCCGGAATGTACCGGGGCGCCACCACGAGCGGAAAGCGGAATGTCACCTCGCCTTCGGCGTAGGGTAACACGCCGGTCATCTCGAAATGGACGGTGGCCGCCTCACCGGGGAGGATGTTGCCAACCCGCAGCGAGAACACGCCGGGACGCTCCTCCTCCGCGATGGCCGCGCGCTGCCCGGCCACCAGCGCCTGCTGATAGCTTTGCCTGGCCTGCGCCCGTTCCTCGAGCGTCCCCTCGACCGTTCGCCCGCCAACTTCCATCCGGAACGCATGAACCCCGGCACGGTCGGGCAGCGGGAAGATGTAGGTCGCCTCGACCGGCTCATCAAACGGGTTGACGAAGGTCTGGCGTACCGTCACCTGCGACAGCAGGCCGTCGATCCGCCCCTGAATATCCATCGCCCTCAAAGGGAGGTTTCCCCGGGCGGTGCCCAGCGCACCGAAGCCCGCCTCCTCGTCGCACATCGTCCGGGGTTGCTCGCTTTCACTCATCTGCGGAAGCGGAATGGGCATCACCTTCCCCTTTCAGGGGTGATTGAATCATCTGATGCTGGGCGAGGTAACGAATCAAGGGTGCAGCCGCCTGGCGTAGCGCGGGAGCTCTTGCCGATCGATGGAGCGCGCCGGGTCCAGCAGCAGGAAGACCCGGTCTGCCAGAGCGATGGCCTGAAACGACGCCATCTCTTCGAACGCGTGACCTCCCCTTGACCTTTCCGCATCGAGGGGCGGCTGCTCGCCGGACTGGTCGAAGCTTGCGGGCTGAGCCGATGCGGGCGCCGGGCGTGATTTCCAGAAGGGACGTTGACCGTCCGCGGATTCGTTGCGCGGCGAGCCAGTCGGAATCAGGTCGGGCTCGGGCACATGGGGCCAACCCGCGAGCTGCCTGAGCGTTGCGTCGGTGGCACCGGCGAGCCGCTGCTGCACCTGCACGAGGCTCAGCCCGTTTGCCTGAAGCTTCTTGATGGCCAAAAGTTGCAGCAGATGCCGCTGCCCGTAAAGAGCCGTCCTGCCGCGGAAATCGCACGGCCGGTCCAGTAATCCCGCCGTCGTGTAGTAACGCACAGTCCGCAGGTTGGGAATGTCTCGCACCTGGCCGTTGGGAGACCCTTCGTAACCGACCGCCAGCCCCTGCTCGACTGCGGCGCACAGCTCCTGAATCGTCCAGAGTCTGAGCGACTCGTCTTTCATGACAGTGTTATATCCAGCCAGATGTAACACTGTCAAATACAAACTTCAAGGATTTCCTCCCGGCAGCAAGATTGCCTGACTGTCCGCGTGCACGGGCGGACGGGATGCCCCGGGCCGGCGCAGGAGAGTGGCTGGTGGTTCAGCGCGCCTCGGACGCCACCTGGTGCGTGCCGATCGGATCCTCAGTTCATGCTTTGCGACAGGAGCACGTCGCGCAGCTTCTGAATGACCCGAGATTTTTCGTTGCTGATGGTCTTGGGAGCCACGCCCCAGTGATGTGCGATCTCGGCGGGGGTCTTGCCCATGAGGGTGTCGGTGATCAGGCTTGCCTCGCGGGGGCTGAGCGAGTGGGCGATGGCCTCGCGGAGGGCGTCGCTGCGGGCGCTCGTCTCCGCGCTGCCGTTCGAGGCGGGAACATCCACGGCGTCGAGCGACAGGTAGGCGCGCTCGCGTTGCGCGCGCTTCTTCACCATGTCGACCGCGCGGAAGAAGTCGAGTCCCTCGTTGGTCTCGCGGCTGAACACGTCGCGGATGCCGTGCTGTCCGACGTCGCTGATCATGGCGTCGAAGCGAGCGCGGCCAACTTGCTGGAGCATCGTCGTGTAAACGGCCTGCGAGCAGTCCTCATGCATCTGCACGGGGATTCCGGCCCGGTACCAGGCGCGGTTCAGGTACTTGTCGAGCTGGGCCAGCCCCGATTGCAGCGCGGCCGGGTCACTGGCGGTCCCGGTCCCGGTCCCGGCGGGGCTGGAGAGAACTGTGGGAGCTGACCCGGGGAACAGGTCACCGAGGTGCGTCTGGAACAGAGCCGCGTCCCAGGTGTCGCTCGAGATGGCCGGGAGGACCGGGACCTGTGAGGAAGTGCCACTGAGCGGCTCGTTCAGAAGGTTGTGCTGGGCCGCGAGTGCAGGCAAGGCCGAGGTGGCGGCTCCGCCGGAAAGCAGCCGAAGCGCTTCCATGGCCTCCACCACGGGGCGGTACGATCGTCGCGCCCGCCTTTTTTCCTCGCCACCAGCCAAAACTTTACCCCCCAGGTACGTTCGCTACCAACCAGGTTGCCGATGCGTTGGGTGCGTGTCACCCGCAGTCTTGCGCTGATCAACGATCAGTGGCTGCACTCACCCAACAGATCGCAGGCCGACCGGAAGTGTGACCCGGCCTCCGTTTCCCATGAACCCGACCTTCGCAAACCCGTTTGTCTCGATCATAGGACATGGCCGTCAAGACCAAGAAGGCCGGTCAACTTAATCGAATCTGATCCTTGGTTCGAGAGCAAATCACCACGACACTCCTATAGTACAATGCATGCACTCCGACGTCCAGTCCACGGGCCGGCTGGCACGCTTTCGGCCAGCGGAACTGCTCCACCGGTTCGCTCCAGCAGGCCGTCAATGGGAAATCGCTTTTTCTCCGCCAAGCCTGCAATTATTCCGCCGAGTTTCGAAACCTGCGCTCCTTCCGAGCATTCACGAGCGCTCATCGTGCCACGGAGTTGTCGCGGACCGACACGCCCTCGCAGTGCGTGCTCCGGACCGGCTCGGGTGGGTCCGAGGCGGGGTTCGGGCTGGATGCGGACCAAGTCAGAGCGCGCACCGGCGCTGGCGTGATCGCATTGCCGGCGACGAGCCCGCCTCGGGTGGAGGTGATCTCGATGGCCGGCCAGGGACCAGCGCTGAGCGTATTGCCAAGGATGCTGATATCACGGTGAGCACCCGCTGGGGCAAGCTCGCCGGGCCCGCCGCGGGCGACAACGCGGATCGCCGTCTCGCGGCAGTCGCGGATCGTGTTGCCGCGAATCGTCACGTGGCACGAGCTGCCCGATTCCAGCCACCAGTACTCCGGCGCCACCAGCACCGCGGCCATCCAGTTTGCGGTGAGTGTGTTGCCCACGACCGCGCCGTCGCTCGCCTTGATGAGGATGCCCCGCGAGCGGTTGAACCCGAAGTCGCAGCCCTTGACCACGAAGCCGTTGCCCATGCGCCGCGTCGAGGACAGAAGCGAGCCGCGAGGCAGATCGACGTCGCGATCGAGCGTCAGCATGAAGGCGTTTGGCGTCCAGCGCGTCCGCAGACCCTGGTCCATCTTCTGCCGGCTCAGAAAGGCCCGCTCGTCCGCGGTGATCTTGCCTGCGGGCTCAACCCGTTGCACGCACGCGTCGGGCAGCCTCCGGCCTTCGTAGGACAGGAGCTCGACTCCCTCGCCAGCCTGCGGCACCTTGCCGTTGGCCAGGACTCGCAGAACGTTGCGCCGGGCCTCGGTGATCATGTGGTAGTTGCCGTGGATATTCACGGCGTCATCACCCATGAACCGGGCCGTGCAGCCAATGTACGCCGGCCCCCTGGCCGCGCCCTTGCTATGAAACGCGTCGGCGTTCAGCGAGCGGATGCGCGGCTCGGCTCGGTGAGCAATGTCGGTCGCGGCCGCCCGCCGGTCGATCCGGCAGCGGACATAGACTGAGCCGTCGCAGTCTTCTTCCAGGAAGCCAAAGCAATTGGAGGCATACAGGTCGATATCCTCCAGCCGTAGCCCCGAGCAGTGCTCGGCGAAGACCGCGTGGGGAATGCTTCCCGCCGGTGCGTCCTCCGCGCCGATGACGATGAGATCGCCCACTTGCTCCGGATCGGATGCGCTGGCGTGACTCTTCCGCACGCGGATATGCCTCGCATCGAGCTTCTGCACCATGTAGTCGTAGTCAGCACAGCGCAGGGTGCGGGTATCGGGCCGGAAGATCTCATACTTGAAGGCAACGACTGCTTTTGAGCCCGGATAGCCATCGAGTAATTCGATGTCATGACTCGTCCTGTCGGCCGAGACCGCCGTGATGCGCCCCTGCGAAAAGGGCAGCGGATCATGGTCGATCTTCAGCCCGCGGATGCTCACGTTCCGGCAGCCGGAGAGGGTGACCGCACGTGTGGTCTGCGTGCAGATCATCTCGACGCCATCCGCGATGATCTCCGTGTCGTGCAGCTCACTGAGCACCAGGTGCTGCCGGTGACTGGGCAGCACCCGGTATGTCCCGGGCGGAACGACGATCCGCCGGTCGCCCGATTGCACAGCCCTGTCGATGTAGCCTTGCAGGTCGAAGGGCTTGGGCTCGCCGGCCCGGTTCTCCCCGGCCGCCAGGCAGCAGCCCATGGCCGCCGTGAAAAGCACGACCCGTCGATGTTTCATCATCGTTCTTGCCCCGGACGATGCCTGGCCGCCTGCGCCGCGACCTGGTCCCACCTCGTACTCCAAGATTATCAAGCATCAGGAAGCGATTCACAAGCGACTGCCTTCGCGCCATGAACCTCACGCACGAGCTCCCTGCCGGCACCGGAGAGAGGCTGCGACCGCAATGGTGCTTGCCGGCAACCCGGCGCGGCCTGGTGCGCCGCGGGTCCCAGCCAACATCCGCCCTGGGCTGTGCCAGCGCAGCCGAGCTCGCATTCCCGGATCTGTCACCGCTTCGGGAGAGCGATCCACCGGGGCGACCCGACCGGCGGTTTGCATCCGACGGCCGGGCCGCTCATCATACTTGAGCAAACCGGAACGGCCGGGTCGCCGGAACGGAAGGGGCAATCCGCATGGATCGGAGGTGGCGCAGTGCGTGTGCGTGCAAGGTTCGCGTGGACCGCTGGGGCTTTGCTGGTGCTCGGCTCAAGTTTTCACTCGCACGCCAGGGCTCAACCGCAGGTCAGCCGGCGGCCTGCCGAGTATGGAGTGGTCGTGGAGCGTGAGGTGATGGTCTCCGTTCGCGATGGCACCCGCTTGGCCCTGGACCTGTATCGCCCGGCACGGCAGGGTCAGCCCATCCCGGGCCGTTTCCCCACACTGCTCACGCGCACGCCTTACGACAGGCGCGGGGCGGCCGCCGAGGGGAACTACTACGCGGAGCGCGGCTATGTCGTGGCCGCCAACGACACGCGCGGCCGTTACGCCAGCGAGGGAACCTGGCACGGTGTCAGCGACGATCCGGCAGACGGCTTTGACGTGGTCGAGTGGATCGCCGCCCAGTCCTGGTCGGATGGGAAGATCGGCACGTTCGGCACAAGCTACCCGGGAGGCACCCAGCACGCACTGGCGGAGATGAACCCGCCTCATTTGAAGACGATGATCCCCATCGACGCGCTCTCCAATTGCGGTGTCAACGGCATGCGGCACGGTGGGGCGTTCGAGCTCCGGTTCATGAACTGGATCTTCCAGACCGGCGCACCCAACAGCAAGGCCGCGCTGGCCAACCCCGCACTGCGGCGCGCTCTGGTGGCCAGCGGCCTGCGCATCCGCGTGCACGCCGACAGCCTGCCGGTCCGCCCCGGCACGACACCGTTGCGGGTCGTGCCCGAGTACGAGTCGTGGCTGGTGGAGGCGATGCGCAGCGGTCCGGAGGCGCCCTTCTGGCACGCGAAGGGGATGTCGGTGGTCGATCACGTGAAGGATTATGCCGATGTCCCCGTCCTGCATGTCACCGGCTGGTATGACTCCTGGACGCGGCAGGTGACGATGAACTACGAGGCCCTCTCGAAAGCCAAGAAGGCACCGCAGCGCCTGGTGATCGGCCCCTGGACGCACGGCAGCCAGGGCTCGAGCCTCGCTGGCGAGGTCGAATTCACAGCCGATGCCGCCGTGGATCTGCTGGCATGGCGGCTGCGGTGGTACGACCACTGGCTGCGCGGGGTCGCGAACGGGCTCGAGGACGATTCTCCCGTGCTGCTCTATGTCATGGGCAGCGGTGACGACCGGCGATCGGCCGCCGGACGGCTGAAGCACGGCGGGCTCTGGCGGGCCGAACTCCAGTGGCCGCTGGCCCGCGCCCGGTCCACCACGTATTTCCTGCATGGCGACGGGACGCTCGCGCCCGAGCCATCCGATCGACCGCCGGTGCAGACCACCTTCACGTTCGACCCGATGCATCCGGTGCCGACGATCGGCGGTAACATCTCATCAAACCAGGGACTGATGACGGCCGGCGGCTTCGACCAGAGACCACGCGACGAGACCCACGCCGCCGGCAATCGCCTGCCGCTCTCGGAGCGGCGTGACGTCCTGGTGTTTCGAACCGCACCCCTGGCGAACGACATGGAGGTGACAGGCACGGTCGAGGTGAAGCTCTTCGTCCGCTCGACGGCTCCGGACACCGACTTCACGGCCAAACTGATCGACGAGGTTCCCCCCAATGCCGACTACCCGCTGGGTTTCGACCTGAACCTCGGCGATTCGATCCTGCGGACCCGGTATCGGGAAGGTCTCGATCATCAGGCTGCGCCATTGCGGCCCGAGCAGATTGTACCGGTCACGATCACGCTCTACCCGACATCGAACGTGTTCAAGAAAGGGCACCGCATCCGGCTCGACGTCTCGAGCAGCAACTACCCGCGTTTCGACGTGAATCCCAATACGGGTGATCCGCTGGGCGACTATCGCCGGGTGGTTCCCGCGGACAACACGGTCTGCCACGACCCCGCGCATCCCTCGCAACTGGTCCTGCCCGTGATCCCGGCCGGCTGACGCTGGCGGGCTGAAAAAATGGGCTCAGGAGTCTTGCCCCAGAAAACGGCCGCCGTCGACACGGAAGCAGGCACCGGTGACGAAGTTGGTTTCCTCGATCAGGTAGAGGATGAGGCGGTTGACGTCCGCCGGCGTACCGAGCCGGTGCAAGGGCGTCTGGGCGATGACCGCCGCGGTCTCCTCGGGGGTGAAATCAGCGGGCGGGTCGACCATCGCGGGCTGGATCATGGCCACCGGCACGTGGGGCGCCAGCTCCTTGGCCAGGGCAAGGGTCATCGTGGTAAGCCCCCCCTTGGCCACCAGGTAAGGAAGATAGTCCTTGTAGGGCCGCTCGGTGGCCCAGTCTCCGATGTTGATGATCTTACCCTTGATGCCGTCTTCGCCGGGCTGGGCGACCATCTGCCGGGCCGTAGCGACCGCCGCGTGGTAGGGAGCGGCCAGGTTGGCGGCGATGAGCTCGTCGAAGTCACGCGGTTGCAGTGTGGCGAAGGGCGTGCGACGGTAGACGCTGGCCATGTTCACCAGGACGTCGATCCGGCCGAACCGCTCGACGACCTGGGTGATGGCGCGATCAGCGGCCAGGGCGTCGGAGAGATCGGCAGCGACGGCCAGACCCTCGGTTCCGGCAGCCTCCATTTCCTGCATGACGCGTTCGATCGCCGCGCGGCTGGTGTGGTAGGTCATGGCGAGCCGGGCGCCGCGCGGGGCAAGCATGTACGCCAGGGCCGAGCCGACGCGTCGGCCGCCGGTGATGAGAATCACCTTGCCCCGCAGTTTGCCCGCGCCAGGCATGGACCCTGCCATCGCTTGCAAGCTCAAAGTCCTTTCCAGGGGATGTCCGAGACGCCGGCGCGTGCGTTCTCGGCCCGGGCCATGACGAACAGCAGGTCGCTGAGCCGGTTGAGGTAGACGATCAGCGCGGTGGGCACGTCGCCTCCAGGCTGGCGGGCCAGCCTTACGACCAGCCGCTCGGCGCGGCGGCAGACGGTGCGGGCCAGATGCATTCCGGCCGCGGCGACGCTGCCTCCCGGCAGGATGAAGCAGGTGAGCGGCTTGAGTTCCGCCTCGAGGGCGTCGATGATTCCTTCCAGCCGTGTGGCATGCTCGAGGCGAATGGAGTTGTGATATCGGCCCGCCGGGTCGGGGTCGGCCAGCGCGGAGCCCACGGCAAAAAGCTCATCCTGGAGCTGGGCGACAATCTGATCGTTCGACCTCTCCAGGCCGTGCGCGCGGGCGAGCCCCAGCACCGCGTTCAGCTCATCCACCGTGCCGTAGACTTCAATACGCAGGTCGTCCTTGGGAACTCTTCGGTTTCCCAGCAGTCCGGTGATCCCGTTGTCCCCGGTCTTCGTGTAGATCTTCACCGTCGTGTCGCGCTCCGCGCCGGACCGTTGTCAGGGTTCGGCGATCCTGGTGTCAAGCATGCCTGCGGCTGACTCGCCCGGCCGGCCTCGGCCATTGGCGGTGTTCCGCTCAAGACCTATACTAGGCGGGTCGTTTGCCCCGGGAAAGACTTTCGAACCGGCGCTGGCCATGGCATCCGGCCCGCCCTCGCCCGTAGAGACCCCAGAGCGGAGTGAGCTTGATGTCCCTGCCCGTGTTGTCGACAGCCCTGTTATTGATCACCAGCGCGCTGGGCCAGCAGTCGCCCGGACGCCCGCTCTCCGCCGAGGAGGTCGCGCGCCTGGAATCAAAGCACCTTCAAAACGTTCGCCAGGTCACTTTCGGCTTCTTCCGCGCCGGCGAAGGGTACTTCCGTCCCGACGGCAAGGGCGTCATCTTCCAGGCCGTGCCCACTCTGCCCACCACGGTGTTCCTGAAAGCCAGGCCCAACCAGTACGAGTATCAGATCTTCACGGCCGAACTCGCCGCGGACGCCAGGCCCCGGCTCGTGAGCACCGGCGAGGGTGCGTGCACCTGCGCTACTTCCATCCCGACGGCAAGTCGCTGCTCTTCGGATCGACCCACCTGAACCCCAGCCCTTCGGCACCGCAGACCGCCTATTCGCGGTCGGGAAGCCGCTACCGCTGGAGCTTTCCCGAGGGCATGGAGATCTTCAAGGCGGACCTTGACGGCAAGAACCTCGTCCGCTTGACAGACTCCAACGGCTACGATGCCGAGGCAAGCTATAGCCCCGATGGCACTCAGATCATCTTCACCTCGTTCCGCGACGGCGACGCCGACATCTACATCATGAACGCCAACGGCAAGAACGTCCGTCGCGTGGTCCAGGCGAAGGGCTACGACGGCGGCCCGTTCTTCTCGCCCGATGGAAAGCGGATCATCTACCGCAGCGACCGCAAGGGAAACGACCTGCTCCAGATCTACGTGAACAACACCGCGGGAACCGCCGAGCGGGCGCTCACGAACAACGACTTCGTGAACTGGGGGCCGTTCTGGCATCCCGACAGTACACACATTGTTTACTCGACCAGCCGCCACGGCCACTCGAACTACGAGATCTATCTGATGAACGTGGACACGGGCGCCGAGGAGCGGATCACCTACCACGACGGCTTCGACGGCCTGCCGGTCTTCAGTCCGGACGGCAAGCAGGTCATGTGGACGTCGAACAGCCGGGCCACCGATCGCAACAGCCAGCTCTTCATCGCCGACTTCAGCCTGGCACCCGTGGCCGAGACCGCCGCACACTAGCCCCCAGATTGTCTTTCCCTGTCCCTTCTACCGCTTTCACGAGAAAGGAGTTCACGATGGGCCCCAAAGATGCCATCAAGACGAACATTGACATGAGCGATATGATCATCAACGCATATATAGGTGACCTGGGCGACGCGGACATCATGATCCGCCCGGTTCCCGGCATGAACCACATCGCCTGGCAGCTTGGCCACCTGATCTCATCCGAGCGCCGGATGATGGAGACCGTGCAACCCGGCTCCTGCCCCGAGCTTCCCGCCGGCTTCGATGAGGCCCACGGCAAGGAAACCGCGGCGCTCGACGACCCGGCGAAATTCCAGTCGCTCGAGGTCTACAAGAACCTCTGGAAGGCCCAGCGGGCCGCGACGCTTTCCTTGCTCGCGAGCGTTCCCGAGTCTGATCTGGACAGGAGCGATCCCAAGTATCCCCAGTACGCACCGACCATTGCCGCACTGCTGGGGATGACGGCCATTCACGCGCTGATGCACTGCGGCCAGTTCGTGGCCGTCCGCCGCCAGCTCGGCAAGCCTGTGACGATTTGAACCCGAATGACGGAAACGCGGCGCGGCATGGCGCCTCGCCTGCCGCGCCCCACCTTCACTCCTCGGCGGCCTCACGCGCCTCTTTTTGTTTCTGGATGTGCAGATTCCCTACCAGGAACGCCACGAACGTGGCCAGAAAGACCTGCCCGAGAAGCGCCTCCACCATCACCAGAACCCGGGCCAGCGGAGCGACGGGAACGATATCGCCAAAGCCCACGGTGGTGAGTGTCATGAAGCTGAAATAGGTCAGTTCGGGACGGCGCCCCAGGAGATGACTGACGTTCGGAGGAATCCTCAGGGGCTGATCCCGTTCCAGGTAGGACCCCGGGTGGATCACTTCCATCATGCTGCCGAGATAGGCGAAGGTCTCGCCGATCAGCAGGTACACGCAGATCCCTCCCAGAATCGTGTCCAGGGAAACACGTTCGATACCCACGATGCGGTACAGGATGGCGATCGCGGTGAAGCCCAGAAGTGCGGACTGAAACGCCGCCCCCGCCAGTGACAGGCCGTCGCCGGCTCCCATGGTGATGATCCACAGGTCGATCCCAAGGACCGGCGCGACCAGGCCAAGGTAGATGCGCCGCAGCAGCCTCGTGTCGCTCGCGGCGCTGGCCGCGGCATAGCTCACCGAGACGATGAGCACTCCGAACAGGAGCGTCCCATAGCCGGCCTGGCGCAGTGGCATCTCGAGCATGATCGAGCTGGCCAGCAATGCGCACAACCGCCCGTAGTGCCACTTCATCGAGGAAGTGCGCGCCAGGCGCCACGCTCGTAGCGGCAGGCGAATCCGGCGATCGATCAAGGTCGTCAAGCTTTTCGTTCCGCTGATGAATAGGAAAAACCGATCACCAGCCTCCGCACACCCATTCTGAACGAATCACACATCAATATGCGAAATGAATGAACGTTCAATGGTTCTCGGCGGCCAGCAGCCGTTTCAGCAGCCCCGGGTTCACAACACCTCGAAACCGCACCTTGCCGTTGACCGCGACCACCGGAACCTCGTGTCCATACCGGGCCGCCAGATCCGGATCGGCGTCGACGTCGACCTGTGTGATCTGAAACCCCTGGTCCCGCCGATGGTCCCTGAGCAGGTCGATCGCCTTGTGGCAACAGCAGCATTCGGCCCGCGTGTAAACGGTGAACATCAGGTGCGCAGCGCCCGCGGGGACGCAGAATCCGAGCAAGCAGTGATGTCATGGCAAGCTCCATGCCCCTCCGGCTAATGAGCGGAACCGGGACTGTTTCAGCCGTTGTCGCTTCTGGAATACGGGCGGACATTCACCAGGTTATCAAAAAACGTGGCCCCTCCGCCCATGTCCGTCAGTGCCGAGGAGGTCGTGCTGTTCACGTTCGACCCACCCGGCGACAGCTTGTTCCAGTAGATTCCGGTTGCGACCGCAACCCCGGGGCGGACATTCCCGGTCAGCGCGACCCTGGCCTGGAACGACCCGCGGTCATTGAAGACCAGGGCCCACTGGCCGTCGCTCAGGCCGCGGGCCTGTGCATCATGCGCGGAGAGCTCGACGGTGGGCTCGCCGGCGGCCGCACGATGAGTGGGGCTGCTGGCGAAGGTCGAGTTGAGGAACTGCGGCCGGGGCGGGCTGAGCAGTTGCAGGGGCAGCCGCGCCGCGAGGTCGGGCCGGCCTTGCGGGTCCTCGAGCGGAGGAATGTACGTGGGCAACGGGTCCAGCCCGTCCGCCTTCATCCGCTCCGAGTAAAGCTCGCATTTGCCCGACGGCGTGGGGAAGACGCCACTGGCGAAAGGAGTGAAGTCCGCAGGGACGTTCAGCCGCACGGAACCCTCGTCCTGCAAGCGCTCGAGGGTGATTCCCGCCAGCGTCGGCCCGCCTTCGAGCACCTCTCGCATCAGCGTCTCGTCATCCGGGAAGAGCTCCGGCTCGAAGTTCAGCCGCGCCGCCAGGGCGCGGAAGACGTCGTTGTTCGAGCGGCACTCGCCGCGCGCGGCGATGGCGCAGGGGTTGTACATCACCTCGTGGTGCCCGTACGAGCCGTGCAGATCAACGTGCTCGAGCTGCGACGTGGCCGGCAGCACGATGTCCGCGAGATCGACGGTATCCGTGGGAAACAGCTCATGGACGACCGTGAACAGGTCATCCCGGCGCAGCCCTTTCAGCACCTTCTGCTGGTTCGGCGAGACCGCGGCCGGGTTGCTGTCGTAGACGTAGAGAGCGTGCACCGGAGGGCCTGGCAATTCGCCGCAGAGCGCCTCGCCCAGCTCGTTCATGTTGATGGTGCGGGTTCCCGGCGGCGAGAGGTCGAGACGGGTGAGACTGTCCATGGCAAAGTCGTACGCGCCGCTGGTCGAGAGCAAGGCGCCGCCGCCGGGATGACGCCAGGAACCGATGATCGCCGGCAGGCAGGCGATGGTCCGCACCGCCATCCCTCCACCGCGATGGCGCTGCATGCCGTAGTTCAGGCGAATCAGCGAGGGCTGCTCGCGCGCAGCCGGCGCGCGAAGGTTTCCATGCTGCCCACGTCGACGCCCGTGATCGCAGCGACCTTTTCCGGCGGAAACTCCTCGAGCACGCGCTGGCGCAGCAGGTCCGCCCCGATGGCCGCCCGCGCGAGGTAATCGTCGTCTTGCAGTCCCTCGCGCCAGATCACGTGCATCACCCCCAGCGCCAGTGCCGCATCGGTGCCGGGACGGATCGCGATGTGCCAGTCCGAACGGCTGGCCGTCGGGCTGCGGTAGGGGTCCACCGTCACGATCGTTGCCCCGTGACGCTTGCGCGCCTCGATCATCAGGCTCCAGAGATGGCTGTTGGTGTTCGCCGTGTTCGAGCCCCAGTTGACGATGAACTTGCACCGGGGCACCGCCAGGGGATCCGCGCCCAGGCGGCCCGTTCCGACTGTGTATTCATACCCCAGCGACCCGGCCGAGGCGCAGATGGTCCGGTCCAGCTTCGAGGCGCCCAGCCGGTGGAAGAACCGGCGGTCCAGGCTGCTCGATTGCAGCTTGCCCATCGTGCCGTAATAGCTGTGCGGCAAGATCGCCTGCGGACCCTCCGCCGAAGCCGCGATGGCCGCGAACCGCCCGGCGATCGTGTCCAGCGCCTCATCCCATGAGATCCGCTCGAACCGACCTTTCCCCCTGGCTCCCGCCCGCTTCACGGGATACAGAAGCCGGTCAGGACTGTAGACCCGCTCCAGGTAGCGCGTCATCTTGCGGCAGAGAAAACCGCGCGTGAACGGGTGGCCGGCGTCCCCCTTCAACTCCACGGCCACGCCATCCCGGACCGTGACCTTCATGCTGCACGTATCAGGGCAGTCGAGCGGGCAGACGTTCTTGAATACGGTCAGTTCGGAGCTGGCCAAGGGAAGCGGCCTCCAGTTCAGGGACTCTCTTGGCGACCGATCTGATTATAGGCGACGAGCCGTTGGCTTCCCACCGCGAAGCCTCGCCCTTGCGGCCGCATCGGGTTCGAGCATTCCCGGTAAACCGCGGCTCGTACGTCATCCTCAGGTCCGCCGCACGCGTATGGCACGAGCGATTGACCTCATCGTGGCGGATGGCCGGAGCTGGATGGTCGTGTTCCGGCGCATGGGTCAGCGCTTCCCGTGGTCAAGATGAGTGGGAGAGGCTTTCCCGCCAGGTGGACATGGGAGCCCGGGCGCGGCATCCTGAATTCACGACAGGCCCCGAAGGCAATTACCTGAGAGGACTCTCATGCCTGAGAAACCGCCAGGGCCGGAGAAACCGCCGGCAAGCGACCGCATTCGTGATGAACTGAGCAAGGCGCTCGACCAGATCGACCGGCCCGGCACGTTCTGCACGAGCGGTACGCTGCCGGTCGTGCTGCCGGGGCTGGAGGTCAAGGGAATGGGAGCTCTCGGACTGCCGCTCGCGCGCACAGGCCGAGGAGCTCAAGGCGATGTGCGAGCAAGCACCGTACGGCAAGGGCGAGAAAACCCTGGTGGATACCAGCGTGCGCAGGGTCTGGCGGTTGAGTCCAGGCCGGTTTTCGCTGACCAACCCCGACTGGCAGCGCCTGCTTGATGAGACGTTGAAGACAGTTCAGATAAACCTGGGACTGGAGCGCCAGAAGCTGGAGGGCCAGCTTCATGAGCTGTTGCTCTACGAGCAAGGAAGTTTCTTCCTGCCGCACCGCGATGGCGAAAAGCTCGATCGCATGGTCGCGACGCTGGTCGTCATTCTTCCCTCGGTCTACGAAGGCGGGGAGCTCATCGTCCGGCACGAGGGCCAGGTGGCCACGGTCGACTTCTCGGACGTGAACGACCGCGCCTTCCGGACTCACTTTGCGGCCTTCTACGCCGATTGCGAGCACGAGATCCGCCCGCTGATGAGGGGGTACCGCCTCTGCCTGGTGTACAACCTCACGCTGGCCAGGTCGAAAAAACCGATCAGCGCGCCGCGACCGGCAGAACACATCGAGCGCATCGTACCCTTGCTCCGTGAGTGGTCCCGACACGATGAGGCCCGCAAGCTGGTGGTCACGCTTGATCACGAGTACACGAAGGATGGTCTGACGTGGGACAAGCTCAAGGGCGTCGATCGGGCCAAGGCCCATGTGCTCGGCGCAGCGGCGCGGCAGTCGGATTGCAAGGCATACCTCGCACTGCTGACCCTGTGGGAATCTGGCTCGGCAGTTGACGACGGCTACGAATACGGATATCGCAGCCGTCGTCGCTGGCAATACGACGAGGATGAGGATGAGGACGCTGGCGGAGGCACACACGAGATGGACGAGGTCTTCGAATCGAGCCTCACCGCCAAGCAGTGGAACGACATGGAAGGCCGGCCCATACCGATCCCGTCGCTCCGCATCGACGAGGACGAACTCCTGGACCCGAGCGCCGTCAGGGACGTGGAGCCGGAAGAGCAGTTCGAGGGTTACACGGGCAACGCGGGGATGACGCTCGAGCGCTGGTATCGCCATGCAGCGGTCATCCTCTGGCCGGAGCGCAAACACTTTGAAGTCCTTTGTGATGGCAATGGACGGCAGGTAGTACCCCTGCTCAAGCAGATGGTGGACCAATGGAAGAAAGCCGGCCCGAGGAATGCACCCGCACAGAAGGAGCAATGTCTCGCGCTGGCCAGCGCAATCCTCAAGACCTGGCCAGAGAGCCTTGACCGATACACACACGGATACGGTGACCATTCCAGGCCTGAGCAGGAAAGTGACAACCTGCTGCGCCTGCTCGAGATCCTTGGCGATGAGCAACTCATCGCCCGCTATGTCACCGATGTCCTGAGCAAGGATCCCGCGGCCGACCCAGGGAAGTCGCTGGTGAGCGTGTGCGCAAAACATGGCTGGGAAGGCTTCCGGCCACAGCTCGAAGCGCTCCTTCAAAGCACGAGCGCCGGCACGGTGGAAAGGAACGTCGGATTGCTCGAGGAGATTTGCCAATCCAAGGAGCGCAAGAAGGGAGCGCCGGCCGAGTTCTGCGTATCAGCATCGAGCGCGCTGGTCTCCGCTCTGGAAACGATCGACCAGGGTAAACCCGCTCATGACTGGCGCCTGACGCACATCGACCGGGCGAAGCTCCTCACCGGACTGGTCCGGGCCCTGGTGGTGACCGGACAGTTCGAGCTGCTGGAACGCGTGCTTGCGCAGCGCGCTGGGCCTGCCGCAGAAGTACCCGCTCAAGACCGCTCATCTTCCCGCACTCATCAGCCTGGGGCCGTGGCTGAAGCAGCATCTCCAGCACCCGCCCGTGGCATTGACACGCTGGATTGCCGCCTGCCGCGGGCAGCTCCAGGATCTGACCGCGGAGGCACCGCGGGAGCCCAGCGACTTTCGCCGCACCGCCACGATCAAATGCAAGTGCGGGGACTGCACCGAACTGAAGCGTTTCCTGGAGGATCCAGACGCCCCGGCGTACCGCTTCAGCATGCGGGAAGAACGTCGTCGCCACCTCCAGGCCGAGATCTCCGAGTATCAGGCCGACCTGCATATGACCACCGATCGCAGCCGATCGCCCCACACGCTTGTCTGCACCAAGACCACAGCGTCGTACCAGGCGGAGCGACGGACCAACGAGCAGGACCTCGAATCACTCGCGGCAGTGCGGGCCATCGAGGACAGCCTGGGGGATGCAACAACGGCAGCCACGGAGCCGGTGAAAAGGCGGCGCAAGAGTCGGCCATCGGCACCATCAGGGTCCGCATGAATCAGGAGAGCAGCTCCCGGATCGGCTTCCCTGCGCTCAGCTTCACCGGCCGGCCGGTGAGCGGAGCGATGTTTTCCTTGACGGGGTCGATGCCCAGGGCCTTCAGCACGGTGGCGTGAACATCCTCGACGGTCGTGGGCGAGGTGGGGGTCTTCGAGCCCTCGGGATCGGTGGCTCCCACGACGTGACCGCCCCGCAGACCGCCGCCGGCCAGAGCGAGGCTGAACCCGGTGGGCCAGTGGTCGCGGCCGGCGAAGGGGTTGATCTTCGGCGTGCGGCCGAACTCGCCGCAGCAGAGCACCACCGTCCGCTCCAGCAACCGCCGGCGCTTCAGGTCGGCCAGGAGCGCGGCGAACGCCGGATCAAGCTGCTTGATGAGCTTGCGATGCTGCTCGTGGTTGTTGACGTGCGTATCCCAGCCGTCGAGCGTCACCTCGACGCAGCGCACGCCGGCCTCGATCAGTCGGCGGGCGGCCAGACAGCCGCGGCCAAAGGGGCTATCACCGTACTCCGCCAGCACGCCGGCCGGCTCCTGCGCCACGTCGAACGCCTTGAGCTGCTCGGACGTCATCATCACACGCGCCCGGGCCACGGTCTCGCGATGCAGGGTGGTCGACACCCGCCTGGAGCGGGTCCGGGAGAAGGCACGCTCGACGACGTCCAGGTCCTGCACACGGGCCAGCTCACGCGCGCCTTTGATGGGCGAGAGCACGTCGGGCAGGGTCTCCTTCGGATCGCCAACCAGGAATGCGTCGTATTCGCCGCCGAGGTAGCCGCCCCGGCTGGGCCAGCGGCCGGCGAGGATGGAGATGTGTCGCGGGATGTCGGTCCGGCCCACGGGCAGCTCATGGCAGCACACGGCCCCGATGGAGGGGTGGACGACCGTGGGATCGGGCCGGTAGCCCGTCTTCATCATGTAGGTCCCGCGCTCGTGGTCCCCCTCCTTGCTGACCATCGAACGGACCAGCGTGAGCGAGGCCATCTGTTCGGCCAGCCGCTCGCAGCCCTCGGCCAGTTGAATGCCCTGCACCGCCGTGGCGATCGCCTTCGTGCCGCCGGCGATGACCGTGCCGGGATGGGGATCGAAGGTCTCGAGCTGGCTCGGCCCGCCCCCCATCCACAGCAGGATCAAGGACCGGGCCGGTGCGCGGGACTGCTCGGCGTCGCGCGCCAGCAACTGCCCCAGAGGTGTCAGCCAGCTCAGACCCGCAAGGGTCAGGAAACGACGGCGATCGAAGGCCGGAACGGATGACATTCCCATTGCCATGGAGAGGTCCTCGGAGTGACTCCGGCGCGGCTCAGTGGTTCCAGGAAAACTCGGTCGAATTGATCAGCGTCCAGAACAGGTCCGTCAAACGCTCTTTCCGCTCCTGGCTCTTGGTGCCGGCGAGCCGGCCCTCGAAGTGCGATCGCTCGTCGGGCGTGGGCCGGCGGGTGAGGACGGTCAGATACGCCACTTCCACGGCCTTCTGGTCGTCGGGCGCCTGCTCGGCGATCCGCCGCGAGGCATTGAAGAAGTCGTCCTTGGTCTTGTCGCGCACGAGCTGGCCGTTCATGAGCAAGAGGCGTTGCGGGATCGTGCCGCCGGCGGGGGCAAACTCGTCCTCACCCGCATCGCCGTAGCGGCGCACGAAGTCATTGCGGCCCGTGTAGGCGGCGAAACGGACGATCCAGGGCGATTGCGGGCCCAGCGTGGGGAGCGAGCCGGCCTGGAAGATCGACCCGGCCACCTGCTCGGGACGCAGCCGCGTGAGGGGAAAGCTGTCCCAGGTGTCTTCGGACTGAGCGTCGGCCTCCGACTGAGCGGTGTCGGCACTATCGAGGTGGAACAGCTCGGTCGCGGCCATGATCCGGATGAGACGGTGCAGGTCAAAGTGGTGCGCGGTGAAATCGGCCGCGAGCGTCTCGAGCACCGGCGGCAACTCGCCGGCCACGGGTATGTCGTCAATCGGGTCGACCAGGGGCCGGCCAAATACGATTGCCCAGAGCCGGTTGACCGTGGCGCGGGCCAGGTTCGGGTTGGCCGGGTCGGTGATCCAGGCGGCGAGCCGCCGGCGCGGGTTCTCGCCGCCAGGCAACAGCTCGGGACGGAACGGCACGCGCGGCTCGACCGTCGTCGCCTCCTTCGTCTTGCGGTCGAGCGGATGATAGGCGCTCTCGCCGTCGCGGACCCCGCGCAAGTTGGAGTGAACGCTGCCGAAGAAGGCGGCCAGACCGCGGAAATCGGCCTGTTTCCAGGGCTGGAACGGGTGATCGTGGCACTGGGCACAGTCCAGGCGGATGCCGAGAAAGGCGCGCGAGACCCGCGCGGCCAGGCGTTCGGGGTCGGGCAGCTCGGTCTCCTCGCTGATCGTCACGGAGATGAAGTTCGTGGCCGGATGGTCCGTCCACAAT
Organism: uncultured Planctomycetaceae bacterium; assembly: GCA_963833985.1. Taxonomy (GTDB): domain Bacteria; phylum Planctomycetota; class Planctomycetia; order Isosphaerales; family Isosphaeraceae; genus Aquisphaera. The sequence continues at coordinate 5,019,669 of CAWIAD010000002.1, forward strand.
CCCTCGTCGGCCACCAGGTCGCGGACCACCGCGTCATAAGGCCGATTCTCCAAAATCGCATCGCTCAGCCAGGTGGTGAACCGGCGGCGGCGGAACTTCACGAACGGCCCGTCCTCGACGCCCACAAGCGCCCGGGCGAACCGCTCGGCCAGGTAATCGGCCGTGCGGCGGTCGCGCAGCAGGACCTCCAGCCAGCCTTCGATGCGGCCCTCCACAGCCAGCGCCTCGAACTGGCGGATCTCTTCGAGCGCAGGGATCGAGCCCGTGAGAGCCAGCGAAAGCCGGCGCATCAGGGCAAGCTCGGTGGCCGGCGGTGCGGGTCGGACGCCCTTGTCCACCCAGCGCTGCTCCAGGATCCTGTTCACCTCGACGACGACCGGCAGCCGCTCGGCCAGCGCGCCGGGCCGGCCGGACGCAGGCGGGGGAGCCGGCACCGGTGACCGCAAGGCGCCTCGGGCCAGGGCCAGACCACCGCCCAGGACCACGCTGATGAAGATCAGGTCGCGTAATCGCATGTCCGCCGCCTCCCCGGAACAGGTGCATCATAGCAAACTACCCAGGCTTCGTGCCTCGCGTTTCAGGAAACCGCGAAACATGCCACCTGCCCGGGCAAAGCCATCTTGAAACCCGCCCGCCAACCGGCGAGTAATAAAATGCATGGACGAGACAACGGTCCTCGAACTGGCACCTCCCGAACAAGCCCGTACGGCACCGCCGGAACCGCGGCGGCGCTGGGCCGCGCGTCTGCGCTTCGACATCGGTCGCCTGGCACGGCGCTTCGGCTCGGGGCTCGAATGGCTCTTCGGGCTGGGCTGGCTGGTGGTGGGGCTCTCCGTGCTGGCCGCTTTGCCGGTTGCGCAGTTCGTCAGCCTGGGGTATTTCCTCGAATCGTCGGCTCGGGTGGCACGCACCGGCCGGCTGCGCGACGGCGTCATCGGAGTGCGCCGGGCCGCCAGGGCCGGCGGAGTCGCCCTTGGCATGGTCCTCTCCCTGGTCCCCCTCTTCCTGGTGGGCTCGTACGCGCAGACGGCCGCGCTCATCGATCCCGGCGGCGCCGTGGCGGGTCGCTGGCGGTGGATCCTTGGCATCGTGGCGGCGCTCACGTTCGTCCAGATCACCACGGCCTGCGCACGCGGAGGACGGCTGCGGCATTTCCTCTGGCCACTGGGTATGCCTGGCTGGCTGGTGCGCGGACTGAAACAGGGAGGCCTGTACGCGCAGGCTCGCGACGGCTTCTGGGACTTCGTCGCCGCGCTGCGCCTGCCCTATTACTTCCGGCTCGGCCTGGTCGGCTTTCTCGGCACCCTGACGTGGCTGGCCCTGCCGGCGGGCCTGATCGCGGCCAGCCGCGCTTACCCGCTGCTCGGCTTTGTGGGGGCGTTGCTGCTGGCGTTCGTGGCGCCGTCCTTGCCATTTCTCCAGGTCCGCTACGCGGTCGAGGGCCGCGCCGGGGCCCTCTTTTCCCTGGGCTCGATCCGCGAGCGATTCCGCCGCGCTCCGTGGGCCTTCGCCTTCTCACTCATGGTGCTGCTACTGGCATCAGTTCCTCTCTATCTGTTGAAGATCGAGATGATCCCGCGCGAGGCCGCATGGCTGCCGAGCTTGGTCTTCGTGGTCTTCCTGGCACCCGCTCACGTCCTGGTCGGCTGGGCGTACGCGCGCTCGTGGCGGCGCTACCGGCCGCGCCACTTCCTGGTTCGCGCCCTGGGCCGCCTGGCGATCATCCCCGTCTCGCTCTTCTACGTGCTGGTCGTCGTTCTGGCCCAGTACACCTCCTGGGGCGGCGTCTGGAGCCTCTTCGAGCAGCACGCCTTCCTGCTGCCGGTGCCGTTTTTCAGCATGTGATGCGCTGCCGGCCGCGGGCACTGAGTACGGCAGGCCCTTGATCGCCGTTCCCGGTTCATGCAGAATTCTTGCGTTTTCCCGGCAATCGCACAACCGCTCAACCGCCCCGGCCCAGCGAGACCATCCCATGGCACAGCGCGACGATCGTATCGACGCTTACATCGCCAGGTCCGCCGAGTTCGCCCAGCCGATTCTCACGCACCTGCGGGCAATCGTCCACGAAGCTTGCCCGGACGTCGAAGAGACAATGAAGTGGAGCTTCCCCCATTTCCAGTACCAGGGAATGATGTGCAGCATGGCGGCGTTCAAGGAGCATTGTGCCTTCAACTTCTGGAAAAGCTCACTCATCGTCGAATGGGGCGGGGAACCGGTCGAGAAGGCCATGGGCCAGTTCGGGCGTGTCACCAGGGTCGCCGACCTGCCGTCCAGGAAGGTCCTCATCAGCTACGTCAAGCAGGCCATGAAGCTCAACGAGGAAGGCGTCAAGTCTCCGACCCGGACCAAGCCCAGGGACAAGGCGCCCAGGGAAGTGATGGTCCCCGAGGACCTGGCGGCCGCCCTGGCGGCCAGCAGTGCGGCACAGGCCTCTTTCGAGAAATTCAGCCCCAGCCATCGCCGCGAATACATCGAGTGGATCACCGAGGCGAAGACCGAGGCGACACGAACCCGGCGGATCGCTCAGGCGGTGGAGTGGATGGCGGAGGGCAAGCCGCGCAACTGGAAGTACATGAACTGCTAGCGCACGCCGGAAGCGTCCTCCAGACGCCCTCGTACGCAACGTGCACCACCCGGCGGGGAGATTTGCTCGTCTTCACTCATGAGCGGTTAATTCTCCCTTCTCCCGGATCCTGGACTCGGGTGCGTCGAGCTTGCGACTGTGCGACGACGCACCGACTGTGCGGTACTCGGGAAATCGGTGCGTCTTTACGACGCACCCTACATTGCTCATGGGATGGCATCGGTAGGAAGTGAAGCAGGATGCGTCGAGCCTGGACGACGCACCGACTGTGCAGGCCACGGTCTGTCCTTCCCTTTTCTTTCCCGAGTGTCGGGCCTTGCTAGTCCAATCTTTCGGCCTGATACTAACCGAGTTGTCTCTATTCCAGGCTAGTCGGAACAGGGGTCCCCTGAGCGTGAGAGCCTATGATGAAACGCGTGCTTCTGCGAGGACTTTTCGGATGGGTGGTGGTTGTCGCTCTGGTTGGGGGGTCGCTCTTCGCTCAGGGGATTCAGAGGCAAGGACCGCCCGTTCAAGACGATGAAACATCAGAATCCTTCCGTGAAAAAGTATGGCTCACGCTTCTAGACAAGGGGCTGATCGGGGGACTAGTGTTGCTCGCCGGGATATTCATTCAACGGGCTCTCGAAAGTTTTAAGAACGACCTGAACTTGAAGAACCTCTATTCCAACTGGCGATGGGCCAGGAACGCGGCTCTTCTAGAGAAGATCGGAAACGCTGCGGCTGATCTGACGCAGAAGCTTGCCGCCGGAGTTCATGCAATGGCATGGTTGACTTGGCAAGCGAAATACAACCCGCATGCATTCTCGCAGGACCTAATCAAGGAATACGACATCGAGATGAAGGCCCTGCTTCCTTCATTCGTCGCGAGCCGTGTGCTAGTGGCCGTCGTGAGCAAGACAACGAGTAACAGGTTGAAACCACTGGTGGACGACCTCCTGGATTGGGACAGGAAGATCGCCATCACTTGCACCAAGTTCAGTGAGTCACCCGAGGTTTGCAAGAAGGAACTAGCAGATTATCATCCGGACATTGTGAAATTTGATGATAAGATACTGAGTGAAGTGGCTGACTTGATCGCCACCTGGCCGTCGATCGAGTCCGAGGCGCGAGCCGATGGGATGGCCGTTCGAGGATAGTTCCGAGGATAAAAGCGGTTAGGCTGGATAGGACCGTGTCAGAAAGGCCAATACTAGAGTATTAAGTGAACACTCGCACCTCTCCGCTTTGCAAGCGCGCTCCACCGAGAATGACCGCCAGACAATCTTGCCCACAATCCCCAATATCGCCTTGACCCGACGGAAAAAATGAAAATAACTGTCTAAAGTAAGAGTCGCAGGCAGATGAGCGAGCACGCCAGTGACATCCAGCCGCGCTGGACCTCGGGCAAGCGGTCCCACCTCACCCGGAGGCGACCGTATTGATGGAGCCACGACAGCGTCCGCTCGACGTACCAACGGGTCTTCCCCAGGCCGGTACCGTGGGGCGTCCCTCGCTGCGCCAGGAAAGAAAGAAGAAGAAAGAAGGAAAGAAGGACATGCATTGCTGCCCATCTGGTGGAAGGCTGCATTGCCTGTCCCTTCCTTTCCCTTCTTGCTCGAGCATTGAGCCCGCGGACTCGGGACGATCTCTCGACTTGCCCGGCATCCCAATGCTTCACTGGATCGTGATCGCGGTCTTGAATCCCGTGACGCGATTGCCCGAGACGACCACTCCGCCGGCGTTCGGTGCACCGTGGGCGGGGACGAAGATTCCGTGGCTGCCCGTGCCCTCGATCGTGTTGCCCGTCACTTTCGTACCGCTGCCTCCCTTCGCGGGCGGTACGATAAACATGCCATCTCCCGATCCAATCCGGAGCGTGTTGTCCTGGATGACGTTGGACTGGACGAGCGCGCCTTCGGCATGGATTCCCAGGGCAGTTCCCGTGGCGACGATGGTGTTGCCGATGACCGCAGTATCGGCCGCGAAGATTCCCAGGCAGATGTTGCCGTCGGCCCGGCACTCCAGGGTGTTGCCCGTGATCCGGATCTGCCCGACGTAGGGCGCATACTCGACGGGGCCGATGAAATCGGCCAGCACGGCGCCCCAGCCCGAGCCGCCGGTGATATTCCCGCAGTGCACCGTGTTGCGGCTGAATTCGACATCCTTGCCGCCGATGAAGATCCCGGCGACGACCGTCGCATCGGGGTGAAGCGAGAATACGTTGTCTGTCATTTTCAAATGGGCCGCGTATTCTCCGAAGCCGGCGTTCAAGCCCGTGAAGCGGTTGCCGGCGAACACGCCATGGCGGCTGTTTCGCTGGGTCAATTCGAGCGGAGCGTAGCGTGGACCGACGGATGTGAACGTATTGCCGGTGAACGCGAAATCGACGAGCGTGTTGAGGCTGATTCCCGCGAACTGACGCTCGCCGGTTCCCGTCTCGATGACGAACTCGTTGTTCTCTGCTTTGAACCCGATCGTCTCGGTCACGGCCAGCGGTTCGGCGCCCTGCACCGTCATGTTCCGGACGCCCACGTTCCTGGTCACGAGCGGTGTGATCCGGGCGATGGAGGGCGAAAGGAAAGAACGGGTCAGAGGACGTCTCAGCGTGAGCACGCCGTTTTCGGCTTTCACCGCCGTGACTTGCCCGATCTCCGTGGGTATGACATCGCCTTGGGTGGACTCATAAATGGCCACGTCATCTTCCGCCTTGAACCGCGTGAGATCGGCGGATCTGGAGAGAGCGACCGAAGTCTCGCCCGCGGTCGTTGGCCTGAGCGTGACGAATCCGCCGTTGTACCTGGGATACTGGAAGCGGATCACCGTGTATTCGCGGCCGAACGCGAGCACGGTGTTGCGCACCTCGGTCGCCCGGGGCGCAAGTGCGTGCCGGCCGCCGGGCCCCTGGAGCAACCGCGATCCGCCCGTGCCGCTGAGCGTCACGTTGGAGCCGACAATGAGGTTGTAGAAGAACCAGGGATGGCTGCTCGGGCGGGACGAATTCAGCAGGCAAGTGCCCGCGGGAAACTCGACCACGCCTCCGCCCGCGGCCTCGGTCGCGTCGATGGCCTTCTGCACGGCCGCGGTATCGTCGGTCTTGCCGTCGCATGCGGCCCCGAAGTCGATGACCCGGAAAGTTGCTGTGGTTCGGCCTGGGCCGGCTACTGACGATGAGGGTTGCGCCTTTGCGATGGTACTCGCCAGCAAGGCGGAAGCAATCGCGATCACGGCGCCGCGCATTGGCAATCTCATTCCGGTTCCTTCACGGCATTCCTTCGAGCGCCAGACGCCTTGACGTCGACCGGCTTCTTCGTGCGGATGTCGCCCGGGTTGCGGACCTCGCCGGGCGGGACGACAAGGTTCTCGAACGGGCGCCCGGCTTACAGTTCCTTGCCGATCCAGACCTTCGCCGTAGAGCGCTGTCCGGGCACCAGTCGTTCCACGCGCAAGCAACCTTCGCCGTCGCGAGAGCAGGCCGGAATCTTGCCGACCCCGGCATCATCCTGAGCTGCGCGTACCAGTCGGCCTGGCATGCAAAGTCCGCCAGACTCCGGCTCGAAATCCGCGGGCGCTTCATTTTCATCGAGAATCCGTCTCGTGACCAGCCCAGCGCTTCATACGGACCGTGCAAGGCGTCGTGTCCTTGCCGCGAGCCAGCAGGAATCCGATGAATGCCGCGTGGCCTGTCCGTTCTGCCATTTCTGAATTTCGACGAATCGAGACATGAACATCTCCAGATACAAGACAAGGCCAATTCTTCAGGGAGTCGACGTCGCAGGCGACGGTCCGTGACTGACGCCATCGGCCTACCGTGCGAGAATCGCGAGCATCCGTTTGACCGATTCCGCGGCATCGGGCCGCCTCGGCGGCGTGGTGAAGTCCAGTTCGAGGCCCTGCTCCCGGGCGAACCGGACGAACGCCAGGTGGTTGTCGAACCGCCGGCCGTGCCGATTGCCCAGGTGATCGAGCACGACCCGCCGGGCCGGGCCGAAGCACGTTGGCATCTTGAGAAGCTCGACCAGTTCTTGCGTGGTGAGGCGGCAGGGGAAGGGCTGGGCGGCCGCTTCTCCGGCCCAGGGGAATTGCCCTGAAATTGCCTGGCCGAGTGCGATGGCAGTGAAGCCCGCTCGGCGGTTGATCTCAGCCGTGCTGGAGTCGTCCAGGACTTCAGACCAGCGGCTCTCGTTGAGATTGCGCTTTGAAACCAGTCCCATGGACACCTCACAGGCGAGCGCCTTCGCGCTAGCCCTATCCACATACCTGAGAAGGAGGGGCGAGAGCGAAGGATCACCCCACGGCCCGCCCGCTGGGGCCCTCGTGACAAGCTTCTGCATTGACGAACGTATGACACCGCTGCAGATGCGCGAGGCATCCGCCGGGTCCATCCGGCCCGCCACCTCCGACAGCGCCGACGCCAGCCACGATCGTTCAGAGGCGTCTGTAGAACGCTCAAGTGCTTCTGCGAGTATCTTGGCAGCCTGGCCGCAAATGCGTGAGGCCTCGGTTGGGTCCATCCGGCCCGCCACCTCCGACAGCGCCGACGCCAGCCACGATCGTTCAGAGGCGTCTGTAGAACGCTCAAGTGCTTCTGCGAGTATCTTGGCAGCCTGGCCGCAAATGCGTGAGGCCTCGGTTGGGTCCATCCTCACCGCTACGGCCGACAACGCCGATGCAACAAGCAAGCGGGAATAGGCATCCATATCATGGTCGAGTGCTCCCGCAACTGTCTTGGCCGTCCGGCCGCAAGTGCGCGAGGCATCCGTCGCGTCCATCCGCACCGCTACCTCCGACAGCGCCGTGGCCAGCGTCCAACCGGCACTGGTCTCCGTCACCATCGACGCAGACCAAAGGGTGGGATCATCCGCCATCCGGCCGAATGCTTCGGCGAGTGTCTTGGAGGCCCCGGCCGGTTCCATTCGCCCTGCCACAGTCGACAGCGCCGATGCAAGGGACGAGCGTGCGTTGGCATCCTTCTCGCGGCCGAGAGCTTCGGTGAGCACCTTGGCGGCCTGGCCGCAAATGCGTGCGGCCTCGGTTGGGTCCGTCCAGCCCGCGACGTTCGACAGGGCCGACGCCAATGACGAGCGGGCACTGGCATCCCTCTCACGGGCCAGGGCTTCGGCGAGAGTCTTGGCGGCCCTGCCGCAGATGCGAGCGGCCTCGGTCGGGTCCAAGCGGCCCGACACCACCGACAACACAGACGCAAGATACAAGCGTGCGTTGGGCTCTGTCTCGAGCTCGAGTTCCTTCACGAGGGTGCTGGCGACCTGGCGCAGATCCGCGCGGCCTCTGTCGGGGCCATACGGCCCGCCACGGTCGACAACGCCCGCGCCAAATTCGAGCGGGTATAGGTGTTCGTCTCACGGTCGAGTGCATCGGCGAGGGTCTTTGCGGCCTGTCGGCAGGTGAGAGCGGCCTCGGTCGGGGCCGTCCGGCTCGACACAGTCGACAGGGCCGATGCCAGGTACGTGAGGGAATTGGGCTCCGTCTCACGGCAGAGCGCTTCGGCGAGGGTCCTTGCCGCGATACTAGGATCGATTCGTGCCGAAACAGCGATCAGCCGGTTCGTCCATGCCGGGTGTTGGTCGGGGAAGTCCCCCGCCAGCCCCTGGATTAGAAGGCCACTTTCGTCTTCGGCCTCCGGACTGGCCCGGTCCTCGAATTCCAGCGCGACGAAAGCCAGGTCGACCTTGCTCTGGAGTTGAAGCCCGGGATCGCCAAGCCGCTCGGAGAGGAGTCGGGCCGCCCGCTTTCTCTTTTCGGCGTCAAGGCCAACCGCGGCGATCAACGCCGGCTCGGACCGGGCGCGGAGCTGGCTCAAAGTGATCGGGTCCTTGGTGGCTTCGTCCAGGAAGCGCAGGCCGATGTCCGTGTTACCGAGCCGGGCGAGCTCCCAGAGGGATTCACTTTCAGGGACCGAGAGCGTGTCCTTGCCATCGCCATCGGGATCGAGCGGCTTGGCGAGACCCCGGGCGAGGAGGCCTTCCATCGCGTCTCGGTCGTCAAGCGCCTTGCTCTCGGCGACCTCGGCTCGATTGCGTTCTCGCCGTTCCCTGGTGGCAAAGACTGTTGAGACAACGATGCCGATCAAAAGCGATGCAGCCACGGCACCAGCCAGGCCGCTGACGGCCGGGTTCCGTCTGCACCATCGCCAGAACCGCTCGGCCTGGCCCACTGGCCTCGCCAGGATCGGCTCGCCCCGGAGCCAGCGGTCCAGGTCGTCGGCCAGGGCCTCGGCCGAGGGATAGCGCCGACCCGGCTCCTTCTCCAGGCACTTGAGCACGACCGTCTCCAGGTCGCGGTCGAGGCCAGGCCGGATCGACGAGGGACGCGGCGGGTCGGACTCGCGCGCCTGGCGCAAGAGCGTCAGCGCGTTGTCGCCCGTGAATGGGGTTTGGCCAGTCAACCGCTCGTAGAGGATGACGCCCAGGCTGTACACGTCGGCGGCCACGGTCAGGTCCTTGCGCCCGGCGGCTTGCTCGGGAGCCATGTACCTCGGCGTGCCCAGCACCTGGCCCGGCTCGGTGAACGAGCGGCCTGTGTCAGCCAGCCGCTTGGCCAGGCCGAAGTCGGTGACGAGCCGCGTCCCCTGGGGATCGACGAGGACGTTGGAGGGCTTCAAGTCGCGGTGCAAGACCCCGCGCTGGTGGGCGTGGTGCACGGCCCGGATCACCTGGATCATCCCCTCCACTTCCCGGCGCGGCTCGCTTCGCGGGTGCCTCGCGAGCGAGGTCCCCTCGACGAACTTCATCGCGTAGTACTGCTGCCCCTGGTGCTCGCCCACCTCGTGGATCGGCACGATATGGGGATGATCGAGGTTCGCCGCGGCTTCGGCCTCGGCGTGGAACCTCTGGACGTCACGGCTCGAGGCGAAGCTGCCGGCGAGGATCATCTTGAGCGCGACGAGCCGATTGAGCGACACCTGCCGCGCCTTGTACACCAGCCCCATCCCGCCCCGGGCGATCTCCTCCAGCAGCTCGTAGTCGCCGAAATAGCGGACCGTCGGCAGATCGGTGTGGCCGTTCGCCTCGAGTGCATTCGTCGCGTCCAGCCCGTCGGCCATGCGTAAAGGCGAGGCCACGCGGTCCATGCGATCGAGGTCGGCGAAGAAGGCCTGAAGCGCCTCGGCGTGCTCGAGGTGCTGGTCGAGCAGCTCCTGGCGGTTGGGCACTTCGCCGGCCTCGACGGCCAGCATGTAGGCGGCGATGACCGCGTCGAGTGAACTGTGCGAGATCGTCGGGTCGTTCGGCGTCGACATGGGTTGCGTCCGATCCAAAAGATCCTTCGTCGCTGAGCATCCAGGCGCTGAGGTCGCCCTATCTCGTAAAGACGACGTTTGCTGGCGAACGAACCATGAATTATCTCGCGGCAGGGCGAGTCTGCCAGAATCGGAGCGGCACATGGTACCAAGGAGTTCAAGGTTCGGTCTCGTAGGGCTCTGGCAAACCGATGCGGCTGAAGGTGTCGGCGAAGTGTCTGGCGAGGTGTTCCCGATACGGCGTGAGGAGACGAGCCCGACGGCGGCCGGCCATGCCCAGCGCTCTCAGAAGGTCAAGGCGGACCGTATGGAGCTGACGCAGGTCCACGATCATCTCGTTGAGGCCAAGGTCCGAGCTCGCGGGCAGAAAGTACCACCCATAACCCGGGCCGCCCCCACCGGCCCGCGAACGTCGGCGGGCTTGAGCAGACCTTGGTCCACGATGAACTGGGCCTCGTGAACGACCGCAACCGTAAGGTTTGTGACCTTCTGATTCGCGAGATCGCACGCCTGGGTCAAAACAAGAACTCGGTTTCTTGCGACATTGATCTCGGGTGGATCGTTCCCGTCGAGGTCGAATTCCTTGACCGAAAGAATGAGACACTGATCGATCAGGTCCCCTTGATCCAGCGGCTCATCGATCGCGGGGGCTCCGTAGATCATTGGTCGCCCCAATCGTCGGGGATCTCAGGGGGGTCTGGAAGCGGCGTGGGGCCGGGCCTGGCAATGACGGTGAAGTGTGCCGCGGGAGCCGGAAACTCCACCCAAGGGTCAAGCATCACGTCGGATTCATCGTACGCCGAGATAGGCGGCAGCTCACTGGCCTCGAGCATGCGCAGCTCGACCACCTTGCCGTTGACCTGGCACCGATAGACACGTCCAGCTTCCAGATCCACCTGCCCGAGGGCTTCGACAAGGGAAAGGCTCATAGACTCTCCGGTTCACTGGGGGGAACCAGGACACCATTGACACCCTCAATTGTATCGGCAGTCTGGGCTCGGTGGCAGGGCGTGCGGACCTCTCGAGAGTCACGCGGGGTCGGTCTTCATCCGTTTCCGCAACTCCTCCAGCCCCCTGCGCAAAAGCGACGCTACGGCCGGGACGCTACGGCCGATCCGTTCGGCAATCCGGGGGAGCGTCCAGCCCTGGCAGTGCTTCAAGACGACTACCTCGCGCATCAGCTCGGGCAGCTCCGTCAGGGCCCCGACCATCCGTAGCAGCTCCTCGTTCCGCTCGGCCCGGCCGCTGGGCGAGGTCTGGTCGGCAGCCAGCCAGGCTGCGAACCCGGACGCCGAGCGGTCCAGGTCGGCGGCCAGCGACCGCTCCAGGGCGATATCCCGCTTGTCCCGCTCGTAATGCTTGGCGGCGTCGGCCAGCGTCCTGGCCAGGATCCGCCGCAGCCAGGCGACCAGCACTTCGGGCCGGTGATCGCGCACCTCGCCCAGGGCCGAATACGCGCGCAGCAGAGTCTGCTGGACCACATCGGAGGGGTCGAGCTTGCCACGAAGTTTCCGGTCAAGGTGCAGGTCCGCCAGCACCTTGAGGTACTTGCGGTACGGTTCCAGGGTTTCCGACGGGTCATGGGTCATGGGCGATCGTCGTTTCCCCTCTTCCCAGGAAGACGACGTCTTCTCGTCGATGAACCAAGTTTTTTCTCAGCAGTCACCGATTTTGACATTTTCTGCCACGGGATCGTTCGTCTCGGCTCTCGAGTCTGAGGTACTGCATCATTGTAGGTGCATGTCGGGGGCCATGCAGGCGAAGAGAGTCGACCCGAACGTGGTGGCCACCAGCCTTCTCCTGGCTGCGCTTGGCCAAGGCCGATACCGCACTGGGCTATGAGCTGGATTCGATCGCCGCCCACGTCGTCGGCAGTATGAAGGAGCTTGAATCGTTATGACCGAGCGTGAAGCAAGAGTCGCCCTCACCGATCGCTCGCTCTTCAACGAGAGGCACAGACAGAAAAGACGGCGAGTAAGACTGGCGAGTAAGGAGACATGCATTGCAGCCCATGTGGTGGAAGGCTGCATTGCCTGTCCCTTCCTTTCGTGGCATCCGGCGCCCTTACACGCAGTCCACGAGCTTGCCCCGGATGGCTGCTTTGAAGCCGATGAGGCCCGAGGGCTTCACTCCAGGCGGCTCACTCCGCGCCGAGCCGGTCCGGCACAACTGCTCCAGCGTGGCCGCGAACCCGTCGGCCAGCGCCTTGAGCTGCCCGACGTCCGTGACCCCCTCGCGCACTTCGAGGACGAGCATGTCCACGTCTCGGGGGAAGTCGGGTTCGGCACCCAGGGCGAACCGCCACGGCTTGTCCCGGACCTCCATGGCGAACCCCGGCCGCGCCCCGATCAGCTCACGGAACCTCGGTTCGGCGAAGAGGGTTCGCACCCTGTCGTCGTCGTTCCCGGTGATGACGAACGCCTCGTCGCATTCGGGGAAGCCCACATCGACTTGCCGCCACAGGCCGAGCTTCCTGGCCAGGCGCGTGAAAAATTCGGTGCGGGTGACCGAGAACCGGAACCCGCCTGGGTTCGAGTAGGGTGCGTACAGCTGAGTAAACGTCCTCTCAGTCTCACGGGTATAGCCACCGATGCTGACGATCCAGGGGCCGGCCCGGGCGTGGACGGTGCCGTAAGAGTGGACCCAGCGATCGCCGAGTCGGACTGTCCGCCTGTACGGCCCGTCGCCCGGGTGGTATTCGGCACCGATCTCGCGGCTGAACCGCTGTAAGACTTCGTCCATGTGGAAGCTAGGATCGGACAGGCCCATCGTGACGCCTCCCGGGATTTCGCGCGATTGCCGGTCGTTCGCCGCCCCGTTTCAGGCGGCCCCGGTCCCGCGCCCGGTCGATCAGGATGCGACGCATGGCTTCGCCTCCAGTCGGCTTCCCCCAGCTTTCAGCTGCCCCGCTTCGCCGGAGTCCCATCCCGCGTCAATGCCGCGTAACCGAATCCTGCGAAGAACAGCCCCACACCGCCGAACGCCAGCGGGATCAACCATCGATCGAAGAAGGTATCGACGTATCCCAGGGATGGCTGAGCCGCCCTGTACCGCACGGCGATGCTCTGCCCGATTGTGAAACTGGCTGGATTGGAACCGACCGCTCCTTTGCATCGATACGACGAACCATCGACTTCGTAGGCGACGACGGGGATATAGCCCCCCTCGGGGCCCGGCTGGCGCTCCTGCCCGACGATCGTCCCCGTGGTGCGGACCGTGCCGAACCAAAGGCCCACTGAGCGCACTCCGAAGCCGAGCCCGATCAGGAGGGAAACCGCGCCCATCAGCAGGGAGCACCAAGCTGCCCAAGCCGGGATGCCGTCTCGACCCTGGCCTGTCGCCTTGGATTTCATCGGCGATCTCCGCTCGGCCCCCCCCATGATACACGGCTCCCCGGACGATCTCTTGGGAATAACCGCCGATTCGGCGAAAGCCTTACCCCTCCGCCTTCTCGAGCCTCAGCCCCGTGATCCACTCCTCATCCCGGCCGCCCGCCGCCGCCTGCAGCGGGTCCACTTGGATCAGCTCGCCCCGCGTGCCGCCCTCGATCTTGTCGGCCACGGCCTTGAGGTTTCTTCTGGTAATCACGAACCACCTCGCTGTAGGCTTGGTCGTCGTAGTCGACGTTGCGATTGATGTCGAGCTTGTCGAAGGCAGCCGCGTCGGCGATGGCCTAAAAGGACAGAAGGACAGGAAAGACAGAAAAGGACGGAAAGACAGAAAAGGACAGGAAAGACAGAAAAGGACAGGCATACAGAAAAGTACAGAAAAGGACAGGCAACGCAGCCTTGCCCTGGCCGCACTGATCAAAGACAGAAAGGACAAGACAGAAAAGGACAGAAAAGAGGACAGAAAAGGACAGGCAACGCAGCCTTGCCCTGGCCGCACTGATCTGATAGGTTGCGCAGATCTTGCCAGGAGGTTCGTTCATGACGATCGCGCGTGCGCATCTGGTTGATCCGTCGGTTACCCGCTGGTATCACTGCATCACGCGGTGCGTGCGGCGGGCGTTCCTGCTGGGGGAGGGCGGGATCGACCGCAAGGAATGGATCGAACGGCGACTCCAGGAACTTGCGGAGATCTTCTCGATCGCCGTGGGCGGGTTCGCCATCCTCGATAATCACTTACATCTGCTGGTGCGGCTCGACCCGGATGTGGCGGCGGGGTGGCCGGATGAAGAGGTCGTGCGGCGCTGGGGGAGGCTTTTTCCGCCCCGCGACAGGGCTCGAAAGGCACTGCCGGTCTCGGAGGCTTGGGTCACGGAACGGCTGAAAGACGTGAAGTGGGTGGTGATGGCACGCCAGCGGCTGCAAAGCCTGAGCTGGTTCATGAAGTGCCTCAAGGAGCCGCTATCGCGGATGGCCAACCGCGAGGAGAACACACGCGGGGCGTTCTTCGAGGGGCGGTTCCAGAGCGTGGCGATCCTGGACGAGGAATCGCTGCTGGCGACGTGTGCCTACATCGATCTGAACCCGGTGGCGGCGGGGATCGCCCAGGTTCCGGAAGCCAGCCCGCACACGTCGATCAAGGAACGGGTCGAGCATGTTCAGGAGCAGGGGCGAGCAGAAGATCTGCAAGCCGCGAAGCAAGGCAGCGTGGCGGGGTCGAAGGCGGCGAGCGGGCTGGAGGAGCAGCTCTGGCTCTGTCCGATCGAGGACCGCCGGCGGCTCGACTCGGGTCGCGAAGGGATGCTCGAGGGGCTCTCGCTGGGGAACTACCTGCTGCTTGTGGACTACACCGGGCGGCTGTTTCGCGAGGGGAAGGCGGCGATCTCGGCGGAGCTGGACGGGATACTGGAGCGGCTGGGGAGCAATGCCGAGAGCTGGCAGGCACGGCTGCTGAAGCTGGCGGGCGGTCGGCTGCTGGGACGGTTCTTCGCCGCCAGCCGGGAACGTCTGCGGGATGTGGCCGGTCGGCTGGGCCGGCATCACCTGGCCAACCTAGGCGGCTGCTCGGCACGGTGAGCCCGCGGCGAGATGCGCTGTGTGTCGGTCCAGGTTCTGGTCGGCCTCACGGCCGAGGTTGGAGGCTGCGCCCGTCCGAACCACGCGCTCACGCACGTGGTCACGCGTATCTCTCGCCTGCGGATCGCTCGTCGGTACCACACGCTCACGTACGCGGGCGGCAACCTGGGCCGCTTGCCCGGCACGGTGAGTCCGCGGCGACCGTGGTAATGCGCGTCGCTCCAAACGGAAGGTCGGCCTCACGGCCGAGGTTGGAGGCTGCGCCCGTCCGAACCACGTGCTCACGCACATGGTCACACGTATTGGACTGCCGGATCGCTCGTGACTGCGCCCGTCCGAGCCACGTGCTCACGTACGCGGGCGCCGAGCTGGGCGGAAGTGCAGGCTGCGCCCGTCCGAACCACGTGCTCACGCACGTGGTCACACGTATTGGACTGCCGGATCGCCGACACTGTGCCCGGGTGAGCCCCGCAGTCGCGCATGTAGTTACCGACCTGGGCGTAAGCGCCTGGTGTGAGGACCCCCGGACCCGCGCGGCCACCTCATCAATAATGAGCCGTCGCTGGGCGGACTGGAATCGTCAGAGCACCGTGATCGTGCCGTAAACTGGTAGGATGGGACGGTGCGTAAGTTACTGCGGCAGGTCGCTGATCTTCATCCGCGCCCTCGTTCAGGGGTTGGCCGGCCGGCTAGCAGTGGGCTGCCTGGGATCGGTGTGGGGACGCGGGATTCGTCAGATTGGAGTACGAAAAAGTGACCGATCGAAGCCAAATGGATTGTGACCTTTAACTCACAACGTCCCAAAGAGTTACGCCCATGAAAATGGAGCGAAAGCGGAGGAGAACGAACCCATTTTTCTGCGCCAGTCTCCAGGCGGGGAGGAAACGGCGGCTCCCTCGCGACGCGCCTGCTTGACAATGGAACTCTGCGATGCGAGGTTGAACTTGTGTTCCACGAACGTCGAATTGCCTCCGCTTTACCCGCCCCGAAAACGAACGACATCGCGTGGTCCGGATGGACCAGGCATGGCGCGACTGGAGAAACCTTTCTCTGTCCGCGGGTGCCGGTCACGTTGCTGCCAGGACCAAACCGCCGGAGACCGTCGCATGACCCGGACCGCGAATGCGGTGATTGCGTGCTGCATCGCTGTTTTGTTCCAGGGCGACCCGGTTCAGGCTGGGGCGCCGCGGATAAGCGACATACGGCCGCTCGGAGTGCAGCGCGGGGTGACCAGCGAGGTGACGATCCGCGGCTTAGGGCTCTCCGGAAACCCGCGGTTCGTCGGACCGTTTACCGGCCGGGTTGAGTCGGTCGAGCCGAAGCGAAGCAGCGCGGGCCTTTGGAGCTTCCGGTTGACGGTACCGGCGAAGGTCGCAGTGGGTGTTTACCCGGTCCGCGTCCAGACAGAAGGCGGCGTTTCCAATCCCCTGCTGTTCGCGGTCGGGCAGCTTCCACAGGTCAGTGAAAAGGAAGACAACACCAACTTCGAGTCGGCCCAGGTGCTGCCGGCGATTCCCCTGGTTGTCGAGGGCGAGGTTGCTGGCAATGACGTGGACTACTTTCGGTTCGCCGGCAAGGCAGGAGAGGTGATCGTGATCGATGCCCAGTGCGCCCGCATCGGCTCGGGCGTTGATCCGGCGCTCCGGCTGACTACCGCGTCCAGCCGCCGGCGGTTCGTCGCCTCGGCCGACGATACGCTCGGGCTCCTGACCGATGCCAGGCTGGTGGCCACGCTGCCCGAGGACTGCGACTACGTGATCGAGCTTTCCGACTCACGCTATCAGGGGGGTGGCCGGCCCGTCTATCGGCTGCTGGTTGGACCGGTCCCCGTGGCCGATGAGGTCTATCCGCTCGGAGGCCGGGAGGGAGACACGTTGGGGCTGGAGCTCCGTGGCGGAACGCTCGGGACAACGTACTTCGCGGCGCTTCCGCTGGTGCGTTCAACCGGGACGCTGCTGTGTGTTCCCAGGATCAGCCAGGGGATGCTTGGACTGGCAACCGGCCCGGGGGCGGGCCTCGATGTCGAATCGCTGCATCCGCTGGTGACCAGCGTCCTGCCGGAGCTGCGCGAGCCGGCCGATCCGGCTGCCTCGCCCATCAAGGCGGTGGCCCCAGTGGTGCTCAACGGCAGGATCGATCCAGCCGGCGACGAGGATCGCTTCGTGCTGGCGGTGACTCCCGGCGAGCGGTTGCACATCGCCGTCGAGGCCTCGCAGGACGGCTCGGCCCTGGACGGCGTGCTCCAGATCCTCGGCGCCGGCGGCTCGGTGCTCGCCACCGCCGACGATACGGCCATCGCGGTTCCCGAAGCGCAGGCTGCCAAGGGAGGGATCGCACTTCCGGACCCCTCGGTCGACTTCACGGTTCCCGGCAGAACCAGCGAAATCACGCTGGCCCTGCGCGACCTCGAGGGCCGGGGCGGAGTGGGGTTTCCCTACCGAATTGTCGTCAGCCCCATCGTGCCTGGTTTCGCGATCGAGCTGGATGCGGCCGAGCTGAGCGTTCCCCGAGGCGGGACCGCGGTCCTGGGCGTGACCGTGAAGCGATCCGCATACAATGGACCGATCGAGCTGTCGCTCGCGGACCCGCCGGCCGGGCTGGCTGTCCGAACGGGTACCATCGCGTCGGGCCAGGATCTGGGCGCGTTTTCGGTCTCGGCCACGGCGGCCGCCGATTTTCCGGCCGCACCGCTCAGGCTGCTGGGCCGCGGCCAGGGACCCGGATCAGCGCTTGACGCCGACGCGACCCGGCAGCTCGTCTTCGCCAGCCAGTCCGTCCTGCCAACCAGCACCCTGACGCAGCGTGGAGTTTTCGTCGCTCCGGCGGTGGCGGGACCTGTCCGGATCGATGCGCCCGGCGGCGTGCTCGAGATCGCCCGCGGGCTGGGCGGCACCATCCCGGTCACGGTCGAGCGAGGCAAGAACGCCGAGGCAGAGCTGCAAGTCAGCCCCCTGCCCTTGCCGCCCGGACTGTCGATTCCGGCCACCAAGGTTGCGGCGAAGTCGGACCGGGCGGCCATCTCGGTCAACACCTCACTCGAGGCACCGCTCGGCCGGATGACGATCGCCTTGACAGCCCGCGGGAAGTTCGCGGGCGCTGACCAGACGATCGGGATCCCGGCCGTCACACTTGACCTGGTCCCGCCCGCCGAACTGCTGCTGGGCGCACAGGCCATGAAGGTGGCCCAGGGGCAAGCGGTGGAGCTCCGGGGACGCGTGGTGCGCAGAGGCGGCTTCGACGAGCCCGTGACGGTTCGAGCGAGCGGCCTCCCTTCCGGGCTCAAGGCCGGCGCGGTCACGGTCGCTCGCGGCGCCTCGGACTTCCGCATCAAGTTCGAAGCAGACGCGCGCACGCGGCCCAGGGGTCCACCGCCGTGCAGCTCAGCCTGGGATACCAGGTCGGAAAGAAGGATTACCCGTCTGCCCCGGTCCGGCTTTCGCTCCAGGTGGATCGCGCCAGGTAGCCATTATCCTGAACCCATCAAGAGACTCTCATGGCCATGGACATCACCAACGGCTCGATCATGACCGCCCGCGCCTGGCTCGGCCTGCTTCTGGCTTTCTGCTCGCTCGCGTCCGCGCGGGCCGATGATCCTCAGCCACCCGCGAAGCCGGCCTCCGAGCGGCCCGCAGTCAAGAATACAGGGCATGGGCAGGACAAACCGGCAGCGGATACAAAACCTGGCCAGGGCCAGCCGGTGAGCTTCCTGCGCAACATCGCGCCCATCCTGGTGAAGAACTGCATCGCCTGCCACAATCCCAAGAAATCGGAAAGCAAGTACGTGATGACGACGTTCGCCCAGCTTGCCAGGGGGGGAAAGCAGGGCGAGGGCATGACGGTGGTCCCGGGCAAACCCGACGAGAGTTTTTTCCTGGATGTGGTCCTGCCCGACGCGGAGCCGCGCATGCCGTACAAGCTCGATCCCTTACCGCCGGAGGAGATCAAGCTGCTGGAGCGGTGGATCGCCGAGGGAGCCAGGTACGAAGGTGCGAGTCCGGCCGAGGACTGGACGTTCCTGCTGCGCAAGAACCGGAAGGTTGATATCCCGCGGGTCTATCCCGTCACCGTGCCGATCACGGCGCTGGCGTTCACTCCCGACGGCAAGCAGGTCGTGGCGTCCGGTTATCACGAAATCACATTCTGGAATGTATCGGATGGGCTGCTCGGCCAGCGGGTCCCCGGCCTTTGCGAGCGGACATACGCGCTGGTTTTCAGCCGCGACGGCCGTTTCCTGGCCACGGCCGGCGGCGACCCCGGCCAGTACGGCCTGGTGAAGCTCTGGGCGGTGAGCAAGGAGGGGTTCGATCCGGTACGCGACCTTGCCGAGAGCCAGGACGCGGTCTTCGCGGTGGAATTCAGCCCCGACGGCAAGCGCCTGGCGACGGCAGGAGCTGACCGGACCGTCCGCATCCACGATGCCGAGACCGGCAAGACGATCGTGCAGATCGAGGACCACGCCGACTGGATCTTCGATATCGCGTTCAGCCCCGACGGCAAGCGCCTGGCCACCGCGAGCCGCGACAAGACCTGCAAGGTGTTCGACGTCGCCAGGAAGGAGTCTCTGGTGACATTCACGGGGCACGGTCAGCCGGTGGACACGGTGAGTTTCCAGGCCGACGGCAAGACGGTTACCAGCGGGGGCGAGGACGGCGAGGTCCGCATCTGGACCACTGAGGGAGAGGCGAAGCAAACCAAGGAGCTGGGCGGGTTCGGCGGTGCCGTGTTCCGGGTGCGCCGCTCCCCCGACGGCACGCTGCTGGCGGCATGCAGCGCGGACAAGTCGGTCCGGCTCTTCAAGGCGGCTGACGGCTCGGCGGTCCGCACACTGTCGGGACACACCGACTGGGTCTACGCGCTGGCCTTCTCGCCGGATGGCAAGACCCTGGCCTCGGGAAGCTGGGACGGCGAGGTCCGGCTCTGGAACGTGGCCGACGGCAAGCTCGTCCGGACGATCATCGCGGCGCCGGGTTTCAAACCCGGTGCGGTCAAGTGAACAGCTCGGCAATTGCTTGCGCGCCGGCCGCCAGCACGAACGGCTCGCCCGCCGGGTTTTGCAGTCTGTGGTCAGGTGCGATCCCGAGGCTGCGGTACATGGTGGCGAGCAGTTCCTGCGGCCGCACGGGCCGGCTTGACGGAGCCCCGGCGTGCGGGTCGCTGGCACCCACCACCTGCCCACCGCGCACGCCTCCGCCCGCCAGAAGCGCACTCCAGACGCCCGGCCAGTGGTCGCGGCCGCCCGCGATGTTGAGCCGTGGCGTCCGCCCGAATTCCCCCGTTGCCACCACGAGCGTGGTCTCGAGCAGACCGCGCGAGTCCAGGTCGTCCAGCAAGGTTGAGAGAGCCCGGTCGAGGGTCGGCAAGAGGGAACCGGAGTAATCCTCGAGCGTGCTGAAAGGCGCGGAGCCGTGGCAGTCCCAGGTGGTTTTGTCAAAAACGGTATCAAACATGTTCACAGTCACCATACGAACACCCGACTCGACGAGCCGGCGCGCCAGCAGGCAGCTCTGGCCGAAGCTGTTCCGGCCGTACGCGTCTCGAACCGCCCCGGGCTCGCGATCCAGGCGGAAAGCGGAGCTGGCCTCGGGGGTCAGGGCAGAGGTGGCCGCGGCTGGAGCGGCTGCCAGCAGTCCAGGCAGATCGAAGTCGTCCCGGGACCGATCGAGCCAGCGCCGCGTCTGATCGAGCGTCGCGCGGCCGTCCCAGGCTGGTGAGCCGGGATCTCCGACGATCGTGAACGGCTCGTAGGCCGGCCCGAGCCAGCCGGCCGTCTGGCCGTGGGACGCCCGCACGCCCGTGTTCTGAATAGGCCCAGGCAGCACGACGCAAGACGGCACAGAACTCTGCCGTTCCGTCAGGCATCGGGTCACGGCCCCAAGGTGCGGATGCTCCTCCCCTGGCGGGCAGAGCCGACCCGTCTGCAAGAGCTGGTATCCTGTTTCGTGAATGGGGGCGGCATCGTGATGGAGGGAACGCACCAGCGCCAGGCGGTCCATGCGGTCGGCAAGCCGCGGCAGATGCTCGCAAATGCGCACGCCTGGGACCCTTGTGGCAATCGAGTTGAAGGGGCCGCGGATTTCTCGGGGCGCGTCCGGCTTCGGATCGAAGGTCTCAAGCTGGCTCGGCCCGCCCACGAGCAAGAGCAGGATGACCGCCCGGTCATGACCACGCCGGTCCGCGGGAGCCGCCCGGGCTGCTGACCTGGTCAGCGTAAGCCCCAGTGAAC
Source organism: uncultured Planctomycetaceae bacterium (assembly GCA_963833985.1). Lineage (GTDB taxonomy): Bacteria > Planctomycetota > Planctomycetia > Isosphaerales > Isosphaeraceae > Aquisphaera. Next base: position 5,040,677 of record CAWIAD010000002.1, read on the forward strand.
CGAGCCCCAGCCCACCCACGCGGAGAAACTCACGACGGGTGAAGCCCTCACATGTCTTCACTATCCCCTGGCTGATCGCGAGCATCGTGGTCACCCTCCGCCTGCCTGGTGAGATACGCATCGCCCGATTCACCGGCGTTCAAATTACCCGCGCATCGGGCCTGGGGACAGGTGGCTCCAGGATTTCCGGACGATTCGCCGAAGATCCGGCGACAGGGGTTTTCAGCGAGACACTTCGGGTTGTGGCGATTCTGCTGGTTCCAGGGTTTATAGGAAGGCCGCGTGGATCCGATAAAATCCGGTAAACTCGGCGTTTGGGAGAACCCGATAAACTTGTGAAAAAGCCGTCTGAGTCTCAGGACGAACTCCGGCATGCGTCGCATCCCGTCTGCACGGGGTCCGAGCGACGATGAAACGAGGTCGAGTATGCGGCGATCAGGCAGGAAGCTGTTTCTCATGGCATGTCTCGGGTGGCTCGTCTGCCCGGGAGTGCTGCGGGGGCAAGCTCCGACCATCGAAAACACGCAAATGATGGGCTCGATGACGGCGGCCCCGGGGTCGAGTCAGTCGCGACTCGGGACGATGCCGGGTGCGGGGTCGATGATCCTGGGAAACCAGCCCGGGAGCGGCAGCATGCTGCTGAACCGGATCGGCACCGCCGCGCCGCGGGTGCCGGCGGCGATCACCATGCCCGGGCAGGGCATGCAGATCCCACAGCCGACCGGAATCACCGTGCCAGCACCTTTGCCGGTGCCGCGAGCGCCCCTCTATGGAACGCTTTCGCTGCCCACCGAGGAAGCCAGCGAGGGACCGGCCAACGGCCTGACGCTCGACCAGGCCATCGAGATTCTGGTCCACAACAATCCCGACTTGCTCTCGAAACGCATGGAGATCCCGCAGGCTCGAGCGGATATCTTGACGGCCAGCCTGCGCGCCAACCCGATACTCTACGCCGACAGTCAGCTTGTCCCCTACGGAGTCTTCAACGATCGCAAGCCGGGCGGCCCGACCCAGTATGACCTGAACGTCTCGCACCCGATCGATTTCTCGCACAAGCGCCTGGCCCGGACAGACTACGCCGTCCGCGCTCTGAAGGTGACCGAGGCCCAGTTCCAGGACGCGGTACGGCTGGAGATCAACAACCTGTACACCGCGTTCGTGGATGTGCTGGCCGCGCGGCAGACGGTCACGTACGCCAGGGCGAGTGTGAAGGGACTCAGCGTACTCCTCCAGAAGACGGAGCTGTTGTACGAGAAGGACCTCAGCTCGCGGGCGGACGTGGAGGATATCAAGACGCAAGGACAAATTGCGGAGGTGGGCGTGCTGGACGCCGAGGAGAGCTTGCGCAAAGCCAGGCGAACGCTGGGGATGCTGCTTTATCTGCCGCCCGACCAGGCCGAGACGCTGGAGGTCCGCGGCAGTATCCTCGACCGGGGGCCGGCTCCGCCAGCACTGGAAGAGCTGGTGCAACGTGCCGTCAACTGCCGGCCGGACGCGCAGGCGTACCGGCTGGGGCTACAGCTCTCGGAGTCCGGCGTGCGGCTGGCGCGTGCCAACCGCTATTCCGATGCATACCTGCTGTACCAGCCCTACACCTTTCAAAACAACGCCCCGTTCGGCAAGCAGAGCGCCATATCGTGGGCGCTCGGGATGACCGTCCCGCTGCCGGTCTACAACCGCAACCAGGGGAACATCGAACGGGCCCGGCAGAACGTCACCCAGTCGCAGATCGAACTGGAGGGCGCACTGCGGCGGATCATCACCGAAGTGCAGCAGGCGGCCAAGGAATACCAGGTGAGCGGGCAGATCTCAGAACGGATCCGCACGGGGATCCTGCCGACGTCAAGCCGCTCGCTGGATGACCGGCGCAAGCTTTTTCAGGGGGGCGAGACGAACGCCGTCGCGTACATCCAGGCGCAAAGGAGCTACAACGACACGGTCAAATCCTACCTTGACACGGTGGTGCGGCACCGCCGCAGCATGCTTGGGCTGAACACCGCCGTCGGTCAAAGGATCCTACCGTGAAAGCCTGAGAGAACCTTGAAGTCGGATGCGGGAGAGGAGCGCGTGGCTCGGAACGAGGCGGCGAGGCCGGCCCGGCGGTTCGAGATCCGCCAGGCAGTCTCCAGGATGGCGCGGCACACAACTCGCCGGGCATGGTCCTGATTCGCCCGCGGAACCACTCGGCATTGGGGCAGCGGGCGAACAGGATGGCGAACGGTCGTCGCCACGGCAGGCCAGGGGTTTTCGAGAGGTCTGTCAGGAGATCAGGTTCTTGACCACGCGGGCCAGATCGGAACCGGTTTCGGTGAGGCTGTAGAAGTTGTTCTTACCCTGGCGGCGCGGGGCAATGATGTTGCCATGCCGCAAGAGCGCCAGGTGGTGGCTCACCGCGGGCTGGCTCTGACTGAGCTGCGCACACAGGGCGCCGACGTGGCGCTCGCCTTCTGCCAGGATCAAGATCACTTGCAGACGCGTGGGGTCGCTCACGTGCTTGAGCAGGATCGACGCCCGCTTTGCCTGCTGGAACCGGTGGTCGGCTCCCTTGGGAGCTTTCACCTTGCTGTTGGCGGTGCGTGTCGCGACCGCGGTCTTGGGACTGGTCTTCGTCGCTGCCATAAAACTACTCTCCTGCGCATGACGGCCTGCTTGATGACCCGCCAGAAACTTTCCCTGCTTCACGCTGACTCCCGGAACGACGACGAACTGCGGACCAGGCGCGACTTGGCAACCATCAGTAATCCATCATAAACATCGCCTGATCGCAAACAACATCGTCATCGTTGTCAATCCACCACTGAATTGATCCATGTAGCCAGCCATGGAAGCCTGATCCGTCAACGAAACGTTCACGACATTGCGCGAACGTATCTCGACGTGGGTGGTTGTCAACATCTTATTGCTACTCTAACAAATGTCAACCACGATCTGCAATCTTTAATGGCTTAGATCCGTCAATTTGTTAGATCCAGCATTACGAACCTATTCGGAGACGGCCTGGCGTGGCCCGTGTCCGATTCACAAAGGCTTGTAGGAGCGAATGTTCCAGCCAGATGGATCCACATTCGTCGCGGCCTCCCGTTGCACCTGCGCGGTCATCCCCTGGTGCGGGGAAGGACGCTGTAGACCGTCTTGAGAAGGTCGGCAGATGACCATTTGTTTCTCTGGGTCCCCACTTCCAGCCGCACCAGGCGGCCTTGCGGATCGATGACCGCCGTGCAAAGGTTATGAATGATTTCATCCTTACCGGGGCCGTAAACGAGCCCAAGCGGCCCGGCGACCCTTGCCAGCTCGTCGTGTGCGGCGCTCGCGAAACTCCAGAGTGGAGGCGTCGCCCCCCGGATCCGGGCATGCGTGCGGAGGATCTCCGGCGTATCATGCTCGGGGTCAAACGAGATCGACACCAGCCGGATCTTCTCGGCCCGGGCGGGGAACGCCGCAATCGACATGGCCAGGTCGGCGAATCGCCGGTCCATGGCGGGGCAGAAATCGGGCAGCGGACAGCGGGTATAGATGAACGTCAGTACCAAGACCTTACCTCTCAGGTCCGAGAGCTTGTACACCTGTCCGTCCTGACCGGTCAAGCGGAAATCGGGCACCAGGTCTCCTACCTCCAGCCGCTTCGGGCCGGGCCGGAGTCCAGGCCGATCGCGCGACAGGTCCAGCACCAGGGGCGGTGCGGGCGCAACAGCCACCACCCTCAGATCGACCAGCTGGTAATCCCTGGTCGTGCCGTTCTCCTGCTCGACGCGGAGCTTCCCTTCCACCTGATCGCCGGGCCGAAGATCATCCAGAACGGCCGGATCGCCGATCCGGAACGGCATCGTCATCGCTTCCATGAAACCGGGAATCGCCTCGTGGCGGATGATCGCCTCCTTCGTTGCCTTCTCGACCCTCTTCACCTCTCCCCGCAGTACATATTCCTTCACGGCCGGGGCTGCCTGAGCTTTCGCCGGCTCGGGCGAGACGTCTCGCCGGGCCGAACATCCCCCCGGAGCCGCGCACAACAAGGCGATCATCCAGACCCGCGCCCGCAGCATCGAGCGCCGGTGTGGCGTGCGGCGGTCGCGCATGGAGAGCAAAGCGAACGCGACTGACCCGGCTGATTCCATCGATCCGGTCCCCCGAACGCATGCTTAAAAAGGAAAGTGTTCGTCGAGCGGGCTGCGCGCGAGCTCCCTCAGGAACGCGGCGATGCGCTGGCTCACCAGCTCAGTGACCGCCTCGCCCTTGGCGGCGGTCGCTGCACGAGGATCTCCCGAGCCCGAGTTGGTGGTCAGCAGGTGCCAGGGCCGGGTCAGCTCCACCCATCCTTTCTGCACCGCCGTGAACCGGCTGGAGCGAACGGTTCCGGCGTCGGCCTCCGCGAGTGCGACCAGGTCCGGGAAGTGGGCCAGTCCCATGCTGGTCTCCATTTCTCCGGCGTGGTCATCCTTGCACTGAAAGATGGTTTCGTAGCCATCGGCGGCAACCTTGTACCAGTTGCACAGGAAGAGGTGGACCGGAGTGGCCCGGTGAAGCTCCCGGAGGACCCACTTCAGGTCATTCCCGCCGTGCCCATTGAGCAGCAGGCACTTGAGGACTCCGTGTGTCGCCAGCGAGTCGACCAGGTCCGTGATCACCCGGCACAGGGTCGAGGGACTCAGGTTCATCGCCAGGGGAAAGCCCATCTGGTTGGTTTCCGTGCCGTAAGGAATGCTCGGCAAGACCAGCACCCGCGCACCCTGCTCGCTGGCCAGGGCCGCGGCGCGGCTGGCAATGGTCTCGACCTGGAACGTGTCGGTCCCGTAGGGGAGGTGGAGGTTGTGCGGTTCCGTCGCTCCCAGGGGAAGCACCGCCACCTCGTACACAGGGTTCGACTTGACCCGGCCGTAAGTGATATCCGCGAGCCGCCAGGGTTGCATGGGCATTTCCTTGTCCAGAAAAAGGCATGGACCGGCCGCGCCGGCTGGAAGTCCGGTCCGGCTCGACCCTTGCCCCGATCGCTCCGGGAGTGCCTGGCCGTTGACCGCAAGGCCAGTCGTGGCCGTCACTTTCCTACCAGCGCAGGTGCGGCCGTGGACCGGCCGCCAGGACCATTGCTCGGGGTGGGGTGGTCCGTATAGGATCGGGGGGCGGGCGTTGCTGGCCACCAACCGCTCCTCTTGGTCCGTTATCCTGGGATTGACCCGCCAATGCAAGCCTTCGAGGCGACAAGTCTCTATTTTGACCAGGCCGCCAAGCTGCTCGGGCTGACCGACAACATCCGGACCCTGCTTGTGACCCCCGACCGCGAGGTCCGGGTCGAGGTCGTCATCGAGCTGGATTCCGGAGCAATCGGCAACTTCATCGGCTACCGCGTCCAGCACGACAACGCGCGCGGCCCTTACAAGGGCGGACTGCGCTACCATCCCCTGGTCGATCAGGACGAGGCTCGGTCGCTGGCCAGCCTGATGACATGGAAGACCGCGCTGGTGGACCTGCCCTACGGGGGAGCCAAGGGAGGGATCAACTGCGACCCGACCAAGCTGTCGCGCGGCGAGATGGAGCGCCTCACGCGCAGGTTCATCGAGAAGATCCACGACATGATCGGGCCCTTCAAGGACATCCCCGCTCCCGACATGGGAACAGATGCCCAGGTCATGGCCTGGATCATGAACGAATACGGCAAGTTTGAGGGGTTCCACCCGGCCTGTGTCACCGGCAAGCCCGTGGAGTTCCACGGCTCCGAGGGGCGCGAGGCTGCCACGGGATACGGCGTCGCAATCGTGACTCGCGAGCTGCTCTCCCGGCTGGGCCGGTCGATCGCCGGCTCGACCTTCGCCATCCAGGGCTATGGCAACGTCGGCAGCCACACCGCGCGATATCTCTGGCGGCAAGGGGCCAAGGTCGTGGCCGTCTCCGACGCCTACGGCGCCGTGGTGAACCGCGCGGGACTGGACATTGCCGAGCTTGACCGGCACGTTGCCGTGAGCCGGAAGGTCGTCGGCTTCAAGGGCGGAGAGCCCGCCACCAACGACCAGCTCTTGCTCCTGCCGGTGGACGTCCTCATCCCCGCGGCCCTGGGCGGGGTCTTCGACAAGGAGATGGCGGCTGCCGTCCAGGCCGGCCTGGTCGTCGAGGCCGCCAACAGTCCCACGTGGCCCGAGGCCGACGAGGTGTTCAACGCGCGCGGCATTCCGGTGGTCCCGGATATCCTGGCCAACGCGGGCGGCGTGATCGTCAGCTACTTTGAATGGGTCCAGAACCTCCAGCACTTCCGCTGGCCGCTCGAACAGATCCACCGCGAGGAAGAGAAACGCCTGGTGGACGCCTTCGGCGAGATGTACGAGCTGTCCCAGCGCAAGCAGATCTCCATGCGAACCGCGGCGTTCTACCTGGCCATCACGCGCGTCAGCCGGGCCCATGCGCTGGGCGGAATGTGATTCGGCCCGGAAACGTGAGACTCACCAGATTTGACAGATGTTTTTTCATGTCACAATACGAAACGTACGATAATCCCCTGATCGTCCGCTATGCCAGCCGGCGCATGGCGAGGCTGTGGTCCCCCCAGGTCAAGTTCAGCACCTGGCGGCGGCTCTGGGTCGCTCTGGCCGAGGCCCAGCATGCGCTCGGGTTGAACATCACGCCATCGCAGATCGAGGCGCTGCGGGCGCAGGTGGACCACATTGATTTCGCCGCCGCCGAGGCCTACGAGCAACGGTTCCGGCACGATGTGATGGCCCACATCCACGCCTACGGAGACGCCGCCCCCGAGGCGCGGCCGATCATCCACCTGGGCGCGACAAGCTGCTTCGTGACCGACAACACCGACCTGATCCTGATGCGGGAAGCGCTCGATCTGTTGCGCGGCCAGCTCGCTCGCGTGATCGACGACCTGGCGCACTTCGCCGTGCGGTGGAAAGACCTGCCGTGCCTGGGGTACACCCACTTCCAGCCGGCCCAGCTGGTGACAGTCGGCAAGCGGGCGACGCTCTGGTGCCACGAACTGGTCCTCGACCTCGCCGAGGTCGAGCGCCGGCGATCGGAGTTAGCCTTCCTGGGAGTCAAGGGGACGACGGGCACGCAAGCCAGCTTCCTGGCGCTGTTCGGGGGTGACGACGCGAAGGTCGAGGCGCTGGACCGCAAGGTCGCCTCGGCTTTTGGCTTCGAGAAGACGTGTACGGTCTCGGGCCAGACGTATTCGCGGAAGATTGATTCCCAGGTGGTCGGGGCCCTGGCCGGGCTGGCCGAGAGCGCACATCGTTTCGGGACGGATCTTCGCCTGCTCGCTCACGAGCGTGAGCTCGAGGAGCCCTTCGAGGCCGAGCAAGTTGGCTCATCGGCCATGGCGTACAAGCGCAATCCCATGCGAGCAGAGCGTTTATGCTCTTTGGCAAGATTCTTGTCGGCCTTGCCGGCCGCAGCCGGCCAGACGGCCGCCACGCAATGGCTGGAACGCACGCTGGACGATAGTGCGGTTCGCCGCCTGGTGCTTCCGCAAGCATTCCTGGCGGCTGACGCCCTGCTGAAACTTTATGCGAACATCGTTCCGGGCCTGATTGTCCATCAAGCGGTGACCGCCCGGCACGTGGCCGAGCAACTGCCGTTCATGGCGACCGAGAACCTGCTCATGGCGGCCGTGGCGGCCGGAGGCGATCGCCAGGCGCTTCACGAGCGGATCCGCGTGCATTCCCTCGCGGCCGCGGAGCGGCTCAAGGCGGGCGCCGCAGAGAACGACCTGATCGACCGGCTGAGGGAAGATCCCGCTTTTCCTGCCGTCGATTTCGCCGCGATCACCCATCCGGCCCGGTTCGTGGGGCGATCCGCACGTCAGGTCGATGAGTTCGTGGCCGCCGAGGTCGAGCCGATCCGCCTGCGCCACCTCCGGGAGTCGTCTCCCGCGGAGCAGGTTTGCGTCTGACCACCGGGATGACCGGTTCCCGCCCGGCGAGCGCGATTCGTGCGCGTGGCGTGACCCGGAAAACGCGATGGCGGGCCAGCCGCCTGGCCGGAAACGCGACGAGATCAGACCCGGGACGTCTGGTGCTGGCGCGCCTTACGCAACCGCTTCAGTTCCTCGCGACGGCGCCGCTCGCTCGGCTTCTCATAGTAGGCCTTGCGCCGCATCTCCTTGCGTAAGCCACTTCTCTCGCACAACTTGCGGAAGCGTCGAACCGCTTCCTGGATGGACTCGCCAGCCCGCACCCGTAACTTCACCACAGTCGCGTTCTCTCTTTCCTTTCCAGGGTCAGCCGGAATCGATCGAGCGCCAGGCGGCGGCCGACCAGCCTGTTACGGCCCTCGATCACGGCGGTAATCGCTGAAGTCGCCGATTCCTCGGTGAACAGAGGATTGTACCACCACGGCCACCGCGATTCACGCACGAACCGGCAAGGAATGACGAGAATATCAGGGACGGGCAGCGCTGCCAAGGGGCGATACGGAGACGCCGGGGCTTTGCTTCTCCGGATCCTGTCCGCTGCCCCCTCACCCTGATATCCAGGCACGGCGGGGCGGGGAGGGGGCGACTCTTGCTCGATGAGGCTGGCGCATCAGACGCCAGCGGTCGCCAGGGCCTGGCGGACGGGGCCGCTGCCGGTTTTTTCCAGGATCTCCTGCCGGAACACCTTGATGTGACCGGGCGCGTCGATGCCCAGGCGGACCTGACCACCCTCGATCTTCACCACGGTCACGACGATGCCGCCATCAATCACGATCTTCTCGTTCAGCTTACGGCTCAAGACCAGCATGGTTTCCTCCTTGCTCAGGGTAGAACGTCTTGTCCTCAGTGTGCGATTCTTTCGCAGCTTCCCGATTCCACGCCTTGCCTGCCGGCCTTCCTGGCGTTGCGAGCGGTGCCGCGAACTGAAATGAATGAATATGCACGCGCGATGCCAACGTCAAATCCTCGTGTGCGGATCGATCCCAGATCCTTTGCCATAAACGACTTGTGCCAGAAGAAGGATCCCCCGTGAAGACTGCCGCTTTGATTCATGGATACAGAACTTGAGACAATTCTTCCCAAAATTCCCTTTCGCTGCGGAAAAAGGGAACGATCGGGAGACTCCTGCCCCCGGGATAGCCAGAAACGGGCAGAGCGAGTACCATGTGGGCGGCCACGACGATCCGCGGGGCCCTGGCGGAGAGCCGGCTCAGTGGTCCGAGTGATTCTGCTGGGAGGGGATTGTGTTCCGCGTGGGCCTTGGCCACGACACCCATCGGCTGGAGGAAGGACGTCCGCTGATCCTGGCCGGCGTGCGGATCGAGCATCCCAGGGGCCTGGCCGGCCATTCCGACGCGGATGTGGTCTGCCATGCCGTGGCCGATGCGCTGCTGGGGGCAGCCGGTCTGGGAGATATCGGCGAACACTATCCCGACACGGACCCCCGGTGGAAAGGGCTGGACAGCACGCGGCTCCTGGCCGATATCGTGGAGAGGCTTTCCGTTTCGGGCTGGACCGCGGTCAACTGCGACGTCATCGTGCACGCACAGGAGCCGAAGCTCGGACCGCACAAGGCGGCCATGCGCACCCGCCTGGCACACCTGCTGCGGCTCGCCGAGACGGCGGTCAACATCAAGGCCAAGACGGGCGAGCGCGTCGGGCCCGTTGGCCGGGGCGAGGCCATCTGCTCGCACGCCGTCGTGCTGATCCAGCAGCGAGAGACCGGATGAGGTGCGGGACTTCGGCTGCGGTTCGTATCATGAGCGCCCCGTCGATACGTTGGAAATGACGAGCTTCCATGCCATTACGAGTCTATAACACGCTGACCCAGACCAAGGAGCCGTTTCATACCGTCGTGCCCGGCAGTGTTGGCATGTACGTCTGCGGGCCGACCGTCTACTCCAAGAGCCACATCGGCCACATGGTCGGGCCGGTCATCTTTGATACGATCAAGCGCTACCTGGTTTACCTGGGCTACCGTGTGACCTGGGTTGTGAACATCACCGACGTCGATGACAAGCTGATCGTCCAGGCCCGGAACGACGGCACGACGGTCCGCGAGCTGGCGGAGCGGGTCACGCGGGACTATCTCGACTGCCTGGAGGCGCTGGGGGTGGCTCAGGGTGAGAGCGGGATCGACGCCATGCCCCGCGCCACCGAGCATATTGCCGAGATCATCACGATGATCGCGGGGCTGATCGACAAGGCCTTCGCTTATCCCTCCGGCGGCGACGTTTACTTTGATGTGACACGGGCCGCGGAATACGGCAAGCTCAGCCACCGCGATCCCGAAGAGCTGGTGGCCGGCGCCCGGGTCGAGTCGTCGAGCCTGAAGCGCAATGCCGGCGATTTCGCCCTCTGGAAAAGCTCCAAGCCGGGCGAACCGTCCTGGGAAAGCCCGTGGGGACCGGGCCGGCCCGGCTGGCATATCGAATGCTCGGCCATGAGCATGAAATACCTGGGCCCGCACTTCGACATCCACGGCGGCGGGCTCGATCTCGTCTTTCCGCACCATGAGAACGAGGTGGTCCAGTCCGAGTCGTACACCGGCGTGACGTTCGCCTCGTACTGGCTGCACAACGGGCTCCTGACCAAGGACGGCAAGAAGATCTCCAAGTCGGACCCGGGTACGGTCGTCCTCATGAGCGACCTGCTCGAGGCGCACGCGCCAGACACGCTGCGGGCACTGCTGCTCTCCAGCCATTATCGCCGGCCCATCGACTATGGCCCCACACGGCTCGAGGAACTCGAGCGCGGGCTGCAAACCTTCTACCGCGCGTTCGAGCGGTTCGAGGAGCTCACCGGAACGTCGTTCTATGCGCTCATCCCGCCGGCGCCGGGAGGAAGCACCCGGAGACCCCGGGCTGCCCGTGGATGTGGCCGAGCATCGCCAGCGGTTCCTGGAAGCGATGGACGACGATTTCAACACCGGCGCCGCTCTCGGTGAGCTCTACGACGTCGCGCACGCCGTGAACCGGCTCGCGGCCTCTCCGGCGGTTGCGGGCGGCGAAACGTCGCAGTACGCAGCCGCGATGGCCGTGCTGCGCGAGCTCAGCCAGATTCTTGGTCTCTTTCGTCAGCCGGCCGGCCGGCCACAGGTGCAGGGTGACGCGCTTTCCGCGCCCTTGATGGAGCTTCTGCTGGAGCTGCGCGCGCGGCTTCGCAAGGAGAAGAACTTCGCGCTGGCCGACGAGCTTCGCAGCCGACTGTCCGCGCTGGGGGTGGTGCTGGAAGACCGTCCGGATGGAACGCGGTGGAGGATCGAGCCGCGGCGTTGACAGGCAGCCGGCTTCCCTTCGCGGGAAGCAAGGAGTGTGCAGGGATGGCCCTCCGTTTATGCGAATCTGAGCCCGACTTCGAGCGCGAGCGAAAACGCGCGGCGGACGGGCCACCGATCGTCGCCGGCCGCGTGCTTGGCGTGGACCCCGGGCTCACGGTCACCGGCTACGCGCTGGTCGAGCCGTCTTCTCAAGGTCCTTACGTCCTGGAGGCCGGCGTGATACGGCCTCCCATTCCGACCGCCGCGCTGGGCCAGCGGCTGGCCTACCTGCATCAGGGCATCGAGGAGGTGCTGGACGCGTTTTGCCCGGCATCGCTGGCCCTCGAGCGAGTCCACAGCCACGTGAAGCATCCCCGCACGTCCATCCTGATGGCGCACGCCCGGGGAGTGATCGTGCTGGCGGCGGCCGCGCGGGGCATCCCCGTTTTCGGTTACGCCGCGACCCGGGTCAAGAAAACGCTTACCGGGAGCGGCCGGGCCCCCAAGCCGCAGATCCAGCACGCGATCATGACCGAGCTTCGTCTGCCCACGCTTCCCGAGCCGCACGATGTCGCCGACGCCTGCGCGCTGGCGCTCTGCCATTTTCAGGTGGGCCGCAACACCCGGGGCCTGCCGGGATTCTGAGTCAGAACTCATGGCGCCGGGAACCGATCCGGCCGTCGCGATTTGCGGGGGCCTCGTGTTCCCGGCGGCTTGATGCGTCTTGCGCTCCGGAGTTCATGTCTCAGTCTCAGGCACGCTTCCGGAAGGGTGCGGATCTGTGGTTGGCGGCCAGCCGGACGCGAACCGGGTGAACCACGCGCAGCGCGGGCCTGGCCGCGCGGGCGTACCTGAGCACCGGGCCTCCCGAACCCGAACCCGTGCCACTGCTGGCGACCACACTTGTCGGGCGAGTGTACCTGAGCACCGGGCCTCCCGAACCCGACCCCGTGCCACTGCTGGCGATCAAGAAGTAACTCAGATGCGAACTCTGGCCTCTCGCCGAGGTCAGTACCGGGCCTCCACTGCCACTTCCCGTCTTCTGTGTTGAGCCGCTGTAGTTCCCGAAGCTGCCTGCGTAGTTGACCTGGCCGCCCGGAGAGGCCTGGAGCTGACGGTACCAGGCCATGGATCTGGGATTTGAACGAATGACATTCACATAATAATAAACCTCGGACCAGGTCGGCATGCGGCCGAAGAGCCTCTCGTATGCGCCACGACTTCACGGGCATGGTCTCCCTGGGGCAAGGCATACTCGAGCGTCGAGGCGATCGACTGCGCCCCGACGACGTGCAGGGTGTTTGACGCCAGATCGTTCATGAGCAGCTGCGCAAGGCTCGAGTTCGACACCGTGCCCAGCGCACTCTGTGTCTGCGAAATGCTCTGCTGGTTCGTGGAGATCGTTGTTGTCAGGTAAGCCAGTTCGGCCTGGGGCAGGTTGCCGAGATTGAGTGATGAAAGGAACTGGGTGGCAAGCTGCGCGTCGCCCGGCTGGAGCCCGGCGGAGATTGGCGTGTTGGTGGCCGCGGCGATGCCCTGAAGCTGGAACATGCTCTGCGCGTGGTCGTTAATCACCTTGTTCGCGAAGGGTTGCAAGGTGGCGATCGCGCTCTGGTATTGCGATTGCGACTGTCCGGAGGCGATCGCGCTGGTCACCTCGGACATGTAGCGCTCCAGCCAGCCGCTGGAAAACGAAGTACTGAGGATCTGTGCATCACTGGAGGAGAGCGTCTGCGGCCCCGCGGCCGGCGGCGTGCTGGGGTTGATGGCCGTGGGCCCGGAAAGCAGGCTCTCGGCGAGGCTCAGGTGCAGTTGCAGGACGGGAAGCTGAGTCGCCAGGAAGCTGTGGAAACCGGGGTCGCTGGTCGCGCTGAGCTGCTGCGTGAAGGTGGCAATCGCCTGCTGGTGGTTTTGCACCATGAGCGTCAGGAAGGTGTGGTCCACGTTGGCCGAACCCTGGGTGAGCATCATCTCCAGCGCCGAGCCGGCCAGGGACTGGTCTCCCGAGACGGGGCCTGCGGGAAGCACCACACCCTGTGAGCTAGCCAGCGTCTGGAGCTGGTACCCCGCCTCGGTATGGTCGCGCAGCAACAGCGCCGCGTACTGCGAGACATTGGGGTTGGTGCCAAGCAGCATGTCGGTCTGGGCCAGGAGCAGCTCCAGGTTGTTTGCCGAGGCATCCTGCTGCATGGCCTGCGTGTCGGCTGTGCTCGTTGGCGTGCTCGAGCCGCCGCCGGGCACTTCGGGGTAGAGTGGCACGGCGGTCAGCAATGCACGATTCTCAAGTGAATCGAATTGCAGCCGGAAAGAGTTCTTGCGTCGCATGGGAGAGCCCCTGACTGTCGGCCAGAGCTTCCCGCGCGCACTCCATGCGGGTTCCGTGGCGCTGCCGGGAGCAGGCCGTGCGGTGTTCAACGTGGAGTGATCGTGGGAATCGGCCCTTGCTCGGAATCTGGTTGCTGGCACGTCACGCGACGGCCGGGTCGACAGCGAAGTCCGCAACAGTGATGCCGTGCCTTCTCGAAAAGCTTGAAGGGGATTCGGCCGAGATTCCGCGGCCTGATCGGTGCCGCTTGCGCGGGTTCGTGCTCGTACGAGAAACAGGCTGCGCCATGATTCAAAGCAAATGAAGATCCCTTAACTTGTTAAAGCAGGCTCATGCGACCGGGAGTGTGATACCGCCGGTCTCTCCCCGCCCTGAGGACGGGGAGAAGAAACGGCGATCTCGTCGCGTACCAGGCTGCGATCCCGCTCAGTACGCCTGCAAGAGCTCGACCATGGCGCGGTCCAGCTTGCGCCCGTGCCAGTTTTCATACTGCACATCGGCCCGGCCGCTGTCGCAGACGCCGAAGGTGCCGACGAAGTTCCAGAGCGCCCATCCCCATCCGGCTTCCTTGTACAGCTCCAGCATGTCGCGCATCCAGGCGAGCGCCACCGGGTGCGGCGTGTGCTGGTGCACTCCCCACTCACCGACGAACATGCCGACTCCCTGCTTTTCCAGCTTTTGCCAGGGCTCGAAGAGGGTGCGGCGGATCGTCTCGCGGTCGACGATCTTGCCGTCGCGTTGCTTGAGCGGCCACGTGGGTTCCGGCCAGTTCTTGTTCCAGTGCGCCCACTCCGCCTTGTAGTGCGTCACGGGGATCGGGTCGTACGAGTGGATGTCGGCGGCGACGTTCAGTCCCAGCAGCTCGGTGATCGGCGTGCGGGCCCAGTTGCGCCCGTCGACGATGATCAGCCGCTCGGGGTCCCGGGCGCGGGTCGCCTTGACGAGCTGCTCGGTCACCCTGCGCAGGTCCTCGGCCTTCACCTTGTCGTCGGGTTCGTTGAACAGGTTGAAGCTGAGATGGCTATTCGGCACGCCCTTGTAGCGCTCGGCGAACACCGACCACTGGTACGCGGCACAGCTCGGCGGGCTCGGACTCGGTCCAGAGGTTGGTTTTCTCCGCGGGGTAGACCTGGCCGAACCCGGGGGCAATGTGGAAGTCGAGCAGCAGGGCGATGCCGTGCTGCTTGCCGAGCTCGACGGCCCGGTCGATCTGCTTGAGGACCGGCTCCTTCAGATTTCTCGGATCGGCCGGGTCGGTCCAGTCATGATAGTTGAGCGCGACGCGGAGGAAGTTGAAGCCCAGGTCGGCGACGTCGGTGAAATCGCGCTCGTCGAAGAGCGCCCGGCGCCGGCCGCGGTAAGAGACCGGCAGGTTGAAGCCTCTCCAGCGGGGCAGCTTGTGGGGCGTGGCATCAGGCAACGCGGGACGGGCCCCATCGGCAGCCAGCGCGCGGGCGGCAAGTCCGCCCAGGCCCGCGGACGCCAGCGTCATGCGCAGCACATCGCGGCGGTTCATTGCGAGATTCCTCCAGGGAACAGGGCGACGGCGTGTTTGCCACGGTGGCACTGAAAGGCGCAGCGTCGCGCGAGCACGGGGTGGGATCTGGTCGCGACCGTGCCGGATCGTGCGGACACTTCGGGCGGGAGCTTGCACCCCTGCTCCGGGTCCTGATCGGTCCTCCGGGGCGAGGTTGCTTCTCAGGGTGCGATCCTGCGGCGACCGAACCAGGCAGCCAAAGTCTTGCTGCTTCCCCCATCATCAGCCCTGGACGCCGCGGACTCAAGGACCAAGCGAGACAGCGCCTGCTCTGCTACCCCGAGCGTCACTACCATCTGCAATCAATCGCCTGGGAATCGGGAGCCTCCCAATACCTTTCATAAACAGATTATGAAATGTTGATATCTAATTCTGCAAATATGGAGATCAAGAAATAAAGTGACTGACGATCGAGATCAAGAAACCTTGCTGGGGCCTTGACGAAACTCCGCCAACCCCGTATGTGTGGAATTGTCCTGAGTCGCTCTCCGCGAGGGGGGTTGTGTGATGGTCGCGCTGCGCGGGCCTCGCCGCTGGAGGCCTTCTGACATCCGTGTCCCTTTGCCTGTTCTCGGCACTCTGCGTGCCTGTGCTGGCTCGGCCGGCTGCTCTCCGCGCGGGTCATCGATCTTGGTATGAGCCGACCTGCCCCCCCCAGAAAAGTGGCACCCGCTGAGAGTCGAAAACGCGCCGGTCGAGCTGGTCGTGAGCGACGGCACCCAGAAGACCGAGGAATGACGGGGTTCCTGGACGTCTGCCGGAGGTTCCTTGCATGAAAAGCGCCGAGCAATCCGCTCCCAGGGCCGAAGGATCGACCGCTGCCGTCGAGCTCGATCGCCCACGTCGTGGACCGCGTCGCATCGTTCTTCCGGTCCTCGCGCTCGCGGCTTTCGCCATCGTCGCGGTAGCGTTCGTTGCGCTCATCGCCCGCGACCCTCTCCGCAGGGCGGTCTCGGACTACCTGGGGGGAAAGACTCTGTTCGTGGACGCTGAGGAGAAGTCGGTTGGGTCCGTCAGCCCAGGCGACACAATCGTTGTTGGTTTCAAGCTCAAGAATGAGGGTCGCGAGCCGGTTCGAATCCTGGGATGCCGAACGCTCTGCAACTGCACCGCCCCACTTGACCTGCCGTTCGTCCTGGACCCGAAAGAGGCACGCGATCTTCAGTTGACGGTGAAGGTTCCGTCCATGGGGCGTGTGCGGGACGGACACTCGAAGCTCTTTGATCTGCCGTTCACCGTATTCACGAGCAGCGCGACGCAATCCAGGTTCGGCCTGCGCATCCGCGGCGAAGTTGTGAACAAGCCCCCAGCGGCCAACTGACAGACGATGGCACCCCGCTGTGGTGCCTGAAAGCGTACCGGCCGAGAGTCGGTCACTTATTTGCTTTTTTGAATCGCCTGAGAGTGCGGTCACCGTGATGTCTGGGGATTGATCATGCTGTGGAACCTCAAGATGGCGAGAACGTGCGTGCGCAGAAGCCTTGCGGCGATGGTCGCGCTCGGTCTTCTTCTGTCAGCCCATCCATTGGTCAGGGCGGATGAGCGCGGCGTGCCTACCCCGGCCAGCTTCGTTTCCGAGTACCGCCGCATCCTCAAGGAGCACGAGGCAACCTACCGTGACGCACGAGTCGAGGGTAGGCTGCGTCTCAGAGGGAGTTTGGAAAGTTGCGCGGTTTAGGCAGCAGCCAGCCGACGCACCATAACGTTGATCATAGCAAGATGAATCATTGACGCTGACGTTTCTGGATGGAACTCATAATCCTTGCTCATTCGGCGAAACCGTCCCAACCAGGCGAAGGTTCGCTCCACGACCCAGCGGTGGGGCAGGAGCTTAAAACCCTTGACGTCGTCCGTTCGTTTCACGATCTCCAGGACCCAACCACACTCGCTCTTGACCCACTCCACCAATTTGCCTGCGTAGCCGCCGTCGGCCCAGACCAACTGCAGCCGTGGCAGGTCGTTCCTGATCGCATCGAAAACTGCCTTCGCCCCGTCCCGATCCTGGATACCTGCCGAATGAACGACCACAGCCAGAATCAGCCCCATGGTGTCCACCAGGATGTGACGCTTGCGCCCATGATCTTCTTCCCGGCATCGTATCCATCGATCCCCCCTTGCTCGTTTGTCTTTGCCGATTGGCTGTCAATGCACGCCGCGCTGGGCTCCTCGTTTCGGCCCGCTGCAACACGAACCCGTCGACGAAGAATGTCGTGAACTCGTTGGAGAGTTCCGTCACGGGACCACGCTCGAAAGTAATCGTAGACTGTGCCCGCCGGTGGAAAGTCGTGGGGCAAGAGTCGCCAGGCGCATCCCGTTCGCAACAAGTAGAAGACCGCATTGAGCACCTCGCGGATGTTTGTAGTGCGCGGCCGGCCGCCGAACTTCCCTGCAGGAAGGAGCGGTTCGACAATCCTCCACTCTTCGTCAGTAAGATCGCTCTCATACGCCTTCCGCGCCGTGCGCTCGTCCATGATCGGGCTCCGCCCTTGTTCGATGACTACCCTTCCCCTGAGAAGATTCTGCTCAATTCAGAAAATCTGTCCAGCCCACCCAAGTTTCCGAACTCCCTCTCAGGAAAGAGTCGCGGCTGGCCGGCAGTAAGGAGCCGGCCAAGGCGATCCCTCCGCTGTCCGAAGCGAAATGGTTGGAGTTCACCATCTGGTTTTCGGGAGATAAGGATCGGATCTCAAGGCAAGTGGGCCGCGGTGACCATGTGATGGTCAACGATGGCAACCGGTTTTTCCGGGTCCATCGCGCGTCCCCGGGCGATCTTTATGCTCTCGGTGAAATCACCGAGAACGGCGACGCCATCCGCACTCCGCGGCCCACCCCAAGGCTGCTGAGGGAGGCACCCAACTGTCCGTGGAGCTACTCGGAGTTCCCTTCCTATGTGAGCTCCCAGGACTTCAAGATCAAGGAAATCACACGCACAAGCGATGCGGCCAGGCCGGAGTTCAAGCTGGTCTTCAGCTACCAGCCCGCCGACGCTTCGAAGCTCCGCATGGAGGGCTGGTTGCAGCTCGATCCCGGGGCGAGATACGTTCTCACCGCCTACGACATCCAGGTCATCACCCGGCCTCCCGGCCGAGGTGACGTGGTGGTACAGCAAAGCGGAACAACTCGCTACACAAGCCAGAATGGCGTCCCGGTGCCGGCCCACGCCAGCTACCGTCGCGAGGAACGCTCGAAGCTCGGCACGGGCATCGAGGAAGCGGAGTTCGAGCTTGATCGCTTTACTCTCGAAACCACGCCCGACGAGGAGTTCACGCTCGCCGCGTTCGGCCTCGGCGATTTCGAGTCGCCTCCCACAACGCCACACAGCCGGTTCGGCTACTACGCCCTGGCTGTCGCCGTCGCACTCGCTGCCGTGAGCGTTGTCCTGTGGCGGCTCGCGAAGCGAACCAGGCGGGGGCAGGCCGGTGCAGCATAAGGCGGTGGCATCGCCTCGCTATACCTGCCAGCGCCGGGTCTCTGGCAGTCGCTTTCCACCCGAGCTGGCGCCGAGGTCGTTGGTGGCTGCGAGTACTGAGGAAGAAGGTCAAACGACCGAGCGCCATCCGGTGAGTCTGTGCTTGCTGTCCGGGCTCCCTATCTTGACCCTATCCCGCTACGGGCCATAGGATGAATCTTCACGATGCTGGCGAATGAGGAAGCGCATCGGGTGATCCCCCCCTGCCTCATCGTGGCCAGTGTCGCTGATCTCACGACGTCTCGGGAGCACGCACGTGGCTCTTGATTTGCTGTCGCTCATTTTTCTCGCCGGGAGCCACCTTGGAGATCACACTGAACGGCCAGCGCCGGGATGTGCCCGCACCACTCACTGTCGCCCAGCTTCTGGCCCATCTGGAATTGAAGCCGCAGTTCGTTGCCGTCGAGATCAATCGTGAGCTGGTAACGCGAGCCGCGCACGCCGAGCGCCGGGTCGCGCCCGGCGATGTGCTGGAAATCGTCACGCTGGTCGGCGGTGGATCGGAGGCCGCCATGACGGATGAGTTGCCCGCGCTGCGGATCGGAACGCACACCGTCAAGAGCCGGCTCTTCGTGGGGACGGGCAAGTACGCGACGCTCGAGCTGATGCGCGACTGCCTGGAGGCCAGCGGCGCCGAGGTGGTCACCGTTGCGGTGCGGCGCGAGCGGCTGTTCGACCGCCAGGGCCGGAACCTGCTCGATTACGTCGATCCCCGCCGCTACACGATTCTCCCGAACACGGCCGGTTGCTTCTCCGCCGCGGACGCGCTGCGCACGGCGCGGCTGGGCGCGAGCTGCTGGAGGGACTGAAGAACCCGGGGGCCGACTGGGTGAAACTTGAGGTGCTGGCCGACACGCGCACCCTCTTGCCCGATCCCGTGGCCACGCTCGAGGCGACGCGCGTGCTCGTGGGCGAGGGGTTCCAGGTGCTTTGCTATACCAGCGACGACCCCGTGATGGCCCGGCGGCTGAAGGAAGCGGGCGCCGCTGCGGTGATGCCGGCCGGCAGCCCGATCGGCAGCGGTCAGGGCGTGCTCAACCCGAACAACATCCGGATCATCCTGGAGGATCTCAAGGGCGGTGATCCCTCCTATCCCGTGATCGTCGATGCCGGCGTGGGCACCGCCAGCGACGTGGCCATCGCCATGGAGCTGGGTTGCGATGGGGTGTTGCTCAATACCGGCATCGCCGGCGCGGCCGACCCCTTGCGCATGGCCCACGCCATGCGGCTGGCCGTCGAGGCTGGCTGGCTGGCGGCCGGGGCGGGTCGCATTTCCAGGAAGCTCTACGCCACGGCATCCAGCCCCACCCAGGGCATGATGGGTGGAAACTGAAGCAAGCCGGTGGACCGTCCTGGTTTCACCCCCCTTCCCGCTGGCAGGCAAACAAGGCATGACTCAACTTGACCCGGCAACGATTCTGGGACCCGGCGGCGCGGTGGCTCGCCGGCTGCCGGCTTACGAGCTGCGCACCCAGCAGCTGGAGATGGCCCAGGCGGTGACTCGAGCCATCGAGAAGCCCGGACATCTCGTGGTCGAGGCGGGCACGGGCGTGGGCAAGAGCTTCGCCTACCTGGTACCGGCCATCCTGGCCGCCGTCGAGCAGAAGAAGAAGGTCGTCATCTCCACGCACACGATCGCTCTCCAGGAACAACTGCTCCAGAAGGACATCCCGTTCCTGCGGTCGGTGATGCCCCAGGAGTTCTCGGCTGTGCTGGTGAAGGGGCGGGGCAATTACATCAGCCTGCGCCGGCTGGACGTCGCCCGGGCACGCTCCTCCGTGACCTTCCAGAAGCAGGAGGAGTTTGATCAGCTTGCCGAGATCCGGATGTGGGCCGGCCGCACCAGCGACGGCACCCGGTCCGACCTGGACTTCCGGCCCCTGCCCAGCGTCTGGGACGCGGTGCAGAGCGAGAACGGAAATTGCCTGGGCCGCGACTGCCCCCGGAACAAGGAGTGCTTTTACTTCCAGGCCCGGCGGCGGGTGTGGTCGGCGAACCTCCTGATCGTCAACCATGCGCTTTTCGTGACCGACCTGGCCCTGCGGGCCGCCGGCTACGGACTGCTGCCCCGGTACGATGTGGCCATCTTTGACGAGGCCCACACGCTCGAGGCCGTGGCCGGCGAGCACATGGGGTTGCAGATCTCGAACATCGGGGTCGATCTCACGCTGGCGCGGCTGTACAACGACCGCAACGGAAAGGGCCTGCTGTCGTATCACAAGCTGCAAGAGGCCATGGATCAGGTGCAGAACGCCCGCATCGCCGCGGACGATTTCTTCGACCAGCTTGCCCGCTGGCGGCTCCGCCAGGGCGAGGGCTTCAACGGCCGGGTGCGCAAGCCGCTCGGCCTGCCGGATGTCCTTTCCGAAGAGCTGCGCAAGCTGGCGACGCGCATCGGCGAGGGGGCCAGGGCGGTGGAAAACCCCGAGCAGCAGGTCGAGCTCACGGCGGCTCAAGGCCGTTGCACCGCCCTGGCCGACCAGCTCGCGGAATGGACCAGGCAATCGGCCGCCGACCAGGTGTACTGGGTGGAGGCCGAGCAAAAGGCACGGATGCGCGTACGTCTGGCATCCGCTCCCCTGGATGTCGGGCCGAGCCTGCGGAAACAGCTCTTCGAACAGGTGCGAACCTGCGTGCTCACCTCGGCCACACTCTGCGTGGGCAATCCGCCCGCATTCGACTTCCTCAAGACGCGGCTCGGTTTGACCGCCGCGGAAACCCTGGCCCTGGGCAGCCCGTTCGACTATCCCAGCCAGGTGAAGATCCACCTGCCGCGCAACCTGCCGGACCCCTCCAGCCAGGCTCAGGAGTTCGAGCGCGTGGCCATCAGCGCCATCGCCCATTACCTGGAGCGCACCGGGGGCAAGGCGTTCGTGCTTTTCACCTCGTACAAGATGCTCGACGCGGCCGCCCGCGCTCACGCCCTGGCTGGCCCGGCGCAACATCGCACTCTTTGCTCAGAGCGACGGCATGCCGCGGTCGAAGATGGTTGAGGCGTTCAAGGCCGACGTCAACAGTGTGATCTTCGGCGCGGACAGCTTCTGGCAAGGCGTCGATGTTCCCGGCGAGGCGCTCTCGAATGTGATCATCGTCCGGCTTCCCTTCAGCGTGCCCAGCCACCCCTTGCTCGAGGCCCGGCTCGAGGACATCCGCCATCGAGGCGGCAATCCGTTCGTCGAGTACCAGGTTCCCGAGGCCGTCATCAAGCTGAAACAGGGCTTCGGCCGGTTGATCCGGACGAGGACCGATAAAGGCATCGTGGTCATCATCGACCCGCGCGTGATGACCAAGCCTTACGGCCGGACGTTCCTCGGCTCGCTTCCGGAATGCCCGCGCATCGTCGAGCAGATTGACCTGGCCGGGACACAGCGATGAGCCCCGCACCCGGCGGTGCGGGTGCGGCTGCCTGCATCAGTCCTCGTGGTCGTCGGCGGCCCTCGCCCCGGTGAGCTGCCCGAATCCCTTGGTCCGGCGCATCCAGGCGCTGGTTTGCCAGTTGTCCACGGGCTCTTTTTCAGGAAAGACCGGAGGCAGGGGCATGAGGAACCGCGCCGAAAGCGCCGCGATGAACGGCTCATACATATGGCGCAGCTCGGCCAGGCGCAGCTCGGCGGCCTCGCCTGCGTGCAGCTCCAGGCCCACGGCCGCCAGTCGTGCGCAGCGCCGCGAGCTGGTCCGGCGGCAACCGATCAGCCGGTGGATCGATGGGAGGCGCGTAGAACGCCTGCGCCAGGTCAACCACGACGTGCCGGCCCATCGCGAAGACCATCCAGGCCTGGGAACGGTCCTTCTTCGGCACCGCGGCAACAATGAGCGCCGAGGTGTCCAGGATCGCCGTCAGCGCGGCCAGCCACGACTGGTTGTCGTGCTGCGAGCGGTAGTAACTGAGCACCGGGAACGAGATGTGGCTCTCCAGCACCTCGGCCGCCCAGCGCTCCCACTCGCCCAGGAACTCGTCCAGCCGCTCCAGTTCGCTGAACCGCGCCAGGCGTCCGAGCAGGGTTCCCGCGGTCGGCGGCGAGCCGGCACGGGCGTCGAGCAGCGAGATCGCGATCTCCCGGCGCGAGAAGGCCTGGTAGAGCACCGGGAGATAGCTGATCACCACCGCCAGGAACCCGAAGCCAACGCCCGTCTCCACCACCGCCAGGAACCGGCCCGCGGGCCCGGCGGGCGTGATGTCTCCATATCCCAGCGTGAAGAATGTGACCCCGCTGAAATAGAGGTAGGTTTCCAGCCCCGGAGACGTCTCCTGCACGCTCAAGGCCGTGCCAATCGACCAGTGCAAGAGTGCGAATCCGAGAATCAAAACGGCCGCCCAGACCACCGTGAGCAGCAGGATCGAGAGCGGACCATACAGGCTCAGCAACGTGTTCCTGCGCCGGTCGGTGCGGATCCGGCGCGCCGCCGCGGCCCAGGGAATCCACGAGTAAACATAGAAAAGCCGCGCAAACCGGAACTGGCGCCGGACCCTTCGCGGCAAGAGCATCGTCTCGAACGCGTCGACCAGTACCAGCAGGATCAGCACAAGGCTTGCCAGCGCGACCAGCGTCGTCATGAGGGCACTCCGGTCCAGTCGTGGAGACCGCTGCGCGAATCCGTCACGGGCTGTCTTGCAGCGGGCCGAAGCAGGCCCGCGTCTCCGTCGATCACTTTCCTGGCGGCCCGGTGCACTTTAGGATCAATACCGCTGAAATAGCGTTCACGAGAAGGGGGCAAAAGCTTTGCGACAGACTTGTTCCCACGCTCTGCGTGGGAACACCGGTCGGGACGCTCGGCGTCCCATGGATTTCCCAGCCTCGGCACGGGACCAATCGACGCGGAGCGTCGCAAACGGCATTCCCACGCGGAGCGTGGGAACGAGGGACAAACCCCTGCCTGCACTCAACTTATCGCTATTTCAACGGTATTGACTTTAGGATGAACCATGGAGTCTGAGAAGACCAAGCTCAGGAGGACCTGCGATGACGCATGCTCCGGTTTTGCTCTTGATGGCCTTGCCAGCGTTCTTCCCTCTGGCGCCCGCCGGCGCGGACGAACTCTTTCCGTTCGTCGTTTCCTATGACGCACCCGTGAACGCGACCAACGTCTCGGCCTGGCTCGACCGGCCCGCGGGGCGTCACGGCTTCATCCGGGCCGACGGTGAGAAGCTGGTGCACGATGCCGGTCCGGTGCGGTTCTGGGCGACCAACGTTTGCTTCGACGGGTGCTTCCCCACCAACGACCAGGCCGAGCGGCTGGCGGCCCGCCTGGCCCGCCTGGGCATCAACTGCGTGCGCTTGCACCATATGGATATGTACTCCATCTGGGGCAACAGCCCCAACAAGCTGACCATCGATCCTCACAGGCTGGAACGCCTGGATTACCTGATCAGCCAGTTCAAGAAACATGGAATTTACATCAACTTGAACCTTCATGTTTCACGCACCTTTGGCGAGGCGGAAGGATTCTCGGGGCGGTCGCAGAGGCCCGAGTTCGATAAGGGGCTCGACAACTTCGAGCCGCGGATGATCGAGCTCCAGCAGAAGTACGCCCGCGACCTCTTGACCCACGTCAATGCCTACACCGGCAACCCCTACATCCGCGAGCCGGCCGTCGCCTTCGTGGAGATCAACAACGAGAATGCGCTGCATGCCACCTGGGAATGGGGGCAGCTCGACCGACTTCCCGAGCCCTACTCGACCACATACAGAAAGCTCTGGAACGCCTGGCTGAAGCAGAAGTACCGCAGCACCGAGGAGCTGCGTAGATCCTGGAACGCCAGCGTGGTGCGGCCCGGTGCCGAGCAGGTGCACAATGGCAGCTTCCGATCCGCTCTCGATGGGTCGTGGAGCCTGGAACGCGACGACGATGCGCAGGCCGCCTGGTCGATCGAGCCGCAAGGGGCAGAAGGCCGTCCCTGCCTGCGCGTGGTGGTCATCCGGAGCGGGTCGGTGGCGTGGCATCCGCAGTTCAATGTACGGATCGCGGCGCTGCGCAAGGACCTCCCGTACACGCTGAGCTTCCGGATGAGGTCCGACGGCACGCGCCGCATCGACGTCAACGCCAAGCAGGCGCATGCGCCCTGGAACGATCTTGGATTCTCGACGCCGGTCCAGCTCACAAGGGAGTGGAATACGTTCCGTTTCACGTTCTCCGTCCAGGAATCCGACCCGGACGCGCGGATCACGTGGACCGGGTTGCCGCCGGGTCGCTACGAGCTTGCCGGCGTCTCGTTGCGGCCGGGCGGAGCACTTGGACTCGGGCCGGCGGAGCGGCTCGAAGATGCGAGCGTCCCGGTGCTCACCAGACGCGCGACCAACCTGACCAGTGCAGCGCGGAACGATTTCGCCGACTTCCTGTGGGATACCGAGTCCCGCTACTGGTGGGGCATGTACCGCTTTCTGAAGCAAGACCTGGGCGTGCGAGCACTGGTCACGGGAACCCAGATGGGCTGGAGCCCGCCCCACATCCAGACAGCGCTCGACTACGTCGACGGCCACTCCTACTGGGAACATCCCGTCTTTCCCGGCCGGCCGTGGGATTCAAGGAACTGGTATGTGAACGACGTGGCCCTGGTGAATGAAGGCGGAGGCACGCTGGCGAAGCTCGCTTCCACGCGCGTGGCGGGCAAGCCATACACCGTCAGCGAGTACAACCATCCCGCGCCGCTGTCGCACGCGGCCGAGGGTTTTCCGATGATCGCGGCCTTCGGCGCGTTCCAGCGCTGGAGCGCGATCTACTCGTTCGACTACACCGGCGATGCCCGCTTCGAGCCGGAGAAGCTGGAAGGCTACTTCGACATCAAGAGCGACCCCTCTCGCCTGGTCCACATGCCAGCCTGCCACGCCCTGTTCGTGCGGGGCGACGTCTCCCAGGCGCGTCAGACGCTGCTCGCTGCCGTGCCCCGCGAGGCGGAGCGCCGGCAACTCCATGAATCGCGCAGCGCCTGGACGCTCACGACCGATCGGTTCGGTGTGGACGCGAAGTGGTCGCTGATTCATGCCATCGGGCAGGACCTGAGCGCCTCAGGATCGGCCAGCACGGCCATGCCGTGGCCCGCGACAAGCCGCTTCGTCTCTGATACCGGGCAAATCCACTGGGATCTGGAGCAATCGGGCGCCGGTTACTTCACGGTGGATACACCACGGACCAAGCTATTCACGGGATTCGTACGCGGCCGGATGATCCCGCTCGGCGACGTCACGCTGGCCATCGGTCCGACCCGGCTCGACTGGGCCACGGTCACCATGACGGCCATCGATGGAGCGGGATTTGACAGGCCGGGCAGCATCCTGATCGCGGCCACGGGCCTTGTGCACAACAAGGGCGCGCAGCTCAGGACACTGAGCGGCCACCAGATCACGCTCGACGACCACTGGGGCGAAGCGCCTGTACTCTGCGAGGGTATCCCGGCGGAGATCACTTTGCCGGTGACATCCGACCGGGTCACGGTCTATCCTCTCGACCCCTCAGGAAATCGCCGATCCGCCATCGCGGCCACAACTCACGACGGCCATGCAGTGATCGCCATCGGCCCTACGCACAAGACCCTCTGGTACGAGGTGAATGTGCGATGAGGGAGATGACGGCCGCGGATCGAGGCGGCCCAGGGCCGCCATTTCTGCCATTTGCTGGCTGATCTTGATTCGCGGCAATCTCAGCACCACGATCTCCCGCAAGCATGGATGTCAGGGCTTGTGCTGCTTTTTGAGGTTGACCGTTTCCGGGCGAAGCTCTAGATTCTCGACCCAACCGTCTCAAAACTTGAGGCAAACCACAACACGGACCATGGATTGGGAGACGTCACGTGATGATCGCTTCGGAGTGCGGTCGTAAGACCTTCGCGTGGTTGCTGGGAATCGCGGTTGCCGGCACGCTCTGGGCCGGAACGGCGGAGGCGCAGGCGCAGCAGCGCCGATCGTTCTTCGGCGGGGGGCAGACACAGACGCAACCGC
This sequence comes from uncultured Planctomycetaceae bacterium, assembly GCA_963833985.1. GTDB lineage: Bacteria > Planctomycetota > Planctomycetia > Isosphaerales > Isosphaeraceae > Aquisphaera. Next base: position 5,067,105 of record CAWIAD010000002.1, read on the forward strand.
CAGCGGCCAGGGCCGCGGACAATCCCGCCGCCGATACGCCCCAGTCGATCCGGCTCGACCAGATCAACGTTCCCCCGGTAAAGCTCACAGCGATTCCCGTCAACCCCACCGACCCCATCGCCATCGTGAACAAGCAGGTGATCACACGCCAGCAGCTTGCCGACGAGTGCGTGGCACGCCGGGGCAAGGAGATCCTCGACACCCTGATCAATCGGACCCTGATCGAGCAGGCCCTCAAGAGCAGCAAGCAGGAGGTCAGCGCGGCCGAGATCGATCAGGAGATCGAGAACGTGGCCCACCGCTTCGGCATCGGCCGCGAGGCCTGGCTGCGGACGCTCGACAAGGAGCGTAGCATCAGCCCCGCGCAGTACGCCCGCGACATCATCTACCCCGCCCTTGCCCTGCGCAAGCTCTGCGCCGGGCGGGTCTCCGTGACGCCCAAGGACTTGCAGGAAGCCTTTGAATCTCAGTACGGCGACAAGATTCGCTGCCGCATGATCATGGTGGACAAGCTGCCCAAGGCCCAGGATATCTGGGAACGGCTGCGGAAGAACCCCGCCGGGTTCGAGAAGATCGCCCAGGACGAGTCGATGGATTCCGGCAGCCGCTCGCTCGGCGGGCAGCTCGCCGAGCCGATCACCCGCCACGCCTACCCCAGGAACGTGGCCGACGCCGCTTTCCGCCAGCTTGTCGACGGCGATCCTGCGGACAAGGACCCGTCACACAAGCCCAAGGACGGTGATTTCACCGGGCCCATCCAGGCGGCCGAATCGGTCTGGGTCATCCTCCGCCGCGACGCCGTCATCGAGGCCACAGAAGGCGCATCGCTCAAGGATGAACGGATCAAGAAACAAACGTACGAGATGATCTACGAGGTCAAGCTCAAGGAGACGATGGGCCTCGTCTTCCAGGAGCTGATGAAGATGTCGGAGATCGAGAACAAGCTGGTCGGCACGGTGAAGCTGGCCAACGAGGAGCAGCAGGAGGACTTCACCAGCTTTGACAAGAGCAAGGTCAAGCTGATGAACAACGCCGGCGGCGCTGAGAATACGGCCGACGACAAGGTTGTCCGAGCGGCCGCCACGGGCGAGGGGGGCGTGAGCGCGGGGCCACGCGTCAAGCTGCCCCCGCCGGTCGCGGTCTCGCCCGAGGCCGTGCAGCAATTCGAGAACATCCAGAAACGTCCCTTGAGGACCAGCCAGCAGGCAGCCGACGCGGCGACGGCCACGGCTCCACCGCAATAACCCGAACCGAACCGTCCGGGGCGACCGGACCTTGTTCAGATCCGACCCGGGGCAGGGCTCGTCGAAGGCTTCGAAAACGGCTCGATGCGCCCTGTCCATGGTCGTTCGCGGTCATTTCTCGGTGCTCAGAACGCAATCGCCAAGCGGGGCCGGCGTGCCCCGGCCCCCTTCCCATTCAGGCGGTTACCGAAGCTCATGGCAACAACCCTTCGCGGCATGCCTGTGCCGGCCATTGCCTCATCGCCGGTCCGCTTCGCCGTCGCGCTGGTGCTGCTGGCGGCCATCGCGGGCTGCGGAACCGTGAAGACCACAGGGACAGCGCGTACGGGCACCGAGCAGTTGCTGCTGACGAACGCCTGGGATTCAGCGCTGGCCAAGGTGGACTTCCGGCCGCTTTCGGGCGTGCCCGTCTATCTCGATGCCAGTAACGTGAACGCGGTGGACCAGGGGTGGGTCGTCTCCAGCCTGCACCAGGCCATGCTCATGCAGGGAGTCCTCCTGCGCACCAAGCCCGAGCAGGCGCAGTGGATCGTCGAGGCCCGCGTGGGCGCCTACGGTACGGACGCCTACAACTTCCTGGTGGGCGTTCCTCAAACCTCGGTTCCCGCCACCTTGCCGGGCATTCCCACCGGGACAATTCCCGAAATGTCGCTCCTGAAGAAGAGCCACCAGGAAGGCATCGCCAAGCTGGCACTTTTCGCCTACGACCGGGCCAGTGGCCAGCTCGTCTGGAAATCGGGCACGGCGCTTGCGACCTCCAGCGCCAAGGACCTGTACGTGGGTGGCGTCGGCCCGATCCAGGGAGGCACGATCCGCGGAGGCACCAAGATCATTGGCACCAAGATTCCCCTCCCCTCCGAGCCTCTCGGCCCGGCCCCCGTGGCTGGCGAGAACGATAAGGACCAGACGGCGATGCCCCTGCCCGGCGCACCGATCTCATCGCCAGCCTCGTCCAGCGATTACGAGTCGTTCGCGCCGTGAGCGTCCCTGCGGCAGCGGCGCAATCGCTGCGTCCCGAGGCGCTTACTGGACAGCGGGCAATGCATCCCCGATAGTAAAAGCCTGAGATCGAGAGCCAGGGGAAACGGATTGGCCGGGAACACGTGCCATTCCGCTGATCGCCGCGACCGGAGCGTTTTCATGGCCGTGACCGCCTCGCTGAATTTGCGCAATTACATTCGGGACATTCCTGACTTTCCCAAGCCGGGCATCATGTTCAAGGACATCACACCGCTCCTGAGCAGTCCGCCGGCTTTTCGTGCCGCCATCGAGCAGATTGAGCAGCAATTTCAGGGACGGAGCATCGACGTGATCGCGGCCGCCGAAGCACGCGGATTCATCTTCGGTGCCCCTCTGGCCATGCAGATGAAGGCCGGGTTCGTGCCCATCCGCAAGCCGGGAAAGCTGCCCTACGCCACGATCGCCCAGGAGTACCAGCTCGAATACGGCAGCGACCGGCTTGAAGTCCATACCGATGCGCTTTTCGGCCGGACATCGCGTGCTGCTGCTCGATGACGTGCTGGCCACCGGCGGCACCATGCGGGCTTGCCGCGACCTGGTCCTGTCGACCGGAGCCGAGCTGGTGGCCTGCGCGTTCGTGATCGAGCTGGCCTTCCTCGGCGGACGGGCCCGGCTGGAGCCCTCAGAGGTCTTCAGCCTGATCACGTACTGAGAGGTCGAGGTTGCCTCATGAACGACGCCTGGATCGCCGAGCGGATGCGGCACATCGACGCCTCGGGCATCCGCAAGGCCTTCGAGATGGCCCGGTCCATGAAGGACCCGATCAACCTCTCGATCGGCCTGCCCCATTTCGATGTTGCCGAGCCCGTGAAGGCCGCCGCCGTCCAGGCGATTCATTCGGGCAAGAACCAGTATACCTTGACCCAGGGGATCCCCGAGCTGCGCAGCAAGATCCAGGCTGCCGTGGACGCCGCACTGCATCACGACGACCGCCAGGTCATCGTCACCTCGGGTACCGCGGGCGCCCTGCTGCTGGCCATCTGTGCGGTGGTGAACCCGGGGGATGAGGCGATCATCTTCGATCCGTATTTCGTGATGTATCGCCACCAGGTCACACTGGCCGGCGGCACATCCGTGCTCGTGGACACCTACCCCGATTTCCGGATCAAGGCGAAGGCCGTCGAGGCCGCCATCACGCCCAGAACCAAGTGCGTGGTGGTGAACTCGCCGGCCAACCCATCCGGGGTCGTGGCCAGCGAGGACGAGATGCGGGCACTCGCGGAGCTTTGCCGGCGCCGGAATATCCTGCTCATCAGCGACGAGGTCTACCGCGGTTTCTGCTACGACATGCCGTTCGCGACACCGTCGGCCTGGAACGAGGACGTGCTGGTGGTCGACGGCTTCAGCAAGGCGCACGGCATGACCGGGTGGCGGCTGGGTTTCGCCCACGGCCCCGCGCGGATCATCCAGGAAATGGCTAAGCTCCAGCAATTCACCTTCGTCTGCGCCCCAGCATCGTGCAGTCCGCCGGCGTCGTCGCTCTCGACGAAGACCTGAGCCCGCACATCGAAGCCTATCGCCGCAAGCGCGACATGGTCGTCGCCGCCCTGACGGATCAGTACGAGATCGCATTCCCCGAAGGCGCGTTTTATGCGTTTCCCAGGGCACCCTGGGGAACGGCCACCGAATTCGTCGCCCACGCCATCCGCCACAACCTGCTCGTCATTCCTGGCAACGTCTTCAGCCAGCGCGACACCCACTTCCGCATCTCGTACGCCGTCGACGACGACACGCTCCAGCGCGGGCTCCGCGTCCTTTGCCAGATTGCACACCGGCCGGGGTAACTCACCCGGTCGCTGTGGCGATGGGGCTCGGTCTGTTTCGCGGGGTATCGAAATGAAGATCCACTCACGGCATGCACCGCGCTTGCGTTTTATCACGCTTAGCTTCATAGTATGGCATCACACGGCCGATGCTGCGGCCGAACATCTTCACACTTCTCTGCATTTCGCTCAAGGAGGCCACTCGTGAGTGAAGTGAACGGGCGGACTTCAACCTCGCCGGCTCCTCCTCGCAATCTGCCCTCCGAAGAGTTTCCCTCGACGGTCTGGATGCGCATCGAACAGGTCAAGGAAGCCACTGCTGCCAGGTCACGCGCGGCGCTCGAGGAACTGTGCGAAGCGTACTGGCATCCCGTCTACGCATTCATCAGGCGCAAGGGAAACGATCCGGATCGAGCCGCCGACCTGACCCAGGGCTTCTTCACGGCCTTGCTGGAAACGGGGGCCTTCACGGCTGTGACACCCGAAAAAGGACGGTTCCGATCCTTCTTGATGGCTGCGTGCACGCACTTTCTCTGCAATCAGCGGGTGCACGAGCAGGCGCTCAAGCGCGGGGGCGGGCGTTGTTTGATCTCCATGGACCAGCTCAAGGCCGAGGATCGATTCAACCACGAGCCGTTCCACGAGCTGACGCCGGAAAAAACGTTCCTCCGCCAGTGGGCCCTGACCATGCTGGACCGTGTGATGGGCAGGCTGCAGGCCGAGGCCGAGGCGAAGGGCAAATCGAAGGTGTTCGAGCAGATGCGGCCCGTGATTCTGGGCAGAGAAGCGACGGCTTCCTACGCCGAGATCTCGGAGAAGCTGGGCATGAGCGAGACGACCGTGAAGGTGACCGTCCACCGCTACCGGGGCCGTTATCGTGCGCTCCTGCGCGAGGAGATCTCGCGCACGGTGCATGACCCGGCCGACGTGGAGGAGGAGATCACCACGCTCATCCAGGCCCTCGCCGATTGAGTGGAACAGTCGATGGATCTGCTTGCACGGCAGTCCCGACTGCTTTGTACTTGCGAGTTTCCGAGCGATCCGCTGTCAGCCGGGCCACGAAGGCTGCGTGCTCCGGGGCGCCCAGCCCCTGTTCCAGGACACCGATCAGCCGATCCAGGTCCTCGTGGTAAATCGCCACCGGGTCGAGCCATAGACCCGGAAATACCTCCGAGCGAACAATGCCGTCAGCCCCGGCGCGCACGTCTTCAAAGCGGTCGCCTCGGTGGACGAACCAGTGGATCCGGTCCGGGTCGAGCTCGACAACGAGGTATTCGTCGCGCACTCCCGCCCGCTCATAATCGTCTCGCTTTGGGCCGAGGTCGAAGCTGCGACTGGCGCGGGCGATCTCGACGACCAGCTCCGGTGCTCCGGTGATGTATCCCTCCGCGTCAACGCTGGCCTGCCCGCCGAGCTCGGGAACGACATGCAGCAGAGCATCCGGTTGCGGCTCACCGGCGTTGTCCAGAAGAACCGTCGCTCCGCTGGCGCCTTTGACACCCGATGTGTGGCGCTCGTAGTGAAACAGCCAGCCGGAGACGATGTGTCCCTCCACGGCATGGTCCCGTCGCATCGGCGAGGGCATGGAGACCACTCCTCCCACGAGCTCGGCGCGAGTGTCCGGCGACATCGCCTTGTAGCGGGCATGGAACGTGGGTCGCTCCAGCCTCTGGCCGGCAATCCGCGTCGGAAGGATGCCCGGCCGGGCCTCATCGATCGTGCTCATCGGAGAACCCTTCGCCAGCCGCTCAGGCGCTTTCCTTCTTGCGCTCCGAGGCCGACTTCGCGGGTGTCAGCGGGATGGGCGGTACGTCGAAGAGGCTCTTCTCTTTGCGGACCACCTCGGCCGTGACCACGAACTTGCCCTTGTCCTTGGCGGCTCGATCGGGCAGCTCGAACATGATGTCCAGCATGATCTCTTCAACGATGGAGCGAAGGCCGCGAGCGCCCGTGTCCTTGGCCTTGGCCATCTTGGCGATCTCGAGGAGGGCCTCGTTGGTGAACTCGATGTCCGAGCCCTCCATGTCGAAGAAGCGGCTGTACTGCTTGACCAGGGCATTTTTCGGCTCGGTCATGATCTGTACGAGCGCATCGACATCCAGCGGCATGAGGGGGCAGATGACGGGCAGGCGGCCGATGAACTCGGGGATCATGCCGAATTCCAGAAGGTCGTCAGAGGTCACCTTGCTCAGGAGCTCACCCAGCTCCATGTGCTGCTCGGCCTGGGACTGGCTTCCAAAGCCGATGGTCTTGCGTCCCACGCGGCGCGCGATGATATGCTCGAGGCCGACGAAGGTCCCCCCACAGATGAACAGCACATTGCTGGTATCCATCTGGATGTACTGCTGCTCGGGATGCTTGCGGCCGCCCTGCGGAGGCACGTTGGCAACAGTTCCTTCCAGCATCTTCAGAAGCGCCTGCTGCACGCCTTCGCCGGAGACGTCGCGGGTGATCGAGACGTTGTGTGTCGTCTTGCCGATCTTGTCGATCTCGTCGATGTACACGATGCCGCGCTGGGCGGCCTCGAGGTCGAAATCGGCGGCGTGCAGCAGCTTGAGCAGAATGTTCTCGACATCCTCGCCGACGTATCCCGCCTCGGTGAGCGTGGTCGCGTCGCCAATGGCGAAGGGCACGTTCAGAATCCGCGCGAGCGTCCGGGCGAGCAGCGTCTTGCCGCAGCCGGTGGGACCGATCAGCAGGATATTGGACTTGTCGAGCTCGACTTCCTGGTCAGGTTCCTCGCCATGCACGAGCCGCTTGTAGTGATTGTGCAGGGCAACGGCAAGAACCTTCTTGGCCCGATCCTGACCGATCACGTAGGCGTCGAGCTGGTCCTTGATCTCACGCGGCGTGGGGATGTCGGTGAAGAGCGTCTTGGGTACCCCGCGACGCCGACGTTCCTGATCAAGAATCGACTGGCAAAGCTCAATGCATTCGCCGCAGATGTAGACGTCTCCGGGACCCTCCACCAGTGGGCCGACGTCTCGGAAGCTTTTGCGGCAGAACGAGCAGTAGGCATTCTTCTTGGTGCCTCCCGACGTGCTCGACGACATCCCGGTGCCGCTGTTCCGCTTGCCGCCGCTTCCGGATCCACCCCCGGTGACATCCTTACCAGATGGCATGCATTACCCTTTCACTGCAAGCATGATGCCAAACCGCGCTCATGAGCCCCGAGAACGACGTCGCGAGCCAAGCCCTGGGGGATCGCGCGCGTTTCAGAAATGGGGTGGCGGACCGGCAGACGCGCCTGTCGCAATCGCTTGAATGAGTTGCCGTTCATACGGCAAGAGCAAGCTTCGGCTGATGCCATCTGCTTCGCGACGCGCATCCTGGCCGTCTCAAGCCCGCCCCGTAACCAGCTGCCGACAGTACCCAAACCGGTCAAAATTGTCTGCATGGCATTCTAGAGTACGCTTCCAGTCCGGGCAAGGCCGCTCAGCGCTTCGCGATGACGACCATGGTGACTTTGAGCGATCTACGGTTTCGGAGGTCGATTGCTTGCGCTGGCATTTCCGACGCGGCGAGGTCCGGCGACGGGGCTCAGATCGGAGGAAGGAATCCTGGCATCATCGGTCGAGGCGTGACGGGCATGGGTGTTCCAGTGCTCGCGCACCCAGGCCGCCAGCTTCCGGCCCGGCGCTCAGCGGCAATCCCGCAAGCTCGGCAATGCCAACCCACCGCGCGCCCTCGTGCCGGGCCCCGGGCCGACCCCGGTCGCTAGCGGTTCCGCCAGACGGGCGTGCAGCACCACCCTGTGGCGGGTGACCGTGTACCTCACCGTGCAGATTTCCGGTCCAAGAAGCACACGAACGCCGGTCAGGGCCGCAACGCCCTCCGCAAGACCGATTGCCGCTCCCGTCGAACGCCTGGCGGGATCAGCACCCTGCACGTGAACCGTTGGAAACTCCCAGAAGCCCGGCCAAAGACCGTCTTCACCACGCTGGACCATGAGCACTTTCGATCCTTCGGCAACCACGGCACAGGCCTCGGTCACGGCCAGTGGACGCGGCCTGGGGACGATGATCGGGATCATATCCTGTATGCCACACTGTCTCGCTTGACAAAGCGATGAAATTGGACAGATCAGACAGGAAGGGGTCCGGGAAGTGCAAACCAGAGCACCCAGATCCATCACTGCCTGATTGAAATCACCGGCGCGCCGATGCGGCACCAGAACTTCCGCGGCTGACCAGAGCCGCTGCAACGATTCTCTGGATTTCAGGTCCTGCCGGAGCGCCAGCAACCGCGCCAGCACGCGTTGTGTGTTGGCCTCGATGATGGGAGCCGGCAGATCGAAAGCGAACGAGAGGACTGCGCCAGCGATATACCGGCCCACACCCGGCAATTCGAGGAGCGCAGCCGGCTCGCGCGGCATCGCTCCGCCATGCCGTTCCACAATCATCCGTGCCGCCGCCTGTAACTGCCGTGCCCGGCGATAGTAACCCAATCCCTCCCATGCCTTGAGAACCTCGAGTTCGGGAGCGCTCGCGAGCGTTTGCACATCGGGGAATTTCGCGAGAAATCTCTCGAAGTACGGGACCACGGCCGCCACGGTCGTCTGTACCAGCATCATCTCCGAGACCAGAATCCGATAAGGATCCCCCGTCCCTCGCCACGGGAGGTCTCGGCCACTTGTTTGGTACCATGCGAGTAGCCGCTCTCGGATCTGCCGTACCCAGGACGGAGCAAGCTCCTCGGGGGAAGCGCCGTGGTCCCCCTGAGATCTGTTCTTGCGTTTGGACAGTGGTCCGCTCTGCGGCCTGTCCGGGGCATTCATCGGGCCCATGCACACTCCCGTTGCGAGAAAAAATCCCAAAAAAGGGAATGAAACCGCCAAGTTTATCGCATCCTTGCAATAGGAAGAAGAGAAGCTAGATCACCAGACTATTTAAGGCGACTAGTTTTCCTAAACTTTCTCGTTGACTTTCCCGTAGTTGCAAGCATATTAAGAATCTAGGACAAAATGGGATCAAACATCCCTCAAACGGGATAAGTTCCCTCGCATGGAGGTGTTTTTCCGCAGTGGTTCATGAAAGGGACCTCATCGATGGTGCATCGATCTGGCAGTGACAGGCCGGAAGCCCTCCGGCGAGCGTTCGCACAAATCGTCGAAGTCGAGATGACGGCCTCCCCAGCGTTCTGGAGCGCGGGGCGATCCGATGAGAAGTTGTCGACCTCCTTACAACCGCGTCCGAGCTTCGTCGTCGCCGACCGGCTTGTCCAGATCTGGACGAGCAATCAGCGAGACATGGCCGAACTGCGGGTCCTGCGGACTCAGGTCATGCAGGCAAGAGCTTACCTGTGCTCCCCGGGGTGCAATCGATTACTGGGTACTGCCCGCCTTGAACATCTCGAATCCCTGGGGCGCGCCCGCCTTGGCCGCTTGCGGGCCAACCGCCTTGCAGCCTGGGAGCTGCTGTCCGAGCTTGAGTGCCCCTCTTCTCACCAGGCCGGGAAGAGCTGGCCGAACCGTTTCGCCACCGCCAAAGACACGGCCATCCCCGACCGTCCAGCCCCTTCCCGCTGCTGGTACGCCTGACGCTTCCCTTGATGCAACATGCGCTTGCGATCGCTGTTTGATCCAGGCACTGAATTTCAGGATCGCCCCCGACTGGTCGATCCGCCAACCCGGCGCTGATGCCCACTGAGTTTGCAACTTCGAGCCTACATCTTTCCATGTGACACGACGAGGTGGATCGTGGACGACTTCACTGCGCGCAGCCGACGGCCCGTCGTGGCGGATCGGCAGTCTTTCCCCCGGCGCACGAATCCCAACCGCCCTCCGGAGTGCAAGCCAGGGCCGGCGCCCGCGGCAGAGCACCAGGACCGCGCGTATCCGGAGAAGTGTCATCCTCACCGGTCCAGGCCGCCGCTCGATTCGGAGCAGCAAGACCTGGCGGCAAGTTACCTGCCCCTGGCACGGTCCCTGGCCCGCCGGATGCATGCCGACTTCCCTGGCGGCGACGACGAGTTCCGCTCCGCGGCATTCCTGGCACTGGTGGAGGCCGCCCAGTCGTATGATCGCACGCGGAACGTGAATTTCGCCACCTACGCGCGGCACCGGATCTGGGGCGCGCTCTGCGACCTGCGCAGGGAGATGATTGGCAGTGTCCGGCCGGAAGGATTCGGGGCGGCCGTGGCGGTGATACGTCTGGGATCAAACTTGCCGGATGGACGCGGGGTGATCGGCAGCGAACCCGACGTTCCGGTCGGGACGGAACTGGAGAACCTGGATGCCGTCGAGAACTGGATCAGGAAGCTACCCCGTCCACATGCCCGGGCGTTTCGCCACATTTATCTCGACGGCAAGTCCCAGGAAGAGACCGCGGCGCTGGTCGGCTGCTCGAAGTCGTGCATGAGCCGGCTGCACAGCCAGGCTCTCACCTGGCTGCAACAGACTTACCGGTCTCAGGCCGCGGAGCCTGCTCTCTTGCCGGCCGGTCATGCCGCCCGGTCGGACTTCCTCGAGGCGTAGGCGAATTCGTTGAAGAACTGCCGGATCGAGCCCACCACGTAGCGCTGTTCCGCGTCGGTGAGCTCGGGATAAATCGGCAGGGCCAGGGTCTCCCGCGCGGCCGACTCGGAGTGCGGGAAATCTCCCGCCTTGTGACCGAGGGACGCGAAGCAAACCTGGAGGTGGAGCGGGATCGGATAGTAGATCTCCGTACCGATCTTCCGCGTGGCAAGGTGGTCCCGGAGGCCGTCGCGCAGGGTCGCTGGAACGCGGATGACGAACTGGTTGTAGACGTGAAAATTGCCATGACGTTCGATCGGCAAGCCCACCGCCTCTTCCAGGCCATGCGTCGCGAAGAGGTTGTGGTAGCGGTCGGCCGCTTCCCTTCGCAGGCTCGTCCAGGTGTCGAGATGACGCAGCTTGACCCGCAGTACGGCCGCCTGGAGCGCATCGAGCCGCGAGTTGAAGCCGACCTCGTGATGATGGTATTTCGGCTCCATACCGTGCACCCGCAGGCGGGCAATCCGGCGCGCGAGCTGAGGGTCGCTCGTCGTCACCATCCCGCCGTCGCCGAACCCTCCCAGGTTCTTGGAGGGATAAAAACTGAACGCCGCCGCATCTCCCAGGGCGCCGGTGCGGGTGCCGTGATAGGCAGCGCCGATCGCCTGCGCGGCATCCTCGATCACCATGATCCCGCGCCGCCGCGCAATCTCCTGGAGGGGCTGCATCTCGGCCGTCTGGCCGTAGAGGTGCACCGGAATGATCGCCCGGGTGCGCGGGGTGATCGCCGCTTCCACGAGCGCAGGGTCAATATTGAACGTGCCCGGCTCGATGTCGACGAAGACCGGTCGGGCTCCCGTCCGCCAGATCGACCCGGCGGTGGCGAAGAACGTGTACGGAGTGGTGATGACCTCGTCACCCGGGCCAATATCAGAGGCCAGGAGCGGCAGCAGCACCGCGTCGGAGCCCGAAGCACAGCCGATCCCGCTGGCCGCTCCGCAGTAATCCGCAATCTCGGCTTCAAGCCTGGCCACTTCGGGACCAAGCACAAAGGCCTGGTTCTCCAGGACCTCTCGAACGACCGGCTCGATCTCATCGCGGATCGACTGGTACTGGGCCTTGAGATTGAGGGCGGGAACACTGGGGGGATCTTGAAAAACACTCATCGGCGATCACTCCTTTGATGCCACGGAACCTCACGCCTGTGTGCGTAAGCGTGCGAAATGCACTCGAGGGGCTGATCCGAGGCGTCTCCCTCTTGGAGAAGATCGGACGACGCACGCTAGTTCTTCGCGCTGTTTGTGTCAATGGAGATCAAGATGGGTCTTTCAGCCGGCAAATGCGCTCCCCTCACCAGGTTGACCACGCATCGTTCCTAGCCCATGTTTGGGGTGGGTCGCCCTAAGTCCTTGCGGCGCAAGGGGCGATTTTTCAGATTGTCACTACATCACGGTTTTTTCGTCTTCCGGTGGTGCTGGCGGCCTGAGCTCGGTTAAGCCCAGCGCCTTCAGGACCCGCCGCGCATCGGGGCAGCCTCCACTGACTCCTTGCCGTTCGGGCTGATCGTCGAGACGGAGGGTCACCACCCGGAGCGTGGAGAGAGCTTGCATCGCCCTCTCTGGAGAGAAATCTATCCCAGCGTGCTCAAGTCGGCGGTGCAATAGCCGCTGGACCAGTAATGCCAGTGCAGCTACGAAAATATGTGCTTTTACTCGTTCCTCAATCTGATGATAAATCGGCCGCATGGCCAGCACGTCCTTGAGCTGGCGAAACCCGCGCTCGACATCGCTCAGGTCCTTGTAGATCGCCACGACCTCAAGCACGCTGAGCGCTGCTTCACTCGTGGCGATCACATACTTGCCTTCGATTCCCTGCTCATTGGTCAGACCCTTCGTGTTCTCAAAGTAGCGGAAAATCCCCTTGTCGAGGTCCCACGAATAGTAACGATAGCCATGGTTTCGTTGCAGGAGGCGCTCGGCTGCGGCGCCAATCTTCTCGGGCTGTTTCAACTTCCCTGCCGCCACACGCCCCTGCAACTTCTCGAGCGATTGATGTGTCCGCTCCATGGCCTTCTGACGCATGGCTTGCTCGTATTCGCGGCGCTCGTCGGAATCGACGATGATTATCCGCAAACCTTCAACTCCTGACGGCACCTCTTGCGCCCGAGTGCGCGGTGGATTGGCCTTTTCCCGGGCGGTGATCCCTACCGGGCAAGAAATCCACTTGGCATCGTCGAGGGCAGCCAGCCACTTGGTCAACTTTGCGTTCCGCCTTCTCTTCACGCCCACAAGATAGCCATGCTTGTCGCCAGTGATCGCTTCCAGATTGTCATTGGTGATCATGCCTCGATCGCCGACAAAAACGAGGCGGCTGAAACCAAATCGCTGGTGCAGATCACGAATGGCTTTCTGCACGGTCTGGTGGTCGACTTCGTTGCCGGCCCAAACGTGATGAGCGATCGGCCAGCCGCCCACCATCACCACTCCGACGATCACCTGGACGTTGTGCGGCTTGCCGTCCCGACTGTAGCCATGCTTGGCGAAGTTGGCCGGTCCAGCTCCCTCGAAGTAGGTGCTCGTGATGTCATAGAGCACCAGGTCCGGCTTGATACTGAACAGGTCGCGAAGGCGGTGATAAAGAGCCACCTCGATCCGTTCCTTGGCGTCCACGAGTTGATCGAGGGTCCGGTACCAGGACTCCAGTTGGCGAAAGTCGACGCGAACCCGCTTGTGCTGGTGCCAGCGAGGAACAAAACGGCGGCCTTGGCGATCACAGACGAAGTCGGTCTCCAGCCACCCCGCCAAGCCGTGTTCGCTGGCGGGGTGAATCAGGCGATTGGCAATGAGCACGAAGGCCCGGTCAGTAAACGGCACGCCTTTGGCTTTGCCGAGTGATTCGTCGAGGATGGTCCAGAGCCCGAGTTGGTCGAACAAGGCCCGGACGGCGAGGACCGGCCCCCAGGTGGAAGCGTCCAGGATGTCGAGATCCTCGTCCCCAGCGGACTCCGACTCGACATCTTGACCGAGCAAGCGTTTTAGCTTGGGAAACAATTCCGCAAGCAGGTCCTTGCGTCCCAGATCGGCCACGGTGCGTTGCTTGACCTTACCGTTGTCGCGATAGGCTTCGACGACGCGGACGTACTCGTTCAGCGCACCGCTGGACGACCGGACTTTTATGGTTCTCAGGTACATGTCGTGAAGTATCACGACGGAACGCGCCGATTTCAAGGCGAAATCAAGGTAAATTCCGAAGTAATCGCGTCGATATTGTCACTACACTTTTCGGAAAAAAACGGGTATGCCGCTCGCCAACCCCTGGAAAATAGAGGAATTATGCGTGGCAGCAGTCGCGCGGAAGGCGATCTCACCCCAAACATGGGCTAGGAGCGTAACGCTCGCTGGACTCTTCACTTGAGAACTTTATCGGTAACGCCTCAATAACCACGCGCAACCGTCTGGCCGGGGAACCGAAACGAGGACGGAGCTGAGCAGCTTGTAGGGTACGTCAAGCGCAGCGACCACGCACCGTTTCTTCGCCGACGATTACACACCGGTGCGTCGTCGCTGCGCTTGACGCACCCTACGATTACTTGCAAGCAGCCTCGTGATCCAGGGCAGCTCTCTCGCCGTGCGCGGGCAAGCGTTCTCCAAACCGCTCACGACGAAGAAAATACGAAGAAAAGGAAGACAGGACTTGTTCTGCTTCACGGGGCCACGTCGCCCCGCTTCAGCTCGGCGATCCTGGCGGCCACCAAGACATCGAGCAGGGGATGTGGCCCGAGCGGGTGCCCAAGCTGGAAGTCGATCTCCGGATACCTCAGGCTGAGGTCGTCACGCGCCCTGGTCAGGTCTCGGAGCAGGTGCACTCCTGAAGACAGAAAGTAAGGAATCATCAAAACTTGCGTCGCACCACGGGCCACGCAACGGCCACCCCCGGCCGGAATATCCGGCTCTGCCAGCTCAAGAAAGCAGGCCTCCACGATCTTGAACTCGCCGCGCGCGGTCAGGCGCTCTGCCAGTGCATGCAGATCATCGTTGGCCGGCTGGTGCCGGCTGCCGTGAGCGATGAGAAGAACGGCGGTTTGCCTGTCGGGATCCGTCATAACATCTGCTATTGGATCAAGGCCAGATCAGGGAGGACTTCCGCTGAGGAGCGACCCTGTGTGGCTCACCTGGGTATCACGAACGCGGCACGCACCGGCGGCGGCATCGGCGCATCGAGGCCGCGGACCACCTTCCAGATGATCTCGTTGAACAGGAGGTCGTCGGCACGATCCTCGGCCTCAAGGTCGAGTTTCTGCGAAACCTCCGCCAGAGGTGCGCGTGCGTGGTTCCTGGCGTTGATGTCCACCCCGGCCGGGCGGTGAACGTACGGCTGGAGGTCGGCCCGCGGCGTGAACGAGGCGAACATCGGCCGGGCCGCGGCGTCGAACTGGCTCATCGGCTCCAGGCCAAGGATCAGCTCCATGGTCCGGAGCATCGAAGAGGTGCTGTACATCGAGGAGTCAACGGCGTGTCTTTTCACGTACGGGCTGATCGCCAGGGCCACGGTGCGGTGGGCATCGACATGATCGGAACCGTTCTGGGCGTCGTCCTCCACCACGAAGATGGCCATCTCCTTCCAGAAGCGGCTCTTGCTCAGGCCCTCGACGACCCGCCCAAGCGCCAGGTCGTTGTCGCCCAGGCAGGCCAGCACTGTCGGCGATCCGGGCCGGGCGCCGGCCGTGTGGTCATTGGGTAGCCGGAGGATGCTGAGTCGCGGCATCTCGCCGGACTTCTCGAACTCCGCCAGCTCGTGCAGGAACCGCTCGGCGCGCTTGACGTCGGGATACTCCATATCGAAGGTACGGAAGAGCGGGTCGAAGTGGCCCTGTAAGGCCGCGACCGAAGTCGTTCCCGGCTCGTCGGGCGTCTTACCGTTCTTGATGAATTCGCCGTAGCTGCGGTAGCTGACCCCCTTCTCCGCCGCGCGGTCCCAGAGATAGCCCGCCGCAGGCCGGGCGAGGGCGAATTCACCCTCCGAGGGATAGGGCACGCGGCGATTGCCGCGGTAGGAAAGCGGCCAGGTGCGCTCGACGAAGTCGGTGGCGTAGGCCCCCATCGACCATTCATGGCCATCCGCGCTCACCTCGCCGTCCACGTAGAAGTTGTCCAGCAGCACGAACTCGCGTGCCAGGGCGTGATGGTTCGGCGTGATCGCTTCCGGGAAGAGGCAGAGATGCGGGTCGCCCTTGCCTTCGGGCATGTCGCCGAAGACCTGGTCGTACGTTCTGTTCTCCTTGAGGATGTAGACGACGTACTTGATGGGCGAGGGCTCGCCCACCCGTCCGGGGATGGGGTGGTCCGCAGGGCCGCGCTCACCCGTGACGGCGGCCGGCGCGCCCTTGCGCAGGGGGCTGCATTCGTAGACCGTCCGGGAATGGGCCGCCATCTGGCCCGGGCCGGGCATGGGAATGACCGAGAGCGTTCCCTGGAACAGCCCGCCGATGTACTCCCGCACCGATTGACCCGAGCCCGCCGAGGTCACCGGGTTCGGCCCATCGCGGTTGGCCCGCGAGCCTGCGCCCTTGCCATTGGTGACCAGGATCGTCTTGCCGTTCCTGGCAAAGCGCACCGACGTGGGGTGCCAGCCGGTCGGGATGAACCCCAGCGGAGTGCTGGCTCCGGGCTCCTTGACGTTGACCACGGCCAGGTGGTTGGTGTTGGCGTTGGCAACCAGCAAGATGGATTCATCGGGCGAAAGCGCCAGCGCGCTGGGCGTGCAGCCGGCAGGCGCCGCCGGATCGATGGCCGTGCCGATCGTCTCGATCGCCTTGCCGGCCTCGGTATCGATGACGCTCACCGAGTTGCGATTGGCGTTGGCCACGTAGAGCCGCTTGCCGCCATGAGCGAGCAAGAGCTCGTTGGGATGCTCCTGGGAGGCGATCGAGCCAACCACCTTGAGCGTCTCGGTATCGACCACCGCGACCGCTGCGCTGTTCCAGAGGCTGACAAAAAGCCGCTGGCGCGCCTCGTCCCAGGCCAGGCCATAAGGGTAGGAATCGGCCGGCAGCGGAATCAGGTCGCGGATGGTCCCGGAGGCGGTGTCAAGCCGGGCCAGGGAGTGGCCGTGAACGTTGGCCGTCCAGAGCGTCCGGCCATCCGCCGACAGGGCGAGCCCGCCGGGCACGTTGAGCGTTTTCTCCGACTCCGGCGGAGGAAACGGCGTCCGGTTCGAGAGCAGGCCCGCGGCGTGGTCAAAGCGGTAAATGCGGTGATCAAACCCGCCGCCGACATAGAGCTGCTTGCCGTCCCTCGTCCAGGCCAGGCCGGCGAACGTCTCCGGAAGCGAGACACGGCCAATCACCTTGCCGGTCTCGGCGCTGGCCGTCACCACCTCGTGCTCGCCGTAGCCCGCGTGCAGGATCGCCACGATCGGCTGGCTGGGATGCACGGCCATCTCCACCGGAAAGTCCCCCAGCCGCGTCTGCCGGCCGGCCGGCCTGAGCGACCAGCCGTTGGGCAAGAGCACCGTTCCCGCCTGAGTGAGACCTGGCCAGGTGGATTGAGGCTTTCTTCCGGAGGACGCAGGGGCAGTCTGTGCCATCACCACGAGCCCGGAGGAGGTCACGAGACCCGGCAAACCCAGAACAATCGCTGCAAGAATGAGCCTGCCGTACGGAACACCATTCATGAGACCAACCCCAGTGTCCTGAGATATCACGGGAAGCCGCGCGATCACATCACCAGATACTTTGCTCAGGATACCCTGGGCACACGTACCTGAACACCCGCTCGACCTGGCCTGGTGAAAACTTTGCCAAACCTTCATCACGGGTGGTCTTGCCCCGCAATGCCGTCATCCGTTTCGATCGCGATCGGCGGCTGCCGCTCTGAACCAGGCTGCGTGTGCCGGACGGCTCACGGTTTCCGCGGCCGGTACCAGATCACGTTATGCGTGGCGCCGCCGATGGCGACGACATCAGGGACGCCGTCGCCGTCCAGATCTCCCCCGCGCAGGTCCTGCGCGGCGACTTCGCGGTCGAGAATGGTGCGGGTCCACTGGCGCTTTGATCGGTCAAAATCGTAGATGGAGACGCGATGGTCAGCGCCGCGGTGGCCGGCGAAGATCTCGTCGTCGCCGTCCGCATCGACGTCGGCCACCCAGAGCGCGTGGCCGTCGGCCAGGGTCGAATCGATGACGTTGCGGTCACCAAACCGGAGCAATCCCTTGTCTTTTTCCGGCCAGACGACCACCGCGCTGCCGTGCCACGGCTCGATCGTGGCCAGGAAGTGACCGCCATCCTCCCCACCCAGCCGGCCAAGGTGGACCTCGCTGCAACCGCGTTTCGGGGCGTTCCCGTCCATGCCCGAGACCAGGTGGCGCGCGGTGAGCCGGAACGAGGCGCCGTCGGTGATGACGCCCTCGCCAAGGATGGTCACGCCCTCGTTGTCGGCGGTCAAGACCGCCGCGCGGCCCTGCGTGGCCGGCAAGGGGCGCACCTCGATCGCGTGAATCACCGGATGTTCGATCAGCGGATGCCTGCGCCACGCGGCGGTGCGGGGGTTCCCCTCGGGCTCGAAGGCGACGACTCGGGCGTCGCCAGCATAAACCGGCGGCTTCGCCCCGGGCCCGAAGATCGAAGCCACGACCAGGTCGAGCTTCGTGTCGCCGTCGACGTCGCCCCAGCGCAGGCGGTGGATGCTCGGGACATCGGCAACCGGCACGAGCGTCCAGGGATCGTCGGAGCCACTCCCCTGCACCGCCAGCACGAGCTTGCCGCGGTCCGGCTCGTTCATCTCGAAATCGTAGGCGATGGCGATCTCGGCCTTGCCATCGCCGTCAAGATCCGCCGTGGCGCTGCTGATGATGCCGGGCGTCTGCTTGCCCGTGGAGACAATCCGCTTTTTCCAGGTCGGGTTCTCATACCAGGCGCACGTATCCCCACCCAGCGCGATCACGTCGGGTTTCCTGTCGCCATTCAGGTCGGCGACCTCGACCTGGTAGCCGGCCGGGAAATGGGGGTCGATGACCACGCGCTGGAAGCGCGGCTCCTCGCAGTGGCCGGTGGCCAGCGGCCAGTGGCCGGTCAAGACAGTGAGGATCATCGCAGCAGCCAGGTGCCTTCGGGAAAGCGTTCCACTCGCGGTACGTCGCACGACAATCTCTCCTGGAAACAGCTCGTCGCGTTGTCCCTTAAGTATGCTCAGCCACCGGCCCATGACCTCACCGCTCGTCACTCCTCAATTCCCTTCTTGCCCCACCCTGCCGGTACGCCGGCGGTGTCTTCGGGCTTGACCATCACGGCGGCCAGGTCGACGTCCTGGTTGATCTCGGACTCGGCCAGCTTGAGACGGTTCTCGAGCTGGGCAATCTTCTGCTCGAGCAGCAGCACGCGGGCCTCGAGCTCGTCGGGCCGGCGCGGTCGCGGGACTTCCGGATAGCCGAGCTGCCGCTGGAGCGCCGAGAACAGGTACATCGGGTCCCGGCCGCGGTTGGCCCGGGCAATCTTCCCCTCGCGCTCGCCGAAGAGCGTCGGATACTTCGGCTCGAACTCGGGGTTGGCCTTCCGCCGTTCCTGCACGAAATACGACGATCGCACGAAGATCAGGTCGGCAAAATCAACATCACCTAATCGGGATTGAATAACCGAGATATAATCTTTCCAATCTTCGGTGTAGAACGGGTCGGCGGCCATCGCGACCAGCCCGCGGGTGTATCCCAGCCGGTTCCGGGACAGCGACTCGAACTGGAAGATGAAGAGTCCCGGAAGTGACGGATTCTCGGACTTGTACTTGGCCTCCCGTTCCAGGATCAGGAGGGCCTGTTCCATGCTGAACCGGCTCATGGCGATCTCGGCCTGGTTGATGACGTGCGACTGGAAGGCCGTGAAGTAATGGCCGATCCGCGTCATGGCCGGGGCCATCAGGCCAGAGCCTTTGATCTCGGCGTAGAGGAAAGAGACGGCCAGCGGAAGCTTGGTGGTCGAGAGCAGCTCCTCACCGATCCGGGCCAGGACCTCCTGCGCGGGGAGCCCGTCAACGATGCGGTCGCGGAAGGTGTGAAAGAAGTAGACCTGCTCGATGTATTCCTCGCGCTCGAGCACAGGCATGGGCAGCTCCCGGATTGCCGAAAGATCACAAGACCCGAAGCGGTTTGTCGCCCTGGCCAGGCCGAGGCGCCTTGCCTTGGCGTTCCTGACGGACGAGCGAGCGCGACTGCGCGCGCAGTCGATCCTGGTGATGACACATCGCGACGGTGTTGATCCTATCATCCTCGGGCGGTCAAGCGACATGCCGCTATCGCGTGGCCGATTCGAGATCGGGTTGCTGGCTGCGGTCCTCGGCAAGCTGAGAGAGCAGTTCCCGGAGGAGGTCAAAGTCCACCGGCTTGACCAGGTGGTGCTCGAACCCCGCGGCAAGCGACGCTTCCCGGTCCTTCTCCTGACCCCAGCCGGAGAGTGCCAGGAGACGCGCCTGGCGGAGCGTGGGGTCCGCCCGAAGTCGCCGGGCCACTTCATACCCGTCCATTTCCGGCATGCCGAGATCGAGGATGATCACGTGCGGCTCGAACGTGGTGGCCAGCCCCAGCGCCGATGGCCCGTCGTACGCCACCTGGATGACATGGCCTTGAAGCATCATCAGCAGGCTTGCCAGGCTATCCGCAGCGTCCTGGTTATCGTCGACGACGAGGATGCGGCAATGACCCTTGGCGGACTCCGGCGGCACGGGCTGTTCCCGACCGGTGCCAGACCCTGCGGACGGCTCGGTCTGCGGGCAGAGAGGGAGCCGGATCACGAATTCGCTGCCCAGACCCGGGCCGTCACTCTGGGCGGTGATCGTGCCGCCGTGCAGCAGCACCAGCTTGCGGGCGAGACCCAGGCCAATGCCCAGCCCTCCCTGTCCGCGGCGCAGGCGATTCTCGCCGTGGGCGAACATCTCGAAGACGTTCAGCAGCATCTCCGGCGGAATGCCAATGCCCGCGTCCCGCACCCGCAGGACCACCTCGCCATTCTCCTCATGTGCCGAGACAGAGATCTTCCCTCCCGGCTCGGTGTACCTGATGGCGTTGTTCAGCAGGTTCCAGAGAACCTGCTCCAGCCGCGTCGGGTCGGCGTGGAGCCAGATGGGCTTACCCGGTAGCGATACGGCCAGCGCATGCTCTCGCTCGGCCACGGCCTGGCCCACGTTCTCGATGACCCGCTCCACGATCGGAGCCAGCTCCACAACCTGACGCACCAGGTCGATGCGCCCCTGGTTGATCCGCGCCACATCCACCAGATCACCGACCAGCCGTGCGAGGTGCTTGACCAGGCGCTCGGCCATGGACCTATGCCTCTCCTGATCCGGGTCTGTGGATCGACCCATGAGACGCAGTGCGTTGGCGATGGGTGCCAGCGGGTTGCGCAGCTCGTGCGCCAGCGTTGCCAGGAACTCATCCTTGCGACGGTCGGCCTGCCTGAGCTTTTCATAGAGCCTGGCATTCTCGATGGCGATGGCCGCCCGGTAGGCCAGGTCCTGGGCCAGCCGCAGATCATCGGGCCCGTAGATGCGCTGGGATTCCGATGTGCCGAAGCTGATGACACCGAGCGGCCCATTGCGGCCGGGCAGCGGAACACCGATGAACGACCGCAAGCCCAGCTCCCGAACTCTTTCCAGGTGCGTTGAATCCTCAGCATGGGCCGCCAGCATCTCTTCGGTGACCCGGGGAACCAGTCTGGGCTCACCCGATCGGAGAATTGCCCAGACGCCCGAAGACGATTCGCTTCTGGGCGGATAGCAGCGATGAATGTCGCAGGCGAGCGCGACCTTGGCCGGATCGGCATGGGCCACCGCCAGGCGCCTGGGCTGTCCATCCTGGTCCGCCATGTCGACCGCGCACCAGTCGGCGAAGTGGGGCACCGCGAGCTGGGCAATCTGCTTGAGCGCGCTCTCCTCGTCCGCCAGCGTGGCCAGCGCTGCACTGGCGTCGGCGAGAAAGCGGGCTGCCTGCTCGGAGCGCTTGCGGTCGTCGATGTCGGTCGCGGTACCGAAGGACGACAGGACCTGACCCTGATCGTCCCGGAGCCGCACCGACCGTCCCAGGAACCAGCGATAGTTGCCGTCTCGATCGCGCAGCCGATATTCACACTCGAAAGAGGTTCCTGCGTCCCGCGCTCGGCTCCAGCTTTCCTGCACCCGCTCGAGGTCGTCCGGGTGCACGACCTCTTCCCAGCTTCCAGGCTGATACGTCTCGCGCTCTGTGAGCCCGGTGTAGTCTTGCCAGCGGCGGTTCAGATAGAGCAGGCTGCCGTCGGCATTGACGATCCAGACAATCTGGGGCATCGCGTCAGCCAGGTAGCGGAAGCGATCCTCGCGTTGCCGGATCTCCTGTTCCGCCTGCTTGCGGTCGGTGATGTCGTGGAACGCCGCCACCGCCGCCACGACCCTGCCGGCGTGATCGGTCACCGGGGCCGCGTTGACGCTGATGGAGAGTTGCGTCCCATCAAGGCACACCAGCTCGATCTCCTCGTTCTGGACCATCTCGCCGTGGCGCAGTGCGCGGACCAGCGGCCGGTCTCCGGGCAGCATCCGCGTGCCATCGGCCAGCTTGCCGCTGAGATCGAGCAGATGATCGTAATCCTCCATCGGGTGTCCGGGCTCGAACTTGCCGCGGATGATACGCTCGGCCTCCTGATTGCTCAGGAAAATGCGTCCGGTCCTGGCGTCGGCCACAAGGATCCCCGCGGGAACCTGGCAGAGGATCGCCTCGGTGAACGCGTTCCTCGCCTCCAGCTCCTCCAGCAGACGGTTCCTCTGCTCCTCCAGGCGTTGCTGGCCCGTCACATCGATGCCCGAGCCGATGTAGCCCAGTAAGTTTCCATCGGCCGCCATCCAGGGTGCTCCGCGTTCGAACACCGCCCGGTACTCGCCGTCGGTGCGCCGCAGCCGATACACCATCTCAAACGCCTGGCGCGCCTCCAGTGCAGCCGCCCGGATCTGCCGGCAACGGTCGCGGTCTTCAGGGTGCACAGAGGCTTCCCACGCCTCGCCCACCCCCTGCTTCATATCCAGCCCCGTGAAATCAAGCCACGGACGATTCAGGTACGTACACTGTTTCCTGGTATCGCAAACCCAGATGAGCACGGGCACGGCGTCGGCCATGGTCCGGAATCGCTGCTCGCTGGCCCGCAACGCCTGCTCCCGGAGCACGTTCGCGGTGACCTCAACGGCAGTCGCCAGCAGTCCGACCGACTCTCCGGCGGGACCTTCAATCCTCCGGATGGACCAGTCCGCGTAGTAAGGAGCCGCCGGGCGATGCCTCAGCGGTCCACACCAGTTGCTGGCGCTGAACGGCTTTCCCGTCGCGAGCACCTCGCGAAACTGTGTTGCGATCTCCCCTGCGGCGTCGGGACCGTGAATCCGCGTCAGCACCTCATCCAGAGTCCGGCCGATCAGCTCCTCCGGCGGCGCGTCGCAGAGCGCCGTGTTGTAGGCGTTGACCCGGGCGAATCGAAGTTCGTTGTCGAGGACCATGATCCCCACCGGAACCTGGTCCAGCAGACTTGCGAGTGTGGCCGCCTGGTCCTCGGCCATCCGCCGCAGGCGCCCCTGCTCGGCAATGAGGCCTTCCCTTTCGGCCTCGGCACTCCGCCTGCGGACCATCTCCTCCTCGAGCACCCTCTGCTCGCGGCGTGCGGCGGACTCACCAGCCTGGCGCGAAGCTGCGAGTGTCGCATGGAACCGCCCATGAGGGCGATTGCCAGTCCCAGCTGGAGGTACAGGATGAACGCCACCTTGACGGTAAGGCTCTGGATCGCCCAGGCACCCAGTGGGTCGACCACCAGTGGAAACGTGACCAGACTCAGTCCCAGAGTCAGGAGCGAAGGTCCAAGCCCGCCAAACCAGGCCGCGAAAACGACCGCGAAGAAGAAAGTCACCAGCGGGAACTGGTTCCCGAGCACAGGCACCAGCGCCAGACGCGCCGCAACCGCCAGCACGCTGACCAGCACCGCCACGCTGTAGCGGACCAGCACCGATCTCCCGGAGGTGGAAGCGATCAATTCTTCCGCGGAGGTCAGGTTGGCGGGACGTTCCTGCATCGCACCTTCGCGCCGGGATCTCAGGGACTGCACGCTGTCCGGGCGCGCCGGAACATCGCGCCACGCAAAACCATGCGCAGACGCACTTGCCCCGGCCTGCCTCAATGGTTCCTGACCACCCATCAGTGCCCGTCCCGTGCGGCAGCAGGGCTCGCGTAACTCATTGCGGCAGTTCGCACAACCCCATGCGACATATTCCTTTCCGGAACAAGATCCAGGAACCTGGATGCGCTACTCCGGCGCCGCTGCCTGATCGGCCCGGCAAGCATACTGCAAAAATCATACCATTCTCGCAAATTGCCCATGCCATTTGTCATGACCTCGACTCGAGCGACAAGTTTGAATCTTGTCGCACGACGACCCTTCTCCGCCTTTCGTGGATTCTTGTCCGCTCTCTGCTGTAGACCTGATGGATCGGTTGAGCAGCCGGCCCGCGCGCCGTGCATGGGTTTACCAGAGTGGAGGTTGCCAGGCGACACGAAAACCGAGCCCCCCTGACGACACGAAAACTGACCCCCTCCTATACACATGACAACGAGTGGCCATGGACAAGTTGAAGTCCGATCTGGTCAGCTTGCAGAACAGGCAAGCGGGCCAAAGGGAATTGAAGGGAGCATGTGTCCACCTGCGCGCTACGCAGGAGGACACGATTGCCCTGTCAACCCGATATTGATAGGTTTCGGGGACTTCAGTCCACTACTGGTGGGTGTTGCCAAGATTGTGGGACGGACCCACCGCTGAGACCCGGGATCCGATGGATGCGGAACCGGGTAAATCGCGCCGAGGTGACCATGAGTACGAGCGCAAAGGATTTGCAGACCTGTTCATGTTCATCGAAACTTTGCGCGCCTGGGCGCAAGTGTGGATCACGCCGCAACGCCGCAATGTCGAGTGGGCGTTGTGCGTCAAGCAACGGCTGGAGGAGCCAGCCCAACTTATCAAAAGACGTGGGACAACGGTCGTTTCCGTTTAATGCGATCCTGGATGACCGGGAGGCCGCTCTTTGTGGGCCACGATACCCGATCGTGTCACTTTTCGATCACCTCGTGGGACACGATTCCATTCGTGTCACTTCTTTTATTTGATGGACCAGGAATGGCACGATCGGAATCGTACCCCACGTGGAGAGCGGCCAGGCAGAGCCCTCGGCCCCGGGCAAGCGAACTGCAATCCTGCCCAAAGACTTGTGCGGATCTGATTAGCTAGCGGCCAGCTTTTGCAGTCGCGACCCCTCGCTTTCCACGACCATCTGGAGAAAGCGCTGAACAAGACCACCCCATCTGGCTTACCACCATCGAGATGGGGTGCTCCAGGAGGCTATCAACCTGGCGACCGGCTCAGTGCAGCAGGACTGTGCCCTCGACGGTCCAGGTGAACGCCCACTCGGGGTCCGTGAGTGCGAAGGGACTATTGGTCGCCGTCACTTGAAGCGGTTGACCATTGATCACGACGTTGGCGAATCGTCCCGTTCCTCCGGCAACAGAGTACTGGCCCGACCAGACCGCGGTGAAGGTCGTGCCGGTGTTGTCCACGGGAGTAAGTTGCACCTGCCCGGAGCCGGTGAAGTAGAGAATGTCGCCGTTGGCCGCCTCCGTTTCCTGAGGCGCCGTGAGGGTGAAATTGAAGACGAGGGGATTGGCCGTCGGCGTGGTCGCCACGTTCCCGGAGAACGTGTGCTTGCCCATGGGACTTCCCGTGCCCGAACCGCCGAAGTCTCCGGTAGCGGGCGAGTAGGTTCCCGTACCCTTGGTGCTGTAACGAAGCTGATGGCCGTACGTCAGCGTCCCCGTTCCGGACCACGTGAAGTTGAAAGGAGTCGTCGAGGTCCCGGTGATGAAGAAGGGGTCGCTGATGGCGGTCATGATCAGGCTCCCCCCCGTGAGCTTCGCGAACCGACCGGTGCAGTTTGGCAGGTCGGGGTTGAACTCGGCGACGAAGAGCGTTGTGAAGCTGCCATCACTGTTCGGCACCAGCGCGAACTGCCCGGGCTGCTGGGCTCCGTTGTCGGTGTCGCCATAGGTCATGGCCAGATGATCGCCGTTTGCGGCCACGAAGACGAAGTTCGGCGCGCTCGAGAACTCGCCGGACGTGGGACCCGTGAACTGGAGGATCTGGAAGTTGCCCTGGCCAGTGTACTTCCCCAGTTCGGTGGCATGACCGGTCGCGCTGTGGGGTGCCGGGGTGCCCGGGATGAGCGAGAGGCCATCGGGTGCGTACCCTCCACCTGTGATCTTCAGCGGTTTGACCTGGGCTTCCGCGCGGGACGGGGTGAGGGCCAGGCCGGCAGCCAGAGCAGTCGCAAAAACGAGGAACGAGGCGAAACGGGCAGTGCGAATCACGTTGCTTCTCCGGGTCCGCATGGATCAGAAAACCAGCTCACCGCGCGGACCTGGCGGCGAGCGTGGCCTGGGGCGATTGCGAGAAAGGAGACCGAAAGAGCGTCAGGCCAATCGTGCCGGGAGGGACTGCTGCTGAGCCGGTCTCCAATCCGGGCTCGACCCGCATCTCACCTCCGCCAACGGATGGGCCCTGACACGGACCGCGATCGGATGCGCTCTCGAGATCCCTGTCTGAAGTCCTTGCTCAAACCGGAACCGGCCTGCGCTACGACGTTGCGATCGAAGTGATCCCGGATGGTCTGGTTCCCTGTCCCTACAAGAAACATCAAAGCGAAAAACCGAACGCGCCTCGGACGTTTTTTCTGAGAAAGAAGATCCCTGGGTGATCCGAGCGGCTGAATCGGCAGCCCGAACATCCATTGACATCTGATCTTCCGTAATTCGAGCAAGGCTTCCTTGCTTTCCTCCAGCGCGCCACGGCATACTTGACCGGTTCAAATCGAGACTGCGTGGATGGTCGCCGCCAAGTGCGAATCGCCGGAAGGGGGTCGCCGGTGCTGTCGTCGGCTGGCTGCAACGAACGAGATACGGCGATGCTCGCCGCGGCGACGAGCGGCGACCCAGCCGCGCAGTGGCACGCGCTCGAGGCCTGCCGCGATTATCTCAGGCTCGTGGTGAGCCGGGGCGCTGGTCGAGCCAGGCTCACCCGCAAGCCACATCCGACCTCGTCCAGCAGACGTTCGTGAATGCCTGGGGCCACTTCTCGAGGTTCGAGGGCCAGACACCCGGACAGCTCCGCGCCTGGCTCAGGAAGATACTCATTCGCGCCTCGCTCAACGCCCGGCGGCGACGGCGAGCAGTTCAGCTTGGTTCGAAGGAAGAGGCAGGAGTCGCCTCCGGCGCGGCGACGTCCCCCAGTCAGGCTGCGGAGCGGAATGCCGCGCTGGAGGCACTCGACGCGGCGCTGCGCGGCCTCTCGGAACGCCATCGCGAGGTCATCCGCCTGCGGGTCTGGGAGCAACTGTCGTTCGAGGAAATCGGCACCAGGCTGGAGACGACGCAGGATGCAGCGCGGATGCTCTACGGGCGGGCGCTGGCCAGGCTGCGCGAGGCGATGAGGCCCGGCCATGACCCCGGATGAGACCAGCCCCGCGCCGATCGATGAGCGTTTGCTGGCCCGAGTCATGGCATGCGACTCGCTCTTGAATGCCTCAGAGTCCCCATCTGAGCGAGGCCCGGCGGGCAGTCCTTCCTCCCTGGCCGACAACCGGGCACGAAGCCGGCTGCTGCTCTTGCTCAGGATGCTGGACGCGGCCGAGCCGCCAGCCGACATGCCGCAGGAGTCCGGAAACGCGGCGGATGGGACGGACCGAAAGCAGGAGCGTCCACTCCTGGGCCGGTTCGAGGTCATCGACGATCTCGGCTCGGGAGGATTCGGGTTTGTGGTTCACGCCCGGGACCGGCTGCTGGGTCGCGACGTGGCGCTGAAGATGCCGCTCCCGGAACGCCTGCTGGCACCGGAGAATGTGCGTCGATTTCTTCGTGAGGCGCGTGCCGCGGCCCGGCTGGACCACCCCCACATCGTGCGGGTTTACGACGCCGGAGAACTCGGCCCACTGGGCTATTTCATCGCCTCGGAGTACTGCCCGGGCCCCAGCCTGCGGCGGTGGCTGAGGGCTCAGAACAAGCAAGTCCCCGCGCGGCTGGCAGCGCGGTGGATCGCCGCACTGGCCGACGCCGTGCAGCACGCGCACGACCGCGGCATCCTCCACCGCGACATCAAGCCCGACAACGTGATCCTCGCCGGCGGCCCCGAACCCGAGACCTTCGTTCCCCGCCTGACCGACTTCGGCCTGGCCAAGATGGTTGCCGAGGTTGGCGACGAGACGCGGAGCGAGGCACGGCTGGGCACGCCTCTGTACATGGCCCCCGAGCAGGCCGCGGGTCGCCCCCGCGAGGTTGGGCCGGCGACCGACGTCTACGCCCTGGGCTCGACCCTCCATGAGCTTCTCACCGGCCGGCCGCCGTTGCGAGGTGAGACGGAGGCCGAGACGCTCCGCCTGATCCTCGAGGCTGAGCCGCCCTCGCCACGGTCCTTACGGCCGTCATTGCCGCGCGACCTGGAGACGATCGTCCGCAAGTGCTTGCAGAAGGAGCCGGCACGACGTTATGCCTCGGCTGAGGCGTTGTCCGGGGATCTTCGGAGGTTCCTCGAGGGTCGGCCAATCCTCGCCCGGCGCCCGGCGCATTCCAGCGCGCGACGAAGTGGGCGCGTCGGCACAAGGCGGCCGTGGCGGCGGCTGCCATCATCATGCTGATCACTGTCACGGGAGTGGGCGTCGGTGCGCGCTGGCGTGACGGTGTCGTGCGCCGTCACAACAGCGAGGTGAGCAGGGTGCTGGAGCGCGCCGAGGAGCATGAACTCTCAGCTCGCCGGCTCCGGTATGACTCACAGATGCGGCTTGCTCATCAGGCCTTCGAATCGGGACAGGTCGAATTCGCGCAGGAGATCCTCGAGGGACTCAGGCCGGAGTCGCCGGGCCGCGACCTCCGCGGTTTCGAGTGGCACTATCTTCGCAAGGCGTGCCACCGCGATGTCTCGGTCCTTACGGACCACGATCTGAGATCGATGATTCTCGCTCCGGATCAACTGAAGCTGATCTCGGGCGATCGTTATGGCTCGATCCTCTTCTGGGACCTTGCCGCGGGACGGAAACTCATCCAATTCCAGGCACATTCGCGGGAGGTCTGTGGCCTGACGGTTGCGCCCGATGGCCGCATCCTCGTCTCGTGGTCCTCGACTTTGGGTCAGCCGAGCGAGGTCAAGCTCTGGGATGCGCATTCAGCGCGTCATCTCGCCAGCGCCCCCGGGATCAAGGGTTATGTCCAGTCCGTGGCCTTCGCCCCTACCGGGCGAACCCTGGCGATCCTGGAACACGCCCTGGATCTTGGGTCGGACGAGAACAGGCTGGTGTTCTGGAACCTTGAAGACTCGGGACGCCTCACGCCCGGCAGACCGGCAATCTCCTGCTACAGCATGGAGTACTCCCGCGACAGCCGATGGCTGGCGACGGGCGAGGCGCGGATCAACCGTGACGCTGAGAGATGCGACAACCGGCGAGCCGATCCGGACGCTACGCAAGCGCTTGCCCGGAATTGCAGGCATCGGGTTCTCTCCCGACAGCCGCATGGTTGTCGCTTACTCGCCGGATCTGACCTTGTGGGATACGCACTCCGGACGCGAGCTGCACTCGCTTCCGGGCCTGTCGTGGAGCGAGCATGCGTTTTCGCCTGATGGAAAACACCTCGCCGGGATCACCGCCGCCGGGGACTCGATCGAGCTGATCACCGACGTGACAACAAACCCCCGGTTGGTTGCACTGGAGGCCCCTTCCGCCAGGGACGTTCAAATGGCCTTCTCGCCCGACGGCAGGATCATCGCTGGCGGCGGTGCCAGCCGACCCGCAACTCTCTGGGAGACGTCCTCGGGTCGAAAACTCGCTGAGTTCCCCGGCAAGACGATGGTCATCGGGCGACCGGTCTTCGCACCCGACGGCCGGTCCTTAATCTTTGGCGGTGAGGACGGGCGGATCCGCTCCTGGCATCTGGTCAAGAAGCCCGAGCCCATCGCGTGCCTGGCGGGCCATACCGCGGAGGTCTGGGGACTGGCATTCACCACGGACGGTACGTCGTTGATCTCCGCCGCGGACGACCATTTGATCAAGGTCTGGAACCCACGCAATGGCGCCCTGCGTTCAACATCAGCGGGACACGCTGCGCTGGTGTCGTCGCTCGCGATCACCTCCGATGGCAGCCTCCTCGCCAGTGGAAGCTTCGACAGGACGGTCCGGCTCTGGGATGTTGACAGCGGCCAGCCCTGCGCCGTGCTTCGCGGACACACCGATCGCGTGCGATCCGTGGCGTTCTCTCCGGACCGGCGGCTCCTTGCCTCTGCTGGCTCCGACAAGACCGTCCGCGTCTGGGATGTCGATCGGGGCGAGACGATCCTGGTCTTCCAGGGGCATACGGATACGGTCCGTGCCCTGGCATTCAACTCGACCGGCACCCTGCTTGTCTCGTCGGGTGACGATCGGACGATACGGGGAATCGACGTCAAGGGGCGCCGGGAGACGTTTTCGCTGTCCTGTCCCAACCACAATTCGGCCCTTGCGTTCTCACCCGATGAGTCTCTCCTCGCGTCCGCCGACGACCGGGGAAACCTCTCGATCTGGGATGTCGCGACGTGGAAGCGAAGGCAGTCGGTCAAAGGGTCTGACACCGGGATCTGGGGCCTTTGCTTCTCGCCCGATGGCAAGACGCTTGCGGCCGCCTGCGGCGACGCGAAGGTCCGTCTCTGGGATCCGATCACCGGCCAGGTGATGCTCGTGCTCGAAGGCCACGCCCAGCGCGTCAACGCCGTGGCGTTTGCGCCCGACGGGGCCACCCTGGCTTCCGCGAGCCACGACGGGGCAGTCAAGCTCTGGAGCACGGCGTCGCCGTAACCTCAACACTCTTTGATTGGCTGATGAAGTGCAGACGACCGAGCGTGCCGCGCGGACGGGCTCTCAAGACATCCGTTCTCCGGACACGCGATTCGCACCGACGCCATCCGCCAGTTCCTCCCGCAACCCCTGGGCGGTTACCTGGATCGCCGGCACCTTCGCCGCCCCCAGCGCCTCGATGAACTCCAACCGTGACAGACCCGCGATCGCGGCACCGGTCCCCTGACTGACTCGTCCTTTGGAGTACCAGTGAATTGCCAGGATTCGCCTGGCCTCCCGAGTCGCTTCATCGGGCGTAGCGCGAGTGCTGCCAGGGCTTCGTCCGGCAATTCTATGGTAAGTTGAGTCATGCAACCCTCCCAGTGCATCGTACCGGACCAATCCAGACCGAGCCAGAGACCGTGAACCGCTCACCACTCCAGCACGCCATTCTGAACTGATGCCAGATCCGCGGCCGTCCAGTCGGCCCCAACAGTGGTGAGGTGCTCCACTGAGAAGGAGGTCGTCAGCCCCAGGCAACGACTCCCTGCGGCCTTGGCCGCGGCGACGCCCGAGACGGCGTCTTCGATCACCAGACAATGACTCGGTTCCAGCCCCAACCGGCGGGCGGCTTCGAGAAAGATGTCCGGGGCCGGTTTCGCTCACTGTACGCAACCTGCTCGCTTGGGTCTGGCGCGTCAACGACCTTCTGGCCGGTTGAACCTGTCACCGAGGAGCAGGAATCCTCTGTAGCCGTCCAGCCCCTTCTTACACGGCCGGTTCCCAGCCCCTCCGTCACTCGGCCCGATGTGCAGCAGTGTTTGGTCACATCCCACTGGTCGCTCGTAGACGCTGACTTTCGCCCTCAAATTCGCCAGTGGATGTGCACCTCCGGGACCTGCATAGCCAGCGGGCTGAGGCACATTACCCTGCTTTCCGTTATCATGAAGATGTATCGTCGGCGGCCGGCCCGCTGAAACTCGGCCTTGAGTGCGGAGGATACTCGGATGGCGAATGCGACCGATGGGGTGCGCGACTTGGTGGCCGATGCGCTGAGATCTATCCCAAAGCCGTACTCCGAGGAGATCACCGACGCGGTGTGCCGGGTGATCGAGAACGACCCGGTCCTCCGGCGGCGGTACAGTGAGCTTGCCTCAGAACTCAGAGACTGGGTCGTGAACAACTGGATCGGCCGGTATACGGCTGAGTTGACCGGTCGCAGGAGTGCGGAGCAGGTTCCATCGCAGAGCGGACTGATCCGATGGTATCGGAAGCTGCGCACAGACCAGGGGTCCCAGTCGCTTTCTTCGGTGGACTTCGAGCCATTGAATATCTGTGTTCCGCTCCGGGAAGATCCTACTGGCGTGTTCCGTGTCGGCGAGAGCCGGGTGCTTCTGGAGTTGGTGCTCGATGCGTTCAAGCGTGGCGAGAGCGCCGAGGCGATCGTCAGGTCGTATCGCTCGCTGCGGCTGGCCGATGTGTACGCAGTCATCAGCCGGTATCTCGCGGACCCTGCTCCATTCGACGAGTATCTTCGTCGATGCCATGAGGATGCCGACGCGGTTCGCCGTGAGATGGGTGCGGCTGGAATGACGGGAGGGATCGGCAAGGAGGAGCTTCTGGAGAGGGCACGTGCAAAGGGCCTGACGGCGTGATTGAGTTCCTCGTCGACCAGAACTTCAACGAGGACATTGTGGACGGCCTCACCCGCCTCGACCCGAATTTGCAACTGATCCGGGTGCGCGACGTTGGGTTGGCGGCAGCCACCGACCCGACGATCCTGGAATGGGCCGCCGTACACGGCCTGGTACTGCTGACACACGATCGTCGAACGATTCCTGCCTACGCTCACTCGCGGGTGGCTGTGGGCTTGCCAATGCCCGGTGTTTTCCTGGTCGATAACGAGTTGCCGGTCGGTCAGGCGATCGACGAATTGGTCATTGCCGCCCATTGCCTCTCCGAAGACGATTGCAGGAACCTTGTGAGGTATTTTCCGATGTGACGAACAGGCCCGGACCGAGGCGCTCACCACCTGAGCTCTTCGTGCCCGGCTTCCTCCAAGTTGGCCGCCCTCCAGTCGGCACCGGCCGAGGCAAGCTTCTCCGCGGAAAAGGATGTGGTGATCCCGAGGCAACGACTCCCTGCGGCCTTTGCTGCCGTGACGCCCGAGACGGCGTCTTCGATCACGAGACAATGACTCGGTTCCAGCCCCAACCGGCGGGCGGCTTCGAGGAAGATATCGGGGGCGGGCTTCTTGCGAGCGATGTCCTCGCCGACGACCACGGCGACGAAGGTTCCGGACGGGAGCCCGAGCTGACGCAGGTTCCCCTCCACCTTCATACGATCGGCGCTGGAAGCTACGGCCAGCTTCAAACCCCGGGAGCGGCACCTCGCAATGAAGCTCGCCACTCCAGGAAGCGGTTCCAGCCGGCCCTCGATGAGCCCGAGATAAATCTCGTAGGTCCGGATCTTGTCGCGCGGCATCTCCAGGACCACGCCGCGCGCCTCGGCCACGCCGCCCAGGAACCGGTCCTCACCCATGCCGATGAACGGGCGGAAATCGTCGTGCTGGACCACGACCCCCTTCTCCGCGAACATCCGCACGGCCGCCTCGGCAATAAACGGCTCGGAGTCGACGAGCACGCCGTCCATGTCGAAGATCACACCGGCCAGGGTACGCATGTTCTCGTCGCCTGCCAGATGAGCCGGACCGCCCAAGATCACCTCCAGAACAGAGTGTCCATCGGAACTTGCCTGCCTTGGCATTTGATTCTAGCAAGCCCAGCCGCACCCACGCAGCAAGATGGAGCCACACCGGGGCCGAACCGTCGCGCTGAGGGCGAGCCAGCCTTCATGAGCGTGCCAGACCCATCCCTGACAAACCCTCCGGACGGACACGATCTGATCGTAAACTCATTATGACGGGATCGTTCGGCAAGTCGCTGACGGTCTCCTTCTGGGGCCGGACGAAATGGGATCTCGCGTGGTGGAGTCGCGCATACCGGCGCTGGTGGTTCGCAGAAGTTGCCTGTAGCGAAGCCAATAAGGAACGCTCCAAGTTGTTGTCTTCAAAAAAGTAACGTCCGATGGCTTTGATGTTCCCGAGGCGGAACGAACCCATTCGCCAGGGCCACGGAGGTTGTCGATCCGTACGACGCCGCGCCATCGTACCGCCTGGCCAGGAGGTGGCTGGCCGAGCGGAAGCGAGCCGGCGTGAGCAATCAATGAGGGTCGAGGTGCGAGGCCACCGCGGCCATCATCTCGCGGTCAAGCCGACGTGCCAGTTCCCCGTCGAGAATGGTGCCATGGTCGCGATTGGGGATGATCTCGACCACGGCATCGCTCTTGAGCCGCTCCAGCTCGTCTTTGAGAAGCTGGACGGCTCCCTCGAGGTAGAAGGTGTCCATGCCGCCGGTGATCACATGAATCTTGCCGCGCAGCCTGGGACCGCGATCGTTCCAGTTCCGGTGCAGGACCAGGCGGATGTCGTAAGCCTCCCATGCTCGGGCGACTTCCGGATCGATGGCGCCGGTGTCCCGGTTCCACAGCTTACGCGGCTGACCATCGCTACCCGGCGGACTGAAGACCGCCTCGAACGAGCCGAGCTGTCCGCCAGGTCCGAGGGTCTCCTCCAGCTTCGAGAAGCGGTCGTAAAAGATGGCGGGGACAGTCCCCATGCGCGCGATCGGCCGGCTCTTGCCCTCGCGATCGCGGAACATGTTCTCACCTGTTTCGTAAATATTGATCTTCTGGAAGTCACGAAAGTCAACAGGGTCGGGGCTGGTGGACCAGGTGCCGCCAAAGAAATCGGGATACGTCACCTGGAGCCAGAGGCTGCTCCATCCTCCCGAGGAATGGCCGTTGAGCAGGCGCGCTCGCGGGTCCGCGATGAGCGGATACGTCTTCTCCAGATAGGGAATGAACTCCTCGATGAGGGCGCGGCCGCGCGGGCCGTTGCTGGCGCTGTCGGCGAAAACGTGGTGCCCCGTACCGCAGTCAGGGTCGAGCACCACCCGCACAAGGTTTCCGGCGTAACTCATCCGGGTGCTGCTGATGAACACCCTGGCCATGTGATGATCGCCGCCGAACCCGGGAATGATGTAGACCGCGGGCAATTTCTTCTTCGGCAGCCTTTCCGGCAGGATCACCGCGGCACGATGCTTGATCGGCCGATGATAAAAGGCGCTCAGAAGCGGGCTCTCCAGCTCGGCGAGCTTGATGCGATCGCTCTCCGCGAACGGGCGGGGTGGAACGAGCCGGTCGACCTCCAGAGTGATCGTACGGGTCGTCCGGGGATCGATGGCTGCCTGCACGACGGGCCCGTAGGCATTTCCCTCACCCGTGCCCAGGCTGTGCGTATCCGGGTTGAGACGCACCACGGCCTGAATGGCGTAGTCTCCTGCCGGCAGAGTATCGAGGGGGCCGGGGTAACCGCTGGCGGCCGAATCGATCCGGACCGGTCTTGCTGGCTTCCAGTCCCGGACATCGCTCGCGAAGAACGGATGCGGCTGGAACCAGTCAGGCCCAAGGCGCGGCTCGGGTCCCGACTTGCCGGGCCTCAGGAACACGTACACGCGGCCCGTGATCGGCCGCGACCCCAGTATTGCCGGATAGCCGACCTCGAATGCGAGTGCCGTCCGCGCTGCGGTCTTGCCACCTGCCGCGTCGGTTCTCGAATCCGGCGCCGGGGCCGGAGTCTTCACGACCTGCGCGGGGACCGATCCGGCCCAAGAGCCCGGAGCGAGGATTGCGAGCAGTGCCACACTCCAGGCGGCTCGTCGTTGTCGGCCGCCCGGTCGAGCGGGCCCGGTGAGGGAATGAGGCAATCTCCGTGGCATGAGGCACACCTCAATTCGAATCGAAGGGGAATCGGAAGGCAAGCTGCGACGCGTCGTGGGACCGCTGCCGGAGGACGTTCCTCCGCCCCTCACGGACCGAGCAATACGGGTACGGGCAAGAGCGGGTAGTCCTTCAGCAGCAGCTCCGGGGAGAAGCGGGACACCGCCGTGAAGTGACGTGCCGCGAGGCGCGCCGATCCCATCACACATTCCTTCTCCAGGACGTAATAAGTATTGTATTGATCAATCGTTTGATTGGTCGGCTCGAGGTTCAACTTCCACAGGAAGTCCGTCCAGCGCGCATTGAACCGCTGCACGCTGGCGACCAGGTCGCGGGCCACGGCCCGCTGGCGGCGAATGCTGACGCCGATCTCTGCCCACTCGGGCGGGTCGAGGTCCGCAAGCCGCCAGAGCGAATCAATGGGTGCAGTGAAGACGTCGCGTCCGTCATCGGGCCCGGTCGCCACGCGCGACCACTGCCGCAGCCTGAGTTTGACCATCTCCAGGAGCCGCTTTCGCTCTGTGGCGCATCGGGCGTGAACGCGCCGCAGGGCGTGCTCCAGGTCCTGGCCGCGCCGGGCGAACGCCGGAACGTCGAACAGTCCGAGCAGCTCCTTGATCTCGGAGTCCACGCTCACCGAAGGCCCGGCATCGAGGGCGTCCTCCTCGTTCATCCGGATGCCCTTCCGCCAGCAAGATCCGGCGCGGCGGATGGGGGCGCGCTGGTGCTCGCCCGCAGCAGTGGGGTGGCTGATGGCACGTGGAACAGGCCAGATGGCAAAGGGTGCCTGCCAGGGCCAAGATAATCAACACCTTTCGCGTGCATCATTCCGATCATTTTCCGCGTGGGGGTGGTTCCGGAAGTGTCACCAGCGTATTGAGGCTGCGGCGATAGTGCCAGAGCTGGTGCTGGGTCCCCACGGCCGCGGTGCGCCGCGTCCACGCCTGCGACAGCTCGCGCAGGGCTATTTGTGGATCGCTGCCCGAGAGCGCGGCAACACGCGCTTTCGCGAGGTCCTGGAGGTAGAGTTGGGCATCCGGGATCCGCAGCCCCGGGACGACCCTTTCGGCCATGAGAGTCCGGCTGATGGCATCGGACCATTGATGGGAATCGACGTCGGGTGCGGAAATCGGGTCCGGCAGGCCGCGGCCCATCTGAGAGCCTGCGCACCGGCACCATGGAGAAGCTGGCCTCTGAGCGGAGACGATTGGCGTTATCGGGGCTTGCCAGATAGCGTGCCAGGTCAAGTGCGGCGTCGAGCCGCTGGCCGGATAGCCCCCGCTTGATTCCCACCAGCCAGCCTCCGCCGTGAGGCAGGTAGCTCGGCGCGTTGGGTTCCGACGGAGTCTCCCACTGCTTCCGCTGGGGCTCGAAGACCCGTTCCGATCCGGGCAAAGGCGCAACACCCACGGGATGCCCCCCCGACCAGGCGCGAAACTGCTCCGCCCGGTCGATCAGCAACGCGACCTTGCCAGTGCGAAAGGCCGCTCGGGCGGCCGGCCCGTCGAATGTATTGCTGCCCGCGGGCCCCATACGCTTCCAGGCCAGCACGCCGCGCAGGGCTTCCACGAACGGCGGCTCATCGATCCGCGGCGCCATGGACTCGGCATCGAACAGAAAGGAATACTGGTCACGATGCTGACCCAGGGCCGCGGCTCGGGCCAGGAAGGTTGCGTTTCCCAGGCCCTCGGCATCCTGGTCCAGGACCGCGGCAATGCCGTGATCGGCGGCTCCATCGCCGCTCCAATCGCGGCCCTCGAAGAACGCGGCCAGCGCGTCCAGTTGAGCCCAGGTCGAGGGAGCCTGAAGCGCGACCCCCGCCTGCCGCGCCGCGTCGAGATTCGCCGGACGGGAAAATGCGTCACGGCGATAGATCAGGACAAGTGCAGACCCTCCCAGCGGCAGGGCCATCCGGTCGCTGCCATACTTCGTCACCTGTTCGCGAAACGCAGGAGCAATGTCCCGGTACTGGAAGAGCTCGACAGGAGACTCTTCCGCGGGCTCGCTCCGCACCGTCCTCGCGGGCTCGCCTTCCGGCGGAGGCGGAGGCAGGACGGCCTGGTTGGGGATGGACTCGAGTGCCTGGGAATCCACCAGCCTCCCCATCTCCTGGCCCGGGAAGATGAGCAGATCAAGCTCGCCGAGGTTCACGACGACCTCGTTCCGGATCTCGATCTTGCCTCCGCGTGAAGCTTCCCACTCTCCGCGCTGCGCTGAGAGACCCGTCAGGATCGCGGGCTCACCCAGGCTGCCGACGGTAAGCTCGACTCCTGGAAACCGTGGTTTCTCCGCGGTATCTGGTCTGACCTGGTTCGCGTCCGAGCAACCGTTCGCAGCAAGAAGGCACAAGCTTGCCAGCATCAAGACCGGCCGCGTCGTCAGCAATGAGATCAAGCGAAAGGGCAATCGAAACATCCCGGGCTCCTGGCAGTCAGTTCGCGATCACTCAATCGTAATGGGCCGCGCCGCGGTCGGTCAATTCGCCGATGTCGGGTGTGGGGCGGTGGCAGGAGTAGGGACCAAGGCGAGATGAGACGGCAACGAAAAAGGGCGAGGAACCCCGAAAGGTTCCCCGCCCCGTCTCTTGATGCCGAACCCAGGTGCGCCGAGTGCATCGCGCCGGCCTAATGGTCGATGCCCAGCCGGTAAAGCAGTTCCTCGAACTGATCGCGATGCTCATCATCGGTCGAGTGCAGGTGCTCGGCCTCCGAGATGAAGCGCAGAGTGTCGTCGCGCTTGAGGCCGTGCTGGAGCAAGACCTCCTCGAAGGGCTCGAGGTCGTGAGCGTAAACGAACAGCAGCTTGTGCTCGTCGAACTGAACCTCCATGGGTCCGCTGGGATTCAGCGCGGCCAGGCCGGCGCAGCCGTCGTTGAGGAGGAGCGATTCGTAGTCGAAGAGGTGGCTCTTGAGAATCACCGTGTCGATGTGCTCACGATACATGTCCGCGTGGGAGCCCGGCTCTGACTCGTGGCTCGATTCCATGACCACGTCGACCACTTCACCGAGGGGATCAAGCAGGTCCACGAAGACGTCGAAGAGACGCTCGGCCGAGACCGACGCGGCAAGTACCGGCATCTTGTTGCCGGTTTCGGGGTCGCTGTAAACGTCGCGGCGATAGCCCTCGCGCGGGACCACCTCCAGCCCGATGGACGGGCGCACGGCGTCCGTCAGCAAAAAGTCCCCGTAACGTCCGACGCGGAGATGAGCATCAAGCTGTTCCTCACTGAGGTCGTCAAAGGTTGTGCGGGGCATGCGCGTGGGATTGTTGCGAAGAACACGCTCGAGGAAGCGTTGAATGAAACTCATGGAAAGGGCTCCCCTCCTAAACCGCGTCGTACTAAAGGGAATGTTTCGATGAATGTCCTCGGCCACCGCGCCAAGCGGTCCTGGAGCTTGCACTCCAGGCTTGACCATCCCAGGCGTCCGCTTGACACCGCGCCCAAAGGGAGCCGAAACCCACCCCCGGGGACGGTCGCCTTTCCGTTGGCAACGCTTCACTGCCGCTCTGGTTACTATACCATGCGTGGCACCCGCATCCCGCCTATGTTGCCAACCTTACTGAAGTGAACTCAAGGATAAGATCGTTGTCCGCAGGTAATGCGTCAGAATCTCCCTAATTCGTATCCCATCCCGCCTTCGGTTTCCAGTTGGTGGACACCACAAGCAATTCAGATACCGCACTCGCGCTCTGTGCGGGAAGAACCGTCGTCCGGCCCGTTCCCACAAAAACTTGAGTCAAGTTTTGGAAAATATGAACCCTGGCCGGGAATAGTCAACCCTTCGAATTCCGTGGCTCTATTTTGTAAAGCTTGCCGGGGGGACCACAAGCCTTCGGATCGAAAAAACAACGCGCGTGGATTCCGTGAAGCAAGCCGGCAGGCAACGGACGGCGAGACGAGCACGGTGGCCCGTACCCGAGGAGTCGCTCTGCCTAAGCACGCGTGATATACTGAGTCGACCCTCGGTTCAGGCCGATTTCGCGGTGCCGTCAAGCCGCTCGCGTGAAGCGTTGCGGCCTCATGGTGAGGGCACCAGAACTCCTGATTTGCCAGGTACTTGGAAAGGTGGTTGCTGATGGCGCTCGAGCCAGTCGACACGTTTCTCCAGAAGCATCGTGACGATTTCGAGGCACAGCTCAAGGACCTGATC
Organism: uncultured Planctomycetaceae bacterium; assembly: GCA_963833985.1. Lineage (GTDB taxonomy): Bacteria > Planctomycetota > Planctomycetia > Isosphaerales > Isosphaeraceae > Aquisphaera. The sequence continues at coordinate 5,106,456 of CAWIAD010000002.1, forward strand.
CGGATTCCCAGCATCAGCGCCCAGCCGGATCACGACGGCGACACCGCGCGGGCGGCCACCTTCGTACGTGATGATCTGGCGGCGATGGGGCTGAAGGCCGAGCTGATCACGACCAGACGCCATCCCCTGGTCTACGCGGAATGGCTCGGCGCTCCGGGCAAGCCCACGGTACTGGTTTACGGCCATTACGACGTCCAGCCTCCGGAGCCGCTGGAACCCTGGCTCACGCCGCCCTTCGAGCCGACGATCCGCGACGGGAACCTCTACGCCCGGGGCGCCACCGACGACAAGGGCCAGATGTTCACCCACCTGAAGGCGGCCGAGGCCTGGCTGAAGACCGCAGGCAAGCTACCGGTGAATGTGAAGTTCCTCATCGAGGGAGAGGAAGAAATCGGCGGGGCCAATCTCGAGGAGTATGTGGCAGCCAATCCGGCCCGGCTTGCATGCGACTATGCGGTGATCTCCGACACCAGCCAGTTTGCGCCCGGGATGCCAGCCATCACCTATGGACTGAAGGGACTGGCTTACTTCGAGATTCAGGTTCAGGGTCCCAATCGCGACCTTCATTCCGGCACCTACGGCGGCGCAGTGGCCAACCCGCTCAATGCCCTGGCCACGATCCTGGCAAGTTTGAGGGGCCCTGACGGCAAGGTCCGCGTTGCAGGTTTTTATGACGCCGTCAAGCCGCTCGAAGCATGGGAGCGTGCCGAGTTCGCCAAGCTGCCGTTCTCCGAGGACGCGTTCCTGGCCGACCTGGCTGCGCCAGAACTTGTTGGAGAGGAAGGCTACACCACGCTCGAGCGGAAATGGGCCCGGCCGACTTGCGACGTCCACGGGCTCTTCGGTGGTTACTCCGGCCCCGGACCGAAAACAGTCCTACCCTGCAAGGCCGGCGCCAAGTTCAGCTTCCGGCTGGTGCCCGACCAGGACCCCAGGACGATCGGCGAGCTTGTGCGGGCCCACCTTCGCAAGGTCGCTCCGCCAGGCGTGACGGTGGAGCTGATCACTCACCAGGGAGCGCCCGCCGTCCTGGTGAACGTCGATACGCCGGGTGTTCGCGCCGCCGTGCGGGCGATCGAGACCGGCTTCGGAACCAGGCCGGTGTTCATCCGCGAGGGTGGATCCATTCCGGTCGTCGGGCTGCTCAAGCAACATCTCAAGGTCGACACGCTGCTTCTGGGCTGGGGCCAGAACGACGACAATCTGCACGGACCCAACGAGAAACTCTCCCTGGCCGATTTCCACAAGGGCATCAGGGCCAGCGCTCATCTGCTCCAGGAGCTCGCCAGCGAACCGGCCTGATCGGCCGCGGCGCGGACTTGGACAATCAAGGTACACCCATGCTCGATCTCAAATACGTCATCGCCAATACCGAAGCCGTACGGCAGAACTGCCGCAACCGCAACGTCCCTGCCGAGGCTCTCGAAGATATCGATCGCGTGGTCGCGCTCGAGTCCGAGCGGAAGACCTTGCTGTCGGCCGTTGAAGAGATCCGCCGCCGCCAGAACGAAGTCGCCCAGGCCACCGGGCGGGAAAAGGATGCAGAGAAGCGCGCCGCACTCATCGACGAGGGGAAGCGTCTCAAGGGAGAGGTGAGCGACCAGGAAGACCAGCTGCGCGTCATGGACGATGAGATCCGCCAGCGGCTGCGCAGGGTCCCCAATCTGACACACCCCGACGCTCCGGTCGGGCTTTCCGAGAACGACAGTCGTGAGCTGCGCCGAGTCGGCGCTCCGCGCACCTTCGATTTTCCCGTCAAGGACCATGTCGAGCTCGGCAAATCGCTCGACCTGATCGACTTCGAGACGGGGGGCAAGGTGGCCGGCACGGGGTTTTACTTCCTCAAGAACGATGCCGTGCTCCTGGAACTGGCGCTCCAGCAATTTGCCGTCCGAACGCTGATCGACGCCGGCTTCACTCCGATCATCACGCCCGACCTGGCCCGCAACAGCATCCTCGAAGGCATCGGCTTCACGCCCAGGGGCGAAGAGACTCAGGTCTACTCGATCGAGGAGAGCGATCTCAGCCTGGTGGGAACCGCGGAGATCACCCTGGGCGGCATGCTGGCTGATGAACTGCTCGAGGAGAGCCAATTGCCCATCCGTTACGTGGGGTTGTCCCATTGCTTCCGCACCGAGGCCGGCGCGGCGGGGCGCGCCAGCCGGGGATTGTACCGGGTGCACCAGTTCTCGAAGGTGGAGATGTTCGCGTTCACCACGCCGGAAGCCTCGGGGCAGGTGCACGCCGAGATGCTGGCGATCGAGGAGCAAATCTTCCAGGCACTGGGCATCCCCTACCGGGTTCTGGATATCTGCACCGGCGACCTGGGCGGCCCGGCCTACCGCAAGTTCGACCTGGAAGCCTGGATGCCCGGCCGGGGAGACGCGGGCGAGTACGGCGAGGTCACCAGTACCTCCGACTGTACCGACTACCAGGCCAGGCGGCTCAATATTCGCTACAGGCCAGCCGGCCAGAAGGGAACGCGGCTGGTGCACACGCTCAACGGCACGGCCGTCGCCATCTCGCGGGCCCTGATCGTGATCCTCGAAAACTACCAGCGCAGCGATGGCCTCATCGACGTTCCCGTCGTTCTCAGACCCTTCCTCGGAAGAGACCTGATCGGCAGGACGTGAGAGCCGGGGTACCGCGGAAGTGACATGAGGCCGAGCAGAGGCTGCGTTGATCGCGAGGTAGGCCCGTGCGAAACCCGCTCCTGGTTCCCGACCTGCGCGAACTGATCCAGGGCGGGGAAGTGACCGCGCTGCGCGAGTTCATCGAAGACCAGCACCCCGGGCGGATCGCCGAGCTGATCGAGGACCTCGAAGCCGACGACGGCGACGCCCTCTTCCGGATTCTCCTGCCCCGCGACCGCGCCGAGGTCCTGAGCTACCTCAATACCGAGGCGCAGGACCGGATCGTCGAATCCATGCCCGCTCAGGAAGCGGCCGAGTTGCTGCATCACATGTCGCACGATGAGCGGGCCGACCTGGTCAACAGGCTCGACGAGGATTTTGTCGACGTGGTACTGCCCCACCTGGCGCAGGCCGAACGCGAGGACATTCGCCGCCTGGCCAGCTACGAGCCGGGCACCGCCGGTGCGGCCATGACCACGGATTATGTCACCTTGCCGGCACACATCACCGTGCGCGAGGCGCTGGATCGCCTGAGGCACGACGCTCCCGATCGCGAGACCATCTACTACTGCTACGTCGTGGACCACAATCGCCGGCTCATCGGTTTCGTGTCGCTCAAGAACCTGATCCTGTCGCGCCGGTCCGCACTGATCGAAGACATCATGCAGCGCGACGTCATCTTTGGCCGCCTCGACGAGGATCAGGAAGCGGTGGCGCGGCAGATCGACAAGTACGACTTGCTCGCCCTGCCGATCGTCGACTCCACGGGCCGGCTCGTGGGCATCATCACGCACGACGACGCCATGGACATCCTCCGCCAGGAACAGACCGAGGACATCCTCAAGTTCGGCGGCGTCTCTCCCGATCCCGAGGCCGATACGGCGCCCTACTGGCAAAGCACGGTCATCGACGTGGTCCGGCGGCGAATCAAATGGCTCTTGATGCTCTTTGTTGCCGAGAATCTGACTTATCCGGTGCTCGAGTATTACAACTGGATGATGGACCCGAAGCACTTCCCCGCGCTGAATTTCTTTCTCGCACTGATGCTCGGGACCGGAGGCAACGCCGGCAGCCAGACGGTCGGCACGATCATTCGTGGAATCGCGCTGGGAGAGATCAAGGGCCGCGACACCGGGCGAGTCCTGCTTCGGGAATGGGCCATTGGTGTCTTTCTGGGTCTGATGCTCGGCACGGTGGGGCTCTTCTATGCCCGCTACTGGCGCGGGCAGCCGTGGGGCATTGCCGTGGTGGTTGGCTTGACACTGCTGGGTATTTGCATCTGGGCCAACACCATCGGCGCCCTGGTGCCCTTGCTGGCCCGCAGGATGGGCATCGACCCGGCCGTCATCTCGGCGCCGTTCATCAGCACCCTTGTGGACGCAACCGGCCTGGTCATCTACTTCAGTACCGCGATCCTGCTCTTGATCCGCATGTCGCACTGAGGCCCGGTCTCGATTGTGCCATCCGGGTTGCTCACGAGTTCGGGTAGATCCGCCCATGCAGCCGTGACGTGGCCCACTGAGGCCGGCGCCGGAACCATACGAGATCCACCGCGTGTGCGTGATAGGTAAGCCCCAGCATCCGCATGACCACCATCCCCTCGTACAGGAGGAATACCCAGAAGGCCCAGAGGGCCACGGCTTCCATCCACATCTTCGGCATCCGGAAGAGTAGGCCGTAGACGCCCAGGGCCGCCAGCACCGCGGCGACACTGGCAACAAGGCAAGGAAGCAGGTAGGCCCAGCCCACGCGGAAGATGGCGAGGAACACGGTGACGGGGTTGGCGGCGATGATCGTATCGTGCAAGAGGGCCGCCGCCAGCGCCATCTGGCCAAAGGCCGTTCCGGCGATGACCAGGTCGATGATCACGAACCCGTGCAGCCAGTCGATCTTGTGGACGTAGGCCCAGTACAGGACCACGGGCAATCCCCCGATCGCCACACCCTGGATGACGGCCCAGAGCCAGCGGAAGATTCCCTCGGAGATCTCGGCCGGGTGCCATTCTGGCCAGCGGGGATGATCGTTTTCCCCCATGGCGCTGGAGACCAGCACGTATCCCAGGAACAGCAGCACGTATCCCAGCGTCATCACGAAGCTGAACATGAGCGGCAGGAAGACGGGCAGGACCGCCAGCCCGAGTGCCCAGTTGCTCTTGGTCTGGTCCAGAAAGGCGATGAAGTCGAAGATCGGCAGCGAGAGCCCCCACAAAGCCGGCGGAAAGAGCACGAGCAGACCCAGCCCGGGACCATCGGAAAGGGGGTAGAGCAAGCACTCGCCAAGACCCGGCATGACCCGCGGATGCCGCCACCGCAAGGCGGCATACGAGACTTCGCTGTCGGAACGGGCGACCACGCGGAGTGCCTGTGAGCCTTCGGGGTCGTACCATCGCTTCGGTCTGGCCATGATCTCCTCGGCACGACGGGGGCGACATGAACTCCGGGCTTGTGGAGTCCGGACTCCGCGATCGGGCCAGTGAGTCAGGGATGGCCAGAGGCCTCGATCGCGGCAACACCCAAGAACTTAGCAGACGTGATGCCGCGGATGCGATACACAAATGCGCCAGACCGCACAGGGTCACCCTTTGTACCCGCGCAGTGCACTCCGACTTCCCATGTTCCGAAGGGTAAACGGAAGGAGGAACGGACTGAACATCGTGCGTATGACAAGCCGACGCAGCCACATCCGCGCATGCTTGCCGGGGACCATCTGCCCTGCCAGCTTCACGGCAGCCGCCTGCTTGCGCTCCACATGGGGCCTGAGAAAACGCTCGTACGCAAGGAAAGCAGGGGCGTGGTCGTCGGGACGACGCAGGAGCTCCGTTGCCAGCACGTACGCCCCGGCCATGGCCATGTGCGAACCTTGACCGGCCGCCAGGGTGAGGCAGCCGCAGGCATCCCCGATCAGACAGACGCGGCCGGTCGACCAGCGTGGCATGCGAATCTGGGTCAGTGAATCCAGGAAGAACGGGACGCTCGCGGACACGCTTTCGAGGACCCGCGACGCAATCCAGCCTGAGTCCGCGAACTGTTTCTGTAGCCAGGCCAATCGGTTTTCGGATCGATCCGGACCAGGGGCGTTGCGGCGAAACAGGTACATTGCATCCATCATCTCGTCGGACATCGAGTAGAAGGCAGTGAGCCGGTCGGTCTCCTCGTGCAGGACGACCGAGCGCTCGGCTTCCGGCACGAGTGGAGCATGGAAGGCCGCGACCTGATACCCGAGGTCACGTGCAAACGAAGTTTCGGGGCCGAAGGCAAGCTCACGGACTCGCGAGTGCACGCCATCAGCGCCGATGACAAGTGGAAACTCGCCTGTCTCGCCGTCGTCGAAGGCGACGTTGACTCGATCCTTCCCGGCCACCATCGACGCGATGGACGTGCCGAAGCGCACGGAGACGCCGGCCTGCCTGGCTCTGTCAAAAAGAATGCGTTCCAGGTCCGAGCGCAGGAGGTAAACATAGCGGCCGTTCAGAGCCCGTCGAACCTGATCCAGAGGAAGATTCAGGTGAGCGCGTCCCGATGCATCAACATAGCGCATGACGTCGAGCGGGTAGCGTATTGCCCGCAGATCGTCGGTCAATCCCATCCTTTCCGCGACGTCCCATCCCGTTCCGAAGAAGTCCATCATGTAGCCTTCGGAACGAGAACTGGGCTCGCGTTCGATGACCAGCGTGTTCCAGCCGCGCTCCTGTAGCAGGGTCGAAAGCGTCAGACCCGCAATCCCGCCGCCGGAGATGAGAACGGATGATTGAGCCGACGTGGTGGCAGACCCTGATTCCGAGAAAGCGTGCCGGAACCCTGACAGGAAGGTAGGTCGAATCTGGTGTTCGATGGGACAGGTACACGGTGAGACGGGGAGTGCCGGGGCAAGCAAGGAAATACCCCGGCACTCTCAGGAGACGATGATCGAGCCCAAGACGAGCCGTTGTCAGAGTGCGCTCAGGTCGGCCGCGACCACACGCGTGCCTTCCTTCATGTGAAGACGCTTGACCTCATCGGGCGTCGCCGAGACGGTCAGGCTCTTCTGGGGTGGCAGGCTGAGGCCCTGGAGCACCGAAGGAGCGAGCTCTTCGGCCTTGCTCGATCCGCTCACGGCCAGGCCGTTGAGGATCAGCGGCGAATCATTGATGATCTTGATCCGGAAAGTCTCCTTGCCGTGGAGCCGCGGGCCGTGGCCGAAAGTGATGCGCACCAACCGCGACACCATGGCCTCGGCCAGCACGTCGGCCAGCCGCGCCGCAGCAAGCTGCCGCTTCTGCTCGGCGGTCGGCGCCGGGGTGCCCTTGGCGCGGTCGACCGCGGGCTCGTCGAGCGCGGAGAGCTTGAGCCGGAACCGATCCACCAGGACCCAATCCGCGCCGGAAGGATGGCTGGCACTGAGCTTGACCTCGATGGCCGATTTGGTGATCTCCGCCCGGCAGGCGACGGAGGGACCAGCAGGCCGATCCGGCACGCCTTCCTTCGCGTTCAGACCCAGAACGGGGTATTTGTCCCACAGCGAACGCAAGCCCGAGATCAGCTCGCCGCGATCCTGACTGGCGGCCTTGAGATCCCAGTAGAGAGTTCCGGTTTCCGGTTTCAGGTCCTTCGAGGCCGTATCACCTTGTGCCATGGTGGCGACGAAATTCTTCGCCAGCGCAATCTCGTAAGCATTGCCCCAGCCCTGTGAAAGCCGACCGATGTCCTCCCAGCTTGCACCCGCGGTGACATACCAGATCACCATCTGCGCGATCGTCGGCGGCGCCTTCGCTTCTCCCAGTTGTTTGAGCGCCGTCAGGGTTCGCTTGTCATCGGTCCATTGCTTCACATCGCTGACGCGCAGGGTCTCACCCTCCGCCGGAACCAGCGGCATCGAATTCGCGCCTGGACCGTTCATGCTGACGACACTCGTTGGCAAATGACGCTCCTGTTTCGGTTGCAGTGTGGTCTCGTAGGGACCGGTCGGAGGCACGGACATCATACCCATGCCACCGCCCATCCCACCCATGCCGCCCATGCCACCGCCCATGCCGCCACCCATACCACCACCCATACCACCCATGCCACCCATCATGCCGATGCGGAGCGATCGCTGGTCCCAGCTATCGTAATCGCCGCACAGGTACATGATCAGGCGGGAGAGCATCATCATGCCCATGATGGGAGACATCGTTCCACCACCGCGGCCCATACCACCGCCCATGCCGCCCCGCATACCGCCGCCCATGCCACCGCCCATTCCACCGCCCATTCCACCGCCCATGCCGCCACCCATTCCACCGCCCATGCCGCCACCCATGCCGCCCATGCCGCCGCCCATGCCGCCCATGCCGCCACCAAACTGGCCGGTGGTGCCGGAGAGGATGAGACCCGGCGGCAGCACAACGCGCAGCTTGGAACTGGTCTTGTTGGTGATGGAGAGCGTGATACGCCCATCGCCGCGGCCCTGGGCGACCGCCGAGATCTTGCCGGTGCGAATGCCTTCGAGCACATCGATCGAGACGGGCTCGGACTCGGCGCCTTGCGGCTGGGCCGGGGCCAGATCCTTTTGCGATGTGGTATCTGATGTCGTCTTGGTGCTCGTCCTCGAATGCGAAGTGCGCAGCTTCCTGGAAGTCTGCGCATCCGCGAACGGGCTCAGGAGCAGGACTGCGGAGATCACCGTGCTAACACTGATAAAGTTGAATATTCGTTGCTTTTTCCGATTCGATTGCGCGTTCATGTTTCGAACCCCTCCGGATCTGTAAGACGTGTCAAAAGATGGTATTCCCGGCTCACGGACGCGAGCACGCCGTTTCGAGGTGCAACCTGACCGTGCGGAGACGAGCCCCTCACGGAAACGATCCCGCCCTGGAGTGCAGGTTCGTGGATCAGTGATTGGCAGCGGCATGACCCGGCCTGAAGATGCAGTGCGCAGCGTCATGCCCGAAGTGGGTGCGGGCACGCGAAGGCCGACGCTCGATCCTTCAAGCGCCGCCGAAGCGGAATTGATGCCTTAACAGCGTAGAGGAGGCAGAGGTGATGTCTCCACCTGATTCAGACAGGAGAAATGAGCAGCAGTCGGTGAGGAATGCGGGAGGCGAGAGAACTGCCCATAGGTGTGGAGCGGCGGCGTTCCCTCGAGTTTGCCCTTCGCAAAACCTGCCACGGCGCGGAAGCCGTTGAGGGCACCCGGATGGGTGACGATGCGAACTCGCGCCACCGACCGTGTGGTATCGCTCTGTCGTGGGCAACGGAGTAGTGAGCGACCGTTCGGGGCGCGAAAGGGAGCGGCCACGTTCGCGATCAGCAGGATCAGCGAGAGGAAAGCTCGAAGGGTGTTGTGAGACGGACTGAACGCGGGCATAGTGTGGCCTCAGTCATGTCTCCGACGGTAATGACCTCTCCGAAAATAACACTCAACCTGATGGCGGTCAAGCAGCGCAGTTAAGAAAAGAGGACGAAATAACTCGTTAAGAAATCTGCATGATCGGGTTTCGTCAATCTCGCCAGGAAAAATAGAGGGAAGAGTAAGATCGGCCTGCGATGGACGGACGATAGCGCTTGGCCAACCAGGCAGTCGGACCCAATCACCATGCATTCCGCATTCCAGATTCCAGACACCGATCTTGACGAGATCGACCTCGGCCGGTCTCATACGGCTACGGGAATTCTCGGTCAGCCCGTATCTTGCGTGGGCCCGATGTCGCGGCCTCGCTCCTTCGTGCCAGACCGGGAACTCGGCTCTGGCGCGGGCAGCCCTTCCTTGTGGTTCCTACAGCCAGAGGCATCAACCGTGAGACGGCATTGCAATGCGCCTTCTTGCTGTTCTGATAATATATGGAAGCGGCTAGAATGTGTCATTCTTACAATCCGTACCATGAAACGCAAAAATCGTAAACCAGGCACGCTGATTTGCCGCTTGTGAGAAAGAGACGCGTCTCGGCGAATGCGCGCGGTGCGCCCTCAGGAGCGCATGGGTGTTTGGTTCGTCAAGGAAGATGGTGTGTGCATGGCCCACAGGCTTGCGGTCAGATTGGTCGTCCTGCTCGTTCTGACGGTTGCACAATCGTTCCAGGCGGTCACTCCCGATATTGCCAATCTCGCATCCAGTAGACTGCTGAGGATGGCCGGGTGCATGGGAAGGCCAGTGGGCCAGCCGACGCGTGAACATCGGAGCGTACTTACGTCCACGAGACATCACGCCGCGACGTCGACTCCCGCTCCCTTGCTCCCGCCGGAAGAATGGACCCGGTACGACCTTTCCGATCAGGTGTGCGTGGCATCCTCTCGTCCGCTTGACCCAATCAAAACCAAACGTGTCTGGCATGTCCCCGCATTCGGGCAGTCTGCTGATACCGCCAGCACACAGAGCATGAACCCATCTGACCTGAATTCGCAGTCCGTCTTCAAATCGGCTCATCACAGTTCTGCTGTAGTCCATTCCCTCTGCCGGATGACCTGCTGAGACTTTGCGCTCCGCGTTTCCGCGCCAATTCCCGATCACTGTGCCGTTGCATACGAAGAAAGCCCGAACCTCCCTGGCGGGAAAGATGGCCGCAGGCACCGTGCAGGGGCAGGAGCAGCGCGGATCACGCCGCGGGCCTCGCAACTCCGTACCAGGGTCTCGTGGTCTCGGAGCCGGCGCATGCCTCGACGCGGGACTCTCCCGGCTGAGGCATTCTTGAATCATACTTTAAAAATGAATAACTTCAAAACAGGGGGCTACTTCCATGGATCGTCACTTCACTATACTTGCGTACTTCAGTCCGGAAACCGTCATGCCTGTCACCTCGATCATCGCCACGGCGGTGGCAATGGTGATGATGTTCGGCAGGCAGATTTTCAGCGTGCTGGGCGTCTGGCTTCGCAGGCAGAGGCGGCAAGTTCGCAGCAGCGAGGCGGACAGCAGACCGCACTTCAGGCTCGACAGCGGACGGGCGCGGGCGAAAAATCGGATGCCGAAACCAGTGGATGCCTCGGGCGGTCCTGAAGACCGAAGCATCCCGAGCCATCCGGCGCGACCACGTGCCAGGAGGACCTGGTCTTGAAGAAGGTGATCGTGATCGGGCTCGACGGGCTGGAACCGACCATTGTTCAGGGCATGCTCAGCGCCGGAGAACTTCCAAACCTGGCAAAGCTGGCCGCACGCGGGGCATTCACCCGAGTCGCGACCACGACACCCGCGCAAACGCCCGTCGCCTGGTCCACATTCGCCACCGGAACAAACCCCGGAGGTCATGGAATCTTCGACTTCATCCGCCGGGACCCCCGGACTTATCTGCCGGACCTGGCGCTGAACCGCTACGAGACCCGGGGCGCGTTCCTGCCCCCCAGGGCTGTCAACATGCGGCGTGGGACGACGGTCTGGGAGCTCTTCGAGCGCTGCTGGCATCCCCTCGACCATCGTCCGCTGCCCGGTGACTTATCCCCCCGACGTTTTTCGCGGCAAGATGCTCTCGGGCATGGGCGTTCCCGACCTGCGCGGAGGCCTCGGCACAACTTCCTTTTACTCGTCCGATCGCGGGACCCAATCGCGTGAAAGCGAGAACCTGATCCACGTCGAGATCCGACACGACGGGACGATCGAGACATACCTCATCGGCCCGCGGAACCCGAAGGATCGGTCGGACACTCATCTCTCCATGACCCTTCAGATCGATCCGGCCACAAGGCGCGTGCAACTGCGCTCCACCGGGCATCCCGCGGTCCTGGAAATTCGTGAAGGTCAGTGGAGTGATTGGCTCCGTGTCCGTTTCAAGCTGGGGGTGCTCCAGACGATCCGCGGACTGGTGCGCTTTCACCTGGTACGGATCGGGCCTACGTTCGAGCTGTACGCGTCGCCCGTCAACTTTGATGCCGAGAGCCCCCTGTTCCCCATCAGCCACCCGGCCCTGTATGCCGAGGAGCTTGCCGCGGCCATCGGCACTTACCATACCACGGGTATGGTCGAGGATCACACCGGCATCAACAACGAGCGAATCGGCGAGGAAGCGTTCCTGGACCAGTGCAACCTGGCCTGGCGCGAGCGCGAGGCCATGATGCTGCATGAGCTGGGGCAGTTTGAACGCGGACTCTTCTACTGCCTGTTCGATACGCCCGACCGCGTGCAGCATCTCTTCTGGCGCTTCCGGGAAGCGGATCACCCGGCCAACCGTGGGCGGACGATGGACCCTCAGTTCGCCAGGGTCATCGAAGACCAGTACCGGAGAAGCGACTCGGTGGTCGGCCAGGCGCTCGAGTTCGCGGACAATGAGACTCTCGTGGTCGCGCTTTCCGACCACGGCTTCGGCAGCTTCCGCCGGGGTGTGAACCTGAACACGCTGCTTCTGAACCACGGGCTGCTGGCCCTGGAGAACGGCCAGCGTCCCGGCCCGGATTGCCGCGACTTGCTGCGCGACGTCGACTGGCCGCGGACCAGTGCCTACGCGCTGGGACTGGGCGGAATCTATCTCAACCTCAAAGGGCGCGAGGCTGGAGGCATCGTCGAGGCGGACGCGGCAGACGGGCTGAAGGCGGCGATCGCCGAGCGGCTCACCGGCCTGATGGACACTGCCTCCGGCTCGATCGCCATCCGCGGTGTGCGTCCTCGAGAGGCGGTTTACTCGGGCGCTTTCGCCGGCGACGCGCCCGATCTGCTGGTCGACTTCGCGCCTGGCTACCGCGCCTCGTGGGGAACCTCACTGGGCGGTGTTCCGGAGGGGGTCCTGGAAGACAACACTCGAAAATGGAGCGGTGACCATATCATTGATCCTCTTCTGGTTCCTGGTGTTCTGTTCATGAATCGACCGGTCTGCTCATCCGATCCGAGTCTGATCGACCTCGCCCCGACGATACTGGACGCGCTCGGCGTACCAAGGGGTAGCGCGATGGAGGGGCGGTCGCTCATTGCGGGATGACGGCGGACTTCATCGCGGCCCCGCGGGCCTGGACTCTGGAGGAATCGTGGCCCGGATTTCGTGGACACTCCCGGCACGTCGCAGGGTGCACCGTGGGCAACCCGCGTCCCAGTTCGCGCCGCGTGCAGGCCATGACGGTGCCTCTCTGTGTTCCCCACGCAACGCTCTCCTGATCGCCGTCTGGTTCGGGCTGGCCACCGGACTGGCCGAACTGGCGCTCGGGTTCATTCAGAAGCCCTTGACCGACCCATCGCCGGGCTTGTTCCGGATGAACCGGTACATGCTCTGGAGCGTTCCTGTGGTGAACGTGGCGTTCTTCGGGCTCTGCGGCCTGACGACGGCCGCGGTGCTCAGGGGCCGGCCTCATCCGGTCTTCCGGGCGGCTGTTGCACCGCCCGCGGTGCTGGCTGTGCTGACGCTCTTGCTCTCGTGCCGCTGGCTGCACGCGCTGGCGTGTGTGCTGCTGTGTCCACTGCTTGCGCGCGGCTCACGCGCTGGCTCGAGAGTCATCAGTCCGTCTTCCTCGTGTCGGTCTCGCGAACGACGCCTGTTCTTGCAATCCTCGTGCTCGGAACCGTGGCGGGGTCGCAAGCGCTCACCCGCGATGGTTCACGGCGTGTACGGCCGGCAACGTTCGCGGGCCGTCGCGTTCCCAACGTCCTGCTGGTCGTGCTGGACACCGTGCGAGCCGACCATCTGAGCCTGCTTGGCTACCCTCGCGATACCTCGCCCTGCCTGACGCGGCTGGCGAGACGCCGGATCACTTTCACGCAGGCGCGCTCGACTGCCCCGTGGACCCTCCCGTCACATGCCAGCATGCTGACTGGCCGCTGGCCCCATGAGCTATCCACCGGCATCAACGCGCCGCTTGATTCCACATTTCCAACCCTGGCGGAATGCCTGGCCGCGAACGGGTATGCCACCGCGGGCTTCGTGGCCAACGCGACATACTGCGGCCGCGAAACCGGCCTCGACCGCGGGTTCAACCACTACGAGGACCATCAGCTGACCCTCGCCGATATCCTCTGGACCAGCGCGATTGGCCGGCGCCTCCTGCTGCAAGGCCCGCTCGGTCCCGAGCGACGCACGGGAGGAAACCCCAACGACTACCATCGCAAGACGGCGGGAGAGGTCCGCGAGGACTTTCTCTCATGGACGATGGGCCAGAAGGGCCGCCCGTTCTTCGCATTTCTCAACCTCTATGACGCACACGACCCGTACATCGCTCCGCCTGGCTTCGATCCCCGATTCAGCGAACTGCGGCGATCCGCCGCCGGGACGGCTCTCCTGGAACGCTGGTTCATCCACGACAAGAAAACGCTCCATCCCGATCAGCTCCAGTTTGTCATCGATGCCTACGACGACGGCATCGCTTATCTGGACGACCAGGTAGGGAAGCTCATGGACGATCTCGATCGGCTCGGGCTCCTCGAGAACACACTGGTCATCGTCACGGCCGACCACGGTGAGCACCTCGGCGAGCACCAACTTTACGGGCATGCCAGCAGCCTCTACGACGCGGAGGTCCATGTGCCGCTCGTACTGCTGCTCCCTGGCGCAAAGGCCGGAGGGCGCAGGATCACAGCACCGGTGAGCCTGCGCGACCTGGCCGCGACGGTTGCCGAGCTGACGGGTCTGGAAGCGAGTCCCTTGCCGGGTCGATCGCTCACGCGATACTGGCGCGGCGATGCTGCGGTGACGGCTGAGCTTTCGCTCTGTGAAGTCGATGCCCCGGTGGCCAGCGCGCCGAATCAGGGCCGTTCGCCCGTCTTTCGCGGTCCCATGAAAGCCCTGGCGAGCGATTGCTATGTTTACATTCGCGGTGGCGGCGGACACGAGGAACTGTTCGACGTTGTGGCCGATCCCGGGCAACAATCAGACCTCTCCGGCAGGCCCCAGGAGCAACGGAACCTGATCCGGTTACGCAGCGCGCTCGAGCATCTTCTGGAGAGCCGCCATCGCCCCGGGAACGAGCCGTTCCGAGGGGTTCCCACACTCCGTTCAGGACTTCGCCACACTCAGTGACAGCCCAGGGAGAGTGCCACGACGAAGCAGCTCGGATCGCAGCCGAGAGAACAGGGCGCGTTGCCCCCGGGCACTGGGATGACGATCCCACGCCGAGATCCGGAACTGCTTGAGTTCGAGGCGGTCGAAGGCAGCGGAAAGGTCGATGAAGTCCAGATCATGGCGTTGCGCCAGCCCCCGAATCAGCTCGGTGATCACCGGGCTCTGTCGCTTCTGATCGGCCCGCGGCAGGATCACCAGGGAGAGCGGAACACCCAACCTGTCGGCTTCGGTCTTCCACCCCGCGAACGCGCCCGCAAGCAGGAATTCATACTCTCCCCGGAGTTTGCGTCGCAGGGCATCAGGGCTGTCCGCGGCGGTCACGCCGGCTCGATGCAACGCCTGACGGACGTAGTCGAAGGGGATGGGGATGGTCGGGCTGCTGCGCACAATCGCGTCCAGATGGTCTTCCTCGAGCGCGGAATCCAGCGGTGAGACGTCGCAGATAATCCAGTCCGCCTGATAGGATTCCGCTTCGTCATGAATTCGCATCAGCCTGCGTGATGGGGACTCGCCGGGGAAGGCCAGGTTGACCACCTGGACGCGGGTCCTCTCTCCGACCCGCCCGTTCAGCCAACGTTCCAGGAGCCGCGGATAGGGAGCCCGATTGCCGACTCCATGCCCCATTGTATTGGAGGATCCGAAGACAAGGATCCGGTACACACCCGCGGGCTTCTCCAGCGGGATCTCTGGCGTGCGGTAGCCCAGGCTGTTGGTGCGAAAGCTTCGTCCATTCCAGCGCACATCGACGTTGGGCTTGAGCCGCCATAGCAGGTAAGAGCTTGTCCGTTCGAGCAGGCCCGTGTCGCAGAAAGGGATCCACCCGGGCGGAGGTTGCCGAAGGTCCGCTTCCAGCTTGAGGTCCGGCTGGCGGTCCATGAGCCTGGATGCATCAAGAAGATTCTCGTAGTAACCGAGGGTCTCCCTGTAACCGAGCTCCTTTTGTAGACCCCCTCGCTCCATGAGGGTCTCGATGATCGTTGAATCCGGGGCAATCGATGCGGCGATGAGCAAGGCGATGGAAACCGGAGTGAGTAGCCCGTCTCGAAATCCCGGACCAGTAATGACACGGCGCAGCATCCGATCCATTCCTTTCTGGACTCAGATCCCTGAATCCAGTTCTATTCCGCCATCAGAGACCGCAGCGTGTCCCTCAACCCCGGCATGGTCTTCGAGCTGCTGGCTGATCCGGCCAGATCGTGTCGCTCTTCCGGGTCGCCATCAAGGTCGTACAGTTCTTCACGGCCGTCGGCATTGCGAATATATGTACTGCCCATGGCCGCAATGGCGGCCATCGGCCCGCGCCACGCCGGGGGACGGTTCGGGTTTCTGGAGATCTTCTCGCGGAGAGTGACCTCGCTGAGCACCCCCGTGGCGAAAGGAGGTTGTGCGCCCGGGCGAGGATGCCAGTGCTGCACCAGTGAGCTGCCCGGGAACGGCGAATCCGCGCTCGCCTTCAGGAGGTCAACGACCGTGGCGGGCAAGTCGCGCAGGCTCACCGGTTCGGAGATGGTCTGGCCAGCCGCGGCTCCTCCGGGAACAAGGATCAACAGCGGTACGCGCAGCTCTGGAGCATAAAGGCTCTTGCCGTGGCCGTAGAGCTGGTGCTCGCCCAGCTCCTCGCCATGATCGGAGGTGATGATGACGAGCG
The DNA here is from genome assembly GCA_963833985.1 of uncultured Planctomycetaceae bacterium. GTDB lineage: Bacteria > Planctomycetota > Planctomycetia > Isosphaerales > Isosphaeraceae > Aquisphaera. Next base: position 5,122,660 of record CAWIAD010000002.1, read on the forward strand.
TATTCTTGAGCAGCCCGCGCCGTTCGAGGTCGTCCACGAGCTTGCCGATCTGTGCGTCCAGGTAGGCGATACAGTCGTCGTAGGCGTCGCTGACCAGAATCCTGTCGCGCTCGGCAATATCCCGCTTGGGCCGGTTCTCCCAGTCCTGCAAGAGCTCGAACTCAGCAGTGCTCCGGGCACGGCAAAAGCGGGCCTTGACACCTTCGGGCAGGATGTATGGGGAGTGGGCGTCGAAGAAGTTGAGAAACGCGAAGAAGGGCCGCCCTGGCTCTTGATCGCCCAGCCAGTCCAGGAAATCATTGCTGATCTCCTCGGCATCCTTGCGTTGCCGCCCGGTGGAGAGCGGCAGGTGCACCAGGCGCAGCAGGCAGCGCCCCAGCGAGGATGTGCGCAGCGTCTCGGTGACCGAGACCACCAGATCCTCGTCGTAGAAGTCTTCATAATGTGCGAAGCCCCGGCTCAAGCCGTACCAGGAATTGCAGAAATAGGTGTTGGCCACGAACCCCGCCGTGAGGTAACCACGCGTGGCGAGGAACGCGGCGAGCGTGGGCGGGCCATCATCCAGGGGCCGGTCCTCGCCGACCTCGGTCTGGTGGGGCCAGAGACCGGTGAACATGCTCGCGTGCGAAGGCAGGGTCCAGGGAGCCGTGGCACGGGCCTGATCAAAACGCACGCCCCGTGCCGCAAGCCGTTCCAGGTTCGGCGTGGTGGCTCGATGGTAGCCGTGCAAGCTGAGATGGTCCGCCCGGACCGTATCCATGACCATCAGGACCACGTTCATGGCGCCAGGAGATGCCGCGGGAGATGTGAGCGAAGCCCACCGCTGTCCCATCAAGGACCGAGCTCCGTTCCATCCGCAGAGCGCGGTCGAGGCGACCACCAGCACCGGAAGGCTGTTCCAGACCAGACGCCAGAAGGCCTGGGCGGAGACCGCGATGCCGCGGGCGGTCACCGTGGCACACGCCGCGGCGAGAGCGACGTACGCAATAGCATAGAGACCGGGGATCAAGAGCAGCAGGGCAAGAAAAGTGGGAAAGCTGAGAAGCAAAACGCCATGACGAATTCCGAACGACGGCCAGACCCGTGTGACGAAACCGACGGTGATACCCCAGCCCACGAAGAGGACCAGGTTCGTCAGCGGGATCATCCAGCCGAAATGCCGGCTCATCTGCAGGCTGCTCAACGACGACCAGCCCAGCACGTGGCTCCGCGCATAGAGCAGACCAAGCTCCAGCAAACCCGTGACCGCTCCAAACCAGACCGCCAGCACGCAAGGCGAAACGATGGTCCAGGACGCCTGGGACTTCCCCCTGCCTCCGCCCTGCCAGTCCTCCCCGAAGCGCAGGCCCAGACCCAGGTATGCAACTCGGTTCAAGCTCGTCATGCGATGGTACTCCCCGCTCTGGACGCGAGTCGCGGGTTGGCCGGGCGCCTCAAGCGATCATGTGCGATGTGGCGAGTGCGGAGTCGCCGCGGTTGGAACGCCCAAAGGTCCGATCAAACCGGGATGATACTACTATCCCTTTAGTCCGGATCGGGGAACCCCAATTCCGGAACGCTGGCAGTCCTGCAATCGTGCGTTGTGCCACCTCGGAGCGGGTTGCTCCTGGCGCTCTTCCAGGCAAGTCAATCGCACGCGTTGCGAATGCCGGAAGGCGGGATTGGACGCCGCCTTCCGGCCTACCCGGGAGAGCCTGGCCCCTCAGAGTGAAGCGCCCGATTCCCGGCGGTTCATTCGAGTGAGAACGAACCTGTGAATACCTGGTTCAGAACCGGCCGGGCCGCATGAAGCCAGTAGCGACGGTGCGCAGCGAGCAGACGCCGGCCGCGGTGAGGTTGGCCACGGTTGCACGCAACGCGCAGAACCGCTGCATCGTCCTGAATACTCCCTGGACCGAATCCATCGGACCGACTCCTTTCAGCCGAGAATTGCCGTCCGCTAACCGAGCGGATCGCCTTCCTCACCCAGGAGCGTAAATCAGCGCCGGCAGCGCCGAAAAAACGGCAAGAATCGCGAGACTGCCAGGAAATGAGCTCTGCCCAATGGCGCGTGCGGGAATCCTTATCAGAACCAGCGGCAGACCGTGGTCGCAACGTGAGGCAACCACGGCATCACGCGCGAACTCGCACGGTCTCCAGGCCAAGCGGCCGGAATGGAGCGTACGTTCGGGGGCAGGCGTGTGGCGACAGGGTATCGCCGGAGCGTAGCGGCACGTGGCGGATCACGACTTGCCTTTTTTCCGAGGATGTCCGCCGGTCATCTCGTCGAGCACGGCGCGGACTTCCTTGGCCTGGCTGGCATCCAGTGGATGCGATTTCAGGAGATGAAGTACGAGCAAGCCTGGCTCTCCCTGGTAGAGCTTGTCCACCAGATTGGAAAGCCGCCGTTGCCGCACTTCGTGGGACGAGATTGCGGGACGGTACACAAAGGCCAGGTCGCTCCGATCGCTGGTCACAAGGCCCTTGGATTCCAGCCGGTCGAGCAGTGTGGCCACCGTGGCGTACGACCATTGACGTCCCGCCGCCCGGAGCGTCTCCAGGGCCTCGCGGACCGTCGCCTGGCCTCTTTCCCAGAGCACTTTCAGGACATCAAGCTCGGAGTCGGGAATTGTTGGCGGGCGTTTGGCCATCGGAAGTGATCTCGCCAGGGATTTCGAAGACCTAACCATGTATCGGATACAGATTACGGCCGATCGCCGGGCCGGGGCCGGAACGGACCTTCATCAATCAGGGTGTATCCTAAGACAGTTGTCTCACAACGTCAATCCCCCACCGGCAACTCTCCTGACAAGCGTCGTGAAGCGTTCTTCTTGTTGCACCCGATATCGGCCCGCGCGTGAGCGTTTTATAATCGAGGGACGCGTGCGAATACCCGAGGGGATCTCGGACGTGGTTCGAGGCACGTGATCCCCGCGACTGCGGCGTGGGCAACCATGAGTTCTTGCTGGAGTTTACGATGAAGCGACAGATCGCTTTGGGAATGGCGCTGGGACTGCCACTGGCTCTCGGGGTCTGGGGATGCAACGGCGACCAGGTGGAATCAGGAGTCAAGACCTCCGGTGCCAAGCTGGAAAAGGCCGGCGGAGCCATCGAGTCGGGCACGAAGAACCTGGGCGAGAAGATCAAGGAATCCGGCGCGGGCTCCAAGCTGGAAGGTGCTGCGGCCACGACCGGATCCGTGATCGAGAAGGGCGGCGAAAAGACCCGCGAGGTGCTCGACAAGACTGGCGAGAAGCTCAAGCAGGTCGCTCCCGAGGCGGGCAAGGCAGTGGACAAGGCGGGCGAGAACATCAAGAAAATCGAGCAAAAGGCTGGCGCCGCAGTCAAGGACATCAAGGAAAAGACCAGGGAGACCATCAAGGACATCAAGGACAAGGCCAAGGACGTGATCAACAAGGACACCGGGAAGAGCTGACCCGGAGAGCATGCGGGCCGCACGCCGGGGGCTGCTCCGCCCCGGCGTGTGCGCTGGCTTGCGCTCGGTCCGCTCTGGACCCAAATCTCCCGAACATGGACTGTTCCCCGAAAATCATCGGGGATAGACTGGCCTGTTGAAGCACATCGCTTGCGAGTGCCGAGGCTGGGTCGTCCTCATCACGGGACGAGGAGACAGGCAATGGGCCAGACAGCCAGTGCCGGGATCACGCACGACCTCCGTTGTCCCGACTGCGCGACTGATCTGGAACTGGCCTCCACCGGCATCCAGGGCCTGTTGCGGCTCTCCTGCCCCGGCTGCGGCAGCCGGTTTCGGGCGGCAACTCCCGCTTCCTCCAGCGTGAACGGCAAGGCGAGGGTGCCGGCGATGCCTCTGAAGTCGCCCACGGTCGGCCCTCTGGCCCTCCGCTGGCGCAGCTTGATCCTGCGGATCATGGAACGCCTCTACTGGTCGGTGACCGTGGCCGGCTCGGTCATATTACTTGCCTGTGGCGGGATCGTGCCGGTGCTGCGCGGCTGGCTGGACGAGGAGATCTTCACATGGGCCGACGTGGTCCGCACCTTGGGCGGCATCTGGTTCTCGATGGAGACGAGGGACCCTGATTCCGACCTGGGCCCGGTGCTGGCTCGGGTGGATGCGCCACTCCTCTTCTCATCCATCGATACGGTCGCCAGGAAGCTGGGGGTGCGGCCCCCGGGACAGGTGCGCCTGACGTATCTGCCCTGCTGCGGCGTCGTGGCCTGGGGGCGCTCGCAGGCGCTGATCATCGGCCTGCCGCTCCTGCGTGTGCTCACGCAGGTCGAGCTTCGTGCCGTTCTGGCCCACGAACTGGCCCACCTGGCCCGCGGCGACGCCACCCGTGCCGCCCGCTCCGCACGTTTTGTGGAGGGGCTGGAGCTGGCACTCGAGCAGGCCGGGCATCGAGCTCGCGGTCTTCTGGGTGCCTGGGCGCGGTACTGCCTGAATGAGGGTTCGTGGCTGATCGAGCCGGTCGCGCGCGGCCAGGAAGCGCGCCGCCGACCGGATGGCGGCAATCATCGCCGGCGGCGGAGCAGCCGCCTCGGCGCTCGTCAAGGTGGCCGTGGTCCAACCGCTCTTTCGCGAGGTCCTCGAACATTACGACCCCAATCGTCCGGATTTGCCAAACCTCTACGCCTTCTTCCGGGCCTTCTGGTATCGGCTGCCGCTGGAGTCCCTCTCGGCGATGCGGCTGCACGTTCTCTCAAACCGCCACGGCACCTACGACCCGGCTCATCCCTCACTTCCTGATCGTCTTGCGCTCATCCAGTCCTACGGCGACCCGGCCTGCGTCAACGGCGACAACCAGCCGGCAACGACCTTTCTGGGCGACCTGGAAATCTTCGAGCAAATGCTCCACAACCGGCTCTTCGGCCTGCCCAGCATCGAGCCCACCGTGTTTCACCGCGCCGGATCGTGAGAGCCCGTTGCGACTTGTTTCCTGGCCGAGAGCAGAGAGAGCGCCAGGTAGAAGAAAGGAATCGCCAGCACGCCGACAATGAAGAGCAAGGTTACACGGGTTGCCCCGGTGCTCCCCCAGAGACTCGACGGGAAGCAGAGCGGGTGAATCGCCACAGCCAGCGCCATGCACACCGACGCGAACACTAGTCCCACAATCAAACGGTCTTTTCCGGGACCGCTGCGGACCAGCGGAAACGCGGTCAGGGCCAGGACGAGTGGTATGCCGACGCTTTCGCCCATCAAGACATACGACCAGGAAATGGCTCCCGCCTCCGCCCAACGAACGAACGGTGCCACACAGAGCATCACAACAGCCGCAAAGACGACCAACTTCATCATCTGAAAAAGTGTGAGTCTGGGCTTCACAGCTGCACTGCACAGAACGTCGAGGGATGTATTGCCTCCCAGAGTCTAACTCTACTGGTTTTGGACGTGCAACCGGTTCACCACCGAGTGACCATGCTTCGCGTGCACTTCCGGAAATCATGGCCCTCGGATATTCTCTGGTGCGCGGGATGAGTCCGTCTCGTCTCCCGACCGGGCGCGGTCTCATGGAGCATCCCCTCTCTGCTGAGCCAGGTGCAACCTCATGTCTCCCGATTTGCAGGCTGCGATCGAGCACCATCGACACGGCCGCCTCGAGCAGGCAGCGCGTCTGTACGAATGCGCCCTGGGCGAGACACCTGAGCATCCCGAGATCCTCCACCTGCTCGGTCTGGTCACCCTCCAGCGGGGGGAGCCGGCGCGGGCCGTCGCACTCATCAGCCGCGCGATTGAGAACCGGCCGCGCGAGGCAAGCTATCACGGCACCCTGGCTGAGGCGTACTGGACGCTCGGGCAACTGGATCGCACGGTCGCTGCTTACCGCTCAGCCCTGGCGCTTCAGCCCGACCATCCCGACTACCACTGCAATCTCGGAGCGACGCTCATCGACCTGGGTGCATTTGACGAGGCGAGCCGCCACTTTCGCGCGGCGATCGAGCTCAATCCCGGGTTCGCTGCCGCTCATAACAATCTGGGGAACGCACTCCGGCTGCTGGGGAATCGGCAGGGTGCCATCGACCATTTCCGCAGGGCGGCGGAGCTGGACCCGCTGTCGGCCGAGGCCCGCAGCAACCTCGGGGAGCTGCTGCTGGAACTGGGTCAGCCGGAAGCCGCTCGACCATACTGCCAGGAGGCCGTTCGGCTGCGTCCCGATTTCACCCTCGCGCGAGTCATACTGGGCAATGTTCTTCAAAGCCTGGGAGAGTTCGAGGACGCCCGTGCCTGCTTCTTGCAGGCCAGCAGCCAGCAGCCGTGTCTTGCCGGCCCCCACGCCGCGCTCGGAGGCTTGCTCGAAGAAATGGGCGATCTTGATGGCTCCGAGCGAGAACTCCGCGAGGCGCTTCGCCTGGACCCACGGCACGCCGGCGCCCTGGCCAGACTGGCGACGCGGCTCCGCGGCCAGCTACCTGCCGCCGACCGCGCCACGATCGCAGACTTGCTGGCCGACACCAGCCTGACGTCTCGGAGTCGCTGGACTCTCCAGTTCGCCCGCGCCCAGGTCGAAGACGCCTGTGGTAATTACTTGCAGGCCGTGGAATGCGCCGCGCCGCCAACGCACTCCAGAAATCTGACTTCGAGCAACAGGGCAAGACCTACGACCCCGAGGCCCACAGAGCGTTTGTTGATCGTCTCCTCAACGCCTTCGACCGCGACCATTTCGCGCGGGTTCGTGGCTTCGGACTGCCCACCCGACGGCCCGTCTTCGTGGTTGGCTTGCCCCGCTCCGGAACCACCCTGGTTGAGCAGGTCCTCTCCAGCCACCACAGAGTTTTCGGCGCAGGCGAGTTGCGGCTGGTTCATGACGTCTTCGAGGAACTTCCTGAGGTCTGCGGACGGCAAGCCACGGCACTCGACTGCCTTTCGCAACTCGACAGCGACGTGGTGCGCTCCCTCGCCACACGCCATGACGGGGCCCTGTCATCGATGGGCTTCGGTGCGGACCGGGTTGTGGACAAGATGCCCGAGAACACGCTTTATCTCGGCTGGATCGCAACGCTCTTTCCTCAGGCAATTGTCATTTGCTGCCACCGCGATCTGCGCGACGTGGCTCTTTCATGCTGGCTGACCCACCTTGCCCAGGTGCGCTGGGCCTGTGACCTGGACCATATCGCGTCACGCATCGGCGAGCACGCCCGGCTGATGAAGCACTGGCGTTCCGTCTTGCCGACGCCGATCCTGGAAATCAACTACGAGTTGCTCGTGGCTGAACCGGACCATCAGATACGCCAGCTGGTACACTGGTGTGGCCTGGAATGGGACCCCGCTTGCCTGAACTTTCACAAGCAAGAGCGCCCGGTTCGCACAGCCAGCGCCGCGCAGGTGCGGCGACCGGTCCATCGCCGCTCGGTGGGCCGATGGAAGAATTACGAGTCGTGGCTCGGGTCTTTCTTTGAGCGAATCGATCCTGGGCCGGGATCATTGGCCGCCAGTCGCTGAAGCTGCGCATCAGCTTAATTGCACTGGCAGTCGTTTCGGTCCCCAGGACCCCGGCGCCGGCTCGAACACGCCCGCGCACCGCGCCCGGCACCGCGGGCAGGTCCCCTCGGGCGTCAGGTTCCAGGCAGTCAGCCGGTACCAGTCGCGGCCGATCAGCAGCATGCCGCACTGGTGGCAGCGCGTGCTGTCGGCGTCGGGGTCGTGCACGTTCCCCACATACACGTACCATGCCCCGTTTTGAAGCGCGATCTGCCTCGCTCTGCGTAGCGTGGCCGGCGGTGTCGGGGGACGGTCGAGCATGCGGTGGTCGGGATGGAACGCCGAGAAATGAATTGGTACGTCGGGCCCAAGCTCCCCGACGACCCATTGCGTGAGCTTGTGCAACTCGGCCTCGGAATCGTTCTCTCCGGGGATCAGCAGCGCGGTCAGCTCGAACCAGACATTCGTCTCGTGCTTCAGGTACCGGAGCGTCTCGAGCACCGGCGCCAGCGACCCGGCACATACGTCGCGATAGAACCGTTCAGAGAACGCCTTGAGATCAACATTGGCCGCGTCCATGACGCGATAGAATTCCGCGCACGGCTCGGCGCAGACCTCTCCCGCGGTGACAGCCACAGCCTTGATTCCCCGCGCATGGCAGGCCTGCGCGACATCAACGGCATACTCATGAAAGATCACGGGGTCGTTATAAGTGAAGGCGACGCTCCGGCAGCCCAGCCTCTCCGCGGCGCTCGCGATGGCCTCGGGGCTGGCGGAGTCGGCCAGCGTGTCCATCTCGCGCGACTTGGAGATGTCCCAGTTCTGGCAGAACTTGCAGCCCAGATTGCAGCCGGCCGTGCCGAACGAGAGCACTGGAGTGCCCGGCAGGAAGTGAGCCAGCGGTTTCTTCTCGATCGGGTCGATACAGTATCCGCTCGAGCGGCCATAGGTCGTGAGCACCACCTGTCCCTGCTCGCTGGCGCGAACAAAGCAGAAACCGCGCTGGCCTTCGTGTAGCTTGCAGAACCGCGGACAAAGATCACACTGCACTCGACCGTCATCAAGCCGGTGCCAGTATTTCGTTGGGATCGTCGATTTCATCGGTACCGCGGTGGCGCTCATGGTTTCCCCTTCGCACATTCTATCAGGCCCTGGTTCATCGAGTTAGAATGAAAGGAAAAGTGGGGCCAAGGCATGCGTGTACGTGCACCAGCCGTCGCCGGACTGTTTTATCCCGCGGACGCAAGCACGCTGCGCCGGCTGGTGACCGAGCTGCTCGCAACCACTCGCGCACGGCCCGAAGGCCGGCCCAAGGCGCTGATCGTCCCACACGCCGGTTACGTTTACTCGGCCCCCATCGCGGCATCAGGTCACGCCTGCCTCGAATTACAGCAGCCGCCGATCCAGCGCGTGGTATTGCTCGGCACCTGCCACACGCCTAACGTCAAAGGCATGGCCACCACCACGGCTGACTTCTTCGAAACCCCGCTCGGCCGTGTTGCGGTGGATCGCGCTGGAGTGGAGAACGCGCTCCGCTTCCCACAGGTTCGGGTCAACGATCACACTCATGCCCGTGATCACGCACTGGAGGTGCAACTCCCTTTTCTCCAGGTTGTTCTGAACAGCGTCGAGATTGTTCCTTTCCTGGTGGGTCAGACCGATTCCGGGGCAGTATGCGAAGTCCTCGAGTCACTCTGGGGTGGAGAGGAAACACTCCTGATGGTGAGTTCCGACCTGAGTCACCATCATTCCTACGATCAAGCGAAAGCGCTGGATCGCGCCACGGCGAAAGCCATCGAAGAACTTGACGGCGCGTCCCTCGGCCCGAGTTCCGCATGCGGTCGGCACGCGATCGCCGGCCTGTTGCTCGCGGCGCACGGGGCCCATCTGACTTGCTGTCGACTCGACCTGCGCAATTCTGGCGACACCGCTGGCCCCCGCGACCATGTGGTCGGATATGGAGCCTGGTTGTTTTACACTGCCAGAGGGGCTTCGACCTGAAGTTCCCGAGGCCGCTTTGCGCCCATCCTCCACCCGTACAGCGTGTGTCCGTCCGATTCCGGGGGCGTTCGTGGACACGGTACACTCCGGGCCCCGGACGCTGGTTCTTCCGCAGTCAAAGCCGAGGTCGGGCGTCACGGCGACACAGGTCTACAAGGTGGCGGGCCACCCGAGACGCGCCGTCGGTGGGGAACGGAGGATGGAGAGAGGCTCCGCTGAGAGCCTGCTCGAGGGCCCGGTCCAGCCGGAAATCACGGAAGGCTCGAGCGGACACGGGGATCCCGCCACCCCAGGCGCAGAGCGCGCGGTCGAGTGCCCTGAACTCGGCAAAACCCTGGCGCGGCGGGTAAATGATCGGCGTGTGGCCGGCCATCGCCTCGCAGACCGTACCGTAGCCGGCCTTGGCCACCAGGCAGTCGGTCGAGGCAATCAGGTCGCTGCCTGTCCATTCGGCGGCCGGAATCACGTGCAGGTTGGCAAGAGGCCCGACGGGTGCGGGATGATAGCCAACGAAGTGAACGCCCTTGCGTAAGTAGCTTTCCAGGCGCTGCCAGTCGAGATCGTCCTGGCCATATCGACCAATGTAAAAGTAGACCAGCGACTCCTTCGTACCGAGCCCCAGCAGGTCGCGCAGCTCCTTGCGGCGGTTGCGGCCGCGGTTGGCGACCATGCCAACATTGAGCTGACGCGGCAGCCAGGCCATGCGCAGTGCGGGCTCGGCGCGGAAAACGGCGGTGGCCTGGCGGTAACAGCTTCTCAAAGCGGCGACTAGAGATCTCGCCTCCACCCCGACCTTCCGCGCGTGGGGTGCGTAGATGTCGGCCCAGGTGAAGTTGGCGAGCAGGAAACCTGGAATACCGGCGCACGGGCTGCCACCAGAGGAAGCGCCGGACTGTCGCAGAGGAGAGCGTCGATGCGATCATCTCGCAGCCACTGCACTTCCTCGTCAAGCCGGAGCACGGCTCCGGAGTGAACCTGCGCTGCGTGCTCGAGGGTCGCCGGACCATCGGTGGCCGTGCTGTTTCCCGGGGGGTTCACCGCGCCGGCGTCCGAGACGTGTTCTGAAAGCTCCGCCGGGCGGCTCAGCCGCTCGCGCCAGTTGGGGAACAGGTTGGGGTGGCAGCGAATGACGATAGGCACGTCACCGGGCACGCGGTTGATCACGGCAACGGCCCGGTTGAGGTGGCCGAAGCCATGGCTCGTCACGTAAAAGGCAAGTTTCCCGGGCGGCGTGGGTCTGGAGGTTCTGCGATTGCTCACTCCTGGCAAAATCCTCATCTCTTCAGGCCGCGGATTGAGCCTTGATGGACGGACGCTGACCGGGACGGCTCGTCCAGATCACTCCGCCGAGGGTCAAGAGACCGCCCAGAAGGAGCGCGGGGCTGAGAGCCTCGTGGAAGAACCAGACGCCCCAGACGACGGTGAGAACCGGTGCCGCATTGCTGAACGTGGCCACCTGGCTGGCATCAAGCCGCCGTAGCGACAGGTTCTGAAGCGCGAGGTTCAGCGGGGTCACCAGCAGAGCCAGGATGGCCAGGCTAGTCCATGCGGCCGACGACGCGCGGCCAATCATGGGAAGCCAGCCGGGCAAGGTGACAAGTGCGATGGGCAACTCCAGCAAACACCCGAGGAGGAACGTCCCCGCCAGCACAGGCAGGGCACCGTGGCGCACCACCAGCGGCTTGCTCAGTGTGAGGTAGGCTCCCCAGGAGATGACGGCACCGATCAAGAGCAGGTCAGCCAGCATGATCGAGCGAGTCTCCGCCGGTGAGGCGGAACTTCCGCCCCAGAGGTTCCCCAACCCGATGACGGCCACGCCGGCGATGCTGGCCAGCACACCCCAGAGACGCCTGAGATCCAGCGCCTCGTGACCCAGCAGCCAGGCAAGAACCCAGACCACCAGCGGACAGACGGCGTAAAAAAGACCCACGTGCGAATTTGGGCCGAAGCGAGTGGCGTTCAGAAAGAAACTCTGGTTGATCGGCACACAGAACGCCGCAACCAGCAGCAAACGCAGGGGATCCTCGCGCAGGAGGCGCCGGAGGGCGGCCCGGTCCGTCAGAAAGGGGATCAAGCACAGTCCGGCGAAACCGAATCGCAGGAGCGGCAAGATGCCGACCGGCAGCTCGCGGACGGCCACCATCGCGAACGGCGACGTGGTCGACCCGAACAGGACCATCAGTGACAGATAGATGTAACCGCGGAGATCGGGCCGGCAAGAACCTGCAAGGACGCGGTCGTGCAGCTCGGGATGGGGATGAGCTGCTGATGGCTGACTCGATTCGAGAGGCCTTCGCACCTCCGATTCAGGACACTTCGACTTGGCCACTGCGACGCTCATCACTGATCCCGTTTTCTCGTGATTTCCGTTTGTGGATCCGGCGCTTCCAGGATTCACCGGTTGCGCTGGATCATCTTAAGGCTTCCGGCAAGCCAGCAGCGCAGACCGTCTGTGTGCAGGGAAGACGGTACCCGGAAGATGGAGACGACCGGCAGCTCGCGGGTTCGCGATGACGCGGGCGGCGCCGGGACGATTCTTCCGCCCAGGCTGCAACGGCGTGCGTTCGAAAGCGAAAAGGGCGGGTCGTTCGACGTCCCACCCTTCGCAAGCTTGAATATAGGGATTACGACCGGGTGCCGCAAGGCGGAACCCGACCCGGCTTGACCGGTCAGAGTCAGAACCGCACCTGGGCGATTGGCCAGGAGTCGGCCCGGTGGTCGTGCGACCGCTGGAAGGCGCGTTCCCGTTCCAGACGGGTTTGCTCGTGCAGTCCGCGATAGAGTTGTTCTTCGGCGTCAGTGAACGTCTTGCCGCGCCGACCCATGACGATACGCGCGGTGGCGAACATTTGCTCGAGCGAGAACCCGGGACCTACCCGCCCGTACAGGACGGCAGTGAACGAGGGAACATGCTTGGGCAAGAGCAGCCCGGCGGGAAGGACGTTGCACATCACCCCGATTGCCGTCCCCGTGTTGAGCATGGAGCCCATGCCGGTGCGGGTGTGATCACCCACGAAGCAGCCAACCTTGGCCTGTCCGGTCGGTACGGGATCGCCCTGGAGCGGAACGAAGACCTCGCCGTAGTCGTTGCGCAGGTCGCTGTTCGAGGTGATGGCGCCCAGGTTCACCCACTCCCCGATGTAGGCGTGGCCCAGAAAGCCCTCGTGATACTTGTTGGAGAACCCGTGGACGATAGTGGCCTCCACCTCGCCACCGATCCGGCAATTGGGGCCGATCGACACGGACCCTCGAATGTTGGCTCGGAAGAGCTGAGTCTCCGGGCCGATGTAGCACGGCCCTTCCACCCGCGTGAACGGCTGCACCCAGACCTTGGGGGCAACGATGATCGGTCCGTTGGTGGTGTCGAAGACCGTATACGGGTCGATGCGAGCGGTTTCGTGAATCCGCAGCAGGTTGGACGGCCCTACCAGGGCCAGCGTCGAGAGCTGCCGGTTGGTGACACCGTTGCGCCTGGCCTCTCGGAAATCACGTTCGATGTAGGATCCGTTGCGAGCGACCAGATCCCAGGGCCGGAAGATCCATTCACCCTCAACGTCCACTGCCGGCTGACGCTCGGCGATCCTGTCGAACCAGGAGTCAATTCCGTGGGGGTCGAGGGCGACCGCATCCTCCGGTCCAACCAGCGCGCAGGCGGGCTGACCATCACAGAGCCCGACCCACGGACCGCACATTTCCGGAACAAGAAAACCCGACGGCGGCACCCACCGCGAATTGGCCACGATGACCGGGCCTCGCGCCAGCCAGTCTCGATCGTTGACAACCATGTGAGGGTCACGCTCGCGCTGGACCGCCACCAGGTGCGAGCGCACCACGCCCCCGCGACGCTGCGGCCCGGGGCCAATGTCAAATGCGCTGGCGATCTTGCAGCCCAGCGTGGTACACCCGAGCCACAACTCATACATCGGCCGCGTGAGCGTGAGCGGCTCCAGTCCAGCAACGGCGATGTCTTCTACCAGGCAAAGACGCATTTCCCACTCCTCGGTTCGAGGGCTGTGGCGGTGATTCAAACAGATCCGGACGCATCGGTCCAGCCGAGCTGGCTCGCCTGACCGCGAATCTTCAGCGAGATGATTTGCAGATCCTAAGCAGACCGGCCCCAGATCTCCAGCCGGAAGAGTCCATTTCATCAATCTTGCGATCTTGCGTTGTTAATTGGCAACAAACTGACATGATTGCTTGCAGTATCGATGAGCGCAACGGTCCATACGCGGGCGCGATGGAGGGCCCCCGGGTTGATCCGCCGGGTCGGTCCTTCCTGTACATCGCGGGCCTGATGAGTGTGGCCCGACAGGAGGTATTCCGGTGAAAAAGCCGCAAGACGCAGGATCTCGTGTTCCGAATCACCATGGGTGACCGCGAGGCTGTGATTGCCCAGAGAGATCAACCCGCCTCTTTCCAGACACGTGCCACCGGTGTCGATGATGGCCCGTCTCAAGCTCTCGCGGTCATCGTCACAGTTTCCAAAAACATAATAGCAAGGGAGGGTTGCGCACTGGTGGACGACCTCGGGACCAGTCAGGTCGCCACAGTGGATCAACGTGGTGGCACCCGCGTCGATCAGGGTGGCAACGGCCAGCCCGGTTCGCTCTACCTGGTCGTGGGTGTCTGACAGAACGCCGATCCGCATGGCGGGTCTCCTCATGACGGGCGCCGCGGGCGGCAGCCGCCAGGGTCTACTGTTCGAACGGGAGCAGCCAGCGGTCGTCCCTCGCAGGGTGCGCTTTGCGGAGCGAGGCCACCAGACAATCGATCACTCGCACCCTGTGCAGAATCGATTCCCGCCGTTACAATTTTACTAGGTTCCTGTGGTGAGTCTCGGAACGAACGCCGTTTTCGCGGTTCGCCTTCGGAGCCTGCACCTGATCCGCAGGTCGGGTGCGCGGTCGGTTGAAGAAGCAACCGATCGCCGGGAGCGATTGGTCCTGACGATCCGCTCGTCAAGAGGATCAGGCGTTCCCCGGTTTTTCCCGCGTCGCGCGGGGAGGTGTTGCATGGCCACCGCAACCAAGATTTCGAACGGCCGCCAAGGCTCCGGTCCGCCGGCCGTATGATCCCGTTTCTCCTTCAGATCTCGACTCGTGCCAAGTCTCTTCATCTCCGACCCCAGTCGCTCGTGAGCAAGAGCCATTAGAAAACGCCGCACGCCGGCAAGAGGCGCCGGAAGCCTGGCAGTCGCGCCGGTCTGAGGCCCCCGATGCGGGACGGGGAAAACCCTGCCCGGATCATGAGACGTTCACTCGGGGTCGCAGCATGAGCTAACACCCCGGTCCGGCGGCTTGCTGCCTGGCTGCATTCCGCGTCCGACATGGTTCCCGTGAAGCCAATCAGGCTCCTGCAACGCCTGCGGTCCAGATGTGCGCGTAGAACCAGACGATCAGGCCGACGATCAGGGCGAGGGCGAGACTGTGCCAGAGCACAGCGCGTAACAGGTCCCCCTCCCGACCTCCCTCGCCGGTCGCCGCGGCCGCAACGACGATCGATTGGGCGTCGATCATCTTGCCCATCACCCCACCGGTGGAGTTCGCCGCGGCCATCAGGACGGGAGCAAGCTGAAGCTTGATGGCGGTGATCTTTTGAAGATTGCCGAAGAGCACGTTGCTCGATGTATCAGACCCGGTGAGCGCCACGCCCAGCCACCCCAGCAAGGTCCCGAAGATCGGGTAAAGCCACCTTCCGGTCCGCGTGAAGGCAAGCCCAAGTACCGCGTCCATGCCGGAATACTTGGTCACGAAACCGAGCCCAAGCATGCAAACAATTGCAAGAATGGCCGGAGCCATTCTGGTCAAGGTGCCGGCAAACAACCGGACCAGGCCGGCTGGTGATACGCCCAGCAGCAGCCCGCTCAAGATGGCTGCCAGAAAAACGGCCGTCCCTGTCGATGAGAGCGGGACCACCTCAACCTGGGCTTTCTCGAGATCCTCGCCCCGCGGCGTTTCATGTCCCGTGACTGCGCCTCCCTTTGCCACCCGGAGATGGAGCCCGGGGATGACCGGCTTCCAGGAGAGCCTGGCATCCAGCCAGTCCTTGGCAGCGGGCGTGCCCCAGGGCTTGATCGCGGGAATCCCCCAGGCGAGGACCGTGATCGTGAGCAGGGCGAAAGGCATCCAGGCCCGAAGAACCTGTCCTGAAGTGAGGCCGGAGCTCCCGTGGATCAGCGCGTTTTGATCCGGGTCCACGCGGGGCGGACCGCTTGCATCCGGCAGCGACGAATCGGTCTCGTGGCTGAAGCGCCAGACCCGATGAGGCTTCCAGGCGCGCATCACGATCACCCCAGCTGCCATGCTCGAAACGGAGGCCACGATATCCACCAGCTCGAAGCCCACCAGGTTCGACCAGAGGAACTGGACGCCGGCAAAGGTCCCGCCGATGACGCCCAGCGGGAGCCAGACCTCGGCAGTCGCACGCCAGCTGCTCATGGTTCTGACCAGCCAGAACGGGATCAGCAGCGACAGGATGGGCAGGATTCGCCCACACATGGCGCTGAGAGCCTCGACATCCAGACCGGTAACGGCGCTGAGGGTGCGGAGCGGTGTTCCGATGCCTCCCCACGCGACCGGGGCCGTATTGGCGATCAGGCAGAGCAAGGCAGCCTGGAATGGCTGGAACCCCAGGCCGACCAGGAAGGCAGCCGAGATCGCGACCGGGGCACCGAAGCCGGCCGCCCCTTCGATGAACGCACCGAAAGAGAACGCCACCAGCACCGCCTGGAGCCGGCGATCTCCCGAGAGTCCAGCCACCGAAGCCTTCATCACTTCAAATTGCCCCGTCGAGACGGCGATGTCGTAGAGGAAAACCGCCGCCACGATCAGCCAGACAACCCGGAAAACGGCAAAGACCACACCGACCGCGGCGCTGGAGAGGATCATCCGGGCCGGCATGCCGAACACCAAGAACGCGATCAGGCAGGCAGTCGCCAGGCCAACCAGCGCCGAGAGGCTCGCCTTCAGGCGGCCCCAGGCCAAGAGACCCAGGAGCACGAAGACGGGCAAGGCGGCCGCAAGGGTCGATGCGGGCCAGTAGCCGAGAGGATCATAGTTTTGCACCCACCGCACCCCACACACTCCACGCCCCCCCAGGAGGCGAAATGAACCGGCTCGAGCTGCGACTGATGATCCCATCGCTTCCTGGCTTACTGAGGATACGCGACGCGTGAGTCCGACGCGATGATCCTATTCCACCATGGGGCACGCCCCACGGACCCTGGATTCGGAGTGAAGGCCAGACCGCCACGAACGGAAGGGGTCATGTCGCCGAGTTTTCGGTGTTGAGCACTTTTCAGTGGCCGGTGTCGTCTTGACCGAGGGCCTGGTAAGGGGTTAAAGTTCGATGTCGCCATTTCTCGCTGACGGCGAGCTTGGCAGAGAGATAGAGAAGGAGCGGATGCGTGCAAATCGAGATCTCGACGCGGCACGGTGCCTTGAATCCCGAGCAGCACAAGCATTTGCATGAAAAGGCCGAAAAGCTGCTCAAATACTTTGGTCGGCTGATGGCCATCGAGGTGGCCGTCGATCAGGGAAAGCAAGCCTGGGACGTCGAGATTCTGGCTTCCGCTGAACACAAGCACGATTTTGTCGCCCGTGAGGTTGGCCCCACGCCCGAGTCGGCGATGGATCTGTGCGTTCACAAGATCGAGAATCAACTGCGACGTTACAAGGAGAAGGTCCAGAACCACAAAGGCGACGTTTCTCAGGCGGGGGATATACCCCAGTCTTCCGACCAGTCCGCTCCTCCCGAGGCGACCTGAACCGATCCCAGAGAGGTCGAGACCGGCGTAGGGCCTTGAATCCGGCATTTCGTTGCCGTCGCCATGTCAAGAATTGCCGCGGGCTGGTGTCCGTCGTCCTCCCGGCGCAGACCCTCCCGTACGAGCCTGGAGATGACGCTGCCAGGTCAAGTAAGTATCGCCTGGCAAGCGATGTATGGAGGGGCGGATGAAGCTTGCGGATTTCGTGATCAGGGATTCCATCGTTGTTGATTTACAAGCAACCGGCAAGGAAGAGGCGATTCGCGAGATGGTCGGCAGCCTGCACAAGGCCGGCCAGCTTGCGGCTGGCGACGTGGAGAGCGTGATCCGGGCCATTCTTGGTCGTGAGGAGCTAGGCTCGACGGGAATCGGGATGGGTGTCGCCGTGCCTCATACCCGCCATCCCACGCTCACCCGTCTGATCGGCACCGTCGCGCTCTCGCGGCGGGGTGTGAACTTTGCAGCACTGGACGGCGAACCCGTGAACATTTTTTTCCTGCTGGTCTCTCCGCAAAACCAGCCCGGAGATCATCTCAGAGCTCTGGAGAATATATCGCGACATCTGAAAGACGAGCGTTTCGTCAGCTTTCTGCGTCAGGCGCGAAGCCGGCAGGATGTCGTCGACGTGCTCGAGGAAGCCGATCAGAATTCGCCTTGAGCGCAGCGAGCTGGCTGCGCTCTTGCTCACGAGGTTCTGAAAGGCGCCGCGGTGAACCCATGACCCGGGAAGCACTGCCCTTTCTCAGCCCGTAGGCATGGCGTTCTATCACGTAGCGGCGGGGCGACAGCAACCTTGCCGGACTATCGAGTCCATGCGCCGCTCCAGCCGGGAAGGCCCTGGCCGACCCTGGCTCTTCACCCCGCAGACCCAGCGCTAATCCCCGACCTTCGACCTGGCCCCGGAATCTGCTGTCAGTTCGCAGGTCGCTTGTCCCAGGCCCGAGCCGGTTGAACCGCAGATGAGCCAAGATACGACGGTCGCCTATCGTCAGATTCAGATCACAAACAGTCTCGGGCTTCACTTACGTCCCGCCGACAAGTTCGTCAAGGTCGCGCTCCGCTTTCGGTCGGAGATCCGGGTTCACTACAATGGACATCAGTTTAATGGCAAGAGCATTCTCGATCTGACCACCCTGGCCGCGGAGTGTGGCACGCGCCTGGAGCTGGAAGCGTGCGGGCCGGATGCCTTGGAAGCGCTTGACGCCCTGGCGGAGCTGGTATCGGCCCGATTCTACGAAAACGAAAACGGAGACACGATTGCAGACCACCCCACTGCCGATCCCGGGCAATGAATCGGCCGGACACCTTGTCTGCGCACATGCCGACATGCAGAGCGCTGATGAGGGGTCATGAGCCGCACCCGGAAGTGAGCTCATGCTGGGGACCGTCTGAACACCAATCACAGGAAAGATGGCATGCCGCCGGGCTCCTCCACTTCCGCAGCCGTACCTTCACCGCAGGCTGCGCCCATGCATGTTTTGCGAGGCATCGCCGTCAGCCCTGGAATCGCCGTGGGCCCCACGATGGTGCTTGACCCACGCGGCGTGCGGCTGCCCCAGCGCAAGATATCCGCAGAGGCGGTGCAGTGCGAGCTGGAACGGCTCGATCACGCGCTCGATGTGGCCGGACGAGAGGCCGCGCTGGCCGAGGAGCTGGCTCGTGTCCGACTGGGGCCGCAATACGGCGATATCCTGGCAGCGCACGCTCGCATGATCCGTGACCCGACCCTCTCCAGCAACGCCCGAAGCAAAGTCGAGTACGAGCACGCCTCCGCGGAGAATGCGATCACGGAAGTACTGGAGTCTCACGCGAGCCGACTGGAACAGCTGAGCGATTCCTACTTGGCCGCGCGCGCCGCGGATGTGCGCGACATCGAGGCGCGGATTCTCGGACACCTCATCGGACAGCGCCCCAGTTCGTTTCAGGACGAGCTGGCGGCTCCCGCCCTGATATTGGCTCAGGATCTGTCCCCGAGCGAGACTGCGGCGCTCGATCCGAATCGTGTCCTCGGCTTCGCGACCGAGGCGGGAGGCCGGGCCAGCCATACCGCCATCGTCGCCGCAGCCCTGGAGCTTCCAGCGGTTGTGGGACTGGGCAAATTCCTCGACCTTGCCCGCAGCAGCCGGATGGCTGTGATCGACGGCGACGAAGGGCTCGTGATCCTGGATCCGGACGTGCCGACTCAGGAGCGGTATCGTGCAGCTTCCGCGGAGCGCTCGGAACGGTTCCTGCTCCTCTCCCGGCAGGCCAATTTGCCAGCCCGGACGCTGGACGGCACCGAGGTGACGCTCTGGGGCAACATCGAGTTCACCGCGGAGGTCGACGCCTGTGTGAAGCTGGGCGCGGAGGGTGTGGGCCTGTTTCGCACGGAGTTCCTGTTCTTGAATGCACAGTCGCCCCCCAGTGAAGAGGAACAGTACGCGGCCTACGCCGCGGTTGTGGCCGCATTCCAGGGTCGGCCGATTGTGATCCGGACCCTCGATCTGGGAGCCGACAAGCTGGGCCGCTTCCGGGAAACAAACTACATGGAAGCCAACCCATTCCTGGGCCTACGCAGCCTGCGGTTGTCGCTCCGGGACCCAAGCTTGTTCCGGCCACAGCTCCGCGCGATCCTGCGTGCCAGCACACTGGGAGATGTCCGGATTCTTTTTCCGTTGTTGACCACGATGAATGAGCTCCGAACTGCGCGCACCATCCTCCGAGATGTCGCTCACGAACTCGCGGCGGAGGGACACCCGGTTCGGGAAAACCTGCCGGTTGGCATCATGGTTGAAGTTCCCGCTGCCGCCCTGATGGCCGATCACTTTGCAAAGGAGGTGGATTTTTTCTCGATTGGAACCAACGACCTGATTCAGTACACGCTGGCCGTGGATCGGGCCAATGAAACCGTCGCCGAACTGTACTCAGCCGCTGATCCGGCCGTGCTCCGGTTGATCGCCATGGTGGTCCAGGCCGCTCAAGCTCATGGCATCGGGGTGACTGTCTGCGGAAAGATGGGTGGAGAACCGCTGTTCACCATGCTTCTCCTGGGATTGGGTTTGCGTCAGCTCAGCATGCCTCCGCACCAACTGCCCGAGGTACGACGCGTGATCCGTGGAATGCGGATCGAAACTGCGCGGGCGATTGCTGCCGAGGCGGTGCGTCTGGAAACCGCCCAGGACGTGACGGCTCTTCTGGAATCCACTCTCCGCGAGGCGTTCCCTGATACCCCGGCTGCCACCGCTTTTTCGTCACGATAAGTGCCCAAGTACAGAACGGGATCCGCGAGCGGAAAATCAGCCGGTACCGGAGATCTGAACCGATCCCGGTTCCGGCACTAGACTGTAACCGGGTTCGCACCCGCACCCCAGGAACGGGTCGTCGAACATCAATTGTTTCACCAGACTCGAGAATCTCAGCCGTTTCGCTCTTTCAATTCGCGACAGGAGCCCGATATCCAGCCCCGAGCTTTCCCGAACTTGAGGTTCCTTGCCGGCCGCCAACAGCCATGGCAATTCGCCGGGGTGTTTGCGCGAGGTCGCATCAGGACCGCTCAATCGTAGGGTGAAGGCTCCCTGAAGCTGGCCGTCGGCCGCGACCTGAAACTTCGTGCCCCATGACCACAGCCCTGAAGCTGCGTCTCCGTTTTGCCAAGCGCGACGATCTCCGCCTGATCAGCCACCATGATCTCATGCGCTGCCTCGAGCGGATGATCCGGCGTGCGCGGATCCCCGTGGCCCGGTCCCAGGGGTTCACACCCAGGCCCAGAATCACCTTCGCGCTGGCGCTGGGGCTTGGCCTGGAAGGGCACGACGAGATCGTTGATATCGAGCTGTCCGAGCCTCAATCGCCCGCCGACGTCCTGTCCCGGCTGACGGAGCAGGCACCAGCGGGGTTGCATTGGCTTGGTGGGGAGACGCTGGCTGCGCCCGCGAAGGCACCACGGCCTGTGGCACTGGTCTACGAGCTCCAGGTGCCGTTTGAGCATCAGGCTCAGGTCCGCCGGCAGATCGATTTGCTCCTATCCAGTGCGCACTGGCCTCTGGTGCGGCACCGTCCTGATCGCGAGACCGATCGAACGATCGACCTGCGACCTTTTGTGCTGGATGCCGAGTTGAGCTTTGGGGGTGTGCTGAGAGCCCGCCTGAAGGTCCTCCCCGAGGGCTCCGCTCGCCCCGAAGAATTGCTGGAATCCCTGGGGATCCGCAATCTTCTGAAGCAGGGAGCCGTCCTTGCGCGGACCCGCCTGGAACTGGCCGAGGACCACCGAACGGTGCCTACTGATCAAGGAGAGTAAGCCAGGTCCCCTACGACCTGAGAGCACGTTCCTCAGTGACTTCGTGGCCTGGCTGCCCGGAAAGCGGCCAGCCCGCAGCGCGAGCCGGACCGAGACACGTACTGGCTCGGTTCCTTGAAACCAACCGAACACGCCAACCGCGTTTGTACTGGAAAGAGACCGCATGAAAAAAGAAATGCTGATCAATGTCTTGCAGCCCGAGGAGTGCCGGATCGCCATCGTTGAGAACGGCGTTCTGGAAGAGCTGTATGTCGAGCGGACCAGCCACGAGAGCTATACCGGCAACATCTACAAAGGCAAGGTCGTCAATCTCGAGCCTGCCATCCAGGCCGCTTTTGTCGATTTCTCGGTGGGCCGCAACGGATTTCTCCATGTCTCGGACGTCGAGCCGCAGTATTACAACCGCCATCAGGCGGAAGGACAGGAAATCGAGCCGGCACCCCGGCCAGGGCCAGGGCCAGGGCCAGGTGCCGGGCCCCGGCAGCGTGATCCGCGCCGTTCCCGTGACCGCGATGACCGGCGGCGATCACGCCCGGAGCCGATGAACGACGCCTATCCAGCACCACCGCGAGGGGAGCGACTGGACCGCGAGCGCGATCGTCCCGAACGCGAACGCCCGGACCTCTCAGTACGCGGACACCGCGATCGCTCCGAGACTCCGCGCAGGTTCGGCGAGGGTCTTACGGAGGAACAGGAGGCCGAGGAACGTCGGGCCCTTCCCAATGATCCCGACTCATTCGGTTCGCCGGTTCCTCGTGAAGAGGACCTCGCGCCAGATCGACTCGAAGGCGGAGCGGGGACATGGACCGAGAGTGCGGGCCTGGACTGGGATATTGACCGCCAGCGCGAACGTGAGCGGGATCTCGAGTCGGAAAGTCAACACGAGCGGGATCCGCGGCCCGAGGAGCTTGAAGAGCCACGCTGGAGGCCTGCCAGAACGCCCGAACCCCATGATCCGGATCTGCCTCCCAGCCGCACGCAGCGGACGCGATCGACTTCACCACCATCCGCTCACCCGCACGAGCCGCCGGAGCGCGGTCGTCATCGCTATCCTGCCGCTGTACCCGAACCAAGCGGCGAGGACATGGAGCCTCCCTTCGGCGAGGGACTGACCGCAGATCCGTATGCCGGCCGGGAACCGCGCCGGGGACGCGGACGCGGACGCCCGGCTCCCCCTGCCCCTGCTTCACCATCATCCCGGCCACTTCCAGGATTCTCTGAAGAGGAGCTTGTCCAGCCAGAGGTCGAAGACACTCTGGAGCGGAGGTTGCCACCAGTCGCCGACGACTTTGGACCGATCGTGGAGGAACCAAAGTTTCCAGAGGCCCCCAGGCGCCGTGGCGGACGAGCCGCGATTCGGTCGCGCGGGGGCGAACGCGGGGGAGAGTTCGATCGCAGTCGGGAACCCTTGCCGCCGGCGGGCCCCGTTGGGGAACGCCATCTCACCGGCAAGGCCGACGCGGACCTGGAGCGTTACCGCTCGCCTGAGGCCGAGCCTCCCATCCCGCCCGAGCGGGGACGTGGGACCGAAGTGCCGGACCTGACGAGAGAGAGGACGCGGCCTCATAACCGTGCTGGCGAACCGGGTTACATACCGCGTAGGGAGCGGCTGCGCTCGGGAGACCAAGGTCAGGGCGACGTCCCAGCGGCCTACGAATGGTCCGAGCCGCAAGCGGATATCGAAGCAGATATTGAATCGCGAGAATTCCTGGCAGCCGATGACGATCCATTCGCCACTCCCGGTGCGGCGGACCCGGCCGACCCGAGGGAAGGCAAACGGCGGCGACGGCGGCGCGGTCGCCGCAGGGAGCGCGAACGCCCCGAGCTTGAATCCACTGCTTCGACGGGCGGGGACTTTCCGCCTGAGTTCGATGAACTGGGCCCGGAGCCCGGGTACACCACAACCTTCCCCCGCCGGCCTGCCGAAAGTCGGAGGCCCTCCGCGGAGGGAGAAGAGCTGGATCTGGACATCGACGACATCGAGGATGCCGACCTCGACGACGCCCGGGCGCTGGATGACGAGGACGTGATGGTCGACGATCTCCAGGCCCCGGGTGTCCGCGTCCCCGAGGAGGACATCGACCCCGAACTCGAGCAGGAAATCCGCAAGGAAATCGAGGAGATAGAGGAACTGGAGCGCGAGATGGGCCTGCGCGGTCCGGTGGAGGCCCGTCCCGGCCGGGGCGACGACCTCGCGCGGGGAGGCCGCTCGGGGCGGGGACGGGGTCTGGTTAAACCGCCCATCCAGGAGATTTTCCGCCGGGGCGACGAGGTGCTGGTCCAGGTGATCAAGGAAAGCATCGGCACAAAGGGGCCAACGCTCTCCACCTACATCAGCATCCCCGGCCGTTATCTCGTGCTCATGCCTGGATTGAACCGCGTCGGGGTGTCACGCAAGATCGTCGATGAAGGCCAGCGCCGCAAGCTCCGCGAGATCATGCACGAGCTGAACCCGCCAAAGGGCCTTGGTTTCATCGTGCGGACCGCCGGGCTGGAGCGCACGAAGCGTGAGCTGGCACGCGATCTGGCTTATCTGCTGCGGCTCTGGAAGGTGATCTTGCGGCGGATCAAGCGCACGCGCACGCCCGGGCCGATCTACCAGGAATCGGATATGATCACCCGGACGATCCGGGATATCTTCACCTCCGAGATCGATACGATCTGGATCGACGAGCCTTCCGCCTTCGAGCGGGCCCAGGAGTTTCTTCGCGTGGTCATGCCCCGGTTCGTGAACCGGATCAAGCTGTACGACGAGAAGGTGCCGCTGTTCCACAAGTACGGCATCGAGGACGAGATCGCCAAGATCCAGCGCCGGCACGTCCCCTTGCCCGAAGGCGGATCGATCGTCATCGACCAGACCGAAGCCCTCGTGGCCATCGACGTCAACTCGGGCAACTTCCGGGTTGAGGACGACGCCGAAAAGACCGCCTACGAGATGAACCTCCGCGCGGCCAAGGAGATCGCCCGCCAGCTTCGGCTGCGCGACCTGGGCGGCGTGATCGTCAACGACTTCATCGACATGCGCGAGGAGCGGCACAGCCGGGGCGTGGAACGCGCCCTCCGTGAGGCCATCAAGCGCGATCGCGCCCGGACCAAGATTCTCCGCATGAGCGCTTTCGGACTGATCGAGATGACCCGCCAGCGAATCCGCCCCAGCCTGAAGCGGTCCATCTACGAGGACTGCTCGCACTGCACCGGCGCGGGAGTCGTCAAGACCGCCGAAAGCATGGCCATCGACGTGATGCGCATCCTCGCCCTGGGATCCCACCGCGAGGACATCCGCCGCATCAATATCACCGTCAGCCCCGGGGTCGCCACCTACCTGAATAACCGCAAGCGCAAGGAGGTTGCCAGGATCGAGAGTGAATCCGGTATGTCCATCCAGATCAACTTCAAGGAGAACGTGCCGGCAGAGTTCTTGCAGATCGACTGCTACGACGCCAATAGCAGCGAGGTGCGGCTCTTTCCCTTGCCCGCTCCGGGGTCGAAGCGCGCCCATTGAAGCCGCGAGCCGGCGCCTGATCGGCGTCGCAGTGCGCCAGGACTTTCCGCGGGCCGAAGTTCCGCGGCCCTGGCGCGCCGCAGCGCCGTACTGCTCGCAAGCCGGCGGGGCTGATCTTTCGATCCGTGTCGCATGAGATGGAGGTAAGGGTCATGCCGTTGCAACCCAGCACCGGTTATCCATTGCACCGTCCCCGCCGCCTCCGCGCTCATCCGCGCCTACGCGACCTGGTGCGCGAAAACCATCTGAACATCCATGACCTGATCTACCCCCTGTTCGTCTACCACGGCGTAAACGTGCGGCGTGAGGTGGCGTCGATGCCCGGGCAGTACCAGCTCTCCCTCGACCGGCTCGGCGAAGCTGTCTCGGAAGTTGCCGAACTGGGCATTCCGGGCATCCTGCTGTTCGGGATACCGGAACACAAGGATGCGTTCGGCTCGGCAGCCGCACGCGACGACGGAATTGTCCAGGAAGCAATCAGGATCAGCCGGCGTCAGGCTCCCGGCCTGCTGATCATCACGGATCTGTGCTTCTGCGAGTACACCGATCATGGCCACTGCGGCCCCCTGAGCGAGAGCACCGGCCGGCTTGACGTGGACAACGATGCCACACTGCCGCTTCTGGCCCAGCAGGCAACCAGCCATGCGCGGGCCGGCGCTGACATGATCGCACCGTCGGGAATGATCGACGGCATGGTCCAGGCCATTCGAACGGGCCTTGACGGCTCGGGCTTCACGCACGTCCCGATCATGTCCTACGCCGCAAAGTTTGCCAGCGGCTACTACGGGCCATTTCGGGACGCGGCGGAGAGCACTCCCAGCTTCGGCGATCGGCGCGGCTACCAGATGGACCCGGCCAACGGCAATGAGGCGATCCGCGAGGTGGCTCTTGACCTGGCCGAGGGGGCCGATATCGTCATGGTCAAACCGGCATTGGCCTATCTCGACATCGCCCACCGCGTGAAGGAGACGTTCGGCGTCCCCGTCGCGGCGTACAACGTTTCCGGAGAGTACGCCATGGTCAAGGCCGCAGCGCTACGCGGATGGATCGATGAGCGGCGGATCGTGCTCGAGACGCTCACCGGCTTCAAGCGGGCCGGAATTGACATGATCCTCACCTATCACGCTCTCGATGTGGCTCGGTGGTTGAAACAAGGGTAGGCCTGGCAGGCATATCCAGTTGCCGCCATCAATGAATACCTACGGTATTTCGGCTCCGCTCATGTCCAAGCCGTTTGACGCGACTGCCAAGGAATTGCTGGAGATCGATCCCAGGGCCTGGCTGGAGCTGCTCTTGGGCCGATCCTTCAACCGTGTACGCATCCTCAACGTCGATCTCTCCACCATCACCACCGAGGCCGACTCGGTGCTCCTGGTCGAGGAGCCTGATCCCTGGATCGTGCACCTGGAGTTCCAGTCCAGCTACGATCCCGACCTGCCACGACGGCTCCATCGCTACAACACCCTGGTCAATTACCGGTACCGGCGGCCCGTGCAAAGCGTCGCACTCCTGCTTTGCCCCGACGCGGATGGGCCAGCACTCGACGGACTGTTCCAGCATGGATTACCCGACGGCTCCTTCTACCTCCAGTTCCGCTATAATATCGTCAGAACCTGGCAGCGGTCGCCCGCCGAGATCCTTGCTGGGAGCCTGGCTACCTTGCCTCTGGCACCGCTGGGGAATGTGCGCGAGCAAGAACTGCCCACGCTCGTCCAGGCCATGCAGCAACGGTTGGACCGGGAAGCAACTCGAAGCCAGGCAGCACGGCTCTGGACGGCCACCTATCTACTCATGGGACTGACTTATCCGGACGAACTCATCGATCGTTTGCTCGAAGGAGTACAGAACATGGCTGAATCGGTGACCTACCAAAAGATCCTCAGACAGGGGCGCGCCGAAGGACGCAATGAAGGACGCAATGAAGGGCTTGCCGAGGGTCGCAATGAAGGACGCGCCGAGGGTCGCAATGAAGGACGCGCCGAGGGAGTGAAGCGGGCAATCAAACGCATCGGCAGCCGGCGCTTCGGCCCCCTCGATCCTACCGCCGAAGCCGCTTTGGACACCATCATAGACCTGGAGAAACTCGACGACCTGGCTGTTCGCGTCCTCGAGGTCAACGGGTGGGATGAGCTGCTTCGCAGCCCCGAAAAATCATGAGCACCACGACCCCAGCAACCTCGCGACCCGAGTTTGCGCTCCCCCGCAGCCACGACGCGTTCGTCCGCGCCAACCGCGTCATTCCCGGCGGCGTGAACAGCCCGGCGCGTGCGTTCGGTGCGGTTGGCGGTGAACCGCCGTTCATGGAGCGCGCCCAAGGGGCCTACCTGTACGACATCGATGGCCACCGATACATCGATTATATCGGCTCGTGGGGGCCAATGATCCTCGGGCATGCTCATCCGGGCGTCCGCGCGGGGATCACCGCGGCGCTTGACGCCGGCTCGAGCTTCGGTGCCCCGACGGTGCGCGAAAGCGAGATCGCTGAGACCGTTACCCACGCGGTTCCGTCCATCGAGAAGGTGCGATTTGTCTCTTCCGGCACCGAGGCCGCCATGTCGGCCGTGCGGCGTGCGCGCGGGGTCACTGAGCGTGACAAGATCATCAAGATGACGGGCCACTATCACGGCCACATCGACGCTCTACTCGTGCAGGCGGGGTCGGCCGCGACGACGCTGGGCACACCAAACAGTCCGGGAGTGACGTCCGGCGCCACGCGGGACACCCTGCTTTGCCCGTTCAACGATGCATCGGCTGTCGCCGATCTGCTCGATCATCACCCCGGACAGGTGGCTGCGGTCTTGCTGGAACCGATCGCCGGCAACATGGGCCTGGTTCCTCCGCGCCCCGGCTACCTGGAAACTCTCCGTGAGTTGACCGCGAAGCATGGCACCCTGCTCATCTTCGATGAAGTCATGACAGGGTTCCGTGTCGCTTACGGAGGCGCTCAGGCGCTGTACCAGGTAACGCCCGACCTGACGGCCCTGGGAAAGATCATCGGAGGCGGCCTTCCTGCTGCGGCCTACGGCGCATCAGCACCGATCATGGACCATGTCTCACCGGCCGGGCCGGTCTACCAGGCAGGCACGCTGTCGGGCAACCCGCTGGCCATGGCAGCCGGCCTGTGTACACTGCAAGTCCTCCGTGACGAAGCACCCTATGAGCGGCTCGAGGCACTTTCAGCCCGCCTTGCCGAGGGATTGGACAAGGTTGCCACTGACACTGGGCTTCCTCACGTCGTCCAGCGCGTGGGCAGCATGCTGACGCTCTTTTTCCAGGGCGGACCCGTGCACAGCTACGAGCAAGCCAAGCAGTCCGATACGAAACTCTTCGCCCGCTTCTTCTGGGAGATGCTCGCGCGCGGAGTCTATCTGCCGTGCAGCCAGTTCGAGGCCGCGTTCGTCTCCACGGCGCATACCGAGGACGACATCGACCAGACGATCGAGGCTGCCCGAGAGTCGCTGCAAGCCATCGTGCAAGAGTGCCCTATCTCTGCGGACTCGAAGGCTTGAGGAGCTCGCGGAACATGAGCGTGAGTGTGAGCCTTGTTCGTCGTCGAATCATCATCGCCTCGGGACTCATCCCGGCGACACTCTCTGCCTGTCTCTACGCGGCAATGCGCGACCTTGAAGTCGGGTCGTTGCCCGCGGAGCAGGGAAATGCCGCTCAGGCAGACATGATCACCCGCCAGGCAGTTTGCCGGTGGGCCAGCAAGCCTCCCGTGCTCGATGGAAAGCTTGACGATCCCTGCTGGCAGGAGGCCTCGGTTATCGACCACTTCGCGGCTTACTGGAACAAGCTCCCCCGAGCCGGCACACGCGCCTATCTCGTCTGGGATGATCAAGCCGTTTATTACGGAGCAAGCCTGGACGATGCCGAAGTCCGAGCGTTCGGCACCCAGCGTAATGACACTCTCTGGGAAGGTGACGTCTTCGAGCTGTTCCTGAAACCGAGTGCCGACCGTCCTGAGTACTTCGAGTTTCAGGGCAATCCTCGAGGCACGGTATTCGAGATGGCATTTGCAATGCGCGGTCAGTACCCTCGGCATTTCAACGAAGCCCCTGTCCTGGGAACAATGGCGGTGGCACGGGTGGACGGCACACTTGATCGTTCCGGCGACAAGGACCGGGGCTGGACCATCGAGGGCCGCATTCCCTGGACAGCCTTTCAGCTCACGGGTGCCAGGCCGAAGCCGGGCGATACCTGGCTGTTCGCACTCTGCCGGTACGATTACGGGCCGAAGGGGACAAAACCGGTTCTCATGAGCTCGGCACCGTTAACCCAACCCAGCTTCCATCGCTTCGAAGACTACGGCATGCTGCGATTCGAGGGACCACAGTGAAAGCTGTGAGGAGCGGATGCTCGATCGCGATTCCTCTCAATCGGCCTCACTCTCACGGCACTCTCAGAATTTCATAGATTGATACGGACGATGTCGCCGAGACGCTTCTCCAGGTCTCATGGACACGCCGTGGACGTTCGCGAACGAATCGCTCGAGAGGACTGGCGGGGGCATTACGGTAGCGCTCGCTGTCGATCAGCAAGTACGCCACATGATAACGATCGATGGCGGCCTCAATGTCGTCCGCAGAAGCGTCCGCGTCACCGGGCCGTTCCGCGGATGAAATCTTCGAGCGCTTGACGACCGGTGGCCAGGAAGACTTCCCCTGGATGGCGCGTCAGGATCGGGCCTGAGCGATCGCCATGTTCCGCAAGCCAAACACACGCCGCATCGAACCCCTGGTTCCTTGCATCACGCCCGCGCCGCGCTTGAGTGGCCAGAGAATAGCCGGTATAGGGAAGCGTGATCGCCAGGATCATCGCCGCGGCCATCGGCCGGATCAGTCGCCCTGGCAAGTGCAGGTCCAGGAAGCGCAGGACCGACCGAAACAACCACGAAATCCCATCAACGGTTCCGATCAGCAGACCGGGAATGAGCGGGATCAGGAAGCGGCCGGCTTCGGTGTATGGCCAGACCAAGAGCAGGGCCAGGGAGCCAAGGCAGACCAGCCCGGCCAGCCGCCGATGCGGCCACCTCTGGGCCGCGAGCCATCCGGCAATCACAATGCCTGAGAATCCCAGGGCCCACAGGTTCGCCAGGCACTGCCAGACCGCTCCGCGACCAAGCTCTGTGGCAAGCTCCACGACCGGACCGGTGAACTGATCGGGTATTCGCTGGAGGTAAAACAGAGCCTGACCGACGGCACGTCCGGGAAGACCCACACCGGCAGCGAAGAGCAAGCTCGCCTGAGTACTCTGCCGGGCTCCTGCCGCGACCATCCAGACGAGCCATGGAGTGATCAGAAGCAAGGACAGCAGCGCGGAGCCAAGGGCCATACGCCATCGCCTGCGCAAACAGAGATCCAGGAGGATGGCCAGAATCAAGGTCAGTGCAACATGCCGCGTGAGCAGACAGGCCGCCAGCAAGCCGCCAAGCGACAGAAGCTGTCTCACGCCGTGACGATGGACCGCACGCACCGACGTCAGGATCGCCAGCTGGCAGAGCAACATGTAAAGCGGCTCCGACAGAATCGCGGAGCCGGCACGGGTCCACACAGCGTTCAGCGCAAGGGCCAGCCCGAGCAGCAAGGCGACTCCGGGCCGATAGAGACTGCGGAACCAATGCCAGGCCGCCAGTGTGGCGCCCAAGGTGCAAGCGGCTGATACCAGGTGCGCCGCGAGATTCGATGGTCCTGTCACTCGCCAGACGATGGCGAGCAATAGCGGATAGCCGGGTGGGAAATGAGCGTGAGCGGGCCGCTCAGGGTGATCGATGGCGCGATAGCCTGTCCCGCCGGCCAGTGACCTGGCAAGCACGGCGTAGCCCGCCCCGTCATAGCGTGGAGAGGAGCTGAAGTCTCCCTGGGCGAGCATTCCCGCGATCACGGTCGTGGTGATGAGCCCCCTGGCAATACTCGGCTTGCAAAGACGACGTAGCAGTACCTCACTCCCGGCCAGCGACGCTCTCACGGGCAGGAGCTCCGGCTCATCGTGTTTGCTTTTCCTTCGCCCTGTTGCTTGATCGTCATGATCACGGTCTTGGCAACGAGCTCATGCCCGGCCCGGCTGAGATGGACGTGGTCATGGACGAAGTAAGGATTCGGATCTGGTTTGCCGGCTTCCACGAAGGCACGGTCGGTATCGGCCAGGCCGGCGTGTCGGTCGGCGGCGGCTGCGCGACAGGCCTGAGCCATCTCTTCGATGGCGCCCCACCGCGCCGACGAGGGGTTGGCAGTGATCAGCAGCACGTCGGCCTTGCCTCGGGTCGCACTCCGAACGCGGTCAATCGCATCGCAGCAGACGCGTCGGAATTCCTCACCACGCATCCCGGCATCCCAGTCGTTGCCGCCAAAGAAGATCGTGACCAGATCGGGATCGGGGGCTCGTGCAATCCAGCGCGGAATCAAGATCACGTTCTGGCGCAGCTGCGTGCCGCCAATCTCCGGGTTGACGATGGACACCTCCGATTGGTATGTGTCCTTCAAACTCTGCTTCACAAGATCGATCCAGCAGACCTCGCGGTTGGCCCGGTGCCGCTTGTCTGTCAGGGAGTCTCCCATGGTGATCATCGTCACTGGCTTGCCGGCAATGAGCTTGGCCAGCACTCTGGCGAGCGGGGGCCCGGAGGGAACTCGGTCGGTGGTATCGCGGTCGACCTTTGGCTCCAGCCTGACCTCGTCGATGTCGAAGCAGACCGGCGGATAGTCGCCCCAGTACCACCACCGGCCGATCATGATGGCGGAGAGCTTCGACGGCGGGTTGCCGCCGGGGGTGCCCAACGGCTTCGACCTGAGCCCGGGGAGGACCGGAATCAGGTCTTGCCAGGCGACCGAGAACCTGGACCACTCTCCGTTCCGGACCGGAAAGCACACATCGTAGCGCACCGAATAATCATCATCGTAGATGAACTGGAAGCCGCAGAACCCATCGCAATCCACTCCGCGAACCCAGAAGGAAAAGCCCTCGGCAATGTCCCACTCCGGCCTGCCGCGGATGTTGCTGGCGAAGAACGCGCTCTGCGCATCGGCCTCGAAACGAAACCGGACCGCCTTGCCAACCTGTCCGTTCACCAGCCGGGCCGAAGCTTTTTCTTTCGGAGACACAAACCGCAAGTCATCCATGGAGGCGATCAAGTTCGACTCCTGAGCCTTGATCGGCGGCATCGCGAACGAGATCGAGATCAGGAGCAACCAGAAAAGGCTGGTCTGGAACACGATACCTCCAGAGAGACTCACGCCAGTGTGCGAGGGTCCGCGTTTCCGAGCCCAGGTACTGACCGCGGCGCAGATCAATTGTACGATAGTCTTCCGCACCCTTCACTTGAGCAAAATGCCAGATGCCCGATGAACGCGCCGGGCACGGGGGTGAACGCATCTCGCCGGCCCGCCCGCGGTCCGCGCGTACACCCGATTGAAAGATGACCGGTTGCCATGCGCCGGTCAACAAGGCTCGAAAACCATGGACCCAAAAGCAGTCTTCCGGGCAGTATTCTTCGGTAGCGGCCTGATCCGGCACTGGAGCACGGCATGAGGACAAGCAACAAGCCATTGGTATCCCGGGACATCGAGCAGCTTTTTCGACACGGGATCGCGGCCTCGCGGGACGCCTCCCCGGTTGACCCGCGTACCGCGAACCGTGGCGAGCTGGCCTTCGAGGCTCTGGTGGCACGCCACGGACCGATGGTTCGCGGCGTTTGCCGGCGTTTACTGTTGAGCTCTCATGATGCGGATGACGCCTTCCAGACGACATTCCTTGTCCTGGCTCGCAAGGCCAATCAGGTTCGCCATCCCGACCGGCTCGGTCCATGGCTCTATGGCGTGGCGCAGGGTGGCCACCAAGGCCCGCAACCGCGCCGCCCGCTATCGCCACGAGCCGCCGGTCGAGGTTTACGATCGAGAGCCAAGCCGGGTCGAGTGGCTTGATGTGATGCCGATCGTCGATGCCGAACTCCGGCGGCTGCCGGCCAAGCACCGCGAGGTGCTTACCCTTTGCCTCATCAACGGAGCCACGGCCGAAGAGGCGGCCGCGCAACTTGGCTGTCCGGTCGGGACGGTCAAGAGCCGGCTCGCGCGCGGCCGGGACGTCCTGCGTGAGCGACTGATGGCCCGGGGCGTTGCTCCTGCCGTCGCACTGATGGCCGTTGCGTCCGGCGAAGCGTTCGCGTTCCCCGTTCCTGAAGCACTTGCCCGGGCGACCGTGGAACTGATGGTCTGTCGCTCGACGACACCAGGGTTCATCGCTTTACTTCAAGGAGTTATACCGCCCATGGTTCCAAGATCCTTCGTGTATTCGGGATTGATTCTCGGAGGCCTTGCCCTTGCCGGAGCGGGTACGGCGGTCTGGCTGAGCCCCTCCAGCGCCCAAGAGCCTCTGAGCGCGGGCGAGGCCGCGAGGCCGGTCCCTCCCCGGGGAGGAGCCAGAGATGCCAAGATCATGCATATGAAGCAGATCTTGCTGGCTTTTCACAACTGGCACTCGACGAACGGCAAGTTCCCTCCGGCGGCCAATTATGGTTCGGACGGCAAACCCAAGCTGAGCTGGCGGGTGGCTCTGCTTCCGTACCTGGACAGCAACGACCTGTTCAATAAGTTTCACCTGAATGAGCCCTGGGACAGCCCGCACAACAAGGCATTGATCGCTTACATGCCCGAAGTGTTCCAGACGCCCGACTTGCCGCCTGTTGCGCCGGGTTACACCAGAATTCGCGGATTTGCCGGCAAGGGCGCGATGTTCGAGGAACCAGGTGGTACCGACCTCTCACAGGTCACGGACGGAACCTCGAACACCCTGCTCATCACAGTGGCCAATGACGCAGTTCCCTGGACGCAACCGGCCGAACTCGCATTCGCCGAGTACCAGCCCTTGCTGCCGGCACTGGATCATAGCGACCCGCACGGTTACACGCTCGGCATGACGGACGGGTCAGTCCGGTCTCTATCGACGATGAGCGAACCGTTCCTGCGCTCCCTCATCACCCGCAACGGCGGCGAGGTGATCCAGTGGCCGCAGGAGGACAACCGAGGTGCACCGACCACCGTTCAACCCTTACCAGGCTTCTCTCCGACCCCGGCGCCTACTCCACCTCCGACTCCCACGCTCGCGCTCGCCCCGGGGCAGGTGGTGCGTCACGCAGTCACTGTCGCCTCAACTCCGGTCATCGGCTCGCCTCCTCAACCTGTGAGCGGCGTGACCTATGTCGTCGGGCCCGGCTCGCTTCAGGATATTGACCAGCGGCTCCGCAAAGTGGAGGACAAGCTCGAGGTCATCCTCCAGAAGCTCAACCGGCTGGTTCCCGAAAACACTCCACTAGCGCGCTAACCCACCGCGACCCGGAGAGCAGAGCCGTAACGGCTCGCTTCTCGAATCCAGCTCCGGACAATTCAATCCGCGCCCGAGGGCGCCGCCACCTTCTGCCAGGGTGTCGGCGCCCTTTCTTATGTTACACAGGCGCAATTTGGGCGCGATTGTTCCGAAGCCTTGGGTTTCTTCGCTGTCGGCCCTCTCCCGAGCATGCGCACGCAGGATGTTTTGTGCCATACGTCCCAAGTATCTCTGATCTGCAATTCTCTTTTAGAAGTGCCCCGCTCGTCTCGTAGACTGAGACTAGACCATCGAGGCGCGCTGTCCAGGGCGCCTTGAGAACTCCCGAGGAGCCGGGAGAGCCATCCACACCGTTCTCCGGGCCGCGCGGTCCATGGAAACCGCTGCGCACCGCGCTGGCCGCGGAGTGACAGCGCGCGGTGTGGAATCCAGTACGGTCCAGGCTGCGTCAGGTCTTGCGCTGCATGGCAGACACTGTGCCCACAAATCCCGATTCGAGAGAGGAGGCCGTAAGTTGTCTCGCGCAGTTTTGATCTTCTCGATGCTTTGCGCTGTCTCGACCGCGAGCGCGCAGTCCCCGCCAGTAATCGTTTACCCGGCAGGCACGTATTCGATCACCACCACGGGGCCCACGACAATCACCTACACAGCCACCAGTGTCACGCTGTCCTGGGCGGTGGCGCCGGGCCCAGTCCCGCCGACGCCGGTCCCTCCCGCACCGGCTCCCACGCCGGTACTTTCCGGCCATGTCTGGGCACTGGCGATCTATGACCCCGCTGTCGCATTGCCCACCGCGCAGCAAGCGGCCCTCACCAGCCCCACGCTGAAGGCCGCGGCACTCTTGCAGGACGTGGACATCCAGCCCTTCAAGAGCAATGACCCGAGCGTTGCGAGCTGGCTGCCACACTTGCCCAAGAGCGGTTTGCCGGCCCTGCTGTTCGTCCAGAGAACAGCGGCGGGAACCGGTGAGCTTGCCCACGCGGTTGCGCTGCCCGCTTCCGAAGCCGATATCCTTTCCCTGGTGAACAAGGTGAGGGGCAAGTGATGTACACCGCCTCGACGGTTCGCCGCTGGCTGCCATTCAAAGAGCAATTCGTCCACTTCACTCCGCGCTGCCGGATGCCCGCCCGGCGACCGATGGCCCGGCTCTTCGCGGCGACCATGCCGCCGGTCACGCTGCCGGTGGACTGGACAAAGAACAACACCCTGTCGTTCCCTTACGACGGTAACGACCAGTACGGCGACTGCATGTATGCCGCGGCCTGCCATCAAGACAACAGCATGACCGGCATGGTAGGCACGGAATCGGTCTTCGACACGAAGGCCATCATCAAGGCGTATCTGGCGCTCAGCGGGGGCGACAACGGGCTTGATGAGGAGATGATCGTCGGCGAGTGGAAGAAGGGGCTGGCCGGCGTAGCGGCAGCCAACATCTTCGATTCGGTGGACATCGACCCGACCGACGCGAACTTGATGCAGGCAGCCCTCTACCTGTTCGGCGGTGTGCAATTTCAGCTCAGCGTGCCGGACAGGTGGATCAACAACTTCAAAACCGGTGCCGTCTGGGACGCACCCGCGCTTCCCAACCCGATGAACGGCCACGGCATCACATTCTGCGGTGTCGACTCGAACGGTAACTACAAGCTCCTGACATGGGGCACTTACGGCTGGATCACGCCCGCCGGTGTGGCGCACTGCGATCCGTCCGCGTTCGCCGTGGCCAGTTTGCGGTGGTTCAATGCACAGGGCTACGCCCCCAACGGCATGCACTACACGCAGCTCGCCCCCCTCTGGGTGCAACTTGGCGGAGCTGCCTGGCCGGCGTCTCCATTCCCTGCGCCAGCGCCCACGCCAACACCGGTTCCCACGCCAACACCGGTTCCCACGCCAACACCCATTCCCCCCTTGCCCGGCCCTGTGCCTGACCCCGTGACCGTACAGTTCGCCGGATGGAACGTGACTCTTTCGGCTTCTCTCATCGATCCCCCGCCCGTGGCGGGAAACTGAGGACACCATGACAACAGGATTCACTCCCGCGGTTCAGTCGTACTCCGTCGTCCCCAATACTGATGGGACGATCGATATGGTCGTGAAGCTTGGACCGGCCTCCGTTAACGCGCAGGGCATCAACTGGTCCGGCCTGCTTCAGCTCCTGGTGACCTACGGTCCCAGCATGATGTCCGCGCTGTCGGCGCTGCTGGCGATTTTCGCCAGTCCCTCGCCGGCTCCAGCTCCCACACCTGTCCCGGCCCCGACCCCGAGCCCGACAACCACCATTCATTGAGGACCATCGTGAAAGCGACACACATTTCCTATGCGGCCCTGCTCGCCGCTCTTGGCCAGTTGCTGATTGCGGCAAGCGCAGCTGATGAGAAGGCAGTGGCCGCGTCGATCACCGCAGTGATCCTGGCGTTCTTGCCCGCGATCTGGCCAACGCCGACTAGCGGCTCCGACGTCCCAAGCTCTCCGGCTTGAGAACCCGTGGCCAGTGGCCGGGACATTCGATGCCGGCGCGGCTCGGTCTGCCGCCCCGGGCTTCCGGTCACTGGCCTGGCTAGACCCGTAACTCTATCTCCATCTGGCAGTTCACGCCCATGAGCACATTTACCTTGCGCCTCGTCACTGCCGTGGTCCTGTTCGTTTTCAGTATCACGCTGTGCGCTTATGATTACTGGATGAGCTGGGCCAACAATGACGCCACAATTTCCAAGCTGCTCCTGTGGATTGGGGCCCACGCACCTGTCACGTCGATGGTGTTCTGCTTCTGGGCCGGCATCCTGGTGGGGCATCTCTTCCTGCCTCAGATTTCTCTGGACCAGAAGCCGGCGCGAGACTGAAGCAGTGCGAATCCTCGGCCCCGAAGCCATCGCACGGACAGCAACGTCCGAGTGCGGCAGTTCGCGGCCGCACTCGTCCCATGGCGGTGGCGACAAGGCTTGGCCACCGCGAGGTGAGCCCGTCCGCTTCCTTCAGGAGGCCACCGAGATCGCCGGGAATTCCAGACGTGCCAGCGGCAGCCGAGCGTGGTACCCGGCGTCTCTCGGCTTTGCGGCCGGGCCGCGCGAAGCAGCGACCTGCGTGCTTGCCGGTGCGGCGGCGTTCTCTTGATGTGCTTCGGCCACCCGGTGGCGGCGCCGCTCGGAATGCCTCGTCCGCGACGAACTTGCGATGGGGGTCAACGGAGACGAGGCGGTGAGCTTGCTGACAGCGCGAAGCTCGATCTTGCGCACCCATTCCCGGGTCACTCCCACGCGACGGCCAATTTCCTTGAGCGTCAGCGGCGGTTCGTCGAGCAGGCCGAATCGGAGTGAGACGATCAAGCGCTCACGCTCATCGAGGCGGTCCAGCCGGCGCAGGACCTCCGTC
The DNA here is from genome assembly GCA_963833985.1 of uncultured Planctomycetaceae bacterium. GTDB lineage: Bacteria > Planctomycetota > Planctomycetia > Isosphaerales > Isosphaeraceae > Aquisphaera. Next base: position 5,160,263 of record CAWIAD010000002.1, read on the forward strand.
CGGTCGTCGTTGAGCTCCAGTGCGATCTCCGGCGTCTGAACGCTGGTTGTCGACTCATCGGGAGACCACACCGTGTCCTCGTCTCCCATGTTGCTTTCCAGCTTGAGTTGACTGGCCCGCCGCGCCTTGGCCACCAACATCTTCTGGTTCTCGGTCAGGCCGAGATGAGCCGCGATCTCGTCAAAGGTGGGTGCCCCACCGCGTTCCCGACTGAGCTGTCGTTCCGCCCTGCGCCACCTGGTGAGCAAACCGAACATGTGGGCAGGTAGACGGATCGTGCTGGATGTGTTGATCAGCGCGTGGCGGATCGCTTGCTTGATCCAGTAACTGGCATAAGTGCTGAAGCGCGTCCCGAAGCGAGGGTCGTACTCTTCAGCCGCCCGGATGAGCCCCAGGTTCCCCTCGCCGATCAGATCATCCATGACCATTCCTCGTCCGAGATAATCGCGGGCGATCTTCACCACCAATCTCAGATTCGCCTCGATCATCCGGGCTCGAGCATCGCTGTCCCCGCGTGCGATGGCGTTCGCCAGATCGCGTTCATCGTCCGCCGACAGCAAGGACACCTGGTTGATATCGCGAAAATAGGTTTGTAGCTCGTTCGGGACACCGTATCCCTTCGTCGTGTTGTTCATCGAGGTGCTCCCTGATTCCAGTTGCTTCCGATCGAGGCTCTCACTCACGCCGCGGCCGTATCAGAGCTTCCCTTCACGCACCGTGCTGGGGTTGACCCATCCGGATTCCTTGGATGCACCCACGTTCGCGACAGCCGAGCGATCCTGCGGGCTGTCTGCGTGCTTCCTGCCATGGAAGCGAGCGTCATCCTCACTCAGTTGCAAATCAGCCCGAAATCCGGCAAGGAAAAGCGGATTTTTTTAGCGTGACCTCGGCCCTCGGGTTTTCTGGGCTCACCTGGGAGGACACTGCCGAGTCGTGACCGCGTGTCCTGATTCCGAGCAATGGGCCAGTACTTTACAAAGGAAATCAAATTGAAACTCTTGACGTGCCGCGTCGCCTGACGACTATGAATCTGTCCGGCGATGATGTTTAATTAATGGCGGGCCCCGGTTTCGAAATGAGTATGTGCAAGGCCGGAGTGCGGCCGCTCGGAGTGCCTCGCGGTAGGCTGATCGACCCGACGATACCGCCACCGAAGGCAAGCCGACACGCATCGACCCGTTCCGAGAGGGGGAGGCGCCGATGCCCGAAGAGCCCGACATTGACGATCTGCTCACGCGAGCCCGAACGGGCGATGAACAGGCCATTCGCGAGTTCCTGGCACGGTTCGAGCCCGAAGTGCGGATCATGGTCCGAGGCCGCCTGCCGCGCATGCTCCGCGCGCAGTTTGATTCCATGGACTTCGTGCAGGCGGTGTGGAAGAGTTTCTTCGTCGACCTGCGCGACAGTCCGCGCCGGTTCGACAACATCCAGCATCTGCGGAAGTTCCTCTCAGGGGTGGCCCGCAACAAGGTGTTCCAGGAGCATCGCCGGCTGACGCGCACCAAGAAGCGCGCGCTTTCGCAGCAGCAGAGTTTCCATCTCCACCGCGGGTCGCGCGAGGCGGAGCAGGAACCGGTCTCGCCGGATCCGACCCCCAGCATGGCGCTCCAGGCCAGTGAACGGCTCGCGCAACTTGTGGCGGGATGCAAGCCGCTGGAAATTCAGGTCATCACGCTCAGGCATCAGGAGCTGACTTTCGACGAGATTGCCAGGCGGACCGGGCTCAGCGAACGCGCGGTCCGCAGGATCATCGATCTGGCACGTGAGCGGATGGAGGCCAGGGGATGGCGTTGAACCCTTTGAGCGTCCTGAGTGTCGCCTCGCAGTGCTCCATCACGTCCAGCGAATGCCCGGCGCAGGGCGATGCGTCCGAGCACAATTGCGTGCGCTCCAGGCCGCCTGCTGCCCCTGATGCGTCTGGCCGCGAGGTTTCCCCGGCCGCTTCGACCGTGCTGCGCAAGACGGCTCGCCAGGCTGGCCTGACGGCGGAACTCGCCTCCCGCCTGCTCTCCGGCACCAGCACGACCGGCGCAGGGTCGATCTCCGGCGAGCATCAGTGCTTGCTCGATGAGTTCACCGAGAAATGGACGAGGGGAGAGGTCCGCGATGTGGAGACCTACCTTGCCCACATCGCTGCGCCCTCGCCTTCGATCACCATCGAGTTGATCTACCGAGAGTACTGCCTGGCGGAACTCTCAGGAGCACAGCCGGACGCTGCGTCCATCTTGAAGCGGTTCCCGCAGCATCGAACGTTGCTCGAGCGCCTCTTTTCGGTCCACCGCGAGTGCTCTGCCTCTGAACTGGACAACTGGCTTGGGCCCGCCGCAGTCGAGGCTGTCTTACCCGAGGTCGGTGACGAGATCGGGCCCTACCTGTTACGGCGCGAGCTGGGCCGGGGATCGTTCGCACGAGTTTTTCTGGCCGAGCAATGCGACCTGGAAAACCGCCTGGTCATCCTCAAGCTCTCGACCACGCCCACCCGCGAGCCCTGGCTGCTGGCACGCGCACGGCATGCCCATATTGTCGAGATCCTGTCGCACGCCATGGTGGATGACGGGGCGTTCCAACTCATCTGCATGCCCTTTCTGGGGGGTGCAACGCTGTCGGCCGTCCTGGAGGGGCGCCGCGCGAATCCACGACCCCGCCGCGCACGCGGTGACTTGCTCGCCGATCTGGACGCCGTGGCCGCTCCGGAATACGCCAGCGTCAATCCATCTCGTCCGGCACGTGAAATCCTCGGCCGTCTAACCGATCCCCAAGCCTTGGCGTGGATCACGGCCCGGCTGGCCGATGCGCTGGACCACGCCGCACGGCCGCGACGTGACCCACGGCGACGTCAAGCCGTCGAACATCCTGCTCACCGCCGATGGCAACCCGATGCTCCTGGACTTCAACCTGGCACGGAACTGGTCTCTTGTGAAGACTGAAGGCCCGCCCGGCGACCTGGGCGGAACACTGGTCTACATGGCGCCCGAGCGGCTTCGATCGCTGGTACAGCGGGGCTCTCTCGAAGGCAAGGACGAGGGGTCCGACGAGCGGCCTGCTGGCGTCTGGGACGACCCACACCGATCTGATATCTACTCTCTGGGACTGGTACTGCTGGAAGGGCTCACCGGCGCGTCCCCGGCGGAGGTCATCCACGACGGTGCGGCCACGGTGGGTTCTTCCACCGGGATCCGCGCACTGGCTGAAGCGTATGCCCGGTTCCACGAGAATGGAGCCACAGCCGTGATTCGCGCCTTCGAGGCCGCGGGCCGTCGGACCGTCCCGGCTGGGCTGCGCGGAATTCTGGAACGCTGCCTCGCGGCTGAGCCCGCGCGGCGGTTTCGCCGGTCGCTCGAGCTCGCGGAAGACCTGGACCGCTGGCGATCAGACTTGCCGCTGGCCTACACCACCGAGCACTTCTGGTCGCAGACCCTGCCGCGCGCGGTCCGCCGCAACAGGAGGCCGCTCGTCGCTACGGGACTGGTCCTGTTCCTCGGATCGGTTGTCGCACTCCTGGTGGTCAGCCACGACCGCTCTCACGCGTTGCTCGAGAACCTGGCCGAGGACAAGCTGGCGAGGATCTGGGACGACATCGAAGCGCACGCCTTCCAGTTCCAGCGCCCGGGCAGTCCACATCTTCAGGACCCAGACGAGCCCGAATTGCTGGCCGCTGCGATCCGCGCGCTCAAGGAATACGATGTCTTCAGTCGCGGCGACTGGCGAGAACGAGTAGACGTGCGGAGCTTGCCGGAGAGCGACCGCAACGAGCTGGTGCTCTGGCTCATGGAACAAGCCTACCGCTACTGCCACGCACTGAGTGACCGCCCCGGGTCGCCAGCAGACTGGCGCCGGGCCGTCCATGCACTCGACCAGGTGCGTACAAGATCGGCACTTCAAGCCATGGAGCGGTTGCGCCATCGGCTCGAAGGCCGGATTGAAGCGACACAACCAGGTCCCTCGGCAGAGCGACAGCTCGTCCCAACGGTCGCTCGACAAGTGGTGCCTGAGGACGCCACGGTCGCCCCGCTAGATCCGCCCTGGCTGGACGACTATTTGCTGGGTATCGAGGCAGAGGTTGACGGCGCGGCTAACCCTGAGCTGGTCCTCAAGCGCCAGGGCCAGGTATCAGGCCGGGGTCCAACCGAGTTCGACGCGAACGCGGAACCAACCGCCGAAATAGCTCCCGGCCTGCCCCGGGCGGCAGCAAGAGCCTTGCACTATTACGAGCGCGTCCTGTCCCGCTGTCCGGAGTCGTTCTGGGGCCATTATCGGGCCGCGGTCGTCTGCTTCCAGCTAAAGGAATGGTCCGAAGCCACCAGGCATCTCGAACGCTGTCTGAGACGGCGTTCACAGAATGCCGCCCTGCGCGGCCAGTTTGCCGCCTGCCTTCTCCAGCTCGGCTACCCGGATGATGCCTTCACGGAGGTCAGCCGTGCGGTGGACTCGTCGCCGGATTACGCGGAGTTCTATCGCTCGCGTGCCTTCGTCCGCGTCAGTCGCGGTCAGATTGAAGGGCTGGAGGACGACCTGGGGCGCTTTGAGCTGCTCACCAGGCGGCTGACGCGGGCCTTCTTCCGCGATCCCCCGGGTCAGACCGCCGGGAATCCCCGATCTGCCCTGGTGCCGGCATCGCAGCGCGTCCTCGACCTGGAGATGAACCCGCAGTTCACGGCCCAACCAGGCGACCCGCTGGTGGAACCCGAGGAGATTCAGCCTGATGAGCTTGACGCCCGCCTTGCGCTGGCGGCCACGATCATCGGCAAGGTCAGTGCGAAACCGGCGCGTGAGGATGTCGGCCTGGTTGAGCACGACACTCCAATAGCAAAGATCAGCACCCCGGCGGCGCTCAAGATCGCGGACGCCGAACTCGAGAAGATCCTCGTTCTCGACCCGCAGCACGTCACCGCCCGCATGGAACGGATGATGCAATACCTGGAGCTCGGACGATACCGCGAGGCCCGCAACGATCTCGATGTCGTCCTCGACCGCGCCCTGCTGATCCGATATCTCCGTGAAGACCCACAGGGCTTCAAATTCTTCTATCTTGCGGCTCAGCGGTTCGCCCGCTACGGTCTGCACGCCGAGGCTTTGAAGCTGGCAGACATGGCGGTTCGTTGTAGCAACGAGCTGAGGCGATATCAGGGCCGGTCGCATTACTACAAGGCGACCGTGCTGAGCCTCGCCGCACGATCCGAACCGGCCCAGGCCGCCCTCGCCGCACAGGAGCTTCGGTTCGCGTTTCTGGCCAACCCCAGGTACAAGGAGTGGTACCAGCGCGACAGGCTCTTCGACCCGGTGCGGATCCAGGTCGACGCGGCGCTCGATCAGTCACCCGAAATCAGCAGGGTCGAGTAACTTCCTCCGCACCTGTCAGCGCGGATGCCGATCTCTGCCGGTGCAACGCCGGCAGCCTGGATCGATCGGATCCGCGGGGCGAACGGTTCAGTGGCCGGCGTGTCGTCTCCCGGCCCGCCACTTCGACACTCCGCAGCTCACACATCCAGAATGGCTGTCCGCGGTGCCGCAGTCCGCGGACTGCCTCGGACCTTCGACCGCCTCGGCCGCGCTCACGGATTGACCGGCAAGTGAGGCACGACTGCAACCCCCGTCCCCACAATCACAGTCTCCGCACCGCCGGGACATCGCGGGATCTGATGGAGGCGGCTCAATGCCCGAACCGTTCGCTACGGCCGGCTCGAGATGAATATCCAGATTCAGTCGAGCGCGAAACTCGGCGCGCAGCAACGAGACTTCACCATCCACCGCGCCCAGCACGTGGAGGATTGTCGTCTCCGGGTCCAGCAACGGCTCGACATCAATCAACTCCAGCGGCCATCCCCCATCCTGGAGGATCCGCAGGCAGAGCGGAAACCGCTCGGCACCGAGCCATCGCGATCGCCTGGCATCCTCCAGATCGGCCTGCGCGGCCAGGCGCAGCAGCGCGGGATGATCCAGGCCGGAACGGGTGTGGGAATCTGGCTCGCGGTTTTCTGGTCCGGAAAATGACAGGCCCGGCTGCGCCTCCCGAGAGGCCTCGGAGGAGCTGTATGGGCCTCCAGCGACAAGCACCTCACCGAGCTCGACCCCGCGATCGGTCTGAACCACCACGGCCTGCCCGCGCTTCAGACGCGCGGTAAAGCCTGCGCCGGGATCAACCCGGAATCGTCCCACGTGGCCCATGAGTCCATAGCGAACCAGGCAAGCCGGCACTTCGTCCATGGCATGATCTCAATCGGCAGAAGCCCAGCCTGGCTCTTCAGGCCCGAGGGGCCAGTCTCATCGGCATTCCATGAGACAGGAATTACCTGTTCCTGGCAAGGTGCCATGCCCGATCACCAGTCTCCCTGACAGGCACTGATTGGCGGACAAGGGAAACATTTGAACAGAACGGGTGTCAGAAGGGTCGGGTTCACGCGACTGCCGACGAGTTCTATAATTGCAAATCCTGAAGTCAGTGCCAATGGAGAGCCGCATCCGGGATGAGCCGTGAAACCGGACGCGCTTTCGACCGGGGGGAGTCGGTGACGTGCGTGTGGAATGCACAAGGCAAAGCCGATGAGCCAGGCGCGATGCACCCTGAGCGTGCAAGGGCTGGATTGCCCCAACGAGATCGGTATCCTGCGCGCGCGCTGGAGGGCCTGCCCGGCGTCCACCGCCTGGGATTTGACCTGATCAACGGGTTGATGACCGTGGATTATGAGTCCGGTGTGACCGATCCAGCCCTGCTCTTGCGGCGGGTTCGCGAGCAGGCGGGTATGCACGCGGAGCTGGCCGGACAGCCTGCGCCGTCGGCTCCCGCGAAGCCTCACTGGTGGACGCGCAACGGGCGCTGGGCCGCGACCCTCAGTTCCGGGCTGATGCTGGCGGTCGGCCTGGTGGCAGTCTGGTCGGGCAGGATGCTCGGACTTGATCAGCAAACCCTGCGGAGGCTGGTCGAGAGTTGTTTCGCCGCCTCGGTGTGTTGCGGGGGCGTCTGGCTCGGTCCCCGCGCGTTTCAGAGTGTCCGCCGCTTCCGGATGGACATCGATGTGCTCATGGCGCTGGCCATCCTGGGTGCGATCGTGCTGGGGCAGTGGGACGAGGCGGCCACCGTGGCCTTCCTCTTCGGGCTTTCCGAGTCGCTCGAGTCTCTCAGCCTGGAGCGCGCCCGGCGGGCGATCCGCAGCCTTCTCGAGGTGGCACCCCAGAACGCCGAACGAATCTCGGCCGACGGATCCACCGAGCGAATCCCCGCGGGGCAGGTTCGTACGGGCGACCGCGTCCTGGTTCGGGCCGGCGATACCATCCCGATCGACGGCCTTGTGACCAGGGGACGGTCGAGCGTGGATCAGAAGTCGATCACGGGCGAGTCCGTCCCGGTGGACCGCGGTCCCGGCGACCCCGTCTACGCGGGGACGGTCAGCGGGGAAGGCACGCTCGAGATCGAGGCCAGCGGTCCGGCGAGCCATTCCTTGATTGCGCGGATCGTGGCCCAGGTCCGCGAGGCGCAGTCGGGACGGGCGGCCGTCGAGCGGCGGATCAGCCGGTTCGCCGCCGTCTATACGCCCATCGTCGTGGCCCTCTCACTCCTGGTCATGATCGCTCCACCGCTATTGTCCTGGGCGTCGGCGGCGAACCGCGCCATGCCCGACGGGTCGGTCTGGCAGGCCTGGTTCTACAAGGGGCTGGTGATCCTGGTCATTGCGTGCCCGTGTGCCCTGGTCATCGCCACGCCGGTGGCCGTGGTCAGCGGCCTGGCGGCGGCAGCCAGGGCGGGAGTGCTCATCAAGGGGGGTGAATTCCTGGAGGAGATTGGTCGCCTCCGTGCCCTGGCCTTCGACAAGACCGGAACGCTCACGCTCGGCCAGCCGGACGTCGTTGAGGTGGTCTGTGCCCCGGGGAACGATGATCAGGAGCAGGTGCTACGCATCGCCGCGGCACTCGGGGACCGGGGCGGCCATGTTCTGGGGAAGGCCATTGCGCGCGATCGCGCGGCTTGCGGCTGGACGTGCCCATGGCCGACGATTACCACGCCATTCCGGGCAAGGGCGCGCTCGGACGGGTGGACGCGGTCGAGTACCACGTGGGAAGCCACCGCTACATCGACGAGGCCGGACTCTGCCATCCGGCCTTCCATGACGAGCTGGGCAAGGCGGAGAACGGAGTCGGAACATCGGTGGCCATCACCACGCCGTCCGGTCCGCTGGGCTGGATTCGTCTGGCCGACCAGCCTCGGCCCGAGGCGGCAGGAGTTGTCGCCGCGCTGCATGAGCTGGGGCTCCGCACGATCATGCTCACCGGGGACAATGCCCGGACGGCCTCCGCGATGGCCCGCGCGCTGGGCGTCGGCGAAGAACGCGCCGAGCTCCTGCCTGCCGATAAGGTTTCCGCCATCTCGGATCTCTCCGCCCGCCATGGTCCCACCGGCATGGTCGGCGACGGCGTCAATGACGCCCCTGCCCTGGCCGCGGCCCGGGTGAGCATTGCCCTCGGCGGCATCTCCAGCGGCGCCGCGCTGGAAACCGCCGACATCGTCCTGATGGGGGACGACTTCGCCGCCTCCCCTGGCTGATTCGCCACAGTCGCGCCACCCTCCGGCGCATCCGGCAGAATATCGCCCTGGCCCTTCTCACCAAGGCTTTCGTGCTCTTCCTGGCTCTTTTTGGATACGCGAATCTGTGGATGGCCATCGCCGCGGATGTCGGCACGACGCTCGTGGTGATCGCCAATTCACTGCGGCTGCTCCGCCCGGAAGGCCGCTGACCCTTCCTGGTGGTGGCACGCCTCTCCCTTCACGACGGCCCGATTTGATTGCGTGACGGCACCGTTTTTTCTGGCAGAAACAAAGAATTCCGCCCCCGCGACCTGCAACATCACGTTTTGAGAGCTGGCATGGACCTTTTGCACCCCCGAGAACCGATCAATACGTGGAGCCATGGATTGTGGCTGCTAATCGCCCTGGCCGGCATCATCGTGCTCTGGCAGCGAGGTCGCGGCGACCGCGCCAAGCAGGCGAGTCTCCTGGTCTACGGGTTTTGCCTGGTGTTCTGTTCGTTGTGCAGTACGCTCTATCACGGCGTTCGGCTTCCTCCTAGGAGCATCAGGCCGTTCGAGCTTCTGGATCATGTCGGGATCTACATGCTCATCGCGGGAACCTATACGCCGATTGCCTGGTCGTTCCTGCGGCGGCACTGGAGAAGCGGTGTTCTCGGCCTGGTGTGGTTCTGGGCGGCAGTGGGGATCACGATCCGTCTCACGCATGAGTCCTTGCCGATCTGGCTGTCCACGGGGTTCTACCTGGGAATGGGATGGGGCGCCATCTTCTGCTACTTCGAGATGGCACGCCGACTGTCTCATCGCGCGATGTTCCCCATTGTCGCAGGCGGTGTTCTCTATACCGTGGGAGCCATCTTCAATCTCCTCAAGGAACCGGTTCTGTGGCCCGGGGTGTTTCAGGCCCACGAGCTCTTCCACCTCTTCGTGGTGGCCGCAAGCATGTGCCATTTCTACTTCATGGTCTCGGTGGTGGTTCCGTCCGAGATCGAAGCTCAACCCACGGCCGGGTGTGCTCTGGGACTCGAGTCATAGCTCGGGACTCGAACCGCCCCCCCCGTAGAGACGAGAAGCAACCGACTGAACGAACTTCAGGAGCCTCTGAAGACCCCACCCTGCCCAACCCTCCCGCGCAGGCTCAGCCTGCGAGCGGCTCCGCGCATAGGGTTCAGAGGGCTGGGCGTTGAGGGTTGGCTGGCCCTGCGCCTGAAGTGATTCGATCTCGCGCTCGAGGTCGGCCACGCCGGCGACGCTCGTGAGCACTTCGAGTGTCGTCTCGACCACGTAGCGTCCATCCACGGGGAGGGTGACCACCCGGTCCCTGGACTTCTCGAAGGCTTTGGGATTGGGATAATTCGTGCCGGGCTCCAGCCCCGTGACGTAACCCTCGCGCTGGCCGGCGGTGTTCTTCCAGAGCGTGAAGCAGGGAAGCTGGTCCTTGTGAAAGCGCAGTACGACGGCCTTGTCGCCCTCGCTGTTCCTCAGCATGGCGAGCGTTTCGCTGCCGCGGCCTGATTGTGCGTGTAGCTCGTAGAAGTAAACTTGCTCGTTGAAACCTGGCTCGGGCGGCCTGAAGCGAAGATGCTCCGCGAGGCCCTCCGCGGCGTGGGCGTCTCGCGGGGTGATCGCCCGCAAGGGAGCGGCAAAGCGTGCGCCCGCTTCCAGAAACGGGGGCCCGAAGTTCCAGTGGTAAAGGACCTGCATGTCCACGGGCCGGTCCCTCAGGTTCACGAACTCGTCGCGCACGACCAGCCGGTTGGACCCGGGGATTGTCGAGACCTTGCAGATCATCCGGACTTGCGGACCAAAGAGGTGCGACTCCTCGACGTGCCCTTCAACAGTAATCTCGTGGGGAGGCTGATCGGCCACGTGCACCGCGACGAACGAGGCCGGCGTGTTGGCGATCTTGCCGTGCAAGCCGTAAGTCGTGTTGCTCTCCGAGCCATCGGCCTGCCTGACCTTGATCTCGAAAGGAGCGCCACTCCAGCCAAGACCGCAACGCGCCAGCAACTCGTCGAAGCCGTCTAGCCAGCCCAGGCCGCCAAGACCGCTCAGGTTTACGAAAGCCGGATTTACGGGACCGTCGGTCACCGGGGAATCCCAGCCCAGCCGGAAGTCCTGGTACGAGCCTTTCCACAGCCCCATCCCGCGTGTGGGAATGACCGCAAAGGAAATGGCTCCGCCCTGGACCTCGACCAGATCGACGCCGTCCCTGCGACCCCCACGCAGCCTTCGTTTGCGCACCGAGCAGCGGGATGGCGAGGAGAGGCCCAGGCTCTGTTCGTCGATCCTGAAGTCTTCCACCCACACGTCGTGGGCCAGATCGGTGAGCACGAAGGTCGCCATGGCGGTTCGCTCTTGCGTTTGGTGGATGTTGTGGGGGAGCGGCCGGTGTCCTGTAGCATGCGCCAGAGACATTGCCGGGGCAATGACCCTCCCGGCGATCCGCCTGGGCCTCTTGCATGGTTGACTCGAAGCGCCGCTCGCGATTAGCCTGAGCAGAGCGCACCAGTCGCCTTCGCGGCCGGATTCTCTCACTTCGGGGCCCGATTTGAGCGTTCCTGCTGAATTTCATCAGAGCAGCCGGTCGAGCGTCGAACTCCTCAACACGATTACCTCACCAGAAGGAGTGCACCGCCATGGCGCAGCCTCACGACTTGCATGACCGAGAGGCGGAGAACTGCATGGAACTGTCGCGCCGCGATCTCTTGCGGACCCTCAGTGCGGGAGTCCTCGCGGGATCCGTCCCGCTGCTGGGCCAGACGGCGGCCGCCCGCGCCGGGCAAGACAAGGTCGGGCCGTCTGCATCCGAGCGTGCCGAGACGGCTGTGGCGCGATTCTACACTTCGCTCTCGAAGGACCAGCGGCAGCGCATCTGCTTCCCGTTCAACCACCCGCTTCGCTCGGTGGTCAAGAACAACTGGGCCATCGTCGACCCGAGCATCGGTGACATGAACAAGGATCAGCAGGCGCTTTGCCGCGAGATCATGAAGGGCCTTTGCAGCGACGAGGGCTACGAGCGATTCATGAAGCAGATGAGCGACGACGAGGCGGACGGATTTGCCGCCTACCACGTGGCCGTCTTCGGCGAGCCGGGAACCGACAAGCCGTTCGAGTGGGTCCTGACCGGACGGCATGACACCCTCCGGGCCGATGGCAACAGCCTCGAGGGGGCCGCGTTCGGCGGACCGATTTTCTACGGGCACGCTGCCGACGGCCACTTCAACGAGGACGCCAAGCACACCAACAACGTCTGGTGGTACCAGGGCGAGCAAGCCAACAAGATTTTCCAGACGCTGGATGACAAGCAGCAGGCCGAGGCGCTGATCAACAAGGGGGAGGAGGACGACTCGCGAAGCGTCCAGCTGAAAGGACCGAAGCTGGCTCCCCGCGGCCTGGCGGTCGCCGGGCTGGACAGCCAGCAGAAGGAGATGGTCCGGGTGCTCCTGGAGATGATGCTTCGTCCTTTCCGGGCCTGCGACGCCCTCGAGGTCCAGGAATGCCTCGCCTCTGCTGGCGGTCCTGACAAGCTGCGGCTCACCTACTTCAAGGAAGGCGATATCGGCCAGGACAGGATCTGGGATATCTGGAAGCTGGAAGGCCCTGCCTTCGCCTGGTACTTCCGGGGGTCCCCTCACGTGCACACCTGGCTGAACGTGGCTCGGAAGGCCTGAACCTGCCGGCAAGAGCCAGATCTCGGGCCCGGGTCGCTTTCGAGGTCCCGGGCCAACTGCACCCGAATCGCCGGCCTCGTGGCCGGCATGTACCAGCCGGATCGAAAAGGCGCCGTGGGCCACTACCAGGCTCTTGACGGCGGAAGTGGTGGTTCCAGAGAATTCAATGCGAGCTACGAGATCCATGACGGATCATTCCCTGCGATACCTGGATTGGTTTCCAACAACGTGAGCGAGGCGGCCCCATGAGAGCGATCTGTGTACGGATCGGTATCGTTGCGTTAGCCGGTAGCGGGCTCGTCGCCGCTTCGTCTCAGCCCCCGCGTCCGGCTTCCACCCCGGCCGCGCCGGCTACCGCGCAGCCAGCCAACGCGCAACCGCCAGCAGCGCCGGCGGTCCCGCCGGAGCAGAAAGCGATTGCCGACCGGATCGCGGGATTCGCGAACGCCTTCAGCACGGCCGACGCAAGGGCCCTTGCCGACTTCTTCACCAGCGAGGTCGTGGTGACCGATCCCGAGGGCGCCGAGACGCGCGGCAAAGATGCCGTGACCCAGATGTATGCCGCCTCATTGCAGGAGAACCCGGGCCTGCGGCTCGAATCGCAGGTCGAGGAGACTCGCTTCATCACAGCCGACGTCGCCCGGGTGGAAGGACGGTCAAGGCTCTTCTCGGCCAAGGGCGACGCCGCGGAGTTCACCCGCTTCAGTGCGCTGCTCGTCCGCAAGAACGGGCTCTGGCAAGCCGCCGAACTTCGGGAATCGGCCGCGCCGGCCGAAGACGTCGCCCCCTATGACCGGCTCAAGGAGCTCGAGTGGATGGTCGGGCACTGGATCGACGACAGCGGGACGAACCGGGTCGAGGCCGACGTTCGCTGGGCGGACAACAACAGCTATCTCGTCCGCACCTACAGTGCCCAGGTACAGGGCCAGAAGCCGACCTCCGGCACCACGTTCATCGGCTGGGATCCGCAATCCGGCCAGATCAAGTCCTGGAACTTCGACTCCGATGGCGGCCATGGCGAGGGTCTCTGGACCCGGACCAACGAGACGGTGTGGGTCGTCAAGGCTCAGGGCGTACTGCGCGACGGCCGCCCGACGTCCGCAACTCTCATCCACACAACGCTCAACAAGGATTCGATCAAGACCAACTCGGTCGACCGTATCGTTGGCGGCCAGGTGGCTCCCGACATTACCGACGTGGTGATGGTCCGTCAGCCGCCCCAGCCAGGTCTGGCTACGCCCGCCTCGGGCGCTGCCGCAGGAGCTCCGAAGTAACGTCTCAGCGGATCCTTGCCTTCGACATTCCATGTGACATACCAATCCCTCGTCTTCTCCGGCCGGAATGGGCCTTCGAGGATCTTTATGCTCAGGCGACGACATCTCATTCCCTTGCTGGGATTGCTCACCTTCTTGAGTGCAGAGGAACAGGCCCTTGCCCAGCGTGGCAGGGGTGGAGCTCGGCCTGGAGGTGGTGGCGGGGGCATGGCTCGGCCTGGAGGCGGTGGCGGGGGCATGGCTCGGCCTGGGGGCGGTGGGATGACAAGACCCGCCATGCCCCAGAGCCGGCCGGCCATGGCGCGACCGTCCATGCCCCAGAACCGGCCCAATTCGGGCGGTATGACGAGACCTGCCATGCCTCAGAACCGGCCGAACACCGGTAACGTGCAACGGCCAACCTTGCCAAACTCTCCGGGAGGAGGCGGTGTTCCGAACCGTCCTGGACCGGGTGGCGGCGCCGGGCGGCCCACGCCATTGCCCGGTCAACCCGGCGGTAACAGGCCCGGCGGCGGGGGCGGCCTTCCCGGAAATGGCGGCAACAGGCCCGGCGGTGGGGGCGGCCTTCCAGGAAATGGCGGCAACAGGCCCGGCGGTGGGGGCGGCCTTCCCGGAAATGGCGGCAACAGGCCCGGCGGTGGGGGCGGCCTTCCCGGAAATGGCGGTAACAGGCCCGGTATCGGCGGAAACTACCCCGGCAACGGTGGCAACCGGCCGGGAATCCCTGGCAACAGGCCGGGCGGTGGCAACGTCCCGGGCAACGGCGGGAACTGGGGCAACCGACCGCCTTGGGGGAACGGAAACAACTGGACCAACAACCGGCCCGGTGCTGGAAACGGTGGCAACCGGCCCGGTGTCGGGAACGGTGGCAACTGGGGGATCGGCAACGGAGTCGGAAACGGCAGCGGCAACGGCAACTGGGGTATTGGCGGCGGTAACAACATCGGCAATACGGTCATCAACAACAATGGCGGCCGGGGCGGTGGCCGGTTCAACTCCGTTTCCAGCAACGTCGTTAATAATAATATCACCAATGTGAATGGGGGCTGGGGCGGCGGTTACCGTGGGGGCTGGGGCGGCGGATACCGTGGGGGCTGGGGCGGCGGTTACGGCTCGCCGTACTATGGCAACTGGTACCGCGGTGGCTGGGGCGGAAACGGGTTCTGGGCCGGATTTGGCACCGGAGCACTGACCACCTTCGGTCTGGGCTCGCTCGGCTCCGTGCTCGGTTACGGAGGTTACGGCTATGGCTCTGGGTATGGTTACCCCGCTTATTACTCCGGCTATGGCGTTTATGACTACTTCCCGACCTGGGGCATGAGCAACTATGCCGGCTGGGGACTCGGCTCGGTGGCCAGCAACTGGCTCTACAGCGGGTACACCAACCCGTACAACACTGTTGTTGTCGCGGCTCAGCCCGCCCAGACCACCGTGGTGTACGACTACTCGCAGCCGATCAACATCGCCGCATCCGCTCCGAATCCGGCCACGGAGTCCAGCACCGACCAGGTCTTTTCCGCGGCGCGTGACTCCTTCCAGGCGGGCGACTACCAGCGCGCTCTGGACTTGACCGACCAGGTTCTCAAGGAGACACCGAACGTGCCCGTCGTGCACGAATTCCGTGCGCTCTGCCTGTTCGCGCTGAAACGGTATGATGAGGCCGCGTCGGTGACCTATGCCGTGCTCTCGGCCGGACCTGGCTGGAACTGGTCCACCCTGGTCGGCCTCTACCCGGACGTCGACACCTACACGAACCAGCTTCGAGCTCTGGAAAGCCTGGTGAAAACGAACCCGAACGCACCCTCCACGCAGTTCTTGCTGGGCTACCACTATCTGGTGGAAGGGTACAAGGAAGCGGCCGCCAGCCAGTTCGAGAAGGTGACCCAGCTTCAGCCGGGCGATCAGCTCTCGGCATCGTTCGTCAAGGCATTCAAGAAAGCCTCGGAGCAGCCCGCGAGTCAGCCGGCCGCGCTCCATGTTGCCGCGGCCGGCCAGCCCGCAGCCCCCTCTGCTCCGGGACAGTCCAGTGCACCGGCCCCAGCGCCGCCGGCAACAGCGGAGCAGCCCGCCCAGCCCGAGCCTCCCCCACCTCCTCCGGCCAGTCTGGTCGGCACATGGAAATCTCAGCCTTCACCAGACGTCTCCATCGTCCTGACTCTTCAGGCCGATGGCCAGTTCGCCTGGGACGTGGACACCAAGGGGCAAAAGCAAACTTTGACCGGCCAGGCCGGCTACAGGGACAACACCCTGGCGCTCCTCCAGGAAGAGGGCCCGCCGTTGGTCGGCAAGATCACCGAGGAAGGCGGATCAAAGTTTGTCTTCACGCCAACCGGGGCAATGAAGGCCCCCGGGATCACCTTCACCAAGTCGTGACGGTCTGGCCTTCGCGTCTGCCACAGGGCCCGCCGGTGGCTCGATTTACTTCGATGCCGCCGGCGGCAGGATCTGCCGGTCCCGCAGCCAGTCCGCACAGCGATCGGGCCACGTGCAGGAGGGATGGGCGCTGGGGCGAAGGCCGAAGCCGTGGCCTCCCGAGGCGTAGATGTGCAGTTCCGCGGGAACCTTGGCGCCCTTGAGTGCCAGGAACATCTCCACGCTGTTCTTGCAGCTCACGGGATCGTCGGCGGCGTGGGCGAGGAACATCGGAGGCGTCGTAGAGGATACATGGTTGATCGGGCTGGATGTGTCGCCCTTTCGATCCATGCCGCCAGGGTAGACCAGTACCGCGAAGTCGGGACGGCAGCTCACCTTGTCCACGTCGTCACTCGCCGCGTAGACGCGGTCGTCACTGTGTGTGGCCGCCCAGGCGCTGAGGTGCCCGCCGGCCGAGAAGCCGAGGATGCCGATCCGTTTCGGATCAATGCCCCATGCGCTGGCGTTGCTCCGCACCAGGCTGAGCGCGCGCTGGGCGTCCATCAGGGCCTGGATCGGAGGCTGTTCGCGCGGAGTGCCCTCGCGCCGGGGCACGCGGTACTTGAGCACAACACCCGTCACACCGATCGAGTTCAGCCAGGCCGCGACCTCCTCGCCCTCCAGGTCGAACGCGAGAATGTTGTAACCGCCGCCCGGGCAGATCACCACGGCCACGCCGCTGTCCTTCTCACGCGCCGGCCGGAACACCGAGAGCGTCGGGTGCGTGATGTTCGTCAGTATCTTGATTGGCTTGTCACCGGGTTTCTGTTCGACAACCTTCTCGGCGCCCATCGAGCCGGTCTCGCCGGGCGGATTGCCGGGCCACACATCCAGTGTCAGCGCCGGCTCGTTCGCTGTGGCTGTGATCGCCCATCCAATGCAGAGCAATGTGGCGGCAAGGCGTAAGCATGTTCGCATTATTCCAGGTCCTTTCCAGGAGGCCGCAAGAGTGATGACGGATGGCAACGTCAAGAAGTCGATGCCATGCCTGATGATCTTACGCCCGCCATTCCCCATCTGCCATTGTTGATTTATCTCATGGGCGCGCAGGTGTGGGGCGCTCGGCGTTGACTGAGGCCGTGGTGTTTCCAAGCATGTGAATGGTGTTATGAATGGCGCCGTCCACGGGCTGGCCCCCCTTGCCGCGGATGTGATACGTGATCTCCATGCAGCGTGTCGGCTGGATGTCTGGGATCTTCAGGAAGACGGTCTGCCTGTCGGCCGACAGGCTAGCCCCCGCAACCTTGAGCGGCCGCTCGTCATGATGGTCCGAGCCGTACTCGACGGTTCGCTTGATCGTCCAGATCCGGGCCGTATAACGCGCGGCGTCGCTGGCCGTCTCGGTGTCCAGCGGCTCCGTGAAGCAGAGACGCAGACCGTCCTTGCAGGCGCTCAGCCCAACGGGCAGGAACATGGGCTTGCCGGTGGCACGCACGCGATAGAAACCGCCGGGCTCTGTCTGGTCGCCCGCCCACCCAAAAAGGCCGCATGTGTAGAGCTCACCATTCCCCGGGTGAAATCGCCCGCGCATCACGCCAGTGGGGAACCGTGGCAAGGGCAGGGCGCACTCTCCCCCCTGCATCTGTCCCGCGACGATCTCGTGCGGCACCACGAAGATCTTACCGTAACCGTATGAGAGGCAAAGGAGCCGACCGGCCAGCGGATTCCAGGCCGGGTTCCGGGTCTCGACCCAGAGCAGCTCAGCCGGGGAACGGTCAAAGGCGTTGGTGATCCAGCAGACGGGCTGCTCCATGGCCGAGTCGGCAGTGTCGGTCACATCCGTGAAACCCCACATGTTCCCGTAAAAGCCGTTGCGTTTCACCCAGTTGATCCGGTTCTTGGGGGTCCAGAATCCTTCCTGGTCGGAAAGGAAGAACGTGCCGTCGCGGTTCAGGCAAACGCCATTCGGTGCGCGGAATCCTGTGGCCAGGATCTCCGTACGGGAGCCGTCCTTGCTCACCTTCAGCAGCGTGCCATGGTGCGGCACCAGCGCGGGCAAACCGTGACGTGCGGCCCTGGCATAGTAAAAGTTGCCCTCCGCGTCGGTTTGCAAATCCATGGCGAATTCATGGAAATGCTCGGTCACCTGGTGATCGTTATTGAAATTTTCATAGAAATCAGTTTCCCCGTCATCGTTCAGGTCACGCAGCCGGACGATCTGGTCGCGACAGCAAACGTAAATGGCTTCGTCAACGACCTTCAGCCCCAATGGCTGGAACAAACCCGAGGCGATGCGCCGCCAGGTGAGTCCCTTTTCCGGGCGATCAATTCCATCGGCCAGCCAGACGTCGCCGTCCCATGTGCAGACCGCGGCGCAGCGCCGCGCTCGAAAAAGTCGAACCCGGAAAGCCGCAACTGGCAGAGCCACGGGTTGCTGCTGGGCACTGGCAGCAGGTCGACGGCGAACGGCCCGTCATCGCGGCCGATCACGGCCTTTGCCGGCAAGCGCTCGGGCCAGCGCGGGACCGCCATGGGTGAAGCGCGACAGGTCCTCGGCCGGCGCTGATTGACGCGCCAGCTGCGCCAGGTGCAGAGGCTCTCCGCTCGAGAGCAACAGCTTGAGCTTCAGCGGGGTGGCGGCAGCCGGGATCTCGAGCTCCCGCCAACCCTCGTCATAGGTCAAGCGGGCCCCGCCGCGGGCCGCTGCCTCATCCACCGCGACAGCCGTTCTTTCGGAGGCCGCACGCAACCTGAGCGGGTGCGGCGAGCGACCGATGTTCAGAGTCCGTGTGAAGACAGCCGGCGCACAGGCCGCAAAGCCTGCTCGATTCCGGGCGATTCGAGAATCTCCGCCTGGCCGACCGTGTAGTCCAGGACCATCCGCCCGGCATGCTGGTAGAGCCCCCGGTAATGGACCCAGGCACGCGGCAACGGGCCATAGCTGCGTCCGTCGCGGCCGCGTAGGCGGAGATCGTCAAAGCGGCCGTCCTTCGGGTTTGCCCAGGCCGGCACATCCGGATTGGAGAACTCGACCTTGCCGGTGATCCGAGGGTGTACCTGGTGCACGCCATTGAAGTTAATGCCGTTCCAGTCGATGAAGCCCTGTCCCGTCCATGCGGCCGCGAAACGCATCGTGTCCTGGTTGTAGACCACCCAGGCATGCCCGCGCGAGATGCCGCCGGGCCCGGGATCGACCCGCAACGCGATTCCCTTGTTCGCGATGTTCGAGCCGTCCCCCGCGCTGATCTCGTAAGTGGCCATCAAGCTGGGCCCGTAATCCATGGTCATCCATGGCTGGATCTCGACCGGATCGGCGCCCCGGCTTGTTCCCTTCGGCAGCCGTGCGAGGTAAACCGGATCGACGCTCGTGAACTGGCCGGGATTGTAAGGCTTGAGGAAGGCCTCGCGAATGTAATGGATCACGTCATACTTCTGCCTGGGAACCATCCAGGTCTGCGGCGTCATCTGGCCGAAGCCGAGCGTGAGCGTGCGGTACATGCTGAACGGGTCCGAACCATTCTTGAAGATGCCCGTGGCGAAGCGCAGCGAGGTCGGCAATGAGCCGAGCCGGTCTTTTGTCCCATGGCAGTTCGCGCAGACGCGGTTGTAAATGGCCTCGCCGCGTGCGCTGCTGCGCGCATCCAGGCCGCTGATGAGGCCGGCATGGTCGATCTCGCGTTCCGACTCCGGCAAGGGTGCGACGGCCACGAGCGATGGATCAGGCTGCAACTCTTTCGCCCGGGCCGGTCCCTTCTCGGCGATCTCCATCACGTACCGCACCAGGTCGAGGAATTGCTGCCGCGAGCTCAGGTTATTCGCCAGACCCATGGGCATGATCGAGACGCCACCGTCCTTCCGCTCGTCGATCTGTCTCCTGGGAACGGTGACCATTTTCCCATCCTGGGCGGGGTCGCGAAGCACGACCGCATCGGTCCGATCCTCGGCAAGCAATCCCGTGAGAGTCCGGCCGTCCTCGAGGCTGATCGTGACGGTCTCGAAACCCTTCTTGATCGTTCTGGATGGTTCGAGGATCGACTCGACGATGTAAGCATCAGTCACATCCTTGCTCGCTGTCGCCAGATCCGGACCAAGCGCAGGAGCACCGCTCGCGCTCGTATGGCACTTCGTGCAGGTCAGCGAGGGCTGATAAAACAGGGCGGCGCCGCGTCGAGCCTCGCCCAGCTTGCGGGCGTCGCGCGCAGCGCCGCGGGATCTTCACTGCGCAGCCTGGCGTCGAGCGCACCGGCTGCCAGATCCCCGGATGCCTGCGCCGCCAGCACCAGGCCCATCGCGATCTCAAGAAAACTCACGGTCTGGTCTCCCCGGCTCTCCGCCACACGCGGTCGAATTCTCGCCAGGTGCCATTCTACAGGCTCGGGAATCGCCTGTCTCAAGGAACCGAATTCCGCGCCCATCGTGGAAAATGGAAGAAAGTTGCAGCATTCCCGCCTTCCTGGGGAAACTACCTGGAGATGATGACCGGGTCTGCGGGAGACGTTGGGATGGCGAGCGCACCGATCAGCGATGTCTGCACGCATCTTGAGACGCTCTTTGACCACGGGGTCCTGGGCAGTCTGCCGGATGGCCAGTTGCTGGATCGTTTCATCCGGAGTGAGGACACGCAGGCCGAAGCGGCGTTCACGGCCCTGGTGCTGCGTCATGGTCCGATGGTGACACGCGTCTGCCTGGGCGTTCTGGGTGATCTTAACGATGCCGAGGATGCCGCCCAGGCGGTGTTCCTCGTGCTGGCACGCCGCGCCTCTGCGGTTCGCCGGCACGAGTCGGCGGCAAGCTGGCTCTACGGCGTCGCCCGGCGGATCGCGGCCCGGGCACGGCGCGACGCCGCCCGGCGGCGCAAGCACGAAATGCGGAGGGCCGAGATGGCGCGGCAAAGCATCGAAGATCAAGACTCCAGCCTGAGCTGTGACGAGATCCATCAAGAGATCGACAGGCTGCCGGCCATTTACAGGGCGCCCCTGCTGCTCTGCCATCTGGAAGGCCTGTCGCACGAACAGGCTGCCGGCCAGCTTGGCTGCCCGCTCCGGACGCTCCAGAGCCGGTTGCTCAGGGCGCGGGCACGGCTGCGCGAGCGGCTCATACGGCGGGGCGTCCGTCTGCCGGCGGTTTTCCCGCCCTTGCTGAAACCGGTGACACTGCCGCGCGCCTGGATCGAGGCCACGGCGCGATCCGCCAGGCCGTTTGCCCTGTGCGAACCCGCCTCGCCAAGCGCGCTGGCGGCTTCGCGAGCGGCTGTCGCTCTCGCCCAGAGAGCCCTCCGTTCCGCGCTGATCGCGCCGCTGCTGGCGTCCGCCTCGATCGTTTGCGCCGCGGCGTGCACCCTGGTGCTGGCGGTGATACTTGCGCGTGGCGGACTGGCCGCCAGCTCAGCGACCGCCCAGGCCCCAGCTCCCTTGAATCTCGTGCCACTCCCGCCCCCCCGCGAAGATGACCCGGAAAATCGCGTGCTCGAGATTCAGATTGTGGACCGGCAATCCAGGGCGCCGGTGGATGGAGTGGCGATCACCGTCGAAACGGACACCGGCGCGAGACGGCCTCGGAGGCGATG
Organism: uncultured Planctomycetaceae bacterium; assembly: GCA_963833985.1. GTDB lineage: Bacteria > Planctomycetota > Planctomycetia > Isosphaerales > Isosphaeraceae > Aquisphaera. Next base: position 5,181,646 of record CAWIAD010000002.1, read on the forward strand.
TGCGATTGCTGACGCGAGACACGACAGACAGAGAAGGGAAATGCCGCATCGCGTTCCCGCAGGTCTTGCCCAGGCGCGCCTACATCACGGCACGGAAAGCGGGCTACGCCGTCCGCGCTTACTCGCCCTTGCAAGAGACGGGCGGCCGTGCCCTGCCGCGGGCTCATACGATGGAACTGGAGCACGGAGTGACGATCGGCGGCATCGTGAAGCGCCGGGACGGTCGTCCCATTCCCGGAGCTACCGTCACCATCATGGCCCGCGCCGGTGCCGATGCCTCGCCGGATTACAGCTATGTGGATTATGAGAACGTCACGACCGACGCCAGCGGCCACTGGATCTTCGGTGCCATGCCCCTGGGCTGGAGCTTCGTTTCTGTAAGCGTCAGTCACCCCGACTACGTCGCCACGTTCATGCAGCGCGACACGCCCAGGCTGAGCGACTTCGACCTCAAGGCGCGCAAGGCGCAGATCATCCTCGACGAGGGAGTCGCACTCTCCGGCCGCGTGCTGGACGATCAGGGACGGCCCATCGCCGGAGCAACCGTGGGTCTCGGGGCCGACCGCCGGATCGGCAATCGCGGATGGCCCAGCGTGACCACCGATGCCGACGGCGGGTTCCGGTTCGGTCACGTGCCTGCCGGCACACAGACCGTGACGGCCATGGCGCCGGGCCGCGCCCGGAGCTGGCCGATGTGGTTGCCGCGGCGAACAGGAAGCCCGTGGAGTTTCGACTCGGGGCCAGCCATACCCTGCGCGGGCGCGTCGTCGACCGTGACGGCAAGCCGCTAGAAGGCGTGACCGTCCAGGCCATGAACTGGCGGGGGCACATGTCACTCGACTGGACCACGAAATCCGATGCGGAGGGACGTTTTGTCTGGGACTCGGCGCCGTGGGATCTCATTCTTTGCACCCTGACGAAGCCCGGCTTCGTCATGGCCGGCCAGCGCGAATTCCGGGCGGGACCGAATGAGATGCTGGTGACCATGTATCCCCCATTGCGAGTCCGCGGCAAGGTCGTGGACGCGAAATCAGGACAACCCATTCCGCGATTCACGGTGGTGGACGGCAATTACTACCGATTCTCCAACCGGGATGGAAAGCTCGGTCAGGTCAACTGGGATCGGGGTGGAATGGTACGGAACTTCACCAAGGGTCATTACGAGGCCGAGTATGCACACCCGCTGGTCGCTGCGGTTGCCGTGCGTATCGAAGCCGAAGGCTACCTGCCGGCGACCTCCGAACCGTTCAAGATGGAAGCCGGTGATGTGAGCTTCGACGTGAAGCTGGAGCGGGGCTCCGGTCCCTCCGGCGTGGTTCGCGGTCCCGATGGCCGGCCCCTGGCCGGCGCCACGGTCGTGCTCTCTACCCGGTCGCTGCGTGCCCAGCTTTACAATGGCAAGTTCCATGAGACGGGTTATCCACAGGTGATCACGGGCCGTGACGGACAGTTCAGCTTTCCCGCCCAGACCGAGCCTTACCGCCTCTTTACCTATCACGAAAAAGGCTTCGCGGAAGCGGACCAGAAAACGTTCATGGAATTGCCCGACCTCACGCTCCATTCCTGGGGACGGGTGGAGGGGACCGTGAAGATCGGTGCGCGGCCGGCCGCGGGGGTCCAGGTGAGGCTGAACGAAATTGACGGCGGAGGCCCTGCCGACGTGGCCCTGCCGATCACCCAGGCTCAGCAGCAAAGCTCCGATTCCCGCGGGCACTACGCCTTCGAACACGTGATTCCCGCCGAGCTTTCGGTGAGCCGGCTCTTCACGCTTGATCGGTCGGTCCACCACGTTGGTACGGGCGAGTGGCGGGCGATCAAGGTTGAGCCGGACAGGACGACGTACGTGGATCTGGGTGGGACAGGACGGCCGGTCATCGGCAGGTTCGTTCTTCCTCCGGGCATCAAAGCCGGCGCGGTGTTTCCTTACTTCTTCCAGACGCTGACCAGGATCCTGCCCGATCCGCCGTACCCCGAAGGTCTGAGCGAGCAGGATCGCCAGGCCTGGCTGGTGCAATGGACGACAAGCGACGCGGGCAAGACTTATGAGCGGTCCAGGCGAACCTACGACACGAACGTTCGTGCCGACGGCCTCTTCCGTGTCGAAGATGTTCCCGCGGGCAAGTACGAGATTCAGGCCGTGGTTCACGAACCTGGAGACGGCATCCCCGGCAACTACGGTCCCATGCTGGCAAAGATCTCCAGGGAGATCACCGTGCCGGAGATGCCTGGAGGCCGCTCCGACGAGCCGCTGGATCTCGGCAGGATCGAGCTTGAGCCTGTCAAACCCGGCCGTTAAGCCCGGATGACGGACCGAGTCCGGGAGCCTCCGGGTTGACTCGCCGGAAGCTCTCGGCCCACGAATTCACATCTGCGGACGGTCAAAAAGGTCCGTTTTTCAAGAGCAGCCCATGCTGTTGCCGCAGTTGAAGCAGCGGTAGCAGGTGCCGCAGCGGACGGTGAGAGCGCCGCAGTTGTCGCAGGCGGGCGCGTCGCTCTGGAAGTGGGCGAACTGGCGGTCCTGCTCGCTCAGGCCGTCGCTGAGCTGGGCTTCTTCCACGTCCACGACAGACTGCGGTGCGGCCTGCTGAAGGGCCTTGGCACCCATCACGGCCTCGGCATGCTCGAGATCGGCGATCGTGGCCGAGCGCAGGCCGTTGACCTTGAGCACAGGCGCGGCAAGTGGGGCCGGTTCGGCTTCGTCGGGGCCTGGGCGGCGGGGCGCGTTCGCCTCGCGGTAGCCGGGAATGAACTCCATGCCCATCCAGCGGAAGATGTAATCGGCAATGCTCTTGGCGATCGGGATATCGGGGTTCTTGGTGAACCCGGCGGGCTCGAAGCGGCTGTGGGCGAACTTGTTGACGAAGACCTCCAGCGGCACGCCGTACTGCAAACCGATCGAGATGGCCGTCCCCAGCACGTCCATCAGGCCGCCGATGGTCGAGCCTTCCTTGGCCATGGTGATGAACAGTTCGCCGGGGCGGCCGTCGGGGTAGAAGCCGACGTTGATGTAGCCCTCGTGGCCCTGGATGTCGAACTTGTGGGTGACACTCCGGCGGGTGTGGGGCAGGCGCTCGCGGCGCGGCTGGTAGATGATCTGCGGAGCCGGCGCAGGAGCCGGCGCTTCGGCGGGGGCGGGCGCCGGCGCGGATGCCGCGACGTCCTTCGCCTTCTGCCTCTCCTTCGACTCGTCCTTGGTGGAAACCGGCTGGCTTCCCTTCGAGCCGTCGCGGTAGATGGCCAGCGCCTTGAGGCCCAGCCTCCAGCCTTCCAGGTAGGCGCCGCGGATGTCCTCGACCGTGGCGTCGTTGGGCACGTTGCAGGTCTTGGAGATCGCACCGGAGAGGAACGGCTGCACGGCGGCCATCATCTTCAGGTGGCCGCGGAAGTGGATGCTGCGGCCGCCTTGCGGCGGTGCGAAGGCGCAGTCGAAGACCGGCAGATGCTCCTCGCCAAGCCCCGGCGCCTGCTCGATGGTGTCGTGCTCGTCGATATGCTGGAGGATGCCGCGGATCACCGGCTCGTCGTAGCCCAGCTTCTGCAAGGCCATGGGGACGGTCCGGTTGACAATCTTGAGCATGCCCCCGCCGGCCAGTTGCTTGTACTTGACCAGCGCGATGTCGGGTTCGATGCCGGTGGTGTCGCAGTCCATCATGAAGGCGATCGTGCCGGTGGGGGCCAGCACCGTGACCTGGCTGTTGCGATAGCCGTGCTTGCGGCCGTGGTCCAGGCACTCGCCCCAGACCGCGCTGGCCGCGGCCCGCAGCTCAGCGGGCGCACGGTCGTCGATTGCCAGGGCCGCGGCACGGTGCATCTCCATGACCTTGAGCATCGGCTCGCGGTTCAGGCCAAAGCCCTCAAAGGGGCCAAGATGCGCGGCGTGCTCGGCGCTCGTGAGATAGCACTGGCCGTGCATGATCGCCGTGATCGACGCGGCCAGCGACCGGCCGGCGTCCGAATCATAGGGCAAACCGCAAGCCATGAGCAGGCTGCCCAGGTTGGCATAACCCAGCCCCAGAGGCCGGAAGCGATGGCTGTTCTGAGCGATCTTCTCCGTGGGATAGCTGGCGTGATCGACGAGGATCTCCTGAGCGGTGATGAAGATGCGCACAGCCGCCCGGAACAACCCGACGTCGAAGCTGCCATCCTCGCGGTAGAACTTCATCAGGTTCAGCGACGAGAGGTTGCAGGCCGAATCGTCGATGAACATGTACTCGCTGCACGGGTTCGACGAGTTGATGGGCGCGGTATTGGGGCAGGTATGCCAGCGCTGGATCGTGTCTTCGTATTGCATGCCCGGGTCGCCGCACAGCCAGGTGCCCTCGGCAATTCTGTCCAGCAGTATCCCGGCCCTGTGCGCCTGCATGGGACGGCCCGTGGTCACCGCCCGCGTGGTCCAGTCCTGGTCGTTCTCGGCGGCCTTCAAGAACGCGTCGCTGCACCGGACCGAGAGATTGGCGTTCTGGAACATCACCGAGCTGTAGGCGTCACCGTTGAAGTTCGCCTCGTAGCCCTCGCGGATCAGCGCCTGGGCCTTGGCTTCCTCCTTGGTCTTGCACTCGATGAACTCGAGGATATCGGGATGCCAGCACTTGAGAGTCTGCATCTTCGCGGCGCGGCGCGTCTTGCCGCCCGACTTGACCACGCTGGCGATCGCGTCGTAGACCCGCATGAAGCTGACCGGACCGGAAGGCTTGCCGCCGCCGGAGAGTTTCTCGCGGCTGGAACGCAGGGTCGAGAGGTCCGTTCCGGTCCCCGAGCCGAACTTGAAGAGCATGGCCTCGCTGTGGGCCAGCCGCATGATGCTCTCCATGTCGTCGCTGACGCTCTGGATGAAACAGGCCGACGCCTGGGGCGTCTGGTAGGCGCTGGTGGCGCGGACCACCGTGCGCGTCTCCTCGTCCCACCTCCAGTTGTTGGCGGGACCGGCAAGGCCGTAACAGTGGAAGAGCCCGACGTTGAACCAGACCGGCGAGTTGAACGAGCCGTACTGGTTCACGCACAGCGAGGTCAGCTCGTCGTAGAAACGCTCGGCGTCCTCGGGGGTGGCGAAGTAGCCGTCGTCCCGTCCCCAGTCGGCGATGGTCCGGGTCACACGGTGAATGAGCTGGCGCACCGAGTACTCGCGCTTCCCCTCCGACGGAGAGCCGTTGCCGCTGGCCACGTCGCCATAGAAGTACTTGCTGGCCACCACGTTGGTGGCAAGCTGGCTCCAGTTCCGGGGAATCTCGCAATCGGCCTGCTGGAAGAGGGCCCGCCCGCGCTCGTCCTTGATCTCGGCGGTCCGCAAGTCCCACTCGATCCGGTCAAACGGGCTCGTCCCCTCGGTGCTGAAGACCCGGGGGACCCCCATCCCCGCTCGTTTCCGGCCCCGTTCCCGGGCGCCCTCCGCCTCCGCTCCCGCTTGCCCCGCGGCGGTCACCGATCCTGCCCGTTCGCCTACTGCTGCCATGTGCTCGACTCCATCTGAGACGACGACCTGGACCGATCCTCAAAAAAGATCGGTGCCCAGCGTAGCCACTTTATGTCCAAAAGTCCAGAGGTGCATCTTCGTCTAGCTAAGAATCGGCAGTTCGCGCCGGCTCCATGAGATCCAGCAGTCCGGCACTCGCTCGCAGAGTATCCATCAAAGAGCAGGGTTTCCGGAAGTCCTCATCGCATTCCCTTGCTGCACGACTGCACTTAGCAAACGCAATGCCGCGCCCAAACTGATGCCGCTCAATACTTAGAGACACCCCCAAGTAGTGTACGGCATAGCGGCCGCCGTGATCGCGCAGATCGACCATTGACCCGGTCCGGCCGGCGCTACACCGCCCCGATCAACGGGCTCCTCGAGTGGCTCGCCGCGACTTCATCATGGTAAGCATTGGCCACCTGAATGGAAGAAAAAAACGTCTTATCCGCCAAAAATGACGAGTTTGGCCAATGCTCTGTTTGATGGGACAGGGCCCAGTCCTGGGAAAGTGCGGTCAGCGCGACGCTGCCACGCTGGTGATCCGCACGGTCGTGTAAGATTGCCGGTGGCCCCGGCGGCGCCGTACGTTCTTGCGGCGACGGAACTTTTGAATGATGATCTTCTTCGTACGGAACTGGTCCACGACGACGGCGCGAACTTCGGCGCCCTCGATCACAGGAGTACCGATGGTCGGACCGGCCGGGGCTCCGGCGATCAGCAGGACTTTGGGAAAGACGACTTCGTCCCCTGCCTTCCCATCGCGCCGGTCGACCCGTACATGGTCCCCTTCGCTGACCCGAAACTGATGGCTGCCGTCTTCAAAAATTGCATACATTCCGAGCGCTCCTTGCGAGGACTCAAACTCACTCGATCAGGACGTCGCCGCCGTCCCGAGTTCCATAATGCCTCGCGACCCGTACGAGTTCACCGGGCAGGTCCACTGGCCTTCCACGTGTGATGGGTAAAGTTCGGATTGTACTGGCCCGCACCCGAAAATAAAAGAGCCCTGCGGTCCGTACGCAACAGCTCGCCGGCCTTCGGACGGCGCCGCACCTGGAAACGGAACTCCTGTTCCTGAAGCCTTTTAGTTCGACAGGCCCGAACCTCTCGTTGTACTTGACAGGGTTCCCGCTCCGGAGTATGAAACCCTTGAGCCAGCCGATGTTGCGGCATGCCGTCGAGTCTTCGCGGCAGCCGAGCATGAGGAAATGCCGTTGGTCGTCTTTGAAATGCTCGTCAAGGTCGCCTGCCTGCCAGCTCTCTGCGTGATCGGCGATCACGGCGGCCCGCCCGCGGCACGCGATCCCCAGGCGCGGGCAGCCGGCCCGGTCCGGCAGGCCACGCCCGCACCCGCGCCGGCCGCCCATTCCCAGGCGGAAGCCACGAGGCAAAGAGTCGATGATCCCGCAACGCAGGCCAGTTCCGCCGAGCTTCGGCGACTCGACAGCATGCACCAGATGGTCATTTCCAGCCAACCGGTCGCGGAATGGCGGTTCGAGACCATCCGACTGGGCTATCAGAGGCTGCTCAAGCAGGCCGGGAGCGACCTCGAGCTGGAAGAAGCCCTGCGCACCCGGCTGAACCGGCTCACCCAGCACGAGCAGGCAGCCAGGGCAGCGCGGAGCATCGAATCGATCCTGGCCGAAAGCCATCGCAGGGACCACGACGTGGCCGCCATCCGCAGGAAGCTTGCACAGGTGGAGCGGAGCCGGGCTGCGCAGTTATGACGCGGTCGGATTTGTCCAGCCCTCGGCCCGGCAGGTGGATGGCCACAGGGTGTACGCCCTGATCGGCCGGCAGGGCTCGACGATCGCTTACCTCGACATCCCTCCCGGGCTTGACCCCCAGCCGTTCCTGGCACGCCGCATCGGCGTGCGCGGCCAGGCCCACTACAGCGAGGATCTCGGCACCCGGCTCATCTCCGTTCGCGACATGGAGAACCTCGAGGCCCGGAAGTAACAACACTCGCTGATTCCGAGCAGGTGAACACTGGCCTGCCGGACGCGTCAGCGATTCACTCGGCTGATCAGGTCGAGCACGGCCCTGGAAACTCCTGGCCCGGGCGGGAAGTGGCCCTCGCCTTCCCGGATGATGACCGTGATCGGGCCGCCAAGCTCATGGTATCGCTGCTCCACGACGCGTGTCTGGCTCTCCAGCCATGGGTCGAGGCTGCCGCAGAGGTGGATGAGCGGCACGCCGGCCCTTGCCAGGACGTCCAGATGATCGAGCAGCGGACCTTTGGTCATGAGGCTGCGCAGGGCGGGGTTCTCGGCGTAGATGCACGCGACCTGTGCGGGATGCGCAATGGCCCAGGCGTATGCCTCTCCGGCGCCCGTGCCGGTGCCTTCCAGCACGGGCTTCCTGGAAAAGCCGCGGTCGGTGAAGAAGCGGTAGACAGCATCCCACTGTTCCCGGACCGGTCCGGACTGGGCGGTGACGGGGGCCGCGACGATGTGGAACCCCCTGGCAAGCAGCTCCAGGTCAAGAGCCTCCGCAGCGCGGCCGATCCGATTGGCCCGGAACACCCAGGGCTTACCCGGCGCGACCGCCGCGGGCACGATCACCGTCATGCCTGTCACTCCCCAGGGGCTCTTCGTCGTGGCGTCGTATCGGTCGTAGCACGCCACGAACCCCGGCCCGCGGCAGACCGCATAGGTATTCTCTTCCTCGAGCTTACTGTACGTGCTGGCGAAGCTGTAATGAGACGACCGAGCAAACGAGTCGTCGGCGAAATCAGGGCGAGGTGCGGGCGATCGGCTGTTCTGCTCGATCCAGTCGGCGATGCGTTTGGGGTTGCGCAGGCTGTGCGGATGGTGCGCCGCGCCTTCCTTGATCAGCACCGTGATCCGCCCGCCCAGTTCGTGGTAGCGACTCTCGATGGCCAGCGTATGGCGCTCCAGCAGGAAGTCGAGGCTGCCGCAGATATTCAGAAGAGGGATGTCGCGCCGGGCCAGCTCGTCAAGGCTGGCGAAGGCGGCCGGCCGGATCGCGGGGTTGTCGGCGTAGATGCAGGATACCTTGTCGGGGTGCGCCGCGGTCCAGTCGTACTCGTTGACCCCTCCCTTGCTCATGCCGATGAACGCGGGCTTGCCGGCGAGCCCGTGCTTCCCGGTCAGGTACGCGTACCAGGCATCCCAGGTTTTGTCCGGATCCGGAGTGATGAAGACCACGTGAAAACCCCGGCGGAGCAATTCCAGCTCGGCCTGGGGCTCGTGGTCCCAGTAACAGCCGCGCCAGGTCCAGGGGCTGCCCGGCGCGACCGTGCGAGGAGCCACCACGATGCAGCGCCGCTTGCCTGGAGGCGGAGGCTTGACTCCGAAGCGTTCGTCCGTAGCCCTCTGGAACGGCTCGACGGACAGGGATTGCTCGTCCATCACGAAGTCGTAGCGGTCAAATTCGCCATGCCAGTCGGTGTGCTGCCCCGTGAACGGGGTGTACTCCGCGCTCCTGGTGGCGGGTAGCACCCCGAGCAGCGTCGCCAGCAGAATGGCAGACGGCCCCCGGCGCAGTCGGATCAACCATTGCAGGTTCATGGCGTGCTGTTCCCGTCAGTGCTGGGGAAAAGGGATCGTCTCGGGTATGCTCCGCGACAGCGGAGCATCGCCGCGGATCATCCGGGTCGCCGCGCCCGTCAACCTGAGGTACCAGTCGCCGGGCTTCCCCTCATAGGTCAGGAAGTATTTTCCCACGGGGACCTTGTCGGCCACCTTGTAGATGGCCGTTCCCTCGTCGACCTCGTCGAACATGCCCACGAAGACGGTGCGGATTCCCAGCTCCCGGAAGATCGCGATCTGGCGCCAGAAGAAGGCGCCTCCGCGGCGATCGATCTTTGTGCGGCCCGGCGCGGTCCTGCGCAGGTTGTCCCAGGAGAAACCCGGGAAGGCCGTTGGCATGTAGCCCTTGCCGGCGGGGCTCAGCGCGGCGAGGTCGCCTTCCCAGACGGCCTTGCGAATGTGGTCCATGGACGCGTCGTCGCGATAGCGGCCGGGATCCCACGGGCTGATCGCGTCGAAGGAACGATAGACCGGGAGCCAGGCGGGGTCGGGCCGGGATTCGCCGCGGAGCGTGCGCCAGAAGGGATCGACGCCGCCGATCAGGTAAACGCCCCCGTACCTGGGATCGTCCTTGAAGAAGGCGACCAGCTCCGCTCCTTGCTCGGGCGACCACGGGCGGTCCTTGAAACCAAGGCCCCAGAGCAGGACCACCGGCTTGCCCTGGTGGTGCAGGTAGCGAGAATCGTCGCGCACCTTGACCTGGTCGCAGAGGAACTTCCAGTCGTCCATGACCATCCTGGTCGTGGCGCGGCGTCCCATCGACAGGTCGAGCATCATCGCCCAGACGCGGCCCTCGCGGTGGCAGCCCTCGCGGAGACTGGCCAGGACCCGGTTCACGTGGCGCGACCGCGCCGGGCTGGCCGCCTCGCCGATGAACCGGCTCACGAAGACGCCGTCGATGCCGTACTGCCGCATCCATCGGGTGTGCAGCAGGACCGGTCCCTTCCTGTTGGCACTGTAGAGCCGTGCGGCTGCGCCGTCGGGGAGCTTCAGCCCGGGAACCGCGCACAGGTCGTCGGATGCGTACTCGGAAACGTCCGGCCAGAGATCGACGGTGAAGCGGCCCGCACCGGGCCGTTCAAGTCCCTGGCCCCAGTGCGTGAAGCCGAAGCCCGCGCCGTCGCAGGGGGTGTTGAACCACCCCTGGTACCCGCAGAGAACCTTGCCGTCGAGCGTCGTGGCGTCGACGTCGGAGCGGGTCGGACCGGCGTAGGGATGCAGCCAGGGCTCGTCGTCCGGAGTATCGGCCGCGGGGGTGCGCCCTGAAAGCCATGCCAGCAAGGTAACAGCCAGGACAGCTCGTCGCCAGCGGCGTTGCGTTGGTGGATGGCCTGGTAACTTCATTGAACGTGAGATCCTCTCGTTCCCCAGAGGTCCCGAATGGTCTCTTCGGTGTTGAAGCCCTGAGGGCAGGCGTCGCTGCGGGTGTTGGCCCAGTACCAGTGCGGGGCATCGGGCTTGCCGGGTGTCAGGACACGGCTGCCAGGCATTTGCAGGTGGCCGTCGAGATCCGTCTGTTTGAGCCACTTCCAGGCGTATCTGAGCCACAAGTTGCGCTCGGATTCGGGCTGAAGGGCAAACCAGGTGATCTCGTCCCATCCCCAGATGAACGGCGGCTTACCGGGCTTTCCCGGGTTGTGAGCGCCGAAGTTGTCGAATTCCACCAGGTATGGCAAATGCGAGCAGGACCAGCCGCTGGGCGTGACACCTCCACGGCTCTTGAGGTAGATTCCGTCGCTGTAGCCAACCTTGAGCTCTCCCTGAAACGGATGATCCGCGACCTCGGCGATGCGCATGGGGAAGGAGTGGAAATCGAAGAGCAGCTTGCCGTCTTCCACGTATCCTCCGGTGGGCGTGTGGGCATCGCAAAGCACGAAGTGTCTGCGGGCATGTTCGCGGGCGTACGCGCGCACCCGGCTCAGCATCTCGAGCCAGTGAACGTGGCCGGGATCATGCTTGTCCATCAGGCCCACCTGGCCGAAGTGAATGGCCTCGATGCCGGCGTTGATGTAGCTGCGCGAGAAAGTCAAACCACATGCGCGTTTCGGGACGGCTCATGTCCGGGACCGAGCCATGGCGCCCCCAGTGGTTCACGAAGCGGCCATCGGCGTAGAGCATGTCCTGGTACCGGAAGTGGCGGTCCTGAACGGGCAGCCCGAACGAGCGGAAGACTTCCTCGGGGACTGCGATCGATTCCACTCCCGGTGTGACGATCTCGAACTCGGCCGCCTGGAGGATGACCTCGGGGTCGGCCTCGTGGATCGCCCGGGCGTAGGGCTTCGCCGTTTTCAGGAAAACCGCGAGCTCCGGCTCACGGCCCCAGACCATGAGTGCCCGGCCCACGAACTTGGCCTTGCACGCCAGCAGGAGCCGCAGGTTGTCGTGGGGATCGACGCCCCGCTGGTTCCGCGGCCGGGTCAGGTCATCATGCAGAAGCTCCGTGAAGGAGATCGATCGATCGAGATAGCTCTCGAGCACCGATCTCGGCATCGAGCCGTCGAACTGGAACGACTGGCCGAAGGCCGGCCCGCTCCAGCCCGTGAGTGCGGCCAGAAAACCGAAGACTCGCAGAGTGTCGCGAGCCGCCGTTCGCCCGATCGTCATGCCACTCGGTATCCGCATCTGAGATCCTCAGCCTCCGTCCGTTTCCGTCATCTCCGGGGCCAGTCTACTTCCGCAAACTTTCGATGGCCTCATCGAGCCTGGTGCGAAAAGCCGACCAGTCCGATATGGGCAACAGTGCCTCATGGTCGCGCTGGCCGAGGTGGAACAGCTTCATGCGGCCGTCAATCAGGGCCCGGCCCGTTCGCGCGGCCGGCGCAGTCGGGATGCACCTTCACCAGCCGCTCCAGCGTGATCAAGCGGCGGTAGTCGTCCAGGCCTTCGCGCAGCCGCTCGAACTCGACCGACGGGATCAGGCCACCGTCGGGCGCGGCGCTGCACCAGGCGTAATCGTCCTCGCGGCAATCGAGGGCGTAGTACGGGTCTCCGGCGGCGGCGTTCCAGTGCCAGGAGGTCCGGAACTTCATGCCGAACTCGCGGACGGCCTTGTACATATAAATCCCATACGTCCAGCGGTCGCCTCCGTTATAGAAGGCCCAATCGCTGCCCGCGGCGTGCAGCAGCGCCACGCCGGGCTCGTCGTGGCCGTTCCAGCTCACCACGTGCAGGGCTTTCGAGAGCCGGAAGTGGGGGTTGTTCGGGTCGTTGCCGGTGAAGCTGCTGGCGCCCGTGAAGCAGGGCGGTCCTCCGGGAAAGGCACGGCGGTACGCCTCGGCATTCTCGGCCGCGCGGATGGTGTCGTCGCCCAGGGGTTCGTCGGCCAGGTTGTAGTAAACGGGAATCCAGCCGTTGTGCTGCGCGTGCGCCTGCACGGCGCCGTAGACCGCGACCAGGAAGGCCGAGTACTCCTGGAACCCGGCGGCCGCCATCGCGCTCTTGTCCTCGAAGTACGGCTCGAAGCCGGACACGCCTCCGCCGTAGGAGGTCACGGCCAGGAAGCCAAGGTCTCTGGCCAGCTTCATCTGCCTGTCAGCCGTGCTGAAGTCCATCACGGGTCGGCCGTTCTTGAAGCCCTGGTACGCCAGGCGCGGCAGGCCGGTGCACGCGGTGAAGCCGTACTCGCGCATCGCCCGCAGGCTCTGCTCGAGCATGCGCTCGTTGTACCTTGCCGCGCCCGGGTCGTCGTCGAACCAGGGCATGCCGAGCGAGTGTCCGAACGGGCCAGCCGGGACGTCGAGCGGGTCCAGCGTACCGGCCCGGACGCGGAACTCGAGGGGGACCTGATCGATGCGCCCGCTGGCGGTTTGAATCGACAGCGTTCCGCGGTAGTCGCCCGGCCGGGCGCTGGGCGGTGCGTGCACCGTCAGCCAGAATCTCCGGGTCAGCCCGGGGGCGACGCGCGCCGACCCGCCCGCCATGACCAGCCGCGGCTGGATGGTGTACACGGCCCCGTCGGCGGTGACGCGGGTGATGCGGTTCGAGACGTGGCCGAGCCTGATGGAAGGCGACGGCAGCGTGCCCGCCGGACCGGCAAGGTCGCTGACGGTGAGCTTGACCGTTCCCAGGTCGGCCAGCGGACAGATCGACAAGGTGAGCGGCTCGTACTCACCCGCGAAGGCGCTGCCGTGCAGGACCTGAACCACCTCGCGCTGTAAGGGCGTATCGTTGTACGAGACGTCTTCCATGGGATCGCGCTGGAAGAGCACGAATCCCCGCTGGCGGTCCTCAGCCGTCGGCTTCAGCGGGTCGCCGTGCGGCAGGGGCAAGACGCGCTTGAAGGCGTTGTTGAAGTAGAACCTGCGCTTCGCCTCCACGTAACGCAGGAACGCGTTGCCCTGCTCGGCTTTCGTGACCGGGAAAATGATCACGGCCGATACGCAGCAGGCCCAGTTCTCTCCCTGGAAATCCAGGTTCAACTGACCGTCGGTGACCTCGACGTCGAACCGCTTCTCGCTGAAGTAGGTCTTCTGGTACTTGTCGAACGTGTTGTCGCCGGCAAGGTCCTCGACGTTCCAGTAGCGGAAGTACTTCGTACGGAACGAGTCGAAATTCATCGTCCCGGCCACGACGGGCTTTCCCTCGGCCAGGATCGCTCGATTGCGGTACTTCTGGTATTCGCCCCAGAAGCCCGAGGGGCTGTCGATGTTCACGAATACGCGGTACTTGCCTGCTGGCAAGTCGACGGCCATGCCGCCGGATTCGATGCAGAGAAAATCCTGATAGAGCGGGTCCGGCTGGAGAGCGTCGAAGGCGCGCCAGACCCTGGCGTTCTTCAGCCCGTAGCCACGGCCCCGGCTGTACAGGGTCGCTGGCGAGACCTGTGTGAAGCCTTCCATCACCGGGCTCGTGCTGGTGCCGAGGTCGAATGCGAACAGGCCGTCGAAGGCGGCCCGCCGCGGCGATTCGTCCCGCTCCAATCGCAGGTTGTCCAGGTACAGGGGTGCCGGCGGCTGATCGCTGATCGAGAGCACGAGCCGGGTGACGTGCGCCAGATCGAGCATCCGTCCCGGGCGCGATTTCTCGCCGACATAGAGCTGCTTGACCGGGATGACGAGTGTGCTCTTCCCCGGAGGCACGACCGTGGAATGATTCACCCGCGTCCAGTAATCGCGCGTGGCGGCGTCCCGGATCTCCACATACAGATCCAGCGGTCTGGCCGCGGCGGTGTACAGATCGGCCTTGAGGAAATCATAGCCGTGCCAGTCCTGGGGCTCTTCCAGGCTGGCGAACGAGCGATCAATGCGCAGCGCCCGTCGGCCTGCGCTGGCGTGCTCGGCGACAAGGGTCCCTCCGGAGAACGGATTGCGATCCTCGAACGAAGCGACGACTTTCAGCCTGGGGCCCGCGGTAGCCCGCACCTGCGCGACCATCGCCGCCCCGCAGGCGTAGCAGCGTCCGCCGGCTGCATTGTTGCGGTACCCGCACTCGGAGCAACGAACCGCGCTGGCCGCGATCTCGTCGCGCGGCGCGATCGGCGTTTCTTCTGCTCCCAGCACCGGCACCGCAGTCAGCGGCACGTCGTCGCCAACCTGCTCCAACGACACGTCGTCGATCCAGAAGTACCCTGGAGCCATCAGTCCGAACGACGGCCCAGCCTTCTTCTTCTCGGTGATCTGCGCCACGTAACTCAGCCTGGTCCAGCCAAATGTTCCATTCTTATTCAACTGAATATACTTATCATCGAACATGAACTCGGTGGTGAAATGATAGGTCCCCGTGCCGATATCAAGGCCCCGGAGGTAGGCCGTCACCCGGTATCGCCCCGGGGGAATCTCGACGTTCTGCGCGACCCGGATCTTGGCGTTCATCCCGCCGTGGAGCAGGCAGGAGTGCTTTCCGGTATGGGCCACGTCGCCAACCCGGAACTCGCAGTCCCCCTCATACTTCCACCCCCCCCACCTGGCGAAGACCAGGCCGAACTGGTCCTTGCTTTTGGTGATCTCAAAGGAGGAGTCAGCGAGCAGGTTGCCGCCTTCGGCGTTGCACGCCCCCGAGATGGTCATGAGTGCGGCGGTAAGAAACCACAGCAGTTTCGGGCTGCGCATCGTGGAATCTCCAGAAACGCGGTGACGTCGGTAATCGGCGGTGATGAGCATCCGCCCATGGCGGTGGCGTTGATGGCGTTCGCACGCAGGTTAAGCACGACCCGGTTCACCTCTCCAGGGTAGCACAGCAGCGAGGGCAATGATTCAAGCTTCTCGACCAGCATGACGTTCTCTTCTCGCTGGCGCCGAACCGGGGTTTTTGACCGTCGAGCGGATCCCATCGTCGGGGTCCGTCTCGATCCGCGCGGGGACCGGCATGACACCGGCGGCAAGACCCGCGCGTCCGCGGCCCACGGCCTCGCACCGGCTGCTGCGCCCTCTACAAACCAGCCTCCTCTCGCTAGTGTAAGGTGCCTCCGAGTGGGTCAGGCTCGGATCGCCGTGCGAGCAATCGCCATGGCCGCAAACGTGTCGGAGCCCTGGAAGGACGCATCATGCCGCTCTCCGATTATCTGTTCGGCAGGCCTCTGGCCACCTATGAAGAGGGCGAGCAACGGGTTGGGGTGATTGCCGGCATTCCGATGCTTGGACTCGACGCACTGGGGTCTGCCGCTTACGGCCCCGAAGCTGCGCTCACGCTCCTCATCCCGCTGGGCGCCGCCGGACTGGGATACATCGGTCCCATCAGCACACTGATCATCCTGATCCTGCTGGTGGTTTACGTCTCGTACCGGCAAACGATCGGGGCCTATCCGCTTGGCGGCGGATCCTACACCGTGGCACGCGAGAACCTGGGTCAGGTGCCTGGCCTGCTGGCGGCGGCGGCGCTGATGCTCGACTACGTGCTGGTGGTCGCCGTGGGCATCTCGGCCGGCGTGGGAGCGCTGGTCTCCGCGATCACGGCCCTCCAGCCGTACACGCTGCCTCTCTGCCTGGCGATTCTGGCTCTGCTCACGCTCGTCAACCTGCGCGGCGTGCGCGAATCCGGAGTGGCGTTCGTCTTCCCGACGTACCTGTTCATCGTCAGCTTGCTGGCCGTGCTGGGCATCGGTCTGCTCAAGACGATCGCGGCCGGCGGCCATCCCGCGCCCCTGGAGCCGCCCGCACCCCTGCCGGAACCGCGGGTGGCCGCCGGTCTCTGGATTCTGATGCGCGCCTTCGCCAGCGGCTGCACCGCCATGACCGGCGTCGAGGCCGTCAGCAACGGCGTGACGGCGTTCCAGGAGCCGGCCGTGCCACATGCCCGCAAGACGCTCACGGTCATCATCGTGGTCCTGGCGGTCATGCTGGCCGGCATCGCCTTTCTGTGCCGGGCGTACGGCATCGGCGCCACCGAGCCCGGCCAGGCCGGCTACCAGAGCATCCTCTCGCAGCTTACCGGTGCAGTCGTGGGGCGGGGCGTCTTCTACTACATCACCATCGGCGCGGTGCTCTGCGTGCTGGCCCTCTCGGCGAACACCGGATTCGCCGACTTCCCCCGTCTTTGCCGTATCGTGGCCCAGGACGGATACATGCCTCGAAGCTTCGCCCACCGCGGCCGGCGCCTCGTCTACTCGCACGGCATCCTCGTCCTGGCCGGACTGTCCGCCGGCCTGCTGGTCGGCTTCGGCGGCATCACCGATCGGCTCATCCCGCTCTTCGCCGTCGGCGCGTTCCTGGCCTTCACGCTCTCGCAGGCCGGCATGGTGGTGCACTGGAGGCGAGTGGGTGGTCCGCACGCCAGCAAGTCGATGGCCATCAATGCCACGGGCGCAGTGTGCACGGGCGTCACGCTCATCGTCGTTCTCGTTTCCAAGTTCGCCGAGGGAGCCTGGGTGATGATCTTGCTCATCCCGGGGCTGATCCTGCTGTTCACGAGCGTGCACCGCCACTACCAGTCGGTAGGCCGCCAGCTTGCCAGCAACGAACCGCTCGACGTCCAGGGATTGCAGCCGCCCGTCGTCCTGTTGCCGGTCGGCGGCTGGAGCACCATCACGCGCAGGGCCAT
Organism: uncultured Planctomycetaceae bacterium; assembly: GCA_963833985.1. Classification (GTDB taxonomy): domain Bacteria; phylum Planctomycetota; class Planctomycetia; order Isosphaerales; family Isosphaeraceae; genus Aquisphaera. The sequence continues at coordinate 5,198,626 of CAWIAD010000002.1, forward strand.
GCGGTTCGCGCTCGAGCTCTCGCCGGACGTGTGCGCACTGCATATCGCCGGCGATGAGCATGCCATGCTGGCCCTTGAGGACGGCTGGAAGACCCTGGTGGTGGACCCGGTCAAGGCGGCCGGACGAGCTGCCCCCAGGTTGTTCGTCGTTTACTCCCCCTACCGCCGGCTTTACTCCCCGCTTAAGGACGCCGTCACCGAGCTGCGCAACGCCCACCCCGAGCGCGACATCGCCGTGATCATCCCGCAGCTCATGGGCACTCGCTGGTACCACGTCCTGCTGCACAACCAGACGGGCATCCTGTTCGAGGCCTATCTCCGGCTCAGCGGCTTCAACCGGGTGATCGTGATCAACGTGCCGTGGTACCTGAAGGAGTGAACCACATCGCGACGCGGTCGATTCGAGAACAAATCGCACCGGGACGGCGTACTTGCGAGAAATCGCGCGTGCAGTCTGATGATGCGCACCTCTTCCACGTCATAATGAGGGAAGCCTCATCATCGCTGGTCACTGAATCGTCCTTCCACGCGAAGACGGAACGCCATGAAACGACACTTCACCCTGAGCGTCTTGCTGGTCGCGCCCATCCTCGGCTGCTCCGACGCCCGCTATGTCGGGGAGGAGTACTCCAATAAGTCTGCGGAGCCACTCGCGACGACTGCGCCAGCGGGCGTGGTGCCGCGCAGTGAAGCTGCTCGGGCAGCGGTTCCCTCTACCGTCACGGCCGGGATGATGGGAACCATGGGCACCGCCTTCCAGGCTCCCGCAGGCACGCCCGCGCTGGCGCAGGATCATCTACGACGGTGACATCGCATTGATTGTCAGGGACGTGGACGCGACCGCCCGAAAAGTATCAACCTTCATTCAAGAGGCTCGCGGCTACGTCGCCGAGCAGAGCACGACCGGCTCACCCGGATCGCAGCGGTCCATGCACTGGAAGCTCCGCGTGCCCGTCGAGCAGTTTGAACCGCTCGTGCAAAACGTGCTGGCCCTGGGCGAGATCGAGAAGAACCAGCGAACCTCGCAAGACGTCACCGAGCAGTACTACGACATCGAGGCCCGCATCAGGAACAAGAAGTCCGAGGAGAAATCGCTCACCAAGATCCTCGACGAGCGCACCGGCAAGCTGGAAGACGTGCTCCGCATCGAGGCGGAGCTGAGCCGCGTCCGAGGCGAGATCGAACAGCTCGAGGGCAGGATGCGCGTGCTCGAGAATCTCTCGTCCCTGGCCACGCTGAACGTGAGCATCCGCGAACGCGAGAAGTTCGAGCCGCCGCCCCCCGCCGTGGCCGACTTCCCCACTCAGGTCTCCCGCACCTGGGAAAGCTCGTTGCACGGCCTGATCGATCTTGGCAAAGGCGTGATTCTGTGGGCCGTGAACTGGGTGCCCTGGATTCCGCTCCTGATCCTCGGTGCATTCCTCGCGTGGATCGTGCTGCGCGTTTTGATCAGGCTTCTCCCCAGGCTGATCGCTCTGGCGAACACGCCCATCACACCGCCGCGGCCCCGGTGACACCAGGCAGCCCGCGGCGGGTCAGCCGAAAGGGGGCCCACCGCGGCGCCGGGCGCCGCCGATCAAGCCAGCCGTCGATCCACTTCGGGGAGCAGCCGGGCGAAATCAAGATGATTGGGGCAGGCCTGGCGAGCAGCCTCCAGGTCGGCACCCGACCAGTCGCGAGCCTCGGCAGAAAGCTTGTCGTAGCGCTGCTTCGCCTCGGTGCGCAGGCCGTGGTGGTCGTGATAGGTAAGAAAGCGGGTCAGGCTGCCGAGCTCGGCCCTGGTGCCGGCGGCCTCCGAGCAGCGGCCGTCGCAATCGGCGCAGAGTGTGGGGCCGGAGGCCAGCACCGCCTCGCGGAGCTGGCGGAGATCGGCCGCCTTCACCGGCTCGAATCGACGGGCCGCGTCGGCATTGATCCGCAGGTGATCGGTGTTGTTCATCGACACGCACGCAGAGCTGATGCGCTCGTCGGTCCAGATCGCGTGCAGCAGACCCTGGAACGGGGTGAGCTTGCGTTCGGCCAGCATCGGCACCTTGCGCGTCACCTCGTCGAGGATATTCCCCTTGTTCTCGCCAATGCGGAACTGGCCGGCGATCTGTTTCATCGAGATCAGCCCGATTCCCCTCTTCCAGCAGGCGTCGAGCCCGGTTGAGCGGCGCATCCTTGTCCAGCCAGGGGGTGTAGGCGACCATGATGGCGTCGACGATCCCTCCCTCGGCGGCCGCCTGGAGGATCTGGGCGCGGTTCTTGTGGTGCGTGGAGATACCCACGAACCGTGCCTTGCCCGACTTGCGGACGGCGTCGACCGCCTCCTTGAACTCGCGGCTCTTGACGAAGTGAATGGCGTCGTCGAGCGAATGGTTGTCGCCGAAGCTGTGGATGAAGAACAGGTCCAGGTAATCCGTCCCCATGTTCGCCAGCCGCTGGTCCAGCTTGTTCATGATCTCCGCGGGCGTTTGCGGCAGGTCCTTGGTGACCACGAACACCTGCTTCCGCACCGCCGGCTCCTGCTGGAACCAGAGCTTGAAGTCGGGCTCGGACTGGTAGCGTTCCGAGGTGTCGAAGCAGCGAATCCCCTGCGAGTACGCGTAGCGGAGAATGCGCTGAATGCCCGCGCCCCGGCCCGTCCCGGCGTTCAGGATGGTGATCTCCGCGCCCGTCTTGCCCAGCGGCCTTCTGGGAATGGAGAGTCCCTTGGCGGCCTCCGGCACCTGGGCTTGGGCGTCAGCGCCCTTCCCCAGAGTGGCGGCCGAGGCGGCCGCGGCCGCCATGGCTCCGGCCTGCAAGAACGAGCGTCGATCGGTGCTGCTGCACGGTTCGGTGGACATGGCGGTTGGTTCTCCCCACTCGAGGACGGCTGGAACCGGAAATGCAGTGATTGTTCTCTCCAGGATCGTAACCACCCCGATGGCGGTTTCCAAGCCGTATCGAGCGCGCTACCGCACCCCGGCCGGGCCGGGCATCTCGGCGCGGGTGTCTTCGATGATCACGGAGAGCAATTCCAGCGCGCACCGGCGCACGCTGGGGTCGCCGTCGCCAAGCTGCCGGATCAATCCCGGAGTCACCTTCGCCTTGTGCTTGAGCTTTTGCAGCAGGTCCATACGCCACTCCATCGGCTGGGACTTGTCGGCGACCGTCTCGATCATCTCCGCGACGAGGCGAGGATTCTGCGACTCAAATCCTTCCGTCCCCTCCGCGGCCGGGCCCAGCCCGTCGGGCGAGGCCACAAGCTGGTCCTCGCGGATCGCCAGGATCGCACGCACGGCCGATGCACGCTTGCCGGGATTGGGATCGTCGAGTAGCGTCTGGAGCGCGGGTACGGTGGACTGGGCGAGTCGGCCAGCCTCGCACAGCGCGGCCAGAGCGCTGGCCCGTACCATCTCGTCACCATGGGAGAGCAGCTTCACCAGCGAGGTCAGACCCGTATTGCGCGTCTGGTCGTCCGCTTGTTGCAGCAGCTTGAGCGCAGACCCCCGATCGACGAGCGGCTCCGGATCGGCGAGAAGTCCGAGCAAGATGGCCGCGGCCGTGCGGTCCTTCGGTCCGCTGATTTTCATCAACGCCCGTGCGATCTCCAGCCGCACGTCCCGCTCGGAATCGCCGGCCGCAGCGATCAGCAGGGGCGGCACCGACGGGTCGAACCCGCCATGCCCGAGCGCCTCGGCGGCAACGCCGCGCACGCCGCTGACAGGGTCCTTGAGCAGGTGATCCAGGACGGCGACGCATTTGTCCTTTTGAAAACTCGCCGGGCTCCTCTGGCTGTCAGCCGTCGAGCGAACCTCGTGGCCCAGGCGGGCGAGGACCTCGCCCAGGATGCGCGCGGCCTCGGCCCGCACCTCGCCCTTTTCATCCGCTGCGGCCGCCGAGAGCGCGGCAACCAGTGGTTCCAGGTCCGTATTCCTCCCGGCCAGGACCCGGCAGGCCTCGAGCCGCACCTCCGTGCTGGGGTCGTCCACCGCCTGGACCAGCAGCCTGGTGACGAACGGGGCATGCTCCCGCTCGAGCATCTTCAGCACGCTCTGCCGGTGCTTGTCGTCCCGGCTTCGCATCGCCTGCTGGTAGTTCCGCTCTTCGAGCCAGCTCTGCACCCTGGGCGTGAAGATCTCGATCCCCGAGTACAGCCCCACCAGCGCCCAGGCCAGCAAGGTCGCGAAGGTGAGCGGCCCAAAAATTCTCTTGCGCCGGGACATGAACAGCCCCCTGATCTTGCCGGTTGGCACGACCCGCGAACGACCGGAACTCCTTCTATCTTGCCATGAATCCGACAAGTGTACAAGGCGAGGGTGGATGACCCGGGAGAAATGGCCCGGCAGGCTGAAAAGCCAGCGAGGGACCGGCGGAAGCACGCGAAGCGTGGCCATCCGCCGGTCCCTCGGGTGTGGTGTCTTCCTTGAAATTGTGGTGCGCCGGGGGCCGGCGCTTCGTGATGAAGCGCGGTACCGTGTTGATTCAAGCGGCGCCGGAAAGCCGGTGACCTTCGTGCGGGATCGGTTCCCTGTTGCTTCGAAAACACGATATGGGGCGCGAACGAAAGGCGGCTCAGCGCGAGACGCGCGGCCTCATTCGAGATCGCCTTGCAAGCTGCCCGCCGGCGCGGAAGTGCTGGAAGCGGAAAACATCCCGGTCATGGAGATCACCGGCAGCATGCAGAGCGCAGGGACGACAGTGGTGGGCAGCCAGTAAAGAAAAATCATTCGACTCGCTCTCCTGGGTTTCAGAGCGGGGCGCACACGAGCCCCATGAGAAATCCACCCGGCGAACGCAGCAAAGACCATGCCCGTAAGGTATTGTGCATGTGCGACATCGGTCACGCGGAGCGTGGTGATCTCGTGTGCTCGCTTGAGTTAAGAACCGGAGCGTTGATTTTTTGGGACGACCTTATTCTGAAGTTACTTTCATCATCCGCTCATTTTTTCAGCCATACTGGCATACGATATGTCATTCTGACATCTCATAAAGGCACTCGCGACGGGAAGCCAGGTTCACACTTTTCGCGATCACTGCCGGGACTTCCAGTCCGTAGCACGTCATTCATCTCACGAAACTTGCTCCGACATCAAGAGCGTGGAGCACTGCGGGAGCGCAGCCGCGAAACGGCCTTGCGCTTGGTTTGAGAAAGCTCTCGCCTCAGCGTCAAATTGTGAGCGGTTCTAAGGAACAGTCCCGCCGTCCGTCAAACCAGTTGCTGGCGCAGTTCTTCTCGAGTCGCGCGTGCGCCGTGGGTGGCGCGGCGCGGTAAGCGACACTGCCTTGCCATCGGGAGACAACTGATGCAACGGGCTCAGAGGATTCTTGCGTGCGCGGCGATCTTGTTCGCACCGCCGGCCGTCCTGGCCCAGGACAACCCCGCCGCACGGGTCAAAGATGTTGCCGGCGGCAAAGCAGTGATTGAGCTGGTCTTCGTGATCGACACCACCGGTTCCATGGGCGGCCTGATCGAGGGAGCCAAGCAGAAAGTCTGGAGCATCGTCAACGAGGTCATGCAGACGCCCTCGAAGCCGGAAGTACGCATGGGCCTGGTTGCTTTTCGGGACCACGGCGATGCCTACGTCACACAGGTTACCCCAATTACCCGCAATCTCGACAGCGTCTACAACACGCTCATGGCGTACAGGGCCGAAGGAGGAGGCGACGGACCGGAGGACGTCCGACAGGCGCTCGCCGACGGCGTTCACAAGGTGGGATGGTCGCCTCGCTCCGCCAGCGTCGCCCAGATCCTCTTTCTGGTCGGCGACGCACCCCCCCACGACGACTACGGCAACGAGCCCGACACGGTCGCCTCCGCGCTCCAAGCCGTGCAGGCTGGGATCCTCGTCAATACCATCCAGTGCGGCAGCATGCAGGGCACGGACACGGCCTGGAAGAGGATCAGCCAGGCGGGCGAAGGCCAGTACTTCGCGATCGCTCAGCAGGGAGGCGTCGTGGCCATCACCACACCATTCGACGCCGAACTCTCCCGGCTCGGGACGAGCGTGGGTAGGACCTACATGGCCTATGGCGGCGGGATGATGATGATGGGCGGTGCAGCCTTCCGGCAGGGCAAGCTCGAAGACCAGAAGAGAATGGAAGCCACGATCGCCAAGGACGCCCCGGCGGCCGCTCAGGCCGACCGTGCCTACAACAAGGCCATCAACGCCCGTGCTTATGACGACAGCGACCTGATCCAGGGCGTCGAGAACGGGACCGTCAAGCTTGGCGCCCTGAAGACCAGCGAGCTGCCTGACGAACTCCAGAAGCTCACGGCCGAGGAGCGTCAGAAAGTCGTCGCCGAGAGGATCGAGGAACGCGGGAAGATTCGCCTCCGGATCCTCGAACTCTCAAAGAAGCGCGAAGCGTTCATCCAGGAGGAAAGCAAGAAGCAATCGGCCCATCATCCTGCCGGGTTCGACGAGGCGGTCCGTGCGGCCCTCAAGCAGCAGATCGCTCGCACGGGGACCCATCCCTGAGCCGGGGACAGGGTGGCCAGCGTCGCAATGACCGGGAACGACTTCCGCTTCAAAGTCGCATCGGCTACCTTGCCGTAATGGCTCGGAGACGGTTCGTGTTTGGAGGCTGGAGATGATTCCCCCTGACGACAAGCCCCTGACTCCCGAGCAGGCCCGAGAGAGACTTCAGCAGGGCCTGATCGATGACCTGGCGGGCAATGATACGGTACCCGTTGTCTTCAGGCTGAAACCGACCGGGAAGGCCAGCGAGACCTATCCGCTCAAGCTCACCCGGCTCCAGCGGGAAACACTGCTCGGGTTCACCCGATTGAACCAGGCATTGAGGAACAAGATCTTGCAGGCCGGAGAAGGCACGCAGATTGTTGGCGTGACCTGGAACGAACTGGACAAGCTGAACGATGAAACGGGAGCAGCCGCAGTATACGCCCCCAGAGTCCACAAGAATCGCCTGCTGGCGGTCCAGTCAAAGGTGATCAAGTTCTTCGAGGCGGAACACGCAGGAATCTTTGACGGGATCGTCCCGAAGACCCGCAGAAGGCGCCCCGCGAAGTCCGGGATTCTGTTCCAGTTCAGGATCACCTTGCTCGACATCAAACCGGCGATCTGGCGGCGGATTCAGGTTACCGATTGCAGGCTGCCCGATTTTCATACGCAGATCCAGGCTGCGTTCGGCTGGTGGGACTATCACTTGCACCAGTTCGAGATCAACGGCGTGCCGTTCAGCCTGCCAGACCCGGACGGGGACGATTTCGGCCAGGAATTCGAGGACGAGACGCATGTTCTTCTGAGCGACCTGCTGCCGAAGTCGACAAAGAAAACGCGGTGGATCTACGAGTATGACTTCGGTGACGGCTGGCGGCACGACGTCTTGTTCGAGGGCTTTCCCCCATTCGATCCCAACATGAAGTACCCGCTCTGCCTCGAGGGGGAGCGGGCCTGCCCACCGGAAGATTGCGGCGGGCCCTCGGGCTATGCGGATTACCTTGCCGCCATCGCTGACCCGGATCATGAGCAGCACGAGGAGATGCTGAAATGGCGAGGGCCCTTCGATCCCGCAGCGTTCGATGCGGAGCAGGCGACGGCGAAGATGAGAGAGAAGAAACCATGAGACAGCAGGGCCGCAAGCTGTCCGAGGTCCTCAAGGCGACGTCCGAATTGAGATTGCGGTACGCCGGCGAAGTCCCAGCTTCCGGGTCGGCATACCATGCCCTGCTCTTCGCCCATCTCGCATGAAACGAGACCGCCAATCTCGATCAGATCCCGACAATGACTTCGCCGTGACCGGGCCGATCAGGTGATCTCGATCTCGTCAAGCTCGTCGGCATCCTCGATTTCCTCGACCTCCACGCTGAAGGCCCGGATCCTGGTGCCGGGTGGCAGCTCCTCCCGGTGCTTCTGGTACTCGGCGCTGGCATCGTCCCAGTCGGTGAAGACCAGCACATAATCGGAAAGGTGCGCCAGGGTGGCAATCGGGCCAGTGTACCACCGGGAGGAGTCGTTCAGATTCGAGTCGTCGTCGATCGTCGGAATCTTGCCATCCGGGGTGATGACCGCGAAAAAACCAAAATGTCCGTTCATGCCCCCTAAGTCCTGCATCGTGGTCGCTCCTCTGGGCATTGCCCCATGGAACCGGGCGAAACCATCACTCTACCCGATTTTCGCCGCCAGCGTTGGCCTCGGTGCGGAATCCGCATGAGTGCGACCGTCAGCCCGCCGACATCCGGGAGCGGAGCACGGCTTTCCCGAACCGGATTGCCCGAATAGACGATCGGCGATAGGGTTCGGGGGTTGGTGTCGCGGACGCGGGGACCAGGAAGGTTCCGGGGAGCTCGGGATGCACGGAGGAACGGTGCGGGTGATCCGCTCGATGAACGGTCGCTGGTGGCCGGAGCTCGTGGCCGCGGTGCTCGCGGTGGGGATCTTCCTGGGGTTTCTGGGCACACTGGAGTTCTGGGGCAAGCGTGAGCAGCGGGCGGCGGCGGAGACGCTCGATACGCTCGATCAGAAGCACTGGCTGGTGGCCGAGATCCAGGGGCGGCCCCGACTGGAAAAACCGCCGTTGCCGCGGTGGACGACCGCCGCGCTCATGGCCCTCTCCGGCCGGCGTGACGAGTGGATCGTCCGGCTGCCGGGCGCCTGCGCGGGGCTGGCCACGGTGGTGCTGCTCTACCTGCTGGGAACGCGCATGGGCGGACGCGGACTGGGGCTGGCCAGCTCCATCATCCTCGGCAGCATGTGGCTGTTCATCGCCGAGCTGCGGCAGGCCGGCAACGACGGACCGCTGGCACTCTGCACCACGCTCGCACTGCACGCCGCCTGGTGCCAGCTTCACGGCAAGCCGCGCGGCGGCGCCGGCGTGGCGGAAACGCCCGCAGCCAGTTCGTCGCCATCGCGTCTTGGGGCCCTGGTCTTCTACCTGGCGCTCGGGCTCGGCTTCCTGTGCAAGGGGCCGATCATCCTGCTCGTCGTCGGGCTGACGCTGGTTCCCTACCGGATCCTCTCCGGGCAGGCGGGCGCGGGCCTGCGCAGCCTGGCCGACCTGCGAGGGCTGCTCCTCTTCCTCGGCCTGGCGCTTTGCTGGCCGCTGCCGGTGCTGCTTCGCGATCCTCATGCCCTGGGCGTGTGGGCGTTGGAGATCGGCCAGAAGACTGGCATGCTGCCGATTGTCCACCAGGGCCGTACCGTGCTCGGACTGTCACTGCCGGTTCTTGTGATGCCCTGGCCGGTGCCGGTCCTGAGCGGAGTGGTGCTTGCCTTGCTGCCACGCCGCGGAGTCTGCCTGCCGTGGCCGCGAGGCGATCTGGTTTCCCTGGTGCTGGGCGGTTGTGAACCTGGCGGTATTCAGCACCTGGGCGGTCGCCAAGCCCAACTATTACCTGCCGTGTCTGCCAGGAGCGGCGCTGCTGGCGGGAATGGCCTGGATCCGCCTGAGCCGTGCGGCGCGCGCCACCGAGCGGCCAGTGATGGCGAAGACCGCTCTGGCGTTGCTGGGTGGCCAGTGGGTCATGATCCTGGCGGCCGGGACCCTGGCCCCGCTCCTGAGCGGCCATTCCCTGGGCGGGTTGCTGCCGGTCGCCCTCGCGGTGGTGATGGGTTCGGCCGCCTGCGCGGTCGCTGCCAGCGGGGTACTCTGGCGGCGGGGCAAGGACGAGTTGGCGCTACTGCCAGTCCTGGCGGCCAGCGCGGTCGGGGTGCTGGTGGGCTACGGGATGCTGGCCCCTGCGGACAACCCCGCACGCGGGCATCGCACGCTGGCGCGCGAGCTGGAGCGGCGGGTGCCGGCCAACGTGGGAACCATCCACTTCTTCCATGAGATCGACAAGGGGTTGTGGTTCTATCTGGACAGGCTCAGGCTTGCGCCCGTGCCGGGGAGCCAGCCCCGCTACAGCGAAAGCTATGACCGCATCGGTGGCCTGCTGAGCGCACCGCTGGCGTTCGACGCCCCGGCCGACCCGACCCTGCGGCGCGCCGACCGGCAAATGGCGGGGCTGGTGGACTGGCTGAAACTCCACGGTCCGGAACGACCCTACCTGGTCCTCCGGAGCGCACTGTATGCCCGCATGGCACCTGATCTGGGCGGCAGAACCACGCTGCTCTACCAGGAGGACGGCATGAAGCGAAACACCTTGACCTTGCTCCAGATCCACCCTTTGCAGGAAACCGGCGCACCGACCCGGTGAATCTTGCGGCCTGAAGCGGTTCGGCCGTTGGAAAGCAGCATGCCGGTGGCGTGAAGCCTGGCGGTCAGCGAAAGCACGGCATGCCAGAAATGCGGTTTGCGCCGATTGTGCGGGCCAATCATGTTATGCATTTTCTCTATTTTGCCCGACCCTGACGACCGTCAGGATTTCCGACGTAAAGTGTTGGTACAAAACGTGAAACGAATTCAAGAGGCGGCCATTGGGGGACGATACAACGAGTGGCTCGCCATGGAACACCACGGCGAGAACTCGGGAGCACCAAGTTGTGTGGTATCGACCGGCGGGGAGACGGCAACGTCTCGGGTCCCGGGAAGACCTGAACCAAAGGCTTGATGCCATGGACGATCGACAAGAAACAGGGTCGAGCGAAACGGCCGGCCGGAATCGCTACCCTCGATCAAACGTTAGCCAAGGAGAGTATTCTCCCATGTTGAAGCCCTTGACGTTGAGCCTCAGCCTTGCCGTCGCCCTTGGGTTTTGCAGCGTGAGCATGGCAGGCGGTCATGACGGTTGTACCACCTGTGGTCTGGCCTCCCCGCAGGGCGGCCCGATGGCCAGTGCTCAGGGTCCGATCGCAACGGGTTGCGAGACCCCCTGCGCGCCCAAGAAGCACCACTTCGCCGATTTCTGCTGCAAGCTGAAGTCGGCTCTTCATCCCCCGGTCTGCTACGAGTGGGTCCTGAAGAAGAAGAAGATGTGGGGCCACCACAACAACTCCGGCTGTGAGACCTGCGGCGCCGCTGGTGCTCCGGTCTATGCGACCGGCCAGGTTGCTCCCTCCGGCCAGGGCGGCTACGCCGCTCCGTCGGGCCAGGGTGGCTATGCCGCTCCTCAGGCCGCGCCGATCTACGGTGCTGGCCAGCACGCCTACCAGACGATGCGTCCTTCCACGACGATCGCGTCGGTTCCCGCCGAGATGACCCCGGCTGTCGCTGGCGACGAAGCTCCCCCGGCCCCGGAAGTTCGCGAGACCAGCGGCCTGCTGCTGCCGACCCCCTCGGGCAACTGAGTGAGCCGGTCCGTCGCAGACCTCTGTTGGAAACCTTGTGAGCCGGTTCGTGGATCCGGTTCCTGACAGGACCGGATCCCGCCGGCCGGCTGATGGCTCGGGTTGGCACGGAAGCAGTGCAGGGCAAGATGCCGCTCCCGAGCAACAAGATCCCCCTCCCACGTTGATCACCCCAGAAGTGGCGTGACCTGACATCAGCACGACGGTCTCCGCAAAGCCTCGGCCTTGCGGAGACCGTTCGCTTTGGGTGAACACCGCTGCCCCCTGCCGCCGGATGCGGTTGACAGATGAGCCCCCTTATGCGTAACTCTTGCACCGCAAGAAGCGCCGGACCATGCACCCAGGGATGGGCATGCCGGAGTGGACCAGGATCGACGCGTGTGCCGGCCTCGTCGCCGTGACGGGCCCGAATGGGCGCATCCTCGTCTCTGGGGGCGACGCTCGGGTCGCACACAGGGTCGTCCTTTCCTGGCCGTTCCCAGTCGCCGTCCCCGTGTGTGCATCGGTCTCCCGGTGACCACGCACACAACTGGCTCGGCCACCGCGCTCAGGGTCCTGGTGAGCTGCCCTCCCTGAGGCAGGTGGAGCGGAGGCGGACGCCCGGAGGATGGTTGATGGCGAGATTTGCCTGGTTGACGTCCGGTCCAGGCCTCAACAGTCTTGGCCCGCGCCTGGAGAGCTTGCGCCGGCGGGCGGCAGCGCGCAGTCCGGCTGTCCGCTGGGCGCGGCCGCCTTGTGTACCGTGGCTCTGGGACTGGCGGTGTACCTGAGCAGCGTGGCTCTTTCCACGGGGTCCAGCGTCTATCTTGGCTCCGGGCGGCGGTTCAGCCCGGAGGACCTCAGCAAGATCTCGCGCGGACTCGATCACCAGCGCCTGACCTACCGCATCGACGACCAGAGGCGGGTGGCCGTGGCAGCGGAGCAGCTCGAGCTGGCCGGTACCGCAATCAGCAAGCTCGAGCTCGGACCGAGGCCGCCGGGAGAGATTCGCGACGACCAGTCGGCCGCGTCAAGCGTCTGGGAATCGATCCACGACAAGGAGCTTCGCGAGTTCCAGGGCCGGGAGAAGATCCTCGAGTCCCTGATTGGCGACCTGCCCGGGATCGTCGGCTCGTTCGTCTGGATCAACCGGACAAAACCGCGATGGGGCCTTCAGCAGGCCGTCAAGCCGTCGGCGTTTGTCCGGCTGGAGACCGAGGGCGATCGCCAGTTGCCCTTCCGCACCGTGCAGACGCTGAGCACCATCCTGACCCGCACCGAACCGGGTCTCACCGCTGATGCGGTCACGGTCGTGGATCGCCGGGGACATACGTACCTCGATGCTGGCAACCCGGCCCTGAGCGCGCTCTCGCATAACCGGGCGCGTGAGGAAGAGCTGAGCCAGCAGATCCTCGAGCAGCTCGACTGGATTGGCGGCGTGCGCGTCTCTGTCCAGCTTGCCGAGACGACGCGGCCGGGAACGAGCACGGTGGAGACCAGGCCCGCGGAACGGCGCCCTTCACCCGATGGGAAACCGGTTCAGAGCGCCCTTGAGCCGCCCCGCGGAGAACCGCCGTCACGGTGGAAGCCGGCCTCGGGAAGCGGACCGGAGACCAGAACTCTGGCCCCCGCCGTGGCGGTGAACCGGCCGCTGACACTCGACCCGGAGTTTCCGGCACCGGTGCCAGCACCACCGTGTGGGGCCGGCGTCACCTCGGCGACGTCGCAGCCGGCCGCGGTCCCTGCGGCAGACACTGGCCCGCCGACGATACCTCGACCCGGCGCCCGCGAGCTCACCGGCGACACCGGCGTCGTCTGGGTGCGCGTGCCGCGCAGCTATTATTACAAGGCCGGCATCGCACTGAACCGCAGGGAACCTTCTCTGGACGAGTTTCAGAAGCTGGTCGCTCGCACCGAGGAGCAGATCAGGACCGGCATCGGGCTGGTGGTCAACCTGTCCGGGCCGCTGTCCTGGACCGCCAAGATCGACATGATCTCCGACGACGTCCCGCTGGACGCTCCGGCCGCAGTGGCGTCCCCCAGGGCAAGCCGGCGCGTCTCGATGGAATGGGCCGTCGCCGGAGCGCTCGGGGCCGTGGCAGTGGTGATGGCGGCCATCGGATCGTGGGTCCTGAGCACCCGGAGGCCGGCGCTCGCACCGGCAGCGGCCCCGCGCAACCTGCGTTTCCACGACGCATCCGCCTTCTCTCCGGGCCCCTCGGAACGGCTTCGGGAATTCGTCCGCCGGAACCCCGAGTCGGCCGTCAGCGTGCTCGAGCGCTGGACGAGCCAGGGAGGCACAGCCTCATGATCCGTACAACCTCTTCGGCGGCAGATGCGAAGCACGACCCGGCTGCCCCGGCGGCACTCCAGACGCCGGGCTCGCCGGTCCCGCCTCCGCATGACGATGGCCCGCCCGGCGCGACCATCGCCCCCTTGCGCAAGGCGGCGATTGTGCTCGTGAGCCTGGACCAGTCGCTGGCGTCCCAGTTGCTGGCACAGCTCGACCGCTCATCGGTGGAGGCGGTCACCTGGGAGATCGCCCGGCTGGAGCGGATTGATCCGCAGGAGCAGTCGGCCGTCCTGGATGAGTTCCTGGGGCTGGGCCTGCGCCGGCTCTGCTTCGTCTTTGACGACCTGCTCCGCCTGGGCAACCCGGACATTCGCGGGGCCTATCATCAGGAAGACATCACCACCTGGGCGCTGGCTCTTGCCGGCGCGGCCCCGCTGGTGCGGGCCAAGGTGCTGCGCTCGCTCGACGCCGCCGACTCCGCGGCCCTGGAGCGTTGCCTGGAGGGCCTTGGTCCGTTCCGGCTCTCCGACGCCGAGGCCGCCCAGGCCGAGATCGCCGAGCGATTTCGCCGCCTTCACGACCGGGGCCTGATCGCCCTGCCCGACCCGAGCGGGCGTGAAGCCGTGCTGGTCTGATGCGGCGAGCGGCAAGAACCATCCATCGGCTGCTCGACGCGACGCCGGAGACCCGGACATGAAGACCACTTGCCGCATGCAAGCTCGAAGCCTGCCGCTGTGCTCCGCTCTGCTGGCGGCTCTGCTGGCGGGCGTGCCGGCCTCCGCGGAACAGGAGCCTTTGCGCGTACCAGGGCCGTCGAGCCGGCTCGTCGGGCGCGACGGGTCCGCCTCGTCCCGGGGAACGGCTCCCCCCGCAAGCAGCGCGACGGGATGGTGGCTCGGCTCGGCGGGAATCACCCTCGTTCTGGCGGTCTGCGGGGCCCTCTGCGTGGCGGCGCGGAGGTACTTGCCACAGGCGCCTTCCGGATCGCTACGGGTCGTCGGCCGCGTCAGCCTGTCGCCCCGGCATTCCATTTACATGGTGCGGGCCGGTGAGCGGGTCTGGCTCATTGGCACCGGCAGCCAGGGTGCGCCCACCCTGCTGGGCGAGCTGACCGCGGAGGCCGCCACGCCCCGCGCGGCGACCGGGCTCGACGTCCGTCTGGGAGAGGAAGAATGAAGCGCTCCCGGCACGACAGACTGCCTCGAATCGCGGCCGCCCTGCTATGGCCACTGCTCTTGCTGGCGCTGGGAGCAGCGCCCTCCGGCGAGGCCGCGGCCCCGGCGGGCGCCCACCGCGAAGCAGTCGCCCTGCTCCCGGGCGCGGCCTTCGGCTCCGGCGCCGGCTCGGATGCAAGCGTCTTCCGCGCGGGGGACGCTCCAGCACGGGACCTCGCGCCTGGCGGCAAGCCGCCCATTCCCGACCCGCGCGACGCCATGCGCGTCATGCCGACGATGCTCCTCTATGGGCTGATCTGGCTGGCCCCGATGGCGGCGATGATGGTCACCGCGTTCGTGCGGATCAACATCGTTCTGGTGCTCTTGCGGCAGGCCCTGGGCAGCCCGCAGATCCCGGGGAACCAGGTGCTCATGGTGCTGTCGCTGCTGCTGACCGCCCTGGTAATGCGGCCAGTGGGCGAGCAAGTCTACACGCGAGCGATCGTTCCGTACATGGCGGGGCAGGCCACTCCGGCGCAGGCCTGGTCCGCGGGCTCAACTCCGCTCAAGACCTTCATGGTCGACCAGATCATCAGGACCAACCACCAGGACCATCTCTGGGCGCTTTACCGTTACGCGGTGCCCTACAGTCCGGGCCAGGTTGATCCTCAGTATGCCGACGAGTTCCCTTTCCGGGTGGTGGCGCCGGCTTACATGCTCAGCGAGCTCACCACAGCGCTGGTGATCGGCTTTTATATTTACCTGCCGTTTCTGGTGATCGACCTCGTGGTCTCGGCGGTGCTGGCGGCCATGGGCTTGTACATGCTGCCGCCGTCGCTCGTGGCTATCCCGATCAAGCTGATGGCCTTCGTGCTGGCCGACGGCTGGCTGCTGGTAGCGTCGAAGCTGCTCTCAACCTTCGCCGTCGGTGGGACCTAGGACAGCCAGGAAAGGAAGGAGGGCCGCCCTGGACATGAATCATGCGATCGACTGGTCTCGCGAAGCCCTGCGGATGGCGCTGTTTCTTGGCGGTCCGCTGCTGGCTGTCGCCCTGCTTGCGGGGCTGGTGATCAACATCCTGCAAACCGTCACCCAGTTGCATGAGCCGGTGGTGGGGCTTGTCCCGCGGCTGGTGGCCGTGCTGCTGGTCTTGCTGGCGATCCTTCCCTGGCTGATCGGCCGCTGGGTCAGCTTCACCGTCGAGATGATCGGCTCGATTCCCGATTTGTTATGAAACACAGGCAATGGCCGTTGACGTGGATTCCATCAACTCCATCTGGATTGAAGCCCATGCTCCGGTCTGGGCCCTGGTGATCGCGCGTGTGGGCGCGGCCTGCATGACGGCGCCCGTGACCGCGGCTCCGGGGCTCGGCTGGCCCATGCGCCTTGTGCTTTCCCTCATGCTGGGCGTGGTGGTGATTCCGGTGCTGGAGCCCTCGATCGGGGCGGTTCCGGGCGGACCGATACTGCTCTGGCTGTGCGTGATGGAGCTGCTCGCGGGGGGGTTGCTGGGATTGACGGCGGGCCTCATCGTGGCGGCCGCGCGGCAGGCCGGCGACCTCGTTGCGGCCCAGGCGGGGCTCTCGGCCTCGACGCTGTTCGATCCCGAGACTGGCGAGGAGCTCACGCCCCTGGGCCACCTCTACGGCCTGATCGCGCTGGCCGTGTTCCTGGCCATGGACGGTCCGCTGGTGCTGGTGGGAACCGTGGTGGAGAGCTACCGCTCCGTTCCTGCGGGCGGCTTTCGGCTTGACGCGAACACGGCGTCGGAGCTCTTCGCCCACCTCGGCGGCGCGCTGGCCCTTTCGCTCCGCGCCGCCGCGCCCGTCGCCGTCTCGCTGGTCGCGGCCGGAATCGTGCTCGGCTGGATTGGTCGGCTGGCGCCGGCGGTGCCTCTTCTGGCCCTGTCGCTCCCCGTCCGATCGCTGCTGGGGATCCTCCTTGTCCTTCTGAGCCTGACCACATTGGCCGCGACGTTTGCCCAGGCGTGGTCCGGCTGGCCCTGGGGACCATGAGAACCGTGGTCGATCACAACTGAGGCCGTCTCATGTCCGAGGATCGAACTCAGCCCGCCTCGAAGCGCCGCTTGCAGATGGCACGCGAGCAGGGCCAGGTGCCGCACAGTCCCGAGCTCACGGCCGCCGGCGGCTGGCTGGTTGCGCTGCTGGTGCTGGGTTTCTGGGGCCAGGACCTGATGGCGGGCCTGGTCGGCCTGGTGCGGCAATCGGCCGGCCCGGAGCGCGCGATCCTGTCCGATGCCGACTCGCTGGTGACGCACGTGCACGCGGCCGCACTGGCGGTTGCGGTGCCACTGGGCCTCGTCGGGATAGGATTCGCGGCCGGAGCGCTGGCCACCCACCAGATGCAGGTCCGCGGGCTCTGGGCCGTGGGACTGGTCGCTCCCGATTTCAGCCGACTCTGGGCCGTGGGCCGGGGCGCTGGATCGAGCGCAGGAGTCGAGCGATTTGCCTGGGCGGCGGTCAAGGCCGTGGTGCTCGTGGGTGTTTCCTGCTGGGTAATGAGCGCGGAATGGACCGCGATCCAGCGGCTTGGGTCCTTGAAGTTCCCCGCCCTGGCGATTGCGGCAGGTCGTCTACTGATCCGGCCGGTTCAGGTGCTCGGGGGAGCGATGCTGGTTCTGGGCCTGTGCGACTTCGGCCTGCGCCACTTCCGTTACGAGGCGATGCTGCGGACGACGCCGGAAGAGCAGCGTGAGGACCTGAGGGTGATGGAGGGCGATCCTTCCCTGCGAGCCAGGCGCAGGCGCATGGCCCGGGCCTGGCGGGGCGACGCGCCGGAATTGCTTGCCGGGGCCAGCCTGGTTCTCATCGGCAAGGACGGTCTGACCGTGGTCCTGGCCGGCGGGCCCCCACCGCGGCGCGTGAGCGTCCGGCATGTGGCCCAGGGAACGACCGGCCAGGGCCTGCGCCGCTCGGCGATCTCCACCCGGCTACCGCAGGTGGATGCCGCCGAACTGGCGCGGGGCGTGGCACGGCACGTCGCGACCCAGGGCGCTCTTGCCTCGAACTTGCCGGCGGAACTTCAAAGCGAGCTGGCCAAGGTCTGGCCGGCCCGGGAATCTTGACCTCCGCAGTTAAAGAAAGCATTGAGCGCGAGACGCGAGATCCGCGACCAAAAGACAAATAGAGCGAGTACCGGGGCGATTGCGGGGGCCATATCGGCTCAATTAAACTGCCCACGAACGCCGCATTCGCTCTGGACAGTGGCGGACCTCGGCGGTAGATTTCCCGCACACATCAGCCGAGAGCCAGCTCTGGCTTCCCTTGATCAATATTCACCAACCCGGCGCGGGCCGGTGTTTCGCTGGACGGTCTTCGCGAAGAGTCTCGGGAGCGCGGTTCCAGGCGACGGCGAGGTCGCCGGCGGTTCCGGCCTGTCGACCGGGTGCTACGGCCTTGCGAAACCGACCGGCCGCCGTACGTGGATTTCAAAGGCCTGTGGAGGACGCGGATGCCTGGCACGACGTCGAGTTCACCGGCCTCGGGATGGAGCCAGGCCCTGGGATTGGCCCTGCCGGTCGTGATCATCGGCGCGATCCTCGTGTTCGTGATTCCCATCCCGCCCGTGCTGCTCGACGTCCTGCTCTCGGCCAACCTGACGCTGGCGGTGGTGGTGCTGCTCACCACCCTGGCGATCCGCACGCCGCAGGAATTCAGCGCCTTCCCGACGATTCTCCTGACCACGACCCTGACACGGCTGGTGCTCAACGTGGCGACGACGCGTCTGGTGCTCACTCATGGTGGGGATGACGGGCTAGACGCTGCCGGCGGCGTGATCCGCTCGTTCGGTGAATTCGTGGCGGGCGACCAGGTGCTCGTGGGCGTGATCCTGTTCTCGATCCTCGTGGTGATCCAGTTCGTGGTGATCACGCGCGGGGCGACCCGGATCAGCGAGGTGGCGGCGCGGTTCATGCTCGACGGTCTGCCCGGCCGGCAGATGGCCATCGACGCCGACCTGCATGCCGGACTCATCGACCAGCATGAGGCGCACAAGCGGCGCGACGAGGTTTATCGCCAGGCCGACTTCTTCGGCGCCATGGACGGTGCCGGCAAGTTCGTCCGCGGCGATGCCATCGCCGGTGTCGTGATCCTGATGGTGAACATCTCGGGCGGATTGTTCCTGGGGATCGTGAACCACCAGATGAGCCTGGGCGAGGCGGTCAATGTCTTCACCAAGCTGACCATTGGGGACGGCCTGGTGAGCCAGGTGCCAGCCTTCCTGATCTCACTGGCGGCGGGCCTGATCGTGACCCGCTCGTCGTCGTCGACCGACCTGGGCCATGACGTGGTCAGCCAGCTCTTCAGCAGGCGGGGCGTGATGGGAACGGCCGCGGCCTTCCTCGGTTTGCTCCTGTTCACGCCGCTTCCCAAGCTGCCGCTCATGGTGCTTGCGGGGGGGCTGGCGACCGCGGCACTCTGGCTGCGGACGAATCCGGACGAGACCGCGACACAGGAACCGCACACACACCCTGCCCCGGCGCGGCAGCGCGAGCGGCGAACGGGTGACGGAGGCGGAAACGCAGCGCGAAGGGAGAATGCCGGAGCGACGCGGGTGGCTGAGCGTGCCACGTTGGTCCCCAAGGAAAGCTCCAGCATCGCCGGTCCTAACTCCGAGGGCATGGACGATCTCTTGCACGTCGATCCGCTGGAGCTGGAGATCGGGTTCCGGCTCATCGGCCTGGCCGATCCGACGCGTGGAGGAGACCTGCTGGAGCGGCTGCGCACGGTCCGGCAACAGGTGGCTCGCGAGCTCGGTCTGATCGTCCCGCAGGTGCGGATTCATGATCAGATCAGCCTTGCGCCCAACGATTACCGGGTCAAGATCCGGGGGACGGTCGTCGGTCAGGGAACGGCCTACACCGGCCGGCTACTCGCGATTCCGCCGGCGGGGATGGTGTCACGGCCCGACGGCCGCGACGGGGTCGACCCGGTCACCGGCCTGCCGGCGGTCTGGATTCACGCGGACGGCCGCGAAGTCGCCGAGCTGGCGGGCTGCCAGATCCTTGAGGCGTCGGCCGTGGTGGCCGGACATTTCGGTGAGATCGTCCGCAACCACGCCGACGAACTCTTGACGCGTGAGCAGATCGAGCGGCTGCTCGACCGCGTGAAAACCTCGGCGCCCACCCTGGCCGCCGAGGTGGTGCCGGCCCTGCTCCGCCCCGGAGAGCTACAGCGCGTGCTCCAGAACCTGCTCCGCGAGCGCGTGAGCATCCGCGACCTGGAAACCATTCTCGAAGCCCTGGCGGTCCATGCCGGCCGGACCAAGGACATCGACGTGCTCACCGAGCACGCGCGTCAGAGCGTGGCCCGGCAGATCACCGAGAGCTACCGTGGCGGTGACGGCCGGCTGCGTGTGGTGACGTTGTCGCGGGCGCTTGACGCCCGGCTCACGGCAGCGGGCAGCCAGACCGACGTCCGACCGACCGAGGCACTGGGCGATGAGACTGCCCGGAGCATCGTCCGCGCCGTGGCGTACGCGGTGGGCAACCTGATCGAGGCCGGCCTGGCGCCCTTGATCCTGACATCGACGCCCGCCCGGGCCGTGCTCAAGGACCTGACGCGGGCCGACCTGCCCCGGCTGGTCGTGCTCAGCCAGCGGGAGATCCCGCGCGACACGCCGGTCGAGGTGCTGGGAACCGTGCTCGAGGAAGAGCCGGAAAGCGTGACCACCTTCTCCACCACCGAGGCCATGGCCTGAGCCATGAAACCAGAGAGTCCGAGCATGGGAGCAAGAACCTACAGGGCCAGAACCATGAAAGAGGCGCTGGCGCGGGTGCGCCGGGACCTCGGCGGCGACGCCGTCATCCTGGCCTCGCGTGAGGTGCGCAGGCGGAGACTCTTCGGGCTCGGCGCAGGAGCTGATCGAGGTGACTGCCTCTTCCACCATGCCCGCGGACCTGCCGTCCCTGCTGGGTCCGGAAGTCGCCGGACCGGCGCGACTCGCTCGGTTCCACGCTCTCGGCCGGTGCCCAGGCGCGGTTTGGAACACAGCTCAGCCAGCTTCATGCCATGGTGGAATCGCTGAGCCGGCAAGGCAGAATTGACCATCTGCTGCCGGACCTTCCCGGCGACCTGGTTCCGACGTACGCCCGGCTGGTCGAGGCGGATGTCCCGGAAGCGCTGGCCCGCCGGCTGGTCCGGTACGTGGCCGAGGGACTGGAGGATAGCCCGCAAGGCAACCGGCCGTCCATCGACCGGGCGCTCTGCGAGGCGGTCGAGCAATGCATCGCGATCGCGCCGCCGATCCGCGCGGTCGTGGGAACCCGGCGGATGGTGGCCCTGGTGGGGCCGACCGGGGTGGGCAAGACGACCACGGTGGCCAAGCTGGCGGCCAACTTCAAGCTCGTCCATGGTTTGCGGGTGGGCCTGGTCACCGTGGATACGTACCGGATCGCCGCGGTGGAGCAACTGAAGACCTACGCCGAGATCATCGACCTGCCGCTGGCCGTGGCCAACGATCCAGGCCAGATGCAGCAGGCGGTGGATGAGCTGGGCGCGGTGGACATGGTCTTCATCGACACCACGGGGAGGAGCCCCCGCGACGAGATCAAGATCCGCGAACTGGCCGACTTCATGGCACAGGCGCGGCCGGACGAGGTCCACCTGGTGCTCAGCGCGGGGGCTGCGGAGCGCACGCTCCGCTCGGCCATCGAGCGCTTCGCCGCCGTCAGGGCCGACCGCCTGATCTTGACCAAGCTTGACGAGGCTGAAGGCCTGGGAGCGATCCTGGGCGTACTGGGCCAGATGGATCGTCCGGTCAGCTACCTGACCACGGGCCAGGCCGTGCCGGAAGACATCGAGCCGGCGGACCGCAAGCGGCTGGCTCGACTGATCCTCGGAATGGAGGCGATCGGTTGCGAACCCTGATTTGTACGAGGGGCCCGAAGCGCGGCCGGACAGGCCGGGAGGGGAGGTGGCACGATGTCCGACCAGGCGGACAGTCTGCGGCAGCTCGTCCGGGCCCAGCGCCAGTGGCGTGAGCTCGCCCTGCAAGAGCAGTCCGCGGCACTCGCGTCCGGACCGTTCGCGAAGTCCGCAATGCCGCAACTGCGGACCGCCGGGCATGACCGGCCGTCCGGTCCCGGCCACGCGGTCGGCCAGTTCGTGGGGCGGGCGGTGCGCTGGGCCGTGGGCCGCCGGGGCGTTCGGAAATGTTCTTGATGGTTCGTGGCGTGAAACGGACCGTCACACAGGAGAAAGGAGAATCGGCATGGAAGTCTCGATTTTCGGGTTGGCGTGAGAGTGCTGCTCAAGCCGGTTGGTCGGGTTGTCCGATATTCAATCAGGATCAAGTTCCTTGAACGGCGGGAGGTCAGAGGGCGGGCAAGCCACGGGCCGGGGCACCGGCGTCGCGGCCACCCAGAAATGGCGACGCAGCACTGAGTGTTTCGCAACCACGTCGTGATCGTCGCTGGCCTGCCCTTGACACATGGATGTGGGTCCTTCCGCTCAGGCGACACGGAGGTCAGGATGTCAACCAAGGTGGATGTGGATGTAGCCGAACTCTGGCGTGAGTTCAAGGAACACCCCACCACGGAATTACGGAACCAACTGGTCGAGCGCTACTTGCCTCTGGTCAAGTACAACGCCGAACGGATCTGGCAGCGGCTGCCCGAGGGGGTCGATCTGGACGATCTGATCTCCGCAGGGGTGTTTGGGTTGATGGACGCCATCGATGCGTTCGACCTCGGCCGCGGCGTCAAGTTCGAGACCTATTGTGTTCCGCGGATTCGCGGCGCCATGCTCGATGAGCTGCGCACTATGGACTGGGTTCCGCGCCTGGTCCGCTCCAAGGCCACCAAGATGGAGGAGGCGCGCAAGGAGCTGGAAGCGCGCCATGGCCGCCCGCCCACCGATGCCGAGCTCGCCGCGCAGCTCGGTCTGCCCATGGAAGAATATGAGAAGATGGCGCTCGACTCCAACGCGGTCGGGCTGATCAGCCTGAACAAGAAGTGGTACGAGACCGACAGCTACAAGGATGTCCGCGAAATCGACATCCTCGAGGATAAGAAAGGGGAAGACCCCACCCGCCGGCTCCAGCGCAAAGACCTGATGCGCATGGTCACCAAGGGGTTGAACCGCAATGAGCGGCTCATCATTATTCTTTACTATTATGAAGAGTTGACGATGAAGGAGATCGGCGCCACGCTGGACCTCAGCGAGTCGCGGGTTTCCCAGATGCACTCCTCGATCATTCAGCGGCTGCAATCTCAGCTCTCGACCCGGCGGCCCGAGTTCGGCACCTGAAACGGGTGGCCTGGCAGCAGATCCGTCGTGGCCGACCTGGCTGCGGCGGACTTGTGCCGCGGCTTCAAGGGGCGCTGCGAACGCCAGAGCGCGGCGACGAGGATCAGCAAGACGGCGATCCCCACGATCCAGAGGACGGCCTTCACGCCTGACGAGAGGGGGACGGCGGGTGTCTCGCGGAGATAGACGGGGAACGGCTTGACGGCCGGACGATCGGCCGCGGCCGCGTTCGGATCGACGAACAACTCCTGCTCTCGCTTCTTGATCGAGAGCTCCTGCTCGGGCATGTTCCGCGCTTCCGAACTCATGCGACCGGTCCCGGGTCATGACGTCCGCAGCCCCAACGTGAGGCAGTTCCCTCTCTTCAAGACTAGGGCGAACCCGGCCTGCTGGCAATGGCTCCCCTTCTGGGCTGCTGCCGGCCCCGGCGGGCCATGAAGAACCAGTCCCAGCTGGGGGGAAAGTTGCACAGCTCCACGCTTCCCGGCTGCGTTTCCTCCCAGGGATAGAGAACCTTGCTCAGCCGGACGTCGCGAAAGCCGGCCCTGCCCAGGCGATGTTCCACCTCGAAGGGAAGCCAGAACTTCTGCCGCAATCCCTCGAACTTGAAGGTTCCGAACGCGAAGTCGTAATACCGATGCTCGGCGTGGTGCCGCGTGAACCGCATGGCTTCCGGCGGCTCCAGGCCTTGTTCGAGCGTCTGATCCAGCACCAGCATCGTCTGGTACTGGATGGCGTCGATGGATGGCACGATCCCGAGCAAGACCCCGCCCGGCCGCAAGCTGGCGTGAATCGATTGCAGCGTCCGCTCGATCAGGCGGACGTCGGGCATGACGAGTGAATTCACGGTGATGGCCACGTCCACCTGGCCAGCCAGGTCGTCCAGGTCGTGCATGGCGCGGTTCAGAAACTCGACCCGGCCCGCTTGCTCCGGACCAAGACGCTGTTGCGCGGAGGCCAGCATCGCGGGAGCGAAATCGAGCGCCAGGACGCGCCCGAAGCGCCCCAGCAGGTAGGGCAGTAGCGGACCCGTTCCGCAACCCAGGTCGGCCACGGTCTTGCGGCCGGGACTGGCGACCGATTCGAGTGCGGCCCAGATCGGGTTCTGCACGCCAGGGGCAAACGGGTCGACGAACGTCGCGGCATAGCTGGCGGCGTGCCGGCTCCACTGCCGCCCCTGATTCCCGAGTAACTCCATGGGATCATTCACAGTCATGACCATCTTCAGCGCCGAGATCGTGGCTCGAGAGTCCCCGCGGGCCGATGTAACGTTCGCCCGAGCCAGAGTATGGGTGCTGCTGTGAATAGCATGGAACACCCTGACGGGCAGGTCAAACCCGGAGCCCGCCGCAAGACAGACGCGAGAGGATCCAGGGTCGGTCCTGGGCTGGTCACAGGCCCTGGGGTCCGGGGGTGGCTGCCCGGGGCGCCTCGGGTATCAGGCGGATCACGTCGATCGCCAGCCCCTGCGAGGTACCCAGCACGTCGCGACGGTACGATCGCGGGTAGCCCAGTTTCGGGTCCGGAGTGAAGCGCATCACCACCTTCGACCCCTTGGGTTGGCCAAACGGCTGTTCCGCCTTTTTCTGCTCCATTTCGTCGGCGATGGTCGTGAACAGGCCTTCGACACCGTAGAACCGGGTCTCAGCCGGGTGCACGTCGAACCTCTGGCCGTCGGGCGCCACCGACTGCACGTCCCGCACCTGGCCGCGCCGCACGGTCACATAGTAGTGGGCGTTTGTCTTTCCCGAGGCCGTCCATTCCAGGTCGTAATCGTGAATCCCCGCATCAGTCCAGAGCTTGCGCGCCGCCGCGAGTGTCTCAGGTGTCACGGTCTCGCCGCTGGAGCAGCGGGCGAACAGACAGACAGCGGTCAGGCCGGCCATGGCCAGCAAGGTCATGCCGATCGCCGGCCGCCGGATTCGTCGTCTCTCACGGGGTTCGCTCATCGCTCCGCTCCTCTCCTCTGGCTCGAAGGTCGTTCGCCCGCCCGGCCGGCCCCTGTCTGCAACATGCCAGGAATCAGCACCCGGCGGCCAGCCTTGCGGCGCCGCCCAGGGGTTCGCCGGTCGCTGCAATCACAAGATTGTCAGGACTGGATGCGCCCTCGAGAAGCCTGGGCAGCGCCGTCAGATCAAAATGATTGGCGGTGCCGTACGCCCAGGTGGCAACCGAAGCCTTGCACCTCAACCACGCAGGGAGACGCTGCCACGCCGCCTGGGCCAGGTCGTCGATCGGCGTGGGCGAGACGACAATCACCCGCCGCCCCTGACGCATCGCCGCGACGATCGCCGCGACGCGGGGGTCTTCGGCGGGCGGCCGCGGGCGATTCCGAGACGAAAGGACGATCAGTCTGGCTGGCAACGGCCGATCCTGATCGTCCGGGCTCCAGTCGCGCCTCAGCGCTTTCGCGAACTCGAACGGCCATCCGCCACCGAGCCAGTACGACCAGGGGTTGACGAAGACGGCATGGAACGCCAGCGCCCCGGGCCGCCCCTGGTCGTCGTCGCCCTGCGGCGCCACGTCCACGATCATCCAGGGCCCCTTGCTGATCCGTAATGCGAATGTGCAGGGTTGATCCAGGACGCCGGGCGGGCGCTCGCCAAATTTCTGCCCGGCCGCTTTCAGGGCATCGAGCCAGTCCGCGCGACAGCCGGCGGAAGACGAGAGCAAGGCATAGCCACGGCTCCAGAACGCAAAGCTGCCGTACACCGCTTGCTCGCAACGGACCGTCCTCGTCATCTTGCCTCGGAGATCAAGTTAAGGGTGATGCCAAGCGTGGATGAAGGATTTTCAGGAATTCTTGAAGTCGCAGACTGAAGCATGGTATAACAATTTCGCTCTTTGGTAATTGCTCAATCGGGCCTGACTGATCGTCAAGTCCGTCACTGCGAGTCTCACCATGTGCTCGACTCAGACCGACCGCGCCATGGACGCGCCGGTGCTATCGCAGGATGACGAGCGTGCCATCGACCGAATCGTCCACTCCATGAGTCGGGCCCGGCGCCTGCTGTTCATCACGGGCGCGGGAATTTCGGCCGATTCCGGACTTCCCACCTACCGCGGACGGGACGGGCTCTACCGGGTCCAGCAGACCACCCCACACGGACTGTCGATCGAGAAAGCGCTCTCGGGGTCGATGCTCCGCACGCGTCCCGAGATCACCTGGCATTATCTGCTTGAACTTGAGAAGACGAGTCGTCATGCCACTCCGAACCGCGGTCACCAAGTGATCGCCGAAATGGATGACTACTTCGACGCAGTCTGGGTGCTCACTCAGAATGTGGATGGTTTGCACCAGAGCGCAGGGTCCCGCAACGTACTGGACCTCCATGGCAGCCTGCATGAGCTGCTCTGCACGCAGTGTGGCCAGCAGTCCACGACGCCCGATTATTCCGGCCTCGCGTTGCCGCCCCGTTGCGCCGAGTGCCAGGGCCTGATCCGCCCCAAGGTCGTGCTGTTCGAGGAAGAACTCCCCTACGACAAGCTTTCCCGTCTCTGGTTCGAGATGGGCACCGGCTTCGATCTCATCTTCAGCGTCGGCACCAGTAGTCTCTTCGAGTACATCGTCGAACCCGTCCGGGTCGGCCGCCGGATGGGCACCACGACAGTCGAGATCAACCCCGAGGACACGACCATTTCGGGCGAGGTGGATATCAAGATCCGTGCCGGCGCAGCCACCGTGCTGGGAGCTGTCTGGGAACGTTACCTGGCCTGGTGGCCCTGGTCCTGACCCAGCCAGCTCAACCGCCTGGTGCCTCCTGGCCGGGGGGCGCGTCGAACTTGACGTCCCCTGGCTCCGCCGTGGCCACACTGGCCGCCGGAGTACGTGATTCCTGGGCCGGGGACGGTTCATTGTCAGACGGGGGCGGATACTCGTAGTTGAGAATCGTCTCCACCAGCAAGGTCCCGAAGGGCGGAAGATTGCCCGATTCGATGCCGGCATGCTTCTTGAGGATTTCCAGGATCTCCTCCTTCCCGCGCTGGGTGGTCAGGAGATTTCGAATCTCGTCCTCGCGCTCTTGGCGGTTCATCGTCATCGCCTCGTTGTCGAGATGGCTGCCCCGCATGACCCGCCGTCCACCGATGGGCCAGTAACAGTCATGATGATCATGCAACTGGCGGGCCAGTCGGAACCGGTTCGTTCGTGGACGGGCCGGTCAGGGCTGGGCCTCCAGCACGAAATACATGCGCAGAGTCGGTTGCGGCTCGGTGCGCGCGTACATGAGACCGAGGAAGAGGCCGGGACCGATCTGGCGGATCTCGTCGCGATTCCGGGCGTAGACGCGTGAGGTCTGGCTGTAGTCCAGGATCAACGCCGGTGCTCCGTCGAGCCAGCTTTGCTGCTGATAGACCTGGGCACGGATCATCGGCAGGCCGAAGAAACGATTGACCGCCGACGAGCTGGCGGGATCGAAGACCTTGCCCTGCCAGAGGATCCGGGTTCCCCGTGCCATGGTCACGTTCCGCCGCGTTCCCGGTGCCAGGATGGCCGTTCCGCGGACTCGCCCCGCCGGGATGGCCGTGGCGCTTCCCTGGCGATAGAGTGCCTCGAGTTCGGGGCCGGTCATGTGAAGCAGTTGCTCGGGACGAAGTGGTGTTTCCAGGCAGAGCGCCCGGGACGGAAGCTCCATGCAGCAGAGCCAGGCAGCCAGGCTGAGAGCAGATATGGGGATTCGATGTCTCGATCGATCAGCTGAAAAACTCATGGATGACCTCGGCGGAGGGTGCTGCGGCCGATGGGGATGCGTCGGTATCCCCAGACATCGGCCAGACGTGCCCGGCGGCTTGAGCCTTTGTAGCCGAGACAGCGACACGCGCCGCGCAGCCAGCGCAGACCGGCGCGGCATCGCCAGGCAACCGCTCGGGTCGGGCCCGATCGCTACTTCACGGCCCGGCCGATCGGCTCCAGCAGTGAGCCGAGCCAGTACCCAAGCGACGGGAACGCAGTGAGCACGAAGCCCACGACGGGCACCGCATACGGCAGCAGGTTGGACATCAGCGTCTGATCGAGCTTGAAGCTGTTGGGCGCCTTGCGAGAGACGCGGCTCACAAAGTCGCTCTTCTCGATTTGCAGGAGCACCAGCAGGGTGGCCAGGACGCCGGCCGCGATGAACCCCCAGATGATGATCGACATCAGTTTCAGGGGGTGAAACGGGTACCAGGCCACCGCCAGCAGCAAGAGCAGAGGCCCATAGATGAGCTGGGCCGACATGCTGCGGAGCGGATGGGCGAACTGGCTGACCAGGTAGACAACCCTCAACGCCAGGAGCTGCTCGGCCAGGTCGAGCCACTGGCTGGTGGCGGCATCGGTGTCTGGCGTGACGGGACCACCCGCTTCGCCCTTGGCCTGACCGTCGTCGGCCATGGTTCCGCCGTAGGCCTGCTCCAGGCTGCGCCTTGGCCACGCCAGGTTCATGACCGGCCCGACACAGGCGTTCGACACGATCTCGAACCGCTCCACATCGGAGGTGGGACCGCGGGCCGCGACCGCAGCCCGGAGCGCTTCCTGAGCGGGCAGCCGCGCGGCGTCGGCTTGCTCGGCCGCGGGCGCCCAGCCCAGGACCAGCCGGCATTGCTGAAGGGGGATCTCCAGGTCCATGTCCTCCTGCAATGAGGTCCGCAGGAACCGGCCGAACTTCGCGGCCACGCGGGGAGGGATCTGGTCGAAGGCCGAAGCCATCGGCAGCAGGCTGATCTGGCGAAAGAGCTGGAACAGCGACCGCCAGAGCCAGAGGTAACGCACCTGCGAGTAGACCAGCAGCAGCAGGTAGGCCAGGAGCGCCAGGATGATCAGCAGATCGAACCGCGCACCCTCGGGCGTGGGAATGAACCGCGGCCAGATCACGCCCCAGACCAGGACCAACAGCCCGGCCACGGCCGAGACCACCAGCCCGGCCACGGGCAGGTTCTTCGAGACCAGCACGGTCACCGGGTACTCCAGCAAGTCGACGCACAGCCGGAACCGGGCATTGAGCCGCGGAATGACGCGCTTCCAGGGGAAGTCGCCAGGCATCGTCACACCCGCCAGTGAGATCAACTCCGAACCTCTGCGCAGCAGCGGATAGGCCCTGAGCCGTTTGAGCTCGAGATAGCACCACCAGAAGATCGCCGCGCCGATGCAGGTGACCGGCACGATGGGTGAGATTCCCCCCAGCAGATGGGCGCTGCGGTCGAGCGCCAGCCAGGAATTCGGCAGCTCCGGGCGCAACAGCGCGAACTCGAAGAGACGGATGACAATGAAGGCGATTCCGACCACGACCACCGAGAGAGTCATGACCCTGTAGAACAGGCTCTCGAAGATCAGCCAGCGGTCCACTTGCACCGGCCCTTTGCCCGCGGTCCGCTTGCCGGAGCTGTTCCGGCGAATCGCCTCGCGCAGGCAAACCAGCAAGGGGACGAGCAGCCAGAGCATGGTCAGGATGCCCAGCATGGCCAGTGCGTAGACGTCCCAGCTCACCATCAGCCTGGCCTCCCGATCCCCGGCGGGCGCCACGCGGGGCGGTATCGCCACATCCAGGGGCGTGGCCAGCATGCCGTACGGTACCGCCAGAGCGACCAGCAACAGCGAAGTCAAGAACAGATGCTTGCGCGTGCTCGACTGGCCGGAGACCACGAACCGGCTGAGAACCGGGTCGAACCAGCTTGTCAGCGCCCGCGGCTCGCCGTCTTTCCGGGCACGCAGGTTCGTGTAAAGCACCAACGCCGCAACCATGAACGTGACGAAGGTGCCCACGCAGAAGACCAGTTTCCAGATCAGTGGAAAATCGTACTCGAATTTGAGCGAGATGACCGTCTCGGCCTGCGGGTCCAGGCTGACGATGGGGGGGATGAGGGCCTCGCCCCGCGCCCGCTGTTCCGTCTCGCAATGACTGAGCGAGCGGACCGCGAGCGGCCAGATCCGGCCCAGCCCCACCTGGTTGATCCAGATCTGCGGACGGCGGTTCACCGAATCAAGGAACGTGGCCACGAAGGGTCGGCCATAAACCAGGAAGTCCTCGGCCTTGGCGGTATCGACGACCAGGCGATTGGCCCGGTCGGGATCGCTCACCGCGTTCAGCAACACCAGCGCGGCGTTGTACCGGCCGACGTCGAACTCGCTGGCAAAGAGACGCCGCTCGATGGATCCCTGGAACGGATACGACCAGACCTGGGCACGGGCGTCCAGCGGGTACGACGAGGCGATGATGGTGCCCCGAAAGTCGAGTGTGAACTGCGGATCGGAGTAGCGCAGGTCGTTGCCCACCAGGATGATCTGCACATCCGGGCAATTCTCCCGGACCAGCCGGGTGAGGTAGATCACGTCCAGGATATCGGTCGCCACGATACCCAGGTAACGGACGTCCTCGTGGGCGATCGTCGTGAGGATGTTCGAGAGGATCAGACTGTCGGTGGCGACAGTCATTTTGGGCGAAAGCGCGGGCAGGCGGTCGGTCTGGCGGCCCGTCGGTGGATCGAAGGGAATCGAGACGCGGCTCTTGGCCGCAGCGCCTGTGCCCGAGCTGGCGCTGGCCGCTTCGCTGGCTCGAACCTGGGCGATCTGAGACGGAAAGGGAATCGAGATGATCTGTTTTGACTGGTTGCTGGTGCCGCTGGTGCCATAGGTGTTGCCCACCACGGAGCCGTAACCCGATCCGGTCTCGACCAGCAGTGCAATCTTGCCCGCGGGCAGCGCGGGGCTGGAGGGATCGTGCCGGCGGGCAGGGTTGGCCAGGAAGCGGTAGAGCGCGGCCAGCAGAATGTCGTCGGGAATCACGCTGGCGGAGTAGAGGGCACGAGCGGGCGAGGCGTTGCGTTCGAACGAGGATTTGTCGATGGCAGTGGCCGATCCCGAACAGACCCAGATGGGGGCCTCGCGGCGCTCCTGCCGGGCTTCGGCCCACATTCGCAGCACGCGCGCCATCGAATCGCCAGTGCCGGAGAACGTCGGCGCCAGGACGCGGATGACCGGCTCGCGATCCAGCGACTTGCTGTTTCGCTGGTAGTCGAGCGACCAGGCGATATTCAGGCTCGTCGTGAGCGCCTCCTGCTCGATGCCCCACGTCGGCGTCTCGCCGACGATGAGCAAGAGCAGCAGTTCCTGGGGAGCGGCGAGTTGGCCGGGTTGCGGCGGAGAGCGGTCGATCCGGAACAAAATGGATCCGGGCTGACGCTCATACCGAGCACCGCGGAGAGCGGCCAGGACGGCCGCGGGGGGAGCGGGGCCTGGTGCTGCCGGCGTGGCGCCTGCCCCGGAAGCAGCAGCGGAAGCAGGAACACTGGCGGCAGCAGGGGGCGCGGAGGCGGCCGGCGCGCCGCCGCTGGAGGAGGAGGCATCAAGCCACGGCAGGCGGAAACGATCGAGCGTGTATCCCTCGGACTCGATGGCCCGCTGGATCGCCTCGGTCGCCATGTCGAAGTCATAGCCCAGGCGCGACTCGGTCGGGTCAGGAAGCGAGGCAATCACCGTGGTGACGCGGTATCCGCCCAGCGCGCCCGCGAGCTCTTC
This sequence comes from uncultured Planctomycetaceae bacterium, assembly GCA_963833985.1. Lineage (GTDB taxonomy): Bacteria > Planctomycetota > Planctomycetia > Isosphaerales > Isosphaeraceae > Aquisphaera. Next base: position 5,229,963 of record CAWIAD010000002.1, read on the forward strand.
GAGTGAGCCTGGCGTCTGGCGCAGGTTGAGGAACCTCAGAAGCGGTTCGCACGCCTCCAGCGCGTCGGCCTCGCTGGCGTGTGGGGGAGGGCCGGAGAGGACCCCGGCCGGTGCCGTGGACTGGCCCGAGCCATCTCCCTGCGCCGAACCACCTCCGGAACGCGCCGAGAGGTTGTACACGCCGGCGGTCGCCGCGAGGATCAGCATCAGGGCAAGCACGGGCGTCGGCCCGCGGGTGGCAATCGCCTTGCCCAGGTCGTTGGAATCCGAATCAGCCATCGTCACCCGGCTGGTACCGTCACGGCCTCTTCTTCAGGTCGAAGGCGAACGAGTTGCCGAAGTCGGTCTTGAACTCCTTGGGACGGCCCGAGTCGCCATTGCTGAAGCAGATCTTGAGCGTGCCGTCGCTGGTGAAGCGGTAGATTCCCCGGGCCTTGTATCCCTTTGCGTTGGGCGAATTCTCGAGGACGTCGAAATCGATCTGCTTCTCGGGCTCGGCCCTGGAATTGAGCTTGATGGTCATCTCGTAGCCGCGGGTCGGGGTCTTGAGCGAGACATGCTCCCTCTTGAAGCTCCAGACGCTTTCATTGCCCTGGCCGTCCCGGGAGACCCACTCCCCTTGCATGGTCTTGAGGTCGCCGGTGATCTCCGGCGCCGGCTTCTGGTCCTGGCCAGGCACCGGCTGGCTCGCCAAAGCTTCAGGTACCAAACAGGCAGCCACGAGAGAGAACAGCATCGCGGCCCGCAGAGATCGAGGCATCGTCAAGTGGCTCCTCGCAGCAGATCGGGGGCGCAGCCGATGGATTGTAGGGAGATCCGCTGCGCACCCGGTGGTGTACGGACGGGGAAATCTTGCAAGAGAGTCAGCCTAGCATGAGCCATGCGCCGAGTCGAGACGTCGGCTCAATCCTGGTCGGGCGCCGGGTGATTGATCTGCGTGAAATCAGACCGAGATCGGCCAGTCGGGTTGACAGCACCGCGGGCTCAGGGTTAAATCGCCGGAGTCATGGGAAAGGAGACCCACAATCTTGAGTTGTCGCGCCAGCGTTGGCCGCTTGAGGCCAGGGAATCGCCAGGCACTCCGAGGTGCTTCCGCGGCAGTTCCTGCGGGCCGTCCTTTCGTTCTGGACACGGACGTATCGATGATCTATCACGGGTAACCGTAGCGATATTGCAGGCGTATCAGGGATGACGCGGCCGCAGCGGGGGACTCACCGGTTCATGGATGAACCGGTCCCCGCAAACCTTCTCACCCGGGCAGTTCTCCTCCGCCAGATCCCGTCATCTCCGCCGTCGACTTTCCTTTCATCCCGTTATGCCGGGCGCCGATTTTCCGCGGGCTGGCTCAGTCAGAGGTAGGACCTCGAGCATCCGCCGTGCGAATGGCTTGAGCCCTGGACGACCGGGAGTCCCGCCAGGGGCAGGGGGCCGGTTCATGAGTGCGGAGATCAGAGACCATAAAACCCGCAGGCTGGCGCCGCATCGCAAGTATTTCCCCGCCGGGGAGCAGGCCCAGCGCGACGGCCGCGTGGCCCCATCGTGGTGGGAACTGATCTACCAGGACGAGCCGGAAGCCTGCCGCCGCCGCCTCGTGCCGTTTCTCCGGTCGCTGATCCAGCTTGGCCTCCTGGTGGTTCTGTTCAAGAAGTATCAGATCGAGGGCCGGGCGTTCCTGGCGCTGGCGAAGCTGGCACTGGCCGCCCTGCCGATCCACTATCTGGCCCCCTACCGCTGGAAGAAGCCGCTCTTCCTGGCGGTCTCGGTGGCCGGGCTGTACTGGGTCTTCGGAACCGAGATCGCCTCCGTGGTCGTGGGGCTGGCCGCAGTGTTCATTGGCATCTGCTGCGCGCCTGTGCCCTGGCGGCTTCGTGCCGGCTGCATGGCCGCGCTGGCCGTGGGCCTGGCCGTGGCGCGCAGCCACTCGCTGCTCTCGTTCGTACCCAGCACGGTCTGGCCAATCATTGCAACCATGTTCATGTTCCGCACGATAATTTACCTTTATGAGCTGAAGCACGCGAAGGCCCCCGAATCGCTGGTGGATGCCGCTGGTTACTTCTTCTTGCTGCCTAACTTCTGCTTCATGCATTTTCCGGTCGTCGACTACCGGACGCTCCAGCGCGGCTACTTCGCCGACGACATTCACGCGATCCAGCGGCGGGGCTTTCAGATGATGTTTCGCGGCACCATTCACTTGCTGATTTATCGCCTGATCTACCACGAATTACTCATCCCCGCCACCGACGTCCAGGACTTCGGGAGCCTTGCCGGCTACCTGGTTTGCAATTACCTGCTTTACATGCGCGTTTCAGGGCAGTTCCACATGGCCTGCGGCATGCTTCACCTGTTCGGCTACCAGCTTCCTGACACGCACCACCACTACCTACTGGCCACCAGCTTCACCGACTACTGGAGAAGGATCAACATTTACTGGAAAGATTTCATGGTTCGGCTTTTCTTCAATCCCGTTGTCTTCCGGCTCAAGCGGTGGCCGCAATCTGCCGCCCTGGCGATGGCCACGGTGACGGTCTTTCTGGCCACATGGGCACTGCATGCGTACCAGTCGTACTGGCTGCGGGGAACCTGGGGACTGTCGGTGCCTGATGCGCTGTTCTGGGGTGTGCTGGGGCTTCTGGTCTTGATCAACGTGCAGCTGGACGCCCGGCGCAGCCGGAGACGGCCGGCCGCCCGGAGAGCGCGCGATCCGGACCGTTGGATCGTGGTCCGGGGGCTGGCGGCTCGAGGGCTGAAGACCGCGGCCACCTTCACCACGATTGCCGTACTCTGGTCGCTGTGGTCCAGCCCCACACTGTCGGAGTGGCTGGAAATGATGCACCGCGGACTTCTGGGATCGTGACAGGGGGGCTGGATCGCGATGGCAAGCAACCCGGCAACGTCGGTGGCCGCGGCCCGGATGATGGCGATCCAGTGCCTGCTACTGCTGGCTCTGGCATTCATACCCTGGCCCGAACGGTGGACCTTCCTCCGCTCGCTGCTGGCCTCGGCGCGCTCTCCGGAGCTGAACCGGGCCGAACGGGAGGTGCATGCCGCGGGCTATTACGAGGGGCTGATCGGCGGCGGCGATGGCGCGGAGGGTGCGCGCGGCGAGCTGGCGCTGCGGCTCATGGGCAAGCCCAACGGTTGGGTCCGGTTCAACGACGCCGGCGTCTCGCGGATGCTCCCCGGCGATTTCCTTCAGTTCGAGCTCGTGCCCGGCGTGCGGCGGATGCTTTTCGGCCAGCCGTTCGTCATCAACTCCCACGGCATGCACAGTGCCGAGGTCACCGTCGAGAAGCCCCCGGAGACCTTCCGGATCGCCCTTCTGGGCTCCTCGCTCGACATGGGCTGGGGCGTGACCTTCCAGGAGACCTACAGCCACCAGCTCGAGGAATGGCTGAACCGGCACGCCCGGCGGCTGGGCCGGAATTCGCCCCGGCGGTACGAGGTGCTCAACTTCGCGGTCGCCGCGTATAGCCCACTTCAGCGGCTAGAAACACTGCGCCGCAAGGCCCTGGCGTTCCACCCGGATCTCGTCATCTACTCGGCAACAATGCTCGACCCGCGGCTCATGGAGATCCATCTCTGCGACGCCCTGGCCAGCAAGGCCGATCTGACTTACGGCTTCGTCAAGGACGCATTCGAGCAGGCCGGAGTCGGCCCGGAGCAGTTCGAGGTTGACGGCGAAGGCAAGCTGGTCTTCAAGGATCAGATCAAGGCCAGGATGCAGCCGCATCACTGGACGCTGTACGACTCCACGATCGGTGCGCTCGCGGGAACCTGCCGCAGCGCGGGCATGCCGGTGCTGGTCGTGATCATCCCCCGGGTTGGCAAGGCCGATGCGCCGCTGGCCCGCGCCGAGTCCGTCGCCCGCCTGAAGGCGATCGCCGGCCACCACGCCCTGCCGATCTACGACCTGAGTGATACGTTCGACCGGTTCGACCCTGCGACCATCGAGATCGCCGCATGGGACGACCATCCCAACGCCCTGGGACACAAACGGCTCTTCCTGGCACTGGCCCGCTCGCTGGTCAAGGACGAGGCTCGCTACCGCTTGCTTTTCCCCGAGGATTCCGATCAATCACCGAGATCCCTGAGCAGGTGACTCGACGCACAAGAGAGATTTTGCCCATGGATGGACTCCATCTGAGCAAGCTGCTCGACCACGCCGCGACCGAGCGGCCGGACCACGCGGCGATACTTGACGAGCATGGCCGCAGCCTGTCTTATGCCATGCTGCGGCATGAGGCGGATCGCCTCGCCACACGGCTGGCCCGCTGGGGAGCGGGCCGGGGCGACCGCGTGGGGCTGTGGCTGCCCAAGAGCCTTCAGGCCGTCGCCGCCGTCCACGGCATCCTCCGTTCGGGGGCCGCTTATGTGCCCGTCGATCCCACGGGCCCGGCCCTCCGCGCCGCGGGCATCTTCGCATCGGCCGGAGTGAAGGCGGTGGTCGTAGACCGTGCGCTGGCGGGTGCTCTGAAGGATGCCTGGACCGGTCCGGGGCCCCTGCCCCGCGCGATCATTGTTGATCGGGACGGCTCCGAGCCAGCCCCCGTCGCCGCTCCCGACGCCCACTGGGCCGATATCGTGGCCGACGATGCGTCTTCTCCCCTGCCGCTGATCCGTGATGCGGAAGACCTGGCCTACATCCTGTTCACCTCGGGCTCCACGGGCCAACCCAAGGGTGTCATGCTCTCGCACGGCAACGCCTTCACGTTCCTGGACTGGTGCCAGCAGACGCTTGGCCCCTGGCACGCGGACGACCGCTTCTCCTCGCACGCGCCTTTCCATTTTGACCTGTCGGTCTTCGACCTCTTCATGGCTTGCCGCAACGCCGCGACGCTCGTGCTCATTGGCGAGAGCCTGGCGAAGGAGCCCGAGGAACTGGGCGCGTTTCTCAGCCGGCAGCAGATCAGTGTCTGGTACTCGGCACCCTCCATCCTGGCCCTCATAGCGAGCCAAGGCGGGCTCGATCGCCCCGGACGCCAGGCCCCGCGGCTGGTGCTCTTTGCGGGCGAGGTCTTTCCGATCGGCCCCTTGCGCAGGCTCAGGCAGCTCTGGCCGGAGTCTCGGCTCTGGAACCTGTACGGCCCGACCGAGACCAACGTCTGTACGGCCTACCCGATTCCGGACGACATCCCCGAGGATCGCACCGCTCCCTATCCCATCGGATCGGTCTGTCCTCCGCTGCGGGCGCGGGTCGTCGACGAGCAGGGCAACGATGTGGCCGCCGGCGCACTGGGTGAGCTGGTGATCGCCGGGCCTGGCGTGATGCGTGGCTACTTCGGCCAGCCCGAGCTCACCGCCCGCGCGTTCTTCACCAGCGATGAGCAGACGCGCTGGTATCGTACGGGCGACCTTGTCGTCGACGATGGCACCGGCTGCTACCAGTTCCACGGGCGCCGCGACCGCATGGTCAAGAAGCGCGGCTACCGCATCGAGCTCGGAGAGATCGAGTCCGCCCTGTACCGTCATGACGGCGTCGACCGCGCGGCCGTCGTGGCCCGTTCCGACGAGGCGGGAGTGTCGATCGCGGCCTTCGTGGCCCTCAAGCCCGACCACAAGAGGTCCATCATCGCCATGAAACGGCATTGCACCGTCTACCTGCCCCACTACATGGTACCCGACACGATCACCTTTCTGGGCAGCCTTCCCGCTACCTCGACGGACAAGGTGGACTACCAGCGCCTCGGGACGATCGCGGGGGAGGAAAGCTGAGACCGAGGGGCCACAACAATGAATCCGCTGCTCCGCGAGCTCTTCTGCTGGAAGTTCGTGTTTTACTCCCTGCTCTTGCCCGTGCTTCGCCGGCTGGGTCCGGTACGCTGCGATGCGGCCCTGCGTCGCCTGGGCCAGGCCCTGGCGGTGCTCTGTCCGGGACGAAAAAAGCGGTTGCAAGCCGCGCTCATGGCGGTTCAACCGGCGCTCGAACGGGATGCACCGGCCGCGGCGCTCTGGCTTGACCTGGCCGCCGGCTCGGCGCGGTTCCAGGCGCGCGACTGCACGCTGGAAGGATCCTCGGAGAAGGCCCTCTGGCGCGGTTCGATGTCACGGGAAATGAGCGCCTTCAGCAAGCTCTGGAGGCCGGCCGCGGCGCGATTCTCGTCGGCAGCCACCACGGTGCGTACATTGCCGGCCTGCACTGGCTGGCCCGCGCCCGGTTGCCCCTGCGCGCCCTCATCCAGCGTCCACGGCACGTCTCGCGTGAATTGCGCGCGTGGTTCGATGAAGCCAGACCCCCGCATCCGCAGAGCGAGATGTTCCTGCGCCGCGATTTGACGCCCGAGGAGGGCATCAAGCTGCTGTTCCGCGCCCGTGCCGCCCTGCGCGACGGCCAGGCGCTTTATCTCTGCGGGGACATCCCCTGGAACGGTCTGAACACGCGCCAGGGAACGCTGCTGGGCCAGCCGCTGAACTTCCTGGCCGTCTGGACCGAGCTCGCCGTACTCACGCGGGCTCTCGTGTTTTACGTGTTCTGTGCGCATCGTCCCGGCGGCAGGTTCCGCCTGGAGATCGAGGCGGCCGGCCAGGTTCACGCCGGGCAGGAGAACGACGCCATGGCCGATTATCTCAGGGAGCTCGAGGCGCGGATCGCCCACGATCCGACTTCGGCCGTCGCCCACCTGCTCTGGCCCTGCTTCAGCGGCTCGCCCGCAGCGAGGGCCAGCCGCCGAGCAACGCGGGGCCCGGCCGGCTTCCGTCCCGGCCGCCGCCAGCCCGCCCGTTTTATCGTCCCGAGAGTGGATCGCCGCGACACGCCGGCTTGACCCCGACGCCCGCCAGGTTGAGTGAATCCGCCTCGGCACCCCCCTCCAGGCGCTTCCCCGCCAGTTCATAACGCTGCGCTTTCCGCGTGCGTTCCGCGGCATCGAACCGGATCCGCAAGGTGGTCCGGTAAAAGCGAGCCGCGAACCGGCACACCTCTTTCCAGGCGGCCGGAGTGAGATCGAAGTGCCGGGCGCAGGCAGACGGATCAAGGGCTGGAGCGGGAATGCCGGCCGGCCAGCCGAACGCGCCGCGCGACTTCAGCGCGGCCAGCACGCTCTCGGCCAGCGCCAGGTGCCCCTCCAGCGAGGGGTGCATCGCGTCGTGGAACAGAGCATCATCGAGCTGGCCGCAAGCGTGCCGGGCGTGGAAGACCGCCTGGCCGTCGACCAGGACCGCTCCGTAGCGCGGGGCGAGCGTGCGGTAGACGTCCTGAAACGAGCTCACGCAGCGCATCGGATGGCCGTCCAGGTCGCGGGCCCGAACGTACTCGCGGTACGCCTCTTCCAGGCGCCCCGCCTGTTCGAGCATTCGAGCCAGGCGGAAGTGCGTCTCGGCAAAGCCAGGCTGCTGCGCGATCAGGGCACGATAGCGCTCCATGCTTTGCTCGGGCTCATGCGCTTCCAGTGCGCGCGCCCACTCCACCTGACGGACGAACTCCTGACGTTGGGCCATGGGCAGATCAGCAGGCAAGAGCGACCGGTTCGGCTCGTAACCGGCGTCGTTTCCCGGCGGTATGATGACCACCGTGAGCACACCCGAGGCTTGCAGATCGGCCAGCATGATTTGCAGCCGGCGGCGAAAGTCTTCAAGCCGCTCGCGGTGCTCGGCAAGGGTGTGCGACGGCACGTCGGCAATGCTGCGCGGCCGTGGCTCCGGCGGGAGTGCAACCAACATGCGCTCCCGGGATTCGTGAACCAGCCGGCAGAGCGGCGAATGCTGCGTGACCCAGGCCGCCAGACGCTTCGTCCACCAGGCCGGTGGATCGTCCCGATAGTAGGGAACTTCCGAGGACCAGGCGTGCCGTGACGCGAACTCGTTGTGTCCCGCGTAGAGGATCACCGCGTCCGGGCGCTGCCGGGATTCCGCCAGCCGCTGGTGCATCTGCTCCAGCGTCCATCCGGGTCTGGCCTGCACTTCCAGGTGGAACATGCGCCGGGGGAACAGCCAGCGAAGCTGCCAGACGACGAGCTTGCCGACGGATAGCCAATCCTTGTACGGCACCCCCTCCGCGCTCGACTCGCCCACCACCACGATGGTGGCATCCTGATCCGGTCCGGCAGCCCTGGCCGGGGCGTTCGTCATGCTCAGCCGGGGTGCGCGATGCAGCCACGACGCATACAGGGCGCAGGAAAACTCGGCCAGCACCAGGCCCGCCAGCGTGGTCGTCGCCACAGCGGTGGCACGCAGGATGAGACGGCGGCCACGGCCCGGCCGGTGCCGCAGTCGAACGAACGCCAGCGCCGTGAGCACCGCCAGGCCGAGCGCCTCCCAGGATCAGCAACGGGTAAGCGGTTTCCACTGCCACCAGAATCGCAGCGCGGGAAGCTCCATCCTGGGGCGTCATGGACACCATCCTGATCAGGGTGCCGGCGCGGGGTGCACGCCCAGGCCGGTGATCCCGGCCGACTCAGGCGGCTTACCCCCGGTGATCAACCTGGCCGCGTGCTGGTATTCGTTCTCGCGTTTCAGCCGCTCGCTGGGATCGTGGCGGATGAACGCGGTCAATCCGTAAAAGTGCCCGGAGCGCTCGCAGACAGTCGCCCAGCGCTCTCGCGTTCAACCCGAAATGCCTGGCACACTGGTCCGCATCGATCATGGGCGTGGCGGCCCTGGCGGGCCAGCCCAGAGCGTGACGGTCGTGCATCTGCTTGAGGGTCTCTTGAGCCAGCGCGAGATAACCGCACAGGTTGGGATGCTGCGCGTCGTGGTAGAAGTGGTCGTCCAGGATCTGGTGCGGGCTCACCGGTTTGAGCACCTGGGTGCTGTCGATGAGGATGAGCCGGGGATGGCGTGCGGCCACGTCATGGTAGGCCCGGCGAAATGCCTCGGGACAGCGCATGGGCATGGCATCGGCTTCACGCGCCGCGACGTAATGCGTTGCCGCTTCGTTCCACTCTCCCGCCCGTTCCAGCAACTGCGCCAGGCGGTAATGCGCCTCGGCAAACCCGGGCGCGGTCTTGAGCAGGGCGCGGTAGGCAGCGCAGGCTTGCGCCGGTTCGCCCGGCTCGAGCTCACGGGCATGATCAAAGCTCTGCGTGAAGGCCTCGCGCACGTCCCGGCCCGCGGTGGGAGGGAGGACCGACCGGCTGGGCTCGAAGTCGCCGTCGTTCGAACCAGGGACGATGAACACAGGCAGTGAGCCGATCGCCTCGCAGTAAGTGGCGATCGCCTCGGTCCTGCTCTGAAAGTCGCTCAGGATGCGGGCTCGCTCGCTCTCCGTACAGACCGGACGGTCGACGAGCTGCCGCGTGATCACCGCCCGGGGGATCCGCTCGAGACGCTGATGGTCCAGGGTCTCGAGGATCAGCCGGCAGATCGACGACTGCCGCAGGATCAGGTCCACAAGTGACCTCACGGCCTTGCGCTCTTGCTCGTCATCGTAGTAGGGCGGGTTACGGTCCCAGGCATAGCGGCCCTGGAACTCGTTGTGGCCGGAAAAGAGCAGAACCAGGTCCGGCCGGTAGTTCAGAAAGGACAGCTTCTGATGCATCCGCTCCAGGGTCGCGCCGCCCTCCGCCCACATGTCGACCTCGATCTTCCGGTCCGGGAAGACCCGTTCGAGCTGCCAGCCGACAATCTGACCCACCGAGAGCCACGGGTGATAGGGCTCGCCGCGCCCGCTCGATTCCCCGATGACCAGGACGCGCAAGGGCTCAGCGCTCGATTCCGGTTTCTCGTCGGAAAACGCCGTCGGCAGTTTCGACGAGGCATCGGCCGTCCTGGCCCCGGGCTTCGGCGGTGCCGGGGCGCGATGCAGCCAGCCGGTCCAGACTGCCGCGGTCAGCTCCAGAATGCCCAGGCTCAGGACCAGCGAGCTCCAGAGCAGAAAAAGCCGGGCGATCCTGGGACGGCGGAAGATCGCCGCCCGCCCTCGAGTCAGCAGCAGGCTGCCGATGAGCAGTCCCAGAATGGCAATCGCCAGCACCGCCACGTAAGCGATGAGCAATCCATTCAGGAACGCGGTGGCGATGCTGCACCGCGTGGAATAAGGAAGAGATTCCCAGGCGAGCGAGAACCACGCGGGAACGAGCTCCCAGGCGAAGAATGCGCAGGCACAAAGGCACCCCAGGCCCGCCAGGCGAAGAAGCCGCCCCGGTTGGAGCGATGCGCGGACGCCGTGCGACAGGGGATCGCTCTCTTTCATGAACGAGGATGACTCCCCGATCGTATCCTGCCGTGCAAGACCCTGGACTCATTGAGCCGCCTATCTTACTGGAAATGCTCGATGTGGGTACACCAACTGGAAGTCGTTCGCACGGGCCAGGGAACGCCGACGGCTGTTCATCGTCCACCGGCCGCGTTAGATTGAACCTCCTTCGAGCTGACCCTGAAACCCTGGTCTCCACGATCCGCGCGGCCCATGTCGAGTGCTTCATCGTTGCGCCCCGATCCCGATCCGTTCGCCTCGATGTTCGAGACCGTCTCCGCACTGACGCAGCGGATCAAGGATGCCCTGGAGACCGACTTCACGGAGATCGCCCTGCACGGCGAGATCACGAACCTGGCCCGGCCGAAGTCGGGGCATCTCTACTTCAGCCTCAGGGACCAGTCCGCGGCGATCCGCGGGGTGATGTGGAGAGGCGACGCCCAGCGCCTGGCCTTCGACGTCTCGGACGGCCTGGCCGTGCGCTTGCTCGGCCGGCTCACGGTCTACCCTCCCCGTGGCGAGTATCAGGTCGTCGTCCGCCACCTCGAGCCCGATGGCCTGGGTGCACTCGAGCTGGCTTTTCGCCGGCTGCACGCCCGGCTTGCGGCCGAGGGGCTCTTCGATTCCGCGCGGAAGCGGCCGCTGCCGCGTTACCCGGGGCGCATCGTCATCGTCACCAGCCCGACCGGTGCCGCGGTTCGCGACCTGCTCCAGGTGACCGGCCGGCGCTGGAACCCCACGGAGATTCTCATCGCGCCGGCTCGCGTTCAGGGCAACGGTGCAGGCGCCGAGATCGCTGCCGCCATCATGCTGGCCAACCAGGTCAAGGACGCCGAGCTCGTGATCATCGCCCGTGGGGGCGGGTCCGCCGAGGACCTCTGGGCCTTCAACGAGGAGATCGTGGTCCGCACCATCGCGGCGTCGCGCCTGCCGACAATCTCCGCCGTGGGCCACGAGATCGACGTCACCCTGGCTGACCTGGCCGCTGACCGGCGCGCCCTCACACCCAGCGAGGCCGGCGAGCTCGCCGTGCCCGATGCCCGCGAGGTTGCCATGCACCTCGACCGCCTCGCCGAGCGCATCCGCATCCTCTCCGAGGCTCGCCTCTGCGAGGCGCGTGCCCGCCTCGACCAGCTTGGAAAGATCGCCGAGCAGGCCATGCACCGAACCCTCGAAGCGCGCCGACACCTCTTGACCCGCCTGGCCGCTTCGCTCGAGGCCCTCAGCCCCCTGGCCGTGCTCGCCCGCGGCTACAGCCTCACCTTCCAGGCCGACAAAACCACACTCGTCCGATCCGCCAGCGACGTTCGACCCGATGACCTCATCCACACCCGCCTGGCCTCTGGTCAGGTCACTTCCCGGGTGATCTCATCCATCTCACCTGGCACTCCCTCCACTTCCTGAACTGATACGGCTGCTGGAGCACCGAGTTAGCACTCTGGATAATCTCTAGCAGTCGCCACGACTGAATACGATTTGCACGGCCTGGAAGGATAGGTATTATTGATAGCCTACTTCAGGCAAGCCATCATCCCCTTCGTGCATCGAGACGGGTCCCACAGCGGAAGCGTACGCTTCCTGGCGGCACTCGCCAGGAATCCACACCACGGGAGACAGAACGATGAGTCGTGATTCCGGAATTCCGGTCCACACGGGTTGGTTCGGACTGCGGCGCCCTTCTTCTTCAAGGGCACTTGCTGGCGGGAGGCGTTTGCCCCGGCGACGGCCTTGCGAGTTCCTGGACTTGCTGGAGGAGCGCACGCTTCTTTCCACGATCACTCTCGATATCGCCGGTGGCGCTCTCAGCTACGCCGAGACAGGCACTCCCGGATCGGGCAGCGTGCTCACGGTGTCCACCACGGGCAAGGCCGGCAGCTACACGTTCAGTGAGTCGACTCAACCCATCACGCTTGGACCCGGTGCGGTCCTGGCCGGCTGGACGGGAAGCGGGACCGACACCGTCACCGGGCCGGATAGCTCCGTGACATCGATCGCGATCACGAAGCTCGGTCAAGATAACATCAACATCGAATCCGTGGATGCGAGCACGGTCGTTGATGCCGGTTCAGGAACCACCAGCGTGCACGTTGGCAATGCCGGCAGTCTGGCCGGCATCCAGGCCGCGATCACCGCCAGGTCCACCGGGGGCAGCGGCGTTCTGAGCGTGGACGATTCGAGCAACTCCGCGAGCCGCACCTTCAGTGTGACCAGCACCCAGGTCAACGGCAATGCTCTCGCCGACCCGATCACGTTCGGCACCGGCATCAGCAACGTGACGATCAAAGGGGGAACCGGCGACGATACGTTCAATGTCAGCAGCTTCGGCACCGGCAGCCTGTCGAGTTACAACTTGCAGGGCGGCACCGGCACGAACACGCTGAACGTGACTTCCACCCTGGCCGGACTGACCTTCACGAACCCAGGTCAGATCGTGGCCAGTCCGTCGCTGATTCTCAACTACGCCAACCTCGCGAGCGTCCACATCACCGAGCCGGCGACCGCACCTTCGGGCACGGCCGCAACGATCAAGGGCGTTGAAGGCACGCCAGTGAACAACCAGGTCGTCGCAACCTTCACCGACAGCGACCTGGGCGTGACCCCGACCGACTTCGCGGCCTCGATCAACTGGGGCGACAGCACGGCGGCTTCCAGCGGCCAGATCGTTTCCACCGGACCCGGCGCATTCGAAGTACTGGGAAGCCATACGTTTGCGGCCACGGGAACATTTCCGGTCAACGTCACGCTGAGCGCGCTGGGCGCAACCGGTTCGACCACCGTCGGCGGCACAACCATCGTGGTGACGACCACCGGCCCGGTCGCGTCCACGCCCAGTCCGATTGTATCGTCGGCCACGGTGGCCGCGGCGCCGCTGTCCGCGCAGGGTGCGCCGATCGCTGGTTACCAGGGACTGCCGCTGAGTGATTACCCGGTCGTCAGCTCTCCATCGGCGGACGTCCTGGTCGCGACGTTCACAGACACCGGGACCATTGGAACTCCGGCGGATTACACGGCCAGCATCAACTGGGGGGACGGCAGCGCCGCAACTTCAGCCACGCGCATCGTCTCCGCCGGAACCGCCAACGGAACGGTCTTCAGCGTCTACGGCGACCACACGTACGCGGGTCTCGGCCCTTATCAGGTGGTCACCACAATCACCAAGACCGCGTCGGGCGCCCAGGCGGTTGCCACGTCCCAGGCGACCATCGTCGATGCGCCGCTTTCAGGAACGACCACGCCGACGTTGAGCGTCACGGAGGGCATGTACTTCACGGGGACCCTCGCCTTGCTTACCGACACGAATCCCTCATCCAGCCCGGATCATTTCCGGATCATGATCGACTGGGGAGACGGCTCGCCCGAGTCGGCCGGCATCCTGGTGGCGAGCCCTTCGTCGGGGGGAAGCGGTGTTTCTTACGCTGTTGATGGAAGCCACACCTACGCCGACTCGCTCCCCACCGGCGCTCCGGGAACCGGCTTGCCGGGACCCCAGACCGGCAACTATCTGATCCATGTTTATATCACCGAGACCGGCGGCGCGACGCTGAACCTGACCAATAACGCACTCGTCACGGACCGGGCCTTGACCCTCACCGGCAAGCTCAACCCCTCCAGCGACTCCGGCATCTCGAACAGCGACAACATCACAAACGTGGTGCAGCCGAACTTCATCGGCACGACCAGCGAGCCGGATGCCACGGTTTCGCTCTACGCCACGGCGGCCGGCTCATCCTCGCCGGTCCTCCTGGGCACAACCCGGTCCGACTCCAGCGACGCCTGGAGCATCACTTCGAGCATGGCTCTGTCCGACGGCAGCTACGCCATCACCGCGCAGGCCACCGACAGCTCGGGGCACACAATCAGCAACATGACGACCATCGTGTCCAGCCTGGTGATCGACACGGTCGGACCGAAGGTGACGAACATCTACTTCGACCGCATCCACGGCCAGGTGCAGATCACCTTCCAGGATTTCGGCGGGGTGGGCAACGCCGGTGTGGGTATGAACCAGTCCACCGTGGTCGATGCCAACAACTACGCCTTCTCGCTCATCTACTCGCCGTTCAACCCCAAGCGTGTACCCAGGTTCCTGGTGACCTCGATCACCGTCAGCCCGGGCACGCAGACCGGCGCCCAGGCGGCGACCGTCGTCATCAACCACAACCGGTACCTCCGCGGGGGCCACTTCCTGTTCACGGCCCGCTCGGTGAGTCCGACGAACCTGACGGGCATCCAGGATATCGCGGGCAATGCGCTGGACGGCGAGTTCTACAGCTATTTCCCGTCGGGCAACAACCACCCGGGCGGCGACTTTGTGGCCGAGATTGACGCTGAACACCATAAGGTCTACGCGCCGCGATCCGTGATCGGCTCGGCCACGCCCGTGAGTCCTCCCGGCACGCCGGGAACCTCCAGCCATATTCCGACCTACCAGCCGGGCCGTTCCAGGTACGGGACTGCCGCGGTCAAGCTCGCCAGCAAGCAGGTCGTGAACACAACTCCCAGGGCAACGGCCACTCCGGTCGCGCGGGCCAGCCTGGCGCATGTACGGAGAGAGCTTCCGGCCAGGCGCCGTTGAGCTCGGGCCGTCGAGTGCCGCGCGTCGCGTCCGGCCAGGGGTGGTCACCGCTCCCTTGGCCGGATCGCCTCCGGAGAGTACCTTGAGAATGGATCGAACCTGAAACCCAAGCGGTATCCCCTGAACGCGCCGGAACGCGCTTTGTCCGCGAGTGAACCATGCCCGAGGAACCTGAGCCTTGCTTCGAGGCCGCTGTCAGCCAGCTCGAGCAGATCGTCGCGTCGCTGGAGCGCGGCGAGCCCGAACTGGCGGCGGCCCTGAGCAAGTACGAGACGGGCATCCGGCTGCTCAGCCGGTGCTATGCGCTGCTGGAGCGTGCGGAACGCTCCGTGGCGCTGCTGACGGGCGTCGATGCCGCCGGGAGCCCGAAGACGGTCGCGTTCGACTCCTCTGCAACCATGGGTGTTCAGAGCGAGAAGGCCGCGCCAGCTCCACCAGTGCAGAAGGCACCCGCCACCGAAGACATCCTCGAGCCGGTCATCGCACCGAAGCCGGCGCGTCCACGGCGTACCAGGCCGCTGGCCGAGCCGGAGGCCGATGTTCTCGAACCGCCCTTCTAGCTACCAGGCCATGCCCTGGCAGCAGCCCCACCAGTCCTTTACGGATACAGCCCGAGCTTCCCACCGACCCCCGGCCGCAGGGCCATCCCCTTTTTCCTTCCCGATTCTCTAAACCTGAATATTTTTACATTGATTGCCGCCTGATCGGGTATTCTTTCGCCCGGCCGTTTCGCGGCAGGTTCCGAGGTTCCCTCTTCCCACAGAACGCAAAACTTGATAAGTAAAGGATTTGTGGAATATGTGCTGGCATCAATCTTTGCCCATTTGCTCCATCTCACCACCCGTGGCGGGACGCGGCGAAGCGGCTTGCCGAATCCGACGCTTTGCCGTACAAAGTTTTCGCGGGTGGCATGTGGACATTCGGGTCCTGAGTGTCAACAATATCGAGAGCACCGGGCGCCCGGGGAGGCAAGCCCTGTGAACCCATCGTCCGCCAGCACGCTAGGGTTCCGCCCGGGTTCCTGGAACATGACGTAACAAACTGTCCCATGACACCTTGCCCCCAAATTTCGAGTGAGTTTTCGTTACGCGATTACCTGGAACAGGCGCGTCGCCAGGTGGATGACGCACTGGATGGGTACTTACCGGAAGTTGAGAACGGCTGCGAAACGGCAACGCCGGCACGGCTGGCCGCGGCGATGCGTTACAGCGTCCTGGGAGGAGGCAAGCGGCTACGGCCCCTGCTTTGCTTGATGGCCACCGAAGCCTGTGGTGGCGATGCGACCGCGGCGATGGGTCCGGCGTGCGCCCTGGAGCTGATCCATACGTATTCCCTGATCCACGACGACCTGCCCGCTATGGACAACGACGACCTGCGTCGCGGGAGGCCGACCTGCCACAAGCAGTTTGACGAGGCGACGGCCATTCTGGCCGGGGATGGTCTTTTGACCTTGGCGTTCGAGTTGATCGCTCAAGAAGTGGAACCGGCGGCCGCGGCGCTGCGGTGCGTGCAGATCCTGGCCGGGGCTGCCGGTCCGGCCGGCATGGTGGGGGGGCAAATGGCGGACCTCCAGGCGGAGCAGCAGCTCTGCGGACAGCACCTCGAAGGCTCGCTCTGCGCGCTCGAGGCCATCCATCGCCGCAAGACGGGTGCGTTGTTGCGGGCTCCGCTCCAGATGGGGGCAGTGATTGCGCATGCTCCCCAGGCACACCAGGAGGCCCTGGACGATTACGGGCGGGCCGTGGGCCTGGCGTTCCAGATCGTCGACGATCTGCTCGACGTGGAGGGGGACGAGACCAAGCTGGGCAAGCGCGTGGGCAAGGATTCCGGGCACGGCAAATGGACTTATCCGCGGTTTCTGGGCGTTGATGGCAGCCGCCGTCGCGCCCGGCAGCTCGCCGACGAGGCCACGGCGGCGATCGCGCCTCTGGGTCCTCGCGGCTATCGTCTCCGCGAGCTGGCGCTGGCTCTTTTGGAAAGGGATCGTTGATGGTCAATGTGGACTCGTTGCTGGCACGGATTGCGACACCCGATGATCTCAAGAACCTGTCCGAAAAGGAGCTTGATCAGCTTGCCGCCGAGATGCGAACCGAGCTCATCGGCGTGGTCGGCCGGCGGTCCGCGCACTTTGCAAGCAACCTTGGCGTGGTCGAGCTTTGCCTCGCCTTGCATCTTTCGTTCGACTTTTCGCAGGACCGGCTGATCTGGGACACGGGCCACCAGATCTACCCCCACAAGCTGATCACCGGCCGGGCCGCGGAGCTGCACACCATCCGCACACGGGGCGGCCTGATGGGCTATCCCAACCCGGCCGAGAGCCCCTTCGATCTGTTCATGACCGGCCATGCCGGCTGCGCTCCCTCCACCGCCCTGGGGCTGAAGTTCGGCGACCAGCTCATGGGCCGGCCCGACCGCCATGCCGTGGCCGTCATCGGCGACGGGGCACTTCCTTCGGGCATCGTCTTCGAGGCGCTCAATGATGCCAGCGGCCGGAAAGCCAAGCTGCTGGTCATCCTCAATGATAACCAGATGTCAATCTGCCCGCGCGTCGGCGGCCTGGCCGACTACCTCGACCGCGCACGGATGTCGACCACCTATCACGACTGGAACAAGCGCGTCAAATCCCTCTTACCCAGCATCCCCTTAGTCGGCGAGCACGCCGAACGCTGGTTCCAGCAATTCAAGGACGCCATCAAGGCCTCGCTGCACCACGGCATGCTCTTCGAGGAGCTGGGCTTCACCTACCTGGGCCCGATTGACGGCCACGACCTGAAGTGTCTGCGCACATACCTTGAGAAGGTCAAGGCGATGGACGGGCCGATCCTCCTGCACGTGCTGACCAACAAGGGTCACGGCTTCGAGCCGGCCGTGAAGGACCCGGTCAAGTTCCACGCCCCGGCGCCGTTCCGCAAGGCCGAGAACGGCATCATCCCGCTCAAATCCTCGTCGAGCCGCACTTACACCGACGCCGTCAGCGATGCCCTGTTTGAGGCCTGCCGGCGGGACGCGCGCGTGGCCATCCTCACGGCAGCCATGTGCGAGGGAAACAAGCTGCAAAAAGTCCGCGAGTCGTTCCCGGGCCAGTTCTTCGACGTGGGTATCTGCGAGAGCCACGCCGTGGCCTTTGCCGCCGGCATGGCCAAGGCCGGCGCACGGCCTGTCGTCGACATCTACAGCACGTTCCTTCAGCGGTCCTACGACCAGATCTTCCAGGAAGTCTCGCTCCAGAACTTGCCAGTGGTCTTCTGCCTCGACCGCGCCGGCCTGGTGGGCGCGGATGGTCCGACTCACCACGGCAGCTACGACATGGCCTACCTGCGCGTCTTCCCCAGCATGGTCGTGATGGCACCTGGCGACGAACACGACATCGAGCCCATGATCGACTTCGCCCTCGCCCATACCTCGCCCACCGCGATCCGCTACCCCCGGGCCAACCTGGAAGCGGTCGAGCGCGAGCCGCAGCCCATCGAGCTGGGCCAGGCCGAGGTCCTGGAATGGGAGACCGACGGCATGATCCTCTGCTGCGGAGCCATGCTCGGCTCGTGCGTCCGCGCCGTCGAGGAACTGCGTGAGCAACACGGCCTGCGCGTGGGAGTTGTGAACGCACGGTTCCTCAAGCCGCTGGACCGGTCCACCGTGTGCAAGGCCGTCGAGGAAGCCACGTTCGTCCTGACCGTCGAGGAAGGCTGCCTGATGGGCGGCTTTGGCTCGGCCGTGCTCGAAGCCGCCAGCGACGCCGGCATCTCCACCGCCCATGTCCGCCGACTGGGCCTGCCCGACCGGTTCGTGATGCACGCCGAGCGCGACGAGCAGCTTGCCGAGCTGGGCCTCGACGTCGCCGGCATCGTGCGGTCGGCTGTCGCGCTGGCCCATACAGTCGGGCTCTCGTTGCCCGAACTCGAGGGCGACGCCGAGATCAACGGCTCGCACACCAACGGTGCGGGACCCAAGCCCCCCTCACCTGCTTTATCGGCCAAGAGCTGAGCGGCCGGCGGGATCTTTCATCGCGCACGCGGGCATTTCACCCCAGTACCGTTGAAACCACGTTCACCAGAGGGGAGCCAGTGGTTCGCGACAGACTGGTTCCCGCGCGGAGCGTGTGAACGAGGACCAAGGAAGGGGATGCCCTCGCGTCCCGTGGTCTCTTCGCCGTTGTCAGAACGCTCTCGATCGGGTGTCATGGAGTCACAGCAGCAGAGCCGGTTGTCCGGATCGCCAGCTGGACCATCATCCCCGGTTGAGGGCCATCGTGCTCATGGAGCCTTCTTCCTCTCCGCCCGACCGGGCTGAGCCGCTGTCCACACTCCGTTTGATGCTCCTGGGCAACGGCACCCGTGAAGAGGTTCGTGCGGAAGCCGAGCGGCTGGCCGTGGGGATCGTCTGCGCACGGGCGTGGTCCTGGCCGGTATCGACCTTTCGGCCGACTCGGACCTCTCGCAACTGCCGGCCGACATTGCAGTCGTGCTGGGCGGTGATGGCACGGTGTTGCACACGGCCAGGCGGATGGATGACCACCCCACGCCCGTGCTGGGCGTGAATGTGGGCCGGCTGGGCTTCCTGGCCGATCTCACGCCGGCCGCCTTCTTCGAGCGCCTCACGGACCTCGCCGGACGGCGATTCATGGTCGAGAACCTGATGACCCTGAGCTGCACGCTCACGCCCAGGAAAGGCCCGACGCAGAACTTCCGCGGACTGAATGATGCCGTCCTCCGCGCTGCTCCGTTTTTTCATCTCATCGAGATCGGCCTCTCGATCGACGGCGAGAGCGTGATGACCTATCGTGGCGACGGCCTGATCCTGGCCACTCCGGTGGGCTCGACCGCACACAGCCTTTCGGCCGGTGGGCCGATCCTGCCGCCGAACGCGCACATGTTCGTGGTCACGCCGCTCTGCGCGCACACGCTTACCCAGCGCCCGCTGGTGGATAGCGCCCACAAGACGTATGACCTGGTTTCTCTGGGCGACGGTGCGGCGACGGTGCTGGTGATTGACGGGCAGGTGCAGATACCCCTCCAGGCCGGTGACCGTGTCACCATCCGGCGCGGCAAGACGCCCTTCCCCATGATCCGCCTCCCAGGCTACAGCTTCTACCGGACCCTCCGCGATAAGCTGGGCTGGGGCGCTTACCCCACCGGTGACCGCGGGCCGCGGTCGTAAGCGGGAAACACGCAGGCCGCGTCCTCACGCCAGGCCGCCATGTGGTGATTGCACAGCGCGCCGTTGCCCGTTGAGAACCCTGGCCTAGAGTTCTCGTGGAGGCGAGATCCAGTCTTTTCGCTGGAACTGTTTCGCCCCCTGCGCCGGGGTTTTTCCGTGCCGACAACTTCGTGAGTCGGCCTGCGAAGCGGACCCCGCTACCACGACGTTCGGTTCAAGGCCCTCACCCCGGCCGGCTCGCTCCGACTCTCCGGAGCAGAGACGCCCCCGGTATCAGCCGCCCTGCGCGCCGCGAAAACCGATCGGCCCCACGAATCTTGCTCACGCGAGGAGGGAACTCTCGTGCCGTTTCGCCGTCCGTCCTGTACACGACGCAACTCCAGCAAGCTCCGCCCCGCGCTCTGGACTCTCAAGGAACGGCTCCTGCTGAGCACGGGATACACGGATCTCGCTCTGCCGGCCGGCCCACCGGCGATCATCGTCCCGGGCGCCATCCTCGATACCTCGCCGGCCATTCCTGTTGACCCGCCGGACCCCATGATTCCGCTGCCCGCGACGGCTCCCACGGGAACCACCACGCCCACGGGCGGCTCGGGCACCAGGTATCCCTTGAGCCTCCCTCCCCGCGCTTTCCAGCCTGCCGGGCGCCCGGGATTCGCTCTACCTGAACTTCACGGGCGACTTCACGGCCTCGTACGGCAGCTACTACAACATCACGACCCCGGCCTTTGATCAGGATGGCGACCCCACGACCTTCACGGCCTCCGAGCTGGCCTCGATCCGGACCATCTGGAGCACCGTCGCCGAGGATTACGCGCCATTCAACATCAATGTGACGACCGTTCAGCCGAGCAACATGGCCCATGGGGTCACGGAGAAGGTGGACATTGGCGGCAATGGGGCGTGGAGCGGGGGAACTTACGGCGGCTATACGTACGTCGGTGATTTCGTGATGACGGCCGTACCGAACATTGCCTTCGTCTTCTCGGGCAACCTCGCCGACGGCAATGCCCGCTATACAGGCGACGCGTGCTCGCACGAGTCCGGCCACAGCTTTGGACTGCTCCACCAGAGCACGTATTCGGGTTCGACGAAGACGGCTGAGTACAGTCTTGGCCCCGGCAACGGCACCGCGCCGCTCATGGGCAATAGCTACGCTGCGGCGCGCAGCCTCTGGTGGTATGGCCAGGACGACGTGTCATCGACGACTTACCAGGATGACATGGCCGTGATCTCGGGCCCGACCAACGGCTTCGGCTATCGCGCAGAGCCCGCCGATACCAGCCCCGCCACGGCAACGCCGCTGGTCGCGCAGAGCGGAGGTACGCTGGGCGCATCCGGCCTGATCATTCACACGACAGATACCGATTATTACTCGTTCACGTCAGCCGGTGGAACCGTGAACTTCACCGTCTCGGTTCCACAGGCCGTCGCCGACCTGGTTCCGAAGGTGGAGCTGCTCGACGCCAGCGGCAGCAAGGTCATAGCCGCGGGCGGCCCGATCGGATCGAACTTCTCGGCGAGCCTGAGCGTGAATCTGCCGGCAGGCGGCAAGTACCTGCTGCTGGTGACCAGCAACGGCGGCTACGGGAACGTCGGGCAGTACGCGATCAGCGGCACCGTCGCTGGAACGGGATACACGGGAGGCCAGAGTGCCAGCCAGCCGGCGGCACAGGCCGTTCAAACGGCCGCCAATCTGGCGGCCACTGCGTCCAGCCCGAGTCAGGTGAACCTGAGCTGGACAGGCGCCGGGGGCGCCACCGGGCTGCTCGTCGAGCGGACGACGAACTACGTCAACTGGTCCGTCGTGGCGTCGCTGAGCCCGGGCATGACCACCTTTTCCGACGGCAGCGTCACGCCCGGAACGGCGTACGGGTACGTGATCGTCGCCGTGGGTCTGAACAGTTCCACGGCCGTTTCCACCCCCGCGCTTCTGGTCACACCGGCCCTCCCCACACCGCCGGCGGCCGTCGTGAGCCTGAGGGCCGTCTCCGTGGCATCCAGGCAGGTGGTTCTGAGCTGGCAACCCGGCTCGGCCAATGCTCAAAGCTATGTGGTCGAACGCACGTCCAACGGCAGGACGTGGACGAGGGTCGGCAGCCTCTCGGCCAGTACGACCAGCTTCACCGACTCCTCCGTGGCGCCCCTGAAGACTTACGTCTACCGCGTGCGGGCGTTCAATACGCTCGGTTTCTCCGCGCCCACCCTGCTGCGCGTCAACACGCCGCGCATGGCGCCGTTACGGCTCATCCGCGTCAGCCGGGTACGCTGATTCGCTTGCTACTGGGAAACCGGCCGCGGACAGTGATCTTCCCCAGGCCCAATGCGGAGCCTTCGTGGTATACTGGATGATCAATCGATCCAGCTCGCCTCGGAGTCGCGCAAAGTCTCCTTCGTGGGCCATCCTTCCATGACCGGCTTCCGCAAACGACTGGCACAGGCCCTCGTCGCCACCATACTCGCCTGCGCCTTGGGGTTTGTCATCTGCGGCTGGATGTCAACAAAGGGAAGCTTCTGGGAAAGCATCTGCGTCGCTCTGGTGATTGTGATGCTGGCGTGCATGTTCGGCGCCCTTGGGCTGGCCGCTGCCACATACATCAAGTTCCGGGGTGAAGTGGAAAACCTGATCGGCCGGACACCGCTCTCGGACGGCGAGTTCATGGCCATGCTGGCTGATTCCGGGAGCGTCGACCTGGAACTGGTCAGCCGCATCCGCGCTGGCGGCGCACTACTTTCGATCGCTCGGAGGCGATCGCTTTTACCCCGACGACCGCCTGATGGAAGACCTTCACCTCTTCGACCTGGCCCCGTTTGGCTGGGAGAAATTCTGCGCCGGGCTCGAGGAGTCGCTGGGCCTGGAGAATGAACAGCTCGAGCAGCGCATGCAGGCGCAGCACGTCACGACCTTTGGAGACATCATCCTGGTGGCTGCATCGTTCGTCGGGCGGGAACGGGAGGGACTGCAAGTCGTCGATCCGTAGCACGTAGCAATTCCTAAGGATGTCCCGGCTCGCACGTTACAGGGATGGAGTTTTGCAGCGTTACTCCGAATTCTCGTGCGCGGAGGATTCTGTCATGCGAGTCAAACCTGCGGCGGACCTCAATTTTGCCGCGAGCGCCGGGCCGAAACCGAAACCGCGGCCGCGGCTGCAATCGTTCCGCTCTCTGGGTCGGCTGATGATCTTCGTGGCCTTCAGCGGCCTGGTGCTTGCCGTGGCCGCCCAGCGTCCACAGCCCCGGCCGTTCGGGCCCCGGACCAGGCCCGCCCCGCCAGGCCCCGTGCCCGGGCCGTGGCTGCCAGGTTCCCCTGACCCGTTTTCCTGGATTTCTCCCGAGGATCGTGCGGTCTGGGTGGCCCCTCGGGGCATCGACGAGGCCATGATCATCCCGGCCCGCGTGGGCATCGACGAGGCCATGATCGTCCATCCACGGTGAAGTCCCCGAGCGTCACGCCTCGGAAGGACCCATAAGCGCCAGCGACGGCGTTTGGCATCCTTTCGACCTGCGCGCCCGTCAGCGTGGGCGCTCAGCCTTGCGGCCTTGTCCCGGCCACGTTCACGCCGCTGCCGATGATAAGGTTGTGCTCGTACGCCCAGTCGTAAACCCGCCCGCTCTTCGCCGGGGCAAGCGCATGGATCTCGCTGAAACCTTCCTCCCTGAACCAGGACACCAGCTCGTCTTCAGTGTGATGCGACTGGTATCGGGGTGCGTACCAGTCGAAGTTATCGCAGACGCGCAGGGTCCAGTCCGGATGGCTCGAAAAGTTCGCGACCTTGTTGAGCGTCCGGTTCACGACCGGCACGCTGCCGAGCACTCCCAGGCCGGCGCAGAGTGGTTCGAGCACGCGGGCGGGCAGGCGAGACGTGGCCAAGCGCAAGCCCGAATTGAGCCATTCCTGCGGTCGAGTGTTCTTGCGGTAGAGCCAGACCGCCAGCCTTCCGCCCGGTTTCACCTTGCGGGCAATCTGGGCGAATGCCTGCCGCGGGTCGGGCGTGTGGTGGAGCACACCGATCGAGAATACCAGGTCGAACGAGGCATCGGCCACGGGCAGATCGAGCAGGCTGGCCTGGACGATGCAGACGTTCGGAAGCTCGCCGCACAGCGCCGAGGCTTTCTCGACCGCTGCGCTCAGGTCGACGCCGATCACTCGCGCTTGATGGCGGCCGGCGAGCCGGGTGTAGCGGCCTCCTCCGCAGCCGGCGTCGAGCACCAGCTTGCCGGCAAGATCGCCCGGCGCGACCCCCGTTTTCACCTGGAACATGGCCGCATCTTCGTCGTCGCGAGCCACGTCGTAGCGGTTCCACTGGCGGCCGAAGCTGTGGGCATAGGTATCGCCCGCCAGGCGCGGCACGCTGTTGACAACGGCATAGCGGGAGCCGCAAGCTCGACAATGAAGAGCCACGGGCGGTTCCGCGCCCGGGTACAGCGCGCCCGGCATCGAGGGCAGGCAAGTAGCGAGATCAGCTCGTGATTCATGCTCCGGCCTGATGCAAGAGTCGTCGTCGATTACCCCCGCGGTCTGCACGATCCGAATCAGATCTCTCGCCAGACCCCAGCATTACGCAACTGGAGCCTGATCACCTCGGTACTGACGCGAAACTCGCTTGCGAGCTCTTGTTGAAGCTCCAATCGTTCGTCGGGCTCCATGTCGCGCCTGGCACGCTCGCAAAGTGCGGCCTGCGGAGCGAGCAATTCTGCCGCGAAAGCCCTTGTAGCCTGTTGATCCCAGGTGTGGGCACGCGTCACCAAGCGTGCACCCCGGCGGCATCCAAGCAGAGCATGGTACAGCCCCCTCGACTCCAAGAATCGGGCGCTCTCTGCCTGGGGCGGGCGAGGTCCGGCGATGACGATTTCACCATCTGCGGACCATCCCGCTGCGGCCAGTACGGCACGTCCCGGCAAGTGATTCTGCGACCTGAACGAGAACGGCATTCCACCCACGGCCCTTGCGACCGATGCAAGATCATCGATTGCCTCCGTCGGACCCAGCCCGGCGATCTGGCGAATCCGGCGGGCCACATCATAGCCCTGGTCCTTCGCCGTACGGAAGCCTTCGACGGGAGCCAGTCGATCGATGGCTCCTGCCCGTAAACCGAACGTGCGCTCCGCGCTTGTGATCCATCGCCACAACTCGACAGCGGACGCTGGCTCCGCGGATTCGAGCAGATCCACCACGATGTCGTCGTTCACACGCGACCCGAGGTCCGCGGAGAGGAATTCCACAAGGCCCGGTTCCCAGGTTTCCACTGAAAAAGGATCGAGTCCCATCCGCCCCGCGGCGCGGCAGAACTCCAGCTCTTCCATGTCCATGTCCGTGATGGCGCTCCAGTCGGCACGTAGCTGGTCGACACGCGGTTCTTCCAGCCCTTCACACCACCCAAGCACTTTCGCGACAAACTCGCTCATGCCTGCCATCACATCGCGTGTCTCGAGCGTGGCCTGTCCGTCGTACAAGAAATAGCCGGGCATGCTCGGATAGGCAAAAGCATCGTCAGCAAACCATGCAATCGAGGTGGATGGGCCGTTGCTGTAGAAGTGAACATAAGGCAGGAAGAGCCCACTCTCAGCCGACCGCAAGCAGTGCCGGCGGATCCAGCGGCGCTCAACCGTGGACCAGCGATCGGTTTCGGCCGGAGGTCGGTCGGCTGTGCAAGGCTCGTAAAACAGTGCCCACCAGTTGCTGACGATCCATCGAGCCAGCGCGAACGCGGGCACGTAAATGGTTTCCGATTCGGCGTTGGCGCGACGGTCCCAGAACTGGGTGACACAACGGCCCTGGACCACAAGACGCAGCCCGGCCCATGTCCGCCTTTCCAGCAAGTCCGTGGCGGCGGGCTCATCGGTGTGCCAGCAGCTAATAAACACTGATGGTGACACGCGGGGCATTCCTCAGGAGGTCATGCGGATCTTCTGGCTTTTGAGACTCATACTCCAGCGGAAAGCCATGATACTCTCCATTTCCCTGGTTGGTGAGCCTTGCTTCGTGGAGCGTTCCATTGATATACGCCCAGGCGCGCGTTGGAAAACCTCGGCGCGGCTCCAGCTGGACACAGGATCGCCGGATCGATTCACGGAGTGCCTCCTCCAGACGATGCCATTCAGTTGGGTTGAAGCGAGCGCAAACCGCCGTACCGGGCCGGTGCACAGGCTCCCATTCGTGATTCGGGGCCGGGTAGCTCTTATGCTTTCCGCTTCCTCGATAGCTGACGCGCTCAGCCACCTCCGCGGCGCTCGGTGTGTGATCGCCCCACGGATCAACATGTCCGGGCTTGAAGTCGTGCTCTGATCGCTGGTAAGACGGACGTCGCGGCATGATGCGTTATCGTATAGCGGATGAGACGGAACGGCCAGTCTGAGGATCTCTCTGGAGATGAGGCGCTCGCGACGATTGGCGGATTCATGAACCACGATGAATCCCGTGAAGGGAGAATTCCCCTGACCTGGTTCGATGGCATCCGCCGTCGCGTGCAAAAATGGTGCGGCAGCGGCGCGGGGAAGACCTGGATCGTGGCCGTTTCTGGTGGCGGCGACAGCGTAGCTCTCCTTCGTGTGCTTCACCGGCTGGCACCCGAGCTTGGCCTGACACTCTCGGTCGCCCACCTGGATCATGGTGCACGAGGCGAGGCCTCCCGGGCGGACGCGCTGTTCGTGCAAGAGCTGGCAGCCTCTCTGGGATTGACGTGCGACCTTGGCCACTGGCGGCCGACGCGCGGCACACACTTTGAATCCGACGCCCGCCGCGCCCGCTATTCCTGGCTACTGGAAGTTGCGACGGCGCGCGGCGCTGCGGCCGTCGCGGTCGGGCACACGCGGGATGACCAGGCCGAGACCATCCTCCACCGCATCGTCCGCGGCACCGGCCTGCGCGGGCTTGCCGGCATGCCGGCGCGGCGCGTCCTGAGCCGGGACCCGCCGGTCAGCCTCGTCCGCCCATTCCTCTCGGTCTCCCGGCAGCAGCTCCGCGCCAGCCTGGAAGAGCTCGGGCAGCCTTTTCGTGAGGATGCCAGCAACGCCGATCTTTCCAGGACCCGGGCGCGCATTCGCCTGGACCTGTTGCCCCGGCTGGCCCGCGAATATAATCCGCGTGCGGCCGAGGCGATCCTCAGGCTGGGCTGGCTGGCCAGTGCAGCGCAGCTTGCCCTGGAAAACCAGCTCATCGAACTGGAGCACGATGCGGTACGGCGGCTCTCCAGCGAGCGGATCGAGCTGTGCCGGAATCGGCTGCGGCGCTACCCCGTTTTCCTCCGCGCCGAGCTGCTACGGCGCGTCTGGCGGCAAGCGGGCTGGCCGGAACGGGGAATGTCCGCGACGCGTTGGCGTCGCCTGGCCCTGCACGCGAGGAGCGCACCCGATTGTGCGCCGGGTCGTCGCCGGCGATATCGAGCTGACGACGACGGGACCGGAAGACGATCCCGCCGACCGCTTCATTCTGAGGCGGCAGAGGGCCGCCGACCTGCGTGCGTCCGAGCCGGAGCCAGTCCCTGGTTTGCCTCTGGATATTCCCGGTGCGGTTTGCTGGGAAGGGGGCGAAATCGTGGTGTCGATCGATCCGATCGATGCGTGCGACGAGACGATCGACCTTGACTGCGTTGTGCCTCCCCTTCTCGTTCGCCGGCCGCTGCCGGGCGACCGCTTCGAGCCGCTGGGGATGTCCGGCCGCGGCATGACGCTGAACGACTTCTTTCGCGGCCGGGCCCTCCGGCAGGAAGAACGCAGAGGTACCCCACTGCTCTGCGATGCGGACGGCATCGTGTGGGTGGTCGGCCACCGCATCGCCGATCGCGTGAAGATCACAGCGGAGACCCGCCGGACGCTCTGCTTGCGGTGGGCAGCCGGAGTGGACCGTGCCCGTTGAAGCCCATCACTCGTGGACCACGCTCTCGACCTCGCGCAAGAAGCTGAGTGCTTCCTGGTCTCCGGCTCCCGGGGCTTCCTGCACCACGGCGCGGAGCTGGTCCAGCGCGGCCTGCGCGTCGGCGAAGCGCCCGAGCTTATGGCTGGCCATGGCCGAGACGGCCAGGTCGATGGGGAGAATCCGTCCGCGGCCCGAGATCGGCGCGGCATTGAGACGGGCAACGAGCTGGAGGGCCTCGTCGGCGTGGCCCGCGCGATACAGCGCCAGCGCGAGGACGTGCAAGTATTCGGTCCGCCGCTGGGGATCCGCGGCCACCACCTGGCAAGCGGCTTCGATGCGCCGCAGTGCCTGGTTGTTCATTTCGGGGGTGCCCAGCGGTCGCAGGAGCGTCAGCCGCGAGGTTTCGAACAGCCTGTGAGCGTCCTCGCTGCGCCCGCGCGCAACCTCCTGCGCCGCATCGCGCAGGCGGGGATCAATCGTGGTATCCGGCTTCAGGGCCTCCATGACTTCCGACTTGAGCATCCTCGCTTCGAAGAGGGACTGGACAAGCTCGACCGCGGCTTTCCTGCGCACCTGGTTCACCTCGGTGACTGGCGGCTCGGCACTCCACACCCGGGCCGTGCAGTCGATGCTTCCCGAGACGACCTGGTGGCCGTCGCGGCTGATGGCCAGGCTGACGACGCCGCTGGTATGGCCGCGGAGGGTGAAGACGTCGTCTCCGGTGCGGGGGTCCCAGAGCTTGAGCGTACGGTCATCGCTGGCCGTGGCCACGCGTGTGCCGTCAGGAAAGAAGGCCACGGCGGTGACCAGCCCGGTGTGTCCTTCCAGCCGGCGCAACAGGTCTCCCCGGGCGGCGTCCCAAATGAAGACCTCGGCGCCGGGCGTGCCGCGGTACTGGCCCCCGACCGAGGCCACCCAGCGGCCGTCGGGCGCGAAGGCCACGTCCCGGACGCCCGTCTTGTGGCCCCTCAACGTCATGAGCAACGCACCGCTCAGAGCGTTCCAGAGCATGACCTGCTGATCTTCGCTGGCACTCGCCAGCCGTTGGCCGTCGGGTGAGAACGCCACGGCGTTCACGGCCGCGCGGTGGCCCGTGAGCTGGCGCTCCACTTTGCCGCTCGTCAGGTTCCAGAGCGTGATCGTGCCGTCGCCGCCGGCGGTGGCCAGCCGCAGTCCATCGGGCGTGCACGCGGCGCTCTGGATGGATGAAGGCGGCCGGGCCAGCTTGCGTTCCAGGTGTCCGGTATCGGCGTTCCAGAGGTTGATGCCGCCATCGGGCGACGAGGCAATGAGGAACCGGCCGTCGGGGCTGAAGACCAGTCCGATGCGGCCCATGAGCCCGCGCGGGCCGACGACGCTCCAGTGCTCCTCGCCGGTGCGCGGGTCCCAGACACGGAGATCTCCATCGTGTGCCGTGGCCACGCGCTGGCCGTCAGGATGGAACGCGACGGTGCCTACCCAGCCGGAACCGTTGCGGAAGAGCACCTGCGTGTCGGGCGCAGCCGCGGGCCAGAGCTTGATGGAGCCGTCCATGCCGCCGGAGGCGGCCTGGGCTCCGTCGGGGCTGAACGCCACGCAATGAACGAACCCCGTGTGGCCGTGAAACGAGGCCAGTGACCGGCCGCTGGCCACGTCCCAGAGCCGCAGGCCGCGATCCTCGCTGCACGAGATGAGCTGCTTGCCGTCGGGGCGGAACGCGAGCCCGCGCACGAATCCCCGGCTGCCCACGAAGCTGCGCACCAGCATGCCCGTGTTTCGGTCCCAGAGCCGGATGGCCCTGTCCCAGCCGCCCGAGGCGATCCAGCGGCCATCCGGGCTGAAGGCCACGGCGTAGACGAACTCCTGGTGGCCGCGGAGCTGCCGCGCGATCGCGTGGCTGGAGAGGTCCCAGATGTCGACCGTGCCGCGGCTGGTCAGGGCAAGCTGGCGGCCGTCGGGACTGAACGCCACGCAGGCAACACCGCCGGGGCCGCCGGGCACCTGGCCGCGCGCCTTCCCCGTGGCGGCGTCGCGCAGCCGGACGTAGCCGATCGTCTCGTAGTTGTTGAAGCCTCCGCAGCCGCTGGCGATCGTCTTGCCGTCGGCAGAGTACGCCAGGCTGAGGATGTTCGTCTCAGGCTCGCTGGTGGTCCAGAGGACCTCGCCGGTGGCGGCATCGTGGCAGGTGAGCACCGCGGAGGCGGACGCGCCGGTGGTCCCCGTCCCCGCGACCACCCGCTTGCCGTCCGGACTGAACGCCACGGCCTGTACGGCGCCTTTCCAGCCGCGCCGGCTGAAGACCTCGCGGCCGGTCTCCACCTCGCGGACCGCGAGCGCGGCGGTCGCGGCCGACTGCGGCTGGTACCACGGACCCGAGCCCGAGACCAGCCGGCGGCCGTCGGGACTGAACGCCACGCTCCAGACGTCCTGGCGCTGGGCCCTGAGACTATTCACGAACGTGTCGAGCTCGAGATGGCCCAGCCTTTGAACATACGACCACTCCCAGTTGCGCAGGTTGATGGGGCAGCCGTAGAGTAGCTGTTCGGCCTGCCCGGCGTTATCATCGAGGAACTCGCGGTTCGCCAGGTTCACGCGACTGATGTAATCGCGGCGCCGCAGCGAATCGGCCCGCAGCATGGCCTCGTGCCTGAGGATGGTCGCCAGCTCACGCTCTTGCACGGCCGACTGGCGCTGCGCCTCGGTCTCACGCTGGGCGCGGCCCAGCAAAAGGACGCCCAGAGAGAGCCCGACCAGTGTCGCCAGCAGCAGCGCGGCCGCCCCGGCAACCAGTGGGCGATGCCCGCGGCCCCACCGCAGGACGCGCGCCGACGCGCGGTTCCCGGTACGCGCCGACCGGCTCGTCCCCCAGCCAGCGCTCGATGTCGGTGGCCAGGTCCTCGGCGGTTGCGTAGCGCTGCTCGGGGACCCTGGCCATGGCCTTCAGGCAGATGGACTCCAGGGCCCTGGGGACCCGCGGGTTGATCTGCCGAGGCGGTGCGAACTCGCCGTTCTTCACCCGCGCCAGCAGCGTCGTGACCTCGCACCAGGCGTACTCGAAGGGCGGCCTGCCGCAGAGGAGCGTGTACAGCATGGCGCCCAGGCTATACACGTCGCTGGCCGGACCCAGCCGCTCCAGCAGGCCTTCCGCCTGCTCGGGGCTCATGAAAGCGGGAGTGCCAAACGCCGCACCGGCGACGGTCTCGGTGGAGCTGCTCTGAGCCAGCGGCGGAAGCACCCGCCCCGGCCTGCCGCGATCGCGTCCGTCCGCGTCGAGGCCGCGCTCCTCGGCCGTCGCATGCAACGGCCTGGCATCGCGGTGCAGCACCTTGGCCAGCCCCCAGTCGACGATCAGCGTCTCGTTATAGGGACCCAGAAGGACATTGGCCGGTTTCAGGTCGCGGTGCAGCACGCCCCGGCTGTGCGCGTAGGCCATCGTATGGCAGACGTTCACGAACCGGCCCAGCAAGTGGCGCAGCTCGAGTGCCCGCTCCCGAGGGTCTCCGCCATGCGCGCCCGAGCTTGCATGGAACCGCGTGATCGCTTCCTCCAGCGTGATGCCGTGAACGAAGCGCATGGCGTAGTAAGGATGACCCTGGTCATCATAGCCCAGGCCATACACCGGCACGATGCCGGGGTGTTCCAGCCGCCCGGTGACCTCGGCCTCGAGCAGGAACCGCGAACGGCTGTCGGGGTCGTCCGCGCTATCGGTCTTGATCTGCTTGAGCGCGACCTCGCGCTGGAGCTCACAGTCGAACGCGACCGAGACCACTCCGATGCCGCCCCGCGCGTGGGGGTGAAGCAACTGAAACCGATTGCCCAGCGCATGAGGCGCTCGCAGGGTCCATTCATAATCCTTCGCTTCCGCAGCCTCGTCCACACTGGCATCACCATTGCCGGCTTCCGGGTCGTCGCCGTCCTCATCAATCCCGGGGTCATCACCGGTGCGGCCGGCGGCGCTCACGCCGGCATTGAATTCTGGATCGGCCCGCCCGTTCGAGGGCCTGGCCCGGGGTTCGCCTCGCGCACCACGGTTGGCGACCCTTGGAGATACGGTGGAGTTCCGGCTTTCCAGCCCGGCAAGCCGGCGCTCCAGGTCGTGCCGCAGGCGGCCGAAGGCCGACAGCGCGTGCAGGCACTGCCGCAAGTTGCCGTCATGGCACGCCAGCAAGTCGCTGGCCAGCAGCTCCAGCAAGTCGGCGCGCTCGGCCGACAAGCCCGCACACCGCGTCAAGATCTTCGCCAGCGATGTTTCGTGCGAGGACTCGAGCGGCTGACCGCTCGTCTTGCGGGCCTGTTCCACCGACTGCCTGGTCACGAAGCCGAGATGGATGGCCAGGGCTTCGACCAGCAGATCATGGTCCACACGCGCGGTCGCCACTGTTTTCGACCTTCTTGCCTCACTCAGAAGGGAGACCCTGCCAGAGAGACGCTCAGGTAAGCGGCACTCTGATCAGGATCGGTCAAGACGAATGGATCGTACCACGGACGGGAGATTCCGTCCAAGTCTCCGGGCAACGGCCCGGTGGGTGCGGATTCCCCCTTCGGAATAACCCCATCCCGCCGGGCCGCCTTGACCGTCACAAGCCGCCTTCTTGTCATTGACGGCATGGCCGCTTTGGCTTACCATCCGCTGCCCGACTCGGCCGCGCCAGGAAGGCCCTTTCCGTTCACGTCCCGAGTACGAGTGGCCGAGCATGACCGAGCCGAAGCCGCAATGGAACGCGATTGCGATCAAGCCGCCTGCGTTCTGGCGCGTGCTCGAACTCGCGCTGTTCCTGCGGTTGCTTGCCGCGCTCGGCGTGGAGTGGCTGGTGCGCCGGCGCGGGGGGATGCGAGTCTGCCTCTTCGACGACGCCGAGTACTACTGGATGCTCGCGAGCACCCTCCGCCAGGGGACGCCCTACCAGGTTGTGGAATGGGGAGACATTCCCCACTTCGCGCTGCGAACGCCCGGGTATCCCGCGTTCCTGGCGGCCTGCCAGGCCGCCTTCGGCGACCGCCCCTTTGCAGCCCGGCTGGTGCAGGCGGGGCTCGGGGCGTTGACGGTCTGGCTGGTCCTTCGCTTGACGCGGGAAGTACTTGGCAACGCCACGGAACCGGCGGGCGGCGTCAGGTTCTGGACGCTGCCGCTCCTGGCCGCACTGCTTGCCGCCATCCATCCTTACCTTGTCGTCATGTCGGCCCTGGTCCTCTCGGAAGCCGCATTCGTTCCGCTCATGCTTGCGGCGCTCTGGGGGATGGCCGTGGTCTGGAACCGGACAGAGACGGACTCGAAGGCGGTCGCCGGACGCAGGCGCACATGCGGAATCGCACTCGGCACTGGCGCGGTGTGCGGGATGGCGATCCTCGTCCGGCCATCGTGGGCGCTGTTTGTTCCCGGAATGCTCGCTGTCTGGGCCGTGACCGTGCTGCGGTCGGGGGAATCATCCTTGCGGTCACGTCTGCTCGCAATCATTCGAACAGGGCTGATGCTCGTGCTCGGGCTCGTCCTGGTGCTGAGTCCGTGGTGGATACGCAATGAGCGGGTGTTCGGCAGCTTCGTGCCGACGGCTGTGTGGCTGGGGGCCAGCCTCTATGACGGGCTCAATCCGCGGGCCACGGGCGGCAGTGATATGAAGTTCCTGGAGGATCCCGAGCTCTGGCCGCTCGACGAGATCGACCAGGATCATGAGCTGACGCGGCGCGCGCTCCGGTTCGTGCGGAACGATCCCGGGCGCGCCTTGAAGCTGGCATGGGTGAAGCTGGGCCGTTTCTGGAGCCCCTGGCCGAACGCCGAGGGTTTCCGGTCGCCGGTTCTGGCCGTGCTCTGCGCGCTGACTGTGATACCCGCCATGGTCGCGGCGGGGTTCGGGCTCTGGCTCCGGCGGCACGATGCACGGGCCTGGGTACTGCTGGCGGGGCCGGTACTTTATTTCTGTGCACTGCATACCGTGTTCGCCAGCTCGATGCGTTACCGGGTTCCTGGAGAGCCGCCCGCACTGGGCCTGGCGGCGCTGGGGATGATCGCGATCACCAGGAGACTCAGCGGATGAGACTGCGGCTGCGCCTGAGGCGAAAGCTGGCGAGGATTCTCCTCCTGGGCCTGGTCCTGATGCTGCTGCTCATGTCCGGAGGGGCCTGGTTCGTGTACGCGCTGCTGACCGATAGCGACTTCGCCGCGCGGTTGATCCGTGCCAAGGCCGCACTGTACCTGCCGCACGCCATCGTGCAGATGGGCAGAGTGAACGTCGGCATCTTGAAGGGGGAAGTGACGGTCAGCCATTTTCAAGTGATGCAGCGGATCGACGGCCGATCGTTCCTCACGGCTCGGGTCCCCTGGCTCAGCGTCCGCCTTGATCCGCGGCAGGTTCTGCACAGGCAGTTCGTGCCCCGCGAGGTGACAGTCAGCCAGCCCACGCTCCGCCTATGCAGGCGCGGCGACGGCACATGGAACCTGCAAGGGTTCGTCGCCGATCCATGGCCCGGACCGATGATCAAGAATCCGCCGCCAATCGTGATCCGCAACGGCACGATCGAGCTGGTCAGCGATGCGGAGTCAAACGAAGCAACGGTGAGCGCGGCGACAGCCCAGGCAAGGCCGGCGCACGGCTTCGCGGCCATTCGCGACGCCAACCTGGTGCGAACGCGGGGCGTTCCTTCCCGGCCGCGAACGGTGCCGGTTACGAACGCGCCGCCGGCTGCCAGCCCGATCTCTGATGAGGGCGTGGCGATCTTGCGCGACGTCTCGATGCGGATCGAGGCGGTCCCGGATGGACGGCTGCGGTTTGAAGGCTCGGCGCGGGGCGACCTCTTCGAACGCCTGGCGCTCGAGGGCTTCATCGATCCCAATACCGGCGAGACGACCCTGAGTGGGCAGCTTTCCGGGTTGACCCTCTCGGAGAACCTGTACCGGCGGCTGCCGCCGGAGATCCGCCCGGCGTACGACTCGCTGGGGTTGAACCGGGGCGAGATCGATCTGGAGCTGCGCCGCCTGGCCATCCACCCCGCGGCGCCGATCGACCGCAGGTTTGATTACGACATGATCGCACGGCTCCACGGCGGCGTCTGGGAATGCCCCAAGCTTCCGTTCCCCGTCAACGACATGGTCGCGGTTGTGGCGATCACCAATGATCTGGTGTCGATCAAGCATGCGGGGGGGATCAACGGCAACACGATCCTCAGGGCCAGCGGCTCGCTGACGCCGGGACGAGCCTCATGCTGCCTCTTCGATCTCCGGCTGGACCTGCTCCAGCTCGTGCTGGATGAGCGGCTCCAGGAGCGGACTCCGCCCGAGTTTGCCGAGCTCTGGGAGCTGTTCAGGCCGCGCGGCGTGGTGGATGCCAGGCTGCATGTCACGCGTCGCGAACAGAACAGCCCGGTGACCGTCGGCGCCGAGGTGTTGTGCCGCGACGTGGCGGCCCTCTATCGCGCGTTTCCTTACCCCGTGGAGCACATGCGCGGAAGTCTGGTGCTGGAGAACCAGCGTCTTGTCGTGGATCTCCACGGGCTCATCGGCGAGCGCCCGGCGCTGCTCCGGGGAACCATCGACAACCCCGGACCGGATGCGGTGGTGCAGCTCGGCGTCGAGGCTGAGTCCGTCCCGATCGATCCCGCGTTCCTCAAAGCCCTGCCGCCGGACGTGCGCAAGGTCGTCGATCAGTTCCGGCCGGCCGGGTCGGTCAAGGCGGCCGTCCGCATCGTGCGGACCCCCATGGTTGGGCCGATGGCCAGGCCCGAAGGGAACGTGCTGATCGATGCCAACCTCGACCTCAACCCGCGGTGCGAGATCACCTGGGCCGGCCTGCCCTACCCCATTCGCAACCTCACCGGACGGCTCGAGCTGCACCCGGACCTCTGGGAGTTCAAGAACATGCGGGGCGGCAACGGCCAGGCCACCGTCCGCGGGAACGGCCGCGTTGCGAAGCTGATCGCTCCCAACCTTCCCAGCGGCGAACCCCCACTCCAGATCGACCTGAAGGTCCTGGCCCAGAACCTGCCCTTCAACGAAGACCTGCGCAAGGCGCTTCAGCCCGCCTGGCAGAAGACCTGGTCGATCATCAACCCGACCGGCGCCAGCGACGTCGAGGCCAGCATCCACGTCATGCCGGGCCGGGCCGACGTGAATCACATCACGATCGTGCCCCGTCGCGACTCGGGCGTGAAGCTGCAAATCGAGCGCACGCCCCAGCCGGGCATCGACCCCGGCGGCACTCTCGAGCTTCGCATGGAAAACGTCCAGGGCCGGTTTGACTTCGACAACGGCAAGGTGGCCATGAGCGATGTCGGCTTCCTGTTCCACGGCGCGCCGGTGCAGTTTGGCTCGGGTGACGTGATGGTCGAGGACAGCGGCCGGTTCGACCTTGCGGTGCGCGACCTCTGGATCAAGGAGATCCGGCTCGATTCCAGCTTCCGGGCCATCATGCCCCCGCTCATGGCCCAGTTCGCGCTGCGGCTGGACGATGGCCGGCCATTCACGGCACGCGGCAACCTTCAGATTGGCTGGTCCGGTGTCCTGGGCGAACCGGCCTGGTGCCGCTGGGACAACACCCGCGTGGTCTTCATCGATAACACGCTCAAGGCCGGAATTCCACTGGAGCACATCCAGGGCCAGCTGGAATATGTTCAGGGCTGGTCCGACGGCCGGACTCTCGAAGTTCACGGCAACGTGAAGCTGGAAAGCGTGACTCTGCTGGGACAGCAGATCCTCTTTCTCGGATCCCCGTTTCATCTCAAGAAAGGATCGGCCCGGCTTGACAACCTGGCGGGCCAGTTGCTCAAGGGGCGGCTCGAGGGCAACGGCATGATCACCCTGGACACAACCCCGAAGTACAGCGTCTCGCTGCGGCTGGCCGGAGCGCAGCTCGAAGAATACGCGCGCACGCTGCCGGGCCGGCAATCGTACCGCGGCTCGCTCGAGGCGGCTCTCGAGCTCAGCGGCCTGGGCAGCGATATCCGCAGCGTGCAGGGCAAGGGCGAGGCGCACATCACCCAGGGAGACCTCGGCCAGTTGCCCGTGGCCCTGCGGTTCATCAACTTTCTCAACAGCAGGCTGTCGCTGTTCGACTCGCCGCTGGCCTCGGGCAAGACCGCGTTCGACGCCGCGGACGTGATCTTTCGCATCGACCACGGCACGGCGATCCTCGACCCGATCAAGCTCACCGGCAGCGCCGTCAGCTTGCAGGGAAGCGGCACGCGCGACCCTCTGGGCAACCTGGATATCCAGCTGCGCGTGCTCTACGGCCGCGACCGCTACCATTTGCCGATCGTCAGCGACCTGATGCGCGAGGCCAGCGGCCAGTTGTTCATCATTCACGTTCAGGGGCCGTCGTCCGACCCCCGGTTCCGGGCCGAGACGCTCCCCCAGGTTCGCAAGCTGGGTGTGAGGCGGTCGCAGCGCAACCCCGAATGACGGCACCGCGAGTCACCTCGTCGAACGGACCGCGAGATCCGCGGAGTCCGCCATGACGGGGTCCATCGCATCGGCCGGCTCGGCGGCCAGCGGCAGCCTGAGCGAGAAGCAACTCCCCTTGCCCGCCTCGCTGGAGACGCCGATCGCGCCACCGAACGACCGTGCCAGCCTGCCGGCGACAGCAAGGCCCAGGCCCAGGCCCGGTGCGCCCCGCCGCCGGGCGGCCGGAGATCGGTAAAAGGGCTCGAACAAGAGTGCCAGCTCATCGGCCGCGATGCCGATGCCGCGGTCCTCGACGCGGAGCAGGACGTCACCGCCATCATGCTCCAGCCGCACCACGATCGGCGTTCCGGGCTCGCTGTACCGCGCAGCATTGTCCAGCAGGTTGTTGACCAGCTCGGCCAGGAGTGCGGGCTGCACGCGTACCGGCAACGGTTCCTCGGCCGCACCACATTCCAGGCGCAGGTCGCAGCCTCGGCCCGTCTCCTGCCAGGAGGTCAGGTGATCGCGCAGCCAGGCGGCCAGGTTGATCACCTCCAGCAAGGGAGCCAGCATCTCGTTATCGGCGCGGGCCAGGAAGAGCAGCGACTCCACGATCTGCCGCAGGTGACGGGTCTGCCGTGCCACCACCTGGAGCACGCGCTGATACTCGGCGACGTCGCGGGGTTGCCGCAGCGCCAGGTCGACCTGCCCGAGGATTGCGGTTAGCGGCGTTCGCAACTGGTGCGACGCGTCGCCGGTGAACCGCCGCTGGCGCT
Organism: uncultured Planctomycetaceae bacterium; assembly: GCA_963833985.1. Classification (GTDB taxonomy): domain Bacteria; phylum Planctomycetota; class Planctomycetia; order Isosphaerales; family Isosphaeraceae; genus Aquisphaera. Next base: position 5,267,805 of record CAWIAD010000002.1, read on the forward strand.
CGAAGGATTCTTGCAGACGGCCCAGCAGCGAGTTGATCGACTGGCCCAGCTCTTGAAGCTCGTCACCGGTGTGCGGTACCGGCAAGCGCTCCTCGATCGCGTCGCCGCCAATCGCATGAGCCGCCTGGGCCATGGCCGAGAGCGGCCGCAGGGCCCGCCGGCAGAGCCGCTGGCCGCAGATCAGGGCCAGCGTCCAGACGGCCAGCGACAGGCACGAAAGAACGATGGCCAGGTTCCGCAGCGTCTGCTGCACGCCTTCCAGCGAGACGGCGGCATCGAGCGTTAACCGGGAATGGAACGCAGAGCGCCGGCCATGATCCGCGGGCAAGGTATCGACGCGCCCGGGAGATTCCAGAACGCGCTGCATGGCCCGCCACGAGACTCCGCGGTCGTCGTGGACCGTTCGCGGACGCCGGCTCGCAGGGCCCGCGGTGGTAGGCTCCGGAAGGCCGGAGAAGTCCGCCGCGGAGCCGTCGAGCCGCTGGCCGTGCTCGTCTGTGACCTGCCAGGTGAACGGGCCCTCGAGCGTGTGACGGCCAAACGAGAGCGTGCGCTCTTGCGGCTCCCATTCGACCCCCCTGGAGCTGACCTCGGTGGCAGCCGCCAGGGTGCCAATGACGGCCTCGAGCCGCTCATCAATCTGGCGGTGAAGATAGCGCGCGGCCAGCGAGTACAGCGCGCAGGAGAATCCCGCGAGCACGATCGCCAGTGCGGCAGTGAAGAACAAGAGCAATCGCGTGCTCAGCTTCATGGATGAGCGTGAAATCAGGATCATGAGACACTCTCAGGGTGATCGCCAGCGCCAAAGCGGTAGCCGCGGCCGCGCAGGGTGTGGATGAGCCGCGGACCGTGGGCTTCCAGCTTGCGCCGCACCTCCATGACATGGTACTCCAGCGTGTTCGACAACCCCACGTAGCGCTCGTCCCAGACATGGTCGTAAATCCGCGTCCGCGAGAGCACCTCGTCAGGATGCCGCATGAAGAAGACGAGCAGGGCCTGCTCCTTGGCGGTGAGCTCCAGCCGCTTGCCTGCGCGTTCGACGCGATGGGTGGCCAGATCCACGCTCAGATCGCCATAGGAGAGCACATTTCCCGAACGCTTCCCCGGCCGCCTGGTGAGCGCACGCACGCGGGCCAGCAGCTCGTCATAATCGAACGGCTTGCAGAGATAATCGTCGGCACCGCAGTTCAGCCCGCGTACCCGGTCAGAGACCGCGTCGCGGGCCGTGAGGAAGAGCACGGGGTCATCATGACCGGCCTGGCGGAACCGCATGAGCAACGTCAGGCCGTCGGGCCCCGGCAGCCACCAGTCGAGCACCACCAGGTCCCAGGGTCCCTGGTGCTGAAGGGCATGCCAGCCATCGTCGCCGGTGGCAGCCAGCTCGACTGTGAACCCTTCCTCACGGAGCCCGCGCACGATGAAATCCGCAATCTCTTCTTCGTCCTCGATCACCAGCACGCGGATTCCCATCAGTCTGCCCCGATCAAAGGGTGTGAGCCAGGACTCCACCTGGCGCCCGGGTTACTTGCCTTCCTTCTCCTCCGCCTCTTCTTTCTCCTGCGCGGCTTCCTTGATTTTCCCCCTGGCGTCAACGGTCACCTCGACCGACTTGCCGGCCGCGGTGACAACGTCCAGCTCGTACGCCTTCTCTTCCTCCTTGCCGTCCTCGATCTCCACGATCTCCTCGGCCTTTTTGATCTTCGCCTGCGGATACCGGGCGGCAATCGCCTCGGTAACGGCCCTGGGTACATCGCTCATGGCGATCTCGGTCTCGATCTCCTCGATCTCGCCCTTCTCATCGAGGCTCACGGTGATGTGCTTCCCTGCACTGGTGAGACTGACCTCGTAGGTGGTCTTCTTGCCTTCCACTTCCTTGGAGGCCTCCTTGAGCTCCGCTTGCGGGAACTTGTGCTTCACGGCATCGATCCCGGCCCTGGGTACTTGAGCGAGCGGGACCTTCTGCTCGTCGCCCCGGATGGATGGCCCGAAAACCAGGACAGACACTGCCAGGATACCAGAGACGCTGAACTTCATCGGCTTTTCCTTTCCAGCATGGAGAGAGGTAGCAGCAGCCAGAACTCCAGGTCAGGCTCGAGCGCGGCCTTTCCGCTCGGATTGTACGGCCAGGCACATCAGGTAAGCGTGAGCAGACGATAAGAAATGTCTTATCTACGGCTCACGGCCTGCTCAGGTCCGGCGCCTATATTGCTCCAGTGGCAGAGTGAAGAACCCTGTTCCTCCTTTCTGGTATCCACGGTCATGAGAAAACTTCAAGTCATGGACTCATGGAAGAGTTTCGTCGCGTCAGCGTCCGGCTTCCTGCACAGGCACGTGCTCTTGCTCGTGGTGGCAAGCTATGCACTGGCAGCCACCTGGCCGGGCATAGGAATGTGGATCAAGGATACGAGCCTCCTTGAATCCGCCGTGGGTCCGGTGCGGATTCACGCCACCATCCCGGCGCTCTTGCTGGCGTTCTTGCTGGGCAGCGCGGGAATGCGGGTGCGCGGCGAGCGGATGCGGGCGATGGTCCGGCGCCCGGAATGATCGTCGCCGGAATCCTGGCCAACCTGTCAGTCCCGGTGTTTTACCTCGTCCTGCTCATTCCCGTGCTCGGCTGCTGGCACAACCCGGATGAAGTGTCGACGATCGTGATCGGCCTGGCGCTCGTGGCGTCGATGCCGGTGGCCGGCTCATCTACCGGATGGGCACAGCATGCCGGGGCCGACATGGCCGTCAGCCTGGGGCTTGTGCTGGTGTCCACGCTCATCAGCCCGCTGGTCACGCCCCTGGTGCTCAAGTTCCTGGGAACGGTTTCACCCACTCAGGCAGCGACGGCTCTCCATCAAGTGTCCGGCAGCAAGACGGGCGAGTTCCTCCTGGTCTGGGTGCTGGCCCCGTCGCTCCTGGGTATCGCGGTGCGGCAGATCATCCCCGAAAGACGCATGGTCCAGCTGGAGCAGTTGCTCAAGCCGCTGGCCACACTTTGCCTGCTGGTGCTCTGCTACGCCAACGCGTCCGCCTGCCTGCCGCAAGCCCTGCACAGCCAGGACTGGGACTTCCTGGGTGCCGTGGTCGTTGCGGTGCTGGGCATGTGCACGGTCACCTTCACGATGGGATACACCGTCGGCAAGGTTTTTCACGCTGACCGGCAAGCCCGTACCGCACTCATGTACGGGCTGGGGATGAACAACAACGGCACGGGACTGGTACTGGCGTCGGCGGCTCTGGCGTCCCGGCCGATCGTGCTCCTGCCCATCATCATCTACAACCTGGGACAGCACCTGGTCGCCGGCTGCGTGCATGGGCTCACAGCGGCGGAGCACGACGCTCCGCGCCGAGCCGATTGACGGCGGGGCACGACGCTCCGCGCCGATTGACCGCTCACTTGGACTCGTGCGCCAGGTAGGCCTCGACCATGAGCACGCTGGGGCCGGCACGGCGGATCACGGAGAGCCGCGTCTCGGCGCTGCTGACTTCCTCCAGTTGCTCGTTCACGAACCACTGGAGGAAGTTCATGGCGATGTAGTTCTTCTCGGCCGCCGCCAGATCCATCAACTCATAAATCTGCCGCGTCGTGACCTGTTCGGTGTCGAGCGCCAGCTGCGCGGCGTCGAGTGCCGAGTCGAACTCGTTGCGCGGGGCGGAGATCGCCGGAAAGGCAGCCTTGCCCCCGGCATCGAGCAGGAACTTCACGAACTTCATCGCGTGCTGCCGCTCTTCGTCGGCCTGGGTGGAATAGATCCGGGCCAGGCCGAAGAGCCCCTCTCGATCAAAATAAGCCGCGATCGCCAGGTACTGGATCGAATTCCCCAGCTCGTGACCGATCTGTTCGTTGAACGCTTTGTTGATCTTCTCGCTGATCAGCACTGAAGGCTCCCTGCGTCGGGCGATCATTCCCCTGGCCTGTCCGTTACGGGCTTCATCATCGTGAAGCGGCTTGATCTTCCGGAATTCCTCGGCGCTGCACAAGCCCGCGGGCCCTGTCACCAGCGCAGCACCACCAGCGAGACGGCCTGACGCGGCAGCAGGAACGTGAGGGGGAGCACTCCGCCCTGCGCGGGCCGCCACTCGGGAGACGTGCTCAGCGCAAGCTGTGCGGCGTGCTTCAGTGCGGCGAGCTGCTCGGACGTGGGCTGCGCGGCGCTCCCATGCGTTTCCACGCCTCGAACGCGTTACCGTGGCCGCCGTCGATCCGGTAATGCTCCACCAGCACCGGGCTGGCTGCGGGCGGCAAACCATTGAGCCGGAGCTCGACGGCCGCGTCCGGCGCCGGCAGGTCGTCATCGTGATAGTGCCAGACCAGCACGCTCAGGGTGCGCTCGTCCCGGGCGGCAAGGGCCATGACCTCCGGCTGCTCTCGCACGCCGTGCCGCATCAGGGCCTCGACGCCCGCATCGGCCTTGCACTCGACCTTCAGCCTGCGGCCGTTCATGAGTCCGAGCATCCGGAAAACGTTCAGCACCGGCAGGTCGATCCCGTTGCTGGCCAGCACGCGAAAGCCGGCGAAATAGGGCTGGTCCTCGAACTCGAACGCCCAGGTGAGCGAGCCCTCCAGGTTCACGCCATGCTTCTCGGCCAGGTCGAGCGTGCGGGCATAGGCGGCTGCCGTGTAGCTGGCGTAAAGCGTGCTGTTGCGATAGGCATTCTGGGGGAAGACCGTGGCCGGACACGCCGCGCAGCCGTCGGGATCGGATTCGCCGATGATGATCGGCCGGCCCTTCAGCTCTGGATAGCCGGCAATGACCCTGAAACCGCGGTCGATGTCCTGGAGCTGCGTGGCAATCCCCATCTGCACGTGTCCAGCCGCGATATGCGGTGAGCCCTTGGCGTGGAACGCCAGGAAATCGAGCGGTGCGCCGGTCTTTCCCGTCGCATGGTTCGTACCCCGCAGGCAATGCTCGATGAATCCCTGGAGGAACCGCGCCGCCTCGGGCGTGCGCGTGCCGGCGATCTCCGGCCCGCCCACGCGGGCCGCGGGCAGGGCGCGCTTGACGGCGTCGGCGGCATGGTCGTAGAGGCGGTGGTAATCCTCGGCCGTGCCACGCCAGTAGGAGATGTTCGGCTCGTTCCAGACTTCCCAGTACCACTGCTCCACCTCCGGGCGGCCGTAGCGGCTGACGCAGTGGGTCACCCACTGGTTCACCAGCTCGCCCCACTTCCGGTAATCCCTGGGCGGATACGCCCAGCCCGTTGACAGGCTTCCCCGCGCGGGGTCCAGTGGTGCCGATACGGCTCGGGCTTCGTGGAGAGTGCCTGAGGCATGAAGCCAATCTGGACATAGGGCTTCACCCCGCATTGCAGATACGTGTCGAAGATGCGGTCGACGATCGTCCAGTCGTAGCGCGGCTGCCCCTGGCCGTCCTCGGTGTAGGCGTTCGTCGAGCCCCACTTCAGCGCCGGGGTGCCGTCACCGGTGGTCAGCAGGTTGTGCGTGCGGATGAAGACCGTTTGCCGGCTGAGCGCCGCCAGCTCCCCGAGCAGGGTCTTGCCATCTTTCATGTAGGTGTAGTTGGGTTCATCATATCCGAAGAATCGCCAGGCGGGTGGGAGTGGCAGCCCCGGCCGGGAGGCGTCCACGGTGATGGCGAACGGCTCCGTGCAGTTTCCACTTCGACTCCCGGCGGCCAGGCAGAGGGCCAGAACGGCCAGCATCACGACGCATCGGGATCTCGCGAAGAATACTGTTCGCTGGCTCTCATCTTCCAGCCGCCTCTTTTCGGTCCACATGCTCATGATCCTCCGCTGGCCTCTGGTGGTTCCACAGGCGCAGGTCGTCCAGGCGATGACACCCGTGCAATATCGTTCCAGTGATGCTCAGTGTACCCCTTTTCGCGCCGCTGCCGAAGCACAAGTCGCAATCCGGGAGCTGACGCCCGGGGACGCCCGGCCCCCTTTCGCGGGGCACAAGCCAAAGTCGCGAGACAAGATTCCAAATCGTGGGACACGATTCCATTCGTGTCGCATAATCATAATGATTTTAATGAAAAAATGAATTGTAATAATATAACATTAGAATAACTATTGAAGAGACACCATCGGAGTCTTGTCCCACGAAATGGAATCCAGGATGACAGGTCGGGTACCGCTGGACTCTGAGGGTTCTCCGAATCAGGGGAGGCTCTACCTCGCGGGATCTTCCAGGGCTGGAAGCTCGGTGCGATCCAGCACGCGCAGCAGGTCGAGCGCGTGGTCGATGACCAGAATCGCACCGCTCTCGAACAGCTCCCCGGCGGTGCGGAAGCCCCACGCGGCGCCGATGGGGATCATGCCGGCGCGGCGGGCGGTGGTCATGTCGATCGCCGAATCGCCCAAGTAGACGACCTCGTGCGGACCGGCGCCCAGGAGCGTGGCGATGCGCACGGCCTCGCCGGGGTCCGGCTTGCGCGCGAAGCCCGGGCGATCACCCAGAACCGCCTGGAACTGCCACCGGGGCAGCAGCTCGGTGACGCATTGCACGGTGAACGCGTGCGGCTTGTTGGACAGCACGGCCATGCCCAGAGAACGCTCCACCAGGCCGTCGAGCAGCTCGGGGACGCCGGGATAGGGCCGCGTGGCGCGGTTCCAGCCGCGGCCGTAGGTCTCGCGGAAGGCGGCCACACAGCGATCCACCAGGGGGGGCTCGCCCATGCCCGGAGGCAGGGCGCGGCGGAAGAGCGTCGCGATCCCCTCGCCGATGAACTGGCGGTAGGATTCAATGGGGTGCGGTGGAAAACCGAGCGTTTCGAGCGCCTCGTTCGCCGACCTGCCGATGTCCTCAAGGGTATCAAGCAGGGTGCCGTCGAGATCGAAGAGGACTGCGCGGGCGTCCTTCATTCGTGAGTGCTCCTGGAATGGCACGACTTCAAGTCAGTGTAACGGGCTGATCCGCACCAGCACCACGCCGTGGCTCGCGACGGACGCCGTGAACTGGTTGTCGCACGTGCCCTGGTCTTTTTGCCGCCAGAGGTCGCGCAGTTGCCGGGGACCGGAGAGGCCCAGGTCGCGCCAGCGTGCGGTCACGACCGAGGGCGACGGACCCCGGTTGAACAGCCCCACGGCAATGGACCCGTCGGCCATGTCCCTGGCCCAGACCTCGACCGTGCCCTCCCTGGCGACGCGCCGGCCTGGCCGGCCCAGCACATCCTGATCGACGTCGATCACCTCGTCGTTGCAGAGCAGTCCGAGCGTGAAGTCGTCCAGGCGGGTGATGTCGCCGCTGAAGATCAGGGGGGCGGCCAGCAGGCACCAGAGGGAGACGTGCGCGTATTGCTCGTCGGGCGTGAGCGGCGTGGGAACGGTTTTGCCTTTCCAGTTGCTCAGGTAGCCCAGCAGCAGGTAATCCGGGTCGTTCCAGCCGCCAGGCCCTCCATACCGATGCAGCGCCCGGTTGGCGTAGAGGTCGAAGCCGTCGCGGAACAGTGCCGCGGGAATGCCCTCGAAGCTGCCGCCGAAGTCGCCGGCCGTCCGCCAGCTCTGGCCGCCGACCTCCTTGCCCCACTCCCAGACGTCGCCCATGCCGTACTGGCAGAGGTTCAGCACCACGTCGCGCGGCTGCCGCCTGAGGATCTCGCCAATCTGCCGGTAGGGCTTCATGAGCGTGGCCCGGTCGGTCGATTTCGCAACCTGCCCGTAGGAGCACCAGTCATGCTTCAGGAAGTCGAAGCCCCAGGCGACGAACTGCTGCACGTCCTGCTCCTCATGCTGGTACGCGCCCACGTGACCACCGCAGGTGAGCGGGCCCGGCGAGGTGTAGATACCCGCTTTCAGACCCCGAGCGTGAATGTAATCGGTCAGGGCCTTCATGTCCGGGAAGCGCGCGTTGGAGCGGACGCGGCCAGCCGGGTCGCGGGGCGTGCCGCCCAGGTCCTGCTCCGGCGCGCCGGGCTTGACTGCCCAGCAGTCGTCGATATTCACATAGCTGTATCCGTGGTCGATCATTCCCGAACGCACCATGGCGTCGGCCGCGTCGCGAATGATCCGGTCCGTGACGTGGTTCTCCCAGATGTACCAGCTATTCCAGCCCATGTGCGGAGTGAGGGCCAATGTCTGGCCGCAGAGGATGCGGAACGGCCGGCGCGCGGTTCCGTGCGAGTTGGCCGCCTCGAAGACGACATCGTAGGTTCCCGCGGTGGTGAGGCAACCGCTGACCTGCCCCGTCGCGGGATCGACCGAGAGCCCGTGCGGCAGATCCTGCACGCCGTAACGCAGGGGCCGCGTACCGGTGGCGGGAATGGTGAACAGAAAGGGAGAGCCGGGGCGGACGCCGAAGACTTTCGGACCGTTGATCCGGGGCGCCGGGCCGGGCCGGGGCGTGAGAATCTCTGGCGCGGCCGCCACGGCCTGGGCAAAACTCAGGAGGCCCAGAGCAAGGAGGCCCACGGGCAGGAGCCAGGCCCCCGCGTGCATGCGTTTGATGGAAGTAGAAGTGGTCATCGATTGTTCATCCATTCATTCCACAGGCGGCGCGTCGAGCAGGCTCTCAATTTCCTCCAGGGTCTTTCCCCTGGTTTCGGGGAGCCGCAGGAAGACGAATGTGAAGCCCAGCACGCAGATCGCCGCATAGGTCCAGAAGGTTCCCGCCGGGCCGAGCACGTGGTTCAGCACGGGGAAGGAACCGGTCAACGTGAAGCAGCCCATCCAGAGAGCGAAGACGGCCAGCGCCAGGCGCAGCGCCGCGAATGCGGTTGGGGAAGATCTCCGCCAGCACTACCCAGACCACTGGCCCGAGCGTGCAGGCAAAGCATGCAATGGCCGCGACGACCAGAAGCAGAACGTGAATGCCCTGCGTGTGCAGCGCATAGCTCAGGCCGATCAGTGCATAGATGACCGCCAGGCCCGCCGAGCCGGCAAGCATGAGCAGGCGGCGGCCCAGGCGGTCCACGGTGGCGATGGCCACGAAGGTGAATGCCAGGTTCACCACGCCGGTGATGACGATGTTGAAGAGGATGTCGGAGACGCCGTATCCGGCCGACGCGAAGACTTCCTCGGCGTAGTTGAAGATGACGTTGATGCCACACCACTGCTGGAAGACCGCCAGGACCACGCCGATCACCAGTGCCGGGCGGACCCGCAGATCCAGCAACGCGCGCGCACCCGACGCGCTGGCGTCGTGTGTCTCGGCCAGCGTCATGCGGATCTCGTCCAGGGCCGTCTGCGCGTAGGACGGACCGCCGACCCTGGCAAGAATGTGCGCCGCTTCCTGCTCGAAGCCCGCCCGTGCCAGCCAGCGCGGGCTCTCGGGTACAACGAACATCGCCACGAAGAAGAACAGAGCCGGGACGGCCGTCACGCCAAACATCCAGCGCCAGCCGAACTGACCGTTCCAGGACTGGAGGATCTGCTCAGGCGTTGCGCCCGGTGCCACCGGTTCAGCGATCAGCCAGTTGACAAGCTGGGCCAGCAGGATGCCGATGACGATCGTGAGCTGGTTGAGCGCCACGAGCTTGCCCCGGATTGCAGCCGGAGCGATCTCGGCGATGTACATCGGCGAGAGGTTCGACGCCAGGCCGATGGCCACTCCGCCGGCGATCCGGCCAAGCACGAAAAGCGTGAAGGAAGCAGCGAGCGCCGTGCCGATCGACGAGAGCGTGAAAAGCACGGCCGCAAGGATCAGCAACCGCTTGCGGCCGAAGCGATCGGCCAGCATGCCGGAGGCAATCGCCCCCAGCAGGCAGCCCACCAGGGCGCTGCTCATCGCCCAGCCCACCGCGAGCGGACTGGCCAGATGGAAGTACTTCTCGTAAAACGGCTTGGCCCCGCCGATGACCACGAAGTCATACCCGAAGAGCAACCCGCCGAGAGCGGCCACCAGGCTGATGGTCCAGATCCATCTCACATCAAGGATCCCCTCCGGCTCGGTGCGCGTCTGGAGCTGACGAGGGCGATCATCGGCGGCGAGCATGGCGGGGATTCCGAGGGTGGGATCGGGGCGGCAGCCCTTTCAACGGGCCGGTGGACGTTGCGGTGTCCGGAACTGATTGTACAGGAAGCGGCGGCGCAGGGGAAAAGTCTTCCGTGACGATCCTCGACGTCTCGACGTGCCCGTCGCCTGCCAGGGTAGCGCGGTGGCCTGGTTCGAGCCGGGAACCATCGAGCCGCGCCTCATCGTGCTGCCGGTCCGCCGCCCCCTTCGCAAGAAGTGAAAAGGATGGTATGCCTTGAAGGCAGGGCATTGCCGGAGCGGCAGGCGAGAAACCGCGCCGCATTGCCCTCTCCTCACCTCTCCCACGCTCGACGGAGGCCTCATGGACCGCATCCAATGTCTGTTCACTCTTCTCCTCGGAGGGTTCTTTGCGTTTTCCGCGGCGGTGCCCACGCCGGCGGCGGCGCAGCAGGCCCGATCCTCGGCGCGGACAGTGCGGCTGGAGGCCACGCGTGACACCTGGGTCTCCGAGGTCGGTCGCGAGGCTGACGGGAACAACGGCGCGGCGCCGCGGCTCAAGCTCAAGAGCATTCAGGAGATGACGCTCATCGACATCGATCCTGCGCCGCTCCAGGGGCACGTCATCACCAGCGCGGAGCTGCATATGAAGTCCGTGGGTGAGCCGCGGCTGCGGCGCGTGACCGTGAGTGGGATTGGTGCTGAGTGGTACGAGGGAGCCGGCACCAATTACGCACGGGAGCCGGGTGGCGCCACGTTCCGCCAGCGCCGCTTTCCCGATCTGACCTGGTCGATCGCCCGGCCCGGCGGCGACCTGTGTTTCGTCGTGCTGGGCAACGGCGGCACGAACTGGGGCATGGCCGACGCCACGCCGCCAGATGCCGACGGCTGGCAAACCATCGCCATCAAGCCGGCCGTGCTGGCTGCCCGTGCCGCGGGACTTTCCCACGGGTTCCTGGTCTTCGACGACACGGGGTCGGAATGGAGCCGCCAGGGAGAGAAGTTCCAGTTCCACCTGTTCCCGAACCGCTTTGTCTTCAGCCGCGACCAGAACCGCGCCAGTGCGCCGTACCTCACCGTCGTCCTGGGCGCCGGGGATCGCGAGCCGCCCGATGCGCCCGACAGGCGTGCTCTCGGAATCCCATGGCTTGCCGCCCGGCGAGGCGCTCGTCTCCTGGGCCACCCCGCGCGATCGCGGGCCGGCCGGCACGCTCGGGTTCGTGGCCAGCCTGTCGGGCCGCCCCATTCCGCGCGAGCTGATCCCGCTGGCCGGAGCGCCCGGATCGCGCGTGCCGATGCACCTCAGCGACCTGGGACTGGAGCAGACGCCCTCAGCCACGCTCAGCGTCCGGGCCGTCGATGCCGCGGGGAACCTCGGGCCGGAGGCCAGCACCACGGTCCACTTCCCGGAAAGGCCCGCCGTCGCCGCGGTACTTCCAGGGTCTGCTCCGGAAATCCTTCACCTCGCTTCCTCGACTCCCTTGCCCTCGCTGGGAGGCGCGGAGATCGCCGTGGTCGACGAGCTGGACAAGATTCATCCGCGCACCGGCGCGATGATCCCTCGGCAATCGCTGGATTATCTCCGTTCCAACCATCTCTGGAACGCGGTCGCTCGCCGGATTGACCTGCACGCGGCCCGCAACGAATACGCGGGGTTCCAGGTGGTCATGCAGGGGAAGCGTCTGGGCCCTGACCCGGAATTCCGGCCGGAACTGACGTTCCGCGGCGCAGCCGGACCACTGGTTCAGGTGGGTTACGGCCGCTACCACCCGGTCCCCACGCCGGACGGCCCATTGCCCGATCCGATCGTTCCCCTGGGCGTCGCGGCGCCCGGCGGAACGGACGAATCCGCGGACGGCACGTCCAGCCGCAGCCTGCACGTCGAGCTGTACGTGCCGCACGACATGCCGGCCGGCACGCACCAGGGCACGCTCACCCTGAAGGCGGGTGGCGATCGCCTGGAACTGGCGGTCGTGCTCAAGGTCTGGGATTTCACCCTGCCAGACCATCTCAGCTTCCTGCCCGAAATGAACTGCTACGGACTGCCGGACAACGAGCGCGATTATTACCGCCTGGCGCACCGCCATCGCACGGTGCTGAACCGCCTGACCTACAACCAGAACGGCCGGGTGCAGGAAGGCTGTGCCCCGCGCTGGGACGGCAGGCGGCTGGACTGGACGGGCTGGGACCAGCGCTTCGGCCCCTTGCTGGACGGCTCGGCCTTTCGCGACCTGCCGCGCAAGGGAGTGCCCGTGGAGTGCTTCTACCTGCCCTTGCATGAGAACTGGCCCAGCCCGATGGAAGGGAACTACAATGGCAACTACTGGGCCGACCAGGCGTTTCCTGATTCGTATCGCAGGGCGTTCGTATCGGCATCGCGGCAGATGGCCGAGCACATGCTCGCCCGGCGGTACACTGAAACGCTGTTCCACGGGTTCCTCAACAACAAGAACAACTTCAAGCAGGGCGGATGGTCGCGGGGGTCGTCCCCCTGGCTGCTGGACGAACCGGCCAGCTTTCAGGATTTCTGGGCGCTGCGCTACTTCGGCCGCGCCTTTCATGAGGGGGTCAACCAGGCCCGGCCAGTGGTCACGAAGGCCCAGGCCGCGGCATCTCGCGCCCAGGCCGCGGCACCTCGCACCCAGGCCGCAGCCGCAGCAACTCGCGCCCAGGCCGCAGCCGCAGCAACTCGCGCCCAGACTGCGGCACCTCGCACCCAGGCCGCGGCACCTCGCGCCGAGGCCGCGGCACCTCGCGCCGAGGCCGCGGGTTTCCCCCGCATGGTCTTTCGCATCGACGACTCGCGGCCTCAGTGGCGGCGTGACGCCCTGGACGGCCTGGTCGACTACCACGTCGTCGGCTCGGCGCTGAGGCAGTATCCACGGCTGGTCCTGGAGCGCAAGCGGCGGTTCGGCGAGATCGTCGTCGAGTACGGCGGCACGAACGCCCTGCAAGGCTCGAACCTTCAGCCGGTGGGCTGGTCGCTGGACGCCTGGTCGCTGGGCATCGACGGGGTCTTGCCCTGGCAGACCATCGGCACGGAGCGCTCCTGGCAGCAGGCCGACGAGCTTGCGCTCTTTTATCCGCTGCCGCGCTGGAGCCGTTCCCGGCCCGGCTGCCGTCAGCGCCGAACCTGGCGCGGTTCCGTCCATCCGGCTGAAGGCCTATCGCCGCGGCCAGCAGGACGTCGAGTACCTGACCCTCTGGTCGCGGCAGGCCGGGTTGCCACAGGTGCAGGCCGGCCGGCTCGTGCGTGCGGCACTGCATCTCGCCGGCACGCGCCGGGCCACCGAGACAGGGGGCGCCGAGGATGCCGGCAGGATCGACTACTCGGGCCTGCTTCCGCAGGATCTCTGGGCCCTCCGGATGCGCATCGGCGAGGCCCTGTCGCAGGCTCATCCGCAAGCCCGCGACCGGCTCGTTGATTTCCGCACCCCCCGGCGCTCTCCGGACCTGGTTCCACCCCGATGACGCCGCCGGCACCCGGGGTGCCGCGTGATTGTGCACCGGCCGCCGATCCGGCAAGATGACGCTCTGTGCCGCCCGTTCCGGCACGTCGTTCCGAGGTCAAGGTTGGACAGGATATGCATGCTCTTTCACATTGGGATCAATGGATTCGCTGGCTGTCCTGCCTGGCATTCCTGGCCTTGTCGTGCGCGGCGGATGCCGCAGCCGCGGACGATACCCTGGACCTCGCGGGCCCGTGGCGGTTCCACATTGACCGTGACGATCGCGGACTGGCCGAGAACTGGGCGAGCGCCCCGCTCGCCGGTGACGCAACGGTCCAGCTTCCCGGACTGATGCAGGCGCAGGGCCAGGGTGACCCGGTGGCGGTGGATACGGCCTGGACCGGCCAGATCGTGGACCGGTCTTACTTCACCGCGCCGGAGTACGCGAAGTATCGCCAGAGCGGGAACATCAAGGTGCCGTTCTGGCTCCAGCCAGAGCTGCACTACGTCGGGCGCGGCCTGGTACCAGCGCGCGCTGGACATCCCCGAAGGCTGGAAGGGCCGCAACCTGCTGCTGACGCTGGAGCGGCCGCACATCGAGACCCGCGCCTGGCTGGACGGCCGCACGCTGGGCAGCCGCAACAGCCTCTCCACGCCGCACCAGTATGAACTGGGCACGAGCGTCACGCCGGGCAAGCACCTGCTCACGCTGCGCATCGACAACCGCCTGGTCGTGGACGTGGGCATCAACTCGCACAGCGTGAGCGACCATACGCAGGGGAACTGGAACGGCGTTGCGGGTGAGATTTCGCTGCGCGCCCTGCCGCCGGTCTGGATCGCCGATCTCCAGGTCTTTCCCCGCCTGGCCGCGCGGAGGGCGACGGTGCGCGGCCGGATCGGCAACGCAACCGGCCTGGCCGGCAAGGGCGTGCTGGAGCTGGCCGTGACCCTGCCGGGCAAGTTCAAGCTCCCCCCGCAGATGAGCGAGGTGCAGTGGTTCGAGCAGGGCGGCACGTTCAGCGACGAGATCCGGGTGGAAGGGGCTGCGCCCTGTGGGACGAGTTCTCCCCGGCGCTCTACCACGTGACCGCCACAATCGACCACGAAGCCGCCGGCGCGCGTTCCGTGGCCTTCGGCCTGCGCGAGCTGCTCACTTCCGGCACGCAGTTCAAGCTGAACGGCCACAAGCTGTTCTTCCGGGGTACGCTCGAGTGCGCGGTCTTTCCGACAACCGGCATGCCGCCCACCGACGTGGCGAGCTGGAAGCGGCTCATCGGGATTGCCAGGGACCACGGGCTGAACCTGTTTCGCTTCCACTCCTGGTGCCCGCCCGAAGCGGCCTTCCAGGCGGCCGATGAACTGGGGTTCTACTTTCACGTCGAGTGCGGGTCGTGGGCCAACACATCCACCAGCCTGGGCGATGGTAAGCCAGTCGATGCCTGGCTTTACGAGGAGGCCGACCGCATCCTCACCGCGTACGGGAACCACCCCTCGTTCTTGCTCATGGCGTACGGCAACGAGCCCGCGGGCAAGCACGAGGATTACCTGCGCGCCTGGGTGAACCATTACCGCTCCACGGACGCGCGTCGGCTCTACACGGGCGGCTCGGGCTGGCCGCAGATCTCGGCCAACCAGTTCCATGTCACACCGGACCCGCGCATCCAGGCGTGGGGGGCGGGGCTGGCGTCACGGATCAACGCCCGGCCTCCCGAGACGATGACCGACTATCGCGAGTACATCGGTTCCAGGCGCGTTCCGGTCATCGCCCACGAGATCGGCGAGTGGTGCGCCTATCCGGGCCTTGCGGAGATCGCGGCCTACACGGGGCCGCTCAGGCCCAAGAACTTCGAGGTCTTCCGCGCCTCGCTGGCGGACCACGGCATGGAAGCCCAGGCACACGAATTCCTCATCGCCTCCGGCAAGCTCCAGGCACTCTGCTACAAGGAAGAGGTGGAATCGGCCCTGCGCACGCCCGGGATGGGCGGCTTCGAACTCCTGGCGCTGTACGATTTCCCTGGTCAGGGAACGGCGCCCGTGGGCGTGCTCGATGCGCTCTGGAAGCCCAAGGGGTACATCACCGCGGCCGAGTTCCGCCGTTTCTGCAACAGCACAGTGCCCCTGGCCCGCTTGCCGAAGCGCGTCTTCGCCAGCACCGAGAGCATCGAGGCCCAGTTCGAGGTCGCTCACTTCGGCGCGGAACCGCTGCGCGAGGCATCCCTGGCGTGGAGGCTCGTGGGCGAAGACGGAAAGGCCCTGGCCTCGGGACGCAAGTTCGCACGCGAGATACCGGTGGGCAACGGCTTCTCGCTGGGCTCGGTGTCGATCCCCCTGCACAATCTCAAAGCGCCGGCGCGCTGCCGCCTGGTCGCCGAGCTGGAGACCACGCCGTTCGTCAACGACTGGGAGGTGTGGATCTATCCGCCGGGCGCCGAGACCCAGTCACCGCCTGGCATCCTCATCACCGGTCGCATCGATGCGCAGGCGCAGTCCGAGCTGAACCGCGGGGGCCGCGTGCTCTGGCTCGTTCCGCCGGGGAAAGCACGCGGCGATCGGCTGGGCAAGGTTGAGCTGGGCTTCTCGCCGATCTTCTGGAACACGGCCTGGACAGGTCGCCAGCCGCCACACACGCTGGGAATACTGTGCAACCCCAGGCACCCCGCGCTGGCCGGTTTCCCCACGGACTCGCACTCGAACTGGCAGTGGTGGTACCTGCTCTCCCGAGCCGATGCGCTGATCCTCGACGGTTTGCCCGGCGCTCTTCGGCCCGTGGTCCAGGTCATCGACGACTGGTTCACCAACCGGCGGCTGGGGCTGGTGTTCGAGGCCCGCGCCGGCACAGGCAAAGGGAAGCTGCTGGTTTGCGGCATCGATCTGGAGCACGGCCTCGAGAGCAACCTGGTGGCCCGCCAGCTTCGTTCCAGCCTGCTCCAGTACATGAACAGCGACCGCTTCCAGCCCGAGGTCGAGGTGACCATCGAGCAGGCGCGGTCGCTGATGAAAGACGAGTCGCGATGACGTCAGATCTGCTTCGAGGGAGCAGCCGCCTGTGATGAGGGCGCGCCCTGGCCCGACGGGGCCGGCGTGGTCTGCATCGACGGGGCGACAGCCGGCGCGTAGGTGGCGGGGGCGCAGGGGACCATGTGGCTCACGGGCCGGTAGCAGGTCACGGCCACCTGCTGGCAGACGCGATGGGGAATCTGCCGCGTGACCGTCTTGGGCACGCAAGTCCAGGTGACGCAGGCGATCTTCTCGGTCACCATCTCCTGGACCATCCGGCAGGTGCGCACCTTCCGGACCGTATTGACGACTTCCTGGACGTAGTGGGTGCGCTGGATCGGTACCTGGCGGGTCTGGGTCTCGGGGACCATGGTTGTCACGACCACGTCGCGAGTAACCGGAACCGGCGTGTAGCAGGTCTGGGCCACGGTCCTGCAACCGCACGGGTCCTTGTGGCAAAGGCCGCACTTGCGGCCGGTGGCCACGGTGACCATCTGGGTTGTCGGCTGCATGCAGTAGGTCGTCACCTGCTGGGTCGACTGCACGGGCTTGCACACCGTGATCGTCTGGGTGACGTAGTCGGTCTCGTGGATCGGCTTGCAGACCACGCGCTGCACGGGGACATCGACGACGTCATAAACAGGCTTGCACACCATGCGCTGCCGTTCCACAAAGTTGGTCACCGGCTGGCGCACCATCACCGTCTGCTGCACGGTCTCGTATTCGGTATGCCACTGGTTCCGCATCACTGTGTACGGCACCATTTCGGTCACACACTGGTACGCCGGCTGAGCCACCAGCACACAGGGATTCTGCCTGCACGTGTGGCAGGCCGTCGCCGTCTGCGACGTCATGACCACCGCCAGCAAAGCCACAATGGAACCCATTACTCGAACTTGCATCGTTGTGATCCTCCGGTTGTGTCGAGCTTCGCGTACTTCTGGTCGCCCGGATCCTGCGAATTCGTAGGAAACGGGGGACACGAAACGATTCTACAATATGGGCAATATTAGAAAAACGGAAAAACTGTAAGGTCTGCGGGTTCTTGATAGGAATTAACCGCGCGGCACGGGATGCCGTGTTTCTGCCTTGGTTCGGTTGTCAGGGTGGTATTGGTGGTATGGGCCAAGGCGGGAGCTTGCCACGAAAAGTCGCTCAAGCTGATGTATCTTAGCGCGCCCGGGGCACGTACAAAAGCTGTACTATTGTCCTGATTCGTTTTGAGAGGCGATCTTGCCCGCGGCAGCGGAGCCGGAGCGAGGCCACGCGACGCGAAGGATGTTTGGCTTTTGTTCGGGCTTATGCACGGAATGCTCGGTAAAGTGGGTATTCAGGGGGCGGGGAACCCGGCCGCGGCGAGCCCAGGTCGAATCGACGGCTCGGCGGTAAGGATCGGACGTGTCCTGCGTAATGAAGGTATCGGCAGGACACGGAGGACGCTCTGGAAACGTGGGCGGCCCGAGTCACCGGCATCCTTCAGGAAGGCACCAGGCCATGCAGATCGACCCCCAGCGCAAAGGCAAGCTGCCAAAGGTGGCACCGGCCGCTCCGTTCCAGAGTCGCGACGGCCGTTTTCACGGCTGGAGAGTGGACTTCCCCGGTAAGCGTCCCCTGGCCACGCCGGCGGTGGTGGACGGCCGGGTGTTTCTGGGCGGGGGTTTCGGCAGCTATGAGTTCTACGCGCTGGACGCGCGCACCGGCGCGATCCTCTGGGAGTACCAGACAAGCGACGACGGGCCGACCGCGGCCGTGGTGGACGATGGCTTCGTGGTCTTCAACACCGAGAGCTGCGAGCTGGAGGTGTTGACCGTCGAGGGCAAGCCGGTCTGGAAGAAGTGGCTCGGCGATCCGCTCATGAGCATGCCCGCCGTGCGCTCGGGACGCATCTTCATGGCCTATCCCGCCACCCGGGGCGATCGTCGCCACTACCTGGCCTGCTTCGACCTCCGCAACGGAACGGAGTACTGGAAGGAAGCGATTGAGGGCGAGATCATCACCGCGCCGGTGCTGGCCGAGGAGCACGTGCATTTCGCGACCCTCGATGGCACGCTGTACCGCGCCCGGCAGAGCGACGGGCACCTTCTATGGAAAGAGCCCCGCAACGCCACGTCTTCACCGGTGGTCTGGGAGGGGGAATGCTACTTCAGCCAGCGCAAGGAGGTGCCCGCGGGCGAGCCCGCGCTGAGGGAGTGGAGCAAATGGAGCAGATCGCCGTGCGCGCCGCGGCCCAGGGACGAATGAAGCACTACGAGGGCACCGTCCGCAAGGCCGATTACCTGGACCATGAGAAACGGAAGCGCGGATCGGCCACGTACGCCAGTGACCAGCACCGCGACGCCGCCGTTGGCTTCGGTCACACGAAAGGCGACGCGAAGATGTATCAGGCGATGCACAACCTGGGCAAGGCGCACGTGCACTCGATCTGGGCCCACCAGGGCTCGAAGCCCTTCGTGACACGAGGACGGCTGTACGCGGCCCAGGGCGATACCGTCTCCTGCGCAGACACGCGATCGGACCAGGTCTTCTGGAAGAAGACGCTGGGCAAGCCGAAGGAACAGCAAGAAGAGCTACTGGACAGCACGCTCACTCCGCCCGCGGTGGTCAACAACAGGCTCTTCCTGGGCACCGTGCACGGCGAGTTGCACTGCCTGGCCGCCGGGTCGGGCGAGCCGCTCTGGAGCACGCAGGTGGGTGAGCCCGTCGTATTCCAGCCCGCCATCGCGGGCGGCAGGGTTTACCTGGGAACCGAGTCCGGCAGCCTCATCTGCCTGGAAACAGGCGACCCGGGCGACGACGGCTGGCTCATGTGGGGCGCCGACGCGGCCCATAACGGAAGGCTCGACGCGTGATGAGCACCTCGATCATCAGGCCCACGCTGGAAATCATGAAGGGCACCACGATCCTGCGCACCTGCGAGATCAGCGGTCCGGACTTCCACATCGGCCGCCTGCCCAACCTCGACCTGTTCATCGACGACAACCGGGTCTCGCGTCCGCACGCCCGCATCCAGCGCCTGGCCGACGGCTCCTACCAGCTCATGGACCTCAAGAGCCAGAACCAGACGTACCTGAATGGCCGGAGACTGGGCGAGTATCAGCCCGCACTCTTGCGCGACGGCGACCGCATCAAGATCGTCGAATACGAGATCATCTTCCATCACGCCGGTTCGGTCGTTCACGCCTACGACGACCGGTCCGTGACGGTGCTGGAGACGCTCAACGACCTCAGTTCCGACCATCTGGTCAGCCGTTCCAAGCACCCGTCGGCCACGCTCAAGGCCATTCTGGAGGTGGTCCGGCGCTCGGCGGCGGCAGCGACCTTGGCGACGTGCTGGGCCATGCGCTGGAGGGATTGATGGGGGTCTTTCCCCAGGCCGAGCGCGGCTTCATCCTCATGGCCAGCGACGACGGCCTGTTTCCGCTGGCCGCTTACCGCTGCCGGCCGGGGCACAGCTCCGCGCCCACCTTGAGCACCACCATTCAGGACCGCGTGCTCCGCGAGGGGCAGGCCGTGCTCATCAAGGACGTCACCCAGGACGAGGTCCTCAGTGATGAGGGGAGCGTCATCTCCACCATTCGCTCGGCCGTGTGCGTGCCGCTCTGGTCGAACGACGGCAAGCCGATCGGCATGATCCAGCTCGACCGCATGGGAAGTCACGATTCGTTCCAGGAGCAAGACCTGGAACTGCTGGCGACCCTGGCCCTGCCCATCGGAATGGTGATCATGAACGAACGGCTGCTCAAAGAGCAGGCGTCCTGGGCAGCCGCTCAAGGGATCCAGCGGGCCCTCCTGCCCCGAGCCCGTCCCGCCATTCCCGGCTATTCGTTCTGGGAATGCTATCGGCCGGCGCAGTGCGTGGGTGGCGACCTGTACGACTACATCCCTGTCGGCAGTGCGGCGGAATCAGCCGGCGGCCAGGTGCGCTGGGCCGTGACCCTGGGTGACGTTGCCGGCCACGGCATGCCCGCTGCGCTGCTGATGGCTGGCATCTGCCCCGAGGTACGCCACCTCGTCCGCGACGGCGTTCCCGCCGCCGACGTGCTGGCCCAGGTGAACCGCCACGTCTACGACAATGGCATGGACGGGCGGTTCGTCACGCTCGCGATCTCTCTCATCGATCCGCAAACGCACGAGCTGACCGTGGCCAGCGCGGGGCATCCGCCGGCTCTCCTGCGCAGGGCTGGCGGGCGCATCGATCGAGTCGGCGACGAGACTGCAGGAATGCCACTGGGCGTCTTGCGCGAGGCGGAATACAGTTCGTCCGTGGCCACACTTGAGCCCGGAGACGTCGTCGTTCTCTACTCCGACGGTATCGAAGCCATGAACCCGAAGAGCCAGACACTCAGTTTCGGGCGACTCTGCGGCCACCTGCTGGAAGCGCCCGCGGGCGTGGCGGCAACCGGCGAATCGCTGCTTGCGGCCGTGCGCGACCACGCCGCCGGCCGCCCCCAGTTCGACGACCTCACCATCGTCTGCTTCGGCCGCGATCCTTGCTGAGCCGTAACGGTGACACTCTTCGGGAGCCGCGGTGCTCCCGAGCTTCACGGAGCTGCCCCGATGGCGACTTCCAGTCCGCAGCCGCAGCCGCCGGTGCTCGAGATCTGGAAAGGAGGAAGGCTGGTCGGCGTGCACCGGCTGGAGGCCGGACGTCTGACCATCGGCCGCGGCGCCGGCAGCGACATCCGCCTGGATGATCTGCGCGTCTCTCGCACACACGGGCTCATCGAGCGTCGCAGTTCGGGCGGCTTCGTCGTCATCGATCTGGCCAGCCGGCGCGGGACGCTGCTCGACGGCCGGCGCCTCCTTCCCGAGCATCCGGCGCCGTTGTACCACAACAGCCGGATCACAATCGTCGAGCGCGATTTTGTCTTCCGGGATCCAGCGCACGCGCAGGCACAAGAGTCTGCTCCTCCACCCACCAGTAGGCTGGCCGAAGACTTGATGGTCTTGAGTACACGGAACGTTGGCGCGGGCCTGACGCCTTGCGCGGCCAGCCCGGATGACCGCAATCCGCCAGGTCCGTTCGGACGGCTGCTGGAGGTGAGCCGGATTCTCGGGAACGATTGCAGCAGCAGCTCGGCCTTGAACCGGGAACTCGATCGGCTGCGGACAGAGTTCCCCGCGGCCGACGGATGCATGCTTCTGGCCGCGGACGCCGGTGCCGGACTCTCGGTTCTGGCACGCGCTCCGGACCAGCCGGACCTCGGACCGGGGACTCGCGAATTCCACGAGGTCCTGGCGGAGCGCTCGCTCCAGCTTTCCCAGGCCATGCTCGTCACCGAGGTACCAGAAGCGTACCCCGACCGGAGCACCTCGTATGGCAAGTGGGTCCGCGCCTGGCTCAGCGTGCCTGTCCTGGGAATGGACGAACGCCCCATCGCGCTGGTCCAGCTCTTCAGCAAGAAGTTCCACGCTCATTTCGGCTGGGAGGAGCTAGCGAAGCTATGCAGGAGCGATGGTCGCGTTCACGATCCTCCATCCGAGATCCGCTGGACTTCCAGCGATCTGGAGCGGCTGGTCGAGCAGACCAGATCGTTGGGCCTGGCGATCGATTTCCAGCACCTGGAGGGACGGGTGGAACTCGCGGTTTGCAGGCAAATCCAGGCAAGCGTCACCCGGGCGGCACACTACGAAATGCCGGGCTATGCCTTTCAGAGCGGCGTCATCCCTGGCCAGGAATACCGGGGAAGCTTCACTGGGCTTGTCCCGGTGCCCAGCGATGACGCGCCCGCGAGCACCCCGTCCAGCGCGACCCTCGTGCTTGGTGAGGTGGCCGTCAAGGGAATTCGTGCGGCCCTGATCATGGCGGACCTGAATCTCGAGATCCACCGCCTGCTCGAGATCGGGCTGGATTTACCCGAGGTGCTCGCGCGTGCCAACGGGCTCCTGGTCGCCGCGCTGGGCACCTCGACCCAGGCGAGTGTGCTGCTGGCCCGCATGGACACGGCGAACCACACGCTCACCGTGGCCAGCGCGGGGCAGAGTTTTCCGGTGATCCTCCGCACTGCCGACTTCATGGAAATACTCGATTCGACATACCACGCAATCGGCCCGCCGCTGGGCCTCGAGGCCAACCCGATCTACCGGACCCTCACGACGAAGCTGGAGCAGGGAGACCGGGTTCACTTCACACCCAACGCTTTGGCGAGCTTTCTTCCGCTGTGGGAAGATGACCCCGACTCCGACCCGCGGCGAGGCAGCCGCCGGCCTACCCAGGGTGATGTCCCGCTCGCGTTCCTGAGGCGCAACCGCTAGCCAGGGCCTACCCGAGATCGTGTTTCACGCCCGCCGTGCCGCCTCGCCCCGAGGCCGCGGAGCAGCTCGTCTCATGTCCGACTCTTCGGGCCGGGGCCGTAGACGGCATCGCCGCCCAGTTCTTCCTCGATCCGCAGCAGCTGGTTGTACTTGGCGATCCGGTCGGACCGGCTGGCCGATCCGGTCTTGATCTGGCCGGCGTTGGTGGCCACGGCGATGTCGGCAATGGTCGCGTCCTCGGTCTCGCCCGAGCGATGGCTGATCACCGAGGTGAACCCGGCGCGATGAGCCATCTCGATGGCTTCCAGCGTCTCGGTCAGGGTGCCGATCTGGTTCACCTTGATGAGGATGCTGTTGGTGCAGCCTTCGTTGATCCCGCGCGACAGGCGCTGGGTGTTCGTCACGAAGAAGTCGTCGCCCACGATCTGGACCTTGCCGCCCAGCGCCCTGGTGAACGCCGCGTAGCCGGCCCAGTCGTCCTGGTCCAGCGGGTCCTCGATGGAGATGATCGGGTACTTCTCCACCCAGCCCGCGAACAGGTCGATCATCGCCTGGCTGGAAAGCACCTTGTCGGGCGCGGATTTCCAGAACTTGTATCCTTTCTTGCCTCCCTCATCGAAGAGCTCGGAGCTGGCGCAGTCCAGCGCGATGGCGATGTCCTTGTCGCGCCCGGGGGTATATCCGGCCTTGCTCACGGCGTCGAGGATGAAGGTGATCGACTCCTCGTTGTCGAGGTTCGGCGCGAAGCCGCCCTCGTCGCCGACGTTGGTGTTGTGACCGGCCTTCTTGAGCACCGCCTTGAGCTGGTGGAAGACCTCGGCGACCATGCGGATGCCCTGTGCGAACGTCTTCGCGCCCACGGGCATGACCATGAATTCCTGGAAGTCGATCTTGTTGTCGGCGTGCTTGCCGCCGTTGATGATGTTGGCCATCGGCACTGGCAGCACCCGCGCGTTGGCCCCGCCGATGTAGCGATAGAGGGGCAGACCGTGCGCCAGTGCGGCCGACTTGGCTGCGGCGAGGCTGACTCCCAGGATCGCGTTGGCGCCCAGCTTCCCCTTGTTCGGCGTGCCGTCGGCCGCGACGAGCGCCCGGTCGAGCGCCACCTGGTCGCTGGGATCGCGGCCAATGGCGACCTTGGCCAGCGCGCCGTTGACATTCGCCACGGCCTGGGTGACGCCCTTGCCGCCGTAACGCTTCTTGTCGCCGTCACGAAGCTCGACCGCCTCGTGAATTCCCGTGCTGGCGCCCGAGGGAACAGCGGCCCGGCCAAGCCTGCCGTCGGCCAGAATCACGTCCACTTCCACGGTCGGGTTGCCGCGGCTGTCTAGAATCTCGCGTCCACGCACCTGGGCAATCGTTGCGACTGAATGACTCATGGTACTTTTGTGGCTCCACGCATTCACGATTCAAGGTCTCAGTTCTCCATCGTGAGTTTTATCCGACTCCTGCGCCCTGGAGCAAGGCAGTGCTGGAGGCGCACGGAGCCGGAAAAGCCCGCGATCTTGCGAGCGGACGCAGCTCGGTAGAGGACCCATTCCCGCAGCGACTCAACAGGTGTGACACGTTTCCGGCGAGAATCCAATGCGGGCGGCCCCGCCCCTCCGGTGCATGGGCAAGAGAGGGTGGGGTGTCTCCTTTATGAAAAGGCGGAGACCGCCACGCGGTGCGGAGCCACGGTGCCTGTTCTCGAGGGCGCAGAAGGACCAAGGTCGGGAGCGATGCTCCCGGCCTTCGGCTTCCTCGAGACGCGATGCGCCCGGAGCGAGGCCCGGGGCCGGCCTGTCTGGCCGGCGCCCGATCGGGCCGCGGTCGGGACGCTCGCTTGCAGTGAGGGAGGAGGTTTCTGAATCGCCTTGATTCCCTCGAAAGGCCGGAGACCGCGTTCTGTCCACCAGGCTTGACGCCGCCAAGAGGCACGCGACCCTCGGGCCATTAGGATATCGGCCCGGCGTCGGACCGGCTTGATCTCCGGCTGCATTTCACGGCGCGCTCGCTGCTCCGGTCCGCAACAGGGGCACAACGTATCTCTTGAGGAAAACCGGTGAATCCGGCCCCAGGTGACCCCCCAGGTAGCCGCTCGCCGCCATGCGTGGCGACCAGCGCACCTGCCGCAGCATCGCATAAGCGCCGTCCGGCGCGGTCGCGGGTACGCGAAAGCCGACCAGCCCCGCGCTGGCGGTCCGCACCCGATCGGCCGTGCCGAAGACGCGCGTCCCGGCGCCGAGGATGAATACGTCCAGCGGCGACCAGAAGACCACCAGCTCGCGCCGGACCGCGCAGGGCGGCCGTCAGGTCGTAACCCGGCGACAGCGCGGGAGCCAGCAGCACGGCACGCTCCACGGCCCCTTCCTCGAGCAGCTCCAGCGCCTTGACGACCACTCCCGAACCGCCCGACTTGCCGACCAGGAAGACCGGAGCGTCCGGCAGCCTGCGGCGAAACTCCTGGACGGCCTCGGCCATGAGCGCGGCCTTGAGATCGCGATTGGCGATATTGCTGAGGTCCGCCCACCAGCGGCCGAACCCGTGCCCCCATGGGAAAACATGCACCGCGTGGTTCTTCAGCCCCGCGGCGGCCAGCACATAACGCAGGGCCGTACCGCAGAGGTCCAGCCCGCCCACGCCGTCGGCGACAAGCACCAGGGCCTCGGTGTTTCGAAGAGCGGTCCCGGAGAGACCAGGCACCGGCCAGACCGGCAAGCCGTCGGCGACCGGCTCCCCGAAGAAGTGCCGGTAAAACGGCTCGACCAGCAGCCGGGTAATGGGAATCACGGCAGCGTCTTCCTGCTTCGTGGTGGGCGGCGGATCTCGCCTCCGAGAACCGGCAGAGCACGGCGCGGCGGACCGCACTGGTGACGACGGCACAGGCGACCGACCCGGGCTACGACACGCGCGGAGGCGCCGAGGGCGCGGGATCGGCCGGTTTGGCGGGGGCCGGCTTCTCCCGGTCGCGGTCACGCTCCCGGTCGCGGTCGCGTTCTCTCTCGGAACGGTTGGGCGCCGGAGCCGCTGGCTCGGTATCCGTATCTTGCCATTTCATGGCGCGGGCATGCCGCATGGGGGCCACGCGCAAGATGACCTCACCGCCCTGGAAGAGCCGCACGGCGCCGTTGGACTGGCTGACCACCACGCCCACGGCCTGGGTCACAGCCGTGATGGCCGCGGCCGCCCAGTGCCGCGTGCCCAGCCCCTTGGGCACGCTCAGGCCGGTCACGGGGGCGTCAACCAGGCGGCAGGCCGCCTCCACCGTACCGTCGCGCGCCACGATGAACGCTCCGTCCATCTGGGCGATCTCCTTGATCGCCTCGCGGACGCGGGGATCGCGGACGTTGCGCTCCTTGCGGCGATAGCCCTTGAATGGGTCGAATCCCAGGGGGCGGGTGCGGGGCAGCACGTTGCGGGCGTCGCCAACGACGATGAGCGTGCCGACGGCCTTCCCTTCGCGGCCCTCGCGGCCGATCTCCACCGCGGTGTCCACCACGGCCTTGAGCGTCTCGAAGGGAACGCACGTTTCCAGGGCGCGGAGGTCGCGCGCGGTGAGCCGCTCCAGGTGTTCACCCAGGCGGATGATCGCCAGCGAGTCCAGCGCCTCGGCCTCGAACCCCGAGTAGACCACCACCACGCGGGCGCCCGCCTTGAGCTGATCGTTGGAGACCGCCTCGATCAGGGCCAGGCTGATGCGCTCGGCGATGGCGGCCTCGGTGGGCTCGAGCTCGATCGCGGCCAGGCCCACCTTGCGCACGACTTCCGCATGCCGCGGCGAGGTGGACGCCACGAACACCGCGACGCCTCCCGCGCAGACCGAGCGCACCAGCTCCCATTCCATCGGGCCCTCGGGCATGATCAGCACGCCCGCCGCGCCCAGCCGCTCGGCCGCCTCGCAAGCAAGCGAGAGGATCGGCAAGGGCGCGGTGGCCTTCGAGACGAGATTGGGAGTCACGGTGTGCGGCCTCAGACGGAGAACGGGCCGCGATCGGCCGGAACCGAGCGGCACAGCCCGGGGAAAGGTCCGTGACCGCTACTTCTTCTTGGGCTCTTCCTTCTTTGCCTCGTCCTTCTTGGGCTCGGCGGGCTTGGGCTCGGCGGGCTTGGCCGCAGAGCTTGGCCCCTTGGCCTTGCGGACCTCATCAATATACTTGTTCAGCATGTTGGCGCGCTGATCATACCACTGCTTCAGGCCGGCGCTCGGGTTCACGATGCGCAGGTCGTTCTGAGGGTTGATGTTCACTCCCTCGAGCGTCTTGTTGTAGCCGGTGAACCAGCCGCAGAAGACCTCGGGCGTCACGGTCCAGACGGGCTTCTTCGCGGCGGGGTTCTTGAGCGTCTTCGCATCGAACGCGTAGCCCTTGATCAGGATGTCGAGGATGGGCGGCGGGTCGATGGAGCTATCGACGAGCCCCGCGTCCTCGGCGGCGACGATGGCCTCGGCCACGGCATGACGGGCCTTCTCAAGCTTCTCTTCCACCTCCTTGGGAATCGTCGGCGGAGGAACCTCCACCGGCTTCTCAGCCTCCTTCTTGGCGGCCTCCTCCTTCTTGGCGGCCTCCTCCTTCTTGGCGGCCTCCTCCTTCTTGGCCGTATCAGTCTGGGGAGCCTCCGGTTTGCTGGCCTCAGCCTTGGCGGCCGGCGCGGCCTCCTTCTTCGTCTCCTGGGCCAGCGAAGTCCCGGAACAGATGATGGCCAGCCCCAATCCCAGCCCCCATGGCAGCGCGAGTGCAACGACGCGACGGATCACTAGCGGATCTCCTTGTTCAAAGCCACATACGGATACGCCCGCCCCTGTGCGAATCGGGACGGCTCGCAACGCAATCGGTTCCGCGGGCCAGGCGACCTCCCGGTGCTGGACCCGCCGGAACACTTGGTTGAGCCGAGTTTAACGGCGATCACGCCGGCGTGCCAGGGACATCGGGCCCGATGTCGTGTCCAGCAGAGCGGTCCGGAGGTCGGGCCCAGGACCGTGGTCCAGAAGTCGGGCCGCAGACAAGCCGTGTGCCATGGGTTCGCCAGATCTCCTACCTTCCCTGGTTGCTTAAGTGCTGGGGGTCCGCTCGTGCCGGGCTTGCCAGAAACTTACGTTATGCCGAGAAGACGGATTGCCGAAAGAATAACAGGTCGTCTGGCAGCGACCGAAGGCTGCCAGGCAGGGTTCGTCACGCGATCGGCGGAGGTCAGGGAGGACCGTGATGGGACGCACATCGTCAAGCAAGCCGGGCAATCCGAAGCGACGAACCAGGCCGAGGGTCGAAGGGCTGGAGCAGCGCTGGGTTCCCAGCCAGGCCGCGGGCGGCATGGCGATCGCCCCGGCTTCGAGCCCTTTGACCGGTGAGTTCTTCCATAATTATCAGCAGTTCAACTACACCACGCCACAGGGCACGCATGTCGAGCTGAAATTCGTTGGCCGGGGCAGCTTCCAGGGCACAAGCGTGGACTCGTCGGGTGCCTTGCACCTGTTATTCAGCAAGACCAATTCCTACACCAAGATCACCAGCAACGTGCACGGCGGCACCGGCCAGGCCGACCTGGCCAGTATCTATAGCGCGGACCTTTACAACAACTACGCCGTGACCAGCCTGAGCGGCATCGGCGGCACGGTGCTCGCCGGAATCAGCCTGCCGAACTTCAACCTCATCCCCGGCGGTATCATCAACCTCACCGCCGGCATCGACAATCTGAATCTGAATTCGGCGGGCCCGAACTCACAGATCGAGATGCGGTACCTGCCGCAGAGCACATCGAGCTCCAGCACCAGCTCGAGTTCGAGCTCCACCACGAATACCTCGTCCAGCTCGACAACCGGCTCCGCTTCCTCGACAACGCAGGGCACCAGCTCGACCATCAGCTCGGGGACCAGCCAGAACAACAACTCCAGTATCATCGTCACCGGAGCGTTCACCGTGCAGTCGCTGGCCGGGATCAGCGGCGAATTCATCACGGCGGGCAACATCGTCAACGTCACGACCAACGGGACTCCGCCACCTCCGCCAGCGCCGCCGGGCGTGGTCCTGAAGATCAATCACATCAACGGCAACATCACCACCCCGCCGAACCTGCTCACCGACAAACTCATCTTCGGCTACGACGCGGCAACCGGGCAGGTGGTCCGGTTCAACATCACGCCCACGATCGACGCGGCCGCGGGCAACGTCGACATGGCACGGCAGACCGGAACGATCGACCCGACCTGGACGCCAATTCAGGTACAGGCGCCCGGAGCGACATCGCCCGTGGCGATTTCCGTGGGACGTGACGGCCCGCGCCTGGTCCTCCTGGTGAGCACGGGCTCGAAGATCTACACATTCGACGCCACCTATGGAACGCCCATCGGCTCGTTCACCGCTCCGGCCGGGTTCACCGTCACCACGATGGGCTCGACCGACACGCTCACGGTGCTGGGTGATACCGCGACCAACAAGTTGGAGATGATTGACATTCCGCGCAGCCTGGCCGCCGGCACAGCCGAGCCGCCGGTCAACCCCAGCCCCTTTCCGCAGCCTTTCAGCTATACGCCGCCGGCCGGGTTCACGCTCGTGGGTGGACTGACGGGACTGGTCGGCTCGAACCAGGTCTACCCCACCATCGCGGCCACGTTCAACTCGTTCCAGCCCAGCACCACGGAACTGGGCCTCCTGACGGCAAGCACCTCGAACACAATCCCCAACGCCGCCGGCGGCCTGACCCTGGTGCGCAGCTTCGGCACGGTCTCGGAGCAGGCCATCAAGGTGGGCAGCAACTACATTCCCGTGAACCCCAGCAGTAATCCTGGCTACATCGGTGTCTCGGAAGGCTCGGTCGATTCATCGCTGGCCATCAATACCCTGGGCGCCAGTACGACCACCCCCACGACCTACTCCAACCACGTGACCCTGCTCGGCCCCAGCTCGCTCACCAACCGCGGCACGATCACGCTGAAGACGACCGACCCGATCACGGACCTGAGCGAGAGCTTCCGCGCTGACCTCACCGGCTCGACGGCCAACGGCCCTGGCCCGGTTGTGGTCGACGTGCAGGGAACACTCCAGTCGCTGCGCGGGCTTTCGGCCAACGGCCTGGTGCTCAACAACACCGGCTACCTGAACCTCATTCGCACCGGCACGATCTCCAACTCCACCATCCTGGCCCAGCCCATCGGCCACATCCTCACGCCGCAGTCGAAGCGCAGCAACGTGCTGCTCATCTCCACGAACAACCGCGACTTCGGCCACCGCGGTGGCGTGAACTACCTGGCCGCCGGACTGTACCAGGTTGGCCCGCTGGCGCTGACCAATGACCGCCCGGCGCCGTGAGCGGTCGGCCCTCCAGCGGGGTGGAGGTGACGCAAAGGTTCGCTTTCTTAATCAAAACTTCGTCAAAAAGAAGGGAAAATCACTCCCCGCTTACCGAAAAAAGTGGCTATAGTCCTACCTCACCGCCGACGCTGATATCGCCGTTGATCGCAGATGATTGATGAAAGCAAGCGTGTACTTTGCACCGTTGCGCGGACAATCGCGGAAGGTGAACATGAGAACGAAGCGTGATCTGCTGGCGCCGTTGCCGTTGCCAGTGCTGGCGCGGCTGCTGGCCTGTGCCCTGCTTGCGGTCTCCGGGGCGAGTGGCCAGGAGCAGCGGGTGGAGCACGTGGTGATCGTGGGGGTGGACGGGCTCAGCCCTGACGGCGTCCGCAGGGCGCAGGCGCCGAACCTGGCACGGCTCATGAAAGAGGGGGCATTCACGCTGCATGCGCGGGGCGTGATGCCCACGGTCAGCAGCCCGAACTGGGCGTCGATGATCATGGGCGCCGGGCCCGAGCAGCACGGCGTCACGTCGAACGACTGGGAGCCAGGCAAGGGAAGCATCGTGCCCACGGCCGAGGGCGCGCCGGGCATCTTCCCCACAGTCTTCGGAGTGTTGCGGGCCCAGCGGCCGAAAGCCAGGATCGCGGTCTTCCACGACTGGGACGGTTTCGGCCGGCTCTTCGAGCGCCCGGCCGTCGACCGCATCGAGGACAGCGACGGCCCGGTGAAGGCCGTCGAGCACGCCGTCGACTACATGAAGAAAGAGCGCCCGGCGCTGCTCTTCATCCACCTCGACCATGTGGACGACGCCGGGCACGCGCACGGCCACGGGTCGCCCGAGTACTACGCGTCCGTCGCCGAGGCCGACCGCCTCATCGGCCTTGTGCTCCGCGGGCTGGAATCCGCCGGCATCGCCCAGAGCACCGTCCTGCTGGTGACCTCCGACCACGGCGGCGTGGGCAAGAAGCATGGCGGCAACACCATGGCCGAGATCGAGATCCCCTGGATCGTCCACGGCCCGGGCGTCGTCGCCGGCAAGGATCTGGCAACGCCGGTCAGCACCTGCGACACGGCCGCGACCGTGGCCTTCCTGCTGGGTTTGAAGCCGCCGGCCTGCTGGATTGGCCGCCCCGTCACCGAGGCGTTCGGCTACTGATCGTTCCCCCAGCGAAACCACAGAGGCCATTTAGTTATGTGCACGCGTTGGCTGTTCGCAGCTGCTCTGCTGGCTGTGACCTGCGCTTCCTGTTCGCGATCAAGCCTGGGACTTTACCCGGTCTACGGCACCGTCACGTACAATGGTCAGCCCGCGGCCGGTGCCATCGTCTACTTCCACCAGAAGGGTGGGACAGCCGCCGGTTTTCAGGGTCAGATCCCGACAGGGATCGTCGACTCGAACGGGCATTTCTCGCTCGAATGCGGCGTCTGGCCCGGGCTCTGGCTGCCGGCCAGTACGTTGTGCTGGTGCAGTGGCCCGATGATTCTGTCTCGCAAGCCCAGGCCGCTGAGGAGAATGCCAAGACAAAAGGCGCCAGGGCTTCGGAGAAGGTCAGGGCCCGCAAGATGAAACTTGACCATATTCCCAGCGACCGGCTCAAGGGTCGGTATGCAGCTGCCGATCGGCCCTTGTTGACCGCCGAGGTGAAGGCCCAGACCAATACCCTACCTTTGTTTGAACTTCAGGATGGTCTCCCACCCGCCGAGGAGAAGAAGGCGCGACGTGCACTCAAAGGCACAGGGGACCCAGGTTGATCAGACTCGGTTCGTCACAACGCCAACAACTGTGGTCGCTTCCATTAACCGGTTTGCCGATTTCGTCACCTTCACCTTGATGAGGACCCCATGAATCGATCGCGGAGAAAACAACAAGCAGCCTTCACACTCATCGAACTTCTCGTCGTGATCGCGATCATCGCGGTGCTGATCTCGCTGCTGCTTCCGGCCGTTCAGTCAGCGCGAGGCCGCTCGACGGGCTCAGTGTGTCAACAACATGAAGCAAATCGGGCTCGCCACGATGAACTTTGAAAGCGTTAATGGCTGGATGCCCCCCGACGTCGATTACCTCACCCCTCCCTATCTCCCGGATCCAGACCCATCGGTTCAAGGCTAGGGGACCAATGGGCAAGAGAGAGCCGGCAACTTCACGTCGGTCCTTCCATTCCTCGAACAACAGAATACCTATAATCTGATCAACCTCAGTCGCAGCGCCTTCGACCAGATCAACATTCCCCCATTCACACCCAACTCCGGCAGTTTGTACAACGGGGTAGGTCAGTGTTCGGCCTATTCGACGGTGATCAACACATTCCTCTGCCCGTCCTCGCCCGTTGATGGGCCCATCAATTACTACAACACCGTGTATAGTGGCTTCGGGGACGGCAGCGGAAATCCCATTCCCAGTCCTCCGACCAATATCTGGAGTCGGTCAGACTACTTCGCAACGCCGGGGTTCCATACATCGCTGCTCCTCAAGCTCGGATACTCCCAGACTGCGGCGAACCAGCTCACGAATACCGACAGCGGAGTGATATGCGATCTCTCGACAGTGAACCAAACCACCGGACTTGTGAACACACCGATTCCCCACGTGCGAATTTCCAGCATCACGGATGGCACGTCGAACTCCATGATGATCAGTGAGGACGCGGGCCGGCCCGTCGGCTACAACCACAACCGGCAGATCTACGCTCAGTATGGTGCTCCCGTCGATGGTGTGCTCAATCCAGTCAGCGGTGGTGGCGGCGCCTGGGCCGACCCCTTCTCGTTCGCTCACCTCGCCGGCTCCTCCGCCGACGGCCTTCGGGGCAACGGGATCTGCTTGATCAACTGCACCTCGAACAATGAGATCTATTCCTTCCACCCCGGTGGAGCGAACATGCTCTTCGCCGACGGCTCGGTGCATTTCATCAAGGAATCCGCGAATCCGTTGATCATCGTCGCGCTGATCACTCGCGCCGGTGGTGAAATCATCAGCGCCGACCAGTACTGAGCCGAGCCGCCCCCTGCACTTCTCACCCTCTCCCCGGCGCCCGCAGCACCCCCTCCGGGCGTTCTGCTTTACAGCCGGCGGCCGGCTTCGCAAGAATCGGCAAGAACACTCGAACTTCCGGTAGGCGGCCGACTCCGGCACCCCGGCGCGGGTCGATTCGGTCCGGTCCAGTCCAGTCCGGTCGGCACCCGAAGCGAACGGGAGTCGCACCATCACAAAAAAGGGGGCGACCGTGCGGCGCATTCTTTGGCCACCCAGTCAGGCGCTCGCAGCCTGGGCGATCGCGGTTTGTCTTTCCAGTCCTCTGCTGCTGGCCGGGCCTGTGCCGCCGCATTCCGGGGAACTCCCGGCGCGCGTCGAGGCCTACATGGCGGCGCGGGTGCAGCGCGACCACTTCAGCGGCTCGGTCCTGATCGCACGCGACGGCCAGGTCCTCTTCAGCAAGGGCTATGGCATGGCGAACTTCGAGCACGACGTTCCCAACACCCCGCATACCAAGTTCCGGCTGGGCTCGATCACCAAGCAGTTCACCGCGATGGCCGTCCTGATGCTCCAGCAGCAGGGCAAGCTGAACGTCCATGATCGCGTCAAGGTCTACTTGCCGGACGCACCCGAGGCCTGGAAGGACGTCACCATCGAGCACTTGCTGACGCATACCTCGGGCATCTTCAATTACACCGAATCGCTGATGTTTCTGAAATCGCTCCCCGTGCACACGACCCTCAAGGAGCTGATCGGCACGTTCAGGGACAGGCCGCTCAACTTCAAGCCGGGCACTCGCTTCAGCTACAGCAACTCGGGCTACATCTTGCTCGGCCAGATCATCGAGACCGCCTCGGGACAGAGCTATCCCTCGTTCCTCAAGCAGTCGATCTTCGACCCGCTGGGAATGAACGAGACGGGCTACGACAGTGCGGCCCCGCTGCTCAAGCACCGCGCCTCGGGCTACGTCCGCCGGCTCGGGTTCGTGCTGTCCAACTGTGACTACATCGACATGTCCATTCCCCACGCCGCCGGTGCACTTTATTCCACGACGCTCGACCTGCTGAAATGGGACCAGGCACTGTACGGCGAGCGGCTCGTCCCGCGATCGGCGCTCGATGCGATGTTCACGCCTCACCAGGACCACTACGGCTACGGCTGGATGATCGGCCAGAAGTTCGGCCGGAAGCGATACGCGCACGGGGGCGGGATCATGGGGTTCGTGACCATGATCGAACGCTTCCCCGAGGAGCGGCTGCTTGTCGTCGCGCTCAGCAACCTGGAAAATACCCCCATCGGACCGATCGGCGATGACCTGGCCGCCATCGCGCTGGGCCTGCGCTACGTGGTGCCCCGCGAACCCAGCGTCGCCCGGCTGGACGACTCCGCCCTCGACGCCTGCCCGGGCCGTTACGAGACCGGCGGCGACCCCAGGAACCGCAAGCGTTTCACCGTCACGCGTGGTGGTACCCGCCTCTGGTGCGAGCCCGACGGTAAGCCGCGTTTCGAGCTGACGCCCGAATCCGAGACCCTGTTCTACATCAAGGGCATCGATTCCGAGGCCCGGTTTGTCAGGGACGGGGCCGGCAAGGTGACCCACCTGGTCCTGATCGAAGACGGCCACGATCTGACCGCCACGCGGTTACCGGCGGACAAGGCCCACCCCTGAGCCCGGTGAACGCTCCGGCAGCCAGAAAACTCCACGCAGCGTCGGGCGGCAAGGCTCGCGCTGTCCCGAACCCAGCAGACCCAGGTGCGCCGTGCGGTGGCTTCCCGCCTGGGCTGACGGAGCGCCGCGACGCGGACGCTTTACCGGTGACTGCACCCAGGTGGGGCGAGTATGCTTGGGATGTCTTGCCCGATGCACGATGGTACCGAGGGATGCCTGGATGCTTCACTCTCTGCTGGCTCTTGCCTTTTGTTGCACGGCAGTACCGGCGGACGGTGGTGAAACTCCCCACCCGGCGCCGCGAATCGACTTCCAGCGCGACGTGCGGCCGATCCTGGCCGGGCACTGTTTTGCCTGCCACGGCCCGAGCAAGCAGAAGGGCGGGCTGCGGCTCGATCGCAAGCGGCCCGCGCTTCAGGGGGGCGACAGCGGGCCGGTCATCGTGCCGGGCAGGGCCGAAGAGAGCCTGGTCTTGCGGCTTGTCGCCGGCCTGGACGACGACCGCATCATGCCGCCAGGCGGGAAAAGGCTCGATGCCTGGCAACTGGCCACGCTCCGCGGCTGGATCGACCAGGGGGCGGACTGGCCCGCGGGAACCGAGAGCGGCGAGGACCCGCGCGATTGGTGGTCGCTGCGGCCGCTGGTGCGCCCCGCCGTGCCGGTGCTCGCTTTGGATGATCGTGCCGGCGCACGTAACCCGATCGACGCGTTCATCCGATCGAAGCTGCGGGAAAAGGGGCTGCCGTACGCGCATGAAGCAGACAGGCGCACGCTGGCCCGGCGGCTCCACTTCGATCTGATCGGCCTGCCGCCCACTGCCGGGGAGCTGAATGCTTTCGTGCGCGACGCCGCGCCGGACGCTTACGAGAAGCTGGTCGATCGCTTGCTGTCCAGCCCCCACCACGGCGAGCGCTGGGCACGGCACTGGCTGGACGTCGTTCATTACGGAGACACCCACGGCTACGACAAGGACCAGCCCCGCCCCTGGGCCTGGCCCTATCGTGACTACGTCATCCGCGCATTCAACGCCGACATGCCCTTTGGCCGGTTCGCTCGCCAGCAGATCGCCGGCGACGTGCTCGAGCCGGGCACGGCCGACGGCGTCATGGCCATGGGCTTCATCGCCGCGGGCCCCTGGGACCTGATCGGCCACGCCGAGGTGCCCGAAACGAAGCTCGACGGCCAGGTCGCCCGCCACCTGGACCGCGACGACATGGTGACGACCACCATCAACACCTTCCTCAGCCTCACCATCCAGTGCGCCCAGTGCCACAACCACAAGTTCGATCCGATCCCGCAGG
The DNA here is from genome assembly GCA_963833985.1 of uncultured Planctomycetaceae bacterium. GTDB lineage: Bacteria > Planctomycetota > Planctomycetia > Isosphaerales > Isosphaeraceae > Aquisphaera. The sequence continues at coordinate 5,303,577 of CAWIAD010000002.1, forward strand.
AAGAATACTACCGGCTCCAGGCCGTTTTCGCCGCGCTCGATCGCGCGGACCGGCCGTATCCGGGCAGGCCGGGATCGGCACCCGCGGGCATGGTTTATGCGGGGACCGTGCACAACGGCGGCAAGGCAGCGTTCCGCGGCACCGGCCCGGATGGCGGCAAGCCGAGGCGCATCTTCGTGCTCCGCCGGGGCGACATCAAAAGCCCGATCAAGGAGGTCGGCCCCGCGGCGCTTGGCCTGCTGCCCGAGCTGCCGGGAACCTTCGCGCTCGCCGCGCAGCACACCGAGGGCGACCGCCGCGCGGCACTGGCGCGCTGGCTGACCGACGCGCGCAATGCACTCTTCTGGCGGTCGATCGTCAACCGCGTCTGGCAGTACCATTTCGGCCGCGGGATCGCCGCCACGCCCAACGACTTCGGCCGCATGGGCCAGTTGCCCACGCATCCTGAGCTGCTCGACTGGCTGGCGGTTGAGTTCCGCGACGGCGGCCAGTCGCTCAAGGCGCTGCACCGCCTCATCGTCACCTCGGCCGCGTACCGGCAAGTTTCCGATGGCAACCCCGCAGCCGCGGCGAGCGACGCCGACAACGCGTACCTCTGGCGGATGAACCGCCGCAAGCTCGAGGCCGAGGCCATCCGCGACGCGGCGCTGAGCGTCGCGGGCAAGCTGGATACCACCATGTACGGCCCCGCCTTCCGCGACTTCGTGGTCGAGCATCCCGAGCACTCACCGCATTACGAGTACGAACGGAACGATCCCGCCGACCCGAGCACCTTCCGCCGGGCGGTCTACCGGTTCCTCGTCCGCTCGCGGCCTCAGCCGTTCATGGCCGCGCTCGACTGTGCTGATCCCTCGATGCAGGTCGACCGCCGCAACGAGACCGGCTCGCCGCTCCAGGCCCTGGCCCTGTATAACAACGGCTTCATGCTCACCATGGCCCGATACCTGGCCGATCGTGTCGCGGGGAGGGGAAGCGCGCAGGACCAGGTCGCCGCAGCCTTCCAGGTGGCCCTGGGCCGCACCCCGACAGCCAAGGAACGAGACTTACTGGCCGATCATGCCGTCCGTTTCGGCTTGCCCGGCGCCTGCCGCGTGATCTTCAACATGAACGAATTCCTCTTCGTGGATTGACCCCGATGAACCGGCGCAATTTCCTCTGGCAGAGCGGTGGCGGACTGGGCGGACTGGCGCTCGCGGCGCTGCTGGCGGAAGAAGGGCTGCTGGCGGCCGATGCCGGCAGCAGCGCTCCTGGAGTCCGTCCCGACGGCGGCTTGCATCATGCTCCGAAGGCCCGGCGCGTGGTGCAGCTCTTCATGGCCGGCGCGGCCAGCCACATCGACCTCTTCGACCACAAGCCCGAGCTGGTCAAGCGGCATGGCCAGCCCGCGGATTTCGGCGAGCCGGTCGAGGCATTCCAGAACGGGCTGGGGCCCTGGCTGAAACCCGTCTTTCGGTTCCGGCCGTACGGCGGCTGCGGCAAGATGCTCGGTGCGGCCGTCGCGCCACTGGGGGCCGTCGTGGACGACATCGCGTTCATCCACAACATGGTGGGCAAGACGGGCGTGCACAGCCAGGGAACCCTGCTCCAGACGACCGGCTTCAACCGCCCCGGGTTCCCGTCGATGGGAAGCTGGGTCTGCTATGGTCTGGGCCGGCTGAGCGACAACCTGCCCTCATTCGTGGTCCTGCCCGACCCGCGCGGGCTCGCCTCCAACGGCACCAAGAACTGGGACGCGGCGTTCCTGTCGTCGCGGTACCAGGGAACGGTCATCGACCCCGGCGCGAAGACGCCGATCGCCGACCTGTTTCCGGACCCGCGCGTGCCCTTTCCCACCCGCGCCGGTGATGCCGCGGGCATTGCACTGCTCAACCGCCTGAACCGCGAACACGCCGCGGCACGACCCGGTGATGACCGGCTCGACGGCCGCATCAGGAGCTACGAGCTGGCCGCCCAGATGCAGCTCGCCGCGCCGGAGGCGCTCGACCTTTCCTCCGAGCCGCCCGCCGTGCTGCGGCTTTACGGGCTCGATCACGGCAGGTGCTCTTTCGATAAACAGATCAACGCACTTGAAGAAACCGATATTTTCGCCCGTAAGTGCCTGGCGGCGCGCCGGTTGCTGGAGCGCGGCGTCCGCTTCGTGCAGATCTGGAGCGGTAACGACAACGGCTTCCCGCGCCGCAACTGGGACTCGCACGAGGACGTCGAGCGCGACCACGGACCGCTCGCTCTGGGCATGGCCCGGGGCACCGCGGCCCTGATCCAGGACCTGAAGCGCCTGGGTCTGCTGGACGACACGATCATCCTCTGGACGACCGAGTTCGGCCGCATGCCTTCCAGCCAGGGGGGCAAGGGCCGCGACCACAACCCGTACTGCTTCACGAACTGGCTCGCCGGTGGCGGCATCAAGGGCGGCATCTCCCACGGCCCGAGCGACGAGTTCGGCTACAAGCCGCTTGACCGCAAGAGTTCCACAGAGGTTTATGACATTCACGCCACGGTTCTGCACCTGCTGGGCATCGACCACACCCGGCTCACCGTCCGCCACGATGGCATCGACCGCCGCCTCACCGACGTGCATGGGCATGTGATCCACGAAATCCTGGCGTGACCGATCGTGATCCCGGGCCGACCTGCTTGCCGGCCTGTCCTGTATAATGCGGACAGAACGATCCCCTCCGTATTTCAAGGAGCCATACCATGGAGGCCGCAACGTTGGGAAAGATTGTGGTTCCCGCCAGGATCGAGAACAACTATGACCTGGAGAACCTGGCCCGTGGCCTGGTGTCCGATGACGAGGTGCGCAGGATCGCCGTGCAAGACGCACGGATCGATACGGGAGCCACGTACCTGGCCATGCCAAAAGGGATGATCGATCAGCTCGGGTTCCGACAGCTTCGCACGTCACGAGCCAGAACAGCCGCCGGCACGATCTCGTTCGGCATCTATGGGCCAGCGAAGCTGACCGTACTGGGGCGCGAGTGCATTATCGAGGTCTCCGAACTTGCTGAGGATTGCCCGGTGCTCATTGGCGTTATACCGCTGGAGATGCTCGACTTCGTGGTCGATCCGCGCGGCCAGAAACTGATCGGCAACCCCGAGCATGGCGGCGAGTGGATGATCGATATGTACCTGAATGCCATTGGAACGTGATTCCTGCCTGGAGCCCAGATTCATGCGATCTCGACTGGCGAGCCTTGTTCTCGGCGTACTCATCGCTCTGCCGCTGCCTGCCCGTGGCCAGACCGCTCCCGCACTCGTCCCCGTTCCTGTGCCCGAGAGCATCCGCGCCGAGGGCGTGCCGCCGGTGCCCCGCGCACTTTACCAGGCACTGAACCGCTACCAGAACATCCGCTCGGCGAGCTTCCAGGACTGGGATGATACAAGCGACCGGGCCATGTACGTCACCACGCGGTTTGCCGACACGCCCCAGGTGCACTACGTACCTTCGCCGGGCGGTGCGCGACGCCAGCTCACATTTTCCAATGAGCGCGTATCGAGCGTGCACGCGCGGCCCAGGCACCGCCAGTTCCTCTACGTCGCCGACGAGGGCGGGGCCGAGAACAACCAGCTCTTCCTGCAAGACCGCGAGGGCGGTGAACCGCGGCGGGTCAGCGACGGCAAGAGCCGCAACACCAGCCCGCGCTGGTCGCCCACCGGCGAGCTGCTCGCCTGGAGCAGCAACGCGCGCAACGGCCGCGACATGGACCTGTACCTCGCCGCTCCCATCGACGCCCACTTCCAGCGCCGGCTCAAGGAGGTGACGGGCGACTGGCGCGTCGCCGACTGGTCGCCCGATGAGACCAGGGTGCTGGCCGAGGAATACATCTCCATCAACGAGGCGTATATCCATGTCATTGATATCGGCAGGGGCCAGACCACCACGGTCACCCCGCCCGATCCGACCCCAAAGCCGAGCCCGTCTTCTCCGGCGATCCGAAATGGTCGAAGGACGGCAAGTCGATCTTTTACATCACGGACAAGGATTCCGAGTTTCGCCGGCTGTTCCGGCATGATCTGGCAACTGGCTCCGAAACCGTGATGTCCGCCGGAATTCCCTGGGACATCGAAGGCTATGCTGCGAGCGATGACGGCCAGCTTGTGGTCGTCGTTGCGAACGAGGGCGGCTACGACGTCCTGCACGGCATCAATATCGAGAACTCCCAGGAATATGCCATGCCGGTATTGCCGCGCGGTCAGATCTCGGGGCTGAAATTCCGTAAGGGCTCTCGTGAGCTGGGACTGGCACGGAGCTCATGGTACGAGTCCACTGACGCATGCTCAATCGCCATCGGAGCGACCCCGATCCCCAGCTTCGAGCGCTGGACCCAGAGTGAAACCGGCGGCCTCGACACCTCATCGTTCGTCGAGCCCTTGCTCATCGGGTACACGAGCTTTGATGGCCGGAAGATTCCAGCCTTCGTGTGCCGCCCATCGAAGATGCGTTTTCCCGGTCCACGGCCGGTCTTGATCGACATCCACGGCGGGCCCGAGTCGCAGTTCCGGCCTGGTTTCCAGGGACGGCTCAACTACCTGATCAACGAGCTGGGCCTGGTGCTCGTCATGCCCAACGTGCGCGGGTCTTCGGGGTACGGGAAGTCGTACGTGAAGCTGGACAACGGCATCTTGCGCGAGGGGGCCGTGAAGGACATCGGTGCACTGCTGGACTGGATCGGCCAGCAGCCCGACCTGGACAGGAACCGCGTGGGCGTGATCGGCGGGTCGTACGGCGGCTTCATGTCGCTGGCCGTGCAGACCACGTACAACGAGCGCATCAAGGCGGGCATCGACATTGTGGGCATCTCCAACTTCGTCAGCTTCCTCAAGAACACGCAGGGCTATCGCCGCGACCTGAGGCGCGCCGAGTACGGCGACGAGCGCGACCCCAGCATGCGCGAGTTCCTGGAGCGGATCTCGCCGCTGACCAGCGCGGGGAAGATTCACACGCCGATCCTCATCGTCCAGGGCCAGAACGATCCGCGTGTGCCGCTCTCTGAGGCCGAGCAGGTGCTCGCGGCCGTGCGCAAGAATGGCGTGCCGGTGTGGTACGTGGTTGGCAAGAACGAGGGGCATGGCTTCGCGAAGAAGGCCAACCAGGACTACTTGCAGGCCGTCGAGGTACTGTTCCTCAGGCGGTTCCTGCTGGGTGAGTCGCTCTGAGGCTCAGATCCTCACATAGAGCTTCTTGCGGTACATCCAGAAGAGGATGAGCCAGAGGACAAGCAAAACGGCCACGCCCTGAAGGAAAGGTGCGTAGGCGTCGCCCACGATCTTGAACGCATCGCGGCCGAGGTGCGTTCTGAAACTGTCGGTGATGAAGCCGTCGATGAGGTGGCTCAGGCAGTACGCGGCAATGGAATTGGCGCCGATCACCCGGAGCGGGAACGACCAGGCGTGCCACCCCGGCCAGTCGATGAGCGCGAAGAACAAGGCCAGGAACAGGAAGCAGAGCCCCCCCGAGAAAAGCACCCAGCTCGGGGTCCAGATGCGCTTGACCACCGGGCAGAGGCCCAGCTCGCCCGCGCCCAGCCGAGCCCAGGCTGATCAGACCGGCCATCACCAGCCACATGAATTTGAACCGGGCGGGGCGGTCGTCCTTGAGTACGCCGCCGGCGATGAGCCCCAGGATCATCGTCGCCAGCGTGGGAATGAAGCTGAGCGTGGCGTAGCCGCCGCCGTTATCGACGAACGGCCGGGACCGCGGGAACAGGTTCAAGAACCAGACGTCGAACGCCCAGGCCGGGTTGCTGTTCTTGTTCCAGTGCGCGGCGAAGCCTTTCATCAGGTGCGGCCAGTCCGCGGGAACCTGAACCGCCGGATAATCAAAATCCGGGCGAACCGGATAGGCCGCGAAGAGCGCCCAGTAGCCCACCACGATGGCCCCGAAGGCGATCCACTGGCGCGGACCGACCGCAGGCCCAGCAGGAAAAGAAACGTGTAGCCCAGGCCAATCTGCGAGAGCGTGTCTTCAAACGTGAAGTTGGTCTGGCGATGACCGATGGAGCGGAGAAAGACGCCCAGGAACACCAGCACCAGCGACCGCCAGAGGGCATGTGCGGTCATCCATCCCGGCGTCTGCCCGCGCCTCAGCCGGCTGGCAATCGAGAACGGCAGAGCCACGCCGACGAGGAACGAGAACGAGGGCTGGATCAGGTCGTGCAGCACGCACCCGGTCCACTCCACGTGCGACTGGTGGTGGCAAAGCAGTTCCCAGAACACATTCCCTGGCAGGGCGCTGGCCACCTCGCAGCAGCGCAGGACCTCGGCCATCATCAGGAACATGACCAGCCCGCGATAGGCGTCGATGGAGCCCATGCGCCCGCGCACGAGGGTGCCGCCGGCCGGCAACACCGGCCTGTCCGCCATGGCCGTATCGAGATCAACGCTCATTCGCACTCCTTGCTCGTGTCGGCCAGGTGGGCCGGCACGACCGCTCGGCCCACCCCGCCACGACGTCCCGCGACATCCCGGCCATCACGCGAGGCTGATGCCCAGACCACCTCTGGCAATAACGAACAGCGCATCGCTGCTCGTGAGGTACGCTCCGGCCGCACTGCTGATGCCGGAAGGCGCGGAGGTGGTGAGCACGATCTGCCCTCCGTACTTGAAAGCCTGCTTGCCGGTGACCAGCTCCACGCTGGTGTTCGAGAGGTACTGCACCGAGAAGCCTATCGGCTTGTATCGTGTCTGGAAAGTGTATGACCTTCCAGACTTTACCCGGACCCGCACACCGGTCTCAACTTGGTAATTGAAGAAGTTGTCGGCCGTTGATGAGTTCATCGGCTGGCTGAAGCTGAACCTGTAGCCGCCGAGCACCGGCCTGCCCATGGGCTTACCATGCTTGTTGGTCTTCTGTGTGGTCACAACCGCCGCGCTCATCACATACGGCACCGGAGGCGGAGGCGGTGCGGGCGACTGCACCTGGACTGAAGTGGAGGTGGCGGAAGCCAGTCCGGCGGCGGAGAAGACAAGCTGATCACTGCCCGCGCTGCTCAGGGTGAGCGACGGGAAGGTCAAGGAAGGGCCATTCATCACTCCAGAGGTGAGAATGGTACCTGGGCTCGAGCTCAACGCCACGTAGACGCTGCCGCTGAATGTGGTGAGGTTGTTGAATTTGTCCTTGGCAACGAGGGTCACGGGAAAGCCAGCTCCCGTGCTCACGCTCGAAGGCGGTTGCTGAGTGAGGACGAGCCTGGAAGCCGCGGCCGCGACGATGCTGAAGTTGCTGGGATTCGCAGCGCTCAGGCCAGGGGCCGTTGCCGCGACCGAGTATCCTCCGGCCGTGTCCAGCACCAGACCGGAAAAGGTGGCCACACCCTGGCTGGCAGCCACCGTTACCTGGGCGAGATTGCCTCCAGGGTTACTGGCAAGGTTCATGGTGATATTGCCGGTATAGGTCGGGTCGACATTCCCGGATGCGTCCTCGGCCGTGACACTCACCGAAAACCCGGTCCCGGCCGTTCCCGTCATCGGGGCGGAGGACACGACAAGGTGCGTTGCCACGTGCTTGACGTCGATGGCCCCAATACTGTCAGCGAACCAGATATTGCCGTCCGGGCCGGTCGTGATCCCCTGGAGGATCGGGGTGCTCGTGGTCGTCACCGCCTCGGTCGCGAAGAGCTGGGTCGAGGGATCGAACTTGTAGATGGCACCCAGGTCATTGTCCGTGAACCAGATATTGCCGTCCGGGCTGGTTGTGATCCCGAACGCCAGGGGAGCCGGTGACACCGGCTGGCCAGTTGCCGGGTTCGTGACCTGGTACTCGTGCGTGGCAGGCTCCGAACCAGGGACGATCTCCCAGATCGATGAGTAGGCGATGCCCGGTGCGCCTACCTTGGAGACCGACTCGGTGAACCAGATGGCGCCGTTGGCTGCCGCGGTGAGGCCGTTGGGCGTCTCCCAGTTTCCATCAGCCCCCGCCGGTAGCTTGACCTGGTACCACGATCCCGTCTTTGGATCATAACCGCCGATGGCGAACTCGCCGGTCGACGCGTTCCTCTCCGTGAACCAGAGGGTATGGTCCGCGTCCGTCCCGGCCACCATCTGGGAGCCATAGTTCGTGAAACCGAACATGGCACTGCCGTTCTGGTCCGTCTTTCCAGCCAGCGCGATGGGCGTCGAAAAGCTACCGGTGGAAGGATTGAAGCTTTCGATCGCGCTGTTCGTCTTGTCCGTGAACCAGATCGCCGTGTGCCCGCCCTGATCGACGCCGGCCGCGATGCCATAAGGAGAGGCACCGCTGCCGAGCGGACCACTTTGAGGAAAGTTCGCGATTGTCGGGGTGGAACTCGTGCTGCTGAACTTCCCGATCCTCCCCTGACTGGGCTCCGTCACCCAGACGTTGCCGCTTGCGTCCGTGGTGATTCCGATCGGCGTAGCAACCGCTCCGGTGACCGCCGTTGGAGTGCCTGTGCGCTGGGGTTGATCATCCAGACGTTGCTTGTCGTCGGATCCGTGAACCAGAGCTTCCCGCTGGACTGGACAATCGCCGCGGGACTGCTTGAAGGAGATGATGGGTACGCGACGATGTTGGCCGAGAGCAGGCAGCGCGACTCCAGGGCATCCACTCCTAGCTGCCGCGCCCGTCCCCGCTTTGACTGCGAACGTACATGCGTGATACCTGGATGGGACGATTGCCCGCGGCGCGTGACCCATACAGACAAGCTTCTCATGGATGTGATTCCCTGGTGTGCGATTTTGACAGCAACTCTGGACCGAAGAATAGGCATTCGTAAATCTTCAATCAACCGAACTCAACCAATGTCGCGTTTTAGCAACAAAGGCTTCTCCCTCACGTGCCGTCTGAAGCGACCATGACGAATAGAAGACCGGGCGGCTTCGTGGCCCGTTAGAAAGGAGGTTGGATCGAAGCAAGATTCCATCCCCCACCAGTTGGGTGGCCGTTTGCAGGGGCCTCAGACTCGTCGGGCTACGTCCGACCGTCCGCCGTCGAATGTGGCGTCAGACGTTGTACAGCTCGCCGTACCTCTGCCGTAACGACGCGATGAGCGGCTCATGGTGCGGCCTGGCACCGGTTGCCCGCTCAATCAGTGCAACGGGTCGGTAACGTTGGCCGTGGCGATGGATGCGCTCGCGCAACCAGTGCAGCAGCGCTCCATAGTCTCCGCGGGCGAATTCCTTGTCCAGGTCGGGCAGGTCATGTCGCGCCGAAGCGATGAGCTGCGCGGCGTAGATGTTGCCCAGCGTGTATGTGGGAAAATAGCCAAAGAGCCCGGCGCTCCAGTGAATGTCCTGGAGGCAGCCAACGGCATCGGATTCGGGACGCAATCCCAGTGCCTCCTGGTACTTCTGGTTCCAGGCGAAGGGCAGGTCCTCGATCGGCAAATCTCCGGAGAGGAGGGCCAGCTCCAGCTCGAAGCGGATGATGATGTGCAGGTTGTATGTGACCTCGTCCGCCTGGACCCGGATGAGACTGGGCGTCACATGGTTCACCGCGGCCAGGAACTGCTCGAGGCTGACATCGTGGAGGGTCTGGTGGAACACGCGGCGAGCCATCGGGAACCAGTAAATCCAGAACGGTCGGCTGCGCCCGACCGCGTTTTCCCAGAGCCGCGATTGTGATTCATGCACACCCAGCGACGCTGCTTCACCCAGCGGCGTCCCGTAATGCTCGGCAGGTAGCCCCTGCTCGTAAAGTGCATGCCCCGTTTCGTGCAGGATGCCGAAAAAAGCGTCGCCGAATTGCCGCTCATCGTATCGTGTGGTGATCCGGGTGTCACCCGGGCCAATTCCGGTGCAGAAAGGGTGGGCCGTGACGTCGAGCCGGCCGCACCCGAAGTCGAAGCCGAGCGCCGCGGCAACGGCTTCCCCGAAGATCCGCTGGCGCTCCAGCGGATAAGCCCGGCTGAGAATCGAATCTGCGGCCGGCCGCGAGCCGGACGCATCGAGGGCCTGTACGAGTGGGACCAGCTCCCGGCGCAGCGCCTCAAATAACACGGCCAGCTCGGACGACCGCGCACCCGGTTCGTACTCTTCCAGCAGCGGGTCATAAACTGCATGCCCGGGATCGTGGTGTCTGCCATCCTGGCAGCGCCGGCGGCGCCCAAACACGCCGATTCCTGACGCTTGAGCTCGAGAACCTGTTCGAGCCATGGCTTGAACTGATCGAATTGATTGTCGCGCCTGGCCGCGATCCAGGCTTGCTGCGCAAGTGAAGTGGTGCGTGCGATCGCTTCGACTAACGCACGAGGCAGCTTACGTTTACGCTCATAAACGCGGCGCAGCTCGCGGACGTTGGACGCTTCTGGCGACTGGGGATCAATCGTTGATTCCGAGTTCTCGACCGCCTCCAGCAGTTCACTGTATCGAGGATCGGTAGCCCGTTCATGTAGAATGCCGGCCAGCAAAGCCAGTTGCTCACCCCGGTGCGCCGCGCCGCCCACGGGCAGCCAGGTCTGCTCGTCCCAGTGCAATACCGCGGAGCAGGATAAGAGCACCGCAAGTTCGCGTGCACGGCGGATGAGCTCCGGATAGGCTTCAAGGGCTTGGGTCATACCGGATACCAGGAAGAGAGGCCGCGGGGCGCATTCCAAAAAAAAGCGAGGCGAGGGCCCGTAAGCCCTCGCCTGCAGAAACGAACCCCCGGATCCAGGTCCAGGTCGTCACATCTGGCCTCCCGCGAAGAGCCCGTGCGGGATCTTCGCGGCAGATCATCAAGCGACCGCGGAACGCTTGAAGAACCGGCGGAAGGTGAACAGACCGCTCAGGCCGATGCCGAGCAGGGCCATCGAGGCGGGCTCGGGAATCGCACTGTAAGACCCCGACGCCTCCACGATCAGGCCGGTCGTGAAACCGAACACGTTCCGGGTGTCGAAGGTCAGCGTGTTGGTGCCGAGCTTGAACGGATCGGAGCCGGTCAGAGTGAACGACGTCAGCGGACCGATCGGGCCGAGCGGGCCGCTCAGTCCCAACTTCGTGCCGTTGAGCTCGATGTTGGTGAGCTGATCGTCGACAGAGATCTTCAGGTTGACAAGCACGGTCGCCAGGTTCGCGCCTGGGCCGATGGTGAAGGTGGTCTGGTAGCTGTACGGACCGTTCGGCTCGGTGGCGTTGGGTACCGGCGCGTCCCACTGGGCAGTCGGGGTGTTCACCCACGGGGGAAACGGAAACATGGTAGGATTGGCAACCTTGGCATCGTTGCCAGCCGGCGCAGCCGGGTCCGACGACACGGTGAGCATGTAATGAGTGTCGGTGGCATCGGGGGCGAGCAAGGCATGAGAGTTATCGACGCCCGTGCTGTACAGGTCGGCGATCGTAACCGTGCCCGCTCGCGCCTGGCCGGCGGTCAACGCAACCGCCAGGCCGAACGAGAGCAACAGGGACTTCTTGAGCATCTAATCTGCCTCCAAGGAATCAGGAAACGAGGAAAAGCTCTGGCTGCCAGATTCGTCGCGATCTGACGATGAAGAGACTCACATGAAGTCAAACCACCGATCGCGGTCACCGAGTGCCCCGGGAGGTTGCGAGAATGTAGCCTCAATAGGATCCAATGCGTTACACGCTGAGGTACCCTTGGGCCGCGAGGGCCGACCGGCCTGCCTTCGCTCAGTAAGCGACGTCAACGGTCTCCTCGCCTCTACAACCAGCCCGATCCACAGAACCACCCCGGGGCACGATCATAACAGAGACGCCCGAGCATGCGTCAAGATCACCAGGAACCACGCGTACCGACGCTCGATTCGGTCTTGGCTTGATTTCCCGGACTTCACCGGTCCTATGACGGCAAAAGACAACCGATGGCTCAAACAAGACGCGGAATCCAAACAGATCAGAACCAGGTTCTGTTCAAGCCAAACTTAATGGGTCATTTGCAGAATCAGACAGGCTTGGGTCGCTACCGTTCCTTTGTGCTCTTCGTGAACGCACCGATAATCACCCAGGGACGAGTCTCGTTACACCAGGGATGAAACTCAAAACTTGTACCTGGCGAACGGTTTCCGACCTATCGGCATGCCTCTAACTGCTTCGTCGGCCCTTTGTACTTTATCTCCGGCGGGAAATCCACCCAAATCAGATGATGTGACAAAAAGCACCAAGAACTTCACGCCGTCCACAACCTGATGTTGAAAAAAGTCTTCAGTGACAAGGATTCATAGCACCGTGCATCGTGAGCAGCGTGCACGGCTGCTCACTACGGGGAAGAGATTTCGGTGTCCCGCTTCCCGCATTGCGAGGGACATGTTCAGAACGGCGGTGGAACGGCCGCGTCTGGGAGCGAGGGAACTTCCCGGCTCGTCAATTCGACATCTCCGTCCAGTGGTGTGCGCAGGCGGATGCCGCGATAATGGGCAATCCGCTGGGGACCCTCACGGAACCGGCTCTTGCTGAGTTCTGGAATGGCTGCATGGAGGTCGCGACCGAAGGCCGGCTCGTCACCAATGGCGTCGCGGCCTTGCTCCTGGCACCAGCTTCGCCAGGCGTCGTAGAGTGCCGCGACTGACACCTGTTCACCGGCACCGAGGACACAACGATCGCGCAGAAACGCTCCGATGGGGCTGCCCAGGTCCTCCATCGCGGCCATGAGAGCGCGGCCCGATTGCGGCTGCAAGAACCGCCCCCGCTCCCTGAGGCGCTGCCAGCCCTCCAGGGCCCAGAGCAGGATGCCCGGCAGCTCCCGGAGCAACCGTTCGTACAGGCCCGTATCTTCGCGGTCGTAGAACGATCGGGTGAACCGCAGCAGGATGAGCCGGCTCGCCAGGGCCCCGCTGGCATCACGTAACCGCGGCAGCTCATTGGAGATGAGCACGAAGCGCGTGGGCAGCCGGCCCGTCCAGGCCGGCAAGTGTTTGCGATCGATGGTCTGGTCGTCCTCGCCGCTGATCGAGAGCAAGCATTCCACGATGGCGGCATTGTCGGGCCGGCTGGAAAGCCGGGCGTCCGGAAAGATGGCCACCGGTTTGTCGATCAGCACGGACAGCCCGAACGGCCGTGCCAGAGTCGAAAGGGTTGGATTCGCGACGTTATTCGCCCCCACGAGCGCCTTGAGCACCCGCGCGATGGTTCCCCGGCCCGACCGCTTCGGGCCCACCAGCATGGCGATCTTCTGCTGACGCGTGTCCGTGGTCAGCAGGTAGCCGAACCACTCCTGCAAGCAGGCAATGCTCTCGACGTCGTCTTCCCAGATCTGCCGCAGGAACGCCAGCCATTCCGCGGGCTCGCTCGCTCCGGGCACGAAATCGTAGTCCAGGGCGAAGCCGTTGAAGAACTCCGGCGTCGCCGCCAGCGTGCATGGGCGGCCCTCCACAAAAGAGGGCAGGTGAACTAGCCCGTTGCGTGCTGGCAAGATCTCCTGGACGGGCCATGGTGCGGCCCCGGCCGCATCCGGGCGGCCCGCCACCCAGGCTGGCTGCCGGGGACACTCGCTGGTGGGCACGAGGACCAGCCCCGTGATGGCCTGGACCACGTCGCTCACCATGCGCCCGGTGACCGGGATGGGCCGGAGAATCCGCTGGACGCTCGGAGAGCCGGGAGAATCCTCCCGTTTATGAAGGCGCGCTTCCATCTCCGCCTTGTATAAACGGTCGAATTCGCCGGCGAGGAATTGCGAAAGCCGTGCGCGAACCTCACTCATGGGAAGCGTGCGGTAGGCACATCCATCCCATGAATAAAACAGATCGCGCCAGTACCGCAGTCCGATCCCTCCCGGAAACGTGAAGTGGGCGTCCAGGAAGAGACGGGCCAGGCGGTGCGGGTTGGTCTCCTGGCCCACCGGGCAGACGACGCCAGCGGCCTGGCCCGCGCGCGGCCTGGCTGCGCGGCCGCCTGCCGGCAGGGACGGCGGCCTGCCCGCGGGCGGCGGTTTCCTGTCTGATCTGAGATATCCCCTGGCGCGATCGTCGGCCGTCTTGTCAGCGCTTCTGAGCTTGTGCTCCAGCTCCTTGGGGCCCCAGGGAGGCAAGCACCGCTGGTTCCATTCCAGGAGGAACGGCCGGGCCTCGTCGATGGAGAGCCCGAACCCCTTGACGAGCACGCAGGCGACGTGGAAGGTGCGGTCATGGCCGCGCTCGCCAGAGACGGCGGGGGGAATGCGGGACAGGTAGGTGGCGATTCGCCGCGGCAGGGTGGTCGAGCGGTCATCGTGCCGGAGCGGCCCGGCCGGGGTCTTCGCCGGGTGGGAACCGGTCTGATCCGGCAAGGCCGGAGTGGGCCGCCGGGTACGAAGCCACGCGACAAGATCGAGAGGCAAGAGGGGAAGGGCAGTTCGTGAAGCTCCGCCCGGCAGTGGCTCCGGGCGGCTGTTCTCGGGGTGCATGGTCATCCGCCGGCACGATCAATTCTTGCAGGTCTTTTCAGTTGCCTTGCAAGCGAGGACGGGGTTCATTGGCCTGTTCCCTTACCATCCAGAGTAACCGGACGCCAGGGCCGATCAGGTCTGGAGGAGCCTTTCGCCTTGAGCGTGCCGGGCAAGCCGATCAGTCGCGCCGGGTTGACCGTGGCGGTGTCAATGACCACCGCGTGATCGTTGTACCGCCGCGCCAGCATCGAGACCGCCTCGGCAACGCAAGCCCGGTGCGCAGGGTCATTCGGGTAGTCAGGTAAACGGATCAGGACCCAGCAACCGTTCCCGGATCGGCCCCAGAGCGCGGCAGACGCCAGCTCCGGGCAGTCCGTAAGGATCGCGTCGCGCCGGGCCACTGCTGCCGCCAGCTCCGCGTCGGTGCTGCTGGTGTCCGGGGGGCGTACCGGGTCGATGTCAAGAAAAAGCCAGCGCAGGCAGGCGATGTTGTCGTCGCGGGTGGTGTGCCGGGCCCGTGCCAGGCGGTGGTCGCAGCGTGCCAGCAGATCGCGGCGCACCGGATTGATGGTGACGTATGCCGAGACGCCGCGGAGCCTGCGGGAGTGCGCGATCAATTGCTCCACATCCTCGTACCATCCGGAAATCGTGGCGCCACCCTGATGCAGGCCCAGCTCCGCCGCGCGGTGAACGTTCCCCCGGCGGTCGAATCCCGCGTGCAGGATACGCAGTTCCGTGCAGCCCACCTCCGGCGCTCGCAAGAGCGACAGGAACTCTCGTGTCGCCCCCGGATCGCCCGCGGCAGGCAGCGATGAGGCCGTGTGCAGCGTGTTCACGAGAGGCACTTTCTGAACGCCGTGCGCAATTTCTCCATGGCGGTTCGCTCGAGCTTGCGGACCAGGTGGACCGAGATGCCCAGGGCCCGGCCGAGGCGGGTATAAGTCCATGGATCCGGGGGAAGAGGCGGCACTGAGCCCGGCTGCGCATCGGCATCCTGAGGATCGTCCAGGCCGTAACGCCGGCGGATCAGCCAGGCCTCGAGCGGCGTCAGGCTTGCCAGCGCTGCGTGCATCTCGTCGAGCAGCTCGATCCGCTCGCATTCCTCCTCCGGATTGGAAGGGTCGGCGATGATGTCCTCGAGTGAGATCGGTTCGCCATATTCGTTGATGCCATAATACGACGAGCGAGAAATCCGCGACTGGTCCAGAAGCTCGAGCTGGCGGCTAGTCAGCCTGGGCTCGTCGTTGTCCGCGGTGGGAGTGCTCGATGCATCGACCGGAACCAGGGCGGACTCGCCCGAGCACTGGCGCTGCTCCGCTTCGCGGCGCGACTTGATGCTCAGCCGGAACAGATAATCAGGCATTCGGATGAGCGAGAAATTGGCGGCCACGGCGCGCTGGATGCTGTTCTTGATCCAGTACATCGCATACGTGGAAAAACGCGTGTTGTGGGTTTCCGGTTCGAACCGCTCGGCCGCCTTGATGAGACCCTGGGTACCTTCCTGGATGAGGTCTTCGAGAGTGGCCCCGAACGAGTAGTAGCGTCTGGCGATGATGGTGACCAGCCGCTGGTTCGCCAGGATCAGGGCGTCGCGAGCGGCCAGGTCGCCGGCTTTGACCCGCACCGCCAGCGCATTTTGTTCGGCTGCGGAGAGAATGTCTGGCCGCGTCAACGGAGCATATACGGGCCTGGCTACCTGGTGGCTGGCGTCCGCGGTTTCGGCCTGCCCAGCCTGCTCACCGGGCCGGCTGCCATGGGGGCGGCCTTTGGACCAGAACCGGGCTTTGCGGCGCCTCGCCAACCGCGGCGCCGGCCTCGCGGGATAGGGTTCCGGGCAACCTGTCAACGTTGCGATCATGTTGATTTCCTCGACTATTGCGGGCTGCGCGCCGGGTGTCTTGCTTGGTGAGTCAGACCGAGGCCGCCTTGCTCCGATCGCGAGCCGGAACCTGCCAGATGACCCGCAGCCGCCCGGGTGCGCTGTGGCCGGGCCCGACGCGGACGCTCCAGCGGCCCTCGGCCACGCCCTCGACGGCACTGCGGGCCGTGGGAAAGCTGCGGCTCACCGGTTCCGCGCCAACATGAGCGGCCCGGCGCACGTACCATCGCCCGGCGATGTGCCCCGCGTGGTACTGCTGAACGAACCGGGGAGTGTAGACGACAAGCTCTTCGCCGGTGAACCGATCGAGCACCCGCAGGCGGCCGTCGGGCTCGCGCGGTGCGACATGCAGCCGCGAGATCAGGGGATTGTGAATCGGCAAAAGCGTCAACATCGCCAGGGCGCCGCGGGACGAGCTCGATGCGCGGCGGGAGCGCCCGCGGGATCGAGGGGCGGGCAAGGCGGGCGCTCCAGCGGGCAGGCCGGTGCCGGCTCCCTCGGCCGGTCCGGCGGGCGGGTGCGGTGCCGTGGCCGGCCGGGCCGGGCCGAGACGCGATTGTGTAGTGAGCGACATGGCCGTGAGCCTCCTCATCTGGAACAGTGTGAGGCGAGTCTTTCAGGAATTGCGATCAGCCCTGGCGCACGACGGCTGGACCGCCGCGACGAGTCCAGAGCATCGGCACGACTGCCGGCGGCGAAGCACCCGGGCCTCCCCATGCGGAGGGCACGTCCGCGGCGAGCCGGCGCAGCAACTCGGGAGCGTTGTCGCCAGGCCGCATGGACCGGGCAAAGACCTCGAGCGCCAGCGCGGCTTGCTCTCCCCGACCGCTGCCCAGTCGCTTGATCCATGCAAAGGGCCGTGCGTCGTCCTGGAAGGCGAGTTCGGCGACCAGCTTCAGCGCGGCGATCGAACACTTGCCGTCGCGGCGGACGAGCTCGACGGGAATCGCGCTCCATCTCCAGTCCAGGATGGCTCCGTCGAGCTGGGCTCCGGTGAGCACGGCGCCGCGGAGGTCGGCCCCCACCAGCCGCGCCCCGGCGAGGTTCGCCTGGCGCAGGTCCGCGCTGCGGAGGTCGGCCTGGCGGAGATCGGCAAGGGCCAGAGAGGCGCCGCGGAGATCGGCCCCCACCAGCCTGGCGGCCCGCAGGTCCGCCTTCCGGAGATTGACGCGGACCAGCTCGCTGCCGCCCAGATCGGCGCCGCGGAAGTCTCCCTCCTCCAGATCGGCCGCCTGCACCTTGATTCCTTTCAGGTCGGCGTAGAGCATCCTCACGCCCCTGGCCACGGCCAGTTCCAGGGCCTGCGGATAGGTATCGGCCTCCACCATTGCGATCGGCCGCGTACTCCAGCGATGAAAGATCGGGAAAGTCATCATGGCATGAGCCTTCTTGAAAGCAAACCGGCGAGAATCGGCTTCGGCGCGTACCATCTCCGTGTCAGGCTGGCGGGCGGCGCCCAGTCTGAATGGTTTCATCACGACTTACTGACGTGGTGGACTGAGAATGTGTTTGCGGCCCGGTGCCGGAGCCCCGGCAGGCGATGGCGGGGCTCCGGCTCGCACACGGGCTCACCGGGACAGCGTCGTCCCGGGTCGTCGACCTGCAAGGCGAGCAGGGCGGGAGAAAGCGATCAACCGGGACCGACGGGCCCCGAAGGCCTGATCGGCGGCTGGACTATCGGCGGATCATCGGTCGGCAGGTCGCCCGGATCGTCCTCGGGGTCCGGCAGCGGCTCGTCGCCGGGCGGCGCGACCACCGTATGCGCGACCAGACTGCTGAGGCTCAGCTTGGTTTCCAGCGCGTCAAAGGCGCTCATTCCCTCGATGACAAACATGCGGCACATCAGGATGCCCCCTCTCTCGAAGTTGTTGTTCCCGGTTCCGAAGAACCAGCCTTATGAAACAATCAGGCCACCGGCCTGGTTGTCTCCGTTACCTCCCGCTCACTGCAACTGTCTCCCGTATAATCTGGATATTGTGTTGTGAAGTTGCAGGAAAATGGGAATTCTTTGGAAGATTTTCCGCAGAGGGCTGAACCAGCCCGATCCGCCGGGATTGCCCCGGCAGCAAGGTCCATCAGTGCCTGGCGTGTGCCAGGTCCCGCAGGAGAGTGGGAGCGTTGATTTGCTGCGCTCTTGCAAGTCAGGGAGTGGCTTGCGGCAAAAGTGACGTGCCCGGAGTATGCCACTCCCATCAACGCGTCTCAGCCGGCGTCGCGCGACAGGTCCCCACGCAGAATACGAGCGACCCGTTCGCATGCGGCGATATACATCTGGTCGAACGCGAACTGGACTCGTGCGCTCGGATCGGTCTCGTGGTTGCGAAGCTGCAAGAGCGGAACGACGGCCTTCAGCCAGAGCCGGTTCTGAACGTCCGCGTCAGTGGTATCGAGACACAGGTCCGCGGCGCCAGGGTCTTCTGCCTCGGTCCGGGCAGCTGCCGCTTCGGTGTCGGCATCATCGGATGGATCGGGAGTACTGGATGCTTCGGGATTCATGGCCGTCTCACTTCTGGGCGATGAGGACACGCGCCGGGCAGCGGGCTCAGTACAGCGCAGCGGTGCGGAGGCAGGAGATGCAGTCGTGGTGGTTCACCAGGCCCCCGCGACCGCGCCCCTGCCCGCAGTGCGCCAGGCCTCCGCAGCCGCAATCGGTCTCGGACTCCCGGTACGGGCACGCGTACATCTGGTTGAGAATGCTCCGCATTTCCGCCGCGTTGGGAAGGTCCGGAGAGGGGGACTTCGATCTGGGGTCATCGCCCGGCACCAGCGCTCCGGGTGTGAGAAGCGGGAGGTAGGCCGGGTTGTAAGCCGGGTGGTCCGGATCCACGAGCTCGCAGAGCCGTGGTACGTCGGTCCCCGCACAGTGCAGGCCCGGCGCGGTCGGACAGTTCGGGCACCGCGCCGGCTCAAGGGCGAGTTTCATCGCGTGTGTCTCGGAAGGCTCCGCTTTACTGCGTGATCGTGAATGTGCTGTAGCCGTTGGCCCAGAGTACCGGGCAGATGTTGCTGTTGATGGAGTACTGAAGCAGAAAGGGACTGCAACTGTAACTCGAAAGCAGCAGCCCGAACGGGTCGGACCCCGGGCTGGTGCAACTCTGGCTCTGGCCCCCGGGGCAGGTGCCGGAGAGGAAATACGTCACGTTGAACTGAGTTCCCCTCCCCGGGCACAAGAGCGAGAAGACCAGCTGGTTGGCGCAGGCCGAGATCCACTGGCCCGGGGGAACGAACGCGAGCGCGGCGGACCCGTTGCCCACCAGGTTGTTCTTCCAAGAGATTGTCAGATTCTGCCTGGGAAGGTTGCACGGGGAGCAGTTCAGCGAGGGTGTGGACCCGCCTGACTCGGCCACCCACCGGCCACCGACAGCCAGCGCCGGAAGGATCTGGCCGACCTGCGGTGGGGCGTTGCCGATGACCACCACCGGAATCTGGCGGGTCGCGTCCACCACGAATGCCGGCGCCGCTCCCTCCCGCTCCGTGCCACCAATCCGTACCGGGTTGACCAGGTAAACATGCTTCGTGTTCGAGGGCATGGCACCGCCGTTTGTCACCTGGCCCAGCAATCGGGGCGTACCCCGGGGCAGGCGTGCATGAGCGGCCAGTGCAACGGCCGCGAGACCGGGAGCAGGCGAGGCGGGCTCGCTTCGTTCCTGCCAGCGCAGCCGCAGCAGGCGCGTGGGATCAAGCTTCTGGCTGGACCTGCCGATCACGAGTGGTCCCTCAATTCAGCCGTCGTACCGGAAGGCCCAGCGCCCGCCACTGGCGTGCGCGATCACGATGGTGCCCACGGGAGGCAACTGGCTGCCCACGTTGAAGGCGTAGAGAGTGCGCGTACTGTCGGCCGTGAATGACGCGGCCGCGCCCTCGTTCTCGAGGCCGTCGACCAGGACCGGATTGCACCCGTAGCACGCCCCTGCGGTGGTCGGATAGGCGGAGACGGCGGTGGTCTGAACCAGGATGGCAACGCCTCCATCATGGGCGAAGCCCGCGAGCCGATCCGCGGCCGCCAGTGCATCGGCCTGGCGCTCGCGGAGAATGCGCGTGTCCATCATGAGTGCTTCACCAGGGTATCGAAGAAGGATCCAGGGCGGTTCACGGCAGCTCATCCGGCGCACGCCGGTCTGCCAGCTCAAGGATCGTCGACTGCCGTCCGGCGGCCAGATCCCAGGTCACCGCGACGACCACGGGGTAGACCGGCGACTCTCCCTGTCCCGTGCCGATATTTGTCTGGAACGAGATGTCGCGGCCGTTGATCTGGCCGATGCAATCGCCCACCCGGAAGGCGGTGATCAGGCTGGGAACGGTCACGCTGCCGGTGAGCGGCGGAAACTCATGCGCGGCGCGAAGCTGCTCGGCGTGCGCGATGGCGAGTTTCGTGTCGTCGCGCACGCTCACCTGCTGGCTACCGGAATTGTAGAGCGAGCCTGCGGCCACGGTCTCCAGGGCGAAGTGATCACGGGCATCCACTCTGCGGCGGATGGTGAAGGTCGTGGGGGAAGCCGGGCGCGGGGGGACAACCGCGGGAAGCATCAGGTCGTCATCGATCGTCGTGGTGAGTCGAAGCACGAAGCGCGTGTTCGGGCCGCCGGGGCTGGCCTGGCTGGTGACACCCCGCAGCGTCTGGCTGGGTTCCTGCGGGTTCGTTCCCGTGTAGTCGCCGATCGGCCATGATTCGGGATCTTCGATGGTGACGAGGATGCCCAGCCGGTCTGGCAAGAGCTCCCAGCCGCCGGCGATCGGCTGCCAGGTTCCCGAGCCGTCCCAGACGCCGGGAACCGGACCCGCGTAATTCCTGGAGAGGGCAAGCTGGGCCTTCAGGGGCTGGCCCAGCGAATCCACCGAGAACAGGGTGTTTGACCCCGTCCGCAGCCTGCGCACGTACGTGAGGTTTCCCTTGGAGTCATCCGGGAAGATCGGCGAGAGGTCGAGCGCCCTGGCGACCCACTGGCCGCTGGAGGAGTCGTAGTGTCCATCGCCGGCCTCATCGGCCACGTAGTAACGGTACTTGCGGCGGATCTCACCGCTGGCCGTGGAAAGGTTCGTCCGCAGGAACTGGAGACGGTTTGCCGCGGTCTGGTCGCCGGCCGCGGCAGTGAACCCAGGCGCCAGCACCACCGAAAGCTCGACACGCCTTTGCGTGGTCTCGACGGTGATCGCGTTGACGATGGACCGGCCGTCGTGCGCCAGGTTCAAGGCTGCCACGTTGCAGCGAGCCGGGTCGAGGGTGCTGCCGCTGGTGAGCAAGTCAAGGTTCAGCGGCGCGGCCTGGCTGGCACCGTCCTTGCGATAGAATTCCAGGGTCTGGCACGGGTTTCCCGAACCGTCCTCGGCGGTGACGAAGCGCATGCCGAAGCCGGCGTACCCGAGCTGAAGCGAGAGGGCGTCGGGCCAGGCCAGGTTGGTGGCGTCGAAGTCGCGGATCACCACGTCGGCCGCGGTGTAGTCGCTGGCGATCTCCGGGTCGAGATACCCCGATCCCGCCACCGGCGCACGGGTCTGGAGCAGCGCGTCGAGCTGCGAGAGATCGGGATTCTTCACGTAGGTTCCGTCGTTGCAGACGCTCAGGATGTAACGCGTGAACTTACCCAGGGTCCAGTAGGCGCGCGGGTCCGGCTGGCGGTCGAGGTTCTCATCCAGGAAGACGGGATATCCGATCGACGGGTTGGATTGGCTCACGTCGTAGCCGTCCGGCGTGCAGTTGGGCTGGCCGTTCGGGTTGAACCGGGTGGGCAGGTCCACGGACACCACCGCGCCGTTCTTGGGGTCGTCCGCATGCCGCTGGTAGCGGCCGCCGATCGGGCTGTCCCAGCATCGGATGGCCGCGCCCAGGGCCATGAACGAGACGCGCTGGGAGGCGGGGCCCAGGTCCACGCGGGGCACCTGGGCAAAGCCATCGAAGAGCACCCGGCTGCTGCCTGATGGGCCCGTCGCCAGCACGATGATTCGCTGATCATTCCGGACCACGTACGGACCCGCCGCGGCGAGCGGCCAGAGCAGCTCGAACTGCGAAGGGTAATCGACGGCGGCATCCGAATCGTCGAGCAAGTAGCTGAAGTGCGCCACCGGCGGCTCGGGACCTTCGCGATACTGGATTCGATCACACCAGACATTGGGCAGGAGCGTGTAGCCCTCACCCGCCGGCTGAGTGGAATCGTACGCGAAGACCGCCACAACGGCCGCGCTGGTGGAAAGAGGCGCCGGGTAAGGATCAAGATCGAAGCTACCGGCCATGCGGCTTGCCTCCTCTCTGAAAAGCGCGAAGGGTCAACCGGTCAGCCCGGCCGCGCGGAGGTCATCCAGCAGCGCGTTCTGCACCTGAGCGACGTTCTCGACGAACTGGCGCAGGTTCTCATAAGCAAGGCGGAGGTTGTTCAGATCATTCGCCTGGGCATACGGCGTACCGCCTTGACCGGTGGCGATGCCGACAAAGGCAGTGGTCTCGACGATGGACGTGTAAGCGGCCAGCGTCCTGGTGGCCGTGCTGTAGACCTGAGTGTACGGAGACGGCCGGGCGATTGGACTGGCTCCCCAGAAGCCCAGCTTCTGCGTCGCCGACGTGCCGATCTGCGTGCCCGTATTTGCTCCCAGCCCGATGCTGGCGCCATCGCCGAGCGTGCCGCCGGCCAGCGGCAGGAACGGCAGGGCGTCGCTGCCGGCCAGCGCGCAGACCACGCGGTCATCGTGCAGGCTGGTGACGCTGCCCGGGCCGGTGACGACCGTGGCCAGCGGCACGTGCGAGGTGGAGGGGTAACCGGTGCTGGAGACGGAGAGTGTTCCCGTGGGAAGGAGGTAAAGCACGCTCGTCTGGCTGGCCCCCAGCGTCACCAGCGGCGCCCGGCGTACGTCGCCACGGTTCCGTTCTGCAACTGGTAGCTGCCGGCGGCCACCTGGACATTCAGGCTGGCGCTGGGGACCTCGGCCAGCGAGACGCAGAGCCCGCCCACTGGCGCCAGCGCGTCGAGCAGGTCGGCGTTGGCGTTCAGCGGCACGTTCCAGTTGCGGTCGGCCACCGCGGGCTTGCCCAGCTTGGCGTTCGGCGTGTATGTCGTTGACATGAACTCACTCGCATGTTGGATTCTGAAAATTCATCGGTCAGGCAAGACGACAATGATGATCACTCCGGGCTGGGCTGCCAGCTCAGGGTGACCGCGCGGGACGCCGCGTCATAAGCGTACTTCAGCCTGCTGCCATCCGGATAAGCCGCCGGCGGGCGCGGAGGGGCGTTGATGGCGAGCGTGGTCACGGCGGGCGTGCCCCGGTTGCCCGCGGCGTCCACCGGGACGACCGCGAACGACCAGTTGCCCGACGCGAGCCGCTTGCTGGTCCACTGGTACGAACTGGCTGACCGGCCGAACCCACCCTGGCCGTAGCCGCCCAGCCCGTAGCCGTCGGTGAGGATGCCGCCGGGATAGGCTGGGATCTCGGCCAGCACCACGGTGTCGTCGACCGCGGCGCCGGGAGCGTTCGCGCCAAAGACCAGGAAGCCTGCCACGTCGTCGCTGCCGGTCGGGTCCAGATACGAGCCGCCCAGCCAGGAAAGCTGGGCGCGGTTCCCCGGCGCGGGGGGTAGCTGAGCCGAGAAATCCGTTGCCTCCTCACCGGGCAGCACAGCCCCGATGTCAATGCGCACCTGGCTGACGGGCATGGTGATGGCCACCCAGCGCGAGGTGCCGTGCCACACCAGCGCGCCGGCGACATAGACCTGGAAGACCGTGCCGGGGGGCGCGGATGAGGTCCACTCAAGCTGGAGCGCCGCGCCATCCCAGACCGGAGGCTTCACTTCGGTGATGGTGGATTGGTCAAACATTCCAGAAGATCACCCATGGGTTTGGCGGCCATCAGGTCAGACCGTAGAACTGGGCCTTGTACGGCAAGGCCCATCCGCCGCCGGCCGTGAGGTAAGGGCCGCGCAGGTCGGGGACGAACTCGCCGCGGTAAATCACGTTGGGCCAGGCCCGGCCGCGTTGATCGACGAGGGTTCGCGCCACGCCATCGGCATAGCTCTGGAGCAATGACTCGGCCGCGTTCAGGTCGTCCATCGTGTCGGCCAGCAGGATTCCCTGGATCAGGAAGGTCCGTCCGCGGCCGCCGCCAAACAGAGTTTGCGTGCCCGTGACACCGAAGAACGCATTCATTTGCTGGGCGTTGGCGCTGGCGACTTGCTGCAACTGAACCGCAGCGCCGAAGATGTTGATGCCATCGTAGGTAACCATATCTCCACTTGCTCCCATTCGATTCGGCCGCGAGATCGGGCGGAGCCGACAAGCCTCAAGCGTCAACCGTCGACACGGCCCCGGAAGGGCCGGGGCGCCGCGGCCGGGGAGGATGACCGGGATGTCTGTTGTGCCACGCGTTCGGCCGCTTCTTCGAGGCGGGTGACCGCCGCAAGCAGCTTGGAAGTCAGATCGCCCAGGAACTCCATGCCGCCGGAGTCGAACCCGGGCGGAACCGCGGAGGCCGATGCGACGGACCGGCTGCTTCGGAAGTCGTCCTTTCCTTGTCCGGTCCAGCGGGCGAGCGGGGCCGGATCGGCCGGGGCGTTCAAATGAGGCAGCATGCTGATCGGCGACTCCGAGTTCACGGTCGGTCCATCACCCACGGAAGGGGTGCCTGGCGAGAGCGCCGGTGGACCATCCATGGGAAGGCCCGAGATGAGCATGCCGGAGAGGGGCTCATCCCGTTCCAGGTCGCCGGGCCCCGCACCGGAGGCCGCAGGGCCAATTGCTGGCGGTTCGCCGATCAACACCCGGTCCAGCGATGATCGATCCTGAAGCTGGAGCCCCTGCTGGTCTCCGCGAGTCGCGTGGTTCAAGCTCCCGAGAAGCGGCTCCAGGGCGGCACTGGTTTGCGTGACGACCGCGTTCATCGCCGGAAGCTGGGAATGCGCGCTCCTGGAATCGGCAACGAACCGATCAAGCAGCGGTGTATCCAGGTGGGGAACAGGTCGCTCAGCTTGCAAAGAATGCTGTGGATTTGAAGTTGGGCCAGAATTGCCGGGCGCTTCCCCTGACACCCCGGCTGGCGCGATGACGGGCGGCCGCGGCGCGACCGTCAGCGGATCGTGGCCCTGGCCCTGCTCAAGGCCTGTCAGCGACGCCAGCTCCAGTCCGGCATCATGGATGAAAGGCCGCAGCGACTCATCGGCAGCCGCCACCTCCAGACGCAGTGTGCGGGTCTCGTCGGTATCTGGTCTTTGCGGGTTCAATCGTGCGTCCTCGACTCAGAGTCCATCTTATTCGGGAAGCATGGGGCCCTTGGTTGTCCTGGCGTGCCGAGCAGGGAGTCGGACCGGACCCTGCCTCCCCGGACCTCAAGCCCGGGTTCTCAGGTACGGAAGAATGCAGCGGAAACCTGCGACGTGGAAATCTGCGACGTGGAAGATTCTCAGAACAAGGCTTCGAGAGCGGCGTCCGCGGAGCGGGTGGAGAGGCTCTCGATCGCTTGCGCGGGTGGTCGCGCACGGCCGAGGGAAACGAGCATCAATGCGATGCCGATGGCGTCCTCCCAGGGCAGGTCCTGGGTGATCCCATTTGCAATCAGGGTGTGGCGGACCCATCGGCTGAAGGTTTTGGGGGACGGCCCAGAAGCACCTGGTTGATCGCGGCCCAGCGCACTTCGCAGGCGGGGTCGGCCACGTCGATGACCAGGAGCGTGCGGAGGTCGGGGTCGGCAAGGTGGTAATTGCGGCACAGGAGCTCCGCGGCCATCTGAAACTGCAGGGCCAGGCGTCCGGCCGTGTCGGCGGGGTCGCAGTCCACCAGCCGATCGACCAGATCGTCGTAATCCCATCCATGGCTGAGCCCGCCCCCGACCGTCAGCTGGCCGTCGGCTCCCCGCACCGGGTAGAGCCGGAGCCAGGGCTTTGGAAAGGTCCACTCCTGGCCGTCACCGAGGATGATCTTCGTCCCCTCGGTGAAGCCGGGCTGTCGCAGTGCGCGTTCATCAAGCATGGCCTGCCTCCTGCACGAGGAAGCCGTGCTCGGAGCCGTCGGGCTGCGGCACCCAGTGATAGCGGGGCTTGCCTTCGCGATCATTACCGACCGGAAATTGCAAGGTGTCGAGCGGGTCGGCCGTCACGAACAGCCGGCCGCCCGGCTGGCGGCGGATGTAAGCGCGCTGGCCGCGCGAGCGGTCCACGTTCAGCAGCGGCTCGGCGACTGCCAGGATGGAATCGATCCGGTCAAGCTGTGTCTGGCCCTTCTTCCATGCCTCGGGAAGAAGGAGTGCATCGGGAGAATTCATGGTGATATTGGGGAATGCGAATGGAGAATGCGGAAGCGGGAACACGCAGGTCGGCAACCCGTGATCAGCGGCCGGGCGAAGCGGACCGCTCCCAGACTTGCCAGGACGGGCCGGCCTCAAGCTGCGTCCAGTTGTGATGGGTCAGGTACGGGGGAACGGGCTGGTCCGGGCGAAGACCCACGTAGCGAACGCGCAAGCGGTCGAGCGTGGGCTCGGGGTCCCTGACCACATCGTCGAAGGCGGCAAGGCGATTGGCAATTCTGCGGCGGGAGTCGGCGGGGTCCCGGGTCCACGGTCCCCAGCTGGCACCTGACCCGGTCTGAAATGTCCGCTTCTGGGAAGCCTCGAACATCTCGCGGCTCTCGCCCAGCAAGAAATGATTGAGCGCCACCCGCTGGTCCAGCTCGGCGTCGGTCACACCGGGACTGAGGAACACCCAGTAATTGTCCAGGGGCCGCTGATTCTCGAGGATCGACGCGAGACTGACGAACCGATCCTCGCCGGCGACCGTGGAGTTGGCGGCAAGCCGCGCGGCTGGCCCGGTCAATCGCTGTTTCTCGTAATTCTGAAACGCTTGAACCTGCTCGAGACCTGCCTGGGCACGCGCCCCTCGGCGGCGCGCAGGCCCACACCCATGAGGACATCGGCAATTGTCAAGAGTGCCAGCAGCGCCAGCCCCAGACGTGCTTTCCATCCGCGCTGCGGTAGCATCGAGGCAGCCATGGCCAGCTGCAAGAGCGAGGAGCATGGGCCCCAGAGGTACATCCAGTGATAGTTCTCAACGTTCAAGCCAGTGAATACATGATTTTTGAAAAGCAGCAAGCCGGCCAGGCCCATGGCCCAGAGGTAGACGAGCTCGCGCCGGCGCATCCAGACCCAGACCAGGCTGGCGGCCAGGACCAGGCTGGCCACCAGTGGGAACCTCATGTCCGTGAAGCGAGCGACGTGCACGAACTTGTCGGACCGGATCAGCCAGTCCGGCGCCGAGTTTTGCTTGAGCGAGAAATCGTGGAAGAGGCGGAAGCTCCCCAGCACGCCGCCGACCAGTCCGGTCCAGAGATACACACGGCGATGGCCCGGGTCGATCAGGAATGCCAGGGCGAGCGCCGAGGTCGCCGTGGTCCAGAAGTAGGGGTAAACATGGAACAGAAGCCCGTAGCTCAGGCCCGCGAGTGCCAGGGACCAGGTCGTCGGCGACTGGCGCGCGCGGACGACCAGCCAGAGGTTCAGCAAGAGATAGGCCATGGTCAGCGCGGGAGTGGCCACGCGCCATTCCGCGTGAAAGAAGTCTCCGCCCGTCGGGTTCGAGCTGCCGCCCAGTACAGCCGCAGTGGCCTGAGCCTGGCGGAAGAACAGGCCACAGGAGAGTAGCCCCGCGTCCACGAGCAGGATCACGGTGAGTGCCGCGGCGATCCAGGGCCGCGGGAGGACTTGCCGGACGAGCAGGTACCAGGTGATCCCCAGGCTCAGCCCAGAGAGGATGCGCCACCAGAGGTCGATTGCCAGCGGCCCGCCTCCAGACGCCCATGCCAGCCAGACGCCAGGCAGCAGTGGAAGCTGCCGGAAGAGGCTGGCACCGCCGGAGACCAGGACGGGATCCGAGAGGTAGGCCGGATGATTGAAGTATGCCTGGCTTCCCAGGGCGAGCATGAACAGCTCGTCCCCGTTGCCGATCCAGATCAACACCCCGCGACTGAACCACTGCACCACCGCGGGAAGCAACGCCATGACCAGGCCCACGATCAGGCAGGTCGTGATGGGCAAGAGCTCGGCCAGAGACCGGCGATCGTGTTCACCCTGGAGTGCGGTCTCGGATGCAAGTCGAGTCAACGGTTTCCTGCCCTCTGGGACATGACCCGGAGATCACGGGATCAAGGCTGACGCCATGGCGACACAGCGGGAGGTCGCGCACCCCAAGAGAATACCCGCTGAGTCGATGCGTGGCGAGCCTGGATCACCCCGGCCGGCGGGGCACCGAGGTGGAATGCACCGGAGGTTGCTCAAGCCCGGGTAAAGCTCAGCGGGTTGGTTTTTCCATCGCTGGAGAAGGCCACGAGCTGGAGCGTTGCGGTGCCGAATTCGTTGTGCGAGCCGGAGGTCTGGACGTTCTCGCAGACGGCGTTGGCCATCACGTAAAGAATGTCGCCGCCAGTCGCCCCGGCCGCATCCTTGTGAGTCGCGCTGAAGGATGCGTTGGTACCCGGTGCGATGCCCATCAGCGTTGCGGTATCGGCGCTCGTGACCGAGGCGCGAGGCTTGTTCATGAGGTTCACAACCACCGTGGGGTAGTGATCCCCGTCCGCCGAGTATGATGCCAGCGAGCCACCCTGGGAGAAGGTCACCTGGGAGACCCGGGTGATGCTCGTGGTCCCAAGGGAGACCGCCGTCCAGTTTGCTTGCAGCCTGGTTGCCGCCATGGAAGAAACTCCTCTGCCAGGTCATGACCTGTTCTGGAGAAAGGGAAACACTTACTCCGATGTATTGA
Organism: uncultured Planctomycetaceae bacterium; assembly: GCA_963833985.1. GTDB lineage: Bacteria > Planctomycetota > Planctomycetia > Isosphaerales > Isosphaeraceae > Aquisphaera. The sequence continues at coordinate 5,332,431 of CAWIAD010000002.1, forward strand.
GCCCATTCCAACCTGAGCCGAGATACTGGAGTTCGAGCACCGCCGAGATTCTCCGCTCCGGCGCCCTCGGCTTCTGCCATGCCCAGGAGGTGACCTGGGTCCGGGCCGGAAGCACCAGGCCGCCCAGCGAGCTACCCCCGAGGGCATCGATGGCGACGTTCAGCAGCAGTTCCGCGGTCTCGTCGCGAAGCTGGGGATCCTCATGCCGCGCCAGGATGATGAGGTTCACCCGGCAGGACAGCAGCGGATCGCCCTGGTAGTCGTCCGAGGGCTGGGCCTGGGCTGTCTGCCAGGGCTCGATGGCCACGGCATGGCTGTCGGCTGCCGACTCACCCCGGTCTTCGGGCAGCCCCGAGAGGTAGACGCCGTCGAAGGCGCCGGTCTGCTCGAGCAGCTCCGCAACCTGATTGCGAATGTCTCTTTCGCGAAACGAAAGCATGGCGAACCTCGTGGTGCTTACCGCCAACGTTTCCGGAACGGCACGAAAAGCTTCCTCGTCCTGGATGTGGGGGCCGGCGGCGGAGGCGGAGGCGGCGGAGGCGGCGTCTGTGCCATCCATTCATTGAGCGCCTGCAAGCGGACCGCATCGCACTGGGCATCCTGGTTGGTCGTGGCCGCCTTGGTATAAGTCTGCCCGGGCGTGGCCAGGCAACGGCGGTTGACGAACCCTCCGTTCGAGCCATCGCCCTTGCCCGGTTTCTGCCCGGGCCAGTGCTTGAGCCCCCAGTTGTTCGAGTAGCTGTAATAGATGGAGTAGGAATAGAGGTTGATGCCGGGGAACCCGGCGCTCTGGAACAAGGCGTACATATCTTTCTCAATGATCAGCCAGTTCGGGTCATAGGGCATGTCGCGCGAGCGGGGGGTCACGTTGCCGGCAGCGGCCGGCACGCCCGTCTCGAACCCGCCCTCATATCCCCAGAATCCAGCAGACGTTCCCATCGCGGCGTTATAGGCCGCCAGGGTGGACGCATTTCCCGCCATGAAGGCCTGGAAACCCTGTGTGTTGTAGTAGAGGTCATGAATCCAGAGGTCGATCGCCTGCTGGATGTCGGCGCTGTTCCAGGCCGCCACACTCGCCGCCGAGTTGTCGGGATCGATGTACGGTGCCAGGCCCAGGGCATCGATCGTCACCGAGTTCGCCTGTGCCTGCGCAAGCTGCATCTGCGCATTGCCTGGCGCGGAGTACTGGCAATTGATGAGCGCCTGGATCTCTCCCGCGCGGCTGCCGAACACATTGCGATAGATCGCCCGGATCTGCCCGGTACGGATCACGTACCAGGCGTAGGGGCTTGAATACCCCGCGAACCGGCTTATCAGCGTGATCTGGCCGTACTGGATCTGGGCAAAGTTCCACGGCTCATCGGAGAGTTCCAGGTAGATCTTGCGGCCCGCCGGGAAGTTGGCCAGGTCCTTGTTAGCCATCGCGTACACGTAGCTATCGGTAGCGATGAGGGGGATGTTGCGGTGCAAGTTGCAGCCCCCCACCGATCCGGTCACCATGGCGGTGAACTCGGGTGGGAAGCCGATATCCGGCATGGCGAAATACGTGGTATTGGTGGCCGGATTGAGCGTGTAGGTTTGGGTCAGCGTGGTCGTGCTCGTCGACGTGTTGTACCAGAGCTGGAAGAAGGAGTTCGGCCCGGTCACCCAGACAGGCTGGCTGCCTCCGGTGATGTTGAAGCTTGTGCCGTCTGTCGTCGTGAACTGCGGAAAACTTCCCCCCGGAGCGATCTGGAGCCCGGACTTGAGCCCATGGGGGTTCTGCGTGACAAACTCCACGACCTGGGTGTTCACTCCGCCCAGGTTCGAGAGCGACGTCCAGGCCCAGCGGTTCATGGCGGTGATCGGCTCGCCCGCGGCGTGCGTTACGGGAGTGGTGCCGGACGATCCCCGCTCCACCACCGCCGTGTTGCCGGAAATCGACTTCACCCGCAACTTTTCCGTGGGGCCGATTTGCAGCAGGATGCCGGCGAAGAGATCCGTCGGAATTGCCGAAAGGGTGATCGTCTCGAGAGTGCCGACAGCGGGGGCGTCCAGCACTGCGGCACCGAGGGTGACTGCCGAGCCGGCAACCATGGGCGTCCATGGTGAACCCAGGAAGTCGCCGTAGACATACGGGCTGGTTGCCACCGAAAGCGGCCTGGCGGCGGTGTAGCCAATGGTGTAGGTGTTATGCAGGCTGTTGTTCCATGAGAAGTCCGTGAGCTGGTGCAGCTCCCACGCCTCGGTCTTGTTCGACATGCCACCGAACGTGTCGGTCGAGTCCAGCCAGCGCATCGAGCCGATACCGTTTGGTAGATCGGCCAGGAACTGTCCGGACAGCGCGTAGGGTTGGGAACGGTCGAAGGAGAGCGGCGTGCCGGGCGTGTAGCTGAAATCGCCGGGGGCCAGGATCCAGAGATTGCTGATGTTCGGCGTCTGGCTTGGGCACGTCCACTGGAGACCGATCGGCAGGCTAGCTGATGTCGCCCCCGCAGGCGCCGAGACCGTGAAGGCGTAGAACTGGCCGACGCCGTTACTTCCGGAATTGCTTACCGATGCAACTGGTGTCACCGTGCACTGCGCCGCGTTGAGCGACACCATGGCAAGCTGACTGGCCGAGTTCGTGCCGAAGGCGTTGTCGTCGAAGCCGATCGCCCACACGCCGGCGATCCCCGGGTAATTGGTGGAGTCGATATTGTTGCTCATCCCGGTATAGTCAAGTATCGACAACGTCTCGGTGGGGTGCAGCATCCGAGTGGGGTAGCCGTCGACGGTGTTTGTCGACCCGGCCTCGGAGGGCGAGAGCCGATAGCGCCAGTTCTTCGGGATGTTGTACAGGGTGCCGTTGGACGCACCGCTGTTGCTGAAGTTCAGTCCGGGGCGAATTGTTTTGGCGAGAGAGTCCGTCCCGAAGCAAGACATGCCCGTGTAGTTGCTGATCGGCAAGTTCGTGACGGCGTTCACCGACCCCGCGCCGCAAGTCATCCAGGAGGTCGGGGTCGAGATCGTGACGGTGTCTCCTGGGTTGATCTGCTGGCCGCTTTGCAGGCTTAAGACTGCACACTGGTGGTATCCGGTGACCCACGCGTTGACACCAGGGCCAATCGGGTTGCCGTTCTGGAAGATGCTGGGTGCGTAGTTCAGTGCGGTGGGATTGACCGGCGTGTTCCCCGAGATGGTGGAGAAGAAGAAAACGATCGTCTTGCCGCTGGTGCCAACGTAAGCTCTGGAAATCTGGCAGGTTGGAGGAGGCGGTAACGGGTCCTGAACGACCACGTTGCCGACATGAATTCCGGTCGTGGCGGTGACCGGCGTCGCCTGGAAGTAAGGCCCGACGCCATAAGCGGAGGGCAGCGAGGTCGGCAGGACCGTGAAGGGGTTGACCGGCAGCAGTGTGTTCCAGGTGCTGCCGCCGTTGGTCGAGTAGTAAGTCCAGATATCCGCATATCCGGAGTTGCTCTGGTTCGGCTTGACCTGGATCCTGATGCGCCAGGTCACCCCGACAGCCGGTCCCGCGGTAGACCCTGCGCCGGCGTCCGAACCGTTCTGCACCAGGCGGATTGACCCGACGCCGTCGGCGGGATGGAACCGCAGGTAGAGCTGGTTCGAGCCGCTACCCGACGACATGAAGATCATCTGGGCGTACTCAGTCGTCACGGCCGAAAGATAGGCGAGGTCGAACTGGATCTCCAGCGGTGTGATGGGCGAGCCCGAGATGGCAGGCAGCGCGCCCTGCCAGAGCGACTGGGTATCAGGAGCCGCTGCCTGGAAGGTGCAGCCATTACCGTCGAGCTGGATGGCCCCGCCGGTGGGCGCTGACCACCCGCCGCCAGACTGGCCGCTGAGAAGCGTGTTGCTGATGTGGCCAGAGATCAAGATGCCCGGGGCGCCTGTGAAGCTGTCCTGAAGATAGATCCCCGTGGAGATGAAGCTCACAGCGCCCGGGTTGGCCAGGGTCCCGGAGTTCGTGAACGTCCAGGTGATCGTGTCCGCCGACAGCGGCGTGAACTGCCAGTTGATGGAGCTCTGGGTGCCGTCGCAGGAAATCACGATCGGACTGAAGAGCTGCGCGCCAGAGGGCGTGGCCGTGATGGTGCCGGTGAATGCTGACCCGGCGGGCGTGAAGTTGATCGTTGCCGATGCGGTCGTTTTCTGATGCCCGCCGCCTGGCATCGCGACCGAGTATCCGGTGGCCTGTGAAAAGCTCGGGACGTCCTGCACGACCAGGCCGACGATGTGTGTGCCGGTCGTGGCGGTTGCGGCGGTGGCGGTGTTCGCCACGAAGCCCACGTTCACGGGCGCGGTCGGGGTGGTTGTGGTGTAGGAGAACAGCGGGTTCCACGGACCGCCGTTGATCGTCGCGTACCTGGCCGTGAACGTCGTGTTGCCGCCAGAGGTCGAGACATCGACCTTGATCCACCACTTCTGGCCGACCGCGGGAGAGAGCCCGGTCGACGCCTTCGAGGTTGGACCGTTGTAGAGGCCGAAGCCGCTGCCATCGGTGAACATCAACTTCCAGTTGTTGGTCGTCGGCGGCTCGGTCGAGAATAGCGTGACGCCGGTCTGGCTGGGGTTGACCGCGGTCATGCGGTAGACCGCGAAGAGCACCTCGAAGTTGACCGTTCCGGGCATCGCGGCCGTGCTGAGGATGCTGCTGGGCGCGGTCGTGGACAGATAGACCCCGCCGCTGCCGTCGAGCGCCAGGCCGTTGCCTCCGTTGGAATGGTTGCTGTCGTTGGGCCAGGCGGCGCCGCTGTCCGAGGTGTGCGCCGAGAGCAGCGTGCCGGACGTCCCGCTGAAGGTATCATTCAAATAAACTGCCATGGTTCCCGCCAGGGCAAAGCCCTGCACCTACGTGTTGGGGCCCTTGCGAGGCCGTTGGAACAGGCTCTGCGCCACGCCGCGCGATGGGGCCCGAAGTCCTTGCACATCATTCCTGGCTGGTGGCAACGGCCTGCAGCGCATCGACCAGCGCGGGAGGAGTACCGTCCGCCAGGATGGTCAGGACGGTCGTGTTCGATTCCTCGCCCACGCCGTTGAAGGCGCGGACCGCCAGCGCGTAGCGTTGCCCGGCGGTCAGGCCGGTCAGGTTCGCCGTGAAGCAGCCGAACCGCCCGCTGGACCAGGGTACCGTCGCGACAGCCGTCGTATATTCTGGCAGCCCGCCGGTACCCACGTATACGTGAAAGCCAGTCGGCTGCCTGAGCGGGATGCCGCAGGGACAGCTCCACTCGGCTCGGACGATGCCGCCAGCCGTCGAGAATGCTCGCAAGCCCAGCGGAGCGGGTGGCACCTGCGTGATGTCGTTGCCGCCGGCGTCGAGCACCAGCTCGACCACCGCATCGATATTCTGCTCTTCCAGGCCGGTGCTCGGGTTGAAGGCCCTCACGCCAAGCTTGTAGCTTCCCGGAGCGGTCAGGGTTCCACTTGTCCATGCGGGCCGTGTAACCATTGCCACCGCGCTGGCGTAGCTGATCGGATCGCCAGTACCGGAGTTGATGTAGATATGGTAGGCGAGTGATCCCTGGTTGTCCACACCGCCCAGGGCCATCCCGCCGCCCGCGGCGACAGCGTGTGCCGTATGAGCGGCCGCGGCGCCGGCCAGGGCGGAGCCGCCCCCGCAGGAGACCGAAGCCGCATGGACCGGTAACGCCGTGCCGGCGATGGCCAGTCCGCCACTCGCGGTCGCACTGGCGTTCTGCCGGACACCCAGCCCCGACGAGCCGAGAGCCACGCCGCCCGACGGCCAGACCACCAGGTGGGTCACGCCGCTGAGGCCCTGAAGCAGGACCGGGCCGCCAAGGCCCTGCGTGATGAGATTGGGCGCCACCGGGGCAGACCACCCCTGGGTGACGACCTGGCCGCCAAGCAACCCCTGTGCAATGATGAGGCTCATCACGACCTCTGCGTCGGGGTCGAGGCGCTATCGAGCGTGAAGCTTCGGACGACCGTCGCGCCGTCGCCCGCATAGAGCGTCAGCGTCGTGCCCGAGAGCACCCACCGCCCAAAGCCCTGGGCACGGGCGGCGTTCAGGGCGTCACCAACAGTCTGCGCGGTGTTGGAGGTTGGAATGGACTGTGTCAGGTTCAGGCTGTAGCCCGTCTTGTCGTTGTTGGTGGTGACGGTCACCCCCGCGGTCACCGAGGCCACCCCGCCGGCCACGTTTCCCCCCACATTCCCCGTCACCGAACCCACTGCTCCGGTCACACTGCCAACCGAGCCAGTGGTGCTGAAGGCCTGGCTGGCGGCCAGGCTGTAGCCCGTCTTGTCGTTGTTGGTGCCCACCGTCACGGTCCCTGAGACCGGCACCGCGCCTGCGCTGGGGCTGATCTGCCCCGAGCCGGTGCCGACCGTGAGTAACCCCCCCGCGGCCGCGGGCGCGGCGGTCGGAAGGTTCTCGAAAGTCACGGTGATGGGCAGGATGACAATGCCCGCGGTCGAGGACCTGCCCGCAAGCGTGCCCACCTGGCACTGCGCCTGCGCGGCCGTGACTGTTGCCTTGTAGACACCCGGGCAGCTCGCGGCATCAACTTCCGACGCCGTGGGGATGGTGGTGGTGTCCTCGGTGCCGTCGTGTACCCACCGAAGCGCGTGGTTCGCCGCGTCGCCCGTCTTGCCCACGTTGTTCATCGTGTCCCAGGCAAGGTATTGCAGCGTGACTGTCTGGCCGTAGCTGGGCATGACCGTCCCTCCCAAAACATGTGTGCGGTACGCAGGCGGCGAGTCGATCACACGAACTGCTTGAAGAACTCCCAGATCCATAAGGCCGCAGGCACGTCAGCCACGAGCGGGCCGCCCTTGCCCCCGTCCACGGCGATTCCACCGGGCCACTGGTGGCCACCGCCCGGTAGCTTGTAGAGCACCACCGGGTGTGTGCCGGGGTACGTGCCGCACTCGTAGTCCGTGCCCGTCGTGACCTGCGTGGGACCGCACTTGTTGACCGTGGTCCAGGCGCCTATGACCTCGGGGATCGGGGTGTGGAAGCAGTGGTCGATCGAGTGGGCACCGTAGCCACCATTGAACGGGCAGTTCTGATCGAGTATGCCGTGGAAGTGGATCACGGGCATCGGATTATGCGGAGGCGGCGTCATGATGCCCATATCGCCCGAAACCGGACCAATCGCCGCAACCAACCCCGGCGCCATGCGGGCCAGCTGGTAGCAGAACATCGCGCCGTTGGAAAAGCCCGTGGCGAAGATGTTCTTGCGGATGATCGGGAACCGCTTTTGCACGTCGTTCACCACCGCTCTGGTGAACTCCACGTCATCGACGTTGTTGCGCGGGCGCACCACAGCACGAACCCGCGTTCCAATCGAGCAACGATGTCGCGCCCGGATTCTCGTTGGTTCCGTTGGGGCAGACCAACAGGAATCCGTTGTCGTCCGCGACCTTCACAAACCCGCTCTGGCGCTCGAAGCCCGCACCATGGCCGGCGCCGCCGTGAAACCCAAGAACCACCGAGAGCGGAGTGGTCCCGTCCCAGCCGGCCGGTGTATGGACGATGTAGCTGCGTGTCCTGCCACCCTTGGTCGTCAACTCGTAACTTGGATCCTGAAGGGCCATTGAAAACTCCGGCGGCTACTTGGCACGGCCGCAATTGAAAAGGTGAACGGGTACGATTGGAATGTCACGTACAAGCAGGTTTCCGATGTGCGTGCCGGCCGTGGCGGTCGCGGTGCCGCCGCCGTTTGGATTGATGACCGGTCCGACGTTCGGCGTGCATGTGACGCCCGATGCCGTGTAGGACAGGAGCGACGTCCAGGGGCCAGAGGTTCCCGCCGTCGCATATTTGCACGTAAACGTGACGTTGGCTCCGCTGTAGGTCACGTCGATCTTGATCCACCACTTCACCCCGACCGCCGGCCCGAGCGAGGTTGACGCCGCCAGACTCGGGCCATTATAGATCCCGAATCCGGACCCGTCCGTGTAATACAATTTATAGTTGTTTGTTGAAGTGGGTATCGTGTTGAGAATGAGGATGCCAGTCTGAGCCGGCGGGAGCGCCGTGAGACGCTCGATCCAGTAAACAATTTCAAAGTTGCTGGTTGCCGGCATGACGGCAGAACTCAGATTGCTTGCCCCGGAGGTTCCCGACGAATTGAAGATGCCGCCGTTGCCGTCCAGGGCAATGACGTTTGAGTTTCCGTGGTTCGCGTCGTTCGGCCAGGTGGCGCCGCTGTCTGCCGAATGGGCGGTCAGGAGTGTGCCGGCGGTCCCGGCGAACGTATCAAGCAGGTAGACGCTCATGAAGGGTTCCTCGTGGGCAGGCGGGAACGCCCGCGCAGATCGACTTCGTCACGCGTTCTCGAAGACCGGCGTGAGGCTGAGCGTATCACCGGAGCCGAGCGTGCGCGGCGTGGCGAACGCCTCGGCGCAGATCAGGTTGCCGGACGTGGCACCGATGATGAAGTAGCCGTAGACCGTGTCGCCGGTCGTGCCGCAGGTCCACACTTGCGGAGCGTTGCCGTACTGGCTGTGCCCGACCTGGCTGCGGCCGGTCCACGGAGGGCTGCCCGAGGGGGGTTGGCTGACCGGCGTGCTCCACGTGGTGCTGGAGATGCCGCGGGTGAGCGTCATGCGGCTGTAGCCGGAAAACACGGCCTCATGCGCCGTGTAGGTTGCGGCTGTGTCGGTCTCGCTGGGCGTGATGTTCGTGTTGAACAGCCCGAGCTGCCAGTTCTCCAGAGCGCCGCCGGCCAGCAAGTCGGTCAGGAGCTGGACGTCGCCTTGATGAGGAACAAGAAGCGCCATGATCGAATTCACCTCACGATTCGTGTACAGAACCAGTTGGTCGCTTGCGTGTCCGAGCCGCTGGTTCCCCACCGAAGTTGCAGCCGCGCGAGAACCTCGGATAACTCTTGTTTGATCTGAGTGAGCTTGAGCGCGAAGTCACCTTCACTGCCGCGCGTCTCGCTTGCGTAGCGCTGGGACAGCACGGTGAGCACACAGGCCTGGCGGAGATCGCGCAGATCGTAAACGTCGGCCGGCGTTCGGCCAGGGATGTTCGGGTCAATCCAGTACCGCCGGTTGAGGTCGAAGCTGGCCTCTTCGATCTGGGGGTCGAAGGTGGCGATCAGGAATTCAACCCCGGTGAGCCCCGCCGCCGGCGCGGGAGACTGGCCGACGCTCAGAGCGGCCCCCAGACGACGGAGCACAACGCCGCTGTCGGAGGCGCTGTCCACAGCCAGTAGCTCGCCTCCCCCCTTGAAGACCGTGTTCGGCTTCCTGAGCAGGACCACGTGCTGCTGCGTCACTCCCGCGGCGAGGAAGTCGACCGATGGCGAGCTCAGGACCCACGGCGATCCGGCGGCGAAGGCGCCGTCGCTGCCGTAGGCCAGCTTCTGCCAGTCCGGGCAGAGCATCGAGAAATCGCCACCAGCACGGATGGCGATGTTCTCGTCGGTAGCATAAACAGTCGTCAGAGTTGCTGGAGCAGACATTGGTGGTGCTCGCCTTGTGGTTTTGCGGTGTCGGGCCGAGGGCCGGATGAGGGGAGCGGGGCTGGGACATGCAGTCGGCCCTGCCCCTGCCTCTTGCCTGTTCAGGGCAGCACCCAGCGCTGGAGCGGCATGCCGACGGCGGTCATGCTGCTGCTCACGGCCGCGGGCAAGTTGTTGACAACCAGGCTGCAAGACTCGCCCAGGGCCTGGTTCCAGAGCGCCACGACTCCCTGCCAGCTTGTATGCTGACCGATCACCATGCGGCGCTCGATCGGATAGCCGGAGAGGTAGTTGCTCAGGTCTTCACTCAGGCGCTCGAGCGTCTTTTCCGTGATCGGCAGCGGCAGCAGTGAGTAGATCCGCTGCACATGGGCCCCGGCGCCTGTGGTGTTCTGGTTGGGGGTCGACTGCGTGGGCTGGTCCGCGGGGATGGCGTACGACAGGGCGAACGTGGTGCCCGTCACGCCGCTGGCGTACAGCGTCTCGGTGCCACTGGGCAGGTTCGGGTCGGTGAGGTAGATGTTCATCGCCTGGCAGCCGGCGGGGAGGCTGGGCAAGGTGACCGTCGCCAGGTGCGCGCTGTCGGCCTGTGTGAACTGGCGCTCTCGCTGGTGCCGAGCGTGGTCTCGCCGAACGGGTCGACGAACGTGTAGGCCACGAAATACGTTCCTACCGGCAGGCTGGAACCGGCCGACGTGATGGACACGGTGGCCTGGGTGGTCGGGTTCGCCTTGGCGACGTTGGCGGCGATCAGGTTGTCGAGCACGATCTTCAAGCCGCCCGTCTTGTACTGCGCCCAGGTTGTACCGGAGGGCGTGATCACAGGCGGAACATAGGTGTCTCGGGCCACGGGTCAGCCCCTCCGTTTCTTCTCGGTTTTGGTGTGGGTGTTCGTCTCGGTGAGGGCGAAGGCCGGCGCCGGCAGTTCCAGCGCGGTGGTGACTTCCAGGATCGCCGCATCGGCGCCTTCCAGCGCCAAGGCCAGCGAGTCCCTGGTCGCGACGACGTGTTCCAGTAATTGCCGCTGGCTGACCGGATCAAGCCGAGGAAGCTGGCCGAGTGCGTCCTGCATCTGAGACAGATGCCAGATCTGCCGGCAGCGGCCTGACTGGTGCAGGTTACGCCCGGTCTCCGCGGCGACTCTCTCGATGAACGGCCAGATGCCGGGGAACGTGTATGACATGTCTCTCAGTTGCCATTGGCCGGTGGCCGGTTAGAACCAGTGGGCAGTGGGCAGTGGGCCATGAGGTATTGGGTACGGACCCTGGCACACTGCCCACTTCATGGTCAGGCGGCCGCGAACGCGGTGACGCCGGTGACCCAGGCGTGATGGGCTTCGTTATCCAGCTCGATGGCGCCTTCCATGATGATGTCGCCCTCGAACGCATCGCCGCGGCTGCCACGGGGCTTGTCAATCATGGCGCGCTTGAGGCGGATGCGGACCTCGGCGTCGGACAGGCAGATCGCGGTGCCGGGCCGCAAGAGAGGGGCAGGGATGATGCTGATGCCCGAGAGGAAGGGCGCTTCGAAGAGGTCGATCGGCGTGCCGAAGACGTTCGAGCCGGCCGGAATCCGCATGGCCGCGTGGCCCCAGACCGCAAAGCCGGAAAGGAAATCAGTGCTGACCACCAGCACGCTCGGGTTGCCGCCTCCGTTGAAGCAGGCCTGGATCGTGTCGCGCACCAGGTCCGAAGGCTTGTAGGCCGCGGCGTTGATCGGCGCGCTCACGTTATTGCTCTGGACCAGCGTCGAGACTCCCTTCATGAGCGGCCGGCTCGTCGAGGCCGAAAGGGGCACGCCCTTGCCGTAGTAGCAGGCGCTCTCGAAGTCGTCCATCACGTGCTGCATCGCCAGCATGCGGTCGCGGTCCAGCGGGGTGGCGAAGCCGGTGACGTAGTTGCTGTCGGCTTGCAGGGCGCCGCCCACCTGGTAGGCATGCTGCACGGTCTGGCAGTACTGGGTGACCGCCTGGGGAATGCGGCTGACGCTGGCGACGTTCAGCTCGGCACCGGTGCGCGTGTTGCTCACCAGGTAGGCCGTCGCACCGCTGGCGTGGCTGGCCGCGGTGGTGCCCGCGTAACCAGGCTGCACGCTGATGGTCGTCGCGCTGGTACCGGCCGAGCCGGCGTCGGGCGTACCGGTGACCAGCATGTACTCCTGGTCCACCTGGATCACGTCGCCGATGTCGTACTCGCTCGCATCGCCGACGGTCAGGGTGGTGGCCCCCGCCGTGAAGGCGGCAGCGACGGGCTGGCTACGGGGGCGATAGTTGTCGTTGGTGATGAGAAACTGGGGCGCGCCGGTCGGCAGCTTGGGCAGCCGGGAGATCAGTGGCGTGCGGTTGACGAACCAGTTGATCGCCACTCCGAACACGTCGTTCGGAATGACCCCGGCGTTGAACGCCGTGAATTGAGTCAGCGGTCCACCTTCATACAGAGGCATGGGTTAGTCCTTTGGCACGTGGCCGATGAATGAACAAAGCGGGTCTTCTCAACTTCTGGCCACTGGCCACAGACCACTGGCCAATGCGATGGGTCACTGCCGGTTGCCGGACGGGCGAAGCCCGAAGGCCTGGTACTGGTTCTGCCGGTTCCTCCATTCCGAAACGATCGAGTCGAGCGAACCGGGCTGGGTCAGGGACGGGCCCGCCGGTGGCCGGGTGGCGTCGCTGCCGGAACCACCGCGTGAGGACGGGGCGAAAAAGATGGCGAACTGAGGCGAATCGAGGCGCTCGCGGAGCACCTCGGTCGCGGGCCGGCCGCTCACCTTCTCCCGCACCATCAGGGCGCCGGAGCCGTCACGCGTGGTCTCGAATTCGTCGGCCAGCAGGCGGCGGACCATCACGGCCGTGGCGGCCCGCGCCTCGGGCGTCTCACCCACGAACGCACGGCCGTGGAAAGCCTCGGCAATGGCCGAGTTCTTGCGCTCGGCATTGACTTGCTGCTCGAGCTGGCTGTAGCGGTTCAACGCCTCGGCATGTTTCTGTTCCCAGCTCTTCCGCTGCTGGGTCAGCGCTTCCTCCACCTGGCCCTTCTCGGCAAGCGCCCGCAGCCGCTCGGCCTCCTTGGCCTCGAGCATCGCTTGCTGGGCTTTCTGCACGTCCTCGAGTTGGTGCTCCAGCGATCGCAGCCGCTGGTACTCCTCGACGCTCAGGTGAATCGTCGGCGGCAGGGACGCTTCGGGGACCGTGGAAGGGCGGCCGGAATCTGGCGGCAGTGCCGGCTGCGCCTGGCCAGGAGACGTCGCGCCGGCATTCGTCGGCGAATAGGGTTGGTCACTCACGGTAAGGCTCCAGTGCGTGGCGCTCTCTTGCGGGATGTGGTCGCTTCGGCAAGTCCAGGCTTCGCAGGGCACGGGCTTCGCAAGGCCCCGGCTCCGCGGCGCGTTACGGCTTTGTTTGCGGCTCCGGGTCGTCGGCCTCGCCCTCGCCCTCGCGGAGCTCCCCCGCACGGGTGCGCAGGTAATCGTCCAGCTCCGTGTCGAACTCGCTGTACTGCTCGTCCTCGAGGCCCGGAAGCATCAGCCGGACCAGCCTTCGCAGCAGCTCGCTCTCGGTCTCCGGCGCGTTGCCGGCATTTGCCAGGATCTCCTGGAACTGGCCGATCGTCCGTGCCAGCTCCTCCGCGGTGAAAAGATCGAACTGCGTGGGATAAGCAATCCTCACGTCCTCGCGATCGGCGGAGGCCCGGCCGTCGTCCAGCACCAGCAGGGCCAGCTCGGCGATCTGCTTCTCGGCGCGGCCCAGCATGCCGGCAATCTTGCCCAGCAGGTCGTTGCCGGCGGACTGGTCGATCCGCTTGGAGATGCCGCTCTGCGCGACGGTCGTCCCTGTTGATCCGCTCGCACCGGCCGGCTTCAGCAGCAGCGCCGCGCGGTCCGCGGCGTCGCGCAGATCGGCCTTGTTCAGGCGGATCGACTCGGCACCCCCCTTGGGAAACTCGACGACGTCGAACCCCTCGTAGGTCGCGCCCGCACCGCTGGAGTTCTTCTTCTTGGGCAGCAGCCAGTTCGGGCCGATCGGCACCGTGCCGTCCGGCTGGACGTAGTCTTCGGGTCCCTGCAAGAGCGGGTGCGCCTGGGTGGTATCCGAGAGGATCAGCTCGCTATCGCGGTTGTAGAATTCTCGCTGAAGCTCGGCGATGGATTCGTACCGCGGCAAGCCGATGTTGCCAAAGCGCGGCCGGCGGCGGTCGAACACCCGGACGATGGGCACTCGCCCGAACGGATGCGCGACGGGCCCGGCCTGGATGTCGCCGGCTTCATCGAAGAGCATCCAGGTTCTCGCGTCCCAGTAACGCCAGAGAACCGAGCCGTCATCGCGCACCTCGCGGACCACGCACTGGCGGTAATGGCCAAGCCGGTCCAGGCTCCACCAGAGCATGTTCTCGGGAAGGATGTACGAGGCCACGCAGCCGTCGAGGCCCAGACGAAACTCGTCGGCACGGGTGCGGACCTGCTCGCCGTCGGGAAGCGGCGGGTGGTCGACCACGATGTCGAGCTGGCCCAGCACCAGGAGCAGCGGGGCGATGGTCCCGGACATCCACTGGTCGATCGTGGTACCGCGGCCGTCCACGTTCTTCCACCAGGCGCGGAGCCTTTCGGGAGCGCCGCGATGGACTTCCCGGCTGAAGATCCGCGCCAGGTGGGCCTCGACCGCCTCGGCCACGAACGTGGGCACGGGCGTGCGCGCCTGCGCAGCTCGTAATCGTCGTCGGTGGCCTGGTTCGCCGGATCGGTGCCCGGCGGCCTGCCGGTCTGCATCGAGTAGTTCGAGTCGAATGCCGAAGGGTACTCGCGCTTGTGCCGGATGAGGTTGCGCACGGGCAAGCCGTGGATGTCATATCCATACACGGCCATGCGATAAGCCTCGCCCCCTTCCCACGAATCGAGCAGCCAGCGCCAGCGTAGCTGGAACAGGATCCACTCGTTGTGGGGCCGCTCGATCGTTTGCCCGTCGGGCAACGCGATGCGCGGCATCCCCCCCTGACTCGCCAGGTAGGCCAGGGCCGCTGAGTTTGGTGCAAGTGGCATGGTAGAAATCGGTGGGTTTCTTGGGAAAACGGGATCAGTGCTGCGTCAGAACACTCGTGCCGCCCGGGCCCTGCCCAGGCCTCTTTGCCGGCTGTGACTTTCCGGGAGCATCAGCTTCAGTGCTCCGCGAAGGGCATCGATCAGGTCCTCGTGGGGGTGCTGCGGATCGGCCGGGTAGTCCATCCACTGACCCGAACGGCGGGCTCGGGCGTAGCTTCTCATGGCGGCGATCAGAGTGTTGCACCGCGGGTGGATGGTCAGGCGGACGCCGCCGTCGGCCGAGCGGACGAGGTTCTCTATGAGACCCAGGCCATCGGTCACGCAGCCGGGATACTTGGGCCACTGGAGCAGGCCGCCGTCGCCCACCAGGCCGCACCTCTGGTACTCCGCGATGACGGTGGGCCCGACCGGGTTCCGCGACCCGCCGGCCGAATCGGTAGACACCTGCCGTCGCGCCGCACCACAGAGCCGTTCGGCCATGCCGCGGATCGACAGGGCGCAGGATTCGGCAGTCTGTCCCTCGGCCAGGAAGTCCGCGAAGATGTTCACCCGTGGCAGGGCATCGGGGCGCAGCTGGAGGAACACCGCGCCGGTGAAGACGCCACTGTCGATGGCAATGTGCACCGGCAGCTCCGGGTTGAACTCGGCGTCCGGCGAGACGTTGTCGGCCTCGACAAACTGCGCGAACCAGACGCCGTCGGCCCGGGGCCCCCGGCACAGGTAATCGCTGGCGAAGACCCGGGGTGAGACCGCCTTGCACTTCTGGATCAGAGCATCGATGGTGTAATGACCGCGGCTGCGCTTGGCCTTGGGCCGGCCGTGGGGGTCAAGATCGCGGTCCTCGTGACACCAGCTCACCAGGGGACACGCGGGGCACTTCTCCAGGTTCGGGCCGCTTCGCTCCGGTGGGCAACGCTCCAGCACCTCGAACATGCAGTACGTGAAGACCGGGAACTCGCCGGACCGCCCGCGCTCGATGAGCTGCGACATCGGTCCCACCAGGCGGTGCCAGGTTGAGGTCATGAGCACGCTGGCGCGGCAGCCGTGCCGCTCCATCACCATGCCCATCGCCGACTCGCGGATGTCCGGGTCGATCTCGTCCACCTCGTCCAGCTTCAGGCTGGCAACGTGCGGGCCGCGAACGCTGGTGGGGCTGGCGGCCAGGATCGCCACGCGCGACCGGTTCTGATACACGACCTCCGTCTTCAGCAGCTTGCCAATGGCGGCCGCGTCGCCGCCCAGGGCGCCCCTGCCATCGACGATCGCCTCGGTGAGCGCCCGGTAGATCTGCTCGGACTGCGCCTTGGAACCACCCAGGATCCTGGTTTCGTGGAGCGGGTGGAAACGGCTCTTCAAGTGTGTGTCGATGGCCGAGAGAAATGACTTGCCGCTGCCGCGCGGGCCGTGCCAGAGTGCCAGAGAGGGTCGCTCCAGCACCTGCTGGCTGAACATCGCCAGCGGCGCGGAGTGCCCCACGCAGACCGGGCGGTCGGGAATGCGCACACCGGTGAACTGGCGGACCCAGTCGGCCAGCTCGGCGCTGCTGGCCGGCATGCGATTGCGGACCGCGTCAATCAGGCTCGGCAGGACCCTGGTCTCGTCCCAGCTCGAGAATCTGGCGGGCGAGTTTGTCATCGATGTCAACTGCATCACGGCTTGAGGGGTCCGCGGAGCCCGGCTTGCCGTCAAGCCGGGTCCAGATTTCCAGCATGGCCCGCAGGCTTCCTCTGTCGGTGAATTCCAGGAGTCCCTGCACCAGCCGGTCTTGCCAGGAGACTCCGTCGCTGCTTCGCTTGTTGAGGTGGTTCCTCAGGCGGAAGGTCAAGCTGCCTCGGGCGGGGACCTCACTCTGCTGCCTCCGGTCGTTCTCCGGGGCCTCAGCCGGGTCGTTGTTGAGCCATGAATCAAGTTGAGGATCGGCCATCAGGGCACCGTCGAAGTGTCCGAGTTGTCCACGATGTGCCCGAGCTGCCGGATGATCCCCTCGAGCTGTTCCATCATCTCGTGCCGGTGCTTGTCATCCTCGTTCTGCTGCTTCTGGCTGTCTTGCAGCGACAGGAGCAGGCTGGCGAACTGACCCTGCTGGAAGGTTTCCTGCCGCTGGAACCGCTGGCGGACCTCGCGGACCAGGGCGCGTGACCGCCGCTCAACTTGCCAGAGCTCGATGCTCATGTAGCCAAGAATGAGCGCCAGAAACACAAGCGCCCTGAGCTGCGGTGTGCGCTGCCGCCACCAGCCGAGCAAGTCATACCAGATGAATGTCCGCCTCGGATTCTTCATCATCAAAGTGAACCTCCGGAACCGCCGGCAGCGCCGCGACAGCACCGTGCGCTGCCTTGGCCCAGCCATACAGCTCACGCACGGCGACGCCGGACCGGCTGCTACGCAGCTTGATCCTGAGCATGGCGACCTCGTGCTCGCGCTGCTTCTGCCGGTCCGACCAGTAGTCCTTGATAAAGGCGGAGATCGCCGCGACCAGTCCCGCCCCGCCCAGCAGGAACGAGCCCGTGCCCACGGAGGTGTCCGTCGAGCTCGCCTCGGCGATCACCGCAGCGCCGGTGGCCAGCAATCCGCCCACGACGGTGAGTGTCCTCGAGGTGAGTTCTGGCAGAATGCTCATGACACGCTCCACCCTTCCCGGTGCTGAAACGAGATGAGTTCACGGAAGAACGTTCCAGACTCTTTCGGAGAAGAGCAACGCAAGACCTGCTAGCGACAGCAGGACCAGCCATGCCAGGTCTCCATGGTCCATCCTCGGCACGAATCGTGGCATGGCCGGAGCCTGTGGTGAAATCAAGGTTTCCACGCTTTGACTTGCGGGGACGGATCCGCCGCATGGCTCGCGGAGGTCCCTGCCTGCGCCAGTCCTGTACGCCGGGCCGCGTACAGCCGCTCCCGGCGCTGCTTCCTCGTCTCCTTCACTCCCACGGCTGCCCTGACCGCGGCGGGCTTGCTCTCGGGACGCGGGTCGGTCCGGGGGTCGCGCTTCAGCGCTGGATGGTCGTCGAATCCCGACCGGGAACAGACCATGCAACAGAACACCGACCCGCGAGGGATCGGGCCGTGATGCGGACAGACCGATTGGGGGGTGAACGACCCGACCGGGAAAAGCGGCATCAGCCGGGGCGGACGATCGCGTGCATCACCCGAGAGGCTGCGCACTGCGCCACTTGCCACCTCGTCCCGTGTGTGCAGGTCCCCGCTGAATCGGGTATTGCTGGAACGGGAGATCTGATGATTCGCTTTCTCCCGCGCTCGGGAGACCCCCAGCTGGATGCTGCGGCAACTGAGCCGTTCCTGCCTGGCGATCTCCTTGATGCTCTTGCCGCAACGAACCTCTTCGAGCCAGGAAAGCTCGCGGCCCTGGCAGGCCACGGAACGCTGGGGCCTGCTCATGCCAGGTAAACCACGTGTACCGGCCATGTCGGTCGATCCTCAGCCGCCCGGCCACGATCGACTCTGCTCTCAGAATGCGCCAGGAATCTGGCTGATTTGCGTGAAAGACCTCCTAGTGGCCCATCACTCGTCTCTCAAGTTGTTATGCATCAAGAACTTGGACAAAAAGAAAAAAAACCGCCGGTGCGCAAAGAAAGGTGGCGATCTGGCGTCTTTGTGTCGCAGACTCAGAAGGGGGAGTGGCGCAATCTGGAATCTGGAATGACCTTATCTAACCAAGCCCGCCCGGCCCGGTCGCCTGCGCAGGCTCCCCTGAATCCGTCCGCCGATCTGATCGCTCAGGCCTCGTCCGCGCGCCCCGGCTGTCCTGATGGGGTTTCCACGGAGCGGGCCAACGGCAAGCTGGACGTCAGATGCACGCGTCCAAAGAGTGCCTGTCCGGAAAGGGCGGCGTCGGCGTGGCGACGCGGCCGCTTGCCGCCAGCGACCGGAACGGCCCGGGGCACTGACCAGGAAGCCGTTGCGGCCTCGTCCCAGTGCCCCGGCTGGCGGCACGGTACGACGACCCGCATCATGAACGCCGCGTGGCAGCCGCTCCCAGCCAGAACGAACAGGTGAAACAGCTCATGCGAGCCGAAAACCCCTGGCAGCGGCACCGGCCAGCCTCGCAGGTTGATGAGAGCACCCATGCTGTAGAGAACACCCCCCAGCGGAAGCGGCAAGAGCGTGCGGTGGCTCAGGCTTCGAGCCAGCTCGCGATAGCAGATCAGAACCCCCCAGCCCATGGTCATGTAGATGGTGGTGGAAAGCCAGATGGGCAAGACCCCGCCCAACCAGACGCGCGCCGAGCAAAATGCGGCCACGCTCCAGACCACGCTCAGGGTACCGTGCCTCCAGCGGCGACGGAAAAGCGACCACGTGGCTGGCGTGTAAGTACCGGCAATCAGCAGGTAAATCCCCACGTGGTCCAGCCTGCGGTACCACCCGAGCGCCTCCCCGGAGAGCCGGACAGAGTGGTACAGGGCGCTGCTGCCGAAGCAGATCACCAGGGTCAGACCATAGAGGACCAGGGTTGCGCGCTTGCCGCGCTGGTAGTGCGTCACCCGGTCGTCGCCCGATGTGTCCCGCAACGGAGACCTTGCGCGTTCCCAGAAGATCCACGTGAGCGGAAGGGCCAGCATCATGCCCACGCCATGGCTGAGAGCGCTGATCGGCTCTCGAAGTTCAAGCAGCATCGCCGCGGCCCCGGGTTTGTGAGTTGCGTCATCGGTGGACTTTCGACCGCGCCGGGGCCCGTTCTTGAACCATTCCGAAGCTGGAACTCGCGTGAGACAACGTTCCAGTCGTGCCTCCGCGGTCTCACCGATCCGGTGGGCAACGTTTCCCACGATCGCGCCAGAGCAGCAGTGCGGCAGCGGCCAGGCCGAAGACCACGAGCGTGCGGGGCTCGGGAACGGGGGTTGGCTGCACCGAACCGGTGATCACCTGGGCTTGCAGTACCGGCTTCGTGGTGCTCGCAAGCGCCTTGGGGGCAACGTTCTTGGGCGCCTTGATCCCCAGGTCGCTTTCGATCGCCGTGAGGCTTTGCTGGTTCCAGTTCACAAGCTTGCCGGATTTCAGCTTGAACAGGTTCCCCAGGTCCTGGACGAGCTTGGAATTCATGATCGGGTCGGTATTCGCGTTCGTGGGAACCAGCGTCTGGGCCTGAACAGACGTGCCGGATGCGGCTGTGGACGTCGCCGCTACCGAAGACCCCGCCGGGGAGCTGCCGCTCGCGGACGAGGACAAGGACGAGGACGAGGCGGCCAGCCAGGCCAGGGTGGTGCCGCTCGACGCGGAGGATCCGCCCGCGCCGAAGAGCGGCGGCAGGGGCCTGACCAGGTACACACTCTGCCCGTTATAAACCGCGGCGTGCCCGTTTGCGGCCAGTGTTTCATCAAGCTGGGACTTGACCTGGGCATCGAACCGGAGCGGACCGGTAGTGGCAGCCGTGCCCGTCGTCGCTGGCGCTGAGTTCACCGTGGGGTAGTTTTGCGGCAGCGGGTTCCCCTTGAGCTGGACCGCGACATAACTGGGCAGCTCGCCGTTATTCAGAACCACCGGCCCTGCACTCGGGCTGGTCGGCATGGCAATCGGCTGTCCGTTCTGGTCCAGCACGATGGCATTGGGCAGCTTGCCGAGCTTGATGGTGGAGCACCATGCCAGCGGCCCCATGCCCGTGCCCGCACCCAGACCGATGCCGAAGATCAGCACCGCCAGTAGCCCGCGGCAGAAACGGTAAAAAAGAGCGATCATGTGCATGGCAGCGCCCCTCCCTGGGAAACGGCAAGTGCCGAACCGGCCTGATCTGACCGAGCTTCGATGTGACTGCGTTGAAAGGTAGGGCCTATCTAGCAGGATCACCGGGCAGGCTCAACCCGGGTTGAGCACCGCCGCGGGCGAATTGAAGCGGATTGAAAGATTTCCCTGAAGTTCTGCAACAAATGGACCGACAGCCCGCAGACCGTGCAAGGCGGACCGCTGGAGCAACCACGGAAATCCTGAAGACACCAACCACGGAATCTCAGAGGACAGAAACTGCGGAATTCCAGAAGACATCAACCACAGAGATCACAGAGATCACAGAGAAGAAAAAGAGCGAAGAGGAGACAGGGAAGCGGGAAGAGGGAAGCGGGGATGTCCAGGCAAGGTCACCCATGTCACTCGCGAATTCCGCGTGTCTTTCTCTGTGGTCTCTGTGATCTCTGTGGTTGGTTCTTCGCGTTCGCTTCATCACTGCCCACTGCCCACTGCTGACAGGCAAGAATGCCTGTCCTCCCCTTCCTCTTCACTGCCCACTGCCGCCTTCGTGGGCCTCGCCTGCGGCTCGACCCACCCTACAAGCTGCCCACTGCACACTGCCTACTTGATCTGTAGTAGTTCGACTTCGAAGAGCAGGGTGGCGTTGGGCGGTATGACGCCGCCTGCGCCGCGGCTGCCGTAGCCGAGGCTGGGGGGGATCAGCAGCTCGCGCTTGCCGCCCACCTTCATGCTCATCACGCCCTCGTCCCAGCCCTTGATCACCTGGCCAGTGCCGATGACGAAATCGAAGGGCTGGCCGCGGTCCACGGAGCTGTCAAACTTCTTGCCCTTGACTCCGTTTTCCCAGAGCCAGCCGGTGTAATGCATGTAGCAGGTTTCGCCCCTCTTGGGCTTTTCGCCGGTCCCTTCCTTGACGTCCCGGTATTGCAGGCCGCTGTCGGTCTTGGTCATCCTCTTTTCCTTCTCGGCTTGGCTGGCACGCGCGAGTGGACCCTCGGTCGCCGCGACGAAGGCGAGCATCGCCGCCATGGCGGCAACAAGACGCCAGGGCCTCGAGGCGGTTCTGAGATGG
Organism: uncultured Planctomycetaceae bacterium; assembly: GCA_963833985.1. Lineage (GTDB taxonomy): Bacteria > Planctomycetota > Planctomycetia > Isosphaerales > Isosphaeraceae > Aquisphaera. The sequence continues at coordinate 5,353,653 of CAWIAD010000002.1, forward strand.
CAGGTGAGATCCGTCGTGTGCATCATCCACATCCTCATCATGTCACATGCGGGTTCGGAGAGGGAAACGGGCCCTCCTTGCGGACTGGGTGCACCGTATCAGCGCCCGGGCGAGCGTGGCAAGAGGTTGCAGCCGGCAGGCTTTCCTGGCCGCAAGCATTCCGCAGGGCGCTTTTTTGCCGCTCCGCCTCTTCGGGTCGTTGTGTCGATCGATCCTATTGCGTACGCTCAGGTTTACATCGTCTCGGGGGTGTTCCCGCGCCTCTGCATCCGATTCCTGTGTTGAGGGTTCCTCGGTGATCGGTATCGGCACGACACTCAACCAGAGGTTCCTGCTCGAGCGGGAGCTGGGCCGGGGAGGGATGGGCGCGGTTTACTCGGCCACCGACCAGCTCTTGCAGCGGAGTGTGGCGATCAAGCTGCTGAAGGAGCAAAGCGGCGAGGACGTGGGCAAACGGCTGCGGCTGGAGGCCCAGATCGCCGCCCGGCTGCTGCACGATAACGTCGTACGGATTTACGACTTCGGACAGGCGGAAGGAACCTGGTACCTGGTGATGGAGCAGGTCGACGGCACCAGCTATGTCAAGCGCTGGAGGGCGCTGAGCCTGGTGGAGCGTCTCCGCGTGCTGGCCCAGGTGGCCGACGCCCTGGATTACGCCCACCACCAGGGCGTCATTCATCGCGACATCAAGCCGGGCAACGTGCTCCTGACCGCGGCGGACGTGCCCAAGCTGTCGGACTTCGGCCTGTCGCTCCTGGCCGAGCAGGCCGACGAGGCCGGGAGCATTCGTGGCACGCCCCATTACATGAGCCCGGAGCAGACCAAGGGGCGGCGGCTCGACTTTCGCACTGATCTCTACTCCCTGGGCGTGATGCTCTACGAAAGTGCCGCCGGCGCTGTGCCGTTCACCGGCACGACGGCCGCGGTGATGGCCATGCACGTGGGGACCATGCCCCAGCCTCCGCGCAGCCGCAACCCGGGGATTTCGGAGCCGCTGGAAAGCCTGATCCTGGCCCTCCTCTCCAAGAAGCCGGCGGCGCGGCCCGCCAGCGGCGCCGCGGTGGCGCAGGCGATCCGCGAGGAGATCGAGCGGATCGCCGGCCGCGAACAGGCCCAGGCGCAGAACGTGGCGGCCGAAGGGGCCACCGCGCCGGAGGCTCTGCCCGAGGCGGTTCCCGCTGGCCCGGACCTGTCCGCCCTGGCCGGCCTGGAACAGGAGGCCGCGAGGTCCGCCGCGGCTTCCCAGGCAGCCAGCGTCGAGCGCTTGCGGCCCGTGCCGCCGGCTCCCTCCCGTCCGGCGCAGCCGCCAGCCAGCGCGGCCGACCTGGTCGCCTCGCCACTGGTGCAGAAGATGCTCCGCGTGGTGCTGGCCGAGCCGGTGATGCTCTCGGCCGACGAGCGCTACCTCATGGGCCATTACCTGGCCTACCTGCTGATCGGCTCGCGGCGCAAGGGGCCATTCCAGCGCCGTACCGTGGATCGCCGCAACGCCGACCGCGCACGCTATCTTCTGGCCATGACCTACGCCCTGGCCTCGGGCCCCACCGAGGAGGCCGTGCACGAGGCGGCCGGCCTGCTTGACCAGAAGATCGAGGTCCGCCCTGCCCTCTCGCCGGTGGTGGTGGCCAAGTACCTGGCCTGGCGCGATACGCCCCAGCGCCGTCGGCTTTTCCGGCAGACGCGCAAGGCCCTCCGCGAGGCCAGCCAGCATGCCCAGAAGCAGATGACCGACGCCCGCGGCCAGCTCAATCCCGGTCTGGTGCCCCAGACGCTCGACGACCTGCGGAAGATCGCCCCGGCCCGGAACGTGGTGGACGACGTGCTGGTGGAGCGCTGGAACCGGCTGGCCGAGGTCTGGCGCGACCATCCCGACTTCCGCGTGGCCGCCCTCCGCTATGCCTCCAGGGAAGCCTACCGCGACCCGGCCAGCCTGGCACTCTGGCCAGAGGTCGTCTACCCCTTGATCGAGCTGGCGCGCTGGCAGCGCCGGTTCCGCACCCGGGCCGAAACGCTCTGGGACACGCTGGTGGGCCGCCTTTTCCGCCCGGGCGACGCCGGCCGAACGCTGGACAGGCTGCTCGCCCGCTCCGTCCCCGCACAGGTGGTCGCGCAGATCGACGACTCGGTGAACCTGCTGGCGAAGAAGCCTCCCGTCGATGCCGAGGAAGACGCCGATGGCGAACACGAGTCCGCGGCCGATGAGACCGACCGGCTGAGCGCCCGGCTTTCCTCGGCGGCGGTGGACCTTGACGACCTGGCCCAGGAAGCGAGCAAGGACAAGGACCAGGAGCTGGTCACCCTGGTCGATGCCGACCCCATGCGGTTCCTCCAGGGCCAGCTTCAAGAGGCTCTGGAAGGAGGCCGTGAACGCCTTGACGGCCCAGGCCCGGCCTGGTGCGCCCGGGGCGAACCGCACTCCCGCACACAAACCGGTCCCCCTGGGCCCGTATCGCCTGGTGGTCGTGGCGTCGATCCGCGGCCGTGCGGCCGGGCAGGTCGCCATCCAGGGAATGGCCAACAAGCAGATCGAGCTCACCACACCTTCGTTCCGCACCACCGGCTCGGCCAGCCGCCCCATCCTGGCCGTCTGGCTCTACCGCGATCACAGCCTGGTGATCTCGCACCTCGACTTCCAGGGCACGGAGCGCTACGTGCTCTGGCACGCCCCGCTCGCGCACCAGGTGAAGTTCGACGACCCCGCCGACCTGCACCGCGAGCTCGAAAACCTCTCCCTGGAACCCCCCGAGCACCTCGACACCGCGCTCACCCGCCGCTTCCGCCCCAGGAATATCGTGTAAGTTCACGGAAGCACCATGAGACCGGAACCGGATTGACAGGGCGGTTTTTTTAGCTACTCTGTATTACGCAGTAGAGAGCGGAGTCTGGGTCATTCCTCGGGCTCTGCTCGGTCTTTGCGAGATGGGGAAAGCGTGGATATGGACCACTGGGAAACCCAGATGCGCAAGGGGCTGGTGGAACTGGCCGTGCTGGCGACGATTGCGCGCGGGGAGACCTACGGGTACCGGATCGTCGAGCAGCTCCAGCGGCTGGAGGGCCTGGCGCTCACCGAGAGCACCGTGTATCCGGTACTCACACGGCTGGCTCGCGAGGCGTTCCTGGCGACCCGCACCGAGCCTTCGCCGGCCGGTCCGGCCCGGCGGTATTATCGCCTCACGGCCCGCGGCGAGCAGCGGTTGCGCCAGATGGCGGAACGCTGGAACAGCGTGGTATGTTCGGTTACAGGATTGCTCAACTCTCATCACGAAGGAGCGCAAGCATGTCCGTGATCACCTCGGTCCAGGTTCCCGAATCGCTGCAAATGCTGATTGACAGCCGGCTCGACACGATCGACCGGATGCTGCTGGGTGCATGCCCCGGTCGCAAAGGGTGGAGATCGTCCGCGAGGTCGAGGCCCAGATTTACGAGCTGCTTGGCGAATGCGAGCGCGGGCGCGAGGGCACAGGAGCAGGCGCAGGCGAGGAGGTGTCGCGCCAGGACGTGCTGTCGGTGCTCGGCCGGCTCGACCCGCCGGAAGCCTACCTGCCGGACGAGGCCGGGTTCGAGACCGGGCCGGGCCTAGCAGGGCAAGGGCCTGGGCCTGCCTCCGTCAGGGCGATGGCTGCGCGTCCGGCCGTCTCGCGGAGCGCCCCGGCGGTCGAGCTGAAACCGAGGGCGGCGAAGGCGAGCGGGATTGTGGGAATCGTGACGCTGGTGTCCTCGTTCCTGCTGGCTCCCCTGCTCATCCTGTTCGCCTCGGTCTTCAGGACGGATTCCACGGTGGGGGTTCTCATCTTCTGGATTCCCACGGCCGGGTCTGTCTTCGTCGCCGCCATCGTGGCGATCGTCCTGGCGGCCCAGGCCCGCCTGCGCAACGGCTGGGCGATCACCGGCCTGTGCACGGGCATCGGCGCGCTTCTGGTCTTCAGCGCGAAGTCGCTCTGGCTGCTGCTGGAGGCCTTGTGACCCAGTTGCCGTGGAACACGATTCCATTCGTGTCATTCCTCTTCTTTCATAGATCCCATGACACGATCGGAATCGTGTTCCACGGAAAGAGAAACGTGGCATTCTTCCCTCTTTATAGAACACCATGACACGAACGGAATCGTGTCCCACAGGGGAAGAATCACAACACGAGCGAAGTCTTGCCCCTCATGGGGCAATGCGGCATGATCGGGTTTTGCATCAGGCGAAGACATGACGACCCGCGGAGCAGTTCCATGAGCTCTCTCAACCGCCCGAGCCTGTTCTGGGTGCCCTTGATCTGGCTCGCGGCGATTCCCTCCGCGGCAGCCCAGCCTTTGCCCGGCACTCAGCCGCTTACCATGACCGGCGATATTGCCGATGCGCTCGTCTCCGGCGCCGACCGGTTCCTGCTCCGCAAGATCGACGAGTCGGTCGGCCAGCGCGCCCGGCACTGGAAGCGCGACGTCTCGTCGGCCGCGGCCTACAACGCCTCGGTCGAGCCCAACCGCAAGCGGCTGGCGCATATCGTGGGGGTGCGTGATCCGCGGGCGGCGGTCGAGGGTTTGCAGCTCGACGTGAAGCGCGCGCGGGACATGGCGCTGAGCCGCGGGGACAACTTCCAGGTCTTCGCGGTCCGCTGGCCGGCCTTCGGCGACGTCCAGGGCGAGGGCTTGCTGCTGGTGCCCGACGGGCCCGACAACGCGACCGTCATCGCCATTCCCGATGCGGGACAGTCGCCCGAGCAGCTTGCCGGCATCTCGCCTGGAATCCCCGAGGTATCGCAAGTGGCTCGCAGGCTGGCCGAGAGCGGCTGCCGGGTGATCGTACCGGCACTCATCGACCGCACCATCGAACCGCGCCACGGCCGCGTCCGGCTGACGGACCGCGAGTTCCTTTACCGCCCCGCATTCGAGCTCGGCCGGCATATCATCGGCTACGAGGTGCAAAAGGTGCTCGCACTCGTCGACCTGCTGGCAAAGCAGCCCAACCTGGGCGTCTTCGGGTACGGCGAGGGCGGGGCCATTGCGCTCTACGCCGCGGCCCTCGACACGCGGATCAAGGCCGCCTGCGTCAGCGGCTATTTCGACGACCGCAATTCTCTCTGGACCCAGCCGATCGACCGCAACGTGTTCGGCTTGCTCGATGAGTTCGGCGATGCCGAGCTGGCCAGCCTGGTGGCGCCTCGAACGCTGATCATCGAGGCCGCCAGGGGGCCGGAGTTCGTCATCCCGCCCGGTACGGGAGGCGCTCCGGGCCGGCTGACCACGCCCAGGCTGGAAGCGGTCAAGGCCGAGGTGGACCGCGCCCGCAAGCTCGTGGCCGGTCTTCAGCCGGAAGCGTGGCTCGCGCTGATCAACCGCGAATTCGATGGTCAGGGGCCGTTCGGAACGACGCTGGCCTTGAGCCGGTTCCTGTCGGCCCTCGATGCCAAGCTGGTGATGCCGGAAAACGCCCAGGTGAAGATCATCGATCGGTCTGATGACCGCCAGGCCCGCCAGCTCCACGAGCTCGACCGGCACACCCAGCAGCTTCTGGTCGAGAGCCCCTACGTCCGGGCGAAGTTCATGGAGAAGCTCGACACGAAGACGCCGGAAGCTTACGCGAAGACGGTCGAGCCTTACCGCGAGTTCTTCGCCACCGAGGTCATCGGCCGGTTCGACGACACGCTGTTACCGCCCAATGTCCGCTCGCGCAGGGTCTACGACGAGCCGAAGTTCACCGGCTACGAGGTCGTGCTCGACGTCTTCCCGGACGTCATCGCCTATGGCATCCTGCTCTTGCCGAAGGGCATCAAGGACGGCGAGAAGCGGCCGGTGGTGGTTTGCCAGCACGGGCTGGAGGGCCGGCCGCAGGACGTCGCCGACCCGAAGATTCACAACCCGGCCTACCACCAGTTCGCGGTGCAGCTCGTCGAGCGCGGGTTCATCACGTTCGCACCACAGAACCTCTATCTCTTCGGCGACCGGTTCCGCACCCTCCAGCGCAAGGCGAACCCGCTGGGCAAGACGCTCTTTTCGATCATCGTCCCGCAGCACCAGCAGATCACCGGCTGGCTGAAGACCCTGCCGCAGGTCGACCCTGAGCGCATTGCTTTTTACGGCCTCAGCTACGGAGGCAAGTCGGCGATGCGCATCCCGCCCCTGGTGAAGGATTATTGCCTGTCAATCTGCTCGGCGGACTTCAACGAATGGGTCTGGAAGAACGCGTCCACGCGCAGTCCGTACAGCTACGTCTGGGGCAACGAGTACGAGATCTTCGAGTTCGACCTGGGCTCGACGTTCAACTATGCGGAGATGGCCGCGCTCATCGCCCCCAGGCCGTTCATGGTCGAGCGCGGGCAGTTCGACAGCGTGGCTCCGGACGACATGGTGGCCCACGAGTTCGCGAAGGTCTTTCACCTCTACAGCGCCCGCCTTGGCCTGGGCGACCGCTGCGCCATCGAGTTCTTCGCCGGCCCGCACACGATCCACGGCCAGGGCACGTTCCGCTTCCTGCACCGCCACCTGAACTGGCCCGACCCGCGCTGAGCTCCTGCACCTCTGCCTCGTGGGACACGATTGGAATCGTGGCCCAAAGGGAGAGACCGTCACACGATCGGAATCGAGTTCCACGAACAGCGAGAAGATCGGAATCCTACACCACGTCGTTTGTCTACCGTCGTGTGCCGCGGGGTGGGCGTCGTCGGGGAGCTCCAGCACCTGGCCGGCGATGAGGCGCGAGGGGTCGTCGATGATGTCGCGGTTCAGTTCCAGGATCTCACTGGCGCGGCGGGCGTCGTCGAGGGTGTCGCGGGCGATCGTCCGCAATGTGTCGTAGGGGCGGACCTTGTAAACCGGCCGGGCGGCCGTCACACGGGTGTGGACCTCGGGTTGACCGTCCTGGTCCGGACGGACACGCTCGGCGGGCGCGGAACCGCGGGTGCTCGTCCGCTCGGTCGCGGCGTCGGGGAACGGCAGGTTCAGCTCCACGTCCGACCGGCTGGAGCGCCGCACCGGCACGCTGTCGCCGGAGCCAGCATCGGAGCCGGCGCGGGTCGTCTCGTGGCGGGCCAGGATCTCGCCTTCAGCCTGAGGTTGAGGCTGAAGCTGAGCCTGAGGTTGACGCTGACGCTGAGACTGGGTCCTGGCCTGAATGGGCTGAGCGGCCTTGCCGGGCGGGTCGATGAAGGCCGGGTCCAGCTCCTCGGGCGGAGGAACGCGTACCACCGTGCCCTGGTAGAGCTTGGTGATCTCCGGCACCCTGTCCTCGTTGGCCTTCCACAAGGCGCGATAGTACCGGCCCGAGTTGTAGTACATACGCGAGATGTCCCAGAAGTTCTCGCGGTTCTCCACCCGGTGGAGCACGGTTTCCAGCTTGCCCGCGCCGCTGGCCGGCCGCTTGCTACCGGCGCTGGCCTCCGCGGCCGGTGCACTCTTGCCGCGGCCTGGCGGCGATTCGAGCTCGAAGCTCTGCTCCTTGTCGGCGTGGGCGTTCGGGTCGGTCGTTCCGGCGAGCGTTCCCTGGCCTTCGCCATCGTCCAGGCCTGGAACCTCGCGCTGCACCTCGTGCACGGCAGAACCGCCGCTGTGATGGATTGGCACCCAGCCCTGCCGCACCAGCTCCTCGCTGTTCATGGGTCCGGCTGCCGTCGGCGCGGCGTCCCCGGCGGGAATGATGCTGGCCGAGGGCTCCGCGGAGGCTGGCTCACGGCTCCGCTCCGGCCGTGATGACGACGCTGCCGCAGCCGCAACGGCCGGTGCCAGAACAGCAGCGGAAGCGCCGGCCACAGCAAGAGCCGGGGCCGGTGACGGATGCGACGCGGGCGCTCCGGATGCCCCGTGATCCAGGGCAGAAGCGGAAGCGAAAGCGGAATCGGCAGCGGGAGCATGTGCCGGTGCGGACGACGCCGATACCGAGTCCAGTACCGGGGCAGGAGCAGGCGCCGCGGCGACCAGTGGTGCCGCGGCCGGCCCAGGATCCGGCGCGGGAGCCATGGCCGGCGGCTCGGCGGGTGCAAGGGCGGACGGGGGAGGAACAGCGGGAGAGGGAGCGGGCTTCGCCTGGGCCACGGGCGTGCCGCGGCCATTCGACGGCGCGGGCTTGTGCTCTCGCGCGGTGACGGCGGCCGCGGCGCCAAGGGCTGCGCCTGTGCCCAGGGCCGCGCTGCCGGCCACGGCGGCCAAGGTAGCCGCAGCCACCGTCGGGTTCCCGGCCGCCGAAGCGGGCGCGGGCAGCGGAATGGCTCGGGAGGCCGGGGCCGGCGCAGGGCAGGGGCAGCCGCCGGCACCGGCGCAGGGGCATCGACCGGCGGCAGCGGGGTGATCACCGGCGCGGCGCACTGGTAAGCGTTGCGGCGGGTGCAGGGGCGGGCGCGAGGCCAGGAGCCGCGACAGCACCCGGCGGCGCAGCAGGCGGCTTGTCGGCCGTGGGAAGTTCCAGCAAGGGCGAGAGCGCAGGGGCGGCCGCCGGCACGGGTCCCTGTCCGGCAGCCGCGGCCGGCTCCGGCAAAAGGCCGATTGCCGGAGCGGAGCCGACCGCAGGCGCCGGCGCGGCAGCCAGCTTCGGGTCTGTCACGGCCCCCGCGCCGTTCCTGGCACCGGAGACCGGTGGCAGCTCGTCGATGGGCGGCAGCGCGAGGCTGCTGCCGGCGGCCGCCAGCGAGATGGGCTCGCCGGAGGGCACCGGAAGCGCAGGATCGTCAGCCCTGGCATCCGGGGCCGGGGCAGCCGCAATCACCGGCGCCGGTGGGGCGGCAGACGGAAGCGCTTCGCCGCCGTGAGATCCCCTGTCCTGGCTCGACTGGCCCGACGAGCCGGAATCGCCGGGCAGAGCCGGCAGGTTCCCATCAGCCAGCAGGGCCGCCGGTGCAGCCGCTTTCGACTTCCTCTCATGCGTTTCCTGCTTCGCGGACTCCGACTTCGAGGCGGAGGACGCGGGCAAACTGTTGTGGGCCGTTTGCGCGGCTGATGGCGCGGGCCTGGGAGCCGTATCTGGATCTGGAACCGCAGCCGGGGTCCTGGACTGAGCCCCGGACGTGGAGCCGGAGGCCGAGGCCGAGGTCGACGTGACCGCACCGATCTGGGCGGTTGTGTCGTGCTTCCCCTGGCCCGGCTTGAGCACGACCACGGACGCCAGGATGGCCAGCGAAAGCCCCGTGGCCAGGGCGCCCCGGGGATAGCGCCGGGCCAGGACATAACCCTGCCGGGCCGCTCCCCACCCGAGGTCTGCCGCCATGCCCAGCCGCTGAGCCCAGGAAGCGGCCGCGAACCGGGATTTCCCTTTGGCCGCCTTCTCGTGGACGTCATCCCCGTCCGGGTCGCCGTGCTCGTTCTCGTCCTCGGGCGCGCCGTCGTCGCCCGTGGAACCGTCGGCGTAGTGGACGGGCAAGGCGAAGCCGGCCAGGGGCCCGGCCGGGCGCGAAGTCGAGGGCTCAGCCCCGGCCTCTGCCATCGGCATCGGCGCTGGCGTCGGCGCTGGCCCCGGCTGAGGCTCGGGCTCTGGCCTGGGATCGAATTCGGACGTCACGTTCCAGGCTGGTTCAGACATCGCTCGGCCACCCTCAGTTTGGCGCTGCGCGCCGGGGATTGACGGCCACTTCCGGGGCCGTCGCGGTCACGGGTTTCCTGGTCAGGACATTCAGCGCGGGCTCGTTGCGAAAGGCCCACTTGACGCGGCGGTCTTCCAGCGAGTGGAAGCTGATGATCGCGGCCCGGCCGCCAGGAGCCAGGATCCCCGGCAGTTGCCCGAGGATCGCATCAAGGTGGCCCAGCTCGTCATTGACCTTGATTCGCAGAGCCTGGAAGACGCGGGTCGCCGGGTCGATCGGCCCGTGCCGGTAGCGGCCGGGCACGCTCTGGCGGACGAGCTCGGCAAGCTGCCGGGTGGTCTCGATCCGCGTGTGCCGCCGGGCCTCGACGATCCGGCGGGCGATCCGCCTGCTGTACCGCTCTTCCCCGAAGTGAAAGAAGACGTCGGCCAGGGCGTCGGCCGCGAGGCTGTTGACCAGCTCGGCGGCGGTGGGCCCGGTGGCCAGTGAGCCCGGTTCGGGGCTCGCGTCGAACCGCATGTCGAGCGGCCCGTCCTGAGCGAAGCTGAACCCGCGATCGGCCCAGGCAAGCTGGTCGGAGGAGAGCCCCAGGTCCAGAAGAACCCCCTGGACCGCCCTGATGCCGCGCTCGTCCAGCACCTCGCGCATCGCGCTGTAGGGTGAATGGATCAGCGTCACGGGCAGGCCGGCGGTGGCTTCCTGGGCCAGGGCCAGCATGGCCGGGTCGCGGTCCAGTCCGATGACTTGGCCGCTGGGGCCGACGCGCTCCGCCAGGGCTGCGGCATGCCCCCCGGCGCCGGCGGTCCCATCGACCAGGACTGCCCCGTCTTGCGGCTGCAACCAGTGAGTCACCTCGTCGAGCAGGACGGGGCGATGCACGTTTCAACCCGCTTTCGACGGTCGAGAACGCGTCGCGGCCCTGTCCTGTCCTGGGACATGCCGCGACGCCAGATAGGAACATCGCGACTCTACCGGAACCGACAAAGCTGTCAAGCTCAGGGAGCCAGCCATCATCATCGATCGGCGCTGGCGGGGGAAAACTTGAGGAGCAGAGATGTCTGTCTTGCTTGAACGGAGAAGATGACTCCCATCGATCTGGTGGTCTTCAGGCTTCGACGAGTCGCTGAAGCTCGCGCCACTCCGGGACCCAGTCGCCGATGTCATCCGTCATTCGTTCAATACCGATCAAAACCCTCTCGAGGAAAACCTGGGCACTGGGGAAACCAAGCTCCCTGAGTTTGGCGTCAATCGACAGCAATAGATCCTTTCCAGAAAATGCGTAGAGAAACGAAGCGTGGCGCGCGCCTCCTTGTAGGAACTCAGGGAGGAACGACGTGAACTTTTGCTCAACGTCGTCACAGTCTATGGTCTGAGATTTTGCATGTCTGTCTACAGTCAGCCGGAGACCGGTCCTGCAACTTGGCTCATCGAGAGAATCCGGGAATGGGTGCCTCTGTCTTCCGCGTGCCTTGCCGAAGCACGAGGGTAGATCGACAAATCTGACCCGGCTTGAGGCGGGTGTCGTGCGGGCGGCCTGGTACGGACCAAGCCGATCTCGGGCTTCCTCGAGCATGGTCCTGTAGAGATTGCCTGCCGGCGCCGCATCGCTGCCCAGCAGGCTCAAAGCCGGGATGACCACATCCGGATCCAGAAGATAATTCTCGATTTCCTTCCTCTCCCAGCGCCACCCGAAGTGAATTCGCCCGTCTGAGTTGGTCCACGCTCTGGGGTGGTCCGTCGGCTGCTGCCACGGTTCGACGAAGTCCCCGTCGAGCAGCCCAAAGACGGTCTGCCGGCCCAGCGCTTCGCGGCGGGCAATGACCTTGCTGCCCATGCTGTACTTTCCACCCTGGGGCAGAACCAGGCATCGGCCGGCGAGCAGCTTCGTGAACACTCGCACATCCGGGCTGTTCGGACCTCCCTCACAGAGAAGCAAGTCTACAGGCACAGTCGTCCTCCCGGCAGCCTGTAGATCTGCTCCCTGCTGAAGACGCTACTGATGGCTTCCGAGTGAGTCGTCAAGATGAACTGGGAGCAAGGCGCCAGGGCGGGCAAGGCCGACAGCAACGCTTGGGCCAGGGGAGGATGAAGATTCAAATCAAGCTCGTCGATCAGCACAACCGAATGACGGATTTGCTGCCGAACGAATTCGTACAGCAAGGGCAAGACTGCCTGTTCGCCCGCGGACATCTCCTCGATATCGTATGACCGATTCCCATCCTCGATGATGAAGTAGTAATCCTCCGGGGAGGGCACTCCACCACGGTACATGGGCTCGGGCATGCCGAAGGATCGCCCAGGGAAGACACGCTTGAAGCTGCGCTGAAGCTCGTCCAGGAAATCCACCTTGCCAGGTCCCCTGGAGAGCCGGTTCAGCTGCCACCGGTTGAGATGCTCGCGCAGACGCGCGACTCCCACCTGATAGCTTGGCCGTTCAGGGCCTTCCCGACCGCCGTTCCCTTCGCTCATGCTGGGAGGCGTTGCGAGGTTTCGGAACTGGTCAAACCAGAAGACTCCCGGCAGACGCCCGAACAGGTCTCGGGCAGCCGGATCGGTCTCCAGAAGCTGTGCGGCATACCAGCGACCCCGGAACTGGTAGAGTTCCGCCTGTGAACGAGCCGAGCAATGCTCGCCCTCGAGCCTGATCGTAACGACCCGGGAGTCACCCGGTTCAACGTAGACCAAATGCCTTTCAACTGTGGAGCGTGAACGGAACCAGCGGTCGGCCGCCTCCCGGGTGGCGTCGATCTCTTCCTGAGAAAAGTGCACTTCCAGTTCCACGGCGGGTCTGCCCCACCGCTCATAACGGCCGGAAACCCATCCGAGCCAGTGAAAGTCTTTGACACTTCTTGTGCGCCAGGATGCCAGCGACAGGCACAAGGCGATCGCTTGCAGAACCGTGGTCTTCCCCGTTCCATTATCGCCCAGCAGCAGGAACTGGTCCGCGATATCCTGGGTCAACGAATTCCGCAGCTCGATGTCCAGCGTCTCGAATCGCTTGAAATTCTCCAGGTGAATGGACGCAACTCTCATGGAGGTTCTCCGTGCATGAACGGTTGCTTCACCGTGAGGCGTGGAGAGTGAAATGTCGAGAGACACCTTGCTCGCCTCCCGGGCGAGCAGCCAGACACCCTTGCGGCTCATCGGCCAGCGCGACGCAACTCGGGCCGGCCTAATGCTCGGTCGGTTCCTGATGGGTCTGCATTCTACCCGGAATGCGTGCCGGCGGCATCATGCCCATAGACCCTGGTGGTGAGCGGTTTTCCGGCCGTTCTCGTTGAGTTGCCGTTCTCGAAAATCCTCTCCTCCGTTACGATCCGCGTCATCGGAGGTATTCCAGCAGGCCAGGGAAGGACTTGCCGCACATGGAAGGACCACAAGGCGGAGTGCGCACACCCGAACCAGCGGTGCTGGGTGGCGGATCCACGTCCATTCGGCGCGATCTCGGGACGGCGGAACGGCGTTCCTCACCGCGGCTCTGGAGCTGGCTGGTCGGACTGTTCCTGGTGCTCGCCGTGGTCTTCTCAGCCATCCCGCTGGGCATCGACCTGCTCGAAAAGCCGAACAAGGATTACAGCCTCTGGTACCAGGTGGGCGCCTTGCTGCGCCAGGGGATGGACCTGTATCCCGATCCCTCCACCGGCCGGCTCTTCCCGTTCATGTACCCGCCCTCGGCCGCGGCCATGCTGGGCTACTTGAGCGTGCTGGGCAAGCACGGCACAACGCTGGTGCTGGTGCTGGCGCACTCGGCGGCCTGGGCCGGGGCGATCGTGCTTTCCGTCTGGCTGGCGACGGGCGGCAAGGTGGGTATCCACACGCTGCGGCAGCGCCCGCTGCTGGCGGCGGCGCCCTCGCTCGCCATCGTCGCCCTGGTGCACAACACCTATCTGCTGGGCCAGCCGAACCTCGGGCTCCTGACGCTCTTGCTGCTGGCGTTCGCCTACCTCCGCCAGCGCCGTGAGATCACCGCGGGCGTGCTGGTGGCCACGGCGGCGGCCATCAAGGCGTTTCCCATCCTGGCGCTCGGTTACTTCGTCTACCGCCGCATGTGGCGGGCGTCGGCCGCCACCGTGCTGGCACTCGTGGCCTGGCTGCTCGTCGCCCCCTTGCCCTTCCGCACGCCCGCCCAGGCCCTCGCCGACGTGACCACCTGGTCGCAGGGGATGCTCTTCACTTACAACAGCAAAGGCATTGCACAGCGGCCCTACCGGTCGTTCTCGTACAAGAACCAGTCCATCATGGCCCTGGCGCACCGGCTGCTGCGGGATGTTCCCGCCGACGGCGAGAAGGTGCTCACCGAGCACGTCGCCGCGCGGCTGCGGGGCCGGTCGATCCGGGGGATGACCGCCGATGGCTCCATTGACCTGGCCGCCATGCTCACCGCACCGCCTGATACCCCCCGCTGGAACGAGAACTACGAGGGCGTCGACGCCGCGCTGCGGAAGGCCTGGCGGGTGAACGTCCTGTCGCTCAACTTCCGCGCGGTCACGGCCGTCACGCTGGCCGCGATGCTGGCGCTTGCGCTGTTCGTCGCCAGCATGCTCCCCGCGCGGAAGCAGCGCACGGCCGACACGGACGCCATCGAGTTCGCCCTTGTCACGCTGCTCATCGTGATGTTCTCTCCGCTCTCATTCAACTACGCCTTCGTGTGGCTGATCTACCCGCTCACCGTGGCCCTGAACGTCGTGCGCGAAAGCCCCGCGAAAGCCCGCTGGCGGAACCTGGAGCGCACCTGGGTGGCCCTGGTCTTCGGCATCCCCGCCACGGCGATCGCCTTCCCGCTGTACGCTCAAGCCTACGGCAACCTCTTCGTCCCGGCCCTGCTGCTGGTCATCGGCCTGGGTGTGAAGCTGCACGCGCTGCGATCGGCCGGCTGGCCCACCTCTTTGCCAGCAGCTTCTGCCCCGCTTCAGTCTATAGCATCCAGGCATTCCATCACTACCAACTGCTCATTTAGCAGTTATTAGCAGTTGATTGGCAGTCGCACCGGCAGGGTCATGCGGATAGGGACATGCTGCCGGCGAGCCTTCCCGGTTTCCCAAAAGCCCTCTTCCTGGCACACGTTTCCTTTCGCCTCATGCCTTCTCTCTCTTGATCCAGAAATTGGCACGATCGGAATCGTACCCCACGAGGGGAGCGCGGACGGCCCCTCTTCCTGGCACACGATTCCATTCGTGTCGGGATAAACTCACGGTCAACGAGAAACAGGATCGTCTCAAGATCTTGAGGCATCAAGGAGACACGATGTAGAGTCGAGGTGTGGCGCGGTGGGCTCGAGTCGATGGCTCGGCTGGGCCTCGTTTCCACACCCCGCTCATCAAACTGGACGGGCGGTTTTCCCGCATCCAGCTTTCGGACAAGGCTTGTCTCATCGGTTGAGTTCACACGTTCGCTCACGAAACCATCGCGGCTAGGTTCGTTGCAGCTGGTAAAGATGCAACTCCTGGTGCAGGTATCTGTCAGGGTAGCGTCTGAGCCCCTGACCCGGCACCTTGAACTTCGCACACAACCACTGACGTACCCGGTAGCGGACGTGGTGGTTGACTTGGCGATAGGCTGGGCTCACCGTTCCGATGCGAAAATAGTTGGACCAACCGCGTAACTTGCGATTGATCCGACCAATCTGCATCTCGACGTCCTGTCCAGTGGTCTGGCGCGTCGTCATCGCA
This sequence comes from uncultured Planctomycetaceae bacterium, assembly GCA_963833985.1. Taxonomy (GTDB): domain Bacteria; phylum Planctomycetota; class Planctomycetia; order Isosphaerales; family Isosphaeraceae; genus Aquisphaera. The sequence continues at coordinate 5,368,812 of CAWIAD010000002.1, forward strand.
CTGATCTCGCTGCACAGCCGAATGATCTTCTTCCGCGATGGGCGTGACCCTATGTAGGATCGGCCCGTTCGTCGGTCGTAGTTCCGGCCGAGGGTATAACCCAGAAAGTCGAACGTCTCCTCAGGCAGGTGGCACAGCCGCGTCTTGGTCTCGTTCACCGTTAACTTCAGCCTGGACATCATCTTCCGCATCACCGTCATGGCCTCTTCGGCCGTGCCGCGACAGCAGATGACGAAGTCGTCCGCATAGTTGACGATTCGCGCGACCAGACGCCGCTCGTGTCCACCAGTCTTCCATCCCTTCACAAATCGTCGCATGTAGATGTTGGACAACAATGGTGAGATCACGCCCCCAACAATGTTGCGAACTACGTTGTTGGGGGCCTTTCTCAAAAGGGGACGGACTGACCCGATACACGATGCGGACCTCCTGCTCGTCGATCTCGACCTTCTTCACCAAGGCCCGAACCACCTCCCGTCGCGTGGCCCAGTCCGGCTCTTGCAACCCTTGCGAGACGCGACGTGCGAACTCCTCCAACTGACCGATCACCAGTCGCAATTCCGCCTCTTGGGCGGCCTCGCCGATTCGTTGTCGATGCTCCTCCGCCAATCTCGAGAGGCGCGTCCTTGCCGCCGAGATCCGGGGCTCGAACTCCGATTTGTCGAGCAACCCGTCGCCGTAAGCATCGATTAATCGAGAAATCATCTTTTTCACATTATTTATCAATTTGCCGAGATGCTCCACCTCCTGATTCGGCCCGCCCTGGGCACCCTGCAGCCGCCGCTCGTACTCCTCCCGGACCCGCTCCGGCTCGGACAGGAGACCTCGTAAGTCCTCCCAGACGGCAGCGTCAAGGATATCGGTGCGGATCTGCTTGTTCCAGCAGAGGCGCTGCCCGCCGAAACGATAGGCGTCAGAGCCCGTGCAACGGTAGTACGCGTAGCGGACCCTACCCTTGCCCTCGAACGCGGCTCGGCTCGTCGGCTTGCCGTAGCAGCCGTAGCCGCAGCGCTTGCAGACGACCAGGCCCTGGAGCAGATATCGGCCACCGCCGGGCCGGTCGCGACGGCGTTGCCGGTTCTCTTCAAGCTGGGCCTGGACAGCCAGGAAGAGGTCTTCGCTCACCAGCCCGGGGACTTCAATGAAGATTTGATCTTCCGAGGATGTATCAACCCGTGAGACCGGTCGCCGGGAGTGTTCGGGGCGGCCTCGCTGCGGGCGGAGGCGTTGAGGTTTGAACTCACCTGAGCGCGTCTTGCCGAAGGCCGCGGTCCCCTTGTAGGCAGGGTTCTTGAGGATCAACCAGACCGTCGCGCAATCCCAGGCCGATTTCCCGGTCCGCGTCGGGATACTGTCGCGCCGGAGGCGTCGGCACACCTCGCCGATCGAGCACCGTTCCTGACCCACCCATTCGAAGATCTTCCGCACGACCCGGGACTCTTCAGCGAGGACCTGATAACGCGCCTCGCCACCTCCCTCGTGCTTGCCGATGTAACGGTAGCCGTACGGCGCGCCGCTGAGGACGTTGACCGAACCGCGGCGGGCGGCGTGTTGCTTGCCCCTGCGGCAACGCTCCATGATCTTGGCGCGCTCGTATTCCGCGATCATTCCCTGGACCTGAAGCAGCAGGTCGGCTTCCGGACTGCGGCCGACGGGGTTGCGCAAGAAGACGACCTCGACACCGCACCGGATAAGTTCCTCAAGGATCAAGACCTGATAGGCATACTTGCGTGAAAGTCGATCCGGATCGAGCATATAGAGGCGGTCGATGGCTCCAGCGGCGGCTTGGTCCCGAAGTCGCTCGAGTGCCGGTCGGGCCAGGATGTAACCGCTGACGCCGTCGTCCACGAAGTGCAGTTCGGGCTCGCATTCCAAGCCATCAGTGGCGATCCGCTGAGTGACCGCCTCGAGCTGGCTGGCGATCGTGTCCTCCTTCTCCTGCTGCTCCCCCGAAACCCGGGCGTAGAGCGCCACGCGGAGATTGTCCGTGATCATGGTTTGTCAAACCCCCCCGACCTTGGACTGGATAGTGTGGACCACAGTCGCGTGGTTGCGGCTGGGTCGCGGCCGATCCAGGCGCTGCGAAACGACCGGGATCAAGACCTGATATGCACGCGCGATCAATTGCTCCTGAAGCCGAGTGAACTCGAAGTGGCGGGTGACAGGAGGACTGAACGTGGGCCTCCGTGGGGACGTGATCATGTCGACTCCTCCTCTCCGAGAGCGCGGCCGCCAGCCTGCCTTGGATCGGGATCGAGTCGGGGCTGCCATCCGTGCCCGTACTTCGGTCGAAGCCGCGATCTGGAAATGACAGAGTCAGGAATCAGGGACGATTTTGCAACATTGTTGGGGGCGTGATCGGTGCACCTTGCGGTGTACCCATCCCCTGGTCTTTATTCCGGGTCGTTCGATGGCGCTGCCCCTTCCCGTCGGTTTCTTCCACCGGTGTTTCCAGCCACATCTTGATCAGCCGCAGGACGCGACCGTCGCTGATGCGCCGTGACGCCGATTTCATTAACTCGGAATGGGGTATGCTATCGAAATATCCAGATAAGTTCGCGTCCACCACCTCGGTGTGCCCCGTCTTGAGCAGCCGTTCGACTTCGCGGACGGCGTCCAGGGCGCTGCGCTCCGGGCGGTAGGCGTGTTGTTCCGGCTCCAGGTCGGCCTCGAAGATCGGCTCCAAGACCAGCACCGCAGCCATCTGCACCACACGATCCTTGATGCAAGGAATGCCCAGCGGCCTTTGCTTGCCGTCCCCTTTGGGGATGTACACGCGCCGCACCGCCTGGGGTTGATACGTCTCCTTACGAAGTTGTTCCGCCAGTTCGTCCAGCCATCGTTCCTTCCCGGACGCCTCGATGTCGGCGAAACTCTGGCCGTCGATCCCCGGCGCGCCGCCGTTGGCACGGCAGCGTTCGTAGGCGAATCCCAGAACGTCACGTCGATAAATCTTGTCGTACAGGACGTAGAACCGATAGTTGGGCGCGTTCTTCGCTTTGGTGTGCAACGCCGTCTGCAACTTCCCGACCTTCAGTGGAGGTGATAGACTCACGCCAATCTCCCGGCTGTCTGCCGCTTGTTGCGTTGACCTTGAACCAAGGCCCCTTCCCTCGACCGGAGTTACCCGGCGTCGACGGTACTACGGGCCTCTCCGCCACCCCAGGCAGCCCGGCCGGTCCCTCGCGGGCGTCCGGTTGAGGGTCACGCGCCCTCACCGCTTGGGGTTTCCCGTGTTGTGTTGATCTCCGTGTGCCGACATGCCGTCGTCAATACCCCGGTGGCCCGCTGGGTTCTGATCGCTCGTGGGGCGGCCTATTCCAACCGTTTCCCTTTCATCCCCAGCGACGGCGGCCTTCCCCATATTCCAGCAAGGTCGGCGACCACATTGGACTTTTCGAGGCCTGCTCAACGTTCACTCGCGTTACGGCCTGTCGGTTCGCTGCATCGCCAAGCGACACATCTGTCTCGAAGGCTCCGACGGTTTCGTCTCCTCCACCGCCGCTCCGATAGCTACCGGCTGGAGCGACCCAGTTGCCGGGTGGGAGTTACACCCACTGAAGACCAACACCTTTCCACGGCGCACCGGAATCGTGTCCCACGAGGGAAAAACCCTCAGCCCTTCGCCGCCATGGCGCTGATGCGCACCACGCCGTCGTGGTGGGCCGTGGCGAGGTGGATGCCGTCCGGGTGAAGATCCAGCGCACGGGCGCTGGTGGGGAGCGCGAACTTGAAGAACTCGCTCTCCTGGTCGGGCCGCGTGAAGAACAGGAACCCGCCGCTGGTCCCGCCGACCACGCTGATGAGGAAGCCCTCGGGATGGAAGCGCACACCCCAGGACACGCCCTTGATGTCCTCTTTGGGATGGGAGAGCGCCTTGAACGCGCCGGTCTTCCAGTCGAAGACCAGTACCGCCGGCGTGCTCACCGCGCCCAGCGGGTTGCTGGCGTTGATCAACCCGGCGCAGGCCAGGTAGGCACCATCGCGTGAGAAGCTGAGGTCGCGCACGCCGCCGTAATCGACCCCCTGCCCTCCCTCGTAGAGATGCAGCCGGGCCGCGTCAAGCCGGCGCGCTTCCTTGCCGGTGCGCACGTCCCACTGGATCACCAGCCCCATGAGGTCGGCCGAGATCAAAAACTTGCCGTCGGCCGTGTAGCTCACCTGGTAGACCGGCCGGGCATGGCCGGGCAGCTCCATCTCAAGCGTGCCGTCCGCGAGCGACCAGAGCTTGACCCGGCCATCGTTCCCGCAACTGGCGGCCTGCTTCCCGTCCGGGCGAATAGCCAGCGCCGCGCACCCAGCCGTGATGTGCCATGATCGTGCGCAGGGGTTTCGGGGCGGCGGCCGCTCTCGCATCCGCACCCGCATCCGGCCACCAGATCAGCCGGCCGTCGGTCCCGCCGCTCAGGAGCGTCTTGCCGTCGGGAGTCACGGCCAGGGCGAACACCCAGCCGTCATGCGCGGCGAAGCTCACGGGCCTGGCCCTGGCAGGATCGGCACTCCAGTCCCAGCGCACGACCGTATCGTCCTCGGAGCCGGCGAAGAGGTAGCGGCCCGTGGGATCGAACCGGCACGACACCAGCGGCTTGCCGTGCTTCAGGTCCTGCACGACGCGCGTTTTCTCAGGAGTTGCACCCATGGTCTGGTCCGCTCCCTCCCATCTGATCTGACCCGATCTGATCTGATCTGATCTGATCTGATCTGATCTGATCTGATCTGATCTGATCCGCTCCGCTGCCGTTGCCAGGCCGCTCGCTCACGCCAGCAGGGCCTCCACCGCCTTGCCGGTCGGATCGGCAAGCTGGATGGAGCGGCCGTCGGCCTCGAACGATTCGGTCGGGTCCAGGCCCACGGCGCGGAGGTAGGTGTGGAACAGGTCGCCCCCGCTCACCTGGTGGTCGACGACCTCGGTGCCGTTGGCGTTCGTCTCGCCCACGACGTTGCCGGGCTTGACCCCCGCGCCCGCCATGCAGACCGACCACGCGGTGCCCCAGTGGTCGCGGCCGTAGAGGTGGTTGATCTGCGGCGTGCGGCCGAACTCGGACATGACCACGACCAGCGTGTGCCGCAGCAGCCCCCGCGCGGCCAGGTCCTCGATGAGCGCGGCGAACGAGACGTCGAACTCGCCCACCTGTTCCAGGTGAAAATCAAAGTTTTCGTTATGGGTGTCGTAGTTGGAATGCGTGACCTGCACGAACGTGGCGCCCGCTTCCAGCAGCCGGCGGGCCAGCAGGCAATGGCGGCCGAAGTCGTGCGTACCGTAGCGGTCGAGCTCCTTCGCCGGTTCCCTGGAGACGTCGAAGACGTCGCGCCGGGACATCAGCTTCTGGGCCTGGTCAAAGGTGGTGGTGTAGGCTTCGGTCTCCGCCGTGCGCCGGCGGCGGGCGAAGCGGTCGCTGGCGTGCATCCGGATGGCTTGCCGGCCCGCCGCCCCCAGGGCCGAGAGTGCGGGGTCGGCCGCCGTGTTGGCCGGGGCATGGCCGTTGCCCAGGTACAGCGGGTTGTAGCGCGGGCCGAGATAGGCCGCCTCGCTTGAGCCGCGGCCGCCCCCGCCGGGCGTGATGTGGATGTAGCCGGGCAGCGGGTTGGCGTCATCGCCGAGGTAGCGCGCCATGACCGAGCCAATGTGCGGATACACGAGCGCCGGGGTGAGCGGCCGCCCCGTGTGCATCAGGTACGTGCCCTTGTTATGGTCGTTCTCCTTTGTGTTGATGCTCCGCAACAGGGCCAGGTGGTGCATCTGCCTGGCGGTCCTGGGCAGCAACTCGGAGATCCGCACGCCCGGGACCGAGGTCTCGATGGACCGGAACGGCCCGCCGGTGTCGGTCCTGGGCTTCGGGTCCCAGGTCTCGAGCTGGCTGGCACCGCCGGCCAGCCACACCACGAGCACCTGGCGCTCCTTGCCTTGGAGCTCGGCCGAGATCGCCGGTGTGGTGAACCCGGAGAACCCGAGGCCGAGGCCGGCTCCCAGGCCCGCGCCCACCGTCCCCAGGAATTGCCGGCGCGAGAGCAGGTGCTCCGCCGAGTTGCAGGCATAGGTGCACTTCATGGGTGGTGTCCTGAAAGCTTGAGTGAGCGGGGCCTGGATCGATCAGTGGTTGAACCGGAACTCGGACGAGGTCAGCAGTCCCCAGGCCAGCTCGGAGAGGGCGGCGGAACGCTCCTTGCCGGCGCGGCTGGCCAGGTAGCTGGCGACCTCGGCGCGCTCGTCGGCGGTGGGCCGGCGGAGAGGATGCCGAGGTAAAGCTCCTCGGCGACGGCGGTGGCGTCCGCCAGCGCCGCGGCGCGGCCGATCAGCCAGCCGGCGTGCGGGGCCAGCCACGCGCGGACGGGCTGGCCATTGCTCAGGAAGAGCGCCTGGTCCACTGTCGCGGTGCCTTCCACGGACTCCTGCGGCTGCCCCTGCACGCCGCCGAAGTGGCTCACGAAGGAACGCACGTTCGGCTCCAGCCGGACGAAGACCTTCTCTTCCAGGACCGCCTCGCGGAGCGCCTTGCGTTTCGCGTCGAGGCTGAGGATGGCCTTCATTCGCGGGTCCGCGCCGTCGAGCTGCCAGGCGGCTTCGGTGCGCGTGGCGTCCAGCAGTCCCACGGCCTGCATGACGCTCCAGGCCAGGGGCTCCGGCGCCAGGGGCCGCAGCGTGGCCACGGCAAAGCGGCCCGGTTCGCTCAGCTCCGGGCGGCAATCCGGCGGCGGCTCGCTGCTGCGCGCGTAGGCCCGCGTCAGCACCAGCTCGCGGATGAAGGCCTTCAGGTCGTAGTGCATGGCCGCCAGCTCACCGGCCAGCAGGTCCATGAGCTCGGGGTTCGACGGCGGGTTGTCCTTGTGGTGCAGGTCCACCGGGTGCACGATGCCGCGGCCGAAGACCAGCGCCCAGAGCCGGTTGGCGATGTTGCGGGCGAAGGCCGGCGTGCCCGGTCCGGTCAGGCTTGGACCAAGGAGCGCCCGGCGGCTGTAGGCCGGCACGGGTGGGACCTGGCCATTCGGGTCCGGCGGGATCAGGTACTCTTGCCCTTTCAGGATCGCGGGCTCGGCCAGGGGCGGTCCGCCCAGCACGCGCGGGCCGGTCTTCTTGATCACCTTCTTCTTGAAGACCGAGCTGAAGGTCACCTCGCCGTCGGCCTTCTCGCCCAGCACGGCCACCGACCCCGGCTTGATCGAGCCGTCGGCCTGCTTGCCATTGAGGATCACCGTGCGGCTGACGAAGGCGTAGAGGCCGTAGTAGTCTTGCTGGCTGTAGCCGTCGATGAGCGGGTGGTCGTGGCACTGGCAGCACTGGAGATCGACGCCCAGGAAGAGCCGGCCCAGGTCGCGGGTGATGAGGTTCGGGTCCCCCTCGCGGGCCAGCAGGAAACGGGCGACCGGCCGCGTGGCCGGATCGGTGCCGTCGGCCGCCAGGATCTGCCGCACCAGCACGTCGTAAGGCCGGTTCTCGGCGAACGCCTGGTGCAGGAACTCGCTCCAGGGTTTGGCCTCCACGAACAGGTCGGGCCTGCGCTCCATGAGCATGACGTCGAAGACCTGCTGCATGCGCCGGGCGTACAGCGGGGACGAGAGCAGCCGGTCCACCAGCGCCTGCCGCTTGTAGGGCGTGGGGTCGTCCAGGAAGTCGCGTGCCTCGTCCGCGCCGGGAATCATGCCGGCCAGGTCGAGCCAGGCGCGGCGCAGGAACTCGCCGTCGGTCGCCGGAGCGGCCGGCGCCTGCCCCGGCAGCTCACGCGCCAGCTTCGCCTCGATGAGCCGATCGATCCGCTCGTGCAAGGGCACGGCCGCCGGCGCGCTTTCTGACACAGGGCCGGCCGCCGCCCACGACGCCAGCACGGCCGGGCCAGGGGTCAGGGCCAGGGCCAGGGCCAGAATCCTCACCAGGGCCGGCGCCGGAACGGGCCGCGTTTGCCTTCGGGGTGTCGTGCTCATGATGCACCCTCATGTGGCATGCAGGTTCGCAACGCGATGTTCATCGGTTGTTAAACTAGTGTCCTGAGTTAGAAGTTCGCTCACAAACACTCGTCACTCGATCTAAGATCATATCAGCATCTGCCGTCCATACGAAAGGCTTGGGATTTACGTTGTGTTTTGCCAGGAATTCATGGATCGCCTGTTCCAACGCCGCCACGCTCCGGAATACTCCACGGCGAATTCGCTTCTCGGTAATCTCCGCGAAGAATCGTTCAACCTGGTTCAGCCAAGAGCCGCTGGTGGGAGTGAAATGCAGATGATACTCGGGATGGCGAGCGAACCACCGCTTCACGGCTGGAGCTTTGTGTGTGCCGTAGTTGTCCATGACGAGGTGAATCTCGACGCCTGGTGCTTTGGCGATCTGGCTATCGATCTCGTTGAGGAATTTGAGGAATTCTTGTTGTCGATGGCGACGGTAGCATTTGCCAATCACACGACCTGTCGCGACGTCCAAGGCGGCGAACAGCGAAGTCGTCCCATTGCGTACATAATCCGGAGTTCGCCTCTCCGCCTGGCCAGGCCCCATGGGAAGCAACGGCTGGGTACGGTCCAACGCTTGCACCTGGCTCTTCTCGTCGATGCTCAAGACGATAGCGCGCTCCGGCGGGCTCATATACAACCCGACGATGTCGCGGACCTTCTCGATGAAAAAGGGGTCCGTGGAAAGCTTGAACGTCTCGCTGCGGTGAGGCTTCAACTCGAACGCTCGCCAGATACGCGAGATCGCTGTCTGAGACAAGCCGACGGCTTCCGCCATGCCCCGAGTGCTCCAATGCGTGGCGGCCTTGGGTTTCTCCTCCAGAGTCTTGGTCACAACGGCCTCGACCATTGCGTCCGTGATTTTGCAGGGCGCCCCCGGCCTTGGCTCGTCGGACAGGCCGTCGAGACGATCGAGGAGGAAACGTTTCCGCCATTTCCCGACCGTCACGACATTCACCCGGAGCTGTGCGGCGACTTCCTGATTATCGAAACCTTGAGCGCAAGCCAAGATGATCCGCGAACGGAGGGCGAGACGCTGGCTGGTCTTGGGCCGGCGCGACCACGCTTCGAGTTTCTGGCGCTCGACATCATTCAAAGTGAGAGTAGCCTTGGGGCGACCACCTTTATTCATCATAAATCTCCTTTGAGAGATTATATGACGAATACATGATAAGTCAAGGTTATTTGGCGAATTTGTAACTCAGGACACTAGCGAGCGCCCGGGGAGCAATCAACCCGATTTTTGAAGAATTGTTTGAGAATCTGCTCGGGTGCAAATGCCGAGGGGCGTGCCTGGCCGATGATGCCGGGCACGCCCCTGGTGGTCCGCTTGCGCGGAATCGTATGCATGTTCCGATCAGCAGTCGATCATTTCGACCCGATGGCGGAGCGAGCTCACGTACGGGAGCATGGGGAGCAGTTGCTGCGTCTGGAGCTCCGCCTCGAGACGGCGCAGGGCGACACGCAGCTCGTGCAGCTCGGCCCGCAGCGACTCGTCTCGGTGCTGCAACGAATTCTTGAGCGCCCTGTCGGCGCGGACGGCCAGGGAGCGCAGCGACACGGCCAGGTCGGCCGGGTCCGTTCCAGGCTCGGAGTCGTGCCGCAACACGCGGCCGTTGTGCGCGTGCGCGTGGCCGTGCGTCGCGGCGGTGTTGGTGTTCGTGTTCGTATTGGTGGTTCGGTGTGTTCGCTTGGAAAGTGTATGGGTCATGGCTCGACCTCCTTGTTTCTCTCTCGTATTCCGCGTCAGCCTGGTCCCGACCGCGCTCCCGAGAGCGAGGCGGTGCGTCTTGGCCCCGGCGATCCGTACCATCGAGCCGACCGACGACTCACAGACACGCAACGCGTCGGTTTTGTTCGCTCGGGTATTCGCTGGTTGAGAAGGAAGCTTGAGGAAGGAATATGACGAAGCGGCTCACGGCCAGCGATCAAGGGTGGGAGAGTCCCGTTCCAGCAGCGTGATCGCCGGTCGGCTCTCACGCCGTCCCTATCCTATACGAAAAACGAATCATCGACAATTGTCAGATCCGGGCTTTCTTCAAAAGTTCTTCGGGCCGGAGCCACGAGGGGAAGACGCAACGGCTTGGTACGACGTTGTTTGTGCGCCTAGGTTCCGGCATCTCTGGCGACGGCGGACCAGGCCACGGCCCGGAACGGCCAGTCTGTCCATCCTGTCCATGGTACCTGGTCGGTATTTCATTTCAGTGGAGTGGGATGAGAGCGTTTTCAGGGTTCTCTACGTCTCCCGCGTAATTTGAGAAAAGACCGTGGACAGGGTGGACAGGAAAGGAGCGGAGACGAGGGGAGAGTCCGAATGGGGAACTCAAAGCCTTTCCATGGGAAATGCGAAAGAGGAACTCAAAGCCTGTACTATGGCGCATGGGGAATGAATGAATGGGACAGGCTCATCAGGCTCAGCGGCCGCTGGCCAGGCTCAGGGCGCCGGTTTGCTGCGCGTGCACCGCGGCGTAGTGGCCGGCGCGCGCCAGCAGCTCCTGGTGGGTGCCCTGCTCCACGATCCGGCCCCTGTCCAGTACCACGATGCGGTCGCACCGGCGGACCGAGGAGATCTTGTGCGAGACGATCACGCAGGTGCGGCCGGGGAGGTGCCGGTCCAGCGCCTGCTGGATCCGCGTCTCGGTCTCGGCGTCCAGGGCGCTCGTGCAGTCGTCCAGCAGCAGTACCGCCGGCGCCGCCACGAACGTACGGGCGAGCGCCAGGCGTTGCCGCTGGCCGCCCGAGAGCGAATAACCGCGCTCGCTGACCGGCGTCTCCAGGCCCTGGGGAAGAGAATCCACGAGCGTTGCCAGATCGGCAATCTCCAGCGCCTGGCGGATCTCGGCCGCGCTGGCATCGGGCCGGGCATAGAGCAGGTTCGAACGGATCGTCCCCTCGAACAGGAGCGCCTGCTGCGGCACCAGCGCCACGGCGCGGCGCAGGTCGGCCAGCTTCAGGTCGCGGATGTCCACGCCGTCGAGCCGGATCGAGCCCGCGGGCTGCGCGTCCGCGGCGCCGGGGTCGGGGTCGTCGGTCAGGTCGTAGAGCCGCTGGGCCAGCGCCATGAGCGTGCTCTTGCCCGCGCCGCTGGGGCCCAGCAAACCCACGCGCATGCCCGGCTCGATCCGCAGGTTCACACCCTGGAGCACCGGCGTGAGCGTCAGCGCGGGCGCGGGCGCGGGCGAAGTCAAAGCTGAGGGCGTGAGCATGAGCCGATCGGTCGCGGGACCGTTCCGGTCATGGTCTCTCCCCGTGCCCCCGGGCCGGCTGTACGCGAAGCGGACGTTGCGGAACTCCAGGGCGCCGCGGGCGTTCGTGACCGGGCGGGCGTCCGGGCGGTCGCGCACCGGCTCGGGCTCGTCGAAGACCTCGTAAAGCCGCTCGATGGAGACCTGCGTGGCCACGGCCGTGGCCTGAAACTGGGTGAGCCGGACAATCGGCGCGTAGAGCTGCGTGACCAGCGCGTAGAAGGCCAGCAGCGCGCCCACGGAGATGACGCCCCGGCCGACCAGGACCACGCCGTAGCTGATGACGAAGACGGTGCCCACCCCGCTGATGAGCGTGGCGAGCGCTCCCAGCGTGGCCGCGGCCCGGGTGTTGGCCCAGGAGAGTGCCCGGTGGGTGTCGATCCGCTCGTCCAGCGCGGCCAGCTCGGCGTCTTCCCGGGCGAACGACCGGACGACCCGCACGGCCGAGACCCGCTCGCTCAGGAGCGCGTACAGGGCCGAGATCTGGGCGCGGATCTCGTCGGAGAGCTTGCGGAGCCGGCCGAAGAAGTACCTCTGGTTCACCGCGTACAGCGGCACCACCACCAGGGCCACGAGCGCCAGCCGCCATTGCAGCCAGACCAGCAGGCCGGCGATGGCCAGCGAGAGGATCAAATCGCTGGCAAGCTGGATCACGCCACTGCGCAGGAACATGAGAATGCTGCCCACGTCGCTGGTCACGCGGGCCATGATCCGCCCGGTCTGCTGGGCGTCGAAGTAGGCCATCGGCAGGCGCATCAGCTTGCGGTGCAATGCGCCGCGCAGGGCCACGACGACCTCCTGGCTGATCCGCCCCATCACGGCCGCGGTCCACCAAGAGATCGCCGAGCGGGCCAGGTGCAAGGCCACGGTGCCGGCCAGGGCCAGGCCGATGGCCAGGGCCACCTCGCGCCGGGCCTGATCCGTTGCGCCCGCCGCGCCGGCTCCCGCGGCCGCCAGCGCCACCAGCCGGTCCAGAACCCAGCCCTGCAAGAGGGGCACCGGCAAGAGCAGCACCGACTGCACCAGCAGCCCCGCCAGCCCGATTCCGATCGCCCCGCGATAGGGCCGCAGGAAGTCGGCCTCCAGGCGGTGGAGCGAGGACGAGCGGGCCGCGTCGGCCGGCGGTCCGGGGTCAGTCATGGGTATGGTCCTGGGGCGGAGGATGGTCATGGAGCTGCAAAGCCTCGAGCTTCGTCGTCCGGATCATCGGTCTGGATCCTGCGGACGATTTCCTGAGCCAGGTAGATGCGGTTTCGGGCCTTGCCGGTGACCTCCACGAGGATGTTCCGAGCCTCGAAGTCCGCAACCGCGAGACTTGCCGAACGGAAGGTCACCTGGAGCGCCCTGGCGACCTGGTTGACCGTGACCGCGGGTTGCTCGAAGAGCAGATCGACCAGGCGGCTTGCCGTTGCGGAGCGTGAGGAGGCCCGCACCGCTTCGTGATACTCTTGCCGCAGCGCCAGCAGGTCATGGGCGCGGCGGATCGCCTGCCGCGCCTGGCCGCTCACGCCGGTGAGGAAGAAATCGATCCAGGCCGGCCACTCCCCGCGCTGGCTCACGGCCAGCAGCAGGTCCGTGTAGGTCTCGCGATGCCGCTCGAAATACGTGCTCAGGTAAAGCACCGGCTGGTCGAGCAATCTTCGTTCGCGGAGCAGCAGCGAGATGAGCAACCGTCCCACCCGTCCGTTGCCGTCCAGGAAGGGATGGATCGCCTCGAACTGGTAATGAATGAGCGCCAGGTCCACCAGGTCAGGCAAGCCGGACGGGCGGGCCAGGTACTTTTCCAGCGCGTCGAGCGCCGCGTGCATCTCGATCACCGGCGGCGGCACGAAACGGGCTTCGGCCGGCGTCTGCCCGGCGCGGCCAATCATGTTCTGGCGGCTCCGGAACTGGCCGGGCATCTGGTCCTCGCCCCGGACTTCGGCCATGAGCCTCTCGTGCAGCTCACGCAGCAGCCGGAGCGACAGGGGAAGCTGCTCCAGCCGCTTCAGCCCGTAATTCAAGGATTCAACATAATTTTTGACTTCCTGCGCGTCGTCGTCTTCCGCGGGCTGGCCCGAAGGCTCTGCCTCGAAGACGACGAGCTGCCTCAGGTCGGTGATGGTCCCTTCGATCCGGCTGGAAGCCACGGCTTCCCGGCGCACAAACGGGCCGATCAGCAGGTGCGGATTCGGCAGCATCCGGCCAATGCCCTTCAGCTCGCCCAGCGCCACCGCCGCGTCAGCGAGCCGGCGGATCGTCCCCATGTCCAGCACCAGGGCCGGAGGCAGCGGCTCTGGCACATAGGCGTAAAACTCCCCCTGGCTGCCGCTCTGGCGCACCAGCCGACCCGGTGCAGACGTCGCGAAATCCAGGGTTCTCATTCTCAAGGAGTCCACTCCGCAGCCCAGCCTCGAATCAATCGTTGCACCCACTCATCACGTCACGCCACGACGGCCTCTTCGTCCCCGGAGACTCGCCCTCTCAGACCAATGATACTCCGAAGCTGAAAAGTACAATAAGATTCCCGCTATGATCGCCAGGTATCATGACCAACACCGTGATGATACTTTGGGCGAGAAAAGTACCATGACCAGACTCGATTCATCCATGCATGCCACCATACAGGTTTTCAAGTTTTCCCGGAATGCCATGTTTTCTTGAATGAGAAAAGAACCGAAATCAGGAAAACGTCTGACCGGGGCAGACGAGCCAGCGATGCGTGTCCTCATCCGCCTTGCGACTTACCGCTTCATGCACTCAATTGCCGGGCTCTGCGGGCCGGCTGCGGCTTGCGCGGGGCGGCGGATGGTGAGGGTGCCGGGGCCGGGTCGCCGAATTGCTTCTGGCAGAGGCGGCGGTAGAGGCCCGTGGCGTCGGCCAGAAGCTGGGCATGCGTGCCGGCCTGGACGACCAGCCCCCCTTCCATGACGACGATGAGGTCGGCATCGACGGTGGTCGAGAGCCGGTGCGCGACGACAAACGACGTCCGGTCGCGCAGCAGGTTGGCGAGTGCCGCCTGGATGAGGGCTTCGCCGGCGGTGTCGAGCGAACTGGTGGCCTCGTCGAGCACGACCAGGGCGGGGTCCTTGCAGAGTGCCCGAGCGATCGCCAGCCGCTGCCGCTCGCCCTGGCTAAGCTTGAAGCCGCCCTCGCCCACCAGCGTGTTGTAGCCCTCGGGGAGGGCCTGGGCGAACGGGTGCACGAGGGCCGCGCGGGCGGCGGCCTCCACCTGGGCATCGCTCGCGTGCGAGGCTCCGTAGCGGATGTTGTCCGCCAGGCTGAGCCGGAAGACGACCGGGTCCTGGAGCACCACGCCGACCTGCTGCCGCAAGAGGCGGGTGGGCATGCGCTTGATGGGTACGCCGTCCAGGCGGATCTCGCCCCAGGTCGGGTCGTAGAACCGCAGGAGCAGGTTGACCAGCGTGCTCTTGCCGCAGCCGGTGGGGCCCACGAGCGCCACCTTCATGCCGGGCTCGACGTGGAGCCGGACATCCCAGATCACCGGCTGGTCGGGCAGATAACCGAAGCCGACGCGGTCGAACTCGACGCGCCCGCGGAGCTGCTCTCGACCCGCGCATCGGGGTAAGGCCAGCACCTCGGAGGCCGCGGGCTCGCGGACGTCCGCTTGCAGGTCCAGGATGTCGCCCAGCCGGGCCACGCTGGCCGCGGTCTGCTCGAACACGTAGGCCAGGTCGGCCAGCCGGGCCACGGGCCCGAAGACCATCCCCGCCAGCGCCGCGGTGGACACCACCTGCCCGGGCGTGAGCCGGCCGCGCAGCACCTCGTACGCCCCCACCGCGAAGACCAGCGCCGTGCCCACGCCGCCAATCGCGCCGCTGATGTTCGCGAAGGCCGCGCCCAGGTTGCTCTCCTTCACCCGCGGCACGTGCGCATCGTCCAGTTGCATGGCGAAGTCGGCAATCTCCTCGGGCTCGCGGGCGTAGGCCTTGATCACGATCGTGCCGTCCAGCTTGGCCTTGAGGTTGCCGAAGAGCAGGTCCATCTTCTCGCGGATCACCGTGCTGGTGGCGCGGATCTGCTTCATGAAGTGGCGGAAGTTCACCGCGAAGAGCGGGGCGACGCCCAGCACCACCAGGGCCAGCCGCCAGTCGCGGGCCAGCAACAGCGCCGAGATCGCCACGGTCGTCCCCAGGTCGGTCAGGATCGTGAATGTCTGGCTGGTGACGAAGACCTGGATCGCGCCCACGTCGTCCATCACCCGGGAGAGGATGGCACCGCTGGGCGTCTTGTCGTAATAGGCCATCGACAGCCGCTGGAGCCGTTCGTAAAGGCGGTGCCGGAGGTCGCGCACCACGCCCTGGCCAATCCGCCCGATGAGCAGGCTGTTCCCCAGCGCGAGCGCGGCCTGGAGCGCGAAGACCACCAGCAGCCCCAGCGCATAGAGCGGCAAGGCGGCCCACTGGCCGCGCAGTGACCACCCGGTCCACCAGTCCTTGAACGATCAGCGGTACGGGTAGGTTGCCCAGAGCCGCCAGCGTGGTCAACGCCAGCGCAATGCTCATCGACAACCGATACGGGGCAAGCCAGCCCGCGATCCGGCGAAGTGTATCCACAGCGCACAACCCCCTCCTCCGTGGCTGGGGAGCTCCTCTTCTGCGAGACTGGATCAGAGCATCCGGAGAGCTGACGTGGCGGCCCCGGATTTCATCCTCCACATGTAGTGTAGACAATCGCCCCGGTCCTACCAAGCGTGTTCTGCCAGATGGTGCACTCAGCGGCGCCAGGGCCTGGCCGCCCCCATCTCGTGGAACACGATTCCAGGCGATACCCGCGGCGGTTATAACTCTTGACCCCCATCTCGTGGGACACGATTCCAATCTTGTCATGACGTAATAAGTTCATGATAACGCTGTTTAACGAATAGAGAGGGTTATCAGAGAAATACAAGCGACAAGATTGGTATCTTGCCCCACGGGGGAGGCTTGCGGGGCCATGGGGGGGGGCGGACCGGCGGTAGCGGCCGGCCGGCTGGCGGTGGCTTGCCTGCGCGTCTGGCAGGTGGGACACTTGGGGTTCCTGCCGCACTCCATTCCAGACCTGTAACCTTCCCACCCAGGACAGCACTCCCATGACAGGCTTCGCTGCGTTGCGATGGCACCCGCGCCGGCTCGTGCGGATCATGGCGGCCATGGCTGGCCTCTGGCTGCTCGCGGCCGATCCCGCGGCGCGGGGCCAGGAACCGAGGGCCCCGCTGCCGGGCTTCGACTTTCAAAAGCCGGGGTCAGCCGCCGGCTGGGGCGAACTCCCGCACGACGTCGCCCGCACGGAGACCACGCCGGAGGGCCTGGCCGTGCACATCGGCGGGCCGGACCCCTACATCCACGGCCCGGCCCGCGATTATCCGGCCGGCGTCCCGCTGTTGCTGAAGATCCGCCTGAAGTCCTCCGAGGGCGGAACGTTCCAGGTCTTCTACTTCGGGCCGCGGCACGACACCAGCGAGGCGCATTCGGCGCGCTTCGCCGTCCGCCGCGGTGCCTGGCAAGAGCAGATTGTGCCGCTGCCGCCCCTGGGCGCGCAGGCACGCCTGCGGCTGGACCCGCCCGGCGACCGCGGCGTCTGCGTCATCGCGTCGATCACCTTCGTCCCGCGGCCGCAGATCGCCGCGCCCGCCTGGCCACAGCCCAGGCCCGGCAGCGACGAGCCCGGTCCGGACGCCCTGGAGATCACCTCCGGCGCCCTCGTGCTGCGGCACCATCCGGCGCACTGGCAGCATTTCACCGTGACCGCCGCCCGCCGCCTGGTGGCCGCCGGCCATGACCGGCCGATGATCGGCTATCTCCACCCGCGCGGCACCAGCCAGAGGCCCGGCTCAGGCCCAGGCTCAGGCCCAGGCACCAGCCCTGCCCCAGCCCCTGCCCCTGCTCCTGCCCCAGGCGCCGCGGCCCCGGTGCGCTGGATCGACGTCGCCGCGGCCGCGACGGTCACGGCCCGGCGCGACCCCGCGGCGCAGGCGATCGTGGTGGAAGCCAGCCTCCGCGACCCCGACGGCGGCACCTGGCGGCTGCGCCAGGAGTTCCGGCCCGGCGCGGCGGGCTCCATCGACGTCCGCGCCGGCTGCGCGGTGGACGCTCCGCGCGACGTCGTCTTCCTGCCGCTCTTGCTGGTTCTGCCCGGTCACGGCTCGTTCGGAGCGCTCAAGGGCCAGGCACTCTTCGCGGGCATCGAGTACCTGGAGAACGAGCCCAGCAGCTCGACGGCCGACCTGAACGGCCCCGGCGCTGCGGCGCGTGCCCGACCCGGCCAAGCTCACCTTCCCGCTCATGGCCGTGCAGGCCCATGGCCGGTACATCGCGCTGGCCTGGGAGCGCGCCGCGGAGGTCTCGGCCCTGTTCGACTCGCCCGACCGCACGTTCGGCACCGATGGCCACGTGCTGGGCCTGATCGCGCCGGGGGCCAGCGGGTCGCGCCGGGTCGATGGCGAGCTCTTCCCGCTGGAAGGCCTGCACCTGACGGCCGGACAGAAGGTGGAAGCGCGCCACGATCCTCGGCGGCCCGGCCGACAGCGTGGTTGCGGCCGTGCGCAAATACGTCGCGCTGCGCGGCCTGCCCCCCTGCCCCGCGGTCCCGCCGCTGGCGGACTACACGCGGCTGGCGGCCGCGGGCTGGCTCGATTCACCATTGCGCGTGGGCGCTCACTTCCGCCACGCCGTGGGCGGGTCGTTCGGTGCCCATCCGGCCGCGGATGCCGCCTGGATGATGGATGAGCTGGCCGCGCTCTGCGCTGATCCGGCCCTGTCCGGACGCTTGCGGTCGACCGCGGATGCCGCGGCCGCCGAGGTTCCCATCGAGGCGCGCTGGCACGCCGCGGTCACCACCAGCCTGCACCAGGCCGCGCCCTTGCTGCTCTCGGCCGTGCCGTACCGGCCCCGGGATGGGCGCTCGCCTTTGCCATCGTCAGCGGCAGCGGTAGCGGCATCGGCGGCGGAGGCCCCTGCGCTCGCGGTGCTCGCGGGCATCGAGCAGGCGCGGGGGCTGGCACAGGGGCTCTTGCGGCGGTTCGAGCCCGACGGTTCGGTGCGCTACCAGGCCGCGGGGGAGATGGATTACGGCCGCACGCACTTCTCCGCAGAGGCCAGCGGCTACACCGCCGAGCCGGTCTTCCGCCTGCTGGAAGCCGCCGTTTTCGCGGGCGACTCGAACCTGGTCCAGGAGGGCCTGCGCCTGGCGCGGGTGCTTCAGCGGCGGTTCGGTCACGGCGTGCCGCGCGGCGCCCAGACCTGGGAGATCCCCCTGCACACGCCCGACATCGTGGCCTCGGCGTACATGGTCAAGGCGTTCGCCCTGGCGTTCGAGCTCACCGGCGAGCCAAGGTTCCTGGACGCGGCCCGCTACTGGGCCTGGACCGGCGTGCCGTTCGTGTACCTGGTCAACCCGGTGGAGATGACAGAAGGGCAGCAGCCGCAGGAGGAGCCGGAGCAGCAGCCGCAGCAGTCCGGGGCGAACCGGGTCGGCCCGTACGCGACCATTCCCGTCCTGGGCGCCACGCAGTGGCAGGCCCCCAACTGGATTGGTCTGCCCGTGCAGTGGTGCGGGCTGGTCTACGCCGACAGCCTGAGATCGCTGGCGCGGCTGGACCCGCGTGGCCCCTGGCGCAAGCTCGCGCGCGGCATCGCGGCCTCGGGCATCTTGCAGACCTACCCGCTCGACCACCCGCACCGCGGTCTGCTGCCCGACTCGTTCAGCCTGGCGGCCGAGGCGCGCAACCCGGCCGACATCAACCCCGGCCTGCTCCAGCCCGCGGCGCTCTGGCTGCTGGCCGGCGACCACCCCGGCGCAGTCCCTTACGCGTTTGTCGCCCTCCGCGCCAGCGGCCTGTGGGTGCACAGCCCCGGCGCGATCTCGGTGACGGCCGACCGGCCCGGCAGCGCCCGCTTCACCATCAACGCCTGGAGCCAGCGGCCCTCCTTCGCGGTCATCCACGGCCTGAAACCGCGTGGCAAGACGGCTCCCCAGGTTCGCCTGGACGGCCAGCCCCTCCCGCTCGGCGCCCCCCAGCTTTATCTCCCCGAACGCGGCACGCTGATCCTGCTATTGACCGGCGGCACCCCGGCAAAGCTGGAGATCGAGGCGCATTGAGCGGCGTGGCAGTTTCACGAATAGAGATGCTTTCAGTCCAATAGAGAGCCATGATAGGAATTGAAGAGACACGATCGGAATCGTGTCCCACGGGGGATGGAAGAGACGAGATGGGCAGCTTGTCCCACGGGAGATGGAAGAGACAGGAAGTGAAACAGTGCGGCTTCCTCGGCATCGTCCCTTGCTTCCGCCGGCCCGCGTGGCCTAGGATCAAGGAGACGGCCGCGGCCCGATCAGGGGATTGCGGCGCAGGTTCATTACCAGGGTGCAGGAGACTGGCTCCATGGCGGGCATTGGCAAGTTCAAGCTGAGCGACGCGCTGCCGAAGACTCAGGCGAGCTTCGAGGAGGAAGTGCCCGGGGCGGTCCTGGGCGGCAAGAATACGAGCAAGGCCAAGCCGAAGAGCAAGAAGGCCACCAAGGGCAAGGCCCAGGCGCCGCACGAGCAGGCGGCCGAACAGGTACGCGAGGCCCGGGAAAGCACCCGCGCACGGAACAACGAGGCCTCGATCCGCGGCCACATGGTCGATATCGGCCGGGGCAACCAGCAGGCCGGCCGCCAGAAGGCCAAGTAGCCCCGGCCGCACACGGACGCGACCGGGCTCACCCCGAAACGGTAATGTACGCCGGCACCGTGCCGCTCACGTTGGCGCCGAAGCGGTTGCTGGGAACGTTGCCCGCCACGCGGATATGCCCGGCATAAACCTGCGACACACCATTGAGCGTCTGCGTGAGCGACTGCTGGATCACCGCGGCCACGGTATTGTTGTAGATTTGCAGGTCCGTGCCCGTCGTGGTCGGCAAGGGGATTGCCAGGAGCAATTGCTGAAGGCTCGTCGCCGGAATGTTGTTCGTCGCCGGGACGGTCTGCACGGCGCCGCCTGTGCCGCCTGTGGCTCCCGTGCTGCCGGACGCACCGGCGATGGACTGGTACACGTACGTCTGGACCGCCCCGCGATTGTTGGGCGTGTGCGGGGCCACGTTGAGCCAGGGCAGCCGCTGAGGCAGGCCATTGAAATACTGCACGAGCTGGATGGCCATCTGGTTGGTGCGGTTGGTGATGTAGCTGGGAAAGATGCTCCCCGCGCTGCTCTGGCTGCTGGTGCCGACGGTTGCCGACAAGATGGCGCCCGTGCTCAGGTCGGTCGGCGTCGAAAGCGTGGGGCTGACAAACAGGGTGTTGCCGGCATAGCCGGTGAGGTAGAACGCGCCGACCGGGAAATTCCCCTGGCTGGCCTGGGCGGTGACCGGCGTGGTCGACCCGTTCGGAAAGAAGGCCGACGCGTTGTCCACCTGCATCGACGAGCCTCCCGAGGTATAGTCCGCCGTCACCTTCGCCGTGACGCTGCTGGTACTACTGGATTGCTCGTTGATCGAGGTGACATACAGCGCCTCGACGGAAGCGAATTCCTTGGCGAACGTGTTGTACGCGCTGACGATGGTGGCGGCGGGCAAGGACCTTGGCGGATAAACCCGCGCGTGCAACGCGACACGGTGGACCGCGGCCGCGGCCCGCGCGCTCAGGAGCACTCGCGGCTCCAGCACGCAGAGGGCCGCACACCCGGCTCCCGTGCTCCATGAGTCCGGGCGAAACCGTCGCTCGCGCCTGCGGCCACGTGTTTTGGACTTCTGCATCCCCATCCGCCCGATTCCTCATCGAATGCCAGGAGGCCTGCGCTTTCTCAGCAAGTATCGGCTTTTCGGCGAGTTCTCACCACTTGCTTCCGTCCCTGGGGCGAGACACGATCGGAAGCATCGACCGTGACTCAGCGGCCTACCGAGGAGCATTCTCCCATGGACCTTGAGCTGACCGGGCAGGTTGTTGTGGTTTTCGGAGCGGCGCGGGGGATCGGCCGGGCAATCGCGGAGGCCTTCCGCGCCGAGGATGCCCGCGTAGTGGCCGTCGATCGAGACCGCGGCGTGACGGACCTCTTCCCGCCCCCCGCGCTGGCGCTCGTGGCCGACGTCACTGATCTTGCGGCGGTCGGCCGCGTGGCCGAGGCGGTGCGCACTCAATGCGGGCGGTGCGACCATGTCGTCTTCGCGGTCGGGGTGGGCTCGGGCAAGTTCGGCTTCCCATTCTGGAACCTCGATCCGGCCGACTGGGAACCGGTGCTGCGGGTGAACCTGCTGGGCGCAGTGCACGTGGCGCACGCGTTCGCACCGCTCCTGGTGGCTGCTGGTGAGGGCTCGCTGCTGTTCCTCTCATCGGTCGCCGGCCAGATCGGCTCGCAGAGCGACCCTCCCTACAGCGCCGCCAAGGCCGCGCTCATCAACTTCGCCCAGTGCGCCGCGAAGGACCTGGCAAGCCACGGCGTGCGCGTGAATTCCGTCTGTCCCGGAATGGTCAAGACCCCGCTGAACCACTCGGTCTGGCAGGCCTGGAACAGCCGCCAGAGCGAGGCGGACCGGCAATCGTACGAGGAGTGGACGGCCGAGAAGATCCACAAGCTCATCCCCTTGAACCGCTGGCAAGAACCCGAGGACATCGCCGCGATGGCGGTTTTCCTCGCCTCGTGGCAGGGCCGCAACATCACGGGCCAGACCATCAACGTGGATGGCGGCTATGTGATGCACTGGTAACCACAGCTCATCTCGGCTCGGCCGCGAACGGTCCTCAGCGGGCACCCATCCGCGACAGCAGTGAGAGCAAGGCCTTGCGCAGCTCGGTCATGGTGCCGTAGCGGTCGGCCGGGTCCTTCTTCAGGCAACGCTGGACGAGCTGGTCGATGGCCGCGGCATGACGCACATGCGCACGCGGAATGGACGGGACCACCGAGGGGGGCTCGGCTCGGGAGTGCTGGCGATCGAGCAGCTCCATCGACTTGCCCCGGAACGGCAGGTTCCCGGTGATCATCTCGAAGAGGACCACCCCGAAAGCGTAAATATCGGCCCGGAAGTCCACCGCGGCGGGATCGCGGAACTGCTCAGGCGCCATGTACGCGCCGGTGCCCAGCCGCGCCGGAGCGGGTCAGCCGCGGGTCGGAGGTCTCGCCCAGCGCGATGTAGTCAGCGGTTTCCAGCTCGGCTTCCTTCTCCAGCGTGCTCGGAGTGGGCACGGCCCGTCCACCCGGGCGGACCGGCACCTTGGGAACCGGCGAGCCCGCCTTCGGCACGCCCCGCGCCTGTGCCGGCGCCTGCACCCGGCCGGATCGTGCCAGCTCGGCATGCGACAGGCCGATCGGCCGCACCTGCTGCTGGTCGCGCGGATCGGTGAAGATGATGCGCTGGGGTGCCTGCGGTGCGTCGGCCAGCGGAATGGAGCCGTCGGGCAGCTCGGGGCGCACGGCCACCATCTCCTCGCAGATCCGCGCCAGGCCGAAGTCGGTGATCTTGAGGACCCCGTCCTCGGTGATGAGCAGGTTCCCGGGCTTGATGTCGCGGTGGCAGCTGAGACCTTGCCGGGCGGCGTGCTCCATGCCTTGACAAAACTGCACCCCGAATCGCAAGGCCTGTGCCAGATCGAGCTTGCGTGTGCCGATCCAGCGCGACAGGTCACCCCCCTGGACCAGCTCAATGACCACGAAGGGCTTGCCTTCGATGATCTCCACGGAGTGGGCCTGGACGATGTTCGGGTGCTGGCCCAGTTGCACCCAGAGCCGGCACTCGGTGGCGAACCGCGAGCGCCTGATGCGGTGGCTGAGCAGTTCGTCCTTGAGCGTCTTGAGCGCGACCACCATCCGCCCGGACTTGCCCAGGTGGTCGTGGACCACGTAGACCAGGCTCATTCCACCTTCGTGCACGACGAAGATTTCGAACCGGTCGCCGATCCAATCACCCACGCTCCGGGCGCCCGCCATGAATCCTCACCTCGACTGCGGCCCACGCCACCGCCCGCTCAATACAAGGCGGCCATGCTGGCTTCATTATACGCGGAGAAAAACCAGAAGCTGGCCGCGCGTGCCGGTTGCTGAGTGAGAATTCAGGACATAGCCCGGCGCTCATCGGTACAGGAGACGGCAAGGGGAGGGGTCAGGAGAAGCGGGGCGGAGGGTGCCGCTCACGCGCTGCGGAGATGGCGATCGGCGTGCCAGTCGGCGGCCGTCAGCCGGTAGAGCCTGTGCAGCAGTCCGGCGAAGACCGTGTCCGTCTCGTAGGAAAAGCCGAGCTTCTGCATCACTCGCTGGGAGGCGATATTGAAAGGCAAGGTCCAGCTTGCCACCTCATCCAGGCCAAGCTGCTCGAACCCGATGCGCAGGCTGGCCGCGGCCATCTCGGTGGCCAGGCCGCGGTTCCAGTGGTCAAAGATGACGGCATAGGCCAGGCCCACCACGTCCTGGTCGTCGATGGTGTACCACTTCAGGCCGCAACGGCCCAGGAACGTTCCGGTGTCCCTGGCCCGGAAGATCCAGAAGCCGAACCCATGCTCCGCCCAGTGGGTGTCGTTCTGGATCAGGCCGTCCTTGGTGACGTTGTCGGGCAGGATTTGCCCATCGCGGGAGAGTGTCTTCATGACCTGGGGATGCAGATGCAGCCGGCGAATCTCCGGATAATGCGTGGACGTAAGACGCTCTGCCACCATCCGCCGCGTCGTGAAATGATCAATCCCTGACCGAACCAGGTCAGCCCTTGTGGAAACCATGGCCCCCTGCTCTTTCTGCGTCGAAAGATGAACGACTCATCACAGGATATTCTACGATCTTTCGATGCCCGGGTCGATCGGAATACCGAAAGATGCGCACCCAGAGCGAGCGGCGCACCCAGATCCAGGACCCGTGAAACAGGCACAGTGAGTCCAGCTTTCCCTCCCTGCATTGCGGCCGGGCGGAAGTCGCGGTCGGCCGCTGGACCGGCACTGGTGGTGCCGATCCATCACTCCGACGTTGTGATCCGGGGACGTCCCCTGCCTCTACGAGGCATTTCCACATCCAGCGCGGGAACGAAGTTGCGGCTTGGCTCCGGCTGGGAGGCTATGCTCGGCGGAGGAATAATGGGCAGCAAACGGAACGATTCCTCGACGATCCGAGCAATTCCGTCCGCCAGCGGAGAGCTCAGGAGCATCCGGAACTTTTCGATCAGCTCGTCGGCCCGATCGGTCGAGAACGATCGCTCCAGGCTGCCGCTCACCATGGTATGGGCGTAAGCCGCGCCCTCGCCCGGCCCTTCCGCGACGGCCCCCTGCTCGCCGAGCACCGGTGTGGAATCCAGCAAGATCTCCAGGGGCACGCCCAGCGCTCGGGAAATCCTGCGTAGCGTACCCGCCTGCGGCTTGCTCGTATTGCCCCGTTCAATCTGGTAGAGCGCGGTCCTGGAAATCTTGGCGCGGTTGGCCAGCTCGTCGGGCCCCCACCCCTTGGAGTAACGCAGGTCGCGGATTCGTTTCGCCAGATTCATGAACCGCCTCGTTTCTAAATGGATTGAACCAGATGTCTCAAGGAATTATACGTAATCGAGACGTCCCGCCCGTCGATCAACAAGATTTTTTTCCGTGAATTCCGAGCATAATTCGTCCTCAAAAGAAAATCAATTACGAACCGAGGATTTTCGGTTCAACAAGGCCGTACTCGCTCGCAGTGTGTTTTATTGAGCTTCCCGGGCCCGATCGTACTCTCGATTCCACACCTTGCATGATTCGCGCATCCCGCCTCGCACGCGGGAATGGGACCAGGGATGGACCTACCGCCTGGCGTGTCCGTCAGCACCCGGCCCTCCGATCGACGTGTGACGGGCCCGCCTGCACGAGATCCATCCGGATCCCTCAACCATGGCAGAAAAGACTGGGAGTGAGTCCACGTGGGAAGTCTGCGAGCGGAAGCTAAAGCCATTCTAAACGCCTTGCGGCGTCGGGACATGAAACGGTAGGCAGATATTGTCGGAGCGAGAGGAGCGTTCGATGAATCATTCATCACAAATACGACACGCAAGTAAACAACTTCGTCAACTTCGCACATGCTCCCAAGCGATCACAACAGGATGTTCCGGCCGGTTACCCGGGTTCCCGGCCTGATCGCAAGTGTCACAGCCGGTTCGCGGCCCACCGCGGCTGGAACGGAGTGCGTACGGAATCGACCCGGAAGCCGCCACGGGACAGCCGGGAGCGGAAGACAACGAACATTTCTGGAAAAACAAGGCCATTCCCGTTGCTGCCGGCCATTCCGCCCGTCAGGTCCTGCCCAACCCGTACGCACGCCCAAGAATCAGCCATTGATTGCTTGCATGTTTCCAAAAAAGGACAGGAGCGGGATCTCACCACGTCGGGAGGCCCTGTGACCGGCTGATCCGTGCAACATTATGGCTGTTGCGTTCCGTTCCGCATCGAAATCTGAGCACGCCAATTCCCATTCTTGTGAGAATCCGGTAGAGCCTCTTGAGCTTGACGACGAACCATGTATAGTGTCACTCTTGTGCAATCAAGGATATTGTCTCGCATCCAAGCATAGAGGTGATCGGTTCTCTGGCGGCCTGCTTGATCGTGGCTTTCTCCGTTTTGCGCTTGCTGCCTGCACGGCAGTTCCTCTCCGTACCCTTGGTCTCTCCAGGTTGACTGTCTTTTTTTAGCGAACGTTCGTCGCATGCCAGGCACACGGAACAGTTCACGCCAGCCGCGCGAAGTACGCAGTCCGCGTGCGTGAGCTGAGGCTGCCTGCGGATTCTCGGTAGACGGGCCAACGATAGGCCCGCAGCCAGGAGCCCCGGACCCGCCTGGCACACCATTGATGGTGAATGCAACGCAGAGCGGCACCGAATTGCCAGCGATCGGCTCAAACCTGAGGCTCGTCTCTCATTTCGTCAAGGTGCGTGGGAGCTATCACGCGATGAATCTGCCTTCTCAAGATTTCGACATGTTCTGGGTGTCCTGCGCCACGCGCAAGCCAGTGCCGCCAAGCCGCCCGGTGGTCCCCGTGTATCGCGTGGGTGAACCGCTCCAGCGGGGCCGGCGGCAGTGGCCGTGCGGCGCCCAGTTCATTCATGGCCGCAACGGCCACGAGCTGACGTTGTTCCTCCCCGAGATCGACCACCGCCACGTCCAGGACGTGAAAAACGGCGAGGGCGAGTTCGCCGTCATCACCCTGCACCCTCTCATCGTCCTGGCTTATCGCTTTGGCCGCTCGGTTCCCTGGAACGACGTTCCCTACTGCTGGCACATGCAGCCGCCGCCCTACCGCGTCCTTCCTCCCCAGGAAACGTCCCCCGAGACCCGGGCCCTGCTCTGGGTCACACTCGTCGGCGCCGAGGACGGCATCATCCATGCCCAGCGCGGCATGACCCTGGCCCCCGAATTTACCCGCATTCTCAACGCCGCCATCCGCTCCCAGGCCCGCTCCACCTTCGACCCGGACGCCTGCGCCGAGGCGGTCAGCCACCTGTTCATCGCCCACCCGACCATCTCCGACCGTCTGGCCCTCGCCCAGTCCCGCACCATCGGCAACCAATGAAAACGTCCGGATTGCCAAAGATGCGAGCCACCATCATTGAATGATAGCTTGCACTGAAAGTCAAGGGTCCTCACAGCCCAGCACTCGATTCCAGAGCCGCTCGTAGGCGGCCACAGCCTGGCCGAGCGAAAACTCCGCGCCGACGAGCGTTCTTCCCCGGGCTCCATGGCTGCGGCAGAGTTCTGGAGCCTGCGCGGCGGCCAGCAAGCCGGCCGCCAGGGCCTGGGAATCGCCGGCGGGGACCAGCCAGCCGGTCTGGCCGGGCACGACCAGTTCCTCGGTGCCTTCCACGGCCGTTGCCACCACGGCGCGGCCGGCGGCCATGGCTTCCAGAACCACGTTGGGCATGCCCTCCCAGAGCGAGGCCAGCACCAGCACGTCGGCCGTTTTCAGGAGCGCCGCGACATCGTCCCGCTGGCCCAGCCAGTGGACCCGGCCGCACAGCACGGGTGACGTGGAGATCTGCTCCAGCAGCCAGTTGCGGAGCGGGCCATCGCCGGCGATGGCCAGGTGCCAGCAGGGGCACCGGCCGATCACCGACGCGGCTGCCTCGAGCAGTGGGCCGACGCCTTTCTGCACGTCCAGCCGGCCGACGGCGAGAGCGAGGCGTGCGTCCTCGGGAACTCCCAGCGCGGCCCGGGGCACAGGCGCTGCGCGGTCGAATGGCCCGGGATCGATCCCGTTGGGAATGACCACGAGCCTCCGCGGGTCGATCCGGCCCACGTCGCGGCCATGGCGCAGCACCCCCTGCGAGACGCACACGGAGCCGGCCGAGAGGAAGGCGGTCCAGCGGTCGAGCGTCAGGTGCCAGGACTTCTGCCGCTCGGCCACGCGCAGGCCGCCGATCACCCAGGGGCGCCCGGCCAGGGCGCCGCCAGGCGGCTGGCCAGGTTGGCGTGGAACAGGAAGCTCTGAACCAGGGCGGGCCGGCAGCGCCGCAGCGCGCGTACCAGCCGCGCGACCACCTGGAGCGGCCGGCGCGGGCTCCCCTCCAGGCACTCGCAGGGCAGGCCGGCCTGGCGCAGCACCTGCGCGAGGCGGCCTTCGCCGCCCAGGGCAATGATCGTGGGGGCCCAGCGGTTGCGGTCCAGCCGCAAGGCCAGGTTCACCAGGGCCTTCTCGGCACCGCCGACGTCCAGGTCGGTGATCACCAGAGCCAGCGGCAGGGGCCGACCCGGAGCCGGACGATCTGGTGCACGGGCAAGGCGGTCGGCCAGGGTCTGCACGGCGGCAAGAGTTCCTTCTGCGAAGGTCGCGACCTGCTTATGATACGAAGGAACGAGGAGCTTCGCCCCTGCGTACCAGCGACTTTGATTTCGACCTGCCCCCGGAGCTGATTGCCCAGCACGCGGCGGAGCCGCGCGAGCAGTCGCGGCTGCTGGTGCTGGACCGCGCCGGCGGGCGGATGGCGCACCATCATTTCCACGAGCTGCCGGGGCTGCTGGACGGCCGCGACATCCTGGCCCGGAACAACTCGCGGGTGATCCCGGCGCGGCTGATCGGCCGCAGGGAGGCGACGGGAGGCGCGTGGGAGGGGTTGTTCTTGCGCGCGCTGGCCGACGGTGCGTGGGAAGTTCTGGCCAGCACGCGCGGCAAGCCCAGGCCCGGCGAGCACGTGGTTGTGGGCCAGGGGCTGCGCCTGGTCCTGGAGTCGCGCGCTGGGACGGGGCGGTGGATCGTTCGCCCGCTGCCTGAAGGGGCCGGGGCCCTCCAGGCCGGCCGAGCGCCCACCGCGCTGGAACTCCTGGAGCGGCATGGGCGCACGCCGCTGCCGCCTTACATCCGCAAGGGGCGTGACGAGGCAGGCGACCCCGCGCTACCAGACCGTGTTTGCCCGCCATCCCGGTTCGGTGGCCGCGCCCACGGCGGGCCTGCATTTCAGCGCGGCGGTCTTCGAGGCACTGGCGGCGAAGGGGATCTCCTGGGTGGACCTGACGCTGCACGTCGGCGCGGGCACGTTCCGGCCCATCGAGGCCGACGAGATCGGCGGGCACGTCATGCACGCCGAGTGGGCGGAGCTTGCGGCCTCCGCGGCCGAGGCCCTGCTGGTTGCTCGGCGCGGGGGGGCCGGATCGTGGCCGTGGGCACCACGGCGGCGCGCACCCTGGAGACAGCGGCCGCGGCCGGCGGCGGCAAGCTGGCGGCGTGGCGCGGTGAAACGGACCTCTTCATCCGGCCTGGCCACGAGTTTCACGGGCTGGACGCCCTGCTGACCAACTTCCACCTGCCGCGCAGCAGCCTGCTGGTGCTGGTCAGTGCTCTGGCCGGGCCGGAGGCTCATCCGCGCGGCCTACGCCGAGGCGATTCGCCTGCGCTACCGTTTCTTCAGCTACGGCGACGCCATGTTGATTCTGTGAACCAATGGCCGGCGGATGTGAATTGCGGGCATCATACTGCGCAGGGCCGCGTGGTGTGGCGTTATGCTCGATTGCCTTGAGGCCAGTCCGTGCCGGGGTCGGCCCCGGGGACCCGCCTCTTCGTAGGTGGTGGACGAAATCACGTTCTGATCATGATGACCGAGCCATCCGCAGAGTCACCACGTCCTGGCGCGCCGGCGCCCCATTCCCCTTCCATTCCGCCGCGGCGCGGGCAGGCAGATCGCCGGCGTGTGCCCACCCGGCCCCTCGACGCGTTCCGGCTTGCCGGCCGGCGCGGGCACGTGCGCCGCCAGGCGGAGCGGACAGGCGCCTACTTCACCGACCGCTGGGGCGTCTGCACCTTGCTGCTCATTGTCCTGGTGCTGGTGCTTTCCCTGGCCGACGGCATGCTCACCATCGAGCTTCTGGACCGGAGCGCTGTGGAGCTCAACCCCTTCATGCGGTTCTTGCTGGAGCGGGGCCACCAGCCGTTCCTGATGGGCAAGTACCTGATCACGGCCGCGGGCCTGCCGTTCCTGGTCGTCTACCAGAACTGGCCGCTCTTCGGCACCCGGTTTCGGGCCGGTTTCTTGCTGCCGATCTTCGTGGGGCTCTATCTCGGGCTCTTGACCTACCAGGTGCGGCTGCTGGGCTCTTGAACCGACGCGGCGATCGTCGCTGGATTCCTGAACCGGGAGAGCATCCGCTGGCCATCGGGCCGCACCGGCCGATTCACCCCGGAGAATGGCAGGCAACTGGTGAACCGACCGGGTCTCAGACCGTGGATACGGCCCGCCGTGAACCTGGCAGCCGACCAGTGGATCCGCGACCTGGCGGACGAACTGGGCGTGGGCTTCCGCCGAATCAAAGATCGGTTGGCGAGGGGCTCTCTCCATGCCCGACGAGTCGTCAGCCGGAAGCATCTGGTCGTCCGGGCTGATGCGGAGCAGCGCGATCGACCCCGTCCGGGTGTTGATGGAGGCCTGTGCGGCAGAGTGGCAGCGGCTGGCCGCGTGGCATGCCGATCTCGCGGAGAAATACCGTCACGCCGCGCAGCGACCGTGGGAGACGTTGCCGCTGGGCCCACGTCCGCCACTCCACTCCGTCCCGCTGGCTGAAAGGTTCCCGCGTGAGGCGGAGGAACTCCAACGCCTCGAGCGAGGCCAATGAACGGCGTAAGGCCTGAAGTGCTATTGAAACCTCACGCTCAGGCTTCGGCGCGGTAGGAAAGCGTACCGGTTCGCCCGAAGGCATCTGAGCGCCTCCGAGCGAGCGACGTTGCGGCGGATCACCCGCGGTCGGCCGCATCTCAGCCGCCTGCGCAAGCTGATGGACGAGGCCTACCGGCTGTTCAATCGCTGGTGCCGGATGGCCATGGCACTCGCCAGGCTGGCAGCGCTGCGCCGCCGGAACGGCGCAACCGCTGAGTGTTCCGACTCATGTCCATGCCATCACCGTGTTTCGGCGCTGGCGTTCTTGCGAGGGAATCGGCTGAGTTCGCCTCGGGGTCGTCCGAGCCCCTGGAAGCCGGGTGCATGATGACGAGCGGCTGGCGCACCCGGCAAAGACGTTGGCACCGACGGTTGACTTCCTTTTTCTTGACTTGTACTATTGCAGTAGAACAATAGGCGATTTTTGTTCACTTCAGACTTGATCTCGAATCGTGAAAAGTTCTGGGGGGCTTCGCAACCATGTCTTCCCTGACCATCGAGGATCCGGCCTTCGCCCGACGATCCGACCTGGACGCCCTGCGGGCCTTCGCCATGCTGCTGGGGATCGTCCTGCACGCCTCCATGTCGTTCATTCCGTCGTTCTGGGTGGTCACGGATCGCCAGGTGAATCCCGCTTTTGGGATCGTCTTCCACGCGATCCACGGCTTCCGGATGCCGCTCTTCTTTGTCATGAGCGGCTACTTCAGTGCAATGCTGCTACGCCGCCGAGGTCGTGTGGCGCTGATCAAGCACCGGTTCTTCCGGGTGTTCCTCCCCTTGCTGCTGGGGATGGTCACCATCGTCCCGGCCACGATGTGGATCTCCGCCGTCGCGATGTCGTCCGCTTCCCGGAAGGCCGGCGGCGCGTCGCCGGCCGGGGAGGAGTCGGACATCTGGGCGGCCGCGGATGTGGGAGACCTCAGCGCCATCGAGCGGCACCTGGCGAATGGGGCGGCGGTCAACGGCTCGGGCGGCAAATTCGACTCAACTCCGTTGCACCGGGCGGCGGTGGCGGGTCGCGCGGAGGCCGTGGAGCTGCTCATCCGCCGCGGCGCGGAGGTGAACACCGGCGATCGGGACGGCAGCACGGCCCTGCACGCGGCGGCCTTCCTGGGCCACGAAAAGACCGTCCACGTGCTCGTTCAGAACGGCGCGGACGTCAACGCGATGAACACCCGCGGTGAGACGCCGCTGGGTGTCGCGACCATTGACGAGGGGACGACACGTCTCTTCGCCTCGGTGTTGAAGATCAAGCTCGATGAGGAGGGGCTGGGGAGCCGTAAGGCCGCAATCGCGGAGTACCTGCGCCAGCATGGCGCGACGGCGGGGAAAACGTCGGGCGTGGCGGACATGCTGATGCAGATGCCGCTCTTCAGCCACCTCTGGTTCCTCTGGTTCCTCTGGTGGTTGGTGCTCGGGCTGGCGGCTGTCTCTGCCCTGGGCGCGCGATTGCCGTCGATCCGGCTGCCCGCGTGGCTGGTCGTCTCGCCCACCCGCTACCTCTGGCTGGTCCCCCTGACGATGATTCCCCAGTGGTTCATGGGTGCCGGGGACGCTTGCCTGCCCTTCGGGCCGGACGGCTCCGCCGGCCCGCTGCCGATCCCGCACGTCCTGGGGTACTACGTAATCTTCTTTGGCTTCGGGGCGCTTTTTTTTGGGTTCGACGACCGGTACGGTCGCGTCGGCGAGCGCTGGTGGCTGCCGCTTTCGCTCGCACTTCTGGTTGTTTTCCCGCTGGGGATGGTCCTCATGCAGGGATGGCCCGGACCTCTGGGCGTCAGGCCCGACCCGCTACCGCTCCGGGTCCTTGCCGTTTTCTTGCAGGCGGCCTACCCCTGGCTCATGACGTTCGGCCTCATGGGGTTGTTCCGGCGGTTCTGGCCGGCCGAGAGCCCGACGATGCGTTACCTGTCGGACTCGGCCTACTGGCTTTACCTTGCACATCTGCCGCTGATCATCGCGGGCCAGTACGTCGTGCGGGACTGGCCCTTGCCGGCCCTCGCGAAGTTCCTGATCATCGGCGCGGTCGTGACCTCCTTCCTGTTGTGGTCGTACCAGAACCTGGTGCGCTGACACCTGGCTCGGGCGCTTCCTGAACGGGCCGCGTGTCCGGCCCGCGCGGGCCGGTGCGCCCGCGGTCGTCGTATGAGCATGAGGTGTGGCCGCGCCGAGGCTTCCCAGGCTCATTGCCCTCGCCTTGATGGGGTCGAATCCCTGATGCGAGTGGTTCGCGCCGGCGGCGATCTCGAACCGCGTCGGGCCGGTACGCCCAAGGGTGGTCCATTCGAATATCGTCATCCCAGCCGCACCAGGATCGCGACCCTGAATTCCAGATATCCGCTTGCATTCGACCCACGAAATCGGGTTGTGTTCCCCGTTCATCCTCCCGCGGGTCCACTGGCGCTGGTCAGGCCGTGAGTCAGCTTCTGGATGGCCTGGTTCTCGAGCTGGCGCACCCGCTCACGCGTGAGCCCCAGGTTCTCGCCCACCTCGCGCAGGGTCATGGGGGCAAAGGGCTCCAGGCCGAAGCGCATGCGGATCACCGCGGCTTCGCGCTCTTCCAGATCGTCCAGGCGTCCGAAGATGCGATCGAGGTCGTCGGCCTCGATCATGATTTGCTCGGGTGCCTTGCTGCGGTCGTCGGTGAGCACGTCGTCCAGCATGGTGCCCTCGTCCTCGCCGCCGTCCGGATGAGGGATCAGGTTATTCACGCGGATGGCCTTGGCCACGATGCCGATCTTCTTCTTCGACAGCCGCAGCGCCTTGCCCACCTCTTCGGGCGTGGGAGCGCGGCCCAGGCGGTCGGTCAGGATCGACGAGGCGCGCTTCCATTTGGAGAGCAGGCTGACCATGTAGGCCGGCAGCCGGATGGGCTTGCCGTTGTTCATCACGGCGCGGCGGATTGATTGCTTGATCCAGTAACTGGCGTAGGTGCTGAAGCGCGTGTCCATCATGCCGTCGAAGCCCTCCACGGCACGCATGAGACCGAGATTTCCCTCCTCGATCAGGTCTTCCAGGCTCAGTCCCTTGCCCAGGTACCCGCGGCGATGTTAACCACCAGGCGCAGGTTCGCCTTGACCATATGCTCACGGGCGTAGGGGTCGCCGGCGGCAACCCGCTCGGCCAGCTCGCGCTCCTCTTCAGGCGAGAGCAGGGGCGTGTCATTGATGTCGTGCAGATAGATCTGCAAGGGGGAGGCCGCGTTCAGCTCGCGGCGGTCGGCTCGATGGGAAATCATGAAGGGTCGCTCCTGGTGCTTCGAGCTTTTTGCGCTGCCTGGCACGAGCGCGGCGATCGTGGCGGCAGTGTGCCATGAGTAACCTAGAACACCGCTCCATGATGTCAATTCAGGCGACAGTTCCGCTCATCGTCGGGGCCGGGACCGGCCGATGAACGTTGTAGTGGCTTCAGCGCGGGCTGTGCGGGCGTGCGAGTCTTCTCCGCCCCGGCTCGTCGCGGCCGCCTGGTTCCTGGAGGGACCTCCAGGCGGTTCCTGGCCCAGGTTGGATCACCCGGGCCATTCGGGGAACGGAAAGGATGCGGTCATGGCAAGGATTCGAGAGGCGCTGCTGGCCGTGGCGGTCCTGGCAGGGGGTGCCGGCTGCGCCACGTTTTGTGATGAGTGCGACAACTTTCCCATCCCGGGCGGCCCACAACACTTCGAGATGATGCCCGGCTCGTACACGGGCCCGCCGGTGAATGCCGCACCCGACCTTGGCCCCGGCGGATCGCCCGCGCCGGCGGAGGCCGCGCCGTCTCTCCCCACGCCGCCCAGTCCAGGCGCGGGCGCGGGAGAAAGCGAACCCGCGCCGGAGGCCGCGCGTTCTGTCCCCACGCCGCCGGCACAACCGCCGGCATCGGCCCCCGCGCCGGAGGCCGTACCGGCTGCTCCAGGCCCCGCGGCAGCCGCGCCCGAAACGATCCAGCCGTTCAATTCACCAGCCCCGCGCTGAGTGCGCTGGTGCGACTCGACTCCACAGTCCGACCAACCCCCAGCCTTTTCAGGAGCTTGACGATGGCGAGGATCGCTCTCGGGCTGCTCTCGGTAGCCCTCTTGCTGGGCACTTCCGGCTGTACGTGGACGCAGACGCGCCGCGATTACCCGCCGGACGTGCGTACGTACCATCCACAGGGCCAGCCGCAGCCCTCGGTGCCGATGCAGCCCATGGTGCAGCCGCAGCCCCCGGTGACGATGCAATAGGGGCCGCACACCTGGGCGCACCGGTGCAGGGCCGTCAGAACTGGTCGGCGGAGAGGACCTCGCCGCCGGCCTTGGTGGCGATGGCCTGGAAGATGGTGAAGCCCACCAGCTCCTTTATGAACCGGACGCTGCCGTCGGCGAACAGGAAGTTGGCGCCGCCGGGATGCAGCGACCAGAACTGGTCGCCGTGGGCCAGGCCGGAGGGGGAGTTCGGCCCGTGGCCCTCGCCCGTGTGCGAGAGGATCAAGGCGCCGCCGCCCTCGGGGTCGAGCCCCGCTTCCGCCTGGAGCGCAATCAGCGGCACCGCGGCGTTGGTGACCGCGCCGGTCCAGGTGGCGCGCGACAGGTTCTGGCTCCGCTCGCCCACGGCAATGGTCTGGCTGGTGCCGTCCGTGATCTGCGCGATCCTCACCGAGCGGTTGCGGAAGAACAGGCCGTTGCCGTTGTCGCGGCCGGGCGGGCCGTTGTCGGAGTCGATGATATAGGGATAGAGGCTGGACGGATCGCCGCTGCCCACCGCGCCCACGTAGTTCGACGACGCCACGGTGCAGATCGGCGCGCCGGCAGAGGTACTGGACGTCGTGGAATCGACCACGGTGAACGTGTCTTGCCGCCAGGCATCCGACGGGCAGAGAAAACTGCTGATCAGGGTCACCCGGGCCGTCTGGTTGGCCGGGTAATCGATGCCCAGAACGAAGTTGATGCTGCCGTAAATGGGCGATGCCTCCATCTGGGCCAGCACGAACGAGGCCCAGCCCCAGCCCGGACCGTCGTTGTCGTAGGTCACCGGGTCCATGATCGAGAGGTAGCCTGGAGGAAAGCCGCTCAGGGCGTCGTGATAGTTGTGCAGGGCGATGCCGATCTGTTTCAGGTTGTTCAGGCACTGGGCGCGGCGGGCCGCCTCGCGGGCGGATTGCACGGCCGGCAGCAAAAGGGCGATCAGTACCGCGATGATGGCGATGACGACAAGAAGCTCGATGAGCGTGAAGGCGCGACGGCGCGGCATCTTGAGGATGACCTCCATTCAGAGGGGTGTGTGAACCGGGGCGCAAGCGGGCGATGCACGGCGGCGCAACGCGCCGGGGCAACCCGCGATCAGGCGAGTGATGAGACAGCCGGGGTGAGCAAGGGTGCGTTGCGTTGCCTACCCTTGCTCTGCACTGCTCAGATCAAGGCCTGCCGCCAGGGAGGTCGGGAAATGCGCTCGGGCCGCCGCTGTGGACGGCCACAAGGTGAATGCGGAGGGAGGGAGTTGATCAGGGGGGCGAGGCAACGAGCATCCCGCTGGGCCCACGCGACGGTATCATGCAGTCGCGGCCCGGCGCGGGACGGGAGACCCGGACCGCCGCAGGGCGCGTCCTCGAGGCACGGCCCAGGGGAAGCGGAGGTTGTGCCGGAGCGTCGCGGCGGTGTGGCCTGGCGCGGGGCCGGGTGCTCCGTGTCGCTGGCCCGGCCGCAGCAGCAGGCCGAATGCCGGCATCGCGACCCGCACTTGCAGACCAGGGAGTGCGCCTCGGCGTCGAAGGCTGGCGATGAGTCCGACCCGGCCAAGGCGGCTTGGGACGGCCACACGAGGCCGAGCACCAGCACCAGCCAGCCGGCCTTCGGTCCAGGATGATGACGCGTCATGCTCATGGGTTGGCAAGTCAGCGGGTCAGGTCGGGGCAGGTCGGGTCAGGCCGGTCGATGGTACCCCAGCGGCGAAAACCGCACGCGAGGCGGATCGAAACAAACAGTATAATCACCACCTGAGCCGGAACCAGCGAAATCGATTATGAATTTTTGCTTGGGTGGAAACCGCTTCGCCGGTTGACGGCGGTCGCGTCTCTGCTGGAGAATCAGGGCGCGTGGGAGTATCCGCCAAGGGAGTCCTGTCGAGAAACCTTCGATGAAACTGATCATCGCGATCATCCAGCCCACCAAGCTGGAGGCGGTCAAGGAAGCTCTGTCCAGGGTCGAGGTGTTCCGTCTGACCGTGATGGACGTGCAGGGCTTTGGCCGGCAGAAGGGCTACACCGAGGTCTACCGCGGCCACGAGGTCACGGTGAACCTGCTGCGCAAGATCGAGCTCCAGATCGCGGTCAACGAGGACTTTGTCGAGCCGACGGTGAACGCCATCCTGGAAGCCGGACGGAGCGGGCCCGACGGCAAGATTGGCGACGGCAAGATCTTCATCATGCCGCTCGACGATTGCATCCGCATCCGCACCGGCGAACGCGGCCCCGAGGCGATCTGATGACCGAGCCAGAAGGCCTGATCCGGGCCGTGATCTTCGACTTCAACGGCGTGCTGGTGGACGATGAGGACGTCCACTTCGAGCTCTTTCGCGAGGTGCTGGCCAGCGAGGGCGTGGCGATCACCGACCAGGATTACCACGAACGCTACCTGGGCTATGACGACCGCGGCTGCTTCGCGGCAGCCCTGGAGGACGCCGGGCAAGCGTTCGATGGGGCCCGGCTGGATGCGCTCATCGCCCGCAAGGCAAGGCGTTACGTGCAGGTGGCCGATGCCGGCTTGCGGTTCTTCCCGCACGCAGCCGAGGCACTCGCCGCCATCGCCGGGCGCTGGCCCGTCGCCATCTGCTCCGGTGCGCTGCGGTCGGAGATCGAGTACGCCCTCGACCGCCTGGACCGCCGCGGCCAGGTGGCCGCCATCATCGCCGCCGAGGATGCCCACGCCTGCAAGCCCGACCCGGCCGGCTACCTCCAGGCCCTGCACGCGCTGCGCGAGCACGCGCGGGTTCCCCCCGGCAGCGTGCTGGAGGCGGGCGCCTGCCTGGTGATCGAGGACAGCCTGGCGGGCATCATCTCGGCCAGGGGGGCGGGCATGCACGCCGTGGGCATCAGCCACACCTACACCCCCGCGAAGCTGCGCGAAGCCGGGGCCGAACGCATCATCGACGGCCTGCAATCCTTGACTCCCGCGTGGATCGATACGGAGTTCCGGCGCACTCCCGGCGCGGCTGGAGCGATGGGCATCCTCCTGAGCCGCGATCTGATCTTCACATCCAAGATCACCGGCACGGCGCGGGCCATGGGCCAGCGCGTGCTCGTGGCCGGTACTCCGTCGCAGGCGCTGGCGATGATCGCGCAGTGGCAGCCCCGCGTGGTCTTCGTGGACCTATCCGGCGGCGATCTGGCGGCCCCCGAGGCCCTGCTGGCCTACCAGCAACAGGCGCAGCCCACGACCGCCTTCGTGGCCTTCGGGTCCCACGTGGACACCCAGGCGCTGGAGAGTGCCCGCGCCGCCGGCTGCGACCCGGTCTTGCCCCGCAGCAAGTTCACGGCCGAGCTGCCCGAGCTGATCACGCGCTATCTTGGCTGAGGTTGCGGGCGGCTGGAGAGCGGCGGCCCGCTCCAGGTGTGGCGCGGGAGCTCATTCTTCATCGGCCGTGACCGTGAGCGCGGCTTCCAGGCTGGTGAGGCCCTGGCGGACCTTGTCCAGGGCGCTGTCGTAGAGCATCTTCATGCCGTCCTCGCGAGCGCCCTTGCGAAGCTGATCCAGCGGCACTCGCTTCTGGATCAGGTGCGTGAGGCGGGGGGTGATGCGGATCACCTCGAAGACGCCGAGCCGGCCGCGGTAGCCGAGCCGCCGGCAGTGCAGGCAGCCCTTGGGGCGATAGAAGACCTCGCCGGGGGTGAGGCCGTGCCGCGCGGCAAGCTCGGCGTCCACCTCGTAGGGCTCCTTGCACTTCGGGCAGAGCCGGCGGACCAGCCGCTGGGCCTCCAGCACGCGCAGGGTGCAGGACAGCAGGAACGGCTCGATGCCCATGTCTTGCAGCCGCGTCACGGCCGAAAGGGCGTCGTTGGTGTGAATGGTGGAGAGCACGAAGTGGCCGGTCAACGCGGCTCGCAGGCAGATCTCGGCGGTCTCCTGGTCGCGCACCTCGCCCACCATGATGATGTCCGGGTCCTGCCGCAGGAAGGCTCGCAGGGCCGAGGAGAACGTCAGGCCCACCTGGGCCTTCACCATCACCTGGTTCATGCCCTTGAACTTGTATTCGACGGGGTCCTCGACGGTGCAGATGTTGTGCCGGGGCTCGTTCAGAAGGTTCAGGCAGGCGTACAGCGTGGTTGATTTACCGCTGCCCGTCGGCCCGGTCACGAGCGCCAGGCCATGCGGCGAGCGGATCGATTCCAGGAGATCGTTCGATTGTCGCTCGTCGAGGCCCAGCCCGGTCAGGTTCAGCGGGATGGCGTCCTTGTCAAGAATTCGCATGACCATCTTCTCGCCGTGCACGGTGGGAACCGTGTTCACGCGCAGGTCCACCCGCTTGTCGCCCGACCGCAGCGCGATGGCGCCATCCTGCGGAATGCGCTTCTCGGCGATGTCCATTTTGGCCAGCACCTTGAGCCGCGAGAGGATCATGATGAAGACCGCCTTCGACGGCGAGGGGAGCTCGTGCAGGACGCCGTCGATGCGGAGCCGAAACTTGCAGCCATCCTCGAAGGGCTCCAGGTGGATGTCGCTGGCTCCGTTGCGCAGCGCCTGCTCGAGGATCTGGTTGACGAGGCGGACGATCCGCCCGTTCTCGTCGTTGGGCGGAGGCGTATCCAGGTTGAGGATGCTCTCATCGAGCTCGCCCATCTCATCGCCGGTGTCCTGAAACGACTCGCTCCCCTCGCCGATGCCCTTGCTCTCGCGATTGGCGCGGTAGAGCGCGTCGAGGTGTGCTTCCACATAGGAGAGCGGGGCGATCAGCGGGTTGATGCGCAGGCCGGTGAGGAGCTGGAGCTCATCGACGACGCCCATCGTCTCGGGCGAGACGAAGGCCACGTCGAGCACGTCGTTGCGGACTCCGATCGGGCAGATCAGCTTGTCCATGCAGAGCTTTTCGGGCAGCAGGCTGGCCAGGTCCTTGTCGATCTCCGCCCCCTCGGCCAGGGGGTGCACGAGGGGGAGATACAGGTCCTCGGCGTAGAGGGTGGCGATCTCCTGGTCGTCCAGGTAGCTGTTCTTGATGAGCCAGACCTCGGCAACGGTACCTGGTCCGGACTTCTCAATCTGGTCCGCGAAGTCCTCGATTTGCTTGGGCTCGAACCGCAGGCGGCGGGCCAGGAGCTCCAGGATCAGGGGCTGAACGCCGGTGGTGTCGAAGACGGTGTTCATGGAAGTTCCGCAAGGTCCCGGAGTGCCGATCAGCGACGCGTCGTGAACCGCTTGTCCCCTTGGGAAACCAGAGCCATGGTCAGGTCATGGCGACGGGACAGGAAACGCTCCCGCCGCCGGAGGTTGCGCAAGGGGGCCAAGCAAGGGGGCAAGCCAGTTGAGATTCATGGGCGCGTTCAGTCCTGCTGGAGCACCCGGGCCGCCCGGGAACGCCTGTCCGAGCGCCACCGGCCAGTCCGGGCAGAGCTTCCGGCCGCGCTCCGCGGGGGGGCGGCACCGGCGCGCGCGCCTCCGCGCGATCGGGCGGTGGCCATGAAGCGGCTCGGGTAGGCCAGCGCATAGCGTTTGCCATTGGCTTCCAGGGTGGCCTGGTTGGGAGTGACGTCGGCAAGGATGAAGGCCAGGGCCTTGCCGTCGCTGCTCTCGAGTGGCTGACCCTGCCGGTAGAGC
This sequence comes from uncultured Planctomycetaceae bacterium, assembly GCA_963833985.1. GTDB lineage: Bacteria > Planctomycetota > Planctomycetia > Isosphaerales > Isosphaeraceae > Aquisphaera. The sequence continues at coordinate 5,408,777 of CAWIAD010000002.1, forward strand.
CTGCCATTGATGGACGCGTACCTGGTGTGGCCCTGGATGAACGTGGCGTTCAAGGTGAGGTTGCCGACGAACGTGGCGAACGGGTCGACCGGGGCAGCTACGGTCCCGGCGAGCTTGCCGCCGGCCTTGCGAGTGGGCTGGACGATGGCCACAAACGGATTTCGCCGGCGCGCGCCGGAGGGACCGCCCGGCGCGGCGGTGGCCGCCGCTCCCGCGGTGTTAGACCCGGGCCGGGCGCTCGTGGATTTCGCCTCCCCCGGTTGGGGTTGCGGCGAAGCCGGCCTGGCAGGCTCGATCGAGTAGGCCGCATAGGCCATGACCGCGGCCATGATCAGGGTGGGGGCCAGCTTCAGTAGTGCCGAGGTGTTCATCGCCGGGCCTCCGGCCTGGCGGACGTGGCCGCGTCGGGGGCCGGACCGGTTTTTTCCTTCTCCGCCAGGCAGAGCAGGTCCACCTGGACGTTGAGCCTGCCGTCCTTGGCCGGGTCGACCCGCAGGGTGTCGATCCGCAGCAGCCGGATGTCGTTCTCGACCCAGCGCAGGAACCCGTCGAGGTTCTCGTACGACCCTTCCATTTGCAGCCGCATTCCAATGTTGTCGAACGCGCCGAGATCCCTGGTCTTGATGGGCCTGAGGTCAATGATCTTCAAGGGCGACTGACGGACGTGCTCCAGCACGTACTGGTTGAGCTCGTTCTGGCCCCAGTGCTCGGGGATGCGCACCTGGTAGGGGGAGAGCGTCGCGCGCAGCGCCTCGATCTGGTGGGCGATGGCGGCGCGCTTCTGTTCGCTCTCGGCGCGGGCCGAGGTCAGGGTGATCTGCTCGTTGGTCGGGCCGTAGAAGCCGAAGTACCATGAGGCCAGCAGCGCTGCGCAGACCAGGAACCGCAGCCGGATGGGGTTGCGTAACTGGGCCAGCGCCTTGCGCTTCAAGGGTGTGCCCGACGCCTTCTCGCTCATCGCGGTCTGGCTCCCTTGGCTGGTTCCACCCGGGGCATGCAGACCACGCTGAACTGGGCGGCCTTGCCCGAGCCGAAACCGCTCGAGCCAGTGCGCAGGCCGGAGACCTCGATGCTGGGAAACTCGCGCAGGATGGTCGCCTCGGCGCGGAGTGCCGAGAGGAACGTGTCGATCTCTCCCGGCATGGCGCCGTCCTCGGCCAGCGGAGTGGAGAAGTTGACGACCAGTTGCAGCTTGCCCTTGTTCTGGTTCCCCTTGGTGGGGGCCTCGAACTCACCGCTGCCGTTCAGGGAGGTGATGATCGTGGTCGGCGGCGCGGCCGCGGCAATCGTGTGCAGCTTGCCCGACCAGAGGACCCGGGATTTCTGGAACGCTTCGAGCACGCGGATCCGCTCCTCCAGCCCCCGCTTCTGGGTTTCGAGCTTGGGCTGGTCCTGGTCCTTGAGCCAGGTGAAAGCCTGGACCTTGGAGCTGGCGTTCCTGAGCAGCGTATCCGCGTCGGCCGCCACGCCGCCGACCATGAGCGAAACGCCGGCCGCCAGCACGGCCTGGAAGGCCAGGTCGGCCCAGGGGAAGATCTCGTGGATGGGGACCTCCGGCCGGAACTCCCGCGCCAGGTTGTGGCCTCCGGTCTCGGCCAGGGGGTTGTTCAGCGCCACGCCCAGGGCCGCGGCAGAAAGGCTGTAGTCGGGCGCTCCGGCGCGCACCAGGCGGGCGCTGTGCGCTTGTGGAAGTCGTCCGGGTCGATGGCGAGCGTCAGCTCGGGCCGGCCGTGGATGAACACGGTGTCGATCGGGGTGCTCACGCGCGTATGCCGCCCCAGCATCCAGAGCGTCGAGTAGGACGCCAGGATGGACGCAGCCTCATCGCCCTCGGACAGGTCGAAGGCATGCCAGAAGAGCGGCTGGGCGCCGGCGACCTCCATGCCCAGGGCCTGCTTCGGGCCCAGGAAGAAGCGGAGGCAGAGCTTCGAGCCGCGGGGGGGCGGTGCCGTCGCGGCCGCGGAGCGCAGCAGGCCCATGGGGGCCGGTTCGATCACGGCCACCCGGGTGTCAAGCCGCGCCAGCAGCTCGGCCAGGGGGACGATCACCGCCCGGGGACAGGCCGACAGGCAGGCCAGCGGCTGCTTGTTGCACTCAACCTTCAGCAGATCGATGATCCGATCCTCGGCGCGGAGGTTGGTGGCCTGCACGGCCTCGAGGAAGAAATTCTGGGGCGGCGCCAGGCGGTTGGCCGGGGTGATCGGCACCGTTGCCTGGAAGAGGCGCGACTCGGCCAGGCCGACCTGCACCCAGGGCCGGTGTCCCTTGCCGCTGGCCCGAGCCCGCGCAGGCGGCAGCCAGGGCTCGAGCATCGGCCGCAGCGTCTCCTCAATTGAATCCGCAGTGCATTCGCGCAGGCTCGTGCGCGATCTCCCGGCGGCCCGCCAGCGTCGTCGCCACGACGCTCATGGCCACCTGCTGTTGATCGATCACCAGGCCGATCGCCGGCCGGTAGCGCAGCCATTTCGAGGGGACGTTCATGATCAGGCTTGTTCACGAGAGCGACCGGGGCCAGTGCGCAACCTCTTGGTCCGCGCAGTGCATCCATCTCAGAAGCCTAGGACAGATTCAGAACCCGTCAAATCGACGGCCCGCGCTGTCCGCCCGCAGCGCTCGGGGCGTACGAGGCAAGTCAGGTCGCCCGGGTGCGACATTCCTGCCGCAGCCGCCGGGGCGTGGCCTACGCTTGAAATGAGAGCCGCGCTGGCCGTGAGTGCCACGTCGTTGCGCCGGCATGATCATTTCGACAACCCGAGCTGGGGAGGTGCCTCTTGCCGTTTGAGGAATGGGTGGTCGCGCATGCCCGCGTCTCCAAGAAGCCGCACAGGGGGGCCAAGCTGGAGGACACCCTCGCCTTCTTCCACCAGCTCTCCACCCTGGTGACCTCCGGGACACCGCTCTTGCAGGCCCTGAAGATTGCCTCGGCCCAGTGCGAGAGCACCAGGCTGCGCGCCATCCTGGAGCAGATCACCATCCGGGTGTCGTCCGGCAGCACCTTCCACTCGGCGGCGGCGAGCTATCCGCAGATCTTCGAGTTCCAGTGGATCGAGGCCATCCGCACCGGCGAGGTGACCGGCAAGATGTCCCAGGTGCTGGTGGAGCTGAACAAGCAGATCCGCGACGCCCGGGAGACCAAGCGCAAGGTGAAAGCGTCGCTCATGTACCCGATGATTCTCATCTGCGTCGCGGTGATCGCCGTGACGGTCATGCTCTGGATGGTGGTGCCCACCTTCGCCAAGATGTTCAAGGACATGGATGCCAAGCTTCCGGCCATCACCCAGTACGTGGTCGACGCGTCGGACTTCATCGTTCATTACGGGCTCTACATCCTGGTCACCGTGGTGGTCGTGGTCCTGGTGTTCAAGAAGTTCATGAAGACCGAGAACGGCAAGCGGTACGTCGGCGGGTCGCTCATGGTGCTGCCCAGCGTGGGCGAGCTGATGGTTCAGATGGCGATGTACAAGTTCGCCTCGAACCTGTCGCTGCTCTTGAAGAGCGGCGTGCCAATGCTGGAAACGATCAACACCGTCAAGGGGATCTTCCAGAACGATCCGCTCTACCGTGACGCCCTGGAACGGGTCAGCGCCCGGGTCGCGGCCGGCAAGGCGCTCTACCTCTCGCTCCAGGAGACGGGTCTGTTCCTGCCGATGCTCACCAGCATGGTCCAGGTGGGCGAGGAGTCGGGCCAGCTCGCCGCGGTCATGGAGCAGATCGCCCCCTTCTTCAAGGAGAAGATGGAGACAATGGTGCTGAAGGTGACCAAGATGCTCGAGCCCATCATCATCATGTTCATGGGCATATCGATCGCCGGCTTGATGCTGGCCATCTACATGCCCATGTTCGAGATGGCAGGCAACGTCAAGTGAGCGGCGATATTGAACACGGGGAACACCGGTGGAGCACGATTCTCTTGCGATGCGGTAGCAGAATCCTGGCAGGTCGAAGAGCGTACACGCTGGTCGAGATGACCATCGTACTCACCGTGATGGCGATCCTCATCTCGATGGCCATGCCGCGGTTCTCGCGGTCGCTGGAATCGGCCAAGGCGGACGTGGCCGGCGCCAACCTGCGAGCCATCTGGGCGGCCGAGCGGCTGTACTGGCTGGATCATCGCAATTACACCAGCAGCCTCGACACCCTGGTCAGCCAGAACCTGCTAGACCCCTCGATCACGGCGAACACGTCCTATAGTTACCTTGTCACCACGGCGGACAGCGCCACGTTCAGCGCGACGGCGCAGCGACTGAACGGCTCGTGGTCCGGATCGTTCACGATTGATCAGACCGGGGCGATCAGCGGCAACCTGACGTGCCCGGGCCAGGACTCCATTGTGGTTGGCTTCCAGTGATGCCGGGAGACTCATGAAGCGCGCAGGCGGTTTCTTTGCAGGTCCAGGCCGAGGGCGGCGCCGCGGGGCATCGCTGCTGGAGGTCCAGATTGCCTTCGCCGTGCTGGGCATCGGCCTGGCGGGGCTTTGCCCGTTCGTGGTCACGCAGCTGCGGCAAGTGACGCGGCTGGAGTCGCGACTGGCCGCCAACAGGTATGTCTCCACCTATGTCTACGAACCGAGCGGGCCGGTCGTCAGGCCCGGCTCGGGTACGGTGTATTACCTGGTTCCCTGGAACAACCCCTGGACGCAGAAGCTGACGACGCGGGCCCAGCTGCTCACGTCCCCGGCCAACTCCGGCGACCCGGCCGTCTCTACCCGGCCGGCCAGCGGCTTTCCCCACGTGACGCTGCCCCAGGCGGTCTCGCTCTCGCTGGACGGCAACGGCACCGTCACGAGCCTGACCGCCGTGGTCCAGGTGCAATGAACGAAACACAACGGCGACACAGCGATGCACCTGAGCTGGCAACGCAAGAAAGGCCAATGCCCGCGATGCCGCGGCTTCACCATCATCGAGATGGTCGTGGCCACGTTCCTGACGGCGCTCCTGGCGGTGCTGCTGGCGGTGGCCATGGCCACGTTCGCCCGCCCGGCCGCCGAGGTCGACGGCCGCACCAAGCTGGCCCTCGAGGCAAGCATCGCCGCCGAGAGCCTGGCCCGCGACCTCGGCGGCTTCCTCGCCGACAACTCGGGAACCCCCGGAACTCTCAACCAGTACCAGTTCACGAGCTGGTCGTTCTCGACCGATGGCTCGACGCTCTACCTCAACTACCAGGGAGCCTCCGGGCCCCCTCTGATCGTGACCTACCAGCAAGATCCACAGCACTACCAGCTTATCCGCAACCAGCTCAGTACCGGCGTGCAAAACGTCGTGGCCCAGCATGTCACGTCGTTCCATGTCGCGGCCGATACCGCCAACCCGAACAACGTGCGGGTCCAGCTTGGCCTGACCTATCCGGACCCGTCGAGCACCCGCCTTTATCCCAGGTTTGAAGGCACCTACGTCTTGATCGGAGTTCCACCGCCGCCATGTCCCCCGCCCCGCTGAGAGCCATGCTGCGCCGCGGCTACTCGCTGACGGTCGTCCTGCTCTTCCTGGTGCTCCTGTTCTGCCTGTGGGCCGCGGTCTACCGCACCACGGCCAGCTTCCTTCGCACCGAGACCGTCCGCGTGAAGCGCAACGACCTGGACGAAGGGATGACGGCCGCCCTGGGCCAGGCGCTCTGGTACCTGGAAACCAACCCCACGCTGGCCCGCAATGCCGTCACCTACGGGGTCACGGTCGCGGTGAGCCCAAGCAATCCCAATGGCCCGGATTACACCCTCACGTTCACTCCCACCAGCTCGCCCAGCAACGGCTGGAGCATCACCGTGAAGCCCGGCACGTACCCCACGCCCTTGCCAGGATCATGAGCCCGCCGCGCGCGGCACCCAGACTCAGACCCGGCCGCAACGCGACGACCGCTCTGGCCGGCAACGCGTGAGAATCAGGGGCTCACCCCCGGGGACGCCTGGTCTCCTTGCGTGGGTCAAGATTCCAATCTTGACATTAATTGAGATAATCATAAATTGAATTGAAGAGACACGATCGGAATCGTGTCCCACGACAGAAGTGACACGATCGGAATCGTGTCCCACGACAGAAGTGACACGATCGGAATCGTGTCCCACGACAGAAGTGACACGATCGGAATCGTGTCCCACGACGGAGGAGACACGATCCCAGGCTTGTACCACGAGGGCAAAGACGTGGTGTTTCCTCAGTTTCTGATTGTTCTCCATTCGGGGCGAACTTCCGGACTCAGTTTCCGCACAACCGGAACTATCATTGAAGGCCGCAGAGCCGTTGTGTCGAAATCAAGATCAGTTTTCGGTACGCCGCGCCCGTGATCGCGGCCGCCTGGTCCAACCGCGTTGCGAGCGGGCGGTCCCGGGACGGCCCCTCGGAGCGCCGGTTCTGGAGGCAAGCCCGGGCCATGCGTCAGTGCAAGCACATTCCACTGTTCGCCCTCATCGGTTCCAGCCTGCTGGCCAGCGGCTGCGGTGCGCTGGGATGGTATCGCGCCGTCGGCGACTTGCCCGGAATCGCCCCCAGCGACTACGCGTTCTACCGGTTCTGCGGCACATCCTCGCAGGTCTTCCAGTTTTCCTTGCCGCAGGTGCAGACCGCCGCGGTCCAGGCCCTTCTGGACCTGGGGTTCTACGACCTCGGACCTGCCAAACCGTGCGCTGACGGAGCGCTGGCGATGTTCGCACGGACCCAGGACGGCCGGCCCACCCGGATCACCTTCACGCCACAGAACACCATGACGAACATGCGGATCACGATCGGCCCGGCGCATGTGGGCGACGAGCTGCTCTCACGCGATGTGCTCCGCCGGGTGGCCCTCAATTTCGGCACGCTGCCGCGAGATTACATGCCGCTGGAGCCAATCCTGGCGCGGCGCATCAATCCACCGCGCATGGCGCGGCCCCTGGTGCAGCCTGAGCAGCCCATCACGCTTCAGGGCGAGGCTCTCCAGCCGGGCGAGACCCGCGCCCCTCAGCCGGAATTCACCGCACCCGTGACCGGAACCGGCTCCGGTGCCATCCCGCCACCCTTCGACCCGTATCGTTACGGGTATCCCATTCCGTTCTATTCCCCCACACTTCCCTATCCTTACGGCAACCCCACCCCCGAGCAGACGATGAATCCGTACTGAGCATCCGAACAGATACCCTCAAAGTCGCTTTTATCGGAACCATCCTTAAGTTCGTCAGAGCGGGTGCCGACTTCTAAGAAAGAGAAAGCAAATCCCTCTTGCCGGGAGGCCGGCCCGACGCGGCCGGATCGATCTGCTCCTGGCCTCAAGGCGAGGCAATGTTGCCGGCCCATCGAGGTACGGACGTGTCCCGAATCGACAAGGATCAGTTCCCTTGAACCGGATGATCATCGCGGGGATCAAGCGACTGGTGCTGAGCCTGGGCCTGGTGGGCATGAGCCTGGCCGCGGCCGTGTTCGCCAAAGAGCCGGCGGCCACCGCCGGGGACGACGCGTCCACGGCACGTTCGCTCACTCTGCTGACCTCGCTCCTGAGCCAGGAAGGAGCGGCCGGCAGCCAGAGCCCGGGCCAGACGCCGCCACCTGCTCCGATGCCGGCGGCCGGCGCCGAAAGCGGCAGCGGCGCGGGCGGCCAGGTTCCCGGCGCGGCGCCCTTGCCTGTTCCAGAGCCGGCGCAGGCCGGTGCGGGAGCACCCGGTGAACCGGCCCAGCGCGCCACGCCCCCTCCTCCCGAGCCCGCGCCGCCGGGACTTCCCGAGAGACCGGCCGGCGCCCGGCGCGGGCCCAGGCTGCCAGCGACAGCCAGCCGCAAGAGGTCAAGTTTGATAACGAAGGCCTGGTCACCATGCACACCAGCGAGCTGGACGTCCGCCAGTTGCTGGAGCTGATCAGCCGCCGGAGCGGCCTGAACATCCTTATCTCTCCCAAGGTGAGCGGCACCATCACGGCCAATTTCGAGCGCGTGACGATCCAGGAACTGCTCCGCTCCGTGCTCAAGCTGGCCGAGCTCGTGGAGAAGGTGGAGGGCGGTATCCACTTCATCTACTCGCGCGAGGAGCTCAAGGCCGCCGCCGAAACCACCAAGAAAGAGCGGATCGTCACCAAGGTCTACCGCCTGAACTATGTCCGTGCGGACGAGCTGATGGTCATGATCAGCCCGTTTCTGAGCAACGACGTGGGCAAGAAGCGATTCGCCACGTCGGCGAATTACCTCTTCGGCATCAGCGAATCCTCCACGCTGGCCACAGGCGGCACCGGCGGCGTGGGCGGCTCGGCGGGCGGAGGCGGTGGCGGCGGCGCGGCGGGCGGCATCGCACCGGGCGGCGCGGGAACCATCCAGCGCGGCACCCAGCCCATCACGGGCGGTGCCTCGATGGCCAGCAACGACGTCGTCGTCATCCAGGATTACGAATCCAATCTCAAGATCATCGACCAGATCATCCAGCGGCTCGACGTCCAGCCGGTACAGGTGCTGATCGAAGCGGTGATCATCAGCATCGAGCTGGATATCGACAAGCAGCTCGGCGTCAACTTCGCCCTGGTGGACAACCTGGGTCAGCAGCTCGGCACCATCGGCGCCGGAACGGCCATCAACGGCAATGTGGGATTCACGCCGGCCTCGGTGCTCACAGCCGCCGGCAAGCTTGCCGCCAGCACCACCGCGCCGGACCCCAGCGGCTTCGCATCGCCCGTCAACGGCATCAAGTACGGGTTCGTCTCGAACAATATCACCGGCTTCATCCGCGCCCTGGAGAGCATTGGCAGCACCAAGATTCTGGCGAGCCCGCGGATCCTCGTGCTCAACAAGCAGCGTGCCGAGATCCAGCTTGGCTCGCGCCTCGGCTTCCGCTCGACGGTCACGCAGAACATCATCGGCACCACGCAGGCCGTGCAGTTCCTCAATACGGGCACGCTCCTGCGGCTGCGCCCCTTCGTCTCCAACGACGACGTCATCCGCATGGAGATTCACCCCGAACGGAGCGCGGGCGTTGTCGATGCCACAACGGGCCTGCCCAGCCAGACGCTCGCGGAGCTGACGACCAACGTCATGGTTCCCAACGGTGCCACCCTGGTCATCGGCGGCCTCATGGAAGACAACGACAATTACCAGATCACCGGCCTGCCCGGTCTGTCCAAGCTGCCCATCCTGGGATACCTGTTCGGGCGCGCGAGAAGATCGACCAGCGCCGCGAGCTGGTGGTCTTGCTCACGCCGCACATCTGGGCGCCGGCGCACGCGGGAACCAATCCGATGCCGCTGGCCATCAAGGACAGCAAGGGATTCGCGGAACGTCCCGGTGATGCCGCAACGGGAACCGCCAATGCTCCGGCCACAGCCACGGCCACGGCCTTCGCGCCCCAGCCGGCCACCGGAGACGTCTCATGGGCAAGGCCAGGCCAGGCACCGGCCGCCAGGCCCGCGCCGGATCGTGCCAGCGCCACGGGTCCGGAGACGCTCGATCCCGCCCCGGGCCTGGCCGTGGCCGACACGCTGGAGGCCCCCCAGGAGCTGCATCCGGCGGATCTGCTGGCCTCGTCAGCGGAGAAGACCGCGCCCGGCGGTGCCCGTGTCGACCCCATGGTGGCCCCGGCGTCCCTGGTGACCGCGCAGCCCACAGCGAACGTTGCGTCTCCCATGCCGTCAGCGGCGAACCGGACGCCCTTCGTTTCCTTGCCGGCCGAACCTTCCCTGAGAATGCATACCGTGCATCGCGGTGAGGATTTCTCGTCGATCGCCCGGGCTTACTACGGCTCATCCCGCCTTGGCCGGTCGCTCTGGTGGGCGAACCGCAAGACGGTCCCCTGGCCCGGCGCCCTGGCCGTGGGAACGAGGATCCTCATTCCGCCGCAGGAGCAGGTGGAAGGCCGCTCCTCCGGACGCTGGCCCGGCCGCGCGCAGGCATCCGCGCAGCCCCAGGTACAGTCCGGGCTTCCCCCTCAAGCATTGGCCCAGCCGCTGCCGCTGGCCCAGCCTCCACCGGAGAGCCGACCCCAGACGTTCGCCCTGCCCAGGCCAGACATTCAACCCAGGCCGGCCCTGCCCAGGCCGGCCCTGCCCAGGCCGGACATTCAACCCAGGCCGGCCCTGCCTCAGCCGTCCCCGCCCGTGCACTCTCCGGTCCAGGCCGTGGCCGGCAGCGCCGCGCCCGAGGGCGGTTACGCCATCCACGTGGTCCGGCCGTACGAAACCCTGCGCGGCATCGCCCGCGACCGGCTGGGCGACCCGGCCCGGTTCGCCGAGATCGCCGAGCTGAACCGTGACTTGCTCGCCGCCGGCCGGTTCACGCCCGGCATGCGGCTCCTGCTCCCTCAGGACGCGCGCCCGCTTGCCCGCTCGGCAGACCGGTAGATTGAATCGCGTTCAGGATTGAGGCGGCCAGCGGGATTCACCTTTACGGCCCGTCCCGCCGAGATATGATCCTGTCATCTCCTCCTTGAGCCGCACGTCCCACGTGAGCGCATTCCAATCAACTCGACCTGAACCTGGTAAGGGGCAAGACCATGGCTCGGATCACGTTGCGCGCGGATCGGTTCGCCACCGAGGCGAGCCGCCAGGAATACCAGCAACTTGAAGGCGGCAACATTCTCTACTTCCCCACGGCGCCGCCGCTGGTCACGGCCGAGGAACGAACGTTCCTGGTCACCCAGCGGCAGATCGACGGCGGTCTGTTCAAGAACATCAGCTATCGGCCGATGGAAGACCGGCTGCGGGGCATTGACCAGAAGGACACGGCGAAGCTCAGGCGTGTTCACGAAACGATGCGTGCATTCTCCAGCCGAGCCGCCGGCTTCATGGAGTCGTTCCTGGGCCACTACGCGACGAGCTGGAAGATCGACTTCGCGAGCTTCCGACCCATCGAGGAGCAGGGCCGCAAGGCTTCCTTGCATGCGCACAACGACCTGCTTCACTTCGACTCGTTCCCGACCCGGCCCTCGCACGGCGACCGGCTCTTGCGGATCTTCGTGAACATCCACCCCGAGCGGTCGCGGGTCTGGCTCACCTCGGACCCGTTCGAGGCGCTGGCGACCCGGTTCGCCGGCAAGGTGGGGCTGCAACGGACTCCGCGTCTGCTGGATACCTGGAAGCGCGCGGCCGTGAAGCTGGGCGCGGGAGTCGGCTTACCGGTGATCGATCGGCCGCCCTACGACGCCTACATGCTCAGGATCCATCATTCCATGAAGGAAGACGCCGCCTTCCAGGCGACTTGCCGCAAGGATCGCTGGGAGTTCCCTGCCGGCTCGGCCTGGATCGTCTTCACCGACGGCACCAGCCACGCTTGCCTGAGCGGCCAGTACATGCTGGAGCAGACCTTCATCATCCGCCGTTCCGGGCTGACCAGTCCCGAGCTGGCGCCGATCTCGATCCTGGAACGGATCGCCGCCTACCCCCTCGCCCGCCAAAGCGCCTGAGACCGAGATCGGGTCGCTGCCGGGACGGCGTTTCCCGGACCTAAGCAGATCCGCAGAAGTCTTTGGACAGGATTGCCGTTCGCTTGCCCAGGGCTGAGAGCCCTGCCTGGCCGCTCTCCTCGTGGGGTACGATTCCAATCGTGCCTTCCCATTCTCGTGGGCTACGATTCCAATCGTGCCTTCCCATTCTCGTGGGCTACGATTCCAATCGTGCCTTCCCATTCTCGTGGGCTACGATTCCAATCGTGCCTTCCCTGATCCATCAGATCGAAGAAGTGGCACGAAGTAGGGTCGAGGTGTGGCGCGGTGGGCTCGAGTCGATGGCTCGGCTGGGCCTCGTTTCCACACCCCGCTCATCAAACTGGATCGGCGGTTTTCCCGCATCCAGCTTTCGGACAAGGCTTGTCTCATCGGTTGAGTTCACACGTTCGCTCACGAAACCATCGCGGCTAGGTTCGTTGCAGCTGGTAAAGATGCAACTCCTGGTGCAGGTATCTGTCAGGGTAGCGTCTGAGCCCCTGACCCGGCACCTTGAACTTCGCACACAACCACTGACGTACCCGGTAGCGGACGTGGTGGTTGACTTGGCGATAGGCTGGGCTCACCGTTCCGATGCGAAAATAGTTGGACCAACCGCGTAACTTGCGATTGATCCGACCAATCTGCATCTCGACGTCCTGTCCAGTGGTCTGGCGCGTCGTCATCGCACTGATCTCGCTGCACAGCCGAATGATCTTCTTCCGCGATGGGCGTGACCCTATGTAGGATCGGCCCGTTCGTCGGTCGTAGTTCCGGCCGAGGGTATAACCCAGAAAGTCGAACGTCTCCTCAGGCAGGTGGCACAGCCGCGTCTTGGTCTCGTTCACCGTTAACTTCAGCCTGGACATCATCTTCCGCATCACCGTCATGGCCTCTTCGGCCGTGCCGCGACAGCAGATGACGAAGTCGTCCGCATAGTTGACGATTCGCGCGACCAGACGCCGCTCGTGTCCACCAGTCTTCCATCCCTTCACAAATCGTCGCATGTAGATGTTGGACAACAATGGTGAGATCACGCCCCCAACAATGTTGCGAACTACGTTGTTGGGGGCCTTTCTCAAAAGGGGACGGACTGACCCGATACACGATGCGGACCTCCTGCTCGTCGATCTCGACCTTCTTCACCAAGGCCCGAACCACCTCCCGTCGCGTGGCCCAGTCCGGCTCTTGCAACCCTTGCGAGACGCGACGTGCGAACTCCTCCAACTGACCGATCACCAGTCGCAATTCCGCCTCTTGGGCGGCCTCGCCGATTCGTTGTCGATGCTCCTCCGCCAATCTCGAGAGGCGCGTCCTTGCCGCCGAGATCCGGGGCTCGAACTCCGATTTGTCGAGCAACCCGTCGCCGTAAGCATCGATTAATCGAGAAATCATCTTTTTCACATTATTTATCAATTTGCCGAGATGCTCCACCTCCTGATTCGGCCCGCCCTGGGCACCCTGCAGCCGCCGCTCGTACTCCTCCCGGACCCGCTCCGGCTCGGACAGGAGACCTCGTAAGTCCTCCCAGACGGCAGCGTCAAGGATATCGGTGCGGATCTGCTTGTTCCAGCAGAGGCGCTGCCCGCCGAAACGATAGGCGTCAGAGCCCGTGCAACGGTAGTACGCGTAGCGGACCCTACCCTTGCCCTCGAACGCGGCTCGGCTCGTCGGCTTGCCGTAGCAGCCGTAGCCGCAGCGCTTGCAGACGACCAGGCCCTGGAGCAGATATCGGCCACCGCCGGGCCGGTCGCGACGGCGTTGCCGGTTCTCTTCAAGCTGGGCCTGGACAGCCAGGAAGAGGTCTTCGCTCACCAGCCCGGGGACTTCAATGAAGATTTGATCTTCCGAGGATGTATCAACCCGTGAGACCGGTCGCCGGGAGTGTTCGGGGCGGCCTCGCTGCGGGCGGAGGCGTTGAGGTTTGAACTCACCTGAGCGCGTCTTGCCGAAGGCCGCGGTCCCCTTGTAGGCAGGGTTCTTGAGGATCAACCAGACCGTCGCGCGATCCCAGGCCGATTTCCCGGTCCGCGTCGGGATACTGTCGCGCCGGAGGCGTCGGCACACCTCGCCGATCGAGCACCGTTCCTGACCCACCCATTCGAAGATCTTCCGCACGACCCGGGACTCTTCAGCGAGGACCTGATAACGCGCCTCGCCACCTCCCTCGTGCTTGCCGATGTAACGGTAGCCGTACGGCGCGCCGCTGAGGACGTTGACCGAACCGCGGCGGGCGGCGTGTTGCTTGCCCCTGCGGCAACGCTCCATGATCTTGGCGCGCTCGTATTCCGCGATCATTCCCTGGACCTGAAGCAGCAGGTCGGCTTCCGGACTGCGGCCGACGGGGTTGCGCAAGAAGACGACCTCGACACCGCACCGGATAAGTTCCTCAAGGATCAAGACCTGATAGGCATACTTGCGTGAAAGTCGATCCGGATCGAGCATATAGAGGCGGTCGATGGCTCCAGCGGCGGCTTGGTCCCGAAGTCGCTCGAGTGCCGGTCGGGCCAGGATGTAACCGCTGACGCCGTCGTCCACGAAGTGCAGTTCGGGCTCGCATTCCAAGCCATCAGTGGCGATCCGCTGAGTGACCGCCTCGAGCTGGCTGGCGATCGTGTCCTCCTTCTCCTGCTGCTCCCCCGAAACCCGGGCGTAGAGCGCCACGCGGAGATTGTCCGTGATCATGGTTTGTCAAACCCCCCCGACCTTGGACTGGATAGTGTGGACCACAGTCGCGTGGTTGCGGCTGGGTCGCGGCCGATCCAGGCGCTGCGAAACGACCGGGATCAAGACCTGATATGCACGCGCGATCAATTGCTCCTGAAGCCGAGTGAACTCGAAGTGGCGGGTGACAGGAGGACTGAACGTGGGCCTCCGTGGGGACGTGATCATGTCGACTCCTCCTCTCCGAGAGCGCGGCCGCCAGCCTGCCTTGGATCGGGATCGAGTCGGGGCTGCCATCCGTGCCCGTACTTCGGTCGAAGCCGCGATCTGGAAATGACAGAGTCAGGAATCAGGGACGATTTTGCAACATTGTTGGGGGCGTGATCGGTGCACCTTGCGGTGTACCCATCCCCTGGTCTTTATTCCGGGTCGTTCGATGGCGCTGCCCCTTCCCGTCGGTTTCTTCCACCGGTGTTTCCAGCCACATCTTGATCAGCCGCAGGACGCGACCGTCGCTGATGCGCCGTGACGCCGATTTCATTAACTCGGAATGGGGTATGCTATCGAAATATCCAGATAAGTTCGCGTCCACCACCTCGGTGTGCCCCGTCTTGAGCAGCCGTTCGACTTCGCGGACGGCGTCCAGGGCGCTGCGCTCCGGGCGGTAGGCGTGTTGTTCCGGCTCCAGGTCGGCCTCGAAGATCGGCTCCAAGACCAGCACCGCAGCCATCTGCACCACACGATCCTTGATGCAAGGAATGCCCAGCGGCCTTTGCTTGCCATCCCCTTTGGGGATGTACACGCGCCGCACCGCCTGGGGTTGATACGTCTCCTTACGAAGTTGTTCCGCCAGTTCGTCCAGCCATCGTTCCTTCCCGGACGCCTCGATGTCGGCGAAACTCTGGCCGTCGATCCCCGGCGCGCCGCCGTTGGCACGGCAGCGTTCGTAGGCGAATCCCAGAACGTCACGTCGATAAATCTTGTCGTACAGGACGTAGAACCGATAGTTGGGCGCGTTCTTCGCTTTGGTGTGCAACGCCGTCTGCAACTTCCCGACCTTCAGTGGAGGTGATAGACTCACGCCAATCTCCCGGCTGTCTGCCGCTTGTTGCGTTGACCTTGAACCAAGGCCCCTTCCCTCGACCGGAGTTACCCGGCGTCGACGGTACTACGGGCCTCTCCGCCACCCCAGGCAGCCCGGCCGGTCCCTCGCGGGCGTCCGGTTGAGGGTCACGCGCCCTCACCGCTTGGGGTTTCCCGTGTTGTGTTGATCTCCGTGTGCCGACATGCCGTCGTCAATACCCCGGTGGCCCGCTGGGTTCTGATCGCTCGTGGGGCGGCCTATTCCAACCGTTTCCCTTTCATCCCCAGCGACGGCGGCCTTCCCCATATTCCAGCAAGGTCGGCGACCACATTGGACTTTTCGAGGCCTGCTCAACGTTCACTCGCGTTACGGCCTGTCGGTTCGCTGCATCGCCAAGCGACACATCTGTCTCGAAGGCTCCGACGGTTTCGTCTCCTCCACCGCCGCTCCGATAGCTACCGGCTGGAGCGACCCAGTTGCCGGGTGGGAGTTACACCCACTGAAGACCAACACCTTTCCACGGCGCACTGGAATCATGTCCCAAGAAGAGCGGCCTCCCGGCCATCCAGGATCGCATCAACCTGCTGAATGCCTGTCAAAGAACTATTGCGAACCTGCTTAGAGCGGTTATCACTCGGATCGCAGACTGAGACCGGGGGCAGGCATTCCTGCCTGCCGGAGCAGGCCTACCCTGGCAGACAGGAATGTCTGCTCCCCTTCCAGGATCTCAGAAACCGCCTGCAACCCGTCAGAAAACCGCCCTAATGCGTTGGCCGGACCAGCACGGCTTTCTTGACCGGGACGCGGGCCTTCATGAGCGTCCGGGCGCGGGGGCCGCGGCCACCCTGGGCCGCGCCACGGGCACGACCCTGGGCCTGGGCTTCGGCTTGGGCCTGGGCGCCGGGGCCACTGGCCTGGGCCTTGGCTTTGGCTTGATTACGGGCCTGGCCGTCGACCTGGGATGAACCGCAACCGGCGCAGCGGACTTGACCTGGGGAGCCGGTGCGGTCGTTAAAATCATCTGATCAATGGTGGCCGTCGCCGACGTCGCGTAATTGGAATCGCCCACGTAGACCGCGTGAACCATGTAATTGCCGGCGGTCAGAGTTGAGATCGTCAGGCTGGCCTTGCTTCCCGAAACCGGCACAGCGCCGATCATGCCGAACTGATCGTAGAAGACCACCGTTCCCGTCACGGGAATCGCCCCCAGCGACGAGGCATTCACGTCCGCGGTGAACGTCACCGGTGCGCTGATCGCGGAGCGCAGGATCGCTCCTTCCAGCAACGACGCGGTGGGTGCCCGCTGCACCGTGTAGGTGCCGCCCTGGTACGAGATCGTGTAGTCCGTGGCGGCGGCGCCCGAGACCGAGATCGGGTAGCTGCCGGGCAGGCTGTTGACGTTGGCCGTGGTGGACAGGCTAGGCAGGACCGGCAGGCTGGCGGCCGTGTCGCCGTTGACCAGCCCGACGTAGCTGGCGCTCAGGCTCGGCCTGGTGCCGTACCCCTGGCTCGTGTTGTTGGCCTTGATCAGGAGGGGCGTCGGGGTGACGGCCAGCGTGGCGGATACGAACGTGAGCAGATAGTTCGGGGAGGCGAGCGTGCCCGTGCTGGGCGTGAGCGTGTAGGTTCCCACGTGGCTGGTGGTGAGGGCTGTCGTGGTGAACGAGGGCGCTCCGGCGACGCCGCTGTTTGCCAGGTCCTGCCCCTGGATGAACCCGGTCAGCGTGTACCCGAACGTGGGATTGGCAGCGCCGTAGGCCCGGCTGGCGTTCTGCGCCGTGATCGTCAGCGTGGCCCGGGTGACTGTGAACGTGCCCGTCTGGAAATTCGCGATGTCGAGCAGGTAGTTCGGGTTGGCGATCGTGAGCGTGCCCAGGGCCGCGGTGATCGGGTAGGTCCCCACCGAGTTGCCAATGTTGACCTGTGTGCTCAGCGCGGGGGCCCCGGATAAAAGTGGATCCGGATCAGTGGCCGAGATCGCGGTCTGGGGCGGATCTTCCCGCACCAGGCTCCATCCCAGCCTTGGGTTTGGCGTGCCGAACGACCGTGAGACGTTGCTGGCCACCACGATCAGACGGGCCGAGAGCACCGTGAGCGTGGCGGGTTTCGTCGCGATCTGAAACGTATAGTTGCTCGCCGCCAGCGTGCCCTGGCTGATCGTGATGCCATACGTACCGACAGGACTGTCCGCCGTGGCTGTCGTGAACAAAAGCGCGGCTCCGGTCACGCCGCCGGTCGTCGCGTTCTCGCCGTTGGCGTAGCCGGTAATCGTGGACGGCAGGGGGATCGGGTTGGGAAGGCCGTAGTAGCGGCTGAAGTCGCTGGGCGTGACGGTCAGGGTCGCCTGTGTGATTTGCAGGGTCGCCGCTCCAGGCGCGAACGCGAAGGTGTAGTTCGTGGACTGGAGCGTTCCCTGGCTGGGAGTCCCGGCATAGCTGCCGACGGGGCTGCTCGCCGTGGCCGTGGTCGTGACGCCGGGCGTGCCTTTCACGTCGCTGGTCGCCTGCGTCTCGCCGTTGGCGAAACCGCTGATCGTGTACGATTGCGTGGTGGCCGTGGACGAGCCGTAGGGGCGGCTGGCGACCACGTCCGAGACGGTCAGCAGCACGGGCGTGACATTGAGCGTTCCGGACTGGAACGTGAACGTATAATTCAGCGCCCACAGCGAGCCGACCTGAATCGTGATCGCATAGGTCCCGACCGGGCTGGTGAGGTTCGCCAGCGTGGACACGCTGGGCAGCCCCGACAGCACCGCTTGATCCTGGCCGTTGACAAAGCCCGTGTAATCAAAGTCGGCCAGGGTCATGCTGGCCAGCTTGGCAGGATTGGCCTGGCCATAAAGACGGGTCAGGTCGGACGACGGCAGGTTCAGGGCGATCGTCAGAGGCGCCTGGGTGACCGCCAGCACGCCCCCGCGGAACAGCGTCGGGTCCAGGGTGTAGTTCGCATTGGCGTAGGCCAGCGAGCCGGGCGCGATGTTGATTGCGTAATTGCCCACCGGGCTGGCGGGGCCGGCCGCGGTGGTCGTGAAAACGGGCGTGCCAGAGAGCAGCGACTGGTCCAGGAAATCACTCCCCACGAACCCCGTGATCCTGTACGTGAACGCCGGGTTCACATCGCCGTAGCTCCGGCTCTGGCTGACCGCCGTCACGACCAGGGGCGCCGATGTGATCTGGAGCGTCGCTGCTCCGGGTGCGAACGCGAAGCTGTAATTCGTGGACTGGAGCGTTCCCAGATTGGGCGTGGCGGCATAGTTCCCCACGGGAGTGCTCGGGGTGGCCGTGGTCGTGAGGCCGGGCGTTCCCGTCACACCGCTGGTCGCGAGCGTCTGCCCGTTGGCGAACCCGGTGATCGTGAACGACTGCGTGGTCACCGTGGACGAGCCGTACACCTGGGTCGCAAGCACATTCGAGACCGTCAGTTGCACGGGCGTGACGTTGAGCGTACCGGTCTGGAACGTGAACGTGTAGTTCGGTGCCCGCAGCGAGCCGACCAGGAGAGTGATCGCGTAGGGCCCCACCGGACTGGTGAGGTTGGCCACTGTGGAAACGCTGGGCGTGCCGGTCAGCACCGAGGGCATATCCTGATTCTCGCCGTTGACGAAGCCCATGTAGAGGAAGTTGTCCTTGGTCAGGCCGGTCAGGTCCGGATTGGCCTGGCCATAGGGCGCGTCAGGCTGGTGGGTGGCAAGTTGAGGGCGATGGTCAGAGGCGCCGGGAGGACCGTGAGCATGCCGCCCTGATACAGCGTCGGGTCCAGGATGTAGTTCGCATTCGCGTAGGCCAGCGAGCCGGGCGCGATGTTGATTGCGTAATTGCCCACCGGGCTGGCGGGGCCGGCGACGGTGGTCGTGAAAACGGGCGTGCCCGAGAGCAGCGACTGGTCCAGGAAATCACTCCCCACGAACCCCGTGATCCTGTACGTGAACGCCGGGTTCACATCGCCGTAGGTCCGGCTCTGGCTGACCGCCGTGACCGCCAGCTTGGCGGGCGACACGATCAGCGTGGTCGCGACCGAGGTGCTGGGCTGGAGGTCGTCATTGCCCGTGTAAACCACCACAACCTTGTGTATGCCTGCCGCCAGGTTATTGGGAGTGGTGCCGGTGCTGTTCAGGTTGACCGGGTTGCCGAAGGCCTGGCCGTCCACATAGACCTGGCAGGTGCCGGATGTGCTCACGTCCTGAGGGACAATGCCGGTCGACACGGTAAAGGTCAGAGTGACGGGGCTGCCATAGGTCGTCGTCGTGGTATTGAGCTTGAACGACGTTGCGGTCGAGTATTTGAGACCGAGCAGCACGGCAGCCTGGGCATCCGACGGGTCGACGGTGGCCAGGTCGAGCCGCGGGTTGCCCAGGGAGGTCAAGTCGCCGTTGAAGTTGCCGACCGCCATTGCCGTGGGATTCGCGCTCGCCACGTAATCGACCTGGGTGGCGAAGGTTCCATCACCATTGCCCGGAAGGACACCGATGGCGCCCCGCTTCGGTTCGGTGAACGCGATACTGACCTTGCCATCGCCGTCCAGGTCCGCAGCCACCACGGCGGACGGGTTATCCTTGAGCGACGTCTTGGTGTCGACCGGGACGTTCTGCTGGATCCCGAAGCTGCCGTCGCCATTACCGAGCGCAACGGTGACGCTGGCGGTCGCGGAATTGGCCGTGACGAGATCGAGCCGGCCGTCGCCGTTGAAGTCGCCCAGGGCCACACCGACCGGCCTGGAAACGGTGGAAACCAGGCTGTCCACGACCACGGTGATGGGCACGTCGAGCGTGGGCCGCAAGGTTCCGTCGCCGTTGCCCCGCAGCACGCTCACCGAATTCCCCAGCGTGTTCGCCGTGACCAGATCCAGCTTGCCGTCGTTGTTCAAATCGCCAATGGCCAGGGCGACGGGGTCCACGCCTGTACCGTAGTCCTGGTGGGGATGGAACGTTCCATTGCCATGACCTACCAGGACACTGACCGTGTTGTTGCCCGAGTTGGCGGTGATGATGTCGTTCTGGCCGTTGCCCAGGTTGGCCACCGCCACGGCCTGCGGCGCCGAACCGGTTCCCGTGCTGTAGGCCACCGGCGCTCCAAAGGTGCCGTTGCCCTGGTTCAGCAGCACCCAGACCTCGTTCTCGGCAGGATCGGCCGCAATGATGTCCAGGCGGCCCGAGCCATCCACACTGGCCAGCGTGAGCCCGGAGAGGGAACTCGCGAACGGGGCGATGGACTGAAGCGTTCCGAACGACCCGTCGCCGTTGCCCGGGGCGATGGTGATCCCGCCGGCCGTCGTGGCGGTGACCAGGTCCGCCATGCCGTCGCCCGTCACGTCCCCCACGGCCACGGCTGCGTTGCTGGCGCCGGTGTTGGACAGCCAGGGCGAGCCAAAGCTGAGCAGGCAGCGGTCTTCCAGAACGTCCAGCAGAGGCCGGACGCGGAACCGGCTGCGCGGGGTCCCGCGGGCGCTCTGGCTGTGCTGGAAAGGATACGCTGTCCTCGTTCTGGCGGAACGCCCTGACATGATGCAACCCCTGCGGCAAGAAGCCGTCTTCGCTTCCCCGGCGCGCGCTGCGCCCTCGCTTCAAGCCTAGGTCACGTCCTGGCGCTTTGCGCATCGAGCGAGGCCCGAAGGGACTGCCTCGACTCAATGGCCTCCCACGGCGAGGAGCGCTTTATTGACCGGGAAGGGGCTGTGGATACGGAATGCCGGCCAGCCGGCTCTCGGGATTCACAGGAGTGAGTCCTCGCGCCCTCGGCTACCACGGACACGAAGAAGCGTCATCAGCGGGTGGCTGGCAAGCTCGTCGTCCGGAATTGGCCTCTGGAGCAGTTCAAGGACCTGGGGGAGCGCACTGTCGAGATACATCTCCTCGGCCTCGTCCCAGTCTTTGGCCTTCCCTTCCAGGATGAGGCGAAGAACCGGATCGTCTGTCACTCCGGGCACTGGCTCGCTCTCTTGAACGTTCTCCATGACTCGTCCCCCGGGCGCCGCTAGCAGCGTCTTCCGTCCATTGTACGCAGGTCTGGGCTCCAGCCGAACCAGTCTCCGCGCGTCCTGGTTACAATGGGTATCTCTCGGTGGACATCCCTCGAAGACAGGCGTATACTATTCCTTCCTGGCACTGAATCGTCGAACCGCGGCAGAATCGAAAGGGACCTTCCAGGGATGGCCACATCGGACATCGTGATCCGGGGAGCGCGCGAGCACAACCTGCGCGACGTCTCGCTCACCTTGCCGCGGGGCCGGCTCATCTGCCTGACCGGGGTTTCCGGCTCGGGCAAGAGTTCGCTTGCCTTTGATACCCTTTACGCCGAAGGTCAAAGGCGTTACGTCGAGAGCCTCTCCAGCTACGCCCGGCAGTTCTTGGGTCAGATGCCCAAGCCCGAGGTGGATCGCATCGACGGGCTCTCGCCCTCCATCTCGATCCAGCAGAAGACCGGCGGCCGCAACCCGCGGTCCACCGTGGGCACGATCACGGAGATCAATGATTATCTCCGCGTGCTCTATGCCCGCGTGGGCCAGGGGCATTGCCCCCAGTGCGGGCGGCCCGTCGCCGCCCAGACCCGCGAGCAGATCGTGGCGCGCATCCTCGACCTCCCGGCCGGCACCGCCTTCAGCGTGCTGGCGCCGGTGATCCGCGGCCAGAAGGGCGAGTACAAGGACCTCTTCGCCGACCTGGCCCGGGCAGGCTACGTGCGGGCGCGGGTCAACGGCCAGGTCCATAACCTGTCGGACAACCTGGCGCTCGACCGGCAGATCAAGCACACCATCGAGGTGGTGATCGACCGGCTGAAGGCGGGCCCGAGCGCACGGACGCGGCTGGCCGAGGCCGTCGAGCAGGCGCTCAAGCTGGGCGAAGGCAGTGTCATCGTGGCCGTGGACGGCCAGCCCGACCTCTTGCTCTCGTCGCACCATGCCTGCACGTTCTGCGGCCTCAGCTTCGACCCGCCCAGCCCGCAGCTCTTCAGCTTCAACAGCCCGCAGGGCATGTGCCTGGCTTGCGACGGCCTCGGGGTACGGCACGACTTCGACCCCGAGCTGCTCGTTCCCGACCCGGACCTCTCGGTCTGGGACGGCGCCCTTGCCCCGATTGGCCCGGTGAAGGAAGTGGGCAAATGGCGCAAGCACCTCTTCGAGGGCGTCGCGGCCAACTTCGAGGCTGACGCGGACGGCCCTCCCAGGGGAACCATGCTCAAGGGCCCCTGGAGCAAGCTCGACGAGCGGTTCCGCAGGGTCTGGCTCCACGGCGCAGGGGACCGGCTGATCGTGCACCACTGGAAGAGCCGGCAGAAGGTCTGGTCGCACGCCGAAAAGTGGGAGGGCGTGGCCACCGAGCTCCTCGCCCGTTACCGCAAGTCGGCCGGCGGGCCCACCCGCGCGCAGCTCGAGCCTTTCATGCGCAGCATGACCTGCCCGGAATGCCGGGGCACCCGGCTGAACCCCCGCGCACGGGCCGTGCGCGTGGGGGGAAAGACCCTGGTCGAGGTGGGCGCCATGCCCATCGGCCGCGCGGCACGGTTCTTCGATGAACTGGCCGAGGCAAAGGCCGGGGCCGGGGCAAAGGCCGAGGCCGAGGCCGGGGTTGAGGCCGGGGCCGGTACCAGCGGCACAGGAGCCGGGCAAGAGGCGGCAAGCACGGGTGTGGTGCCGCTCGACGCCGTTTCCCGGATGATCGCCGACGAGCTGCTGAAGGAGATCCGCGGCCGGCTCAAGTTCCTCAGCGACGTTGGCCTGCACTACCTGGCGCTCGACCGCGCCGCACCCTCGCTCTCCGGCGGCGAGGCCCAGCGCATCCGCCTGGCCAGCCAGGTGGGGGCGGGGCTGGTGGGCGTGCTCTACATCCTGGACGAGCCCTCCATCGGCCTGCACCCGCGTGACAACGACCGGCTCATCGCCACGCTGCAACGGCTCCGCGACGTGGGCAACACGGTGATTGTCGTCGAGCACGACGAGGACACCATGTGCGCGGCCGACTGGCTGGTCGATTTCGGCCCCGGGCCGGGCATCAAGGGGGGCGAGATCGTCGCCCAGGGTAGGCTCCAGGACCTGGCGAAGTCGAAGCAAAGCCTCACCGGCGCGTACCTCGCCGGCAAGGCCGAGATCGCCGTGCCAGCGCACCGCAAGCCGCCCGACGGCCGTTTCGTCACCGTCCGCGGAGCCGGCCACAACAACCTCAAGAACATCGACGCCGCCTTCCCGCTGGGCCTGTTCATCGGCGTCACCGGCGTCTCCGGCTCGGGCAAGAGCTCGCTGGTGGGCGACATCCTCCGCGAGGTGCTGGCGCGCGACCTCAACCGCGCCGAGGGCGCGCCGGGGCGCACCGGGCGATCGAGGGGATGGACCAGCTTGACAAGGTGATCGACATCGACCAGTCGCCGATCGGCCGCACCCCGCGCTCCAACCCGGCCACCTACATCAAGCTTTTCGACCAGGTCCGCGACCTCTACACGAAGCTTCCCGAATCACGGGCCCGGGGCTACCAGCCGGGCCGGTTCAGCTTCAACGTCCCCGGCGGCCGCTGCGAGGCCTGCGAGGGAAACGGCTCGAACCGGCTGGAGATGGATTTCCTGGCCGACGTCTGGGTGACCTGCCCGGTCTGTGAGGGGAAGCGGTTCAACCGCGAGACGCTCCACGTCCGCTTCAAGGGGAAGAGCATCAGCGACGTGCTCGACATGGACGTCCAGGAGGCGCTCGAGCATTTCGCCAATGTGCCCAAGGTCGCGGCCATGCTCCAGACGCTGCACGACGTGGGGCTGGACTACATCAAGCTGGGCCAGGCCTCGCCCACGCTTTCCGGCGGCGAGGCCCAGCGCATCAAGCTGGCGCGTGAGCTGGTGAAGAAGAGCACCGGCAAGACGCTGTACATCCTGGACGAGCCCACCACGGGCTTGCACTTCGAGGACGTGAAGAAGCTGCTGGAGGTGCTGCACGGCTTCAAGGAGCAGGGCAACACGGTGGTGGTCATCGAGCACAACCTGGACGTGATCAAGACGGCCGACTGGATCATGGACCTGGGCCCCGAGGGGGGCGACGACGGCGGCCGGATCGTGGCCGAGGGAACGCCTGAAGAAGTCGCGCAAATCCCCTCCAGCCACACCGGCGCGGCGCTGCGGCGGGCGCTGGCGCCCGATCATCGAGCGCCGCGTCGGGACCGCGGCCGCCGGCAGCGCGAACGGGCGGAAGAACCAGGGCCGCAGGTCCCGGTCGTCCGAGGAAGGCCTCGACGCCATCTGCGTGCGCGGCGCCCGGCAGCACAACCTGAAGGGGATTGACCTGGACATCCCGCGGCACCGCATGACCGTGTGCAGCGGGCCCTCGGGCTCCGGCAAGAGCTCGCTGGCGATCGACACGCTCTATGCCGAGGGCCAGAGGCGCTACGTCGAGAGCCTCTCCAGCTATGCCCGGCAGTTCCTGGCCCCGCTCCAGAAGCCGCGGGTGGAGCGCATCAGCGGGCTCTCGCCGGCCATCAGCATCGAGCAGAAGACCACCAGCAAGAGCCCGCGCTCCACGGTGGGCACGGTCACCGAGATCCACGACTACCTGCGCATCCTCATGGCCCGGCTGGGCACCCCGCACTGCCCCGTCTGCGGTATCCCCATCGGCACCCAGACCGCCGACGAGATCGTCGAGAAGGTTCTCCACCTGGAAGAGGGAACCCGCATCTTCATCATGGCGCCGGTGGAGCGGCGTGACGGCGAGGAATACGAGGCGCTCTGGGACGAGCTGAAGGCCTCCGGCTTCGCCCGTGTGCGGGTGGACGGCAGCTCGGTCGATCTCGACAAGCCGCCGAAGCTGAGCCATCGCCGCAAGCACCGCGTCGAGGTGGTCGTCGACCGGGCCGTCGTGCGCCGCTCGACCCGCTCGCGGCTGGCCGACTCGGTCGCATCGGCACTCGACCTGGGCAAGGGCGTGGTCCTCGTGGCGCGGGTGGGCGAGGCGGAGAACGAGCCGCAGTGGCACGTGGACCGGTACAGCCAGCACCGCTCCTGCGACCGTTGCGGGCGGAGCTTTGAAGAGCTCTCGCCGCACCACTTCTCGTTCAATAGCCCGCTCGGCTGGTGCCCGGTCTGCGAGGGCCTGGGCACGCAGCACGGGGCGAACCCGGCCGTGCTCATTCCAGACCCGCGGCGCAGCCTCCGCGCGGGTGCGGTCGACGTCTGGCCCGGCTTCGGCGAGAACCCGCAGTTCGCCCGTATGATCGCCGCGCTGGCCGGTGCGGAGGGGATTGACCTGGACACCCCGTTCGACGACCTGGAGGGCCGGCACCGGCGCATCATCCTGCACGGAGCGGGCGACACCTGGTACCCCGTGGCCGCCGATCCAGAGACGGACCAGCCCGGCTTCTCGTTCCAGTACAAGGGCCTCTTCCCGGCCATCGAGGAAGCCGCGCGGGTGTCGTACGTCTATCGCTGGAAGCTCCAGGGGATGGTCGACGACGTTCCCTGCGCGGCCTGCATGGGCGCTCGCCTGCGCGACGACGCGGCCGCCGTCAAGTTTCACGCTCACACCATCGACCAGATCTCCCGCTGGCCGCTGGCGGCCGCCCTCGATTTCTTCAAGAAGCTGAAGCTCAGCGGCGACGAGCGGCACATCGCCGGCGACCTGGTGCGCGAGATTCGCGAACGCCTCACCTTCCTGGTGGACGTGGGGCTGGATTACCTCAGCCTGGCACGCGGCACGCCCACGCTTTCCGGCGGCGAGAGCCAGCGCATCCGCCTGGCCAGCCAGATCGGCAGCGGGCTCACCGGCGTGCTCTACGTGCTCGACGAGCCAACGATCGGCCTGCACCCGCGCGACAACTTCCGTTTGCTCGGTGCGCTGCGGCACCTCCGCGACCTGGGCAATACGCTGGTGCTGGTGGAGCACGACCGTGAGATCATCGAGTCGGCCGATCACCTGGTCGATTTCGGGCCCGGCTCGGGCCAGTTCGGCGGCACCATCACCGCGTCCGGGCCGCCCGGGAAGGTGAAAGCCAGCGCGCAGTCGCTCACCGGGCAATACCTCAGCGGCAAGGCTGCCATCCCGATCCCGTCGAACCGCCGTCCCGCCAGCGCCGCCGCCGGCGTGCCGGGCATCACGATCCGCGGCGCCCGGCAGCACAACCTCAATGACCTGGATGTCCGCATCCCGCTGGGCGTGGTCACCGTGGTCACCGGCGTCTCCGGCTCGGGCAAGAGCTCGCTGGTTGAGGACATCCTCTGGAAGGCCGCCGCCAAGACGCTGCACCGCGCGGCCGTCACCCCCGGCGCGCACGAGGCCATCGACGGGCTGGACCGGATTGACAAGGTGATCAGCGTCGATCAATCGCCGCTCGGTACCACGCCGAACTCCATACCGGCCACGTACTGCGGTGCGTTCGACCTGGTGCGCGAGCTGTTCTCGAAGCTGCCCGAAGCGAAGGTGCGCGGCTACTCGGCCCGGCGCTTCAGCTTCAACATGGCCGGCGGCCGCTGCGAGGCCTGCGAGGGGGCCGGACAAAAGCGGATCGAGATGCATTTCCTTCCCGACGTCTGGATCACCTGCGACGCCTGCGGAGGCAAGCGGTTCGTCCCCGAGGTCCTGGCCATCACCTTCCGCGGCAAGACCATCGCGGACGTGCTGGAGATGTCGGTCGACGCAGCGCTGGAGCTTTTCAGCAGCGTGCCGCGGCTGCGGCGGATCTTGCAAACCCTGCACGACGTCGGCCTGGGGTACCTTCCCCTGGGCCAGGCCGCGCCCACGCTCTCCGGCGGGGAAGCCCAGCGCGTGAAGCTGGCCGCCGAGCTGGCCCGGCCCGATACCGGCAAGACGCTGTACATCCTGGACGAGCCCACCACCGGGCTGCACCTTGACGACGTCAAGAAGCTGCTGGAGGTGGTGCACCGCCTTGCCGACCTGGGCAACACGGTGGTCATCATCGAGCACAACCTGGAGGTGATCAAGACGGCCGACTGGGTGCTCGATCTCGGCCCCGAAGCGGGTGCAGGCGGGGGCGAGCTGGTGGCCGAGGGCCCTCCCGAGGAGATCGCCGCCTGCCCGCGCAGCCATACCGCCCGGTTCCTCAAGGGCCTGCTGGCGGGCGGCCCGTTCGCGGAGCGGCCGAAATTCGACCCCAAGGCCGCCGCCCGCAAGGCGATCGAGGCGGCGCGGGCCGGGGGCGACGGCGGCGAGCGCCAGCCGGCAACGGCGACCGGCGATACCAACGCCCGAGGCAAGCTCAAAGCCAAGGCCAAGGCCAGGACCACATCGCAACGCGGGACGGCGACGGCGACGGCGGCGACGGCGGGAGCGCCAGCGGACGCTCAGGCGCGGGCCCCCTGGGAAATCGACGGCCGCGGCTGGCACACCCGCGACCGCGTGGCCCGCAACGGGCGCCCTGCGCGGTGGGACGGCCAGATTCTGGCCCGGGTCGTCGACCGGATCGAGGAGCTGGGCAACGGCCGCTTCGCCCCCACGGTCTGGACCGAGCGCGGGGTGGTGCGCGTCGAGCCCGCCGACAAGGACCCGTCCATCCGCTTCCCCTTCTTCCACGCCACCACATCGGGCGAATGGGTGGTGGTTCTCCGCTTCTTCGTACCGCGCAACATCTTCAACGAGCGAAGGTTGCAAAACTCGCTCAAGCTCGTACCCTTCCACCAGGGCTCCACGCCGGTACTCAGCGATGCCCCTCGGCTCAAGATCACGCGCGTCGGTCTTGTGGACGAGGTCGTGATCACGGCTCATGGGCCTGGCGAGCTGGAGACACCGGCCTTCGACGCTTTCCTGAGGAAAGCCGTGGCGGCCGCTCTGAACCCCGGCGAGCCGGCAAAGCTGCGGAAAGCCAGCGAACTGTAGCAGAAAGCCACCGCCCGGAATGCGTGCCGTTGCCCGGCCGCCGTGCCCGCAATCCGCTGGCCTTTCCGACCAGTGGCCGCTTGGCGTATCATTCAAGATGTCGGGATACGTGCGGGAAGGACCGGACCGGGAGAGGGAGATCCTTCTGGAACGGCGAACTCCGACGGCGGCGGGAAGGTTGGCACGGCCGTTCCAGGGCGCTGATTGCGCGGCACGCCGCGGGCCTGATGCAGAGGTTAGCTGATCATGACGCGACGCTCCCGAGGCCGTGAAGTCGCACTCCAGGTGCTCTACCAGGTCGAGCAGAACCCTGGGATGCCCGTCGCCGAGGTGCACCAGTTCATCAATCGCCGGACCCTCGGCGAGCCCAGGCTCGTCGAGTTCACGACTGCGCTGGTGGGCGGTGTGCGCGAGCATCAGCCCAGCATCGACGCGATGATCCAGCAGGTCGCCGAGAACTGGCGCATCGACCGCATGGCCGCCATCGATCGCAATATCCTGCGGCTGGGGGCCTACGAGGTGCTCTTCTGCTCCGAAGTTCCCGCCAAGGTCGCCATCAACGAGGCCCTCGAGCTGGCCAAGCGGTACAGCACCTCGCAATCCAGCCGGTTCGTCAACGGCATCCTCGACCGCGTGCTCCAGCTCCACGCCGGGGCCGCCGCCACGGAAGGTTCCGAGCACGCGGCCGCCGACACCCCGCAGACGCCTGAGCAGACGCCCGGCGACACCGGGCTCGAAGACGAAGCCCCGCGATGAACGGCCACTGGCGCGGCTTGCGAACAGTCCCCACGCGCGCAGGCCTGCGCCGAGTTCAGGGTGCGGACCTGCACGTGCACACCACGCACTCCGACGGTGCCTGCGCCGGGCGAGGTGGTCCGAGCCGCGGCCGGCGTGGGCCTGGCCGCGCTGTCCATCACCGATCATGACACGGTCTCTGCCCTGGCGACGGCCCGGCCGGAGGCCGTGCGGCTGGGTATCGAGCTGGTCAGCGGCGTGGAGCTGACCTGTGGCTTCGAGGGCCGCGAGGTGCATCTGCTTGGACACTTCGTCCGCGCGCAGGACGAACCGCTGGCGGCCGCACTGCACTGGCTGGCGGAAGGACGCCAGGAGCGAATGCGGTCGATGGCCCAGGCGCTTCGCCAGCAGGGCCTGGCCGTTGATCTGGACATGCTCAACCGCTGGTTCCCCCGCGCGGTCCTGGGCCGGCGGCACGCCGCCCTGTACCTGGTCCGCACCGGCCAGGTGGCCAGCGAACGCGCGGCGTTCCTCCAGTTCCTGGCGGATGGACGCCCGGCCGACGTGCCCAAGCCGCGGCTCGATGTGTACGCCGCGATCAACCTGGTGCGGGCGGCCGGTGGAGTGCCCGGCCTGGCGCATCCGCCGTTCGACCTGCGGCTGACCCAGCTTGATGCCCTGGCGAGAGCGAGGCTGGGGTCGATCGAGGTCGACGGACCGGGGATCTCGGCCCGTCTCGGCCGCCGCTTTTGTGACTGGGCCGCTCAGCTCGGCCTGGTCCCGATCGCCGGCAGCGACTTCCATGCTCCCGACCGGTCCGGGCGCTGGGTGGGCTCGATCGCGACGACCACCGTGAACCTGGAACGCCTGCGCCAGGCCTGCCGCGGTTGAGCCCTGTAGCGGTACCGGAACCGCGAGTCAACGGGGAAGACGCCCCGGTCGCTGGCCGCTGGCCGGGCCCGCGTGATTCCTCAGCGCACTCCGAGGGGGATCGTGGTCGATTTGCCGTTCAGGTCCACGGTCAGGAGGCCGTCCACCTCTCCCTTGGGAAAGAGGGCCGGGCCTGGCGGCGTGACCAGCCCGTCGCCCTCGCTCTTGAGCGTCACCTTCTTCTTGCCCACGGTGAGCGTTCCGGAGCTGGGTGCCGGCTCGAGGGGCGAGTTCATGTCCTTGAGGAAGTAGAACGTCGCCTCGCCGCTGACCGGCTCCTTGCTCGAGCCGGCCGTCTTCTTGACCACCTCCACGAAGCCCTGGTTGCCCGGTATCTTCACCAGGCTTCCTCCGTGCGGAGGAGGAGCGCCCGGGTTGGAAGTGTCAACGCCCTGGCTGCAACCGGCAACCAGCGCGGCGATGAGGACGCAGGCAGCGCGATGGGATCGGATCATCAGTGGAGTCTCTCCGTGTGCGACGCAAAAAAGCAAGCAACGCGGGACGGCCATGAGGAACCTGGCCATTCCCGGGTTGCTTGCTGAGGTTGAGATTGCCAGCCCCGCGGCCCGGCACGGTTTTCTCAGTAAGAGTCGCCGCTGATCACCTCGCCACCGGCGCGGGTGGAGAGCTGCTGGTAGACGCCAAGCTGCGCGGGAGTCGGCGGCGTGGTCGAGTTGTTCATGTTCAGCAGGTAGCTGCCCGTCTTGGAAGCGGGGGGCACGGCGGACACGGAGATGAACGTCGTGTTATCGGGCAGGGCGTCGCCGTAGCTGTCGGCATTGGCCAGGTTGAAGGTCCAGCTGCTCACCGAATTCTTGATGAACCGGACCGAGCCGTCGCAGAAGGCAAAGTTGGCCCCGCCGGGATGGAAGCTGCCGGCAACCGTCGGGAAATAGTAGCTGTCGTTGGTGTTGCCGCCGAAGGAGATGTTGTTGCCATTGCCGATGTTCAGCGGATACATCGTGGCGAAGAGGCTGTCATACCAGCGGCCCGAGTTCCACGCGTTGTCCGAGACGGCGTAACCGGGATCGAGCTTGTAGAGCAGCCCCTTGCTATGCTCGCCAAAGAGGAACGTGTTGCTGGTGCCGTCGGTGATGCTGGCGATCCGCACGGAGCTATCGTTGTAGATGGTGCCGTTGAAGTAGCCCAGCACCGAGCTCATCATCAGGTGCGAGAAGCCGAAGGTGAACGTCCCCGCATTGCCGGCATAGCTGGTGTAGGCCTGCTGCCAGTTGCCCGGGATGAGCGTGCTGGAGCTGGTGTAGGGGGAATCAATGCCGCCGGAGGGGATCAGGTTCCAGCTCCAGCCGGGTGTGATCGAGGAGGAGCGGCTGCCGGGAATCGGGATGGTATCGTTCTGGACATCGCTCGGGCAGACGAGCGAGGCGACGCGTACGCCGCAGATGGTCAGGTTATTGACGTCGGCGGACATCAGGTTGAAGTTCACCGATGTGTACATCGGCGCCTGCTCGAGGTACGGGAGCATGAACACGAAGCAGCTCCAGCTCTCGGGGTAGGTGCCCCAGTGCGGGGGGTTGAATAGCTGGCCGGAGAACGAGCCGCCCGGGAAACAGCCGTTGGCCGACTCGTAGTTGCTGGCGGCCAGGGCAAGCTGCTTGAGGTTGTTGGTGCACTGCGCGCGGCGGGCCGCCTCACGGGCCGACTGCACGGCCGGCAAGAGCAGCGAGATCAGCACGGCGATGATCGCGATCACCACCAGCAGCTCGATCAGCGTGAAACCGCCTGACCGGCGAGTAGAACTTGAAGTGATCACCAGCGAAAACTCCTTGAAACACGGTGCGTGAGGATGACCGCCTGAGGAATGGCTCGCTCCAGGTACAACACTTGCAGCGAGGCTCACTCCATCGGCTCCATGGAGCGGTCCAAAACGAGTAAACATATCCGTAAGTTTGCATGGGCCCATCCTCCCTGTATTGTAATCGTGAGGGATTGAGGTTTAGTTAAGATTTGAAGAAAAAAGCGTAGTTCATTGCACGCAAGGCGATGTGAGGGTTTGGTTGTTACTCAGGGAGATACCAGATATTCACACCCATTGTTTTCAGGATCGGCTTGCTTGTGAACGATGCTTAACGACCTGGCCGGGCGGCCCGGACCGATGCTCAGGCCGCTCCGGGATTTGAAGTTGGGCAAAGCGGGACCGAACCAGAGCGCGGGAGGTTGTTGGCAGATGGCCGATTCGCTAAGGTGGCAGGGAGGGGCCGGCGGCAGGATCTGGCCTTGCCGGAGGTTATGTCAAACCCAATACTGTTGAAATAGCGATAAGTTTAGTACAGGCAGAAGTTTGTTCCTCGTTCCCACGCTCCGCGTGGGAATGCCGTCTGCGACGCTCCGCGTCGATTTGGCCCGTGCCGCTGGGAAATCCATGGGACGCAGAGCGTTCCGACCGGTGTTCCCACGCAGAGCGTGGGAACAAGTCTGTCGCAAAGCTCTTGCCTTCTTCTCGTAAACGCTATTTCAACGGTATTGGGGTTAAACCGCCCGGGTGTCTGGGCGGTCGGGGCTGAGCG
This sequence comes from uncultured Planctomycetaceae bacterium, assembly GCA_963833985.1. Taxonomy (GTDB): domain Bacteria; phylum Planctomycetota; class Planctomycetia; order Isosphaerales; family Isosphaeraceae; genus Aquisphaera. The sequence continues at coordinate 5,440,866 of CAWIAD010000002.1, forward strand.
GGAGGATATGGGTGAGCAAGGTCCCTGATCGGGCGGCGCTGGTGCTGGCGGCGGCCCTGGCGTTACTGCTCCCATGCTTGAACCTGTTCGGCACGACGGGCCGGGCCCAGGAATCCGCCGGTGCCGGCGGCCGCGGCACGGCTGCGACGGCGGCCGCGGATGACGGCGGCGAGGCGGCCGACGGTGCCGCCCCCGCCGGCGAAAGCCGGTCCGGCGTGCGGGGCAACAATTCGATGTGGGGCTGGGCGGTCCGCGCCTCCGGCCCGATTGGCCTGGTCATCGCCGCGATGTCGTTCTACCTGATTGCCCTGGTGGTCTGGATGGCCCTCCGCTACCGCGGCTCCGTCGCCATGCCGGGACCGCTGGTGCGCGAGCTCCACGAGCTGCTGGATCAGAAGAAGTACAGCGATGCCTATCACCGGCTGGCGAACGACGACTCCCTGTTCGCTCGGATCTTGATCGCCGGCGTACGCAAGCTGCCGGGAGGTTTGCCACTGGCGCAGCGCGCCATGGAGATGGCCAATGAAAATGCCACCATGGAGATGGAGCATCGCACCACCTACCTGGCCACTGTGGGGACGATCGGACCCATGATCGGCCTGGTGGGCACCGTCTACGGCATGATCATGGCCTTCCGCGTCATCGCCCTGGAGGGCTCATCGCCCCAGGCCAACCAGCTTGCCGCGGGCATCTCCACCGCGCTCTTTGCCACGCTCGAGGGAATTGCCATTTCCATCCCCGCGATCTTCTTCTACTCGCTGTTCCGCAACCGGATCGCGCGGCTGTCGCTGGAGGTGGCCATCGGGGCCGAGCCGCTGCTGGAGAAGTTCGCTCCGGGTGTGCGCCACAGGACGCCGGCGCCACACCGCCCGCGCCGCGGACGCCCACGGTTCCGATGCCCATGCCCATGGGAGGCGCCGCGGCGCACCCCCACCCGTTCGCCGTCAGTGCGGCCCTGGCGGCCGCGCCGACCGCCGCGAGCCCGCGCTCCGCCCTGCCGCCGGCACCCTCCGATTCGCCCTGATTCGGCCGGTACTTTTGACAATCCGTTGCAGGACCAGGGTCAAACTTTCAATTATCGGCAACGGCCCACTCTGCCATTGCCTTTTTCCCCCGTTTCGTGAAAATGCCGCCACCTGCACGCAACGCATCTCCTGCGAGACGGAACGACCCACTCGTACAAAACATGGGAAGTTCATGACCAGACCAGACGACGGAAAACCAGGGCGGGCCATGTACCTGGTCCGCAAGGCGAGAAGGCGATGACGCCAGGGCCCCGGCCCGCGCGGTTCCGGCCCGAATGCTGGCGGCCGGCAATCACGCGGCGTGGACTCAGACACCCGGCATGGGCGAAAAGGAATTCGCGCCTGAGTCGGGCAAGCCGCATGGGACTGAGCGCGAAGTGAGACACGGCTGGCAAGGCAAGGAGGCGTATGCCGATGGCACGCTGGTTCGTTGACCGTCTACCGGAACGAGGGATTCCCTCGGTGAGCCTGCGGAAGTTGCTGCCGAAGGCCCGGTTCGTGGGCTGCCCGGACTGGGAAGTCTCGGGCTGCACTGACGACCATCGCAGGTTGGATCCCGGGCAGGTCTTCGTCGCCGTCCGCGATGCGTCCTATGATGGCCACGCCTTCGTGCGCCAGGCCCTCGACCGCGGGGCGGCCGGCGTGGTCGTCGAGCAGCCCTGCCCCGAGGCCGGCCGGCTCCAGGTGGTCGTCGACGACTCTCGGTCCGCCCATGCCGTGATCTGCCAGGCCCTGGCCGGCGACCCGTCCGAGCGGCTCATGACCCTGGGAGTCACCGGCACCTTCGGCAGGACGGTCACCAGCCTCTTCGTCCATTCCATCCTGGAAGCCGCCGGCCTGCGGTGCGGCCTGGTCGGTTCCCTCGGCTGGTCCGACGGCAGGACCCGCCGCCCGGCGGGGACCGAGGTCTTGCGGCCGACGCACGCGTGGCCCGCAGGCGCAGCCGGGCTGGCTTCCATCTTGGCGTTCATGGTGGATCAGAGCTGTGCCGCCGGTGTCCTCGAGGTTTCCGCCGATGCCCTCGAGGCGCAATGCCTGGAGGGGGTCACCCTCCAGGCAGCCCTGGCGACGGACATCGGCGTTCCGTACGGCTTGCCCGCGAGCGCAACACTCGAACGCCGGCGTGCCAAGGCCAGGCTGTTCCGCAAGATCGCACCCGGCGGGGCCGCCGTCGTCAATGCCGATGACCCGCACGCCGAGATCCTCGGTGGCGTCAACCTCGACGCGCGCCGCGTCACCTTCGGCATGAAGCATCTCAACCAGGTGGACGTCTCGGCCCGGATCCTGCGGGTCGACGCGGCCGGCTCACGGTTCGTGCTCCACGGTTTCGACCGTGCGGCGACCGTGGACCTGCGGCTCTATGGCCCCAGGCAGGTCGGTCACGCCGTGGCCGCCGCGGCGCTCGCCTGGGCCCTGGAGATCGACCTGGACGCCGTCGTCACCGGGCTGGAAGGTGTTGGCAACGTGGCCGGCCACCTGGAAGCGGTCGACGAGGGACAGCCATTCGACGTCCGGATCGACGCGGCCCGGACCGCCACACCGCTCTACCAGGCAATCCAGGCGCTCGCGCGGTGGCGGCCGGGCAGGTTCACTGCGTTCTGAGTGCCGAGGGGAACCAGGACCGGGCCACTCGCAGGACCCTGGCCGAAGCCGCGGAGCTCGGGGCGGACCGGGTGATCCTTACCCTGGGCAACCCCCGGACCGAGCCAGCCGCGCAGGTCCTGGACGACGTGCTGGGCGGCTTTCGCCGTCCGGGCAAGGTGCGTGTTGAGCCCGACCGCAGGGCCGCCATCGAGGCTGCTCTGACCGACGCCCGCCCGGGGGATGCGGTTCTGATTGCCGGCAAGGGCCGCGACGCCTACCAGATCCTCGCCGACCGTGTCATTCCGTTTGACGACTTCGCCGTCGCCCGCGCCTTCCTCCAAGCCCAGCAGAGCCGCCCGCTTCGCACCAGCGGTCAGTCGGCGTGATGGAGTTTTCCACGACGATGTCCTCGGTCTGAAGGTGCGAAAGCAGGTGCGGAAGCGACCGGCGCTCGGTTTCCCCCGACGCGAGGATAACGACGTGCTTCCCCACGATTTCAGGCCCCGAAGCTATTTGTCTGGTAAAACTCTCCGAGCCCGAACCCCGAAGCCAAAAAGAAAACCGCCCTGGTTCCTGCGTGATGAGCAAGGAACGGAGCGGTCTCATCGGTACGGAACCCCCTCCACTCCCATTTTGGGGTCGAGAGTGGGGGGGCATTCAAGTCAGCACCTGTTGCTTCAGTGGCTGCCGACGGTCTCGAGGTCCTTCTCGGGTGCTGCGGCGCCGGAGAGCTCGCTCTCCATCTCGCGGAGTTCCTTGCTCTCGGTCTTGGACCGCCAGACGGCCCAGATGACGAGCAAGATGCCGATGACGCCGACCACGCCGTAGAGCCACCACTTGTCGTGATTGGCGATGATCCAGGCGATCGCCAGCAGCGACACCATGTTCATGACCTTGATCAGCGGGTTCAGCGCCGGGCCGGCCGTATCCTTGAGCGGATCGCCGACGGTATCGCCGGTGACGGCCGCCTTGTGGCGCTCGGAGCCCTTGCCGGTGAACTCGGTGCGGGGCTCGTCCTCGATCAGCTTCTTGGCATTGTCCCAGGCGCCGCCGGCGTTGGCCATGAACACGGCGAGCAGTTGCCCGACGATGATCATGCCCGCCAGGTAGCCGGCCAGTGCCTGAGTGCCAAGATAGATGCCGACCAGAATCGGCACCACGATGGCCAGCAGCGCCGGGCCGATCAGCTCCTGCTGGGCAGATGCGGTGCAGATGTTGACCACCCGGCCGTAGTCGGGCTTCTTGGTACCGGCCCAGATCTCCTTGTCGCGGAACTGCATGCGGCATTCCTTGACGATCAGGAAGGCGGCACGGCCCACGGCGCGGATCAGCATCGAGCTGAACAGGAACGGCACGCAGCCGCCGATCAGGGCGCCGATGAACACCCGCGGTGTCGCAACCGAGTACTGGCCGGCCTCGGTGAGGTACTGGCTCAAGGGCAGGGTCGCGACCTTGTCCTCGCTACCCACCGCGACGACGGCGATGAAGCTGGCGAAGAGGCTGACGGCCGCGATCACGGCCGAGCCGATCGCGATGCCCTTGGTCTCGGCCTTGGTGGTGTTGCCCACCGCGTCGAGGTCGGCCAGGATCTGGCGGGCGTGCGCGTAGTTCTTTTCGCCCATCTCGGCCTTGTCATAACCCATCTCGCCGATGCCGTTGGCGTTGTCGGCCACCGGGCCGAACACGTCCATCGAGATCGTGTTGCCGGTCAGGGTCAGCATGCCGATGCCGCACATCGCCACTCCATAGGCGACAAACAGCGGGCTGGAACCGGTGTAGATGAGCACGGACAAGAGGATGGCGATGGCAATGATCAGCGTGCCCACCACGGCCGACTCATAGCCAACGGCGATGCCCTGGATGATGTTGGTCGCGTGACCGGTCTGGCACGCCTTGGCCATACTCTTGACCGGCTCGTACATGGTGTGCGTGTAGTAACTCGTGCACTTGTTCAGGGCGATCGCCAGGATGATGCCGATCAGGCATGTCCAGGCCGGGCGCATATCCAGGCCGTTGGACATCCCGAAGTTCGCCCAGACCGGCTGGGCCGCGGCGTCCAGAATGGGGCCGGGATAGCTCTGGGTGAAGTCCTTCAAGGGCCTGCCGGCTTTCACGGCGATATCGCGAGCGGCCTCGAAGTCGGGAGTGACCTTGAAGCCGTAGGCCGCCTGGGGATACTTGCGCATGTAGTCATCGTCGAAGTGCAGGTAGGCCAGCCCCAGCACCATGAAGCCGACCACGCTGATGACCGAGCCGATCAAGAACCCGCGGTGGACCGAGTGCAGGGCCTCGTCGCTGGTGCTGTCGGCCCCGGCACGCACGCTGTAGGTGCTGATGATCGAGCCGACCACGCCGATGGCTCGCACCAGGAGCGGGAAGATCACGCCCTTGTGGCCGAAGCTGGCGTAGCCCAGGATCATGGCCGCGACGATCGTCACCTCGTAGCTCTCGAAGATGTCGGCCGCCATTCCGGCGCAGTCGCCCACGTTGTCCCCGACGTTGTCGGCGATGGTGGCCGCGTTGCGGGGGTCGTCCTCGGGAATATTCGCCTCGACCTTGCCCACCAGGTCGGCGCCCACGTCGGCCGCCTTGGTGTAAATGCCGCCGCCGACCCGCATGAACAGCGCCAGCAGCGTGCCGCCGAAGCCGAAGCCGAGCAGAACCTCATAGGCCTTCTCGCCGAAGACGATGAAGATCGTCGTGCCGCCGAGCAGGCCCAGGCCGTCGGTGAGCATGCCCGTGATGGTTCCGGTGCGGTAGCCAAGCTGAAGGGCGTTGCCATAGCTGGTTCGGGCCGCGGCCGCCACGCGGAGATTGCCCCGCACGGCCAGATTCATGCCCACGAACCCGACGAGCCAGGAGAACAGGGCCCCCAGGAAGAAGGCCGCCGCTCGACCGATCTGGACCGCGCCGCTGGTCTCGGCGGTGAAGTACAGAATCGCGGTGACCAGGAAGACCAGGGGCAGGAGGGCTACGGCCTGCCGCATGAGGTACGCCCAGGCACCCTCGCGCACGGCGTCAGCCACATCGCGCATCTTCTGGGTGCCCTGGTCGGCACCCAGCACCTGGCCGACGAGCATGCCGGCATAGCACAGGCCGGCCACCGCGATCAGCAGGGTCAGGATCAAACCGATCCGCTCGGGCAGGGCGTACTGGGTCAAAGGTGCGAACAACTCGAGGGTCGATTCCGATGCGGCAGGCGCCGCGGCCTCTGGAACGGCTGCGGCTGTCGGGGTCGTCGCCGGCGGCCCCTGTGCAAAAAGCATGGACGGCGCGGCCAGAACGGCCAGCGCTATCGCCGCGGAAAACAAGACTCGCCAACGTTGCATGATCCCTATCTCCAACTCTTTGAAAAATGGAACCAACACGCCTTGGGAGAGAATGTGTGTCGGTTGGTGGGAAGCTCGACCTTCCAGGCCATCGTTTGGCCAGTCTCACTCGCGGAGGGCGTTGCACGGCCCCTTCAGTGTCGTTCCTGGAGGCGACGGCAGCGTCGCGGCACGTGGGCTTCCCACCTCGTTGATCCTGAAGCGGTTCCAGGTCCAGTCACGTATTTTCTCCCTGATTAAACCTCAGCGGTCGGCCCAGCGAAAGAGTGTAGCGCGGATTTTGCCCGGGTTTAACTTTGGTTCAACCCCCTGCGGGCAAGCCAGGGAAGCCGCGGCCCGGTGTGGGTACCAGCCCAGGCGCGCAACCGCCCGGGCCGTACCGCGGAACCGCCCGGGCCGGGCCGGGGCCCCGGACCCAGCAACACCGGGTTGTCTTAAATTTGTTATAATTATGAACATTCGAATTTGGGGTTTACCTCCCGGGACCGCCCGATCGGTGATTTCGGGCTGTGAACCGGCTGCCCGAACTGGTAGATTTGACGCTCATTGCTTCGGGGGAATGACTCCCGCCCGCCACGGGCCTCACACCCAGGTACAGGGCATCACCGCGTCCTTCGTCATGGATCCATCGCTGGCCCAGCACAACCTGGTGAAGCGAGCCGGCCGGCACGACGCCACGGCAATCTCGGCATGGCCGCGGCAGATCGGCAAGTACGAGGTCATCGACCGGCTGGGCAGCGGGGCGTTCGGCGTGGTCTACCGCTGCCACGACGCGGCGCTCGACCGCACGGTGGCCGTGAAGGTGCTCTCCACCGCGGGCCATGCCGATCCGGAGCTTCTGGAACGGTTCCAGCGCGAGTCGCGCGGCCGCGCGGATCTCGCACCCCCACATCGTGCCGGTCTTCGAGTCGGGCCTGGACGGCGAGTACCCGTACCTGGTGATGGAGCACGTGGAGGGCCAGTCGCTCGACCGGCTCATCGGCAGCCCGCGATTGACCATGGAGACCGCGCTGCGGGTGGTTTTCCACCTGGCCCAGGCGCTCGAGGCGGCCCATGAGCAAGGCGTGGTGCATCGCGACATCAAGCCGGCCAACGTGCTCATCGACCATGCGGGCCGTCCCAAGCTGACCGATTTCGGCCTGGCGCGGCTGGCCACTGACCCGGCGGGCCTCTCCCGGAGCGGCGACCTGCTGGGCACGCCGCGCTACATGTCGCCCGAGCAGGTGCTGCTGGGCCACGGTGAGGTGGACCACCGGACCGACATCTACTCGCTGGGAGCCATCATGTATGAGCTGCTCTCCGGCGTGCCCGCGGCCGACGGCCCCAACGCCATGGCCGTGCTCCGCAAGATCAGCGACGACGAGCCGGTGCCGTTGCGGCAGTACAAGCCGGAGCTACCCGAAGAGGTGGCGGCCATCTGCCAGCGGATGATGACCAGGGACCGCGACCTGCGTTACCAGACCGCCGGCGCGGTGGCCACCGACATCCAGGCCTTCATGCTGCGGAAGATGCTAGGCACTCCCGAGATCGAGCTGCTGGCCGACCTGCCCGCGCCCCGGCCCAGGCGCTGGGGCCGGCCGCGGCCGCGCTCTGCCTGGGCGCTGGCCACCGCAGTCGCGGCCGTCTTCCTGCTGGTCGGGTTCGCGGCCGCCCGGCTCACGCTGCCTTCCGGGTCCCGGGTCAGGAACCCGCAGCCGCCGGCACCGGCCATCGACGTCAAGCGGCTGGTGGCGCGGGGCCGCGCCGAGCTGCAAACGCTCTCCTCGGCGGCCGACGCGCGCACCTACCATGACGGCGTGGCGGACCTGCTGGAAGACCTGAACGCGGCCATCAAGCAATATGCCGAGGATCCCGAGCTGCGGCTCGTGCGGGGCAAGCTGCTGCGCCGCGCCGGCGAATACCTCGCCGCGATTGCCGACCTGGACAAGGCCGCGGCGCTGGACCAGCTGGAGGTGGTCCTGGAGCGCGCCCTGGCGCATTACCACTGGGAGCACCTGTACCTTGGCTCGCTCCCCGAGCCGCTCTTGCGGCCCGCGGCGTCGGCCAGCAGCCGTGCGGACCTGTTGCGGCTGGCGGCCGCGGCCGACCCGGAGCTCCAGCTCTTTGGTCGCATGGCCGAGGCCCTCTTTGCCGGCCGCATGGCCGAGGCCCTCGGTCTTGCCCAGCAGAAGCAGGTGCGCGGCAAGGAAAGCCTGAAGGCCGACCTGCTCATGCTTCAGGCCGACGCGTTCGGCACGGCGGCTCAGGCCGCCCACCAGCAAGCCCTGACGGCGCCCGAGAACAGGCGGGCCGATCTCCGCGAACAGCGCGACGAGTTCGACGCGCGCGCGGCCCAGGCCGTGCGGCGCGGCCTGGAAGACAGCCCGCACCACCTGGGCCTGCTGTTCCTGCGTGCCGGCGGCTGGCACCGCCGTATCGTCTGGGAAGCGGCCGACGGCGACGAGCCGGACCGGACGATCCAGCGCCATCGCTCCGGGTTCGAGTCCGCCTACCAGCGCTTCCGGGCCGCCTCGCCCCGCATCGGCGTGGAATCATCCACCGGCAGGGCCGTGCTCCTGCTCAACTACGGCCGCCAGGACCTGGCGCTCGACCAGCTTGTGGAGGCGGCCGCGCGGCGAGCCTGCCGCCGCCGGTCGCCGCCCTGCACGCCTGGCTCCAGCTCCAGTCGCCGCCCGACGGCGAGCTCTCGCCGGCCCACGCCGGGCAGGTCCTCCAGCACCTGGAGCCCGCGTTCGAGTCGCCGCCCGATGAGTTCTCGCTCTACCTGGTTCGCGCCTTGACTCACGCGGCCATCGGCCGCTGGCAGGAAGCGCGCCGCGATCTGATCGACGGCAAGCGGCGCTACCGCCGCGGCAACTGGCCGCCCGCCGAGGGAAGCTACGCCGACTGGTGCCGCGACGTCGTTTCGCCCCCGGTCAAGTTCCTTGACTCCACCATCGTCATCCTCTGGAACCTGCCGACGCCGCCCGAGATCCGCATCCGGCTGCAAGACGAGCTGATCCGCGGACTCACCGGCCCCGACGAATCGCTCCGCCGCGGCCTGCCCCCCGCCGAGCTGAAGATGCTCACAGGCTGGGGCCATTACCGCCTGGCCCGCTTCTGGGCCGACAAGGATGATCGCGCCAACGTGCTCAAGCACGCCCGGCTGGCGCTGGCTTGCCGCCTGCCGAACCTGGGCGTCACCACCTTCAAGGATGATCCTGTCATCCAGGCATGGAACAACGAGGCCGATTTCGCCTCCCTCTACGCCGAATTCGCCGGGCCATGAGCCAAGCCGAGCCGAACGAGGATGTGCTGGTGGCCCGCGCCCGGGCCGGCGAGGCCGACGCCTTCGCCGAGCTCGCCCAGCGCCATCGGGCGTCGCTGGTGCGCCTGGCCTCGTTCCTGACCGGAGACTTCGATGAGGCCGAAAGCATCGCGCAGGAGGCGTTCACCCGGGCCTTCGTCGGAATCTCCGGCTACGACCCCGGGACTCCGTTCCTTGCCTGGCTTCGCGGGATTGTCCTGAACCTGGTTCGCGAGCACCAGCGGCGTCTCAAGCGGCACGCGACCGTGACGGACCCGGCCCGTCTTGCCCAGGCCCCCGGCGCGGAGGGATCGCGGCAAGGCGTGCTCTCGAACATCCTCCGCGATGAGCAAGCGACGCGGCTCTGGCTGGCCGTCGGCCAGCTTCCCGAGTCCTATCGCGAAGCCGTCGTCCTCCATTACGTCGAGGGCCTGGACTACGCCCAGATTAGCCAGATTACCGGCGTTTCCGAAGGTGCCCTGCGTGTCCGCGCCCAGCGCGGCCGTAACCTGCTGCGCGGCCAGCTTGGCCCCGTGGTGGATACCTGGCTGATTCGCACCAGGAAGTAAACAGGCGCGGCGGACGGGGACGGCGCGGCGGAGAGCGGCCCGGAGAGAGGCACGGCGGTCAGCGCCGGCTTTCTCTGTAACATTTCGGCGAGTGCGGCAAACCTCATGCAGTAGGACGCGCGGCTGGCGTGAGACGATTCGCCCGGCGCGCGATGAATTGATGCTCCGGTGTACATCTTGGGATGGAACCCGATGGATGTCCCTGGGAGACCCTGCATGTTTGCTCGCCTTGCGGTTTTCACAGGCCTTACCGGCCTGCTATTGCTTGTGCCTTTGGCCCGCTCCGACGAATTCGAGCTTTTCGAGAAGACGGTCCGGCCGGTTCTGGTTGAGCATTGCTACAGGTGCCATTCGGACAGGCAGCAGAAGGGGGGCATCCGGCTCGACGGTCCCACGCATCTGACCAGCGACGGCGACGGTGCAGGTCCGCTGGTGGTGGCGGGCGACCCCGAGCAAAGCCGACTGATCCAGGTGCTGCGCTACACGGAGGAGCCGAAGATGCCGCCGGCGGGCAAGCTGCCGGAGGAGGCGATCGCCGCCCTGACCACATGGGTGAAAAAGGGAGCACGCTGGCCGGCCGAGAACATCCAGGTTGCCAAGAAGGCCAGGGCTGAAGACCACTGGGCGTTCCGGCCGGTCCGTGCTCCGTCGCTTCCGGCCGTCAGCGCGGCCAACTGGCCTGCGGGCGAGATCGACCGCTTCATCCTGGCGAAGCTGGAGTCGAAGAACCTCACGCCTTCAGAACCCGCCGACCGCCGCACCCTGATGCGCCGCGTCACCTTCGACCTCACGGGATTGCCGCCCAGCGCCGGGGACCTCGAGGCATTCCGCGGTGATCCCTCGCCGGAAGCCTACACCGCGCTGGTGGACCGGCTGCTGGCCTCTCCACAGTTTGGCGAGCGCTGGGGCAGACACTGGCTGGACGTGGCCCGGTACGCCGACTCGAAGGGCCCGGTCGCCAGCGGCGAGACGGCGTATCCCGCGGCCGCCACCTACCGCGACTGGGTGGTGCGCGCCTTCAACGCCGACCTGCCCTATGACCAGTTCCTCATCAAGCAGATCGCCGCGGACGGCCAGCTCCGGATCCTGAACCACCCGGACACCGCGGCCCTGGGCTTCTTGACGCTCGGCCGCAAGTTCGAGGGGAGCGAGCCGGACATCATCGACGACCGCCTCGATGTGATCTTCCGCGGCACCCAGGGGCTGTCGATCGGCTGGCGCGGTGCCATGACCACAAGTACGACCCGATCGCCATCCGCGATTACTACGGCCTCTACGGCGTCTTCGCCGGTGCCCAGGAACGCGACGCGGCCATCATCACCGGGCCGGATGCGCGGCTGAAGGCTCAGGCGCACGCCGCCGAGCTGTGCGCCCGCACGCGTGACCTGGACCGGTTCCTCGAGGCCGAGCGGAAGCGCGTCTTCGGTGATCATCGCCGCAAGGCGGACCTGTACCTGATGGCCGCGCAGCAAGACCAGGGCAAGCCGCCCGAGGCCGCGGCTGCCCGGCCGGGCCTGCGCCCGACGGCCTGCATGCGGACGTCATCGTGCTCTACCGGACGCTGCTGGAAGGCACCCGGGCCGAGCATCATCGCGTGATGACGCCGTGGCACGCCTTCGCGGCGCTCAAGCCGGAGGAGTTTACGACCAGGGGCAAGGAGCTGGCGGCGAGGTTCGCGGCCAACGCCAGCGAAGACAAGGCGCTCAATACGCGGATCGCCCAGCTCTTCGCGGGCAAGGCACCGGCAAACCTGGGCGACGTGGCCGGCCGCTACGGCAAGCTCTTTGCCACGATCGCACGCAAATGGGAGAAGGCTCTTGCCGACGCCGACCGGGCCGACCGCGAACGCCCCGCGGCGCTGGATGGCGAGGCCGAGGAGGAGCTCCGCCAGCTCATCTTCGACCCGGGCGGGCCGCTCGACGATCGCACGGCCGGCGACGTGAAGGACCGGCTGGAAGGCGAGCGCAGGGCCAGGTACGACGAGCTCAAGAAGGCCGTGGAAGACTGGCGGGATGACCCCTCCGCGCCGCCCCTGGCGAGGATCCTGGAGGACGCTGACGAACCTCCCCTGACGCGGGTGTTCCGCCGCGGCAAGCCGGAGGACCCCGGCGACGAGGTGCCCCGGCGGTTCCTGCCCGTGCTGGCCGGCCCGAATGCCCCCCCGTTCAGCGACGGCACCGGCCGCTACGACCTGGCGAAGGCGATCGCCAGCAAGGCCAACCCGCTCACGGCCCGGGTGTGGGTGAACCGGGTCTGGGGTCACTTGCTGGGCCATGGGCTGGTGGCCACGCCCGGCGACTTCGGCACCCGCTCGGCACCGCCGTCGCATCCGGAGCTGCTCGACTGGCTGGCGAATTCGCTCATGGCCGAGGGCTGGTCCAGCAAGCGGCTGATCCGCAGGATCGTGCTTTCACGCACCTACCAGCAGGCGAGCGCCGACCGGCCGGAAATGAAAACCGTCGACCCCGCCAACGAGCTCTTCTGGCGGCAGAACCGCAAGCGGCTGGAGCTGGAGCCGCTCCGCGATGCCATGCTGGCGGCTTCGGGACAGCTTGACCCGGCCACGGGTGGGCGCTCGATCGACGTCGCCGCGCACCCGGATTCCCGCCGCCGGACCCTCTACCTGGCCGTGAAGCGCGAGAGCCTGCCGGCGTTCTTCCGAGCCTTCGACTTCGCCAACCCGGACCTGCACACACCCGAGCGGCACGAGACGACCGTGCCCCAGCAGGCACTCTTCCTGCTCAACGGCCGTTTCGTCGCCGCGCAGGCCCAGGCGCTGGCGCGGCGCGCGGGCGAGGCATCGGCACGAGACAGAGACGACGACGAAACGTTCATTGAGCGCGCTTTTGGCTGCGCTCTGGGCCGCGCTCCGAGCCGGGACGACCGCGACCAGGCCCTGGCCTTCCTTCGGGCCGCGGCCGCACTGGAGCCGGCCGGGTCGGAACGATCCTGCGCCGACACGGTCGTGGAGCCCCCAGCCTCCGAGGCAGCCGCCCGGCACCTCTCGCCCCGCGAGAAGCTCGCGCAGGTGCTGCTGCTCTGCAACGAGTTCACGTATCTGGATTGACCGCGGGTTGACCGTGGATTGCATACCCGGCGAGAGGAGCTGGCAGATGGCGGATCATCAGGAGCAAGGGACGGACGAGACGCGCACGCTCTCGCTCTCGCGCCGGGCCTGGCTGGCACAGACCGGTTGCGGGTTCGGCGGCCTGGCACTCGCGGCGATGATGGCGGAACGCGCCCGCGCCGGGAGGCGGACACCGGGTCGAAACCTGCGGCGGCAGTGCCGGCACCGGGCAAGCCGCACTTCACGCCCAGGGCCAGACAGGTGATCCATGTCTTCCTGGAGGGCGGGCCCAGCCACGTCGACCTTTTTGACCCGAAGCCGGAACTCTCAAGGCAGGACGGGAAGCCCATCACGGTGCCCGGCGAGAACCGCAAGGCGCCGGCCTTCGGCACGGCGTTTCCCTTCTCACGGCATGGAAAATCGGGCCTGGAGCTGAGCGCTGCGCTGCCGCACCTGGGTGCGCTGGCCGACGACCTGTGCGTGGTCCGCTCGATGTACTGCGAGGAGGCCGCCCACGACGCCGCGATGCTGCTGATGAACTGCGGCAATGCCCGGCTGGCCCGGCCCAGCGCCGGGTCGTGGATCACCTATGGCCTGGGCCGCGAGGACCAGAACCTGCCCGAGTTCGTGGTGCTCTATGACGGCAGCCCGCCGGTCAAGGGCGTGGAGAACTGGCAGGCGGCGTTCCTGCCGGCCACCTGCCAGGCAACGGCCGTGGACACCCGGCATCGCGACGTGGGACGGCTGCTGGAGAACATCCACAGTCCATTCGCCACGGCGGCCGAGCAGAGGCTCCAGCTCGACCTGCTGAACCACCTCAACCGCGGGCACGCCGCCGGCCGGGCCGACGACCCGCGGCTGGAGGCGCGCATCAAGTCGTTCGAGCTGGCCTATCGCATGCAGACCGCGGCCACCGACGCCTTCGACCTGGCGCGTGAGCCAGCCCCGGTGCAGGAGCTCTACGGCGACACGTCCGTGGGCCGGCAATGCCTGATGGCCCGCCGGCTCATCGAGCGCGGGGTGCGCTTCGTGCAGGTGTACAGCCCGGGCTGGGACCATCACGATACGCTCACCGACAGCCTCCGCGAGAAGACCAAGGGGCTGGACCGCGCCGTGGCCGGGCTGCTCACCGATCTGAAGCGCCGCAGCCTGCTGGCTGACACGCTGGTGGTGATCGGCGGCGAGTTCGGCCGCACGCCCGTGGCCGACGGCATCTTCGTCTCCAAGAAGCCGGGCCGAGGGCACAACAACCGCGGGTTCAGCACCATTCTGGCCGGCGGCGGAGTGAAGGGCGGCCATGCGCACGGGAAGACCGACGAGTTCGGCTTCCAGGCCGTCGAGGGGAAGGTCCACGTCCATGACCTGCACGCCACGATGCTGCACCTGCTGGGCCTGGACCACACGCGCCTGACGTATCGCTACGCCGGCCGCGATTTCCGCCTCACCGACGTGCACGGGAACGTTGTCCGGGAGATCCTGGCGTAACCACGCGCCGAGGGCCGAGGTGCGCCGCACCCGTGCTGCCGCGTCCCTTCAGTCCTCTTCACTTGGGACAATGTTCTATGCTTGTCACACACAGATATTATTGTGAGAATCTATTTGACTGAGAGAAGAGAGACGTGACAAGAATGGAAGTGACACGATCGGTATCGTGTCCCACGACGGATGCTCACCTCACGAGTTCTCCTCGCTCCACGACCCCAGCCAGAGGTCGATGGGGCGCTTGATGCCGGTGGGGCGGAAGGGCAGGCCGACCTTCGCTCCCATGCGGGCCGAGCGGTAACCGGCCAGCAGCACTTCCTGGACGATGCGGCCGTCCTCGCCCGTGGCGATGGGCGTCTCCTTGCCGCGAACGCACCGGGCGAAGTGGTGCATCTCCTGCGGGAAGCCGTAGTTCCAGAGCTCCTCGAAGACGGGGTATGACCACCCCTTCGTCGTGGGGGCCTTCTCCACGGCGTAGCCGTAGCCGGTCTCGCTGTAGGTGGGCAGGGAATTGCCCATGTGCAGGTTGGCGTAGGTCAGGCCCGCGTCGCCGTAAACCTCCACGCGGTCGTCCATGCCCCCGCGCCGCGCCCAGCTATTCTCCACCAGGCCCACGGCTCCACCTTCGAATTCGAGAATGCACACCGAGTCGTCCTCGCCCTGCGTCCTGGCACCGTGCACGTGCGTGGCCATCTGGCAGTAGACGCTCCGGATCGGGGCCCGGTTCAGGAACCAGTAGCAGAAGGCGATGCCGTGGCAGCCCATGTCCATGAACACCCCTCCGCCAGACCTGTGCACGTCCCAGAACCAGTCGGCGTGGGGGCCGAAGTGCTTCTCGCTCTGCTTCACCATGTAGACCTTGCCAAACGCTCCCTCGTCGGCCATGCGTTTGGCCTGCACGTACTTGGGCGTGAAGAAGAGCTCCTCGGCATACATGAGCAGCACGCCCTGGCGGTGGCAGACGTCGATCATCAGGTCGGCCTCCTCGAGCGTCATGCAGAGGGGCTTCTCGCAGACGATGTGCTTGCCTGCACTGGCGGCGTCGATGGTCATGCGCGCGTGCAGCGCGTTGGGCGCGGCGATGGTGACCATCTCGATGTCGGGCTCGGCGAGCATGGCCCGGTAGTCGTGAAAGACGCGCGGGATGCCGTAGCGGGCGGCCAGGGCCTCGGGGTTGCCCGGCGTGGGCGAGGCCACGGCGACGACCTCGGCCTCGTCCGGCATGATCTGGAACGCGGCCGCGTGGATGTCGGCCTCGAACCGCGAGCCGATGATTCCCACCTTCACCTTGCCGGCCATGATGCTGGATCTCCCCGGGTGCTCGTTCTGCCGCGGGCCGGAGTGCGCCGCGTACACTCAGGTCTCGCCTCGTCGTGTCGTGTCGTGTCGTGTCGTGTCGTGTCGTGTGGCGTCTCACCAGCCCGTGCGGTATTCCCTCTGGATGTACGGTGCTGCCTCGGGACAGCCCGGGACAGTCATCGTCGCGGCGTCCCAGTGCACCGACTTGCCGGTGCGCAGCGCCAGGTTGGCCACGAGCATGGTCTCGGTGAGCCGGGATGCGAAGCCGTCGAACCGGCAGAAGGCTGGCGGCCCGCCCCGGCAGGCGGCCAGCCATTCCTGGTGGTGGCTCTCGCGCGGGGCGCGGGGCACCGAAGGTGCGGGCGGTTTGAAATCACGGTAGCGTTCCTCGGGCAGCAGCGACCACTCGCCGCCGGTCCATTCCGCCGAGGAGAGCGTTCCCCGGGTGCCCACCACGATCGCGCCGTTGTCGGCCAGCTTGCGGCCGCCCACCAGATCGGCCGGGGGCTTCTGGCCGCCGTCGTACCAGAACAGAGTGATCGGCCCTTGGCATGCGCGCGCGGCGAACTGGAGCTTGAGCCGCGACCAGACGGGGAAAGTTTCGGGCTTCAGGCCCGAGGTCGCAACGATCTCGGCGGAGACCGGCGGCTCCAGCTCGAGCGCGGCGAAGGGCATCGCCACGTTGTGGATGCCCATATCGCCCACGGCGCCGGTGCCGAAGTCTTTCCAGCCCCGCCAGACGAACGGGCAGTAGGCGGGATGGTAGGGCCGCGCGGGTGCGACGCCCAGCCAGAGGTTCCAGTCCAGGCCGCTGCGCACGGCGGGTGCACCACCGGGGCGGTCGATTCCCTGGGGCCACCAGCCGGCGGGCCGGTCGGTCCAGACGTGCAGCTCGCGGACCTCGCCGAGCACTCCCGAGCGCAGGACCTCGATCCCCGCGCGGCTGCCGTCGCCGGCCATGCCCTGGGTGCCCATCTGGGTGGCCAGCTTCTTCTCCGCGGCCATGCGCGCCATGGTGCGCGCCTCGGCGATGCTCCAGGTGAGCGGCTTCTCGCAGTAGACGTGCTTGCCCAGCTCCATGGCTGCCAGGCTTACCGGAGCGTGCATGTGGTCCGGAATGCTCACGGCGACCGCATCGATCCGGGCATGCATGGCGTCCAGCAGCTTGCGGTAATCGCGGAACCGCTGGGCGTTGGGAAGCTTGCTGAAGGCCCCGGCCGCGCGGTTGTCGTCGACATCGCACAGCGCAACGATGTTCTCGCCGAGCAATCGCTCCAGGTTCTCGGCCCCCTGCCCTCCACAGCCGATGATCGCGATGTTGAGCCGTTCGTTGGGACTTTTCGCCCGGACCGGGCGAGCCTGCCCGGCCAGCCCCAGGCTTGCCACGGCCGCGCCGCCCAGCACAGAGACCAGCTCGCGGCGATTCCAGGTTCTTTTCATGGTCGTGCGTCCTTCCGCCCTTGCGCTACAATGGCAAGGAGCCCAGCAATGCGCGAAGCGCTCCGGGATGCGGCTCCCCTCCCCGCTGATCGTAGAGCATTCACCAGCGGCTCACAACCATGCGCCAGGGCGCCAGGGTTTCCAACCTTTCCCGGGACTGCGTGTTGCTCTAGAATTCGATGGGCCTTCCAGGCACACACACGGTTCGCGTTGGTTTCCAGAACCGAGCAACAACAGGGCGGCTGCTCGCTCATGGCTTCACGTTCCACCAGCATGCTCAGTCCGAACCTCACGCCGTTGCTGGACGTGGTGCTCCAGCTCATCACGTTCTTCATGATGCTCGTCCATTTCGGCAGCAAGCTCGAGGGGGCCAATCTTGTGGTGCGGCTGCCGGTCGCGCCGGCGGCCCTGCCGGGATCGGACCTGACGATCGACCGCCTGCCGGTCGCGCTCGACCGGCGGGGAGGGCTGCGGCATGGCGGCAAGGTCATGGCGGGCGCGGCGGCCTCGGCCTGGTGGGCCGAGCAGGCGCGCATCCGCCGCGCCGGGCGCGACCTGCTGCCGGCCGACGACTCGGCCCACGGCGAGCTGCCCACGGTGGTGATCCTGCGAGCTGATCGCGACGCCTCCTACGGCACGGTCAGGCGGCACGCTGGCCCAGGCGCAGGAGCAGGGTTTCGCCCAGTTCAGCCTGGTGGTGTTGCGGAGAAAGCAGCCATGAGTCTCGGCATGGGCATGCCTGCTTTCAACGCAAGGACGCCGGGCGGGATGGCCGAAGCGTCCGCGGACGCCGTGGCGCCACGCTCGCGGCGGTATCGTCCGGGGCCGCCCGACGAGGTGTTCTTCCCGGTGACGCCGATGCTCGACATGGCATTCCAGCTCCTGGCCTTCTTCATCCTGACGTTCAAGGCGCCGACGGCGGAGACGCACATCGACCTGCAACTGCCGGCCACGCCCGCGGCCTTGCCCTCCGCACGGGCCGGCAGGGCTCGGCCCAACCCGGCGCGGGCCGTGGACGCCGACCTGGAAAACGACCTGCTCGTGCGGGCCGAGGCCGACGACCTGGGCGACCTGTCGGCCTTGCGGCTGGGCGAGGCCGTCTTGCCAGACCTGGAAGCGCTGGGCAGCCGCCTGCACCGCTACACCCAGCTTCTGGGCAGCCGACCGCTCCGCGTCCGGCTGGTCGCTGACGACCGCCTGCGCTACGAGCCCGCCGCGCAAATCATCGCCGTGTGCTCGGCCGCCGGGGTCTCCTCCGTGCGCGCTGGCGCAGCCCGGCGGCATTCCCGCCCTGCGCGATCTGCCGCGAGTCACACCTGCGAAGGACGGCTCACGATGAGACTCGGACTCGCCATGCTCTGCCGCGGCGCGGTTCTCGCCTGCATGCTGTGGATGGTGGGCGGCGGGACGGCGGGCGCCCGGACCGAGGACGACGAGCCGGTCTCGGGCCTGAGCCTGGCCGACCTGGAGGCGTACTCCGCGGCACTTCAGGGAAAAGGGACCGGCGGCAACCGCGAAGAACCTTCAGAGCCGCCCCGGCCCGTGACCTTTCGCGACCTCTGGGACCATCCCGAGACCTGGCAAGGCCGGCGCGTGCAGGTGCAAGGGCAGGTTGTCCGGGTCTTTCGCCAGCAGGCCGTGGGCCGCTTCCCCGCACTCGTGGAAGCCTGGCTGAGCACGCCCCGGAAGAACCTGCTGTGCACGGTCTTCCCCGCCGGCCAGGGGCCGGAAGCCGGCCAGAAGGTTGCCTTCACCGGCACGTTCCTGCGGACCATCCGCTACACCGGCGACGATGCGCCGCGGCTGGCCCCGTGCATTGTGGGCGACCGCCCCCCTGCTCCCTTGCCGGCGGTCGCAGCAACAGGCAGGCCGGCGGCGTTCGACTGGCGGGACCTCGTCACCAGCGCTCCGCCGACGGGCGAGGGCTTCTTCAGCTCCTGGTCGCCGCTGGGCTGGATCGCGGGAAGCATCCTGGGCGTGACCGGGGTTGTGCTGCTGGTCTGGCGGCACTGGCGCGGAGCGGCCGAGGGCAACATTGGTGCGGGTGGACACAACGCTGACGGGACGACGGCACAGGACCCGCCGCTGGATTTCCTTGAACCGGAGCCGATCCATGGAACCGTTCCCGACGCGCGACCCCATTGAAGGGCTGCACTTCACGTTCCACTCGGACAGGGCGAACCCGGAAGTCGAGGAGCAGCCCACCCCCCGGCGTGAGCGTCCCGCCAGGCACGATAACGGGGACGGCAGCGCCGGCAGCGACGGCAGCGACGGCGACGACGACGAGGGCCGGCTCCACTGGCGTGTGCTTCGTTTGGGTGAGACGCCGCTCACCGATCCCCGATCGCTGGGAGGCTCGGCCTTCGTGCACGTTCTGCTGGTCGCACTCGCGCTCCTGACCGTTCAGAACGTGTCGATCCTGCGCACGCGCGAAACGGCCCCGACACTCAAGGGCGAGATCGACACGGTGGACAACCGCGCCGATGCCAGCAAGCCGGTTGGTGATGGTGGAGGATCTCCGGGCGAGATGGGTGGCCTGGGGAGCGTGGCCTTCGTGGCGCCCGCCGCCGGGAATGATCCCGAGGGTCCTGGTCCGGATGCGGCCGCGGACGCCTTGCTGAACGAGATCCTGCCCAGGAAGGCCGAGTTGCCGGATGATGCGCTGCGGCGCGCCCTGCCCGGCCCGCAGACCACGGGCATCGGCCTGGTTCCTGGTCCGGGCCTGGGTGGAGGGGGCGGCGCGGGCGGCGGTTCGGGGGGCGGAGTGGGCAAGGGCATCGGGCCGGGGACGGAATTCTTTGGTGCCCGCGAGCATGCCCATTCCTTCGCCTACGTGATCGACTGCTCCGGCAGCATGGCCCTGCGCAGCTCGCTGATCGTGGCCAAGCACGAGCTGCTGGCCAGCCTGAACCAGCTTCCGCCGGACGCCCGGTTCTCGGTGATCTTCTACAACGAGCGGGCCCGCGTCTTCTCGGATCCGCACGGGCAGCAAGGGATGATGCCGGCCACGGCGGCCAACAAGGTGCGGGTGCGCACCCAGCTTCAAGGCGTTTTGCCCGATGGCGGCACCGACCACATGGTGGCCCTGCGCACGGCGCTCGGGCTCAAGCCCGAGGTCGTCTTCTTCCTCACCGACGCCGACCAGATGGACGACAACGACGTGAACCATGTCTTGACCGAGGTGCACGGCAGCCGGATCCAGGCCGTTGAGTTTGGCATCGGCCCGCATATTGGCCGCCAGACCCCGCTCAACCGCCTGGCCGTGACCACCGGCGGATCGTACCGGTTCATCGACGTGACGAGTTTCCCCAGGTCGGCATCAGGATATTGAGCCCCGCCTGGTGGACACGTACCACGTCAGGGACTGGTGGCCGAATGCCAAACGAGGGGGCAAGGCTCTGGGGCACGGCTCTGAAAAGACGGCTCAGGGCGTGACAATCGGGAACATCGGCTCGAAGGAGTCCATGAGGGCCAGGAGCTCGGCCAGCTTGCGGCGGTCGCCTTCAATCCGGATGCTTCCGGTCCGGATCTCCTGCTCCAGGGTCGTCGTGCCGGTCAAGACCTGGTCGAGCGTGGCGCGGCGGAATGTGATACTGGCGTCGGCCGAGGGGAGCCGTGTCCCGACGGTGTAGGTCAACGCCGCGTTCTCCAGCGTCACTGCATAGGTCTCACCGGTATCGCTGAACAACCAGTTCATGGTGATACGCTTGCCTTCGGCCTTCGGTCCGTTCAGCCGAATGCCCAGGTAGTCAAGCAGCAGGTCGACGGGCATGGCACGAAGGGTGTCGCGGCTGTCGACCCGTGCCGCGATGGCTTTGGGTACGCCTTCCCGAAGCTCGCGGGCGCCCATGAGGTATTCATTCCGCCAGATCGGGTCTTCCGTCTGGTAGCCAAGCTGTTCCAGGGCCGCCGCCTGAAGCTCGCGGGCCTGGCGGTTTTCTGGGTCCGCAAAGACGACGTGGTTCATCACCTGGGCCACCCAGCGATATTCTCCCCGGGCGAATGATTCGCGTGCCCGGGCGATCACGGCCGCGGATCCGCCCATGTAAGCGACATAGTTCTTCGCCGCCTCCACCGGAGGCAGAGGATGGAGGTTCGCCGGGTTGGAATCGTACCAGCCGAGATAGCGCTGGTAGACGGCCTTGGCGTTGTGATTGACCGAGCCGTAATAGCCGCGGTTGTACCACTCGCGGTCCAGGCTGCGGGGAAGCCGGAGCATCTCGGCGACCTCCAGCATGGTGAAGCCGTGATTCATGAGCCGCAACGACTGGTCGTGGATGTACTTGTAAAGGTCGCGCTGCTGCTTCAGGTAGGCGACGACCTGGCTCTGCCCCCAGGTCGGCCACTGGTGCTGCGCGAAGACGACATCGGACTGATCGCCGAAGAGGGCCACGCATTCATTCAGGGTTTTCCACCAGCTCCGGGCGTCGCGCACCTGGGCTCCGCGCAGCGTGTACAGGTTGTGCAGCGTGTGCACCGCGTCCTCCGCCGCGCAGAGGGCCCGAAACTGCGGAAAGTGGATGAGGAACTCGGCGGGAGCCTCCGTCCGGGGTGCCATCTGGAACGTCATCTTCACGCCGTCGATGGTGCGCGTTTCTCCCGTCTTCCTGATCAGGTCGGTCGGCGGAATGAGCGTGACCGTGCCAACCGAGGTGGTCTTGCCCAGGCCGCTGTCGAGCTGCCCCCTGATCCCTTTCGGCAGCAAGATTCCGAACATATAGATCGCTCTCCGGCCCATCGCGTTGCCGGCGAAGACGTTCTCGCTGACCGCCTCCTCGAGAAAACCTTCGGGAGCGAGGATCGAGACCTTCCCCGCCTTCACGGCTGCCTCGGAAACGACGCCCTTGACCCCGCCGTAATGGTCGACGTGGCTATGCGTGTAGATGACCGCAACCACTTCCCTGCGCGGGCGGTGCCGGTAATACAGGTCCATCCCCGCCCGGGCCGCCTCCATCGAGACCAGGGGGTCGATGACGATCAGCCCGTGATCGCCCTCGATGATGTCCATGTTCGAGATGTCGAACCCGCGCACCTGGTAGATGCGGTCGGTCACCTGGAAGAGACCGTGATTCAGGTTCAACCGGGCCACCCGCCAGAGGCTGGGGTTCACCGTCGGTGGGCACTCATCCTTGAGGAATGCGTAATCCTTCAGGCTCCAGACCACCCGGCCGTCGCTGGTGGTGATCGTGGCATCGGGCAAGGTGCCCACGAAGCCCCGGCGCGCCGCCACGAAATCATTCTGGTCCTGAAATGGTAACTGCTCGGTGACACGGACATTGGCGTCGCGGGTCGCCGCGGTCGCGTCCTCCTGGCCTCGGGCTCGATGCGCCGGCAGGGCCAGGCCCAGGAGCAATGCCGTCCAGAACCCCCCGCCCAGAACGATCCTGCGCCCGTTCATGAAAGCACCTCCACGCCGTGCCCGAAGCCAGGCTTCTCGCCAAAGTTGAAGTTTCAGATGGCTATATTAATCGAGCGGCGGGGTGAATGCCCGGGTTCACCGGCGCGAGTTGAGGGACCGGTGCAAAGTTGACGCGGGAAAAAACCGGGCCCGCACTGCGCGCCTTTTCATGCCGCGCGGTGCGGGCCGTGCTCGGGCCGGCCAGGAGGTCGTCAGTCAGATCGAAACCAGGTCCTGCCCTTCCCCGTCGACCAGCGAGAGCAGGAGCGAGCGGCTCTTGTCGCGCGATTCGCCGATAGCGGTGACGTAGACCGCGGGGTCATCCTTCACCGGGCATTCGTGCTCGCAGATGCCGCAGCCAATGCACTTCTCGGCGTCGATGTAGGGCCGCTTGAGCTGGAGCGTGGCGCCCCAGCGGTCGGTGACCTCGACGTTGCGGGTGAAGATCGCCTTGGGGCTGACCGGGCAAACCTCCTCGCAGACCACGCAGCTTGTGTCCATGGCCCAGGGGAGGCAGCGGCCCTGGTTGTAGAAGGCGGTGCCGGTCTTGACCGGTCCCTTGACCTCGAACGGGCCGATGCCCAGCTTCTCGGCGATCGAGATCTCGCGGATGGCGCCCGTGGGGCAAACCTGGCTACAGAGCGTGCAGTTCAGCTCGCACCAGCCCATCTTGGAGATCATGATGGGCGTCCAGAGGCCCTCCAGGCCCGCCTCGAACATGGCCGGCTGGAGCACGTTCGTGGGGCAGACGCGGATGCACTGGTCGCACTTGATGCAGCGCCGCAGGAACTCGTCCTCGGCCACCGAGCCGGGCGGGCGGATCACGCTCCGGCTGAAGTTCTTCTTGACGCCGCCGGAGGCCCGCGTCATCGGGAAGAAGAAGAGGCCGAAGAGACCGGCCAGGACGAGCTCGCGGCGACCCACCGCCGGGTAGGTCACCTCGCTGGCCTTGCGCGGCAGGAATCGGAATGAGAGTGCGTCGTGCGGGCAATCTTCGATGCAGTTCAGGCACACGAAGCACTCACTCTTGCGCAGGTCGGTATGCGGGTCGGAAGCGCCTTCGCAGCTCTTCAAGCAGAGGTCGCAATCGGTGCAGCGTACCGGGTCGCGATCGATGCGCCAGAGCGAGAACCGGCTGAAGATGCCCAGCAGCGCGCCGAGCGGGCAGATCGCCCGGCAGAAGAAGCGGGGAATCCACCAGTTGGCGAACAGGAAGCCAAGGAAGATGAGTCCCACGACCCACGCCTGCCAGTACTCGCGGGGCTCTGTGTAGACGCTCTCGGTGGCCTTGTTCACGGTGGGCAGGACGCTGGTGGTCATGGAGCGGACGGTGAGCGCGATCGGGTCTAGCAAGCCGATCTGCAACGAGCTGTTGTTGAGCTTGTGATCCTCGGCCGCTTGCGCGACCCCTGCGCCCACGGCCGCAAAGACGCGGGGCAGCCCCGTCTGTTTCAGCTCTCCTCCGCGGTAAACCTGCCAGATCTTGCCCGGGGCGTCGATGGTGGTGGGAATGATCCAGAGGCCGGCCATGGCAATCATCACGGCCAGGATGTAGTACTTGATGGCGTAGATCTTGCGGTAGCGGTTCACCTCGATCATCTGCTTGGTGTTCCGCCGGTTGCCGATGACGCCGAAGAGGTGGTGCAGGATGCCGAAGGGGCACATCCAGTTGCACCAGACCCGCCCGAGCATCATGGTGATGGCAATGACCACCAGCCCCCACACCAGGTTGCGGTAAATGGTATGGGTGGTGAGCGCCGTGGCGACGGCCACCAGCGGCGTGGCTTCGAGGAATAGCGACGCCGGCCACCCCTTGAGGTAGCGCAGGTCGGTGATCAGCAGGAAGAAGAGGAAGAGCCCCAGGAAGAGCACTTCATAAGCACGGCGAATCTTGACCATCGGTCCCTCCAGCGGGGGGAGTGAAACGGGCTGGCGGCAGGCTGTTCATGTACTCGAGCGTCTCGGGATACAGTGCATGGGCGACGAGTGTCCAGAACATGGCGTCGCGATCGGGGCATTCACAGGAACTCAACCCGATTCATGATGTCGGGAGGATCGTAAATCTCCCAGATCAGTTCCAGGCAATCGATGATCTCCCTGATGGAACGGCTTGCAGGCTGGCAATAGGCGATCCCGTGGTGGGAGATCCCGCGGGCGGCGATTCGAAGGAAGTCGGCGTCCTGGGTAATAATCACGCGCTGTTCCTTGCTTGCGAACGCAAGATGCTCTTCGTCCGGAGCATGAAGCAAGCGTGCTTCCGCCGTGGTCGTCACGTCAATCCCCTTCTTTCGCAGTCCTGATGCAACGCGGGGGTCGCAATTCTCATCCAGGTGGAACCGTATCGCTCTGGGCATCACGCTCCGCCAGAATCTGCTCGAGACGAGACGAAGGATTCCTGGCCCTCACCTCCGCAACGAATGCCTCGTCCGCCTCCATCTGCTGGTGGATTTCCTCCCGGTGATCGTGGTAGTAGGCCAGTGCCGCATGGACATCGGCGGGCGTGATTCCCGGATAGGTTCTGGAAATCTCAGCGACCGAGATCCCCATCTGTTCGTGCCAGATGACGATATTCTGAACCGTGATCCGATGGCCCGCGATCCGCGGTTTGCCGCCGCAGACCCCCGGCGTGATTTCGATGTGCTCGGTGCTCAACCGGACCATTTGAAATATGCCCCTCAGCCAAAGAGAATCCCGATCACATCGAGCACAGCCCCTCAATCAAAGAGAATCCCCTTGAGCTCGAGCACGAACCCGCCGTGGCGATGGCCACCAGCGGCGTGGCTTCCAGGAATAGCGACGCCGGCCACCCCTTGAGGTAACGCAGGTCGGTGATCAGCAGAAAGAAGAGGAAGAGCCCCAGGAAGAGCACTTCATAGGCACGGCGAATCTTAACCATCGGTCCCTCCAGCGGGGGGAGTGGGTTTATGCTTGAGTTTCGGCTGCCAGCGATCGGCCCTGGCGAGCAATCGTGAGAGTGGCAAGGTGAAACCAGGCAAAAGGCCAGTCTCGTACGATTGGGATTCAGTCACGATGTCGTAAGTCGGGCCGGCCGGACCCTTGCGATAAACAGTCATGATGCGCCGGAAACGATCGATGATCCAGTATTCCTTGACGCCAGCGGCCAGGTACTCGTCGCGCTTCTCTTCGTAATCGCGAAGTGCGTCGCGGCGACGGGACGAGACGAACTCGACGACGATGGCGGGAACGTCTTGAGTGGTATCGGGAAGATGTCCCAGGCCCACCCAGATAGCGCGGTCGCATCGCCTCCGGTACGGAGTTCCAGGTACCGTGCGTTCCGGCATGGTCAGCCCGAATGGATCTTGTCGCGATGAAGACTCGAAGTGACTTCTCAGCAAGTGTCCCAGCTCGTCATTGGGGTCGACTTCGGCATCGCCGGCAGGTGGTGTCACCACAAGCACTCCGCGGATGACCTCGTAGCGGTAGCCCTTCACGAACTGGGAGGGTGGCAGGGCGTCAAACTCCTCCACCGTCATGCGGTTACCGGCGGATTGCGGGCCGATCCGAGGCGCGCGGGTTCGGCGGTTTGTTCCGGGCGCTTCGGGTTGGGATTCGACAGTTGCCATGGTTTACCGGGAGACAAGCAAGGCTTGCGTGAGGTCAATCAAAAAGAATTCCCTTCAGGTCGAGCACGAACCCGGGCAGGACGTCTTCACCCGAGAGGGTCGCGGGCTTGTCCAATGTCTCGACGGGCCGGCCGGGGCGGTAGATCTCCACCGTGCCGCCGATCGGATCGATCAGCCAGCCGAGACGGACGCCCTGGGCGAGATACTCTTGCATCTTGCCGCGCAGCTCCTTCATCGTATCGCTGGTCGAGCGCAGCTCGGCGACGAAGTCCGGGCAGACGTGGGAGAACTTCAGCCGCTCCTCCCGGGGAATCCGCGCCCACCGCTCCGAGGTCATCCAGGAGGCGTCCGGGCCGCGGATCGCCGAGTTCGGAAGCGTGAAACCCGCCGAGGAGTCGAACGCCACGCCAAGGTTGGTCTGGCGGTTCCAGATCCAGAGGAGGGCGGTGATGCTTGCGTTACGCTGGCTTCCATCGGGTCCAGCAGGCGGCATGACGATCAATGCTCCCTCAGCCGTGCGCTCCAGCCGGAGCACCGGGTTCTCCTGGCAAAGCCGCCAGAAGTCCTCGTCGGAGACACGCAGGCGCACGTCCGGCGGGACGGACAGCGCCAGCGCCTGCCCCGAGCGGGCAAGGGCCTGGCTCTCCCCGGGATGATCCGTGATCAGCGTGCTCATGATCCCACTGCCTCGCCTCACTCCGCGCCACTTCTCATGCCGGACCGTGATCTCCCGCGGCCACTGCCCCTCAATCGAACAGGATACCCTTCAGGTCCAGTACAAAACCGGGCAAGACGTCCTCGCCAGAGAGGGTCGCGGGTCGCGCGAGCGTCTCGACGGGCCGGCCGGGACGGTAGATCTCGACCGTCTGTTCGATGGGATCGATCAGCCAGCCGAGTTTGGCTCCCTGCGCGATGTACTCGCCCATCTTCAGACGAACCTTTCCCTTCTTCCTGTCCGACCGGGAGCGCAGCTCGATGACGAAGTCGGGACAGATCGGGGAAAACTTCTCGTCCTTCTCCGCGGCCGTCAGGGCGTTCCAGCGCTCGTCAGAGATCCATGAGGTATCCGGCGACCGGGTTGCTCCGCTGGGAAGCTTGAACCCGGCTGATGAATCAAAGGCTGTTCCCGTACCGTCGATCCTTGCCCAGACGACGACCTGGGCTGTCAGATTGGCGTTTCTCGCACCCGTCCCCCCGCTGGTGGGCGGCATGACTTCGAGGATGCCTTTCTCCGAACGCTCCATCCGGAGCTCGCGGTTTTCCTGGCAGAGACGCCAGAAGTCCCGGTCGGAGACCCGGAGCCGTACGGTCGATGGGACGAGGAGATTTACGGCCCTCTCCGGTCGCCCGCGGCCAGTTCGAGGCTTGGCCTTCGATACCTGGCTCATACCGTGATCTCCTCGGTCCACTGCGGCCGCCAGTCCTGGCCCAGCCCGCGCTTGATGACCTTGTCGAGGTAGATGATGTCGCTCCGCCGCTTGTCCAGCAGGTGGGTGACGCACCAGCTATCAACGGACGTGTGGTCGGTGCCCACCACGATCGTGTCGCCCTTCTTCACATCGTTCAGGCTGCCGCCGGTCGGGCCGTTGCGCATCAGGAGCTTGCGGCCGTCGGCGATCACCAGCGACGGCTTCATCATGAGCGCGAAGTCGGAGATGATGCCGTGGATGTTCTGGTGGAACTGGTTGCGCGGGTTGCCCAGCAGGCCGTACCAGTTCTTCATGGTGACGGTGGCCTTGCAGAGGTTGTGGTCCTTCACGGGCGAGATGCCGATGACCTTGGTGGCCTCGCGGAAGGGGCGGTAGAACATCCGCCAGGTGTGGGTGATCGTCTCGCCGCCGATGTAGAGCTGCTCGAAGTAGCTGTCCTTGGGGAGCATCAGCTCGGCCCCGGCGCGGACGGCGGCCTCACCCACCTTGGTCTTGTAGAAGCAGCTCTCGGGGTTGTTGATGGGGTTGTCGGCGACGATCACCTTGCGTGCCCCGGCGCCCAGGCAGAGCTTGGTCACGGCGGCCACCGTGTCCGGCTGCGTGGTCGCGGCCAGGTCGGGGTTCTTGTCGAAGGCGACGTTCGGCTTGATCACCACCACGTCCCCCTTGCGGATGAAGGTGTCCACGCCGCCCATGGCGTCGAGCGCGGCCTTGACCATCTTCATCGCCTGCTCCTCGCGGGCCAGGAGCTCGGCCTCCTTGCTGGCGTGCTCCTCCGGATTGACCGGGCTGGAACGCACCACGACCAGGCTGGGACGGCTGGGAGAGAGCGTGATCGAGTAATCCTTCAGCCGCACCGGCGGCGGCGGCTTGATGCCCTCCATGCCCCAGGTGTCGTGCAGCATCAGCCCTGCGCCACAGCGCCCCCGGCGACCAGACCGTAGCCGCCAACCTGGCGGACGAACTGCCTGCGCGAGAAGGGTTGCTCCGCCGGGTTGACGCCGCCAAGCCGCTCCAGGTTCTTGAGCTGGGTCCGGGTCAGTTTCTCGCTCATCGGTCAACCTCGGTAAGTGAAGGATCGAACGACTGCCGCCTGATCGCTTGCTTGCCTACTTGCCGCCGCTGATGGACGGCACGTGGGCCGGTAAGGATTTCGCCAGCGCCCGGGCGAACGCCTCGGCCGGATCCTGCCTGGTGGCGCCGTTGGCGCCGGCGATGGTGTTCCCCTTGCGGAAGATCACGTCGAAGAGGCCGATGCTCGAGCTGACGACCATCGTGTCGGCCCCTTCCGCCTGGAGCGTCTTCACCTCCGCACCGTCCTGCTTGACGCTGGAGAGGTACTTGTCGATCACCTCCTGCGCTTCCTTGTCATCAGCGTACGGCCGCACGAACCCCTGCCAGGTGACATCCCCCTTCTTGTAATCGGCCATGAAGACGTCGGAGAGGAAGCTGTAGCCGAAAACGTCCTGAGCGACGTACTTGTTGTCGCCCTGCTTGCCCGTGGCGGGCAGGAACTTGAAGTAGGTGGCCGGGGTGACCTCGGCGGCTGCGGCGGGTGCAGGGGCAGTTGCACTTCCGGCCGCGGCCGCGGGTCGGGGCTCGGGCTGGTTCCCGGCCGGCGCGGCGTCGCCCTCGCCAGGCTCAACCCCCGGCTCGGCGGCCGAGGCCACCGCCGGTGGGGCCGCACCGGCCGGCGCGGCTGCGCCGGGCTTCTGCTGCGCCGCCACGCGTCTGGCCAGCGCCAGCGCGAAGGCCGCGAACTTCGGGTCGTCCTGGGTGGAGACGATCTGGGTGTAATACTTGCCGGCGTAGAACAGGGTGCTCCCGGCGGTGCTGTAACCCTCGTCGCCCACGGGGATGACCTTCGCCTCGTCGGGCTTCTCCGAGCCATACTTGCCCAGCGCCTTGAGCGGATTGGCCATCTCGAAGACGTAAAGCTGGATCTCGTTGTTCGGGTCCCCCGTGGGGTGGTAGAAGGTGTAGGCCATGCCCGTGACGCCGTACTGCAAGAAGCTCTCGGCACGGCCGTCGATCTTCTCGTAAAGGTTCTCGGCGTTGAACGTCTCGATGTACTTGCTGCCGGACTTCTCGGGCGTCCAGCCGGCGGGGAGGTCGGCGAGCGGCAGCATGGAGGCAATGGCCTTCTGCGGGTCGGGCACCGCGGCGATCTCGGCCGCGACCTGGGCCGGCGCCAGGCCGTTGCCGCTGCCTGCCGCGGGGAGAGCCACCGACGCCGGAGCCGGAGCTGCCGCAATGGCCACCGCTGGAGTCATCGCCACAGGGGAGGTCATCCCTTTCAGGGCGACCGGCGGAGCCGTGAAGTCCATGAGCTGTTGCGGTCCGTCCACGCCCACGCTACGGCGCACGCCGGCCAGCGATTGCAGGACGTTCGGAAACGACTGCGCCACCGCGGGCGATGTCCCGGCCACGGCACGCAGTGCAAGCATCGCCTCATCGAGCTTCTTGACGTTGTCGACCAGGTTCTTCCGCTCCAGGGCCAGATGTTCCATCTCGCGCTTCACCGCCGCGTCCGCCTCCTGCACGCTTGCCAGCCCGCGGCCCTGCTCGAGCACGGACCAGTTCTTGTTCGGATCGAACTCGTAGCGGTTCTTGTCGAAGGTGCGGCTCTTGAGCACCAGGGCCGAGAAGATGGCGGGGATGGTCATGACCAGGATCATTCCGACCACGATGGATGAGAACGACGGGCGGAGCATGACCCGGCCCCGGCGGGCCTTGAACCACTCCATCCGGCCCAGGATCGCGAAGGCCAGCGGTGTGCTTGCCAGTGCGATCAGTGCCGCGGTGAGCGCCAGCACCATGAGCGGATCGTCCGCGAATTCATTACCGTACTTTGCCCACAGGCCCGTGACGTTCATCGTGCCACCGCCGTCGGTCCAGGAAGGAAGGAGATATCACACACCGTCGCAGGACCTGCAAGGTGCGTTGCCCGGATGCGGAAACCGGGAGAGGAGTGCAGGTTTTCGTTCGATCCGGGTTTACCGCAGTTCCGAGCGTCTGCCAGATCCGGCCAATCCACGCGACCGGTTGCCCGGCCAGTGCCCTGAATTATAGCGAGCCCCGCGGGCGCCGGGCAATGCGCGAAGCCAGGCGGATCGACGTGGAACACGATTCCGATCCGGCCTCCACATGAGAAATGCGACAAGATTGGGGATCCTGGCCCAGGAGCGTTCCGCGATCGCGAGATCCGTAACGCGATCCGGCCATGGAAATGCGACAAGACTGCGATCTTGGCCCACGAAGGACGGCGGTGCTCGCTTCAAGCGAACAGCGACTCGACGAACGTGTCGGCGTCGAAGGGTTGCAGGTCGTCAAGCGCCTCGCCCACGCCAATGAATTTGATGGGCAGCTTCATGGTCTGGCGGACAGCGACCACGACGCCTCCCTTGGCGGTGCCGTCGAGCTTGGTCAGGATCACACCCGTGCAGCCGATGCTCCGGGTGAAAACCTCGGCCTGGCGGATGGCATTCTGGCCGCTCGTGCCGTCGAGCACCAGCAGCACCTCGTGCGGCGCCCGGGGATGACGCGCTGGATCACGCTCTTGAGCTTCTCGAGCTCGCGCATCAGGTGAGTCTGCGTGTGCAGCCGGCCGGCGGTGTCCACGATCAGGACGTCGGTGCCGCGGGCCACGGCGCGCTGGCAGGCGTCGTGGGCCACGCTTGCCGGATCAGCACCGGCGGACCCCCGGACAATCTCGCAGCCGGCGCGGCCGGCCCAGATCTTCGAGCTGGTCCGCGGCCGCGGCGCGGAAGGTGTCGCAGGCGCCCAGGACGATCGATTTCCCCTCGTCCTTGAGCCTCTGTGCCAGCTTGGCGATGGAGGTCGTCTTGCCGGAACCGTTCACGCCGGCGATCAGGTAGACGCTCGGCTTGCGGGCCGCAACAGCCAGCTCTCCGGGCCTGGGATCCTCCAGCAGGCCCTTCAGCTCGTCCTTCACAAAGGCGATCAGGTTTTCGTCCACCGTCTTCTCGGCATACACCTCACGCACCCGGTCGATGATCCGGTTGGTTGAAACCACGCCCACGTCGGCCTGAATCAACCGGGCCTCCAGGTCGTCCAGGAACGACTGGTCCACCTTGCGGTTGAACCAGGTGCGCAGGTTGAACAGCTGGGCTGTGCGCGACAGTCCCTTCTTGAACCGTGCCAGCAGCTCCTTGATCGCCATGGCCTCTTCACACTCGCTGGGTATTTCTAATTACTTGACCTGAGCGAACTTGCGGTTCGTTCCGGGACGCTGAGAGCGGTCCCCTATTCAAACCACGATTCTAACGCGCAGGTCAAGCCCGGCACTTCTTCGCGCGGCAACCGGCGCTCAGGACCGAGACGCCGGTGCGCGCGGC
This sequence comes from uncultured Planctomycetaceae bacterium, assembly GCA_963833985.1. Classification (GTDB taxonomy): domain Bacteria; phylum Planctomycetota; class Planctomycetia; order Isosphaerales; family Isosphaeraceae; genus Aquisphaera. The sequence continues at coordinate 5,472,717 of CAWIAD010000002.1, forward strand.
GAGGGGACCCTGCCCGCTCACCCGGCACACTCGTCCTACTGGGCATTGAGCGTCCAGTAGGGGCCGGGACCATGGGCGATGCCGAAGCGGCTGATATTCGGTGCCAGCAGGTTGCGGCGATGGCCCGGTGAGTTCATCCAGCCGTTGGCCACCGCCTCGGCCGTGGGGTAATTCCAGCCGCAGTTCTGCACGCCGCACGGGTTGATGTGGTGGCCGATCCCGCGATGGCACTGCGCGGAGTTGTTCTGGCTGGCCCAGGCCGAAAGCGACGGGTCGTACGTCAGCGGGTGCAGCCCGGCCGCAGCGCGGAGACGGTTGACAATGCCCGTGAAGCCGTAGGGATCCGCCCCGCCGCAGTCGCAGGGGGCTGCCTGCGCCATGGCGGGCGCCGGTGCGGGTGCCGGCGCGGCTGGAGCGCAGGTTGCGGTGTGGCTGCGATGAGTATGGAACCGGCCCAGCAGACGGCTGAACGCGCCGCCGGAAGCCTCCTGGGCCTGCACGTGGGTGGTGGTGGAAAGCAGCGTGAAGAACGCGACGATCGTGATGTAATGTGCAGTCGGGTTCATCGGTGACACCCCGGTTGGCTCGAGTGATGAAGACACAAAGCCGAGCCGGGGATGCGCTGCAATCACTCAGGGATAAGCCGCCTCATCATGTCCCCGACTCGGCTCGCTACCAGGGCAAGCAGCGTGCCAATCTGGCGAGTCTGGGAGATTTGGGTTATCTGGCTTGGCAACCGTACTGGATGTGCCACGCACCCGGGTTGGAAGGACCCTGGAACCACCAGTGGAACCGCGCGGCAGGTAAGATTTACAAGCGCGGCGCAAGAAAATTGGTAAAAGGCGTGAAATGGGGACTGTGCAGGGCTGTCTCGGACTGTGCAATGAAGGCCGCCGGGCTCCGCGGGCTTTCTTCAAGGCGATGGGAGGCGGCACGTCAGACGGCTTGGCCGGGCCACGTCAGGCAGCGTTCCGCGACGTCCTAGCTTGTTCGCTGGCACGGGCCTCTGGAAAATGATTCCGCCCCAATAATAAACCGCGTCGGTCGAATTACCTTTGTGGAGCGGTGAGAGGCGGGTGCTTCCACCGCCAGCGACCACACGAGGGTTTGCCGACGTCGAAGAGGGGTTCCGGAGTATCAGGAGACACAGCATGGTCTGCTCGATGGTCAAGAAGGGACTGATTGGTGCGGCGCTTGGTGCCGGGGCTTTGTTCCTGGTCTTCGGCACTCACGCACCGAGCTACATGAAGACGGCCTATCACAAGGTCCGCCGGGACGTGAAAGACTCCGTCCCGCTGCCGTTTGATATCGACCGGGCGCGTGAGGAGATCGCCAGCCTGGAGCCGGCGATTCGCGACAACATCGAGAAGTTGGCCCGGGCGGAGATCGAGGTCGAGGATCTCGACCGCGAGATCGGCGCCTTCCGCACGAACATGGAAACCGAGAAGACGGCGATCGTGACCTTGCGGAAGAGCCTGGACACCGGTGAATACCGGCTCGCCGGCCACAGCCGCGTGGCGTACACCGAGGACGAGGTCAAGGCCGACCTGGGCCGCCGGTTCGACGCCTACAACAACGCCAGGAAGATCCTCGAGGCCAAGGAGACGACCCTCAAGGCCAAGCAGAGCGAGACCATCGCGTTCCGCAAGCAGCTTGAGGCCATGATGGGCCAGAAGAAGATGCTGACCACCAAGCTCGACCAGATCGAGGCCAAACTGCACCAGATCGAGGCCACCCAGGCGGCCAACGAGTTCCAGCACATCGATGGCAGTGCGCTGTCGCGTGCTAGGGAGACCGTCTCCGACCTGGAAAAGCGGCTCCAGATCATGGAGCGGAAGGCCTCGATGGAAGCCCGCTACGTGGATTCGGGCGTGCCGGTGATCGTCAACCCGTCGCGCGACGTGGTCCATGAGATCGACGCGGACTTCGGGCTCAAGGCCTCCAGCAGCAATGGCAAGCCGGGCAAGAGCCTCTGATCCATCCGAGGCGACCCCCGCGTGCAAACCGGCCGGCCGGACACCTGGAACGATGGCCGGTGTCCGGCCGGCCGCACGACATCCTTCCCCGCCCTGCCCGAGCGTAAGCGACGGGCACCGGTCAGGTTGAGCAGCGTTCGCAACCCAGCGTAAGATGGTGGAGAGTGGCATCCCCATGGTCAATCCGGGCGGCGAGTCAACCATGTTGGGACAATGGCGGATCATTCTGCGGCAGGCGGAAGAGGCCGCGCGGGCTGGCCGGTACGAGGAAGCCCTCGCCCTGGCCAGCCGGGCCGACGTGGCCGACCATAACCAGGCGGTGCAGTTCCGCGGCCGACTGGGGCTGGATCTGCTCGCCCGGGCCAACCGCCGGGCCGCGGCCGACGACCAGGCCGGCGCAATCGAGGACCTGTACCTCGCCGAGCGAATCGGTGCTCCGCCGGATTCGCTGGCCGCGGCCCGGCTGAGCCTGGCCGACCGCGTGGCCGACGAGATTCGCGCCGACCTGGACGCGGGCGAGCCGGCACGCGTGCTCGAGCGGATCGACGAGCTGACGCGGCACAAGATCGGCGGGCCGGCCCTGCGGCGCTATCGTGAGATCGCCGAGGCCTGGCACTCGGCCCTGGCGGAAGCACGCCGAGGCGAGTTCGGCCATGCCCATGAGCACCTCGACCGTGCCGAGCGGCTGGCGGCCGGCGCCGGAATGAGCGGGGCCCAGAACGCGGTGATCGCGGCCCGCCACGACCTGGAAACCAAGCAGAAGGCCGCCACACCCGGGGTGGAGGCCCTGTACACCGCCCTGGCCGACGGCAAGTGGCCGCAGATCCTGGCCGCCGCCGAGACCCTGCTGGCCACGGTCCCCGAACATCCGGCCGCGCGGCAGGCGCGAGCCAAGGCCTGGCAGCAGATCGCCGCCATCGGTCCGGCCGGCGCGGCACAGTGGCCGGCGCCCTGGCGCGCAAGGAGGCGGCGGTCCCGCTTGATCGGGAGCACCCGGAAAACGACCGGCCCGCTCCGGTGGCCTACCGGCCGCGCGGGGGCCAGGCTCGGGCGGTGACCAACCCGCAAGATCCGACGGCCGCTCCGGAGCACGAGGGCATCGTCTGGCTCACCGCCGGCGGCGATGGCCCGGCCCTTCCCCAGGGGTTCCGGCCGGTCCCTCCCCCCGCGCCGCGGCCGCGGACACCACCCGGCCGCCCCCTGGCCCGCTCCGAGGCCGCCGGCCCGAAGGGCCGGTTCCTCCTCTGGGTGGACGCCGTGGGCGGCTACCTGGTCTGCCTGGACGACCGCATCGTGCTCGGCCGGGCCGGGCCGGACAGCCCCGCGGATATCCCCCTGCTGGGCGACCTGTCGCGCAACCACGCCACCCTGGTGCGGAGCGGCGAGAGCTACATGTTGCAGGCCCATCATCCCTCGTTCGTCAACGGCAAGCCGGTCATCGACCAGGCCATGCTGCGCGACGGCGACGTCATCCGCCTGGGCCAGACGGTGGAGCTGGAGTTCCGCCAGGAGAGCCCCATCAGCGCGACGGCCCGGCTGGCCGTGGTCAGCCGCCATCGCCTGCATATGGCCGTGGACGGCGTGCTGCTCATGGCGGAAACCTGCATCGTGGGCGGCCACGGCCCGGCCCACATTCCGGCACCAGCGCTGCCGGAGCCGGTGGTGCTCTACCGCCAGGGCAACGCCCTCTGGTGCCGGGCCCCCGGCAGCTTCGAGGTCGACGGCCGCACCTGTGCGGCACGCGCCCCGCTGACGTTGCAATCGAGCGTCCTGGGCGACGGTTTCTCCTTCAGCCTGGAACCTCTTCGTTCGCACCCTGTCTAAGAGACGATGGGCCCGTGTCGGTAGCGTGAGGAAAACGGCCAGCCGGTACCAGAGTATCGCCAGATGCGGAGCTGAAGACGTGATAAGAGCGACGGCCAAGCCACTGCCTGGCGCCACCATGGACGAAACCGCCATCTATCAGGCAAATGACCTTTCGGGTTCCGGGCCCGACCAGCCCACGGGAAATGACCCCATGCCCAACGCCAACCCAGCACCGCAGGCGCAAGGCCGCTACACCTTCTGCTCAGGCTCACGGCCGCTCGACGGCTACACGATCAAGCGGGCGATTGGCCGGGGCGGATTCGGCGAGGTCTACTACGCCACGTCCGACGCGGGCAAGGAAGTCGCCCTCAAGCTCATCCTCCGCAACCTCGACGTCGAGCGCCGGGGCGTCAGCCAGTGCATGAACCTCAAGTGCCCGAACCTGCTGGCGATCCACGACCTGAAGACCAACGACGCCGGCGATGCCTTCGTGATCATGGAATACGTGGCCGGCCCCAGCCTGGCCAGCGTGCTCAAGCAGTATCCCGAGGGCCTGCCGCAGAGCGAGGTGCGGCACTGGCTCAAGGGCCTGGTGGAAGGCGTGGCCTACCTGCATGACCACGGCATCGTGCACCGCGACCTCAAGCCGGCGAACCTGTTCATGGAAGAGGGCATCGTCAAGATCGGCGACTACGGCCTGGCCAAGCTGATCACCCCCAGCCACGGCAGCGAGCATTCCGAGAGCATCGGCACCTGCCATTACATGGCGCCGGAGATTGGCTCGGGCAAGTACCACAAGCCGATCGACGTCTACGCCATCGGCGTGATCCTCTACGAGATGCTCACCGGGCACGTGCCGTTCGACGGCGAGACGGTCAACGAGGTGCTCATGAAGCACCTGACCACGCGGCCCGACGTGACCATGCTGCCAGAGCCCTACCGCAGCATCGTGAACCGGGCCCTGGCCAAGGACCCGAACCAGCGGCCGGCGCGAGTGTACGACCTGCTGCCGCCGGAGGATGCGCCCGGACCCCCGAGGTGCGGATCATCGGCGAGGGGAAGCAGCCGGTGGTGGGCGGTGGAGGCGCGGGCGCTGTCGGCAACGGCGCCGCGCGGCCGCCGGCCGAGCCGGACGACATCCTGCGGATCGGTCCGGAAGAGCCCGTCTTCTACATCGGCCCGGAGACGAAGCCTCCCGTGCGCCGGCAGACGGTCCAGGAGCGGATCCGGGCCAACTGGCAGGCGATCCGCCAGCCGGCGGCCTACCAGCGGCCCGCACCGCGCCCCGGTCCGCCGCGCGCCCAGGAGCGGCCCCAGGCACGGCCCAGGCCCGCGGCGGGCCGTCCCGCCGTGCCGCCTCCGGCCCCGCGCCGCGCCGCGGCTCCCGCGCCGCCTCCGGAAGCCCCGCCTATCCCGAGCGCCCGCGTCCGCCTTGCGGAGCTGGCGGCCTCCATGGTGTGGGCGGCTCCGATCCTGGCTCTCCTGCTCTTGCCCCTGAGCGTGGCCATGGGCATCAGCCTGGACGCCAACCCCGAGCAGATCGCTTACCTCTTCGGCATGGGGCTCGTGGGCACCTGGTGCACGCTGGTTCCCGCCAAGCTGTTCGAGAACCGCTCGCTCGACTGGTCGTCGCGGCGCCTGATCGCGCTCGTCGCCGGCCTGGCGGTGGGGGCGGTGGCGATCGTGCTAGGCCGCACCTTGCAGGTGAACTGGCCGCTGGAGCCGGGTTACTTCGCCAATTCGCGTGATCTCGAACCGCTCTACTTCGGCGCCCTGTACACCGCGACCGCCGGCTGGGCCGACCTGGCGACCCGCGGCCGCAAGAAGCGGTTCCGCCTGCTGCCGATCGGGCTGGCGGCCCTCCTGGCGACCGTACTGACGCCGCTCTGGCCCTACAAGAGCCCATCAGGCATCGCCGTGGCCGCCCTCATCGCCTGCACGGTTCAGGTGGTCAGCCCCTGGAGCGCACAGGCCGCCACCTATGCCCGCTATGTCCGCTACGTGCGGAAGCAGCAGCGCAACGTCAAGACGGCCTGAACGAGCCCGCAGTATCCCCTGACGCTGGAAGCTGGGAGTTGGACCGGATCGATACGGGAGCCGATGCTATGGGAAAGCGGCTGTTACTGTTTGTTCTCCTGCTGGTGATGCTCGGGCTGTTCCTGGCCAACACCGATTCGCGGGTGCGCCATGAGCCGCAGTTCGCCCCGCCGGGCCAGCCGTTCCGGGTGGATCAACGGGCTCACCGCGAGGTCGTGCGCATTGCCCGGGAAGCGCGGGACCAAGCGCACGCGGCCGCACGCGAGGCACGCGACCAGGCACGCGAGGTTCTCGTGGAGGTCCATGACGACCTGCGCGATGCCATGAACGAGGTCCGTGAAGAGTTCCGCGATACCCTGACAGAGAGCGCCGACGAGCTTCGTGAGACGGCCCAGGACATACCCGTGCCCATCCTGCCAGGCACGCGCGTGGTCCAGGCCGTGGCGCAGCCGCCGGCCCGCACCCCGGTTCCGCCGACCGCGCGGCCGCCCCATCCCGCGGCCCTTCCGCATCCGCCCGCGCCCCCTGCACCTCCGGCACAACTCCGGCCGCCCGGCTTCCCTGGACTGGTGGGGCAAGCTCCGCCGGCCCTGGCCGAGGCGAATCCCGGCGATGGCCACTGGCTCGCCGGGCTGATCTCGGCCACCGAGGACCGGGCCAGGACCGAAGCACGGAAAGAACTCGAGAAGGAAGTCAGCGAATGGCTTGAGCCGGCGGGCGTCCCTCGATCGTGGAAGCCGCCCGGCCGTCTCATCAGCGAGATGATCCAGGAAACCCGCGTTGACCCGGTGGTCAAGGACTACGGCACGCTCTACGTGGCCAGGCTGCGGCTGGATGTCTCCGACCGGCGGCGCCAGGCCATGGTCCAGACATACAGGCACCAGCTTGTCCGCGAGCGCATCGTGCTTCTGGCCGGCGGCCTGACGTTCGTGCTGTCGTGCCTGGCAGCGCTGGCCGGCTACATCCGCGCCGACGAGGCGACCCGGGGCTATTACACCAACCCCCTGCGGCTCGTGGCTGCCGCGGGCGTGGGTGCGGCGGGCGTGTTGATCTACCAGATTCTGGCATGACCCTGGGGGGCCGGGCCAATGATGGAATTCCTGATCTTCGTGGCGGTGCTGTTGAGCGTGCCCGCCCTGGTGCTGGGCCTGATCCAGCTCATGGCGCCGCAATCGTCGGTTCATGAGGGAGTTCGCCGCCGGCTCACCCAGTTCAAGCTCTGGCAACTGCTGGTGGCCGTCATCCTTTGCGGCCTGCTCTTCTCCATGACCACCGTCAACTACCCTGGCGTGCCCTTCACGCTGGCTCTCCTGATTGTGCTTTGCCTCTACTTGCGCACCTGGCGCGATGAGTTCATCTACCTCATGGGCCTGCGCGATGAGGACTTTCCGGGCCGCAACGACAAGCTGGTCTGGATCCTGGTGCTGCTGCTCATCGCGCCCCTGGGCGCCTGGTTGTTCCGCTCCTTCCGGCTGGCCCACTGGCCGGAGCCCGAGCGGCGCGCCGATCCCGCGGCGGGAGGAGCCGAAGGCATGGTTCCGTCCTCCTGATCTTGTTCCCTGGCACCTCATGCAGGGTGCTTGCTTCGCTCGCTTCGCCCTTCAGAAGGATAGGCAAACTCCCGAAGTGCGTTTAGAATTCATGTTTGGGAACCACCGCGGCGCCACGATCCCAAACGGGGCGAAGATCCTCAATGGCCACGACCGAGACCGACGCTCTGCTGATCCGCCAGGTGCGCGCCGGCGACGCCCTGGCCTGGAGCCAGTTGATCGAACGGTTCGAGGGCCGGCTGCTCGCGTTCGTCGACAGCCGGCTGCGCGACCGGTCGGCCAGCGAGGATGTCGTTCAGGAGACGTTCATCGGCTTCCTCACGAGCCTGCCGCACTACGATGAGAAGCGCGACATGGAGGCCTACCTCTTCTCCATCGCCGCGCACAAGCTTACCGACCATCTCCGCAAGCAGGGCCGGCGTCCCATCGACCAGTTTGGCTCGGACGACCACGGCCGACCGCTCGACGAGGTACCCGGCGGCGCCCGGGCCGCTTCGAGCATTGCGCAGTGGCGAGCGCAGGAAGGCCGAGGAGCAGCTCCTGGGAGACTCGATGAGCCACCTGGTGCGCGAGTGGCTGGCACGCGCGGATTATGACCGTATCCGCTGCCTGGAGCTGCTCATCGTCAAGGGCTGGGCCAACAAGGACGTCGCACGATACCTCAATATCACCGAGCAGGCCGTGGCCAGCTACAAGTTCCAGACCATCGCACGGCTCAAGGAAATGGCCCGCCGCGCCGGGCTGAGCCTCGACGAGCTGGCAGGAGGTTGAACCGTGATGTCCGGCGACGCCAGGAGCAGGCCAGCATCCCCGGGCCAGGACCGGCACGAGCCGCGGGCACACCACCCGGAGCCGCCCATTGATGACCAGATCCTCCGCAACTACCTGGGCGACAGCCTGCCCCCGGAAGAGCTGGCACGGGTGGAGAAGGCGCTGCGCGACTCCGCCGAGCTGCGGGCACGGCTGGAGGATGTTCGCAACAACCGCGAGGATTTTCAGCTCCACACCCTGGGCAGCATCTGGCGGCGCAACCGGGTGACCTGCCCGACACGCCAGCAACTGGGCAGCTACCTGCTGGACGCCCTTGACCCGGAGCTGGCCGCCTACATCAAGTTTCACATCGACGTGGTGGAATGCCCGTTTTGCCAGGCCAATCATGCGGATCTGGAGCGGCGCCAGGCGGGGCCTCCCCCCGAATCAACCGTCGACCGGCGCGGCCGGATCTTGAAGAAGGTGCAGGACCTGCTGGGCGAGGAACGGCGTGAGAACCGATAGCCTGAACGGCGTTACGTTCTCGGGCGGTTTCCTTGATCAGCCTGCGCCACGCGTACGAGGCCGGTTACCGGGCCCGACCTGGTCGGCACGGGCACCCACATGGCCGGGTTGCACGCTCTCGATGGCGTAGTCGCCAGGCTCCAGGCCTTCGGGGTGCGCGTCCACCGCGCCCCAGAAGGTGATCTTGCCGCTCGACGGCTCCTCCTCGCGGGCCTGTCGCAGCCAGGCGTCGCGATCAACGGCTGCCGTGGCGGCCCCGGGCGCTGGCTTGCCCAGCGCAAGCCACCACCTGGCGGGCGCAACGTCCAGCCGGTTTCCTTTTCCGCTCCATTGCAGTGCCTGAAGCCACCTTTCGGAGGCGGGCGCATCGCAGCCGATGAGCATGCTGGTGCGGACCGCGCAGCCGGTGGCTTCGATCTGGAGCGGAGTCTGCGGGGTGAATCCGGCAAGCTGGATCAGGCCGGAGCCGGCAATGGTGCAATGGTCGAGCACCAGCTTGCGCAGCAGGCCGCTGGAGCGGCCGCTCATGTACTGGAGCCGCAGCGCCCAGTCAGCCGTGGCAGGGGAAAGCCCATCGGGCAGCGGCGCGGCTGGCAGCCAGTCCTGGCCTCTCCCCGCAGCACCGGGCACGATCATCGTCTGCCGGATCACGGTCGTCGCGCCGCCGATCGTATGAATCTCCAGGGCTGTGTGATAGCCCTTGAACCAGCAATACTCCACGGTCAGGTTGCCGCCCTCGGTGACCACTGCGCAACTCTCGTTCACCTCTGCCTGGTTCGCGACCTCGAAGGCACAATGGCGCAACTGGGCCGGCCCACCCGCCAGCAGCAGGACCGGACAGGCGGCAGCCTCGGAGCTGCCCGCGGCAGCCGGTTCACGGTAATTGACCCGGAATGTCAGTCCCTCCAGCGTCAGATGAATGCTCGGGCTGACGGCCAGGAACGGGTTCTTGCCATTGAGCTCCACGGCGAGCACCGGGTTGACGCCGGGCGCGGCCCGAACCTTGACGTATCCGGAGCCCGACAGGCTGATCGCCGGAGATTTCGCCGGCATCACCAGGGGCTCGCGGTTATGGAGGATCACCGAGCCATCCGAGCCCAGGGCTTTTTCCAGGGCCTCGTACAGATCCTTGGCGGGGGTTTCCTCGCGCTCGCCCACGAGCACGGTGATCGCGTGCTCGACCTTCGTGCCGCCATGCTCGGCTGGCCTGGCCGACTCGCGGTCGGATCGGGGAGCCGTGGCTTGCTTGAGGGCGGTTGTGGCATTCTGGTCCGCGGCCCGCCCGGAATTCCGGTTGCCACCGAGCCATCGCGCCAGGGCAAAGCCGGCCGCCAGCAAGGCCAGGACACCGACCAGGGCCGCGACTCTCCAGTACCAGGAACCGGTGAGCCGCGCCAGGACATTCCGCAGCAGGCCCGTGGCCTGGTGGTCCGTCCCGCCCGGCCAGATCGTACCGCTCTGGGAAAGGGGCTTTTCCAGGCCGAACCACGAGCGATGCCGCGACAACGAGTCCGTGAGCGAGGGCTCGGGGCCCAGGTCCAGGATCAAGGGTACGTCCTCGGCGCTGCCCGGCTCGGGCTCGCCATGTGGGGTCAGTATCGGCGGAGCGGCGACCGCGGGGCCGCCGGCGGCTCGCTCCGACGATGGAGCAACCGAGACCGGGTCCCTTCCCATTCGCGCACTTGCCGCAAGGTTCCCCGAGCCGGCTGCGAGATGGGAAGGGATGTGCACCACGGGCGCCCCGGGTTGGGCAGGGATACCCTCCACGGCTTGCTGCAATACGGCAGGCAGTTCCGCCGCCTCGTCCGGCAGCAGGGGCAAGGGCTCGGGGTCGGGCTCGCCGTTGCGAGCCCTGATCGGGTTGTCCAGGAAGGGCTCGAGCGCCTGGGCGACGTGCAGCGGTGTGGCATAGCGGTCCTGCGGTTGCTTCCTCATCATCGTCTGGACGACGCCCATGAACTCCGGAGGCATGTCCGGAACGAGCTGATCCAGCGGAGTCGGCTCCAGGGCCTGGTGCGCGAACAGCTTTTCCGGCAGGCTCGGGCTGGGAAAAGGGACCTGCCCGGTCACCATGTGGTAGAGCGTGCAACCCAGGGAGTAGATATCGCTGCGGATGTCGGCCGAGTGCGAGTGCCGGGCCTGTTCGGGGGCCACGTAATCGAAGGTCCCCACCGTGGCGCCCTCGCGGGTCACGCGCTCGTCGTCGGCCAGGTCGATCGCCAGACCGAGATCGGCCAGCTTGGCGATTCCGTCATGGGTCACCAGGATGTTGTACGGGTTGACGTCGCGGTGGATCAGCCCCTTGCGGTGAGCGTGCTCCAGTCCCAGGGTAATCTGCCAGGCGAGCCGGGCGGCCGTGGCGATGGGCATGGGTCCCTGCGCGGTGAGCAGGGCGCCGATGGTCTTGCCCTCGATGTACTCCATGACCAGGAAGAAGCGGCCGTTGGCCTGGCCGAAATCGTAGATCCGGACCAGGTTTTCATGCTGGAGCTGGGCACCGACGCGTGCCTCGCGCTTGAACCGCTCCACGGCCCGCGCGTTGTTCATCCGCTCGGGCGCCAGGATCTTCAAGGCCACCAGCCGGTTCAGCCGCGTATCGCGGGCCAGGTACACCCGTCCCATGCCCCCCTGGCCGATCAGTTCCAGTAGCAGGTAGCGATCGACCTGGAACCCGCTGGTGCGCCCGGCCAGAAGCTGCTGGGCCTGCCACAGGGTCAAGAAGTTCTGCTGCACGGCCTGGCGTGCCAGACGGCGGTCGAGGTGCTCGATGGCGTCGCGCTTCTCGAGTGGAATCGCGCTCCAGCACGCGGTCAAGCTCTCAACATCGAGCAGTCCGCTCTGCCGGGCGGCCATCCAGAATCGTGATGTCTGTGGCTCAGCCATGAAGAGTCCAGGAACCGCCCGCACCATGCTCGGGCCACACGGAAGATGTGACCATTTCGCCGCTCAATGTAACATCTTACGTCAACCCCCTCAATAAACCCCCCGGCGCCGGAGCGGAAGCCCATCACGGGACAGCCGTCGGGACATTTTCAGAGATCAAGACCACTGGCAGTGCATCCCGCCAGCTCTCCGCGAGCTGCCGCAAGATGATGTCACGCTGGTGGCAATCCCGGATGGGTGTGAACCGCTTGAGGGCTGGCCCAGGCCCCCGTGCCGTCATTGTGGGGAGTGCAACCATGACCAGTTCGCCTTGCTGTCGTTATATTATTGTCCGAGCAGGCAGGATGCGCGCAGACTCCCGTCCCCAATCCATTCGTCCGGCATTGTTTCCGTGTACCTGTCGACTCCTTCTGGAGATGTCCGCGATGATCTCGGTATCGTGCTCTTGCGGCAGGAAGTTCAAGGCGGACGACCATCATGCGGGCAAGCGCACGAAGTGTCCGGTCTGCGGCAACGTCCTGACAATCGGTCCGGCCCCGGTCACACCCGCATCGGGCGAGTATGACAACGGCCAGGTGCCTTCCTGGTGGTTTCCCGCGGAGAACCCCGCGCGTTCCCCCACGCAGCAACCCCCGCGGCCGCCCGCCGCACAGCCCCGCAGTGGCAGCAACCCGGACGACATCCAGACGGCTGTGATTGCCGCAACATCAGGTCAGTCGGCTTCCACATCGGGAAGTGAGGACAGGATCGGTACCTCGTCCACCCCGTTTCCGGTGTTCGGCGTGGGGAACCTGAAGCTCGTGCTGGGTCTGATGGCTGGCACTCTCCTGCTCTGCCTGATCGGGCTGGGGCTTGTGATCTGGCTGCAAACCACCGCCCAGCGAGGGCCCGCCGCGGCACCGGGACAGCCTCTGCCCGCGGCCAACCAGGCCGGCAACGGCCAGCCGGACGCCGATTCCAGACCACCGCGGCCAGGGGACCAGACCCCCGGGCCCGTCACCGACACCATTCCCGCAACGGCATCCCAGGCCACCGTTCCCCATGAGCTCACGGCGGTAACCAGCGTGCGGAACCGGCCAGCCGTGGCGGCAGCGGCATCGGTGCCGGCGTTGCGACTGATCGTCCCCGCCTACTTCTACCCCGCGGGACCGGGGCTCATCGCATGGCAGCGCGTCATCGAGGCTGGTCCCCGCATCAATATCGTCGCGATCGCGAATCCCAACACAGGTCCTGGCAAAGAACGCAATAATGATTACTCACTGATATTTCAGGCGGCCAGGGAAAAAGGGATCGCGGTCGTCGGCTATGTCAGCACCGACTACGCGAAACGGATGCTTCCCGACGTCAAGGCCGAGATCAACCGCTGGGTGGAGTTCTACCCGCAGATCCAGGGCTTCTTCTTCGATCAGCAGTCCACCAGTCCGAGCCAGCTGTCCTTCTACATGGCCGTGCGCGATCACGCCCGCAGCAAGATCAAGGATGCCCTGGTGATCGACAACCCCGGAACCGTCTGCGACCCGTCGTACTTCTCCGAGCGGGCTGCGGACGTCACCTGCATCTTCGCCAGCTATGAGGGCTTTGGCCAGTTCAGCCCGCCCGCGTCGCTCTGGCAGTTCGAACCGGCACGATTTGCTGCCTTGTGCTACCAGATCCCCGATGCCGCGGCCATGCGGCAGATCGTCCATGAAGCAATGCTCAAGCACATCGGCTACCTGTATATCTCCGACGCACCCCGGGGAAGCAATCCCTGGCGCAGCTTCCGGCATACTGGGAAGACGAGGTGCACGCCGCCGCCGAGGCGAAGTAGCCCGGACGGTCCGCGCGATGCTCCCCGTGTGATTCTTTTCGGGCATGGAGTGTTGCTTGCTTGCCACGTTCAACGCTTGCAGGCAGCGTCCCAGTCACTCACGAGATGCCAAGGCGTTTAACTGGTGCGGATCACAGAAACGCAGCAAGCAAATCGACCCGTCTGTCGCACCAGGGCTATTCAGCTCGCCAGGTCTCTGGACGCACGGGTTCCTGACCGGAGGTACGTCCTTCGATGGCAAGGTCTCGCTGGATTCTTCCCAGTCCCGATGCGGCCTGCGGCAAGGTCTTTCACGCCGATCGCCTGAGCGCGGAGGGGTATCGGATCGGACTGGAGGTCTGGAACCGCGCCACTGGCCGTGAGCGGGCTGATTATCGTCTTGTCACATTCCGCTGCCGGCGTTGCGGGGGCTTTCATGTCGTCCGGAGAAAGAACAGGCCCAACGTGGTGCAAACACCTCTCGCGCTCGCCGTCACGGCTTGACCGGCGAGCGTTCAACGCTGGAACGCCGGTGCCGGCTCCGGGCCTTACGGCCTGGGACGGCACCGGCGTCCAGGTTGACTGCCAGGTGCGATTGCGGCTCAGGTTCAGCACCGATCCGGTGGGGAACGCGGTTGATAGCCGCGGTGGGCCCTGGATGAGCGGCCCGCGTTCTGCCAGGCCCTGGGCTGCACCCGGCGGCAAGCTGCCGCGCGGCCCAGCCTGGCAAGATCGCGACGCGCTGATCCGGCTCGCACGTTCTGCGGCCGTGATGGTGCACTCGGCCGGACGCCAGGGCCAGGAACGGTGCAGACGATGGATCGCGGTCTGAGCCGCGGTACATCGGCATGCCGCGCCGAACCCGGAACCAACCCGGTACCCGCCTCCGGTTCCGCGGCCATGCGCGAAGGGCATGGCGAGCCTGACCAGCCGCGTTCGCCCGGGTCCTGCGTGGAAGCCTGAAGCGGATCCGTGCCGAAGGTAGAGGGTGCGATACCGTACTCTTCAGCGACCGGTTCCGGGACGATCCCCTCGGCGGCAGAGTCGCCGCGCTCGGGAGTCATCGCCGGGGCGACCAGAGCGGCTGGCTCCGGCCATTCCCCGCTGGCTTGCGGGTCGAAGGCGGTCATCGAGGAGTCGGGTTCCGTTTCCGGTTCCCGGACCTCGGCCGTCTCCGGCGTGGCGGCAGGACGTTCGGGCTCGTCAGCGAGTTCTGGCTCGCGCAGGTCCTCCGGCAGTGGTGCGAGAACCTCGGATGGGGGGACCGCCGCTGGACCGGGTTCGTCAGCCGGACCCGGTAATGAGCCGTCCGCCTCGGTCAATGCCGGGAGGGCATCGAACGGGGCATGAGGCTCTGGTCCGGAAGAAAGCTCCTGGCCATGGCTATCCGCACGAACGAACTTGCCCGGGCCGACACGGATCCAGGCCGCCGTGGTGGGAGCCGCGGCCGGCTCTGGTCCCGCTCTGCCCCCTTTTCGAGATCCACCGCGAGAGCGGCGGCGCTTCGGGGGTTCGACGCCCGGAAGGGGCTCACCCGGGCTGGGAGCCTGAAAGGAACCGTCCCTGGCCCCGGTGCTCGGTGCCGGTGCGTCCGCGCTGGGATGCGTGAGGCGGTTCGCCTCTGGCACCTGATGCGCCGCGCCGTCATCCGCCGGAAAGGCCGGAGCCGGTTCGTGCAAGCCCTGAGCCCGGGGAACGACAAAGATCAGGACCATCGTGGTCACGTAGATCGGAACCATCCAGACCGAGATCGAGGCGACCGCCCAGCTCGTCAGGCCCATCAGCACAGCGAGCGCCACGAGTGCCACGGTGTAGGCAGGCTCTTGCCGGCGGGTGCCGGAATCGGCCGGCCGGACCGGATCGTGGCGGTGCACGCTGGACGCTGGACGCTGCCGGGATGTGCTTGACGACCGCATCGTGTGAGTGCTCGACGTCGGGCTCAAGGAGGTTCCATCCTGCTTGACACGCGTTGAACCGGCGCGACCGATCGAGTCTTCCAGCTTTTCGCCATCCAACTCTTCGGAGCGGCCGGTGATCTTGTCCCAATCCGTGCCAGGGGAGAGCACCGCCGCCGTGGGCGACGGCTCCCTTCCCTCCCAGCTCTATCGACCAGCGAGCCGGGCAAACTCATGCCTTTGACACCGGGCAAACACACCATGAACTGCCAGTTGCAGCCGGTATCATATTTGCGTTGAGAGTGCCTCTGGCGCAGGCGCAGGCAACCGTTCCGGGAACGGCAACCTTGCGGCTTTTGCCAGTTGGGACCAGACCATGATCGCGACCCGGAGCAAAAGACGCCTGCTGTCGGCAATGCACCTCGGCGGCCTCACTTTTCGCGAGGCCAGCGTGAGAACCTGGAACAAGTTCAACGAGCACGAGATCCTCACGCGTGCCGCGGCCATCTCGTTTTACGCACTTGCGGCGCTGGTTCCGTTCCTGGCGCTGGTGATCACCCTCAGCGCCTGGTTCCTGCCGCGCATCGCCTGGGTGCTTCCCTGGGTCAATCAAGGCGCCGACGATCCGCAAGGGGCGGCCGCCAACGCGATGACCCTGTTGCAGGACTTGCTCCCCTCCGACGCGGCATCCGTGCTGGGCCGGGAGCTGGAGACCCTCCAGAAGAGGCCGCCGACCGGGCTGGTCTCCTTCGGCCTGGCCGCCCTGCTCTGGCTCTCTTCCAGCCTGTTCGTCGCGGTCATGGACACGATGAACCGGATCATGGGCGTCACGGAGACACGGCCCTTCTGGCGGGTCCGGCTCGCCGCCATGCTGATGACGCTCATCCAGGCGGGCATCCTGATCATCGCGTTCGTGACGACCTTGCTCTGGCCCCAGATCGTGCACTGGCTGGGGCTGAGCCAGCCGGCGGCCGTGCTGGCCACGATCGTTCAGGGCCTGACGGTCTTCATCATCATCCTGCTGAGCTTCGCGCTGGCGATGTATTTCGGGCCGGACGCCGACCAGAGCTGGGAGTGGATCACGCCTGGCAGCCTGATCGGTACGCTCGTCCTCCTGTGCGTGAGCCTGCTCTTCCGCTTCTACGTCCAGACCTGGGCCAACTACAGTGCGACCTACGGTTCGCTCGCCGGCGTCGTGATCCTCATGAGCTGGCTCTGGGTCTGCTGCATCGGTCTGCTCACGGCGGCCGAATTCAACAAGGTGATCGAGGACGCGTCGCCGCTGGGCAAGGCGTACGGTCAGAGGCGTGAGCGTCAACCTTGAGGCCGGTGCGGCCTGGACTTCTCCAGTAGTGCTGCGGCGCCCTGCTCCCGCAGCGCCTGGGCGACACGCCGGCCCAGCTCGTCGGGCCGGTCAAGCGGGCCGGCCAGCGCGGCGCTCAGGCACGAGCGTCCGTCCGGGTCGAACACGGCGGCGTCCAGGGCGAGCGTGGCCGATCCGCCGCCAGTAGCCGGCACGTCACGGCCCCAGGCGGCCATGGGAACCAGGCAGCCGCCCTCCAGCTCGGCCAGTGCGGTGCGCTCGGCCATCACGGCTCGGTTCGTGGGTGCATCATCGAGGGCCCGCAGCAGCGACCTCGTTGCTTCATCATCGCCGCGGCACTCCAGTCCCAGCGCCCCCTGCCCCACGGCGGGCAGGAACCTGGGGGGAGCGAGCCGCTCGGTGATGTGCTCTTCCAGCCCGAGACGATGCATTCCCGCGCAGGCCAGGACCACCGCGTCGAGCGATCCCTCGAGCGCCTGCCTGAGCCGGGTTTCCACGTTGCCCCGCACACTGACCACGTGCAGGTCGGGCCTGAGGTGCAGCAACTGGGCGCGGCGGCGCAGCGAGCTGGTACCGATGCGCATCCCGGCGGGGAGGGCCTCCAGCGTGCATGCCAGGGGGGCGATGAGGGCATCGGCCAGGTCCTCGCGCGGGGGCGTGGCGGCCAGGACCAGGCCGTCCGGAGTGCGTGTGGGAAGGTCCTTGAGGCTGTGCACCGCCAGGTCGACCAGGCCCTCAAGGACCGCGCGCTGGATCTCCTTGGTGAACACGCCCGTGCCGCCGATGGCGGCCAGCGGCGAGCTGCGGTCGCGGTCTCCCTGCGTGCGGATCTCCACGATTGCCACTTCCAGCCCGGGATGGAGCACGCGCAGCCGGTCCGCCACCCACTCGGCTTGCCAGCGAGCCAGGCGGCTGCCCCGTGTGCCAATCCGCAAGGTTGAGTGTTCGCCCATCAGGCTCTTGCCTTCCAGTGCAAAGCGGTGCGGTGCGGTGGAGCGGGAAAACGGTTCAGGGCGTTCGTGCCACGACGGTCACGACAACTTGCCCGGCACCGCCCTGCTTGAGCGTGCGCGCCGCTGCGCCGCAGGTGGCGCCCGTCGTCAAGATATCGTCCACCAGGATGACGGTCCGGCCAGCCAGACCCGCACGGTCGCGTATGCGAAAGGCGCGGCTCATGGCGGCCATGCGCTCTTCCGCGCTCAAATGCGCCAGGTGATCAGTGGCCCTGATGCGGCGCAATGGCTGGTGGACGCAGAGACCGAGCCGGGCCGCCAGCCCACCGGCCAGTCCTTCCGCCTGATTGTAACCGCGGCTCATGCGCCGCCACCAGTGAAGCGGCACCGGGACGATCCAGGCATCGCCGGGCAAACGCGCCAGCTCCGCGTGCCAGGCCTCGGCCAGCAGGCGGCCCAACCAGGGCGCCAGCCAGGCGTTGCGATCTGCCTTGAGTTTCAGACAGAGACCGCGCAGCACGCTCGCGTAGGCCCCCAGCGCGAACGCGGCGTCAAAACCTGGGGGCTGGCTCAGGCAGCGGACGCAGCCCTTCCACGTGGCATCGCCCGCACCGGCAATGGGTAATGCACAGCGCGGGCAGGCCAGCGCGGCCGCCTTTGCCGCGGAGGCAAGCAGCCAGGCCCGGCATGTCGGGCAAAAGGGAGCCTGCTGCGAGTCTTCCTCCCTGCCGCAAAGCAGGCACTTCCAGGGAAACACCAGGTCGGTCCAGGCCCGCCCGCAACGGCCAAGGCCCTGAAGTACGAGTTGCCGGATCGCAACGGGAGGCGGAGGAGCCAAGGCGTTCATCTCGCGTGGCCAGCAGCCACCAATGCCGGAACTGGATCCTGGTGTGTCTCGACGAATCAGGTCGCCCCTTTTTCCTTTCCCCGCACACCGCTGGCGAGGTACGGGCCAAGCTGCTCGCGCAGCTCGTTGCGGGCTCGGGCGAGCAGCGACTTGACGGCCGTCGGCGAGCGGCTCATCACCTCGCCAATCTCGGCATAGCTCATGTCCTCGAACTTGTTCAGCAGCACGGCCATCCGCTGGTCCTCGCCGAGCACTCGCAGGGCCTCGCGCACGACCTCCGAAAGTTCAATCTGGCGGACCTGCGACGAGGCGCTGGCCTCCCGCGAGGGGATCTGCTGGGCCAGCGGCAGGGCAGACTGCGAATCCGCCGCAACGCCGCTCATCGGCACCGACGGGTTGCGTCCTTTTGACCGGAGGTGATTGAGGGCCAGGTTGTTGGCGATGGTGAAGAGCCATGTGGAGAACTTGGCGCGCGGGCGGTAACCTTTGCGAGCCTTGTAGATGCGCAGGAATACGTCCTGGCTCAGGTCTTCGGCTTCCTCGAGGTTCCCCACCAGATGGTAGAGAATCCCCACAAGCCGGTCCTGGTAGTGCTCCACCAGAACTTCGAAGGCGCCGGGAGTGTCGTCACGCACCTGAAGCATGAGCCGGACGTCCGGGTCTTTCGCCTCCAGTTGACGTCCCAGGATGTCCAGCTCGCCACGGCTCACGAACAGGTCCTCCAGCAATGGGCCACGCGGCCACGCGGTGAGATCAAGCCCTGGAGACGCGGCTCCCTCAGGTCAGCGAGATCGGTTCGAGCATCGGCGGAGGTACGCCCGTGTCCTCCAGCCGGCGCCGCAACTGGCCGCACGCGGCGTCGATGGTCTGACCCCTGGTCTTGCGGACCGTGGCACTGACGCCCTGCGCGCGCAGCAACGTCACGAAGTGCCGGACGGCCTCGGGCTGCGGGCGCTGGAACGGCAGGCCGGCCACGGAATTGTACGGGATCAGGTTCACGTGCGCCTTGCGGCCGCGCAGCCGCCGTGCCAGCGCGCGGGCGTGCTCGGGACGGTCGTTGACCTCGTGCAGCAGAATGTATTCGTACGTGATCTGGCGGCCCGTGGTCTGAAAGTAAAAATCCGCCGCCTCCAGCACGGCGCCCAGCCCCACCTTCTCGTTCACGGGCACGAGCTTGTTGCGCAGTTCCTCGGTGGGTGCGTGTAGCGAGACCGCCAGGTGGTATTGCCGGTCGAGCAGGGCGAGCCTGCGCATCTTCTCGGGCAAGCCGACGGTGGAGATGGTTACCCGGCGCTGGCTGAGGCCTAACCCCAGGTCGGCCGCGGGTGCACAGAGCCGATCGAGGGCCGGAATGAGCTGGTCCAGGTTTGCCAGACTTTCGCCCATTCCCATGACCACGATGTTCGTGATCGACTCGCCGGGCGGCAGCAGGTTCCGCAGCCGGAGCACCTGCTCGAGGATCTCACCGGAGCTCAGGTTCCGTTCCACGCCCTTCAAACCGCTGGCGCAGAAGACGCATCCCATGCCGCAGCCGACCTGCGTGCTGATGCAGACCGTCCGCCTGGGATCCTCGATCATCAGCACGCACTCCACGCGCCGGCCGTCGTGGCATTCCAGCAAGAGCTTCTCGGTACCCTCACCGCTACGGCCGTGGAAGAGCACGCGCGTTCCCAGCACCGACCAGCGCGCGGCCAGATCCGAGCGGAGCGACCGCGGGACGTCTGTCATGCCATCGAATGATTCCGCCCGGCGCTGGATCACCCACTGGAGGACTTGCCGCGCGCGGTAGCCCGGGTGGCCCTGGCTGATCATCCAGGCATGCCACTCCTCGGGCGTCGCCTCCAGGAGGAAACGCCTGTCCATGACCGGTTGTGTCGCGTCGTCTCTCATGCCGCCGGGTTGACCGTGTGCCGGTGAGCTTGATGTCTCGTGTCGTGAGCCCTGTTCATTCTAGTGCTCTGGCACGGCTCTTCCAATGCGGGCTCGACCCCGTATCCTGGATAGAGCGATGCATCTGGGAACAAAGAGCACGAAACGTCACTCCTTGCAGGACAGGCCGGCATGACCGACGCCGATGAATTGATTGCCCGATGCCGCGTGCCGGAAAAGCACAAGGTCCGTCTGGAAGACCACGACCCGGATTGGGCCGGCGACCCCAAGCTGCCCAAGAGCGAACGCAAGCAGCTTGCCCAGGATTCGCTGAGCCAGAACGTCTCCGCGCTCGCCGATGCCCAGGAACGGCTCTACGCCGCGGACCGCTGGTCGATTCTGCTGATCTTTCAGGCGATGGACGCCGCGGGCAAGGACAGCACCATCAAGCACGTCATGTCGGGCGTCAATCCCCAGGGTTGCCAGGTCTTCAGCTTCAAGCATCCGTCGGCCGAGGAGCTCGATCACAACTTCCTCTGGAGGTATACCCGCTGTCTCCCGGAGCGCGGGCGGATCGGCATCTTCAACCGCTCCTACTACGAGGAGGTCCTGGTGGTGCGGGTGCATCCCGAGCTGGTTGCCGCCGAGCGAATCCCGGAGACCAAGATCGATGAAGACTTCTGGGAGGACCGGTACGCCGATATCAACGCCCTGGAACGGCACCTCACGCGCAACGGCACGGTGGTGCTCAAGTTCTTTCTCAATGTCTCCAAGAAAGAGCAGCGCAAGCGGTTCCTGAAGCGGCTGGACGATCCCCGCAAGCACTGGAAGTTCGCGGCGGCGGACCTGGTGGAGCGCGGCTTCTGGAGCGACTACATGCGGGCTTACGAGGATGCCCTGAGCGCAACCAGCACCAAATGGGCCCCCTGGTACATCATCCCTGCCGACCACAAGTGGGTGACCCGCGGCCTGGTGGCCCACATCATCACCTCCCGGATGAATGAGCTTGAGCTCCGCTACCCCGAGCCGACGCCCGAGCAGGAGACCGCCATCGAGCAGGCCCGCAAGCAACTTGGCGAGGAGGACTGATGAAACGGCCAGGCCCGATGGTCCTTGTCCTCTGCCTGCTGCTGAGCCAGCAGGCTGTGGCCAGCCTGGAGGCCGTCGAGCCGGCCCAGGCGCCCGTGGTGATCACGCGCCGGCAGCTTGCGACGGGCACCATCAGCCCCCTGCAATACGGCCAGTTCATCGAGTATCTCTGCACCTTGATCCCGGGCATGTGGGCCGACAAGCTGGACGACGGCAGCTTCGAAGGGCTCACGCCGTACAAGGTTGTCTACCTTGGCGAGACTGATTTCCGCGAGCGGCCCTGGTATCCCACAGCGCCACCAACCGCGCCACCTTCGAGCGCGACCGCATGCACAAGGTGAGCGGGGAGACCTCGTACCGGATCGCCGCTGCGGAGGAAGTTCCCTGCACCGTGGGAATCGCCCAGGATGGGCTGGCCGTCCAGCGCGGGCTCGCGTGCGGGTTCACCTGCTCGATCCGCTCGCAGGAGATCCGCCAGCCGATCCGCGTCCGGCTGCATCACGAAGGCATCGAGCTGGCGCGCTGCGAGTTCCCGCCGGGCCGGAATGACGGCTGGCAGAAGCGGCATGCCTGGCTGGTTCCATCGGCCAGCAATGACCGTGTGACCCTGACGATCGAATTTCAAGGCCCGGGAACCCTCTGGCTTGACAACGCGAGCCTCATGCCCGAGGACGCCATGGGCGGCTGGCGGAAGGACGTGGTCGAGGCCGTGCGCGCGCTCAGGCCGGGCGTCATCCGCTTTGGCGGCAGCGCCCTGGACGATTCCAACCTCGGCCAGTTTGACTGGCGCTCGACGATTGGCGATCCGGACCAGCGCCAGCCGTTCCGCGCCTGGGGCGGTCTTCAGCCGACCGGACCGGGACTCGAGGAGATCGTCCAGTTCTGCCAGCTCGTGCACGCCGAGCCCCTGCTCTGCGTTCGCACGACCGGGCGAACTCCGGCCGATGCCGCCGAAGAGGTCCGTTATTTCAACGGTCCGGCCGAAAGCCCCTCAGGCGCCCTGCGTGCCCGCAACGGCCATCCCGAGCCGTATCACGTGCGTTTCTGGCAGGTGGGCAACGAGCGCAGTGGGGCGGAGTACGAGGCCCGTCTCACCGAGTTTTGCCAGGCCATGAAGCAGGCAGACCCGACGATCTCGCTGCTCTCGTCCTACCCAACGCCCGGTGTGCTCGGTCGCGCCGGGAGCTGGCTCGATTTCGTCTCACCCCACCACTACGATTGTGCCAACCTGGCGGGAGCGGAAGCCGACTTGCTGGGCATCCGCCGCCTGATCCAGGCCCACGGCGCAGGCCGGTCGATTCGCGTTGCGGTCACCGAGTGGAACACGACGGGCGGCGACTGGGGACCGAAGCGCGGCCGGCTCTGGACGCTGGAAAACGCCCTGGCGTGCGCTCGCTACCACAACCTGCTGCACCGCCAGGGCGACTTCGTGACCATCGCCTGCCGCTCCAACTTGACCAACAGCTTCTGCTCGGGCTGCATCCAGACCGACAACCACCGGCTCTACAAGACGCCCACCTACCACGCCCAGAAGCTCTACGCCACCCTGGCGGGCAATCGACCCCTGCGGATCGAAGGCCCTCCGCCTGCCGGGGCCGGGCTGGACCTGAGCGCCACGCTGACGGCGCAGGAAGATGCGGTTGTGCTGTTCGCGGTCAATGACGGCCGGCAAGCGGTCACTCGTTCCCTTGACTTTTCCGCCTTCGGCGCGTCTGGCCAGCCGCTGGACGTCTGGACTCTGGCCGATGGCCGCCAGGCGGGCGAGCCCGACGCGAGGAACAACTTCTCCGACCCCGAGCGCGTGGCCCCATGTCAGACCACGATCGCGGCGCCCGCCCCCCGGTTCGAGCACACCTTCCCGCCGCTCTCGCTCACGGTGCTGCGCTGGCGTGTCCACGGGTGACGGGACGGGACAGGCCGACACGAGGCAAGTCGAGACGGGGCGAGACGGTCTTTCCCGGCATCCCGTCACGCGGCGTAAGGGCTTTCAGCTTCAATAGGACGCCGCCGGCTCGGCCCCGGGGGCGACCGTCCAGGGCGTCCAGGCCAGCACCACTTTCTCGACCGTGATGTCGGCTTTCCTCGGCGTCAGCTCGATGGCCTCGAGTGCCAGGGCGTTGGGCAAGAGCCTGGCGTCGAGCTTCTCCACCTCGGATTGAAAGTCCAGCTCCAGGTCCGTGAAGTTCTCCAGGGCGCGGTCCAGCTCGGCCTGGGCCGTTCCCAGGTCGCCGCTTTGCTGCATGGCCTTGCTCGCGGCCCTGGCGGCCGATGAGGCCTTGCCGACGTTGGTCTTGCTGATCGTCTTCTTGCCCAGGAACGCACCCAGGACCGAGTTGCCGAAGGCGATGGCCGCATCCCACTTGGCCTTGCTCGCCTGGGCCTCCTCGCGGTCCAGCCGCTCGCGCGCTCTGCGGACATCCTCCTGAAGCTTGCTCCGCTTCGCCGCATACCTGGCCCGCAGCTCCTCGGTCGCGCGGTCACGCGCCTCGCGGGAACCTTGTGCCAGCCGGAGCCGAAAGTCACGCTGCGATTCCCCGGCCCGGGAATACTCCTTGAGCCTCCGGACACGACCAGGCCGTGAGCTTGTGCTCGCGGTAGAGATGGTTCTTCAGTCCCTTGCTGAAGTCGGTGTACGACTTCGCACGCGCTAGCACTCCCGGCAGCGGATCGAACTGTGCTCCCGGTTCCGGCGCCTTGTCCAGCTCGGGCAGGTGGTCCGTGTGGATCTCGGCGCCGGCCCAGAGATCCTCCGGCAGCTCCTCACGGGCATGCTGCAACAAGCCCAGGGTTTCCCAGTGGTCGATGCCGGCTTTCTTTTCCACGTAATGCAGGCGGGCCACGCCCAGGACGGCGGGGCGGTAGCGCACGCGCGGTTCCGGCATCCTGGGGTCCGCGGCGCGGGATGAAGAACTCGGGCACGTCCGGAGGCACGACCGGGCGGCTGCTCGTCGCGGCCCGGTTCGCCGATGGTCCCGGGCGGACCGGGTGCGCTGGTGTGCCGGATGGTGCCGTCGCGCCAGACGCAGTGGGCGCGCCGGATGCAGTGGTGGCGCCGGGTGGAGTCATCGTGCCGGACGCGGTGGCCGTGCTGGTTTCATTGCCAGAGGCCGGAGCGGCCTTCCGCGGTGCCATGAGCGTCTGGATCTGCTCGCGGTTGAGCGGCCCGCGGAGGTAGGAGAGGGCCCACCGGCTCTGGAACACGGTGGGCTGGTCCTGGTGCACGTTGTTCATCAGGAAGACGCGGTTGGAGAGGCTGGAAAGCGTCTCGTCGATCTGCCGGCGATCGAGGGTCTGCCCGGCCGCGCTGGATGCACCCTCCAGACCGTCGAGCACGCGGTCCTTGTCGCGCTTCGTCTGCAAGCGGCCCAGGAACCAGGTACCGGCGTTGGAGAGGCCCTTGTAATCGAGGTCCACCGGGTTCTGGGTTGCCAGCACGACGCCCAGGCCATAGGCCCGCGCCTGCTTGAGCAAGGTGAGCATGGGCAGCTTGGAGGGAGGGTTGGCCGTGGGCGGGAAATAACCGAAGATCTCGTCCATGTAGAGCACGGCGCGCAGGCTGGAGGTTCCCGGCTGGGTGCGGACCCACGCCAGGACCTCGTTCAGCAGGATGGTGACGAAGAACATCCGCTCGCTGTCGGAGAGGTGCGCGATCGACAGGATGGAGAGGCGCGGCTTGCCATCCGAGGTGTAGAGGAGGCTGCCGACATCGAGCGCCTCGCCTTCCATCCAGGCCGAGAACCCCGGCGAAGCGATCAGGTTGTTGAGCTTCATCGCCAGGGCGAACCGCTCGCGGGCCGGGTAGAAGGTCTCCAGGTCCATGACGCCGACCCGGTCGAACCCCGGCGACTGCACCGCATGGATGAAGCTGGCCATATCCAGGTCGTGGCCGGCGCGCCAGGCCTGGTCGAGCACGTTGGCCAGGAGGATGTGCTCGCGGCTGGAGATCGGGTCCGCCTCGATACCCAGCAGCGCCAGCAGGCCGGAGACCGACGAGGTGATGCGCTCGCGGTACGCTTCCGCCTGGCTCACGAGCGCCGCGGGCGGGGCCGAGAACGACCGCAGGACCGTGAGCGGCAGACCCGCGCTGGAGCCGGGAGTGTAGATCGCCAGGTCGGCGGATTCCTGGAACCGCCGGATCCGCCCGCCGTCCTGTCCCCAGGCGGCCAGGCCCTCTTGCCACACGCGGGCCGTTTGCTCGGCGAACTCCTCCCGTGAGAGCCGCTTGCGGCTGGCCTCGTCGGGGTCGACCCAGGGCGCGAAGTCCTGCCCGCGGAGCTCGGGGAAGCCCAAGAGCAGGTTCCCCAGGTCGCCCTTGGGGTCGATGGCGATCACCGGAATCCCGTCGATGGCCGCTTCCTCCAGCAGCGCCAGACAGAGCCCCGTCTTGCCGCTGCCGGTCATGCCCACGCATACCGCGTGCGTGGTCAGCTGCTTCGATTCATAGAGGACCAGCTGCGTGCCGAGCTTGCGCTCATCGAGGTTGTATTCCTTCCCCAGGTAAAAGTATCCGAGCTTCTCGAAATCGGGATTCTTCATGGAACCGCTCTCGCAACGTCCATCGCCGTTTGCCTGATCAGGTGGTACCGGCGTTGTTTCCGTCTCCGCACTTCTGCTTCACCCGCTCCTGGTAGTGGTCGATGAAGTGGGCGGAGATCCGCCCCTGCACGGCCTGCCAGAGGCGCTCGATCTGGGTGGATTCCAGGAGCTGGTCGGCAACGGTCCCGGCCGACTGCTGGAGTGTCTCGAGCGCCGAGGCCACGGCCGCCACGGCCGCCAGCGACACCTCGCTCTGGCAGTGAGCGTACGTGTTGGCCACCAGGCTGATCGTGGGCAGGAGGGGCACGGGATCTTCCAGGTTCACAAACCGGTAGATCTTGCCGGCGAACTCCTTTTCAAGGGCCCGCGCCGCGGTGTCGTTGCCGATCATGGGTGAGCCGAAGGTGACGACCTCGTGCACCGGCACGAAGTTGCGCTGCAATCGCCAGGAGGCCAGCACCGCCAGGGCGCCGCCAAGGCTGTGACCGGTCACCCAGAGCGGCCGGTCGCCGGCTTCCACTGCCTTGTTCACCGCGGCGAAAAGGGGCTCCCAGATCGCATGGAGGGCCTCCATGAAACCGCGATGGAACCGCGCCCCCACGCCGGCCGCGGCGAAGTCCGTGCCGATCTCGCCCTCTGGCAAGATCAGGTAATTGTTGGCGTTGGTCAGGAGCCAGTCCTTCAGACCATCCAGCGTGTTGGGCGCCTGCGAGCCGCGAAACGCAACCACGATGAGCTTGTCGTTCTCCGCGACATAAACCTGCGTGCTATCCACGCTGATCAGCTTGGCCTCGAGGCCGAGCTGCTCGCGAAAGCCATCCGGGCCGGCCGGCGGGTCGAGATACGCCAGGCTGCACGCGAACGACAGGAACAGGGCGTTCCGAGCGTCTCCCGGCTTCGTGGCTTCCAGTACCATCGGCATGTTCGGTCTCCTGGTCCAAGAGGTCCGTCGGCAGCCTGGCTGGGTGGCTTCTGGGTGGCTTCTGTGTCACCGCAAGACGCGCCGGCCTTCCTTGCCTTGCCTCCACTTGTCGGCACTCTCTGCGCTGACCTTCGTTCCCGTCAGGTCCAGCCGCAGCAGTGATTCCTTCGCCGCCAGCGCATCTCGAAATCCCTGGTCGGTGACCTCGGTATTCTTGAGCCGCAGCACGCGCAGCACCGGCAGATCCTTGAGCACTTGCAGCCCGGCATCGGATACGTGACTGTTGCTGAGGTCGAGGTCCTCGAGCTGGTTCATTCCCTTGAGGTTCTCCAGCGTCTGGTCCGTCACGTCCGGATTGGCCATCTGCAAGACGGTGACGTCCGGCTTTGATCTCAGGAACGAATAATCCTTGCGGTCCCACCCCGTCAGCGTAAGGGTTCGATGCCCATCGACCACGCGCTCGCGAGGTCCCAGATCGATCGGCACGAGGAGCTGGTACGTGGGTGGAAATGCCGTGATGGCGAGACCCAGGATGATGAGTGCCAGCGGTGCCAGGCCCTTGCGCCAGTGCCTGAAGGCACGCACGACGAGCCCGAGCAAGCCGAGGACGATCACCAGCAGTCCCGCCAGGTGAATGTAGAGGGCGTAATTCTCCATCGCGGTCGATGCACCTCTCAAGGCCGTCGCGTCACGGTGTAAGCGGCAGCTTGCAGCCCATATCTCTCAATACGTCCTTGATCGCGTGCACGAGCTGGGCAAGGTCGGCCTCGAAGAGACGGCCAATCGTGCCGATCCGGAACGTATCAACCTTCGTCAGTTTGCCCGGGTAGATGATCATACCATGGTCGCTGAGCCGTTGGTAAAACTCCGCGAACGGGAACGCGGGGTCGCTGGGGTAATGAAATGCCGTGATGATGAAGCTCTGAACGCCGGGATCGAGGAACGGGACGAACAGAAAAGCCCGCTCCTCACCCGGCAAGGCCCAGCTCCTTCTCGACCTCGGCGATGGATTCCTCCAGGATCTCCAGGGCCCGGAGCATCTCAGACTCCGTGACGATCAAGGGCGGTGTGAGCGTGAGCACATTCCCCATGGTCGTCTTGAAATTCAGACCGCGGCTCAAGGCCCGGTAAAGCACGGCATCCGCCGCGTCACAGGCCGGCTCGCGTGTCGTCCGGTCCAGCACCAGCTCCGCACCCATCAAGCAGCCGCGGCCACGGACATCGCCAATCAGGGGATGCCGGTCCATCATCGCAGCCAGCCGCTTCAATCCCAGGGCGCCGACCCGGGCGGCATTCGCGACCAGTTCCTCCTCCCGGATGATCTGGAGCGTTGTCAGTCCCGCCCGTGCGGTGACCGGGTTCTTCTCATGGGTGTAGTGCCCGTACGCATAGGAGCCGCAGACGTCCAGCTCGGGCCGGCAGATCACGGCGGCGAGCGGTAAGATCCCACCGCCCAGGCTCTTGCCAAGAACCAGGATATCCGGAACCACGCCGTCGTGCTGGCACGAAAACATCGTCCCGGTCTTGCCTAGCCCGGTGGGGATCTCGTCGAAGATCAACAGGGCGCCGAACTCATCGCAGGCCCGGCGCACATCGGCCCAGAAGCCGGGCGGAGGGAGATAGGGCACCGCCCGGACGGGCTCGCCGATGACCGCGGCGACGTCTCCCTCCTTTTCCAGAACGTACCGGATGGTCCGGCGCAGAGCTCGGCACTGCCTTCCGTAACGCCCCAGGCATTGCGGTAATCGCCGAAGGGAGGCACGTGCTCGGTGCCGCTCAGCAAGGGTCCGATCGGACCGCCGCGAAACATGGCCTCGCCGCCAATGCTCCGAGCGCCGAAGCCAGCCCCATGATACGAGTCCCAGAATGAGATCGTCTTGAACCGGCCCGTGGCGGTGCGCGCGTAGGCAAGTGCAATCTCGATCGCGTCGGAGCCGCTGGGACAGAACAGGACCTTCTCCAGCCCGGCCGGCGCCAGCTCCACGAGCGTCTCGGCCAGCTCGACGGCGGGACCGCAGGTGTACCGCCGCGGTGCGAACGAGAGCTCGTGCATCTGCCGTGATAAGGCCTCGATGAGCCGGGGATGCCCGTAGCCGATATGGTGCACGTTGTTGCCGTGGAAGTCCATGGAGCGCCGGCCCTGGAGGTCCTCGATCCAGATTCCCTCCGCGTGGCGCACGGCGGACAGGCAGGGTGTGGAGACGGATTGCCTGAGGAAAACCCGGGCATCACGCGCGACCAGCGCACGGGTGGCGTCATCCAGGTGCGCTTCCGACCAGGCCTGCCGCCTTGGCGATTGGTTCGTATCCCCTTCCGCCTCGGCAATCCGCTTTCCAGGTTCCATCCGCGGTTTCTTCCTCCACGGCGGTTCGCGCGACGAGGTCAGCAGCAGCGTCGTGACCGACCAGGAATTGGAACATGAGCCAGGGCTCTGGAAAAGCCCCCTGACTCAAATCAGGAGGGCAAGCGGCCGCCGCAACAGTTCAGCCCTTCCTTGAGGAGGACAGGTACCAGCCGGAACAGTTCAGCCCTGTGAGGGCGCAAAGGGAAGAGCAGGAAGCTCCACGCCGTCGAGGATCTGGCGCATGCGGTTCCAGCCATGGAGCGCATCCTGGTTCCCCGGGTCGAGCCGGAGCGCTTCGGCATACTCCCTGGCCGCTTCCGTGGTCTTGCCGGCCCGTGCCAGGACGTGCCCCAGATAGAGGTGTCCGAAGGGTGCTTTCGGCTGCCGCCGGACGATCGCCGCATACTGTTCGGCCGCCTCGGAGTAGCGGCCGGCCTCGAAGAGGGCCTTGCCCAGCAGGCCACGCGTGGGGATGTACTCGGGCCATCGCCAGGCGGCCACGCGCAGGGCGGCAATTGCCTCGTCACGCCTGCCACGCTGCCGCAGCGCATGGGCCAGGTTGGCATGCGCCTCCTGGTAATCGGGGCGCAGCCAGACGGCGCGCCGCAGCTCGGGGATGGCACTATCGAGGTCGCCCTCGCTCGCCTGCCAGGCACCAAGGTTGTTGTGCAGGTCGGCAACCTCGGCGCTGCCGTGCGCGATGGCTTGCGTCCAGAGCGTGCTCGAGTCCGTCCACGTCTGGCACTGCCGCCAGCTCAGGAACATGAGTGCGGCGATCCACGCCAGACCAGCGCCCAGGCAAGCCACGCGCCGCAGGGCGTACTCGCGGCGCCGGACTGGAACCGGAGCTGGAGCCAAGCCAGCCAGCGGCACAAGACCCAGGCCGCCACGACGGCCCAGGGCATCATCGCCAGGTAGCTGTAGCGGTCTCCGATCACTTGCCGGCCGTAGGTGACCAAGCCGGACATCGGTGCCAGCAGCAGAAGATACGCAAGCCAGGCCGCACACCGTCCCGGGTGAGAATGCCGGGCATGGCAAAACCAGACGCTCACGGCAACCACGCCGATCATGCTCCAGAGGTACGCGGGCTGGGACCAGTCGAGCGGTTCCGGCCGCATGGGAAAGGCGTGCAGGTCCGCGGGCCAGAGCGTCTTGGCCAGGTAAAACCAGACCGAGTGGCACGCCAGCGCGAACCGGCCAGGCACGCCGGCCCCCTGGACACCCAGGCCCACCAGCGTCCGGTCCGCACGCTTGGCCAGCATGGCCAGCACGCCGGCAGCCAGGCACAGCAGGACGAAGGGGACCTTCTCCAGCAGGACTTGCCGGCGAGTCGCTCCAGAAGGCTTTCCGCTGCTTGAGCCAAATCGCCGGAGCGGATACCAGTCCAGCACCAGCAGTACGCCGGGCAAGGCGAGCGATGCGGCCTTGAACAGCAGTGATGCCGCGAACAGCCCGATGGAGGCCATGAGCCAGTGCGCGCGCGCTCGTGAACTCGTGCTCTGAACCGTCTCCTGGGCGCGCAGGTAAGCCAGCACGCTGAGCATGGCGGTCAGGGCGCAGGGCAGGTAGGCTTGCCCGGAGGCCCAGGCCACCGGCTCCACGCGCAGGGGATGAACGGCAAATAGGGCCGCGGCCAGGCCCGCCGCCACGAAGCGGTCGCGCGGGCTCGATGGCACAGGCGCAGTGCGCAGGCTCGTCCCGGGTCTGGCAACACTCCAGCAGCCGGGCCGTGAGCACGTACAGGACGACGGCGCACGCCGCATGCAGGAAAAGGCTGGTCAGGTGGTAGCCGCGCGGGTTCAGGCCGCAGAGGGCGTACTCCAGCTCCGCCAGCATCCAGCTCAGCGGCTGGTACACGCCCATCCACAGGGTGGTCCAGGCCCAGCCAATCTGCTTGAGCCCCAGGCCCTGGTAGGCCGGGTTGCCCGGGAAGTTGTCTTGATCGTCCCAGGCGACGAACCCGTGATCCAGGATTCCCGCGAAGGCCACGAAAGTGACCAGGGCCACCCGGAACGAGATGCGCCAGGCGAGCCCCCGGTCGTTCCCGGTGAGCGGGGACGAGTCATGGAGGGGAGAAGACTTCGCAGAAGCAGCGGTGGCCGGTTCGCACGCCAGGAAAGTGCTCATCGCGAGGCTGTCATCCTTGCAGGAGGCGGGATCGACCGGTGACTGCCCGATCGATCCTCTACCTCTCTCTAGGACGGCTGCGGCCGCGCGTCAAACCCTTGCGCTGTCCACCGGTTCACGGCTTCCGGTTCACGCACCAGCCGGTTCACGGCTTCCGGTTCACGGTTCACGCACCAGCACAGCCTGGTTGCGGTGTGCCGGATTCCCGACCTCGCGGAGCTGGTCGTCGAAATCGACCTCGTGGGCGGCCGCTTCGGGGGCACCCCGATGCCGCAGCAAGTGCTCCTGGATGGCCGCCATGCAGATCTTCCCGGCAGGCACCTGCGCGGCGAAGCGATCGGCCAGGGCTTCCAGCCTGGGCGCGGCCATCTCGGAGTCCTGGTAGAACCAGAGAAAGAGCCGCCGCGCCTGCTCGGGCAGCGCGTGCCCGAGCTCGACCCGGAGATCCACGCGCCCCGGGCGAATGAGCGCAGGGTCGAGCCGCTCGGGATGGTTCGTGGTGAGGAACAGCACCCGGCCCTCCCGCGAGCTCACTCCATCAAGGGCATTGAGCAATCCGCTCAAGGTCACGCCCGTCTGCTCGTTGGTCAAGCGTTCGCTCTTGAACACGCAGTCCACGTCCTCGATGAGCAGCACGGTCGCCGGGGGCAAGGCATCGACGAGGCTGCGCAATGCATCGTCCGAGAGCACCCGGTTGCTCAGGCTGAGCACGGCCACCGACAGGTTCAGCTCGCCCGCGACGGCCAGGACCAGGGTGGTCTTGCCATTTCCGGGTGCCCCGTGCAGCAGATACCCCCGGCGATGGGGAACCCCGCGCTGGACGTACCAGGCCCGGGAATCATAGAACGACCGCAGGTCCTTGAGCAGCTCCTCGAGGATACCGTCGGCCAGCACCAGGGATTCGAGCGGCCGGCGCGGCTGCCATGACGTGGTTTCCCAGCTCTCATACCGCGCCGTGAGGATGTTCACCCCGGGCGTTCCCGGGCAGGCCAGCGCTCGCGACTCGGTCAGAAGCTGCTCGACCAAGGCACGCGAGCCGCCGAAGACCTGGAGCGACAGGGTTTCCTGGAACGTTCGGGAATTACCGTTTTGCAGGTCGCGCCGGCTCCGGTGCAGCAGCACCAGGCGCCGCTGGTAGAACATCAGGTGCACGCCAGGCGCCGGCGAGAGCAGGAACTTGACGCGGGATGAGGGACCCGTCGCTGCGCTGTCTTCCGGATCGAACACGACGGCCGCGTCGGTTTCGGCATCCGCCGGAATCCACGTGGTCGCCAGGCTGAGATCCCTGGCCCGCCGCGCGTACGGCTGTGCGGCTAGCCAGACCTGGAGCCAGCGAAATGCCGGATCGCGGTCCGGGATCTCGATCGTGATCGACAGCCGGCGCTGCAAGAACGTCCAGGCCTGTGCCGGTAGCTTGCGCAGCAGGGCCGCGACCGCGCCGATCACCATCAGCGACAGTCCACCAGAGAAAAAAGCGTTCTGGTTCAGCGTTTCAAGCAGATGTTGAATCATGTCAGGCCAGGACGCGCTGGCGTCCGATGCAAGCGCCCGGCGAAGCCGGGCCAGGAAAACCCACGACCACCCCAATCGGTCACAGGGAATAATAGCCAGGTTCGCGCGATTTCAA
This sequence comes from uncultured Planctomycetaceae bacterium, assembly GCA_963833985.1. Taxonomy (GTDB): domain Bacteria; phylum Planctomycetota; class Planctomycetia; order Isosphaerales; family Isosphaeraceae; genus Aquisphaera. Next base: position 5,505,563 of record CAWIAD010000002.1, read on the forward strand.
GTGAGGTTCCGCGGCCAGAAGCGGCACAGGTGACAGAAGACGGGGCACGGTCGACCCGGTCAGGGTCCGCGATGAATCACCCCGCCCTTCATCACCAGGCGCACCTTGCGCAGCGCGGAGATGTCGCGTGCGGGGTCGCCCTCCACCACAACCAGGTCCGCGAGCAGGCCGGCCTTGACGGCTCCCAGCCGGTGATCCAGGCGGAGCACGCGGGCCGCCGTTGCGGTGGCAGCCTGCAAGGCCTCCGCGGGCTTCATGCCGAAGGAGACCATGAGCTCCAGCTCCCGCGCTCCTTCACCATGTGCGAAGACGCCCATGTCGCTGCCGTTGACAATGGTCACGCCTGCCTCGCGAGCCTGCTGGAAGAGGTTCCGCAGCCTGGCAAGCGCCGGGGGTTCGGGATCGACGCCAATCCGCCGGGCGCGATAATGCGTGGCCGAGACCTCAGTCGCGGTCAAGGTCGGGCAGAGTGCCACGCCACGCCGGGCCATCAGGCGAAACACCTCGGGGTCGCCGCCGTAACCGTGTTCGATGGTTGCCACACCAGCCTCGGCGGCCCGGATCATCCCTTCGCGGGAGGAGGCGTGCGCCGCGACCGGAATACCGCTGGATTGTGCCGTCTCGACGATCAGCGCCAGCTCCTCGCGGGAGAACGAGGGCCACACTTCCTTGCCGCCCATGGCCGTATCCGCATAGACCTTGATCCAGTCTGCGCCACGGCCAATCTGGTCGCGGACCACGCGGATCAGGGCGTCGTGCCCGTCGGCCTCCTCGGCGCCCTGCGGGATATGCCATTCGGGTGCGAACCCCTTGGGCGCATAGGACCCCGTCGCCACGATCGCCCGCGTGGTGACAATCAGCCGCGGCCCCGGGATGATCCCCTGCTCGACGGCCTGCTTGAGTCCCACGTCCGCGTAACCGGCCCCTTCAGTGCCCAGGTCGCGGAGCGTGGTGAAACCCGACAGCAGGTTGCTTTTCAGGTGATTGACCGCCCGGCAGACCCGCAGCGCCTGGGGTTCCTTGAGCACCTGATCATTCCATACGGCCTCATTGTACGGATGCAGCAGCACGTGCGTATGCGCATCGATCAGCCCCGGCAGGAGTGTCGTTCCAGGCAGCTCGACAACCTTTGCTCCCTCCGGCGCTTTCAGCTCGTCCGCTGGCCCAACTGCCTCGATCTTCTGTCCCCGCACCAGTACCGCCCACTTCACATGGGGCTCCGCGTCCAGTCCGTCGAAGACCCGGTCCGGGCGCAGCAGAAAGTCGTGCGCGAAGCCAGTGATCTGACTGTTGAGCCCCGCGAGCAGTGTGATGATGAAGACAGCAAGCGGCAAGCGGCTTTGCATGGATATCGACCACCGAAGAAGGGTACGTTCGTGACCGGGCTCCTTACCTCAGATCTCATGCGGCGTCCGGTCAATGTCCCCCTCCGTGTCCGTGCCCGTGGGCAGCGGTATGATCTGCCTGAAACAGGGGGTTACTGGCATCGCCGCCGGCAGCGATGTAGGCGACCAGGTCGAGGATCTCCTCGCGCGTCAAGCGATCGAGCAGGCCCCTGGGCATGAGCGAGACGGGAGATTGCTTGCGGCCGGAGATCTCGGCTTTCCGGAGCAGCTTCGGCTCGGTGCTCGCCAGGGGGTTTTCCACGACCTTCACCAGCTCGGGCGTCTCGCCGACGATGAGGCCGGTGACCACCTGGCCGCTCTCCATGTCGAAAAGATATGTCGAATACTTTTCGTTGATCTTCACGGAAGGCTCAAGGATGTTGCGCAGCAGCTCGGCGGGGGTTTGCCTGGGGTCGAGCTTCGTCAGGTCCGGACCGAACTCGTTGCCTGCGCCGTTCATCCGGTGGCAGGAAACGCAGGTGGCCACCTGGAAGAGCTGCTTGCCATTGGCATACGAGCGGCTTGAAGCGAGCTGCGAGATGGATGAAGCCAGATCGTCGAACGCCCATTCCTTGCGCGGGCGGGTTGACTTGAGCAGCTCGTCGCGGATCGGCAGCGGATGCGCGGCCAGGTACGACTCGGGCGCGGCCAGGTAGTCGTCGAGGTTGTCCACCACGTAGAGCGCGCCATACATGCGCCGCCAGTGGCCCGGGTACGTGCAGACGTACGGGTGCACGCCGGCCTCCGCGGGCGCGGTGAAGCTCAGCTTCTGGGACTCGTGCGGCTGGAGCAGCCGGCTGGCGAGCAGGATCTTGTCGGAATCCGGCACATACTGCCGGCGCGGTGCGTCGGGCCGCATGGCCGTGGCCTCGGCCAGCAGGCCAATCTCCTCGAGGGCGCCGGGGCGGGTGATCACGAAGTTGTGCGGCATCATGTCGCCGTTCTCGAAGAGAATCTGCACGGGCTTGCCAGCCTCCACGACGATCCGGTCCACGTCGTAGCGCATCTGCTCCAGGACCGTGCCCACGCGGATGACGCGCACGCCCAGCCCGGCGAGCACCTTGCGGAGCGGCTGTGCCACGTCACCGGGAAGCGCCGCGGCCAGCGCATCGCCCAGTTGCAGTGCGGCCAGTGCGGCTGGCCCGGTCCGGTTGCGGGCCGGAAGCGGGCGGACGAACGCGATCAGGCTGTCCAGCAGTGGTTTGATCTCCTCGGCCGGCCAGGAGGCAGGCGGGATCTTCTGCAAGGCCAGGATCGCGGCGTGGCGGTCGACGTTGTCGCGGACGAACGCGGCCAGCGTCCGGAACGTGGGGGCTTCCTGGCCGCGGATATAGGTCAGGGCGTTCATCGCCGCGCGGCGGATCAGGCTCGCGGCATTGTGGTCTCCGGTCTGGAGTGATGCCAGACCGGCGGGCAGGCCGTGTAGCAGGGGCTCGATCCTGGGATACAGGCTGGCGCGCAGGCCGGGGTCGCGGATCAAAGGCATGGCGCCCAGCAAGTCCAGCAGGGCCTGGGGCGACCGGGTGGCCAGGGTCCAGGTGGGCGCGGTCGAGCCGTCGGCGGCAACCAGCGTGGCGAATCCGAGCTGGCGCAGTACGGGCAGATTCGCGCTGACGGCGAGTTTTTCCAGGTCCTCGCGCGACGAGGCCAGCTCCGCGGCGTTGCACTCGGAGAGTAGCCGGGCGAGCTCGACCAGGGTGCTTTCCCCCGGGCTCTCCTGGGCATTGTCGCGCTCCCGCAGCGTGTGGATGAGGGCCCGGGCCTGGCTTTGCCGGGTTTGCCGGGCCAGCTCGAGGAGTGCCTGGCGGCGCGTGTCTTCAGGGATGCCCGGCCGCACCAGGATCTCCTGGAGCACGCTGGGGGTTCGCTTCATGGTGAGCAGGAGGCTGGTGCCGACCTTGCGCAGGAAGTAGCGGGCGCCCGCGGCGCTGGTGATCTCCAGCGGGTGGCCCTCGGCCAGGGCCCGTTTCACGTAAGGCTCGAGCGCGCGCATCGTCTCGCCGCGAGTGTAGTCCAGATAATAGTCTGATGGCTGCTCGGCGCTGACCAGGGCCACTTCGAGCGCCTCGGGAACCGTGAAGAAGCTTGCGGCGCGGACGGCTTCCAGCCGCACGCGGGGGTAAGGGTCGGCCGCCAGGCGCTTGAGCCGCTCGAGTGCATCGGGTACGCGGTCGCGCCAGTAGCAAAGCACACGCGTGGCCGCGGCCCGGGCCCGGAAATCGTGCGCGGCCAGCAATTGTCCTAGCAGGTCAAGGTTCACCACATCGTGGAACTGGTGCACCCAGAGAGCCTCCAGCAGGTGGTGCTCGTGGTCAGGGTCGGTCCGGTCGAGCGCTTCGGTCCATTTCTTCAGGGAGGCCAGGACCGGCCCGGTGGGCCGTGCGCCCAGCTCGGTCTTGACGCGATAGCGCACGCGATCCTCGGGCTCCTTGAGCAAGTCGAGCAGCCGCCCGGTCGGCTCGCCGGCAATCTTCACTGGCTCGAGCAGTGGCCGGCCCTCGTAGGTCACGCGGTAAACCCGGCCGTGCGTCCGGTCGCGGCTGGGATCGCGCAGGTTGTGCTGCATGTGGCCGATGATCGGGTTCTGCCACTCCAGGAAGTAGATCGCGCCGTCGGGCCCAACCTCGATGTCGGAGGGACGGAAGTTGGGGTCGGACGCGGAGACGATGGGCTCTTCCTCGACGGCCGTGAAGCCGGAGCCCTGGTCACTCATCCGGTAGCGGTGGATGCCCTGGAAGCCGATCACGTTGGCCACCAGGTAATTGCCCTGCCAGTCCGGGGGGAAATGCCGGCTGGAGAGGATCTCGGTACCAGGACAGGGACGAGTGCGCTGCTGGAAGAACGGGTTCAGACTTCGATGCTTGTCGGGATACTCGAGATGGCCCGAAAACGCGGTGGCGTAGTAGTTGACGTTGCCGGTGCCGTCGGTCACGAAATCCTGGCCCCAGCGGTCGAACGCGTGGCCGTGCGGGTTGGCGAAGGGGTAGGTGACGTAGACCTCGAACTTCTGCGACCGCGGCTCGTAGCGGAAGACGCCCGCGTTCGCCAGCCGGACCGGTGGGCCGAAAGGCGTCTCGACCTGGGAGTGGTGGAAGGTACCTTCCTGAAAATAAAGCGCGCCGCCGGGATCGAGACGGAAGCTGTTGGCCGTATGGTGGGTATCCGCCGAGTCGATGCCGCTGATCACCCGCTCGCGGACATCGGCCCGGTCGTCGCCGTTGGTATCCTTGAGTAGCATCAGGTCAGGCGCCTGGGCCACCAGCACACCCTGAGGGACGATCTCGAACCCGGTTGGGCAGTGGAGATGGTCGGCGAAGGTGATCTGCCGGTCGGCCTTGCCGTCCCCGTTGGTGTCTTCCAGGATGAGGATCTTGTCGTTCATCTCCTCCTTCGGCTTCCAGTGCGGGTAGGTGGGCCAGCAGGCCACCCAGAGCCGTCCTTTGGTGTCAAACGACATCTGCACCGGCTTGGCCAGGTCTGGAAACTCCTTCTCCGAGGCGAACAGGTTGACCTTGAGCCCCTTGCCAATCGTCATCTGCCGGATGGCCTCCTCACCGTCCAGGAAGACGTGTTCACCGTGCGGGCCCGGGCCGGGCTTGTTCGTCTTCACGGGGATGAACGGCGGCGTGTTGCTGTCGTCGACCTTCAGGTCGCCCCCCTGCGCCACGGCCCAGATGCGCCGGTCGCGGTTGGCGGTCATCACGTCAAGGACTTCCATCTCGCGCTGCATCACCACGCGGTTGGTCTGGCCGTCCACGAATTGCAGGTCGGCCCGGCCGCCGAAGATCGAGTAGCCGTCCACCGTGCGGTAGCGGTTGAACCAGGTGAAGTTCTTCTCCAGCACAGCCTGGCGCAGCTGCTCCAGCGCCCGGGCATCACGCTTGAAGGTCGGCCCCTCGGGGAAGAGGGCGTGTTCCATGATCACCGCCAGCCGGTGGTTGCCTTCGGCGGTGAGGTGAATGCCATTGATCGTGTACGGCTTCGAGGCGCCCTGGTAGAGCTGTTGCGTCGGGTGGAAGAGGTCGACGAAGCCGACCTGGCGCGCCTCGGCGACTTCCCGCATTGCCGATGTGATGCGCTCGAGTCGGGCGTTGTTCCGTGCACCGTCGGGCAGGGACGGGTCATGCAGGTTCTCGTGGGCGATCGGCGAGCAGAGCACGAGCCTCGGGGCACCTGTGCCGTTGTATTTCTGGCCGAGCGTATGGGTGACGAAATCGCCGAGGTCCTTCTTGAAATGGTTGATCTCACCGAACGACTCGTTGTAGCCGAAGAACGCGAAGATGAGGTCTGTTCTGGTCCGGGTCAGCCACTGATCAGGCGTGCCGAAGTCCGCCGAGCGCAGGCGGATCGTCAGCTCATCGCCCGCATAGCCCAGGTTGCGGATCGTCAGCTCATACCGCGGGAACCGGGCCTGGAGCAAGGTCTCCAGCCAGCCGTCATGCTGCATCCGGTCGGCCAGCGTATTGCCGATGATGCTGATGTGGTCGCCCTTGCGAATTTCCAGGTTCCTGGCGTGTTCAGCGCCAGGGGCTGCCCATAGAGGTGTGCGGGCCGTCAGCAGTGCAACCGCGCAGCCAAGAATCGCGATCCTGCGCGCCCATCGCCCGCAAACGCGGCTTGGGCGCCCATCGAACCGGTGAGAGATTTCCATGAGACGGCCGTCCTGATACTGGTGCGTGACCGAGATTCGTGCCGGGGCGGGCGCTGAGGATTCGATCCCCAGCGCGATCGAGGCCCATTGTGCAGGCTGTTCAACAAGAATTCAATCAGCGTCCTTACCTGCTGCCCGGGTTTCCGAGGAGGGTTTCGTGGTGCCGGCCGAGATTGCGGGAGACGCTTTGCATGCCCCTGCCTCACTCGGCCATGACACCCGCGAGCGTGAATTCGCCGCGGCCCAGCTCGGCCGCCTTGAGACGCCAGGCGCGCAGCAGGTAGAGGCCCGACGCGCCCAGGCCCAGGGCAAGGCCGATCCAGAGCCCCCTGATGCCGTAGCCGCCCGTGAACGCCAGTACGTACCCCAGGGGCAAGCCGATGACCCAGTGGGCCACCAGGTTGGCGGCCATCGGCGTACGGGTGTCTCCGGCGCCCCGCATCGTTCCCGTAGAAACTCCTTGAAGTCCATCGAAGAGCTGGAACGCCGCCGCCACGACCATGAGCGACGCGGCCGTGCGGACGATCGCCGGATCGGTCGTGAACAGCGAGGCCAGTGGTGCCGGCATGGTGGCCATGATGGTGCCCGACGCCGCCATGAAGCTGACGCCCAGGGCCACAGCCATCCAGCCGGCGCGGCCCGCGGCATCCGGCTCGCCCTGCCCGAGCGCCTGGCCCACGCGGACGGCTCCGGCGGATGCAAGGCCCAGAGGAATCATGAACGTCACGCTCGACACGTCGAGCACGATGTGGTGCGCCGCCAGGTCAACCGGGTCGAGCATGCCCGCCAGTACGGTCGCCGCGGCGAATACGCCCACCTCCAGCGTCACGTGAACGGCAGCCGGCGTGCCCAGCACCAGAAGCTGATAGACCTGGCCGAGGTGAGGCCGCAGCGATGCGTGGAACAGGCCCGTTCTATAACGCCACTCGTGGTAAATGACGTAAACCACCAGGACCAGGGCCATGTAAACGCGCGCGATCGTGGTGGCCCAGCCCGTTCCCGTGACGCCCAGCGCTGGTACACCCAGGTGACCGTTCATCAAGATCCAGTCGCCGAGGATGTTGATGCCGTTTGCGGTCACCAGTGCGAACATGACCGGCTTGATGATCCCCATACCCTGCAAGTAGCGCCTCAGGGCGGCATAGATGAACAGCGGGATCGTGCCCCAGATCAGGGCCCGCAGGAATGGCACGGCCCGGGCGACGACCGCGGGATGGACACCCAGGAGGCCGAGAGAGGGAATCCCCACCCAGAGCAGCAGCATGATCGGCGGTACGGTCAGCAAGCAGAGATAGAGTGCCTGCACAAGCCAGCGGTGGCAATCGTCCAGCCGACCGGCCCCATGAGCCTGTGAGACCAGCGTATCGAGCCCGAGCAGGAGGCCCAGGCCGAAGATCGTTACCGAGAAGTACAGGGCGCTGCCCAGGCTCACAGCGCCGATGGCCTCCGCCCCGAGCCGGCCCACGAAGAGCGTGTCCACGATGCCCATGGCCATCCAGCCCAGCTCGGCCAGGATGACCGGACAGGCTAAAGTGATCATCGACTTCAGCTCGCCGCGGGCACCGTGGCATGAACGGTCCATGTCATCCATTCCTCACACCAACCGCAGCTAGCCAATCTGGACCTGGCTTCCAGCAGAAACGCCTGCGGACTCGGATTTCGCCTGATGTCGGAAACCGACTTGCATATAGTATAGGAATCCCGTTCTGCGGGAACGGATCCACCGTCTTGATGAGACGACCGCTGCATGATGGCGGTCCATCAACAGGGAACGAGCCAGAGAAACCGACAGGGCCGGCCATGATGACGTCATTCCATAATAACCCGACTCCCGCTCAACCCGAGCCCCAGGTGGAAACTGACAGCCGTTTCCCCTCGGGACCCTGGTGCGGTTTCTTCCTGATGTCTCACCTCCCCGGCCGGCACGCGATGGAGCTGCACCTGACGTTCCGCCAGGGGGTGATGACGGGTGAAGGCCGTGACCTGATCGGCCCCTTTCTGATCCGTGGCCGATACCAGGTGGAGGACGGCCAGTGCTGGTGGAGCAAGCGGTATCTCGGCAAGCACGACGTCTCCTATCGCGGCTACAACGAAGGCAAAGGCATCTGGGGCCTCTGGGAGATTCCCCCAAGCTGGAAGGGGGGCTTCCACATCTGGCCAGAGGCCATGGGCGATCCCACGCGGCAGAAGCTCTCCGAGGCGATTGACGAGCCGCTGGAGACGGACACGCAGGCGCAAGTCGAAGTGGAAGCCGGCACGGCCGTCGGGGTCGGTGCGGAGGCCGGTGAGCTGGCGACCGTTGGCGCCTGAGCGTACTGGAACCGCCGTCGGCGCCTGAGCCTGCTGGCACCCACGTCGGCGCCTGAGCCTGCTGAAACCGCGGCTGTGTCGAAATCGCGGCGGTCCGGGTGTTTTGCGCCGGCCGATCCCTCACCGCTCGGCAGCGGCCTGGAGCCGTTTCCTCATGGTGATCGAGTTGCCGGCCGGGTTGAACGCAACCTCGTCCATGAACGTGCGGATCAGCAGCAGGCCGCGGCCGCCGATCTTGACCATGTCTTCATCCTCGACCGGCCTGTCGAACCGGGCCGTATCGAAACCGGGCCCCTCGTCGTCGACCACGAATGTCGCGGCCCGGTGATCGATACAGATGACCACATGGATGCGCCGCGATGCATAGGGCTCCTGCACGCGGCGGGCCTCCGCTTCCTGGAAGAATCGCTGCTCGTCCTCCTGCCGGAGTTCGGAGCTGACCTCCAGATTGCCGTGAAACAACGCATTGGTGAGCGCTTCCTGGAGGGCGATGCTCAGCCGGATCCGTCCCATGTGATCCAGCAGACCCAGCCCGTCCAGCTCTTCCCGCACCAGGTCGAGCAGCGAGGCAATCAGGTTGGGGTCATTCTCCAGCGAAAAGGCGGATTCGCGGCGTTGCAAGCACTGCATGAGCTGCCGGCGCTGGCGGTCGCAGGCCGAGCAGCGCAGGACGCTTCTGACCGTCTCCGCCAGGTCGCGCGCCAGGTCTTTCTTGGGGATGTAGTTCGCGGCACCCGCCCGTAGTGCCCGCATTGCGGCTTCCTCGCTGCCGAATGCGGTCATGACGATCATGGGGATGGACGGAAAGCGAGTGCGCACCTGATGCACCAGTTGCACGCCGTCCATGTCGGGCATGATCAGGTCGGTGACGATGACGTCCGGCACTTCACGGTCGAGCGTCCGCAGGGCTTCGGTGCCACTGCTGGCGAAGATCAGCCGTAATCCGGGTACGGCGTCGAGGAGTCGTCCGATGACCTGGTGATCAAATAATGAGTCGTCCACAACCAGCACGGTAGCCGGCAGTGTGTTCGCAACCACACCGGGGACTGGCGTCATGTCAGCCTGGATCATCGACGCTCGGGGAAGTACCGTCTTGCCAGCAATCCTCCCGCAAGGCGATCACCCTACCACAAACGCCCCCTGAACTTCATCGTCATTCTGCGGGGAAGCCCAGGGCCGCGGGGCAGCCCACGGTGGCCATGGGCGTTCACCAGAGCAAGTGCGTCCAGTTCCGGCGACAGGCCGCCGGAGTCTCGCCGCGCAGCCAGCGCCTCAGGTCGTGGGCGAGCTCCTCGACACGACACGTAACGCTCGTCCGGCTGCTTGGCCATGGCCTTCCGGCAGATCGCGCTGAGGGGCCTGGGAATGCGCGGGTCCAGCGTTCGCGGCGACGGCGGATCGTGATGAACGGCGTGCAGGAGCACGGACGAGGGTGTACCGAAGAACGGCGGCTGGCCGCAAAGCATCTCGTACAGCACGGTACCCAGGCTGTACTGATCGCTGGACGGCAAGACCAGGGCGCTGCCACCATGGGCCAGCTCGGGAGCCAGATAGGCAGGCGTGCCCAGGATGGTTCCCGGTGGCGTGGGAACTTCACCGGAATCGGGCAGGTAGGCAATCCCGAAGTCCATCAGGTAGGCTTCATCCAGCGGGTCGATCCGGACATTGGCCGGTTTCACGTCTCGGTGGATGATGCCCATCCCGTGTGCATGAGCCAGCGCTTCGGCGAGCTCGGCGACGATCCTCGCGCTTTCCTCGAAGAGGAGGGGTTTCTCCGCAATGCGTTCCGCCAGGCTGCGGCCCTCGATCAGGGCCATCGCGATGTAATGGGAGTCTCCATCGCGGCCGGCTTCGAAGACCGGCACGATGCGCGGATGATGCAGCCGCGCCAGGGCGCGGGCCTCGCTGAGGAAGCGTTCCAGGGCCCGGGCGGAGGCACCGGCTCGCGGCCGGCGCAGCTTGAGTGCCACCTGACGCTCCAGGAAGGGATCGAACGCGCGGTAGACCGTGGCATGGTGCCCTTCGCCCAGCACGTCGAGGATTTCGAACCGGCTTAGCCTCCAGGCCGTGCGCCGTGCCAGTGCGTGCTGCTTGCCGCTCGGCTTGCCGCCTGTGCTCCGGGCCCTGGCCACTGATTCCGGCGCGCTGGGGGGTGGCGCCATCGCGTTGACCGGTGCATCGCAGTGTGAGAAATCGTCCGGATCAAACGGCGCGACGTAGATCTCTCCACTTTCGGGAAGGTTGCAATCCGCCGGGACTGGCAAACTCCACGACTCTTCGGCAACTGAGTCAAATCCCGCGATGGCAAACTCACTGCTTTCCCCGATGGCGCTTCTCGACCCCCGCGAGATCACCCCGATCGCGGCTTCTGTGGTGCGGCTCCAGGTGAGCGATGGCTCACTCTGCGGATGCGTGTGCAGTGCGCCGACACCAACCTCACCACGGGCCTGGGGGGTGTAGCGCCGGGGTAAAGGGCCAAGCACGCGGGTCCAGCCCGAGTCAACACCGCTCGCCTCGGTCGTGGGAAGCTTCGTCAGGCAACGCGGGCATCGGAAGACCCGGCCAAGCGGGTCCTCCCCAAATTGCGATGTCCGCCCGCATGAGGGGTTCGGGCATCGTATCACCCGTGCCATCAGGAGCCTCCCTTATCGACCCTGCCTCCAGACCGCCACTCGGTACCTGTGCCGGACCGGCACACGTTGCAGGAACGGGTATTTATTTCTAACCATATCCTGGGAATTTATAGTGTGCTCGGACTCATCGCAAGAACAGATACCCACAGAATTCCCATCACAGAAGACAACTCCTGGCATTCTCGACACGGACTGTGCAGTTCGCCTACAACAAGCAGCTTGACGCGAACGGCAAACTTTTCCTGGAAAGGAATTGTTTGATTCCTTGATGAAACGGATGCATGGCTGACAATCAGGAAGGGCCTGGCAAAGGGCGGCGGCGCCCGGGTTCAGGGGCAATCAAAGGGCTGCCTAGTGTTGCTCTCGCAACAGTTCCGCGCCCCGGGGTAAACTCGCTCCGCAGAATCATTCCCTTGGGTAGTCTCCAGGCCATGAAGACAACCATACTCGACGAGATCGTTGCCGCAAAGCACCTGGAGGTCGCGGCGGCCAGCCGGCGGATGCCTCTGGAGGAACTGGAGGCCCAGGCGTCTCTTGCGGTGCCGGTCCGCGATTTTCGCGCGGCACTGGCCGGGCCAGGGCCAATCCAGCTCATTGCCGAGGTCAAGAAGGCCAGCCCGTCGGCCCAGGTCATCCGGACAGACTTCGACCCTGTCGCCATCGCGCGGACCTACCAGCAGCATGGCGCAGCTTGCATCAGCGTCCTCACCGACGCACCTTATTTCCAGGGCCACCTGTCGCACCTGGCTCGTGTGCGGGCGTCCGTCGTGCTTCCCCTGCTCCGCAAGGACTTCCTGATCGACGAGTACCAGGTGGTCGAGGCCCGACTGGCCGGGGCCGATGCCATCTTGCTCATCGCCGAGATCCTCGATGACGCCATGATGACCGCACTGCTGGCGCGAGCGCGCGGCCTGGGCATGACGGCCCTGGTCGAGCTGCACGACCCGGAGAACCTGCCGCGCGTCCTCCGCGCGGGGGCCGACCTGGTGGGCGTCAATAATCGGGACCTCAGGCACTTCACCACCGATATCGAGCACACCCTCCGGCTGCGCGACCAGATTCCGCCGGAGATTCTGCTCGTCAGCGAGAGCGGCATCCGGACCCGGAGGGACGTGGAGCGGCTCGAGGACGCGGGCGTCTCGGCCATCCTCGTGGGTGAGTCCCTGATGCGCGCCGGGGACGCCGGCCTGGCCATCGAGCAGCTTCTGGGCCTGGCGTGACCTGTGGTGGGCAGGATGGAGCCAGGGCTTGCCGCCTCAGGGATGTGCGGGGGCGGTTTCGGGCGGCAAAGGGATGACTGGTTTCTTGATCACCCGGATGGCGTCGTTCCCCTCGGTGATCTCGACCGCGGTGTCAATGGGGACGTCGCGGAAGGTCTGGCGCAGGCCGCTGGCCGGCCAGTGCACTTGCAGGCTGGCCACCGACCGGGCCTGTCCCAGGCCAATGGTCGTTGCCAGGCTATTACCGCCGAAGCTCGAACCGTTGCCGATGACCCGGTAGCGTGACTCGCTCTTGCCGTCGGGCATCCTCAGGTCCGCGCGCAGCTCGCTGCCGATGGCGGCGCGGTTCGATCTGGTGCCGACCAGCTTCACGTTCAGCCAGTGGTTCCCCTGCCCCGGGTTCTGGAAGAGTACGTTGTGCGCCTTGTCGCCGGGCGTGGCACCGCCGGCCGCCAGGAAGATATCGACGTCGCCGTCGCAATCCCAGTCTGCCAGCGAGATTCCATGCCCCTTTTGCAGGTGCCCGGTCCCGCTGGAAAGCGTCACGTCCTCGAAGCGCTTGCCGCCCACGTTCCGCATGAGGACGTTCGGCACCACGTAAAAGCACGCCGGTTCGCCGGTACCCAGGTACATGTCCAGATAACCATCGTTGTCGATGTCGCCGAAGTTTGACCCCATGACCACCCAGACGCGGTCGAGGCCAGCTTCCCGCGTGACGTCGCGAAATCCGGCAGGCCCTTCGTTGTGGTAGAGGCGGGGCCGCTCGCCCCTGGTCGGCTCGCCCAGGTGGCTGCGCACAATGTCGCAGAGCGTCGCCGCGAAACCGGCCACGAAGATGTCTTGGCGGCCATCGTTGTCGTAGTCGAAGAACCAGCAGGAAAAACTCTTCAGGGGCTCGTTGACCTTCAGTTGCACTGCCACGTCGCTGAAGGTGCCGTCGCCATTGTTGTGGTACAGCCGGTTCTCCTGGCCGGAATTCGAGACGTACAGGTCCGGCCGGCCGTCGCCGTCGTAGTCGCCCCACGCCGCCCCCTTGGCGCGGCGATCGTTGCGCACACCCGCAGAATCTGCCACATCGCTGAAGGTGCCGTTGCCGTTGTTGTGGTACAGCCGGCACAGGTTGCGGGGATCGGCAGTCCCCTTGTAGCTGTAGGAGCCGGTGGCGGCCTCGCCATTCGGCACCGTGTATTCGCCGCACACGAAAACGTCCACGTACCCGTCCAGGTCGTAATCCACCCATGCCGCGGACTGGCAGGCAATGGGCGTGTCCATGCCGCAGGCGGCCGTCACGTCCGTGAAGACTCCCTGGCCGTTGTTGCGCAGCAGCGACATCCGGAACGGCTTCTCCCAGCCCCCGCGCACCAGCAGCACGTCCAGGTCGCCATCGTTGTCGTAGTCGGCCTGGTTGCAGTTCAGCGCGGCAACCTGGTTCTCCAGACCGGCCTGTTTGGTGCGTTCCTCGAACAGACCGGTGCCCTTGTTCACGAACAGCCGGGCGCAGTCTTCCGGGTCGGACGTCGAGGTGAAAAGATCGATCAGGCCGTCACCGGTGAAGTCGTCGGTGATGCTGCCGCCGGCCATGTTCTCCATGGGATCCAGGCCCACACGCGCAGCCACGTTGGCGAACCGGCCCACTTCGGTCGCGGAACGGAACGGCTCCAGTGGAATCCGCAAGGCCGGGGGAACGCCCTGGGGGTACTCGCCCAGCGTCATCGCGGCGATGTTCAGGAGCCAGCGGACCCCGATATCCTCGGGCCGGACTTCCAGGTACCTGGTGAATCGGGTCAGCGCCTCGCGCGAGCCGACGGTCCTCTGGTGAATGGCGGCTGCCCTGAGGGGGAAGATGCAGCTATCCTCGTTCCGGCAGGCCACGCAATTCTCGACCTCGCCCCGGCGCAGGGCCGTTACACCCAGCAGCGCCTCGTAGTTGGCGCGGAGCAGGGCGCTCGGGTTCACTTCCGCGTCGCGCGCCGCCTCGAACTCCCGCTTGGCGTCGTCGAACTTGCCGTCGTACATGTAGAGCCCGCCGATCGCCAGGTGCAACTGGGTGATCTGCAAGACGCTATCGGCATCGTCCGCGGGAACCCTGGCCAGGACCTGCTTGAGATACTGAATCCCCCGGCTGGCCCGTCTGCCGACGTTGGAGCGCAGCTCCTGGAGCGAGCCCGGATCGCTCGGCTCGTTCGTGAACATGACTCCGAAGAAGTAGCCGCTGTCGTCAAACCAGCCATCGCCGTAGAGGATCGGCGTTCCGTCCTGGTTCACGTTCCAGGGCTGCCGCCCCGCTTTCTGCACACGTGGCTGGGCCTTGCGCGTGGCCGGGTTGCCTGCCGCTACGGTACGCGGCCTGCTCCCGGATCGCCCTCCACCGGCCAGGTCGGTCAGAAGGAATGAGATCCCGCCGGCCGCGGCCAGAATCACCAGCAGGACCGCGCCGGCCCTGGTCGCCAGCTTCACGCGGTTTGCCATATCGTCACCTCCGTCATCGAGGGCGCGAAATCGTTTCCCGGCACCGGCAAGCGGCCGGACCGTGAAACCTTGGCTGCTGCTTGCCATTCTTGCCTGTCCCGCAGAGCAGGACCAGACATCACTCGATCCTGGATGCTCATGGGCGCCCCGCATGGCCTGGCTCGCGGTGCACCCGGATGAAATGATCGGTGAACGGCGAGTGGGGTACAACGCCCTGGACGCTGGGCATGTGGCAGGAGATGCAGCCGGTTTCCGGGTTCACAGGGCAGACCGTGGCGTGCGGGGCGTCGGCCAGTGCCGATCGGCGCAGCCGCTTCCTGGCGGCCCGGGGAGCCTCTGCCTCCGCCGACGTTCCGCTGGAATGGCACATGAGGCATTTCGACTCGTAGTGCGACATCGTCGTGGAAACGTTGCGGTGCGGGTCGTGGCAGGTGGCGCAATCGAGCTGGTCGCGGCTTTCGGTGTAACACCGGCTCCAGGTGAGTGTGGTTCCCTGGAAGCGGACCGAGCCGGGATCTTCCGGCACGACGGCCTTGCCGCGTGGGCTGTGGCACTGGGCACAGATCTTCACCACGCTGGCTCCGGTTGCCAGGGTGGGACGGGCGATCGCCAGGTCAGGCAGCTTGGCGGCCACGGCCAGCAGGTGGTTTCCGCCCGGCCCATGGCATTTCTCGCAGCCAATGCCGTGGTCGGCCGCCTCGGGGCCCGCGGTCTCAAGATGGGCCCGGGGATTGGTCACATGGCAGGTGAAGCAGCGCCTCACGCCATCACCCGTCAAGGGCATGCCCAGGAACTCGTGGTCCCTGGCCGGATGCGGCGCATGCCCGCTGGTGACGTCCCAGGTGCACTCCGGCGTCTTCTCGTGGTAGATCGACAGCCGCAGCTCGTACATCTGACCCGAGGAATCATGCCCGACCAGCGTCTTGCCCCGGTCACCCGAGCCGAAGGCGTAATCCACCACGGCCTCGTAAAGCCGCTTCGACGTACGCGTCTGCTGCTCGATCGCCGCGCCGGCCCGCTTGATCGTGTGCACAACCGCGGCGTCTACCGGGTCGGGCAGGCCGGGGGGCGGCGTGGCCAGGTCTCCCAGCTCGGAGACGCCATGATAGGTCCGTGCATGCCGTGAGTTCTGCTGCGCCTGGAACTGCTCGGCATGGCATGGCGCGCAGCGTTTCGCGCCCACGTACGGAGCAGGGTCCGCCAGCACCGGGTTCGCTTCAGCGAAGGCGGCCGCCTGTTTGGAGGCGGTGGCGGCCCCGGGGATGTTCCCTGCTTGCAGGAACGCACGGCTCAGGAGCCATGAGGCCTCGGCGTCCGGGCCGCCGGCGAGCAGGGCTTGCAACAGCTCGCGCGCCTCGTTAGGCCGCCGAGCCTGGAGCAAGGCGCGGGCAAGCTGCTTGCGGAGCGCAGCGGGCGACAGCGGGGGCAGCTCCTCACCCGGTGGTCCCTGGAGCTTTGCTTCCTGCTCGAGGGCGCGCTTCCACTCATCCGCGGCACCCGCGGGATCGTTCCGCGCAGACTGGATCCTGCCCAGGAGCTCGAAGGGCGCGGGCCTGCCATTCCGGTTGCCGGGCCAGCCGGAGCGCCAGATCGGTGGCCAGGACGAACCGCTCCAGCTTGAGATGCGCGGAGATCATCTCGTGGAGGATCCGCGGGTGGTCCGGATCGGCCTTCAGACCCTGCTGCCAGACCTCGGTGCTGCCCTTGTCATTGCCAGTGCGGGCCAGGGCCACACCCAGAAGGTAGAGATCGTCGGCCAGCATCGAGTGGCTGCCGAGGCGCTCAAAGAGCGACATCGCCGAGGCGTCGCGGCCGAGCTGGACGGATGACCGGGCCAGCAGCCGCACGGCGTTCAGGTCCTGCGGCAGCGCCTTGAGCCGCTCTCGCGCCAGGTTGGAGGCCGCCTCGTAGTCGCCTCGCGCGTAGGCCTGCGCGCTGCCGCCAAAGGGTCTGTGCCGTGGCCGCCGTGGAGATACCAGAGCCCGGCACCCGCCACGAGCAGGCCCAGCCCGAGGGCCGGCATGACCCACAGTGCCCAGCGCCACGAGTGTTGCCGCTGGTGCTCGATCGCAGTTGCCGGACCGGCCGGATTGGTTCCCCTTGCGCGGTTCACCCCGCGTCCCCCTTTGTGCGTTTACAACCTGTCGGCAAGGCGGTTCCAGGCGTCCGCCAGGCGGGCCCAGCCCAGAGTGTCGCAGACCCCCGCCAATCGTCGCATGGCATGGGGCAGGTCCGGGTTGCTCGGTTTCTGGTTCTCACGCGCTTCCTGGGCCACGAGGAGCTCACCAAAGGCCGAGCGCAGCTCGCCCCGCGCCTCGCGCAGCTGATCGGCCTTCTTGCGGTGTTCGGCGGCCAGCGGACGGTGCCCGAGCCGTTCCTCCACCATCGCCAGCCGGTAATGTGAGGCCATCACGTACGGGTTTCGCTCCAGGGCCCGGCGATAGTCCTCGGCCGCGCCGGCCCAGTCACCGGCTTTCTCCTTGAGCAGCCCACGGAATCGCCAGACTTCTGACTCGCTCTCGGCCGCGACGGGAACCCTGGCCATGAGCGCCGCCCAGGCGTCCTGATCGCCCGAGTCATAGAGCATGGTCAGGTAGTCGCGCCAGACCCGTGGATCGTCGGGACGGCCGGCCAGACAGGCACGGTACTCACGCTCGGCCTCTTCCTTGTGGCCCAGGGCCAGCTGGGCGTGTGCCAGCGCCCGGCGCGCTTCCCAGTCCGTCGGATCCGCGGCGACATAGCTTTCCAGCTTGTCGATGGCCGCCTCCGGGGCAATTCGCTCCAGCTCGCTCTTGACGCGCATCCCCAGCAGGCCGAGATGGTCGGCCGGATCGACGCGCTCGTAGGTTTCCCAGATCACCGCTGCCGCGTCTTCCCAGCGGTTCTCCACCGCATAAAGGCCGAGAAGCTGCTGGCTTGACACGTTCATCACGTCGATCGGGCTGGGATGGAGCGGATCGTCCTTGACCACGGCCAGCCAGCAGGCTTCAGCGTCCTTTGCCCGGTTGGCCATGAGGTACGCCTGCCCCTCATGAAACATGGCCTCGGCCTTGGTGAGCCACCATGAGGGAACCTCGTGCAACTCCCGCGCACAGCCCAGCATGTCACCCCTGGCACCCAGCGCCCGGGCCAGCAGCAGGCGGACCTCAGTGTCATGAGGGGAACGCCGCAGCCGTGCGCGAAGTGCCGCTTCGGCCTGATCGTACTGCTCACGGCCCATCATGGCCTCGATGGCCCGGTTGTCCGGAAGCGGCCGGGTGTCGTACCAGTACCACCAGACATTGAAGCCGGCCAGGCCCGTGCAGCCGAGCAGGGACAGTGCGGAGATCCAGGACCAGAGGCGACGGCGACGACGCTGGTGCACAGAGACCCTGGTGGTCTCGGCTGGCACAGGGTTCGCGGTGTGGGATGACGGAGTGTCGTGAGGAGCTTCGGTGATCATGACGGATCGATCGCGGAGATTGGAAACCGGCCGCTGGCCCCTGTGCACGACCCTCTTTTCATGTTACTTGAGCCGCGCCAGGGCAGCAAGGCTGAGCGCATCGTCGGGGTTGTCGCGCAGCACCAGGCGATGCCAGGCCCGCGCCTCGTCATACCGGCCCAGCTGCTCCCTGAGCGTGGCGATCTCCTGGTACAGCTCCGGGTGCGGCTCGATCCCCAGCGTTCTGGTTTCCTTCGCCTTGTTGTAAGCGGCCCGCATTGCCTTGAACGCGGTCTGAAACGTTGTCAGCGTCGCGTCCACCGCGCGGAAATCGGCGTTCTCGCCCAGTGGCGCAGGGCCATCCGCAGCCGGTAAAGCACCACGCCGTTGTACGGCTCGAAAGCGACGGCGCGGCGGTAGGCCGCGATCGCCCTGGGCCACTCGCGCCGGCCCTGGGCAACCGTCCCTTCATGCTTGGCAAACCGGGGGTCGGCACGCAACGACTGGGGCAACCGCTGGAACTCCTCGCGCAACTGGTCGGGCCGAAAGCCGTCGTCCAGGCCGGTCAGCCAGCTATCCCAGGCAATTGCCGAGCCGGGGTGGTGATCCAGTACCGTGCGCAGGACCTCGAGCCCCTGGTCGGCCTGGCTGTCGTGAATGAACGCCAGGCCCAGCGCCGCTCCCAGCGGCAGGTTGTCGGGATGCTCCCTCCAGACCGGCTCGAACACCTGAACCTGCGACCCCGGCGCGATCTTGTCGATGTCGATCCGTGTCATCTCCAGGAGCAGCCGCGCCTGGTCGCGCGGGTCCGGCTCGTGCTCGTAGAGCCGCATTCCCAGCCGGTGGGCCTCCTCTTGCCGGCCCTCGAAATCAAGCAGGTCCAGCAGCGCCCAGCCAGCCTCTGGAACCGCCGGGTCAAGCTTCAGGGCCTCGTTCCAGGACTGCTCGGCAAGGTCGTAGCGCTTTTGCTGGTAGTGCGCCTTGCCCTCCGAGAACTGCACAATGGCTGCTTCCTGGGGCGATCGGGGCTGAATGCGCCGCAGGTGGTCGAGGGCGAGCTCAGGCTTGGGATCAGGGCGGTCCATCGCGAACTGGGCCATCAGCAGATGACCGCGCTGGTCCTCGGGAAGCGCCCGCAGGTAGCGGGAGAGCAGCTTCTCGGCCTCGTCGAACTCGTGTTTCCGCGCCAGAGCGCAAATCACATCCAGATCCGGTATCGATTGCGGCCCGCGCCAGAGTGCCACAGCGCCCGCGGCTACCAGCAGGAACAAGCCCGTGAGAATGACCCAGAATGGACTGAAGAATCGCCGCATCATTGCCGTCACCATGCCAGCGCCAGCGGGCTGGCCAATGTTCCTGTGATATCTGACGGCTCTTGCCGCCGGTCAAGAAAAACGCGATCTTCAACCTTGAGCCTGCACTCGCCGCAGAACCCCCGGAATCTCCGATGGACCTGATCTCCCGACCGCGTGCTCGCACCGCGCTGTGGAACCGACGCAGCCTCATGGCCGCCCTTTGCTTGATTGTAACCTTTGCCGTGGCGGCTGCGGCTGCCTTCTGGCTTTTTTCGCGATATCAGGATCAGCGTGACGCCGCGGCCGTGCGCCGGGCGCTCGCGGAAAAGCGGCTCGACGAGGCCGAACACCTGCTCGAGCGCTGGATCCAGCGTCGGCCTGGAGCTGCTCAGGCATACAGCCTGAAGGCGCGGCTGGCCTGGGCCCGCCAGGACTTTCCCGCGGTCCAGGAGGCCCTGACCCGGGCACGGGCGCTGGGCATTCCCCTGAAGGAGCTCGGCGGCCTGCGCGGCCTCTTGATGGCCAAGGCCAATCAGAATGCCGAGGCTGAGCCCCTGCTGCTGGAAGCCGCCGAGACCTCGGCACGAATTGACCCTGATGTGGCCCTGGCATTGACCCGCCTTTACCTGGGCGAGTTCCGCCTCGGGGGAGCGGCCATGATCATCGACCGCTGGATGCGCGACTGGCCCGACGATGCCCGGCCCTATTTCCTGAAAACCGAGATCGATTCCCGCAACGGTGGCACGGCAGAAGAGCTCATCGTGCTCTACCAGGCCGCGCTGGAGCGTGATCCTGATTACGACGAGGCCCGGCTGCGGCTTGCCGACACGCTGCGGTTGAACCACCGCAACGAAGAGGCGGCCAGGGAATACGCCCGTTACCTGGAGCATAGACCCGACGACGCGATGGCTCACCTGGGTGCGGGCCAGAACGCGCTGGACCTGCAAGACCCGGTGGCCGCCATGACTCACCTGGACCGGGCACTGGCACTGGCACCGCGCGATCCCGTGATCCTGGGCGCCAGAGCCGCCGTGGAGATTCGCCTGGGACACCTGGACGCCGCGCTGCACGACCTGAACCAGGCCGTTGCGGCCGACCCGTTCGATTATGGCAACCGCTACCAGCGCATGCTGCTCCTGGGCCGGCTGGGCAAGCCGGCCGAGGCCGAGACCGAACGGCAAGCAATCGACCAGATCCGCCGCGACGTCTCCGAGTTTGCGGACCTTGGCCGCAAGCTCGAGCACGACCCCAAGAACATGCAGCTCCGCAGCAAGGCGGCCCGCTGGCTGATGGACCATGGACACGAGGGCGAGGCCGTGGACTGGGCCAAACTGGTGCTCCGCACCGTTCCGTCCGACCCCGCGATGAACCGGATGCTCGCGGATTACTATCGCCGGCAGGGCAACTTCGGCCTGGCCAACTTTCATGAGGCCCACGCGGCGTCCGCACTCATCCAGAAGAATCAGGCCCCGTCGGTTCCTTGACGCGCCGGACCCTGTCTCTCTGCTAAATAGATCCTCGCCTCTTGGAATGTGGGCCAGCCGCCCTCGGCTGGCTCAGGACGGCCGAGGGCGGCCGTTCCACACTTTCCCTCTTACGGGGAGCTATTTAGAGTGCGTAAGCAGGCCAGGGGTCCTTGGGGTTGCGGGCGGGACGGATGCGCTCGCGCAGTTCGCTGATGGTTCGGTCCACCCGGTCCGCGTTGTCGCGCTGGCCCAGCAGCCGGTAGGCGGTGACCAGGGCATGCAGGACGTCGAGCTGGCGGGGAGCGAGCTGGCGGGCCCTTTCCAGGTGTTGCCGCGCGGCATCCAGCCTGTGCCGCTGAAGCTCGATCTTGCCAAGGTTGTAATGCGGCAGGTAACTGCCGGGTTCCCACTCGGCGGCCTGGCGAAAGCAGCGCTCGGCGTCATCGAGCGACCCTTGCTGCATGTAGGCTCTGCCCAGCGTATTGATCAGCGGGGCGTTCGGGTTCTCGCTCAGGACCCGGTTCAGGTAGCGGCCCGCTTCCTCGGTACGGCCCATCTTGATCAGGTCTTCCGCCAGGTAGCTCCAGAAGACATCCTGCGGCAGTGGCATCTCCTTCAGGCTAGGATCCACCTCCAGCACATGCTCAAAGGCGGCGATGGCGCCCTCCCGGTTCTTGTCGTTGTGGGCCACCACCCCGCGGAGCGTGTAGCCGAGCGAAGCCCCGCCCGGACTCTGGATCAGCCGCTCGGCCAGGGCCTCGAGCTGCGGAAAATTGTTCTCGGTGAGCATGACTGCGGCGAGCCGGCGCAGGGCCGTCACGTTCTCGGGCCAGCGCGCGAGAATTTGTTCATAAGCCTGGATGGCCTGCTGGCGATGGTTGCCTCGCACCAGTCCATAGGCGCGAATCTGCTGGGCCGTCAGGTCCAGCGCCCGGCGCGGCGGTAATAGGGCTCAGCGTCGGCAGCAAAATCCAGGCGGCTGAGGCACTGGGCCGACAGGAGCGCGGCGTCGCGGCTCCAGGGTCTGCGTCCCAGGTGGTCCAGAGAATCACGCAGGCAGGAGGTCAGCTCCCCGCGCATAGGCGTGCTGTGCCTGGGCCAGCAGGTCGGAACGGGTCACGTTCCATGCCGTCAGGGCCAGCAGTCCCACAAGCAGCACCAGGCCGCTGAAGAGGACGCCTGCCCGCCCTGGTCCGGATCGCCGCGGGAAAGGTGCAGGAATTTGCGTCATGAAGGTTCTATCATGTCAAAGAGGGCCGAGAGACGCGGTACAGGCCCGGGCGGCATCCGCATTTGCAACGGGCTTGAAAGTGACATGGGCATGGGCATGGGCATGGAACGCCAAGAGCCTCCGGCGGGAGGACCCGGCCGGAGGCTCTGCTGCGGGAACAACGAGAAAGCGTAACCGGTCCGGTGCACACTCAGTAAGAGTCCGCACTGACCACTTCGCCATAGTTCGGCGTGGCGACGGCATACCAGGCCTGGTAGCTCACCGAGCTCTTGATGAACCGGACCGAGCCGTCCATGAACAGCACGTTCACGCCGCCCGGATGGTTCGAGCTGGCGGCAACCGCCGTGAGGGTCGCGCGGCTATCCTGACCGACGTCACTATAGACGCACGAAGTGCGGTTCGGGGTCTCGGTGTGCGAGTAGATCGAGGTGCCGCCGTAGCCCCACCATTCACCCTTCCAGCCCCAGTTGTAGTTTGCCGAGAGGATGGGCGTCTGGTCGCAGACCTGCTTGATCTGAAGGTCCGTCGGGTAGCCGTTGGAGGCCGTTGACGGGACGAAGTTGTAACAGATCGGCAGGCCCTGCTTGGGCGGCGGGCTGCCGGTCGCGGTCCCCTGGACCCACTCGCTGAAGATGGCCGTGTTGCTGGTGCCGTCCTGGAACGTGGTCAGGCTGGTGGTTCCGTTGACGGCGTTATCCCAGCTGCTGGCCACGTAGTTGGGGCCGTTCAGCTTCCAGCTTGAATCGGTCGGGGTCATGCCCAGCGTGTTGCCGGTGATCCGCCGGTTCAGCCCGATGTTCGCGGGGTAGCTGAGGCTGCCCACGAACCGGTTGATGCCGCCGACGGAGAACTGCCCGGACGAGCCGCGGTTGCTGTCCGAGGGGCAGAGGAACGAACTGATCTGTGAGACCAGCACGGTTCCCTGCGGAATGCTGTCGTTGCCGCCCGAGGCGTTGTCGGGCGGATTGCTGTCGGTGTACACGGCGTCGCCATCGCTCCAGCGGGCACCGAAGTACCAGTTGATGCTGTTGTAGAGCGTGGTCTGCTCCATGAACGGCAAGAGCCGTGCATGCTGCGACCAGTTCTGGTGCGGCTGCTGGAGCGCGGTGCCTGCGCTGTTCCACTGCTGGTCCACGGAAACCGGCGGCAAGGCGTCGTTGGCGCTCACATAGTTGTGCATCGCCAGACCGATCTGCTTGAGGTTGTTGGTGCACTGCGCGCGCCGGGCTGCTTCACGCGCGGACTGAACAGCCGGCAGAAGTAGCGAAATAAGAACGGCGATGATAGCAATCACCACGAGCAGCTCGATCAGGGTAAAACCGCGAACTCTTCGACTCATGTCCAAGGCCCTCAAGAATTGGATGAGACAAGACCAGAAAGCCCAGAGCGACCCACAGACTTCTCCGGACAACATTCAACGAACAAATACGGCGTGGTGCCAGATCTCTGGGCTGGCAGATCTGGCACCCGACCGTCACGGAGAAAGTGACTCAAATAGCATTTCGTAAACCAGGGCGCAAAGGCGAAGCGCGATGAGCATTTCGTCATCCAGAGCGCGAAGGCGAAGCACGATCATCCAGCGAACGTGCCAGAGCCCGTGCCGCCTGGGAGGATCCCGTCATCACTTCTTCGCAGGAGCAGGAGGCGTCGTCCCCACCTTGCCCTTGGGGGCTCCACCAGAGCCGGCACCCGCCATTCCCGGATTCCGCTTCGCGTACTCTTCCATCGAGTTGATCGGAGGGGTGCGCTGTTCCGGCGGAATGTCGGATTCCTTCGACTTGGCGATCATCTCGTTGCTAGCCGCCTCGTTGTCTTCCGCGCAACCGGTCAAGCCCAGGCAGCAGAAGCTCAGCAGGGCCACGCTCAACCCACAGGTGAACAATCTCATGATGAGTCTGACGCTCCTCACAAAAGTACGACGGATGAAATTGATGCACGAGGTTCAATGACGCTTTCGCTGGACCGTTGCACGCGCAGCGCCCGCTCTTGGTCAGGAAACAGCCACAGCCCGCGAGTTCCCAGCTGCCATGCCGAAACAAACATCCGCGTGATATCTTCGCTAATGCTCGGCCAGATGGCCCAGAACGCACGCACGACCTTGTTGAACGTTCAACCGGTGACATTCCGGTCGATCGCTACAAATCACGAACCGAATGATCGAATGCACGATGCAAGCGAAAGGTCAGAGGCCAAACCACTTTTGATCTCGTCACTCTAGCGTGGTGCGGCCATTCTGCCAAGAATCCACCCGGTTTATCGTGAAATTTCATACCCGAGTCAACAAAAAAACCATGAATTTGGGATGTTCGGGGTCCCGAATCGTTTTTGATCGTCCAGTCCTGCCTGATCACTCAGGCGTTTTGACCCTGGCAAATGGCTGCAAAATCAAGGCCGGAGCCCGAAAATGCTCGGCCTACACGATCTGACCACTCGCGTCGCTCTCGAGGTCCGAAACCGCCGGAACCGGCCGGTGGTCAATCCTGACCACGTCCGGATGGCATGGGCACGGTGCACTTTCACCGGGACGGGACGGCTCGCGGCTGTGCCAGGAATTCTACCTGGCTTACAAATGCCAGCTCGAATGCACGCTTGCCCGGGTGGACCAGCAGCATGGCCTCGGCACCGACGTTTTTTCCCGCTGGCCGGTAGCCAGCAGATTGCGGCCAGCCATAACGGGCAGTGACGGTCACGAGCCGTCAGGGTCACCAGCAGTGTCGTCGCACTCAGGGGTGCGGCCAGATGAATGGCGCCGGTAATTACTCCCAGTGCGAACGTGGCTGCCAGGCTAAGCTGAAAGAGCCAGTGCAGGTCGATCCAGGGCCGATCGGCAGACGTGAAAGTGAACGGGTCGTGCGATGGGACTCTTCCCTGGGTCCAGATTCACTGGCCCGATTTCAGGTGCCACCAGATGCCGGAGTCGTATAATTCCTGGCAGCCCAGCGCACAGGCGCACGCGACCAACAGGAACAGCAGAACACGATTACCAATCGGGCGTTGCAGCATTCGACATGGATGTCAAGGACCTGCAATATTGATTGCCCGTGACTTTATTGGAACTTTGCTCGATGAGCGGATCAAGTGAAAGATTCGTGGCTGCCGGGCCGCGGACGGGGCTGTCCCATCGTGAAGCCTGAGCGATGGGACACGAAGTGCTGGGGTGCCGGGAGATTCGCGCTCTGCCTGGGATCGCTTTTACTCCTTGCCGCGGGCTGTCCGCGTCGCACCGACAAGCCAGCGGCTTTACCACTTCCAGCAGGGTCAGGGTCTACAACCGGTTCAGAACACACGCCAGGAAAGAAGCCTCAGAGCCAGCCCGTGGCGCCCGTGCTCCAGTTCCGCACCCAGGAACTTCCTTTTCGCTATGAGCGCGGCGAGACGGGAAAGGCCTGGCCGAGCGAGACGACAGGGGGTGGCGTTGCGCTCATCGACTATGACGACGACGGCCGCCTGGACCTCTTCTTTGCCCAGGGAGGTCCACTCATCGCCGGTAAAGACCACCCGCCGCTTGCGGATGTCTTGCTCCGCAACCTGGGCAACGGCCAGTTTGAAGAGGTTTCCCGCCAGGTTGGATTTGTCCCCCGAGGCTACGGCCAAGGCGTGACGGCAGCCGACTACGACGGTGACGGCGACGTTGACGTCTACGTCACGCGCTACGGCCGCAACACGCTCTGGCGTAACGACCGCGGCCATTTCACCGACGTGACCGACCAGGCCGGCGTGGGATGCCCACTCTGGAGCCTGGGGGCCGCGTTCCTGGATTATGATCGCGATGGCGACCTGGACCTCTTCGTGGCCAACTATTTTGCTTTCGACCCGAAGGATGCACCGTTTGGCCGCGACCCACAGACCGGCGCTGTGCGCTATGGAATGCCCGCCGAGTTTGACGGGCTGCCGGATGTGCTTTACCGCAACAACGCAGACGGCACGTTCACGGACGTGACTGAACGGGCGGGCGTGGGCGGCAAGGGTCGGGGCATGGGCTGCCTGGCCGCGGACTTTGACGGCGATGGCTGGTCCGACATCCTCGTCGCGAACGATGCCGAGCCTAACGCCCTCTGGCACAACCAGCACGATGGCACATTTCGAAACGTGGCCGCAGACTGGGGCATCGCCGTCAACGCCGAGGGCCAGGTAGAGGCCAACATGGGCATCGCCCACGGGGACCACAATCGTGATGGCTTCGCGGACGTGATCATCTCGCACTTCTTCGGCGAGCATGCCACGCTCTGGCGCAAGGAGCGGCTGGCCGACGGCAGTACCTTCTTTGAGGATCGCACACAGGAAGCGGGCCTGGCCATGGACACGCAGGCCATGACCGGTTGGGGCGTCGTCCTGGCTGACTTCGACCAGGACGGCTGGCTCGACCTGATCATGACCAATGGCCACATCCGCCCCGAGCCGTCCCAGACGTATCGTTACGAGAACCCCCCCCTTCTGTGGCGTAACTCAGGCGAGCGGGGCCGATTCCTCAACGTCTCGGCAAGCGCCGGGCCCTATTTCCGGGCGAACCATCTGGGCCGTGGGCTTGCCGCCGGCGACCTTGACGGCGACGGTGACCTGGACGTGGTGATCGTCCACCACCATGCACCAAGCGTGGTTCTGTGGAACGAGACGCAGCCTCAGGGCAACTCCCTGATCCTCGAGCTCCGGGCTCGGGGAAAGAACCCTGACGCTCTGGGGGCCCGGATCGTCGCCCGGGTTGGCAGCCAGACCCTGGTCCGGTCCATCGACGGCGGAGGCTCCTACATCTCCACGCACGACCGGCGCGTGCACCTGGGCCTGGGCTCAGCGGCACAGGTGGACCGCATCGACGTGACCTGGCCGGATGGCCGGGTGGAGACCCGCGAGCATCTTGCGGCACGAACGGTCATTCGATGGGAGCAAGAGTGAGCCCTGGACGCTGCTCGCTTTGCCTGCCCGATCCCCGTCCGGCCTGCCGATTGTTACCAGCAACCAGCATCAGGTTCCGGACGTATACGACCAGTCCCAGAGCCTGACCTGTGATGATCACCGGGTCGCGCCGCCCGATTGCGTAAATGAGCAAGGCGCTTCCACCCAGCAAACTCAGCCACCAGAAAGCCACGGGGACCACGGAGTCGCGCCGTTGCTCGGAAACCACCCACTGAATCATGAAGCGTGCGGTGAACAACGCCTGACCCAGAAACCCGACGAGCAGCCAGAAGCCCTGCGCGCTCATGGTTGAGCAAGCCTCCCCTTGGCCCATGTATTGAACCGAGACTGCGTTCGGAAAAGTGCCATCTCGGGCTCATC
Organism: uncultured Planctomycetaceae bacterium; assembly: GCA_963833985.1. GTDB lineage: Bacteria > Planctomycetota > Planctomycetia > Isosphaerales > Isosphaeraceae > Aquisphaera. The sequence continues at coordinate 5,532,915 of CAWIAD010000002.1, forward strand.
AGCAACCGCTGGCGGCACGGCTCCGTTACCCACGACCTGGTACCCGATGGGACGGTGTAGTAGCCACAGAACGCCGAGCAGATCCACGATCACGCGGAGGGATCGATTCCACAGTGTGTAGTGAGAACGCCCCTGTCTGCGTGGCCTGTGGCTGACCGGAACCTGGATGATGCGGCAGTGCTCGCGCAGCAAGAGCGGCCCCAGAAACCGGTGCACGCCGTGAAAGCACGGAAGCTGGAGCGCCAGTTCACGAGGAAAGATTCGCACCGAGCAGCCCGTGTCGCGGATGGACTGGCCAAGCACGAAGTTGCGCGTCCTGTTGGCGAGCCGGCTGATGACGCGCCGGTGCCATGAGTCTGCGCGCTTGACCCGCCACCCAAGCACAGCATCATGGCCTGGAAGAGCGTTCCAGAGCGTGACCAGGTCGGCCGGGTCGTTTTGCAGATCGCCATCCAACGTGCCAATCCACTCACCCTGTGCGTTGCGAAAGCCTGCAAAGGTTGCCGCGGATTGCCCCGACGGGAGTGCCAGCCGGAGTGGGCGGAGCTCCCTGGTAGCGCTCTGCCAGGTCACGGAGGACCTCGGGGGTAGCATCCTCGGACCCGTCATCCACCACGATGATCTCGAACCCAGATAACCGGCGGAGCGGCGGCGCCGTTGATTCCGTGCAGACAGGGCGGAGTGCCCGCACGATCTCTGAAACCAGGGAAGGCAAGTTGAACGCCTCGTTCCGGGCCGGAATGATGACCGAGAGGAAGTCACTTTGACTCTGGCTCGGCCCGGGTCCCATTGCCGAGGATCGCCAGCCGGGCCACTGATCAGCAACCGCTGGCGCGTGGCGTGCCCTGATATGGGCACCTTCCATCACTTCCGTTCGCTGAGCGCGATCAAACCGACGATATGACATGACCGGCCTCCACACCCTGCCCGGGAGAATCAGGCAAGTCCGTCTTCAGCCCCGGAAAGATCATCCACGCGGCCCTCCGTCCGTCAAGGACTCAGGGCTGGAACACTGTCACGGCAGGTTCCGCAATGTGGATGCAGCGCAGGAAGACTGACAGGATGTTGCGAGATGAGCCGGGGATTCTGCATACTGCCGGCCTTTTGTCCATGCCAACTGCCGGCACTCTATCGCTCTTATCGCTTCCCCAGGTATGCCACTAGCCCCATCCCGAAGAGAATGAATGCAAAGCCGATGAAGAGCGCGCTCACAATCAGCAGCGCCGGTTCGCGAGCGAAGATCCACCACCCGAAACACCCAATCGCCAGGGCCCCCGGCATCAGGCAGAGAAGGAGAAATAGCTTCAGCGGATTGTAGGTGACAATCACCTCGATCAGGTACTGCAAGGTGCGCAGTGAGTCGCGGATGATGTGCACCTTCGACCGGCCAATCCGCCGGTGATACTCGATCGGCATGTACACGACGAACTTGCCCGTCAGCTTGTAAATGAGCGTGAGCGTCGTCGTGAAACTGAAGCCCTGGCAAAGGTCTGGAAATAAAGGCAAAACCTGTGATTTGCGAAACGTACGCAAGCCTGAATTGATATCCGGGATCCGTGCCCCGGAGGTGAATTCGACCAGGAATTTGAAGAGCAGCCGCGCTGGTGCTCTGAGCAGCGAGTCATGCTTCCAGATGGCTTCGCGTGTGCCAACCGCCATATCGAAACCTTGCTCGAGCTTCTCGACCAGACTGTTGATCTTTTCGACAGGGTAGGTGCCGTCGGCGTCGGTGATGGCAATGATGTCATGTTGTGCGGTGCGGATCCCATCCATCAGGCTACGCCCGTAGCCGCCATTTGTGGGATGACGGATGACGGTAGCACCCGCGGCTGCGGCCATCTCTGCGGTCTGATCCGTGGATCCATCATCCACCACCACGATCTCGCATGTGGGGTTGTGCGTGCGGATTGCCTGAATAACTCGCGCAATGCCGCGCTCCTCGTTGAATGCGGGAATGACGACGGAAAAGGGACTCATGGAACGGTGCCCGCTGAAGAGGTTAGCGCTGTGCCGGTGCGGGGACCTCTCCTGAACGCACGACTTCGGCTGGCTTCAAGGGACGGCTTGTAAGGATAGCATGCGCCAGGCGAAGTCGTTCCGGTGAACAACTGGGTGGCGGCTCGAGCAATCGAGGGTCGGCTGTCAGCAACGCGAGTGTGACCCGGGTTGAGGGATCCTTCAGAGCATGTCTGTAGGCATCCACGGCAAACCGTCGCGCATCGGGGTTTGCATCCTGCGTACTCAGCCACCAGCCGCCTCGCTCATGCCAGGCTGCCTGGCTTTCAGGGTCCCGACGGGTGGCTTCATCGAGCAACCGGCCGGCCAGCTCGTGCATCTGGGGCAGGTTGCGGATCAGGCGAGCCTGGGCCACGGTCGTCGCTGGCTCCTTCACCATGGCAGCCCAGTGGCGGGCCACCGCGGCTTTCCAGAGCTCATGCACTGGCCCGGGTTCGCGGATCGCCTCCGACACTTCTGTACGCATACGCACCGCACGTGCATCGTCAACAACGTTGATGGCAGCATCGAGATCATCGGCCTGAACATGGGCAACGAAGAGTGCAAGCTGAAAATAACCCCAACGGTCGGGATCAGGGTCGATGCCCGGCGCCACGAGAGAACGGCCACCGGCAGGGCGACGAAGACAACCCGCCAGGCAACCTGTTTCCAGTGGCCAGCAACCACCTGCCGTGCCAGCTCTACCACCCCGGCTGCGGCAAGCAGGGCAAAGCCTGGCGCCCATGGAACGCGATAGCGGCCCAGCACCAGGAAGAGCGCCGTGGAGCCGATGCCGATCAGCGTGGATAGGACCAGAAACCACCAGAACGGCGTGCGCTGACGACGCGTTAGCCCCAGAGCGGACCAGGGTGCAAGCCAGCCAAAACTGAGGAAGGACAGTTGCAAGTGGGGAGCAGCCACCAGGCGGACCCAATCCAGGCTCTGGCTGTCCGGGACTTCCAGGTCATTCAGCAGCAATCCCAGCTTGAACACCAAGAACCGTAGCGACGAAAAAGGCGCGGTGCGCCATTGCTTTAACCCCTCGCTCATCCAGAAGGCAGAGACCTCACCGCGCGTGAGTGGCCGACCGGTTCGTCGTTCCGCCTCGTCCGCAAAATCCAGGGCCTCGACGTGCGGATCACGGCGGATGAATGACGGCTCTCCGACGCCACTCACGTCCGGGCCATTGCCCGTGTAGAACATGGCGCCGCCCTGCCAGGTGGTCAGGATGAACTCGTGCGGCCGTGAAGTGGCATAATTCACCAGCGTCACGGGCGCGAGTGCCAGCACGAAACCCATTGCAAAAGCAACTGCCCGGATGCATCTGCCCACCCGGGTCAGGGCCAGGCCCGGGCAGATCAGCCACCAGATCGCGCCGATGGGAGCTATCAGCAAGGCATTACCCCTCAGGAGCGTGACCATACCCCAGGGGTAACCAGCGAGAGCCGCCCATAACACCCTCCGGTTTGCCTCTGAACCGTAAGCCATCGCAGTGAGCGCCAGGGCTGTACCAAGGGCCCCTGCCCCTTCCTTCTCAAGCTGCGCATCGGTGAAGACGAGGGGGCTATACATGGCGAGTGCCAGGCCCGCAAGCACCCCTTCCACCCGCCCGAGGGCGCGGCGCCCCACCCAGTAGACGACCAGTGGTGTGAGCGTGCCTGCACAGGCGAGTGCCATACGGACGGCTGCCACACCGGTCCCGACCAGGTGCATCACGCCTGCAAGGATGTATTGAATCAGGGGATCCTGAAAGAACGGCTGGTCCGGCAGCCATTGACCGCCAAGGATCTCGCAGGCACGTTCCCAGTAGACAACCTCATCCACCCACAGCAGCCGCCCCAGGGGATGCCTCGTATACTCCGTCACGTAGAGGAGTCGCAGACCGAGCGCCACCATGCCGATCACGAGCATCCAGCAGGCGTCCGCATGCGACCGCAGGAATGACCAGGAAGCCGATGTGTGAGGTTTGGATGTACATTCAACCATGGCAAAGACTTCCTGGACAACCCTGGCCAGGTTTGCTACTGTCCGGGCGCTGCAAGGTCTCGCTGTCTTTTCAGGACAAGGATGTCCGACCCATGCCTGCGATCCATCGGCCCTCACAGCTGGCGCCAGCGCGCAGCAAGGTGCCAGTTGCTCCCCGATCGGCCTGGCTCAGCACCGCCAGCTTGCGGCCCAGCCCTCTGAGCATCTCACTCTATGGCGAGCCGACTGGCAATATCGAGGGGCTGAAGGCGAGTATTCAGGCCCAGGGAATTCTGGTTCCCCTGGTCGTAGCGGCAGGTGATGAACCAGGTACCTGGGAAATCCTCTCCGGTCATCGGCGGTGGGCATGCGCTCAGGCCCTCAGCATCGCCCAGATTTTTTGCGAGATCCGCGATGAGTGTTCCGAGGATTCCCGCCAGCGCCTTATCCTGGAGTATAACCGGCAACGGCGCAAGACGTTCAGTCAGCTCATGCGTGAGGCGGATGTGCTGGAGACGATCCTGACCGAGGAGGCCCGCCACCGGCGGCTTGCCAATCTTCGCCATCCAGCCCAGGCAACTACAGCTCATGTGGCGGCCACGCTGAACGTGGTCGACGGTCGAGATTCCGACGATCCAGGGCTTGATGTGCCCGGCATGGTTGACACGCTGCATAAACCGAGGCGTCAGGGCCGCACGGACACGGCCATCAGCGACCATCTGGGACTTGGCGGCAAGGATCTGTACCGGCAAGCCCGCGCGGTCTGGCGGACGGCTCAGACGGGTGATGTTCGGGCCCAGAGCAGCATTCTCCAGCTGGACGCGGAAACGAAGACCATCCATGCTGCCTACAAGGACTTGCGCCGACGCACACGGTTCACGGCCGACTTCTCTCCTACCCCTTATGATGTCTGGTCGTTCCGCCATGACCGGGCCTTCGGCATTCCCTACCCTGGCTCCATTCCACCAGCAATCGTTGCCCATGCGATCCATTACTTCTGTCCGCCGGGCGGTCTTGTGGTTGACCCCATGGCGGGAGGCGGGACCACTCTGGACGTGTGTGCATCCATGGATCGGCGGTGTCTGGCCTATGACCTGGAGCCAGCCCGTCCTGATATTCTCCGCCACGATATCCAGACGGGGTTTCCGGCCGACGTCCAGGAGTGTGACCTGATCTTTTGCGACCCCCCCTACCACACCATGCTGGCCAGCGCTTATGTACCAGAGAGTATCTCGACGGCCACATGGTCAACCTGGGCCACGTTTCTCACGCGGCTTACGCGCCTTTCCTTCCAGGTCCTGCGGCCTGGCGGCTACCTGGCCTTGCTCCTGGCGGCTCAAACCGAAAAGGATCTTCCCGCCGGATATGGGTACCTCGATCACGCATTCCTGGGCTACACCGCAGCGCTACAGGCAGGTTTCTATCCGGAGCGGCGGGTGAGCTGTCCGATGAGTGCCGGCTACTTACCTCAGCACGTCCGACGAGCCCGCGTCGAAGGTCGGATGCTCGGACAGGTACGGGACCTGATCGTGGTCCGACGTCCGCTAGACACTGGGGAAGGAAACGCCCGGAATATCCCATTATTGCAATTAGCTGCCAGCACACAACTCCCCGATGTTTGAGCATCCAGGATTTCTGCACGGGGCCAGGGAAAAATCAAGCCATAGATGGCGATAGCCCACTCCTACGAACTGCCACAATGACAGGTGCCACTTTGACAGGAGCAGTTTATTCGAGGGGGTCGCCGCAGGCGAGCTCGTAGACCTTACCCCGCACGAAAGGATTGGAGAGCGTGGGGTTGCGTCGCGTCAATGGTGCTGGCAGTTCAGCTACCGCCTGGGCAACCAGGTGTTCGAGCTCGGCGGGGCCGAGTCGTTCCAGGACATAGGCGATGGCTGCGTCTTCAGAGGCTTGTTCCTGGGCCTTTTGACTTTGCGCTGCTTGAACCTGAACCGCGTGGAGCTGGCTCTGGAGCTGGCGGCGGCGATCCTCCAGGCGACTGGCAACCTGCGGAAGCAGGTCATACCCATCCTCGATACCGGCCCGGATATAGCCAGGAGCATTTTGCAGTTTGCCTTGCCCTTGCAGGTAAAAAGCGTTTAGCAGCACCTTGGCCACAGCTTCAGGGTCCTTCTGCCGCCAGGAGCCGGCGGGCCAGCGTCCGGGATAATCCCTGATTCGTCAACAGTTCCTGCAAATCCACAGCAACCTCGAGGCGGCCCTCCGCCGTGAGCCGGAACGGCGTTCCCGGAACCGGGATGGTCGCTGTGTCTGAATCTTTCGAATCTGTCTCTTGTTCGGGCCTAGCTCTCGGGCCGCACGCGTCCAGGAACTGGACCACTTCCTGTAAAGAATTTTGACCAGTTGGCAGGGGGTCAAGTAAAGTTTTTTGACCAGTTTCGGGAGTTACCGCTGAAGAGTCTGGACCGGTTCCGGGGGGCGTGGAGAGGTCTGGTTTCATGCTCTTACGACGGCTCGGCCGCTGCGTCGGTACCGGCTGGCGGAGGACCCGGTATGCCGTGGACCGGCCCCTGGCCCGACTGGCGACCAGCAGCCCGGCGCGCACCAGCTCCTCGACGGCCGTGATCACGGTTTGCCGGCTCAATCCCGCCTGCTGGGCAATCGTCCGCACGCTCGGGTAGGCCCAGTCGGTACCGAAATCGGAGTACAGGCCGATGACGAGGTAGACCTTGATCGCGGAGCCGCCCAGAGTCTTGAACGCCTCGGATCGGAGCAAATCGTGCTCGACACGGAAGAAATAAGATCCCACGGCTGACCACGACCCCGGCTTGAGATGAATCCACGCAAGTGTGATATCGAAATACCGAGTGGTCCCCCGCTGCAAGCCTGGCATGGCGTACAGCCGCTGGGCAAGTCGAACGCGTCAGGTCGCGGGCGCTGGATCGGGGACGTAGTACGTCTTGACCTTGCCGCGCTCGTGCGTGGTGGAGACAACCAGCCCGAGCTCCTCGAGCCGGACCAGGCTCTCGATCACGGTGGGGCAGGAAAGCTGTGTGCGCCTCGTCAGCTCGTTGAGGCTGATCCTCACGCTGCGGTCGGGCAGGCCACCACAGGCGTCGATGACCACCAGGTAGACCTTGATGGCCTCGCCGCGGATCCGCGCGAGATAGCCGCGGTCAAAGAGCACCGTCTTGACCCAGTCGACCTGGGTCGACACAGGAGCCATCACAGGCATGTGCGGTTCAACTCCGGTACGGAACTTCTGAACGCGGCATTGCTCCGGCGATTCTCTCGACATGGTCCGTGCTTGAAAGAGAAGGTCGCAAGCGAGCATACCACGAAATTTGCCTCCAGGGTGTTGACCAGCGTAAATTTTGGGTTAAGATTGCCTTTGCGTCACCCAGTTCTCGATTGACTGAGACGGCCGGGGCGAGATGCCAACAGGCAGCTTGCACCGGCCGATGGCATCGGCGGAACTCGGTGAACAACGCGGCCGGTTGCGGCGTACCACTTGGGTTGCCGGAACCCGGCATGGCTCTTTGACAATCCGGTTGATTGCACTCGTCAGCCAGAAAACGAGAACGCAAGAGAATTGCAAGCACACGATGGATGAGATTCATCCGTTCTGTGGTGAGAAACCCTTGAGGGGAGCCGGCGTGCGGCCGCAGCCTCGGGGCGGCCCGGCCTTCGTGGTCCGAAGCGCCTGGGCTGCCGTGGGATGGCCTGCACAGGACCGGCAGCAAGTTCCCGGCAGAACGGTTGTGAAACCGCCTTGCCAGGGGCTTGATGCGACCAGTTTTTTTTCCTCAACCTTTCGAGGTGAGGGTTGATCCGCGGCCGGGGCTCTCGGGCTCTGCGAAGCGGGTTGACATCATTGTGAAGGGTTTGATCCTGGCTCAGAATGAACGTTGGCGGCGTGGATTAGGCATGCAAGTCGAACGGGCCTGGCAACAGGTCAGTGGCGCAAGGGTGAGTAAGGCGACGGTAACCAACCCCATGGTTGGGTATAGCCGCGGGAAACTGCGGGTAATCCCCAGCGACGTCAAGTGCCGGCATCGGTATTTGACCAAAGCTCAGGCGCCGTGGGACGGGCCGTCGTGGTATTAGGTCGTTGGCGGGGTAACGGCCCACCAAGCCTGTGATGCCTACCGGGCGTGCGAGCGTGGCCCGGCACACTGGGACTGAGACACTGCCCAGACTCCTACGGGAGGCTGCAGTCGAGAATCTTCGGCAATGGGCGCAAGCCTGACCGAGCGACGCCGCGTGGAGGATGAAGGCCTTCGGGTTGTAAACTCCTGTCGAGGGGGAGGAAGGGGTAACCTTGACCGATCCCTGGAGGAAGCACGGGCTAAGTTCGTGCCAGCAGCCGCGGTAAGACGAACCGTGCGAACGTTATTCGGAATCACTGGGCTTAAAGCGCGTGTAGGCGGATGGGAACGTCGGCCACTGAAAGCCCCCGGCTCAACCGGGGAAGTGGTGCCGAAACGCCCCGTCTGGAGGGACGTAGGGGGACCTGGAACTTCCGGTGGAGCGGTGAAATGCGTTGAGATCGGAAGGAACGCCCGTGGCGAAAGCGAGGTCCTGGACGTCTGCTGACGCTGAGACGCGAAAGCTAGGGGAGCAAACGGGATTAGATACCCCGGTAGTCCTAGCCGTAAACGATGGGCACTGGGTAGGGGGCTCGCCGATGGGCTCTCTGCCGTAGCGAAAGCGTGAAGTGCCCCGCCTGGGGAGTATGGTCGCAAGGCTGAAACTCAAAGGAATTGACGGGGGCTCACACAAGCGGTGGAGCATGTGGCTTAATTCGAGGCTACGCGAAAAACCTTATCCTGGGCTTGACATGCAGGGATTAGGATGCGGAAACGCATCTGACGCCGCAAGGAGGAACCTGCACAGGTGCTGCATGGCTGTCGTCAGCTCGTGCCGTGAGGTGTTGGGTTAAGTCCCGTAACGAGCGAAACCCCTGTGGTCAGTTGCCAGCGCGTCATGGCGGGGACTCTGATCAGACCGCCGGCGTCAAGCCGGAGGAAGGCGGGGACGACGTCAAGTCATCATGGCCCTTATGCCCAGGGCTGCACACGTGCTACAATGGAGCGGACAAAGCGTCGCCAGGCCGCAAGGTCGAGCTAATCGCAAAAATCGCTCCTCAGTTCGGATTGCGGGCTGCAACTCGCCCGCATGAAGCTGGAATCGCTAGTAATCGCGGATCAGCACTGCCGCGGTGAATGTGTTCCTGAGCCTTGTACACACCGCCCGTCAAGCCACCAAAGCGGGGGGCATCCGAAGTCGTCGGAGCCGCAAGGCAGGCGCCGAAGATGAAACCCGTGATGGGGACTAAGTCGTAACAAGGTAACCGTAGGGGAACCTGCGGTTGGATCACCTCCTTTCTAAGGACAACCTTGGAAAACCGGCCTGAGAGTTCACCCAGGAAGTGTTGCCGCCAGGCTTCGCTTCCCGAACTCGATAAGGCCACGTCGGCACCATCCCCGGACCTCGATCCCGCGGCACGCCCGCCGGCTCCCCTTGGGGGTTTGCACCACAGTTGGCTTGTGACGTTTCGTGATGGCTCTGAAATTCGAGTGGGACCCCGTCAAGGCCGCCTCCAACCTGACCAGGCATGGAGTCGGTTTCGACGAGGCGTCCACCGTCTTCGATGATCCGCTGGCCAGGATCTTTTATGATGAGGACCATTCGATCGAGGAGACGCGCGAGATCCTTGTGGGCCACTCGATTCTCCGCCGGCTGCTGCTCGTGAACTTTACCGAGCGAGGCCCCGGCCTCGTGCGGATCATCAGTGCCCGGCCGGCGACGCGGAAAGAACGTACAGCCCATGAAGAAGACCAAGGTGGGTGACCGCCCGCTGGAGCCATCGGACGAGCTTCGTTCCGAGTATGCGTTTGACTACACGCAAGCCCGGCCGAATCGGTTTGCGAGCCCGAGCGATCGAGATCGGCTGGTGGTGGCCCTTGACCCGGATGTGAGCAAGGTGTTCACCACCGCGGAGTCGGTCAACAGCCTGCTCCGGGCCCTGATCGAGACGATGCCCAAGAGTTCTGGACGACCGTAGCAATCAACCGAGATTTCTTTCCCCTCGCCTCTGGGCGCGGGGCGGTGCCCTTGTCGCAGGGCCTCGCCCCCTGGCCAGCAGCTTGGCCGGGAGTGGCGGAGCAATCCGCCGCGTGTTCCTTGACAATTCGGTGGTTGGTCACACACGAATCAGCCAGGTCCGCGCGTGGGGCAAGATTCCGATCTTGTCGCTGCGTGCCTTGTGTTCCTACATGGACCTGGTGGAATTCACACACACCCGCGTGATCGGCGGCAGGCTTTGGCCGTGCCGGCGAGACGCGAGGGTGAGTGGCACTCTCCAACGAACAGTTTCACGGCTCTGGCCGGTGGGAAGGGGCGACGTCAGTCCAACCATCCGCGTCGGTCGGGGCTCTGAAGAAGATAACGAACCCTTACGGATCGAATCGATGGGTCTGGCACCGGCCGTCGCGTCGCGAGACGCCGCGGCCGCACGGTCCGGACCCGAGTGAGCCCGCTGTCGGCCTGCGTCTTCTCCGGAAGCCGGAGGTCCGATCGGCGTGGTCAAGCTCCTAAGGGCGCGGGGGGGATGCCTAGGCGTCATCAGGATTCGGGCGTGGAAGGCTGCGAAAAGTCCGGGGGAGCTGCCCAACGAGCGTCGAGCCCGGAATACCCGAGCAGACCCAGGGAACTGAAACATCTCAGTACCTGGAGGAATGAAAATCAACCGAGACTCCCTCAGTAGCGGCGAGCGAACGGGGACGAGCCCAAACCAGGCGGGATACCGCCTGGGGTCGCGGGGCCGGCGTTGTGGAATGAGTCAGCGTGAGCCGAAGTCCTTTGGAAAATGGCACCAGAGCGGGTGATAGTCCCGTAGGCCAGGCGCAGACTCTCCTAGCCGGTACCCAAGTAGGGTCGGGCACGTGAAACCCGGCCTGAATTGGCGGGGACCATCCTGCAAGGCTAAGTACTCGATGACGACCGATAGCGAACCCAGTAGGGCGACCGAACGGTGGGAAGAACCCCGATCAGGGGAGGAGACTGAACCTGAAACCCCGCGCCTACAAGCGGTGGGAGGGCATTGGCGCAAGCCAGCCTGACCGCGTGCCTTTTGCATAATGATCCGGCGAGTTACCGTGTCCGGCCAGGTTAACCCCTTCAGGGGGGGAGCCGTAGCGAAAGCGAGTCTGAAATGGGCGCTTGAGTCGGGCGTGGTAGACGCGAAACCAGGTGAACTACCCATGGGCAGGTTGAAGCGGCCTTAACCGGCCGTGGAGGACCGAACCCACCAGTGTTGAAAAACTGGGGGAGGACCCGTGGGGAGGAGTGAAAGTCTAATCAAACCTGGAGATAGCTCGTTCTCTCCGAAATGGCTTTAGGGCCAGCCTCGGGACATAGTACGCGGGGGTAGAGCGACGGAATCCGCCCGGGGGCCTTCCCGGCTACCCGTCGGAACCCAACTCCGAATACCGCGTGCCGGACCCCGGGAGTCAGAGTGTGGGGGATAAGCTTCATGCTCAAGAGGGAAACAACCCAGACCGCCGACCAAGGCCCCCAAAGCGACGCTCAGTGGCAAAGGAAGTGGGATCGCCGTGACAGCCGGGATGTTGGCTTAGAAGCAGCCATCATTTCAAAAGTGCGTAACAGCTTACCGGTCGAGCCATCCTGCGCCGAAAATGACGGGGACTAAGCGTCGTGCCGCAGTCGCGGACTCGCAAGAGTGGTAGGAGAGCGTCGATCGCAGCAGTGAAGCGGCACGGGTAACGAGCCGTGGAGCGCGATCGAGTGCGCATGCCGGAACGAGTAACGACAAGACGGGTGGGAAGCCCGTCCGCCGAAAGCACAAGGTTTCCTGGGGAAGGTCAATCCGCCCAGGGTCAGTCGGGACCTAAGGCGAGGCCCAAGGGCGTAGCCGATGGACAGGCGGTTAATATTCCGCCACCCGCGCAAGAAGGGTGAACCGGTGGGGGACGCCGCATGCTGCTTGGATCGGGGTGATAGATGCCCCCGTGCCGCAAGGCCGACAGCATCTGATCTGGAAGTCCAAGGACCATGTGGCCGCGAAAAGCCCGCCGGGGACGACTTGCCGGCCCGTACCGCAATCCGACACAGGTGTGCCAGGCGAGCATCCGAAGGCGTTCGGGAGAACCCTCGTGAAGGAACTCGGCAAAATGACCCCGTACCCTCGGTACAAGGGGTGCTCCCTGCAAGGGGAGCCGCAGAGAATCGGCTCTAGCGACTGTTTATCAAAAACACAGGACTCTGCCAACTCGCAAGAGGACGTATAGAGTCTGACGCCTGCTCGGTGTCGGTAGGTTAAGGAAGGCGATCAGCGCAAGCGAAGTTGCCAACCGAAGCCCCGATAAACGGCGGCCGTAACTATGACGGTCCTAAGGTAGCGAAGTTCCTTGTCGGGTAAGTTCCGACCTGCATGAATGGCGTAACGACTGGAGCACTGTCTCCACGAGGGACCCGGTGAAACTGTAGCCGTGGTGAAGATGCCACGTACCCGCGGTTAGACGGAAAGACCCCGTGAACCTTTACTGCAGGTTGGCACTGGTCCAATGCTCGTTCTGTGTAGGATAGGTGGGAGGCTTTGATCCGGCGGCGCCAGCCGTCGGGGAGCCAACGGTGAAATACCACCCTGAATGATCGTTGGTCCTCACCGATCCGAAGCCCGGATCGGGACCGTGCTCATCGGGCAGTTTGACTGGGGCGGTCTCCTCCCAAAGAGTAACGGAGGAGCGCCATGGTACCCTCGGCCCGGTCGGCAATCGGGCAACAGGAGCGCAAACGTAGAAGGGTGCCTGACTGCGAGACAGATGTGTCGAGCAGAGACGAAAGTCGGCGTTAGTGATCCGGCGGTGCTGGATGGAAAGGCCGTCGCTCAACAGATAAAAGGTACTCCGGGGATAACAGGCTGATCTCCCCCGAGCGTCCCTAGCGGCGGGGAGGTTTGGCACCTCGATGTCGGCTCATCGCATCCTGGGGCTGGAGAAGGTCCCAAGGGTTTGGCTGTTCGCCAATGAAAGCGGTACGCGAGCTGGGTTCAGACCGTCGTGAGACAGGTCGGTCCCTATCTGCCGTGGGCGTAGGAAACTTGAGGAGAGTCTCCCCTAGTACGAGAGGATTGGGGAGGACCGACCTCTGGTGTGCCGGCTGTCCCGCTCGGGGCATCGCCGGGTAGCCAGGTCGGGACAGGATAAGCGCTGAAGGCATCTAAGCGCGAAGCCCCCTCCAAGATGAGGTTTCCCGCAGCAATTGCTGCATAGGCTCCTGGAAGACGACCAGGTCGATAGGCCGGACGTGCACGGCGGGTGACCGCCTCAGCCGACCGGTCCTAACAGCCAAGCAGCTTGACCACCCCGATCGGCCCCCCATCCCGGGAACGCCGCGGAGGTGGACTCACCGGACTCGATCCGAACAAGGGTCAGGTCCCATCGGACTGGTGACGCCGCGTGCCCCACGCGGGCCGCGAACCCGCCACCGGTCCCTGTTCCGCGAACGTGCCCCTCACCCGGTGTGCGTGCACCCTGAAACCCAATCCGCGTGTGACCGACCATCCGCAAAGCGGCCGGCGCGCAGAAATGCGCGCCGGCCGGTTTTCCGGCGACCATACCGGCGGGGTCACACCCGTTCCCATTCCGAACACGGCCGTTAAGCCCGCCGGGCCCATGATAGTGCTCAGGCGCGAAAGTCGGTGATCGCCGGAATCTTTTCACAACGCCGCCCCGGATCTCCTTCAGATCCCGGGCGGCGTTTTTTGGTTTCGAATGCGACCCACGAGCAGCCACCTACTTCTTCGCGAGCTCCCTCCAGGTCTCGGTGAGGCACCGCGAAAGCTCGTTGTCACGCCAGTTCCAGAGCCGATCATGCTGGACGTCCACATTGACAGGCTCGAAGTTCCAGGTGCTCGGGTAACAGTAGGCGCCGACGGTCTGAACGGCGATCCCCAGCACGATCGCGATCGCCAGCAGGCCTGTCACGAGGCGCGAGCGGTCGATCGCCCAGTCGATCGCGAACGCGAGCATGATGGCAAAGAGCGGCATCACGTCGGTCCAGTAGCGCGGGCCAAAGCAGTGGCCACCCCACCAGACGGCGTACTTGGAAAGGAGCAGAAAGTATGGAACCAGTCCCAGCAGCAGCCAGACAACCAGGTGGCGGAAACCGAGCCGGGAGACAACAAGGGGCATGGCAGGAAGGACCAAGGCGACCCACGGAGTGTAGACGAACAGACCACGCCCTGGACTGAAGAGCGTTCCCAGTGCACCTTCCGCGAGGTTGCCCGACCAGGGGCCGGGCAGGTGATGTATCCCCCGATGAATCTGCTCCAGCTCCGCCTGACCACCGCTCAGCTCACCGAAGTAGTAGATGTTGTAAGCAAGCAGCAGCAGAACGCCGGCCAACAGTACTGGCAGGAACCAGAAAAGATTCCTGGGTCGCGCCTGCACCAGCCAGAGCACGATCATCACCGCGAAGACACCGTCGATCAACCGGCAGGCGATCAGTAGTGCCGTCACGAAGCCAGCCAGGATGAGCCGCCAGCGTGGAACATTGGCTGGCTGGAGCAGTGCAATAGCAGCAACCAGCAAGAACGCCGCTGGCCCGTGCTGCCACAGGGCCTGGCTGCCAATGGTCCAGACGTTTGATCCCAGGGCCATGGCCAGAGTCGCCGGCAGAGCTGCACGGCGCAGGCCAAGGGTGATGAGTACCTGGTGCAGGAGGACGGCCGTGAGTGCCATGAGCATGGCAAGTGAGTACCTTGCCATCTGCGCACACTGATCTCTAGCTCTTGCCGGGTTGCGATCCCAGTCAGGCTGAAGCCAGTCCAGGAGTGCGATCTGAGGCGCCACCAGTGGCTCAACCAGGAGAGCGGGGGCAACGGGGTAGCGTGAAAGAATGTGGTTCTTCCACGGTCTGACAAAGACGGGCATGACACGATTCGTATCGCGCAGCATGATACGAAACCGGTCAAGGAAAACCCCCTCGCCGCGGGCAAAGGTAAGCACCATCATCGTGGCTGGTTCAGTATCGTAGCTGCCCAGGTTTCGGTAGTTCGCCGCATAGATGGCCGCCAAGCCAAGGCCAAGTGCCAGCGGGGTGATTGCCCTGCGCCAGAGTGGCTTACGGGCGGGTCCAGCGGGTCCGTCATGGTGGGATCCGGACATCGCTGCCATGCCCTGCTCGAGGGTGTTTCGAGGTCAACCGACACGACCACCTGCGCGGATCAGACCAGCTCGGGAATCACCGCGGATGTGGGTGGTAGGATGCTGACAGGACGGTTTGACGAGTCGTGAACAATCGTCAGTGGACTGATGCCAAGGTTGTGGTAGGTGGTTGCCAGGACATCGCGGAAATGGATCGGTCGGCTGGCGGCTGCGGCACCCAGTTTATCCGTGGAGCCAATCACCTGGCCCACCTTCATGCCCCCGCCTGCCAGCAGTGCCGAATTCACGGCGGCCCAGTGGTCGCGGCCGGCATTCTTGTTGATTTTTGGCGTGCGGCCGAACTCACCCCAGACCACCACGGTCACCTCACGATCAAGACCGCGGGCATGGAGATCCTCGACGAGCGCCGAGATTCCCTGGTCCATGAGCGGCAGATACTGTCGGAGGTGGGAGAAGTTCCCGCCATGCGTATCCCAGAAACCATAGCCCAGCGAAACGCAACGTGCCCCGGCCTCCACCAACCTCCGGGCAATCAGGAGCTGGTCATTCCACATCGGTGCACCATCGCCCAGATGGCGTGGCGATCCAATGCCGTATCGAGCACGTAATCGGGGGTCCTCACGTTCCACGTCCAGAGCCCTGGCTAGCTTGTCCGAGGTCAGTACGGTGAACGCCTGCTGATAGAACGCACTCATACCGTCAAGCGAAGGGCTCTCGGCCGATCGGCGAAAGCCATCGAACTGGTCGAGGAGCCGTTTACGGCCAGAGAATCGCTGAGTGGTGACACCCACGGGTGGACGCAAGAGGGCGAGGTCATCTCCTTCCATCCGGGCGGCCTGAAAGGCCTGACCCAGGATACCCGGTCCGGGTGTATTGTAAGGCCGGTGCTGCATCACCGGAGAAAGATCCACAAAGGGCGGTACCACAGGGTCCACGGGTCCTTGCAGCCTCGCGATCACCGAGCCGAAATGGGGTCTTCCCTCACGGCGTGCCAGCCCCATGGGGAAGCCTGTCATGCTCTGGAAACTGGAGTGTTCATCCACCTGGCCGACCAGCGACCGGATCACTGCCAGTTTATCCATGACGGCGGCGGTTCGGGGCAGCAGCTCACAAATCTGGACTCCGGGCAGGGACGTGGGAATGGGCTGGAATTCACCGCGAATTCCCGCCGGTGCGTCCATCTTGAGGTCAAAGGTATCCTGGTGTGCCAACCCGCCTGTGAGATAGACCATGATCACCGACCGGTGCGATCCGTGCCGTGCCGGTGGCGCATGATCTGGTTTCACGGCTGCCGCGGCTTCGGCCTCGAGCAAACCGGGGAGGTTCAAGCCTCCCATGACCAGCCCGCCGATCTTCAGAAAAGATCGCCGAGAGAGGCCATCGCAGTAGCCGCGCCGCGCTTCCGAACTCCAGAGCATCAACATGCGATCCATCCTCCGGCATCCAATGTTCCGCTCCCGGCCGCGCCGGCAATACGCCGATCCACGTGTTGAACAATAATCTAACAAGATCAGCCAGCGGGCGCGAAGTGGCAGCCCGCGGTTTCCTGGCGTAACACGCACGCGTTCAATACCCACGCAATGCGCAGTAGACCAGGCACAGGTTTCCTTGCAGAATGGATAGTTCATAAGGCAACGCCGTGCATATTTTCGGGCGACCTGGACATGGCCGGAGTCGAGTGCCCACCAGCCCCAGGTCAGAGGAAGAACCTGGGAGCTCAACGCACGCTGGCCTGATCGATCAGGCCAGGGCAGGTTCCTGCGCGCTCGGGCCTCCTCAAGGATGCGCCTTGCTTCTTCCCATTGCTGTTCTCTTCGATGCTGCGACATTCCTGCCAGGTGTACGCGGTAATGAAGCAGGACGTCCGGCAGATTGGCAAGGCGGTAGCCGTGCTCCGTCAGCCGCAAGCAGAGTTCCAGGTCATGGGCGGTTGGATAGCCTTCGCGGTAGTGTCCCACCGCGTCCAGCGCCTTGCGCCGGATCATCAGTGACGGGTGGCACATGGATAGCCCGCGTCCAGCAAGAATGGCAGCCTCGATCTCGGCGTGGCGCGCTGGCCAGCGAAAGCGACAGAGGGGATCTCCCTCATCATCAATGGCCATCACCTGACTGCCCAGGACAGCAATCTCCGGATGGTCGGCCAGGCAGGCAACCTGGCGTTCAAAGCGCTCAGGTAAGGCGACATCGTCAGCGTCCATGACGGCGATGAATTCACCGCGGGCAAGCTGGTGCAAGGCATTCCGCGCAGCAACAACGCCCCGGTTTGGACCAGAGCTCAGTTTGATCCGGCCATCGAGCTGGGCGTAGTGCTCAAGGATAACGCGCGATCCATCGGTTGATCCGTCATCAATCACAAGGAGTTCGAAAAGTTCATATGACTGGCGTAAGATGCTTTCAACCGCTTCCGCGACAAAGCGTTCTGCGTTGAAAACCGGCATGATGGCCGAGACAAACGGACGGCTGGAAACCATGAACGCTGATCACCCTGTGTTCAATACTCGCGAGGAATCTTCCAGAGAAACCTAGCACTCATCAAGCACGTTGTGAAACGAGGGGCGTGTACAAGGGCCTTCAAAGCCCATGTCCGCGCCCTTCTTCAGCGGCAGGCTGCGTGAGCTTCTGAAAATCTGGACGCCCGCGCAGCGAGTCCAGGTCTGGGGCTGACCGGCAGGTCTCGAGGCTGGTGAAGCCGCGCTTGACGGCGCTCTCCAGTGCTGAGACAGCACGTGCGCCATAAACCTGGCGTCGCAGCCGGTCGGCAGGACTCAGCTCAGCCTCATCATCGGGTGCCGGTTCTGATGGTCCGGCACCGATCAGAGAGACGCAGAGCGCAAGGTTCACAGCAAGCTCATAGCTCTCCGCGGGACCTGGCCGGGGAAGGCTTTCCAGCAGGTCCACCGCGCGTTGGAATGAGTGAAAGGCTTCGGTGAAATGCCGGTCCTGGTAATGCAGCCGGCCCACGAAGCTGTGGCACTGCGCCAGGTGGATCGAGAAGAGAGGGTCGTTGGGGTGGTCAGCAGCCAGGGGCTCAAGTATCCCACGCACTTTCCCCGCCAGCTCCAGAGCCGTCTTTCGCTCCCCGCGCTGTGCCTGTAGCCGGCTCATCCGGTCGTAGGCGAGATACTGTTCTCGGAGGTAAGGAACCGCATCGGGAAACCTGCCGACTAGCCGCTCAAGCAGCGCAACCGCCTGGTTCTGATCCTCCAGGGCCGCATCCAGGCGTTCAGCCTTCTGCTCCAGGCTTGCCAGTTCTTCCAGATCCAGTGCCTGCTCGTGAAGCTGGTCGAGACGATCAGGGTGATCATGGGCAATGATCTGGCGCAGCTTGATGCCCTTGCTGAATTCTTCAACGGCCTGGTCGTGGACCTCCGGGCGGTCCCCCAGCAAACGTCCCAGGGCCACGTGATCTGCGGCCAGGTTCACCCGATCCGCCACATCAGGTGGTTTCGCCGTGTTCATCTTGTTCAGAATACGGATCGCGCGGACCAGGTTACTCTGGGCACGCTCGGGTTGATTCGCCTGGCGCTGCGCCTCGGCAAGGTTTCCCAGAACTCTGGCCAGCTCACGCTGATGAGCGCTCGACTCACGGCTGCCAGAAGGCTTCGCCTCCAGGAACCCCAGAGCCCGTTCCAGGACGGTCAGGGCACGACCACTCTGGCCCTCCATCGAGAGCAAGGTCTCGCCCAGCTCGTCCAGCGCAATGGTCAAGCTCGCCTGGAAACGCATCTCGCCGGGGTATCGAGTGATGAGATCATCATACCGGCTGATGGCCTGCTCCATCTGCCAGGCAGCGACGTCGAGAAGCCCGATCCGGCGATCGATGCGGGCAATCCGTTCCTGAGCCACGGCAGCCAGCTCGAGCGCATCGAGAGTGCCGCCGTGAAGGTCGAGGATGTTTTCGTAGTAATGGAGCAGGTTCTCCAGTAGGGCGGAACGGACAGGCTGAAGCCCCGGCCTCTCGAACTGAGGTTCCTGATCGATGAGCGTGAACAGATCATCTGCTGCCCGGTGCGCGATCTGGAACGACGTCTCAGCATGCTTGTACTCCTGCTCAACGCGCTTCAAGGCGAGGGTTGAGGTGATGAAACCAACGGTCACGGCAATGGCCGTGAAGCATCCCAGGGTTGTGAGCAGCGGATGACGCGCGATGAACTTACGGACG
Organism: uncultured Planctomycetaceae bacterium; assembly: GCA_963833985.1. Taxonomy (GTDB): domain Bacteria; phylum Planctomycetota; class Planctomycetia; order Isosphaerales; family Isosphaeraceae; genus Aquisphaera. Next base: position 5,552,190 of record CAWIAD010000002.1, read on the forward strand.
CGGTAGGAACGGCTCTGCCGATGTGCCACCACAGGCCGGCCCTGGAAATACCTGTCTACGTCCTCCGCGAATTGTGCTGTTGTGGCATAGCGCCGCTCAGGCTCCTTGTGCAGCGCGTGAAGCACGATGGATTCCAGATCGCCCGTGATCCGGCCATACGTCCCGCCCCCGGTAGACGTCCTCACGGTGCTGGGACGTTCCGGGGCTTGCTCGGAGATGGTCTTGCAGATCTCGTTGGTATCCAAGGCATCAAGCCGGTAAGGGCCGCGTCCGGTGAGCAACTGGTAGAGTAAGAGGCCAAGCTGGTAGACGTCCGTCGCCACCGTGGGAGGCTCACCAAGCACCTGTTCCGGACTGGCATAGCCACGCTTCAAGAGGTCGGTCAACGGCTCGCTTGAGGGTTCAGGCGCCGACACATGAATGGCACCGTCTTCGCGCACACGAACCCGCTCCGGCGTCAGGGCGCCGTGAATGAAGCCGCGGCGGTGGTCCTGATCAACCACGTGGCAGACCCGCTGAAACAGCCGCAGCCGCTCGGGAATGCTCAAACGCTGCTGCGTACAGGAGACGATGATGGTGAGATCATCGGATTCCTCGCTGGCTTGCCCGGCCAGTCCGCCGGGGCGCAGGTCCGGGCTCTGGAGGAGGGCATCCAGGGCAATTGCCTCGATGGATCCGCGCTCCAGGTCTGGAGGCTCGTTCGCGTTCGCTGCAAGGGGCTGACCCATGCTGGTGTCACACTCCGGCACGGTGCTGAGTCTGGCTTCAACCCTGGCACGCAGCTCGGCATCAGTGCCGCAGGATGCGTCGAGAAACCGCCCCCGGCGCTCGTTCATCATGGTTCTGGCCAGTGCTGCGATCATCTCGATAGAGTCATCCTTCGCGGCATCGCTCATGAACAGTGCTCCCTGGATATGCCCAGATGCGGGCAAGATTCCAATCTGGCTACCGGGAGGGCGGATGACAAGAGCATACGAGCACTGTACACTTGGGTAGATACCGTGGAGTTCGGTCGCTGGCAGCTTATGGGTGTTTCACCAGGTCTGGTACTGATTCATGTTCCGGTTCCTGCATGCCGCCGACATCCACCTCGACAGTCCCCAGCGCGGGCTTGATCGCTATGAGGGAGCGCCGGTAAGCGAATGCCGTGGCGCCACGCGGCAAGCCCTCGAGAAACTGGTAGAGCTGGCGATCGTGGAGAAGGTCGCTTTCGTGGTGATCGTGGGGGATCTCTACGACGGCGATTGGCCCGATTACAACACGGGTCTATTCTTCGGCAAGCAGATGATGAAGCTGCGCGATGCAGGTATTCCGGTCTTCATGATCCGGGGCAACCACGATGCCGCGAACAAGATGACCAACGACCTGAAGCTTGTGGACAATGTCCGCGTGCTCTCCAGCCAGCAGGCGGAGACGGTGCTGTTCGAGGATTGCGGGGTTGCCATCCACGGGCAGAGCTTTCCCACCCAGGCCGTCGTGACCAACCTGGCCAGGTCTTACCCTGCACGGCGGAAGGGCTACTTCAATCTCGGTCTGCTGCATACCTGCGTGACGGGCCGGGAGGGGCACGAAGATTATGCCCCCTGCTCGCTCGACGATCTCCGGGGCCGCGAGTACGGCTACTGGGCGCTGGGGCATATCCATACCAGGGAGCTGCTATTCCAGGAAGATCCCTGGATCGTGTTTCCGGGTAACCTCCAGGGACGGCACGCGCGCGAGACCGGGCCCAAGGGCTGCATGCTGATCTCGGTTAACGACCACCACGAAGTGGTTGCCGCGGAGCCGCGCTGGCTGGACGTCATGCGCTGGGAAACATGCCTGCTGGATGCCCGGGGCGCACAGGATGGAGACGAGGTAGTGGCCCGGTTCCGGGAACGCCTGAGCCAGCTTGTCTCGGCCTGTGACGGTCGGCTGCTGGCACTACGGGTGGACGTGCAGGGTGCCACCCGGGCGCATGCTTCGCTCACGTCCCATACCTTGCACTGGACCAGCGAACTTCGCCAGGCCGGAATGGACTGCGGCTCGTGCCGGGTCTGGATCGAGAAGGTGCTGTTGCGGACCACGCCCGAGCGGACCCTGGAGGAAACCATCCAGGCTGACACCCCGCTGGCAGAGCTTGCGGCGCTGATCGACGAGCTGCGCGGCGATAGCACCCGGCTCACCGCTCTGGCGATGCGCACGCTGGGTGATCTGACGCGCAGGCTGCCGCCCGGCCTTGCCGACGGCCTGGTCACCCCGGAGCGGCTGCAAGGAGTACTCGAGCACGTGGGTCCGCTGCTGCTCGAGCGACTGATCAAACGGTAACCGACGGCTGGCGGCAGTTGTCAGGCTTGTCAGCCCGGTTTATGCTCGGTACCACCGCGGCCGGCCGGCAGATCCATTCCGGCGCGGCAGCCGGGGAGACGGCATGAAGGTCGAGGGATGATACCCATGAGAAGAAGACGTTCGTTCTGTCTCATTGCCGCAGTTCTTGCGGCCGGCTCCACCCTGGGAATGGTCACCGCCCGGGCGTGCACCAGCATCATCGTCAGTCGGGGAGCGTCGAAGGACGGCTCGGTGATGGTGACCTATTCCGCCGATGCCCCGTTCATGCCCCGCCTGCTGCGCATCGCCGGCGGCACGCATGCGCCAGGAACCATGATTGACGTGCGCGGCTGGGAGGATGACCAGGTGCGCGGGCAGGTACGCCAGGTCGAGCGCACCTACACGGTGGTGGGCCTGATGAATGAGCACCAGCTCTCGCTCGGGGAGACCACCACCGGTGGCCGGCGCGAGCTGGTCGACCGCAAGGGCCAGCTTGATTACGACGGTCTGATGCTGCTGGTCCTGGAGCGCGCCACGACGGCCCGAGAGGCCATTTCCATGATCGACGCGCTGTGCAAGGAGTATGGCTACGGCAGCTCCGGCGAGACCTTCTCCATCGCCGATAAGAACGAAGCCTGGATCATGGAGCTGATCGGCAAGGGACCGGGCCAGAAGGGTATTGTCTGGGTGGCCGCGCGCGTGCCGGAGGGCTGTATCACCGCGCATGCGAACATGAGCCGGATCACCACCTTTCCACTCAACGATCCGGAAAACTGGCTGTACAGTCCGGACGTCATTTCCTTCGCCATCGACAAGGGTTACTACAAGACCGAGGCGGGCAAGCCGTTCAGCTTTCGCGACGCTTACCATCCCCACCAGGGCCCCGACCAGAAACGGGCCTGCGCCGGGCGGGTCTGGAGCATCTACCGCCGCGCCGCCGCCCAGCAGAACTTCTCCGACGCGTATTTCCGGGGGGTGGAAGGCACCGAGGACTACCCGCTGTTCATCAGGCCTGAGATGCCTCTCTCGGTTCACGACGTGATGAAGCTGATGCGCGATCACTACGAGGGGACGCCCTACGATATGACCAAAGGCGTTGACGCCGGCCCGTTTGGCAGTCCCTTACGGTTACGCGATCTGGCGTTCACGGTGGACGGCCACAAGTACATGTGGGAACGGCCGATCTCCACGCAGCAGGCGGGCTTCGTGGTCGTGACCCAGAGCCGTAAAGAGCTGCCCGACGCGATTGGCGGCGTGACCTGGTTCACACCCGACGAGGCTTCGACGTCCTGCTTCACGCCGCTCTACTGCGGTATTGGAGCGCTCCCCGAGGCGTATACCCGGGGCGACTACAAGAAGTTTTCCTGGGATTCGGCCTGGTGGGTCACGAACCTGGTGTCAAACCTTGCTTATGACCGCTGGTCCCGCGTGATTCCCGACATCCGGCAGGCGCAGGCTGAGCAGGAGGGAGCGCTGCTGAAGATGCAGCCGGTGATCGAGGAGACCGCGGCCAAGCTTGCTGCCAGCGACCCGGCGCTCGATGAAGACGTTCCTGACCAGCTATTCCGTCGCGTCGGGCGACACGGTTTTCCACCGCTGGCAGGATCTGGCGTCCGCAATCCTGACGCGGCATGTTGACGGCTACCTGAAGGATTCCAGGGGACGGCCCGGGGCGCCCGGCTACGCGCCGGACTGGCTCCACGAGGTGGTCAACCGGCGGCCCGATCAGTTCAAGCTGCCGGCGCAACACGAGCCCGCCGAGACCGACCACTGACCCGGACGGTCGTCCTGACTGCTGCATCGCCATGAAGATCCTCGAGCTTGCCCTGCATGCATTTGGCCCGTTTACCGACACGCTGCTCGATCTTTCAGCGGGGCGCGAGGGGCTCCACCTGATCCACGGGCCCAACGAGGCCGGCAAGTCGTCGGCCTTGCGGGCCCTGCGCCAGGTGCTCTTCGGCATCCCCGCGCAGTCGGCCGACAGCTTTGTGCATGCTTACCCGAAGCTGCGTATCGGGCTGACCCTGCGTGCCGGCGACGGCCGGGTCGTCAAGCTGGTTCGCCGCAAAGGTAACCGTAACACGCTGCTGAGCGGCGACGGGGAAACCCCCCTCGCCGAGGCAACGGTGGACCGATTCCTGGGCGGCCTGACCGAGGCGGATTTCAGGAGCCGGTTCGCACTTGACCATGAGGACTTGGTCCAGGGCGGCAAGGCCATTCTTCAGGGCAGTGGCGAGCTGGGCACGGTGCTCTTTCAGGCTGGAGGCGGGCTCAAGAACCTGGTGGCCGTGGAACGACAGCTCGATCACGAGCTTGAGGGCCTGTTCAAGTCGGGCGCCCGCGCCTCAGGGCCCCGCATCAATGCCGCTCTGGCAGAGCTAAAAGAAGCCGAGAAGACCACACGCGAAACAGCGCTGCGTAGTAGTGACTGGCTGGGACACGAGAACAACCGGAAGGAGGCTCACTCCGAGCTTCAGCAACTGGAGCAAGGTCTCCAGGAGAAGCGCGCCGAGAAACACCGGCTGGAGCGGCGGCGGGATGCCCTGCCGCTGGTCGCACGCCAGCGCCTCTGCGAACAGGAACTGGCCCAGCTTGGGGACGTGGTGCTGCTCTCACAGCAGTTCCAGAAGTCGCGCCTGGATGCTCAGCTTGCCAGGGACACGGCACTGGCCGCGCGGCAGAATGCCCTGGACACGATCACTGAGCTGGAACGCCAGCTCATGTCGCTGACCGTACCCGAGGGACTGCTGGCCGAGGCCGACGCCATCGAACGCTTGCAAGAAGGAATGACAGCCGAGCGGAAGGCACGCAAGGCGCTCCCCGGCGAGGAGGCCAACCTGCGGCAAGCACTCGCCGGTGCGCTGGACCTGCTAGCGGAATCATGGCCCCATCTCCTGCCCGAAGCAGCCGTTCAGAGCCGGCCAGTTGCCGGTGATGCAGACGTTGAGTGCACCCTCGACCACGTACTGCGGGCCGCTGAGCCGCTTCGCTTCACCCGCGCCCAGCGATCGGCGATCACAAACCTGGCCGGTGAAAGAACGAAACTTGATGCCGAACTCGAGCAGGCCGATTGCAGAATCCACGAGCTGACCAAATCGCTCGATGACGCCAGCGCCGAGCTGGAGGAACTTCCATCTCCCCGCGACATAACCAGGCTGGAAGCCGCACTCGCGCAGGCCCGCGAGCAGGGAGACCTTGACGGGGCCGTCGAGGCTGCTCGAGAGCAGCTCGTAGCTGCGGCGAGCGCAGCGGACCTGGCGCATGCCCGGCTTCCACTGTGGACCGGAACCCTCCAGGAGCTGGAGTCCGCGCCGGTTGCGACGACCGAGACAATCGACCGCTTCGAGTCTGAGTTCGCACGGCTTGCAATCGAGCGCGAACGGCTCTTGACCGAGCGCCGTAAGACGATCGAGGAGCGGACGGAGACGGAAAGCGCGCTGGAGGAGCTGCGTCAGATCGCGGGCGTGGTGCCAACGGAAGCTGACCTGACCCGGGCACGCGAACACCGTGACGGGCTCTGGTGGCTCATCCGCGGCGCCTGGGAAAGCGGCTCGCTGCCCGGGCTTGAGGAAGTCCGCACGCTGCTTGCGAGCTGGGACAGCTCGGCATTATCGCGCCCTGCGCTGGCGGATGGCTTCGAGCGGCTGATGAACGAGGCCGACCAGCAGGCCGATCGACTGCGCCGGGAAGCCGCTGATGTCACTCGGCAAGCGGCGCTACGAGCCAGCTTGCTGAAGACCGCACAGCGGCTCGAGTTCCTGAATGTCCAGGAACAAGAGGCGACCCAGCGTGGCGATGAGCTGGGCGCCCGCTGGACGGGCGCCTGGTCATTCCTGAGCGCTGCTCCGCTCTCTCCGCGCGAGATGCGCGGGTGGCTTCAGGAACGCCAGGAGCTGGTTCGCCAGGCGGACCAGTTGCGGCACTTGCAGGCAAAGCTGCAAAGCGTGGAGACCAGGCACCGCCGGCACGTCGAGCAGATGCACCAGTGTCTGCGCGATCTCGAACTGGAGTCTTGCCCTCCCGCCGAATTCCTGAGCCCGTTGCGCGACCGATCCGAGGCGGAACGCAAGCGACTGGCCGAGGTGGAGCAGAAGCGCAGCACGCTGCACGAGTCCGTCAGCAAGCTGAGCCGCCAGCGAGAGGCGGCACGCATCCAGGCGCAGGCCCTGGAGCAACGGCTGGAGATATGGGGCAAGGCGTGGGCGGCCGCCGTCACCCCGCTCCACCTGGGCCCGAACATCCCGGCCAGGGACGCAATGGAGCTTGTCAACCAGGTGATGGATCTGCAAATGAAGGTCAAGGCGGCGCACGAAGGACAGGGGCGAATCGCGGGGCTGCGACGCGATGTCGTACAGCTTGCAGGCGAGGTGGTCACCCTCTGCATGCGTGTTGCACCGGACCTTAACCCAGGCCCAGCCCCCGCTGCCCCTGCCGTGGAGTATGCCGCAACCGAACTGCGGCGCCGTTTCCATGCCGCCCGGGAAGCTCAGACTGCCCGAGAGGCACTCATCACACAGCGCGAAGCGGAGCTGGCGAAGGTCCGCAGTGCCGAGGAATCGCTTCAGGAAGCGAACCTGTGGTTCGCGGCACTCTGCCAGGAGGCACGATGCGCCGCGGTCGACGACCTGCCCACCGCCGAGCAACGTTCGAGGGAAGCGTTCGATCTCCGCGACCGGCTCCGATCGCTCGATGAGCAAATTGGGCTACTAGGTGCGGGTGAGCCGCCAGACCTCTTCCGGGAAGCCGTCCTTGCCCTCGACCCGGACCGCTTACCCGCCCAGATTGACACGCTCGGTGAGGAGATTTCCAGGCTTGACGCGTTGCGCGGTGAGCTCAACCAGACGCTCGGCCGTGAGCAAGAAGCCCTGCGGCGAATGGATGGGGTCTCCCACTCCGCCGACGCTGCTGAAATGGCCGAGGTTCTCAAGGCCCGACTGGTATTCGATGTCGAGGAATATACCCGCATCCGGCTGGCTGCCGCCCTACTTCACGAGGCCGTTGACCGTTACCGCCAGCGCAGTCAAGGACCGATTCTTGATCGTGCCTCGGCCCTCTTCTCCCGTCTCACCCTCGGCTCGTTCCAGGGCCTGAAGGTTGACTACGACGACCAGGATCGGGCCGTGCTGCAAGCCGTTCGCCCAGGCGGCGACGTGACGGTGGGGATCGCGGGCCTGAGCGAAGGATCGGCCGATCAGCTTTACCTCGCGCTGCGGATCGCCAGCCTGGAAACCTATCTCGACCATCACGAACCCATCCCGCTTGTCGTTGATGACGTCCTGGTCCAGTTCGATGACGATCGTGCCACGGTTGCCCTGCGCCACTCGCCGACCTGTCGCACCGCACGCAGGTCGTTGTCTTCACGCACCACGAGCACCTGGTGCGCCTGGCGCAGAGCGTTGCCGATCCAGATGTACTCATCGTCCACCGGCTGAACGCACGGGGCCAAGCCAGGGCTGCCAGCAACACCACTGCGCAGGGTTCTTGAAGCACGGCTCACGGCACTCGTTCGCAGCGCGACAAGATTGGAGTCTTATCTCACGTGAAAAGAGTGAGGGATGATCGATTAGTCTCACTCCAGGAACTTCTCATTGCGGCCTTGCCCTTTTGCCGCGTGCTCGCTATGCTGCCGACGCTGAACTCTCACATCTCCGTTCGGCTCTGCGTAAAATCATTCATATCAGGCAATTACGGCGAAATCCCCGGCATGCCCTCGGTGCCCGGCAGCGTATTCCAGATGGAGTATCGACAGGATGTCGAGCGCCTTCTTGCAGCTCCGGGCGGTCATTCCTTTCTGCCGCAATACAACTGTCCCTCGCACCATGCGCCATCGCGTGGTCTCGTTCACCACCGGTCAACTGGAAGGGCTGGAGCAACGGCTGGCGATGAGTGCGCTGGGAAGCCCGGCGCCCGCCATCCAGATGATTTCGGCAACGACGACCAATTCGAAGAGTGTCACGATCGACTACCAGATCAACCAGGTCCCTGCTCCGAACTTAACGAAGCCCATCCAGTTTGGCATCTATCGTTCAAGCACCGGACAGTCCAGCGCGAGTGACTCCCTGGTTGGAACCGTGACCGTCGCCGCACCCGGGACATCGACACCCGGCGCAATCACGCTGGATCAGAACGGCCAGTCCGCGCTGGCTGTTGGAACCCACCAGGTGACACTCCCCCTGCCCCAGGGACTGCCTCCCTTTCCGGATAAGCCCTACGTGCTGGTCGTTGCCAACCCGGGGTCCGCAACCGCGGCCTCCTTCTCTGTCCAGTCGGCATCATTTCGCGTCTATACCATCGGCATTGTGACCCACGGCGGCATCCAGAACACAAGCTGGAAGAACGGACCACCATGGCAGATGGATACGGCATACATGATGCGGCGGGAAGGTTATGACTCGGTGATCGCATACAACTGGGTCGCGCAGAGCAGCACACCCGGCGCGGCAATCCAGCAGTCGCCCAGGCTGGCGCAGATGATCCTGAACGCCGCCAGCACCTTCCCGCCCAACGCACCGATTGACCTGCAATTCATCGGCCACAGCGAGGGAACCGTCGTCAACGCCTATGCCTTGATGGCGCTGCAAACCCGGATGACGCCACAGCTCCAGGCCGGCTACATTCAGGATATCCTGCTCGACCCTCACGCTGCGAATAACAATGTTCCCGGGCAGCAAATGAGCTTTGCGGGTGCACTCGGCGGGCTGGGAAATACCATCGTGAAGGGCTATCAGACCCAGGCCAAGGATCCCCCTGCCTACATTCCCTCCATCGTTGATTCGGCCAGCGTCTTCTTCCAGCACAGCCAGGCAAAGCCAGCCGCGATCTATAACCTCTGGGGGCAGGTACCCGTCAAGAGCGATGGTCCGGTGGTGCATTACTACAACCTCACCGCCATGGGCGCCACGCATTCGGGCAAGACGGGTGTGAATTACTGGTTCCGGGACTTCATCGCACCCACACTGGGCAACCAGGCACCGGTGATCCAGGAGCTTCAGCTCAACGGGCAGATTGATCAGGCCCAGGCACCGACAGCCAGCTCGGTGAGCCAGGACCCCCTGGTTCAGCAGGCAGACAACGCGTGGGCGAACCGGGTCTACGGCCCAGCGCAGGTGGTGCAAAGCCATCAGCCCATGTTCTCCGGCACGTCGGCGCCGGGATCGATCATCCGGCTGGCCATCAGCCCGGCAACGAAGCCGATGGAGGTCAAGCTCGCGGGCTTGACCACCGCTAGCAATACCGGGCAGTGGTCGCTGAGTACGTTCCACCCGCTCCAGAATGGCCAGTACCGCGTGCTTGTCACCGCGTTCTCACGGTCGTTCACCACCCAGCCGGCCCTGAAGATGGTACCCACCCAGCCGCTGGGACGTATGGTGGTGGCTGCCCCGCCCGCATGATCGCACTCTGACCTACTCGAAGAGCTGGTGGATCGGCTGACCGCTGGCCAGGCTGTAAGGCCGGCCGGTAAGGTCGAATATTTCCTTGTGAGGATCAATTCCGAACCGCCAGAAGAGCGTTGCGGCCAGGTCGCCCGGCGTGACTGGGTCGGTCTCGGGACGGGCCCCGAACCTATCGCTGGAACCGAATACGGATCCTCCGCGAACGCCGCCGCCGGCCAACACAATGCTGTAGCAATGCGGCCAGTGGTCGCGCCCGGCTGTGCCGTTGATCCGCGGGGTCCGGCCGAACTCACCCATGGCGATGACCAGGGTTGAGTCGAGCAAGCCCCGCGCGGTCAGGTCGCCGATGAGAGCCGCGAGTGCCTGATCAGCCGGCGGCAGGAGCGCTGTTTTGAGCCGGTTGAAGACGTCGGCATGCGCATCCCAGTTGGCAAGCTGGCCGTTGTACTGGCCATCATGGACGGTGACGAACCGCACGCCCGCCTCGACCAGCCGGCGTGCCAGCACGAGTGATTGCCCATGCTTCGTCCGGCCGTAACGGTCGCGCACCCTGGGATCCTCGGCGTCGAGGTGAAACGCTTTCCGGACCGCCTGGGAGCGGAGCAGCCGGAATGCCTTCTCTGTATAGGCATCACGCCTATCCGGTGCTGGAGGAGACGAGCCCGCCCCACCGGGCCCACGGACCAACCCATCTTGCCGGCGAAACTGAGCTTCGAGAGTTTGAAGCAGCGCCTCGCGGTGATCGAGCCGTGCTCGTGTCACGTCGCCCGGCAATTCCAGCTCACCGAGGCGGAAGTCAACCGCGTTCGGGTCGGCATTCACCTGAAACGCATCGTTGTTGGAGCCGAGGAAGCCCGCGACTTGCCCGGGAAGTTGAACCACGTTGTACATCACGTGCGGCAGGGCCACGAATGTAGGCAACTGTGCAACTTGTGGTAAGTTCGCGCTGAGGATGGATCCATAGCAGGGCGGATCGTTGCGATCATTACCCAGCAGCTCCTGGTCTCCCTTGAGCGGATCGCGCCCGCACAGGACGGAGAATGCCGCGGCGTTGTGATTGGTCATCGGGTGGTGCATTGACCGTACGATCGCAAGCCGGTCCATCACCTGTGCGGCATGGGGCATGTGCTCGCTGATTCGCAGGCCGGGCACCGCCGTGGCAATCGAGCCGAACTCTCCACGCAGCTCGCGCGGAGCGTGAGGTTTCATGTCCCAGGTGTCCAGATGGCTGGGACCGCCGTAGTAGAAGATAAGAATGCACGACCGGATGGGTCTGGCCGGAATCACGCGGTTTGTTGCCAGGGCGCCAGGCGCTGTTTCGCGGTCTTCGGCCCGTAGCAGCCCGGGCAGTGTAAGGCCGAATGCGCCAGACTGCCGATACGCAAAAGGGCGCGTCGGGTCGATGGAAGCGAACCCGGGCCAGCATGATCCCTGATTGAGCCGGGATCCATGAGCGTCTCCTCGATGACCTCTCGCTTGACCAGAGCCGCCAGTATCCCCTTCACCGGCGCCTCGAGAGCCACGGTTGCAGGTTATGCCGTCTTGCGGGGAACATCAAGCAGTCCGGCTGCTTGTGTGGGCAACAATTGCGACGCATCGTTGACGGTCGACTCCTCTGGAACGAAGAATATCGGCGCCAGATTTGCACACAGCCTCACGGTTCAGTTCTCCGCTTGTCTCATCTTCCTGGTTCACGCATGACGCATCATTTTTCCATCAATCCGCGTTCCATCCTGGGAGTGACCGTGAACGCCTCTCTGGAGGAGATTCAGCAGGCCTTCCGCGAGAAGTCGAAGAAACATCATCCGGACCTGGGAGGCGACGAATGGGCCTTTCGGCTGGTGGTACGGGCCTATGAGGTGCTCAAGGCGACGCGTGATATCGAGCCGCAGCCAGTGAGTGCCACTGCCACGGCGGCAGGTACCACGGGCTTCCACGCAGGCTCCTGGTCCAGCGAAGCCCATGAACCTTCGAGCGGTCCTTCCGGGTTTTCGAATGGCAGGCCTTCGGGCTCCAGTCCGCCGTTCGGAGATGGCAGTGCCACCGGGCCGCAGCCAACCACGGGCTATGGCGGTCCGTTTCAAGCAAGCAGCTCCATACCTACCGCGGCCGAGTTCCACACGCTCGACGCCGAGCTGGTATGGATTCGCTTCGAGCTGGCAGACCGTGCACCGGAACTCCATGAGGAGCCTGCCGCAACCACGCTGAGCGTCTGCCTGGTCATCACCTGGCCGCGCACGGCCCTGGTGCGGCACGCACCTGGGTTTCCCGATGCGGCCGAGAAGCTGCGACTGGTGATCGAGACCTTCGGAGAGCTGCGCGGCCAGGAACGTGCTCTCAGCTCCCGGTCGCGCATCGAGGACGGCCAGTTCGTGGGCTGGCTGAGCTACCCCAACGTTCTTCAGGCAGAAACCGCGTTCCAGCACCTTCAGAAATCGCTCGAAGCCCACGCCATGCGCGTCACCCTGCACACGCGCGACGAGCCGCTGCCCATGGAGTGGATGGACCGCTGACAGCCAATCTTGCGTGGTCGAGAACCATCGGCCCGTGCGCGCAGGCTGCAACAGCTCGATAGCTGTTCGATAGCCCGTTGAAGTGCGGGCTGCCCCGGAGGCGGAACTCGTCATGACCGGGGCATTCGCCGCATTGCCCCAGGGTGATCAGGCACAGTGGCCCCAGCCAGCGGGAGTCCCCGTCCGCGAGCTGGTTCGTAAAGTCGAGAAACTCGTGTTTTCGTCTGGCCGATGATCGCTATACTGACCCCCGACTCGCAACCCGTCACGTCCATCACGTCCAGAATCCGTTCGCTTCTCCCGCGGCGAATCTTCAGGTTGGCAGGGGTGGACCGCGTTGGCCCACAGCCCCGGCATTCCAGGCCATGAGATTGGCTCAACCTGGCTGAACGCCATCAGCTATTCGGGGCATCGTCGAGTTCCCCCATCTGGCACGCAGGACAAATCCATGAAGAAACGTCATTCCCGGCCTGCGCCGGGCCGTTGCCTCGAAATGGAAAGCCTGGAAGCACGCATCGTCCTTTCGAGCATCCGGCTCGGCAGTGTGTACTCGGCAAGTAGCGGGCATTATGCCCTGCCCTCGATGCGGATCGCGCCCACGCATACCTCGCTTGGCATCAGTGCCGGGACGCTGGCACAGCCGGTTACTTTCAGTGTGACCGTGCGTGCGCCGGCTGCGGCCGGATCGCCGGTGGGCACCGTGAACCTTTCTGTTCACGGTAACATCGTTCAAACGCTCACGCTCACACCGGCTACCTCCACCGACCACAGGTACGCGATCAGCCAGGCCACGCTCACCGTCACACCCCAGCCCGGCGGACCCTCAAACTTCTTCGGCAAGTACTCGGTCAAGGCCACGTTCGTTCCCGGCGACCTCTTCACCAGAAGCAGCGCCACCAGGAACTTCACCATCAGCCAGCCGCAGTACACTACCCTCTCGAACGGCGTCAGTATTGCCACGGTGGTGCCTGGCTCGGGCCCGAAGATCCAGAACGGCCAGACCGCGGGCGTGCTCTACACCGGTTACCTTGCCAATGGGCAGGTCTTCGACAGCTCCTTGAGCCACGGCGGCACGCCGCTCACGTTCACCCTGGGCGCCGGCCAGCTCATTCCTGGCTTTGACACCGGCACGGCCGGCATGCAGGTGGGGGAGACGCGGATCATCATGATTCCGCCGTCCCAGGGCTACGGCTCGGTGGCCAACGGCACCATCCCGGCCAACTCCACGCTCATCTTCGTGGTGACGCTGGCGTCGATCTCCTGATCACGAACCGGCGACGCCTTGGCTCCACGCTCTGCCGAGCGCATCGGCGGCGAGGATGGCGTCGGCGACCATCTCGGGCGTGACGTCGAACGGCTCGTTATGGATCGTCTCGCTGGGCGCGGTGGCGCGGCGAGCGATCTGGGTCAGTAATTCGCGCGGTAGTTCGGCAAGGCCAATCTGGGCGAGACTGACGGGCAGGCCGACCTCCGAACAGAACGTAAGGACCTGAGCCATGGTTCCCCGCGGGGCGCCTTCAAGCACAAGCTGCACAAGAAGACCGAAGGCGACCTTCTCGCCGTGCAGGTAATGATGCGTTCCGGCCGCCACGGTCAGGCCGTTGTGCACGGCATGGGCGGCTGCCAGGCCCGAGGACTCGAAGCCCAGGCCGGAAAGCAGGGTGTTCGCCTCGATGAGCCGCTCCAGTGCAGGCGTGACCACTTTGGATTCGACAGCCCGCAGCGCCGCGGTGCCGTCTCCGATGAGAGTCTTGTAGCAAAGCTCGGCCAGGACTTCCGCCGAGCGTGTCGATGCGCCACCGCGCATGTTCTTGACGTGCCCCGCAACACAGGTCCTGGCCTCGAACCAGGTGGCCAGCGCATCGCCCATGCCGGCCACCAGCAGCCGGGGCGGCGCCTGGGCAATCACCGCGGTATCCACCAGCACAAGGTCCGGGTTCTTGCGGTAGAAGCGGTACTCCTGGAAGACCCCCTCCTGGCTGTATATCACCGAGAGCGCACTGCATGGGGCATCGCTGGAGGCCACGGTCGGGCAGTTGACGACGGGGAGATCAAGGTCTGTCGCAACGGCGCGGGCCGTGTCGAGTACCTTGCCACCCCCTGCACCAACAATCGTCTGCGCCTCCAGGGCTCGTGCGGCCGCCTTCACCCGTTCGATCTCGGCCAGGGAGCATTCTCCACCAAACCGATGAACGGCGAACGCCAGGCCGGACTCGCCCAGGCTCTGCTTCCAGACCGCGCTCAGTAGCCCGAGGGCGGACTTGCCGGCGAGGATGAGGACGGGACCTTCAAGGCCCAGCGCGGTCATCTCCTGCCCCAGGGCAGCCGTGGCGTCTCGCCCCTGGGTGTAGCGGCTCGGCGAGCTGAAGACGGCAAGCATGAGAGGGCTATCCCTCCTTTGCGACTGCTGGATCGACCAGACGGGCGTACACGACCTTGGAGAAGTCCAGCTTACGCCCGTGAGACTTTGCGGGGCAACCAGGATCTCAAGCGTGGTAAGGATTCGGGAGTAAAGGAAAGCACGGATATCTGGGACGGACTGGTTGAGCCGTGAAAATGAGTGGGACTTGGCGGTGGGGTTCTCTGAGGCCGGCTGCATGTCGGCTATAATCAGAACGTCGAGTTTTCGGGCTGGAGCGCAGAGATCGCGGCGCGGTTGGGGTCATCTGCTCGCACGGTCTGAGCATGCCAACGGGAATCATGGGATGAAACAGGGGTGGGTGGTACTGGGGGTGGTGGTCGCGGCGATTGCAGGCTGGTTCGCCTGGACGTACTACTGGCGCGTCGAGATGCCGATCCTCGTTGGCATCGTACACTCGCGGTCCGGGCCGCTGAAGATCAGCGAGGAATCGATGATCCAGGCCGAGCTACTGGCAATCGAGGAGATCAACAAGCAGGGCGGCCTGCTGGGACGTCAGATCAAGCCAGTTGTGGCCGACGGCCGCTCCGACCCGAAGGTGTTCGCGCAGGAAGCCCAGCGGCTGATCGAGACGGACAAGGTGTGCGTGATCTTTGGCGGCTGGAGCTCACCAAGCCGGCGGAGCATGAAAGCCGTGGTCGAGGCCAGTGACCACCTGCTCTTCTTTCCCTCCAACTACGAGGGAATGGATATCTCGCCGAACGTTGTGTGTACCGGCCCGATACCCAACCAGCAGGTGATCCCCGCCGTCAACTGGTGTTACGAGACGCTCAAGGCCCGAAAGTTCTTCCTGGCCAGCTCCGTGGACATCCAGGCGTATGCATCGAATGAGCTGATCAAGGATCAGCTCAAAGCCCTGGGTGCCCAGCTCGTGGGCGAAAAGTACATCTCGCTGGATGGAACAACCGGTGTCCCGGAGATGATCTCGGCCATCAAGGCGGCCGGCGCCGACGTGATCTTGAGCACGGTGATCGGCGATGGGAACAAGCCGTTCTACGAGCAGCTCGCCAGGAACGGCCTGAACCCGGAGCAGTTGCCAGTCCTCTCGTTCACCATTGGCGAGGACGAACTGAGCGGTCTGCCCGTGCAGCAGATGGTCGGTGATTACGCGGCATGGAGCTACTTCCAGGCGATCGACAACCCGGTCAACAAGGCGTTTGTGGAGCGATTCCGGGCGCGCTACGGACCCGAACGGAGGACGAGCGACTCGATCGTCGCGGCGTATAATAGCGTCAAACTCTGGGCGCAGGCCGTCGAGGAATCGGGAACGGAGCAGACGACGGAAGTGCGCCGGGCGATCCGCAGACAAAGCCTCCAGGCGCCTGAGGGGGTCGTATCGATCGACGCCGAGACGCTCCATGCCTGGCGGCCGTTTCACCTGGGCAGGATCCGCGGCGACGGCCAGTTCGACATTCTCTGGAGCCTGGAGAAGCCAGTGCGGCCGGTGCCTTACCCATTCATGAGGTCGCGTGCGGACTGGAACACCTTTGTGGAACGGCTGCACGCCGCGTGGAATCGCGGTGACTTCAATCCTCTGACATTCCAGGGCACTTCGGGGCCTGGAACGAGACTGCCGGGACGTTCCAGCAACAATCGGCCCAGGGCGGCAGCCAGCGGCGTCCGCGGCGCGCGCTCCACACTGCGATAGGCGAATCTTCCATGGCCTCATTCCGATTTTCCCGCGATCGTGTTGGCATCACCGCCCGGCTGATGCTCTGGTTCCTGGCGATCTCGCTGGTCCCGTGCAGCCTGCTAACGCTGGTCAACAACAACATCTCGATCAATTCCCTGGAGCGGTCGGTGCGCAACCAGCTCGGATCGGTCTCCGCCGCGAAGACCGTCGAGCTCGATAATTTTGTTCGGGAGCGGCGCGGCAACGTCACCGTTCTGAGCCAGATGCCTCGGACCATCCAGACGACCGAGGAGCTCACAAAGGTGCAGGCACCGGGAGGGCCCACCGAGGCCATCCGGAAGCAGAAGGAGGTGGAGTTCTTCCCGACGGCACTGAACTTTCTGGAGACCTACGGTTACGCGAACCTCTACCTCTTCGCCGCGGATTCAAGGCTGCTGTACCGGTTCAAGGCAGATCTGGACGTGGGCGAGAAGCTGCTCTCCGGTCCACTCCGGGGAAGCGAGCTGGCCGAGGTATTCGAACGTTGCAAGATGTTGCTCCAGGCGGAAGTCTCGGACTATCAGCTCTACTCCGGACTGGCAGGCCCCGCCCTGTTCATTGCCCATCCGGTCTTGAAGGACGGGGCGGTCATTGGCGTTCTGGTGCTCCAGCTGGGCAACGAATCAATCTACCGTCTGATCGGCGGCACCGACGGGCTGGGAGAAACCGGGGAGACCACGGTCGGCGCCCTCAAAGGCGATCAGCTCATCTTCGTGTCGCCCCTACGGTACATCAAGGACGCGCCGTTTCACGCCACGGTGCGCATGGGAGACAGACGCTCCCTGGCCATGCAGCGCGCCGTCAAGGGCGAACGCGGCTACGGCCAGACTTTGGATTACCGCCCTGAGCCCATCGTGTCGGTCTGGTCGTATGTGCCCGCATTCCGGTGGGGCTTGCAGGTCAAGGAAGATCGGGACGAAGCCTATGCGATGATCGACCGGCAGCGTCTGGCCAGTAGGTTGCTGCTGGCCCTGACGGTGGCTTCCGTGACCTGGGTGGCCTGGTCGGTAGCCCGCTCTATCAGCAGGCCAATCCGCGAAGCGGCGCTGGTAGCGGACCGGGTCGCCGCGGGCGATCTCACAGCCACCTGCCACGGTCAAGCCCCGGGCGAGGCAGGCCTGCTGCTCCAGGCCATCCGCAAGATGACTACGGACCTGCGGTCACTGATCGGGCGGATTCACAAGTCGAGCGTCGCGCTCATGTCCACGGCCACCGAGATCTCGGCCACGTCCAAGCAGCAGGAACAGACGATCTACGACTACGGCACCTCCACCAACGAGGCCGCGGCCGCCGTCAACGAGATCTCCGCAACCAGTCAAGAGCTGCTGCGGACGATGAACGAGGTGAACCAGCTGGTGCGGCAGACCACGCAGATGGCCTCCACCGGGCAGGAGAGCCTCAGTGGGATGGACCGGACCATGCGGCAACTGGCCGAATCGACGGGGTCCATCAGCGCAAAGCTCTCGGTCATCAGCGAACGCGCCGCGAACATCAACCTGGTGGTCACCACGATCACCAAGGTGGCCGACCAGACGAACCTGCTGTCGATCAACGCGGCCATCGAGGCGGAGAAGGCCGGCGAGTATGGGCTAGGGTTCCTGGTGGTCGCCCGTGAGATCCGCCGCCTGGCCGACCAGACGGCCGTGGCCACGCTGGATATCGAGCGCATGGTCAAGGAGATGCAGTACAGCGTCTCCGCCGGCGTGATGGAGATGGACAAGTTCAGCGAACAGGTCCGGCAGGTTGTCAGCGAGGTGCAGCTCATCGGCAGCCAGCTCGGCCAGATCATCAAGTCGGTGCAAGGCCTGGACCAGCGATTCGACCAGGTGACCGAAGGCATGCGGGTGCAATCCCAGGGCGCCGATCAGATCCGCGAGGCAATGCTCAGGCTCACCGACGGAGCCAACCAGACGTCGGTGTCGCTCCGCGAGTTCAACAAGGCCACGGACCATCTCCGCGAAGCTGTGGGCGGGCTGAAGGAAGAGGTTTCACGCTTCACAATCGGTCAACTGGAAAGCAGTCCGCAGCCGGCGTCTCCAAGGTGAGCCTGCACAGGCCCCGACTGCGGAGCGATGACTCTCATGTTACTGCTGACCCTCCAGGCCGCCGGTAGCCGGTACGCGATCGATGTGGCGCGCGTGGTCGAGGTCGTGCCCAGGATTAACCTGCGCCACTTGCCCCACGCTCCCATTTCGCTTTCCGGAGTCTTCGACTACCGCGGTACCGTCGTGCCGGTGGTTGATCTGGGCATTCTCCTGGGATCGGAGAGCTGCCGCGACCGGTTGAGTACGCGCATTGTCCTGGTGAACAGCCATCCCTCCGGCGCCGAGCAGGCATCCACGGCTCTGCCCGCGGCCGGTAATGCCGCAGCCGCAGCCCCGCAGCGCCGCTGGCTCCTGGGGCTGGTTGCCGAGCAGGTCAGCGACGTCTCCTCGATCACGCCGGAGCAGGTCATCTCGGCGGCCATGCAGCTACCGGTCACGCCGTATCTGGGAGCAATTGTCGAGATCGGCCAGGAGATGGTCCAGTTGATTCAGGTGGACCAGATCCTGGATGATACCCTGCGGCGATCTTTCTTTGGGCTGGAAGCAGCCAGCGCACAGGTCACGGAGCCAGGTGGAAGCACACCGGCGGGGACGATCTGATGGCGACCGCGTGGGGCAAGATCGAGGCGCTGCTGGCCGGGCGGATCGGGCTCGACCCGGCCTCGGTGGGTTCAACCCTGCTCGCGCGCGGGGTCAAGCTGCGGATGGCGGAGCTCGGCCTGGCGGATGGAGAAGCCTACGCGTCGCTGCTTGCCGAGAGCGACAGCGAGCTCCAGGCGCTGATCGAGGAAGTCGTCGTTCCGGAAAGCTGGTTCTTCCGCGACCAGGTACCGTTCGAGTACTTCCAGGACTTTGTGCGTGCCGGATGGGTCGCTCAGCCGGAACGGCCCATGCTGCGCATCCTGAGCATCCCCTGCGCGGGGGGTGAGGAACCTTACTCGATTGCCATCGCGCTCCTGCAAGTGGCCCTGGAACCCCGCCGCTTCCGCATCACCGCGATCGACGTGAGCCAGCGCCGGCTCACCACGGCCCAGCGCGGGGTGTATTCCACCAATGCTTTCCGGGGTTCGGACCTTGGTTTCCGCGATCGCTACTTTCAACCCCATGCCGAAGGCTTCCAGATCAATACCACGCTGCGTGAGCGGATCCGGTTTCTTCAGGGAAGCATCCTGGATCCCGGCCTGCTGGCCGGCGAGCCCGCCTTTGACATGGTCTTCTGCCGCAACCTGCTGATCTATCTCGACGAGCGCTCGCGCGGTTTGACCCTGAAGGTGCTGAACCGCCTGCTGGCACGCGATGGGTTGCTGATCATTGGCCATGCCGACCGCCTGAGTACCGGTGGAACCGAACCCGGCTTCAGGCCAGTCGGCAATCCCCGCAGCTTCGCGTATTCCAGGGAGCCGGCCAGGCCACAACCCGGACCACAGATGGCCATGGAAGGCGGCCCGGCGCCGTCACCGTGCGCACTGCCTAGGCCCCTGACGCCCCTTGCCGGAGGTCAACCGGTCCATCCCGTGCCGCCACCAGCCGCGGCCCGTTCGCTTCTACCGATTGTCACGCGTGATCCGCGGGGCCTGCCTCCGCCTGGCTCCGGGCAAGAGAATGGGCCGGCAGCACCGAGGTTGCGCCCCACGCTGGAGCAGGCAGCGGAACTGGCCAATCTCGGTCGTCATCCCGAGGCCATCGCGGTGTGCGAGCAGTTCGTCAGGCAGAACGGCCCGGTGGCCGCGGCCTATGGCTTGATGGGGGTGATCCACCAGTCCAGGGGTGATCGGGCCCAGGCCGAGACCTGCTTTCTGAAGGCGGTTTACCTCGATCCCCGACATGAGGACGCCCTGCTTGCTCTGGCGCTCTGCGCGGAGCGGCGCGGCGATGCCGCCATGGCCAAAGCCTACCGCCGGCGTGCAGAGCGGGCGATGCTGAACAAGGGAGCGCGGTGAGATGGGCGATGACCCTTCGGGACAGAGCACGGGGCTTGCGAGCCTGGCAATTGCCGACGGCGGTTGCTGGAACCAGATCGGCATTGCCGGCGACCAGACCTGCCCCGAGCTCCAGACCCATATCCATTGCCGCAACTGTCCTGTCTTCGCCCTGGCGGCGCGTGCGTTTTTCGAGCGGCCCGCAGACCCCCACTACCTGGCGGAGTGGACGCAGTGGCTTGGCCGCTCGGCCGAGACCGCCAGCCAGAGGTCCAGTAGCGCCGCGGAGCTGACCGGTCCCGACCAGATCAGCCTCCTGATCTTCCGGCTCGGCAAGGAATGGATGGCATTGCCCACACAGACCGTCTCCGAAGTCACGCTACCCCGGCCGCTCCACCGCATCCCTCATCGCTCCAGTACCGTCCTGGTGGGGCTGGTCAATCTCCGCGGCCAGTTGCAGCTCTGCATCTCACTGCACGGCCTGCTGGGGCTGGACACGGCCCCGCTGCCACCACCGGGCGTTACCTCAGAATTCCAGACGCCAAAGGATACAGACCTCACGGCAGCCACCGCGGGAAGCATGGCCACGCAGGGCCGGCTGATCGTGCTGCGGAACCGCGAACGGTCCGAGAGCTGGGTCTTCGCGGCGGACGAGATCCTCGGCGTGCAGCGCATTCCCCGATCGCAAATGCACAGCGTCTCCTCGGCACTGGCGAACCCGGAAGTCAGCTTCAGCCAGGCGATCCTCGCCTGGGAAGATCACAGCGTCACCATGCTCGACGAACAGCGGATCTTCGCCGCCCTGCGGAGCATCGGACAATGAGCGACGACCTGAGCGGCTTCTCGATGATGGACCTGTTCCGCATGGAGGCCGACGAGCGGCTGGCCGTGCTGGCGCAGGGACTGGTGGCGCTCGAGGGGACCACTGGCCCGGCCGAGCGCATCGAGCCCCTGATGCGCACGGCTCATTCGCTCAAAGGCGCAGCCCGGATCGTCGGGCTCGACGATGCGGTGCGCATCTCCCACGCGATGGAAGACTGCCTGGTCGCGGCGCAGAAGGCGCAGATCCAGCTCGGTCCGGGAAGCATCGACGCACTCCTCTGCGGCGTGGACCTGCTCACGCAAATCTCGAAGCTGGCCGAGGCGGAGCAGGAAGCGTGGCGCGCAACCCAGCTTCCTGCGATCGAGCAGCTTCTGGCCAGGCTGGCCGCCATCCAGGCAGGGCAAACCGCAGCGCTCGAACCGGCGTCCGCCCCAGTACCATCGCCGCCAGTTTCAGCTTCAGCTTCAGCTTCAGCTCCAGCTTCAGCTCCAGCTTCGGCGCCAGCTCCAGCCCCAGCTCAGAAACCGGACCCGGAACCCGCGAACGTTGCGCCACATCCGGAGGAGCCATCTGCCCCGGCCCAGGTGCCCGCGACATCCGACGCGTCCGCGGCATCTCCACAGGCACGACCGCAGGCTGCTCCGACCTCGAAGGCCCCGTCCACTCCGTCCGGCGGCGAACCGGCCGATCGAGTGGTGCGAGTCACGGCGGAAAGCTTGACCAGGCTCATGGGGCTGGCCGGTGAGTCGCTGGTTCAGACCCGGCGGTTCCGCCCGTTCGTCGATTCGCTGCTGCTGCTCAAGAGCCGCCAGACCGGGCTGCTGGAAACACTCCAGCGGCTGGAAGACCGTCTCTCCAGCAACGGGGAAACGTTGCCCGCCGCGGAGCGAGAGCTCCTGGCCACAGCCCGAGGTCAGGCCTCGCGCTGCCTGGAAGGCCTTGGCCAGACCCTCGAGACCATCGAGGAGTTCGCCCGCGGGAGCGAAGACCTGTCAAGCCGGCTGCATCACGAGGTGCTGGCGTCGCGGATGCGTCCGCTGGCCGATGGGATTCGCGGGTTTCCGCGCCTCGTCCGCGACCTGGCACGTCAGCTTGGCAAGCAGGCGGCCTTTCAGGTGGTGGGTGACACCACGGGCGTTGACCGCGACATCCTTGACGGCCTGGAGGCGCCCCTTAACCACCTGATCCGCAATGCGCTCGATCATGGGCTTGAGACAGCCGAGGTGCGCCGGGCCGCGGGCAAGAACCCGACGGGGACCATCCGGCTGGAGGCGCGCCACCGTGCAGGGATGCTCCAGATCGTACTGGCCGACGACGGCCGGGGCATCGACCTGGAGCGGCTCCGGACCAAGGTTATTGAGAAAGGGCTCACCACCGCAACGGTCGCCAGCCGGCTGAGCGAGTCCGAGCTGCTCGATTTCCTGTTCCTGCCAGGCTTCTCCACGAAGGAAGCCGTGACCGAGGTCTCCGGCCGCGGTGTCGGCCTGGACGTGGTCCAGAGCATGGTCCAGGCGGTTCGCGGATCGGTCCGGGTGAACAGCCAGCCTGGCAAGGGTACGCGATTTATCCTCCAGCTCCCGCTCACGGTTTCGGTGATCCGCGCCCTGCTGGCGGAGATCGCCGGCGAGCCGTTTGCCTTTCCGCTGAACCGGATCGACCGGATCCTGATGCTCGAGCACACCACCATCTGCGAGCTCGAGGGGAAACCGCACATGATTCTGGACGGCCAGCCCATCGGCCTGGTGGAGGCAGCACAGATTCTCGATCTACCGGCGACGTCGCGGCAAGAGGGCAAGCTTCCGGTGGTGGTGGCCAGCGACCGCAGCCACCGCTTCGGGGTCATTGTCGATCGCTTCCTGGGCGAGCGGGACCTGCGTGTTGCGCCCTGGATCCACGGCTGGGCAAGGTCCCCAACCTGAACAGCTCATCGGTGCTCGAGAACGGCTGGCCGGTGCTGATCATCGACGTTGAGGATCTGATCCGCTCGATTGATAACCTGCTGGGCGGCCGCCAGATCCGGCGGATTCGCCTGGACGTGGAGCAGACCGAGGCGGTGCACGGACCCAGGCGCATCCTGGTGGTCGACGATTCGATCACCGTTCGCGAGCTGGAACGGCAGCTCCTGGAAAACCAGGGCTACACGGTGGACGTGGCCGTGGACGGGGTTGACGGCTGGAATGCCGTGCGCTCGGGCCGCTACGACCTGGTGGTCAGTGATATCGATATGCCTCGCATGGATGGAATCCAGCTCGTGACGCACATCAAGGAAGACGACCGGCTACGGGCCATTCCGGTGATCATCGTGTCCTACAAGGATCGCGAGGAAGACCGGATCCGCGGCCTGGACGCCGGCGCCAACTTCTACCTCACCAAGAGCAGCTTCCACGACCAGACCTTTCTGGATACGGTGGTAGACCTGATCGGTGAGGCGAAGGCCTCCTCGAGGGAGGAGCGCGGGCCTTGATGGAGCAACACCGGAACCGCTTCCCGTCTTGCGGAATGAAGCGCGTAGTTCGCCGTTCAGACCCGTCGCCTTGCCGTCGCCGTACGCTCTCTGTCGCCGGCCGAGGAGCCCCATGAGAATCGGCATCGTCAACGATTCGATCATGGCTTGCGAGGTCCTCCGGCGGGTCGTTCTTTCGCAACCCGGGAATGAGGTGGCGTGGATTGCCCGTGATGGCGCAGAGGCCGTGGTCATGGCGCGCGCCGATCGGCCCGACCTGGTCCTCATGGACCTGTTCATGCCAGGCGTCGACGGCGTCGAGGCGACGCGCCGGATCATGAACGAGACGCCCTGCGCAATCCTGGTGGTCACGGCCACGGTGAGCGGGCACATCCACAAGGTTTACCAGGCCATGGGCTGGGGTGCGCTCGATGCCGTCGATACGCCCGTTCTCGGGCCCACCGCCGACGTGGCCGGGGCTGGATCGCTGCTGCGCAAGATGGAGGTGATCGGCAACCTGATCGGCAAGGTTCCCGCGCGTCTGGCAGTTCCACCCGCGGCTGCGCCCGCCGTGCCGCCCGCCCACGAACCGTCCCTTCATCCCCTGGTGTTGCTGGGCGCATCGACGGGCGGTCCGTTCGCCCTGGCGGAGACTCTCGCCGGGCTCCCCCCATCGCCCAGGGCGACAATCGTGATCGTGCAGCACGTGGACGCCGCCTTTGCTCCCGGCCTGGGGCAGTGGCTGAGCGAGCGTGCACACCGCCCCGTCGAGCTGATCCAGGACGGCACCGAGCTGACTGAAGGAAAGATCCTGCTTGCCGGCAGCGATGACCATTTGATGGTGGGCAGCAACCGCCGGCTTTACTATACGGCCGAGCCGAGGACGCTGAGTTACCGGCCCTCGGTAGACGTCTTCTTCAAGAGCGTGGCCGCGCGCTGGCCGCGCGCCGGACTGGCCGTACTGCTCACGGGAATGGGCCGCGATGGAGCCCAGGGGCTACTGGAGCTCCGGCGGCTGGGGTGGAAGACCATTGCACAGGATGAATCCACCAGCGTGGTCTGGGGCATGCCGCGTGCGGCCGTGGAGCTGGACGCGGCCGATCAGGTCCTCCCCCTGCACCTGATCAGCCAGGCGATCGCCGCTCATCTTTCCTCGCAAAATTCGAGTCAGGCGCAGGCGCGTACCACATGACCTGGAAAAGATGGTAAGTCATAGGATGACGGGCACGCTGGGGCACGCCCTCTGCCCCGTTCCTCCGGGCCGATCATCGGGCGATTGCTGCCCGGGCCATCGCAAGACCAAGATGTCAGGCCCCCTGGAGTTCCGCAATGAGCACTGAGCCCCTCCTCACCCAGCACAAGGTGACGGTCCTCTTGATCGACGACCAGCCGATGATTGGCGAGGCCGTCCGGCGCATGCTGGCCGGCGAGCCGGACATTGTCTTTCACTATTGCCGCGACGCGACCAAGGCCCTTGACGAGGCGGCTCGCATCAAGCCCACGGTCATCCTGCAAGACCTGGTCATGCCCGACATCGACGGGCTCACGGTGGTGAAAAACTTCCGGGCCAGCGAGGGAACGCGGGAAACCCCCATGATTGTGCTATCCACCAAGGAAGACCCGGCCGTCAAGGCCGAGGCCTTCGCGCTGGGGGCCAACGACTACATCGTCAAGCTCCCGGACCGGCTGGAGCTGCTGGCACGGATCCGCTACCACTCCAAGGGCTACATCGCGCTCTTGCAGCGCAATGAGGCGTACCAGGCCCTGATGGAAAGCCAGAAACGCCTGGCCAGCGAGGTCAAGCAGGCAGCGAAGTATGTTCAATCACTGCTGCCTGACAAGCTCAGGAAGGGACTCATCAAGACCGACTGGAGGTTTGTCCCCTCGGCCGAGCTGGGCGGCGACTCGTTCGGCTATCACTGGCTGGACGACGACCACTTCGCCTTCTACCTGCTGGATGTCAGCGGCCACGGCGTGGGCGCGGCCCTGCTTTCGGTATCGGCCATGAACGCGCTGCGCTCCCAGGCCCTGCCGAATACCGACTTCCGCCAGCCGGGCCAGGTCCTCTTCGCCTTAAACAACGCGTTCCAGATGGACCAGCAGAACGGGCTCTACTTCACGATCTGGTACGGCGTCTTCCACAAGCCCACGCGGCGCGTCGATTACTCCGGAGGGGGACACCCGCCGGCCCTGCTGCTCACGGGACCTACGGCCGAGCAGGCCACGCTTCAGATCCTTGATTCCAAGGGGCCGATGATCGGCGCGGTCACCGACCTGGAGTACGAGTCGGGCACCACCACGCTGGATGCCTTCGCCAAGGTCTATATTCTGAGCGATGGTGCGTACGAGATCGAGAAGGCCGACAACACGATGTGGCCGTTCAGCGAGTTCCTGGCGTTCATGGGCCAGGGCCCGCACCACAACACGGAGACCTCGAAGATGGACTTGCTCATCGCCCACGACCGCATGTTGATGGGAAGAGACGAGTTCGCCGACGACCTGTCTCTTGTGGAGCTTCTTTTCTGAGATCTGTCCGTTTGCGTGCCACCCTTGCGGCAACGCTTCCACTCTGCAAGCCAATGAATCCTCTGCGCGACCGAATGCATTCTTGCAGGGTGGTGCCACGATCTGCACGCCATTCCACTTCCTCAGCATGAGGGTGGGCGTGCCAGAAGCATTGCCCCGATTGGGAGATCCGAACAATGTTGGTTCCCGTATCAATGTGGATACTGGCGGCGGCTCTGAGCCAGTCGCCTGGTCCTGCGGCGACGGACGCTGGGTGGATGAAAGCGGTGCCGGCCAGCATCGATGCGGCAGTTCGCGTGCGCGGCGTGGATGCCACGCACATGGATCTGGTGGCGATGCTCAGGGCCATCAGTCCCAGGCTGGCGCAACGAGCAGAGCCCGCCGTGAACGAGCATGTGACACAGTTCCGGCAGAAGTTTGGCGACGCGGCCGCGAAAACCCCCTGGGTCAGCCTGATCCGAGCCCCCGCTCCAGACGGCGACGGCCGCCCCTCTTTTGCCGTCCTGGTACTGAGTGATGACTATCTGGGCGTGCTCAAAACCCTCGGAGGCGGCAAGGAACCGGAGATCGAGCACACAGACGGTGGCTTCGATGCGTTCAAGAACGCGGGCGGCGACGAGATGAAGTACACCTTTAAGGGGCAAGGCTTTGTGGCATTCAGTCCCGACCAGGCGCTGATGGGGGCAATCGCCAGGCCTGGTGAGAAGACCCTGGACAAGGCTTTGAGCCCAGCTCTGGCCGAGCATTTCCTGGCTGGAGACGTCGGCATCTATGTGAACGCAAATGCACTGGTATCCCGATTCGGCGAGCAGATCGACCAGGCGCGGCAGGCCTTCATGAATGCCCTCGATCAGGCCGGCCAGCAGGCTGGAAACGCTGGTACCATGAACGCCGCCAAGGATCTCTACGGAACGCTCTTCGACTCGCTGAAAACCGCGGATGCGTTGACCATCAACATCGATGTTGCGGGTGAAGGTTTGAGCCTGGCGGGAGTCCTGGCCGTGAAACCCGACTCCTCCCTTGCCAGGTTCTGCAAGGAAGCCGTATCCGGGACGGCTGCGGACCTGGCCGGGCTACCTCCGGATTCCTCGTTTTACGTCTACATGAATATGGATGCCAGCACAGCCAACCAGCTTCAGGGTATGGCCGCGGGGATGATGAATCCCGGTGGAAAGCCCACATCCGAGCAGACCAGGGCATTGGCCCTCTTTGATGGGTTGGGCCGGGTCGAGACGGCGGGGTGTCTCACGTTCGCTCACGGCCTGCGCGGGTTCAACGTGACGCGGGTCGCCGACACCAGGAAATACCTCGCCGCCTGCCAGGCAAACATCCAGGCTCTGAAGGGAGGCGACGGCCCGTCCGCTCTCTACAAGGATGTCAAGGTCGAATCAGACGCCGAGCACTACCAGGGTGTGTCCTTGAGCCACATCATCGCCACGCTCGATCTCGACAGGTTCGCTCAGCTTAATCCCAAAAATCCGACGGCAGTCGCGATGATGAAGTCCATGTTCCCTGGCGAGACCATGAACAGCTGGCTTGGCTCCGATGGCAAAAGCGTGTATCAGGTCACTGCCCCGACCTGGGAAGACGCCCGGGCGCAGATCGACACGTTTCTGAGGGGAAACGCAGGCGTGGGGAGCGTTCCCGGCTTCAAGAGCGTACGCGCTCACTTGCCAGCTCAAGCAAACCTGGTGATGCTGCTGAGTGCTCAGGGTCTGGTGCGGTCGTTCGCGTCGCAATTCTCCGCGATGATCAACAAGCCGGAGCCGAAAGCTCCTGAGAAGCTTCCCGGAGAGCCCGCATTCATCGGTGTGTCTCTGACGCCCAGGCCACCCTCGGGATTCGAGTTCCACCTGGTTGTCCCCAGCACCGTCGGGCCGATCCTCGAGCAAGGGCTGGTGCCGGTGTTCCAGTCAGTCACTCCGCCGAATCAGCCTTGACGTTGCCCGCCCGAGGAACACGATGATGGCGGCGGAGTCGGTACCGTATGATGGAGGACCGATCTCCGCCGCGTTTCACTCGTGTGAGTGTGGCATTCGTATTCTGCCCTGAGCCGGCAAGAACTTTGCCATAACGTTGGCTTCTCGCAATCCCGCTGGAGTTCCGGCTCATGGAATACTCAACCTGGTCTCGTCGGATTGCCGACCTGGCCGGGGCTGTGTCGCGTCTGGAGGCCACGGCCACCCCCCTGGGCGTCCCGGCGCCCGCTTCCGCTGCCTGGCACGCCAACCTGTTCCAGAAGCTGGTGCCGCAGGTGACCGGCGCACCTTACCTCATCGTGGCCGTGGCGGGCGGAACGAACATCGGCAAGAGCACCATGTTCAACCACCTGGTCGGCTTTGCCGCCAGCCGGGTGCATCCGGACGCCACCCAGACGCGCCATCCGGTTTGTCTCTTGCCTCAGGCTTTTTCTCAAAGCCACGAGCTGGCCCGGGTGTTTCCCGGTTTCGAGCTCCAGTCGTGGACCTCGGAAGACGACGCGGTCGCCGACGGGCCGTCGAACCGGCTGATCCATCGTGCGGACCCCACCGGGCTCCAGCCTCCGAACCTGGTGCTCCTGGACACTCCCGACGTGGACGGGGCGATTCCGGTGAACTGGGACCGTGCCCGGCTGATCAGCCATGCCGCCGACGTGCTGGTGGCCGTGCTGACCCAGCAGAAGTTCAACGACGCCGCGGTCCGCCGCTTCTTCCGCGAGGCCGCGGAGGCCGACAAGACCATCCTGGTGGTCTTCAACATGGTGGAATGGCCCGAGGACCGCGAGCACTGCCTGCGCTGGCTCGACACCTTTTGCAAGGGGACCGGCGCGACTCCCGCCCACGTGTATGCCGTGCCCCGCGACCGTGCCGCGGCGCGCGCGAACCGCCTAACGTTTCACGCGCTATCCCCCGGCGCGACCGAGCCCCGGCGCGACCTGGCGGAGCTGCGCTTCACCGAGATCAAGGTGCGTTCGCTGCATGGTGCGCTGCGGCAGATGCTCGCGCCGCGCGAGGGGCTGCCCGCATACCTGGAAGAGCTGCATGCCCGGGCCGTCGAGAACCGTGAGGCCCGGACGATCATTCACGACACGGTCCAGCTCAAGCTTGAAGCACCCGCCCTGCCCGGCCACGTGGTGACGGATGAGATCTGGCGCTGGCTGGAACCGCGGCGCACCCGGTTTGACAGGACCGTCCACAAGTTCTACGGCAAGCTGGGCGGGGCGATCATGAAGCTGCTGCCGGGGCGCCGTGATCCGCTCCGTGATGAGGCCGAGTACGTCCAGGCCGAAGAGGAGCTGCTCACCCGGGCCCTGGAGGAGATCTACGCCAAGCTGGAACTCGTTGGCAGGGCTGCAAAGCCGGTTCTGCAAAAGGAGCTCGAGCCGGTGCTCTCGGGGACCGAGCGGCAGCGGGCCTTCACCGAGCTGCAAAGCCGGCTCGCGGCCACGCCCTTGCTGACCGACGACTACCGGCGGGCCATTGGCGGTGAGCTGGAGCGATTCGAGACCGAGCATCCCCGGATGATGCGGGCCATCGAGTGGGGCCTCATCGCCACGGCCGTGATCCGCCCGGCCATCTCCATCGGCATGTTCGGCGGCGCCGAGCTGCTCACCCACACGGCGCTGCACGTCGGCTCTCATTCGGTGGTTCAGATTGCCATCGACGTCGCCGCGGGCGCGGCTGGTGCGGCTGGCGGTGAGGGTGCCATCGCGGGCTTGGCGGCGCCGGCCCGGAAACTGATCGCCGACCTCTTCGCCGAGTTTTACAAGGAGCGGGCGTCACTGCTTGCCCGCGTGATCCACGACTGTGTTTTGGGCCGGCACCTGGAACGCATCGACCGGCTCGCCGAGCTTGGCGAAAGCGAGGACTACCGCGCCTCGGTGCGCCTCGTCGGCGACCTCTCGCGGCAGCTTGCCGCGCTGGGCACGTTGCCGCCGGGTCGCGCGGAACACGACGCTCCGGTCTCGGCCTCGGCACCCGCGCTGACATCGCGGTCAGGAGAGAAGAAAGAGGCATCCCTTGGTTGATCGCTGGACGGCCCCCGACTGGGAACGCGAGCACCTGCTGGCCGGCTTCGAGCGTTTCCATGCGCGGCTGCTCGCCTGGGCGCAGTCCGCCCCGCTCTGGCCGCCCTTCACCGCGGCCGGAAGCCTGATCTCGCGCCTTGAACCTCGACTGCAAGTCCCCGAGATCGACCTCGACCGGGCGCTGGTGATCGGCTTCCTGGGTGGTTCCGGCACGGGCAAGAGCACGCTCTACAATGCCCTGTTGGGCCGGCCGGTGAGCCGGGCCGGCAAGGAATTCCGGCCCATGACCCGCCGGGCCATCGTCGCCTGCCATCCCGATGTGGATCCCTCGTTTCTGGGGCTCGAGAGCGACCTCGTCGAGGTCCATCGCCTGAAGATCCCGCTGCTCGAACAGATGATCCTCATCGACTGCCCGGACCCCGACACCCAGGATCCCGAAGACGGTGCCGGCGGCCAGCGCCATCTCGACATCCTCCGCATCGTGCTGCCCCACTGCGACGTGATCGTGCACACCATCACCGCGCAGAAATACAAGTCGTACGTGGTTGGCCAGGAGCTGCTCAAGAACGCGCCGGGACGGCAGATCCTCTACGTCCAGACACATGCCGCAATCGACCCCGACAACCGGGCCGACCTGCGGAGATACCTGGACGACCTCGGTCTGCGCGTTCCCCAGGTTTTCCGCTTCGACGCGGTTGAGGCGCTCGCCCACGAGATGCTCGGAGAGCCCGTGGACGGCGATTTCAGACGGTTCCGCGATTTGCTGGAGCACGAGCTGGCAAGCCGGGCGCGGCACCGCATCCGCCGGGCCAACCTGCTCGGGCTCTACCAGTGGCTGCTCGGCACGATCCGCGCACCGATGGACCTCCGGCTGGAGGACGTGGCCAGGCTAGAGCAAGCCATGGAGCACGAGCGTTCGGCGCTCTTGACGAAGGTCCGCGCCCGGCTCGCCGAGCGGATCGGGGCCAACCGGAGGCTCTGGCGGTCACGCGCGCTGAAGCAGTTGACCCAGACCTGGGGCGCCGGGCCGCTGGCCGGCCTGCTCGGGCTCTGGTCGGCCTGTGGCAGCGTGGTCCGCTCGCTCATCCTCCTGCGGGCCCGCACGCCCACCCAGGCGCTGCTCGCCGGCGGCCTGGCCCTGACGCAGCTTGCCGGCGAGAAGTGGCGCGAGCATCAGGCGGCAACGGCCTGGGCCGCCGAGGCCGACCTGGGGTTGACCGAGGCTGACCTGGCCCGGGCGCGCAGCGTGCTCCGCGGCCATCTGGCGGACGCCGAGATCGAGCTGGCCACGGCCACGGCCTCATCCGTGGGCCAGTCATCCGGCGACCTGTCGGCAGAGCAACTGGGAGCCGTCGCCCTGCAAATCTACCAGAAGCTGGATACCGACATTGCCGACGTGATCGAGCGGAGAGTGGCTCGCCGCGCCGGCCGGCTGGTTCACCTGTCTTTTGAGATGGCATTCTGTGCCCTGCCGGCCTATCTCGTGTTCCACATGGGCCGCAACTTCTTCTATGAACATCTCTGGAACAACGCTCCTCTTCTGGGGCTCGACTTCTTCTTCCAGGCGGCCTTCTGGTGCCTGCTCTGGGGCGTGGCTCTGAGCGCCCTGCTGCTGAGCTGGCTCAGCCGCGGGCTGGAACGGCAACTCAACGACGTGGTCGTCCGTCTTTCGCCCGAGCATCTCTTCGACGCACTCTATGCGGACTCCGCCGCGGCCTGCCAGGCCATCCGTCGCCACGCCAGCGCCCTGGCCGTCCTGGAACGCGAGCTCAAGCAACTGGAAGACCAGGTTGGCGGCGTGCTCGACCTGGGACTGGGAGCCATGCGGGTCAGCTCAGGGGAGCCTCAGGCAACTCCATGAACGAGTGATCAGAAAAAGGAGCCATTTCATGAAAAGCAACCAGGATTCAAGACGATCCGGCCTGGTGGGACACGTGCTCCCGTATGGTCTCGTCATCCTGACATTGTTGGCGGCCGCCGGACTGGCACGAGCCGACGCCACCATCGGCCAGATGACAAGCTGGCCGATCGTGATCGCGGCGGGCGCTGCGCCGCGGAGCGGCATGCGGCCAGCGAGTTCCGCGACCTCGTGGCACAAGCAACCGGCAAGCGAATGGAAATTATCACCGCGAGCGAACCGCGAGACTCCGGGGTTTTCGTGGGCAAGGCATCACGCTGCGCAACCGGGGATCTCGGTGAGGAGGCGTTCCGCATCGCGGTCGATGAGCGCCGCATCGACATTGCCGGAGGCACGCCGCGGGGAACGCTCTACGGTGTGTACTCGTTCCTGGAAGATTCACTCGGCGTGCGCTTCCTCACACCCGATCACACGCATGTTCCCCGGGTTGATGCCGGTCTGGCACTCAAGACGGGTGAGCGCAGCTTCCGGCCCCGGTTCTCGTGGAGATACTCGTACTACGGCATGAACTCAGCGCACCCCGAGTTCGCGGCCCGGCTCCGCAACAACGCGGTCACCAACCGCGCGGAGCTGGGCGGCCGATCGAGCTGGTCGCTCATCTCGCACAGCGTCGACCATTACGTTCCCGTGGCAAAGTACGGCAAGGACCATCCCGATTACTTCAGCCTGGTGAACGGCAAGCGGCGTAGCTTCATGCATGACGACCATTTCGAGGCGGGAGGCACGCAGCCATGCTTCACCAACCCCGACGTCAAGGCCCTGATGATCCGGGGCGTACTTGACCGGCTGGCGCACACGGGGCAAACCGCGGGCAACATCGCCATCAGTCAGAACGATAACACGATGTACTGCCGTTGTGACGGCTGCCGGGCCATCGACGAGCGTGAAGAGTCGCACATGGGCGCCCTGCTGACGCTGATCAACGAGGCTGCCGACGCCGTGGCGAAGGAGCGCCCGGGCGTCTTCGTGGGCACACTCGCCTACCAGTTTTCGCGCACGCCTCCGCGGTCGCTGCGGCCGCACCCCAACGTGGCCATTCAGCTTTGCAGCATCGAGGCGTGCCAGATCCACCCCCTGAACGACCCTTCCTGCCCCAGAAACGTCGCGTTCTGCAAGGACCTGGAAGGGTGGTGCAAAATCTGCAACCATGTCTACGTCTGGAACTACAACACCAACTTCACTTGCTACAACGCCCCCTGCCCCAACATGGACATCATCGGGCCCAACGTCCGCTTCCTCGCGGCCCACGGAGTCAACGGCGTATTCATGCAAGCGGCTGGCAACGCTCAGAACACCGAACTCTGCGAGCTGCGAAATTACCTCATCTCACGGCTCCTCTGGGACCCGACCCTCGACGACCGCAAGCTGATTGACGAGTTCGTCACGCTCCATTACGGACGGGCGGCTGACAAGGTGCGCGCCTATCTGGCTCTCATCGGCGACACCGCCCGGCGCTCGGGCATCCACCAGAACTGCTTCGGCACCGCGGCCAGCTACGGAATGGACGCCGCGACCGCCCGCAAGGGACTGGCCATGCTGGAAGAGGGCATGGCCCTGGCAGACACCGACGATGTCAAGCGGCGGGTCGAGAAGGTCTCGATCGCACCCCGCACGGTCCTGATCGAGCCGTTCGCGCGGTGGGTACGCAACCATCAGCAGGAGGTCAGGTCAACGGCCGGCGCCAGGGCCCCGGCCGAGGCGTACTCGGGAATCGAGAACGAGCTGCGCACGGTCTTCCGGCTTTACGACCGGCACGGCGTTGACCGTTTCGCGGAGTGGATTCCCATGCCACAAGCAAAGGCGGCGCTCCCCGCGGGGCTGCTCGCGGGGAGCTGAGCGGCCCTCAGCCCTCGTCGTATGCCTTGATCCGCCGCACCCAGATGTTGCGGAACCGCACCGGGCTGCCGTGATCCTGCAAGAGGATCGGCCCCTTGGGACCGTGCGGCCGGTAATGCGGCAGCGCACGATACGACATGGGCCCGATCACGGCCGCGTGGTTATGCACCACGACCCCGTTGTGCAGCACCGTGGCGTACGCGGGTGTGTCAAGTGCGCCGTCTTCCTTGAATTTCGGGGCGGTGAAGAGGATGTCGTAACTTTGCCACTGGCCGGGCGGGCGTGAGGCGTTTACCAGGGGCGGGTACTGCCCGTAGATCGCCGCGGCGTGGCCGTCGGCATAGGTCAGGTTGTTGTAGCAGTCGAGAACCTGGATCTCGTAGCGGCCGAAGAACATGACGCCACTGTTGCCGCGGCCCTGGTCCTCGCTCACGGGAGGAACGGGGCTCGCGAATTCAAGGTGGAGCTGGCAGTCACCGAACTCGTCCTGGCTCACGATCGCCCCGGTGTGCGGGCGGATGACGATTGCACCGTCCTCGATGTTCCAGCGCCGGCCCGCCGCGCTCACCCCGCCAGTGAGACAGGTCCTTGCCGTCGAACAGCACGACGGCGTCGGAGGGGGCCTTGCCCACGGTCTCCTGCGTGCTACAGGTTCCCGGCGTGATCACCGGCGGCATGGGCCGGTCGCTGTCGTGCACGTGCCAGCGGTTGCCCGGCAGCATCGGCGTGTCCTTGAAGCCGTGCTTCGGCCGGGCCTGGTCCTGGCCCGAGGCGCCTGTTAACAGCAACATCAGCGTGACGGACGCCGTGGCGAGTACGATTCGCAGTGAAGTGAACATACAAGTCTCTTTCCAGTAGGCGGGCCGCGGCACGCCCGGCTCTCGCGGGGACGCTGCCGGCAGCCCGAGTTCTCGAGGTCCAGTGACTACGCTTTGCCTGTCTCTTCCCGGTGGTTCAGAAGTTCCTGGATATGCGGCGCGAAGAGCCGCGGTTCCAGCAGGAATGCGTCGTGTCCCTTGTCCGAGTGCACCGTGATCCACATGACCGGTACTCGTGCCCGCTTCAGCAGGGTTACCAGCTTGGCCTGCTCCTGCGGTGGAAACGAAAGATCCGAATCGATGCTGAAGACCAGGAACTCCTGGTGCCGGCAGCGCTGGAACAGGTCCTTGAAGTCCCGGGCGCCGGCCTCGGCCACCAGGTCGAACCACTGCCAGGCGTCGAGGATCCTCAGGTAAGTGTTGGCGTCGAAGCGGCGGACGAACTTCTCTCCCTGGTGCAGCATGTACGATTCCACGGGATGGTTCATCTCGTACCAGCCGTAGGGAGGCTTCTGGCTGACGATCTCGGTGCGGGCCCGCTCGCGCAGCGTGTCCAGCGACACAAACGTCTTGTGGGCGATCCGCCGCGCCAGGGCCAGGCCCAGATGGGGCGGCGACCCGTCGTAGTAATCGCCCCCGCGGAAGTTCGGGTCGGCCTCGATGGCGGCCACCTGCTCGAAGTTGATGATCCGCTGGTAGATCGTCGTCTCCACGCCCGTGCCGATGGGCAGCACGATCCGCACCCGGTCCGGGTAACGCGTGGCCATCAGCAAGCTCAGAAACCCGCCGATCGAGGCCCCCACCGTCGCGTGTACCTGGCGCACGCCCAGATGATCGAGCAGCTTGATCTGTGAATCAACGATGTCGCTCATCCGCAGGACGGGAAACGAAGGGCCCCAGTAGGTGCCCGTCTCCGGGTGGGTCGACGCCGGACCCGTTGATCCGTAACAGCCTCCCAGGTAATTCGCGCAGATCACGCAGAACTTGCGTGTATCAAGCGCCTTGCCCGGCCCGATGAAGCCGTTCCACCAGCCCTCGTGCACTTCTTCGGTCCAGCGGCCGTCCAGCTCCGCCACCCTGGTATTGACGCCGGCCGCGTGCTGGTTGCCGGTCATCGCGTGGAAGAGCAGGATCACGTTCGAACGCTCGGCGTTCATCCGGCCGTACATCTCGTAGGCCAGCGTGAACCGGTCCAGTGGCTGGCCCACGCGCAGCACGAGCGGCTTGTCAGGGTCGTGGTACTCGAAGAACCGCGTGCGAGTTTTGGCAATGGAGTGAGTCATGAACGGCGAGTCGGTCGTGGCCATCGTTCCGTGGGAACCAGCATGTGGCAGGAATGACACCTCCACCCTCCGGCTGAGCTGGAGATCTCAGGCCGTGGTGCAGAGAGCCTGGTCCAGGTCGGCAAGAATATCGTCGATATGCTCGATGCCGACGCTCAGGCGAACCAGCTCGGGTGCAATACCGGCCTCGCGCTGCTGCCGCTCGTCGAGCTGCGAGTGGGTGGTCGTCGCGGGGTGAATCGCCAGGCTCTTGGCATCGCCCACGTTGGCCAGGTGCGAGAACAGCCGCAGCGCCTCGATGAAGCGGGGGCCTGTCTCGCTGCCTCCCTTGATGCCAAAGACCACCATCGACCCACCCTTGCCGCGCAGGTACTTGCGGTTGAGCGCGAACATGGGGTCGTCTTCCAGGCCTGGGTAGCGCACCCACTCCACCCTGGGGTGCCCCTTGAGGAAGCCGGCGACGGCCCGGGCATTCTCGCAGTGCCGCTCCATCCTCAGGGGCAGCGTCTCGATTCCCTGGAGAAACATCCAGGCGTTGTCGGGAGAGATGCAGGCGCCCAGGTTGCGCAGGGGCACCGTGCGCATCCGCAGGATGAACGCCAGCGGGCGTAAGGGGTCGGGCAGGTCCATCCCCCAGCGCAGGCCGTGGTAGCTGGTGTCGGCCGTGGTGTAAAGCGGATGCTTGCCGGCCGCCCAGGGGAACTTGCCGCTGTCGACGACGATGCCGCCAATGCCCGTGCCATGCCCGCCGAACCACTTCGTCAGCGAGTGCACCACGATGTCCGCGCCGTGCTGCAACGGCTGCGTGAGATACGGCGTGGAGAACGTGGCATCGACGATCAGGGGAAGGCCGTGATCGTGAGCCACCCGGGCGACCGCCTCCAGATCGGTGATCTCCAGCGCGGGGTTGGAAACCGTCTCGCAGAACAGGGCTCGGGTCTTCTCGTCAATCGCGGCCGCGAAGTTCTGAGGGTTGTTGGAATCGACGAACTTGGTGGTGATGCCCAGCCCCGGCAGGATGTCGTGGAACTGCGTGTAGGTGCCGCCATACAGGTTGCGGGCGGACACGATATTGTCGCCGGCCTGCGCGACATTGATGACCGCGTAGAAGACCCCGCTGGTCCCCGAAGCCACGCCCAGGCCGCCCAGCTCGGGAGCTCCCTCCAGCAGGGCCACGCGCTTCTCCAGCACGTCTGTCGTGGGGTTCATGAGCCGGGTGTAGATGTTCCCCAGCTCGCGCAGGGCGAACAGGTTGGCCGCGTGCTCGGCGTTCTTGAACACGTACGAGCTGGTGCGATAAATCGGCACGCCGCGGGACAGGGTGGTCGGGTCCGGCTGCGTGCCGCCGTGCAGGCAAAGGGTCTCGAGCTTCATGATGGCGCCGTCGTTTCCACAGGAGAGGAATGGCATCCCGGGTGGGACAATCGGGGTCAGCGGACCCATCAACCTCGCGATGCATGAATTAAAACCGAGAATTCCCCGCGATGCCAGTGAGAACCGGCACACCGCGCCTGTCACCGGCCTCGGCATGATGCAAGCCGGTCCGTCGGGCCGGCCGGAGCGCAGGCCATCCGGGAAGGCTCGCCCATCCGGCCCTGGGATAGGAATTGACCTCCGGGCCGGAGATTCTCAACGTAAGCTCAATTTCTTCAAGGGCTTTCGGCGTAAAGCGACACTCGATTCCCCCGCGGGGCCAGATTTTTCTTGGACATCGACCGCGATCTGCTCACTAGTGACTGTCATGAGCGACAAACCGACCAACGATGACCTGGTCCGACGCGCGATCGCCGGCGACATCGCCGCCTTCGGCGCGCTCTACGACCGGACTGTCCGCCTGGTCCGTGCGGTCGCTGCCGATGCCGGGCCTGATGCGGCCGATGATGTGACGCATGACACGTTCCTCCGGGCTTATCGCACGCTGAAGACCCTCCGCGACCCGGCCCGCTTCGCCCCCTGGCTCGTTGGCATTGCGCGACTCGTCGTCCTGGAGCGCCGGCGAGCCCATCGCTTCGACCCTTTGCCCGAACTGACCCCGGCGCCGGCCTCCACCGAGTCAGATGCCAGCGACGAGGCGGAGGAACTCCTCCGCGCTGTCGCCAGGCTCCCCGAGGAGGAACGCCTCGCCGTCCGATTCTTCTTCCTCAACGAGCGCAGCATCGAGGAGACCGCAAGGCTCCTCAATCGCTCACGTTCCGGTACATACGCCGTCCTGCAACGCGCGAAGGTCAGGCTGGCACGATGGCTCCAGGAATGTGGGGTGAGCCGATGAACGACCTCAGTGACGAACAGATCGATCGCCTCGAATCCGCCCACGCGACCTTCTCGCGAGCGGACGGAGCCGCCCGGACGCGGCTCCTTGCGGCTTTGGCGGCGGATGTCCCGCCGGCCTTCCGACCAATCCGCAAGTCGAGGATCGAAATGATGAGACGCCATGCCTCCAGGGCCGCGATCGCCGCGACCCTACTCGTTGCCACGACCATTGCATGGCAACTGAACCGACCGACAAATGTGTTCGCCCAGGTCGCCGGGGCCATGTCCCGGGCCAGAGGGTTCCGGTGCGACATGGTCATGGTCACGCCGGGCTACAACGACACCGAGAATGCCGAACTCATCGCCCATGTTTCCTGGATCCCGTCCGGCGCAGAGCGCATCGACCACATCCAGAATGGTACCCCAGATTCGAGCCTCATCTACCGGCCCGGCCAGAACGGTCTCGAGCTCGAGCACAACGTGAAGCAATTCCAGATCATCCCGAAGTCCGCCGTGCGGGAGTTCTCCTTTGGGCTCTTCGGCGGCCTCGGCGAGTACCGCGGCAAGGCCGAGCCGATCCGCGGAGTGAAGGAGATCCGCGGAGTGAAAGCCGAGGGCTTCACCGTCCCCTGGCCCACCGTCGTCGGCGACGACACCCACGCGAATGCAAAAGTCCAGGTCTGGATCGACCGAGCTACGGCCCTCCCCGTCCGCGTCGACCTCCTCGGCATGGACCCCAGCGGCTCCGCCGTCTTGCGGTTCGAAGACTTCCGCTGGGGCCCGCAGGATCCTTCTCTCTTCGACACTTCCGCGCCCGCCGGTTATGCGAAGATGCCGGCCACCGACGTCAAGGCCGATGAGATCACCCAGTACGTCAAGGACGGCCTGTCCATCTTCGCCAGGTACAACAACGGCAAGTACCCAGCCGTCAAGTACGTCTACGGGGACGAGCAGGGCGAAGCCCTCCGCAAGCTCATGGGGATGCCGCGCAACGCGATCGGCTGGGCCAAGAGCGAGGACTCCAGGTCGCGCCACACGAAGGAAGGCGAATTCGCATACGGGTCCTACTGCCTCTCCTGGATCAACGTCATCCAGCGAGACTTCGCCGATGGGGTCTACAACGGCAAGACCGTCACACCCAGGGACGCCGCAAAGGTTCTCGTGCGCTGGCAGCTCGCCGATGGGGATTACCAGGTCATCTTCGGCGATCTCTCCTCGGCGACCGTCTCTCCGGCTCGCCTCCGCCATCTCGAGTCCCGCTGACACCCTGTACCCCCGGCGTTCTCACACCGGGGATACTCCGCGCCTCCAGCATGACGAGCCAGCGCCGGAACGGGGGACAAAAAAATGGTCAAGCGCGGACAAAGTTCCGCCGCGCGGCTCGTATTCCGTGCGTCATGGGCTTCCCATTTCGTTTTATGATAATGGGACGACGAGGGGAAACAGGGACGGAGGGGAAAGGGGGGCGAAGCTAGAATCGGGAACGAGCCGCGTCCCGAATGGCATTAAGCTAAGCAGCAACATGTTGATCCAGTAACCGTTTACGTAATTCTCTCCGGGGTTTGTTCAAGCGATCATACTCTTTCGGGAGGCGCTTGATGGCGCGGGGCTCGAGGCGGTTGGGTCGCTCTGGATTAACGATGAGCCGCGAGAGCTCTGTGCTCGCGTTCCCTTCGCACAACCAGCGTAGCGCGTCAATAAAGCTGATCCGCTCGACCGGGACGCCTTGTTGCCGTGCCGACTCCGTCATCACCAGCCGCACGAGGTTGTAGACGATCGCATACACCGTCATCTCCTTGAGAACGCCTTCGACCGTCATGCATTTGAGAACATCAAACTTCATTGTTGTCTTCAGGTGTCTCAAGTTGGTTTCCACCTGCCACCGCATGCCATAAAAGTTCGCAAGTTCTTTAAGCGTGTAAATTTCCGAATCCAAAAGCGTTGTCGCCAGCGTCACCGACCGGGTGCGGAAACCAGGCCGGGTAAGTTCATAGCGTGTCTCACGAAGAATCATCGATTCGGGTAATGCGCCGTAGCTCTCCTCGCTCATCCACGCCGGGCGGTCTGCTGGCTTGTACCACTCGACAATCTGGTCGAAGGACCCGAGCTGCTTGATCCACCGAGATCGAGGCAGACCCGCTGCTCCCTTCTGTCTCGGGCGGGCATGTCGTCGGCCAGGCGTGAAATCGACAATCTGCTTCTGGTGCATGCGGAAAACGGCGTGAACGCCGCGCTTTGCCAGCAACGCCAGGTGAACGAACGAGCAAAACCCTCGATCGCCGACCAGAACATCATCACGCTGGAGCATGGGATGGATCGCCTCGATCTGGGACATTTCACCGGTCCGTAGCGGAGCCGCCAGGATCTCGATCAACATCCCCGTGCCAGAGTGGAACAAGGCGAGAATCTTGGCGACTGGAAATCCACAGCCCGGCTGTTGATTTCCAGGCTGACCAAAGTGGGCTTGAAGTTTCGGAGTATCGGGCATCGAGAACGAGGACCCGTCGAGCGCAAAGGTACGATGTCCCAACCACCTTGCCGTGGCGTCGATGTCCGGAGTGAGTGCCTTGACCAGACCTGTGAGCACGGCCTGAAAGATAGCCAAGGGAAGTCGGAGCCGCGCCTGGCAATAGGCCGAGTCGGTGAACTGGCGGTCGGCAAAGAGAGAGATATGCTTCAACGCCGTGCTTCCATGAAGCACCTGGATGAGAAACCAGTGGACAACCGCAACGGGGGTCAACAAACACTCCCGCCAGGTGTGCCCGACCTGGCGGCAGGCCGCGTTGATGGCGGACTCGTCGAGATGAGAAGGAAGGTCTTGCCGAAGCGCACGCAGCGCGGTATCAATCCGTTGATGCATCCGAGGGCCTCCTGCACGGGGTCTGATTGACAACACCATCGTGCCAGGGGGCCGTCGTTTTCCTCAAGTCCTTTTCGAGACTGAGCTTGACGTTAGCTTAATGCCATTCAGTAATGTCCCTTTCATACCCCCCGACATCACGCAGTTGCTGTTCACGATTCGAAACCACCCCTGGGTATTTCCGATACTGATGAACCGGAGCGCCAATTTCGCCTTATAAGTCCAAGCAGTGCAGCGCCTGCTCCGGTCAAACAAAAGGCACACAAACCGGTCAAAGATCGATTGGTCTCGGTGTGGTGCCGCACCAGCCGCCCCGTATATCGTGACACGCACTCGGAGCAGGTACACGCCTCGTACTTGGCGGCCCCTAGAACAATCTCCTCGTTGGTAATGAATGCGGCGGTTAACTCATAACCATAGAAACTGACAGTTGCTCGGACGCCTCCCTGCACTTGACGAGGCCCCTGATCGCCTCGGGGAGCAGACACAATAAGCATGGCACCGACTGTGGTGCCTACCCAAAACTCCCAGGGGCATCGCCTACCAGTATGCGGAAGGGACAACAAAACCGCGAGGCTCCCGGTCAAGACGATCAGGTCAATCGTAGAGATCCTATTGTAGTCGCTCTGGATGGACGCAACCATCCCTGCTGCGTTCCCAGCGATTCCGATAACGCAGAGTAGCTTTAGACAGATTAGAAGTCGACCCGTCGCTGGTTTGATCACGCCGCCTCCCCGATTTCCTGTCGCCTTACCCCAGTAGCTGCAACCGCGCCGGGTCCTCTAGGCAAGAGTAGACGGGAGAGGCAACGGGAACGCAGCGAGCTCTCGATTCTAGCTACGTCTCCGTTTCCCCTCCGTCCCCGTTTCCCCTCCCGCGTCCCCGTTTCCCTCCCAAACTCGGTTTCCTGGCCCCGCGAGGTTGTCTGCGCCGGCGGTTTCAGCCATCGCCCGCTTCCAGGATAAGTAAAACCGGCACAGCTTGGACCAGCCAGGTCGCGGTGACGCCTGGAACTGGAGCAGGAGCATCAGCGGCACCCCTGCAAAAGCGTCAGGAAGCAAGAGCGGTCCCGCCGAGCGGCGCTCCAGCCCGGAAAGGACGCGAGCCAGCGTGACGCCGGTCACAGGGTTGATCACGAGCACGACATGCCGTCCGGTCGTCCCCATCAGGCACGTCAGCTCGGTCTGGAAGACGTCGGTGAGCTGAACCGCGTCCTCAACGGATGAACACCGCTGAAACACGGATTTCGAAGGAGGGAAACCCTCTGGAGAGCGCCGGCAGGGCGTGCTCTTGTATCTCGACAGCCCGCTCTCGGTTTCGGTCAGATCGAACTGAGATTACCGCTTGCATTTGCCGACTGCGGCGATTAACTTGCGAAGGTCATGTCATTATTGCCGAAGAGCACGCAATCATCTCGGGGCGAACCGGAGCGATTCGATGCGGAAAGCAATTCTTGGGTTAAGTGTCCTGCTCGCGTGCGCGCCGTGCTCCCTGGGCCAGAACATCGAGAGACAGGTTCTGGACCAGATCCAGGACGCCACGGTCTTCGTCAAGCTGAAAGTGCCGGGCGTCGGCGAGGGGAGCGGATCGGGGTTCGTGATCAAGTCCACTGGCGATACGGTGCTGGTGATGACCAACCGCCACGTGGTCGTACCCGAGGCGGGAGAGGTTCCCGAGGGGACGAAGGTGCAGCTCTCGGTGGTCTTCCGCAGTGGCACGCCCCAGCAGCAGGAGCTACCCGCGCAGATCCTGGCGCACGACGACCGCGAGGTACGCGACCTGGCCGTGATCGAGGTGCGCGGGGTGAGGCAACCGCCCCATCCCATCGCGGCAAACCTGACGACGGCCGAGGCGGACTTCTACCTGACCATGCCGGTCTACGCCCTGGGCTTCCCCCGCGGCCGGCAGATCCAGCAAGTCGTCGGCAACCTGAAGGACAACCCGGCGATCACGGTCAACCAGATGTCGATCAGCAGCTTGCGCAAGGATGAATCGAGCCGGCTGGCACGCGTGCAACTCAACGGCTCGGCCATCGAGGGGAACAGCGGCGGCCCGCTCGTCGACGTCAAGGGGCGGCTGGTGGGAGTGATCGTCTCGCGCATTCGGGGCGAGGCCGTGGGCTTCGCGGTTCCCCCCAGTGTGATCGCGCAGTTTCTCGACGGCGACATCGGCGGGCTGACGGCCGAACTCCAGGGGCTGAACTCGGGCACGGCCACGGTGAAGCTCAATGTCCGGCTGGTCGATCCACTGCGCAACCTCACCGGCGTCACGCTACGGTACGTCCGCCAGTCGGCGGGCAAGCCGGCCGCGGCACCCGATGCCAATGGGTCATGGCCGCTCCTGGTCAATGGCACGAACGTGGCGCTGCGCGTTTCCGGCGGCAGCGCTA
Organism: uncultured Planctomycetaceae bacterium; assembly: GCA_963833985.1. Lineage (GTDB taxonomy): Bacteria > Planctomycetota > Planctomycetia > Isosphaerales > Isosphaeraceae > Aquisphaera. The sequence continues at coordinate 5,595,608 of CAWIAD010000002.1, forward strand.
CCGGAGCGTTGAGCCTGCCGGTGGCGTCGGCCGATGACCGCAAACTGTTCATGCAGTTCGTACTCACGCGCGCCTCGGGACGGATGCTTGCCAGCAAGCCCACGTCGGTGGACATCCCCGATCGCCCGGGTGCTCTCCCCGGGCTGGCCGCCGAGCCGGACCGGCCGCGCACGGTGCCCAGGTTCTCTTGCGAGGTGAACCTCGCCGACGGGGGGAAGGTCAAGCACCATGCCGGCGGCTCGACGATGGAGCTGCCCGCGGGCGTGGCGATGATCAACGCGCCCCAGTTCCGGCTCTTCAACGCCCCCAGCGCACTGGTGCGGGTGGATGGCGAGTTCGTGGCCATGGTGATGGTCAACAACGATTTCGATCCCGGCTCGACGCCCATCACCTCGTCCACCGGCCGCAAGTTCCCGATCACCTTCCAGGGTGCCGGGCTGCTGATCTGGCAGGATGAGAAGAACTTCGTGCGGCTGGAGCGCTGCAAGGGCTCCGATGGCGGCATCGGCCTCATTCACCGCATCCTGGTCGAGGTCTACAAGGACGGCCGCGCCGTCGGACTGCACTACTCCAAGCCCATTCCCGAGCATCCCGTGGTCCTGGGCGCCCACCGCAAGGGAACCACCATGCAGTTCCTTTTCGCCGAGCCGCCCGGCAGCCTGACCGTGTTCCGCGAGGTCGCCCTCGATTTCAACCCGAGCTTGCTGGTGGGAATCTCGGCGTCGAATCTCTCCAAGCAGCCGCTGGTGGCGAAGTTCGAGCGGTTCAGCATCCAGGGGCCCGGCGGCCAGGACGTACCGGCCCCGCCGGTGGCGCTGACCCGGCTGGTCAACACCGGGACGGAACGGCGCAAGGATGGCACCGTCATCCTGGAAGGCGCCGCGCTGAAGATCCTCAAGGCCACCGCGGGCACGGCCGAAGCTCAGACCAACATGAACCAGTACAAGGGCAAATGGTCCGAGGATCGCCAGCTCGCGTGGCAGCCGCTGGGCAAGGGCGAATCGCTCACGCTCGAGATTCCGGTCGACGCCACCGGCAAGTTCGAGGTCAAGGCCCGGTTCACCATGGCTCCCGATTATGCCCAGATCCGCCTGGCCATGGACACGCGCCCGCTCATGAACGGCCGGGCGCAGGACTTCTACTACAACGACGTTCGCCCCGCGCGGCTGATCTCGCTGGGCACGCTCTCGCTCGACAAGGGGAAGCATCGCCTGACGATCACCGTGCACGACAAGAACACGCGATCAAGCGGCTATCGCGTCGGCCTTGATGAGCTCCACCTCGTACCGGTCAAGAAGTGACGCCGGCCGGGCGGGCGGGTGTTCACCGCGAGCCGACGGGCGTGAGCATGTCCGCCCTCTTGCCTGTCTCCGGCAGCAGGGTGATGGCGAACACCTCGTCGAGCGTCGCCACGGGGTGGAAGACCAGCAAGTCGCGGACGTCGGCGGGTAGGTCCTCCAGGTCGGCCTCGTTCTGCTGCGGAATGATGATCTGCTTGATGCCAGCGCGGTGGGCGCCGAGCACCTTCTCCTTGACGCCGCCGATGGGGAGCACGCGGCCCCGGAGCGTGATCTCGCCGGTCATGGCCACGTCGCTGCGCACCGGCTGGCCGGACATGGCCGAGACGATGGCCGTGGCCATGGCCACGCCCGCGGATGGTCCGTCCTTGGGAATGGCGCCGGCGGGCACATGGATGTGCACCTCGATGGACCCGAGCTTGTCGTTGGGAATGCCCAGGGTGCCTGCGTGTGTTGCCGCGTAGGTGAGCGCGGCGCGGGCCGATTCACGCATCACCTCGCCGAGCTGACCGGTCAAGATCAAGGCCACGTTGCCAAGCCCGGTGGCCAGGGAGTTGCCATCCTGGGGAGGTGGGCCGTACAGCTTGCGGACGGCGGCCTCCACGAACATGATGTCGCCGCCGGCGGGCGTGTAATACATGCCCGTGGCCACGCCGACCTCGCTGGTCTCGCCGGCATGTTCCGGATAGACCTTGGGCCGGCCCAGCAGTTCGCGCACCATCTCGGGGCCGAGCGCCGGCTCGATCGATTCACCGGCGGCCAGTCTGCGTGCCACCTTGCGTGCCACCGCGCCAATCTGCCGCTCAAGCTGGCGCACGCCGCTTTCCCGCGTGTACTGGCTGACAATGGCCGCCACGGCGGCATCGGTAAAGCTGACATGCCTGTCCGCCAGGCCAGCTTCCTCGAGCTGGCGGGGAATCAGGTACTTCTTGGCGATCTCGGCCTTCTCGCGCTCTGTATAGCCGGCGAAATCGACGACCTCCATGCGGTCCAGAAGCGGCCCCGGGATGTTCTGGATGAAGTTTGCCGTGGCGATGAAGAGCACCTCGCTGAGATCAAACGGGACGTTGAGGTAATGATCAGTGAATGTGTCGTTTTGCGCCGGGTCAAGGACTTCCAGCAGTGCACTGGCGGGATCTCCCTGGAACGAGACGCTCAGCTTGTCCACCTCGTCGAGCAGGAACACGGGGTTCTTGGTGCCGGCCTGCTTCATGCCCTGGATGACGCGGCCGGGCATGGCGCCCACGTAGGTGCGGCGATGCCCGCGGATGTCGGCCTCGTCGCGCACGCCGCCCAAGGCCGCGCGCACGTACTTGCGTCCCAGCGAGCGGGCGATCGATTTGGCGATCGAGGTCTTGCCCACGCCGGGCGGTCCGACGAAGAGCAGGATCGGGCCCCTGGCCATGGCCCGGGCCTTGGCCTCGCGCAGGTCGGTGATGGCGCGGTCCCCCTCGGGCGCTGACGCCAGCGAGGCGGTGGCGGTGTCCTTGGCGGGCTTCAACCGGGCGGCCGAGCATTCACCCGATTTCTCAACCTCCTCCGCCATCTGCCGGGCGCGGAGCTGCCGCACCGCCAGGAACTCGAGCACCCGGTCCTTCACGTCCTGCAAGCCGTAATGGTCCTCATCGAGAATCTGCGTCGCATGGTTCAGCTCGAGATGGTCGTCCGAGCGCGTGTTCCAGGGAAGCTCGGCGATCCATTCCAGGTAGGTACGGATCACCTGCGCTTCCATCGATTCCCGCCCGGCGCGCTCGAGCCGGCCGAGCTCGCGCTCCACCTCAACGCGCGCCTTGCGCGGCAGCTCCAGCTTGCTCAGCTTGTCGCGAAGCTGGTGGATCTCGCGGTTCTGGTCGTCATCGCCGAGCTCTTTCTGGATGGCCTTGAGCTGCTCGCGGAGAAACATCTCGCGCTGGCGTTCTCCCAGCTCTTCCTGCACCTGAGACTTGATCTCGGCCTGGGCCTCGAGCATGCCGATCTGGCGCTGGACGTGGATCAAGACGCGGCGCAGCCGCTCCTCGACGCCCAGCGTTTCCAGCAAAGCCTGCTTCTCGCCCACAGGAAGTTCCACGTAGCCGGCCACCAGGTCGGCAAACCGGCCCGGGTCGGTTATCGCATCGAGCATCTGGTGCAGCATCTCTTCGGGCACGCCGCGCTTCTCGCCCAGCTCGCGCGCCCGCTCGCGGGTTTCCTTGTACAGTGCGGCAAACGCCGGGTCCTCCTCGTGGATCGGCCTCATCTCCTCGATCGGCACGGTATCCACCGTGAGCGAGTCCTCGACGGTGTGATAGTGCAGAGCCGCGGCGCGCACCTCTCCATGAAGCAACAACTGCACACCGCCAAGCCCGCGCTGTACCTGGCCGATCTTGCCAATCACCCCCATCGTGTAAAGCTGTTCGGGGGCCGGCTCGTCCACGTTCTCACGCTGGGCGACGGTGAAGATCAGGTGGTCACCCTTGAGCGCCTTCTCGATGGCCCGCAACGTGGCCGGCCGGCCGACGCCAATCGGCACCGTGATGCCCGGAAAGATCACCGTTCCCCGAAGCGGCAGAACCGGCAAGGTTTGACGTTCCGCCATCGATCTCCTCCCTCGGGCTCAGCAGCCCCAAAGAACGCCGCGCTGAACTCTCTGGACCGATCACGCGATTCCAGTTCCATTCCCGGCGCCGCGCGGCTCACTTCATCGGGTGCTTCAAAAAAAAGTCCCAGATCAGGTCGTTGGCCGAGATTGACCGCGTGCTCTTCCCCAGGAAACGCACGCGCGGGTCGCGACCCGGCCAGGTGTGTCCACCCCCCTCGATCGTGTACAGCACGACCTCGGCGCCGTCCTTGCCAGGCCCGTAAGATGCCCGGCGCACGCGCATGCCATCGTTCGCCCGGTTTTCCAGTTCCGCGAACACAGGCGTCTCGGGGCATCCATTGACCCTGGCCCAGGTACGGATCGTCTCATCCACCGAAAGGAACTTGAGGTTCTTGGGTATCCGCTCGTCGGGACCGTCGAAGAGCACCAGCCCATCCTTGGTTCCATGGAAATGAAGCACCGGCACGGGGCGTGATGGGTGGCAGTGGTCGATGGCCATCGTCCCGGCCACCGGCGCAATGGCGGCGATCCGATTCGACAGTTCGGCAGCCAGGCGATAGCACATCATGGCCCCGTTGGACATACCGGTGGCGAAGACCCGCTTCGGGTCCACGTGAACCACGGTGGCCAGGTCGTCGAGCAGCTTTGCGGTGTATCCCACGTCGTCGGACGCCCGTCCGCGTACTCCGCCGGCGTCCCAGTACAGGAACAGCGGTGTGCTGCCGGTGCCGTTGGCGTAGACCACCACGAAGCCGCTCTGGTCCGCCTTCGCGTTGAGACCGCAGAACCGGGCCATCAACGAGCCGTTCATCATCGCCGAGTGAAAGACCAGGACAACCGGCGACGGCTTGCGGTAATTGTAAGAGAGAGGAATGTGCACCGAGTAAGACCGAATCTGGCTGCCGATCCGCAGCTCCCTGACATGGTCGCCCGGGGGCAGCATGTGAGCAGAGACCGTCGCAAGACCGAGCAGGACAACCGCACTGGCATTCATGGCATTTCTCGACCAACCGTCCTCTCTTGGAGAGGATGTTCCATTCCGAGCGCGAGGACCACGGAACCGTCCGTCCACAAGCCTGGAAGCGACTTGCGAAGTCGACCGTCCCAATGTGCCGCACATGCGTCATCGCCGGCCCGGCTCATTGACAGCACTCCGTCATTTTATACAAACTTTACATGGCTGTCGCTGTTCCAGGCGAAAGGGTGGGATCGCAAAAGCACATTCCTTGAGTACCTCGTCGTGGCGGATTGATTCCATGGAGGAACTCATGCCATACTTCGGGTCAACCAGCTTGCGTCTGATGAAAGCTGTGAGTGGGTGCCTTCACGTAGGGTTTTTCCTGATGCTGCCCTAATGAGGCAGAAGTCGCGGGCTTATTATGTCAAACTAAACCGTACCCGAGTAAGGCCGAGCGGAAGTACCCTTGTCGAGCGATGGTAGCTGACTGAAGTTGCGAGAGGTTGCGTGCAGGGATGCGACGCCGAAGCATTCCTGAGGCCATGGAACCCGCTCAGGGAAGCAAGGGCACGCACGCACGCTCCCTGAGCCCCAAGACTCAATTCCCAATTGTCCGACGCGGTCGACGCTGCCGCATCTTTTCCAGGAAGGAGTTGGCGAAGCCGCCAATCGGCCATGTCGAAGTATCAAAGGTCACACTGGCGGTATCCCGTTGCCCTGATTGCCGCTGGCGCAGCCTGGCTCTTCAATCTGACGCTCGAAGACTGGCTCTACCCCGATATCTTTGCGCCATTCCTGGTCGCGGTCTTCGTTTCGGCGCGGTATGGCGGTCTGCGTCCGGGACTGCTCGCCACACTTTTCTCGGCGGCGCTGGCCGAGCTTGAGCTTCGCGGTCATGCCGACGCCCTGCCCACGCCGCTGGGCATCGCGGTTCGACTGGGCCTGTTCGGCGGACTGGGGCTGCTGGTCGTTCGTCTCACGGTTGGACGCAGGCAGGACGAGACGACACTACATACCTTGTGGCGGGCGATCGAGCAGAGTCCCGTCGCCGTGGTGATCACCGACGCCGATGGCTTGATCGAGTATGCGAACCCCAAGTTCACGGAAGTGAGCGGATATACGCTCGACGAGGTGCGCGGTCGCAACCCCCGGATCTTCAAATCCGGCAAGACTCCCCCCGAGCAATACAAACGGCTCTGGGAGACGATCCTGGCCGGCGGCGAGTGGCGCGGGGAGTTTTACAACCGCAGGAAAAACGGTGAGCTCTACTGGGAACTGGCCTCGATCTCGCCCGTACGCGATGCACTGGGCGCGATCTCGCACTTCGTTGCGGTGAAGGAAGACATCAGCGACCGCAGGCAGACCGAGGACGCCATGCGGGAAAGCGAGGCCAGAGCGACAGCCCGTGCCGACGAGCTGGCTGCACTCATCAACGCCGTGCCCGCCATGATCACGATTGCCCACGATCCCGAATGCCGGAAGTTGAGCCGCAGCGTCGCCACGCGCCAGTTCCTCCGCTTCCCGGAGGACGCGAATCCTTCGTTGACGCCCCTCGGGCTCGAGCCGATGGTCACCTACCGCGCCTGGAGAGACGGCCGCGAGCTGCGGCCCGACGAGCTGCCCATCCGCCTTGCCGCGGACACTGGTCAGGAGCAGAGAAATGTCGAGTTGACGATCGAGTTCGAGGATGGAACCCGGCGCGACATCATGGGCAACGCGGTGCCACTCTTCGACGCTCGGGGCCAGGTCCGGGGAGCAATCAACGCGTTCATCGACATCACCGAGCGAAAGCAGGCTGAGCAGACTATCCGGGAAAGCGAGCTGAGGTTCCGTGCGATGTCCGAGACGCTGCCGAGCATGGTCTGGGTGGCGCAGCACGACGGCTCGACCACCTACCTCAGCAGCCGCTGGTACGAGACGACGGGCACCACGCCGGAGACCAGCCTGGGGCGTGGATGGGTCCAGGAGATCCATCCGGAGGACCGCGCCCACAGCGTCCTCGCATGGGACGAAGCGGTCCAGACAACAACAGTCTACGAGGTCGAACAGCGCCTTCGTTGCGCGGATGGGAGCTACCGCTGGTTCTTGTCCCGGGCGGTGCCGCGCCGGGATGATGCGGGAGACGTCCTCGAGTGGCTTGGCACCTGTACCGATATCGACGACCAGAAGCAGACGCACGCGGCACTCGTGGCAGCGACCCAGGCCAAGGACCGCTTTCTCGCCATCCTCTCGCACGAATTGCGGGCACCCCTGACGCCGGTACTCCTGGCCATCACGGCCATGCAGGACAGGTCGATCAGTTGCCTGTCTTGCTCGCCAACACTGGAAATGGTGCGCGTCAACATCGAGCTTGAGGCCAGGCTGATTGAAGACCTGCTGGACGTTTCACGGATCGCCCGCGGCAAGCTGACTTACCGGTTCGAGACGGTCGACATGCACGCCGTGATCGAGCGCACCGTGAAGACCTGCCACGGCGAGTTGAGCCACAAGGGCCATCGTCTCACGCTTGACTTGGCCGCGGCCGCATACCATGTCCATGGAGATCCCGCGCGGTTGCAGCAGGTCCTCTGGAATCTCCTCACCAACGCGGCGAAGTACACGCCAGCCGGCGGCCAGATCAGGGTCTGTACGTCCTCTGACAAACTCGGACAACTCATCGTCCAGGTTCACGACGATGGCGTCGGCGTCCTGACGGAGGACCTGCCGCGCCTCTTCGGTGCATTCGAACGCGGCTACGGCGCCACGGCGTTCCATGCGGGCGGACTGGGACTGGGCTTGTCGATCTGCCGCTCGATCGCCGAGGCACACCACGGCCGTCTGCAAGGACTCAGCGGAGGACGGCACCAGGGGAGCACGTTCATCCTGGAGCTGGCAACGGTCCCCGCACCCTTGCCAGTCATCAATCCCGGTGCGGGGTGTCTCGCCATCGGCGGTCGCAGGCTGCGCATCCTGCTGGCGGAGGACAACACCACCGCAGCGCGGGTGATCGCCGAAGTTCTCACGTCCAAGGGCCATGTGGTCACTCTGGCGACGTCGTTTCGGAAGGCCATCGAGGCCAGTACCGGCCCCATCGACCTGCTTCTTAGTGATCTCGACCTCGGGGACGGCAGCGGGCTGGACCTGATGCGGCACCTGCGCTCGCGGTGTGAGATCCCCGGCATCGTTCTGAGCGGGTACGCCACGGCGGACGACATCCGCGAGAGCAGGGAAGCAGGATTCGCCGCTCATCTGGCCAAGCCCGTCACACTGGGAACTCTCGAGCTGGCCATTCAGTCCGTCATGGCCTGAGAAGACCCCATGAAGCCGCCATCGGACCGGGCGCACGTGATGAAATCGCCGCGCCGGCCGCCTACGATACACGGTGGATCAAGCAAACGACCCGGTTGCCCGAGGTTTCCATGTCCAACCTACTGGCTGCGCGGTTGCAAATGGCAATCTCGCTTGGGTTCCATATCGTCTTCGCGGTGGTCGGCATCGGACTGCCGCTGATGATGGCCATTGCCGAGGCGCTCTGGTTGCGGACCGGGGATCCGGTGTACCGAGTGCTCGCGCAGGCGCTGGGCGAAAGGCGCCGCGATCCTGTTCGCGGTGGGAGCGGTCTCGGGAACGGTCCTCTCCTTCGAGCTGGGGCTACTCTGGCCGCCGTTCATGAAGTTTGCCGGGCCGATCATCGGCCTGGGGTTCGGCCTGGAAGGGTTTGCCTTCTTCACCGAGGCCATCTTCCTGGGAATCTACATTTACGGCTGGGAACGCGTACCCCCCGTCGCGCACTGGCTGGCTGGTGTGATCATCGCGATCTCCGGGCGCTGCTCGGGCGTGCTGGTCGTGTCGGTCAACGCCTGGATGAACACGCCGGCCGGGTTCGTGCTGGAAGGGGCGAAGGCGGTCGAGATCAACCCGGTCCAGGCCCTCCTGAACCCGGCCCTGATCGCCGAGACGCTGCACATGACGCTGGCGGCGTATGCGGCAACCGGCCTGCTGGTCGCCGGAGTTCATGCATGGCTGCTGCTGCGCGACCGGCATAACCCATTCCACCGCCAGGCACTCGCCATCGCGCTTTGTGTGGGTGGCGCGGCCTCGGTGCTGCAGCCGCTCAGCGGGCACTACGCCGCTCAGGTCGTGGCGCGCAACCAGCCCGTGAAACTTGCGGCCATGGAGGGACAGTTCCGCACCGAGCGCGGGGCTCCGCTGCGAATCGGCGGCTTGCCCGACGTGGCCGCGGAAACCACTCGGTACGCGATCGAGATTCCAGGCGGTCTCAGCATGCTGGCTTACAACAATCCGCACGCCGAAGTCGCTGGGCTGGACAAGGTCCCGGCCAGTGATCGGCCCCCCGTTCCGGTCGTGCACGTCTCGTTTCAGATCATGGTCGCCTGCGGCCTGGCAATGGCCTTCGTCTCCCTTTGGGCCGCGGCGCAGGCCTGGAAGCGGCGCTGTGTTCCTGACGATCCGACCCTGCTGCGAGCGCTGGTGCTGATCAGTCCCCTGGGCATGCTGGCAATCGAGGCGGGCTGGACGGTCACCGAGGTTGGCCGGCAACCGTGGATCGTCCAGGGCGTGCTGCGCACCGGCGACGCCGTGACGGCCGTGCCAGGTCTCTGGGTATCGCTTGTTGCTTATTCCACGCTCTACGTGCTGCTCGGCCTGGTGGTTGTCGCGCTGCTGACCGGGGAGTTCCGGTCCAGCCCCCGGGTCGACGAGCTGGCCGCCACGGCTCCGGCGGTCGTCACTACGGAAGAGGCCTCGTGATGTCGGCGTTCTTCCACGTCGTAGACCCGGCCGAGGCGGTTGCCCTGGCGATGCTTATCGCGCTGGTGGCTTACGCCCTGCTCGGTGGTGCCGATTACGGAGCGGGGGTGTGGGACCTGCTGGCCCGTGGCCCCCGCGCCGAGGCTCAGCGCGAGCTGATCGCGCACGCGATCGGTCCGGTCTGGGAGGCGAATCACGTCTGGCTGATCATCGTGATCGTGCTCCTGTTCACGGGCTTTCCCGCGGCCTTCGCGGCGATCATGTCCACGCTCCACGTGCCGCTTTCTCTCATGCTCATCGGCCTGGTCCTGCGCGGCTCGGCGTTCACGTTCCGCAGCTACGACAACTCGGCCGTGGGGAAGCGCCGCTGGAATCGCGTCTTCTCGATCCCCAGCGTGGTCACGCCCATTCTGCTGGGAACGGTGATCGGAGCCATTGCCACGGGCCAGCCGGCGCGGGCGCTGGAGTCGGGCCAGCCGGTGCCACTCTTCGCCACCTGGCTGCGGCCGTTTCCCCTGGTGGTCGGATTATTCGCGCTGAATCTGTTTGCCTACCTGGCTGCCGTTTACCTGACCCTGGAGACCTCCGACACGGCCCTGCGCGAGGACTTCCGGCGCCGCGCTCTGGTGGCAGCCTGTGTTCTGGCAGCCGTGGCCTGGACCGTTTACGTGCTGGCACGCGCCGAGGCTCCCCTGCTCTTCGAGCGGCTCGACCACTCACCGTGGGGACGGCCGGTACGCTATGCCACCGGCGCGTTCGCCCTGCTCGCACTGCTGAGCCTGTCCTTCCGGCTCTACCGGCTGGCCAGAGTCGCTGCCATGGTCCAGGCGGCGCTGATTCTCTGGGGCTGTGCGCTGGCGCAGTATCCGCTGCTGGTCCCTCCCGATCTGGACCTCGCCGGCACCGCGGCGCCGCCCCTGGTTCACAAGCTCCTGCTGGTCGCGCTGGGGGCCGGCTCGCTCATCCTGCTGCCTTCGCTCTTCTACTTGTTTCGCATTTTCAAGGCGCACACGTTCCGTCGCAGTTCCAGCTCCAGTTCCAGTTCCAGCTCCGGCGGCCATTCCCGCTGACACCCCCATTTCACTTGAGACGGCCGAAGGTCCGACCTCGTAAAACCGGCCTGACCGGCTTTCGAAGCATCGTTTCCTGCTCGGGCGAAGCTCGGTGCATCGTGGCGGCCCTTGTGGAGGTGCACAGCGAGCGTCACTCCAGCGGCTGTCGAGAGTTCCGTAGTCTATGCGGAGGCTTGCGCACGGCCCGTGGCCTCGGAATCTCCCGGGCATTCGGCGAGGACCATGCCCCAGAGGCGCTGGGCTTCGGCGCGGTCGCCGCGCTCTTGGGCCAGTGCGGCCAGGTTGCGCAGCGTCAGGTGGCCGTAGATGCCCTGGTCGACGCTGCAAAACTGCTCCGGACGCTTCAAGCTCAAGATCCGCCGCCAGTGAACTTCGGCCTCGGCGGGCTGGGCCGCCTTGCGATGGAGGATCGCCTTGCGGAAGTGCAGCTCGGCGTCGTCGGGGTCGAGCCGTAACCCCGCGGCGCAGGCGCCCAGGGCCGAGGGGGTGTCCTCCAGCATCTGGTGGCAGCGGGCGAGCAGGGCATAGAGCTTGCGCACGATCGAGGCGGTGGGGTCCGACCTGTGCAGGCTCTGCTGGAGGTATCCGATCGCCGTCGGCCAGTCGCGCCGCTCCACGGCGATCGCGCCCAGGTTGAAGAGCACGAACGGGTCGTCGGGCCGCTCGGCCAGCTCGGCTTCGAGGATCTTGCCGTCGCGCTGGAGCTTCCGCTCCCGCAGCTCCGGATCGGTGTAGCCCGTGTGCCGCACCGTGATGTCGGTCCAGCGCACCGGCACGTTCGCATGCCGCAAGGCCGGCAAGATCTGCTCATGCACCGCATACGTCCAGCGCACGTCCTCGCGCACCGGAAACAGCCGGATATGGTCCACCACCGTCTGCCCGCTATCCCCATGCGGCCCCGGATCGCACGAGCACCGCACCACGTACGCCGCCTGCTCCGCATCGCCCGCCCGGCTGCGGTGGCCCGGTGTCGTGGGTCGAGTGTCCGCGCGAGGCCCACCAACCTGCACCGCATCGCCAGCCCGGTAGGGTGGGTCGAGCGTTCTCGCGAGGCCCACCGGAACACCTCTGTCGTCAACGTTGTGAACCGGCAATTCCTCCAGCAACTTCCGCAACTTCTCCCGCTCCGGCGGGTCCACCACATCGTCGGCATCGAGCCAGAAGGCATAATCGCCGGTCGCCCGCGCCAGGGCGGCGTTGCGGGCCGCGGCGAAGTCATTGACCCAGACAAAATCAAAGACCCGTGCCCCGAACTCGCGGGCGATCTCGCGCGTGCGGTCGGTCGAGCCGGTGTCCACCACCACGATCTCGTCGAAGACCCCCGCCACGGAGGCCAGGCAGTTCGGCAGGTTGCCCTCCTCGTTCCGCACGATCATCGTCAGCGAAACCCTGGCCCGGCGCGTCGGTGTCGAAGCGTGCCCGGCGCCATTGGCCTGCGGTTGCCCGGTTTGTTCTTGCGGCTCTCGACCGGTCCACGGTAACAGGCTCACGCTCCGGCGTCCGCCGACGTCGGTACCCCACTTCTCCGCGAACCTGCGGCCGTTCTCCTCCAGCAACCGCGCTGCATCGATACCGTTGCCCTGCAACGTCCGGCTGCCGAAGTGGTGGACGAACAGGTCGTGCGCCACGGCCAGGGAAAACCCGGCCCTTCGTGCGCGCTCAGCCAGGTCATCGTCGTCGAACAGTCCCAGCCCGAACCGTTCGTCGAGCCCGCCGATCGTTTCATAAACCGCCCGTTTCATGAGCAAGCAAAACCCCGAAAGCTTCCCCGCCGTGAACCACTGCCCGCGCCGCTCCTCGCGCCATCGCCGCGCAAACGCGTGCATCTCCTCGAGGCTCGCATACGGCACGTTCTGCACCAGTTGTGGCGGCGAGGCATAATTCGACATCGGACCGACCAGGCCAATCCTTCCCCCTTCTTCCCCCTTCGTGTTCTTGGTGTTCTTCGTGGTTCCAACTCCGTCCATTTCCGCCATTTCGTAGGGTGGGTCAGCGGCGTACCCGTCGCGCAACCCACCGTGATTCGGTCGGCACTCGGGATTGCTCTTCGTGTGTTTCGTGGTTCCTTCCCAATCCTTCTCCGTGGTGCGATCGGTGAAGTGGGCAGCGGTTCTCGTTTCCTCCGTGATCTCTGTGTGCTCTGTGGTTTGTTGATCTTTTGATTTTATTTCCGCCAGTGCGATGAGCTGATCGAGCCAGCCGTCAGTGACCACGGCATCGTTGTTCAGCAGCACGAGATAATCTCCTCGCGCCGCCTTCAGCCCCTGGTTGACGGCCGCGGGGAAGCCGATGTTGTGCTCGTTGCGAATGATGGCCACGGGCATCGGCGCGACGTCCTGCACGCCGGCCAGGTAGCTCGCCGTGCCGTCGGACGAGCCGTTATCGACGACGATCAGCTCCCAAGGCCGGCGCGTGTGCCGCACCAGCGCGGCGAGGCACGGCCGCGTGAACTCAAGCTGGTTCCAGCAGGGGATGATGATCGAAGCCAGGCCCTGGCGTGCCGACCCGTTCAAGTTCATGACCGCTGCCCCCTGGACGTTGAAAAATCCTGGTGCTTCGCCCCACCCCGCTCACTTCTCCACATCGATCTCAACGACCCGACAGAGGACGAAGATACGTCCCGATCGGGCCGGACGAGGCTCTCGTAACGCTCAAAGTCAGGATAACCATCGAACCACAGAGCACACAGAGAACACGGAGGGAAGACGACGGACGAGAGTAGATATGATCGACGACGGCGGATTGGTTGAACGAGATCACTGATCGGCCGGGGTCCCAGGGGTTCGAGCAAGATCGAATCGGAAAGAATGCCTATCTCGATCCCTGGCGGGTTTCTCTCCATGATCTCCGTGATCTCCGTGATCTCCGTGGTTAGGTGTATTGATATTCGTTTGCGCTCCGCGGTCGCGGTCTATCCAACCGCACCGTCCCGCGGCTTTCTGTCGTCTCATTGGTCAATCTCGCGGGCCAGGTAGTAATAGAGTGGCTCGCCGTGGATGATCACCGGCTCGAGCGCCTTGGTGACCGGGTTGCGGTCCATGACCAGGTAGCGCGTGGGCCTGTCCTCGAACACGGCCGTCTTGCCGTCGCGCCCCGTGATCTTGATGACGCCGCGGGCCGGGTCGCGAGTGATCTCGACCCTGGGCTTGCGCTTCAGCTCGGCCTCCAGCTCCGCCAGCCGGGCCAGCGTCGCCGGCGCCTCCTCGACGGTCAGCAGTTTTCCGTAGCCGTCATACACGTACGTGAAGACCGCCGCATCGGTCTGGGTCTCGCCCGCTTCACGCACTTGGTCCGGCACGTTCCCGTCCATTGTGATACTCCTCGCCTGGTTGAAGATTCATGCACCCTCGCTCAAAATCCGCCCCTCACAACCCGCCTCGTGAGATCCCTCGATCAATTCCACTGTTCCAAATTCTCATCGGTGTTCACCTGTGGCTCGTTCCCGTCTTCATCCGCGGCCGTATCGGTTTCTTTCGCCAGGTGGTAATACACCGGGCTGCCCCACTCCATGGCGGGCCTGATCTTGCCCGTGCTGGGGTCGCGCTCCATGAACAGGAACCGTTGTGGCCGGTCGTCGAACCTGGCTGTCTCCTGGCCTTCGGTGGTCATCTGGATGACATGCCGCGAGTGGTCGTAGCTCACTTCGGTCGTCGGATCGCCGTCCCACACGAGCGACCGGTACCCGCGCCGCGCCACGCCTTCGCAGAAGTGGTGCGTGCCATCCTCGGTCGTGTAGGTGGAGATGTACCTGGGATGCTCGGACCTGGACTCGATCAATTCATCGTCCGACGTGCTCATGGCAGCGTTCTCCGTCAAGTGTGGCGAATGAAGTGGTCAAGGCGTGCCCAATCGCACTCGCGTCCCCGTTGCGGCTCCTGAGCGTGACGTTCGGCTGGCCGGCGCCGCCGAGCAGGTCGAGCCAGCGAGCATGTTGCCGCGAATCCTCGTAAATCGAAGTACGTGGACGTTCAAGGCTTTATCCATCCTACGCAGATCGCTCGCGATAAGGGGGATGTCCCCTTCAGCCCCCCCCATCGTTTATGGCTAGTCGGTGGGGACCGCATCAACAATTGACCAATCGACTCCTTCGGGGAACTTGAATTTGCTGGGAGGCACTAATTTCAGAACGTCAAATCCGCTAATTAAAAGCAATGCGTAGTACGAGGCCTTCCTCGTAGCAACGGGCTGGCTTTCGTCCGTGAGAATAGCTTTAACAAACCTTATAAATCCTCTGTCATTTCGCGACGAGCCCCTGCCAAGCTTGTATATGGCAGCTGCCCTGACACTGTCGTCCGGATCTTGCGACGCGACTCTTTGACACACTTGCAATACTCTGTCATCTATTCCCCATCTCTCAATTATCATATCTAAAACAGACATCCGAACGGCGGGGTCAGGGTGGTTGAGCCGGGCTTCTGCCGCGGCACGGTCACACTCTAGGATCTCAGGGCAACTAATTAACAGCCGCGCCCGTCTCTCGTCCCTCCTACGGGAGAATGCACTTTCGACCCTTCGAATCTTGTGTCCGAGATCCGTGAAAGTCTCGCCAAATCCTCGGACCTCCTCTATTTCCCTGCGGTAGTAGACTCCGTCTTCGTCTCGAGCCATCGCCGCTGCCTCCACAACCGTTCGTGCTAGAGTGAGGTTACTCTTGACCCATCGACTGTTCACGCAAGCTCGGCTCATTGGAATACTAAGCAGGCCGCCGAGCAAGCGGAATTGAGCATTCTTTAATGAAGTGCCGCTCAGCTTGGTGAGGACAAGCCGCCGGGGCCAGGCGGACTCGCCCCGCCCGGGCCCGGCGGGTTCCCACCGCCAGGCCCCGGCTGCCCGCGTCGGTTCATAAGCTCGCTTAGCTTTATGAGTAGGTCCTCCATCTTGTCCTTCAACGTGTCTAGGGACTCTCGCATTACACCTTGCACCTGGCTCCAAATCTCATCGTCCTCGGGATCGTCTGGGGGCTCGCTGTCATTTCCCAGGACGTCCCAGACGGCCATAGAGCTAGCGATCTTGGCTAGCTCATCCTTAACCGCTTGGATTTCTTCCTCAAGCTCCTTGGTTGCGTGAGCCATCATCGCCCGCCCGTATAACTTAATCGCGTACACATTCTGAGCATACTTGATCTTCTGCGTCAGGACATCGCCAGCTAGCTTAAAGCTTTGTTCAGCTTGATAGGCCTCGTACCATTGCTCGGAGAGGTGGTACCCGTAGGCCAATTCTGCACCTATGATCGCGGAGCCCGCTACCGTAATTACGCCGGCGCCCGTGAGCAGCAGTCCTCCTCCGGACGCAATGGCGGTCAGCGTCAAGGCGTTTGAGCCTGTAGCGTCAACAGCGTTCGTGGTGTTGTTCGAGACGTATCGGTACAAGTTTCGGTCGCCGGCCCTGAACCAATACGGATCTTGTTCCAGGAACCGCCCAACCCCTGCTCCATACCACCGCGCGTGATCGTAGTACTGCCCGATCGCGGCGTCCCACTCCATCCCCGTGAACTTGAACCGGTCGCCGTTTCCTCCGCTGCTCTCGCTGAGGATGTCGCCGTAGCTGTCGTAGACGATGTGGTCCAGCTCGGCACCTGTAGTACTAACGATGTCGCGGATGCTCCCTAACCTGTCGGTCAGATACCACGCCGTTGTGCCGCCGGACGATGTTCGCGCCAGGATCTCATCCACGGCCGGACCATAGACGTAGCGGGTGAGGAGGGTTCCGGAAGCGCTGAAGTCGGCGTAGGGGTTGGCGTCAGGACCCTGGCCGTCGTAGACGGTCCACATCTGCGTGCCGTTCGTATCCACTCCGATGCGGTGGTCCAGTGCATCGTAGGTGTAGGTCACCTGCTCCAGCGTCGTGCCGCCGGAGTTTTTCTCCACCGCGCTCATCATCCGGTTGCGGTCGTCGTAGCTGAACGTCCACACGTTTCCATTCGAGAGCTGAGTCTCGCCGATCGTGTTGCCCTCGTTGTCGTAGGTGAACGTGTAGCCGCCACCGGATTGCAGCTCGTTGCCCGTGCCTGTCGTGTAGCCCGACATGTTGCGGTTGCCACCCGAGTCGTAGCTGTAGTTCTCGGTGCGTGAGCCCTTGGCGGTGAGCAGTTCACCTCCGGAGTCATAGCTGTAAGTAACGGTCCCTTCGGCGTTGACCTCGGTCGTGACGCGGTTGGCGTTGTCGTAGCCGTAGAGGTACGTCGCCAGCGCCGTGCCCGTACCCGTCTGGTCGGTGATGGTTCCGACTCGATTGGCGGAATCGTAGACGATCGAGGTATTGACCGAGGTGCCCAGGCCGCCGATGGTGCGCGAGAGCGAGGTGAGCTGGTTGGCCGGGTCGTAGCCGAATAGGATCTGCGGGCCGGCGGCGCCGTTGTAGCTCGCCGAGATGGTGGTCAGGCGGAACGCAGCGTCGTACTGGTACGTGATGATTCCAGCGTTGCCGGTGATGCTGTCGCTCAGGCTGGTGCGGTCGTGATAGGCGTCGTAGCCGGAGGTCAATGTCACGCTCGGCTGGTGCGTCCCGCCGCCCGACGTCGCATCGGTCAGCATGTTGCCGCCGGAGATACACATGGAGCTCAAAGTCCACAGCCGCATTGCCCGCTCCTTAGCGAATAATTACCCTCGCGGATGATAGTGGCAGCCCAAGACTTGCCCTTCTGACTCATCTTATCTGCGATCAGAGGAATGTCCCCTTTGGCTTTCCTGCCTACCTGCCTAGAAGGACGCGGACACCGCTCGGCAACAGCGTTTCACAGTCATTCTCAGTAATGCCGGTCGACCTGAGGTCCAACACGCGGAGTTTGGAGAGCCTGCGGAGCCTCGACAGCGACCTGGCCGTTATCGCGGCCCCGCGGAGGTATAGAACTTCCAAGTTCGGCAACAGCCCGAGCTCAAGCACGTGTGCATCGGTTACTCTGCATCCGGAGAGGTCAAGAGTTATTAACCCCGCCCACCGGGGATCAGCCAGCCAGCTCAGCCCGGTTACCGCCGTGTCGGATGCGTAAAGATACCTAACCCTGGGCGCGTCCACCGCTATCAAGCCTCGCGCGCTTACACGATCACCTGAAACATCCAGCAGCTCCAACCCTGGTAAGCGCGCACGGGCAAGCCCCTCATCACTCACGCCGGTGCAAGCCACCGATAATGAACGTAGGGAGGGAAGTGCACTGAGGATCGGCAGCGCCTTATCCGTTATCTGCGTATGGCTGAGCCCTAGGGCCTTCAGGCGTCTCAGTCTCTCGAGTTCTCGGATGCCGCGGTCTGTCACCTTGCAGCCGGCTAGATTGATCTCCTCTACGTTTTCGTTGCGTCCCAGGTATCTCAGAGCGATGTCCGTCACGGCCGTGTCGCCGAGAACGATTACCCTCAGTCGCTTGAGCCGATCGATCCCCTCCAGCCAATCGTCCCTCACCGCAGACTCGCGTAGCACCAACTCCTCCATTTCCCCGAGGCAAAACGAATCTTGAAACGTCGCGCGATCCAACTCCGTGTTACGAGTGAAGTCAAGCCCCAGGATGTATCTCCTCCCCTCGCGTGGCTCCTCGAACACCACGGCTCCAATGTTCTCTAGTCGGCGGAGTACGCGGCCTCTCTCTTGGGCTTGCTGCTGGGAGATGGGCGCGCCCGCAACGGGCTGGCACGCAGGAGCGATCCCTAGGCCCCACTCCCGCGGATCCGCAAAGGGGAGGCAGTTAGCCGCGAGCAGGGTAACAAACAGAGGAACTCTGCAATAGGTCCGAGCACGGAGCTCACGCTCAGGTGGGTAGCCCGGCTTACGACCAACGCTGTGGACGGGGTGTTTCATCTCGGGCTTGTCCGCGTCACGGTTGCGTTTTACTCTGATTCGACTGTTTCTGCTGCTGCAACTGCTGCATCATCCCCTTTACAATACTCTGCACAAACTCCTGGGCTGCTTTATTTAGGTCCATATACTGATTCGCGGTATAATGCTTCTTCCTATACGTCTGCATCTGAGACTGCTCAGAGGTGAGTGGGTAGTAAGCTGTCATGTAGTCATATAGGGTGCCATAGCTGGAGTCACCTCCGATCTTGTGATGAATCGCCGTGGGCTCCGGATGGTTCGCGTTATTGTTTGTGTAGAACAAATAGGCGTGAAGCATCTCGTGCACTAGCATATCGTAGATCAGGGCGCTCTCGGTTTTGGGCAGCCTGCCACTCCTCGTTCCTGAGGTAAATCTTCGTAGTGAGATTTGAGTAAGTCCGTGCGAGATAATAACTGTCCTGGTCGAGGATTTCCACATCATATTTATCCTTTATTGTATTATAATAGCGCATGTAATCTTTATTTTTTTTGAGATTCTCCATAGCCGCCTCAATTTCCTGTCGGAGGGTGTCGCTGTCGATCGTCGGAGCCGTATTGGACAAGCCACTCGGGTCGACAAAGTCGGTCACGCCATTGCCGGCGTAGCGGTAGAGATCCGTGTCTCCGGCACCGTAGGATGACGGGTCGATTGTTAGGAAGCGTCCGTCTTGCGCCCCATACCACCTCGCGTGATCATAGTATTGCTGAATTGCCGCATCCCACTCCATCCCCGTGAACTTGAACCGATCCCCGTTGGATCCGCCACTGCTCTCGGAGAGAATGTTGCCGTAGCTGTCGTAGACCACGTGATCGATGCTCGTTCCGGAAGTGTTCACGATGTCGCGCACGCTCCCTAACCGGTCGGTGAGATACCAACCGGTCGTGCCGCCGGACGAGGTTCGCGCCAAGATCTCGTCAACGGCTTGCGTCGAGACGTATCGGGTCAGCAGCGTTCCCGAGCCGTTGAAGTCGGCGTAGGGATTTGCGTCGGCGCCCTGGCCGTCGTACACGGTCCACATCTGGGTGCCGTTGGTGTCGACCCCGATGCGGTGGTCCAGCGAGTCGTAGGTGTACGTCACCTGCTCCAGGGTCGTGCCGCCGGAATTCTTCTCCACGGCGCTTGTCATCCGGTTGCGATCGTCGTAGCCAAAGGTCCAGACGTTTCCATTCGAGAGCTGGGTCTCGCCGATCGTGTTGCCTTCCTTGTCGTACGTGAACGTGTAGCCGCCGCCGGATGACAGCTCGTTGCCCGTGCCCGTAGTGTAGCCGGACATGTTCCGGTTGCCACCCGAGTCATAGGAATAATTCTCGGTGCGCGAGCCCCGCGCTGTGAGCAATTCACCACCGGAGTCATAGCCGTAGGTGACCGTGCCCTCGGCGTTGACCTCGGTGGTCACGCGGTTGGCGTTGTCGTAGCCATAAACATACGTTGAGAGTGCCGTTCCAGTGCCCGTCTGGTCCGTGATCGTGCCGACACGGTTGGCGGCATCATAGACGATCGAGGTGTTCACCGCCGTGCCCGAGCCGCCGATGGTGCGGTCGATCGAGGTGAGCCGGTTGCCCGGGTCGTACCCCAGCACCACCTGCGGCCCGGCGCTGCCGTTGTAGCTGGCCGAGATGTTCGTCAGCCGAAAAGCAGGGTCGTACTGGAAGGTCGTCACGCCGACATTCCCCGTGATGTTGTCCGTCAAGCTGGTGCGGTCGTGGTACGCGTCGTAGCCGGAGCTCAATGTCACGCTCGGCTGGTGGCTGCCCGGACCCGACGTGGAGTCGGTGAGCTGGTTGCCTCGAATCCTCGTGAGTCGAATTACGGACACGTTCAAGGCTTTATCCATTCTGCGCAATTTGCTCGCGATCAGAGGAACGTCCCCTTCAGCCTCCTTGTCCCTTTTAGCTTTCACGTACAACGCTCAGTAGTGCCCCGGCTGGCTTTATTGCACATTGAGATCCTCGTCTCGCGGAATGAGGTAGAGGTCGAGCGAGAGGTCCAAGTTGAGCTGTCCTAGCCTGCCAAGTTGCGACGGGTATAGATTGACCACGCCGAGGCCCTGACTTGACGCCCAGAAGCAAGATACTCTCGTCACACACCGACGCGCTTGAAGCTGCGAGAACTCATGGCGCGATGGCCAAAGCTTGTCCAGGATCCAGTCGACGTGTCGCCCGAGGTCCCTTGAATCGACGATCCCCTTCGACGAAAGGAACCAAGCGGTTACCGGGTACGACCGTTGCAATCGCTCGTGCACACGTTCGCCGCGACGCTGAATCTGGCTTGGTGATATACCCAAACTCGCAGTGACCAAATCCGGATCGATTTCCTCGCTGTAGATGCAAAGTGTCGCGTATGTCCTAGAGCACGTCTCGGTTTGGTCGCAGTATCGCTCGTTATTTGGCAATGGCCCCGCCCCCGCCCGTCCGCGTCTTTGTTTTCTTGCCGCCCCGAGCCCTGCCCAGGAGATGCTCACCTTCCGGCGCGGGTGCACCGGTGTGCACCAAGTATGATCGATCACGAAGTGGCGACCGGGAAACGCAGTGACCGCGTCTACGCTTGTCCCGGCCTCCGACCTACGTGTCTGGCGGGCAGTATCTCGGATCGACTTGCCACATCTGCCACTCAAATATGAAAAACGGGGCGACTGACACGGTCCCACGGCTCCGACCGAGCTCCACCAGCTCCCTGGCCAGCACTTCCCACTGCGAATAGCTCAGGTTATCATTGGGGCTTCTGCCAGTAGAATCCTTGAAATCATGCCCATAATCCGAGAGCTCGTATGGATTCAGGTTGTACCTCTTGGCCAGTTCCACGATGATCTTCCATCCCGAGGTCGCACTGAGCGTAGGAGTGGGGCCGGGCCTTGTGGGCGCCTGAGGCGGCACTGGTGGCGACGCCCGCCCAGGCCTGTTATGGCTTGGCGTCATGCCCTGCACGGGCTCATCCGCCGCCGTTCCACCGCCGCTCATCCCGCTCGGGTCAGTGTAAGCAAGCGGCCGATCAGCCGCATAGCGGTAGACGTTGTCGTCCCCGGCCGAGAGACCCAGCGGATCCTGCTCCGCAAACCTCCCGACCCCCGCCTCATACCACCTCGCATGATCATAATACTGCTCGATCGCCGCATCCCACTCCATGCCCGCGAACTTGAACCGATCGCCGTTGGAGCCCCCGCTGCTCTCGGAGAGGATATTGCCGTAGCTGTCGTAGACGACGTGATCGATGCTCGTGCCGGACGTATTGACGATGTCGCGAACGCTTCCTAACCTGTCGGCCAGGTACCAGGCGGTTGTGCCGCCCGAGCTGGTGCGGGCGAAGAGCTCGTCGACGGCTGGGCCGGAGACATATCGCGTCAGTAATGTCCCTGAGCCGTTGAAGTCGGCGTAGGGGTTGGCGTCGGCGCCCTTTCCGTCGTACACGGTCCACATCTGAGTGCTGTTGGTGTCCACGCCGATGCGATGGTTCAGGGCATCATACGTATACGTTACCTGCTGGAGCGTCGTCCCGCCCGAATTCTTCTCCACGGCGCTGGTCATCCGGTTGCGATCGTCGTAGCCGAACGTCCAGACGTCGTGAGTCGAGAGCTGCGTCTCGCCGATCGTGTTGCCTTCCTTGTCGTACGTGAACGTGTAGCCGCCGCCGGACTTTAGCTCGTTACCCGTGCCGGTGGTGTAACCCGTCATGGTGCGGTTGCCACCCGAGTCATAGCTGTAGTTTTCCGTCCGCGAGCCGCGGGCGGTCAGTAGTTCACCACCGGAGTCATAGCCGTACGTGACGGTCCCCTCGGCGTTGACCTCGGTGGTCACGCGGTTGGCGTTGTCGTAGCCGTAGACGTAGGTTGATAGCGCCGTGCCGGTGCCCGTCTGATCGGTGATGGTACCGATGCGATTGGCGGCATCATAGACGATCGATGTGTTCACCGCCGTGCCTGAGCCGCCGATGGTGCGCGAGATCGAATTCTGGCGGTTGCCCGGGTCATAGCCCAGGATCACCTGGGGGCCGGCCGTGCCGTTGTAGCTGGCCGAGATGTTCGTCAGCCGGAAGGCGGCGGCGTACTGGAACGTCGCCAGCCCGGCGTTGCCAGCGATGTTGTCGGTCAGGGTGATGCGGTCGTGGTAAGCGTCGTAGCCGGAGGTGAGCGTGACGCTCGGCTGGCCCGTGCCGCCGGAAGTCGAGTCGGTCAGCATGTTGCCGCCGGAGTCGTGGGCATGAGTGATGGTAGCGTAGTTAATCAAAACAATGACTCCTGACATCTTATCTCTGACACTTTATCCTCTCACCTTATCCCCCTCCCTGACACCTTATCCCCCTTTGAAACCTTATCCCCCTCCGTCGCTGGGTGGCCCGTGCTGAGGTGCTGCCTCCCGCGCGGGCTTGATGGGAGCGGCGCTCTTGGCCCTCGCCAACGACGGTACGTCCCAGAGCTTGATCGTATGATCCCGGCTGCCGGTGGCGAGCAGTTTCCCGTCCGAAGAAAACGCCACACAGCGTACAACGTTGCCATGGCACTTCAGCACCGTGAGGACGTCGAACGAGTCGGGCTCGAAAAGGTGCAAGGTCCCGTCCCGGCATCCCGCGGCCAGCAACTTGCTGTCAGGCGAAAAAGCGACCGAGTCTACATGGCCATGGAAACCGCGGAGCGTCGCTTTCAGATTGTTGGTATTCATGTACCACACCCGAGCCGTGTCGTCATCTCCGCCGGAGGCGATCCACCTAGTGTCTGGGGAGAAGCAGACGGAGTTTGGCATTCGGATGTGGCCAGTCAACGTGACACGCGACCGCCAAGTCGTCGTGTCCCAGACAACAACATCATGCCCCCTGGTGGTCGCCATGCAGGAACCATCAGTGGAAAACGCCACGCAGTTGCTAAAAGGAAGACTCGGCAACGCCTCCCCGGCAACGGATGTCACCACCCGATCAGTCCGGAGATCGTAGAGCAAAGTCTGCCCTTTCAGGCCCGCGCTAGAGATGGCAAGGATCGAGCCGTCGCGAGAGTACGCGATAGCGAAGATCGTATCCTGAGTGTTGTGTATCTCCCTATTTAGCCCGGTGGCTACATCCCAAAGCTCGACGCTGCTGTCCTGAATAATGCGCCGATGGTTAACCCTCAGCGAATGATATGACGAGGTGGAGGCGACCTTCTTGCCGTCGGGTGAAAAGGCAACTCTGCCGATGGACGAGCGCTTCGAAAAACATGCTCGTTCCGCGCCCACTACTGTGTCCCATAGTCTGATAGTCTGATCATCGTTACCGGCTGATGCCAAGAGCTTTCCGTCAGGAGAAAAGGACACGCAGCTCACCTCGTCCTTGTGGCCAACCAGAGTAGCAATCGGCTGGACGTCTTGCGCTTTGAGCGGCCAATGGTTGGCGATCGCTAGACAGACGATGGGGCACAGCAACTTGTGCATGACAATTCCTTACTCGAATTTAGGGGAGGCAAGGGACGGTCCAGCTACGACGGCAGCAAAAGCGAGAGGGGTCATGAGATCATCCAGGGCCGTTCCCTCCGCCTCCGGGGCGGCCACCGGCAACGGGGTTACCGTCTACTCCAACCACCCCCGGACCCACCACCGGGTTCGGCTCTTGCGACGGTTGTGGCAGCACCATCGAAGGATGCTCACCAGCGAGGATCTGGCGCACCCACTGCTGCGCTTGCTCGAACATCCACTTCTCGACCTCAAAGAGTTTGTTCGCAAGCTCCGCTTGCTGTTCGGCGTACTGACGCTGTAGTTCCTCCACATCCGCGTCTTGCACCTGCACTTGTAGTTCGATTCCCGCCCACATTGCCTCATCCTGTTTGGCCTGGTGTTCTTGAAGGGCCCGATACCAGGCCCTGTACCTAGGCATCCAATCCCTCCACCATTTCCATTGTTCTTTGTTCGCGTTCAGGTCCGGTGCCCATTTGGGACTACTGGGGTATGGCTTACCACTGGGATAGGCCATCGGGCCGCCAGGCCTTGGCGGAATGTTCCAAGGAGCATCTCCTGGCCCCGGAAAGTTGCCCCATCCACGGCCCAGTGGAACTTGCAGCCCGCTTGGGTCAGTCGCGTTGCCCGGGGAACCGTGAACGTAGCGGTACTCATTCGGGTCGCCAGCCCTGAACCCGAGCGGATCGAGTTGACCGAACCTTCCTACCACGGGCCCATACCACCTCGCATGGTCATAATACTGCCCAATCGCCGCATCCCACTCCATCCCCGTGAACTTGAACCGGTCGCCGTTGGATCCTCCGCTGCTCTCGGAGAGGATATTGCCGTAGCTGTCGTACACGACGTGGTCGATGCTCGTGCCCGAGGTGCTCACGATGTCGCGCACGCTTCCTAACCTGTCGGCCAGATACCAGGCGGTTGTGCCGCCCGAGCTGGTGCGGGCGAAGAGCTCGTCGACGGCCGGGCCGGAGACGTATCGGGTGAGCAGCGTGCCTGAGCCGTTGAAGTCGGCGTAGGGATTGGCGTCGGCGCCCTGGCCGTCGTACACGGTCCACATCTGGGTGCCGTTCGTGTCCACGCCGATGCGGTGATCCAGCGCATCGTAGGTGTACGTCACTTGTTCCAGCGTGGTGCCGCCCGAGTTTTTCTCCACCGCGCTGGTCATCCGGTTGCGGTCGTCGTAGCCGAAGGTCCAGACGTCGTGAGTGGAGAGCTGCGTCTCGCCGATCGTGTTGCCTTCCTTGTCATACGTGAACGTGTAGCCGCCGCCGGAGCTCAACTCGTTGCCCGTGCCCGTGGTGTAGCCGGTCATGTTCCGGTTCCCACCCGAGTCATAGCTATAGTTTTCCGTCCGCGAGCCTCGTGCGGTCAGTAGTTCACCACCGGAGTCATAGCCGTACGTGACCGTCCCCTCGGCGTTGACCTCGGTGGTGACGCGGTTGGCGTTGTCGTAGCCATAAACATACGTTGAGAGTGCCGTGCCGGTGCCCGTCTGGTCGGTGATCGTGCCGACACGGTTGGCCGGGTCGTAGACGATCGAGGTGTTCACAGACGTGCCCGAGCCGCCGATGGTCCGCGAGATTGACGTCTCGCGGTTGCCCGGGTCGTACCCCAGCACCACCTGCGGGCCGGCGCTGCCGTTGTAGCTGGCCGAGATGGTCGTCAGCCGAAACGCAGGGTCGTACTGGAACGTCGTCACGCCGACGTTGCCCGTGATGTTGTCCGTCAAGCTGGTGCGGTCGTGGTACGCGTCGTAACCGGAAGTCAATGTCACGCTCGGCTGGTGGCTGCCCGGACCCGACGTGGAGTCGGTGAGCTGGTTGCCACCCGAGTCATAGGTGAAGCTCAGGGTCGCGTAGTTATCCGTGATCTTGGTCAGCTCGTTATCGGCGTCGTAGGTGAGAGTGACAAGATTCGTCACGCCGCCGGAGGCGCTGTACCAGGTCTCGCCGGTCTCCTGGCCGCCGGAGTCGTACGAGTACGTGACCACCCGGCCGTCGCGGTCGGTGGACGCGATGAGCTGGTCATCATAGTTGTACAGGTAGGTCGCCGTGTTACCCAGCGGATCGGTCATCGTGGTCAAACGGTCGGCCGAGTCGTAGCCCCAGGTCGTGTGGTTGCCCAGCGGATCGGTCAGAGTCGTCATCCGCCCGGCCGCGTCATAAGCCATGGTGGTGGTGTTGCCCAGCGGGTCGACGATCGTCGTGGCCCGGTTGTCGGCGTCGTAGAGCGTGGTCGTCACGTTCCCCAGCGCGTCCTTGACCGTCTGCTGGTTGCCTCCCGAATCGTAGCCGTAGACCGTGGTATGCCCCAGCGCGTCGGTCACTGTGGTCAACCGGTTCATCGTATCATAAGCATATTGCGTCGCGTGGCCGTTCGCGTCGGTCATCCCCGTCATGTTGCCCACGCCGTCATACCCGTAGGTCGCCGTGTGATTATTGGCGTCCGTGTAGGTGGTCAGCCGGTCGTCCTTGTCGTAGAAGAACGACTCGGTCGAGCCCCCGCTGTGGCCGGGGCTGGTCACGGTCGATTGCTTGCCGGTGGGCGTGTAGGCGTAGGTCGTGAGGTTCCCCAGGCCGTCCTCGACCGTCGCCACCCAGCCCCGGTCGTTGTACGTCGTCGTCGTGATCCGGCCCAGCGGGTCGGCCACCTGGATCACCTGCCCCTCGGCATCGTAGGTCGTGGTCGTCACCGCGTTGGCGCTGGCGGTCAACGGGGCCGTGACCACCGTCGGCCGGTTGAGGGCATCATAAGAAATCGACGTGATGCGGCTCATGGGATCGGTGATCTTGATCA
This sequence comes from uncultured Planctomycetaceae bacterium, assembly GCA_963833985.1. Classification (GTDB taxonomy): domain Bacteria; phylum Planctomycetota; class Planctomycetia; order Isosphaerales; family Isosphaeraceae; genus Aquisphaera. The sequence continues at coordinate 5,622,281 of CAWIAD010000002.1, forward strand.
GGTTGCCGCCCGAGTCGTAGCCGTACACCGTCACCCGCGACAGCGGCGCCGTGACGGTTACCGCGCGGTTCATCGCATCGTAGGAGATGGTCGTCGTGCGGGCGATCTGGCCCGATGGCGTCGGGTCCTGTTCGACGATCATGTTGCCACCTGAATCGTAGACAAACGTCGTCCGGTTCGTCAACGGGTCGGTCATGCCCGTTTCGCGGTTCATGGCGTCGTAGCTGTAGGTCGTGGTGTTCGACCGCTGGTCGGTGACGGAGGTGATGTTCCCCTGGTTGTTGTAGCCGTAGAGGATCTTGGTGCCGTCCGGGTTCAGGACCGTGGTGGCGCGGTCCTGGCTGTCGTACTGAATGCTCGTGGTATGCCCGTTGGCATCCTTGAGCGTGGCCAGCATGCCGTCGCCGGTGTAGGTCATGGTCGTCAGGTTGCCCATCGGGTCCTGCGTGACCGTCAGGTTGCCGTGGCTGTCGTAATCGTACGTGTACACATGGTTGTTGGCGTCGGTGAACTGGGTGACCTCGGCGAAGCTGTTGTAGCTGTACTGGTCGTAGTTCAGGTCGGGGTAGGTGTGCTGGGTGATGTTCCCCTTGCTATCGTAGGTGTACTTGTCGATCCGGTTCAGGCGGTCGATGGTGACGGTGGCCAGGCCCATGGACGCGCCGCTGCCGATGCGATCGAAGCTGGCCACGTTGCCCAGCGGGTCGACGGCCACGTTGGTCAGCCCCTGGCCGTTCCAGTCGGGCAGGACCGAGGTCGTGTTGCTGTTGGGATCGGTGTAGGTGCTGGCGGAGGTGGCCAGCAGCACGGCCGCCGTGCCCCCGCCGGAGGTGCCGCTGTTGGTGAATCCCGCTTCCTGGCCGGGGAAGAACTCCTCGGTGCTGCTGTCCGGGCGGGTGATCGTCGAGGCGCGCTGGGCCGAGTCGTACGCAACCGTCACGGTCTTCGAGTTCGGATCCGTCACCTGGGTCAGGCGGCCCGAGCCGTCATAGGCATAGCCCCAGGTCGAGTTGTCGGGCAAGGTCGCACCGGTGAGGTTGGAACCGCTGTGGGTGAAGGTCGTGTAGCGGCCGGCCGGATCCTTGATCGACTGCAAGTAGCCCCCGCTGTACGAGAAGGTCGTGATGTTGCCGTACGGGTCGGTGATGGTGCTGAGGTTGCCGCTGGAGTAGGCGTAGGTGATGTGCAGGCCGTTGGTGTCGATCGTGGCCGTCTCGTGGCCGCCGGAGTCGAAGCTGATCTGGGTGCCGTCGGTCAGGGTTCTCGTGAACGTCCCTCCCGAGTTCTCCAGCAGCGTCGAGAACTCGCCGGGCGGGTCGGTGAACGTGCCGCCTCCGCTGCCGAAGCTGCCGCTGAACCAGAGGCTGCGGCCACCACTGCCCAGGTCGAGGATCACCCCGCCGGAAGCCGGCGTGATCTTCTCCAGGCCCGAGACCGTCCAGCCGTCGCCGATGGCGCTGGAGGACTGGTTGAGCACGGTCATGGTGCCGGTGAGCGTCGTGGTGGTCATGGTGCCACGGTAATCGACGACCGTGGCCGTGTCGTTGTAACGCCCGGTGCTCTGTCCGGTCATGTTGGCTTGCAGCGCCATCTGCTGGATGTCGCCGGGCATGAGCTGGCTGGTGTTGTCATACCAGGTCGAGCCGGTGTAAACCGTGGTGCCGCCGGTGGTGCTCACGCTGAGCTGGCCGCTGTCCTGCGACGGGAGCGTCAGCGACGAACTGAGCGCATGCGGGATGTCGACGATGGGGCGTGGATCCGCCGTGAGCGAGTTGTAGGTCAGGGCGAGCGCCGGGACGTTGGGATTATAGCTGGGCAGGTTGATGTCCGTGTTGAGCGCGCCGCTGGTGGCATCCACGGAGACGTTATGGCTGTCGAAGGCGGGCGCCTGGGGCTGCACCAGGTCAGGGGGTAGCGAGCCTGGCCAGGTGGGGTCGCCGCCACCGCTCATGCCCGAGCTGGACCCGGCGGGAACGAGGAAGTCATACGTGAACGTCTCGGTATGCGAGTTGGTATCGGTCACCGAGAGCGTGACGCTGTTCACGCTGGGCGCGGGGTTGACGCTGCCGTTGCCCCAGGTGAAGGTCAGGTCGTAGCCGGTGGTTCCCGAGACGTGGTTGACCAGCGTCAGGTTGGTGGTGTTCCAGCTGATCGAGCTGACCGTGGTGTTCTCCACCTGGGCGCGGAGATCGACGAACTTGTTGAACGTGGCCAGCTGGTAGGCGCCCGGGAACATCACCTCACCCTGCGTATAATCGACCACGTACACGGGGAAATAGGGAAACGACCCGAGGCTCGCCCCGGAGGAATTGCCGATCGTCGGGTCGATGTTCGGGTTGATGCCGCCGCCGGAGCTCGACCCCGAGCTCGCCGGCGGTGGCGGCTGGGGTGGAATGGCGCTGGGAGGCGCACCGGCATGGGGCGGAGGTGAGGCGCCCGGCTCCGGGCTGCCGGCGCCCGGGTTGGGCGTTGGCGGGACAGTGGGCTGAGACGCGCTGGAGGCGGCTGCCAGCAGGGCGGAGGAGGCCGCCTGGTTGCTGCCGCTCGAACCCGGCGCGGGAACCTTCAGCGGCGTGATCGCGCCGCGGTTTGCAGTAGCCGCTGGCGCACTACCGCCGGCGCCTGTGCCCAGGTTGATCACCTGCCCGGCCCCCTGGCGCTGCGCCGGGTGCCAGGGAGGCGTGATGCCTGTCACACCGTTCGAGGCCGGGCTTTGCAGGGGTAGCAGGCTTAGCCAGTCGCCCGGCGCCGCTGGCGCCGGCACGATGGAGACGGGAACGAGGCCTTGTGCATTGCCCGCGCCGCCGGTTGTTCGCGGCCGCGCCGCGGCGGAGTTGAGAAAAGTCGCCGCTCGCGCCGTGGTGCCGGCGCTCGCGGGGGCATTCTGTCCAGGAGTTGCACCGCTTCCCCGGCCGGGCCGGGCCGCGGTGCCGGCAAGCTGCGCCTTGCTCGCCGCCGACAGACCCAGGAGGGAATCCAACCCCAGGGGCAGCCCCATGCTCAGCGCCGTCAGACTGATCGGTTCCGTGATCATTATCCGGAGCTCGCATTGTTCCAGGCGATCGAACTTCCTGGCCATGCGGGCACGTCTTCGCTCGGTGAAGCTGAGGCGGTGCTTGCTCAGGATGCGAATCCCTCGGCCCGGCGCGGTCCGATCCCGTGGCCCACCGGGCCCGGTCCATGGCGAGAAAGGCGCGGACCGAGAGCCGGCGGGGTAAGCCCCTGGAAGCGAGTCACGAGATGACGCTTGAAACAGAGGTCAGGACGTAGCCCACCTCGCGCTGCGAGCCGGCGAACGCCAGCGCAGACAAAGACTGACAAGTGGAGGTAACGAACGTGTCACATCAGAAAGTGCGGTGCCCGAACGCACGACGATTTTAATTCCGCGGAAAGGAAGGTCAAGAAAATTTCTGATCATGCCGGTGATTTTCTTGAAAGACACCAGACCCTGTGCGGTCGCGGTGGTGCACCTAACCTTTTTCGGATCAATCGCTTTCGTGTCACCTGATTCGTTCGGAGAACAGCTGAAAAAACTCATCGAACTGACCGGCCACTCTCGCCTGTGAAGTCTCTGACTCTGCTGAAATCGGGGAACGACCCGACCAGGGAGACAGGCTGACGCTTCGGCGTGGGCCGAGGCCCTTTTCCTATTTCTTTGAGAACTTCCGGCCGTTCTCCTCCAGCAGCCTGGCGGCGCTGAGGCCGCTGCCCTGGAAGGTCCGGCTGCCGAAATGGTGGACGAACTGGTCATGTGCCACGGCCAGCGAAAACCCTGCGCGGCGGGCACGCTCGCACAGGTCACAATGATCGATGCGCTGGCCGCCATGAAACCCTCCCCCACTCACTGCCCACCGCCCAGTATTGACAGGCAAGAATGCCTGTCCTCCCCTTCCTCTCCGTCGCGATCGGCGACGCGACCCACGCGTTGCCATCCTGCTTCGGCGCGCGCGACTCCATAGACTCCGGCCACGCCAATCGGCCCGAATTGCCGTTCCGCCCGATCGACCTGGCGGGCCAGCCGGGCCAGCCAGCCGCGGGGCAAGTACACGTCCTGATGGGCCCAGACAACCAGCGAGTGGCTCGCCCGTGCCCGGCCTGCCTCCAGGCCCGAGGCCGCGTCCGGGCAGTCGCGCAGCAGGATGACCTCGTGGGTCGACAAGCCCCGCAGGTCGGGCGAGGCCAGCAGGTTGGCCTCAAGGATGGAACGGTCGGTCACGCAGCAGACGACCTTTGCGGGCGGCGCGGCGTTCTGGTCTTGTTTCTCATCGCCTGGGTCGCGAAGGGAGTCGATCGGTCTGGCGCGGAGGATGTACTGATAGGCGTCGAGGTGCCGCGCAGCGCGGGCGCGGTTCAGTCCGAGGTGGTCGAGCAATGGGCCTGCGGCGGAGATCAGCGCCGGCGGGCAGGGTACGCGGATGATGTCGGCGACGTCCGGCAAGAAGCCGGCGTCGAGCAGGAGCTTGAACATGGTGGAGAGCGTGAAGAACCGCAGGTGCGTCGAGTCGAGCAGACCGGCATCGGTGTACTGGAAGTCGCCGGTGAGCAGGGCCGTCAGGATCGAGTGGTGCTGGACGTTCGGGATCGAGCAGAGGACGATGCCGCCGGGAGCCAGCAGCGAACGGCACCGCGTGAGCGCGGCTTCGGGCTCAAGCAGGTGCTCCAGCACGTCGCCGAAGAGGATACAGTCGAGCGATCCCGCATTGATCGGCGGTCCTTCCCGCTCGATGTCCAGCTCAAATACGCCGTCCAGCCGCTCCGCCGCTCGCCGCGCCGCTTTCGGTTCGCGCTCAACCCCATAGACCCGTCGTCCCGGATGGCCGTTCTTGAGAGCCTCGCCCAGCGCCCCATCCCCGCAGCCGATGTCGAGGATCGATCGCACGCCCACTGGTACGGCGCCGAGCAGGGCTCCGTTCAAGCCAGAGTAATAGGATGCTGGTTTCGACAAGGTGGAGGCTCCAGTATCTGCTGCTCTTCATCTCGAACTTCCAAGACGCGAACGACTGGTTGTGACTGATGGCCCTCAACATCCGACCTGGAAGAAGCCAGGTTTCATGGATCGCACTTTTCAAGTCACAGGCAACGGAATGAACGGTGGTCCGGGCTGAGGGTGCGCGTTGCGAACGAAGTCGGCGTAGAGTGGTGCGACACGCTCCGGGCGCCAGCGCTGTCCATCGTCGCGGGCCGCCGTGCTGAGCTGCTCGTAGAGCGAAGCGTCGTCCCAGAGACGAATGATGCCCTCGACCCAGGGCGCGATCTCCTCCGTGGCAGGAGGATGCGGGTTGGGTAGTGACAGTCCGGGCGGCATGTCAAGCAAGAAGCCCGCCTCGCCGACAAGCTCTGGAAGTGGCCCGATGTTGCTAGCTACGACCGGAATGCCGGAGATCTTGGCCTCGGCCGCCGTGAAAGCGAGTGGCACGTCTCCGGCCCAGGGAAGGACAAGCAGTCGGGTCAGACTGTAGTAATCGCGAGGGTGACGGACCTGGCTCATGACCGTCACATTCCCAAGCCGCGCGGGGTCGAGCCCTGTACCTGCAAAGAACCCGGGAGACATCGCGTCATCAACGATCAGAAGCGGGATGTCCGGCCGGTGTCGCGCGAGCTGCTCCGCGATCTGGAGGAACAACAGCAACCCGCGGCCGGCCAGGGGCGCCACGAAGGTCGCGAACCGGCCTCGGCGCTCAGGAGCGAAGGTCCGGTCCCAATCGATCGCCGGAGGCAGAAGGACACAATTCAACCCCAGTGCCTGCCAATACCGCTGGCGCGCCTGCTCGGTGCTTACCAGGCAGTAATCGACCCCCGAAAAGGCCATCCGATCTCGATGGGGCACATCTAGCACTGGGACGACGATAGGGATGTCGCAGCGCCGCGCGAGCCGGAGCAGCGGGTCATGGCTGGGAACTGGGCTGTAGGCGATGAGGACATCCGGCCGGTTGCGTTCCAGAAACGTCTCGAAAAACGCAAGGAAGCCTGCGAGAGCCTCGGCGTACGGATCGTCTTTCTGAGCTTGAGTGGGCCGGACGAGAGTAACCGGCACGAGCCCCAGCCTTGTATGCGAAATAATGCCCTGCCGGATGCCGCCGGTGGACGGCCTCGATTGCCGGGGCAAGCCGATGCTGTCGATCATTCGGTCCACGGCATTTCCGGCTTGATCAGCAGGCGGCACCGAACAAAAAGCCTGGCAAGATAGGCCCTGGCTCCCCAGGAGTTCCATGACAGCCGACGCCGCGACCCCTAGCGGGTGGGCGGGACTCACGAATGCCTCGGAGGCGACGAACACCGCGCTACGGGCCAGGCGCCGGCCAACAGGCGGAGTGGAGGGAGATATGTAAAGGCTCCTCGCGGACGACTGATTCGTCTCGTACAACCGATGCTGGTGGCTGGTGACCCGTGGTGTGTGGCTACGACTACCTTCGCGGAAGCGGTAGAGGCCACTGCGGTGGGACACGAACAGGAACTCGGCACCCGCACGAGCTAGTCGCTTCCAAAACTCCCAGTCCTCCAGGCACCAGAGCGACTCGTCAAAGCCGCCGACCATTGTGCCCAGGTCGCGGCGGTGGACGATGCCCAGCGGCGTAGATAGGTTGGCCGCGAAGAACTCGCCCCGGTGTGGCACCGGGTCCCACGAGTATCTCTTTGGCGGCGTTTCTCCCTCCACGATATAATCGTAGCCGAAGACGAGAACATCGGCCTTGCCGATCAAGGCGGCTGCCTTCTCCAGAACCTCCGGGTAGTACTCATCGTCGCAATCGAGATAGGCGACGTACTGGCCGCGGGCAGATCTCAAACCGAGATTGCGGGCCGCACTCGGCCCGAGGTTTGTCTTGGTCCTGAGTGGCCGTATTCGCACATCCTTCGACGCCGACGCGAGAAGCCTCTCGTACGTTCCATCAGAGGAGCAGTCGTCGATGGCGATGAGCTCCCAGGAGGGACATGTCAGTGCCACGACGCTCTCGATGGCCCGGTAGATGGTTGCCCCTCCGTTATGGATGGGCGTGATCACAGAATGTGTTGGTGCGATTGTGTGATGAACTGGCACGTCAACTACCCGCCCGTTACGAGCAGACGTCATCGCGGTCAGTGTTGGCGCGAAAGAAAGATAACTTGGAACGTAAATTCCTCGAGGGCCTGGGATCGAACAGACGGTCTTGAAGTAGAACTGGTCGTAGTCGTCGGCCAACTCCAGGGCTGGTCGGTGATGTGTTCTACGAAAAGAGAGCGGTGCTACTGTAAGTCAGCAATTTTGCCTGTCTCCCGGCCTCGGGCCGACCGCAAACGCACATCGCTGTGCGACGCACACTCCTCAATCGTCGAAAACCTTTTTTTCCTCCAACACGCGCCACACATCATGAATGGCCCCAGACCAAGCGTCCAAGTGACCGTGGTCATCCTTATCGAATATGCCCTCGATCAAGACATGTCTCCTATCAAACCGCTCGGGGCGAATCCCGCACTCCTTCCAACTTCCGCCTTCGAAGCTAACCCACAGGCCGTTGCGGTTAACTACGTAATTTGCATCCTCACTTGTAACGTATATACCCGTTCCCTCGAACCGAACTCGAAGAAAGCCCCAGAGTCTGACAGGCTTTCCGTGAAAACGCTCAGGGTTCGAGAGGACTTGAAAGAGAGATAGCTCGACAGGGTGTGGTTGTGAATCGTCGTCGGCGCCCGCGGCACCGGACTTGATATGCTTACTTGCTAGCGCAGCATCGTAATACTGCAAATTGTTAGATCCTGAGTGGCGGATAGGGATCAGATGTAAGAGCAAGGCGATCGCTGCAAGGCTAAGCAACCCCATGCAAAGAGCGAAAATCGTTCTGGGTCGCCGTACCAGCTTCATGACAGTCCCCTCCTGTTCACCCGGTAGCACAGCAGCACTTGAAGTGCAGAGCTGGAATTGCATGAGAATCGAGTGGGCCGTCGTGACAGTAGCTAGTCCCAAAACAAGCGTAATATATTATTCGAAATATGTACAATGAAGATAATCAAGTGTTTTCTTCGATCACGTACCTTCTACTGCCCGGGTGCCTCGGCCCCGGTCATGCACTGCCTTGCTTTCTGCTCCATCCCCTGTCTCCTCTCCTGGTTCGATGGCCTACGCTGATCGGGGCATCCGGACCCCGACTTCATGATTGTTTCGCTTTAGCACAGCCGACAGCCGTGCAGACGCTCCACCAGTCGCAGGAAGACTCCTTGCCATGGGTTCCAGGACAGCAGGCGGTAGATCAGCCGCCGGCCCGACCGCACGATCTGGCACGGCATCTGGATCATCGCCGCGCAGAACGTCGCAAACTCCATCCGCAACAGCGAGCGTTTCTCGGCCTCATGTTTCGCCGCGTGCCGGGGACAGGCCGGTGTCAGCAGGGCGCTCCATGCCTTCAAGCTCCACGCCAGACTCGCCATCACCATGTACGCCCAGTTGCTCACCAGGTTGTCCACCGGCGTTGTCAGCGCATGCACTCCGCTCTTGAGCTGGGCAATCAGGTTCTCCTGGTCGCACCGCTGGTTGGCCGAAAAGACGATCTCCTCGGCCGGGGTGTCGCGGTCGTTGGTGATGTAGAAGAAGTAGCGGTACTGCTCGAAGAGCCGCAATTGGGCCTTGTCGATTCCCAAGAGCTTGCGGACCGCGATGACTCGATAACTTCTTGTGCAGGCGATCGGCTGATACTCAAACTCGGCGACCATCTCCTCGAGCAGGTGAATCGTCTGGAACCCCCGCTCGTTGACGATCTGCTGCTTGACCCGTTCGGGCTGCTGGCGGGGCACGGTCTTGATCTCATAGCGCGGCGGTCGCTCCAGGATAGCGATACGCGTCAGCCGGCAGTTCGTCGGCTCTGGTTTTGAGGGCTTCGTTGCAGTCGAAACCGAAGACAAAGCGGACATCGCCGGCCTGATCCCAGCGGTCCAGGTGCTTGGTCTGGGTAAAGTCGGTGTCGCCACGGAGCGTGACCCGCCGAAAGCCGGCCTGGCGGCAAAGGTTGATGGCCTTATCGAGGTAAATTGCGGCGTGCTCATGGGAGGGACGGTTACCGCTGCGATTGACCAGGTAGAGCGGTTCGGCCGTGTTGGCCAGCGAGATCAAAAGAGGGTGATAGCCCCAGGTACCGTCATAAGCGATATCGACACCTTCCTTGCACTCCGCGTCGGTTCCGACGAGGGAGCCGTCGGCGTCGAGGATCGCTTCCTGGAAGAACTCGGAGGGTTGCTCGGACCAGACCCTCAGCCGCGTTTGATTGATGGCGTCCATCAAGGCCACGACATGGGCCTCGGAGAAGCGACGGCAGAAGTCCCCGGCCGTCGTGGGGTCGGGGATGCGCTCGGCGCCCAGGGCGTTGAGATAGACCTCGTCGTTGCGCCGCAGTTCCAGATGCTCGATCCGTTTGCCACCCGCGAGAATGTTGTAGGTGATGTTCAGGACATGGTCGGATTCGTGATAGGGCAGATGCCGCTTGAACAGGATGAGGTTGGTGTCAATATCCGTGATCAACCCGGTATTGCGAGCCAGCAAGTGCATGGCGCCGATGCCACCGGCGGCTAAGGCCCTGGACGCGGTCGGCCAGTTCGTAGTGGATATTGCTGGCGGTCATCATGGGTACTTCGCGTTCTGGTCCCGGCCGGTTCTCGATGCGTTTGAGGACTCTCCGTTTGCGTTCGTTGAGGATTCTGCGGTTGCGTTGTCGCGTTTTCTTACTGTTGCGTTTTCGGGTCTTCTGGGGGATAGTATGATTCACTCGAAAGCCTCCGTAGTTTGGAATAGTGAGGATGTGTTCGACCCTCCATTATTCCAAAATCTCCGGGGGTTTTCGAGCTTTTTCTGGAATTTCGACCAAGTTGGTCCACGTATCACGCTTGGTTAAGGGCTAGTTTGCCTGCTCGAACGTTGCACATCCATTAATGCGCCACATTGATCTATCTCAGTGGTCTTTGGATGAGCAAATCCCACGTGCCTTGAAGATGCTGTAATTGGATCACCCAAGCTCACGCGCATCATTTGGTGATCTTGGTAATCCTGCCTAAGTTTACGTTGAGGTAAAACTCCTAAGTCGAACGAGATGACGTGGCAGCGTATTGCCAGTAGCCAGCAATCATTCATAACTCATCGGGGTTGAGATCCGCAATCGCCATTCGTGAGATGAAGCGAACAGAAAGAAAGGACAGGCAATGCAATCTTGACTCGGTCGGTGGAATCGGGTAGCTTGTGCGGATCCTGCTGGGAGGTACGCTCATGACGATTGCCCGTGCACATCTGGTGGATCCGTCCGTCACCCGCTGGTATCACTGCATCAGCCGCTGTGTGCGGCGAGCGTTCTTGCTCGGGGAGGGGCAGCTCGACCGTAAAGAATGGATCGAACGGCGGTTGCGGGAACTTGCGGAGATCTTCTCGGTCGCCGTGGGCGGGTTTGCCATCCTCGATAACCATCTGCACCTGCTGGTGCGGCTCGACCCGGATGTGGCGGCGGGGTGGTCGGATGAGGAGGTCGTGCGGCGCTGGGGGAGACTCTTTCCACCGCGCGACAAGGCCCGGCGGGCACTGCCGGTTTCGGACGCGTGGGTCAAGGAACGGCTGAAAGACGTGAAGTGGGTGGCGATGGCTCGCCAGCGGCTGCAAAGCCTGAGCTGGTTCATGAAGTGCCTGAAGGAACCGCTGTCGCGGATAGCCAACCGCGAGGAGAACACGCGCGGGGCGTTCTTCGAGGGGCGGTTCCAGAGCGTGGCGATCCTCGATGAGGAATCGTTGCTGGCGACCTGTGCCTTCATCGATCTGAACCCGGTGGCGGCGGGGATCGCCCAGGTTCCGGAGGCCAGCCCGCACACGTCGATCAAGGAGCGGGTCGAGCACGTTCAGGAACAGGGGCGAGCCGAGGACCTGAAGGCCGCCGAGGCGGGCAGTGTGGCGGGGTCGCAGGCGGCGGAGGGGCTGGAAGAAGGGCTGTGGCTGTGCCCGATCGAGGACCGCAGGAAGCTGGAGCTGGACTCCTGTCGCGGTCGCGAAGGGATGATCGAGGGGTTCTCGCTGGGGAACTACCTGCTGCTGGTGGACTATACGGGCCGGCTGTTTCGCGAAGGGAAGGCGGCGATCTCGGCCGAAGTGGCGGGGATCCTGGAGCGGCTGGGGAGCAATGCGGAGAACTGGCAGGCGCGGCTGCTGAAGCTGGCGGGTGGGCGGCTGCTGGGGAGGTTCTTCGCGGCGAGCCGCGAACGGCTGCGGGAGATCGCGGGGCGGCTGGGCCGGCATCACCTGGCGAACCTGGGCGGGTGCGCGGTGCGGTGACGACGACGCGGTGATACGCGTGCTGCGGCGCGATGCGGGTCGGGCTCACGCCCGAGGCTGGGGGCTACGTCAGTCCGAACCACGGCCTGACGCCCGTGGTCATGTGCCGCGGACGCCGAGTCGGGTGGAGCATCGCCGTGGGGATGAGCGTGATGTGGCGCGATGCAGGTCGGGCTCACGCCCGAGGCTGGGGGCTGCGCCCGTCCGAACCACGGCCTGACGGCCGTGGTCATGTGCCACAGACGCCATGGCGCTGTCGCAAGCGGTCATGCGCCACGAACGCCGGGACCGGCAGACGGAGGCAGCGCCCTTGCGTGCATGCCACGAGGTGCAGGTTGGGCTCACCCCTGAGGCCCCCGCGCCGCCAGCAGCTCGAGCATCCCGCGCGTGCATAGCGCCGCGCCGCCGGAGGGGTCGAAATCTCAGTGGATCGAGGAGAAGACGAGACGCATGGAGTGCCCATGTCTGAACGGGTGGCCACAATTGCCGTTGGCTTCTTGGTCTGCCAGAAGCCCGCACCCGGCCTCCGGCTACCCGCTCCCGCAAAACGGGCGAGGGTTTGCTTGCCAGGAACGAGCCCACCGCACACGAGTTGGTGCCAACCGGAAGAGAGCACGCCGCGGGCAAGTTCGCAAGGAGTGTGCGATTCCATCGTAAGCCATGTATGTGGGGATGGCGCGCATGGTCTCGGTTTGGATGGTCTTTGACAATTCGCCTGCGGTTCTTATTCCCGCGCGTCGCTCACGGACAGGGCGGCGCGCGGGGAGCCTGCACGGGCTTGGCTGCGGCCATGTACAGCCTCCGCACCTTTCGACAGTCCTCCCGCGACCGTTTGAGCCGTGCGAGCTTGCGGTGTGCTTCCTTGCGAGCCGTGGCAACCAGAAGTGTCTGCGTCCTCGGTGAAAGCTGCAATTGGAGAAGGAAACGGGCCCGGCCACGGTGTTTGGCTTCTTGACGGGCCCGATCGTCGGGGATAGCATCAGATTTTAGATCCCATCACTCATTGAGACTCGTTCATTTTACGCCTGGATTCCCTCTGTGATGGCGCCGACTTTGTTCGGGCACGCGCATCCATGGAGCTTTGGATCCTGGAGGATCTCCCATGGCCCAGTCCTTCGGCTTGCAAGGTCGCTGGATCAGGATCAGGTCCAGGTCTGCCTGCCTGGTGCGCCTGGGGTTCTTGACATGGATGGCCGCCAGTCATCTGCCCACGCTTATGGCCGACGAGCCGGCCAAGGCCAAGAATCCTCCCACGTTCACCAGGGATGTGGCCCCCATCCTCCAGAAGAAGTGCCAGAACTGCCACCGTAGCCACCAGGTTGGTCCCTTCGCCCTGGAGACGTTCGAGCAGGCGCGAAAGCGTGCCGAGGACATCGCAATGGTAGCCAGCGAGCGGCAGATGCCGCCGTGGAAGCCGAAACCGGGCGTCGGTCCCAGGCTGAAGCACGACCAGTCGCTCTCTCCGGGTGAAATCCAGGTCCTTGAAGCGTGGGCGGAAGGCGGAGCGCCGCGCGGCGACCCCAAGGACATGCCTGCACCGCTTCGCTTCAGCACGGACTGGAAGCTCGGCCCGCCCGACCTGGTGCTGGAACCCGCCGAGGATTACACCGTCCCCGGCGATGCGCCGGACACCTACCGCTGCTTCGTCCTGCCCACCAACCTGGCGCGTGATGCGTACATCTCGTCCATGGACTTTCGTCCCAGAAACATGCGTGTGGTTCATCACATTAACGCATTTCTCGATACATCCGGCATGGCACGGGCCCGGGACGAGGCCGATAAAGGACCCGGCTACACCTCGTTCTCCGGACCGGGTATTCCGGCCTATGAGGACCTGGGTTTCTGGGCCGCCGGGCATGAGCCCCATCATCTGCCCGATGGCATTGGCCAGCGCCTGCCCCGCCAGTCTGACGTGATCCTCCAGGTTCACTACCACTCCACGGGCAAGCCCGAGGTCGACCGCACGCGGATCGGCATCTACTTCTCGCGCAAGCCGGTGAAGCAGGCGCTGCACTGGAGTACCGCCTCGAACTCCGACTTCGTGCTACCCGCCGGCCAGTCGAACATCGAGGTCAAGGCAAGCTGGAACATCCCCGCCGATGTCGAGGTGCTGGCCGTCTCGCCGCACATGCACTTGCTGGGCCGCGACATGCGGATGTCGGTCACCTTGCCCAACGGCCGCACTCAAGATCTGATCCAGATTCCCGACTGGGATCCGTCGTGGCAGAGCACCTATTACTTCCAGAAGAGAATACCGTTGCCCGCGGGATCTGTGGTGAAGGTGGTGGCCCACTACAACAACTCGGCCCACCCCAGGAACCCCAATACCCCGCCCAAGACCGTGAGCTTCGGCCTGGGCGCCAACGACGAGATGTGTGAGGGATTCATCGCCGTGGTCAAACAGAACCAGGACCTGACGCGTCCCGGCGCCATTGACGACTTACCTTACCTCGTCACGAAGCAGCGGCTCAAGACGCTGCGCCGACAACTCTCCAAGCAATCGCGCTAGCCTCCTGGGAAACCCTCCGTCGCGCGGGTAGAATGAAGGAAGAGGACCGAGGAATGATCGGCCCGGTCTGAACCGGTCCGACATGAACCGGTCGGCGTGTCAGGTGATCGGGACTTCTGCGTCCAGACGCAGAGCCCTCCTTGGCGTTGCCGAGAGCGATTCGAGGAGACCATCCCCCTCGAATCCGATCGAGACCCTTCATCTCCGATCCTCCGGGTCTTGGAAAATCGGCGTGGTCGCGCGGCTGCGGAGCCCGGCTCGGGAACATCGCGGGGCGCGTTCCGTCGGCTGGCCCCAGTCCGGCCGACGGCTCTGCGTCCGGCCGCTTGCCCGGCAAGACCATCCGTTCCGCCGCCCCTCTTCCACGTCCGTGGTGTTGTGCTCTTCTTCACGATCAGGGGCCTTCCATGGCCGACAGCCCGGTTTGGCTCGACTCGGCTCGACTCGACTCGGCTCCGGCCAGGGCGAAGGCCCCAAGCCGCTACGGACTTCATCGCCGTCGCGGCCGTCCCCCAAGGGAACGACCATGAACACTCCTCTCCAGCTCTCGTTCCACAATCTCCCTCACTCCCGGTTCATCGAGAGTGCCGTCCAGGAGGCGGTCGATCGCCTGGTGAGTTCTCACTCGAGGATCACCGGCTGCCGCGTCGTCGTCGACCAGCCCCACCGCCATCACAGGGACGGCAACCCGATCGAGGTCCGTATTGACCTGAAGATGCCCGGGGTCGAGCTTGTGGCCAAACGCGAAAGCGCCCAAGGCGCCGGGATGGGCGATCTTCCACCCGTGATCGTGGAAGCGTTCGAGGAGATCGAACGGCAGATCGAGGAGTCTGTCAGTCGTCGCCGCGGGTTCGTCAAAACTCACGAAGACCCTCCGCATGCGCGCGTGGCCCGGCTCTTTCCCGAGGCTGGCTACGGCTTCCTCGAGACCAGTGACGGCCGCGAGCTCTTCTTCCACCGCAACAGCGTTCTGAGCCCTGGTTTCGGCGGCCTCGACGTCGGTTCCGAAGTCAGCTTCGTCGAGGAACTGGGCGAGAAGGGCCCCCAGGCCAGCACCGTGAAGATTGTTGGAAAGCATCATCATGTTTCAGGAAACGCGTGATTCCCGAGGGACAGGAAGACCACCAGACAGGAGCAACCTCCCATGGCAGCCATGCCCGTAACCGACGTGCGCCCGCTCTCGATCACCGAGGAAGAGCGTTTCGAGCTGATCCGTCTGCTTGAGCAGGCGCTCCAGGAGACCCGCGTCGAGATCCATCGAACCCACACTCCTGGCTACCGCAAGCGCGTCATCGGCGAGGAGTCGCTTGTCCGCAGTCTGTTGACGAAGCTCCAGGAGCAGTAAGTGGCGGCGCACAGTGGTCAGCGGTCATGAATTCCAGGGCGGCCGCGTGACAAGCTCCGAGGCCGCTCTGATGGGCCGCTGATCACCTTGGAAATATTTCGGTTCCATCAGCGAAGCGCTTCTTGACTTCGCAATGGGGAAGGAGGTATCCTGCCTTCAGACAAAACGACTGAACCTCCAGACATAATGACTGAGATCGGGGAACCGGATGGGCCGGCCGGCGCGGGACGTCACGGAAGCAGAGCTGGGGGTGTTGCGCATCCTCTGGGACCAGGGGATGACAACCATCCGGCAGTTGACCGACACGCTTTATCCGGGCGGCGGAGCGGCCCAGTACGCCACGGTCCAGAAGCTGCTGGACCGGATGGAAGCCAAGGGGCTGGTGCGCCGTGACCGCTCGCTCTTCGTGCATCGCTTCGTGCCGGTGCTCGACCGCGACCAGCTCATCGGCAGGCGCCTCCGGTCGCTGGTGGAGTCGCTTTGCGACGGGTCACTCACGCCACTCTTGACCCATCTGGCACGGGCCGGCGATCTGACCGACGGGGATCGCCTGGCGTTGCGGGCCATCATGGACGAGCCCCAGACTGAGGACACGCCGCGGCCGGTCAGTCCGGAGCCCGGCGAGGGAGGCGCGGCGGATCCGCCCGGGGCCGCGCGCAGAGGACAGCACGATCCAGGCGCACGCCGCGTTCCTGAAAGACCGGGGCAGGACCACCGTCGGGAGGCCATGGGCAGATGGAGCCTGTTTTCGACATCCTGCTGAGCAACGCCCTGGCGGCAACCGCGCTGGCCGTGGTGCCCCTGGCGCTGGGCCGGCTCGGGCGCTGGCCGGCCCTGGTCCATAGCCTGTGGCTGGTAGTCCTGCTCAAGCTCGTGACTCCTCCACTTTTGCGGGTACCGGTGCCCGCCGACCTGCTGGACCGAGGTTCCGCACGCTCCGCGGAGGTGGCCCGCGATGAAGCGGTTCCGTGGGCTCCTGCCACACTGCCAGCCTTTGCACCAGACGTCGTCCGCCAGGCTCCGGCCGAAGTCGATGAGGAGCGGGTCCTCGCCGGCTCGGCCCCGGCTGGGGCACAAGCTGGCGAGCCGCGTTCCGCCCGGAAGTTGCGGGTTCCTGCGATGGCCTTGGCGGATCTTCCCGGCTGGAAAATCATCGGTCTCGCGCTGGTGGTGGTTGGAGGGTTGATCTTCTGGACGCTGGCCGCACTCCGCATGATGCGGCTTCAGCGGCTGTTGCGCGACGTTCAGCCGGCATCGGCCGGGTTGCAGTCGATGGTCAGCGGCGTGGCCAGCGCGATGCGGTTGCAGCGGGCTCCGACCACATGGATGGTGCCCGGCCGCATTCCGCCCATGCTCTGGACACTGGGCGGCCGGGCCCGCCTGCTGCTTCCAGGGGAATTCTGGCCCGAACTCGACGACAGCCAGCAACGCGCGCTCATCGCCCATGAGCTGGCGCACCTGAAGCGAAAAGACCACTGGATCCGCTGGCTCGACCTGGCGGTCACCGGGCTGTACTGGTGGCATCCGGTGCTCTGGATGGCCAGGCGCGGGTTGCGCGAGGCCGAGGAACAGTGCTGCGACGCATGGGCCGTGCACATCATGCCCCGCGGATCGACGGCGTATGCAAGCGCATTGATGGCGACGTTGGATTTCCTCTCCGCCTCCCAGGCGCCTGGCGTGGCCGTACCCGCGGCCGCGGCCGTGATCGGCGGCAGGGGGCATGTCTCCATTCTGAAACGGAGGATGAGAATGATCGTGCAAGCCAGGACCACGACGACGCTTGGCTGGTCGGCACGGCTGGCCGTGCTCAGCCTTGCCGCCTTGATCTTGCCGCTGGCCCCCTCCTGGGGCCAGGTTCCCGACGCGATGAGGCCGGAGGCCGAGCGCGGGCCCGATGCCGCGAGCGGTTCGAGCATCAACCTCGAGCGCGAGATCAAGCTGGCTCTCCAGCAGGAGAAAGCACAGGGAGAGGCAACCGATCGCGGCGATCGTGCCCCTCAGCGTCTCGAGGAGAACGACCAGGATGACGACCGCGATCTGGACGTGGCCGGGGATCATAAGGATGCAGCCGAGCATCTGGAAAGCCTGTTGAATGAGCTGGGTGAGCGACTGAGGAAGGACCTCACTCCTCTCGGCGACGAGATCCTGAAAGCCCTGGACAAAGCCGCCAAGGATGTGGCCGAGACGCTCGACAAGGAAGGATTGACCTCCGAAGACCTCCATCGCGCGTTCGAGAAGGCCAGGGAGGAGTGGCACGGAGCGCTGAAGGACGGCGGCTCGCTGAACCAGCAGGCGCGCGAGTCCGCGGAGAAGGCCCGCAAGGACCTGAACGACGCCCTGGAGAAGGCACGCGACGAATTTCGCAGGTCCATCCGCGACCGTGCGGATCGGGCGCGCGAGCAGGCGCCGCAGAGCCTGCGATCGCAACCTTCCAGGTCTGCTGCGCCGCCTGCGGCCGAGGCCGGCCCTGACGCGCCGGGCAATTCACCCGACGCCCAGCAGGTGCGCAAGGAGATCCGCGAGATGGAGCAGAGGCTGCGCCAGGCGATGCGCCGGCTCCAGGCCATCGAGCGCCGCGACCAGCGGCAGGCGCGGAATCCAAGGCGCGACGGAACAGCCGCGCCCGCGCAACCTCCTGCTCCCCCACGTCCCCCGGCCCCGCCGGCCGCCCCGCGCTGTCCCGGAACCTCCACCCAAGGCAGAGGTGAACGCCCCCGGAGCGGAGCCGCGCCCGAGGGAAGGCCGCGGGGTTCTGCCGCGCAGGCCCGGGATGGCCGTTCCGCCGCCTGGTGCGGTAGCGAACCCCCGGGTCGAGCGCAGGCTGCGCGAACTGGAAGACAAGATGGACAGGCTCCTGAAGGAGTTGGAGGGCCTCAAGGGCCAGAAAGAGAAGGACAACGAGAACAAGGACGCCAGGCCAAGCCAGGGCTCACGGCGAGCCCGACCCGGCCTTGATCGCCGTCTGCCCGCGGGCCCGACCGACATCTCGTGAGGTTCCCAGACCGCTGATCCAGGCTCCACGGCCACGCGAACTGCCCGACCGTGGTCGTGGAGCCAGATCGTCCACGGTGGCCCCTGATCTTCTTTCATGGGATCCGTTGTGATTCGTCGCCATGGTTCCCGCACTCCAGCCCATCGATTCTCTGCCCGGTAGTGGACGTGGCGGGCGCGCGTTATTCTCCAGGCTGGCCGTTCCTCGTTGTTCCTGGCAGGCCACTGCCCGGCGATGAGCGGCTCTGCTGGAGCAACCTGCCATGCGCCTCCCGCCTCTCCCGCATTCCCTCCTCCTGCTGACCCTGACGCTACCCACCTTCGTTACTACGCTTCCCCATTCCAAAGCTTACGAGATTTCTCAACCGGCTGGCGGATGGACGATCCACGTGGCTCCTGACGGCAATGATGGCTGGTCGGTGGCGCTGGCTCGTCCCAGCACCGATCGAAATGACGGTCCCGTCGCCACGCTCGCCGGAGCACGTGACCGGCTGCGTGCCCTGCGCCGCGAGCGTAAGATTCCGGACGGGCCGATCACGGTCTTGATTGCGAACGGCACGTACCCGGTGAGCGGTCCCGTGGTCTTCGAGCCGGCCGATGGCGGCACGGCGGCAGCTCCCGTGACGTACCGGGCCGCACCGGGCGCCCGGCCCATCTTCGACGGCGGGCGAGCGATCACCGGGTTCTCGCGCCGGGCGGACGGCCTCTGGACCACCAGGGTTCCCGACATCGCGGGCAACCGGCTCCATTTCGAGCAGCTTTTCGTGAACGGCCGGCGCGCCACGCGTCGCGCACGCCCAACACGTTCTACCACTACATGCTGAAGCGGGTCGGCAGGGCCATTGACCCTGCCACCGGTCAGACCTCGGCAATGGAAAACCGCGCGTTCATCGGCAGGAAGGAAGATCTCGAGCCGTTGCGCGGGCTCTCTGCCGAGCAGCTTCACGACGTGAACGTCGTCGTCTTCCACTCCTGGGAAATCTCGCGGCACCGGATTGCCTCCGTCGATCATCAGACCGGCCTGGTCATTCTTACCGGCCGTGCGCCCTGGCCTTTCTTCAACTGGGGGCCGAACCAGCGCTACAACTTTGAAAACATTCCCGGCACCGTTGACGCACCTGGCGAATGGTTCCTCGATCGCCAGGGCACGCTCCTCTACAAGCCGCTGGCGGGCGAGGACCCGGCCAGCGCCTCGGTGGTCGCACCGCGGACCGACGCGTTTCTGGAGATCCAGGGGAAGGCCGATCCTGAAGCGGCCGTGGAGCACCTGTCGTTCCAGGGCCTGACGTTTCGCCACAGCCGTTATCACCTTCCGGCGCAGGGCCATGCCGACGGCCAGGCGGCCGTATCCATCCCGGCCGTGATCATGGCCGACAACGCCCGGCACCTGGCGATCATCGATTGCCGGATCGAACACGTGGGAATCTACGGAGTCTGGTTCCGGCACGGCTGCACAGACTGTCGCATCGAGCACTCGGCCTTGACCGACCTGGGCGCCGGCGGCGTGCGCATCGGCGAGACGCGCATGCTCGCGAATGCGGCCGACCGGACCGGTCACATCACCGTGGACAACTGCATCATACGCGGTGGCGGCCAGATCTTCCCGGGATGCGTCGGGCTCTGGATCGGCCAGTCGAGCGACAACACGATCACCCACAACGACATCGCCGACCTCTTCTACACGGCCGTCTCCGTGGGCTGGACCTGGGGCTATTCCGCCTCGCAATGCCAGCAGAACATCATCGAATATAATCATCTTCACCACATTGGCCGGGGCGTGCTCAGCGACATGGGCGGCGTTTACACGCTGGGCATCTCGCCAGGTACGAGCGTCAGCAACAACGTGATCCACGACGTGGACTCGTACAACAAGACCGGCGCTGGCGGCTGGGGGCTGTACAACGACGAGGGCTCGACCGGGATCCGCCTGGAAAACAACCTCGTCTACAACACGACCACCGGCAGCTACCACCAGCATTACGGACGCGACAACATGGTCCGGAACAACATCCTGGCGTTCAGCCGCCACGGCCAGATCATGCGCACTCGTGCTGAGGCTCATCTGTCGTTCACCCTCGAGCACAACATCATTTACTGGAGCGACGGTCCGCTCTTGACGGGCAACTGGTCGGGGAACAACTTCCGGCTTGATCACAACCTCTATTTCCTGGCAGGCGGCCAGCCTATCTCCTTCGCCGGCGCGAGCCTGGAAGAGTGGCAGAAGCGCACCGGGCAAGACGAGCACTCGCGAATCGCCGATCCGAAATTCGTCGCTGCCGACCACCGCGACTTCCGGCTGCGACCCGATAGCCCGGCGGCCCAGGTCGGCTTCAAGCCGTTCGACTTCACGAAGGCGGGCGTTTATGGAGACGCGGCCTGGATCGAGGAGGCGCGTGCCTCGCTGCCGCCCACGGTCTTCGCACCCGATCCTCCTCCGCTTGCATTTCATGACGACTTCGAAAGCGCCCGCCATGAGCGCCGGGGGCGGGTACGTGCCGGAAGGCGCCACCGTGTCACACGAGGGCCGGCCCGAGCTGATCGCCGTTTCCGAAGTCGCGGCCTCCAGCGGCAAGCAGTGCCTCAAGTTCACTGATGTGTCGGGATTGCGGCACAATTTCGATCCACACCTCTACTTCCAGCCCGACTATCACGATGGGACGGCCGTCTGCAAGTTCGCCCTGCGGCTCGACCCGGACTCTGTTTTCAACCACGAATGGCGCGACGCGGCCAGCCCCTATCGCGTGGGCCCGTCGATCTGGATTGAGAACGGCACGCTCAGGGCAGCGAACCGGAACCTGACGACGATACCCACCGGCGCATGGGTCCAGATCGAGGTCCGGGCCGACCTGGGAAAGAACGCGAACGGCACCTGGAGCCTGACCATCCGCCAGCCCGGGAAAGCCGAGGTCGTAGAAGCGACCCTGCCCTGCGACAGAACCTGGAAGTCGCTCGAGTGGCTGGGATTCTCGAGTCAGGCTATCCGGCCGACGGCGTTCTATCTCGACGATCTCGAAGTGCATAACGTGCCATAGTCTCGAACCGCACCACGGAATGGGCTCGTGAGCATTGACCTTGGCCCGCAGTAAGCGCGGGCCAGCATAAAGGGCGGATTGGAACCACGAAGGATACGAAGACCACGAAGGAAGAAAAGTCTCGTCATCAAGGAGAGCCAGGCCGGTTTACCGGGTCGTGTTTCCGTTTCGTGGTTTCATGCTCCCCCCGGCGTCTCCGTTCTGCGTCCGTCGATGGTTCCTTTGTCCGCCGGAGCCGCTTGCTCGGTCTTGAACTTCAGAGCTGAGGCGTTCCCGGCACAACGCCGGCGCGGTGTGCCTCCAGCGCTTTCAAGAGCCGACTGGCGACTTCGGGGTGCTCGGCAGCCACGTTGAAGCGTTCCGAGGGGTCGACGGCAAGGTTGAAGAGCAGTGGGGGCGACTGTACCTGGAAAAACGTCCTGCCCGAGGCCGCCTCGAACGTCTTCACGTGCAGCTTCCAGGGGCCCTGGCGCACGGCCACGACCTCGTTGTCGTAATAGTAGAAGAACTCCTGGCGCGTGCCTCCCCCCGAGCCGCGGAGGAGCGGTACCAGCGAATGGCTGTCGTAGGACCGATCGGCGGCCAGCGTCCCGCCGGACAGCTCGACGGAGGTGGCGAAGAGGTCGAGCTCGCTGGCCAGGTCCTGAACCACCCGGCCGGGCGCGATGGTCCCCGGCCACAAGGCCAGGCATGGTACGCGCACGCCCCCTTCCCAGGTGGTGCCCTTTCCCTCTCGCAACAGCCCCGCCGACCCGCCGTCCAGGTGCTGCATCAACCACGGGCCGTTATCGCTGGTGAAGATGACCAGGGTGGAACCGGCAAGTTGCTCCCGGCGCAGGGTGTCGAGAATCTGGCCCACGCTCGCGTCCAGCTCCTCGACCACGTCGCCGTACAGCCCGCGCGTGCTCTTGCCGCGAAACGTGTCACTGGCGTGCAAGGGAACGTGCGGGAAGGTGTAAGGAAGATAAAGGAAGAACGGATGGCCCTGCCGGGCCCCCGCGGCGTGCTCACGGATGAACCGCAGGGCTTCATCGGTGTATCGCTTCGTCAACGTATCCTGCATGGCCGGCTGCTCGATCACGGTCTCGTCGCGTAGCAACGGGGTGGGCGGCTCGCCCAGGTCGGCACGATCCATGTCGTTGCTGTAGGGAATGCCCAGGTAGTGGTCGAACCCATGCCGCGTGGGCGCGAATCGCGGCAGATGCCCCAGATGCCACTTGCCAATGCAGATGTTCGCGTAGCCGCGCGGCTTGAGGGCGGCAGCCAGCGTGATCTCGCTGTCCGGGATTCCGCCCCTGGACCTTGGCCCGAGAACGCGGTTCAGTCCGCTGCGGACCGGCAAGCGGCCAAGCAGCAGCCCGGCGCGGCTGGGCGTGCAGTAACACGCGGCGTAAAACTGCGTGAACTTCATCCCCTCCGCGGCCATCCGGTCAAGGCTCGGCGTCCGGATCGTGGGATGCCCGTAACAGCCGAGGTCGCCATAGCCGAGATCGTCGGCCAGCAGGATGACGATATTTGGTGCCGGAGTCTCTGCGGCAACCGTCCAGCCGCTTGCCAGTCCGATGATCCAGATCAGTCCCAGCACCCGGCGAGTATTCTTCATCATGTTTCCATCAGTGAGCAAGGAGGATGAGATGAGACCAGGTAAATGAGCCCTCGGCCGGGAAGTCCGCTCGCAGTGGCTGCCGGGTCGACTGCATTCTGACCAGCGCTGGCGTTTTTTTCACGGATTTTCTTGCAAGGACCGATCTTCTCTGCATATCCTATCGAGACGGCAATATGCCGACCCTTTCGTCTCGCGGCAAGTCCACACGGAATGTCCAGCTTTTCAGCCTCTGGTGAGATCGGTCCTTTCATCCGGCGTGCGAGGTGTGATGAGGTTCAGAGGGTTGCGAGCGCTGTTCCGGGCGGGGATCGGAGCTGTGATGATGCTCCTTTTCCTCGGTTCCCTTGCGCTCCAGCCGGCCCGCGCAAGCTGCGGTGCTCTCTCCCATGCCACGGCTCCCGGTCGCCGCGTGACACTCGGCCTCGATGCACTCATCACCGGCTGGAACGCACAGTCGCTCAGCAACGAGAACCCGTCTCATCCCTCGCCCCGGCCGACACGGCCCTTGCCCTGCTCCGGACCGTTATGCTCGGGACGTGTTCCACTGCCGGTCGCACCCGGCGTGGCGAGGGCCGTCGTTCTGGTGGAGTGGGCGCTGCTCACGGCAGCGGTTGACACGCCCTCTGCGCCGGGCAGGATTCAATGGGCCAATGAAGTCCTGTTCGACTGCGCCGGCAATCCCTCCCGCGTCTTTCATCCTCCCCGCGCTTCTGCCTGATTCGATTCGACAGCCTCTTTCCTGCACAGCCTCCGTGGGCCAGGAGACAGCTCTCCCAGGGATCATCAGAGACTTCCCTGGAACTTTCTCTACTGCCCTGCTGCATTTCCCGCTCGCAGGATGAGGCCGCGCAACACCCCAGGCAATCGCGTCTCCGTATCGAACCGAACACGGGAGGATGAATCATGTTCAAGAACGCAAGGTACGATGGGTTTACACTTTCGCGGGCGCGCCAGGATGATCGCTTCGCTGCCGCCGGTACGCTGGGTGTCCTGGCCGCGGGGCTCATGTCACTGCTCGTGCTGATCATGTGAAGGCCTTATCTCACCGCGTACGACCATGTCATTGCGGTGCAGCACGGTGCGTCTGACCGCGGCGCAACCCGACCCGGATGCCTGCCGCGCCGGGCCGCTCGCTGGTTGTTCGTAATCCAGAGGAGCGCCCGGCGGGTGACGCATGCGGCTGCGCCCCGATGCGCCCCTGACCTACTCTATTTTCACCCAGGCTAGCTGGGCGCGTGCAGTGCTTCGCCGCGAACCGGCCGCCATCTTGCCCGCACATCATTCGAGGAGTCCGATTCATGGTCAGAACACAAGAAAGAGACTCGGCATTCACCTTGATCGAGTTGCTCGTCGTCATCGCCATCATTGCCGTGCTCATCTCCTTGCTCTTGCCCGCCGTCCAGTCCGCCCGTGAGGCGGCCCGGCGATCACAGTGCGTGAATAACTTGAAACAGATCGGGCTTGCCCTCCAGAATTATGAGTCGTCCTGTAATGCGCTTTCCCTTTGGCAAGGGAGGAGATTACATGTCGGTCCTGCCCATGGCTCCGGTCTACGCCCGCTGGTCCACGCACAGCCAGCTTCTGGGCTTCATGGACCAGATTCCGCTCTACAATGCGATCAACTTCAACCTGCCGCCCGAGACACCGGACGCCGGCGCGATGGGCATGGCCATGGGCATGAGCATGGGGATGACGGCCTACCAGGACCCCAACCGTGAGAACGCGACGGTTTCCCGCGTGGTGGTCAGTACGTTCCTCTGCCCCTCGGATTCCGCCGGACCAAACAGCGCCTGGCCGGGGGCCAACAATTACGTGGGCAACGAGGGGAACTGGCTGTGTGACGCTTGTGAGCAGTATCCTCCCATGGTTGGCTACATGGGGTTGCCGCGCGGCCCGTTTTACAATCGCAGCAGCGTCCGGTTCTCCAGCCTGACCGACGGGCTCAGCAATACGGCCTTCTTCAGCGAGAAGAAACGAGGAAAGGGTACGTATGACCCATTACGCGATATGTTCGTCATTGGCAGCACCATGAACATCGATGACACGTTCCAGCAATGCAATGCGGTCAATCCCTCCAGCGGAATGGCGTCGGTCATCTCGAGTTGGATGGGTGCGGCCTGGGTGGTCGGCGACATGACCTGCACCACGTACAATCATGTCGGCGGGCCGAACAGCTTCACCTGTGCCACGATGGGTGGAATGCAGATGGCAGGCCCCATGGCCATGGTGAATATGTCCGTGGAGATTCCTCCTTCGAGCGACCATCCCGGCGGAGTGAACCTGCTGTTCGGCGACGGCTCCGTGCATTACCTGAAGAGCAGCGTCAACCTGGGCGTCTGGCGGGCCCTTGGCACACGCAACGGGGCCGAGGTGATCAGCGCATCGGATTTCTGAGCTCACGATTGCCAGGCTGAGAGATTTTCATGACCACGCCTTCACGCAACACCGAGATTCCCGGCCATGAGCCCGGGCTGGCCCGGGAGCTTGGCCTTGCCACGGCCACCGCGCTTGTGGTCGCCGAGGTGATCGGCGTGGGGATCTTCCTGACGACCGCCGGCATGGTGAAGTCGCTGGGCTCGCCGTTCTGGCTGCTGGCGGTCTGGCTGACGACGGGTGCGGCAGCCACGGGAGGCGCTATCTGCTTCGGCGCTCTGGCGGCGCGGTATCCGGAGGCGGGCGGTCCGTACGTGTACTTGAAAGCAGCCTACGGCCGGCGCACGGCCTTCCTCTTCGGCTGGCTGTCCATGCTCGTCACCGATCCCGGCATCACGGCTGCCGTCGCCATCGGCCTGGCGCAGTATATCAGCTACCTGGTCCCCCTATCCCCCTGGGGCTTGAAAGGGGTTGCCATCGGCTCCATCTGGGTGCTGGCGGCGGTGAATGTTCGCGGCGTCCGGTTCAGTTCCGGGGCCGTCCGGGGCCTTGCGGCCCTCAAGCTCGGCGTGCTCGGCTTCCTCGTGCTCTGGGGCCTGGGGCTGGGCCGGGGCGACTGGTCCAACCTCTTTCCCCTGGTACGCCAGCGCCCGGGATCGGAACCGCTGGGGCTGGCCCTGATCGGCGGCATGATCGCGGCCTTCTTTTCGATGGGCGGCTGGTGGGATGTGAGCAAGCTGGCCGGCGAGGTCCGCGACCCGAAGCGGAACCTGCCCAGGGCCCTGCTCCTGGGCGTCTTGCTTGTCACGTTCGTTTACATGCTGATCACATTCGTATTTCTTTACCTGGTACCTGCCGAGCACATCAGTTCCCGGGAAACCTTTGCCGCCCTGGCCGGAGAAGCCCTCTTCGGCGCGCGGGCGGCGTGATCCTGGCACTGATCGTCATCGTCACCGTGCTGGCCAGCCTGACCGCACTCCTCATGGCGATGCCCCGAGTCTATTTCGCCATGGCGCGGGATGGCCTGTTCTTCCGGTCCGCGGCCACGCTCCATCCGCGCTTTCGCACGCCGGCGCGCGCCATCCTGATCCAGGCCGGCCTGGCCAGCCTGCTCGCAGCCCTGGGCACGTTCGAGCAGATCCTCGCCTACTTCACCATACCCACGGTGCTCTTCGTGGGGCTCTCGGTCGCGGCCGTCTTCGTGCTCAACCACGCAGCCAGATGCCACGGCGAGACCGCCATCGTGCCCTGGCATCCGCTCCCTCCCCTGCTCTTCCTGGTTCCGAACTCGATCCTCCTTGGGCTCATGGCCCTGAACCAACCCGGGCAGGCGGGGGTTGGACTGGCCGTCGTGGCCCTGGGAATTCCTGTGTATCACGGCCTTTTCTCGGAGCGTTCCTCCCTTCAAGCAGACGGCGCCCTACCGGGCCCGGGGGAGAATTTGTCCCCATCGACCATCGGCGAATCGTGACGATCTGAAACCGATACCGGGCGCCCTTCCGTGCCACGTTCCTGACCATCCTTCCTCGGGAGATGCAGAGTTATGCCATGGATTCGCACGCTTTCACTGGATGATGCCGACGCCAAGGTCCTGGAGGCAATGGCCAGGCAGCGCTCGCTCTATCCGCCCGAATACGCACAGCCGGTCCAGGAGCTCGACCAGGGCCTGCCCGGAATCGTGGCCTCGCACACCTTGATTCCCGACGCCCTCCATCACGCGTTCTCCACCTTCGGCGCACTCATGTCGCCCGAGCTGCCCCTTCAGCGCCGGCAGCACGAGATGATCGCCACCATGGTCTCCCTGACCAACGCCTGCCATTACTGAATTGTCTCGCACGCAGAGTTTCTGCGTCGGGTCACCCTCGATGACGCTCTCGTCGAGGCGCTGAAGGCGGACTACAAGACGGCCCCCATCACCGGGGCCGAGCGCGTCATGATTGACTACGTCGTCCAGCTTACGAAGGATGCGACGAAGATCTCTCCGCTCGACCACGAGCGACTTGCTGCCGCCGGCTTCGACGACCGCGCCAGGTTGCAGATCACGCTCATCGCATCGTGGTTCAACTACATCAACCGGGTGGCCGATGCGCTGGGCATCGGCCGGGATTAAGGTGCCGACAACCGGAATACCCTGACGGGACCTCCCTTCCAGAGCCGCAGCCACACCAGCACGGTCGGCCGCCTGACCAGGTTGAACCCGCCCTGTCCCGCAGTAGAGGCACGCACCAGGTATTCAGGGTCGTAGCGTCCAAGGACAACGATCAGCCTCCGCCCTGGATCGCGCGCCGCAGCGCGGCGGATTCGTAGGCGGCGATGTCGAGAGTCCCTTCGGGCCAGTCCGGGTCCGGGGTTCTGTGGAGCTTTTCGGCGAACCGAATCGCGTCATCACGATGACGTGCGGGGCCCGCGGGCCATGTCTCGGCTGCGTGCACGCGAAACCGCTCACGAAAACGATCCACGCCAAGCATTCGCAGCGTGGCCGGCAAGCACTTGCCCACGGCGCGGCAACGCTTGTTCACGAGAGCCAGGGCGTAGTGCTCGAGCTGGCCGGCAGGGATCGCCATCACGGCACGCGCAGCCTGATCGCTCAGGCCCTCTGCCTGGATCAGATTCTCGGCTTCCGTCTGGAGTCGCATTCGCGTCTGCGGGCAAGTGAGAGCCCGGGTCAGAAGCTGCTGAACGTCGGCGAGGGCCACCGGCCGTACCTCCTCCCCAATATCCGTGCCCGCTCGAGCTCGTCGAGCAGCGACTCGAACGGCGGCAGGTTCTCGTCACGTTCCAGAATCGCTCCGCGAACCGGGGCTCGCTCCAGGACGAACTCCATCAGCTCCCACACCTCCTCGGGCGTGGGCCGTGAGTGGCTGTCGATCAGCATGCCCTGCTCCCAGTGCCCTCCGACGAAGTGACACTGCACGACCCGATCCAGCGGTAGCCGACCCAGCAGCTCGAACGGGTCGCCCCGATGATTGACGGCGTTGGTATACAGGTTCGTCAGGTCCAGGAGCAAGCCGCACCCCGTTTGCTCGGTGAGCTCGGCCAGAAATTCACCCTCGTCCATCTCTGAGCCAGGCAAGTGGAAATCACAGGTGATGTTCTCCAAAATCAGCGGGGTCTCCAGCAGCTCTTGCACTTCCGCGATGTTGGCTGACAGAACGTCGATGGCCTCACGTGAAAAGGGCATGGGGGCGAGGTGGCTAAGCTCGATGCCGCCGGCCCGCGTGAAGGCGACGTGCTCGCTCCACCAGGGCGGGTTGATCCGCCGCACCAGAGCGACGATCTGGTCGCGATAGCAATGGTCCAGACCTGAGGCGCTGCCGAGCGACAGGCTCAGACCATGAGGGATGAGCGTGTAGTGGTCGGCAAGCATCTCCAGCTCCTGGAGCTTGGCGGCCGGGACATCGAGGTAGTGATCAGCCGTGATCTCGAGAAAGTCAATTCGGTCCCTGTGCAACAGGACGTCGGACCGAAACGGCTCGCGGAATCCAAGCCCCACGCCGAGCGCCGGCAATCCGCTGAACATGGTGCGTCACCCTCCTTTCGCCGCATTCATCCGCCACAGCCACCGCACCCGCCGCCACCGCATCCACCGCCACCGCATCCACCGCCACCGCATCCACCGCCACCGCTGCCGCATCCACCTCCGGCTCCACCAACCGCCGCTCCGCAGCCGCCCGCTCCGCCACATCCGCATCCGGCCGCGTCGGTCTGGCGCATCAGAGGCCTCCAGGCTGCCTGCATTGTTGTACCGGCCAGGGCGGGCAGGCCAAGCAGCGCGATCGCCATGACCGCGGAGGGATCAGCCACCGCGTCCGGCGCGCTGGCAACCCGGCCGGGCCAGTCGTCGAACGCCAGGCGGAGCCGGTCGAGATACTCCCTTCCCTGCCTGGTCAGTCGGGGAATCCGGGCAGCGACCAGTACGGCGATCGTGCCTGCGATTCCCAGCACGATCAGAAAACCGACGTTCTGCCTCCCCTTGGCGAGCGCCAGCAAGATCTTGTAACCCGCAAGCAGCAGCAGACAGGCGGCCGCCGACCAGCCGAGACGGAAAGCCTCCCTCTGGTACTCCGGAGGCATCAGCAGCAGATCATCCTTGAGGGGTTCCTCGAGCTTCGCACAGTAGGCCTGGGTCAGCGAGGCGATCTGCTTATCCCTTCGAAGCTCCAGAATCGAGCGCGGGCTCTTGACCTCTTCAAAAATGGCCCGCTCGAACTCATCAAGCAAACCAAGCTCGCCGGTTCCTTCAGGGCGGGCAATCATCGGCCCGCGCTCCGCGGCCGGCAGCATCTGGAGATAGCCCCTGCGGCAAAGGTCGAAGAGAACCACGGCAAGAAGGCGCGGGGCACCGCCGCGGAGATAGGCAATCTGGTAGTTGCTGAGCTTCCACTTGCCGGGGGCAGCCGGAAAGTCAGGCTCGATGGGGGAATCAAGTCGACGCGTCCTGATTCTCACGGCAACAACCGTGAACAGGACGAAAACGGCGTAGACCAGCAAGAATCTGGGTCCTGGCATGTCCGCGATGGCGTTCTGAGTCAACCAGTGCATGGCGCCGCTCCCGCTCCCGAATCTGGCCCGGTAGGCAGCAAACAAACTCTCTGGAGCAATGGACGCAAGAGCTTGATCGGTCGGGCGCGAATTCGCACGGATTATCATGGAAGGCCGCGCGCGGCCGTGGTCTGCACTCAGGCATAATTCCCTCGCGCGTCGGCCGGACGCGATCTGCCTCGGACGTTGAGGAGGAGAAGCACCACCGCGGGCAGGCCCAGCGAGACCGGCAGCAACCACCAGGTCGCCGCCATACTCAGGGGCCAGGGGTAAGGATGTCGCAGCACGACCACCAGAGGCGTTGTGCCGACACGATGGTAGTTCGTCATGGCGCCATCGCGGACCGACTCGACGTCGTCGAAGAGCCCCGCATCCCGCTCGAACCTGGACATCCGGGGAAGCTCTGCCGGCGACTTCCAGATCGGCTCGAAGCGGCTATCCAGATCCGCATAGGTGCGGCTCAACGCAATCACGTAGCGAACCGGTGGATCGCGTTCCCACTCCGAATAGGCCCAGTCCACCGGGCTGACCAGCGCGGCGCCGGACAGTTCGTCGCGCATGTCGAGATCGACGAGCTTCCAGCCGATCGTCACATTCGCCACCAGGACGGCGAGGCACCGATCCCTGTCCCAGACCCTGGTGGCGATCCCGATCTTGTAGTAGTTGTCTTTGATTGAATGATAGACGCGCGAGATATTCACGGCTTCGCGCTGGGCGGCGAGCGGGCCCTCAAACAGACGGCGAAAGTAATCGCGGTTGGCGAAGTTCTTGCCCAGGAAATTGGCACCGCCCGGCATGGTGTCGGCAAGCAAGATGCCCGCGGGGTCCATCAGGTAAAGGTTGAATAGAGGATTGTTTCCCGTCAGGTCGAACCAGTAATTATAATCTTTTGTGGTTTTCACCAGGAAAGCATCAAGCCTCGATCGCAGCCGCTCCGGAGGATCGCCCTGGCGGCGGAGCGCATCGAGCAACTCTCCCTCCTGCGCTGATCGAGCGACGGCGCGGCTGATCATACGCAGCTTGTCGTCGATCTCCCGGGCCAGGCGGGCGGCCTCCCTGCGGTTCGAGGCTTTCACCTCGCCGAATGATCCCATCATGACCGCGAGGAAACCGAACGCCAGCACCGCGGCGGAGGAAAGAAACGGATGCCGGCAAAGCCAGAACAGGACATGCTTGCCGACGGACGGTTTACCGGCCAGCGACGGCTCGCCCCGGCGCCACCGTCGCAAGTCGCTGGCCAGGGCATCGGCCGAGCCATAGCGCCCTGACGGATCGCGCCGCAGGCATTTCAGACAGACGGCCTCGAGCTCGCGATCCACGGCGCGGTTCAGCTTGCGCGGCGGTACGATCTTGCCCGCGATCACAAGGCCCAGGGTCTCCACATCGGTCTTGCCCTTGCACGGTGGCGTGCCCGTGAGGATCGAGTAGAGCACGGCGCCGAGGCCGTAGACGTCCGAGGCCGTCGAGATGTCCTGCCAGCGTCCCTCGGCCATTTCCGGCGACATGTAGGGACAGGTTCCGACGGCGCCGAGCCTGGTCAAGGTGACCGAAGGCTCGTCGTGCGCGACCGCGCCGTCCACGTCGACCGGAGTGGGCCCGGCCACCGGCCTGGCGAGCGATTCCAGCCGCATGGCAAGCCCAAAATCCGTGACGCGGGGCTCTCCTTGCGCATCGAGCAGGATGTTCGCCGGCTTGAGGTCAAGATGCAGCACGCCCGGATTGCGCGTGTGCGCATGGTGGATCGCCCTGGCGACTTTCTCCATGAGCTCGCCAGCCAGCCGGGGATTCGCCGTTTCCTTCCTGAATCGATCGGCGACGGTTCCACCCTCCATCAAGTCCATCGAGAAGAACCACCTTCCCCGGTCGCGATCGAAATACTTGATCCCGATGATGTAGGGGTGTCGCAGCGCGGCAATGGTCCTGGCTTCCTCGGTGAGCCGGAGGATGGAGGACTCGTCATGCTCGGCCCAGTGGTGCAGCACCTTGACCGCGGCCAGGTCGTTACTCTTCAGGTGCCGCGCCTTCCAGACCTCGCCCTGTCCGCCTCCGCCGAGCAGTTCGAGCAACTGGTAACCTCCAATCAGATCGCCTCCGCGGGGGCGGTCGAGATTCGAGGGTTCTTGAGGCTGCTCGGGCCGGTACGACCTGGTCGGCTGGTCGAATCCTGCTCCAACCACGCCGCGGGGTGCGAGCACCACCGCCAGGTCGTTGAAGTACTCTTCAAGCTGAGGTGCGACCTCGGGATGGCGAGCAATCCACTCGGCGGGCCCGGGTGACTCACCCCGGTCAATCGCGGCGTGAAAGTCGTAGATCGCCAGGTCAACCTTCAGCTCCAGGTCGCTCGCCGCGTCACCTTCGCGGGCCATGGATTACCGGCTCCTTGATCTGAGATCCTGGAACTCGTGCGTCGCGATCAGCTCTCTGAGGGCTCTGAGCCCCCGCTTCAGAAGCCCGCCGATGGCCTGCGGAGAACGATTCATGTGCCGGCCGATCGCCTCGACGGACCAGTTTTCGCAGTGCTTCAGAACAACCGCCTCGGCCTGGTCAGGAGGCAATCGAGAAAGAAGGCGCGCGATCAGGACCGATCTCTCCTCGCCCTTCAGTCCGACGCTCGGTGCTGGCTGAGCCGCGGCGCACAACTGCTCCATGTTCACGGAGCTTTGATCGAGATCGGCGTACGGGACGGTCCTCGGCTTCTTCAGCGCCCGGAATTGATCGCTCAGCAAGTTGGCGAGAATCTGCCTCAGCCAGCAGGCTTTCTCGGCCGTCGAATAGCCGCGGAACGTCGCTCGTTCGCGGTGGGCGCGGAGCAACGTTTCCTGGATCAGGTCAGACGGGTCGATCCGATCCCGGAGATCGATCGCGATCCACTTCCACGAAAGCGCCCGCAGGTAATCCCGAAAGCCCTCGAGCTCGCCGTCAGTCTCGGTTGGCGGCATGGCAGCGACTCCGGATGGACCGCGTCAGCCCCCACCCGGCCGGGGCCGGCCCGCGGGGGCCCGTCAACTCACCAGGCTTTCCTCGCCCCTCTCCTCCTCGAGCACCTCGAAGAGGTAGCCGTTGGGATCGCGGAAGAAGAAGCGGTCGAAGGGCGTGTCGCGGAGCGGTTCGATGAGCTCGGCACCCTGAGCGGCCAGGCGCTCCTTGAGGCTCGGGAAGGCCGAGCGCGGCACGCTCACCGCGATGTGCCGGCCGTATTCTTGCTCGAACGGTGAAGGCTGGAACCCGGGCACCTCGACCAGGTGCAGCTCCTGCCCGGGTGCGATTTGCAGCCAGGCTGTGGGCGCCGCGTTGTTCCGCGGCCGGCCGATGGGCGTCCAGCCCAGGACCTCGTGGAAGAAGGCCGCGGACCTTGTCAACTCGCGCGTGGCCAGGGTGACATGAGCCAGTGCCACGATTCGGCTCCTTGATTGTCCTGGATTGTGCGTCCGATGCCGCTCTTCTCATAATAGTCGAGAGCAGGCCCAGATTCACCGAGGCACTGACACGATGACCGATCCCAGGAGACGCGCACCGGTGAGACGGCAGCCGCAGTTGCTTCTGACGCTGATGCTCTCCGCGCTCGTGGTCGTTTCCGCGCGGGTCGGATGCGCCCGCGGTTCCGAGCTTGGAGCAGGATGTTCAGCCACTGCTGAAGGCTCGTTGCATCAAGTGCCATGGCCCGATCAAGCCCAAGGCGAAGCTGAACCTCTCCGGCCCCAGGTCGCTGGCCCGCGGTGGAGAGAGCGGCCCGGCCGTCGAGCCCGGGTCGCTCGAGCAGAGCGTGCTCTGGGATCGCATTGCGACCGGCGAGATGCCTCCGAACCGCGACGAACCGCTCTCCAGCACGGAGAAAGTGCTCATTCGCCGCTGGATCGAACAGGGCGCGAAGGGATTGCCGCGGCCCGAGGACCTGGGACGGGCGACCTCGAGTCCAGGTGCCGATCACTGGGCGTTCGGGCCGATCGCGGTTCCCATTCCGCCCGTGCCGCGTGATGGCTCGCGCGTGCATACCGCCGTCGATCGCTTCGTCCAGGCTGCGCTCGAGGAACGCGGACTCGGCCTTGGGGTCGAGGCCGATCGTGCCACCTTGATGCGCCGGCTCAGCTTTGACCTTACAGGATTGCCGCCCACACCTCAGGAGATTGCCGCGTTCGTGGCTGATCGCCGGGCGGATGCCTACGAGCGGCTGGTCGAGCGGCTGCTGAGCTCGCCCCGCCACGGCGAGCGCTGGGGCAAGTACTGGCTGGACGCGGCCGGCTACGCCGAGTCGAACGGTTACTTCAGCGCGGATTCCGATCGGCCGCTGGCCTACCGTTATCGCGACTACGTGATCCGGGCATTGAACGCCGACAGGCCGCTGGACCAGATCGTGCGTGAGCAACTGGCCGGCGACGAGCTTGCCGGCTACAAGCCAGGAATCGAGGTCACGCCCACCATCATCGACCAGCTCATCGCCACGCATTTCCTGCGCAACGGGCAGGACGGGACCGGTGAGAGCGACGGCAATCCCGACGAGGTGTGCGCCGACAAGGTGGCCGTGCTGGACGCCACGGTGCAGATCATCGGCTCTTCGCTCCTGGGGCTGACCCTCCAGTGCGCGAAGTGCCACGACCACAAGTTCGAGCCCGTCACCCAGCAGGAGTATTACCAGCTCCATGCGATCCTGGCTCCGGCCTTCCGGCTCGACAGATGGGTCAAGCCCAATGACCGCGTTGTCGCGGCCGCACCACGACCGATCGAAGAGCGCTGGCAAGCGCACCAGCGCATCATCGACGCCGAGCTCGCCCGTCTGGCACAGCAGCTTGGACCCAGGCCGAACGATTCCGCCAAGGAGAAAGCAGCCCGGCAGAAGGCGCTGGACAAGGCGGCCGAGCCCATCAAGGCCAGGCGCTGGCCGCACCCTGGCCGCATCGCCTGGGTGGGCGACCTGGGACCGGAGGCCATCTCCACACCGCTCTTCGTCCGTGGCAACCCGAGCACACCCGGCCCGCTTGTGGGCCCCGGCGTGCCCGCGTTCCTGACCGATCCGGACAACCCGTACGAGGTCCGGCCCCCGGCGCCGGAGGCACGCTCGACGGGCCGCCGGCTGGCCCTGGCGCGGTGGCTCACCCGGCCCGGCTCGCGGCCCGCGGCCCTGCTGGCCCGCGTGCTTGCGAACCGCATCTGGCAGCATCACTTCGGCATGGGGCTGGCCGCGACACCCGACAACCTGGGATACACCGGCTCGCCGCCGACAAACCCTGCACTCCTGGAATACCTGGCCGCCGAGCTTGTTCGCTCGGGCTGGAGCGCCCGGGCCCTGCATCGCCTGATCGTCCACTCCGCCGTCTGGCGCCAGTCGAGCGCAACAGTGTCCCGTGCGCAGGCGATCGATCCGGACAATCGCCTGCTGGCGCGGTTCCCCCTCCGCCGGCTCGATGCCGAGGCCATGCGCGACGCCATGCTGGCGGCTTCGGGTGAGCTGGTCGAGATCGGCGGGGGGCCCTCGGTGCCAACCGAGCGCACCGCTTCGGGCGAGGTCGTGCCCGTCGATCCGGGCGGTGCCGGCCTGCGCAGGTCGGTCTATCTGATGCAGCACAGGACCCAGGTCACGAGCCTGCTGGAGGTGTTCGATGCCCCTTCGATGGTCAGCACCTGCACCCGGAGGTTGGCGGCGACGGTGCCCTTGCAATCGCTCAGCCTGCTCAATTCCGAGTTCGTGCTGGCCCGCGCCGCCGCGCTGGCCGCGCGCCTGGAGCGGGACTGTCCGCGGCCGGAGGCGGCCGAGGTACGTCTCGAGCGGGGCTTCCTGCTCACGATGGGCCGCCTTCCCGACAACGGAGAGCGAGCCCTGGCCCGGCGGTTCCTGCAAACCCAGCCGGGCCGCTACGCCGGCCTGGCCCCGCGCGACGCGGAGCGCCGCGCCTGGGCCGACTTCTGCCAGATGCTCCTGGCCAGCAACTCCTTCCTTTATGTGGAGTAGTCGAGGACGCACGTGAGCCGCGAAACCGAGAACAGCTTTCGCCTGAACCGCCGCGCCTTCCTTGGCCGCCACGCCGGCGCCCTGGGGACGCTGGCCCTCGCGCACCTGCTCGACACGGAGGATCGCCGCACCCGCGCGGCCGGATTCGAGGCCGGCAGCGACGTCCGTCCGGACGCCTTTCTGCCGGCCGCGCGGCCCGCGCAAAGTCGGTGATCTGCCTGTTTCAGCACGGCGGTCCCAGCCAGATGGACCTGTTTGATCCCAAGCCCGTGCTCGCGCGGCACCATGGCAAGCCCTATCCCGGCGCGCTCGAGATCCACTTCAACACCCAGGCAGGCAACGTGCTGGCCTCGCCCTTCCGGTTCACTCCGCGCGGCGAGTCGGGACTGGTGCTGAGCGAGCTCCTGCCGCACACCGCCGGCATCGCCGACGAGCTCACGCTCATCCGCTCGATGACGACCGAATCGGTCGATCACGAGGCCGCCTTGCGGTTGATTCACACGGGCAAGATTCTGGCCGGCCGACCCACCTGGGGCTCGTGGGTGGTCTACGCCCTGGGTACCGAGAACCGGAACCTGCCGTCGTACGTCGTGCTCTCGGATCCCGGCGGCCTGCCCGTGGACGGCGTGCGCAACTGGTCGAGCGGCTGGCTGCCAGCCATCTACCAGGGCACGCCATTCCGCTCCGGTGCCAACCCGGTGCTCAACCTGGAAACGCCGCGCGGCGTCAATTTCGAGGCCAGAAGCGCTCAGCTCCGCTTCCTGGACGAACTCAATCGCACCCACCTGGACCGCCATCCCGGCGACTCCGAGCTCGAGGCGCGCATCTCCAACTTCGAGATCGCCGCGCGGATGCAGACCACCGTTCCCGAGGCGGTTGACCTCTCCGGTGAGCCCGCATCGATCCGCCAGATGTATGGCCTGGACAACCCGATCACTCGCGAATACGGCACCCGCTGCTTGATCGCCCGCCGACTGGTCGAGCGCGGGGTCCGGTTCGTGCAGCTCTTCCTGAGCGGCCAGCCCTGGGACACGCACAGCAAGAACGCCCAGACCCTGAAGTCGCTCTGCGCCATGACCGATCAGCCTTCCGCGGCCCTGGTTCGCGACCTCAAGCAGCGCGGGTTGCTGGACGAGACAATCGTCCTCTGGACGGGCGAGTTCGGCCGGCTGCCGGTCTCCCAGGGAAGCGACGGTCGCGACCACAACCGCCATGGGTTCTCGCTCTGGATCGCCGGCGGCGGCTTCCGGCGCGGCTACGTCCACGGGGCGACCGACGACTTCGGTTACGCCGCGGTTGCCGACATCGTCTCGGTCCACGACCTCCAGGCCACCCTCCTGATGGCTCTGGGCCTGGACCACCGCAAGCTTCTCTACCCTTTCGAGGGGCGTCTCGACAGCCTGACCGACGCGGAGGTCACCAGGGCCCGGCTCGTTCCCGAGCTCCTGAGCTGACGCTGGCCCGCCCCTGCCCCCGGAGCCGTCCACCCGGATTGGCTTCCTTCTGGCCAGTGCCTCGCGCTGTTTCTTGACCTCAAGTTTCAGTGCTGCATACTCTTGCGCCGAAATTGAATTGGCTTCGTTCCAGTGCGTTTTCGCACGTCTTGCCGCCCCGGCGGCGAGCTTTGCCAGCTTGCGCTGGACGATCGCATGCAGCAGCGCGAAGGCCGCGGCGCGGTCTTGCGGCTGGTCCGGAGTGATCACGCGCCAGGCGACCCGGACGAGGCATTCGGTGTGCTTTTGTGGCGCGATCGGCTGCTGGCACAAGGTCCAGAGTGCGCGGGCCGATCCGGGGGCAATCCTGTCCCAGGCCTGGAAGATGGCATTGAGCTCGGGGTCGCAAATGGCTTCGATCGGCAGCTTGCCCAGCAGCCTGATGAATTGCATTTGCTCTTCCTGAAGCCAGGTCCGTTCCGCTGCGATCCGCCGGCCGATCTCGGTCCATTGATCCCGCAGCCAGCGGCGGCCCGCCGCACTTGCCTTGAGCTCCGTGATGAGCAGGGCCGGCACGTCATCCGGTTCCCGCGGCCGGAGCAGCCGCTCGCCCAGCTCCGGCACGAGTTTCCCCACGCCGGGGTCCCAGGTGGAGGGAGTTGTGCCGATTCTGCCGTCTGTTTCGTTCTTGCCGCTTGCGCGGCGCGGCCGGGGGCCGGGAGTCGCTTGCTCTCCGCGACGGGTGGGCTGCTGTCGGAATGGATCTGCGATCGTCATGGCTGCGGACTCCGGGAGCACGGCGCGGTACTTCACTGGTATGATCTGGATGTTGCCCCGGTCAGTTGCATAAAAATGCTCAGATGGGTCCGCGTGCGGCCGCATCAAGGCTGATCGGACGCTCCTGGGGGCAAGCGGGACGGGCCTGGAACACCTCGGATTCGCCGGACCGA
This sequence comes from uncultured Planctomycetaceae bacterium, assembly GCA_963833985.1. Lineage (GTDB taxonomy): Bacteria > Planctomycetota > Planctomycetia > Isosphaerales > Isosphaeraceae > Aquisphaera. The sequence goes on from CAWIAD010000002.1 coordinate 5,660,275, forward strand.
AGCGTCTCAGGCCAGGCAGTCTGACACGGCGATGCCTGACCAGAAAACTGGTAAAATTCACCTCACCGCCCGACTTCGAGCACCGGGGCTGCGGTGGTCTGCCAGTCGGTTCCGGATGTCCGACGGGGTCCTCGCCATGCAAGCCGATCACCTCGATGGACTGGTCTCGGCCCCTGACGAGCCATACCGGGCATTGCTGGCCGTCTCGGAGGCGATCGCGTCGCACCGCGATCTGCCCGGGCTCTTCCACGAGCTGGCCGGCCGGCTCCATCTCGTGGTGCGATTCGACTACCTGACCCTGGTCCTGCACGAGGCAGCGACCGACACCATGCGCATGCACGTTCTGGAGCCCCCCGAACCCGGAGAGCCCACGATAGTTCTTCCTCCTGAAGAGGACCCGGCGGGGTTGGTGTGGCAGACCCAGAAGCCGCTCATCACCTCGAGCATGGACGAGCTGAGGCGCTGGCCGCGGCTGCTGGAACGAGTGCAGCCACATGGCGTCGAGAGCTACTGCTGGCTGCCGCTGACCACGGCCCGGCAGCGGCTGGGCACACTGGTGTTCACGTCCAAGCAGCCGTCCTCGTACGACAAGGGCGACGTGCGCTTCCTCCAGCTCGTCGCGAACCAGGTGGCCGTGGCGGTCGAGAACGCCCTGGCCTTCCAGGAGATCGAGGCGGCCTTGCGGGAGATCCAGGCACTCAAGGACAGGCTCGTCGAGGAGAATACTTACCTCGAGGAAGAGGTCCGCAGAGAGCACAACTTCGGCGAGATCGTCGGCGAGAGCGCCGCGCTACGCCGGGTGCTGAAGGAGGTTGAGACTGTCGCTCCCACGGGATCCACGGTGCTCATCCGGGGCGAGACGGGCACGGGCAAGGAGCTCATCGCCCGCGCCCTGCACGAGCTGAGTCCCCGGCGCGACCGGACCTTCGTCAAGCTCAACTGCGCGGCCATCCCCACGGGGCTCCTGGAGAGCGAGCTCTTCGGCCACGAAAAGGGCGCTTTCACCGGTGCCATCAGCCAGAAGGTGGGGAGATTCGAACTGGCGCACCAGGGGACACTGCTGCTCGACGAGGTGGGCGATATCCCTCTGGAGCTTCAGCCCAAGCTGCTGCGCGTGCTCCAGGAACAGGAGTTCGAGCGTCTCGGGGGTACGAGGACGATCAAGGTGGACGTGCGGCTGGTGGCGTCGACCCACCGCGACCTGGCCCGGCTGGTGGCCGACGGCCGCTTCCGTGAAGACCTCTACTACCGGCTGAACGTCTTCCCGCTGGTGCTGCCGCCGTTGCGGGAGCGTCGTGACGATATCCCGCGGCTGGCCCGCCATTTCACCCAGCGGTTCGCCCGGCGGATGGGTCGGCGCATCGAGACCATCCCGACCGCGGTGATGGAGGCGTTGGTGCACTACGCGTGGCCGGGCAACATCCGGGAATTGCAGAACGTGATCGAGCGGGCGGTCATCCTCTCCCCCGGCCTGTCGCTGCATGTCCCCACCGGCGACCTGCGGCCCGCCCCCGCATCGAGCCGGGCGTCGGCCGCCGCGCCGAGCACCCTGGCTGACGCCGAACGGGACCACATCCTGGGCGTCCTCCGCGAGGCCGGGTGGGTGCTGGGCGGCCCGGACGGCGCGGCGGCCCGGCTGGGGATGAAGCGGACCACGCTCCAGTCGAAGATGAAGAAGCTGGGCATCTCGCGTCCGCATCCGTGACGCCATTTCGGCAGTTGCCGAACTGTCGGCATTTCCGGTTCGGCACCCCACCTCCATCCTCGCCCTTATCTCGTCCAGACCAATTCATAGGTCGTTCTACAAGAGCGACTTGCGCGGTGAGGCGCGAGTCGGTGGCATTTCGGTACGGCCTCTGCTTTAGAGGCAATACCGTTGAAATAGCGTTCACTCGAAGGGGGTAAGAGGTTTGCGAGAGACTTGTTCCCACGCTCTGCGTGGGAACAACGGTCAGGCCGCTCTGCGTCCGTTGGATCTCCCAGCCTGAGCACGGGCCCGATCGACGCGGAGCGTCGCAGACGGCATTCCCACGCGGAGCGTGGGAACGAGGAACAAACCTCTGCTCACAATCAACGTATCACTATATCAACGGAATTGGTTCTAGAGGCAAGTCGGAATGGGCAAGAGCGGCGGTGGAGATCACCACCGACGATCGCCAGGGCCCTTGCGAGGGAGGCAGCGATGCTGCGAATCACGGTCGACGATCAGCCGCGGACCGTCACCTTTCAACTCGAAGGGAGCGTGACGGGGACATTATCAAGCGTGCTGGAGGAGTGCTGGCAGGAGACCCTGGCCCGTCAGAGCAAACCCATGGTTCTCATCGACTTGACCGGGGTGACCTTCATTGACGCCGCGGGCCGGGCTTGCCTTGCGGCCATGCACCGTCAAGGGGCCGAGTTCATCGCCCCCGACTGCCTGACGAAAGCCACCGTGGCCGAGATCACCCAGACAACCGGTCCCGATCGCGGGCGTCCTGAGTGACGCGCTTCTCGCGCCGTCGACCGACCAGAGGGGAAACATCAACATGGAAAGCACAGTTCACAGAAATTCCGACCTGACAGGTGAGGCACCGCGGACTCCCGCCGGGGCAACGGCGGAGGCACGGCACGGCTCAACTCCGCCATCGGCCGATGGGTCCGCCCATCCCGACCACCAGGCCGCGGAACCGGCAACGGATCTCAGCCCTGCCGCGCCGTCGCGGACGGCTGCGTCGCCATCGCGTCCGTGGCGAAAATGGCTGCTGCGGGTGGGGGCTGTCGCCGGCCTCGCGGTCGGGGGACATCTTCTGGCTCCCACGGTAGAGACGGCGCTGAACACGGTCTCCACCGATGATGCCTACGTCAACGGGTACGTGACGCTCGTGGCGCCCCGGGTACCCGGCCAGGTGGCCCGGGTGCTGGTGCATGACAATTACCGCGTGCGGAAAGGGACCTTGCTGGTCCAGCTCGACAAGGAGCCGTACCAGGTTCAGGTGGATCTCAAGAAGGCGGCCGTGGTCAGCGCCGAGGCCGACCTCAAGGCCGCCGAGGCCGTGGTCCGGGCCAACCTGGGGCAGTCCCGCAGCTTGCGGTGGAAGCTTCAGACGGCCATCGAGAAGGTCGATGACCAGGTCGCCCTCTTGCGGGCGCGGGTGGCGGCCCTGAAGAGCAAGCAAGCGAGCTTCGATCGCGCACGGGCCGATTTCAAACGGGCCGAGGGGCTCTACAGCCGACAAACAATCGCGCGACAGGAATTCGACCAGTATCGCGAGGCCGATCGGACGGCTGAAGCCGCGGTGCAGCAGGCCCTGGAAGAAGTCCATGAGGCACGAGTTGCCCTCGGTCTTCCGCCGCAGCCCGAGACGGGAGAACTGTCCGACGTGCCACCCGACCTCAATCAGACCTTCTCCGGCGTCCGCGAGGCGCTCGCCGCGCTGGTCCAGTCGCTGGCCCAGGTCGGCGTACCCCCGCCGTCCATCCATCGAACGCCCAGGGAGGCGCTCGACGAGTTCACGCGCCGCGACAAGGACAAGAATCTGGACCGGATCCTGGAGCGGCTCGTGCCCGAATCGCCGGCGGTCCGGCAGGCCGAGGCCAAGCTGCTCCAGGCCCGGCGCGACCTCGCCCAGGCGGAGCTGAACCTGCGCTACTGCGACATCACGAGCGAGATCGACGGCGTCGTGACCAGCCGCAACGTCAACCCCGGCAACAACGTCCTCCCGGGGCAGGCCTTGATGGCAGTGCGCTCGCTCGCCGAGGTCTGGATCGACGCCAACTTCAAGGAGACCCAACTGGCGGACCTGCGGATCGGCCAGCGGGTGCGCTGCGAGGTTGATATGTACGGCGGCCGGAGGGAGTTCGAGGGCCGCATCACCGGCTTCACCATGGGGACCGGACAGACCCTGTCGCTGCTCCCGGCGCAGAACGCCACGGGCAACTTCGTGAAGATCATCCAGCGGCTGCCGGTCCGCATCGAGCTGACCGACTACGACCCGGACAAGGCCCCTCTCTTCGTCGGCCTCTCGGTCGTCCCCTACGTGTACTACAAGGAACGGCCGACGGGGCCCCACGCCGGGGCGGTCCTGCAACCATCGGTCCCTCTGCCGACGGGCCCGGCTGACGCCACGGCCTCAGCCGCGGCGAGCGAAACCCGAAAGTAAGCAAGTCAGGGCTTATTGAAGTGGAGTTCCCTCATATGCTCATGCTCTTCATGGTCGCGGCCGTCCTGCTCTTCGGCAGCCTGCTGGTCTACGGGACGGCGATCCACCTGATTGTGCGCGTGGCGGTGGCGCTGATCCGAAGTCGTTCCAGCGACCTGGGATTCTGGAAGAGTACCGCGGTCATGGCGGTGGTTACGGCAATCACGGCGGCCGCGCACCTGACCCAGATCGCCTTCTGGGCGCTGGCCTTGCTTCTGTGCGGGCAGGTCTCGACCCTGGAGGCGGCATTCTATTTTTCCGCCCAGAATTTCACTTCTCTGGGCTATGGCGACGTCCTGCTGTCCGAAGGGTGGCGGTTACTCGGCCCCCTCGAGGCCGTCAACGGCCTCCTGTTCTTTGGACTGTCAACGGCCGTGTTGTTCGCGATCATGAGCCAGATGATCGCCCATCGCCTGCACACCGAAACCGGATACAAGGGCGAGGCCGCCGGAAACCAGGCGCCTCGTTCGGCGGCCGGCGCCGCGTGATCGAGATTAGCATACGAATTCTTATCAAGAGGACATTGGTCCGCCGCGGAGAACTCGTGATGAGCAGCGTAGCCCTCGCCCCGGCCGCCGTCGGCCGCCCGGCGGTCAACCCCTGGTTCGTCGCCACGGCCGTGGTCATCCCCACGTTCATGGAGATCCTCGACACCACGATCGCCACCGCCTCGATGCGCTACATCGCCGGCGGCCTGTCGGCGACGATGAACGACAGCGACTGGGTCATGACCAGCTACCTGGCGGCCAACGCCACCATCCTGCCGATCACCGGTTGGCTCTCGGCCCGCCTGGGCCGCCGCAGGTACTTCCTCCTCTCCATCGCCGTCTTCACCGCCTCCTCGGTCCTCTGCGGCCTGGCGACCAGCCTTGAGCAGTTGATCCTCTTCCGGGTGATCCAGGGCCTGGCCGGCGGCGGGCTCCAGCCGGCCAGCCAGGGGATCCTCATCGACGGCTTCCCGCCCGAAAAGCAGGGCACGGCCATGACGGTGTTCGGCGTGGCCGGGCTGACCGCCCCGGTCATCGGCCCGACCCTCGGCGGCTACATCACCGTCAACTTCAACTGGAGGTGGATCTTCCTGATCAACCTCCCGATCGGCGTCCTTGGATACCTGATGTGCCACTTCGCGGTCGAGGACCCCAAATACCTCAAGGAGGAGCGGGCGGAGCTGAGGAAGAAGCCGCTCAACTTCGACACCATCGGCCTGGGGCTGCTCGCCCTGATGATGACTAGCTGGGAAGTCCTGCTCAGCAAGGGGCAGGAGTGGGACTGGTACAACGACCCCTTCTACAAGGCCCAGACGCTGGCCGTGCTGTTCGTCGTCTGCCTGGGCGCCCTGGTCTTCCGGGAGCTGAGGATCGCCCACCCGGTGGTCAACTTCCGGCCGCTGGCCGAGCGTAACCTCGCGGCCTCCAGCGTCATCATCTTCTGTGCCTACGGAGTCCTCTACGGCGCCAGCGTGACCCTGCCGTCCCTGCTCCAGTCCCTGTTCGGCTACGACGCCTTCGTCTCCGGGCTGGTGATGTCGCCCTCCGGCGTCTTCTCCATCCTGGTGATGCTGGTCGTCGGCGTCCTCCTGGGCCGGGGCAGCGACGCGCGCTGGCTGATCGCCGCGGGCCTGCTTGTCATGGCGGCCGGGTGCTACTGGATGGCGAGGATGAACCTGTACATCAGCCCGGGGCAGGTAATCTGGCCGCGGGTGGTGTTGATCTGTGGCCTGTCGTTGCTCTTCGCCCCGATCAACGTGGCGGCCTTCCGGTACACTCCCGCCCACCTGCGCGGGGCCGCGGTCGGCCTGTTCGCCCTGCTCCGCAACGAGGGGGGCAGCGTCGGCATGTCGATCAACAAGATCATCGAGCAGCGCCGCGAGCAGTTCCACCTGGCGCGCGTGGGCGAGAACCTCGGGCCTCTGAACACGCACGTGCAGTCCTTCTTCAATCGAAGTCAAGCCTACTTCATGCAGCAGACGGGTGATCCGGCCCGGTCGCAGCAGATGACACTTCAGACGCTGGACAATCTGCGCCAGCAGCAGGCCATCTCCCTGTCCTACTTCGATGTCTTCTGGCTGTTCGCCGTGCTGAGCCTGGGGCTCGTGCTCCTCGTACTGCTGATGAAGCGCTCCGTGGCTGAGAAGGGAGAGTTGATCGGGGGCGAGTAGGGAAGGCCCGAGCCGCGTCCGAAGCGGGTTTTACCGACTGCCCGGTCGGAGGCCGTCCCGCCAACCGGGTTGGCCGGTAACTCCGCGTCTCTGGAGGCAATGACGGGGCAGATCTACGTGGCGATCGTGATCGCCCGGCTCGTCGCCCTGCATGCGGCAGCGACGCCACGCGGCGGGGTGCCCGGAGAGGTCCAATCACGACGTTGCTCCAGGGCCCTGTCGCCGAGGCTGAGAAGCTGCCCGTTGCCGATCAGGACGCCATCGCGGCCCGGCTGCTCGCCGAGATTGAGGACGAACGGCAGTGGAGCGCGCGTTTTGTGGCTACGACCGACGCCCAGTGGGACCGCCTGGTTTCCAAGGTACGCCGCGCCATCGCGGCCGAGCGTACTCAGCCCCTCGATGAAATCATTCCGCCCGGGGAGGCCCCGGAGTGAGGTCGGTGACGACCGACGAGTTCCGCGACCGTCTCAACAGACTCCCCGTTGCGGCGCGACAACAGGCGTTTCGCGCCTATGCCCTCTGGCGTGTTGAACCGCACTATCCAGGCCTTCAGTTCAAGTGAGTCAGCCAGCGGCACCCTGTCGACTCGGCGCGAGTCGGACCAGGACATCGCACTCTGGGGCTCTGGGAAGGTGACAAGATCACCTGTTTCTGGATCGTGTCTCATGCCGAATAGGAAGTTGCCTTCGGCGCGTCCAGCCGTCCCTCGGGCTCCCTCATTCAAACGAATCGAACCCGAGGAACGACGGCTGGCCGCGGGGGTCCCTGGCTCCCCACGGTCCGCTGGGTCCCGTCAGGGCTTCGGTGTCGTGGACGTCGACGTGTCAGGCGCCGACACGGAAGAAGCGCGGATCGTGAGCTGGTCGACCACCCTGGTGATTCCCACGGTGTCCTCGGCCAGCTCGACGGCCTTCAGCTTCGCCTTGGCGTCGGGCACGGCACCCCGCAGGGTCGCGACGCCGTTCTTGACGTCAAGATCGAGCGAGCTACCGGTGAGACTCTTGTCCCAGTGCAAGCGGCCGTAGACGCGCGACGCAACGTCCATGTTGTGAACGGAAGCGCGGGCTTTGTCGTACTGTTCGCGGACCGTGTCCCCCGCATTGTTCAGCCCGCGCTTGATGGACCGTCCCAGGTCATCGAGCTTCGAGCCGGCCTTCTCACCGGGCCCCTGCTCCTGCGGTTGCTGTTGCTGCTGCGCCCATGCGACGCCAACGCCCAGCCCACCAGCCAGCGCCAGTAGCTCGGCGGCAATCATCCCACGAAATCGTGTCATCATGTCAACTCCCTGGTTTCATACAGAATGACTATCCTCTAATCTCCTTTCCCGGAATTCTGAATGGACGCAAATCCGGGACCATTCGCCGCCACGTCATTGATGTCACGGCACGGGACGCTATCTCGTCGCTTCCAGTGACAGGTCGTTCAAGATGGTAAGACGCGAATGGAGGGAGGTCGTCATGCTTCGCTGGTTCTTGTTCAGGCAAGTGATTGCATTCGATCGTGCATATGCATACGATTCGGCATACGTGCGCGAGATCGTGGATGCGGACCTCGATGCGGCGCTCCGCTTTTCTCGGGTCATGGGCCTGACCAAATACCGTAAAGGGGTACCGGCGGATGCCTGTTGCAGCATGCTCCGGAGGCCGGCTCCTTGCGCGAACAGGCCGTCTCAACCTGGGGGCGGAAAGGGCTCATCTCGCTGGCATTCGCCGTTCCGACCCGGACGGCCGACGTGCAGTCGCTGACTCCACTGCTGGCCGAGGACGCGGTCTTGCGGTCGGATGGAGGTGGGAAGAAAGCGGCTGCGCTGGTGCCGATCGTGGGGAGCGCAAGATCGCGCGCTTCTTCAAGGCGCTGGCGAGCAAGGCGGACCTGGCCGGGAACTCTCGTTACCATCTGGCGCGCATCAATGGCCACCCCGGTTACGTGGTCACCGAGCCCGACGGTTCCCTGATGACCGTTGCCTTCGAATTCTCCGACGCGCGCATCGTTACCATTCACATCGTGCGCAACCCGCACAAGCTGAGGCACCTGAATGCGTCGTCCTGGCACGAAGACCGAGACTACCGCGATGCCGCCATCACGTAAGACACCGACACCATTTCCGGCTGGGCGCCGGTGCGGATCGTGTATTTCATGGGCAGCCTGGTGATCGTCTCGCTGTGCGACTTCGCCTGGCCGTCCTCGGTCCAGCGGTGGACGACGCGGAAGGGGCGAACGGGCTGGGCCGCGAGCGGGTCGCGGTAGTCGGCATCAACCCGAAAGCTCTGCACCCCGGCCGTGTTGTTGCCGCTGAGCTCGAACCGGAGCAGAGCGTGACGCGTCCCTCTGGGCCAGTCACCCACGCGGAAGTGTCCGGTACGGCCCTGGGTCGGGCCTCTCATATCGGCGATCGTACGCCAGGTCTTGCCGCCGTCGCTGCTGGCGACGATATGGACCAGGTCCTTCTCGCTCCGCGCCCGGATCTGGGCGCTGAAGCCCAGCGAGACGAGGTCGCCGGGCACGTCGACCGGCACCGTCATCCGCCCCGTTCCTCCCTGCCACCAGCACGCATCGTTGCGCAGGCTGACGTTATCGAACCTCAGGCCCATCGTGCTGCTCGTCTCGTTCTTGTTGAAGCTTGCATCCGGTGTGATCCGGCAGGCGATCGATCGGGTCGCAATCGTCGGGTCGCGGTCGGCCGCCACGGTGATCGTGGTCGATCCCTTCCCCAGCCAGGGAAGCGTCCGGGGCGAATGCTGGATGTCGTTCTCGATCTCGAGCGCGTCCAGGCCCGCCTCTCCGGCGAGCTCGATCCTGATCCAGCAGGCATAGCGTCGGAAGATTTTTTCTTTCAGGTCGATGGCCAGCTCCTCGGGTTTCGTGATGGACCCGGACCAGAGCGAGGTGAACGTGCGGGCGTTGTTCGTGGAGATCGATACGTTCAGGCGATCCTCGCTCGAACGGCCCACGGCCCTGAGCCTGAGCTTGCCGCCAAGGTACACGTACGGTGAGGTCATGGGAATCACCGCAACGCCGCTCTTGCCGGGCTCCCGGACGTGCAGCGCCGGCGTACCGGAGCGACGGACCGCGAGGTTGTCGTGGATCTCGGTCCCGAGAGCCAGGTCGCCGGCCTTCAGGTTCGGCGCGTAGCGATGCGTGCCGTTGCCGACCACGCCTCCGCGATAGCCGGGAAAGTAGTCCCTGAGGTAAACGAGGTCGTTCTCGCCAGCGCGAGCACTGAGCCCGTCCCAGCCTGGGTCGGTCTCCATGTTGACGTGCAGGCCGCGGTTGCCGGCGTCGCGCACCAGCGATTCACCAGGGCGAAGTGAGAACAGAGCCGCGGAAGCCGGCCTGGTAGCCGTACTCGTAAACCTCGCTCTTGCGATCATACTCGACCATGGTGCCGTCCCAGCCGTGGGTCCGGGCGGGGAAGTAACCGGCGCGTTAAAAGGGGCAATTGGCCAGCAAGGCAGGGCCGGCGGATTTCCAGCCCGACCAGCCATCCTTGCGCATCAGCTCGAGCAGCCTGGCGCCGTTCTTCTGGTAGCCGGGATGCTGGGCGTACCAGCCGGCCAGCGCGGCGGAGACCTCATCGACGGCGGCCGCGACACCATCGGCGGGCCTCGGAAAGTAGTTGATCAGCGAGCCGTCGAACATGTGCCAGCCGTTCCGGTACCAGACCTCGGGCACGCTGTGGCCGTTGAGGATTCGGCCTCGCGTCTCGCGTCCATCCTCGCGATTGAGCGCCTCGACCAGCGCCGAGCAGCAGCAGCACATGCAATAGCCGTAAACATTGAAGATCTTCACGGGATCATGGGCTTCCCAGTCGCCCGCCAGGTACTCATTCGGAGGCGCGGTCTGATAGCGATATTTCACGACGGCCCGCCACAGCGCCTCGGCCCGCTGCTGGTCAGACATCCCCGGCTTGACGAAGGAATGGACGACGTTCTCCACGGTCGTGACATCGTCGATCTGGTCGGAGAGCACCTTCAACTGGTTCACCCGACCGCCCGGTTCGCGCGGGGATCGTGACTGGGCCAGAGCGATTGGTGTGATGATCGGAAAGAGGGCCGCGAGCAGGAGGGCGGGTCGCATGGCAGGCCTCGGGTGGGGATGAGGGTGGCTGCGGAGGGCGGGTCGTTGCTGGCTTCAAGTTTGCCGCGCCGGCACAGGGCGTTCAATGCATTGAGTGTCCGCTCACGGCCAGGCCCGCTACGGCTGCACGGTGCGGGGGCCATAATGCGGCAGTTCGTCTCCCAGTTCGTAGGCGCCCAGGTCGGGGCGCTGGCCACGAAAGCCGTCGTTCCAGCCGGGGAGCACCTCACCGGCATCGACGGCCCGCGATCGAGGTGCGAGCCGAAGGTCGGTCGATGCCTCGGACATCCGCGCCACATCCCCGGGGGGCTGGACACCCGAAGCGAAGAGCCCACGTGTGTCCAGCAGCAGCGCGTGGCGGAGCACGGGAGCACGGATCTGGACGTCTGAGAGCGTACCGTAACGAACCCCGTTCCAGCGCAGCAAGATCTCGTACGGGCCGCCGGCGAAGCCATCGTAGTCGAAGTCGCAAGCTTTCATGGGCGCCGTGAAATCCATGCCGTAGCGCGCCTGCGTGCCCACATAGAGGTTGTTGCGGCTGACGCTGTGCCGCACGGCATCGGACGTGCCAAGCTGCGCCGGCGTTCCGTTCTTGACTGACGTGTTGTGGAAGATCAGGCAGCCCGAGGGGCTGTTATGCAGCTTGAATGGCTCGGCACCCACGTTGTACATGGCGTTGCGAAAGACATAGACCGGCCCGCCGTAAACGGGTTGCATGGAGATCCCCTGGAACACGTTGGTGAGCCGGTTGTGAAAGCAGCGGGTGTTCCGCTCGGAGTAGTCCAGCTCGATGCCGTCGTCCGTCAGCTCGCTGAGGTCGTTGTTGTGGATATCGTTCGCGGCGCAGATGCGCGAGGGGAAGGTGTCGATCGCGTCGGCGAAGCCTCGAATCCGGTTATAGCAGACCACGTGCCCCTGGCCCGAGATCTGGATGCCGCGTGCGTTTTCAATGCCTTTCGTTCGGGGCCAGGTCGAGGGGCCCTCGATGAGGTTATCGGCGATGAAGTGGTCCTGCGACATTCCTTCCGTATTGCGAGTCGCCGTGATGCCGTATTCGACGAGGTGGAAGCGGCAGCGGCGGACGACGATCCGGACGGCGTCGTGAAAGACCAGACCGTACGTCGCGTTCCGGACGGTGAGGTCCTCGAACCAGACATCGTGCGTGCCCGACGCGGCGATTCCCTGGCCCGGGCGTTCGCTTGCATGGCCCTGGGCGTCGAGCAGCGTTGCAGCCGCTCCCTGCCCGCGCCAGACGATGGGCCGGCCGGGCACTCCGCTCCGGCGGACGGTCCAGGTTCCCTCGTAGACACCGGCGGAAACGAGAAACAGGTCGCCGGGCTCCGCGGCCTTGCCGGCGGCTGCCAGGCCGCGAAACGGATCGTTCTGCGACCCGGATCCGCCTCCCGAGCCGGGGACGACATGGCGGACCCGTGCGGAGGCCGTGAGCCGCGGCTCACACCGGGTCGACGCGTGCAGCATCCGGGTGGCCCGGCCCCCGTCGGGGTCCTCCAGCGTGAGCCGAAGCTCATGGGAGGTATCCGGCTCGAGGAACAACACACTGCCTGCAAACAGCCAGCCGCCGTCGGGAACCAGCAGCGCACTGCCGCGCTCTTCCATGAGATGAGCCCGGTGCTCGACGCGGAAGAGCCGCGCACCGCGGTGCCAGGCCGATGAACCCGCCTTGCGATATTCCAGCGTGATGAAGGCGTTCTGGTTGTCATCGCCCTCGATCGTCCAGGACACGCCCAGCGCGTGCAGCGTGGGCCGCTCCAGGCGCGGCTCGCCCATCGGCCGGGAACGCTCCGCAGCCAGCGCGGGGAGTCCGGGCACCAGAAGGATCGCGACCAGGATGGAGCGCCTTGGAAGTCTCATCGTTGATCTCCCCTCTCGTCCTCGAGTTCCTCGAGAGCACGCTGCTGGCGCGAGTCTACGTTGCCGCTCTGCTCCGAGCAACGCGTCAGCCTCTGCATTCTTGTTCTAGGGTTGTGGGATGGCCCGCGACCGGGACCGCGAGACCAGCCGTGCTGGTCCGCAACATGCCCCGGAGATCGCCGGAGGATGAGATCTTGATCAGACGACGTCTCCAAAATCGCATGAGTCGACGTCTGAGAACCCAATTCGTGGATATATCGGGATAAAATGTCGTGGAAAATCGAAAATTCGTGAGAAATCGATCTTTATTGCTCTGCCGAGGCTGTTATATTAACTGATGATGCTACTGAAGATCGGCGAATTACCCGATCAACGAGGTGTCAACACCGACTGAGGGTTTTATCCGATGGCTATGAGCAAGACCTCTGGAGAGAGCAAGGACAAGGGAGCTGCCAAGAAGGCCGCCCCCAAGGCGACCGCGGTCAAGAAGGCCGCCCCGAAGAAGACGGCCCCGGCCGCCAAGGCGAGCGTCAAGAAGTCCGCTCCCAAGTCGACGGCCAAGAAGCCCGCTCCCAAGAAGGCAGCCGGGCCCAAGCTGACTCCGCCTCAGATGACCATGCTCGAGGCGATCGCCAAGGTGACCGAGCCGCAGGGCTTCGTCGCCGCCAAGAAGCCCGATCAGAAGACAATCGACGCCCTCCTCAAGCACAAGCTCGTGAAGAAGGGCAAGAAGGACGACAAGACCAAGAACTTCTTCGTCATGATCTCCATGGCGGGCAAGAAGTACCTCAACACCAAGTCGGCCGAGGTCGCCAAGGCCTGACGGCCTGGCCACGCTGAACCTCGAACCGGCAACCCGTGCCAGGCAATGTGGACCGGGCGACGGCGGCTTGATGGCTTGTGAACGAGCCTGCCGTGGCCGGTACGCCTCTGTCCGTGCCTCTCTCCGAGCCTGGCGCGGCGTGCCTGGTCCGGGTCCCTCTGATCTCACGCTGTGTTTCACTCCATGCGCTCGCCTGGCGGCATCCGCCCGGCGAGCGTTTCTGTTTTGTGCCCGGCGATGGTGCCGCTTCCCCCCTCCCGATGGACGGTCTGCCCGCAGTGGCGTCAGGCCCTTCCACGATCAGAGCGGGCAAGAGGCAGACGACGCCGTCATGGCCGCGGCATGCCCTCCAGAGCGAAGTCTAGACTTGTCAAGGATGCGGATATTCTGGGCATCGCTGCGCGGCTTGAAGGCGTTCTGCCCTTGTGCCGGAAAACGGAGTCACGCCTCCTGCGAACAGCAAACAGTGAAACCGTGATCGTTTATGGCTATTAGCTTTCTCGGTTCAGGTGAGGTATCTGTTTTGCACTTGCGACCGCCACTCTTCCAGTCCGCCCAAAGACCAGCTGCGATTGTACCCCAGGGAGTACGTGCTTCGGATCTTGTCGCGGCGCCAACCTGGCGGCGCGGTCGACCGAAGCTTCCTCATGTCAGCGAGGCCTATGTCCGTGCGATCGGTGCACCGCATTCTCGATGGGTTTCAGGTTGCGTTCATCTCCATGTCGCGAGCGCTGGTGATTGCCGGGCTCGTGACGGCCTGTGGTTGTGGCGATGCTCCGGGGGCCGGCTCGATCGACATGGCCAGGGCCAAGGAAGCAGCCAGCACGCGCGGCATTCCCGATCCGGGAACCGCGGCCGCGCCCGCGGCCAGGGCGGCGAAGCCACGCTCCGCCCAGCCGCTTCCCAGGACCAGCCGCTGAGGGTCAGCTTCCGCGCCCGCGGCACCCGATGCCCCCGAATCTGAGTCGTCCGGACGGCAGGCCTCCGGATGCGTCCGAGATGAGTTTTCCAACATAGGGAAATGAATGCCATGAGACAGCCCATTTCCGCAGACAGTCCGCGCCAGGCGAAGGGGTTCACGCTGATCGAGCTCCTGGTCGTCATCGCCATCATCGCGGTCTTGATCTCGTTGCTCCTGCCGGCCGTTCAGAGTGCTCGCGAGGCCGCCCGGCGCGCCCAGTGCGTGAATAACCTCAAGCAACTGGCCCTGGCGGCCGCCAACTATGAATCGGCCAATGGCACGCTCCCCACGGGGAACTACTGGACGCTCAGCCTCAAGAGCCCCGGGTCCTACACGTACGGGCCCAGCGTTTTCGTGAACATGATGTCGTACTACGAGCAGGGCCAAACGTTCAATGCGTTCAACTTCAACATGGGCTGGGAAGCCCCGATGAATGCGACCGTTGCGGGGATCGGCATCTCCGCGCTCTGGTGCCCCAGCGATGCCTCGGTCGGTACCGGCTATCAGCTCTCCGCGTCGCTGGGGTCCCAGTTCTACAGCACCAACGGCATGCCGGTCACGCAGCAATTCATCAGCTACGCGGGCTGCGAGGGAACCTGGGCCCAGTACGAAACGCCCAACGACGGCATGACCACGTTCAACGCCTGGGTCGCCGCCAGCAATGGCCTGATCTATTCCGGAGCCGTCACGCGCATCGCGTCGATCACCGATGGCACCAGCAACACGATCCTCTTCGGCGAGCGCGCTCACGGGCTCTTTGGAGGATCCGATGCCCCGTTCTATTACTGGTGGAACTCGGGCTGGTGGGGTGATACCTTCTTCGACACCCTGTTCCCCATCAATCCCATCAAGACGCTTTCGGGGCAGATGGACCTGAACGACCCGAATAACACCTATGGCGGCTGGTGGTGGGTTCCCCTCGAGGGTGCCTCCAGCTTCCACCCCGGCGGTGCGAATTTCGCGTTCACCGACGGCTCGGTCCGGTTCTTGAAGGATTCGATCTCCACGTGGAAGAATGACCCGAACAACTACGGCGACCCCGTCGGCGTAACCTACGGGCCCTACAGCCAGTATCAGTGGGGCAACAGCAGGCCCCAGATCTACCAGGCACTTTCCACACGAGCCGGGGGTGAAGTGATCAGCAGCGACCAGTACTGAGCTGAAACCTGACCAGGCCACGTCGCACGCTGATTCCCGCGGCCGGTCCATGATCGGCACCGATCGCGGGCGAACGCGTACGGGTGTCTCCGTTCGCTCAGGGCCGCGCGCGGCTGCCGGCGCTTGTATCTGGCGTTCCGATCTGTATCTGGCGTTCCGATCTGCGCCGAGTCAGACAGGCATGATCGTGACGGACACGATGAACACGAGGGTGGCTGCTGCACTCCTGCGCGGCCACGTCAGGGACGACTCTCTTGATCTTTGGTGGACTGGCGCGTCAGATGGGTGCCTGGGCTTCAACCTGCGTCGCCTCGTGATGTGCGACGCAGGCGGTCACCCCATCGTTGAAGGCCTGTAAAATGTCGCGTCCGGTTGCGAGGCTGCTTGATGGCTGAGCTGAATATCGCAATCAAGCATGGTCAGAGCATCACCGCGGCGCACGCGAATTTCGAGAAGGCGATCACGGCGGCCCAGGCAGAACACGGCCGCTGGATCCGGCAGGTTGAATGGTCGGCCGATCGCAGGTCGGCGGTTCTTTCGGGGCCCGCGTACCGGGTCACACTCAGCTTCGACGAGCAGAACGTCTATGCCCGGGGAAACGTCCCGCTGGCATTCAAGATGCTGGAGGCGCCGGTGCGGCGGTTTGTCGAGCATGTCCTGGCACGGGGCACGTGAGCCCGCCGCCATCTCGGCGAGTCCGCGACGCTGCGCAAGTCAGGGGCATGGAGGGGAGCAGCCGTCCGGTTCATGCACCATCGGGTTCGACGCCCAGCTCACGGAGCCTGGCCGCCAGCCGATCGGCTCGGGCGCGTTCTGCTTCAGCGCGAAGTCGTTCTGCGAGGGCGTTGTCCACCAACTGCTGGTGGGAGAGAAAAGGCTGGCCGTCGGGGTGGAGGATGCGCAGGTTGTCGGATCCTGCGCCGGGCTCGAAGCGGATCTGGAGCCGCGGGCTGACGTGGCCGCGCATCGGGACGATCTCTTGCAGGCCAGCAGGTCCGCGCCGGAATCCGAGCAGGAGTCCGTCTTCGGGGTTGTAGACGTAGTATTCCTCGACGCCGTACTTTTCGTAGAAGCGCAGCTTGCGTGTCATCTCATCGGGCCGGTTGCCTGGCGAGAGGATCTCGAAGACGACGTGTGGGGGCATGCCGGCCTCTTCCCACTGCTTGTAGGAGCCGCGTTCCCCTTTGGGGCGACCGCAGACGACCATGACGTCGGGAGCCTGGCGGATCTTGGGCTGTCCTTCCTCTGCATACCAGAGCAGGTCTCCGGCGACGAAGACATTGGGATCCTGCCGGAAGAGTGATTCGAGGTTTTCCTTGATCAGGACAATCCACTTGAACTGGAGGGTATTTTCGGACATGGGCTGACCATCATCGTCAGGATAGAGGACCTGCGACTGCGGAGGCTGAGTGAAAGTGGCCTTCATGAGACACCGGGCCTCGGGGCTGGTAGGAGGATAGTCTCCTCTTCAGTGTGCCACGTGATGGAGATCTGGACCAGATGGGGTCACGAAACGCGGCGCGAGGGCGTGCTGGATTCTGGCGATGACGTTGGGCCGCGTGACCTTCAGCAACTCTGTGCGAGTCAGGGGCATGGAGGGGAGCAGCCGTCGGGTTCATGCACCATCGGGTTCGACGCCCAGCTCACGGAGCCTGGCCGCCAGCCGATCGGCTCGGGCGCGTTCTGCGAGGGCGTTGTCCACCAACTGCTGGTGGGAGAGAAAAGGCTGGCCGTCGGGGTGGAGGATGCGCAGGTTGTCGGATCCTGCGCCGGGCTCGAAGCGGATCTGGAGCCGCGGGCTGACGTGGCCGCGCATCGGGACGATCTCTTGCAGGCCAGCAGGTCCGCGCCGGAATCCGAGCAGGAGTCCGTCTTCGGGGTTGTAGACGTAGTATTCCTCGACGCCGTACTTTTCGTAGAAGCGCAGCTTGCGTGTCATCTCATCGGGCCGGTTGCCTGGCGAGAGGATCTCGAAGACGACGTGTGGGGGCATGCCGGCCTCTTCCCACTGCTTGTAGGAGCCGCGTTCCCCTTTGGGGCGACCGCAGACGACCATGACGTCGGGAGCCTGGCGGATCTTGGGCTGTCCTTCCTCTGCATACCAGAGCAGGTCTCCGGCGACGAAGACATTGGGATCCTGCCGGAAGAGTGATTCGAGGTTTTCCTTGATCAGGACAATCCACTTGAACTGGAGGGTATTTTCGGACATGGGCTGACCATCATCGTCAGGGTAGAGGACCTGCGACTGCGGAGGCTGAGTGAAAGTGGCCTTCATGAGACACCGGGCCTCGGGGCTGGTAGGAGGATAGTCTCCTCTTCAGTGTGCCACGTGATGGAGATCTGGACCAGATGGGGTCACGAAACGCTGCGCGAGGGCGTGCTGGATTCTGGCGATGACGTTGGGCCGCGTGACCTTCAGCAACTCTGTGCAAGTCAGGGTCATGGAGGGGAGCAGCCGTCGGGTTCATGCACCATCGGGTTCGACGCCCAGCTCACGGAGCCTGGCCGCCAGCCGATCGGCTCGGGCGCGTTCTTCCTCGGCTCGCAGCCGTTCTGCTTCTGCGCGAAGTCGTTCTTCCTCAGCACGTGCGTGTTCTTCCCTGGCTCGGGCGCGTTCTGTTTCAGCGCGAAGTCGTTCTGCGAGGGCGTTGTCCACCAACTGCTGGTGGGAGAGAAAAGGCTGGCCGTCGGGGTGGAGGATGCGCAGGTTGTCGGATCCTGCGCCGGGCTCGAAGCGGATCTGGAGCCGCGGGCTGACGTGGCCGCGCATCGGGACGATCTCTTGCAGGCCAGCAGGTCCGCGCCGGAATCCGAGCAGGAGTCCGTCTTCGGGGTTGTAGACGTAGTATTCCTCGACGCCGTACTTTTCGTAGAAGCGCAGCTTGCGTGTCATCTCATCGGGCCGGTTGCCTGGCGAGAGGATCTCGAAGACGACGTGTGGGGGCATGCCGGCCTCTTCCCACTGCTTGTAGGAGCCGCGTTCCCCTTTGGGGCGACCGCAGACGACCATGACGTCGGGAGCCTGGCGGATCTTGGGCTGTCCTTCCTCTGCATACCAGAGCAGGTCTCCGGCGACGAAGACATTGGGATCCTGCCGGAAGAGTGATTCGAGGTTTTCCTTGATCAGGACAATCCACTTGAACTGGAGGGTATTTTCGGACATGGGCTGACCATCATCGTCAGGGTAGAGGACCTGCGACTGCGGAGGCTGAGTGAAAGTGGCCTTCATGAGACACCGGGCCTCGGGGCTGGTAGGAGGATAGTCTCCTCTTC
This sequence comes from uncultured Planctomycetaceae bacterium, assembly GCA_963833985.1. Taxonomy (GTDB): domain Bacteria; phylum Planctomycetota; class Planctomycetia; order Isosphaerales; family Isosphaeraceae; genus Aquisphaera. Next base: position 5,678,775 of record CAWIAD010000002.1, read on the forward strand.
AGTGTGCCACGTGATGGAGATCTGGACCAGATGGGGTCACCAAACGCTCGAGGAAGGTCGGAGAACTGCCGAGTTTGATGCCTATCGGGACCTCTTCGAAGCGGGCGATGTGATCACTCATCTGAATGGCACACCGACGCCCACCCTGGCGGAATTCGGGAAGGTTGTCGGTCGCTTGCTGTACGCACGCGCACCCGGCGGAGACGGTGTGGATCAGAACGCAACTGCGCCTGGGTCGTTCGCCGGGGAGTGGGTCAGTGTGGGGATCCGGCGAGGGGACGTCGATTCGACGGTTCGGATCCCCAGGATTCATTCCGTCGTCCAGGGGGGGGCTGGACTGGCACTCCAATCTCCTGAGCTTGCGTCGGGAGTCTTTTCGACAGTCTTCGCACACGATTTCCGTCTCCGCCCCGAGGAGTGCGGTGGCCCGGTGGTCGATCTGGCTGGGCACGTCGTGGGGCTGAACATCGCGCGTGCCGACGCAACAAGAACCCTCGCGATACCGGCCGATGTGGTGCAAGCAGTCATCAAGGCCCTGCGCAGCCAGGCCGCTCAGCGGCGCGACGGTCTGACGCACATCGGCCCACGAACCCGATGACTCCGAAAGTCGTTCCGTACCCGGGTTGACAGGAGGGAATGCCATCGTGGACAAGGTGAACATCGCGCAGAAGCTCGCCCTGATCGACGCGCATTGGAGCCCCAGGATTGTTGGCGAGCTGAACGGGCAGCACGTCAAGCTGGTGAAGTTTCAGGGCGCGTTCGTCTGGCATGCCCATGAGCACGAGGACGAGCTGTTCCTGGTGATCCAGGGGAGATTCCGGATGGAGCTCCGGGATCGTCAGGTCTGGCTGGAGGAGGGCGAGTTCCTCATTGTCCCCCGCGGCGTCGAGCATCGCCCGGTCGCGGAAGAGGAGGTTCATGTCCTCCTGTTCGAGCCGGTGGGGACATTGAACACCGGAAATGGGCCGGACGAGCGGACGATCGAAAAGCCCGAGTGGATTTGAGACCGAGTGGCACGTATCATGGCGACAGGCGGGGCCGCTCTCGTTCGAGTGTCCACCGGGAACAGCCACTTCGATCGGATCCGAGAGATGGCAACGGGCCGATCCGGATCAGCGGGGAACCTTGACGAGCCGAGGTTCCCATGACTGATCCACGCTCGTTCGCGCGACCACCCATCCCCCGCGTGCCAGCTTGAGCCGGTTGGTCAATGCGCTCAGAGACTCCCTGGGCTGGCCCGGAGCGGAGAAAACGGCAATCGCCCGCTCGCCAGGGAGTGCCTCGCCCTGGGGCGGTCGCAGGAAGAGGCTGAGGCCGGTTGAGAGCCAGGACTGGTCGCGGCGGAAGTTCTCGGCCCAGAGGGCGACGGCCACAGGGCCCGGCGTCGCTTTCAATAAAGGATTCCAGGCACGTCGATAGCTCGGCCAGCACGTCCCCCTCGCGCACGCGACCGTACCGCAGAGGCCGGTTCCCCCGGCGGCTCCTGGCAGGTCGACCGTCTCGCACTCGGTGACCCAGACGGGGATCACCTGCTTACCTGGGTGGCGTCCCTGGACGTCGGATACGAGCCGCGCGGCAGTCTCTTCGCCGGGCGTCAGCGGTGCCGTGGACGGTGCGCCGTAATCAAGGGCCCACCGGCACTGGTCGTTGCCGCAGCCGCAGGACGACGGCCCGCACTGAAGGTCGGCAAGGAAGGCGCCCGCCCACACGCCAGGCAACCCGCCGAGCAAGGTCGAGAGCCGACGGCGGTGGGCCTCGAACGCGGGAGCGTAACCGATCGGGACCCATGGCCAGACCTTCACGACCTCCCCTGCCCTCGGTCGCGGCGCGTCGGGAAATCGCCGTCGCCAGTCGTCGTGGTGACCACCCGGAGAGGCCATCCATTCGGGGTGCGCGTCGGCGAGCGCCGGGTTGCGCGCTACCTCGATCCAGGCGAAGAGATCAAGCCCCGCACGCCCCGCGGACTCGGACAGCTCCAACCACCGTTGCCGGGGGAGAGATTCCTCGAGCACGACCACAACGGCGTTTCCTCCCTCCCTTTTCCATTCCATGAAGGCTTGAGACGTCGCCATCCCGGCGCTGATCAGCAGGCCGCGAATCGGCCGGGAAGCCGGCGGTTCCGCTGCGCGGAGCGTTCCCGCAGCCGAGACAACCGTGCTGAGCAGCATCACGGCCGCAATGGAAGTTCGACGCTGGTGCATGATTCATCCTCTCTGGTGGTTCGCCTCATGGAATCTTACACTGGCGCTCGTTCCGGTGGAGCAGTGTTCTCCCGTCCCATCACAAGCCTCGGAGTTGACGTCATGCTTGTCATTGGTGTGCTTCTCTCCAGCCTGGCGCTCGGGCCGGCCGACGGCGGGGAGGCCAGGACGGACTTCCGGCCCGATCTCTTCCGGACGTTGATCAACCCGGCCTGCTCGCATTGCGTGGATGAAGCGCGCCGGAAGGCCGGTGAACTGCGCGATGATGACCGGGTGCTCGCCTGGGTACGGGGCAAGTACGACGGCGGTGCCATCCCGTTCCGCTGGTTCCTGGTGCCGTACCGCGTGATCAGCGACACCTACGGGGTCTTCGTGTACGACGCCGACGCCGGCTTCGTGCGCGGCTACCCGGCATCGCTCGACTACCGGTTCCACGGCTGGCGCAATGGCGTGATGGTGATGCGTCATCAGGACGGAACGCTCTTCGACTGCCTCACGGGCGAGGCGTTCGATGGCCCCCACAAGGGTGAGCACCTCACGCCCATCGCCACGATCGAGACGAACTGGGGCCCGTGGCTGAAATCGAGCCCCGGCACGGTGGCCTACCAGATGCTTCCGAAGTACCAGCCCCAGGCTCTCCCACGAGTTGTTTCGTCGGAGTCGAGCCGAACGCGACTGGCCCCCGACCGACGGCTCGACCCGGAGGAACGCGTGCTGGGCCTGTCACTGGGTGAGTCGAGTGATGCCTGGCCCCTGAGAAGCTTCGGTGACCGAGATACCGTACGGCATGTACAGGTTGGCGGGCGGAGCGTGACACTGCTCTGGGACGGCCAGACCGGTACGGCCGTCGCGTATGCCCCCGAGACCGAGGGCACGCCGCAGCGGACGATCACGCTCGCGATCGACGGAGCGGGTTCAGCGGGTTCGGAGGTCCCCTGGTTCGACAAGGAGACCGGCTCGCGCTGGTCGATCGCCGGCCGCGCTGTCTCCGGTCCGCTCAAGGGTAAGACCCTCAAGTGGCTCCCGGGCGTGATGGTGAAATGGTACGCCTGGTCGGCCAGCTATCCGCGGACCGCGATCGCGGGCAGTCCGGCGGCCGTTCACACGAGCACTCGAGATTGACGGGGGCGTCGCCCCACTCGGCTCGCGTGACGGAGACAAGACCTATGGCCCCGCCACGTCCAGCTCGACCGACTTCACCTCGGCCGAGCTGCCGCCGATCATCAGCCGGAAGCGGCCAGGTTCGACGACGCGTTTCAGTTCCGGCCCGTGATAGGAGAGCTGCTCCGGACCAACCTCGAACGTCACGGTGCGCCGTTCGCCGGGTGCCAGCGTGATCCGCCGGAAGCCCTTCAGCTCCATCACCGGCCGGGTGGCGCGGCTCACCTCGTCGCGAATGTAGAGCTGGACGATCTCGTCGCCGGCCCTCTTCCCGGTGTTGGCCACTTCCACGGAGGCCGTGGCCCGGCCGCTCATCGGGATTCGGGCAGGCGAGACCGTGGGCGTGGAGTATGCGAAGGTGGTGTACGAAAGGCCGTGACCGAACGGAAAGAGCGGCCGGGTGGAGTCGAACAGGTAACCGCGTAGCGCCGTGGGCTTGTGGTTGTAGAAAAGCGGAAGCTGGCCCACGCCGCGGGGGAAGCTGACGGGGAGCTTGCCGCCCGGGTTCACGTCGCCGAAGAGCACCTCGGCCACTGCGGTGCCACCCTCCTGCCCCGGGTACCAGCACTCCAGAATCGCCGGGGCACGCTCGGCCAGCTCCGGGATGGCGGGGGGCCGGCCATTGATCAGCACCAGCACCGTCGGCTTGCCGGTGTCCAGCACCGCGCGCACCAGGTCTTCTTGCTGTCCCACCAGGTGCAGATCCGACCGGTCGCCCAGGTGATTCTCGGCGTATGCCTCACGCGACGTCTGCTCGTTATCTCCGACCACGACGATGGCCTGGTCGCTCTCTCGCGCAGCGCCACCGCCTCGGCGATGCGGCGCCTGTTGGCGTCCGGGTCCGCGAGCACAACGCGGTCGGCCGACGACCGGGCACGCGAGCGAGTCCCGCCGACGAGCGGCTGCGGGCCACTGGTAAACGTCGAGTCCTCCGTGATGCGCACTCCCTCCGCGTGAGCGACGGTGGCGTCCGCTCCCAGCCGCTTGCGGATCCCCTCCAGGATGCTCACCGAGTGCCGCGGCACGCCGGCATAGCCGCCCAGCATCACCTCGGCAGCGTGCGGGCCGATCACCGCCACGCGGCGCGCCTGGCTGGCCTGCAAGGGAAGCAGCCCGCCCCGGTTCTGGAGCAGCACGATCGCCTGGCGCACCGCCTCCAGAGCCAGGCCCCGGCTCTGGACCGAACCGGAGATCTCATCGGCGTGGGCCGGGTCCACGTACGGGTCCTCGAACAGGCCCAGCTCGAACTTGTCGCGTAGCAGCCGCCGTACGGCGTCATTGATGGCGGCCTCGGGCACGGTTCCGGTCTTCACCTGCTCGACCAGGGTGAAATAGGTCTCCACGTCGGGAAGCTCCACGTCCACCGTCGCTTCGAGTGCCTGCCGCGCTGCACCGGCGGCGTCCGCGGCCACGTGATGACGACCGGCAAGCTCGCTGATGGCCCGCCAGTCCGAGACGATGGTGCCGTCAAACCCCCACTCCCCGCGCAGCACGCCGTGGAGCATCCAGCGGTTCGCATGCGAGGGAATGCCGTCGACCTCGTTGTACGAGGGCATGAGGCTGCGCGCGTGCCCCTGCTTCACGGCCACCTCGAACGGGGGGAAGAAGAACTCGCGCAGCGTCCGCTCGCCCAGGGGCGCCGGGCCCACGTTCGTCCCGGACTCCGGCTGGCCGTGCCCGGTCATGTGCTTGAGCGTGGCCATGACGTGCTGGGCCGGGATCGTCGGGCCGCCCCCTTGCAGGCCGCGCACCGCCGCCAGGCCCATTTGTCCCGCCAGGTACGGATCCTCGCCGTAGGTCTCCTCGATGCGCCCCCAGCGCGGGTCGCGTGCCACGTCCACCACCGGAGCCAGCACCTGGTGCGCACCCCGGGCCCGCACCTCCCGTGCGACCACGGTGAAGGCACGCTCCACCAGGTCCGGGTTCCATGTGCTGGCCAGGGCAATGGCCTGGGGAAAGCTGGTCGCCTCCGGCCCTTGCAGGCCATGCAGCGACTCCTCGTGGAAGATCACGGGGATGCCCAGGCGTGTGCGCTCCTTCACCCAGCGCTGGATTGCGTTGATGAACTCCGCTTCCGCACGCGCCCCATGTCCGTCGCTGGGGCGCTCGATCCGGCCGATGCCCACCTGGAACCACTTCGGCGGATGGCTCGCGTCGAATCGCCCCTGGGCATCGGTGATCTGCGATTTGGCGGTCCAGAGGCACAACATCTGCGCCACCTTCTCCTCCAGCGTCATGCGCGAGAGGAGGTCCTGTACGCGTTGCGCCGTGGGGAGCGAGGGGTTGCGGTAGTCTGGCCGCGCTCCCTCGGTTTGCCCCCGGGCCGTCGCGGCAAGCAGGAGGGAACAGAGCACCAGAAGCCCCAGCAAGCGGTCGTATCTCATCAGGTCCTCGATACGGAAGAGGGGTGGTCGGGGATCACGCAAGGCCCCGCTTTCGGACGCGTGTTGCAGAAGCGGATCGGGGCCCTATGGCCCTCATGATATCGGACGGGAGGAGACCGTGTTACCGTCTCGCCCCTGGCCGCTCGAGGATCGTCGGCCGAACCGTGGTTCAACCCACGCTCGCGCCAGGCGGTCGCCCATCGCCCGAGGCAAGGTGGATTCGCCACGGACGCCTTGGGCCCAGTCGCAGAACCGGCGCGGGATCATCGCACCTGCCTTTTGCCGGCCCAGCCCTTGGGGTAGACTGCGCAGCATCCGTTTGATGCCGGGACTGTCAACGAAAGGAATGCCATCGTGTTCTGGTGGATCGTCGGCGGTGTCGTGGTCCTGGTGCTGGTGTACCTGGGCTGGGCCTACAACCAGCTCGTCAGTCTCAACAAGCGCGCGGAGGGCGCCTGGAGCGACATCGACGTCCAGCTGAAGCGGCGCTGGGACCTGGTGCCGGCCCTTGTCGAGACGGTCAAGGGCTATGCACAGCATGAGTCGGGCACGCTGGAGAGCGTCGTGCTGGCGCGGTCGCGGGCCACGGAGGCCAGTTCTCCCAGCGAGCGCGGTCCGAGCGAGCGCAGTCTCTCCACGGCGGTCGGCCGGATCTTCGCGCTGGCCGAGGCATACCCCGAGCTCAAGGCCAGCCAGAACTTCCAGGAGCTTCAGAAGTCGCTGGTCGAGATCGAGAACAACGTGCAGTACGCCCGCCGCTATTACAACGCCGTGATTCGCGACCTGAATACCCTGGTCCAGAGCTTCCCTTCGAACCTGGTGGCATCGGCCCTGGGATTTGGCGAACGCAGCTACTTCCAGCTTGACGAGGCGGAGCGCGCGGTCCCACGGGTTGCACTGGAGCGCAATGCCGGAGCGGGTGCCGCGGCCGCGCAGGCCCCCGGGGTGAATGCGGGATCGGCCCACTCCCCCGGCGCAAATCCCGGTCCATCCGCCTGAATCACGCCGAGGGAGGAGACGAACGTTGAAACGGTCGCACGCCCTGGGGCTCATGCTGAGCCTGGTTGCCTGGTGCGCTCTGGGCCATGCTCGGGCCCGAGCCGACAGTGGCTGGTCGATTCGCAATTTCGATGTCCAGCTCGTCATCCACGAGGACGCCAGCCTCGAGGTCACCGAGACGATCGACGCCGATTTCTCGACCCCCAAGCATGGGATTCTCCGTGAGATGCCGGTGAGCTATGCCGTGGGGATGCACCAGTACGCGCTGCGGGTCCGGCTCCGGGGGGTCGATGATGGCGAAGGCAGGAGCTACGAAACCTCGGTGTCGTACGAGGAAAACCTCATGAGAATCCGGATCGGCAGCCCCGAATACACGGTCCAGGGGCTGAAGCGATACCGTCTGCGTTACCAGGTGGAGCGGGCGATCCTCTGGGAGGGCAACCATGCCTGGGAGAAAGGCAACTACGCCGTTCTGCGTTGGAATGCCACGGGCACGGAATGGCAGGTGCCCATCGCCGCGTCCCGCGTGACCGTTCGCCTGCCGCGCGACCTGAACGACTTCGAGCTCAGCTCCGATGCCTGGACCGGCTACTACGGAGCGCGCGGGAAGAACTTCACGAAAACCGTGATCGATGCGCGAACGGTGGAGTTCAAGACCGGCCCGTTGCAGCCGCGCGAGGGGATCACGGTGGAGGTCACGATGCCGGCGGACGCCGTCGCCCGCCCCGGCTGGAGCAAGGAGCTGCGCTGGTGGCTGGTTGATAACTTTCCCTACGCCGTCTTCCCCGCGGCCCTGGCAGGCTGCGTCCTCGCCTGGTATTTCCGCGGCCGCGACCTGCCCGGCACCGGCACCATCGTGGTCAACTACGAGGCGCCCGAGGGGCTCACGCCCGCCGAGGTGGGTACGCTCGTCGACGAGCAGGTCGATCTCCGCGACATCTCGGCCACGATCATCGACCTGGCGGTCCGCGGCTACCTGAAGATCGAGGAGGTCGCCTCGGGTTCGTGGCTCTCCTCGGGGAGCGATTACCGCTTCATCAAGCTCAAGGAGCCGCAAGGCCTGAAGAACTTCGAGCAGAAGCTGTTCGACAAGATCTTTGGCGGCAAGGCGAGCGTGACCCTGAGCGACCTGGCCGAAAAGTTCTACCCGGTGCTGCCCCAGGTGAAGAAGGACCTGTACCGCGGCCTGAGCAAGCAGGGCTTCTTCGACGGCAATCCGGAGGCCGTCCGCGGCAGTTCGCTGGTGCTGGGAATCCTGCTGGTTGCCGCCCTGCTCGCCGCCCTGTGCGCGATCCAGTACGCGCTCATTGGCCGGGTCTTCCTCCTGCCGGTGGTGATTGCCGGCATCCTCTCGGTGATCACGGTCGCAGTCACCAGCCGGGTGATGCCGCGCAAGACGCGGAAGGGACGGATCGCCTGGGAGAAGATCGCCGGACTCCAGGAGTACATCCGCCGGGCCGAGGTCGACGATCTCCAGCAAAGCGAGCGGCAGGGCGTGTTCGAGCGGCTCTTACCGTACGCCATCATCTTCGGGCTGTCGAAGCGGTGGGGCAAGGCGTTCACCGATCTGTACCGCCAGCCGCCGGACTGGTACCAGCCCGCCCGGCCGATGGACTTCTCCACCTGGGTACTGGTCAACGACCTCGATCGCTCCCTCTGGATGATGAACCAGACCTTTCCCACCCAGCCGCGGGTGCAGATCGACACCGGCAGTGGCGGGGGCGGCTACAACTGGTCAAGCGGCGGCTTCGGGGGCGGGGGCTCCAGCGGTGGCGGCTTCGGCGGAGGCGGAGGAAGCTCATGGTGATTCATGGAACCCTGGCACTGGTCCTCGCCATCGCGGCTGCCTCGCAAGCCGGCTCGCAGGGCGACTCCGTCGCACCGCCTCAGCCTTACGGGCCGGTCCCCAGCGCCCGGCAACTGCGCTGGCATGAGCTGGAGACTTACGCATTCTTGCACTTCAGCGTGAACACGTTCACCGACAAGGAATGGGGTTATGGCGACGAGTCGCCGGCGGTCTTTCAACCGGCCGACTTCGACGCCGAGCAGATCGTCGGCGCGCTCCAGGCCGCCGGTCTGAAGGGAGCGGTGTTGACCTGCAAGCACCACGACGGCTTTTGCCTCTGGCCCAGCAAGTATACCGAGCACTCGGTGCGGCAGAGCCCGTGGAAGGACGGCAAGGGGGACGTCGTGCGTGAGATCTCGGACGCCTGCCGGCGGCACGGGCTGAGGTTCGGCGTCTACCTCTCTCCCTGGGATCGCAACCACAAGGACTACGGCAAGCCCGAGTACATCGCTTACTACCGCAACCAGCTCCGCGAGTTGCTTACCGCCTATGGACCGATCTTCGAGGTCTGGTTCGATGGTGCCAACGGCGGTGATGGCTATTACGGCGGTGCCCGGACCACGCGCCGCATCGACCCTCGCACCTACTACGACTGGGAGAACACGTGGAAGCTCGTCCGCGAGCTCCAGCCCGACGCCTGCATCTTCAGCGATATCGGCCCCGACGCGCGGTGGGTCGGCAACGAGTCGGGCGTGGCCGGCGATCCCTGCTGGTCCACCTTCAGCCCCGAGAAGTTCGCCATCGGTGCGACGCCGGGCGCGGCGCTCAATCGCGGCGAGCGCCACGGCAGCCGCTGGCTCCCCGCGGAGGTCGACGTCTCGATCCGCCCTGGCTGGTTCTATCATCCCCGTGAAGACGGCTCGGTGATGCCGGTATCAAGGTTGAACCGGCTCTATCTCGAATCGGTTGGCCGGGGCTGCAACCTGATCCTCAACGTACCGCCCGACCGGCGGGGCCGCATCCACGAGAACGATGCTCAGGTGCTCCGCGCCTGGGGCCAGGCACGCGCCACGCACTTCGCCGCCGACCGGGCACGCGAGGCCAGGGCGACGGCGAGCTCAACCCGCGGTGACGCTCCCCGGTTCAAGGCCGGCAACCTGGTCGATGGCAAGCAGGAGACCTACTGGACCAGCGACGACAAGGTGAAGACGCCCGAGCTGATTCTCGAGTTCCCCCGGCCGGCGACCTTCGACACGATCCGGCTCCGGGAGCACCTGCCGCTGGGCCAGCGCATCGAGGGGTTCGCCGTCGACGCCGAGACCGCGGGCGGCTGGCAGCAGATTGCCTCCGGAACGAGCATCGGCAGCCAGCGGATCATGGTCGTGCCTCCGGTCTCGACGACCCGCGTGCGGCTGCGGATCACCCGGGCCCCGGTGTGTCCGGCGCTCTCGGAGCTGAGCCTCTTCGACGGCCGTGCCCGTTGAGCTGCACGCCCGGCCCTGCTCTACCCGTCACGTCAGGCGCCGTCGATACCTTTCCCGACATGGGGCTTGGGACGACCCGTGGGATGCCCTAGACTGGACAGGTCGTGCCTGGCTCGGCACCACCGACGATCGCGCGGAAGCCGGGCGAACTGATCGCTATTTCCAGAGTTCACGGAGTTGGTACATGCGTCGTACTGTCAAATGCAAGCGATGGTGCCGGGCCCACTGCGCCTGGGCGCTGGCTCTTGTCACGATCCTGGCTGGAGCATGGTGTCCGGCCCGAGCCGATGTGAAGCTGCCGGCCCTCTTCAGCGACCACATGGTGCTTCAGCGCGATCAGAACGACCGCGTCTGGGGCTGGGCCGATCCTGGAGAGGAGGTGACGGTCGCCATCAACGGTCAGACGAAGACGGCCACCGCCGGCGCCGATGGGAAGTGGCAGGTCACGCTCGACCCGCTCCCCACGGGCGGCCCCTACACGCTGACCGTCAAGGGCAAGAACACGTTGACGTTGAACGACGTTCTGGCGGGCGAGGTCTGGATCTGCTCGGGCCAGTCAAACATGCAATGGCCGGTCGCCGCTTCCCGTGATGGAGACCTGGAGACCCGCGCGGCGAACTATCCCGGCATCCGCCTCATCTCCGTGCCCAACCGCGGCACCCAGGAACCACAAAAGGACTTCCACGGCAAGTGGTCGGTCTGCTCGCCGCAGACCGTCGGCGGGTTCTCGGCGGTGGGGTATCTGTTCGGTCGAATGCTCCACCAGACGCTCGGCGTTCCCATCGGCCTGATCAACGATTCCTGGGGCGGATCAGCCTGCGAGGCGTGGATTCCCCGCGAGACCCTGGCTGCTGACCCGGAATACAAACCGCTCATGGAGCACTGGGAGCAGATCGAGAAGAATTACGAGAAGAGCAAGCAGGCGCACGACGAGTGGCGGGCGGCTGCCACGAAGGCCAGAGCCGAGGGCAAGCAACCGCCCCGTGAACCGCGCAATGCCCAGGGCGATATGACCGGCAACGCCCGCCCCGGCAACATCTTCAACGGCGTACTTCTACCCACGATCGGCTACGGCATCCGCGGGGTGATCTGGTACCAGGGCGAAACCAACTCCGGCGGCGCCTACCAGTACCGCGACCTCTTCCCGCTCATGATCAAGACCTGGCGCGACCTCTGGGGCCAGGGAGACTTCTCATTCTACTGGGTCCAGCTTGCCGACTTCATGAACGAGCGTTCTGAGCCGGCAGAAAGCGCGTGGGCCGAGCTGCGCGAGGCCCAGACCATGACCATGAAGAAGCTCCCACATACCGGCGAGGCCGTGATCATCGACATCGGCGAGGGCAAGGACATCCACCCGCGCAACAAGATGGACGTCGCCAAGCGCCTGGTGCGCTGGGCGCTGGCCAGGGATTACGGCATCGCAGTCCCCTGCCAGAGCCCGACCTATTCGTCGATGGAAAAGCAGGGCAACCGGATCGTGCTCTCGTTCGATCATGTGGACGGTGGTTTTCGTCCCTTCGACGTCAACGAACCGCGCGGATTTGCCATTGCCGGGTCGGACCACAAGTTCGTCAAGGCTCAAGCCAGGATCGTGGGTGGTGACAGGAAGAAGATCGAGGTCTGGTCTGACGATGTTTCCGAGCCGGTCGCCGTGCGCTACGCCTGGGCCGATAACCCGGTCTGCAACCTCTACAGCGCCGCCGGCTTGCCCACGACGCCGTTCCGTACCGACGACTGGCCAGGCGTCACCATCAACAACAAGCAATAGGGTTTGCGCAGTCTCGCTCGTCGCACCGAGACGTTCGCCGCACGCGCGAAGCTTGGAGGGCAGCCTTTCGGAGGCTTCCTCCAAGCTTCTCTTGTTGGCCGTGTCTGACCTTTCCGGGACCTGGCAATGGAATATCAGCCACTTGAGATTCAGGGCTCAAATGCAGGGGACCCGGACAATGGACGCGACCCGAACCAGACGCAGACGTGATCGTGCCCGGCAGACATGGTACGCGAAGCATCGCCAGTGGCGCTTCGCCCGCTTCCTGGGCTTCCCGGCCCCGGCGCCGTTCGCTGGTTCAGGGCAAAAGCTGGCTGCTCCGAGGTCCTGAAGAGACCTCGATCTCGGAATGGATGAGAGCCGAGTATCGATGTAGAATGGAACGACCGGAACTGATGCACCTGGCGAGGTCCTTTTGTCTCTGTCCCTCTCGCGCAAATCATCTCCGCTCAGCGGGCTCTCCACGGAATTGACTCTCTTCCTCGCACCGAGGCAGAGGCATTGAGCGTGCACGCCCTGCCAAGAGTTCACAAGGACTCTTTCGACCGCATGCTGATCTGTCAGGCGGTTGCCAACGGCCTTGACCTTTTGACCCCCGATCGCTGGATCCGGCAATATCCGGGTGTTCGTGTGCAGTGGTGAGTCGCCCCGAGTCGACCGAACCAACCGAACCGGGTGAGCCAATCAGGGATCAATGGAAGAAATGGCGGACGAGGCCCCGGAAGTCGCCCAGGAGATTGGGAATCGCCAGTTCGTCTTCTGAAGCAGGGATGCGTGTGGTTCCGTTGCCCCGTTGCCATTCAGGCCGGCTCCGGCGGTCGTGGTCACGTCGATCCCACGCCTACGAAGTCCGTCGGCGATCGCCGTATCGATATGTTCATCTAGGTGGAACCGGACCATCAGGCTCATTCTCGGCGGCCCGTTCTCGCACGAGCCTGGACGGGACAGTCCGACGCATCTCGGCAATCAGATCCTGATCCTTTTGAATCTGTCGGTCGATCTCGTCTCGGTGGTCCCAGTAATAAGCGAGCGCCGCATAGGCATTCGCCAGTGAAAGCTGGGTGAATCGGGAGACGATCTCGTCGGGAGTAACATCGTCGAGCTCATGCCAGGTATAGATTTCGTGCACGCGGATTCGGGTTCCGGCAATGCACGGCCTGCCACAGCAGACTCCAGGATCTGCCTCGATCTGATCGGCAATGGTCCGGCTCACCTGCGGTAAGTCCCCCAAGTTCTCATTTCATCTGTACTTTCCGCGATTTCGCTCCCTAACTTCGTGAGCTGATTCGGGTAGACGAATGCCGGTCCGGCCGGGACGATGTCGGTTAGCTGACCAAAACATCAACCCGGACGGAGCCGGCCATGACATCTTCGCACCAGGATGTGCCTGCATGCCAGTGGTTCTCGCGCCTCGCCGAATTCCTCGACCGCAGATCGGCTCCCAGACTGGCCTGGCTGTTCCTCGGGGCGGTCCTGGCCCGCGGGCGGAGGACCGTCACCAGCTGGATCCGAGCCGCTGGCCTGAGCAGCCAGTTTCGACCCTGCTACACGACGGTCGCGGCTGCCGGCAAGCAGGCCAAGAACATCGCCGCCCGCCTGGTCTGCGAGGTCGTCAAGCCCTTGGTTGCCAACCAGACGCGGCTCACCTTGGCGATCGACGACACGCCCACAGAGCGTTACGGGCCGCTGGTCCAAAGGCAGAAGAGGACAGGCGTTTGCTCCGCGCGGGCAAGGCGGTGATCTCGGCGAAGCTGGCCGGGATCCTGGATCGACTGGGGAGCAACGCGGGGAACTGGCAGGCGCGGCTGCTGAAGCGGGCGGGCGGCTGCTGGGACGGTTCTTCGCCACGAGCCGAGAACGGCTGCGGGACGTGGCTGGGCGGCTGGGCCGACATCACCTGGCGAACCTGGGCGGCTGCCCGGCACGGTGAGGCCGCGGCAAGATGTGCGGCACATATCGATCCCAGATCCTGGTCGGGCTGACGCCCGAGGTTGGCGGCTGCGCCCGTCCGAACCACGCGCTCACGCACGTGGTCACTCACCATGCTCGAGGCAGACAACCAGATCGCTGTGTGAGCGTCGCTACTGGTGTCGAGTGGCTACTGGGCCAGGTCGCCCGTGTGAACAGTCATCCGGGGCAACCCGACCCGCAGAACGCGTGGCTGAGTCGCCTGTCCTTTTTTTCGGTCAGCCGAGTCGGAGCAGGCGCGTGGCCTCTTGCACCACGCTAGTTGCGTGGAGAATACCAGTCGAGCACGCGCAGGGCGCGAAGCGTATTCCAGCGGCTGGGCTTGCCTTCGCCGTCTTCCATGTCGAAGTGGACCTTCCCCGCGTGGGGGTTCTCGAGTGGCCATCGCCCGTCCCCGTCCCGCTTCTTCGCCACCAGTTCGATGGCCTCGGCGACGCGCTCGTCAGGCTCGACACCGGCTCTTCCCAGGTAGTCCAGACCCCAGAGGACGTCGTAGTGCCACCGGGTCGGGAACGACAGGCGGGTCCAGTCGGGATCGATCACCGCTCCGGTAGACCGCGACCGGAACATGCGACGTTCCAGGAGGTACTCCTGTCCCCGCAGGCGAGCCTCCGTCACGGCAGTCGCGGGGCCTTTCGCCTTCTCGTAATCCAGTAACCCCTCGAGCACACAGATCGTCGAGTGGAACGAGGACCGTTTGCTCTCTGGGGCATCGCAGTTCCAGCCGCCGTCCTCCAGCTGCTCATGGAGCAGACGATGGAGCAGACGATCGCTGGCCACCCCGAAGTACGCACCTGAGGCAAGAACCCTGCCATTGATACAGGGCTCGACCTCACCCTCGAAGAAGGGCGAATCGCCAAATTCTGGTCCCCACGTGCATCGGTCGCGAACGAGGCCGATCACCGTCCGGGCTCGCTCACTCGCCGGGTCCAACCCCAGATCCCTCAGCACCATGAGAGTTTCCATGGTGGAGCACCAGCTCCGAGGAACGAATGAGCCGCCACCCCAGTGACCGTCTGGTCCCTGTAGGTCGAGGAGCCGCGAGCCCCAACCCTCGAAGGCCACCCGAGACCGCTCGGGGGCAACGTCCTCCGGCCCCGCGTCCGTGAGGTCGCGCAGGACCTGCCAGCGGATCGAAGGATCCGAATCCATGAGCCAGGGGATGACCGTTCCTGTCGTCTCCGCGACTTCCCCCTCGGTCATTCTGTTCGGCATATGCTGTCGCCTCCGAGTTTCAGGTGCACAGAAGTTACTGCCGGCTCCTCCCCGCACACGATCGCCTGGCATCGTAAATCAAGGGCCGGGTCGATGGGGGGCGAGTGGGGTGGGGGCAACTGGGCCGGCTCGCTCGGCCCGCAGAGCCACGGCGAACGAAATACGGTTCATGGTAATATATAATTTTAAGGCTTCGAATCCTTCCGGCAGCAGGGCGATGAATGGTTCTACTACGGTTAGCGCTTGCGGAGCGACATGTCGAGTTCCTGAATCCTTGGTATCTGGTCCTGAATCTCCTTCGCCTCTGCGACCAGCGAAGCTGCCGCCATAGGTCCCTTATCCAGAGTCAACCCAGCAAGCGTTGTAGCCAGTCTCGCCCAGTGTATGTTCATTATCACGTCCTTGCTGGACGAGGGATTTGAGATGCGATCGACACCCAATTCCTTTGCGACCTTCGCGCAGCGAGTGCAGAACTCGACGTATTCGATGACTTCGGGGTCTTCGATCTTAGTTGTGTCGATGCTCTTCAGCACTTCGATCGCGGCATCCCATGTCCCGACCCTGGTAGCACCTGTCGCGCGAATGAATGCGGCGTGGTCTGGGCTTGGTTTCTCCCTCTCCACTGAGGGCGGAACAGCCGGCGAAGTCGGGGACGAGTCAACTCTCTGCGAACATCCAGTTGAACCGAGCAGAGCAATCCCAATTATGAACAGAGAGTTTATGTGCATTGACGCTTGCCCCCAGCTCGAGATGCTTGCCCGAAGAGCTACCAAACTTGTTCGATTCTAACCACTCACGGTGCAACGTACATGGGCACGCGGGGTTCGCACCCTAAGAAAGACTAAAAACGACATACAATGCACTGTTGTCCCGCCAGGTGCACTTGGTAGCCCGTGTGCACATTGGGCTACTGGCCGGGGTCGCAGAGAAAACTAAGAACTCGGTCTGCCCCCGTAGATGACCTGGGCGGCTGCCCGGCACGGTGAGGCCGCGGCAAGATGTGCGGCACATATCGATCCCAGATCCTGGTCGGGCTGACGCCCGAGGTTGGCGACTGCGCCCGTCCGAACCACGCGCTCACGCACGTGGTCACTCACCATGCTCGAGGCAGACAACCTGATCGTTGTGTGAGCGTCGCTACTGCTGTCGAGTGGCTACGGGCGCTACTGGGCCGGGTCGCCCCGAGTGAACCAATCACCCGGGGCAACTCGACCCGCAGAACGCGTGGCTGAGTGGCCTGTCCTTTCTTTGTCCTACTGTCTTACGAGCTTTCCGGTTCATCGGGTATCTGGGCACCGTGCCAGAGAGCGACAATCCAGACCTTGTCGTCTCGAACGCGATAGAAGAATCGGTAAGACTTGATGTAGACCTCGCGGTAGGGAAGTTCGGGAAACTCCGTGACGGCCGTACCCGAACTGGGGAGGCGAGCCAACCGCTTGAGCGCTCTTGCCGTCTGTTGCTGGAACTGCCGGGCGGCGGCGCGGTTGTTTCGTCGAATCAGTTCGACGGCGGAGAGAAACTGCGCCCGCGCCAAGGGAGTGAATAAGACCTCCACGCCTAACCTTCCGAGACGAGGGCGTCGGCTTCGGCCAGCACTTCCTCGAGGGAGTGGCCACCCCCGGTCGCGATCTCCTTCTCTCCCCTGGCCAGCAAGAGAAGGAGTTCGCGCTGCGCTTCGGACCGTTCATAGGCGTCGAGACTCATCAGCACGGCCGTCGCACGCCCGCGCTGGGTAATGAACATCGGTTCGTTCGAGTCCTTCACGTTCTTCAAAACGCGAGCCGCGTCCTGCCTCAGGTCGGACACCGGAACGATCGCGGGAACTCTGGCCATCGAAAGTACCTCCAAAGGTACATTCAATCGTACCACGAACGGTCAATCCCTGCAACCTTCGGGAGGTAGGTATCGCGTCACGGGGACTGGGCCTCGATTCGCCTTGCTCGTTCATCAAAGCCGACGATCTGGTGGGACTTCTGGTTCTCCCGGGCACTTCGCCAGAATTCATCCTCCTCGGCGGTCATCTTCAGGGGAGCAAGCAGAAGAGGCAGAAGAGAAGAGGTAGAAGTGGAAGGCAGAAGAGAAAGGCAGAAGAGGACAGGCGTTTGCTCCGCGCGGGCAAGGCGGTGATCTCGGCGAAGCTGGCCGGGATCCTGGATCGACTGGGGAGCAACGCGGGGAACTGGCAGGCGCGGCTGCTGAAGCGGGCGGGCAGGCGGCTGCTGGGCCGATTCTTCGCCACGAGCCGAGAACGGCTGCGGGACGTGGCCGGTCGGCTGGGGCGGCATCACCTGACGAACCTGGGCGGCTGCCCGGCACGGTGAGGCCGCGGCGACCGTGGTAATGCGTGACGGTGCAAACGTAACGTCGGCCTCACGGCCGAGGCTGGCGGCTGCGCCCGTCCGAACCACACGCTCACGCACGTGGTCACTCAAACGTTCGAGGCAGACAACCAGATCGCTGTGTGAGCGTCGCTACTGGTGTCGAGTAGCGACAGGGGCTACTGGGCCGGGTTGCCCCGAGTGAACCAATCACCCGGGGCAACTCGACCCGCAGAACGCGTGGCTGAGTGGCCTGCTTTTTTCTTCTCTTTTCTTCTTGTTTTTGGCTCCTTCTTTGCTAACCCGGTGAGAATCATTTCACTTTTCCACGGCCTTATGCCGATCTCATTGTCATCACTTCTTCTCACGCTGGCTGCATGCGGCCACGTATCCATGTATCTGGTCTATCGGGCAAGCACCTCGCTGCATGGTGTGGGACACGAGGACGCGGTCGTCCCGGCCGTGGAATTGAGGAAATGGTGCCTTGACCATCCAGCTCTTTCGATGTCGAAGCAGAGCATGGGGCCTTGCCTGGGGGCTATGTCTCGCGGTGTATCTGCCGACCGCGCATGCTCAGGCGCCCCCACCGCTGCCGAGTGCCTCGGTCCCGCCGGCACAGAACAGCACGGATGCGGAACCAGTCCCCGCCGGACTCGCGGAGCGGGTTCGCAAGCTGGAGGAGATGAATCGGCAACTGCTTCAGCAGTACACGAACGTCTCCAGCCAGTATCAACGGGTTGCCGAACAGAACCAGGCGCTTTCCCGAACGGTGCAGGACCTGTCGAAGAAGCTCGAGACTTCCAATCCAGGCCAGAGGCTGCCGGCGCGGGGGGGCAATGGCCTGGGATTCACGGGCACGGAGGCCGGCAGCGACTTTGAGCCGGCCCTGACAGGAGGGTTGACTTCTCCCCCCGCGGGAGCAGAAGGCGCGCCGAAAGGGAAGAGGCGGAATCGTCTGGGAGGTTTTTATGACGAGGACTATCGCGAGCGCTATGGCTATGTCTTCCGGTCGGAGGACGATGAATACGAGCTGAGGCTCAATGGCCTGGCCCAGTTCGACGCCCGGTACTATCAGCCGCAAAACCAGGTCCCGGTCGTCAACGACTTTGATATTCCTCGGGCACGATTCTACTTCAGCGGCCGCTTGACCAGGCCCATCGAGTACCAGCTCGCCTTCCAGCGGTCGATCAACAGCTTTGATTTGCTCAACGCCTATATCAACCTTCGCTACGACGAGCGCTTCCAGCTCCGGATTGGCCGGTATCGCGCCCCGTATACGTACGAGTGGGCCAAGCTTTCGATCTGGGAACTGCTGACTCCCGAGCGTTCGCCGTTCGCCGTGAATTTCGGCCCCAACCGCCAGATCGGAGTGATGGGATGGGGCAACATGTTCACGAATCGGCTGGAGTATGCCGTCGGAGTCTTCGACGGGCCCCGCAACTCGTACCAGGACTTTAACAACGCCAAGGACATCATGGCGTTCATTGACTATCGGCCGTTTGTCGACACGGACTCGGCGCTCAAGTACTTGAGTTTCGGCGGGTCGCTCGATGAGGGGCAGGAGAACAATCCGCTGGTCCCCGCGGCCTTGCGGGGGTCGCAAAACGCATCCGGCAACACGCTGGCCACGGCCGCGGGCGACAACCTCGTCGCCGTGCCGTTCCTTCAGTTCAACAGCAACGTGCGTGAAAAAGGGGCACGCGAACTCTGGGAGATTCACGGCACCTATTTCTACAAGGGTCTGTCGGTGCTCGGAGCCTGGGATAGCGGCTTCAACGACTATTCGTTGACGTCAGCCGGGGCCCGGCCCGTCCACATGCCGGTGGGCGGATACTTCATCCAGTTTGGCTATATCGTCACGGGAGAGTCCGTCCAGAAGCGGGGTCTCGTTGAGCCGCTTCGTCCCTTCGACCTGCGGCGCGGCAAGTTCGGCCCGGGAGCGCTCGAGCTTCAGTTCCGCTTCAGCAACCTTCAGATCGGCAACCAGGTCTTCACCGGTGGTCTGGCTGACCCCAACCTCTGGTCAAACCGTCTCAATATGACCGACCTCGGCTTCAACTGGTATCTCACCAGGAATGTCAAGTTTTACTTCGACTGGGAGCACAGCATGTTCGGCCAGCCCGTCTACTATCGCCCGGGAAGCAACCAGCTTACCAATGACCTCTACTGGCTGCGTCTCCAGCTTTACTACTGAGCGATCGGACCAGCGCCGGCCCGGCGACGCGCTGGCTGCACGTTTCTTACCAGCCGTCTGAAGCAGTCCGCCGGACAGTCAGCGCGCAAAACTCGGGGAACGAAGCCATCGAAAAAGGATGAGATTGCCATTCAAGTCCATGGCAATTCACGGTTAACGTCACGTGGGCCTGATTCGCCGAGGGGGAAACGGAGCCAAATCGCCAGCAGGCCTTGGCCATCCGGTTGCGGCTCGATGAGCCGCAATGCCGGAGTCTGGCCAACTGGCCACAGGTTGCCTCTTCCGCTCGTTTGCCGATCGATCTATGATCGGCGTCATGTTCACTTGGCTTTTTCGCGGAAGACGATCGTCTTCCGGCTGCTCAATTTAGCCGCGGGCACTCTCCGCCGCAGGGTAGATTCCCTGCATCTTGAGCGGGGGTACCGCGCCAGGTCTTGAGGTCTGCTCACCCATGGCCGATATCGTCTTTATCAATCCCCGGTTCGAGGTCTCGTACTGGGGGCTGGAGCATGCCCTGCCGCTGATCGGCAAGAAGGCCAACATGCCACTCGCCGCGCTGCCCCTGCTGGCGGCGTTGACGCCTCGGGAGCACACGGTCACGCTGATCGACGAGAATATCGAGCCCATCGATTTTGAGCGCTGCGCCCGGGCCGATGTCGTCGGACTGACCGGCATGGTCGTCCAGCGCCGGCGGATGAAGGAGATCCTCTCGGAGCTGAAGGGGCGCGGGGCGTTCGTGGTGGTGGGCGGAGCCTGGGCGACCGTCAAGGAAGACGACTTCGAGGGCCTGGCGGATGTGCTCTTCATCGGCGAGGCCGAGCAGACCTGGCCGCGCTTTCTCGAGGACTGGCAGCGCGGCAAGCACCGGCCGCGCTACGAACAGGACGAGCGGACAGACATGGCGACGGTGCCGACGCCGCGGTTTGACCTCTTGAAGATGCGCGATTACCTGTTCGGCAACGTCCAGTTCTCGCGCGGCTGCCCGTTCCAGTGCGAGTTCTGCGACATCATCGTCACCTTCGGCCGCAAGCCGAGGATCAAGACGAGCCGGCAGATCCGCGCGGAGCTGGATGCCCTGCGCTCCCAAGGCGTGCGCGGGACGATGATCGTGGACGACAACCTGATCGGCAACAAGAAGGCGATCGTGCCGGTGCTCCAGGACCTGAGCGCCTGGCAGAGGGAAAACGGCTACGGGATGACGTTCTTCACGGAGGCCTCGATTGACCTGGCCGACGAGCCGGAGCTGATGCGGCTGATGGTGGAGGCGAACATCGTCAACGTGTTCGTCGGCATCGAGAGCCCCAACGAGGGCTCGCTGCGCGAGACCAAGAAGTATCAGAACGTCCGCTCCGGGGGCACGCTCGCCGAGAAGGTCAGGCGCATCCAGGACGCAGGCATGGAAGTGATGTGCGGTATGATCCTGGGCTTCGACCACGACGACGAAACCATCTTCGAGGCTGAGATCAACTTCATCACCGAAGCCCGGGTCATCAACGTGATGCTGGGAATGCTCTCGGCGATTCCCAAGACGCCGCTCTACGACCGGATGGTCGAGGAGGGCCGGCTCGACACCGACCCGGAGAATGAGGCAGAGTTTGGCACGAACCTCATTCCGCTCCGGCTGGGCCGAGAACAGCTCCGGGACGGTTTCGTCCATGTCCTCTCATCTCTGAACGAGACCACCGCCTATCTCGACCGGCTCGAATCTCTCTACCTGGACGCCCGGCTGAATTTCAGCCGAGGAGCCCGCCGTTACTGGCGCCGGCATCCCTGGCACGGAGCCAAAGCTCAGGGCTCGTTGCTGGCCCAGGCACTCGGTCTGCTGGCCAGGTTGAGCTGGAAAGTGGAGGATCCGGTGCTGCGCCGGGAGTATCTCAGGCGGATCTGGCGGATCTTCCGCGCGCGGCCCGACCCGAGCATTCTGTGGGTCTCCGTGGTCAAGTGCGCATTGCATTACCACGCCCACACCATGGCCCGCCAGATGACCGTGGGGCAGACGCGGGTGGTGAATACGTACTGAGTTGCCGATCGCCGAGGGGGTAGTTGATAGACAAGGTCGCGGTCAAGGAACAAGCGATTGCGCCCAAGCGACGACGTCATCGGCGATCCTGATCGCCTCGTTGTAGTGCGCCTCTGACGCCGGGGCGATCAGGCCGGGGTATCGCGCCAGCGTTGCGAAGACGGTCAGCTTATGGGCCTGCTGAACCTCCGCCGGAATCGTCAGACCCTGCTGTTGCAGGCCGTTTAACAATTGGGCCAGGTCGTGGATGAAAGGGAAGGTCCAACCATGCTGCTGGTAAACGGCCTTGATCCCAGTTCCGCTGCTTGCTGTGCCCAGAAGCAGAGATCCTCCCACATGCCTCCCGCAGGAAGCGGCACCTGCGCCAGCACCAATTTGGACTGTGCTCGGATCAGCCAATCCTGGGGTGTTCCTGGCGCCGGGCAAGGAGGCGGCACGGTACAGTTCCTTTCCCTCGGACAGGGCGGAGTGAATGATCAGGTACGGGTTCCCTCCGTATTTTTCAACGTCGCCGACTTGAACAACGATGATGTCCTTGGCGATTCCCAGATCACTGAGCCAATGATGCAAGGTCTGGGTGACTTCAAGGCAATCGCATCCGTCCGGCATCACCACCAGGAGATCCAAGTCGCTATCCGGTCCCATCTCGCCGCGTACGGCCGAGCCGAACAGGGTAATCTGTTGTGGATGCACTCTCTCCACAATCCGGCGAACCATTTCATTCAGAACCGCAGGGTCCGGACTCATGGCTTCTCCACAAATTGAGCCGCTTTCAGAGAGATCGCGATCGGAGTCAATCGTAGATGGTGGGTACAGGAACTCGCGACCGTCGGGATCCTGCATGCGGATTGCTGCCCCTGAGGTCGGCTGTCCCGAACTGGAGTCGCTGGCCACGAAGACCAAGTGGACGACCTTGTTTCCGATTCCGAGCGAGAGTGTATGGATCATGGGCGGGTGGCGACAGATGAGGTAGAGCGCCACTCCCACCAGAGCAACCATGGTGCAAATGGCCCGTAATCCAAACGGGATCCTGGGCAGTGGGTGTAAGACACGGTTCGTTTTTCTGAGGTCCTACGCCGCTTTCCCAGTTTCCCTGGCTTTATAGTTGCGGAAGGGGCTGCTGGGCCTCTCTTTGAGGTACCGATCCAGGCGTCCGTCCTCCGAGAGGAACGACGCTCGAAGCTGAAGCATCGTCTCGGCACCGGCGTCGCTCCAGAATTTCTCCGACCCCTTGACCCGCCGGTTGAAGATCTTCACGGTCGACTCCACGTGACTGCTCGTCCACGGCAATCCCCCGCGTCGATAAGCAGGGTAGTCCATCCGCTCTCGATTATGCTCCAGGTAGCCGAGTTCTTGGGCGATGATCTTGCGCGGGTCATCGTCGGCCAGCCGTTCGAGCTCGTCTCCGGATAAGGACGCCTGGGCATCTCGCAGGGTACGGAGTTCCTCGATCACCTGGCCCACGCGTCCCTTCCAGCAGGCCTCTGCCCATGCCTGGAACAACTCCCAGCGGCCTTCGGTCTCGACCGCCGCAGCCTTGGCGGCCGCGAACAGGTGACCCAGGGCGTGGAGAAAATCAACGATGGCCAGAAAGGTCGGAAAATGCCGTTGCTGCAATTTCCAGATCCAGGCCGAGCCGTCCCCCAGGAACGCCCGATGAGCCGCTTTCATGAGATTGCGTCGCCACGCCTCCGCGGCCACCATCGGCCCGAATTGCTCGCTGGAGCAGGTGCTCGCCACGTAAGTCCGCACCACCAGTTCGGGCCTTTCCCTCGGCTCGGACCGATCCCCGGGGGACGGCAGAGATGCTTCGTCGATGTTCTCCGCCGGGGCCTCCTGTAGGCCCATCGAGCTCGCCCCGCTGATCCCGCCGACAAGCTTCTCGACGTATCCCCGGTCGCGGTAGCAGGCGGGCAACTCCGGCTCCGGATCGCATTCCGAGACGACATTGGCCATGGTGGCCAGAATCGCGATCTTGTCCTCACGCCAGGACGCATCATGGGCACCGGGCCCTTCCCCCTGGCCGCGAATCTGCAGCCGGCCGCCGTCAACCTCGACCACTGCCAGAGCCGGCCGTGTCTCGACTCGCGGCTCGAGCTTATGGGCTTGAAGTTCGCTCACATGCTGATCTCTCTCGGCCTGCAATTGTTGGCCGACCTCCTGGGCGATGCGGCCGATCTGCCGACTGCCGATGGTCACCTCGGCCAATTCCGCCATCGCCTCGGCCGCCTCCCGGAAGGAGGGCTCCCGGGCACCGCAACGGACGATCTTGCGCAGCACCGAAGGGCTGTAGTCATGTGGCGTGAGGCGCAAGGCCGGACGCTGAGGGAAAAAAATCCCGGCGACATGCCGGGCAGTGGCACTTCGGTTCGGCGTAGGTGACCTTGCCTCCCCAGAATTCAATGGTTCGATCGTTGCGTTGCACCGGACAGAGCCGCTTGCAGTTGGGGCAAGGCTGCTCGGCCCCCAAGAGGGAGGCTTTCTGCTTCAGGAGTTCCTCGATGGTTCCCTGGGCCACGGCACAGGCCGCGGTCATGGCCATTTGTTCCATGTCGTCGGCATCGAGGTCTAGGTCAGGCCCAACTTCTTCGTGGACCCGTCGCGCCACAATTTTCCCCCACCCTTTGGCCATCTGCTCGACTCCGGTGCGATCCATCGATGGTGACTTACGGAAAGGCATAGCAGGTCCCTCCTTGGACTTCCGGTGACGGACAATTTGGGAAACTTGACTTGACATGCTACCACCGGCCTCGGACGGCGCGAACCGCGTCTTACACCCCTGGGCAGTGTCCGGCCGTTTCCTCAGTATTCATGGCGCTTCGGACGGGTTACCATTTTACCAGGTCCTTCAGGTCTTGGCAGTCTGTGATGCAAGCACCCGCCCTCACTTCCGCCACTGCCCTGAGCGCAGGTCACCGAAGAACTTTCACAGGTTGCCTACGGACAGATGGGGGCTTGATCGACCAGATTCGTCCCCGGTGCATCTTTGCTTTCCGTCCGAGTTCCTCCGGCTGGTTGACTTGAGTGCAGTTGCCGAAGAGGGCGAATCGGGGTAAGGTCGGGAGAATGGCAGGGGGTGCCGCGATGGTCAAGTCGTTGCGGCCGGGCCGTTCCACTTACCTGACACTGGAGGGAGCCTTTCATGTCCAGCCTCCTGGCGTTCTGCGCCTTGAGCTTTGGCTTCGTTCCGCCGGCTGAAACCGACAAATCGCCGGCGGTGTCGCCCCAGGCATTCCTTGCCTGGTTCGACGCGGCGCGGCAGGGGAAGCTGGAGATGCCAGAAGCGGTTCTCCAACGGGCGGGTGGGTACCGCTACGTCTTCATTTGCGGCCTGTTCCACGAGCGGATGCCTGGCTATTTCGCGCAAAATGTCAAGGAGCTGCGGGCCAGGGGTGTGCCGCGAACGGCCATTCACCTCATCAAGCCCGATTCGCAACTGACCGTCGAAGAGAACCTCGAATCGGTTCGAGCCGAGCTGCGGGCGATTGCCGCCGAAGGGCCCGAGCCGCTGGTCGTGATCGGTCATAGCCGCGGCGCCTGCGACGCTCTGGCGTTCGCGCTCCAGAACCCGAAGTTCGTCCAGAAGCGCATCCGCGCCCTGTTCCTGCTCCAGGGACCATTCGGCGGAACAGGCCTGGCGGACTACGTGGCCGGCGCGGGGGAACCCATGGACGGACGGATGCCCACCGGGTACCGGCTCATGGGCAGGGCGTTGGGAAACCTCAAGTCACGCTTCCTGGACGACGGCAGGCACGGTGCCATCACGGCACTCAACCGGCGAGATTCGGAGCGCTTCTGGAAAGAGATGATGGAAGCTCACAGTGCCGCCGTCCCCATCGTCGCGTCCAGGACCTTCTACGTCACCTGCCGGACGAGAACCTCCCGACAGCCGGTCTTGCAGCGCATCACCGGGTCGTACCTGGGCACCTATTACGGGCCGAATGACGGATTGGTGGCGCTCGAAGACCAGTCGCTGCCGGAGTTCGGCACCGTGCTCGCGGTTCTTGATGCCGGCCATAGCGACCTGACCCGCCGGTTCCCGGCCGCGCGGGCCCAGCCGCGGCTCCGTAACGCGCTGGTGGACGCCATCCTGATGGCGGTGGCCGCCCCGGAAAAACGGCACGCCGGCAAGTCCGACGACGCCACGGTCCGCACCTCCGGACCCGCTCAGGGAAGGGCACGCCGCACGATCCGGAACCCCCAGGCCGGCAAGCTCAGCTCGGGCAGGGCAGCCGATGGGGACAAAGCGCCTGAGCGAGCGCCCTGACCCAGCCTGGGCGTCACGTCGCGGAACTCGGCCGAGGTGTCGGGCCAGTCGAGGATACGGCCCTTGAACGGCCGGTTCGAGAGGTTGATCGCGATCAGCAACTCTTCCCGGGCGTCACGTCGCAGGTAGGCAACGACGCGTTCCTCGTCGCTGGTGGGCAGCCACACCGTCTGCCCTGATCGGAGCGCGGGGTGGTCGCGGCGCAGCGCCGTGAGCTGCTTGAAGAGACGCGGGAATTCAAGCCGGCGCTCGGCGATGGGGCGGAAGATGGGCATCCGCTCAAACAGGGCTGGAGCACCCGATTCGGTCGTGTCGCCGTACTCCATGCCGTTGTAAATGAGCGGAATGCCGTCGAGTGTGAAGACGAGCACCGCGGCCGCCAGCGCCCCGCGCTCGCCGAAGCGGGCGATTGCCCGCTTCTCGTCGTGGTTGTCGCTGAAGCGCATGTGCAGCGCCCCGCGGGGATTGATGCTTTGATTGTGCTTCCAGACGTCGCGCAAGGCCGTGGCCGGCCTGGCGCCGGTCAGCACGTCATTCAAGGCTCCGTGGAACGGCCAGGCGTAATCGGCGTTGAAGGCCTTGTTCAGGAGCTCGGGCTTGGACGCCTCGGCCAGCAGGAAGATGCCGGGCTTGACTGCGGCCAGCTCGTCGCGTGCCCGCTCCCAGAATGCCGTTGGAACCTCCGAGGCCACGTCGCAACGGAAGCCGTCAAGGTCGAAGTTGACGAGCCAGCGCTTGAGCATGCCGATCATGTAGTCGCGGAGCGCGGGGTTATCGTAGTTGAGGTCGGCGACGTCGGTCCAGCCGGGGTTGGGCGGCAAGACCTTGCCCTGGGCGTCGCGCGTGTAGAAGTCGGGATGGCGCTCCATGAGTACGCAATCCCAGGCCGTATGGTTGGCCACGATGTCGATGATGACCTTCATGCCCCGTTGGTGCGCCTCGGCGACCAGGTGCTTGAGGTCGTCGGCCGAGCCGTAGTCCGGGTTGATGGCGTCGTAATCGCGCACGGCGTAGGGGCTGCCGATGGTCCCCTTCTTGTTCTTCTGGCCGGTGGGATGAATCGGCATGAGCCAGAGCACCGTGACGCCCAGGTCCTTGAGCTCGTCGAGCCGCGCCGTGATGCCGGCGAAGTTTCCCTCCGGCGAGAAGTTCCGCGGGAAAATCTCGTAGACCACCGCGTCGCGCACCCACTCGGGCGAGGATCGAGCCGGCAGCAGCGATGCGTGTTGAGGAAGCGGTTGTGCGAGCAAGGGCGCGTTCAGACAGACCAGCACAAGAATGGCCGCCAGCATCGGCAGGCTGGTCGTGCGCGGTGATCGTGACATCTTCGGGAACCTCCGGAGAGTGAAGCTCACTGTGCGCCGTCGCCGATCAAGTCCGGGCCGGGAACCTGTCCGGCGGCTTCGCCGATCCGTGTCGTCAGGGCCGCGGCCACCAGCAGGCTGGCACCGCCCAGGAGTACGACGTCGAGCGGATCATTGTTGAAGACGTGCTTGACCAGCGGCTGAAACGTGAGCGAGGCGATGATCTCGGGAATCACGATGAAGAAGTTGAAGACGCCCATGTACACCCCCATGCGGGCCGGAGGCAGGGCGCCGGCGAGCATGGCATAGGGCATTGACAGGATCGACGCCCAGGCGACCCCAACACCCACCATGGAGAGGAGCCAGAGATAGGGATCGCGCAACTGCCAGGTGGAGAGCAGCCCAATGCCCCCGCAGGCCAGGCAGAGCGCGTGGACCCATTTGCGGCCCAGGCGGTCGGCCAGCCCCGGCAGCACGAACGCAACGGCGAAGCAGACGATCGAGTAGACGGCGAAGGCGATGCCGCCCCATTCCGTGCCGCGGTCGAACTCGGGGGCATTGCGGTCGGTCGTGCCGAAGACGTAGCGCGTCGTGGTCAGGCCGAAGAACATCCACATGCAGAAGAGTCCCAGCCAGGTGAAAATCTGCACGACGGCCAGTTGCCGCATGAGCCGGGGCATGGACCGGATCGCATCGATGATTTCGCCGAGCCCCTGCTTGACGCCCCGGGTTTCTCGCTGCCGGCGCCGGAACGCTTCGAGGTCGGCCGGCGGGTTCTCGGACGTGGTAAGGACCGTCCAGAGGACGGCCAGCAGGAAGGCCGCGGCGCCGAGCTTGAAGGCATATTGAACCGTGAGCGGGATGCCGCTGGACGTCGCGCCGGTGACCCCGAGCCGGTGAAACACGTAGGGCAGCACGTTGGCCAGCGTGGCGCCAACGCCAATGAAGAAGCTTTGCATCACGAAGCCAACGGTGCGCTGGTGCTCGTCAAGCTTGTCGGCGACGAAGGCGCGAAACGGCTCCATGCTGATGTTGATGCTGGCGTCCAGAATCCACAGCAGGCCGGCCGCGACCCAGAGCAGCGGGCTGTCGGGCATGAAGAACAGCGCGATGCTGGAGAGGATGGCGCCGCTGAGGAAATAGGGCCGGCGTCGGCCCAGGCGGTTCCAGGTCCGGTCACTCATCGAGCCGATGATCGGCTGGATAAGAAGTCCGGTGACGGGCCCGGCCAGCCAGAGAATGGGGATGCGGTCCGGGTCAGCGCCAAGCTTGGTGTAGATGGCGCTCATGTTCGCCAGTTGCAGGCCCCAGCCGAACTGGATTCCCAGGAACCCGAAGCTCATGTTCCAGATTTGCCAGAAGCCGAGTCCTGGTGCCGCCGGCAGAGCTGGCGTGCGTGCTGGTGCGAGTTGCGTGTCGTCGGCCATTTCCGGGCCTCGAATCCAGCTTTGGCTGTTGCTTCGGGGTTGCCGCTCGTCTCGAACCGAAATCACCAGCCTGCCAGTGCCGCGCCACCGGCGATTCTCTGAAAACGGCAGGAATCGTTCTAAACTAACATGAGTGGACAGGCGCAACAACGCGCGGCCCCGCGTTTCCGCTCACCGGCGGTGTCCGCGACCGGGAGCGCCCGTACAGGCTTGAGCGGCGGTTGCGGAGGGGTACCGAACTCGTTATCTTCGTTATCCTGGCCTCATGCTGGGACACCGTTTCGAGCAGAGTCTTGTGAGCAGTTGATTCCTGGATTGCATGATCATGTATATCGTGACGGGGGCAGCGGGATTCGTCGGGAGCAACCTGGTGCGTGCGCTCAACGAGCGCGGCGTGCGCGACATCATGGCCGTCGACGACCTGACCCAGGGCGACAAGTTCCGCAACCTGCGCGATTGCGAGATTGCCGACTACATGGACCGGGCCGACTTCCGGGCGCTGGTGGCCCGGGGTGCCGCGGCCATCAAGCCCACGGCCATACTGCACCAGGGTGCTTGTGCCGATACGACCGAGCCCGATGGCCGGTTCATGCTGGATAACAATTTCAGCTATTCCAAGGAACTGCTGCACTGGGCACTGGAGCGCCGCGTGCCGATGGTGTACGCGTCGAGCGCCTCGGTGTACGGGAATTCCCGGATCTGTGCCGAGACGCCCGATCACGAGGGCCCGCTGAATGTCTACGCGTACTCCAAGCTGCTCTTTGACAACTACGTGCGGCGATTGATGCCGCAGCTCTCCACGACGGTGGTCGGCCTTCGTTACTTCAACGTGTACGGCCCGCGCGAGACGTACAAGGGCCGCATGGCCTCGATGGTCTGGCAGCTCTATCACCAGCTCAGGAACAATGGTGTGGCCCGGCTCTTCGAGGGGACCGACGGTTACGCGGCCGGCGAGCAGCGGCGCGACTTCGTGTTCGTGGGCGATGCCGTGGCGGTGAACCTCTACTTCGCCTCCGCACCGCCGAAGCGTGGAATCTTCAACGTGGGCACGGGGCAGAGCCGCAGCTTCAACGACATCGCCCGGATCGTGATCGAGCTTCTGGGCCGGGGCGAGATCCAGTACATCCCGTTCCCGGAGTCGCTGCGCGGCAAGTACCAGAGCTTCACCGAGAGCGACATCACCCGGCTCCGCGGCGCGGGGTACGACCGGGCCATGACCTCGCTCGAAGACGGAATTCGCCAGCTTGCCGAACACGTGGGGGAGGAATCTGCCTGAGATGAGCGTGGCCAAGGGGAAGCTCGAAGCGCTGGTCCGCGGGCTGAAGCCGTGCCGGATCGCGGTCATTGGCGATGTGATGCTCGACCATTACGTGAAGGGCAATGCCGACCGGCTCAGCCCCGAGGCGCCCATCCAGGTACTCGACGTGACCGACGAGTTCCAGATGCCCGGCGGCGCCGCGAATGTGGCCATGAAGGTGGTGGGACTGGAGTCGAAGGTGCGGATGGTCGGCCTGATCGGCGCCGACCAGGCCGCGGCCGACCTGCAAGCACTCCTGGCGTCGCACCCGAGCGTCCACGACAGCCTGGTTGCCGACCCGGGCCGGTCGACCACGATCAAGAGCCGGTTCATCGCGCACAACCAGCAGTTGCTGCGGGTGGATCGCGAACGGCGGGCCGTGCCGGATGAATCCGTTCGAGGCAGGCTGGCGCAAGCCGCCCACGATGCGGCAGCCGAGGCAGACGCCGTGATCCTGGAAGACTACGGCAAGGGCGTGCTCTGCCCGGAGGTCATCTCCGCGGCACTCGAGGGCGCCCGGCGGAAGGGTGCGCCGGTGGTCGTTGATCCGACGGGGCGTGATTACACCCGCTACGCCGGCGCCACGGTCCTGACGCCGAACCTGAAGGAGGCCTCGCTGGCCGCCGAGCGGCCGATCACCGATATGGCCAGCCTGGAAACCGCGGGCCGCGTGCTGGTGGAGCAAACCCAGGCGGCAATGGCCATCACCCGCGAGGCCGAGGGCATCTCGCTCTTCCGACGCCCGCAGGCCGGCGGACAGGTCACGCACACCCACGTGCCGACGATTCCTGTCGCGGTCTTCGACGTCACCGGCGCGGGCGATGCCGTCGCGGCGACCCTGGCCATCGCCCTGGCCGCCGGCATCGACATGGTCGACGCCTGCGCTCTGGCCAACCTCGCGGGCCGGGCCGTGGTCCGCCAGTTCGGTGTCGGCACCATCTCGCCCGCGCACCTGATCGCCGAGGCAAGCAGCGAGTCGGCCGACCGGATGGTCAAGCTCGCGGACGTTGCCTCGGCACGCCAGCGCGCCCGCGAGGTCAAGCAGGCCGGCGGCAAGGTCGTCTTCACCAACGGCTGCTTCGACATTCTGCATTACGGGCATGCCTACCTGCTGCAATTTGCCCGCAGCCAGGGAGATTTCCTGGTCCTGGGGCTGAACACCGATTCCTCGGTCCAGCGCTTCAAGGGGCCGACCCGGCCCTACGTCTCGGAGGAGCAGCGGGCTTACATGCTCTCGCTCTATCCCTTCATCGACCTGATCGTGCTCTTCGACGAGGACACGCCGCTGAACCTGATTGAAGCAATACGCCCGGACGTGCTGGTCAAGGGGGGCGACTACACGCCGGAAACCGTCGTCGGCCGCGACGTGGTCGAGTCGTACGGCGGCAGGGTCGCCATCTGTCCGCGGCTGGAGGGGCTGAGCACGACGGACCTTGTCCGCAAGATCAAGGACGAGGAACGCTGAGCACCGCCCCGCGCGGCCTCCTCGCCACCGCCGCTCACGGTGCTCCGCCCCGGATCAGGAAGAAAGCCGGGTTCGCGTCACTCTCGGTCCACGACCGTGCGATCTTTCTCCATCCGGACATTTGCCAGCGTCCTTGCCGGACCGGCGTGTTCAGTTCGGCCTCGCCGCATCCGAGCACAGCCCGGATCAAGGACCGGTTGCCGGGCCGCGCCGAGGCGAGGCGAGGGAAGAGTCGGGCGCCATGGCGCCGGCATTCCGCCATTTCCCTCGCCGCGCTCGACCGGTTCCCTACAATACAAGATATGGCCCGGATACACGGCGTCGTCGTGTCCATGCGGGCTGAACCTGGATGACGAGAGAGGACGACGCCTTGTCTCTTCACCGACGGATCGGCAGCCGCCAGCGCTTTCTCGACTACCTGCGACACTACCGCGATCGGATCAGGAACGCGCCGACCGGGCTGCAACCCGGATCGCCCGGGCAGCCCGACGGCGTACCTTCGCCGGGCGTCGAGGGCTCCGTCCCGGGTAAACCTTCTGGTGCAGGCAAGCACCGCTCGCTTCCTGTCCTGTACCGCGAACTCTACAGGGTCCTGAAAGGACACCGGCGGACCATCGGCCTGGCGCTTCTGGGGCTCTCGCTGGCGACCTTGCTGAAGCTGGTGCCTCCCGCGGCCACCAAGCTCGTCATTGATTACGTGCTGCTGGGACGGCCACTGCCTGCGGCCTTCCTTGCGCGGTGCCCGGTGCCGATTCCTGATTCGCCCCGGCTGCGGCTGCCGTTGCTGGTGGCCCTGGTGTCTCTGATCACCATCGCCGGCACGATGGTTGGCCTCTGGAGCCGCTGGCTGGCGACGCTTGCCACCAAGCGCGTACAGGTGTCCGTGCGCCGGAGAGTCTACGAACACGCAATGCGGCTGCCCCTGCACCGGGTGTATCAGCTCAAGTCGGGCGGTGCGTCGAGCCTGCTGCGCGAGGACGCCGGCGGTGTGGGCGAGCTCGTCTTCAGCATGCTGTATAACCCCTGGAGAGCCGTGGTCCAGTTCGTGGGCGGGCTGGTCGTGCTTGCCTGGGTCGATTGGCGCCTGCTCGTGGGCGCGCTCTGCATGGTACCCGGCGTTTATTATTCGGACCTGGTCTGGAACCGGCGGATCCGGCCGCTCTTTCGCGACGTCCGCAAGAAGCGGCAGGAGATCGACAGCGAGACCACCGAGGTCTTTGGCGGCATGCGCGTGGTCCGGGCATTCGGCCGGCAGAAGAGTGAATCCGCCCGCTTCATGGGCGAGAACCACCTCATGAGCCGGCTGGAGCTGCACGTCTGGTTGATCTCCCGGATGATCGAGCTGCTCTGGGAGTTCGTGCTGCCGCTGGCCTCGGTCATCCTGCTGCTCTACGGTGGTTTCCAGGTCCTGGAAGGCAAGCTCTCGCTGGGCGACCTGATGATGTTCCTGGTGTACCTGACAATGCTCCTGGAGCCGATGGCGGTGCTGGCCACCAGCGTGACCCAGTTTCAGAACAATCTCTCGGGCTTCGACCGCGTGCTCGACCTGCTGGAAGAGCCGCGCGAGATGGCCGACCGCCCGGGTCACCGCCTGGTCCGCAAGGCGTCGGTCGCCGGCCGTCTTTCTCTCGCAAACGTCGGCTTCGCCTATCCGGGAACGAGCCGGCAGGTGCTACGCGGCATCGATCTGGAAGTCGAGCCCGGCGAGACGATTGCGCTGGTGGGCCGGAGCGGCTCGGGCAAGACCACGCTCTGCAACCTGATCGCCCGGTTCTACGACCCGACCACGGGCACCGTCCGCCTTGATGGCAACGACCTCCGCGACATCGAGGTGGAGAGCTACCGCAGGCTCCTGGGAATCGTCGAGCAGGATGTGTTCCTGTTCGATGGCACGATCGCGGAGAACATCGCCTACGGCGATCGCCGGGCCACCGAGGCGCAGATCGCCCGCGCGGCACTGGCCGCGAACGCTACCGAGTTCATCGATCGTCTGCCCGACCGCTATGACACTTTCATCGGCGAGCGCGGCGTGCGGCTCAGCGGAGGACAGCGACAGCGCCTGGCGATCGCGCGCGCCCTCCTTGCCGACCCGCGCCTCTTCATCCTCGATGAGGCCACCAGCAATCTTGACACCGAGAGCGAGCGCCTCATCCAGCAGAGCCTGGCCCGGCTGCTGGAAGGCCGCACGTCGTTCGTCATCGCTCATCGCCTGAGCACCATCCGCCACGCCGACCGCATCCTCGTGCTCGACGCCGGTACCATCGCCGAGATCGGCACGCATCAGGAGCTGATGAGCACTGGAGGGTCGTACCGCGACATGGTCGAGCTTCAGAGGCTCGAGAGCGGGGTGACGCTCCTGCCGTCGGAAGGCCGGGGAGGGGAGTTCGGCTGAAGCCATGATCGGCCTGCGTGGGCCGACCAGAAGACGCCTATCCACCAGGAGTGTCGATCAGTGCCTGTAACCGCGCGGCCAGCTCGGATGGAAAGCGCCGGCACCAGTCGCTGTCGATCAGCCCGACTTCCAGCAGATCACGCAGGTGCGTCCTGTCCTCGTCACGATACGCCGTCAGCTTGATGCGCACGAGCGCCTCGAGATCGAGCACGCGAAACTCATCCGAGGGAACAGATTCGGTCACGTCCGGGTTGGGGAGACTCTCTTCGGGGCGAACCTTCTCGCCAGCGAAGACGATGTGAATGGCATCACGGGGCCGGGCGTCGGGACCATCGAGAAACAGGTCGAGACCCGCGCTATGCTTGTAGACAAAGCCGGCCGCGGACAGGGCAGCCTGGACGGCATCAAGGTCTGACCGGCGATCAGGATGTCGACATCCCGCGTGTTGCGTACCGCCGCTTCGTCCACGCGAGTCACCCAGACGGCCACGGCGTTCCCTCCGCAGACCGCATAGGGGATAGCCGCGTTCTCCAGGGCCGTCGCCCCCCGCAGGAGACGCTCGCGAACTTTCTCCACCGCACGCACCAGCCGTTCCAGGGAGAAAGGGCCGAGAATTGGAGCCATGCCCGGGTGGGACCTCTGGGAACATTCCTGCGGGAAAGGACGTCGCTCAGAGCCAGATCATAGCACCCTCATCGTCTGCGCGTCACGACCACCTTGACGCCGTGAGCAGGTCGCAAGGTCATGCTGGGCAGGGGCGTGACATGGGCATCGGGGGCGAGCTCGAGGCGAAACCGCCGGGCGATGGTTGCCAGCAGCAGGGCAGATTCCATGAGCGCGAAGTTGTTGCCGATGCAGATTCTCGGCCCGCCGCCGAACGGAAAATACGCGTAGCGGTGAATCCGGTCCTGGAGACCATTGTTCCAGCGCTCGGGCCGGAAGGTCTCCGGCTCGTCGAACCAGCGGGCGTCGCGGTGGATCGTCCACTGGGGCATGAACACCGTTGTGCCGGCCGGAATCGGGTAGCCGGCGATCTCCACCGGCTCGATGTTCTCTCGTCCCACCATCCAGACCGTGGGATAAACCCGCAGGGCCTCGTTCACCACGAACCCGGCGTACTTCAGACGCGGCAGGTCCGCGAGCGTGGGCGGTCGATCGCCCAGCACGGCGTCAAGCTCGGCGTGCAGCCTGGCCTCGGCCTCGGGATGATGGGCCAGCAGTAACCAGACCCAGGCCAGCGTGTTGGCCGTGGTCTCGTGCCCGGCCATGAACAGTGTCATGGCCTCATCGCGGAGCTGCTGGTCCGTCATCCGGGCGCCACTTTCCTCGTCCTGCGCATGCAGCAGCATCGAGAGCAAGTCGCCCCGATCTTCACCACTCCGCCGGCGGGCCGCGATGATCGCCAGGATGATCGCATCGAGCCGGCGGGCCGCGCGCTCGACGCGCAGGTTCGAGAGCGTGGGGACCCAGTGGGGGATGGGAATCAACTGGCCCATGCGGTTCATCGAGGTGTGCAGCAGGGTCTCCATCGCCGCGCTGGCACCGGCCGTATCGCTGCCGATCTCGGCGGCGAAGAGCGTGCGGGCCACGATCTCCAGCGTCAGCCGCATCATGTCGGCCTGGACGTCGCGCGATTGGCCGTCTTGCCAGCCTTCCAGCATCCGCAGCGTGGAATCCACCATCATCTCGGCATAAGAGGCAATCCGCTCGCGATGGAACGCGGGCTGAGCCAGGCGCCGCTGTGTCCGCCAGAATTCGCCCTCGCTCGTGAGCAAGCCGCTGCCCAGGGTCCTCCTCGTACTGCGGAGCCGGTAATGCTTGATGAACTTACGGTTCTGTGAGACGAGCACGTCCTCGACGAGGTCGGGATGGTGCAGGAAGATGATGCTCCTGGGCCCGAACCGTGCCTGCACGATGTCGCCGTACTGACGATGCCAGCGCGTGAGTGCCCCCAGTCGATCACGGGCGAACTCGCGCAGGTTACCCGCGAGCCAGTGCTGCCTCGGCCCCGGCGGCCGCTCGCTCCTCTTTGCCTCAGCGGTCCTTGTACTCATGAGCCTCTCCCAGACTCTCCCGCTCTCAACCCGCTGCCCACTGCCTACCGCCTACTCTTGACAGGCAAGAATGCCTGTCCTCCACTGCCTGCCTACTGCCTACTCTTGACAGGCAAGAATGCCTGTCCTCACCTTCCACTCCACTGCCTACTGCCTACCGCCTACTCTTGACAGGCAAGAATGCCTGTCCTCCCCTTCCTCTTGTTGGTGAGCGTCACGCTTGGCTGGCCCGTGCCGCCGCCGGAAGTCGAGTCGGTGAGCTGATTGCCGCGAATCCCCGTGAATCGAACTGCCGGCACGCTCAAGGCTTCACCATCCTGTGCAGTTTGCCCGCGATCAGAGGAATGTCCCTTTCAGCCTTCCTGAGCACGCTATAACCTACTTTCCGCACATCTCCCTTTGATTTCCCCGAATTCGACCTGAGGCCATCTTCTCAGACGCGGCCCCAGGGTCGGTAAACATCTACAAGTCGATCGGCACGGGGACCTTGTTCGGTTCAGATGGTTCGCCAACCGGACCGTTCCTGAACTCGAGCCATTCTTCGCCTTGTCTTATGACTTGGCAATGTCCAGCCGCGCGCCGCGATTCTCGCCGCGACGACTTGTGACACGGGCTATGAGCGTAAGTTGAGCGGCTCACAACTTACGTCAAGGCAAATTGTCATAAGTGAATCACAAGATTTTTTGTCCTTGACGTCCCGATCTCCTCCGCCATCATTGCGGCAAGCCCTGCGGCGGTCGGCCTGCTCCCCTCACGGCCCTGGAAGGCCCGGCGGCGGACACCGGCCAACTCGCTGCAAACCCTCCGGAGATGATCCGCATGAACGAACCTCAACGACCGCGCCAACCCGGCGAGACGGCCCGCTCGAAGGGACGCACGCGCACGCTCAACACGCGGCGGATTGCCGCCGTGCCCATCCTGGAACACTTCCTGAGTCGGCTCCGCCTTCGCGAGTTTCTCTGCGACCACCTGCCCCATGAGGACGGCCGCACTCGGGTCCCCACGGCCACGGCCTTGCTCGTCCTGCTGCGCAACCTGCTGATCTCGCGTGAGCCACTCTATGGTGTCGGTGAGTGGGTGGCCCGCCATGAGCCGAAACTGTTCGGGTTGTCCGATGTCCAAGTCGCCGCAATGAACGACGATCGAGTTGGCCGGGCCCTCGACCGTCTCTTCGACGCCAATCTCTCGGGGTTGGCCCTGAAGGTCGCGGCCCATGCCGTACGCGAATTCGACGTCAGCCTCGACCAGTTACACAACGACTCGACCACCATCACTTTCCACGGTGACTACGAGTCGGCGGAGGCGGAGCGAACCCTGCGGGGACAATTGCGGTTGGCGGTGACCTGGGGTCATAACAAAGACCACCGCCCCGACCTCAAGCAGCTACTCTACATCCTCACCGTGACCGGCGACGGTGCCGTCCCGGTGCACTTTCGCGTCGAGAGCGGCAACGCCACCGACGACCGCTCTCACCAGGAGACCTGGGAGTTGCTCTGTCAACTGACCGGACGCCGAGACTTTCTCTACATCGCCGACTGCAAGCTGGCCACCACCGAGAACATGGCCTATCTGCATCAGCGCGGCGGTCGGTTCCTCAGCGTGCTGCCGCGAACTCGCAGTGAGGACGGTGCCTTCCGCGGCGCCGTACTCCGGGGAGAGATCCAGTGGCGATGGACCCACGACAAGTACGACGACAAGGGACAGTTGACCGACCGCTTCTCGATCTGCAAACCTGCGAGCCAGACCACCGAGGGTTACCGGCTGATCTGGTATCACAGCACACGCAAGGCCGAGTTGGATGCGGAGGTACGGCTGACCCGGCTGGAGAAGGCGTTGAAACGACTGGACGAACTGCGTGCCAAGCTCGCCTCGTCCCGAACCCGGTACCGCAGTCGAGCCAAGGTCGCCGAGGCGGTCGAGGAGCTGCTCCGAGACTGTGAGGTCACCGAGTGGATCTCGGTCGAGATCGAGGAGCAGGTCACCGAAAAGTTCCGCCAGGAGCGACGCGGCCGGCCTGGACAGGACACGCGGTACGTCCGAGAGGAGAAGCTCCGTTACTCGTTGAAGCATCGGATTGAGTTGGAGCGACTGGATGAGGAGGCCCGCTGTGATGGCATTTTCCCGCTGGTGAGCAACGAATCGAAGATGACGGAGCAGGATCTGCTCTTGGCCTACAAACAGCAACCGGCCATCGAACGACGGTTCGAGCACCTGAAGACTGACTTCGTGGTAGCGCCTATGTACCTGAAGGAGGTGAGTCGGATTCAGGCCTTGCTCTGCGTGTACTTCTTCGTGTTGCTGGTCGAGGCGCTGTTGGAGCGAGAACTCCGCCGCGCGATGGAACGAGCGGGAATCGAGAGCCTGCCACTGTATTCCGAAGGTCGGGCCTGCCGACGCCCGACGGCTCGAAAAGTGATCGACCTGTACGAGGACGTTCAAGAGCATTCCCTGAAGGCTGGGAAACGCCCTCTTGAGGTGTTCAGCACAGAGTTAACTCGGCTCCAGAAGAGAATCCTGCGCCTGCTGGGGATACCCAAAGCCTACGAGATTTGAGCCTGACAGGCCGAAAGACGGCACACGGAAATTAGGAGATAGTCAAGGCGAGATGTGCGGAAAGTAGGCTATAACCGAAGGTCGCATAGAATTATTGCGGGGAAAAAGATACACCTATTCCTCTCAGGTTGCCGATAAGCGCCGAGTGGTACATCTTCTTATCACGCGCGGAGCTTTTCCATGGCAGCGATCCGAATGGCATTTCTGTTGGTTCCCGCCCTTTCCCTATCGATTGCTCAACAAGCCTCCGCAGAAGAAAGCTCCCCTGCAGGGAAAAACTATGTGAAATGGTCACCAGGCTCGACATTTGCTGTTAAGATGCACTTTAATGAAGACTTTTCGTTTGATTACTCTGATAGCAATGGATACGAATTCAAAGGCTTCTGGGGCCTGACAGACTCTGGCACTACACTTTACACGAAGAACACTCCCTACAAGCCACCTATTTTCTTTAAAGGATTCAACCCCGTCGGGCGTAGTGTAGACCAACTTGGTAACTTGTTAGATTATCAAAAGTAACGATGGCTTGAGACACGAAATAATTTGCCTATTTCCACGGAAGGCCTGAAGGGGTCGTTGCTTTTCTCCGACGACAACTTGGCAATCTGGGATAGACGCTGTGATCATGCTTTCTCTTGAATTTATGCCTGGCTCGGGACTGCCGTCCCCCTGGTCGGAGGCCATATTCCAGGCCTGGCAGCCTGCGGTCCCGGCGCTCCAGGCGTCGGCGCCGTAAGGGCGGCTCTGCGCACCCAACTTCGAGTTCTCCCGCTCCCGCTCCCGCTTCGTGCTTCCCGAGCTCTTCTTGACCACGCTTGTCATGGTGTTGCGGTTGCGGTCGTCGGGGCCGAACCTCCACACGTCGCCCCTCGAGAGTTGGAGTTCGCCGATCGTGTTGCCCTCTTTATCATAAGCGAACGAGTAGCCGCCGCCGGAACTCGAGTCGTTGTCGGCGTTGTCGCTTCTCGTGATCAATGAATGAAGAGCCGCGAGCGGACGAGTCACAGAGACCAGATCAGGAGATGCGTCATCGGGACAAGCGCTGAGGGTAAATCCGGCGTCGGCGTTGGTCAAGTGAATCCTCTGGCACGGTACGCTTTTCTGATCATCGCCGACCCAGCAGAGCTCGGTAGTCCATCTGTCTGGCGGTCATTGGCTCGGTGCGTCGGCGCTGCGCTGGGCACACTCTGCAATGATCGGACGGAACCGGGCCCTGCGGCGGATGCCGGGGCCGAGAATCGGTGCGTCGACGCTGCGCTCGACACACCCTACGGGCAATACGATTGTCCCGGCCGCGGGCGCGCCCACGATCGCATCAAGGACCAGGCGTATCCCCATTTTTCGGGACGTAGCCCACCTCGCGCTGCGTGCAAGCGAATGCCAGCGCAGACGAAGACTCACAGGCGGAGGTAACAAACGTGTCACATCAGAACGTGCGTTGCCCGAACGCACGACGGTCTTAATTCCGCGAAAAAGAAGGCCAAGAAAGTTTCTGATGATGCCAGTGATTTTCTTGAAAGGTACCAGACCCTGCGCGGTCGCGGTGGTGCAGCCGGAGCGGTTTTCACTCGGATCGCAGACTGAGACCGGGGGGCAGGCATTCCTGCCTGCCGGAGCAGGCCTGCCCTGGCAGACAGGAATGTCTGCCTCCCTTTCCAAGAATCAGTAGCTGCCTGCAACCGTCAGAAAACCGCCCTTACCTCTTTCGGATCAATCGCTTTCATGTCACCTGATTCGTTCGGAGAACAGCTGAAAAAACTTATCGAACTGACCGGCCACGCTCGCCTGTGAAGTTTCTGACCCTGCTAGGATCGGGGAACGACACGACCGAGGAGATAGGCTGACGCTTCGGCGTGGGCCGAGGCCTGTTCCCCATTTCTTTGAGGACTTCCGGCCGTTCTCCTCCAGCAGCCTGGCGGCGTTGAGGCCGCTGCCCTGGAAGGTGCGGCTGCCGAAATCGTGGACGAACCGGTCCTGTGCCACGGCCAGCGAGAACCCCGCGCGGCGGGCACGCTCGCACGGGTCACAATGATCGATGCGCTGGCCGCCATGAAACCCTCTACGGCCTACGGCCTACTCTTGACAGGCAAGAATGCCTGTCCTCCTTCCGCATCACTGCCTACTGCACACTGCTTACTGCCGCCCTGGTGGGTCTCGCCTGCGGCTCGACCCACCCTACAAACTCCTTCCGCATCACTGCCTACTGCACACGGCTTACTGCCCCCCTGGTGGGCCTCGCCTGCGGCTCGACCCACCCTACAAACTGCCTACTGCCTACTGCCTACTGCCTTCCATGAGAAACGCCACCAGATCGCGGAACTCCTGCGCAGTCAGGCTCTCGGCGACGTTGTCGGGCATGATGGAAACGTTCTGCGGCTTGCGTTCCTCGATGTCGGCGCGGGGCAGTTCAA
The DNA here is from genome assembly GCA_963833985.1 of uncultured Planctomycetaceae bacterium. Lineage (GTDB taxonomy): Bacteria > Planctomycetota > Planctomycetia > Isosphaerales > Isosphaeraceae > Aquisphaera. The sequence goes on from CAWIAD010000002.1 coordinate 5,719,443, forward strand.
TCACACGGCCGTCGGCGTCGGCGAAGGAGAGCTTGCCCTCGGGCGACTCGCCGACCAGAACGCCGTTGAAAACCGTCCCATCGGTGCGGGCCACCGACCAGGCCACGAACTGGGGAGCGATCTCCAGGCTAGGCTGGAGGATGGACTGCACCAGCCTGCGGCGGTCCATGCCCTTGGCCAGGCGGGTCAGGTCGGGCCCCACGCGCCCGCCACGGCCACCGACCTCGTGGCAGCGGTAGCAGCCAGGCCCCTTCGAATGAAAGAAGACCCGCTCGCCGGCGTTTGCGTCGGCGGGTCCTTCCAGGCGCGCCAGCCAGGCATCGAGCTCCGTCCTGGCGGGGACGCTGGGGCCGGCGGCGGGCGAGGGCGAGGGCGAGGCGGCCGTCTTCGTGGGATGGATGCTCAGCATCTGCGCCTTCAGGAGTGCCTGGGACTCCTCATCACCGCGGCAGGACCGGGCAACGGCCGCACGCTCGGAGTCGCCCAGCGCCACACCGCGGAGAGCGCGCAGCGCCTCGTGCCGCAACCCCGGCTGACCGGAGGACGCCAGGGCCAGCAGCCGCGCGCGGTGAGTCGGCGCATCATCGGCCAGGCCCGCCACGGCCCAGGCGCGCAGGTTGGCCGGCGCGCTGGGATCGTCCGCGACAGTGCCAAGCAGATCGAACCGCTCGCGCAGCGCGCTGGCGCTCAGGGTGCGCACGGCCTCGAGCCGGATCGCCTCGTCGCCGGACGCAAGGAACTGCCGGATCCGCCGGGCATTCAGGACGGGATGATCGGGACGGATCAACCGCAGCCCGCGGCGGATCGCAGTGCCGGGAGTTCTGGGATCCTGAAGCAGACCGGCGATATAATCGTCGCCCGAGGACTCGTCGAGCGGCAAGTGCCTGCGGTCGTCGAGCATCTCCAGGGCCGCGAGGGTGCCCTCGAAGGTCTCGCGCGTCGTGTCCCTGGCCGAAAGACTGGCAAGCAGTTGCGGACGGAGGTCCTTGAGGCGATGCTCGCCGATCCACTGGATGGCGGCGAAGCGGATCGATGGCTCGGGGTCCTCCAGCAGCTTCGGCACCAGCGCGGTGGCCTCGGGCCGGCCCGACTCCCTGAGGATGATCACCGCGCCCAGGCGGTGAGACGCAACCGGATCAGCGGCCAGCTCCAGGAGCCCCGCGAACGGGAGCGACCGCTTCAGTCCCTCGCGAGCGGCCTGCTGGAGGAACGGATCGTCGCTCTCCAGCGCCTTGATCAGCTCGGCCTTCTTCTCCGGATCGGAGGTATGCCGCAGGGTACCGGCGGCAGCCAGAGCCGCCGGATTTCCTGTTCCGTCATGCACCTCTGGTGCACTGGTGCCCGTCTTGCCGCGACGGCTCAGCCGCCAGATACGACCCTTGCCGTGCAGCTCGTAGGACTTATCCACCCAGTCACTGAAGTAGAGAGTGCCATCGGGTGCGAGGGCAATGCCGACGGGCCGAAAATCCTCTCCGCCCACGACAGCCGGCTCCATCACCGCGCGAAACGAGGCTCCGCGCGGTTCCAGACGGTAGCGTTCAATCCGGTGGTCTCCCCACGATGTGACCAGCAACTGACCCCGATAATCGCCAGGGAGGTTATTCGCCTCGTACGCGAGCACGCCGCAGGGCGCCTCGCCGGTGCCGGCCACCATGGGCAAGGTGCCGGGCAGCTCGCCGTTCCAGGCCGTGAACGGGTGCACGCCCTTGCGGCCGTTGCGGAAGCGGTAGCCGTAATCGCCCCCTTCCACGATGTGCAAGAGCCGGCAGGGAGGGCGCGAGTCCGGGTCGTTGTCCACGACGAACAGGTTGCCGTAGCGGTCGAAGGCCTGGCCGAAGGGGTTCCAGAAGCCGGTGGCGATGCGCTCCAGCTTCGAGCCGTCGAGCCGGCAGCGATAGACGTTGCCTCCCTCGCCGCCGCCAGAGAGCGTGGTACCATCGCTGCCGGTGAGCCGGTACGTCGCGCCGAGGTTTTCGCCGAGCCCGAAATAGACATTCCCGGACCCATCGAACGCAAAGCCGGAGAGCCCGTTGTGCGGGTAATCGCCCGCAGTCTCGAGCCGGACAAACGGGGTCGGCATGCGTGCGGCCGACACGTCATCGGCCCGGCCGTCGCCGTTGCGATCAGTCAGCTTGTAGAGCGCCGCGCGGGTTGCGACGAAGAGCGTGCCGTCCTGCGCGAAGGCCAGGCTCATCGTCATGCGCGTTCCTTCAAAAAACAGGCTCTCGCGTTCATAGCGGCCGTCACCGTCCGCGTCCTCGAAGATCTTGATGCGGTCGGCGGGCGGCCCCGCATAATTCTTTGGCCGGAAGTGCGTGTGGCTCTCGATGACAAAGAGCCGGCCCCGCCCATCGACCGCCAGGCCCGTGGGCGTGACGATCCGCGGCTCCTTCGCGACCAACTCGAACACCAGGCGGTCATCCACGGGTCGAGGAGCGGACGCGACGGTCGGATTGCCCCCGGCCTGGGCCAGCAGGGCGACCATCCAGACGGCGGGACCAAGCATGCTGCGGCTCCGAGATCATCTCACGAAGACATAGGTTGATGAGCCGGCCTGACTTCCAGATCCGGCATGATTCTCGGAGTATATCGGCTCTGGATCGGACCTGCCAGGCAAGCCATCAGGGCCGGCACCTCATCGCACCAGCCATCGGCCGCCCGGTTCCTTAGCATCAACATAGTTGTCTTTCTGAAAAGATCAGCCCCAGCCAGATCAGACTGATCAACGCCGACAGGCCTCCGAAATGAGCCCAGGGGAACCTTGGTGAAATTTTTCAAGAAGTTTTTCTTCCCGCGATGGGCACACCGATCTACAATAGCAAGTGCCGCAACCCTAGGTCCGCACGGGAGATGACGACAGGAAGGCGAGGTTGACCGTGGCCGTACAGATCAAGGAACCAAAGTCACCGAAGCAGCAGAATCGGCCTGCGAAGCCGGCAAAACACGCTCCCGCCGCCAAGGCGTCGCCTGCGACGCTTGCAGGTGCCCTGCCATCTCCTACGAAACCAGCGGCCCCGAAGTCTGTTCGTTTCGGGGTTTCACCGAGGGAGCGTAAGCCACAGAGCGCCAGAGTGGTCAAGCCCTCTCGGCTTGAGGGCAAAACTAGGAGGCATACGAAAGCAGTGGCTGCGAATATTCTCGAGGGCCCCACCGTGGTCGCCACGATCCGATCCAAGCTCGGATTGACTCAAGAGCTTTTCGCGCGGCTGCTCGGGGTGACACCGCGCTCGGTATCAAGCTGGGAAGGGGGTAGCGAGATCAATGATACTTCGCTACGGAGGATTAAGGAGATGGATCGTCTAGCGGAGGAGCTCGGAAAATCGATGAGGCCCGATTTCATCCCCGTTTGGCTCGTATCGCCCAACGAAGGGCTAGGCGGCATTAGCCCCATGGAAGCGATGGAACGTGGAGAGAGTGACCGCGTTTGGAGATCGGTTTTTCTCCTCGGATCCGGCATCCCGCTCTAAGCATCTGGCCGTAGTTTGCCTGCTGTCGAGCAAGGCCGTATCATGAAGTATGATTCTTATCGTCCTTCGCCAGGAATTACGGCCCCGTGGCCGCGACTCCCTGGAGAGGGTTCTGCTCGATTCGGTGGCTTGTACGCCAACATGCATTGCCGTCCACCATCTTCGACACGGCTACGCAAGCCCGCCAAGCCGGGTATCTGCCCGCGAAGCATGACCATAACAGGAGCTGATCTGGTGCGGGAGGTGGACCCGATGATCGTGGTTGAAGTATACGACCTGGATGCCACCGCCGACGAGGGCGCCGCTGTGCGTGCTCTGCAGGAAGCCAAGGGCCTGGAAGACCATCACGCGAAGCAGCATTTCGGCCTGCTCTACTGGCACAAGCGGCCGTTTTCGATCGAGTTTGACTCGGCAGAGGCGGCGGCCCAATTTGTTGAGCGGCTCCGAACCTGCGGATACCACGCTCGACCGGTTTCTCACGGCCAAGACTCCTCCTGACTGTTCGACGCCATCGTTGGCTATTTCTGCTCTAACACGCTTGAGGGGACAACTGCACTTCTCCCCCGGGCATGGTCTCAGATCAAAAAGTGGAAAGAAACCGCGGCGAGTCGCTTAGACGTCAGAGAGTCCGATCGCCGAATCGCTACGGGGTGCTACGGTAAGTCCTCCATGGAACCGTGCACTCCGCGCCAATTTGCAAGACTCTGATGGGATTCACCCACCCTTCATCCTCCGCGACCGGGTGCCACATCTTTGGCTTACTGGAGTCATCGACGACCAGCTCGCCCCAGTGAGGCGTTCGACGGCGTTGTCGTCCAGAATGAAGTGAGACGGGCAACCCGAGCAGGTCGTTCCGTCGCTCCAGGGGCTGTGCTAAGCTGATGTAAAGAACCGTTCCGGCGGCACTGTTCCGGATGAGCGCCGGGCATCACCAGATCAACTTTGGCGATCTGACCGAGAGGAAGCATCTCATGCAAGTGGGTCGTGGCAGCCTGTCTCGCCGTGGGTTCATTGACCGGTCCGTGGCCACCCTCACGCTCGGCGTCGGGCTGCCACTCTGGTACGCCCGGGAGATCGTCGCGGGCCAGGAAGAGAAGCAAGCGTCGGTACGCAAGGCAAGCCGGCGCGGCCCGAACGACCAGATCGTCATGGCGGCCATCGGCGTCGGCGGGCAGGGCACCGGTATCATGAAATGGGCCAAGGGCAAGCCGGGCGTCAAGTTCGTGGCCGTGTGCGACGTCGACTCGGAACGCCGCCAGAAAGCGGCCGACGTGATCGGCAAGGACTGCCACCAGTACGCCGATTTCCGACAGCTGCTTGACGGTGAGAAGATCGACGCGGTGACGATCGGCACGGTCGATCACTGGCACGCCCTCACCTCCATTGCGGCCATGAAGCACGGCTGCGACGTCTACTGCGAGAAGCCGCTGTCGCTCACCGTCGAAGAGGGTAAGGCCATGGTCAAGGCCGCGCGGAAGTACGACCGCGTCTTCCAGACCGGCAGCATGCAGCGCTCCGATGCCCGCTACCGCCTGGCCTGCGAGCTGGTCCGCAACGGCCGGATCGGCAAGGTGCACACCGTCGAGGCGCGGATCGGCGACAACCCCGTGGGCGGTCCGTTTCGCGAGAGCCCCGCTCCCAAGGAGCTGGACTGGAACTTCTGGAAAGGCCCCACCGCCGACGTGCCCTATGTCAAGGAAAGATGCCATTATGAGTTCCGCTGGTGGTACGAGTATTCCGGCGGCAAGATGACGGACTGGGGCGCGCACCACAACGACATCGCCCAGTGGGGCCTGGGCATGGACCATTCCGGTCCGATCTCGGTGACCGCAACGGGCGTTAGCCCCTCGCACCGACCCAACTCGTACAACTGCCATCCGCACTTCGCGGTGACCTACGAGTACGAGAACGGCGTGCGGCTGGTGACCACCAGCGACGGTGAGAACGGCAACCGCTTCATCGGCGACAAGGGCTGGATCTTCGTCAATCGCGAGCGGATCGAAGCCAGCGACCCCAAGCTGATCGACGAGCCCCTGTCCGGCAACGCCCACCGGCTCTATGCATCGAACGATCACATGGGCAACTTCTTTGACTGCATCCAGAGCCGCAAGAAGTGTATCTGCGACGTCGAGGTCGGCTACCGCTCGGTCACCGTCTGCCACATCGGCGCAATCGCACTGCGTCTGGGCATCCCGCTCTACTGGAACCCGCGCGCCGAGCACTTCGTGGGCCCCCGGGCCGACAAGGGCAACGCCATGCTCTCTCGCGAGATGCGCTCGCCGTGGAAGCTGGAGGTCTGATCCGCGCCCGCGACTCGTCGAATTCGATCCGGCAGCGTCCCTGACACGAGAGCTAGAGCGGTTTTCACTCGGATCGCAGACTGCCCCCTTTTCAAAACTCAGAAACTGCCTGCACCGTCAGAAAACCGCCCTAATCACCCTCGGTGTCAGGGCTGCCGTGCCGGATTGCATCAGTCTCGACCGTACTCGCGGGATCAACCAGGCTCCAGAGCGCCATGCCGACCAGCGCAACGACCACGAAAATGTAAATACCAGGGTCCCAACGTGCCCGGCCCGTGTAACCCCAACCCTTCATCATCTCGACGTAGTGGCCGAAAAGGGTTTGCAAGACAGCGGCTCCCAGGTTGCCGATCATGTTCATCAGCCCCATGATCGCTCCCACGTGCTTGCCGCTGATCTGGGTACCGCATGCCCACCAGGCCGGCAACTGAAGCTGCAATCCAAAGCAGGCAAGGGCGACGAGAATGGCGGACAGCACCGTGTCGCCCGCGAAAACGCTGGCCAGCAGGCCGAAGGCGGCCAGTCCCGCGCCCAGAACGCTTTGCGCCGTGCGGCTCCAGCGCGGGTTTCCCGTTCTTCGCAGCAAGAAATCGGTCAGCCACCCGCCGGCAAAGCAGCCCATCGCCCCCGCGCCCAGAACCATGCCCGCCAGCCAGCTTGACAGGTCAGGGCTTGCGCCCCGGGCCTCTTGCAAGTAGGTCGGGTACCAGTACGTCATCAGCATGTAAACGCCTGCCATCGCGATCATGGTTGCGCTCAAGAGCCAGACATTCTTGTTGCGGAACACGCTCGCCCAGGGAATCGGCCCGTGCGCCAGTGAACCGGCGGTGCCCGACCTTCGTGTCAGGTCGCCGTCAGCCGTGATCAGCGAGCGCTCGGCCAGGTTGGTTCCCGCGTGCTCGGCCGGGTCGTCCCGGAACCAGAGGTAAAACGAAACCGCCCAGGCCAGACCCGCAAGACCGAAGATCGCGAACGTCCAGCGCCAGCCAAACACATTGATCAACTTTTGCGCGGCGAGTGGCGACACCGCTCCGCCGATCATCATGGCGGTCGTGATGACGCCCTGCGCCCGGCCCCGGCTCGACTCGGGGAACCACTCCCTCAGCACGCGCGCGGCATTCGGCAAGCGCCCGCCTCGCCGGCCCCGAACAGGAAACGGACGACCAAGAGCATCGACAGGCCGGTTGCCGCCCCCGTCAGGGCCGTGAAGCACGACCACCAGACCACGACTCGCGCGAGCACGCCACGCGAGCCGTAGCGGTCGCCCCACCGTCCCGTGGGGATCTCGAATACGGTGTAGGAGATGATGAACGCGTTGAACACCCAGCTCATCCATGCCTCGGATATGCCCAGGTCGCGCTTGATGGCCGTGGCCGACTGGCCGATGCACACCCGGTCGAGGTAGAGCACGAAGGTCATTGCGGCCAGGAAGGCGAGCACGCCGTGGCGCACATTCGTGGGCGGCTGAGTCCGTTCTGCCTGCTCGGCAGGCGCATCGATATCCCGGATCACCTCGGTCGGCAGCTCACTCATTTCGATCCTCGCGCCGCCAGTTCGGCCCGCGCCCGAGCCATCACGGTCTCGATCGTTACCGGCTTGCCGCCCTGGCGTTTGCTCTCATCGGCCGCTTCCATGAACGCGAAGATCTCGATGGTCTCCGCGGTCGAGACCGGCGGCTTGCCGGTGCGGAAGAACTTGCAGATCTCGACGACCAGCGGCTCGTAGCCGGCATAGCCCCCGCTGGGAGCAATTCCCTTTGAGCCAAAGACCGTCGCGCCGTAGTCGGAAGCCCCCTGCCGCAGGCCGCGGAACGTGCCGATCCGGCCACCTTTCCAGACGCCCGCGGCGAGGTCGGTCCCCTCCGTCTGAACGCGCGTCACCGACTGGCAGCCCGTCCCCATGATCGTGAACAGCGACTCCACACCGTGCACACCGTACCAGAAGAGGTCGGGATGATGCTCTTCCAGATGGCACGGGCCATAAGCATCGCAGCCGATCACTTCGCCCACCTTGGAGTTGATCCTCATCCCGGCGATCCCCGGGCTGAACCGCAGCGACGAGCTCGAGAAGCAGGGCGTGCCGGTTTCTCGGGCCAGGTCGTAAATGGCAATCGCGTCGGCCAGCGAGCCCGCGACGGGCTTGTCGATGAAGATCGGCTTGCGCGCCTTGAAAACGGGGCGGGCCTGCTCCCGGTGAGGCCGGCCGTCCACGCTTTCCAGCAAGACGACGTCGACCTTCTTGAGCAGCTCGTCGATCGAGGCCACGATCTCGACCCCGTACTTCTCGCGCAGCTCTTTGGTATAGCCCTCCACGCGGTCGCGGCTGGAAGGGATGTCCGGACTGCCTCCGGGATAGCCGGCCACGATGCGTATTCCGGCCAGCTCGGCCCGGGGATGCGGGTCATTGAGAAGCTGCGTGAACGCGGTCACGTGCGAGGTATCCAGGCCGATGATGCCCGCCCGCAAGGGCCTGGCCGCGGGCTCGTCCGCGCTCGCCGTCGCGCAGCAGAGAGACAGGCCCGACATCGCGAACCCGAGCAGCAATCCGAGGAACAGCAGGCGATACAGCACGTGAGGATCTCCCGAGTCAGAGGTCGACCCGCGCCGGCATGCGGCCCGGCGCATGACCGAACATCATCGGCGGCAGGGCCGGGCAATGCAACGCCCGCGCGAGCCATTTCTCGATGGCTCGGTGCGGGACTCGGGGATCAGCGGCGATCTCGTCCCGCGATCCAGTCAGGCGGTGGCTCATCTTTGAGATGGTGATCGAAGAACTGCTGGGCGCGTTGCTGGAAGTCCTCATTGAGCCCGTGGCCCGCGTGCGGGTAGGCGACCAGGTAGGCCGGACGCTTCAGATGCCGCAACAGGTTGAACAGCGACTCGCCCTCCCGGCAATCGACCACGGTGTCTTGCCTTCCGACTCCGATCAGCAAGGGCGTTGTGATGCCGTGTGCCTGGTACATGAGCGAACTGGCAACGTAAGCCTGCGGATCTTCCCAGAAGGGAACCGGCATGCCGAGCGTCCGGAGCCAGCCGATCTCCGAATGCACATTCCCCCGGCGGCCGGTGAGGAGGTCATTCACCCAATCGACGACTGGACTGCCGGCGACTCCTGCGGCAAAGAGCTTCGACTTGCTCAGAACGAAGGCGGTTTCGTAGCCGCCATGGCTGATCCCCACCAAGCCGATCCGGCCCGGGTTCACCTCGCCCCGAAGAAGCACGGCACGCACGGCGGACTCGACGCAGTCCACGGACGATGGGCCGACCTCGCGCGGCTGATGGACAATGTCCGGCAGGAGCGCAAAGTAGCCCCTGCTCGCGAAAACCATCGGGTCGTCGAACGGGGCCGGGCTCGGGCGGAATCGGAAATGATCGTGGGAGCGAAGCCCGTAGATCGAGACGATCATCGGGTACTTCTTCGAGCGATCGTAGGCGACAGGGTAGACCAGCGTAGCCTGCAACTCCCCCTCGTGCCGGTCGCGATACTGGATCAGCTCTCGCCTGGGCCGCGGGACGGAATCGTCCCCCGGCTTGACATCGGTCATAGGGCATAGGTCGCCTCCCCGCGCGGTCGCCGTGCAGAAGTTGGGGGGCGCGTCATAGGTTTCGCGCTGGAAGACGAACCGCTCGGCAGCGCGGGCCCTGGCCAATCGTTCAACCGCCCATGGCCCGAAGGCGATGACGTTCTCTGACCCGTCTGCACGAACGCGGACGTAACCCGAGTGTTTACTACGGGTCTCCTCCACGTGGAAGTCGAAGAAATCGCCGGACGCGTAGTCCCGGCCGGCGGTGGCGACAAAGCGGTACACTCGACCGCGCTCGCGGCCTCGAGTCAACCGCCGCGGGGTCGTCCCGTCCGGACGCAGTAACCAGGCGTCGTACCTGTCGTGTGCAATCAGGCCGCGGTCGTCGTCGAACCAGTCGACTCCCGTGATGGGCCCTCCACTGCCACGGGCCATCGCGAGATTGGCTTCGAAGGTCAGCTCGGGTGCAGGGGTGAGGTCGCGGCGAGAGCCATCGGTCGTATCGTAACTCCACCAGTGTCCCCGGTCGAAATAGGCCGCGTATCGGCCGGTGCGCGAAGGCGAGACAACCGCAACCGGCCTCTTTGCCAGGGGGGTCCGAGTGCCGCTCTTCGGGTCGATGATGTCCCAATTGATGAGAACCGGGGTGCCCGAGAACGGTGCCACGGAATCAGCTCTGGGCACCAGCACGTTGCGGCCCCTGGGAAGCAGGACCATGGACGCCTGATCTTCGCTGGCAACCTTGACGATACGACCCTCGGCGGGGATCCAGGCGAAGAGCCAGCCGCTCACCGGCGAGGTGCCCTCCTTCAGGCTGTCGTTCACGCTGTTGTAGATAACTAGATCGGTCGCCCGGTGGATTTCCACCTCGTCGTCTCGCGGCCGAGGCGGCCCGGCCACCGGCTCGTTTCGGACCACGAAGTAGACGATGGCCCCGGCATCCGCAACGCGGGGTTCGGAAGGATCCAGAAAGGCGTTCCGGGTCCAGGGTGCATGCGCGTCAAGCAGGATGCTCCGAACGCGCGGCGTCCTCGCCGTCGCGTCCTCGATCGCGACCATCAGGTCGGCCGCCTCTCCGTCGGGCCTGTCCTGCGCAACGACGATCGCCAGCGCGCGATGGTCGCCGCCCCATACCAGTGCCGTGACCTCGCCGCGGAAGTCGCAGACTCGCCGGGATTCGGATTCTCCCAGGCGCAGCACGTCCAGGTAGGCCCGACCGTTCTGCTCCGGTCTTGCGACCGCGACGAACCGACCGTCGCCGCTGAGCTGGTGCAGGGAGGCCGGGCCAATTGCACGGATCTTGTCGTCGATGAGCGAGTCGATGTAAACCTCCTCGGCACCTTCCGGCGCTTGCCTGCGCTTGGGTCTGTCATCCCGGGATGGCCCTTGATCACGAGATGCCGTGCATCAGGTGTCGCGGTGACGCTCGACGGAGACCGGAACGACCGTCTTGTCTTCAACGTCTCGACGTCGAGGACGACATATTCAAATCCCCCCGGTGTGACGGTCGCGTAGATCAGAGATTTCGAGTCGGCGGCGAACATCGGCTCGCTCTGTCCTCCCTGCCCGCCCATGGTCTCGCCGACGACCTCCCGGCACGAGCGGCCGTCAGTCTCGCGGATCAGCAAGCGGCCCGTGCCTTGCCCCGAGTTGATGGTGCAGGCGAACCAGCGTCCGTCGGGGGAGAGTACGGGCGATTGCGGGCTCACTGGCAGCTCAGCGGGGCCAGCACTCCCAGCGCCCGAGCCGGATGCTCGGGAGGTAGACGACAAAGCCAGGATGGAAAGGATTGCAGCGTACAGGAAGGCCATATCGAGATATGCGCACACGTCGTTCAACTCCCGGGTGAATGAAGGTGTGACGTGAAGATGAAGTCGATGAGACTGAGCCCGCTCAAATCGCGCCTGCTGCGGAGGCCATGGTTCCGGTCCCCGCGGGCCGGTTGTTCCGCCGGTCTACCTTCCGGGTTGGTGGGGACTGCCGAAGGGCATGGACGCCCGCCATCCGGCGCCAAACGACAGTTCAAGCTTCATCCGCAAGGCCTGTACGTCGACATCCTTGACCTCGATGGAATTTCCCAGCTTCTTCCCGGCCTTCTCGAGGGGCACCGAGAACAGCGGCTGAGAGCCGGTACCGAATGCCTGCAGGACGTAGCGGGTGTCCTCCTTGCGGCTGGCCGTCAGGACAAGGCAGTTGATATCAAGCCGGCCGGCTTTTGGATCCTCATACACGGCGTTCTGCATTCGCCCCCGATCGACAAGCTGACCGTCGACGACCGGCATCCAGGCCAGGAACGTGAAGAGATAGCCGACCGGCACGCCGTATCCCTGGTGGACTTCCTTGCCTTGAAAGTCCGCCTTCTCGAGGTCCTTCTGAGGCACGAACAGGAAGAACGGCAGAGTTTGAGGGCGGATGCCGACCCCGGCGGCGTGCTCCGGATCGGCCTCGACCCGCGCGGGACATTTCCCGGGCGATTCCAGACCGGCCAGAAAGCTTTTTGCGGTACGCACGGCATCGCGCGGTCTCTGCGGGGAGAACTCCTGAGCGTCCGCGGCCGAGCCGACCAGCAACGCGATCACGGAGATGCACGATGGGTGAAACGTCATTCTCATGGCGATGTCCTTCGAGATTGGAACGGAAGGGAAGGGAAGGGAAGCAGCGAAGACCCAGAGAGACCACGGCGCAGAGCGCGGAATCTCCGCTGCCCGCAGTCTTGCGAGTCCAGGCCCACGAGGCTTTGTGTTTCGCTCAGAGCGAAGGAGTCTTCCCCGTGATGGCCCCGAGCGCCACGGCCATGCAGGTGAGGAAGGCGAGCAAGCTTGCCAGACTCACAAAGAGAAGGGTCCCATGGCGGCGAAAGCCGCCGGCGAAGGGGGCGTAACAGTCGCGTATGACCTCAGGCCAGCGCCAGGCAATGAAGCCGAGAAACGCCAGCGATAAGGATCCCAGCATCACGCAGGTGAAGGCGGTGATGGTGCCCAGAGGATACTGGCGGGCCCATGCGACGATCTCGTGGAAACCGCCTGCATCGGTCAAGAGCACCTCGGTCGTGACCGCGACCGCCAGCGGCCAGAGCAGCATCAGCACGGTCAAGGGGACATATACGGCGAGTAACGATGGGTAGATCAGCCACTTCTCCGGACCCCTGGGTTCGGCAATCGCCGAGAGCGAGGCGCGAGCCAGGACGAAGCTGAGCGCAAGCCCCACCAGCAGGAAAGGAAGCACCCCCGTGACGTGGAGCTCCAGGTTCAGGCATGCCGCCAGGAACAGCGTCAGCGCCAGCATGACGAACGAGAGGTAGCCGAGCCGGAGGTCCTCCGGCCCCGACCGGAGCGCCAGCAAGGCCCGCTGCAAAAGGCCCAGCTCCTCCTGCGGGACCCACCGGGACGGGCTGCCAAGCTTGCGCAGGACGGCCTGCAACTCGGCGGTATCGACAGCCACATGGGCACCTGCCAGCGCGTGTTCGATGTGCTCCTCAACGTCACGCTCGACTTCCGCCACATCGACGGACGCGCAATGCCGCAAGGACAGGCGCACTTCCGCCAGGTAGCCGTCCAGGCAGCGCCTGGCGGCGTCTGTGAGCTCGATCATCATGGCTCCCCTTTCCGCAGGCATTTGACCCCCGCCTCGATCAGGTCCCAAGCGGCATTCATCCGCCCGAGAACTTTCTCGCCCTTCATCGTCAATTTGTAGTACTTGCGGACCGGGCCTCCGCTCGATTCCTCGAGCTCAACAGCCACCAGACCCTGGGCGCGGAACCGGCTGAGGATGGGATAGATTGTCCCGTCGCCGATGACCAGCCCATCGACGATTCGCAGCCGCTTGACGATGTCATAGCCGTACAGCCGCTCCCCGCTCAGGGCATTCAAGATGCACAGCTCCAGCACGCCCTTCCGCGCCTGGACGTTCCAGTTTTCCAGCGCCTTGTCGATCTCCATGAGCCCAGTATATGGCATCGCAAGATACTGTCAATAGCAGCTAGATGGTTTTACAAGATACTGGTCCGGACAATCGCACAGCGCCGGCCCCGGACGGGAACTGGCAAGCTCACGGCCCGCCCACTACGATGGATGCCACGCCAGGTTTTTTGCCCCATCCACAGGACGGGGAATGTTCGAGGTTCCATCGCATGCCATCGCGCCGATCTTCCGAGCTCATGAGGTTTCTTCTTTATCTGTTCCTCTTGAACGCCCTCTGCGGTTTCGGCTTGCCGGTCAGTCGCGCGCGAGCCGACGAGCAGACCCTGCGTATCGAGGTTGACGCCCGTGAGCTGCCCCGGCGGCTGCTGCACACGCGTGTGCAGGTGGAGTGCAAGCCCGGACCCCTGGCGCTCTGGTATCCCAAGTGGATTCCGGGCACGCACGCCCCCAGCGGTCCGCTGGATTCGGTGGGTGGACTGAGGCTGAGGACCGCACAGGGCAAGGACATTCCCTGGCAGCGTGACGGGGTCGAACTCTATCGCCTGTGCTGCGAGGTGCCCGGCGGGACGCATGAGATTCAGGCCCTGCTCGACACAATCTGCAATGCGCCAAGCGTGGAGGCCAGCGGGCACCTGAGCTACGGGAACGCCTTGCTGGGCATCATCAACTGGCCCACGTGCCTGCTCTATCCCGAGGGCCCGACCGCCAGGCAAACGCGAGTTGCGCTGTCGCTGCGGCTGCCGCACGGCTGGAAATACGCCACGAGCCTCAAGATCCAGAGTGAGACCGAAGGAGTGATCCGGTTCGAGCCGGTCTCGCTCGCCACCCTGGCCGATTCACCGCTCATCGCCGGCACGCACCTGCGCACCATCCCGCTCGCGACCGGGCCCAATCCGCCCGCGTTCTTCCACTTGGCCTCCGAGTCTCCGGCCGCGCTCCAGCTTGCACCAGCCACGGTGGACCTCTACAGCCGGGTGGTGCGCGAGGCCGGGGCGCTGTTCGGCGCCTGTCACTACGCCGAGTTCCATTTCCTGATCACGTGCAGCGACGAGCTCGGCTACCTGGGGCTGGAGCACCTTTCGTCGAGCATCAACGGCGTGCGCGAGCGCGACCTCATCGACGGCACGAACCGCAGGGGCTGGGTCGCGAACCTCATCCCGCATGAATATGTCCATTCCTGGTGCGGCAAGTACCGGCGGCCCGCCGGACAGTGCACGGCCGACTTCCACACGCCCCAGCGCACTGCGCTGCTCTGGGTTTATGAGGGGCTGGGAGAGTACCTTGGCGAGCTGCTCATGGTGCGCAGCGGTCTGGTCTCGCCCAGCGCGTACCGCGAGAACCTGACCGCGTCGATCGGCGGCCTGATGCTGCGGACTGGCAGGAGCTGGCGCTCGTTGCAGGACACGGCCGTGGCATCGCATCTTCTTCGAGCCCCGAGCCTGAGCTGGAACGAGCTGCGCCGCGCCCAGGACTATTACCCGGAGGGCGGCGCTCATCTGGATGGAGGCCGACGCGATCATCCGGCAACGGAGCGACGGAGCACGCAGCCTGGATGATTTCTGCCGCAGGTTTCTGGGCCGGAACTCCTCCCCGGACGACACGGTGCCCTACGAGCTGCCGGAGATCATCACGCACCTCAAGGCAACGGCCAATTTCGACTGGGAGCGATTCCTCTCTGAGCGGACGAGCCGGCCGCTGGACGCACTGCCTCTGGAGCTGGTGGGCCGCCTCGGTTACCGCCTTCAGTACGTTCCCGCGCCGCCGGATCAGGATCGCGGCATGGGCCGCGGCCGCACGGGCATCTCCGCTCAGCACTCGCTGGGCCTGAGCTTTGGCAATGAAGGCCAGATCCTCGATATCGTCCCAGGGATGCCGGGTGATAAGGCTGGCCTGGCGCCGGGCATGAAGGTCATGGGTATTGGCGGCCGGCTCTTCAGCGCCCGGCGGCTTCAGGACGCGCTCGGTGAAAGCGTCGCCACCCGGCGCATCGAGCTGTTGGTCCTCGAGGGCGACCAGTTCAAGACGATCGTCATCCCCTACGCCGACGGCCCCAGGTATCTGACGATGGTTCGAGACGAATCGAAGCCAGACCTGCTGGGCCAGATCCTCAAGCCGATCGCGGAGCAGGAAAAGCCCATGCACTCGCCGCAGAGCGCGCGCCGTCCGGAAAGAGGTGCGTCCCTTCCCAGGGGTTACGTCGCCTATCGCGCGGAGAAACCGCTTCGTATCGACGGCAAGCTCGACGAGCCCGCCTGGCAGGCCGCACCCTGGACCGATGCGTTCGTGGATATCGAGGGCGACCGCAAACCGCATCCCAGGTATCCAACCCAGGCCAAAATGCTCTGGGATGATCAGTACCTGTACGTCGCCGCCAGGCTCGACGAACCGCATGTCTGGGGCACGTTGACGAAGCATGACTCGGTCATCTTCCATGACAACGACTTCGAGGTCTTCATCGATCCCGACGGCGATCACCATGAATATTACGAGATCGAGATCAACGCGCTGGGCACCGAGTGGGACCTCTTCCTGAAGAAGCCCTATCGCGACGGCGGACCGGCCGTGGACGCCTGGGAGATCCCCGGGCTCAGGTCGGCCGTCCATGTCGAGGGTACCTTGAACAACCCCGGCGACACGGATAGCTTCTGGGCGGTCGAGCTCGCGTTCCCCTGGAAAGTGCTGGCCGAGTATGCCCACCGTCCCGCGCCACCGCGCGACGGCGAGCAGTGGCGCATCAACTTCTCTCGCGTCGAGTGGCGGCACGAAGTGAAGGACGGGAAATACCGCAAGGTCCCGGACACGCCCGAGAACAACTGGGTCTGGTCGCCGCAGGGCGTCATCGACATGCACCGGCCCGAGCGCTGGGGCGTCGTGCAGTTCTCCACCGCCGCGCCGGGAAGCATCACGTATCGACCCGATCCCGCGCTGCCGACCCGCGAGCGTCTGATCGAGATCTATCACGCCCAGAAGCGGTTCCACGACAAGAACGGGCGCTGGGCCGAACGCAGCGACCAGCTCGACATTGCGGCCGCACCAGGGGAGAAGCCCGCCATCAAGGCCATGCCTGGTGGTTACGAGGCCGCTCTCACGTTCACACCCGAAGGGGGTGCGCAGCAAACCTGGACGATTCGCGAGGACTCGAGGATCACGCGCAGGCCGTGAGGCGTTCTCATTCGGACCAGGCGAATTCGCCCGAATCGACGCCCCAGTCCATGCCAAAGAATCCGGCGGCCGCCAGGGCGGAATCTCCCAGTTCGGGCGCCCGGCGCGGAAGACCGTGCAGTCCGGATAGGCCACGCCCGACACGAAATAGGGGAGCCGAACCGTGAGCCGCAGCCCGGCCAGCCCCGTCCCGGACACGGCCGCCACCGAGGCCTTGTCGCTGTCGGGGCGAGACCGCAGGAACAGGCAGGCCAGGTCCTCGCCCGCAAGTTTGCGTTCTCCGATCCGCAGGCTGCCGCGCTTCACCTGAACGGGGCTGCCCGAGAGCAGCGCCGGCCAGGCCGCGTTGCTTTCGGAGTGGCCATAAAGGATCACGCTCCGGTCCTGGAACTCGGCCTTGCGGCCAGGGTCGAGAAACTGGCGGTCGGAGAGGAGATCGACCGAGCCATTGCCGCGGTACCAGAAGAGCTCGGCGTCGTAGCGGGCGCGAGCGAAGGACAGGGCGTTCTCCGGGGCGTTCCCCGCGGTGCCGTAGACGAGCACGAACCGATGGCGGAAGGCGTCCTTGAACGGTCCGTAACGATGCGGGCCCTTGAGCGCAGGGGATGGAGGCTCACTCAGGACAGACCAGCGCGGGCCATTGCGGACCATCCAGATCCGCAGCCCATTCTTCTCGCTCGAGACCCCGGCCGCGTGCAATGCCTGGCCGTCCAGGTTCAGCGAGACCGCCCCATCGCCACGGGGAAGCGCGCGCGTGAGGTCAAGCGCCAGGCGAGCCACATTCTCGGTGGTCCCCGTAAGGCGCCGCTGGCCGCGATCGAGCACCAGGTGCACAGCGCTGGGGGCCAGGCACCTGGTCTGGGCCTCGATTGTCGCCCAGCCAGAGCGGGGCGAGACTCCGGGACTCATCGTCACGAAATCAATCTTGCGCACGTCTTCCGGAGCAGGCAGCCTGCGCTCATTCAGGAATGCGAAGAGCGGAGGCCAGTCGACGCACGGAGAACCCCACCAGTGCCCGGCACCCGGCTGCTCGTGGTAGGCGAAGTCGGGATGAAACGTCCCCAGGACCTCGCGCATCCGCCGGGCCTGATCGACCGGGACGTTGTCGTCGGCGTCTCCGTGCAAGACGTAGACGCCGCGGGGAGCGAGGTTGCGGACCAGGGCGAGCGTGTCGCTGGGGTTACCCGCGCGTGCGACGAGCTGCTCGATCGCACTGGCCTTCTCGCTCTTCCGGGCCCCGGCATAGGACCACATGCTGATCCACCCCGCGCTGGGGGCGGCCACGGCGAACCGATCGGGGAACGTCACGCCCAGGTGCCAGGTTCCGTGTCCGCCCATGGAATGACCGGTCAGGTAGGTCCGGAGCGGATCTGTCTGGAGCTCCTGCCGCGCGCGTTCCAGCACCTCGATCGCGTCGAGGCGACCCCAGTCTTCCCAGTCGAAGCCGTAGGGGCGCCGGTTCGTGGGCGCGACCAGGTGCAGGCCCGGTTTGCCCGCATAGGCTTCGGCCTGGCCGATCGCTTCCACCGCCGCACCGTGGAGGGTCAGCACCAGACCGGGCCGGGCTGGTGGCGCCGGGGTCTGCGGTCGCGGGCCCGCCTCCGCACTCTGCTCAGGACGCGCGGGAAGCAGCGCGTAGTACTGGACGCTGCCGTCGACCGCGCTGCGGAACGTCCGCTTGCGCGCCTGGTCGGGCTGGCGAACGCGCAGTTTGAGGCTTGCGCGATCGAGTGTTTCGACTGGTGACTCACTGGTGCGCTGAATCCGCAAAGCGAGTGTCACGGAGGCGTCGCTGGTTTCTCGGGGCGCCGGGCCGGCAATCTGAAAGCCGACTTTACGGAGGGAACAGGGAGGAAGGGAAGGAACCCTGGTCTCGACGGGCTCCGCGGCGGCAAGCTGGCTCTGGATCGTCAGGTGGTCCAGAGCCTGCTCGGAACAGTTCATGACGATGATGGCCGCCTCGGCTTGCACCGGCTCGTCCGCCACGAGATCCGGGGTGGTCAGATCGCCCGGGTCTAGCTCGGCGTCCGCTCGCGAGGGGCGGAGGCGGGCCGTCACGCGCCCTCCGCGGCCCGCCTGGAAGAGGAGGTGGTTCGACCCGCGCGACAAACGCACTGGCAGACACACATAACCGTGCGCATAGGGATCGCCCACGCGAGGCTCACCTTCCAGGTAAACCAGCGAGTGGCCTGCGGCCTCGAGCACCATGATTCGCTGGAAATCCGAGTGGACCTGGACAGCCAGGTAGCCTGCGCGGCCCGGGACCTCGAAGCTGCCTGCTGCGCTGGCCTCAATAGCTTTCCAGGTCCGCGTTTGCCCGTTTTTGAAGGCAACCCCCTGATCCTTCGCGGGCATGGTCCAGTTTCCGGCGACCATCTGCGCCGCCACGGGATCCATGCTCATGAGCGACCGATCCACCCGTCCGGGCGTCTCGACGCCAGCGCCAGCCGGGGAAGAACGGGCGGTGGCGCCGAAGCCGGCGCGGATGGATCGGGTGGCGAGACGGCCTGGAGGTCAATGGCCAGCACGAGCGTCAGGGCAAGCGCGAGGGCCGCGCTCCGGACGAGCTGGAGGCAGGCTGCCAGAGCGTCCAGGCGACTTCGAGAGCCGCGATGATTCGAAAGCCGGTGGTTACAAAGCATGGCCAATCTGTTCCGTCAACAGCGGAGAGCAATGTCGTGGCAGGTAACCTGGCGATGTGATTGTACCAGGCGGCCCGCGGCGATGTTGCCCTCGGGGCGGTTTCCAGGCTACGCTGAAAGTTGACATGTGTCGGATTGCCGCCAAACTCGACCAGCCAGGAGCAGAACCATGTCGGGTCCCCAGCCGCAGCCGGAGCAGTCGACCGATCAGGTTGTGGAAGCCTGCGCGATCAGCGTTGGCCGGCAGGTGCTCGGTCGGGAGCTCTCGCCTGCTGAAATGCAGGCGCTGCGGGCCATCTTTTCCGCCGCGGCCCAGGCGCTCGCGGAGGGCTTCATCGAGCGGCTGGCGACGCAGGTTCTTGCCGAGCGCCGGGATGAGAAGATCGAGGAATTCTTCGAGAACGTGAAGACCGACTGAATCAGCCCGCCGTTTCACTCGGCCAGACGCCGGTACTTGCCCGCGTGGTAGAGAAGCGGCAGACCGGTTTGCAAGGCTCCCGCGACGATCTCGCCGATGAAGATCTCATGGTCGCCGCCGGGAAGGATGTCGACCACGCGGCAATCAACGTAGGCCAGGCACTCGGCCAGGATCGGAGCCCCGGTTGCCTCGGTCTGAACCGACAGCCCCGTGAAGTCCTTCGGACCAGGTGTCGCGAACCGCCGCGAGACCTCCTCCTGGTCCAGCCGCAGAATGTTCACCGCGAAGCAGCGGTTGATCCTGAGAAACTCCAGCGAGTGTGCCCTCTTGTCCACGGCCACCAGCAGCAGGGGCGGATCCAGCGAGAGTGAGGCGATCGCGTTGGCCGTCAAACCGTGCGGGCCGGCCGCACCATCGGTGGTCACCACGGTCACGCCCGTGGCGAACTGCCCCATGATTCTCCGCTGTAGTGCCGGATCGAATGCCATGCGACGACTCACCCTCCAACCACGGACCGGGAACCGATACACGCCCCCAGGCCGCCCCTGGCGCGTGCGTCACATTTTACACGATGGGTGTTCCTGGGAGCGACCGCTGCCGTCGCAACCGGTACTTCAGACCGGTCACGAAAAAGCAAGCCGCGGCAACGCTCCCGAAGATCAATGGCGCGAAGCGAGGGAACCAGGCCATCGGCAGGATCGCCACTACGGCTTCGCGGCCGCCCGGATGGTGCTCAGGGGAAGTAAGAGCCGCAGCTCGTCGGCCGTGAACGGCATGAACCCGAATCGCTCATAGAAGATCCTGGCCTGGGCGTCGAGAGCATCGACGACCACCGCATGGATTCCCACCTTCTCCGATAGGTCGAGCGATCGTGTCATCGCATCGCGGAGCAGGAAGCCGCCCAGCCCTCTGCCTTGCAGGTCATGATCGACGGCCAGCCGTGCGAGCAGAATGACTGGCACGGCGTGCCGGGGGAGCTTTCTGGCACGGCCCGCGGGCAGGTTTTCTACCTGAACCGCTCCGCAGGCGAGGGTGTAGTAACCCAGCACGCGCCGGTCGTCTCCCTGGAGCCCCACATAGGTCCGCCCCAGGTCCCGCTTCTCGTATTGTGTGACCAGCACGTGGAGAAAGTCGTTGAGCGCGGGCTTGCCACAGTCGAAGCCCGCTCGCACGTGGCTTCGGTCGAGCCGCACGATGCGCCACTCATCCACGCTTCCTAGCCTTTCCTGCCATCAGTCCGCGCAGCCTGGCATTGGGCTTCGGCGGATGATCGAGCGCTTGCAAGAACGACTCGCGATCACGATCTGATAGAACTATCGGCGTTTCTTCCACAAAACGGATCTCGTCTTCGGGGATCACCCGTGCCTTGCGGATGCGAAGTTCGTTCTCGCTCACCTGCTCGATGATGACAGTCGAGTTGGCGAACGTTTTTGGCAGGCTCACGCGGCCCTTCGCGTCGGTCGATCTGGTTTCCAGACTCATTCTCGCCTCTTTCGATTGGTTGCGATCCAATTGATCATAGGACCAGCAGAGATTGTGGGCAAGTGGGAATTTCCCACAAAGCCGGGACATTCAAGGATCAGTGCGCTGGCGCCGCAGCCGGTACTTCATACCGGTCACGAAAAAGCAGGCCGAGGCGACCGTGCCGAAGATTAACGGCGCGAACTGGGGAAACCAGGTCATCGGCAGGATCGCCAGCATCACCGCGGCCGCCTGGAAGTAGTAGAAGCCCGAGAGCAGACCCGCCTTGACCATGAACAACATACTGTTGGTCACCGCGATCATGGCGATGAGCGACAGCACGGGCAAACCCAGCAGCCACTCCACCAGGAAAACCAGGTTGATCGCGACGATGCCCGAGCCCCAGATGTGCGCGAGCTGACGCTCGACGAAGCTGATGGGGCCACCCTGGCGGCGCAGTGCCCAGAAGAGCGCGGCCCATGCGCCCAGGCCCACGGTGAAGAGCCCCACGTACGGCCAACGGGCCGTCACTCCGGCCAGATGCAGGGCATTGGTGGCTCCGAAGAAGATGAGCAGGGCCACGCTGTGATAGATCCAGAGCTGGCCCCAGTTCTCGAGCACGCCGGCGTGGTGCGTCTCTCCCAGCAGCCGTGCTCCCAGGGCGCGCAGGCTGGTGGAGCGCGCGGAGACCGGTTCGTCGCGAAGGAATGCCTCGAGGTCCTCCGCCAGTGCCGCGGCGCTCGGGTACCGCAGCCCGGGCTGCTTTTGCAGGCAGCGCAAGGTGATCATCTCGAGGTCCGGACTGACGCGCGGGTTCAGGACCCGCGGCGGTAAAGGATCTTGCTCCAGCACCAGCATCACCGTTTCCACCGGGCTGGCGGCCTGGAACGGCGGCCGACCGGTGAGCATGTGGTAGAGAATCGCTCCCAGACTGTAGACATCGCAGGCCGGCCCGAGCGGACCGCGGCTTCGCAGGGCGCGGGCCTGCTCGGGAGGCATGTAACCCGGCGTGCCGACGATCGCACCGGACGGCGTGAGCGAGTCCTCGGCGTGGAGGTCCAGCCGCTTGGCCAGGCCGAAGTCGCTGACGTAGCCGTGGCCCTCAGTGTCGATCAGGATGTTGGATGGTTTGAGGTCGCGGTGCAGGATCCCGTGGTCGTGCGCATAGTGGATGGCCCGGCAGATGGGAACCAGCAGGCGGGCCGCGTCCAGACCCGGCAGCGGGCCATCGGCCAGTTTCCGCGCCAGAGTGGTTCCCTTGATGTACTGCATCGTGAAGAACGGCTGACCCTCGTGCTCGCCCACCTGGAGCACAGGGACGATGTGCGGATGCGCGAGCTGCTCGGCGGCCATCGCTTCCACGCGGAACCGCTCCACCTCCTGCGCCTTCGAGCCCACCCCGCGCAGCAGACGCTTCAGGGCCACGATGCGCCCGCGCCCGAGCTCGCGGGCGCGGTAGACCACCCCCATGCCGCCCTGGCCCAGCTCTTCGAAGACCTGATAGTCACCAAAGAAACGAGGCGACTCGGAGGATGCGAGCCGGTCCGACGATGCGTCGGCCGCCGGCGCGTGCAGGGCCTGCTCGCTCACGGGCCGTCGTGCCGGCCCCGCGCGTGCCAGCGATTCGGTGACCCGGATCGTTGCCCAGAGCGAGCGCAGCTCATCGGCCAGGCGGGGATATTCGCTGGCAATCGCCTCCACGTCGGCGTTTTCTCCCCGGCGGGCGGCTGCTGTCAGCTCATCGATCAGGTGCACCAGGAGCGACGCGTCCGACTCGGTCAGGGGCAGCGGCTCGGCTGCCGATCCGCCCGCTCGATCGGGTGTTTCCATGGCGTGCGCTCCGTGAGACAGGGTCAGCAAAGTGACGGGGCTTCGCCCAGGATCGAGCGCAGACGGCGGAGAGCGCGCAGATGGCGCATGCCGGCCGCGGCCTCGCTCAACCGCAGCGTCTGCGCGGCTTCGCTGTTGGAGAGCTGCTCGAAGTGGCGGAGCACGATGATCTCGCGGTCGGCATCGTCAAGACGATCAAGGGCCATCCGGAACCGGCGCTGGAGCTCTTCCCGCAACGCCTCGGCCGCGGGAGTGAGCGCGGGATCGCAAAGCTGGCTAGCCAGGTCGAGCGCGGAGCGGTCGGCGAGCGCGCCTCGGGCGGAATTCCAGGCCAGCGGCTGCTCACGATCCAGGCTGCGCTTGCCCGCGCCGCGGTGCCGGCGGTGGGCGTCGATCACATGGTCGTGGGCAATCTGGCGGAGCCAGAGATGAAATGGCAGGGCGGGGTTGCGCAGGTAGTCGCCAAGTCTCTGGCTGGCCTTCAGCAGCACATCCTGAACGATGTCGCTGGCGTCGACCCGCCGCCCCAGCGCCCGGTCCAGCCTCAGCCCGATCATCTGCCGCAGGGCAGGGCGGTGACGCTCCCACAGCTCGTCCGCGGCACCGGAATCGGACTGCTGGACCTGCTTCAAGAGCCGCTCGGTTTCACGGGCGTCTGGCCACATCCATCGATCCCTGCATTGGACGGCTCTGCCCGCGCGGCTGACTTCCACCCTGCCGTTCCGAGCGATGCGCCGGGCGCGGACCTGGACCGATTCGCCAGTATAACCGCCCGGGCGCAAGAGCGGCCATGAGCCCCGGCGTCTGGCCGCTTGCGGCCACGACCGGGGTTTTCCCCAGGCGCTCCGAAAAGGCGTGTTAATCTCCGGGCTGCCCTTTCGGTTCAATTCGTGAGACGTGCCGAAGAATCAAGAACCATGTCCCTGGAAGGGAGAATTCTGCCATGTACGCTGTGTACGCATACATCGTCTACCTGTTCATCAGCATCGGAGTGACGATCTGGGTCGCGCGGACGCTCTCCAGCAATGGACGCGTCTTCCTGATTGACACCTTCCTGCACAACGAGCCGCTGGCCAATGCGGTCAACAACCTGCTGGTGGTCGGCTTTTACCTGATCAATGCCGGTTACGTGGCACTGGCATTGAAGTACGGCCCGAAGCCGACCGACCTGGCCGGCACCATTGAGACCATCAGCACGAAGGTGGGTCTGGTCCTGCTGGTGCTGGGCGCGATGCATTTCTTCAACCTGTACGTGTTTTCCAGGATGCGCCGCAAGGCACTGCTGCGCAACCAGAAGCCGCCGGTGGCTCCTGAGCAGTTTCTGGCCCCGATTCACACGTTTCAGACGGTCGAGTAACCGTCATCCTCGGGCCGCCGTGGGACGCTCGAAGTTCAGCAGGTACGGCCGGCCGGAACCCGGTCTGCCGCCCAGGGCTGACCCACGGCCGTCCTTTTCCTCAAGGAGCAGTCCCATGGAGAAGCTGTACGTCCTGTATGACGCTCGGTGTGGCCTGTGCAGCTGGGCGCGGCGGTGGCTGGCACAGCAGCCGGCGCACCTTCAGCTGGTCTTCATTCCGGCGGGGTCGGCCCTGGCGGCGCGGCTCTTTCCGGGGCTGGAGCGGCCGGGCGAGAGCGTGGAGGAATTAGTCGTGGTCAGCGATGAAGGGGGCGTTTACCACGAGGGTAACGCGTGGATCATGTGCCTGTTCGCGCTCGAAGAGTACCGCGACTGGGCCAATCGCCTGGCGCATCCGCTGCTTCGTCCGCTGGCCCGGCAGGCCTTCACCTTGCTGAGCGGCCAGCGGTCGCGCATCTCGCGCTGGCTGAAACTGGCCAGCGAGCGGGAAATCGCCGAGGCCCTCAGCCGCGTCAGCGCGCCGGCCTGCGCCACCGAGCCGACGCACGCACCGCACCGTACCTTGCCCATCACAGGGCTTGACGGCTGATCTCCGCCAGCTTGGCCAGGCTCCAGACCTTGACCAGTCCGTCGTTGCCCGCGGTCACCAGGGTCTCACCGCTGGACGAGAGCGCCAGGCCTTTCACCCATCCGTCGTGCGCAGGGATGACCGCCTTCGGCTTCAGGGCGGCGATATCCCAGAAGGTCAGGTTGCCGTGCTCGTCGCCCGTGACGAGCGATTCGTCGTGCCGCGTGAAGGCGACGGTGGTGTAGGTGGTCACCGTACCGTGAAGGACACGGCATTCCGCCCGGCCCGAGACGTCCCAGAGCTGCACGCCCTGTCCGGCCAGGGCCGTCGTGGCCACGAGATTGCCATCGGCGGAGAACGCCACCGCGAGCACGATCCCCTCGTGGGTTCGCAAGTCTGCCAGCTGCCGCGCGGGATCGATGCTCCAGAGCCGGATGCTTTCATCGTCTCCGGCGGACACCAGGGTCTGCCCACCGGGACTAAACGCCAGTGTCGAGACAGGGCCATGATGCCCGCAGAGCGTGCCCAGCAGCCGGTGGGCGGGCAGGTCCCAGAGATAGATTCGTGAATCCGTGCTCGAGCAAGCCAGCCTGTTGCCGGCGGGCGAGAACGCGACCACGAGGATCATTTCGGTGCCGGCGTGCAGGTCTGCTCGCTTCTCGCCTGTTGCGGTATCCCAGAGCGAGACCGTCCCATCCATGTTGCCCGCGGCCAGGGTGAGCCCATCCGGTGACAGCGCCAGCGACCGCGTGCCGCCGGGGTGATGTTCCGGGAGCAGTGTCTCGCCCCAGTCCACCTCCCGCCCCTGGCGCCAGACCCAGAGAGGCCGGTCTCGACACGTCGCGGCCAGGTGGCTGGCATCGGCCGATATCGCCAGGGTGGTCACGTCACCGGACAGATTGAATACCGCTTGAGCCGCCGGAAACCGCGAGGCGTCGTCGCCGTCGGGCCAAGCCAGAGGCAAGATCACGAAGACAAGCAACAGCGCAACGAGGAACGGCGATGGGAGCGAAAGCCTGAGCCGTCGCGCTCGATGCTTGATCCGCCAGGCAATACGCACGTTCTCGCCCGTGCCTTTCTGTAGCACGAAGGGAAGTCGGATCATGATTCGCCCCTTCCATGAGCCTCCGGGGTGGTTCGCCTCTTCGCCAGCCCCAACTCAAATTGTAGGTCCTAAAACAGAAAAGGGAAAAAGTACAGAGCAGAAATCAAAGAATTTCAATGAGACGGCAAATGCAGCATGCACACTCCCGGATTGCACGGGAACCTCGATGATGGGATCGGCCGCCATTCGCTGCTTTCTTCAAAAAACACGTGACATTGAGGTATCAGCAGCTATAGGATAAACCGATGGCCTGGCAGCGCCCCGGCTTCCCGGCCATCCCCGTGGCGTTCGTGCGGTCGGATCCTTGAAACCGAACAGCCCAGGGCCAGACCGAACGCCTGATAAAACGCCAAAAAAAACTTGATTCACGAGTCGCTCTGCACCGACGATCGTGTATAGTCGAGAAAGCCATCCATCAGGTGTGTCTGATGGTCGTAAGCTTCTTTTGCGGGAGACACTCGCGGAACCTGACCGGTTTCCCTTCCCAGCAATGACGGAGAGTTGCCATGAACTGGAATCGACCCGAAGGTCGAAAGGGCCTGACCCCTGAACCACCGGAGAAGTATCTGCCTTCCCGGCTGCGCGCCTTGATCGACGAGGCGACCACCGACAGCAACGACGAGAGCGACGAGCATACCGGACTTCTCGGGATGATCCGCGAGGAAGTGGCCTGCCCGTTCCGGGCACGTCTGGAGGGCGAGGACGTCGAGTGCACTCGCTTTGAATGGCCAAAAAACGGCTATGGCCTGAACGCGGTTTGCCTCACCCGAAAGGGCAGGACACGCGTGGTGGATATCAGCAAGCTGGAGTGGACCGACTCCGTCCCCGCGGGACACAAATGGATCGAGGCCTACCTCTCATGGCGTGACCAACTGGTCTGAGCCGCCGGGCCGGAAGGCCATCGGCCTGCGGGAAGCACGCAGCGAAGCAACGTCAGAAACGAAGTCGATGTCTTGGAAGTTCTCTGGTCTATGTTTTCTCTTAAAAATCTTGAATCTTTGATCCGACAGACTGTCTCCTGGAGTACCGCTGTCCTGTACTGAAAACGTTTGCCTTGGATCTGCCGCGCTCGGAAGAATCTGTCCTGATGGCTGCACCGGCTCACGCCGTTCTCTCGGGTACGCTGAAGGGCTGGCGGTAGGGCCGGGTGAGCATCTGGTTGGCCTCATCGTCGCCTGCAAATGTTTCGGTGGCCGCGTCGAACGTGAGCCTGCGGCCGAGCCGGTAGTTCAGGCCGTCGAGCGCCACCTCGTTGCCGCGCAGGTGTTCTTCCATGCGCGCCAGTGTCTCCGCGGCTTCCTTATCATCTCCGAAGGCCCCCGCGGGCTTGCTGAAGGGGACATCCGTGCCCAGCCGGTAAGAGATGTTGGCGAGGTGGCAAAGGGCCGCCGAGTAATGCCCCTGAAGGATATCGGCGTTCAGGTCCCCTGACCGGCGCGAGCGCATGGCCGCGATGAAGTTGGCGAAATGACCCTGGCCCGGCCCGCGAGGATCCGGCGCCAGACCCAGCTTCGAGAGCGGTTCACCCTGCTTGCTGCCCTTGCGATAGAAGGTCTTCTCGACGATGGTTCCTTCCTCCAGGTGAGCAATGTTGCCCACCTTCTGGCCGAGATAGCCTTCCGTGGGCAGCCCGCGCACCTCGAAGATGAGCGGGGTACCGCCGAAATCCATGAGGCTGATCTGGGTATTCGCAGTCTGGCCCTGGTCGCTGTAGCCGAACCGGCCGCCGAGCGTGCGCACGGTCGTGGGGTACGTGGCACTTTCCCCCTTCGCTCCGGGGATCAGCCAGCGCGCGATGTCCATCTGGTGCACGCCCTGGTTGCCAATGTCGCCGTTGCCGAAATCCCAGAACCAGTGCCAGTTGTAATGCACCAGGTTGGCGTGATAGGCCTGCTGGGCGCGGGGCCAAGCCAGAGATTGAAGTCGACCTCGGCGGGTGGTGTCGCGTTCGGCCTGAAGCCGATCGAACCGCGCGGCTTGTAGCAGAGCGCCCGTGAGACAAGCAGCTTGCCGAACTTTCCGGATCGAACCGCCGCCACGGCCAGCGCCCAGTCCCGGCTCGAGCGGCTCTGTGTGCCATGCTGGACGATGCGTTGATACCGCCGCGCCGCCTCGACGGCGATCCGGCCCTCGTGGATGTTGTGGCTGCACGGCTTCTCGACATAGACGTCTTTCCCCGCCTGGCAGGCCCAGATCGTCATGAGCGCATGCCAGTGGTTCGGCGTGGCGATGGAAACCGCGTCCACATTCTTGTCGTCGAGCACGCGGCGGATGTCCTGGACGGTCGAGGGCGCCCGGCCCCCGCGCGACTCGATCCGGCGGATGCGCTTCTCGTAGGTCCGCGTGTCGGGGTCGACCAGGCAGGCGATGGCCACGCCGGGCATCTTCACGTACTCGTCGACGTGCGACCCGCCCCGTCCGTTGAGCCCGGCGATCGCCACGCGGATCGTATCATTCGCGCCGATGACCCGCCCGCTCGACCGCGTGCCGCTGATGGCGAACCCCGCGCCGGCCATGGCTACCGACCGGTGCAGGAACTGGCGACGACTCAGGTTGCTCTTCGGCATGGCGCGGGTCCTTTCTCTTGAGACGGGAACGTGCTCCGAATAGGCGTCGCCAGGCGGCGCGTCGGACATCGATAATGGAATACGCGCCATGATAAGTCATCAATCCGCCGATTCCCACACGGACCTCTCCCGCGCACAACCGGACGCTTGGTTCACTTGCGGGCAAGCGTCGACTTTCTGGAAAGAGGGAGACACAAGCGCGATGAGCGCACTCGCCCGAATCGAGCGCATCCTGGAAGGTCTCTCGGAGGATCGGATCCGCCAGTTGATTGATTTCGCTCGATTCCTCGCGCTGGAGCAGGAACGGCAAGAGTGGCTAGGATTTGGTCAGCAGCAGCTTGCGCGGGCCTATGGCTCGGATGAGCCCGATTAGAGTGAGGTGGACATACGGCCGAATCACCAATCATGCCCCCGAACGGGGCTGGCGAGAACGCGGTCGTGCCAGAGAGCCAAGACAGCGAGACCCTGCGCCCCCGGGCGTGCGCTCAGATGAAGAAGGGAAATCGCTTCGGGGGCCTCCGTATCCCAGGCACGAGGAGCTGTATGACCGCTTCGACCGATGATAGCTTGTGCGCACTGGATGCGAAGTAGCCGCCCGTCAATACCCCTCGTCATCGTCCTCCGCGACGATTTCCTGGGCGGCGATTTCTCGCCAGGGCTCAAGCGCAGATGATGGAGTGCCCGCGGCTCAATGGCAATCGGCGACGGGACCTTCGAATACCTTGAACTCGGGGAAGGTCAAGAGGAGGCGGCGTAGGTCGGTCAGGTCCGACGGCCCCTTGGCTGTCGCGGAGCGCTGGACCATGCTTTGCACCTTCTGAGCGACTAGTCTAGGGAGCGAAATCGCGGAAAGTACAGTTCTCTGCGACCCGGCCCACTCTCCCCAAAACCCGCTAAAGATCAAGTTACACAGCAATATAGCATAACAGCATGCGAACGTTACCCTCCTCACGGCTCCAGGAACTCTCGGGTCAAACGGGTGAAGGTGATGTACTGATAGCCGTGGGTGACGCCTCGCTCCCAGAGCAGGCCGACGCTCCGGTCCTTGAGGATCGTCAGGTCGGAATACGCGGCCGGGCCGGCGGAGATCGATCGTTCCACGGGGAAGGTCAGGCCCTCGTCGTAGCTGATCCGCAAGACAAGGTTCTGCCGATCCGGACCTTTCGGCCCGGTCCAGATCATCCGGTCGCGATCGTCGCCAGACGCTTTCAGCGTGTAGCGCTCGATGGCGCAAGCGACCGGTGTGACGGGGAGTCCGGGCCGGATGTCTGACCAGGTCGTGCCGCCGTCGCGGCTGGACGACTGGTACCGGCGCTTGTCGGTTTCCATCCGCAGGTCCATGAGCAGATCTCCGCCGGCACACTCGACGAGCTGGCATTCGTTGCCGCCGATACCCTCGATGAGGGAAGAACGCTGCCAGCTCTTGCCTTGGTCGTCGCTGTACAGGGCAAAGCTCATGAAAGGCTCGAACTTCCAGCACGGGGCCACGAGCCGGCCTGTCCGGGTCTGGATCATCCCCCCCGGCCCGGCCACGGTGACGCGCCACCTGGGGTCGCCGAAATCCCGCGAGACACGGGTCAGGTCGATCGGCTCCGACCAGGTCAACCCGTTGTCGTCGCTGGTGCGCGCGAGTTGCTGCGAGTCGTCGGTGCCGGGACGGGCCGCGTCGGGGTTGCAGCCCGGCTTGCACCGCATGTAGAGCAACCAGACACGACCGTTCGTGCGGTCAACCAGGGTGGCCGGATTGCCGGCCGACCAGAGCTCGCCGGGATCCTCGATCACCTTCATCGGCGACCAGGTCTTGCCGCCGTCCGTGCTCCGCCGGGAAACCAGATCGATGTCCTGACCCTTGAAACCCGGGTCGCCCAGGTGGTTCTTGCGTGCCTCCGCGAAGGCCAGCAGCGAGCCATCCGGTGCGGTCTCGATGGCCGGGATACGATAGCCAAAGTAACCGCCGGTGTGCTCGACGAACAAATCGATTCCTGCCGGCGGCCCCTCCGCCCGCGCTGGCACCGTCAGGATGAGGGCGAGGACGACGACGATCTGAAGTATCTGGATCACGCGCCGCATGGCTGCCACTCCCGCGCTCGCACGTTCGTGATGGTCTTCCTCACTCGATCCTGACCGGGGGGAAGCCGGCTTTCAACGGCCCAGCCAGCGGTTATCAAGCTGCATGCGGCCGCTGGTGGAGCTTCGTCCCAGCGCAGCACCGGCGCTGAACTTCGTACCCCCAGTTCCAATCCGGTCCGCCATGCCGGGGTCGGTGGGTCATCGAGCGTTCACGGGCTCACTCAAGCTCTCCAGCCCAGCCACATTGAGGAACCGGTTCGATGACGCGGGCGGTTTCTCGACAAGCAGGCGGATGCGGAGGGTGTGGCGGCCGGGGGCGAGGCCGCGCTGGGTCCAGTCGAACGGCAATTCGCGGCCGGGTCCGTATTGATCGACGGTGGCGACCACCTTGCCGTCGATGGAAACCTCGGCCGTGCCGGCATCGTCGAACCGGTAGCCCAGCCATCGCACGCCGGTCCCTTCAAACGAGCCCTCGGCGGTGGCGCCCACCTCGTTGCTGAAGCGGAAGACCCCGGCGTTGCTCCAGTGACCGGTGAAAGTCAGGTCGGCATGCGGGATGCGCTGGCCCATGGTGGGGTCGAGATAGACGAAGTAACGCTGGGCGGGACCATAGGCGGCAAAGGGGCGGGCGAGCACGTCAGGCTTGCCGGCCAGGCGATAGTGCAAGGGCTTGCCGGCGACCGGTTCGAGCTGCCGCTCGATCGTCGTGAACTCCAGGTTCCGCAGCACCCGGGCGCTCGGGGCCTCGAACGCCAGCACGACGGGGCCAAGAAGAATGGCGGCGGGCTTCGCGTGAGCGGGGCTCAGGCGGGATTGTGCAAGCTTCATCGGCAAGCGCACGGAGAAGACGTCGCCGCTCTGCCAGCGCCGGCGCAGCCCTGCCCAGTGCCGGTCGCTCGCGTGCAGGCTCACAGCCTCGCCATTGACCTTCGCCTCGATCGGTGCGGCCAGCCAGCCCGGTACGCGAAAGCGGATGCTCAGCTCCACGGGCCCGGACACCGTGACCCTGAGACGCACCTCGTCGCTGGCCGGAAACGCGGTGCTCTGGGTCACCTTGACCAATTCATTGCCCTGTTTCCAGGCGACCGTCGCGGGCGTGAAGAGATTGACGTAGAGGCCGTCCGCGTCGCGGAAATAGACGAGATCCGTCATGTCGGCCACGGCCTGAGGCCGGGTCCCCGTGCAGCACGACCAGCCGAAGTCGGTGTTCCGCTTGGTCGCACCGTGCAGGTTGTAGTCCGAGTAGTAGAACACATGCCCGTCGGGCGTCATGGGGATGCCGGCGCAGAGACCGTTGTGAACCAGTTGCTCGATCCAGTCGCCGTAGGTTGCGTCGCCCGTGAATGTGATCAGGTATTTGGCCAGCTTGAAGACGGCCCAGGAACCGCACTGGGTCTCGAACGAGTTGTGAGTCAGGTCGAGCTTCTCCCGCAGCCTGTCGGCCGGCAGCAACTGCTCGTCGGGCCCGAAACCGCCGGTGGCGAAGCACTGGTGCTTGTGCAGAAAGACGTAAGCGTTGCGAAGGATGTCGAGGTCATGCGGGTTGCCCGTCACGCGATAGGCGGCCCCTGCTCCACCCAGGGTGTTGACGTGGCTATAAGCATGGTACGAGGTATTGTGCTGGCCGTCCGGCCGGGGTGCGAAGATGTCGCCCTGGCGCGCGTAAATCTCCCAGTAGTCCCGGTACTCCCAGACCCTGGCGAATTCACGGTACTTCTGCTGGCCGGTGGCCAGATAGGCACGGTACAGGTTCTCGCTGAGCGTGTACCATTCGGTGGAAGTGTCATTGACGCGGCGCGTGCGATCAAGGTGCTTGATGGCCCAGTCGGTGATCCGTTCCAGGTACCCTAGCGCCTCGGTGTTGCCGCAATACGCGTGGGCGTCGAGCAGGCCCCAGAGCATCTTGTCATAGATATAATGGGGCGCGTTCGGCTTGCGCGAGGCATAAAAGTAACCGTCCGGCTCAATGCATGTGGCCCATTCGGATATCAGCCGGTTGGCCTTGTCGCGGCACGCCGGGTCGCCCGTGGCGGCGTATAGCCGGGCCAGGCCGGAGACGACCTGGCCGAAGACGTGGAACGTGTCGGAGCTGTACCAGCCTCCCAGGTCCTTGCCGGGCGCGGGTTTCCCGGCCCTGGTCCGGAAGCCCTTCAACAGGTCGTCATCGGAGATCGTCAGATAGAAGGCGCGGGTCTCGTCGACCTGCTGCTTGAGCGGGCCGTCGTCGAGTCGCACACCGCGATAGTCAAAGGGCTCGATGATCCGTGCACCGGCCGGCTGGAAGGCCCTGCCGGCTGGGTCGTCGCCGGGAGAAACGGCCAGCAGACAGCATGCCAGGAGGGCGGTGGTGGGGCTCATTTGCGGGCGCTTCCGGTGATTGCAGTTCCTCGGTGCGGTCTGGCTCAATGCCCGCGATCATACGACCACCAATTTCGATTGCAACGCACTACCGGGCTCGTTGCCCATCCATTGCGGGCCGCGAAAATCACAAAACGCGACAAGGGGACAGGGAGGATCGGAGTCATCCACGGTCGCGACCTGAAAACGAAGCGGCCGCTGACGTTCTCCACGCCAGCGGCCGCATTCAGCCCCCATTCTTCAGGCAATCTGGTACGAAGAGTCGACTCGAGAATGGATCACGCCGGCCGGATGTGTGGCGAGCGCCTCTGGATCCGGTTGGATCGGCCCACGAGAACGCGATAGCCGCCCGCGGCCAGCACCGCGGTTCCGGCGAGTGCCGCCATGGCGCCGGAGCCAGAGCCCGTCACGGAGGCTTGCTCCGAAAACGCTGGGGCCGGCGTCAACTCAAGGCGGTGGGGAAGGCTCACGCCGACCTGTGCCAGAGCCTCGTCGCGCAGCGCTTGCGCAGGATCGCCCGCGGGTTCGTCCGTCCCGGGTGTCATGGGAACTGCGGGGGCTTCGGCCGGAACCGCTTCGGTCGCCGGAGCCGAGTTCTGGTCAATCGCCGGAGCCGAGTTCTGATCAGCCGCGGGAGCCGTGTTCTGCTGAGCGGCTGGGGCGGCGGGGGGCGCGACGACCGGCACCGGGGGAGCGGCCTGGTCCGCAAGGGGCGTGCTGGTTTCGGTCGAGGCGTCGATCACCAGGCTGGGTGCGGGAGTGGAGACGGCCGCCGACACGCTTTGCCCGAGTGAGGCCGACGGAGTGGTGCTCGAGCTGCTCGCCGTTGCGCTTGCCTGGGACTGCGTTGAAACCACGGTCTGTGCCGTGGTGAAGCCCGAAGGCGTCGTCACGAGTGCCTGGATCGCGAGGCCGCTCGACGTCGTGGTGCCGCTGGCCAGACCACTGGCGACCAGGCCGGCGACGGTTGCTGGCGGAGCCGATGGTGCCGCAACGAGATCATACCGCGACGCGGATCCGCTGACGTGGGCGGACGATGCTGTCACGGCAGCCTGTGCCGTGGTTGTTGGTGTGGTCGTCGAGACGCCGTTCTCGCTGAGGATGCCGGCGATCACCAGGTTCGCCCGCGGCGAGCCCAGGCCGGTGACCAGGTCGTAACCGGTACCGGCGGAGTAGCCGTTGAAACCGCTGGTGACGTCATTGTAGAACGACTTGGGCAGCGCGTAGAGATCGTTGAGCGCCTGCTGGTTGGCGAGTGTTCCCTTTCCGCCCTGTACCAGGCCCTGGTTGGCGACCGCAATCAGCCCCGCCCAGGCCGGAGTGGCGGCGCTGGTGCCGCCAACCTGAAACCAGCCGGACTGGCCGCCGTTGGGTATCGAGTCGTAGACCGGCACACCCGTGTTGGGGTCTGCATTCAAGGCCACGTCCGGCGTGGTCCGGACACCATAGCTGAGCCCCGCGGCCTGGAGCGACGCGTTCTGGTACGCAGGCTGCGGCTCGTAGCTCCTCCAGGACGTGTCGTAACCGCTGAACCCGCCTGTGCTGTACGTCCACCCAGATTCGCCGTTGTAGGCGTTGGTGGAGGTCAGGTTGAGCGTGGTGCCTCCGACGGCCAGCACGTTCGGCGAGACCGACGGGTAGGACGGGCCGGACCACGCGCCCGAATCTCCCGAAGCGGCGACGAACGTCACGCCGATATGCCCGGCGGGCGTTGTGAACAGGCTGTCGTAGGAAGCTTCGCCGTAGAACTCGTTGGTTCCCCAGCTCATCGAGACAACGCTGACGTTGGGCAGGCTCTTGGCGACGCTGACCGCGTTGAAAAGGTCGCTGAAGCTGGCCGAGGGGGCTTCAACGAGGTCGATGTAGGCCGCCGGCGCCATGGTATGGGCCCATTCCACGTCCAATGCGGTCTCCAGGGCCCAACCCGAGTCCGTCGTGGTGGCGCCCAGGTTCACGACATTCAGGGCCGCCGGGGCAGGCAAGCCGGTCTGGCGGTCGAAGGCGGCCAGGTCGGCGGCGATGTTGGGGTCGTTATAGGCGGTGACGATGGCAATGGTCTGACCTGCGCCATAGCCGCCGACCGTTCCGCCAGCGAACTTGACCTGCGGAAGGCCATAAGCGCTGCGGATGGCGCCGGGGGTCAATCCGGTGAGGCCGGTGACGGCCATCGGCTGGACAACCAGGTTCGGCTGGGCCGTGATCTGGCTGAGATTCGGAGTGGACGTTGCGGCCGTCGAGAGCAGTTGCCGGCCTTCGAGCGTTTCGCAATCGAGCGTCAGGCGGGTGCGATTCGGAGCGCGGAACTGGGCGACCGCGCCGGAACGCGATCGCGCGGCAAGTCTCCAGTCACTCATTGATGAACCTCATCGAGATGTCGGCACCAGGAGCGGAGGTAGTCGTTCAGAGACCGTCGGCGGGTTGAAGCCTCTCAGTGTGTCGCTTGCCGCAACCCCTCTAAAGTAGAACACGCAACTGCGGGCCAGAGGCGCGCGCGGTTCGTGGTTGAGCAGATCCCCGAACGGTTTTCTGAACAAGGACCTCGGAATTGACAGCGCCAGGTGGTGTGCCGGCGTCATCCCAGCTCGGCGACCGGTATATGTGCCACGCTTTCAAACACGTGCGTCGGGCGATACGGGTAGGTTTCGATGAGCTCGCGGCTGGTGACGCCAGAGAGGACGAGGATGGTCTTCATGC
Source organism: uncultured Planctomycetaceae bacterium (assembly GCA_963833985.1). Lineage (GTDB taxonomy): Bacteria > Planctomycetota > Planctomycetia > Isosphaerales > Isosphaeraceae > Aquisphaera. The sequence goes on from CAWIAD010000002.1 coordinate 5,754,885, forward strand.
CGGCCTCCGTGCCCGCAATGATGTCTGTATCCATCCGATCACCCACCATGAAGGCCTCGGCTGGACCGACCTGCAAGGTTCCCAGCGCCGTCCACATCATGAGCGGGTTTGGTTTGCCCACGAAATAGGGTTTCTTCCCCGTGGCGAGCTCGATGGGCGCCACCAGGGCTCCGCAGGCGGGGGTGATGCCCAGCTCGGTGGGACCGGTCAGGTCGGGATTGGTGGCGATGAACCGAGCGCCCTTGAGAATGAGGCGGACCGCGCGCTCGATCTTCTCGTAGTCATAGCTGCGGGTCTCGCCCACGACTACGTAATCGGGATTGTGCTCGGTGAGAGTGAATCCCACGCTGTAAAGGGCATGCGTCAGCCCCGCCCCGCCGATGACGTATGCGGTCCCGCCCGGTTTCTGTCGGCCCAGGAACTCCGCGGTGGCCAGCGCCGAGGTGTGGAAGGCGGCTTCATCGACCGAGATCCCCATCTGCTCGAGCTTGTGCTTCAGGTCGCGCGGGGTCCACTGGCTGTTGTTGGTCACAAAGAGGAATCTGTGCCCCCGCGACTGGAGGGTTTGCACGAACTCGACTGCGCCGGGGATCAACCTGCTGCCATGATAAATCACGCCATCCATATCGCATACATAGCTCATCGGCATCGGTGCTGTCTCCTGGTCGCAGAGGCGAACCGAGTCTCCGCGACGCGGCTTTTCGGTCGCTGCGCTTCATGATAAGATCCCTGAAACCTGCTCACAACCTCGACGAGCGCGGCACTCGAGACTGCCATGATGGATGAGCGGAAGCGCCCTGGATTCCAGTTCTCGGTGAGGTCGCTGATGCTCGCGACGGCGGCAGGCGCCCTGCTGCTCACGCCGGTGGCCTGGGTGGCACGTGAACGGCGGCAGTTGCTGCAAGCCCAGCATGCCATCCTGGCTGCACGCGAGACGGCCCTGCGTTCGGCCGTCCGCGAGGAGCAGAGGCGGCTCCGGCAGACAAAGTCACCTCCGGGAGAAACGTCCCCGCCGGCACCATCCGGCCCGAGCCTTGCTCTGCCGGGTGTGGAGAAGCTGCCGGCAGACGATCAACTGCGCGATGAGAACGTGCATCTCCGGCGGCAGGTTGAACAGCTTCGCCGCGAAGTGGAACGGCTCAAGCACGCGGCCGCACCGCCCGGCAACCCAAAACGATGATCCGGTGAGTTCTCGGTGAACTTCCATGCGATCGATCGTATCTCTTTGCCGCGAATGAGGCTTGTTCGGCGCGTCCGAGCATGGCGCGGCGAGCGGCCCAGGCGATCGTCCGTGCCGGGCTCGGTTCTCCCAGGGTGTCGCCAGCACCATCGCCGCCAGGGACCCGGATCCAGGCCGTTCTGATCCTCTTGAAAATCAGCGAGATGTCCCATGGTTCCCCTGCTGCTCACCACGATCTGTGCGATCCAGGCGCCAGGCGGCTTCCCGGCCGAGACCGGTCAAAAGCCGCACCCGTCGGTGCTCAAGGTTGACCCGCCGTCGTGGTGGCCCGGGCACACCATCAACCCGGTCCGGCTGCTGATCCGCGGCAGGCACCTCGGCGGTGCTCGGCTGCTCTCGAGCCGGCGCGACATCGGCATCCAGGACGTGTCCGTCAATGCTTCCGGCACGTACCTCTTCGCGAGTCTGCGTATCGACGCGGGAGCCGCCCCGGGCGACCTGGCCTTGCGGCTACAGACCGATGGCGGCGAGGCTGAGGTTCCCTTCCGTCTCGAGCCGCCCTGGAACTCCAACACCTTTCAGGGTGCCCGCGGTATCACCGCCGATGATGTCATCTACCTGATCATGACCGACCGTTTCAGCGACGGCGATGCCGCGAACAACGTGCCGGCCGGCGCTCCGGCTCAGGCGACGGATCGCGGCCAGCCCAGGGGGTATCACGGCGGAGATTTCCGAGGTGTGATTGCCCGGCTGCCTTACCTTCAAGAGCTGGGCATCACAGCGCTCTGGCTGACACCCTGGTACGACAACTGGAATGGCTTTTACGAATGCGACAAGCCCTGGTGCCCGTACAGCTATTACCACGGCTATCACGCGGTGGATCACTACGCCGTCGAGGACCACTTCGGGACGCTCCAGACGCTTCGAGAGCTGGTGGGGCAGGCCCATTCCAGGGGCATCAAGGTGATCCAGGACCAGGTGTCCAACCAGGTGGGTTTGCATCATCCCTGGGTCAGCGAGCCCCCGCTGCCGGACTGGTTGCACGGCTCGCCCGATCGCCATCAGTCGAACCCGTTTCGCACCGAGTGGCTGTCGTCGCCGCACGCGGCCGCCGTTGATCGGGCTCGTGTGCTCGACGGCTGGTTCAGCGCGGACTCGCCCGACCTCAACCAGGACGAGCCCGAAGTCGCCCGGTACCTCATCCAGAACGCGCTCTGGTGGGTGGCCGCGACCGGGATCGACGGAATCCGTGAAGACACCGCGCAGTACGTACCGCGCCGTTATCTCCGCGACCTGACCGCGGCCTTGCACCGGCAGCATCCCCGAATCACGGTCGTGGGCGAGGTGCTCGATCTCGACCCGATCCACACGAGCTTTTACCTTGGCGGCCAAGCCGGCTGGGACGGCGTTGATACCGGGCTGGACTCGGTCTTTGATTTCCCCTCCTGGGCCGTGGCCGTGAATGCGTTCTCCGGCAAGGCGCCGCTCCACGAGCTGAGGCGAGTCTTGCGGGCCGATCGGCTTTACCCCGACGCCGCGCGCCTCACGACCCTGACCAGCAACCACGATGTGCGCCGGTTTCCGAGCTGGCCGGGAGCCAGCCCCGATAAAGCCCGGCTGCAAATCGCCTTCACGCTCGCGCTGCGGGGGATCCCGCAGCTCTACTACGGCGATGAAATCGGCCTTGCCGGCAACGATGACCCGGACAACCGCCGAGACTTCCCCGGCGGTTTCGCGGGCGACCCGAAGAGCGCCTTCTCCGCGTCGGGACGGACTCCGGACCAGCAGCGCCTCTGGGCCTGGACTCGGGATTGGATCGCCCTTCGCCGGAACCATGCGGCCCTCCGCCGTGGCGGGCTGACCGATCTCGACTCCGGACCCGACCACTACGTCTTCGCCCGCAGCGACGCCAGGGAGACGATCGTGATCGCGCTCCATCGAGGCGACCGGCCGACCGTTGCGCGCTTCGCCACAGAAGCCCTCGGCGCCCGCGCGGGCATGTCTCTGTTTCCGATTCTGGGCGACGGCGGTCCGGTCCGTATCGAGGGCGGCCAGATCTCGCTACAACTCGCACCATGCAGCGCCACGGCTCTCGAGCTCAGACGATGAGCGGCACGAACACGCAGGAGGCATGCGACCATGGGAGATCTCCATTCCGGAGACGTGACGGTCTTCTTCCTCGGGTTGGCCGTTCTGTTAGGCTCGGCCCACGCCCTGGGAGAGATCGCCCGCCGATTGGGACAGCCCGCGGTGATCGGCGAGATGGTCGCGGGGCTGCTGCTCGGCCCCACCGTGCTCGGAGCGCTGGCTCCGGCGTTCCAGGCGTGGCTCTTTCCCGCCCATGGACCGGCCGCCGTGGCGCTGGACGGCGTGATCGCCCTGGCCGTGGCGCTCCTGTTGCTGGTCGCTGGCCTGGAAGTGGATCTCTCGGCCGTGTGGCGGCAAGGCCGGGCGGCCGCGGTCGTGGCACTGGCGGGACTTCTTGTCCCCCTGGGGGTTGGCGGCCTCCTGGCCGGACTGATGCCCGGCTGGTGGGGCATACCCATTGAGGGAATGCCCTGGACCTTTGCCATCTTCTTCGGTACCGCGCTGGCCGTGAGCGCACTGCCGGTCATCGCCAAGATCCTGCTCGATCTGGATCTCTTTCAGACCGATTTTGGAATGCTCGCGCTGGTGGCGGCCACGCTCAACAACCTGCTCGCCTGGCTGATCTTCTCGGTGGTGCTGGGCGGCCGCGCCGGGGGGCAGCCGCTGGGCTACACCATCACACAGACGGTCGGCTTCGTGGTGCTGATGATGACGGTGGGGCGCTGGTCCGCAGACCGGGCCCTTCCCTGGGTGCAGGCGCACCTGGCCTGGCCCGGCGGGGTGCTCGGCTTCTTGCTGGTGACCGGCCTGGTCGGAGCGGCGATCACCGAGGCGATTGGCATCCACGCCATCTTCGGCGCGCTTCTGGCCGGGATCGTCCTGGGCGATTCACCGCATCTCCGCGAGCACACCCGCCATATCGTGCTCCGCTTCGTGGAGGGCGTGCTGGCGCCAATCTTCGTGGCGGCTATCGGCCTGGAAGTGAACTTCGTCACCAAGTTCGACCTCTGGCTGGTGCTCCGGGTCCTTGCCGTGGGGATGGCAGTCAAGGTGATCGGGTGCGCCGCGGCGGCTCGTCTGGGCGGGCTGCGCGGCAGCGAAGCCTGGGGCATGGGCTGGGCAATGAACGCTCGGGGCGAGCTGGGAATCGTGCTGGGCCTGCTGGCCTGGCAAGCCGGCGTGATCCGCGAGCGCTTGTTCGTGGCGCTGGTCGTGCTGGCAATCGCCACGTCGGCCCTCGCCGGTCCCATGCTCAAGCGGCTGCTGCGCAAGGAGCGAGCCTGGTCGCTGGCCACGATCCTGGATAGCGGGCTGTGTGTCACGGAGCTCGAGGCGGGCAATGTTTCCGAGGCCATCCACCGGCTCTCCGCCGTGGCCGCCGAGCGGGCCGTCCTGGACGAGGCGTGGGTGGCGCGCGCGGTGCTCGAGCGCGAGGCCCTGCGCGGCACGGGCATTGGCAACGGGGTCGCGGTGCCGCACGCCCGGTTGATCAACCTCAAGGCGTCCCTGGTGGTGGTGGGACGCTCGAAGCAGGGCCTGGCCTTCGACGCACCCGACCCGGAGCCGGTGCGGCTGGTGTTCCTGGTGCTGACGCCCGTGGCCGACAGCGGTGCCCAGGTGCGCATCCTCGGCTCGATCGCACGCCAGGTCCGCGTGCCCGAGGTCCGCGCCGCGGCGCTGGCCGCGCGCACGCCCACGGCCTTGCTGGCGGCCTTCCGCATTGCCGATGTGCTTCAGAAAACGTCAGAGATGGAGCCGAGCGCAACGTAGTGAGGCAGAGAAAGCGGCTGTCGCCGGTGGGTCATGACTTTCAGGCCAGAATGTCGTCATGGCTTCCAGCGAAGCGACATGGTTAGATGGACTATGAGCAAACGTACAAGCTGTTTCGTCAGCATCAAGTGGCATTGGTTCCGGAGGCCGTGTGATGCGCCTGGTAAGTGCTCTCGTGATGATCCTGGCTTTGGCGGCCGGCGTGGCGGACACGACGCGTGTTCAGGACAACGATACTGCCTTGACGCAGCTGGTCTTGCACGGACGATACCGCGAGCCGAAGCCGGGCGGATCGAAGGAGTTCGCCGTCCAGGAAAAAGCGCTCCAGTGGGAGCCTGAGCAAACGGCCATCATCATCTGCGATATGTGGAACCAGCACTGGTGCAAGGGGGCGACGCGGCGCGTCGGCGAGCTTGCACCGGTGATGAACCGGGCGGTGGCCGCGGCCCGCAAGCGCGGCGTGCTGATCATCCATGCCCCCAGCAGTTGCATGGACGCCTACAAGGACCATCCGGCTCGGCGGTGCGCGCAGACGGCTCCGAAGGCGGCCAACCTGCCCACGGACATCGAAGGCTGGTGCAATCGCATCCCGGCGGAGGAGCGCGGGGTTTATCCCATCGACCAGTCCGACGGAGGCTGCGACGACGGGCCGAGGTGCCCGGAAGGGTCGCCCTGGAAGTCGCAGATCGCCGCCATCGAGATCCATGACGAGGACGCCATCAGCGATTCGGGCGTGGAGATCTGGAACCTGCTGGAGAGCCGTGGGATCCGTCACGTGATGCTCATGGGAGTTCACACGAACATGTGTGTTCTTGGCCGTCCATTCGGGCTCCGCCAGCTTGCCCGCCACGGCAAGGATGTAGTGCTCGTTCGCGACCTGACCGACACCATGTACAACTCGCGAAGCTGGCCGTACGTCAGCCACTTCGAGGGGACGAACCGGATCATCGAGCACGTGGAGAAATACGTCTGCCCGACGATCACATCCACCGACCTGACCGGCCAGCCAGCGTTTGCATTTCAGCCCGACAACCGGCCGCGCGCCGTCTTCGTGATCGGCGACGACGAGTACCGCACCGAGAAGACCCTGCCTGCGTTCGCGAGCTCGGAGCTGGAGCCCCTGGGCGTGCGCTGCACGTTCGTGGTTGCCGACCCCAAGACGCCGCACGATTTCAAGGGGATCGAGGCTCTGAACGACGCCGACCTGATGGTCCTGAGCGTGCGCCGGCGTGCTCCCACGATCGAGCAGATGAGCCTCATTCGCAAGTATCTCGAGTCGGGCAAGCCGCTGGTGGGCATCCGCACGGCGTGCCACGCGTTCGACGTACGCGGCCAGGCGCCCGCGGGTCACGCCGAGTGGCGGTCGTTCGATCCCGACGTCCTCGGCGGCCATTACACGGGCCATCATGCCAACGAGTTGAAACCACGGGTCTCGACCGCCAGGGGAGCCGAGAGTCATCCGATCCTGGACGGCGTCAAGACGCCGTTTGCCGGACAGGGCTCGCTCTACAAGACGAGTCCGCTGGCAGCCTCGACGCGTGCCCTTTTGCTCGGCGAGATTGCCGGCCAGCCCGTCGAGCCGGTCGCATGGGTGAATCTCGCGGGGTCGTCGCGCGTCTTCTACACCTCGCTGGGCCATCCGGGCGACTTCGAGAACAGCGCCTTTCGCCGCCTGCTGCGTAATGCCGTGTTCTGGGCGATGAACCGCTCGCCGTCTGCTGGAACCAGCGCGAACTCAGCTCCCAATGCGACCTATCACGTTTCGCCGGGCGCAAAGCAGGCCGTGGCGGCCTTTCACGTTCCCGATGATTTGAAAATCGACCTGGTCCTGTCCGAGCCGGAGGTCCGCCAGCCGGTGAGCCTGAGCTTCGATGAGCGCGGGCGGATGTGGGTGGTGCAGTACCTGCAATATCCCTCGCCGGCCGGCCTCAAGATGGTCAGTCACGACAGCGTCTGGCGCACTGTGTATGACAAGGTGCCCCAGCCGCCCCCGCACCACGTTCGCGGCAAGGATAAGATCACCATCCATGAGGATACCGACGGCGACGGAGTGTACGACCGCCACAAGACGTTCGTCGAGGGTCTGAACATTGCCACCTCGGCGCTGCGCGGCCGCGGGGGCGTCTGGGTGCTCAACCCGCCGTACCTGCTCTTCTATCCCGATCGCAACAATGATGACGTGCCCGACGGCGATCCCGAGGTGCATCTTCAGGGTTTCGGGCTCGAGGATACGCACTCGGTGGTGAACAGCTTGCGGTGGGGGCCCGACGGCTGGATCTACGCAGCCCAGGGCTCGACCGTGACCGGCCACGTGACGCGGCCCATCGTGGACAGGGGCAAGGAGCCGGTGCATTCAATGGGGCAATTGATCTGGCGCTATCACCCCGAAACCGGGCGCTACGAGGTCTTCGCCGAGGGAGGCGGCAACGCGTTCGGCGTCGAGATCGACAGCAAAGGAAGGATCTTCTCCGGCCACAACGGCGGCGACACGCGGGGGTTTCATTACGTTCAGGGGGGCTACTATCAAAAGGGCTTTGACAAGCACGGGCCGCTGTCGAACCCCTACGCCTTCGGCTACTTTCCCGCCATGAAGCACAATCGCGTGCCGCGGTTCACGCACACCTTCACGATCTACGAGGCCGATGCGCTGCCTGAGCACTATCGCGGCGTGCTCTTCGGCGTCGCCCCTTTACTCAACCATGTCGTGATGAGCGAGGTTCGGCCCGACGGGTCATCGCTCCGGACGCATGACATCGGCCACGCCGTGACGACCACCGACCCGTGCTTCCGGCCTGTCGACATCACGCTCGGCCCCGACGGTGCGCTCTACATCGCCGACTGGTACGACCGCCAGATCAACCACTACCGCAACCACGAGGGGCAGATCGATCCCGGCTCCGGTCGGATCTATCGCCTGGCAGCCCGGGATGGCGCTCGATCGACACGGCCCGTGAACCTTTCCGCGCTGACGACGGCCGGGCTGGTTCGTTGCCTGGCCAGCCCCAACCGATGGGTGCGCCAGACGGCCCTGCGGCTGATGGGAGACCGCAAGGACGCGTCGGTTGCTCGCGAGCTTCACGGTCTGCTCGCGAGCGGCACCGGTCAGACCTCACTCGAGGCGCTCTGGGCCCTGAACCTGATCGGCAAGCTGGACGAAGCCACGGCCCTGGCGGCGCTCGATCACGGCGACAAATATGTTCGGCTCTGGGCGGCGCGGCTGCTCGGCGACGACGGGCAGCTTTCACCGGCACTGGCCGCGAAGCTGGCCTCACGCGCGGCGGTCGAACCGGACGTCGAGGTCCGCAGCCAGCTTGCTTGCTCCGCCAGGCGGCTGCGCAGCAGCGATGCCCTGCCCATCATCACCGCGCTCTTGACCCACGACGAGGACGCGCACGACATCCACCTGCCGCTCTTGCTCTGGTGGGCCATTGAGGCCAAGGTCTCGACAGACCCCGACGCGGTCTTGAAGCTCTTTGAGAATCACGCGCTCTGGGACCGGCCCATCGTGGCCCGCAAGATCACCGAGCGGCTGATGCGCCGGTTTGCCGCGGCCGGCACTCGCAAGGACCTGGACCGCTGCGCCCGGCTGCTGGTGCTGGCGCCCGATGCCCGGCATGGGAAAGCTCTCATGGCAGGCTTCGAGGCGGCCTTTGCAGGCCGCTCGCTGGCGGGGCTGCCTCAGCCACTGGTCGATGCGCTCGCTCATTACAGCGGTCAGTCGGTCACACTAGGCCTGCGCCGGGGCAAGCCGGAGGCGATTGCCGAGGCTTTGAACCTGCTGGGGAACGAGCAGGGCGACCGCGCCAAGCAACTGCAATACCTTCAGATCCTGGGCGAGATCCGCGTGTCGGGCGCAACTCCCGTATTGCTCAAGCTGGCCTGCCACTCGCCCGATAACGCCTTGCGGGCTGCCGCCCTCGGGGCGCTGGTGAACTATGACGACCCTGCGATTGCCACGGAAGTTCTCAAGACCTGCGGCAGCCTGTCCGACGACCTGCAAGCGGCCGCCCAGGGATTGCTTGTCTCGCGTCGCGTCTGGGCCATTCAGCTTCTGGACGCGATCGAAGATCGCACCATCGATCCGCGCACCGTGCCCCGCGAGACGGCCGAGAAGCTTCTCCTGCTGGGTGATGAGCGCATCAAGGACCGGGTGACGCGCCTCTTCGGTCCCCTCACGCCGGCCACCTCGGCCGAGCTCCAGGCGCAGATCCAGCATCTGGCGGCTGTGGTGCGATCGGGTCCCGGAGTTCCCAAGCCGGGCAAGCAAATCTTCCAGGAGCAGTGTGCCCGCTGCCACACGCTTTTCGGCAAGGGCGGAAACGTCGGGCCCGACCTGACAACCTATCGCCGCGACGACCTGGAAGGGATGCTGCTGAACATCGTGAACCCCAGCGCCGAAGTTCGCGAGGGCTATGCCAGCCAGGTCATCGCCACGAGCGACGGCCGTACCCTGAGCGGCATCGTCGTCGAGCAGGACCCGAACGTGATCGTGCTCCGAGACAGCGATGGCAAGCAACGGACCCTGGCCCGCAGCACCGTGGAAGAGATGAAGGCCTCCCGCGCCTCGCTCATGCCCGAGGGCTTGCTCAAGGCGCTGAGCGAGCAGCAGGTGCGCGACCTGTTCGCGTACCTCAGGAGCACGCAGCCGCTGATCGATTGATCAAGGCGTTTTCACCGGCAGGTCGCTGTCAATCCGCGCGGCCAGATCGACAATCGCGCGAACCTTCCTGGCATGCACGCGATTCCCGGTTGCCGCTGATGCATCCGCCACGGCCGACCCGAGATGGACCTCGCGCACTCCGGTGGTCGTGACCAGCGTCTGCAAGTCTTCCGCCTTCAACTGCCCGCCCGCCATGACGGCGATCCGCCCCTGGGCCTGCGCGACGAGCCTGCGCAGGTGGGTGCTCCCTTCGATGGCCGTGTTCTTGCCGCCCGAGGTGAGCACACGATCTACCCCGAGCGCGATCAGCGCATCGAGGGCCTCGTGCAGGTCGCGGGCCACGTCGAAAGCCTTGTGAAACGTGACGGACATTGGCCGGGCGAGCGCGACGAGCCTGGCGGCGGAGTCAGTGTCGATCGTCCCGTCCAGCCGCAACACCCCAAAGACCACGCCCGCGGCACCGAGCATCTTCGCCGTCACTATATCTAACTTCATGGCGGTCAGCTCGGCCTGTGATGGCACGAAGTCGCCCGCGCGCGGGCGGATCAGGACATGGACGGGGATGTTCAGGTGTCGACAGGCCTCGGCGATGGCCCCCGCGCTCGGCGTGGTCCCGCCCACGTCCAGGTCGGCACACAGCTCCACGCGGTGCGCCCTGCCCGCGCCGGCCGCGAGCGCGGACTCGAGATCACCCGCGCAGATTTCGACCGTCAGAGAGTTGCTCATGTCGATGGAGCGATTCCCGGGTTCCTGGCCTGTGGGCGATGCTCCATAGACGTGTCGAATCAGTTCCTGGAGCCGAGCGAAATGATCATGGGCTTTTTCAGAATATCCTCGAGGTAGCGGAGCTCCTGTTCCGCGCCTCGGGGTTGTCGCTACGCAGTCTCTTGAAGGCGTAGTGGTGCTCGGATGCCCAGATCAGCATCGTTTTCAATCTTTCCAGTTGCCGGTCAACCGGAGCCGGAGTTCCTCTTGCCTGGTCCCTGGGATGGTGTCCGGGCAGGAGGTATTCTCTGTCGTTCATGGTTGAGCTCACGATCGATCCTTTGCAGCAAGATAGCAGAATCAGTTTGCCGAATCGTTACACAGTCTGCCAGTGAAGGGAGTTCTCTCCAACCGCTGGCGTCCGGGTGTTTCACAAGTTACGATTCAGGGATTCCCGGGTGGGCCCAGCTCATTGCGGCCCACGCAGCACCCGCCCGCTCACATGCAAGGAGATCCCGCCGTGACCGACCGACCGCAAGCGATCTCTCCCGCATCGAATTCAGCATCGCCCGTGACCGAAAACGGAGACGGAACCACTTCGCGGCGTGATTTTCTGATAGGCTCAACCGTGGCGGGGGCGGCTGTGGTTTCCAGCAGCCTGTTCGTGCCGCTGGTGCACGCCGAGGGAAGCGGCACGCTCAAGATCGGGCTCGTGGGGTGCGGAGGCCGCGGCACCGGAGCGGCCGAGCAGGCGCTCACGGCCGATAAGGGCAACCGGCTGATCGCCATGGGAGATCTCTTCGCCGACCGGCTCGAGGATAGCCTCTCGGCGCTCAACGGATCCGCCGTCGCCAAGCAGATCGAGGTTCCGAAGGATCGCCAGTACAGCGGCTTTGACGCCTACAAGCACGTGATCGACCAGGTCGATGTCGTGCTCCTTACCACGCCGCCCCATTTCCGGCCAATGCATCTGACCTATGCGGTCGAGAAGGGTGTGAACAGCTTCGTCGAAAAGCCCATGGCCGTCGATGGCCCCGGCCTGCGCAAGTTTATGCAGGCCTGCAAGGATGCGAAAGCAAAGAACCTGTCGCTGGTCAACGGCTTCTGCTGGCGGTATGACGGGCCGAGGCGCGAGACCATGAAGCAGGTCTTTGACGGCAGGATCGGCAACGTGGTCGCCATCGAGACGACCTACAACTCGCAGGGCGTGTGGGAACCGCGCAAGACCCGCGAGCAGTGCAACTCCGACATGGAGTACCAGCTCCGCAACTGGTACTACTACTGCTGGCTCTCGGGTGACCACATCGTCGAGCAGGCCATCCACGGCATCGATACGATGAACTGGGTGATGGAGGGGAAACTCCCCATGCGCTGCTGGGGCGTGGGCGGCCGGCAGTCGCGCACCGACGCGAAGTACGGCAACATCTGGGACCATTTCTCGGTGGTCTACGAATACCCCGACAACGTGCGCGGCTACCATCATTGCCGCCACTGGGTGAACACGCCCACCCAGGTGAAGGATTACATTCTTGGTGCCAAGGGTATGGCCGACGTCTTCGGCAGCGCCATCACGGGCGAGAACAGGTGGCGCCATCGCACGGGCAGGGTCCGCACCGGCCAGGCCGGCGGCGAGCACCGAGACATGTACCAGGTGGAGCACGACGAGATGTTCGCCGCCATCCGCGCGGGCAAGCCCGTGAACAATGGCGAGCAGGCCGCCATCAGCACGCTGCTGGCACTCATGGGGCGTGAGGCTGCTTACAGCGGTGAGAGCATCACGCCGGAGCAGGTGCTGAACTCCAAGCTCGACCTCGGCCCGGCCAGCTACACCTTTGGTCCCAACAAGGTCCCGCCCGTGCCCGTTCCGGGGTTTACTAAGGTGGTGTGAGCAGGCTGCCTTCAGAAGGCGCCGGGCTGGCTTCTCGGACCTGAACCGTGCCGTCCGCCCCGGCGCTGGCCAGCCGGTTTCCATCAGGGCTGAAGGCGACGCTGGTGACGATGTCGGTGTGACCGCGGAGAGTGAGCACCTCCTGGCCGCTTTCGGCGTCCCAGAGCCGCACCGTCTGATCCTCGCTGGATGTGGCCAGCCGGCGGCCATCGGGGCTGAAGGCGACGCAGAGAACGGACCGCATGTGGCCTTGCAGCATGGTCATCTGAAGGCCGCTGGCCACGTCCCAGACGATGACCGTGGAATCCCAGCTCGCCGAGGCGAGTCTGCTTCCATCGGGGCTGAAAACCACGTGCGAGACCAGCCGGCTATGGCCGTGAAGCTGGCGGACGACCTTGCCCGAGGCGAGCTCCCAGAGTGTCACCGTGTTCGTGTTGTCAGCCGTGGCCAGGAACCGTCCATCCGGGCTGATGGCCAGGTCGCGGATCATGCCCGTCGTCATCCCGTCGCTGCGCCAGAGGATCGCACGGCGATCCAGGTCGAAGACCACCACCAGGCCGTTGGCATAGGTGTCGTTGGGAGCGGCCTCGCCATTATCGAGCCGGGCATGGACCTGTCCCGCGACAGCCAGTTTGCGTCCGTCCGGGCTGAAGGCCGCGCTCTGGAACCGGCTGGTCTTCTCATCGAACATGAAGCAGGGTTGCTGGTTCAGGACCCAGCGGATTTCAACCGAACCGCGCTGCGATGCCGCGGCGACCAGCCGGCTGTCCGGGCTGATGGCAATCCCGTCCACGGTCCGATGCCCATCGAATTCACGGGCGAAGACGAGGGTCTGTTCCTTCATGGCCTGCTTCGTTTCCAGCACGGTCAAGAGAGGCTGCACCCGCCCGTTGGCGTTTTCCAGGTTTGCCGCAACGAGCAACCGGTGCCCGTCGGGGAAGAAAGCGACTCGCGCGATGGGACCGATTTCACCGTGCCATGCGAGCAGCTCGGGATCGCGGTCGGCCTCCCAGATCTTGAGAGTTTGATCGGAGCTGCCGGAGACGAGGTGGCGGCCGTCGGGGCTGAAGGTCACGCAGTTGACGTTCTGCTTGTGGCCGCGCAGGGTGAACAGCTCGTGGTTGCCCGCGGTTTCCCAGACCTTGATGGCGCCGTCGGCGCCCCCGCTGGCAAGCCGTCGGCCGTCCGGGCTGAATTCGACATGAAGCACCCAGTCCAGGTGGCCGGGCAGCGAGCGCAGCAGGTCGCCGGTCGAGGGATCCCAGAGCTTGATGGTCCGATCCCAGCTCGAGGTGGCGATCATGGTTCCGTCAGGATGATAGGCCACGCACGTGAGCGGCCCGCTATGGCCGCGGATGGTCCGCACGGGCTCGCCAGTCGCGGCCTTGCGGAGGATCAGCTCGCCCGGCCTGCTGGCGGTCTGCGGGACGGCCAGCGCGGAGCCGCTCGCCGACGCGAGGATCTGGCCGTCGGGGCTGTAGACAAGTCCGGTGACGCTCTGGGTGTGACCGGAAAGCTGGCGCAGCAGGTGGCCCGTCGCGGCGTTCCAGCAGCGGACCACGCCACGCCCGCGCATGTGGTCGACCTCTTCCAGCGGCGGATAGCCGTGGCCCGAGGCGAGCATCTCGCCATCGGGGCTGTACGCCAGCGCATACACCGAGTCGCGGCACTTTGGTAAGGTGCGCACCAGCGCCCCGGTGTCTGTATTCCAGATGAGGATGTCCCCGCCGTCTCCGCCGGAGGCCAGCAAGTGGCCCCGGGGCTGGAACGCCAGCGACAGGGCATAGTGCTTGTGCCGTCCCAGCAGCCTGATCGCCTGGCCGGTGGCCGCGTCCCAGAGCCTGATGCTGCCGTCCCTGCTCGCCGAGGCCAGCCTCCGGCCATCCGGACTGTACCGCACGCAGGTGACCGACCAGGACTGCGAGGACGGCGGGGCGTGGTTCACGGAGAGCAGGGCGTGATGGCACTGGCTCATCAGGTACCGCCATTCCCAGCCCCGCAGGGTGGGCGGGCAGTCCTCCAGCAAGCGTTCCGCCCGATCAATATTGTTGGCCGACCATTCGCGCTCGGCCAGCGCCATGCGATGGAAGTAGAGAAAGCTCTCGGCGCGGAGACGCTGGCGGCCCTCGGCGGAGAGCGCTTGCTCGGTGGTCTGGAAGAGGTATTCCAGCCGCACGTGGTAGCGATAGCCAACGGCCAGCACGAAAATGGCCAGCACGGTGACCACTCCCATGAGCCCGAGCGCTGCCTCCATGGGCCTGCACCGCGCCCGCCGCAAGCAGCGCTCGAAGAGGCTGATCGGTCGTGCCCGGACGGGTTCTCCCTCCAGGAAGTGGCGCAGGTCGCCGGCGAGCTCGCGGGCCGAGTCGTAGCGTTGCCTCGGGTCCTTGGCCATCGCCTTCATGCAGATGCTTTCCAGGTCGCGCGGCAGGGAGGCCACCAGCCGGCGCGGGCTGCGCGGCTCGGTGTCGATCACGCGCGAGAGCACCTCATGGCGGCTACCCGCGAAGGGGATCGTCCCGGTCAGCAGCTCGTAGAGCACGACACCCAGGCTGTAGATGTCAGTGCGATGATCGACGGCCAGCGCACGGTTGCGTCCCGCGGCTTGCTCCGGGCTCATGTAGGCGGGGGTGCCGATGATGGCCCCATCGTGAGTGAGCTGGGTTGCCTCCTGATCCAGGTAGGCCAGGCCAAAATCAACGATCCGGGGCTCGCCCGGCCACAGCGTGCTCGACTTTCCGCCATGGGTGATTGGCCCAACCGCATCAGGATCAAGCATGATGTTACCCGGCTTGATATCCCGATGGATGGCACCCATGGAGTGAGCATAATCAAGCGCGTCGGCAATGCGGGCAACCAGCTCGGCGACCGTGCCGTGAGCCAGGCGGCGGGTGGCCATCAGCTCGCGCAGCGAGGTTCCGGTCACGAAGTCGCACACCATGACCGGCAGGCCATCCAGGACGGGAACTTCGTGCACCGTCACGATGCCTGGGTGGCGAAGCTGCGCCGCCGCCCGCACTTCGCGAAAGAACCGCGCGATGTCCTCGTTGCTCTCGATCACGTGCGGATGTGGCACCTTCAGCGCCACGATCCGGTTGAGCCGCACGTCGAAGGCCCGCCAGACGGTACCGAACCCGCCGACGCCCACCCGTTCCAGAAGCTGGAACGAGCCGAGCCGCCGGGGCTGGCTGTCCGTGACCGGCGGATCCGTGGTGGCATCGACCTCACCCGAGGAACGAACGAAACTCGCTTGCGTGCTGCCGTCGGTTTCGTCCTGGTCTTGCCCTGCGGGCATCGGGCGAAGCTGGGCCTCCAGCCACCGAACATCAAGCTCGCCGAGCCACTCCTGGTAGTCATCCGGCCGCGCTCGCTCGCCATGCTGCCTGCGGTACTCAATATCCAGGAGCACCAGTTCCTGGAGCAAGAACCGCCTCTCGGAGTCCGCTTCCGCCTCGACAAACGACTCGATGCGCGGCCGCTGCCGGGAATTCCAGGCGGATTCGAAGCTGTCGCAAACCTGGTCGATGCGCCGGAGTTGCGCGTCGCTCAAGTCATCCACGCTCAGTGGCGCCCGCACGCCAACGCTCATGACAGAGCATCTCCCAGTTTCCAGAGCTTGCGCATGAGCTGAAGCTTGCGTTCGACCGTCCTGGACGTGCATCCGAGCTTGGAGGCAATCTCCTCGGTGGTGAACCCCTCCATTTTCCAGAGGGCAATGGCGCGGAGGATGGAATCGCTGATGGAGTCGAGCAGGCGCTGGCATTCCTCGGCGATCTGCAAGCTGTACTGAGGGTCGGGCTCGCGACCGATCAATTCCGCGAGTGCCGCCTCGGCATCGCTCTGGGTATTCACGCCGGCGGACTGGACCTCCAGCAGTCTGGCACCGCCGCGCTTGACGCGGCGCTCGTGGCGCAGCAGGTCGACGGCCTTATTCCTCGTGAGTGCCAGGAGCAAGGGCCACGGGTCAGCGTGGTCAGCGGCATGCGGGAACCGACCGTCCTTCGTGCCCCGGCAGAAACTCTTGAACGCACTCAGGGCAACGTCTTCCTCGTCGGCCATGCGGCCGGGGGCGTTCTGCAACCTGGTCCGGGCCGCCTTCACCATCCTAAGGAAATAGGTGTTCCAGAGGTGCTGAGCCGCCTGAGGATCGCCCTCCTTGAGCTGCGCCACCCAGACCCCAACAGGAGCCAGTGAGCTCATGGGAGAAAACGCTCCGATGGAGCGAAGAAGCTGCACGGAACCGACAGCACGGAACGCACGAATACTCGCAAAACTCGACCGCCGACAATGCCGTGAAACGTGCGAAGGCACAACCCAAAGAAAGCGTGTCGGGCAATCGACAAGATTTGACGAGCTCATTACAGACGTCATTCTGGCTGCGAGGCCAGTGGTTTGTCAACCTTTCGCAGTGCGGCTCTCGTCCAGGCCTATGGCTGCACCCGGTGCTGTTTTTTCCGCGGCATACGCGGTTGACCGGGGGCCGACCAGGTTGCGCGATCGCCGTTCAAGTCGCTACCATTTATTCATTGTCAACGCGTCGTCGTTCTGAGGCTCAGGCCTGATTCTTCTGGCTCAACCCATACTAGCTCCACCAGATGAGTGGACGGAGGATCCATGCGCTCTCTCAGAAAGGTCCAGGTTACCGCCCTATCGATGAGCACGGCTTTTGCGCTGGCCATCCTCCTCTCCGGCTGTGATGCGCCGGGCAGCCAGGCGACGGAGACGAAGCCGATCCAGTCCGACATCCTCAAGAAGCTGGGCGCCGCGAGCAAGGAACAGGGCCAGACCGCACAGGGCAAACTGCCTGCTCGAGTCAAGAAGAAGGCCAAGTGAGCATGCCGTACCAGTGCTTCCACGGGCTTCCCGGGCCGCGGCCTGGGGTGGTTTGTGCGACCACACTGTCTTCTCCCAGGTCACTTCGTACACATCGATCTGAAAGCTGTTTCGCATGTCTTTCATTTTCATGAGGAGGGATATTCTCGTGAGCCAGTCCCGTCACCGCGGCTTCACCCTGATCGAGCTTCTGGTGGTCATCGCCATCATCGCTGTTTTGATTTCCCTCTTGCTGCCGGCCGTGCAGTCCGCCCGCGAGGCCGCGCGCCGGGCGCAATGCGTGAACAACCTCAAGCAAATTGGCCTGGCGATGCACAACTATCACACGGGCATGGGTGTCTTCCCCCTGGGAAGCAGCATCGCGCCGCAGCAAGACGTTCCGAATCAACAATCCATCTGGTCCGCGTGGAGCGCCCAGGCCATGATGCTGGGCTTCCTGGACCAGTCGCCGATCTACAATTCCTGCAATTTCTCGTGGGCGGTCCTCGACACGAGCAACTTCAGCGGGTCGGCGAACGTGGCTTCCTCCTCGAACTACAACCAGACCGTGCTGTACACGAACCTGGCGATCTTCATGTGCCCGTCCGACCCGAACGTCGGTCAGCGCCAGAACAACAACAGCTACGCCGCCTCGTACGGCGCCACGACTTCCGGATGCTACAACTGGAACTCCAACGCCTCGGTGAACTGGGTGAGCCTGGAGAACCCCGGTGAATCGACGGGAGTTTTCACCATCGGCAAGTGCTACGGCCTTCAGAGCATCATCGACGGCTCGTCGAACACGGTTGCCTATTCCGAAGCCCTGGTGGGCGACTCCAACGGCAGCGAGTTCGCCGGCAATACCACCAACCCCAGCCGCTACCGGGGCAATTACATCACCGGCAGCGTGACCACGGCCGCCGGCGCCGAGAAGATGCTCAATATCCAGGGGAGCGCAGCGCTCATCTTCCAGTCGCTCCAGGAGTGCCAGAACGCCTTCCAGACCTCGCTCACCTCCATCCAGGACGACCGCGGCTTCCGCTGGTGCATGGGAACCACCGGCTGGTCCATGTTCAACACGGTCCAGCTTCCCAGCGACCCGAAATATCCCAACGGGGGCTGCCGCGACGGCGGCACACCCGGCCAGTTCCCCAATGACGGCTTCAGCTACGGGGCCAGCAGCACGCACCCGGGCGGGGCCAACGTTCTCTTTGGTGATGGATCAGTCAAGTTCATCAAGAGCTCCATCAGTTACCAGACCTGGTGGTCGCTGGGGACGCGGAACGGGGGCGAGGTCATCAGCGCCGACGCCTATTGACTGGGAAACCGTCCGTGCTGAACTCCCCACCTCGGTCGACGGCAATCGAGCACTTGCCGCCTGGTCCACACGAGAACCACGATGCCGATCGCGGCGGGCATCGTGGTTCTCGCCGCGCGCCCGGAGATCGAACCGATTGCGCCGCACCTTGTCCATCGCCCTTGGCGCCCTGCTCGCCGCCGGCGGCGCACTCTGGAGCATTGACGCCTGGCGGCTGCGGACGGAGTGGCAGGAAGCCCGGCGCGACATGGCCCGCGGCAGGCCGGCCACGGCGCGAGCCAGGCTGATCCGCCTGGCCGGGCGCTGGCCGCAAAGTGGAGAGGTCCATTACGACCTTGGGCTCTGCGAGCTGGCCCTGGGCCATGCGGATCGCGCCGAGACGGCCTGGGAGAAGATTCCCCCCGGATCGCCGCACGCCGCTCGCGCCTCCATGCTGCGGCGCGCGAGGTGCTCAAGAAACACCGGTTCTCGTCCGCGGAGCCACTCCTGGTCCTCGCGCTGCGCGACCCGGGCGAACTTGGAAAGGAGGCACAGGAGACACTTGTTCACATCTACAAGCTTCAGGGGCGCTTCGACGAAGCCCGTCGGCTGGTTCGCGCCGGGTGGGAACGCTACGACCGTGTGGGCACCATCCAGGAGCTGGTGAGGCTGGACACGTCCAACCCGATCCCCATCGAGAAGGCTCGGCCCCTGCTTCAGCAAGCCGCCCAGTCCGCACCGGACGACGACCGCATCTGGCTGGGCCTTGCCAGCCTGGCGACCAGGCAGGGACGGTTCGAAGAAGCCAGGCGCTTGCTGGACCGCTGCGTGGACCGCCGGCCCGGGGATTCCGCTGTGTGGCGCGTGCGGCTGGACTGGGCCTCTTCGGCCGAGAACGAGCACGAGGTCCGGACCGCCCTGGCGCACCTGCCGCCCGACGCGCTCTCCCCCAAAGAGCAGCTCACGCTTCGCGCCTGGTTTGCCCACCGCGCTGGAGACACCGTGCGCGAGCGCCGCGCCCTGGAAGACCTGGTTGCGTGCGACCCCGGGGCGCTGGCGGCGATGGAAAGCCTCGCGGAGCTGTTGCTCCGCAACGGAGAAGCGGAACGGGCCAGGCAGCTACGCGCGCGGCGCGGCGAGCTGGAACGGACGCTCGACTGGTACATGTTCCATATCTTCCCCGAAGATCGGCTCGAGCACGCCGTGGAGCTGGCCAGGGCGGCGGAAACCGTCGGCCGTCGGTTCGAGGCACAGTGCTGGTGGAGGCTTGCGGCCGAGAAGCCGTCTCAGTCCGCCCAGGCTCGGGTTGAACTGGCCCGGCTTGATCGTGAGGATCAGGCTGCCGAGAGCGCGGCCTCCAGGTACACCCTGGCTGCGCTGCTTGCCGAGTTGCGTACCGAGGCGGCACCCGAGCAAGAGCAGCGCGTTCCGGAATCCAGCGGAGCGCCGCCCCGGTTCAGGGACGACGCCGCTGCCAGCGGCCTGGCCTTCACGTTCGATAACGGGCTGGAGAAACTGCACCAGATTCCCGAAACGATGAGCGGCGGGGTGGGCCTGCTCGATTTTGACGGCGATGGCTGGCTCGACGTCTACGTCGTGCAGGGAGGCAGGTTTCCGCCCGGCCGGGACGCGGCCGGCTCCGGCGATCGCCTCTTCCGGAACCGGGGCAATGGCACATTTGAAGACGTGAGCGAGCGATCGGGAATTGCCGCACTGCCGCGCGGCTATGGCCACGGCGTCACCGTGGGCGACTACGACAACGACGGCCATCCCGACCTGTTCCTCACGCGCTGGCGTTCCTACGCGATCTTCCGTAACAAGGGCGACGGCACGTTCGAGGATGCCACTGCCCGGGCAGGACTTGCGGGCCAGCGCGACTGGCCCACCTCGGCGGCTTTCGCGGACCTGGACGGCGACGGCGACCTCGATCTTTACGTGTGCCACTACCTGAGCTGGGACAGCGATCACCCGCGGCCCTGCTGGGACCGCGTCCACAACGTGTTTGCATTCTGCGGACCGCCCGAGTTTCCCTCCCTGCCCGATCATCTCTTCCGCAATGACGGCGGCCGTTTCGTGGACGTCTCGGGCGAGGCCGGAATCATCGACCGGACCGGCGAGGGGCTTGGCGTGGTGGCGGCCGACCTGAACGGCGACGGTCGGGTTGACCTGTTCGTCGCCAACGACCAGTCGGCGAAGTTCCTCTTCCTGAACCGGGGCGGCATGCACTTCGAGGAGGTGGGCCACGAGGCGGGAGTGGCCAGTAATAATGCGGGCGTTTACACGGCAAGCATGGGGGTTGCCTGCGGAGACGTCAATGGCGACGGCCTGCCCGACCTGGCTGTCACGAACTTCTACAACGAATACACGGCGCTCTACAAGAACCTGGACGACGGCGTGTTCAGCGACCATTCGTCCGAGCTCGGTCTGGCCATTCCGAGCCGCTACCGGCTTGGCTTCGGGATGGCGTTTCTGGATTTCAACAACGACGGCTGGCTGGACCTGGTGACCGCCAACGGCCATGTCGACGACAACCGCAGCGACGTTCCCCAGCGCATGCCGGCTCAGCTCTTTGCCGGCACCATGGGCGGCCAGCGACTGAGGGATGTGACCGACCGCGCCGGGGCACCCTTTCAGGTTCCCCTGCTTGGCCGCGGGCTGGCGGCCGGCGACCTGGATAATGACGGACGGGTCGACTTCCTGATCCTCGCGCAGAACCAGCCGCTCTCCTACTTCCACAACCTGACCGAGGGCGGGCACTGGATCACCTTGCGGCTGGAAGGTCGTGGCCGTTCCAACCGTGACGCCGTCGGTGCCCGGGTCGTCGTGAGCGCGGGCGGCCGGCGCCACTTCGGCTGGCGCACCGGCGGGGGAAGCTACCAGTCCGCAGCGGACCCGCGACTCCACTTCGGCCTGGGCCAGGCGGTGCGCGTCGATTCCCTGGAAGTCACCTGGCCATCGGGAAAGGTCGAGCGATTCGCCGATCTCGCCGTGGACTGCGGCCACCTGCTCCGCGAGGGTGACGCTTTGCCCCAAGAACTGGCCGGCTATCCAATCAAACCTGCCGGAACCGAGGCCAGGGACTGAAGGTTCAACGTGGCCATGCGCAGGAACGCGAGACGACTCTGGGCTGGAGCCGCGCTGGTTGCGCTCCTTGGGACCGGAGTACTCCTCCTCTGGGGACAGCGGGGCCAGCCGTCAGCCACGCCTCTTGATGATAGTTCCCGGGCCTATGACGCGGGCGATTGGGAAGTGGCCGCGACTGCGGCACGGCGGCATCTCGCGGCGCACAGGAACGACCCGGCGGCCATCCGCCTGCTCGCACGCTCTTCGATCCGGCTGGCCCGCGACTCGATCGCCCAGCCGCTCTACCAGCGGCTTGCTCCCGAGTTGCTGGGTGCCGAGGACCTGTACCTCATGGGCTCGGTGATGCAGCGCGCCGGCGACAGGATGGGGAGCATCAGGTTCTGGGAACAAGCCCTGCCGCTCCAGCCCGACCACTCCGAGGCGCTCTTCGCCCTGGGCAGCCGCTATCTTGAAGGCGAGCAGTACCACATTGCGGCGCAGGCTGCATCGCGTCTGGCGGCATTGCCGGAATGGCGGTGTCAAGCGGACAACCTGCTGGGCAAGATCCACGCGGCACAGAACGACGCCGCCGGTGCGATCGATTGCTGGGAGCGAGCCCTACGTTCCTGGCCCAGCCAGAGCGACCCCGGCGCAACGATCGCAATGCGGCTTGACCTGGCACGAGCGCACCTGCGCATGCGGCAGCCGGCCCGGGCGCGATCGCAGTTGCGGGCAGTGCTCGAGCTTGGGCCGAACCCGGAGGCATCCTGGCTGCTCAGCCGCGCCTTGCTCCAGGAGGGCTCGGTCACCGGGGCGATGAAGGCTCTGGAAGACGCCGCCACGTACGCCGTTCTCGATCCCACCCGGTTCGAACCAGCGCCTTACGTGGGTGCGGCGCGGTGCTCGTACTGCCACTTCAGCAAGTATCAAGCCCAGCGCGTGACACGGCACGCCCGGACGTTCCACCGCCCGGCCGCCTTGACCAGCCTGTCTCTCGCTGCGCCCAGCATCGCCGACCCCGCGGAGGCGAAGGTGGCCCATACGCTACGGATGGCGAACGGCAGGCTGGTGCAAGAAACGCACGTCGAAGACCGGATATTCCGGGCGGTCGTCGACTATGCGTTCGGGTCCGGCGATATCGGTCGGTCGCTGATCGGCCGGGACGAGGCGGGCAAGGTCAGGGAGCTGCGCCTCTCGGTCTACCAGGCGGAATCGCGCCTTCTCTGGGATGTGACGCCTGGCCAGCCGGCCCACCCGCCCGCCGCTGAAGATTACCTGGGGGTGCCCATGACGCCCGATCATCTGTATGGGTGCTTTGGTTGTCACGTCACAAGCCCGCGCGCCGTGCTTCAGGGGACAGGGCCGGAGGCGGACGACGTTGCGATCGGCTGCGAGAAGTGCCACGGCCCGGGAGGCAACCACCTGCTGGCCGTTGATCGCAGGTTTCCCGACCTGGCGATCGGCCGGCCCGCCCTGGTCTCGGGCTTGCCTGTGGTGAAGATCTGCGCACAGTGCCACAACGGAAGGAGCGGTGCGCCGGTGCAACCCGGCGACCCGGATGCGGTTCATTTCCAGACGGTCACGCTCACATGGAGCCGCTGCTTCACCGAAAGCGACAACAATCTGGACTGCGTGACCTGCCACGACCCGCACCAGGATGCTTCCACCGACACGGCCTACTATGAGGCTCGTTGCCTGACCTGCCATGCCAGGTCCGGGAGCCAGACTCCCACGCGCAAGCGCAGACGGCTCGCGGCTCCGGCGAGTCCTCAGGAGGCCGTCGTCTGTCCCATCAAGCCAGACTCAGGCTGCATCGCGTGCCACATGCCTGCCGTGAAAGGCGCCATCTCACACACGTCCCCGACCGATCACTTCATCCGCGTGCATCGGCAGAGCCCGGTCGCGGGCGAAGACGACTGAACCGTCGCTCCGCGCCTCAAAACTTCGCCACCGCACTTTTTCGCTGGAGCTGGAGCACCTTGGCATCCGGGTCGACCACGATCGATTCTGGCTCGAAGGGACACGTGATCATCAATTCTTGCGATGCGTCTTTCCCGGCGGTGACCCGCGCTTCCTGGTACCCGGGCGACGGCTGACCCTTACTATCGAACCGCTCTCCTCGGACCGCGGCAACCTCGACGGGCATGGAACCCGTGCCGAGATTCTCGAGCCGGAAGGTAACCTTCCAGGATGCGCCCTCTCTTGTCCTGATCGGCTCGTGCAGCCGGTAATCGGGCAAGACCACCTTTTCGAACCACTGCTGCGTGAAGTCGTCGAACGTGCTGGTATCGGGCGCAAAGCTCCGCATCGTCTTCAGGAAATCCTGGAGCACCGGGTGGTCGGGATTGCCGTGATACGTCTTGCAGAAGGAATGAAGCCCCGCCAGGGTACGCTCGCGGCCCATGTGGTTCAGGAGCATCCAGAAGACCCAGCCGCCCTTGTCGTAGGTGACGGTGGTGTCGCCGTTGCGACTGCCGTCAATCTTCACCAGGGGCCGCTCGGAGTCCACGGAGCGTTCCTTGGCGTAGTTCGACTCGATCCGCGTGCAGAAGCTGATCCGCGCGGCGGGTCCCTTGACCTGATCCACCAGCAGCATCGTGGCGAAGTGCGCCATGCCTTCGGCCAGGATGTTGCCGCCCGGCCCCTTTCCCGGAGTGACGATGTTGCCCCACCACTGGTGGGCGGATTCATGCGCCGCGATCTCGAAGGCGAAATGGATCTCCGAGCTGTCCGCGGTCAGAAAGCCGACGCCTTCGGAAAAGGAGATGTTCGTGGGAAAGCCCTGGGCATAGGTCGCCAGCGCGGGAAACTCGCTGAGCCTGAGCTCCTTCCAGGGGTAGGGATAGAACCAGTCGGAGTAGTACCTGCGCCGGCGATGAGGCAGCCGAGGATCTCATCCACGTTGTACGGATGAGACGGATGATAGTAGACCTCCGCACCCGCGCCGCGTTTCACGGTCAGCCGACCCGCGACGACGTTGAAGAAGGTGACCGGATGATCGCTCTCCCAGACCACGGTGCGCCGGTCCGCGGTGACGGTGTCGGCCGTCTTGATGCCGACGGAGTTGAGCGTGAAATCCGCCGGACCGGTGATCTTGATGCGCGTGGAAAACGGCGCGCGCGTTCCCAGCAGCGACTCGGTCTGACCCTCGAAGAAATCGTCGCTGTACTCCCTGGCCTCGGCCTGATTCTCGTCGTCCACGCCGATTTCCGGATTGAAGCCCAGCGTGGGCACGAAGCTCGGGCGGAAACTGGTGAGCACGACCCCGGCGGGAAGGATGAACTCCATGGCACTCCCCCCCGCTTGCTGATGCCGCGCGGATACCGGCCTTCATGCCGGAAGCCAATCCGGGCGGTCTCGCCCGGGCGCAGCGGCACAGGGAGCCGGAAGACGTAAAGCCGTGCGCGGTCCTGCGGAGTGAAGGGCTGGCCATCGAGCGTCCAGGCCAGTTGCTCCCAGTGCGAGCCCCCGGTCAAGACAACCTCCCGTAACGCTCGATCGTGCGGGTTGATCAGGTCATAAGACCCCTCGACGCGGTAGCGGCTGGCGTTGGGATGGAGATCGAGGTTCAGATCAACGTGAGTCAGATCGGGAATGGGCACGTCGCGATAGGTCGCGATATTTTTGCGCCAGTAGTCCTTATCCCGCTGCCTGGCGGCCGCGCCCTCATGCCCCCGGCCGACTTCCAGGGCCAGCCACGTGCCGGCCGCGATGGGCACGAGCGCCACGGCGCCAGCCGCAGGGCCGTCTGTTGCAGCGCCCGCGGTCGGAGATGATGCACCAGCCGCGTGGGGTCGATCTCGCAACGCCGGAAGAAGCCGACGGTGAGCGCCAGGAAGAAGCCTGCCGCGCCCATCGCCAGCAGGCGGCTCAGCACCAGGGCCTTGCGGTCGAGCTCCAGGACGCTCATGTCGCTCCAGTGGATCGCGTCCCACATCGGCCAGTTACCTACCCAGTTGATCTCGCCCGCGAGCAGGCGGTATGCCGTGAAGGCGAAGACACCCAAGGCCAGGGCGATCGTGGTGTATCTATTGCGAGTGATGGTGTGGAGGGCCGTCACGAAGCACGTCCAGACCAGGAACACGGGGACCAGGAGCAGCCCCCACACCAGCGCGAAGGGGCGGAATTCGAGCGGCGCGCGACCCTGGATCAGCATGGCGATTGCGCCACCGGCGCCGGTGGCCAGCACGATCGCCAGCCCGACGGCCGCCAGAGCCAGGGCCTTGCCGAGCAGCAAGGAGCCGGTTCGGATGGGAGCCGAGTGGACGATCTCGGCGAGCCGTGAGACCTGCTCGCGGTCGAGCGTATCAACGGTGTACCAGAGCAAAAGCAGGCAGAGACACACGGTCAGCGAATCCATGGCTCCCACCGCGAACGATCCGGAAGTGATCAGGAGCGGCGTGTCCAGATACCCCGTCTTCAGCAGGCTGTGGCCGAGGCTCTGGAGCAGCACCAGGGGCGCGAACAGATAGAGCCCGGGACTCCAGGCCAGTTCGACCAGCTCGATCCGGGCCACGTGCCAGGCGCCCCGGAGCAGGCTCGGCCGCACTGCCATCATGTGCAGTGCTGCCAGCGGATCTCGTGCGCTGGCGGCCCGGGGGTCCTGCGCGGTCGCCGTCGCGGTCTCGGTTCCTAGCCGGCTTTTTGCCGGACGGCCGTGGAGTGTGCGCGTGAAATGCCAGCGGGAAAGCGCCACGGCGCCCAGGCCGAGCAGGACGTAGACGAGCCGGCTGATCAAAAACGCCCGGTCATACGTGATCGCGCTGGTATTGTAGAACGTCACGCCGCGATCCACCTTCAGCCAGGTCTCCTTGAGCCAGCGCGAGCCTCCTGGATCGATCAGCATGAGTGCACGGTTCATCCGCGGGTCGAGCCAGCCCGGCGACCAGGTCGAGAGCAGGAAAAGCTCCGCCAGCAGGAAGCTCAAGGGGAGAACAAAGACCAGGATCGGGCGCCGCGTCCACTCGCCGATTGCCAGCGACGCTGCCGCCAGGAAGACGAGCGTGGGTATCGAGAAGACGAGCGCCGGACGCAGGTAGTTGAGCATCTGGAACGGTCCGCGGATCTGCCTGGCCGGATCGCCGGGAAGCACGTGGAAACAGAACATCATGGCCAGCACATGAATGGCCAGTACTCCCAGCGTGCAGGCCAGTACGGCCGCGAACTTTCCCCAGATGTATTCACCGGGCGTCAGCGATGTCGCGTGCAACAGGTCGCCCAGCCGCCATTCGGCATCCTGGATGACCGTCATCCCGGCCGCGATCGCCAGGAAGAAGGAATAGAGGATGAGCGTCAGGATGGAAAGCTGCTGGGCGACTGCGAACTCGGAGGTGATCCAGGCCTTCGTCCCGCCCACCGAGGAGTCGCCGCTCTGGATGGTCATGGACCCGGTCGACATGCCCCAGGCGGCCAGCACGAGGATCAGCGCCCAGATCCAGAACAGCGGTCGACGCACGTGGAACGCGGCATCGGCCCGGAACACGGTCAGCAAGCGCCGCAGTCGGGCCGATGCGGACATCGAGTGAGTCGAGTGCGTGTGCTCCCTGCTCATCGGACATCTCCGCTGAGGGCCGCCTTGTGAGACCCGGCGGCACTCGGGCCGGGCAGGCCGCCGGTCCTGGTCACCACGAGATAGGCGTCTTCTAGGGTGGCCTCCACCGCCGCGAAGTCCGCTGGCGGGTCCGCGTCGGGCTCGTAGATACGAACCCGATTGTTGCCCCCCACGAGGTACGCCTGGGTCACGCACCTGCTCGAATCGGCGATCAGTTGCTCATACGATTTTCCGGAGATCGAGGCCTCGAAGATGTATCCGTCGATGGCGCGGAGGGCTTGCCCGGGCGTGGTGCTGGCCACCAGCCGCCCCTGCCGGATGATCGCGAACCGCGGGCAGAGCTGAGCGACGTCCTCGACGATATGCGTTGACAGGAGCACGATCCGGTCCTCGGCCAGCTCGGAGAGCAGGCGGTAGAAGCGCTGGCGCTCTTCCGGGTCGAGGCCGGCCGTGGGCTCGTCGACGATGATCAGGCGCGGGTCGCCAGCGATGGCCTGGGCAATTCCCAGGCGCTGGCGCATGCCGCCAGAATAGGTCTTCACCTTGCGCCGGGCCGCGAAGGATAAGTTCACGCGCTCCAGCAGGGAATCGCAAAGACTGTCCAGGCCGCCAGGTGCCGTGACGCCCTTGAGGCGAAGAAGGTAACGGAGCATCGCCTTGCCGGTCAGGTGCGGAAAGAAGCCGAAGTCTTGCGGCAGATAGCCGAGCCGGCACCAGATGCTCTCGGGCCGATCCAGGATCGACTCACCGTCGAGCGTCGCGGTGCCGGATGTGGGCTCGAGCAGGCCCGCGAGGATGCGCATCAGCGTGGTCTTGCCCGCGCCGTTGGCGCCAAGCAGCCCGAACATACCGTTGGGAATATCAAGATCGACGCCCTGGAGCGCGGCCACCGGACCGGGATAAACTTTCACGAGATCGCGAACCGTCAGCATGCAGCGCTCCTTCTTATTGCCGTGCCCCGGACAACGTGGTTCCGGATGGTACAGAGGCGATTCGGCGGTTGCCAGCGATTATTGCGCCTGGTAGCCGGGCACGCCAGACTGATCGAGCAGGCCCGCAAGCCCGCTCTGCGTGCCCGTATGCCTTCGCCCGGGGCCGCTCTAGCCTCTTCCTTTTTGAAGGTTCTTCGACGAAGATTTGAGGGCATGAAGCCACGATTCTCCCGATCCGAGACAGAAGTCCCATGGCCAGTTACGACCCAGAGTTCGACCACGCGCCCAAGTTCTCGCCCGAATACGACGATTCCCGACCCAGGCAGCGCGGCTGTCTCTTTTACGGCTGCGTGATCTCCGGCGTTCTGGCCGTGCTCGTGATCGTCCTGCTGGGAATCGGGGCTTACCTTGCCAGCCGCTGGTTCTCCGGGTTCATCGAGGAATGGACGTCACCGGCCCCCGCCGAGTTGCCCCGGGCCGAGCTCTCCGAGGATGCCCAGAAGGCCACCAAGGAGCGAGTGGACGCCTTCCGCAAAGCACTCGACGAGGGCACCGCGAATGAACCGCTGGTGCTCGACAGTGACGATCTCAATGCGCTCATCGAGTCGAACCCGGATTTCCGGGGCAAGGTGTTCGTCCGCGTGGAGGGCGACAAGCTCAAGGGGCAGGTGAGCATACCGCTGGAGAAGTTGCAACTCGGCATTCTCAAGGGTCGCTACCTCAACGGCGAGGCGGAGTTCAAGGCCCTGCTCAGCGACGGCATCCTGATCGTCACGCTCGATTCGCTGATCGTCAACGGCAAGACCCCGCCCGAGCAGTTCCTGGCCGAGATGCGGAAACAGAACCTCGCCAAGGACGCCTACAGCAATCCCAAGCACGCCGAGATGCTGCGCCGCTTCGAGAGCCTGAAGATCAGGGACGGCAAGGTCATTCTCACTCCACGGGCTCATACCGAGGGGCCGGCGTCCGACGGTCCCCATCCGCCGGCCGAGAAATCCGCGCCTGCCAGCCCGGCGCCTACCCCGCCGGCATCAGTGCCTGCCCCGCCGGCATCAGTGCCTGCCGGGGCGCCTGGTCCCTCCCCTGCCCCGCCGGAAAAGAAGAAGGCCGGTTAGCGAACCTCTCATACGCTCGCCCGGCTCTGCCTGGCGAGATCGATCAGGATCGACATTCTTGAAGGAGTTCTCATGAGGTATACGGCAAGGTTTCACGTTCTTCTCGGTTTCGCCGTCCTGGTGCTGGGGCCAGCCACCGCGCCGGTGCGCTCCAGGGCAGCGGAAAAGCCCACCAAGGTAGCCACAGTGGAGGGAATCACGGAGTACCGCCTGGACAACGGCCTCCGCGTCTTGCTCTTTCCCGATCCCTCCCGGCCCAAGGTGACGGTCAACCTGACAGTGCTGGTTGGGTCGCGGCACGAGGGATACGGCGAGACGGGCATGGCCCACCTGCTGGAGCACATGGTCTTCAAAGGAACGCCCGACCATCCCAACATCCCGGCGGCCATGAAGGAGCGGGGCGCCCAGTTCAACGGCTCGACCTCCGAGGACCGGACGAACTATTACGAGACCCTGGCGGCCAGCGATGACAATCTGGAGTTCGCCCTCCGGCTCGAGGCCGACCGGATGGTCAACAGCCCCATCAAGGCCGAGGACCTGGCCACCGAGTTCTCGGTGGTGCGCAACGAGTTCGAGATGGGTGAGAACTCTCCCGAGAACGTGCTCTCGCAGCGCATGGCGGCGGTGGCCTACGAGTGGCACAACTACGGCAAGTCGACCATCGGCAACCGCACCGACATCGAGCGGGTTCCCCCCGACAGCCTGCGCGCCTTCTACAAGAAGTTCTACCAGCCGGACAATGGCGTGCTCGTCGTCGCCGGGAAGTTTGACGAGGCGAAGGCACTGGACCTGATCACCAGGTATTTTGGAGCCCTGCCGCGCCCCGAGCGCAAGCTGCCGGCCACTTACACCGAGGAGCCGCCTCAAGACGGCCAGCGGGTGGTGACCCTGCGGCGCGTGGGAAATGTTGGGCTGGTGGGCCTGCTCTACCACGTCCCTTCCGGGCCCCATCCCGAGTTTGCCGCCGTGCAGGTGCTTGCCAGCATCCTGGGGTCGGAACCTTCGGGCCGGCTCTACAAGGCACTTGTGGAAACGAAGAAGGCAGCCACCGTCTCGGCGCATGCCCAGGCACTCCACGACCCCGGCCTGTTCGAGATCATGGCCGAGGTCAACTCGAAGGAGATGGCAGGCCTTGAGCAGGTGCGCGACGTGATGTATTCAGTGGTCGACGAGGTGACCCGCTCTGGAGTCACTCAGGAGGAAGTGGATCGGGCGCGCCAGAAGATGCTGCGGGATCGCGAGCTCGCCTCGGCCGACCCCAACCGCGTGGCCGTCATGCTTTCCAACTGGGCGGCACAGGGCGACTGGAGGCTCTACTTCCTGAGCCGCGACCGCATCGAGCAAGTCACCACCGCGCAGGTCCAGGAAGCGGCCTCGAAGTACTTGACGCCCAGCAATCGAACGGTGGGCTACTTCATCCCCGCAACGAAGCCCGAGCGGACGGCCGTGCCGCCAGCTCCCGACGTGGCCGGGATGGTAGATCGCTACAAGGGCCGGGAGGTGCAGTCGTCCGGCGAGTCATTCGATGTCTCGCCGCTGGCCATCGAGGCCCGCGTGCAGAAGCCTGAACCGCTGGATGGCGTGAAGGTGGCCCTGCTGCCGAAGAAAACGCGCGGCGGCGCTGTGCATGTCCATCTCAACCTTCACTACGGCACGGCCGACAGCCTGAAAGGAAAGGTCGAGGCAGCGAGCTTCCTGTCGGGGCTCATGCTCCGCGGCACCAGGAACATGAACCGCCAGCAGATCGAGGACGCGCTGGACAAGAATTTCGCGCGGCTCGGCGGCGGGTTCGGTGGAATGGGAGGCCGTCGCGGTGGTGGTGGCGGAGGTGGTTCCCTGGGCACGCTGTCGTACTCGATCCAGACCCGGCACGCCAACCTGCCGGCGGTGCTGGAGATCCTCCGTCAGATCCTGCGCGAGCCCACTCTGCCCGAGAGCGAGTTCACGATCATGAAGAACGAGCGCCTGGCAGGACTGGAACAGGGCCGTTCCGACCCCATGCGGCTGGGCATGAACCGGATTCAACGGGTGCTCTCAAGCTATCCTCCCTCGGATGTGCGCTACGTGCCGACCATCGAGGAAGACATCGAGCGCATGCGGCAGGTCACGGTGGAAGATGTCCGTGCGCTCTATCGCGACTTCCTCAGCGCCAGCCATGGCGAGCTGACGATCGTGGGCGACTTCGAGCCCTCCGAGGCCCTCTCGGTGCTGGCCCGTAGCCTCGACGGCTGGAAAACCGCGCAGCCCTATGAACGCATCGAGCGGCCGTTCCAGGCGGACCTCAAGCCCGCCCGGGAGACGATCGAAACGCCCGACAAGGAAAACGCCACGTACTTCGCCGGCCTGACGCTGAACATGAAGGACAGCGACTCCGACTACCCGGCCATGGTGCTGGGCAACTACATCCTGGGCGGCGGTGCCATCTCGTCGCGGATCGCCGACCGCCTGCGTCAAAAGGGCGGGCTCTCCTATTCCGCCGCCTCCGGCTTCGCCGCCAACCCGCTTGATTCCCGTGCGACTCTGCTTGTCCGGGCCATCTACAACCCGGCCAACCGCCCCAAGGTCGTCACGGGTGTGGAAGAAGAGCTGACCAGGCTGCTTCATGGCGGCGTCACGGCCGAGGAATTGAAGCGCGCCAAGGATGGGTATCTCACGCAGCTTCAGGTTGGCCGGACCAACGACAACGCGCTGGCTTCCTCACTGGCCGAGAACCTGTTCGTCGGGCGCACCATGCAGTTCGACGCCGACCTCGAGGCCAGGATCAAGACCTTGACCGTCGACGAGGTCAATGCCGCACTGCGCAAGTACGTCCATCCCGATCGACTCTCCGTCATCACGGCCGGAGATTTCAAAGGCAAGTGAACCGTGGGTGGTGGTGAGTGGTCAGTGGGCAGCGCAGTGGGCGGGAGGGAGAGACGTCCAGCGCTGCTTCCCACTGGCCACGAGCCAGTCACCGAACGACTTGCTACCGAACGCAGGCCATGGTTCACTGGCCACTTGCGGCTGTTCACTGGCCCACTCTTACTCCGGGAGCCTCTCCATGCACCGGCGCGATTTTCTCAAGCAGACGGGGACCGCGGCCCTGGCGGCGGCCTCGGGCCCGTTCGTGCACGCCAGCGACAAGAGCGGCGAGAAGCCGCCGATCGTGGGCGCGGGCGAGCACCGCTACGAGTGCCACCATAACTGGGGAGAGCTTCCCAGCTCGATCCACTGGGTGGAAACCCACGGCGTGGCCGTCGACGGCGAAGGATTCATCTACATCAAGCACCGAGGGGGTGTCGCGAAGCCGAAGACCCCCGCGGAGGCCCAGGACACGATTGTCGTCTTCGATCCCTCCGGCAAGTTCGTCCGCTCGTTCGGAAAAGAATTCCACGGTGGCGGGCATGGCATTGATATCCGTCGAGAAAACGGGAAAGAATTTCTTTACCTTTGCTGCATGTTCCCCGTGAACCTGGTGGTCAAGACCGACCTGAAAGGTGAGCAGCTCTGGATCAAGCACGCACCTGCCGAGCCGCACGTCTACGACAAGCCGGGCACGCCTTTCTCGCCAACCAACGTGGCCTTTGCACCCGACGGCGGCTTCTACGTGGGCGACGGCTACGGCTCGCATTACATCCACCAGTTCGACAGCGAGGGCCGCTGGGTGCGCACCTGGGGCGGCGAAGGGACCGAGCCGGGGAAGATGAAAACCCCGCACGGGCTCTGGTACGACAACCGGCCCGGTCGTGAGCCGGCGCTGGTGGTGGCCGACCGCGCCAACGCCCGACTCCAGTACTTCACCCTTGATGGCAAGTTCCTGGGTTTCGTGCACGACGTGTCATTCCCGGCCCATTTCGACATCAGGGGCGATGTCCTGCTGGTGCCCGACCTGCATGCGCGGGTGAGCCTCTTCGACAGGAACAACAAGGTACTGGCCCATCTGGGCTACGACCCCGCCTGGACGAGGGAAGTGCTCGACGGCTTCAAGATGCGCACTCAACCCGAGCGCTGGCCCGCGGGAAAGTTCATCCATCCGCATGACGCATGCTTCGACAAGGATGGAAATATCTTTGTCACCGAATGGGTTGCGACAGGCCGGGTGTCGTTCCTTCGGCACCTGAGCTGAGCGCAATGGAAGCATTCGCGGTATCTCCTGGGTACTCATGACCCCGCGGGACAAATCCCGGCAATTCCGCGCTCGGTCCTCGACAATCGCCGCGCCGCGTGGTTTCATGGGCGTCCAGAGCCGGGTTGCGCTCCGCGAGGCCGCGCGAGACGTTGCCTGTGGGTTCCCGCCACGACGGGGGCATTTGTCAGCGACGCAGGGTCATCATGGAATCACTCCAAGGGCAATTGTTGATTGCATCGCCGTCGCTGGTGGACCCGAATTTTGCACGGACGGTCGTGCTGGTGGCCGTTCATGGCACCGATGGTGCGCTCGGGTTGGTCCTGAACCGCACGCTCAGCGTGGGACTGGAGGAGGTCTGGAGCCAGGTGAGCTCATCGGCATGCGTGCGATCCGAGACCGTGCGCAATGGCGGCCCGGTCAGCGGGACCTTGATGGCGGTCCATGACCGCCGTTCGCTGGCGAACCTGGTGATTGCCGATGACATCTATGTGGCGACCGAGCTCGGTACCATGGAATCACTGGCATCCAGCGACGAGGGACATGTTGCGTTCTTCCTGGGACATTCCGGATGGGGAGCCGGCCAGCTCGAGAGCGAGATGGCCGAGGGCTCCTGGCTGCTCTTACCCGCCACCTCGGACCATGTCTTCGGAGACACGGATACACTCGCCCTCTGGAAAGAATCCATGACCCACGCAGGCCGGCGCCGGCTCCAGGCAATCGTCCCGCTCAAACATCTCCCCGACAACCCGCGGGCGAACTGAGCCGATCAGCGTGATTCCGGCTGCCTGGCCGGCTCATGAACCAGGGCGCGAATGCGCGCCATCACCGGTGAAAAATCATCACTGGCGATGATCGCTTCGATGAGGAACGCTCCCACATGGCTCTCAGCCGCGGCCAGCGCTGCGTCCAGCTCGGCTACGTTCGTCACGCGCTGGGCGCGCGCACCAGCGCCCTGGCCAGGGCCGCATAGTCCCAGCTCCGCCGGTCGTAATCGGTGCGGGGGCGGTCAATGGCAGCGAGCATGCCGTAGCTGCTATTGTTGAGCAGCAGCACGATGGGCGCCAGTCCCTGGTCCACCATCGTCGCCAGCTCGGTTCCCGTCATCTGGAAGGCCCCATCGCCGACGATGGCAAACGGCCTGCGCGCTGGGTCGGCCATGCCGGCTCCCAGCGCGGCGGGGACGGCAAACCCCATCGAGGCATAGTAGCCCGCTGCCAGGAAAACCTCGGTGCGCAGCTCCAGCGCGATGAACCAGCTATCGCCCACGTCGGCCGTGAAGCTGTACCGCGTGGTGTCCAGCTTCTTGAGCGCTCCAAGAATGTCCGCCACACGCAGAGGAGGAGGCGAGGCAAGGCCCGTATCCGCAAGGGCTCGCTCATTCACCGCGAGCGGCAACGCGACGGTCCGGTCGAATTGCGGTGCGGTGCGGTCGCTGGGGGGCAGCCGCTCGAGCAAGGCCTCGACCACCTGGCGAATCGCCAGCCCTTCATATCGGTGGAACCGCACGCGCACGCCGTCCGGATCGATCAGGATGCGCGCCTTGGGATTGATGCGCTCGGTCCAGAAGCCCGTTCCCAGGTCGGTTCGTACGACACCGATGCCGAGGATGCAGTCAGAGCCGTCGAGCAGGTCGCGGACCATCGGGTCGCCCAGCGCGCCCATGTAAACGCCGGCGAACTGGGGATGGCTTTCAGGAATCGCCGCCTTGCCCAGCACATCGGTTGCCACCGGCAGCCGTAGCCGCTCGGCCAGGCGCACGACCAGCTCCGTGAGACCGTGCCGGCGCAGGCCGACTCCCACGTAGAGTGCCGGTCGCTGGGCCGCGGCCAGCATGCTCTGGATCTCGGCCACCAGCTCGTCGAGCGCCTCGGACTGGGCCCGCCGCGCCTCGGGGTCCAGCTCGAAGACCAGCCGGTTCGCGGGCGCGTCCACCGGCACATTCACGCGGTCGCGGGGGATCTCGAGATAGCCCGGCCGCTTGTGACGGACGACGTTGCGGATCACCCGGTCGATCGTCTCGGGCGCCGAGGCGGGATCATCCAGAATCGCCGCGTCGATGGTCACCTCGCGGAAGATCTGTAACTGGCTCTCGTAGGTCTTGACCACGTGATGCAGGTGGACCTCGTGCTCGCCCCGGCGCAAGGTCATCTCAGGCCCGCCGCTGACCACAAGCAGGGGCGACTGCTCGGCATACGCACATGCCACCGGGTTGAGCGCGTTGAGTGCACCCGGACCATAGGTCAAGAGTGCCACGCCCAGCCCGCGCAGCCGTGCATAGGCATCGGCCGCAAAGCCAGCACCCGGCTCGTGGCAGCAGACCACCGTGGGGAACCCGATCGCCTCCTGCACCGCGTAAACCGGAAGGACAAAGTCGCCCGGGATGCCGAAGGTGTGTCCGACACCCAGCTCGCGGAGGCGCTGAAAGAGGTATTCGGTCAGGTTCATCAGCCGGCTGTGGTCCTGCTTGCCGCCGGAAGCGGAATGGCGACGACGCCACTCCTCAGGACCATCATAGAGAGTCGAGCCCGGACTTGAAACGGATCTGGATGCCCGGGCCGCCGGGCGGGTTTCTTGCAGGCTGTCCGTGTGTGGGCCGCGCTCGCGCTGCGATCAATGCACCGACGGGTTGCTGGTGCTCAGTTGAAGATCGTCCGGGACCCAACTCTGAACCGTGCTGGGCACCGCAAGACCCAACCAGGCGTCGGATTCCCTGCGGATTGGCTGGCCGCGAGAGATCCGATCCCAGCCGGCGTCGATATTGATGAACCCGAACATCCGGGCGAAGCGAACCTGGCGGTAATAGGCGTACCAGGTTTGTCGGGCCCGGTCTCTCGTCCGTCGGCTGCGTTGTGCGTCCATGATCGTGCGTCCCGAGGTTTGCTGAGGTTTCGAACGGTAGTCGTCCTGACTGCGGGCGTGTTCATTGCTCCTCTATCAAAAAATCTACGTTCTGTTTCCGGAAAACATGAAAAAAGTGCACGTCAGGAATTTCCTGGTCCGTCAAGCGGCCCTACGATCCGGCCAGCCTGGTGAAACGGGGTAAGCTGGGTGATTGCAAGGTCCGATCACCATAGGATCCCCAATTTCTCCCGGACAAGCACTTTGCGCCCATGCCGAGGGCTGAGGAGCGATACGGAACCACGGGGTTCCGCTCCCTTGTTGCGTGAAGAGGACGCAAGCGGCCGGCTGCGTTGGCCACAGGCCGCGAAACGAACGAAGGCCGGCGCTCTCCACGCGGCATGGCTGGCATGCCTGGTGGAAAGCTCGGCCTTCAGGCGGGCGAAGGAACGGCTCGATCGAGGCCGCCCCGCGTGGATCAGGGCTCGTTGGCGTTCAGGTTGGCCTTCAGCACCCGCTCGGTTCGGTGCTTGATTTCCTTGAGGTGGGCCAGCGCGGTGTCATCGATCTTGAGATCCTTCTGAGCGATCAGCTTGTCGATCTTCTGGCCAAGCTCCTCAAGGTGCAGCCGCGCCAGGTTCTTGGCGTCCGGTGGGGCGGTTCCCGCGTTACCATAGAAGACGATATAGCGGTAGCTTTGCCCGTAGTACGACTGGCTCTTCGGACCCAGCACCATCTCGCTGAGCCGCTTGATGTACTCGCGCTGGAGGTTGCGGCGGATGGTCGAGATGGTGAAGGGTGAGGAGCCACTGGGGGCGGCCAGCTCGGTGAAGATACCGTCGGAGAGGACCCGGAAGATCTCGGCGATCTTGAGAGAATCCGCGCCCGGGTCGCTTTGTAGCTCCTGGTTCTGGATGCGCTGGAGCACCCCCGAGTCGAGGCACTGGTCGAGCACGATCTCCTGGATGTTGAGGATTGCCCGGAAGACCGGGTAATCATTGCTTCCGTAGGAGGAGTAGCGGCTGTCCTGCCACGCCTCGGTGATCAGCTTGCGAAGCAAGGCCGGTGAGAACTGGAACGCCTTGTCGGAAAGAATCTGCTCGGTGAGCATCTTCAGCGCCTTGCGCTGCTTCGCCCCGTTGATCGGGGTGATGGGATCGCGTGCCTTTTCCGTCCCCTTGAAGTCGCGGTTGACCGATTGGCCGCCGATGTATTCGGAAGCAAGGTACGCCCCGTTGCCGTACTGGCTGACGCACGAGCTGAACGCGGTGCGGAGCCGGGCCCAGGACTCGTTGTCGCGGACGACCTTCTGATCGAGGTCCTTGAGAAGCTCGGCCGCCATCGCGATGCGCTGCTTGCCGTAGGCGAGCGTATCGTTCGTCAAATCGTAGGTGTTGATCTGCGGGTCGTTGTCGCTGAAGTCGTCGTCGGTGCCGAATGCCAGGTCCGGGTCAGCGGACTTCGCGGCGATCTTCTTGAGCTCGGCCGCTTCGTCACCGTCCACGGCCTTGTAGGCGTACTCGATGGCCCAGTAATCATACGGGCCGATCGTGGTCGAGGCGTAGTCGCCCTGCTTCTGGCCCTTGGGGGCGATATTGATGGGATTGTAATCCATCACGCTGCCGGTCATGCCCTTCACACGGGTGATCGCCGTGTCGTTGATCTGGTCGGGCCGGAGCATGACGCTGGCCTTGAAGTTGTGCCGCAGGCCCAGCGAGTGGCCAACCTCGTGCATCACCACTTCCTTGATCGCCTGGCCGAGGAATTCCTCAGGCAGCTTCGGCTCGTTGTCCTTCTTGTCCTTCTCCTTGTCCTTGTCCTTGTCGGTGTCTGCGCGAGGCCAGGGCCAGCGAGGCGAACCGCATCTCGCTCGCCTTGGCGGTCGAGTAGTTGCAAGTCGTGAGGCGTCCCTGGCTCATGCGGCGGAAGAGGTGGGCCTGCACCGGGTCCCAGCTTGAGGGAACCACATCCAGGGCCATGCCGCCGGGAACGCCGGTTCCGGGGCCGGCCACACCCTGATTGGCCAGCAGCGATTGCTGGAACAACGCCGCTCGGCGGCTGCCGGCAGGGGGAACCGGCAGTCCATAGCCCTGCTTCAGCGCCATGATCGGGCTGAGGATCTCCCCCATGGCCAGCGGCACAGCGCTGGAGGAGAAGCCGGCGCCCGCGCCGCGCCGGTCGGTATCGGCACGCCGACCAGGAACGCATATTCCTCTTTCCAGGTCTTGATCCAGCTCGCGTCGAAGATCACGTCGCCGTCAATCATCTCGCCGGTCATGGGATCGCTGCGCAGGCCGGACATGGCGAACGTCGACCCGGTCGTGATCCAGCGCAGGGTGCAATAATTGATGTCCTCCGGCTCGAAGTCGTCGCGCTCGTTCTGCCAGCGCACGGCCACGGCGTCCAGGAAGCCAATCTTCTCGAATGCCTTGTTCCACTCGAGGATGCCCTGCTGCACGTAGGGCCGGTACTCGACGGGCACGTTGTCCTCGATCCACCAGACGATCTGCTTCTTGGGTGGCGACAGTTTCGCCTTGGGGTCGGCCTTCTCCAGCCGCCAGCGGTTGATCATGCGCCTGGCGTCGGTTTCGGGATTGGGATTACCGTAATCGGTCACGGAATTGAGGAAGTGACCCACCCGGTAGTCAGCCAGCCGCGGGTGATAGCCCGGGTCCGGGGCCTTGCACAGGCTGTAGTGGATCACCATCGTGATCCCGCGGCTGTCCACGATCGGCGACGACCCTCCGAAGGAATAATAAGAACCTGAGCCGAAGCCGCCCGAGAACGTCGCCTCCACCTGGATCTCGACGTTGTTGGGGTAGGTGCGAATCTTGAACCATCGCGAGCGGTTGCGGTCCAGGCTGCCAAAGCCGACCTGGGCGAAGTCGGTCATGAAAATATCGGCGAAGTCGATCACCAGCGCACCGCCGTTCGGGCTGATGCTCAGGATCGGCAGGGCCATCAGGATCGAGTCGGTGTAGTTCTGCTTGACGGCCTTGTCCAGCGGTGAGCCGGCCGGTGCGGTGAAGTGGATGTTCTTGCGGATGAGCTGGAGCTTGTCGTCCACGCGGCGGAACATGAGCACCCACTCGTCACCGAAGTTGAGCGGGTTGCCCGCACTGGTCACGCCGCGGGCAATCACGATCGGCGCCAGGATGGGCTGCTCGAGCTGCTGCGGCTTGATCTCGGCGTAAAGATGCTGCTCCTTCTCATGCAGTGTGAAGTAGCCCTCGTATTTCTTCGAGTCCTTGGTCAGTTCGTTGAAGTCCTGGAACTTTTTCGGCTCGCCGTGTTTCGCGGCAGCCTTCTCCAGGCCGTGCAGCGCCGGACCCGGAGGATCCGCCGCCACGACCGGATCGTCCGTCCCGGAACCGTGAACGACGGGTAGTGGAACGCTCGCCAGAGCGACGAGAAGCGCTCCGGACAGAAGCGCCGGCAACAGTCGCCTCATCTTCGTATCTCCTGATTGTCTGCCGCATCTTGGCCTGCGATGGATGGCTCGCGAGGATTGACAGGGATTACCGAGATGCTAGCCCCTTTGTAGTCTCCGCAAGTCGCATCTTCGACAAACTCGAGGGCTCGTACAAGAGTCACGCGAATTTTTTCGGTGTCCTGCGGGGTGCAGCGAGATGCCACCTGGCCGGAACCTTACTGGCTCTCTCGGACGTGGTAGAATGCGAGATCCATCCGGCGGCAGCTACTGAGGCTGCCGGCGCCTCTTTTCGAGCCCGGCCGTTCCGGGCAGATCACGATGAACGCAAGCCAGTGAAAAATAAACTGAAATGGATGGCGATCCTCGTGCTCGTCGTGCTCGGCCCGATCGTGCTGGCCCTGAGCCTGTCGCGAGGTTGTGGTGACGCGGCTCTACCCGCGGTTGATCCGGCGGCCTCGCGACTTCGCCTGACCAGTGCCGCGTTTCCGGAGGGAGGCACGATCCCCCGGGAGTTCACCTGCGACGGTCCGAACCGGTCGCCGCCCCTGGAATGGACCGGCGTACCCGAATCGGCCCGCTCGCTGGTGCTGCTCTGCGATGATCCGGACGCCCCGGCAGGAGTCTGGTCGCACTGGGTGCTCTACGACCTGTCGCCGCGCATCACCTCGCTCGACCCGGGGATCTCGCCGGATGTCATGCCGACCCTCGAGCCCAAGATCGTGGTCAAGCAGCCCAGGTTGTTCTTCGAGCAGGGCATGAATGATTTCGGCAAGATCGGCTACGGGGGACCGTGTCCACCTTCGGGCTCGCACCGCTACGTCTTTCGACTTTACGCCCTTGATCAGATCACGAACCTTGCTCCCGGCGCGAACCGCGCCACGGTGCTCAGGGCCATCGAGGGCCATGTCGTGGCGGCCGGAGAGCTGATGGGCAAGTACGGGCGCTGACCCACCGCGAGCAGGGCGAAACGGAACATGGCCACGCCGTGTTCAGTGCTGACCCCTGGCGATGGCGCGCAGCGTTTCGATAACTCGGTCCACCTCGTTCTCCGTCGTGTAACAGGCACAACCCAGACGGAGCAGACCGCTGGGCTCCTGACCCAGTCGCTGCACCACGGTCTGGGCGTAGAAATTGCCATGCGACGCGAAGATCCCGCGCCTGGCCAGCGCGATCGCGACCTCGCTGGCTGGAACGCCGTCGACAACAAGAGCCAGCGTGGGGGTCCGGGCGGCGCAGGGCGGAGGTCCGAAAAGCCGAACCCCGAGGATGGCACCGCACCCCTCCCAGAACTGCTCCAGCAGCGCGCATCCTCGCTGGTGCAGCGCTGAGTAGACGGTTCCCAGCCGCTGTCGCCGTGACGCGACCCAGTGGTCCGATTCGCCTGCATTGGAGCCGGCCTGCTCTTGCCGATCCAGGCTCGCCAGAAAGTCCACGGCAGCTCCGGCGCCCGCGATTCCCTCGTGGTTCTGGGTTCCAGCTTCAAGACGCTCGGGGACCGTGTCCGGCGCGGGAGCGAGCTTTGTGACCTCGAGAGTGCGCAGCAAGTCCCGTCTGGCGTAAAGTATGCCAACATGAGGACCATAGAACTTGTAAGCCGAGCAGACCATGAAATCGCAGCCCCATTCCTGCACGTCCACAAGCTGGTGGGGAGCGTGGTGGACGGCGTCGACGAAGGCCAGGGCCTCCGCCTCGTGCGCCATGGCCACGGCACGCGCCACGTCGTTGATGGTGCCCAGGGCATTCGACGCGGCGCCGATCGCCAGCAGCTTCGTCCCGTGCTGATTCAGGCAGCGATCGAGGTCGTCCCAGTCGAGCAGCCCGGTCTCCGGGATCATGCGGCACTGGCGGACGGTGATTCCCCGTTCCTTTTCCAGGGCGCGCCAGGGATCGATGTTGGCGTGGTGGTCGAGCTCGGTGACCACGATGGCATCGCCGGGGCGAAGCCGCCGGCCCAGCGCCCGGCTGACGCGGAAGGTGAGCGAGGTCATGTTCGCGCCGAAGACGATCTCATCGGGCGAAGCGTTTACGAAGTCCGCCAGGGCACGCCGTGCCCTGGAGATGGCCGCATCGGTCTCGGCACTGGTGGGGAAGGCCCAGTGCGTGTTGGCGTTGTGGTGCAGCAGGTAATCCGTGATGGCGTCGGCCACGCTGCGCGGGACCTGCGTTCCGCCCGGTCCATCGAAATAGGCCACAGGGAAGTCCCTGTGCCTGCGCTCCAGGGCAGGGAAAGCGGCACGAATGTCGTCGACGGTGGCCAGGTGCGGCGCGTCCAGTCTTTCAT
This sequence comes from uncultured Planctomycetaceae bacterium, assembly GCA_963833985.1. Lineage (GTDB taxonomy): Bacteria > Planctomycetota > Planctomycetia > Isosphaerales > Isosphaeraceae > Aquisphaera. The sequence goes on from CAWIAD010000002.1 coordinate 5,796,606, forward strand.
TCCGTGGCGGCATGCCGTTACTCTCTAGAAAAAGAAGCGGACCAGCTTGATCTGGTTCGTTCATGCCCGGCTTCCGTGGCCACGACCATCACGCGCGGCATGCATCGGATACCAGTCGTATGATATCATGATGAGCCTCGGCGTGACGAGACAAGTTGGGAGCGAGCCCATGATCTGTGTTGCGGTGACGTACGTGATCAAGCCCGGCCGTGAAGCCGAGGCCGCCGACCTGTTCCGGGCCATGACCGCGCAGACGCGCGCCGAGCCCGGCTGCCGTATGTACCTGGCGCATCGTTCCACAACCGACCCGCGCAGGTTCTTCCTCTACGAGCAATACGACGACCAGGCCGCGCTCGACGCCCATCGTGCCGCGCCGCATTTCGAGAAATACGTCAAGGACGGGCTCTTCCCCATCACCGAGAGCCGCGCGCCGAGCTTTTCGAGCCGCTTGCGGACTGAGACTTCACACCTGTCCCGCGGCTCATGACTCCCGGAAAACGCCATCGCTTGCATCCAATCTGGCGACATGGTAAAGGTGAGAGATTCAGTTCCGGATGCACACCCGCGTGACCGGCCGGATCGGTCATTGCGCAAAGACTGGCGCCGCTGGCTGTGAGAGCCTGGTCGCGGCCTGGGCGTGGAAGGGATCGACGATGAGAGTGCGGCATGCTCTCGGATTCACGCTGATCGAACTCCTCGTCGTGATCGCCATTATCAGCGTGCTGATCGGCCTTCTCCTACCCGCCGTTCAATCAGCGCGCGAGGCAGCGCGGAGAATCCAGTGCGTGAACAACCTGAAGCAGCTTGGCCTATCCATCCACAGTTACCACGACGTCAATGGGAGCTTTCCACCCGGTCAGCTGCTATACATGAACTGGCAAGATCTATCGTGCCTGTTGCCCCTTCTGCCCTACCTCGAGCAGGCGCCGCTCTACAATGCGTTCAATTTCGCTGATGTATTTCCAATCAACGGCCTGGGGCCCGTGCTGCCTTACTACCTACCAAACACGACAGTGGCGAGAACTCAGGTCGCAGGGTTTCTCTGTCCGTCGGATCTCAACCGGCTGGCCAACCCTGAGGGCCATAGCAACTATTGCGGCAACAGCGGGTCCACTCCCCAGGCTGCCGAGACGATCTGCTGGGCTAACGGTCCTTTCGTGGCCCCGTCACCAAACGCCGGCTACCGGGGATGTCGGGTATTCCGCATCGCAAGCGTCCGCGACGGTCTCGGCTCCACGGCCTGCTTCAGCGAGCGAGTGCTCGGGGTCGGCGATGCCAACCAGCCGGATTCCAGTACCCCAACCTCGGCGTACTTTGAGGTCGGCGGCCCGGGTGACGTCATGAACACATCCGCGTACTATACGATGTGCAAGGCTGCTAGTCCGGATTCAACAAGCCTGGTCAATGGCCTTGCGGCGGGTATGTACTGGACCTACGGCTACCTCAGCGAGACGCGCTACACCCACATCATGACGCCCAATACTCAGAGCTGCGAGGTGGGCGGGCCCTGGTACGGAGAGCGCGGAGCGATGACAGCAGCCAGCCGCCACCCAGGAACGGTGAACCTGCTGCTCTGCGATGGCTCCGTGAAATCGATCAATGCCGCGATCGCTGCCGCCACCTGGTGGGCCCTGGGCACGATTGCCGGCGGCGAGGTGATCTCGGCGGACGCGTACTGATCGGGGAGAGTGTTGGAGCCGTCCACCGTTCGAGATCCCAGCGGATTCCTCGGGCTACCCACGCCTCGAGGCCCACGTGTACATGTGACCTTGTCTTATCTCCAGGCTGACCGGCTTGCACCCGGTTCCGCCTCGGGGCCACCTGGTCGAAGTCTTCGGCAACATTGGAGTAAACTGGTTCTGAGTTCACCTCCGGTCCAACTTCCAGCGTCCCCGGGATCTCACCCATGAATGAATCAAACGAGCTTCTTCTCGCCATAGAGCAACTCAAGCGGTCCAACCGCCGGTGGAAGACGCTGGCGCACACCGTCTCCATCGTGCTGGTCTCCGTCGCGTTTTTTCTGATGATTGGAGCTCAGCGGGAGCGTATGCGGGCTGAAGCCGCGATGCAGCAGTTAGCGATGGCTATGGCGGATGAGCAGCGAGCCGCGAGTCAGGCACAGCAAAGATAAGGTTGGCTGCTGACTCGACCTCGTGCATTGGCAATGGAGAATCAAGGCAGTATCAAGGTGGTTGAGATCACAGCCCGACCGCCTTGCCTCGCCGTCCCGGCAAGCCCCTTGATTTCATTCCTTCGCGTTCAGCGAGCTTCTCCCAGAAGTTCACACTGGAGCCTTTCCTTTTGACCATCATCGAGGAGCACGCGAGCAACGACGGCTTGCTGAAGTTCATCGTCTGCCGCGCGGACGATGGCGATGTGGCCATTAACTTTGAGGGCTTCGCGTGGCATACGCATACGCATGCGGATGTCCTGGCCTCGAGTTCGGGACTGAGTAAGCCAGACGCGATGCGGCGCTTCATCGACGACATGCTGGAAGACCGGGCGATCAGCGCAGTCAGCCGGGTCGATGGAGTGGCGGGAGACGTCTGCATCACCGAGGACCCGGCCTTTGAGCGACTCTACCCGTCCCGGGACGAGACGATCGAGTTCCGTTCCTGGAGCAGCAAGTTTCGCCCCGAGACAGCACGGAATTGAGGCTCGCCGTGTTTCTGGAGTGCGCGCCAGATCCGTTGAGAAAGTCAGGCAAAACAAGCCCCTGCCTGTTTGGGATCCAGGTCTGCGTGGGTACGGCCTGTTTCTTGATTGCCGCCGACTTCGCGGCGATTGACGGGAGTCTGGCGAGGGAACTCCATGTCCCACTCGCAAGCTTCGCAGAGCGTTCCTTCTTGTTGATTCCCATGATCGCTCTGCTGCCTTTTTTCTGGCCCCGTCAAGTTCCAGCCTGGCTGCGTGTGGTCGTCTGCGATGGGATCATTCTTGGCCTCGTTGTTCTGCCGCTGGCTGTCGTGGCCCTCGGCACGCCAAGCCTGCCGGTTTTCAATGTCCCTCCCATGTTCTCCCCGGTGCTGTATGTCGAGCCGGATGTTCCGGTCGTCTTCGCCGGTGACCACGATGGCTGGCGAGCCTATTATCCCCGTTCCCGGGACGAGCGCGTCGTTCGCGATGCCTTGCATCGTCGGGGCATCGAGGTTCGCCCGTAGGCGGACGCGGTGTCGGGCTGGGTTCCTGGCCGCAAAGAGAATTTGTGACGGTGAGGACGCATAAGCGATCCCAGCACTAGGCCGATCGGATCATGCAGCGATCGCCGGCGGAGTGGGGTCGAGACTCGATGTCTACATGGGCCTTTTGACGCTCACTTTTGAGGAAGGGACTGAGATCCTGTCAGCAGGTCACCGACACTTCAATCGCGATTCCAGGGGACGGCTGATACGCGCACTCCCGTGTACGACGTGCATCCTGGCTCTGATGCCGGTGGGGGCGGTAGCATCGGGGCGAGTGGCTCGCCGGGGTAAGGGATCGATCGACGCCCGGCAAGCTGTCCGGATCGCCTAGCGGTACGTGCGCGAAAACGGTTACTCCGAATACGTAACCGAGGATCCGTACCGCCTCGTCCCCGACACGATCGAGTTTTCAAGAGACCGCCGCGACTGGCTCAAACAGCGCCACAACACTCTGAAGCCCCGTGCTGTCGGATTCCTTGAAGGCGCGCGGAATGACCCCCGAGGGCTCCAAGGGCTGGACAGTGGGCTTCGAACTGGTGGAACCTATAGGTGATGGGAAAAAGGCAGTCGGCAGGGCGGTCACAAGGGACGCCAGAGGACGGCATCTCACGGTGCAACATATGGTCTTCAACCTGGATGTTCTTAAGCCCAGACCATAGACCGATGACGCGTCCCTGAAGCTCCGCCTATTTCCGGAGCTGATCCGATGACGATGTTTCTTGGTTCGATTCTGGCGACAGCGCTTGTCGTACAAGCTGAAGGCTCGAATCTCCCGGGCAAGATCGTCGACGACCAGGGCAAGCCGGTCGAGGGGACCCAGGTTATCTTCTTCATTCCCCGGCCCTGGATTGGGAATGGGGAGACGGTGGAGCTGGAGACGAAGACGAACGCGCAGGGTGAATTTCACCTCATCCTGTCGAGATTGCAGCGTGCCGCTCCCTTTCGACTGTGGGCGTATCGTCCGGGCTGGGCCGTCGCGACGATTGAGAGCCGCTCGTCGCAGTTTAGCGTGGTCTTGCACAGGGCTCAGCCGAGAACTGTCAAGGTCGAAGGACCCGACGGCCACCCCATAGCGGGTGCGAGACTGTCTCCCCTCTTCCTCGACAACGCCGGCCGACGTACTCGGGACGAACTCCCCAGGACGTTGGCTAACCAGCTTGCGGTTACCACGGGGTCGGACGGACAGGCGACGCTGAATTACCTGGCTTTCGGCGTCAAGCTCGTCACCGTGCGTCTTACGACCGCCACGATCGGGACGCAGGACTTGCAATTGCTCCGCAATCCAGCCCGCGAGAACCAGGGAGCGACGGTCGACGTTCGCCTCGGGGCAACGAAGCGGTTGGCTGGACGCGTCCGAAATCGATCGGGGCAGCCCGTCGCGGGACAGGAGGTTGAGGTCTGGTCCGGCTCAAGCGACTGGCTTCGGACGGAGCCCCTTGTTTTCCAGAATGGGCCTGTCCGGACGGCAGCCGACGGCTCGTTCCAGACGCCGGAGAGCCTCCTGGTCGGCTCGGTATACATGGCGGTTGTGCGAACACCTGGTTTTGAGACGGTTTTTTCTAAATATGTCAAGATCGGCGACCAGATGCCGCCTCTACTGCCGCTTCTTCAGAGGCCACTGCGGACGATACGCGGACGGGTCACCGACCGACAGGGCACGCCGTTGGCCGGCGTCGAGGTCTTCCAGTCGGGCGACGGGCCGGTGCGGACGACGACGCGCACGCAGGCGGACGGCCGGTTCATTCTGGGTGGCTTCCGCGATGGGTCCGTCTTTCTCTTCGCGCGGCGTGAGGGTTTTCGCTTTTTCGGCAGGCTGACCCAGGCCGGCGAAGAAGAAGTTGCGGTGCAGATGATTCGCATCGGCGAGTTTCCGGCCCCAGCGCTGCGCACCTTGCCTGAGCCGATTCCACGGGACGAGGCTCTGTCGCTGACCCGGCGATTGATCCAGCCGTGCTGGGACGCGGCTGTGGCTCAGAAAGATCAGGAAGCCGCCTTTGATGTGCTGACGACCCTCGCGCCCGCCGATCCTGTAGACGTATTGCAGAAGCTCGAGACCGAGGATGTCGTGAACCCAGCCAGAGTCCCCACCATCAAGCGGTTGGTGGCGCGGGCTTTGGTCCGGAAAGATCCGTCTGGGGCCGAGAAGCTGGCGGAATCGCTGGATTCACCGATGACGCGCGGCGCAGCACTCTGGGACATTGCTGCTGCGCTGCCGGAAGATGCTCGGGATCGCAAGCTCGCCTTATTTGAGCGCGCCGCACTTGAAGCCAAGGCCGGGAAGTCTCCCCTCTCTGTGGCGACTGCTGCCCATAGCTTGTATGACTTGGGGGAGAAGAAGAAGGCCAGGGCTCTGGTCGCCGAGAATGTTGATGCCAGCAAGGTCGCCCCCGAGCGGCGCACACTTCTCGGATACGAACTCGCACGCGTCGAACCCGCGGTGGCCCTGAGCATCGCAAGGGAGCTGGCCGCCAACTATCGGCAAGACGCTAACGGGATTCTGTGGAACGTTGCCATCGGTTTGGCGGAGGACAACCCCACCGAAGCCGAGCGCGTGCTGAGAATGGTCCCCCAGGCAGAAGGACAAAGCTGGATGCATCCGGCGCTCGCCTGGAAGCTTGCCAGGAGCGACCCTGCACGTGCCCGAAGGCTCGTTGACGAGTCCCAGCACTACGAAGATTCCCCGCAAACGTATCTTTATCTCGCCTGCGGGCTCAAGGGACACGACCCAGCAGCCGCGGACGTAGCGTTCTGGAAAGGGATCAGTGAGATCGACAGACAGTTGGAGAAAGGGGTGCGGTCCTTCGGAATAGGAATAGAGCGATCGCAGACTTTCCTTATACAGGTAAAGGGGAGCCTGGCAGTGTTCTTGCCCCTGGTGGAGCACATCGACCCGACCCTCGTCCCCGAGATCTTCTGGCGCGCCCTGGCCGCGCGACCTCCGGTTGACACGCCGCTCTGGCTAGACCCCCCCTCGCTCGGTCGACTAGCCGAACTTCTGGCCTGGTACGACCGCGGGGCTGCTGCGACCCTGCTCGAGTCCGATCGTCTTGTACGGGAGCAGACCGGCGTCCCGCTCATGAGTCTAAGGTTGAGCGAATTTCGCGGCCGGGTGCTGTGGGATCCCCGCGCCGTCGTGGCAGACATCGAGCAACTGAATGCCGCGAATGACGCGGAGGCCAGGGTCATCCTTACTCTGAGGAGACTGGTCGGCACGACGCTAAGCCGTTCCTACGAGGATCAGTGGCATCTCGTTTGGCGTCTCTATGGCTATGGACAATTGAAAGACCCGCTCGTCAGCAGTGTCTGGTAGGCTCTGGGTGCGATCATGGGGGTTCTACCGTCACCCAGGAAACGCAATTCATGAAATATTGCTGAATTGTTGAGAGATTCCTCCTCAAGCACTGGTTCGGCAACCTGGCGAAACCACTGATCCGGACGCCAGCCCTGGCAGGAGGCCCGGACCATGAGACATCCCTGGGTGCAATCCACGGTGCGGTTGGGGCTGTTCGCGATCTTCGTTGTCGGCGTTGCGCTGGGCACCTGGGTGATCACGATGCGCCGTGCTGCGCCGTTTGGCGAGCGCGTCCGACATCACGCCGAGGAGATTTTCGGGATCGAGGATGAGATCTCCCCCGACCCAAGTTGGGAAGAAGGCCGTTCGGCGTGAAGGTCAGCCCCGATCAGCTCTCGAAGATTGTCATGAAGAACGACTCGCCGGATATCAGGGTCGGGGACCTGTACGATCACATCTGTGGTGCGGTCACGCGGTCTGGCCTCCTGGATCCCACGCTGGACGCAGGCGCTCCCTCGCCGACCTTCCAGCGCGAAATCTCAACGCCCTGGGTGTCGATCCTGAAGAGGTCAAGAAAGACAAGGGGCTGATCCATGATCCTGGAGCCTGGCGGCGGTATCAGGTGAATGTCCGCGTTCAGCAGGTCGGCGGGAAACATCGTAGAAAAGGGAGCGGGCCATGTCAGCTTGCCGATTCGAGGTTTGATGGCGGGTTCCAGCAAGGTGACCGGTGAGAGCCAGCGCTCGTTCGCCGTATCTTCGATGGCCGTTCTCGCTGTCTGGCTCAAGTGGGGGTCATTGGCGAGGAACCAGCAAGCAGCAGGCAAACTCGGTCGGCTGAGTTTCCCTGGGGTCGACCTTCCCGCGTGACGACCGCACGATTCACGTCCGGCTACGGTCGTTTGGCTCGGTGCTTTTGCACTCGCTGGAGAAGCTGGCGGAGTATTGAGGTCAATCCTTGCGGTCAACCAGTCTCTGGATCTGCCCGGCAAGCTCTCTCTTGAATGCTTCGTTGAGCGCCTCTTCTGTTCGCGCCCGGTTCGGTTCGGGTTTCCCGTTCTGTTCGGCGGGTGCAAGTTTGGGGGTCCACCCCCGGGGATCGCCGCGGAAGGCGACCTTCCCGTCCTTGTCGATGCCGACCACGAGGGGGAAGGTGCCGACGCCATATTGCCGGGCGGTGGCGCCGATCTCTAGCACGTTGCTGGTCTGCCGCTCGAGGTCCATTGCCCAGAGCAGCGGCGCCCGTTTGAATTCGAGAACCCTGCGAACCAGCTTCTCGTCCTCTCCCGGTCCGTGGATCGCAAGGAAGAAGACACCGCGCGGTTCGAATTGATTCCGGAGCTGGGCAAGAACGGAAAGATGGCTCACCGAAAGCGCGTTGGAGACGTTCCAGAAGTAGAGCACAACCATGCGGCCACGCTGCTCGGCGAGGGTTCGCAGCCGGCCGTCCGACGAAGCGGCAAACAGCCATTCCGGGGCAGGCTGGCCAATGGGAACAGGTTGCAAAACACCTTGCGCGGCAATGGCTTGATTGGGCTCAGGCCGCGCGGGGAGCTTGATCTGAACTTCCTCCGGCGAGCCGTCGGCCACGAAGACGCGTTCGGCATGCAGGTTTCCGAACTGGACGAACAGCCTCACCGGCCCGGCGCGGAGGTTTCGGCACGCGAATCGCCCTCTCTCATCCGACCGGGTGCGGTCCTCCCACGCGCTTCCCAGCGCCAGGCAGGAGGGACTGATCAGGGCCCCGGCGACCGGGCGGCCCTGGTGATCCACGACCATGCCTTTGAGCCTCCACGCCCGGATAGAGGCAAATCGGCTCCATGCTCAAAGGATTGTTCGTCTCCTTCGGGTCGAAGCGCGCTTCCTGCGACGTGGCTCTGGAGAAACCCTCCTTGGTGGCAATGACCACCTGGTTTGGCACACCTCCGTCAAGAAGGTGACGCGGGACGGACAGCAGGTCGTAGCGGCCCTGCGCATCCGTGATCCATTGCCCGTGATCCCCTAGCCAAAGCTGGGGGCCAGTCCGCAGGGCAACCTTCGCGCCAACGACCGGCCTTCCCAGATCGTCCACAACGTGGCCGACGATCTCGCCCTCGTCGCCGGGACCCGGCTTGGGCAGGTCGATCCGAATGACCAGCTTACCCTGCTCCTTGACCGGCTCGACGAAGGCGGGCGCGTGAAGCGTGGCCGATCTTCCGGCTGAGTCGGTCAGCCGGAAACGTCGAGTTGCTCCGGGTACCGTTGAGATTTCATTGAGCGCATCGGGGCGAAATCCGGGCGCTGATTCCAGCGATATGAGAAAACCTCCGGGAGCGTGTGGTGATTCCTTGACCGAGATGTCAAATCGGCCGCCTTCACTCGGGAGCGTGAGAAGGGCCAGCCCCTCACGGTCCGCCTCCGCACGGCAGTAACCCACCGACCAGATCGTGGCTCTTGACGACACCGGCTTCGCCGCTTTGAAGACGCGAAAGTTCCAGACCGTGCCCGGTCGGAGTACGAAATCCTTCCGAACTGAGCGGTTGTCAGGGCCGAGTGCCACTTCTTCCACTGTGTCGGACCGTGGCAACAAGTAGCCAGGAGGGGGATATCGCAGAATGAGCATGGACGTGCCGGCAGGAACATCAAGAGCGAATTCGCCATCGGGACCGGTCGTCAACTCGGGTACCGTCCACGGCCCGGATAACCTGTCGAACAGAGGCGTCGCAAGCTCCTTTTGCAGGAACTCAAGCCTCGCTCCCGGTATCGGCTGCCCCGTCCCGTCGACCCGAACCGAGCCCGTCAGGCGGTAGGTCGTTTGAGGCTTTGCTGGCTCTTGCGGCTTTCCCTGGGAATTCGCTGAAACGAGCCGAGCCGTGAGAATCGGTTGCGCCTTGCCATGCTGTCCCGCGGCCAGCAGGTGCAGGCCCCAGTAGCCGGAGCCGACGCCGAGCGCCAGAAGGACCGCGGCCGCTTTCAATCGGCGGAGAAACATCGATCGGATCACCCCCCGCGCCAGCGTGGCGGCTGCATCGCCCGTGACGAAGCCGGAGGCAATCTCCAACGTCGAGTGAACCAGCGCGGCGGGAACGGCCGTCTGTGCCTGGCTTACCTCGCCGGCGAGCCTGAGACCTGGCGAGACCGCGGCTCCACGGCGGACCAGCCCCCTGCGCAGCCGCTCGCGTGCCCGGGCCAGCCGGCCGCGCACGGCTCCCTCCGAGAGTCCGAGCCGGAACGCTGCTTCCTGGTAGCTCAAACCCTCGAGGTAGCAAAGGGTGATCGCTGCTCGCAAGTGCTCGGGAAGCCGGGCAGTTTCCTCCTGGAGGATCGTGACCTCCTCGTGATCTTGATCTTCGGCCGGATCAGCTCTCTCCTGCCTCAGAGATGCCACCGCCCGATCTCCGGTGTGCCAGCGCCGCTGCGCAGCCTGGCATGCGAGGCCACCCGCTGGGCCACGCCGAAGAGCCAGCTTGCCAGCGAGTTGTGGCGGCGGATCGACCCCGCCTGCCGTACCAGGACGAGGAACGCAGCCTGGAAGGCGTCCTCGGCGTCGTGCGGATCGCTCAGCACGCCGCGGCAGACGCGCAGCACCATCGGCCCGTGCCGGCTCATGAGTTCCTCGAAAGCGGCCTCCGCCCCCTCGTCGCGCCGGACCAGAAAGCGTTCCAGGAGCTGCGCATCGCTCATCGATCCAGTCGTGCCCAGGGTAAACAGCCCCTGCACCAGACGACTTGCCCTGGCCATGTTTCCCGCCCCCTCACCAAGCCCTGCCCGATCACACATCGCCTCAGTGTAGTGTCGGGGTCGGGCAGTTTCCTCACGGTGATTCCTGGGGAAAGCTCTGGCGACTGGGAATGGAACCGGATCATCTCCGAGCGGCTCGCCTCTCGTGATTCAGATCCCGTCTCATGTTTCGCAAATAATCCGCGTGGTTCATCACACCGTGCCGTAAACTGTGCTTGAGGGGAACTCTTGTTTCGGGGTTTTCGGACAGACTGTTCCTTGACAATGCGGTTTCGGAGCAAGATCCCAAGATCCAGGGACCGCGTCACGGACGGCGCGGCCCGAGGGAGGGATGCGACCGTTTGACCAGAGGGAAGGGTGGTATCGGGTGTGATGGCTCAGCAACGCGGTCCATACCGCTCGCGCCGGCCCCATCCCGCTGAAAAGCTTGTTAACGGCGCGAACGAAGCCAATGGCTTGCGTGCTGGAACTTCTGAATTTTTAATGGTTTATGGGGAAATTGGCATTGGAATCGCCTGCGGAACGAACCCATTTTGGGCGAGTAGTCCTGTCACTCGCAAGGGACGGTCAGCGTCATTGCCTTTCCGGTCTTGGGGGTTCTCAGTATGCGAGAGCGGCAAGCCAGAGCCTCCCTGGCCGATCCGGCGGCAAAACAACCGTTCGACATCGACGACGTCTTCAGGCGGTTGCGGCAGGCGGTCGAGGGACTGCCCAAGGCGGCGATGTTCGAGTTGCGGGATCGCGGGTTCGGGACGCCGTTCGAGCAACTCGTGGGCAGCCTGATCTCGGCACGGACCCGCGATGAGACGACGCTTGCGGTTTGCCTCCAGCTCTTCACGCAGGCGCGGACGCCCGCGCAGATGGTGGGGCTGGGCGAGGAACGCCTATCGAAGTTGCTGCACGGCGCCAGCTTTCCCGAGCCCAAGGCGCGGGACATCATCGCCATCGCACGCAAGATCGAGGCGGAGTACGGCGGCCGCGTGCCGGACACGCTCGAAGAGCTGACCGCGCTGCGAGGCATCGGCCCGAAGATCGCCGCCCTGACGCTGGCGGTGGGGTTTGGCAAGCCCTTCATCGCGGTGGACACCCATGTGCACCGGGTGACCAACCGTTGGGGCTACGTGGCCACGCGCACACCGCAGCAAACCATGACGGCACTCGCGGCCAGGCTTCCCGAGCGTTACTGGATCGAGATCAACGAGCGGCTGGTGCCGTTCGGCAAGTGGATCTGCACCGGCGGCGCAGCTCCGCGGTGCTCCACGTGCCTGCTCCTTTCCATGTGCCGCCAGGTGGGGGTGGAGAGACAGCGATGAAAGCTGGACCAGCCGTCCGCATGAAATGCTCGCTTGTCTGTTCAGTCTGACCGTGATAGCATTTTGACATCAGAGGCAACTGAACGACGATCTGGAGACCGCCATGGGTCAGATCCTTGTGCGAGGTTTAGGCGATGACGTGATCGGTCGGCTGAAGAAGCGGGCTGACTTGAATCATCGCTCGCTGGAATCGGAGCTACGAGATATCCTGGAGCAAGTATCCAAACAACTGGATATAACGGTCGCAGCCGATCTCGCTGATCGGATTCGAAGCAAGCTCGAGGGCCGGACTCATAGTGATAGTGCCGCTTTGATCCGCGAGGATCGCGATCGATGATCGGCCCGGCCGCACAATCATCGAACACGTTCATGGATGTCGTTATCGACGCAAGTGTTGGTGTCAAGTGGTTCATCCCGGAAGTCCACTCCGCGGACGCCCGGCGCTTTCTCGTGCCTCGCTTTCGCCGCCATGTTCCGGTGCTGTTCCTGACCGAGGTTGGACAAGTTCTCTGGAAGAAGTTCCATCAGCGTGGCGAGCTATCGGCCGACGAAGGGAGGGGTATTCTTCGCCTGCTCCCGTTCATCACACTCGAGATGCACCCTGTGGCCCCCCTCCTGGAGCCCGCCTTCGAGATCGCTCTGGCCACGGGACGAACCCTGTATGACAGCGTTTACCTTGCCCTCAGCACGGCGCTGAGATGCAAGCTGGTCACCGCGGATCGAAGGCTGTTCAATGCGCTGCAAGGTAGTGCATTCGCCGATGACATCATCTGGATCGAGACCTCAATCTGACCGCCGGAGGATCACGCCAGGATGTCGCGCACGACGTCGCCTTCCACGTCGGTCAGCCGGAAGTCGCGGCCGGCGTAGCGGTACGTGAGCTTGGTGTGGTCGAAGCCCAGCAAGTGCAGGATGGTCGCGTGCAGGTCGTGGACGTGCACGGGCTTCTCGATGGCCTTGTAGCCGAATTCATCGGTGGCACCGTGGATGTGGCCGCCCTTGACCCCGCCGCCGGCGAGCCAGACCGAGAAGCCCCAGTGGTTGTGGTCGCGTCCCATGCTCGGCTTGCCGCCGGCCAGCTCGACCGACGGCGTGCGGCCGAATTCGCCCCCGCAGAGGATGAGCGTCTCCTCGAACAGCCCGCGCTGCTTGAGATCGGTCAAGAGGGCCGCGATCGCCTGGTCGCACTGCTGCCCCAGCGAGCGGTGGGCGCCGGCGATGTTGTCGTGGCTGTCCCAGGGCTGGACATCGCCGTGGAAGAGCTGGACGAAGCGAACTCCGCGCTCGATCAACCGGCGGGCGATGAGCAGTTGCCTCGCCTGCACTCCGGGGCCGTACATCGCGCGGATGTGTTCTGGCTCCTGTTCGACATCGAAGGCGTCGGTGGCCGTCATCTGCATCCGGTAAGCCAGCTCGAAGCTGGCGATCCGGGCCTCGAGATTATCGTCCTCGGAGCGGGTCTGCTGGTGGCGCCGGTTGAGCTCGGCCAGCAGATCGAGCTGGCGTCTCTGGTCTCGCTTCGAGAGGACCGGGTTGCGAATGTTCTCGATGAGGTCCTCGGCCTTCTCCTTCCGGGTGTCGATGTAGGTACCCTGGTAGATGCCCGGCAGGAAAGCCGACCTCCAGTTGGAAACGTCGGCCACCGGCAGGCCGGGGCAGAGCGTGATGTAGCCGGGCAGGTTCTCGTTTTCCGTGCCCATGCCGTAGGTGAGCCAGGCACCCATGCTGGGCGCGAGAGCCGCTCGTCGCCGCAGTTCATGAGCCGCATCGACTGCTCATGGTTGGGCGTGTTCGCGTGCATCGAGCGGATGACGCAGAGGTCGTCGGCATGCTCGGCCGTGCGGGCGAAGATCTCGCTGACCGGGATGCCGCTTTCCCCGTACTGTCGAAACCGGAACGGCGACGGCAGCGCAAAACCGGTCTTCCGCTCCGTGGAAAGATTCCCCTGCGGCAGCATCTTGCCTTCGTGCTTCTTGAGCAGGGGCTTGGGGTCGAAGGTGTCCACCTGGGACGGGCCGCCGTTCAGGTAAATATGAATGACATGTTTGGCCCTGGCCGGGAAATGGGGTGCTTTCGGGGCCAGGGGGCCGTTTGCATGCGAAGTCGGAGTTGCGGCCTCGGCGTCCGCCAGTCCCAGCAACCCGGCATCCTGGAGCAGACCAACCAGTCCCAGCATGCCGAGGCCCGTTCCTGTCTGGCAAAGTGCCTGGCGACGGGTCATGAGGTTCTTCTCGTTACAGTTCATGGCTTGAGCCCTCGCATGGCAGATGGCAATGGAATGTCAATTCCGCTCAGCACTCGCCATTTGCTGTTAATCCACAAATACCAATTCATTGGTCATGAGCAAGATCTGGGCAAGCTGCTGTAGGGGATCGAGCTGGGAACGCTCGTGGAGATCCTTCAGGCGTTTTGAGTCAGATGCCAGGAAGCGTAAGGCGGCTTCGAGCTCGGCCGGGTCGGGCGAGCGGGCGAGGACCCGGCGATAGAGTGCGCGGACCTGGGCCGCGGGCGATCCCGCGCGGGCGATCTCGGAGCGGGCCGCGAGCGCCCTGGCGTGCTCGATCACCAGGGGCGCGTTCATGCTGAAGAGCGCCTGCTGCGGGACGGTCGTGCGCGGCCTGCGCTCGGACGAAAGGTCGGGGCTGGCGAAGTCGAAGGCGCGGAAGACGGCGGGCAGGCTTTGCCGGTCCACGAGCCCATAGACAGTCCTGCGGCCGACCTTCGTGTCGTTCACCACGTCGACGGGCCGGCCGCCCATCTTCGGGTCGAGCTGCCCCGAGACGGCCAGAAGCGTGTCGCGCATGGCCTCCAGGTCGAGACGGCGGCGAGGGAACCGCCAGAGCAGATGGTTTTCGGGGTCGACCCTGCGGCAGGCGGGCCGGTCCAGGCTCGCCTGCTGATATGTGCTGGAGAGAACCATCAGCCGGTGCAGGCTCTTGAGGGACCACCCCGACTGCATGAACCGGGCCGCCAGGTCGTCGAGCAGCTCGGGGTGTGTGGGAGGGTTGCTGCGTGTGCCGAAGTCGCTGGGAGTCGAGACCAGCGGCTCGCCGAAGTGGTGCATCCAGACGCGGTTCACGAGCACGCGGCTGGTGAGCGGGTTGTCGGCCGCGGTGATGGCGTGGGCCAGGTCGAGCCGGCCGCTGCCGTGTGCAAAGGGTTCGGGGCGGTCGCCGGCCAGCACCTGGAGGAAGCGCCGGGGAACGCGGTCGCCCGGCTGCGCGGGGTTGCCACGTACGAAGACGCGCGGGTCGTAGGCGTCGGCCGAGTCCCGCAGAACCATGGCACGCGGGGCGGCCGTGTCGGCAGCCTGGACGACCATCCGGTCCAGTTCCACCTGCTTGCCGCCAAACGCGTCTTTCTCCCCGCGCGACATGTGGTAGTACGTCTGGCTCACCGGGAAATAGGCCGGACTGTCGTGGCTGGCGACGATCTCGAGGATCTGACGGAACGCGTTGCCTGCTTCGGTGTTGCCTGCCGTCTGTGCCGGCAGCTTCGTTTTCTTCGAGCCCTCGTAGACGTCACGGAGCAAGACTCCGTAGAGACGCGGGACGTCGGCCCTGGTTTTGAGCGAGGCCCGGCCGAGGGCTGCCCTCACCAGCGGGTTACACTGCCCGCGCTCGGTGCCGGCGGGACGCGTGGACCAGTGGGCCAGCACCGCGCTGGCCTCGGCCGCGAAATCCGCGTCGGCCAGCGCCATGAGGTCGTGCCAGGGCCCGAAAACGGGGTCGTCGGGCGTGGCCCGCTGCTTGAGGAAGCGCCTCCAGCGGGCCACCATCTGCGGCCGCAGGTCCTCCGGCGCCAGCGAGAAGAAGAAGATGGCCGTCTCGAGCGGGTCGGGCTCGGTCAGTCCCGCCCGCGCCAGGTAATCCCCCGTGCGCTGGCGGGCCATCTCGAGCAAGAGCTTGTACTGGCTGTCCAGGAACTGGCGGATCTCGGCCCGCTTCGCCGAGGCCTTCTTCTCGAACTCGACGCAGCCGGGCCGGGTGTCCGGGCGTTCGACCAGGGGCAGCTCCAGCGGTGCCTCGCTGCTGGCGAAGACGCCGTAGAGCGCGTAGTAGTCGGCCGTGGAAATGGCGTCGTACTTGTGGTCGTGGCAGCGGGCGCAGGCCACGGTCAGACCCAGCAGGCCGCGGCAGACGGTGTCGATCCGGTCGTCGAGCTGGTCGTGCACGTTGTTGTCGAACATCCGGCCCAGGGTGAGGAAACCCATCGCCGCCAGCCGCCAGGGTTCGTGCTTCGGAGCGGCCACGTCGGCGGCGAGCTGGTCGGTGACGAACTGGTCGAACGGCAGGTCCTGGTTGAATGCCCGGATGACGTAGTCGCGATAGGTATAGGCATAGGGCCGGACGCGATCGTTGCCAAACATGAGGACGCCGTCCTTGGTGTCGGCATAGCGCGCGACGTCGAGCCAGTGCCGCGCCCAGCGCTCACCGTAGCGCGGAGAGGCCAGCAGGCGATCGACGACGCGGGCGAAGGCGTCGTCCGCGTTGTCGTTCTCGAACGCCTCGATCTCCTCGACCGTAGGAGGCAGGCCGATCAGGTCGTAGCAGGTGCGCCTCAGAAGCGTGCGCCGGTCGGCCGGCGGCGAGGGTGAAAGCCCGGCGGCCTCGAGCCGCGCCAGCACAAACGCGTCGATGGGCGTACGCGGCCACGAACGGTCCTTGACCGGCGGAGCAGCCTGCCGCCGGATCGGCTGATAGGCCCAGTGCTTGCGGCCCACGGCGAAATCGATGCCGCGCTTCTTCGCAACGACGGATTGTCGGGCCGCATTGGCGCGATCGGGAGGAGCGGCCGCCCCATTCTTCACCCATTGCTCCAGGTCGGCAATCGCGGCCGCAGGAAGCTTGGCCCTGGGGGGCATGCGCGTGGTCTCGTCATCGTAGCGAATGGCCTGGACCAGCAGGGAGTCGTCCGGTTTGCCGGGGACGAGCACCGCACCACTGCTGCCGCCCTTGCGAAGACCTTCCGCCGAGTCCAGCAACAGCCCGCCCTTTGGCTTCCGGACCTGTGCCGAATGGCAGCCATAACAGTGCTCGACCAGCACGGGACGAACCCTGGACTCGAAGAACTCCAGGCCGGCAGGCTCCGGCTCGGCGGCCAGCACGCGGGCCCTTCCAGGGGTGGCCGGCACGCTCAGGACCAGCGCCGTCCCGATCACAACTGTGGCGACACGTTCCCTGAAAGTGTATGCAATCATGCCTTGCCCCCGTTGGTCGCCGGTCAAACATTCATTGGATATTCCGTCCCGGTGGGCGGTCTGCTGTCAAGCACCTGGGAAGAGAAAACGTTTCACCGGAGCTGGCCAGCCGGCCCGCTCAATGACTGGCCGAACGGGGTTCCGGCTCTTGCCGTTGCCTTGCGCGGGGGGCAAGATGGGGTTCTTCGATTGCCGGACTCCTCACCCTCGAGCGCGGAACTTCCCCCATGAAAAACGCACTGATCGGTGTCCTTGCTGTCACGCTTGGCCTGGTGCTCGGCCTGGAGGCGAGAGCGCGCATCGCACGACCCGCCGATCCGAAGCTGGCGCACATGGTCTTCTTCTGGCTGAAGGATCATTCCCAGGAATCGAAGGAGAAGTTTATTGCCTCGTGTGAGAAGCTTCTGAGCGGCCATGAGGGCGCAGTGTACTTCTCGGTGGGAACCCGGGCCGCGGACGTCGATGAACCCGTCAGTGTGAAGGATTTCGACATCGCCCTGCACGTCGTCTTCGCCAGCAAGGAGGGAAAGCTCAAGTATCTCAAGAGCCCCCGCCATGACCAGTTCGTCGCCGACAACAAGGAACTGTTCGAGAAGGTTCAGGTCTTCGATTCGTATCTCGTCCAGGAGTGACCCGGGCGCAGAACTTGCGGAATCTGACGTTGCCTGAACCAAGGCCCCCGCGTTCCTACTCTTGCAAGGGCAGCGTCATGATGCCGATTGGCGGAGTTCTGCTGGATGTCGATGGTACGCTCGTTGATAGCAACGACGCCCATGCGCGTGCCTGGGTGAAGGCATTTGCCGCGAACGGGATCGATGTCGGCTTCGAGAGGGTCCGCCGGCTCATCGGCAAGGGAGGCGACAAGGTCCTCAAGGAGATTGCCGGCTGGGACGAGGATCGGCCCGAGGCGAAACAGGTCAGCGACCGTCGCCGGGAGATCTTCCTGCGGGAGTTCCTGCCGTCGCTTCATGCCTTTCCGAGGACCCGGGAGCTGCTCGAGCGGATGCGGTCCGATGGGCTGAGGCTCGTCGTCGCCAGCTCGGCGAAGGCCGATGAGCTGGAGCGGCTGCTTGACCTGTGTGGCGCCCGGGACCTGATCGAGGAGAAAACGTCCTCCGACGACGCAGAACGCTCCAAGCCCGACCCGGACATCGTCGCCGCGGCACTCGGGCAGATTCGCCTTCCGGCCAGCGGGGTTGTGATGCTGGGCGATACCCCGTACGACATCGAGTCGGCCGCGCGCGCGGGTGTCGGCGTGATCGCCCTGCGCTGTGGCGGCTGGGACGATACGGATCTCAAGGGTGCTCTGGCCATCTTCCAGGACCCTGCGGACCTGCTCGACCATTACGACACGTCGCCGCTCGGAAAGGGGCGATAAGCACAGGGGCCCGGTTGGTCCTCCGGTCCGAGGCTCACGGACGAGTGATCGGTGCCGCGACGATCGGGTCGGCCGTGAGCTGGGCTGCCGCACGGCGGTCGGCTTCGGCAAGCTTGTCTTTTCCCTGCTTTTCGTAGACTCGTGCGCGCAGCAGCCGAGCCTCGGCGGACGTCGCTGAGAAGCGTACGGCCTCCTCGGCGTCGGCAAGGGCATGCTCGAGGTCCGCCTTCGTCAGAAACGCCTCGCCCCGGGCGAGCAGGAATACCAGGCGGCGTGGGACGAAATCCTCGACGGCGAAGATGTCTGGCCGGCTGGAATCGACAAACTCCATGAATCTTTTGAGGTCGGCCAGCGCCCGCTCCGTGTCTCCCCGCCGCGCGGAGATGCTGCCGCGGTAGAGGAACGCGCAGGGCGGCCAGATCGCATGCTCGGCGAGCGTGAGGTTCTTGATCGCCTGGTCGTGGTCGCCGCGCAAGCGATCCAGATAGTAGCCTCTGGATGCCAGCACCCAGCGCACCGTGTCCGGGTTCTTCCTCGCGACTTCGTCGAAGGCTTTCTCAGCCTCGGCGAAGCGGCTGGCAAGAGCCAGAACAGAAGCCTTCGCGGTCAGCCAGCTTGCCTTCAACTCCGGTTGCCGCGATGCCGCTTCGGTGAAGTCGGCCAGTGCCCGGTCCCAGTGGCCCAGGCGTGCCAGAGCGAACCCTCGGTAGCCATGGACCCAGATGATGCTGGGTTGGATGCGCAAGGCTCTTTCGCAGTCGGCGAGTGCTCGAGCGGTCTCGCCCTGCACCAGGTACGCGTGGGCCCGGCCCGCAAGCGCCCAGCCATACTTGTTTTCGATCAGCTTCGGGTTTCTCGCGATCGCCTGCGTGTAGTCCTCAATGGCGGCCGCAATCTCGCTGAGGCCAAGCTCGAAGTGGGCCCGAGTCTCATAGGCGATATGCTTGTCCAGGTCGGAGCTGACGCGGATCGCCTCCGCGAAGTCGGCCTTGGCGCTCTGGTAATCTCTCCGTGATGCGAAGAAGTGTGCCCTGGTAAACCAGAATCGGTTCATTCCCGGAGCAAGCTCGATGGCCCGATTGATATCTGCCAGGGCGCGGTCGTCCTGGCCCAGGGAGGCAAGGGCCATGGACCTGGTCATGAGCGGCCAGGGGGAATCGGGATAGCGATTGAGGAACTCGTTCAGATCGGCGATCGCAAGCTTCCATTCGCCCAGCTGGTTGTATGCGGACCCCCGGTGCGAGTAAGCGCCCCAGCAACTGGGGTCGAGGCGCAGCGCCTCGGTCGCATCCGCGATCGAGCGGCGATTGTCACCGCTGCAATGCTCGACATAGGCCCTCAGCTCGAAGGCCCGCGCGTTCTTCGGATCGAGACGGAGGATCTCCGTGGCATCGGCGATCACCCCTGGCAGGTTCCAGCAACGCTGATCGGCGTACACGCCGGCTCGCGAGAGCCTCGCGCTGATGTTGGTCGGGTCAAGCTGGATCGCCTCCGAGTATCGGTCGATCGCCTGCGAGATCTCCCCAAGCCGGAAGGCTCGGGTCCCCAGGGCGGCCAGGTCGAGCGCCTTCCTGGCCGCCTCGGGCGCCACGGCCGCGAAAGCGGGTGCCGGAGATGCGGAGCGCCGCTCAGCTCCAAGGGCAACGGCTGCCGGGGGGACTGGCGAACGGACGGTGGAGATGGCCGTTTTCTCGGCTTCCAGGGGAATCAGCGCCAGAGCCGTCTTGGCGTTCCGGGCTGGCTGGAACGACTGATATGCCAGCCAGGCCGCGGCCGCGATCAAGATCGCCGCAAGTCCGCCGATCAGCGGGATCGCCAGCCTGGCGCGAGGGAAGAGTCGGCGGGGAGACTTCAGCGATTCGGCCTTCATGGGATCGGCTGACACCAGGCGCGCGGGTTGCTGAAGCTGGGCCAGATGAAGAGCAAGCTGCTCGGCGACATCCGAAGCGCGCTGAAAGCGCGCCTCCGGGTCCTTGGCCATGAGCCTGGCAACGGTCGCCGCCAGCCACTCGGGAATCTCCGGGTTCAGCTCGCGGATCGAGCGCGGTGGCTCATCGCTGACCTTGCGCAGCACCGCCACGGTGGACTCGGCGCGGAAAGGCGGCTGCCCGGTACACATTGCAAAGAGCACGCTGCCCAGACTGTAGAGGTCCGAACGATGGTCCGAGGCCTCCCCTCTTGCCTGCTCGGGCGACATGTAGTGCGGCGTTCCCAGCACGACGCCACTGTCCGTGATGCTGGCGTCGTCCAGGGCGCGAGCCAGGCCGAAATCGGTGATCTTGACCCGCTCGACGCTATTCTCCAGCAGCAGGTTGGAAGGTTTGATGTCGCGATGGATCAGCCCCTGTTCATGCGCGGCAGCCAGGCCCGCCGCGACCTGCATGCCGATGCGGAGGATCTCCTTGAGTTCCAGCGCGCCCTTGCGCTGGATCTTGTCCTGGAGTGATTGACCCGCGACAAATTGCATCACCAGGTAGGGATGTCCCGCAGCCTCGTCGACCGCGTGAATCGTCACGACGTTCTCATGGCAGACCGCGGCAGCCGCCCGCGCTTCGCGCTCGAACCGCATCCGGGCCGGCTTGCTGGCAGCGAGCGCCGGGGCCAGCATCTTCACGGCAACGATGCGGCTCAGGCGTTCGTCGAGTGCCCGGAAGACGACTCCCATGCCCCCCTGGCCGATGTGCTGGAGGATCTCATAGGGCCCCAGCCGGCCCAGCGACCCAGGCCGATCCGAAGGTGCCAGGAACTCCAGCATGGTGCGGACCGCGTGAGGCACGGTCTTCTCATTCGCCGTGGCCAGCGGATCCGCAAGCAGAGGATCTTCTTGCGTCGCTGTGATCGCACCGGGGGCGCTGGTCGTATCGCTGGATGGCACCGGGCTCTCAAGCCGTCGCGGCGCCTCGCCTCCGGCCGGGTCCAGGCTTGTCCCCACCTGCCTGTCACAGTCTGGGTAGCCCCCGGCAGACGACACGGTGGAACGCGGGTTCATCGGGATGCTCATTCGCCGCTCTCGCTGATTGACAGGTACGGTTGAGGCGATGCTTGTGAAAATCCATGCCATCGCGCCAGCGAGGAACAATGGGATCGAACAATTGTACCCGTTCAATGCAAGCTGTTGCACCAGTTCGCCAGGGAAAGCTGGATCAAGAGCGAGATCGACGGAAGCGCGCCGCGATTGCCGATGCGGCGCCCTTCGTGGCCCACACCCGTCTGGCTGATCCGGATTCACCGGTGCACCACATCAGCGGCCGGCTGGCAACAAGCGGCTGGCAGCTCAATCCAGGGCGACGCTGAATCGTTCGGTCGCCAGCAACCGCACCGGTCCGAGCAGGCCAGAGGCAACAGGGACGTCCGTCTTCTTCCAGAGCCGCCAGGCCGTGAAGGTGGAGCGCCCGGTCGGGCTCGTCTTGCCTTCGTTCAGCCACCGCGGCCATTCCTTGAGCGTGCCATTGGGGTTCCGCGGGCTGTCTTCGGGTAACTGCTCATCGCCGATCAATCGGTTGATCCAGAGGTTCACCACCTGGACCTCCAGAGCGTTGGAGCCGGGATGCGCGGCGCTGGTCAGGTCCACCAGGTAGGGCGGCTTCCAGACCGTGCCCAGATCCTTGCCGTTGAGCCTGATCCGGGCCATCACTTCCACCCGTCCGAGGTCCAGGTAGACCCGTCGTGAGGGACCGAACAGCTCCGGTCGCAGCTCGATCGTCCGGGTATATGCCGCCTCGCCGGAGTAGTACTTGATGCCGGGATCGGCGTTTTGCGACCACGACTGGAGCTCCGGGAATGCAGCCTGATTCGCTACACCCCGGCCCGGCGTGAAACGCACGCTCCAGGGGCCATCGAGCTCCGTCGGCTCGGGGAGCACGGGCACCTCCAGCCGTTTCGATCCCGAGGGGAGTGCCAGCTCGTACTGCCCTGGCTTCCAGGCCTCGAGCTCGAGCGGACCGTCGGCGCTGCGGTGCACGTCAATCACGCGCTCCTGAGGAGTCCTGCGCCAGGACAATCGTCTCCGGGTCTTTGGCCTCGGCCGTGCAGGACAGCCCGTCCACGGCGTACTCGACGACCAGGGTCTTGACCACGCCAAATGCAGGGTCGTCACCGGCCGCCATCCTGGCCACTTCGAAGCGATCCGCGCCGGCATCGACCATGTGCTGGACCTGCGCCCGCACGTCGCGGGTACGTGCAGGATCGCCAGGAACTCCATAAACCGCCTTGCCAATGACGAGCTTCGCGGCCGGCTTGACGGCTGTGGTCAGGATGGCCTTGCCATCATGCCGAACGCTGGCGACCTGGAAGTTGTTGCCCACCTGGTTGCGGAACACGACGAATACCGAGCCGCTCGCCTCCAGGGGAACCAGCACCCGGGTGACGCCCGGCTCTTCGGAGTACACCGCGGCCAGCTCCATCCGTCCCGATTCGGGGCACCAGAATTCGGGCGCCTTGCCGGTCACGCGGAACGAGCAAACGGCGGACTGGCGGATGGGATTCGGGTTGGACACGAAGTACAGCTCGCTGTCGCCCAGGGTGCGGTGCAGGAAACGGAGATCCGACGAACTCTGAAAATCGGGCAGGACCCCAGCCGCGGCCAGCACGCGCTCCGGATGGATCCCCGAGACGATGCGTCCCTGGCCCAGGCGGTGTTCCTTGACGGCCTTGCCGTCGCAATCGGCCCAGAGTTCGGCGGCAAGCTGCTGGACAAGGGCGTCACATTCCGGGTATCCACCCAGGCCGGGCGACCTGTTGGGCCGCGAGCCCACCACCGTCGCGCCCGCTGCAACCAGGGACTTGACCTTCCCCAGCAAGGCAGGCGTCATCGTGGCCGTTTCCGGCAACACCAGCAGGCGGTAGCTCATGCCGTCGGGGAGCACGAGACGGCCATCGCGCACGGTCATACGCCCGAGCACGACGCCGGCGTCGCATTCGTCCCAGTTGTAGCCGTCGCGGGGGTGCTCGTGGAACGACTGCGGCGGCGCCTCGGGTTGCAGGTAGCAGAGATCGGCCACGAAGCGCCCCTGGCGAAGCAGGTACTGGCACCGCGCCAGGTAATCGTGCCAGGGCCTCGTCCAGTTCCACCAGGTCTCGGTGCGCTCGTAATGAATGCCCCACGGTCCCATGGTCATGCCCGGCCGCACATCGGCCCAGGGCTGGAGCGCATAGCGGTGGAACACGAAGCGGTTGATGCCCTCGCAGAAGGCACGGTCTCCCAGTGCCTTGAGCGTCGCCGGGTGCTGGGTCCAGCGCTCGGCGTCGGTGGCGGTGAATGCCTCGGCCCCGATGATCGGCTTGCCGTAAGTATGAGCCGCCGACGCCATGCCCCGGCAGCTTTCCATGTAGCTGCCGCCGATCCAGAACTCACCCATCGGCTCGTCGGCTTGCCCGGCATAGGGCAAGTGGTCGCACGGGCTACCGTAGGCCTCGGCCGTGAACCTGAGCCCGCGCTCGTGGGCAAGCTGGCTCATCCGCCCCGCGTAGTTCGCGATCACCAGCTCCGAGATCGTCTGCCGCAGGTCCCAGAGGAAGCGCTCGGAGATCTCGGGGCTACCCACCACCCGTCCGCTGAGGACCGGCAGGTAGGGCGTCATGGTGTAGCCGCGTCTGCGCTCGAACTCCTCGCGCATCCGTGCCGTCCAGTTCTGCGTGCCGTTCTCCCAGCTATCAATGTGCGTGGCGACGAGCGTCTTGCCGGCGGCCGGGCCGACGTCGCTGGCCAGCTTTGCCATCATGCCGGCGAACTGGGCTTCTATCCCCGCGGCGCTGAGCTTGTCGCATTCCAGGCCCCGGCCGCTCGCCGGCGCAGGCTGGTTCACGACGTTTGTCGTCGTGTGGCCGAACCGCAGGACGACCCATCGGCCTGCCGGGACGTCCCAGGCCAGGCGGCCATCAGCCGCCATCCGCGCGGTCAGGTCGACAACGCGGTCCTGCGCAATGGCGCTCGGTGCCGCTGCCTGACCCCCGGCCGGCTTCGGGTGATCGCGGCTCTGAAACGCGCCCTTCGCTTCATACTCCGGCAGGCGGTAGGACCCCGTGTCGGGAACGGCAAGGACGGTGATATCACGGTAGAAGTTCGCCCTGGCCCGAGGCTGCGGCAATGCGCCCTCGTAATGCTTCGGGCCGGTGATCTGGGTCTCCGTCCAGACGACCTCCTGCATCGACTGCTCGGGCGTGATCCAGGGACCGCCGCTGCCGTTCCAGCCGGCGTCATCATTCATATTGATTTCCAGGCCAAGCCGCCCGGCCTCGGCAACCGCATGGCGGAACATCTCCCGCCAGCGCTCGCTCATGAACGGAACGTTTCCCACGGGCACGCCCTGGTCGACTTCCATGATGAGCACGCCGCCGATCCCCACGCGCTGCATCGCTTCCAGGTCAGCCGTGATACCCGCCCTGGTGATGTTGCTATTCAGCCAGAACCAGTAGACCCAGGGGCGAGCGGATGGAGGCGGTTCCTTGAAATTCCTGGCCAGGTCATCGGATGCCATGGCCGGCAGCACGGAAGAAACGGCCACAACCGAGGAAAGCACGAACATCTTCAACATGGTGCGGCTCCTCGCAGCCGGAGGTTCAGGGAGGGTGCGTGCGACGGCGCACGGCATGGATTCGCAGGCGGGTGTGATCCACCTCATTGGACCGCTGCCCGCGCGCACAATCAACCCCGCACCGGCCGATGGAGCCCACCACGTGCTTGACCATAGGGCCATTTTCGCAGGACGTACGACAGCGCTTGAACCTGCCAGAATTGCCACGATGGAGATTTCCACCAATCCATTGGCGGGATTGACGGGCGGGAATGACTGGCGGGTGGATGAAGCAAGCCCAGCTGTAGCGGTGGCTTCAACAACGGAGCCAGCCACTACTTGAAGTAAGGGAAACCTGGATGGCTCCACGAGACGAGTCAGCCCCGGAACCCTGCCCAGTCGCAAAAGATTTCGAGGCTTTCGTCCAAATTCCTCGCTCCGCAACGTATCTTGAAGATGCCGCCTGAAAGTAACGCATGTATCCAATCATGCTCATTACGTTCGCGTCTTTCCGATGCGAAGTGACGATGTTCACAAGACGTTCCCTTTATATCGATGTCGATCGCCCAACCCGGATTGTCGAGTGTTTGTATCATTATGCCATTACAGTGCTCCCAGTCGCCATTGCTCTCGCTTGCGAACCATTCCTGAAGCCGTTGTATCGGCGTCATTGCGGTGTCTCCTCAGGGTGGTCAGGGTGGTTGGGCCACCCACATATCCGGTTCCTACACACGCTTGCAACGAGCGACCCGCTGGTTTCGAGGCTAGTGCCAGCCACTCTTGGAAACAATGGAAAAAGGATGGCCGCATCTGTCCCTCGTTTGCTGCGTATCAAGCGGCGTCGGCTCACGCTTTCAGCGATCTCTTTATTCTCACGCTACGTCACCATTGATCTTGGATGTGCCATTCTTGATCTCGTCGCAGATGCGATCAAACCGCTCGAAATACTCGCCCTGGAGAGTCTCCATCGGCAACGAGAACGAGTCGTGCGTGAATCCGAGACCGAGTTCTCCGGCGAGGTGAGCTGCCTCTCGCTGGAAATCCGGGTAGACGTCACAAGCCGTTTCGAGATCACCTGCGTTGCGCATCCCGTAATCGGCGACCCACACGCAGTGGATCAGTCGCTCGAAGAGGCGACAGGGCACAGTCGCCGAGGGCAGTCCACTTCGCGATTACGATGTCGCCGGCTTCGATGATCCACGTGTCATTGTTGGAAGGACTACTCATACTTCATGACCTCGAGCTCAGTGGAGCTAGCCACGGCTGACCGATCTTGGGGGATTGTGTCACGATTTATCCACCGCCGCCAGCTCGGGACCACCTCGATCGCCTGCCCTTGGCGCCGAGATCGCCTGCCGTCTGAGCCATCATGAAGGCGTATTCTCGCCGCTGGACCGACATCTTGAGAAGCCTCGGGGGTGCAGCGGAGCGAATCGCCTTTACGCGCACGGCGCGTCCCCGTGCGGTATTTCTTCCAGGCAACGGTCAGGCAAACTGAGGAATCTTGAGTCGTTCGCCGTCTTTCAGTGCCGACTGGTGGGCGACGATGCCGGGGACGGTCATGTTCAGCGCCAGGGTGATGTCGACCAGGGGTTGGCGGTCCTCGAGGATCGCTGTGACGAACTCGTTCATGAGGTGGCCGTGCGAGCCGCCGTGGCCCCCCGGATCGACCGAGGGAGGCAATGGTGGACGCTCCAGGTCGGGCAGCTTCTGCTCCTGGCCGGTATAGCTCATGCCCACCATGAACCCGCGCTGACCGTAGACGCGGCCCGACTCGTGGCCCGGCACGAACGTGTCCCAGCTCATGGCCATCCGCGCCGTGCCCCCCTCGCTGGTGCGCAGCAGCGCGATCTCGGTGCCAAAGGGGTTCTTGTAACGGTTGTTCTGCGGTTGCAGCTCCTTGATCAGGCTGGGCATGCCCAGGCACTCGACCGAGGTGAAGCGACCGCCGGTCACAGCCACGTAATACGCGGTGGCGTGGGTGGGGTACCACTGCGGAGGCAGACCGACGCGCCACTGCTTGTACGAGTCGATCTGCACCGGCGAATGATGCAGGTACTCGCCTTCAGTGTAGACGAGCTTGCCGAACCCGCCGGCCTTGTAGATCTGCCGCATGGCATGGCAATCGTCGTGGAAGGCCGATGTCTCGAACATCATGTACTTCCGGCCGCTCGACTTGACGGCCTGGTGCAGCGCCTCGGCGTCCTCCAGCGAGCCGAACACGGCCGGCACGGCAGAGGCGACGTGCTTGCCGTGCTTGAGCACCTCGATGCAGTGGCGAGCATGGCTGGGCGCATCGGTCGCGACGAAGACGGCTTCCAGCCGGTCGTCCTTCACCAGCTCCTCAAGTGAGGGGTACGTCCTCGTACACCGGCAGGCCTGCGCCAGTGCGGCACAGCGGTCGGGAAAGAGGTCGCTCACGGCGGCGACCTCGACGTTGGGATGGTCCTGGAAGCCGAACGCCGCGCCGAACTGGCACACGCCGTAGCCGACGATGCCCACGCGGATGCGCCGGTCACTGACGGGCTGCCAGGCCTGCCGCGGCCGGGTCGAGGTCTTCACGCCCGCGGCGCCCAGGGTCTTCACGTTGGGCGGCTGGGCCGCTGCCGCTCCTCCAGGCTCGTGGACAGCAACGGCCCCCAGCAAGCCCGCGCCCAGGTGTTTCAGGAGAGTCCGCCGCCCGGTGCTGTCGCTCATGGCCGGCTCCTTCAGGATGTTGAACCGCAAACCATCGAACCGGTGAACGCCGCCGGTCACCCGGCTTCAGTCTGCCAGACTCGGATGGCCGGTTCCATCCACCTGGCGGCGGATCTCCTGCCAGAGGGCCTCGACGTGACCGCGTTCGGTCCACTCGGCGCCGATGGAGACGCGGACCATCCAGCGGCTGTCGAGGATCGCGGGAGTGAGGTAGGCTGCGCCCGAGCGATTGACGCGGTCGGCCCAGCCCAGGGTGTGCGCGTCCAGCGCCTCTCCCTCCAGTCCGGCGGGTTCATGGCGGATGCAGACCGTTTGCAGTATGACGGGCGCGAGCACGCGCCAGCCGGGGCAGGACCGCACCTGCCCGGCCAGCCAGCGCACATTTTCGATGTCGCGGCGGAGCCGCGCCTGCAAGGCCGCCACGCCCTCGGTACGAAGCAAGGCCCAGAGCTTCAGTGCCCGGAACCGGCGGCCGAGGGGGATACCCCAGTCGCGGAAGTTCTTCACCTGGCCGTCGGCGGTCGACTGAAGGTAGCTGGGATTGGTCGACATCACGCGGATCAGGTGCTCCGGGTCGCGGACGAAGTAGAGCGAGCAATCGAACGCCGCGCCCAGCCACTTGTGGGCGTTGAGCACCAGCGAGTCGGCGTTCTCGATGCCCTGCCACATCCAGCGGCATTCGGGAAGGATCATGGCCGATCCCGCCATGGCGGCATCCACGTGCAGCCAGAGGCCGTGGGACCCCGCGATCCGAGCAATGTCTTGCAACGGGTCGACCGCGGTGGTGGTCGTGGTCCCGGTCGTGGCGACAACGGCGCAGGGCGTCTTGCCCTGGTCCCTGTCGCGGAGGATGGCGGCGTCCAGCGCCTCCGGCCGCATCGCGTAAGTGTCGTCGCAGGCAATGAGGCGGAGATTGTCGCGGCCGAACCCCGCCAGCAGCGCGGCTTTCGCGACGGAGCTGTGCGCCTGCTCCGAGCCGTAGACGACCAGCGGTCTGGCCCGTTCCGACAGACCGCCCCGGCTCATCGCAAAGCCGCTCGAAGCGTTCGCGCGCGCAGAGCAGCGCCACGAGGGTGGAGGTGGACGCCGTGTCCTGGATCACACCGCTCCAGCCACAGGAGAGCCCGACGATCTGGCGCATCCAGTCAGTGACGACCTCCTCGACCTCGGTGAGCGCCGGGCTGGACTGCCAGGAGAGCCCCAGCACACCCAGACCGGTGCTCAAGAAATCGCCAAGCACACTGGATAAGGAAGCATTGGCCGGAAAGTAACCGAAGAAGCTGGGATGCTGCCAGAGAGAAAGCCCCGGCAGAATGATCTGCTCGAGATCGCGGAAGATTGCTTCGAATTCTTCCGCGGTCTCGGGTGGGCCGGCGGGCAGTTGTGCCTTCACCTCGCCGGGAGACACCCGAGCCATCACGGGCCGCTGCTCCAGCGTGGCACGGTCATGCGCAATCCAGTCGATGAGCTGATGGCCAATGATCCGGAATTCCTCGGGCGTCATGAATCCCCCGGTCGTCGAGGTCGCTGACTGCGTGGCTCAGACCTACTTCCAGCATAACCATCCCGTAGGTGCCGCGCCGCGCCGATCCTGTCGTGCCCCGCCTCTCTCCTGTTGCAAGCGCAACGGAACGAATTGATGCGATTGATAGGTATTTGGATCTCGCACCTTCACCCGGAGCGCGCACGGCAATGTTGCATTCGCCGCATGTTGTTTGAAATCAACAAAACGATGCGTTGCCGTAACTTCGCTTGCCGACTCTTGCGGTGCTGCGGGCGGGTCCATCCGAGCACACTCTCATGGTAAAGCCCGATTCAGTGGGACTTTAGGTCGAAGGATTCTGACCGGATCGGCCACCTTTGATTGTTTTAAGAAACGCCACAATAATTTTGTTTGCATCCAAAGAGGGCTCCGTTCTAGAATGGCCGCTCTCCCGCAGCAGGAGTTGCTTGCTCCTGAAATCTGATTAGAGAAGTGCATCTCCAAATGTGGATCTTACAGGCAATCGCTCTTTTACGTGTTGGTCCTCTCCGAAAACATACGGTTCCTAGACCTTGATGATCACCTGCTCGTGATTGCACACGCTAACGGTTCCGGTTTTTGAGGCGCTGACGGTCTGGTTGTTGGGTTACTTAGTCCACTGATCGCCCTCTCCACACAAGCGCCCCTCGGATTCCGGAACAACACAAGTGCCGGTCGGGATCTTCCGGCCCGGTGCTACTCAGTCGATCGGGAAACTCGTGTTCCTCCAGTGACGTGCCGGAAACGGCCGAGGCACGCCGCGGGACGTTTCGTTCGCCCGGTCCGCTCGGGCCGGTGAACGAAGCCGAATGGTGTGGGCAGAGAACCATGAGATAGCCAGGCGCCAAACCGACAAGTTGAGCGACCGTGGAAGACGGTCTTTGACGATATTGCAAGGGGCAAGCAATGATCGCCAATGATTCCTTCGATTTCTTCTGTGTGACACCCTGCGGTCTGTGGGACCCGGGCATTGCCATTGCAGCCGCTCGTGCGGGCGCAATCGGCATACTCGATCTCACTTACGCAAGCGAGGCCGCGGGCGTGCCGGAACCGGTGGAGCGGCTTTCCAGGCTCGCGCAGTGGGCGCCACGGCCTGTTGCTGCACGGCTGGCTGGGAGAGGTTGGCTCAAGGGCGCTGGAGGTCCTCGCACATGCCGAGGCGATCCTGCTCACCTGCGAGCCTCTGGACGTACTGGCAGGCACGCTTGCCGCCTGCCGCCCGGCAGCGCGTCGAGTGGGACTCATCGTCACCAGCGAGCCCGAGGCGCGAAGGGCCGCGGAGCTCGGCTTCGACTTCGTCGTGGCCAAGGGGCACGAGGCGGGGGGACGGGTCGGGGAGGAGACGACGTTCGTGCTGCTCCAGCGGCTGGTGCCGCTGTTGGGGCTGCCCGTTTATGCGTGGGGCGGCGTCGGGCCGGCCACCGTTGCGGGCTGCCGAGTCGGCGGCGCGGCCGGCGCGGTACTCGACTGGCAGCTCGCACTGGCCCGGGAATCCTCGCTGCCCCCGGCGCTGCGGCGTGCGGTGGCGGCCATGGACGGCAGCGAGACGACAACAGTTCTCTGTCCGGGGGGCGGGTCCTTCCGTCTCTTCGCGCGGGCTGCCACCCCTGCCAGGGACCAGCTTGCGGCCCTTTCCGAAAAGCTGGCCGCCGAGGACTCCACCGATTCCGAGGCCTGGGACCGGACCATCAGCCGTCTGATGAGCGAGCCGCGCATCAGCAGCCGGCTCTGGGCCATCGGCCAGGACGCCGCCTTTGCGTCCCATCTGGCGGGCGAGGTCTCTTCAGTCGCGCGGCTTCTCGACCAGTTCCGTGAACCGATCGCCGCCCTGGAACGCGGCGAGCTTGAAGCCGACGTTCTGGGGCCTGGTGCCCCGCTGGCCCGGTCGCACGGCACGGCATACCCGATCTTACAGGGGCCGATGACGCGCGTCAGCGATGTACCCGAGTTCTGTGCGGCCGTGGCCGACGCAGGGGGGCTGCCGTTCCTGGCGCTGGCGCTGTTCCGAGAGGCACAGACACGCGATCTGTTGACGCGCACCGCGGCTTTACTGGCTGGCCGCCCCTGGGGCGTCGGCATCCTCGGGTTCGTGGACCGCGAGCTACGCGCCGAGCAGACGACCGCCGTGCTCGCGGCACGGCCGCCTTTTGCCATCATCGCGGGCGGCCGTCCCGACCAGGCGGCCGTCCTCGAAGCTGCGGGGATTACCACCTACCTGCACGTCCCCTCGCCCGACCTGCTGGCCAGCTTCCTCGAGGCGGGCGCGCGGCGGTTCGTCTTCGAGGGCCGGGAGTGCGGGGGCCACGTCGGCCCGCGAAGCAGCTTCGTGCTCTGGGAATCGATGATCCGCGTGCTGGTCCAGTCCGGGCTTCCAGATGCGGAGATGCGGAAGATCCACGTGGCGTTCGCGGGCGGCATCCACGACGCGACGAGCGGGGCGATGGTCGCGGCGATCGCGCAGCCGCTGGTGAAGCGCGGCGTGAATGTGGGCGCCCTCCTGGGCACCGCGTACCTCTTCACCGAGGAGATCGTCAGCTCGAACGCCATCGTTTCCCAGTTCCAGGAGATCGCCAGGAGCTGCGATCAGACCATCCTGGTCGAATCGGGCCCGGGACACGCCATCCGCTGCGCGGATACCAAGTACGTTCGCTACTTCGAGGCCCGCAAGGTCGAGCTGATGCGCGCAGGCCGTCCCCAGGAGGAGATCCGCGAGGAGCTCGAGGCGCTGAACATGGGGCGTTTGCGGATCGCCTCCAAGGGAATTGTCCGCCAGCCGGCAGCCGCGTCGGGCGGCGACGGACTGGTGCGTGTGGATATCCGCCAGCAGGAACGCGACGGCATGTACATGATCGGCCAGGTGGCCGCACTGCGGCGGAACATCTGCACGATCGCGGAGATGCACCGCGACGTCTCTGCGGGTTCCGCCGGCCGGCTCGCGACCTGGACGAGCCTGCCCGCGGTTCCGCGGATCGACGTGGAGCCGTCTGCCCCGCCCCTGGAGATCGCCGTCGTCGGCCTCTCGTGCCTTGTGCCAGGCGCCACGACGATCACCGAGCTCTGGGACAGCATCATCCAGAAACGCGACCTGATTGCCGAGATCCCCCCTGACCGGTTCGACGTCGACCGCTGGTTCGACCCCGACCGCGGCACCCGCGACAAGTTCAACAGCCGCTGGGGCGGCTTCCTGGCCGAGGTCCCGTTCGACCCGTTCAAGTTCGGCATCCCGCCGGCCGCCTTGCGGAGTATCGAGCCGGCGCAACTGCTGGCCCTCGAGGTGGTCGACCGCGTGCTCCGCGATGCCGGCTATCACGGCCGCAACCCTGCCAGGGCTCGCACCGGAGTGATCTTCGGTGTGTCGGGAGGAGCGGCCGACCTGGGCTTGAAGTATGGCTTCCGAGCCCTGCTTCCCCATTATTTCGAGAACCCCGGAGCGCTGCTGTGGGACCAGTTGCCCGAGTGGACCGAGGACAGCTTCGCGGGCATCCTCGCGAACGTGCTGGCGGGCCGGATCAGTAACCGGTTCGACCTGGGCGGCCCCAACTTCACGGTCGACGCGGCGTGCGCCTCGTCGCTGGCGGCGGTGTACCTGGGCTGCCGCGAACTGGCGGCCGGAACCAGCGACATGATGATCGTCGGCGGCTGCGACACGGTGCAGAACCCCTTCGCCTACCTCTGCTTCTCCAAGAGTGGTGCGCTCTCGCCCCGGGGCCGGTCGCGGGCATTCGATGCCAGCGCCGACGGCATCGTGATCAGCGAGGGGCTGGCGGCCGTGGTCCTCAAGCGGCTCGCCGACGCCGAGCGCGACGGCGATCGCATCTACGCCGTCATCCGGGCGGTGGCAGGCGCCTCCGACGGCCGCAGCAAGGGGCTCACCGCTCCCCGGCCGGAAGGCCAGATGCTCACGCTCCGCCGCGCGTACGCCCAGGCCGGCTTCGGACCCGAGACGGTCGGCCTCTTCGAGGCTCACGGCACCGGCACGGCGGTCGGCGACGCAACCGAGTGCCGGACACTGGCAAACCTGCTGGCCGATCGTGGGGCAGCCCCTCAGTCCGCGGCGGTGGGCAGCATCAAATCGATGATCGGCCACACCAAGTCCACGGCCGGCGTCATCAGCCTGATCAAGACGTCGCTCGCCCTCTACCACCGGGTGCTCCCACCCACACTGCATGTGGAACGGCCGAACCCGAAAGCCGGCATGGACGGCGGAGCGCTCTACGTGAATACGGAACTGCGGCCGTGGATCCGCAACAGCCATCCCCGGCGGGCCGGCGTCTCGTCGTTCGGTTTCGGCGGCACGAACTTCCACGCCGTGCTGGAGGGCTACGAAGATCAGGCGGGCACGCCGGCGCGGGAGCCGGCCCACCGCAGCCGGTCGGCCGAGCTGGTCGTCCTCTCGGGCCGATCGACGGCGGATCTCGCCGCGCGGCTGCGCGGCCTTGCCGGCGACCTGAAGCGGGCCGTCGCGGGGGGAGCCAGGCTGGAGCTGGCCGATGTCGCCTATACCCTCTTCCGGCGCTCGCCGCTGGCGGCGGCCGGGCCCCGGGCCGCGATCGTGGCCACCAGCATCGACCAGCTCCAGGAAAAGCTGGCGGCCGCGGCCGACGGCCTGGAGGCAAACGAATCACCGCGTCCCGAAGCGCTGCTCCAGCGTGACTCCGGCCCGGCCTGGCTCGGTCGCGGCACACCGCTGGCCTTCCTGTTCCCGGGCCAGGGCGCGCAGTACCCGAACATGCTCCGCGAGCTGGCCACTGAGTTTGCCGAGGTCTCCAGCACCTTCGAGCGCGCCGACGCGATCCTGGGCGGAGCCTATCCCCGCCGGCTCAGCGAGCTCATCTTCCCACCCCCCGCGTTCAGCGACCAGGAGCGGCTCCAGGCGGCCGAGGCCCTGAAATCGACCGATGTCGCGCAGCCCGCGCTGGGGGCGTCCGGTCTGGCCCTGCTCCGCCTCATGGCCGCCTTCGGAGTCCGGCCCGACCTGGTCGGCGGACACAGCTACGGCGAGCTCGTGGCCCTGCACGCCGCTGGAAGCCTGGATGAAGCGACCCTGTTCCAGCTTTCGCTGGCCCGCGGCCAGGCGATGCATCGGGCGGCCGGCGGCTCCCCAGGTGCCGACGCCGGCACCATGCTCGCCGCCCATGCCGACCGCGGCGAGGTGCTCCGTGCGATCGAGGGCTGTGAGAACGTGTGGGTCGCGAACCACAACAGTCCCCGCCAGACGGTGATCAGTGGGTCCAGGTCGGGGATCGCCGGCGCGGCCAGGCGGCTCGAGGCCGCGGGAATCAACACCTCGGCCATCGCGGTGGCCTGTGCCTTCCACAGCCCGATCGTGGCCCCGGCCCGCGAGCAGTTCGAGCAAGCGCTGCGGCAAGCCGAGATCCGCCCCCCTGCCCTGCCGGTGTACAGCAACGTGACGGCCGCGGCCCACGCCGCCGATCCCGATCGGATCCGTGAGCTCCTGAGCGAGCAGATCGTCCGCGAGGTTCGCTTCGTCGACGAGGTGGAAGCACTTTACGAGGCGGGAGCGCGGGTCTTCGTCGAGCTTGGCCCCGGCGCGGTGGGAGCCAGGCTGGTGAGCCAGATTCTCGGCGATCGGCCACACGTGTCGATCGGCTTGCAGGCGCGTGGGACCGGCGGGCTGGAGCCGTTCCTCCGCGGCCTGGCGGAACTGGTGCTGCATGGTGTCGAGGTCAACCTGGAGCGGCTCTACGAGGGCCGCCGGCTCGAACTCCTCGATCTTGGCAATCCGTCAGCACTTGCCCCGCCCGCGCTGCCCGCGCACACCTGGTTGGTGGACGGTGGGTCGGCCCGGCCGATCGGCGAGCCACGGAAGCGAGCCCTCCGCGCAACCCTGGTGTCACCGGAAGAGGCCCGCAACGGGGCAAACGCGGCTGTGCAACCAGCCGGCAACGGGCACGCGCCGGCCGCGGCGCACGCCGGCCGGAGCAACGGTGAGCCCCGACACGTCGCGAACAACGGCCACGATAGCGCACACAGCAACGGTAGCGCACGCAGCCACGGTGCCAGCAACGAGCAGGCAAGCCACGGCAACGGAACACACGACGATGCGGTGGCCCACAAGAATGGGGCCAACGCCCATGCGGCCGCTCACCCCGGTGATTCGAGGCTCACGACCATGACAACGGCCAAGCTGAAAAACCCCGCGCCCTCCAACGGCCACTCCCACCCTCCGGACAGCGCAGCCCCCGAGTCGAGGTCCCAGGTTGTCCCGAACGGGCAGAAGACGAGCAACGGTTCCCCGCCGGCCCGGGTCCCCGATCACCCGACCGGGGCACCGCTCCAGGCAGACCTGGATGCCTACGCCGATTTTCAGAGGACGATGAGGCGGTTCATCCGGGCCCAGAACTCGGTCCTCGAGGCCTTTTTCGATCGCGCCAGCTCCGGCGGAGCAGGCCTGGATCTCGGATTCGGCCAGGCGGCAACGGTTGTGCCGTTCGCGGTGAACGGGCATTCCGAAGCACAGCCTGCCGCCCAGGCAACACCATCGGTTGCAATCGACATCCCCCCCTTCATGCCGCAACCGGTGCGAAACGGCAGCACCCACGATGAAACGGCCGCGGCTCCGACTCCGGTCCAGCTTCAGCCAGTTGCACCCTCACTGCCGCCCCCGACCGCCACGGTTGTGACGAGTGGACTCGGCGTGGCGGAAGCGGAACACCTCCTGCTGGAGATCACCAGCGAGCGCACGGGTTACCCTGCGGAGATGCTGGGTCTGGACGCGAACCTGGAGGCGGAGCTGGGGATCGACTCGATCAAGCGGGTGGAGATCATCGGCGCGTTCCGTCGCCGGGCGTTGCCCGGACTTGGCGAGCCGCCGGGGTGGTTCATGGAGGAGATGAGCGCGGCGAAGACGCTGCGGGCGATCCTCGCGGGGGTGGCGAAGCTGGGGGCCGCGGACGGCAGCGCGGCGGCGTCCCCGGTCGCACCACTGCTTGCGGCCGCGACGGTGCCGGGCCCGAGCCCCGCGGACGCGGAGGGCATGCTGCTGGAGATCACCAGCGAGCGCACGGGTTACCCCGCGGAGATGCTGGGTCTGGACGCGAACCTGGAGGCGGAGCTGGGGATCGACTCGATCAAGCGGGTGGAGATCATCGGCGCGTTCCGTCGGCGGGCGTTGCCGGGTCTTGGGGAGCCGCCGGGGTGGTTCATGGAGGAGATGAGCGCGGCGAAGACGTTGCGGGCGATCCTCGCGGGGGTGGCGAAGCTGGGAGCCGCGGACGGCAGCGCGGCGGCGCACCCGGTCGCACCACTGGTTGCGGCAGCAACGGTGCCGGGTCCGAGCCCTGCGGACGCGGAGGGCATGCTGCTGGAGATCACCAGCGAGCGCACGGGTTACCCGGCGGAGATGCTGGGTCTGGACGCGAATCTGGAGGCGGAGCTTGGGATCGACTCGATCAAGCGGGTGGAGATCATCGGCGCGTTCCGTCGCCGTGCGTTGCCCGGTCTCGGCGAGCCGCCGGGGTGGTTCATGGAGGAGATGAGCGCGGCGAAGACCTTGCGGGCAATCCTCGCGGGGGTGGCGAAGCTGGGGGATCAGCCATCCGCCGCTTCCACGACCGAGGTCGCAGCGCCGGTCGAGACGCGTGACCACCACGCCGGGATGACCCTGGATGCTTGCCCCAGGTGCGTGGCGGAAGCATTCGAGGAACCTCAGGGCGCCGACGCATGCAGCGTCCTGCCCGAGGGCGTCTGGATTCTCACGGACGACGGTCACGGCTACGCGCCGATGCTGGCCCGGGAGATCGAGCAGGGGGGCGGCCGCCCGGTTCTCCTGCGGGATGCCGATCTGAGCACTCGCGAGGCGGTGGCGAGAGTTGTCGACCCCTTGCGGCAGGAAGGAATCGCCGGAGTCATTCATCTGGCGCCGCTCCGCCTGCGCCGAGCTTCCCGGGCATTGCGGCCGAGGACTGGGCCGGCCGCGTGAATATCGAATGGAAGGGTTTGCTGTTCTTGATGCAGGCCGTTGTGCCCGAGCTGCGCGCCGCGAAGAACGGGTCGTTCTCCGTCGTCGCCTTGACGAGCGGTGGTGCGCAGTTCGGGGGCGAACCCGAGCTGGAGCTGACCTGCCCGTGGCGCGGAGGGATCGCGGGAATGCTCAAGACGGCGGCCCGGGAATGGCCCGAGGCGCGGTTCCGCACGGTCGACGCCGACGAGCTTCCGGAGCCGGCGGCCCTGCTTCTGGAACCGGTCACGAGCGGCTCCGTGGAGGTGGGCTACCGGGGAGGCCGCCGCTTCGCCTTGCGGGTCATACGAAAAGAAATGTCCCCCAATCCGGGGACGCTCGAAGGTGTCCTGGACGCACGTAGCGTTGTGCTCGTGACCGGCGGAGCCCAGGGCATCACGGGCGAGGTGGTCCGCGAGCTGGCCGCGCACTCGCGTGCGACGTTCGTCTTGCTTGGCCGCTCGCAGCCGCCCGCTGCCGCTGAGGACTCCGAGACCGCGGCGCTTTCGAGCGTCGCCGAGCTCCGGCAAGCCATTCTCAGCCGCACGCGACGGGAAGGCCTCACCCTCGTTCCCCAGCAGATTGAGGCGAGGCTCCAGCGATTGCTCAGGGAGCGCGAGATCCGCGCCACCTTGAAGGCAATCCGGGCGGCCGGCTCGAACGTCGAGTACCTCTCGTGCGATGTGCGCGACGGCGCACAGCTCGAGGCGATCGTCGCGATGGTTCGCGAACGGTTCGGGGAGATCGACGGAGTCATTCACGGAGCCGGCATCATCGAGGATCGGCTCATCGCCGACAAGCTGGTTGACTCGTTTGACCGGGTCGTGGGCACCAAGATCGATCCGCTGCTGACGCTTCTGCCCGTGCTGGATGCCGCGCGTTTGAGATTCATCCTGCTCTTCTCGTCGGTGGCCGGATTCTTCGGCAACCCGGGCCAGGTGGATTACGCGGCCGCCAACGAGACACTCAACCGCATCGCTGGGCGGCTCCGCCATCTGGGTTACAAGAAAGTGGTTGCGCTCAACTGGGGCCCCTGGACTGGCGCCGGGATGGTCAAGCCGGAAGTGGCGCGGCAATTCGAGTCGCGCGGGGTTCCCATGGTCACGGTGGAAGCCGGCCGGCCGGCGGTCCTGCGGGAGCTTGCCAGCCCGGGCGACGACGCCTGCGTGATCCTGGGGCCAGGCCCCTGGGTTGAGCCCGCGGATCGCATCCGCTCCCGGCGATCCTCGGCGGAATCCACGCCACTCCTTGCGGGGCATGCGCTGGCACACCTTGCGGGCAGCGTGGTGGAGGCCTCGGTCATTCTCGACCCGTCCCGCCAACCTTATCTCAACCACCATGAGATCGACGGCAAGCCGGTACTTCCCCTGGCCGTCGCCATGGAGTTGATGGCCGAGGCGGCCGCGGCCGCCGAGCCCGAATGGCATGTCGTCGAGATCCAGAACGTGCGGATGTATTCGGGAGTGGTCATTGGCGGTCGACCGCGTACGGTCGCGGTCCGCGCCGAGCCCATCGTCCGGAGCGAAAGCGAGGGCGAGTGGCGGGTGCGCCTGACCGATCCGGCCCAGCCGGGTCGGCCGCTCTACGAGTCGATGGTGCGGATGGCCGCGCAGCGTCCCGTGCCGCCGCCGGCACCGGCCATCGATCGCATCGCCGATCCATTTACCATGAGCGCCGCGGAGACCTACATCCGCTGGCTCTTCCACGGCCGTCTGCTGTGGGTGATCGAGGATCTCAGGAGCCTCGACTCCAGCGGCATGGACGCGATTGTTCGTCCGTCGAGCCCGCAAGATTGCCTGGGCCGGCACGTCGGCCGCGGCTGGCTCATTGACCCCATCGTGCTGGATGCCGGCCCCCAGATCGCCACGTTCTGGAGCCGCAGGATGTATGACACGACCGTGCTGCCCAGCCGGATCAAGTCATTCGAGTGCTACGGCTCGATGGCGGGAGGGCCGCTGGAGATGATTCTTCGGGTGCACAACGTCGAGGCCGAAGGAAACCTCCTGGAGGCCTCGGTCTGGTACCTGCGGGACGGCCGCCTGATCGGCAAGATGGTGGGCCTGGAAAGCGCGGGGAATTCCAATTTGAACCGCATCACCGGGAGCCCGCGCTGATGCCTCCAGCCCACACCCGCACGCAAGACATCAGCCCAGGGGAAGACATTGCCATCGTCGGTATGGCGTGCATCTTCCCGGGCGCCGATTCCCTTGAAAAGTACTGGCAGAACATCCTCGGCCAGGTTGATTGCGTGTCGGATCCGCCTCCGAAACACAGCGCGGAGTGGCGGACCGCCACGGACCCACGCAGCTCCGAGCCGGTGTACGCTTCACGCGGGGGCTTCCTGGGCGACCTCTGCCGCTTCGACCCGACGCGCTTCGGCGTGCTGCCCGCGAGCGTGGACGGCGGCGAGCCCGACCAGTACCTGGCGCTCCGCTGCGCCTTCGAGGCCCTGGCCGATGCCGGCGTCCCGCAGCTTCCCCTGAACCGCCAGCGCACGGCCGTGATCATGGGCCGGGGGGCGTTCATCAACCGGGGCCTGCTCGCCTGGATCAATCACGGAGCCGTCGTCGACCAGGTGCTGGGGCTGCTCCGCGTTCTGGAACCCGACCGGGGCGAGCAGGAGCTGGCCGCCCTTGCCGCCGAGCTGAAACGGAACCTGCCACCCTTTACTTCAGAGTCCGTTCCCGGCCTCGCTCACAGCGTCCTCGTCGGCCGCATCGCCAACCGCCTGGATCTGATGGGTCCGGCGTACACGCTCGATGCCGCCTGCTCCTCTTCGCTCCTGGCGGTGGAGCACGGCATTCGCGAGCTCAGGTCCGGGCACTGCGACGCGGTCCTCGCCGGCGGCGTCCAGGTGAGCACGCCGGCTCTCATCTACCAGACCTTCTGCAAGATCGGCGCGCCCAGCCGGAGCGGTCGAATCGCCCCCTTCTCGGCGACCGCCGATGGGACCCTGCTCGGCGAGGGCTGCGGGATCCTGGTGCTCAAGCGGCGCAGCGACGCGGAGCGCGATGGGAACCGGATCTACGCCGTGGTGAAGGAGGTCGGCGTCTCCTCCGACGGCAACGGGGCCGGCATCCTCGCCCCGCGCACCGAGGGCCAGCAGCTGGCCATGCGTCGCGCTTACGAGCAAGCCGGACTATCGACCGGGTCGATCGCTCTTCTGGAAGCCCACGGTACGGGAATTCCGCTCGGCGACCAGACGGAAATGAACTCTCTCGTGAACTGCTTCGGCGGCCGAGACGCGGAGGGGCCGCGGATCGCGCTGGGCAGCGTCAAGTCGATGCTCGGCCACCTCATCCCCGCCTCGGGTGCCGCGTCGCTCATCAAGGTGGCCCTGTCGCTGTACCACCGCACCCTGCCGCCCATGCTGCATGCCGAGACGCCGCACCCCGGGTTAGGCCTGGAGAAGACGCCGTTTTACCTGTCCACGCAGACCAGGCCCTGGATCCATGGCGCAGTCGATTCCCCGCGTCGCGCAGGGGTCAATGCGTTCGGCTTCGGCGGCATCAACACGCACGCCATTCTCGAGGAGCACCAGGCCGCCGACGAGACGACCCTGCCCAGGCTGGAGAAGGAATGGCCCGTCGAGCTCGTCGTCGTCTCCGCCCCGGACCGAGCGTCCTTGCCCGCGCGGTTGAACGCCCTGGCCGGCTGGCTGGAGCAGGCAAGCGGCGTCTCGCTCCTGGACGTCGCGGCCGCCTGTAGCGCCGAACCGGGCGTTTGCCGGGTTGCCATCGTGGTCCAGAGCCTCGACGACCTGAAGAAGAAGCTCCTGCACGTCGCGCGGCTGCTGGAGCAGCCTGAGCGGCAGAAGATCCAGGATCGCAGCGGTCTCTTCTGGTACGCCGAGCCGCCGGGCGCGACGGGCCGCGTCGCGTTCCTCTTCCCGGGCGAAGGGGCTCAGTACGCGGGGATGCTCGGGGAGCTGTGCCGACATTTCCCCGAGGTGCGCCGGGAGTTCGATCTCACCGATCTGGCTCTGACGCTTTCGGATGCCAACCTGCCGCTCTCCCGTCACATCTACCCGCCGCCCGGCCTCGAGCAGGGAGCGGATGCCGACCTGCTCGATCTCCAGGGGGCGGTGGTGGCCGTGACGGCGGCCAGCCGGGCGCTCCTGGCCCTGATGGGCCGGCTGGGCATCCAGGCGGATGCCGTCCTCGGGCACAGCAGTGGCGAGTACGGCGCCCTCCTGGCCGCGGGCGTATACGATCTCTCGGACGAGGAAGAGCGCGTGCGGATGATCGGTGGAGGCGCCCGGAACGCCGTCCGCCTGGCCAGTTCCGGACTGGTTCCCGAAGCGGTCCTGACGACGATCGGTGGTGCAGATCGCGGCGCGGTCGAGCGCGTGCTCGCCGGGTCCGGCGGCCGGCTCACCATCGCTGTGGACAACTGCCCCAGCCAGCTCGTCCTCGCGGGCGACGAGGCGGCTTCGGCCGCGGCCGTCGCGGCGCTTCAGGGCAAAGGGGGGCTCTGCCAGCGGTTGCCCTGGGGAAGGGCCTACCACACCGAGGCTTTTACCCCGGCCTGTGCCATCGTCGCCGAATACTTCCAGACCCTGCATTTCCGCAAGCCCAGGCGAGAACTCTGGTCGTGCGCCTCGGTCTCGGTGTATCCCGAAGATCCCGAGGCCGTTCGCGAGCTGGCGATCAGGCAGTGGCGAACCCCCGTACGCTTCCGCGAGACAATCCAGGCCATGCACGAGGCGGGAGTGCGCGTCTTCGTGGAGGTCGGCCCCCGCGGGAACCTCTCCGCATTCGTATCGGATACCCTGGGCAAGCAGCCCCACCTCGCCATTCGGATGGATGTTCCACGAAAGGGGGGCATCGAGCAGCTCTGCCGGGCCGTCGGCATGCTGGTCGCCGCCGGAGTGTCCGTCAACCTGGCGGAACTCTACCACAAGCGATCTCCGCGCCTCCTGGACCTGTCCGCCACTCCGCCGAAACCCCCCCGCGTTCAGCCTCCGCTCAGCCAGGTGATGCCGGAACTCAAGGTCTCGGAAGCGGTCGCCCGGCGCTGGCAGATCTCCCGGCAGCCTGCCGCGAGCCAGCCTACCGCGAGCCAGCCTGTCAATGGATCGGTGCGCACGGCTGCGGCTGCGTCCCCGGCTTCATCGGCCTCTCCTGGCGCTGCGCTGGTGCCTCCGGTCGGCCCCGCATCGGCTGCGATCTCTCCGCTCGCGGATCCGCAGAGCCTCGTCTTGCCCCAGCCCGGCCAGCTCGATCTGACCACATCCGGCAACGGCGAGACACGAGCCATGGACACAGCCACGGCGGTTCCCTGGCGGTCGGCCATCTCCCCCGGAACGGATTTCCGGGCACGCGCACTGGCCGAGTACCAGCAGACGATGCGGCAGTTCCTTGATGCCCAGGAGCGAGTCGGCCTCGCGCGGTTCAAGCCCAGGCCCGCGAGGATGATCAAGGCACGAGACGGGCAGAACCCAGGGGCGTGCCACGACCAGCAGGCACCGGTGCCGCGCTGGGAGTCGCGGCCACTGCCGATCGCGGTGCCTGCGCCCGTAGCCGTCTCTGTGCCGGCATCCGCGTTGGCATCCGTATCGGCCCCGGCCTCGATGGCGTCTCCGGCGCTCGCACCGGTCAAGACGGCCCACACGACCGGGCAGGCGAGCGCACCCGACCCGACGCATGGCGGATCACTGGCTCACCCGGTGCCGGCGGCGGAGTGGGTCCCGGTCCACGCTCCAGCCGCTCCCGCCATCGTCCCGCGTCCGCTTCCTTACCTGGAGACGATCCTCTTCCTCGAGCCGGGGAGCCGACTCTCGGCCGAGTGCGAGCTTGACGTCTCCAGGCACCTGTTTCTGAGCGATCATACCTTCTTCGGCCGCCAGCTCTCGGTGAGCGATCCGACGCTGAGCTCCTTGCCGATCATGCCCCTGGCCATGACGCTGGAGCTGCTGGCGGAAGCGGCCGTGGCGCTCAGGCCTGGGCTCACCGTCGTGGCGTTGCGAGATGTCCGAACGTTTCGCTGGGTCCCCTTCGAGACGCCCACCCGGCGCGTCAGGCTGGAAGCGAAGAGCCGCGATGACAGCCTGCTGGTCGACGTCGCCGCCTACGAGGCTGACCGCGATGGCACCGGCGGCATGATCGCGGAGGCCGAGATCGAGCTGGCGGAGTTGCCTGTTCCACTGGGCGAAGCCGTCGTGGCGGATACTGCGACGACTCCCTTCGCGTGGCCCCAGTCCGACATCTACGAGTGGATGCTGATCAACGGCCCGGCGCTGCAAGGCATCAACTCGATCGACGCTTGCGACCCCCACGGAGTTCGCGCGAGTCTCCGACCCCCTGAACCCTCCTTGCTGCGGCCCATCGACCGCCCGGGCGCGCTGGTCTTGCCCGCCAGCGCCATCGACCTGGCCGGCCAGCTCATCGGGCTTCAGGCGGTTCACTCGCTGGACGGAGACCATCTCCCGGTCATCTATCCCAATCACTTCGCGTCCCTGGAGCTGGGACCCCTGCCCCCTGCCGGTGCATCGCTGGTGGGCATCGCCCGGGTCGACATGAGCGAGGCCGAGGTCGATTGTGACGTCGAGATCAAGGATGCTGATGGCGGAGTGCTGCTGCGCATCCTCGGCTGGCGCCATGAGCGCGTGAGGCTGCCGCGCAGCGTCTACTCCTACTGGTCTGCACCGCGGCAGATTGTGCTCTCCGAGA
Organism: uncultured Planctomycetaceae bacterium; assembly: GCA_963833985.1. Classification (GTDB taxonomy): domain Bacteria; phylum Planctomycetota; class Planctomycetia; order Isosphaerales; family Isosphaeraceae; genus Aquisphaera. The sequence continues at coordinate 5,840,052 of CAWIAD010000002.1, forward strand.
TGATCACGGAGCAGTTCCAGGGGATACCGGGGGTCGACTCCTGTGCCGTCACCGCGATTGACATGTCCTCCGGAAGAGTGCTGCTTCAGCGGCTCTGGAGCCAGGTGCTCGCCCGGATGATCCTGGGCCGTGAGGAGCGCCGGCTCTTTGGCGAGCTGAAACTTCCGCCGCTGGCCGCGGTCTCGTGGCTGCTGGGGCGGGCCGCCGTCAAGGATGCGGTGCGGGCGCTGCTGCGCGGAGTTGTGCATGGCCGACGTCCCTGTCCTCTCCGGTGCACACGGGGAGCCACTGGTCCGGCTGCCCGCGGCAACTGCGCCGGTGGTCAGCCTGGCGCACAAGGGCTTGCATGCCGTGGGCATCGCCGCCGATCCCGGCCGGTTTCACGGCGTGGGGATCGACATCGAGCCGCGGGGTCCCATGGACGCCGGAGTGCTCGAGGACGCCTTCGACGCGTCCGAACGCCGGCTCATCGAGGGGGCGGCCCGCACCTCGGCCGAGCCGGCGGAGGTCTGGTACCTTTCGGCTTGGTGCTGCAAGGAGGCCGTCGGCAAGGCACTCGGCCGGGGCGTCGCCGGCGGGCCAAGAAGTCTTGAGCTCAAAGCGGTCGATTGCACGACCGGCCGCCTGTCACTGGGGCTCCGCGGCGCCCTGGCGGCCGCATTGCCGGAGTTCTCGGGCCGTGATCGCAGCATCGACGCTTATCGCCGTACGGTCGGTCCCCATGTCATTGCCGTCTGTCTGCTTGAAACGGAGCACCGGTGAGCTGAGCGAGCCGGTTTGTTCGCAAGGTTCGCGGGTTCTTGCTGCTTCATCTGTCCGGGGGTTTGCTCATGAGAACGGTTCTCTTCGGCCTTGACGGAGCGACGTACACGGTCCTCGAGCATCTCATCGCCGAGGGAGTGATGCCCAACCTGGCGGCGTTCCAGGACGAGGGTTGCAAGGGCACGCTCCTGTCCACGCCCCATCCGCTCACGCCACAGGCCTGGACCACCCTGGCGACGGGCCGCAGCGCGGGCCACCACGGGATCCACGACTTTCTGCGCCCCGAGACCAAGGCGGGCGGGGTTTTCTGGCGGGTCAACGACGCCCGCGACATCCACTGTCAGACCATCTGGCAGCATGCCTCGCGGCAAGGCAAGCGCGTGACGGTGCTGAACTACTATGGCACCTCGCCTCCCCTGCCGATCCAGGGCCACTCCATTCCGGCGTTTGTCACCGGGCGTCATCTCAGGCGGTCCAGCTACCCCGCCGACATCCTCGGCCGACTCCAGGGGCTGGAAGGGTTTGACGTCAACATCATCGGCCTCGATGCCGACAAGGAGGTCGAGGCGCTTCAGGACATGGAGCCCGATCGTTGGTGCGGCTGGATCGAGCACCATATCCGCCGCGAGCGTGCCTGGTTCGCGGCGCTCGAGCACCTCATGATGCATGAGCCCAGCGACCTCACGGCCATCGTCTTCGACGGCGTGGACCGGATCCAGCATCTGGCCTTCCGATTTCTCGACCCCGCGCTCATCCCCCAGGATCCGACGCCCTGGGAAGCCGAGGTGATCGCCCTCTGCCGCGCCTATTTCCGGCAAATCGATGATTTCCTGGGCCGGACGGTGCGGATTCTCGGCGATTCGGGACGGGTCTTCATTGCCTCGGACCACGGGTTCACCGCCAGCCGCGACATCGTCTACATCAACAAATGGCTGGCCGAGCAGGGCTGGCTGCACTGGCGCGCGGCGCGGCCGTCGATGAGAAGCATGCCATCTACAAGAAGGAGCTGGCGTCGGTCACCAACGACATTGATGTTTCGCGGACGAGGGCCTACGCGCTGACGCCAAGCTGCATCGGCCTCTACATCACCGTTCCGCCCGACGATTACGAACCGTTCCGTGAAGAGCTGATCGCCCGGCTGCAAACGCTCAAGGCGAGCGACGGCGAGCCTCTGGTCGAGCAGCTTTTCCGCCGTGAAGACGCGTTCTCGGGACCGTTCCTCGGACGCATTCCGGACGTGAGCATGCGGTTCCGCGGCGGCGCGTGTCTGTCCGTGTTGAACGCGGAAAGCGTCGTGGTCACGCGCGATCGGCCCGTCGGCACACATCATCCGCACGGCGTGCTGCTGGGCCGCGGTCCCGGTGTTCGTCGGGGCGCCACGGCCGGGCTGATGAACATCCTCGACGTGGCTCCGCTGCTGCTGCACAGCCTGGGCCTGGAGATCCCCCTGGAATACGAGGGGACGTTCCCCAATCGCCTGTACGACCCGGGTTATCTGCGGAGCGACCCGCCCCGGATCGGCCAGGAGGCCGGAGAGCCGGTCGTCGCGGCCGGGCCCGAGCACGGGACGGTCGTCGAAGAGCGTGGCGAACTGCTCGACGAGGACGACAAGGCCGGCGTGCTCGAACGGCTCCGGAGCCTGGGTTACGTCGAGTGAACAGGGCGGCGCGAATGCAGTGCTCTGGAAGAAAGTTGCTGGTTTTCCGAGGTCAGAAACGGTCATGCGAGTGAACCTGGACGATCGCCAGTCTACAGAGTCGACACCCCTGACCAGGGGAGCGCGCCGTACCCGGTCGCGCGGGCTCTGTACGGGCCACTTCCGCAAGGTGGCCGAGGGGGGCTTCGGCGATCCGGCCAACTCGTACGCCTACAGCTACGCCTGGTATGATGATCATCTCTACATTGGCACGATCCGCAACCTGCTGGTCCTGATCAAGAAGCGGCTGCCCCTGGATACGCCCAGCGTGTGCTGGCCGGTTCCGCTACCCGATTCCGACGACGACGTGGACCTCTGCGCCGAGATCTGGCGCTATTCGCCAAGAACCGCGCAATGGCAGCGAGTCTATCGCTCGCCCTTGACCACAGGCGTCGAGGGGAGGACGGTGCCCCTCTCCTCGGGGTTTCGCAACATGGCCGTCTTTCAAGGCAAGAGCGACCGCCGCCCGGCGATCTACACCGTGGCGAGCTGCGGGACCTTCGGACTGGGACCGGTCCTCCTGCGATCTCCCGACGGCGTCGAATTCGGAGTGGTGACCGAGCCGGGGATGGGTCTGGGCGACACGCGAGTCACCACGTTCCGGGGCGTGCTGCCGTTCAAGGACTGGCTGTTCATGGCTCCGGTCGGATCGCGGGGCGGGTACTGCAACATGTCCTACAACGCCGTGATCCTGTGCAGCCAGGACCCGGCCGCCTCACACTTCGAGCTCAGCAACCAACCCGGGTTCGGCGACCCCACGAACATGGGCATCTACGACTTCTGCGTGAACGGGAATTATCTCTACGCCAGCACTGCGAACTTTCGCGAAGGCTTCCAGCTCTGGCGCACCGATGCGGAGGGCCCTCCTCCGCACCGCTGGGAGAAGATGCTCGATCACGGCGCGGATCGGGGCCCGTTCAACGAGGCGGCCATCTGCCTGGCCAGCTTCCAGGACGACGTCTACATGGGGACGGCCATCCAGAACGGCGGGTTTGACCAGATCAACCAGATTGGCCCCGCGGCCGGCGAGGTCATCCGGATGCACCCCGACGGCCGCTGGGACCTGGTGGTCGGCGAGCCGCGGATGACCCGGCAGGGATTCAAGGCACCCACCAGCGGCATGGGCACGGGCTTCGACAACCCCTTCGCCGGCTATATCTGGAGGATGTGCGCGCATGATGGGTCGATCTACGTCAGCACTTACGATTCGTCGTCCTTCCTTCCTTTCTCCGAACCCGAACGGTGGCCGACCTGGAGCCGCAAGCTGGTTGATCCCGAGCTCATGAACCGGTTCATGGAGCTGCGCGGGGGCTGCGAGCTCTGGAGAAGCAACGACGGCGACAACTGGGTGGCCGTCACCCGCAACGGCTTCGACAATCCCTACAACTACGGCTTCCGCACGCTCCTCTCCAGTCCGGTCGGCCTGTTCGTGGGCTCGGCCAATCCCTTCGGACCCAAGGTGGCCGTCTGGGGCGGTTCCGGCTGGCGCTGATGAGGATAACCCCCGAGGCGGCATCGAGGTCTGGCTCGGCTCTCTGGAGCACGCCGGCCAGGACCATCCGGACGCGACTCCGCCGCGCCACGGCGATACGACCTTCTGGCTGCGCACGGACGACCGGGTCGCCAGCGGCTTCCTGTCATCGCTCCTGGAGAGCCCCAGCGTCAACGGCAACGGTCACGCCAACGGTCACGGTAAGGGCCCGATTCACGCGGCCGGGGCGGTGGAGACTGCCGAGGAGAGTGCGCAGCACCTGCTCGGCGCGCTGCTTGACGGGCTTTGCTCCGACGCGGCGGATCCGCCCCCGCCGATCCACGACTATCTTCAGGTCCGGTCCGGCCGCGACCGTCGCTGGGAGTACGATCCCGTCCGCCGACTCACCGGGTTCGACTCTGACCTGATTGGCCTGGTGGACGACCTCGACGAGGAACTGAACGAGTTCTACGGCGGCGCGGATCTGCGGAACGTGGGATTCTGGACGCGGGACACGCAGATCCCGCGGTCGGCTTGCCGCCAGTTGATCGAGGAGCTGATCTGCCTGGCCAGATCCTCCAGTCCCGGGGCCGAGTTCCAGCCGTCGACGGTTCTGGCAGTCGGAGCGGGAGCCATGTCCATCGCCCGGATCGTGCGGGAGCAGTGGCCCGGGGCGCAATGCACCGCGGTGCTTGGCGACCTGGAACTGGACAACCCGAACCTCCACCCGGGCATCGTACCGCTGGCTGCCACGCCCGGCCGCCTGCCTGCCGCCGACGGTTCGTGCGACCTGCTGATCTGGGTTGAAAATCCACTCTCCCTGGACCAGGAAGCGGCGTGCCGGGAAGCAGGGCGTGTGCTCCGGCCCGGCGGCCGGCTGGCGGCCTCGGTGCTGGCCGGCATCCCGCTGGACCGGGAATACGAGCTCTTGCAGCACGCCGATGGGCCCAGCCTCGCCGAGGAGTACGCGGCACGACTGGAGCAGAGGGGCCTGGGCGCCGTCCGCGTTCTGGATGTCAGCGCACGAAGCTGGATCCCGTTCTTCCGCTACAGCCGCGAGTTCTTCTCGTCCAAGTTGATGTTCCAGCAGATCGACCAGGAGCAGCACGACCGCATTCTTGGCACTTTACCCGGAGGTGGGTTGGCCGTCGTGGCCTACCTGCTCGTGACTGCCGCGAAGCCCCAGGAGCCGTGAGACCATGCCAGTTCTTCAAAACGTGAATACAACTTACGAGCCGTTTAGCCGCGAGCCCGAGTACATCGAGGCGAACCAGCAGTTCGTGAGGCGGATTCCTCTCGCGCACGTCGGCCGGTTCCTGGACCTGGCCTGCGGCACCGGCACGGTCAGCCGGTTGCTCCTGGAGGAGGCGCCTCGGGCGTTCCTGAACGGCGTCGATCTGGACCCGGTGCAGATCGAGCTTGCGACCGAGGAGTTCGCTGAGCTTGGCTATGAGGTGCGCCATGGCTTTGACCTGGCGGACGAGATCGTCAGGGGCAAGCCGGTGGTCACGCTCGCGGTGGGAAGCGCCGATGAGCTGCTCTTCCCGGACGCCAGCTTCGATTGCGTCACGATCGCCAATGCGATTCACATGATGCCCGACAAGGCAAAGTTCCTCCGCGAGGTCCACCGGGTGCTCAAGCCGGGTGGAGTGTTCGGCTTCAACTCGTCCTTCTACGCGGGGACCTATCCCGCAGGGACGGAGCGCCACGGTTTCATCTGGCTCCGCGAGGCCAAGCTCTACATCGACCGGCTCAACGAACAGCTCAAGGCCGAAGGGCGGACCGGGGAGCTGATCCGCCGCGTCCACGGAACGACCCGGGCCGCTTTCCAGAACCGCTGGTACAGTCCTCAGGAGTGGTCGAGCCTGCTCCAGGCGGCGTCACTTCAGGTCCACGACGTCCATGAGCGGGTGGTGATGATGGACGAGCGCTGTCTCGCGGCCGTCGGCGCCTACGGGGGGCTGGCCGAGGTGCTCATGAGCGGCTACCCGGTCGAGGCGGCCTCCACGGCGCTCCAGGCGACCGCCGGGGCTGGCCTCCAAGAGCTGGGGGTCGCCGCCATCCCGCGCAACTGGCTGGAGGTCTGGGCGGTCAGGCCGTGATCGGCAAGACCGGCTCTGGTGATGGGTTCTCTTGATCCTTGCAAGTGCAGCAGGTCCGGCCGACGGGCGGCCGGCCGATTCCGTTCTCTCGCGGTGGTTTCACCGTTTCATCTTTCGGAGGCATTGTTCATGTCCCGCGAAACGCTCAGCGCAAAGCACACTCAGCAGGAAGTGTTCCAGAACATCGTCGGCATCCTCCAGGACATGACCAGCGACTGGGAGGCGGCCTACGACGGAGGGATCCAGCCCGGGACGCGGCTCATCGCCGATCTCGGATTCGAATCGATCGACGTCGTGCAGCTCGTGGTCGCCATCGAGGAAGCCTACCAGAGCCGCTCTCTGCCGTTCGAGAAGCTGCTCATGGCCGACGGACGCTATGTCGATGAGCTGTCCGTGAGCCAGATTGTTGATTTCCTGGTTGCCAACCTGAACGCGCAGTGAGGATCCGTGGGTCAGGCCCTGGCACGGCCGGGGCCTGAACCTGGACCCCGACCACCCGGAGTACCGGCGCAGGCAAGCTTATCTGCTCATGACACGACACCGAGGGGCGAGCCGGCCAGGAACGCCAGCCCCCGCGCTTTCGAGGCGAGCTTATGAATTCGACGATCTTGATCGGCATCGATGGGGCCACCTTCACGATCCTGGACCGCCTGATCGCCGAGGGCGCCATGCCCACCCTCAAGGCGCTCCAAACCCGGGGCGTACGCGCCGAACTCCTCTCCACGCCCCACCCGCTGACTCCCCCGGCATGGACCACGCTCATGACCGGCCGGAGCCCGGGCAATCACGGCATCTTCGACTTTCTCCGCAGCGAGGTCCGCGGGAACGGGGCGTTCTTCACGCTCAACAATTTCCGCGACATCCAGTGCGAGACCATCTGGTCGATCATCAGCCGGCAGGGAGGCAAGGTCCTCTCGCTCGGCTTCCCGCTCATGGCCCCTCCTCCCCCGGTCCACGGCGCGATCGTTCCGGGCCTGCTCTCCTGGCGCCATCTAAGACGCAACGTGCATCCCGCCGGGCTGTATGACGAGCTCGATGGCGCTGCCCGGACTGGACGCCAAGGAGCTGTCATGGGATTTCGAGAAGGAGAAGGCGATCCGGTTCATGCCCGAGGAGGAATTCGCTTCCTGGGTGCGGCAGCACACCGCGCGTGACCGGCACTGGTTCGCCATCCTGCGCCATTTGCTCATGAAGGAAACCTACGACCTGATCGCCGTGATGTTCGATGGCACCGACAAGCTCCAGCACGGCTGCTGGCGCGTGCTCGATCCGGAGTGCGCTCCGGAGCATCCCAACGAGGCCGAGCGCGACATTCGCGAAGCCTGCGTGGAGTATTTCCGCCATCTCGATTCGCTGATCGGCAAGATCATCGAGCTGGGCAACGCGGACGCCCGGGTCTTCATCGCCTCGGACCACGGCTTCGGCCCCACCGAGCGGTTCTTCCGCGTGAACAAGTGGCTGGAGCAACAGGGTTACCTCGCCTGGAAGTCGCCGGGCAAGAAACGGAAGCCCAGCGAGAACCTTTATGTCGACCTGGACTGGGAGCACACGGTCGCCTTTGCACCCAGCATGGCGACCAACGGCATCCACATCCGGGTGCAGGACGAGACGAACCCGACCGGAGTGCCGGCGGCGGAGTACGAATCCTTCCGGGCCAAGCTGATGGCCGAGCTCCGTGAGATCCGCGACCCGATCAGGGGCGTGCCCATGGTGCGCGACATCTTGCTGCGCGAGGAGGTCTTCCCGGGAGTGCACCAGGGGAAGGCGCCGGACCTGACGCTGGTGCTCTACGATTACGGGCTGATCGCCACCTCGGACGAGGAGCCCATCATCGAGCCGCGCGACAAGATCGCCGGAATGCACCGTCCCGAGGGCGTTTTCTACGCCTGCGGCCCCGGCATCATCGAGGGCCGGGCGGTCGAGCAGCAGTCGATCACCGACATCGCGCCGACCTTGCTGTACAGCCTGGGCCTGCCGATCCCGGCCGACTTCGAGGGGGGGATCATCGCCTCGGCCTTTGAACCGGGGCATCTCGCCGAGCATCCGGCCACCATCGGCCCGGAGACCATCGCGCCGGCCAGCTACGTGGCCCGCCGGGCAGCCCACGAGCTGGAGGCCGACGCCGAAGAATCGGTCATCGACCGGCTGCGTGCACTGGGTTACGTGGAATGACGGAAGCGAGGATCGCGCGTTCCCTTCATCGATCGAACCGTTCATCCAGGCCGGTGAGGTCGGTCAGTGCGAGCGGTCCGAAGGCTGAGGAGACTTTGACGGTGGGCGCGAGCTTGCAGGGTCAAGTTGCGATCGTCACGGGGGGCGGCTCGGGCATTGGCCGGGCCGCCTGCCTGGCCCTGGCACGCGCAGGTGCGCAGGTGCTCGCCGTGGGCCGCAACCGCGACCGGCTGGATGAGACCGTCGCCCTCATCGAGCAAGAGCCCGCGCCCTGCCCGGTCCGTGTGCGGGCGCTTCCTTGCGCTGCCGACGTGCGGGAGGAGGCCGGCGCCCGGGCCATGGCCGATCGTGCGCTCGACTCGTTCGGGCGGATCGATATCCTGGTGTGCGCGGCCGGGATTCTACGGTCCGAGGGCGCTGCGGTTCGCCCCGTCGCCCGTCTGCCCTTGCAGGCCTGGAGCGAGGTGCTGGACATCAACCTGCGGGGCACGTTCCTGTGCAACCATGCTGTCCTTCCGGTGCTTCTTGCACAGCATTCCGGGAACATCGTCAACCTGTCGTCCATGGCCGCCCAGCTCGGGTTCGCCTACGATGCCGCCTACTGCGCCTCGAAATGCGGGATCATCGGCTTCAGCGAGTCGCTGGCCCAGGAAGTCCAGTCGCGCGGGGTCCGCGTGCAGGTGCTGGTGCCCGGGGCATTCGCGACCGCGCTCATGCACCGGCGCTTCAACGGGGGGGAACAGGGCGGCACGGAAAACCCAATGCTCCGCCAGATCCCTCCCCCCGCGCGTGGGGGACATGATCGTCCATCTTGTGGCCATGGCGCCCGAGGTTCGCCTGGTGCGCCCCGTGATCACGCCACTGGTCTGGCCCACGGATACGGGCTGGCGGAGCCAGGGCTCGCGGAATATCGACCGGGACCAGGGCGGCGATGCGTTCTCGCAACGAGCTTGCCACTCGAAAGACCGCCCTGCCATACTAGAGTGCCCTACGGAGCATCCCATGTCCGAGTATGCGCTGACATCATCGAGCAACCTGGACGGCCGCGTCGTCATCGTCACCGGCGGAACGGGCGGGCTGGGCCTGGCCACGTGCCGCGCGGCCGTTCTGGAAGGTGCCTCCGTGGTTGTCGCGGATCTGAGCGACGAGCGGCTGGAGGCGGCCGTCCGCGAGCTGGGTTCCCTGTGCAAGCCAGGTGCCGGCGTCCTGTCCATGAGGGTCGACGTCCGCTCGGAGAGCGACACCGCGGCCATGGCCGAGAAGACCGTGGAGCGGTTCGGCCGGATCGATGCCCTGGTCGCCTGCGCGGGGATCCTCCGCAAGTGTGGCACCTCGCCCAAACCGGTGGTGTCCATGACCGTGGAAGAGTGGGATGAGATCCTGGGAGTGAACCTGAAGGGCATCTTCTTGACGAACCGCGCCGTGCTCCCACGGATGATCGAGCAGCGCGAGGGGACGATCATCAATGTCTCTTCAACGTCGGGCCTGACCGGCCGGGCGCATGACGGCGCTACTGCGCCTCCAAGTTCGGAGTCAACGGGCTGTCCAAGTCCATCGCCGACGAGGTACGAAGCTACGGTGTGAAGGTTCTGGCCATCATGCCCGACGCGATCGATACGCCGATGTGGGAACAGAACCACCCTGTCCCTCCCCCGGGCAACGCCTTACCGCCGGAGCATGTCGCCGACCTGATCCTGTTCTTGCTCAAGCAACCCAGGGATGTGGTTCTGTCCGACCCGGTGATCATGCCGCTGGGAGTGCGCCGCCGCAAGCCGGCGGGCCGGCCGGCCCCGGACGTGAACTCCTCACACCTCCCCGCGTGATCGATCAATCCGGAGGGTTGGCATTGTTGCTCAGCGACTCGTCCCTCCAGTACCCGGATGCAGAAGGTCACTCCCATGTCCAAGATGCTTCTCGAGTTCCTGGTCGCAGCGCTCCTGTCGACCGTCGCCGGAGTCGTCTATTTCATGTTTTTTGACAACTTCATGGACCTCCAGAGTGCGGACGCCGCGCAGGTGTATCGGAAGAAAGCCCGAGAACGTTTGGCCCCGGAACCGGTCCAGCCCCGGGTGGGTCCCCGGCGGGGCATCCTGGGAGCTCAGCCGGCAAGGTCCAAGGTGGCGTCCGGCGACGATGAGCATTTTCTGAACCACGGCGGCCGTCAGCGCCGCTTCGTCGTACACCTGCCCAGAGGCTACGACGGCTCGAAAGTCCTGCCCGTGGTGCTCGCTTTCCATGGCGGGGGCGGCCGTGGCGAGTCCATCCAGCGGCAAAGCCAGCTCAGCCGCGTCTCTGATCAGCACGGCTTCATGGCGGTCTATCCGGACGGCACCGGACGGGCCAACCTGCTTACCTGGAACGCGGGGACCTGCTGCGGCCTTGCGGTCCGCCAGAACGTCGACGACGTCGGCTTCGTGCGGGCCATGGTCGATGAGCTGAACCGGCTTTACCACATTGATCGCAATCGCATCTTCGCGACGGGCATCAGCAACGGCGCCATGTTCTGCTACCGACTCGCGTGCGAGGCGTCTGACCTGCTCGCAGGCATTGGCCCGGTTTCCGGAGACCAGGGTGTCGAAGGCCCGCGTCCGTCCCGCCCCGTCCCGATCGTTCACTTTCACGGGCTGAAAGACCCCAACTGCCCCTACCTGGGCGGAGTGGGTCCCAACGCGGTGACCAAGGTCTGGCACCGTCCGATCCCGGAGACCATCGCTTTCTGGGTTCAGGCGAACCATTGCCAGCCCAAGCCGACGGTTTCCGCTGAGCCTGATTTCACCAAGGAGTCCTACAGTCCCGCGCCCGGACAGAAGGGCAGCCCGATCGTGCTCTACAAGCTGACCGAAGGCGGGCATACCTGGCCTGGCGGCGTCGATCTCACTCCCCGCCTGGGTACCGGCAAGCTGATCGCGAGCGTCGACGCCAGTACGCTCATGTGGAAATTCTTCGAATCCCTGCCTCCCCGCGAGGCCCTGGCGGCCCAGTGAGCAGCCGACCCTCGGCAAGCCGGCGCCAAGCTATCCCTGGTCCAGCGAGTGAAAGGCTCAGGTCCATGACCCCGACGAACAACGAGCGGATCACAATTGTCTCCGGATTGCCCCGGTCGGGCACCTCCATGATGATGCGGATGCTTGAAGCCGGGGGAATTGCTCCGCTCGTGGACGCGGTCCGCGGCGCCGACGCGGACAATCCCAACGGCTACTACGAGTTCGAGCCGGTGCTCAAGCTGGAACGTGATTCGTCCTGGGTTCCCCAGGCGGCCGGCAAGTCGGTGAAGATCGTTTACCGACTGCTCTATCACCTCCCCGCAGCGTTTCATTACGACGTCATCTTCATGAAACGCGAGCTCAGAGAGGTGATTGCCTCGCAGGAGGTGATGCTCCAGAGGAAGGGGAAGATCTCCGGCGGCATCAGCGAGGAGAAGCTTGCCGAACTGTTCACCAAGGAGCTCAACCAGTTTTACAAGTGGATCGGCGAGCAATCCAACTTCCGCATGCTGCCGGTGAACTACAAGGAAGTCATCGACGAGCCTGCGAGAACGGCCTCTGAAGTCTGCCGCTTCCTCGACAAAGAACTCGATCAGGCCGCCATGGCCCGGGTTTGTGAACCGTCGCTGTACCGCCAGCGCCGCTAGACCGGGCCGTGTCTCGGTGCTGCGATGACTGGTTGCCGGTGATTCGTTTCCGACCCGCTTGTTGTGGAAAGCCACCGCAAAGTACAATGAACTTTTTGACACTTTTCCAAGCAATGGCTGCAAGATCATGATCCAGGTGAACGGAAATGGCCGCAGCAGTACGAGCCCCGGGGGCCGCGACAACGGCTCGAAGAGTGGGTCCGACTTGCTGCCCTCCTTCGCTCCGGTGATCAAGGATTTTGGTCAGTCGACGGCGGGCCACGTGACGCTGGCGAAGAGCCTTTATCTTCGCGGCCGACATCAGGAAGCGCTGGCGGCGCTCGAGTCGGCACTATGCGAGAACCCTGAGCTGGCCCAGGCGCACTTGCTGAAGGGCCTGGTCCTGGCGCAGCGGGCCGAATTCGAACGGGCCACGGAAAGCCTCACCTACGCAACCCGGCTGGACGAGTCGTCAGCCGACGCGTGGATGGGCCTGGCGTATGTCCGGCTCGAGCTCGAGCGGCTCGAGCCAGCGCTTGCGGCGGTCGTCCGGTCGGTCGCTCTTGACGAGAACAATGCGAACGCCCTGCTGCTACAGGGAAACATCCTGGCGGCGCTGGACGCGCCGTGGCGAAGCCATCGCCGCCTACCGCCGCGCCGTACGAGCCAATCCCCAGCTCTCCGTGGCTCGCTACAAGCTTGCGAACCTGCTGGCGGAGGCGGGCGAGAGCGATGAGGCCATCCGCCAGGCCATGGTGGCGCTGCGGCTCAATCCGGTGAGCAGCAACACGCGGCTGACTCTGGGCAATCTCTACCACCAGCTCGGACGCCTCGACGACGCTCTCCAGGAGTTCAGGGCGGCCGCGCAGCTCGGGCAACTTGCTCCCCAGCAGGCACTCGGATACGAGAAGATGGGTCGGGTGTTCCAGGAAATGGGAGAGAAGGCCGGCGCCATGGCGATGTTCCAGACATCGCTACGGCTCAATCCCAAGGCCATCTTCTGCTATTTACACCTGGCGCGAATTCACCGCGGCGACGGGCGCCTGGCCGAGGCACTGGAAATGTCGCAAGCGGCCGTCCAGCTCGATCCCCGCTTTCCTGAAGCCGTCACCTTGCTGGCCGAGCTTCGTGGGCTCTGCGGGGAGAACCCGCCGGCGTTGACTCACGCGCCCTTCGGGAGCGCTCGTTCCACCAACGGCCACGCCAGGCACTTGCCGGCAAACGGTGTGGCTCACGCCTTTGCGCCCCTCTCCGATCTGGCTGACGGCCCTGCCGTGGAATGCGCCGTTGTGGGCGAAGCTGAGGCGGATCTTGGCACTTACTCATGCACGACAGACTCGGGGCTGACCTGCTCGGTCCATCCATTTTGTGTCACCATCGCGCCCCGCCCATCGAGCCATGTCAACTCGACGGTGGAACGAGATTGCGACTTCCCCGCAAATATCTCCCTGGTGGCGGCATGCGAGGGTGGCCCTGAACATGCAGCAAATCTCTACCGTGGCCAGACGAGCGGACAGGGGAACTGTCCCGCCCGGCCCGTTTGAGCACGAACGCGTCGTCGTAAGCGCTTCCAGGTCAGCGGACGTCTCCTGAATCCCGGATTGTTCGCAGCGGAGTTCCAGCGCTCATCCCATGGCAAGCACAACCATCGATCGACCCAGGCTTCGCCCCGGACTGGAGATCTTGCGGATCGGTCCGCGAGAATTCGTCCTCCGCGACCGCCAGAGCGGTGCTCGGCTCCATGTGGGCGCCGAGGAGCGATACCTGCTGCACCTGATCGAGAGGTCACCGTCGCTGGATGCGATCTGCCGGGCCTTCGAGGCGAGATTTCACCGTCCGCTCGCCGCCCGCCATGTCCTTGAGTTCTGGGAGCAACTGCACCATCTTGGCCTCACGGACCTGGGCCCAGCGGCGAGTGAACGGGCAGGGCAACCAGGTCCGCCAGGCGCCGTCGAGCCGCTGCCGGCGCCGTCGGCTCCCCGCCCTCTCTCGAGTCAAGATCCGCATGCGAATCTGAACCTGCTCTTCGACCTGCTCGTCATGCTTTTCGGCTGGGTCTTCCATCCCATCTGGCTGGTGCCTGTGGTGACGGCAGCCGGGGCGGCGTCGATTGCACTGTACCTGAACTGGGACCGTTACGCTGGCGAGTTCACTTACGCCTTCCAGGTGGTCCCCAAGCTGCCGTTGCTCGTGTTCGAACTGGTCCAGACCATCGTTCTGGTCAGCTTCACCCGGACCGTGCTGATGGCGATGGTTTGCCGCCGCTTCGGCGGCAGGATCACCCGGTTTGGATTCCGGCTCCTCGGCTACGTGGTGCCCACCTTCTACATCGAAAGCAACCTGTTCGAGGTGCTCACCGACGACCGCGGCAAGTGGACCTGGCTGGGCATCGACTTCTGGACGCGCATCAGCATTGGCTCGCTTGGCATCCTGGCCATGTCGGCGAGTCGCCCCTACTCATTCCAGGCCCTGTTCTGGGCGGGGCTGATTGCCCCCTGTCTACTCGGTTTATTTTATCATATTATCATTTTTTATGAGCAAAGCAGTAGCTACTGGCTCTTGAGTTTCTACGCTGGAGACTACAACCTTCGGCCGCGCGCACTGGCCGAGACGCAGGCCTGGCTGGCCGGGAGAACGTCGCCCGAGGCGCTCACCGAGAACGAGCGGTACTGGTTTCGCGCCTTCGGCCTGGGATTCTACGCGTATCGGGTGATTGTCGATACGCTCATATGGCTGTACCTCGGCCACTGGCTGATCACGAAGTACGAGAGAATCGGCGCACTGATCCTTGTCGCCGGAATCATCTGGGCCTACCGGGAGTCGATCAGGAGAGCATTCATGAGCATCGAGAACTTCAGATGGTATGTGCGCACCGGCGGCAAGTGGCAGTTGCGCTGGGCAGCGCGGAGCGCTCCTGGCGGCCGTCGTGTGCCTTGGCTACATGCCCTGGGATTACGAGATCGTCGGCGAGTGCCGCGTCTTCCCGTCGGAGCAGTCTGGCGTGCGGGTGCGGCTTGAGGACGAGATCCAGTCGGTGTACGTTTCCGAGGGCGACCATGTCGAGGTCGGGACCGTGATCGCCAGGTTGAAAGGGGTCAAGGCGCGGTCCGACGTGAAGGTCCTGGAGGCGAAGCTGGCAGCCGCCAGGGCGAACCTGGACATGTACCGTAACGGGTACCGCCCCGAGGACATCAAGCTGGCCGCGGAACAAGTGGAGATTGACAGGCTCCAGTACGATTTCGCCCTCAAGGACTGGGCCAGGACCGTGGATCTGGAGCGGAAGAACTGGGTGAGCGCCAAGGAGTCGGACCAGAAGATCCTCGCCCTGGGGGTTGCCCGCGAGACCCTGGTCGAGGGCAAGGAGAACTACTCCAAGTACCAGAAGGGCTACCGTGAGGAGGAGGTCCGCCAGGCGGAGGCCGACTACAAGAGCGTCGAGGAACAGCTCGACTACGCCCGGCATATGCTGTCGTGCACGCAGGTGGTCAGCCCGCTCAGGGGCCAGGTCGTCTCGGCCTACATGAAGGAGAAGGTCGGCCAGCCGACCAATGTCGGCGATCTCGTCGCCGTCATCGCCAACCCCGACAAGCTGTGCGCCGAGGTCGCCGCCGACGATGCAGCCGCGCTCACCGTGAAAGTGGGAATGCCGGTGAAGATCCGCCTTTACGGCACCTATGGAAGACTGATGACAGGCAAGGTCCGCAGGACGGCTCCCGCCGTGGAGCGGTACGGCAAGTTCGGCAATTCATCGGTTCGCAACGATCCCGAAACGAGCGCCGAGGAAGCGGCCAACTACAGGTATCGCAACCCTTATTACCACATGCGCGTCTATGTGGATATGGATGAGATCCCCGACGGCTTGACCACCGAGATGACCGGCTACGCGCGCATCTTCGTCCAGGAAGACGTGCTCTGGCGAGCGCTCGCGCGACCCATCGCGAAATTCCTTCAGACCGAGGTTTGGTCGTGGCTCCCCTGAGCCTCTGATCGGCCGTGGCGAAGCTCTGGCACGCCCGCCGGGCGCATCCGCCCGACTGGCGTGCCGATGGAAGACCCTGCCCTGCTGCGACACGCTCATCTCCGCCTGATCGCACCACGTGCATGCGAGCAGGTTACTTCGCTTTCCCGTGGTGCGAGACCTTGACGTGATGCTGCTTGGTCACTGGAGGGCTCAACTTCACGGTACTGGTCTGGAATTCTGACAGTGTGAACTGCTGGCAAAACCCCCAGATGAGCTGACTTGCGGGTACGGTCGTGATCAGGTTGCCTGTGCCCAAGCCGGCAGTCACATCCACGCCGCCCGGCCAGGTATGGCCGCCATTGGGCAAAGCGAAGAGCACAACGGGTGCGCCAGTCTTTCCCTTCGCCGGTGCGTAATCGTACTCCGTGTGGTCGGTCTCGACGTCAACCGCCACTGCCGCGGACTGGCAGTGGTCGGCCCGCTTCCACCAGTTGATCGTGTAGGCCACCCACGAGTAAGGTACCATCGGGTCCGCTTCTCCGTGAAAATGGATCACCGGAACTGGTCTCGGAGGGGGGGGTTCCGTGATCGCCAGCAGCCCGGAGACCGTCCCGATCGCCACGATCTCGCTCGAGAGCTCGATGCCGAGCCGGTGGCACATCGAGGCGCCATTGCTCATCCCCGTGGCGTAAATGCGGTTGGTGTCCACCGCCTCGTTTGAGGCCAGAACCCCGATGAGCGCGCGCACGAAGCCAACATCGTCGATCTTGTTGGTCGACGCATAGTTCTTGGCCCCTGGACCCGAGTTCCAGGAAAGCTGGTTGGTGGGCCCCGTGCCGTTGGGATAGACCATGATGAAGCCGTGCTGATCGGCCACGTTGTTGAAGCCGCTCTGGAGCCGGAAGCTGACCGCACCCGGGCCCTGACCGTGGAAGCCAAGCATCAGCGGCAACTTCGTCGTGCCATAGTAATTCGGTGGCGTGTGCACCAGGTAGGTGCGCTGGCGACCGGCATATGTCAACGTGTACTGGGGATCTTTGTAAGTTTGCGCCTTTGCGCTTGTGCACCAGGAGGCAGTCACCAGAGTGGCCAGAAACCAGGCGGTGGCGTGGTTGGGCCAGGACCTTCTCGATCTCTGTATCATCGCATACATTGCGGATTCCTCTTGAAATGCAACGAGGTGTGGTTTCCAACACGTGGAAACGTCTGCTGCCTTGGCCCCGTGACCAAGCAACACGGTCATGTGCCAAGCATAGAACATGTCCTACCGGAGTCTGAGATGAAGTTCAAAGGAATTTAAAAAATGATCGAGTGATTTTACAGTCACCAAGGCATGCGTTGTCGGCTGCGAGGTGTTTTGATTCCATCCAGGCAGGATTTCAATCCGGTCATTGGGTGGGCCGCCGCCAGAACGGCTTGTTGCGGCCACATGGCGAGCCATTCCCAGGCATCTGGCTCATTGAGCACTCTAGTACAATTTCCCATCGCCTCGTGCACTGTGAGTCGATGCATGAAGCTTGCGGGTGGCCTGTGCAGCCACGTGCACCAGCCACGCTTGGGCGGTCGCATCAAAACATCTGCCGCCGGTCGTAGCACCCGGGCCCACGCCGGACTTCCCGGTTGGCCGGGAGAAAGTTCGCAACGCCTGGAATCATCGCTCCATGCTGCCAGACGGAGGCTCGGTGGCTCAGTGCACGGTGGCCGAGCGACTGCCCCGAGACTCGATGGTTCCTCGACCGCGACGCTGTCAGCGGCGAATGCGCCGGGAAGCCCGTGCACACGCTCGGCCCTGACGGCAAATCCCAGCCCGGTCTGGATGCGGGTGGCAGCGACCGGTTCTTCCGGAACCTCACGGACGCGCGGACCTTGCGGGCGGCTCCTGGCCGAACCGCTGAGTGATTGTGGAGAACTCGAGACGCCGTTAGATTGATTGCGGTCCCGGCCTATCGCAGTGGCCCTTTGATTTGTGAGGCATCGTCCATGTCCATGAGACTCTTCGTTCGACTTGCCGCGACGAGCTGCGGCCTTGTCTTGCTGGCAGTCATGGCGGCAATTGCGCAAGACGCCGGCAAGCCTGTGTTCCACTCACTGGCCGAACTGGACGCTCACTACAAGCAGCGGGCGAGTGAACTCGATCGCAGCAAGGTCCTCGATCTGGCAGACCTTGCGGAACGATCGGCCGGTCTGGAGGCGGAGGCGGCCTATCGAGAGGTCTTCGACCTGGCCATCACCCGAGGTTTCTTCAAATCGGCCGAGCCGGCCGCACGCGCTTACCTGTCGCATCACGGGGGGGCGCCACAGTCCCAGGCGCTCGCGGCGATGATCTCGCTGATTGCCCAGGCAGATCGCGGAGAATACGACCAGTCGCTTGCCGACCTGGAAGCGTTCCTCAAGAGCCGCGCAGCCGCCCAGATACCGGAGGAACAGAGACTCCCTCCGCAGCTTCTCTTCGCCGTGGGCGAAGCCTATCTTCAAAGGCTGTTTCAGGGGGGGCGTTACGACATCGCCCGCAAGGTCTGCCGGCTCGCGATTGAGAACCGGTCCCATCCCGCCATCAAGGCTCACTTCGAGGATCGCCAGGCGCGGCTGGACATGATCGGCAAGCCCGCGCCCGGCATCGACGGGAGCGACGTCGACGGCAGACCGGTCCGCCTCGCCGACCTCAAGGGGAAGGTCGTCCTGGTCGATTTCTGGGCCACATGGTGCCCTCCCTGCGTCGCTTCCTTTCCGGCCCTGCGGCAGCTTTCCCACGACTTTGGGGATCGGGGTTTCGCCATACTCGGGGTGAATCTCGACGACCTGGCCCGACAGGAATCCGGCCAACCGGCGGCCAGGGCCGAGCCCGCCGTCGCCGAGGTCCGGTCGTTCCTCTTGGCGCAACGAGCAGGCTGGATCAACCTTGTCGGGCCGGGGGCCATTGCCGCGGCCAGGGCATACGCAGTCAAGGACATCCCGGCCAGTTTCCTGGTCGACCGCGACGGGAAAATCGTCCACATCGAGCTCGAGCAGCCGGCCCTCGCCAGGACGCTTGGCAAGATGCTGGGAGCACCGGCGAGCAACCCCTGAAAGGAAGAGACCCTCAGCCTCAGACGCCGCCCAGCGAGTCGAGAGAGTGTTCGAGGCTGGAAAGGAACTGGAGCAGCCTCTGGGAGGACTGCCGGCCCTGGCTTGCGGCCTTGTTCAGAGCCGGGTGCCCGTAGGCGTAGAGCCGTTCCTTGGCCTCGACGACGTTATGGACCGAGGCCTTGCCGCTGTCCTTGAACTCCTGAAAGGCCACCTTGATGGCCGACTCGGCAGCCGCTCTCGACTTGCCCAGTTCACCACTCCCGGGAGTATTGACGGGCCAGAGTACCTTGCCCTCGGAGGAAAGGACCTGGTTGAGGGCCAGCAGCTTGTTCGCCTGTGGCCCCTTCGGCTGCATCGTCCTGGGAGTCTTTTTGCGGACGTCGTACCGCAGCTCCATTCCCGGCATTTGGTTCTGATTCTGCAACGTATTCATCGCGGCGTCGGGGATGTTCTGGTTCGCTCCCTGGTATACCCCGGCCGCCCCCATGCCGTACACGCCATAGGGCGCGGGGGCGGTTCCGCCGTTATACTGCGGCTGCATCGTCGGGCCCGACGGTGAGGCCCCGGCGCTTCCCACGCCGTATCGCATGAAGCCATAGTTGTAATTCAGACTGCCGTAAGGGACGCTCCAGTTGTAGTTGGCCGTGCCATAGCCGGGGAACTGCTGGGCCGCAATCGAAGCTCCTGCCGTGACCGCAAGGACCACCTTGACGGACCGCAAGGACGCCGATCGGAGAGCTCCACTTTGATTCAGGCGCATGGCAAGCCTCTTCTGCCTTTCATCCATCACGTTGTGGTTCGCTTCATCATTCTGCGGATTCGGACCGTGGCAGGCAATAGCCCCGACCATGCTGATGGCCGTTCCACGCGACAGGCAGAAACCAGCCTCGATTTCAGGAGGAGGCCTCCTCTCATCCCGGGGTGGGGTGACTGATCCTGGTTCGAGAAAAACTTGAAAAGCGGATTGGCGCCCCTTATTCTCCTTGGAATCCGTGTCCACCCCCGCGCTCCCAGCGGGTGATGAGCATGCCGCATTCACTTCTTCATTCGCCGTCCGGGTCGCCGAGGCAGGGGAACCGGATGCCTCGGGATTCGTGGCTTCGCTCCCTTCGGGTTCCGGCCGGTAAGGTTGATGAAGCTGACGGTTACGGTTGCGTATCCGATGAGCTTCCCTCATGTCCAGAGCAACGAGGTGGATGATGCTGGTCGGCTGGCAGCGATTCGATCGGGTTTCACGATGCGAATGGAGCAGGTCCGGGCTCATCGCGAGCGTGGCCCTGGCCGCAGGACTCGGCATCATGTCTCCGGCACGCGCGCAGCAGGGCCCTTCCGAGGCGGAGGAACCCGCGCTCTCGAAGCGGCTCAAGAGGATTGACGAAAACGACCTGCTGGAGGGCCGGTACCCCCTCCGCGAGATCACGGAGGTTGGACGCCATCTCTTCACGACGCCCTTCACGAAGGCAGACGGCTACGGCGAGGGGGGTCGTCCAGACGGCAAGGGAGGATTCGAGATCGGGCCCCGTGAGGCGATGTTCCGAGAGAAACTCGAGGAGTTCCGGGCCGAGACGAGATCAGGACTGACCGCAGATGAGCTCCGGGCATACTTGAATTTCCCGAAACCGGAAGTCAATCCAAACACGAAGGCGATCGTCTTCCCCTACCTCCGGATGAACGGCCTGGACTCGCAGAGCTGTTTCGAGTGTCACGACTCGATCGGCTCGGCGCGATTGCCCGACACTCGTACCCACGCACTGACGCGCAAGCAGAGCACGGTTGGCGGCTCGGCCGGGTTCGTGTCGACCGCATTCATCAACGAAGACCTTCCAAAACATACCTTCATGTTCGTCAGGAACCCACCACACGTCTTTGGCACCGCCTATGCCCAGGAGCTTGCCGAGGAGATGACCCAGGACTTGCACGCGCTGCGGGCCCAGGCCGTGAACGATGCTCTCAGCTCCGTCAACCACGACGGGTCCCGACAGTTGATGTCAAAGGGAGTGGATTTCGGCACGATCAGCGTCACTTACACGGGGAACCCCGCCCAGAAGCCGGACCTCCAGAGCGTCCTCGATCAGCTGAACGAGAACCCTAACCAGGATCCTCCGGGCTTCACGATCGACCGGGACAATCTCGCCGGGATCAGTGTCGACCTCGTCGTCCGCCCGTTCCAGTGGAAGGGAATCGCCTCGAACGAGCGGAACTTCGTGCGTGACGCGTTCCAGTTCCACTTCGGGATGGAGGCTCGGGAGAAGAACCCCGGGTTCAACACCAAGGACGAGGACCATGATCAGGACAAGGACGGGGTCAAGGACGAGCTGACCCTGGGTGATGTGTCGGCCCTGACCATCTATACCATGACAATCCGCCCCCCGTTCGAGGTCAGCGCCGTCTCCCAGTCCGACCGCGTCAAGGCCGACCGGGGCCGAACGATCTTCCGCGGCGAGGCGGTGTTCTCCCAAGGAGTCTCGTGCGCGCGTTGCCACACCCCGTCGCTCCCGCTGAACGACCAGGTTGTTGTCGTCCACGACCCGATCCGCGAGATGGAGAAGTATGGACCGCAGGAACTTGTCGGCAACCGGGCGGGCCTCTCAACGCAGGTCAAGTCCAGCGCCCAGCTGCCGGCCGTGCGCCGGCTCAAGGACCTGGACATCGCCTCGGTCGTCAAGAAAGGAGGCGCCGTTCTCGACACTCTCCGCAGGGACAGGACTCGCTACGAACTGGCCGTGATGTCTGCCAAGGATCGCAGGAAGGACGGCTACGCCTTCAACCTGACGACGCTCCAGCCGGCCAACGCCGACCCCGTGGCGAACCAGGAGACTTCTGCCCCCATGTCGCAGTCCTTGCCGCGCCTGCCTGCCGGCGATAAGGGGATTGACGTCCCCCTGTTCAGCGACCTGCGCCGTCACAAGATGGGCAAGGGCCTCAAGGAAAGGGACGGGTTCCGCCAAAAGACGGACGCGGCCGGGATCGCAGTCCCCGAGGACGAGTTCATGACAAGGCCGCTCTGGGGGGTGGGGGATACCGGTCCCTGGCTGCACGATGGCCGGGCCCAGTCCTTGAAGGAGGCAATCCTCCTGCACGAGTCCGATGGCAGCGAAGCCAACGACGTCATCGAGGCGTTTCGCAAGTTGAGCGATGACGACCAGGAGGCGATTGTGGCGTTCCTGCTCACCCTGCGGCTGCCGGTCGACCCCCGTTACGGGTTCGACGACTATCGCTGACGTGCGCATGCCTGGCTCAGCCCGCGGATTGATTGGACTACCCCGGACCCGGCACGATCCGACGCGAGACGGCGGAGGGCGCGTGCCACGTCACGCGTTGCTTCCGCGGGCTGAGTGTTCTGGACCTTCTCAGCCTTTTCTCGATCGCTGCTCTTTGATCGGCGGCCGCTCACACGATGCTTCAGCGGTCGAATCAATGGACGGGAGGGTGCGTCCGGCCCGGCCGTGGTCCTGCCACCACCGGGCCGCATGATCACGGTCCCAGACGGGTGCGCAGGCGCATTCACCCAGGGCGCGCTCCAGGCTTGAGGCATCGGCGTAGCGCTCGGCCGGGTCCTTGGCCAGACACCGCAGCACGACCCGCTCGAGGTCCTCCGTGATGCCAGCGTGGACTTGCGAGGGCGGCACCACGGGATCGCGAGCATGCGTGATCAGCACCGCGATCCCATTCTCACCCTCGAACGGCGCCCGGCCGGTGAGCACGTAGTAGGCCACTGCGCCCAGAGAGTATATGTCGCTCCGCTCATCCACTTCCCGGCCGCCCATCGCCTGCTCCGGTGACATGAACAGAGGCGTACCGAGGATCTGGCCTTCGGCACTCAGGTGGGCCGAGCGAGCCGTCGCCGCTGGCCGGACCAGGCCGAAGTCGAGCAGCTTGGCCACGTCGTCTGCACCCCCACGCCGCGCGGCGAAGATGTTCGCCGGTTTGATGTCGCGGTGGATCAGGCCCGCCGCGTGGGCCTCGCGAAGCGCTCCGCAAACCTGGCGCAGCAGATACACCACCCGCGCCGGCGCCAGAGGTCCGTATAGCTCCACCATCTCGGCCAGGCTCAGGCCGTCCAGGTATTCCATGACGTAGTAGTAAGTCCCGTCCTCGGCCCGGCCGTAGTCGAAAATCTCGACGGTGTTCAGGTGGGAGAGAGTCGCGGTGAGCTGGACCTCGCGCTCGAACCGCTCCAGGTTTCTCGGGTCGGTGGCGCTGTCCGGCCGGATCAGCTTCAGAGCGCAGGGACGCTTCAGGAGCTGATGCTCGGCCAGGTAGACCTCTCCCATCCCCCCGGCGCCAATCCGCCGCAGGAGGCGATACTGGCCGAGCTGACGGGCCTCGGCCACTTGCCGGCGCAGCCGCGAGATCGTGCGCGTTCCGAAGGTCGCCCCGACGGCCAGGATGAGCAGGATCAACGCGTCGAAGCCCAGAAGCAGGATCCGCGGGGTCGCCTGATTCTTTCTCCACCCCTGTCCCAGCCATTCCATCGCCTGGGGATACCGCAGGTAGAGGACCAGCAAGGTGGCGAAGGGCAGTAGCGCCAGCGGCCCGACCACCAGCGCGGCGGAGCGCCAGCTCTTCGGAACGTGCATTCCGGTGGTCAGGATCAGGATGGAAGTCAACAGCACGATGTTCTTCATCGTCAACTGCGCCATCATGCGGTCGTCTTGCAGCGAGAAATCGAGCATGAGGCGGTACTGGACGATCGTCAGCCGGCTCGCCATCATCCCGACCATCGCCAGCTCCAGGGCCCTGAGCCAGTGCAGCGCGATGTGCTGCTGGCTCCAGAGCAGCACGAGGATGCCGCCGAGGCTGGCGATGACGATCGCATCAAGGTAATAAAGCGCCAGATCGTGACTTGCCAGGACGTCGCGCCTCCAGAACGTCGCCATGACCAGGATCACGATATAGATGATCGGCAGGTCGCGCAGCCGGGCCCGCACCACGGACGGGGGCTCGGAGACCGGCTGTTCCCCGTCTTGCGGCGCGATCGCCTGCCTGGGGGTGAACCCACAGGTGCCGTCGGTGAACACTCCCCTGGCCGGACCAGCCGGCCCCGGCTCCGGCGCTGGGCGGACGGCGGCGCGGGGTGCCCAGCTTCCCGTCTCCTGGGGAGGGGGCAAGAGCCCATACCTGTCCGCCCGCTCGTCCTGAGCGAGGAGGTGGCAGACACGGGCTCGCAGGTCATCGTCCTGACCGCAGACGGCGCGCAGCCAGGCCTCCCTTCCGGCGGGGCTGATCTGGACGGCGGCATCGAACAGCTTGCCAATCTGTCGCCAGCGCTCCGGCGTCACCCGTCCCCTCCCCCGAGCTGGCCGGCGAGCCAGGCCCGTGCCAGTCGCCAGTCCCGCTCCACCGTCACCACCGAGACTCCCAGAGCCGCGGCGACCTCCGCGACCGTGAACCCGCCGAAGTACCGCAGCGTCATGATCTGTGCCTGCCTCCCGTCCAGCTCGGCCAGCCGATCGAGGGCCTCGTGGACCGCAACGACATCCAGCCCCTGCGCCTCGAAGTAGTCCACGGCGGAGTCGAGCGGCACGCGCCGTCGGCCCCCTCCGCGGCGATCGGCGGCCCGCCGTCGCGCGTGGTCGATAAGCACCTCCCGCATCACCCGCGCAGCCGACGCGAACACGTGGCTGCGGTCGGACGCCTTGTCGAAGACGGCCTCACCCAGCAACCGAATCACGGCCTCGTGGACCACCGCGGTGGGCGAGAGGGTGTGGTCGGGCCGCTCCCTCCGCATCATCCGCGAGGCGACCCGCCGCAGCTCGTCATAAACCAGTGCCACGCGCTCGTCCCGGGCTTGCTCGTCCCCGGCCCAGGGCTTCCCCAGGATGAGCGTCAGGTCCCGTATTGGTTCAGCATCCATCATCCCTCCATCAAGAAAACCATGAAGGGTTATCCCGACATTCTTCGCGGTACTGATCAGGAGGACAAGGAGTGGACGGCATTCGAGGCCAGGGCAAGGCGACCTCGACGCTCCGTTGACCCATCACCGTCTTGAGCGGAATCACCCCAATGCTTGCACCATTGATCCTCGACTTGCTCTTCGCTTCGCTGCTCTTGTTAGTGGCCGGATGGGCGAGCGACGCTTTCCGCGCGATGATCATGGCGGTCTGCGTTCGGCGGGGACAAGGGACTGGCACCGGCTGAGCCGCCTGCGGACACCGTGACCCTTGGACGACCCAGGCGCGAGGTGGACCACTCGGCTTCCACCGGGAAGCCACAGCCCCGTGACGACTCCCATCGTGATCATTCTCGCCCGGACGATATTCTCAGGACGTCCGAAACGGCAGGCTGCCGGTGAGATGCCACCGGTGCAGGAAGGGGTCCGGTAACCGACGCCGTCGGAGAGCCACCCGGCCAGGCGCCGATCGAACTCGATCTGACCCTTGGGGAGCCATAGCGGCCGGAACCGACATCCCGAGCTCCCGGGGTGACAAGGTCCCTGATTCGACGGCGTGTGCTGCCGTTCAGACGGAATGAGGAGCCAGACGGGAGACCCGGGCCAGACTGTCAAATCCGCTAGAGTACAGGCTATCACGCCCCCAACAATGTTGCAAAATCGTCCCTGATTCCTGACTCTGTCATTTCCAGATCGCGGCTTCGACCGAAGTACGGGCACGGATGGCAGCCCCGACTCGATCCCGATCCAAGGCAGGCTGGCGGCCGCGCTCTCGGAGAGGAGGAGTCGACATGATCACGTCCCCACGGAGGCCCACGTTCAGTCCTCCTGTCACCCGCCACTTCGAGTTCACTCGGCTTCAGGAGCAATTGATCGCGCGTGCATATCAGGTCTTGATCCCGGTCGTTTCGCAGCGCCTGGATCGGCCGCGACCCAGCCGCAACCACGCGACTGTGGTCCACACTATCCAGTCCAAGGTCGGGGGGGTTTGACAAACCATGATCACGGACAATCTCCGCGTGGCGCTCTACGCCCGGGTTTCGGGGGAGCAGCAGGAGAAGGAGGACACGATCGCCAGCCAGCTCGAGGCGGTCACTCAGCGGATCGCCACTGATGGCTTGGAATGCGAGCCCGAACTGCACTTCGTGGACGACGGCGTCAGCGGTTACATCCTGGCCCGACCGGCACTCGAGCGACTTCGGGACCAAGCCGCCGCTGGAGCCATCGACCGCCTCTATATGCTCGATCCGGATCGACTTTCACGCAAGTATGCCTATCAGGTCTTGATCCTTGAGGAACTTATCCGGTGCGGTGTCGAGGTCGTCTTCTTGCGCAACCCCGTCGGCCGCAGTCCGGAAGCCGACCTGCTGCTTCAGGTCCAGGGAATGATCGCGGAATACGAGCGCGCCAAGATCATGGAGCGTTGCCGCAGGGGCAAGCAACACGCCGCCCGCCGCGGTTCGGTCAACGTCCTCAGCGGCGCGCCGTACGGCTACCGTTACATCGGCAAGCACGAGGGAGGTGGCGAGGCGCGTTATCAGGTCCTCGCTGAAGAGTCCCGGGTCGTGCGGAAGATCTTCGAATGGGTGGGTCAGGAACGGTGCTCGATCGGCGAGGTGTGCCGACGCCTCCGGCGCGACAGTATCCCGACGCGGACCGGGAAATCGGCCTGGGATCGCGCGACGGTCTGGTTGATCCTCAAGAACCCTGCCTACAAGGGGACCGCGGCCTTCGGCAAGACGCGCTCAGGTGAGTTCAAACCTCAACGCCTCCGCCCGCAGCGAGGCCGCCCCGAACACTCCCGGCGACCGGTCTCACGGGTTGATACATCCTCGGAAGATCAAATCTTCATTGAAGTCCCCGGGCTGGTGAGCGAAGACCTCTTCCTGGCTGTCCAGGCCCAGCTTGAAGAGAACCGGCAACGCCGTCGCGACCGGCCCGGCGGTGGCCGATATCTGCTCCAGGGCCTGGTCGTCTGCAAGCGCTGCGGCTACGGCTGCTACGGCAAGCCGACGAGCCGAGCCGCGTTCGAGGGCAAGGGTAGGGTCCGCTACGCGTACTACCGTTGCACGGGCTCTGACGCCTATCGTTTCGGCGGGCAGCGCCTCTGCTGGAACAAGCAGATCCGCACCGATATCCTTGACGCTGCCGTCTGGGAGGACTTACGAGGTCTCCTGTCCGAGCCGGAGCGGGTCCGGGAGGAGTACGAGCGGCGGCTGCAGGGTGCCCAGGGCGGGCCGAATCAGGAGGTGGAGCATCTCGGCAAATTGATAAATAATGTGAAAAAGATGATTTCTCGATTAATCGATGCTTACGGCGACGGGTTGCTCGACAAATCGGAGTTCGAGCCCCGGATCTCGGCGGCAAGGACGCGCCTCTTCGAGATTGGCGGAGGAGCATCGACAACGAATCGGCGAGGCCGCCCAAGAGGCGGAATTGCGACTGGTGATCGGTCAGTTGGAGGAGTTCGCACGTCGCGTCTCGCAAGGGTTGCAAGAGCCGGACTGGGCCACGCGACGGGAGGTGGTTCGGGCCTTGGTGAAGAAGGTCGAGATCGACGAGCAGGAGGTCCGCATCGTGTATCGGGTCAGTCCGTCCCCTTTTGAGAAAGGCCCCCAACAACGTAGTTCGCAACATTGTTGGGGGCGTGTTGTCGGCTTCATCTGGCCTCTCCGCCTTATGCTGGCCGTTATCCCAGGTCGAGAGTTCGGCAGAGGTCATGTCTAGTGGAGCGGAAGGGGATCGAATCCTCAACCTCAGCATTGCGAACGGAGCATCGGGCGAATTCGTAAGTAGCTTATCGGAAAGAACTTAAAGTCGCGCCTAGGGTCGCTGGCGGTTTCCGGGAATTTACAGGATTTCCTGTGTTTTTCGTTGGCTTCGCGCCGTATCTCTGCAATTGCAGCGTTCACGCCACTGCGTTGCAGTGGCAATAGCCATAGTTCTACTGTATCTCTACGTTCGTAGTTGGTTCTTCAAAGGGGGTAAGAGTTTGCGTGAGTAATGCTGGAAGAATCGGGCGAGCTCGTTGCGTTCCAACCAACGTGTGGTGCACCGGGAGAGCTTCTCGGGGCTGTTGACGTTGAGACGTTCCTCGATGATCCCTGCGATCAGTTGCCGCAACCGCGGTGACGTCAATGCCGGTGTCTGTATTTTTTCCCCGCCGCGTCTCCTGATTCAGGAACCACGCGGCCACGAGCGACAAGGTTTGATGGTGATGCCAGGCGATCCAGTTCCGCACCTGGTAATCGGCCAGGCCCGCCTCCCCTTTGCCCCGCTCCAGGCACTCCTCGATCCGATGCGCCAGTTTGGCCACCCGGCCAAATTCGATCAACGGAGTTTCGGCTTTACTATTTGATAAATAATAATCATGTTTAACAGTTCCATCGGCCTGTTGCTCACGCGTGATGAAGAGGACCTCCTCGAAACCTGCACGATTGCCCGGTCCTCGAGATTGGACGCGCCGCTTGATCGCGTCGACCACCAAAGGTCCCTTCTCGCCATCACGGACGTCGAGCCTCGTCCACGCCGATTCCGGCAGGGCCGCACGCCAATGATCCACACGCATGAAAGGAGCCTTGGGGGGTTGACCCCGCCCCCCATATTCCGGTGGCGGTGCCTCCAGATCGCGGATCGTCGTGTTCGACGGAACCGCCAACAGATACTGCTCCCCCCGCTCCCTCAACGCCTGGCGAAAACTCGCGGGACGGCCCATTTCATCGTCCCCCGCCACCCACGCGTGTGGCAGCAACCCACCTTGCTCATCCAGCATCGCCAGGGCCAACTGATGGCGCGTCTGGAACTTGATGGACTTGGGAACGCCAGCCTTGTTCCGGCGGTCGCGATCCTTGGCCCATTCCTTGGGCAAGTAAAGCCTTACATTGGTAATCGTATGCTCTTTTCTAGACGCATAAGCCATGTAGACGCCAACCTGACAGTTCTCAACCTTCCCCAGCCGGCCGCACCACTGCCGCGCGACGCCCACCGACATAGTCCCTTTCTTGGGGAAGCCCGAAGGGTCGAAGATAATCACCCCATCCTTCTCGCCCAGTTGCTCGCCGACCTGCTGCGCCAGGATCGTGAGCAGGGGTTGATGATCCCATGGCACGTGCCCGATGAACTTTTGGATTCCTTGTCGTTCTTGATCGTGGAGATAAGCGATTCCCTCGCCGGTCTTGTGCTCAAGCTTCGACAGCAGACCGGTAACGTACTCGGTTGCATGTCGATGTTGTTCAGGTTCGCTCAGGGTCGCAGCGAACGGCTCGATGAAGACGTCCAACCGTTCCAGCAGACCATCGATCAAGTCAGGCGACACCTGCGATTGTGCCAGCATGTCAGCCAACCGTGCTTCGTATCGTCGATCCATGACGCCCTCGCTTCCTTGTAACATCCTTGACGGAAGCGAATATCAGAAAAAACCTTACAGTTCGTCAACCCCAGGATACAGTAGAAATAGTTACGCTTATGCACAAAGAAGCAGCCGCTGAAGGCGACGATGGCTTCGTCGGTTTTGCCGCCGGTCTCGACCGAGGCCGTGATCTCATAGTTTGGGTTCGTTGCTTTTGTTGCTCTCGATTGCCGAGGTCGGAGACAGTGAGTGGATAGGGGTCGTTACAAGCGCCACCAGAAAAGGCGACATCACGGACATTGACGGTTGGCACCCAGTCAGTGCTTACGGGCTGGCGATATGGTACGGCTTTTTCTCCTGATAAAGCTTCAACCGCGTTCGGTATTCATCTTTCTCTTTTTCGTCGGTAAGAAGCTCGAACGCCTTGGATTGCCACTTCGCGGCCGCGTCAAAGTTGCCTGCCTCAGCGAAGGCAGCGGCGAGGGTATCGAGGTAGGCGGGATTTTTCCATTCAGTGAGTTCGCACACCTTGGTGGCGAATTCGACTGCGGTCTTGCCGTCGCGTAGCTTCGGATTGTGATCAGTGGCAAGATCCCAGGCGATCGCATTGCACGTTGCCCCTGGGTCCCGCTTGATCGCGAGCCGGAACTGGGCAATGCCTTCTTGATGCTTACCTCGTCGAAGATAGGCCGTGCCCAAATGACTATGGATCCCGGCATCCTCCTTCGATCGGAGCTGTTCGTGAAGGAGATCGATCGCCTTGTCGAGCTCGGCGTTCGATTCGAAGGCCTTACCCTGTTTCTCGAGCAATTCGGCGAGACCTTCATGAAGTTCGACGCTTTCCGGATGAGCCTTGATCGCCTCGCGGTAAACCGCAATTGACTCCTCGGCCTTCCCTTGCCGCCCGAACATGCCTGCGAGGCCTTGGTGGAGTTCGACGCTTTCCGGATGAGCCTTGATCGCCTCGCGGTAGGCCGCGATCGCTTCGACGGCCTTCCCCTGTTTCTCGAGCAATTCGGCAAGGCCTTCATGAAGATCAGAACGCTCCGGATGAGCCTTGATCGCCTCGCGGTAAACCGCAATCGCACCGTCGTAATCTCCAGTAAGCGCTAAAGCATTGCCGAGAGATTTGTAGCGCCAGGGCCGGTCGGGACTCCCACCGTACTGACCGATCCTCACACTGACTATAGCCTTGTTCAACCAGTCGAATTCGCCAAAGATTCTTGAGACGATGGATGAGTTGAGGCCTTCGTCTCCTGGCCGCGTGTTACGCGTTGTTTCTCGCAACTGATGTTCTTCAAGGCGAGTCGCTTCTCTTAATTCCGCGATCTCGCCCTTGTAGTCGTTGGCTTGCCTGAGCGCCGACGCAAGCACGCTGTGATACTCGGGATTCGAGGGAGAAAGTCTGGTGGCTTCGCGCAACTCGTTGATGGAGTCTTGGAGAGATCCTTTTCGTCGCAGAACCAGGCCAAGCCAGTATCGGCATTCCGAATCTTTCGGGTCGAGCCGAGAAACCTCTCGGAATGAGGCGAGCAAGCTATCGACGTCGCGACTTGCCGAAAACAGCAAAAAGACTGCGCACCGTCCATGCGCAAAAACGTCACCAGGAGTGCGACGGACCGCTTCACTCAGGCGCACACTCATGCGTTTCTCAGAGACTTGGGCTTCCGTCGCCTGTCCGGATTGCTTGAGCAACAACCAAAGCCGAAAGAAATTGTTTAAATTGTCAGGCTCGATCCGCGCTAACTCCCTTCGAACGGCGAGTGCTTCCTCCTCCCGTTGACTGCAATGAAGCATTTCTACGAGATCGGCTCCCATCTGCGGTTCCAGGGCTCGTGCCGCGGTGAAGTAGCGAATCGCCTCGGTCGTGTTGTTGTTCTGATATGCCAGATCGAGGTTGGTCCAGAGATCCCCCGGGTAACGGAGCACAGATCTCCTGAGAACGCTGAGCGCGGCTTCGGAGTCGCCGGCTCGGCTCAAGAGTCGCGAAACCAGCAGGGGCATTTCGGGTCCAGAATCGAGGAGCGACTCATGGCTCGCTGTGTCCCGCAAACTCTGGAGACGAGGTTTGAGATCCTTTTCCAGGAAGAGAACTCGCATCCGATTTCGCTCGGGATCGGGGTCAAGGCCTTTGATCACGTCGAGGATTCG
The DNA here is from genome assembly GCA_963833985.1 of uncultured Planctomycetaceae bacterium. Taxonomy (GTDB): domain Bacteria; phylum Planctomycetota; class Planctomycetia; order Isosphaerales; family Isosphaeraceae; genus Aquisphaera. The sequence continues at coordinate 5,871,284 of CAWIAD010000002.1, forward strand.
ATGTATTGGGTAGGCGGCCGTCTTTGAGGTCGATTCCGGGAGGTGGTCATGTCGAATCACGATCCATCGTTCAAGGTTGCTCACCAAACCGCGAACAACCGGCGCAGGAAGCTCCTTGAGTTCCCGAATTGCATCACCACTGTTGGTGGTATCGAGATCGAGTTTGTATCGCTGGAATGCCAGAGAAAACTTGCGATCCGCTTTCGGTGCCCATTGTTCCAGTAACCGCGCGCCCCGCGGTCGTATATGTTCAAGTTCCTCTAAGAGATTCTGGCCACGGTCCGCTTGCTCTTGCTCCGCGGACAAATCATCGCGTAGAGCGGCCAGGCGTTGACCACGATCCGATCGCGCCAGATTGCCGAGCGAAGCCAACGCCAGGTCGGCAGCGACCAACGCCTCGCGACGACGCGGTGATTCGGGCCCGTCAGAAATGGCCTGTTCTCGAAGCGTCTGAATTCGGGCCAGCGTCGTTTCGAGAGAACTAAGTCGGGACTGGCGCTGCTGGTAAACCCAGAATCCGACACTTCCTCCAAGCACCATCAATCCCAGCAACGATGCCGCCAGCGCGACAGTCAACCGCATGCGCTGCCGCTCGACCGCGACTCGCTTGGTCGCCTCCTCGGCTCGGGCTTTTTCTTCAGCCCGCGCGATCTCAGACTGGCGGAGTCGCTCCTGGACTCGGGAATGATAGAGGCTCATCCGCTCGGCGACGTCACCGGCAGTTCGAGGCCGGTCGTCACGCTCGGACGCAAGGCACGACTTGGCCAGAGCGATCAATTCCGGATCATGACCGAAGCTGTTCTGGTCGAGCCGGTTGAAGGCCTCGGCCAATTCGCCGCGGGCGGCCTTGCGCTGGATCTCGCCGGGGCTGCGGCCGGTGAAGGCGGGTTCGCCGGTCAGAATCTCGCAGAAGATCGAGCCGAGCGCGAAAACGTCGGCACGTTCGTCGATCTGATCGCCTTCGCCACGGGCTTGCTCGGGAGCCATGTAGGAGGGCGTGCCCATGATCGAGCCAGCTTGCGACAGGTCGGAATCCGAATCGCTGCGTGCCGTGGCGATGACCGTCCCCTGGGCCTTCGTCTGACCAGCCGACGCGTCTTCAACCGCGCCGCCCCGCGGCAGCACCTTGGCCAGGCCCCAATCCATTACCTGGACCTCGCCAAAGGAGCCAACCATCACGTTGGACGGTTTCAGGTCGCGGTGGATCACACTCCGGGCGTGGGCGTAAGCCATCGTCTGACAGATGGATTCGAAGATCGAGAGTAAACGCGGCAAGCCGTCGCTGGGTGATTTTCGAGTCGCGAGGATTTCCGCCAGGGTGTGGCCCTTGACCAGCTTCATCGCGAAATACGGACGGCGGTCGCCAAAAGCGCCCAGCTCATAAATGGGCACGATGCCCGGATGTTGCAACTGCCCCGCGATCTGGGCTTCCTCGATGAAGCGATGAATCATCTCGGGCTTGTCTCGATGCGCTGCGAGCAAGATCTTCACCGCCAGGTCGCGTCCCAGGTCGGAATCACGGCCCTTGAAGACGGCTCCCATGCCGCCGCGAGCAATCTCACCGAAGAGCTGCAATCGCGCTGAGCGCTCGGAGGGGTCGGGTATTTCGGGAGATGACGGTCGGATCACGGCGTCAGGATCGGTGCTTGAGTCGGCGTCCCGGAGCAGGACCGGCGGGATGTTGCCGAAGGCTTCTCCGAACGAGGCCAGCACGCTCGACGAGGCCGGCCCGAACGTGATCGTTACATCTGGCAATACGGACCCCTCGCCCATGAGTCCCGCCTTCAGCAAACAAGCGGGACACAGACCCGAAGGGGCATCGGCAGGTCGCTTCGCTCCACAGCCTCGGCAGCAATCCAGTCCATCCATCATCAAGCCTCCCAGGCGCGCACCATGGTCCCACTATGCTTTCATGACGGACGGATCGAGAAAGGTTACAGCGGATTCCTCACGAGGCACTGGAATCAAGACAACGCATTCAGGAGATCGGCGATCTCGGCGTCGATATCAGCCGGATCGGCGACGGTCCGGGCGACCTCCTCTCGAAGGATTTGCCGGTAACGACTACGGAAGCGGTGAGCGGCGACCTTGACAGAACCCTCGCTCATTTGCAGCGTTTCGCCGATCTCTTTGTAGGATTCCACCACGTCGTTTCCCTCTAGCATGGGTCGCAGGTGGTGGAAAAGATCAGCCCTGCCTCCACGGCTTGCCTCTGATTCCAGGCGAGCCAGGACATGTCCAAGCAGGACCATCGCCCAGCGCCGCTCAAAGAGACGCTCGGCCGTCAGACAGTGGGCCGGTTCGTTGATGTAACGTCCTTCGGCGTCTTGCAGATCGATCGAGACCGGAGTACGGCCTCCTCCGCGCTTCAAAGCACGGTCATGATCGCGAGCTTGGGACAGGAAGTGGCTACAGGACGTTCTGAGAAACGAGCGGAACCGGCCGCGAGCAGGATCGGCTTTCGCCAGGTCGCCACGCTCAATCAAGTCGGCCAGAAACCCCTGAACGAGGTCGCCGGCCTCTTCTCGATCAAGTCCCTGGCGGCGGGCAAAGGCATAGAGCGGATACCAGTAATCGCGGCAAAGTCGCTCCAATGCGTCTCGGCCTTCCTGATCGGTCGGACCACCAGCGCGAAGAACGCGACTCCAGTGAGTCGTCGGGAATCCTGCCGCCGGCAGGAACTCGGACATGGTTTCCTCGTCGCACCCATTGCGATGATTGATTGGGCTTTGCCCCACCGAGAATCTGTCTAGCTTACGGCAAGAACACTGGGCATCAAAGTACCGAACGCAGCCGAACAAACGACGGCGGTTTCGCCGACGAGGTTTGAACTTGCCACCTCACGGTCCCGAAGCCCCTGGTTGAACTGCAAGTGGCAGGTTTGTCAACGTAATGAACAGGCGATCAAGTAACGCGCAACTCTGCAACCAAAATCCGGCGCAGAGGTGTGTTGAATATAGACTTGGGAGTGTCAGTTCTATGTCAACTCTGCAATATCACACTTTTATATCTAGAACTTATGCTGCGATAGATGCCGGAAGTTCTTGCGGCACAGAGACTTGCAAGTGGAGCGGAAGGGGATCGAACCCTCAACCTCAGCATTGCGAACCATGTAAACTCGTCTGCCGAAAAGCTACCGAAGCTACAGGCCAGACATAGCTTACATATTCCTTTGCGTTTCGCAAGATGACGCATGCCGTTCCGTGTTTTCGCGAGGATTCGCACTACCTACGGCTGCAGAACGTTACCCAACGTTACCCCGGCGACACATAGCAATGGGCTATCAGTGGGCGAGCACGACTGCGAGTGCTGTGTTGGTGTCGAACGCGAGCCGCGGGCGAGTTTCTTGTCACCGGGGGAGCCAGTCTAGTGTCCTGAGTTACAAATTCGCCAAATAACCTTGACTTATCATGTATTCGTCATATAATCTCTCAAAGGAGATTTATGATGAATAAAGGTGGTCGCCCCAAGGCTACTCTCACTTTGAATGATGTCGAGCGTCAGAAACTCGAAGCGTGGTCGCGCCGGCCCAAGACCAGCCAGCGTCTCGCCCTCCGTTCGCGGATCATCTTGGCTTGCGATCAAGGTTTCGATAATCAGGAAGTCGCCGCACAGGTCCGGGTGAATGTCGTGACGGTCGGGAAATGGCGGAAACGTTTCCTCCTCGATCGTCTCGACGGCCTGTCCGACGAGCCAAGGCCGGGGGCGCCCTGCAAAATCACGGACGCAATGGTCGAGGCCGTTGTGACCAAGACTCTGGAGGAGAAACCCAAGGCCGCCACGCATTTGAGCACTCGGGGCATGGCGGAAGCCGTCGGCTTGTCTCAGACAGCGATCTCGCGTATCTGGCGAGCGTTCGACTTGAAGCCTCACCGCAGCGAGACGTTCAACCTACTTTCCGCACATCTCCCTTTGATTTCCCCGAATTCGACCTGAGGCCATCTTCTCAGACGCGGCCCCAGGGTCGGTAAACATCTACAAGTCGATCGGCACGGGGACCTTGTTCGGTTCAGATGGTTCGCCAACCGGACCGTTCCTGAACTCGAGCCATTCTTCGCCTTGTCTTATGACTTGGCAATGTCCAGCCGCGCGCCGCGATTCTCGCCGCGACGACTTGTGACACGGGCTATGAGCGTAAGTTGAGCGGCTCACAACTTACGTCAAGGCAAATTTGCATAAGTGAATCACAAGATTTTTTGTCCTTGACGTCCCGATCTCCTCCGCCATCATTGCGGCAAGCCCTGCGGCGGTCGGCCTGCTCCCCTCACGGCCCTGGAAGGCCCGGCGGCGGACACCGGCCAACTCGCTGCAAACCCTCCGGAGATGATCCGCATGAACGAACCTCAACGACCGCGCCAACCCGGCGAGACGGCCCGCTCGAAGGGACGCACGCGCACGCTCAACACGCGGCGGATTGCCGCCGTGCCCATCCTGGAACACTTCCTGAGTCGGCTCCGCCTTCGCGAGTTTCTCTGCGACCACCTGCCCCATGAGGACGGCCGCACTCGGGTCCCCACGGCCACGGCCTTGCTCGTCCTGCTGCGCAACCTGCTGATCTCGCGTGAGCCACTCTATGGTGTCGGTGAGTGGGTGGCCCGCCATGAGCCGAAACTGTTCGGGTTGTCCGATGTCCAAGTCGCCGCAATGAACGACGATCGAGTTGGCCGGGCCCTCGACCGTCTCTTCGACGCCAATCTCTCGGGGTTGGCCCTGAAGGTCGCGGCCCATGCCGTACGCGAATTCGACGTCAGCCTCGACCAGTTACACAACGACTCGACCACCATCACTTTCCACGGTGACTACGAGTCGGCGGAGGCGGAGCGAACCCTGCGGGGACAATTGCGGTTGGCGGTGACCTGGGGTCATAACAAAGACCACCGCCCCGACCTCAAGCAGCTACTCTACATCCTCACCGTGACCGGCGACGGTGCCGTCCCGGTGCACTTTCGCGTCGAGAGCGGCAACGCCACCGACGACCGCTCTCACCAGGAGACCTGGGAGTTGCTCTGTCAACTGACCGGACGCCGAGACTTTCTCTACATCGCCGACTGCAAGCTGGCCACCACCGAGAACATGGCCTATCTGCATCAGCGCGGCGGTCGGTTCCTCAGCGTGCTGCCGCGAACTCGCAGTGAGGACGGTGCCTTCCGCGGCGCCGTACTCCGGGGAGAGATCCAGTGGCGATGGACCCACGACAAGTACGACGACAAGGGACAGTTGACCGACCGCTTCTCGATCTGCAAACCTGCGAGCCAGACCACCGAGGGTTACCGGCTGATCTGGTATCACAGCACACGCAAGGCCGAGTTGGATGCGGAGGTACGGCTGACCCGGCTGGAGAAGGCGTTGAAACGACTGGACGAACTGCGTGCCAAGCTCGCCTCGTCCCGAACCCGGTACCGCAGTCGAGCCAAGGTCGCCGAGGCGGTCGAGGAGCTGCTCCGAGACTGTGAGGTCACCGAGTGGATCTCGGTCGAGATCGAGGAGCAGGTCACCGAAAAGTTCCGCCAGGAGCGACGCGGCCGGCCTGGACAGGACACGCGGTACGTCCGAGAGGAGAAGCTCCGTTACTCGTTGAAGCATCGGATTGAGTTGGAGCGACTGGATGAGGAGGCCCGCTGTGATGGCATTTTCCCGCTGGTGAGCAACGAATCGAAGATGACGGAGCAGGATCTGCTCTTGGCCTACAAACAGCAACCGGCCATCGAACGACGGTTCGAGCACCTGAAGACTGACTTCGTGGTAGCGCCTATGTACCTGAAGGAGGTGAGTCGGATTCAGGCCTTGCTCTGCGTGTACTTCTTCGTGTTGCTGGTCGAGGCGCTGTTGGAGCGAGAACTCCGCCGCGCGATGGAACGAGCGGGAATCGAGAGCCTGCCACTGTATTCCGAAGGTCGGGCCTGCCGACGCCCGACGGCTCGAAAAGTGATCGACCTGTACGAGGACGTTCAAGAGCATTCCCTGAAGGCTGGGAAACGCCCTCTTGAGGTGTTCAGCACAGAGTTAACTCGGCTCCAGAAGAGAATCCTGCGCCTGCTGGGGATACCCAAAGCCTACGAGATTTGAGCCTGACAGGCCGAAAGACGGCACACGGAAATTAGGAGATAGTCAAGGCGAGATGTGCGGAAAGTAGGTTCCAGCTCCCGGCACCTTACATGCTTCCGGCAGCCGACGCAGTAGGATCGATCTACCATGTATGTGTGCGGATTCTCGAGATACGTCCGGATGATCTCCTCCGGCATGACGGTACGTTGGCCGCAACGCCAATGGCGGTAAACGCGCGGCACGCCTTCCAGCGAACCTTGATATCGGTCGTCGGGAGGCAAAGTGACATACTCGCTGAGCCGGCCGTCGGGGCGAAGCCGGGTGTGCTCAAGCCGATGTGCCTCATCCTGTTCCGGATCGACCCATTCATGACAGTAGCGGCAACGTGACCAGGGCCTATCGACCCCGAGGTCACGAATGAGCCATTTCTCCTTGCTGAGCACCTCAGCCTCGACGCTCAGGGCGTCGGACATCGCAGGCTGATACACGGGCCAGAGAGCGTCGGCTGTGCGTGAGCAGGCTAAGCGACGCGAAATCAGCGATTCCTGAGCAACATCGCTGAGGGTACCAACAAAATTCCCCTCGAAGAGCCTGGTCACTTGATCAAGCTTCCCGAGGGGTGTACTCCGTGGTTTACCACAACAGCGGAGTACTCGACCATGTATCATGATTTACCCCGGACCGCCAGGCTCTGGTCGTTTCTTTGGGCTGTCGACCAGCATCTCGCAGAGGAAACCCGCAAGCAAGCATGTTCATGTGGCGGCCGCCTGCACGCCGCCAACTATCTCCGCAAGCCACGCGGCACTGCCGTCCAGCTACCCGAGCAAGAATGCCTCAGACTGAGCTTCTGCTGCGATCGCGAGGGCTGCAGGAAGAGAGTCACACCGCCGTCGGTGCGCTTCCTGGGCCGCAAGGTCTACCTGGGCGCGATCGTGATCCTCATCAGCGCCATGCGGCAGGGACCCTCGCCACGCCGCGTCCGCGAGCTTTCCACACGCTTCGGCGCCGACCGCCGGACCATCGCCCGCTGGCAGGTCTTCTGGCGCGAACGCTTTCCTCAGACACCATTCTGGAAGGTTGCAGGCGCCCGGTTGGTGCCGGTCCTGGAGATCCTCTCCCTTCCCTACTCACTTGTCGACGCCTTCCTCTCCCGCCATCGCATCTGCAAAGGGTGGACGCTCCTGCTGCGGTTTCTCGCACCGATCACGATCCCCGGCGGCCTGCGAATCGAGGTCTCGCGATGATCGCTTTCCACCCGCAGAAGATGCTCGTCGCCGATTTTGATCCGCCGATTTATAGAGGTTGTCACGGTCCCTTCACCCGACTTGTGAGGAGATGTGATGACTCAAAGACACCCCTGTTCAACCGCTGCCTTGTGGGCACGGTTTCGGTTCTCCGTGGTGGGCTCGCTCCTGAGCTCTCCCCCTGCGCGGATCGCTTCAGACAGCGATCTGCTCCCTTGCCGAAAAGACCTGGTCGCATCCTGTGACGGGGCGCGATGTCCGCGTCGCGGCCGCCACCATCGCGCGCTGGTACTACACGGCGCTCCACCAGCCTGACGACCCGGTCGCCGCCTTGCGTCGTGCCGTGCGGAAAGACTGCGGAAAGATCTCGCTGGCGGCGACCCTCGCCGAGCGACTCCATCTCCAGTATCGCGATCACACGGACTGGAGCTATCAACTGCACTACGACAACCTCGCCGCGCTCTTGAAGGCCGATCCCTCACTGGGGCGGCTCCCCTCCTATTCCACGATCAAGCGTTTCATGCAGGCTCACGGCCTGGTGCGCAGACCGAGGCTCCGGCCCGGCGGACGCCCTGGCGAAGTCCGCGCCCAAGAGAGGCGTCAGACACGGGAAATCCGCAGCTACGAAGCCACCCATGTCGGAGCGCTCTGGCATCTCGATTTCCACCACGGATCGCTCAAGGTGCTCACTCCCGGCGGCCAGTGGCTGCGGCCAATCGCGCTGGGCATCCTCGATGACCACTCACGACTGTGCTGCCACGTTCAGTGGTATCTCTCGGAGACCGCCGAGGACCTGGTGCACGGACTCTCCCAGGCGATCCAGAAACGGGGCCTGCCGTGCGCGCTGTTGACCGATAACGGCTCCGCGATGGTGGCCGAGGAAGTCACCGAAGGGCTCTTGCGTCTGGGCATCGTCGCAGAGCGAACGCTCCCTTATAGCCCGTATCAAAACGGCAAGCAGGAGGCGTTCTGGGGCACGCTCGAGGGGCGGCTCATGAAGATGCTCGATGGTGTCAGGGAATTGACCCTGGAATTGCTCAATGAGGCAACCCAGGCCTGGATGGAAATTGAGTACAACCGCGCCGTGCACCGCGAGACCGGCAGCTCGCCGGTCGACCGCTTCGCCAAGGCCCCCGATGTGCTTCGCTCGAGCCCTTCGAGTGTAGCGCTGCGTGCGGCATTCCGCCTGGAGACCAAGAGGAGCCAGCGTCAAAGCGACGGCACCATCTCACTGGAGGGGAGGCGCTTCGAGATTCCGGCAAGGTACCGTCACTTCCGCGCAGTGACCGTCCGTTACGCCCGCTGGGACCTCGGCCGGATCGATCTGGTCGACGAGCAAAGTGGAACCGTCCTGGCTCCCATTTATCCCCTCGACAAAGCCGCCAACGCCGACGGCCGCCGGGCCGTAACCGGGTCCGGTGGCACCGAGGTGCCGTCCCCAGAGCAGCGGCGCGACGCCGGCGAACTGCCACCCCTCCTGAAAAGGATCCTCCAGGAGTACTCGGCCACGGGCATGCCGCCGGCCTATTTGCCCAGGACATCCCCGAAAGACAACGGAGAACCCTCATGAATAGCAAGAAACTGCTGGCACTCTATGGGCTGAAATGGAACCCGTTTTCACCCGAGCTTCCTCCCGAAGCACTGCTGGCGCCCCCCAGGATCGAGCAATTTGCCTGGCGCGTGGAACAGCTGGTCCAGGAAGGAGGCTTCGCGCTGATCACGGGTGAGTCGGGCACCGGCAAATCGGTGGCGCTGCGGATTGTGGCCGGGCGGCTGGCGGCGCTGCGGGATGTCACCGTCGGTGTGATCGAGCGACCCCAGTCGAAGAGCCCCGACTTCTATCGGGAGCTGGGGGACATCTTCGCGGTGAAGCTGGCACCGCACAATCGCTGGTGCGGGTTCAAGGCGCTCCGCGAGCGGTGGAAAGCCCACGTGGCCTCCTCGCGGATCCGCCCGGTGCTGCTGATCGACGAAGCCCAGGAGATGAGCCCTGAGGTCCTCTGCGAGCTGCGTATTCTCTCCAGCGCCGACTTCGATGCCACGTCGCTTTTGACCGTGATCCTCTCGGGAGATGAACGACTGCTGGAACTGTTGCGGCACGAAGATCTGGTGCCCCTGGGCACCCGGATTCGCACGCGACTGGTCACCGAGCCCGCCACCCGCGAAGAGCTCCTGGAGTTGCTTCAACACGCGCTGGCCAAGGCCGGCAATGCCGCGCTCATGACGCCCCAGCTCGCAGAGACACTGGTCGACCACAGCGCGGGGAACTACCGTTTGCTCATGATTATGGGAGGTGAGCTCTTGGCCCATGGCATGGCGCACGAAATCGGGCAGCTTGACGAGAAGTGCTACCTCGAGGTCTATCAGCCGCGAGGCCCGCGCCCTGCGCTGAAGAAGAAAGCGAAGGTGTGACGATGGCGACCAGTGGCGAGCAAGTGCTTCCGGTGGTGCGTGTGGCCGAGCTTCCCAGCGATGAGCTCGCGGAGCGATGGCTGGTGGAGCAGCTCTGGTGTGCCCACGCGGTGGGCGTCATCGGCGGCGCTCCGAAGTGCGCCAAGACGTGGCTGGGGCTGGACATGGCCCTCTCCGTAGCCACGGGCACACCATGCCTGGGCAAGTATGCCGTACCGGAGCCGGGACCGGTTCTGGTTTACCTGGCTGAGGATGCGCTGCGGGCTGTGCGCGAACGTATCGAGGGAATGGCCCGGCATCGCGGTCTGGATCTCGACGAGGTGTCGATCCACGTGATCACGGTCCCGGTGCTCCGGCTCGATCACGATCGAGACCGCACGCGGCTGTGGGAGACAGTGCGGGGGCTTCGGCCTCGGCTGCTGGTGCTGGATCCCCTGGTGCGACTTCACGGCATCGACGAGAATCATGCTGGCGACGTCGCCGAATTACTCGGGTATCTGCGGTCGTTGCAGCGTCAGCTTGGCCTGGCGGTTCTGCTGGTGCATCACACGCGGAAGAACGCCGCGGACGGTGTTGCCGCCGGTCAGGGCCTGCGTGGGTCGGGTGACATACATGCCTTCGGCGACTCGAACCTGTATCTCCAGCGCACGAAGGAGCACCTGATCCTCTCCAGCGAGCACCGGTCGGCGCCGGCAGTAGCGCCTGTTTATCTGGAGCTGGTCGCCACCGACGCGGGGACAGCTCACCTGGAGGTCATCGCAGCGCCTGATGATCGGAACGGGCGCGACCTCGAAGGGCAAGTGCTGAATCTTCTGGCTCAAGGCCGAGTGCTTACGCGAGCGAGCCTGCGTGATTCGCTGGCGGTGAAGAACGAGCGTTTAGGGACGGTACTGGAGTCACTGGAGCGCGCCGGCAAGATCGGCCGCACAACTGGAGGCTGGCGACGTCTCCGCTGATCATCCGGAGCGGACCGTTCCGTTCCCCTTCCGGAGAGGGGAACGGAACGATCCTCCTGCAGTGAAATACACCACCGATTATCTTGCCCAGATGGCCATCGATTATCGCGGCCACTCTCAGATGTGCGGAAAGTAGGAGTGCGGGTCCGTAAATGGCAAAATGGGTGGGAAAATGGGGCCACCCACGGTCTGGGGCGTCAGCAAGTGGGTGGCCCTTCCACCATCTCCTTCTGCCATCCTCCCGCTTTGCCGGGGGCCACCAGGTTCGCGGATGGACGCTGCCGACAAGGCGCCGGATGCGACGATCGAGCCGCCCGCGAGCCAGAATATAGGTGACCCAATCTGCTCCCATCTGCTGCCAGAATATGGGTGGCCCCATCTGCTGGCCCCAGAATATGGGTGGCCCCATCTGCTGCCCCATCTGCTGCCATCTGCTGCCACCATCTCCTGCCAACCTGCTGCCATCTGCTGTGCCTTCGTGCCAGGAGCCGTACTCGGCGAAGAACTCCAGCGCCTTGCAGGCGGCGGGCAGCTCCAAGGTCAAGACCGACTGGGTGATGGTGTGTTCCTCGACGTTCAGGGCCATGGCGGTGATCCACTCGGCGAAGCGGTGGAAGCCGCGGCGGGTCAAGGCCCAAGCAAAGGCGTTGAGCAAGTCTTGCCAGATGGACCAGGTGAGTTTAGCCTCAGTTGTCATGCGTCTCCTGTGTCGGGGCCGGATGGGTTTGTGACCACCTGGCAGGTTCCGACCAAGAGACGCTGCATTTCAATACGGTACATACGATCAAGTATTGTGCAGTTCTTCGTGGAAATCACTGGTTAGAAAAGGTAGGGCGCGATGTCCAGCTCATCGCAAAGATCGGAGACGGGAACCATTTCGAGAGGGTAGCGTTTCAGAATGGCGGCTATCTTCTCTGGGCCTGAAAAGTGCCGACGCGTCCGGTTCATGAGAAGCCTCCGTCCAGGTCATGCTGACCCAAAGGGCAGCTTCTTCCTGATTCAGCAGAGGCAAAACAGGTTGCGGCTACGCCGCGTCAGGATGTCAGCAGCTGCTGAAACGAGCAGAGTTCGATTCCCTCCGCTTTGAGAAGTGCACGGACAGTGGGATGTGATAGGACGTCTACCTCGATCGACCGCTCGGCGCCGTAGGACAACTCCTTCGCAGTCACTCGGCCTGGATGACATCCAAGTTCTGTCAATCCGGGAGGTAGATCCTTCAATAGCACGGTGAGCGACTCGACTGAGATCGCATCGGGTAAACGAACTCCCATTGCCGTCTGCCCATAGAACCCGCCGCAATACTGGATGCCGGCACTGAAGCGCCTCAGCGGAATACCGAGCCGCGCGCAAGGTCGAGCGCGGCCGACCGGACCGGCTCGTTCTTGTGGACGTGCTGATGGGAATCGAGGTGGGTCGGATCGCGGCCAACCTGCCGGCGGAAACTCCACAATTGGCGCGCGAGTTCCTCGGCAACAACCGCGTGATCTTCGAGAGGAACAACCAAATCTCGCTGGATCCAGACTTCGCCGTCGTGGAACCATTCACCGAGATCGAGGTGAAGACCGAGACTGAGTCGGGGTTCCTTGCGGCCATAGGCGGCGGCGGACGCGGCGGCGGGCTTGAGCACCATCAGGCTGGCGCTCGTGACAATTCCGTGCTCGTGAGCCTCGATGATCCCCCGGTTGACGCCCTCGCTGAGGCCAAAATCGTCGGCGTTGACGATCAGGAACCGTCTCGAATCCATGGCAAGCCTCACGCGGTAGTGGGTCGCGGTCACGCGATTCCGGATGTACACGAACCTCGATCTGCCCCGTCATCGCATGCTCAGCTTCTCGGCCAGTGCGCTCGCCTCTTCCAGCCAATTGTGAGCGTTCTCCGGCGGAGGCGACCAGTCGGGCGCCCATCCCAGCCATTGGAGCGCGAGATGGAGCCGGCAGTCGTCGAGGGCCAGGAGCAGGTCTTTGAACGGGAAAGCGGGCCAGCCCAGAGAGAGCAAGGCGTCGTGATAGGCGGCCGCCATTTCCGTCCGCTCGCGCTCGGCCCATGCTCCTGAGCTGAGTGCGGCCAGGTCGATGAGGCCGGGACCGACGGCCGCCATCTCCCAGTCCACCGGACGAATCCGACAACCATCTCCCGTCTCCTGGACGAGGATATTCGAAGCGTAGAACTCCCCATGGATCAATGTGGCAGGCAGCCGGTCCAGCCGTTCGATAGCCCGCCCATAGGTTTCGACCAGGGATTCCCGGACGGCCGGCGCCAGCCCGATGAAAAGACACGTCTCGGCGCGCTCAAGCCACAGCCGGTAGAACGCTGCATCGTAGCGTAGCAGGGGGGCGGACCGGCTGAGAGAGTCGCCTTTTCCTTTGAAGCGGAAATGCAAGTGTGCAAGCCATCGGGCCGCCTGCAACCAGAGAGTGCCGCCTCCCAGCTGGCTGAGCCTCACGCCCGGGATCTTCTCCAGGAGAAGCCAGTAGATCTCTTGATCCGGTTTCACGACTGCACCATAGTAATGCGCCGTGTCCAGGCCACCCCGAGCCAGTATCGCTTGATACGTCTGGATTTCACGCAGTGGATCGTAAAGGAATCGGGGTTTGACCCGGCGAGCGAGCTCGTGGGCATTCTTCATTCCGAGATCCTTGAGCAGAAGCCGCAGGACCGATGCATCGTCGAGCTCGAGCTCGAGTTCGACGAGATGGAAGCTGGTCCGGTCGACGCAAGGACGGCTCTCCAGCCGGATGATCGCCCCGAGATCCGGATGATGGCGGTATAACAGGTCATCGAGCATGGACCGCAATTCCATGTCGGAAGCCGCGTGGTTCGCGTCGGGCGTCGGTTCCGGGAGGTGAGTGTCAACCGTCATTTCGCGGCCTCGAAAACAACATCCACGCAGCAATGAGGATCGATCCCTCGGAAGGCCTCAAGTCGAGTAGAGGCGGTCCAGGAGGCGACCGAGGACCTTTTTGGAGTCGAAAAACTCTGCGGCGATGTCGCGTGCCGCACGCGCGTGACGGGCGTAGTTCGCCCGGAGCTCCTTGATGGCGGCGAGTATATCCTCGGTCGATTCGAATGCGAGCAGCCCCTCTCCGGACGGAACAAACTCGCTGAAGCCTGTCTCCTGGGCGAGGACCGGCCGGCCGGAAGCCAGGTAGCAGAGACTGCGATCGCTGATCCAGCCGCAGCGCGAGTCCACGTAGCCGCTCTTGGCGATCCCGAACTCCGCCTTCGAGCCCTGAACGAACCGCCGATAATCGTCGGGCGTACCAGCCACCTGCGCGGGGTCGACCAGCTGCCAGCCGTTTGCGGCCAGCGCCGCGAGGTCTTTATCTTCTTTCTGGTGAATGGCCAGTGCGAGCAGGAATTTCTCAGTGGTCCGCGCTGGCAAGCTGATGAACCGGCGGAGGGAATGGGCTTTCTGGCCGTACAGTCTGCCTGCATGCTCGATCGAGCCGTAACTCCGCCAGTGACCGACGGTGGTCAGCGCATCGTGAGTCATCCGGTGGGCCACGGGCCAGGATGACAGAACTACTGGTTGCAGGGAGGTGATCCAGGGGATCTCGCAGGTCGGCACGGGGCAATCCGGTCGGCCGACGCCCAGGCCGATCGTCACGAAATGCGTGTGGCAAAGAAGCGGTATCTCGCGGACGCGCGAGACATGCCACAGCTGGTTGAAAGCCGGGTCAAGGTCAAGATAAACGCGCCGCGGTATGTCGCCGGTGAGTTCCTCGTCGGTCAGCATGCCCGAGATATTGATGAGCACCTCGGCGGAGCGAGCGGCACGCTGAAGTTCCTCATAGGCAAGTCCGACTGTCTGCCGGGTTCCCGCGACCAGGAGGGCGGAATCCGCATCGAACCCGAATTGCTCCATGACCGCGTGGAAGTAGCGAGCGTTTCGTGTCCGATCCGGAGCGACCCCTGCGGGACTCAAGGCAGTCTCCGGGATGCTCTCGACGAAGACCGCCCTGTATCCCAGCTGTCGGAATCCCAGCAGATACTGAAGCACCGCCCAGGTCGCCCCTCCCTGGTACGGAACCGTGGCGATCATTCCGCTCAGGAGGATGGTGGGCGAACCCTTGCGGCATCGGTTCATCTTCTCAGGCAACAAGACCTGTCTCCTCGAGTAACCGGCCGAGAACCCGATTCGAGTCGAAATACGTTTCGGCAATGGCGCGGGCGGCCTGGCTGTGCAGGCTGTAGTCGTGCGCAATTCTGTGGGCGCCGTCGCGAGCTTCCTCCATCGAGCGGAAGGCCAGCAGGCCCTCGGCCACGGGGTAGTTGTGGCTGAAACCGGTGTCCTGCACAAGCACCGGGCGGCCCGAAGCCAGGTAACGGACAGTGCGGTCGCTGAACCAGCCGCTTTGCGTCGTGACGTAGATTCCCTGGGCGACCGAGAATTCCGCTCCCGACGCCTGGACATATTCACGGAAGGCGATCGGTCCCGATGCCACGACCTTGGGGTCGACGACGTGCCATCCGTGTTCTCGGAGTGCCGTCAGGTCCCGCTCATCGGCCGGATCGATGTCCAGTGCGATTTCGAATTTCAGGTCCACGCATTGAGGAAGCTTGACGAACCTTCGAAATTCATGGACCTTCAACCCATACGTCGTACCCGCGTACTGGACAGGACCATAGCGACCCCTCCAGCTCGCGATCGTGCTGAACGAATGGGCCTTCGGGGGGGCACACACGGGCCATTGCTCCAGCACCACCGGCTGCCGGATCGGCCGCCAGGAGATGCCGCCGGTCGGGATGGAGCAACCGGGCGCCCGATGTTCTCGCCGACGGTGTAATAGAAGTTGTGGCCCTCCAGATGCGGTCCCGAATCACCCATTGCATGCCAGAACTGAGTGTACCCTGGATCAAGGTCGATATAGATCTTGCAGGGGATCGCCCCCATCCGGGCGTGCGTCCAGTGACCGGTGATGTTCACGAGGGCGCTTGCGGAGCGTATCAGGTCATCCAGTTCGGTGGTTGTCAAACCCTGGGTTGGCCCGTCGTCGCAGACCAGCGTTGCCAGGTCGGAGAGGCCGAACTGCTCGGTCACTTCGCGGAAGTACTGCCGATTGGCCGAGTCCTCGAACCTGCACGGGCGGCCCGTTGCGTCCACGCAGCTCTCCGCCCGGATCTGCTCGACGAACGCGACTTCCAGACCCAGCGACTTCAGTCCCAGCGCCCAGCTCAGGCGAGTCCAAGCTGCGCCACCGTTGTGCAGCTTGTTTGCCAGAGCACCGCTGACGAGGATGATAGCCATGAAGATGGTGCCCCACGAAACGGGATCAGGACATGCCCAGCTCTTGCAGGAGCCGAGTCAGAACTTTATCGGAATCGAAGTATGCCTCGGCCAGGGCCCGGGCCGCCCGCGCATGCCGGTCGGCATGTCGAGTGATCTCCTCCACGCCCGCGACAGCCTCATCGAGAGTCGAAAAAGTGATCAGCCCCTCGCCCGTCGGGAAGTGTTGCGAAAAACCGGTCTCCTGAGCCAGCACGGGCTTGCCGCTCGCCAGGTAGCAGAGGCTCCGATCGCTCATCCAACCGCCGCGACTCCGCACGTAGAGATCTTTTGCGACAGAGAACTCGGCAAGCGAGCGACCAATGTAATTTCGATAGGCGAGCACATCGCCGGCGACGATCCGCGGATCCCTCAGTGTCCATCCGTTGCCGGACAGGAGTGCCAGGTCCCTTGTCTCGGCCGGGTGAATGGCGAGCGCAAGCTCGAACGGGCGGCCGGTGAGCCCGGGCAGGGCCACGAACCGGCGGAACTGGTGCACGCGAAGCCCATAAGAATTCCCCTGGAACTCCACGGGCCCGTAGGCCCCGCGCCAGCTCGCGATCGTGGTGAACGACTCGCCGGCCACCTCGGAGCGAGGCCACCACTCAAGCACGACCGGCTGGGGGGTGACGATCCAGTCCAGTCCGCAGGTCGGGATCTGGCAGTCCGGCCGGCCGATATTCAGGCCGATGGTCACGTGGGCATTGTGGCCCGCGAATGGGCGATGCAAACCCAGCGTATCCCAGAACTGGCCGAAGCCCGGGTCGATGTCGAGGAAGACTCGCTTCGAGGCATGGCCAAGGATTTCTTCATCCCGGAGATAGCCCATGATATTCAGGAGCGCGGCGGACTGTCCCACGCGCTCGAGGAGCTGTGGTCGGGGAATGCCGATCAGGCTGTCGCCATCCGGACCGGTCAGGACGTAATCATCCTCCAGCCCGAAGACCCGCACGACGTCCCGCACGTATCGAAGGTTGCCCGAAACATCGAATGCACAATTCGCTCCGCTCTCGTCGCCGCACCGGGCAGGTTCAAGAGAATCGATGAAGAGCGTCCTCCAGCCGAGTCGCCGGAAACCGAGCAGATACTGGAGCAGCGCCCAGGTGTGGCCCGCGATTCCGGGCTTCTGCGCCAGTGCACCGGCAATCACGAGGGAGTGGGGCATTATTCGTCCGACGCCGATGTGAAATCCTCGATCCCTGGGGCGGGTTGTGTCACCCTGGTGTGATCACCCGCACGAAGGAGCCACGATTCGGGGACTGCGCCGCTGGTCTCGGCCGATTCTTCTGGACGCATCTCTTCAGGAGGTTCGCGAGGAGCCACTTTCCTCAGGATGGCGATCACCTCCGAGCCGTTCCGACCAAAACTTTCGATGTGGAACGGTGAGCCCAGGTAGAGATTGACGTCTTCAAGAAACGACCGCCAATGACTTTCATCCCAGACATGAAAATGAATGCTGTAATTTATGGACATCAAGTGCTGGACACGGTGCTCAATTGCTTCGGGCTCGGACACCTTGTCCGTCAGGGTCACCCATTCGTAGAAGTGCTCCAGGCGGGATGCCATCGGGCCCTCGCGGTCGTCCCGGACGAGGTGTTCGAAGGCGGTGATCGGCCGATCACGATCGAAGCAATCCCACTTGTCCGGCACGGCGTAGAAGAGCACGCCGCCGTCCCGAAGCTTGCGGAGGTGGTTGCGAATGGTCCCGATCGGGTTCTCGGTGTGCTCGAGCAGATGATTGGCGATGATGAAATCCAGCTCGCCATCCTCGATCGAGGCGAGGACCTCGGCGTCGTCGATCAAGTCGATGGGGACGATTTCGACACCGTCGAGTTCGGGATAATGCCGGCGCAATCCCGCGACATCCATGCGATCGACGTATCGCACCGTGGCCCTCTCGCTGGTCGAGAGAGGCTCGTGGAGTGCACCAAGTTCAACGCCGGATCCCGCGAGGTATCGTTCGCTCAGTTCGCGCCTCGTGGTCCGCATCTGCTCCGGTAGCATTTCGCCTCCAATCGCTGTGAGAGCGGACACCGCCAGCGAGAGCTCCCGGTTCGCGGGAGGCGACTCGGTCGATCGCCGAGAACCGTCGCTCCCGGCGGGCGGAACAAGATGCCGTTGATCAACGACCTCGGAACGCGTGCTTATGATTCATTCTAGCCGAGATCCTCGAGTTCGAACAAACGCCGGGTACCGCTCAGGTCGACGTTGGTACCGGCAATCCGGATCGCGACGAGGTGCTTGCGCCCATCCCTCAATTCCGTGGGGATCGGATAGACGAAGCCGTGTCGCCCGTCTCCCTTGCCGGCCCGCAGCAGGTCCGGGCGGAGGCGATCGGCTGCCACGGTCGCGAGCGGGCGGTCCCCGTCGAAAATAGTGACCTCGAGGGGAATGTTGGGCCGGCCGGCATCCCAGGCCCAGCCCATGATCGTCCGGCCATCATCGGGATCGTGGACACCCTCGTAGACCGGCGACGCCGCCGGGCGCAGGCCGGCTCGATAATACGGGACAGCCACGGAATGAGCTCGTGCAGCAACTTGTAGGATTGGAGGCCGACGGATGTGCGTCGGCCGACGATCCCCAGGCAGCCCCCGACGAAAGCGGCCGTGTAATCCGGGTCCTGTTCCCGGAGGATCGAGGCAATGACGCCTGCTGGTCCCTTCCGCTCGACAATCTTCCCGTCCCGGATGTAACCCGGCAGGAACTCGTGCGAGAAGATCACCCCTCTGGGATCGAGAAAGGGCAGGCAGGGTTTGAGTAAGTCCTTGCTGGACGACACGAGGTCGACGTCCATCCACAACAGCGCCAGTTGGCGGTCCCAACCCCTGAGGGTGTTCGCGTACCAACCTTCGACGAACTCAACGCGGTCCATCTCGCCAAAGGTGCGAAGATTCTGCTCGACTTCCGGCCGCGAGCCGGCGAAGTCACCGACCTGATAGGACTTCCCCTTGCCCACGTCGTCATCGTCGGGCGGCAGCCCGGCGAAGGAGTCCGCAATCACGAAGGAGTAGCCCAGTCGTCGGCACGCACGCGACAAGCAGCAGCTCGAGTACCCCTTGAAGCAGCCGCACTCCAGAACGTGACCCTTCACACCGTGGCTCTGAAGGATGAACAGTTGATTGGCAATCGCCAGCATTTCCTCTGGGGTCGTGGCGACGCAGAGGCTGTCCTTTACGCCCCCCCGCGACGATCTCACCCGCGGGAACAGCGAGCGAATCACCCCGAACGCCGCGTATTCGATGGCGAGGAAGGCGAGCCATTCGCGCACGCACTGATGATCCAACCCCTCCGGGGACATCAACCAGGCCGCCGTCGCGGCGATGTCCCGCCCCTCCCACCCCGATGATCGTCCGCGGATCACGGCGGCAACAGGTCGAGGAACAAGATCAAGCATTCGATCACCTCGTGATGTGAAAACCTTGCCAACATCGACAACCTGGGAGGAGGTCTACGAGTCCAGATTCCTCTTCAGAGCATCGTTCATCGAGATCATCCCTGGCGATCCGGCGACGACTGTTGCACCACCAACACCGCGGTCTCTGTGCTCTGGAAGGGCGACGCGACCGCGACTGCTCCGTGGCTTGACTCATTCTCGCCAGGCGTGATCGCCAGGCGTGGTGGAAAGCTGGAAGATCTGGCAACTCGGGTCGCTACAGATGCAAGGGTAGTGCAATTCCAGATACTTTCGGAAATCTCCGTAGAAGCCCAGCCACCAGAACGCTGTACTGGGGAACAGCAGGTAATCCGCTCCCTTGCGCCGTACGTCCTCGAGGTGGGCAATCGCCTGCCAGCTATCGGCCGGATGATAGCCTGCGTAGACACCGGCTATGGTCTGGGGGAAATGCCACCCTTGCCGAGGACCCAGCTCCAGCAACATGTCGTCGCCTCGACTGACCACGACGACAACCGAGCCCGTCGGCAGCTCCGCGTCGACGACTTCACGGATCCGGCGGCGGACCTGAGGGTAACTGGTCCGTTTGGGACGATACCCGTTGACCCGTTCGGGGGCGGTGACGGCGTGCAGCGACGCAGTTGAAAGCGGCCCCGCACGATCGCGGTTCGCGGGCGGGGCGTCCCGCTCAGGGGATGGTCGCGCGGTCTGTTGTTCAAGCCGGGCGGAGAGGTCATTGAATCGCTCACTTTGTCGCCCTTCCCCATCCTGGATTTGCCTTCCGAGCTGGAAGGTCCTTATCACCGATTCAATGTGAGCCTCCGGCGAGATGGCCGGGGGAGAATCAGCGGCCTGTTCCGGAGCGACCTGGCCCTTCGGCCCCAGGGTCGGGGCCACTTCCATCTGCGGCACGTTGCGCACGGTGGGAAGTCCGCCTTCGATCAGGCCGAGCCGTTTCGCGATGGTCGGGGCATTGAAGTTCAGCGAGTAGTCTTCGGCATCGCGGGTCAGGTTGGGGTTGTAGAAGGGGTCGTGGCGGATCACAGCGGCCCAGCGGCGGCGCATGTAGTCCTCCTCGCCGGGATTGGAGTGCATGGTCCGCGTGGCCGACTCGTGGTGGAAGAGGACGGCGTGCGGCGTGTAGACGACCCAGTAGCCGCGCTCGCGGATCCGCAGGCACATGTCCACGTCGTTGAAGGCGACGGCGAGGTTGCGCGTGTCGAGCCCGCCGACCTCGTCGAAGACCGACCGCCTCATCATGGCGCAGGCGAAGGTGACGGCGCTACAGTTGCGGATGCAGCGAGCGAGAGCGAAGTACCCGGGATCGTCCTCGGAAAGATGCCTGAAGGCGTGCCCGCAGCTCTTGTCAGGCCCCATGATGACGCCGGCGTGCTGGATGCTCCGGTCGGGGTAGAGGAGCTGGGCGCCGACGACGCCGACCTCGGGCCGCTGGGCATGCTCGAGCATCGCCTCGACCCAATCGGGGGTGATCACGGTGATGTCGTCGTTGAGCAGGACAACGTACGGGGTGTCGACCTGGGACACGGCGGAGTTGTTGACAGCCGCGTAGTTGAACGGCTTGAGCCGGAAGCGCCGGTACCGCAACCGCGGGTCCCGCCTGGCCAGGGCGCGGCAATGGTCGGCGACCTCCGTGCCGTCGGAGTCGTCGGTGACCAGGACGCGAAGGTTCGGGTAGGTCGATCGCTCCAGGACGCTCCCCAGGCACGGCCGGAGGAACTCCATGTTGCCGCCGGTCGGGATCACCAGGGTGACGGCCGGCTGGCCGCGCAGGTCATAGCGAACGCGCCAGCGGCCCGGGACGCAGCCGGGTTCGACGTGCCCCGCCACCCCGCGCCTCCGCAGCGCGTCGTCGATGGCGCGGTGCGCGGCGTCCGTGGCATACGGCTTCGCCGTGCTGTCACGAGCGGTCGAGCCCGGGATCGCGCGCGAGGAGTAGAGGATGCTGGGGATATGGACGATCCGGTCGGTCTGCTCGGTGATACGCAGGACCAGGTCCCAGTCCTGGCTCCCGTCATACTCGGGGCGAAAGCGACCAACGGCCTCGACCAGCGATCGCCGGTAGACGCCGAAGTGGCAGATATAGTTGCAGGAAAACAGCAGGTCAGGGGACCAATCGGGCTTGAAGAATGGGGCCCATCGATCCCTGCCCGTGTCGTCCACGAAGTCCTCGTCCGAGTAGATGAGGTCGATCTCCGGAGCGTCGTTGAGGGCACGGGCCACCTCGAAGAGGGCGTGCGGCATCAGGAGATCATCGGAGTCCAGCAGCCCGATGAACTCCCCCGTGGCGAGGGCCAACGCGGCGTTGCTGTGGCCGGCGATCCCCAGGTTCTGGGCCAGATGAACAACCTTGACGCGCGCGTCTTGCTCGGCCAGCCGGTCGAGGAAAGGCCGCACGTGGGGGGCCGTGGAACCGCCATTGGCCAGGCAGAGTTCCCACCGGCCGTAGGTCTGGGCCATGACCGAGTTCGCCATCGGGCCCAGATAGTCCTCCGGCGTGTTGTAGACGGGGACCACCAGACTGATGACGGGCTGGTAAGGGAGGTCCATTGCAGCGATCCGCATCCTGGCCAGGTCGGATTCGGTCGGCATCCGCTCGGCCAGCCAGTCCGGGTATTCCGCATTGAGATCCGCTCGATTGGGTCCGGCAAGGGGGTCGAGCCGGAATGAGCGGTTTAGCTCGAGCTGACCGCCGTCGCGGCCCCGGACGCGGACGACCAGCGAGTGCTCGCCCTCCGCCAGGCCCTCGAGGTCGATCTTGCCGACGAAGCCGGAGCGATCGGCATCCGGGAAGTCGGGATGTGACGCCTCGACGTCGAGACGCGTGGCGCCGTAGACGACCCCCTCGCGCGGGAGGCCGTCGACGACGAGCGTGACCTCCGCGACGCCAGCCTTCGAGAGGGCCCAGCCCCTGACCCGCAGGTGGCCGGGGCCGACGGTCACCAGGTGTGGCCCGGGCGTGTCGCAAACCGCCAGGATGGAGTCGGGCTCCGGGTATTCCGCATTGAGATCCGCTCGATTGGGTCCGGCAAGGGGGTCGAGCCGGAAAGAGCGGTTCAGCTCGAGCTGGCCGCCGTCGCGGCCCCGGACGCGGACGACCAGCGAATGCTCGCCCTCCGCCAGGCCTTCGAGGTCGACCTTGCCGACGAAGCCGGAGCGATCGGCATCCGGAAAGTCGGGATGTGACGCCTCGACGTCGAGGCGCGTGGCGCCGTAGACGACCCCCTCGCGCGGGAGGCCGTCGACGAGGAGCGTGACCTCCGCGACGCCAGCCTTCGAGAGGGCCCAGCCCCTGACCCGCAGGTGGCCGGGACCGACGGTCACCAGGTGTGGCCCGGGCGTGTCGCAAACCGCCACGATGGAGCCGGGCTCCGGGCCGGGTGGTTCCGGCACCGCCTCTGTCGGCAGCAAGGCGCCCGGCTCCTGGGGCGACGAGGCAGGCTGCTCGTCGGCCCCGGCCGGCGCCCGATCCAGATCGCGCAGCAGGTTGGAGATGGGCCGCATCCTCTGGGCCATCGCCTGGATCAATCGCCGATGCCGGTCCAGGCCATGCCGCTCGGCGAGCGAGGCGCGCTCCTCCAGCCGGGCCAGGGCCGCCTCCCAGGCAGCGCGGTCGGCCTCCAGCGCCCGGTGCAGCTCGGCGCGTAACTCGGCGGCGAGCTGCTCGTGGGCCGCGGCCATCTGATCCTGAAGCTCGGCGAGCGGCCCGCGCTGGGGGTTGTGCTCGGCGATCGCCGCAGGTTGCGGGCGATCCGCCGGGGAAGAGCACTTGTCCTGCCCGTCCAGGGCGGCCCGGAACTCGGCCCGCGCGGCGGTCCGGGCCTCGAGCGGGACCTGGTCGTGGCCACTCGACCGGCGGTCGTCCCGGCTTGGGGGCTGGTCCCATCCGGCTGGGGTCAATAGCCTGGGTTCGGCGGCCGGCGGGTCGGACGGCTCGCGTAGACCCGCTCGGGGCGGGCGCGTGCCCTCGCGCCGGGGGTGGCCCATAACCATCGACTGGCCACCGACCTCCGGTCGCGGTTCGATCGATGAACGGGGCGCGAGCGGGCCGGTGAGGATACCGTTGTCGTGCCCGGGCGTAACCAGGACGACAGAGTTTTCCGGGGGGTTGCGAGCTTCATCGGTCATCGCCGAGCCTCCCATTGGATCCAGGCGCCAGGCCAAGCCGTTTCGCGATGGTCGGGGCATTGAAGTTCAGCGAGTAGTCTTCGGCATCGCGGGTCAGGTTGGGGTTGTAGAAGGGGTCGTGGCGGATCACAGCGGCCCAGCGGCGGCGCATGTAGTCCTCCTCGCCGGGATTGGAGTGCATGGTGCGCGTGGCCGACTCGTGGTGGAAGAGGACGGCGTGCGGCGTGTAGACGACCCAGTAGCCGCGCTCGCGGATCCGCAGGCACATGTCCACGTCGTTGAAGGCGACGGCGAGGTTGCGCGTGTCGAGTCCGCCGACCTCGTCGAAGACCGACCGCCTCATCATGGCACAGGCAAAGGTGACGGCGCTGCAATTGCGGAGGGAACGAGCGAGAGCGAAGTACCCGGGATCGTCCTCGGAGAAATACTTGAAGGCATGTCCACAATTCTCGCACGTCCCCATGATCACGCCGGCGTGCTGGAGGCTCCGGTCGGGGTAGAGGAGCTGGGCGCCGACGACGCCGACCTCGGGCCGCTGGGCATGTTCGAGCATCGCCTCGACCCAGTCGGGCGTGATCACCGTGATGTCGTCATTGAGCAGGACGAGGTATGGGGTATCGACCTGGGCCACGGCGGAGTTGTTGACGGCGGCGTAGTTGAACGGCTTGAGCCGGAATCGCCGGTACCGCAACCGCGGGTCCCGCCTGGCCAGGGCGCGGCAATGGTCGGCGACCTCCGTGCCGTCGGAGTCATCGGTGACCAGGACACAAAGGTTCGGGTAGGTCGACCGCTCCAGCACGCTCCCCAGGCACGCTCGGAGGCATTTCATGTTGCCGCCGGCGGCGATCACCAGGGTGACCGCCGGCTGGCCGCGGAGGTCATAGCGCACGCGCCAGCGTCCCGGGACGCAGCCGGGTTCGACGTGCCCCGCCACCCCGCGCCGCCGCAGCGCGTCGTCGATGGCGCGGCGCGCGGCGTCCGCGGCATACGGCTTGGCCATGTCGTCGCCCGCGGTCGAGCCCGGGATCACGCGCCAGGAGTAGAGGATGCTGGGGATATGGACGATCCGGTCGGTCTGCTCGGTGACACGCAGGACCAGGTCGTAGTCCTGGCTGCCGTCATACTCGGGACGAAAGCGGCCGATGGCCTCGACCAGCGATCGCCGGTAGACGCCGAAGTGGCAGATATAGTTCATCGAGAAGAGCAGGTCGGGGGACCAATCCGGCTTGAAGAAGGCGTCCCAGCGGTCGCTTCCTGTCTCGTCGATCTTATCTTCGTCCGAGTAGACCAGGTCGGTTTGCGGTGCGTCGTTGAGAGCGCGGGCCACCTCGAAGAGGGCGTGCGGCATCAGGAGATCGTCAGAGTCCAGAAGCCCGATGAACTCACCCGTGGCGAGGGCCAGCGCGGCGTTGCTGTGGCCGGCGATGCCCAGGTTCTGGGGCAGATGGACCACCTTGACGCGTGGGTCCTGCTTGGCCAGGCGGTCCAGGAAAGGCCGCACGTGGGGGGCCGTGGAACCGCCATTGGCCAGGCAGAGTTCCCACCGGCCGTAGGTCTGTGCCATGACCGAGTTCGCCATCGGGCGCAGATAGTCCTCGGGCGTGTTGTGGACGGGGACAACCAGGCTGATGAGGGGCTGGTAAGGGAGGTCCATTGCAGCGATCCGCATTCTGGCCAGGTCGGACTCGGACGGCATCCGCTCGGCCAGCCAGTCCCGGTATTCCGCATTGAGAAGCCTTCGATCGAGCCTGGCAAAGGGGTCGAGTCGGAACGAGCGGTTCAGCTCCAGCTCGCCGCCGTCGCGGCCCCGGACGCGGACGACCAGCGAGTGCTCGCCCTCCGTCAGGCCCTCGAGGTCGATCTTGCCGACGAAGCCGGAGCGATCGGCATCCGGGAAGTCGGGATGCGCCGCCTCGACGTCGAGGCGCACGGCGCCGTACACGACCCCCTCGCGGGGGAGGCCATCCACGAGGACCACGACCTCCGCGACACCGACCTTCGACAGGGCCCAGCCCCTGACCCGCAGGTGGCCGGGGCCGACGGTCACCGGATACGGCCCAGGCATGTCGCAAACCGCCAGGATGGAGCCGGGCTCCGGGGCGGGTGGGGCCGCCGCCGTGATTGATCGGCAGGCGCCTGGCTCCAGGAGCGCCGGCGCCAGCGATTCATCGAGCCCAGTCGATGCTCGATCCAGATCGCGCTGCAGGTCGGCGATCGGTTGCTCCATCTGGGCCATTGCCTGGATCAATTGCCGATGCCGGTCCAGGCCTTGCCGGTCGGCGAGCGAGGCGCGGTCATCGTGTCGGGCCAGGGCAGTCTCCCAGCTCGCGCGGTTCGCCTCCAGCGCCCGGTGCAACTCACTGCGTAACTCGACGGCGAGCTGCTCGTTGGCCCTGGCCATCCGATCCTGAAGTTCGGTGTACTGCCCTCTGTGGAAGTGGATGTCGCCGATCGGCGAGTGCTGGCGGTACTGTTCCAGGAAGAGGGGCTCTTCCTGCTCCGCCAGGAGGGTCTGGAGCATCGGCCTCGCCTCGGTGGTTTCCCGCGGCCCGAGCTCGGGTTGTCGCGACTGGTCCGTTCCGGCGAGTTCATAGATCTGGCAATCCGCGCTCTTCCAGATCTGCTGATAATGAGTGTCGAGGTGGCGTGCGAGATCCCCGTAATGTTCGAGCCACCAGAACGCCGTACTGGGGATGACGAAGAAATGGGCTCCTCGGGCCCTGAGCGTTTCGAGATGAGCGATGGCCTCGCCGCTCTCCGCGGGGTAATGGCCGGCGTAGTGGCCCCGATCGTCCTGCGGGAAATGCCAGACGTCTCGCCCTTCGACATCGAGCAAGTCAGGGTCTCCCTTGCTGACCACGATGACCCGGGCGGCCGGCGGGAGGAGACGGCGCATGTCTGCCCGGACCCGTCGAGTCATCCCCTGGTAATCGACGGTCTCGCTCAGGCGAGAGACCATGGTCTTGATCTCGTCTTGCCGCGCGGAGAGCTGATCTCGAATCTGGAGCATCGCGGTCTCGCGACTCTCCTCGTGCGATCCCATATGGGCAAACCCGGCCACGAGCCCGCTCATCTGCCCGGCGAGCCCGCTCATCTGCCCGCCGAACCCGGCCATTCCCGCTTCGAGGCGGCTGCCTGTCTCGTTGATATGCTGGATCCCATCGCTGGCGCTTGCCCAGCACGCCGCGAATCGTTCCGTCAACCGGGATTCCAAAGAGGTCACGACGGCCGCGCGCTCGTCCAGCCCGGCACGGGAGCTCACTTGCCAGGACCTGGGCCCGGTCTCGCTCTTCGGCCAGCCGTCGGTTGTCCACTTCCGATTCATACAATCGGTCCCGAATCGAGTCCATCTCCGCCTGGCGAGCGGCTCGATCCGTCTCCAGTTGCGGGACCAGGGCCGCGCGCTCCGCCAGCGTGGCGATCTCCGCGTCACGAGCGGCCAGTGCCTGCGCCTGCTCCTGGCATACCGCCGCGCGCCCCTCCAGCTCAGCGCGGAGCTCGCTCGCCAACGTGGAGGCCCGGTCTCGCTCCTCGGCTAGCCGTCGATAGTCCGCTTCCGATTCGGCAAAGCGGATCTGAATCGACTCCATTTCGACCTGGCGAGCGGCTCGATCCGTCTCCAGTTGCTGGACCAGGGCCGCGCGCTCGGCCAGCGTGGCAATCTCCGCGTCGCGCCCTGCGATTGCCTGCGCCTGCTCCTGGCATACCGCGTCGCGCTCAGCCAGCCCGGCGCGGAGTTGACTCACCAACGTCGATGCCTCGTCCCGCTCCTCAGTCAGCCGTCGGTTGTCGGCCTCCAGCTCTTGCGATCGACCCTGGATCGCCGAGTGCACCGCCTCCCTGGCGTCCGCCTGCATTTCCATGTCCGCAAGCCGAACTTGAAGCGCCTGGGCTTCCGCGGAAATCTCGAAGAGCCGCGACTCCAGTCCCGACCGGCTAAGGGCCATCTCATCGCGATCCTGCTGGGCCCGACGCGAGGAACGGCTGAAGGTGTCCCAGATCTGCTCACCGACCGGGTCGCGTTCCGGAGTATCGGACAGACCATGGCGCGGATCTCTGCTCCTGGTCGCGACGCGTAGCGCGAAGTACAGGGCCTTGGCGGGGAAGAGGATGTTCGGGTTATCCAGCGTATTGATCAAGGAGGTCCGCTGGCGATGGAGTTCGGGCCCGACGAACTCCTCGATCGCCGCCCGGACAGCAGGTTGTTCAAGTGCATCGGAGCGGCCGAGGAATCGCGCGAGCCGTGACACCTCCTCGCGATGCGAATGAATCACATCCTCATAAAAGAGGAAGTGCCGTGGGAGGCCGGTGGTCTGCTCGATCGCCGCTCCCGTGTAGATCTGCCACAATCGGATCGACTTCTCAACCGAGGAACCATCTCGCGTCTCGAGCGACGCCGCGACCTCCGCCGGGCTGCGCATGCAGATCACATACTGAATCGGCGGCAGGATCTGTTTCCAGAATGGGAGAGTCAAACAGGTGCGTGGGTCCTTCCAGCCCCAATCACCCGAGGCGAATGTGCGAGCAATGAGATCCCTCGCCCTCCGGCGAAGATCGGCAAGTTCGGCGGCAGTCTCCCACCCGGGCGGCAAGGGCGGGGGTTCGGCGAAGCTGCCGCCCAGCCGTCCGAGGATCTCGTCATTGAGTTCGAGGATCGGCCGGTACTCCCAGTATCCCGTGGGATTGTCGGGTTGAGGAATCAGGAGCTGTTCCTCGGCCCCCAGACTGATTCCCAGCAGGTTCATCAGGCGAGCCGCCACCGAAGTTCCGCTACGATGCATCCCGAGTACACAGACGATACACCGTTTCGGCGAATGAATGAATTGATGTGCATCCATTAGATGCGCCAATTCTCCGTTCGTCGTTTGCGGTACGACCGGCCATCCCGCAAGTTCAGGAGCAGATGATTTCGACACGCTCATGATGTTTGAACTCAAGGGGTCTTCTGGTCAATCGTCTCGTGAAGGATGCGGCAGGCGGATGATCAGGCATCGATTGCGATCGCGGTGCACCTCCTCGCCGACGTTCGCGAGGTAGTCTCCGAACCCGGCATAGTGCTCGAGCCACCAGAGCGCAGGGCCGGGAATGAGGAGATATCCAACACCCCGTTGCTGCAACGCCTTCAAGTGATCGATGGCGTCGTCGCTGCCGGCCGGATGGTAGCCGGCATAGGAGCCATGTTCGTTCTGAGGGAAGTGCTGAGCGTCCATCCCCTCGATATCGAGCAGGTCGGGATCCCCTTTGCTGATGACGAGCACCCTCGCACCGGCGGGGATGACCATCCGGACAGCCTCCTTGATCCCGGTGATCAGCCGACGTTTCGCTGGACCCGGACGATGCCGATGGGGCTGCCACTCGACGCCCCACTTGCGCTCGAATCGTTCACGATTGGCCTTCAGCAACTCCTGCGCCTCTCCGGATGTCAGCAAGCTTCCCAGCGACACGCCCCCGAAGTGGTGGACGAAGACATCTTCCGCGCAAATCAGGCGATACCCTCCCGACCGGAGACGCACCGCATAATCGTCATCCTCGAACATGCCGATGAGGTACCGCTCGTCGAGCGGACCGACTCGCTCGTGGGTTTCGCGCCGGAACGCGAAGCAGAACATGACGAGCATCGGGATTTCGAAACGCTCTCCCGCATGCTCGCGGGTGTACTCGCTGGCAAACTGCTCGAACTCGGCGTAAGTGCGATAGGAGGTCGCGATCCAGGCCTCGTTGCTGATCCGGTTCGTCACCGGTCCGACCGCTCCGATCAGCGGGTCGTCGAGGTGCCGGATCAGCCGCGTGAGCCAACCCTGTGGCACGATCGTGTCATTATTGAGCAGGACGAATCGGTCTCCCGTCGCCAGCGCGAGCCCCTGGTTATTCGCTGCCGCGAACCCCCGGTTGGTCTGGTTGTGCACGACCCGGATGAACGGGTAGCGATCTGTCAGCTGGTCAAGATAGGACAGCAGCTTTTCTCCCGAGCCATTGTCAACGACGATCAACTCGAAGTCGGGATAATCGGTGTTCGCGAGCACGCTCTCCAGGCAGAGCTTGGTGAAGAGGAGGTGATCTCGAGCGATTACGACGATGCTGACGCGGGGAAATGAATCCCGTGCGGCTGGATCGAGGGGCTCGGGGATCTCGAGCCCAGAGGCCCGCGCCACGCCCGCCGGGAGATCGAGCACCGTGCGCACCGTCCTTTCCGGCAGCACCGTCGGTTTTCGGGAGATCGGCTCGAGGACCAAGTCGGGCGGCAAGAAGCTCGGACGCCCGGAACTCGACAGCATGCTGCTGGGCGTCCCGTGAGCCTCGTGCGGCGTCCTCTCCAGGCGGTCGTGTTTCCGCATTCTCACCATCATGCCATGTGATCCCGGGTCCGGCCTCAGGCACGCCGGACCGATTTCGAGGTTTGCGTCTCGTAGAGCTGGAAATAGAGGCCGCCTCGCTCGAGGAGTTCCGAATGGGTTCCGGATTCGACGATCCGCCCATGGTTCATGACCAGGATCTGATCCGCGTTCCGGATGGTGGAGAGGCGGTGTGCCACCATGAAGGTCGTCCGTCCCTCCATGAGGCGATCGAGCGCATCGAGGATGACGGCTTCGGTCTTCGAATCGATCGAGGAGGTCGGCTCATCCAGAAGCAAGATCGGAGCGTCCTTGAGGAAGGCGCGGGCGACCGCGATCCGCTGGCGCTCGCCGCCAGACAGCTTGGCCCCGCGCTCGCCAACCACCGTCTCGTACTGCTCGGGGAGGCCCATGATGAAGTCGTGAGCGTTTGCCGCCCTGGCGGCCTCGACGATCTCGTCCATGGGCGCTTCGAGTCGACCGTAGCGGATATTGTTGGAGATGGTGTCGGAGAACAGCAGGGGCTCCTGCTGGACGAGGCTGACGTTCTGGCGAAGCGATTTGAGCGTCACCTTGCGAATGTCGATGCCGTCAATCTCGATGCGCCCGCGGCACGGGTCGTAGAACCGGGGGATCAGGCTGATCAAGGTCGTCTTGCCGGCTCCGGTGGGGCCGACGAGGGCGATCTGCTGGCCGGGCCGCACATCGAGGTTGATGCCCTTGAGCGTCTCGGCGCGCCCGGTGTAGGTGAAATGGACGTTCTTGAAGGTGACGCGCCCCCAGGAACGGACGAGGCTGTGCGCCCCCTTCACGTCCTGGATGTCGGGCTCGTTGTCGAGGAGGTCAAACGTGAACTGGAGGCTGACGATCTGATCCTGGAGCGCACCGATCGTGGTGCTGATTGCCTCGAGTGGTTTGTAGACGGCCGCCACATAGGTCATCACGACGAGCAACTGGCCGATCGAGAGCCGGCCTTGCAGGGCGTGGTAGGCCCCGTAACCCAGCACGAGCGCAGTGCCGACCGCGGTCGTCATGTTCACGCCAAGCGAGAACATCGTCTGCTGCACGGTCAGTTTCACACGGGCGTCGACCGCCTGCACGGCCTGCTCGCGGAATCGAAGGTACTCATACCCCTCACGGCAGAACGCCACGGTCACTCGGAGCATCGACAACGCTTCGTGGACGATCGCGAGAGATTCACCCTCCAGCCCTTTGACGTGCAGCAACCGGGGCTGGATGTACTTGATGTAGTAGCCGACCGACAGGTAGAGCAGTGGGACCACTGACATCGACAGCAGGGCCAGTCGCGCATCGATGAGCAGCGTGATCCAGAACATCCCGACCAGCGTCAGTGCACTCTGGGCCAACGGCGGGACGGCCATGATCAGCCCCGGGCCCGCGCCGCACTGGTAATTGACCACGTAGATCAGCATTCCCGATCGCCGCTGATCGTGGTAGGCCATCGATAGCCGCTGGGCATGCCGGTACAGGTCGCCGCGGAAGTCGAGGCCTATGCCCAGGTTGAGCTTGGTGTTCACGAAGTTCTCGAGGACATGCAGCGCATTGACCATGAGCGCCACGATCAGGCCGCCAAGGATGACCAGGATCAGCAGGACCGTGCGGTCGCCCCCACCGCCGTCGAGGCTGGCGAGGAGCGAAGGCATCGGCTGGCCGCCCAGCACGTTATCGACCAGCAACTTGAGCGGCCAGGGCATGAGGAGGCTGGCCGCGGCGCTGGCAATGGTGATGATCACCGAGCCGATGGCCAGCTTCCAGTACGGTCGCAGGTAAGGCAGCATTCTCCAGAAGTACGTCATGATCCCTCGCGGCAAGCGGCCGGGCTCTTTCGTCGCGGGGACGAGATCGTCATGAGGACCGGTCGTACTTCGTTCATCGTAAGCCTTTCCTGCGCAGGAGATCACGTGGCGAATAGACGCCGGCCGGCTTGTCGCGAGTGACCTTGACCGTCGCCAGTTGCGTCACGTGCTCGGTGCCGGCGTAGAGGCGGAACTCGTACTTGTCCTTGCTGTTGATGGTGGCCTCCTGGTGCGAGGGGTTGGACGAGAACAGCCGTTCCGGCCCGCCACCGACCGAGACATACACCTGACCAGGCGCCCCGTCTCCGGTGTGCCAGTTCACGATCGTCTTGCCGGGCCCGCGTCCCGCGGGAACTGGATTTGGTATCGCGATGATCCAGGCTTCGGTAGGCCCCTCGTAGGGCACGTAATCGGTCGGGATCGGCGACTTCCAGGAGCAACCGGCGCCGGCCGAGAGGGCTGCCAGGATGAGGCATCGGAGAATCCCGGCAACGACCGGCTGGTTCTTGAGCTGCAAGAGCATGATCCGACCCTCTGGCCGACGCGGTAACCGGTCCTCAAAAGGAGTCGGCGGAGACGACCTCGCCCCCCGCCTTCGTCCCGAGCGACCACCACACCATGCGATCGATCCCCTCCTTGACGAAGCGTACGCTGCCGTCGGCGAACAGCACGTTGACGCCGCCCGGGTGATTGCTCGAGGCGCCGAAGACGAAGCCGTTGTCCATGTTCCAGTCCGGCATGCCGTTGAACCGGCAGCCGCCGAAGGCATACGCGCGATCGTTGGGTACCTGAATGGTGTTGAACATCGAGAACCCGGTCACCCCCTGACCCCACCTCCAGCCGCGGTGGTCGGCGATGTAATTGGTCGACTGGAACGCGGTGGCACACGCATCGAGCCCGGCCATGACGCCAGCCTTGCCCTGGAAGGCGTCGACCCTTTGTGAGCCCGGTGGAGCGCTCACGGCCGCCGACATGAAGACGTTGCCGCGGTACCGGCTCGGGTTCGTGATGTTGTGGCCGATGCGCCCATAGCCCATGCCGTCGCCTACCAGCGCCTCGGCGAAGGCAACCGTGCCGGAAGTGCCGTCGCGGCAGCTCGAGATCGTGAACGACTGCTGGACGGTGAACAGGCCCGTGCATCCCCCGGTTTGTGGATAGTTGTCATTGGTGGTCGTGCCGTACGATCCGTGGTAGCTGCACGTATTCTGCTCTCCCGCCCGCGCGTCGGACGGGCAGAGGAACAGGGCGACGACCGCAAGATTCACCGTCAGGTTCATGGGGTGGGACACGCCGTCTCGGATCTCGGGAGCGAAGTCGAAGTTGATCGCGTTGAACATCGCCGTCTGCTCCAGCCCCGGCAGGATCGCCGCGTGGGCACTCCAGACGGACCATTGATCGTAACTGTCCCCGTCCAGCTTTCGATTGTTCTTCGAGCCACCCATCGGGAAGACGCTCAAACTCTGTTGATAATTGTGCAGCGCCATCCCGATCTGCTTCAGGTTGTTGGCGCACTGCAACCTCCTTGCGGCATCGCGTCCCGATTGCACCGCGGGCAGGAGCAGCGCAACCAGGACCCCGATGATCGCGAAGACCGCCAGCAGCTCGATCAGGGTGAAGCCGCCGGGAGTCCGCGAATGCACTCTTCTGCGGCGCGGAAGTATTCCATGGTTCATGGCTCGCTAATGCTCCCCGAGTTCGTCCAGAAGGCGGGAGAGGACGACGTCCGAATCGAAGTATTCGCGGGCGAGCTCGTCAGCAGCGCGGCTGTGGGCCGCGTAGTCCGAGTTGATCGCCTCGATGGCCTCTACGGCCTCCTCAATGTCCGAGAATGCGAACAGCCCCTCCCCCGTCGGAAGAAGGTCGCTGAAGCCGGTATCCTGAGTAACCACCGGACGGCCGGCCGCCAGGTAGGTCGCGCTGCGATCACTGAACCAGCCACTGCGGAGTCGAACGTTTTGATCCTTGGCGACGGTGAACTCGCCTCGAGACGAGGCGATGTAATCACGATATTCGTCCAGATCCGTGGAAAAGTCCAGCGCGTGTCTCACGTTCCAGCCCTTGCTCTCGAGCATCTGCCGGTCCGACTCATCGTACTTGCTGAGAGCCAGTTCGAATCGCTGTTCGACGCGGGAAGGGAGATCAAGAAACTTGAGGAACTCCTGGTGCTTGCTCCAGGTGTAACGCTCGCCCCCGAAGACGAGCTCGCGCTGCCGTTGCCGCCAGTTGCCAATGGTCGTGAACATGGGACCGGGAGGCCTGGCCTCCTCGCGCCAGAATTCGAGCACTACGGGTTGCCGCGTAGGCCGAAACTCGTAGCGGTCGGATACCGGCAGGAGGCATCTGGTCCGGCCGTAATTCTCCCCGAAGGTAAAAAAAGCGCAGTGCGAATCCAGAAACTCGATCGTCTGCGGATTGTCTTCGGACAGCTCGATCTGGACCTGAACGGGATCCGTCTCCAGAAAGACCAGCCGGTTGGTCGCGCAATGCTCTGGCAATGGCAGAGTTCCGCCATGGAGGTTGATGATCCACCGGGTCGAATCGTACAGATGTGAGAGTTGCGCAGTGCTCAGGCCGTAGCTCCGGTGGTCGGCGTGCAACGCGTGGAACGCCCAGCGGTCACCGAGATCGAATCGACGCAGGACGCCCGCGAGGAAGGCCGCGACCTTGTCCGAGCCGTCGTGGTCCGTGGAGTCCAGGAACATCGTGGGCGTGGTCGCGTGCGCCTCGACATAGTAGACCTCGTAGCCGAGCCGCTGGAAGCCCAGCAGGTAATGCACCGTCTGCCAGATGACGCCGGCGACCGGCATCCTGGCCATCATGCCGAGCAAGACGATCTTCTTCTGGCGGAGGAGGTTCAAGCAAATTGCTCCTTGTTCTCCGAAGGCGACGAACCCTCAAGCGCCACGAGCGACCGGTAGGCAGGTCCGAATGCACCTGGGAGCTCGGCGTCCTCGGGATCCGGAGCGGACCGGGAGCGGTTGCCAGGGTCGGCAGCGGGCCCGGAGTCAGCGCGCGCCGTCGCACGCTCCGATCGGGGCTGCGTCTTTTCCGGGCATTCGATCATGTTCATCCGGTGCGCCTGGTCGCGGAACAGGGCGATCACGCGGGTGGCCGCGGCCAGGCCACGCGCCCAGGCCCGGATGCCCAGGCCCAACGCCAGTGCCCCGGCACTTGCCGCCACCCGGGGATATGGCGAGGCAACGGCCCCAAGCGCGAGC
The DNA here is from genome assembly GCA_963833985.1 of uncultured Planctomycetaceae bacterium. GTDB lineage: Bacteria > Planctomycetota > Planctomycetia > Isosphaerales > Isosphaeraceae > Aquisphaera. Next base: position 5,906,111 of record CAWIAD010000002.1, read on the forward strand.
AGGCTGACCGCACCGATGACCTTGAGCCTGGCTGTCGGGCCCAGCTGATATCGGATCCGGATCAGCCGCCTGCCGAGCCCATGCTCCTCCTGGGCGGTCACGACTTTCAACATCAGCCCCGAAACGCAGTAGACGGCCATGTCCCACTCGAACCAGCCGGTGTCCAGGATCTTGCCCCAGCGGTGTTCGTCCAGAAACGCCACAGCCCGTCTCAGAACATCGGTTCGATCGGCACCCGACTCAGACCAGAAGGCTGCCGACCGATAGCCGGTCCATGACAACCGCTCCCGACCGACGTCAGATGGAGACGGACCTGGCCCGGGTGCGCGCTGCGAACTGAGGTGGGTCCGGTAGCGCGTCCAGGAACGCACAAGCGGCTGCACATAACAGAGCGCAGCGATCAGCAGCCGGGCACGCCAGCGCCGGTGGGCGGGCACGAAGCGGGTCTGTGCCGCTTGCAAGGCGGCAACCAGAAGCGACAGTCCCAGCATCCCCGCACCAGGGACCCACCCGAGGGGAAAGAGGAGCGGACCGGTGAGCCCGATCAGGACGGCGGCCACCTGCCATTCGAGTGTGCTGGGCAACATCGCCCAGTGGGCGGAGCCCGGCTGGTACAGGCACTGGAACATCCCGGTCCCGAACGTGCCGCGATAGATGATCGGCACGGCGACCTGGAGGCCCTGCGCCGAACCACCGTACATCACCCCGCCCCACTTTCCATCGCCGCGGCCGTTGAACTTGTCGGGGTGTTTGAAGTGAAGTAACGCCTCGGCTTCGCCATAGCCGGCCTGCTGCCGGAGGTACGCGATCGCGTTCTGCCTGCGGTGGTGCCAGACAAACGCGCCCGGGGCGAAGGTGATCGTGAACCCTTCGTGCTGGAGTCGCCAGCAGATATCCACATCGTCGCCGGCCTTACGGAACTGGGGATCGAAGCCGTTGATCGCCTCCAGCGCGTCACGGCGAAAGGCCATATTGCAGCCGGGGATGTGCTCCGCAACCTGGTCGGCCATCAAGACGTGCGTCGGCTGACCGGGTGACGCGGCGACGCAGCCGGCCAGCCAGCCATCCTGGGGCGTCAGGTTCGGCCCCCCCACCGCGGCCGCCCCGCTCCCGATAAGCTGGTGAATCAAATGGATCAGCCAGTTCGGGTCCGCCACGCAGTCGGAGTCCGTGTAGGCGATCACGGAACCCGTGGCGCACCGGAGCCCGGCGTTTCGCGCCACACTCAAGCCTTGATGGGGCTGATGAATGGCGACCACAACCTCCGGGTATCGCTCCAGGATCTCCCGGGTATCATCGGTCGAGCCGTCGTCCACGACGATGACCTCGTAGTCCGGATAATCAAGGGCACCGAGCGATCGGAGGCACTCGTCGAGCGTCGCCCCTCCATTGTGCGAGCACACGACCACCGATACCCGCGGTGTCTCCGCCAGGAGGCGGGGGAAGGACGCCTTGAAAACCTTCTGCACGGCGTGGTAGGAGACCTTGGGGGTCCGATCGGCGCGGGTGATTCCGAAGGCCCAGTCCTCGACCGGGAAGCCGCCGGTGTGCCAGTCGTCCGTCCAGGAGAAGACATAAGCACCCGCAAGGCCCATCAGCTCGGACTCGCGCAGGTGGCCCGCGAGCATGCGGGCCTGCGCTGCCTCGCCATGGCGGAGCGTGTCCAGACCGAGCTCTCCCAGGACCAGCGGGCGGTCGCCCACCAGGTTCTGCAGGCGGAAGACATAGTCGCGGAACGCTGCGTGGTCGTGAAGATAGACGTTGAATGTCACGAAATCGAGGAACGGCAGATCCAGATACTCCGTCGGTGGATAACTGGCGTAGGTCACAAGGCCGTCGGGGGCGGCCTGCTTGACCGTGTCCCGCAGCTCTTCGAGAAATCGGGCGACGCGGCGCGTGCCATGCCACCGGACGATATCTGTCGGGATCTCATTGCCGATGTTGTAGGCGAGGACGCTCGGGTGTAGTCGACCGGCTTCGGCCGCAAGTCGCACCTCGCTGCGGGCATCCGCCTGGGCTCGGCCACTCTGGAGGAAGCAGATGTGAGTCGGCCACGGGATGTCCATCAGAATGGAGATCCCGCTTTCGTCCGCCAGATCGAGTAACCACTCCGGCGGCACATGATACACGCGGATCGAATTGGCGCCGAGTGCACGCAGGCTCGCCATGTCATCACAGAACCGCTTCCGCGTCGGGAACGGCCGGCCTTCCCGGTCGGGAGCGAACGGACCATATGTCACGCCGCGGAGACTCAGTCGCCTCCCGTTCCGGGCGAACGTCTTGCCGTGGACGCGAACACGACCATCGACGACGTGGGATGCCGCGTCGTTCGACGATCTGGCGACGACGTTGACGTCCTCACCGGTTCGGATGGCCATGCGTTGGACCCGTCTCAAGAAGGAGAACCGACGTGCCACGATCATCCCAGCTCAAAGCAACGACATATCGAGGTCATCGAGCTCGAACGATCAGCGACGGAGTGCTCAAATGCGTTTCTTGACATAACGCTATTCTATTACCATGGCCAGGACGTGCTCGAAAGCGGAACGTTCGAATCGAGCCGCTTTCAACATGTCCTCATGAGCCCTTATCGACAATTCTGACCGCACTTTGCGGAGGCGGGCCAGAGGCGGCGCTGGCCGTGAGCCGGCAAGCGGCTCCGGGAAACGGGCATCGTGATCAGAACCGTTCGCCCGCCGGTCTCGGGGCCGCGGCCGGGGCCCACACATCCGACCGAGGGCGAGTGCCGAAGGCAGGCCATGCATCAGAGATCCTTCTCGGTGTGCCTGCCAGGGTCGATCAAGTTTGAATGGTCCGCCCAGGGAGTGTACCGTCCGGTCGAGATGCCGGCCTGACCTGGGTTGTCCCGGGGCCAAACCGGCTCTCCGTTGCGGCACATCACACCGTTTCCGAGATGATACCGGCCCTGTTGAAGAGCAACGCGACCGGACCGATCGGCTGACCGCCGATGATGAGCCGGTAGGTCCTGTGCGGGTTGAGATGAAAGTTCGGGAAGATGCTGACGATGTTCGTGGCGGGGTCAAAATTCACCCGGTGGAAGCGGATCTTCACCACTCTCCCCGCGCGATTGGGAGCCGTCGTCAGCAGATAGTTGCCCGGGCGAGCGGCCGCGCTCGCATCAGTGCTACTGGCGAGGGCGAGGACGATCGCTTCTGCATGTCGGTTCCGGTAACCGGTCGGCACGCTTGGCGAGATCACCGAAGTGTACCCGGGGGCGATCGAGGCGAAGGGTTCGACCGTCACGGTCGTCGTGCCCGTGCCGGCCGCCACCATGCGAACCGAGCCGCCACCGCTCACGCTTGAACTGGGGCCGTACGTGTCGGCGATGAACAGGTTCCCCGTGGCGTCCACCGCCACGGACCGAGGACTGGATAACCCCGCTGCCGTCGCCGGCCCGTTATCGCCGGTCGACCCGAAGGTGCCGGTGCCAGCAACGGTGGTGATGACTCCCGTTGTCAGGTTGACCGTTCGGATGGAGTTGTTATCGCGATCGGCGATGTAAAGGATATTCCCCGCGCTATTCAGCGCCAGCCCCCACGGGGTGGCCAGCTCCGCCGACTTGGCCGGGCCGTTGTCGCCGGTATAACCGATCGTACCGGTTCCCGCGATCGTGGTGATAACTTGCGTGCTGGCTGTCACCTCGCGGATGACCTCGTTGTCGCTGTCGGCGATGAAGAGATTCCCGGAGCTGTCGACTGCCACGCCGGAGGGGTCGAACAGCGTGGCTGACGTGGCCGGCCCGCCATCGCCGGTGTAGCCCGCCGTGCCGGTTCCCGCGACCGTGGTGATGATGCCGGTCGTCAGGTTCACCTCCCGCACCACGTTGTTGAACGTGTCGGCGATGTACAGCGACTGCCCGTTCGGGCCGACCGCCACGGCTGTGGGGGATGCGAGCGCGGCGGACGTGGCCGCGATGTTGCTGCCGCCGTTGCCATACGTGCCGGTGCCCGCAACGGTGCTGACCTGGCCCGTCGCCAGGTTCAGCTCTCGGATGGTGTTGTTGTCGCGGTCGGCGATGAAAAGCGCATTCAACTGAGTGTCGACCGCCAGTCCGCGAGGGGAGAAGAACTCGGAGCTCAGGGCCGGGCCATCGACATTGCCGGCGGTGCCGTTACCAGCGATGACGCTGATGAGACCCGTACTGGGGCTGACCGCGTCAATCTCGTTGTTGAACGTATCGCTGATGTAGACGGTTCCATCCGGGCCTACCCCAACGCCGAAGGGATTGGCTAGCTCGGCGGATGCCGGCGCCACACCGGAGGGCGTGACCGTGTTTCCATAGGTGCCGTTGCCCGCCACGTTGAAGATGTAGCCGGCGGATGTCGTGCTCGTGCTGCCGCCGAACGTCGAGGTGCCGCCATAGGTCGCCGTTACCGAGTACGTCCCGGCCGGCAATACGGTCGACAGCGTCGCCGTGCCATTGGACAGGGTCGCACTGCCGAGCAGGTTGAACCCGTTCTCGAACACCACCGTCCCACCGGTTGGAACGATGTTGATGCCAGGTGGATTGGACTGGACCGTGGCTGTGAGGACCTCCGCCTGGCCGTGAACCAGATTGCTCGCAGACGCGGAGACTGAGGTCAAGGTTGGGGTGGTCAGCAACTGCCGCTCTTCCAGCTGCATCAGAGTCTGGTCCAGGCAACTTCGATGGCGGTCCCTCGCGCGCTGGCGACTCGGAGAGCGACGCGATCTGGAAGTGAACCAACTCGGCGAGGGCATGAAACGCATGGTCAGGATTCTCCTTGGGAAAGGGCCTCACGGCAACGACGATGGGTGAAGGATCCGATCTGCGAGACGGTGGGACTGACCCCGGCGAGGATCGACACAGGGCAGACCCAGCGATCGGGCATGGTTCGTGTCACCCGCGATCAAAAAGTTGACCATTGACCGGTAGACTTGCAACTCAGCAGGCGACAGGAAGAGATATGTTCTGCAGCAATTAACATTTGGTATCTAATGTACATAATTAACGAGATAGGCATATTTGAGTCTAAGAATTGTGTGAAACATAAGTCAAACCCACCATGTTCATGTGGTTCCTAAAAGCTCGAATGATTCCCAGTTTCGCCGACCTTGAACTTTCAAAGGCTCATTACCGTATGTGTAATAGTCCTACGCTGAGTTATCAGGTTAGGTCAAGTAGGTAATCCAGGAGATTTAGCCTTTTTCACAAACCTTGCGTGCTGGATAAACTGCAATACCCGTTGTATTCGGCCCATCGATGGCTCTCGGGGGCGCGGGCAACCAGGTCCCTACAGGCGACGGCCACGCCTCGCCAGGGTTCTTCGGTGAGGCAGTGGATGAACGTATGAGCCTACCAATCGGCACCATCACGCAGCAGCGATCGCCGCGGGCTCGGCCTCGAGCCGCGATCTTACTTCGCTGCGGGCTTCAATTTCGCAAGGTGCGCCACGTGTTCGTCGAGGCTCGCCAGCCCCGTGAAGTCGTGGCAGTTCATCTCGTAGGTACGCACGGCTGGCTTCCTCTCGAGAGGCGGATCGTCAGCATCCGGAATTACCGGGTGGCCGCGTGGGGTGGGCAGGCCGGTGGTGTCTGCCAGGGCTGTGACATCGTCGCCGCGCGTGCAGTCTCGAACCGGTGCCGAGAGTCGGGCCGAACTGTGCGTGAGCAGGCTAACCGACGCGAAATCAGCGATTCCTGCGCAACTTCGCTGAGGGTACCAAGAAAAATCCCCTCGAAGAGCCTGATCACTTGATCAAACGCCCCGAGGGGTGTACTCCGTGGTTTACCACAACGGCGGAGTACTCGACCATGTATCATGAATTGCCTCGAGCTGCCAGCTTCTGGTCGTTCCTTTGGGCTGTCGACCAAGATCTCGCAGAGGAGACCCGCAAGCAAGCATGTCCATGTGGCGGCCGCCTCCACGCCGCCAATTACCTCCGCAAGCTACGAGCATGTCAGGCGACACTAAAACTGACCCCCCTGACGACACTAAAACTGACCCCCTCCTATACACATGACGAGGAGGGGCTATGGACAAGTTGGGATCCGATTTGGTCAACCTGCACAGTATGCAGGCGGACCAATCGGACGGAACGAGTGTCCACCTGCGGGCCACGCAGGAGGACAACAGGATGCTGGAACCGGAACTCGTGGATCGGATCCACGAACTGTCCGGCCAAGGTTTCGGGAGCAAACGGATTGCTCGTGAGTTGGGGATCTCCCGTAACTCGGTCCGCCGTTATCTCGCTGGAGCCACGGTCGGCTTTCAAGAACGTCCCGCGGCGCGTCGTCTCGACGACGGCACGCTTCGCGAAGTGCACGATCTCTACGGTACTCTTGCCGAGGGAAACGCCGTCGTCATTCAACAGGAGCTGGCCAGTCGGGGCATCCACGTCGAGTTGCGAACCTTGCAACGAGCCGTCGTTCCTCTGAGACAGGAACAGCGCCGAGGCTCTGGCCACAGTCCGGTTCGAGACCCCGCCGGGTCAACAAATGCAAATCGATTTTGGTGAGAAGACCGTGCGGATCGCAGGTCAGCCCGTGAAGGTGCACTTGATGACCGCGGTCCTGGGGTACTCGCGCCGGATCTATTGCCGGGCATTTCTCGCCGAACGGCAGGATGATTGGCTCGAGGGAATCGACGGGGCATTCCGACATTTTGGCGGTCTCACAGAACAGATCCTCTGTGACAACGCGTCACCCTTGGTCGTCTCCCACGACCGCCAGTCCGGTGAGGTCGTGTGGAATCCAGGCTTCGAGGCCTTCTGCCGCGATCGTGGAGTTCTTGCCAAGGCGTGCCGTCCCCGCCGTGCGCGAACCAAAGGCAAGATCGAACGGGGCGTCGGCTACGTCAAGCATAATGCCCTGGCCGGTCGTTCATTCGTTTCCTTCGCTGAGCTGGAACGACACCTGGCAAGGTGGCAGGTTGACGTCGCCGACCAGCGGATTCATGGCACCACCAAGGAGCGTCCGGCTGTGCGCTTCGAGCGCGATGAACGAGAGGCTCTGGGGCCTCTGCCCACACGCCCTTTGCCGACGCGGACTCGTCGGTTGAAGCGTCGCGTGAGCACAGATTGCTTCGTTGATATCGATACAATTCGATATAGCGTGCCCTATCAGCATGTTCGAGAGACCGTCGAAGTGGTCGTCAAGGAGGAAGACGTCGAGATCTGGTTGCGTGGGACCTGCATCGCCAAACACATGCGGAGCCGCGAGCCCCGCGCCTGGGTTCGCAATCCGATGCACTTCGAGGGACTGTTCCGCCGCATGAGCGGAGCACAGGCTTTGCCTCCTCCCACGCCGAGCGATAACTCCGGAACCCGCCCGTTGTCAATCTATGCCGAACTGGTGGAAGGAGGCCGCCTGTGAACCTCCTTGTTGACCCTGATGACCCGCAAGAGGAGCGGATCCTCGCGGCGCTGAAGCGGCTCCAGTTGACTCACCTGCGTGAGTCTCTCCCCGCAGTTCTGTCCGAGGCGGCCAAGGGGAGCTGGACCTACCTGGAGTTCCTCGATCAGATCCTGCGGCGCGAGATGGACGCCAAGCAGGGCAAGCGGATCCGGATGGGGATGCAGATCGCCCACTTCCCCTGTGTCCGGACCATCGAGGCGTTTGATTTCGCGTTCCAACCGTCCGTCGACGAGCGGTTGATCCGGGAGCTGTCGACCGGCAATTTCATCGCTCATGGTGAGAACGTGTTGATATTCGGACCTCCTGGAGGTTGATCATCGACGAACTGGGCTACCTGCCCTTCGAGCGTCGGGCAGCGCACCTGTTCTTCCAGTTGGTCAACCGCCGATACGAGAAAGGGAGCCTGCTGGTCACGACGAACCAGCGGGTTTCCGAATGGGGAATCGTCTTCGGAGACGAAGTGCTGGCGACGGCAATCTTGGATCGGTTACTCCATCACAGCCACACACTTTTGATCACGGGAGAAAGTTATCGTCTGCGGGAGAAGCGTAAGAGCGGATTGATCCGATCGCGGTTGGCGAACGCCGACCCGGAGAAGCCCCACCTGGGGCCGGAGGTGACGATCGAAAAGAGACACGAGAAGGCCAGCAAGAACCGATAACAAGGGAGCATGCTGGAAGTGGGGATCAGTACACGTCCGAGGGGGTCAGAATTAGTGTCGCCTGACACCAGAAGACCTGCCAGCGGGCGATGGTCCGGCGGTCGGCGCCGAAGCGTGTGGAAAGCTCGCGGACGCGGCGTGGCGAGGGTCCCTGCCGCATGGCGCTGATGAGGATCACGATCGCGCCCAGGTAGACCTTGCGGCCCAGGAAGCGCACCGACGGCGGTGTGACTCTCTTCCTGCAGCCCTCGCGATCGCAGCAGAAGCTCAGTCTGAGGCATTCTTGCTCGGGTAGCTGGACGGCAGTGCCGCGTGGCTTGCGGAGATAGTTGGCGGCGTGCAGGCGGCCGCCACATGAACATGCTTGCTTGCGGGTTTCCTCTGCGAGATGCTGGTCGACAGCCCAAAGAAACGACCAGAGCCTGGCGGTCCGGGGTAAATCATGATACATGGTCGAGTACTCCGCTGTTGTGGTAAACCACGGAGTACACCCCTCGGGAAGCTTGATCAAGTGACCAGGCTCTTCGAGGGGAATTTTGTTGGTACCCTCAGCGATGTTGCTCAGGAATCGCTGATTTCGCGTCGCTTAGCCTGCTCACGCACAGCAGTGATTTGAGGGCTCACTGCCCCAGCAAGTCACACCCAACACGCTAATCGTGATCGTCGGACACACAAGAACAAAAATTGGACGGCGGTCAGCGGCACAGGGGAGGCAGGAATCCTTGCCGCCGTCCGTTTACAGCGATGGATTGAGCGGGGACGATGAGGTCGGGTCTGCTTCAGACTTGAAATCACAAGATTTCCAGAATTGTTTATAGGCAATCGTACCCAGGGGGTAGGTGGGTTAAAGACCACCGTCGTTGTCTTCTTGCTTATGTTCGACCCTACTTTCCGCACATCTCGCCTTGACTATCTCCTAATTTCCGTGTGCCGTCTTTCGGCCAGTCAGGCTCAAATCTCGTAGGCTTTGGGTATCCCCAGCAGTGGCAGGATCCTCTTCTGGAGCCGAGTTAACTCTGTGCTGAAGACCTCAAGAGGGCGTTTCCCAGCCTTCAGGGAATGCTCTTGAACGTCCTCGTACAGGTCGATCACTTTTCGAGCCGTCGGGCGTCGGCAGGCCCGACCTTCGGAATACAGTGGCAGACTCTCGATTCCCGCTCGTTCCATCGCGCGGCGGAGTTCTCGCTCCAACAGCGCCTCGACCAGCAACACGAAGAAGTACACGCAGAGCAAGGCCTGAATCCGACTTACCTCCTTCAGGTACATAGGCGCTACCACGAAGTCAGTCTTCAGGTGCTCGAACCGTCGTTCGATGGCCGGTTGCTGTTTGTAGGCCAAGAGCAGATCCTGCTCCGTCATCTTCGATTCGTTGCTCACCAGCGGGAAAATGCCATCACAGCGGGCCTCCTCATCCAGTCGCTCCAACTCAATCCGATGCTTCAACGAGTAACGGAGCTTCTCCTCTCGGACGTACCGCGTGTCCTGTCCAGGCCGGCCGCGTCGCTCCTGGCGGAACTTTTCGGTGACCTGCTCCTCGATCTCGACCGAGATCCACTCGGTGACCTCACAGTCCCGGAGCAGCTCCTCGACCGCCTCGGCGACCTTGGCTCGACTGCGGTACCGGGTTCGGGACGAGGCGAGCTTGGCACGCAGTTCGTCCAGTCGTTTCAACGCCTTCTCCAGCCGGGTCAGCCGTACCTCCGCATCCAACTCGGCCTTGCGTGTGCTGTGATACCAGATCAGCCGGTAACCCTCGGTGGTCTGGCTCGCAGGTTTGCAGATCGAGAAGCGGTCGGTCAACTGTCCCTTGTCGTCGTACTTGTCGTGGGTCCATCGCCACTGGATCTCTCCCCGGAGTACGGCGCCGCGGAAGGCACCGTCCTCACTGCGAGTTCGCGGCAGCACGCTGAGGAACCGACCGCCGCGCTGATGCAGATAGGCCATGTTCTCGGTGGTGGCCAGCTTGCAGTCGGCGATGTAGAGAAAGTCTCGGCGTCCGGTCAGTTGACAGAGCAACTCCCAGGTCTCCTGGTGAGAGCGGTCGTCGGTGGCGTTGCCGCTCTCGACGCGAAAGTGCACCGGGACGGCACCGTCGCCGGTCACGGTGAGGATGTAGAGTAGCTGCTTGAGGTCGGGGCGGTGGTCTTTGTTATGACCCCAGGTCACCGCCAACCGCAATTGTCCCCGCAGGGTTCGCTCCGCCTCCGCCGACTCGTAGTCACCGTGGAAAGTGATGGTGGTCGAGTCGTTGTGTAACTGGTCGAGGCTGACGTCGAATTCGCGTACGGCATGGGCCGCGACCTTCAGGGCCAACCCCGAGAGATTGGCGTCGAAGAGACGGTCGAGGGCCCGGCCAACTCGATCGTCGTTCATTGCGGCGACTTGGACATCGGACAACCCGAACAGTTTCGGCTCATGGCGGGCCACCCACTCACCGACACCATAGAGTGGCTCACGCGAGATCAGCAGGTTGCGCAGCAGGACGAGCAAGGCCGTGGCCGTGGGGACCCGAGTGCGGCCGTCCTCATGGGGCAGGTGGTCGCAGAGAAACTCGCGAAGGCGGAGCCGACTCAGGAAGTGTTCCAGGATGGGCACGGCGGCAATCCGCCGCGTGTTGAGCGTGCGCGTGCGTCCCTTCGAGCGGGCCGTCTCGCCGGGTTGGCGCGGTCGTTGAGGTTCGTTCATGCGGATCATCTCCGGAGGGTTTGCAGCGAGTTGGCCGGTGTCCGCCGCCGGGCCTTCCAGGGCCGTGAGGGGAGCAGGCCGACCGCCGCAGGGCTTGCCGCAATGATGGCGGAGGAGATCGGGACGTCAAGGACAAAAAATCTTGTGATTCACTTATGACAATTTGCCTTGACGTAAGTTGTGAGCCGCTCAACTTACGCTCATAGCCCGTGTCACAAGTCGTCGCGGCGAGAATCGCGGCGCGCGGCTGGACATTGCCAAGTCATAAGACAAGGCGAAGAATGGCTCGAGTTCAGGAACGGTCCGGTTGGCGAACCATCTGAACCGAACAAGGTCCCCGTGCCGATCGACTTGTAGATGTTTACCGACCCTGGGGCCGCGTCTGAGAAGATGGCCTCAGGTCGAATTCGGGGAAATCAAAGGGAGATGTGCGGAAAGTAGGTTGTAACGCCGGAGAATGGCGAATTTTCGGCCCCTGCTCATCGCGGGCAGTTCTCGTTGCGTTGCATTACTGAAGTCTGACGTCTCAGCAGAAGAGTCGCTCATCGAACTCGAGTAACTCTCCTTTTGGCATCGACAGTCGAAATTCCGAGTTTGCCTTCTCAATCCGGTCGCGAACAGAGCGGCTGACGAGATTGGCGATAACTACTCATCCAGGCAGACTGATCGTCGTCCACTGGATGATGATGTTCAGCTATCCGCTCGTGTGGCAGGGCGAGGACGCTGTGCGCGACAAGTGACAAGCAGTTCAGAACTTGCCGCGAGCCGCTCGTGCGGCCGGCGCAGGGGTGAGTACGGCAGAACCTGACAGCCGTCTCACCTTTGGCGGCGGCCGAAATGGTGGCCATGGGCGGCACCTTCGCCGTGCTCGCTCTGAAGACCCAGACCAACGCCGAGCTGAAAGCTGCCGATGCCGATCTGACCTGGTCGCAGGCCACCGTCCTGGCTCAGGACAACTCATCCCTCGACACAATCAAGACGTTCCACACCAGCGTAGGCGGGAAACCCAGCGGAACGAGCCGCAGTCCAAGGGCTTCGCGATCGGCTGCTGAAGTCGGCGTCGAACTTTACCGCAAGCTCGGGCCCTTGCTCGGGAAGGAGACCGACCTGGGGTCGCGGCGAGCGCTAGCGCAGGCGGGCTTCGAGGTGGCCGAGCGTCAAACTAGGACGGCTGGAAGAAGGCACTGGCGGCCGAGCCGGGCGGGTGCCGTGATGACGGTGCTTGGGTTATTCCGCTGCCCAATCTGGAATAATGTTATTCCAAACTCCACCGTTCAGAATCAGATCCAGGTTCGACGCGGGGTTCGATCAGGTGGGAACGAGCAACCTTGGGAGCTTCCTGGCGGCCACAGCCCCGGGGGGTGACGTTCGCGGCGCCGGGAGCGCGGGGGGCAGAACAAGTTCGGCGCAGGCCCAGTGAACTGGCGGGGCAAGCGCGAGACGGCGTGCCCGGGCCGTCCGAGCGTCCATTACTGTTGCCCGGGACAGCCCAGCCAGCCGAATCCGAAGACAGCGGGATCTTCTGGCCCCACGAGCCGGGTCGTTCCATCGGTCGGCCGGCCCGATCCCTGGGTCTGCTGGAAACCGCAACCGAGAAGCAGGCTCGCGCCCGCGATGCGCAGGATTGCCTGCAAGGCGGCCCCGCGCACCGACCACGCCTCGTAGGATCGCGTCCGGGCGAGGTTCTTCCCCCACCGGGAGCTCACCTTGGCTAACTCGAACGCGGGGCCAACCTGGGTCCCATCCGGGTAGCCCTGGCGGAGAGTCGTGCCATCGCGGCTGAATGCTGGCCAGTTGATCTGTACTCTGTTCTCGGTGGGGTCGCGCCGGCCGGTGACGTTCAGCCGGTAGCGGTGTGGCGGCCGCTCGTCTCGCTTGTTGTGGGAACGCGTTACGAAACGCCCGTCGCGGTGCTCGGTCCAGTTGTAGGTCACATCGAAGGGCGCGAACGCCGCGTTTGGCGGCATGCAGCCGACCCTCCGCAAATAGGGAAAGCGAATTGTCAGTTCGCGTTGCTGGCCAGCTTACCCCGGAGTTTTGTCATTGCCGTACGCCTCCGGAATTGAAATCACGGTAGTTCAACCTCGGACTCCCGACACCAGATCGTCCGTCCGCAAACGTAGGCTGCTGGCCTGCTAGCTCGATCCCGGCCAGTCCAGCCTCGCAGAGGACCGACACGATACCCTGAGGAACTGCAGCGTCACACGCTATTGCCTAGCGCACTAAAGACCGAGTTGGTCGAGGAGCCGTTCGGTCTCAGCCTCACTGCGCTGTGCGTACTGCCTGGGATTCTCCCTGGAAGCTATGTCGCCGTGGGACGGAGACTGGAGGTTCGACAGCCGCTCGAAAAACCTTTGCAACGCTTCCCTGGAGGTGCACTTGGTGCCCCCGAGCTGAAGTGTTTCGAGTATCACGCCTCGGCAGCCGACCGCTGCCCAGCGGTAAAGAGTTGCCGTGTGAACCCGCTTTCCGGATCTCCGTCGCGGCATTCTTCGGGGTGCCTGGCTGAGCGGGAACATCCGTTCCTTCGTGAAGTCAATCATCTGCGACCTCTTGCTATGGGACGACACACCGTGTGTCGGCGTGAAGTATGGCGCGAGGCCGCACTTTGGGGCCAACGGTTTGTCTGATCTTATTGCCAGCAGCCTTGCTTCAGTTGGGACCAGGCGACTGGCAGCTCTATATCGGCACCTGCGCAGGTCGTGATCGAGTCGGGAGTCGTGTGAGGGGCGGGGGTCTCGGTTTCATAGATGGTCGCGAGGTGACGAGAGGCGGTCGCTGGTACCGTGCGCTCGAGTCACACTGCAACATTGTTTCGACCGGGTAATCATGAGCGACTACTTACCACCTGCTCCTCTCTCCTTCTTTTGGATGATTTCGGGGATCAGGGGCCGGGGATGTCTTGGCGGGACAACCGGGCAATCGCCAAGTAACCGCGGCGGTTTCTGCCGCTGGTGATCAGGCCTTCCCATGACCGAGGCACCACCGTGCACTGCCCGGTTGATGCCACTTGGGCCAACCAGAGGCTGCTGAGATTGTCATTTGCCGCTCAGCCCCGCTACTCCCCTTGAATTTACTTTCTTGCTTTGGATGGCAATGCAATTCTTTATCCGATCGAACGCATGATCTCGACTCCCCGGCTTCGATCTTCTTCAGCGTAGATCTGTGCGGTCCGCACGTCCTCGTGACCTAGGATAATCCGGGTGGCCTCGATGCCGAACTTCTTCCTGATCTCGGTCGCCGCACTGTGGCGGAGCTGGTGAGGGTGCCACTTCGTGATGCCAGCCTTCTCGCAACCTGCCTGGATCGCCCGACGGTAACTCGCGACTGTGTAATGATCGCCCGGCTGCTTTCGGGGCTTGCATTTCCTGCGATTCGCTTGACTCGGCTGCACTCAAGTCTTCCGTAGTTGACGGCGCTCCTCCCGGCGCTCCTCCATAGCGTCGGCCGGACTGAAGAGGTAGGCCTGTGGATCTGATTTCAGCCAGGCTCGGAGGATTTCACAAGCACGCGGACCGAGGAATACCTCTCGCTGCTTTTCGTGATGCTCGGTCTTGTGACGCTGAGGTATGTAAACCCAGACATCTGCGGACATGTCGAGGTCTCGCGTTCGCATGATCACTACTTCGCCAGGTCTCATCCCAGTGAGTCGCTGGAGCTCGATCATGGTCCAGACCTGCCGGTTAACGAAGGGTTTGACGGCCATGACCATGTCTTCCAACACGGGCCTGACCGGCTGACTCTCCCGCGCGGCAGATCTACCCTTCCGGAGTCCGGAGACGGTGCGAAGAGATTCGTAGACGAACGGATGGACCAGTTCCTCAGAGACTCCCCACTTGAACATGCGCACGATCCGGCCGATGCGGCGGTTGATCTCGGTCCGGCAATTTCCTGAGCGGATCATCTCATTGCGAATGGTCTTGAGTGCCAGCGGTCCGAAGGAGCTTACTGGGGTCGTGCCGTAGAGCCGACGCAAGAGTTTCATGACCAAGCGAACGTTCGTCGGCTCGACAGTGGGGCGGCCGTCCTTCACGTAATACCCATCCACGAACTTCACGTAGGCCAGAATCAGTTCGTTGACGATCAGCCTGCTTTCGGGACCGGGTTTTTGATCCGGCTCCGCACGATCGGTCCGGCCCTTGGAGAGCCACTCGGCGACCAGCCGGCGATAGGTCTCCTGGCTCTCAGGCGAGCCGTAGGAACCCAGGTAGTGATCCTTGCCGTCGATACGGACCACGGCGAGGTTCTTGGGCTTGTAGTGTCGGTACTTGGGCACACGAGAAATGTTGCGTTCGGACATGCTGCGAGCCCTCTGTCTGGCAGAGTAGTACCGGTACTACTCTCTCAGGACTTCCGGGCCGCACCGCCGACCGCCGGCGGGTAAGCATTAACGCTTTCGGCATCAAGACTTGTGTCTAGTGGAGCGGAAGGGGATCGAACCCTCAACCTCAGCATTGCGAACGCTGCGCTCTCCCAATTGAGCTACCGCCCCAAGCAGGTGGGTGAGTTGAACTAGAGTAACCTCGAAACCGGTGGGACGCAAGTTAAGATGGATGCTCGAGGCGGAGCAACGGAGGTTCAGGCCCGGCGCGGTGCGACCCTTGCTGGTTGAAATGCCCCGGCATCGAGCGGAGAGCCATGATCCATGATCGAGAATCGACCAACTTCGTGGAACCTGTACCTGGTGGGCCTGATCCTTGGAACGGCGCTCGATTGCCGTCAAACCAGTCGCCCGGCGCAGGAGCGCCTTTCGAGCTCGTCCACTGGAATCCGGCCGCCGCCAATCCCGTCTTTGCCGGGACGGGGACCGATACGTGGGACCGGAAGATCCGCGAGCGGGGCTTCATCCTGCGCGGTGACCAGGGGACCTATCACCTCTGGTACACCGGCTATGATCGCGACCGGCCGGAGAGCATGTCACTCGGGCATGCCACCTCGACCGATGGCCTGCGCTGGACCCGCGACCCAGGGAACCCCGTTTTCAAGGGCTCGTGGGTCGAGGATATGTGCGTCGTCAAGCACGACGCCGGCTACCAGATGTTCGCCGAGGGGAAGAACGACATCGCGCATCGGCTCAGCTCCCCCGACGGCGTGCACTGGACCGAACACGGCGCGCTTGACATCCGCAAGCGCGACGGGACTCCGATCGCCCCTGGTCCGTATGGAACACCGACCGCCTGGTTCGAGGACGGCACCTGGTACCTGTTCTACGAACGCGGTGACCAGGGGGTCTGGCTTGCCACGTCCCGCGACCTCAAGACGTGGACCAACGTCACGGACGATCCGGTCCTGGCGCACGGACCGGAAAGCTACGACGCAACGGCCGTCGCGCTGAACCAGGTGGTGAAGCGTGGTGCGTATTACTACGGGTTTTACCACGCGAACGCCGGCCGGCCCTGGAAAGACTGGAACTCCTGTGTCGCCCGCTCGCGCGACCTGGTGCACTGGGAGAAATACCCGGGCAATCCCATCATCAAGAACAACTGCTCGAGCCCCGTACTCGTCGGCACGCCGCGGGGCGACCGGCTCTATACCATGCACCCCGAGGTGCGCGTCTTCGAAACGGCCCCGGCGGGAGCTCAGCGGTAGAGCACGCCGATACGGCGGCGGTAGTCGTCGTACGTTTCCTCGAAGAGCCGGCGGGCGCGCTCGGGCCCGAGGTGGCAGGCGGACGTGAGCACCCTGGGAGGCTGGCCGGACGCGGTCAGAATGCGTGCGACCTCGGCCTTGATCAGGTTGATGATCGTGCAACTGGTGATGCTGGAGAGCGGGGAGACGGGCGTCTCCAGTCCGCTGATCCACACGGCCGAGTCGCCTGGCGGGGCCTGCTGGTCGAGCACCAGGTTCGCCACCTCGTGCAGCTTGCGGCCTGACTGGTGGTTGGAGTTCGAGGCCGTGGCGTTGGCCAGCGAGGTGAGTGCCACCACGTACATGCCATGCGCTCGAGCCTCGGCGGCGACGTCGATGGTCACGGCGTTGCAGCCACTGCTGGAGATGGCCAGCAGCACGTCGTCGCTGGTGATCGCGAAGTTCCGCCAGAGCACCGGGCCGAAGCCCTGGACGTTCTCCAGAAACATCGCCTGGCGCTGGCCGTTGGCGCCGACGACGGGGTTGTGATAGCTCATCGACAGCTCGACGATCGGGTGGAAGCCCGGGAACGAGCCGTAGCGCGGGAACATCTCCTCGACGGCCATCCGCGAATGCCCGGTGCCGAAAACGTGCACCAGCCGGCCGGCCAGGATCGCGGCCGCGAAGCGCTCGGCCGCCTGGCGGATCGCCGTCATCTGCGTCGCCTCGATGGCATCGAGCGCACGCCGGACGGCCTGGAAATACTGGGTCATCGCGTCCAGGCCCACGAGCGGGTTCTGGTCACTCATGATGATTCGCGTCCGGGCGATTCGAGAGGGAAGCCTCCGAGGGCACCTGGCCTTCGGAGACGCACCAGCCGCCGTCAACGTTGAGGATCACTCCGGTCAAGAACCGCGATGCCGGCTCGCAAAGGTAGAGTGCGGCCTCGGCGCAATCCTCGGGTGTGCCAGGACCACCGGCCATGGGCTGCTTGGTGGCGAGGTACGTTCGAATCAGCGTGTCACCCACGGCGCGCGCGGCCATCGGGGTCTCAATCAGGGCCGGGGCGATGAGGTTGAACCGGATCCGGTCCCGCGCGTAACAGGCCGCGGCACTCGTGGTCAGAGACAGGATTGCACCCTTGCTGGCAGCGTACGCGATGGTTCCGAAGAAATCGGCAGCCGGCGACCAGCCCAGCACCGAGCCCATGTTCAGGATGGTGCCCCGCAGGCCGTACGCGTCGAGCGGCTGGCCCAGCATCTGTCGCACCACGGCGCGATTGGTCAAGAAAACGCTCCGCGCGTTGGCAGCGAGCACTGTGTCCCAGCCGTCGACCGTGGCTTCGTGCAGTGCGGCATCGCCGAACTTCCGGCCGCTGATTCCCGCCACGTGGTAGAGGATATCGAGTCGGCCCGAGAAGTAGGTCTTCGCCTGGTCCAGCAGCTCATCAACCTGTTCCGGATGGCAGGCGTCCGCGGTCAAGACCAGCACATCCTCTCCAGCGGCCGGCAGCAGCCCTCGAGCCTCGTCGGCCGTCTCTCTTGACCGGCCGCACACCACGACCCGCGCCCCTTCCATCAGAAAACGTCGGGCGGTGGCCAGCCCGATGCCGCTGGTCCCGCCGACGATCAGGCAGGTGCGGCCTGCGAGCCGTCCGGTTTGAGCCATGAACAATGCCTCGGAGAGAGGTGGACCGAACGACGCTCTTCGCGCGATCAGTCCTTGACCTGGAAGACGGCCTCGATCTCCACGGCGATACCGCCGGGCAAGGCTCCCATACCCACTGCGCTGCGGGTGCCAACTCCGGCGTCGCCAAAGACCTGCTGCATGAGATCCGAATAGCCGTTGATGACCTTGGGCTGGTCGCCGAACTCGGGCGTGCTGTTGACCATGCCCAGGCTCTTGACGAGCCGCACAACGCGATCCAGCGAGCCGAGGTGGCTGCGCAGCGTGGACAGGATGGCCAGGCCGGTTTGCCTGGCAGCCGCCATGCCTGCCGGGGTGTCCAGATCGGCCCCGAGTCTGCCCATGATCACCGAGCCGTCGCTGCGCAACGGGCCATGGCCGGAGACGTACATCAAATCGCCCACGCGCAGGGCCGTCACGTAGGTTGCCACCGGCTTGGGCGCGGGGGGAAGTTCGAGCTTGAGCTCGGCCAGGCGGTCTTCGGCACCCATCAGAATCATCCTTCCTGCTTCGACTCGTTCAGTTACATGAAGCGCAGCCCTTCGCGGCATGAAGGCAAAGCTAACGGCTGAGGCCAGGCAAAGCAACAGTTGGCAGCGGGCACGGGAGCAGGCGGTGGACAACCGGCGGTCGAGCGAAGAAGCCCCGGGAAACCGGCTCGCTCGGCTCTTCCTTTGCTGCCGACCGCCCACCGTCCGCTGCCAACAGACACGTGCCTCACCGCTTCCACAGCGGCAGCTTGCGGCCCGGGGCCCAGGGCGCGCCTGCGGCTTCCAGGGTTTCGTGGAGAGCGGGGAGATCGTGGTCCAGCAGGGGATGGAGCTTCTTGAGCGCCGTGTCGAATTCCTCGGCGGCGATGTCATAATTCTTGCGGTGTGAACCGGTCGGTGCCGAGGTGGTTGACCAGTGTCCGCTGACGATGTTCTCGATGCGATCGATCAGCCCGGGCTGTGCCGGCTCATTGCGTCGGCTCTTCGTGGGATCACCCGTGAACTGTTCGCGGAGGTCGAGCAACTTCTGTTCCAGGCCGCGGGCCTCCTGCCGCAGCTTGAGGGGCAAGCTGGGAGTCTGGTCGATGATTCGCTTGATGATGGCGACCTGGCCCAGCCCGTCGTTGAGCGCCTCGAGCGTACCCAGAGCCACGCGCTGAAGCTCTGCGGTCTGGCGAGCGAAGGCCATGACCGCCTCGCGGTCCGGAGCCGCAAGCGTGGCGAAATTCAGCGGCTCGACCTCGAAACCCGTGGGCGGGACGAGCTCGGTCGTGCCCTGGTCGTCGCGCTTGTCCATCGCGACGGTGTACTTGCCCGGCAGAGCCAGCGGGCCCCTGCCGCCGGCATCGAAGAAGCCCTCCTCTTCTTCGCCACCGCCCCGGCGTGACGACCGATCGCCAGTCACCGGCCGGTAGTCCGGCCAGCGCAGGTCCCAGGCCACGCGATGCACGCCCTCGGAGCCCGGCCCCGAGAGGCGGCGGACAATCTGACCTGCCGCGTTCCGGATCGTGAGAATCACCGCGGGCGGGTCTTCGCGGTCCTCGGCCTTGAGGGCGTCCCAGGAGGGATAGAACACGTCCTTGCTGTCGCCGGCCAGCTTCTGCTCCTGATCGCGGCGCGCGGCCTTCTTCGTCTTGAGGGCATCTTTCAAGGAATAGGTGATGGTGGCGCCGAAGGGGGGGTTCGGTGCGGTGTAGAAGCTTGCTCCCTGGAATGCCTTCTCACCGACAGCCAGGGGCGCCGCCGGTATGTAGAGGAGGGCTTTCTTGATGGGCAGGATGGCCGCCGGCTTGTCGGCGACCTCCCTGGTGAACTGGCGCAAGGGGCTGTAGTCATCAAGGACGTAGATGCCCCGGCCGAACGTGCCCACGACCAGGTCGCTCTCGCGGCGCTGAATCTCCAGGTCCCGGACGGCGATCGTCGGCATGCCCGATTTCAGCGCGTGCCAGTGTTGGCCGCCATCAGGGCTGGCGAAGAGACCAAACTCCGTGCCGACGAAGAGCAGGTCGGCCTGCACGTGGTCCACGGCGACCGTGTAGGCCGATCCGCGTTCGGGCAGGTTGGAGCTGATGTTTGTCCAGTTCTTGCCGCGATCGGTGCTGCGCAGGACGTACGGCTTGTAGTCGCCGTTCTTGTGGTTGTCGAAGCAGGCGTAGACCGTATTCGGGTCGAGCTGGGAGGTCTCGATATCGGCCACGTAAACGTCCTCCGGCTTGCCCGTGAACGGGAAATTGTCCACCTTGCGCCAGTGCTGGCCGCCATCTTCGGTCACCTGGATCAAGCCGTCGTCCGTGCCCGCGTAGATCAGACCTTCGACCAGCGGCGATTCGGCCAGGGCAACGATGGAGCCGTAGAACGAGGTGGAGTCGTTCTTGGCCACGGCGTCAACGCTCCAGACCCGGCCCATCACCTTCAGCTTGTTGCGATCGATATTACGGGATAGGTCGGGGCTGATCGCCTTCCACGTCTCACCTCGATCATCCGAGCGGAACAGGATCTGAGAAGCATAGTAGAGACGGGTTGGCAAGTGGGGGCTGATGATCAGTGCGGAGTCCCAGTTCCAGCGCAGGGGAGGGCCGCTCTTGTCTTCCTGGGGTTTGATGTCGACACGCTCGCCCGATTTGCGGTCGTAGCGCACCAGGCCGCCATACTGCCATTGGGAATAGATGAGATTCGGATTCGTGGGATCAACGACCGGGTCGAAGCCGTCGCCGAAGACCGTGATGAACCAATCGCTGTTGCGGATCCCGTGTACGTTGTTGGTGCGCGACGGGCCGCCTTGAGTGGCGTTGTCCTGCGTGCCTCCGTAGACGTTGTAGAACGGCGAGTCGTGATCGATGGCGATCTTGTAAAACTGGGTGATTGGCAGGTTGCCGAAGAAGTGATAGTTCCTTCCCCTGTCCCAGGTCTCGTAGAGCCCGCCGTCGCAGCCAATGAGCAGATGGTTCGAGTTGCCAGGATCGACCCAGAGGCAATGATTGTCCACATGTTTCGAGCTTTCTCCGAGCGGCCGGAAGGCTTTTCCCCCGTCCTCGGAGACATGGAGGAGCGTGTCCATGGCATAGATGCGGTCGAAGACCTGCGGATCGACCACGATTCGTTGATAGTACTGAGGGCTGGAAGGAATGTAGCCCGATTGGCGGCTCCAGCTCTCGCCCCCGTTCTCGGATCGGAAGAAACCACTCTGGCCCCGGGCGGCCTCGACCGTGGCGTAGAGGACGTCGGGATTGATCGGTGAGATCGCCAGGCCAATGCGGCCCTTGTCACCATCGGGGAGGCCCTTGTTGACCTTGCGCCAGCTCTGCCCGCCATCCATGGACCGATAGATTCCGGACTCGGGCCCGCCGTCGATGAGCGTCCAGACGTGACGCCTGCGCTGGTAGGCCGCGGCGTACAGGACGTCCGGGTTCCGCGGGTCGAGGACGACGTCGGTAACGCCCGTGTTCTCGCTGATCGTGAGCACGGCCTGCCACGACTTGCCCCCGTCCGTCGTCTTGTACAGGCCCCGCTCGCCACCCGGATTCCAGAGTGGTCCCTGAGCGGCCACGTACACGGTGCTCGAGTTCCGGGGATCCACGAGCACCTTGGCAATGTGCTCGGAGTGCTCGAGGCCAACCCTGGAGAAGCTGGCGCCGCCGTCGATCGACTTGTACAGCCCATCGCCGTAACCCACACTGCGCTGGCTGTTGTTCTCGCCAGAGCCTACCCATATCACGAGGTGGTTCGAGGGATCGACCGCGACGCAGCCGATCGAGTACGATCCGTATCCGTCGAAGATCGGCGACCATGTCGTGCCCGCGTTGTTCGTCTTCCACACGCCTCCTGAGGATGCCGCCACATACCAGGTGCTGAATACCCTGGGATCCACGGCGATATCGCCCACCCGGCCCGACATCAACGCCGGCCCGATTCCACGCAGACTCAGGCCTGAAAACACCGCCGCGCGCTTGTCGCCACCGTGAGGTCGTGCTTCGGTAGACTCCTGGGCAAAGCCCTGGCCCACCGGCCGCACCACCTGTAAAGCCAGTGCAATCGCGAGGACCGACACCGCACGCTCGATCAATCTTTTCAACATTTTGCCCCCAAACGGCTTCCCCCGGCCGCAACAAGGCCGGCAACGAACCAGGCCCGCCGTCGCTGCCAATCACCGCCAAGATCACTAATCTAGAAGGAATGGGTAATTTGGGCAATAAAAAAACCGCGACTGGAGTGCTCGCCTTCGTCGGGGATGAGGGATACGATGGACCGTCAACGGATTGCTCATGTCAGCGTGGGACGGTTGAAGTGCGTGGAGAAGTGAGCCAGTGTTCTCGGTAGCCCTGATCCAGATGCGGTGCTCCGTTGATCCGGGGGACAACCTGCACCGCGCCTGTGCCATGCTGCGTGAGGCAAAGTCGCGGAGTGCTCAGGTGGCCTGCCTGCCCGAGCTCTTCCGTACGCAGTACTTTTGCCAGGCCGAGGACGCCGCGCGGTTTGACCTCGCCGAGGCCATTCCCGGACCCACGACGGAGGCCCTGGCTGAAGTGGCGCGCGAAACGGGCATGGTGATTGTCGGCTCGATCTTCGAGAAGCGTGCCGCCGGCATCTATCACAACACGGCCGTCGTGCTGGATGCCGACGGCACGCTGCGAGGCCGGTATCGCAAGATGCACATCCCCGACGATCCGCTCTATTACGAGAAGTATTATTTCACTCCGGGCGACCTGGGTTTCCAGGCCTTTCCCACGGCATTTGCCCGGGTGGGAACGCTCGTCTGCTGGGACCAGTGGTATCCGGAAGCGGCCCGGCTGACAGCGCTCCGCGGCGCGGAGATCCTCTTTTACCCCACCGCCATCGGCTGGCATCCGGCCGAGCAGGCGGAGTTTGGCACGGCACAGGCCGATGCCTGGGAGACGATCCAGCGTGCTCATGCCATCGCCAACGGCGTCTACGTGGCCGCCGTGAACCGGATCGGCCACGAGGGACCCAGCGATGGCGGTCTCGAGTTCTGGGGCGGATCGTTCCTGGCCGATCCGTTTGGCCGGATTGTCGCCAGGGCCGGTCGCAACGCCGAGGAGGTGGTCGTCGCCGCGTGCGACCCCCGGCTTCAGGAGGAAACACGCCGGAACTGGCCGTTTCTCCGCGACCGACGAATCGACGCCTATGCTCCAATCACGCAGCGCTATCTCGATCCGGACTGACAGCAGCAGCAGATCCCTTTGGCCACCTGGTCGGTTCGCTTTTCTCGGGAGATCCTTCTTTCGCCCTGCCGCAACTGGAGGCTGCAACCGTGGCAATCGAGAAGTATCCCTATGCCCCGCCCGAGGCCGACGACGAGAACCCTTATGCCGCGCCGGAAGCGGAGGTCCTGAACAAATTCCAGCACCTGGATGCCGCCACGGAAGCCTACCGGGATGGCAAGCTGCTGGTCGTGCGCAAGGACGCCGAGCTGACCGATCGCTGCTTGAAGTGCGCCGCGCCGGTGGAAGGATATCGGTTCACTCGCACGGTCTACTGGCACAAGCCCATCTGGTTTTTTCTGATCCTGTTCAACTGGCTGATTTATCTCCTCGTGTATTTCATGGTGCGCTGGAAGGCCCGCGTCACGGTGGCGCTCTGCCCGCGGCATCGCAAGAACCGCCGGTGGGCCATCGGCATGGGCTGGATGGCGGCACTCGCCGGGATCGGAGTGATCATTGCTACGGCATCCTATACCAGGCCGGAAAGAGATACTGGGACGCTGGTCGCGATCGGATTCATCAGTGGTTTGGTCCTGGTCTTCGGAGGCATCATCGGCGGGGTCATCGGCTCCCAGGTGATCGTCCCGAAGCGCATCAACGAGCAATTCGTCTGGCTGGGGAGGGTCTCACCAGCGTATCTTGCCAAGCTGCCCGACTGGAACCTGTAAGGACCGGCCCCGGATGACTCCCGCCCAGCTTGGCTACCGCATGCCCGCGGAATGGGAACCGCATGACGCCACCTGGATTGCCTGGCCCCATCACCGCGAGGACTGGCCGGGGAAGTTCGCGCCGGTACCCTGGGTCTACACCGAGATTGTCCGCCATCTCAGCCGTGTGGAGCAGGTGAACATCATCATTGCCGGCGGCAAGATGGAGCTCCGCGCCGCCGACATGCTCGACCGTGCGTCTGTCGATCTCGGCCGCGTGCAATTCTTCAGAGCAAAGACCGACCGCGTCTGGCTACGCGACTCCGGCCCCACGTTTCTCGTCTGCGATCACGCGGCAGAGAAGGCGGCATGTGAGTTACCCGTACCCGTCCACCTCGTCGACTGGAAGTTCAACGCCTGGGCGAAGTATCCGGACCACCGCAGGGACAACCGGCTTCCCCGGCAGATTGCAGAGCACCTGGGCTGCACGCTCTGGACCGCACGTGCTGAGTGGGGAGGCAAGCTCCGCCGCGTGGTGATGGAAGGGGGCGCCATCGACGTCAACGGCCGGGCCAGTTTGCTCACCACCGAGGAGTGTTTGCTCAGCGAAGTGCAGTGCCGCAATCCCGGGCTTGGCCGCGCGGAGGTGGAGCGCGTGCTCGCAGACTACCTGGGCGTCCGCAACGTCATCTGGCTGGGCCGGGGCATCGCGGGCGACGACACGCATGGCCACGTGGACGACCTGGCCCGGTTCGTCGATCCGCGGACCGTGGTCACCGCGGTCGAGCCCAACCCGGATGACCCCAACCACGAGCCACTGGCCGACAACGTCCGCCGCCTCGAGTCGGCCCGCGATCAGGATGGTCAGCCACTCCGGGTTGTGACTCTCCCCATGCCCGCCCCGCTCTACTTCGAGTCCCAGCGCTTGCCGGCGAGCTACGCCAACTTCTACATTGCCAACGGCCTGGTGCTCGTTCCCACGTTCAATGACCGGGCCGATCGGATCGCTCTGAACACGCTGGCTGATCTCTTCCCGGACCGGCAGATCGTCGGCATCCACTGCGTCGATCTGGTGCTCGGCCTGGGCACGCTGCACTGTCTTTCGCAGCAGCAGCCCAGGCCGCCTGTTGCCGGATGACGAGCTCAGCCAGACGAGGACGCCCGCCATCGTGCAGCCAGATCCTGCGCCCGTCCCCCGGATGCACCGACACCTGTATGAGGTGCGTCATTCCGGACGAAGCCCATGGCACTCCAACGTCTCGGGTACTGTGCAAGCCGGGAGCCGGTGCCTATGATGAAACCTTGATCAAGAAACGCTGCGCGCCGCGGGGCTCTGCCAGGGAGCAAGTTGACATGGCTCGTCAAGAACAGGGTCGCCGGGATGGTGGGCGGCCTCCGAAGAGAGGCCACAGGCCCGGATCGAAGCCGGGGCCGGCTTCGTCTTCCGCGCCCGGGAAGCGCGCCGAGTCACGACCGGGCAGTCCGTCACAGGGCCGCCGGGACTCGGCTGCCAGGAAAGCTGGCCCCGGGCATCGGCCGGCGAAGCCGGACAGACGGTACGAGGCGGCCCGGAAGGATGCCGAGCTGGAGTCGGGCAAACCCCAGAGGCTCCAGAAAATCCTCGCCCACGCCGGGCTGGGTTCGCGCCGGGAGTGCGAGGAATACATCCTCCAGGGCCGCGTCACGGTCGACGGCAAGGTCGTCCGCGAACTGGGAACGCGGGTCGATCCCGATGCGGCGACCATCGCAGTGGACGGCGAGAAGATCCGCCTGGAGAGGATGGTCTACTTCGCGGTGAACAAGCCCAAGGGCTATGTCTCCACCAACAACGATCCCGCCGGCCGGCCCCGGGTCATCGACCTGCTGCCCGAGGTCCCTGAACGGGTCTACGCGGTCGGCCGGCTCGATGAAGAGAGCATGGGCCTGATGATCCTGACCAACGACGGAGAGCTGGCCAACCGCCTGGCGCATCCGCGATTCGGCGTCGAGAAGACCTATCGTGCGCTCGTAGCGGGAACACCTGGCCCGGACATCCTGAGCAAGCTGACTGAAGGCATCTGGCTTTCTGACGGCAAGGTTCGCGCCAAGCGGGCCAGGTTCGTCGGCAGCCAGGGCGAGGCCACAACCATCGAGCTGGTGCTGGCCGAAGGCAAGAAGCGCGAGATCCGCCGCATGCTGGCCAAGCTCGGTCACAAGGTCATGAACCTCACCCGTCTGGCCATCGGTCCCGTCGTTCTGAAGGGAATCTCTCCGGGCGAGCATCGGCCGCTGACACGCACCGAGATCGATCTCTTGCGCAAGGTTGCCGCCGGCATCGAGGTCGCGCCGCCGCGAGCCTCCCAGCCCAGAAACGAGAGACGACCAGCCGCGCCCGGCAAGCGGCCCGGCGTTCCCGGAACCGCGGGCGAGCAGCGCACGCCACAGGCCCACAACCGGACCGAGGCTCATGGGCCCCGCCGTGACAGGCCAGCGCCTCCCACCCGGCCCGGGCCACCCTCCGCCCGCCCCGGGTCTGGGAAGCCAGTTGATCGCCCGCCCGGCAAGGCGATGCCTGGCAAGAAACCTCCCGCCAAAGCCATGCCCGGAAGGCCGCCGTCGAATCGTCCGGCATCGATGCCGGCACCGCCCGGCAAGAGGCCCGGTCCTCCGCCGGGCGCTCTCCCCGGCGGGAAGCGAGCGATGCCGGCCGTCAAGCCTCCTACTGCCGCGCCCGCGCCGGCCGCTCCGGGTCAACCGGGAAAGCCAGAGGTCACCCAGGCCAGGCCAGCACGAAGGATCATCGGTCTGGCGCCAAAGGTCGCCGAGGAAGCGGGGCTGTCGCTCTCGGGACGACCCCCGCGGAAGCGGCCGGCCCCGACGCGACGTCCTCCCCGCAAGGCACACGGCGTCGAGCGATCGCCCGACGACCGAAAGAAATCATGACCACGCTGGCCACAGCATCGCCGTCCCATCGGCTTGCGACCGTCGTGGAAAACGCGGCCGTCGCACGCGATACCTACCGCCTGAGACTGGAGGATCCGCTCCTGGCCCGGACCATCCTTCCTGGCCAGTTCTTGATGATCCGCCCCGGCGCCGAGGGTGCCGACGATCCACTCCTGGGCCGGCCGTTTGCACTTTATGATGTCGTCAGGGACCGGGCCGGCACACCGGTCGCGGTTGACGTGGTCTACCTCCTGATCGGACGCGGCACAAAGGCGCTCGCCCACCGCCGGCCCGGGGAGCGGCTTTCGATCTGGGGGCCGCTCGGCCATGGTTTCGGCCCGCCGCCCGCCGGTCCCGTTCTTTTCGTGGCCGGCGGAATCGGCCAGACGCCGTTTCTGGCCCTGGGCCGCTGGTGGCTCGGGAAAGCGCGTTACGGTGACTCACCAGTGACTCCGGGGGCATCCGCCACGGATCACAAGGGAGTGCCTGTTTCCTGCTCATCCGCGACCTTGCTTTACGGCGTGCGAACGGCCGCGTACCTGGCCGGAATGGAGGAGTTCCGCGCCGCGGGTATCGAAATCGAAATCGCCACGGACGACGGTTCGGACGGCCATCGTGGCTTCGTGACGGAACTGCTCACGCGCCGGCTGGAGCGAGGTCGAGCGCCCGGCCCGAATCGTGGGCTGTGGGCCGGCACCCATGCTCGCAGCCCTGGCGCAGGTGGTCGAGCGATTCGACACCCCCTGTGACGTCTCGCTGGAAAACCACATGGCGTGCGGCTTCGGTGCCTGTTTCAGTTGTGTCGCGCCGATCCGTCAGCCAGACGGCACGGTAGACCTGCGCAGGGTGTGCGTCGAAGGGCCAATTTTCCCCGCGCGGGACGTCGAGTGGATGGCTCTGGGCCACTGAGCGAGTAGGTTTCTCAGGCGCGATTCAACTCAACTCAACTCAGCTCAGCTCAGCTCAGCTCAGCGAGGCCCAGGTCGCGCGCTTTTGGACATGACCGCTCACCGTCGCGCGGATCTGTGCTCGAATCAGGTCTCGAATCCGGGCCGCCTGCTCGTAGTCCTCGCGAGCGACGGCCTCGTCAAGCTGTTCCCGCAGGGTCTTCTCGACCGCGTAGTTCTTACGCACCTCGTGCTCGAACAGGCGCAACTGGTCGATCAGCGACAGGTTGGGCGATTCGCTGGAGTCGTTCTCCCGGTTTTCCCACCACGCTTGCTGGTGGGCCGTGAGCTTTTCCATCCCCTCGCGGAGCGCGTCGATCGCTTCTTCGGGCCGCCTGCGCTCGATGGCGAGCAGGGCTTGCGCCTGGGTGCGGTGAAACTGAACCAGCCCGCGAGACTGCTCATGGGAACCGATGTAATCATCGTCGTTGCCGTGGCGGTGAACGAAATCCATGAGCGCCAGCGTGTGGTCAGCGTCGAGCATGGCCTTGTCATAGCGGCGGAGGGACAGCCAGGCCATCCGGCGATGGAAGAACTGGGTGAACTCGCGGTCGGCCTCGTCGCGGTGCTCCTGATCCATGGTCCAGGGAGGAGACTTCCCGCCCGGCGCCTGCCCGCGGCTGGCGGCACTGTAGCGGAGATAATCGAGATAGGTGGCAAATCCATGCGGGCGTGCTCCATCCGGCCGTCCCGAGATCTCGAGCTGAAGCACCCCGAGTTCGACGCGGATCTGCAACACGGTCCGGCCATCGCGTGCGCGGAGCTCGCGAGCCAGAACTTCACCCGGCTCCGGGTCATAGGGCCAGCCCTGGATCACGTCATCCAAGTCCCGTCGCATCAGAAACTCCCGGGCCGCAAGGGGCGAGGTGGAACGGCAGCGTGAACGCCGTGCACTCACCTCAGAACAGCATTCGAGCCACGAACGGCCGGCTGGGGACGAGAGGATCGGTCCAGAGCAAGGTCGTCCTTCACTGCGTCTTGACCAAGAATTATAGTCCCGCGACCAGACAAATCCTACACCACGACCGAGCATGGAGCCGGGATGGCCGGCCGTGTCGCACGGCCACAACAGATCCCCCCCGACCCTTTGCTGAAGCGGCCCTGCAAATGATGCGCGTGTACCATTGTCGTGGTTTCAGAGGTCCGCGACTTGGCCGGTCCGGCCGGCGCTGGCACAGTGGTCCGCGGCTTTATTCGCCGAACTCTCGTCGCAAGTCTCACCGCTCCCCTTGAAACCTGGGATCAAGCCTGAGATGATAGTGCATCCTCAGCGGTGAGCTTTCACCATCGCCCTCCTAGCTCAATTGGCAGAGCAGCTGACTCTTAATCAGCGGGTTGTAGGTTCGAGTCCTACGGGGGGCACTTGATAGATAAGGACTTACGGCGACGCCTGGTCGCATGACAGTGGTTGTCAGAGAAGTTTCGCCTACCGGACCGCCATCCTGAGTGAAGCACAGGACCTTCCGGCCCACCTGTGCCCCGGGAGGCTCCGCGCGTGCCCCACTGTTCCAGGCCGTTCTACCGCCCCGCGCGGGGTCTGGTACGTCTAGATCGACGGTTGTCAGATCAATCTCGGCCCCGGACGCGATGAGCCGTGCCGGTTACCACGACATGCTGGACCGGACCTCAGAAGTCAGAAGCTCGGAACCAACGTGCAGCGATCTGGTGGTCCCAATCCTCAAGGCGTACCTTGAGCAACTCGGGCTTCTGCCCCTTGAACCCAACAGGTCCGATGGCGCGGAGGTATCCTCGGGTCTCACGGCATGCTGCGCCAGGGCCGAAGCTCCGCGAGTCGCGCGAGGGCCGTTGAGCGCTGCGCGCGGCACGGACGCGGCTAGCTGGGGTAGAGTACGCCTGGGAAGTCGGCGCGAGCTCTCTGGAATTGCGATTCCCATTTAACCGGCCAGCCGAAGGCCCGGGTCGCGAGGGGCCTCAGGTCCTGCGCGGCCGCTCCGCTCATGAAGTGGATGAATTCGCCCCAGTTCAGGCTATCACGCGAGAACTTCAGGCATTTGCCGTTCTCGAGACTCTCCTTTGGAAAATGCTTCGAGATCAGTCGGAAGTAGTTGACCATCACCTGGGCATGGCCGTGCTCACGCCAGAGCGGGTGGAAAAAGTCACGGAACCAGCGGGTCTTCGCCCTCGGGAAATTGTCGACGCTCTCGGTGAATCGTCGACGGGCTTCTTCGGCTTCCTTGACCTGTCCGATCCCCATGCGGAGGTCGTACTCGAAGAATTCGGCCCACTTGCTGTCGCCCCAGATGCCGCCGAATGCCGGAGAGCCCTGGACTCCGTTGCTGGCGCCTTCGACGATGTGACCGATCTCGTGAATGATGTAACCGTCCTTGGACCGGTCCCAGGCATCCATGCCGATGTCGATGACGTTTCTATCGTCATGGCTTGAGTCGAGATAGGTCGAAGGGTGCCCGCCACCGTACTTGTCCTGATGGAGGATCACGAAGAGACGATCGTCCGGGGAGCCGAACTCTCCATAGGTCTGCTTCGTGTACTGCCAGACGCGGGTCGCGACCGGGAGGGCCCATCGAGCATGTTCCAGCGGCATCTCTCGATCGAAGTAGAGAGCCACGTCGTCATTGCATGCCGAAAGTTTGAGGGGCTGGTCATGCTCAAACCAGTGCTCCTTCCACCCGGCGGGGGGCGAGGCGGGTGAGTGATTCGGACGGGTCCAGGTTCCCGTACCGGTTGACCAGACCACGCGGGCCTTGTCGTAGATCACGACATTACCGTCATCCTGGACCCGAAGGTCGGCGCCGGGATGGTGGTGACTTCCCGAGCTCCAGAGCGGCCGGTGCTGCGGCCCGTAAAGGACAAGATTGCCGTCTGAAGCCATCACAGCCTCAACCGCGGGTTGTCCCTGCGTACCGGATGCCCAGGAAGCCCCACGCTGCGGCCCATAGAGGACCAGGTTGCCGTCGTTTTGCAGCACGAGGTGATACTGCCCACCGGGCGAGGTCCACGACTGGCCCGGTACGATGCGTCGCGGGCCAAAGGCCTGGATCCGCTCGGCAACGCGGGCCGCGACGATGAAGTAGCCCCGATGGTTCAGGTGGATACGGTCGCTTGCGAAATAGACCGGATTGTGCTGGGCTCCGTCGATCCCGATCTGACCGTCGGAGTGGAGCGGCACGACGCCATCAACGCTCGGGTAGAGTGCCGGCAACCGCGCGTCGAAATCTGCACGCCGCTGGTTATCGAGGCACCGGCGCTGTTCGGGAGTGCCCGGGAGCGCGGTCTGATCGGCGAACCTGGATCGGGGTGTCGAGGTCAGGAGAAGAACCTTGTCAAAGCCCGAGCTCCGCGCACGTGCGGTGATCCGGGACAGGATGCTCGCCAGCTCGTCGGGAGTGGTACCCGAGACAAGGTCGTCGCCCGCCTCCCAGAGCACGAGGACATTCAGGGCACAGGAGCGGTCGAGCTGGCGGCCGATCTGAGCGTCGAAGGTCTCAAGAACCTGGCGCACCGTCTGTCCCGGACCCGCCGAATTCTGTCCCTTCCAACGCCCACCGAGGATCGCCAGGCATTGTGCGGGGTAAGACCCATGCGGCCCGGCACCGATACCCGCCGTGAGGGAGTCGCCGGCAAACACGACGTTTCCGGTCACTTCCTCAGCGACCGAAGGGGCTGCCAGCCCCGCGAACAAACCTGCGAGCGCGCAGCAACAGACACTCCAGGGGACAGACCAGGCCCGAAAACGCATCACCATGATCCTCCAGACGCTTTCCGGTTCGCTGGCAAGTCTCGCGTACCTGGCCCAGATTTCTCCGGCGAGCGGGCCCTCCGCAATTGAACCTCCCTGCCCCATTGTGAATCGATGCCGCCAGAAACAATCAACCGTCGCGTGTCAGCCGAAACGACACGCCGGGCGACTCAGGGATCGGTATCTCCAGGGGTATGATGACGAAAACCCGAAGGACCGTCCATGAGCTTGAATGGGAACCGATGGAGTTTGCCGCGCCTTGGCTCAGCTGGAATATCGCACTCGCGGCGAACTGACTCACTACAGCATGGGAAGGCGGCGGGGACGGGGCCCAGGCGGGAAGGCTTCGTCGATCCGTGCAAGCTCGGCTTCCGTGAGTCGTAGCACCCCGGCCCCTGCGTTTTCAACGGCGTGATCGATCTGGAAGGCCTTCGGAATCGCGAACAGCGCAGGACTTCGCACCAGAAACCGGAGCGCGACCTGGCGCGGGGTCGCGTTGTGCGTGGCGGCGATCTCCTGGAGCGCGCGGCCCTTGCGGGTGTGAGGGCCCGGAAAACTGCCATGACCAAGCGGGCTATAGGCGACGACCGCAACACCGTGCTGCTCACACCAGGGAATCACGGCGTGCTCGATTGCGCACTCGTTGAGGTGGTAGAGAACCTGGTTGCACGCGAGACGGCCCGGTCCGGCGATTGCCAGGGCTTCATCAAGGTCGCGCTGGTCGAAGTTGCTCACCCCCCAGGACAGGATCTTCCCTTCGCGCCGGAGCTGATCGAAAGCCGAGAACGTTTCCTCCAGGGGAGAATTGCCCCGCCAGTGCAGAAGGTAGCAGTCCAGCCGGTCGGTGCCGAGACGTGCGAGCGAGGCCTCGCAGGCCGCCATCGTCCCGCGTCGGGACGCATTCTGGGGGAGGACCTTGGAGACCAGGAAGACCCCTTCGCGTCGTCCGGCGATCGCCTCGCCGACGATCTCCTCGGCGTCGCCCGATCCGTACATCTCCGCGGTGTCAATATGAGTCATGCCCAGTTCCATGCCCCGGCGGAGGGCGGCGATCGCCTGAATGCGATCAACCTTGTGGCTGTCGTTGGACCAGGTACCCTGACCGATGACCGGGACCTCGCGATCCATGGGCCCGAATTGACGTCGTTCCATGTGTGTTCTCCGCTTTGGATTCGCAATCAGTCCGAGTCGGCGTTCGAATCTCGCCGGTCATTGTCTTTCTCGACATGCCTGGGCTGGCACGACCCAGCCCGCCACTCAGACCTAGCCTATAACCTTCTCGAGCCGCCTCACGATCTCCGATTTCGGCTGAGCACCGACGATGCGATCGACCTCCCGGCCGCCTTTGAGGATCACAAGGGTCGGTATGCTGCGCGCCTGGAATCGGGCCGCCGTCGCGGGATTCTCGTCGACGTTGAGCTTGGCGAACCGCACCCGCCCCGCCAGCTCGGATGCCAGCTCGTCGATCACGGGCGCGATCATGCGGCAGGGGCCGCACCATGCAGCCCACATGTCGACGACCACTGGCAGTGGCAAGTTTTCGACCTCTGACGAGAACGTCGCGTCGGTGACTTTCACCGGTTCGAAATCAAAGGGCATGCGCCCCTTGCAACGCCCGCACACCGGTTGAAGACCACTCCGGACCTTCTCCAGCGGCACTCGATTGGTGGCGCCGCAGGAATGGCAACGAATCAGACTCGTCTCGGACATGATGGCCTTGCTCCTCGCGTTCTTGCCTCCGCCTGTCATTCTCATCCCGGCCGGGAACTGTTCCTGATTCACCATCATCTCGACAGGGACTTCCTACGCACGATTCTACGGCCGGTGCCCACGTCTGTCGGGCCATCCGTTTCATCCGGAGGCAATCTCGGTTCCGTCACCCTGGTTCAGCCGCGTCGGAGCGGCGATGCGACAAGAGCATATCGGCACCCACTTTGATGCGCAAGGTCTACCCGGCCGGGCACCGGCCATCGAATCGCCCCTGCACGATCAAGCTCATCCGGAGTGCCCAGGCGTCGGGAAACCACCCCAGGTTCAAGACACCTGAGGCGACTCTGGCGCGCCGATTGCCGGCTCACCGACGGAAGCAGAGAGACCTACCAACGGTGGCGTATGAAGATTAACCAAGACACACGTTAAATATGTGTAATGGACCACGATTTGCGGGCTTTCCGGGCGCATCGAATGGCGGTCGTTTGTAGCCCGGGAAGCTGCAGAATCCATGCAATCGATAGCGGATTGAACCCGAGAGCGGTTCTGAGAAGTGCGAGTGTTCGGGTGACCAGGACGAATCCGGTGAGGTTCATCGGCGGCTTGATCGATTGAGCCGCCGGAAGCCGGGCGTCGCGTTGAGTTTGCGTGAACAGGGCAAAGCCGCAGGGAGGGACCAGAGCATGACAGGCCAGGATTCCGCAATCTACAAGGTCGTCGTGAACCATGAGGAACAGTATTCGATCTGGTTCGCTGATCGGGAGATTCCGCCGGGCTGGAAGGAAGCCGGTAAACAAGGTTCGAGAGAAGAGTGCCTCGCTTACATCGATGAGGTCTGGACGGACATGCGTCCTCTGAGCCTCAGAAAACGGATGGGCGAGGTGAGCTGACATGGTGAGTCGATGCACGGAGGGTCCCGCTGAGTGTTCGAGCCTGGTCGAAGTGTTGAGGCAGCGTACTGCGAAGGATCCGGCAGCCGCCCTCTTTGCGTTCCATCCGGACGGGGAGCCTGGCTGCCCGCAGCGCTTGACCCGGCGCGGGCTTGACGAAGAGGCCAGAAGAATTGCGGCCCGGCTGCAAAGGACGGAGCTGGCGGGCCAGCGCGCGCTGCTCTTGTACCCGCCAGGACTCGATTTCATTGCGGCTTTTTTTGGATGTCTCTATGCCGGAGTGGTGGCCGTCCCGGCCAACGTTCCAAGAGGGAAACGACCCTCGCCTCGATTGAGCTCGATCATCATCGATGCACGACCTTCGGTTATCCTCACATGCGGCTCACAGCGAGAAGACGGGGAGCGCTGGGCGATCTCCATCCCCGAACTTCAAAACATATCCCGGCTCATGACCGGTGAGGGCGGGGACGTCCTGCCCTCCCCGGAAGACTGGACCGAAACCGGCCTCAGCCGTGAAACCCTTGCCTTTCTCCAGTACACATCGGGCTCAACCGCAGCTCCCAAAGGGGTGATGATCACCCATGGCAACTTGCTTGCGAACTCAGCCCGAATCATGAGCCACTTCGGCGCTGCGTCGGAGAGCCGAGGGGTCTTCTGGCTGCCCCTGTTCCATGACATGGGACTGATCGGCGGCATGATCCAGACCGTCTATAGCGGAGGCGTCAGCACGTTCCTTTCTCCAGTGCATTTTCTCCAGCGACCGCTTCGCTGGCTGCGAGCCATCACGTCCGACCGTGCCACGATCAGCGGCGGGCCGAACTTTGCCTACGATCTCTGCGTCGACAGGACGACGCCGGCGGAGCGTACGGAACTGGATCTGAGCTGCTGGCAGGTGGCCTTCAATGGTGCCGAGATGATCCGTCCCGAGACGATGGAGCGGTTTGCTCGGGCGTTCGCGCCGGCGGGCTTTCGCCGCGAGGCGTTTCTGCCGTGCTACGGCCTGGCCGAGGCCACGCTCCTGGTTTCGAGCGACACGTCGAGCCGCGAACCGGTGACCGCGTCGCTGGACAGGAGAGCCCTGGAACACGGCAATGCCGTCGAGCTGTCGGAGCCTGCCGACCAGGTCCGATTGCTGGCGGCCAGCGGCAACGTCGTTGCTGATCATCGGGTCGTGATCGTCGATCCCGCAACCTGCACCCCGTGCCCTGGTGACCGAGTTGGCGAGATCTGGGTTCAAGGGCCGAGCATCGCGCAAGGTTACTGGGGGCGGAGCGGGGAGACCGAGGAGGTGTTCCGCGCCACTCTTGCCGGTGATGGCGCGGCCCCGTTCCTGCGGACCGGAGACCTGGGGTTTCTGAAGGATGGTCTCCTGTACGTCACCGGACGCATCAAGGAACTGATCATCATTCGGGGCCGCAACATCTATCCTCAGGATATCGAACGGGCCGTCGAGATGTGCCACCCGCTGCTTCGTGGCGATGGTGGTGCGGCTTTTTCGATCGATGAAGCTGATGAAGAGCGGCTTGTCGTCGTTCACGAGATCGAGAGGCATGCCGGCGAGGCGGTGGTCAATGAAGTCATCATGGCTGTTCGCCAGGCGATCGCCGAACAGTTCGAGGTCGAGGTCCATGCCATCCGGTTCATCAAGCCGCTGAAGCTGCCCAGGACCTCGAGCGGAAAAGTTCAGCGCCGCCTGTGCCGCGCGCAGTTCCTGGCCGGCACACTCGAAGTCCTTGCTGGCTGGACTCGCACTCATTCGGAAAACCCCCCGCGTCCACCCGAGACTCCGGCCGGGATCGAGCAATTTCCCGTGCGAAACGAGACCGGCGCCACTTCGGCCAGGGCGATTGAAGACTGGTTGACCGCGAAAGTCGCGGCTCCACTGAATATGAATCCGGAGCAAGTGAGCACGCACCGGCCGCTCTCGAGCTTCGGTCTCGGCTCGCTCCAGGCAGTCCAGCTCGCAGCGGAGCTCGAGCAATGGTTGGGCCGCAAGCTGCCTGCCACGCTGATCTACGACCATCCGACGATCGACGCCCTGGCACGCTTCCTCGGGAAGGAATCTCACCCGGGGGAGAGCCGACAAAAAGCAGAGCCGGATCCTCGATCTCGGCAAGAGCCGGTCGCCATCATCGGGATTGGTTGCAGGTTCCCCGGGGCGAGCGGACCGGAAGAATTCTGGAGATTGCTGCGCGACGAAGTCGATGCGGTCGGTCCGATCCCGCCCGCGCGCTGGGATGAGGAGTCCTCGAGGGCGCTCGGAATTCCTCATCAGGGCGGCTTCCTGAAGGATGTCGATCGGTTCGACGCCGACTTCTTCGGAGTCTCGCCGCGTGAGGCCGTTTTCATCGACCCGCAACATCGATTGCTGCTCGAGACGGCCTGGGAGGCGATTGAAGACGCGGGCTACGCGCTCGAGCGCCTCGCGGGAACATCGGTCGGGGTGTTCGTCGGCATCTCCACGAACGACTATGCTCAGCTCCAGGCGATCCGCGGTGGTGCCAGCAACGGCTACCGCATCACCGGGAATGCCGCCAGCATCGCGGCGAATCGCATCTCCTATCACTTCGACTTCCACGGCCCGAGCCTTGCGGTCGACACGGCTTGTTCGTCCTCGCTGGTGGCCGTGCACCTGGCGTGCAAAAGCCTGCGAGATGGTGAATGCGACCTGGCGATCGCTGGCGGAGTGAACCTGATCCTGCTGCCGGAGGTGTTTGCAAGTTTCGCGAAGGCAGGTTTTCTTTCGCCCGAAGGACGGTGCCGCACATTCGATGCGCAGGCAAGTGGCTACACCCGCGGCGAAGGGGTGGGGACGATCGTGCTCGCCCCGCTCTCGCACGCTCTGGGCAAGGGCGACCCGATCTACGCCGTGATCCGGGGCGGCGCTGTGAACCAGGACGGACGCAGCAATGGGTTGACCGCCCCCAACCGCTCGGCGCAGGAATCCTTGCTCCGTGAAGCCCATCGGCGGGCCGGAATCGCTCCCGGAGAGATTGACTATGTTGAGGCACACGGCACAGGTACCTTGCTGGGCGATCCGATCGAGGCCAGCGCGCTCGGGGAGGTTTTGTCGGCAGGGCGCACGTCCGAGAGCCCCTGTGCCCTCGGCTCGGTCAAGACCAACATCGGTCACCTCGAGGCCGCGGCCGGGATCGCGGGACTGATCAAGACTGCACTGGCGCTTCAACACGGAGAAATCCCGCCAAGCCTCCATTATTCTGAACCCAATCCGCATATCGCATTTCACGAGCTTCCACTTCGCGTGCAGCGAGAACTTGCTCCCTGGCCCCGCAACGGCCGCCCCGCGGTTGCGGCCGTGAGTTCACTGGGGTTCGGCGGAACCAATGCACACCTGGTACTCCAGGAGGCGCCGTCAGCCGGCGCGATGCATGCGGACACGGAAATCGAATCGCGTGCCCGGAGTGCTTCCGAGCAAGTCCTGATTCCGCTCTCCGCCAGGTCCTGGGACGCCCTTCATGATGCGGCTCGTCAGGTACGGGACGTGCTGTGCGCAGCGGACCGAGAAACGAACCTCGCTGACATGGCTCACACGCTTCGCGCGCGGCGCGGACACCATGATTTCCGGCTGGCTCTGCTGGTCTCGAATGCCGATGAAGCAGTGGCGGCGATCGATCACTTTCGTCGCGGCGAGCCCCACGTCTGTGCCGCATCAGGTCGCCGGCTGCCCGGGCGCCGACCTGGCCTGGCGTTCGTCTTTTCCGATCTCGGCGACCTCTCGGCGGGAGTCGGACGAGACCTTCCTGCTGCCGAGCCAGCCTTTCGCAAGGCGGTCGAGCGCCTGGACGCCGTTCTGGCGCCTCGGCTGGGGTGGTCGCCTGGCGCAATGCTGATGGGTCCGGGGGCGTCTCCGCGGATCAGCGATTCCCGGGCTGCTCGAGCGGTTCACTTCGTGCTCCAGGTTGCATTGGCGGAGTTGTGGAACTCGTGGGGAATCATCCCGGACCATGTACTTGGCAACGGCACCGGAGACCTCGCCGCGGCTCATGTTTCCGGCCTGCTGAACCTGGAGCTCGCGGCCGCCGTTGTCTCGAACGAAATCGAGCCAGAGCAAGGGGAAAACTGGACACATCCAGATGGCTCCCTGGAGGAAGCACTCTCCGGTCTCGCCGGGAGCGGAGTGCAGCTTTTCGTCGAGATCAGCCGGCACCCGTCCCTGGTTGCGGAGATCAGGAAGAGTGTCCGCATTCCCGGCGCTGAGCCGCTGGTCCTGGCGTCACTCCATCGCGGTGAAAGCAGTCTTGAAACGCTTCGGTCCTCGGCGGCGTTTCTCTACACGCGCGGGCTGGACCTTGAATGGTCGCGGGTCACGCCTCCGGGCCGCCTGGTCCGGCTTCCAGGTTACCCCTGGCAGCGCGAGCGGTACTGGATCGAGACAGCCGATCATGGGACACCGAACCGGGTCCACGTGAAGCATGGTGAGCGCGATGGAGAGCCACCGGGCGACACGGCAAGTGAGAGAAACGGACGGTCCGTCGAGCGTCGCCATTTTCCGGACAAGGAAAGTCCTGGAAAGGGTCAGGCAAAGCCCCATGACCTCATCACTCACTCCGGCCTTGACGCTGCGGTGGCCGAGCCTGCTGCCGTCGACAGGGTGCCTGGCGGAGAGCCTCACGTTCGGGTCGAGGATCGCCGTCAACGGTTGCTTGAAGGCTTGCGGAAGCAACTGGCTCTCGTTCTTGGAATGGAGCAGGAGAAGGTCGATCCCGACCGGCCCCTGCTATCGATGGGGCTCGATTCCTTGACGGCCGTCGATCTGAAGATGGCGGCTGAGTCGTCCCTGGGGATTCAGTTTCCGCTCTCGTCACTGCTCGAGGGAACGACTCTTCGCGAACTGGCCGCGAGTTTTGTTGCGACAGACTCCGGGAATCCGCCCGGATCGGCTGTCACAAGCGGCCGGACCGATGCGGTCCCGCCGTTGTCCCTGACGGCTCCATCGGAAAGCCGCGAGCTCGACCAGCGGCTCTCGCATGGGCAGCAGATGCTCTGGTATGCGCACCAGTTTGCGCCTGCCGGGGCAGCCTACCATGTAACGGGTGCCGGGCGGGTCCGAGCGAAGCTCGATTTCACTGCGCTGCGACGCGCATTCCGGCGTGTCATCGCTGCACAGGATGCACTGAGGACCACGTTCGACGTTGTTGCCGAGAGACCGACAGTCCGCCTCCTGGATGAGTCTGTGCTGGCAAGTCGTGAGGACGAGTGGCTGCCGATCCTGGATGTTTCGGATCAGGACGATGCGGAGATCCAGGACAAACTGGCCGGGCTGGCAAGCCGGCCCTTCGATCTCGGCCGAGGCCCGCTCTTCCGTGTGCATCTCCTCAGCCGCTCGGCCTCGGATCACGTCTTCCTGCTGGTCTTTCATCACATCATCGCCGACTTCTGGTCGACGGGCATCTTCGTCAGCGACCTGATGTCCGCCTATGCCGCGGAGCTCGAAGGACGCGGGGAAGCTGGGCCGCCAAATCGGGTGCGATATGCCGATTTCGCGAACTGGCAGCATCAAATGGTTGCCGGTGAGGAGGGAGAGCGGCACTGGACGTACTGGAAAGACCAGCTTGCCGGACCGCTCCCTGTCCTTGAGCTTCCGACCGACTTCCCGAGACCTCCCGTTCAAAGTTTCCGAGGCACGACTCGCCGCTTCGAGGTCGATCCGCAGTTGACCAGGCGGTTCGTCGCATTCTGCGAGGATCGCGGCGTCAGCCTGTATGCCGCTCTGCTTGCTGCCTTTCAGATTCTCCTGCGCGCTACACCGGCCAGCGCGACATCATTGTCGGTACGCCCGCATCCGGCAGGACGCGTCCGGAATTCCAGCATCTGGTGGGTTACTTCGTCAACCTGCTGCCAATGCGCAGCGATCTGTCCGAGAATTTGCCCTTCGACGAGTTTCTGAATCATGTTCGACGGACGGTTGCCGACGGGCTGGAGCACCAGGACTTTCCCTTCGGCGTGCTCGCGCATCGGCTCCAGAAGCATGCCGATCCCAGCCGGCCGCCGATTTTCCAGGTGATGTTTGCCCATCAGAAAGTCCAGCCCCTGGACGTGCAGGGACTGGCCCCCTTCGCCCTGGGCATACCGGGTGCGCGCCTGGACCTGGGTCTTCTGAGTGCCGAATCCGTCGCATTCGACAAGCTGTGTGCTCTCTTCGATCTCACGATGATGACCGCGCGGCAGGGCGATCGACTGCTTGTTGCGCTGGAATACAGCACCGATCTCTTCACGGCTGAATGGATCGACCGTCTGGCGGCGGGTTTCCAGAATCTGCTCGCGCATGTGGTCACCGATCCACGGTGCCGCATCGATGATTTTCCGCTGCTCTCGGAGGCCGAACAGCAGCGACTGCTGCACGATTGGTCTGCGCCGGTCAGCATTTCGCACCAGGATCTCGCCGTCCACCGTCGTTTCGAGAGGCAGGCCAAGGAGTCACCCGAGGCGACCGCACTCGCCTTCGGTGAAGAAACTTTGACCTATCGAGAGCTGAATCGATGGTCAAACATCGTGGCACGGCGGCTGACCGGGTTGAGTATCGGTCCGGAAACCGTCATCGCCATCCATCTCGAGCCATGGCCGATGCGGATGGCCGCGGTGCTGGGCGCCCTCAAGGCGGGATGTGCCTACTTGCCGCTCGAGCCGGACCATCCCCGGGAGCGGCTTGCGGCGATGCTCGGCGGCTCCAGTGCCACGGTGCTCGTGACCGATGAGACTCCTCGGAATCGAATCCCCGCGGGCGACGCGCGGGTTGTGACCCTGGATTCCCTGATGAACACGACTGTGGGGGATGACCCGGTCAATCCCGGACTTCCTGTGGCGGATGCCAACCTGGCTTACGTACTGTACACATCGGGGACGACAGGCCGGCCCAAGGGTGTGATGGTCACGCACGGCGGGCTCATGGCAGCCGCCGATGCCTGGCGGCAAGCCTACGAGCTTGATGGACCGCCGCGCCGGCACCTTCAGGCCGCGGGCTTCGGCTTTGACGTCTTTGCCGGCGAATGGATCCGAGCCCTCACCACCGGTGGTACGCTGGTGGCTTGCCCCAGACACGTCGCGCTCGACCCCCCGGCTCTGACCACGCTGATCCGACGCCAGCAGGTCGAGTGCCTGGAGCTGGTCCCGGCACTCGCCCAGGCGCTGGCCGATCACCTGGAAAACCAGGGCGAGCATCTGCTGGGTGTACGGCTGCTGGCAGTGGGCTCCGACACCCTGCGAGGGCCTCTGTACCGGCGGCTGCGCCGCCTTCTGGGACCCGGCGCCAGGGTGGTCAACTCTTATGGACTGACCGAGGCCACCATCGACAGTGCCTGCTTCGATGGCAGGCACCAGGGAGACGCCGCCGTACCAATCGGCCGGCCTCTACCCGGCACGCGGGCCTACGTGCTGGACCCGCGTGGGGGGCTCGTGCCTGCGGGGATTGATGGCGAGCTCTACATCGGTGGGCCCGGAGTGGCGCGGGGTTACCTGGGCGACGCGAGACTGACGGCGGCGCGGTTCGTACCCGACCCGTGGGGAGGACCGGGGGCCCGCATGTACGCGACCGGCGACCGAGCGCGGTGGCGTGACGATGGCGTGCTTCAGCTCCTGGGGCGGCACGACGGTCAGGTGAAGATACGCGGTGTTCGCATCGAGCTCGAAGAGGTCGAAGCTGTGCTGTCGCGCCACCCCGAGGTCCGTTCGGCCGCGGTCCTTGTACGTGAGGACTCTCGGGGTCGCAGAGAGCTGGCGGCGTATGTGGTGGCTGTACAGGACCCGGGTCCCGAAGTATCGGCCCTGCGGCGCTGGCTCAAGGATCGCCTGCCCGAACCGATGATCCCCACCTCGATCATATTCTTGCCCCGAATGCCGCTGTCGTCCAACGGCAAGCTGGATCGCTCGGCACTTCCGCCGCTTGTGGGGACTTTCAACGAAGAGGCCATGCTGGTGGCCCCGCGCACAGCCGCCGAGACGATCCTGGCCGAGATTGTGGCGGAGGTCGCAGGCCGGGGCCGCGTTGGCATTCATGCCAATTTC
Source organism: uncultured Planctomycetaceae bacterium (assembly GCA_963833985.1). Taxonomy (GTDB): domain Bacteria; phylum Planctomycetota; class Planctomycetia; order Isosphaerales; family Isosphaeraceae; genus Aquisphaera. The sequence continues at coordinate 5,948,171 of CAWIAD010000002.1, forward strand.
TTCGAGCTGGGCATCGATTCCATCGCCGGGATCCGTCTTATCGCCCGCGCGCGGCAGCAGGGGCTGGTCCTGGAGCCGGCTCTGCTCTTTTCCCATCCAACGATTGCGGAGCTGGCGGCCGCGGCATACGCCAATCCGGCAGGCTTTGATGTATCGCCAGCGCGTGAGATCGCCCCGTTTGAGCTGGCTCCCGAGGGATTCGACCGCGCCGCGCTGGAGCGCAGCGTTGGCGGCGAGATCGAAGACGCCTATCCGCTCACCGGCGTCCAGGAGGCCATGCTGTTTCATGCCCTGGCGGCGCCCGAGGCAGGGCAGTACCTGGAACAGTTCACATGTGAAATTCGAGGAGATCTCGACATCGAGAGGCTTCGCAAGTCCTGGCAACACGTCATCGCGCGGCATCCGGCGCTACGATCGACGCTCCAGTGGACGACACGAGGCCGTCCCTACCAGATCGTCCACAAGAGGCTGGACCAGGACGTTGATCTGCACGACTGGCGAGGACTCTCGGTGGACGAGCAAGAAGCGCGGTTCGCCGCATACCTCACGGCGGACCGCCGGCGAGGATTCGATGCCGGTCAACCGCCGCTGTCGCGTCTGGCGGTCTTTCAGCTCGAGGAACGCCTGAACCGACTACTCTGGAGCGTTCACCACGTTGTGATCGATGGCTGGTGCCTGACCCTCGTCCTGGACGAGGTACTCAACGGTTATGAAGCGATGAGGGCGGGCCGGGAGATCGAGTCACCCACAAGCCGGCCATTCCGTGACTATGTCGGCTGGCTGCAAGGGCAGAACGACTCCGATGCGGACGCCTACTGGCGTCGAACCCTGGCCGGGTTCACCCAGGCGACGCCGCTGGGACTGACGGAGCGGGCGCCGGACGGCAGCCCTCTCCCGCCCGGAGCAATGTCCGACAGGGAGATCCGACTTTCTGCCCATGCAACGGCAGCCCTTCAAACGGTCGCCCGGGAGCGGCAGCTTACCCTGAGCACGCTGATCCAGGGGGCGTGGGCCTTAGTACTGAGCCGCTACAGCGGTCAGGACGAGGTCCTTTTTGGGGTAACCGTCTCCGGACGCCCCTCCGAGCTTCCCGGCGTGGAGTCCATTGTCGGGATGTTCATCAACGTGCTCCCCGTGCGCGTCGTCGTGAACGAGGAATCTCTGCTGATACCGTGGTTGCGCCGGCTTCAAATGAACCTCGTCGAGCTGCGCCGCTTCGAGACCGTTCCCCTTTCACGGATCCAGACATGGAGCAACGTTCCGCCCGGGCAGCCCTTGTTCGAGAGCTTCGTCACCGTCCAGAACCTGCCCTTCGTTGATTCACTCCAGCGGCACGCCAACCGGCTCGGCATTGAATCGGCACGGTGGATCGAGCGAACTAATTACCCCATCGCCGTGACGGCTTTGCCCGGCGCGGAGCTATCCATCAAGATCACCTTCGACTCCGTGCGTTTCCTGCCGCATAGCGTCGAGGGCGCGCTCGATCACCTTCAGAGACTGCTCGAGGGAATGGCGTCTGATTGCGAGCGCCGGCTGATCGACTTGCCCTGGATGACGGAGATCGAGCAAGAGTTCCTGATCGGAAAATCGAATCAGTGCCAGGCTGACCTCGTGGCTGATGATCTGGATACCGGCCACTCAGACGAACCAGCGATCGAGGCCTTCATCACAGACCCGGCCGAGTAGCGCGGAGACAACGATGAGCCAGCTCGAGAGTGATGTGGAACCTGTCCTGGAGCCTCAGCCAGGACGTAACTCGCAGGCCGATCCAGAGCGCAGCGATCCAGTGCGGACCGAGCCAAGGCCTGTCCACAGGCGGATCGAGGAACAGGCCGAGCGCAGGCCCGATGCGATCGCGGTTAGCGGCGCGGGTGGCTCACTCAGCTATGCGCAACTGAATGCGCAGGCCAACCGACTGGCCCGGCGCTTACGCCGCCTGGGTGTTGGCCCCGAGGTGCTGGTGGGGCTTTGCACTGCGCAGCCCGCGACTGGTGGCGGCCTTGCTGGGCGTGCTCAAGGCGGGTGGAGCCTATGTGCCGCTGGACCCGTCCTATCCGGCGGAAAGGCTCTCCTACATGCTCGAGGACGCGCGCGTCGGGCTGCTCTTGACCGAAGAGCGGCTGCTGGAAAAGCTTCCTCGATCCAACGCGCAGGTCCTCTGCCTGGACCGCGATCAGCAAGTGATCGACCGCGAGAGCGCTGCGAGTTTCCAGAGTGGCGTCGTAACGGGAAATACCGCGTATGTTCTTTACACTTCCGGCTCGACCGGAAAGCCCAAGGGGGTGCAAGTCACGCATGCTGGGCTGACGAACTTGCTGCTATCGATGCGTCGTCTGCTCTCCATCAGCCAGGAAGATTGCCTGCTCGCGGTGACGACGCTGTCGTTCGATATCGCCGCACTCGAGATCTTCCTGCCCTTGCTGGTTGGTGCCTGTGTGGAGATTGTGGACCGCGACGAGGCTGCTGACGGGGTGCGGCTTGCGGCGCGGCTTGACGAGCGCGAAATCACGTTCCTCCAGGCGACCCCCGCGTCCTGGCGCATGCTGCTAGAAGCGGGCTGGCAGGGCAAGGCGACGCTGACCATGCTGTGCGGGGGCGAGGCACTTCCGCGCACGCTGGCGGACCGGCTGGTCACGAAAGGGCAGGCACTCTGGAATCTGTACGGGCCAACCGAGACGACGATCTGGTCATCGGCCTGCCAGATCGTGGCCGGAGAGCCTTCCATTTCGATTGGTAAGCCGATCGCGAACACACGCCTGCTGGTCCTCGACAAGCGTTTGCGGGTCGTACCGATCGGAGTGATCGGCGAGCTTTACATTGGAGGCATGGGCCTGGCCCGCGGCTATCTGGGCCGCCCGTCACTCACGGCCGAGCGGTTCATCCCCGACCCGTTCGGCCTCCCGGCCGGTGGGCGGCTTTACCGTACCGGAGACCTTGCTCGCCGGCGCCCCGATGGAACGCTCGAATGTCTAGGTCGGGTTGATCATCAGGTCAAGATCCGCGGCTTTCGTGTGGAACTCGGTGAGATCGAGGCTGCGCTGACGCAGCACCCCGGCGTGAGCCAGGCCGTCGTCACCGCGCGCCCGGATTCCAGTGGCGAGATGAGCCTGGCCGCCTATGTGGTGCCCCGCGCCGGGGATAGCCCGGCCAGCGCGGCCGAATGGCGCCGCTGGCTGGTCGGGGTCGTCCCGGAGTACATGGTTCCCACCGCGTTTGTGATGCTGGAAGCGCTCCCGATGACACCCAATGGGAAGATCGATCGGCAGGCCCTTCCCGATCCCGAGCTGGCGGGAAAACCAGCGAGCGTCAGCTTTGTCCCGCCACGCGGGCCGATCGAGGAGGCGATTGCCGAGCTCTGGACCGAACTGCTCGGCGACGGCCCCTTCGGCGCCCATGACAGCTTCTTCGATCGGGGTGGCCATTCGCTGCTGGCCGTGCGTTTGCTGGCGCGAATTCGCCAGACCTTCGATGTCGAGACGCCGCTCAAGGACTTTCTTGAGGAACCGACGCTTGCGCGGCTGGCGCGCCTGGTGGAGCAGTGCTTGAAGGAAGGAACGGGGCACCAGGCTCCGCCGATCGAGCAAGTCCATCGCCAGGGACCATTGCCGGCGTCCTTCGCACAGCAACGTCTCTGGTACCTCGACCAGCTTGATCCCGGTCGCGCTTCCTACAACATTCCTGTCGCTGTACGCCTTGCGGGCCGGCTTGATCTTCGCGCTTTCGAGCGCGCGCTCAATGAAACGATCAGGCGGCACGAGGTGCTGCGCACCATCCTCGTTGACGAAGGCGGAATTCCCCATCAGGTCATCATGCCCCGGCTGGAGATCACACTGGTCCCCGATGACCTCAGCGCGCTTCCTGAGCCGCTTCGCGAGGGACGTGCCGTCGAGCGGCTTCGTGAAGAAGCGGAGCGGCCTTTCGATCTGGCGCGCGGACCGCTCATCCGAGCCGGTCTGCTGCGGCTGGCCGAGCTGGAGCACATCGTCATCGTCGTGATGCATCATGCCGTATCCGACGGCTGGTCGGTCGGCATCCTGATTCGCGAAATGTCGGCACTCTACGAGGCGTTCCGGCATGACCAGCCCTCCCCGCTCCCCGAACCGTCCATCCAGTATGCCGATTATGCAGTCTGGCAGCGGAACTGGCTGACCGGCGACGTCCTCCAGGCCCACCTTGATTACTGGACCAGGCAGCTCGGCGGCCTCGCGGACCTGGACCTGCCTACCGACCGGCCCCGACCGCTAGTGGCCAGCCAGCGCGGCGGAGAGCGGTCCATGAAGCTGGGGAAGAGCACGCTCGAAGGACTGCGCTCCCTCGGCCGCCAGGAGGGAACCACCCTGTACATGACGCTGCTCGCGGCATTCCAGGTCTTGCTGCACCGTCACTCGGGGCAAGAGGACTTCGCGGTCGGCACCCCCATCGCCGCACGAACTCAACCGGAGCTGGAGGACCTGATCGGCTTCTTCGTGAGCACCCTGGTCATGCGCGGCGATCTCTCCGGTGATCCCAGCTTTCGCGCATTACTCAAAAGGCTGAGACAGACGGCCATCGAGGCTTACGCTCATCAGGACCTGCCGTTCGAGATGCTCGTGACCGTGCTGCAAACCCGCCGCGACCCAAGCCGGAGTCCCCTTTTCCAGGTGATGTTCGCCCTCCAGAATGCGCCGCTGCCCGCACTTCAGTCACCCGAGCTGCAACTCACTCCACTGAATCCCACGAGTGGGACCTCGAAGTTTGATCTGACATTGTTCGCCGTGGAAGAGCCTCAGGGCTTGCACCTGACCATGGAATACAGCACGGATCTGTTCGAGGCTGCCACGGTCGATCGCATGCTCGACCGCCTGGCGATTCTCGTCGAGGAGATCATCGCCTATCCCGACCGTCCGATCGGGGCACTGAACATGCTCTCGGAGGAAGAACGGAGGCAAGCGATCGCGGACTGGAATGCCGGGGGTGGCGGCGAAGCCTTTACATCATTTGATGATCTCGACGACGAGGTCCTTGTCGCTCAGGAACAGTCGCCAGAGGGGCTCGTGGGCGACGGATAGCGCGGCGCAACGCAGGCGAGAGAGTTTTCAAGAGGCATGGCTCATCAATGACTTTGATTCGTTTCTTGTTGCAGTCCTCGTACAAGACCTTGCTCCTCTGTGCACTTGCGGGCGCGGCCGGGGGAGCCGCGGGCATCGCATTGATCGCGCTGATCCAGAATGAGCTGGCGAGCGAAGCATCGTCGCCAGGTCCGATGTGGTTGGCTTTCGGGGCAATCTGTCTGATCTCGTCCGCGGCGCGGGTTCTTGGGCAGATTGGCATGGTGAGGCTAGGCCAGAGGTCGGTGGCGCGGCTGGGGCTTTCCATCGTCCGTCGTACCCTGGAGCTACCCGTCGAGAGGTTTCAGTCGATGAACTCTTCATCGCTGCTCGCCGCCTTGACTGAAGATATTGCGGTCATCGCCAGCGCGCTGGTGGGAATCCCGCAACTCTGCATCAATGTCCCGATCGTGATTGCGTGCCTGGCGTACATTGGTTGGCTGTCGCCGGCCATTCTCGTCTCCGGACTGGGCTGTGCCGCGCTCTCGATTGCCGCATACGTGGCACTGTCGGCTCGTGCCTCGGCGCAGCTCCGCGAGGCGCGGGCAGAGCGGGATCTGCTCGTCGATCATTACCGGACCTTGATTGGCGGGTTTCGCGAGCTCAAGCTTCACCGGGGGCGCCGCGGGGCCTTTCTCGAGGAATTGCTGGAACCTACCACGAACTCGGTCCGGGACCGGATGGTCGGCGGCCTCAGCAGCTTCGCGGTTGCCGAAGGTTGGAGCCAGCTTGCCTTCTTCGGATTCATCGGCATCGTGCTCTACGCCATGCCTTCGATCGTGCCGGTCACTCGTGCAACTCTCATATCGGCTGTTCTGATTGTTCTTTACCTCATGGGCCCGATCGACATCATTCTCAACTGGGTGCCGGTTCTGGGCAGAGCGAGGACATCCCTCGACAAGCTGAAGTCCCTGCTACCGGAGCTCGATCAATGCCGGACGGGTGCTGCACTCCCCTCCGCTCCGTGTCACGGGCTGGCGTTCTCACGGTCACTTTGTCTGGAAGGCATCACGTTCACTTACCACCAGAAAGGAGGTGACGCAGGCTTCACTCTCGGGCCCATCGACCTGACGCTCCGGCCGGGAGAGATCGTGATGGTGACCGGCGGAAACGGAGCCGGCAAGACCACGCTGGCCGAGCTCGTCTCGGGTCTTTACGTGCCCTCCTCAGGCCGCATCAGGCTGGATGGCCGCGCATTGGCCGCTGAGGACCGCGAGGCCTATTGTCAGCTTTTCTCGGTGGTCTTCGCCGACGGTCAACTCTTCTCTAACCTGCTCGGGCTTCCCGCGGATGACATCAAGGCGAAGGCTCGTGACGGACTGGAACGGCTCGGGCTTGCGGAACAGGTCTCGCTGCGCGGGCTTTCCTTTTCGACGGTCGATCTGTCCCAGGGGCAGCGCGGGCGGCTGGCGCTTCTTGGAGCGTGGCTCGAGGATCGCCCCGTTTACATCTTCGACGAATGGGCCGCCAACCAGGATCCCTCGTTCAAGAGGTTCTTCTACCGCACGCTGCTGCCCGAGCTGAAAGCCGCGGGGAAGTCCGTCCTGGTCATCAGCCACGATACCCACTATCTGGACAGCGCCGACCGCCTTGTCCGCCTACAAGACGGCCGACTGCTCGAAGAGTGCACCATGGAGATCGGGGGCGGTTGGACCCAGGGAGATTGCCAGGAACCTGATGAATGAAAAAAATCCTCTTTGTCTTGAGTCTGTTCTGGGGTGGTGGAATCTTCGGCCTCTGGTACTGGAATGACCATCAAACCCAGCGCGTCGTGTTTCGCACCGTCGCGATCAAGCGAGGCGACCTGCGGTCAACGATCAACGCGACGGGGACGATCGAGCCGGAAGAGGTCGTCGACGTCGGGGCCCAGGTTGCCGGGATGCTCCAGAGCTTCGGTGAGGATCCAAACCGTGCAGGCAAGCCGATCAGCTACGGCTCACGCGTTGAGCAAGACACCGTCCTGGCCCGGCTCGAGAATGCCCTGTTCCGCACCCGCGTGGATCAGGCGCGCGGCAGCCTCTCCAAGTCCGAGGCCGATATCGAGCAAGCACAAGCGAAGCTGCGCCAGGCCGCGCGCGAGCTGGAGCGAACCAGGAAGCTCAGAGCGCGCGGAGGGGCTGTCATCGCGGAGCAGGAATACGAGGTCGCCATGGCAAACTTCGAGTCGGCCAAGGCCGTCGTGAACGTCTGTCAGAGCGAGCGAGCCATCGCCCAGTCCAACCTCGAGGAGGCCACCGTCAACCTGGGATACACGACCATCCGATCGCCGGTGAAGGGAGTCATCATCGACCGCCGCGCCAATATTGGCCAGACTGTCGGGGCGAGTCTGAATGCCCCGAGCCTCTTCCTCATTGCCAAGGATCTGAGCCGCCTGGAGTTATGGTCATCGGTGAATGAGACGGATATCGGTTCGATCCACGAGAACCAGGTTGTCCAGTTCACGGTCGGCGCTCTACCGCAAGAGACGTTCCAGGGAAGGGTCTCGCAGATCCGCCTGAACGCGAGCATGACGCAGAACGTCGTGACCTACACGGTGGTGGTCGCGGTGGATAACTCCGCGGGCCGGCTGCTCCCCTACCTGACCGCCCGGCTGCAATTTGAGGTGGAGGCGAGAAAAGGGGTTCTGCTTGTGCCCAACGCCGCGCTGCGATGGCAACCGCGCCTCAAGGACGTCGATCCGGAGGCCACGGAAGTGTATACCCAGGTTCAGCATGCCGCGGCCCGGCCCGATGATGCGGTTACCAGCTCCGGCTCCGCGTCCAGCCACTCCGGATGGCTCTGGCTGCGGCACGGCGAACATGTCAGGCCAATCGCGGTTCACGTCGGGCTGTCTGACGGGTTCATGACGGAAATCGCCGGGAAGGATTTGAATGAGGGGAGCCAGGTGGTCGTGGGCGCCAGCCGGCTCGACTCCGAGCCCGACGCGCTATCGATCCTGCCGCACACGTGGGGCGAATCGGAGAAGAAATGACGCGCGCCGACCAGGACCAGCCCGGGGAGCTGATCAGGCTCCAGGACATCCACAAGACCTACACGCGCGGGGCGATCGAGGTCCCCGTGCTCAGGGGCCTGTCACTCACAATCCAGCGGCGCGAGATGGTCGCGCTCATGGGCTCGTCGGGTTCAGGCAAGACCACCCTCATCAATATCCTGGGATTCCTCGACCGCCCCACAAGCGGGAGGTACTGGCTCGAGGGCCGGGATGTCACCCGGCTCGGTGCACCGGAGCGCGCCTGGCTGCGTTCCATGCAAGTTGGTTTCGTTTTTCAGAACTTCAATCTGCTGCCCCGGATGACAGCGATCGAGAATGTGATGATGCCGCTCAGCTACGGCGCGCATGACTTCGCGCAACGCGAGTGCCGCGCCGCTGCCCGATCGCTGCTCGAACGCGTGGGCCTGGGTGACCGCCTTGATCATGAGCCCGCGCGCCTCTCCGGCGGGGAACAACAACGCGTGGCGATCGCCCGGGCGCTGATCAACGGGTGCAGCCTGCTGATCGCCGATGAGCCGACCGGTAACCTTGATTCGAAGACGGGAGAGGAGATCCTCTCGCTCTTCCGCGAGCTCAACCTCGAAGAAGACATCACGATCCTGCTCGTGACTCACGATCCGGCCGTCGCCGCGCATGCGGGACGCATCATCCGCATGCGCGACGGGTTGGTCTTCGATGTCGAGCGCGCCATCCCATCAGCACAGGATCCGACGCGCCTGGCCGATGCCCCCGTGAACGAGACCCCCGCGCGGGAGCGGACCGCTTCGGCCGCGCCCGGCGCGCCTCGGCCTGCGTGCGGACTTCTCGAAGTAAGCCCTGGATCTCTGCACGTTTTCTGGCACGCACGACGTCGACGGCCATCCGTTCGCTCCGCCGCAATGCCCTGCGTTCCGCATTGACGACGCTCGGCATCATCATCGGCGTGGGTTCATTGCTGGCCATCGCGGAAGTTGGCAAGGGAGCCTGGTCGGCCATTCGCCTGCTCCTGACGAAGACGGGAGTCGATAACATCGTGATCCAGGCCGGTGCGGCGTCTCGCAACGGCGTGAGCCTGGGGAGCGGCAGCGTCAAGACTCTGACGCCCGAAGACGCGACGGCGATGCTGCACGAATGCCCGAGCATTGACAGCCTGGCGCCTCTGGTCTTCACCCGGCGGCAGGCGGTCCATGGCAACAAAAACTGGATCCCCAGCACGTTCGTCGGCACGACTCCGAGCTACCTCCGGGTCCGGGAGTGGGAGGACATGGACGAAGGAGAGCCATTCACCGAGGAGGACGTCCAGAAGATTGCGATGGTCTGCATGCTGGGCGCAACGGTGGCCCACGAACTCTTCGGAGAAGAATCGCCGGTCGGGCAGGAAATCTACGTGAGCGACGTGCCCTTGCGGGTGGTGGGCGTCCTGAGCCGCAAGGGGGCTGATATCGTGGGTGAAGATCAGGACGACATCCTGGTTGCCCCCTGGACGACACTGAAGTTCCGGGTGAGTTCCCAGGCGGCCACGTCGGCGGATCATAATCCCCAGCAAGAGCTGTCCGAGACGCAGGCGATTCCGTCTCGTCGCTACCCGCAGGGCCACTCTGCGTCGTTTCCGACCCGATCCCTGGCACAGATGCTTGACACGCCCAGGCTGGAACGGCTCGCGAACGTCGATTCGATTCTCGTTCGTGCCGTGTCAACCAACGAGATCCCGCCGGCCATCGCGCAGATCACCCGCGTCCTTCGCGAACGGCATCGAATCGCGCCGGGGACGGCCGCCGACTTTGCCGTTCGCGACTTCACCGAAGTGGTCCGCGCTGTCAAGGGGACCGTGACGCTTGTCGCGGAGCTGCTCCTCTGCGTTGCGCTCATCTCGCTGGTCGTGGGCGGCATCGGGATCATGAACGTCATGCTCGTCAGCGTGACCGAGCGCTATCGTGAGATTGGCCTGCGCATGGCGGTTGGAGCACGGTCGCGCGATATCCTCCAGCAGTTCCTCTTCGAGGCCGTGGTCCTATGCATGCTGGGGGGTGCGGCGGGCCTCGCGGCCGGCCGGAGCGCCTCGCTGCTTGTGCGGCTTATTGCGCACTGGCCCACCGAGCCGTCACTGGCCGCGGTGCTCGCCTCCGTCTCGGTCTCCGCCACGATCGGCGTGATCTTCGGGTATTACCCGGCGTGGAAGGCCTCACGACTCGACCCGATCGAGGCTCTGCGATTCGAGTGATTGGACCGGCAGTGCGGCTGCATGTCGGTGCCCTCTCGATCTGCACAGTCTGTCCCACGTGAGTGGCTTGACGGGGCCGCTGGCAAGTTTCGCCAGCAGCACGTCTGTTCCCCCGGTCCCATCCCTCTATTCTGCATGCCATGGCTACGAGCGTCGGCCTCTGATTGTTCCCCCTATGGGGCCAATACCTTTGAAATAGTGTTTACGAGAAGAGGGCAAGACGTTTGCGACAGACTTGTTCCCACGCTCCGCGCTTGTCATTCCCGGAAAACTGCATCCATGCATATGCAATTAGTAGTGTACATGTGCATTGATTCTCGCGCACTCAAGCTTTGCTCCCCTTACCAGCAGCCGGAGCACCTTCATGCCGCGCCAGAGCGTGATCCAGCCGGGCATCCCGTCTCGTCGCCGGTTCATATGCCCACCGAGCCGCCCCAGGGCAAGCAACACGTCTGCCACGGTCTTGAGTTCACGCTCGACCGCCAGACCGAGCACCTCCAGCTCGGGCTCCTCCAGGCCAGTGCTTGCCGCGGGAGCTCCCGGGAAGCCCTTGCCGAGCTCGCGCAGATCCAGCAGCCGAAGCGCCACCACGCTCATCACGGCGATCGCAGCGAACAATCGGTTGCCCCGCTCCAGCTGCAAATCCTCAGCCTTCATGCCCGTCTTGAGGCCCTTGTGAAACTCCTCGATCAGAAAGCGTGTGCCGTAGTCCATCACCACCATGATCGCAGCGCTGAAGCTCTCCGTCGGGCTGTCCGTGTAGAGCACCCATTCCAGCGGCGCGACGCCTTCAGGCGGGTCTTGCTCCCAGACCCGCACGAACCAGCCGTCGATCGGCTCGCCCGTGCCGGCCGCGCGGCCCGCACGCTCGGGTGCCCGCACGCGCACCGGACCACAACTGATCAGGAGCTTCGCGCGCTGCGCGGCCTTACCATCGCGGCCACGCAGGTCCAGATACATTCCCCCCACGGGCGCCACGCCCACGATGTGGTCGAAGACCAGCCCGAGCCGCTTACCATCGGCCGGATTGAGCAGAATGCGATTTTGACTGACCCGGATCACGAAACCGTGGCCTGCCGCGCGACAGGACTCCATGTACTCATGAATATCTGCCTCTCGATCGGCGACGCGCACCCAGCGGACCTCCGGGTTCTCTGGCGCCGGGCCAATCCGCTTGCCCGACTCGAGCCAGCGATCCGACTCCCGATCCCGGATCTGCCGTTGCCGCGATCCGGCCTGTTTCGGCGTGTCGGGATCCCGCGGGATGCGGATGAGGTATTGCTGGTCGGCGAGCCCCAGGATCGTGACCGGGGGCCGACGACCGCTCGCATCAGGTACGGGCGACGAGTCGGCACGCATCGCAAGGATGGAGTGGAGGAGAAAGCCCTGCTGTCCCGGCTCCGAGTCACCAATCGGCCCAAGCCCGGGCATTGGCTGCTTGCGATGAGAGAACGAGGGAAACGTGGTGTCTTCGATGAGGAGATATCGCCCCGGTTTGCGGAGTTCGGCCATCACCAGTCGGCGGTGAGTCGCCTGGATCGCATCGGGGACCACCTCGCGTTCGTCGAGGAGGTCATAGGTCGCGTTGATGTCGTACTTGCGGGTGAACAACTCGGGGATCATCTTCCCGGGTTGCTCAGCGAGGGCCTCCGCAAACGCCATGAGGCGATTCCTCCTGGTGCAATGGCCGAGCCTGATCCCGTCGAACTGCATCCGAGCCCATTGGGCGGGCGGGGACTGGTGGACTGACATCCCTGTGAACATAGTTGGTTCCATCCATGAGCATGCTGGTAGAATCCAGCCAACCATGTTAACAAATTCTCGGGAATGACAAGCGCAGAGCGTGGGAACGAGGGACCAACCTATGCTCGTACGCAACTTATCGCTATTTCAACGGTATTGCCCTTATGGGGCAGACCCTGCGCCTGAGTTCCCCTGACCGCGACGATTCCGGCGGAGCCGTTCGTGCGGAACGACTCTCTACTTGATCGAGTACGCCAAACCGTTTCCGGATGATGCCGGTGAACCACCGCCGCGCTTTCCGTGTCGTCTGAAGGATCAAGGCGGGCCCATGGACTCCTTCATTTCGGCAGGAGATGATGGGAGATCGCACCGGACGGCGCTGTGATCCGGTGACGGGAGCTGGCCGGGTTCGGGAGTCGAGAGCGGGGTGTGGGACGATGCTGCTGACGATCACGACCACGCACCGTCCGGCCACGGACCTCGGCTACCTGCTGCACAAGCACCCCGAGCGGTTCCAGAGCTACGAGCTGAGCTTCGGCCGGGCGCATGTCTTCTACCCGGAGGCGACAGCCAAGCGCTGCCGGGCCTGCCTGCTGCTCGATGTCGATTCGGTGGGCACGGTGCGCCGCAAGGGTCAGGCGGAAGGCTTACTCGACCAGTATGTCAACGACCGGCCCTACGTCGCGTCCTCCTTTCTGAGCGTGGCGATCTCCCAGGTCCTCGGTTCGGCCCTCCAGGGCCGGTGCCAGGACCGCCCGGAGCTGGCCGAGACCCCGCTACCACTGGTGGCCCGGCTCGATGTCCTGCCCGTGCGCGGTGGGGAGCGGTTCTTGCGGAAGGTGTTCGAGCCGCTGGGCTACGCCGTCGAGGCCCAGCCACACCCGCTCGACGAGCGTTTTCCGGCGTGGGGCGAAAGCCCGTACTTTTCGGTCACCGTGGCCGGGGTCGCCACGCTTTCGGAACTGCTGACGCATCTGTACGTCCTGGTGCCGGTTTTCGACAACTCCAAGCACTACTTCGTCGGCGACGAGGAGCTCGAAAAGCTGCTCACCCGGGGGAGCGGCTGGTTGGCGACTCACCCCGAGCGGGAGGAGATCACCCGGCGCTACCTGAAGTTCCAGCCCAGTCTCTTCCGACAGGCGCTCGCCCGGTTGATGCAAGAGGAGCAGCCGTCCGAGGCGGAAGACGACGGGAAATCTCCCGGCGAGCGGGCCGAGGAAGTGCTGGAAAAGCCCCTGAGCCTGCACGACCAGCGCATCGGGGCCGTCCTGGCGGGGCTACGCTCGTGCGGGGCGAAGCGCGTGCTCGACCTGGGCTGCGGTGAGGGCAAACTCCTGCGGGAACTGCTCAAGGAGAGACAGTTCGAGGAGATCGTCGGCATGGACGTGTCCATCCGCTCGCTGGAGACCGCCCGCGACCGGCTCAAGCTCGACCGTTTGCCCGAGAAACAGGCCGCCCGGCTCAAGCTGGTCCACGGATCACTGATCTATCGTGACCGGCGCCTGGAAGGGTTTGATGCGGCCGCGGTGGTCGAGGTCGTCGAGCACCTCGACCCCTTCCGGCTCACGGCCTTCGAGCGCGCCGTCTTCGAGTTCGCCCGCCCCGGCACGGTGATCCTGACCACGCCCAATAAGGAGTACAACGTCACCTGGGAGAACCTCGGGGCCGACAGGCTGCGCCATCCCGACCACCGGTTCGAGTGGAGACGAGACGAGTTCCGGTCCTGGGCCGAAGGTGTCGCCGGGCGGCACGGCTACTCGGTACGGTTCCTGGCGATCGGGCCGGCAGACGAGGTGCTGGGGCCACCCACGCAGATGGGAGTGTTCGAGCGTGAATAACCCGAAATGCCCCGTGGAGTTGGCTGATTCGAGAAACGATCCGCGTCGTGTGGAGGAACTGATCTCAGCAGCCCTGAAAGCGCCTGATACTGACGAGACCACCTACTGGGATGCGATCGAAGCTCTGCACTGGCGGGGGAATCGGGACGTTCTGGACCAGGCGTCTCCTCTGTGTCACAGCCCGTGCTCCGTGGAACGCAGAGTCGGTGCAGACATTCTCGGGCAATTGGGGTGCCCTGATCGCACTTTCCCCGAGGAGTGTTGCCGTATCCTGACGGGACTCTTGGAAATTGAGCAAGAAACCAGTGTGGTTTCAGCGGCACTCGTCGCCCTTTCGCACCACAGGGCTCCCGACGCAATCGGGCTGGTATCACGGTTTCTCCACCACGCTGACGCCGTGGTGCGTCATGCCGTGGTCCTGGCGCTGATGGGCTACGAGACTGCGAATGCCATTGAGCCACTCAGGGAATTGACGAGAGACCCGGATGCTCACGTCCGAGACTGGGCGACTTTTGCCTTGGGAACACAGGTGGACGTAGACACACCAGAGGTTCGACAGGCACTTGTTGAAAGGCTGACCGATGAAGATGCCGACGCTCGTGGGGAAGCGTTCGTCGGCTTGGCCAGACGGAGAGACCGGCGGCTGCTCCTGGCACTCCAGGCAGAGCTCGCTTCGGATTCGGTCGGGACGCACAGCGTCGAAGCTGCTTCCCTGATAGGCGATCCGTCCCTCTATCCCTTCCTCATCGATCTTCGGGGTTGGTGGGACAAGAATGGTGACACCGAACTGCTCCACGAGGCCATCGAGGCATGCCGGCCCGATTCCGGGTAGGCCACGTCCGGTCGCCATGAGATCGTTGGTTGACGATTCCATGAACATCAAGATACCCAACCTCAGCCTTGTCATCCTGGTTGGCCCCAGCGGGTCGGGCAAGAGCACGTTCGCCCGCAGGCACTTCAGGCCCACCGAGGTCCTCTCGTCCGACGCCTGCCGGGGGATGGTCTCGGACGAGGAGAACGACCAGACCGTCACGAAGGACGCCTTCGAGGTGCTCCGGTTCATCGCCGGGAAGCGGCTCGCCCTGGGGCGGTTCACCGTGATCGACGCCACCAGCGTCCAGCCCGAGGCGCGCAAGCCGCTCGTGGAACTGGCACGTCAGTATCACGTGCTGCCCGTGGCGATCGTGCTCGACCTCCCGGAGCGAACTTGCCAGGAGCGTAATGCCGGGCGCAGTGACCGCGGTTTTGGCCCCCACGTCATCCGCAACCAGAAGTCCGACCTGCGGCGCGGGCTCGGGGGGCTCCAGCGTGAGGGCTTCCGTCACGTTTACGTGCTCAAGACGCCCGAGGAGGTGGAAGCCGCAGCGGTCGAACGGGTGCCGCTCTGGAACGACCGGCGGGACCAGCACGGGCCCTTCGATATCATTGGCGACGTCCATGGCTGCTACGACGAGCTGGAAGCATTGCTCACCCGGCTCGGGTATTCCCACACCGGTCCAGCAGGCGCATGGTCGCATTCCGGCGGCCGGAAGCTCGTGTTTCTGGGCGACCTCGTCGACCGCGGCCCGCGCATTCCGGAGACGGTTCGCCTGGTCCTGGATAGCGTGCGGGCCGGCTCGGCCCTGTGTGTTCCCGGCAATCACGATGTCAAGTTCATGCGTGCGGTCTGGGGAAAGAACGTCCAGATCACACACGGACTCGCGGACTCGCTGAGCCAGTTCCAGGCCTACGAAGAGCACTATCACGGCTTCAGCCGCGTGGCGGCCGACTTCATCGACGGCCTGGTGAGCCACTACGTCCTGGACGACGGCAAGCTCGTCGTCGCCCACGCCGGGATGAAGGAGGAGATGCAAGGCCGGGGTTCGGCGAAGGTCCGTGATTTCGCCCTTTACGGCGAGACGACCGGTGAGACCGATGAGTTCGGACTACCGGTGCGGTTCGACTGGGCATCAGATTACCGGGGCCGGGCGATGGTTGTCTACGGCCACACGCCCGTGCCCGAGCCCGACTGGCTCAACCGCACGGTGAACATCGACACCGGCTGCGTCTTCGGCGGCAGGCTCACGGCCCTCCGTTACCCGGAGAACGAGTTCGTGTCCGTGCCGGCCGCGCGGACCTACTGCGAACCGGCCCGGCCATTCCTTGCTCCCGAGCAGCAGGCGCCCGCTCTGTCGGCCCAGCAAGTCCACGACGAGGTGCTCGACGCCGAGGACGTGCTCGGCAAGCGAATCATCCCGACCCGGCTGCGCGGGAATGTCACGATCCGGGAGGAGAACGCCACCGCGGCGCTCGAGGTGATGAGCCGGTTCGCCGCCGACCCGAGGTGGCTAATCTATCTGCCCCCGACCATGTCGCCGTGCGAGACCAGCCGGGCCGAGGGCCTGCTGGAGCACCCGGCCGAGGCGTTCGCCTACTACCGCAACGAGGCAGCCCCGCAGGTCATCTGCGAGGAGAAGCACATGGGCTCCCGCGCCGTGGTCGTGGTGTGCCGTGATGAGCGGGCCGCACGGCAGCGGTTCGGCGTGACGACCGGCGAATCCGGAATCGTGGTCACCCGCACGGGGCGCCGGTTTTTCCATGACGACGACCTGGAGCGGTCGTTTCTCGACCGCGTGCGGGGGCGCTCACCGCCGCCGGCCTGTGGGAGAAGCTGGACACGACCTGGGCGTGCCTGGACTGCGAGCTGCTGCCGTGGTCGGCCAAGGCCCAGGAGCTGCTGCGAACCCAGTACGCCGCCGTGGGGGCAGCGGGCTCAGCGTCGCTGCCACAAGCTGTCCTGGCCCTCGCGGAGACAGGTCGACGTCTTGAAGGTGAGGAGCGGGCGAAGCTCGCCGAGATCGAGGTCCGGTTTCGGGTGAAGGAGCAAGGCATTGACCTGTTCGTGGCCGCCTACCGGCAGTACTGCTGGACAGTCGAAAGGCTCACCGACCTGAAGCTGGCCCCGTTTCACCTGCTCGCCACGGAGGCGCGCGTCCATACGGACAAGGACCACCTCTGGCACATGACCACGCTGGCCGAGGCTTGCCAGGCCGACCCCGAATTGTTGCTGGCGACCCGGTACCGGCTGGTGGAATTGACCGACCAGGCGAGCCAGGACGAAGCGATCGCCTGGTGGCACGAGCACACGGGACGGGGCGGTGAGGGAATGGTCGTGAAGCCCCTGTCGTTCATCCACCGGGGTCGCCGCGGCCTGAGCCAGCCCGCCGTGAAGTGCCGCGGGCGCGAGTACCTGCGGATCATCTACGGTCCCGACTACACGACCGGCGAGAACCTGGAGCGCCTGAGCTCACGCGGCCTGGGCCGCAAGCGGACGCTCGCCCTCGGTGAGTTCGCCCTGGGCATCGAGGGTCTGGAGCGGTTCGTGCGTGGCGAACCCCTGCGCAGGGTCCACGAGTGCGTCTTCGGCGTGCTGGCCCTGGAGAGCGAGCCCGTTGATCCGAGGTTGTAGCGAGGGACAGAGCATGGCGGCAAAAAGCCTCAAGCTCAAGGCAGTACGGCTCTGCTGATTCGCAATTCGCAAAGCCCATCCAGGGTTCGGTTGCCAGAGGGCTGGACTCAATATACCGTGGGACTGCCGCAGTTCGAGACGGAGACGGGAGGATCCTATGCCCAGAAGCGTTCCCAGTTCAGGCAAGAAGGTTCGTCCGAAGACCGCCGTGAAGGGTAAGCGGTATCTCTGCGCCGTCTGCCGCAAGCGAAGCCCCAAAGCCGTCAAGACGCCCGCCCCGTGGTACTGCCCGAAGTGCCGCGCCGAACGAGAACCGCAAACGTCATGACAATCCTCTTCCTGCACGGCTGGACCTCGGTGCCGGGCGGCGTCAAGCCGACGTACCTGGCGTCGCACGGGCACGCCGTCATCAACCCGAAACTCCCCGACGAGGACTTCCCTGAGGCCGTCCGCATCGCCCAGGCCGCGTTCGACGACCACCAGCCGCAGGCCGTCGTGGGGTCGAGCCGTGGCGGCGCTGTGGCCATGAACATCCGCACTGGCGATGCGAGGCTGGTCTTGCTCTGTCCGGCGTGGAAGCGCTGGGGTACGGCCAGCACGGTGAAGCCCGGCACGGTCATCCTCCACAGCAGGGCCGACGACGTCGTGCCGTTCCTGGACTCGGAGCAACTGGTGAGGAACAGTGGGTTGCCAGCCTCGGCGCTCATCGAGGTGGGCACGGATCACCGGCTGGCCGAGCCCGAGCCGCTCGCCGGGATGCTCAGGGCCTGCGAGTCAGCGTGAAGCTTCAGGAATCATCGTTCCTTGCCGCGTAAGGGGTTGCCGGTATGTCCGGAGAATCCGACAGTCTCAACGGTTCCATCACGTGCTGGATTGGAGACCTGAAAAGCGGGGGCACGGCAGCGGCCCAACCTCTCTGGGATCGCTACTTCACCCGGCTGGTTCAGCTCGCCCGTGGACATCTTCGAAGAGTTCGTACCAAGGCCGTCGTCGAAGACGAGGAGGATGCGGCCCTCAGCGCCTTCGAGAGTTTCTGCGATGGCATCACCCGCGGCCGGTTCTCTTCCCTGTGCGATCGCGACGATCTTTGGCGGCTCTTGGTCGTGATCACGATACGCAAGGTGCAGGACCAGCTCGAGCGCGCGCGTGCCGCGAAGCGCGGGGGTGGCAAGGTGGTCTCCGAGGCGGCGCTGATGCTGGACGGGGACAGTGAGGAAGCCGGATTGCTCGACCTGCTCACGGGCGACGAGCCAGGCCCGGAGCTCGCTGCCATGGTTGCCGAGGAGTACCGGCTGCTGCATGACCGGCTCGCCAACGACACGCTCCGCCAGGTGCTCGATCTGCGGCTCGAGGGCTATACCCGCGACGAGATTGCCGCGCGGCTGGGATGTGCCCAGAGGACCGTGGCGCGCAAGCTCGAGATCATCCGGCAAGAGTGGCTCGGCGACGAGGCATGACGCCAGGCCGGAGCCGGCTGTCTCCGCCCCGCGCCGCGCTGAGCACGTCCCGGGCAAGGGCGTCCCTCTGTAGAACTGCCTCGCGCAGCCAGAAGAGCGCCTGCTCGGCGAGGTGGTCCCTCTCGCTCTGGTCGGGGCATCAACGGCGGACTGCTGTTCAAGGTCCACGATCGATGGATTCCCGATCGACCCGGTGTACGAGGTGATCAGACTGCTTCGGGTTCGTCCGCCGCCGGCTCCGATGCACGGCCCGCGTAGAGCAACCAGTAAGTGACCGGAATCACGAACAGGGTGAAGATGGTCGAGGCGACCAGCCCGAAGATGAGCGACCAGGCCAGTCCGGAGAAGATCGGGTCGAGCGTGATGGGGATGCTCGAGAGCATGGCCGCGCTGGCGGTCAGGAGGATGGGCCGCAAGCGAACCACGCGGCTCTCCATGATGGCGTCGAAGAGCGACCGTCCCCGCGCCACCGACTGGTGGATGAAGTCAACCAGGATGATCGAGTCCCGCGTGACGATCCCCGCCAGGGCGATCATGCCGATCATGGCCGTGGCGGTGAAGAAGACCGGGTCCGCGAAGCCGCCGACGGTCTGCCCGGACATGCGGTTGAGCAGCCAGAATCCAGGCATGACGCCGAGGACCGTGAGAGGAATGGCCAGCATGACCACGAGCGGTACGACGAAGGAGTTCGTCTGGGCGACGAGGATCACGTAGATCATCAGCATCGCCGCGCCGAAGGCCAGGCCAAGGTCGCGAAAGACGTCGATGGTGATCTTCCACTCCCCTTCGCCGGCGAACTCGACGCGCGTGCCCTCCGGCACCGACCAGGCAACGCCCCCGCCGTTCTGGAAGTAATTCCGCTGCTCCAGCGGCCGCGGCTGCGCATCGGCCACCCATCCCTGGGACTCCGTCCCGGCGGGTTTCCGGTCGAAGGTGACATCAAGGACGCACTCGGCAGGCGGCCGGCCAGCGGTCTCGGCGAACACGTAGGCCACGCGCTGAAGGTTCTTGTGGTAAATCGTCTGGTCCACCCTCCGGTCCTGCCAGCGGCCGATCTCGGCGAGTGCGACCATGTGGCCGGTCCGGCCCTTGACCCGGATCGTGGAGAGGTCCTCGGCACTCGAGCGAATCGCCCGCGGCAGCCGCAGCTCGATGGCCAGAGGGTTACGTTCCCCCTTGAGCCGGACTGTACCCGCGCTGCGCCGCCGAGCACCATCTGGAGCGTATGCGCCACCTGTTCGACCGAGACGCCGTTCAGCGCGGCTTTCTCCTGGTCCGCCACGAAGACGAGCGTGGGAGCGGCCGCCTCGACGGTGTCGTCAATCTCGATCACCCCGGGCTCCTTGCTCAGGCGCCGCGCGACCGTCCCGGCGGCCGAGATCAACTCGGGGTACGTCTGGTCCATGCGCCCGTAGATTTCCGCCACGATGGAGGAGAGCACCGGAGGGCCGGGCGGCAGCTCGACAATCTTCACGCGTGCGCCATGCTTTTCGGCAATCCGCGTGAACGGCTCGTGCAGCCGCAGGGCCAGGGCGTGGCTCTGGGCGGAGCGCTGCTTCTTGGCAACGAGGTTGACCCGGATCTCCGCCTGGTGCGGCATCTGCCGCAGGTAATAGTGGCGCACCAGGCCGTTGAAATCCATCGGGCTGGACACGCCCACGTAGCTCGTGAAATTGGTCACCTCGGGAACGCGGGCGAGCTCCGATTCGATCTCCTGCACAACCACGTTCGAGCGCTCGAGCGTGGTGCCCTCGTCGCAGTCGAGCACCACCAGAAGCTCGTTCTTGTTGTCGAACGGCAGCATCTTCAGGGGCACGGACCGCATGGCCGCCAGGCCCATCGCGGCGACGGTCAGGACGCCGATGAACAGCAGGAAGGCCGCGGCCGTGAGCCGCGAGTGCAGCAGGGGCTTCATCAAGGGATAAAAGATCTTGTACAGCCGGGTCTGGCGAATGGCGTCCGGGTCGTCGGGATCATGGCCGTGATGCCCGCCCTCGCCCCCGTGCTGGAACTTGCGGTGCAGCACCTGGTAGGCCATCCACGGCGTGATGGTGAAGGCGACGACCATCGACATCAGCATGGCCACGGGCACGTTGAGCGCCATGGGGGCCATGTACGGGCCCATCATGCCGGTGATGAAGAACATCGGCAGGAAGCTGACGATCACCGCCAGCGTGGCACTGATCAGGGGAGGCCGGATCTCGGCCACGGCTTCGAGCACGACATCGCGGGTGGCCCTGCCGCGCATGGCGAAGTGCCGGGCGATGTTCTCGACGTCCACGATGGGGTCGTCCACGAGCAGGCCGAGCGAGAGGATCAGCGCGAAGAGCGTGACACGGTTGATGGTGTACCCGAAGAGCAGGTTCACTCCCAGCGTCAGCCCGAAGACGACCGGCACGGCCACCGCCACGATGAACGCCTCGCGCCAGCCCAGGCTCAGGGTCAAGAGCGCGACGACGATGAGGATGGCGACCCAGAGGCCCTCGACCAGCTCGTTGACCTTGTCGTCGGCGGTCAGTCCGGAGTTGCGCGTGATGACCATTTCCACATCGGCCGGCACGACGTCGTTGCGCAGCTCTGCGGCCGCCTGGAGGACGGTCCGCGCCACGGCCACGGCGTTGGTCCCTTTCTGCTTGGCGATGGCGATCGTCACGGCCGGCTGCGTGACCGCCAGGGACGGATCGCCAGGGACGGGGTTGGGCTCGTGGCCCTGGCCCTCCGGCTCGATCCGTGTGCCCGTCGCGCCGTGTTCCGCTTCCAGGCCTCGGGCCGGTCCCCAGCCATGGCGAACATAGGTGACCACCTCGGCGGGGCCGTCGCGCAGGGACGCGACGTCCTTGAGGAATACGGGCCTGTCCTGGTACACGCCGACCACCAGCTCCGGCAGTTGCTCGGGGCGTTCGATGACCATTCCCGCCCGCACCTGGAAAAGCGCGTCATTGCGCGTGAAGCTCCCCGCCGGCAGCACGACGTTTGCGCCCTGGAGCGCTTGCTGGACGTCCAGCGGACTGATGCCGTGGGCCTGGAGCCGCTCGGGGTCGAGATCGACGCGCAGCATCCTGGGCTCGCCGCCGACCACGTAGGCCCGGGAAACGTTGGAAAGGGCGGCCAGGCGCTGAACCACCTCCTCGCCGATCCGTCGCAGTGCGTGGCTGCCCTGGCTCTGGCTCGTGAGCGCAAGCGTGACGACGGGGACGTCGTCAATCTCCACGGGCTTCACAACCCAGCCAGTCACGCCGGGCGGGACGGTGTCCTGGCTCTCATCGAGTTTCTTGAACAGCTTGACCAGGCTGCGCTCCCGGTCCTGCCCCACGTAGAACCTCACCGTGATGATGGCCTGGTTCTCGCGGGCCATGCTATAAACGTATTCCACGCCGTCGATCTGGTAGAGGATCTTCTCCAGCGGCGTGGCGACGAGCTGTTCCACCTGGTCGGCGGCAAGCCCCGGAGCGTTGACCATCACATCGGCCATCGGCACCACGATCTGCGGGTCTTCCTCACGCGGGGTGACGAGCAAGGCAGCCACGCCGATGAGCAGCGAGACGATGATGAGGATGATCGAGAAGTTGGTGTTGAGGAACTGGTGGACGATGCCGTTCAAGAAATCGTGCTTGCCGTGAGCCGGCGTCGGCTCCTGCTGGCTCATGATCGACCCTCCGGGTTGGCGGCCCGCCGCGGCACGACCACGCGCTCGCCGGCCCGCAGCCCGGAAAGCACCTCGCGGCCTTCCGGCAGGGACCTGCCAAGCTGGACGACGTGGCGGCGGACCTGGCCGTCCTCAACGACATCGACCTCATCAAGCTGGCCCACCTGGCGCACGGCCGCCCTGGGAACGACGATGACTTCCTCCTCGCCGATGGGGATGAAGATGCGGCCAAACATGCCGCTGTAGACATTCGGCGGGCACGGCCCGGTGACCTTCACCTGGAACGACCGGCTGTCGGCCTGCGCCTCGGGGACGATCTCCGAGATCGTCGCATGGCAGTCGAGGTCCAGGGCGTCAAGGCGGGCAGCCACCTTCTGGCCGACCTCCAGCCCCATCGCCAACGACTCGCGCACCGTGGCCACCATCTGCATCTGCTGGCGATCGTACATGGTCAGAAGCGGCTGTCCCGGGCTGACCGTGTCGCCGGGATTGACTTTCTTGTCGACGACCACCCCGGCAATCGGCGCGTGAATGACGGCGTAGCCCTGAAAGATCTGGGCTTCCTTGACGGCTTGCTGGGCACGCTCCAGCTCGGCCCTGGCGGCAAGGTACGCCGTGTTCGCTTGCTCCAGCTCCTGCTGTGCGATGGAATTGACGGCGCGGAGCCGGCGGGACCGCTCGACGTCGATCCGCGCCTGGTTCAACTTCGCGTTGGCCCCCGATTCGGCCGCCTCGGCCTGCTGCAACCGCGCGTGCAGGTCGGCGTCGTCGAGCACGACGACCTCGTCTCCCTGCTGCACGGTCTGCCCGGCCTTCACCTTCACCTCCTTGACGCGCGCCAGGATCTTGGATGCGACGACCGCCTCATGGAGGGCGCGGATGGTGCCCACCGCTGATTCGGTCCTGGGCCGCCTGGTGCGCTTCACCTCCAGGGTTTGCAGGTCGGCGAGCACGGCCCGGCGGCCGCCCCCGCTGAGTCCGGCTGGACCTTGGGTACGAAGCGGCCGGCGAGGCTCATCATCATGTAGATGATCCCCGCCGTGAAAGCCAGCGCCATGAACACGGTGCCGAGCCAGCGCAGGCTTCTTCTCGGGTACCTCGTTGCGGCAGCGGTCGGCTCGGATTGGGCTGTGGTCATATGCCGGCTCCTGACAACAGTATGCCGCTCACTTCGCACTCCTGGGAAACCCGGCGGCAAGCAGGTCGCGGTAACCGACGCGCAGCGCCCGGGAGTCAAAGCCCAGCTTCCGGAAGATTTCCCCCGCGGGCACTGCCCGGCCGCCCGCCGCACAGTGACAGTAGACGATCGTCCCCTTCGGAATCAGCGTCTCGAGCTTGGCCCGCTGCGCCTGGGGAATGCCGTTCTGCTCCCATTCGGTGAGCAGGCTGAGGGGGATCAGCAGGGCACCTTCCAGATGGCCCCGGTCCCACTCCGATTTCTCGCGCACGTCCACGAGCACGGCGTGCTTCGCTTGAACGCTGGTCTTCACCTGGCTCAAGGGCTCGGCCGAATGCTGCGCTCCACGCACCGCGACAACAACCCCCAGCATGATCATCACCCCCAGCCCGCTCATACCCACATTCCGCATGACTCACTCCCTGTCGAGAAGACAGCAGAACCACCTGTCCTGATCATCCCGCTTCCTTGCACCGTCAGGCTTGCTTGACCGCGCAACCCGGCTCATTCCGCCCTGCCTGGTTCCATGGCATCCGCGCGATCAGCCATCCGAGCGGGCAGAAGCCCGTGACGCCCGCGAACACCAGACCGCAGCCCACGAAGCCCGCGAGCCAGAACCATTCCGGAGAGCCCAGCTCGCCCATGGCAAACCCCGACAGAGCCATCGTTCCCGCCGTGACCTGCACCTGCCGGTCCAGGGGCAGCACCTTCTTGCCACGCGCCACAGGCAGACCGGCCTCGGCCCACGCCAGGGTGCCGCCCGTCACGTTCACCACGTTCGTGTAACCCGCCGCCAGAAACCTCGCGCAGGCCTTCTCGCTGCGCGTCCCTGTGCGGCAGATGACGTAGAGCGGCTCGTCGCTGCCGAGCCTGCGCGTTTGCATGAACGTTCTCGGGTTCAGCTCATCGAGTGGTGCCACCGTGGCGATGGTCGCGTGCATCCCTCGGTATTCGGCCGGGGTCCGAACATCAATCAATTCGATCGGCTTGCCGCCCCGGTGCAGCTCGTGAAGCTGCTGCGGCCGGATACTCGCCATTCCGCTCGGACTTTCCATTGTTAGCATTGTCGTCGCTTCTCCGCGTCGAAGCTGCATGCAAGCGCACTCCTGGTCCAGCACTTGCCAGAGCCTGAGACCCTACAGCAAGAGATCGGATAGGACTACTATATTCCTTTAGCGTTATGTAGTCAACAACATGTTGAACGAGATTCTCAGGGTGCGGGTCAAGCGCGCTCAATCCAGCAATGACGGTCTGCTGGCGGCAGCGGCGCCGGTGTCGTCCCACGACTCGGTTTCAAAGGCGTGCAGCTCGAAGTCTTGATCGGGGTAGGCGTCCGCGGGCAGGCCAGCCTTGCGGCGCAGGGCCTCCAGGAACTCCCCGGGCGTACGCAGGCCGAACCGCGCGGGGACTTCGGGCAGGAGCAGGCCGGAGCGCCGGCCCTGGACGATGAGCAGCCCGTGGCGGCCCAGGACGACCTCGTCCAGGCGGATCGGTTGGAGAGGCGTCAGGGCGCTGATGCGGATGGTCAGGTCCGGCAGTTCGTCCGCGGTGACGGTCTGGAACCGCAGGTCGTCGGTGGCCGTGGCAATCGCCTGCTGGACGGCGGACTCGATG
Organism: uncultured Planctomycetaceae bacterium; assembly: GCA_963833985.1. GTDB lineage: Bacteria > Planctomycetota > Planctomycetia > Isosphaerales > Isosphaeraceae > Aquisphaera. The sequence continues at coordinate 5,973,373 of CAWIAD010000002.1, forward strand.
AGCGGCCGGCTCGGCCGGCACTCGCCGCGGCAGCCGCGAAGCTCGCCCGAGTCGCGCCGGCGGAGCGTGACGAAGCTGCCGCGGTGCTCCAGCAGGCAAGGCGCGTCAGTCCGATAGCCGGGGCTCGCGCCGGACCGGAGATACTCACAGAGAGTGTTCCTGACGACCTCGAGCAGGAACCGCCGTTCTCGTGGGCCGATGGGGAGCATGATCCTGGGCCTTGCTTGTTCGTCGCTCACGTCCCTGGAGCTTCGGATCCGAATCGTTCGGTGAGTGCGTATTTCTCTTCGACGCCGATCAGCTCGTTGAACTCGGCGAAGGTCATCAACCCCGCTGGTGCATGCTGCGTTGTTCCTTCTTCCTTGAGCGTGCGGTACATCGTCTCGATGCTGCGGGCGGCCGCGAACAGCGCACTCAGGGGATAGAGGATGAGGTGGAAGCCCAGCTCGATGAGCCGCTCCTTCGGCAGCACGGGCGTCCTGCCTCCCTCGATCATGTTCGCCACGTTGGGCGCGGGCGAATGCTTGCCGATGCTCTTGAGGTCCTCGAGCGAGGTCGGCGCCTCCACGAAGCTGGCATCGGCACCGGCCTCGCGCCGCCCTCCACGCGGCGGATCGCCTCGTCCAGACTCACGGCGCCCAGGGCGTCGGTGCGCGCCACGATGAAGAAGTCGCGGTTGCCCCGGGCATCAACCGCGGCGCGGATCTTCTGGATGTAGTCGTGGCGGTCGATCACCTTCTTGCTGCGCATGTGGCCGCACCGCTTGGGCCAGACCTGGTCTTCCAGAAAACACCCCGCTGCGCCGGCCGCGATCAGCTCGTGCACGGTCCGGTGCACGTTCACCGGGTTGCCATAGCCGGTGTCGGCATCGACGATGATGGGAAGGTTCACGCTCATGCAGATGCGGCGGGCGCGGTCGATCATCTCGGTCTGCGTCAGGAGCCCCATGTCGGGCTCGCCGATCGCCGTGGCCGCCACCGAGTAACCCGACACGAAGGCCATTGGAAAGCCGGTGCGCTGGGCAATCTTCGCCGAGAGCGTGTCATAAACTCCTGGAAAGGCCAGCGCCCCGACCTCGCTCAGAATGCGGTGAACTCGCGTGTCTCTCATGGCTGGTTCCAGTACGATCTTGACGACCCGCGGACCACGCTGTGATGCGATCCGCCCACCAAGCGCCATTGGACATCGTGCCTCGGGCCGGCACAAGTGGGCTGACCCGCTGCTCCATTGCAAGCCGTGCCGCCGGCCCGGAACATGAGCCGTGTGTTTCATGCCCTTGTTCCGGCCCGAACAGTCAGGTGCTGCCATGCCTTTACTCGATGGTTGCGTTCTCTGCCGGTGGCTGGTGCTCCTCATGCTGGCGGTCACCGCGGGCGGTGCTCCGCGGCAACCCGCGGCCGGCGCCCCGCCCGCTCGGAGCCTGTTTGACGGCCAGAGCCTGGCAGGCTGGAAGAAATGCGACTTTTACAAGGCCGGCGATGTGAAGGTTCAGGACGGCGTGATCGTGATGTCCAGGGGCACCTCCATGTCCGGCATTACCACCACGCGGCAGGATCTGCCGACCACAGACTATGAATTGAGCTACGAGGCCATGCGGCTGGAGGGCCGCGATTTCTTCGCCGCGGCGACGTTTCCCGTTGGCAAGTCGTTCATCACGCTGGTCAACGGCGGCTGGGGCGGCGGCGTGACGGGCCTATCGAGCCTCGATGGCATGGATGCCTCCGAGAACGACACCACGCGATCCGTAACTTATCAGAACAAGACATGGTATCGCTTCCGCGTCCGGGTCACCGACAAGATGATCCGCTGCCTGATCGACGACAAGGAGGTCGTTGCCGTCGCCCACCGCGACCGCCGCGTGTCGACCCGCATCGAGACTCGCCGCAACCAACCGCTGGGCTTCGCCACCTATGAAAGCACCGGCGCGGTGCGGCAGATCGAGATCCGGCCGCTCACGGCGGCGGAGATTGCCGAGATCGACAAGTTTGAAGAGTGACCCGGCTTACCCTGGTCGCACGACGAGTCAGAAGACTCCCGTGCTTCACCAAATGTCGTGGCCGGACAGGGCCCTGATGTCAGTAGTGGCCCTGTGCCAGACCTCGCTGTGCAGGCTTTTCGTGGGAGTTGCCAGGGACTGGCCGACATCCAGCCTGGCGAAATCGCTGAAACGGTTAAGCTGTTCCGTCAGGGGCACTCGCTCGATCCGCGCCACTGCGGCGCGGGGATCAATCATCGACCAGTCCAGAATAACCGATCTCAGCTCTTCGAGTTCGCTGTCGTCAGCCTGCTCGAGCAGGGCCCCCACGGGCTTGAACAACGCCACGGCCACTTCACGGTCGTACCAGCTCAGCAATCCGCTCAGACGGCTGAGCGTCCAGGTATCTGAAAAGCGTAGGTCGCCCATGAGGGAGGGCCTGATGGCCAGGCCCCGCCAGAAAATCTCGGGTACCAAGGCCGGGTCGATCTGCTCGACCAGAGGTAGCAGGATCCAGGAGAATCTTCGAACGGCCGGATCGTTCGATCCCTCTTTCATCCGGCTTTCGATTCCGGCGATGGCCTTCCAGAACGCTTCGATCGCGGCCCCAGGGTCGCGAGCATTGAGCCCGTAAGCCAGGAACAGATAGGCCTCTGGATCATCATCGTAGTGCTGTGATTCGTCCACCAGCCTTCGGGTTCGTGCCGGATCGGTTGCGGCCATCTTCCAGGCGATCGCGGGATGAAGCCATTGCCGTCCCGGCACCTGGGGAATCAACCTCAGCAATCGCTCGGCCTCGGCGGGGTTCTCCGCGGCCAGGTGGAAGGCCATGTCGCCATAGACCTCAATCGCGTCACTCGGGTCGACGTCCACCAAGTTCTTTGCGACGCGGAGGGCCTCCGCCATGTCGACATGGGCAAGCCGGGCGGCGAACCGGCCGCGAATGATGCTTGAGGCATCCGGTCGCTGGCGGACGCTTTCCGCGAAGAGCGCTTTGGCCTGCTCTTTCTCTCCCAGCTCGTACCATCGTTCGGCGACCTCGGCCGCGAAATACTGGGAATTTGCTTCTTTGACTCGGCGTGAAGCACGGGCAACCCATGCGAGCTTCCGATTGCGCTCATTGTCCGGGAGAGCATCGGCCAGAGACACAAGACTCGTAATGCGGTTCCTGGGCGTTTCGGCGGACTCGGCCGATTCGGAGATCTCCCGTGCTCGTTCAGGGTCCGTCCGAGCCAGCGCTCGGGCCACCATGAACTTGACACCCGCAATGTACGTCGGAGACAAGGTGTCCTGCGCCTCGAGCCTTTGCAAGACACCCTCAGGATCGGCGGCGGCCATGTAACGCAGTACGTGCACCATCGCGTTCTCGTTCTTCCGAACCACGGCCGCTTGCCAGTATGGCTCCAATAGCCGCATCGCCAGTGCCCGCGATTCCTCGAGTGGAATCGGCGGGGGCAGCATTCGCATCTCGGGCGCCGGGCGCTCGTTTCTGCGTATCAGCTTCACACACAGGCTCTCCTCTCCGGGCTTGACCAGCCGCCCGAAGAAGCGAAAGCCCTCAGCGCGAGCGAAGAGAAACACCGGCCCTTGGCGAAAACCGCCGAGCGAGAATCGGCCCTCCTTGTCGGTCTTCGTCGCCGTTCGCTCCGGCCCGTCACCCGACTGGAAGACGTCCACATCGGCCAGCGGCTTGCCTTGCCGATCGACCACCTGGCCGGTGAGCGTACGCAGCGGACGCTGGATCAAGGGAAGCAGGACGCGCGGCTGGTTCTCGATGGTGATCCACTTCGTCCATACAGATTCGAAGCCCGTCGCGCGGACCACCAGTCGATATTTCGAGCCGACGAGCAAGTTGTCCGGAGTGCGGAACGATCCATCCGCTCTGGTTCGCAAGGGGCTGTTCTTGAACTCGACGGTATGGGGCGGCAGATAGGTGCTTCCTTTGGACCAGATCTCGATGACCTGGCTCGCGACCGGCTTCCCCGCGCTATTCCGCACATGGCCGGCCAGGTTACTCGTTGGTTTCAGCCGGATCGTCCCCGTCTCGGGCGGCGCAGCGCGGGGATTGTCGAAGAGCGCCAGGTTTTGCGTGCCGATCAATTCGGCCGAGATGCGCACCGCGCCCAGACGATCGCCGCCGGCCAGGTAATCGATCTTCGCCTGGCCATCCGGCCCGGTCGTCACGGCCAGCCGCCTGGCGAGCGAGGGAGGCACGGTCTCAAACGCGGTCAGTCCGGCGGTCAAGATCAGTCGAGGGGAAACAATCGCGCCGGCCATCGGCCGGCCGTCGGAACCTTCAATTCGGATTGTCTTCGGCAACGGCTTCCGCAAGACCAGGTTCGCGGATTGCCTGGATCGCGGTACGGATGTCACCGCGCGGCCCGGCCGGAAGGCCCAGACGCGGGATCGATTCATGGTGAGCGGTACGATTGGAGGAAGCGCGAAATGGAATTGCCCATCGGCGTCGGTCCTTGTCTCCATCTCCAGTACCTGTCCGCTACCGTCGGTGTGAGGCGGAAGAGAGAAGATGACCAGGGCATCGGCGACCGGCTTGCCCTGCTCGTCGACGGCTTTGCTCTCGATCGTCATGCCCTGTGCCTGAGCGATAAGGAGCGTTGCCAGGACCGAACCAAAAAACCTTGTCATCGCATGAGCTCCGCACGGTGCACCATACGCATGATCCTTCGTCAGGCAATCTGAAGCATACCGCACTTGCGGACTTGTCGCATCAACACAGCAATCTCCTGCCTCCCGCCCATTGCGACCGGAGCCGGCCTTGTCCCGGCGGGGCGTTGGCCCTGATACTGAATTCTTCCGCTTTGCACCAACCCGGGGAATGCCAGCGTCATGGAGCCAGACCCGACCGAGCCGGCCGATCATGAGGATCGGGACGACGAATCCCAGCCCGTAGTCACCCCCCACGACCCGTACACGGTACTGCGCGATGCGAACTTCCGGCGGCTGGTGCTGGCGGGGATGGTGGCGACGATCGGCAACCAGATGCAGGGCGTGGCCATTGGCTGGGAGCTCTATGAGCGGACCAGCGACCCCTTGATGCTGGGGATGGTCGGGCTGGCCCAGGTGCTGCCGGTCATCTTGCTGGCCATCCCGGCCGGGCATGCGGCTGACCGGCACAGCCGCAAGGGGCTGATCATTGCTGCCCAATCACTGCTCATCCTCGCGGCCGGTGGGCTGGCGCTGCTGTCGTTCTACCGCGGGCCGATCTGGCTGACGTACCTGCTGCTCGTGCTCACGGGCGTGGGCCAGGCGATGCACCGCCCGGCGCGGTGGGCGATCTTGCCGCAGGTCGTACCGCGCGAGCTGTTGCTCTCGGCTGTGACGTGGAACACGAGCGCCTGGCAGATTGCCGCGATGGCCGGTCCCGCCCTGGGGGGGTTGGTCATCGCCCTGGCCCATGGTGCAACGCCCTGCTACGTGATCAACGCCGGCTGCTCGGCCGTCGTGATCCTGCTCACGGCGTCGCTGCGGTTCCGGGCCGCTCCGCGCGACATGGAGCCGGTGACCCTGAAAACGCTGCTGGCCGGGCTCAGCTTCGTGCTTCGCACCGACCTCATCCTGGCGACGATCACGCTCGACTTGCTGGCGGTATTCCTGGGCGGCGCCACGGCGCTCTTGCCCATCTACGCGCGCGACATCCTTCAGATTGGGCCTACCGGCCTGGGCTGGCTGCGCCGCACCGTCGATCGGCTCATTCTTCATGGCGCTCATGCTGGCCCATCGCCCACCCATGCGCCAGGCGGGCAAGACCTTGCTCTGGGCCGTGGCCGGGTTCGGCGCCGCGACGGTGGTCTTCGGCCTTTCGATGAATCCCTATCTCTCCTTCGCCATGCTGCTCGTGACGGGCGCACTGGACAACATCAGCGTGGTCGTGCGGCAGACGCTCGTGCAGATGCTCACGCCCGACGAGATGCGCGGCCGAGTCTCGGCGATCAACACGATCTTCATCGCCTCGTCGAACGAGCTGGGCGAGTTCGAGTCCGGCGTGGCTGCGCGCCTCTTCGGCACGGTGGCGTCGGTGGTCATCGGCGGCATCGGCACGGTCCTCGTGGTGGCGGGCGTGGCGGCCGTCTGGCCGCGGATTGCCCGCCTGGGCTCACTGCACGACCTGGGCGTTACCAGGAGGTAAGCGGCGGTAACCGTCGGCCGCTCCACGGTGGGCAACCTCCGGAAAACCTGGTAACCTATCAAGGTCTACATCTGGCTTGACCTGCCTACCGTCGAGGTGATTCGCATGCCTCGCCATGCCCAGCACGGCTCGAGAGACGGGCTCGGTTGCTCCCGCCGTGAGTTCCTCTGCCAGGCGGGAGGCGGCTTCGGCGCCATCGCGGCAACCTGGCTGCTGGAGCAGCAGGCCAGTGCGGGCGCACCGGTCCATTCCGCCGCCCAGGCGCCCCATTTCGCGCCTCGCGCCATGCGCGTGATCTATCTCTTCATGCACGGCGGGCCCAGCCACCTGGAGACTTTTGACCCCAAGCCTGAACTCCAGCGCCTGGGCGGTAAGCCCTTGCCTGCGAGTTTCGGCCAAGTGGCGACCCGGCGCAAGGTGGCCGCGAACCCTTTGCTTGCCACGCGCCGCCGGTTCAGCCGTTGTGGCCGTTGTGGAATTCCCGTCTCAGACTTCCTTCCCAGAATCGGCGAGTGCGCCGATGACCTCGCCGTGATCCGGTCGTGCTGGGCCGACAGCGTGAACCACCCGCAGGCCGTTTACCAGATGAACACCGGATCGGTGCTGATGGGCAAGCCGAGCCTGGGAAGCTGGGTTGGCTATGGCCTGGGGACCGAGAACCAGGATCTGCCGGCCTTCGTCGTTCTGCCCGACCCCGCGGGAGGCATCAAGGGCGGCCCTCCCGCTTACGGCGCAGGGTACTTGCCGGCGACCCACCAGGGCACCGTGATGCGCTCTGGCTCGGCATATCCGATCCTTGACCTGAAACCCCCCGAAGGCACGTCCGACGCAGCCCAGCGCCGGATGCTTGACCTGGTGGGTAAGCTGAACGCCCGCCACCTTGCCGCCCGGGGTGATGATACGGAACTGTCCGCGCGCATCCAGGCTTACGAGCTGGCCTATCGCATGCAGTCCGCCGCGCCCGAGGCCGTGGACCTGGCTCTGGAATCAGACGAGACACGCAGGCTTTACGGTCTGGATCGTCCCGAGACCGAAGAGTTCGGCAGGCGTTGCCTGCTGGCCCGCAGGCTGGTGGAGCGAGGAGTCCGGTTCGTCCAGCTCTATTCGGGCGACGTCAACGGCTGGGACGCTCACGACGATATCGAGGCCAACCACGCGCGCATGTGCGCCCGCACGGACCAGCCGATCGCGGGCTTGCTCAAGGACCTGAAGCGCCGCGGGCTGCTCGAGGAGACGCTCGTGATCTGGGGCGGCGAGTTCGGCCGCATGCCGATGTCCGAGGGCGGCAAGGGCCGCGACCACAACCCGCACGGCTTCACGGTCTGGCTGGCGGGCGCCGGCATCAAGGGCGGGACAACCCACGGCGCCACCGACGCCGTCGGCCTCCGGGCCGAGGTGGACCGCGTGCACGTTCACGACCTGCACGCCACGATCCTGCACCTGCTGGGCCTGGACCACACCCGCTTGACCTCCCTCCATAATGGCCGCGAGGACCGCCTCACCGACACCGCGGGCAAGGTCATTCGCGCGGTTCTCGCCTGAGCGAGCACAAACGAGCACAGCATGCCCCGACCTGCCCCGATTCAGGAACGCATCGGAGTTCAAGCTGGACGACCGCGACTGCCACATTAGCCTCTGACGTGGGACAAGTTTTCATTCTTGTCTCTTGAATTCTTCTGCGAATCTATCTCTTGGTTCAATAAATAATAAAGCATTCGCACGACATTCTTATTGAGCGACAAGATTGGAATCTTGACCCACGAGAGGTGAGAGGTGGGCATCATGGGACAGGCTTTGAGAATCCTCCCCCTGCTTGTGACGCTTTGCATCCTTGCCGCGGGTCCGTGCCCGGGCCAGGAGCTTCGTATCCCGGAGCCGCCGATTACCGCTGAGGAGCGCGCGCACTGGGCATTCCAGCCCGTGGCGCGGCCCGAGGTGCCGGCCGTCCGGGAGCGCGGATGGTGCCGCAACCCGATCGACGCCTTCGTCGCGGCCAGGCTGGAGGCCAGGGGCATGCGGCCGGCGGCCGAGGCCGGCAAGCTGACGCTGATTCGCCGTTTGAGCTTCGACCTCACGGGGCTGCCGCCGTATCCCGAGGAGATCGAGCGGTTCCTGGGGGACGGCTCCGCCAATGCGTACGAGAAGCTCGTCGACCTTCTGCTGGCCAGCCCGCAGTACGGGGTGCGATGGGCCCAGTCCTGGCTGGACCTGGCGCGCTACGCCGATACCGACGGCTTCGAGTTCGACCAGGCGCGCCCCAACGCCTGGCGGTATCGCGACTGGGTGGTCGACAGCCTGAACCACGACCTGCCTTACGACCAGTTCGTCCGGCTGCAACTGGCCGGTGACGAGATCGCCCCCGAAGATCCGGCGGCGTACGTCGCCACCGGCTTCAATCGTTGCTACCCGGACATGATTGACCTTAACGACCAGGGGTTGAGGCGGCAGAACGCGCTGAACGACATCACGGAGACGACGGGCCTTGTCTTCCTTGGCCTCACGATCGGCTGCGCGGTGCCACGATCACAAGTTCGACCCGATTCGCCAGGTGGATTTCTATCGCCTGCAAGCGTTCTTCGCCGCGGCCCGGTTTCGCGACGACTATCCGCTGGCCTCGACCGAGCGGCGCCTGGCTCATGAACGGGCCGTCACGGCCTGGCGAGAGCAAGTTGCCGGCGTTCAGACGGAGATCCTCAGCATCGAGAAGCCGGTGCGAGACCATCTGGCGCCGGGCTTGCCGATGGGGGCACTCGATGACGCCGTGGCGGCCTACGAGAAGCCGGAGTCACAGCGCACGGCCGCGGACGTCACGTTGGTCTACACATGGCTGCACGGTGACGGGCGCATCAAGGCCAGGGACTGGCCCCGGCTGCTGGACGAGCCAGCGCAGGCCCGGCGGCAAATGCTGCTGGAGCGCCTGGACCGGATCGACAAGGCTGCGCCCCCTGCCCTGCCGACCGCACGGGGAATAGACGAGCCTGACCGCAAGGCTCCGCCGACCTACTTCTTGAGGCGCGGCGAATACACCGCGCGCGGACCGGCCGTGGCGCCGGCGTTTCCGGCCGTGCTCGCGACCGACCCGCCGGTGATTGCAGGCCGTGGCGGCACGACCGGGCGTCGCCGCGCTCTGGCGGAATGGCTGACGCGCGGCGATCATCCGCTCACGGCCCGGGTGATGGCCAACCGGCTCTGGCAGGGCCATTTCGGCCGGGGTCTGGTCGGCACGTCCAGCGATTTCGGCAAGATGGGCGATGAACCGAGCCATCCCGAGCTGCTCGACTGGCTGGCCAGCGAGCTGGTGGCGCGGCACTGGAGCCTGAAGACCCTGCAACGGTTGATCGTCACCAGCGCGACCTACCGGCAGTCCTCGCAATCGACGGATACCAGCAGGGCCGATCCGGAGAACCTCCTGCTGTCGCATCAGAACCGGCGCAGGCTGGACGGAGAGGCCATTCGCGATGCACTGCTGGCGGCCTCGGGCCGGTTGAACCCGGCGCTCGGCGGGCCGGGCGTCTTTCCGCCTCTGCCCGCGGAGCTCACGAAGCTCTCGAGCAAGGGCGCGGTCTGGCCGGTCTCGCCGAGAATCGAGGATTGCCGCAGGCGGAGTCTCTACGTGTTCGTGAGGCGCAACCTGCGGTATCCCTTCTTCGAGGCCTTCGACCGCCCCGATACCAACGTGAGCTGCCCAGGCAGGCCGGTCACCACCAGCGCGCCGCAGGCCCTCAGCCTGATGAACAGCCGCCTGGCCGCCGAGGCCGCGGCTGCCATTGCCGAGCGCACACGCGCGCAGGACGAGTGCAACCCCGCCGCGCGGGTCCGGCGCGCGTATGTCCTCACGCTGGGGCGTCCGCCCGATGCGGCCGAGCAGGCACTGGCACTCGCGTTTCTGGATTCCGGAGCGACCTTCAAGGATCTCTGCCTCGCGCTCATCAACGCGAACGAGTTCCTCTACATCGATTGACGACCATGGGGTCGTGATCCCCGGCTAGATGAATCTCCCGGGCAGTGGCTTGTATTGCCCCGGTCGAGGCTCTAAGGTGCAAGCATGAGCAGAGCCCCTGGCGGGCATGACGCGTGCGGGCCGCGTGACAGCGGTCGCTGGACGCCTCGTGTCGCCTGACCTTCCTTGCTCCCTCCCGCCCCGTGGTTCGTGCGTCCCTCCGGATGATGATCGTTGCTTGCGGGTGTGCCGCCTGAGCCGCGGCGCCGATCGGGGCAAGGCGCCGGGTATGTCCAGCGGACTGAAGCGCCAACGAGGAGGACTTGCCATGACGGGTCCATTCACGCGCCGTGAGCTGCTCGCGAAGGCCACGGCCGTCGCCGCCTGCGCCTCACTGACCATCGTGCCGCGCCACGTTCTGGGAGGCGCGGGATATATTGCCCCCAGCGAGAGGTTGAACATCGCGGGGATCGGCATTGGCGGCATGGGCGCCGCGAACCTGAGGAATCTCGAATCGGAGAACATCGTCGCGCTCTGCGACGTGGATCCGAGCTATTCCGCCCCGATCGTCCAGCGCTATTCCAGCGCGAAGTTCTACACCGACTACCGTGTGCTGCTCGATCGCCAGAAAGACATCGACGGCGTGGTGATCGCCACGCCCGACCACACGCACGCGGTGATTGCCATGGCGGCCCTCCGCGCAGGCAAGCACGTCTACTGCCAGAAGCCGCTCACCCACGACGTTCACGAGGCCCGGATGCTCACGAAGGCGGCGCGGGAATCTCGGGTCAGCACGCAGATGGGGATCCAGGGCCACTCGGGTGAAGGCATTCGCCAGACCTGTGAATGGATTGCCTCGGGACGGCTGGGCGAGATTCGCCGGGTGGATGCCTGGTGCAGCCTCACGTATTACCCCTGGGGCCACGCCTACTGGAGCTCGCAGTGGGGAGACCGTCCCCGGGACGCCATGCCCGTACCAAAGGAGCTGAACTGGGACCTGTGGATCGGTCCGGCGGCGATGCGGGCCTATCACAGGGCCTATCATCCCGCCACCTGGCGCTGCTTCTGGGACTTCGGCTGCGGCATGATGGGTGATCGCGGCGTGCACACGCTGGATCCCGTCGTCACCGCACTGGAGCTGACCGCCCCGGAGACGATCGACGCCACCTGCTGCGGCGCAAGTCAGGAGGTTCATCCCCTGGCCGCCGTGGTCACGTTCCAGTTCCCCGCCCGCGGCAAGCTCCCTCCCGTGAAGGTCGTCTGGTACGAGGGCATGCAGCCGCCCCGGCCCGACGCGCTGGAGGACGGCGCGAAGTTGCCGGCGGAGGGCGGCGCCATTTTCCACGGCACTCAGGGCACGCTCGTGGCCGGCGTGACTGGAAACGATCTTCCCGTGCTCATCGGGGCGGCACGAACGAAGGAGATCCCGCCTCCCGCCCGCACCCTGCCGCGGGTCGCCACCTCGCACGAGCTCGACTGGGTCCGCGCCTGCAAGGCGGGAAACCGGGCCGTCGCCGATTTCGCGTTTTCCGGCCCGCTCACCGAGATCTGTCTTCTGGGTAACGTCGCCAAGCGCGTCGAGGCGCGGATTGCCTGGAACGCAGAGAAAGGCGAGATCACCAATCTCCCGGACGCCAACAGGTACCTGCGCAGCTCCTACCGGAACGGGTGGTCGCTCTGACATGGAACCAATTCACTTCGAGGGGCTCTGTCATGGTGTCACGCGTACTGGGTTTGCGGGTTGCCGGTTTGCTCCTGCTCACAATGCTGGCAACACTCTCACGGGCCGATAGCCCGAGACCTTCGCAATGGGTGCGCCCCGGTGAAATGGCGCGGAAGTCCGAATGGGTCAAGGCGCGCTTCGAGAGCCCGCGGCAGAATCCGCCGTTCTCCTTCGTGTACGGGGGAAAGCCGTCAGCGACGCTTCTTGGGGCCTGGCCGAGCCACAGCGAGACGGCAGAGATGGCCCCGGCGCGCACCCGGCGCACTTTGACCTGGACGGACGCCGCGACGGGACTGGAGGTGCGCTGTGTCGTCGTCGAGTATGCCGACTATCCCGCCGTGGAATGGACCGTGTATTTCAAGAACATGGGTAAGTCCGCGACGCCCATCCTGGAGCGGATCGAGGGACTGGATACCAGTCTTGATCGCGGTGCGGAAGAGCCCGGGAAATTCGTCCTGCACGGCCGCAAGGGGGACACGTCCGCCGCCGACCTCTACGAACCGTTCGAGCGGACGCTGAACGCCGGCACCACGGAGCGGTTCGCGCCGGTCGGAGGTCGAGGGAGCAATGGAGCCTTTCCTTACTACAACCTGGAGATGCCGCCTGGCGGCGGGCTGATGATCGCGGTGGGATGGCCCGGCCAGTGGGCGTCCACGTTCGCGCGGGACGAGGGTCGAGCGCTGCACATCACGGCCGGCCAGGAGCTGACCCGCCTGGTGCTCCGGCCCGGAGAAACCGTGCGGACGCCGCTCATCGCCCTGGTCTTCTGGCAGGGAGACGACACGGCGCAGGCGCAGAACCTCTGGCGGCGCTGGATGTTCGCCCACAATGTTCCACGCACCGGCGACGGCGCGCTGCCGCCTCCGTTGCTCTTCGGCAACACCTCGGGCGAGTTCAACGAGATGACTGGCGCCAACGAGGAGAACCAGAACTTCTTCATCGACCGCTACAGGCAGGAGCGCGTGCCGATCAATTTCTGGTGGATGGACGCGGGCTGGTATCCGTGTGAGGGGCAGTGGCCCCGAACGGGCACCTGGGAGCCCGACCTGAAGCGGTTTCCGCGAGGACTGCGTGCCATCAGCGACCATGCAGAAAAGGTGGGAGTCAAGACGCTCGTCTGGTTCGAGCCCGAGCGTGTGGCCCAGGGAACGTGGCTGGCCGAGAATCATCCCGACTGGCTGCTGGGCAAGATCTTGCTGAACCTGGGCCGGCCTGAGGTCCGCGACTGGCTGACCGATCATGTGGACAAGGTACTGCGCGAGCAGAGGATCCGGCTCTATCGCCAGGACTTCAACATGGACCCACTGGCGTACTGGCGCAAGAACGATGCACCCGACCGAGAAGGAATGACCGAGAACCAGCACATTCAGAACTACCTGGCCTACTGGGACGAGCTGCGCCGGCGGCATCCCGGCCTGATCATCGATAGCTGCGCCTCCGGCGGCCGGCGCAACGACCTGGAGACGATGCGCCGGGCGATCGCCCTGCACCCGACCGATTACAACTATGCACACCTGGCGGCCAAGCAGGCGTTCCACGCCAGCCTGTTCGAGTGGCTTCCCTGCTTCGGCTCGAATACGGTCCCGGTGGAAACTGTCGACGCATACGCCATTCGCAGCGGGCACGCCATGAACGTGGTGCTCGGCTATGACCTGCGGCGCGCGGATCTCGACTACGACTTGCTCCGCAAGCTTACTGCCGAATGGCGCGCCGTCGTGCCCTATTACCAGGGCGACTTCTACCGCCTGACCGGTGACAACCGTGCTGAGGAGCGCTGGCTCGCCTGGCAGTTCGATCGGCCGGAGCAAGCAGACGGCATCGTGGAGGCGTTCCGCCGATCGCGGGCCGTGCAGGCCGCCGAGAGCTATCGCCTGCGCGGGATTGCGCCGGAGGCGCGCTACGAGATCTCGGATCTCGCTACGGGCCGGACGTCGCTTCACGATGGCCAGGAGCTGGCCGACCATGGGTTGCCGCTGGCGATTGGGGCGAAGCCCGGCGCCGCGGTGGTACGCTATCGCCGCCTGCCGGAGACGCGTCCCTGATTTCCATGAAACGGAGGCGGAGCAGGTGTGGACGGGCCGCATCGGTCTCATCGGTGACCGGCGCTCGCCGCGCCGCGTGAGCCACATGCCGCATGGCGCATGCCTTATGTGGTCGCATGGCGATGAGGTCGCATGGCGATGAGGTCGCATGATCCCGGACAGATTTCTTGTGGCATCCGGCGTTCGCCTGGGAGAGAATGATGTGCTTGCTCGCGTGGCGCTGAGCCAGGCCCCCGAGCGGAACTTCTGAAAACGCGTGAGCTCCGGTGCTTCTGAAATGTCTTATGGAAAAACTCATGTTTTCTTTGCAAGTCGCTCTCCTGGCTTTGGTGCTGTCTCTAGGGGCAGGCTGCGGAGATCCGGCTGGCAGGCTTTCCGGATCTCCGACCGCGCAGGGGCCGGCCGGACCGTTCCTGGTCAAACCCTATCTCCAGTGGGGGGATTCCGCGAAGTTCGAGAGTGGCCCGGGCATGCAGTTGCTCTGGCAAGACAATGATGACGAGGCCGCCTGGACGGTGGAGTACCGGCAGGCGAACCCGTCCGGTGCCCCGTCCGAGTGGCGCAAGGCCGGCCCGGCCGCGATGCGGAGAGTCGCCGTGCCTGGCATTCCGCCCCACCGGGTCTATCGCTCCAGCCTGAAGGGTCTGACCACGGGGGCCGAGTTTTCCTACCGCGTGAACAAGAACAACGAACTGGTCTTCTCGGCCCGTGGGCGCCCGCCCGCCGCCGGCGACGCGCCCTACCGGTTCGTCGTCTTCGGCGACTGCGGAACCAGCAGCCGCGAACAGAAGGCCATCGCCTACCAGGCATTCCAGGCGCGCCCCGATCTCGTCATGATCACGGGCGACATCGTCTACGACCGGGGCAGGATCTCCGAGTATCGCCCCAACTTCTGGCCGATCTACAACGCCGATGACGCGTCGCCCGCGGCCGGTGCGCCGCTCTTGCGATCGACGATCTTCGTGGCCGCGCCGGGAAACCATGACGTCGGCACTCGCGACCTGGGCAAGTACCCCGACTCGCTGGCCTATTTCCTCTACTGGTCGCAGCCCCTCAATGGTCCGCCGGGCGTGGAGGGTTCCGCACACGTGCCCGCCCTGAAGGGGCCGGAGGCCAACCGCCGCGCATTCCTTGACGCCGCCGGGCCGGCGTTTCCCCGCATGGGCAACTTCTCGTTCGACCATGGCAACGCTCACTGGCTGGTCCTGGACGCCAACCCGTACGTCGACTGGACCGACCCGCAATTGCGAGCCTGGGTGCAGCAGGACCTGGCGGCCGCCCAGCACGCCACCTGGCGGTTCGTCGCCCTTCATCAGCCGGGCTTCCAGTCGGCCCGAAAGCATTCGGACGAGGAGAATTCGCGCGTCCTCGCCGACCTTTTCGAGGCCGGCAACGTGTCGATTGTCTTTTGCGGCCACGTGCACAATTACCAGCGCACCTTCCCACTCCGGTTCGCCGCGGAACCGCGCACCAGCGGCAAGCCCATGCATGACAAGGAACTCGTGCCGGGCACCTGGACCCTGGACCGCACCTTCGATGGCCGCTTGCATACGCGGCCCTCAGGCGTCATCTACCTGGTCACCGGCGCCGGCGGCGCGAGCCTGTACAACCCGGAGCAGCAGAACGACCCCGCGTCCTGGAAAAGCTTCACATGCAAGTTCGTTTCGAAGGTCCATTCGCTGACCGTCGCCACGGTGGATGGGCCGAGCGTGCTGGTCCGCCAGGTCTCGCTCCAGGGCGAGGAGCTGGACCGGTTCGTGATCACCAGGTGACCACAGCGTGATCAAGGAAAGTCTTCCCGGAGGAGACGGCTGGCGCGCACCAGGTTCGCCAGCTTGGCAGAGGCAGTCTCGAACGCGGTGATGGGGCTGTCGGCGAAGGTGGCGAAGCCGCAGTCGGGATTCAGCAGCACTCGGTCGCGGCCGAACAGGGCGATCGCACGCCGGGCGCGGAAGACGATCTCCTCGACCGGTTCCACCCGGCCGGACTTCTGGTCGACCACGCCCACGCCGATGCGGACGCTCTCGGGCAAGCCCTTGAGCACATCGATCTCGCCGGCCCTGGAAGTGCACAGCTCGAGGAAAAGCGTCCCCACGGGAAGCGAACGGAAGAGCGGGACCAGTGGCGCGTAATCGCCGGAAAGCGCGGCGGACACATCGCGCGTCCAGTTGCCGCGGCAAACGTGCATCGCCAGCCTTTCGATGGGGAATGGCTCCAGCGTGCTGACCAGGAGCGATCGTGCAAAATCGAGCTCCTCGGCGATGGGCCTTTTCTCCCCGAGGGCGCCGCACATGAACGAGCGATTGCCGCCCGCAGGGCGTCCGTGGACCACCTCGGTCAAGACTGGCTCGTCAAGCTGTACGAGCGCGGCACCGGCCTCCAGGAGCGCGGCGATCTCCGCCCGCAACACCTCGACCACGTCGGCGGCAAGTGCCTCGCGGCTGCTATAGGCACGGTCGGCAACGCATTCCAGCCACATGGTCCGGGTCAGCAGGTAAGGGCCCGGCAGCGCAATCTTGACCGGCCGGTCCGTCAGCTTCCGCACCGCGATCAGCTCATGCACGGCCAGCGGCCGCGCCGGGTTGCGCGCCAGCCTGCCGAAGACGGCGGGATGGCGTACCGACTGGGCCGGGACGTCGAGCGCCTGGAGCTCGCGGGCGAAAGCCTCCGGATGTTCCACGTAAGGCAGCAGGTCGACGATCGGGATGAGCTGGCAGTTCTCCAGGCGGCTGGCCACGAAGCTGGCGTAGCTGTCGCGATGCTGCTCGCCGTCGGTGACGACATCGACGCCCGCCTCGAGCTGTGCCTGGACGACCTGGGCGACGGCACGGTCGGCGAGCGCGGAGTATTCCGGCTCCGAGACGCGGCCTTCGAGCCTGCCGTGCAGGGCCTCCAGCAGCCAGGGGGGCCGGGGCCAGCTTCCAAGGCCCATGACAGCAAGGGCGGCGATCGCCGGCTGGCGATCGTCCGGGGACGTCAAGCGGCCCGACGCCGGATCGGCCGTCGCAAGTGGCCGGGCTGAGGAGGCATGGCTGGAGGCAACCCGCGGCTCCCTGGCGGTGGGTCCGGTTCCTTGCCTGGCGATCAGGAACGTCCATGCGGCCGCGTCCCGGTCATGCCGCAAGGAGACGAGCACATTGCCGGTGAGCCGGCACCAGGCCGGCAAGTCCTCGCTCACGGAGGGCTCGGTGGAGCGAATTTCGAGGATCTCTCCCGGTTGCAGCGGGTCGATGTGGCGCCTGATCTGGAGCAAGAGACCGCTGCCACAGTCGAGGTTGCCGCCATCAAACCGCGCCGCGGGCTCGGGGCCCGGCTGTTCACCTGGTGTGCGTCTCGGATCAATCATGATGGTCGCCATCGCCGCCAGGATCGTGTCAGTAGCTCACGCAGGGCGCCCCTGCGCCAGGAACTCGACCAGCCGGGCACCACCGACGATCGTCGCGCCGGGGATGAGCGTGCCTGGGTCCAGGCCGCGCTTCTTGAAGCAGGGGGAGCAGACGAGGATGGTGCCACCGGCCGCGATAAAGCTGGTCATGAGCTCCCTGAGCGGCTGGAAGCCTGGCTCGTGGATGGCATCGGCCGTGCCTTCGACGGCCAGACGGACGCCCTGGATACTCAGGAAGACCATGGTCTCTTGCCCGGAGGCCACGGCGGCGCCTGCCACCACGAAGGCCACCGTGGCGCGGTCGGGATCGTCCAGCGAGCGGGTCAGCGAGACGCAAAACGTTCCGGCCATGGCGAGTTCAGTCCTTTCTGCGCTGAAGGTCGTAACGGGGGTGGTCCGAGTGCAGCAAGCGGTGTCCGGTAAGCCGGCACCAGGCGGGGACATCGACCGGGGCACCCTCATCGCTTGTGATCAGGCGGAAGACCTGCCCGGAGTTCAGCCGCTCCAGACGGCTCTTGAGCGCCAGGAGCATCGGCCCGCATGCCAGGTCGCCCGCGTCCCAGGTTTCAGCAGCCTCCGGCATCTCCAAATTCACTCCGCCGCGCCTCTGGTGATCTTCTTGACTTGCTCTGCACTGGAATAATGAAGCAAATTCCCCGGCAAGTCACGGACTAATTTCTTGCAAGGCGGAGGGTCCGATGGATGGCGAATCGCTGCGGCGACATCTTCGGGAGCTGCTGGAAGGCGGCAACGCGCACCTGGATTTCGAGGCGGCCATTGCCGATTTGCCGCCCGCACAACGCGGCCTCCGGCCTCCGGGGCTGTCCCATACAGCCTGGCGGCTGCTCGAGCACATGCGCATTGCCCAGTGGGACATTCTGCGGTTCTCGATCGACCCGAGCCATGAGTCGCCCGACTTTCCCCTGGGCTACTGGCCCGACGGTGACGCCCCGCCGGATGACACCGCCTGGGATCGGACGGTGCAAGCATTCCGCGCGGATCTGAAAACCATGGTAGCACTGGTGGAAGACCCCACGACCGACCTCTTCGCTCCGATTCCCCACGGCCAGGGGCAAACGATCCTCCGTGAGGCGCTCCTGGTGGCGGACCATAATGCCTATCACCTGGGCCAGCTCGTGACGGTCCGCAAGTTGCTACGCGCCTGGCCACATGACTGAGATCCTTACAAGCCAAGAGTTTGCCCGAGTCTAATCTTGGCTGCTTGCATTGATTGATCGGTGCCCCCGGTTCCCTGAATGCGCTGGTTCATGCGACTGACGGCTACTTTTCTTTTCGAATGACAGTGTACATTGAATGAACAAGATGTCGTGCGATGGCGAAGCAAACGAAGGTGCCGCAACGGGGTGATCCGCGTGTGAAAGCACCCGCGAGCAGAATCATGGCCAGGCTGAGTGGACAGGCAGGCACTGCATGGTACGAACGCTCATTTCCTGGAGCTTGCACAACCGGTTCGTTGTCCTGCTGGGGACGATTGCGTTGGTGGCGTTCGGCCTGCATGCCGCTTACAACCTGAACATCGAGGCATATCCCGACCCGACGCCGCCCCTGGTAGAGGTGATCACGCAGAACCCTGGCACCAGCCCCGAGGAGATGGAGCGGCTGATCGGCATCCCGATCGAGACGGCCCTCAACGGGATGCCGGGGCTGAAATACCTACGGAGTATTTCGCTCGCGGGGCTCAACGATGTCAAATGCATCTTTGAGTACGGGACGGATTACTGGCAGGCACGGCAGGAGGTGATCAATCGCATCGGCATGGTGAGCACCCTGCCCCAGGGAGTCACGCCGACACTCTCGCCCTGGAGCCCCACCGGTGAGATCGTGCGTTACGTCCTGGAAGGTGACGGCTACACGCTGAACCAGCTCAAGGCGGTGCAGGACTGGGTGCTGGAGCGGCAGCTCCGCACCGTACCGGGGGTGATCGACGTCACCGGGTTCGGCGGCACGGTCAAGCAGTACCAGGTGCTGCTGGATACCCAGCTCATGAAGCGGTACGACGTGACCTTGCAGATGGTCACCGACGCGATCACGCAATCCAACGCAAACGTGGGCGGCGACGTGCTTCCCCTGGGTGACCAGTCGCACAACGTCCGGGCGATCGGCTACCTGGGTGAAGGCATCGACTCGCTCGAACCCGGCAATGCCGGACGCGCATATGCGCTGGAGGTGGAGAAGCTCGAGGACATCCAGGACGTCGTGGTCACCACCTACCGGAACATGCCGGTCTACATCAAGCAAATTGCCCGCGTGGTGATCGGCTACCAGCCCCGGCTGGGCGTCGTGGGGCGCAACGACCAGAACGATGTCGTGGAAGGCATCGTGCTGATGCGCAAGTACGAGAAATCGCTCCCCACATCCAACGCTGTCCAGAAGAAGATCGACGAGCTGAATGCCGGCGGTCTCTTGCCCAAGGGCATGAAGATCGAGCCGTTCAACCGGCGCACCGACCTGGTCTACGTCACCCGGCACAACGTGCTGCACAACATGCTGGTGGGAATGGGGCTGGTGATCCTCATCCTGTTCATCTTCCTGGGCGATATCACCAGCGCGGGGATCGTGGCGCTGATGATCCCGCTGGCCATCCTGTTCTCGGTCTCGGTGCTCTACCTCCAGGGGAAGTCCGCCAACCTGCTGTCCATCGGGGCGATCGACTTTGGAATCATCGTGGACAGCTCTGTGATCATCGTCGAGAACATCTACCGGCACATCACCGCGCCCGACGCCGACCGCACGCGCCCCCTGGTCGACCGCATCATCGAAGCCTCGTACGAGATCGAGCGGGCCCTCTTCTTCTCGACGCTGATCATCGTCTGCGCCTTCATTCCGCTCTTCTCCATGACCGGTCCGGAAGGGGCGCTCTTTGGACCGATGGCGAACACTTACGCCTTTGCCATCTGCGGCGCGCTCATCCTGGCCGTGACGCTCACGCCGGTCCTCTGCTCCTTCCTCTTCGCCAACAAGAGCGAAGAGAAAGAAACGTTCATTGACCGGATCATGAAGCTGCGGTACCTCGTGATGCTCGACAAGATCCTCCGGCACCGCTACCTGCTGCTGGCCAGCATGGGGTCGCTGCTGGCGTTCACAATCTGGTTGATCCCCGGGCTGGGCGGCGAGTTCATGCCCCCGCTCGAGGAGGGGAACCTGTGGATCCGCGCGCTCCTGCCGCGCACCGTCACGCTTCAGGAGGCCGCGCGGATGGCGCCCCGGCTCCGCGCCGTGATCGGCTCGATTCCCGAGATCAGGGCCGTGATGTCGCACGTCGGCCGGCCCGACGACGGCACCGACGTGACCAGTTATTACAACCTGGAATTCAACGCCCCGCTCATTCCCATGGAGGAGTGGCGCAGGAAGCCGGTCAAGATCTTCGGCAAGGAGATCTGGCAGCGGACCATCACGCGTGAGGAGATCCAGAATGAACTGATGAAAAAGTTTGAGATCTTCCCAGGCATCAATTTCAATTTCTCGCAGCTCATCCGCGACAACGTGGAGGAGGCGCTCTCCGGAGTCAAGGGAGCCAACTCGATCAAGCTCTTCGGCAACGACCTGAAGAAGCTGGAGGAAGCCGGACAGCGCGTGATCAATATCCTCAACACGGTTCCGGGTATCTCCAACGCCGGTCTCTTTCACATCATCGGTCAGCCCAACCTGGAGATCCAGATTGACCGCCATGAGTGCGCACGGTACGGCATCAACGTGTCGGACGTGGAGGCGGTGGTCCAGGTGGCGGTCGGCGGCAGGGCCTTCACGCAGATGATCGAGGGTGAGAAACGGTTCGACATTGTGCTCCGCTTGCCGAAACATCAGCGTGACGACCCGGAAGTCATCGAACGGATCACGGTGGACACTCCCGGCCAGGACGGCAAGCCGGGGGCGCGAGTACCGCTCCAGCAAGTGGCCAAGATTGACCCGCACAAGCCGGGAGCGGCGTACATCTATCGCGAGAACAACCGGCGCTACATTCCGATCAAGTTCAGCGTCCAGGGGCGTGACCTGGCCTCGACGATTGCCGAGGCCAGAAGGAAGGTGATGGACCCGGTGCACGGGGCCAAGCTGCCCGAGGGATACGACATCGACTGGTCGGGCGAGTTCCAGCAGATGGAGGAGGCCAATGCGCGGTTGCTCTGGATCGTGCCGATCTCGATCGTGCTGATCATGGTGCTTCTGTACACGGCCTTCTCCTCGATCAAGGATTCGATCCTGGTGATGGTCAATGTGCTGGAGGCGTCGATGGGGGGAATCCTGGCACTCTGGATCACGGGCACACCGTTTTCCATCTCGGCGGCTGTGGGGTTCGTGTCGGTCTTCGGCGTGGCCGTTCAGGATGGAGTGCTCTTGATCTCTTACTTCAACCAGTTGCGCGAAGCGGGCCTGCCGGTGCGCGAGTCGGTCATGCGGGGCGCCGAGCTGCGCGTCCGGCCGGTCGTCATGACCTCGCTGACGGCGGCCCTGGGCCTGTTTCCGGCCGCGATCGCCACGTCGATTGGCTCCCAGGCGCAGAGACCGCTGGGCATTGTGGTCGTGGGCGCGATGCTCTGCACGCTCTTCCTGACCCGTTACCTGATGCCCGTGCTCTACAGCTTCTTCCCGGCCCCCGCCGGCCATGGCGAGTGCAAGGCCGAGCTGATCCTCGGTTCGCATTACACCGACCGGTTCCTGCATCCCCAGCACTCTTCCGCTCATCCGGCCCATCCCTGGACGGCCGGCGAAACGCCCGACCCCACCACTCCGGACAACGCCGACACGGGAGGACCCGGGACATGAAGATCTCCTGGAAGCTCATGCTCTTTCTTGCCGTGCTGGCCGGGATCGGCACCTGGCTGACCCTCGACGAGCGGACGCGCGCCCGCGTCGAGCGGGTCTGGCATAGGCTTGCCGTTTCCACTGTTCAGGCCGGCGAGCCTCAGACCAGCAAGCTCTGGACTCCGGATGCCTCGCCGGCTGCGCGCTGGAATCACAGGCTCAGCTTGACTCCCGAGCAAGTGCAGGGAATTGGACTGAAGACTGCCATTGTGGAGAAGCAGACTCTCCCCATGCTCTTGCGGCTGAGCGGAACGACCGACTACGACCCCGCCAAGCTGACGGTCGTGCGCGCCCAGTTCGACAGCCGGGTGGAGGAGGTCCTTGTCGACCTGGGATCGGTCGTCAAGGTTGGCGACCCGCTGCTGGAGCTCTTCAGCACCGACCTGGCCGTGGCCAAGAACGACTACGAAACGGCCATCAGCCAGCACGCCCGCGACAAGAAGGTGCTCGAGAACAAGTCGCCGCTGGCCGAGACCAACGCGATTCCGCGCAAGGACCTGATCGAGGCTCAGAACGACGAGGCCAAGAGCAACCTGCAAATGAAGCTCGCTCGTGACAAGCTCCTGGTCTTTGGCCTGACCGAGGCGGAGATCAACGCGGTTCCCAAGGAAGACGGAGTGAAGAAGGCCAAGATGTTCCTCCGCGCCGGGCGCCGGGAATCGTCATCAAACGGACGGCCGTCCGCGGCAACTACTATGACTCCAAGGATGAGCTGATGCAAATAGCGCCGCTGGAACGGCTCTGGGTCCGCGGTACCGTCAGCGAGCTTGACGCCGATAAGGTCAAGGAAGGGCAGAAGCTGAAAGTCGTCTTCCCTTACTCCGGTCGGACCATCGACGGCCAGGTCGAGTACGTGGACAAGGCGATTGACATGGACACACGCGCGGCCAAGTTCCGCGCCTCGATTCCCAATCCCGACGGCAAGCTCAAGGCGGCGATGTTCGTGCGCGTCCTGCTCGAAGTGCCACCTGAGCAAGGTCAGACGGTGATCCCGCGCGGCGCGATGGTCTCGGTCGACCGCGTCGATTATGTCTACGTCAAGGAGGCCGGCCCCGACAACAAGTTTGATCGCCGGCCCATTCTCGTCGCCAAGGAAAACAACGATTTCGTCCTTGTCGCTCCCCCCGCGCCAGGTATCAGAGAGCTGAAACCGGGCGAGGAGGTGGTCGCCACCGGCAGCCTCATCCTCGAGCAGATGTACGAGGACCGGGTCATGCTGGAGGGCGAATTCCTCTCCACCCAGCCGGAACTCGACGAGAAGCTGGACCCGCTCAAGAGCCACAACGTCTCGATCTCGGTCGAGCACTGATTTCTGCCGGGTGAGCCGACAAGACCCACTTCAGAAACGGCCCCGGATGGCCGATGAAGGACTGTACGGGTTATAGCAATCGCGCCGATTGCCCGGGCGAGCCGGACGCCGAGGCTGGCCGCAGCTTCCATCAGGCCAGGAAGGCTGTCGATGCAATGATGGATCATGCGTTGCGACACAGTCGGCTTGCCAGCCTCCTCTTGCTGGGATCCTGGCTGCATGCGTTCGACTGCGATGCGCATGCACAGGGACCCGGAACCTCGCCGACGCCTTCCCAGATCGGGGGGTCGACTTCCGTCCTGGGAGGCGCACCAGGTGCCGGGGGCGGTAGCTACGGCAACCTACCCGGTGCCGGCGGCTTCTTGAGCAATCGCGCGGGCACGACGGCACCGAAGGGCATACCCACGGCCGTGGTCAACCCCGCGACGGCACCGTCCCCTACTATGCTACAGTCAGGCATCAGCGCACCGCAGCCCGAGCCTCTGTCCGGCTCCGCAGCCCCCTTCGTCGGACCGCTCGCGCTCCCCTCAGGCCCCGAGGATGACGGCCCCCCGGGCGGGCTGACGCTTGACCAGGCCATCGAGATCACGCTTGAACGTAGCCGGGACCTTCGGGCCAAGTACTACGAGATCCCCCAGGCCAGGGCCGACGTCCTTCAGGCCAGCCTGCGCGCGAATCCCGTATTTTACCAGGATGGTCAGCTCGTCCCCTATCCGGGCTACCATTTCAACCGGTCAGTCACCGGCGGGCCCACGCAGTACGACACGAACGTGACGTTCCTTCTCGACATCGCCCGCCAGCGCCAGGCCCGTACCGCGGTGGCCGAGCGTGCCGAGAAGGTGCTGGAGGCACAGTTCCAGGAGGCCGTCCGGCAGCGGATCGATGATGTGTACGATGCCTACGTACTGGGTGCTCTGTCGGCGCGGCAGATCGTCCGCTACTCGCGCGTCAGTGTCCAGGGGACGCGGAGTCTCTTTCTCAAGTACCAGGAGCTCTACAAGCGCGGCAGCGCTTCTCTGGGCGATCTGAACCGGATCAAGATCCAGTTCCGCACGGCCCAGCTTGGCCTTGCCGATGCGGAGACGGCCTACCGCAAGGCCAAGCTCGACCTCGGATCGCTTCTGAATCTGACCCGTGAAGAAGTCGATAAGATGGAGCTGCGCGGCACCATCTACGATACCCAGCCTGCGCCGCCTGCGGTGGAGGAGCTGCGGAGAATCGCGCTGGAATCGCGGCCCGACATCAACTCCTACCGGCTGGGCGTCGTCCGTGCCGAGGCCGATGTGCGGCTTGCCCGAGCCAATCGCTATGCGAACCCGTACCTTCTCTTCCAGCCCTACACCTACCAGGATAACGCACCCTACGGCCTCCGCAGTGCGGTCTCGTATGCACTGGGAGTGACGGTCCCCTTGCCGATCTTCAACCGCAACCAGGGAGGCATCCAGCGCGCGGTGCTCAACGTCGCGCAAACCCAGATCGAGCTGTCCGACGTGGAGCGTCAGGCACTGGTGGACGTGGAGAAGGCGGTTCAGGAGTACCAGGTTTCGTTGCGCGAGGTCAACGAGCTCTCGCAGGATGTCATACCGGCGGCGAAACAGGTCCGCGACGAGGCCTTCCGGTTGCTCAATGCGGGTGAGAAAAGCGTTGTCGAGTTCATCGCCGCCCAGCAGGAGTTCAACCAGATCGCCAAGCAGTACCTCGACACGGCCATCCGCCATCGCCGCAGCATGGTGAACCTGAACACGGTCACCGGCAAACGAATATTGCCATGACCGTGGCAGGCAAGGGCAACTTGTCAAAGCCCCGGTGTCGCTTGTGCCGATGTTTCAGGAGGGTTGAGGGGCGGGGCCGCGGGACCGGTTGAATTGCCAGGCCGGGGGAGAGATCGATGCGACAACGCACCACACGCGGCTGCAAGCCGGCCCTCGAGGCGATGGAAGACCGCGCGCTGCTCTCCCTGGTCACCGACGTCCTGGCGGGAAACTACAACGCCATGGTCCATTCGCCCAAGGTGCAAGCCCTGATGCGGGGCGTGACCAGCCCGGCACAGGCGCCGCCCGCATTCGGAGGAGGGGCTGCCACCAGCAGCTCTTCGAGCGGAAATGCCAGGTTCACCCCGACATCCCAGTCCATCGCCGTTCCTTCCAACCAGGGCTTCCAGGCACCCGCGAACCCAGGCTACAACCTGGTGATCCAGCCCACCGGCACCGCAACCCAGACGGAGGTCAAGAAGCAGCTCTTCAAGGCGGTCTACCGCGGGCCCTACGTGATCCAGCCGGGTAACTTCAGCAGCCAGGCCATGCTGGTGAACATCCGCGGCGCGGGAACCAACACCACGATGCTGCACAGCGATATCCAGCTCCGGCTGGCCGTGGCGACCGATCCCTCGCTCCAGACCACCGGAACTTCCGCGATCTTCGACCGCAATCTCAACTCCAACACGGTGCTCGGCCTCGACCTGGCCACTCCCCGCACCAGCGTCGATGCGGGCGGCAGGCCGAACGTGATCAACAGCGTGACGCTGGATGTGAACGCGAGCTCGGGCGTCTACGACGAGGGCTATGTTCAGGGAGTCATCGACATTCACTACTATCCCTCGAGCAAGAAAATGCCCGGCGCCCTCGAGCAGGGGACCGCGGTCGTGAAGATCTATGCCCAGATCTACGCTCCGAACGTCGGATTCATTCTCCGCAACACGGATATCAACCCCTGACGTCCCAGCCCAGCCGGCATCTCCTGGCAGACGTCCAGATGCGCCGATTACAATGAAGTGACACCGCGGAGGTGCCCTCTGAGGCCGCATCGGGGAAAGTGCATATGCGACGAGCCATCCGCAACTTCATCCTGGCTGGATTCGCCCTGGTGGTCTGGGGAGGGTTGGAATGGGCGGCAGCCAGCGAACCGTCCGGTCCGTCTGAATCCAGGGTGCAGCCGCTAGCCTTGCAGCCGCTTCCGCTCGGTCAGATCAAACCCGCGGGCTGGCTGCACGCGCAGCTGCGAACGCAGGCCGCCGGGCTCGGTGGTCATCTGGACGAGTTCTGGCCCGACATCAAGGACAGTGCCTGGATTGGTGGCAAGGCGGAGGGCTGGGAGCGCGTGCCCTACTGGCTTGACGGCGTCGTTCCGCTGGCCTACCTGCTGGAAGATCGAACGCTCCAGGCAAAGATCAAGCCGTTCATCGATTCCATTCTGAACCGCCAGCATGCGGACGGCTGGCTGGGGCCGGTGGGCGACTCCGGGGGGCACAAGCCCTATGACGTCTGGCCGCTCTTTCCCTTGTTCAAGGCACTCATCCAGTATCAGGAGGCCACCGGAGATCCGCGCGTCATCCCCTCACTTTTGAAGTGCTGCAAGAAGATCGACCAGGTGATTGACCGCACGCCGCTCTATAGCTGGGCAAAGATGCGCGTGGCCGATCTCGCGGTCAGCCTCTACTGGCTGCATGCGAAGACCGGTGAAGGCTGGCTGCTGGACCTCGCCCGCAAGGCGTTCACTCAAAGTCATGACTGGCGGGCACAATGTGAGGACTTCAAGTTCACAGCCAGGTCGCAAGGCCACCTGGACCTGGACAACCACGGCGTGAACAACGCCATGGCGCTCAAGTATGCCGCGCTGCGCTACCTGTTCACGGGCGGCACCGCCGACAAAACCGCCATCGGGTCAATGCTCGACCTGCTCGACCGGTACCACGGACAGGCCACCGGTATCTTCACCTGCGACGAGCATCTCGCCGGTCGGAATCCGTCTCAGGGAACCGAGCTCTGCACCGTGGTCGAGGCCATGTTCTCGCTGGAATGGATGGCTGCCGTGAGCGGCAACGCCCGCATGGGCGACCGGCTTGAGAAGCTGGCCTACAATGCCTTACCCGCCACCTTCAAGAAAGATATGACCGCGCACCAGTATGATCAGCAGTGCAATCAGGTTCTCTGCACCAGGCAGGGCGAGCACATCTATACGAGCAACAATGCCGACGCGAACCTGTACGGTCTGGAGCCAAACTTCGGCTGCTGCACGGCCAACTTTCACCAGGGCTGGCCGAAGTTCGCGTCGAGCCTGTGGATGAAGACCGCCGATGGAGGTCTCGCCGCGGTGGCCTACGCTCCTTGCACCGTGGAAACGACGCTCCAGGGCAAGCCGGTGAAGCTGGAAGTCACCACGGATTACCCGTTCCGCGACGTGATCCGGATCGCCGTGACCGTGACCGAGCCGATGAGCTTTCCGCTCCACCTGCGCATCCCCGAGTGGTCTTCCGAGGCTGAGCTCGAGGCGCCATCGGGGGCGGTCGATGTCGAGGGGGCCACCCCCGGCCCGGACGCGCCGGGGACCTTGAAGATCAAGCGGCCAGGCGCGTTTCTCAGGATCTCGGGAGGCTGGTCCGCGACCAGGAAGATCACGCTCCGCCTGCCGATGAACGCCCGCCTCTACCGGGGGTTCAACGACGCCGTGGCGATCGAGCGCGGTCCACTGGTCTACGCCTTGAAGGTCGGGACGCAGTGGAAGAAGCTCAAGGACAACCCGCAGTTTGCCGACTGGGAGGTCTCTCCAACCTCACCCTGGAGCTACGGGCTTGTGCTCGACCGCAACCGTCCGGAACGGTCCGTGCGATTCGAGGAACGGCCGGTTGGAGACCCTCCGTTTCAGGCCGAGTTCCCTGCCGATGTTGCAAGGGTCCAGGCAAGGCGACTCCCTGGCTGGAGCGTGGTCCGGGGAGCAGCAGCCCCGCCTCCGCCCAGCCCGTGCCGGAGCGACGAGCCGCTCGAGGAGCTGACGCTGGTTCCATACGGCTGCACCGATTTGCGAATCACCGAGTTCCCCACGCTCTCGCCTCGCTGACCATCGAGGACGACGGGCTCGTCACCGAGCACGCAGGCCAGGCCCGCCGCGGCTTCGATCCTCGAGCATCTCCATGGACACCCTTCACGAACCTCGCCGCAACTCCGTGCTCGAGAGTCCGGGCCTGCCGCCCTGGCGCTCGATCGTCGTGAAGCTGACGCTCTTCGTGGGGGTGCTCGTCGCGGTCACCGCCGGCAGCCTGATCTCGGTGGGTTTCTATTCCACCAGCCGCATGCTCCGCGACCAGATTGACAGCCGGCTCTCGGCAATGGCCGACGACCGCCAGGCCTTGCTCATGGACGGGCTGCTGCATGTCGAGGAGCAGGTGCGCATCCTCACGAGCCGGTACCGGCTGCTCGATGTCCTTGACCACCAGGCGGGTGTGGTGATCCCGGCCGATCGACTACAGGGAAACGGGGAGCGTACGCTGGACGGCGTGCGGCACGACACCGATGGGCTGCTTGCGCTCTGGGTCGAAGATCCCGCGGGCAGGCTGCTGATCTCCAGCGGCCCGCCAGCCTTGCTGGACCTGTTCGCCGCCGATGCGCGTGCGCCGCACGCTGCCAGCCGCAACCCCGCTCTGATCGGTTTTCCCCGCCGCTTCGGCGTCACCTCCGCCGCGCTCTATCGCACGCCGGCGCGTTCACGATCACGCGGAATCATCGGGCAACTGCTGCTGGTTATCGACGTGGGGTCGATTCTTTCTGCGCTCTCCGATCCGCAGCGTCTGGGAGCGACCGGAGAGGTGCTGCTGGCGGTCCAGGAAGACGAAAAAACGCACTACCTGGTTCCTCCCCGGCTGACGCCGGACGCGCAGGTGTTTCCTGCCTCCGCCACTCCCGCCATGAACCGGGCCATCGCCGGCGAGCTTGGGTTCATGAGGACGCACGACCGGCTGGGCCACGAGGTGCTGGCCGCCTTCCGTCCGGCGGGATACGAGCGCTGGGGACTGGTTGCCAAGATGGATGTGGATGAGGCGTACGCGCCGGTCAATCGCCTGCGCCGGCTCATGCTCCTGATTGGCGGATCGATCCTAACCCTGGGGCTGGCCGCGTCGTACCTGATCGCCCGCCAGAGCGCGCGGCCGATTCGCAGGCTGGCTGCGACCGCAGACGCCATGGCCCGGGGCCAGCCAGGCGCCCGCATCGAGGTGAACACACGCGACGAGATTGGCATCCTGGGGCTCGCGTTCGATCGCATGACCGAGCAGCTTGCACGGTCGCACGCGGAGCTCGAACAGCGGATCCTCGAACGCACGCGCGATCTGGAAGCGATGCGCGACCTGCTCGATGCCTTCTTCCAGATCTTCACTTCGCGTCTCGACCCGCAGAACATCGATCGCACGTTCGACTCCGTCTTACGCTTCTGCCACCAACTGGGCTACGATCTGGCGATGATCTCTCTGGTGGATCGTCCGTCCGGCGTGATCCGGGGTATCCGCGGCGCGGGCACCATGGCCGAAGTTGTCGGGGAGACGGTCAGGCCGCTGGACGGCGACGATATTCTGGCCGTCGTCGTCCGGTCGGGACGCTCGGTGGTGATCAGCGATTCCCTGTTTGATCCGCGCTGTGACCGGTTGGCCGTCCAGCAGGCACGGATCTGCGGCCAGATCATCTTGCCGCTGGTGGGAGTGGAAGTGCTGGGCACGCTCCAGGTGGCGACTCCCGATCGGCTCGACCCGGAGCGAGTCGATCTGCGTCCCCTCGAGTCGCTCGCCAGCCACACGGCACGGGCGCTTGACAGCCTGAACCAGCTCGAGGAGATTCGCCGGCTCAGTCACAGCCAGGAGGTGCAGGCCCAGGAACTGGTCAAGTCCTCTGCCGCCTTGAGGGAACAGACCCGACTCCTGCAACTGGTTCTCGACTGCATGCGCGAGGGGGTCGTCGTCGCCGACCGCGAGGCGCGGATCCTGGTGTTCAATCCGGCCGCCGAGCGCATCCTCGGCCGCAGCAACGGCCTGGCGGCGCCCGACCGCTGGGATCCGCTGTACCAGGTGTATGGGCCGGACCGGATCACCCGGTATACACCCGATGAACTTCCGCTCTACCGCGCAATCGGAGGGGAATCCATCGATCATGCGGAGCTGTACATTGCTCATCCCAGCCTTCAGGACGGATCGTGGATGCTCGTCAATGCCCGTCCATTGCGCGATGACCAGGGGCAGATCCAGGGGGGGCTGGTCGTCTTCCACGACGTCACGCGCCTCAAGAAAGACGAGCGCCGGCTTGACGTCCAGTATGCAGCCACCCGGGTTCTCTCCGAGGTCGATTCCCTGGCCGAGGCGAACCCCCGGATCCTGGAAATCATCGGCCAGCGGCTGGACTGGGACCTGGGGGCGTTCTGGAGACTGGATCCCGGTTCCCACCAGCTTCGCTGCGTCACATTCTGGCACGCTCAGGGAGCGACGTTCCCGCGGTTTGAGGAAATCAGCCGGCGGATCACCTTTGCGCCTGGTTCCGGCATTCCCGGCCGCGTATGCTCTGACCGCGCGGCTGCCTGGATCGGTGACCTGACGAGTGACCCGAACCTGCCGCGCCGGGATGCCGCGACCGCCGACGGGCTCAAGTCCGCCTTTGCATTCCCCGTCCTGGTGCGCGGCGACTGCCTGGGAGTGCTCGAGTTCTACAGTCGCGTGGCGCGCGCCCCGGACCCGGGTCTGCTGGAGATGATGACGAACCTGGGCACGCAGATCGGCCAGTTCATTGATCGCCACCAGATGCACGCCCGCGTGGTTCAATCCGAGAAGCTGGCCTCGCTTGGAATGCTCAGCGCGGGGGTGGCTCATGAAATCAATAACCCTCTCGCCTACATTGCCAACAACCTGGCCGTCCTGGAGCGCGACCTGGGCTCTCTGCTGGAGCTCATGGCCGCCTACGAAAAGTCGCATGAGCTGCTGGCCGCCAGCCAGCCAGAGGTTCTGGAGCAGATCCGCCGGCTCAGCGAGGATTGCGATCTTCCCTATATCCGGCAGAACCTGGACAAGATCCTGGCAAGCACGCGGCAGGGCGTGAAACGCGTGGCCGAGATCGTGCACAACCTGCGCGGATTCGCTCGGCTCGACCGCGCCGCCGTGGATCAGATTGATGCCCATGAGGCCATCGCCACGGCGCTCGAGATGATCCGCGGCCGGCTCAACCGCCGCCACATCGCGCTCGAGGAATGCAAGGGTGAAATTCCCCTTATCCCAGCATCTCCAGCACAGATCAACCAGGTGTTCTTGAACCTGCTGGTGAACGCCATGCAGGCCATCGAGACGACGCACCAGGAAGACGGCCGGATCACGATCCGCACCCTGTGTGACGGGCCTGATGTCATCGTCGAGATCGTTGACAACGGCTGCGGCATCCCGGCGGACGTCCTGCCCCACATCTTCGACCCCTTCTTCACCACGAAGTCGGTCGGCGACGGTACGGGCCTGGGGCTGAGCATCACCCACGGCATCGTGCAGGACCACGGAGGCCGTATGGAAGTGGAGAGCACCCCGGGAAAAGGCACCTGCTTCCGGGTGATCCTGCCGGTGACGCGGCATTGAGCCCGCCGCCTGGACGGTCGTTGCGCAGGGTGCCCTCACCGGTCTGGCTCACACACGCCCGGCGTCCACGGCAAGCGTCGTCCCTCACCGCGAGAGGCTGCGGCACACCGCAAGGAAGGTGGGCTTGAGCGCCGCGAAGTCCTTCTCCGGGCCATCGCAGAGAACCGTGATCCGGCGATCCCTCGTCAGCAGGGTCACGTGGTAGCCGCGCAGCTTCGAGCCGAAGAGACCCTCGCCTGCGGCCGTGAACACCGAGAGCCGGCCTTCGCCCAGTTGCGACCCCTTGAAGACGGCGGGCTTGCTCTCCGAGAAATCGCTGTACTCTTCGGCGGCGGTCTTCTTGTAGAGCTCGTGAGCCACATGGACCGGCGCGAGCTCGCTTCCCTCCGGCTGTGGACCGGCCGAGTCCGAACCGGACATGAGCGATCCCTTGATGTCGGCGATGACGCGGATCCTGGCCGAGTCCCTGGAAAACGTGGCCCACGAGTACATGTTGTCGGGCCGGCTCCCGGTCTCCGATTTCCAACCCTGAGGATGGCGGATCTTGAAGGCGTTGTCCTTGGGCGAAAACTCCACAGTTGCCAGCCGCTCGTCGGCAGCCTTGTCAACCTTGCCAGCATCGCCTGCGCCAAGGTCGCTCGGTGCGGGAGCCGGCTCGCTCTTGCGAGCGACGACGGGCGGCTCGCGAAACCGGATGAGCTGCACGGCAAGCTTGCCGGTCTCGGGGTCGAGCAAATCCAGGGTCGAGCGCCCCAGGACGATCTTGTACTGGGTCTCGGTGGAGTCTCCATCATCGTTCTTGAACGTCAACTTGAGGCGATCACCCTTGAAAGTGTAGGTTCCCACCGACGTCTCCTTCTCCTGGAGCGTCATGGACGCGTTCTTTTTCTCGTCGAGAATCAGGTCGTACCGGGTGTGGATGATCGGCTTGCCCGTCTCGAACTCGATCATCGAGCCACGCCACGTGCCGACGATCGTGGGAGGACTGAAGAAGCCGTCGTAGATCATGTAGCCAAAGAATCCAAGCAGCAGCGCGACGAAAGCCCCCGCTCCCGCGAGCACGCGCTTGTCCAGCGCGTCGGGGTTCGCGGCTTTCTTCTTCTTGCCCCCCTTCTTCTTTTTCTTTTTGACCGCGGAACCGTTCTGGGACGCCGCGGCTGCCGGGGCGCTGAGCCGCGAAAGAACGGGCTCGGCGGTCGCGACCGGCGGCGCCACGTCCTCGAAGAGGAATGAGCGCTCCGGCGCTTCGGGCTGCGGCTCGGCTGAAGCGCGAGGCTTCGCCCTGGCCTTCCCGGACGATGCGGAGCCGCGGTTGACCTGCTCCACGAAACCCCGCGCGATCAGCTCGCTGGCCATCCGATCGCTGGCCGCCAGGGCAGCCTGCTCGCTGCCAAGCTCCTTCTCGTTGCGCTTCGAGCTGCCGTCGGAACCCATCTGGACCACGCTCATGAGGGTGCCGGTCACGTCGATCACGACGATCTTCCGGCCAGCGGACGTAGCAAGACTGAACCGGCGCATCGCGGGTGGCTCCTGGTGATCGGCAGCAGAGCTTTGAGAGATGTTGCAGCCGAAAGGAGAACCGAAATTACCAAAACCGCACTTCGCGGGCAGGCAGGATCTTACACGGCGGCGGGCTTCCATGCAATCGAAAAAGTGGGAGGCTACTGGGCCGGGACGGGAATGCCTTATTCTTCATCGAAAGGACACACAGCGCTCCCGATGTGCTCACCGTGTCAGTCGTCGCCCTCCAGCTCCAAAACTCCATCCTCGAGCATCTGCTGAGCCTTGCGAACCAGTCCCCGACGCACCGTTTCCAGGTCTGCGGGGAGAGCGCCCGGCGGAATCTCCTCGAGCACGCGCAGCGCGGCCACGGGCCGCTGACCATCGCGAATCAGGATCTGGGCCAGCTTGACCCGCATCTTCAAAGAGCGGTCGGGAAAACGCCGGCAGTGGTCGCGCATCAGCCGGATCGAGCTGGCCTCGGCGCCCGCCGCGTGCATCGCCTTGATGAAGCCGTAAAGATCGGTTTGAGACGGCCAGTCGGGCAGGACGCGGACGGCCCTGTCATAAGCCGCGACCGCACCGGGAATGTCCCGATCGTCCAGCAACGAGCGCACGCGCCGCACCGCCATCCGTCCGCGCTCCGAAGCGTCGGGGCCATCCTCGGGCCCGTCGTCAGGCACCCGGCTGGATCGGGCCCTGGACCGCGAGGGCGAGCGCGTCCTCATGTTCTGCTGGTCCAGGAGGCGGCCGCGTTGTTCCCAGTCGCGAGCCAGTTTGCGGCGCTTCTGCCAGAGTGCGAACAGATCCCACCCCTCACAATCGACGAGCCCTGCCTTGAGCAAAACAACCGCGACGACCGTGCCCCAGAAGGCGCCGGAGAGATGCCCCAGCTCCGTGACCATCAGCTTGCCGCCCAGAGTTCCCCAGAAAACCAGGCCGAAAACCTGCTCGCCAATGTAGAAGAGGGCCACGGTCGTGTAGTAGAGATCCCAGTGATAGACCAGGCTGCGGAATCCGATCAGGAGGATCACGATGCAGTTCAGCTCGTTGCGCGGCGCCCAGACCATGCAGACGGCAAGCAGGCCGTAGACCACGGCCGACGCTCCGGCCGCGTGGCTATCCAGACCGGAGTTCCGCATCAAGATCTGCACGAATGCGCCGTGTAGTGTGCCGATGGCCAGGTAAGCCAGCAAATACTTGATCGCGCCCAGCTTCCCCTCGACCACAATTCCGAAGGCCCACAGGAACACCATGTTCCCGGCCAGATGCAGGAGTCCGTAGTGCAGGAAGTTATGAGTCAGCCATTGCACCGGGTGCAGCTTGCCGTCCCCGACGGCCAGCGCATAGCGCTCGAAGCTGGAAACCGTCTCGGCATCCTCGATCACCTCGTCGTGCTCGTCCAGCCGCACCTTGCCGGCGACAGGCGGCACGAGAAAAAGCAGCGCCACGTTCAGCACGATCAGCGCCACCGTGGCGTAGGGCCAGTGGTAGATGGGGGCGTCGGTACCGGTCGGAATGACAATCATGTGCGCAGTTTCCTGACCATTGATCCATCCGCCGCGGCGCCCCGTTAAGCTACCAAAGGCGTGGCGCGACTGGGAACAAGATGCCGGCGGCGGACTGCGGAAGAACCCGAATTTTGTCGTGGAACGGCCTTTGCCGTGGACTTATACTGACAACTGTCTTAGGGAGTCGTGCTTCCGCATCATCGAATACTTCACACGTTTCGTGAAAGGAATCTGGAATGAGTCGGCTGGCGAACGCTTCGATGCTCTGGTCCCGGCGTGCCTCTGGACCGGTACACTGGCTTGTTCTGTTCGCGGTGGTGGGCGCGCTTGCCTGCCTCGCGCCGCGTACTGCCGCGCAGGCACCCGGCGCCACTGCCGCGCAGGCACCCGGCGCCACTGCCGCGCAGGCACCCGGCGCGACCGCCGCTGCCTCACTGACCCGATATGTTCCACAGCACGATCTGATAGCCTGCCTGGAATTTGAAGGGCTGGATGCCCACGGCGAGGCCTGGCGCAAGACCGCCGCATACAGGTTGCTCAACAACACGTCGATGGGGGCCCTGCTGGAAGATCTGGCGACCCAGGTGATCGATCAGACTCAACAGTCGCGTCCCCAGGACCAGCGCGTGCCCGCCGGCCGCGTTCTGAACGTGCTGAAGCAGGTGGCGCGGAGCGGTCTGGCTGTCGCCCTGTTCGGGAAGCCCAATGGCGAACACGTGATGCTCGTGATCCGCAAGGGGAGCCAGCAGGACGTCGCTCGGCTCATGGAGCACATGACCGCGAACGAACCAGGTCAACCGGATCAGATACCGGCACCCATCCAG
Source organism: uncultured Planctomycetaceae bacterium (assembly GCA_963833985.1). Taxonomy (GTDB): domain Bacteria; phylum Planctomycetota; class Planctomycetia; order Isosphaerales; family Isosphaeraceae; genus Aquisphaera. Next base: position 6,008,915 of record CAWIAD010000002.1, read on the forward strand.
AAGGGCGGAAGGACCGTGCACCCGCTGGGGACAGAGAACTGCTGGTGGCTCGAAAAGGATGACCTGATCCTCACGGACCAGGAGGGGATCGAGACGGTTGTCGCGGTCATCGAGGGCAAGCAACCCAGCGCCACGGCCCATCCGCTGCGCTCGGTGCTCTCCCGGTCCAGTGAGGGGTTCGAGCCGGCGGCCTACGGCTTCGTGGACATGGCCGCTCTTCCTGCGCCGCCCGAAAAGGCAGCCAGGCTGGGCCTGGGCGGTGTGAAGCGGATTGAGCTGCAATGGGGCTTTCAGGGCGAGGCACTGCTGACGCGCCTGCACGTGGCGGCCCCGGCGCCGCGGCAGGGCTTGCTCGGGCTCTTTGACCAGCCGACGTTCGATGCGGCGTCGTTGCCGTTGATCCCCGCGGGCCGGACGGCGTTTGCCGTGCTCTCGATCGATCTGGCGAAGACCTACGACCGGGTCGTCTCTCTTCTGAAGTCTGCCGAACCGGCGGCGGAACAGGGCATCGACGCGTTCGAGAACGCGTTCCGAGGCCAGCTGGGGCTGAACGTGCACAACGACCTGCTGAAGCACCTGGGGCCGAAGCTGGCACTCTACTCCCAGGAATCCGGCGCCGCACCAGCGGAGAATCCCATGGCCGCGTTGATGTCGGTCTACACGGGACTGACGCTCTCCATTGAGGCCCGCGACCCGGCCGAGCTCGGCAAACAGCTTGATGTGTTGATCAAGAGTGTGAACCAGGTCCTTTCCCAGCACCGGCTGGCGGGGTTGCCGACGCGCCGCAGTTCCGCAAGAAGGACGGGCCCGCCGTGGAGTACGTCCTTGACTTCCCTCCCGGCTCGGTCCCGAACGGACCGCTGAGCATGCTCTCGCCCACGATTGCCCTGGACAAGGAGCGACTGATCGTCAGCGGCACATCCTCCGCGGCGGAGCAGGCGCTGGCCTTGGGTACCGGCCCCGCCACCGGGCGTTATTCCGCGCAGGCGGCGGACCCGCGGATGGCCGAAAAGCTTCCCCATAACCTGATGATGCTTGTCATGACCGACCCGCGCGTCACCATGCCGGCCATCATCCAGAGCCTGCCAACCCTGGCCCAGACATTCAATGCACAGCTCGCACAGGGAGGGCAGGGAAGAAACGGTCCGGGGCTCGAGATCCAGGTCGATCCACAGAAGCTGCCCCCGGCAGAGCAATTGCGTTCCCTGCTCTTCCCTTCAACCACGTCGCTGACGGCCGATGCGCAGGGGATCACGATTCTCCAGCGCGAGCCGGTCCCCTCGATCACCTCGCCGGCGTCCGGCGGCTTCCTGCTCGGGATCACAATGCCGGCCACGCAGGCGGCCCGGGAGGCGGCCCGCCGCGCCCAGTGCAGCAACAACGTGAAGCAGATCTTGCTGGCCTGGCACAACGTCCATTCCGCCACAAACTCTTTTCCCAGGGACATCACCGACAAGGATGGCAAGCCGCTCTTGAGCTGGCGCGTGGCCATCCTGCCCTACATCGAGCAGGGCGAGCTGTACAACAAGTTCAAGCTCGATGAGCCCTGGGACAGCCCGCAAAACAAGGAGCTCATCAAGGAGATGCCCGCGACGTACAAGTGCCCCAGCCGCAGCAAGCCCGAGCCGTTCACGACGAGCTATCGCAGCTTCCAGGGCCCGACCGCAATCCACGAGCCGGACCATAACGTCGCCATCGCCGATATCCTGGACGGCACCTCGAACACGATTGCCGTGGTGGAAGCCACGGAGGCCACGATCTGGACCAAGCCGGGCGGCTTAGTATTCGACCCGGAGGCGAAGCCCTCTCTTTACGGGGCTGGCTCGCCCCACCCCGGGGGTTTCAACGCCGCGTTTGCCGACGGTTCGGTCCGTTTCATCAAGAACACGATCAGTACCATCGTCTTCAAGGCACTCATCACGCGCAACGGCGGCGAGGTGATCGCAGGGGATGCGTTCTGAGGCGGGCGGTTCCCGGCCGCGTGCAACGCCGCGTCAGTCCGAGTGCCGGCGCGGCTTTTCAATCCGCGGGAGTCGTGCTCTAATCGCAATACCGTTGAAATAGAGCTAACGAAAAGGGGGGCAAGAGCTTTGCGACAGACTTGTTCCCACGCTCTGCGTGGGAACGAGGGACAAACCTATGCTCGTACCCAACTTATCGTTATTTCAACGGTATTGGCTCTAATCGGATTCTTGCATGCGGGCCAGGGTGGCCACGGTTCCATCGATCCCTGGCTGACCCATTGTTTGAGATCCATGCCCATGAACATTGTCGAACATCGGGCCGCGAGCGTTTCGCCCTCCGGGACAGAAGAAGTTCCGGACGAAACGCTCGACTTCATCCGCTCGGTACGCCAGCGCGTGGGGACGGTGGTCGTCGGCCAGGATGCCGTCGTCGAACGGCTGCTCGTGGCCCTCTTCACCGGCGGCCACCTGCTCTTGCAAGGGGTTCCCGGGCTGGCCAAGACGCTGCTGGTCTCCGTGCTCTCGAAGACGATCGACCTCCATTTCGCCCGCATCCAGTTCACCGTCGATCTGCTGCCATCAGATATCCTCGGCTCGGAGATCCTCGACCAGCGCACCAATGATTTCCGGATCCACAAGGGACCGATCTTCACGAACCTGCTGCTGGCCGACGAGATCAACCGGGCCGCGCCCAAGGTGCAGAGCGCGCTTGCTGGAGGCCATGCAGGAGCGGCGTGTCACGATCGGCAACGAGACGTTCAAGCTCCCCGCACCGTTCCTGGTGATCGCCACCCAGAACCCGATCGAGCAGAGCGGCACGTTCGAGCTGCCCGAAGCGCAGCTCGACCGCTTCATGCTCTGTCACCGGCTCGACTATCCGACTCCTGAGGAAGAGAAGGAGATCCTCAAGCGCAACGCCGCCCTGGGCGTGCGCCGCGAGGATCGCGGGAGCCGTCGCACGTACCGAATTCGACGCCCTGGAGGGCGGCCCGGTCGCGACGCACGGAAGAGCTCGTGCGGGCGATGGAGGCCGTGCACGAGGTCTACGTCAGCGAGACCTTCACCGATCACGTCGTCGAGATCGTCAAGCGGACGCCGCACACACCCCGCTCTGAGCTTGGGGCAAGCCCGCGCGCGGGATCGCGCTGGTCAAGGGTTCGCGTGCCCGCGCCTTGATCCACGGCCGCAACTACGTGATTCCCGAGGACCTCTTCGCCCTGGCCGAAGACGTGATCCTGCACCGCATCCGTCTGAGCTACGAGGCACTTGCCGACGGCCTGACCGGAGCCGAAGTGCTCAAGGAGATCCTCGGCCCCTTTGGTCCGGCGCCCGCGCCGCGGACCGCAACGCCGAATGGCAGTGTGCGATAGCAAGAAGGTTCCTTGAGCGGTCGGTGCGGTGAACCGTCCCGTCCCCGGTCCCTTGAAATGACGTCGCCGGAGCACCCCATTGGAAGGGCAGATTCAGAGCCACGACCTCCTCGATTCGCGGCAGTTCCAGCTGGCCGTGAAGCGGCTGGCCGACAGCCTGAGCTACGGCACCGACCGCTCGCCATTCCTTGGCGCGGGGATCGAGTATGTCCAGTCGCGGCCTTACCAGTACGGCGACCCGATCAAGCTGATCGACTGGAAGGTGACCGCGCGCACCCGCAGGGTGCACGTCAAGGAGTACGAGGCGCCCAAGCGGATGCCCGTCTACCTGCTCGTGGACACCTCGGCGTCGATGACGATCAGCTCGCACCACCCGAGCAAGTACGAGACGGCCGTCTTCCTGGCTGGCGGCCTGGCCCTGGCGTGCCTGGAGCGGATCAGCCCGTGGGTCTCCTGGGTGTCGGCGGCCAGAACCTGCACGTGCGGCCCAGCCTCTCGAAAGACCAGGTGATGCAGTGGCTGCACAAGCTGCGGACGCTACCGCTACGACGAGCCGACCTCCCTGGGAGCGCGGCTGGTCGAGCTGATTCCCAGCCTGACCCAGCGCGTGCTGGTGATCGTTCTCAGCGACCTTCACGACCCTCGCGCCTTGCCCGCCCTGCGCCGGCTCGTGCAGCAGCATGACGCCGTGGTGCTCCAGGTGCGGGACCCGGCCGAGGACCGACTTCACGGTGTGGGCTTCGTCCGCGGCCGCGAGGCCGAGACCGGCCGCCCGTTCGTTGTCCGGGGCCGGGCGCGGTGGCTCGATCAGGATCGGATCAGTGATGAGTTGAAGCGGGACGGCATCGATCACCTGCTGATCGAGACGGACCGGCCATTCGTGTCGCGTCTGCGCCAGTTCTTCAAGCATCGCAACCTGCTGGGGCGAGGAGCGCGCTAGCGATGTTCACTCGCCGCCGCTGGGCAGGATGGCTGACTGGCTGCTTCTTGCAGGGCGTTCTCCGGCTCCTTGCGGCCCATGCCGGACCGCCGGCAGAAGCCGCGTCCGACGCGCACCTGAGCGTCGGGATGACAGGCCAGATCGACCAGCTCGTACTCCCCGGCTCCGAGCTCGAAGTCCGGCCGCTGGAGGACCGCCGCGCTCCATTCGTCTTGCGTATCACGGACGTTTACCCGCACGGCTCGGCGTTCCGGTACGACCTGGTTTACTACGGGCTCGAGCCGGGCCGGTACGATCTGCGGAACTACCTGAGGCGGAAGGACGGCTCGGCCCTGGGTGAGCTGCCGCCCGTGCTGGTGCAGGTTGAGCCGATCTTGCCGCCCGGTCAGGTCGAGCCCAGCCCGCTGGAGCTGGCGCCTTCGCCCCGGCTGGGAGGCTATCGCTGGCTGCTCGCGCTGGGCGGTTCGCTCTGGTGCGCGGGCCTGGTGGCGATTGTGGTGCTCGGCCGGCGCAGGGTGAGTGAGGCCGTATCGAACGCCGGCAAACCGGCGACACTGGCTGACCGGCTCAGGCCCCTGGTCGACGCGGCCGTCGCCGGCACGCTTGACCAGGGCCAGCAGGCGGAGCTGGAACGCCTGCTGATCGGCTACTGGCGGAAGCGGCTGGGACTGGAACAGCAGAGCCCGTCAGGCGCCATGGCGGCGCTCCGTGCTCATCCGCAGGCCGGAGCGCTCATCCGCACGCTCGAGGACTGGCTGCACCGACCCGCGGCCGACAGAGCGCAGAACCGTCGACGTGGCCGCCCTGCTGCGTCCCTACCAGGACTTGCCCCCCGACGAATCGGCTCCGGTTGGACCGGCCGATCCGGCCCCCGAACCGGCGGCGTCACGTGGAGAACGCCCTTGAGCTTCGCCTATCCCTGGCTGTGCTGGCCTTGCTCGCGGTGCCGCTCCTGCTTCTGGGCTGGGTCTGGAAGCGGACGGGCGGCGGAGTGGCCCTGCCGTTTGACCACGGCGGCAACAGACCACGGGACGGGGCTGGGCGATCGTGCTCAAGCTGGCCGACTCACTGCCTGCTCTGGTCCTGGCCCTGGTGATCGTGCTCCTGGCCGGGCCGCAGCAGCTGAGCGCACCCACGGACCAGGCGCGTGCTCACCAATATCGAATTCTGCGTCGACGTCTCGAGCAGCATGAACACGCCGCTTGGCGACGGCACGCGCTACGACGCATCGATGAAGGCGATCGATGAGTTCCTGAAGATCCGACAAGGGCGACGCGTTCGGATTGACCTTCTTCGGCAATAACGTGATCCACTGGGTTCCGCTGACGAGCGATCCCTCCGCGGTCCGCTGTGCTCCGCCGTTCATGAAGCCCGAGAACGTGCCGATGTGGATGGCCGGCACCATGATCGGCAAGGCGCTGCTGGCCTGCAAGGAAATCCTCACCAGCCGCGAGGAGGGGGACCGGATGATCATCCTGGTCTCCGACGGCGACAGCTTCGATCTCTCCGGCGGCAACGACGAGGCCGTTGCGCAGACGCTCCGGCAGAACAACATCACGGTCTACGCGATTCATATCTCCGCCGGCGACATCCCCGGCGAGATCGCCAACGATCACCGGCCTGACCGGCGGCGAGGTCTTCCCCGTGGACGACCCGCAGTCGCTCCAGGCGGTCTTCCGGCGGATCGATGCCATGAAGCGCGACCCGGCTCGAGAAGACGGCGTCGGAGCTACTCGACGACTTCGCTCCCTTCTGCATGGCCGGGCTGGTCCTCCTCGGGCTGACCGGCCTGACCCTCTTCGGGCTGAGGTACACGCCATGGTGAGCCAGTCTGCCGTGTCTCCCACGAGCTGGCCGCGGCCGCCATGGCGCTGCTTGCGGCCATGGCCGAACTGCTGCACGCGCGCCGCTGCCGTCGACTTGCCCGTCTGGCCTTCGGCCCAGACCATCGGCCCGCGCCCTGGGCGCGCCTGGCCCCGGTACTGCGCGTGCTGGCGATGACCGCGCTGGCCTGGGGTCTGGTGACGCTGCTGGAGCTTCCGCCCAAGATGCATGTTGCCGAGACCGTGCCCGATAACGAGCGCCGGCACGTCTTGATCGTGCTCGACGTCTCGCCCAGCATGCGTCTGAAGGACGCCGGCCCGAACGCCGACCAGGCCGGATGAAGCGCGCGGCCGACGTCATGGAATCGTTCCTTCAGCGGATCCCGGTGGAGCTGTACCTGGTCTCGGTCGTGGCCTGCTACAACGGCGCCAAGCCCGTCGTGGTCGACACAAAGGACCTGGAAGTGGTCCGCAACATCTTCGGCGACCTGCCCATGCATTATGCCTTTCCGGCCGGCAAGACCGATCTATTCTCGGGCCTGGCGGAAGCCGTCAGGATCGCCCAGCCCTGGCAGCCGAAGAGCACCCTGCTCTTGCTGCTCTCTGACGGCGACACCGTGCCCGCGACCGGCATGCCCAGGATGCCCGCCTCGATCGCCGACGTGCTGATCGTGGGCGTGGGCGACCCCCGCAGGGCACGTTCATCGACGGCAGGATGTCGCGGCAAGATCGCAATCGACCCTGCGCCAGATCGCCGCCCGGCTGGGCGGCATCTATCACGACGGCAACGCCAAGCACCTCGGTACCGCAGCTCCTGGGCCGTCTGACCATGATCCCCCGCAAGAGCGCCTTCGAGCGGCTGACCCGCCGCGAATACGCCCTCATGGCATGCGGCTGCGGTGCGCTGGTGCTGGCTTTCTTGCCCCTTCTACTCCACTACCACGGCACGCGCTGGAAGCCGGGAGTGCATGCCACCGGCCGAACGGCAACACGCCGCCAACGCCAGCGCGGCCACCAGGTGTCAGCCCTGCACCCGCAGGCATCGCCATCGGCCGCACTTCAGCGGATTTGAGTATCCGCTGGAATGGGAAAACGCTACTTTTGTAAGAGACACTTCCCGAAGGCCGGCAGCCCGGGTGAGTCAATGGTGGATCCACTGAGCTGAAAGGGGACTCCATGAGAACTTTCGGACTTCTCGCCTGGCTGATGATTCCCGTTCTGGCCGGGGCTTACCACTACGGGCCCGGCCAGGAAAAGCTCCGGCTTGACGATGTTTCCCGGCTGCTCGCCGAGGCCGACACGCTCGCGGCCCACGAGAAGTGGTCCGAGGCATCCTCGCGGTATGAGAAGGCACTGGCTCTGTTGCCTCCCGGCCGGCTTGACGAGGCGCGGTGGGTGCGCCTGCAAAGAGCCAAGGTGCAGATGTTCGACCGGCAGTTGCCGGAGGCGACCGCTGCGCTCAAGGAACTGGCCGATCAACTGGAAGCGGACAGGTCGGCTGACCCGAAACTCCGCGACGACGTTCATGCGGCTCTGGCGAATTCCCAGTATTACATGACCTGGCTGATGCGTCTGGAAGGTCTCGGCGCGGCGGACTGGGAGCCCGAGATCGAGAATTCCCGCCAGACCTTCCGCATGCTCGCCGAGCAGGCGGAGGCGCGCGGTGAAACCGTCGCGGCCACCAAGCATCGCAAGGACCTGGAAAGCACGATCCGGCTGTCGCGGATGGACCTGGCCCAGCTTCAGGGGTTAGACCTGCCCAGGCAGTGACAGGGCTGCAAGAGCGGCCAGTCTGGCCGCGGCAATGGCAAGGGTAAGGGTAAGTCGAAGAGCTCCTCCAAAGACAAGGACGCCCGGGGCGCTGGGGCCGGCCCGCCACCCGATGATTCAGGATCGTGAGCGAGCCGATCAGGACAGGAAATCCTCACGGAGCACGAGGGGACGGGCCGCTCCACGCAACGCGTGGCGCTGCCCCTGGGCTCCGCGAGCCGTTTTATGGTTGAATGAAGGACACCCCTGCCATGCACCGGTTTCTCGAGCGGGCCGCTCATTCTCTGGTCGCCCTCATGTTCGTGGCACTTTCTGGCGCGCGCGGTGAGGCCGCTGGGCAGTCTCCTGCGAAAGCGCCCGGCCAGCCCCAGGGGGCAGCCGCGCCCGGGTTACCGGATGACGTGTTCGCAGCCGCGCCGGTGCTCTCACAGGAAGAGCAGCAGAAGCAGCAGCAGCGGATGCAGAAGATTCAGCAGTTGAACTTCGATCGCCGGCCCTCGTCGATCCTCAAGGCGTGGGCCACACCCCGCGAGCTGGCCCTCGAGGAGGCAAACAGCGAGGACGCGAACGCGGCACCGGGCGTGCTCTCGCGCCGGGCCAGGCCCGGTCGAGTGGCGGGCGAGGTGGCGTCCTCGGCAGCTTCCGCAAACGCCGAACCGGCGGCACCCGACCCGTTCGACCGCGAGCTGAAGGGCTTCCAGCGCGACGTGACACTGGGGGACTGGCCAGCCGTGAAGGCATTTCTTCGCGGACTGGAGAATCAGGAGGGCAAGGCGGCCTACAGCCGGCTGCTCCAGGCGCTGGCCAGCGGCCCGACGGGCGCCCAGGGCATGATGCCGGGACAGGTCCAGAACATGCCGCCCGGCATGCGCATGCAGATGCAGGCTCAGATGCAGATGCAGCCGCAGCAGTACATGATGGAACGCAATGTCTTTTCCAGTGAGGATGTCATTCGGCTGGCCTGGGTGGCGCCTCACGGCCTGGAGAAGGAGCACCTGGCTGGCCTGGGCCAGCTCCTCCGCCAGTCGATCGATCAGGGGAACGCCGTCGAGGATTTCCTGACCCGGGTGCGGGCCGAACTGGGCAAGCCCGCGCGTGAGGCGGCCGTTTCCCGGCGGCAGGCCGCCAGGGTGCTGTTCGCCGCCAGTTGCGCGGTGGAGGCCGGTCCGTTTCTTCCCGACCCCGCAACAGCCGTCAAGGACGACGATCGCGAGGCACTCAACCTGCTGGCCCGGCATTACCTGGCCCTGCACGAGCGGGACAAGAAAGCGGTCCACCTGGAGCAGGCCTGGTCGGTGACCCAGGACGCGCTCGCCGCCGGCAAGGTCGACCGCGAGCAGAAGGACGACGCCATTCGCCGCGCTGTCGAGCTGGTGCCCAGGATCAAGCAGGCGCTCGGCCGGGCCTGGCTCGAGGGCAGCTTCACCGGCCGGCCGGATCGGGGCATGGAGATCCTCGCGGCCATCGGCGGTGCCACCGCGCAAGGCCTGCAAACACACCCGTTTGATCCGGACTACCGCACCCGGTCGCTCGAATTGCAAAGTCTGGCGGTCGAGGCCCTCCTGCGTATCGCGCCTGCGCGTGGCCGAGAGTGGGCCAGGAACCTGCAACTGCTGGCGGAGGGCTGGCTCAAGGAGGCCGAGTTCTCCCACAAGTTTGACTTCTCGACGAGCCTGGGGCCGCGGATGCAGTTCGACCCGTTCGGCAATGTGTACTACTCGAACTACGACGCGATGTCGCCCGAGATGATGATGCAGCGCCAGGGGAACATGCCCCGCGCCCTGTTGACGGGCGACGTGGTCAAGCACCGGCCCGGCGACGCGTGGCTGGCACTGCTGGACGAGGGGATCAGGCCCCGCTTCGCGACCGTCTTCGCGCAGCTCTATCTCAAGGTCAACGAGGAGGAGAAGGCGTTTCCCTACATCGAGCGGCTCTCCGCCACGCACCCGCGCCAGGCCAGGGAGCTGGCCGAGGAGTTTTTGAAAACCTGGACCAAGAACCACGACCCCAACTCACAGCAGATGCGCCGCAGCCGGTTCTTCTACGTCTACGGCTTCGAGTCGCGGGCCGAGGGGATACCGCTGACACGGTCGAAGCAGGAGCGCAACATTGTCGAGCTCGGCGAGTGGGTGAAGCGGCTGCGTAAGCTGCCGATCGGTGAGCTGGACGAGAAGCTGCTCACGGGTGCCTTCACCGCCTGCCATAGCCCTGCCGAGGTCTACCGGCTCGATGCGATCAACCGGGTTTTCGGCTCGTTTGACGCCCTCAAGCCGGTGACCCTGGCGGAGCTGATCCAGCAGATGCGGGGCAATCTCGTCGGCGTATGGCGCAGGCCCGACGAGCAGGAGAAGCAGAAGACGAAGCGCCGCGAGAAGGATATTCGCGGTGAGGTCCTGCGCGGATACGAGGTCGCCCGCTCCGTGGTCGACCAGGGGCTGAAGCGCTATCCGGACCACTGGGCGCTCGTGCTCGCACGGGCGTCGATCCTCCATGACGAGAACAACTACCGGCAGGAGATCGAGAAATCGTCGTCCTTCGCGCCCCGCCGGCAACAGGCGCTCGCCGAGTTCCAGAAGTCGGCACGTCTCTACCTCGCCGCGGCACCCGGCTTGCCGCAGGACGAGCAGAACACCCAGGCCTTCGAGATCTGGTTCAATGCCGCACTGGGTGCCTGCGACCTCCAGCATATCACCGAGGAGACGCTGGCCGACGAGCGGCAAATGCCCCTCATCCGCCAGGCGCTCGAAAGCCTTCGGGGTGAGGACCGCGAGCGGCACCTGAGCAAGTTCGCCAACGCCCTGTTCACCCGACTGAGCGCCGTCAAGCCGTCGGTCAAGGTGCGCTACCTCCGGGCCGGCATCGAGATCGTCGGCGACCACCCACAGGCCCATGACGCCCGCAAGGTTTACGACTACTACAAGGACCTGGTCACCGAGATCAAGCTCGACACCGTCGTTGACGGCAGCGACGTGGTCGGCCACGAGAAGCCGTTCGGCGTTTTCGTCAACCTCCGGCATACCCGCGAGATCGAGCGCGAATCGGGAGGGTTTGGCCGCTACCTGCAAAACCAGAACAACTCCGGTTCTTATTATTATAATTTCGGGCGTCCGCTGGAAAACTACCGCGACAAGTTCCAGGAGATCGTCAAGCAGGCGCTTCAGGAGCAGTTTGAGATCCTCTCGGTGACGTTCCAGGACGATAAGGTGAATTCCCGGGCCACTACTGACTACGGCTGGCGGGTGACGCCTTATGCGTATCTCCTGCTGAAGGCGAGGAGTGGGAAGGTTGACAAGATCGCACCCTTACGGCTCGACCTCGACTTCATGGACACCTCGGGGTACGTCATCCTGCCCATCGAGTCGCCCACGATCCCCATCGACGCGGCACCTGCCTCGGGTGCGGCGAGACCCTACGAGAAGCTTCAGGTCACCCAGATCCTCGACGAGCGTCAGGCGAAGGACGGCAAGCTGATCCTGGAGATCAAGGCGACCGCCCGGGGCCTGGTCCCCGAGCTGCAGCAAATCCTCGACGTGCATGCCGAGGGGTTCACCATCGACAAGACGGACGACCAGGGGCTGTCGGTCTCGAAGTTCGATCCCGAAAGCCAGGCGAACCTCGTCGACTCGGAGCGTACCTGGCTGGTCCACTACCTCGGCGCCCCGATCGAGAACGAGGCGCCCAGAACGTTCAAGTACCCGCCCGCCCGGGTGAATACCGCGGAGATGGTGTATCAACGATACGCGGATGCCGACCTGGCGAAGGTTGGACCGGAAGTGGTCCTCGAGTCACGCTACGGACAGCCCACCTATGCCTGGGCGTGGTGGCTCGCGGCTGGAGTCTTGCTGGCGGCTCTCGCCGCGGCCGGAGTGACTGCCCTTTTCCGTTCGTTCTCCAGGCGCGTCAAGCCCTCAAGGTACCAGGTTCCGGAAGTGGTCACGCCGTTCACGGTGCTCGGCCTGCTGCGCGCGATCGCCTCCCACGACGGCCTCGCGGCGACTCAGCAGCAAGAGATCGCCCGCTCGATTCAGGAGCTGGAACGGCATTACTTCGCCGACGCGAACGGCAGCGCGCTGGACCTCAAGACCATTGCGGAGACGTGGGTTGCCAGGGCGTCGTGAGCCGCAACAGGCTCGCCCTGGCGGGACTGTCTTGAGGAAAGCCTCCCGCTGGACTCAATTCGCCTCGAGCACCACGTAGAGGCAATCCCCGGGTAGCCGTAACTGCACGCCCTGTGCGCCCGGCACCGGTTTGAGCTTCGCCTGCGGCTGGCCGTTGATGTCAAGCCGTGCGGCCTTTGTGAGTCCGGGATTGGACAGCGTGATGGTCATCTTCGTCTCGGCGATCGCCCAGGGCATCGTTCCGGTATCGACCACCTGCTTGCCGTGAAACGTCTGCTTGCCGTCGTCGCCCTGGAAGGTCGTCTCGCGCTCCACCCAGCCGGTGGGCCGCGCCCTGGTGCCGACCTGCACGAGCACCCGCTTGCTGGAATCGAGCGGCCGGTCGTCAAGCGAGACGAGCAGCACCGTGGCGTAGTCGTCGGCAGACTGGATCGTCAGGCCCTTCAGCTTGATGGGTGAAGACTGTTTCAGGAACCCCGAGGCACCCTTCGCTCTGGCAGCGTCAAGGGTGCAGACACCCGCGGCGAAGTTCCAGGTGACCTGGCCGGTGATGCTCTGGACCGTATTCTGCCGGTGGTCGATGAGCCGGGACAGGCCGGCGATCTTCGTCCGGGCCGGATCGGAGCCGTACACCACCGTGACGGGCCCGGCCAGGAAGGCGAGTGGATCAACGGCCAACCCGTGCGATGAGCGCCTGGCCGAGTCGCCCCGGTCGCGGTTGGGATCGTAACTGGGGTCCTCCGAGATCAGCGGCAAGGCACGCTCCCAGAGCTGGCGCAGCGAGCGGTGCTCGGCGACGACCGGCTGGCCCTGCTGAATGTAGCCCTTCCGGAAGGCCAGCGCGGCCGCCGGAAACTGGCCCAGAACCATGGGCGTGGCGATGGACCACTTCTGCCGTGAGGCGGCGTCCCAGTCCGCGCGATCGGTGTTCGACCACTCCGTCTCTCCGGTGCCGAACCAGTAGAACGCGTCCACGCCGGTGAGCGACTGGTAGACGGAGACCAGGAACGGCCCTTCGGACTGGTAGCCCAGCGGAGGCACCCAGTGGCTCTCGGTCACCATCATCGGATGTCCGCTCACCTGCTTCAGGTTCAGCGGTAAGCCGCGCGGGTTGAGCAAGGCCGAGGAATCCTCGAAGTAGTCCCCCCGGTCGATGCGCCAGCCGCGGTCGGGTCCGATGTGCACCGGGCTGTAGTAGCTGTTCACCGCGAGCACCTCGTTTGCCGTGTAGCTCCAGCGCTCCACGTCGTTGAGCCTCGTGGTGTCGGCCGTCTTCCAGTTGCCCGCGTTGATGAGCTGCTTGCAGCCGAGCTCGTCGCGCAGGTACCGCGCGGTCTCGCGGTTGAAGTCGTGCATCGTCTCTGCGAAGAACTGGAGCTGGTCGTCGAGCCGCTTCTTGTGCCCCCCGCCCCGCTCCTGCGTCCATTCCCAGACGATGGCAATTCCGAGCCGCCCGCGGGCCAGATCGTCTTCGGGCATCGCGTCGGCGTCCCAGGCGCGGACGGCCCTGTCCAGCGCGCCGTACTTCTTCTTCAGCCAGCGGCCGAACTGCTCTCCGAGGAGCTCGAGCTGCCTTCCCTTGACGTTTTGCATGCTCCAGAACAGCATGCTGTCCTCATTCTGGAGCTGGATGATCGCCAGGGCGGGGTCCCGGGCCAGCGGGATTCCGGTATAGGGATTGACCGGGGCCAGGAGCGCCTTCAGCCATGCCCGGTAACCTTCCTGAAGCTTGGGATTGAAGAAGAGGAGACCCTGTGCATCGTGATTCTCGGGCCAGCCCTCGATGCCCCAGGAGGCGGGCACGTGCTTCAGGCTGGCGGCCCAGTAGGGGCTGATCGTCGTGTAGATCCCTTCCTGCTTCATTGCGGCAACGAGCTTCCAGGCTTCGTCGATGGCCTTGGGATCGACATCGGTAAGGCCGGCGCCCTTGTCTTTGGACTCGAGCTCGCCATGGAATCGCACCATGTTGACCCCGCGCTTGGCGAGAAAACGGGCATGATGCGCCAGGTCCGGTGCGGATCGGTCGCGCTGAACATAGGTGGTGACGGCCCAGAAGCGGACCGGGGAGCCGTCGCCCAGGATGAACGAATCGCCATCACGGCTGAGCCGCACGAAGCCGCTTTGCCCCGCGACCTTCTCGTTCAACTGGCGGAGATCGAAGACGGCATCCGGGCGGAACGTGTCCCGCTCGGGCAGGAAGGGCCAGGTGCCGCCGGTGCCAGTCTGGACCAGGCCTTTCGCCTCCTCCGGCCGCGCCGTGCCGCGGGGCAGGAACGGCCTGGTGGTGAGCGCAAAGACGTCGATCGCTCCGTGGTGGTGGTTCTCGCTGCTCATGCGGAACGAGATCGTATGCCGCCCCCTCGAGAGCGCGAGGTCGCCCACGCGTTTCCAGGCCAGGAACCGCAAGTCCGGCTTGTCGTCGGCCGCGACGTTCACCGTGTCGAGCAGATTCTCCGCCATGTCGATGGGCGTCCATGCTCCGGAGTCCATCCGGTATGCCAGGCGGGTTCCCACGGGATTGGCTCGAATCCAGAAATGATAGTGAGCTGTGGCAGGGACCTGAAGGGCGTACTCGATCGTTCCGTCGCGGTCATCGGACCAGTGCGAGATCCAATCGCCGCCGGAGAGGAGGTTCTTCTTTACCTGGTCGTACCACCAGGGATGGCGGCTCACGGTCGCCCGTGCGGGTTTTTCGGCCTCGACCCAGATGGTCTGCGCCCGGCCGGCACTTGTGCCGAGGCGCTGGCGAGGGGCAGTAAGAGCACGAGGCGAATCGCAACATCGCGAGCGGAGGAGGTCATCGGCAGGGTCTCCCTGGAGCGGCTACGGCTGGAGTGCGCCCGGGCTTGCTTCCGTAAAGCATAAGCGATGCGCCCGGACAGATCAGGAGGCATGCCGGTTCTTCCATACCCGGATTCCTCTTGCCCGCATCGCGACCTCGACTTGTCAGCACCGTCTGCGGGTTTGTAGGTTCAACCTTTTCCGTCCTCGTCCATCGTGCCTGGAAAGCGAGACGATCCTCTTGCCAAGCGACGACTCGAATCCTTCCGAAAGCTTTGAGCCCACGATCAACGGAGCCGCATCCCGGTGGATCTTCGTGGGAATGCTGGGACTGGTGATCGCGGGTGGGATTGCGTATTCGCTGCTCAAGAAAGCCGCCCCGCCATTACCTCCGGAGGTTGCGGCCGACCCTCTGCTTCTGCAAGGCCGTTCGATTTACCTGACGCGGTGCGCGACCTGCCACGGACAGGAGGGACGCGGCGACGGACCGATTGCCGGCATGCTGCTCGGTCCTCCAGTGGGCAACATCAGCGACGGCAAGTGGAAGCACGGGGGCAAGCCCGACGAGGTGCTGGGTGTCATTTCCCGGGGCGTTCCAAACACCCGCATGGCCGGCTGGGGCCTGGCGCTCGAACCACCCCAGCTCCGGGCCGTGGCCGGTTATGTGTTCTACTTGGCCAGGCAGCCCGTGCCCGACGTCTTCCGCAATCCCGATTGATGTTTCTCAATAGATCCTCGCCTCCTGGAATGTGGGCCAGCCGCCCTCGGCTGGCCCAGGACGGCCAGGGCGGCCTCCCCCCACTTTCCCTCTTACGGGGAGCTATTCAGGGCGGTTTTCTGACGGGTTGCAGGCAGTTTCTGAGTTTTGAAAAGGGGGGGCAGACTTTCCTGTCTGCCAGGGCAGGCCTGCTCCGGCAGGCAGGAATGCCTGCCCCCCGGTCTCGGTCCGCGATCCAAGTGAAAACCGCTCTAAATAGATGCTGGCCTCCTGGAAAGTGGGCCAGCCGCCCTCGGCTGGCCCAGGACGGCCAGGGCGGCCTCCCCCCACTTTCCCTCTTACGGGGAGCTATTTAGATATCCAGAATCTGTTCCGTGTGAACGATCGCGTCGGCTTCAATTTCGATCATGGCCGCGTCATCGATGAGTCGAGACACCTGCACCATCGTCAGCGCGGGGCGTACCTGATCGAAGAACTCTCGATGGACCTCCCCGACCTCCTTCCATTTCTGGATATCGGTCACGTAGATCCGCGTGCGGACGATGTCGGTTGTCTTGCCTCCCAGATGCTCGATCGCGGCGACGATGATATCCAGGGCGCGTCGGGTCTGACCTTTGATGGTCGGGGCAAAGCGGCCGTCGGCCTCGATGCCGACCGTGCCGGTCACCGCGATCACCATACCCGCGCGGATCGCCCGGGAATAGCCGATGGCCGCTTCCCAGGCCGAACCGCTGGAGGCGCACTCGCGGCCGTTCCGTTCGCTCACCGTGATCCTGACGCTTGGTGTCATGGCTTGGTCAACTCCTGAGCTTTCTGGTGGAGCGGCCTCGCATCGATCAAACGCCGGAAAAACAGCGTTCTTGCGCTGCGGTCGCCTCGCTCGCACGGTAAGAATCAGGTTAGACTGTGAAGCACCAGAAAGAAATCACGGAGTGAGACATGACTGTCCCGGACGCCTTGCGACGGAAGCTCGAGGGGCTCTGCGCCGCCCTGGATGCGTGCGCCGCCGGATACTGGAGAATGGACCAGCAAGACCAGCAGTTGATCCAGGTCGCCTTTGTGCCCGGGCCCGGGCTCGACCACCAGGTTGGCGGCCAGTTCGCGGCCGCGACCAGGTCGGTCGCACTGAGCCAGTCGAACCTGGGAATCGTGGCGGCCGCGGTCACGGGCCAGCCGGCGATCTCGCGCGTCGAGGACCTTCCCGCCGATTCCGGCTCGGGCCGATGGCTGCGCGCCTTCGGCGCCGCGCGCTCCGTGGCCGTGCCGGTCACCGGCAAAGACGGAAACGTGCTGAGCGTGCTTTCCGTGGCACTACCGCGCTGCTGCACGTTGACCGATGAAGAGGTCGCTCAGATGCTTCACCAGAGCGGAATCAACTGATCACCGGCCTTGTTGCTTGCCGAGCAGGTCGCCCACTTGCCGCTCCAGGGCATCGAGCCGCTGGAGGAGCCGGCCGTCGGCCCCGCGCTCTGTGCGTTTCGCCAGCTCATCGACGCGCCGCTCCAGTGCACTCAATCGTTCGGCCAGGTCAGGGCTGGCATGGTCCTGGGGCGGACTCGGACTCTGGCTCGGTCGCGCGTTCGGGGCGGTCACCGCCGTCCTGGGTGGAATGCCGACCGTCACGCGGACAAACATGCCGGGCTTGATGCGATGGTCCGCATTGGGGACCGAAGCGCGGATACGGGCCGTCTGCGTCCTCGGATCAAAGACCGTTCCCACCGATTCAAGCCTGGCCTGGACAGACTGATTGCCGAAGGGAAAGTGGACGGTTACGGGGTCACCGATGGCGAGCTTATCGATTTGCTGCTCACTGACGTTCGCCGTGACCCAGAGCGGATCATCCTGCGCAATTGTCAGGAGCATGTCGTTCGCCGCGTAGTCGTTTCCAACAACTGCCGAGCGCTGGGTGACCAGGCCGTCCATAGGGGATGGAATGATCATCCTCGCCCGCCCGGGCCCACTCAGCCTGGGAATCTGACCGATCTCCTCCTCGTTGAGGCCCAGCAAGAGGAGCTTGTCCCTGGCAAACTTCAGTTGCAGCGCGGACCTGGCCACTGCGTCCTGAGCGTCCAGCAAGACCTTGCTCGGCACGACCCTGCTCTCAGCCATGGGTTCCATTCTCTGAAGCGACCTCTTGTCGTGGTCGAGCTGGGCCAGGGCGGATTCATATCCATTCTTGAGAGTCGCCAGCTCCATACTGAGGACTTCCAGCAAGGGATCGCCCGCCTTGACGCGCGCTCCAAGGTCCACGAAGACCCGGTCCACCCGGGACTCGAGACGCGGGCGAACCTGGAGAATCCTGTCCGGGTTGAGCTCCGTCGTGCCAGCAAGCTGGAGCTCCATCTCACCTGGATCTCCGGCGTTGGGACTGACTGCCTTGGGTGCGTCGCCGGCATGCCCATCGCGCGCCGGCCGCTGTGCCAGGACCGCCGCACCCAGGCCCATGCCCAGAACAGCAAGCAGGGCCACGGCTGCGAGTTTGAACGTATGGAACCACATCGCTTTCAAGACTCCCTTTGTGACTTTGAGTACCGTGGGGGAAGCCGATCCAGCAGCCATTCCGGAGCGAGCGCTCACGCCGTTGCGGGATGTCATCGATAGCAGCTCATCGGATATCTTCACCGCGTCGAAGGGGATGCGGCCGCCCGGAAGTGCGACCGGCAGGGCGGACCACCCGCGCCGCTGGAGGCGCCGTCTGAGCTGCTCTCGCGCCCGGGTGAGTCGAGTCTTCACGGTTCCAACCGGCCAGCGCAGGAGCGTGGCGGCCTGCTCGTGGGTCAGCCCGTTGAAATAGCAATGGATGATGGGCAAGCGGTATTTCCGCGGCAGCCGATCAATCTCCGCGTGCAGCTCCGTCCAGGATTCCAGAGAATCTGCCGGGCCGTCGGCCAGGTCGGCCAGGTCAGCCAGGCGGGCGCCGCATCGACCCTCGAGCCGGTGTCGCCGCGCTTCCTCCACGCGCATTCGCAGGGCCGCCCGGCGCGCCACTCCGAACAGCCAGAATGCAACCGAGCCGCGCTTGCGGATGGACGACGCTCGCTGCGCCAGGACCAGGAAGGTGGCCTGGAACGCGTCCTCGGCCGCGTGGCGATCGGTCAGTGTCTGGCGGCAAACCCGGAGAACCATGGGACCATGGCGCTCCACGAGTGCGCGGAAGGCAGCTTCCGCCGCCGGGCTCCGACCGTCCAAAAAACGCTCCAGCAGTTCGCCGTCGCCGAGCTCGCCCACCACTCCGGCGGCGAAGAGGTCCTCGATCTCGCGCAGCAGCCCGCGGGATGTGGTTCCGCCCGTCATGCCTCTGGCTCCTGGTTCCCGTCCATCATCACACTGTAGTGCCTGGTGATCATCTCCTGGATTCGGAACTCTGCGATTTCTCGAAGAAAAACCCCAGGCTTGCTGAGTTTCGCAGGTTTGCGACCCGCAATGACTGGACTCCTGTCCCAGGCTTCTCGACAATTATGGCTTGGAGGACGAGTCCGTTCCGTGGAACAAGGAGGTGCCATGGTTTTGAGGGTATGCAGGAGCGGCGCAAGCGAGAATGGTGCCCGACTTTTACGCTCGATTGGGAATTGATCCGGGGTCCGATCCGGTGGAGATCGAGGCCGCGCTCAAGAAGCAGCAGCCGGTCTGGTCCATGGGCACGCGCAACCCGAAGACGCGGCACACCAACCAGCTTTTTCTCGACGAGGTGCCCGCGCTGCGGCGTGCCCTGCTGGGCAGTCCGGAAGCCCGGGCGGCCTACGATGCCGACCTGGCCGCGGTGCAGATCGCGGAACGCGAGGAAAAGCTGAACGAGCTTCAGCGGCGCGTACGTCTCCGCGCGGCCAAAGGAGGGCTGACAGCCGCGGACCGGACCTTGCTGCTGACCGAAGCGGCCCGGCTCGGCCTCGATGGGGACGTTCTCGACCGCCTGACACGCCTGGTTCCGGTACTGAACAACCCTGTGAGCGCGCCGGATGGCAGCGACCCCGACGAAGATCCTCCCGCCGACGTCCTTGATCCGTCGACCCGGCGGCAGATCCGGGCAGCCCTCGAACATCTGGGCAGGCGCGATCTGTATGACGCGCTGGGGCTCTTTGGCGACGCACCGCCGTCGATCATCGCCGCCCGTGCCGACGAGGAGCGGCAGAGGTGGATGAAGAAAGCCCAGGTCACCGCCGAGAAGACGGCGTGGCTGGAAGTCATCGCGCACGCGCAGTCCCACCTGGCAACGCCCAGGGCCAGGGCACGGTATGATCGCACGCTCCTGCTCGAGGCCGAGGAGAGGTTTCACGAGGTCGCCGCGTTCGCGCTCCAGGGGGCGAGCCACCTGGACCCCGGCACGCGCGTTGCCCTGGTCGACGAGGCCGCCGGGCTGGGGATTCCGTCCCGGCGCAGCGAACTGCTCATCGCCCGGGCCTGCCGCAAGCTGGGAGTCCGGCTCGATAATGGATCGGTGACGCCTCAGGCTGCCACGGCCGGAGCGAACCCGCTGGCGGCTGGCGGAAAGTACGATTTGCTCCGCTGCCGCAACTGTGCGGGGGTGACCGAGATCAGCCCGGTAGCGCGGAAGACCAGCCCGGCCCGGTGCCGCCACTGCGGTGCATCGCTCAAGTGGGAATGTCCGGTCTGCAAACGCGCGCCACTGGATCGACGTGCCGAAGTGCCAGTGCGGGTTCCCCCTGGCCCTGCGTGAACCCCTGGTGCGCCACTTCACGGCCGCGCTGCATGCCTTTCGCATCAGAGACCTGCCCGGTGCCCGAGCCCACCTGGAACAGGTGCAGCGCTTGCGCCGCACCACGTGGCGCGCGCAACGGGATGATGAAGATTCAGCAGTACGCCGCTGATGTCGAATATGCCCGGATGTCCTGGGAACTCGCATTTGCCGGCAAGAAGCTGGTGGCGGCGAAGCGGGCGGTCGAGGCCTGGGGAAAACTCGTCGATCCGTCCTCTCCCGAGGTCGAGGCAGCCTGGAAGGAGGTCACCTCGGGCCTGCGCCAGGCCGTGGAGCTTGCTGCGCCGTGCGCAAGCTGGAGCGTGCCGATCCACCGTCCGCGAGAAGCCTGTACCGCAGATGCCTGGAAATCGCGGCCGACCTGCCGGCCGCCCTGGACGGACTGGATCGCTGCCCGCCCGAGCCGCCGAAGGACCTGCAAGCCCACCTGCTGAGCGACCGGATCCGGCTGTGCTGGACGCCTCCGCAGCCAGACGGCCTGGGACCGCTCACGTTCTTCGTGTTGCGCAAGCGGGGCGGGCTGCCAGAGCATCCCGGCGACGGAACCAGAATCGCCGAGGTCTCCACATGCGAGTTTGAAGACCGGCACGTGAGAGCCGGCGAGACGGTGAGCTATGCGGTCCGCGCCCGGCGCGGACAGGCCGAGTCACTTTCGGCAGTCGCGGCCGGCCCCTTGGTTTTCCTGCCCGACGTGCAGGATGTGCGGGCTCAAGGCCGGAGCGGGGAGATCGAGCTATCGTGGATCCCGCCGCATGGTGTCTTCGAGATCCGGGTGGTCCGCAAGGCGGGTTCCCCGCCCGCAGGGCCGCGCGACGGTCAGCCGGTGCCCGCGGCGCTCGATCAGGCGATCGACGCCGGTTTGCTGGAAGGCCAGGTCTATCATTACGCGATCTACGCCATCTACCGGATGGCGAACTCGAAGCGCTATCCTTCCCAGGGCGTGCATGTCGCCGCGTATGCCCGCGCCCGGCCGCGCCCCTGGCCGCGCCTCGGCTCGAGCTCACTGCCCTGGGGCACGCGCGGATGGACTGGGAAGCGCCTCCGCGAGGAGTGGTCCGGATCCTGCGGAGCTCCCGGCCCCTACCCGTCGCGCCCGGCTCATCGCTGACGGCTGGCGAGGCCGACCAGCTCGAAGGCGACTGGATCGCCACGACAGGCCCGGACCGAGCCGAGGACGCCGACCCTCCGTCCGCGGGACTCTGCTACTACACGCCGCTGGTCATGGCCGGCGACACGCTCACCGTCGGGCACACGGCTGTCCTCTCTCGCGTCGCTGACCCCACCGAATTGCGGGCCGCCAGAACCGGAGGCCCGGGCGACGGGGCCCTGGCGGCCAGCCGCGTCCTGCTGCGCTGGCGCTGGGCGCCGGACGCCAGCGCGACGAGGCTCATCGCCCGCCAGGGCTCATCAGTGAACGGCCACGCCGACACCGATTCCATCGTGATCAACGTCACCCGCACGGACTACGAGCGGCAGGGCTCCTGGACCATCGACCTTCCCCTCGGCCGAGCCGCGACCGATGGCGGGCCACGCACCGAGCCCGCGGCCGGCGGTCCACCGCAGCCCAGGCTCGAGCAAGCCGTTCCCGAGCAGGAGCTGGCCGCACAGTCCAGCCAGTGGTACATCAGCGCCTACAGCGTGGCTGAACTGGATGGAGGCGATATCGTCTCACCGGGACTGGAGCCCACATCAAAAACCTCTGTCCCCGGGCCTCATCCCCAGGTCACCGTGACGTACTCCCTGAAGCCGCCGTGGTTGCCCAGAGGTCCCTGGACCCTGACGCTCAGGACCGAGCCGAAAGGATCGGCCATTCCGCAAATGGTGCTCGTCGCCAACCAGCGTGCCGTGCCGCTCTCCGCCGAGGACGGCGAGATCGTGGCGCGGCTGCCCGCCGGCCATGATGGGACCACGCATCGCATTCGCACGTCTCTGAATCTTGCGCAGTCCTGTTCGTGTGTTCCTTGATCCGACGATCGATCCCGGATCTCTGCCTCCCATCCGAGTGCACCATCCCGAAGCGGGGCTGGCGCGGGTATGATCGGAACAGCGGCACAGGAGCTGGAAGAAATCTTCCAGCTCGCGTGGCCGGCCGGCTTCTCGTCGACCCGACAGGGCGGAGAGCCGAGAAATTGCGCAAATTCTTAAAGGGAAAATACTTACCACTCAACCTTTGGATCAGGAGCCCGATTTATTTCGCCACCGGGGAGGTTCTGGTAGGATGGCACTTTTGCGGACGCCCTCTTTCGGATCTCGCGGTTCCACAGCGTTTCGGGGCGGTCGGTGATCATTCTGATTCGCTGGCTGGACCGCGCGGGAAGAGGTACTCGGGGTACGACGGATGAACCACTACAACCAGGACGCGGACGACTTCTACGTGAACATCCACCTCAACACCGAGATGGAACTGCCCACGAACCGCGACACGGTTTTGCACTTTTTCGAGCAGATCAAGAAGGGCTTTCCGGATCTCCGCAATTTCCACACGCGGGAGAACGGAGATCTGGTCCTGGAGGGGGACAAGGAGTCGGAATCGTACCGCTGGGTCTCCATCGAGCAACGCCGGCTCTGCTCCGGGCATACCAACCCTGCCTCGATGGAGGACGCTTACCGGCAGCACGAGCTTGTCCTGGACATGGCTCCTCCGCTGCTCACGATCAGTCTGCTCGACTGCGAGGCCCTGGATGTCATGTACGGGTTCGACTTCACCTTCGAGGGGAACCACGACGAGGTGGTGACCGAGGCCCTGGGAGTTGGCAGCGCCCTGGAGGGCCTGCTCGAGATACCCAGAGCGCGCGTGATCAACTTCGAGCCTTCGCTCACGCTGGGGCTGGACGATTCATGCCAGCTTCAGTGCCGCCTGGCGATCGAGACGCGGACCAACACGTTCCAGGTTCGTACCAACGAGTATGCGGACGACCAGATCAGCGTCTACTTCACGGTCCGCCAGTACTGGGGGAGCGGCCCCGAGCAGTCGTTCCTGGAATCCTTTCAGCGGCAGCGCGAGGTCGGCGAGGAAGTTCTCCGCCGCTCCGTGATCCCGCGCATCGTCCGGCCGCTGGCCCAGGTGATCGCGTCGCGCTGACTGACTGACGCAGCGCGGAGGGACGTCGTCCATGCCCCGATTGAGTGTCCTGAGCCGCAACCTGTCCGCGGAGACCGCCTTCACCGTGCTGGCACTGGCGCGCGCACTGAAGGCGCAGGGCAAAGACGTGGTGGAGCTGGAGATCGGCGACAGCCCGTTCCCCAGCACCCCCCATGCCAAGGCCGCGGGCATCCGGGCGATCGAGGAAAACCAGACGGGCTACTGCCCGAGCCTGGGATTGCCCACTCTCCGCGAGGCGGCTGCCGCATTCGTCACCGCGGAGTTTGGCTACTCAGCCTCGGCCGAGAATATCGTGGTGGCCTCCGGAGCCAAGCCCTTCGAGCAGTACTTCGCCGAGGCCTTGCTCGACCCTGGCGACGGCGTGCTCGTCTTCAGCCCGCAGTTCCCCACCTACATTCCCAACCTCGAGCGCCGGCAGGCGCGCGTGGTGCTGGCGCCGTTGCGGGTGGAGCACGCGTTCCGGCCGCGTGCCGAGGACGTCCAGCGTTTCCTGGCCACCGACCCGCGGCCGACGGCCATCTTCCTCAACTCGCCCCACAACCCCACCGGCGGAGTGGCCACGCGGGAAGACCTGGCGGCCATCGCGGACCTGGTGCGGGGCACCGACGTGATGGTCTTCTCGGACGAGCCCTATTGCCACATGGTCTGGTCAGGCCGGCATGTGTCGATCCTCTCGGAACCGGGCATGCTGGAGCATACCGTCGCTGCGTACACCTTCAGCAAGTCCTACAGTATGAGCGGCTGGCGGATCGGCTTCGCCGTGGCTCATCCAGAATTGGTCGACGCGATTGGCAAGCTGATCAACACCACCGCGTCCTGCACCCCGCCGCTGGCGCAGTGGGCGGCCCAGGCCGCCCTGGAGTGCGACGCACCAACCCGGGACGATTACATGGCCAGGTTCCGCCGCAAGGTGGACCGGCTCTGCACCGGCCTCAGCGGTATCACCGGCATCCGCGTCAATCCGCCCGCCGGAACCTTCTACGTGTTTCCCGATGTGCGGCCAATCTGCAACCGGCTGGGCATCAGCTCGCACGGGCTGGCGCTCTATCTCCTGGAAGGGGCCGATGATTGCTTCGGTGTGGCCTGCCTGGGCGGCGAGTGCTTCGGCGAGGCGGGACGCGGGTTCCTTCGCTTCAGTTGTGCAGAACCCGACGAGCGCATCGATCAGGCCATCGATTTCCTGGCCCAGGCGCTTCAGCGAACCCAGCGCGTCGAGGCTTTCCTGAAGGCGAACCCTCAGTTTGTGCTGTCGGCCGCGTACGCCGACTCTTCCGTTTCGTCACACGTCGTGTCATGACCAGAGGCGACGGTTCATTGCTCGAGGAGGATCGCTGGCGAACCGCGGTTCGCCACCTGCGCCGGGTTGATCCCAACCTGCGCGCGGTGATTCAGCGCATCGGCCCTTGCCGGCTCGTCCCGCGTCCCGACCGCTTCGGTACGCTGGTGAGCTCGATCGTGGCTCAGCAAATATCGTCGAAGGCGGCAGCCTCCATCAATGCCCGGCTGAGAACCCTCTCAGGAGAGCCTCCCCTGCCCGGCCGCCTGCTGGAGCTCGGCGAGCCATTGCTCCGTGGCGTGGGGCTCTCCGCCGGCAAGGCCCGGTACGTGCTGAACCTGGCGGAGGCCGTCGCCAGTGGCCGCGTTCCTGTGGACGCCTTTGACGACTCGTGGGACGACGCGGCGATCATCGCCGCTCTCACCTCGATCAAGGGCATCGGCGTCTGGACCGCGGAGATGTTCCTCATCTTCGCACTCAACCGGCCCGACGTGCTGCCAGTCCACGACCTGGGGGTCCGCTCCGCGCTGCGGAACTTTCACGGGCTCGCCGAATTGCCGAAACCGGCGGAGTGCCACGCCCTGGGCCAGATCTGGAAACCTTATCGCACGGTCGCGAGCTGGTATATCTGGCGCAATGTGGATAATCCGCCGGTCCGCTAGGTTTGTCGCGGTCACTCACCGCCAGCCGCGACGACGGTAGTAACCCGGTCCGTAATAGCGCGGGCCGTATCCCCAGCCCCCGCGATAGAGCGGCGCACCGTATCCGTAGCCATAAATGGGCCGGGGCACGACCATCGGGTAAGGTGCCACGTAAGGAACCACCGGGGCCGCCATGACTGGTGCCCCGACGATCGGAGTTCCGAAGTTGACGACACCGCCAAACCCCGGCGTGCCGAAGCCGACGTATCCCCCGCCGCCGACGATCTGCGCGTGGGCGCGTGGGGCAGCCAGACCGAGGACCGTCGCCACCGCGAGCAGCAGAACGATTCGCCTCATGCTCATCTTGATCTCTCCATCCATCCGGGTTCAAACTCACCTCGTCCGTCGGCCGCCCCTTGCAGGGTGCATCAGTCAAGAGCCAGCCGGAGTTACTCCGTTCATACGAACGCGTAGCGCCCTCAGTTCAAGATTTCGAGTTTCGGCAACTTCGGCGTCTTGAGATTCTGGACGCTGATCTGGGCAGCGAGCTGCTCGACGACCGCCAGCAGATAGGGCCGGGTGGGGGAACCCGGAAGGAGTGCCTGTTCCATCTTGCCCTCGTCTCCCGATTCGCGGAGATGGAGGTTCAGCGGCACTTCACCCAGGAACGGCACGCCCATTTCCCCGGCCCTGCGGCGCACGCCGCCGCGCCCGAACACATACACCCGCTCGTCGCCGGGAGCATCGAAGAAGCTCTTGCCGTTCATCAGCTTGCGCGCCTCGGGACCGCCCCGATCCTGGAGGTACGCAAGCACGTCGAAGAAGGCCATGTTCTCCACCATGCCAAGGATCGGCACACGCAACTGGCGAAACATCGTGATCGCCCGCGTGGCGTCCAGCAAGGCCACCTCCTGCGGAGTGCAGACCACGACCGCCCCGGTCAAGGGAAGCGTCTGGGCCAGGGTCAAGGGAACATCGCCGGTTCCCGGAGGCAGGTCGATAACCAGGTAATCGAGTGGTCCCCAGTCCACCTGCCGGAGGAACTGCTGCATGATCCCGTGCAGCATGGGCCCGCGCATGATGACGGCCTTGTCGGGCTCGAGCAGGAAGCCCATCGACATGAGCCGCAGCCCGTTGGTCTCGATCGGCTGGATTCGCTCGCCGCGGGCCATGGGCCGCCCGGTCGCTCCCACCAGGTGGGGAATCGACGGCCCGTAGACGTCGGCGTCCATCAGTCCCACCGAGGCGCCATAGGAGCGCAGGCCGTAAGCAATGGCGGCCGCCATCGTCGATTTCCCCACGCCGCCCTTTCCGGAGCCGACGGCGATCACATTCTTGATGCCGGGAATGTCTCCGGTTTCCGTGATACCCTTGCCGCGGACCTCCGCCCCCATCGTGATGTTCACTTTCCACTGGCCGGGCAGGCGGCTCTCCAGCGCGGTGCGGACATCGCGCTCGATCTGCGCCTTGAGCGGGCAGGCCGGCGTGGTCAGGTTCACCATCAGCGACACGGTTCCATCGCTGATGCGGATATCCTTGATCATGCCGAGGTCCACGAGATCGCGACCCAGGTCAGGATCCTTGACTCCCTTGAGCGCCTCGAGGACGTCCCGTTCCGCAAGTGTGGGATTGGTCATGCCGAACATGAAGCGTGCTTCCTCCGCGCGAGTTGCCGCGCTTTCCCGGCGACGGAACCTTCTGTGAACGCGTTATTCTATGGCAGAACCGTGGAGACGACCAGCCGGGCTGGCGCCGGCATCAACCGCTCGAGCCGGGGCGAAGGTGAGGAGACCATCCCGTTGCGTGCACCGTCGCGCATTCAAATCGGCTCCGTTTGACCCTGGCCGAGACCAAGCTGGAGCCACTCGTCCGGGGTCGCGGGGACATCAGAGACAAGTGGGCGCGTCCAGCCCACCCGGGTGATTTCAACCTCGGCGAGCGTGACCCAGCGGTCGATCAGACGAGCCACCTGGGGAGGCGGTACGAAGCCAGAAATCACGTGCGTCGCCCCGAGCTCCAGTGCCAGCTCCGAGGCGCCTGCTTGCTGCTCCGGATCGAGCACGAGAACCCTCGCCTCAGGGAAGAACCTGCCGATGAACTCCAGATCGGCCAGGCCTTCGTCGAGATTGCGTCTCAGGTCAAGAATGGCCAGCGGGCAGGCGAGACCGATGAGCGCTCGCTCGAGGTCAGCCCGCGACCTGGTCTCGATCCAGTGCACCGGCCGGCCTTGCAATCGCGGCCGGAGCTGGGCGGACCAGGTGCCAAGACGTTCATGAAGGATGACAGGCACACGCGACACCGGTCATTTCCTCACTTTCGCGGTGCAGATTCCTGCGGGAGACGTGCCGGCCCTCTGGGCCGTCGGTCCCGGGCAGAAACAGCCTATGGCTGCAAGCCCGAACTCCGCAAGCACAAGTCTGCGGTCGGACTCAGGCCGGGCTGGAGCTCACGCCAGGAGCTCCTTCACCACCCGGGCTGGCTCGACACCCGTGAGCCGCACGTCCAGACCCTGGAACTTGTAGCCGAGACGCAAATGGTCGATGCCGCACAGGTGAAGGATGGTCGCATGCAGGTCGCGCACGTGAAGCACGTTGTCCACGGCGCGGTAGCCCAGCTCGTCGGTGGCGCCGTAGGTCACTCCGCCCTTGATCCCGCCGCCGGCCATCCACAGCGAGAAGCCCAGGATGTGATGGTCGCGCCCGCTCCCCTGCCCCATGGGCGTGCGGCCGAACTCGCCGCCCCAGATCACCAGCGTGTCGTCGAGCATGCCGCGCTGGTCCAGGTCGCGCACCAGGGCCGCACAGGCCTGGTCGACCTCGCGTGCGGCGGTCGGCATGGCGTGCTCGATGTCGCCGTGATGGTCCCAGGCGCGGTGGTAAAGCTGGATCATCCGTACTCCGCGCTCGGCGAGGCGGCGGGCCATCAGGCAGTTCGAGGCGAAGCTGCCGTCGCCGGGCGTTTTGATGCCGTACATCTTCAGCACGCTCGCAGGCTCGCTGCGGAAATCGGTCAGCTCCGGCACCGAGGCCTGCATCCGGAAGGCGAGCTCGAACTGGGCAATCCGCGTCTGGATCTCGGGATCGAGCCGGTCCTCGGCCAGCATCGCATTGAGCCGGTTGATCTCGGTGACGCTCATCTGCTGGAGGTTCCGGTCAATGCCCGGCGGGCTGGCGATGTAGTGCACGGCGTCGCCCCGCGACTGGAACTGGATGCCCTGAAACTTGCTGGGCAGGATTCCCGCCGACCACTGCCGCGCCGAGACCGGCTGCTGACCCGTGGCCCCGGCCGAGGTAAAGACGATGAACCCGGGCAGGCTGTCCGTCTCCGCTCCCAGCCCGTAGAGCAGCCATGACCCCATGCTCGGCCGGCCCTTGAGGATCGACCCTGTGTTCATGAAGGCATGTGCCGGGTCGTGATTGATCTGCTCGGTCGTCATCGACCGCACGATGCACATCCGGTCGGCGATGCCGGCGATGTGCGGGAAGAGGTCAGAGATCTCCTGCCCGGACTGGCCGTGCTTGTGGAACGCGCAGAATGGGCCGCGGGCCCGCAGCGCCATGTTCTGCAACTGGGCAAGCTGTTGCCCCCGGGTGAACGACTCGGGAAAAGGCTTGCCGTGCAGCTCCTTCAGCTTCGGCTTGAAGTCGAAACTCTCGAACTGCGAGGGGCCGCCGGCCATGCAAAGGTGAATCACCCGCTTCGCCCGCACTGGTAGCGGAGGCGGATTGAGGATCCCACGCCAGTGCTCTCCCGGCCTGGCCGTGTCGGCCGCGCGCGCCACGGGCTGTACCAGCGACGGGTCGAGCAGCCCTGCCAGCGCGATGCCGCCCAGCCCGTATACCGAGTCTTTCAGGAAGGCCCTGCGGCGGATGGCCGCATGCCATGCGGAAGGATCGAAGGATCGGCTCATGATTTCAGTACCTGGTGATTGTTTCGTGCAGGCCCATCACGACGCGGCAAACCATGGTCCACGCGGCCAGCTCCGGTCCGGCCAGCTGCGCGGGCCGGGGTGCCAGGCCCACGTCGAGGAACTGTGCGGCCTCGGACGGGCGGTGCTGGAAGTACGCGCGCTGGGCGGCCAGGAACTCCGCCAGCGACCGCGCCTCGTTGGGCCGCGGGGATCGCGCCAGCGCCCTCTGGGTGAGCGACTCGATGCGGGCGTCATCGCTCTTCTCGGGTGCAGCAAGGATTGCCTGTGCCAGCACGCGCGCGGCCTCCACGAAAGTGGGGTCGTTGAGCAGCGTCAGCGCCTGCTGCGGTGTGTTGGCCACCGTCCGCGCGGCGGTGCACTCCTCGCGCGGAGGGGCGTCAAAGTTCGCCAGCATCGGGTGCAGGAAGGTGCGCTGCCAGTGCATGTAAAGGCCGCGACGGTACTGGCGCAGGTCGATCTCGGCGATGTAATCGCGGTCCGGGAACTGCAAGTTCGCGTAGTAGCCGGCCGGCTGGTACGGGAAGACGCTCGGGCCGCCGATGTCCAGGTTGATCAGCCCCGCGATCGCCAGCGCGTTGTCGCGGACGAACTCGGCTTCCAGCCGGCGCGGGGACTGCGAGGCCAGCAGCCGGTTGCCGGGGTCGATGTCGTGGAGCTCCGGCCGGAGCCGCGAGTCCTGGCGGTAGGTCGCGGACATCACCAGAAGCTTGACCATCTGCTTGACGTTCCAGCCGCTGTCTCGGAACTCGAGAGCCAGCCAGTCGAGCAGCTCGGGATGGACGGGCCACTCCCCCTGGGCCCCCACGTCCTCCACCAGGCTGCTGATGCCCGTGCCGAAATATTGCTTCCAGAGCCGGTTCATGAACACCCGGGCCGTGAGCGGGTTCTCCGGAGCTGTCAACCACCGCGCCAGGTCCAGCCGGTTCAGCCTCCGCTCCGCCGCACTCGTCGGCTGGGGCAGGAAATGAGGCACCGCCGGCGCGACGATCGGCCCGCTCAGGTCTTGCCAGTTCCCGCGGGGAAGCACCCGGGTCACCAGCGGGGTCGTGGCCTTCGTCACCATCGTGTGCGTCTTGCCGCCGTTGCATTCGGTGAGCTTCGCGCACAGCGGCCGGAGCGTGCCGAACGCCTTTTCGTCGGCATGCGTTGCGAACAGGTGAAGCTGCGCCAGGGTCTCGCGCTGCTCGGGCGTCCGCGCCTCCACATTCGCCGCGAACGCCCGGCGCTCCGCATCATCGAGCCCGGGACTGTTCAGAGGATCGAACCCCAGGGGCGAGAGCGACAGCCGCAGGCACCCGGCACGATCGGTCTGCACCACGACCTTCAGCTCCGACCCAGCCGTCGCCTCGACCGGTTGCTCGAGCACGAAGATGGCCGTTTGCGCCTCGCCGTTGCGGTTCTTCGCGGTGTGCCAGCCGCCGGCGATACCGAAGGTTTCGTAGCCGTTGAAGTACTTCGGCTCGCGGGCATCCGCCTCGGCATGGAAGAAGCGAAGCGGCCGCTCCGTGCCCGTGCCGGCGTCCCGCAGTGAGGCCGAAAGTTTCACCGAGGCGCTCTCGGCCTCGCGGGCCACCTTGTTCCCGTGCGCCGGGTGCGGCAGCAACTCCAGGCGAATCCGGGCCACGCGCAGCGCACCGGGGTTAAGGTGGAATGTCCAGGAATCGCCCCACCGCGAACCTCCCGCCTTGCGCGGGGTCGAGCAGCAGCACCGAACCGTCGGGTTCTGATTGCGCCCCGCGAGCGGGCTCGACGCGGGGAGCCGGCGTGGTCCAGCCGGAGGGCGCGGACTGCACGAAGGCCGCGGTGCTCTTGACCCACTCGTCGAGCGCCGATTGTCCCGTGGCTTCCTTGCACAGGCGGTCGACCGCTTCGCGGCAGATCTGGCGGATTCGTGTCCGCAGACGCTGCGCGCGTTCCTTGAGATACGCGCTTTCCACCTCGATCTCGGGCGGGAACGGGTGGTCGTTGCTCCAGCCGCGCAGCTCGGGGTTGGGCGTGTAGTCGTAGTCCTGGTAGACGCCCCACTGCTTGACGTCGGCGAAGAATGCTCCCAGCGAGTAAAAATCGCGCTGGGTGAATGGATCATACTTGTGATCATGACACTCGGCGCAGCCCATGGTCGAGCCCAGCCAGGTGATGGCGATGGTGCGCACCCGGTCGCCGGCATACTTGGCCAGGTACTCGCCGGGCTGGGCCCCGCCCTCGCGGGTCATCATGTTCAAGCGGTTGAAGCCGGTCGCCACGAGCTGCTCGGCCGTCGGCCTGGGCAACAGATCGCCCGCGAGCTGCTCGACCGTGAACTGGTCGAAGGGCTTGTTGAGATTGAAGGCGTCGATGACGTAATCGCGGTAAGGGAAGACGCGCTGGCCCTGGTCGCCGTGGTAGCCCACGGTGTCCGCGAACCGCGCCAGGTCGAGCCAGGGAACCGCCATCCGCTCGCCGTAGTGGGGTGAGTCGAGCAGCCGATCGACCAGCCGCTCGTAGGCGTGCGGGTCCGTGTCGTCGACGAACGCGCGCACTTCCTGGGGCGTCGGCGGCAGGCCGATGATGTCCAGCGACAGCCGGCGGATGAGCGTGGCCCGGTCGGCCTCGGGTGAGGGCGTGATGGCCTTCGCTTCCAGCATGCGGAGGATGAACGCGTCGATCGGGTTGCGGAGCCAGCTGGAGTTCCGGACGGAGGGCACCGCGGGACGGACCGGCGGCACATAGGCCCAGTGCGCCTGGTACTCGGCTCCCTGGGCGATCCACTCCTTGAGCAGGTCTTTCTGGCCGGGTGTGAGCGCCTTGTGGGCCTCGGGCGGAGGCATCACCTGCGTGGCGTCGTTCTCGAAGACGCGCGCCACCAGCTCACTATCGTCCGGCTTTCCCGGGACGATCGCCTCCCTGGCCACGGCCGATGCGCGCTCGTCGAGCCGCAGCTTGGCCTTGCGGCGATTCTTGTCCGGCCCGTGGCAGGCGTAGCAGTTCTCCGAAAGGATCGGCCGGATGTCGCGGTTGAATTCCACCCGGGCCGACCTGAGCGCCTCCGCGGCCTGGGTCTGGACCGGGGCGAGACCCAGCACGGCCGCAAGAGTGATGGTGGAGCAAGCCAGGCCTCGCGGGCAAGACCGCGAGCGCTCGTTCGTGGATTGACTGATGAGCACCGCGGATTCTCCCGATCGACGCCAGGCGCGCCTTTGCCTGCCTCAGGGCTTTGGGCCGGATCATCAGGGGGATTGAGTGCTTTCAAGTATACCCGACCGTGCCAGGGCCCCCGCAACACCCGATTTTCGGCCGGTTCGTGTGCGCACGCCCATAGCAATCGCAAAGCCACTCGACTCACCGTCGAAGCTCGCGAATGGCTGCTGGATGAATTCATGGCTCGATACCCTTCGGACTCGTGTGCAGCCGCAGCGGTGACGTCAACGACTCCGCCCAGATCATCTTCAACATGACGCTCACGGGGAACCGCGAGGACATGCCGAGCGCGCCCGAGAACACCCGGAGGAGGCTTCCTCCGTGACTTGCGCCATGCGTGTCCCAGGGGATTCCCCGAGCTCCAGTGCTGCGGGCGGAGGCTCTCTTCTGGTAATCTGAAGCGAACGGCACCGCACGGGATGCGTCGTGATCGGCGGCACAGCCATTTGCTATTCGGAAGGGAGCGCAGCCATGAGCATTGCCGAAGCCACGGCATTGTCGGACATCCTCAACCGGGTCGAGAACTGGCCAGCACTATCGCGGATTACACTGGCTCGCAAGATTCTCGAATCACTCGAGAAGTCGGAACCACCTGTGCGGCCCACGAAGACCCGTGGGCTCTCTGCGGCTGAGATCCAGGGGATGCTCAGGACCGACCGACCCGCGCCGGATGATGAGATTGTCAAAGCATGGATTGATGAGCATCACATGGAGAAATACGGCCGATGACCGTGTTGCTCGACTTGAACGTCGTGCTGGATACCCCCGGCGAAGGCGGCATGGGCTCGGCCTGGATGCCCAGGTGTTGGGCACGTCGAGGACTCGATTTCTCTGATCGAGGCACACGGCGATACGTGGCCTCCTGACGGCGTCAGCCCCACGTGCCTACATGTCGTCTACTTGAAGGATCGACCTCGGCCCCACGCTCGCCGTCTCTGCCGATGTCATTCCGTGAGCGACTTTCCAGTCCAGAGACGTTCGTGCCCCGATCAGGCACCTTCGCGTAGCCACTTCCATGCGGCTTCGGCTTCGGAGGCATCAAAGTATTTGAGTTTCACATGCGTGAACGGTTTGCAGAATCGCACCATCCACTCCTCCCATTTCTTGTCACCGACCATGGCGATCCGCTCGAAGTCCGAGAAGTGCTTGATGCCGAACTTGAGGTCGTCCCAGGCTGCGTGCAAATCCCATCCGTGGAAGTCCTCGAACTGTGCGAGCATACGAAGCTTGCCCGCGGTCGAGATGGCCGCTTCCACGGTGGGAATGAAGGTGTGGTAGTCTGCGTCGTGCAACTTGCCACTCAGCTTGAAACCGAGGATCTGCGGAGAATCCGTTGGAATTTGCTCGATCATGGTCACGGCCTCCTCATGGTCATCGAGATGCGCTTCGTTTCCCGCGTGGCGAACTCGCGAGAGGCAAGTCTCACCTCGCGAACAGCATAAGCAGATCCCTCTGATTCGGCATTCCTTTAGGCGACCGGCACGTCGAGATCTACCCGGAATTGAGCTTCCCCGTTCTGTGAGATGATGCAAGGCTAGAGCCTGGCCTGTTGCCGTCTGTACACCAGGGAGGGGAACCGTCATGGAAGGATCCACTGAGTGCCTCGACGCCTTGATCTGTTCGGGAGCCAGACGGCTGACCGGATACCAGCGCCGATTGTTCATGGCCGAGGTGGCCACGGAACTCTGTGAAGGCAGCGCCCGCCAAGCTGAACGACGCTTCGGCTGGGGACGAGAAACGGTCCTGAAAGGACTGCACGAGGCCCGTCAAGGGATACGCTGTCTCGAGAATTTCGTCGCGAGAGGTCGGCTGCGCAGCGAAGAGAAGGACCCGCAACTGGCTGCGGACATCCGTGCGATCGTCGAGCCCCATACCTACGCCGATCCGGAACTGAAGTCGTCGCGACGGTACATGAACCTGTCGGCGGCGGAGGTGCGAGGAGCCTTGATTGACAAGGGCTATCCCCGAGACGCGTTGCCCAGCGAGCGCACCATGCGGGACATCCTCAACCGCATGAACTTCCGCCTCAAGCGGATTCAGAAGGGCAGGCCGCTGAAGAAGACCAAGGAGACCGACGCGATCTTCGCCAACGTGAAGGAGGTGCAGCAACAGGCTCGGGACGATCCTGAGGCGCTGGAGATCTCCATGGACACCAAGGCGAAGGTGGGATTGGGCGATTACGCTCGTGGGGGGAAAAACCAGGACCGCCGCCGACGGTCAAGTGGCCAAGGGATGGGATCACGATCCGCCAGCCAAGGAGAAGCTGGTCCCTTTCGGCATCGTGATGCGGGTGACCGGGGTATTGATGCTCCTGTTCGGATCGCGCGAGACCAGCGACGCTTGGGCCGATGCGCTCCGCATGTGGTGGCTGCAGGTCCGGTCAGGCTTCGGGCATGTCAAGCGCCTGGTGATCTATCTGGACAACGGCCCCAAGAACTCCGGTCGGCGGACCCAGTTCCTGAAACGGATGGTCCAGTTTGCCGACTGGTCGGGGTTGGAGATTCGGTTGGTGTACTATCCCCCCTACCACAGCAAATACAACCCGATTGAACGCTGCTGGTCGGCCCTGGAGAAGAAATGGAACGGCGTGTTACTGAACTGCCTGAAGGTGGTCCTGCAATGCGCCCTACGAATGACCTGGAAGCGCCGGCACCCGATCGTGAAACGCCTCCACGGCGAGTATCCCGATGGCGTTCGAGTCGCCGCCAAGGAGATGAAGCAGTACGAAGCTCGATTGGAAAGATCGGCGACCCTGCCGAAGTATGACATCACTATCAAACCGAGAATCACCGAGCAGCAGGGAAACTAAGACCTGCCGCTCGCCTTACGGCTTCTTTGCGTTGCTCAGCGTGACGTCCATCCAGACTTTGATTTCCAGGTTACCTCTATCGTATCGGGATGAGCGCGGCTCGGCCATGAAAACGCGGAAGCATGCCTGGGCCGGTCGAGACCCTCGGCAACGCTCGATCGTAGTCACGCCCCAGCGCGAATCAAGCAAATTCAGCCGAGTTCCGGACCTCGGGCTCTCGAGGTTTTGCCGTCCGTCGGCTTCGGCTCGCGAGTCAGCGGCCGGCCATGGTCGTCGCGGGCTGGGCGGGTCAGCGGGACGTGGCGAAACATGCATGCAGCAGGGCCGGGAATCGGGATGGGTGCCGCGTCAGGTTTCCCCCGGCTCGAACCGCCCAGCGGCGTCGCACGTTCCGGGCCAAGGCTCCCGGCCGTGAGCACGGGGGCGGATAGCGAGTGCAAATCTTTCGCATCCCGATTCGCAAGAACACGCCGATTCCATCGTAAACTGACAGAAGACGCGATCGTCCGAACGCTCTTTGACAATACGGTGGATGGTCGGCAGAAGCGCGCCGCCGATGCGGCCCGGCGGCGCGCGTCTCCAGGGGTCCGGGCCGCACCGCGGAACCGGACACGAGCGATCAGCAGCAGTAAACTGCACAACCAACCGAACGGAAAAACGAAGGCTAAGTGCCATGAGGCAAAGGATTAGCGTCCGATGGGTTTGATGCCGGACGGACGGAACGAACCCAAATGGCTTGCCGGATGGCACACGTTCAACCGGCGCAGCCGATGGCTCCGGATGTACGGCAACCGTGGGAGTGCTTGGTCCTTGGCAGCCAGGGTGCTCTCGTGTCGAAGCGCGCGCGACGGCGCAGTCTCATCGAAATAGATCAGCGAACGAAGCCAATCAAGAATGGAAACTTAAAGCCTTGAGGAAAAGTAACTTGCGTCGTGTTTTGTCGGTTCCACCGACCTGAATCGAACCCAATTTCGAGCCGGTCTAGCGGTGCAATCTTCCAGGACAGACGGCCGTGTGTCGGTGCCGAGGGGGACCGGGTGAGGAGTCCTGTGCGGGCACCCGAGGCGTCCGCGGCCGCAGGGCGGGAACTCGCCCGCGGCTCTGCCACGACGGTTTACCGCTGAACCAGGGTGGTTGCCAGGAACGCGGTGATGCCCGAAGATGCCAGGGGAAATTTCTCCAGGTCACACTCCGCTCGCATGCAGGTGGACGCAACCCACGCTCTTTCCGCATCCGGGACGGAACGGCCGCGGGCGGAAGCACCCCCTGCCCTTGTCGCGCGGCGCTTGAAGGTACGAGCCATCGACAACCCACGAATCCGGAGGCTGCCATGTCCTCGGCGGAGAAGTTCGACCTGGTGGTGCTGGGAAGCGGCGCGCCCGGCAAGCTGCTGGCGTGGACGCTCGGGGCGCAGGGGAAGCGCGTGGCAGTCGTCGAGCGGAGATATGTCGGGGGATCCTGCCCGAACATCGCCTGTCTCCCCAGCAAGAACGTGATCCATGGCGCCAGGGTCGCCCACTTTTTCCGCAGGGCCGCCGAGTTCGGGGTGGCCACGGGAGAATGGAAGGTCGACATGGTTGCGGTCCGCGACCGCAAGCGAAAGATGGTGGACGGGCTCGTCGCCATGCACCTGGAGAAGTACAGGGACAGCGGCGCGGAGCTGGTCATGGGGAGTGGACGGTTCGTCGCGCCGAAGACCATCGAGGTCGCGCTCAATGCGGACGGGACGCGAACGCTCCAGGGCGCGATCGTCGTGATCAATACCGGGTCACGCGCCCGGATTGATGACACGCCCGGCCTGGTGGAAGCGCGCCCGCTGACCCACGTCGAGGCCCTCGACCTGGAGCAGCTCCCGGAGCACCTGATCGTTCTGGGCGGGGGTTACGTGGG
Source organism: uncultured Planctomycetaceae bacterium (assembly GCA_963833985.1). Taxonomy (GTDB): domain Bacteria; phylum Planctomycetota; class Planctomycetia; order Isosphaerales; family Isosphaeraceae; genus Aquisphaera. The sequence continues at coordinate 6,045,940 of CAWIAD010000002.1, forward strand.
CCTGGAGCTGGCTCAGGCGTTCCGCCGCTTCGGCAGTTGCGTGACCGTCGTCGAGCGCCACGGCGCGCTGATCCACCGCGAGGACCCGGACGTGTCCGAGGCGGTGGAACAGCTCTTCCGCGACGAGGGGATCATGGTCTTGACGGGCACTCGCGTCCTGAGCGTCCAGGGAACTTCGGGGCATTCTGTCCGCCTGCAAACCGGACGGGGAACCGTTGAGGGCAGCCACCTTCTGCTCGCCGGTGGACGGACCCCGAACACCGACGGCATCGGCCTCGAGTCGGCCGGGGTCGAGACAGACGAGCGCGGGCACGTCCGGGTCAATGAGCGGCTCCAGACCACGGCTCAGGACGTCTGGGCAGGAGGCGACTGTGCCGGTAGCCCCTATTTCACGCATATCGGCGAGGATGACTTCCGCGTACTGCTGGACAACCTGACCGGCGGGCATCGCGTGACGACCGGGCGACAGGTGCCGTTCTGCCTGTTCACGGACCCGGAGCTGGCCCGGGTCGGGCTGAACGAGCGCGAGGCACGCGACCGCGGCGTGGCGCATCGCCTGTTGAAGATACCCCTGGAACAAGTGCTGCGGGCCCGGACGCTTGCCGAGACGCGGGGTTTCCTCAAGGCGCTCGTCGAGCCGGAGACCGACCGCATCCTCGGCTTCACGGCCTTCGGCGTCGAGGCCGGCGAGCTGCTACCCGCTGTCCAGCTCGCGATGGCCGCCGGCCTGCCGTGCCGTGCGCTGCGGGACCTGGTTCTGACCCACCCGACCATGGCCGAGGGACTCGGCGGGCTGTTCGCGTCGGTCCCGCAGCATTAATAGACAAGCCGTTATATTATTTATATGCACACTTGGTTAATTGTTCTCGATCTTTCGACCAGCTTACAACCGCGGCGCTCTGGGCTTGATGGGGGCCTCGTAAGTGTTCACCCCTTGCACCTTCACCTTCCGCTTGTAGACCGCCTCACCGCAAGTCGCGTAAAGGATGTCGAAGTTCGGGCCGCCGAAGCAGAGGTTCGCCACCTTTCCGTTCGGTGTGGGGATGATGCCGTTGACGCGGCCGGCCTGGTCGCAGACCTGGATGCCCATGCGCGTGGCCACGTAGAGCCGGCCTTCGCGGTCGACGCGAATGCCATCGGCTCCTGCGTCATCGGCGTTATCAGGGACGTGCAAATGATAATACTTTTGTTTGTGAGCCAGCGAGCCGTCGGGCTGAACCTGGTAGCTGTAAACCCAGTGGCTACGGAAGTCGGCCACGTAGAGCAGGGACTGGTCGGGCGAGAGGGCCAGGCCGTTGGGGAACGCGATCGCCTCGTCCACGACGCGCTTCGCCCCCTCGGGCTGGACCAGCCAGACCTTTCCCGGCCTGCGCGCGTCGGTGCTCGGCTCGGTGACGTACATGACGCCATCGTGGCAGACCACCAGGTCGTTCCCGCGAATTCCCTCGGCGACGGCCTTCGCCTGGCCGCTGGAGTCGTAAGAAAGGACCAGGGGGGCCGCTGTGGCCACGGCGTGAAGACGTCCGTCGGGGCCGAATGCCTGGCCATTGGCCTTCTGCGTGGCACTCAGAAACAATGACACCTTGCCGTCCAGTCCGATCTTGTAGCACTTGCCCGCGGGGATGTCATTGAAGAAGACCTCGCCTCTGGCGCTTGGGGCGGGACCCTCGGTGAACGAGTAGCCGTCGGCCACAAGACTCCATCCCTCGCCCGGGATGAGGATCTCCTGTAGTTGCTGCGACCCGCGCCCGGCGGCAACCGGCTTCGGCCAGTCTTTCCAGAGCCAGCGCATGGCGTCGGGGAAGACCTGGTCGGCCTGACGGTGGTCGTGCCCGCCCGTGCCCCACGCGTGGTTCACCTCGTAACCGGCAAACCGCAGTGCTCGCTCCATTTCCTGGTTGGCCATCCACCAGTCTCCCCCATAGATGTTCAGGTCGTTCGATCCGTCCTGTAGGAAGATGCGGATGGGTTTGGGCTCGAACTTGCGGACCAGGGTGGGATAGTCGTTGGCACCGCGGAGGCCGACGTAGGTGCCGATGGAGCTGAAGACCCTGCGGAAGGAGTCGGGCCGCTCCCAGGCGGCCGTGAAGGCGCAGACGGCCCCGCTGCTCGAGCCGCCGATCGCGCGGTCGTTGCCGTCGTGCGAAAACCGGATGGGCCGTTCGTCGGGCGTGGCCTTTTTCTCCACCTCCGGCAGCAGCTCCTCGAGCAGGAACCGCGCGTAGTGATCGCCCAGGCCGTCGTACTCGTAACTGCGGTTGAACCGGTCCAGGGCCTGGGGCGAGAGCGCCTTGACCTTGCCATGCATCACGAACACGCCAATGGTGACGGGCATCTCGCGGTTGTGGATGAGCGTGTCGAAGACGGCCGGAGCGCTGTACTGGATGCCGTCCTGGTTCACGTACAGGCAGGCGGGTGTCTTGCCGTCGTACTGCCGAGGAACGTACACCCAGTAGTCGCGCACGGTACCGGGGAAGATCTTGCTCTGGTCGAAGGCGAACTTGTGGACCTCGCCCTTGGGCACGTCGTCACCGCGGACAGAAGCGTGCAGCAGCGCGAGCGGAATGGACGCAAGGAGACGGGACAGAAAGCGGCCTCGGCTCATGGCAATGGATCCTCGTCACAGTTCGACTGGCTTGACTCCCCCTCGCGACCGGGGCCATTCTAGCCGAGGAGCGGGGGCTGCGACATGGAGTTCCGGATGCCGACCGCTGCGCACCGCGGCCCGAGATGCCTACACCGATTGATTCATAAAAAAGTGGGAACCCTGCGGGACCCTCGTCCCATTACTCTATGTACCAACCAATGAATTCAGCGAAAAGGAGAGCCGGTGGCGGGCAGGAAGGATAGTGCGGCGCAGGGCCAGTTCCGCTTGCTCATGCATGTCGGAGCCGTCGGGAAGCTGACGGACGGGCAGCTTCTGGAACGGTTCTCGACGGGCCGGGGTGATGCCGCCGAGCTTGCCTTCGCAGCCCTGGTCGAGCGGCACGGGCCGATGGTCTGGCGGCTCTGCCGGGGCGTGCTCGCCGACCCGCACACCGCGGAGGACGCCTTTCAGGCGACTTTTATGGTCCTGGTGAAGAAGGCGGGGGGGCTGTGGGTGAAAGACTCGCTGGGCGCCTGGCTGCACCAGGTCGCGTTCCGCACGGCCTCCAGCGCCTTGAAGGACGAGCTCAGGCGACGGCGGCACGAGCGCAGGGCGGCGGAGATGGCGGCCACATCTTGTGGCGTAGATCACGAAGGAGCGGACCCCGAGCTGGAACGACTGCTGCACGCCGAGATCGACGGGCTGCCCGAACGGTACCGCGTGCCCATCGTGCTCTGCGATCTGGAGGGCTATTCCCACGAGCTGGCGGCACGTCATCTCGGCTGGCCCATCGGGACCGTCAAGAGCCGCCTGGCGCGGGGACGAGACCGGCTGCGTGACCGGCTGCGCCAGCGCGGAGTTCATCGGAGCCTGGCGCCGCTCCCGGCCGCACTCTGGAGCGAAGGCAGCAATCCCGTGCTCCCGACCGCCCTGGTCCGATCCACGACCATCCTCGCGATGCGGTTCGGTGTGTCTGAATCAATCAGCAGTGCATCGGTTGCTTCACTCGTCCAGGGGGTTCTCGAAACTATGTCCATCAATCGATGGCTCAAAGTCGCCGCGATCTTGCTTGTGGCCGGAGCAACGGCCTCCAGTGCCGGCATGATGTCCCGGAAGTCCGCCTCGGGAGGTGAGGCCTCGACGCAGAAGGCAGCCCAGCCCGGCCCGGGCCCGGATGAAGCGGTCGCCGTGGTCAAGCAGGGCAAGTTCACGTTTTCCGTCGTTGCTCCGGGCTCGATCGAGGCCGAGCGTCGGGTGAGCCTGCTTTGCGAGGTCGCGGGCCGCTCGACCATCATCTCGATCGTACCCGAGGGCAAGAAGGTCAAGAAGGGAGATCTCCTCTGCGAGCTCGACTCGGCCTCGCTCCGCGACCAGCTCGTGAATCAGCGGGTCGCCACCCGGGATGCGGAGATGGTGTATCAGAGTGCCAGGGAATCACGCGAAAGCGCCGAGCTTGCGATCAAGGAATACGAGGAAGGCACCTACCCGCTGGAAAAAGCCACGATCGAGGGCGAGATCAGGCTCGCCGAATCCGCCGTCGCCATCGCCAGAGCACAGATGGAACGCACCCGAAGACTTCACCAGCAGTTGAACGACGCGTTCGCGCGCAAGGAACCGGCCGAGGTCACGACGAGCCTGCGCACCGAGCTCGAACTCAAGAACCAGCTCGACGCCGCCGAACAGACCCTGATGCGCGAGCAATTGTCGGTCCAGAAAGCGCGGGGGAGGCTGAACCTGCTGGAGAACTATACGAAAGGGAAAATGGCGAAAGAGCTGAAAGCGAGGGCCGACGAGCGGAGGTTCGCAGAACTGGTCAAGGAACGTGCCGTCCAGCTCGAACATTCCAGGGAACGCAGCCTGGGAAGGCAAATCACCCGATGCAAGCTCATCGCCCCCGGCGACGGCACGGTCGTGTACGCCAACGATCCACACCGGGCCGGGGGATGGCCTCAGATCGAGGAAGGTGCCACGGTCCGAGAGCGGCAGATCATTCTTTACATCGACGACCTCGATGGCCCGATGCAGGTGAACGCCAAGGCTCGAGAAGCATACGTCGATCGGCTCGCGCGCGGTCAGAAGGCCCGGATCGAGGTGGACGCGTTCCCGGGCAAGGTATTCTCCGGCGAGGTGGTCGAGGTGGCGCCGCTGCCCGACCCGGGCACCTTTTTCAACTCGGACGTAAAGGTCTACACCACCAGGGTCCGCATCAATGGAATCGTGGGCATGCTCCGCCCCGGCATGACGGCGCGAGCCGAAATCCTCGTGAGCGAGCGTGACAACGCCCTCACCGTGCCCATCGGTGCCGTTCTGTTATATGACGCCAGGGCACAAGTCGCGGTCAAAAAGCCCGCGGGCGAGTTCGAGTGGCGCGAGGTCATCCTGGGCGAGTCCAATGACGTGGAGATCGAAGTGAAGCAAGGCCTCAAGCCTGGAGAACAGGTGGCCCTCGCCCCGATGCATCTGCTCACCGAGCAGGAGCGCCTGAGGTTCTTCCCGACCCCGCCAGCCTCGACCCCGCCAGCCACGAGTAAGACCGCAGGTGCGGACCGGACCAGGGCGAAGGCGATCGGTAAGGAGGCCCGCGGTGCGCGCTTACCACCGGCGTTGATCGCCAAGCTCAGATCGATCGCGCCTGAAGACCGTGCCAGGTTGAAGAATGCCGGCCAGCAGGAACGCGAGGCCATCCTGAGGAAAGCGGGATTCACCGATGCCGAGCTCTCGCAGTTCTTCGAGATGACCCAGTCGCCTCGCCGTCCCGACTGATCACAGGGTGCTGGCCGTTGCGACGCAGGATCGTTTCACGCCGGCCACTTTCCGATCGGGCATTGCTCATGCGACATGCGTGACTTCACGTGGGTGAAGCAGCCGCAAACGCGGCACCGCATACCGGTGTGATGCTCGCAGGTGTTGCAGGTGGCCATCCGCGCTTGTTGCAGAACGGGCTCGGTGGTCGTCAGCCCCGATCCGATGAATCGCATCATCGCCTTTGTGGCCGAGACCGCCATGCGCAAGAGGCCGGGTCCACTGTCCGGGTCGGCGGCCGCCTGGGTGGCCGTCATCACGCTGCCGCCCATCGGCCCGCCCGAGACGACGCTGGCCCCCATCGCGCCTGGGGCACCTGCCGCGAGACCGGCCATGTCCATGCGATAGCGCTGAAGCTGGGCGCCATACCAGGAGGCCTCCGGCTTGCCGGTTCTTCGCAGCAGGTTGATCGACTCCTGCGCCCGGCCAATGGCCTGGTCGCGCTGGCTCATATCGGCATGGGCGATCGCCATGTTCCAGAGCACGCGCGCCTCTTGCTGGCGGTCGCCTGCGGCGCGGGTCATGTCCAGGGCGCGGGTCAGGAGCGACAGAGCCCCGAAGGGGTCGCGCAGGTTGGCGTGGGCCATGCCCAGCCGTTCCACGATCAGCTTCTCGGCGTACGGATCGTTGAGCGCGCGCACCAGTTCCAGGGCCTTCTCCAGCAAGTGCCTGGCCGCGGCCGCCTGGCCCATCGCCATGAGCGCGTATGCCAGGTTGTGCAAGGCGTCGATCTCGCGGGCCCGGTCGCCGAGCATGCGGCACAGTTCGACGGCCTTCTCGAGCTGGGATGCCGATCTCTGGAGGTCGCCCTCGTTCATGGTGACGATGCCCAGGTCGATGAGCGCGGCCGCTTCCCGAAAGCGGTCGCCGCTCTGGCGCAGGCCTCGAGGCGCTGCTCGGCGAGCGCCACCGGGCAGCCGAGCTCGTCGGTTTCGGCCACACCCGTGACGGGTTGCGACGCGGAGCCGTTGCCAGGCAAGGCGCCGGCCGGCGCGGCGGTTCCCCGGGCCACAAGAAAAAGGCGGTCGGCGATGGGCTTGAGCCTGGTGACCTCGGGCAAGGCGGCCCGCAGCGCAGCCTCGTCCAGGGGCGCGTTCTCATCGTGGGCCCAGGCCAGGAACAGGTCAGTCTTGCGATCGCCGCACTTCTCTGCCGGCTGGCCGGTGGGCAGGGTCCAGGAGTCCTCGCCATCCTTGCCCGTGAACTTGCGCGCACAGCTTGCTCAGCAAGCCCCCGCCCAGACGCTGCCGCGCCCGGATCGATGTGACGGCCGTCATGCAGATGCCGTGCTCGGTCTTGATCTCGAGCCGAGGAACGGTTCCAATCCTTTCCCAGTACTGGAATTCGCGGTCTCGGCTCTCCGGCAGCCAGAACACCGCGCGGCTGCTCTCGCGTGCGGGATCGCGGAGGATGCCAGCGACGAGCACCAGGTTGCCCCAGTCAGGTAGTGTCATGCGAATTCGACTCGCTCTCCGGGCAGGTGGTTTCGGCGCTACGAGACTGCGTAAGGGATGCCATGAGTGGTGCCAGGACCCGCGATTGTACCTGCTGGAAAGATTCTCGACAAACCGGATCGGCGAAGCGGAATCCGCGGCTGCCGCGTACACGGCCCGCCTTGAGAGCGTGACGCCCGGGGAGGACTCGCCGGGACATTCATCAGGAGGTGTATAGAATGCAAGGACGCTTGCCTGACTTTATCGTTCTTGGCGCCATGAAATGCGCAACGACAACGCTCCACGAACAACTGGCGCGTCAGCGATGCCTGTTCATGAGCCATCCCAAGGAGCCAAACTTCTTCAGCGACGATGCGAACTACGGCCGCGGGCTGGACTGGTATGCCGGCTGCTTTCACGGTGCCGGGCCCGAGCAGCTTGTGGGCGAATCAAGTACGCATTACACGAAGCTTCCCACCCACCCGTACACTGTCGAGCGGATGATCCAGGTGCTGCCGCGAGTCAAGCTGGTCTACGTGATGCGGCATCCGATCGACCGGCTCACCTCGCATTACCTGCATGAGGTGACCGTGGGTCAAATCTCGGTCGGCCTCGAGGAAGCCGTCGAGCAACACCCAGAACTCGTGGATTACGGCCGGTACAGCATGCAACTTGAACCCTACATCCGGACATATGGCCCGGAAGCCATCCTTCCCATCTTCTTTGATCGGCTGGTCGATGAGCCCGACCAGGAGATGGAGCGGCTGGGCCGGTTTCTGGGGGCCTCCGAACCCATGCGATGGGACCACACGCTGAAACCGCAGAACGTGGGGCGCGAGCGGCTGCGCAACAGTCCCCTCCGCGAGACGCTCGTGCAACTGCCGTTGCTGAGCGCGCTGCGGCATGCCCTCTTGCCTCGACGACTGGTGGACGCCTTGAAAGCGTTCTGGAAGATCGGCGTGGATCCGCCTCCGGTTTCTTCCTCGCTGAGCGACCGGCTGCGCGAGCTCTTCGACGAGGACCTCGCGCGGCTCGGTTCGTGGCTTGGGATCGAGCTCGACTGCGGCTCGTTTCACGAGGCCGCCAGAAAGCCGTCGGTCGTCTGGAAGACGTTCCACACCGACCTGTGCGCCGCGCCCCGCTGCTGACGACGGCCGGTTCACGGCTTGCGCTGGATCCGTAGCGACACGATACCCCAGCCCGGGACTGTGACTGGGCCATGGATCTCGGCGCTGGGCTGCTCGCTCGTGTCGCTGGCCCAGATCTTGAGCGGTCCCGATCCGCCTCCTCGCAAGCTCACCTGGCGATCCTGCCCCGATGCTCCGTACAGGCGGACGATCCACGCACGGCCGTCGTCGCTGGGCTTGAGCGCCGTGACGAGCACCTCATGCTCCGAAAGATCAAATAAGGGCGTCGCAGTGGGCCTGGACCCGGCGCGGGCGTGGCGATGAGCGGCTGGCTGATGCCGATGGCCAGCCGCGAGGCGCGGGCTGGATCAGCCTGGCGATGCGGAAGGAGGACGAATCGAAAGACCGCTGGTCCTTCCTGGTAGGCGCGGTAGTTGGTGTGCCAGTGGTTGTTCATGGCCCACACGTAGAGCTGCTGGGTCGGCTCGATGGCCTTGCGCCAGGCGTCGGGATTGGACTGCGAGTTCAGCAGCCTGGCAGTCAGCCCGCCAAGCTGGATCAGGGGTGCATCCAGCGTCACCCAGGTGACGCCGGAATCACGATTGGAGACATCGACCCAGCGGCCCACCGTGAGCCAGTTCTTGCAGGCGCTGGGCATCTGGTCGAGCTCGGGTCGCATGGCTCCGATCGGCAGGTCTACCAGCATCTGCCCGCCCGGCACGTGGAACGGAAAAGCGAAGTTGACGCTCTCCTTGCCGTCCTTCTCGATGTAGCTCCTGGCGGCGAGCCGAGCCTTGTCCACGGTGTTCACGAGCTCGATCCGGTCCTGGCCCGCATACAGGCGGACGTCGCGGCGCAGGTGATGGCAGCCCGGCGCATCGGAGTCGATCATGAGCGAGGCCACCAGGGGACCCCGATCGCCGGGCTTCACGGTCACGGTCCCCACCCCCTGCATGCCTGCCAGATCATCACCCTTGAAGTAGAGATAGTCGTTGATCGCATGCCCTGACGAGGAATCCACCAGGTTCCCATCGATCTCCGGGCTACGCAGCTCCGCCAGCCCGCCCGTCCGCGGATCGATGACGATCCGCACCAGGCCATTGCTCAGGACCGTACCATCGACGATTGCCGGAACGGCCGCCGGATACGCACCGCCAGGCGCAAGCGTGTACCGACGGGCGCAGAGAGGGGGCAGATCAGTCACCAGGATGGCCAGTTCCCCGCTGGCCAGGCGCTGCGAGGGCACCGGCCGGCCCTGATCATCGGCAACGCGATCTCCCCGTTCCGAGATCCCCTTCGGCACCAGCATCACCTCGGTACGCGGCCACGAGGTGGTGTTGAACACGTCGAGATCCGCGCTGGCCACCAGGGAATCCGCGGCCTTCTCGCGACGCTCCAGGGCGCGCACCACGAGCGAGCGCGACTGCAAGCTGGCTTCCGCGGCGAACGACTGCTTGATTTGCCATTGCTCCTGTGTGAGCGGAAGGGACGGATCGGTGACGCTACAGTAGGCGCCCCATGTGTGTTCCGAGTAGAGCAGGACGTTGCGCCAGGCCTGGTCGAACGATCTGGCCGGATAGCTGGCCGGGTCGATCATGGCCCAGAGCGCCTCGGCCTGGGTGAGCCGGTCGGCGGCCGAGCGGTTCATGCCCGTCTCGACGGCAGACGACCCCGCGCCGTCTTCCCAGTAGGGCGTCCAGTCGCCGCGCACCCGCGGCAGCTTGTCGCCGTAGCGAGCCTCGAACGCCCGAAAGGCCTCGCTGGTCGACGCGATCTTGAACTTCGGCCAGTCGTGCTGCTGGTTCCATTCCTTGACGAAATCGCAGATGGCCGGGTCGGGCGTGGCATTGTCGCCGTGGCCGGACCAGCGGATGTAGGCGATGCCGTACGGATATCCCTTCCTCTCCAGCTCGGCGGTGTAGTCGGCGACGAACTTCGGGGTGAGTGTGCCCACGATGTGCGACATCGCGTATCCCCTGGTCGGAATCCAGACCAGCACCTTCTCCTTGCCGGACGGCGAGACCCAGTAAAACGGCCGGTTCTCCCACTTCACCAGGATGTCCCCGATCCGATCGGAGAAGTTGGGTGCGGCCGAGAAGTACCTGATGCCGGCCTGGGCCATCGCCGTGACGGTTCCCCAGGTGTAGCCCGGCACGTCGCTGATCATGGCCGAGTCGATCGGCACGCCGGTCTGCCCGGCCAGCCTCGTGGCCTCACGAAAGAGCCGCAGCAACTCCTCCTGGCGGCACAGGCCAGTGAGCTCATTGAGATACATGCCATTGAGCGCCACCTGGCCTTTCTTGACGGCATCCAGCAAGAGAGCCCGCTGCTCCGTCCCCAGCCTGTGGAGATAGAGATCGGCGGCCCAGAGGACCTCGACGTTCCAGACGAAACGGGCACCCTCGGGATAGCTCGCGGTCCGGCGCGCGGCCGCAATGCCTTGCAGCAGGTTGTCCACTTGCTTCTGCTCGATCCGCGACTGGAGCTCGGTGTAACCGATGTCGGTGTGCGAGTGGGGCAAGATGTAGATGGTCAGCTCGCGCTGGGTCGCGGGAGCGGCAGGGTCCGGGTCTGCGGCAGCCGCGGGGAATGCCGTCGCGGCCACGGTGATCGTGGTGATTCCAACGAGCAGCAGGTGTCGTCGCGTTTTCATCGAGAGCCCCCTTCGGCCAGAGCGAACCGCCAGGCGGGGTAGAGGCAAATTCTGCCGAGGGCGTGGGTGGACCCCGGCGGGCGATCGCTCGGGACGTTGAGCTGGTGGGATGTCTCTGGCTGGCTAGCCGGTCTTCGAGGACCGGAGCTGGTCATTCATCTCGGGCATGTGGCCTTGCGGCCGCGGACGGAAGACCTTCGTACCATTCCTCTGTGGTCGGCGCCAGGCTGAATCGTATCGTGCGCGGAACGACACCACAATGAGCTGCTTCCTTCCAGCCCTGGTTCGAACCATCTTCGCGCCACATGAGCAAATGGCCGCCGTGTCGCACTCGTTGGTATCCTGAGATTGGAAACCTCACTCTGAAGCCTCCAGCGCACGGAAATTCACTTGAGCACTCCTGAAACCGGAAAGCGTGTGGTCATCACGGCTCTCGGCTCGCTGGGCGATCTGCACCCGTACCTGGCCATCGCCCTGGGATTGCGGGCGCGCGGCCATGAGGCGATCGTCGCGACCAGTGAATGTTATCGCGGCAGGGTGCAATCGCTGGGGCTTGAGTTCCGCCCGCTCCGACCCGACTCAGCGGTCGTGACTGACCCGGTCATGATGAGTCGGTTCATGGGTTCTCGGCTCGGCACGATGCGTGTCGTTCGTGATTGGTTCCTGGCACATCTGCGAGAGTCGTACGAAGACACGCTGGCAGCTTCTTCCGGGGTCGACCTGCTCGTCTCCCATCCTGCGACGTACGCAACCAGGCTGGTCGCCGAGCAGCAACACATCCCCTGGGTATCGACCATGACCGCGCCGGGAGGCTTCTTCTCGGCCCTGGCTCCGCCCGTGCTGCCCGTTGTTCCGGAAGTCAGCAAGGCGCTGTGCCCACTTGGGCCGTATTTCTGGGCCCCGATGCTCTCTTTTCTGAAGCGCGCAAGTCGAGGGTGGGCCCGGCCCATTGACCGGATTCGGAGCGATCTTGGCCTGCCCCCTGCCCCGGAGTTGAACCCGCTGGTGGACGGCGTTGCGCCCTCGCTTCACCTCGCCCTCTTCTCGCGCTGGCTTGCCGCGAAGCAGTCCGACTGGCCGGCGCAGACCGTGGTGACCGGCTTCCCTTATCTGGACCAGGACGGCGCGAGCGGTTTGCCTCCCGACCTGACCCGCTTCCTCGATGACGGCCCTCCGCCGCTCGTCTTTACGCTGGGATCCTCGGCCGCGTCGATCGCGGGATCGTTTCACGAGGAAAGCGCCGCGGCTGCCCGGCGTCTGGGCCGCAGGGCCGTCCTGGTCCTGGGAGATCCGTGCACCCGGCCCGCATCGCTGCCCGAGGGAGTTGCCGCCTTCGACTATGCCCCGTTCGGCTTGCTCTTCCCCAGGGCCCTGGCGCTCGTCTATCCCGGCGGTATCGGCACCACCGGCCTGGCACTCCGCAACGGCGTGCCAATGCTGGTCATGCCCCTGGCCCACGAACAGCCTGACACTGCCGATCGTCTGATGCGCCTGGGTGTCGCCCGTACGATCAGCCGGCGCCGCTACGGGGCCGACCGAGTGGCACGGGAACTCACTCAATTGCTGGGAGAAGAAGCATATGCGCGGCGGGCCGCGGAACTCGCCGGCCACGTCCGAGCCGAGGATGGAGTTGGCACAGCGTGCGATGCTCTGGAAGCCGTGCTCACTGGAGACTCATGACCAGCAAGGCCGCGCCGCGACGAGCATATCTTGCCGCGTCTCTGACATTTGTGGTATGACGGAACGCGTGAGACCACGCCCTGCGCTTGCGGAGCTCTGCGATGCCAACTTGTGTGATCGCGCTTTCCATGATGAGCGCATTGTTCTTTACTCAGGGCGCGGTCACGGAGACGCCTCGGGAACGCTACCAGGCGCTGGTCAAGGAATACGATACCGAGCTCATGGCCTGGGAAGCACGCTACGGAGCCGGTGCGTTCAAAGACCCCGAGGCCCTTCTTGAGGCCCGTTATCGCGACTGGCCGGGCTGGCTTTACGCGGGTCGTTTTCTGGAGCTTGCCCAGGCCCACCTCGAAGACCCGGCCGCGATCGACGCCCTGCTCTGGATCACGAACCTGTCCTTTGCCGTCGGCGTGAGCGACCAGTTGCTCGTGGTTCCTTACACTCGCGCCTGGATCTCCTGGCGCAACGCCAGGTGTTCAACGACAGCCGCATGACCCAGGCATGCAAGGCGCTCAGGTATCCGGCACCCTGGACCGAGCAGTTTCTACGAGCCCTCCTGGAACGGTCCACGAAACCCGACATCCGGGGCATGGCCTGCCTGGTGCTGGCCCGCAGCCTTGCAAGCCGGAGGTCGATCGCCGTCGATCCCTGGTATGCCAGGGACGGACTATCCGCATTCACATCATTCATGCGCCAGCGCGTTGATGCGGCCTGGATCGCCTACATCACAACGACGGATCTGCGGCAGGTGGACGAGGAGGCAGAACGGCTGTTCCGGAGAGCCACGGAGGAATTCGGCCAAGTCGTCTACGCGCGCGGAGCTCAAGGGCGGAAGATCACGGTCGCTGAGGTCGCCCGGTCGGAATGGACCGAGTTTCGCAAGCCAGCGCCTGGACGGCGGGTGCCCGAGATCGATGCCGACGACGCGGCAGGGAAGCGGCTCAGGCTCAGCGACTTTCAGGGCAAGGTCGTGGTCCTCTGCTTCGGCGGCTTATCCGACCCGCGCTGTCGCTCAACCTACACGCTTCTCCGCACGCTGAACGAAACATACAAGCACCAGCCGTTCGCGGTTCTGAGCGTCGAGACCGACACGGATCTCGAGAGCTTGCACCGGGCGCTCCACGACGGCACGATCACCTGGCGGTGCTGGCCGGATCGCGAGAGCAGGAACCCCATCGCCGCGGCTTGCCGCGTGACCGCCGTGCCGACCCTGCTGATCCTCGATCGCGACGGAACGATCCGTTTCATGAATCCCCGGGCCGATCACGTCGAAGACCAGGTGCGATCGCTGCTCCCGCAAGCAGACCCCGGGCAAAACTGAGAACGCGGCATTTCCAGCCCATGCGCGGCGGATGCCTTGACTCTCTGTCACGTTGTAGATACAACTAAAGCATGAAGCGCGGCAAGCCGAATCCAGAGATCGTCGACCGCATGGCCAGCGAATGCCTGGCCGTCCGCGTGCGGCTGATCAACCGGGTGATCACGGGCCTGTACGACGCCGCCCTGCGGCCGTTCGGCCTGCGCATCAGCCAGGCGAACATCCTGGCGGCCGTCGGCAAGCTGGGCGAGGTTCGCCCCGCTGACCTGTCGCGCATCTTGCGGATCGAGAAGTCCACCCTCAGCCGTGACGTCGAGCTCATGAAGCGAAACGGCTGGCTGGCATCAGAACCGCCCGGCGGAGGCCGGAACCAGAAAGTCCGGCTCTCGCCAGAAGGGACTCAGCTCCTGATCCGGATGGGCCCTGCTTGGGAGAAGGCCCAGCGCGAGACTCAAGAACTGGTCGGCCCACGGGGAGAAAGCGCCGTCCATGAGATGGCCGGACGGCTCGGCTTCGGACAGAGCAATCGTTGATCGAGCCAATCAAGCTGTTGCCAGCCCGTGCAGCTCGCAAGTTGTATCTACAACACGGTGCGACCTTTCACTTCCTCGGGAGAACGTTCATGTCGAGAGTTGACGACCATCCGACCGTGATCCGGCATCGCCAGACCGGCGCGCCGCGGCGCCAGAGATCGTGGACGCCCGGTGGCTGCGCCAGGTTTGCCTTGAGGCCGGGGCCGACGATGTGGGGTTCCTGGCGATCGACCGGCCCGAGCTCGACGATCAGCGGGAGGACATCTTGCGCGTGTGCCCCTGGACCAGGGGGCTGGTAAGTCTTGTCTGCAAGATGAATCGCGAGCCGATCCGCATCCCGGCCCGGTCAATGGCGAACCTCGAGTTCCATCACACCGGTGATCGGACCGATGAGGTAACGCGTGCCATCGTCGCGGCGCTGGAGGCGCGGGGGCACCGCGCCGTCAATCCGGCGATGGGATTCCCGATGGAAATGAACCGTTTCCCCCGCAAGGCCTGGGTGATCTCGCACAAGCCGGTCGCCGTGGCCGCGGGGCTGGGGCATATGGGCATCCACCGCAACGTCATCCATCCCCTGTTCGGCAACTTCATCCTCCTGGGCACGGTGCTGGTCGACGCCGAGATCTCTGAGGAAGGCCGGCCACTTGACTACAACCCTTGCCTGGAGTGCAAGCTGTGCGTCGCGGCCTGCCCCGTGGGAGCGATCAGCGCCGATGGACATTTCGACTTCTCGGCCTGCTATACGCACAACTATCGCGAGTTCATGAGCGGATTCGGCAACTGGGTCGAGAACGTGGTGGAGAGCAAGGATGCCGCCGATTACCGCACCCGCGTCAGCGACAGCGAAACGGCCTCGATCTGGCAAAGCCTGAGCTTTGGACCGAACTACAAGGCCGCCTACTGCATGGCGGTCTGCCCGGCGGGCGAGGACGTGATCGGCCCGTTTCTGAAGGACCGCAAGGGATTCCTGAAGAGCGTGGTTGACCCGTTGCAGCAGAAGGAAGAGACAGTCTACGTCGTCCCCGGCTCGGACGCCCAGACATATGTGGCCCGACGTTTCTCGCACAAGACCGTCAAGCCCGTCTCCAACGGCCTGCGCCCGACCTCGATCCGCGGCTTCCTGGAGGCCCTCCCGTGGCTCTTCCAGCGCGACAGGTCCAGGGACCTCTCGGCCGTGTATCACTTCACGTTCACCGGTACGGAGCCCGACCATGCCACCGTGGTGATCCGCGACCGGACGATTCACGTCGAGCCGGGCCATGCCGGATCCCCGGATCTGAGCGTGAAGGCAGACAGCCGCGCCTGGCTGGGTTTCGTGCGAAAGGAACGCAGTCTGGTCTGGTCGTTATTGACCCGGCGCATCCGCCTCAAGGGATCACCCCGCCTGCTCATGGCATTCGGCAAGTGCTTCCCGTCCTGAGTGTTTTCAGTGGGCTCGGACGCCAACCGCGGAGCCGGCTGGCGTCACGCAAACCGCATGAGCAAAATCAGCGAGGCCACGGCCATCACGATTCCGGCAACCTCGGCCGCGCTCAGCGGCTCCTTGAAGGCGATGGCGCCGATGGCCGTCAGCATCAGGATCATCGAGACCGAGTAAACGACGCCGATGGTCGCCAGTTTCAGGTGGCGCATCACATACAACCAACCGAATGCCGTCGAGGCATAGACAGCGAAACCGAGATAGAACCAGCCGGATCGCAGAGGGGACTTCTGGGCGCTCGCGAGCTTGAGCAAGAAGTCGCCGATCACGCCGACGGCGCTGAACCCCAGGGTGACCAGAATCGGCAAATGGCTCTTCAACGGAGTGACGATTCCACACCACGCTTGCCGGTGAAATTCCACGACGGGCGAAGACCTCGCCGCTCACCAGGCTTCGATCCGTTCACCAACGTGCCCAGGCGAGTTCTCTCTTCAGCGCCGCAAAGCCGTACGCTTGTTCTCGGTGAACCTGAGCCATCCGGACAAAACACCGGATCAGGCACTCAGGCGGTGGAAGCTTCGGATTGGAGAAGCCATCGATCGCAGGCGAGGTCTCGCTCGCGCAGAGTCCCGTCAGGGCTCATGCAATCAACTTTCAAAGAAGGCGTCGGAACGTCCGGCCAGGGCACTCCAGTGACGTTCTCCCATTCCGTGGCACGGGGGTCCGAGCCTGCCGCGCCCAGTACCTGAATTACAAACCATTGAATCAAAACCGCTTGGGCCTGCTTGAGGCGCAGATCAATTTCCCGTCTCGTCTTCTTCCGGGACGTCAAAATCGTTGCCGTCCTCACGCTCGGCCCAGGCTTACGCCGATACAATGCGCATGATTTGTGTACTGGCAAACCAGCAGGAACATCAATGCGGGTCGTTCGGGTTCTGCTCATCCTCGGCCTGGCCTGTTCGACCGGCTGCACGAGCAGTCGGCTTCGCCAGCGGACGATCAACCAGGGCAGCACCCTGCCGGAGTTGCAGTTCCAGCAAGTCATGGACAACCTCGCCAAGTTCGCGACGAATCCCGCCGCCCTGCCATGGCACGTCAACCTGAGAGAGGGGACCACCCAGGTCACCGACTCACTCACCGGGGGTGCGGCGCTGGACATCGGTCCGCCGGTCACCTGGTTTCCGCAGCTCCTGGGGTCGAGGACCGCCGTCGCCCAGTGGGGCATGTCGCCGGTGATCGATGCGACCGAGCTGCGCCTGCTCCGGATCGCCTACCGCCGCGCGCTCGGCGCACCCGACATGCCCTCGCCCGAGTTCCTTGACGAGTTGACCCATGAGCTGAAGGACCAGCTCGCATCCAACTCCGACCTGAGGGACGAGTCGGAGTTCTTTTACGAGTTCCAGAGCCGGGCCAACCGCAGCGCCCGGGAGCTGGATGCCCACGTGATCACGACCAACGACGATACCGTCTGTGGCGACCTCGAACCCTTGCGTGATCGCTCGCCGCTGGCGAGGAACGTCTGCCGGAAGGTCGGAGTGATCCAGAGCGACCTCGCCAGGATCCAGCCCGGCTGGTTCCACGTCGGTGATAAGCGCGACGTTCCGAAGGACGCCTGCTACGTCGGCAAGAGCGGCAACTGCTATGTTTGGGTGGGTCCTGAAGGACGCGATCAGCTCACCGAGTTTACCCTGACCGTGCTGAAGCTCTCCTCCCTGATCAAGGAGACGCAGACGCTGATCAACCCGGGCTCGGTCAAGTTCTCGCCGGGCGATCGGGGCGGGTAACCCAGGCGGCGCGTTGTGAGCCGTGCGGAGTGCTGACCTGAGACACTCCTGAAAACCGAATGCTGAAACGCGGACCGATCGGGTCATCTCCGTCATCCAGGCAGATGCTGCGGGATTTGACCCCGATCACACCCACTTACCCGCGATCTGCTGGCGGATGAAGTATTCATACTGGCACAATTGTTTATTCACGCCCTCCCCCCTCACCGCTTCATCAGTCGAGCCAGTTCTCGACTCGCAAGCCTGGCACTCTCTCGAAATCGGCTCGGTTGGCGGACAGGAGAAGTGCGTGGTTGACCAGAGCCGTCGCCGCGATTCAGAGATCCCTTGAGTCGATGCGAAGCTTCTGCGGGCGGAGATCATCAAATCGTCGGGCCGCTGCCTCATCGAACGGCACAATTTCGAACTCTTGGTAAAACTCGAACAGCAAGGCCAGCTCGCGATAACCGGCGACTAGCCGAAGCGCCGTTTTCTCCTTGGCGATCACGGCCAGCCAGCCGCGCATCCGTTCCTCGACCGTGACAATGGCCACACCTATGACTTCGGATGCCGGGACTGAATTGAGTCGATCGATCATTCGACGGCCGCGTTCACTGTCGGGGTATTTCAGGAACGTCGTATGGTCCGTGTCAAGGAGGATCATTCGGCCAACTTTCCGCCCCGCGCCGCCTCCCGTTCGGCCTCACGGACGCGCATGCATTCCTCGTCGACCCTGCGCATGAATTCGCTGTCGCGGAACATGCCGACCACATTGCGCCAATCTTTGCGGGAGCGGTCGACTTCCTTCGTCGCAATGACCTTCTCCAAGGCCTCGACTCGTTTGGCGAGGGATTCCAAGGTCAAGTCACTCATTGCGTCTCCTCCAGACACTCAAACAGCCCCCCACAATCCTACTTTGCCAGGCTCACTTCTTGGAATGCGTCTTGGTGTGACTCCTCGCGCCTCCGATCCGGGTCCCGAGACTCAGCCGCTGCGCAGCAGGACGATGATGGCGTCCTTGACCGAAGGCGTCAGGCGGTGACGGTTCGCGACAAACTCCCGTAGTGCCGCGTCTTCGCGGACAGTGAGCAGTCAGCAGGGCGGACAGTTGACTCAACGACTATGATGCAAAACGACTTGTCAAACGGCGACTTCGGCAGCAATTCCGGTGTCACTGAGCCGGTGAGGGGGGCTCCACGGCGGTGGACGGAAGAGAGAGTCAAGGGGTTGGATTGACGGACCAAGTGACGGGGACGCCCTTGCGCCTCGTCGTCCCGTTGGTGCCTCTTCGGCTGCGGTTTGTTTCGCAGGAACATTTCACGATTGAACGCTCTCGCATTCTGAATTCTGGCTCGTGAGGGACCGGCCGAGAAGTGGCATAGCATCCGGTTGACCAGCTGCTTGATTCTCAAGCCTCCAGCCAGTCTCGTGGGCCGTCTGCCGATCGTTCGTTTGTACCAGGAAGTGCCGCACGCCCTTGTGCGCTGTCACGCCCGCCGGGCGTCTTGCGTTGGTACAGAAACTGGTACAGGGCCATTTGGTAGAGAAAATTAGCCGGACGCGCGCCGCTATGGACGCGACATAAAACTCGACCATCACAACACTTCAGCGGAGAGGACAGGACGCCAATTGAACTTTTTCTGGCCGGTGTCCGGGGCTGGGAAGCTGGTTTGCGGCGGCGGATGGATGACGGAAGGTCCAATTCGGATTGATGTTAGGGACGAAGACCGGAGTCGTTCTCAACGCCAAGCCGGTCCCACACATGAATCATCTGTGCTTGTTCAGCCGAAAGCCAATCAGCGACATCGTGTCCGTGACTCCTGCCACTACGATCCCAAATCCAGTAGGCATGAAGACCGATTGTATCCTCTGTTGGCAGAACCCTGTCGAGCCCCCAGGTGGAGAACAGCTTCCTTGAGCCCCGGTAGAGCCACGAGCACATGTCGGCCATGCTGCCACTGGTCTCGTTGGTGGCGAGTGCATCCGCGTAATGCAGGAGAGCAGCGTAGTCGGCATCCAGTTTCGTGTTGCGGAACTCTTTCCCCGGCGTGTCTTTCTCCCCGTACTTCAGCATGAACACGCACCAAAGGGCGAGGCTGCTCCGAGCGTGGTGGAAGGCGAACCATTCGGGGCCGAGTCCGTCCTCGGCCCCCTTGATGTACACGTCACTCGCTTCTTGGCGTCCATGCGCCAGTTGAATCCAGCGCTTTACCATCCGCTCTTGGTTTACCAGATCATCCATCTGGGGGCCGAGATTTTTCCCTTGACCCAGTTCCCGGCGAATCTGCCCGTAGGGGACGGAGCAGATTTCGCAGAACGTGCGGCACAAATGGACGAGTGCTTCAACGGAATCCACCTCCCGTTGCTGGTAAGCGGGCCTCGTCAAAGACCGCAACTCGTCCGGTGCCTGCTCGCTGCGCTTGCCGAACCAGTACCTTGTCCGTTCGGTGAGAGACTTGTCGAAAGGCCCTCCCACGGGGGCTTTTGCCGTAAGCTCCTCTTTCAGCAATTCCCCGGTGTGCCGCCAGACCTCGATGGCATCGGCGAATTCCCACAGCTTGCGTTGAGCCTCGCTCCAGAGAGTGTCTCGGCTCCCGGTGCAGAGTTCGTAAACCAAGGTGTCCGTCAGGACGAAGGTGCAGCCGCACATGCGCAGCGCACGCAGCCTGCGGCACGACCTGCTTTCGGCTTGCAGGAAGCTCTTGTCGAGAATCACCTTGCGGCTGGTTTCGGCCATTCTTTCCTCAATAGTCCTCGCCGGTTGGTTCCGGCAAAGAGCTTTATCGGATCACGATCACGGAGACAGTAAGGCTGAAGTCCTTTGGCTGAGGTAGTTCATCACCCGTCATCCGGCTACTGGCCCTCGCTTTCGAGGAATGCCAGCACTCGGTCCAAACGCCGATCGTCCAGGTTGGCCATCTTGCGAAACACGTCGGGGCGCTGGAGGATGCGGTGACGGATGGCGTCGGGGATTTTTTCGGCGAGGAGCAGCAGCTCGTCGGGGTCCGCGTCCAGGGCGGTGGCCAGCTTGACAATCAGCTCGTTGCTGGGGAATTCGCCGAACGAGAGCTTCTGGTTCTCGATCTTGCTGAGGTAGGTAAACGTAACCCGCACCTTCTTCGCAACGTCCCGAAGGGTCAGATTCTTCGCCTGCCGTAGCTCGCGAATCCGCGTGCCGAAGATCATCGGTTCCTCCTGCTTGCTGTCCCTTTGCCTTCATCGTAAGATGGTAGCACGAGATAGTCAACAAGTCGGTGGCGGTCGACATGAGCGACGAACGACATGGCGAATCCAGCCCACCAACGAACCGCGTAGGGAAGCCGCCAACACGAACGATTCGCTGTGTAGGTCTTCGCGGGGATTCTGAAATCAGAAGAAGGCATTTCGCCGCGCCGCTGCGTTCGCCCTTTGGAGATCGAAGGTTTCTTCCTGGATAGCCAATAATCTAGCAGAGAGAGAGACTGGGATGGGCGGCAAACTCCTCAAGACATTTTTGTCGACTGCGGTTTTAGTGTTCGTCTGCGGAACGCTCGTCGTGCTTTTGACGCGAACGCCCACGGACGCCCGCAAAACCGGGGAGAAACCGAACGTCGCACCGGAGCCTACGCCAGTTACAGCCCCCGACCATATCCTACGTCTAACTGAAGCTGGCTGGGATCGCCGCGCCGCTGAGGCGGTCGTCGAGTTGAATAGGGAGTGGTTCACAATCCAGGCAGAAGAAAACGCTGCTGGTCTGGAACTTCAGCTTAAGCTACTGGACGGTTTAGGTCAGTATCCGACGCTGGCTCGCTTCATTTCACAGCATCCAGAAACAGCGGGGCTGCTGGCCGCTGCTGACGATCCTGAACTGATCGCAGCGGGACTTGATTCCGCCAACGAGAATTACGAGATCGTTGCCGGACTCTACGTGCAACACGCTGCGCCATCTGACGCTGTAGAGGTTGCCGAGGCGCTGAAGGCGAATAGTGAGCTGATTTGCACACTGCGCAGGCGGGGTCTGCTCGGTTGCGAAGTGCTGTTCATCTTTGACCGAAAGGACGTGGCTGCCGGGGAATACGAGACATGGCTTCGCGAGGTGATCCAAGCCAAATCCGCAGCATCCGACACTGAATTCGCGTCGTTCGTCAACCTTGCTATGCGCCACGGCCCTGCTCTCCGCGAACGGTTGAAGAAGAGTGCGAACTTCCGTCGCCACTTCCGGAATGAACTGTGGCCTCGA
This sequence comes from uncultured Planctomycetaceae bacterium, assembly GCA_963833985.1. Lineage (GTDB taxonomy): Bacteria > Planctomycetota > Planctomycetia > Isosphaerales > Isosphaeraceae > Aquisphaera. The sequence continues at coordinate 6,067,475 of CAWIAD010000002.1, forward strand.
CTGTCCCGAGTAGTCGAAGGCGAGCAAGGGATGTTCGAGCACTACCTCGACAAGGAACGCATCTGGGATTTGCTTGACCTCGAAAACGGGGAAGAGTTGCTGAAGCGATGTGGACTTCTGCCGATCGACCTACTCTATGGCTATCCGGAGATTGACCACCCGCCGTACCCGAAAACCCTGCATGACAAGATCGTGCAAGTGCTCCTGCGACGTGAGGACCGCACGATTCATGCCCTCATGAAATTCCGCCGCGAGCCGCTGTTCCACAAGTTCATGCAGCGTGACCTATCGTCCGACACTTTTTCGGCTGCGCTGACACAGCTATTCAATGCCGGGCCGAATTCGCCCGACAAGCTGGCACTCTACGCGAGACTCGACGATACAGCCCTAGCAGATGAAGTCGGCCCGCCGACTTCAGGAATCGTCACTTGGATACCGTTCTACTACACGGTCTACGAGGTCCCCAAAAAGCTGCTGCAGGGAAGAGACCCGACCGGTCTGGACTTGTTCTCGGCCGCGGTCGATCCCGTGTTCCTTGTGATCGACGTGTTTACGGGCGGGGGTACCGCGGCCGGCCGCAAAGCGCTGCTTGTTGGCGGTAAGGAAGCCACGGGTGCAGCGACTCGCAAGCTCGCGGAGAAGAGTGGAGAAAAGCTGCTTGTCACGACGCTGCGAGATACTGGCCTGGAACTCGCCCGCAAACAAGTCGGTAAAGAGGTCGCCGAAAAGATGGGTGAGAAAGAACTGATTAACTGGACGGTCACCGGAACGATGTCAGAGATGCAACAGGCGTTACGGACCACGATTGGCAAGGCGACGACGTTCGAGATTACCAGGCCCGTTCAATTTATGTTTCAGTACAGTCGAGTGGGCCGAGAAACTTGGAGACGCTTCACCGGAATGGAAGCAAGGCTTTTCATGCGAGGCGACGCTAAGGTTTATGTCCGGATCTCAAATCTGGCCGGGGCAGTCGTTGGAAGCCGCGGCGCCGCTTTTTTCGAGCGTACGGCACAGGATCTCGCTCTTGGCTCAGCGTTCGAAAGCAAACCCGGGAAAGATGTCCTGCATGAGGGTGTCAAACGTGTCATCTCAACCAAAGAGCAATTGCGATCATGGCAGCAGAACGCGTCGGCTTGGTGGCTTCTTAACGCAAGCCACAGTACCGCTCAAGCTGAACGGGAAGAGTTGCCACGACAAGGAGCGCAACAATGATCGTGAACTTTTATCTGATGAATTCAATAAGCCGATTCCCTAAGACGGTCTACTGCCCAATTGTCGCAATCCTGCTCTCACTTGTCATTTCGTCGCAGGTGCTTGCTCAAGGCGTGCGGGGCGTCATGGACGACCTCGTGCGCGGCACAGCCCGAGTCGCAGATGACATCCCCGTGAAACGAATCGATGATCTCGTCGCAGAACTATCAAAGTCTCGCGCCGCACGCGAGGCGATTGATACCGAATTGCGAAAAGCGGGGCGGCTCACTGGAACCGGAGACGCCGTTCGTGGCACGGCCAGGTCTGACGAAGTGCTGCGGTTGCTGCGATCTGCAACGTCGGAGCTGGACCCGAATGTGATACGTCGCATCGAACAACTCGATGACGCTTCACGCGATGTGGCACTCGTACTTGCCAGGGGTGGCGAAGAATTCACGCGGACGCTCCCAGATCTCGCGACACGGGGCCGACTCTTGCGCGAAGGAGGTGCGGAAACAGTAGGGGCAGTGGGGATGTTCGGCCCCGACGCCGCGCGAGCGGCATTGCGGTTGGACGAGGCTATCCGTGGCGGGTCAATCATCGTTAAGGATGGAACTCGCGCTGTCACCCTCGCAGACTTCGGGAACGTGATGACACGATCAGGCAACGCTTCGTGGCAATTCTGGAAGGAATTCGTTCAACCCCACTGGAAGATCTGGGCGGCCAGTGGCGCACTGGCTGCTTATCTCGCGAATCCAGAGTACTTTCAAGACGCCGCCGGCCAACTTACAGAGGCCGGCTTCAAACATCTGACAGAGTTTGCCGGTGAGGTGGCGGCTGCGGCGATCCGTGGCGTCGGCCAGGGATCGGGAAACGCTGCAGAGAAGGTCACCAGCGCGGCGCAAGACACTTTCCTTCATGGAGACAAGTGGGCCTACGCAGTCGTCGGAACTCTAGTCTTTCTCGGTGGCGTTTCGCTGCTCTTTCGACGCGTGCGGTATTGGTTGTTCCGGCCCCTCCGCTGGTTGAACCAGAAGCCTGCGGATTCAAACACATCCAAAACGTGATTTGGGAGATTGATTTGACTGCAGATGTAGATTCTCCTGAACAGGTCTATCGCCTCGCGCTGTATGGTGTCCGGGCATCCGGAAAGACTTGCATACTGTCTGCACTCTCGCTGCCTCGCGTCGCTAACCCCAAAGGATTCTCGTGCTCCTGGATTGAGCAAGTTCCAGGGCATGCGTTCCCAACGGGTGACCCGACCACATGGACGACTGATGACCCGTTCCACGCCGGCTGGAAATGGCTCAACGAGCAACGGTGTCGCCTCAAGCGCGGCGAAATTCCTGCTCCAAACCCAAACCGCGAAGAGCCAATGCGGTTTCTGTTCGATTTCGGGTCACGCGACCACGGAACACGGCATATCGAACTGATCGATTATTCTGGGGAACTTGTCACCGCTTCTGCCAGTGAATTGGCCGCGAAGCTGCGTGACCACATGCAAGTCTGTGACGGACTCCTCGTCTTAGCGGAAGTGCCGTACCCTGGCAGAGATCACGCACCACTTGCTGACGATCTGGAGAAACTCAAGGGCGCGTTCTTATTGCTGCTGAACGGGCGTGACACCAGCCCAAGGCAAGACTGGCCGATCGCACTGCTCTTCAACAAGTGGGACCGTCGTGCCGATGCGGATTGCGACAGGCACGCCGAAGACCAGCAATTGATCGAAGAATTTCTCAATCAATCCCCTCCACCGCCGCAGTCGTCACTGATCGACACGATTACGAATGCCGTCAGTGACGATAATACTCGCTGCTTCCCAGTGAGCGCATTCGGCGCACACGAGATTCGAGGCGATGGACAAGAGGTTCCTCGACTCAATGGAACATCGCTGAAGTCACGAGGACTTGAGGACGGATTCGTTTGGGTCGCCGATCGCTGTGATACAATCCGAGTGGAACGTCTCGAGGATGCTGCCAACGATACTTCCTGGTGGGCTTTCCCTCAGATCGTCTTCGGAAGGAAAGCCACAGCCGTTCGAACACTCGCATCCTCGTGGACCATGTGGTTTTGCGGTGTATCTGCGGCGTCCGCAATCTCAGCCGCCTGGCAACTTCGTCGACGTTTCCCGAAGAAAAGTCCTCTCCGCACTCGAACCATCGGAGCTTTGCGCAAGCTGTGGTGGAAATTCATCAGCCAGGTGGCCGTCTGCTTAATCGTACTGCTGGCGATTTTCTTCGGCATCGAGACCACTCTCGATGAAATCAATTATCGCGGCATTCTCGCAACTCGGGATGATCCGAGCGCAGAGGCCAAGCAACTGCAGCTTGGTGAAACTTGGCTTGAGCACTATTTCGTCTCGCCGAGTTATCGACATTGGCTTTCATGCCAAACGATTCTTGACCGTTCGGATGCCCATAGTCTGCTCGTGCGATTTCGAACACGGCGCGACGAAACTCTCTGGATGTCGGTTACCAATGCCGAGAATCCACACACACGACTGATCCTTGCCCGCAAGTACCTTGATGCGTTCCCGGCGGGATTGCACCAATCTGAAGCCCAGACAGTTGTCGCGGACGCTGATCGGCAGGAGATGCAGCACAAGAACGAAGAGTACCTGGCACAAATTGCGCTGAAGATCGACGCCATTTCGGCGAACGCAAATACACAGCTTGATGTCCTTCACAGTCTGAACGAGCAAGTGGGAACAATTCCACATCCCGAAGCGTCATCGACATCGATTGAAACGCGCCAGGACGAGTTGAGAGGGCGCATTGCCCAGAAACAGACGGAAGTGGCCGAAGCCGTCAGACAAGCCGGCTGGGAGAAGTTCAAGCAGAGTTACTTCTCACTGATGCAGAACAAAAGTGTCGGCGATGCGGCGAGAGAGCTTGGATCTCGTGTTCCAAAGGACGCCGACTTACAGCTTCTCGTTGCGGACTTTACAAAACAAGCCCCGGCGATCATTCACGGGAAGGTGCAGGACGCACTAAAAAATCGCTCTTGGCAGATCGCCCGTGATTCTGCTCGATTGATCACCAACCCGAATGTGGTGAAGCTACTTCCGGCGTCTTCCATCAAGGATCTTCAAAAGCTCGGAGAAGAGATTGACATCGCTGAAGATCGTGACCTTTATGCTCAGATCAGGCGATACAAGCCGCAGTGCGGAGACCAGATTGATGCGTACCTCTCGCGAGCCCCTTTGAAGGCGATGAAAGTCGAAGTTGAGAAGTACCGCCATTATGTTAATGCAATGAAAGAGCCCTTGGATCTGACACTCAGCCTGACCGCAATCCAATGGCACGACAAGTACTGGGCATGGCGCGTCAACTACTACAATGACGTGACGGTTCAAGTCAGAGGAAAGCCATCGATCACGGCAACACGCGTACTGAGCAAGCCAAACACCCGAAGCGCCGATCTTGGCGATGGAAAGATAAATGCAGGCTTTAATGAGACCATTACCATCGATGTCTCAGTCGTGGCGAAATATGGATGGGTGGGCACGTCAACGATGTCCGGCGGTTCTGGAAGCTGGTCAGGCACCACAAATCAGCTTCGATCAGGAGTCACAATCGACCTCAACGGAGACGGATTCACGAACAAGGCCACGTTTTCGCTGACGGGGATTCCGCCCGAGCCACCACTGCCAGACTGGAAGATGCGATGAACGGCCTTGCGCTCTTCGCTGAAACACCGCGGGCCGGGGAGTTGGGCCACCGCTTTCTTGTGCCCTTCAATCTTTCAGTTTCGGAGTCAGAGGTTGCCGAGTTCGTTCAAGTCGCTGACAGTGACCTTTCAGTTGGCGAGAACTTTGTTGCCATTGGGCGCAAGGTTCCCCAGCGTAGCGCCGCAGGCGCAATTCGAGAAGGCCGTGAGGTCGTGGTCTTGGCGGGCATCGATGTGACACGTGTCTCCGCGCACGACTTGGCCCGGATCGTGATGTCTCTTCAAGAGTGCCTGGACAAACTTGATCAACTCGTGAGCGGCGGACTCGACTGGAATTCCATTACAGCGGGGGAAGTGATAGTCCGGCGGAAGGAGTTGCGAGATTGGCTGGACGTTCTATCGACCGTTCCTATCTCAGTAACCGAATGGCGTAATGGCCCTCGCCACCTAAGCACCATGAGGGCGACGCCTTCACAGCAACTGCACGCCCCCATTTTCATGGTAAAGTGGCGCACGAGCCTCCTGGCGTTGTTGGCGTTCGCATTGGGAATTGCTGGAGGCGTTTCCTTCGTTAAGTTCCACTTTCTTGGCAATGCGTTGACTCAACGTGACCAGACAACCACAAACGACGATATCGCCTCACCTTCAGACGAACCCAAGCGACGTCCAAAGTCGGCCCCGGGATCCACCGTTCCAATAAGTCGTCCAGGCGGCGTGTCTGTGGACAATGCTGATGTACTTCGAAAAGCAGTTCAGACCGGTAAGGTCGATGCACTCGTGGACATTCTCACTTTGCTGCCCAGCAATGGCAGCATCGCGGCGGAGGATTTCCACGCCTTGATCGAGTTTTCCACAGGGCTCGTGGAAAAGAGTCGTTTCGACGATGGCGTGCGGATCGTCACACAGCTAATCAGGCTTCAGGGCGCACAGTCGCTCGACCAGTCAGCGGTCGCTCGGATAGAGGATTTGCAGAGGAAGGCAAGTGAGGGGTGCGAGTCGATCAACCAACAAGACCGCCGTCTGTATGAGTCTGTGCGTGAATCCACGGACGAGCAGCAAGTTGGCGCTGCACGGCGCTATCTCGAACGCGGACCACGGCAGTCCATGTCTCAGCCTGTCAAACGCTGGATCGAGTGGGCAGAAAAGACAGTTGATGCTGAGGTGGTCCGTGTAGACCTGCAAACAGACGTACCATTGACAATCAAGTTTGCGGCCAACAAGCGAGAGATCGGCTATAGACTGGAATCTGTTGACGTCATTGCGAATTCGCGCCCGTTGGCATTTGTTATGACGCACATTGGAATTACGCGACAACGACTGCCGGCTTCCGTTCAGGTCATAGTCGAGGCTGATAACGCCGCTCACCTGCGAGCGCCCTCGCGTTTCGTGGGCGATTTTCAAATAGGGACACGGTCGAAAGGTGTCACTCAAGTATTGTTGCAATCGGCCGGAGTACCACGACAAACGGGGGCGATTAGCATTCGATTTCCATTACTTCAAGACACTCCCGAACTGCCCGAATGGAAAGAGGTCTTGCCATGACCGGGCTGGGCCTGATTGTCGAGACGCCTCGCGGTGGGAATGCTGGGCATCGCTTCCTGACTTCCCGAAGCAACGCGGGTGAAAAAGAAGTCGCCAGCGCAGCGGCCTCCGCAAGTCAATCTGCGGTTGGGCGAGCGTATATCTCCGTTTCACGGCAGGTCATTCAGCGGCTTCAAAATGGCTCGGTTCGTGAAGGTGCCGAACGGATGATATTGCATGGTCTCGACGTTGACCAACTTCAGCCCGAGCAGATCGAACAGGTCAAAATAGAGTTGACCACGCTTCTCCTATCGCTCGACAGCCTAATTCAGTCAATCGAATGGCCGTCTGATAGCCAGTCAACTGTGATCTTTCGCGAAGAGCTACGGCAGTGGGTTGACCGCGAAGTGTTTCGACATTTGCCCCGCTCGCGCTTGACTGCTTCCAGTGGCGTCCAAGATTCTGTGCCGCCCTCTCGATCCCAGTGGAAATGGTTAATCATCGGCACCTGCACTCTGGCCAGTATTATAGTGCTTTCGTTGTTTCTTGGGCGTCACGGTGGCAAATCTGAAATCGGGACTAACCAGAAGCTGTCCCCCCCATTGATCCATAACGAATCGAGAGTTCGGGAATTGGCAAGCGAGTGGCAATGTACTCCCGAAGAGGCCCTGAGTTCACTGATGCGTGCGAGCAACTGGGACCGGCGACGAGAAGCTGACAGCCTGACCTTATCAGCCGGAATGACCGACGGTGAGATTCTTGAAATCCTCAACAAGGTCGAAGCAAGCAAGGGTTCGGATCGGTTTTGCGTCTCGCCAAGCATTGAAGGCGTTGTTGATTTCCGCCGGTTTGTAGAGGAGAGTACCTCGCTATCTGCTGAAAAAATGAGACACCGCCGTAACTGGCTATATTCTACTTGGATGCAGTTTACAGTTCTTAAGCAGGCTGCTGAAAAAGTCCATGACGCTCTGATTCAAGTGGGGACTGAGGACGCGTTCTCGCGAATGCTCGTCTCCGTTGCGGAAGTCCAAACAGAAGTTGGCCTAGGGGATACTTTTCAGAAGCCGGTGACGCCGTTGCTTGAAAGGCAAGACTTGATGATCTTCCGACTGCTGGACGACGTGCGACAGAAATGTGCTGCAGCCGGGTTCGATCAGTTCGGCACCGAAGGAAGGGGCGGCATGGCCGCCGCAGGCGAGTTAGTGACGTTTGTTGCGGAGTTGCGAGTGCATCATGAATCGGTGCGTAACGCGCTTAGAATGAGTCGCGCGAGACTCACAGATTCAATTCGCGACAAGCAAGGTGCGAACAACGCGAGCGCGGTGTTTGAAGCTTACAAGTCTTTCGAGGAGTTCCTTGAGCAGCTTTTGAAGAATCCGAATCCTTAGCCGGTATGCTTTCGCTGATATCCTCAGCGAACCACCGGGAGCATGGCACACGGCTCGACGGTGATGGGCAGCTAGTAACGATACGCGGATTCACAGCTCAATGAAAGCTTGGCTCTAGATCCTCGCGGCGTCGCTCCAACGCAAGGCGTTCCTGGAACGTCATTGGTTTCGCGGATGATTCGCGTGTCGTCGCTGTCTGGTCGGTAGTGAGGGCTGGTAGGTTGGCTTGCTCGGTTTCTGTAGGGTTGTCGCGGTCGGCCAATCCAGACGTGTTCGTCCTCGAAGCCAAGCTCCCCGGCATTGCCTCCCCGTGGGCTCTATTCACCGTCGCCGTCGGAGTGTTTCGTCGCGGGGTTCACAAGCCCCGCGCCCCTGTGACGAAATTCGACAGAGGCAGAGGTGATGCTTTTCTGCTCTTTCCAGTCCATTCACCAGAGCCGGAGGTGGATTCCGAGCGGGGGTTCCTTCTACCTGGGCCATCCTGGAGTGCGGGCTGCGGCATATTCTGGTTTTTGCAACCGATTGAGCGAAGGAAGGTGGGGGTCTGGGGGCGGGAAACTGGGGCCTCTGGTTCCCGCCCCCGGATGACTGGCGAGCGGTGGCCTTTACCGACGAACGCTCTAGCTGGCCTTACGGCAAGCTCGGCTCGCGATCTTGCCGTTGGCGTTCCATCGCAATTCGCTCCTGAAACGTCATCGGCTGCCCAGCAGTTAAATCATCCCCGGCTGCCGGCGGCGGCTGGAGAACTGATGGTTCCGGCGAAACATCGCCTTCGACAGGGTGATCCGATGCGAAATTCGCTTCCTGCCGCTTGCGTATGCGAGCGGTGATCGGTTCCTCGGCCGTTGCTTGCTTCGACTGAACTCGCTGTGGCGTGGCTTCTATTGTGTTGGCGGCTTTCAGTGCCTTGACCCTCTCGGCCAGTTCCGAAACGGTCGGACCGTCTTCGTTGCTTGCTTCATGAGCCGTGGCGGATAGACCGGCCTTGAGCTGGTCGCGCAGGCTGGTGAATTCGGATAGGTAGGCGTCGTGTGCGAATGGCTTGCCCAAACGCTCGCGGTAATCACGCAGCTGCGATTCGGCGATGGCCAGGTCCTGCCGGACGCGCACTCACTCGGAGCCGTAGCCAGTGACCAGGCGTTCGAGGGCGTTCAGCACGGCACGCGGCCCCTGGTGGTCGCGCGACAGCGTGGACAGGCGTGTGATCGCGCCTTCCAGAAACACGTCCGGCGGGAATTTGCGGGTGCAGGATCAGGTCAATGCAACGGAACGGGTTGTACACCGAATGGCGAAACGGAGGACGGGACTTGAACTGCCTAATGTCTGATCATGAAGCCAATTACGTCAAATCATGCGAAATCGTGAAGCATCCCCGAGGACCATTGAACTCGATGATCGAGTCGCAAGTCTCGTCTGAACGGGGAGAAAGCCCTTCGACGTACTCGTCGAAGGGCGTTTTCTAAAAACAAGCGGAGAGGGTGGGATTCGAACCCACGTCGCAGCTTTCGCCACGAACGGCATTTCCAGTGCCGCACCTTCGGCCTCTCGGTCACCTCTCCAGAACGGTCCAAACTTTTGTCTTCCAGGTAGTTGCGTCAGTCCGCTTGCCCCAGGGTTCTTGTGCCGAGCGCGGTCGCGGATCTTGGCGACCCTTTTGCCGTAATGGGCGTCGGCGATACGGCTTTTTTACCACGAGTGCCGCCCTTGCGTCCAGGAGTTGCGTCGATCCGCACGGAACGTTTTCGCCCGATTCATGACCGGCCGGTTCCAAGAGCAGTAACTCGTGCTCCAGCCGCCGGCGCCTCACTTGGAATGCCTGTGATTGCCCTCGGTCCCGGGCAGCCTTGACTGACGGTTCATCCTTGTGCAACCACTCTCGCTGGCGGCCTTACGATTGGTGAGATCTGCGAGATCTGCGAATTGAGAACTTGAACATCTCGCTCATCGGTTCCTCGGGTTCGAGAAGGACCCATCCGGTGACATTTTGCGCTTACTGGACAACCTTCAGCTATCCCGATCCTTGCTTGCGGCGATGGGGAAGCATTTCGGGGGGCGCTCTGTTACGATTGCATTCTCTGAACGAAACAGCCGCTCAGACAAGCCTCCTTGGCACGGAGACGTAACCCCTCGACGAGTTGAGGTGGACGATGCCGAACCCGGCTCGGTCGCTTTTGCTGCGCTACGGCAGCGCCCTCGCCACCGTCGCGCTGACGACCGGAGTCCGGTACGCCCTCGGCCCGCTTATGGGCCAGCGCCAGTCCTTCCTTTGCTTCGACCTTGCCGTCCTCTTCACAGCCTGGTACGGGGGCTTCGGACCGTCTGTCGCGGCCATCTTTCTCTCCTGCCTCTCGGCGGCGTACGTGTACCTCCCACCGCACGGCTTGCTCCATTCCAGCGACCCCGGCGATCTCGTCGCCCTGGGGATGTTCGTCGCCGTTTCCTCAGCGATCGTCGCCTTCAGTGAAGTGAACCGAGCCACGCAGCGACGCCTGGAGCGGGAGGTCGCCGACAGGAAGTTCGCCGAGGAGGAGGCTCGGGACAGCGAGGATCGCTTCCGGCAACTCTCCGATACGATGCCCCAGATCGGCTGGACGGCTGAGTCTGACGGTTCGGTTCGCTACTTCAACAAGCGTTGGTACGAGTACACGGGTCTCACCCCGGATGAGTCGCTGGCGCACGAGGGCTGGCGGGCGATCGTCTACCCCGCTGATCTCGCCGGGCTTTACGAGATCCGAAACAGGGCCGTCCGGAGCGGCGGTTGGTTCGAGACCGAGGCCCGCCTGCGGGACGGTCAGGGAGACTACCACTGGCACCTGGTCCGCTCGGTGCCGGTGATGGACGACTCCGGTCGGGTACTGCGGAGGTTCGGTACGGCGACCGATATTCATGACCGCAAGCTCGCCGAGCAGGAGCGCCAGAAGTTCGTGTCGCTGGCTCGTAACAGCGGCGAGTTCATCGCCATGTACGACTTGCAGGGCATGCCTTTCTTCGTCAACGACGCCGGGATGCGGATGGTCGGGCTGGACAGTCTGGAGGAGGCTGTGCGTACCCCGGTGAAGGATTTCTTTTTCCCAGAGGACCAGGCGTTCATCACCGGGGAGCTCTTCCCCAGGGTGATCGAGAATGGTCAAGGCGAGGTCGAGATCCGGTTCCGCCACTTCAGGACCGGGGACGCCCTGTGGATGCTCTACAACGTCTTCGCCCTCCCCGACGTCGAGGGACACCCCTGCGGGCTCGCCACGGTGAGCCGGAACATCACGGAGCGCAGGCGGCTCTCCGAACAACTGGAGGAAGAGCGAAACCTGCTCGACGCCCTGTTCGCATCGACCCCGGTCGGGCTCGGCTTCGTGGACGCCGAGTTCTGTTTCCGGCGGGTCAATGAGGCAACCGCCAGGACAAACGGCGTGCCGGTCGAGGCCCACATCGGGCGCACCCTGGCGGAAGTGCTGCCGCACCTCTGGCCGACCCTCGAGCCGTTGTACCGCAGGGTGCTGGAGACGGGCGAGCCGATCCGCGACCTGGACGTGGAAGGCGAAACTCCCGGGTGTCCGGGTGTCCCCCGGAGCTGGCTGGCGAACTACTACCCGGTGCGGATTGGCGGGTCGGTCGTCGGGGTCGGCTTCGTCATCGTGGAGACGACCGAGGCCAGGAAGCGGGAGTTCCGGCTGCGCGAGGCCGAGCAGCAGTTGCGGGAGCGGGCAAAGCTGCTGGAGACGGTCCTGGCGGCGACGCCGACCCCGATCTGGATCTCTCACGACCGGGACTGCCGGGAGATCACCGGGAACCCAGCCTCATACCGGTTCCTGAAGATGGCCGAAGGGGGCGTCGTGTCGGCGACCGCCCCCGGCGACTTGCCGAAGACCCGCAACTTCCGGGAGTACCGGGACGATCAGCCGGTCGATCCCCGCGACCTGCCGATGCAGGTGGCGGCCAGGGACGGGGTCGAGGTCCATGACGCCGAGTTTTCGGTGATGTTCGACGACGGCGGCGTGCGGCACCTTTACGGCAACGCCGTCCCGTTCCGGGACGAGGGCGGCGAGGTGACGGGGTCGATCGCCGCCTACGTGGACATCACCCGGCTGAAAGAGGCCGAGGCGGCACTTCGGGACGCCGACAGGCGCAAGGACGAGTTCCTGGCGATGCTCGCCCACGAGCTGCGCAATCCGCTCGCCCCGATCCACAACGCCGTCTCGATCATGGCGATCGCGCAGGACGACCGGGAGGCCCAGCAGTGGTCCCGTGAGGTGATCGAGCGGCAGATCGCCCACCTGACAAGCCTGGTGGACGACCTCCTGGACGTATCCCGGATCACACAGGGCAAGATCACGCTGACGAAGGTACCGCTGGAGGTCTCGTCGATCATCGCGGCCGCCGTCGAATCGAGCCGACCGCTGATCGAGGCACGCGGGCACGACCTGGAACAGAGATTGCCCGAGGAGCCGCTCTGGGTTGATGGCGACCTCACTCGACTCTCGCAGGTGGTCCTGAACCTTCTGAACAACGCCTCCAAGTACACGCCGGAAGGCGGGCATATCCGGCTCAGCGTCGGGCGGGTCGGTGATCTCTGTCACATCAGCGTGCGTGACGACGGCGAGGGCATCGCGCCTGAGACTCTGCCCACGGTTTTCGGCCTGTTTGCCCAGGCGTCCCGGTCACCCGACCGGTCACAGGGCGGCCTGGGGGTGGGACTCACCCTCGTCAAGCGACTTGTGGAGATGCACGGCGGCGCGGTTGAGGGCCGGAGCGACGGGCCCGGCAAGGGCAGCGAGTTCGTCGTAGATCTTCCCCTTCTGCGTGCAGCACCGTCTCAGGTCGAACCGGCTGCTGCGCTGGCGAGTCCCGGATCGAGCCTCGGTTGCACACGTCGCATCCTGATCGTGGACGACAGCACGGACACCACGGATACGCTGAAACGCCTCCTGTGCAGGCTCGGGCATGAGGTCGAGGTCGCCCATGACGGTACCATGGCGATCCGGGAGGCGGTTCGCTGCACTCCGGAGCTTGTTCTGCTGGATATCGGTTTGCCGGGCATGGACGGGTACGAGGTCGCCCAGAGACTGAGGCGGGAGCCGGCGCTGGACGGAATCTTCCTGGTTGCCCTGACGGGTTACGGCAGCGAGGCCGACCGCCAGCGGAGCACGGCAGCGGGGTTCGATGATCACCTCGTGAAGCCGGTGGAGCTCAACGCCCTGCTGCAAGTCCTCAGGAGGAGACAGGCTCGCAAGCTGTAAGGGCGGTTGCGTGGGAAGAGATGCCAGCGAAGCCGACCGTTGCGTGCTGGCGTCCTGAAGGCTTGTGTCGTGAAGCGCTGCGCTGGAAAGCGGCGAATTCCGTGCGTGGTTTTCAGGATTCCCGTTCCGGGCTCAGTGCTCTCTCGGCATCCTCGGGCCCGGCACCGGAGAGATCGGGAAGCTCGCCGTGCGCTTCACAGTATCTTCATTTGACTTCAGTCCATCGTATTCGCATTAATTGTCGCATGGCCGGAGCAAAAAAGATCTGCTCTGATGTCGTCAATCGATGAATACTCTTAGAATTTGGGGTGATGGCGTGCCGCCTCTCCTTGAACGGGTCTTGACGCTGCTCCTGATCGTCAGGGTGGTTGCCGCGCCGGTCACCTTGAGCTGGTCGTCGCTTCATCACCCGTCCACGTCCTGCCTGACGGTCCGGACGTGTGCCTGGCCGGCACGCGGTGAGCGTTCCCCGCTGGCGGCGTTGCAGCACGTGAGGGAGCGCGATCCAGGATCAGGGACTTTCTTGAGGCCGTGGTTTCTTCCCTCGAGCCCCCATGGATCGTGCCGTCTCGCTCTGACCCCGGGCCTGATTCACTTCCCACAGCGTCGCGCGCCCTTCGCCCTGCGTTGCTAGCGGCGACGGCCACTTCCTCACGCTCCGACTCGACCGTCGTCGAAATCATCGGCGTCCCTCGCGCCCGACGGGCACATTCGTTCAAACTGGCCACACGGTCGAATCCCGCAGTCATTTGCAGTGGCAAGTGTCAGCTCCGGCCGTGTGCCAGACCGCTGAAGCGGGCCTGATTCGGCGTTGTTCTGACCACTGTCCGGCATTCATTCTGTGGCGCAGGTTGGTCACCTCGTCCCTTCAGCCAGGGCACAGGGCAGGTCCTCACGGCGGCTGCTCCCTGGCGCAACTCTGATGCAGTGCCTTGTCGTTTCGAATTCGCAAGTTCGTCTCGGGCGGCCTTGCAGCCTTGCAGGCTGTGTTTTACCGCACTGACTCACCTTATCCCGAATGGAGATCCTGATGCAGAAACGTGGGTTTACCCTGATTGAGCTTCTGGTCGTCATCGCAATCATTGCGGTTCTGATTTCCCTGTTGCTTCCCGCTGTCCAGTCCGCGCGAGGCCGCGCGCCGGGCTCAGTGCACAAACAACATGAAGCAATTCGGTCTGGCTTTCATGAATTACGAGAGTGCCAATGGAACCTTCCCTCTCAAGTCGGTCCTGCAACCGTTACAGGGCGGTGCCCCGGGCAGTTTTCTCGTCGCCTCATGCTGGAGCCCGTTTGCGCGGGCGGGGACGTTCCTCGAACAGGGAGCACTTTTCAACTCGATCAATTTCATGGGGTGGACGTACGACGACCCGCCCAATACGACGGTGTCCATGACCCCGCTGGCGGTGCTGTACTGCCCGAGCGATCCCGGCTCGCACATCAACGACAATTCGCTCGGCGGCACATACGGGGCGACGACGAGCTACGGGACCTGTGACGGCGACTGGTACGTCTGGTCGGTCAACTGGAACGGCAGCACGAACACGAGCGGCCCGATGAACCGCTCGCTGTTCGGGCCGAATTATGCACGCAGAATCGCAATGATCACGGATGGCACGAGCAACACAATGGCGATGTCGGAGGGCCTTATTGGCCACGGCCAGATGCGGAGCTGCCAGGGCGCGGGAGCGACCGTTTCGGACCCCGTCACGGGGACGTACTCCTTCACCAACATCCCGGCTCCGGGCCCCAATTCCATCGTGGCGCTGAGCTACCAGATCAACAACTGCGGCACGGCCTCCGGGAAGCCCAAGGCTGGTGGACCGATCGGCCACACCCGCGCGTACGACGGGGGCGTGTACTACTCGGGTTTCACCACCGCCATCACGCCCAATAACGACCCGAAGACCATGAGTCGCGCGACCGGTTACACCAATGCCGGACAGGTTGTTGCCATGGACTGGGACTCTGTTGACGAGAACGACGGAGGACCGACCTTCATGGCCCTGAACGCTACCAGCGACCACCCAGGCGGCGTGAACGTCCTGTTCGCCGACGGCAGCGTCCATTTCGTGAAGAATTCCGTGAACCCGATCTCCTGGTACAGCCTTGGCACCATTGCCGGGGGCGAGGTGATCAGCGCGGATTCGTATTGACCTTGATTTGTGGCGGGTGGCGGGACGTGCCGATCCGACCTCCCGGGTCGCTCCCACCACCCGTCACCGAGCACTGGTTGGAGTCTACATCGATGTCAAGTCGAGCCCGGAGGTTGTTCGTGCTGATCCTGGCCCCCGCCCTCCTCGTTCCCTTCTCGAGTTGCGGAGTTTCCGGAGGAGGTAGCTCGCGGGACACCTTGTTCCCCGTGAAGGGAATGGTCACGTACAAAGGGAAGCCAGTCACCAGGGGCCTTGTGAAATTTGAGCCCGATGGCTACGGACGGAAGGCGAGCGGTCCACTTCAGGCCGATGGGACCTTCGTGCTCACCACGGAGAAGGTAGGGGACGGGGTGGTTGCCGGCCACCACCAGGTCTCGATCAGCGGCACCGGAGACCGCCACGCCAGGGAGCTCATACCCACGAAGTACACTCAGCGCATGAGTTCGAGGCTTGAGGCCGATGTCGACGCGGAACATACCGAGTTCAACTTCGACCTCAAGTGACCGCAGGCCCGACGGCTGAGCATCGGAACCAGCAGATCGGCAGGTTCCGGCGCGGTAAGAACGTCAGCACGTGCCGATTCTTCCTGATGACCGCCCGGAGATCGCCAGGGGACTTCCGGGGCGTGGATCTCTGTGGCAACCAGGCGTCACGGCTTGACGGCGAGCACGCGCACGCTGGCGGCGTAGTCGTTGACGTTGTAGCGCGACAGCAACTCCGCGAGCCGCTGGTGCAGGCTGGCACTGGTGGTCTCGCCGTTATTCGAGCAGCAGCCGACCTCCGCGATGGGCAGGCATGACGCCGGGGGCGAGCAGCACCCGGCCTGGTTTTCTACCTTGGCGTAGGCGTGCAGATCGCTCCCGCTGTCGACGATCTCGACATGGGCGAACCCTGCCTCGGACAGCATCCGGCGATAATCCCCGATCAAGCTCGCGCCGGCAATGCAGCCGACGTAGGCCATCAGGTCATTGCCAATCTCGGGCGGCAAGTCGCGCTTCAGCGCGATGTCGCTGACCGCAAGGCGGCCGCCCGGCCTGAGCACCCTTGCAATCTCCCGGAACACCGCGGGCTTGTCGGGTGCGAGATTGATCACACAGTTCGAGATCACGCAGTCGACCGAGGCGTCAGGAAGCGGGAGGCGGTCGATCGTGGAGAGGTGATACTCGATGTTCGTCAGCCCTGACCTGGCGGCGTTCTGACGAGCCAGGTCGATCATCTCCTGGGTCATATCGATGCCGATCGCCTTGCCGGTAGGACCGACCTTGCGCCGCCAGGAGCACGTCCAGGCCCCCGCCGCTGCCGAGATCGACGACGACCTCGCCCTCGCGTAGATTGGCTGTGGCCGTGGGGTTGCCGCACGACAGTCCCATGTTCGCCTCGGCGGGGATGGAGGCGAGTTCCTCGGGCGAATAACCGAATGCTTCCGCGACGGCCTTCACGCCCTGGTGATCGGAGGACAGGCCGCTGGTGGCGACCGACCCGTACTTGTCCTTCACGGCCTGGATCAGAGACTCGGACATGGTCATTCTCCTGTGAGGTCACCGGTCGCGCTGGTTCAGGCGGTTCCTGGCCTGCATCATCACGCTCAACATCAGTCTGCCGATGTCATCCCGGCGCTCGGCGTACTTCTGAGATTCGAACACGCTGTCGTCATAAATCTTCGGGTCCAGGTAGGGCATCGAGATGCGGGCCGCGGCTCCCTTGACGAACGGGCATGCGGCATCCGCCTCCCCGCAGACCATCAGGGCGGCGAAGCCATTCTGGGGGTTGGCAGCATCGAAGTAGGCTTTGGAGAACTCGGTCGCCTCCATGCCCGAGCCCCACCTGACGACGTAGACCGGGTTGGCGGTCTTCGGCTCGCCCCGGGGTGCCTCCTTGCCCGTCGGCTCGACATCGACGCCGATCACCTTGAGTGCGGCGATGGTGCGCGGGTTGAAGGCGCTGGGCGCTGTGCCGCCACTGTGGAAGCGAATTTCGGGCATACCGTAGTAGGCAGCCGCGATGTTCCCCATCGTCGCCCCGAGAATGCTGCGGCGACTGTTACCGGTGCAGACGGCAGTGACGTGGAGAGGGTGTCCCGGCTTGTAGTTCTTGACGATCCAGTCCACAAGCTTCTCGCCGGCTTCGCGGTGCGGCTCGTCGATCATGTCGAATGAGGTGGTCAGCATGTCGGCGTGAGCAGTGACTCCAGGGTTGAGAGACCTGCGGGACTCGGGCACATCGGCTTCCAGGCATTTCTTGACCTCGGCAGGATCGAGGCGACCGTCCTTCCCCGCGAGCTTACTGAAGGTCGAAGTGTCCATGAGTCCCTGTACTCCCGTAGCGGTGAGGATGCCTTGTTTGCCCAGAGCCTTCGAGAGCTTGCCCTTGGACTTCTGGTCGCTCTGGGGGGTGATGGACTCGGCGGTGCCGAAGCGATGGACGAGCCAGAGTGAGCGAACCAGTGGTCCCACTTCGTCGCCAGCCAGGCACTGCGTGCTCAGGACCAGGAGCAGCGCTGGGGCGAGCCAGAGAAGCCGGATACGTCGAGTCATGGAATTGTTCCTCGTTGATATAAGATCACCGATCGCGGATGGCAGCTACCCGATCCAGCCTGGCCATCCAGAACCTGCCACAGCTCACGATGCCAGGAAACTGCTGGCATTCTGACCATGGCACCAGGTGCGGAGTGCGGAGTGCGAAGTGTGCGCAGCGCCACATCCCGCCAGCCCGCTGGAGCAGGGCGGCAAAGACGTTCTTGTCAGCGGCAGGCTGGTCCTCGGGGAGATGGAGCAAGGCGGGGAAGTGAGCGCCGCAGCACTCCGGGTGCAGAGCCGTCATGGTTGTCGCTCCATTTCCCCACCGAAGTACCGCCGGCGAAACAGGAACGCCACGTTGACCAGGCCGATCATCACCGGGACTTCGACCAGGGGGCCGATGACGGTGGCGAAGGCGGCTCCCGAGTTGATTCCGAACACGGCCACCGCGACGGCGATGGCAAGCTCGAAGTTGTTGCTCGCTGCCGTGAACGAGAGCGTGGTTGTCTTGGCATAATCCGCACCGAGCTTTCGCCCGACCCAGAACGAGACCAGGAACATCGCCACGAAGTAGATGAGCAGGGGCGCGGAGATCCGCAACACGTCGAGCGGGACCCGGATGATGTTCTCCCCCTGGAGTGAGAACATGACCACGATCGTGAACAGCAGGGCGATGAGCGTGATCGGGCTGATCGCCGGTATGAATGTTTGCGCGTACCAGTCCCTGCCCTTGACCCGGAGCAGGATGAACCGGGTGATCATGCCCGCAAGGAAGGGGATGCCCAGATAGATGAACACGCTCTGGGCAATCGCGGCGATCGTGATCCTGGACAGATCCACTGCCCCGAAGTCGTGACCGATCCAGGAGGGCACAACCTTGACGAAGAGATAAGCGAAGACCGAATAGAAGAAGACCTGGAACAACGAGTTCAAGGCGACCAGGCCCGCCGCGTACTCGCTGTCGCCACGTGCCAGGTCATTCCAGACGATGACCATGGCGATGCAGCGCGCGAGGCCGATCAGGATCAGCCCGATGGCGTACTCGGGCTTGTCAGGAAGGAATGCCAGGGCAAGACCGAACATGAGGACGGGACCGACCACCCAGTTGAGCAGGAGCGAGATCCCGAGCACCTTCGTGTCGCGAAAGACCCGGGGTAGCTCCTCGTAATGGACCTTCGCCAGCGGTGGGTACATCATCAGGATCAGCCCGAGAGCGATCGGGAACGAGGTCGTACCGACCGACAGGCCCGTGATGGTCCTCACGACACCGGGGGCCACGTTCCCGAGCAGGACGCCCACGGTCATTGCCGTGAAGATCCAGAGCGTCAGGTAGCGGTCCAGGAAGGCCAGCCGAGCGGAAGGTCGTGCGGGACAGTCGGTCCTTGCTTCGCGCAGTCTTGGCATCGGTCGTTTGCATCCGCTCAGGCAGATATAGTGGGAGAAAAAAGAGAGCCTATTCCCCGCCGCTACAGCAGGAGATCTTTTTGGTCAGCCGCTCATGGTCCAGGCGGAAGACCTCCGGGTCTCCTAGACAGGTGCCCAGGCAGCCCAGGAGAATGCGGCGCAGGCTCGTCCTGGGCTTCGCCAGGCGGTAGTAAACCCAGAGACCTTCTTTGCGTCCAGCCACCAGTCCATGCCTTCGGAGGTACGCCAGGTGCCGCGAAACGGTTGGCTGCGGAAGGCCCAGGGCCTCGAAGAGATGGCAGACGCAGACCTCGTCGCGCTCGCCGCTGAGCAGGTTCAGCAGACGCAGGCGCACCGGGTCGGCGAACGCCTTGAGCGTCCGTGTCGACTCCTCGAGTTCCGTGGCCTCTTGTCGAACAATCTTCATTCTGATTGCCGAATATAGTCGGCCAGGGCGGACGGGTCAACAGGTGACCGCCGTTTCCAGATCGTGGAACCTCAGGAAGACACGGAGTGAGCCGCCTCGCGAGCGCGGTTCGCCGGCGCGGGGAGAGCCGCCGACAACAGCGTTGCCAGCATCAAGACGAACAGCAGCGCCACGAACACAGTGCCAAGGCCTTTCCAGTCCGCGAGCCGGCCCAGGAGCGGGGCGGCCATACCGCCGACGCTCACGGCCAGTCCCAGGGTCACGCCCGAGGCCACGCCCACGCGGCTGGGAAGGTACTCCTGGCCCAGCACGACCTGCACGCTGGACGGCAGGAAGATGCAGAGCGCCAGCGGAATCAGCAGCGCCAGGGCGAGGGACCGGTCTGTCGTGAGCACGAAGAGAGCAAGGAAGATCGAAGCTCCGACGAACCCGGAACGGAGAACAGTCCGCCGGCCCAGGCGATCGGCGAGCGCGCCGCCGGCCAGGGTCCCGACGATACTCGTTCCGAGGAAGACGGCCAGGGCGTTATTGCCGGCGGCCGCGTCCTGTCCCCAGCGGTTCATGAAATAGAGGGCCAGGAATGTATTCAGGCCGAAGAACGTGACCGAGCGGCAGATCGTCGCCCCGCTCAGAATCAGAAATCCTCTCCAGTGATCCGCTCCCAGACTCGGGCCATGCTCGTTCCGACGGCCCGACGATCTGCCCGCAGCCGGCCGTGGCTGGATCAGCAGTGTGGCCACCAGCCCGGTTGGCAAGAGCAGTACGAGCACGCCCCGGATGCCCCATTCCACGACCAGCAGCGTGGTCAGAATGGGCGCCAGGGCGAACCCGATCACGCCTCCGACCGTGAACCAGCTCATCCCGGTTGCGCGCCGGTCGCCGCTGGCCAGGAACGCCCTGCGAGCGGCCTCCGGGTGGAACGCGGCCACGCCCAGGCCGCTGAGGGCGAACGCCAGCAGAACCACGGGAAAGTTGATCGCCTGCGCTCCCAGGGCCAGGCCCGCGCCGGTGAGGACGATGCTCGCCGGCAGCAACCAGCTCAGGGCGAGGCGGTCCGCAACCTGGCCGAAGAGCGGTTGCACGACCGAGGATGAGGCACTGATGGCAAAGACCAGGCTGGCGGCCGCCGTGTACGAGAAGTGCCGCTCGACCACCAGGAACGGCAGCAGCGCGGGGACCGTGCCCTGGCACAGATCGGTCAGGAAATGCCCTGCTGCCAGATTCGCGATGGCTCGCCGGTTCACAGGCGTCCCTCCGGGAACAGCGCGGGCTTGAGCCGCAAGGTGCGACTTGTATGCTCACTGATCCTCACCACACCCAGGTCAGCAGCCGATAGCGAACCTGGCGGACGTAATCGCCGTAGCCTTGCAGGTGGTTGCACAGGTAGCGATCCTCGAGGATCGTCCTGCGCAGGATGAGGAGCACGGCGGGCGCCGCGGGCACGAGCGACCACCAGGAACCGAGCATCAGTCCGGTTCCCAGGAACGAGAGGAGCATGCCGGCATAGCCAGGATGGCGCACATAACGGTAAGGACCCCCGGAGACCAGGTGGTGTCCGCGTTCGTCCTGGATGCGAACCACCGGGGAGAAGAACCGATTGACGGCCATCGCGCGTGTGGCCAGTGCCAGACCGGACCCGAAGCACAGCAGGCCGGCAACATGAGGTATCACGCCGACGGTTCCGGACCATCCGAATCGACCCGCATCGAGTCCGGCGACGATCACCTGGGCGAGCAGGAACGGCGTGATGCGCCATCGCAGGCCGCGGTCCTGCCCGCCCGGGCCGGGGCGGAATCGCTCACGCAAGAGGCCAGGGTCGATGGTCCGTAGACCACGTGCCATGAATGCGGCGTGCAGGGTGAGGAGTGCCCAGAACCAGGGTAGGTCCAGCCGGCCCGCGGAGCCGAACAGGAGGGCTGCGAGCGAGCATTCCATGGCCATCAACCGGATCACAAGCGGCATGTTTCACGCAATCGAGTCTGCCGGAGCGCAAGGGCGTGGTGAGCCGGGTCGACACTCTTACCCTTTGAGTCTGCCGGCCCTTGCGAGGACACTGTCGATCGCTGTGATATCTACGGGTTTGGTCAGGTGGAAATCAAGCCCCGCCTGTTTCGACTCGCGCTTGTCATCCTCGCTCCCCCAGCCGGTCAGTGCGACGAGCACGGTTTCACGCAGGGCGAGTTCCTCCCGCATTCGCTTCGCCACTTCGTAGCCGTTCATTCCGGGGAGTCCAATATCCAGGAACACCACGTCGGGAAGGAACGGGCGAGCTAGTTCCAGGGCCTCCAGGCCGCTGTTCGCGGTCCGCACCTCGTGCCCGCGGATCTGGAGCATGGCCGAGAGGCTGTTGGCGCCGTCCACGTTATCATCGACGACGAGCACGCGGCGGGCCGGAATGCACGGATCCAGCGCCTCTGCGCTGGGGCCCGCGGCCGACTGGACGGAAGGGGACGCGGTCTCGGCGATGGGAAGGCGAAGAGTGAACGTGCTTCCCTTGCCCAGGCCCGGACTCTCCGCGGTGATGCTGCCGCCGTGGATCTCGATGAGCCGTTTCACGAGGGCCAGTCCGATGCCCAGCCCCCCTTGCGAGCGATCGAGGGTGCGATTGATCTGGGTGAACATCTCGAAGACCTCGTCGAGCATCAGCGGTGGGATTCCCAGGCCGGTATCGCGGACTTGAATCCAGACCTCCGCGTTCTCGCAACCTGCAACCACTTCAATGGAGCCGTTCTGGGGCGTGTACTTCGCGGCGTTCGTGAGCAGGTTGGTGATCACCTGAGAAAGCCGGGTCGGGTCGGCGAGCAGCCAGACGGGTTCCCGAGGCAAAGTCGTGCTCAGCCGGTGCCCGGCTGCTTCGATCATGGGGCGAGCCGCCTCCAGGGCCGTGTCGGCGACGGCTTGAAGCGTCACCAGTTCCTTCTGGATGTTGACCTTGCCGGTCGTGATCCTCGAAACGTCCAGCAGATCGTCGATGAGCCGGACCATGTGGGAGAGCTGGCGTTCCATCATCTCCTGAGTTCGTGCGTTCATGGCACGATCTTGTGTGGCCTTGAGCAGATGAAGCCCGGTCCGGATGGGCGCCAGGGGATTTCGCAGCTCGTGCGCCAGTGTGGCCAGGAACTCGTCCTTCCGCCGATCAGCATGTTGTAGCGCCTCTTCGGCACGCTTCCGCTCGGTGACATCCTGAGTGACCGAGAGCACGAGCTCGATGGCGCCTGCGGCGTTGCACTCCGGCACCAGCCGGGTCGCGTACAAACGTTGGCCCGATGGGCCCTGATATGCGAACTCGAAGGATCGAGGTTCTCTGGTTGCAAACACGGACCGGATTGCTGGCTCCCAGGCATCACAGAGCTCCGCCGGCATTCCCGCGGCACGCATCGTGCGGTGGAGCAGCCGGTCGCGCGGTTGGCCGGTCGCCTTCTCGAAGGCCGAGTTCAGGAACACGGACCGCAGTTCGCGGTCAAAACGGATCAAGACGTCCGGCGAGCTGTCCGCCAGGGTGCGCAGCTCCCGCTCGCGTTGCTGCAATGCTTGCTGTGCCGTCCGCCGTTCGGTGATGTCCGTGATTGTCCCCGTGATCGAGGCCGGCTGTCCGGTGGAATCCACCTGGACCAGGCCGAGGATGGTCACCCAGCGCACACTGCCGTCGCCGCGAACGATGCGGAACTCCGAGGCCAGCGCGTCGGTCCCGTGCATGGCGGCGTCGAGGGCCCTGTCCAGGCGATCCCGGTCATCGGCGTGGACAAGCTGCTTGAATGCGTCGAGCGTGGACTGGGAGCTTTCCAGTTCCAGGGCGTGAATGTCGTGGCTCTCCTCGGACCAGGTCAAGCGGGCCGTTGCGAACTCCCAGAACCAGACCCCGGTTCGGCCCGCCTGCAAGGCGAGCCGTAGCCGTTGCTCGCTGGCGCTCAGCGCGGCGTTGCTCCGGACAAGCTCGGCCGTGCGTTCGGCGACGCGCTGCTCCAGTTCATCGTTGAGTTGCCGAAGTTGCTCCTCAGCGCGGCGGCGCACGGTGATTTCCTCCATCAGCGCGTGGTTGGCCTGCGCGCTCTCGCGGTTCTTGCGGTACAGCTCGGCGAACACGGCGACCTTGGAGCGGAGGATCGCCGGGTTGATTGGCTTGTGCAGGTAGTCCACGGCACCTGAGCCGTACCCCTCCAGCACGTAACGGTCTTCGTTGTAGTAGGCGGTGAGGAAGATGATCGGCACATCCGCAGTCTTCTTGCGCTGCTTGATCATCTGGGCCAGCTCGAAGCCGGTCATGCCAGGCATCTGGATGTCGATGATCAGCAGGGCGAACTCCTCGAGAACCAGCGCCAGCAGGGCGTCTTCCGCGGACGCGGCCCGGACGAGGCGATACCCCGATCCCTCCAGGACGCTCTCCAGGACAGTCAGGTTCCTGGGCTCATCGTCCACGAGCAAGATGTTGATCGACCCGTCATCGGCAGAAGCCTCCGCGGAGAGCGCCCCACGGTCTGGCGTTTTCTCCGTGGTGATCGTGCCGCTTGCCTCGGACGATGTGTATTTCATAGTGCTCATATGCGTTTGGTGTCTCGAGACGTCCTTCTGTCTTAGCGGAACAGCCAGACGCGCATGAGCGACAGCAACTGGTCGGTGTTGACTGGTTTGGCGATGTAATCCGAGGCGCCTGCGTCCAGGCACTTCTCGCGGTCGCCCTTCATCGCCTTGGCGGTCAGGGCCAGGATGGGCAGGTTGCGAAGCCGTGAATCCTTGCGGATCTCGGCGATGGTCTGGAACCCGTCCATCTCCGGCATCATGATGTCCATGAGCACCATGCTCAGTTCCGGGGTGCGCTGGATGAGATCGATTGCCTGGCGGCCGTTGGTGGCGCTGATGACTTCCATGTCGTGGCTCTCCAGCAGGGAGGTGAGCGCGAAGATGTTGCGCACATCGTCGTCTACCACCAGGACGGTGCGGCCGCGGAGGCTCTCGTTGGACCCGTGGAGCCGCTCGAGCATGTGCTGCTTCTCAGCCGGCAGGTTGCCGATCACGCGATGCAGAAACAGCGCGGTCTCGTCCAGCAGCCGCTCGGGCGATTGAACATCCTTCAGCACCAGGCTCTTGGCCATGCTCCTGAGCCGGAGCTCATCGTGGTAGGAGAGCTGCTTGCCCGTGAAGACCACCACCGGCAGGTTCTGCAAGGCCGGTTCCACCTTGAAGGTCTCCAGGAGCTCGAAGCCGTTCATGTCCGGCAGGCAGAGATCGAGAACAACGCAGTCGAACTCCTGACCGAGCAGGGCGTCGAGGGCCTCGCCGCCGGTTCCCACGGCTGAAAGCTCGATGTCCTTGTCGTCCAGCAGCTCCACGATCGATTGCCGTTCGATGTCGTCGTCTTCCACGACCAGAAGTCGGCGGGTGCGCGAGGACGCGAAATGCTTGAGCCGCTCCAGGGCGATCTTGATGTCCTCCGCGGCCGGCGACTTGACGAGGTACGAAAACGCGCCGCGGGCGAGAACGGACTGCCGCTCCTCGTCGATCGTGAAGATCTGCACCGGGATGTGCCGCGTGCCCGGGTCGAACTTCAGATTGTTGAGCACGGTCCATCCGAGCATGTCGGGCAAGAAGATGTCCAGCCAGATCGCGTCAGGGCGGTACTGGCGTGCATAACCCAGACCCGTGGCACCGCGGGTTGCCACGATGACCTTGAAGCCCGCCTCGCGGGCCAGTCCCAAGAGGATCCGCACCTGTTGCAAGTCATCCTCGATGACCAGCAGCACCCGGTCGCCTTCCACGAGGGTTTCACGGTCGTCCGGAACGTGCTCCTCGCGGGCGACGGCGAGGATCGGCCCGAGATGAACACTCGCAGCAGTGGCCGAAGTGCGGGCGATCGCCGAGGTAGACGGGGCATCGGGCCCGCGGTAGTTCAGGGGCAAGTACAGGGTGAAGGTGCTTCCCTGGCCGTGAACGCTGGAGAGGCGGATCTCGCCGCCGAGCAGCACAGCCAGCTCACGGCTGATGGCCAGTCCCAGTCCGGTTCCCCCGTACTTCCGCGAGGTGCCGGCATCGGCCTGTTGAAACGCCTCGAAGATAAGTTTTTGCTTCTCCGGCGCGACGCCGATTCCGGTGTCCTCGACCTCGAAGGCGATCACCTGCTGCGCCTTGCTCAGGACCGGGTGATCGACGCTCCATCCCGACGTCGCGAAGCCGATCCGGACATCGACGTGGCCCTGCGAGGTGAACTTCACCGCGTTGGAAAGCAGGTTCTTGAGGATCTGGTGCAGCCGCTTCGAGTCGCTGGTGAGGGTCCTTGGCAGCTCGGCGTCGAGCTGCACGTTGAAGGGCAAGTTCTTGTTCTCCGCGACGTGGCGGAAGTTGCGTTCGATCGTGTCGCGCAGGCCGGCGAAGGAGATCTCCTCTGCCTCGACGGTGACCGTGCCGGACTCGATCTTCGAGAGGTCGAGGATGTCGCTGATCAGGTTCAGCAGGTCGGAGCCGGACGAATGGATGTTCCGCGCGAAGTCCACCTGCTTGGGCAACAGATTGTTGCTGGCGTTGCCGGCGAGCTGCTGGCTGAGGATGAGGATCGAGTTCAAGGGCGTGCGCAGCTCGTGGGACATGTTCGCGAGGAACTCGGACTTGTACTTGGACGTGAGCGCCAGCTCGGCGGCCTTCTCCTCCAGGGCGCGGCGAGCCTGCTCCACCTCGCGGTTCTTGAGCTCGACCTCGGCGTTCTGAGCAGCCAGCAGCCTGGCCTTGGTGCCGAGCTCTTCGTTGGTCTGCTGGAGCTCGCTCTGGCGCAACTGGAGCTCGACGGTGAGCTGCTGCGATTGTTTCAGCAGCCCCTCGGTACGCATCGTCGCCTCGATCGTATTGAGCACGACGCCGATGCTGGTCGTGAGCTGATCGAGGAACACCAGGTTCGTGGACGTGAACGGTTTCAGGGACGCCAGCTCGATGACCGCCTTGACCTGCCCCTCGAACAGCAAGGGAAGCACCACGATGCTCGAGGGCGGGGCGTCGCCCAGGCTGGAGCTGATGCGCGTGTACTCCGGTGGCACTTCCGTCAGCAGGATGCGCTGCTTCGTCACCGCGCACTGGCCCACGATCCCCTCGCCAAGGCGGATCATCGCCGGCTGGCCGGGCCGCTGGGCATAACCCGCCAGGAGCTGCAACGTGGGCTCATCGTTTTCACCGGTGGTCATCTGGTAGATCGTGCCCTGTTGAGCGAGCACCAGCGGTCCGAGGTCGGCCAGGAGCGTCTGGGCCACGGTGAAGAGGTCGCGCTGCCCCTGGAGCATGCTGGTGAAGCGGGCGATGTTCGTCTTCAGCCAGTCCTCTTCCTTGTTGCGCTCGGTGGTCTCGCGCAGGTTGGCGATCATCGTGTTGATGTTATCCTTCAGCTCGGCCACCTCGCCACGGGCATCGACCTGGATCGACCGGGTCAGGTTGCCCTGGGTCACCGCGGTCGCCACCTCGGCGATGGCCCGGACCTGCGTGGTCAGGTTGCCGGCGAGCAGGTTGACGTTGTCGGTGAGATCTCGCCAGGAACCGGCGGCACCGGGGACGCTGGCCTGTCCGCCAAGCCGTCCCTCCACGCCGACCTCGCGCGCCACGCTGATGACCTGCTCGGCAAAGGTGGCCAGCGTGTCGGTCATGTTGTTGATGGTTTCGGCAAGGGCAGCCACCTCGCCCTTGGCCTGCACAGTGAGCTTCTGGCGCAGGTTGCCGTCGGCGACCGCGGTCACCACCTTGACGATGCCGCGCACCTGGTCGGTGAGGTTGGAGGCCATGAAGTTCACATTGTCGGTGAGGTCCTTCCAGGTGCCCCCCACTCCAGACACCTGGGCTTGTCCGCCGAGCTTGCCTTCGGTGCCGACCTCGCGCGCCACCCGCGTCACCTCCGACGCGAATCCGTTGAGCTGATCAACCATGGTGTTGATCGTGTTTTTGAGCTCGAGGATCTCGCCCTTGACGTCGACGGTGATCTTGCGCGAGAGGTCGCCGCGCGCGACGGCGGTGGTGACCTCGGCGATGTTCCGCACCTGAGCGGTCAGGTTTGAACCCATCGTGTTGACGGAGTCCGTGAGGTCTTTCCAGGTCCCCGCGACCCCGGGTACGACGGCCTGTACGCCGAGGCGGCCCTCGGTACCCACCTCGCGCGCCACCCGCGTTACCTCGGACGCGAACGAGCGAAGCTGCTCGACCATCGTGTTGATGGTCTCCTTGAGCTGGAGGATCTCGCCGCGGACGTCGACGGTGATCTTCTTGGAGAGGTCGCCGTTGGCGACCGCGATGGTCACATCGGCGATGTTGCGCACCTGCCCGGTCAGGTTCGACGCCATGGAGTTGACATTGTCGGTGAGGTCTTTCCAGGTTCCCGCCACGCCGGGCACCTGGGCCTGGCCGCCCAGCTTGCCCTCGGTACCCACTTCGCGTGCCACGCGCGTCACCTCCGAGGCGAAGGCCCCCAGTTGCTCCACCATGGTGTTCATGGTTTCCTTGAGCTGGAGGATCTCGCCCTTGACATCGACGGTGATCTTGCGCGAGAGGTCGCCCTTGGCGATGGCCGTGGCCACATCGGCGATGTTGCGCACCTGCCCGGTGAGGTTCGACGCCATGGAGTTGACGTTGTCGGTGAGGTCTTTCCAGGTGCCGGCGACTCCAGGCACGGCCGCCTGGCCGCCGAGCTTCCCTTCGGTGCCGACCTCGCGCGCCACCCGCGTGACTTCCGCGGCGAAGGAGCGGAGCTGCTCGACCATCGTGTTGATGGTCTCCTTCAGCTCGAGGATCTCCCCGCGCACCGGAACGGTGATCTTCTTGGAGAGGTCGCCGTTGGCCACGGCGATGGTCACCTCGGCAATGTTCCGCACCTGGGATGTGAGGTTGGAGGCCATGGAGTTGACATTGTCGGTGAGGTCTTTCCAGGTTCCCGCCACGCCTTCGACCTCGGCCTGTCCGCCAAGCTTGCCTTCGGTACCCACTTCACGGGCGACGCGTGAGACCTCGGAGGCGAAGCCGTTGAGCTGATCGACCATGGTATTGATCGTGTTCTTGAGCTCGAGGATCTCCCCCTTGACGTCGACGGTGATCTTGCGCGAGAGGTCACCCTTCGCGACGGCGGTGGTGACCTCGGCGATGTTGCGCACCTGGGCGGTCAGGTTGGAGGCCATGAAGTTCACATTGTCGGTGAGGTCTTTCCAGGTGCCGGCGACTCCGGGCACGACGGCCTGGCCGCCCAGGGCGCCCTCGGTGCCGACCTCGCGTGCCACGCGCGTGACCTCGCCGGCGAACGAGTTGAGCTGATCAACCATGGTGTTGATCGTGTTCTTGAGCTGGAGGATCTCGCCCTTGACGTCGACGGTGATCTTCTTGGAGAGGTCGCCGTTGGCGACGGCGGTGGTGACCTCGGCGATGTTGCGCACCTGCCCGGTGAGGTTCGAGGCCATGAAGTTGACGTTGTCGGTAAGGTCTTTCCAGGTGCCGGCCACCCCGCGCACCTCGGCCTGCCCGCCAAGCTTGCCCTCGGTGCCGACCTCGCGCGCGACGCGTGTGACCTCCCCGGCAAACGAGTTGAGCTGATCGACCATCGTGTTGAGCGTATTCTTCAGCTCGAGGATCTCACCCTTGACGTCGACGGTGATCTTCTTGGAGAGGTCGCCGTTGGCGACGGCCGTGGCCACGTCGGCGATGTTGCGCACCTGCCCGGTGAGGTTCGACGCCATGGAGTTGACGTTGTCGGTGAGGTCTTTCCAGGTGCCGGCCACGCCGCGTACCTCGGCCTGTCCGCCGAGTTTGCCCTCGGTGCCGACCTCGCGCGCCACCCGCGTCACCTCGGAGGCAAAGCCGTTGAGCTGATCGACCATGGTGTTGATCGTGTTCTTGAGCGCAAGGATCTCACCCTTGACGTCGACGGTGATCTTGCGCGACAGGTCGCCCTTGGCCACTGCGGTGGTGACCTCGGCGATGTTGCGCACCTGGGCGGTCAGGTTCGACGCCATGGAGTTGACCGAGTCCGTGAGGTCCTTCCAGGTGCCGGCCACGCCGCGCACCTGCGCCTGTCCGCCGAGCTTGCCTTCGGTGCCGACCTCGCGCGCCACCCGCGTCACTTCACCGGCGAACGAGTTGAGCTGGTCGACCATGGTGTTGATCGTGTTCTTGAGCTCGAGGATCTCGCCGCGGACGTCGACGGTGATCTTCTTGGAGAGGTCGCCGTTGGCGACGGCGGTGGTGACCTCGGCGATGTTGCGCACCTGCCCGGTGAGGTTGGAGGCCATGAAGTTGACGTTATCTGTGAGGTCTTTCCATGTGCCGGCCACGCCGCGCACCTCGGCCTGCCCGCCGAGCTTGCCCTCGGTGCCGACCTCGCGCGCACGCGCGTGACTTCGCCGGCGAACGAGTTGAGCTGATCAACCATGGTGTTGATCGTGTTCTTGAGCTGGAGGATCTCGCCTTTCACGTCAACGGTGATCTTCTTGGAGAGGTCGCCGTTGGCGACGGCGGTGGTGACCTCGGCGATGTTGCGCACCTGGGCCGTGAGGTTGGAGGCCATGGAGTTGACCGAGTCCGTGAGGTCCTTCCAGGTGCCGGCGACTCCGGGCACGGCCGCCTGTCCGCCGAGCTTACCTTCGGTGCCGACCTCGCGCGCCACCCGCGTCACTTCCGACGAGAAGCCGTTGAGCTGGTCGACCATGGTGTTGATGGTCTCCTTCAGCTCGAGGATCTCGCCCTTGACGTCGACGGTGATCTTGCGCGAGAGGTCGCCGCGCGCGACGGCGGTGGTGACTGCCGCGATGTTGCGCACCTGGGCCGTCAGGTTCGACGCCATCGCATTGACGGAGTCTGTGAGGTCCTTCCAGGTGCCGCCCGCGCCGGGTACGACGGCCTGCCCGCCGAGCCGTCCCTCGGTGCCGACCTCGCGCGCCACCCGCGTCACCTCCGACGCGAACGAGCGGAGCTGGTCGACCATGGTGTTGATGGCTTCCTTGAGCTGAAGGATCTCGCCGCGGACGTCGACGGTGATCTTCTTGGAGAGGTCGCCGTTGGCGACGGCGATGGTCACCTCGGCGATGTTCCGCATCTGGGCCGTGAGGTTGCCAGCCATCCGGTTGACCGATTCGGTGAGGTCTTTCCAGACCCCTGAGACACCGGTCACCTGCGCCTGGCCGCCCAGCTTTCCCTCGGTACCGACGTCTCGTGCCACCCGCGTCACCTCCGACGTGACGGCGGAGAGCTGCTCGATCATGGTATTCACGAGCTTCGCGGAGCGGAGGAACTCTCCCTCCAAAACGCGGCCGTCCACTTCCAGGGGCACGGACTGGCCAAGATCACCCTTGGCCACGGCGCCGATGGTGCGCGCGACATCAACGGTGGGACGGACAAGGTCGTCGAGCAGCGTGTTGATGGAGTCCACCTTCACCGCCCAATCGCCCGTGGCTCCGGGCACGGACATGCGCTGCTTGAGCCGGCCTTCCTTGCCCACGGTACGGCTCAGCCGCTCGACCTCGCGCGCGATGACCTCCTCCCGGGTGATCGCCTGGTTGAATGCCTCGGCGATTCTCCCCTGGATACCGGGCCAGTCGGCAGGCAGCCGCGCCGAGAAGTCTCCATCGCGGAAGGCGACGATCGCCTTGAGAATCTGCCGCGAACTGGCTTCAAATGGCTCTTCCAGGAGAGCCTGTCGCGCATGGAGCCTGGCCCCATCGGCATCGCCGGAACTGACGGCAAGGACAGTCTCCTCGGAGCGGGTACTCAAGTCTTGGTTCATGGTTCACTGCCCGGGTTGAAAGCCAGATGGATCAGGATCACCGGCGCCGGTAATGGCGATCCGCTCTCGCTTCGTCTCGCGAACGTCCTTCAGCCGCAGCAAGGAAATCCATCCCTCTGGCGGCTTCATCCGCCTCCGCAACGTCCGAATTGTTGTAGTAAAGTCCGCGAGGGGAGCACTCCCCGCAATGGCCGGACCAATCCGTGCCAGCCAGCGAAGACATCTGGTTCACGCGTGGCATGATCTGTGGCCAAGCGCAGTCCTCTGCCGTGAGCCATGTGCCGGCAACGATTCTGGAGGGCGCAGACTCCCCCCCGCCCTCGACCGGCCCGGTGTGGCGGCCCCAGGATCAATCGTCATGACCAGGAGCTCGACCTCCAGCACTCCCCGAGCCGTGCTCGAGGCGGCCAGGGCAAACGTCTCCAACGAGAGTTGCCCGGGAAGTGCAACGCGTCTGGCGAAAAGATTAACGCGACTTCACAAACACGAATCACGAGTTATCCTGCACATCATACTGGCCCAGGGCCGGTGCGTCGACTCACGGCACGCGGGGCCCTTTGGATTTTCCTGAAGCGGCTGCAATCCGCCGTGATTGCAAGAGCATGAGTCCTGCCGGGCCATGGACGATCGGGTAATGAGGTGAGCCCCCTGAGAGCCCTGGCAACAAGAGCGTGAACAGGATTCAAAGAGAAATGAGAGGTGGTCGGCCGGCGATTGTCTTTGATAGGCTTCACCGATCGGGCTCGCCATGGCGCCGGGCAGGCACAGCCCAGGAAGCTGGGAGCCGAAGATTCGGGGAGGAGCGCCGACCATGAGTCAGACCGGGGTGTTCGAGCACGCCCTGCGGGTGGCGCCGGCGGACATTGACCAGCTTGGGCATGTGAATAACGTGGTCTACCTGCGGTACGCGCAAGATGCCGCGGTGGCCCACTGGTATTCCGTGGTGGACGGGGACCATCGCGACAGCATGGTCTGGGTAGTCCGGCGGCATGAGATCGATTATCTGAAACCGGCCTTCGCCGCCGACGAGCTGGTGGCGCGAACCTGGGTGGGCGAGCCCGCCGGAGCGACGCTGGAACGCTTCGTCGAGATCCGCAGGTCGCGCGACGGCGAGCTGCTGGCCCGCGTGCGCACCGTCTGGGTGGCGCTCGACGGGCGAACACTCCGCCCGCGCCGCATCAGCGATCGGCTACGCGAACTCTTCTAGAACGCGGGGCGCGCGCAGGACGTCGAGCCCGCGAACGATATCGCCGGGCCGGCTTGATCGGCCCGGCGGAGCGGTGCGGCAGGAGATTGCGCCGTCCGGGCCAGGGTTGGCACGGGGAACCGGCCCGGTTCTTGGCGTCAGTTCCCCGCCTTCTCCTTCTCCTTCTCCTTGGCTGCGGCCGCCTTCCTGGCTGCGGAAGCTGCCTTCTTCTGCTGTTCGGCCTCGGCGAGCGCCCGCTTCTGCGGCGCGGTCAGAACGGCCTCGAACTCCTTCTCACGGCGCGCCCGCAGATCGTCAACCTGCTTCTCGAGCGCCTGGATCTTCGGGTAATACTCGCCCTGGATCTTGTAGAGCTTTTCTTTCTGCGACTCCGAGAGGCCGAGCTTCGAGTACCCCGGCGGCACGCGGTGCGTCACATCCGGCGGCGCCGTCTTGGCCGTCTGCTTGCTGCTGGAGCTGGAGCCGGCGTCAGACTTCTTTGTCTTCGCCGCCTGAGACTTCGCGGTGCTGCTCTCCTGAGCACCCAGTGGAAGGACTCCGGTGGTCAGTAGCATCATCGCGCTGGCACTGGCAAGAACGGCGAGCGACCGGCGGGCAAGCAAGATCATGGACGTCGACCTTTCATGACCGAAAACCCATAACAGGCAACCAGTAAGTAAGCATCGATCATCGAGTCTACGCGCGGTTCGTGCGAGATTCCAGAGACCGCCTTGCCAGGTCACCGCGGTTTCACTTTCACCTCGGCAACAGGCGTCACAGAAGCGGCGCACTGTTTTGAACCATCGACCAGGTTGTCAAAGAGCATCGGCAAGGTGCCGTTGTATTCAGTCTACGACCGGACCGGCGGGCGCTTGCGAGATTCTCCGCGGTTTACTTTCCCTGTGCCGGCGCGGCCGGGTCCGTTCACCTCAGGTCATCCATGCGTCTGCTCTTCTGAGCGATCCCCTGTGACTCCTCAGGCGCCCCGGAGGGCAGTGATTTTCCTGGTGCCTGCGGAGGTCCGCGGAACGTCCGACACTTGTGGGGTGTGTCGAGCGCAGCGACGACGCACCGAACCAGGAACGGCGTGAAGGCTGAACTTCCAATCGATCACCGCGCGGATCGCCGGTCATGACGAATGCCCAGATGCGGGGACCGCCAGGGGAGATCCTGCTACCAGCTTCAAGAGAACAAGCAAAGCAGGTACTCCCTGGTTGACGTGGTCTTCCCGGAGGCTCAGCATGAACAGCACATCCCCTCCGGGCTGCTTCGGCGAGAAGCTGGTGGGCCTCGTCGATGATTCAGCCGGGGTCGGGTATCATCGCTCTCTTGAATGACATGAGTTCTTCATCAAGAGGCAACGAACAGGTTGATCCCGGGGACTCCGGGGCATTGCTGGCCCTGGTGTACGATGAGCTGCGCAAGCTGGCGGCCCATGCGCTGGCTCGCGAGAATCCTGGCCAGACGCTTCAGGCCACGGCTCTTGTGCACGAGGCGTACTTGCGGGTCGTGGGTGCTAACGAACCGGACTGGGAGAATCGGGGTCATTTTTTCGCCGCGGCCGCCGAGGCGATGAGGCGGATTCTCGTCGAGCAGGCGCGACGGAAGAAACGCATCCGTCACGGCGGCGGGAAACACCGTGTCGCTCTGGAGGAGGCCTGTTCACTCATCGACCCGCCCAACGAAGAGATTCTCGAACTCGACGAGGCCCTGACCCGGCTCGAGCAAATCAAGCCGGATCGTGCCAGGGTCGTCAAGCTGCGCTTCTTTGCGGGGTTGACCATGCCGCAGGTTGCTCAGACGCTGGGAATCTCGTTGCCGACCGCTGAGCGCTACTGGAAATTTGGTCGCACCTGGCTTTACGCCGAGCTTCAGGGTCATCATGCACTCAAAGGGAAAAATGATCATTCCGGCTGATGGGATCAGGAGGCTCACGTCGCATTGTCTTCTGGAGTTCTTTCCAGGAGATTGACCATGACCGACCTGTCCGCCGTCGAATCGATTTTCCACGCCGCCCTTGAACAGCCGACGGCCGAGGCCCGCGCCTCGTTTCTGGACGATGCCTGTCCCAACCCCGAGTTACGGGAACAGGTCGAGCGGCTGCTTGCCGCCCACCCCCAGGTTGGCAGCTTCATGAACCACCACGTGGGGGAACACACCGAGGATTACGCTCCGGGGCTGGAACAGCCCGGCGTCCTGATCGGACCCTACAAGCTGATGGAGCAGATTGGCGAAGGGGGCATGGGGCTGGTGTTCGTGGCCGAACAACAGCAGCCCGTGCGTCGGAAGGTCGCGCTCAAGATCATCAAGCCGGGAATGGACTCGCGCGACGTGATCGCCCGCTTCGAGGCCGAGCGGCAGGCACTCGCGCTCATGGACCATCCCAATATCGCACGCGTCTTCGACGCGGGCACGACCCAGAGCGGCCGGCCCTATTTCGTGATGGAGCTGGTCAAAGGGATACCGATCATCGAGTACTGCGACGGACAGCAACTCACGACTCGGGAGCGGCTCGACCTTTTCCTGGCGGTCTGTCAGGCCGTGCAGCACGCGCACGGTAAGGGAATCATCCATCGCGACCTCAAGCCGTCGAATATCCTGGTTGCGCCTCATGACGGCGAGCCGGTGGTCAAGGTGATCGATTTCGGCGTGGCCAAGGCGATCGGCCAGCAGTTGACCGATAAGACGATCTACACTCGCTTCGCCCAGATGATTGGCACGCCGCTCTACATGAGCCCCGAACAGGCCGAGGTCAACGCGCTCGATGTCGACATCCGCAGCGACGTCTACAGCCTGGGCGTGCTGCTCTATGAACTGCTTACGGGCACCACGCCATTCGATAAGCAGCGTTTCGCGACCGCGGCTTACGACGAGATTCGCCGGATCATCAGGGAAGAAGAGCCTCCGCGGCCGAGCACGCGGTTGAGCACGCTGGGCGAGACCCTCACCAAGGTCTCGCCTCAGCGCAAGACCGAGCTGACCCGGCTTTCCGCCTTCATCAAGGGGGATCTCGACTGGATCGTGATGAAGGCGCTCGAAAAGGACCGGCGCCGGCGCTATGAAACGGCGAGCGGCCTGGCAGCCGACGTGCGGCGATTCTTGAGCGAAGAGCCCATCGAGGCGCGGCCACCATCAAACTGGTACAGGTTCCGGAAGCTGGCAAGGCGACACCAGGCTGCGTTGATCACGACGTCGATCGTCGCCACGGCGCTCATCATTGGAACAGTCTTGAGCGCATGGCAGGCCCTGCGCCGACTCGGGCCGAGCGGACCGCGCAGGACGCACAACGGCACGCCGTCACCGAGCGCGACCAGGCCAACGCCCAGCGCCAGCAAGCCGATGAGGCAAGGAACCACCTGCGCCGCACGCTCTATGCCGCCGACATGGGGCTGGTTCAGGCCGCCTGGGAAGGGGGGCGTCATCGAGAGGTGACGCGTCTGCTCGAACGCCAGAAGGCCGAAAACCCAGACCTCATCGGCTTCGAGTGGGACTACTGGATGAGAAGATCCCACCAGGCGGCGAGGACGATTTCCTTGCCTCGGAGTACATTTACCTATTTCCCCGCCTTCAGCGGCGATGGCTCGCGGTTCGTCGCGATCTCCGGTCGGATCCCCGTCAAGCTGAAGGGCAAACCGCTGAATTACCAGGTTGAGAGCTGGAACGTGTGGGATGTGGCCAGCGGGCGAGTCGTTGCCACGGTCTCGTTGCCGGAGGGGGACGGAGAGTTCGCCATCCTCAACCAGGACGGATCGCGCCTGGCGATCGCCCTGAAGACCGAGGACGAGGCCTCCGGCAGTCACGAGCATTTCCTGATGGTGGTCGAGACGGCCACCGGCCGCAGGGTTGTGCGCCAGACGCTGAAGAACAATCTTTATCACGTTGAGTTCAGCGCGGACGGCCGGAGGCTCGGGGCGGTTGTCAGTCCTCACGCGGCGAAGGAGAAACACGGTCCCGGGAATGCGCTTCTCGTCTGGGACGCGGAGACAGGGGCCGAGATCCGGGCAATCCCGGGCACGTTCCCGCGGGGAGGTCCGAGGTTTGCGTTCAGTCCCGACGGCAAACGCGTGGCGGCCACGATCCAGGCGGGCACCGATCCGGGCCTGAGGGACATCAAGCTCTGGGAGGTCGATTCCGGTCGCGAGATCGCCTCGTTTCCGACGGCCGGCCCGATCGACATGGCGGCGCTCTGCTTCAGTCCCGGCGGTGAGGCGCTGGCCGCTGTCGCGGTGTATCCCACCGGTGACGTCTTGCACGTCTGGGATGCTGGGACGGCGCGATCGCGCTTTTCCCTTCCGCTCGGGTCGCAGGGCCTGCTGACGCGGGCGGCCTTCAGCCCGGACGGCCGCCGGATCGCCTGCGTGCTCAACGGGCTTCAGCTCGGCGTCTGGGACGCCGCCAAGGGCAAGCAGATCGCAATCTACCAGGATGACATCGGCGCGGCTGACTCGATCACGTTCGGCCGGAACGGTCGAGAACTGCTGGCGGCCGACCTCTACGGCACGGTGAAGATCTGGGACGCCCCGGACGGTCCGGACGACCACTTGCTGGACACCGAGGGACGGGTCAGCAGCCTGGCCGTGAGTCCCGACGCGCGGTGGATCGCCGGTGTTGTGAGGCCGGAGGCCACCACGCCATGGGGTAATACGCCGGTCGTCAAGGTCTGGGACTCGAAGGGCCGATTCGTCCGTTCGTTCGGCCGTCCCGCACTGGCCAATGACGGCGAGGTCCCGGTCGGATGGCTGAGCTGGAGCCCCTGCGGAGACCGCATCGCCTATGCCGCCAATCGAATGCAGTTCCGAAAAGGGGATACCCCGGGCCTGGGGGCGATCGACGGTGCCCTCACCGTCTGGGGACTCGATGGCAAGGAGCTTTTCCACATCAAAGGAAACGGCTGCGGTTTCGGCAGGCCCTCGCTTGACTCCGACGGCAAGCGCGTCGCGGCTCTGTGGTACCAGGAGGACGCGAGGTCCCTGACGATCGACCCCGGACGGAGCGATGCAAAGGTCTGGGACGTGGCGAGCGGGCAGGTCGTGACGAAAATCCCGCATTGCACGCACGCCGCTCTTGATCCCCAGGGCCGACGCCTCGTGGGCTTCGCGCAGGCACCCGATCAGTCCTGGCGGGCCTGCGTGTGGGATGTCGAGACGGGGGCGGAAATCACCCGGCTGGAAATACCCGATCCCGGGCTCGTCCCCGCAGCGACAAGCCTTGCGTTCAGCCCGGACGGTCTTGCGGTGGCGGCATCGATCGCGTTCCGCAACCCGAACAGGAGCGGCGATGCGTCTCGAGACGTCCTCATGGTCTGGGACCTTGCTTCCGGCAAGCTCAGGCAATTGATCCGCGGCCAGTTCGGCACCGTCGCCTTCTGCCCCGACGGCTCCCGGATCGCTGGCGTGTACGGCTCGAGCGCGGCCGAGGTCGGGCTCTGGGATGCCGCGACAGGGCGGCAGGTGCTCGCGCTCAAGGGGCACGGCCTGAACTCGAATTCCATGTACAGCGGAATCGCCTTCTCTCCGGATGGGCACCAGATCGTCTCGGCGGTCCCGCGGAGTGTCCTGGCCAACAGCGTCAGCAAACAGGCCGAAATCAAGCTCTGGGACGCTGCCCCGTGGACGGGGACGCCCTGACCAGCGCGAGAGGCCCGCGGGGTCCGGGGCCCTTGGGGTCAGTCAGACACGGGGCGGCGTCGGCTTCCAGGGGCCTCCGCGGAAACACCGAGGGGCTGCCTTCGTGCCCTGCCTCCGCGCTGGCCCGCCACCCGCGAGCAAGTGGCCCGCGTGATCCGGACCGGGTTACTTCCTGGTTGCGGACTGAATGCGATCGCCCTGGAGGAAGGTGTATTCGGCATCAGTCAGGGCCACATCGCCGCGGCGGCACTTGACGTTGGTGAAATAGGGAGTGATGCCGGCGCCGTCCTGAAGGATGGCGTTATCCTGCAAATGAAAATGAAGGTGGGGCTCGCTGGAGTTGCCGCTGTTGCCGCAAAGGGCGAGCACCTGGCCCTTGCGAACCTTGTCGCCGCGGTGGACGTGCAGGGAGCCGGGCTTGAGATGCGCGTAGACGGCGTACTCGTGGGAGCCCTGGTCAATGATCAGGCAGTTTCCGACGGCGCACAAAGGGTTCATGGAGCCTGGCTCGTTATCGGGGACGCCGTCGATCGCGGTGACGACGGTGCCGGGTGCGGCGGCCAGGATTTCCTTCCCGTAAACGAAATAATCTTCGTTGCGGCGACCGGTACCCCTTGTAAGAGCGGCCGTCGGTACCATTGATAATGAGATCGGCGGCGCGTTGCTGGCCACGAACGGAGGCGTGGTTGTTGACCTTTTCGTTGTCGCCGCCCCCAAAGACGTACCACTCGCCTCGAAACGGAAGCTGCATGGGGGTGCGGCTGCGCCGGACGGCCGTCGAGCCGGCCGCCGGACCAGAACCGGGCGGGGTCACGGAGAGACCGGAAATCTTGTCGGACGCGTCGAGGGTGATCTTGAAGTCCCAGGCTCCGCGCTCGGCGGTCACTCGCACGATGGCGGTGGGGCCGGTGACTTGTGGGCGCCGGCTTCCTTCAGCTTGCCCTTGGCGGTCACCAGTCCGCGGAAAAAGGGCGTGGCCTTGTCGGGCGGAAAGACCTGCCGCATCTGAGCGTCGAAGCTTGCCTGGATGGCCGCCGAATCGTTGCGATTGATCGCCTGAATGAGTTTGTTGGCCACCTTGGTGAAGCGCTGGGCGGAAGCAGACGCGGACCCGGACGCAGCCGCAGACCCGGACGCGGGCGCAGCAGGCGCAGCCCGGCCGCGGCGCCGCAGCAGCGGCATCTGTGATGAGCAGTCCGGCGATCTTGCCCGAGGGATTCAGGGTGATCTTGAAGTCCCAGGCTCCGCGCTCGGCCGTCACTCGCACCATGGCGGTGGGACCGGTGACTTGTGGTGCGCCGGCTTCCATCAGCTTGCCTCTGGCGGCCACCACTGCGCGGAAAAAGGGAGTGGCCTTGTCGGGCGGAAAGACCCGCTGCATCTGCGCGTCGAAGCTGGCCTGGATCGCGGACGAGTCCTCTCTGTTGATGGCCTGGATCAGTTTCTTCGC
Organism: uncultured Planctomycetaceae bacterium; assembly: GCA_963833985.1. Taxonomy (GTDB): domain Bacteria; phylum Planctomycetota; class Planctomycetia; order Isosphaerales; family Isosphaeraceae; genus Aquisphaera. The sequence goes on from CAWIAD010000002.1 coordinate 6,106,963, forward strand.
GGTTTCGAGGAAGCGGTCGTCGTCGTTGATTTCGCCGCGGAGAGTGGCAGCCAGTGAGCAGAGCAACAAGCCAGAGAACGCGACGAGTCGCATGAAAGGGCTCCCTGTCGGTTTGCAGCCGAAATGTGGAGGCTCGAATGCATTCGCGTGAGTGTACCGACAGACCTTCATGACCGACAGAGACTGGAATTCCACGGCTGCATTGCCTGTCCGCTTTTTTTCTTGTTTTCCCAGTGGGATGGTGCGTCGTCGCTGTGCTTGATCATCTTGAGCGCCTTGAGCGCCTTGAGCGCCTTGGTCGATCTTGATCATCTTGATCATCTTGATCATCTTGAGCGCCTTGAGCGCCTTGAGCGCCTTGAGCGCCTTGAGCGCCTTGAGCGCCTTGAGCGCTGACAGCCCAGGGGAGGACGGACCTGGACCCCTTGGTTCCAGACGCAATCCCACGAACGGGAATACTGCCTAAATATATCCCATATACGGGATAGTTCCTGGGGGGAGGCAATACCCTTGAAATGGCCACAAGTTGAGTGCAGGCAGAGGTTTGTCCCTCGTTCCAAGCTCCGCCTGGGAATGCCGTCTGCGACGCTCCGCGTCGATTGGGCGCGTGCCGAGGCTGGGAAATCCATGGGACTTAGAGCGTCCCGACCGGTGTTCCCACCCAGAGCGTGGTAACAAGTCGAGCGTGGGAACAAGTCTGTCGCAAGCCTCTGGCCCCTTTTTGTTTACGCTATTTCAACCGAACTGGATCAAGGCCGCTCAAGGTGATCAAGATGATCAAGGCGCTCAAGGCGCTCAAGATGATCAAGATCGACCAAGGCGCTCAAGGTGATCAAGATGATCAGCGCGCATCGGATGATCCGCAGGTCGGCCGGTCGCACGGTTGGTGGGCGAGTTGTCTGGGGCGTCGGGAATGCAGGTTCCCGTTCTGGTCGTCAGCAACCCGAGAGAGGAAACGGAGGGAGCAGGCTGGACCGGCGGCCAAGGAATGAGCCGCGGCAGCGAAGAGACTGGTGTGGGAACGCTCCGGGAGCGGCTGCGATCCGTGGAATGCCGCCGCCGCCGGCCGGTTCGCATGGCTCCGCGGCACCGGTCCCCGGACGGACGGTGACCCTCTTCCCTCTGCGATGAAACGTTCGCTACACTTGACCGCGGTTTGATTTGCGATCAGCGGTCCTGGACGAACGCGACTTGATTTCCTGCTCGGAGACGCCCTGTCATGTCGATGGATGCGAAGCCGCCCTTGACCACCCCTTCGACGGCTCCCACGGTCAGGCACCGGGAGAAGGGGATCCGGATCTTCATGTGGCCCAAGATGATCTACATCTTCCCGTCGGCCATCGTCGCCCTCATCTGCGCGATCGGGATGTGGTCGCTCAGGGAGAAGACGTACGATCCCAGCAAGCCGGGCACCACGGTGACGACGAGCAAGCCGGGCACCACGGTGACGACGAGCAAGCCGGGCGAATCGGCGGAGGCCGATGTCAGCACCAGCAGCACCGCAACCACGACGTCCCCGGCCCCGGCCCGGATGTCCCAGCGCGATCGGTTCACCACCCCGCAGAACCTCCTGGGCGTCCTCTTCCTGGCCATCCTGGGCTTCAACTTGCTGGTGATGGCTCTTGATTTTCCCAGGTTCGAGCTCGTCGGCGTGATCTTGCTGACCCTCTTCGCCATCTTCTTCGTCCTCTGGCTCGGGGCGTTCTTCCAGCTCGACCTCATGAAACCGATCAATGCGCTCTTCGAATCGATCTACGTGTTCGCGAACGCGGGCTTCTACTTCTTCTACTTCATCATGGTAACCATCCTGCTGGTGCTGGTTTACTGCACGCGCTGGCTTGATTACTGGGAAGTGCTGCCCAACGAGATCCTCCATCACCACGGTCCCCTGAGCGACCTGGAACGGTTCCCGACCATGAACCTGAAGTTCGATAAGGAAATTCCGGATGTCCTGGAGCATATGCTGCTCGGCTCCGGCAGGCTGGTGCTGCACGTTCCCAACGTCGAAAAGTCGCTGGTGCTGGACAACGTGCTGTTCATCAACTCGAAGGAAGAAGCGCTCAAGCGGCTGATGAGCCGGCTCGAAGTCCGCATCACCACGGACCAGGAGATCGGCGAGCGGGACACCTGAGCGGAAGGAGCGCCCGTAGCGTGCTAGCGCCGGGCGTTCTGCTCACCGGGTTCCCGGCTCTGGGCGTGGGTGGGGAGATGCGGCCTGAGCAATGGTTCAACGTTCGGCGGGGGCCCGGCGCCAGGGGCCCGGGTCCCCTGCCAATCCTTTTGCAGCTCGTCGCGAATGGGGCCAATCAGCGTCTCCTCGATGTCGCGGAGACGGCGGGCGATGTAAGCGCCGTCGAGTACCCGGTGATCGTAGATCAGCTTCACGACCACGCCGCCCGGTGGCCGGATCAATCGGGCCGTAGGTGAGCGTTGTGGACAGTGGCGAGATCGGATGCAGGTTCTCGGCTCCCAGGTTGCCGTAACTGCTTAACCCGAACGTGCCGAACCGCTTGCACCGCTTGTACCCCGATAGGTTCAGCGTGACCCACCAGAACATCCGCCGCACCGGCGTTGGCACGCGGCTGAACCTCAGGGCCTGGCGATAGAAGCCGATCTTCTCCAGGGTCTCATTCTTGTACCACAGGAGAGCTTCCTGGATCTGGGTCAGGCTCTGGTACTCGGGGGCTCGAAAGATGCCCACGAACACCCCGTCCTCGCCCTGGTATTCGCGCTCGATAGCCAGCGCGCAGTTCATCCATGGATGCTCGTAAAGCCGGGGCCAGGGGAACTCCAGGAAGGAGCGTCTCAGGGGGGTGTACTGCGCACCGACCAGGGCGTATGCCTTCATGAACAGGCAGGCCCAGGAGGGGCGAAGCGGGTGTTGAGCCCGAGCCTCGAAGACCGGCTTGAGGTTCATCACCCGGCTCACCGGCGCCGAGGGAACCTTGTGCGCGAAGTGAACCAGGTCGCCGATGAATCGTCGCGGGCCGCTGAGGGGAAAGTAACTTCCCTTGGGTTCGTGCATCCATGCACCTTTCGCAGAAGCGAGTCATGATCCTCGGGGATCTCGACCGGAAGTCCTGGCCCGTCAACATTCCGCGGAGTCCGGGCGGGCGGCGGGGGTGTCGGCGTGGGACCAGGAGGTCGGGAGCGTACAGGAAAACCAGGCGTGGGGGAAGGTGAAGCTGTGCGGAAGACGCCGTCGCGGCACGGGGGCCGGCGCGCCACCTGGGTCTCCCCAGAGTGGCCCGGCTATGCCATAATCCTCTGGTTGTGAGAGGAGAAGGTCACAAGAAAGCCCGCGTGGTGGAGCTGGCCGGGTTCTGTCTGGCCCGGTCGCAGCCGCTCATCGGAGTGCAGAGAGCCATGGTCTCCGTGCATCTGCTCCCTGGACAGATTCCTCCAGGCGGACTGCGCGGGGGGGTCGCGGTGGTGATCGACGTGCTCCGCGCCTCGACCATGATGGTTCATGCACTCGTGGCCGGCTGTACGGAGGTCCGTCCCTGCGCCGAGATTGACGAGGCCCGCGGTCTTGCGGCATTATTGCCGGCGGGTCAAGCGCTGCTGGCCGGCGAGCGGCACGGCGTTGCGATTGAAGGTTTTGATCTGGGCAACTCGCCGGGCCAGTGCACGCCGGAGGTTTGCCAGGGCAAAACCCTGATCATCACCACGACCAATGGCACCAGGGCGTTGCTGGCCGCGGTGGATGCCGAGCTTGTGCTCGTGGGCTCATTCGTGAACTTCGCGGCCACGACGCAGCGGTTGCTGCACCAGTCCCGGCCCATTCATCTGGTCTGCGCGGGCACGGAGGGGCGGATCAGCTATGAAGACACGCTGCTGGCAGGCGCGTTCGCCAGGCACTTCAAGGACCTGGATCATGTCATGGCCAACGACGAGGCTGAGATCGCTGGCGGTCTCTGGGCCAGGGTCGAGGATATGATCTGGTTGCGCAGCGAGAAGAACCAGCCGGAAGAAGCCTCGGACCGGCTGGTTCATTACCTGACCCGGGGACAGGGAGGTCAGCGCGTGGTAGAGTTAGGGCTCAGCGCCGACATCTCCGATGCCAGCCGCCTCAACCGGCCCGGCTACCAGATCGTCGCAGAGCTGCGTCGCGATCCGTTGCGCATCGTGGCCGGTCGCTAGTGGGGTTCGCACCGGTTGAAAGATGTGAGCAGAAGCCGATCACCAGCCGCCGAGTCGCGCGACCGGCGGCGTCATTGTGAAGCCGGCGGTAAGGGAAGGCAGGATGGATGATGGACCTGGAGATGGACAAGCTGGTCTCGCTCTGCAAGCGCCGGGGGTTCATTTTCCCGTCGAGCGAGATCTACGGCGGCATCAACGGCTTCTGGGATTATGGTCCACTGGGCGTGGAGCTGAAGAGGAACATCAAGGAAGCCTGGTGGCGCGACAATGTCCAGATGCGCGACGACATGGTCGGGCTGGATTGCTCGATCATCATGAACCCGAAGGTCTGGGAGGCCTCGGGCCATGTCGGCGGGTTCAGCGACCCGATGGTCGACTGCAAGGATACCAAGGAGCGCTACCGGGCCGACCAGATTTACGTCTTCGCCTATATCTTCCCGGCCGTGAACCACAAGGGAGAGCCGACCGAGGCCTGGCTGGCGGGCCTGGGAGGCTCGCCGGAAGAGGCGTCCGAGCTTCCCGCGAAGAAGGCCGCCAAGCTCGCCAGGAAGTTTGGTCATCCCACGGCGCCGGCCGCGGTCATCCCCTACCTGAACCTTGCCGTGAGCGACCGGGAGAAGGTGATCGGGCCGTCCACCGACGAGCGGGGCACGCTCACGGAACCGCGCTCGTTCAACCTCATGTTCAAGACGTTTGTCGGTGCGTTGGAGCAAGAGTCGAACGTGGCCTACCTGCGGCCGGAGACCGCCCAGGGGATCTTCGCCAACTTCAAGAACGTCGTCGATACGGGCCGGGTGAAGCTTCCCTTCGGCATTGCCCAGGTTGGCAAGAGCTTTCGCAACGAGATCAACCCGCGCAACTTCACCTTCCGCTCGCGCGAGTTCGAGCAGATGGAGATTGAATTCTTCTGCCGGCCCGACGAGGCCAGGGACTGGTATGCCTACTGGCGGAAGACGCGGTTTCAGTGGTATGTGGATCTGGGGCTGAGGTCGGACCGGCTGCGGCTCCGCGATCACGACGCCGAGGAGCTTGCCTTCTACTCCACGGCCACCGCCGACATCGAGTACACGTTCCCGTTCGGCACCAGCGAGCTCGAGGGCATCGCTCACCGGGGCGATTATGACCTCACCCAGCACATGAAGCACAGCGGCAAGGACCTGAGCTACTTCGACGAGGAACGCAAGGAGCGTTTCGTCCCGCACGTCGTGGAGCCTTCGGCGGGTGCCGACCGGGCCACGCTGGCTTTCCTCTGCGAGGCTTACACCGAGGACCAGGTGGGCGGAGAGGCGCGCACGGTGCTCAAGTTCCATCCCCGCCTTGCGCCCATCAAGGCCGCAGTCTTCCCGCTGGTGAAGCGGGACGGCATGCCGGAAAAGGCCGGGGCGATCTACCGCGACCTGCGCCGCAACTTCAACGTCTTCTACGACGAAAAAGGCGCGATCGGGCGCCGCTATCGCCGCCAGGATGAGGCCGGGACTCCCTTTTGCATCACGATTGACAGCCAAACGCAGGCCGACGACACGGTCACGCTGCGCGATCGTGATAGCTGCCGGCAGTGGCGCGTGGCCAGCGCCGGGATCACCCAGGCCCTCCGCGACCTGCTCGAGGGGCAGGCCATTCCGGCCGAGGATTGAGCGTGCTCCCACTGCCGCCGAGTGGCACGGCACCCTGTGACGGTGGCAAGCTCCAGGAGTCGATGACATGACGCCCCGCCGATTCGCCGAGCGCCAGGTTGCTTCATGAAAGCCTGCATCAGCCAAGCCACGACGATGAGCACGCCGCTGGAAGCCGACCTGCCGGCATTCGCGCGCGGTGGCTGGCCGGCCGTCGAGCTCTGGCTCACCAAGGTGGAGAACTACCTCGAGAGCCACTCGATCGGGGAGCTGCGGGGAATTTTCGAGGCGCAGGCCCTGCGGCCCGTTGCGGCCGCGGGCCAGGGCGGCCTGCTGCTGACGCGTGGCCAGGAGCGTGAGGCGCACTGGAGCCATTTTCGCCGCCGGCTGGCGATCCTCGGGGACCTTGGCGTACCGCTCCTGATTATTTCAGCGGACATGGTGCGCGAGCCTGTCGGGGACGACTACCAGCGCGCCGCGGCCGCCCTCGGCGAGGCGTCCACGCTTGCCGCCGGGTTCGGCGTCCGGATCGCCCTCGAATTCCAAAAATCCTCAGGCTTCTGCGCCAGCCTGGATACGGCTCTGGCATTGGTGGAACCGAGCGCCTCGCTCCACACCGGGGTCTGTCTCGACCTGTTTCACTACTACACGGGCCCGAGCAAGTTTGAAGACCTGGCCTACCTGACCCGCGACTCCCTGGCCTGGGTTCAGGTCTGCGACTCCAGCGGCACCCCGCGCGAGCTGGCCGGTGACCGGGACCGGATCCTCCCCGGTGAGGGAGACTTTCAGCTCGATCCGATCCTCGATCAGATCGCGCGCATCGGCTACGACGGGTACGTCTCGCTGGAGGTTCCCAATCCCCAGCTCTGGCAGGTGCCCGCCGACCGGGTTTGCGACCTGGGCTACCAGGCGCTTTGCCGCGTGCTGGGAGCCAGGCACAAGCACACGCCTGAAACCTGGGGAGGAGCATGAGCGTGTCGACCGTGGTGACCATGCGGCCTGCCGCCACCGTGTTCCGTGAGGAGCAGTACTTCGACTGGCGCGTGTACGCTCTCATTGCGGTGCTGGAGCTGGCGTCCGGCTACGCCCTGGTCTGGGCCACGCGGCACTGGGACCCGATCGACGCCCTGCTGGCGCACCGCTGGTCCATCGAGTTCTCACTCGGACTGCTCGTGACCGTGGCGCTGCCCATGCTGATGGCGATCGTCCTGCTGCACATGACCACCGAGGTCACCGCGACCGAGGTGCGCGTCTGGTTCGGCTGGATTCCGATCTACCGCCGGGCACTGGCGATCACCGGCATCAAGCACTACCACGTTGTCGAATACCGGCCGATCGCCGACTACGGCGGCTGGGGACCCCGGACCGGCCGTGACGGCGAGCGCAGTGCTCAGCGCCCGTGGCAACCGGGGCGTGCGGCTGGAGCTTGCTGATGGCTCCAGGCTCCTGATTGGCAGCCAGCGTCCCGAGGAACTTGCCGAGACCATCGAGCGCGCCTGCCGCCCCGATGTGGTCTGATTGACGGGCTGGCCGCCCCAGGTACCGCTTCTCAGATTAAAACCATCGCCCGAGCCGCTCCTGTACCGGCGGCATGGTCAACAGAACTCCGGCGACGATCAGCCCGGCACCAACGAGCGTCAGCGGCCTCACGGTTTCCTTCAGCACGAGGAACCCGAGAGCCATGGCAATGACGAAGCTGAGCTTGTCAATCGGGGCCACGCCCGAGATCGGCCCTTCCTTGAGCGCGGCGAAGTAGAAGAGCCACGACAGCCCCGTCGCGATCCCCGAGAGCACAAGCGCCAGCCACCCGCGCCCGGAGATGGAATCCAGATGCCGGAACTGCCCGGTCGAGGCGACGATGCCGGTCGCGAAGAAGACGACCACGATGGTGCGGACCAGCGTGGCCAGGTTGGAAGGAACATCAGTCACGCCGATCTTCGCCAGCAGCGCCGTCAAGCCCGCGAAGATCGCCGAGAGCGCGGCATAGATGGTCCAGTTCACCGGTTCCGCCCTCGAGGTCGTTGTTGCGTCCTGCCTTCGGGCCGGTCCTTTCCGTGGGACACGACTCCAATCGTGTCATCAAGAACCTGCCCGACACGTTTGGAATTATGTTCCGCGGAGACACGACTGGAATCCCTCGTTCCCACGCAGAGCGTGGGAACAAACCGGGGGGCAGGCATTCCTGCCTGCCGGAGAAGGCCTGCCTTGGCAGACAGGAATGTCTGCCCCCCCCCCTTCAAAGCTCAGAAACTGCCTGCGACCGTCAGAAAACCGCCCTAGGCCTCCTCATTCTCACGGATCTGCCGGTCAATTTCGTAGGCGTGATCAACGACATAAGCCCAGGCATTGACAAGGTTGGTGGCGCGGAGGGTAGGGAAGGCGGCCAGAATCTGTGATTCCGTCAATCCGAGGCGGCGGTAATGTTCCAGCGTCCAGACCGGGATTCTCGTTCCGGCGATCCGAGGGTCGCCACCGCAGATATCGGGTGTTGATTCGATCCCCGATCCGAGCCCGGCCAGAAGCTGTTCCACCGTCACGCCCATCCGCGATCATCCTCCCTCGAAAAATTCTACCAGCTTACGAGCAATGGACAAACGTCCTGAATCGCCGATCCATGTCGGCGACACGGAACTGCCTCTCAGCCGCTTTTCGCGCTCACCTTGATGAGCATAACTCCGTGCCTCGGCACGCGTGCCGAGAACTGCTCCGAAGGTGCTTCCAGATCCTTCTGCCGCCAGAGGTCCCGGATGGCCACGGGGCCGGAGATCCCCAGGTCGCTGAACCGGACGGAGACGGCCTTCTCCTCCTCGCCAAGGTTGAACAGGCCCACGGCCTTCGATCCGTCTTCCAGGTCCTTCGCCCACACCTCGGACTCCTCGAGCTCAAGCTTGGAAACCCGGTGCGCCTGGCGGCCGAGGGGGTCCTGGTTCACCTCCAGGACCTCGTCGTTGGTCAGCAGGTTGAGCGTGAATTCATCGAGCCTGGTCAGGTCGCAGCCAATCAGGAGCGGGGCCGAGAGCAGCGACCAGAGGCTGATGTGCGTGTACTGCTCGCTGGGCGTCAGGTGCGTGGGATGAAGCGCAGGGCCCCAGCCTACCCAGCCGACGACCAGCATGTCCGGATCGTTCCAGTTGCCTGGCTGCGCGTACCGCTCATGTCCGGCCTGGGCAAAGCCGATGCCCGCCATGCTGCCCCACGAGTCCGTGATGTCGCCGGTGGTCCGCCAGCAACTGCCGCCCACGGAGCCGCCCCACTCCCAGACGTTGTCCATGCCGTACTGGCAGAGCGAGAAGACGATGTCGCGGTTCTGCGCAGGAGCATGCGTCCCATCAGCTCATAAGGCCTGGTGTAATAGGCGCGGCCGCTCCCCTTCTGCACGTCACCGTAGCTGCACCAGTCGTATTTCAGGTAGTCGAAGCCCCACTCGGCGATGCGCTCGGCATCTTCCTTCTCGTGCTTGTAGCTGGCCACGCAGCCTCCGCACGTTTTCGGGCCCGGCGAGGAGTAGATGCCGGCCTTCAGCCCCAGGGAGTGGATGTGGTCGGTGAGCGCTTTCATGTCGGGAAAACGAGGATTCGCGTTGATCTTGCCGCTGGCGTCGCGATCCGGCCCGTGCAGCGTGGGGTCCCGGTCTTCGTTCTTGGGCATCCAGAAGTCATCAATGTTGATGTACGTCCAGCCGTGGTCGCGCAGACCGGCCCTGACGAAGGCGTCCGCGGCGTCGCGGACATTCTTCTCGGTGACGGCACCCGCGAAGCAGTTCCAGGAGTTCCAGCCGAGCGGCGGCGTGAGCGCCAGCCGGTCGCCGACGACGATGCGCAGGTCGCGGCTTGCCGTCCCCTGGCCATTGCTGACGGTCAGCTTCACCACGTGCTGGCCCCGCGCATCGAGGGCGCCGGTGATGATGCCGGTGGCCGGGTCGAGCCGCATCCCCGCCGGCAGGCCCTCCGCGTGGTAGGCCAGCGGGCGTTCGCCGGTGGCGGCAATCGTGAACAGGAACGGGCTGCCCGGCCGGACGCCCACCACCTTCGCTCCATTGATCCGGGGCCGGGCCAAGGGCCTGGGCGTGAGCACGTAGACCGCCTCGTGGAACTGCTGGACCTCCGGCTTCTCCCCCTCGTAAGTGATGACCGCGCCGGCCCAGTCGGCATGGTCGAAGGTGATGCCGTCGCCGGCGTCGCGCACCTGGAGGATGAGCGTCTTGATCCCGGCGACATCCAGGTTGACCTCCTTTGCCGGCTGCCGTCCACGCATCACTCCGCTGGACCAGAGGGTCTTGCCGCCGGAGAGAACGCGGAACTCGACGCTGCCCTGGCCATGCGTCTCGTCGTCCACGCCCACCCAGGCTGTGAACCGCCGCGCCATACCTTTCAGGTCCAGCACCAGGCGCGAATCGGCGTGGGTACCGAAGCCGTGCTCGAAGACCTGGCCCCCCAGCGTCAACCGGTGATGGTCCACGGTCCTGTTCGCGGCCGGGTTGCCGAAGCTCTGCGTGGCCGCGCTAAGATCCATCGCGGATAGGCGGACCTCGTCGCCGGCAGCGGTGCCGCAGCAGAGCGCGGCGAGCAGCGTCGGGAGTATTCGGATCGAGTAATGAGAGAATTTCGACGGCATGATCGTGTCCTGCATCTTTTGCGGCGCCCTTGGAAAGAGCGGTCAGAGGTTGGCGTGCTCTCCGGCTCCCTGGTTCTTTCACCCTAGCCCGGGGAAAGGCGCGGGGCAAGAAGCGCGTGCGGCGCGTGTCAGGGCGGGTCGTATCCGCCCGGGTTCCAGGGGTGGCAGCGAGAGAGCCGGCGCAGGCCGCGCGCCAGGCCGCGGATCAGCCCATATTTCTTGAGGGATTCGACCATGTAGCGGCTGCAACTGGGATGGAATCGGCAGACGTTCCCCAGCAGCGGGCTGAGCGTCGCCTGGTAAACCCGGATCAGGCCGATCAAGAGCACGATGAGTGCACGCGACGGCCAGCCCAGCAAGACCTTGAGTCCTGCGGATGTCATGACTCGGGATCGGCCTGGGGACTGGGTGGTCGGCGTGGCAGCTTCAGCCGTCGGGCCAGGTCGCGCCCCAGCGCCAGCAACGAGCGCCGGACCGCGACGTAGGTCAAGGTGCCGGCCCGCGGCAGGACGATGAAATCGACGCCCGGCGGCAGTTCGTCCTTGGCCAGACGGAACGCTTCCCGGATCAGCCGCTTGACGCGGTTCCGCGCCGTGGCCCTGCGCACCTTCTTGCGCAACACCGAGATCCCCAGCCTGGGATGATTGAGTCCGTTTTCCACACCGTAGATGATGAGCACATCATCCGACACGGACCTGCGGCGGTCGAACGCGCGCCGGAATTCGGCGGGGTCCTTGATCCGCTCATGCGGCCGGAAAGTTTGCTTCGGTGTCATCGTGCGAGTGCTCCCACAGCCCGGATCGAGATCCCGCCATCATGTTGCAGGGCGATCAGCGATGTCCGGCCCCGCGGTTGCGTCCGGCCGCGGATTGCCGTCTCGAGCGATCTCGGGAAGGGCCACATCACGCGGCGGTCCGAGCCGATCGCGGATGAGCTGAGCCCGTCGCCTCAGATGCCAGATTACCAGCAGGCCCACGACGGCGATGGTGGCAAGCACGGTTGCCAGCAGGCTGCCGACCGCGCGGCCGAGCCGGGGCCGAGCCTCGGGACGCTCCGCCAGGATCTTTCCGAGCCGGCTTCTTGCGGGCGGGCGGCCGCTGCCGGCCGCAGCAGGGTTTGCTTCGGCTTCGCGGTCAGTCATGGGCGTTGGCACGGGAAGACGCAGGACGCGCCGGAGCTTCCGTATCCGTGCCAGCGTCAGCGTCGACCTCGACCTCGACAATCTCGCGCAGCTCACCGGCCAGGTCGTCCAGGTGGTGATGAAGCTCGGTCATCCGGTCGCAGAGGTGGAGGATCACTTCCACGCCGGCCAGGTTGATTCCCAGGTCGCGCTGAAAGCTCATGATCGTCCAGAGCCTGCGCACCTGGGAGGGTTCATACCCGTCGACGCCTGCTTCATGGGCCGCCCGGACGAGCCCAAGCTGTTCGTAGCGCACGAGCACCTGGGTGGTGACGGAAAGCTGCTGGGCGGCGAGTTCGCGAGGGATGACGGATCGATTCATGGCCGGTCGAGCCTGGTCGGGCACTCCGTTTCTCTTGCCTGCGGGCATCCTGCCGCTCATGATCCGCTGGCTGCCAGATCCTTACCACAGCCCGGCGCGCGGGTTTTGCTTGTTGTGTTCGGCGAATTCCTGGATCAACTGCTTGCTGGCGTCGTCGATGTTGCGGGGCACGACGATCCGGAGCTGGACGAAAAGATCGCCACCCGGCTTGCCGCCCGCGGCGGGAACACCCTGCCCCTTGAGCCGCAGCTTCAGTCCCGAGGAGCTGCCCGGTGGAATGGTCAGCGACTTCATGCCGTCGAGCGATGGGACGTCGATCCTGGCCCCAAGGATTGCCTCGGCGACGGTGACCGGCACCTCGACCACCAGGTTCCGCTCTTCCCGCCGGAAGTAGGGATGAGGCTCGACGGAGATGAGGATTGTCAGGTCGCCGCGCTGGCCGCCCTTGGGGCCAGGCTCCCCCTGCCCTTTCAGCCGCAGCCGGGCGCCGTTGTCGATGCCGGGAGGAATCTTCACCACGAGGTTTTCGGTGGTGCCTCCCTCACGCTGGATGTTGACCGAGGTCTCTCCGCCCCGGACGGCCGTGAGGAATGGGATGGTGAGGTGAGCCTCCACCGAGCGGCCACCGCGCGGCCGAGCCCCGCGTGAGGATCGCACCCGCCCCAGCAGGTCCTCGAAGATCCCCGCTCCCCCCTCGCCGCCTGGCATTCCGCCTGCCTGTCCCGGCCCGAAGAACTCCGAGAAATCAATCGTCTCGAAGCCCGGCTCGCCGAAGCGTGCGGTCCATTCCGAGGCGCTGGTGCGCGGGCCGGCCGCGGCCATGCCCTCGAACGCGGCCGTCCCGTAGCGGTCATAGAGCGATCGCTTCTCGGGGTCGGAAAGAATGTCGTAGGCCTGCTGTACCTGCTTGAACTTCTTCTCCGCCGACTTGTCGCCCGGATTGACGTCGGGATGGTGCTTGCGCCAGCCCGCGATAGGCCTTCTTGATGGCCTCCGGCGTGGCGTCGCGAGCCACTCCCAGCGTCTCGTAGTAATCGGGATCGGGCATGACCTGAAGTGACCCTTTCAGCGCAAACCAGGACTCAGGCCGGTGCGGCCAGGAAGATTCAGTGTATCCCGGATGCCGCACCGCGTTCAAGCCGAGGGAGGGACGCCTGGCCCGTGCTACGCTTTGCTGGGATCTCCGCCGGCGCAAGCTTGTGCTCCAGCCTCGGCCGGTCGGCCTGCTGGGACAGGTCCCAGCTTGCCTGGTGGACCATGCGCACGATGCGCTCCATCTTGGCGTACTCGATCCTCTCGGGGCGGTCGGCGGGCGTGTGATAATCGGGATGCAGCCCGGTGTGAATGAAGACCGCCGGGACCCCGTGCTGGAGGAACGGCCACTGATCGCTCCGGCGCAGCAGGTTCGACGCGTTATTGTCGAGCACTTGCTTGAGAGTCAGGCCGAAGCGCTGGCTCGCTTGCTCCATTGTGCCCGCGAGATCGCGACTGTAGCTGTGACCGAGCAGGTTCAGGGCGTTGCGGTTGGACTCGGCCGACTGGACCGGCAGGCCGCGGAACCGCGCTCCACCGCCCTCGGGGACTTCCTCGTTGCGGCCGATCATGTCCATGTTCAGGACCGCCACGATCTGGTCCAGCGGCACCAGCGGCCGTTCCACGAAGGCATAGGCGCCCAGCAGGCCACGCTCCTCGGAGTTGAACGCCGCGAACAGGATCGACCGCTTCGGCCGGTGCCCCTGCTGCGCCGCCAGGGCATAGGCCTCGGCGATCTCGAGCAACCCCACGCATCCCGAGCCGTTGTCATCCGCTCCGTTGTAGACCTGGTCGCCGTCGGCCCCGTTGTGGTCGAGATGACAGGAGATGACGACCCACTCGTTCTTCAGCTTCGGGTCGCAGCCCTCGATGGCGCCCACTACGTTGCGGTCGGGAACGGTGTGGTGCTGGACGTCAGTGGTCAGGGCAACGCCAAACAGGTTCACTTCCCGCGACCAGTCGCGTGGCCGCTCGGACGATTTCGCCAGCTCTTCGAGAGAGTTCGAATCGAAAAGCAGCTTCCGCGCCAGTCCCGTCGAGATCAACGCCGCGGGTATCCGCACGCGTTCGGTCCACTCCTGGAGCAGATAGCTTGGAATTCGCGCCGGCTTCTCGGGCCAGACGGCGTGCGCCAGGGCCTGGAAGTTCTCGGGCTCGGGGTGATTGTGGATGTCCGCCACGACGAGCACGCCGGCGGCGCCTTTCTCCTGCGCGATCAATACCTTGCGCAGCAAGCTCGACGACTCGCTCATCACCAGGCCCTCGAAGGGGCTTGCGGGGTCGTTTTCACCCGGTTCGTGAGCCAGGATCAGGACCATGCTGGGAGGGCCAGGGTAACCCCGGTAATCGTCGTGTCCGCGTTGTGGATCGCTGATGCCAAAGCCGGCGAAGAGAAGAGGGCAGGAGACTCTGCCCGAAGGACTGAAAGGAAGTGGAATGAAATCCTGGCCGACATGGAATTTCAGATCGCCGACTTTTTCCAGCGTGTTCGCCGGGCCCAGCGTGGCCGTCGTGAGCAGGAACGGCTCGTAGTACGACCCGTCCTTCCCCATCGGCTTCAGCCCCAGGCGCTCGAACCGCGAGGCGATGAACTCGGCCGCGAGCTTGTTCCCTGGCGATCCGGTCAGCCGGCCTTGAAATGCATCGCCCGCCAGAAAGAAGAGATCGGCCTTGAGGTCCTGCTGGCGAATCGAATCATTGGCGGGCGCGGAGGCCTCACTGCCCGGCCCGAGCATGGCCAGCAGCGACATGATGGAAATCAGGCTGGTCGCCATGAATGTGTTCCCTGGAGTGGTACGAGATTCACGTCGAATCGCGGCTGCTCACCTGGCGTGACATGCGTCCTGGATCCCACGATGATCTTACAGTTCTCCCTGATTGTGCGCATCGGAAAAAAGAGGGAACTGGACGGATCGGAGCGGTCTCCTTGGAGTTGAGACGCGGGAAGGAGGTCCGGAAGACATGGCGCGGCGAATGAACGGCGAGATGCTGCACTGGCTGGATGCCTTGTACCGGGATGGATCGCTCGCGGAGCGGAGCGACGCCCGCTTGCTGGAGCAATTCCTTGCGGCGTCGGGGGCCGGCAGCGAGGCCGCGTTCGAGGTGCTGGTGCGGCGTCATGGTCCACTCGTGCACGCCGTCTGCCGTGACGTGCTTCAAGACGCGGAGGCCGCGGCCGATGCGTTCCAGGCCACCTTCCTCGTGCTCGCGCGCCGGGCCGCAACCATCCGCGATCGCGACCACCTGGCGTCGTGGCTGCGCCGGGTCGCCCGGCGGGTCGCCACGCGGCACCGCAATGCACTCGCCAGGTCGGCTGCCGCCGAGCGGCATATGGCCGTGGACGTCTTGCGCACGGCGTCCTCGCCGGTCGACCACACGGGACTCGAGTCCGCGGCCCTGGTCCGCGCGGAGATTGACCGCCTGCCGCAGGTCGAACGCCTTTTGTTACAGCTCGTCTACTGGCAGGGCAAATCCTACGAGGAAGCGGCTGCCGAGGTCTCCTGGCCAATCGGCACGGTCCGCAGCCGGCTCTCGCGCGTTCGCGACCGCCTGCGTGGACGTTTTGCCCGGCTGGGCCTGGCTCCCCTCGCTGCTTTTGCCAGCTCGGCGGCACTGAGCCAGTCGTCGTCCGCCGCGCAGGTGCCGGAATCCTTGATCGTGCAGACCGTTCGTGTGGCATGCCTGTCTGCTGGTGGCGGTTCGTTGGGCACCGAGGCCGGGGTGGTGCCGGCGTCGGTGGCCGCGCTGGTCCAGGGAGAACTTACAATGATGTCCATGAGCACGTGGAAGTGGGTTACCGTGGTCCTGGTCGTTTGCGGGGGCATGGGCACAGGCGCCATGGCGCTGGCCCAGCGGCGCTCGAGCAAGCACACAGATGATCCGGCAGTTCCTCCCGCCATTCTGACAACCCCGACGGCGACCGTTCCGGCCCCCGCGCAGGCCAGGCACGAGGTGCGCAACCTGCTGGCCAATGGAGATGTCGAGGCCGGCGCAGGCAAATCACCCGAGGGATGGACGACGGGCGCGCGGATTCCCGGTGTGGAATATCTCTGGAGCCGTGACGCGGGCCATTCCGGCAAGGCCAGCCTGTGCATGAAGAAGACCGCCAACCGCTACTTCCCCATCGCCCAGTGGTCGCAGACGGTGAAGCGTGAAGGCGACTTGCCCCGGCTCAAGGTCTGGGCCTGGGTCAAGGCCGACCACGTCACCAAGGCGATCCTCGACGCCCAGTTTGTCGACGCTGGCGGAAACCGGACGCATGCCTGGGTTGTCTATATCGGTCCCAAGGAGCCGGACAACCCGCCTTTCACGCACGACTGGAAGCGCTACCAGGGTGTCGTGGAGATTCCCGCGAACACGCAGCAGATCTCCGTCGCCCCGCAGGTTTACGGCCCCGGTAAGGTCTGGTTCGACGACCTGGGCGCGGAGTACACCAGCGACCCGGCCATCGATCCGATTGGCTCCTGAGTCTTTGCCCCCGGATCGGTCGGGATCAGTGGCCGCTCAGTCGCCCGAGTGTGCCTTCCGCTTGAACCACCGGAGCGACTTCTTGCGGTCGAGCTTCTTCCAGACCTTGAAGAACCTTGCGCGCGTGGTCTGGGCGGTTTCGCGCTGGGCTTCGATGAGCTCGGAAACCCGGCGGGCAAGACCCTGGTCGTGGGGATGGTCTGTTAGGAAGTGCTCGAGCTCGGTCGTCGCGACTATCGCGTCCTGATGCGCGCCCAGCACGTCCTGGATCCGGGTGGTCAGGCGGATGAATTTCCTGGCGCGCTTCTGCGCCCGGTGGCCGAGAGCCGGGGCGATCAGCTCGGCGGCGTAGCGGGCCCGCTTGCGCGCTTGCGAACCTCATGGAACTGGGCATCGGGATCGGTCGAGTCGAGGTCGGTTGCGTGCTTTCGGAGCTGCCGCCAGGCTGCGCTGGCAAGGGGCGGCAAGACCTTGCGGCAAGTTTGCGAGGCGGAGTCCTGGAGCGCGGGGGACTCGATGGCGGCGGACAAGCTGGCCGCCAGGGCGCGGTACCGCTCACCTTGCAGGGCCTCGTGAAGCGCGCGCGCGTGCTCGTCGTGCCGGTCCTGGAGCGTCCGGAAGAGCGGGGCGAGTGGATCGTCCGGACGGGGTTCACATCCCCTGGTCTCAGTCTTGCCGTTTTGCCCGGCGGACGACCCGGCGGCACGCAGGCGCTGGCAGAGGATGTCCAGATCGCGAACGCCGCCGAGCAACCCCGCAATCCACTTCAGCTCCTGCTCGAGGTGCCCGCTCCACTCCGGTTCCACCAGGTCCGCAAGCGTTTTCAGCTCGCTCCGCAGGCGGCGCGTGGAGGTGCGGAGCCGGTGGATTCCCTCCGGCTCGCCGTGACGGACCTCCGGATCGGCGGCATGCAACCGCGACATCGCGGTGCGGAACGCCGCACAGATCAATGCGGCCGCGGGATCCCCGGCACCGACTGCCGTCTGGCCGCCGACGTCGGAAGCCGAGACCGCCGACAAAGTGCCAGACGGGATGAGACCATTGGCCGTCTGACCGTCGTGCACCACTCGAGGCTGAACCTTGACGCTCACCGGAGTTCATGCTCACAAGGGGATACGTTGGATCGACCGAAACGTCCGGGGTCCCGAAAAAAAGATCCGCGGGTCGGGTAACCCCCATCTCGGTCTTCATGAAACCCTCACAACCTGATTCTAATCGAACGTGCTCCGGGCGTGTCAAGGATCCGGCTCAATTCGCATAGATACGGATTCAATGCAATTAATTAAAATAACATGAGTGATCGAGTTCGTCGCCGGCTTGCTTGACAGGCCACGCCCGGTGCCATTAGCATCAATGCGCGTACCATTGCCGGGGATGTTCCAAGCTCCCTGTCGCAGGCACTCCGTTGAACGGCTCATCTGTCGTTTCCCTGCTCTCTCGATGGCGCCTCATTGCGGGGCTCGTCGTCCTTTGTCCTGGCGTTCTGAACCAGGTGGTTACCGCCGGCACCGGGTCCCTGGCGGCCCCGGCTCGCGTTTCCGCCGACGAGCACTTCAGGCACTGTAGGTGCGGCACGAGCTGCGACCGCGGTTCCTGCTGTTGCCTGCCGCGGGGTGACCGGACTTTCCCCGGCGGCAGGCGTCACGGCGCCGTCGACATCGGGCTATCGACCTGTCCCCGCTTCGGTCCCGTCCCCTGCGGCCGGCCTGTCCATCAGGAATCGTCGCCGCGTTCCGGCCCGTTGGGACGTCTGCTCGGTCAGGAACAGATGAGCAAGCCGGGGGAGCCGGGCAAGGGCGAGTTCCTCCCCGCCGAGCCGCCCACCATTCTTCCGGAGCGCTGGCTCCCCCTGCCAGAGAAGCCACCCGAGCGGAGCATCGCTGGATAGTCTCAGGCAGATCCGGATCACGCTCGTCTGCGACCCGAGCGTCCCGCGGGACGCTCCCGGAAAAGCGCATCGTCTGCGCGGCCTCGCGCCAGAGCTTTTTCGACGCCGTGAAGAAGCCCGGCGCGAAACCGGTGCGTCGCTCACTCCCACGCAGGGGCTATTCTCCTATGAAGAATCATCGTTCCTTCGCTTTCACACTCATCGAGCTGCTCGTGGTCATTGCGAGCATTGCCGTTCTGATCTCTCTCCTGCTGCCGGGAGTGCAGGCCGCCCGGGAAGCGGCCCGGAGGGCTCAGTGCACGAACAATTTGAAGCAGGTGGGGCTGGCGCTGGGCAATTACGAGGCCGCGAACCGCGTCTTCCCGTTTGCGCGGGGCGGCTACTATGCCGCTTCGCCCTGGTACGGCCGCTGGTCAGCGCATGCCATGCTGCTTGCGCAACTGGAACAGAGCATCCTGCTCAATTCGATCAACTTCGCACTTGCGCCGGCCCTCCCCGATACGGGCCTGGACATGATGGGCAACGTGATCCTCCCCACGCTTCCCGTCCCGGAAAACAGGACCGCGACGCAGACGCGCATCGCAACGCTGATCTGTCCTTCCGACAACAGCCAGGCCACCTGGACGGGAACCAATAGTTATGTCGTGAATCAGGGAGGCTGGATGTACGACTCGACACGGAATTCCGGGTCGGTCGGCCCGTTCTCGGACGGCAGTGCCGCCCGGGTCGCAAGCGTCACCGACGGGATGAGCCAGACCGCCTTCGCGAGCGAGCGAATGCTGGGATCGGGGATCGTGAATCAGGACCTCTCGGGCTGGTACATGTCCATGAAATCGCCGATGCCGACATCCGCCGACCAGACGTATGCGACCTGTCAGAGTGTGCCCGGGGGAACGATCTGGTTCCACCAGACGGGCGCGGCGTGGGCCTCGGGAGAGATGCCCAGCACGACGTACAACCACGTCAGTCCTCCCAGCAGTCGCTCCTGCGCGATCATGAACGGCATGCAGATGATGGCGCCCTGGTCGGGAGACGCGATGAACCTTCCGTGGTACATGGACGTTCCTCCCTCGAGCGCTCATCCGGGCGGGGTCAACGTCCTCTGCGGCGACGGCTCGGTCCGGTTCGTGAAGAACTCCGTTGCGGTGCAAAGCTGGCGCGCCTTCGGGTCCCGGGCCGGGGGCGAGGCCATCTCTGCCGACGCCTTCTGAACGAGTCGCCCATGAACTCGAGAATTCCGCGCCTTGCGTTCGCCGGCATGGCAATGGCATGCCTCACCATTGCGGCACTGGTCTGCGGCTGTTCCGATGGATCAAGCCCGACAGCGGCCCAGGTCGAGGAAAGCAAGAAGGAACAGCAATTGCTTCATGACCAGATGCAGAAGGGGTTCGCCAGGCCGCCTGCCACCAGGCGGAGGAGAGATCGCCCCGATCGCCAAGGGGGGAGCGGGATGCCAGACCAGTCTGAGCGGAAAGCCCGCCGCCGCCCGTTCCGCCTCTCGCTTCGCGCGCTGATGGCCCTGGTGCTCATCGTGGGCTGCGGGCTCGGCTGGACGGTCCATCGCCCCGGGGTCCAGCGTGACGCCGTCGCAGCCATCCAGCGTGCCGGCGGGGCGGCCATGTACGAGCACCAGTTGCGGCCTCGCAGCAGTGGCAAGCCCTGGTGGCCGAAGAGTGCGGTCGAGATCCTCGGGATCGATTACTTCGACGATGTCAAATCGGTGTTTCTGGAGGCCAGGGAAACGAGCCTGGAGCCGGAGCTTGCCCGCGTGGGCCGTCTTCGCCGCCTGGAGCAACTGTGGCTTGCCGGCTCGCCGGTGACGGATGCGGGACTGGAAGCGCTGGCAGGCATGTCCAGCCTGCACAGGCTCGATCTTGGTTCGACCCAGGTCACCGACGCCGGGATGCCCGCCCTCGAGTCGCTCACCGGCCTCTGGGAACTCGACCTCAGTCATACGAAGGTCGGCGATGCCGGGATGGCTCATCTCCGGGGACTGTCCGGTTTGACCAACCTCTTTCTGGACGAGACGAAGGTTGGCGATGTCGGCCTGGCCCCCATTGAAGGGCTGACACGCATCACGCATCTACGGCTCGATCACACCGCGGTTGGCGATGTGGGTATGGCCCGACTGGCCGGGCTGACGAGGCTCCAGTTCCTGTCCATGAACGGAACCGCGGTCACCGACGCGGGCCTGCGACACATCCAGAACCTGACGGGGCTGCTCGAATTGAGGCTCGGTTCCACACGCATCACCGACGCCGGGATCGCCCGGCTTGCTCAATTGCCCTGGATCCAGACCCTCGACCTCCGAAAGACCGAGCTGAGCGATGCGGGATTATCCCACCTTTCGCGGCTGACGACCGTGCGCTCATTACTTATCGGATCAACCCGGGTGACGGGTGCCGGCCTGAAGCACTTGAAGGGACTCCCCTCGCTCGAGTTGCTCGATCTGAGCCATCTCGGGATCGGCCCGACAGGTCGCGCGGTTCTGAAGACCATGACAGGCCTCAGCCGGCTGGATCTGCACGACTGTCGCATCAGCGATGGCGAGCTGGATGAGCTGCGGAGCGCGCTACCGAAGACCGTGATCCCGCGTCCAGACTTCGGGAGCCCGGGGCCGTGAAGCTCCGGGCCGGATACGCAGAGAAGGCATTGAGATAAAAGTGGATCATCGGGCCTAGAGCGGTTTTCTGACGCGTTGTGGGCAGTTCCTGAGTTTCGGAAAGGGGGGGCAGACATTCCTGTCTGCCAGGACAGGCCTGCTCCGGCAGGCAGGAATGCCTGCCCCCGGTCTCAGTCTGCGATCCGAGTGAAAACCGTTCTCATGGCACGAAAGTGTTCCCGTTTCCTGGTCCGGGTGCGGGGATGTTAGAGGTAATGTTCAATCTCATATCTGAAGCAATGAAACTGGTAGGAACCTCCAAAAAACAGCAAGTCAAACTCAATTCCAACGTATCCTGTGCCGTGGATGCTCACGAGGTCGGCCCGCTTGAACTCGAACACCCCCGACGTACTCTGGGTGCTCCACTGGTCGGCATCGGGCAAGGTATGTTGGGGATTGGCAAAAGTTTTTGAGTAATCCCTTTTCCAGCTTCCAGGCAAGATCGTCGCGCCCATGGCGATGATGTTTGCGATTCCCGAAAGGTTCGCACCTCCGGGCGGAGTATAGGAGTGAGGACCCTTCGCGCTGAAGACCCACTCGAAGTTCATTTTGTAGCTGTAGTCCGGAGAAAGCCGGGCATCGTCACCGGATCGAACCTGGATGCCCATGAGAGTCGACTGCCACTTTGACGGATCTCTCCTTTCAAAGAGATTCCCCGCCGCCTGATTCCCCCCGGTCTGGTCTGTTGCCATCGGCCGAATGATCGTGTTCGACGTGGACAGGAACTTGATATTTGGCTCGACGGTATGCGCAGGCAGATAGAGATAACCATCGGGCAGGTTCAGGTCATGGGCAGCCCCATCGTCGTAGATGCCCGAGGGGGGCGTGAGCGTGAAAACCCGTTCCCCATAGGTCTCGAGCGGCACAAACGTGGCGTCCAGGGGACGTCGTCGGACACGGCGGACCTGGGTTCTGGGGTAGGAATCTCGCAATTCGCTCGAGGGTGGTTCTGCCGGCACACTCAGACGAGCCAGGAACCGCTGGATCTCGTCGGCCCGGTAGCCCGGGTAGAGCGTCAAGCCGTCCCGCCTGACTGGGAAGAATAAAGGTGTCCTCGCATGATGAGACGCGTGAGTCGGGTTCATCGCGCTCTTGACCTGATCCAGGATCGTGTTCAGGCTGCTGGCGATCGAAGTGGCGCGATTCTGCAACCGCAGGACCTCGGCATCCAGAAACTGTTGCGCGGAGGTCATCTCGGCCTGAACATGAGCAAGCAGGGTTCGCATGGCGAGGATGGCGGCGGCCTGTTGCTGGCTGCACTCTGCGCTCCCTCCAGGCACACAGGCATTCTGTACTCCCTGGATGCTCATATCGATAGTTTGAACCGCATCCTGAACCGTGGTCTCGTAGGGACCGAGACCGGGATACCCCTCCACGCGCATCAGGACTGCCTTCGCGTTGCTGGCCGCCTGGACCACGTTCTGCCACGAGACGTTGGAACTCTCCACGGCCGCGACCGCGGAGACCATGGCGTTGTAATGATCGATCAGCGCGGAAACGTAAGTGGACAGCGAGCCAACGTGCGGCGAGGTGATGTTCGAGACCAGGGTGACACAGCAGTCCTTGGAGACGACGATGTTGTTGTCGGCGACGCCATCGTCCGGGAAGAGAAACGTGAAGACGGCTGTCGGGATGTCATCATAGGCGATCGGCGTCGGGATGGGACGGTTGATCGGTGATGCATCCGGCTTCAAAACAGTCTGCCAGACCGGGCTCGATGAGAGCGTGACCAGCACGTTCCGCCTCGGGAAGATCGTGCCGACGAAGCTGTACATGAGCTCGTTGACGAAGGCGAGCTGCTTGATCGTCGGGTTCGTCGTCGAAGTGACAGGATCCATGTTGATCCGCACATTGACGAGCTGGCAGCTCTGGAAGAACGCTCCCGAATTGATCGGCATCGAGCACTGGCTACCCGCGGCGAAGATCACGTCGGCCATGTGGCTTTCCCTGGTTCGAGAAGTGATCGGCTGGTTCAGAACGGGGTCGGTTGGAATCGAGTGCGGCTCGTGAATTACAACGGATTGCCGCGGACCTGGTCGCTGACCTGTGTAAAGAAGTCGTCGGTGTTCGACAGCTTCTCATCGAGCGTCTGCCACTCTGCGTCGTTTGTCGGCTGCGGAAGGTTGAGCGTCCAGCAGTTGTCGGTAGCGGACGACTGGGCGGGGAAGCGGCATTGCCCGGCGAAGGCCCATCCCAGAGCCGCCATGCCATCGAACCAGGCGTCGAGCCAGGGTGGTTGATCCTTGGCCGGCAGTCCAAAGATGGTTCGCTTGATGGTCGCGCAATTCTGTTGTGCGAACTGCCCGTGCGTGGCGACGATCTGCGCGATGCTGTACTGCGAGACGATGTTCTTCCAGTCGCTCGTGGCCTGTGCGAGGATGGTCGTCAGATCCGCAATGAGCTGAGCCTTCTCGGCGTCCGTGAATAACGCCGAAGCAATGACCTGAGACTTGAGGCCAGGCAGAAGTTGATTCTCAGCGCTCGCGACGAGCGCCTGAGACCTCACGTACTGATACGACGTCGACGCCGGTATCAAGGCGGACTGGGCCGCTCTGGCCTGTGCCAGAAGTTGATTTCGGAAATCGACGGCACCAAGCTCTCGCGCCCCATCACGCAATGCCTGCACGACGGACGCGGAAAGCGTCTGGAACTCGGCGATCGTGCTGTTGAGCCGTTCCCACTCGAGCCGATCCGCGAGCGCCAGGAGCAGCTCCGCGATCAGAGCACAGAGATTCGGACGGCACGTCTGATGGGCACTCGCCAGGAGCGATGCGATGTCGGCCCAGTCTGCCTCCGCCTGGTTCCAGAATCCCTGGAAAGCCGGGACATAATTCACGCGCTGAAACTCGGCGAGACTGGCAGCCTTCAGCGCCTGCATTGCGCTGTAAGTTTTCTCAACATCGTCAATCGCAGGCTGAAAATCGGCAACCGGACGGAGGTCCCTGTAGGCCGATTCGAGCCTGGCCTTGAGATCCAGCAGTTCCTGGAGCGGCGCGTTCGGGTTGCTGGTTCGCGAGATGATCGCCGGTGCAGTCGTCTCGATGCCGCGGTAGGGAGCGTATGCCGACGTGAACTGTGCCATGGCGATCTTCAGGGCGGCAATCCTGTTCAGCAAGAGCGGCCGGATCAAAGAATACTGCGGCTGGAAGACTGTATTGAGATAGCCGGTGATCGTTGCCAGTTTGAGGTGGTCGAGCACCAGGGAGACCTTGTCATAGATCCCGTTGACGATCGCGGCAACCGCATCTTTGGCCGAGTTCTCCAGGGCCTGCGTGACCGCGGCGATTGCCGTGAGCACGGGGACGTCCGCGGTGCCGCATGGGCCCTCGAACGTGCCTTCCTCAGTCCAGGGAACAAGATCAAGGGGGTGATGCGGGATGTGGCGCTGGTCCTCACAGGGGCATGCGTCCCTGAGGGGAATTGCATGTAGAAGGACTCTCCATCAGGAACGAGCACGTAATAGGCAAGGTCGTAAGAGAATCCCGTAAGAGAGACAGACAGGCTTCCTCTCACGCTTAGCCCGGCAACCGTACCAAATCCCATCGTCTTGGAATTGTTGAAGTGACCGATCCACGAGATGTCCTCGACCGGAAGGGTCAAGGTATTGGTATCGAAATCCCAGGTGGCGTCCGAGAATAAAGCGAATGTGAGCTCCCAGACGAAGCCATAGTCGGGAGAACCCAGGCTGCCTGCGACCTGCTGGTTGAGTAGTCCCAGAATGATTGGGTCGACAAGCTGCAAGACATAATTGAGCAAGTTGTGCAGCAGAACACGAATGGCATCAAACCCGCGATACGCCTGGACGGCGCCTGTGTACGCGGACGTCCAGGCCGGTCTCACCTCCTGATCCACGTAGAAATCCGCCGCCGGGTCAAACGTCTGGTCTGGATCCTCCTCGGGCTGATAGAAGACGCTCGTGATGTTGTCTCCCGGCTCCTGGATCAAGAAGTGCCCGAGTGTTTCGCCGTGTTTCTGAGGCGGGTCCACACTCACCTTCAGGTCCCGGTTCCAGACAGCCTCCATCCACAAGTTATTCAGTAGCGTAAAATTGGTGGCGTCGAGCGTGTACCTGGAAACTCCGAGGCTCTGAATGTCGGCGTCTCTTTCGTCCGTGACATTGTAACCGACGTCGGTGATATGGACATAAGATCGTTTGGCTAATGGATTCGATCGCATCGCCTTTGCGGCGAGCGCTGCGAGATAGGGACCAAATTCCCCCTGGAATTGAGGAAAAGGAAGCGGCAGATTCGGCAATCCCGGAAACGTTTGGTCCAGCGGCGCTGCCTGGGTGCCGTGCGGGTGAGTCCTGCGTTGATGCATGAAAGAGAGTTCCGGCGATGTGATCGCGTCAATCTAAGCGAGAATGAATGGCCCATTGGATTCGCCCGAAACCTGACAGTCAAGCAAGAAACGGTGAAAATAGAAGAAAAAGACGCACAACGCGCCGGAAATGGTAAAAAAGAATGGCGAGGACGATCGTCCGCGTCGCTGTTCGCAAGGTTGGCAGGAAAGGCCGCAACGCAGTCCCGGAGCGTTGCACCGGCATGGCGTGAAGGGCTCGACTCGCTAGCGATTCGCCGGTTCGGCGGGGAGCAGCGCGCACGGTATCGAGCGTGTCGGCCTCGGCGGCGGTCTTGTCGGTGCGCCAGCGGAGGATGCGGGGGAAACGTACGGCGACGCCGGACTTGTGCCGGTTCGAGCGGTTCAGCCCCTCGAAGGCCAGCTCGAAGACGAGCTCGGGCTTGACGGTGCGCACGGGACCGAACTTCTCGATCATGTTCTGCCGGACGAACGCGTCGACGCGGCGGATCTCCTCGTCGGTCAGGCCCGAATACGCCTTGGCAATCGGCACGAGCTGCCCGGTCGACGTGTCCCAGACGCCGAAGGTGTAGTCCGTGTACAGGCTCGCGCGCTTGCCGCTGCCGCGCTGGGCGAGGATCAGGACCGCATCGATCGTGTTCGGCTGCACCTTCCACTTCCACCAGTCGCCCCTGCGCCGGCCTACCCCGAAGGCGGACCGCCGGCGCTTGAGCATGAGACCCTCCGCCTCTTGCTGCCGGCTGGAGATGCGTGCCTGTGCCAGCTCGTCCCAGGAGGCCGCGGCAACCGTGGGAGAGAGCCGCAGCCGGGCGGCGAGCGACGGGAACTCGCCGCGCAGCCCGGAGATGAGCGTCGCGAGTGCCTCTCTCCGCTCGTCCAGGGGACGGACACGAAGATCGCTGCCGCCCGCTTCGATGAGGTCGTAGGCCATGATGATGACGGGAACCTGCGCCAGGATGGACCGGGTGACGGCCTTGCGGCCGATCCGCTTTTGCAGCATGGCGAACGGCAAGATCTTCTCGTCCTTGAAAGGAAGGATCTCGCCGTCGATCGCGGTTCCCTCGGGCAAGGCATCGCCCACCGCGGCCAGCTCGGGATAGCGCTCGGTCACCAGCTCCTCGCCGCGCGACCAGAGAAACGTCTGTCCTCCGCGGCGAATGAGCTGGCTGCGGATGCCGTCCCATTTCCATTCGGCCTGCCACTCGTCGATGGTGCCGAGCGACTCGAGCGGGTCCTCGAGCGGATACGCCAGGAAGAACGGATAGGGCCGGCTCAGGTCGGCGTCGGCGGCATCGTGAACCAGCAGCCGCTCGAAGAACGAGGCGGTCGGCTCCCAGTCGCCCATGAGCCGGTGCGCCACCACGGCCGGCTCGATCTTGCCCACAAGGCCCAGGGCCCGGGTGACGAGCTGTTGCGAGACCCCGACGCGAAACGCGCCGCTGATCAGCTTGTTCCAGACGAAACGCTGCCTCGGGTCGAGCGACCTCCATGCGTCCAGGATCGCCTGCTGCTGCACCTCCACGGGCTTGCCGCGTAAGGCCAGCAGGCGCTGCTCGACCCAGTCGCTGAGCGGAAGGTCCGTGGACTGCCGGGGCGACGGAAGCAAGAGCGCGATCGTCTCGGCAATGTCACCCACGGCGTCGTACGACTCCTGGAACAGCCACTCCGGAATACCGGCCTCGGCGATGGCCCAGGCGCGGAGTTTGGGCGTCGGGATCACCTGCCGGGGCTTGCGGCCGATCAGGAAGTAAACCGCCCAGGCCGCGTCCGCGGCGCTCGCACGGCCGAAATAGTCGACCAGCGCCCGCACCTTCCCCGTGGTCTTCGTGGTCTCGTCAAGTGCGGCATAGAGGCTGGCGAAGGATTTCATGATGGTTCCGGACCTGCCTCGGGTTTCATCTCGGAATCGGCCGTGGCCTCCGTTGGGCCGGTTGTCTCGGTCTCCTGGGCATCATCGCGTTCGCCGGTATACCGGGTGGCGATCACCTCGGCATTCTTGCCCTGCTCCTGGAGCCAGCGGGCAACCACCGACGTGTAGCCGTGAGTCAGCAGGATGCGCTCCGCTCCGGTGGCTTCGATGGAGTTCAGCAGGCTGGGCCAGTCGACATGATCGGAGAGGACGAATCCGCGATCGACGGACTTCCTCCGCCGGGTGCCGCGAATGCGCATCCAGCCTGAGGCGAAGCCGGTGGAGAGCGGGCCGAACTTGCGCGTCCAGGGAGTGCCCTGGGCCGACGGGGGCGCGACGATGAGCGCCGCGCGACCAGGATGTTTTCGGCACCGCCGCGCTGGCGTAGGTGGTTTCCGGCAAGGCCACGCCCGCCGCGCGGTAGGCCGCCGTCATGCCCTCCACGGCGCCGTGGGTGTAAATGGGGCCGGGCAACGCGCCCAGCGCAGCCAGTCCGGCGAGGATCCGCTGCGACTTGCCCAGCGCGTAGGCCAGGATCAGGCTCGCCTTGCCGGCCGCCTGGTTGGCCTGCCACCAGGCGCCGATCTCCTGGAATACCGTCCGCTGATCGGGCCAGCGGTACACCGGCAGACCGAACGTGGATTCGGAAATGAAGGTGTGGCAGCGGACCACCTCGAAGTCCGCGCAGGTCAGGTCGGGCTCGGTCTTGTAATCGCCCGAGACGACCCAGACCTCGCCGCGGTACTCCAGCCGCACCTGCGCCGAGCCCAGAATATGTCCCGCGGGATGAAGCGAGACGCGGACGCCGCCGATGTCCACAGGTTCCCCGTAAGCCATGGTTTCGATGCGCGCGGTGTCACCGACGCGCGCCCTGAGCACGGTGCGTCCATCGTGCGCCGTCAGGTACGACTCGCAGCCCCCGCAGGCATGGTCCGCATGGGCATGCGTCACGATCGCCCGATCGACGGGCCGCCAGGGATCCACGTAGAAGCCCCCGGCCGAGCAGTAGAGCCCGACTTCGGTGGACTGGAGCAGCGACATTTCGCTCAGGTTCATGCCGGCATTATAGGCGTGGGGTGAAGCGGCCGTTGAGATCCGAGCCGCGCGCTGGACTGGTGGGAACACCTGGGCATACGTAGCCGTATCGTCAGGCCATCGGCCATCGGCATCCTCAACTTTTTCTGCTTGAATCAGCTCCGGCTCTCTGCTGAGATGCAGGTGAGGCCATTCCGGAGAACGAACTTAAGCATGAAAAACCTCTCATTCGAGAGGCTGTGCGCCGGGAGGATCGTCCATGAGAGAACCCGGGACAACCCTGGCGGGGCTGAACCGCCGCGCGCTCTTGGGTGGTGGAGTTGCGGCGACGCTCTCCGCCGCGGGCTATCGCCGGGTCCTCGGCGCGAACGAGCGCGTGGGCGTCGGCTTCATCGGGTTCGGTCTCATCGGCAAGCGGCACGTTCTGGACTTTCAGGCGCTGCCGGATGTCAACCTCATGGGTGTGGCCGAGGCTCACACGGGACGGCTGGAGGAAGCCGCCGCCCTGATGGGTCCGCAGGCGCGCAAGTTCGGCGATTTCCGCACGCTGATTGACGACCGCGACGTGGACGCCGTGGTCGTCTCGACGCCCGACCACTGGCACGCCCTGATGACGATGATGGCCTGCGCCGCGGGGAAGGACGTGTACGTTGAGAAGCCGCTCTCGCTGTTCATCCGCGAGGGCCGGTGGATGGTGGACGTTGCGCGACGCCAGGGGCGGGTCGTGCAGGTGGGCACGCAGCAGCGCTCCGGGCCGCACTACCAGAAGGCCCGGGAACTGGTGCAGAGCGGGCATATCGGCAAGGTCGTCGCCGTGCGGATGTGGACCTACCGGAACATCTTTCCGGGCTTCGGCTCGCCCCCCGACGACGCGCCGCCTCCGGAGCTCGATTACAACACATGGTTGGGTCCTGCTCCGTTGCGGTCGTACAACCCGAACCGGTCGCTCTACCACTTTCGCTGGTTCTGGGATTACTCGGGGGGGCAGATGACCAACCTGGGACAGCACTCGCTCGATATCGTGCACTGGTTCCTGGGGGCGACCGCGCCCCATGGCGTCACCAGCGAGGGAGGCCGGTTCACGCTCCGCGACAACGGAGAGACGCCCGATGTGCAGGACGCCCGGTTCGATCATGGAGACTGGTTCGCCACCTGGTCCCACCGCGAATGCAGCCGGGGCGCGAGCCCCTACCGCGGCCTGGAGTTCTGCGGCACGCGCGGCAGCCTGACCATCTCGCGCCAGGGATTCGTGGTCACGCCCGACCCCGATCTTGCGCCGGAGAACGCGATCCCGCGGTTCGGCGGGCCGCAACCGCGGGGAGGCCCCAGGAGTGCCGGCCCGGCGCCTGCCAGCGGCTTCAAGACCGTGGCACTGAAGGACGCTTCCGGCAACGATCTCGACCAGTTCCGTCGCCATGCGCAACTTCATCGACTGCGTCAAGTCGCGGAAGGAACCGAACTCCGGGCTGGAGGCGGCACACCGCGTGGCGACCGCGTGCCACCTGGCGAACCTGTCGTTGCGGCTGGGCCGGCCGTTGCGCTGGGATGCGGAACAGGAAGCGGTGATCGGCGACTCCGAGGCGAACGCCTGGCTGGAGCGGCCCTACCGGGCGCCCTGGGACGCGACGAAGAAGGCCCTGGTGGCCGAGAAAGGATCCAGTTCATGAACAGGCGCACAATGCTCTCAAGCTGCGCCAGGCAGCGGGCACGCTGCTGGCAGCCAGGCCTGCGCTGGCCGGGGCGGGCACGCGGGCGCGCTCGTGCGGGCTGGTGATCCACTCCTACGCCGTGCACACGGCGGCCAGCCGCTCCTTGCCTGTCGCGGAACGCTTCTCCGACGCCGCGCGGTTCCTGGAGTACGGTCGTTCGCTGGGCGTCGGCGGAGTCCAGGTGGGTATCGGCCACCGCGACGAACAGGACGCCGAAGCCCTCCGCCGCCGTGCCGAGGAGGCGGATATGTACCTGGAGGGGATCGTCGCGCTGCCGAAAAGCCAGAGCGATCTGGATCGCTTCGAGGCCGAGATCCGCACCGCGAAACGCGCCGGGGTCACCGTGGTGCGGACGGTCATGTTGTCGGGCCGGCGATACGAGACCTTCGCCTCGCACGCCGCGTTCCGCCGATTTGCCGAGGAGGCTGCGCACGCGCTGAGCCTGGCCGTGCCGGTGGTCGCCCGGCATGATATCCGCCTGGCCGTCGAAAACCACAAGGACTGGCGGGCCGATGAGCTGATCTCCGTGCTGGACCGGCTGGGCAATGACCACGTCGGCATTTGCCTGGATACCGGCAACAGCATCGCGCTGCTGGAAGACCCGATGGAGGTGGTCGATGCGCTGGCGCCCCGAACCTTCACGACCCACTTCAAGGACATGGCCGTCGAGGAGAGCCGTGACGGCTTCCTGCTGTCCGAGGTTCCTCTGGGTACGGGTCTCCTGGACATGCCGCGCGTGGTACGAACCCTGCGGACCGCCGCGCCCGACGTCCACTTCAACCTGGAGATGATCACGCGCGACCCGCTGCCGGTGCCCTGCCTCACGGATCGCTACTGGGAGACATTCCCAGACCTGCCCGGCCGTCACCTGGCCCGCGCCTTGCGGATGGTCCGCGGCCATGTACCCGCCCGGGCGCTGCCGCGGACCAGCAAGCTGCCACTGCCCGAGCAGCTTCGTGCCGAGGATGACAACGTGAGCCTCTGCCTGGAGTTTGCGCGGCAGCATCTTGGCCTGTAAGGGGCAAACGCTTCCGCCGGCCAGTCGGATGAGGATCCCTCAATACGGCACACCCGCCAGGCGGGCCGCCTTGAGGGCGTGGGCGTACCATTCCAGCTCGCTCAGGAAGCGCGCGGCGCGCTGGTGATAGGCGTCGTCGTGGGGACGGCCCTGCTCGTCGAACGCGTCCTGCACGCGTGGGATGGGCAGCAGCGAGGGGATGCTCGGTGTGCCCAGCTCGCAGAGCATCGCGCGGAGCTGCATCGCGGCGCGCACGCCCCCGAAGGCCCCGGCCGAGTAACAGGCTATCGCCGAGGGGCGCCAGAAATACTCCTCCAGGAAGTGGTCCAGCAAGTTGGAGAGAGCCGGGGGAATGCTGTGGTTGTATTCGCCGCAGACGATGAGGAATGCATCGGCCTGACGAATCGCCTCGGCCAGGCTCTTCGAGCACCTCGGGGGCGTGCCCCTTCTCGTACTCCTTGTACATCTTCCCCAGCAATGGAAGCCGCCGCTCGAGCGGGTCGATAAGCGTTGCCTGGTGCCCCCGCGCCTTGCAGGCATCGACCAGGAATCGCGCTGCACGGATTCCTTGCCGCTGTGGGCGAACCGAACCATAAACGACGAGAAGATTCAGCGCATCGGCCATGATCGGCTCCCACTGCCCAGGGCGGCTTCGCGGTGCACCTTCCTGTCCCACGGCAGGCGTCACACCAGCGGGTGCAGGCCGGCGTGACGACGGCGGTCGTTGACCAGGGCAAAGGCCCGCGGCTCTTCTTTCACGAACTTGACCAGTTGCGACGGCGAGCAGCCAAGCAGGGAGGCTGCCTGCCTGGGATCGTAGCCGCTGGCCGCTAGCACGTCGAGCGCCTCGGCCAGAAGTCCGGGAAAGTCGTCGTGATCGGGGTTGATCACGATGCGGCCGCCCGGGCAGCGTCGTTTCCAGAGCGCGCTGGGCTCATACGGGGCGAGCTCTCCGGAGGTGATCTGCGCGCGGACCTCCAGCGCCAGCCTGAGACGAAGGCGGAACAGGGCCGCCCGGCGGTTCTCTCCCTGGGTGCGCCGTTCCGAGGCCTCGGCGCTGAGCCCCGTGGGGCGGTGCGTCAGGATGACCGCCGTCTCCACCTTGTTGCGGTTCTGCCCGCCTGGTCCGGACCGCCGCGTGGTGCGAAGCTCGCACTGCCTGGTCAGCTCATCGCTGTGGAGCCGGGCGGGATGCAGGTTCCCGGCATCACTTCGACCTTGCGGGGGATGCGTGGAATGTCGCGGGGTCATGACGCCCATGGTGCAGCAAAAGGGGCGCTGGTGCAACGCGCCCCGCCGTTCCTTGCCGGCCGGTGGCTTCTCAGAAGGAATCGCCGCTGATGATTTCACCTCCCTGGGTGGTGCTGAGCGCCCGCCACGTGAACAGGTTGATGCTGTTCCGGATGTTCCGGACGCTCCCATCAGCCATCCCGACGTTCACTCCTCCCGGATGCCGGCTGCGCGCGGCGTTGGTGATGGACACGATCGACGGCGCCTGAATGCAGGGAGGGTTGTTCAGGTTCGGATAATTGCAGTATCCCTGGCTCTGCATGAGGTCGGGCAACGTGCTGTTCGGGCCAAGGTACGCTTCGAACGCGGCCCCTTCGAACCACCAGGAGAAGCCCCGCAGATCGTAGCCCTGCCCGACGATCACTTCCGAGGTGAGCATGGTGTTGCTCAACCCGTCGGTGATGGCGCTCAGCCGGATGATGCCGCCAATGGCCGCGGGCGATGTGGAGGAGCCGTAAATGGCCGTGACCGGAGAGCCGATATCGGTGAACGGCGCCCCCAGAAACACGACGCCGTCGAGCGTGGTGTCCTGCGTGGCCGAGGTGTTGCCAAAATTCACGACATAATTCTGCGAGGTGACCGGCCAGCTCTGGCCGCCGACGAGACTCGTGTTACCGCCGTCGGACGGGCAATAGTAGCTGCTCACCCGCGTCGAGCTGACCGTCAGGTTCGTCGGGCCGCCGTAACGGAACGGCGAATCAAAGTTGCCGCCCCAGATATTATTGCCCGAAAAGTTCCAGCTATCGTACAGGGTGTTCTGTTCGAGGTACGGCATGACGTAGATCAGCCAGGTGCCCCAGCAGCAACCCTTCCATCCCGGTGGCGTGGTGTCCGTCACGGTGGCGTAGTTGTGCATGGCCAGGCCAATCTGCTTCAGGTTGTTGGCGCACTGGGCGCGTCGGGCTGCCTCGCGGGCCGACTGCACGGCAGGCAAGATGAGCGCGATCAGGACGGCAATGATCGCAATGACGACCAGCAACTCAATCAGGGTGAACCCCCTGGGGCGGAATCTCATGGTCTGCGTTCTCCACTACGATGTGCGCGAAAGCGAAAGGTCCGTCGAGCGATCCGCCGCATGGCATTCGGAAAGGTCTGGATGAGATTCATCCGATCCTTCGGCAGCGAGCGGAACGAGAGATGAGACGAACTTCCACGCGCGCTGGTCTGAACAAGGCGAATGCACGGATTGCGCGTGGCGGACCGGGGGGCGCGGCGGGCCGGCTTTCAAGCCGCGGGGAGTTCCGCCATCCAGGTCGAGAGATCCGAGATGTTCGCCGTACCGGTTGTGCCGATCTGATGGATGACGACGGAGGAAGCGACCGCGGCCAGCTCGATCGCTTCCCGCAACGAGGCGCCCGAGGAGAGCGCGCTGGCGAGGTTGGCCGTGACGGCGTCGCCCGCGCCGACGATGTCGATGGGACCGCGGACGCGCAAGGCTGGAACATGCTCCCGCAAGCCGTCCGCCGCAGCCCCCACGATGCCCTGCTCGGCAAGGGTCACGAAGATCGGCCGGCCATTGCGGCGTGCCAGCTCCAGCGCCTTGCCGGCGGCCTGATCCGGTGCGGCCACCCGATCGCCTCCGGTAAGCAGCGCCAGTTCGGCGGCGTTCATCTTGAAGCTCAGCCTGGGCCAGCCCGCCAACCCGCGGCGCGAGTCTGCAAGGATCGGCAGATCGGGCCGCTCGTCCGCAAGCTGGCCGATTGCCCTGAGCAGGTCGTGAGTGACGACCCCGGTCTCCGCCTGATCGACCTGCTCCAGGACGATCAGGGCGTCGATGTCCGGGGCCATGGCGCGGAGGCCCGCGGCCAGCCGGTCGACGAGAGCCTGCGGTGTAGGCGTCCAGTTCTTGGAATCGAGGCGGTTCAGCTCGACGGGTTCGCGGCCGGGCTCGACGACCAGCGGCTTGCAATAGGTGAAGGTGCGCCGCAAGGGCGTGGTGATGAAGTGCCCGAGATCGATTCCGGGCTGCCTGGCCAGCTCGCGGCGCAGCTCATAGCCCTCACCGTCGTCGCCGCAGAAGCTGACCGGCAGGATGCGGCCGACACCGAGGGCAACCAGGTTGTTGAGGATCGTGCCGGCGCCGCCGGGCTGTGCGCGCACCCGCGTCACGTTGTGCACCGGCAGGCCCGTCTCGATAGACGTCTCCGCGCGCGCGGGTCGATCTCGAGGTAGCGGTCAAGGCAGAAATCTCCCGCGATCGCGATCCGCAGCGCGGCGTACTTCGACGTGATCGCGGCGAATCGCTCCGGTGTCATCCCTCGAGCGCCTGGTGAAAAAGGGTGTGCAGGAACAGGGCGTTGTCGCACTGGTGGTACTGCATCGCGCCGCCCATCCGGGAGTAGCTCTTGCAGAACCGCAGGTAGTAGGCGGGATTGGTTTTGGGAGGCTCGCCCGCGGACCAGTCCCATTGGCCCCCGTCCTGAAGGTCCACCACGTGGATCGTGTGCCCGGCGACAATCGGCCGCCCATCCTGAAGCCGCAGGTTGTTCACGCAACTGAGGATCTTCTCGAAGATCTGCGGTCCCATTATCGCCGAGCCGATGGACAGGACCACCCCGCCGTCAAGCGTCTCGACGGACCCACCCAGGAGCCGGAAATCCAGAGCGGCCGCGCGACCGACGACGGAACCGCTGAAGATGGGGTGATTGGCGGTGATGTCGTAACCAATGCCCGGGTGCACGGTCATCGGCACCTGGAATCGAAACGCCTGGGCCAGGATGGATGCTTCCTTCCAGCGGTGGGTCACCGCGGTGCGTCCGGCCGCGAGGCCGTACCGGCGCATGGCCCAGAGCGCGTCGGCACGCGCCGGAGTGAGCCGATGTCCGGGCTCGGCCCGGATGGCTTCCTCCAGTTCGCCCGCCGCTGGCAGCGTGGCTCCGTCCTCGGCGATGAGACGGCCCAGCGCGGTTCCGTAGCCTTCCTCGCGCAGCCCGCCGGCGATGAGAGCGAGGTGGAGGTTGCGGCTGGTCTCATCCCAGGCGCCGAAGGTTCCGGCCGCAACGCCCGCGCGACACGTTCTCGGTTGAGCGGCCCAGCCAGGCGTACTCCCAGTCATGAATTGTGCCGGCCCCGTTCGTGGCCAGATGGGTGATCCAGCCGCGCTCCATCATGGCCCCGAGGATGCGCGCGGTGCCGTTACGAACCAGGTGCGCGCCGTAGATCAGCAGGACCCCTGCCCCGCTGGCCCTGGCCTCGAGGATCTGGCCGGCGCAGCGCTGGATGGGCTCGAGCACGCCTGGCGGGCAGGGCGCGGCCGGCGCTTCGGGGTCGATCAGGATGTCCTCGACGCGCGTCAGGCTGTCGCGCTCGGCCAGCGGGCGCACCTGGAGACGATCGAGATTCAGCAGCTTGATGTTCATCGCTGGAATATCAGCTCGAGCAGTGGAGAGGCGTCGCGGAAGTCAGGGATCACCACGTCGGCGCCCACGCCCGAGAGCCGCTCGCGCTTCCAGTCGTCCATCCGGCCCGAGCCGTTGTTGGCCTCGTCGCTGGCGACGGCCACGGCCAGACCGCCGGCCTCCCTGGTGTTCTCGATCTCCACGTACCCGTCGCCGAAGGAGAGAAGCTGCTCGCCCCGGATGCCGTTCTCGCGGATGATCCGTTCGATGACCATCTTCTTCGAGAAGGTCTTGTAATCGTCCTGGGCACCGTAGATCCGCGGTCCGAAGTACGGCACCAGGCCCAGCAGTTCGGCCTCCTGCTTGACGAAGACCCCGTCGGTACCGCTCGCCAGGTACAGGGGCAGGCCGCGCGCCTTGAGGTTTTCCAGCAGACCTCGCGCTCCATGCACGAGCAAGTCGTCGGGCGGAATGGTTCCCCGTCTCAGGCCGTCGAGCCGGTCCTTGATCCGGAGGTCGAGCCGGCGCAGATACTCATGCTTGTACCAGAGCGGGTCCTTCGGTTCGCCGCCCCGCTCGCGGATCCGCCCGGCAAGCTGCATCATCTGGTAAATGGTCTGCTTGCCGTTGAGGTGCATGATGTCCTCGAACGCGAGCTTGCTGCGATCGGCCTCCGTCTCGCCGGGGAGCGCGGGCAGCACCTCCGTGAACATCGGCACCATGACCTCGGGCCAGCCCTGGCGGATCAGCGACAGCGTCCCGTCAAAGTCGAACAGGACATGGCTGATGCCGGGCCTGGGCGCGAACGACGGTTGAAGAATCACCTGACCGGAGAACTCGAGCTTCATCGCGCAGGAACTCCCGCCATGGCCGAGATACAGATCCACCTCAACCTATCCGAGCCGGCCACGCGAATCAAGCAAGCGAAAATGCCGCCGGGCGACCGCTGAGGGCTGTCCGACCCGGGGCTGTCCACCCCCCCAGCAACTTGCCGCCACCGCGGGAGACCTGTAGCCTGATAAGGGGCGGGCCGATGACCGAAGGGTGATGGCTCCCGGCCGCGGCGCCCGCCCGGGAGACATGATTCCCGCGGATGGACCGTGCCCGTTGGAAGAAGCGACTGATCGTCCTGGTCAAGGCGCTGGTGGCCCTGCTCGTGCTCTGGGGGGTGGGGCGGCATGTGCTGCGCACCTGGCATGACTTGAGGAGCCATCAGGTCTCGATCGAGCCCCACCCGTTCTACCTGGTACTCTCAGGGCTCGTTTACTTGGCAGGTTTGTCTTGCTGTGCGTTCTTCTATGAAGACATTCTCAGCGCGAGTGCAACGCCAATCCGCTCGCTTCCCGCGTACCGGGCCTACCTGGTGAGCCATCTCGGGAAGTACGTGCCCGGCAAGGCCATGGTCGTGGTGATGCGCGCGGCGATGTCTGCGACTCATGGGGCCCGGCCGGCCACTGCGGCCATTGCCACGTTCTATGAGACCCTGGTGATGATGGCGGCGGGGAGCCTGGTGGCCGCGCTCGGCTTCGCGCTGGCGGGGCCGTCGCCTGTCCTCTCGCTGACGCTGCCGTGGCTCGGGCGTCTTGAGTTGCCTTTCCACCTGCTGGCCGGATTGCTTGGCCTGGGACTGGGGCTGGCATTCCTCCTCGTGGTGCTGCCCCCCTGCTTCCGCCGACTGGCCATGGTTGTGAGTATGCCCATGCCCGGCGTGGGTCCCGACGCCCTGCCCAGGCTCTCCGCCGGGTTACTGGCACGCGGGCTGGGGCGCGGGGTGGCGTCCTGGTTGCTCCTGGGCTTGAGCCAGATCCTGGTGGTCCGCGGGCTCGTTCCCGCGACCCGGTTCGAGTTCTGGAGCGTGGCGGCCGTGGTGGTGGCCAGCGTCGCGCTGGCCACCGTGGCGGGGTTCGTGGTCGCGGTGCTGCCCGGCGGCCTGGGCGTCCGCGAGGGTGTGCTCATGTTCGCATTCGGGCCGGTGTTCGGGCAGGACCTCGCGGTCGTGGCGGCCCTGGCGCTGCGGCTGGTCTGGGTGGCCGCCGAGGTCGTGGCGGCCGCGTTGCTTTCCGGCCCCTGGTTCGGCTCAAGGGATGCGGCTTTACCGACCGAGGGTCCGGGTCTGGCATGATTTCCGTTGTCGTTCCGGTGTTCAACGAGGAACAGAGCCTCGCCACGCTGCACGGCGAGCTGGATGCCGTCTTTCGCGCACCGGCCGAGGGGCCGGTCGAGTTCCTGTACGTCGATGATGGCAGCCGCGACGGATCATGGAACGTCCTCCGCGAGCTGGCCCGGCGTGATCCGCGGGTCCGTGCCATTCGCTTTCGCCGCAATTTTGGGAAGGCCGCCGCGCTTTCGGCGGGCTTCCGCGCGGCCCGCGGCGAGCGCATCTTCACCCTCGACGCGGACTTGCAGGACGATCCGGCCGAGATTCCCCGCTTCCTGTCCCGGCTTGATGAGGGGTACGACGTGGTCAGCGGCTGGAAGAAGACGCGCCACGATCCCTGGCACAAGGTGTATCCCAGCCGGGTCTTCAACTGGATGGTCAGCGCGCTTTCCGGCTGCCACCTGCACGACCACAACTGCGGGTTCAAAGTCTACCGGAGCGAGGTCGTCCATGAGGTGGAGATCTACGGCGAGCTGCACCGCTTCGTGCCGGTACTGGCGCACGCCCGGGGTTTCCGCGTGGCCGAGGTCGTGGTCCAGCATCGGCCGAGACGCCATGGGACCTCCAAGTATGGCTTTTCCCGGTTCCTGAAGGGTTTTCTCGATCTGCTCACCGTGCGCTTCCTCACCCGGTTTCGCGAGCGGCCCTTGCATCTGCTGGGCGGAACGGGGCTCGTGCTGCTGGGGTGCGGGCTGCTGGGGATGGGTTACCTGGCCGCGATCTGGGTACTGGGATACTGGGTTCCCGGTTACCGTCCCATCGGCGTCCGGCCCATGCTTTTCTACTCGATTGCCTTGCTGATCGTGGGCATGCAGCTCCTGAGCCTGGGCATCCTGGCCGAGCTGGTCACCGCTTACAGCATTCGCGGCGAAGACACGTACAGTATCGCAGAGACCACTCCGCCCCATTCCGACGCCAACGCGCCGGTCGGCGGCTCCTCACAAGCGCGTTGACAGAGCGCGTGATCGCTTCGATGCTAGAGTTCTGCGCCGCGATGGTCGGCCCCGCGCGAGCCTTCCTGTTGCCCCGAGCTTCTTCATGATAGACCCGGAATCGGATCTCGAACCGCGCCGCCCCGAATCGCGGCGCTTTCTGGCACTGGTCGTGATCACCGCGGCCGTGGCGCTGACCCTGGGCGTGATGCTCCGGCAGCCCGCGATGATGGGCGCGAATGACATCTCGCGCTGGTGTACGGTCTGGAGCCTGCTGGAACGCGGGACGTACGTCATCGATGAATGCCCGTGGCTGACCGAGACCCAGGACAAGGTATCAGACGCCGTCAAGGGGCAGAGCGCCGGTGCGGAACCGGTGAAGCATTACTTCTCCAGCAAGCCCGCGCTCTTGCCCACGCTGATCGCGGCGTTACTCTACCCGGCCCGCAAGCTTTCGGGCATACCGCTCGACCGTGTGGTCCTGCAAGAGCGGGAAGAGCGGTGGGTCCAGAAGCCTGATCCCGATCATCCCGGCAAGCAGATCGGGGTCCTCGAAAAGCCGAAGGACGCCGTGAAGTGGTCGGCCCACGTCTTCTATTTCAAGGCCGTGCTGCTGCTGCTGAACATCGTGCCGTTCTGGGTGTTCCTGCTCCTGTACGCGAGGATCCTGGACCGATACGCCGGCAACGACTGGGCCTGGTGCTTCAGCCTGGTCGCCGGGGCGCTGGGAACCTACCTGCTTCCCTTCACGCAGACATTGAACAATCACACGATTGCCGCGTTCAGCGCGTTCTTCGCGCTGTACCACTTCTTGCGAATCTGGGACGAAGGGCTGGTCTCGGCCTGGCGGTTCGCGTCGGTCGGGTTCTGGGCGGCGTTCACCGAGGTCAATGAGTTGCCGGCGCTGTCGTTTCTGGCGCTGGTGGCCGGGCTGTTGCTGTTTCGCTTCCCGAGGCGGACGTTGCTCTACTTCCTTCCCGCGGCCCTGATTCCCGTTGTGGCCTCGGTGGCCGCGCAGTATGCGGCGCTCGGTGAGTTTCGACTTGTGTATACCGAGTTCGGCACCGAGAGCTACCGCTGGGAAGGAAGCTTGTGGAAGTCACCCCTGGAGCTCGACGCGCTGAATGTTCCGTGGCTCGATCCGCAGGAGGCTGCGCGGCGCGGCATCACGCGCGAGCCGTACGGGCTTTATCTCTTTCACATGACGCTGGGGCACCACGGGTTCTGGTCGCTCTCGCCGATCTTCTTCTGCTCGCTGTGGGGAGTCTACCGGCTGCTGCGCGGAGGGGGCCGGTGGCTGGCGGTCCTTGCCTGGCTCACGCTGCTCGCGGGCATCGGACTGGTATGCTTTTATGAATACGACCCGGCGGCCTGGTCAAGCGGCGGAAGGCTGCGAGCGTACGTCTGGGTGTTCCTCTCGATTCCCGCCCTGGCGGTGCTGCTGGCCTTTCTGAGCTGGCTGCTGCTGCTGAGAAAAGGAGGCGAGCCGATGGCCGCGGCCGCCTGGATGACGGCGCTGCTCACGACGGTGGTGCTGGCCTTTTACACCTGGAACCCGCTGGCGCGGAATTACGGGGGCTCGACGCAAGGCCTGCGCTGGGTTTTCTGGTTGATCCCGTTCTGGCTTCTGGCGCTCCCCAAGGGCGTGGAGCAAGGCCAGACCCGGCCGGTGGTCCGCTTTCTGAGCCTGGCGGCCCTGGCGCTTTCCGTGCTTTCCGCGGGCTATGCCCTGCGCAATCCGTGGACGCATCCCTGGATCCTGGATGCGCTCGAGCACGTGGGGCTGTACCAGCTTCCACGTTGAGCCGGCCATGCGGGGCCATGTGGCAGAAGCCGTCGGCGGCATGCACGGCGGGCTGGCAGGGTGAATACACGCTTCGATGAGGCAATCGGTCGCTTCGATGTATCAGGTTTCATAAAGTATCTAGAACTACCTTGACTTGTGAGCGGCGATGGATCTAGTCTGAAGGATATCGGGATGGAGCGGCCTCGGCATTTTCCCGTGCGGCGCCGCGTGTGAATCAGTGCTAAGAGGGCACCGTTCGGACGAATCCGGACCGGTAGCCCGGCCGAACCCAGGGTGGCGTCATGAGCGTGTCGTTTGCGGATCGGTACGAGGCAGGCCGGGTCCTGGCCGAAGACCTGCGCGAGTACGCGGGGCGCGGCGACGTGACCGTGCTGGGCTTGCCACGCGGCGGCGTGCCGGTGGCCTACGAACTGGCGCGGGCTCTGCAAGTACCGCTGGATATCTTCCTGGTACGGAAGCTCGGAGCACCCGGACAGGAAGAGCTGGCGATGGGGGCCATCGCCTCTGGTGGAGTGGTGGTGATCAACGACGAGGTGGTCGACGCGCTCAAGATCCCCTGGGAAGCGGTGGAAGCGGAGATCGCGCGGCAGCGTATGGAGCTGACCCGGCGCGAGCTGTTATATCGGGGCACCCGCCGCCGGCTCGACGTGTCGGGTCGCACGGTGATTCTGGTGGACGACGGCCTGGCGACCGGATCCACGATGCGTGCCGCGGTGCAGGCGCTGCGGCGCAAGAACCCCGCCCGCATCATCGTGGCCGTGCCGACGGCGGCACCGAGCACGGCCAATGAGTTTCGGGCCATCGCCGACGACTGCATCGCATCGATTACCCCCGAGCCGTTCCGCGCGGTCGGCCTCTGGTACGAGAATTTTGACCAGACGAGCGATGAAGAAGTCATCGACCTCCTGGCCAGGCCTGCCGCGAACGCAGGCTCCGAGCCGCCGGGTCCGCTGGGGCTCGCTCCGCCGGTCAACTCCGATCCGGTGGCGCAATGATCGCCGGAACCAAATCGCAATCGCCTCCTTGATGGGGGAGCATCAGCCAGGGGTTTGAGACTCTTCTCGAGCGATTCCCGGACCTTGCTACGAAATCTGCCAGGGAGACCGCTCCATGAGTGCCAGCACGCAGCACGCGTTTCCGGAACGCAAGGTCGAGATCGCGGCCGGCCGGCGGACCGTGCGCGGCAGCCTGATCGTACCCACGGGGGCATCGGGGGTCGTGGTCTTTGCCCATGGCAGCGGGAGCGGCCGTTTCAGCCCGCGCAACCAGTTCGTCGCCAGAATGCTCCAGCCGTCGAGGCTTGCCACGCTGCTGATCGACCTGCTCGAGGAAGATGAGGCCGAGGACCACTTGCTGGTGTTTGATATCGTGCTTCTGGCAGACCGACTTGAAGCCGCAGCGGAATGGCTGGCCGCGGAGGCGGAAACCCGGCAGATGCGGCTTGGTTACTTCGGCGCCAGTACCGGTGCGGCCGCAGCCTTGCTGGCTGCCAGCCGGCGGCCGGGCACGGTTGCCGCGATTGTCTCGAGGGGAGGGCGGCCCGACCTGGCGCGGGAGGCGCTTCCCCAGGTCACCGCGCCGACGCGGCTCATCGTCGGCGGCGATGACGACGTGGTGCTGCAACTGAACCGGGAGGCTTACGAGCTGCTGCGCTGTCCGAGGCTGCTCGACATTGTTCCCGGGGCCAGCCACCTGTTCTCCGAGCCGGGCGCCCTGGAAGAGGTCGCCCGGCTGGCGGAGGAGTGGTTCCTCCGCCACCTGGCTTCTGTTCCGGCATGACGACGCCCGTGACGGCCGGTTCCGCCGGACCAGGGATCCGGAGGTAAGTCCCATGATCCCCATCAAAACGATCCTGCACCCGACGGATTTTTCCAGGCCGTCGGAACATGCCCTGAAATTTGCAGGCGCACTGGCGCGTGACTACGAGGCACGCTTGCTGCTCCTGCATGTCGTCGAACCGCCCGTATATTATGGCGAGCTGGGCATGGCTGTCCCACTGCCCGCGGACTTTCACGAGAACTTGCAGCACCGACTGCACAAGCTGGCGGCGACGGAGCCGGCCGTGCGGGTGGAAACCATGCTCGTCGAGGGAAACGCCGGGCAGCAGATCCTGCACGTGGCGGAAGCACAGCAGTGCGACCTGA
Source organism: uncultured Planctomycetaceae bacterium (assembly GCA_963833985.1). Classification (GTDB taxonomy): domain Bacteria; phylum Planctomycetota; class Planctomycetia; order Isosphaerales; family Isosphaeraceae; genus Aquisphaera. The sequence goes on from CAWIAD010000002.1 coordinate 6,149,545, forward strand.
TCGTGCTGGGGACGCACGGTCGGACGGGCCTGTCCCGCGTGCTGCTGGGCAGCGTGGCCGAGGACGTGATCCGGCACTCCCCGGTGCCCGTGCTCACGCTCAAGTCGCTGGCCCCGGTCCGTGGCGCGCGCCTGGATGACGCCAGGCCGGGCGCCGCGGCAGGCAAGGAGGCCCCTCAGCAAGCGGGCGGAAGCGTTCTGGTCAGCTCATGAGCCGCGTGCCGGTTATTGCGGCATGACGATGAACCACGAAGCCCCACGGGCAACTCGCTCGTACGAGCACACGGCCGAGGCTGCGCCCGAAGCCGCCCCAGGCAGGGACGACGCGGGTCCGGCCTTCGACCTCAGAGTGCCTTCAGCTCCAGGTCGTCGAACTCGGTCTGCGCGTCGGATTTCGACCAGAGGCCAGTCTTGCCTGAAGCTGAAAACGTTGTGTCGTGCAGTTCCAGAAGCATCACGCCGTCCTTGAAGCAAACGATGTGATCGCCTCTCATGGTGACGCGCAGGCGGCACCATGGCCCCTGGAGCTTGGCCTCGGCGCTCTGGAGCAAGGTGCGCTTGCCGTTGACCACCGTGTAGACCCGGAAATTATTCTCCAGCGGGTTGAAGCGGGCGACATAGTAGTTGCCAGCGTCCCGCGCTCTCCAGATGAGTCCTCCGCCCTGGTCGTTCTGGCCCGCGATGGGACGCAGTTTGACAGAGAGATCAACGTCCTGAGTGTCGTGGTCGTTGATGAGCAGCACGTTGAAGACCTGGTCCGGGTTGCGGGCGACCTGCGTGAGCACCTTGCCACCGTCGTACTCGATGATCATCCACCGCCCGACGGCCGCGGCGAAACCCTGTGGAAGCGTGCCGGTCCGCTCGTTGTCGAAGTCCCAGGTGGTTCCGGCACCGGCTGTTGCGGCGAGCGCGAGGCATACGAGGGCAGGAGCCACGCAAGCCGTCCGGCACCGCATTTTTTCGTTCATGGGTAGATCACTCCGTTCGTGACCGTGGCTGCCAGTTCGGTGACGGAAGGCCGGCGCGCGATCGCTTCGGGTAAGGTGAGCGTGACCTGAGTTCCCGTTCCGGGCTGGCTGGTGACCTCGATCGTCCCCTGGTGGGCCTCGGCGATGGACTTGCAGATGGCAAGCCCCAGGCCGTCGCCGCCGGTGCGCCGGCTGCGGGCGGAGTCGACCCGGTAGAAGCGGTCAAAGATGCGCGGAAGATGCTCGGCCGCAATGCCGATGCCGCGGTCCGAGACGACGACCTTGACCTCTCCCTTCGGTTTCTCGAGCCGGATGCCAATGCGGCCGCCGGCCGGTGTGAATTTCAGCGCGTTGTCCAGCAAGTTGAGCAGCAGGCGGCGGATTTGCTCGGCGTTGCCCAGCACATAGCACGGCAGCGCTGCGTCCACGATGAGCTCCTGCTTCTGCTCGGACGCCACGACCCGGATGTCGTCCGCGACCTCGCGGACAATCGCTTCCAGGTCAAGGACTGCTCCGTTTTGAGCGCCGAGACCTGCGTCTTCGCGGAAAAGAAAGAGCAGGACATCACTCAGTCGGGAGAGGTGGTCAATCTCTTCGAGCATGTTTTCCAGGCAGTCGCGGTACTGTTCGGAATCTCTCGGGATGCGCAAGGCGACCTCGGCCTCGTTGCGGAGGATCGCCAGCGGGGTACGCAACTCGTGCGCGGCATCGGCCGTGAACCGCCTCACTTCCTCGAACGAGCGCTCCAGCCTGGAGATCATGCCGTTGAGCGTGCGCGCCAGACGTCCCAGCTCGTCATCGTGGTTGGGTACTTCAAGGCGCCGGTCCAGCCGGGTGGCAGTGATCTCATCGGCCGCGGCCGCCATCTTTTCCACGGGCGCCAGCGCCTGGCGGGCCAGCACGTAGCCGCTACCGAGCGTGCATCCCAGCGCCAGCGGACCGAGCAGCAGCAAGATGGCCAGCAGTTCGCCCTGTTCCCTCTCGTTTTCTTTCAGCGACGTGGCCACCTGGAGCAGCAAGGGCGCTTTGCTGTCAGTTGTGAGCCGGCTGACCATGCGGAACCGGCCGGCGCCGGCTACCTGGAAATTGTCGAAGACGTCACGGCCCTTCACCGCCGGTCTCGAGGGCGGAGGGAGCGGGCGCTCGCGGATTCGTTCGCCACGCATCCAGACCCTGCCGCCCGCGTCGGTGACCTGGATATCAAAGATGGGATGCCGCGCGTACTGACGTTCCAGGCGGTCACGGATCGGCCAGCGGTCGCTGGACCGCATGATCTGGTCCTCGATCACTCGGGCCTGGATCAGCAGGCTCTCGCTCGTCCGGTTCTGGAGCACCCGCTGCATCAGCAGGTAGACGCCGATGCTAAAAACGACGAGCACGCCGGCCAGCACGCCGCTGAACCAGAGAGCCAGCCGCCAGCGAATACTCGCACCCCTCATACGCCGTCCCTCAACGCGTAGCCGACGCCGCGAACCGTATGAATCAGGGTCTTCTTCTCGGGCCGCTCAATCTTCTTGCGGAGAAGCGTGATGTAAACATCAATGGTGTTCGTCAGCGTACCCGTACCTTCTTTCCAGACTTCACGAGCAATCATGTCGCGCGTGACCGCCGTGTTCTTGTTGCGCAGCAAGAACTCGAGCAGTTCGAACTCGCGCCGGGTGAGATCGATCTCCAGGCCGCCCCGCGTGACCGAGCGGCTGATCAGGTTCATCTCCAGATCGTCGGCCTTCAAGCAGAGGTCGCGATTGACGATGTCGCGGCGCAGGAGAGCTCGAATCCGTGCCAGCAGTTCCGCGAAGGCGAATGGTTTGGCCAGGTAATCGTCGGCCCCGGAATCCAGCCCCTGCACGCGATCTTCCACCTGGTCACGCGCGGTCAGGATGAGGACCGGCTTGGTGAATCCGTCATTCCTCAGGCTGCGCAGCACGTCCAGCCCGTCGCGCTCGGGGAGCATCAAATCCAGCACGATCGCATCGATCGGCTTGCTCTTCGCCTGAAGATAGCCTTCCTCGCCAGTCAGAGCCGAGATCACATCGTAGCCCTCTTCAGAGAGACCGCGCTCCAGGCTCTGGAGCAGTTTCCGCTGGTCCTCAATGACGAGCAGGCGAGGCATGGTGAACCTCCGTAAGCTGTACGGTGATCTTCGAGGGAGGAGTCCTGCGATTGCCTCAGGTTAACAGGTACAAACGCCCGGGTCATCTTCGGAATGGTAAAAAGTCTTTAATTTGACAGAGCCGTTGGACCACGGCTGGAAGCTCGGATCACTGGCTTTGAGTTGCCCGTCCGTCCGGCTACACTGGGGCCGCGGCGTGTCTCCGCGAAGGCTGTGGTCCGTTCGCTCCCGCTCTTGACGATAAGGGCATTCTCGTGCGGCTTCAAGAACTGAGCTGGCCCGCGATTGCGGCCGCTTCCGCGAACGTCCCGGTGGTGCTTCCCATTGCCGCTGTGGAGCAGCACGGCCGGCACCTGCCCGTATTGACCGACAGCCTGCTGCTGGAGGAGATCGTGCGCAGGGCGGCCGACGCGCTCGGCGACCGCATCATCTGGGCTCCGCTGCTCTGGCTGGGCAACTCGCATCACCATCTGGACTTCGCCGGCACCCTCTCGGCCGCGCCGCGGACTTATCTGGACGTGCTGGGGGGGCTCATCGATAACGTCCTGACGCATGGTTTCCGACGCGTCGTCTTGCTCAACGGCCACGGCGGCAACATCGTACCGGCGAGCCAGGCGGTCTTCGAGGCACGCCAGCGCTATCGCCAGCGCGCGGACCTCCTGTTCCTCTCGGCCACCTACTGGCTGCTGGGCGCAGGACCGCACGGTCCAGAGGCCGGGTTCGCGCAGGACCGCATGGGCCATGCCTGTGAGTGGGAAACCTCCATGATCCTCCAGCTCGCTCCGCACCTGGTCGGCGACCTGGAGGCGATCGAGCCGGTCCCGTTCGGCAATCCCTTCGAGCCCGCGACCCGCGGCTGGATCACACGGGAACGCAGCGCCCCGGGCCATATTGGCGACCCTCGCCAGGCGACGGCCGCCAAGGGTGAGACCCTGTTTCGCCGCTTCGCGGACGACGTTGTGGCCTTCCTGGAGCGCGTGCTCGCCTGGGATGGACGGTCGTGGGATGGTTGACATGAGCCCGCCATCAAGGCCACAGCAAAGCCCGGACGCCCAGGACGACGGCCGGACCTCGCCCCGCGTCTGGGTCATCTGCGGACTGATGCTGCTGGCGACCATGCTGAATTACATGGACCGGCAGACGCTGGCACAGCAGGCCACCGAGATCCGCGGCGCACTGGGGCTGAGCAACGAGAACTATGGCTGGCTGGAGACAGGTTTCGGGCTGGCATTTGCCTTCGGCAGCCTGGTCACCGGGGCCATGGCCGACCGGGTCAGCCTGCGCTGGCTTTATCCAGCAATCCTGCTGGGCTGGTCGGCGGTCGGGTTCCTGACCGGCTGGGTGGAAAGTTACTTTCAGCTTCTGCTTTGCCGTGTCCTCCTGGGCTTCTTTGAGGCCGGGCAGTGGCCCTGTGCGCTGGCGGCCGCACAACGCCTGCTGCCCCGTGACCGGCGGCCTCTGGGCAATAGCATTCTCCAGAGCGGTGCATCGCTGGGTGCCATCATCACGCCGCCCCTGGTGCTTCTGCTGAACCACGGCGGCCCGGGCGCCTGGCGTCTTCCCTTCCAGGTCGTGGGGGCGGCAGGCTTGGCCTGGATCGTCCTCTGGCTTCTGGTCATTCGCCCCCGCGATCTGGAGATCGCCGGCGAGCCTGAGCCTGCCGGGCCAGGCCGCACGGAACTGCCGGCCCAGGCCGCGCCCAGCGAGCGCATTCCCGTCGCACGGTTCCTTGCCCTGGTGGTCGTGGTCATCACCATCAACCTCTGCTGGCAGTACTTCCGCGCCTGGATGCCGATGATGCTGGAGACGCAATACGGCTACAGCAAGACCCGGACGCAGAGCTTCAGCTCGCTGTACTACCTGGCCGCGGGCATTGGCTGCCTGCTGGCGGGCCTGGCCGTCAAGTGGTTGACAGGCAATGGCTGGCCGGTGCACCGGGCGCGAATGGCCGCATTCGCGTTCTGTGTGCTGCTGACCGCCTCCAGTACGCTCATGGTGCTGCTGCCGTCTTCCTGGGGGCTTCTGGTGATCTTGCTGCTTGTGGGCTTTGGTTCGCTCGGGCAATTCCCGCCGTACTACGCCTTCACGCAAGAGCTGTCGGTGCGGCAGATGGGCAATATCACCGGCCTGCTCAGCTTCATGACCTGGACGTCCACTGCGCTGGTGCAGGGGCTGATAGGCCGCTGGATCGACCGCACCGGCTCCTACGCCGCGGTGACCTGCCTGGCCGGCCTGGTGCCGATGCTGGGATTGCTGGCCTTGCTGATCCTGTGGAATCAGGGTCGAAAACCACAGAGAGTGTCAGGAACAGGGTGTTGAGCCGGATCTCCAGGAGCATCCTCGGAGTGTGAACAGCTCATCGTGTGGCACGCCACCAGGACCGTTCGACTCACGTTCAGCGGCGGCGGACGATCATGCCGTAATGGTCAGGTCCATCGTCTTGCCGGGCGGTCGCGGTACGCTGCCAGACCGGCGCCGATGGCCCCAGGTCGGATAAGCTTCTCACGCCAGCACGAACCTGCTGGGCCGACAGGCAATAGACATCGAACGTTGCGGCATCATCTCCTGCACTGGCTCCTGCGCTGTCTCCGCTGCCCAGCACCACGCGGTGACGCGGACTGAGGTAATAGCGTGCGGCCTCCACCTCGTCACGGGGAAACCGCGAGTCGCTGGGGTGAATCGCAATGGTCGCATTTCCCTGCGTTTCCTGGCTCAGCCACTGCCCGAGCGCCCTCCAGTCGGCCTTGACCACAGGGCTGTTGTTGCTTGCCTCGATCGCCGCGATCGAGAGGCAGAATGCCCCGAGCGCGAGAGCCCAGCGCAAGGGTCCGGGCAGCATGCACAGACCGTGGGCCAGCAAGAGCAGATAGGCGGGGGCAATGAAGAGATGATAACGACCTGGCCCGAAGATCGGCTGGCGGAGCCAGGATTCCACGAACATGAGGACGGGAGGCACCACCAGCCAGCACAGCAGGATCCCGCTTTCCACGGGCTGGCTCAGTCGCGGACGACGACCCTGCGTGGTGAACAGCCCCGCGGCGATGACCAGGATGCACGCCAGCAACACGAGGCTGTTGCCGCCGATGTACTCGATCGGTACGGCCAGCAGTACGCGCAGCGAGTACCGCGGGAGCGGATAATCGGTCCCGTGGTCGAGATAGCGCGGCAGCCATGGTGCGATCGCCAGCAAGACGCCGGCCAGGATGACCAGCCACGAGCGGAACCCGAGCGCGAGTGAGCGGCGGACGAGCAAGTATGCGGCAATGTGCGCCGCGACCATGAAGAGGCCAACCGGGTGGCTGTACACAAGCGCCGTCAGCATCAGACCGTAGGCGATCCTCAGCGGGATGGACTCCGTACGCCGGAACTCCAGGAACAGCAGCCACGACAGGCAGGCGACGAGCACCAGCCAGGCGTACATGCGCGCTTCCTGTGCGTGGTAGACCAGGGGCGGGCAAACGGCCGCGAGCCAGGCGGCCCAGCGCCCCGCCTGATCGTTCCAGAGGCGCCGGCCAAGCTGATAGACGGCCAGCACGGTGCCGATTCCGCAGACGGCGCTGAACGATCGTCCGGCCGTCTCCGAGTCGCCGAAGAGCTTGACCCAGCCCTGAAGAACCAGCGGATGAAGCGGCGCGCGGGTGCCGTCGATCTGGCCAAGCAGGCCGATCAGCGCGCGGGGACCGGCCGTCCGCGCCAGCCGCATGGTGACCACCTCGTCATACCAGAAGCTGTACTGGCCCAGCCCGCGCACGCGGAGCCAGACGGCGGTGAAGAGAATCAGCAGGAGGTGTGCCGCGATGCCAAAGCGGCAGGTGCCTGCGACTGAACTTCCGAGGCCCGGAGCGTCTTCCTGGCGATCGACGGCAGTCCGCCGCGGTCCTCGCCAGGGCGGGCTCATCGTGCCGGGCCCAGCTTTTGCAGCAATTGGCTCTGGCGTTCGACCGAACGCTCCACCTCGCCGCGGATCGTCGAGCAGACCAGCGTGCAGAGCTGCTCGACCAGGGGGTCGTCGAGACGGTAGTACACCTGCAACCCCTCCTTCCGCCGGCGCACCAAGCCCGAGTCGGCCAGGAGCTTGAGATGCTTGGAAACGTTGGCCTGCCCGCGTCCCGTTTCCGTGACGACCTGCCCTACGCTCTTCTCGCCCTCCATGAGCGTACGGAGGATCGCCAGCCGCGTCGGATCGGCCAGCATCTGAAACTTGGTCGCGATCAGGTCCAGCAGGTCGTCGGGGAGGAGTGGAGTCATTGTGTTGACTTTATAGCCCTTCGATTATATAACTAAAGAAGGCAGTACCTTATTGTAACCGCCTGGGACTGAGGTGCAAGGGCCTTGGAACGGAAGAAATCGATGTCCGAAATCTTGCTGATGGTCGGCTTCGTGGCCGTCTGGATTGTGCTCAATCGCTGGATATTGCCGAGGATGGGAGTGGCCACCTGAATGAGCGGGAGCTGCGCGGTGTCACCGCGCCAGGAGACCGACTCGAGGCGTTCGCCCGCCTTTGCCGAGCCGCGGAGCAAGACGGCGAGCGGGGTGGACTCGGAGAAACCGTACTGAGCTCAGCGGGTTTCTCGCTGGCGGCTGTCGGGGCTGGCCGCATCTCTGGCCATGAGATGAAAGTCGATCACCAGCGGCAAGTGGTCGGAGGCATCGCGCGCCAGCCGCGAGTGGGCGATCCGGACATGGCGAAATCTCCAGCCCCCGCGGGCGAACGCCTTGTCGAGGGCGGTCATCGGAAAGTACGCCGGAAACGACAGGAAGCGTGACCGCGGAGCGGTTAACTGGCTGAAGCCGCGGCGGGCGAAGAGCCCATCCGCCAGCGTATTGCGCCAGTCGTTGAAATCTCCGACGATCAGCGTGGGCAGGTGAGCGGCCTGGCGGAAGAGATGGTGTTCCATGAGATGGAGCACCTGCCAGTGCCGTTCCCGCTCGGCCAGGCCAAGGTGCCAGTGGACCAGGTGGAATGGCCCCTCTGGGCTGTTGACCACGGCAAGCTGAGCGCCGCGGGCTTTCCGCCGCTCGTGCCTGAGCGAGACCTGGTGATGCGACTGGAAGGGCCAGCGCGACAGGACCAGGTTGCCGTAGCCGCCATCCCTGAGCTTGACGTTGAGCTGATACATGTGAGCCGCGGCGTGAAACGCCTCGACAAGCCGGCGCGGCTGGTCGTCGTGCCGCGTCCGCGACACGTGCCGGTCCACCTCCTGGAGGCAAATGAGGTCCGGGTTCTGGTCCTCGATGACCTGGATGATCCGCTCCAGACGATAGCGCCGGTCCCGGCCGCCGATCCCCTTGTGGATGTTGTAGCTCAGCAGTCTCATGGTCGCGCGTCGTGCGGCTCCTGCGGCGAGCGTGCGCTCTCTCCCTGGGTCCGCGGGACGCTCGCGAGTTTCACGTAATCTTCGAGGTGGTCGCACTTTCCGTTGACCGCCTCGTGCCGGGCCGTGCCCCCCGCATCCCGCTCCACGGGCTGGTCCAGCCGGGCGTCAGCATGAGTGTGAGTGACGGTGCGGCCGCTCCGGACGGCCCGGATTCCGGACACAACCAGCCAGTGATGGACCGCCCGATAAGCGAACCAGTAGCCGATCAGGTTCGGGCCGGGCAAGGGCCAGAGCAACGCCAGCGCCACCGGGGCGATGATGGCATTGTAGCTCAGCGCGACGACATGAGCACGCCCGCGCCGGCGCAGATAATCGCTCCAGAGGCTACGGACCTCTTCAACCGGCCGCGTGGTCGGGTGCTTCAGATCGATCCGCGTGGCCGATCGCAAACGCCGCAGCATCGGCTCGTCCGCACGGGTCAGTGAATGCATCCAGTCCCAACCTCGCCTCATCCATCCCATTGCTCCGCTTCGAGCATGGTGGACGTCATTCCACCAATGCTCCCAGCGCCGGAGCAGTTTATCCCGCAGGGATGTGGGCGCAGCACGCGCGTCATCGGCAGCCTCGTCGGCGACCGCCTCGCACTCGTCTGCGTAAAAAAAAACGCGCCGGTCGTCCGCCAGAAGCAAGTAGATCGTCACGTGAAAATCCGTTTCTGGTCGCATTCAAGGGGAAGTGCCGTTACGGGACCGGGCGCTGGCATGGGAGGTCTCATCTCGGCCACAATTTTGTCTTGAACCCGCCATGAAACTGCCCTGAACTGGAAGCCACATATCGCGGGGCCCCTTTCCATAGGACGAGCAAGACGGCCCTTGCCTCTCCGAAACTGGCGATGAATCCGATGCTCCCGTAGCTCGAGGATTTGCACGTCCCGGGCCGGATGGGAGGGCGCCGCGGTCCGGCCAGGCCTCGCTTTTTTGGGCATTGACTCATTCCGGGAACGTCTCCTTCCGATGGTAAAACAAAGAAAATGGAGAATCAGGGGATCACCCGGCGCAGATTTCTCGCCCGCAGCCGATGAGAAAACGACCGCGGGTGATGATTCCTGGTTTGGAATCGGGCTCGGGCCAGTGTTCCAGAACGCACCCGCGCTGGCGGCGGGAAAAGGAGTTCTTGCCCATGACTGGGGGCGTGCAGCGAACTTCCCGGCAGCGGGAGTCATCACGGGTCTCCGCGCGAAGAATGAACCCGATGCACCGGGCCGGCACCAGACCCGCGCTGGAATGCCTGGAATCGCGCCAGCTCTTATCGCTTTACACGGGCTTCAGCCACGTCCGCAACGTTCCTACGCCTTACGGGGTGTATTCACTCCAGGTGCAGGGGCCGGGCATCCTCAAGACCTCGCCGGCCGGCGGCGGGGCGTTCGATGTGAAGGTGCTGGGGACAACCGAGGCATCGACGCTCACGATCTCACAGGTGCGCCCGCGGTTTCACGTGCCCAACGGTCCCATGACCATCCGCAACCTCACCATCGGCTCCGGGCAGATTGGCAGCATCCTGGCCGGCAGCGTGGAGCTGGCCGGGGCCATGACACCGCTCAGCGGCAGCGTCGGCAGCCTGGAACTCGGCGCCCTCGGACCCGCCGCGCAGATTGACGTGCACGGCAGCGTCAGCACCTTCGACGTCGGCTCCGTGAACCTGGGCCCTGGCGGGCACGTCCTCATCGCCGGCGATGTGAATTCGGCCTTCCAGAGCCTGGGCCAGAGCGCCGCGGCCACCGCACTGACCATCTCGAGCATGAACCTCAACGGCGGCCAGTTCATCATCGGCCGCGACTCGCTGGAACCGATCAGCATCGCCGGCGACTTCACCCTCTCACACAACGGCCTCTTCGCCGTCGGCCGCGATCAGACCGGGACGGTCACGGTGGGCGGTTCGGTGGTCATCGACTCGGGCGGCCAGATCAGCGTGGGCCGGAACCTGGCGGCCCTGTCCGTGGGCGGCAACATCCAGGTCGATCCCGGTGCCAGCGGCATCGTGGTCGGCGGCGACTTGAGCGCGCTGAGCGTGGGTGGCTTCCTGCGGGGCCAGGGCTCGGCCAGCGCGACCGACCTGGGCGTGGGTCTGAACCTCAATAGCCTGACGGTTCTGGGAGGGGGCGCGAGCCAGGGCGGCATCCAGTCGGCCAACATCAACGTCGCCAAGAACCTCAGCAATGTGAACGTGGCCCACGGAATCTTCGGAAGCTGGATCACCGCCGGCGTGGGTATCAACAATGTGAACGTCGGCGCTGATGGAACGACCGCAATCTACAACTCCGAGATTGACGCGGGCACGAGCATTTCCAACGTGACGCTTGGCGGCGACCTGACCTCCGGCTTCCCGACGGGTGACACCACCGGCTACCCGACGCGAATCATCGCCGGCAAGGTACGCTCGGCGGTGATCGGATCGCCTCCCGATCAGGGACTCTATCTGCCCAACGGCACGATCAGCAACTTCGCGATTGGCGGCTCGCTGATCAATGCCGTGCTGGCCGCAAGCGTGGCGCCCTATGGCGGCGACGGCAGCTTGCCCCCGCCGGTGCCCTACGGCGGCACCCCGCGCACCTCGGGCCCTCCACCTACCGGCTTCAGCAACTACAACGCCCCCGGCGGCCTGACCCAGCTCAGCACGGGCCAGAGCATCAAGAACTACTCCATCCGCTCGTTCGTGAACGGCCAGCCCCTGCCCGTCGCGGTCTACGACACGGCCACTGACCCGAACGTGCACGTCAACGTACTCGACGGCGGCACGATCACCGCGACGGTCAGCGGCAGCGTGATCTCGACCCCGCACGACGACAGCTTCGACTTCACCGGCATCTTCGCCGTGAACACCGCCGGCGTGAACGGCGGCCTGGCGCCGTGAGGCTCATGGAAGAAAGCAACGGCGAGCATACCCGGTGATATCGACGAAAATCTCCTTCGGTTCGCAGTGAGTGATGCCACGCCTTGTGAGTAGAGGGCAGGAGCGAAACGACCTTTACGCCCGAGCAATCGGCAAGATGCGGAAGGTCAAAGTGGCTAGCCCGACTTTCGCAGGAAGGAATTAGAAGACAGGCTCGCTAATTCACATAATCCTCCCATCCTGACGTCTCCATGCTCAGACTAGGCAGTCTGGATAAGGTTGACAACCGAAACCAGGCTCATTTCCCACTTCATCCCAAAATAGTGACTAATTCTAGTGGCTCCCGCCTTGATTTTCTAAGGGCGCCATGTCATCTATAGTGACCATGTACATCCGCAAGACGGTCCGACGATACAAAGATAAAACATACGTGAATTTCTTGTTGGTCGAGTCCGTCCTCACCGACAAGGGACCGCGGCAAAAGGTAATCTGTTCACTCGGTGATCTCTCGCCCGCGCCGCCCCAAGAGTGGCTTGCCTTGGCCCGCAAGCTCCAGGACGCACTCACCGGTCAATTGTCCCTCCCGGGGATGGTCGATGAGGATCCGGAACTCGAGCGACTCAAGCAGGCGCTTCCCCTGCAAGCCACTCCCCCCGGCGAAGGCGACGTGACTGCGTCCTCGACCTCCTCGGCGGACGATCTGATTTCGGTGCACGTCGATCGCGTCACCTCCGAATCGCCCCGGCCCGCCGGTCACGTCCATGTCGGTCGCGAATTCTGGAAGCGATTGGGCCTGGACGACATCTTGAAATCACTGGGCTTCACCCCGTGGCTGATATCATTGACCTGCGCGATGACGCTCAATCGGCTCATTCATCCCGCGGCCGAATACTCCATGCCCGACTGGATTCGATCCACGGCTTTGGCCGACATCCTGGGCGTCGACTTCTCGCGCCTCCCCGACGATCCCCTGTACCGCAACCTGGATCGCCTGCACCACCACCGCGCCACCATTGAATCGGCCCTGGCCCAGCGCGAGCAAAGCCTCTTCAACCTGGGAAATACGGTCCTGCTCTATGACCTGACGAGCACCTATTTCGAGGGGAAAGCGGATCTCATCCCCAAAGCCAAACGCGGCTACTCCCGCGATCACCGGCCCGACTGTAAGCAACTTGTGGTGGGGCTCGTCATCGGTCGTGAGGGGTTCCCCCGCGCTCACGAAATCTTCGAGGGCAACGCTCAGGATAGGCAAACGCTCAGCACGATGCTCGACTTGCTCAAGCAGCGCGTGGGGCTTCCTGAAGGCTCCACGATTGTCGTCGACCGCGGGATGGCCTTCGCGGAGAACATCGCGGAGCTCCGTCGACGCAACTTGCATTACGTCGTAGCCGCTGGACAGAAGGAACGCGATCGCCTCCTCGCCGAATTCGAGACGGCTGAGGGATTCACAGAAGTCATCCGCCAACCTTCACCCCGCAATCCTGGTCAGAAGAAATCGTCCGTGCGGGTCAAGGCTCACCCATCGAATAATGAGCTTCTGATATTGTGCATAAGCCAAGAGCGGGTGGAGAAGGACCGCGCTATCCGCACCAAGCAAGAGGGGCGTTACCTGAAGGATGTGGCGCGACTTCAAGGACGAATCGAGAAGGGACGGCTCAAGAAGGAGATCAAGATCGGCGAGGCGGTTGGCCGGCTCAAGGAACGCTACCCTCGGGTGGCTCGCTATTACTCACTGACCTTCGACGTCAAAACCCGACAACTCAAGAACCAACCCGATGAAGAGAAGCAGAAGGTTGCAGCGAGCCTTGATGGCAGCTATTTGCTGCGTAGCGACCGTCTGGAGCTTACTGGCGACGAGGGGTGGCGGATCTACGGCTCTCTCACTCGAGCCGAGAATGCCTTCCGGTGCATGAAAAGCCCGTTGTGCGAGCGTCCCATCTTCCATCACCTGGAGCACAGGGTGGAATCGCATATTTTTCTGTGCGTTCTGGCATACCACTTATTGGTTGCCATCGAGACGACATTGCTGCGTCAAGACATACACACGTCGTGGGCAACGGTTCGGGACCTGCTTGCCAAACACGAGATTACGACAATCGTTCTGCCCACCGACCAGAATGGAATGCTGCGGATACGTCGGAGCGCCACGCCCGAGCCCGACCACAAGGTTCTGTACGAGGCGCTCGGAGTTCCGATACAGATCATACGTCCAGTAAAAACCTGGGAGCAAAGCCGGCCCAATAGTGACTGAAAAATCGACGGGACCCTGATTTTCAAGTGGTTCCCCGGCCCAGGGTGCGGAAGTTAGGCTAGAAGCGTGGCCTCGTCTGCAAGTCGAGAATCGAGGTGGACTGCTTTGTTGAGTTCAGCCTTCGCTTCCCGCGTTTTTCCCAAAGCACCAAAAGCCTGGCTCCGAGCGAGGTAGATTTCCGCCCACCTCGGACCGAATTGTCGCGCCTTGCCCAGTTGAGTGATGCCTCGCCCGTAGTCCCTGAGACCCAGAAGCGCCAGGCCGCGGATGAAGTAGAAATGTGGCGCGCGCCTCCAGAGTCGTACGCCCGCGTCGGCGTCGGTCGTGGCCTCGGCATAGCGATGCAGCCAGAGCTGTGCGTATGCTCGGTAGAATAAAGCGGATGCGTTGCTCGGCTCGGCATCCAGGCATTGGGTACAATCATCAATCACATCCGAGAAGCGATGCAGCGCTAGCTCGGAGCGCGCTCTCTGAAGCCGTGCTTCGTAATCATCCGGGTTAAGCTCCAACGTGCGTGAGCACGAGGCAATGGCCAGATCGTGCTTGCCATGGGCGACATAGGAGCAAGCTTCCGCAAAAAAGCCATCGGCGTTCAGGTCAAACTCAAACTCTAAATCGGCCGGTTCCAGGCCATGCTCTTCGGAACAACCTGGTTTTGAGTCATCGACGTGATCGTCGTGCGAAGTTCTCGTTCCCATCCATTGGCTTGCGGCAGGCATTACGTGTAGTTCTTCTATTCCGGTAGCAATTGCGCTCGCGGAAGGACTACTAGCAATGATGCCTTTGGACTCGACCTTGAAATAGGCTCGTGCATCGGGTCGCAGGTACCTGACCCAGCGCGGGCGTTCTTCACCTCGGAATCGCGCGTAGAGGGCCAGCGCGTAGGAGAATTCCGGTATCGACATGTACCCCTGCTTGGCAGTACTCCACCCTTCGAAGGTGCCGGACCGCCAGTTAACCTCCCGTAGCGCCTGGTTCGCCGTGAAAATGCCCAGACCGAAGTAAACCGTCAGCAGGTCGGTCAATGGTTCGTGGTCTGCCATGCTCGCGTCACACCGCGCGTCGGCCAGCAGGTGTACATGGCCAAGTTCGTGGGCCAGGGTGCTAACAACCGAATAAGGCTCGCTTAGCCTGGTGGCTTCAAGCCAGATTCGAATCCTGCCCCCTTCGGCCTCGAACATGCCCAGCGCATGCTCTCGACGATGGACGGGATTGAACGCGTTGACGACTTCATCGGCGGACGAGTCGGTGAACAACTGAAGCGTCACTCGTGAACGATCGACGTCCATGTAGGTGCAGAGGCGGTCGAGCAAAATCTCAGCATCCCTGGGCGTTGCCGCATAAGGATCGGGAAAGAACTCGTGAGTCGGCGTCACGATCTCCTTACGAAGCGGTCCCTCGCCGAATTGCTGGCGCAGCCACGCAAACCGCTCGTCGATCCAGCATCGCTGCTGCGCTGTTAAGGGCGACTGGATCCTGAACCAGCCGAACATGGAATTCTTACCGTTGGATGTGTATGGCGGTGTTGCGAATGTGCTTGCCAATCGTCGCTGTCAAATCTAGTCTTGGGCGACACGCTCGCACAAGAGTCCCCCATAGAAAGCAATGCTGTCGGAACGGGTTAACCTGATGCGCTCGGTCCCGAAACCCCCGACGCGAATTGTGCTCACGAGCCGTCACGTCGTCTCTAGCCCAGAGGTGACGCTTCCGACATGCTCTTCACGTGGGTGGGGCGGGTACGCGGGCCGTTCAGCATCCGGCCGACCCAGGTATAACGCACCATCGTCTGATAGGCGATGAGCAGGCCGCCGGTGACCACGGTGGTGATCAGCAGGAACTTCAAGACCGGCGGCCAGGGCCAGTCGCGAACCACGACCTGGGCGGCGATCAGGAGCGGCAGGTGGGTCAGGTAAAGCCAGTACGATGAGTCGGACATGTAGCGCACGGCCCGGTTCTCGCGGTGGATCGTCTTCCGGAAGAGACCCATGACGCCAAAACACATGGTCCAGGCATAGACGACCTGCGTGATGGAAGTGATCGACCGGACCGGCAGAGTGGCCAGACCGGCGGGCAGCGCCAGCAAGAGCCCGGCCGGCAAGAGCAGCCACCAGTACCGGCCAAGCCGACCCTTGTCGTCATCGGCGTCGAAGTAGAGTGCCCCGAAGCCAAAGAAGATCCCGTAATAGAGCAGCAGGTGTGGCAAGGGGATGATCCCCGTTGAGTCGTCGGGACCGAAGGAGGGCCCGTTCAACCCCATGAAGAACTGGGGCAGCAGGGTCAGTGGAACGAGCCACAGAAACCGCCACGACGAAAGCACCGCCGGGCGCGGGAACATGCCCCAGCCGAACGAGTCGCTGATCCATGCCACGACGGCGAAACCGGCAACCATCCAGCAGAGGAACCAGAGGAACCAGAGGTGGGCGAAGACCGGCGTCTCGACGAGATGAATCGACGCGCTGCCCAGGCGCACGTTGAGCCGTTCGGACGAGATCGCCGCCTGATAGGCTGCGAGAATTCCACCGGACGTTCGGGCCGGCGTCTCGTCGGCCGCGACAATGGTCCCTCCCGCGCTGGCGATTCGCTCACGGAGCAGCCGGGCCACGTCGGTGCGGCCTTGCTCGACGTCGACCTGCTCGCCGATCGGCACGTTGATCAGCGAGGCAACGTAGCGGGTCAGTCCCCAGTCCACGGTGGTAACCTCGAGCGGTGTCTGGCGCACGTTGTTCCGTGATTCGAGCTCAGCGCCGTGACGGATCAGCAATTCCGCGGCGCCCGTTCGACCCAGGAACGCCGCGCCGTGGAGCGGCGTCGAGCCGTCGCGGTTCCGGCCGTTGACGTCCCCGCCGCGGTCGATCAGGATCTGGACGGCGTCGGCATCTCCCCGCATGGCGGCCCAGCTCAGGGGAGGAACACCGAACTTCGGGTCCACGGCGTTCACGTCTCCGCCTTCGTCCAGGCGCTGGCGGATCATGGCGAGGTCGCCCGTTTTCACGGCACCGATCAGCGTGCCGTCGTCTCTGGACGCTGGCGGCTGGCCCAGCGCCGAGGTCAGCGCCAGAAAGAAACGCCCTGGGTGGCGGGAATGATCGTGAACAGGCCGAGCACCAGGGGAAATACGATGCGGAAAATCCGCTGCCTGAGCAACGCGTGCAGCCCGCGCCGGCGCCAGAGCATCGCGGTGAAGAACCCGCTCACCAGAAAGAAGAGCGGCATCCGGAAGCCGTGAACCGCGGCGACGAACACGCCGAACGCGTCATTCTGCCGCGAGTCCTGGACGATCCACGGCAACGTCGCGAACGACAGGGCCGCATGCAGTGCAATGCCCAGCAGCATCGCGAAGGCGCGAACCGCATCGAGGTCAGCGCGGCGGGCGATGGTGGTGTGCAGAGTCGGTTGATCTGGAGTTTCGGACATGGGCCTGCTCGGTTCGGGTTCGCAATCGGGCACCGTTCATGCCCTGGTATTCGTCGGCAACCCCGGAATCTTGCCGGCCAGACAAGCCAATCAAGGAACGAAGGCGGAAAAGCCTGGGGAAGAGAAAATCCGCAAGGACGAAACAATAAAGGGAAGAGCGGGCAGAGTCGCTCGCCCGGGGAAACGTATCACCCGGCACTCGCCAGGAACTGCTCCATCCGCTCCACTCGCTTGTCGGCGGCCAGGCCGCGCCGAGGCGGTCTGCGGCACAGCCACCGACCTTTCTTGCCTGCCGAGCCGCTATCTGGCTTGCTTCCGGAAATAGGCCAGCCAGTTCTGGAGGTTCGCGGGCAGGTCGGCGAAGGCCGCGTCGATATCAGCCGGCTTGACCGCCCCGGCTTTCTCCGCACTCGCGCCCCTGGCGGCCAGGCCGAGCGTCTTCTCGCCCTGCCAGTCATTGGTGTTGAGGGCGTTGCTGAAGGCCTCGTAGTAATAGACGCGCGGGTCGTTGGGACGGGTCGATTCGAGCTTCTGGAACGCGTCCCCCGCCTCGGCGTACTTGCGGGCCTTGAACAGTTCAATCGCCTGGTCCAGCCCCGACGCTCCAGCGCCGGCGGTCGGGGAGGGCGCGCCCGCTTCGGCCGGCGTGGCGGCCCCGGCCGCGGAGATCTTCTGGAACTCGGCCGAGAGCCCCGCCAGCTTGCCCTTGAGCCCCGCCAGCGCCGAATCCACGCCGCTCGCCCGGCCAGCGAGCTTGTCCACCTTGTCGGTCAGTGGCATGAGGCCCGAGAGTGACTGGCCAAGCTCTGCCACCTTGTGCTCGATGGGGGCCAGGTCCGGCGGAGGCGCGGGCTTCGGCAAGCTGTCGACTGTCCCTCGCAGGCCCTTGAGCTGGTTCGTTACCCCGTCGAGTTCCAACTTGAGCGCCTTGACCTCGCTGCTCAGCAACTCGATGGGCGACGGCGTCGGGACCGCGGCCGGCGCGGCAGGGGCCGCTCCAGCGGCGGGTGCGGACGCCGCGGCCGGGTTCGCCGCCGAAGTCTGCATCTGCGCTACCCAGACCGCGATGCCGAAGAGCAAGGCGATCACGATCACGCCAGGCAACATGAGCGCCCCGAGGGATTTGCTGTCAGGCCCAGGCGCAGGACGATGCTCCTTGTGCGCCGTTGTCGCGGACATCGATCCAGCAAGCCCTGGTTCGCCTTCGCCTGTGCTCATCCGAGGAGGGTCAACGTGGTCCGACATATCAATCGATGTCCTTTCGCAAATTCCTTGATAAACAGCCATGAACCGATCCCAGGTTCGCTGGACCGTGAACCGGCGCCCTGTATTGTACCGGGACCCGCAGGCGCTCGCATGATGGCCATGGGCTGCGGCCAGAGAATCCTCCGCGGGTGCCGGTTCCCCGGTCTCGGAAGGCGAAATCGATTCGTCGCACGAGGGTGGAAATGGAGGAGGGTGCCGCACGCTCGACATGGGCGCGCGACCGGGCGATTATAGAGTTCTGTGCTTCGCCTGAAAGACTGCTTGCTTCGCTGCTACACGAACACGAGACATCCGCGAGAGCGAGGCTCTCCAGAGGAATTCCATCATGTTGCGATCGATCCAGGGCGCCGTCGCCCTCGCGCTGGTTGCGCTGGTGCAGCCGTCAGCCAATGGGCTTTCTGTCTCCCTCAGCCGGCAAGGCATCGTGGTTCACACCGGCAAGAACGCTCGGTATACGCTGGCCTATCCGGCGATCGGAACGGCGGAGAAGTGCGCGCTGCCTTCCTCGGTCTCGATTCGCGGCCGGAAACTTACGGCAACGTATGGCAACGGCGCAGCCTGCACGGCAGAGCTGAAGGACGACGGCTCGCTCGGTTTTCACTTCACTGCCTTGCCAGACGGGGTGAAGAACATCCGGCTCGATCTGCCCCTGCCGCTCGCGCTCGGCAAGGGGGGCAGCTTCGCCATCGACGGCCGCGCCCCCCTCCCGTTTCCGGCCCTCGCCTCCGCCGCCGCGTTCCTCTTCAAGGGCAATGCCCGGCGCTTCGTGGTGACGCCCGGCGGCGGTGAGACGTTCGCCATCCAGATCGAACACGGCTGGCAGCAGGTGCAAGATAACCGCGTCTGGAAGATGAACACCTTTTCCTGGACGGCCATGGCCGAATTGCCGCGCACGGCAGGCAGCGAGGCGTATTACACGATCCGCATCGCCGCGCCCTCCGCGCTCTCGGAACAGGCCGCGGCGCCCGCGACCGCTATGGCGGACCCCGCCGGCAGCCAGGCGTTCGGTGTCGCGCTCGGAGAGAAGGAGATCTCGGTGGCCGTGGGCACGGCCGGGACGTACGCGCTCTCGTATCCGGCATTCGTCAAGAGCAACGACCAGCGCGTGGCGCCCTGCGCAGATCGTTCGCAATGGCGCGGGCGTCTCCCTGGTGTATGCCGAGGGCGGGCAGGCGCTCGTGCGGCTGGAGGGTACGACCCTGCGCATCGGCTTCTTGAATCCTCCCACAGACGCCAGGCAGTTCCGCATGGAGATGCTGATTCCGATCGGATTTGGCGGCAGCGGAACGTACCGTGCCAGGGGTGCCGTGGCGCAGACGTTCCCGGTCGAGAAGCCGGCCAGGCCGTTCCTCTACCAGGGAAGCGCCCGGAGCATCGCGTTTGTGCACCCGACGGGCCCCGGCTTCTCGATCGCCATTCCGCCCGACTCGTTCCAGCAGCTACAGGACAACCGCGAGTGGAACTGGAGCGTGTACCACTGGTGGTTCTCCTGCCCGCTGCCCCAGGGCAACAGCAGCCCCGAGTTCAGCATCACGCTGGCCTCAACCGGGATGACCGGAAAGCCGTCGCCCCTCGTCGACCGCTTCGGTCAATGGGTCAAGGCCCGATTCGCGACGAAGGTGCAGGCCGAGGCCGAGCTGAGGAACGATGCGGAGTGGGAACGGACCTGGCTCGCAGCGCTCAGGCCGCCGGCGACCGACCCGCACGGCGGCTTGCCCGGCTCGGGCCAGGCGTACGGTCTGACGAGAACGGGGTTCTTCCACCTGGGCCGGATTGCCAGGCCGGGCGGAGGATCAGCGGACGTTCTCGTCACGCCGGAAGGCAACGCCTTCTTCCAGCTTGGCGTGTGCGGCATCAGCCCGTGCGACGACTACACGACGGTGCGCGGTCGCGAGTCGATCTATGAGTGGCTGCCGGGCAGCGATGGCGCGTTCCAGTCCGCCCGCAACCAGGGAGATTCTGGCGTGGTGTCGTTCTACCTCGCCAACACGATCCGCAAGTACGGACGTCCCTACGATCTGGACGACCACTTCGGCCGCTGGATCGACCGGCTGCGCGCCTGGGGGTTCAACTCCGCGGGCGCGTTCAACGCGCTTCCGACCGTGGTGGGCCGGAAGAAGTTTCCGTACGTGAGCTTCGTGCCGGTCCCGGCGCCGCGGCTGGGCGACCTGGGCGTGGTCTGGGACCCGTTTGCGCCGGGCCTGGAAGCGAAGTTCAACGAAGCCTGTGCGCGAGGTCGCGCCGCGGGCCAGCGATCCGCTGCTCATCGGCTACTTCATCAGCAACGAGCCGGCGCTCGAGGACGTGCCCAGGGTCGTCCCCTCGCTGCGCGAGTCTCAGTGTCCTTCCAAGGCACGCCTGATGGCCCTGCTCGAGCGGAAATATCACAGCGTCGCGGCGTTCAATTCCGCCTGGAACTGCAAGGCGCCCTCGTTCGCGGCTGCCGCAGAAGCTCCGCTGTCCGCCACCACCCCGAGCGCTGAGCGCGACATGGCGGAGTTCTTCACGCTTTTCCTGGAAACCCGGTACAAGCTTGTGAACACGGCCTTCCGGAAGCATGACCGCAACCACCTGCTGATCGGGGACCGCTGGACCCCGCGCACGGCCGGGCTGGAAAGCGTCGTGAAAGCGGCCTCGAGGTATCTTGATGTCGTCTCAATTAACTATTATACCTCTAGAGTCGACAAGTCATTTCTTGATCGAGTGCACGGCTGGGCCAGCAAGCCCCTGCTCTTCTCTGAGTTCTACTATGCCGCGACCGATCAGGGTCTGCGGGGCGCGAACAAGGTTGACAGCCAGGCCGAGCGCGGGCTGGCGTATCGAAATTACGTCGAGCAGGCGGCGGCGACGGGTCACGTGGTGGGCATCCAGTGGTTCCTGGCGCTCGACCAGGCCTGCACCGGGCGCTACTTCGAGGGCTTCAACGGCGAGGCCGCGAACACGGGCCTGGTGAACGTCGCCGATCGCCCCTACCGCGAGTTCCTGGCCGAGGTCATGAAGACCAACGGGTCAATCTATGATGTGATTCTGGGGAGCCGGCCGCCGTTCGCTTTTCAGGATCCGCGGTTCGCTGGCAAGTAAGCTCCTGCACGCGGGGCCGGGAAACAGCGCGCTGGACTGAGTCGGAGTCCGCGATAGGCAGTCTCGCGGCCACAGGAGATCATTTGCACGCGCAGCAGCACGACGCTAGACTGCGCCGATTCGATTCGCAGGCTTTGGAACCCGTTCCTTCGCCTTGTTCCTGGCAGTGAGGCGTTCTCTGATGCGGAACGTGATGCTTTCCGTGCTCGGCGTGGCCAGTCTTGTGCTCCTTCCGCAGGCCTTCGCAGGAGAAGGCGAGCCCAGGCCCAGCAAGTCGGTGGTGAAGATCTTCGCGAGCCTGCGTGCGCCCGACGTCTACCGGCCGTGGACGCGCGAGTCTCCCGAGGACGCGACCGGATCAGGGGTCGTGATCGCGGGCAAGCGCATCCTCACCAACGCCCACATGGTCAACCAGGCCAGCCAGATCTTCGTGCAGTTCGACAAATCGAGCGAGAAGCAGCCGGCAACGGCCGTGGCCATCGCGCCCGGCATTGACCTTGCAATCCTCAAGCTGGAGAACGAGGCGCTCTTCAACGAGCATCCACCCCTGGTGATGAGTGCGAAGCTGCCGGATGTGCAGCAGGCGGTGCTGGTCTACGGCTACCCGGAAGGCGGCAACGAGCTGTCGATCACCCGCGGGATTGTCTCGCGCATCGAGTTCGCCGAGTATTACAGGGGCGTGGAGGGGCTGAGGATCCAGGTGGACGCGGCGATCAACCCCGGCAATAGCGGCGGCCCCGTCGTGGCCGAGGGGCAGCTCATCGGCATCGTCTTCAGCAAGCTCGAGAAGTCCGACAACATCGGCTACATCATCCCGGTCGAGGAGATCGCCCTCTTCCTCAAGGACATCGAGGACGGCCGCTACGACGGCAAGCCGCTCCTCCCCATCGACGTCCAGCCGCTGGAGAACCAGGCACTCCGCGACAAGCTCCAGATCGACGGCAAGACCGGCGGCGTGCTGGTGCGGAAGATCCATCGGCCCGAGCCCGAGTACCCCCTGCACGTCGACGACATCCTCCTGAAGATCGGCAACCACGCCATCGACCGGAGCGGTATGGTGAAGGTGGAAGGCGATCGCACGCTCCGGCTCTATTACCCGGTCCAGCGCCTGGCAAGCGCCGGTCGCCTTCCCGTGACCGTGCTCCGCAAGGGCGTGGAGAAGACGCTGGAGCTGCCGGTGGACAGCGACCCCAGGCGGCTCATCCGCGACCTCTCCGAGGAGCCGTCCTCCTACTTCATCTTCGGCCCGCTCGTGTTCTCGGAGGCCAGCGAGGAGTACGTCCGGTCGATGACCAAGTATGTCGACAAGGGCAACTCGGGCGGCTCGCTGGCGATGATCTACACGGGCATTCCCGCCTTCTCGAGGTACGGCGACGACCCGAAATTCCCGGGAGAGCGGATCGTCATCGTTCCTTCGCCCATGTTCACGCACAAGATCGGCCGGGGCTACGACGACCCCTACACCGAGGCCGTGCGCGAGGTCAATGGCGTCCGCGTGCGCAACCTCAGGCATTTCGTCGAGCTGCTCCGCGACAGCAAGGACACGTTCGTGGAGCTGACGTTTTACGGTCGGTTCAGCGACAAGATCGTCTTCAACCGCAAGGAAGCGCTGACCGCCACCGAAGAGGTCCTCAACGACAACGGCATCCGCCATCAGTGCTCGCCGGATATGCTGAAGGTCTGGGACATATCCAAGTAGTGCACCAGTGATCGCAACTTCACGATTCGGGAGAGGGAGATCCCATGAACGCCATCCAAACCTCGCGCCGACGATCCGCCCTGCTGTTGTTCCCGTCCGGACTGCTTTTCGTGCTCCTCCCGGCGCTCGTTGCACCCACAGCGCCGGCGTCCGAACCGGGGCCTTCACCGCACCGGTACATCCCGGCCAGGGCGCTCACGGCGTACGTCGAGTTCGACGGGCTGGACGCCCATGCCGATGCCTGGAAGGCGACGGCGTGCCGTGGAATTCTTGTGGACACCCCGGCCGGCTCCATGTTGACCGAGGTAGCGAAGCAGGTCCTGGACCGGATGCTCAGCTCCGTGCCCAACTGCAAGTTGACGGGAGCGGACCTCGTCACCATTCAGGCTCACCTGCTCCACCACGGCTTCGTGGCCGCCGTCCACGATCTCGGGGAAGGCCAATCCGCGTGCACCGTGATTCTGCGCGATCATCGCAAGCCGCCGGTACGAGCAAGCTGGGATCGCCTGCTCCAGCAGGTTTTGCCGGCCGGGGAACCGAAGAAACCGCGCACGCCCGTCCGGCTCCGCGGCCGCGAGATCTTTCAGGTTGGCAACGAGCATGAAAACAAGCCCGCGGCCGCACCGGGTTTGGATGATCTGCCGGCGGTGCCAGCAGTGCCGGCCGAACCGGGCAAGCTGCTCCTGCCGCCTCCGTCGCTGCCGGCCGTTCCACCCTCCCCGCCAGGCCCCGTGGGCGTTTCAGCCCCACCTCCAGAAGGCGTTCTGCCGGCGGTGCCAGCGGTGCCGGCTGAACCGGGCAATCTGCTGCTGCCGCCTCCGTCGCTGCCGATGGTTCCACCGCCTCCGCCGGTCGCTTTGAGTGCTGCCGGGGCTCCCGGGCTGTCGTGGTGGTTCGAAGGGGACGACCTGGTGCTGCTGCTTGCTCCAGACCAGGATTCTCCGGCGGTTCCCGACCTCGCGCAACGCCCGGAGCGGTCGAAGCCGAAGCCGCACGTAGACCATCGTTCGGCGATTTTCGACGCGATCGAAGGGAAGCAGCCGAACGTCGCCACACATCCGGCTTACGTGTCCGCACTCGCGGAAGGTAAGGACGTGAGGGGCTTCCAGCCCGACGGCCTGTTCTTTCTTGAATGGGGCAGCGGGAAGGGCCCGTTCGCGGGAATGGACGACGGCCGGGATCCGCTCGCCATGTATCTTTCCGCCCTTGGCATGGTGCTCGGCCAGTACGGCGTCGAATCGCTCATGCCAGGGCTGCTCGGTGAACCGAAAGCGGATCAGCCAGCGGCGCCCGGCGCGAAGCAGCAGCCTGACCCGACCAGCCAGCTCGGCCTTGACGGGCTCAAACGCATCGTCGGCCGCTGGGGGTTTCAGGGCAAGGCGCTGTTCACGGATGTCCGGCTCGAGGCCCCCGCTCCGCGCAAGGGGCTTGTGGCCCTGCTGGACGACCAGCCGAGTTTTCGCAAGGACCAGCTTCCGCCCGTTCCCCGGAACACCCGCGCCTTCCTGGTCGATTCGCTCGATGTCGCCGCGACTTATCGCAGGCTGGTCGGCGTGCTCCAGGCGCTTGACCCGGAAGCGGAGAAGCCAATCGGCCAGTTCGAGCAGGCGTTCCGGCAGACCACGGGCTGGCGATTCCGGGAAGATGTGCTCGGCGCCCTGGGACCGCACTGGTCGGTCTTCCGGCTTCCGTCGCAGGACGAGAATCGAGGCGACAAGCAAGATCTGGACCCGACCGAGTATGCACTCGTGGCTGGCGTGCGCGACGCTCGGGAGTTTGAAAAGCGCCTCGACTCGATCGCGAAGCGGATCAATGAGTCTCTTCTGGAGCGGGACCAGCCGGCGCAGGGCAAGGACGCGGGCCCGCCCATCCTCGCCCTCGAGCGGCTGCCGGCTCCCGCAGTTGGTTATCAGCTGACCTCGCCGGCACGCCTCGTCCCCTGGCTCGGCGACAAGGTTCGCCCCACAATCCTGGTTAGCAAATCGTTCGTCGCCTTCGCCTCGAACCCCGAGCGAGCCCGCGAGGCGCTGGCATCCGAGGCAGGGCCCGCACCGCCGTGGAAGCCCGCCGGAGAGCTGGCAGAGGCGTTCGAATGCCTGCCGGAGAGCCTGACGTTCGTGCTGGTCGGTGACCATCGCGATTCGCCCTGGCCTGATGCGCTGGCCCACTTGCCCGGCACGATACAGTTCGCGAGTGCCATGTTCGGGGAAACGATCATCGCGGCGCCGCCGACATCCGACGGTCTGCTCGGATTGCTGGGCATCCCGGGACGCGATGGCTTCCGGCTCCGGCTGGACCCCTCCCGGATTCCGAGGGCGGTCCAGATCGAACCTTTCCTGTTTCCCAGCGTGCTGGCCGCGGCCGTCGACGATCGCGGATATCGCCTCATCCTGCGCGAGGCGTTCCCCCTGGCCTGCCTTGGCAAGGGGGCCAGGACGAGCGCCACGAAGACCTGGTCAAGTTCCAGGGGGCTGGAAGAGAAGCTCAAGGTTAGCCTCGGCTTGCACTTTTGATCGAACGGAATTGCTGCGCTCCGCAGTCGGCGTGGCCGGCGCGGGACGATTCGTGGCAGTTCTGGATGGTGCACGGCAGCCCTGCGTGCCTCCCGGCAGAAAAGCCATCCCCACGGCCGAAATTCTGTCGCATTTCCCCGTGTTGCTTCCTCTTTCTGTCAGAGGAATTCAACAAAGGCTGCGGGGGGCGACCTCATGCAGACGGATGCGGAGATTGTGCGGCTCGTGCTTCAGGGCGATCGCGAGGCATTCGCGACGCTCGTGGCCCGGCACGAGAAAGCCGTCTGGATCACGGCCTGGCGGATCGTGCATGACGAGCACGCGGCGCTGGATGTGGCCCAGGACGCTTTCCTGCACGCGTTTCAGCGGCTGCCAGGTCTGCGGCAGCCAGAGTTGTTCGGCGCCTGGCTGCTGCGGATCACACGCCGGGAAGCGATCCGGGCGGCGCGCACGGCCGCGCGCCTGTCCCCCTGCCCTGTGGACGAAAAACGAGAAGGGTCCTACGAAGTCGTGCAACGTGACGGGGATGCGGCGGATCTCGTCTCGGCCCTGGCGCGGCTGCCCGAGCACGAGCGGCTCGTGGTCTGCCTCCGCTACCTGGAGGGGCATTCCGTGTCCGACATCGGCAGGGTGCTCGGGCGTCCCGTGGGGACCGTGACCAAGCAGCTCTCGCGTGGCATCACTCGGCTCAAAAGCCTGCTTGTGGAGGTGACACGATGAACCCGGATGGCGTGGAAGAGCGTCTGGACCGGCTGCGCGTGGAATGGCCGGTCGAATCAATCGTGGGTCGCGTCATGGCGGAGGTGCGAACCGAGCCGCACCCGCTGCCGGTGCGACGCTCGTGGCCGTCCTGGCCACACCGCATGCGCCGGCTGACCGTCGGGGTGGCGGCTTGCGGGTTGTTCGGAGGCGCTGGTTCTGGCGTGGTTGCTCATCGCCAGTCATCCGACCACCTTGCTGGCTGCCATCGAGGACAACCTGGGCCGGGCGAAGTCTGCTCACCTCACGATCACAAGCCGCGACGAACAGAACAAGGAATACAAGGCCGACATCTGGTACGTGCGCGGCGCCGGCGTACGGGCTGAATCTCCCGAGGGCACGATCGTCGAGGATGAAAGCTTCCAGTGGTCCTGGAAGACGCCAGGCCCGGGTGGTGAAACGATTGTCCTGCGCCAGCCGAGACCGAAATTCTTCGGCAAGATGCTGGCTCCCATGCTGGCACTTCCCGACATTCCATCGTTCTTGTCGCGTGATCGTGCGCCCGAGCTGGACCGCCCGGTGAATGGACATGCGTGCCTGGGCTACATCCTCACGCAGACCGGCCGCGATCCGGATTTGCCCCCTGGGGCACGCCCCGTGAATCCGCAGCCCATGCGCCAGCAGGTTCTGGCCGACGCCGACGGACGGATCCACGAGATCGTCTTGCAGGAACAGAACAAGGACGGCAAATGGCGTGCGATCCGCGAGATCCAGATTGCCTACGACCTGCCGGTACCGCCCGAACGGGTCGCCGCGCGGCTGCCCGAACGATCGCGCGTGATCGACCGGGATCATGTCTTCGAGGACCGCTATCCCCTCGAGCGAGCGCTCTACCGGACCGAGATGGGCGGCCTGATCCTGGCTGTCCACAACATCCAGCCACTGGTCAACCGTGATGGGTTCTATGTCGTCTCCTCGGTGCGCGGGACGCCGGATTTCCTGAGAAAGTACCAGCCCAGGCGGCGCTGGTTGAACCTGGAGGTGAGCGAGCTGGACGTGGCCATGCAGCCGTCCTCGACAGGGATGATGGGCGGCAAGTATGACCGCATCGTGCTGGCGAGGGCATCACACGAGGGGGTGGAGTTCCTGTGGTGGCTGATCATCCCGCGCAAGTACTTCACGATCAAGAACGGCGAGCGCGTCATGCTGCCCGAGACGAACGAATCGTGGGAGCCGGGGGTTCCGGGCCGGCTCGATGACGTGCCCGGAAAGGCGAGAGTGTTCCTGCAAGCTCTGTACTGGAACGAGAAGCTCCGGACCCCGCAGGGAACGATGGGCACGGTGGAGCAGTGGGTCGAGGTGCCGTTACCGGCCGATCAGGGCCCGAACACGATCGACAACGTCGCGGCGCTCGCCCGCCGGGACCTTCAAATCATGCAGCACAGCGGCAACTCGTCCCTCTTTGGCGTGGCCGCCGACACCAGGGATGATCCGCGAAGCGGCAGGCCGCTCTCCGGCTTCCAGCCCGACCAGATCAACGACGCGGAATACGCGGCCGCCGTTCGACGTGGCGTCGACGACATGCGGCGGTGGGACGAGGTTCACATGCCCGATGCGGCGGATGCGATCGTCGTCCCGTAGAAGAGGCCAGCCTCGTCCAGCAGGTTCACCCCGCCGGAAGTCGCGTGGCTGCAAGTGCATCACACTCGTGCCACGCGGCTCTGGCTGCGATCACCCCGTGCCAGAAGCATGGGGTTGATCCGTCTGGCCAGCAGATCTCCGAGTGCGATGCCGATGGAGTCGGCCCCGAGATCGAACAGGTCAAAATCGCGGCCCGGAATCCAGATCTGAGAGATTTCCTCACCCGCCACCACAACCGCCACGATGAGCGTGCCGAGCCCAACCGCCAGACCACCCAGCCTCATGGAGCGGCACCGGAGAGCCAGATTCGTGAGCAAGCTGAAGGTGAACATGAAACTGCAATGGCAAATCTTGTCGCCCAGCGGAACCCGTTCGACCCAGCCCCAGTAAGCCTGCCCGATCCCGGTGTCGGCCGAGTAAATCACCACTCCCAGGAGGCCGCAAAATACGATCAAACCGATCCTGATCCAGCTCATGAATCGCCCATCCCGAACCGCGAAAGCGGTATGAGTCGCGAGCACCACCGACGAGCGGTACCCATGCCGGAAAGCAACTTTGCCACACAAAGTGAATTCCGTCAAGGCCAGCAGGCGGGGTGAAGTTGTTTTGCGACGGGCGCGCTAGCGGACGCGGTAGCTGGCCAGCGCCACGGTGACGTTGTCCTTGGCCTCTTGTGCCAGCACGGCGGCGATCAGGCGGTCGACGGATCGTTCGGGCGAGCGGGACTCGGCGAGTATGCGGGCAAGCTCATCATCGGGGACATACTCGGTCAGGCCGTCGGTGCAGAGCAGCACGAGATCGCCATCGGCAAGAGTGCGGCGCTGAACTTCCACCTGAACTCCGGCGTTCGGTCCGCCCACCACATTGGTGACGACGTGGCGGCGCGGGTGCTCGCGGGCAACTTCCGGAGTGATCGCCCCCACGTC
The DNA here is from genome assembly GCA_963833985.1 of uncultured Planctomycetaceae bacterium. Lineage (GTDB taxonomy): Bacteria > Planctomycetota > Planctomycetia > Isosphaerales > Isosphaeraceae > Aquisphaera. Next base: position 6,178,322 of record CAWIAD010000002.1, read on the forward strand.
GACCAGCACCTGGACGAGCGTATGGTCCGAGGTGATTCGCTCCAGCGCGCCATCGTGAAACAGATAAGCGCGGGAATCGCCGGCATGGGCCACGAACAGGTCGGTCCCCACGCTGTAGGCCAGGGTGAGCGTGGTTCCCATGCCGGTGAGCTGTGGCTCGGCGTCGGCCTGGGCGAGGATGTCGCGATCGGCGCGCTGGAGGGCAAGGCGCAGCTCGTTGAGCAGGGCATTCTGCTCGTGGCCCTCGCGGTGCAGGAACCACTTGATCGCGTCGAGTACGAAGCTCTCGACGGTCCGCACGGCCATGGTGCTGGCCTCCATGCCACCCGCCGCGCCCCCCATGCCGTCCGCGACGATCAGCAGGTAGCCTTCCTCATCGGAGTATCGGGTCGTCTCCGACTCGGGAAGGCTGGAAGAGCAAATCCGCATCGATTTGGCCAGCTTGGCGATCAGGAACTGGTCTTCGTTGCGCGCGCGGACATGCCCGGGGTGTGTCCCACCCGCGAAGGCCACGTCCACCCGCGATCGGGCCACGGACCTGCTCACGAATTCCGGCGTGGGGTCGTCTTGCGACGGCTCGGTCAAGAGAGTGCTCATGAACGTGCATTCATCGAACAGCGATACGGTCGTGCGACGAAGGACGTTCAAATTCCATGCACTTACCGTGCCGGCGGTGGCGGAATGCACGCGCCCTCGTGGCGTGATGGGGCGTGTTCCGCCACCTGGCAAGGTTCTTGGAGAAGGCGCCGCGGCCATCTATCGGCCCGGGGAATCCGGCTTTGTGCCGGAGTTCGGGTGGACGAGCAGCCCGAAGGACTGGTATCCGGCGGCACCTGCGGCATCCACGCGGTGAGTGAGATACACCGCGTCGAAGACGTGGCAAAGCGCTCGAACCTGCTCCAGGTCACGAGCCACGTCGTCGCGGGAACGGTGCTGCTGGTCCGCGAGATACGACGTCATCCGATCCTGATGGCGAGCGATCATGGCTGCCACAGCACCCAGGTCCAGGCAAGCGTACGACCGGGCCTCGGGGAAGGCCCGCTCTTGCAGGAGGTGAAACCGGGCGCCTGCGGAGCTGTCACTACCGCCGGCCAGGTAACGCTCCACCACGGACGAAGAGTTGCCCACCACCAGGCGCTTGCCCGCGCGGTCCACCGCGTACGCGAGAGGAATGGCCGGAGTGAGTGTTTTCACCATCGTGCCGGCAACCTCGCGGCCCTCGATATGCGCGGCTGCCGAGGCGAGTTTGGGCGTCAGCGCCAGCGCGGCAAGGCCCGTGTTCAGCGCGTTATCGACGGCGTCGGCCGGGCTGGGAGTTGTCTGATCCTGTGATCCGGCTGGCCTGTCCAGGGTGTCCTGAAGCTGGATCGCGACTGCCGAGGGGAACGGCCACTTCACGCCGGTCGGGTCGTCGGAATGGGCGGTGGCGTCCCAGCTCGCTGGAGCTTCGGCGAAAGCCACAATCCGCGGCCCCAGGGCCGGCAAGATCCGCGTGCTCGGATCCTGACCCAGGAAGATGCCCTTCAGCGTCACCTCAATATTGGCCAGGCGGTTCTGTTCCGAGGCCGGGACCATCTGGCGCAGGAAGGTGGTCAGGGACGAAAGATCAATCTCCAGCGACCCGACGGCCAGAGTGGTGCCGGGAACGCGCTCCATTCGAGGCGCGGCGGAGACCCGCGATGTTGCGGTCTTGCCGAAGAGTTCCTGGAACTTCCCGGGCTCAAAGACCTCAGCGACATTCAGGGCCAGGCCGGCCTCATCGGCGACCAGGGCCGCGCCCGCTGATTCCAGGGCCGCGGCGTAACGCCGGATCAGGGCCTCGACGGGCGAGCGGGGTTCCGAAGCGTTCTGAAACACGCGCTCGGCGAGGCGCGAGTCGATGAAGAGGCGGGCCAGCGCGTGCGTGGGAAGCTTCTTCTCCAGGGCTGCGAACCGAGGAGCATCGGCCAGGCTGGCGGCAGCCTGCGACCCGCTCGCGGCCTTGCCCGTCTTGCGGTCGATCAGCTCGCCCAGCAGGGAGGTGTCGTTCGAACAGGCGAAGGTTCCATCGGCAAAGCTCACGAAGCACTCCGGCAGATGATCGGAGCCGGCCGGAAACTCCCGGAGGAAGTAAGAGACGCCTCCGCGCTTCTTTTCCACAACCGCGGCCACCTCACCGGTCTGCTGCTGCGTCGTGTTCAGCAGCTCGACGAGACGTTTCAGCAGGCCGGGATTGCTCGCCTTCAGGACCAGGATCCCCCGCGCCGAACGCGGTTCCAGGGGCACGTTTTCCGGCACCACGAGGGCGACGACCACCGCATCGCCGAGGATCTGGTCGCGGATCTCCGTGAGCTTGGCCTGGAGAAAACCCTCGATCTGGTCGCGCAACGTCTCGAGCTGCTCGTACTTCTCGGAACCCATCCACGTCTTCACTGCCGGCAGTTCCCACAGGTCCCTGGCCAGGGGGGAACGCAAGAGCGCGCCGACCTGCCCGCGCAGGTCTTCCACCGTGAGCACCACGCTGGCGTTGGCCGGCACCAGCCTGTGCAGCTCACGCGCGGGCGCTGGCTTCGCTTCAGCGGCCGGCGCGGCCGGCACCGGCGGCAAGAACCAGGGGCTGGCGAACAGCAGCCAGGCGAGCCACCTTCGGCTCGGCAGGGGTCGGCAACGCCGACTTGCAAGATGAGGGTGCTTCATCATCGTTTCAGGCTCCCTTGGATGCGGACGGAGGGATCGTGCGCCGCTCGTACTTTTCGAGCGCAGGAATACGCAGGAATCCGAATGCGTGGCGGGCCGTGGACGACAGCGGTTGGACACCGGAGGACAGCCCGTCTTCGAGTTGCTGAAGGATCGCCGCGCCCGGCGCGGGCTGCGGGGACGAGGCAAAGACCGCGGCCAGAAAACTCTCGCCGATGTCGGTGGTACTCACGGAGGCCGGCAGCGCGGCGCCTCCGCCGGGCCGCTCATCGAAGGGCGCGGAACCCGGGATCATGTCGCGGCCCAGGCGGGCCGCGGGCTCCGAGGTCACGCGGGCGAGGTCGAGAGTCGCCGCCGTGGCTTCCAGGACGGCCGCCCGCAAGCCTTGTGAGCTGTGGCCGCTCGCCGCGATGCGCACGGCCGACCGGCCGTGCGGCCCCGGGCCTGATACAGCGTTCCGGGGAAGCCCGGATGGTCCGGAAAGCCAGTAGGCCAGCAGGGCGGCGAGACTGGCGGAGGCGGCAATGGCCGGCACGCGCCACCGCCACCTGGCACGGTACAGTAGCGCGGCCTGCTGCTCGGCGATGACCCGGTCAAGCAGTGCCTGGGGGGGCGCGAGCGGCGGCCGCCCGGTTGACGACCAGGTGCGCACCGCCTGGCGCAAGGTTTCGTAGCCGGCCAGCGCGTTGCGGCACCGCGTGCAGCCTGTCGCGTGGACCATCGCGCGCTGGGCTTCGGCGGCCAGCTCCGGAGACACGTCGCCAGGCTCGGTTGCGTCTTGTTCCGGGCTCGATTGTTCCGCGTCGAGCAGCAGGTTCCAGATTCGGTCGCAGTCGTGGCAGTTCATGGGCCTGGTCCTCCTCGGTGGTCGGGGCCGATGCTGCATGGTTCCGGGGTGCGGTGCCCGCGCGAATCCAGGTTCAGGTTAACATTCCACCCCGCGACGCGCGAGGTTCTCCGCGAGCTCGGCCCGCGCTCGATGGAGCCAGGTCTTGACGGTGCCAACCGGGCGGCCGAGACTGCGGGCGATTTCCTCATAGGACAGGTTCTGTTCGTGATAGAGAACGAAGACGAGGCGATAGTCGGGGCGCAGCCGGTTCAGCGCCCGATCGAGCTCGCCGGCCAGGTGGTGCGGATCATTCACGCCGGGACGGGGGTCGACATGCTCGAGGGCCGCGGACACCGGCGCCAGCCTGGGCCTGCGCGTGCGCATTGACAGTGCCGTGCGGCAGCGGTTGGCGGCGATCTCCAGCAGCCAGGGACGGATGGGGCGGCCCGAGTCGAACCCGAAGATCGCCCGCAGAGCGCGCAGGAAGGTTTCCTGCGTCATGTCCTCGGCGTCTTGCCGGTGGTTGAGCATGCGGTAGCAGAGGCCAAAGACGATACCGTGAAAGCGCTCGACCAGGAGCCGCGCCGCCTGGGGATCTCCGGCCCGGATCGCGCGAATCAGCGTGGGCTCGTCCATGGTCGTGGTCAAGGTCAGCGTGCCCGCCCGCCCCGGTGGCTGCCGACGACGTGTCGGTCAACTCTGTTACCGCTGGGCCGGTCCGCACGTTTCAAGTTTCGCCCGCGGAGGTGGATTATTCCTGAATCGCGATCTGGGCGAACGCAAAGAACTCCAGGAGTTGAAGCCAGGGGGAGTCGAAGGAGCAACGAAAAGACCATCCCCGGGAGATCGTGGCGGCCACGATGGATCACCGGGGATGGTCGCTCGCGGGTCGCGGAGACCGGGCGTTCCGGCGGAGCCGGAGCGGCCCGGTGTCGTGGACTCGGCTAGGGCGTCGTGGGAGCAGGCTCGATGTCCATCAATGCGGTCAGCTCCTCCGCGGACAGTTCCTCGAACGCGCGGCCTTGCTCCTGGAGCCCGGCCTCGAGCCGCAGGGCGATGTGGTGCAGCTCGGGCAAGTCGATCCGCCAGGCCAGCTCGGCCAGTTCGAGCGGATCGAGGTCGCCGAGCTGCTGACCCTTGCTCTCGAGTTCCAGCTCCATGAGCAGCACTGCCTCCTGGAGCTGGGCATGGGTCTCGGCCGAGCCGCCGAAGACCAGCGATTGGTCACCCCGGGTCAACCGATGCTGGTCATCATAGGAGTCCAGGCCGAGGCCGATCAAGGCGGCTCGGATGCGGCGCGGTCGTGCAGGCGATTGCTGCGTCGTGATCATCTCGGAGTAGGCCTTTCGCATGGGGATGCCGAAGGGACTGGCATGGCGAGCCCGGCAACTCCCGATGGCGCCGGGCACCGTGCTCGTCACGCGATACTTATCGGTATCCCCCTTTGCCGCGCATAGCCCCGAGAGTGAGAATCGCTTGCACTTGTGACACGCGACCGGCACCGGTCTTACGATCCGCCCAAGCAATCCTTGGCGATGTTCCGCGCCTGGCGGTAGGCCATCTTGATGGTCATGCCGCGGCCCTCGATCTGGTCCTCGCCGAAGAGCCGGCCCTCGCTCGTCGGCAAGCCCGCCAGAGCGATGGTCAGCGGCAGCAAGTCCAGGAACTGCCGGTACTTCTGCTGCAAGTCAGGTGCTGGAGATGCGGGATCGGCCACGGGTTGCCTCCTGGTCAAAGCGGCATGGAGAGGGCCGCCGCCGGCGCACTTGCGGCAGCGGTTCGGAGTCTGGTGGAATCAGAACAGGGCACAGTATGGAACGGCCCCGGCAGGATGCCGGCCACCGCTCCGCCGACCTTCTATTGACACTAGCGCGCCGGACTCCTCGGTCGCAAGAACCTTGCCGGCGCGCGGAGGTCGGGTTCCGCGAATGCTGGCTCTGGTCGGATCCTCGCTTCACTCCATCTGGGGGATCCGTGCAGCACCCTGGCGCAAAGCTTTCCTGGTCGTCGTAATTCCTTTGACGAAAGCGCGTAAACTGATAAGATAGCATCGGTAAGAAACTCTGTTGACAGAACGCGAGGTCGTTCCGGCATGTTTGCCACGGCCAGTTTTTTCCCGCGAGATCGACATTTCTGGAGGATTGTTTGAATCGACGAGCCAAGGAGGAACCCGATTCGGGATTCCATTCGATGGGTTTGAGCCCGACGATGCTCAGGTCGCTTGCTCATGCCCGCTACACCACTCCCACCCCGATCCAGGCGGCTTTCATACCGCGGGCACTCGACGGCCTGGACGTCATCGGTCAGGCGAAGACGGGCACCGGCAAGACGGCTGCGTTCGGCATCCCCTTGATCGAGATGCTTGAAGGCCGTTCACGTGGACCGCAGGCCATCATCCTGGCCCCCACCCGCGAGCTGACGCAGCAGATCGTCGGCGAACTTCAGAAGCTGGCCCAGGACAGCGACGTCGCCATCTGCGGCGTGTACGGCGGTGAGCCGATCGAGCGGCAGCTCCGGGCCTTGAGCCGCGGAGTCGACATCGTCGTCGGTACCCCCGGCCGCGTGCTCGACCACATCGAACGCCGCACACTCTACCTGGGAGACATTTTTCACGTCGTCCTCGATGAGGCCGACCGCATGCTCGATATCGGGTTCCGTCCCGACATCGAACGCATCTTTCGCAAGCTGCCCTCGCCTCGCCAGACGCTGCTGCTCTCGGCGACGATCAGCGCCGATGTGCGAAAGCTGGCCCACCGCTACATGTTTGAGCCGGTGGAAGTGAACCTGTCGCAGGACCAGCCCTCGGTCGAGACCATCCAGCAGTATTACATATCGGTGAATCATGATCGCAAGGTCGAGTTGCTGGTGCACCTGCTGAAACACGACAAGCCGCGCCAGTGCATCGTCTTCACCCGCACCAAGCGCGGTGCCGACCGCCTGGCCGAGCGGCTCCGCCGCGTGGTCCCCGGCGTGGCCTCGATCCACGGCGACCTGCCCCAGAGCTCCCGCGACCGCGTGATGCGCGGCTTCCGGCTCGGCACCGTCCCGGTGCTGGTGGCCACCGACGTCGTCGGCCGGGGAATTGATGTCGAAAACATCAGCCACGTCATCAATTACGACATCCCCGACGATCCTGAAAACTACGTGCACCGGATCGGCCGGACGGGCCGGATGGGAAAAGACGGCATCGCCTACCTGTTCGTCGGCCCGGATCAGGGCGAGCCCCTGACCATCATCGAAAACCTGATCAACAAGGTCATTCCTGCCCTGCGGGTCGACGGCTTCGAGGTTGCCAAGGCGCGAAGCGGTTCGCCTGGCACGCGCGAGCTTTACAACACCGCGGTCACACGCTCGCACGAGCTGGCTGTTCGCTAGCCTCGCTACTCGTCGCCGGGCCGATGATCGCCTCGCGTCCCAGCGCCTGGAACAGTTCCCGGGCGCTGGCCGCCAGCGCGTGGCTCCGCTCGTCAGACTGCCGGTCCGAGAACAGCTTGTGGTCGCACCGGGACACGATCTCGGCCGCCGAGTCGGCCAGCGCGGCCGACCTTGTGAGCTCGTGCACGAGGTCACGCGCCTCTGCGGGTGTCAAGGCGCCGGGCGGACGGCCGATGCTCAGGCCGGCATACGTGATCAGCCCGTCGCTGATCGTGCGCGCAAGCTCTTGACCGCTTTCCAGCCCGTCCGGCCCAGGCCAGCGCTGGAGCGCTTGCGTCAGCTTCCGCGCCAGCCGTTGCGCCGCTCGCAGGCTGCCTTTCCGTGCCAGCTTTCGCCTCCGCCTGATGACCAGCAGCAGAGCGGCCATGGAGAACAGCCAGAGAACCAGTGCGCTCGCGGGCAATGCCCACCAGAAGTCGCCCCGGCGGTCGGGTGCGGTGTAGCGGATCGTGCCGGGGTCGAACGCCGCGGTCGCGGACGCCTTGATCGGCAGACCCTGGGTCACCTTGGTGAGGTAGCGTGCGGATTTCGGGTCGAACGCCGCGATGACCACCGGGGGAAGCGCGGCGGAACCGGCCTTCGCGGGCCGGATCCGGTAAGGGAACACCACCGACGGTGGGTCGCTCACGCGCTCCACGGGCAGTGCCTGCACGCGCAGGGCCAGTGGAACACGGTCGAATCGGCCCAGGTCCGGCGGCCGCATCGTTCCCCAGGCGGCTGGTCCGGCGATCTCGATCCGGTAAGTCAGCTCCTGCCCCACCCGGACGGAGGCAGGTGAGGCGCTCGCCTTCACCGTGAAGTCGCCCACGCCACCCAGGAACGCGGTCGGCCGACCCTCGACGGGAACCGGCTCGATCGCCAGCCGCAGGGGTTTGCCGCGGCCGGCGCGAGCGCCCAGGCGCGCCATGACCGGTGGGATCTCGAGCACACCGGCCCTGCGCGCGACGACTCGCAGCCGGGTGATGAACGTGTTCTCGCTCGTGTTCTGGCCGCCAATGGAGGAAGCGCTCACTGGCTGGAACGATGTGCCAGCCATCGAGATCTCGGCATGGTCCAGATGGGGCAGCTCGATGGCGGGCCTCTCGTTCTCACCGCGGATCAGGACGGCCAGATCGATGGCCTGCCCTTGGTAATGCGGACCCGGGTCAGCCTGAACCCGGACCCGCAGCTCATCGGCCGGCTGACTTTGTGCGCGGCTGCTGGCGATGGAGAGGATCAGGAGCAGCCGCAAGGTGGGCCGAGAGCTCGCGAGGTGCCGCCATCGGCGGGTAGGAGCCGCGGGCGGACGGCGTCCCGCTGCCAAATTGCCGGTCGTTCGCGGCATCGTCCTACCAGTCCTTCCGGCCGTCGGCCGCGGCTTCCTGGGGCGGCTCCTCGGGCAGTCGCCGCTCCTGGGCATCGCGGATCTGATCCAGGGCCTGGTCAAGGCGATCATCCGGCGTTTCGCCCGCAGACCCGGGCGGCGCCTTGCTGGCCCCACCCGCGCCCCCGACGCGGCGACGGCCCGGGGGCGGGCGGTCACCGGTCTGACTGCTCGTGTTCCCGCCCCCGGACTGATTCTCCTGTTCCGGAGGAGTGCCGTCGTCCGGGGTATTCCCGCCGTCGGGCCGCTTGCGTGTGCCTGAGGGACGACGCTGCTGCTTGGACGCTGCCGGATCGCGTTCGCTCTCACCCTGCGGCGTGATGGAAGGAGGCACCTGTTCCAGTGCGTACTGACGGTTGATCGCGGCATCGTGGCGGACCGCGTCCAGGTCGGCACCGGTTGCGGTCGAGGCGAGGCAACGGTCGTAACGGGTGACTGCGCCGGAGACGTCGCCAAGCAACAGCACCGTGTTGCCCAGCGCATAGTCGATCTTGGCCCGGAGCTCTGAACCTGCATGCTGCTGCGCTTCCTCGTAGCGCTGGCGAGCCTGTTCGTCAGCGCCCCATCTGAAACAGCACCGCGGCTGCGTTGTACCGCGGGATTGGCTGGTCGGGCGCCCGCTCGACGGCGGCCTCGAAGAGCCTCAGCGCCTCGGCCGGGCTTCCTCCGGCGTACGCCGCGTCGCCCTGACGCACGAGCTCGGCGGCGCTGGCCCGGCGCGGAATGGCGGCCGTTTCCCGCGTGTCGACCTTTTGAAGCGTCGGATGCTCAGGTTCCGGTTCCGGTTCTTGCCCCGCTCCGATACTCGTGAACGCGAGCGTCCCGAGCAGGACGGCCCCCGCGATCCGGTTCCACGCCCAGCGCCAGGGGCCGATGCGTCCGGCCGGCCAGCATCCCGACAGAGCCAGCCCGAGCGCCACGGCCAGGAAGAACGGGAACCGCTCCGGACGCTCGGCAATGTGTCTGGCCGCACGTTTCTGCCTTGCCACCGGTGCGATGCGGGTCTGGTAGAGCGTTTTCAGGTCGGCCGTGGCAAGGCCCAGCTTCAGGACCGCGCCGTCGTTTTCCTCCGCGATCGCCTCCAGCGCCGTGTCGACCCTGCGCGAGAGCACCTGCGCACCCTCGTAGACAAGCGGCTCATTGCCCTGGCCCGAGGGGACCGGGTGGCCATTTTCGGGATCGCCGATCGCCACGGCGTGCACGATCGTTCCAGAGCGCGCCAGCCGATCGAGCCGGGTCCGCCAGCGCTCGGCCAGGTCTTCACCGTCCGAGAAGACGACGATGGAGCGTCCCGCGGCATGCTCTTCATCGCCAAACGTCTCCAGCGCGGCGACCAGCCCCGCGCCCAGATCGGTGCCCCCGGGCTGGACAGTGCCAGGTTTCAGGCCGCGCAAGACTTCCACGACGCTGCCCAGGTTCTCGGTGAGCGGGCAGCGCCGCACGCCGCGGCCGGCGAAAGCGACCACCCCCGCGCGGTTGGCGGCGTCCGTCGCCAGCGCCGCCACCAGGCTCTCGGCGGCCTCGATGGCCACGGCCATCCGGCTGGGAACTGCATCTTCGGCGGCCATGCTCCGACTCACGTCCATCAGGAGCACCACGTCGTGCCCGGGTGCCAGCGGCGGTTCGATGATCGAGCCGAATTTCGGCCGTGCCAGGGCCAGGACCAACAGGCTCGCGGCAACCAGGAGGCTCAAAGAGCGCAGGTGCGGCGGCCTGCCGCGCTGGGCCAGGAGTTTCCAGTCGCGTGAGCGCAGGCGTCGGCCGCGTAGCGACCAGAGCACCACGCCGAAGACAAGCAGCCAGAGCCAGAGGAGCCGGGGATAGGCGAAGGTCACGGTCATGATCTCATCATCGCACGAAGACGCTGGGTCACGATGCGGCCGGGTCCTTGATGGCCGCGGCAATCCGCTCGCCCAGCGTCGTCAGCTCCTCGGCATTCTGCGGCACCTGTCCAAACGGATCCCCCGGGCGGAGATGCGGGCGATGCGGCAAGGCGTGAACGCGCTGGTCCACCAGATCGAAGACCCCGTAGATCGTGTGCACCGAGTGGCCCTGGATGGCCGCGATTCCTTTCTGCACGTCGAATGCCGTCAAGGCGGCATTGAGATAGACGGCGGCTTCCACGAGCGCGTCGCGGTAGCCGGGGCTCTGTGTGGCGGCCGTACCGTGAACCCGATCCAGCGCCTTGGCCGCGCCGCGGACGGCGATCTGGATCCGATCGACGAGCGAGCGGAGCGAGTGCGTGAAGGCGATCTCCGGGTAATCCTGCGGCGAGAGGTACGAGTCCACCGCGGCCGAGACCGCACCGCAGTTGGTATGCCCCAGCACCACCAGCAGCCGGAGACTCTCCTTGAGGTTCTGCACCGCGTAGTCGATGCTCCCGAGGCACTCCGTTCCCAGCACATTGCCCGCCACACGGATGACGAACAGCTCGTTGGGCGGCTGATCGAAGATGCGCTCGATCGGCACGCGGGCATCCGAGCAGCCCAGCACCAGGGCAAAAGGCGCCTGCTGGACCGGCGTTCCCGCGTTCAGCGGGAATCCCAGCAAGAGCGGGTCGGACGGGATGACGATCGAGCTGGGCCGGGCACCGCCCATGCACTCTTTCCGGACATGCGCGACGATCGCACGGAAGCGCTCGTGTCCTTGCTGGAGCTCGGCGACGGCCCGCTGCGGGTCCATCGCCGTCCGGGGCAGCAGTGCCTCGAACGGGTCGTAACGGTAGATGATATCCATGAATCGCCCTCGGGCCCGTCAGCTTGCCTGCTTTGCACGATGAGACATGCCCTTGAGCATAGCGGAGGGCCGTTCACGACTCAATTCTTCGTGGCGGCGCAACCGTGTGGGCTTCGGGGTGCTCCTCGAACCGCCGTCCCCGACCGGAAGGCGCGGCCGGGGGGATGTCCGATTCTCGCAACACGATGCCGCCATGCCACCGCGACGCCCCTGCGAAAAGTAAGCGGAAACCGTCGTCCTCATTGAATTTCAAGCCTTGGAGGTTGATACTGGAAATCAGCTCAGCTCCCATCTCGACCTCATTCCTCTCCCGGCGAGGGGGCCTGATGATGATTCCCTCCAGGCGTCGTTCCGCGTTCACCCTGATCGAGCTGCTGGTCGTGATCTCGATCATCGGAGTCCTGATCGCACTTCTGCTGCCTGCCGTGCAGTCCGCGCGCGAATCAGCACGGCGCGCCCAGTGTCTGAACAACCTGAAGCAGCTCGCCCTGGCTGCGCAAAGCTATCTCGCGCAGTCCAACGTGCTGCCGGTGCAGACCATCGAAACCGGCTGGTTCTCCACGGGGAACCACCCGCTGAACTGGGGCGCCTCGTGGGCGGCGCAAATGCTGCCTCAACTCGAGCAGCAGCCGCTCTACAGCTCGATCAACTTCAATCTCCCCATCCTGGAGCTGACTTCGCCTTACTATTGTGCCAACACCACGGCCGGGCTCGCGGCCATCAGCACGCTGCTCTGCCCGTCGGAGAGCCTCAGCCCGAACCCATCGTTCAACCTCGCCACGTTCGAGGCGAACCCGCTGTCGGTCCAGTTCGCGGTCTCGAACTACGTGGGAAATTACGGAGGGCCGGCCATGATCAAGGCCTGGAGCGGCACCATCATTCCTGTCAAGGGACCCCCCAATCGATTGACCATCGCTTACTTCTCGATGGCTGCGTCGAGCGAGGTGCCGCCGGCGACTTGCGGACCCGTACGTGTGCAGTCCATCACGGACGGCACCTCGAACACCGCGCTGTTCAGCGAGCGCCTGCTCGGGGCGGGAAGCAAGGCGGCGGTCCCCGGCCCGAACGCCGCTGTCGGCGGAATCGATGCCAGGCGCGCGCTCTTCCAGACGACCTTCAACGTGGTCCTCGATCAGAAAGACGCACAGGGCGCCCTGGCGTACGTCTCCGCCTGCAAGAGTCTGCCAGGGGGCACGCCCGCAGCCAGCTATCCCGGCATGCAGTGGATGCCAAGCATCGACTACGCACCGCTGGAGAACGCCTACTCGCACGTGATGGCGCCCAATGGATTCTCGTGCACGGGATCACCGGACGGCGCACAGGTGATCGGCAGTAGTTTGTATGGCGGAATCGGCGCCGCGATCACGGCCACGAGCAACCACCCTGGCGGTGTCAACATCGCCTTTTGCGACGGCTCGGTGAAATTCATCAAGGATTCGATAAACCTATCCGCCTGGTGGGCGCTGGGAACCCGCGATGGCCACGAGATCATCAGCGCCGACGCCTACTGAGTTTCACGGCAGAGACCGCCAGCGGACCAGAAAGGCCCAGAGGCACGCAAGACTTGTGCAGAGCAGGCAGCCCGTGATGCCCAGCAGGTCCAGGTGCTGGGTTCCCGGCGCTCCCCCCGAATCACGATGACGCTGCCAGCTCCGGTGCCTGAGCCACTGCATGGCGAGGTGCCAGAACGCGCCCCCGATCAGCAGCACGGCCGGACCGAGCCCGTTCATCGTCGGACCGTGTGCCGCAAGCGAGCAAGAAGCCAGAACGAGAGCCACGCCAAGAAGCAGGAAATCCGTAGGGTTCATCGCCTCGACCCTCGACCTCGCCTCTACCCGCCATGGCGATGGAAACGCCATGGCTCCTCCCCCCCCATTCGATTTCTCACGGTTTTGCACGCGCCTGGCCCGATGCGGCCATTTATAGTAGGGACCTTTCATCGTCAGCGAACCGCGAGAGCATGGCTCATGGCAAGAGACAGTGTGAGGAATTCACTTCAGCATTTCCAGACTCTCTGCACGCTCGGGGCGATCGGCGGGCTCAGCGACCACGAGTTGCTCGCGATGTTTCTGCTGCAAGACGAGCGTAACGCCAACGCCGCGTTCAAGGTTCTGGTGCAGCGACATGGGCCCATGGTCATGGGCGTTTGTCGACGCATGCTCGCCCATCACCACGCGGCGGAAGACGCTTTCCAGGCGACGTTCCTGATCCTGGTACGGCGCGCGGGCACCGCCTCGCGGCAGGCAAAGCTGGCAAGCTGGCTGCACGGCGTTGCCGTCCGCGCCGCGAAGGAGACGAGACGCTCCGAGGCGCGGAGGCTGGCCAGGGAAAAGGCCCTTCGCGGGGGCGGCTCGGTGGAGCATGCCTGCGACGATCGAGCCGACCAGATCGACCTGAAACTGGTGCTCGACGAGGAGTTGAGCCGTCTTCCGGGGCGATACCGGGCCGCTCTTGTGGCGTGTGAGCTGGAGGGAAAATCGCGCCGGGAGGCAGCGCTGGAGCTGGGAGTGCCGGAAGGAACGCTCTCGAGCGATCTGGCACGCGGGCGAAAGCTCTTGAGGAAGCGGCTGGAGCGTCGCGGCTTGAGTGCCTCGGCCTGGCCGTCAGCGGGAGGGGCCTTCGAGGTGGGACGGGATCTGTACCCGGATGCGCTGGCGGAATCATCGGCTCGAACCGCGGTGAGTCTCCGATCCGGAGACGTCTCGACAATCTCGCCCCAGGTCCTCCGGGTGATTCATTCTGCGGGAAGGAGCACCTTCGTGAGCAAACTGATTATGGCGACGGCGAGCTGCGCTTCCGTGGCAGTCCTGGTGCTGGCCGGGGGTGTGGCCTGGTCCGGTCAAGACGCACCGCCCCGGACCAGGGCCAAAGCACCCGGGCTGCCGCGCGTCTCCTCGTCCGTGGAAGGTGACAAGCTACGCATAAATCTCGAGGTTCCTCTTGACCTGGTGGTCCCCAGCACGGTCATCCTGCGGGGTCAAGGACGGGAGATCGAGATCGCAATCGGCCCGCGGCTGCTCCGTCGCATGCAAGGGCACACCGGGCCGGTCAGTGCGGTGGCGTTCTCTCCGGATGGTCAGCGGATCCTTTCGGCGAGCGGCTGGCCCTGGGGCGATCGAACCTTGCGGCTCTGGGACGTGGCCAGCGGTGCAGAGATCCGACGGTTCCAGGCGGCCCGCGACGATTCTGGCCCCGCAACGCACGGCCCACGCGAAGTTCCCGGTGAGGTATACTGCCTCGCGTTCACCCCCGACGGGCGCCAGGCCCTCTCGGCAGGCGCCGGCGGGTTGGTTCAGCTCTGGGACCTGGAAACCGGCAAGGAAATACGTCGGTTCCCTGGGCACACCGGCACGGTCTACGATCTGGCGATCTCAGCCGACGGCCACCGCGCCCTGACGGGCAGCCGGGACAGAACGGCCCGGCTTTGGGACCTTTCCAGCGGCCGGGAGATGCAATGCCTCAAGGGCCACACCGGCTGGGTCCGCTCGGTGGCGTTCGAGTTTCCCGATTGCCTCCGCGCGATGACGGGTTCCGGTCCTGGAGACCCCACGCTGCGGCTTTGGAACCTCGAGAAGGGCCGCGAGCTGGGAGCTTTCCATCAGGACGGTATCGTGCGCGATCTGGGGTCTGTACCTGGTCCGCCCGGGAGTGGGCTGTGGGCCATCGCGGCCGTCAACCCCGAAACCCACAATGCCCCCGGCGCAATCCACTACTGGGACCTGAATGTTGCACGCGACGCTCGCCAGTTCCGTGGGCATCGCGCTGCCGTCACCAGCGTGGCGTTTTCTCCGGATGGCCGACAGTTCCTCTCGTCGAGCTACGATGGCACGGTGCGGCTCTGGGACATTGTGAGCGGGCGCGAGCTGTACCGTCTGGCCGATCATCGGGAATGGGTCTGGACGGTGGCTTACAGTCCGCGGGGCAACCTGGCTGTCTCGGGCGGAGGCGGCTCCGGCGGCGACCAGACCGTTGCACCCGGCCACGACTTCGCCCTTCGCTTGTGGGACCTATCTGCGCTGCCAGAAGTGAAGAAAGAGACGCAGTGAGTGTTGCGACTCGAACTTCACGGCAGCCTCCGCAGCGGGCCGGAGACCAGCAGTCGGTCAAGCAACAGCAGCACAAATGCCAGGCCGGCCCAGGGGGCGAAGTGCTCGTCGTAGCGCGTGCGGATCGTCGTCCGGATCAGGCTTTTCTCGAGCTCACTGATGGTCTGGAAGATCTCGCGCAGGGCGTCGGCGTCGGCCGCCACGAACGAACGGCCGCCGGTGATGCCGGCCAGCCGCTCGAGCAGGGCGATGTTCGGGCCCTCCGTCTCGGTCACGACGGGCTGCCGTGAAGTGGGGTCAGTAGCGTGCACGATCCCGCCCGTGCGGCCAACGGCGATCGTGTGCAGGGTGATGCCCAGGTCGCGCGCCATGGTCGCCGCGGACTCGGGGTCGACCCGCAGCGCCGGGGGAACTGCCGGCTCGTCGTTGCCGTCGGTCAGGAGAATCAGCACTCGCTTGCTTGGCGTGGCCTCACGCAAGGCGCCCAGGGCCTTGGCGATGGCGTATCCGATGTTCGTGCCGTCATCGCCGGGCCGAGCGATGCGCACGGCCTGGGCACTTTCCAGCAGGAACCGGTGGTCCGCCGTGAGCGGGCAGCTCATGTCGGGGTAGTTGGCGAAGACGACCAGTCCGATCAGGTCATCCGGGCGGCCCTCGACGAACTCGGCGAACGTGGTCTTGGCAGCCTCCAGCCGGCTGATTTTCCGCGTTTCTCGATCGACGGGGAAATCCACCGTTTTCATGCTCGAGCTCTGGTCCAGCGCCACGACAATTGCCACCCCGTGGGACGCGATCCGGATGACGCCGCCGACCGTCTGCGGCCGTGCCAGGGCCACCGAGAGCGCGGCGATCGCCAGGCTGCGCAGGGCCGCCGGCACGAACCGCAAGGCCAGCCGCGCCGACCTTCGCCTTTGCCCCGGCGGCAGGTCGGCAAAGCTGGGCCAGAGCATGCGCGGCCGGGCCCGTTCCAGAACCACTGGTACGGGGAGCAAGATGAGCAACAAGAGCCAGCCGGGATGAGCGAATTCCATGGAAAACACCGGTAAGACCGGCCCCCGAGCCTTGATCTCGCCGACAGGTTACGGGCGGCCACCCAGCAGCGCCCGTCGCGCCGCCAGGGCCCGCGCGAGTGCCGCTTCCGGGTCGGCATCAAGCACGGTCAGGTGGCCCATTTTTCGGCCCGGCTCGGCCGCACGCTTGCCGTAGAGGTGGATCTTGACGGCTGGATCGAGCCGCAGGGCAGCATCCCAGCAAGGTTCGCCGCCGGCCCAGAGGTCGCCCAGCAGGTTGACCATGGCCGCGGGCATGGTCAGGTCGCTGGGGCCCAGCGGTAATCCGCAGAGCGCGCGTACCTGCTGTTCGAACTGGCTGGTCACGGCGGCCTCGATGGTGAGATGTCCCGAATTATGCGGCCGGGGGGCAATCTCGTTGACGAGCAGGCGGCCCTCCGCCGTGACGAAGAACTCGACGCAGAGAACGCCCACGGTCCCCAGCGCCCTGGCCACGCCCAGGGCCAGCGCCCGGGCTTCCGAGGAGACGATCGGCCCCACAGGCGCCGGCATCATGGTCGTGTCGAGGATGTGTCGCTCGTGGCGGTTCAGCGCCACGGGATAAGCCACGGCATCTCCGTCCTGCCCGCGCGCCACCACCACGGAAAGCTCGCAGGCGAACTCGACCCAGCCCTCGGCCACGCACGGCACGCGGCCAAGGCTGGCCCAGCCGGCTTCCATCTCTTCGGCCTGCGCCACCAGCACTTGCCCCTTGCCGTCGTAGCCGGAGCTGGCCGTCTTGAGGATGAGCGGCAGCCCCAGCGCCCGCGGGGCCGAGCTGAGCTCCTGCTCGTTCCGGACCGGACGCCAGGGGGCGTGGGGGATTGCGTGGCGGGTCAGGAAGGTCTTCTCGCGAAGCCGGTTCTGGCTGGTCCAGACGGTACGCCAGCCGGGCCGCACCACCCGCCTGCGCGACAGCCAGCGGAGCGCCGGGGCCGAGACATTCTCGAATTCGACGGTGACCGCCTCGGCCTGCGCGGCAAGGGATTGAAGCGCGGCCAGGTCGTCGGGAGCACCGAGCACCGTCCAGTGAGCCACCTGGGCCGCCGGGTCATCGCCGGAGGTGCCCAGCACGCCCACCTGGTAGCCCATCCGCTGCGCCGCCTGGACGAACATCCGGCCCAGTTGACCGCTGCCGATGACGGCCAGCGACGCCGGGGGAACGAGGACCTTGTGAGCCGCATCATTCGCGGGACAGGCGACGGCTGAAGCGACCGTACCAGCGGTTCGCGAGCTCATACCGGCGTTTCTCCCACGGCGTCAGTCTGGTCCTGGCGGAACCGTGCGAGAGCAGCGCGCAGGGCCGGGTACTTGCGCGCCAGGATGGCCGCGGCCAGAAGCCCCGCATTCGCCGCGCCCGCGTTGCCGATCGCCAGCGTTCCCACCGGAACTCCACGGGGCATCTGAACGATCGAGAGCAACGAATCCATGCCCTTGAGCGACTTGCTTTCCACCGGCACCCCCAGCACTGGCAGAATCGACATTGCCGCGAGCATGCCGGGCAAGTGCGCCGCGCCACCGGCACCCGCGATGATGACCTCCAGGCCCCGTCCTTCCGCCTCCCGGCCATACCGGAAGAGGCGTTCCGGCGTGCGGTGCGCCGAGACGACCTTGCTCTCGAAGGGTATGCTCAGCTCGGTGAGGACCTCGGCGGCATGCCGCATGGTCTCCCAGTCCGACTTGCTCCCCATCACGACCCCCACCAGGGGCGATCGGGGTACTTCGGGCGTTTCGGCCACGTCGACCTCGCATGAATCTTCAAGCGTCGATTGGGTTGATCGAATCCCCGATGTGAATCACACCGCCCTCCAGGATCTCCGCCCGCAAGCCGCCCCGATGCACGAGCGCGGCGCAAACACCTTGCCGGGTCAGCGACTCCAGGTGCGCACAGGGCTCGCACAGACGGATGCCGCGGAGTGTCACCGGGCCAACCCGGAAGGTCTTGCCCACCAGGTGATTGAGCGCGATCCCCCGCGTGACCACATTGCGGCGGGTCTCGATCGGTCGCAGGGGAATCTCGTCAACTCGGTTCACCGCATCGATCGCCTCCGCCTCGATGAGGGTGATCTCGCGATCGGGACCAGTCTTGACGTCCGGCAGGCCCGGGCGGCGATATTTGCGGTCTCCTTCCAGGCCATGCCCGGCGACTGCAATCACCGCTTCAACCGCCTGTAACGGCTGCTTCGACGTGGGACCGATGAACAGGGCCTTGACGGCAGGGTTCGAGTCTTGAGTGCTGGACATGGTCAAGATTCCGATTGAGAATCCACGTGAATGCACTGCTCAGTTCGACGTTTTCTTCTTCACCCAGCGGTCGGCCAGCTCGAGCAGCCGGGCGAGCGGCAGCTCATAACCGGGCAGCAGGGGCGTGGCGTAAGACGCGTCTGCGGCGATCACGATCTCTTGCTCGGGCTCGGGGTTGAAACGGCAGACGGTCATCGTCCTCGAGAATCGATCTACGATCCAGTATTCCTTCACGCCAATCTCGCGGTACTCGGCGCGCTTTGCCTGGTAATCACGCTGTTGATTGACTTTTCCCTTCGAGACCAGCTCGATGATGATCGTGGGTGTTTCGCCCGGCTCGGGCAGACGCCCCAGACCCGCCCAGATCACGCGGTCGGCTCGCCGACGGTTCTTTCTCGTCTCGATCTCCTCCTCGGCGAGCGTCGCGTCCAGTGCCGAGCCCTGTGGATGCGACTCCTGATAGTTCCGCAGCCAGCGGCCTAATTCTTCGTTCGGATCACGTTCACTACGTGCGGGAATGGGGGACACGACAAGAACCTCATTGATCAGCTCGTACCGCCAGCCTTTGACGAATCGCGCACGGTCGAACTCATCGGTGCTCAGCAGCAGCCCGGCCGATCGCGGCCCGAGGCGTAGCCGTGGTGGTCTCGTCCGGCGCGGACGTTTCCCCCCTGTCTCGCGCGTTGTCGGTGCCTGCGACATCATGGACCTCGGCTGGAGGGCGGTCTTCAAGACTCGATCACGAGTGTACGGCCATTCTACCGCATCCTGCCTGCGGAATTGACCCTCAATCAGGAACCGGGGAAGATGGAGCCATCTTGAACGGAGTTGATGCCAGGGCTGGCCTCGAGGAAAGGATGACGGATGAAAGATGGCGAAATCCGGCTGGGCGTGATCGGGTGCGGAGGATTCGGCCTGTATGCTCTCCAGCAGTTTGCCCAGGTGCCCGGACTGAAGCTGGCCGGCATGGCGGGCACGCACCGGCAGGCAGCGATGGCTGCGGCACAGCGCTTCGGGATCCCTGATATCGAAGATGTCAGCGAGATGCTGGCACGCGATGACATCGATATCGTGTACATCGCCACGCCGCCGTTCCTGCATCATCCGCAGGCGATGCAGGCGCTGCGGGCCGGCAAGCACGTGATCTGCGAGAAGCCGCTGGCTTTGACGGTGGCCCAGGCCGACGAGATGATCGCCGAGGCCCATGCGCGCGACCGGCTCCTCACGGCCAACCTCATGCAACGCTACAACCTGGTCAGCGACGCCGTCGGCAAGCTCGTTCAGAGCGCGGTCCTGGGCGAATTCCTGCACGGCACGTTCGAGAACTACGCGTCCGACGAGAACCTCGGGCCCGGCCACTGGTTCTGGGATATTTCCAGGAGTGGAGGCATCTTCATCGAGCACGGAGTGCACTTCTTCGATCTGTTCGCCGGCTGGCTGGGGCCGGGCCGGGTGGTCTCGGCCGAGCTTGGCTTGCGGCCCGGTTCCGCGCCACCGATCGAGGAGCACGTGCACTGCACGGTACGCTACGGACAGTCGATGCTTGTCAGCTTCTACCACGGATTTCACCAGCCCGGCCGCATGGATCGCCAGGAGCTGCGGATGGTCTTCGAGCGCGGAGATGTGACGCTGTATGACTGGGTACCGACCCGGGTCCGGGTGCACGCGATCGCCGACGAGGCCCAGACGCGCGCCCTGTGCGAGCTCTTCCCGGGTGCCCAGCTCGATGCGCTGGCCACCTATGCTCCCAGGGACCGCGCCTGCGAGGGCCGGCACAAGAGGCTGGACGTCTACCAGACGCTGGAGCTTTCCTGGGGCGAGGGGACCAACAAGTCCGTCCGCTATGGCGAGCTCCTGCGAGCGCTCATGGCCGACCAGCTCGCCTGGATCGCCAATCGTGACCACACCCGCAAGATCACCGAGAAGAACGGCCGCGATTCGCTGGCCGTCGCTTGCCAGGCCGATACTCTGGCACGGGCCTGATCTTTCCTGGGAAGGAGCCAGATTCATGCCGCTGAAGCGTCTCTTCGAGCGCGTGCTGTTGCGCCCCGCAGATCTCAAGCCCTCACGCGAAGACTTCGAGGTCGTGGGCGTGTTCAATCCGGGCGCAGTGCGCAGGAATGGCGAGGTGATCCTGCTGGTTCGGGTCGCGGAGCAGCCGCGCGAGAAACGCACAGGCTTCACTGCCCTGCCCCGCTGGAGCAAGCATGGCGAGCCGGAGATCGACTGGGTCAAGAACAGCGATCTCGAGCCCGTCGATCCGCGGGTGGTGAGACGCAAGGCAGACGGCCTGGTCCGGCTGACCTTCACGTCGCACCTGAGGGTCGTGCGCTGCGGCGACGGCCGGTCGGTCCAGGGGGTGAGCGATACGTGCTTTCTGCCCGGGACCGAGCTGGAAGAGTACGGCGTCGAGGATCCGCGCATCACGTATCTCTATGGGCGATATTATTTCACTTACGTCGCCGTCTCGCGCCACGGGGCGGCCACCGCCCTGGCTTGCACGGAGGACTTCGTCAGTTTCTCACGCCAGGGCACCATCTTTTGCTGCGAGAACAAGGACGTGGTTCTCTTCCCTGAATGGATTGGCGGCGCCCACGCCGCGCTGCACCGGCCGAACCCGGCCACGCCATTCTGCCGGCCGGAGATGTGGATCGCCTGGTCGCAGGACCTCATCCACTGGGGCCATCACGGCGTGCTTCACGGCGGCGGCGCCGAGTGGGAAACGGGGCGCGTTGGCGCCGGTACGCCACCGCTGCGCGTTCCCGGCGGCTGGCTCGAGATTTACCACGGCAGCCGACACACGACCGTGCCCGGGACGGTCGGCAAGTACTCCACCGGCGCGCTCTTGCTGGACGCGGAGAACCCGGCGCGAATCTTGAAGCGTACTCCCGAATCCATCTTCGAGCCCACGGCTGAGTTCGAGCGGAAGGGATTCGTGCCCGATGTCGTTTTCCCCACCGGGATCGTCGAGACCGAGGGCACCTTTCTGGTTTACTACGGTGCCGCGGACACCTGCACGGCCGTCGTCGAGTTCTCGCGTGCGGAGTTGCTGGCGGCGCTCGCGGCCCCGGGTTCCTGAGACTCGATGCATATTGCCCTGACCGAAGGAGACAGCCAGCATTTCATGGAAGGAACAGGCCGCGACCGTGCTGCCTCACCGGTCGCGGCACCTGGAACCTGGATCGTTTCTTCGAGCGCTTCTCAGCTCAGTCTCAGCATGCTCGTACGATCGTCGGCAGGTCGCGGCGTGGTCTCATCCGACCTGGAGGATGACGGACGCGTCGATGAAGGCGGAGTAGTCGGATCCGCTGGGATCGATGCCGGCGAAGGTGATGGTGTGGCTGCCGGCCGTGACGTTGAAGGCGGCAGTAGTGTAGATTGAGTAGTTGGTGCTGGCGGGGGTGATGGTGCTCACGACTGTGCCGTCCACCAGCACCTGCACCTGCTCGTTACTGGTTCCGTAATTGGCCCGCTGGGCAGCGCTGAAGCTGATCTGGTACGAGCCGGTCGCGGCGAAGTTGACTGACTGGCTGATGGAACCAGTCTGCTGGAGGAAGGCGACCTGGGTGCCTTGCGGTGCGTTGGGGTTGCCCGCGGTGAAACTGCTGCTGTTGCCTGCCAGGCCGGCCGTGCCGCTGTAGCTCCATGCCGTGCCCGTGGGATCATACTGGTAGGCCAACTTGCCCGATCCCAGGCTCGGGTTCTCGAAGCTGGGGTCAGTAAACCCGGCCGGCGAAACGCTGTAGAGACTGACCTGATCGAGCAGCGCCGTATAATCGTCCCCGGTCGGAGCCACACCGATCAAGGTGATCGTGTGGTTGCCCGCGGTCACATTGAACGCGGTGGTCGTGTACGTGCCATAGCTGGTGCCGGCTGGGACGAAGGTATCCAGCAGCTTACCGTCCACCAGGACATGAACTTCCTCAAGACTGGTGCCGTGGTTGGCGCGCTGGGCGGCGGCAAGGCTGATCAGGTAAGAGCCAGGCGTCGCGAAATTGACGGTCTGGCTGATGGATCCGGCGCCCTGGAGGAAGGCGACCTGGCTGCCTTGCGGCGCGTTGGGATTGCCGCTGGTGAAGGTGCTGCCGTTGCCCGCCACGCCGGCCCCGCCGGTGAAGCTCCATGCCGTGCCCGTGGGATCAAACTGGTAGGCCGACGTGCCGGTCCCCAGGACCGGGGTCTCGAAGCCGGAGTCGGAGATGCCGGCCGGCGGAGCGTTCGAGACGCTGAGCTGATCGAGCAGGGCAGTGTAGTCGGATCCGCTGGGATCCACGCCGATGAACGAGATCGTGTGGTTGCCCGCGGTCACTGTGAACGCGACGGTCGTCAACATGGTGTAGCTGGTACTTGCGGGGGTGAAGGTGCCCACGGTGTTACCGTCCACCAGCACCTGGAGTGATTCGTTGCTGGTGCCGTAATTGGCGCGCTGGGCGGCACTGAAGTTGACTTGATAGCTCCCGGCCGCCGCGAAATCGACGGTCTGGGTCATCGTACCGGTTTCCTGGAGGAAGGCGACCTGGGTGCCCTGCGGCGCGTTGGGGTTGCCCGCGGTGAAGCCGCTGCCGTTGCCCGCCACGCCGGCCCCGCCGGTGAAGCTCCATGCCGTGCCCGTGGGATCATAGTGGTAGGCCGACGTGCCCGTACCCTGAGTTGGGGTCTCGAAGCCGGAGTCGGAGAACCCGGTCGGCGGAGCGTTCGAGATGCTGAGCTGATCGAGCAGGGCAGTGTAGTCGGATCCGCTGGGATCGACTCCTGCGAAGGTGATGGTGTGGCTGCCGGCGGTCACGGTGAACGCGGCAGTCGTGTAGGAGTTATAGCGCGTGCTGGCCGGGGTGAAGGCGTCCACCACGGTGCCGTCAATCAGCACCTGGACTTTCTCCTTGCTGGAGCCGTAGTTGGCGCGCTGGGCAGCACTGAAGCTAAGCTGGTAGGTCCCGGCTACGGTGAAATCGACGGTCTGGGTCATCGTACCGGTTTCCTGGAGGAAGGCGACCTGGGTGCCCTGCGGCGCGTTGGGGTTGCCCGCGGTGAAGCCGCTGCCGTTGCCCGCCACGCCGGCCTCGCCGGTGAAGCTCCATGCCGTGCCCGTGGGATCGTACTGATAGGCGGAAGCGCCCGTGCCCAGGATCGGGTCTTCAAACCCCGCGTTGAGTATGTCGGCGGGGGAGCCGGCGATGGTCATACTGGAGCCATAAAGGCTGCTCATGAGGTAAGAGCGATACTCAGGTCCGGTCATCTGCTGCACATAAGTTTTGGTTCCATTGGGCAGCACCTCGATTGTCTGCCCGATGGTACCGGAAGATGAAGCTTGATCCCCGGACGTGAAGTCAAGGTTCCCGTTGGGGAGCAACTGCGCGGCCCCCAGGGCCGAGGAGTAGTTGCCCAGGTCGGCATTGACCACCAGCGTGGCCGTCATCGTTTGCTCGTTGAGGACCAGTTCCTGCCCGCGGCTATCCGCGTTCGGGTTCGTCAGGCGGCGAGTGTTCCCGTCATCAAAAACCAGTATCGTCGAGTTGTCGACATAGGTCACGTCGTGCTGGTGGGAGAACCACGGGGATGGGTCCGAAGAATTGATGGTGAAATCCCCGCCCTGCCCCAGCCGCCAGACGACGTGGCCGTCTCCAGTCCCGTTGGCGTAGTCGATCTTGATCACCCAGTCCTGGGCGCGCAGTGAGACCAGCAGGTTCCCATCCTCGGGCGAGTAGCTGATGGAGTTGGCGTGCAGCCAGTCCCCCGGGCCCTCGCCATTCGTGGGCAGGCGGCTAGTCGAAAGCCAGTCGAAGGGGTTCCAGGCCCACGAAACCTGGAAGTTCTGGTTCAAGACGAGAACCATGTCGCCGTTGTAGGTGGTGGGGGTGCCGTTCACGTTGATGATCTTCTGAGTCAGGGCCAGGACGGCCGTGTCACCGTTGGGCAGGCGCACGGCCTCGTGGTTGAAGCTCATGATCGAAGGTTGTCCCATCGCGGCAAGTTCGGCGTTGACGGCGTAGATGTCCGTCTGGCGTACCTCATTGCCGCCCAGGTCAATCTCCCTCAGCGTGTCCGTGCTCCCGGCCCCGGAAAACGTGCCACCCAGCAGCAGCATTGTGCCGCCCGGCACAAGGCTCGTGCCATAGCTGTAGAAGTTATTGCCCACAGAGTCATAGTACCAATTGATGTTCCCCTGGAGGTCTGTCGCCAAGGTCTCGGTGATGTTGGGCGGGTTCGCGACTCCGAAGTGGAGAACCATGTTCTGAGTCATATCCGTAGCGGGCGCGGGTGCCTGCGGCACGGTGAAGGTCGGGAAGGTCAAGTTGGTCGGCAAGCTTCCTGTCGTATAGGCCAGCGGAGCCGATACGGCCCCATTGTTCAGCACGTCTCTCATCAGGTAGGTCGTGTTGGGCAGCATGCCGGCGACCAGGAAGTTCGTGCTCTTTCCCGACACCACGGGCAGCTGTGTTGTATCCGTCCAGCTCGGGGTGGGGCTGAGCGGACTGAACTGGACGTACATCGAGGTGCCGGATGACGGCGGGGCGCTGTACAGCGCGACTAAAGGGTTGGCCGTCGGGCTGATGACGGCACTGCTTCCGACCACCCGGGTCTGTGCGGTGTAAGACGCACTCGTAGAGTCAACGGTCGTCGAGCTGTAGCTATTTTTGACCACCACCTGAACGGAATAGGTCCCTTCCAGCAAGGGGTCCCAGTTGAAGGTGTTGCTGGAGCTGAAGTCCTGGACCATCTGGGACGAACCATTCGGCGATGTGACATTAAACTGATAAACAGGAGTTGTCCCGTCGCCACTCGCCGTCGCCGTCCACACGACAGGCGATCCCACCAGGGGAACCGATGGTCCGCCGGACGACAGCGTGACGGACAGAAGGCAGCGCTCTTCCAGAAGACTGCACCGCGGTCGATACATCCGGCGCCGGCGAACCTGTGTGTACCTGGTCTCGGTGAGTCTGCGCGGAAAAGTCGAGAGCTGCCACATCGGATGAATTCCTCAAAAGGTGATAGCAAGATGGGCGAGGAAACGTGTCGGAAAAGCCAATCCTTCTGGGAAGGTCCGTCTCCATCCGGAGGTGACCCTGGTGAAGACCGAACGCTAGCATCCCAACTTCTCGAGAGCAAGTATTGTTTCGAGAAATCTTCACCAAAAAGATTGTTAGGATTAGGCAATCCTTGCTTCATCAGTTCATGAATGGACGAATGCCAGGCGCCTCGAACTGCACGCAGCTCGCGACGAGGTGCTCTCTTACAGCAACGAAAGAGGACGAACGTGCTTTGTTTGGAGCGTCCACCCCTCTGGAGAGACTCGTTTGGCGGCGAGTTAGCTCCTTGTAAGTGATTTTAGCCCAGTGGCATGGTCTCATCCGACCTGGAGGATGACGGACGCGTCGATGAAGGCGCTGTAGTCCTTACCACTGGGATCGACGCCGGCGAAGGTGATGGTGTGGCTGCCGGCCGTGACGTTGAAGGCGGCAGTGGTGTAGATTGAGTAGTTGGTGCTGGCGGGGGTGATGGTGCTCACGACTGTGCCGTCCACCAGCACCTGCACTTGCTCATTACTGGTGCCGTAATTGGCGCGCTGGGCGGCGCTGAAGCTGATCTGGTACGAGCCGGTCGATGCGAAATTGACGGACTGGCTGATGGAACCAGTTTCCTGGATGAAGGCGACCTGGGTGCCCTGCGGTGCGTTGGGATTGCCCGCGGTGAAACTGCTGCCGTTGCCCGCCACGCCGGCCCCGCCGTAGTAGCTCCATGCCGTGCCCGTGGGATCATACTGGTAGGCCGACGTGCCCGACCCCAGGCTCGGGTTCTCGAAGCTGGGGTCAGTAAACCCGGCCGGGGCGACGTTGTTGATGTTGATCTGGTCGAGGAAGGCGGTGTAGTCGGCCCCGGTAGGAGCGCCGCCGGCAAAGGTGATGGTGTGGTTGCCGGCCGTGACGTTGAAGGGGACCGTGATGTAGGTCGAATAGCTGGTGCTGGCGGGAGTGAAGGTGCTCAGTGGCGTGCCGTCCACCAGAACCTGGACTGATTCGTTGCTGGTGCCATAGTTGGCCCGCTGAGCGGCGCTGAGACTGATCAGGTAAGAGCCGGCCGTCGCGAAGTTCACCGTCTGGCTGATGGAGCCGGTCTGCTGGATAAACGCCACCTGGGTGCCTTGCGGGGCGTTGGGGTTGCCACTGGTGAAAGCGCTGCCGTTGCCTGCCACGCCGGCCTGATTGGTGAAGGTCCATGCTGTACCCGCGGGATCGTAGCGATACGCTGAGCTGCCGGTCCCCACGCTAGGGCTTTCCAGGCCGGCATCGCCGAAAGCTGCCGAGGGAGTGGTGACCCCGGTCGCAGCGACGTTATTGACATTGACCTGGTCGACGAAGGCGGTGTAGTCCTTGCCACTGGGGTCAACGCCGACGAGGGTGATGGTGTGGTTGCCGGCCGAGGCCGTGAACGGAGAGGTCGTGTAGGTGGAGTACGTGGAGTACGTGGTGCCGGCCGGTGTGATGGTAGCCACGACCGAGCCGTCGACCTCGACCTGGATTTCCTCATTGCTGGTTCCGTAGTTGGCCCTCTGGGCGGCACCGAGGCTGATCTGGTAGGTCCCGGCCACCGTGAAATCGACAGTCTGGGTCGTCGTGCCTGTTTCCTGGAGGAAGGCGACCTGTGTGCCTTGCGGGGCATTGGGGTTGCCACTGGTGAAGGCACTGCCGTTGCCCGCCACGCCGGCCGTACCGCTGTAGCTCCATGCAGTGCCCGTAGGATCATACTGGTAGGCCGTGCCGCCCGTCCCCAGAATCGGGTCTTCGAAGCCCTGGTTCAGCACGCTGGCTGGTGTGCCGTAGAGATTATTCATAAAGTACGAACGATATTCCGGGCCGGCCCCGTTCATCTGTTGCACGTAAGTGATCGTTCCGTTCGGAAGTACCTCGATGGACTGCCCGTAAAAGTTAGGTTGTCCGAGATACCCGGAATTGAAGTCGAGACTGCCATTGGGGAGCAACTGCGCAGACCCCAGCGCGAGGGAATAGTTCCCCAGGTCAGCGTTGACCACCAGCGTGGCCGTCATGGCTTGCTCGTCAAGGACCCATTCCTGGCCCCGACTATCCGCGTTGGGGTCGGTGAGGCGGCGGGTGTTCCCATCGTCAAAAACCAGTATCGTGGAGTTGTCGACATAGGTCACGTCGTGCTGGTGGGTGAACCAGGGGTAGGTCACGCCCGGAGGAGCGATGGCGGTGAAATTGCCGCCAGCTCCCAGCGTCCACACGATGTGACCGTCACCGCTGCCGTTGGCATAATTGAGCTTGAGTACCCAGTCCTGTGCACGCAAGGAAACGATCAGGTCCCCGTCCGCGGGCGACCAGGCAACGGAGTTCGCGTGCAGAAAGTCGCTTGGCCCCTCGCCGTCGGTGCCCAGGCGGCTCGTCGAGAGATAGTTGAAGGCGTTCCAGGCCCACGACACCTGGAAGTTCTGGTTCAGGACGAGGATCATGTTGCCGTTGTAAGTGGTCGGGACACCGTTGACGTTGATAACCTTCTGTGTGAGGGCGATGACAGCCGTGTCCCCGTTGGGCAGGCGCTCTGCGTCGTGGTCGAAGTCGATGATGGGGCTCTGCCCCATCGCGGCGAGCTGGGCGTTGACGGTGTAGATATCCGTCTGGCGTACCACGTTACCGCCCAGGTCGATCTCGCGCAGGGTGTCTCCCCCCGCGAAGTTCGAGAGATTACCGCCGACCAACAGCAGCGTGCCGCCCGGCACAATGGTTGTACCGATTGCGGGGAAGTTCGCAGCCACTGTGTCATAGTACCAGTTGATATTGCCCGCCAGGTCCGTCGTCAGGACCTGCATGGTTGTCGTCGGCCCGATCCCCTCGTGAAGGATCATGCTCTGTGTGAGATCCGTTCCAGGACCGGGAGATTGCGGCACGGTGAAGGTGGGGAAACTCAAGTTCGACGGCAAGCTTCCGGTCGTGTAGGCCAGCGGAGCCGATACGGTGCCGTCGTTCAGCACATCTCTCATCAGGTAGGTCGTGTTGGGCAGCATGCCGGCGACCAGGAAGTTCGTGCTCTTTCCCGACACCACGGGCAGCTGAGATGTATCCGTCCAGCTCGGGGTGGGGCTGAGCGGACTGAACTGGACGTACATCGAGGAGCCGGATGACGGCGGGGCGCTGTACAGCGCGACTAAGGGGTTGGCCGTCGGGCTGATGACGGCACTGCTTCCGACCACCCGAGTCTGTGCGGTGTAGGAAGCGGTCTTGGAGTCAACGCTCGTCGAGCTGTAGCTATTTTTGACCACCACCTGAACGGAATAGGTCCCTTCCAGCAAGGGATCCCAGTTGAAGGTGTTGCTGGAGCTGAAGTCCTGGACCATCTGGGACGAACCATTCGGCGATGTGACATTAAACTGATAAACAGGAGTTGTCCCGTCGCCACTCGCCGTGGCCGTCCACACGACAGGTGATCCCACCAGGGGAACCGATGGTCCGCCGGACGACAGCGTGACGGACAGAAGGCAGCGCTCTTCCAGAAGACTGCACCGCGGTCGATACACCCGGCGCCGGCGAACAGGAGTTTGTTTGTTCCTAGCGTGTTTGCGATGAGTGAACAGATGGTGCAGCATTGTGGATGATGTCCCGTAGAGAAATGAAGGCAAGTTGAACGGGGGACAGTGCCGAGGGACCACGCAACGTCCGGCGCCGAAATCGCGGCCCCCCCTATGGGGGTTGGACGCTAACACCGGGCTGAGGCCTTTGCAATGAGGCTGTTTGCGCGGAAGCCTCAGGGCGCGGTCATGAGGAGGTGGCGATTGTCTCTGGACGCGGCATTGCCCATGTTCAAGTTCGCTCTATCATGATCGGCCTGCGGGAGCGGAACGCAATGTGATGATAGGCTGGAAACGCTCGATCTTTATCTGCAAATCATTATGGGATAACATTTTCGGCGTAGCGGTCTGAGATAAGCGTTCTTGCGTATGAAGCTCTGAGCCGGTGTCTTTACACGCTGGACGCCGCGTGCGATACCATGGCGATATCTGTATGAGTTAGTAAATGAACGGTTCTTCATGTTGTTGAAAAAATAGAACACATGAGTCCGCATCGGGTCAATCCAATCATTTCGGCGTTCACCCACGCACCATGGCTGAAAGCACGCGGTCCAGGGGGATGGTGGCGAAGCTGCTTGCGTAGTCGGACATGGCGTAGGGGATGATCAGCTCGCCGTTGTGGATGACTCCTCCGCAGCTATAGACCACGTTGGGTACGTAGCCCTCGCGCTCGTTGGCATTGGGTTCGAGGAGGGGTTCCTCGAGGCGGCCGATGATCCGAGAAGGATCGTGGAGATCCAGCAGGAAAGCCCCCATGGCGTACTTGCGCATCGCACCGACACCGTGAGTGAGCACGAGCCACCCGGCTTCTGTCTCCAGCGGCGAGCCGCAGTTGCCCAGTTGCACGAACTCCCAGCCGTAGGTCGGCTTGGCGATCTGCTCCTTGGTGTACCAGAAATGAAGCATGTCCGAGTACATCAGGTAGATGTTCTCGTTGTCCTGTCTTGAGAGCATGGCGTAAAGACCGTTCACCTTCCTGGGAAAGAGTGCCAGGCCCTTGTTGCGGACCTCCGGGCCGTTGAGCGTGCTGGCCTTGAAGCGCAGGAAGTCTTCGGTCTCAAGGATCTGCGGCAGCACGACCTTGCCGTCGAAGGCCGTGTAGGTGGCGTAGTAGCGTGCCGATCCGTCGTCGTCCTGAAACTTGACGAAGCGGGCATCCTCGATGCCATTGGTCTCGGTGGGGGAGGAGGGAAAGATGATCCGCTCCGAGAGCGAGAGCTCGGGGCTGAAGCAAATCTCGTAGTTGGCCTTGACCAGGATGAGCATGTTGTGGGCGATCGGTTCCAGCTCGCGGTGGCGCGGGCGATTCTGCTGCAAGCCGCGCTGGATCGACCGCTGGATGTCATCCACGGCGAACTGGTCGCCCAGCGTGCTCAGCACGTCGTCGGCGAAGGGGCTGTCGATCCCCAGCTCGATCAGCTTGCGGGCGTAGAGACGCTTGTCGAACTGGGTATTGGGAACCAACTCGGGTGCCGTGACGAAGCGCGTGGGCTCGTCGATGGCAATCCGGTTCTCAGCATCGATCACGCCGCTCCGGAACGTGATTGACGAGATGTGCCCCTCGCCGGTGGCCCGGAGGCTGAGGATGAACCGTCGCGAGCCTTCCGGAAGAACGTCCTGATCGGGGTGCCAGACCATGGAGGGATTGAACAGCGCCGCGGATTCGAGCGAGTATTCCTGGGTGAAATAAGCGCCCATCAAAAGCTTGCGGTTCTCGCTGATCGGCTGGTCGGTGAGGAGATGATGCCGGATCTGGTCGAACCGCTTGAGGAAGAACTGGCGCGTCTTTTGATGGCGGTCGCGGAATTCGCTCAGGACATCTTCGAGGAGCAGGTCCACCTCGGCTTCAGAGAGCGCCGCGACCCGTCCCAGGATACGCTCGATCCGGTGCTCGCTGGCAGGCTGGAACGGGCGAATGACCACGCGGCCGTTGTTCGGCCTGATCACGATGCCCGTTCGTTTGGCCTCGGGCGGTCGAGACGGGTGCGACAGGCCGTCGGGGTGATCACCTCCGGCGGCCGGACTGGTCGCTTCCACGGTCAGTGTGGAGCTGTCACGTTCCATGCGCAGGAACTCCGGGTCTGGTATCTGTTTTCCCATCGAAATCGCTTTGCGGGGCCGACAGCGTGAGTCTCGAAGCGGGCCGAACTGGCATCTGACCGACCCGGGACCAGGCGCGTCGCGGTCCGTACGCTGCCCGTCTTCAAAGTGAACAGGATCACGCCCCCTGCACCTGGCGGAACGGTGCCAGTACGCTCTCCAGGAGCTTCATCTCGCCCAGCGCCAGCAGGAAGGAAAGAGTGGACTCGGCCCCCTGGTTCTGGTTGACGCGGTCCTCCTGGAGGCCGTCGCAGCAGCCGCCGGTCTTGGCGTCGTACAGCTCCAGCCCCAGGTCGTTGTTGCCGAGGAACCATTCGAAGGCCAGCCGCGCCTCCTTGAGCCACACGGTATCCTCGGTGGACTGATACGCACTGATGCAGGCCGACACGGTCGCCGAGGCTTCCAGCGGCTGCTGATCAAACTGGGCACAGTCGGTCCCGCGATGGTAAAAGCCCTCCGAGCCGATGGGGCGGAAATGGCCGGCGGACGCCTTCTGCTGGCCAACCAGCCAGTGCAGTGCCGTCACGCCGATGTCCACGGCCCGGTCATTTCCGCTCGAGCGCCCGCTGGTGATCAGGCCCTGACACAACCGGGCGTTGTCATACGTGAGGTACTCTTCAAACCAGCACCACTCGCGGGACGCTGTTTGATCATAGAGCGCGGAGAGACGCTCCGTGAGCGTATCGCGCACCTGGCTGGCCTGCCGGGCCCCGCTGAGCCGCTCGAGATAATGGTGAATGCCCAGCAGACCGAAGGCCCAGGTCCGCGGCGACTTGGTCTCCAGAAGCGCCGGTAAAGCCAGGTCGAAGAGTTCGGATGCCCAGAACTGAAGATCACGCCGCTTCGACCTGTGAACACAGGCTCCCAGCGCCCAGAGGGCCCTGCCCTGGCAGTCCTCCGAGCCGATCGGCTCCAGCCAGGACCGGTTGTAGCCCATGAAGTTGCGGAACCGGCAGACCTTGCGATCAAACGCATAGTTGAGAAACGCCGCGTACGATGCCGTCAGCCGCTGGATCTGCACGAGCTGATGCCCAGTTGCTCGAGCAGCAGCGTCAGCAGCAGCGCGCGGGAGTTGTCGTCAGTGCAATAGCCTTCGGCGAAGTTGGGGATCGAGTAGCAGGCATGCTGGAGGATCCCTGCCGAGTCGGTCATGCGGATCAGGTGGTCGAGCCTCCAGCCGGGCAGGTCCATCGGCTCCTCGGCCAGCGTCCGCACCGCCTGCAACTTGACCGGCACGTCCAGCCGGCTCCGCCGCGCACGCTGGAACGAATCCATGTAATCGTGGGCGATGTGGCTCCAGATCATCTCTCGGCCCAGAAGATACGCCTTTTTGCGCAACGCGTGGCGGCGCGTCTCGTCGCGCAACAGCTCGCAGACTTCGCGGGCCAGCGCGGCGGAATCTCCGAACGGCACCAGCACGCCGCGCCCTTCGCCCAGCAGCTCTTCGGCATGCCAGTAGGGAGTGGAGATGACTGCCTTGCCGCAGCCGAACGCATAGGCCAGCGTGCCGGACGTGATCTGCGCGGGGTTGAGGTATGGTGTGATGTAGATGTCGGCCACGCCAATGAACTCGAGCAGCTCGTCGATCTCGACGAAGCGGTTGTAAAAGCTCACATTCTGCTTGATGCCCAGACTCTTGGCCAGACGCTCCAGGCTGATGCGGTACCGCTCGCCCTGCTCGCGGATCAGGTTCGGATGGGTCGCACCAAGCACGATGTAGACGAAATTCGGGTGTTCCTTGAGGATCGTCGGCATGGCGCGGAGCATGTGCTCGATGCCCTTGTTGGGCGAGAGCAGGCCGAAGGTCAGCGCGACGAACTTCCCCTCGACGTCAAACTGGTCCTTGTAGAAGGCGGGATCGATGAACGCCATGTCGGGGATGCCGTGGGCGATGAGGTCGATCTTGGACTCCGGAACGTCGTAGACCTCGCGCAGGAAGAGCCGCGCCCGTTCCGTCATGACGATCACCCGGGCGGAGAGGTCGATCACCTGGTCGAGCACCCGCCGCTGTTCCATGGAGGGTTGGTCGAGCACGGTGTGCAACGTGGTGGCGACGGGCATCCGCAGGTTCCTCAGCAGGCGGATGATGTGGCTGCCGGAGGGCCCGCCGAAGATGCCGTACTCATGCTGGAGACACACGACATCGACGTTGGCGAAGTTCAGGTAGTCGGCCGCGCGCAAGTAGCCATCGAGCTCCTGCTCCTCAATCTCGAACCGGACCTCGGGCGGATAGTCGTACCCCTCGGTCACATCGTTGACCGGGACAACGAAGCAGTCCGAGGCGGGATACTGCGTGGCCACCGACGTACACACGTCGTGGGTGAAGGTGGCGATCCCGCACTTGCGCGGCAGGTAGTCGCCGATGAAGCCGATCTTGCGAATCTCGGTGGTACGACTCATAGGATATCGTGGGACGGCAGGATCAACCGGTGCTGGCAAGAACCGCCTCGGAACCCGCCCAGCGGGAGATCAAGATCAATACCAGATGCCAGGGCCAGGATTGCCAGGACTTGACCACGCAACCTCGAAACTCCATCAAGCACGCGCTACCGCTGCTCGGCCGGGCAGCAAGGCGGCGAAGCTGGGGCCTGTCCCCCGAACGCTGAACGCTGCCGTGCCAGTTTCAAGGTCAGCGAAAAAACGGGACGCCGGCGGATGGCTCGAAATGGGCGCAGCGCAGGCAGACAACCCTCCTTTTGAGCCTTCTCGACGTCCCTATCATATCGCATGATTCTAACAAACCATTCGGTGCTGGCGAAAGCCAGCAGCACCCGGCGGGACCCCTTGCCGTGAGCCGGATGATCACACCTGCCGGGAATCGCCGCATCCACCTGGGCATCGCGCACCAGTCCTCGCCCGGCGACTTCACGGGCCACCCGAGAATCGACGGGGACCTGCTTGCCCGGCGCCTGCGCTCGCGCGGCCGGACCATCTCCGCATTCCCTCAGCATCTCCGCGTCGTCATCATGCCCAACCATGACTGGCCCATCGTGGAGCAGTTCCTGGAAGACCTCGCCCACTGCGCAGCGATCCGAAGCGCATCGTTCTCGGTGCGGACGGCCGGCCCGGTATTGATCCCGGCCCCCCCTTGGTTCACTTGCCACTAATCGAGTTATATGTGCAACTGTAACAATTTGATCAAAATATCTTGACTATTGCCAGAACCTGGTGGATGATCGGATTTCAGATCACCTGTTCCGTCATTCATCTGGCCACCCCGGATCGTGCGACATCTCGCGTTCGAGGCGTTCCGGGAATCCTTCCGCCCGCGAGGTCGGCATGAGCACCGTTGCGCGAACCGAGACGCTGGATGCACTCTTTCCCCAGCTTGACGGATCGAATGGCCGGCATTTCCCCTATCCCGGTGTGCCCATGACGTGCGACGGCGCCGAGGCGGTCGTACACGTTGAGACGCACATCAGCCAGGCCGCCGGCGCCTATCCCATCACCAGCTCCACCACCATGGGGGGCGGCTTCAACGCCGGGGTCATGAACGGTGCGCTCAACCTCTGGGGCGACCCCCTCATGTTCTTCGAGCCAGAAAGCGAGCATTCGGCGGCCAGCGTCTGCGAGGGCTTCGCCGTGGCCGGTGGACGGGTGACGAACTTCACCTCGGGCCAGGGCCTGGTGCTCATGAAGGAGGTGCTCTACACGATTGCCGGCAAGAGGCTGCCGGTGGTCATGAACATTGGCGCACGGGCGCTCACCAGCCAGGGGCTGAACGTGCATGCCGGGCACGACGACATGATGTCGGTGGCGGACTGCGGTTGGGGCATGATCTTCGGCCGCAACGCCCAGGAAGCCGGCGATTTCTGCCTCATCGCCCGGCGCGCGGCCGAGGCCGGTCATACGCCATTCTTCAACGTGCAGGACGGCTTCCTGACCACGCATACCGTCGAACGCGTGCACCTCCCCGAACCGGAGTTCATGAAATCGTTCGTCGGCGACCCCCGGGAGAAACTCCTGAACCTGATGGACCCTGCCAGCCCGGTCATGTCGGGCGTGGTCCAGAATCAGGACTCGTACATGAAGGGTAAGATCGCCCAGCACTGGTATTATGATCGGATCGATCCGATCCTGGCCGAGGCCTTCGAGGAGTTCTACAAACAGACCGGCCGGCGCTACAGTTTCCTGGAGCCCTATCGCTGCGAGGATGCCGAGTACATCCTCATCGGCATGGGGTGCTACATGGAGACCGTGAAGGCGGCCGTCGACTACCTCCGCGAGCAGAAGGGTATTGCCGCGGGCTGTCTGACCGTCTTCGTTTTCCGGCCGTTCCCGGCGGCGCGGATCATCGAGGCGCTCCGTGGCTGCCGGGCGATCACCGTCTTCGAACGCATGGACGACCCCCTCTCCACCACGGGCAATCACCTCACTCGCGAGATCAAGGCGGCATTCTGCGACGCCATGACCGGCCAGAACGGCCAGGACCCGATCGAACGGATCCCCCGCGTCTACAGCGGCTCGGCCGGCCTGGGCAGCCGCGACGTCCGGCCCGGCGACATTATCGCCGCCTTCGAGAACATGATTCATGACGGGCCTGAGTATTTCAGCATCGGCATCGACCACCCCTCGGCACTGAAGCTGGCGAACGATCCGGACCTGCGTCCCCACGGCGGCTTCTCGATGCGCGGGCATTCGGTCGGCGGCTTCGGCTCGGTCACCACCAACAAGGTCATCGCCACCATCGCCGGCGACGTCTTCGGCAAGGACGTGCAGGCGTATCCCAAGTACGGCTCGGAGAAGAAGGGACTGCCGACGACCTATTACCTGACGATTGCCGATTCCCACATCCTCACCCACTGCGAGCTCGAGCAGGTCGATCTCGTTTGCATCAACGACCCGACGGCCATCTTGAGTCCCGGCCCGCTCAAGGGACTGGTGGAGGGTGGTGCGATCTTCATGCAGTCGCCCCACGAGGATCCCGCCGAGGTCTGGAAGCGGATCCCCGAGCACAATCGCCGCACGATCCGGTCCCGGAACCTGCACGTGTACTACGCCGACATGGTGAAGATCGCGCGTGAGGTGGCCTCCGTGGCCGACCTCCAGATGCGCATGCAGGGCATCGTCCTGCTGGGAGCGTTCCTCAAGCTCACGCCCTACGCCGCCCTCGCCGGCATGAAGGACGAGCAGGTCGACGCCGGTGTCGAGAAGGCCCTGCGCAAGTACTTCGGCAAGCGCGGCGACCGTGTCGTGCAGGACAACCTCACCTGCGTCCAACGCGGCTATCGCGAAACGCGTGAGATTCCCCGGGAAATCTTCCAGGGCTGAAGCACGCCGGCCTGCGCCGGCCGGGCTGCCCTTCGCTTCCAACGCGCGCTCAGATCGCATCCGTGGCTCCCTTCCTCTCGAGGAGAGATCGATGCTCCAGACTCCCACCCGACCCTCGATGAACGACGCGCACGACCAGGACCCGTACAACAACAGCAGCTATGGCACCCTGGTCGATGCCCCCTACAAGCTTGTCAGCTTGCCCGTCCTCGACGTCCTCGACTTCAACGAGCGCATCATCCGCGGCTACGAGGAGGGCTCGGCCGAGAAGGGGCTCCCCGCCGATCTGTCGGTGGCGCGTTCTCTGGTTCCCGCCGGCACGGCCACACTCCGCGACTTCAGCAACATCGCCCCCGAGATTCCCATTTACCTGCCCGAGAACTGCACCGGCTGCATGGACTGCGTCACCCAGTGCCCCGACACCGCCATCCTGGGCAAAGTGCTCTCCGAGTCCGAGCTGGAAGACCACCTGGCGACGATTCATGAACCGTCCGACCGCGACATGTTCCGAGTCCAGTGGTCGCGCACCAAGAAGTATTTTGAAGCCCCCAAGAAGAAGGGGATCGCCGGTGGGATGTTCAACATCATCATCGACCCCAGCAAATGCAAGGGGTGCGCCGAGTGCGTCACCATCTGCGACGACAACGCTCTGAAGATGGCCGACAAGACCGACGACGTCATGACCACCGCGCGGAAGAGCCACCGCCTGTTCAAGAGCTTCGGTCCCAGCAATCCCCAGTACGTCAGCGACAACCTGCTCATTGACATGATGCTCAAGGAGCAGACGCACATCTACACTGGCGGCGCAGGGTCGTGCGCGGGCTGCGGCGAGGGGACGGCCCTGCGCATGATGTGCGCGGCGACCGGCTCGAAGTACGGCGATCAGTGGGGAATCGTCGCCGCGACCGGGTGCAACACGGTCTATACCTCAACCTATCCTTATAACCCCTATCTCGTGCCCTGGACCAACTCACTCTTCGAGAACGCACCGGCGTACGCCATCGGCGTGCGCATGCGCTGGGACCAGATGGGCTGGCGCGATCGCCCGCTCTGGTGCCTGGGTGGAGACGGTGCCATGTTCGACATCGGCTTCCAGTCGCTCTCGCGGATGTTTGCCAGCGGTATGAACATCAAGGTATTCGTGCTCGATACCCAGGTTTATTCGAACACCGGCGGTCAGGCCTCGACCAGCAGCTTCACCGGCCAGAACACCAAGATGAGCGTGCACGGCAAGGCGATCGGCGGCAAGCAGGAACGTCGCAAGGAGATCGCCCAGATCGCCATGATGCACCCGCGCACCTACGTGGCCCAGACAACCTGTGCCCACACGAACCACTTCTACCGCTCGGTCATCGGCGCACTCGAGTTCGACGGCCCGGCCATCGTCGTCTGCTACACCACCTGCCAGCCCGAGCACGGCGTGGGCGACAACATGGCTGCCGAGCAGGCCCGGCTGGCGGTGGACAGCAGGGCATTTCCCCTCCTGGTCTACGACCCCCGCAAGGGCAGCACCATCAAGGAGCGGCTCTCGCTCCAGGGCAACCCGGCGGCGAAGGACGACTGGTTCGTCAATCCCAAGACCAAGGAGCCGGTCACGTTTCTGGATTTCGCCCGCAGCGAGGGCCGCTTCTCCAAGCACTTCGACCGCGACGGCAACCCGTCGGAAACGCTGCTTCGCGCCCGGGAAGACCGGCTGGAGAACTGGCATCTGCTCCAGGAGCTGGCGGGGCTGAGGTGAGGCGAGGCGAGCTGAGGGTCGCACGGCACATGAACGCCGGCACCGGCACTATCGTGGCCTCTCATGTCCATGCGTCTGGCGGCCTGGCCGAGACCCTGGATTTTGTCAGGCGCACCCGCTCGGAGCTCCGGCAGCTCCGGCGGGTGTACGCGTGGATCGATCGTCTACACATCTGTGACGTCAATCGGGATGTCTTTGAAGTGATTGGTCTGGGTTACGCTGATCCCGACGTCATTGCCGTATTCAAAGACATCAACGCCGCCTACGACCCTCGCAGTCTGCACCTGCCGACGGCTACGGAGTACAAGGAGTTCAACCTTGGCCGCTGTCATCCCTGGGCCGAGGACCGGGTGATGTGAGCATCCGCCTGAGTCTCCAGGCCAGCACGATCGGCGCCGCGATCAGCGTGAGGGTGAAAGCGGGCGGTTCGGGGACTGCCGCGTACGCCGCCTGGCCGATCACTTGCCCGATCTCCGTGGTGGGATGGACGGTGTCCCAGAACAGGTAACCCTGTCCGTTGTAGTTTGGATCAAGGTATGCAGGGTCCGTCACGTTGGTGAGGCCATGCGCTCCCGGGTCCATCATGAGGTTCTGAAAGACCGAATTGACGTCGACCTGGTGGATCGTGACACCGAGTTCCTGCTGGAGGCCGTCAAGCTGGGAGTGGAGCATGCTGTCGAACTGGAGCGAGAGGTAATTCAGGGCGCCGCTGACTGGTAATCCACTGGTCGCCGGAAGTTCACCCAGCAATGGCAGGTTGGGTACCAGGAATTGCCTGGCGCCGGCAGCGGCCAGCAATGTGATATCGCTGACCAGGTTCGCAACCGGCACTGAGGGATCGGTCACTCCGCCGTGCAGGAAATCATTGGCCCCGCCCCAGATCGTGAAGAGCTGCGTGGCCGCGATGGAAGGCGAGGTGGAAAGGTACTGGGTGATCTGCATCCCGATATTGGGTGTGTTGTAGATCGGAGAGAGCCCTGTGCCAGTCTCCGCCCCACCCCAGGCATAATCCATACCGCCCGCCACGCTGGGTCCTGGTGCGGCGACTCCCAGGTCTTTCGCCAGGTATTCCAGCCAGATCGGCCCGTTCGAAAACCGCCCCGGGTCATACGAACCGCCTGGATACGAACCGCCCGGATACAGACTCCCTGGGTTGGGGTTGACCCCTCCGGTCGCAAGATAAATGTTGCCGACGTCAGAGAGGCTGTCCCCGAAGGCGACGATCCCACTGATACCGCCGGCGCGCGCTGAGCTGGCCGACCACAAGAAAGAGAGAACAGCCAGCAAGGCAAGACGTCGCATCGGTGTCAATATCGTACGCGCCATCATGATTCGAATACTCCTTTTGGGTGCATCACAAAGAGAGTGCACGCATGGCGATTCGTCGTCTCGCTTTCCTGCGAGAGAACGCGACGACCGCGAACCCGCACACTCTACCTACGGATCATCCCTGGTTTCCTTACGCGGATCTGATTCTCGGGCCCATCCCACGCCTGCGCCGGGTGGCCTGGCACCAGATGAACTCGCATCCAGGCCAGGTTTCGACCACAATAACGATCTGGGGCCGTTGCGCTGCACGGACCGAGGCTGAGCCCATTGCGCAATATCGCGTGCAGGTTCTATCAGAATTTCGCAAAAGGTAAAGATCGGTTTCAAATTATCGTGATCGGAAAGGAAACATCGGCTGTGGCAGCACGACCGGAATCGGAAAAGGATAGGCAGGCACACGCGCACCGTCTGAGCGCCTTGCAGGGAACGCCGCCGGGTTCGCTGGTGATCCATGAGATCTACCGTAGCCTGCAAGGGGAAAGCACGTATGCCGGGCTTCCCTGCGTCTTCGTGCGGCTCACGGCCTGCCACCTGCGGTGCGTCTATTGCGACACGTCCCACGCCTTCACCGAAGGAGCGCTCATGACCCTTGACGATGTCGTCGAGAAGGCGCTTACCCTGGGTGATGAGCTTGTGGAGATCACCGGCGGAGAGCCCCTGCTTCAACCCGATGTCCACCCGCTCATGGCCCGCCTGGCCGACGCCGGCAAGACGGTTCTGCTGGAAACCAGCGGAGCAATGGACACTGGCGCCGTCGATCCCCGTGTGCACGTCATCCTGGACCTCAAGACGCCCGGCTCCGGCGAGGTGAACGCGAACGTCTGGAGCAATCTCGCCCGGCTGCGGCCGACGGACGAGATCAAATTCGTCGTCTGCGACCGGGCTGACTTCGAATGGTCCAGGCACGTCGTCCAGGAGCATCGGCTCACGGAGCGCTGCCCTGTCCTGTTCTCTGCCGCCTTCGGCCAGGTCAACCCCACCGAGCTGGCGGCCTGGATCCTCGAATCGCGGCTTGCCGTCCGTCTTCAGCTCCAGCAGCACAAGATCCTCTGGGACCCCAAGGCAAGAGGGGTCTGAGTCCGAGCGGCCTGGTCGCGTGCTCCCACATGCGTCCGGCAAAAGTGGCCTTGAACAGCCAGACCACCCAGTGGAGCGCACGCTTTCGCCGCCCTGGACCGCCGCGCGCCGCCTCGCTCGCAGAGGCGGCGCGCTGATCCAAACCAACGGGCGGATTGTCAAAGAGCACCCACACGGATCCCTCCTGCTCAGTCTACGGCCAGATCGCCGGCCAAACGCATCTCGCCTCGTTTGTCCCGACTCACCCGGCCGATCCGACAATTCTCAAGCGGGTCGCATCAATGAGCCGTGGGCAGTAGGCCGTGGGCAGTTTGTAGGCGGCAGTAGGCCGTGGGCAGTAGGCAGTGGGCAGTCCTATACATCTCCTCAATGAACTCGATGCTTTCTGTGCTTCATAGTCTGTCTCGCCCTCCGATACGGAATTGCGCAGTCGGCAGTGGGTGGTCGTTGTCGGTTGCTTCATCTGTCCCGCAGTTCCTGGATTTGGCTCCGTTCTGGCGCCCCTTTTCGCTCCGCAACGGCTGTATCCTCTTTGCCAATATCAACTTGCGTCGCCAGATCATTGGCTTCGTTCAAGATACTCTGAGAAACGCGCCGAGCACCACCCGTAGGGTGGGTCAGCGCAGCGCAACCCCATAGCGTCCAACTTAAGGAATTTGGCCTAGGAAAAAAGAAAGGAAGTCCTTAATCCAGTTCGCGTTGTATCGAGCAAGCGCGTCCTGGAAGAAGGAGCTTCCGTTGGGGATCATAAACAAGGTGGCCGTGTTGTTGCAATCGAGCTTGGGTTCGAAACTCGACGAGATCGGTCGTGCGACGGGCGTGATCCGGCGGCAACGAAAATTCTCGGGCGCGTCGCTGCTCAAGACCATGGTTCTGACTGTGATGAAGACGCCTCGCCCCCATACCAACGACTTCGTCGCGACGGCGGCACTGCTGGGTGTGAACGTGACTGCCGAGGCGATCGAAAAGCGGTTCTCGGAGAAGCTCGTCGCGCACTTCGCGCGGGTTTGGAACACGTGTTGGAGTCCGTCGTGGAGGCGTCGGCGGCCGGCGTGGCGCTGCTGGACAAGTTCACCGCCGTCGTGATCGCCGACAGCACCACGGTGACCTTGCCCGACGAATTCGAGGCGGAATTTCCCGGCTGCGGTGGCAAAACGGGCAGTGGTAAGGCAGCGGTGAAAATTCAGGTGGCGTGGGAACTGCGCCGCGGTCAGTTGGAGAAGTTGGAGGTCCATCCCGGTCGTCACAGCGACGCCACGAGCGTGGACGTGGACGCACCAGTGGCCTCCGGATCGCTGACGCTCCGCGACCTGGGATACTTTTGCCTGGAGCGGTTCCGATCCATCGGCGCAAGGAGCTTATTGGATTTCGCGTTGGCAACACGGCACGGCCGTTTTCGACGCGGAGGGGCGGCGATGGGAGATGCTGGCGTTTCTCCGACGGCAACCCGCCGGCATGCCGGTCGACGTGTCGATCGCGGTGGGCGCGGCGGAGCGTCTGGGATGTCGGTTGATCGCCTTGCGAGTGCCTCCGGAGGTGGCGAACCGACGTCGGCAAGCGGCCTACGAAAAGGCTCAAAAACACGGCCGCGTGCCCACGCAAGAACATCTGGACTTGTGCGACTGGACGATTTTCCTGACCAACTGCCTGGCCGCACTTCTGACGTGGAAAGAGGTCGTGGTCCTGTATCGGACGCGCTGGCAAATCGAACTGCTGTTCAAACTTTGGAAATCTCACAACCACCTCGCCGAGTCGCGTGCACACTGGACCAGCATGGAACGCCTGGCGTTGTTCTGGGCGAAACTGATCGGCGTGGTGCTTCAGCATTGGCTGCTCCTGACCGCGAACGCGGCCGATCCCCGCCGCAGCCACTGGAAAGCGGCCCGCGTCATCCGGAACTGGATGGAATCCCTGACCCGAGCGTTGGATAACATCGACGAGCTCATACGCACCTTGAGAGACATGGCCACGACGATCGCCAGCGTCGCTCAGAAGAAACGTCGGAAGAAACGGCCCAGCCTATTCCAACTCCTTTTGGATCCAGAACTTCTGGAATGGAATCCTTAAGTTGGACGCTATGGGGTCAGCGCAGCGCAACCCACCGTCTTGCAGACCTTTACGTGCGGCGAGATGCCCCCGCTCGACGACATTCCGGGACCATCCCCGTCGTTCCGGCCGTCGCGCGATTCATCGTGTGGTTGACGTGCGACTGGCTCGGGCGCGGGGCCGATCTGTGGCTCATGGACAACCGGCATAGGGGGACGGTCGGCCTCGTTGTTGTTGTCGGCGCCGAGCTCGGCTTTTTGCAGGTTCGACAGCGTGGTCAGCGTACGCAGTAGCTCGCGGGTCAGTGCACCCTGGTGCCGGCGCAGGACCGCAAGGGCCTTGCTGGCGGCGAAGACCGCGCGGTCGGGCTCGGCGTCGGCTTCCATCTGCTCCAGGTCCTCGTGCTCGCCGAGCCTTGCTTCCAGCCGGTGGATCGCCTCGTCCACGATCGAGCTGAGGACCTCCCAGCCCTCTTTCGGGCTGGCCGGCGGGCGAGACAGGCGCCGCCACGGCATCGCGCCGCTGAAATAAGGGCCGGAGCTGGCCTTCATGTTCCGGAACAGCTCCCAGAGCTCGCGGCCCTGACCCGGTTCGATCGCGTCGACGGCCTGGAACACGCGGTTGGCGGCCGGGTCGATCATGCCTTCCAGGAAGCTCTTGCCCATGAGCCGCAGGAACCGGTAGTGGTCGGTCTCGCTCCAGGCGGCCCGCACGTCGATGAGGTTGCGGAACTCGGACCACCGCGCCAGCAGCCAGCGGCAGCCCTCGGGGATCTGCTCGAGCCGGGCGAGGAAGACGGCGGGCATGTCGTCGTAGTACTCGGCCTTGCCGAACCGCTCACGCGGGTCGAGGGTGTCCAGCAGCTTGCGGCCCAGGATGTGGGCCTGCTTCAGCCGCGTGGCCTCGTCGCGGTCGCGCTGGCGGTGC
The DNA here is from genome assembly GCA_963833985.1 of uncultured Planctomycetaceae bacterium. GTDB lineage: Bacteria > Planctomycetota > Planctomycetia > Isosphaerales > Isosphaeraceae > Aquisphaera. Next base: position 6,221,767 of record CAWIAD010000002.1, read on the forward strand.
ACGCGAGCCGCGAGGTAAGCCGTCTCGGCCCGCTCGGCGCGGTCGATCTGCCAGTCGATGCGCGCCGCATGGCCGACCAGGGTGCGCTCGACGTCGTTGCGCGGCACGAGTTCGAACGTCCACTGCAAGATCCGTTCGGCGAGCTCCTTCGGATCTTCCTGTGGCAGGACGGGGATGGCGATGCGGGCGTTGGCGCCATGCCTCAGCGCGTTGAGCCGGGCGCGGGCCTTGCCCTGGTCGCTCTTCGGCCCCGTGCTTTTTGCGGCGTTGCGGCGATTGGCCGCGATCTGGGCTGTGGTGGCCACGGAGTTGCTCTCTTTGCTTGTAGTGCAGGTCGTGTATGCGGTGCGCAGAGCGGCCCTGGCTGCTGGTTCACCGAGGAGCGGCGCGGGGAGCGGCCCTCTCGGCGAGCCGCGGCCGATGCGCCGGGATCTGCCGTCTATCTATGAGGATCCGACCGAAACTGCCAAAAACCGGAGGAATCCGGAGAAATTTTTGGTTTCCCCCTCAGCCGTCGGGCAGGTGTATTCGTACGGCAGGCGATGCTTGCGTGCCGGGGCGTCTGCGTCCGCATCTGCGTCGCCGCAGGGCACGCAATCCTTGCCTGCCGGGGCGCGCACCATGACTTCTCCGCCTGGAGCCCGGGCGCATGGCCAGGTGCGCCAGCGCCATGGACTCTGCGGCACATGGCCACGTGCGTGAGCACGTGGTTTTCACGGGCGCAGCCTCCAACCTCGGGCGTGAGCCCGACCAGCACTGCGCCGCATCACAGGCATCCCCACGGCGATGCTCCACCCGACCCCGCGTCCGCGGCGCATGGCCACGTGCGTGAGCACGTGGTTTTCACGGGCGCAGCCTCCAACCTCGGGCGTGAGCCCGACCAGCCCCGCGCCGCATCACGCTCATCACCTCACCTCGCACCCGCCCAGGTTCGCCAGATGATGCCGCCCCAGCCGCCCCGCAATCTCCCGCAGCCGTTCCCGGCTTGCCGCGAAGAACCGCCCCAGCAGCCGGCCCCCGGCCAGCTTCAGCAGCCGCGCTTGCCAGCTCTCGGCATTGCTCCCCAGCCGTTCCAGGATCCCCGCCAGTTCCGCCGAGATCGCCGCCTTCCCCTCGCGATACAGCCGCCCGGTGTACTCTACCAGCAGCAGATAGCTGCCCAGCGAGAACCCCTCGACCATCCCTTCGCGACCGCGACCGGAGTCCGAGTCCGAGTCAAGCCCCCGTCGGTCCTCGATCGGGCACAGCCACAGCCCCTCCTCCAGCCCCTCCGCCGCCTGCGACCCCGCCACGCTGCCGGCCTCGGCGGCCTTCAGGTCCTCGGCTCGCCCCTGCTCCTGGACGTGCTCGACCCGCTGCTTGATCGACGTGTGGGCACTCGCCTCGGGCACCTCGGCGATGCCCGCGGCCACCGGGTTCAGATCGATGTAAGTGCAAGTGGCCAGCAACGATTCCTCATCGAGGATCGCCACGCTCTGGAACCGCCCCTCGAAGAACGCCCCGCGGGTGTTCTCCTCGCGGTTGGCCATCCGCGACAGCGGCTCCTTGAGGCACTTCATGAACCAGCTCAGGCTTTGCAGCCGCTGGCGTGCCATCACCACCCACTTCACGTCTTTCAGCCGTTCCTTGACCCACGCCTCCGAGATCGCAACCGCCCGCCGCGTCTTGTCGCGCGGTGGAAACAGCCTCCCCCAGCGCCGCACGACCTCTTCATCCGCCCACCCCGCAGCCACATCCGGGTCGAGCCGCACCAGCAGATGCAGATGGTTATCGAGGATGGCGAACCCTCCCACGGCCACCGAGAAGATCTCCGCAAGTTCCCGCAACCGCCGTTCGATCCATTCTTTACGGTCGAGATGCCCCTCGCCCAGTAGGAACGCCCGCCGCACACAGCGGCTAATGCAGTGATACCAGCGGGTGACCGACGGATCCACCAGATGCGCACGGGCAATCGTCATGCACGGACCTCCCAGCAAGATCCGCACAAGCTACCCAATTCCACCGCCCGAGTCAAGAATACATTGCATGTCCTTGCTGCTTCTTCATTGCATGTCCTTGCTGCTTCTTGCTGCTTCCTTTGCTGCTTCCCTTTGTCCTTGCTGCTTCTTGCTGCTTCTGCTGCTTCCTTGCATGTCCTTGCTGCTTCGCTGCTTCGTGTCCTTGCTGCTTCGTGTCCTTGCTGCTTCCTTGCTGCTTCTGTGTCCTTGCTGCTTCTTCCTTGCTGCTTCTGCTTGCTGCTTCTACCATCCTGATTCTCGAGCCCGAGGTGTTCGGCACGACGACCGGTTCATTGACGGCCGACATCCAGGGCAAGTCTGCGTTCGCGAGCAACGTCGCCTTCGGCGGCATCCCGGCTTCGGCTCGCCCCCCGGCGCCGGCGGCACCGGCTACGGCGGCGGCCTGTTCGTCGGCGGCGGGACCGTGACTGTCTCGAAGAAGACGAAGTTCGCCGCGAACTTCGCCATGACCGAAGGCAACGACACCTACGGGCCGTATACCACGACCTGAAGCCGTCGCGCGGACCGCCGCCTCTCCCGATCGTTCGCCCCGCGAGACCCGGCCGACGGCCGCGCCTCCAGGGCCGCGATCATCCTCTCGCACGCATCGGCTTCGGCCCGTCCTCCGGGAAGTGCATCACAACGCGGGAGGGCGAGCCGTCCGGCCCTGGCCGTCTGATTCCCTGAGAAGCTGAAATTGATGATGACGCTCAACTTCCAGCGATTCGAAGATGTTTCACTCGTGGCCGCGTAAAGTATTCTTGGGCGACATCGGCGTATGCCCCCTCGAAACGTTGCTCGAGAGATTTCATTGAGCTTGTCAGACGAGGGCAAGCAGGCTCACATGGCCCTGATTGACGGACGAGGCAGGGTGCTGATACGTTCGGAACGTCTGCCCGTTCAGTTTGACAGGGGCCAGCCTGCGTGGGTGGAGAAGACCCGAGAGTGAGCCATCCCATGAGTACGATGATTGCACCGCCAAGGAACGAGGCGCGGCTGGTCGTGCCGGATGTCTCCTGGTCGGTCTACGAGACCTGGGTCGACTCGCTACCCGAATCAACGCCGGTGCGGATGGCCTACGACGGAAGGAACCTGGAGATCATGACAAAAGGGCCGGACCATGAGGATTACCGGCAGCTCCTGGGGCATCTTGTCGTCGAGACCGCACGGGCACTGAGGCTATCACTCAAAGGTCTGGGCGAGACGACGTGGAAACGCGTCGAGATCCAGCGCGGGATCGAGGCCGACCAGTGCTACTACTTCAGCCCCGAAAAGCTCGTGGAGGCGACGCGAAGCCGAGGGGCAAACGATGTTACCTCGTTTCCGAATCCCGACCTGGCCATCGAGGTTGACCTTTCGCCATCGCAGATCGACAGGCCCGGCATCTACGCCGCGTTGGGCGTAGCAGAAGTCTGGCGCTTCGACGGCGAGACGACGACGATCGAGCGCCTGGGCACGGATGGGCGATACGAACTGGCCGCGGCGAGCACCTTCCTGGGCATACGGGCCGACGAGGTCACGCGATGGCTTGTCGCCGAGGACTCAACTGACGAGATTGCCTGGCTGGAGCGGCTTTCTGACTGGCTCAGGAACGAATGGCAGAAACGGCCCTGAGTGCAGGGTCAGCTTGAGGATGTCCGGTGCTCGTGGTCCTCCATCGATCGAAGTAGAGAATGCAAAGCCATGTCGTCTGGCCTCTCTATTCGCAGGCTGGTTGCCGTCGGGATCCGTGGATCGTTGTTCATTCACCGGAAGTGCGGGACGGGTCAAGAATCGATTGAGCAAAAGCTCGGAAGCGGCGCCGCGATGCCAGACTATTGTAGAAACTGTCGCAGGGAGACCGGGTCACTCTTCGCCCCGGAGGGGCGGTGTCAATAGCCAGGTGGCGTCAGCCCCTGGATGCCAAAAGGCGCGTGAAACGGAGCGTCTTCAGCCCCGGCCGGGCGCTAGTGGGCGGGTCACTGCCGCCCCGTTCGGGGCTGGCCAACGTGCGACGCTGCCCGCATCCCATGGGTTCACCCCTAACTCTTGTCGGCCGCCCCTCCGGGGCGCTGGTTGAAAGGACGGTTCGCGGTCGCTATCTTGGTCGACGGTCCCGCGCGGGCCAGCCTGTTTGCCCATGCGGCAATTCCTGACGCGACCGCTCCCAAGGTCAGACGCATCGACGTCATCGTCTGGCGCAGTGCTCTTCGAACACGCATCGCACGGGATGGCCCAGAAGCCCGTATCCATTGCCTCAGAGCCGTGCGGGAGCCGGGCGAATCGAGAGGGAGGTACCAGCATGGCAGGGACCGATGATCGCCGCATCGAGACGGCCAGCGAGGGCGCGCCATCCGCGGGAGCAGGCTTGCCGGATCCAGGATCCGCCGCAACGGCGCACCTCCCACCGGTAGCCGCGAATCCCGCAGGTGGTCCCGCCGCGCCGGTGCAGGGCGAGCCACGGCCAAGATCGCGCTGGCGGAGATGGCTGGTCATCCACGGGGTCCTGCTCACCCTGGCGGTGATAGGCTACCTGCTGTACCCCACATTGATCACGATGTGGAACACGGTTTCCACCGATGACTCCTATGTCAACAGTCACGTGACGTTTGTGGCTCCGCGGGTGCCGGGGCAGGTCGCGGAAGTGCTCGTGGACGACAACATGCGCGTGGCGAAGGGGGACCTGCTCGTCCAGCTCGATCGCGAACCGTACCAGGTGCAGGTCGACATCAAGAAGGCAGCCGTGGTGAATGCCGAGGCCGACCTGAGGGCTGCCGAAGCGGACGTCCGGGCCACTCTGGGCCTGGTCCGCAGCCAGCGCTGGCATCTTCAGACAGCCATCGAACAGGTCGACAACCAGGTGGCCCTGCTGCGCGCCCGCGTGGCTGCCCTGAAAAGCAAGGAGGCCACGCGCGATCGGGCCAGGGCCGATCTGCGGCGCGCCGAGGCTCTCTACGGCCGTTCCGCAATCTCGCGAGAGGAGCTCGACCAGCGTCGTGAGGCCGACAGGGTCGCGGACGCTCTGGCGAATCAAGCTCTCGAAGAGGTGTCCGAGACGCGGGTCTCGCTCGGCCTGCCCCCGCGCCCCGAGAAGGGGGAACTGTCGGATGTTCCCGATAATCTCAATCAGACATTCTCCGCCGTCCGCCAGGCACTCGCCGAACTCGCGCGGGGCGTCGCGCAGGTTGGCCTGCCGCTGGTCTCGACGACCCTGACACCGGAAAAGGCGCTCGCCGAATTCGTCAGCCGGGACAAGGAGGGGAACATCGACCGGATCCTGGAGCGGATTGTTCCCGAAGCGCCGGCGGTCCGGCAGGCAGTCGCAAAAAAGCAGCAGGCGGAGCGCGATCTGGCGCAGGCGGAATTGAACCTCCGCTACTGCGACGTCCGCGCCGAGATCGACGGCGTGGTGACTCGCCGCAACGTGAACCCTGGCAACAATGTCGCGGCAGGGCAAAGCCTCATGGCCGTGCGCTCGATCACGGAGATCTGGATCGACGCCAATTTCAAGGAAACACAGCTTGCCGATCTGCGCATTGGCCAGCGTGTGCGCTGTGAGGTGGATATGTACGGCGGCCGGCGTGAGTTTGAAGGCCGCATCACCGGCTTCACCATGGGGACTGGCCAGACCCTTGCGCTGCTGCCGCCCCAGAACGCCACGGGCAACTTCGTGAAGATCGTCCAGCGATTACCGGTGCGCATCGAATTGACCGATTACGAGCCGGACAAGCAGCCCTTGTTCGTGGGACTCTCGGTGGTCCCCCACGTGTATTACAAGGAGCCACCCACCGGTCCTCACGCTGGTGAGGTGCTGCAACCCTTGAGCTCGTCTGCTCGCATCCGGAAAGCCCCCGGGGCAAACGGCACGCTGGAGGCAGAAACCGCACAGGCCAGGGAACCCGTCGGGGGCCATCCGTAACCGGAACGCCGCAGGGTCTCGCCGGCATCCGGGAAACGGAGCAGTGCAGCCACAGGAGCCCGTTCATGAGCAGTGCGGTCCTGACCTCGAGAGCGAGCAGCCGCCCCGCCATCAGCCAGTGGCTGGTCGCCGTGGCCGTGGTCATCCCGACCTTCATGGAGGTGCTGGACACGACGATCGCCAATGTCTCGCTACGGTATATTGCCGGCGGCCTGTCGGCGACGAACGTGGACAGCGAGTGGGTGCTCACCAGCTACCTTGCGGCCAATGCCACGATCCTGCCCATCTCCGGCTGGCTGTCGGCCCATCTCGGACGCCGCCGCTACTTTCTGATGTCGATCGCCATCTTCACCATCGCCTCGGGTCTTTGCGGCCTGGCGGGTAGCCTGTGGCAACTGATCCTCTTCCGGGTGATCCAGGGGCTTGCCGGAGGCGGTCTCCAGCCCTCCAGCCAGGGCGTTCTGCTCGACGCGTTCCCGGCCGAGAAACAGGGCGCCGCACAGACGATGTTCGGCGTGGCGGCCTTGCTGGCCCCGGTCGTCGGCCCCACACTGGGCGGCTATCTCACGGTCACCTACAACTGGCGCTGGATCTTCTACATCAACCTGCCGGTGGGTGCCATCGGCTTCGTGGCGTCTTACCTGCTGGTCAAGGACCCGGAATACCTCGAGAAGGAGCGGGCAGCGCTGCGCCGCCGGCCGCTGAACTTCGACTACGTCGGCCTGGGACTGCTCGTCCTGATCATGTCGAGCTGGGAAGTGATGCTCAGCAAGGGACAGGAGTGGGACTGGTACAACGACCCGTTCTGGCGCGTGCAGACACTCTTTGTTCTGTTCGTCTTCGGGCTGGCAAGCTTGATCTTTTACGAGCTGCGGGTCGCGAACCCGGTGGTCGATTTCCGGCCGCTGGGCGAGCGGAACTTCGCGGCATGCTGCATCATCATTTTCTGTGCCTACGGCGTGCTCTACGGCGCCAGCACTTCCTTGCCGGGCCTGCTCCAGTCGCTCTTTGGGTACGACGCGTACGTCTCCGGCCTGGTGCAATCGCCCTCAGGCATCTTTTCAATCATGGGGCTGGTGGTCGTGGGATCGCTCATCGGGCGCGGCATCGACGCGCGCTGGTTGATTGCCTGCGGCCTGCTGATCATGGCGGCCGGCAACTACTGGATGGCCATGATGAACATTGATATCAGTCCCTTTCAGGTGGTCTGGCCGAGGGTCGTGCTGATCGTCGGCCTGTCGATGATCTTCGTGTCCATCAACGTTGCCGCGTTCCGGTACACGCCCAGCCACCTGCGCGGGGCAGCGGTCGGACTGATGGCACTGCTTCGCAATGAGGGGGGAAGCGTCGGCACATCGATGGCCCAGACCATAGCGCAGCGGCGCGACCAGTTCCATACCGCGCGTGTCGGTGAGTTCCTCGATCCGTTCAATCCGAACCTGAACGACTTCGCGGAGCGGGGCCGGGCGTACTTCTTCAACCAGACGGGCGACCCGGCCGGAGCCCAGCAGATGACGTGGCAGGCACTCGAAGATCTCCGCCAGCAGCAGGCCTCTGCACTCGCCTACTTCGACGATTTCTGGCTGTTCGCCGTCCTGGCCTTGCTGCTGCTCGGCCTGATACCGCTCATGAAGCGATCGGTGGCGGAGAAAGGTGAGCACATCGGGGCGGAGTAGTTTTGCGAGTGGAAAGAGTATCAAGCCGTCCGCACTCCGGCCAATTTCCGGGCTTGCTCAGCTCGCCTCGAGGACGGACCGCCAGCGCCTGGGTACGGAATCGAAGGCAATCTGGTAGGTTTCCTCGAGCGGTACGGGCACGTATTGGTCCACGTCAAGGTAGAGAGGCATGTCGATGAGCCTCTCGCCCACGCAGACCGGCTCGACATAAGCGCGCACGAGGGTTCCCGCCTCGTAGGCGGCCAGCGTGAGCGGCTTGTCCGCGGGGCGTTCGTAATCCTGGCCGGCAAACTCGTCCCAGATCGCGCCGTGGATGCCCTGCCGATCGCGTGCGGTCGGCGGCTGGAGATCGAGGATCAGGAGGTGGATCTGGTGGCTGAGGAACTCCGCGGCCTTGCGGACGAAATCTTCAAAAGCCTTGCGATCGGCCTTGTTGCCTCGCGACACGACCTCGACGATGGCCACCAGTTCATCGCCGGAAAGGTGGCGCACAGCCACGACGTTCTGTTTACGACGATAGAACTCGTGGTCGGTCTCGGCCGTCACATGCACCTGCGGCCGCGCTGTGAGTAATCCTCCCCCAGCCGGGCCGTTTCCGTTGCCATGACTGGAATCTCGCCTCATCGCCGTTTGTGCCGGGCCATCCGCGGATGCACTGGTTTCATCTCTGGTCCTGGTTCGTGTCAGGACATCCGGTACAAATCTGGCTCCTTGCTGCTCGGCGAGGGCATAGTAGTCGCTCGGAAGTATTCGCTGATTCAGCACGTTGGCAATGGCACCGACCCACGCTTGACGGAAGTGATGAAAGATCCCCGCGTCGACTCGTGTCCAGTCGTGGATTGGCATCGTCGTGCTCTGGCCTCCGCGTGAAGCTGCCATTCGATTTCGCCCTTCTATCATAGCGGCAGGCGGGTGGGCTCACCACGCACGCCGGTCAACGGCGAACCGGAAGTTCAGCAGAGGCGACCGATCAACGTCTTATCGCAATCCGGCCCCGATGGGCCGGCCGGCCGAGCCGGCGGGCCGGGTGTCCAGGTTCCGGCGGTTGTTCCGTTTCGTGCTCCTCGGCAGCCTGGGCAGTGGCGAGCGGATCGGTCCATCGTAAACGTACTCGATCTGACCATTGTCGTGGATGTTCAGCTCGACGCTCATGCCCGGCTTCAGGGACATGAATTCGTGGGCAGCCTCCGCGTTGTTCGTGAACACCTTGACCACGTAGCCGGCGGGTTCCTTGAAAAGGTATTCAAGTCCTGGGCCCTGTGGAAGGAGCTGATCGTTCACCGTGATGCGCAGCTCGGGATTCGTCCAGTGAAGGACGATGAGTCCCTTCGCCTTCCTGATACCCAGTAGGTCCGGGATCGGAGGCAGGTTCCAGGTTGACCAGGCCGCCCGCGCGATGAGAAGAAGACCGGCCAGGACCACGATCAGGACGCCCACGCGCTCGATCCACCCGCGGCGCCGCCTGGGTGGCTTGGCCGGGCCGACGTCGTCCAGGAGAGCAATCCGCGGAGCGGCCGTTGCCGTCAGTTCCGAATTCGGGTTCGTGCCGCGCTGGCGCCGCGCCAGGTGCCTGCCGAGCACATCGACGACTTCCGCCGCCGTCTGATAGCGATCATTCGGGTCCTTCTCCAGCAGCCGGTCAATGATCCGCGACAGCCATTCGGGCACCTCGGGGTTGATCTCGCGGATCGGCCGGTGGGTGTCGTCGCAAACCCGTTTCAGTACGCCGAGCGTGGTCGAGGCCCGGAACGGCGAACGGCCGGTGCACATGGCATAGAGCACCGCGCCCAGGCTGAAGAGATCGGCGCGGTGGCCGATCGTCTCGCAGCGTGCCTGTTCGGGCGCCATGAACAGAGGAGTGCCGGCGACCACGCCGCTTTGCGTCAGGCTGGCGTCGTCGACGGCGCGTGCCAGGCCGAAGTCGCTGATCTTTACCCGCTCCACGCAGTTTTCCAGCAGGATGTTGGCGGGCTTGATATCGCGGTGAACCAGGCCCTGGGCGTGCGCCGCGGCCAGGCCCGTGGCGGTCTGCATGCCGATGCGCAAGATGGAGTTCAGGTCCAGCGGCGCGGAGCGCTCGATGCGCGCCTGGAGCGAGATGCCCGGGATGAATTCCATCACCAGGTAGGGCAGGCCCTTCCACTCGTCCACGGAGTGAATCGCCACGACGTGCTCGTTGCGGATGGCGGCCGCGGCACGGGCCTCGCGAGCGAACCGCTGCCGCGCCGGGCCGCTGGCGGCGAGCTGGGGCGCCAGGATCTTGATCGCGACGGCCCGGTGCAGGGAGGGATCGAAGGCCTTCAAGACGATGCCCATGCCCCCCTGCCCCAGCAGTTCCAGCACATGATAGGGTCCCAGCTTGCCAAGCTCACCCGGCGTGTCGGAGGGATCAAGGAAGCTGAGCTCGATGGCGGAAACGGTCGCGCCGGGTCCGGCTGGCTCAGCCTCCGGCTCCGGCTCGATCTCGTCCTTGAGCGCGCCCATGACGCGCTTCAGTCCCGGGGATTCGCCGGTTCGACCCTGCCGCAGGTTCCTCATTTCTTCGGGCCACGCGTCATCGCCCGCAGCCAGCGTATCGAGCTTCGACTGGCAAGCATGACAGCGCTCCAGGTGCTTTTCCAGGCTCTGTCTTTCGCGCTCGGAGATCGAGCCGTCGAGCAATTGCTCGAGCCGGGCGGGGTCCGGGCAGGCGGCCGGCCGCGGCTTCGGCTGGGGATCGAATCCCCAGCAGAGTGCATAGTAGATGGCCCCGCACGCAGAGCACGTCTCGACATGATGATCGACAAGCTCGGCGGCGTGAGGACTGAGAGACCCGTCCAGGTATCCCCGCAGCACCGCCATGTCGGGGCAGCCGATCTCCCGCGGGTTGCCGTTGGCGTCATGGGTCAGCGCCTCGAGCCTTTCCTGACAGGACCCGCAACAAGAGACGTGGTACTCGACGACCTGCCGACGATGCTCGGAGATCGAGCCATCGAGCAATTGCAGGAGCAGCTTCTCTCTGGGGCACGCGTGCTTTCGTCTCATTGCGGTACACTCCGGCAATCAGTCATCCAGCAACTGGCGGACCTGTTCTTTGATCTGGCCGAGCACCCGGCTCCTGGCGATGTACACGGCCCCCACGGACATCTTCAGACTGGCCGCGACGACCTTGGCCGGCGCGCCCTCCACGGCTGTTCGCCAGAAAGCCTGCCAGGTTGCTTCCTCGAAGCTGTTGCGAACCTGCTCGGCAGCGTAAGAAAGCACGCGCCTCTGGTAGTCCCGATCCCAGGCGGCAGACTCGTCGTCATGGGCCGGTCGGGCCTCAAGCCAGGCGGCCACTGACGCATCACCGGTGGCCTGCGGCAGCCGCTTGCGGGCCTCGAAATAGCTGTTCAGTGCATTCCGCGTCACGGTGTAGAGCCAGCCCCGAAACGTTCCCCTGGCGGGATCGTAATCAAGCCGTCCGACCGCGCCGGCAACCGAGCGCAAGACTTCCTGGGTCAGGTCGGCCGCGTCGCAATCCTGAAGCCCGCGGCGCCGCGGTTTCATACACCAGGGGCGCATAGATCTCCACGAACTGGCCCCAGGCCTGCCGATCACGGTGATCCTTGATGCGGACCAGCAAGCTCGGTCTTGTGGCGTCGGACGGGTTCATTGCTGTTGCATCCCCTGACAGTTCTTACCGGCGCCAGAGCAGGACCTTTCACGATTTTCCCGGCCTATCGAGATTCGCTTTCTTTCCCGTCACCGTCGCCCGCTCCGGAGGCTGGGGTAGCCGCGACTTCACGAAAGCGTATCCTGGCGTGGGCCGTGAGGCGAGTTCACGCAGACGACAGGTCGCAAAACTTCAAAGGAGACAGGGATGCCCGACCGGCGGTCGCTCGATTTTCAGAGCATGGAGCAGATCTTGCCTGAGGTGGAGTGCTTGCTCCAGGGACATCAGACGACCGGTCAATGGACGCTCGCGCAGATTCTCTATCATCTGGCAACCGCGATCCGGCTGTCGAGTTCAGGACATTTCCGGAGACCGGCCGGCCCCGGTGTCGCGGCTCTCAAGCAGCGCTTCTTCAGCACCCGGAAGTTCCGTGACGGAGCCCCCGTTCCGGTGCCGGCCCTGATGCCGCCAGCCGATGCCGAGCTCGAGCACCAGGCCGAGGCATTGCGCACCGCGATTGCGGGGTTCCGGGACGCCGACGGCCCGTTTCCCGATCATCCGATCCTCGGCGCTCTCACCCGGGACGACTGGTGCACGTTTCATTGCATCCACGCGGCGCATCACCTGAGTTACGCCATGCCTTCCCCGGAGACGGCGGAGCGACAGGTCTGACGGTCTGCTGGCGGGCACGGAGGGCGCGGGGGGCGGCGGGAACCGGGCCGAGGCTCTGCATTGCAGCCGCCCGATCGATCACCAGCCCAGGCTGGGCCGCAGGCCGATGAGATACTGCACCACCAGCAGGATGATGACATAGCCTGTCACGCGCAGCACCATCTGGGAGAGATTGCCGATGATTCGCGCGTAGTCGCGGCAGGTCTGCAAGGCGGCGACGCCACTTCGCAGTGCGATGATCGACCCCACTGCCAGCAGCGCGAGGATCGGGCCGAACACCAAGAATCCCTGGAACACCCTGGCCGGACTCATCTTGGGTCGGACCCCCGAACCTGGAACCTGAAGGCTCAGGCCTGTGCCTGGGCACCACGCGGGCCGTACGGATTCCGCCGCCGTTCGGTCGGCTGCACTCACGCCCTGCCCGGATTAAAGACTAGATGCCAGAAGCCGTCGAGGGGAAAAAAGAGTCAAGTATTGAACGTGCGAAGAGTCTTTGATTCCCAATTGTACGGGCCGGGCAAGGCAGGGCCCATCAGCCGGTACCCTCAGCGCTCGGGACGTGCGCGAGAATGTCCTCCTCGGGCAACGCAAAGAGTCGACGAGCGTTCATCGTGGTCTGGCTGGCAAGCTGGGCCGGTGAAAGCCCGATGGCGCCGGCCAGCAACTCGACGGTCCAGGCAAGATGAGCGGGTTGGTTGGGCCGCCCTCGCACCGGCTGGGGGCTGAGGTAAGGACTGTCGGTTTCGACGAGCAGCCGGTCCAGCGGAACGGTCCCCGCGACCGCGCAACGCGTCCAGTGATTTATTGGAGAACGTCACCATACCGGCAAATGAGATGTGCAATCCCAGTGCCAAGAACTCGGCCGCATGATCGGCGGTACCGGTGAAGGAGTGCAGGACTCCGCGTATGGGCCGTCCCTGGTGCCGGAGCTGCCCGATCAGGTCGGCCTCGCAACCACGGCAGTGGATCACGACCGGAAGTGCGCGCTCGTGGGCCAGGGCCAGGTGGCGATCGAACCAGTCCTGCTGGTCGGTGAAGGGCGTGTGATCCCAGTAACGGTCCAGGCCGGTCTCGCCGAGGGCGACCACGTGGGGCTGCTGCGCCAGCTCGCGTATGCGGTCCCAGTCGCCGGCCTGCGCCTCGGAGACGTGATTGGGTTGTACCCCCACGGCCGCGAAGACTCCCGGGTGCCGCGCAGCGATCTGGAGCACGGTGGCACTGTCGGCGGCCGTGGTGCCGATGGCCACGATCTGGACCACGCCGGCAGCCACGGCGCGCTGGATGACACCCGGCAGATCGTGCTGTAGCCTATGGTCCTCCAGGTGTGCGTGGGTGTCCACCAGCGGACTGTGGCAGGGAACCCGAGGCGTCATCCCTGGATCTCTGGTTTGCCCGGCCCGGACGCCGGGACCCGTTCGGCCGCGGCCGGACCATCACCGGCATGGCGGACCGCCGGCATGCTCTCCCCATCGTGGTAGCCCAGCAGCTCCAGCCGGTAGCCCGTGATGTGGAAGCCTTGCCGCTCGAGTTCGGCCTCGAGCCGGGGATCAAGCTTGGAGACCAGCGCGGGATCGAACTGGGTGGGAAGGTCGTAAACCTCGCCTGTACGCAGGCAGCGAAAGTGGTAATGCTGCTCGCTGCGAGCGTCGTACCGGGCCGAGCCTGTCCCGTCGGTTCCGGTCAACCGCGTTGCCGCTCCGATGGCGACGAGGGCTTCCAGCGCCTTGTAGACCGTCGCCAGGCTGATCCTGGGAAGGGTTCGCCGCACCGCATGGAAAACGTCTTCGGCTGTGGGGTGGGAGAGCTCCTGACTGAGCTGGTCGTAGACCGCGAGCCGTTGCGTGGTGCAACGCAGCCCTGCCGACTCGAGAGCCGTGCGGACGGCGTCGTGATGGAGCAGGGCGGGATTCGACACGCCGGCGCGATCCTTTCCTGGGAACCCGGCGACCACAGCTTGCTGCGCGTGCCCGGCGGCAGCCAGAGCACAATGGCGGGGTCGGACCTCGTATCTGATCAGGGCTGTTCGGTCTTCCCAGTCATGCGCCTCATCCAGCCCGCGGCCCGGCCCAGCCCCGCAAGCGAGGTTTGCCCCCGCTCCCGGGCCCGGAGCAGGCCACAACGACCTCGCTTCCCATCAAGAAGAGGGTCCGCGCGGAGTTGCGGGCCACGCAACGGAAGAGGAAACGGCCTTGCTTCTATTGTTCGGACGCTTGACAGCCCTGTCAACTCCCTATAAATTATGACATTAGCTGGGATTGTCGGACACTCTTTCGTGGTTCCGGCTGGAGGGGCTTGGCTCTCTCTTCGGGCCTGGTCGGGCCGTGCGGCCGATCTCGCCGGGGAGGTTCCAGGGAGGCGTTGCTCTGCTCGATGGCATCGCGGCAAGTAGACCGAGCCCCGCCTGCTCGACCGGGCGCGGCTCGGCGTCGTTTCAGGACGTATCGAATCCGTCTGGCCGCGATTGCTCCTGCGGGTTGATCATCGAGTAAGCCATCGAGTACGCCTCGGAGGGATGGGATGAGCGTTGACCTGGTCCGGATCGTGGACAGCATTCACCGGGACAAGAACATCCCCAAGGAGATCTTGTTCGACGGCATCCAGTCGGCGCTCACGACCGCGGCTCGCAAGCACTATCCCGACGCTGGCGACATCGAGGTCCACATCGACCGCGACACCGGTGCCATCGCCGCCACCAAGGATGGCGTGAAGATGGACCCCGCGGAGCTGGGACGGATCTCGGCCCAGACGGCCAAGCAGGTGATCATCCAGAAGATCCGCGAAGCGGAGCGCGATAGCCTCTTCGACGAATTCGAGGAGCAGCGTGCCGACCTGGTCACCGGCACCGTGCAACGCTTTGAAGGGGGAGCGGTCATTGTCAATCTGGGCAAGACCGACGGCATCCTGCCGCGGGGTGAGCAGATCCCCGGCGAGAGCTACCACCCCAACGAGCGCATCCGTGCCATCATTCTTGATGTCCGCAAGGTCGGCCAGCGGGTGAAGATCATCCTCAGCCGCACGCATCCGGACTTCGTGCGCCGGCTGTTCGAGCTGGAGATCCCCGAGATCGCCGACCAGATCATCGCGATCCGGGCGCTGGCACGCGAGGCCGGCTATCGCTCCAAGGTCGCGGTCACGTCGATCGATACCAAGATTGACGCCGTGGGTGCCTGCGTCGGCGTGCGCGGCACGCGTATCAAGAATATCGTCGACGAGCTGGGCGGCGAGCGCATCGATATCGTTCGCTGGAACGAGTCGCTCCTGGTGCTCATCCCCAACGCGCTGCAACCCGCCGAGATTGACGAGGTGATGCTCTGCCACATGCTCGGCCGCGCCATCGTGCTGGTGCGCGACGATCAGCTCTCGCTGGCCATCGGCCGGCGCGGCCAGAACGTCCGGCTGGCCTCCAAGCTGGTCGGTTGGGACATCGAGATCATGACCGCCGAAGAGCTGGACGAGGTCATCGACAAGGCGGTCAAGGCCTTCGAGAAGATCGAAGGGGTCGAGACCGAGCTGGCCGAGCGGCTCGTCGAGCAGGGAATCCTCAGCTATGACGACCTGTCGGTCATGGAAATCACGGACCTGGTGAACACGATCGAAGGATTGACCGAGGAGCAAGCAACGGAAATTGTGACCAGAGCGGAAGTTCTGGCGGAAGAGCTGGCCGAGGAGCTGCCTCGGCGGAAGGGTGGCCGGGCCGCCGCGGCGCTCCTGGAGGGATCTTCGCGGAGCGACGGCGATGGAGCGGCCGGCGGCAGCGACCAGCCAGCCGACGAGGAACCGCGCCCGACCGATGGGGAAGACGACGGCGGAGCTGCCCCGGACGGATCCGAAGAACGCCTTCCCGCAGACGACGAGAGTACCACGGAGGCCATCCTCGGCGATTCAGCCGGCATCCACCGTTCGGCCTTGCCTTCCGAACAGGACGATGCGGCCGGGGACGACTTGGCGACCGACGAGAATACCGATTCGGAGGGAGACGAGGCGAGCGACGACGAGATCCACGACCTGGCCCTGGCGGCGGAGACCTCCGGGTTCTCGCCCCATGGCCACGAGGTAACTTCGCAGCCCGGCGACGACGATCAGGGAGCGGCCATTCGCATCGTGACCGATGCTGTCGAGCTGGGCGAGACCTCGAGTTCGTACACTCCGGCTGCTCCGCCTACCGCCGAGCCAGCCGGGCAGGTCCGACCGGGCCCGTCCGCAGAGGCGGACGGAGCAGAAACACGTGGATCTCAGGAACCAGAGCCGCAAGCCGGCAATCCGTCGTAGCCCGAGCGTGCCGTACGCCCCCCCAGGGCGCTGCCCCGCGGCAGCCGGCACGCGAAACAGCGCCCCTGAGGAGTTCCGGGAAACGGAATACGGAATCTTGATCCGAGCCAGCTTCCCTGTTCTCCGCTCCGGACACACTGGAATCAAGCCGGCTTCATGCCGCGTACGTCCCTGCAAACCCGACGCGCGAGCGTGAAAGACCCAAAAATTCTCAACTTATGATCGGGTTGCGGAAGTCCGCGGCCAGCCGGAGATCGCTCCGGGAGGAGTTGCCTTTGTCCACGCGTGTTCACGAGTTGGCGAAAGAACTGGGACTCAAGAGCCAGGAGTTGCTCGAGCGGATCCAGAGTTGGGGGCTGGATGTCAAGGTCAGCGCACTGGCCAGCCTCGACGCGTCGACCGTGGAGCGAATCAGAACACTGATGGGACAGCCGCCGGTCTCGAAGAACGCCCCCTCCGGCGAAAGGCCCGCGCCAGCGCCGTCTCAATCCCCCCCGCCGGCCCCCCGGCCCACGCCTCGCCCGGTGGCCTCGGTACCGTCGGCCGCTGCTGCGCCCGCCTCCGCGGGGGCGGCTCAGGGGCAAGCCGTGGGCGCCAGGCAGGCCGCCTCCGGCCCGGCACCCCCGGCCCCGGGCGCGCCGCCCGCACAGAGCCGGCCCCTCACCGCCGGGCCGCCGTCCGTTCCCCCCAGGACGAACGCGTCGCCGGCGGGCCCGGCTCCCACCGCTGCCACACAGGCTGCGCCGCCCTCGGGCCGCCCTCAGGGGGCCGGCCCGTCCCAGGAAGTCTCTCCGGGCTCCGCCCCCGCACCGGGCCCGGCGCGTTCCATACCGCTCAGCTCGCCTCCCCTGGCACGGCCCGGCGGAGGTTTTGGCGGATCACGCCCGGGGGGTGGACCCCTTTCTGCGCATACTCCGCACCGGGGCACCGGACTTCGTCCCGGCAGCTCGACCTTTGCTCCCCAGGCCGACTCGCGTTCCTCCCGTCCGCAAGGTCCGTCACCGTCACCGGGAGGCGCCGAAGGCAGCCCAGGGACCGCGAATTTCCAACCTTTGAAGCGGAGCGACTACATGTCTTCGGCGGGAATTCGCCCCCCTGTCCAGCGCGGCACGCCGCCATCGGCTCCCGCGCAGACAATGCAGAGGCGTCCGGGTGAAGAAGCCCCCACCGAAGGCGGCCGCCGCGATGCGCCCGCCGGTCCGCGCCGGCCGCTACCTCCCGTGGCGGCGCCCCAGGCGCCGGTGCATCGCCCAGGGGGGCCGGTTCGGCCCGCTGCCCGCCCCGGCGAGGGGAAGACGCAGCAGCCCGAGAAGCGGATGACCAAAGAGGAAGTGCTCACCCTCATGCGGTCCGGCCAGCTTGGCAACACGGCCGGTGCCGGCAGCCCGCCGACCGGACTCCGGGGGGGGCAGCCCCCGCGTGGGCCGGTCATGCCCGGGGCGCCGCGTGACCGTCCCGGTCCGGGTACCGGCACGATGCCCGGCTCGGGCCCGCGCCGCCCCCTTCCGGGCCCACCGGGAACGTCGCCCCATCCGGGAACCGCGCCGGCGGCTCCGCCCCCCTTCGAGGAAGAAGATGACCGCAAGGCCAAGGGGAGAGTCGGCTCCTCGGCCGACCGGGCCGGACGCCGCGCCCGCCGCAACGAGCGCGCCACCGAGCGCCGGGTCACCTCACCCTTGCCGGCAGCCTCCCTTCTGACCGAGGACGAGGAAGTGCGCCGCGTCCGCGCGGCCCGGCGCGGCCACAAGCCGGGCGGTCAGCGGTTCGCCCTCGCGCCCATGCGCAAGAACAGCGCTCAGATCGAACCGCCGGTCACCGTCCGCAACCTCTCCGAGGCAATCGGCATCAAGGCCAATGACCTGCTGCGCAAGCTCATGGCCATGGGAGAAATGGCCACCATCAACGCCACCCTCGACGAGGACCTGGCGCAGATGCTCTCCGTGGAGTTCGGCGTCGAGCTCGAGATCGTGCACGTGCGCACCGCGGAGGACGATCTCCTCGACTCCCTGGCGCCCGCGGGGTCGTCCGAGGATCTCGTGCCCAGGCCGCCGGTGATCACGATCCTCGGCCATGTCGACCACGGCAAGACGTCGCTGCTGGACCGCATCCGCAAGTCGAACGTGGTGCAGAGCGAAAGCGGTGGCATCACGCAGCACATCGGCGCTTACCAGGTCGAGTACAACGGCAAGCCCATCACCTTCGTGGACACGCCCGGTCACGAGGCCTTCACGGCCATGCGGGCACGCGGCGCCAACGTGACGGATATCGTCGTGCTGGTGGTTGCCGCCGATGACGGCGTCATGCCCCAGACCGTCGAGGCCATCGCGCATGCCAAGGCCGCCGAGGTGCCGATCGTCGTCGCGCTCAACAAGATCGATCTGCCCAACGCCGACTCGTCGGCGAACGTCAACAAGATCTATGGCGAGCTCTCGCAGCAGGTGCTGCATCCCGTCGAATGGGGCGGCGACATCGAGGTCGTCAAGACCTCGACGGTGACCGGACAGGGGATCTCCGACCTGCTGGCCACGCTCGAGGCGATCGCCGATCTCCACGAGCTGAAGGCCGATCCCAACCGGCCCGCCACCGGTACGTGCCTCGAGGCTTCGCTCTCGGAGGGGCGCGGTGTGGTGGCGACCGTCCTTGTCCAGGACGGAACCCTGCACGTCGGTGATACCCTCGTCTGCGGCGACGGCTATGGCCGCGTGCGGGCGCTCTTCGACGACCATGGCCGGTCGATCGACAAGGCCGGGCCCTCCACCCCGGTCGAGATCTCCGGCGTGGACGTCGTGCCGACCGCCGGCGAGACCTTCGCGGTGATCGACGATATCGCCCGCGCCCGCGAGATCGCCGAGGCCCGCCGGCTGCGCACCGCGACGCCGCACAGGCCGAGCGGCAGGCCGTCACGCTGGAAAACCTGTACAGCAAGATGGCCGAGAAGAAGGTCAAGAACCTGAACCTGATCATCAAGGCCGACGTCCAGGGCTCCATCGAAGCGCTCACCAAGGAACTGGAGAAGCTCGAGAACAACGAGGTGCCGATCCGCATCCTGCTCAAGGGCGTCGGCGGCATCACCGACAGCGATATCCTGCTGGCCGAGGCCTCCCAGGCCATCGTCATCGGCTTCCGCGTCGCCCCCGACGACCGGGCAATCACCCAGGCCGAGGAAAAAGACATCGAGATCCGCCGCTACGACATCATTTATCAGGTGACCGACGACATCAAGAAGGCCGTCGAGGGTCTGCTGGTACCGGAGATCAAGGAAGTTCACCTCGGCCGCGCCGTCGTCCGCCAGGTCTTCAAGATTTCCAAGGTCGGGGCCGTGGCGGGCTGCTTCGTGACGCAGGGCGTCATCGAACGCGGCGCCAAGGTGCGGCTCATCCGCGAGGGCCGCGAGATTTACAAGGGCGCGCTCGAGGCGCTCAAACGCTTCAAGGACGACGTCAAGGAGGTTCCCCAGAACTTCGAGTGCGGCATCAAGATCGGCAACTTTGACGATCTCAAGCCCGACGACGTCATCGAGGCGTACCGAGTCGACGTGATCCGCCGGACCCTGTAACGGGCCAGGCTCATCGCCAGCGGCGGCGGCCGGCGGGCCGGCGGACCAGGACCTCTCGCCGTGGTCCACCACCGGCCCCCACCGCGGCATGCAGTGGCTGGCGCTTCGAGCCGTCTGGCGGCCGCCCTATGCCGGCCGCGGCGCGAGGTTTGCAACCCGCCTGGCACCGGTTGTCCCCGAGGTAGATTCATCCATGTCCGCTCACCGAAACTTGCGTGTGGCCCAGGCGATCCGCGAGGTCGTGGCCCAGGCCGTCCTCTTCGAGGCCGCCGATCCGCGGATCCACTCCGTCACGGTCCTGCGCGGAGGTATCCGCGGACCTCCGGCATGCAACGGTCCACGTGACGGTGATGGGAAACCAGGCGGAACAGGAGGGTGCCCTGCGCGGGCTCAAGCATGCCGCCGGTTTTTTTCAGTCGAAAGTCGCCGACCGCCTGCAAACTCGCTACACTCCGCTATTGACATTCAAACTCGATGACAGCGTCAAGAAATCGGTCGAGATGAGCCGGCTCATCGCCGAGGCCGTGGCGTCCGACCGCAAGCCCGCCGCCGCTGAGGACGCGCCCGAGGGCCCGGCTGAGGACGCCGGTGAGGCCGACGAGAACCCGCACGACCGTCCTCACAACGAGGCTCCTCCTGCGTCCTCCTGAAAACCGCCCGGAGCCAGACGCCGATCCCGGTCCTCCGGACCTGCCGGACCCTCTGAAATTCCTACCATTCCCAGACCCTGTTCTTTTGTGATAACGAGTCTCATGGCGACACAAAGTAAGTCTCAGTTCCTGACCGACGTCCATGCTCAGCTGAAACGGCGGTACAAGCCCCGGCCCGATCGCAACGCCGTTCGACTGAGCGTGCTGGAAGCCGTGGTTTATGGGATCTGCCACGAGGATGCCACCCGCGAGCAGGCCAACCAGGCGCTCTCCCGGTTCAAGGACCAATTCTTCGACTGGAACGAGGTCCGCGTCAGCCCGATTGCTGAAATCTCCGAGGCGCTCGCCGACATCCCCGACCCGCGCAGCCGGGCCGAACGGATCCGCCGCTTCCTGCGCCAGCTCTTCTCCAAGACGTATGGCTTCACGCTCGAGCCGCTCACCAAGAAGCCGCTCAAGGAAGCGCTCAAGGTCCTGCACGCCTACGAAGCGTTCACCTCCGACTACGTCACCGCGACGGTGATCCAGCAAGCACTGGGCGGTCATGCAATTCCCGTCGATTCGGCCACGCGTCGGGCACTTCAGCGGCTGGGCATCGCCGAGAACGACCTGTCATCGCTCCGCGCGACTCTCGAACGAGCGGTCCCCAAGAACCGCGGTGCCGAGTTCCTCGAAATGCTCGAGGAGCTTGCCCACGATACCTGCGTGGAGAGCGATCCGGATTGCCCCCGTTGCGAACTGCGGAAGATCTGCACGTTCGCTCTGACACGCAAGAGCGAAGCAGCCCGCGCGGTCCAGGCGGCCGCAAAGGCCGCGGCAAAGGCCGCCGCCGAGGCCCGGAAGGCACCCAAGAAACCGTCCAGGGACGGTTCCAAGGACCGCCCCGCCCCTGCCCCTGCTCCTGTGCCTGCCCCTGCTCCTGCGCCAAGCCCTGCCGTCCATGCCAGCTCGGCCACCAGTAAAGCAGCTCCCAAGCAGGCCGCTCCCGTCCCCAAGTCTCCGCCCGGCAAGCGAAGCACAGGCAAGTAAGCCGCCTCGAGCCGCCATGCGCGTCAAATTTTTTTGTTTGTTAACCTAGACAGACGGTCGCCCCTGCCTAAAACACAAGCGGCATGTGGCGGCCGTCTTTTTTGCGTGTGCATGAAAGCAGTCGTCATGGGTCTGATTTCGTTTTTACGACTTTGGAGAATGACCATGCGTACGCTTCTGGGACTCGTGGCTGCTTTTGCCCTGGCCGCCCCGGCCGTTGCCGCCGAAAAGGACATCGTGGATACCGCGGTCGCCGCGGGCTCGTTCAAGACACTGGTCGCCGCGGTCAAGGCCGCCGACCTGGTGGACACGCTCAAGGGTGAAGGGCCATTCACCGTCATGGCCCCGACCGACGAGGCGTTCGCGAAGCTTCCCGAGGGGACCGTCGAGAGCCTGCTCAAGCCCGAGAACAAGGACAAGCTGATTGCCGTGCTCAAGTACCACGTCATCCCCGGCAAGGTGCTCGCGGCTGACGTGGTCAAGCTTGACGGCCAGGACGTGAAGACCGCGCAGGGGAGCACGGCGAAGATCGGAGTCAAGGACGGCGGCGTGATGATCAACAACGCCAGGGTCGTGAAGACCGACATCGAGTGCAGCAACGGCGTGATCCACGTCATCGACACCGTGATCCTGCCGCCCGCTCAGTGAGCTGTGGCCTCGGCATGATCGCCGCGACGATTCGAAACGCTGATTGACCGACCGCAGCCTGCCGGGATCTTTTTCCGGTCGGCCGCGGTCGTTTTCGTTGCCGGTTGCCGGAAACGCGCCGCGGATCGCACGGACACGCCCCTTGCCCGTAAGGTTTCGGTCGCTATGGACACACGCGATCAGTCGCATGGCAAATGAAGGCGGGGCGTGAGCAACGATGCCACAGTCATGGAAAGAGTTCCATGACTGTGGCATCGCAATCGGAAGCCTTCAAGGCTGGGTGGCCGCGATTTCAGGGAGTCTGAGCCCTCGACAGTCCCGTCCACTCGAGAAAGTCCGGGTCCAGATTCCTTCGCTCACGGGTTTTTTTGTCGGCCGACAGTGAGCGTGATGGGCTTGTTATCTTGCGTCTTGAATCTCGAGCGGAGTTCGAATCCATCGGGGATCGAGGCGTATTCGAACAAGCCGCCGACGTTGGGGTCAGGATGATCCTTCAAGACGTCGCGGCCACCGAGCTGGACAGCGAGGGCTGCCATCAAAAGGGCGCGGCGTGCCTCGATCCGAGCTTCGGCGCGTCGCACGTTGGCGAGCGCCGGAAAGAAAACCTTGTAGACCGGGTTGGCGGTTTGCTTCACCGCCTCATTTTCGAATTCCTTCTCGAATTGATCCAGCGGCTGGCTCAGCAGCTGGATGCTCCGCTTGTAGCTCGCCCGCGTCGCCTCAGCGAGACGGAGCACGCCCTCCGGGGTGCCTCCACATTCCTCGATGAATGCGCGGGCTTTGTTGGCGGAACCGCGGCGTTGCCCCTCGGGTTCGTTGTTGATGAAGTCGAGCGCCTTCACGAGGCTCTCGGCGTCTTTCGCTCCTTTGACCTGGCGAATGAACCAGTCGAGCAGGAACGTTTCCTCGGTCTCCGTCGCCATGGCCGTGTTCATGCCCGCAGGCAGCGCGGCCAGGCGCATCCTCAGGCCTTTGATGAGCCCGGCATCGAGCTTGGACAGGTCGTGAGCGAGCGTCTCGATCGCCACGTGTTCTATCGCGTACCCGACGAGCAGCATGATATTCGTGCCGGTCAGCGACATGTGCCGGCCCAGGGTCATGGCGGCAACAATGTCGTCCACGGCCTGGTCGTTCTTGCCTTCCTCGAATCGGATGCGAGCGCGAAGGCAGGCGAGTGCGGCCAGGACCCGTGACGCCGGCGCCTGGGGGAATCTGACATAAATGCCCTCCTCCGGACTGACGCCCCAGTCACAACTTCGCTGTGCGGCCCCTTCGTGCAACATGGTCAGCGCGTAGTCCGCCTGGGCCACGAGCTGTCGGGCCTGATCGTCCAGGGGCGAAGTCAGGTACTCGTGGATTTTCGCTTGCTCGGCGTCCGTGAATTTGGGAAGTGTCGAAAACGCCTGCCAGTACTTGAGGGCGGCGTTTCCCGCTGAACCGGGAGGGCCATCGGCCGACGCGGACGTCATCGGTAGTGTGAAGGCCACCATTGCGAAACACAGTGTGCGCAGCATGAGCAATACCTCAAAATCAAAAGGTTCGGACGATCCAGGTCAGAAGAAAAGAATTCGCTCGGTTATTCGAGCAGATCTGCGGGAATCGAGGTTGAGGCGCGCGGTATGGCGGTCTCAACAAGAGGCCAGGTGAACGCAGGAAGCTTCTCCTCATCGGACAATCGTGGATCTTCCCGCCGGACGGCTATGCTGATGGAGTCAAAGGCCGGCCGACGAGCGGCTGGTTGCCGAGGCCCACTGTCGACGGGGACTGTTGGCTCCTTCTTGCCATGACTCGGATGCCACGCAAGCACGGCGATCACGCAGGCGGCAGATGCAAGGCCGATCATGGTAGCCCTGACGGCCCAGCGCCGCGGCGCGATCGGTCTGGCACCTGGTACGGTTGCCAGCAATAGGGCTTCCAGATGAGCAGGTACGGAGGGCTGGGGCAGCGAACGCAGCTGCGCTTTCAGCACTTCTCTCGTGCGGTCAAGGTGGGGAGACTCATCGGATCGCATGATCAGAGACCTCCTCGTTCAGCACAGTTCGCAAGCGCTCCAGGGCCTCGGAAGTTCGCCATTTCACGGTACCGATCGGTTCCTGAAGCACCATGGCCATATCGCGATAGCTCAGTCCCTGTAGATAATGTAGCGCCAGCACGGTTCGCTGCGGGGGGGCAAGTTCATCAAGGGCCCGGTACAGGTGCCTGGACTCGTCGCCCGCCATCGCCGTCTCAACTGGGTCGCTCGGCGGGACCGCCTGGCTCGAGAGCCGCCGGAGCATCCCGGTCGTTCGCTGCTGCAATCGCCGGCTATCGACGAATTTCGTGTAGGCGATCCGGTACAGCCAGGTCGCCAGGGTCGCCCGTCCCTGGAACGCGGCGATTTTCTCCCAGGCGGAGATGAACGTCTCCTGCGTGAGGTCTTCGGCCTGGTGAACGTCTCCCGTCAGGTGAACCAGCAACCGATAGACCTTTTGGTAATGCAAGCGAATCAGCTCGGCACACGCCCCCGGTCGGCCGCAACGCAGATTGCTCAACAAGCGTTCTTCCCCCGGTTCCCTCACGCGTTCTCCCCCGGCACAAAAGCGCTGCAAGCCCGCCTTCTACCTCATTGGACGAATCGGACTGCCAAGGTGTTGGCGCAATCGGCGAAGGTACGCCAGGAATCCCCCGCAAAGCGAACGGCCGGCCGGGTCACCCAGGCGGGCTGGGCGGCCAGATGGCGAACACGCACGCGATGCACCCGTGAGTCACGCATCCGACCGTGGCGCTCGGCTCGGATCGACGCGGGTCTCCGCACGAGCGTGCTGGGCCGTGAGGTCTTCCGGGCAAGGACGGATCTATCACTGAATGTAGAGCGACGGACCGCACCGATGGCACTGTGTCAGGCCCCGGATCTACCAGATGCACCAGAGGGCTTGCTCGCAACTCTCGATCTCGTGCCTTCGCTCGGCAGCCAGCGAGATCATTGATGTTCGAAAGCCCCTGACGCCATCATGACCGTGAATCCGGCGAACCCAGTGGCCGCAACCAAAGGCAGGGCTCAACCGTTCGTTTGTGCAGCATCCAGAATAGATTTCTGGGCGATGTAGAGAACCAGGAGGTTGCTCCGACTACACGGTGGAGATTAACCCCGCTGCATGCCGAATCGAAAGGAGCGCAATCCATGAAGTACATGCTGCTGATGTCGGGCACGAAGGCGGATTTCGATTGGTACGCCGAGTGGTCCCAGGACGAACTCCAAACGCACTTCGCTTTCATGCACACTTTCAACAAGGAACTCAAGGCCTCGGGCGTATTCGTCGCGGCCGAAGGTCTGGGGTTCCCGGATCAGGCCAGGATCGTTCGCGCGGGAAGTGACGGGGCTCCGGTCACCGATGGGGTTTTTCCGGAAGCGAAAGAATTCCTCGCGGGATTCTGGATCGTGGACGTGGAAGGCCCGGAGCAGGCTTACGAGCTTGCCGCGCGGGTGTCGGCGGCGCCCGGGAACAGGTCCCGAGGCAATCAACCGATCGAGGTTCGGCAAGTGATGAGCGGCCCACCGGAACCATCGCAGTGACAGGACAAACCGGGAATAGTCCAGTCGAGCACCTGCTGCGGGAATTGACGCCGCAGGTGCTCGGAACCGTGGTCCGAAGATTTCGCGACTTCGCCGCGGCGGAAGATGCCGTTCAGGAGGCTTCGCTTGCCGCGGCAATGCAGTGGCCACGCGAAGGTCTTCCGGACAACCCTCGCGCATGGCTGACGCACGCCGCGTTCCGGCGTATGGCCGACCACATTCGCAGTGAATCGGCGCGCCGGCGTCGCGAGACCACGGTTGCTTTGGAGGCCGCGCTCACCCAAGAACCGACGGACATCGAAGCTTCGCCGCGGGAAGATGACACGTTAACACTTCTGTTTATGTGCTGCCATCCCGCATTGAGCCCGACTACGGCGATCACACTGACATTGCGGGCGG
Source organism: uncultured Planctomycetaceae bacterium (assembly GCA_963833985.1). Lineage (GTDB taxonomy): Bacteria > Planctomycetota > Planctomycetia > Isosphaerales > Isosphaeraceae > Aquisphaera. The sequence continues at coordinate 6,247,748 of CAWIAD010000002.1, forward strand.
TGGGCGGCTTGACCACGGCGGAGATCGCCCGCGCGTTTCTGGTGCCCGAAGCTACCATGGCCCAGCGAACCAGCCGGGCCAAGCAAAGTATCAAGACCTCCGGCATTCCATTCCAGTTGCCGACCACCGAGGAACGGGCGCACCGCCTGCGCGCTGTTCTCCACGTCCTGTACCTCATCTTCAACGAAGGCTACTCAAGCAGCGTCGGTTCCGAGCTGCGTCGAGGCGAGTTGTCGAATGAGGCGATTCGCCTGACGCGAACTGTCCACAACCTGCAACCGGACGACACGGAGGTCGCGGGATTGCTCGCCCTCATGCTGTTGACCGATGCTCGCCGCGTTGCGCGAACCGGCTCCAAAGGTGAGCTGATCCCGCTCGCTCAGCAAGACAGGAAGCTCTGGGATCGGCAACAGATCGCGGAAGGCATCGCGCTGATCACGGCCACGCTTCCGAAAGGCTCGGTCGGCCCCTACCAGGTACAGGCCGCCATTGCCGCGGTTCACGATGAAGCGACTCGAGCCCAGGACACTGACTGGCCGCAGATCCTGGCGCTTTACGAAGTGCTCGGGCGCATGTCCGATAACCCAATGGTCGCGCTCAATCACGCGATCGCGGCGACGATGGTACACGGCGCGTCGAAGGGCCTGGAACTGCTGGACGCGCTCGAGGCCGACCCGCGCATCGCAGATCATCATCGTATGGACGCCGTCCGCGCACACTTGCTCGAGCTGGCGTCAGACTCCCAGGGCGCCGTCAGGCACTACCGGCTGGCGGCGAGCAAGACCGGGAGTCTCCCGGAGCGAAATTACCTTCTCATGCAAGCCGCTCGACTCGCTGGTGAACCGAGTCGATGATCCAGGGAGCGACATCATGACCTCCAGGCAAAAGCCACCCCAAGACATCGATGAGTATATCGGGCGATTTCCGACCGAGGTCCGGGAGATTCTTGAGCGGATCAGGACGACGATCCAGACCACGGCGCCCGACGCCGCGGAAACCATCAAGTACGGAATGCCGACGTTCACTCTTGAGGGCAACCTGGTTCACTTTGCTGCTTTCAAGAAGCATATCGGGTTTTTCCCGCCGACCAGGGGTGATGCGGAATTTCAGAAAGAGGCATCCGTCTATGAAGGGGAAAAGGGCAACCTGAAGTTTCCGCTTGACGCACCCATCCCTTACGGTTTGATCGGCAAAGCCGTGAAGTTCAGAGTCAAGGAAAACCGGGAGCGTGCCCGAGCAAAAGGAAGCAAGCGATGACCGGGAATCGGAGCGGCAAGCGCCGGCGCGGGTCTTCGCCTGTCCGGCCGGCAACGAACGTCGCGTACACCGATCAGGAACCAGTGCCAGGTGACCTCCTTCGGCCACCGATCACGACCTCAACGGGCTCGCGCGAGTTCGCGCCGGACCCACCGCCGGAGCGGTCTCGACCAGGATGTCAGGTCACTGGAATCTTCCTCCAGGATCCAGCGGCGAACCTGGTCCGTATTGACAGAAAGGAACTTGCTCGCGGCCGAGGCCGTGTATCGTCCCCGGGATGTAAGTCGATCGATCCGCAGTTTCTGGCCATCGAACCGCCAGACCTCGGCGACCTTGAGCGCCGCATAGATTCCGGGGCGATCGATATGTGAAGGTGAGAGATCGACCTCGATGGCCAGGTCCGGGTCAGGGTAATAGGCCGAGTCGTTCGTTTTTCTTGCCCTGGCCGCCTTCGCTGCCGCGAGCTTATCGGGTCGGAAGTAAAAACACTGGTCAGCCTCGATGCCCCGATTCACCCCCATGCGCTTCCATGTCGTCTCACCCATGGGCTTGCACGCGATTGCCAGTTCCTCCGCAACCAGTCCCACGAACCTGCCGAGCAGTTCCTTGAAATCCTCGTGCTCCGGGCCGGTCGTCATGAGCTCGACGTCCCTTCCATCAAAGGCAACGTGCACGCCCGCCCCCTCGGGGATCGAATCGACGAGGTACTCGTAGAAGTTCCAGTTCACGCCGGGAATGAGGATCCGCATTTCTCCGGGGACCCTCTGCGCGTCATGTGGAATTGTCGCGACGCTCATGTTCGTGCCCCGGTGCCGCGTGCCGTGATCCTCTCGCATGTCGAGTCTCATGAAATCGGCCAGTCGATGCAAGCGCTGGGATGAGAACGAAACGGGGAGAACCAAACAGGCCGGGTGGCCCCGGGAGAGCAATCCCCCGGGTCCACCCGGCCTGTTTCGGCTCCGTCCCGGCTCCCCCCGTTTCGGCTCCTGCATGTGCCACCCGAAGCGAAGCGGATGTGCATCGCGCATCAGGCGGCTTGGCCGTTAATAGTTGTGCAGGTAGAAGCGCGCACTCTCCCACGTGATCGACCGGCTGTGTTCAAGATGATCGCGCACGCGCCGGGCCTCGAGCGGAACCCAGATGTCGGTGCGCGTTTCCGCTTCCTCAAGAAGAACCAGCGCGAAGTCCCGCTCGCCGAACTGGTACAACAATTCGGCAGCGTGGACGCAGCCAGGTTTGATCGACGCGTCGCCCCCGTGCTCATCTCTGAGCGAAACCTCGGCTATCCTCTTGAGTGCGGGGATGGCGGCCTTCGCCTCGTCACCCGAAAGAAAGTGAAGTCCGGACATGGCCAGGTACCGTTTCCAGTGGTCGTGCGATCCGAGTGCGTCGAGCAAGGTTGGTAATGCGGCCTCTCCTTCCCCTTGTTGAGCCAGCGCATGGGCGGCCCGGAGACGATTGTCGCTGCTGCGATCTGCCAGCATTCGGGTGAGGGCGGAAACGAGATCGTCGCGATCCGGGTCATTCCGCATGGTGCGAATCTCTCCGAGGGCCGAGGCCGCGGAGGCGCGGACCAGGTCATCGGGATCGATCGTCGCCCGGATCAGGGCTGGGACTGCTTTCAGGCTGGCGGGACCGAATTCGGGCAAGGACGCGGCCGCGCTTCGCCGAACGCGCATGCTCGGATCTCTCAGTGCATCGATCAGAAAGTCAACAGCCTCAGCGGCGTTGACCCCTTTCGCCTGGCCGGAGCGCGCCCGGGTAATGGCTTCCCAGCGGCGTGGACCGTCATCGTCGTCATGAATCGCGTTCAGCCAGCTTTCGACCGGGTCCAGATGCGTCTTTTTCCAGACTGCCAGCAGCACGGCCGAGAGTGCGACGAGCGCAATCAAGGTCCGGACCCGGAACGTCACCCTTGGCCTGATCGCCGCCATCTTCAAGCTCCTTCTCTGCCCTCTCTGACCGGACTGCGCTCCACAAATCTGCTCATTTTCTTAGTCCGTAAAAAGCACTCTTCAGAAGTTATCGCCCTGAGGTTGACGGGGCGCGAGACTCGATCGGATCCGCCGGGCCTCGTTACGTAGCTGGACGTCGGTCGACCTGTCGGCTTCGTCGAGGATCGCCAGGGCAGCTTCGTCCTCGCCGAACCGGTAGAGCAGTTCCGCGGCATACACCCGCCCAAGCTTCAGCGGCAGATCACTTCCGCCCTCTGTCATGGCGGAGTCGGCAGCCATCTGCTTGATCGCGGGGACGGCGGACCTGGCCTCGGCACCCGACAGAAAACGCAGGCCCGAGAGTGCGAGGTAACGTCTCCAGCCGTGCCGTGGGCCGAGCGCCGTGATCAGTATCGGTAGTGCGGTCGCACCCTCACCCTGTTGTGCCAGCGAATGGGCCGCTCTCAGGCGATTGTCCCCTTGTGAGTCGTCCAGCAAACGGCTGAGCGCGGCGATCAACTCTGTGCGGGAGGGGTCATCACCGGGGAGAGCGATCTCGCCCAGAGCATAGGCGGCATGGCCGCGAACCACATAGTCCGGATCGTCGAGCGCTTGGATCAAGGCCGGTACCGCCGTGCGGCTCGCGGCTCCAAATCGGGGCAAGGCCGCAGCCGCGGTCTGGCGCACGCGAATGCTCGGGTCGCTCAGTGCTTCGCTGAGCAGCGCGACGGCCGTGGCGGTGTCGGGACCTGTCGCGCCGCCGCGTAGCGCCAGGTTGATCGCATCCCAGCGCCGGGGACCGTTATCGTCGTCGTGGATGGCGCTCTGCCAGCGCCGGACTGGGGCAAGAGACGTCTCCTTACAGATCGCGAGCACAAGGGCCGCGACGGCGACGAAAGCGACCAGTGTCCGGATGCGGAACGTGATTCCCGGCCGCCGTGCGGTCATGGCCATGTCTCCCGGCTGCGGGTTTGACGCAACAAAAAAATCCAAGATGACAAGGTCATAGCATCCTGATTGCTGAACTGAAAGCAACGGCTTGGCTGCATGGCGACTCGCCCTGGGCGTATGAGCCAGGCAATGGATGAGGCATTACGGGTTTTGCGCAAGGTAATCTCTCACCGTGCTATCACTGAAGGATTCGCGGACTTCATAGGACTGGCCCGATTTCGGGTCGATCAACTTGACATTCCACAAGAATGGTGACTCTGGGGATGACTGGGTCGCCACGACCTGATGTCCCTTCAAGGAAACGCCTGGCTGACTCCTCTTGATGGACTGCTCCGCTTCCCAGATTGCGGTCGCTTCGATCGCTGATCTCCGCCGTCCGGCAAAGGTGGGGAAGCTGGCTCTCAGTCCGTCCCTCGCTTTCTGTTCGACGTAGGCGGCTGTTGCGACTCCGCGTAAGCTGAAAGGCATTTCCGCGAACCACGCACGTGACGACAACCACTTGTCAGCCGCCTGCGCCATCTTTTCCAGTGGGGCCAGGTCCCCCGCAGTCTGACTTCGACCTGAAATCAGGCTGGTGGCTGTTTTGCGGTATGACCGTGCGTATTCTGACGCCTGCCTCGCCGCGTTCCTGTGAGCCGCAGCCGCTTTCGCCCACAGGGCGGATCGCGCGGTTTGAATGCTTCGCCCGTCCGGGACGTTCGATCTGGCCCCCGCTTTCACTTCACTTTCAGCCCGTTCCAGGCAACGCGCGGCAGCCTCATTCTCTTCTCTCTCTCGACTCTGTTGAGCCGTGGCGGCTCGGCCAAGCAACTCGATCTGAAGATTCACGAGCTGATCCGAGCGACGATAACGGCGAAGCTTTGCCGGCCGGTCCACCATCGTGATATACAGACCCAGGACTGCTGCCGTAAGAGCCACGGCGATCAGCCACTTGCGAGTTGACATTCTGCGTCTGGGCATGGCCAAACCCCTATCGCCTCGACCCTCTGGCTTTTGTTTTGCCTCGAAAAAGATAATCATACGCTTGCGTCGTGAGGTACCAATCCCTCGTGCGTCTTCGGAGCCTCGCGGAATACTTCAGCCCCTCGCGGCTTCCAGCACCAGCACCGCGTCTTCCCAGCCTTCCGGCGTCGCGAATGTCTGCACGCCGGTCTTCGAGAGCTTTTCGATCGGCTCCTGGTTGCCGGTTCGCGGATCGATCCAGCGCCCGCGGACCTGCCCGCTGGAACTGGCTGCGAGCTTATCCAGCTTGATGGCGACCTCGGTCTTGCCGCCCAGGTAAACCAGGATCCAGCGCCCTTCCTTGTGGCGCGCGGCCAGGTTCAAGATCTGTCCGCTCGTGTTCCCACCACGGGTAAAGACATCCTGGTCGGGGACCAGGTTCCACCATTCCGGCAGGTCTTCAAACGTCTTCTTCAAGATACCAAGCTGCGTGGCGCCCGGCGCGTTGAGGGCCTGCTTCCAGGTCGGCAGCACGCGCCAGCTATCGTTGTGGCCGTAGGTGTGGTGGGCACCGGCGAGGTAGGAATAGTAAGCTTGCCGGCGCACCCAGAGCGGCGTGACGTCGAAGCCGTATTCCGAACCCTGCTCGTAGGCGCCCTCGGCCATGAGCACGGGCTTGGCCGGCCTGAGATGGTAATCCCTGGTCACGAACGGATAGATCAATTCCACTTGCTTCCAGACCTGCATCGAGTCGAAGTCAAGCCAGGGCTCATCATGAATGAAGCTCGAGGAGTAGGGAGCAGGGTCGGGCTTGAAGGTGATGAGGTGGGCGCCGCCATCGCCCTCGTGCAGGCCGGCCGCCAGCTCGCGCAGCACCGGCACGAACTCGGGCTTCGCCTCGGGGGTCATCGACCAGACGATGTTCGGCATGTCCTTGTAGCGGCTGGCCAGCCATTTCGCCCAGGCGCGGGCGTTGGACAGGGTGATGAACTTGCGATAGCGCTGGTGGTAGAGCGTCATGGAGATGTTGAAGTCCTGCTCGCGGGCGATCCGCAGGACGGCGTCGACGTTCCGGAAATAGTCCTCGTTGGGCGTGAGCGGGTTGTTGTCGTTCCAGGGTTTGGCACCGTGGATGTTCGGCTTGGTGCCGTCGCCCACGCCCATTACCATCACCTGGGCGAAGACGAAGCCGTGCTGCTTGCTTTTCTCGATGATCGTGCGCGCGTCCTCCAGCGAGTACTCGCGGAAAAGCTGCCACTGGGTGGTGCCCATCCAGAAGACGGGGCGGCCCTTCTGGTCGACGAAGTAGCGGCCGTCGGCGCTGACCTTCGCGGGGTAGACCGGCTCCTCGGCCGGACTGGCGAGGGCCTCGTCGACGGCGGTGCGGAAGATTCGCATGGCGCCGCCGTGGTTCGTCGGCAGCACCTGGGTCATGAGCACCGCGACCAGTTCGTGGCCGGGGTCGATCCAGAAATCGGTCGAGAAGAACCCTGCCCAGAAGTAGCGGCCGAGCGTGGGCCTGACGTCGTTCGCCTGCCTGTGCAGCTCCAGCCCGAAACCGAGGCCATACTTCATCCCCATGGCCGAGTGGCTGCCAATCTGGTTGGTGGTCATCAGCGCGATCGTTTCGGGCTTGAGGATCCGCACGCCCTCCAGTGCACCGCCGTTTTGCAGCATGAGGGCAAACCGCGTGTAATCACGCGCCGTCGAGAACAGCCCGCCGCCGCCGGAGAAAAACGTCGCCGAGCCGTAGCGGCGAGGCAAGGGAGAGAGATGGCCTTCCGCACCGGCGCGGTAGGTCGTCGCCACCCGCGCCTGCTTGCCCTCGGGCACGTGAAAGAACGTGTCGCGCATGTCGAGTGGAGTGAAGATGTGTTCCTTGAGATAAGCGTCAAAGCTCTGGCCGGAGACGACCTCGATGAGCCGGCCGAGCACGTCGTGGCTGAGCCCATAGGTCCACCCTTCTCCGGGCTGGTGCGCCAGCGGGGCCCTTGCCAGGCGGGTTACCTGTTCGGCGATGGTCTTGAGCCCGGGAGCCTGAACTCTCGCCAGGGCATAACCCTTCCCCAGTCGGTCGTTGCTGGACATGAAGCTGCCGTACGAGAAGCCCGAGGTGTGCGACAGCAGGTCGCGCACGGTGACGCCGCGCCGGGCGGCAACCGTGGCAATCTCGGTGTCGGTGTCATTCTTTGGATCGCCCAGCACCCGCAGGTCCTTGAGCTCGGGGATGTACCGCGCGATCGGGTCATCGAGGCCGACCTTGCCCTGCTCCACCAGCCGCATCACGCCGACGCAGGTGATGGGCTTGGACATCGAGGCGATGGCGAAGATCGTGTCCTCGGTCATCAGCTCTTTGGTTTCCAGGTTGCGGTAGCCGAACGCGGTCGAGAACGCCACCCTGCCCCGGTGCGCAATCACCGCGACGCCGCCGGGGATCTTGCCGTCGTCGACCAGCTTCTGGAACGCCGGCCTGAGCCGGTCAAGCCGGGCAGTTGAAAGCCCCACCGGGGCCGGGTCCGCCCCTGCGCCCGGTAGCTTGCCGGCCTGGCTTGCCTGGGAGAACAAGAGAACCAGCCCTGCGATCAGGCCCGTGCGACGATTCATCAGGTTTCTCCCACGCTCTGAACCCCGGGTGCGGTGCGACATCGGCAGCGAGCTTCATTCGACAGCGCACCACGGGCTCAGTCAAGCAGCGAAGGCAGCCGGAGAACGAACGCCCAGAGCACCCGTTCAGCTCAACGGCCATGACACCGGGCACGGCCCACGCGACTCGGCGGCAGGCGGCGGTTATCCTGGGGACCATTCCGCACGGCCTGGTCCGCAACAGGGAGATGTGCCATGGGAACAATCCTGACCCAGATCGATCACCTCATCGTGGTGATGCTCGAGAACCGCTCGCTGGACAACCTCTGCGGCTGGCTCTACGCGGACCAGACGCCGGCGCATGTGCTGCCGCAGGGGAGTGCTGCCGCCTTCGACGGCGTGAACCCGAATCTCTGGAATCCGTCAAACGCCTCCTACTTTCAGGGCCAGCCGCCCGAGAAGGTCTTCGTGACCCGGGGCGCGTCGAGTACGACCGTGCCCGATCCCGACCCGGAGGAGGCGTTCGATCACATCACCTTCCAGCTTTACGGCCCGCAGGGCGCGGTTCCCGACCCGCACTGGCCCATGCAGGGGTTCGTGATCGATTATGCGTCCACCGGCGCGGCGAACCCCGCGCAGATCATGGAGTGCTACACGCCGGACCAGGTTCCCGTGACGAGCGCGCTGGCACGCAATTTCGCCATCTCGGACCGCTGGTTCAGCGCCACGCCCAACCAGACCTGGCCCAATCGCTGTTTCGTGCACGCCGGCACGTCCAACGGCAACGTGGACAACGGCGCGATTCCCGATCCGTTCCAGTGGAACGTGCCCTCGATCTTCAACGTGCTCGAGGCCATGGGCGTGAGCTGGACCGTTTACTGCGATACGGTCGTCACTCCGTCACTCACCCGCGCCATGTTTCCAAAGCTCTGGGACCCGTTTCTCGACGGCCATTTCCTGAGCTTCCCAGCCTTCGAGTACGCCTGTGCGAAAGGATCACTGCCGAGCTACAGCTTCATCGAGCCGAGTTTCATGGTCGACCCGAACGACGCTCATCCGCCCCACGACGTCACCGCGGCCGAGCAGTTCCTGCACGCCATCTGGCAGGCCGTGAGCCAGTCGCCGAAATGGAACAAGATCCTCCTGGTGATCACCTTCGACGAGCACGGCGGCTGCTATGACCACGTCTTGCCTCCGACGAATGCCGCCACGCCGGATGTGGCCAGCAACCCCGGCGCGGAGGGTTTCCACTTCGACCGTTTCGGTGTCCGCGTGCCTGCGATCGTCGTGTCCCCCTACATCGAGCCCGGGACGGTGTTTCGCGCAACCGTTTCGGACGCCGGCACGCCCTACGATCACACGTCGATCCTGGCGACGCTGCGCGACTGGCTGGCGATCCCCGATACAATCATGCTTCCGAGTGCCCGCATTGCCCGCGCACCCACCCTGGCGTCGGTGCTCACGCGCTCGGCTCCGCGGTCGGATTTGCCCACGATTTCCGCTCCCGCCATGCTTGCCCCGCGCGTTCAGCTCGCCGTGCCAACGCCGATCAACGGACTGCAAAAGAGCCTGCTCACCGCCTCGGCCATTCGCTTCGGGATGAATCCCACAGCGGTCATGCAATCGATCCCGACGGTTGGCGACGCCGTGAAGTTTTTCCAGCAACGAGCGTCGATGGCGGCATCGTAGACGCGCACTCACTTGTGCCATACGGGGAACCGCCGCGGCGCAGCGCGGACCGAGTGGGAGCGGTCCGACTACGGGCTCACGACGGAGATGGCCCGGTCGAGCACCTCGTCGCGGCCCTCGGCGACACCGCGGATGGTGCGCGCGGCCGGGACAGTGGGAAGGATGCCGACGCCGTGGTGCCGGGCTCCGTCATGTTTGAGCACCTTCATGCCGGTCCACGTCACCCGAATGCCGCCGGGCAGGGAGAACGGGTTCACGTTGCCGTTGGTCCCGGCGGTCGGGCCGCCCACAATTGCCCCGAGCTTGTCGTTTTCGATGATGCCCAGGTACGTCTCTGCGTAGCTGATGGCCCGTCCGTCGGTCAGGAACGCGATCTTCCCGTGAAAACGGGGTGCTTTGGGCTGCACGAACCAGTTCGAGAAGAGGAATCCCATGTCACGACGGTCGGGTATGTAGGTCACGGGAATCAGCCACTGCGCGCAGGTCACCGGCTTGTCGATCAGGTGTCCGATCGACTCCGGCCCGACCGCTGCGGGGTAGCCGCGGACGTCGAAGATGATGCCCCGGGCCTCCGCCAATCGCGCCACGGCCGCGTCGAATTCTTTCTGGGAAATGCGGCTCAGGTCAACGTACATCAGTCCCGGCTTGATCGTTGCGATGCTGGCCGGCCGGGGCTCCCGCAGCGCCAGAAAGGCGGGTCTGTCGAGTGCTCGCCGCAGCGAAACCGTCAGCGTCTGGAAATCCGGGCCGGCGGGTCGCGATTCCGGGCTGGCCGGGGCGCCGGAATTGGTCGTCACACGGCGGATCTTCAGGGTGATCTCACTGCCGCTTGTTCCCGCGGCAGCCGCGCTGAGAGCGCGCTCGCGCCGCCATTGCGGTGTGGCGCCCGAGATCGTGGTTTCCTTCTCGGCCAGTACCTCCGCCGTCGGTTTGCCATCGATCTGGACCACGACGTCACCGGGCTTGAGCCCGCCGGCTCCGTGTGCAGCGACTCCGGTCACGACGAGCTGGTTTTCGATCCAGTCCCACCCGATGGGGGGGAACGATTGCAGGACGAACGCGGCAGGCACGTGAACACCGCCGTGACCGTCGTGCAGCGCGGCGACCAGGCGACCGAGGGTCTTCACAAAGGCACGCTCGTCGGCATCCTCGGCTGCCCGGCTGAGCGCCAGGCGCAGTTCCCTGGGCCAGTCTGCTTCAACCACGTCAAAGTAGGGATAGAAGTGCTGGAAGACGTTCCACGCAAGAACGACATCGGCCAGACGGGTGGCGCGGTCGTTGCCGCTGGGTTCAAAGCCGCTGGGACGTGCCGCGACGGGAGGAGCGGCCTGCTGATCTCCGGGCTGGTTTCCCGCATCGGCCCGGGGTAGCGTGCCCTTCGAGTCTCCTTCGAGCGCAATCGGGACCAGGCAGGACACTCCTCCGCCCAGGTTCGCCGCGTACGGCTTGCGAGGATCGGGAAGCCGGAGATCGGGCAAGCCCGGCCCCAGCAGCCACCTGGGCAAGCGCACGTTGACGCGCTGACTTGAATACACGGGAGACTGGCCGAGTCCGACGCCGACATGCAGCCAGGCCACGGTTCGTGTCGCCTTGGGATTCCCGGTTGCGTACTTTTTCTCCTCCCCTGCCGCCAGTCCGGCGGCGCCCGGCCCGGCTTCGGCGGGCGGGCTGCCGGTAGGGAATATGCGCACGGAAGGGGCGATCGGGCGGAACAGGCGTTGCAGAATGCGAGCCAGCTCATCGGGGGACCTCGCCGGCTCGACCGCGCGCACTCCGTCGCTGGCGAACCGGTTCCAGTCCGTGGCAGCGGCCTCATCGCTGGGATGGAAATAGCGGACGTAACCGAGGAGCCTGGCAAAGGCCACGAGGTTCTCCAGCCCGCGACCCTCCAGCGCCCGGGCGGGCTCATTCCCTTCGCCAATTCTGCCGATGACATCGAAGCGAACGTCGTCGAGCCAGGCCCGCCCACGACCGATGAGCATCAGCCCCAGGACAATCTGCTCGGCGTCCTCGGCCACCTCGCCAACAATCGAGTCATCGCGCCACTGCGCATGGACGATCGGCCGGTCCTGCATGTTGTCGAAGAAGCCAACGTTACCCCCCTTGCGGTCAACCCGCATCCAGAGTTGACCCTGGTTGCCGGCTCCGGACACCTCCACACGGACCGCGGCCCGGAACCGGACGCGCCGGCCACGGAAAGGCGTCGCGTCGAGAGTTTGCATGAGATTTCCGAACCCGGAAGTTGGCGCTTTCACGTTCTCGCCGCTCAGCAGCCCGCAGCGCCGGCCCTGGTGCGGGCGGTCCTCGGTGAGACTTGCGGCATAGCCGGCGTTCTGTGAGGGAGCCGGCAAAAACCAACCGTCCGGAACATTGCCCAGCTTCCCACTCTCGAAACCGGGGTTGGCAATTCCCGGGCCCGGATCAGCCCCCGCACTCGTTCCGACAAGCAACAACCAGAGCCCGCCGGCTGCCATCAGGACTCGACGCACGCTCCAGACGGAGTAGGACAAAGCTGTCATTTCGTTACCTCATCACCCGTGTCAGTCTTCCTGCCGGTATTCCCAGCCCCCGCCCAGCGCCACGCCCATGCCCGATGAGCTGAACGGACCGGCGCCGTTGTGCTCGGGACCCATCCGCACGAAGCCCGATGGGCCGGACGGGTTGGGGTCCAGAAGCAGGCCCACGTTGTGCGAGGCGGGGTCCATCCGGGCGCCGCGCATCCAGAAGAGGCCAGCCTGCCGCGGAAACGAAATGGATTGACCGGCTGCCGCCTGATCGGCCAGTTGCTCCAGGGCCGGTCGCGACACGAGAAACGCCAGCCGCAAGGGCCACAGGGTCACCACCGTCCCGGGCGGCACCGCGGTCAGGAGCAAGACCGCCAGCGCGGCGACGTGCGGCCGGCGCCTTGGCATCGCACCCGGTTCGGTCGCCAGGATGGCCCATGCCACTCCCAGCGCGACGAGGGTGGGCGTGATGATGAACACCGTGGCCAGGAAAATGGCCGGCATGGCCTGGTAATGCGGCTCTATGCAAGTCGCCGCCGCGAGCATGCTCATCACGATTGCTGTCAAGAGGAAGCCAAGCGCCGCGGTGCGCCGGTGTCCGCCCGAGACCACCGCTTGAGCAAAAACCAGGGCCGCGATGGGACACGCGAACACGGCCGCGAGCACGAGCCATTGCGACGTCACGACCAGGCCTACCGCGACGACGGCGATGGCGATCATCCCGGTTCGGATCGTGAACCGTGGAGACCAGGTATTCATCCGTGCCACGTGAGACATCATGGAAGCGGATCCATTTCTTTGATGACAACCTCGGTGGCCGGAGAGTCGCAGGAGACCGCAATTCTCCTATGGCCTGAGCATGCTGGGCACGGTCGGGTTCGGCTCGATGGGGGCCTGGAACAGGCTCTTGCCGTTCTCGTCCTGGAGTCGTAGCCGGGGTGAGCCGTCGGGCTCCAGCCCCAGGAAGATCCGTGGCCGGCGCTGGCTGTCCAGCAGCGTCAGAGCCACCTGGTTCGCCTTGTTGACCGTGAGCACGAGCTGCGGGTGATTGGCACCCCTGTGACTGAGCTGGAATACCGCGCCGTCGTTCGGGTCGGGCGTGAGGCCCAGCAGCGCGCGGGGATACCCTCCCCTGTCGGTGAGCAGGATGGTCCCCGCACGCACCTCCTCGACGCGCTCGGCAAGCTGGGCGCCGGCAAGGGTCATGAGAACCAGGCCAGCCACGAGCAGGCCGCCGATGCGTTTCATGAGCCGGTTGGTCCGGCGCAAGTTCCGGCATTCCCGCTCCAGCGCCTCGACACGATCGGCAAGCTCTTCCAGCGGCAGCTTCACCATGGAGGCCTCTCCCTGGGACTCCGGCGTACCCGTCCGGTCATCGATCACGTACGGAGTCCATGATCTCTGCAACGTCCTCAAACGTGGTATGAGCATCGGTGTACATGAACGCGAATGCCAGGGTCCGCGCGCCGAACGAGCGGAGCCGGAAGTCGATGTGAGCCGTCGTGCCGTAGTCAAAGTGAAACCGCTCGTAACTGACCAGGATTCGCCGCCACGATCCGTGAGTTCCCACGCGCATGTCGTGGCTGCAAGCTTCCGCGGGCGCCTGCTTGACGATCCGCGCCTCCACGTCTTTGATCGAGTCGGGCAGATCGTAGACGCGCACCTGGAAATCGTTGAAGAAGCGTCCCTCGTTCCCCCAGCCCTCGCTGCCCACGTGCGCCGCACAGCGATCGAAGGGAAGCGCCGCGTTGCAGATCCGGGCGAATTCCACGTCCCATTCGTCGCGCTCGGGTTGCCGGATCGGCTCGAGCTCAGCGCGCGCGAGATACAGATTGTTCTTGTGTTCGTTGTACCAGTTCACCCAGACGGCGGGGATCTTGAAGTTCAACTTCGACGGGTGGAGGGTGATTGCTGCGCGGTCGCGCGATGCGAAGGGGCGTGAGACGTCTCCTTGCTCTGACGTTGTTCCCTGCGGCGAAGCACCAGCCGGCTGCTCGTAGTTGCAGGCCGCGAGCGGGAAGAGAGTGGCGATCAGGAGACATGACGTGCGACGCATCGGCCCGCCCTCGATAGGGTCCCCATCAGTCTGCGTCAAGTCTACACGGCCATGAACTCGGACGCTCGCCATTTTCTGAATTCGAGAACCGCAGATCAAACCACGAAGGTCATGGAGCCAGGAGCCTCGAGGGAATGATCAAGGCGGGCCTGCTTCAAGCAGCGCCAGGTGTGCTGGGTGGAGTGGATGTTGAAGCGAAGACGATGGAACCACGAAGGGCACGAAGAGCACGAAGAAGAGGATGGGGATTGTTGCTCGGAGATGCAACGCTGCGCGGGGAAGAGGTAACGGGAAGAGAATGTCGTGCACGAGCCGGGAGGCGCACGCCAGCGACAAGAGGCATTCTTTGTGGTCTTTGTGTCCTTTGTGGTTCATATCTTTCTTTCTACCGGCAGCCTCACGGACGGAGGCCTTCCCGGTGCGTCGTCGCTGCGCTGGACGCACGCGACAGGGCTACCTTTTGAGCATTCTCTCCGTGGTTGAACTGACTTTCCCGAACCTCAGCTCGTAGCGTCTTGATCCCAGCGAGGACGTCGAGAGCATGACCTCGTCGTCTCCCAGGTCGTACAGTGCCGGCCATGTGAGCCAGGTGCGGTCGGGCGAACGCTCGGAGATCCAGCCGCGCTGTGCCGCCAGCGTCCAGCTTTGTCCGCCGTCGTCACTCCAGGAGATCCGGTTGGTGCACGATGTGAGGAGCAACCGCCCATCACCAAGCTCCACCACGTTAGGGCCCGCCTGGTGTCCCTGGATGAGACGCCCCAGCCCCTCCGGCCAGTTCAACCCGTCGGCTGACGCTTTCACGTAGACCGGGGCACCGGCCGGCCCCACCACCTCGTACACGGCGAGGTAGCGGCCGCTCTTCAAGCGGATGACCACGGGCATGCCCGGGCGCAGCTTGCCGCCGCCCGGCTGTGCCGCCAGGGCACGTTCCTCTCGCCAGGTGGCTCCGCCGTCGGCCGAGACCCGGATCGAGCAGACCTGGCTGAACGGTGGATTGTCACGTGAGTGCTTTTCATTCGCATAGGCGACGGCCAGCGTGCCGTCCGGCAACGTGTACAGCCAGGGCTCCCAGAGCCCCCTGCCGAAGATCTCCCGGGGCGCCACCTCGCTGGCATCGATCACGCCGTGGGGGCTCCAGCTCTTTCCGTCCCGAACTCCGCGAAACACCAGAAGCCGCCCCGATGAGCGGTCCACCGCGACCGACCGGCAGGTCAAGAGCAGCGGTCCGCCGGGGGCCTGGAACAGCAGGCCGTTGTCGAGGTTGCGATCCGGCTGGGTCACTGCGGTAAGGTCAATCCACGTCCGGCATCGGTCGCTGCTGCGCGCGATCACCAGCCGGCTCGGCGCGTCCTTCACCAGTTCGGTCCGCACCGAGAGCCACCTGTCCTCGCCCAGTCTCAACACCCGGATCCAGACCGCGTGCCCGGGCTTGACCGTGTCGCCCCATGCCACCGGTTCATCGCCCTTCGTCATGGGAGGCAAAACCACAAGCGGCATCAAGGAGACGCAGTACGCGAACCCTGAGAATCCTCGTCGCATCGCTCTCTTTCCGGCTTGTGACCAGGACGCGAGTGTCACTCGCGGACCATCTTCCTCGGAATACCGTACGCCAGACAGGCTCATCGGCGTGATGCAGGCAGCATAAGAAAGACTTGAAACACAAAGGGCACGAAGGCCACAAAGGGGGGAAACAGAGCTTTCCACAAGGAGCCGGGCTTGGAGCCTATGATGGGTCCCGGTCTGGTAGCCGACCTCGTATTCGAATCTGATCAAAAAATCAGCTCGCGTCGAAACGCCTCCTGACGCTCTCGGATCGGTCGGCTCAGAATCGCGATGCAGCGATCCCAGCCGTGTACGGGGATCCTGCGGCTTGAGGTCTTCAAGAGCCTTCCTCAGCCGGGAGATCTGCTTACGCGTCGCAGCGTATTTCTTCTGTGCGTAAGCTGTAATGGTTCAGCGTGAAATGGAGAAACCGGGGCCGAAAGATAAGGCAGAGTGAACATTCACACAGATGGACCGATTTACCGCTTTCGTACCAATCCCGAAGGAGAAGACAGGGCGGCATCGTGCCGCCCCCTTCGGTCTTGGTCCCTGGGTCGGCGCTCAGGTCGTGTCGCCACGTTGCCTTACCTTCCGCCCAGGCCATCTCTCATCGTAGCCGCACCGAGCTGAACGAGACAATCGCCTCCCTGTGATCAACCCGTCGCTCGGGTCGTCGCACGCACCTGTTCCCTCCTTTCACGGGCAGTCTCCAGCTTACGGTCGCGGTCGGCGAAGATCGCTGGACCACGGCCGGCCAGCTTGTCGGCCGGGGCGATGTAACCGATCGCAGAATGAAGACGCACTTGATTGTAGTGATCAACATAACGTTCCACGAGACGACGGGCATCCTCCAGCGACAGCGGCACGCCGGGCCGGATGCACTCGGATTTCAGCGAGCGGTGCCAGCGCTCGATCTTGCCGTTGCTTTGCGGATAATATGGCGATGTTCTCACATGTGTCATACCGCAAATCCGAATGAACTCCTTGAAATCCCTGGCGATGAACTGGGGCCCGTTGTCAGAGATGATCCGCGGGCGGGCGTCAGGGTATCGCTCGCGTGCGCGCTGGATGATCGTCTCGACTTCAGCCTCGGTCATGCTCGCGCGGAGCTCCCAGTGGACGATGAACCGGCTGCAGCCGTCGAGCAGGCTGCAAAGCGAGTAGAACGTGCCGGCGACGTTGATGTGCGACATGTCCACGTGCCAGTGCTCGTGGGGCAAAAGTGGCTGCTGGAAGCCTTTGCCTTTGAGTGAAGGTTTGCTGTTATGATGCTTTATCAACCCCGCATCACGGAGCACGCGATAGACGCTGGAAGGGCTGACCGCGACGACATCGCCGTCGAGCATCATGAACGCCAGTCGCCGGTAGCCGTCGACGGGATGGTCCTTGTGGAACTCGATGATGGCTCGCTTTTCCCACGGCTCCAGCCACCAGTCGCGTGGAACCAAGGCATTGTGCTCGTTGGCCAGTCCATAGCGAGTCTTCCAGTTCTGGAACTTGCTGGCTGCGATCCCCAGCCAGGTGATGAACCTGGCGACGGGGATCTCGGTTCGCTGCGACCAGCGCCTGACGAAGTCAACGATGCCGTCGCGGGTATCGTGGGGAACCCATGCCTTGGTCAGAGCTCCCCAAGCTCTTTTTTTAGCTGGATGTGTTCCTCCATGAGCTCGGCGACGACTTCATTCTTGCGCTGGAGCTTGTCGCGGAGGGCTGCGATGGTGCGAAGGTGCTGGCTCTCAGAGGGTCCGTTCTTGCGCTGGAAGGCCGCCGTGCCCCCCTCGAAGAACTGCTTCTGCCAGAGGTAGAACAACGTGGGCGACAGCTGGTGCTCGTCGCAGAGATCGGAAACGGCGACGCGATCGATGAGGTGGCGCCGGAGGATGGCGACCTTCTCGACAGGCGTATAGTTCTTGCGGGGCTTTCGCATGGTGAGACTCCTGCCGAGTTGTAGTATAAGGCGAGCGGCAGGTCTTAGTTTCCCTGCTGCTCGGTGATTCTCGGTTTGATAGTGATGTCATACTTCGGCAGGGTCGCCGATCTTTCCAATCGAGCTTCGTACTGCTTCATCTCCTTGGCGGCGACTCGAACGCCATCGGGATACTCGCCGTGGAGGCGTTTCACGATCGGGTGCCGGCGCTTCCAGGTCATTCGTAGGGCGCATTGCAGGACCACCTTCAGGCAGTTCAGTAACACGCCGTTCCATTTCTTCTCCAGGGCCGACCAGCAGCGTTCAATCGGGTTGTATTTGCTGTGGTAGGGGGGATAGTACACCAACCGAATCTCCAACCCCGACCAGTCGGCAAACTGGACCATCCGTTTCAGGAACTGGGTCCGCCGACCGGAGTTCTTGGGGCCGTTGTCCAGATAGATCACCAGGCGCTTGACATGCCCGAAGCCTGACCGGACCTGCAGCCACCACATGCGGAGCGCATCGGCCCAAGCGTCGCTGGTCTGCGCGATCCGAACAGGAGCATCAATACCCCGGTCACCCGCATCACGATGCCGAAAGGGACCAGCTTCTCCTTGGCTGGCGGATCGTGATCCCATCCCTTGGCCACTTGACCGTCGGCGGCGGTCCTGGTTTTTCCCCCCACGAGCGTAATCGCCCAATCCCACCTTCGCCTTGGTGTCCATGGAGATCTCCAGCGCCTCAGGATCGTCCCGAGCCTGTTGCTGCACCTCCTTCACGTTGGCGAAGATCGCGTCGGTCTCCTTGGTCTTCTTCAGCGGCCTGCCCTTCTGAATCCGCTTGAGGCGGAAGTTCATGCGGTTGAGGATGTCCCGCATGGTGCGCTCGCTGGGCAACGCGTCTCGGGGATAGCCCTTGTCAATCAAGGCTCCTCGCACCTCCGCCGCCGACAGGTTCATGTACCGTCGCGACGACTTCAGTTCCGGATCGGCGTAGGTATGGGGCTCGACGATCGCACGGATGTCCGCAGCCAGTTGCGG
Organism: uncultured Planctomycetaceae bacterium; assembly: GCA_963833985.1. Lineage (GTDB taxonomy): Bacteria > Planctomycetota > Planctomycetia > Isosphaerales > Isosphaeraceae > Aquisphaera. The sequence continues at coordinate 6,266,155 of CAWIAD010000002.1, forward strand.
GTCCTTCTCTTCGCTGCGCAGCCGACCTCTCGCGACGAAATTCTCGAGACAGCGTATCCCTTGACGGGCCTCGTGCAGTCCTTTCAGGACCGTTTCTCGTCCCCAGCCGAAGCGTCGTTCAGCTTGGCGGGCGCTGCCTTCACAGAGTTCCGTGGCCACCTCGGCCATGAACAATCGGCGCTGGTATCCGGTCAGCCGTCTGGCTCCCGAACAGATCAAGGCGTCGAGGCACTCAGTGGATCCTTCCATGACGGTTCCCCTCCCTGGTGTACAGACGGCAACAGGCCAGGCTCTAGCCTTGCATCATCTCACAGAACGGGGAAGCTCAATTCCGGGTAGATCTCGACGTGCCGGTCGCCTAACTCGGGTGGTACGCCTCTCCATTTCCGGCTGAAGCAAGACAAAGCAAGCTTCGCCTGCGCGGCCTCAATCTCCCGTTTTGCAACTTGCTCTTCCTTCCGCGCGGCCGCGATGCGCGCCAGGGCATAGCTCTCGTTGGCCTGCTGCCATGCGCTCGATGCCTCCTTCCCCGGCTGTTCCGTGGCCTTCCGCGCGGCGTGGACCAGGGCCAGAAGCGCTTCCTCTCTCGCGATGTGGGCGTCGGAGGCGGCCGCCTCACTCACGGCGACGGTCACCTCTCGCCTCGTCGTCAGGGTCTCTGACTCAAGCAATGCGAGATCATCCTCGGCTTGCTCGATGTCATCGGCAGGAGAGCCGGGAGCTCCGTTCAACAGATCCAGGTCATTACGAGCCTCAGCGAGATTCTTTTCCAGGAGCTCGCTCAGTCGCTGCACCGTCTTCGCTCTTTGCACGGTAGCTTCCTTCGCTTGCCGGGCTGCCTTGAGCAACTTCTTTGCATCTTCCACGGAGATTGGCCGATCTCCCGGGGACCGCTGTACCTTGACGCCGTCATCGGGTCGGGCACGCGCTGCGGGTGCGGGTGCGAGCACCATGCCGCAGGCCGCGATCAGCGAGAGCCAGCCCCTTCGATGAATCCAGATGACGCGGGCCCTGCGGGTCAACATGAGCACCTCCGGTTCCGACGTGCTGCTCTCACGCTCTTGGCCGTACTGCTGACGATACCCAGCTCGCATTCAGAATACGACACGCGCGAGCGACTTCAGAGATGTGAGTTTCGCTCGAGGTCATGCACCGGGACCTGGCTACCCCTCGGTGGCGTCTTACCTGCCGAGGTTGTGCGGCCCGAACGCCCGGGGAAGGAGGCTCGCGAGAGCGGTTTCGATCGTGGCGGGGCCATCGCAGACGCTCAGCACGTCGGCATCGGGGCCGAACTCGTTGAGGACCTGCCGGCAGGCGCCGCAGGGGGCGGTGGGGCTGGCCGTGGGAGTGTAGACGAGGACGGCCCGGATGCGCACCGGGCCGGCTGATCCTGATTGTGCGACGGCCTGGAACACGGCGGAGCGCTCGGCGCAGATGGTCAGGCCGTAGGAAGCATTCTCGACGTTGCAGCCGCTGAAGATCTCGCCCTGCTCCGTCAACACCGCTGCGCCGACGGGGAACTTGCTGTACGGGCAATAGGCGCGCGAAGCCGCTTCGCGCGCGGCCTCGAGGAGTGCTGTTCGTTGCTCGTCCGGGATCATGGTCACGTCACGCCCACTCCCGAGGCGGTGGCCGGGTCAAGCCGGATCGTTCGCCTCGCCGCTCGAACCGCCCAGTTGTTCGACGCCAACCCGGGCACAGAACTCGCCGAAGCTCTCGCGGTCTTGCCGTTCGGCGCGGAAGCGTTCGAGCACCGGAACCAGGGTCGCGACGACCTCGTGGTGCGGGACGTAGTCCTTGTACTCGGTGTTGAGCCGATCACCGAGGGTGCGCCCGCCCAGGAAGATGGTGTAAGTCCCCGCGCCCGGCTTGCCGTCGGGACCGATATGGGCCGAGCGGCCGACCAGGCCGATGTCGGCGTTGTAGGGGCGGGCGCAGCCGTTGGGGCAGCCGGTCATGCGCACGCTCAGGCGCTCCTCGGCCAGGCCCAGGCGGGTGAGCTCGCCCTCCAGCTCGTCGAGCAGCGTGGGCATGGCGCGCTCGGCCTCGGTGACGGCCTGGCCGCAGGTGGGCAAGGCGGGACAGGCCATGGCCCAGCGGCGGACCGTGGAGATGCGCTCCACCGTGGCAATGCCGTACTCCTCGAGCCAGGCGTGGATCGGCGCGCGCCAGGCCGGTTCGATGTCGGCCAGCAGGATCGACTGCTGACAGGTCAGCCGCGCCGGGACGGGGTAACGCTCGAAAAACGCGCGCAGCCCGCTGAAGAGCCGGAAGGAGCCTTCGTCCTTGATCCGCCCGTTCTCGACCGGGATGCCCAGGAAGAGCTTGCCGTCGCCCTGCTCGTGCCAGCCCATGTGGTCGTCGACGCCCGTCACGACCACCGGCTTCGGGTCATCGAGGGGATGGCCGAGGTACTCCTCGATCTTGGCCCGGAACGCGGGCAGGCCCCAGTCGTGAATGACATATTTGAGCCGCGCGCGCTTGCGGTCGGAGCGGTTGCCGAAATCACGAAAGACCTTCAGCACCGCCTCGCCAATCTCGAGCACCTTGTCGCGGGAAACGTAGCAGAGCGGGACAGAGAGCATGGGGAACGTCTTCTGGGCGCTCGGGGTGGTTCCCAGCCCGCCGCCCACCAGCACGTTGTAGCCGGCAATCCGGCCGTCCTGGACGATGGCCAGGTAGCCCAGGTCGTTGGCATGGATATCGGTGCAGTTGTCGTCCGGGAACGCGAACGCCGTCTTGAACTTGCGCGGCAGGTAGGCCTTGCCGTAGATCGGCTCGACCGGATCGTCGGCCGGAGTGGAAACCTGGGGCGGCTGGGCCGGAGGCAAGCTCTCGATCTTCTCGCCGTCCAGCCAGATCTCCCAGTAGCTGGAAGAGCGCGGGGCGGCGTGGGCGGCCCAGCGGTGCGCGTCCTCCTGAAGCTGGTCCCTCAGCGCGTCGTGCACCGGTGCGGGGCAGCAGAGGACGTTCCGTTCGACGTCGCCGCAGGCCGCAAGCGTCGAGAGCAGGGTTTCATTGATCTGCCGGATCGCCGCCGGCAGGTCGGTCTTCAGAACGCCGTGGAGCTGAAACTCCTGGCGCGTGGTGACCCGCAGCGTGCCGTTGCCCAGCGAACTTGCCAGCTCGGCGCACGCCAGGTACTGCGCGGCGGTGAGCTTCCCGCCCACCACCCGCACCCGGACCATGAACTCGTACGCCTTGTCCTTCTTCTCGCGCTTGAGCTGGGTGCGCAGGTCGCGATCATCCTGCTGGTAAGAACCGTGGAACTTGAGGATGTTCGCGGCGTCATCGCTGAAGTGGCTGGTTCCGTTGTTCAGCTCGTCGGCCACGAAGGTCTTGAGGTACTCGCTGGCGAGCTTCACCGCCTCGACCTTGCTCGGCTTGGGACTGTTCGCGCCGGCCGTCGGCTCCATCGTCACCCTCGATTCTGTCGGTCAATCTTCACTTTGTTGGTGATCTTGCTGAACTTTCTCTATCATAGGGAATATGGCAACCGGGGACAACACCCACTCGAACCGGGTTGTGCTTGCGCAACTTCGGTTCCAGGCGGCCCGGGTCTTGCCGGCACCTCGGTGGGGCCTTCCGAGCACGCCTTCTATCGATGCAATCGATGGAAGGACGCACGCTTTCAGGAGCATACCGGCCAGAACTTATTTGGGTGTCGGGTCGGCGGGCGGCTTGGGGATGTCGATGGGCTGGTCGAGGACGGGGCCCTCCTGGCGGGCGGCCTCGGCCCGCTTCTGCATTGCCTGCACCTGGATGGCCTGGTCGAGACCCTTGATCAGCGCCTCGGTGTTGTCTTCCACGTTGGCGTCGGGTTGTGCCTGGAAGGCGAACTCCTCGGGCTTGATGGCGGCGTTGATCTTGACATTGGTGTAGGCGAGCTTGATCTCGCTGGGATCGATCTTCTCGATCGAGCTGCGTGAGCCGATGAGCTTGCCGTCCGGGCCGGTGCGGCGGGTGTCGAGCAGGACCGTGGGAACGCTACCAACCATATCCAGCTTGTAGGGCCAGCCGTCTTCCTTGCCCAGGTAGAGCGTGGCCCGGCTGGGGACGAAGGCCGGCAGGGGACCGGCGGCGGGGAGCGGGCGCTGGTCGGCTCCGACCAGTCCATTCCGGGTGCGCCAGGTTCCCCGCAGCACCCAGACGGACTTGCCGTCCAGCGTTTCCTCTTCTTTCTGGTCGAACTTCACGGCCCTCCGCAGGCCGACGAGTAGCGTATCCGGGCCAGCGAATCCCATCTGGCTGAGGATGCCGTCACGCGTCTTGGCGTCGATATCGGGCGAGTTGAGACGCTCGAAGATCGGCTTGATCGAGAGTTTGCGGTAACTCCGGTAGTCGAGAACCTGCTGATATTCCCAGAGCGTGTCGCCGTCGCACACCTGGAGCAAGCTGCCGGTCGAGTCCGGCAAGCCGGAGACGGTGAGCATGAGGTAGATCTTCGAGACCGGCGCCTTGAGATAGCGGCCCTTGATGTCGAACTTCTGCTTGAGGATCGTGGCCGACTGGACCATATCGGCCGAGACCGACTTGATGGCCGCGACCTTCTTGATCGCCAGGTCGATCAGTTGCTCGGCCTCGGTGGCAGGCTCCGCGGGCGGCTCGGCCGGCTTGCCGGCCCCGGGCGGCTGCGCGAGGTTGCCGCCGGGCGGCTGCGCCGGAGCGTTCGACTTCGCGTCCGGCGCGGCTGTGGGCGGCTGCGTGCCAGAGGGCTGCGGGGTCTGCGCCAGCGCTTTGCCCTGGCCAGCAAGTCCGCTGGCCCAGAGAAACGCCCCGGCGAGCACGACGGCGTGCAAGTCAAATCGTTTGTAATACATGATTTGGATGTAAGGCAATTCCTCAAGGAAGGGGCCAGAATGCCCGATCATAATCGCTAGGCGTCTTGAGACGCAAGTCCGGCCGGCGATCACCGAGCGCCGCGGCCTGGTGGAAACCCGCGACGGGCTGGAGCACGCACGCGCGGCAGACCGGCGGGCCTGGTCCGGTCCTTTCGTGGTCCGGGCCCGGATGAGCTGGCTCGATGCTCGAGGCGGATTGGTCGGGACGTCCGGCGGCCTGGCCAGGCTCTGTTCCTGGACCGTCCCGGGCGGATTGACCATGGCCGATGCGGTCGCAGTAGGAAGTCAGGAAGACCAAGCATTCTCCCCGATCGTCGGATACGGAGGGCTCGGGCCCCGGGCCGGCCGGCTTGGGTCGCGGGAGTTGGAGGAGATCCATGCATACTATCGGAGTGCTGCTGCTGGCGGCAGCGACCGCCGGCGACGGATTTGGATATTCCGACCCCGGAGTCCATCTCAAGAAATGGCTGCGGCCGCACGCCGTGGTCTCCAGTGCCGCACCGCCAGGCGGTCCCCAGTACACCGCCGCAACCATGAACGGCGGCCCGGGGATGGGACCAGGAAACCGCCGCCAGGTCAACACCAAGAGCCAGATCTACTTCATCGATCCCGACGGCATGAACATCGGCTGGCAAACCAGCACCGGGCCCAACGGCGAACGGTCCTACGCTGGCACTCAGCTCGTCGTGCCGGCCCGCTATAACTTCACTCAGGGCTATATCTACCGTCTCAAGCTGTCAAACATCCCGGGCCGTCAGGGCGTCAGTCTCTACCCGACCATCGAGGTCGCCCCAACCACCCCGGCGACCGACGCCTACCTGGCCCACAACGCCATTCCCATCCAGTTCACTGCCGAGGATTTCGATCAGGTGGTCGACGGCGGTAACTTCGTGACCAAGGTCATCTACCTGCCCGATCCGAAATACCAGGAAGTGGCTGTTTCGGGTGTGGAAACACTCGTCTCTACCCGGCTGGAACCGGGAGTCGATCCGATCCTCGAGGCCGACCGCCGCGGCACCATCCTGGTGATCGTCCGGCTTGGAGCCATCGACCTGGAGATGCCCATCGGCCCGTCCGGCCCGATGGTGCACGGTTCGGTGATGAGCGCACCGGTGAGCGGCCCGGTGATGAACGGTCCGGCCGCCGGCATGCCCGCGACCACGTCGGCTCCGGTCACCGAGGTACCTCCCGGCAGCCTGCCTCCCGGCGTGACACCGCCGCCCCCCGCGGCCGCGCCCACCGAACCCGTCGACACTGCCACGCCGGCGGCACCGGCGCCGGCACCCGCACCGGCGCCGGCACCCGCACCGGCCGAGGCGCCGGCGGTGGTCCCGCCCAGCACCACGCCGGCCCCGGCACCCCCCGCGCCGGGCCCTCAGCCTGCCCCGCCGGCCCCGGCTGTGAACCCGGCGCCCGGCGCCTAGCCGACGCGCCGAGCCAGCAGCCAGCGCTCCCGGCATCTCACAGCCCTGCAAACTCATGAACACCCCGGTGGACCGCGTCGCGGACGTGTTCCGCCGGGGTGTTCCACAGCCCGCACTCTTCGCTGGCAATCGCCAGGGAAGGTGGGTGGGAGGAACCCACCCGGCCCGAGCGGATTCCGTCAGGTGGGTTGCGGCCCACTTCAACGAGACCCAGGCAGGACGGCCTGACTTCATCGGGCCCGGAACAGCAGGATCGAACACGATGAGCCACCACTCTCATAATCACGGTGCCGGACCGAACGCTCTCGTTCTTCTCCAGCGCGCCTGCGGCTTCGGGCTCTGCTTGCTGGCGGGGTTGCTGCCCGGGCGTACTCTTGCTCAAGACGCCGGCACGGCGGCGAGCGCCGCCCCCCGGTCCGCCACTCCCGTTGCTGCCCGTCGCCAGCCGCCGGTCGTCACGCCCGGCGTGGCGCCGGGCACGGCCGCGCCGGTGCTTGCGCCGGGCACCACGGCAACTGCCGCGGGACCGGTCCTCATCCCCGAAGGCCACGGTCCGGAACGTCCACCCGCGTTCGAGCCGAACGTTCAGCTCGTCCGCTTCTTCGGCCCCGCGGGACTGGGTGTCGAGGTCCTGGCGCCGCAGCCGGGAGCCACGCTGGCCGCAAGCACGCCGGGTATCGCCACCTTCGGCCTGGAGCGCGGCATCGGCTACCGCCTGCGGCTGATGAACATCACCGAGCGGCCCGGCGTGGAGCTGTTTCCGGTGATCGAGGTGGTCGGTCACCTGCACCGGCCGCGCGAGGTCGACCCGGCGAAGTATCCCATCCGCGTCGTCTTCACGAATGACGAACTCTGGGATGTGGTCGATCGCGGCCGGCTGGTCACCAAGGTGATCTACCTGGAAGAGCCCGAACTGGCCGCGCCCGTGAAGGTGGCACGCGACGAGGTTCCGGTGGTGACCCTGAACCCCACCGAGGAGCCGCTGAAAGTGGCCCAGAGGCTGGGCCGGGTGATGGCGATCGTGCGGATCGGCGGCCGCCGTCCGACGGTCGAGGAGATCCACGCCGGCGCGACCGGTGACTTCGGTCTGGACGCCGTCGCCGCCATGGGTTCCGGCCACTGCCCCTTCAGCTCCACCAGCGGCGCGGCGTGCCCCCTGCCCCGCGGCCCGGTGTGCGGCACCCCCCCGCCCGCGGGCCGTCCCTGGCTGCCGCGCGACGAGTACCTCTGCGACGGCGGCGACACCGGTGAGCCGGCGGGCGTCGGCGCGGGGGGTAACATGCGGGGTATCGACCCGCGCGACGCGGTCATGCGGTTCGACGTGGGACTGAACAGCGCCTCGCAGCCCCGCGTGCTGCCCACCAACCGGGTCTGCGTCTACGCCCCGCGCTTCGCCGAGGTCCACGTCAGCACCGGCACGAACCAGGCAATCGAGGTCCACGGGGCGAACCTGAACCGGCGGACCGAGTCGTTCGAGCTGGCCGAGAGCCGCATGTACGCCCGCAGGCTGGTCCAGAACCAGTCTCCCGAGCTGACGCGCGTCAGACGCAGGGCCCAGGGATTTGCCGCCCGGGTCGTGGCGGGCGAGGACTCAAACACCCGCAACCTCGACATGTACCACAACGTCCAGCAGGTCAAGGTGGACTCGCAGCGCCAGGACGTGCAGCTCACCCGCACCCGCACCAAGGCCATGCTCGCCCGCGACAGGATCCGCCTCGACGGCATCAAGAGCGTGGAGTCGACGGTGATGACGGGCAAGGTGGAGGGGCCCGCGCAGGAGGTCATGTCCTGGCAGCCGCACGAGATGAACGGCGTGGAGACGCCCCCGAAGCGTCCTGGCGTGGCCATCATCAAGCGCGTCAGCGTTCTGGAGGCAAAGCCCGGCGACACGGTCACCTTCACCATCACCTACCGCAACATGGGCAACACGCCGATCCACTCCGCCCAGATCGTGGACAGCCTGCTCCCCCGGCTCGAGTACGTGCGCGGCTCCGCCCGCGGCCCGCATGGAACGAGCTTCACCGCCGAGGAGAACCGCGCCAGCTCCGAGGAGCTGAAGTGGGTGCTTCCCGGTGTCATCCCCCCCGGCGGCTCGGGCTCGGTCTCGTTCCAGGCCGTGGTGCGGTGAGAGAAGGTCGGCAGAGGTTGAACACCTGGCAGCCAGGAATGTCTGCCCCCCGACCACTCTTGCTTCTTATGACACTCAGTCCAGCCTGTCCTGCTTGACACAAGGATCTGGGGGGTCTGGGGGACAGGCATTCCTGCCTGTCCTTCCTACCAGAGCACAGAGCAGTTGCCTGGGACTCTGCGGTGTCGGCATTGAGTGTGCACCTGGCAGCCAGGAATGTCTGCCCCCCGACGTCTTTACCTCGCAAGATCCGGCACTGGGCAGCCAGGAATGTCTGCCCTTCCGGCCCTCACTCCGCTGCAAGATCTGGGGGACAGGCATTCCTGCCTGTCCTCTTGAATGCAGCCTGTCCTCAATCCCACCTGGCCCGTCACGGATGACTCCTGTTGCAAGAACACATCCCGGCCCGGAATTCTTGTTTGGACTTGCACGATTCACTCAAGCCTGTCTGGATTGCCACCAACGGCCTCTCTACGACCAGGATTTGCCCGGTTCATGCGGCAGGCCCTGATGAGAGTCAGGGAATTCCGTAAGTTGACAACTGGCAAGAAACCAGGGGAGTAGACTTCTCGTGATGGACCGGAAGAGATACCTGCCGCGCGTCGGCCGTACTCGGGACTCGCGGTGCGGTACAACGTCGATCATGCCATGGACCAAAGATGCCCAGCTGGCGACCACCATGCCTTACTCCACTCTGATACTCTGATTGCGAAGATCATGAGCGAGCACGGCCGATCCCCCTGGATGAGTCAACTCTTCGCTGCGAAGTCGGCCACACCGGAGAAATCCGAGCGCCGGCAGTGGGTGCGTTTCGTCTTTCCCAACCTGATCACCAGGCTGTCCTGGTCCAGAGGAACTGAGACGGTCACGCACCTGGTCACTCTGGTCAATGTGAGTGCGGGTGGAGTGGCGGTGACGGTCGACGTGAAGCCTCCTACAGACCGGCCGTGCATGATCTTTTTCGAGAATGAGGGCGTCTCCTCGGGGCCGATTCCGGTAAACCTCATCGCCGTGGTGCCCTCGGATTCAGGAAGGTACCTGGCCAGATTCTCGTTCGAGCACGCCGAGGCCACGCGAGAATTCATCCCACGCCAGAAGGAGCGGCGCGCCTGGCAGAGGGTCATCCCCCGCGAGCGCCGGGCCCGTCTCGCGTGGCAGGCTGACGACGTGACTGTCTCGGTGTCCGGCGAGATGCTGAACATCGGCGGTGGAGGTGCGGCTGTCAAGATCGATGTCACTCCGCCCTGGAATGAGTCCATCTGGCTTTCGCTCGGACCTCCTGACCGGGAAGTCGGCCCCGCCGAATGCCGATTGGTCGGACTTCTCCATGATCACCGGAGCAGGATCATCTGCCGCCTTGCTTTTGTCGATCTCTGCCCCATGCAGCTGTATCAAGCCGCCGTCGAGATATCGACATCGACATCGACATAGCCTGGCCGTCCGAGCTCAAAGCATGGAGCGTGCGGTGCTCGGAATGACCGGCCCGGCGTCCGGCAAGCTCGCCGGTATGATGTTGCGTCACGGCGACCCGTCGCGCACGACCTCGGCCATCGGTCCACTCGAACAGGGAGCGTCAGGCTCGGCCCTGGCCCTGGGTTGGCGACAGGCGATACAGCGGTGGAGCAACCGGACGCGACGGCAGCCTGGAGGCGAGCCACTACCGGCCCTGTTTCGTCGCCGCGGCATCGAGCCGCTGGTAATGCGACCAGGCGATATGGGTCTCGCGCTCGCCGGCCGCGCGGCTGATCACCAGCGTGGTCGACGACTGCCGCCGGTTGACCACGAAGACGCGGAGAGCGAGGGAACGTCCCCGTGAATCGTCCTGTGCTGTGACCGATTGCCCCTGGACCCTGTTCGCCTCACCCTTGCCCGCCACCGGTTCCCGCGTCTCGTGTGCCGCCAGCTTCTCGGTGTAATACTTGATCACCTTCTCGACCGGGTCGGGTGTGGAAAGGATCGCGGCGCACTTGACGGATTGTTGCAGCGGATTGCCGCCGTCGCTCATCGTTGCGCCGTCCGGCATGCTCGCTCCGGGATAGCTCCACTCCGCGAGCGTCCCCATGAGCGTCATGTTCGCTGGCCTTTCCACCTGCGCCCGGCCCGGATGCGGGACGACCAGCGGCAGGGCCGTTGCGGTGGCCAGGCCGAGGACCAGAAGCGTGATCCGCGGGGTTCTGAAAGGGATCGAGGAAAAGTGCATCGCTGTCTCTCCGATCGGTTGCCCGTGGCGCGTCATGTCGAAAGCATCGTGACAGGTGCAGGATCGCCTAGACTAAAGAACCTGTCACTGTGCCTCTCTCTCGATCCTACGTGTAAGGTGCCATATCCTTAGAGCGGTTTTCACTCGGTTCACGGAGTGCCCCCCCTTTTCAACACTCAGAAACCGCATGCAACCCGTCAGAAAACCGCCCGGGAGAATATTTGAAGCAAGATCCGTCGGCTCGTCCCTTCCGGAGCACCGTCGGAGGGCACCTCCGCTTGACCGCCACGCGGGCGAAAGACTATGATCACCGAAGACTTACGTATCGAGGGTCAGTCCGGCTGCGCGCTCTGCGTTGGGCCGGTGCGAGGCAACCAGGATGAAGAAGGAACCCGCGCGTAGCCCATCTCCGGCGCCCGTTTCGCCACGGCCATCGGCGACGAAGCACCAGTTCGAGCACCAGGTCCCCACGCACATCCATGATCCCGAAGAGGACATGATGCTGCTGGCGCGCTGGACTCACCGCGCGATGCAGAACCCGGTGAAGTTCTGGGGAGCGATTGCGGCGGTGGTCGCCGTCATGCTGGGGGTGGCCGTGCTGAGCAACGTGATGGGGACCGGCTCTTCCGCCAACGCCGAGGTCTGGAGCAAGCTGGAGGCCGTGAAGTCGCCGGCCGATCGCGTGCAGGTTGCCGAGGAGTATCCCGGCACGACCGCCGCGATGTGGGCGCGGCTGGAGGCCGCGACGGAGTACTACAACCAGGGGTTCGCGGACCTGCCCAACAACCGCGACGTGGCCCTGCCGAACCTTCAAAAGGCGATCGCCAACTTTGACGAGGTGTTCAAGAACGCCCCCAAGGACTCGCCCCAGGCGCGGGCCGCGGCGCTGGGCAAGGCACGGGCGCTCGAGGCGAGAAACGAGCTTTCCAAGGCCATCGAGCAGTACGAGGTGGTTGCCAAAACTTACGCGGGCACGAGCGAGGCCGAGCAAGCCAGGAAGCTGGCCGACGCACTCAAGCGGCCGGAGGCGGCCTCATTTTACAAGAGCCTTTACGCCTATTCGCCCAGCAAGGTGACGCTGCCTCCGCTGGGCACCCAGAATCTCGACATGCCTCTTCTGCCGTCGCCTGGCGCCACGAAGGCCGGCGGACTGCCGTTTGAAGACCCTTCCGGCGGTCTGCTGCCGTCGATGCCGCTCCTGCCCCCGCCCCCGCCGTCGCCTCTCTCGAAGGGCGCTGCGGCGCCGGCGAAGGCCGCGGATGCGGGCAAGAGTGCACCGGCTGCCGCGTCCGGGCCGTCACCCGCCGGCCTGCCGGAGAACCCGTTCATCTCCATTCCAGCGGCCCCCGCGGCCAGCCCGAGTGCTGCCAAGAAGGCCGAGTCGAAGTCGGATTCCGCGGCCCCGAAGACCAACGTACCAAAGTGACGACCCGCACCGCGCAGCCTTGCAAGACCATGAATCCATGTGGCCGCCACCGCTGTCGGAAACACCCCAGGAATTCGAAGTGCGGCCGCGCACCGACGGCAGGCGGATCGATGCGTACCTCGCCGGCCGCTACTCCGACTATTCCCGGAGCGTGATCCAGCGGGTCATTGACGCCGAGGCCGTGCATGTCAACGGCCGGCCCGTGAAGGCGTCGTACAAGATCCGCGTGGGCGACGTGATCCGCGTCTGGCTGCCCGAACTGCCGGACATGACTCCGGTGGCCGAAGACATCCCCATCGACGTCGTGTACGAGGACGAGACCCTCACCGTCGTGAACAAACCGCCGGGCATGGTCACCCACCCGGCGAAGGGGAACTGGCAGGGGACGCTCGTCAACGCGCTTCAGTTTCACTATGACACGCTCTCGACCCTGGCCGGCGCGAGCCGACCCGGGATCGTGCACCGGCTCGACCGCGACACCACCGGGCTTCTGGTCGTGGTCAAGAACGACCTGGCCCACCGCCGGCTGGCCCTCCAGTTCGAGCACCGCGAGGTGCACAAGGAGTACCTCGCCCTGGTCTACGGCGTGCCGGAGCGCGACAGCGATTACATCGAACGGCCGATCGGCTTTCACCCGCTGGTGCGCGAGAAGATGGCGATCCGCACGCTCGAAGATGGAGGCAAGCCGGCAGTGACCTACTACGAGGTGGCCGAGCGGTTCCGGGGATTCGCCCTGGTGCGCTGCATGCCGCAGACCGGCCGTACGCACCAGATTCGCGTGCACCTGGCCCATATCGGCCACCCGATCGTGGCCGACAAGGCGTATTCGGGCCGCAGCCGGCTGGTGCTGGGTGATCTGCGGGCCGCCACGCAGGCTGTGGTTCCCGCCCTGGCTTCCGAAGCGGCCGCCAGCGATCCGGACACGCTGCTGATCGACCGGCAGGCCCTGCACGCTCACTCATTACGCTTCGCCCACCCCGCGACCGGCCAGCCACTGCATCTCTCCGCACCGCTGCCGGCCGACATGACTCGGGCGCTTGAAGCCTTGCGGATCTATTGCCGCAATTGAGTGTTCACTCAATTGTATGCGATATCGCTCAAGTCTCGTCCGCTGGTGCTGGCCAGAACTGACCACCTGAACACCAGTTGGCAGCCGGAACCATTCACCTGGCAGTTTACAGCCACCTATTCATTGAAAATCCTCACTTTTCGGGCGCTGGCCGCCTTTTCCCTTGACCTATCCAAAAGTTCATACTACATTTCCGTACATGATGGCCCAGGCATGTTCCATGGCGGTTGGTCATCTCGACGCTGACTGTTTTTACGTGTCGGCGGAGCGGGTGCGCGACGGATTCTTGCGGGGCAAGCCGGTGGGGGTGCTGGGGAACCAGGGGGCATGCGTTATTGCCAAGAGCTACGAGATGAAGGCGGCCGGGGTGAAGACGGGCGAGCCAATCTGGGAGGCGCTGGCGAAATGTCCCGAGGGGATTTACGTCAAGCGCGATTTCCGGTGGTACGAGGTCCTGAGCCGGCGGATGCTGGACGTGGTGCGCGAGCTGTCGCCACGGGTCGAGTATTACTCGATCGACGAGTTCTTCTTCCAGGCGGCGCCGGGGCCGGGCCAGACGCTCCAGGCGCTGGCGCTGGCGATCCGCGATCGGATCTGGGAGCGGATTCGCGTGCCGGTGACGGTGGGCATCGCCCGCACGCGGACCCTGGCCAAGCTGATCTCGGACGCGGCCAAGCCGTTCGGAGCCCTGGCGGTGACCGCACGGCCGGCCGAGGAAACGCTCCTGGCCGGCCGGCCGGTGACCGAGATCACCGGCATCGCGGGCCGGCGCGCCGCCCGGCTGGCTCCCTGGGGCATCACCACCTGCCTGGACCTGGCGCGCGCCGACCGGCGGCAGGTCCGCTCGCTCTTGACCGCGACGGGCGAGGCGCTCTGGTGGAGGCTCAACGGCGATCCGGTGCAGCCCATCCACATCCGCCGGCCCGCGCACAAGGTGCTCTCACGCGGGGGCAGCTTCGGCGAGGCGACCGCCCGGCCGGTGGTCCTCTACGCCTGGCTGGTCCGCAACCTCGAGCGGCTCATCGAGGAGCTACGGTTCCACGGCGTGGCCACCGGCAAGCTGACCGTGGCGCTACAGTACAAGACGGGCCATACCGGCGTGGGCCAGCGGGCGCTGCCGGTTCCCAGCGACCGGTTCGACCTCTTGCTCGAGGCGGCCCGCCCGTCGCTGCGCAAGGCGTGGCTGCCCGGCGTCCAGGCCAGCCATATGCACCTCATCGCCGAGGACCTTTCCCCGCGCGGACAGCACGCGCTGGACCTTTTCGACCCGCCCCGACAGCGGGCCCGGGCCGAGGCCGTGGCCCAGCTCAAGGAGCAAATCAACGACCGCCATGGCCGGTTCGCCCTCCGCAGCGCCGCCACGCTTCACCTGCCCGCCATCTATCGAGATGTGGCCAATGCGTATGATATTTGTGATATTCGTGGGAAGATATGTTTTTAGTGGGAAGTACTGCCTACTACCCATGTGCGCCGGAATTGCCCTGGCACGGAGCGAGCTGCCCACGGAGCTGATTGCACGGCACGGGCTTGATCGCCGCACCCATGAGCGTGGAGGCGAGCGCGAGGTCCGGTTCTTCTATCGCGACCGCCGGCCCCGGCTGCCGATCTGGCGCGACGGCCGGCTCCAGGTGGTGCGCTGGGGCAATGCACAAGGTCAGAGCCGGTTCCTGCCCGCCACCGGCTGGACCTGGCAGTCGACCATCGAGGAGGGATACTGGCGCAACCTGGAGGCCGTGTTCGTGGACATCCCCGCCTCGCTCGGCTTCGAGAGCGGAGTCTGGTTCCGCATTCGCCAGGGAATCCGCGGCCTGCTCGTGGCCGATGAAGAAGGCGCGGCCATCGTGTACATGATCTGCGAGCCGGCCAGCCACTATTACCAGATCATGACCCGCTCCACCCGCATGCCCGTCCTGATCGAGGAGCGGATCTGAGACCGAGCAAGATCGCGCGGGGTCTCCGCCACGAAACGCCCTCCGGTTATGATGAGAGACGCTGTCGCAGACAGGTCATGTGATCCGGAGCCGGCCATGAGCATGCCCCATGATGCAGCGGAGTCGCCCGCGGAGGAGCCCGCTCCAGCGGCGGGACAGCCCACGATGTCCCGGGGCGCCGTGGCCGAGGCAGGGACCGAAATCCCGGTCACCGTCGCGGTCGCCGCCCGGCCTGGCCGCGAGGGGACCGTCACGGCGCGCAAGGCGGGCGGCCTGCGCGACATGGGGCTGGAAGTTGACCCGCGCAAGGTGGGCGTGCACGCGGCCCTCCAGCACCTGGCCAAGGCCGTGAACATCGCGTTCCAGACGGACTATGGCGAGAACTACCTGGAATCGGTGTACCAGGCCGCGCTCCTCAGGCGCGGGGAGGTGACCATCGTGCACAGGGAGTATTTCGGCTTTGGCGACACCTGGTTCGGCCAGTTTGGCCGCCTGGTCCGCTCGCTGGAGCTGACGCTCCAGGGACCCGACCCCGCGTCGCCCGATGGACAGCGGCAGATCGCCGAGAAGGGCCCCCGCTCGATCCGCGGCATCCTCAACCTGATCGGCCGCAAGCTCGATATCATCACGGAGTATGAAGACCGCGTGCCGGCCTACGTCGAACAGATGTTCGATCGGTTGGAGGCGTCGGGGATCATCGTCGGTTGGAACCGCGACGACTGGGAGATCTGGACCACGAACATCGGCCTGGATATCCGGATCGCCGCGCGGTCGCCGGCAACCCAGGCGGCCGGTGCGAGCCGGGAGGAGAGCCGCGCGGGGGATCCCGGAGCCGCGGGTGATGTGCCAGCAGCGCCGGGCACGCCCGCGATCAGCGACCCTCAATCGCCTTGATGCGTTCCGCGGCGGTCCTGGCCGCGGGGGTCGCGGGATGGTCCTTGAGGATCTGCATGTAGGAATTCAGGGCCAGCGCGGTCTTCCCGCTCTTTTCCAGGTTCTGCGCCAGACGCAGAGCGGTCGCGGCCCGGGCGGCTGCCCTGTCGGCAGGCGAGCCTTTCGCTTTGGTGGCAGCCGCGCGTGGATTGTCCGCGCCTCGCCGGCGGTCCCCGCGAGCCTGGGCGGCCGGCGCCGCGGCGTTGCCGGTGCCGGCTCCGGCCGCGGCGGGCTGCGGTTCCGACTCGTCCGCGTCGCCGGCGAAGGCGTCTTCGTAGCGGCTGACGCGTGAGGCCTTCGGCGCGGCAGGCTTCGATGCGGCCGTGGCGAGCCTCTGGGCCAGCTTCTGAAGGTACTTCTCGGGATTGTCGTTGAACTCGTCGCGGCAGCCGGTGCAGCAGATGGGGTAGCTCTTCCCCTGGTAAGAGACCGAGAGCGTGGCGGCGCCACCGGTCACGATGCAGCGCGGCTGATCGACGGCCGAGGACCCGGCCGCGAACGACTCGCCCTCCTTCGTGAGGCCAACCTCGATGAGCGGCTGGAAGACCGCGGCGCCGGCGTCCTTGCGGTCGGCGATGAGCGTGTAGCGAACGTAGTTGCTGTTGTGCGCAGGGTCAGGCGATGGGTCGCTCCCTTCTCGGTCCGCTCCAGGATGAGCAGCTTTCCTGAGGGGTTGAGCGTGCCGGTGAAGTGCAAGGCCCTGGGATGGTCTCCCGGCTCCCTGGCATCGAAGATGTAGCCTTTGCGGGCCGGTTCGTAGCGCAGGGTCCCCTCGGAGAAGACCTTTCCTCCCTGGACAGACAGGCTCAGTC
Organism: uncultured Planctomycetaceae bacterium; assembly: GCA_963833985.1. Taxonomy (GTDB): domain Bacteria; phylum Planctomycetota; class Planctomycetia; order Isosphaerales; family Isosphaeraceae; genus Aquisphaera. The sequence continues at coordinate 6,282,919 of CAWIAD010000002.1, forward strand.
CGACCGGTTTGCCCTGGCTGAAGACCCACGCCCAGGTGTGCGTTTCGGTCCAGCCGCGGAACCGCTGGGACGGGTTGTCGCGCGGTACGCCCTGCCCCTTCCAGCGGCCGATGAGGAATTCGAAGGGAGCGAGCGCGGCCGGCAGTTCGCGCTCCTGGGCTCGGGCCGCGGGTTCCGTTGCCGGCCAGACCAGTGAGATGGTGAACAGGGCAAGCACGGCCCGCGGGAACATGGCAAGCGGCGCTCGTTGCATCATTCCAACCTTTCCCGTCTTATCGCGGCGCGGTGCCCGCAGTCGACCGAGGCGCGGTGGCCTTCCCCACGCCCAGGAGGGTGCCGAGCGTTCGCAGCGCGGCGCGGGCGGACCCCGGCAGCTCCGGCCGCGGTTCCGTCACCCGCGAGAAGGTCGTCCCCACGGGTAGGTCCACATCAATGTACCCAATCATCATCTCGTCGAAGGTCTGGTCGCCCCAGTGGACGATCTTGCCGGGATCCGGGTTGTAGGGGTTCCCGTCGCTGTTATCGTAGTGCGCCAGGCAATCGATGCGGGTTCCTGGCGGTAGGGACAGCGGCGCGGAGAGGATGTAGTAGCTTTGCCAGCCGAAGTCGTAGGCGGGGACCGAAAGCACCACCTCGGCGGCTTGCCCGGGACGGCTGATGGAGTAACGGAAATCCTTACCACGCAAATGCATGTGCGGCATGAAGCTAAGCAGCCGGGTCTCCTGGGCCAAGGTCAGCGAGGAGGCCACCGGCACGTTGTCCTGGTGCGCCGGGATGACAAACTTGTCCTCGGCGATGCCGACCGTCAGGGCCTGCCGGGTCACCGGCGCCGGGCGAAGATCAGGCCGACGCGGGACCGGTCGGTATGGAGGCGGCCCACCGGCGTGTAGTGGATTTCAAACACGAAATCGGACCCTGCGGGAACCCGCTTGGCCGTGCCCTCGGGGTAGACCGACGGCATGTCGCCGGGAGCGTAGCCGCAGAGATGGGCCAGCGGCTGCCGGCGCTTCCTGTCGTTCTTGTGGTCGTCCACGTAAACAATGATATGATGCACAACCGAGCGGTCGCCCGGCTGTGCCTCTCCGGCCTGGACCCAGCGGTCCTCGCTGAAATGGGAGGGGACGCGGAAACGGACGTACTCGACCACGCCCTGGGCGGGGACGGTGTAGGTTTCAGGGATCTCCAGGACGAGGTCGGGCTTGCCGATCGTCCAGCCTTCGGGAAACGACCGGGGTGGTGGAAGCTTGCACCGGATCGCCCAGCCGGCATCCCTGGTCAACCCAGGCCAGCAGCGTGGCGCGCTCCCGGGCGCTCAGGCTGCGGTCGTTGGCGAACTTCCCGTGCCGCGGGTCGGCATGCCAGGGAGGCATGCGGCGGTTGTCGACCACTTCTCGGATCATGGCGGCGTGCTTGCGGGCATCATCGTAGCCTGCCAGCGGGAACGGTCCGACCTGTCCCGGCCGATGGCACGACTGGCATTTGTTCTGGATGATGGCCGCGGTCGCCGGGGCGAAAGCGACCTCGCCGGCATCGGTGCGAGCGACTGGCTCGGCTTCCGCGTAGGCCGCGATCACCGCGGGGGGCGCGGGGCGAACTCGAGGCTGGGAAGACGCCGGCTTCGCGTCCGGCTGCACCCGGTCGAGCAGACAGCCGGAGACGGCAGTGGCCGGCGTGGCGACCGGCCGCCCGGCGAGGATGGCATCGAGGGCGTCCCGGAGATAGTCATGCTGAGGCGTCTCCTTGCGGGGCCCTTGCGCCGTACTGGTCGTCGATCGCGCCTCGGTAGCAGACCCGGGCCCTGCCGTCGAGCACGATTGTTTCGGGCGTGCGCTCGGCGAGCGCCAGGTCCGCGACGACGTTCCCCGGATCACGCAGAACGGGGAAATCGATTCCGTACTGGCGGGCCGTGCCGGCAATCTCGGCCTCCGACTCATGCGCGTTGGAGAAGATGCCCAGAAACGCCACGCCCCGTGCACGGTACTGGTGCGCGAGCTCCACCAGCCGAGGCGCGTACAGCCTGGCCAGCGGGCACTCGGTTCCCAGGAAGACCAGCACGGCGGCTTTCTTGCCTGCAAAGCCGTAAAGCGCGTACGGCCGTTTCGTGACGGCGTCCTCGAGCGTGAAATTGCCCAGACGCTGACCGACCTGGCGGTTCGCGGGCAAGGCGGCCGGTTGCGGCGCATCACTTCCCGTGGCCGGAGCGGGGGCCAGCGACACCAGCGCCAGCAAGGCGGCTGAGAGGCCCGTCAAAACAAGACGAAAGTTCTTGCCGGGGTGGAACATGGATCGTCGTTCTCGGCTCATGCGGGATCCCCGTGTGCGGTGGCTCGGATCGGCGTTGCGGTCGTGGCTGGGCGGCGAGCCGCCAAGCACGGACCCAGACGCGGATCGAAGCATGCGGTTCGGAGCGATCGGATCAACTCTGTCAAGAAGCACCCCGGAAAGCAACTCCAGGTTTCAAGAGGCTTCCGTGATCCCGGGGGGCAACGGGGCGCTGACCGCGACGGCGGCCTTCGTGGTGTTCGGATGTCTATTGCGCATCATCCGTTACGCGCAGAACCTGCCGCTCTGGTCGGACGAGTGCTTCCTGGCGGTCAACTTCATCCGCCGGGGCTATCGGGAACTGCTGCGGCCGCTGGACAACGGGCAGATTGCGCCGCCGCTCTATCTCTGGGCCGAGCGCCTGGTCCTGGACGCGGCCGGGTTCTCGGAGTGGTCCCTCCGCTTCTTTCCACTGCTTTGTGGACTGGCATGCGTGCTCCTCTTCTGGCGGCTGCGCGCCGCGCCCTGGAGCCGGACGCGCGTGCGGTGCTGCTGGCCGTGGCCATCTTCGCGGTGAGCGTGCATCCGATTCGCCACGCCTCGGATGCGAAGCCCTACGCCTCGGACCTGCTGGCGGCCCTGCTGATGCTCTTGCCGGCTCTCGAGTATTTGCGCAACCCGTTACAAAACAGGTGGTTGTGGACGCTGGCGGCGGTGGTTCCGGTGTGCCTTGCGGTTTCCAATCCCGCGGTCTTCGTGGCCGGGGGCGTGCTGCTGGGGCTGGCCGGTCCCGTCTGGAAACAGGGCAGCCGGAAATCGCTGGCGGCCTGGTTCAGCTTTGGCGCCGTGCTGCTTGGCTCGTTTCTCTTCGTCTACGTGACCGTCACTCGTGGCCAGAGCGCCACGGCCATGGCAGGCCTGAGGCGCTACTGGGCGGATTCCTTCCCTCCGGTTCACGATGCCGGCCGGCTGGCGCGCTGGCTCTTCCTGGCGCATACGGGAAGCGCCTTCGCCTATCCCGGCGGCGGGGCCCGAGGCGCCAGCACCGCGACGTTCGCCGCGTTCGTGGTTGGCGTCCTGGTATTCGTCCGCCGCGGCCGGCGCAATGGCGGCTTGCCTGCTGGCTCCCTTCGGCCTGGCGCTCGGAGCGGCTGCGCTGCATCGCTACCCTTATGGAATGGAAGCGCGGCTCATGCAGTTCGCCGCGCCCAGCATCTGCCTGCTCGGCGGCCAGGGCTTTGCGAGCATCCTGGAACGTGTGCGCATCCCCAGAATCCGGCGGCGTTTCTGGCAAGTGGCGATAGGGGGCCTGGTGGCGTGCGGAGTGGCCCCCCAGGTGGTCAGTTTTCTTCACCCTTACCGCATGCTCTACGATCACCAGGCCCGTGAGTTCGCTCGTGGGTTCTGGGCGAGCCAGGCGAGGGATGCGGACGTTGTGTGCTACGAGCTGGACTTTGCGGAAGATCGCGCGGCGCCTGGGACGGCCGCAAGGCCTGGTATCTTTGTAACCAGATGATCTCTGCGCCGACCCGGCGGCTTGCCGCCGGTAACCATGCGTGGATGGTTTCTGGCGAGCGGCCCCTGCGTTGCGTGTTGTTTGACGAGCCAGCCGAACGGCCAGTGGTGCGGAACTGGCTGGACCAGATGGAAAAGAGCCTTGTCCTCGAGGATGCAAAACTTTATGACGTACCCGTGACGCTGGGCGAAGGCGTACGTACCACCGAGGCGCTGGTACGTGTATCAGTTCGTGCCGCGCATGGTAGGCTCGGACGTGCCGATTGCCGTGCAGCCGCGAGCGCAGCGTCTGCGACGCTGATGCACTTCAGAAACACGATTGCGAAGGGGATCAGGGCATGGAGGCCGATTCTCCGCCTGTTGGCAGGCAAGGCACGAACGGGACGGCGTGGGTCATCTGGTTCTTCGTGATCCTGGGCATCACTGTGCGCCTGGTTCGATACCTGGTGAACTATCCGATCTGGCATGACGAGGCGTTCCTGGCGGTCAATTTCTGGGACCGTGGTTACGCTGACCTGCTGCGGCCCCTCGATTACGGACAGGTGGCTCCCTGGTTCTTCCTGGTGATCGAGCGCACGGTGATGCTGGCTCTGGGTTATTCCGAGCCGGCGCTGCGGCTCTTCCCGACGATTTGCAGCATTGCCACGGTGCCCCTGTTCCGCCACATCGCGGGCCGGCTGCTGGGCGGAGTGCCACAGGTCCTGGCGGTCGCCGTGTTTGCCGTCGCGTTTTACCCGATCCGTCATGGCGCGGAGATCAAGCCGTACGCGTCGGATCTGCTGGCGGCCCTGGTGCTTCTGGCCCTGGCGATCGAAGCCAGGCGTTCGCAGCGCGCGCGCTGGTGGTGGGCGCTCTCTGCCGTGGCACCGGTTCTCATCGCACTCTCGTATCCGGCGGTGTTCGTGGCAGGGGGCGTCTCGCTGGCGCTGGGCGCTGGGCCCTGAAGTCCAGCGACCGTTCGGTGCGGCTCAGCTTTCTCATCTGGAATGTCATCCTGGTCGCCTCGTTCCTGGCGGTCTACTTCGGGTTCACGGTCTTCCAGGCCGAGGCGATGCGCGACAGCTATCGCACGGGCTGCTGGGCGGACGCGTTTCCGCCGCTGGATCGTCCCTGGCTCGTACCGCTGTGGCTGCTCGACGTCCACACCGGCACGATGATGGCTTACCCGGCCGGGGAGAAACACGGGGGCAGTCTTCTCACCTTCCTGTGTGTGCTGGCGGGTGCGTGGGCACTGTACCGCAGCAGGCGGAGCGCGGCGCTGGCACTGATGCTGGCCCCTTTCGGGCTGGGGCTGGTCGCGGCGATCCTGGGCCGTTACCCGTATGGCGGAGCGCCGCGGGTGATGCTCTACACGGCGCCGGCGATCTGCCTGCTGATGGGGCTGGGGATCGCGGAACTGCTGGCCCGTGTGAGCCGGCAGAGACTGAAGGGCCGGGTCCTGGCGGGCATCCTCACCGCGCTGACGCTCCTGGGAGTGGCCATGGCCACGCGCGATTTGATCCTGCCGTACCGGGTACCGGACGACGCCAGGACGCGTGATTTCGCGCGCTGGTTCTGGACCGCCCAGCCCGGCGGCGGCCCGGTGTGCCTGAAGTCCGATATGGGCCTCTCGCACGATCCCCACCTCTGGCGGGTGGGCATGTCCGCGGTTTACCTGTTTCATCAGCGGATGTTCTCTGCGCGCCATCACTCGCGGCAGCCGGCGTGCCTTGAGCCTGCGGCCTGGTCCGAGGCGGAGCCGCTCCGGCTGGTGGCCTTTGATCGGCTTCCCGACCAATCTCCGGGGTTCCGTCGGTGGTTCAAAAACCTCGAGCGCCAGTTCCGGGTGACCCAGACACGCACGTACGTGATCCAGCCGGGCAAGCCGGGTGAGGAATGGCTGCGCGATGCCTACGTCGAGCTCGAAATGGTCCCGCGCCGCCCGGCCGCGGGCAATCCGCCGCGGGTGGCCGCCGAACCGCGTGGCCGGCGATTCTGACGGGTGTTCCAGCGCCGGAGCAGAAAACCCGGATTCTTGACGGAAGTCAGGAATTCATGAGCTTCAAGGCCGCGATCAACCGCGGAGGACGCTTGGCCGTGGTCCGGGCGGTTCGGACCGTGCGGTTGAGCACTCGCCACTTGCGGGAGCCGTCGTGGAGACGCGCTGGACCGCGGCGATCAGCCGGGCCAGGTCCACAGGCTTGGTGAGATGCTCGGAGAAGCCTGCCTCGAGGCTCATCTGCACGTCCTCTGCTGATCCGTGCCCGCTCATGGCCAGCGCCGCGCACTCCGCCAGCGTGCAGGCGGCGCATCAGGTCCAGTCCCGACCCATCAGGCAGCTCGATGTCACTGATGAGCAGGTCGAACGGCCTCAGGGCTGCCTCCCGGAGCGCCTCGGAGAATCGTGTCGCCGCCGTGACCTCATGGCCCCGCGCACGCAGTACCCGGGCGAGGTACTCGCTCGTATCCTGGTGATCCTCCACCAGGAGGACTCTGAGGCTTGCCGGTTGCGGAGACTGGGGTCCGGCCGGCAGCGTGGGCCGGCTCTGGGCGATGGGACCGGGCACGGTGTCGAGCTCGAGCACGAAAGTGCTGCCCAGTCCCGGCCCCGGGCTGCTGGCGCTCAGTCGGCCGCCATGCGCATCGGCGAGCCATCGGCCGATGGCGAGCCCCAGCCCGAGGCCACTGCGCAGTGGTGGCGAGACCGGGCCCTGCTCGAATGGCTCGAAGATCCGGGGCAGGGACTCCGGCTCGATGCCGGCACCGTTGTCGGCCACCTCGATCACCAGCCGGGGCCGGCCGTCGCTCGCGGGGTGGGGGCCGTTGCGGGTGCGGACGGTGATCGCTCCCGCCTGCGGGGTGAACCTGCTGGCATTCTTCAGCAGGTTCCAGATGATTTGCTGGAGCCGCACCGGGTCGCCCTCGACGTGGTGCTCGGCGGCGGCCAGGTGCACCCCCAGCGCAATCCCCCGCTCGTCGATGTCGCCCCGGCAGATACGGCTCGCCTGGCGGATGGCATCGTGGACGTCCACCGTCCGGCATTCGAGGCGCAGCAGCCCGCGGCCGATGCGGACGACGTCGAGGAGGTCGTCGATGAGGCGGGCCTCCAGCTCGATGTTGCGGCGAATCATCTCCAGGGTCGGCCGAAACTCGGGGAACTCATCGCCGTCGAGCAGTGCGGTCACGGCCATCAGTACCGGCGTCAGCGGCGTTCGCAGTTCGTGGCTGAGCACGGCCAGGAATCGGTCCTTCGCCTGGCCGCTGGCCTCGGCCGCCGCCCGCGCCACCTGCTCCTCGATCCGGCACGCCCGCTCCCGTTCGGCCCGCTTGCGCTCGCTGATGTCGCGGATAACGACCACCCACCCGGCGGCGTCTCCGCGCCGGAGAGCCGGGCCATGCTGACCTCGTGGAAGCAGTCCGCGTCCTCCGACCCGCAGACCTCGAAGGTCCCTTCCACGAGATCTTCCAGCCGCTTCGCCAGCGCGGGCCATGCCTCGAACGCCGGGCCCGCGCAGGACCCGACGATCGGAGCCGCGGGGTCGCGGAGCAGCGCCATGGCTGAGGGGTTCAGGTCGATGATCCGGCCCAGCCGGTCCAGGACCACGACCGCCTCGCGCATGACCTGGAAGACCGCGTCCCGTGCCACGGGAATCAGGTCCAGGATGCGATAGCGCAGCAGGCCAGGCACGATCGCCAGCCCGGTCAGGCAGAAGACGGTCGCGGTCAGATCAACCCCCGGATAGGGGCTGAACCCGGCCTGGAAAATCGCGTTGACGACCCAGGGTGCCATGGCGCCGAAGAGGATGAGCAGCACCTGCCTGCGGTACACTCCGGTCATCCGCGGCAGCGAGAGTGTCAGCAGGGCGACCGAGAGCGCCATGAGCGCGTAGCAGTACCCGACGTTCACCCAGAACCAGGGTCCGTGTTCGCCCACGAGCCGCGTGAAGCCATCCACCCAGGCAATATACTGCCGGCTCCAGTAGAGGTGATGCCAGGGATTGGTCCAGTGCAGGAGGATGGTCGCAATGGGAAAAATGCACGCCAGGACCAGGTTGCGGCCGGTCACCCAGTTCTCGTGCCCGATGTACCTGAGCACGAATACCAGGAGGGCCACCGGCATGCAGTTCTTACCAATGATCGACAGGTCCAGGCAGACGATCTTGGCGGGCAGGTCGGCGAACAGCAGTTCGAGCCCCACGCCCAGTGCCCAGGCCGTTTCACCCGCCATCATGGAGGCAAAAGCAGTAGCTGTCGGCATTCGCCGTCGCTGCCAGGCGTAACAGGCCAGTCCGGCCGAGATCACAGCGGCGTTCAGGAACAAAAGCGCCGCCGGATTGCCCTGGTATCTCATCAGCTGCCACCGTCTCGGGTCGGCGAGCCATCACGAATGCAGGATAGGCCTCAACCAGGCATGACATGAAATGCGGTCAGGCTCTGAGTGCCCGCACGGATGCGCCTGGGAACCCTCGCGATCACAAGGCTGTGGAGAGCAACGCCAGTTCGCGGTCTCTCGTGGAAGAGGCTGCCCTGTGGAGCGGCGTCCTGAATCCCGGTCGCCGATGGGCAAGTTGCTTCGATGCGCGTGCCATTCTTGGGCCGACCAGGTTGCCATGTCAAGCATTTCACGCCGCTGTCCCACTTTGAGACCCTGGGCCCATGGAACGCCGGGATGCCAGGCCGGCTTGAAAAAAGACCGTCCCTCTCAACGTGATGGGAACTTCATCACTCCGTGATGGGAAGTTCATCACTCCGACGCTGGCGCGAAAACTACAAATCAGTCTGGCCAGAGAGGATGTGCCCAGCTAATCTTGAAGGTGAAAGGAGTGCTCAACGGCCCCTCGGGACGCAGTTGAGCACTTCAGTATCGACGATCCGTATACAGACGTGACGGGGTTCACCATGCGGAAGGCGGCAGTGATCCTGCCCGACCTGGGAACCGGTCCGGACACGCCGGTCGTCGTGAGCTACTGGTTTGCCGCGCGGGGAGAGACGGTCTGGGAGGGTGAGCGGCTGGTCGAAGTACTGGTCGGGCCTGCGACCTTCGACGTTCCCGCGCCGGCGACCGGGCGCCTTGTCGAGATCCGCATCCGGGAGGACGACTCCGTTCTGCCCGGAGACGTGCTGGGCCGTATCGCGGTGTTTGACGAGGACGGCAACGACGAATCCGACGACCGGCGGAACTCAGGCGGCGACGATCAGGGCAGCGCTCCGCGTGACCGGCCCCCGCGGCCAGGTCATCGCCCATAATGACCACGTTTCACGAACGTTCCGCCGGCGTTATCCCGTTCCACCGGGGAGTCGAGGGAGGGTTGCTCTACCTCGTCCTTCACTCGGCCACGGTGCGGAACCCGCGCGCGAAGTGGGAGTTTCCCAAGGGGGGCGTGGAACTGGGTGAATCGAGCCGCGAAACCGCGGCGCGCGAGTTCCAGGAAGAGACCGGACTCGTCGACTGGTCGTTCCTGGACGGCTTCGAGCGAACGCTTTCCTACACCTACATCCGCCGCGGCCGCAAGGTGGTCAAGACGGTCGTCTACTACCTGGCCGAAGTGGGCAACTCGGCTCACCCCACGCGCTCGGAGGAACACGTCGAGGATCCCCACGGCCAGTGGTTTCAATGGGGTACCTTCGAGCAGATCAACCAGCTTCTGTACCACACCAAGATTCGCCAGGTGTTCGCCGAGGCCGACGCCTGGCTACGGAAGTAGGCGTCTGGCCAGTTCCCCGCAGCGATTTGATTGTCATCATGATCCGGGAGATCGACCATGGCGATCGACCCATTGAACCTGGAACTCAGCATCGCATCTCTGCGGCATCACGGGCCCGCAAGACTGAAAACGGCCAGGGAACTGGTCAGGCTCAGCGAGACCCAGCCTGCGCTCCTGGAGCCGTACTTCGACGAACTTGCGGAACTGCTTGACTCCGACAACAAGATCATCCAGTGGAATGCCTTGAAGATCGTGAGCAACCTGGCCTGCACCGATCCGGATCGCCCTCTCGACAGCCTGCTGTCACGCTACCTGGCTCCAATCAGCGGTCCGGTCATGATCACGGCAGGGATCGCGATGGCCGGAGCCGCGAAGATCGCGCACTGTCGCAAGGAACTGTCGCCGCGCATCGTCCGGGCCATCCTTCAAGTGGAGCACGCCACATTCAAGACAATGGAATGCCGCCACATCGCCACTGGCCACGCCATCTCCGCGCTCGCCGCTCTGGACGCCGAGGTCCGACGGTCGCCCCGGGTTCTTGAGTTCGTGCGCCGGCAAGTGGAGAGTCCACGCCCGGCCACCCGCAGGAAAGCATCCGCGTTCCTCAAGAAAAATGAGGACCGCGTGGGGAAAGCGGCCAGACGGTAGAAGGCGCGTGGAACCCGGGCGTCTCGTCGCCTGGAGAGGCGTTCCGCCCGCGCCCCGCGGGCCCGGGAATGACCGCGCCACCGGGAACCTGGCCCGAGGCCGAACCTGCGGCAAGATCGAATGGCCACGACGTGAGTGCGGCCTGTCCCCGGCGCACCGCACGCGCGCCGCGTGATGAGCTCTGGCTCCCCGCACGTGCACCGGTCGGTTACAATGAGGTTCTCGCGCCAGGAGACCATCGCGATGCTCGAGGAAACCATGTCCGGACCGCCGCGACCGCACCCTCATCCGGGGCTTTTCCTTGCCCTCGAGGGGCCGGACGGCGGCGGCAAGAGTACGCAGGCCGCGCGGCTGGCGGCCTGGCTGCGCGAGGACGGCTTCGACGTGGTCGCCTGCCGGGACCCCGGCAGCACCCCGGCCGGCGACCGGCTTCGAAAGGTCGTGCTCGACCGCGGCTCCGTCGGACTGGCGATGCGCACCGAGATGCTCATCTACATGGCCAGCCGGGCGCAGCTCGTGCACGAGGTCATCGAGCATGCCCTGGCCGCCGGCCGGGTTGTCCTCTCCGACCGTTTCCTGCTCTCGAATATCGTCTATCAAGGTTACGCGGGCGGGCTGGGCGTGGACGAGGTGTGGCGGGTGGGCCAGGTGGCGACTGCCGGCCTGCTGCCCGACGTCACGCTGGTGCTCGACGTACCCCCTGAAACGGCCGTCGCCCGCGTGGGCCCGGCCCGCGATCGCATCGAGGAGCGGCCCGCTGGCTACAGGCAGAAGGTCCGCGAGGGCTTCCTCGCCGCGGTTCACGACAGCGCAGGCCCGGCAGGGCTCTGTCCGTACTACCCGTCTCCCCTGGTGCTGATTGATGCGGCCAGCGATCCGGACACGGTGTTTCAGCAGATCCGAAGCGAGGTGCAGCGTGTCCTGGCACTCGGTCCGCGGGCATGACCGGATCGTCGCGGCGCTGCGGTTGAACCTCCGCAACGGGCGGTTCCCGCACGCCTTCCTGTTCGTCGGGCCCGACGGCGTGGGCAAGCGCACCTTCGCACGCAAGCTCGCCCAGGCGCTGCTGTGCGAGCAAAACCCGGAAATGGACCTCGATCCCTGCGAGACCTGCCCGGGATGCGTGCAGGCGGCGGCCGGCACACATCCGGACCTGATCGAGGCGGCCCGCCCCGAGGATCGCCAGGAGCTGCCCATCCGCGTGATCCGCGACGTCTCTGCCCAGTTCGGGCTCAAGCCCGCCCGGGGGCGCCGCAAGGTGGCGATCGTGGACGACGTGGACGACATGAACGATGAGGCGTCCAACGCGTTCCTGAAGACGCTCGAGGAACCGCCCCCCGGCGCGGTCCTGATCCTGGTGGGCAGCTCGGCGGAGCTCCAGCTCCAGACCATCCTCTCGCGCTGCCAGGTCGTGCGCTTCGATCCGCTGCCCGGCGACGAGCTGGCCGAGCTGCTGCTGGAACAGGGCGTCACCAGCGATCGAAGTGATGCGGACCGGCTGGCGGCCCTGGGCGAGGGATCGATGAGCCGCGCGATCGGGCTGGCCGATCCGGAGCTCGAAGCGGTTTCGCCGCGAGCTGATCGACGAGCTGGCCGCCGAGCACGGGTTCGACCCGTCGCTCCTGGCTGCGCGATTCGGAGCGTTTGTCCGGCAGGCTGGCAAGGAGAGCGTCGACCAGAGGCGGCGAGCCATCTTGCTGGTGGGCGAGCTGGCACGCCTGTTCCGTGCGGTGCTCTGGCAGACCGCCGGCCTGGAAGCCCCCTGCCCCGACCCGGCCGACCGCCGCGCCGCGCAGGTCCTGGGGAACCGCCTGGAACCCGAGGACGTGTTCGTACTGGCGGACCGTTGCCTGGAGGCGACTTACCACCTTCAGCGCAACCTCTACATGATCACGGTCCTCGAATCGCTGTTTCATGACCTTGCGCAATCGGTCAACCCGGCGGTCCCGGCGTGAGCGCCATCTTGCGAATGGCCTGGCTCTGGTAGGCAGGCTCACGTCGAAGACCGCATCATACTTTGTAAGCAGTGCACTGGCTCGTTACATGCAGTTCAGAGCTGAGCAGTATTATCAAGCGAGTCTGGAGAGGATGGAACAGGCGCGAAGGAACTATCAAGCGGGAATGGCTTTTGCCCTGGCCTCGTACTGTGGAGGGCTTGCGGTTGAGTGCATGTTGCGTGCCTTTCGATGGAGCAGAGACTCAGGCTTCGAGGGGCGACACGACCTGTCCGAGTTGCTTAGATCCAGCCGTCTACTGAGCATCGACGAAGATTACTTGCGGCGTAAGGGGACCAACGAAGAGGGGAATCCGCGCGGCCGCCTTGAGAATTAAAGGAGCGATGAACGAAGTTGTTATTCTCTGGCACAACAACCTTCGATTCGCGTCCGAGGCGAGCCTGACGACCTTTCTCAAAAGGATCGATCGCTACCAGAGGGTGAAAGGAGACCCTCTGAAGAAGAACGCCTCGGACCTGTTGAACGCCGCACAGACCGTGATCGATCGGGGAGTTGTCTTATGGAACTCAGGGAGAAGGTCCTGACGATCTTGCGTAAAGCTCTCGAGGTTCGTCATGCCCGCCTGGAAGACGACGACGGAATCACCGGGTTCGTCGTGTCGCCGCAATTTCAAGGCATGACTTCATTGGACCGCCAGGAGCTGATCGACGATGCTTTCCGCCGCGCCACAGACTTGCTCGCATCCGAAGAGCGGCGCCAGATTCTCATGATCGCTGCCCTGACTCCTGCTGAGTACGAAACAGCCGGCGCGCCAATACGGGTTGACACTGTAAAAGCGATGGCCGGTGGGGGTGTTGAGATCCGCTTGCGAGGCGCGGACTCGGACGCGGAATACGTCCGCGGTGTGCTTCGTGGCCTCAAGGGGGTCAGCACCACGGAACCTAGACAACTGGCCGATGTGGGGGGGACCTTGATGGCTTTTCAGGCCAGAGGAACGAGGGCAGCCCCGCTCACAAAGGCAAGGGCCATGCGAATCCTCAAGCGCGATCGCTCGATCGAGGTGATCGCAGGCCGCTGAGGTGAGGTCAACCCAGGGACAACCACAACCACCAGAAGGACTGTCGATGCCGTTTCTGTTCGCTTATGGAACGCTGGCACCAGAGGCTTCCGAGACGGCGCTGCAAGACGGCTGGCAGGCCGATGCGGTTCGGGGGCGGCTGTACGACCTGGGTCCTTACCCCGCGCTGGTCGATGCGGAAGACGAGACGGCCGGATGGGTGGAGGGCCACGTCCGGCCCGTGACCACCGATCAGCTCGCCGGCAGCATTGATTCCTACGAGGGCGTCGGCGAAGGTCTCTACCGCAGGGTGCAGGTCATGACCAGGGCGGGCAGGCAGGTCTGGGTCTATGTCTACGCGCGGTCGCTTCCTCCGTCGGCCATCGGGCCGATCGACCGCTGGGCCAGCAGCAAACGCGTCCGGCTGATCGCTCCCCCAGGAACCCCAGAAGGAGGCTCGTTGATGTCCAGGACCACGGCCGTGGAACCCGCTCGCGATGGTCTCTCCGCTACGGAGCCGCCGGTGCTGACGATCGGTCAGTACCTCGTCAACCGGCTTGCCGACTGCGGGGTGGAGCACGTCTTTGGAATTCCTGGCGACTACGTACTGGGACTCTACAAGCTGCTCGAACAGAGCCCGATCCGCCTGGTGGGGATGACCCGCGAGGACTCGGCCGGGTTCGCCGCCGACGCTTATGCGCGGATCCACGGCCTGGGGTGCGTGTGCGTGACCTACTGTGTGGGCGGCCTGAGCACCTGCAATAGCATCGCGGGCGCCTACGCCGAGAAATCTCCGGTGATCGTCCTCTCCGGCTCGCCGGGCGTCTCCGAGCGGGCGCGGAACCCGCTCTTGCATCACAAGGTGAAGGATTTCGACACCCAGTTCGAGGTCTTCCAGAAGATCACCGTGGCCTCGGCGGTGCTCGACCGGCCGGAAACCGCGTTCAGCGAGATCGACCGCGTGCTCGAGGCCGCTCAGCGGTACAAGCGGCCGGTCTACCTGGAGTTGCCCCGCGACCAGACCCATGTGCGGCAGGTGGCACCCCATCGGCGGCCCGAGGGGCTGCCGCCCAGCGACCCCGACGCGCTCCGTGAGGCGCTGGACGAGGCCTCGAGCCTGCTCGTCGCCGCGCGCCGCCCGGCGATCCTGGCGGATGTCGAGATCCACCGCTTCCACCTCCAGGCCGAGCTCTTGACCCTCGCCGAATCAACCGGAATGCCGATCGCCACCACCATCCTGGGCAAGAGCGTCATCTCCGAGGCGCACCCGCTCTTCGCCGGCGTTTACGAGGGCGGGATGGGAGCCGTCGAGGTGACCGAGCTCGTCGAATCGGCCGATTGCCTGCTGATGCTCGGCTGCTTCCTGACAGACATCAACCTGGGCATCTTCACGGCCAATCTCGACCCGTCGCGGTGCATCGACGCCACCAGCGAGAACCTGCGGATCCGCCACCATCATTATCGCGACGTGCGCCTGGACGACTTCCTGAACGGATTGATCGCCCGCAAGCTGGTGATCCAGAGCATCCCCGTGCCAAAACGGCGCAGTCCGTTCGCTCTGGCGTTCGACGATCCGCCGGGCTCGCCCGTGCGCTCGCTGCACCTCTTCGGCCGGCTCAACCAGATGCTTTCTCGACATCCCGAGATGACCGTCATCGCCGACATCGGCGATTCACTCTTTGGCGCGGCCGACCTGGAGATGCACCGGCATACCGAGTTCCTCAGCCCGGCGTATTACACGTCCATGGGCTTCGGCGTGCCGGCCGCGATGGGCGCGAGCATGGCCAACCCGGCGCCGCGGATCCTTGTGGTCGTGGGTGACGGCGCCTTCCAGATGACGGGCATGGAGCTCTCGAGCATCGCCCGCTACGGCCTCAACCCGATCATCGTCGTGCTCAACAACCACGGCTACACGACGGAGCGGTTTCTCCTCGAAGGCCCATTCAACGACATCCACGACTGGGCCTATCACCGCATTCCCGACGTGCTGGGCGCCGGGCTGGGCCTGGAGATCCGCACCATCGCCGAGCTGGAACAGGCACTGGAGACCGCGCTGGCCAACACCAGCACCTTCAGCCTGTTGAACGTCCATCTCGACCGTTACGACCGCAGCCCCGCGCTGGAGCGGCTGGCCAGCAGGCTCTCGAAGATTGTCGACAAGCGGGGCGAGTGAGACCTGGTCCGGCAGGCGGCCCTGGTCCACCGGGCGCCAGACTTCGCCGCCCGGTGGACGTCGCTCGCGCCGCGCCGCGCCGCGCGGGGAACGATCCGGCCGACACGCTTACACCTTGCCCAGAGGATTGCCCCTGCTGGTGTATCGCACGTGTACGGCGCTGGTGGGAACAACCCGGCCCCTGTGCGTGAACTGGTAGGTATTGCCGGGATGGAAGCGTCCGCGGGTGAAGACCTTCCAGCCGAGCGTCGAGCTGCCGTTGGAGGCGAACTCCTTGTAGCTCGCGTTCTGGGTCCGGCTCTGGAGCGTGGGCGGCAGCTTCTTGCCCGGGTGTGCGTAGGCGTAGTTGCGCTGGAGGAACCCGTCGGGGGGCAGGTACTGCTGGAGTGCCACCTTGAGCGGGATCGGCGCGTAATTGAAGGCCGACAGCGCCGAGACGGTGGGCACGAAGCTGCTGCCGAAGACGGGGACGAAATTCGTGGGAACGAACGTGCCCGGCAAGATGGCGCCCGAGACCGCTCCGGAGCCGGTGCTGCCGCCACCGCCGCCACCGCCGCCACCGCCGCCCGACCCGCCCAGGGCCACCAGGGTGTTCGCTGGCTGAAGGGATGCCAGAACTATCGCAGCCGCGCCAGGGAGAGTCACCGCCGGGTTTCCGGTTGCGAGTGTGCCCGTGTAACCGGGAGCGCCCGCGATGAAATCTCCGTTACCGTTGGCATAGGCGGACACGGAGATGCCAAACCCGATCGAGTTGGTGCTGGAGTAGGTGATGGGGTACGTGAGCGTGTACTGGCGAGCGATCGAGTTATTCAGGGTCGTCAGTTGAGGCTGATAGGTGCCGCTCGTGGGGCCCAGCAGCTCGTACACGCTTCCCAGCCCAGCTTGTGTTGTGTCGTAAGGCACGCCGATGATGATCATGCTGGAGGAAGTGGCAACCGTGGTCTGTGCATTGACATACGAGATCGAGGTGCCGGCCCGGAAACCGCCGCCGGCACCGACGAACGAGGTGCTGATCGGTGCGTAGATCGTCCCTGTGCTGGGGTTGGCAACGCCCGCGGTCGGATTGTTGAGCGAGATCGGGTTCGCGGCCGTCGTGACCAGGCCGGCACTGAGTCCCGCGGCGACTCCGATCGGCGTGTAGGTTCCTGTGGACGCCCCGTAGAACAGGTTCACGCCGCCCGGCGCCTCCGTTGCCGCCCGGCGAGCCGATCATGAAGTCACCGAAGCTGTCCACGGCCGCGTTGAAGTTGCCGGCGCCGCTGACGGTATAGCCTGCCTGGTCGGTGCCCGCACCGACGAAGACGGCACCCTGTGCGGGAGCCTGTCCGGTAATGACTGTCGGCACCACCGAGAGCTGGCTCAGGTCGACCAGTCCTCCGAGGGCGCCGGAAGTCAGCGGCGTGCCGCCATAGACCAGGTAGGCCGCGCCCGCATTTTTGTTGAAGCCCGGGGCACCGATCAACAGGTCGTTCGTCGCTCCAAGGGCGGAGGTCGCGTTGTTCACGTCGCCTGCGTTGGCGACCGAGAAGCCGGCCATGTCGCCGGAGTTCGCGCCCGCGAAGCGGAAAGGCGCACTCGACACGCTCACGAGGTTGGGCACACCCGGGGTGAAGGGCAGCGAGTTGATCGGAAAGATGAACACGCCGCCGGCACCAGTCGCAATGCCACCCGCGACCGAGGCGCTCGGCTCGCCGATCGCCAGGTCGTCCACGCCATCGCCGAACAGGTTGGGCACGTCGGCGAACGAGGTACCCAGCCCCGTGTTCCCCGTATCGGTGAAGGTGACGATCGTCAGCCCCGGGTAATTCTGGGGGTTATCCAGGTCGATCGGACCGGTGCGCAGCGACAGGGCGTTGAAGTTGGACGTCGCGGTGATGTAGTACAGCCGCCCCACGCCGGTTCCGCCCCAGTTCGGGGCACCGATCACGAACGCATTGGAACCGGCGGCGGCGACGAACTGGCCCAGCCCGGAATTCGGGTGCTGGCTGGTGATGAACGAGACGCCGTCGAAGGCGTAGCTGTACGGCTCGTTGCGATTGGTGAACGGGTTGACCTGGAGGTTGCCGCCGATGTCCGACAGCAGCCCGACCCGCTGCTCCGGCGTCGCCGAAAGCCAGCTCTGGGTGGTGGGCAGGTTCACGGAGCGATTGCCGAAAATCAGGTAGGCCGTGTCGGTGTTGCCCGTGCCCGCAACGATCGTTGACCCGGCATAGGTCGCGGTCGGGGCACCGATGACGAAATCGTTGCTGCCGCCGAGGTTCATATCACCCACGGCAGCCACGCTGTAGCCGGCACCCTGGTTGGCGACGTTGCCGGTCTGGAGGACGCCCAGTCCAGGGTCCGTGGTCTGGGTTCCCTGGGTCTGGGGCTGGAACCCGAAGGAGTCGGCAATGAATGGAAGCTGGCCGCCAATGGTCTGGGGCCCGGCCGGTGCGGTGGTCACCTGACCGGCGAGGTTAAAGGGCGTGCCTGCGCCCAGTTGCAAGAGCGCCAGCAAGACCTTCGCTTCCAGCTCCTCGCCGCGCGGCCGAAAAGTCTCGCTCTTGCGTGCTTGCTTAACGGATGATCGAGGACCGCGACTGCCAAAGTGCATCGGAGACTCCCTTCTCCCAACCGGATTCCGCCTGGGCCACGAGGGACTGCTCTTGATCCCGTTCGCGGCAGGTGCTGCCGGGAAGGCCCATGCGCGGCATCGCCAAACAATTCGCCGTGGCCAACCGGCCCGGTGCGACGCCGCCGTCCAGAGCACCCTTCGACCTCAGAGTTTCGGAACGCCGGTCATCCCAACTCGATGCAAAGCCGCGTTTCAAAGGCCCGCTGGTGCGAGACCGGCACCCTTTTCGGCTCAACTGAAACAACCCGCAAACCCGATACAAGCGGTGAAACTGCTACGAGACGACCGAAGCGGCGGTCGGGGATCCTCCCTGGCTGCCTTTGGACGCTGCTCGTCACCGGCTGGGGCTGCCTTCCCTATGCCGGATCTGCCTTCGTGTTCTCGTGGCCTGGTCACACCTAATCCGCGACGATCCGGATCCGCGTGGTGTCGTGTCGGGGGAAACCGATGTTCAGGAATAGAAATCAAAGGTCGGCTGCAATCAGTCGACGATTCCGGCGCGGAGCGATGCTCGCCCTCCTGGCGGTGGGGTCGCAAGCGGGCTGCACCCGCGAGTTTTTCCGCGACTGGGCAAACCAGGACGCCGCGGAAGCCGTCTTCGAGAAGAGCCGAGACCCGCGCTGGCGGCTCGATGCGTTCTCGATTGAACCTCCCGCGATGTCTCGGTTTGCATCGCCCTATGATCCCGAGTTCCCGCCCGCGCCTCCCGACGACCCCACGGCCGAAGCGCTCTCGCCGGTGCCCCAGTGGCCCGACAACCGGCTGATCGTGCCGGCCGAAGGAACTGGCTACATCGACATGATGGAAGGGTGGATGCAGGAGCGCGACGCGGCCCGCGCCCGGGGTGAGATCAAGTCGCTCATCTACGCCGAGCCGGGCAAGGGCGGCCGGCGCGGCACGCCACAGCCTTTCAAGCCCGCGCCCGTGGACCAGCCGATGCAATCGTCCGGGCCTGTGCAGCCGCCGGTCACTCCCTCGCCATTCGCACCCGGCGGAATGGCTCCCGGAAACACGCCCGCCGGCGTGGGGAGCGGCACCGCGGCACCCCGGCCGAGCCCGTTGTCGGTACCGGTCACTCCCCCGCCAGGCGGAGCCGTAACTCCTGGTGGGTCCGCACCGGCCAGTCCCGGTTCGGCGGGCCCCCAGGCCTCGAGTACGGCAAGGAATCGCAGCCTGAATTCCGGGACAGGTGCCCGGGGATCGTCGCCAATACTCTTAGCCAGTGCGTCCTCCGGGGAAAAGAAGAAAAGCATCCCTCCTCCGCGTCCGGCTGCCAGCTTTGACCTGGCGGCGAGCGGCCGCGGCCGGGGAAACAGGGACGCCTCGGTCCAGCGGGCCGCAGGGCAAGCGGTCCCTCCCCAAGGTTCAACGTCGCCGGTCCCTGCTGTCGAGGGCGCACAGCGGCCCCAGGTTCAGCCCAATAGCGAGGGGCTGACCCCCCGGCCCTTCATTCCCCTGGATTCCAAGACGCACGAAGAACAGATGTCCGAAGAGACGCGCCGTGAAGTGAACCGAATCATCCCAGGCGGACCGGCCTCGGCCGGCAGCCTGACCCAGGAGCAAGCCGCGGAGCTCTCCGGCGTGCTCATTCCCCGCATTCCCAGGTTCAATGTCGCGGCTGCGGCCGGCTTGCCGCGCAACGCCAATCCCTACGTGCTGACCTTGCAGCAGGCCTTCACCCTGGCCCTCATCAACGCCCGTGTCTACCAGTTGCAGCTGGAGACCCTGTACAACTCCGCGCTGGCCGTCGCCTTGCAGCGGTTCGCCTTCGAGCCGCAGTTCTACGCGGGCATGTCGCCCACGACAGCGCCCATAGGCAGGGGCTTCCCGGGCGTCAGCCCGATCAACCAGTGGCTTTACCAGACGCGTACGGCGCCCGGCGGCCAGATCTCCACGCTCACCATGGGCGAGGTCGCGGGCTTCGGCAAGCTTTTCAACTCGGGCGGCCAGCTGCTCGCCGGCTTCGCCAATCAGCTCGTCTTCAACTTCGTGGGCAAGAACCCGATCCAGCCCACGGTGCAGTCGTCCCTCCCCTTGACCTTCATGCAGCCGTTCCTGCGGGGCGGCGGGCGGGCGGTCACCCTGGAAAACCTCACCCAGGCGGAGCGGTCGTTGCTCTACCAGGTGCGCACCTTCGCCAAGTTCCGCCAGGAGTTCATCGTCGACATGCTCACGGGAGGCACCATCTCCCAGCCTGGCGTCGGGTTCGCCCTCCAGGGCTTCTCGACGGCCGGCAATACAGACCCGACCCTTGGCTTCATCCCCACCGCTCAGAACTTCGCCCAGGTGCTCATCGACCTCAAGAACGTGGCTTACTTCGAGCAGCTCGCCTCGCTCTACGAGCAGCTCATCGAGGGCGAGTCGTCAGGCCTGTCGCAGCTCCAGGTCGACCAGGTGCGGTCGAACGTGGTGACCGCCAGGGCCTCACTGATCAATGACATCCTCACTCTGAGAAACTCGAATGACTCGTTCAAGCAACAGCTCGGCCTCCCGCCCGACACTCCGGTCGTGCCGGACCTGAGCCTGTACCAGCCCTATCTCGACGTCTTCGCCCAGATCGATGAGTGGCAGCGCAGTCCGAAACGGAAACTGGAAGACGTTCCCAAGCTGGTCGAGAGCATTCCCCAGTTGCAGGACATCGTCCTGGACGGACATTCGATCATAGGGATGTACAGGAACAGTACAACTTACGATAATGAGGAAGACCTCGAGGCCACGCTGCAAGCCGCAGTGCGAATCGCGCTGGAATACCGGCTTGACCTGATGAACACACGGGCCCAGCTTTACGACGCCTGGCGCAAGATCCGGGTGGCCGCCAATGCTCTGAAAGGTATTCTCAACGTCACCCTGACCAACCAGGTCTTCACTCCGCCCACAACCACCAACCCGTTTGGCTTCTTCAGTCAGGCCAAGCAGTTCAGCCTCGTGCTCAACGCCGAATTGCCCCTGATCCGGGTGACCGAGCGGAACGCGTTCCGGCAGGCGATCATCGCCTACGAGCAAGAGCGGCGAGCGCTCATGAGCCAGGAAGACTTCATCAAGAACCAGTTACGCAGCGATATTCGCAGCATGCAGGTGACTTACATCCAGTACGAGATCACCAAGCGAAACCTGATCTTGAACATCCGGCTGAAGGACCAGGCGTTCGAGCAGATCATCGCCCCGCCCCAGGCGACGACCGGCCAGGGGCTGGCCCAGACCGCGAACGCCGCGACCCAGACCACGAACCTGATCGGCTTCCAGAGAACGCTGATCTCCAGTGAACAGGCGTTGACGACAGCCTTTCAAAACTTCCAGCTCGCTCGTCTGATCGTGTACCGCGACATCGGCACCCTGCCGTACGATGAATGGGAGGCTTTCAGTGAAATTTTCCCTACCCAATACCGAGGACCCAGCCTTGGCCCCGGCACCAGCAACACAGGAAAACCTGCCCCCTCTACGTCGTCCGAGCCAGCGCAGGGCGCCGGCCGGTAAGCTGATCGCGGTCGGGCTGGCGAGCCTGCTGGCCGTGGGCGGGATCACGGTCCTGAGCGTCCCCGGCCTGAGCAAGCCGATCCGCGGCTTCTTCGCCACGCCCGACACGGACATCGTGCCTTACGAGGTCAAGCCGGTGGCCCTGCCGATCACCGTCAGCGACAAGGGCCAGCTCGAAAGCTCGAAGAACCAGGACGTGATGTCACAGGTCGAGGGCTCGACGACAATCATCACGATCCTGGCCGAGGGAACCAAGGTCAAGAAGGGCGACCTGGTCTGCGAGCTGGACTCGGCCTCGCTGCGTGATAGCCTGACGAACCAGAAGATCGCCACCCAGGGGGCCGAGGCGTCGTTCCAGAACGCCAAGCTCACCCGCGAGGTCGCCGAGATCGCCGTGAAAGAGTACGAGGAAGGCATCTTCCTCCAGGACAAGGCGACCTGCGAGGGCGAGATCAAGCTCGCCGAGTCGGACCTGGCGCGGGCGGCTGACCGCGTCGACTGGGCCAACCGGATGTACGAGAAGGGTTACGTGTCCAAGGCCCAGAAGATCTCCGAGGAGCTCAACTTCCAGAAAGCCAAGTTTGCTCTCGAACAGGCCCAGAGCAAGCTCAACGTGCTGCTCAACTTCACCAAGGGCAAGACCATCAAGGAGCTGCGCAGCGAGGTGGAGAAGGCCCGCTCCGACGAGCTGGCCAAGGAGCAGACCTACCAGCTTGAAAAGACCAAGGAAGCCAAGCTGGTCAAGCAAATCACCAACTGCAAGCTGTTCGCGCCGGGAGACGGCATCGTGGTCTACGCCAACGACGCCAGCCGCAACTTCGGCAGCACGGCCCCGCAGATCGAGGAAGGGGCGACCGTCCGCGAGCGCCAGAAGATTTTCAGCCTGCCGGACATCACCCGGATGCAGGTCAACGCCAAGATACATGAGTCGCAGATCAACAAGATCACCAGCGGCATGAAGGCGAAGATCCGCGTCGACTCGTTCGCCGACACCGAGCTGGACGGTACGGTGCTGGACGTGGCCCCGCTGCCCGATCCGACCAGCTTCTTCAGCTCGGATGTGAAGGTGTACACGACCCACGTGAAGATTGACAACCCGCTCTCCGGGCTGCGTCCCGGCATGAACGCCGAGGTGACCATCCTGGTCGACCGCAAGGAGAACGTGCTCAGCGTTCCGGTACAGGCCATTCTCGAATACGGCGGCAAGGACCACATCGCGGTCCGGACCCCCAACGGTTTCGAGCGCCGCGAGGTCGAGCTGGGGGTGACCAACGAGAAATACGTGGAAATCACCAAGGGTGCCACGGCCGGGATGATCGTGGCCATGAACCCGATCACCCTGATCTCCGAGAGCGAGAAGCGGGAACTCTTCGGTGTCGACGGCAAGGCGGCCAGCAAGAAGGACTGGTCCAACCTGGCCAGTAAGGGTGCCGATACCGCCGCTGGTCCGGCCGACGCGGCCAAGGGCGGTGCGGGCGCCGCCGGCAAGGGCGACCTGGCCGCCGCCAAGCCTGGCGACCCGGCCAAGGCCAAGGCCAAGGCCAAGGGAGCGCGTGGCAGAGGGGCCGGTGGCGGGTTCGCGGCCTTCGGTGCCAAGTTCCAGAAAATCCCGGCCGAAGATCGGGCCAAGCTCAAGTCCGCCAGCCCCGAAGAGCGTGAGGAGATTCTCAGGAAAGCCGGCTTCACCGACGAAGAGCTGGAGCAGATGCGGCAGATGCGTGCCGGTGGTGGTGGCGGCCGCGGGGGCCCCCCCGGCGGCGGTGGCTTTGGCGGTGGCCCGGGAGGCGGGGGAAACTAGTCGTGGATTTCAGCTCAAATAACGGTTCCGCTTCGGCACGGCCGATCGTCAGCCTGGTCGACGTGACGAAGACGTACGTGATGGGTCATGCCAAGGCCTCCGGCAGCGGCCGGCGCGGGCCTTCCACCACGGTCACGGTCCACGCCCTGCGGGGCGTGACCGTGGATATCTATCCCGGCGAGTACATCGCCATCATGGGAGCGTCCGGCTCAGGCAAGAGCACCATGCTCAACCTGCTGGGCTGTCTTGACCGCCCGACCAGCGGACAGTACCTGCTCGGCGGACGCGATGTCTCGCGGCTCGATGATGACGACCTGTCCGAGGTCCGCAGCCGCTACCTCGGCTTCATCTTCCAGTCGTACAACCTCATCGCCCAGTACACGGTCATCGAGAACATCCAGCTCCCGCTCACCTACCAGGGAACCGGCGAGCTCGGCAAGGAGGCCAATGACCGGGCCGCCCAGCTTGCCGGCATGGTGGGGCTGGCCGATCGTCTCGATCACCGGCCCACGCAACTCTCCGGCGGCCAGCAGCAACGCGTCGCCATCGCCCGATCGCTCATCAACGACCCGTACATCATCCTGGCCGACGAGGCGACCGGCAATCTCGACACCAAGACCAGCGAAGAAATCATGGAGATGCTCGGCAAGCTCAATGAATCGGGCAAGACCATCATCATGGTCACGCACGAGCAGGACATTGCCGATCACGCCAAGCGGGTCATCCGCATGCAGGACGGCCTGATCATCGAGGACCGTCCGGGCCAGCGGTTCCTCAAGGCGCAGCAGGCCAAAACAGCCCTGGTGGGAAGCGCGGAGAACTAACGAGCCCTCCGGGCGTTGCGTTGCGAACCGGAAACCGCGGGGCGGCACCGGCACGCCATGGTCATCAAGCCCGCGGGGCCACGCGTCAGAATCCAGGGCCGCTCACGCCGGGCCGCCTGACTCCATCGCCTTTGACTCGATCCGACTCCGGAGAGGACTAGGTTCCCATGGGACGCATCTGGCGAGCGCTCAAGCTCGGAATGAAAAGCTTGCTCCTGCACAAGCTTCGCTCGGGGCTGACGGTGCTGGGCATCGTCTTCGGCGTGGCCGCGGTGATCTCGATGCTGGCCATAGCCGAGGGGTCCAGCCGCGAGGCCCAGGAGAGGATTCGCGCCCTGGGAGCAACCAACATCATCGTCCGCTCCGTCAAGCCCAGCGACGAGGCGCAGGCCAGCGCCGGCCGGCCCGCCCGCATCCTCAACTACGGGCTCAAGTATTCCGACTACGAGCGTATCCTGGAGACGGTGCCCACGATCCGCAAGGTCCTGCCCATCCGGGAGATCCGCAAGGGAATCCGGCGCTACCAGTACAACCTGGACGGTCGGGTGGTGGGTACCACACACGAGTATGCCGAGTTCAACATGCTCGAGGTCGATCGGGGCCGCTTTCTGACCGCGGCCGACAACGAAAAATACCAGAACTACGCCGTGCTCGCCGCCACCACGGCCAAGACCCTCTTTCCGTATGAGGACCCCGTCGGTCAGGCGGTGAAGCTGGGAAGCGATTATTACACGGTCGTGGGTGTGACCAAGGAGCGGCAGAGCTCCGCGGGCATTGGCTCCA
The DNA here is from genome assembly GCA_963833985.1 of uncultured Planctomycetaceae bacterium. Classification (GTDB taxonomy): domain Bacteria; phylum Planctomycetota; class Planctomycetia; order Isosphaerales; family Isosphaeraceae; genus Aquisphaera. Next base: position 6,307,706 of record CAWIAD010000002.1, read on the forward strand.
GTCTCTCCGCGCAGGACTTCAACAAGGACGTGTACATTCCGCTGAATACCTGCAAGGTGCGGTTTGGCGAGAAGATCGTCAACAGCCGTTCCGGCTCGATGGAAGCCGAGGAGACCCAGCTCTCGCAGATCACCCTTCAGGTGGGCTCGATCGAGCAGGTCCGGCCCACGGTCCCCATCATCAAGGCCGCTTACGAGCCCTGGCACCCGCGCAAGGATGTGGAGATGACCGTCCCATACGACCTGCTGGTGGCTGCCCAGCAGACGGCCCGCCAGTTCAGCATCATCCTGGGAACCATCGCCGCGATCTCGCTGCTGGTGGGCGGCATCGGCATCATGAACATCATGCTCGCCACGGTGACCGAGCGCACCCGGGAGATCGGCATCCGCCGCGCCCTGGGCGCCAAGCGCCGCGACATCACCCAGCAGTTCCTCATCGAGACGGTCGTGCTCTCGGGCGTTGGTGGCATCCTGGGCGTGACCATGGGGATCGCCATTCCTCAGATCATCGTCTACTTCATTCCGGACCAGAAGGCCTTCGTCACGCCGGCCTCGGTGATGCTGGCATTTGGCATCTCCGTCTTCATCGGCATTCTCTTCGGCCTCTACCCGGCCCGCCGCGCTGCCCTCATGGACCCGATCGAGGCGCTGCGGCACGAGTGATCCGCTTCCGTGTCAGTCATGGCAAAGAAGGTCTTCACTTCATTCCTGGACGCCGAGCGCGGGGGTCCGGCCCAGCGCACTCAAGCCCTTGGCTTCTTCGAAGTTGGGCTTGCGTCCCCAAAAACCGAAGACTAGTCTTGAACGATCGTCCGTTAGAATTGAGCGCGACATCGGGCCCTCCGGAGTCGCGTTTTTTTCTTCGATCCACGATGCGGTCGCAGAGCGATCGTGACGGTGGCGGTTGGAGGTTGCCTCGTTTCCTTCAATTCCCGAAAAACGGCAGATCATGCACCGCGGACGGCAAGCACGCCCGATTCCGCCTCTCCGAAATGCTCCCCGCAATGACAGAGCCGGATCCCGGTCGACCTGATCGACCGGACCGTGGAGCATTTGAGGCCCCGCAGGGTGCTTGAGAGGGTCGACTCGCGATTGCGTGATGTGGCTCTTGGTTGGCAGAGGGAGCAGATCGGGATGACCAGCGAACGAATTCCGATGTCGAAGGAGGGCTACGAGAAGCTCAAGGCCCAGCTCGACAATATGAAGCACGACGAGATGCCCCGAATTGCCGAGCAGATCGCGCAGGCGAGGGGTTATGGAGACCTCTCCGAAAACGCTGAGTTCGACGCGGCCGTCGAGGCCCAGGGTATGCTCCAGGCCAAGATCAATGACCTCCAGGACAAGCTGGGCCGTGCCTTCATCGTCGACAAGACGACCATGCCCACAGACCGCGTCGTCTTCGGCTCCAAGGTTCGGGTCCTCGATCTCGATCTCAACGAGGAAGAAGACTTCACCCTGGTCGGTCCCGGCGACGAGGATTACGACCAGAACAAGATCCTGCTCACCAGCCCCATCGGCCAGGGATTGGTCGGCAAGAAGGTCGGAGATCAGGTCGAGGTGCCCATTCCGCGCGGCACGCTCAAGCTCAAGATCGTCGAGATCGGTGTGGATTGACAGCTCCGCCGCTCCACCAGACGCCAGTAATCCTGCGCAACGCGTCGGCCGCTCTTCAACCCGGGCGTTCCGGCTGCCTGATTCGCCCGCCGTCTTCGAAGCGAGCCCATGTATCAGGCGGCTCCGCCGTCAGCTCCAGCGCAGTGCCCGCGATCGGATGCCGTAATGCAAGCCGATATGCGTGCAGTGCAATGCCCTGGGGAAAAGGCTGGGTTGAGCCATAGTTGAGGTCGCCCAGGATCGGTAACCCGCGGGCGGCGGCCTGGACCCGAAGCTGGTGGGTCCGCCCGGTCTCGGGCCAGAGCCGCAACCGCGCGCATTCCGCCTCCGGACCCTGCACCCGCTCCAGCCGGAACCGCGTGACTGCCTGACGCGCTCGCGCGCTTCCCTCTGGCACGCACCGCACCACCCCGGAGACTCCGGCCGGGGCGAGCCAGTCAATCCAGGTACCGTGATCCGGCCAGTCGCCGATATCCTGCCGCGTGCCGGCTTCGCCGGAAGGGCAGCCGGCCAGCTCGGCGATGGCCCAGTATTCCTTCGTGACCGTCCTGCGCTGGAACTGGAGAGAGAGCCGCGCGCGGCCCGGGGATTCTTCGCCCACATCAGGAGCCCGGACACGGGGCGGTCCAGGCGATGGACGATGCCCACGTAGACCGTCGCCGGACTCTCCGGATCAAGGTGGGCACGCACTTCCTGTTCGAGCGTCTGCTCGCCCGGCGGAGCCCACGTTCCCTGGGTGAACTGGCCGGCCGGTTTCACGACCGCCAGGCAATGCTCATCCTCGAACACGAGATTCACGGTCAGTCCCGAGGAATCCAGAAGGTGCCAGGGCGCCGGGCCAGGTCGAGAGAAAACGGAGGCTCAAGGATAGGCGCCGCCCATTGAATTCTTCGTACCTTGAACACCCGGGTCCTTGGCCACCTCCTGAGAGGCGGACGGCAAGGCCTTGAGCAGCGCGTTGGCAAGCGACGACGACCCGCCCTCCGAGGACGCGCCGCCGACGGCAGTGCCGGGCGGGCCGTACTGGTGGTCGGTGGGCAAGCCCAGTGTGGCAGGCCCCTGCGTGGGCGTGCCCAGGACCATATCCGTCGGATTCGCGGGGCCGCTCTGTCCATCGGGCAACATCCCTCCCGGGCCGTTGTTCCCGTAGAGACTGGCCATTCCGCTCGCCACGCTGGGATGTGGGTCCATGTTGAAGCCCACCGGTGGTGCCCCTCCCGTCGTCTGGTAGGGCTTCCCCGGCGGCACCTCGCTGTGAGGGCTCCGGCAGCCCTCCGCGCAGCAGAGTCCAACAACCGTCACCAGGCCCGTGGTGCCTGCCATGATACGGTGTATGAGCCGATCCATCGGCATGATCTCCTGACGAAGTGAACCTGCGGATACCGGCAGAAGCCAACCCGCCAGTGTTCAGGGACCTGGCGAGGCAGGGATCCGTCGAGACTCCTGGGAAGCACGGAACCGGTCGCTGAGCACTCACGGGGCGGAAGGGTGTGGCAATGTCCCGTGGCGCAGCAGGCCGGTCGAAAGGGGCTGGACTTGAGGCGCCCTTCGCGCGCTCGATCCCGGAGTTGCGGATCATAGCTTCGCGGCCGGACGCGTCAAGTCCTGCCCGGCGGGCCCGTCCCTCCGGAGCCCGCGCCGGACGGCACCTGCCCGAGAGAGAAAGACCTGGGGACGAACCGGGGACCGCACGTCACCGCTTGGCGGCGGCGAACCGGTGGTCCACCTCTTCCCAGTTCACGGTATTCCACCACGCGGAGATGTAATCGGGCCGGCGGTTCTGATACTTCAGGTAGTAGGCGTGCTCCCACACGTCGCAGCCAAGCAGCGGAGTCAATCCATCCATGATGGGACTGTCCTGGTTCGCTGTCGAGGTCACCGCGAGCTTGCCATCCTTGCCCAGGACCAGCCAGGCCCATCCCGAGCCGAATCGCGTGGCGCCCGCCTTGGAGAACGCGTCCTTGAACGAGGCGAAACCGCCCAGCTCGCTGGTGATGGCACTGGCCAGAGCTCCGGTGGGCTCGCCGCCTCCGCCCGGCTTCATGATCTGCCAGAAGAGTGAATGGTTGGCGTGGCCGCCGCCATTGTTGCGGACGGCCGTGCGGATGTTCTCGGGCAGCGCGCTCAGGTTGCTGATGAGGGCCTCAATCGTCTTTCCCTGGTGGTCGGGGTGGTCCTTCAAGGCCGCGTTCAGGTTGTTGACATACGCCGCGTGATGCTTGTCATGGTGAATCTCCATGGTCTTCGCATCGATGTGAGGCTCCAGAGCACCGAAGTCGTAAGGCAGGGGAGGCAAGGTGTAATCGGCCACGGTGTCGCTCCTCTTCGGGATTCGAATGTCATTCGCAGGGCTGCCTCGGGCAGCTCTGCGGTCCAGGGAGGCGCCGCGCTGGTTGGCGGTCGCCAGTCCTACCCGCACAAACTACCACACAGCGGCTGAATCGTTCAAATGGCGCCAAACCGAACAACCGAGCCGGACCGGCAAGGCCCCGCTCAGGCGGGAACCTGCGCGCTGGCCCAGGCCAAGCCGGGGCAGCGGATCCAGGTAATTCACGAGCTGCGCGAAACCGGCGGCGTGGGGCCGGTGCATGACGCAAAAAAGGCCACGAAGGCCCCGAATCGCCAGCCGGTGCGGGGCTGGTTGACGCTGATATTCCGGGGGACCGTGCGAATCGGGACGTTGACCGCCGGCTCCCATGGCCGATAATAGGTGGCTGGGTGTTTCTGGTTTCGACCACGACCGATCCATCGCATCGATCTGGTCTTGCCCGCCGAAGACACTGCTCCTGCCTGGGCCCAGATCGGCACGGTCGAACCCGCTCGGGATTCTCGAATTCCAGGTTTTGATGACGATGTCCAAGCAACTCGCTCTCGGCACTGAAGACGTCCTCGACGCACCCAGGCCACGCCGTCGGCTGGGCGGATATCTCACCATGCTGGCCGCGCTTGCGGCCGTGGGAGGGGCCGGCTGGGCATGGGAGAGCGGATACCGGCCGCCTTTTCTCGGGGACTCTCCGTCCGGCCCCGCGCTCGAACTCGTGGAGGTCGACCAGGGCGACGTGATCGAGTTCGTCGTCGAGAACGGCACGATGGAGAGCGCGACCAACACGGTGGTTCGCTGTGAGGTCGAGGCGCTCATGGGCATGGTCGGCGGCAGCACAGGCAGCACCGGAGCCGCCGGATCAAGCACGTCCGGCACGTCTGGCACCGGCACCACCGCGGGGGCTTCGGGAACCGGCACGTCCCAGGGCTCGACCGCATCAGGGAGTTCTGGGGCCGACACCAGCGGGGCAGCCTCGGCGAAGGCCAAGTCGAAGGCCGGCACAAGCAAGACCGGTTCCGCCAAGAGCGGCAGCGCATCGGGATCGACCGGCAGCGCCAGTTCGAGCAGTGGCTCCTCGAGCTCCAGCGCATCGAGCGGTTCGTCCTCATCCGCTTCATCCGGCTCCACCAGCGCGTCGAAAAAGCCAACGATCCGCAGCTTCACCTACTCCGTCACCAAGCACACGCCGCTCCGCGGCGCCAGCACCAAGAGCACCACCACCACCGCGGCCAAGGGCGCTGCGGATCAATCGGCCGGCGGCGGTGGAGGCGGTGGCCGTGGTGGCCGTGGTGGCCGGGGCGGGCGTGGTGGCCGTGGTGGTGGCAGCATGATGGAGGAAGAAAAGCCGGGCTCGACGCGCATCGTGTCGATACTCCCCGAAGGCTCAGAGGTGAAGAAGGGCGACATCGTCTGCCAGCTCGACTCCTCGGCCTTCACCGACGAGCTCCAGGCGCAGCAGGTTCGCTGGCTGAAGGCCAAGGCGTGGGTCGACCAGGCGAAGTCCATCCTCGAGGTCAGCGAGATCAGCCTGCGCGAGTACCGGGACGGTATCTACCCTGAGGATTTGCAGCTCATTCGCCAGTACATCCAGACCTGCCGGATCGAGAAAGACCGGGCCGAGCGCAACCTGGTCTGGTCGCGCGACATGTACCAGAAGGGCTATCGGACCTCGGCGCAGCTCAAGGCCGACGGGCTGAACGATCAGCAGGCAGAGATCGCCCTGCGAGAAGCCGAGGGAATGCTTGTGCGGCTGGACAAGTTCACCGGGCCCAAGAACATCAAGTCGCTCGAGGCCAAGGTCAAGGCCGTCGAGTCGGACAGGAAGAACCAGGAGGCCTCTTTCCAGCTCGAGACCCAGCGCCGCGACCGCCTCAAGAAGAATATCGACCACTGCACCCTCCGTGCACCCGATGACGGTATCGTCGTCTATGTGAACGAGACCAATGGGTGGGGCCGGGTGGAGCAGCAGATCGAGCAGGGTGTCACCGTCCGCGAGGGCCAGCCGATCTTCGAGCTTCCCGATCCGAAGTTCATGCGTGTCAAGGCCCGGGTCAACGAGACCAAGGTTGCGCTGCTGCGGACCGGGCAACGCGCCGCCATCAAGGTGGACGCCATGCCGGATCGCCTGCTGGAGGGAACGGTCGCCGAGATCACGGCCATCTCCACTCCGGTGAACGGGCCGTTCTCGGATGTCCGGATCTACTTCGCCACGGTGAACATCGATGCAAACGACGTGAGCCTTCGCCCCGGTCTGACCGCGGAGGTGTTCTTCCGGTGCGACACGCGCACGAACGTGACCCGGGTTCCCCTCCAGGCTGTACGATCGTTCGAAGGCAAGCACTTCGTCGCCGTGCATCAAGCCTCGGCCAGAAGAGCGCGGGGGCCGGGCTGGAAGTGGCAGCGCGTCGAGCTCGGACTGAGCGACCCGACCTTCGTCGAGGTCGTCTCCGGCGTGAAGAGCGGTGAGCGCATCGTGGCCAACAGCATCGACTTGCCGGCTCCCGAACCGGTCGCGGACACGCAGGCCAACCCGGTGGCCAGTGTCAGCATGCAGCCCTGAGAACCTCGCGACGGTCTCGGCACCTGGAAACACCTGGTCTGAGCCCGCGCTCGCGCCGGCCGCACGTCGGACCCGCGGGAGCCTCATCCGGCGCCATACGCTCTTGCCGGATGGCTGACCGGGATTTAGCCTGTTACGTCACGGGCGTCATGAGCTCCTGGCAGCCGATGCGACTTCGGGCTGCTCTCAGGTCGCCGCGCGACCACCTGGGAGCGGCTTCGCCATGCGTTTCAAGGGCTGGGCCCACCGCCGTCGGCCTCCGTCGACGGTTCGCCAGCGGATGTTGCCGTTCCAGGAGCGCACCACCCGCCACCAGAAACTTTTCAAGCGATGGATCCTCATCGCCACCCTGGCCGTGCTGGCCGGGATGATCGGGGCATCGCGCCCGGCGCGTGACCGACTGGTGCGCGGTGCCGAGCAGGCGCGTGAGGAGCTGCTGCGGCGGGTCTTCGGACTTCCGCCCGACCGCGCCCGGACCGACGCGCTCTGGCAGCAGCGCCGGCAGCGCGGCATCGAGGAGACCCGGCAGAGCCTGGCGCGGTTCTACAGCGGCACAACCGAGGAGCTGCGCGAGCTTTTCCGGGTCGCGGGGATGGACCCGGAGCATGCCCTGATCCGCTATGGTCGGGCCGATCAGGCGTTCGTCATCTCCCCGCAGGTTTTCGAGCCGGACGAGCACGGCCGCTCGTACCATTTCCGGCCTCGAGTCCGGTCGGTCTGGCTCCGCCAGATCACGATTCGCGACGGCCCCTTCGCGATGTTCCAGGTGCCCGATACCCCGAGGCACCGGCAGGCTGCGGCCGCGGCCGGTGCAATCGTTGACGAGGGGTCGGCACAGACGACCAATTCCTGGGGCCTGCGCGGGCCCGAGCCCGACCTCTCCGCACCACGCCGGGGCATTATCCTGGGCGACTCGTTCATGCAGGGAATGTTCAACGGCGACAACGACACCCCGCCGCTCTGCCTCCAGCGGTTTCTCCAGTCCGCCTGGCACGAACGCGTCTCGATTCTGAACACCGGGCATATCGGCTACTCGCCGGAACAGTACTACCACAGCCTGCTCGCGTTCGGCGAGCGCTTCCCTCCCTTGTTCGTGGTCGTGAGCGTCTGCCCCAACGACTTCGGTGACGGTATGGCCGTACTCCGGGCGCGGGCGACTGGTACCAGGAAGCCGAGTACTGGCTCGGCGAGATTGCCCGCTGGTGCAGTTCGAGAGGCGTGCCTGTACTGGTGGTTGCGGTCCCGACCCATATCCAGGTGGAATCGGTCCGGCGCGACGCTCTCTATCCTGGCCAGGTCTGCGAGATCGTTCACATGGCCTCGACGCGCTACTGCTATCCGCTTGATGAGTTCATCGACGAGCATCTCAAGCTGGCCGCCGTGCCCAACGCGAAGGGCGTCCTTGGCGCTGAGAGCAAGCTCTACAATCGGCCCATTCATGACGACCACTTCTCGCCGGCAGGGGCCGAGCTCTGGGCCCGGATCGTCGGTAGGCGGCTGGTGCGGTTGCTGGCGCTGCGGGAGGCGCAGTCCGCCAGCCAGGCGGCCGGCGCGCTCAGTCCTAACGCGCCGCCTTGAGCGCCTGCGCGCCGCGGATCAGCCGATCCCACTGGAAGGCCGGTCCAGGATCCACCTTGTCGGTCTGCACATGGTAATGCCCCAGGATGCCCTGGTAGGCCCTCAGGTCAGCGTCGGGAAGCTTCGCGCGTAGCAGCTCGCCCTTGCCGTCGCGGGGGTAATCGCAACGAATCTTCGGGAACAGCGTGCAGAGCGTTGCGGTCAGGCGGATGAGGGAATCATACTGCCGCTCCGTGAAGTCGTACTGGCGCAGCAGCTGGCCCTGGATCGTACCCACCACCGGCAGTTCGCGCGCGGGCCGCAAGATTGCCGTCCGGTCGCGCTGGGCCGATCGTTCCGGCCCCTCGGGAAGCATGATCTGCACGAACCCCCCTGCCCCACGCTGGTACCAGCGGTCCAGGGGCCCCGGCGCCGCGGCCGGATAGGCCCCGATACTGGCGACCTCGATGCCGATGGAGCGGCCGTTGGCGACCGTCGCGTGCCAGGCCTGCTCCTTGACGTCCAGGGTCTGGTAAATGGTGCCGTCCAGGTCGAGCATGAAATGCACGCTCAGTCCGCGGATGTCGTGAAGGACCTCAAAGCAGGCCCGGCTCGTTCCCCGCGCATCGTAGTGAACGACGAACTGGTCAATCACCCGGGCCAGCGTGGGCAGGTCCCAGCCGCCTCCGCGGACCCGCTCCAGGTCGTTGTCCGAGAGTCCCACCCGGCGCAGGCTGAAGCGGTTTTCGGGCGGCCGGTGGGCTATCTCGCGGGGGGCCGTAGCCGCCTGGTCCAGGGGTACGAACCGGCGCTCCAGCCGGTACGCGTCGTAGCCGCCTGGGTCCATCCACAACACGACCGGAGCCGTGGTGTGGTAAAGCTGGCCGCAGACGACGATCTCGTCGCCCTGCCGAATCAGCCGCTGGGCGACGGCCGGCTCCTCCTCCGCCGCGGTTCGGGGCAAGCCCATCCCCCCGGCCAGGCAAAAGAGGGTCAGGACTCCTGGCCGCAGGCACGGACCTCTCATCGGCTCGCTCCGATCCGGTAAGCAACGCGATCGGCCGGGAAACCTCACGATCACCAGCACTGCGGTTGTACCAGACGGCAGCCGTTCCGAGAACCACGGCCCGATCCGCATCGCCCACGGTTCGATCAGTCATGGCGACGGCCCCAGGGAGAACGAAGCGCAGCCGCGCGGCCGGCCGGGCCCGTCGGGATTCTTGTTGGTTCAGCCGGATGCATATGCGATACTCACGATCCCGATGAATTCCGCCGCCAAGGAGTGGCAAGCACATGATGATGCGCCCGGCTCTGGCGTCCTGCCGGGTATTCCGATGATAATCAAGCTTGATCGCAAGACGGCGCCGGGCCCGGGCGAAGCCGCCGACCCAACAGCCTCTGCCTGATTCGCGATGCCTTCGCCAGCGGACGTTTTCGAGAGCACAAGATCAGATGGATCCAGGAGGCCGGCCATGGGTTTCTTCAATGCCTTGAAGCGGCTGCTGCCCCACACCTCAGCCCCGGGAGAGCCTGTCAGCGAGGAGGCGCGGCAACGCATTCGCGCGGCCTGGGGCCTGGACGAAGAGGAGAATGAGGGTGCGGCCCGGGACGAAGCCGCGGCCGCCGGCGACGGTCGCGCGCGGTCGTCCGAGACGGTGCCGGAAGTCAATGCGTCCCGCTTCGATCGCTCGCTCTGGGAAAAGCGCCTCAGGACCATCCTCGACGGCCTGCCGGGGACCGAGTCGCAGTGGCAGGCACTCTTGACCGACGCCCACGCCCTCCAGCTTGATCCGGAGTGGATCGCCGACCGCCAGCGCCAGGGATTTGCTTTCCTGGTCCGGAGGGCCGTGGCCGACAGGGTCATCTCCGAAGCCGATCACCACAAGCTCGACCTGGCGCGCAAGCTCATCGGCCTCTCCGAGGCCGAGGCCGAGGCCGCCGTGCACGCCATCCTTACCGAAGCCGAGGTCTTCTTCGGTTCCCCGGTCAAGGACGAAGCGTGATCGATCTCGTGCGTCGATCGTGGCAATAACGCCTGCCGCGTTCCCCGCACTGTCTCGCGACGCGGCAATCAGCGTCCGTCTCCGGCCGGTTCCCAGCGAAAGCGGGTTGTCAGGAATAATCTCAAGCTGTATAATCGTAGACGGATATTCATGAGGGACTGTTCGATGGCACGCAAGGAAGGATCATCGAACCCGCTGGCGCTGGCGGTTCTGGTCTTGCTGGGTGAGCGGGCGATGCATCCTTACGAGATCGCGGCGACACTCAAGATGAGGTACACGCACGGCAGCATCAAGATCCGCTATGGCTCGCTGTACACGGTGATCGAGAGCCTGGAGCGGGATGGTCTGGTCGTGGTGAAGGAGATCGTGCGCGAGGGCGCAGGCCCGAGCGCACGGTGTACGAGATCACGCCAGCCGGCCGGGAGCGCATGCAAGGCTGGCTGCGCGAGCTGATCGAACTGCCCGTCAAGGAATATCCCAGGTTCGAGGCGGCACTGGCGCTTCTGCCTGCCATTCCGCCGGCCGACGCGTGCCTTCTGCTGGAGGCTCGAGTCCGGCGCCTGGCGGCCATGTCGGAAGAAACCCGGGCCAGGATCGAGGTGGTCTCCAAGCTCGTGGAGCCGCTCTTCCTGGTCGAGAATGAGTACCGGCTCTCGATCCTCGAGGCCGAGCGGCAATTCATCGACGAGCTTCTTCGTCGCATCAAGGAAGACCAGGCGTACACGCGAGCCTGGAGAGGCTTTCATCACGAGGGTCGCACGGAGCCGGAGGACGCGGCGGAAACTGCGTCGTGATCCTGCCCCGGCGCTCCTCTCGGACGCCGCCGATCATGGATCGGCACCGGCGGCCGCGGCGTTCTGTTCCAGATCCACCTGCGCACCGCGGCGACCTTCGCCGCTGACTCGATCGGCTCAACTTCCGAGCCAACAAGGAGCAGCTTTCCATGCGCTTGAATCACCTGAATCTCGCGATCCCCGACGTGCCACGCACCCGCCAGTTCTTCGAAAAATACTTCGGGTTCCGCTGCCTGGGCGAGCCCGACCCCGAGAGCATCTCGGTGCTCGTCGACGAAACCGGGTTCGTGCTCACGCTGAGCAATTTCGGCAAGGTCAGCGAGGTCGCCTACCCCGGGGGGTTCCACGTCGGCTTCAATCAGCCGAGCCGCGACCAGGTCGACGCGATGCACGAGCGGCTGAAAGCCGACGGGTTCGAGGTTGGACCGGCGAAGATGTTTCATGGAGCCTGGACCTTCTACTTCCAGGCGCCCGGCGGGGTCGTCGTGGAGGTCTTTCATCAGCCGCTGCCGGCGCCCGTGAGCCCATAGTCATGGTTGTGGGCGCGCCGCGGATGCCATCCCCGGGGAGCGCCACGAACTGTCCGGACCTGTGAGCCGGCGCTACTGGAGCACGTCGGGGAGGGCCTGCGGCTTGCCCTCTCGGTCCACGCAGGCCAGTGTGGAGTGGCCTTCGGCCAGCAGTACGTGGTCGCGAAACAGTTGATAGGCGTGAACAATCTTCACGCGGGTGATCCTGGAGACGCTTGTCCGCAGCCGCAGCAAGTCGTCATAGTACGCCGGGCGTTTGAACTTGCAGCCAATGTCGACGATCACCAGGTAGTGCCCGGCGTCCTCGATCTCGCGATACGTCAGCCCGCGCTGGCGGAGCAGCTCGGTGCGTCCCATCTCGAAGTAGACGAAGTAGTTCGCATGGTGTACCAGGCCCATGCGATCGGTCTCGGCATACCGCACGCGAATCTCCAGGTCGTGCGCATCGGTCATGGCGGGTGTACCTCGTATTTTCAACCGCTGTGGGTCGCGCTAGCGGCGAACCGTGGTCCTTGGGCTCATCGCGTCTTCCGGCAGTACTGAGTTCCCGGGGGATGGCTGCGCGGGCCGTGTGACGGTGAGCAAGGGGTCCGGATCATAGGGCCACTGCTCGCGGCTCGGCGCCGGCGGCGCGTAGCCATCGGCAACCCAGCGACGGAAGACTGCGGGGTTGTGCTCGAGCCGTTTCCGGCGGAGCCATCCCTCATACCGGTCAAGAAACTCGGCCATGATCTTGCCGTCTCCCAGTCGAACGTACAAGAAGCGCAAGGAGAGCTGGCGGCGCGCACCTTCCAGGGTGGTGCCGGGACGCAAGAGTTCCACCACGGCCGCGGTGAGCCCGGTGCGCTCGGAGCCCCAGGCGCAGTGCATCAGCACCGGGTAGTCGCACGTATCGAGAACCTTCACGAGCGTTCTGAGCTGAATTCGAGACATCCACACGCAGGACGACAATGCGACATCGATCTGCGTGGCTCCCGCGGCCAGCGTGGCCTCGAGCTCATCGCGATACCAGGACTCCTTCAGGTTCGGCCCGCGCAGGTTCAGCACAGTCCTGATGCCGTGCTCATGAAGGGTGCGCCGCAGTACGCGGGCCGGCATCTGGCCGGCACGGTAGATCCGTCCCTGTTCCACGACCGCGAAGTTGGACGTCGCCTGGGTCCAGGCGATCCACCCGAGCGGAAACGCCAGAGTCAGCGCCAGCAGACTCGCGTACCACCGGCTCCTTCGCCTGCGGTCCAGCTTCATGGCCTATCTCCCAGACCCCCTGGTCCCGAGCCGGCGCCAGGGAACGTTGAACCCTGGCGAACTCTTCGATCAAGAACCGATCGTTGCGGTCGACAACCGCATCCGGGCGGGCCCACTGGAGGCACGAAACCGCCTGCCAGGCCTGCTCCGCGGTGTATCCTTGATGACGGATGAGGTACGCGGCGTGGGCCAGGCTGGTGCGGTGATGTCCCGCGACACAGTGAAAAAAGACCGGCTGGCATGCAGGGTCGGCCAGCAGGTCGGCGGCAAGTGCCATCTGCTCAAGGGTGGCCCGGGAACCGCGCATCGGGATGACCACCCAGCGCACGCCGGTTTCCTTCACGACCTGGGCCTGGTCGACGAATTTGGGATCAGCCGCATTGATCGCCGTCAGTGTCACAATGGTCTTGATGGCCTCACGGCTGATGATCCGGCGAAGCGGTTGCGGCCGTTGCCAGGCGCCGCGGACGAGCTGTCCCGGCACCACCACATGCACCCGCTTTTCGAACCAATCATCCCGGCGCAAGACCAGCAAGAGCAGCAGTCCCAGGACCAATGCCGCTACCAGCCCCAAGCTCGTCATGGCCCCGAACCGACGCTTCACCCGGCCTACCTTTCCTTGCGAACGCGGATTCTCGCGTGCGCGGGACGTGGTGCGGGTGTGCGCCCCGCCCGCCCCGACGACTGGGCCGGATTGTAGCGGCGCTGCAAGTTCCGGCAAGTCCAACACGCGAGCAGAGCCCGAAGCGCCCGAAGCCGAAGCCCGAAGCGAACGAATCCGGTGGCGTGGGCGGGCTTGACGGAATGGACCTTGAGTCGTAGTTTCCGCCGGGACGGTCCTGCAAGGGCTCGCGTGTCGGGATGCGCGGCGGACCCGCCCAGGGAGGTGGCCTCTTGCGGTCGGCAACAGCGGTCGCGGCATGCATCGTGATCCTCAGCGTCTGCGGGTGCGCCACCGTCACGCCCGAGGCGAAGCTCGCACCTGTGCTCGCGGCCATGTCGTACCGCGGAGCGCACGGCTCGGAGAGTTTCGGGGAGCCCCGGGCCCTGGTGCTGGCGGCCCTGCACGATTCAATGAATGATCTGAACCTCGCGAGTATCCGCGGGATGCGTGACGGCACGGTTTCCCGCCTCGAGGCCACCACGGCCACGAAGGAACGGGTGATCGCCACGATCCGTTCGCACAAGAATGTCACCCAGGTTTCGATCCGGGTCGGTTTCTTTGGTGACGAGCCGCTGACCCGAGCCATCTTCGAGCGCGTCGAGATGCGCCTGGGCAGCCGAGCGCCGGAAGGCATCCCCGCCAATCCGCCCTCCGCACCGGCGCAATCCCTATTTCGCCAGGGACGCCATCCCGGACTCCGTGATGCTCCGCGACTTCGCGGATGCGCCCTATCATGATCGTGTCATCCCGTGGTGAGCGAATCGGCCGGATGGAAGCCGGGCGCGTGGGAGTTCTCCGGTGCCGCCGGTCTCCAGCAGCCTCATTCGACGCACCCACGGCGCACGGCCATGTTCCAATACCGTTGAAATAGCGCGAACGAAAAGGGGGGCAAGAGGTTTGCGACAGACTTGCTCCCACCCTTTGCGTGGGAACACGGTTGGGACGCTCTCGATCCCTTGGATTTCCCAACCTCAGCACGGGTCCAATCGACGCGGAGCGTCGTAGACGGCATTCCCACGCGGAGCGTGGGAACGAGGGGCAAACCTATGCCTGCACTCAACTTATCGCTATTTCAATATTTCAACGGTATTGGGCTATGTAGGGAACATGAGCGAACGCGAAGCGCAAGGAAATAGGGGCCGAAGCCCCTTTCGTTGGACACGTCTTTTTTTGGCCAGCGCCGGCTCGTGTCAGTCCCAGCATCCATGCAGAACCAGAGCACGAACGGTGCGGCCAAGCAGGAACGGCACGGAACCGCTTGGACCGTGAGCGCCCCTCATCGGCAAGGTTGAACCCGACGCGCGCATCCGTGCCGCCAGGAATCAGCACCTTTTTTTTCGGTAAAATCCGGCCTGCCAAGAACTGGCAAGCCAGTGAAAACGCAAGGAAGGTGAAATGGCTATAAGACGATTTCTTGATGACGATGACGACGGCATGAAACAGTCTGAACCATTTCACGCCGTCCCGATGACGTCGGATAAATTACGACGGTTTTCGTTTCGAGTCAACCCTCTCCTGAGAAATTTTCAATGAAATATTCCGGGCATGCCTTGCTTCGCGGGGCCCGACCCATACGTCGGCGATCGATAGGTCCATGGTCCGCGGTCCTGACCGTCGACCGTCCGAGCCCGTGTGTCGACCGTGGTTTGGCCCACGACGAAGATGGACCGTTGCGTTGCCGCCACGCAGGTGAGACACTCGAAGAAGACGTCATGCCCGGAAAGGCCGGGTCGTTTCGGCTGGTCACTCAACGTATTATGGCCTAACTAGACGATAGCGTCGCATGCACGGGCCAGGAGGATGATGGACCGGGTCGGCAATCAATCCGCCGGGTTTCGCATCGCATATCCTTCGAGGAACTGCGGTCGGGAAGGCCGTCCGGGAGAGCTGGGATGAGCATTCGCGTTGGCTTCGACCACTACACGATCGCCCACCGCGGCCTGACGCCCGAGCAGATTCTGGAGTTCGCTCGAACGCACGGCATGGACGGCGTGCAGTTCCTCGAGCCCGCCATGATCGACGCCGGCCTGGGCGCCGAGCGGCTTGCGGCGTTCCGTCGCCGCGCGGACTCAATGGGGCTCTACCTGGAGATCGGGCTCCCCTCTCCCAACCCTGTCCGCAAGTCACGCGAGCTGGGCCGGACGGTCCCGGTCGAGGAGATGGCCCGCTCACTCGAGCCGCAGCTCACGGCCGTCAAGTCGCTCGGCTGCCGGCACGCGCGTGTGTACGTGGGTGATCGGCACGATCGTTTTCGCTCCGACGTCGCCTGGCCGGTCCAGGTTGATGCGACCCGGGACGTTCTGGCCCTGCTCACCCCCCACCTCCTGGAGCTGGAACTGAAGCTGGCGATCGAAACCCACGCGGATTTCACGGCGTCTGAGTTGCTGGAGCTGCTGGAGCGGCTCGATTCACGGGCCTTCGGCGTGACCCTGGACACGGGCAACCTGGTGATGCGGCTCGACGACCCAGTTGCCGCGGTCGCCCAGCTTGCCCCCTGGGTCCTTTGCACGCACATCAAGGACGCCATCCTCGCGTTCACGCCCCGGGGGATCTGCTGGCAGGCCCGGCCCGTTGGCTCGGGAATCCTGCCGATGACGGACATGCTCGCGCTCCTGATTCAGTCGCGCCCCGAGCTACCCTTGACCATCGAGCTGCACCCCAGGACCTACGACCTGCCGATCTTTGAAAAGAAATGGCTCGACCATTTCCCCGGCCTCACCTCGCAGGCCCTCGCCGCCGTGGTGCGGCTTGCGGTCCTCTGCGAGGGGCGCTACGCCGAGGGCACGCTGCTTCGCCCCGAATCGGTAGAGACCATTCCCTGGGCGAACCGCGACCATGACTGGCTGGCCAGCTCGCTGGGGTACCTGCGATCGGTCGTGCCCACACTGGCGAATCTTTAGGACTCCGGGCCCTCGAGCCACGACAGCTCGAGATGCACCGGACGGAGCTCCGCCACCAGCGCGGGGTATTCCCGCTCCAGCCGGGCGAATCGGTCCTTCACCACGCGGTAGGCCTCCAGCCGGCGCACCAGGAACAGTGCGGCGAAGACGAGTGCAAGCAGCGGCGCCAGAAAGCGCGGCAAGGGGACGTGGACGGTCGTGAAGAAGATCACGACCAGTCCGATCCAGGCCGCGACCGCAAGGGGAATGAGTACGGTCATGCTGTTCCAGAGCCAGTATTCCCACGGGGCCGCCTGGCCTTGGAAGCGCTGCAAGACGAAGTTCCTGGGATATGACGTGCGAAAGACGGTGAGCCGGTAGGTCCCGGGAGGGATGCTGAGCGTGGCGCCCATGTGCGGGTGGCTGCGCAGCAGGCTGTCGTCGTCCCGATAAGCGTATTCCGAGCCCGCGAACACGAGCCGCCCGGTGGGAACGAGAAATGGTTCGATGGTTGCCGGCTCCAGCGCGTACCGCTCCAGTTCCCTCGGCACCGGCTCGCCCAGGTAAAGGTGCAGCAGGTATCGGCCGTCGCCATCCGTTTCAATCCAGCAGGCCCTGCCCTGCCGGTCGAGCCCGTCCAGAAGGTCCACCGTGAGGGCCTGGAACGAGCGCTCGAAATCGGCGGGCAGCGCACCGGGATCGAAGAGCAGCAGCGAGGCCACGTCCGTTCCCGCTTCCAGGACATGCCGCATGATCATGGTCCTCAGGCTCACCACTGCCGTGGCCATCGCCACTGCATTGCCCGCGGGAGGCAGCCCTATGATACACACGAGAATCGCTCTTCCGACGGTGCCGTGACCGCGAGAGCGGTGGCGGGGTCCAGCCTGCTGGCCAAGCAGGATCCTGAGCGGTAAGATCAGGCCCGGTACAGGGTCGGTCCGCGTGGTGGACCTGTGCCCAGGCCTCGAGATCCGGGCATCCGTGGAATGAGCCTCGTGCACCAGACTGCGGGCAGCCGCATTGTCTCGCTGGACCAGTTTCGCGGCTACACCGTGGCGGGCATGCTGCTGGTGAACTTCATCGGCGGCTTCCACGCGGTGGGCGCGGTCTGGAAGCACCACAACACGTATTGCAGCTATGCCGATACGATCATGCCCCAGTTCTTCTTCGCCGTGGGGTTCGCGCTGCGGCTGACATGGCTGCGCAGGCTGAAGACCCTGGGCGTGTGGCCGGCCGCCCGCGCCGCGGTGGCCAGGAACCTGGGGCTCATCCTGCTCGGGTTCGTGCACTACCATCTGGATGGCCGCGTGCAAAGCTGGGAAGAGCTTCAGCGCCTGGGCCTGCACGGTTTCCTGGCCAGAGCGTTCCAGCGCGATCTCTTTCAAACGCTGGTGCACATTGCCCTGGCCTCGCTCTGGGTCTTGCCGGTGATTGCGGCCGGCGCGCCGGTGCGGGTGCTCTTCGCCATCGCCTCGGCCGCACTGCATCTGGGCCTGTCGCATGCGTTTTACTTTCGCCACGCCTGGGACGTGCCCGTGATCGATGGCGGCCCGCTCGGCTTCCTGACGTGGTCGCTTCCCCTGCTGGTCGGGTCGCTGGCGTATGACGCTGTCGCCGGCCAGGGCCGGGGAGACGGGCGGGAGGGCGCCAGTCCGGTACCCAAGCTGCTGGCCTGGTCCTGCGTGCTGCTGGCAGCGGGCTACCTGCTCTCGTGCCTGGGTGGTTCGGCGGCCGCGCCTCCCTTCGTTCCTCCGGCCGAGGGAACCGTGGCGAGCCTGTGGACGATGAGCCAGCGCACCGGCAGCGTCTCTTACCAGACGTTCGCGGCCGGCTTCTCGCTGGCCGTGTATGCCGTCTTCGTCCGGTGTTGCGACGAGGGCGGCATGGCCATCGGGCTGTTCCGGACCTTCGGCCAGAATGCGCTCGCCGCGTACATCCTCCACCCTCTGGTGGCCGGTGCGGTGAAGCCGTACATGCCGCCGAACGCGCCACTCTGGTACGTGGCAGCCGGATTCGGAATCTACTTTTTGATCTGTTACGTGTTCATTCGCTATCTTGAGAAGAGCGGGATCTTCCTTCGGCTCTGACCGCCGTCTCATACCGGAGCGGGCGGCTGCCGCGACTCTGCTGTTTCGAGGTGAATCGCGTGGCTTCCGATGTCGCTGACTTACCGCCGATCGCCCTGGGGCTGGACGACATCGTCGCGGCCGCCGGCCGGCTCCAGCCCTGGGTCCATCGCACCGCGGTGTTGACGTCGCGGACGCTCGACGAGCGTGCCGGTGCAACGGTGTTTCTCAAGTGCGAGAACTTACAGCGCGTCGGGGCGTTCAAGTTCCGCGGCGCGATGAACGCCTTGCTGCTGCTGGAAGACGATCAGAGGAAGGCGGGAGTGGCCACGCACTCCTCGGGCAACCATGCCCAGGCCCTGGCGCTGGCGGGGCGGCTGCTGGGCGTGCCGGTCACCATTGTGATGCCGCGCACGGCGCCCGCGGTGAAGCGCGCGGCCACCGAGGGTTACGGCGCGCGGATCGTGCTCTGCGAGCCGACGCTCGAGTCGCGCGAGGCCACCGTCGCCGAGGAATGCCGTCGCCATGGCCTGGCGCTGGTCCATCCGTTCAACGACTGGAACGTGATCGCCGGCCAGGGAACCGCTGCGCTGGAGTTGCTGGAGCAGGCGGGGCCGCTCGACGTGGTGATCGCCCCGGTTGGCGGCGGGGGCCTGTTGTCGGGAACGGCGCTGGCGGTTTGCGGCCGCGCGCCCGGCACGCAGGTCCTGGGGGCCGAGCCGGCCAGCGCGGATGACGCCCGCCGCTCGCTGGAGACCGGCACGATCCAGCCCTCGCTCGACCCGCGCACCATCGCCGACGGCCTGCGGACCTCGCTGGGCCCGCGCACCTTCGCCGTCATTCGCCGCCACGTCGCGGGCATCGTGACCGCCAGCGACGCCGAGATCATCGAAGCGACCCGGTTTGTCTGGGAGCGGCTGAAGATCGTCATCGAGCCGTCCAGTGCCGTGGTCGTGGCACCGTTGCTGGCGGGCCTGATGCAAGGAAAGGGGCGTGTCGGCGTGATCCTGAGCGGAGGTAACGTGGACGTCCAGAGCTTCTTCCAGGGCCTTGCGGCGCAGTGGCTCTGATCCAGCTCGTCCTCGCCCTGGCGGGCCAGCCCCATGAACGTGCCGATCGCGATCGCCATCATCGATCTCGCGCTGGTCATCGTGCTGCTGGTGCGCCGGCTGGACGTGCGGCTGGTGCTGCTGGCCGCGGCCGTGCCCCCGTTTGCCGTCTCGGGCGGCCTGGCGCCGATGCTCGCGCGGGTGGTCGCGGAGATGGCCAACCCCGGGACGGTGGTGCCCATCTGCACGGCGCTTGGCTTTGCGTACGTGCTCCGGGTCACGGAGTGCGATCAGCATCTCATCCGCCTTTTGCTCAGGCCGCTGGACCGGCTGCGCTGGCTGCTGGTTCCCGGCGGCGTCCTTGCCGGCTACCTGGTCAACACCACGGTGGTCAGCCAGACCGGCACGGCCGCGGTGCTGGGTCCGATCCTGATTCCGCTGCTCCGCGCCGGGGGGATTCCTCCTGCAACCGCGGGTGCCATACTGCTGCTGGGCTCGTCGATGGGCGGTGAGCTCTTCAATCCCGGCGCGGTCGAGATGCGCAAGCTGGCCCAGCTCACGGGGATCTCGGGGCCGGAAGTGGTGGCGCGGTCGAGCGCCCAGAACTTGCTGGCCTGCGGAACCGCTCTGCTCAGCTTCTGGATGCTCACCTGGTGGCGCCGCCAGCGCCGCCGTCGCGCGGATGCCGCGGAGGCGGACGGCTCCGCCGCGCCTCCGGACGAACCGGCCGGCGGCTCGGCGGCGCTGGCGATCCATCCCCTCAAGGCGGTGGTGCCGGTGGTGCCGCTGGTCCTGCTCTTTGCCGACTCCAGGCTGGGAAGCCTTTCCCCGTTGAGAGCCGTGGAGGGACCGGCCAAGATCCTGGCGGCGATGCTCATTGGCATGGTGCTTGCGGGGTTGGCCTCGCCGCGCTCGGCCGGACAGCTCGGCACGGCCTTCTTCGAGGGCGCGGGGTACGCCTACACGCACGTCATCTCGCTGATTGTGGCGGCATCCACCTTCGCCGAGTCCATCCATCGTACGGGGTTGATCGGCGTGGTGGTGCAGGGGCTGCTGAACTGGCCGGCCGCGGCGCTTGCCGTGAGCGCTCTGGCTCCCTGGGCGCTGGCGGTGGTCTCGGGCACGGGAATCGCGCCGGCGGTCTCGGTGATGGAGTTCTTCGTGCCCGCGGCCGCGGCCATGCACCTGGACCCGGTGCGGCTTGGCACGCTGGCGGCGCTCGGCTCGCATTTCGGCCGGACGATGAGTCCTGCGGCTGCCGTCGTGGCCATGTCGTCGAAGCTGGCGCATGAGCCGCCGTCACGCCTCATTCGCCAGGTGGTCCTGCCGCTGGCGTTCGGCGCGGCTGTGCTGCTTCTGGCCACGCTGCTGGGCCTGGTCTGAACGCAACCTATCGCTTCCACTTGCGCTCGGATTTCAGGTTGTTCTCAGGGCTATTGACAGATTTAGCCTGGAGTAGATAGTTAAGTCTTCGTTGCTCAGGATGACACCAACGAGGGCCATGGCATGGACGCGTCCCCACTCCTAGGCTTGCTTCATTTCCTCGGCGAGATTCCGGACCCTCGCAGCCGTCATGGCCGCCAGCATCCGCTTAGAGCGATCCTGGCGTTGACCTGTTGCGCCATCATGTGCGGAGCCCGCAGCTATGCGGCGATCGCCCAATGGGCCCAGGACCATGACATCGCGCTGATGCACCGGCTTGGCTTCACGCGGCGCCCTCCCAAGTCCGGCGGGATCCGCAAGGTGCTCATGAGCTTGGATCCAGCCGCGCTGGAGGCCGCCTTAACTCGGTGGGCCGACGCCATGCTGGGCCGACTACCGGCGGCCGAGACGGGTTCCCCTGAAGCTTTTGCCCTTGATGGCAAGTCGGCACGCGGCAGCTTCGATGGGCTGAGCAAGGCGGTCCATCTACTCTCGCTGGTGGCGCACGAGTCAGGGCTGACGGTCGCCCAAGCCGAGGTACCGCGCGGCGGGGTCGATAAGACCAATGAGCATAAGGCCGCCCTCAAATTGCTCTTGGACTTGGTCCTGGAGGGTCGCGTGATCACCGGTGATGCCATGTTCTGCCAGCGCGACCTGAGTCGACAAATCATAGACAGCGGTGGCCATTATCTCTGGGTTGTCAAAGACAATCAGCCGACGCTCCTGGCCGACATCCAAGCGGCGATGGCCCCGCAGGCTGACGGGTCTTTTTCCCCCTCGGCAGCGCCGGCTCTGGCTTGAGGCGATGGACACGGCGACGACGATCGACAAAGGGCACGGCCGCCATGAGCGCCGCACGCTGACGGCCACGACCGCGCTGAATACTTACCTCGACTGGCCGGGTGTCAGCCAGGTGGGTCGGATCGAGTCGGTTGTCAAACGCGACGGCAAGTGCACGACGGAGACTCGCTATTTCATCACGAGCGTGCCGCGTGCAGTCGCCGGCGCTGAGCGGCTTCTTCAATGGTCACGAGGCCATTGGACGATCGAAAACAAGTCTCACTACGTACGCGACGTGACCCTGGGAGAGGATGCCAGCCGCATCCGCAAGAACTCTGGGCCAGAGGTCATGGCAGCGTTCCGAAACCTGGCCATCGGTTTGCTGCGCTCGTGGCAAGCGAACAATATCGCGGAGGCCATGAGGAGAAACGCTGCCCGAGTCGGCGAACTCTTCACCAAGTTGGGCATCTCCTAACTGTGATTGGCCCTGAGGTTGTTCTCATTTGGACTTGAGGCGAAATCGGACCTCTGTTACCTTGCCGGCGCTTTCGGCTCGAAACCATATCGTGCGCTGGACTGAAGCCAGGGCGGCGCTCCTCGGCTGCCACGGCCAGGCGCTCCTCCAGGTCGCGCGAAGGGCTGCCAGCCAGACCTTCTCTTGGTTTTCTCTGGGTCTTGACGTCCTCGGTGGGTGGAACGATCCCGAGCCAGAACGGCAAGGAGGCCACTGGCATGAGTCGCCGCGCAGCCCTGATGCTCACGATGTTGCTGGGATCTCTGCTCCCGCCGGAACTGCTGGCGCAGGAGTCACGGAGCCATCGTTCGTCGAGCTCGTCGGCGAGCCAGGGCAAGACCCTGCGTCCCACCGCCGCCAAAGACCCGGCCGATCTGGATGAGCGCGACGATTCCGCCCCTGCCGCCGAGGATCCCCCCGCCGGACTGCTGCACGAGCCCGGGTTCCAGATGCGCACCTTCGACATCGCAAAGTACACACGCGTCGCCCAGGGCCAGCAGAACCCCCAGAAGGCCATCATCGACTGGATCTTCCGCCGCACGGGCACGGCCGACTGGCACGGCGAGAAAGTGGCGGTGCTGTGCGCGAGCAAGAGCGAGGTCAAGGCGTACAACAGCCCGCAGGTGCTCAAGCAAGTGGCCGAGGTGGTCGAGCGGTTCACCGGCGCCTCCGAGGACATCCTGGCCGTGCACGTGCGGTTCTTCATCTCCACCGACACCCGCTGGCGGCACTCGGTCTTCTCGCAGCTCACCCCGGTCGCGAGCGGACCGCAAGGGCAGCAGATCTGGATCATGCGGATGACGGAAGCGTCGCTGGTCATCTCGCAGATGCAGCTTCAGCAAGGCTTCCGCAAGGTGGCCGATGAGCGCGTGGAAATGGTCAACGGCCAGTTGCTGAGCATTCGCACGGCCGAGCCGCGCACCTTCGCTGGCGGCATGCAACGCGAGAGCTCGGCCGGCCAGGGCTTCACGCCCCGCGCCGACAAGCTCGACGAGAGCATCGTGCTGAAGCTCAGCCCGCTCTTGACCTTCGAGGGCGACTCGGTCGATGCCTGGATTGACCTGACGGTGAACACCGTGCGCATGTTTCATCGCACCAAGGTCATCGCCCCGCGCGAGCAGGGACCGCCGGAAATGTCGATCGACGTGCCGGAAGTGTCCATGACGCACCTGAACCAGACGGCCAAGGACTGGCGGCTGGGCCAGACGCTGCTCATCACCGGCGGCATCCATCCGGGAATTCTCGACAAGAAAGGCGGCTGGCTGGGCACGCCCATCGGCGCGCCGACGAGCACCGAGGTGCTCGTCTTCCTGGATGCCGAGACCGTGAGCCGCGGCCGGCCCAAAGCCTCCGCCGAGGCCGATGACCGAACGGCTCGATCGGACATTCGCCCCGCCCGCGCCGGTGCCGGCGCCGGCGCGGAGGATTCAACCGACGAGGAGCCCCCGCCCCGTACCCGCAAGACCAGGAAGTCCACGCGCGGCCCCGATCTCGAGACCGAGAACGCCGGCGACAACAGCAATAGCAACGACAACAATCCGTGACCGGCCGTGGGCGCAGCCTCCTCATGCCCGGCGGCCGCCGTGGTTCCCTCCAGGAACACGAGGCCACCGGCCTACCGCCAGTCACCCGAGAGCACGAAGGCCGCCCAGTACAGTGGCGGCAGCGGGTCGGGCACCTTGCCGGCACCCCCTGCCTCTGGATGACCCGCGCCTCCAGCTCTTCTTGAAGAGCGGCGCCGGTATTCCTGAATCATCGCGAGCTGCGCCTGCCGCAACGCCTCGAGCCGGGAAAGGTGCTTCGTCCACAGGTTCTGGTAGAACCCGGCCATCAAGGTCCGCGTCGAGCTGACCTCGACCGACCAGAGGCTGGCGAGCACGGTTTGCGTCCCGGCCAGGTGGAACGCGCGTTGCAAGCCGAATACGCCCTCACCGCCGGCGACCGTCCCCAGGCCCGTCTCGCAGGCCGAAAGCACGGCCAGGTCGAGATTCTCGAGCGGTAATCCGGCGATGGCCTCGGCCGAGAGGATCTCGTGGTCGTCCGCAGAGACCCCAGCGCCCGGAGATCCGTGAGTCTTCCCGCCCAGCTCCAGGCCGGAGAGGACCAGCGGATTGCGGGCCAGCGGAGCGGACACCTTGCGCCCCAGCCGATCGAGCGGATCGGGGCCGACCTGGAGTAGCGACTGGACCTCCGGCGTGGCGAAGAACCCGTGCGTATCGAAGTGAGCCCAGCGCGCCTGGGGCAAGGCCTGGAGCACCGCTGCCATGCTGGCCGCTTCCCCCTGAAGCGTGATGATCCGCCTGGGCCTGGCCAGGCTGACCACGGTCTCCAGCTCGTGCACGGCTCCCGGTCCCGAGCCGGGCATGCCGCCCACGGCGAGCAGCGTTCCCTGGACCAGGTCCGGGCGCCGGGGTGTCGTCAACAGGTCGAGCACGAAGGGCGCGTGCGGTGCAACCGCCAGAGCGTTCTCTTCGACCAGGAATGTCCCCGGCCGCTCGCCGGGGAGCGCTGCCCACGGAATCGCGGTCAGCAGTCCGTCGGGAACCAGGAGGACGGTCCGTGTGGCCACGGGCAGATGCCGCGCCATCGGCTCCCAGACGAGCCGGCGGAGGGTCCCCGCGGCGGCGCTTGCCTGTCCCTGCACAATGGCCTCACGCCACTCCTGGACGGCCCCGTCAATCGCGGCCGCCGGACCCAGGTCCACACATCGGACGGGCGTTCCCCGGGCCAGCACGAAGCCCACGTAGCTGGTTGTGAAGCGCAACCCCGCGTTCCCCGTCACAGCGCGGTCCTGCTCGCGCCGCGAGTAACGCGTGAAATCAAGCACGGCCACGCGCTCGGGCAACGCGTCCAGCAGCGCGTGATGGGAACTTCGCTGTAGACCGGCGACCTGCGACCAGCCGGGCAGCGCGTCGGCAAGCTGCCGTTCCAGCCGCTCTTTCTCCGCGCTGAGCTGAGTGATCCGCTGGCTGCTTCCTTCCCCGGGTTCAGGATCCGCCAGCAACAGCCGGGCCAGCTCGCGCCGCTTGTCGTTCCAGGCCGCGAGGGCCCGGCCTGCCTCGGGACTGGACCTTGCCCGCTCGGCCAGCGCGCCCTGCCGCCGGGACAGCAGGCGCGCAATCATCGCTTTTCGCTGCCAGACGTGTGCATACAGGCCATCCTCTTTGCCGTCCAGATGCACGCCACAGGAGACGAGGCGCCAGAACATCCCCCGGGAGAGTGCCAGGTACGACACCGCGTCGGCCTCGGAGGACGAGGCCACGAACAGCTCGTCAAGGTCGTCGCGCATTGCCATGGCCCTGTCCAGCAGCACCCAGGCGCCGCGCGGTCGCCCTGCCGCAGCTTCAGGGTGCCCAGGTTGGCCAGGGCCAGCGCCAGCTCGGGATGGCCGGAGGGATAGGTCTCCCTGCGGTACGTCGCCTGGCAGATGCGCAGCGCCTCCCCGAAATCTTTCTCGGCGAGGTCGTAGTTGCCCAGTGCGGCAAGCACGTGAGCGCGGTTATTGAGAATCGCGGCCAGGTCGCGGTGGCCCGCGGGATAAACGGCTCGGGCCATCTCGAGTGCGCGCTCGTCGTGGGTTCGCGCCGCGGGAAACTCGCGTCTCTTCTCGAAGAAGACTCCGAGATCCACGAGCACCGACAGGATACTGGCGTGACCGCGGGGATATCGGCTGCGCGGATAGAGTGCCTCCTCCATGGCGAGCGCCGCAGGTAGTACCGTCGTGCATCCTCGAGCTGGTCCTGTGCTTCAAGTGCTCTGCCCAGCTCGTCCAGCACACCGGCGATCTCGTCATTTCCCCTCGGGAATCGATCCGCAGGATAGAGCCGCTGGTACATCAAGAGCGCCTGCTCGAGACGCTTGCGCGCCTCGCCGGGGTTACCGGTCGCGTTCATCAGCCGGCCCAGGTTGGCGACGGTCCGGACAAGATCAGCCTGCCCGCGCGGGTACTTTTCGCCGGGGTAGAGCCGCTCGTACATCGCCAGGGCGCGCTCGAAATCGCGCTGCGCGGGACCGTACTCTCTTCGCTTCGCCCGTACCACGCCGCGGTCATGCAGGCTGCGCGCGAGATCGGCATTCCCCTGGGGGAACTTTGCCTCCGGGTAGAGCCGCTCGTACATCGCGACGGATTGCTCCAGCGGCTGGAGTGATTCCTCCGACTTGCCCACGCGGTTGAGCTCGCCGCCGATGCGGTTGAGAACATGTGCCAGAAGGTAATGTCCATCGGGAAAGCGGTCGCGGGGGTAGACGACCTGGTAAATCTTCAGAGCCTTCTGGAGATGCGTGATTCCCTCGCCGTGGTTGCCCTGGGCGATCAGCTCGGTGGCCAGGTACTCATGGTTCAGCGCCTCCAGAGGATGGCGGCCTGCACAGACCACTTCCGAGACTGGCAGCGCCTTGCGGAAGCAGGCGATTGCCTCGTCGCGCTTCCCCTGCTGCGCCAGCGCCAGACCCAGGTTCAAGAGGTCGATCACATAACCGCTGGTGCGCTCGCCCAGCAGACCTTTCCGCATGTCCGGAACCTTGCGCAGCAGCGGTACGGCGTCATTGACCTTTCCCTGGGCCATCAGCTCTCGGGCCTGCCGCTCCATCCCGATTGCTTCCTTGAGCCTGCGCCGGTCTTGAACGCTCATCCGTGAGAGCGTCTCGGCCTTCTGGAGTTCCCAGCGCCTCGACGGCCTCGTCATTGTCCTTGCCGAAGCGCGCGGTCAAGGCGGTCAGCACGTCGCTTCGTGCTTGCTTGAGGGCGGGCCAGTCTTCACTTTGCTCGTTCCAGAGCGCCACCAGTTTCGTGGAGCGGATGACCTCGTCGCTGTCCTTGCCAAACAGCTCACGCTCGATGGCCACCATGGCCTGCGCGGCGGTCACGGCTTCCGCCGTCTTCCCTTCCGCACGCAACTTCCTGGCTTGCTGGCTGAGCGCGTCACGCTCCTTGAGGCGTTCTCGCTGCGCCGCGGAGAGACTGATGGGCGGTTGCGGCTCGGCCCCGGTGCACAGGGGCGTGCCGAGCACTGCCGCCGTCACGATCACCGCCCGGAACCAACCCAGACGAAACCGGAGTCGAGACGCCATGATAACCCCCTCGAAGCGGGATCACGCGAGCAACGTTGCATCGACACGCCAGCCTCCGATCATTGTCAGTGCCCGGTGCATCGCATGCAAGACGCGGCCGGCCGTTCCCGGGCGCTGGAATGCCGGCGGCGGGGTCCGCTATGCTGAGGCCTGATTGCAAGGCCGGTGCGGATGGGTGGGGCCCGCGAGGAGGCGATCGATGAAAGCTCGAGGTGCGGCGTCAATCCTCACCAGGGCCGGTCGCTGGTGTGCGTGGTGGGCCGCGTGCTGTGGCTGGGTCGTACTGGCAGCGCCGGCGCTCGCCGGAGAGCCGCCTCTTTCGAGGCCCAACGTCCTGCTCATCATGACCGACGACCAAGGGTACGGCGACCTCGGCTTGCACGGCAACCCGACGATCCGCACGCCGAACCTTGATCGCCTGGCGCGGCAGAGTGCCCGGCTGGCGTCGTTTTACGTGTCGCCCGTCTGCTCGCCGACCCGGGCAAGCCTGCTGACGGGACGTTATAATTATCGCACGGGCGTGGTCGACACGTACCTGGGACGGTCGCTCATGCGTGCGGACGAGGTCACCCTGGCCGAGATGCTGGCGGCCGCGGGCTACCGCACCGGCATCTTCGGCAAGTGGCACCTCGGCGACAACACTCCCTTGCGGGCCATTGACCAGGGGTTCCAGGAAGCCCTGGTGATCAAGGGCGGAGGCATTGGCCAGCCCTCCGACCCGTCCGGCGGCAGCAGCTATTTCAACCCGGTGCTCCAGCACAACGGGCAGCCGAGCAAGTACTCCGGCTACTGTAGCGACCTCTTCGCCACGGCGGCGATCGATTTCATGACCGCGGCGCGGGACCGGCCGTTCTTCGCTTACGTGGCATTTAACTGTCCCCACAGCCCGTACGAGGCACCCGAGGCCGAGCTGGCGAGCTACCGCGCGATGAGCCTCCCGGACAACCTGGCCCGCGTCTACGCGATGGTCACGAACATCGACACGAACGTGGGCCGCATGCTCGCCGCACTCGAGGCGCAGGGACTGGACAGGACCACCCTCGTCCTCTTCCTGACCGACAACGGTCCGCCCGATGCCCGGTACAACGCCGGCCTGCGCGGGCTGAAGGGAACTGTCTACGAGGGGGGCATCCACGTTCCCTGCTTCATCCGCTGGCCTGGCCAGTGGCCCGCGGGCAAGCTCGTGGACAGTATCGCCGCCCACATTGACCTGGCGCCCACGATCCTGGAGGCCTGCGCGGTCTCCTCGCCGCCGGGCGTGCGGCTCGACGGCAAAAGCCTGTTGCCGCTGTTGCGCGGGGGGCCGGAGGTCGCGTGGCCGGAACGGACCCTCTTCTTCCAGTGGCATCGGGGAGACCGTCCCCACGCCGACCGCGCATTTGCCGCCCGCTCACGAACGTACAAGCTTCTTCGTCCCGAGCCGAAGTCGGGAAGCCGCGAGGCGCCCGCCCTGGAGCTCTATGACCTCGCCGCCGACCCTTACGAGCAGCACGACCTCGCCGGAAAACTCCCCGCGATCGTCGAGCGACTGCATGGGCAATACCTCGACTGGTTCAAGGACGTTTCGTTTCAGGGATTCGAGCCGGTGCGCATGGCGATCGGCGACCCGCGCGAGAACCCGGCCATCCTCACCCGCCAGGACTGGCGCGGACCGCGCGCCGGGTGGGGTGCTGAAAACCTGGGGTACTGGGAAGTATCTGTCGCGCGCCGCGGGCGGTACGACATCACCGCGCACTTCACGCCCCGGCCGTTCCCGAGCGTGGCGCAACTGAGGCTTCAGGGGGCCAGCCAGCGGGTCTCCATCCGTCCCGGCAGCTCGGAGTGCACGTTCGCGGATGTCCCCGCTGACCATGGCCCCGGCCGGCTGGAAGCCTGGATCGAGAGCGGCCAGGATTCGTGGGGCGTGCTCGGGCTGACGGTCCGTTACGTGCGGAACGAACAGTCCGCGCCCCTGCCCTGACTGAGCGGCCCGATGCACTGGCCTTGACGAGGCCGAGTGTTCCTGGCAGCATCCCCGCCAGCCAGCCCTTGCGGTCTTCCGGGGCCCTGTCGCGCTTGGCGTCCCTGGAAGGCACAGGCCAGCGCATTTCTCCCGCTGGGCAACCCGCGGCACGATCCGGCCATCGTGCCCCCGCGCAGCGCTTCACAGGAGCCGTCTCATGCCAGTTTCGGATGCTGGTTGCGTGCTCGATGCTCCCGTGGACGAAACCGCCCGGCGCAGGTCCTGGCAAGACCTGAAGATGGCCTGCGGATGGCTGCACGCCGGCGATGTGGCACGTGCGCGCGAGGCATTCCTCCAGACCGCCCGGCGCAATCCGCCTTGCGGCGAGGCGTTCTTCTTCCTGGGAGTCATTCACCAGCGGGAAGGTGACGACGAGTCCGCCACGAACAACTATCGCCGGGCCCTGGAGCTGGTGCCCGACCTCGCCGAAGCAAGGAATAACCTGGGAGTGATCCTCCAGGCACAGGGGAACATCGAGGAAGCGGAACGCTGCTTCCGGGCAGCGCTCCGGCTCGAAGCCCGACTACGCCGAAGCCCATAATAACCTGGGCAATGCGCTCCAGGACCAGGGCCGGTTCCAGGAGGCGGTGGCAGCCTACCGGCAAGCCCTCCAGTTCGGGCCGCGCTCCGTGGACGCGCTCAAGCATCTGGGCAACGCGCTGCGGCGCTGGGGCGGCTGGATGAGGCCATCGCCTGCTACGACCAGGGACTTCGCCTTGCACCCGACCACGCGCTTCTGCACATGTCGCGGGCCATGGTCTGGCTGCAAATGGGCGACTTCGCGCGCGGCTGGCCGGAGTGTGCGTGGCGGCTCTGCTCACCGGACCTGCCCATCCATCGCCTGCGCGGACCCCTTTGGGACGGTAGCGAGCTGCGCGGCAAGACCATCCTCATCGCGGCCGAGCAAGGGCTGGGAGACACGATCCAGTTCATCCGCTACGCGCCATGGGTCGCCCGCCGCGCAGGCCGCGTGGTCGTGACCTGCGCGCCGGGCCTCAGAAGGCTGCTCGCCTCCTGCGCGGGAGTGGACGAGGTGGTCTGCGACGGCGAGCCTCTGCCGGAATACGCCTGTTATGCGCCCGTGATGAGCCTGCCCGCAATCCTTGGCACAACGCCCGAAACCATTCCCGCGGAGGTCCCCTACCTGCGGGCTGATCGGCTGCCCGGGCAAGACCTGCCCGATGCCCTCACGGACACCGCAGGCTACAAGGTGGGCGTGGTCTGGCAAGGCAATCCACGGCATACGAAGGATCGTGAGCGGTCGTTCCGGCTTGCGCATTTCGCGCCCTGGCCCGGGTGCCGGGCGTGCGGCTCTTCAGCCTGCAAAAGAATTTTGGCCTGGAGCAGATCCGCGAAGTGTCCGGATGCTTTCCGGTGACCGACCTGGGTCGCCAGCTCGACGACTTCGTCGAGACGGCGGCCGTGATGCAACGGCTCGACCTGGTGATCTCGGCCGACAGCTCGCCGGCGCATCTTGCCGGGGCCCTGGGGCGACCCGTCTGGATGCCCTTGCCCTACATCTGCGACTGGCGCTGGATGACCGATCGGGACGACACCCCGTGGTATCCCACCATGCGGCTCTTCCGCCAGCGCACCTTCGGCGGCTGGACCGAGGTCTTCGGCCGGATGGCGGCGGAACTGGCCGTCATGGTCCAGGAGCAGGGCGATGCGGCGTCCCGTGCAGGCTGAGCCATTTCTCTGGAGGAGTTCGTTCCCATGACAACCGCCATTCGCAGCGCACTGGCGTTTGCCGGCTCCTGCATTCACACGGGCGATTACCCAGGCGCGGCGCTCACGTGCCGGCAGGTTCTCGACCAGGACCCGGCCGTGGGAGAAGCATGGTACGTACTGGGGGTGGCGACGCAGCTTCTGGGAAAGATCGCCGAGTCGGTGACGTATTACCGCAACTCGCTCCGGCTCGCCCCGGGGAATGCCGAAGCGTGGAATAACCTGGGCGCGTCGCTGTCGACGCTGCGCAGGCCCGAGGAGGCTGAGCCGTGCCTGAGGAAAGCGCTGGAGATCGAGGCCGGCTACGCCCAGGCGCATAACAACCTGGGCAATGCGCTTCAGGCCCAGGGCCGGTTCGACGAGGCAATCGAGTCTTACCTGCGTGCCTTGCGGTGCAATCCGGATTATTCCGAGGTCTACGATCACGTGGGGCTGACCTTGCAGACGCTGGGACGGCTGGACGAGGCCATCTCCTGGTTCGACCAGGCTCTCGCGCGGGCGCCGGAATCTGGCGTGATCCACATGAACCGGGCCCTGTCTTTGTTGCAGAGAGGAGACTTCGCACAGGGCTGGGCCGAATACGAATGGCGGTTCCGCTGCCGCGAGCACCCGATCCTCGCCGCGGGGAAACCGCCCTGGGACGGCGCGCCTCTGCACGAGCGGCTCGATCCTGCTCTGGGCCGAGCAAGGCCTGGGCGACGCGGTTCAGTTCCTGCGCTATGCGGCAGGAGTTGCGGGCAAGGGCGGACGGGTCATCGTGAGCTGCCCCCGCCCTCTGATGCGGCTGGCGGCGACATGCCCGGGAGTTTCGGAGGTCGTCGCCGAGGGCACCTCAGAGCTGCCTGGCGAGTGCCAGGCGCCGCTGATGAGCTTGCCGCGACTCTTCAGCACGACTCTGGAAACGATCCCCGCCAGGGTCCCCTATCTCGCGGCGGATCCGGAACTCGCCGCGCGATGGGCCGAGGAACTGGGCCGCCACGCGGGGCTCAAGGTGGGCATCGCCTGGCAGGGCAACCCCGACCACAAGAAGGACCGACATCGCTCTTTCGAGCTGGAGCGGTTCGAGGCGCTGGCCAGGATCCCCGGCGTCCGGCTTTTCAGCCTTCAGAAAGGTGCCGGCAGCGAGCAGGTGAGCAAGCTTGCCGGCCGCTTCGCCGTCACCGACCTGGGCGGCCGCCTGTCTGATTTCATGGACACCGCGGCGGTCCTCCCGAACCTCGACCTGGTGATCACGCCCGACACCTCGCTGGCTCACCTGGCCGGGTCGCTGGGTGTCCCGACCTGGGTGGCCCTTCCTTTCGCATCCGACTGGCGCTGGCTGCTGGATCGCGAGGACAGTCCGTGGTATCCCTCCCTCCGCCTTTTCCGCCAGCGCCGCTGGGGAGATTGGGATGAGGTCTTTCTCCGGATCGAAGACGAGATCGCGTGCCTACCTTGTTCGCCCCGAGCATTCGGCGCAAGGCATGGCAGTCCTGGAAAGAACTCCCGCACACTCGATAGGCCAACGGTGGCCTCGGCTTCGTCCAACGCACAATCACTTGATTAGCCAGCACTCTCCGCAGAATGTGGGCGATTCGACGCGCATCCGGAACCCGCCCAGGGCTCTGGCTCTTCAAGAGGTCCGCGACTCCCATGAGAATACCTCGCGTTCTGAACGCGTCTCGATGGCACCCCGGATCGAGGGGGAGATGGAACGCTTCAGGAACGCACCGAGCTGTCCATCAAATCGCTCGATCGCGACGCGTGTCAGGCGACACTAAGACTCCACAGGTCGTTCGCGGGATCGTACTCCTCGACCACGTCGGTGTTCGTGGTTGACAGGATGAAGCCGTGGCCGGTGCGGCCGCCGATCACGAGGCTGGCATCTGAGCCAGCCCCGCCGTGGAGAGAATCAGGCTCGCGGCGATCACGGCAAGGATCGCGGTTCCGCGTCGTAGCACTGCTGACATGAAAATCTCCATTCTCAAGGTCGTCGACGAACAGGCACGAGCCTGTTCACGATGGATCAAAATGCGTTTCCTCGATGCTCCAGGCACGGCCTTCGTCTTCCGAGCGAGTCGACTCTGACGATCGGTTGGCTGGCGGCCAGAGCACTCATTCCTGCCCCGTATTGCTGAGCGAGGCAGGTGGACACCAATTCGGCTGTACTGGCGGAAATCCTTTGTTTCGCGGGCTTGCCTGACCATGCACGAAGAACCGACTACCGCGGTCGTCCAGCGCTGCCTGGACGCACTGCAAGGCGACGCGGCCGCAGAACCGCTCATCCGGGAGCTGCTGGAACGGGCGGTCGACCGCCTGCGCCTGCTGTGCGCCTCGCTGCTCCGGCGGAGTTACCCGCGGCTGACGCAACCGCCCCTGAACCTGGAGACCGACGAGCTGCTGGGCGGCGTGGTGGCCGGGCTGCTCAAGGCTCTGCGCGAGGTTCGCCCCCGGACCGTGCGCCAGTTCTTCGCCCTCGCCAACCAGCACATGCGATGGCAGCTCAATGATCTGCGCGATCACGGGTGTGCATTCCTCGCCGGCCCATGACATAATGCAGCCGATCCGGCGCATCGTGCCCGGCGTCCTCCGGCGTTGGGGCCAGCTCGTAGCCCGTAGGGTGGGTCGAGCATTGCGAGGCCCACCGATTGTCTGAACGGCGAGTGTCGCAGCCCGTAGGGCGGATCAGCGTCGCTTGCGACGCGCAACCCACCGCACCACTGAGAACAGGTCGGACGTCGACCGCGAATGTGCATTCCTCGCCGGTCCATGACATAATGCAGCCGATCCGGCGCATCGTGCCCGGCGTCCTCCAGTGTCGGAGGTCAGAGCAAGATCGTCTTCACCTGGTTTCCGGGAGGCCCGCCTCATGGCAGCCGTCGCCGCAGATCGAGAGCTGCTGTTTGGACTCCTGGCGCTCCAGAACGGCATCATCAACCAGGCCCAGCTCGTGCTCGCCTTCCAGGCCTGGACGCTGGATAAATCCCGAAGCCTGGCCGACTACCTCCAGCAGCGCGGGGAGCTGGCCGCGGCGAAGCGCGCCCTGGTCGAGGCTCTCGTCGATGTCCATCTCGAGGCCCATGCCGGCGACGTGGAGCAGAGCCTGGCCGCCGTCTCGGCCGGCAAGTCCACCCGCGAAAGCCTCGCACGGCTCGGCGACCCGGACGTCGATGCCACGCTGGGGCACGTCGCCTCGGTCCACGGCTCGACCGAGAACGACGACCCCGACCGCACCACCAGTTACTCCGTCGGCACGGCCACCAGCGACGGCCTGCGCTTTCGCGTGCTCCGGCCGCATGCCAGGGGCGGATTGGGGGCGGTCTTCGTCGCGCTCGATTCCGAACTGAACCGCGAGGTCGCGCTCAAGCAGATCCTCGATCACCACGCCGACGACTCGATCAGCCGTCAGCGATTCCTGCTCGAGGCCGAGGTCACCGGCGGGCTGGAGCATCCGGGCATCGTCCCGGTCTATGGGCTGGGAACCTACGCCGACGGCCGGCCGTACTACGCCATGCGGTTCATCCGGGGAGGCTCGCTCAAGGAGGCCATCGAGCGGTTCCACGGCGACCAGACCCTGAAAAACGATGCCGGCAAGCGGTCGCTGGCGGTGCGCAAGCTGCTGCGGCGGTTCACCGACGTCTGCAACGCCATCGACTACGCCCACAGTCGCGGCGTGCTCCATCGCGATCTCAAGCCGGGCAACATCATCGTCGGCAAGCACGGCGAGACGCTGGTCGTCGACTGGGGCCTGGCCAAGGCCAAGGGCAAGACCGACGCGACGGACACCTCCGAGGAGCGCCCGCTCACTCCGTCTTCGGCCAGCGGCAGTGCGGAGACCCTGCCCGGCAGCGCGCTGGGCACGCCGGCCTACATGAGCCCCGAGCAGGCGCGCGGCGATCTCGACCAGCTTGGCCCGCGTTCCGATGTTTACAGCCTAGGCGCGACGCTGTATTGCTTGCTGACCGGCAAGCCGCCACAGGAGGGCGATGACCTCGGCGCGATCCTCCGCAAGGTGCAGCGGGGTGAATTCACGCCGCCAAGGCACATCGATCCCTCCATTGACAAGGCACTGGAGGCCGTCTGCCTGAAGGCCATGGCCCTCAGGCCCGAGGATCGCTACGCCAGCGGCCGCGCCCTGGCCGACGACATCGAGCGGTGGATGGCCGACGAGCCGGTCGCGGCCTATCCCGACCCCTGGACGCGCAAGCTGACGCGCTGGCTGGCGCGGCATCGCACGGGCGTGACGGCCCTCGGCGCGGCGCTGCTGGCGGCGCTCATTGGCCTGGCGGCCGTGCTGGGCGTGCAGCGGCAGTTGAACGCCGTGCTGGCGGCCAAGAACAGCGATCTGGACCGGGCCAACGTCCGCCTCCGCGAGGCGATCGTGCAGAAGGACGCGGCCAACACGGCGCTGGGCGAGGCCAACGGCCGGGTGCAGGCCCGGTTCGAGCTGGCGCGGGAGGCGATCCGGTCGTTCAAGGCCGGCGTCGAGGAAGAGGAGGCGCTGAAGGAGAACCGGCTGCGGCCCTTGCGCGACAAGCTGCTGGGCTCGGCGCGGCGGTTCTACGACCGGCTGGGCGACCTGCTGCGGGGCCAGGAAGACGTCGCCTCGAAGGCGGTTCTGGCCGAGTCATACACCGAGCTGGGCAAGCTGATCGACCAGATCGGCCAGAAGCCCGAGGCGCTGGAGGCGTACAAGAAGGCGGTGGCGATCCGCCGCGAGCTGGCGGCTGCACCGGCCGCCGTCGCGTCGGAGCGGGTCGCGCTGGCGAAGGCGCTGAACGGCCTGGGCGAGGAAACGTATCAGCTCGGCGACCACACCGCCTCCCTGGCCGCGCACGAGGAGGCCGGCACGCTGGCCGAGCCGCTGGCCGCGGGTCCGGACGCAACGATCGAGGCCCGCCGGGCGCTCGGGGCTGCCCGCCAGGGTGCCGGCGAGGCGCTCCAGGCGACCGGGAAGGACGCCGCCGCGCTGGCGGCCTACCGCCAGGCGATCTTCGTGCGCGAGGCTCTCACCCGCGACCCTTCAGCCATTCCCGACGACCGCCGCGAGCTGGCAGTCAGCCACAACTGGGTTGGCAACCTGCTGGAGAAGACCGGCAATCTGGCCGGGGCGCTGGTCGAGCAGCGGAAGTACCAGGATCTGTTCCGGGCGCTGGCCGCCGAGCACCCCGCCGTTCCCGACTACCGCCGCGAACTGGCCGTCAGCCACAGCCGGGTCGGCAGCCTGCTGGCGACGACCGGCGACCTGGCCGGGGCACTGGCCGAGCAACGGAAGAACCAGGATCTGTTCCGGGCGCTGGCCGCCGAGCACCCCGCCGTTCCCGACTACCGCCGGGGACTGGCCGTCAGCCACACCCGGGTCGGCCTCTTGCTGGATATGACCGGCGACCTGGCCGGGGCCCTGGTCGAGCAGCGGAAGTACCAGGACATGTTCCGGGCCCTGGCCGCGGAGTACCCCGCCGTTCCCGACTACCGCCGCGAGCTGGCCGTCAGCCACAACCGGGTCGGCGGCCTGCTCGAGAAGACCGGCGACCTGGCCGGGGCCCTGGCCGAGCAGCGGAAGTACCAGGAGCTGACGCGGGCGCTGGCCGCCGAGCACCCCGAAGTCCCCGACTACCGTCGCGAGCTAGCCGTCAGCCACAACCGGGTCGGCGGCCTGCTCGAGAAGACCGGCGACCTGGCCGGGGCCCTGGCCGAGCAGCGGAAGTACCAGGAGCTGACGCGGGCGCTGGCCGCCGAGCACCCCGAAGTCCCCGACTACCGCCTCGACCTGGCCGTCAGCCACAACCGGGTCGGCGGCCTGCTCGAGAAGACCGGCGACCTGGCCGGGGCCCTGGCCGAGCAGCGGAAGTACCAGGAGCTGACGCGGGCGCTGGCCGCCGAGCACCCCGAAGTCCCCGACTACCGTCGCGAGCTAGCCGTCAGTCACAACTGGGTTGGCAGCCTGCTGGAGCAGACCGGCGACACGGCCGGAGCACTCGCCGAGCAGCGGAAGTACCAGGACATCTACCGGGTGCTGGCCGCGGAGCACCCCGACGTCACCGACCACCGCCTCGGCCTGGCCGTCAGCCACAACCGGGTCGGCTACCTCCTGACCACGGCCGGCCGGCCCGCCGAGGGGCTGGCCGAGTTGGAGCGGGCCCGCTCCCTGCTCGGCGCGCTGGCCGAGGCCGCACCGGACGTCCCTCTTTATCGCGACGTCCTGGTCTTCGCGCTGAACTACGCCGGCGGCGCCCTCCGCGACCTGGGCCGAAGCGGCGAGGCCCGCGATCGCCACGACCGGGCCGTCGCGCTGGCCGAGACGCTGGCCGCGTCCTCCCCGAAGGTGCCGCTCTACCGCAGCCGTCTGGCCGACAGCCTGCGGCGGCTGGCCCTGCTGAAGCTGCACGCTGGCGACGCCGCCGGGGCCACCGCCGACGCCCGCCGGGCCGTTGGCCTCCTCGAGGGGCTGCCCGCCCGCGACGGCCGCGCGTGGTTCTTGCTGGCCTGCGCCGCGCGACGCTGTCCGACGCCGTCGGCCGCGAGGGGCAAGCCCGGTCCGCCGAGTCCTCGGCCCTGGCCGACCGGGCGCTGGACGACCTCCGCCAGGCCGCCGCGCTGGGCTATCGCAACCCGGCCCAGTACCGTTACGAGCCGGACCTGGCCCCGCTCCGCGGCCGCCGGGACTTCCGGCTCCTGATGCTGGACCTGGCGTTTCCGCAGCAGCCATTCGCGCCGTGAACCGAATGACGGGCTCGTAACTCGTAGGGTGGGTCAGCGTCGCTCGAGACGCGCAACCCACCGCACCAAGGTGGGTTGCGCCGCCTGCGACGGCTCACCCACCCGAACGCGATCGCGCTGGGCA
Source organism: uncultured Planctomycetaceae bacterium (assembly GCA_963833985.1). Classification (GTDB taxonomy): domain Bacteria; phylum Planctomycetota; class Planctomycetia; order Isosphaerales; family Isosphaeraceae; genus Aquisphaera. The sequence goes on from CAWIAD010000002.1 coordinate 6,345,328, forward strand.
TGCGATGGGAGCGAGCGCGTAGGGTGGGTCGAGCGTTCCCGCGAGGCCCACCGATTGTCTGAACGGCGAGTGTCGTAGCGCGTAGGGTGGGTGAGCGTCGCTCGAGACGCGCAACCCACCGCACCAAGGTGGGTTGCGCCGCCTGCGACGGCTCACCCACCCGACCACTAAACCTGGAGTTTCCGCCGCAGCCATTCGCGCCGTGAACCGAAAGACGGGCGGGCCACGTCGCTCGTCGAATGCCAGCAGGAGGTTCTTGATCACTCGCTGCCACGGTCCCCGTGGGAGTGCAAGGCGCTCATGAGTCTGGATCCAGCCGCGCTGGAGGCCGCCTTGACTCGGTGGGCCGACGCCATGCTGGGCCGACCACCGGCGGCCGAGACGGGTTCTCCTGAAGCTTGCCCTTGATGGCAAGTCGGCACGCGGCAGCCTCGATGCCTGCTTCGCTCGTGGCGAGCGAACAATATCGCCCAGGCGACGAGGAGAAACGCCTCCCGAGTCGCCGAACTCTTTACCAGGTTGGGCATCTCTTCACTGTGATTGGCCCTGGTACTGGCAAGGCCGGCTCTTTCAACGCACGAGACCGCATCGTACAATCGCCGGCTGTCCGCTCGACCAGGATGGACCGGGGCGGCATGTGCTCACAGAATAACACCCTCGTATGCGTCGCCCTCTCCCGGCCACGACGAGGCCATGTCCTTTCCTCGTGTTCCTGGAGATCCCATGTCCACTCCGGTCACACTTACCGTGATCCCGTCGTCGCCGGTCCTGCACGCGCGGCATCCGCTCGAGCCACTGAGCGCCAGGGAGGTCCAGGCCGCGGTCGACCTGCTCCGGAAAAACGGCAAGGTCACGGCGACCACACGGTTCGTCTCGGTGGCTCTGCTCGAGCCGGAGAAGTCGCAGGTCCACAGCTCGCCTGGCGGGGAGCCGCCCCCGCGCCGAGCGTTCGCGGTGCTCTTGGACAACGCGGCCAATGCCTGTTACGAGGCCACGCTCTCGCTCAGCGACGAAACCCTGGTTGCCTGGAAGCACGTCCCCGGCGTGCAGCCGACGATGACCATCGACGAGCAGGTCGAGTGCGAGCAGACCGTGCTCCGCAGTCCCGTGTTCCAGGAAGCGCTCAGGCGACACACCGGCGTGCAGGACACCCGCCTGGTGATGGTCGATATCTGGAGCGCAGGGAACTATGGCTCCGAGGAAGACCGCACGCGCCGGCTGGCCCGGCCGCTCTGCTTTCTGCGCAGCGATGCGACGGATAACGGCTACGTGCGGCCCATCGAGGGCCTGCGTCCGGTGGTCGATCTGAACACGATGGAAGTGGTGCGGGTCGAGGAGTACGGGCACTGGCCGTTGCCTCCGGGCGCGGCCAATTACTTTGCCGACCGCGTTCCCAACCAGCGGCAGGACATCCAGGCGCTGGAGATCACCCAGCCGGAGGGGCCGAGTTTCGAGGTGCAGGGGTACCAGGTCCGCTGGCAGAAGTGGAGCTTCGTCATCGGGTTCAACGCGCGTGAGGGCCTGACGCTGCACCACCTGCGATACGACGACGGCGGCCGCGCGCGGTCAGTGCTCTACCGGGCCTCGCTCACGGAGATGGTCGTCCCCTACGGCGACCCCGGCCCGACCCAGCGCCGCAAGAATGCCTTCGACGTGGGCGAGTACGGCATGGGCATGTGCGCCAACAGCCTGGAGCTCGGCTGCGACTGCCTGGGACTCATCCGCTACTTCGATGCACACCTGTGCGACAGCCGGGGCGAGCCGCTCACCATCAAGAACGCCGTCTGCATGCACGAGGAAGACTACGGCATCCTCTGGAAGCACACCGACCGCCGGCTGCCCGACAGCCCCCAGGTGCGGCGGTCACGCCGGCTCGTCGTATCATCCATCTCCACCGTCGAGAACTACGAGTACGGCTTCTTCTGGTACTTCTACCAGGACGGCACCATCCAGTTCGAGGTGAAGCTCACGGGCATCCTCTCGCTGGGCGCGTACCCGCCGGGCGAAACGCCCGCGTACGGCGTGCTCGTCGCGCCCCAGCTCTACGCCCCCAATCATCAGCATTTCTTCAACATGCGGCTCGACTTCGACCTCGACGGTACGGCCAACAGCGTGGCCCGCGTCGACGTCGTGGCCGACCCGCCCGGGCGCACAACCCGTTCGAGAACGCCTTCCGGGCGGTGGCGACGCCCTTGAAGACGGAGCTGGCCGCGCGCGGTCAGCTCTGCCTGGAGACGATGCGCACCTGGAAGATCGTCAACCCCGGCGTGCTCAACCACGTGGGCGAGCCGATCGGCTACAAGCTCTTGCCCGGCGACAACTCGTTCCCGCTGGCCTCGCCGGCCGCCTGGTGGCGGAAGCGCGCGGGGTTCGTGAACCACCATGTCTGGGTGACGCCCTATTCCGCGGAGGAGAAGTACGGCGCAGGAGATTACCCCAACCAGAGTTCCGGCGGCGACGGCCTGCCGCGCTGGACCGAAGAGGACCGGCCGATCGACAACACCGACGTGGTCCTCTGGTACACCTTCGGCCACACCCACATCCCTCGGCCCGAGGATTACCCTGTCATGCCCACGGCGTACATCGGTTTTACCCTCAAGCCGAACGGATTCTTCGAGGCGAATCCCGCGAACGACGTGCCGCCATCGCCGCGGAAGCCGGGGAGCTGTTGCCACGAAGGAAAACCGAGCTGACAGGTCCCGTGGGTGAAAGCCTGCCTCCGCGAGGGCCGCTTTCGAGCCAGGCGCCGCCGCGTCACTGGCGTGAGAGCAGCCGAGGGCCATGGCAGCGACCAGCGAAGGCCTGATCGGCCGCGCAAACCGCCGGCCGCGCCGGGCGCAGACCGGGCAGTCTGTTCGCGCGCGCTCCTTCCGGTCTTACGATGACGGTAACTCGATCGAACGGCCAGCGTGACCCGCCCTGCGATCCAGCGTACGCGAACCATCGAGAGGAACTTCCGTCGTGGTGCAAATCCAGAGCGCTTCCAGGTTTCCAGAACGGTTCGTGTGGGTTTTCGGCAAAACGGCAATGGCGGGTCCATGGTGGCGTGGGGTGGCTATGATGGCTGCGCTCTGCGCGGGCGGGCTGGCGGCGACCGCTGCGGCCCAGGAGCCGGCGACGGGATCCACGGCGGCCCAGTCGAGTGCTTCCGGCACGTTGCCGGTGTCGCGCTTCGTGCCGCGCGACAACCTGGCCTTCTACGTCGGCTTCGACGGAATCGAGGACCATGCCGCGGCCTGGGAGAAAACGGCGGCCTGCCGGATGCTCAACCAGACGCCGCTGGGAGTGATGCTCGAGGAGGTTGTCGCGCAGCTTCTGGAGAAGCCCCTGGAGAAGCTACCCAACCGCAAGGTCTCGGCGCGGAGCTCGTGACGCTGGCGAAACACATGGCGAGGAAGGGCTGGGTCCTGGCGATCAACACCACACCCAAGGGCCCCGGCCCTCTCGTGGGAACGTTGGTGCTGCGGGGGGCATCGTCCGCGAAGGATAAGGAGATCAAGTCCATCAGCAGCCGTTTGATCGGCATGCTGATGGGTTCGGACACGAAGCCGAGGATCGACCGCAAAGCGGGCCGGGTGATGGTGGTCGTGCCGCGCGGTCCGGCAGCGGATGCGGGCTGGGTCTGGTGGCCCGAGAAGGATGACCTGATCATTGGCTTCGCGCACCCGACGAACGCGGAGGCCATCACCGCGGCCATCGACGGCAAGGCGCCTTCCGCGGCGGATCACCCCGTGCTCAAGGAACTCTCCAGTCCCGAGGGGAGCTTCGTGCCGCTCATGACCGCGATGGTCGATCCCGGGGCCATTCCGGCCGCGTCCGGGACCAAGCTTGCCGAGACCCTCGAGAAGATCAAGACGAAGCTGGGCGTGACTCGCCTGGATTACCGCTGGGGGTTCGACGACGACGCGCTCATGGGCGTGGCACGCCTGGTGGCACCCGCTCCGCGCAAGCCGCTCCTGGCGATCTTCAGCCAGCCCCCCCTGGATACCAGCAAGCTCATTCCCATTCCCGAAGGCGTGGATTCGTTCGTGATGGTGTCGGCCGCACCGGCCAAGGTCGCCGAGGCGGTGAACCAGATCGGGCTTCCCGCGAGCTGGAAGGAGCAGATCGACGAGCTGACGGACAAGGTCAAGGCGCAGAGCCGCGTCGACTTCGAGAAGGACCTGCTGGCCAACCTGGGGCCGCGCATGGCCCTGTATCTGCGCCTGGACGGTCCGCGGCAGCGACCGATGAGTCGCCCCGGCCGCCCGCGAGTGCCGGGGGCCTCGATCCGCTGGCCATGCTGTCGTCGCTCCAGGGGGCGCTGCCGAAGCCCACGCTGATCGCCGAGCTGCGCGACGCCGAGACCTTCGGCAAGGCGCTGGACGCGATCATGATCACGGTGAACAAGGAGCTCAAGGCCATGGCCATGGAAAAGGCAGCAGAGGAGGAAGCCGCGGGGGGAGATGGGGCAGGCGGCCGAGGGGCCGGACCGGGCGGGATGTCGCCGCGCGGGCCGGGCCGGGGAATGGCGGGGGCGGGCGGCAGGCCGGCGCGGAAGCGTAGCCTCAAGGACACCCCCGCGCCCGAGTTCCGCCTGATGCCGGGCACGGTCAAGGTTTACATGCTCCACGTACCCACGGATTCGCCCCTCAAGCTCACGCCGCCGGGCGTCCGCCCCACGATTCGCATGGAGCACAATCACATCGCCATCGCCACGACCTCCGAGGCGGCGCGGACGGCGCTGGATACGATGAAGAAGAAGGAATGGAAGCCGTCGGCGGACGTCGAGAAGGTGCTGGCCCACGTTCCCTCCGGACCCGTACTGCTGGCCGTCTCCGATCCCCGCGACACCGTCCCGGGGATCCTTGCCAGCCTGCCGGGAACCCTTCAGGCATCGATCAATTCAGCGATCGCGCTGTCGGCGGCCACCTCCGGCGGCAACCCTCCCGGCCAGCCGGGGGCGGCCCCGGCCGGGGGTGCTCCGGCTGGAGCCGGCGCGGGCATGTTCAGCAAACCCGGCATGGCGGGCCGCTCCGGCTACCCGGGCGCGGCACCACCCGCGAGCCCTGCTCCCGGGGGTTCCCAGGCGGCAGGGCAGGACGCGATGATCCAGCTCAAGGTGGATCCGGCCAGGCTCCCCAAGGCCGAGGAGCTCAAGGCGCTCATGTTCCCCAGCACCCTGGCGATCGTGGTGGACGACGCGTCGATCCGCGTCGTCTCTCGCGAGTCGTTCCCGAACGTCTTCACCAGCATGGGCATGGGGGCAGCGAGCGGCGCCGCTGTGGGCCAGGCGATGCAGGCCGCCCGGGCTGCCGCAGGCATGGCTCCGCCGCCGATCGCACCGCCAGCCACCGCCGCGCCGGCCAGTCCTCCGGCCGCGAACCAGACCCCGGCCGCAGGCGGAGGCGGGCGCCTGGGCAGCCCACGCGGGGGCCGCGGAGGCCGTGGCGGAGGACCGGGACGATCCGGTTGACCCCGCGACCTGTGTGAGTCCGTCTTGACCGTCCACGCAACTCCCTCTCCCGTGACGGAGACCACTCGATGGAAATCGTCAGCGAAGTGACCGCTCAACTGGAAAACAAACCCGGACGGCTGGCGAAGATCTGTTCGGCCCTGGCGCAGGACAAGGTCGACATCCGCGCCATCACGGTGATGGAATCGGACGGACCCAGCGTCCTGCGATTCGTCACCTCCGACCTGGACGCCACCAAGAAGGTGCTCACCTCGCTGGGAACCGAGTACACCATCGCGGACGTGCTGGCCGTTGGCCTCGAGAACCGCACCGGTGCTCTGGCCAGGGTCCTCGAGCGGCTTGCGGAAGAGCATATCAACATAAATTATGCTTATGCTTCCGCGGCAGCGAGCCCCGGCAAGGCGCTGGGCATCTTCCACACCACCAACACCAAGCGAGCGTTGCAGATCCTGGGTGAGGCGGCGGCCAGCGGTGGCGAGAAATCGACCGGCCGGCGGCCCTTGCACTCGCGCTAGGGCGGACGGGCGGATCCTCACCTGGGATCGCCATGGATCCGCGTCGCTTCGATCTAGGGCCGGAACGTGGCCAAGAACAAGAAAGTCCGGGTTGCGCTCAACAAGAACCGCCAGAAGCGGACGCGCGCCAACGACCTGACGCGGAGCTACGAGAGCCAGCAGAAATCCTCGGAGGAGACGGCCGCGACCGAGCGTGTCCGGCCCCGCGGGGAACTGTCGCGGCACAGGACCATCGTCGCGGCCGGTGAACCGGCCCCGGGCAGCGCCGAATCCGGCGACTCCCCGGCCGGCTCCGCGGCCGCCCAGCGGGCCGTGGACCAGGCGACGTGCCTGCCCGGCCGGGTCCTGCGCATCCACGGCCTGGTCTGTATCGTCCAGACCGACGACGGCCAGATGATTCCCTGCCACGTGCGCCGACTGCTCAAGAGCCTGGCCATCGAGGGCCGCAACGTGGTCACCGTTGGCGACCGGGTCTGGATCCGCCCCGCGCCCACGGGCGGCCAGGAGGGGCTGATCGAGCGCGTGGAAGCGCGGCGCGGGGTGATCCTCCGCGGCTACCGGCACCGCCAGCACGTGATCGCGGCGAACGTGGACGCCGTGATCATCGTCTCGGCTCTCGCGGAACCGGGGCTGAAGCTCAGCCTCATCGACCGCTACCTGGTTGCCGCCGAGACCGGGGGAGTGCGCCCGGTCATCGTCTTCAACAAGGCCGACCTGGTGGATCCATCGCTCTACCAGTGGGTCATCGGGCTCTACGCGCAGCTGGGCTACCAGACCATCGTCACCTCGGCTGCGTCCGGCCGGGGCGTTGATGAACTTCGCGGCGTGCTCTCCAGCGGTGTGACCGCGCTTTCGGGCCAGAGCGGCGTGGGCAAGAGCTCGCTGCTCAACGTGGTCCAGCCCGGGCTCAATCTCAAGGTGCGCGAGGTCTCGGACTGGACGCAGAAGGGGAAGCACACGACCTCGGCCGCCGAGCTGATCCGCCTGGACGCGGGCGGACACGTGGTCGATACGCCCGGCCTGCGTCAGTTCGAGCTCTGGGGTATCGTCCCGGGCGAGCTGGAAGGGTATTTCCTGGAGTTCCGGCCATACATCTCCCGGTGCCGTTTCCCGGATTGCTCGCATACCCATGAGACCTTCTGTGCCGTGAAGGAAGCCGTGCACTGGGGTCAGATTCACGTCGGCAGGTATGAAAGTTATCTCAAGCTTTACCAGCAGAAACCGCTCGAGGATGACTGACAGGCTCCCTCCGGAAATCGCCACTGCCGCCGGCCGGCCGAGACACCGCGTCCCCCGGCATCGCTGCTTTCCCGCCACGGGGAGAGCCGGGGGGTTTCCAGCCCCGAATGAATTCGGTATGATCGATAGGAGTCGTGCTAATGCCCCTTCACAGGGGCTCGACCCAGGGCCTGTTTCGGTTCGTCGTGCGCAATCGCCCTGAGCGGTGAGCGTCCCAGGGTCAGGGTCAAGCCCGGATGTCGGGCGGCAGCGTGAACCCGTCCGGCTGTGGCGGGGTCTGCTGGCTGGAGAGTCGTCGATGCCCGTAGCTCGCGCAGGGGATTGAAATCTCAGGCGCGTTCCGTACTGGTACCGGACCACAAGCGTGCCGGCCCACTGCGGAAGACGCCGCCGTGGATGAGACGAGATCCCGGGCGGGATCAAGGCCAAGGAACGCTCAGGAACAACGAATACCTTCGTGTACGCTGGGTCGTCGCCGGTATTTGGTGGAGGCAGATTCTCATGCGCTTTGGCAAGGGAGACACGGAAGTTCCGCGCGCAGAGGAACCCTTTTGCGATGCGGCTCGAGGCCGCGGCAGCCCGGTCCGGCTGCCGCTCTTGAGCCGCGAGTTTCTGCTTTTGATGCTGGTGCTCGGCGTGGCGGCATGCTTCGTCGGCGTGGTCCAGGAGAACGGGCCCGAACTGCGGCAAGGCTCCAGGACGATCCCGGGACACACTTCCGTGCTGGAGAAGGTGATTTTCGAGCCGGATGGCCGGGTCCTGATTTCGTGCGGCTGGGACCGCAAGGTGAAGAGCTGGATCGTGGCCGAGGAGGACCCTTGGATGGGTCAGGAAATTGATTGCCTGCCCGTGGACTGGCACATCTTCGGGCTCTCGATCAGCGGCGACGGGAAGTACCTGGCGGCCAGCGGTGTTGGCGGGTTCGGCATCTGGGGCCGGGCGAGCCAGAATGCGGCCTGGGAGTTGCTGCACCAGCACGGCGGCGCCTCCTACCGCTGCCTGGCCGCGTCTCCTGCCGCCCATCTGCTGGCGACTGGCGGCAGCGATGGTGTCGTTCGCCTCTGGAACATGGAGACCGCGAAGGAATTGCGCGTCGTGGATCGCTTCGGCGACGATCTCCGGATGATCGAGTTCTCTCCGTCCGGCGTGTACCTGGCCGCGGTCGCCTTCAGCGGCGAGTTCCGCACCTGGGACCTGAAATCTGCCGACTCCTCGCGGTTCCTGGTAGGTCACCTCTCCTCGGTTCGCTCGTTCGTCTTCGCCCCCGATGAGCGGACGCTGGCGATTGCCCAGCAGGGACCGCAGGTCCGGTCGCTCGGGCTCTGGGAACTGCCGGTATTCGAGCCCGGGCTGAAGTTCTGGGACAACCATGCCGGAAACAATGCGCTGGCCTTTTCCAGCGATGGCCGCCTGATGGCCAGCGCGGATCAAGATGCCACCATCCGCATCTGGGACACGCGCACGGGGAAACTCGAGGATTCCTTTCGTGATGGGGTCGGCTGGGTGAAGACGCTTGCCTTTTCGCCCGACGGCCGCCACCTTGCTTATGGCGGCCGCAACGGTACCATCCAGATTCATGACTATAGTGTCCTGGGATCCCCGGAACGGCAGACCCATGGGTCGTGATGATGCGGATCTGGTACCGGCTGCACCGTAGGCGCCGCGCATGAAGCTTCTGGCTATCAGCGACCTGCACGGCGATTTCGCGGTTGCCCGCAGCGCGGCCGGCACTGTGCGGCCGGACCTCCTGCTCTGCTGTGGCGACTGGGGAGATCCCGGGGAGGCCCGCGCGGCCGATCTTGCTCCCTTTCTCGACCTTTGCCCGGTGGTCACCACCTTCGGCAACCACGACCCGCTGGACCTGCTGGCCCGCTTGCGGAACGACGATGGCACGCCGGTGCTTCTGGGACAAGGCGAGGTACGGGAGTTCCGCGGGCTCAGGCTGGCGGCGATTGGCGGCATCTGGGCCAGATCGCACCGGCTGGCGTGGTATGTGACGGATGACGACGTCGCCGGCTGGGCAGAGGAGATCGCGGCGCAGCAGCCCATCGACATCCTGCTCACGCACGGTTGCCCGGCGGGCCTGGCCGACCTGACGCCCTCCGGCCGCCACGGCGGCCAGCGCTGTTTCCTGGAAGCAACCAAACGGATCGCCCCGCGCATCCACCTCTGCGGGCACCTTCACCTGGCCCAGGAGCGCGTGTTCAAGGATGGCCGCAAGGTCATCAATGTGGGGCCGACTCCCGAGGGGAGCATCGTCGTCCTCGAGTTCGACCCGGAAACGCGATCGCTCACGACCTCCATGTCCCTGCTATCCTGAATCCGAATCAGCCGTGACCGTAGCCGCGATCGAACGCCTCGAGATCGCGCATGTACGATGAGAACGTGGTGCGGAATGTATCCGGGTCAACGCTCCACCGGGGCTGGTCCTCGGTATGGCGGTGGCAGTGCTCCTCGATCAGTCGATGCAGAAACTTGAACAGGTGCCTGGGCGTGCGCAGGTTCCCCAGCGCGTCTTTCAAGGAGTCGTCGCTGATGGCATCGTCCACGAAGCTGCGCAGCCGCGGTCCGTCGCGGTCAAGGCCCGCAGGGGCGGACTCCGCGCTGGCGGACTCCGCTCTGGCGTGGTCCGACGGGTCGCCGTTGGCAGAGGGGCTCACCTGGCAGCGCGCAGCCGGTCACTGGCAAGGTCATAGAGTGATGGACCCGTCCAGCGCAATGGCTTGATCATGTTCAGCTTGTCGGGCCGGGCGCGGTCGTAGAACTCCTTGTCTTCCTTCTCCAGGTAATACGCGAGCTCGATCGGCAGCAGCAGCTTCACACCGATTCCCGGATGGCGCAGGAACTTGTGATCGAGAAGCGGCCAGATCAGGGCGCGCATCTTGCGCGGGTCGCCCTCGATCTGCTGCGGCTCGTCCACCCGGTCGATGAGCACGATGATGCCGCCGTAGCCGAGCGTGTTCAGGAGACCCTGGAACTTGCGGAGTAGCTCGTACCGCTCCTCGGCCCGGCGCGCCGGGGTGGGTAAAGGCTGACCACCCAGCTCGCTGGGTTTGAACCACAGGAGCTCCCAGCGCAGGGCCGACGAGTCGCGGCTCAGGACCTTGAGTCCCCTGCGGATGTCGCGCGCGTACCACTCGGCCCGCAGGAGCCGCCAGCCCCAGTAGATCCAGCCGGCGAGGATCGGCAGCATCAGCCACGGGAGCACGCTCCAGCTCCGCAGCGCCGGGAACATCGCGATCAGCGCCAGCACCACCAGCGTGGTGCCGAAGCCGATCTGGAGGTCGCGACGGCTCCAGAGCGGCCGGAAGCCCGAGCGTCGCCGCAGCCGGCTCCAGCGGCGCTCGATCGGCTCGCCGGTCGAGGCGTCGTAAAGAGCCGCCAGAAGCAGCAGGTCGCGCCGCTGGTCCAGGCTGAGCACCGTCAGGTCCACTCGCTCGGTATTCAGCAGGTCGATGAGCTGCGTGACCCCGAGCGAGAGGATCGCGTCCATGTGGTCCTGCAATTGCCAGCGGCGGAGCACCTCGGTGGGGTCGCCGGCGCGGATGGCCGCCCGGTAGTGGTCCAGATACGGATTGAAATCGTCATACGAGATGACGAAGACGCGGTCGGTCGGATTGGCCTGGTTGAACTCATCGATCTCGGCCATGGCCTGTAGCCGCAGCGCGGTCTTGCCGCTCCCCTTCTCTCCGAACACCAGCGCGGTGGAAGGATCCGCGGGACTGCCGAAAAACTTGTTCCAGGCCGGATGGTGGATCGTCGAGAGACAGCGCCGCTTGAAGACCGTATCCGTCTGGGCATCCTCCTCGCTGAAGGGGTTACCCTTGATGCCATGATGCTGCAAGAACTGTTCCGTCTTCATCCCTGGGGCAGCCTTTCCGTTGGATCTCGAAGTCCCTCGCACGACAGATCTTGTGTGCGATACTCATGTATTTCGTCTTAACCGATTCAGCGTCGGGCCGCAATCTCAGGACCATTTCCACGATCGCGCCGAAAGCCTGCGGTCGATCACTGATCAGGGTCAGAAACGAGTTGCGTCGTGAGCTTGACCGCTCGTTTTGGATACCCTAACGTTGTGCGTATCAATCCGGAGCATCCTTCGAGCCGTTCAACCACCGCCTGGCCTGGTGGTTACCCGCTGGCACGGGCCTTTCCGCGACCACGATCCAGGAGACCTCCCGTGAAAGGACGCATCGCGCTGATCCTCTGGCTCACGCTCACCGGGGTCGCCAGCGCCGCCGACGAGTCGGATGCCCCGCGCATCAAGGAGCCGCGACTCCGGGCGGAATTGCTGCGGCGCATGAAGGCCGACCAGAAGGTGAGGGCGGCATTCGAGGGATCGTTCGATACGGCGAAGAATGCCGGCGCCAGCAAGCTTCAGGAAGAGATGCGGCGTATCGATACCGAGAACACCCGGCGCATGGCGGAGATCGTCGCGCGCTACGGCTGGCCGACGTTCACGCTCGTCGGCAAGGATGGCGCGCGGGCTGCCTGGCTGCTGGTCCAGCACGCGGACCTCTCCCCAGGATTTCAGCGGAAGTGCCTCGACCTCATGGTGAAGGTCGCACCCGATGAGATTTTTCGAGCGGATGTCGCCTACCTGACCGATCGCGTGCTCCTGGCCGAGGGCAAGAAGCAGGTTTACGGCACGCAGTTCACGCTCATCAATGGCAAGTGCCAGGCTCGGCCCCTGGAAGACGAGTCGCACGTCGACGAGCGGCGGAAAGAGGTCGGGTTGCCACCACTGGCCGAGTATTTCAGGGATGCTGAAAAGTTCTACACGGGCGGTAACAGGAAGTGAGATCACTGCTCCCTCTGGCCGCTGCTTATCCCCTGCTACCTGGCCTGGGCCGCCGTGGATGCTCTGCTCGTGCTGTGCTCGGACTTCGCAGGTCGGCTCAGCATCGCTTCTTGGCTTCAATCTTGGTCTGGACCGTCAATCGTACTGGTCTCATTAGCGGCCCACTGGGCCGTCGAGGAGACCTGCCATCGCTGGTCTGGCTTCAGATCGCACGCCAGATACCACAACTTGCAGGAAGCACTTTGCCGCTCGAGCGCAAGGGGAGGCGCGGGGTGATTTGATCCTTGAATTCCCGTACGGCTGTCAGTTCGGGACCGTCCCCGAGGCTAAGGATGCTGTGGAGCGGGCCAAGATGCTCGAAGCTGGGGACCGACAGGCCCAGTTGCGACTCTACTGGGAATCACTGTAGTAACCTGAAACAGAGATGCGCAGTTATTTTATATCCCCGTGTGTATTATAGATTTGTAGGGTGGGTCAGCGCAGCGCAACCCACCGATTCAAACGGCTCGGATGGTGGGTTGCGCTGCGCTGACCCACCCTACCAGACTTGGCAGATATGACCGTCCCCAAGCGCACGGGGGGTGGGCTTAGCTCAGACCCCTCTTATCGATTCGTAGATTGCTTCGAGCGCGCACTCAAGGCCCTGCGGGCAGCGGCGGATGAGTGGGCGATCGGCGACCCAGAAAAGCCACCCACCGAGGAAGTGCTGTCGAAGTTGCTCGACATCTTCGAGAGGGAGAAGTTCCTTCGTCGTCCAATCGACTGAGGTCCGTCAAGCTTGATCCAAGCATGAAGATTTCCGAGTCTCATTGGTCATCCATAAGTATACGTAACGACAAGAGACGCGTGCGAGCAAGGGAGCAACCATGCGACTGGCCCGCATGACCGTTCGCGGGATGATGATTTGGGCTCTCGCCACCGCTCTGTTATGCGCTGCATACCGAACGGCGAACGAAAAGCAAACTCGTGGGAACAACACCGAGGCTCCAGGACATGATCTTGAAGCGGGTCGGGTTCGACCCGGAGAGGAACAGGCTTGGACGTCGATCGCCCGGATTTCGTGGCTGCCCCGTGGCTGGCCCTGACCCAGGCTGGCCGCCTTGGTGACCTGAGCGACGCGGACCTCTTGGAGCGATCGGCGGTTGAAGAGGAGAATCCCGAGGTCGCCGCGGCCGCCCTCTCCGCGCTCGTCCGCCGGCACGGCCCCATGGTCATGGGGGTTTGCCGGACGATCGTCCGCGATCACCACGACTCCGAGGACGCCTTCCAGGCCACGTTCCTGCTCCTGGTCCGGGATGCTCGGCGGCTCCGGGTCAGAGAAAGCCTGGGCCCCTGGCTTCACGAGGTCGCGGTGCGCGTCTGCCTGTCCGCCCGCCGGGCCCGGGCTCGACGAGACCGGCTGCAAATCGTGGCGGCATCTCGAACCGCTCTCGGAGTTTCTATCCAGTGAATCGGTGCGTCGTCGCTGCGCTGGACACACCCTACAATTGTAAGATGCGGCGCGGCTCTCGACCAGCTCGGCCTTCATGGTCCTGCGCGCCTGGGCCGCTCCGGAGGCAATGGCTCGCCGGATGCCGGGGCGACGTCCCGGCCCCGGCGCGGTTGACGCCTCGCGTCCGCAGGCCGTACGATGCGATCGCGGGCCGTGGGCGGAACGGGACGCGAAGGGGGAATCGTCAGCATGCGCGGAGGGATCGCTGGGGCGGGTTCCTGGATGCTGGGCCTGGCTGCGGCTGTGGTCGTACCGGCATGCGATCGCGGTGCGCGCGAGACCGCAAAGGCGGGTGCGGATCAGGCGGCCGTGCGGAAGGCAGAAGTTGCCGCGGAGCCTCTGCGCATCGCCGCGGCCTCGGACCTCCAGCGCGTCTTGCCGCGGCTCATCGAACGGTTTCAGGAAGAGTCCGGCACGATCACCACACTCACCTTCGACGCATCGGGCCGGCTGGCCGAGCAGATCAAGGCGGGCGCTCCCTTTGATGTGTTCCTGTCCGCCAACGAGAAGTTCGTCCGGGACCTGGCCGACACCGGACTGATCCAGCCGCAGTCTGTCCGGCCTTATGCCCGCGGGTCGCTTGTGCTCTGCCTGCACCGGTCCGCCGGCAATGACGTGCGCGGGCTGAGTGACCTGGCGGTGCCGGAGATCAAGCGCATCGCCATCGCCAACCCGGAATATGCACCGTACGGCGTGGCGGCGCGCAGGCGCTCGAGCACGCCGGGCTGTGGGCGAAGCTGGAACCGAAGATCGTCCGCGCCGCCTCGGTGCGCCAGGCGTTCCTTTACGTGCAGACAGGCGATGCCGAGGCCGCGCTGGTGAGCCACGCCCTGGCGGACGACCCGGCAGTGCGGCTCATCGAGATCGATCCGGCGGTCTACGCGCCCATCATCCAGGGGCTGGGGATCGTTGCGGCCACCAGGGCTGGTGACCGCGCGGCCGCGCTGGCCGAATTCGTGCTGGGCGAGGAGGGTCAGGCGATCCTGCGGAAGCACGGCTTCCTGAGCCCCGTCCCGCGAACTGAGCGCCTCTGGCAGTGCCGCCCGCAGCGGTGAACCCACCACACATTGAGCGAACGAGCGCGCGCCTATGGCCGATCTGGGCCCCCTCTGGCTTTCCGTGCAGGTGGCGAGCGCGGCGACCGCGCTGATCGTGCTCTGCGGCGTGCCGGTCGCGTTCCTGCTGGCGCGGTGGAGGTTCGTGGGCAAGGGCCTGGTCTCGGGGCTCTTGATCCTGCCGCTCGTGCTGCCGCCGACAGTGCTTGGCTACCTGTTGCTGCAACTCCTCGGCCGGCGCACCTGGCTGGGCGCCTGGCTCGAGGCCACCCTCGGAGTGAGCCTGGTCTTTCACTGGTCCGGTGCGGTGGTCGCGTCGGCCGTCACCGCGTTTCCGCTCTTTCTCTTGCCCAGCCGCGGCGCATTCGAGGGGGTCGACCCCGCGCTCGAGGATGCGGCGCGGCTGCTGGGCCGGGGCGAGTTGTCAGTCTTCCGGTCGGTCACCTTGCCGCTGGCGTGGCGCGGGCTGGCCGGTGGAACCGTGCTCGCCTTCGCGCGCTCGCTGGGCGATTTTGGCGCGACCATGATGGTGGCGGGAAACATTCCCGGGCTCACCCAGACCGCATCGCTGGCGATTTACGATGCCGTTCAGGCCGGCGATCCCGCGCGCGGCGCGGCTCTCCCTCTGGATATCGGTCGTCTCCATTGCCGCGCTCTGGCTGGTGCAGCGCACGCTGCCTCGGCCGGGAGCGGGACATTGAGCGCGGCGGACTGCACGCTCGAGGCCCGCCTCGTGAAGCGCATCCACGCCGGTTTGACGGTAGACGTTCGCCTGCTTCTGGGTGCCCGGGTGGGTGTGCTGTTCGGTCCGTCGGGATCCGGGAAGACGTCGATCCTGCGGATGATCGCGGGGCTTTCCCATCCCGACGAAGGGTCCGTCCGGCTCGGCGCGACCACGCTCTTCGACGCCGTCTCCAGGATCGACGTGCCACTCCGCCGGCGGCGCATCGGCATGATTTTCCAGGACGACTTGCTCTTTCCTCACCTCAGCGTGCGGGACAACATCCGCTTCGGGCTCAAGGGATGGAGCAGAGTGAAGCAACAGGTGCGCCTCGCCGAGATCGCCAGCCTTTGCGGTGTGGAGCACTTGCTGGGCCGGCGGCCGATCACGCTTTCCGGGGGCGAGCGGCAGCGGGTGGGACTGGCGCGGTCGCTGCGCACCCGGCCGCGGCTCCTGCTCTGCGACGAGCCTGTCTCGGCGCTCGATCTACCCAATCGCCAGAGCATGGTGGAGCGGCTGCGCGACGTTCAGGCCTCGGAGGGAATACCGGTACTCTATGTCACGCATAGTCCGGCAGAAGCGGTGACCATGGGAACACATCTCTTCTTCCTCGAGGGAGGCAAGATCAGCGCCGAGGGCTCGCCGCTGGACGTGCTGGGCCGGCTCCACGGGCCTTCGTTCGGCCACCTCGAAGACCTGCGCAATATCCTGCCGGCGCGCGTGCTGGAGGAGATGCCGGGAAAACTGGCGATGCGGCTGCAAGTTCAGAACGGCCCGCAGCTCATCGTTCCCCACTTCGAAGCCCTGGCAGGCGCGCCCGTGTTCGTGATGGTGCGGGCCGAAGACATCATCCTGGCGCGGGGGCCGATCGCAGGCCTGAGCGCGCAGAACCTGGTCGCAGGAACGATCGAGCGCATCGTCGCCCACGGCCCCGACGCCGAGGCCGTCGTTCGTACCGGCGGCGTCACCTGGATCGCCAGCGTGGTCACGGGGACGGTCGAGCAACTCGGGCTTCATCGAGGTCAAGAGATCTACATGGTCATCAAGGCGCGTAGCTGCCACGTCAGCCCCGGCTCGCCCGCTCGCCCGTCACGCTGATTCGCCAGCAATCAGGCCGTACCCGAATTTCCTGCTTGACTTCTTCCGGCCGGCCATTACTATAAAACCAAATCTAAAGAACCAAATCTCATGCCGGCTCCGCGGGGCCGGATGGCATGGAAAGGAGGACCGATGGCACGACCTGCGGCGAAGGAATTGACGGAGCGTGAACTGGAGGTGATGCACGCGTTCTGGGGCCAGGGCGAGTCAACCGTGGCCGAGGTCCGCGACGCGCTGGCCGCCTCGGGGCTGGATCGCGCCTACACCACGGTGGCCACGCTGGTGCGGATCCTGGCCGATAAGGGTTTTCTGGTTCAAACCAACCGGGAACGTCCCTTCGCCTACCGACCCGCGCAATCGTATGAAGAGGTCTCGAAGAAACTGTTGCGCGACGTGATCGACCGCGTGTTTCGCGGCTCGCGTGAGCTTTTGCTGGTTCGGTTGATGGAGCAGAAGGCGCTTTCCGTGAGGGAGCGCGCGGTGCTGGAAGACCTGCTGCGGAAAGGAGGGAAGACATCGTGAACCTGCTGGTCGCAGTCTTCTGGGAGGCTCTCCTCCACTCGACCCTGTTTGCCTTGCCTGGCATCGTCGTCTACCTGGCATGGAGACGATGGAGCCCGGCGGCCGGCGCGCTGGCCGCGGCCTCGAGCCTGGTGGTCATGGCGCTCGTGGCCTTTTTATCGATCTCTCCCTGGCCTCGATGGGGAACCGCTCAGCCTATCGAGAGGGTGCGTCAAGCCGTCGCGAGCTTCAGTCCCGAGCGCCCGCCGGTAGCCACGAGCGATCAGCTCGCCGGGCAGACCACGGCTCCAGGCCCGGCTTCCGGTGCCAGGACGATGGCTCCGCAGCCACCAGCGCCGGAGCAGCCGACGATGTTCTTCCTGATGCTCCAGAGCCTGGCGCGTGAGTGGGGGCAGCCTGCCGCGATCGATCAGCATGATCCCTGGAGCTGGAGAAGCTGGCTGGCCGTGGTGATGCTGGGCTGCGCGGCCCTGGGGGCGATCCGGCTGGTCTCCGGACTGTGGGCCATCCGACGCCTGAGCTCTTCCAGCACGCCGCTGGACGATCCCGCGCTGGTCGATACCCTGGCCCTCATTTGTGCCGAGATGAGCTGCCGGCGGCCGGTCGAGCTGCGGACCGCGCCGGAGCTGGCGACCGCGGCCACGATCGGCTGGAGGCGGCCCTTGATCTTGCTGCCGGAGGACTGGCGCTCCTGGAACATGGACGAGCGCCGGGCGGTGCTCGCGCACGAGCTGGCGCACGTCTGCCGATGTGATTTCATGACGGGCCTGCTTGCCCAGCTCAGTCTGGCGTCGCTCTTTTATCATCCCCTGGCGCACTGGCTGGCCGCCCGGTTAAGGCTCGAGCAGGAGCTGGCCGCCGACGCCTGGTCGGCCCGGCTGGCCGGAGGGTCGATGCCCTACCTGACCACGCTGGCCCAGATGGCTCTGCGCCGCGACGACCGGGCACTGTCCTGGCCGGCACGGGCGTTTCTTCCGTCCCGAGGCACCTTCATCAGGAGAATCGAAATGCTCCGCCATTCCAGGTCTGTCCGCCACGTCTGGCTGTCGTCGCGCGTGCGGCTGCTCACGATCGGTCTGCTCGCGGGTATCGGAGTCGGGATTGCCGGCCTGCGTGGGCCGCTCGCAGCGCCGGAGGCACGAGCACAAACCACCTCGGAAAAGCAGACTCCTGCCGGAGCCGGTGCGCCGTCCGCGAGTCCCGCGATCGACCTGGCTTACCTGCCGTCCGAGACGAAGCTGTTTCTGGCGCTCCAGCCGGCCGATCTGCTGGGCAGGCCCGACATGCGGCCGATCCAGAAACTGCTCGCTGACAACGTGATGCTCGGCAGGGTGTTGCCCTTGCCGCTCGACGAGATCGACCAGCTCATCGTGTTCTGGGAGAGTTCTCCGCAGAACCAGGTGCCGCCAGGATCTCCCACCCTGGTTCCCCCGCCTTCGGGAATGATCGTGCATGCGGCACAGCCCCAGGACTGGAAAAAGATCGCAAGCCGCTTCATGCACTCGACGGAAGTGGTTCAGGTCGCGGGCCAGACTTTACTGCGGCCCGCGCGAGATCAGGCCGGCCCTTCTTCCATGTCTCTCTACTCCCCCGACGACCGGACCGTGGTGCTGGCGGCGGAAGACCTGCTGCGCACGCTCATTGAAGACCGCAAGGAGCCAAAAGCTGCGCATCCCTGGGACGCCGTCTGGAACCAGGTGGACAAGGGCCAAATCAACTTTGCGCTGGACACGCGCTGGTTGCGGCGCCGGCTCAACCAGGGGGAAATCAAGCTCGACACCCTTGCACCCCTGCTGGAAAAAGCGCGGGCCTATGCTCTGGGCATCAGCCTGGATCGGGAGCTGAAGGTCGACGCCGCGGCCACGGTGAACGACGCGGAGGATCTCAGGCCCGTCGCCGACACCCTGCAAGCTCTCCTGACCATGGGCCGCAACGCGGTGCCATCCCTCAAGGAGCAGGCCGGTCACGCCGGGCAGTTCAGTGAGGCCGGCGACTGGGCGCTGGGAACGCTCGCCGCGCTGCTGAGCAAGACGCGCATCGAACCAACGGGGAAGACTGTGCGGGTGCAGGCGAGCGCGCCCGTCGATCTTGCCACGGCGGCCCGGCTCGTTGGCCTGGCCGGCGTCGCGGCCCAGAGCACTGCGAGCCACGTGCAGAGCCAGAACAACCTCAAGCAAATTGGCCTGGCCTTCCACAACTACGCGGACATCAACAAGCACTTCCCGCCGCCGGTGTTGTACGGCGGAAAGAGCGGCAAGGTGCCGTATAGCTGGCGGGTGGCGATCCTGCCGTACCTCGACCAATCGGACCTGTACAATGCCTACAACTTCGACGAGCCCTGGGACGGCCCCAGCAACAGCAAACTCATCGACCGGATGCCTTCGACGTACGCTTATCCCGGAATGGGATCGACGAGCAAGACCCACGCCGCGTACTTCGTGTTCACTGGCCCGCAAACCCTGCTCGGCAAGGGAGACAAACCTCTCATTAGCGATGTCACCGATGGACTGTCGCGGACACTCCTGGCGGTGGAGGCCAAGCGTGAGGTCCCCTGGACCAAGCCGGAAGATATCCCCTACGACGCAGCTTTGCCGTTGCCCCGGATCGGCGGTTTCGATCCCGAAGAAAGCTCCATTCTGTACGGTGACGGCTCGGTTCGGTCTGTCCATGGCACCATCAAGGAGGCCGTTCTGCGTGCGCTGATCACCCGGGCGGGAGGAGAAGCCATCGGTACTGACATCCCCTGAGATTCGCCTTCCAGCATAGGTCTTCGCCGGATCGAGCCGGCTCCCTCGCAATGGTTGTGGGAGCCGGCTCGTCTTGCTATTGAAGCAGAAGGTGAGAAACGACTTGCTGCTGAAGCCGCCGTGCCAGGCTGGTATACTCGGGTGCGCGGGTCCAGTATGGGGGGAGGCCCTGCGCCGGGAGTTTGATCATGAGCACCGTGACCCAGCCGGAAACGCAGCTTCCGGTTCAGCCGGAGTCGAGCAGGGCGCGGGCCGTCACGCCGGAGCGCTTGCTCAGAATGCCCGATGCGAAGCGTTACGAATGGCTCGATGGCGAGCTGGTGGAGCGACACAGGTCCGTACTCTCCGGCGTCGTGGCCGCACGGATCAATCGCTTGCTGGGAAATCATGGCGAGCAGCACCGGCTGGGCTGGGTACTCGATTCCGAGGTCGGCTATCAGTGCTTTCCATGGAAGCCGGATCGCGTGCGCCGGGCGGATGTCTCATTCATCAGGGCGGAACGCTATCCCCTGGAGCGGCTTTCCCAGGAAGGCCATGCCACGATCCCGCCGGACCTGGCCGTGGAAGTGGTCTCACCTCGTGATCTCGCACGGGAGCTGGATGAGAAGCTCGAGGACTACTTGAGGGCCGGGATCAAGCTCATCTGGGTGGTCCATCCCGAGACGCGCACGGTTCAGGTTTACTCTCCCGACGGCACATCGCGCAGGCTGCGTGAAGCGGACGAGATGACCGGCGACGATATTCTTCCCGGTTTCCGGACAACCGTTGCCGCGTTCTTTCCGGGCGTCGATCTGGCCGAAGAGAGCCCGGCGGCCTCGGTGGTATCGTAGGTTGCGTACGGTCCCCGGATCGCATCGAAGGCGTCACGGACCAAGGTTCATGGCAGGTCACGATCGAGTTTCCCATGTCTCAGCCCGACCCCTCGCCTGACTCCTCGACCCGGAGCCGGAAGCCGGCTGGCAGTCCCTTGCCGGACAGCTTCGCCCCGGCGCGGAGATCGAGCGACGCGAGCAGCAGCAGGCTGGACAGTGAAACTCGCGATCTGCTGCACCGGCGTTTCCGGGCCGCCTCACTGATTCTTGCCATCGGCTTCGGCGTCTTCCTGCTGCGCGATCTTTACTTCGGCCATGCTCCCCGGGCGGTCGGCTACCTGCACGGCCTGGTCTTCCTGCTTTTGCTCGGCAACGTGCTTGCGCTCTCCAGCCGCTGGACGCCCTCGATGCGGCAGTTGCGCGCGATGGAACTCTCCACGTTCGCAGTCGTCGCGGTCTTCTTCATGACCAGCGAGTCGCTGGGGTTTCAGGTGCGGCTGTCGCAGGCGCGGCTCGACGTCAACGAGCTGCGCGTGCTCTTCAAGAGGAGCATCATCGGCACGCTCATTCTTGTTTTCACCTACGGCATCTTCATTCCGAACCACTGGAAGCGGGCGGCCTGCGTGATCGTGCCCATGACCCTGGCGCCCTGGCGGCGCCCCTGGTCATGAACATGACCTCCAGCGCGTTCCGGTCGATCTCCGAGGAGGCGCGCACCCCCGAAAAACTGAGCGAAAACGCACTTTACCTCCTCATGGGCGCGGTGACGGCCATCTTCGGCACGCACACCATCAATACGATTCGCACGCGCGAGTTCCGGGCCAGGCGGCTGAACCAGTACCACCTTACCAGGAAGCTTGGATCCGGCGGCATGGGCGAGGTCTACCTGGCCGAGCACCAGCTTTTGAAACGCCCCTGCGCCGTCAAGCTCATCCGCTCCAGCCTGTCGCACAAGCCGCGCGTGCTGGCGCGGTTCGAGCTCGAAGTGCGGGCAACGGCCCAGCTCTCGCACTGGAACACCGTCGAGGTCTTCGACTACGGCCGCACCGAGGACGGCACGTTCTATTACGTGATGGAATACCTCCCCGGCCTGAGCCTGCAAGAGCTGGTGGAGCGGCACGGGCCGCTGCCGGCGGGACGGGTCATCTACCTGATGTGCCAGGCCTGCGACGCGCCTGCGCGAGGCGCATCAGGCCGGGCTCATCCATCGCGATCTCAAGCCGCCGAACATCTTCGCGGCCTACCGGGGCGCACGCTTCGACGTCGCCAAGCTGCTCGATTTTGGGCTGGTCAAGCCCGTGCGGCAGGAGGAATCGCCGGTCGTCACCCGCGAGGGGACCGTGAGCGGCTCGCCGCTCTACATGGTGCCCGAGCAGATCATGAGGTCGCATCCGCCCGATGCGCGCACCGACATCTACGCCATGGGAGCCATCCTTTACTTCCTTCTCACCGGCAAGCCGCCGTTCCCGGGCACGGATTCGATGGCCGTGATGGTGGCGCACGTGCGCGACCCGGTCGTTCCGCCTTCGCGTTTACAAGCCGGCCTGCCCGCCGACCTGGAGCTTGTGGCCCTGTGCTGCCTGGCAAAGAACCCGGCCGACCGCTACCAGGACGCCGAAAGCCTGGCCCGCGCGCTCTCCGCATGCGCCGATGCCGGAAGCTGGTCCGCCATCCAGGCGGAGACCTGGTGGAAAGAACATGAGCCCGCCGTGCTGTCCGGGCCCGGTGAAGCGCTCCCGGCGGAGCCCCACTCCACGCAGCTGATCGCTCCATCGGAGCTCACCCGTGCGGAATCCGAAGTGGCCACCTTCGCAGCCAGCGGGCTGGAAATGGCCAGTGAGGAAGGTAGCGGAGGAGGCCTGCAACTCTCGGTCTCGCTGGGCGACGAGGAGACGAGCCCGGAGCGGTCGTCTTGAACACAATCGCCCTCGAATCCGAGGCGTGGCTCGACACGCCGCTCTCGCTCGTCCTGCATCTGAACTTCGCCTTCGACATCGGCGATGAGATCGACCTGGAACGCGCCCTGCGCTGCTCCAGGGCGAGCTCGGCCAGTTGCCCCGGCGGCGGCGGACGCCGGAGTCGATCGGCTACCGCCCTGCCCCCATCCGCGTTCCGGTCGACCCGTCCGGACTGGAACTGCCCGAAGGCCATCGTCCTGTGCAGAGCCCGCGGGCCGAGCTGACGCTCTTCGACTTCGGTGCCATCTCGCTGGCGGTTCGTTTCCCCCTGGAGGCCACGCCCCGGGCGCTCTTGCAACTGGCCGGTGCTTTGGCCGAGCCGGCGCCTTTGAACGACGCGGCTCGCCGGCTGATCGCCCCCTGGATCGAACGCCTCCATCCGGCCGTCTACGACTTCGCGCACAGCGACATGAGCGAGGAGTACATCCTCTTCCAGCTTGCCGGCCCACGGTTGCCCTGGCTGGAAGAGCACGGCGACTGGATCGCCGGCCTGGTCCGTCTGGAATCCGAGCCGCTCAGCCGCGACGAGGTGCGCGAGGCCACGAAGCTGGCGCTCGCCTACACGCCCAGCGACCTCGTGGTCCTGGACTGGGCCGCGGGGTTCATCGTCGATGCCGACTGTGCCGATACGCTTCAGGTCATCGAGTTCGCCAACGTGCAGTTGCTCGAGTTCCGGCACATCGACGACCGCCTCGACGACCGGCTGGAAGCGGCCTACCGACTCATTCGCCCCGAGCGCCGCAGACGC
Organism: uncultured Planctomycetaceae bacterium; assembly: GCA_963833985.1. Classification (GTDB taxonomy): domain Bacteria; phylum Planctomycetota; class Planctomycetia; order Isosphaerales; family Isosphaeraceae; genus Aquisphaera. The sequence continues at coordinate 6,368,491 of CAWIAD010000002.1, forward strand.
TGGGGTACAGGGCTCTGGGCCACCCACGGTGTCGCCGTGCGGCAGGTGCGCGAGCTCGAGATCGAGGCCGCCAGCCTCTTCGAGCGCGTGGACAATGCCCTCAAGCTCATCGGCGACCACTATTTGTCGCGAATCTTTGACCTCGCATCGACGCGGTTCCATCTCCGCGGCTGGCAGCAATCGATCCGCCGCAAGCTCGAGACCGTCGGCGACGTCTACGACCTGCTCGTCCAGCAGTCCGGCGGCCAGCGCATGGAGGCCCTGGAGATCACCGTCGTGCTCCTGATCGCGCTGGAGATTGCCCTGGCGTTCTGGAGGCATTAACGAACCATTGAAGCCCACGCGAGTCTTGCTGGCCGTGCTCGAGCCAGCCAGGTAGCATGGATCCGACACATGCACCGAGCGCTTTCGCCCCTGGCGCCGGCCGGCACCGCGCCGGCCTTCCCCGCTGGGAGCCATCATTCCGTGATCAGGAGACCGCATGGCCGAGACGTCCGCCACGCTGCTGGAGCGGTTGCACGATCGCTCGGATTCCGTCGCCTGGCAACGAATGGTTGACCTCTACACGCCACTGATCAACGCGTGGCTCCGGCGGCAGGGCGTCTCCGGGACCGATGCGGAGGACCTCACGCAGGATGTCCTCGGCATCGTCGTCCGCGAGGTTCCCGGGTTCCAGCATAACGGCCGGGTCGGGGCGTTCCGGAACTGGCTGCGGACGATTGCCATCAATTGCCTTCGCCAGTCCTGGCGGTCCCGGCGTTCGCGCCCGAGGACGGACCCCCTGCCGGACCTTGACTCGGCACTCGATCAACTGGAGGATCCGGCCAGCGACCTGGGCCACCGGTGGGATCGCGAGCACGACGAGTTCGTCCTGCATCGCCTGCTGCACCTGATCGAGCCCGATTTCCGCCCGGCCACCTGGCAAGCGTTCCGGAGGCAGGTTCTCGATGGGGCAGCGCCCGAGCAGGTCGCCGCCGAGCTGGGCCTGAGTGTCAATGCGGTCCTGATTGCGAGGTCGCGCGTGCTCGGGCGTTTGAGACGCAATGCAGAGGGGCTTGTCGACTGAGTTTCCATTTTTCTGAAAGGATTGCGCCGGTCCGGCATTCTCACTCATAGCCGGGGAGTGAGCACGAGCGGCGACAGCCGTTGTGGCCAGAAATGTGGTGCCCGTGCCTCACGCCCGATTCGAGGAGCCCGTGCGATGACGGACATCGAGACCCACCCCACAACCCATCAGCTCTCGGCCTTTGCCCAGGGCCGTCTCGAGGAGCCGGAGATGGACGAGATCGAGGAACACCTCTCCTCTTGCGACTCGTGCTGCCGATGGATTCGCGCGCTGCCGGACGATTCGTTGGTTGTGAAGCTCCGTCATCGTGCCTCGGCGACGATCGCGGCGCCGGTGCCCCCGCAGCAGCAGCCCGCGGTCGACCTGCCGCCAGGCTTCCAGGTGCCTTCGTCATTCATCCTCCCCCCAAATGCTCCGCACGAGCAAGCGACTGTCGCCGACCCGCCCGTGCATCGGCCTCCCACTCTTGTGCCCCCGAAGGAGCTCAGCGATCACCCGCGCTATCGGATCGTCTCGGTTCTGGGCACCGGAGGCATGGGCACCGTGTTCCGGGCGGAGCACCGCTTGATGGCCCGGCCCGTCGCCCTCAAGGTCATTCGCAACGAGCTGCTGGGCAACCCCGCGCTCGTCGAGCGGTTCGGCCGCGAGGTCCGGTCGGCTGCGCGGCTCGGTTCCCACCCGAACATCGTGGCCTCCTACGACGCCGAGCAGGCGGGCGGAACGCACATCCTGGTCATGGAGTTCATCGAGGGGATTGACCTGGCCCGGCTGGTCGAGCGCGACGGCCCCTTGCCCGCCAGCGAGGCGTGCGAGCTGATCCGCCAGGCCGCGCTTGGCCTGCAATACGCCTTCGAGGACGGCATGGTCCACCGCGACATCAAGCCCCAGAACCTGATGCGGACGACGCGCGGCCAGCTCAAGATCCTCGACTTCGGCCTCGCCCGGTTCGCCAGCGAGGCCGGATCCCACGGTGGCGTGACCGCCGACGGGATGATCCTGGGCTCGGCTGACTACATCGCCCCGGAGCAGATTGACGACCCGCACACCGCCGACATCCGGGCCGACATCTACAGCCTTGGCTGTACCCTCTACTTCTTGCTCGCCGGCCAGCCGCCATACCCCGCCGGCGGCCTTATCCAGAAGCTGACGGCACACCGGGAAAAGTCGGCCCAGCCGCTCGCGGAGATCCGCCCCGATCTGCCGGCGGAGCTGGCCCGAATCGTCGAGCGGATGATGGCCAGGGCGCCCGAGCAGCGGTACCAGACGCCCGACGAGGTCGCCCGGGCGCTCGTGCCGTTTCTCAACAGCCAGCGCGCGGGAACACACGAGATGCGGCTCGACGCTCCGGGCGGGGGAGATCAGTCCTCCTCCGCAATCGGCTCGTTTCAGGCCGCGATGGCGACCACCCAGAAACCATCGACAGAGCGTACCAGCGCCGGCTCGCAGCTACGAGGGCCGCGGGCGCGAAGGACCGCGCTCCTGGCCATGCTGCCCATCGCCGCGGTCTGCCTGGCTCTCATCGTCTATCGCATCAGGACCGATACGGGCGAGATCATTGTCGAGACGGACGATCCGAACATCGAGGTCGTTGTCAAGCAGGGAGGGCGGCAGGTCACGATTCTTGATCCGAAGACGAAGGACAGGATTGTGCTGAATTCTGGCAATTATGAATTTCAGCTCGCCGGCGATGGCGCAGGGCTCCAGGTCTCGCCCGGTTCCTGCACGCTGAAGCGCGGCGAGAAGGCTGTCGTCACCGTGCGCCACGAGCCGCTTGGGGCGCCCGTGGCGAACGGACCTTACGGCACCTCTGTACCCGAGTCCACAAGCGACACGGTGCTCCGGCGCTCGCTCTTTCTCAGTTCGCACGACCTTCCGGACAATGCATTCCTGCTTCCCGACAACCGCCATGTCCTCTATTCGACCGGCGGAGACTATCAGAGCGATCGATTACTGCCGGGAACGGATCCTGCGCTCTGGCTCGCCGACCTCACGAGCCTCACCGACCCTCCGCGCAAGTTCACAGGCCATGAGCCAGGTTTTATCTCCCTCGCGGTCTCGCGCGACGGCCGTGTTGTCGTCTCGGCGAGCGAGGATCAGACGCTGCGAACCTGGAACCTCGAGGACGGACGATCCCGACTCATTCTCCATGAGAACGAACCTCTCGGCGCGGTTGCCGTCTCTGCCGATGGCCGGCAAGCCGCTTACATGTATGGCAAGGCCGGGAACGAGATCCGCCTCTGCAACCTGAGCGGGGCCGTTGCGCCCAGGACCCTTTACCGCAGCCCGCTCAGCATCGCGAGGATTGCCTTCTGCGCGGGAGGCCGCCGCATCGTCGCTGGCATCTACGATCACACCATCCGCGTGTGGGACGTGGAGACCGGAAGGGAGCTGCAACGCATGGCCTGCATGAGCAGCGTGCGGGACCTGGCCGTCTTCCCGAACGACCGCCGGTTGATCGCCCTGGAAGAACGTCATACGCGCATCCTGGACCTGGAGACGGGCGAGGAGCTGCGCCGGATCCCCGTAACGGGCACCTGCGTCGCGGTTTCCTGCGACGGCCAACGCGTGCTGCTCGGTCATGACCTGGTCATCGACGTCTGGGATCTGAAGGGGGCCGAGACGATTGCTCGATTCCAGGGGCACACGCAGATGGTCCAGCGCGTCGGGTTCTCACCGGACGGCCAGCGCGCCGTGTCAACTTCCCTGGACCGCTCGGTCCGGATCTGGCAGATGCCGCCGCCTCCGCTTCAACCGGTCGCCGCAGTTCTGCCGCTGGCCCATGCCAAACTGGATGAGCTGGAACCGGCCGAGCCGACCTCGTCGCGGACGCAGGCCATCCTCGATGCGCTCGACCAGATCGTCCCCTTGAACTTCGAGGACGCGACGCTTTCCAGCGTCCTCAACTACATCAAGGTGGCCACCTTCAACGGGAAGAAACCGACCGACCCGGGCCTGCCGATCTACGTCGACCCGCGCGTCGAACGAGCGCTGGCCTCGAAGGTCCGGATCGAGATCAACGGCGCCCGGTTGCGGCTGGGGCTCGAACTTCTCCTCAAACAGGTGAATCTGGACTTCATCGTGAAGGACGATGTGTTGATCATCAGCTCGCCGCAGGGCATCGAGCAGGAGCGGAACGAGAGGGCGCATCCGGCCGCGGACGCATCGCCACGGACGAAGCAGGTACTGGCCCGGCTCGAGCAGCCGCTGCCGATGTCCTTCCCCGGGCTGGCGCCGCTGGATGAACTGCTCAACTACGTCAGGCAGGCGATGACCACGCCACGCGACAGGGATGGGATTCCCTTCGTGACCGACCCGGCCGGCCTGAAGAAAGCGGGTTGCTCGCTGACCTCGACCGTGAGCATTGACCTTGACGGCGTGCCGCTGAAGACGAGCCTGAGGCTGGTACTCAAGCAGCTTCGCCTGGCGTACGTGGTCAGGGACGGGTGTGTGGTCATCAGCTCCGCCGAGGAACTTCGCAAGCACTGATCGGCCATGGCGGGTCGTCAGGTGGGTTTCTCCCCGCTTCCCGCTGGAGCGATGACGATCATGCGGATGGACTTCGCGCGGACGAGGAAGCGCCTGGCTTCCGGATCCTCCAGGATCACCATGCCGTTCAGGTCGTACGGAAGATGCGTCTTGGGGCCTTCGGAGTTCGTGAAGCCGATGAACCGAACGCGCTCGAATGTGTTGCCGTCCTGCATGTGCACCGTGGCCCAGGTGTCCTTCTTGAGGACGCCCCGGACCGCGAGTGATTCCGGCTTCGCCCCGCGCTGTGCAATCCAGCTCAGCAGACTGAAGAAGAGCGCGAGGGCCATGATTCCCAGCACGATGCAGAGGATCCCGATGCCGAACGTGCTGAGGGTGTCGATGGCGGTCGGGTGCATGAGGCTCGCTCCGGTTGCTCAGCTCAGTGCACGAAACCGCCGCCTTCGCCGTGGTGGCCGCCGTCGTTTGCCGCGATACGATCCATGTCGGCAGGGAGATGACGCGAGCCGAGGAGGAAGAAGAAACAGCCCAGGGCCAGGACCGGCACGACGCAGAGCATGGCCACCGTCAGATTCGTCTCGCCGACGGGATGCGCGCCGATCGAGGCGAACAAACGGCCCAGCGGCGATTCCGCAACACCCGGCTTGCCGAACAGGTTCGAGATCGCACCCAGCAGGATGGGCGAGCTGATGTCTCCCAGGATGTGAATCAGGAAGATATAAAGCGCATAGCCCGCGGCGCGCTGGTTGGAGGGGACGACGTTGGCGATCACGGTGTTGCAGGGGCCAAGCACCATGGCCAGCATGACCATCGCGCCGAAGAGCAAGGTCAGCGATGAGACGCGCTCCGGGTCGAGGATGCCGAACAGCCCCAGGGGGATTGCCGCCGTCACGACCACGACGGCCAGCAGCAAATAGGCGCGCCGGGTGAACTTGACGAAGAAATCGGCCAGGAACGTCCCCAGGGCGATCCCCACAAGACCGGCAACGGCGGTCAGGCCGCCGATCCAGGCGCCGGCCTCCTTCATCGACATGCCACGAACCGTCTGATAGAACGTCGAACCCCAGGCGGCGTAAGCACCGGTGGCGAAGGTCACGGCGGCCATGCCCGCGGTATTGAAGACGAACGTGGGTGTGCGGAAAAGGGCGAGGTAATCTCTCATCCTGGGGCGGTCCGACTTGCCGGAGTGCGTGATACCCTCGGAGGCGCCTCGGCCCGGGTCCTGGATCAAGAGCCCGGCCGCGGCGATGAGCAAGCCGGGGAAACCGACGACCAGGAACGCCCGGGGCCACCCCCATTCCTCGCCCACGAACCCGCCCAGCGTGTAACCAATCGCTCCTCCCAGGGGCAGCGCCAGGTAGTACGCCCCCATGGCCCGGCCGCGCCGGCTGGGCAGGAACAGGTCCGCGATCAGAGCGGGGGCGATGACACCGTAACTGGCCTCGCCGACACCCAGCAGCGCACGCCAGAAAAACATGTGGTAAAAATCCGCGGAAAACGCGGTCCCGACGGTCGCCAGGCTCCAGAGGGCCACGCCGCCGGCCAGCAAGATCCGGCGGTTGTACCGATCTCCGAGCCAGCCCATGAGCGGAGAGACGAGCGTGTAGACGATCATGAACGAGGCGCTGAGCACGCCGTACCAGAAATCGTCGACGTGCAGGTCGCGCTGAATCTGCGTGCCCACCGCGAAGAACGAGTAGCGGTCGATGTAGTTCAGCAGGTTCATGCCGAACAGCACCGCCAGCGCGAAATAAGGTCCGCCAATGGTCGGGATGATGCTGGCTCGGGGAGAAGACGAGACCGAGGAATCAGGACGGGGGATCGGCATCGTGAAGCAGCCTCAGCAGGGAACGTGCGCACGAACCAAACCGACCATCCTACCTATTCGGTGCCGGGGTGGCGAGATCCCTTGCCAGGGTCGTGCCCGAGTCATCGGGGACGCCGCAACCGCTCGACCCGGGCCAATCCGGTCGCCTGGCCTGGATTTCTGCCCGCGCTGCCCATCGCCATTGATGACGAAACGAAGGCCGATGCCTTCGGGAATACGCTGAGCCTTGCCCGCGATCACGATTGGCCGGCAGAGGATCGAAGAAAGGCCCACCCATGGTCCGGCGCGGTGACGATGCGGCAGAGCGAGCGGGAGCCTGGCGGCCGGTGCGAAGTGGATAGCCCGCGGGGCGCCTTTGCATACGCTGATCGTACACGGTCATCACGGCGTGACCGAGGTCGCGAAGCAGATCGGCCGCGGCCGGCGGCAGATTCTCGTCGAGCTTGAACTGCATCAGGAGACCTCTTGCTCAAGGGGCAAGAAGCGGTCTTCCGCCATGTCCGCCGCCAACAGCATGGCCGCCTGGATGTCTTCGGGTTCGAGATGGTAGTTCGCCATCACAACCCCCGGGGAATCACCTTCGGCAAGGCTGGCAAGGATCACGCTGACCATGACCTGCCGTCCCTTGATGCACGCTTTTCCGTGGCACAAGTCCGCCCTTCTGCTGATCCGGTCTTGCCATTTCATGGCCGGACTCCTCACCCAGGGTTCATTCAGAGAAAGCGTCTTTTTGTACGATAGTGCCCTGCTCGTGCCGAACGAAGGACGGGTCGGTAATGCGACCTGCCGTCTCCAAGACGAATGGTCGCCACTCTCTCCGGGTCATCAAGGATGATGCCCGTCGCACCGGGTCGATCGTGACTTGCACCTCTCGATCCGCGACTTCCTTGCCCATCGGAATGTCGATGTGCAAGATACCGTCGGAGCCTACACGTGATTGAACCACAAGGCGATGCATCCTCCGCCTCCCCGGTCCATGACCACCGCGCAGTCCCATCCGATCACTTCACTCCCTTCACGCCATTGCACGGTCCGTGCATGAATTCTTCCCCCGGACTCACTTCTCCGGGGTTTTCTCACGCGTCGCGCCAGTTTTTCCACATTCGTCAGATGGATGTCGTTGACGCGATCGCCGACGAACTGCCTGGAGTCTGTCCCACAATATGAACACTTTGAGAGTTATTTGTATAGTAATGGCATGAGAATACACCGCCGTGATCCCCGGTCGTGTTGATCGTCCCCTTCTGAGTCTTGAACCGGTGCAGTGAACCACGGAGCGTGTCGAGAATCTGTCGCTGGATATTGGCGCGCTGCCGCTTCGGAGCCGAGCCGATTGAGCCTCCTCACTGAGCATCACCTCAATAGTGGACATCGGGGTGACTCCTCTGCGTCGTTGTACTGGATGAAACCACGACGTCGCCACCTGGGCCTGGTGCCTTGAGTACCACCTCGACGAACGCAGAGCCGGTAATCGTTTTCGGCTTCGATCCGTTGCTCGTCGCTGAGGTGAGCCTCCGGCGGGCCTCTGAGCGGTGGCGACCATCGGGGCGTTCACCCGCGGCACGTCCCTTCGAGGTCGAGGGAGAGGACGAGGCACGCGCTGGCTCGCGGATCCTGGGGACGGGCTTAGCGGAAGGCGCCGGTGGATACGGATGTGCCGGTGAAGACGTCCCAGCCCTGGCGGAAGGTGCGCTCCAGCAACAGTAACCAGCGGGTCTTGTGGTCGGGACGCTCTTGCAGGCACTGCGCGTAGGTGACCATGATGCCGATCTGGAGCCGCAGGTCTCCGTGGGCCCAGGCCGCGGCCTGTTCCAGGTCGGCCAGGGCCCGATCCCAGATCAGCAAATTCACATAACAACGCGCCCGGCTCAGGTAAGCCTGGGGCAGCTCGGGGTCGCGGCGCAGGGCCATCGAGCACTCGTGCACGGCTTCCTCGTAGCGCTGAAGCGCCACCAGAGCGGCCGCCTTGTTCAGGTAGGCGAAAGCGCTGGGCGAGAGCGCGATCGATTGCTCGAGCCAGCTAATGGCCTCGCGCGGCCGCCCGGCTTCGGTCAGGATGGTCGCGCGGAGATCGAGCAGGCCCGGATGGTCGGGCTTGAGGTTCAGCCCGATGTCGATCTCGCTCATTGCCCGGGCCGCCTGGCTGGCGCGGTGGAGGATGCGGGCGCGCACGAGGTGCACATCGGGCGAGAGCGGCGCGATGGCGACGGCGCGCTCGGTTTCGGCCACGGCGGTGCGATGCTCGCCCAGCACCGAGAGGATCACCGCGCGGTTGAGCAACGCGCGGTATGCGACGCTTCGGTTGCCCGCGGCGCGGACGGCCAGCTCGCCGGCCGCGGACCGCAGGTCGGCCGTCAGTCCCGCACCGGCGGCCGGCAGGAGGAGGATCTCCTCGGGCCGGTCGAGCTGTAGCTCTTCCAGGCGGCCCGCGGCCAGCAGGGTCCGCTGCAAGAGCCGCTCGTGAGCCGGGCCGGGCCGGGTCTGCTGCGCCAGCCGGGCGTCGTCGACGGCCTCGCCGCGCAGGTTCAGAAGCAGGTGAGCGATCGCGCGCGTGGCCAGAACGTCATCGCGGTCTTCCAGCTTGACTCCCGGTTTCAGCAGGAGATCCAGGTCTTGCAGGGCGGCTCTCGGCTGACCCAGCCGCAAGCTCAGGTTGGCCCGGCTCATCCGGGCCGCCGCATCGTCCGGGCGCGTTTTGAGGATCGTCTCGTAGGTGGCCCGCGCCCGCTGTTCCCTGCCGGATTCCGCGTCGATATTAGCCAGGTTCAATCGCGCCGCACGCGCGAAGTCGCAATTCGGATCGGCGTCGATGATGGCCCTGTACTCGTTCGCGGCCTGCGTGAAATTGCCCAGCGACCAGTGCAGGTAGCCGATCTCCAGGCCGACCTGAAGCGATTCGGGCCGCTTCCCCATGAGCGCGCGGGCCTTCATCAGGTCGTCCAGGGCCCACGACCACCGCCCCTTGGCGCGATAGAGCCGGGCACGGTTGAAGCGGACCCAGGGGGATTCGGGCTGGCAGGCCACCGCGGCGCTGTAGTGGTCCAGCGCGTCGTCGGCGAGGCCTTCACGGTCGAGCAGGTAGGCCAGGTAGAACTGGTACCAGTAATTCTCCCACTTGAGCCACACTGCTCCCTGCATCCACTCGATCGCGCGTTTGGTCTGTCCCTGGCTCGAGCAGAGCAGGCCCCACTCGAAACAGGCCGGGGCCGACTTGACTCCCCCGACGTGGCGCGGCTCGCCCTCCAGGATTGCCTGGGGCCGCGGCTGATTCAGGGCATCGACAGAACCCCGGGGCATGCCCCGGCTCCGCCTGCGGTGCTCTTCCAGGAGGGCCCGGAGCGCCTGCCAGGGCTCCTTCGGGTCGGCGAAACCGAGGATCTTGTCGCAGGTCCGCACCGCATCATCGAGCCGCATCGGGCTGGCCGGCGCGCCGCCCTGGCCCAGCCTGGCGCTGGCGGTCCGCGCCGAGATTTCCACCTGGACCATCCAGAGGAACAGCAGGTCGTTGACCTCGCGGAAGACGTTCGTCTTGCGTTCTTCGTCCAGCAGCGCCCAGCCGTACTGGAGGCTGGTCCAGTTTTCCCGGGCGGTGAGCACGCGAAATGGTGCCAGTAAGGCTTGAAGCTCGGCGATCGCTCCGGGCATGTCGTCGCCCAGGCCGATGAGGCGGAAGCGGAGGTTGTGGGATTGCTTCAGCAAGGCATCGGCATGTTCCTGGGCCGTGAGGACCTCTTCCGCCATGAATTGCTTGGTGCGGATGGCCTGTTTCAGTTCCTCCAGGTCCGGGTCCACCCAGATCTTCTCGAGTTTCCGCCGCAGCTTCCCTCCGAAGCCCCAGAAGGTCTCCCATTTCAGCAGGTTGTGGAAGGTTCCAAGCTCGGAGTGCTCGGCGCGATGTGAGGCATTCTGGAGCAGGAACTGGGCCTTCTTGAACTCATCCTGATCGATCGCATGGCTGGCCGAGAGCAAGAGCTCGCGAACTTCCTGGAACCGGTCGTAGCGCTCGATCGCGAAGTTCACATAGGCGCCCAGGATCGCCAGACCGGCCAGCAAGAGGACCGCCAGGCCGGCCAGCCGGCGGCGATTGCGGCGGACGCGCCGGCTCATACGGCTGACGATCGGTTCCCGCGCGTGGCGCAGCGACAGGTCGTCGGCGATGGCGTGCAGATCGGCCGCCAGCTCGCCGGCGCGCTGGTAGCGGTCATCCGGATCTGGCTCCAGGCAGCGCTTGATGACGGCGCGGAGAGGCGGGGGGACGTCGCTCTCGCCGTGAAACAGGTACCCCGGGTCGTGGCGGCGGTCATCCGCGGCGTGCAGCAGGGCCTCGATCATGGACTGGGTCTTGCGGGGGGGCACGAACGGCTTCTTGCCCGCGACGGCCTCGTACAGGAGCACGCCCAGGCCATAGATGTCCGAGCGGCGATCGACCCGGTCAGAGATTCCCTCGGCCAGCGATTCCAGGTGCTCCGGCGCCATGTAATCGACGGTGCCGCCGAGCGTGGCGTCCACCGCGCGGCCTTCCTCACCCACGAGTACTGACTCGCGGGCCAGGTTGAAGTCCAGGAGCATCGGCATGCCGTCGTCGATCACCAGCACGTTGCTGGGCTTGATATCACGGTGCAGGACTCCCCGGTCATGAGCATGGTCGAGCGCCTCGGCGAGGCGCGCACCCCACCAGGCGATGGCCTGGGCGAAGGTGCGCCGCGCGAGGGCCGTGCGGCAGGCCGCACGCGCCTTGGCAGACGCGTCGGCCGGGTCCCCCAGCCGGTCGAGCGCGGCCACAAGTGCTGCGCCGGAGTGCGCCTCGCCGTCCTGCCCGACCTCGGAGAGTACGCGCGACAGGGTGATCCGGCCGAAGTAGGGCATGCAGAGCAGGTGCAACCCCGTGGCCGGATCGACCCGATGCGAGTACACCGGCACGATATGGGTATGCTGGAGCCGGGCCAGCGCCTGGGGCTCGCGTGAGCCGCGTACGCTCACCTTCAGCGCCACGGGTCGATCGGCCAGTTGCCTCTCGCGCGCCAGGAAGACGCGGGCGAACGCTCCTCGGCCCAGCTCCTCGACGAGGTAGAAGCCGCCGATCGTCTGGCCGGCCTCGGGGAAGAGGACGCGCGCGCAGGGCTCCAGCGCGGCCTGGGAGGCCGAGACCGACGAGCCCGGCAGAATCATCGAATTCGCGGCTGTGGCCGAGCCGATGAGGCCGTGAATGTCGAGCACCCGGCGGAGCGGCTCCGCCTGAGAACTGTAGCGCGCCAGGAAGGCTGCGGCATCCGGCTGCTGCCCGTTGTCCTCGAGCAGGCAGAATTCCTCGTAGATCAGCGCCACGACGCTGTCATCGCTGAGGTCGGGGAACCGGTCGAGGTACCACCGCGCGGTCACCCGCTCGCCGGCGTCCCAGCGCAGGGAGAGGTCGGTGCGGAGCACGGCCAGGCGCGTGCCGGCAAGCTGGCCGCTCGGCCCTTGCCGTGACAGGAACTCGCCGGGGTCCAGCCGCGAACCGTCGACCTCGGCCCGCTGCCACGCCTTCTCGTAGGCACGTGTGAGACGAAGCGCGTCCGGAGAGGACGCCTCCTCCCACGTCCGCCCCGACGCAGCCACGTTCATCCCCGCGACTCCCACTCCGACTCCATCCGCCGCCGTAGTTCCTCGAGCACACGCTGAACGGTCCGCTCGCTGATTCCCAGCCGCTCGCCGATGTCACGGCTGGAGAGCCCTTCCGCCTTGAGCTCGAGTATCGATCGACGGTCCTGCGGCAAGAGCTCGCGAAGCTTCCCGAGCACCTCGCGCGCCTGGGCCAGCTCACTCGGTGAGTCGATCGGATCGGCAACTTCCTTGGGACGCCTGCCATCGCCCCAGAGGGGCTCCTCGCGATGCATATCCTGCTTCAGGCTGGCCGCCCGGCGATACTCGTCGATCACCTTATTCTTCGCAGCCCTCGCCAGAAACGCGACAAGGTGCCGGGAATCTTCGAAGTCCGTGGGAGCGTCCCGCATTCGCCGGAAAAAACTACCCCAGACGCTCTGTAAAAAGTCCAGCGAGTCGAACCGCGACCGCAGCAGTCGGGGGAGCTGACGGCGCACCACCAGCCTGACCTCCGGCTCGTAGCGCTGGAGCAGCTCGCGGGCGGCCGATTCATCCCCGTTCTGAATCCGTTGCAGGAAACCCGGGAGATCGTTCTCCTCCCGCAACGGACGATCGCCGACGGTCATCAAACGCCTCCTTGCCCGAACCAGGTCCGGCGAACCTGGTCGAGCATCTCTTCCCTGAAAGTGAGATCGAGCTCGGCGTAGATTCAACGTGCACTCATCGAGCCTAACCCAAATCTTGACTCATTGCCAAGAGATGCTCGCGACTCGGAGCGTTCCAACCACTAAAAAGGCAATTCTCGTGCCGCGCTCTCGACACGAGAAAAGCATGCAATCTCTGTCTCTCGCCGGGGCCACCGTTGCCCCCAGCTCCGCGCCGCGCGATAATCCGGCATCCCCGGACGAACAGGCCTGGACCTGGAGCCCGCGATCATGCCCTTGCATACCTGGTTGCATGCCGTCCTCTGTGCCCTCGTGGGCCTGGTAGGTCTGGCCGCGCCGCGACCGGCCAGCGCCGGCCAGACGCCGGCCCCGCCGAAGCAGGGCCCGGCCGCCAGCTTACTACAGCCGCAGGCGGCGGAACTGCGGGCACTGCTCGACCATGAGATCACCGCCTTCTGGTACCCGCGCTCGGTGGACCGGGAACACGGCGGATTCCACCAGAACTTCGCACGCGACTGGACGCCCCGGCCCGACGACGGCAAGTTTCTGGTCTACCAGGCGCGCATGACCTGGACGGCCGCGGCCTACGCCGAGTTCTCCGCGCCGCACCGCGCCGAGTTCCTGGGCTACGCGCGGCACGGGCTGCATTGCCTGGACATTGTGCTCCGCGATCGCCAGCAGGGCGGTTTCCACTGGGCAGTCGCCCCCGACGGCAGCGTTGACCCGAAACTTGGCGACGAGAAGCACCTCTACGGCACCTCGTTCGTGATCTACGCGGCCAGCAAGCTCCGCACCGTGGCGCAGGACGAGCTGGCACTCACGGTAGCCAGGGACGCGTTCGACTGGCTGGAGCACCATGCCCACGACGCTCAGTACGGCGGCTATTTCGAGGCCCTGCGCCGTGATGGAACGCCCATCGTGTCCCGGGATGAGAGCCTGCCGGTCGCTCGCCGCCAGGACCGCCTGGGCGTTTATTACGGCTTCAAGACAATGAACTCTCATATCCACATGCTCGAGGCGCTCACCGCGCTCTCGCGGGTCGATCCTCGCCCGGTCGTCAGGGAACGGCTCGACGAGGTCTTTCACCTGGTGCGCGACCGGATCGCCGTGGATCCCGGCGCGCTCAACCTGTACCTGACGCGTGACTGGCGGGCGGTTCCTGCGCACGACTCGTTCGGGCACGACATCGAGACGGCCTATCTGCTGGTGGAAGCAGCCGAGGCGCTCGGCCTGGCCGATGACGAGCCGACCTGGAGAGTGGCCCGCAAGCTTGCCGATCACGCCCTGGACTGGGGCTGGGACGACGAGCACGGCGGGTTCTACGACAAGGGCGATTCGTTCGCAGCCGCGGCCTACGATACGACCAAGGTCTGGTGGACCGAAGCCGAGGGGCTGAACACCCTGCTGATCCTGGATCGCAAGTACGGCGGCCAGACCAGCCGCTACGCCCGCGCTTTCCAGAAGCAATGGCGCTTCATCCGTCAGCACCTGATCGACCCGGTCCACGGCGGCTGGTACCCGGAGACCCGGCGCGATGGCACTCCGCAAGGAGACCTTGCCAAGGCCAGTCCCTGGAAAGCCAACTACCATACGTCGCGCGCCCTGATCAACGTTGTCGGCCTCTTGACGAAGCCGCCGGCGGTTTCTACTCCATGAAGGGTGCGAGCGGCGAGCCCGGCCTGTGCGCGCATCTTCGGCCGCCAGCTCTCGCGTCCAGATGGGAGACGAGGTCTTGAGCGTTCAGGATTCCCGCAAGGACTACAGCCGCTTCCGCCTCGAGGAGACCGAGCTCGATCCGGACCCCATTGGCCAGTTTCATCGCTGGTTCGAGGAAGCGACGCTCTGCGAGGTGCCCGAACCGAACGCCATGACCCTGGCAACGGCCAGCGCCGCGGGACAGCCTTCGGCGCGCATCGTCCTGCTGCGCGGCTACGATGCCCGGGGTTTCGTTTTCTTCTCGAACTATGACAGCCGCAAAGGCAAGGATCTGCGGGTCAACCCGCAGGCGGCGCTCGTCTTCCACTGGCACGACCTGGAGCGCCAGGTGCGAATTGAAGGGATGGTGGAACGGACGGCGCCTGCCGAATCAGACGCCTACTTTCTGGGCCGTCCGGCTGGCTCCCGTCTCGGTGCGTGGGCCTCGCGGCAGAGCGAGGTGATCGCCGGCCGCGAGGTCCTGGAACAGCGCGTTCGCGATCTCGAACTGGAGTTTGCCGATGGACCGATCCCCCGCCCCGAGAACTGGGGGGGATATCGCCTGGTCCCATCGGTGCTCGAGTTCTGGCAGGGCCGACCGAGCCGGCTGCACGATCGGTTGCGCTACACGCGGGCAGCCGGCCGCTGGGTCATCGACCGGCTATCGCCGTGATGATCGAGGCGTCTGGGGGAGAGGCTCCCGGTTGGATAACAGGGGGCGGCACCGCCCCGACGGAAAGGGTGTGGGCTCGCTCAGCGTACGCGACGCCTGCGCACCTGGTAGACGCGCGCCAGTCCCAGCACGCCCAGCGCCGAGGCGCCGAGGACCAGGCCAGTCGGTTCCGGCACCGGCGAGGCCGCCGTGATGATGCGGATCTCGTCGATACTGCTGTGCGTGTGGAACTGGACATCGACCGTGTCGCCGGAGACCCACACGACGTAGTCTTCGGTCTTACCGAATTCCAGGCCCCGTGTGCCATCTTTCGAGGGATAAACCGTGCCGGGCGCACCCAGGATGCTGTCGGTGCTGCTGAGCGACGAGCTGAGCACAATGATCCCCAGGATGGGCGACGAGAACGTGAGCGAGGCATTGTAAGTGCTGTTGCCGTTGGGCGGGTCGGAATGCAGGAAGTAGCTGTCAACCATCGTGCCCGCGGCAATGGTTCCCGGGGTCAGGCTCGATAGCTTCTGATAGGTGCCCTGGGTGCTGACATCCACAGGCAGGGCGCTCGAGAGCGTGAGGTCGGTCCGTTCGGTGAACGCGAAGATCGTGGTGTTGCTCTGGAGGTGGCCATTCAGCAGCGAGGCCGGCGGCGTGGAGAGCACGTCCACCTGTCCCGAAGTGCTGATGATTCCCGCCCTCGCATGCCCCCCGCAGAGACAACACGCGGCCAGGGCGGCAGCCGCAATGAGCCGGACCTTGACATGGATCTGCATCTCGTTCCTGGGCCTTTCTGTGTCACAGACGCTTCTTGATATGTTTCACGGGACTGGTTTACCCGATATCAGAAAATACCGGAATGCTCCCCATGGTTCCTAGGTTTGTGCGTTTTTTTAGACCATTGAATCGCATTATGACGAAAAAAGAGGACATCCCTCGCGCCCTGGAAACCATTGCCACGACTCCTGAACGCGAGAGGGTCTGCGGTCTGCCGCGACATCTCTCCCGCTTGACCGGTCTTGACCGCTCAGTACAAACTATGCCGCTCGACCAGATGCACGGCGGGGTGGTCCCGAGGTGGCAGGGTTGAGCCGACCACGGGCTGACCGATCTTCAGGAGACCATTCGATGACATTGAGGCTGAGCGTGGCGGGAGCGATTCTGGCCGGCTTGCTCGCAGTGGCTCCCCGGATTCATGCCGATGATGCGGCTATTGCGAAGGACCTCAAGACGCTCGAGGGCGAGTGGACCGTGAAGTCCGAGGGAGGCGGCGAGATCGTCTACAAGTTCAAGGGCGACAAGCTCGAAATCAAGGCGCCCAGCCGATCGTACAAGATGACCGTGAAGCTCGACCCGGCGGCCAAGCCGGAGAAAACAATCGACTTCCAGATCGACGACGGCCCCGACGATGCCAAGGGAAAGACGTCCAAGGGCATCTACAAGTTCGAGGACGACAACAATACCTTCGTGTTCTGCATGCGCCCGGAAGGCGACCGTCCCGACAAGTACGAGCAGGTGGGCTTCGAGCAGATCCTGTCCAAGCTGAAACGAAAAAAGGCGTGACGAGGGTTGGGAAGGTTGAACCACAAAAGGGGATATTGAACCACAAAGGGCACGAAGGCCACGAAGAGTAGGAACCCGGTGAGCGGTGCGTGGACGGCTGATGCCGCGAACCTGGTCTATGGGTGGGGTGAAAGCGAGAAACGAATCGGCGGTTCGCGCGGGGCCCGGGCGATTTTCTCGTCCGGGCCCTGCGGACCGCCGGGTCCTTGAAAGTTGAATTCGTATCTACCTGGACCGTCGCCGCCGATTCCAGGCGAGGCCCAATCCCCCGATGAAAATCGCCGTCGAGCCCTGTGTGAGGGCCCAGGGCTCTGGAATGACCACAGTGATTGACCCATCGCTGATTCCGAATGGGATCAGAGATCCGTCAAGTGCTGTGAGCAGGCTGTCCGGTAAGGCCGCGACGGAGAACGTGCGTCCGAGCATGCCCCCAAGTCGCACGATTATCCGCTCATGGACGGTGGGCCGGCGCGCGCCTTTCGCATTCTCCGGCGACGGCCGCCGATGTGGCTCTAAGCAAATCCGCAGAAGTCTCTGGACAGGATTGCGGTTCGCTTGCCCGGGGCCGAGAGCCCTGCCTGGCCGCTCTCCTCGTGGGGTACGATTCCAATCGTGCCATTCCTGGTCCATCAGATCGAAGAGGTGACACGAATGGAATCGTGTTCCACGAAAAGATTGAGAAGTGACACGATTCCGATCGTGTCCCACGAAGAGCGGCCTCCCGGTCATCCAGGATCGCATCGACCTGCTAAATGACTGTCAAAGAACGATTGCGAACCTGCTTAACCCTGATATTCGTAGGCGCCAATGTCCACCGTGCCACCGACGATGCGGGGGAAGCCCTTGCCGCGCTGATCGGTGGTCAGGCGTTTGCCCGTGGTGGGGTCGATGGCCAGAGCATTGCTGCCGGCGTTGATGGCCGGGCTGCCGGCCACCAGGGCGATGGTCTGGGTCGGGCCGCCATTGTTCTGAAGGCCGTTGGGGTCGAGCCCCGGGTTGGCGACGCCGACCTGGTTGCCGTTGACGCCGTTGACCAGCCCGCCGGAACCACCGGTGCCGATCAGGTTATACGCGCTGGACGAAGAGACCGTGCCTCCCGGGGACACATCGATGTCGTCGGGAGTGCCTGCGCCGCTCGTGTTCAGGGCAATCAAGGTATTATCGAGAGTGAGTGATCCATAATAGATCAATATACCGCCACCCTCATCACTCCCGACAACTGTGTTCTCGGCGATGGTGCAGTTGACGACCGTCATCGTGCCAGCGGCAAGAAAGATACCTCCGCCGCCGACGGCATTTAAATTGCTGGTGGACGAGTTGCCGGCGATGGTGGAGTTGACGACCGTCATCGCGCCAGCGGCAAGAATGCCTCCGCCGCTGGAGGCGGACGTGTTGCCGGCGATGACGGAGTTGACAATCGCGCCAGAGCCATAGATACCTCCGCCACCGCCTTCAAAGTTATAGCCGGTGGCCGTGTTGCTGTCGATGGTGGAGTTCATGACCGTGATGGCGTCCGTGGTGCAAACGCCCCCGCCCGACCCGTCTGTACTATTGCCGGTGATCGAAGATCCGGTGATCGTTACCGTGCCGGAATTATAGACGCCGCCCCCGCCCGTTCCGACCGAGCTTTCCCCCCCGTTGTCGAGTACGTTGTTGGCGATGGTGGAGCTCGTGACGATGAGCGCACCGGTGTTATAGATGCCCCCGCCATCCCCGTTGAAACCGAGCGCCGGCCGAGTTATACTCGACGGTAGAGTCGATAATGGTCATCGAGCTCGTGTTGGCGATGCCGCCTCCCCAGCTGGAGCTGTTGCCGTCGGAGCTAATAACGCCAGAGGAACCGATGGTGCAACCTCGGATCATTGCCGTCCCCGATTCATTGGCGATTCCGCCGCCCACGGCATAAACTCGGCCGTTTCCCACGCCAGTCGCGTTGCCGTCAATCGTCGAGTCGGTGAGTGAAAGTGTGCCGAAGTTGTCGATGCCCCCACCGTTAAACCAGGACGAGTTGTTGTCGATCACGGCCTTGAAGGCCTTCAGCGTCCCTACGTTGTAAATTCCCCCGCCAGGGCCCAGCGTCGAGTTGCCCTCGATCGTGGAGCCCGTGAGGGTCAGCATGCCCTCATTGTCGACACCCCCGCCATTACCGCCGCCGTTCTTCACCAAATTGCCGGAGATTGTCGAGTTGGTGACCGTCAGTGTTCCCGAGTTTTCGACGCCGCCCCCGTTACCGGGGTACAGGAGGGAGTTGCCCGATATGGTGGAGTTCGTCACGGTGAGCGTGCCGGAGCTGTCGACGCCGGCCCCAGCGGTGTCTGCCTCGTTATCCTGCACGGTTGAACCCGCGATCCTCAAGATGTTCGTATTGTAGATGCCACCGCCCTCAACGACGTCGGTTTCATTGTAGTTGTTGGCAAGGGATCCGTTGTTGTCGATCGTCGTGCCGGTCACCGCAAGCGTGCCCGCGTTGTAGATCCCGCCGCCAAGAGTGGAGCCCTGATTGAAGCCTCCGTTGTATTCAATCTCGCAGTTCGTCACGGTGACGGCGAATGTGCCGGTGTTGTAGAGGCCTCCGCCCGAGGCAGCGGCATCGTTCTCGTCGATGGTGGTATTCGTGACCTTGAGCATGCCCGAGTTGTAGATGCCCCCGCCGTTGCCCCCCGAGCCATTGCTGGCTGCCGCGGTGTTGCCCGTGATGGTGCTGTTCAGAACCGTCAACGTGCCAAGGTTGTCGATGCCGCCACCATTCGCCCCGGCCGTGGTAAAGCCTCCCGTGATCGTGAGACCGGCAAGCTTGGCCTGAACTTTGGCATCCACCGTCAGGATGCCGAAATCCGGGGTCTGCGAGTCGGTACTGCGAGTGACGGTCAGATTCGCAGCACCCGGTCCGACGATATTCATGAGCCCGGTGGTGTTGCTCAGGTCGGGCAGCGCCGAGTTGAGCGTGATGGTACCGGTCACCGAGAACTTGATGGTGTTGCCGCCGTGGGTCTGGTCGGCCTGGGTGATGACGTAGCGCAGGTCTCCCGAATGACCGCTGCCGGCGCCCGCATCGCCCAGGCTGTTCACGGTCCAGGTTGTTACCGACAGCAAGGCCCGGACCTCGAGCGGTTCGAGCGCGAGCCTCCTGCGATGCGAGCGGTGTTCCGGCCGGGCGGTCAAGCCACGCTCGCTCTGATGCGTCAGACGCTGGGTTCTCGATCGAGAAATGACCTGCACGATTCTTCTCCTTGATTTTGCGGCCGCATGAGCGAGTCGGCCGGTCCTGCCTCGGGTTGAGGGGTCAAGTCCACGCGCGAAGGCGGCGTGTGCGGACCGTGAACGGGTCGCGGCCCGGCGCAACCTGCGGAACAACAGCCGGCAATCGCTCGCTGCGCCGGGGCCGTCCTGGCGTGACATCAACAGCCATCCGCGGGCCGTTCATGCCTGGTTCTTCAGCGCTACCGGCCCGGTGACCCGGGACTCATCAGAGAATTTAAGAGTGTGGATGCAATGGAAGCGCGTTTCCGCACTCGCGCCGCCGATCGGCAGGAGGCGTTTTCTGTGCGTGGCGAACAGGGCGTTGCGATACCAAATGGATCGCCAGGGCGGCCACGGCGTGACCCTTGCCGGGGATTGCCTCTCGGAGCGAACCTTGCCTGCACGACCGCTGGCTCTATGCCAGGTGTTCAATCCGAGTGCACACGGCTGGCACACCCTCGTTTTCTTGAGCGTCAGCCTGGACCACCTGGGTCTGTACCTTAGATTCTTCGGTGTCAAAATGCCACGATGTTGCAGGATAACATCATAAAGCCATCAGTGAACCCATGGGTGTGTGCATGAAGAGCGGTTCGCTCCTTCTACAGTTCATGCGACTCGACGAGGCCTGCGACGGCGCCTGGCATTGGCAATCGCAGCGCCGTTGGGTTAATCTGACCGGGACTCGACCCGAGCCGACGAAACCGTCCGATCATCCGCCAACCCAACGACTTGAGAGACGCGGCCGACGATGCTCCAGATCAAGCTGACCGATGGTTCGATCAAGGAATACCCTGAAGGGACGCGCCCGCGCGAGGTGGCCGCGGGCATCGGCAAGCGGCTGGCCGAGGCGGCTGTGGCCGCGGTGGCGGGCGGCACGATCGTCGACCTGGACCGGCCGCTGGAGAACGGCAGCGCCGGGCCGATTGAGCTGCGGATCCTGACGTCCAGAGACCGTGAGGCGCTCGACGTGCTGCGGCACTCGACCGCGCATATCATGGCCCGGGCCATCATGCGGCTCTTCCCGGGCGTGCGGCTGGCCTTCGGGCCGACCACGGCCAGCGGATTCTACTACGACGTCGAGCTCGACGGCCGCAGCCTTTCCGAGGAGGACTTCCCGGCCATCGAGGCCGAGATGGCCCGCATCCTCAAGGACGCCGAGCCCTTCGAGCGCTTCACCATGCCGGTGGACGAGGCGCGGCAGTTCGTTGCCGACCTCGGCCAGACACTCAAGGTGGAGCATATCGACGACGAGCTGCACAGGTTCGGCACGCTCAGCTTCTATCGCCAGGGCGAGTTTGTCGATCTCTGCCGCGGGCCGCACATCCCCCACGCGGGCAAGGTCGGCGCGTTCAAGCTCCTCTCCATCGCGGGCGCTTACTGGAAGGGACAGACCGACCGCAAGATGCTCCAGCGCGTCTACGGCACGGCCTTCTTCGACAAGAAAGAGCTCGACGCCCACCTGGCGCATCTCGAGGAGGCGAAGAAGCGCGATCACCGCAAGATCGGCAAGGAGCTGGGCCTGTTCACCATCTCTCCGCTGGTGGGCAGGGGCCTCATCCTCTGGATGCCCAAGGGGGCCGTCGTCCGGGGCATCCTCGAGACCTTCATGAAGACCGAACTCATGAAGCGCGGGTATCAGCCGGTGTACACGCCGCACATCGGCAAGATCGAGCTGTACAGGACCAGCGGCCATTACCCCAAGTACCGCGACGGCCAGTTCCCGCCGCTCCGGATGCTCTCCAATGACGCGGCCAAGGAGCTGCTCGACGGCCTGGTCGCCGACACGCTGAACGACGGCGCCCAGCGCATCTTGCTGGGGAAGGCGGGCATTCCCGAGCACCTGCCGGTCCTCCAAACCGGTCCCGACGGCCAGCAGGCGCCCGGGATGTCGCGCTCGTTCTTCGAGATGAACGTCCCCGAGCGCATCGCCTACCTCGAGCAGACTTGCGATTATGAAGAGTACTTGCTCAAGCCAATGAATTGCCCGCACCACATCCAGATCTACGCGGCCCAGCCGCGGAGCTACCGCGATCTGCCCTTGCGGCTGGCCGAGTTCGGAACGGTGTACCGTTACGAGCAATCCGGAGAGATCGGCGGCATGACGCGGGTGCGCGGGTTCACCCAGGACGATGCCCACCTGTTTTGCACACATGACCAGGTGCGTGAGGAGTTCCGCGCCACGATGGAGCTGACTCAGTTCGTGCTCGGCGCGCTGGGACTGAACGATTACCGCATGCGTCTGTCGAAGCACGACCCGTCCGACCCGAAGTTCCAGGGTGTTGACGGCGACGTCTGGCGGCGGGCGGAAGACGAGATCGAAGCCGTCCTCCGGGAGATGGGCTTGCCTTTCTTCGTGGGCACCGGTGAGGCCGCGTTCTACGGGCCGAAGGTGGACTTCATGGTCCGCGACTGCATTGGCCGCGAGTGGCAGCTTGGCACCGTGCAGCTCGATTACGTGCTCCCCGAGCGGTTCGCGCTGGAGTACATCGGGCAGGACAACCACACGCATCGCCCGGTGATGATCCATCGGGCTCCCTTCGGCAGCCTGGAACGTTTCCTGGCCATCCTGATCGAGCACTTCGCCGGCGCCTTCCCGCTCTGGCTGGCTCCCGAGCAGGTGCGCGTGCTGCCCATCTCCGAGAAGGTGGCCGACTACGCCGCCGAGGTGCTAGCTGCGCTGGTGGCAGCGGGCTTCCGCGCCACGCTCGACCACCGGCCCGAAAAGATCAACGCCAAGATCCGCGACGCCCAGCTCGAGAAGATTCCGGCCATGCTCGTCGTCGGCGCCAAGGAGGCGGATCAGCGGGCCGTCTCCTTTCGCGACCGCACCGCCGGCGACCTGGGGGCGATGCCGCTGGAGCAGGCGCTGGTCCGGCTCAGGCAGGAAGCCGAGGCTCGTACCGTGCCCATGGTCGCCGTGGACCCCGGGCCGGCCGTTGCCGAAGAAGGCGGCGAGCAGCACGCGTACTGACGTTCCGGGGATCTCTCTGTCGATGAGCCCAAATCCGCCCGCGGCTCGATGGATGGGAAGATCCCGGTGCGAGTCAGCTCGACGGAGAGAAAGTGGGCGTTGACGCTGGCACGCCTTCGAGTCCGGGTTATGATGTTCCGTTCCGGTTCCCTGGAACCTTGCACCGCGTGACGATCGAGTCTCCAGTGAGCGTGATCATTCCAGGGCTCTTTCTTGTTGAAGCATTTCATCGTGCCTTGCTGTCCCGTACCGTAACCTGACGAGGTTGTCGACACGCCTCAGGAGCCACATCATCGTGAACAAGCGGGCCACTCGCACAGTCCTGGTCATCGCGCTTGGCGCGGGTCTGGGATATGTGACCGCGACATTTCGGACCACGACGGAACACTCTGCCCTGGCCGCGCCTGCGGAGGAACTCGTTTCCAGTTCTCCGAATCCGTTGATCTCAACGACAACTGTGAGCGATTGTTCCAGCCGGGCCAACCGCGGCGCCATGGTGGCGCTGGCGACAACCGGACTGGTGACCACCGGCGCGGCGCCGCCCAGGCTGGCAAGAAGCCCAACATCCTGGTGATCTGGGGCGACGACATTGGCATTCACAACATCAGCGCCTACAGCCTGGGCGTGATGGGATACCGAACGCCGAATATCGACCGGATCGCCAGGGAAGGCGCCCTGTTCACCGACTTCTACGCGCAGCAAAGCTGCACAGCCGGGCGGGCGTCGTTCATCCTCGGCCAGCACCCCTTCCGCACCGGACTGCTGACGATTGGCATGCCCGGATCGCCGCACGGCATTCCGGACTGGACCCCGACGATCGCCGACCTGCTCAAGGCTCAGGGCTACGCGACCGGCCAGTTCGGCAAGAACCACCTCGGTGACAACAACAAGCACCTGCCCACCGTGCACGGGTTCGACGAGTTCTTCGGCAACCTCTACCATCTGAACGCAGAGGAGGAGCCCGAGGGGTATTACTATCCCAAGGACCCCGAGTTCAAGAAGAAGTACGGGCCGCGCGGAGTGCTCCACACCTGGGCCACTGACCAGGATGACGCGACCGTGGATCCCAAGTGGGGCAGGGTCGGCAAGCAGAAGATCGAGGACACCGGGTCGCTCACGAGAGCGCGGATGCCGACCATCGACGAGGAGATCTACGCCAGGGCCACAGACTTCCTGGACCGGTCCGTCAAGACAGAGAAACCCTTCTTCGTATGGTTTAATAGCACGCGCATGCACGTCTGGACGCGGCTCAAGAAAGAGAGCCAGGGGCGAACCAGCGTCGGACTCTACCCTGACGGCATGGTTGAGCACGACGACATGGTCGGCCAGTTGCTCAAGAAGCTTGACGACCTGGGCGTCGCCGACAACACCATCGTCATCTATGGAACCGACAACGGGGCCGAAACGGTCAGCTGGCCCGACGGCGGCACCACACCGTTCCGGGGCGAGAAGGGGACGACCTCCGAGGGGGGCTTCCGCGTCCCCTGCATGATTCGCTGGCCCGGCGTCATCAAACCGGGGACAATTCTCAACGAGATCGCCTCGCTGGAAGACTGGATGCCCACCCTGCTGGCGGCCGCGGGCGAACCCGAGATCGTCCAGAAGCTCAAGAACGGCTACGAAGCTGGCGGGAAGTCCTGGAAGATCCATGCCGACGGCTATAGCCTTCTGCCCTTGTTGAAGGGCGAGTCCACCAAGAGCCCGCGCGAGGAGATCTTCTACTTCGGCCAGGGAGGAGAGCTCAATTCCGTGCGCTGGAATGACTGGAAAGTCAACTTTGCCACCATGGAGGGGAACATCGCCACCGGCACCCGCAAGGTCACCGGCTGGCCCTTGATCATCAACCTGCGGGCCGACCCGTATGAGAAAGCCCCGTTCGAGTCCGGTATGTACATCCGCTGGTACGGCGACAACCTCTGGCTCTTCGTGCCGGTCCAGAACAAGCTCAAGGAGTTCCTCAGCACCATCCCTTTGTTTCCGTTTCAGGAGGGGAGCAGCCTGAACGCCGCCGGGATCAACTACCAGACGCTCAGGGCGGCCAACGCTCTCAAGCGGCTCAATGAAATGGAGACCCTGGGGCGACCGAGCAACTGAGATTGATGCCGTCGAACTCCGCGATGGCTTCCCCGGCCCTGCGCTCGCCCTCCCGTGGATCGGCCCGAACTTCGGGATGGGCGGGGCGCTGCGGGCTCCGGGGATTGTAGCGATTGTAGTGATCTTATCGCCCGATCGGGCCGATAATTGTTCAAGCAACATCCTGTGATTGCCTCGTCGTGAGCCGCATTGTCTGGCCCTCACGACGAGACCCGACTCCGCATGTCCACTATTTCCCTGGAGGACGACGATGCCTCGCCCCATGGTCGCCGCGCTGGCGATACTGGCTGCCAGCGCGACGAATGCGTTCGCGCAGGGGATCATCGCGCCCACGGCCGGACCGATCAACAGCTCCATGGCCGGGGCCTCGGTCGCGGCCCCGGTCGATTTCGGCGGCAGCTACTGGAACCCGGCCATCCTCAGCGGCCTGCCGCGCAACGAGTTCCTGCTCGGCTCGCAACTCCTCATTCCCAGCTACCACCTGACCTCCAGCCTGCCCGCTGGTGCCATCGCCGGCATCTTCCCGCCGACGGGCCGCTACGGCGTGGCCCGCAGCGACAGCGGCGTCGCCTCCAACCTCGCCACGGGTGTCTCCTTCCGGCTCAGTGACGATTCCAGGACCACGTTCGGCATCGGCGTCTTCGGCCTGGTGGGCGGCGGGGTCAATTACGCCGGCAGCAACACCACCCCCGTCCTCACTCCCCGGCAGCCCCCCAACTACCTCGGAGTCGGACCGATCTACTCGAGCACCTCGTTCCTGGCCATCTTGCTGACGGGCTCTCAGCAGGTCACTGACCGCCTGGCCATCGGCGGCGGGCCGATGATCGTCACCGGCCCCTCGGCGTTCAACCCGGCCTTCTTCGCACCGGGGCCCAAAGATCAGTATGGTTTGCCGACCTTCCCCGCGGGGACCAACGCCCGGCCGTTCTGGGGCGCCGGGTTCCAGATTGGCCTGCTGTATAACCTGAGCGACAACTGGAACATCGGCTTCTCGTACAAGAGCCCCGTCTGGCAAGAGCGGTACGGCTTCAACGCCTCCACCCCGGACCTCGCCGCGCGGCGGATCGGCATCCAGTCACAAGTGCCGGAGATCCTCTCGTGGGGTATCGCCTACAAGGGCTTCGAGCGGGCCCTCATCGACGTCGACCTCCGCTACCTGGATTACAAGAACACCACGCTGTATGGCACCAAGCCGATCGACGGCGGCCTGGGCTGGAGCAGCGTCTTCGCCGTTGCCCTCGGCGGCCAGTACCAGGTGACCGATCGCCTCACCCTGCGATCGGGCTACCTCTACAACACCAATCCGATCAAGGGTACGAACACGCTCTTCAACATCCAGGCGCCCGGGTTCTTGCAGCAGATGTTCGCGGTTGGTGCGTCGTACCAGCTCACCGACGACATCGTTGTCACGGCGGCCTGGACGCATCAGTTCCGCAATGAGATCTCGGGCCCCGTTCTCCAGATCCCCGGCGAACGGATCAAGCTCGACGGGCAGACTGACTCCATCATCATGGGACTGAACGTCCGCTTCGGTGGGCGCGGGAGCCGGGTGGACAATTCCGTCTCCGAGACGCCGATCCTTGTCCCACAGCCCCCGACCAGCCCCGCCGCGACCGATCCGGTGCTGCCGGAGGACGCATCTGCACCCGCTTTACCGTCGACCGCGGCCGCCCATGCCCCTGCCGCCGTCCCGGCGCCGTTGCCCCCGCTGCCGTCCGCGGCTCCGGCCGTCGCGACAAGCCAGCCGGGGACGACACGGCCATGATGACGCGGTTGATGGCGATCCGGCGCATGGCTCTTCTGGTCTGCGGTGCGGTCAGCGCGTGTGCCCTGTCCGGCTGTGCGTTCGGCCCCAAGGTGCTGGAGAAAACGCACTGGCGGTACCAGGAGGCGGTGCGCCAGGTCGACGAGGAGCAGTTGCTCAGGAACCTGGTGCACCTGCGCTACAGCGAGCTGCCGCTGGCCCTGAACGTCTCGTCGATCGCGGCCCAGTACGAGCTGACCGGCGCGGCGGAGGCCCGCCCCTTCTTCCTGGCGCCCAATCCCAGCAACAGCAATGTCATCTTCAAGACGTTCACATCCATCCTTCCCGACCTCTCCGTGAGCGGAGCCAACCGGCCCACGATCACCCTGGTGCCCGGCGATACCGGCGAGGCAGTCCAGCGCTTCCTGACACCGATCCCGACCGAGACCCTCGTCTTCCTGAGCGAGTCGAGCTGGCCAGTGGCGGTGGTCTTGCGGCTCTGGGTCGAGCGGCTCAACGGCGTGCCGAACGCGGTGACGGCCAGCGGCCCCGCGCGCGGCGTCATCTCCGACCACGAGCGCTTTCTCCGTGTGGCCGGACTGCTTCAGCATGCCCAGGACCATGAACTGGCCACGATCCGCACGGAGCAGCGCGATCGCGTCCTGAGCGGCCCGATCGCGGGGTCTTCCATGACCGCGGCCTCGCTGGTCGATGCCGCGCGTGCCGGCATGGAATACCAGGCCTCCCCGGACCGCCAGAGCTGGGTCCTGGTGCGCAAGGAAGAGAAGCTCATGATCCGGGTGAATCCCCGCGCGGTCGATGCCCCCGAGGTCCGGGAGATCGTCGGGCTGCTGAACCTGCGGCCGGGCCAGCTTTACTACGACGTCGTCGTGGCGCCCGGCGACGTACCCGACCCCCTGCTCTACCCGCGTCCCCCGTCGTCCGAGCTGCGGATCTCACCTCGTTCCACCTCGCAGGTCTTCTTTTACCTGTCCAATGGCGTGGAGGTGCCCGCCGCTCACCAGCAGTGCGGACTGGTGAAGCCCACGGTGAACGCCCAGGGGGAACCCATGGACAGCCGGGCGCTCACCCGCGGCCTCTTCGAGGTCCACGCCTGCTCGGGCCACAAGCCGCCGCCCACCGCGTATCTCGCCGTCAGGAACCGGGGCTACTGGTACTACATCGACGACCGCGACCAGGCCAGCAAGTCCACGCTCTCCCTGGTGCTCCAGCTCAGCCGGCTCGATTTCGGCACCCAGAAGGCGACCGGCCCCATCCTCACCTTGCCGGTGGGCCGCTGACCCTTCCCAGGCGGTTCGGACAATCGAATCCATTCATTCCCCACTGCCACAGCCACAGTCGCGCCGGCCAGCCTGCCGGAAATTGGGTTCCTTCTGCGCCCGCTCGCACCCCATTTTGTAGACGTTACTCTTTTTATTGTATATGTTTAGAGTGTCTCACCAATTTGGCTTCGTTCCCTCGATTTGTACGTGACTTCCAGCCTTCTGTGCTGCGTCAGCCCCGGACCCTTGCGGCGTGTCGCTGCCCGGTTCGTGGGTCCAGCCCCCCGGATGTAGGTCAGCCTTCGGACCCGTGAAATTGGCTTCGATCCCGCGATCCCGGCTCGAAGCCATCGGACGTTACTTGTTCCGGAACAGTGACTTACACATCGTTTTTCGATTGAACGACCGTAGCGAACGACGGGTAGGGTGGGTCGAGCGTTGCGAGGCCCACCGGCTGGCAGAGTTCCGCATGCGCCCGGCTGCACCCGCCCCACGACATCCCGGAACGATGCCGTCCTCTGCGCTCTTTCCGGATCGTTGTCCCCGGTTGCAAGTCCTCTCCTCCTTTCCGGGACCGAGCCCGGCAGACCAGCGCGTCGCCCGGCCGCGGCTCAGCGCGCTGGTCTCAACCATCGGCCGGATTGTCAAGGAGCAAGGAGCGTCGGACCATCCTGTCCTGTATTCAGTTTACGGCAGGTTCCCACCATCCGCGATCAGAATCCCACCACCCCGCCGTCTCCCATCGCGGAGTGGCCTCGATCTCATTCCCCAGGAGGCAGGGCCAAAGCGCCTCCTGGTTCGTCCGCTTCGTGACATCGGAGCTTCGCGTGGCAGTCCAGATGCACCCGTGCCCTGAGCATGGAGCGTCCGTACACGTGCGCAGCTTCGTGGATCACGGGCATCCGTGCACGTGCGCAGTTTTGTGGAGTACGGAACCGATAGCCAGGTGCTCCAGCGTCGTGGAGTTTGAAACGGGAGTCCACTGCTCTATCGCCGTGGGGATCCGGGCGGATGGCCACTGCTCCATCGCCGTGGAGATCCGGGCGGATGGCCACGTGCGTCAGTACGTGGTTTTCACGGGCGCAGCCTCCAACCTCGGCCGTGAGGCCGACCAGAACCCAGTCGCGAATCCCACCACCCGCTTGACCGCCGTCCTCGTCGCGCCCGCGATCGTCGCATGCCGCGCCGCTCGGACACGTGCAGACGTCCCATGTCTTGTAGCAACCTCTCGTTTAGGTTTCCCCGGTGTTTCAGGTGAGCAGAGCCACGCAGAGTCCTCCAGCGGGGCGTCCAAGTCGGGGGCCATCCAGTGCTTCGTGTCCTTCGCTGTGCCGGGCTGACAGGGCCATGTCGTCCGAGCTGGCTTGGTAACGATGGCTTTCGGTTCACCCTCCATGGTCAGTACCAGTTCCTCGCCCGGAACCATCCCTTCGACGAGTTGGTGCAGCGAGCCGACAGCGACATCGAACGGCAATTTACGTGGCATTTGCATGCTCCCTGAGGTTCGGCTTCTGACGACGGCTGAGCCAGACACCCGCCACCTTCGCCACGTTCAGTCCTTCTTCATGGGGATCATCGAGGAGGGCATGGTGAGCCCTCATTGAGTTCTGCGTAACACCGGTTGAATCGGTCTCGGTTGGCCCCCGCGATGCGGCGAGGCTTCTCTGCCGCGAACGGCGGGTGCATTGATCTAACCCTTCGCGACCACATCTTGACCCCGGGTCATATCGCGTCCGGCCGAGCTGACAGACGCGTGGCTCGATCCCGGAGCGGCCCGGCTCTCCAGGCGGCTCGTCGGTCGCGCCGTCAACGCCCCGAGGTTCGATTCCAGGATCAAGTCGATTCGCCGATGCACTCAGTTTAACCGGCCCTTCGGCGGCGGGGAGAGGGTCCACCAGACCGCCGTCGCGCCGGCCCGGTCTCCGCACTCACCATCCCGGGCAGTTCGGTCCTGGAGACCCGC
Organism: uncultured Planctomycetaceae bacterium; assembly: GCA_963833985.1. Taxonomy (GTDB): domain Bacteria; phylum Planctomycetota; class Planctomycetia; order Isosphaerales; family Isosphaeraceae; genus Aquisphaera. The sequence goes on from CAWIAD010000002.1 coordinate 6,398,333, forward strand.
TTAATGGAAGCCGGCCGATGACGGTTCGCTTCCCACGTGATCCGACCTGCCGCATGCCTCGATACGTCCTCATCGAGAGCGCCGTTTCGTTTGTCGCACAGGCTGTGCGACAATTTCCGGCGTCCAGTAAGCGAGATAGAACGCACGCATGCGGAATACGTTGCTGCGGGAAAACCCGCCCACGCCGGGGAGGGCTTTTTGAAGGTCATCGGCGAGCCGCTCAAGCACCTGCTGTCCCCAGTTCGCCTGTTCCTTCCGCTGGACGAGCTCCCGGCCAATCTCCCAGTAGAGGCGAATCAGCTCCCGGTTCACGGAGAGCGCTGCCTGCGTCTGGGCATGGCGAAAGCGGGCCTTCAGCGATTCCAGGAACTCGGCGTAGTCCAGCGGCAGGTCGGGGGCCGTGGTGAGGCCGCCTTGTTTCTTGCGGGCCATCAGTCCCCTTCGTCCATCGGTTTGCCTCGCACCTGGCCCGTGAGCAGCATCTGTATGAGGCCTTTCTTCCTTCTGGGCCTTGAGCGCTTCCAGTTCCTTGCTCGAGAGGTCGAGATCGCGGTCCGTTCCCCGGAAAGAAAGGTGATCTTCCTTTGCTCCTAAATTGTGGGTAGCGGAATGACCGTCCTGGGAGAGAGGCCATCCCGAAGGAAGCCGGCTGATGACCGCACTCTTCCCATGTGATCCAACCTTCCGGCACGCCCACTATGTCTCCCTCGAATCCCCTCATCGCGTCCTGTATCAGTTTGCGGCAGCTTCGCAGCGCAAGCGGTCAGCAACCCACTCCCTCGACGTCTCCCCTCACTGAGTGGCCTCGATCCAATTCCCCAGGAGGCAGAGCCCAATGTGTACACGATCGCAGTTAGCGACCATGCGATCGTGCGTAACGGTTTACGCGCAATGCATGTCCCGTTTCCCCGTTTCGTCTCTGTCCCGTTTCGTCTCGGGGAGGCCCTTGTCGCCGTACCCCTGCTCGCATTGATCATTCCGGTCGAGGTCGCCGCTCCGCTAGCGGTCCTCGTGTCGGTCACGGTCGCCGGGGTCATTCTCTTACAGGACTGGCGGGACGTCCATACGAGCAGCGCTTGGAGGCTCATTCTTTCGACCACGTTCGGCATCCCTTGCGGTCTTCTGTTACTAACATCGGTCGCGGAACCGATAGTCAAGGCGGTTCTCGCCGCCGTGATCATTACCTTCGCGATGTACCGCCTGGTCGGACGCAGCCGTTTCGAGTTGGAGGACGACCGCCTGGCGTGGCTATTCGGGTTTGGGGCCGGGGTGCTGGGTGGCGCTTACGGCGTGAACGGGCCCCCGCTGGTGGCCTACGGGACACTGCGGCGCTGGTCTCCCGATCGGTTCCGGGCTACTCTGCAAGGGTACTTCCTGCCCGCCAGCCTGGTCGGCATGGCGGGTTACTGGGTGGCTGGTCTCTGGGTTCCCGCAGTGACTCGCTACTACCTCATGTCCATGCCAGTGGTCCTGGCGGCGACCGCTCTCGGACGTGTGCTCAACCGACGCTTGGATGGGCGTCGGTTCCTCCTCTACGTCCACATCGGGCTGATGGTGATCGGGTTGATCCTCTTGATCCAGGCGGTGTGGGGTTCGGGCAGGTCATGAGCCGATCCGGCAGGCATTGAAGATCAACGACCGACCGCAGTCATTACGGCGGGTCCTGCCCATGCATTGGGGTATGGCCCAACCTGCCCCCAGGAACTTGCGGCTGATTGTTACCGCATGTATGCTCGGCCCTCCGAAACACCCTTGACTTCACGTTATTGGGGGCAAACGCTGATGGACATCAATCGACGCAGGTTACTGGCGAGTGGAACGACCTTGGCGGGCTTCTCGGCGCTGCATGGCGTGGCAGAGGTGCAGGGTGGAGAAACGGCCAACGTTCCGACCGAGGCAGTAGTTCTCACGGCCATGGTGAAGGCCAGGACGGGGCAGGAAGAAGCGGTGAAGGAAGCCCTGCTCTCCCTGGTCGAGCCGACTCGGAAGGAACCTGGCTGCCTCTGCTACAACCTTCACCAGTCGAAGTCCGACCCGACTCAATTCATGTTCTATGAACAATGGGCCAGCAAGGAGGATCTGGCTGCCCACGGTAAAACTCCCCACATGAAGGCCCTGGGTGGGAAGCTCAAGGACAGAACAGAAAAAGGAGGCGGGGTGGTCTTGTACGAGTTGCTGAAGTAAGGGGCAGAGAATACAGGACAGCAGCCGGATAGACGCGGGAGAGAAACCGGGACGTCTTTGGTATTGAAGCGGCAGATCGAAAACGAGAGAGAAACCGGGACATCCTCAATATTGCAGTGGCGGGGGGTGTCGGCGATACTGGTTCCATGCCACGAACAGCACGATCGATCGAGGCGGGGATGGTTTATCACGTTCTCAACCGGGGGAACGGGCGGTTGCGGCTGTTTCACAAGGATGAGGACTATGAAGCCTTCGAACGCGTGCTCAGCGATGGGTTGCAGAGGTACCCGGTCGACCTGCTGACGTATTGCCTCATGCCCGATCACTGGCACCTGGTCGTCAGGCCGAGAGCCGACGCGGCACTGGGGAGGTTCATGGGGTGGGTGGGCGTGACCCATGTCCGCCGACACCAGGAGCGCTATCACCGTCGGGGATCCGGACACCTCTACCAGGGCCGCTACAAGAGCTTTCCCGTCGCCGAGGATGCTTACTTCCTGACCCTTTGCCGCTATGTCGAGGCCAACGCGGTGCGGGCCGGATTGGTGGCGCACGCCGAAGAGTGGCGCTGGGGGGCGTACTGGCGGCGGGCGCATCGCCGCACCGACCTTCCTCTGGGTCGCTGGCCTCTGGAGCGTCCCCGGAACTGGAGGACCCTGGTCAACGGCCGCCTCTCCCCTGAAGAGCTGAGCCAGGTCCGCAAGTCTGTTACGCGCGGCCGCCCGCTCGGGACAGAAGAGTGGATTCTGTCGACAGCGGCTCGATTGAAGCTGGAATTCACCCTCCGCAGCCCGGGCCGCCCACGTGCGAATCCCGAGAATCTGTGATGTCCCGTTTTGTACGCCGTCCCGTTTTGCACGCCGGGTGCGATCGCGGGATTTGGCCTCTGATGAGAAGGATTCCAGGGATGATTACGCGGGTCGTCTACGGCCAGCCCTTCGGCGGTGGCGTCGTCGTCGGGGGCGTGGTCGGCCGAGATCAGCGTCACCAGGGCGAAACCGGCGTCCTGCTCTTTCCAGTCGATTTCGAGGGTGGCCGCGAGCTGCACGGCGTCATAGGTGCGGAGCGCATGCGCATTGGCCAGCCGCATGGCGTCGTCGAACAGGGCTGGTGGAATTTCGAGAACCGCGTAACGGCCGGTCAGATGCTGGCGGGTGCGATAGAGGATCGACGACGCCTTGGCGGGGGAGAGATAATGGGACAGGAGAGGAGAGTTAACGGGACATCTATGGAGGAGAATTAACGGGACACCTTCGATATTGAAGCGGCGAGGGGTGTCACTGCAACCGACACCGAAAATGCATGTGCAAGAGCCAACGAACCTCTTGCTTCCGTAATCCAGCGCATGCGACCGTATAGCTAGACAGTCTAGCCAATCTGGAGAACCTCTCATGGACTGGAATCTTGCGGATGCCAAGAATCGATTCAGTGAGGTCGTGAACCTCGCGCTCACTGAAGGGCCACAGCGGGTTCGTCGCCGAAAGGACACGGTTGTTGTCGTGTCCGCCGCAGAATACGAGAGGCTCACCGGAGAACGTCCGGCCTTCAGAGACTACCTCGCCCAGGGGGAATCCTTCGAGGGTCTCGACCTGGCTCGTGACCAGAGCCCCGGTCGGGACGTGGCCCTGTGAAGGTCCTGCTCGATACCTGCGTCCTGGCGGAGCTACGCGGTCCCGAGGGACATCCCGCCGTCAAGGCCGCAGTCGCGGAGCTCGCTGACGGAGATCTCTTCTTTAGCGTCCTGACCATCGGTGAGATCGCCAAGTGCGTTGCGCTTCTCGCCGCCGGCCGAAAGAAGAAGGCCCTCGCATCCTGGCTCAACGGTCTTGAGGTCAAGTACGCGGACCGGCTCCTCGCCATCGACGCCGAAACGGCCCGGATCTGGGGCGAGTTCACGGCTCGTTCACAGCAGGCCGGGCAAATTGTGCCCGCCGTGGATGGGCTGCTCGCGGCAACCGGAATCCGTCACGGTCTGCACGTGATGACCCGCAACACTCGCCACTTTGAAGCGAGCGGGGCGCTTGTTCTGGATCCCTGGCAGGATTCATGAGCAAGCACAGAACGACGAGTCACCGAGGCGACCAGGCTGAAACTCTGAGAGAACTCTCTGAAAATCTCCACGGTACTCGATCACATTGACAGTAGTCATATCGCGTTGCTTGAGTTTCCGCGTGGCTCCGTCTGGAATCGCGACCAGGTTCGCGGACTGTTTGACTCCCTCGTTCGGCGACACCCAGTCGGGTCGGCGGCCTGCTCGCGGCCCCGGACGCCTTCGTACGAACCCCGAAAGCGAGTCATGTCCCGTATTGGACCCGTATTGGGCCCCCGTCCAGTTTTGGACCCCTTCGGTATGATGAATTCCGATGTACACTCAAGAGTCTGCGCCAGATCCGTATTTGCTTCGTCGAACTCCATGCGGGGGGAGCGTTCATGAGATACGACTTCATCGCCATCCCGGACGAGGAGATCCCCCAGGCACGAGAACCACTCTTCCAGCACCTCGTCGTCACCTATGCCAGCGAGACCAACAAGACCGCCAGCATGTGGCGGGCGATACCCGGCGATCTGCTGGACTTCAAGCCCCACGAGAAGGTGAACACCATCCGTGCCATACTGATCCACCAGATCCTTTCCGAGCGACGGTTTTTCGCCCAGTTCGTCGGCATCCAGGAGCCACCTGTCGAAGAGCTGCTTCCTCCAGGCGATCATCCGATGGTAGGAGAATACCTGGACCAGTACGTCCTGTGTGCAAAGAGACGATTACCTCAGCTTACCGAGGCGACCGCTGAATGGTGGCTGACGGAGATGCCGTTCTTTGGTGGGCGGAGCAGGCAGCGAATCTGGACGTTCTGGCGGCGTGTGCTTCATACTTGCCACCATCGGACTCAGATCCAGACCTGGCTGCGCCTGGCGGGTCAACATGTCCCCGCGATCTACGGACCATCCGGGGATGTGCAATGGGACGACGCTGATCCGACCTATTCCCTGGAGGCGGCGAGGCGGGGCGGGTCAGGTTAAAAGGGCGGGCTCGGTCTCGTGGGGAATCTTGTAGTCATTTTGATTGATGACACAGGCTATCCAGCCTTATCATGAAGCGTAGTACCAGAGGGCTGTCATGCGTCTCTTTCCGAGGTTGGCACTGACACTCGTCCTCATCGCTTTCACGGCGTTCTGCGGGTTCGGGTTCCTTGCCAGCTTCGAGTCGCCTGGCTTTCTCGTGTTTCGGTGGCTCTACGGGGCTGTTGCCATCGCATGCGTCGTTGCCATCGTGGTAGTGTGGCTCAAAACATACGCTCACAAGATGAACTGACCAGTAGTTTCCGCGAAAAACCGCACAATCACGGCTTGATGCCTGCCACCCCGGTTGCTCCGGCGGCCCCACCTCGCCACCAGGCTTTTCTCGCGGAGAGAAAACGGGACATCTTCGGGACTCGTACGAAACCCTAAATTCAGTGACGTCCCGTCTTGGAACTCAAATTCAGTGACTTCCTATTTTGGAGCCGCTGTCCCGTTTGGGAGCCCGTTTCGGCTTCATCGTCATTCAGTCCGCCCTGCTCCGTGGAATCACACGCGTACGGCGCGGCAGCAATCAGCGCGGGGGACTTTCCGCCGGATCGGCTTTCTTCCAGGCCCGCACGTATTCGACGCTGAAGGTGGAGGGGAGGTCGGAATCCTCGGGCATGCCGAACCAGTCTGGCATGGTCTCGCTGTCGAAGATCAGGAAGAGCGGCTGGTGCCAGTGGGTGTTCTCGACGCGCCGCACGGCAACACCGTCCACGTAGTACGTGATCTCGTCACTGCTCCAGTCCAGCCCGTAGACATGGAAATCCGCGGCCAGGCGCCAGGGGGCCACCCAGACCCCGCCTTCCTGCCAGTGCTTCCGCTCCGTCGGGGTGCGGAAGACGTGCAGCGTCATGTTGTCCTTGAAGTCGAATCCCCGGGCCTTGCCGCCGATCTCGAACACGTCGATCTCGGTCTGCCAGCCTGGCACCTCTTCCTGCTGGAACCAGAAGGAGCTCAAGCCGCCGGAGTCCATCGGCCTCGCCTTCACCTCGTAATAGCCGTAGCTGGACCGGGCCTTCGTATGCAGTGCAGCGCTGGTGTAATCTCGGTAGCCAAGCCTTTGAAACTCCTTCGGCACGGGCTCTTTCCGCATCGTCAGGTGCAGCTTGCCGTCCGAGACCGTCACGTTTCCGTCCGAGAAGAGTGCCGGCTGCCGGCCCTTCCACCAGGACATTCCCATTGTCCATTTCGATGGATCGAGCGCATTGCCTTCGAACTCGTCGCTCATCGGCTCGAATCTCGTCCAGCCGCCCCTGTTCTGCTGGTCGGAGAACGGGTAAGCATGGGTCGCGTGCCTGGGTGTCTCGCCCAGTGGTCCTACCCTCGTCCAGACTTTCCCGGGGCGGCGCTCCACCGCGCTGAATGACGCCTTGCCGATCTCTCTGCCATTCTCGATGAAGCGGACTGTCCGGTACGGTCCACTGGGAACGGATACGATGAGCGGTGAGGCGAACGTGGCGCCGCCGCCGTCGCGCGGTGTCGCCTGGTACTGCACGGAGAGCGTTCCCTCGTCAGCGGTCACGCCCTCGACCCGGTACTCCCACACCCGATCGCCGCGTTTGATGAGGCCGGCGACCATCCGGCTGTCAAACGCGTTCGCCGGCAGCACGTTCGGTTTCTTGCCCTGTGTGAATGCGACTCCGAACGTCCTGTCAAACACCGCCCGGTCCCTGATGGCAAGGCAGCTCGATGCACCCTTCAGGCCGGAGTCATTCCTCTCGAAGTATCCGCTGTGGACGGTATATGGAACCGGCTGGCCCGGGGCCATCAGCAGCGATGCAGCCAGGCAAAGGCTCAAGACGGTGAGCTGGGGCATGTTCGTCTCCTCCCGGTTGTTCGACCGGCCATCGAGGAAGGAATGTTCGGCGGCCCGGCTTCGGCCTGAGGGCTCGTCGGCTCTGGCCTGAGGGCTCGCCGGCATCGGCATCGGCATCGGCGGCAGCGGGCATCGCCGTCACCATTCTTGATTCTGCCTGTTCCGGTCGGCCGGGTCAAAGGAGGGGTCGCCTGGCGCGGGGCGGACCGCGGGTGCCTGCGCGGCACCCAGCGCGTCCGGGACGATCAGTCCTGGCGCGGGTGCAAGAGCCGGAGGCTGAGTGGCATCTCCAGTCCGTGGGTTTCCATCAGGCCTGAATCGCCAAGGATCGTGCGGCTGGGGCCGTCGGCGACCATGCGGCCGCGGTCGAGCAGGACGGCGCGGGGGCAGATTTCCAGGACCAGTTCGAGGTCGTGCGTGGCGATCAGCTTGGTCGCGGTCAGGCCGCTGATCAGCTCGATGAACCTGCGCCGGCCGCGCGGGTCAAGGTTCGCCGTGGGCTCGTCGAGCACCAGGATCGCCGGCCGGCAGGCCAGCACGCCTGCCAGGCAAACGCGCTTCCGCTCGCCGAAGCTGAGGTGGTGGGGCGGGCGTTCGGCGGCCTCGAGCAGGTTCACGCGCGCCAGGCACTCGCGGGCAAGCGCCGCGCCTCGTTTTGGCTGAGGCCCTGGTTCAGTGGGCCGAAGGCGACGTCCTCGAGCACGGTGGTGCAGAAGAGCTGGTCGTCGGGATCCTGGAAAAGCAGGCCGACCTTGCGGCGGACCTCGGCCGCCGTGCGCTGGTTCACCGCAACGCCGTCCACCCAGACATGGGGAGTGGCGCGGCCGTTGCCGCCGCCGAGCCGCAGTCCGTGCTGATGGCCAAGCTCCGGCCGTCCCTTGCCGGGAAGCAGACCGTTGAGGTGCAAGAGCAGCGTGCTCTTGCCCGCACCGTTGGGGCCCACCAGCGCCACGCACTCGCCCTGCGCGAGCTCGAGGTCCACTCCCCGGAGCGCCGGGCTGCCGTCGGGATAGGAATACTCCAGCCCGCACAGGCGAAGGGCAGGTGCAGCGGTGATCTCAGTGGTCATGAGACTTGAACACGGTTACGAGGTTTATTACGTGAAGGCAGACCATCGAGGTCCAGGTCTTGCGACGGCGTCCGGGGACGGCCCTCGGGGCGTTCAATCCAGGTGATGGAATTCCCCATCCCATCCACGGGCAAGCATGGCCAGGTGCACGCGCTCGGCCCGGTCGACCGAGCGCAGGAACAGCGAACCGATCATGCCCGTGAGCGGCCTCCAGGAGCGGACCGCGCGTGCCGTGGCGAACGTCCGTGCGCGGCGGGCCTGTGTCATCCGCGCCAGCTCATCGCCCAGGACGTGGATGTACCGCTCCATGAAAAGGAGCGTGGCCACCAGTGCCCGGGGGACGCCCAGCCTGGCCATGGCGCGGAGCAGCCGCGGCCACGAGCAGGCGGCCGCCAGCACCAGCATCATGAGCAGGGCCAGACTGTTTTTGGCCACAATGGAGAGGACGACCGTCAGCAATCCGTGGCTCGTCCGCGCGGGCAGGCCAGGCGCCACCAGTGCGGCAAGGAAGGCGATGAGGATCCCGAATCCCGACCAGCGGAGCAGAAGCGACCGCACCGAGACGCCGGAGATCCCAGCCACCAGAGCCAGCACCAGGCCCAGCCCGCCCAGGACCCGCCACTGGCCAATCGGCGTGGCCACCACGGCGATGACATACACCAGGGCGAGGAGCAGACCGTAGCGCGCGTCGAGCTGTTGCAGGCGGCCCGGCGGGCGGGGCCGGAGGCCAGTCTCTTCCGCGTCAGGCGGCATCCGCGGCAACCCTTTCCGTTCGCTTCTCCGGGCCGGCGAAGATGCGCGCGAGCGCCCAGGAGAGCGCAAAGACAATCAGGGTGCCAATCAGGCCGGCGGCCGCTGTCGCCATCTTCACATGCTCCATCCTGGGCAGCGGGAGCTGGTAATCCGGCATGGGCACGGGCAAGGGCAAAGGCGAGGGGGCGGGCTCGGCGGCAAGCAGTCCCAGCTTCGCGCCCACGAACTCGAGGCCGTCGGGGAAGTCGGACGCCAGCGGAGAGAGGAACACGGCCACGGCCAGCGCGACCCCCAGTCCGCCGAGGATCGTGGCCGCCCAGCGCCGGGGTGGACGGCCTGCCGGCACGCCGGCTTCCAGACCCGCGGGGCTCTCACCGGTGATCAGCTCGGGCCGCGTCAGGAGGATGAACCGGACGACCAGGCCCGTGATGAATGCCTCGCCCAGGCCGATGGCCGCATGCACGAGCGTCATCCAGGTGAGGATCCGGAAGAAGTTTTGCCGGTCTCCCGTGGCCGCCAGTTCGACGGCGCAGGCACCCGATGCCACCAGCACCGTGAACCAGGCGGCGATCATGGCACCGATGAGGATCCCCCGCTGGCCGCCAATGGCCCTGCGGATGGGCGCGTAGATGGAATAGCCCAGGACCGAGCCGATCAGCCCCATGTTCACGAAGTTGGCACCCAGCGCCGTGAGCCCGCCATCACCAAACAGGAAGCACTGCACGATGAGCACGGCGGCAATGACCACGGCCCCGGCCCACGGTCCCAGCACCGCCGCGGCCAGCACGCCGCCCAGCAGATGCCCCGCCACTCCCGGTCCCACGGGGAAGGTCACCATCTGGGCCGCGAAGATGAAGGCGGACATCATGCCCATGAGGGACGTGGTCCGCTCGCCGAGCTGGCGCTCCACGGACCGCAGGCCGTACGCCAGGCCGGCGGCACCCACGACCCCCGTGGCCGCGGCCACCCGGGGATCGAGAATCGCGTCCGGAATGTGCATGAGTCGAACCTCGAACCGTCGGTCGTTGCGCGCTCAGCCGGGGATGCCACAACCCCTGCCATGATACGTGCCGTATGCCGTTTCGTCAAAAACTTCATACCGAGAAGAACGGCGAGCTGCGCTGGCTGACCGCCGCTGGTGCGCTCACCGGAGCTGCCTTTCGCATGCGGGCATATTGTTCAGCGCGAAGGAGAACTTCTCGTCAATTTGCGCGCGGGCGTCGTCGTAGAGCAGGCGCTCGAATTCCTCGATCCGCTCCGGCGACAGGGCGACCCGCGCGGAGTAGTAGCCAGGGAGGTTGGGCAGGGGCACACGGGTGCGCGCGGTCGGGGTACTTTGCCAGATCTCGGTGCTCCTGAGGAAGAGCTTCAGCCGCGCATCGATGCGCGTCAGGCGATTCTTCGAGGCCATGTAGTTCCCCTCGTTCTGCTCGCGGAGCTCCAGGCGCAGGCGATAGGGCGCGGCCGACCAGAGGTCCTTCCATGGCGACTTCTCGGGCTGCGGCAGATAGCCTCTGGCGCGCAGCATTTTGAGGAGCGCAGGCACCATGGTCTTGTTGTACCTGGCAATCGACCCCGCGAGGAACTGGCCGCGTGGCGGCTCGACCACGATGCCCTGGCTCTCCACTCCGGCGCGGACGATCCGATCGGCTTCGGCCTGGAGCCGTGAGCGCTCCGACTCATCCAGGTGCACTGCCAGCGGGGCCGCGCGTTCGCAGTGCTCGAGCGCTTTCGAGGCGTCACCGGCGTGGGCGCACGAACTGGCCTCCGCCAGCGCGGTCTCGATGTGGACGCACAGCGACCGGCGGAACTGGTCGGCCACCGGCTGCCGGAGGGGCGTCAAGTCGGGGTCGGCGGCCACGCGGGCCTCGAGGCCGAGCCAGTCACCCATGGGGAATGGTGCGCCGGCAGCCGCATGGAGCCGGTCGAGCAGGCTCTGGGCATCCTTCCGGACCAGCGTCTGGCGCCTCGAGCGAAACGCGTCGAGCTGCTCCGGGTTCGAGCCGCCCGCGGAGGTGCCGAGCTGGATCGCGGTATCCAGGTCAAGCACCGCCTGGCCGAACCGGCCGGCATGCTCGTGCTCGTCGGCGGACGCCACGAGCCGCTCGATCGAACGCATCAGCCCGAGCCGCGCCTGGTGGCCCACGAACCGGACCGCCGCGGCCGCCAGGATGAGGACTCCGAGCAATGCCAGGGCGGCCCACGACCAGACGACCCACCAGGGCCGCTGGTAGCGCCTACGTTTCCAGCCTGGCGTGGCCACCCTGGGAAGGTAAGGCACTTCCAGGAGCCGGTGGCAGAAGCCACAGCGCACCTGCCGGCCCGGTGCCAGCCTCTTGATCTGGACCGTGGTCCCGCAGTCGGGACAGGCAAAGGCCTGGTCCATGCGAATTTCCTCGACGACCCTCAAGCGTTTGCCTGGCCTGGATGCGATGGTGGCGGAGTCCCTCGCGGCGCAGTGCCGCGCCGGAACGAATGGAGGCCCGGGCGACCACGGATGCCGCTGTCGTCATCCATCATACGGGATGAGCCGGCGCAGGGGCAGTCTCGGAGGGAAATCGCAAGGGCCGGAGTCCCCGGTCCAGGCGCATGGGCCCGGAGCTCAGAGGGTGGTCTGGCCCGTGCAATGGTTCATCAGCCAGGTATCCACGTCCCCCAGCATCTGGCTGTTCAGCCGGTGGGTGGAGGGATACGACTGGAAAGCCACTCTGAGGCCGCCGGCTCGCAGTGCGGCAACGTCCCGCCGGGCGTTCGAGAGCGGATGCCTGGAATTCCAGGCACCATGGACGACCAGGAGGGGCAGATCGCGGCAGGCCTTCATGCGGCCGAGGGGGCGGAATCCCGTCGGCAGCCAACCGTTGACGGCCACGACGCCGGCGAAACGATCGGGATAGCTCAATCCGAAGCGGTAAGCCACCGCGGCACCTTCGCCGCAGCCCACGAGGAAGATTCGCTCCGAGTGGATATGGAGCAAGCTGCGGGTTTTGCGGATTGCCGTGAAGATACCGTCTTCCAGGCGATCGAGGTCGTCAGGCTCGGGGTCGAACAAGCAACGACGAACGGTCTCGGCCTCGGAAGGGCGCGGCCGCGATCTCAGACCGGTGCGATCCGGCAGCTCGAAGTCGCGTCCCCAGGTGAAGCCGGCCAGCTGGTCTCGCCGGGTGACCGGGGCGGGCCCCCGCAGGCCCAGGCCGACGTAATTGCGCCAGCTCAGGGCAGGCATCGCCCGTACGAGCTGATCCTCGTCTCCCCCCCGTGCGTGCAGCAGCACGAGCAAGGGGTACGCGTAGTTTGGCTCGTACTGCCGCGGGATGAACCGGGCTTCCACCAGCACGCTGGTTGGGGCCGACGTCGAGGACAGAGGAGCATTCACCCGATCATTGGTCATTCCTGAAGACCTCCCTTGTCGACGCTTCGGGGGGCGGTCGCGTCTCAACGGTGCTGGGGACAAGCAGGGTTCGTGAAATTGCTCATCTTGCCATGACGGGTGTGACCGGACTCGCAAAGCATAGCCACGATCTTGCCACCCTTCAATAAACCGCCCAGTTATTTCCAATTTTGTCTCAAGTTTCCTCGAATGCGATCCGAATAGTCTCCGAATTCCCGAAAGCTGCTTGGGTTATGTGGGTTGGTTGCGATCCGGAAGATAGGAGAGGCGGGCTAACGGCGGACTCCAGGGGCTGGAGGCTTTTCTCCGGCACGGGCCGTCAGATGTACTTCTTGATGAGGCTGTTCACCCGCGTGGGGAAGACACTCAGATTGTGGACCAGGCCGCTTGGTTTGGGCGGTGGTCTGCGGAAGAGCAGCTTGCTGCCCGTTGAGCTGGACTTCATGATAGGCTTTCGCGCTCCCTTGGCCACGACGGGGGCCTGCACGGGGAGAAGCTGTCCTGGAGCCGGCAAGTTGGGCACGAAGCTGGCGCCGTCGGTGCCGAGCAGCTTCAAGGTGACCGGTCCGGAGACGGCGACGTTGTTGTTCTTGAAGGTCTCGCTGAGCAGGTTCAGAGGGTCCGCGATCGCGGCGATCCGGGCGGTACCCAGGCTGCTCAGCGTGAGGTTGGCGGGCAGGCGAAGCGGCAAGGTTTCCGTCTGGCTTACCACTGTGGCCGACCCCGGATCCAGACCCGGAAGCGTCACATCACCAAGATAAATTGCATGGGTGATGTCGCCGCTTGCACCGGTAAGCACAAAGCGGACGTCGAACGGGCCGGGATTGATGTCTCCCAGGTTCTGGACGACGGCCTGGGCGGTGAAGCTGTGGCCCCAGTTGAGGATGGATGCAGAGGTCGTCACGGCGCCGGTGGCCAGGTCGGAGAGAGGTCCCAGCGAAGGAGGGGTGGTGCCTGCCGGGACCGTGATGTTCACGGCCTGCTGGTCGACTCCATTCTGGCCGCTTGGGTAATGGGGATAGACGGGGTTGGTCGTGTAGTTCACGTCCGGTTCAACCCAGAGGGTGAACTGGCTGTCGTTCGCAATCAGTGACGGCGGGGTCACCGGCAGGTTCACGGTCTTCTCGACGTTGACGCTCGACCAGGCGGGGATTGGCGGCACATTGATGCTGCCGATGACCACGTCCGACCCGGTGTTCGGCGTCACGCCCGCGGGGGTGAGCACGATGGCCTCGGTCGTGGCGGGGGCAGCGCCGTAGGCCTGGTTGTTGACCTGGGCGGTCACGGTCAAAGAGCCGCCCCACTGGGCCGAGGCCGAATAAACGCCGATCGCGGTATTGACCAGGTTGGCAGGCTGCGCAGGAGCGATCTGCACGGCCGATTCATCGTAACCCGGGCCAAGGCCGGACTGGTTGAGATGGTTGCTCTCCGGAACCACGTGCTGAGGATCAATCTTCATGTTGATGTGGACCTGGCCGTTGAAGTTCATACCGGGCAACGGCGAGGAGGGAAGCTTGACGGTGGTGGTGAATGAGGTCGACTGGCCGGGTGCCAGGCCGCCGGGGATGGTGACCTGGCCAAGCAATACGGAGTAGGGACCGATGGTGTAGCTATGCGAGGCGTAAATTGCCACGTTGAACGATGTCTTCACCGCTGCGTTGCCCTGGTTGGTGACGGTGCCGGTGGCCGTGATCGGCTGGTTCCAGTCGGCATTCGGGGTGGTCACGAAGGACGAGCCAACCAGGTTGGGCAAGGGCACGCTACTGGCGGCCAGGAGCTCACGCCGCTCCAGCGACTCGAACTTCAGAATGATGGGGCCCCGCCCCCAGGCGCGACGGCGTCCGGCAGCCCTACGGTCCTGGGATGACATGGGTTTCTCCTCCTTGAGAACGGAAATCGCACGGGCGGAGCCAGCAGATAGGTCTTTCGAGCGCGGCGCAGTGCTTGCGGCCGGCTCGCTCGTCCCGTGCGTCGAGCGTGTGTCGGGATCAACCCCTTCCTTGGGCGATGGGGAAATCTACAGGCTTGCTCCAAAACGGTCAAGCCGGCTCGAGAGCGAATCTCCCCCTGGCCGGCAGGTTGCGGCCGCGCGGCGCTCACCCAGGATTGCCTGATCCCCTGTGCCACGGCCGGGTCAACCCGGTGGCGGCAAGACATCCAGCAGCGAGTACTCTGCCGATTCGCCGGGCCCGCTGTTTTCCTGATCGCCCCGCGCGGCACGCTCGATGGCCATGTAGACCGATTGGCCCAGTCCGCGCTGGCACACCTCGTAGACATCGTAGCGGCAGGCGAACAGGCTCTGGACGATGTCGCTGTCCCACTGGCTGCCGGCCCCAGCCGCGAAGATGTCCTCGATCCGCGGCTGCGAGAGACCGGGGCGATACCGCCGGTGCGACATCATCGCATCGCAGGCGTCCGCCACGGTGAGGATCCTTGCCATCAGCGGGATGGCGCCGCCGGCCAGCCCGTCCGGGTAACCTGTGCCGTCGATGCGCTCGTGGTGGCTGCGGACTCCCGGGCGGAGGTACGCCAGGCGCGGAACACTGGCAATGATGCGCTCGCCGATCACCACATGTTCCTGGATATGGCGGAACTCCTCGGGGGTCAGGCTTGCCGGTTTCAGGAGCACCTGGTCCCGGATGCCGATCTTGCCCACGTCGTGCAGGAGCCCGGCGAGGTAGAGGTCGCTGATCTCGCCGCCGGAGAGGCACATCTCTTTCCCGAGGCGTACCGCGATGCGGGCCACGCGCTCGCTGTGGCCGCAGGTGTAAGGGTCTTTGGCGTCGATCGCCGTGGACAGGCAGCGGATCGTGCCGAAGAGCGTTTCCTTGAGGTTGTCGTGGACCTTCGCGTGGCGCTTCTTCTCGATGTGCAGGCACCAGAGCATCTGGGCGAGGCGCAGGTCGGAGACGACGAACGGGCTGCTCTCGCCGAGGCGGAGGGCCACCACCCGGCTCGACTTCGGGTCCTCGGTTTGAAGTGCCAGCGCCGAGGCCAGAACAACTTCGCCCGCTGAAGATTGGGGCGTACCGGCATGGCTCTTCCAGATCCCGCCTCCGGGAAGCTCCGCCGCCAGTTGCTGGACGACCTGGCGGAGCCACAAGTGAGGCTGCGGGTTGTCGCCCACGGTCTCGACCACCTCGCCGTCCGGATCGGCGCAGGCGAAGACGATGTCGGCCTGCACAGCCTCCTGGATGGCCACCAGCGCAGCCCGATAACTGGCCGGGACCTTGCGGCTGTCGCGGATCATGCCGAAGGAGCGATTCAGCGGTTGCTGGCACGCGGCCTCGACCGGCTGCCAGCCTCGGGAGCGTGGGCCGCCCTCGGAGGCGACAGCCGACCCACCGCCGCCTGCCTGCCTGCTGGGGACCGCGCCGAAGCAAGCTGCCGAGGCCGATTCTTCAGTGCCACCGGGCCCGGTCGCGTGTTCTCCAGAGGAGCCTGCCGGGAACGCCCTCGAGACGGATTCGGCCTCGTGGTGATGAGTCACGCGATTGCGGCCCTGGCTCTTTGACATGTACAGGGCCCGGTCGGCCTGCCTGAGCAGGGCGTCTGGGTCCTCGGTCCCAGGATCGAGGGTCGCCACGCCAAAACTTGCCGTCACCCCAGCATGCTGCCAGGGGTATGATGCGATGGCTTTCCTCAAGGTCTCGGCATGCGCCAGTGCCTGGGCGCGTCGGCGGTCGGCAGCAGCACCGCGAATTCTTCGCCGCCGATCCGCGCTGCAACATCATAGGTTGTGCAATTCTTGACAAGCTGTTCGGACACGCCGCAAAGAACCGCATCGCCGGCCGGGTGTCCGTAGCTGTCGTTGTACCCCTTGAATCGGTCCACGTCGAGCATGATGACCGAGAGGGTCGAGCCCTGGCGGATGGCCAGTGAGAAGTTCGCCCGCAGCGCCTCGTCAAACCGCCGCCGGTTGTCCAGCCCTGTGAGCATGTCGGTCGAGGCAAGTTCGTTGAGTCGAGCGATCGTGTCAGTCAGGTCCACCTGGAGCCGGGTCAGCTCGCTGATGCGCTCGTGCGCCCGGGCGAGTTCCTGGACCAGGTGCTCACGCTCGGGATCCGCGTGCACAACCGCGGAGCGTTCCGAGTCCTTGCCCGAGCCCCGGCTCCAGTTGATTGTCGGTGAGCTGCAAGCGGCAGCCTCCGCGGGTTGCTCCGGAACCATCCGGTGCCTGATCCAGCTGAGCGGCATCCTCGTCATCCTCCCCTGCCGAGCGGACCGTTTAGTCCAAAGAAACATAGCTCTCGCCGAGGCGGTTGAGCGATCCGCAGCCTGTGTCTTTGATGCAATACCGTTGAAAAAGCGTGCAGGAAAAGGCGCAAGAGGCTTGCGGCAAACTTGTTCCCACGCTCTGCGTGGGGACACCGGTCGGGACGCTCGGCGTTGCCTGGATTTCCCAGCCTCAGCACGGGACCAATCGACGCGGAGCGTCGCAGACGGCATTCCCACGCGGAGCGTGGGAACGAGGGACAAACCTATGCCTGCACTCAGCTTATCGCTATTTCAATATTTCAACGGTATTGGCCTTTGAAGCTTTCGATGCGGGCCAGTGCGGGATCGAGGAGAGAACGATGTCGAGTTTCCGGCCCCTTTGAGAATCGTTGTCGGTCCGGTCCGATGCGGCGAATGCGGAACAGAAAGGTGCATGGGGACAACAACCATCGTTGGATGATCTCGCAGGTGCTCATTCCACCGCATCTCTCCCGACTGGAACTTAGAGTGCTCATGGGGACATTCGCGCAACCTCTCGGGGATGTGGAAGCGATGGTCCCGGCCGCAGTATACGATCCACCGGATTCCGAACTCCATGTCGAGAACTCCGACGAGCGACCGCGCCACTGACCTGGGGTGGCATCGCGGCACCGCCCGAGCGTGGAGCGTTCCAGATCGATTGCCAGGGGAAAGCGTCGATTCACATGGCGAGTCGCGACTGGATCAGGCCCGGTTCCTCGCTGAGTCTCCTGAGAGCGACCGGATCATCGGACGACTCGTTGACTGGTGATCTGATCCACGACTTCGAAGTCGGCGGCTCGAGCTGGTCGCGTGCCGCCCAGGTGGCGCGCGCCGAAGCCGGTCGTGGTCGGGAGCCGGCCGACCAGGCGCAGCGCACGAGTCACAGCCTATCGTCTGTGTCGCGATCCATTCCGGGCTTCGCGAACGGCCGGCGACCCAAGCCGGAAGTTCCCGGCTATGAGATCCTCGGCGAGCTCGGACGCGGTGGGATGGGCGTGGTCTACCAGGCGCGTGAGGTCCGGCTCAACCGCCTGGTGGCGCTGAAGATGATCTTGACCGGCGAGCACGCCAATCACGAGGCCCTCGAGCGCCTGTTGAGCGAGGCCAAGACGATGGCCCAGCTCCACCATCCCAACATCGTGCAGATTTACGCGACCGGAGACTGTTGCGGGCAACCGTTCGTGGAGCTGGAATTCGTCGAGGGTGGCAGCCTGGCATCGCGGCTGGACGGAACGCCCTGGCCTCCTCGGGCGGCCGCGCGGCTGGTGGAGCGGGTGGCGCGGGGAGTGTCCGAGGCGCACCGGCTGGGTATCGTCCATCGCGATCTCAAGCCGGCCAACATCCTGGTGACGCCCGCGGGCGAGCCCAAGATCTCCGACTTCGGGCTGGCCAAGACGTTGACGAACGAATCCGGATTGACGCGCACCCAGGCTATCATGGGCTCGCCCAGCTACATGGCTCCGGAGCAGGCCGAGGGGCACACCCGGGAAGTCGGACACGGGTGCGATATCTACGCCCTGGGCGCGACCCTGTACGAGCTGGTGATTGGCCGGCCTCCGTTCGTCGGTCTGACTCCCCTGGCCACGCTGGATCTGGTGCGTCATAGCGAGCCGGTACCGCCCCGGCGGCTGCGCCATACGTTACCACTGGACATCGATACCATCTGCCTGAAGTGTCTGGAGAAGGACCCGCGGCGGCGCTACGGCTCCGCCGAGGCGCTGGCCGATGACCTGGCGGCGTTCCTCAACCACGAGCCGATCCGGGTGCGCCGCCCGCCCCCGTGGGAGCGGTCGCTCAAGTGGGTGCGCCGCCGGCCTTCGCTCGCCGCCCTGGTTCTTGTCTCGATCCTCGCAGGCTTCATCTGCACCGCGGCCATCTGGGGCCATGCCGCCGAGGTTGCGCGTCAGCACAGGCAGGCCCGCCTCCACGACCGGGCGCTCTGCGCCGAGATCGAGCAGTTCATCGGGCACGGGTGCGCGGCCGTCGCCGGCAGCGACTGGGAGGCGGCCAGGACGCATTTCAGCAGCGCGCTGGCCCTGATCCGCTCGGAGCCCGGGCTCGGTACGATTCGCGCCACGGTCGAAAGTCTGCTGGCGGCCAGTGAACGGAACATCGCCGAACGCAAGGGCCGCGAGCTCTCGCGTGGCCGGCTCGCCAGGTTCCAGCAGCTCCTGGATGAGGCGATCTTCTGCGCGTCCGACTTCACGGGCATGGCGCCCGAGACGAAGCTGCGGGCAGGCCGGGCCGCGGCCCGTGCCGCGCTGGAGCAGTTCGGGCTCAGGCCTGGCGGCCCGGATCGGCTTGCGCTGCAACTGGACCCGAAGCACTTCAGCGTCCAGGAACACGGCGCATCGCTGATAGCTGCTATGTTCTGACCCTGTTGCTGGCGGACGCCGAGTCGCAACCGCTCGGTGATGAAAACGCCAGCGTGCAGCTTCGCAAGGCCCTGAGTCTGATCGCGGGGATGGAGACGATCCGCCCGTTGACTCCGGCCTATCATCACCTGCGCGCCGGTTACCTGGAACGGCTGGGTGAGCACGCGGCCGCCCGGGAACAGGACGCGCTCGCCGCGCGGACGTCGGCATCCGCGTCATCGATCGACGAGTTCCTGGCGGGCGAGCAAGCCTATCGCCAGGGCGACCTGCCGGCCGCCATCGCCGCGCTGCAACGCGCCCTCTCGCTGGAGCCTGACCATTTCTGGGCGCTCTACTTGCTGGCCGTATGCCACCTCAAGCGCACCACCCCGGTGAAGCACAGGCCGCACTGGTGGCCTGCCAGAGCCGCCGGCCAAAGTTCGTCTGGACTTACCTGCTGCGCGGCTTTGCCGAGGGCGAAATGCACCAGTTCGAGCTTGCTGAAACCGATTTCGATCACGCTCTGGAGCTGGGCCTGAACGACGATGAGCGGTACGTGCTGCTGGTCAACCGCGGTGTGTTACGCGTCCGTCGTGGCCTGGACGTTCAGGCCATCGAAGACCTGTCCGCGGCGATCGCGCTGAGGCCCGATCACTTCGAGGCCTACCTCAACCGTTCCCAGGCGTACATGGACCTGAAGCGGCCGGAAGACGCGCTGGCGTCGCTGGCCCAGGCAATGGAACGTGCCCCGAACCAGCCGGTGCTCTCTCGGCGCGGCGCAGATTGAGCGGACACTGGCACGCACTGACGCGGCGCTGCTGGATCTGGCCCGAGCCATCGAGTGCTCCGGCGGCGCGACCCCGCCGTGGCCGCTGACCATGTGGAACGTGCACTCATCTACCAGCAGGCCGGGAAGTTCCAGCAGGCGCTGGAGGCTTGCGACCTGGCCATCCGCCTGGCGCCGGATCGGTCCGACGCCCACCGGCTGAGGGGAATTGCACTGCTCGGTCTGAAACGCTATGACGAGGCCGTGCGGGCGCTCGATACGAGCCTCGGCAAGGGTGCGGCGCCGCAGGCGATCCACGAGATTCGCGGGCTGGCGCATTCCTGGTCCGGCGCCTATGATCGGGCCATCAGCGATTACACCCTGGGGCTCTCGAAGGGGCGGCCCAGCTCGTCGCTGTACGGGAACCGGGGCTGGGCGTACCTCATGGCCGGTGCGCCGGGGCCTGCCATCCGGGACTTCAACGAAGCCCTGCGCCTGGATGCAGAGAATGCCCATGCCCTGGGCGGCCGGGCCCTGGCCGGCGTGCAGCAGCGCAGGGCTCATGAGGCCGTGGCCGACACCCGCAGTGCCGTTCGCTTGAGCCCGCGCGACGAGCGGCAGCTCTACAACGCGGCGCGGGTGCTGTGCCAGGCGGCCGTCTGCCTGGAGACCGATCCCGTTCACGTTCGAGGCGCTTGGGCCGCCGCCGACCGTTGCCGGGCTGAGTGTCTGGACTATCTGGCGCGTGCCACCGAGCTTCATCCGGAAGCCGGTCGCGCGCGGTTCTGGGACGAGGTCGTCCGTGCGGACGCGGCGCTCGCGCCGGTGCGAAAGTCGCACAAGTTCCTGGAGATGGAAGCGCGCACGGCCCGCCTGCCGCGGTCCTCGCTTTCCGAGAAAGAGAATCGCCATGATGCTTCGGTCGCCGCGCACGGGTTCAGCGCGGGCCATTGAGCGGCTCAGCCAGCGACACGACCGCCGCCATACACTGCCGGTGATCGAGACTCTCGAAAGTCGCTGCGTGCTGAGCGGGACGAACCTGGCCGCGTTGTCGGCGACCGCGTTGCCGACCGACCCGAGCCTGGCTCTGACCGGTCAGCTCGGAGCCGCCAGCCGCAGCGTGCTCTACCGTTTCACGACCGACGCGGACGGGCAGGTCAAAGCCCTGGTCCAGCCGGCTGGTTTCGGGGTGCTTCTCTCTCTGCTGGACGCTGGAGGGAACGTCCTGGTGCAAAGCGAGGCAACCTCGGCCACGAACCCCAACGCCCGGATTGCCGAACACTTGCCGGCCGGTAGCTATTTCCTGTCAGTGGCTGATCGCAACGGAGCGGGTACGTTTCAGTTGAGCACCACGTTCACCCAGTCCTCGCTGCCGAACCAGCCGCTCGTCGAGGGCGAGGGGTCCCTGTCGGTGGCGACGGCCGACCTGAACGGCGATCGCATTCCCGACATGATCAACACGGACTATTACGACTGCCAGATACTCATCAATTTCGGCCTCGGGGACGGCACGTTCCAGCCGCCGGTGGCGATCCCCGTCGGCGTGTCGCCCTCGTTCGTGTTAGCGGCCGACCTGACCGGCAACGGGGTTACCGACCTGGTCGTCGCCAACGAGTCCTCGAACAACCTGACTGTACTCGTGGGCAATGGCGACGGCACGTTCCAGGCCCCGGTCACGGTTCCGACCGGCGCCGGGCCCACGAGCATCGTCGCCGGCGACTTCGAAGGCGACGGCCGCATCGACCTGGCCGTGGCCGATACGCTCGGTAATTGCGTCGACATCTTCCATGGCAACGGTGATGGCACGTTCACCCGGATCGAGGAGCTGGCCGGGCTCACAGGTGCATGCTCGCTGGCCGCCGGCGATTTTCAGAAGAACGGCCGCATCGACCTGGCCGTCGCACAATCGGGCCCGGGCGTGCTGACCATTCTCCAGGGGCTTGGAAATGGCAAATTCGTCGCGAGCCAGACGCTTCCGGTCGGTCCGGCTGCCTGCGGGGTGACTTCCTGCGATTTCAATGGGGACGGATGGCCCGACCTGGCCGCCCTCAGCACCACGGACGGTACGGTGGCGGTGTTTGCGAACCACGGCGGTCGGTTCACCGCCTCGGCCTCGCTGAACTCGAGCGAGGAACCTTTCGGCCTGGTTGCGGACGACTTCAGCGGCGACGGCCGCATCGACCTGGCCGCGTGCAACTCCGGCTCCAACAGCGTCTCGGTGTTTCAGGGGCTGGGCGACGGATCCTTCCAGACGGCGGTGACGGTGCAGACAGGCGGCGGCCCGGCGGCCATCGCCGCCTGCGATTTCAACGGCGACGGCAGGCTCGACCTGGTGACCGCCGATTATACGGGAATGACCCTGTCCGTCTTGATGAACAGGGGCGACGGCACGTTCCTGTCGCCGCCCCCGACGCCGCTCTCCCTCGGTCCCGAGGGCATAGTGGCCGTCGACCTGACCGGCAACGGCATCCTCGACCTGGTCACCCCTGACTACAACCTGAACGAGGTGTCCGTGCTCATGGGCCGGGGCGACGGCACCTTTCGCCTGCCGATCCAGGTCCCCGCGGGCGCCGGCCCACTCGATGTGGCCGTTGGAGATTTCACCGGCGACCACATTCCTGACCTGGCGGTCGCAGACAGCCTCACGGACACGGTCATGATCCTGCAAGGCCGGGGCGACGGCACGTTCTTCCCCATCAATACCCTGGCCGCGGGCGGTGCTCCCTCCTATGTGCGGGCGGCCGACCTGGACGGTGACGGCAAGCTCGACCTTGTCGTCGCCAATTACCTTTCCAACACTGTGTCTGTTTATTACGGGCTCGGTGGAGGGAAGTTCACGAGCCAGCAGGTCTATCCCGTCGGGCTCACGCCGTCGGGACTCGTGGTCGGCGACTTCAACGGCGACGGCCGTCCCGACATCGCGGTCTGCGATGCCGGCACCAGCGACGTGGAAGTGCTGCTGGGCACGGGCAATCGCACGTTCGCGGCGCCACTCTGCTTCCCGACCGGCGCCGAGCCCTGGGCGCTCGGGGCGGCGGACCTGAACCACGACGGCCGCATCGACCTGTTTCTGACCGATGGCGGATCGTGGCAGACCCCGTGTGTCGCGGTTCTCCTAGGCAAAGGCGATGGCACCTTCCAGACCGCGGTCCAGTACAGGGTCGGCGCCACCCCCTACCCCGTGGCGGCCGGCGACTTCAACGGCGACGGCAATCTCGATCTCATCTCGGGCAACGACGGGTCGAACGATGTCTCGCTCCTCGTGGGCCGTGGCGATGGTACCTTCGCCCCCGAAGTCCGGTTGCCGGCCGGGGAAACACCGTACGGAATCGCCGTGGGTGACTTCAACAGGGATGGGCATGCCGACTTCGCGGTTGTGAACACGCGTTCCGACGATGTCACCGTGGAACTGGGCAACGGAAGCGGCGCGTTCCAGGCCCCGATCACGCAGAGCCTGACCGCCTCGACCTACCCGACGGTGACGGCGAACTTTGACGACGACGGCAACCTGGACCTGGCAATCGCCAACCCTGACATGGGGACCGTCACGATCGAGACCGGAGACGGCAATGGCAGGTTCACCTTGAGCACGACGATCCAGACCGGCGGTCGTCCGTCCGGCCTGCTCGCGGGCGACTTCAACGGCGATGGCCGCAC
Organism: uncultured Planctomycetaceae bacterium; assembly: GCA_963833985.1. GTDB lineage: Bacteria > Planctomycetota > Planctomycetia > Isosphaerales > Isosphaeraceae > Aquisphaera. The sequence goes on from CAWIAD010000002.1 coordinate 6,421,619, forward strand.
CGACCTGGCCATCGCCGACTCGGCACTGAACCAGATGCTGATCCTGCTGGGCAACGGCGACGGCACGTTCCAGCCGCCTCTGTCATACAATGTGGGCATCGCGCCCGGGTCGCTGGTCATGGGCAACTTCTTGGGCAGCGGTCATACGGATATCGCCGTTGCGGACGCGCGCTCCAATGACATTGCCTTGCTCTACGGCAACGGTGACGGCACGTTTCGGGTCGGGCCGCGACTGCCGGTCGGCTCGGAGCCGGTGGCCCTGGCCGCCGCCGACCTGGCGGGCAACGGCCTGGACGATCTGGTCACCGCTGATCAGAGCTCGGACGACCTGACCGTCTGGTGGAACCTGGGCGCGGGACATTACCAGCGCCAGACCATCGGGACGGGGGTTTCGCCCGCGACACTGGTTGCCGGCGACTTCTTCCAGAACGGTCGTGTCGAGCTGGCCTACACCGAAGCGGTCGGCGACCAGCTCTTCGTGGTCGCCCCCGTTGGCCCTGCCGGGTCGTGGACAACGCTCACGGTCAATCTGGGTCTGAACGCGGCGCTCCTGGCCGGCTGCGGACTGAACGCACAGGGCGCGCTGCCCGATGAACTGGCGGCCGCCGACCAGAACGGGAACGTGGTGATCGTCCGCAGCCAGAGCTGCGGCGCGTTGAGCGTTCTGCCGTCCATTCCGCTGGGGGTTCGCCCCGGCTGGCTCGCCTTCGGCGACGTCACGGGACGCGGCCGCGCCGATATGATCGCCATCAGCGTCTCCTCGGGCGCCGTCGAGGTCCTGCTCAGCCTTGGCAATGACCAGTACGCCCAGCCCCAGAGCACGGTGCCGCTACCGAACCCCGCGCCCTGGTCTTCAGGACACCCTCAGGTGGGACTGACATCGTCACGATGAATTTTCAAGGCCACGTCCGGGAGCGGAACGCCAGCGCCGCGCGCCGGGGCAGTTCAGCTCGGCCTTCGACCCCACAGCGGGCAACCCGATTACGATCACGGGCTGGGCCGTGCTGGTGGACGGTGGAATTCCGGCGGTTGCGGTCCTCGACTCCCGGGACTCATTGATCCTGATCCTGAGGACGGACATGGAGGCGGTCGTCGCGATCATCGGGTCCATTCCCTTGCCGCCGGGCGCCGTGTACACCACGCTCGCGGCCGGCGACCTGAACCGGGACGGCCGCGACGATCTGGCCGTGGTGGACCTGGGGTCCAACCGCGTGCTGGTATTCGCCCAGGACGCAAGCGGAGGCTTTCGTCAGCAAGGCGCACCCATCGCCGTGGGTTCCGGGCCCACCGCGATCACGATTAACGAATCGACCAGGAGCGGCTGGCCGGAGATCCTCGTCTCCAACGGCTCGTCGGGCGATCTCAGCATCATCCCCGTCGGCCCGAATTTCGCGTTCGGGGCCGAGGTCCGCATCCGCGCCGGCCTGAGCCCGGCAGTCGCCGTCGCGACCGCATCGGGCTTGCAGACGACGAGCACCGACGAGCCGGTCGACGTGACGACCGGGGTCTTCGACGCCTCGAGGCTGACGAGCGTCGTCATCGTCCTGCAAGGCGCCAACAGTATCTCGGTGCTCCAGGAAATAGCGAATGGCGGCGTGGCCGATCCCAGTCCAGCCTCTTGCTATTCGACCGGAATCGAACCCGTCCAGGCCGTCGTCGCGCCGCTGGGGAGCGATGGCTTGAACGACATTGCCGTGCTCAATGCCGGCAGCCAGGACATCTCGATCTTCATGAACGATGGGCACGGCGGCTTCGTGACGATGCCCCGGGTCGACGCCGGCAACGACCCCACAGGGCTGGCGGTTCATGACGTGAACGGGGACGGCATCCCCGATTTGCTCGTGGGCAACAGGTTCGGCGATCTGCTCATTCTCCTGGGCAACGGCGACGGCACGTTCCGGCCCTACGTGCGGGCGGATCCGACAGTGAGCTTGGCCGTCGGCGACCTGAACGGCGACGGCAAGCTCGCCTTCGTTTTCAGCCAGAGTGCGCAGGACGCCCTGTCGGTGAGCTACCAGGGATCCAATGCCTTCTTCGTGCAGGGCCGGAGCGAGGGAATCCTCGCGCCTGGCCCGGTACTCCTCGCCGACCTCAACGGCGACGGCGTCCCCGACCTCATTGTGGCCAACACCGGCGCGAACGACGTGCTGGTTTACCTGGGACAGGGGCACGGCCGGTTCTCCGCCCCCCTGCGCTTCTTCACCGGCATGTCTCCACTGGGCCTGACCGTGGCCGACCTGAACGGGGACGGCATCCCCGATCTGGTGGTCACCAACGAGGCCTCTGACGACCTGACGATTCTCTTTGGGCAAGGACGGGGAGCGGACTGGACGTTCGTGCCGGGACCCCGGCTGAAAGCCGGCGACCGCCCCGTATCCACCACCGTGGCCGACCTGAGCGGAGACGGCATCCCTGACATTCTCTGCGTGGACCAGGGGAGCAACGACGTGTTGCTGCTCAAGGGTCTGGGCCGCGGCTGCTTCGACGACCGGAACCCCGTGGTCTTCCCGTCCGGCCAGGAGCCGATCCAGGCGTTCGTGGGGCGGTTCGGTTCCAGCCGGTCGGCCGGTCTGGTCATCCTCAATGCAGGCTCGAGCACGATGACTTACTACCCTGGGCCAGTTGTTCAGGGTGAGGCTGCGATCACGCTCTCCAGCGGCGGGCTCGACCCGGTTGCCGGGGTCATGGGAGACTTCGCCCAGAACGGATTCGACGACCTGGTCATTGCCAACAGCGGCGATTCCCGCCTGGCGGTCTTCATCGCCAGCGCACGGGGGCTCATACTCTCCAACATCGTCTCCCTTGCCGCGACCAGCCAGGTGACGGACCTGGCGATCGTGGCCAATGGAGGGGGTGGATTCGAGCTCTTCGTCAGCACCCAGAAGGCAGGGCAGGTGATCGGCGTCACGCTGATGGCAACGGGCTCGGAAGGCATCTTGCCGGGGCAGTCCGGTGTCGCAACCGCTTCAACGTGGGCCGGCTCGCTCGGCCCTGGAGCGGGTGCCTTCAGTTTCCTCGCGACGCCCGCCAGTGCCATGCTGACCGAGGAGTCTGCCCTCGGGCAGAGCCAGTCCGCCACAGCCACCGTGACCCTGTCGGAGAGTTACGTCGGCCAGATTGCAGCGACCGTCGCCACCCTCACGCAGGAACTCTTGCCCATTCTGAACGCTCCGCTCTCCTCGCTGGCGAGCTTGACAGAGAGCCTGATCCAGGTCGCGCAGCTCCAGATCTCGGATATCTTGCCGCTTGGTCAGACCGAGGCCGCCATGGTCGCGGTGCTCACGTCCGTCACCCAGACGGTGGACCAGGACTCCTCGGACGCCGCAGAGAGCCAGGGCGCCGAGCCTGCTGCGACGGGCCAGATCGCGCACGAGGGCGGAGCATCGCCACCGTCGGCCGTGGACCTGTTGCTCTCCTGTCCCGGGGTGCCGCCTGACCTGCTTCGTCGTGACCTTCTCGATGCGCGGCCAGGCGGCCGACCGAGCTGCGAATGGGTCTGGAATGCCCGCACGGCCCCTCCCGGTCAGGCTCCTCGGCCTGCCGTCGATCTTGCCACTCTCCAGCTCGCCGCGCTGGGCCCGATCGTCCCCGATCAGGCCCCGGGTGCAACAAGCGACGCCGGGTTCACCCCGAACCTCGAGGCGGTGGTCTGGGGCGAAAGCAACGGGCTGGAGCTGCCGCCCGCAGATCCGGGTGACTTCCGGCCCGGCCTCGCGTTTCCCGTCGCCGCGGCCACCGTGGTGTCAGGTGTCGTGATTGGCGCCGCTCTCTGGAAGTGCCGCGAGCGCATCTTCCGGGCCGCCCGGCTGCTCGGCGACGACGGTCCGGATGAACCACCTTTCACTGTGTCACCCGGACAAAGGGCGAGTCGAAGCTCGAGATTCTCGGAAATGAACTCGCGGCCGAGTCGCGACTTGCCGCCCTGGGTGAACTCACCGGTCTCCGAACGCCTCGGCAAGAATGGCAGGAGCCGGCTCTCCGGCTGGCTCGTGTCCATGACGTACTGAGTGTCCTGGCGCAGTCGATGCGACGGGCGCGGGTTGGGTGCCGTCTCTCAGGCTCTTGCGCCGCGCCGTCGCGAATTCCTTGGCAAGCTCCTGCGCCACGGTCCTGGCGAACCAGGACCGCGCACGCGGCCGGGTCGCCGTCACGGCGCCCGGTCCAGGTTCAACCCACGTTGGCGACGAAGCCATGGAACACGCCGTTCGCGTCGGAGTAGAACCCGGTGATCTCGCCCGAGTTCGTGATCCCCGTGATCTGGGTCACTTCCACGCCGTTGCTGAAGGCCTCGCTGGGATCGTCGAGGAAAGTGTACTGGCCGGTATTGGTGTTGTAGATGAAGCCGTGCTGGCTCGTGGTCGAGTCGCCATAGTAGCCCACGGCGATGCCCTTGTCGTTCACGGACAGGATCTGCGAGAACACGAACGTTGCACCCGGCTCGCCGGGGACGTTCGGGATGCTCGGGTCGGCCACCGCGGCTCCCGTCAACGTGTGGTGTCTTGCTTTCGACAGACTGGCCGTGAAACCGTGGTCCTGGCCATCCGTCCCCACGTAAAAGCCGACCACCAGCCCATGGTTGTTGATGCCCTGCGCGTTGACCATGTTCGGACCGGACGGGGCATTGACCGTGGTGTAGCTCCCCCCCTTGCTCAGGATGAAGCCCGGCATCTGCCCATTGACCGTCTCCTGGCCGACGATCATCGCCTTGTCGTTGATTCCGAAGGCAACCGCCGAGGAACTTCCCGGAGGAACGAACGTCTGTAGCTTGCCACTCGCGGAAAGCGTGAAGGCGTTTCCGTTGCCATCCGTTCCCACCACGGTGCCATAGTTGTTTGTCCCAAACGCCTGGGCCGCCGTGGAGCCGTTGATGTTGAGGGCTTTCACTTTCGTCGACTTCAGCGGGTTGACTGTGAAGTTGTGGAACCCTCCGTTGTTGTCGATCGTGAAGCCCACGGAGTTGCCGATGTTGGAAATGCCGTTCTGATTGGTACCGGCGCCCGCCATGTTTCCGGCGCCCGGTCCGTCAAAGTTCGTGAACTGGTAACCCCCCGCGCTCACCTGACCCAGGATGGTGATTCCCGGGCCGGACACGCTCGGACTGACCTTGTGATTGAGATGCCCTTGCACGTGCACCTCCGCGGAGACGTGCGAATGACTCAGGCCGTGCGGCATGTGGGCGTTGAGCAGGACTCGCTCCTCCAATGATCCCACAGTGGGGCTCAGTTGACGATTGCGTTCCCGAGTGGACCGGTTGGTACGCAGCATCGAAATAGCTCCTGGTGAAAATCAACTGACGTCTAACGAATGCAAGGGCGACACGATCCCGCCCCAGAGACGGATCTGGAGGATTTCAAGACCGATGGTGCGCCCGAAGTCCCCGGCACCGGTGATCATTGCAGCCGAGGACAGGGGTCAGTCAGGGCAGGTCGAGCAACGCCCTCGACAGGCGAGAATCTGCGGAGCAGACCAGCGTCTCTCCGCTCCACCAGGAAATTGCCAGTTCGCGAGATTGTCAGACAGGACTGACATTTTTTTTTCGGAATGTGTCAGAAAGGAGCGCCCGCTCCGTCACGGGCAGGGGCAACGTCACCCGTTCCGAGCGCTTTGCCAGGATCAGCGGTGCCGGGAACCTGAGCGGCATCACGTACTGGAGCTTCAGAGACTGGCTCCCGGTACCGCTTTTTTCAAGCTGCCTGGTGACGGCGTTTTATCTAAATGGATCCTCGCCTCTTGGAATGTGGGCCAGCCGCCCTCGGCTGGCCCACACTTTCCCTCTCACGGGCAGCTATTTAGGCGCCACGATCACCTCGGTCTTGCCCGGGACAACGACCTTCGTCTCGGTCTTGCCGGCCGACGTGACGTCGATGACGCGCACCTCGGGCTGGCCCTCGATCACCTTGACTTCCTTGACGACGGCCAGTTCGTCGATCACCGTCGTGACGCCCAGGGTGTTCGCAACCAGCTCGACCGCGGTTTGCTTTGCCGAGTCGCTGATGACGGAACCGCGCAGGACGATGGTACCGCCTGCCCGGGCTTCGAACTGGAGCGCCGAGCCCGCGAACCGCTTGTCCCATTCAATCCGGCGCATCACGCGGCCAAGAACTTCCCGCTCCTGAGCAGTGATCTGCCCACGGGCGATCTCCGATTCCACGCGGTAACGGATGTTCTTGCCCATGTTGTCGAGCGCTTGCCCGGCCCGCTGAATCGGTCCCTCCTGGGCAGACGCCGCGGAAATGATCGTGATCGCGACCAGTGCTGCGGAGAGCAGTCGAGCCATGGTCGTGCTCCTCTCTGTAAAGGAAAGAGGTTTGTGGTTGGACTGGAGACTATGCCGTGGAAACCGAGCGACCCCGGAAGCATCCGATGTGCCGCCCTCACGGTATTCCGCGCGCACCAGGATGACCCGGAGTCCGGATATGACCCGGAGTCCGGATACTCCGGCCCTGAGATCTGTGCCTTGCCGACGCCACGGGATATCCGATTCCAACAGCTGTCCTGCGTGGCAGCCGGGAGAGAATCCCGTTCTGCCTGGAGCTCGATCGGGATCGCGATCACGGACGGGATCCGGAAACCCTGGCACGAACTCTTCTCGGCGGGCGGCCGTTCGCTCGAGCGGCTTTCGCCCGGATCGCAGACTGAGACCGGGGGCAGGCATTCCTGCCTGCCGGAGCAGGCCTGCCCTGGCAGACAGGAATGTCGGCAGACAGGAATGTCTGCCCCCCGAAACTCAGAAACTGCCTGCAACGCGTCAGAAAACTGCTCTAATCGAGCCTTCCGAGTCCTTTTTCCCGGCTGCGCTCGAACATCCAGGCGAAGAAGAGGATGGCCAGGGCCAGGTAAAGGATGTTCAGTGCAAAGCTGAGGAACAGGTCGTTCAAGGGCATGGGGCCACCCCGGAGGACCTGCCGCATGCCCTCGAAGATGTAGGTCATCGGCAGGACCATGGCGATGGCCCGGGCCCAGCCGGGAAGGACATCGAGCGGATAATAAACGGCGCTGAACGGCGCGAGCGCAAAGCCGGCGATCCAGGCGATGCTCTGGACCTTGCGGCCGTAGTAAACGATCACGCCGGCCCCGGCGAAACCCATGAACCAGCCCGAGATCAGGAGCGAGAACAGGAACGGCAGCATCAGCCAGCCGATGGCGAAGATGTTCAGCCGGTACAGTACCCACACCGCGCCCGCGCCGATGATCAGCGTCAAGATGTTCTTGATCAGCCCCAGCAGTACCAGGCCCACGCACCATTCCCAGACCGAGAGCGGCGTGGCAAAGAGGTTGACCATGTTCTGGTTCCAGAACTCTTCCAGCAGGTTCACCGAGATCTCGTAGTTGGCTCGCCAGACCACCTGCCAGAAGACCACGCCGGTCAGCAAGATGAGCGCGAGCTGCGGCACCTCGGAACCGGCCGTCTCCACCCACCTGCTGGTGAGACCCCAGATCACCAGGTCGATCACCGGCCAGTAGACCGTCTCGGCCCACCGCTCGAGCGTGCGGGGGAACAGGTAAAGGTGGCGCATGACCACGGCGCCAATGCGATGCAGCCTCATGATCCGAGGGATCTCCCCTCGCCCGCGGCCGGGACGGTTCCCGCGGCCCTTGCGCGCACTGCACGCGTAGTCCGTCCCCGCGCCAGCATGATGAAGTAGTCTTCCAGCGTCGGCTTGAAGAGCGCGATGCCGGTGTACCGCACCCCCCTGGCGGCGAGGTCCTGAAGGAAGCCGGCGACGTCGTGCTCGTCGATCTCCACCTCCGCCGTGGTCCCGGAGAACGTGGCGGCCAGCCCGCACGCGGCTGCGGCGTGCAGCAGATCCGGCAGGCCCTGCTCCATGGTGAACCGCGCTCTGGTGGCGTCGGCCTGGGCCGCCAGCTCCTCGGGCGTTCCCACGGCGGCGATCTTGCCGCCGTCGAGGAAAAGCACGCGATCGCAGATCTGCGCCACTTCATCCATGTTGTGCGAGGTGTAGAGGATCGACACCCCGGCATCATCACGCTGCTCGCGCACGAACCCGCGGACCTCGTGGGCGATGTCCGGGTCGAGCGACGCCGTAGGTTCGTCCAGCAGCGCGATCCGCGGACGGGCAAGAAACGCCTTGGCCAGCATCACGCGAGTTGTCTGGCCGGCCGACAGTCCCGCCATCGTGCGCCGGCGCAGCTCCCACACGCCGAAGCGTGTCAGCAGCTCCTTGATCCGCTCCTTCCGTTCGCTCGCCGACATGCCATAGAGCCGGCCGAAGACATCCAGGTTTTCCTCGATCGCCAGGTGCGTGGGCAGCTTGGAATAGGCGCTGGCGTAACCCACCCGGGCCAGGATTGCCTCCCGGTCCCTGTCCAGCGACTTGCCGAAGTAAGCGATCCGCCCGGAAGTCGGTTTGAGCGTGCTCAGGAGCATCTGGATCGTCGTGGTCTTGCCGGCGCCGTTGGGTCCTAGAAGGCCCAGGACCTCGCCCCGGCCCAGCTCGAAGCTGATGTGATCCACGGCCGTCACCGGCTTGCGGCCGCGAAAGACCTTGGTCAGGTCGCCGACCTCGAGCACGGGAGCCGGCGCGCCGCGGCCTTGCATCATCACTTCCCTTCACACACGAGGCCCGGACGCAGCGCGAACACACGGCAGCCGGCTTCCCGGAAAGCTGGACACACCCGGCCGCGTCCGGGTTCGCTCTGTTCCGGCATCGCCCGAGGCGAGCCATACACCCGGCCGGAACCACGCGCCACTCGACGCGTCTGCCGCGTTATGATACCAAGGCTAAGGTCGGCAATTTGAGGTCACCCGGCCTCGGCGGCGGTGCGTTGGCTCCGATTGGCCGAACCGGATATCGGGTTTCCTTCTGCCCAGGCCATCTATTGCCCCCAGTTTCTTGCCGGTCCGGCCATTGCCTGCCGTCCTCGCGCCCGCGAACGATGCCCGACCGGCCCCGGAGTCGTGCCCGACCAGGAGTCAGGATTGACGGAGCAGATCGTCTCTCATCTCGGATACGTCGGCATCGCCCTGATCTTGATCCTGGGCGGCGTCGGTCTTCCCATTCCCGAGGAAGCCCCCGTGATCCTGGCGGCCGTCCTGTCGCGGAGCGGCAAGATGGTCCCCGCGCTGGCCCTGGCCACATGCCTGATCGGAGTGCTGCTGGGGGATTTTGTGGTCTACTTCCTTGGGTTTTATTATGGCGAGAAGGTGCTCAGCCTGCCTTTGACCCGGCGCTTTCTGACCCGCGCCCGCGAAGCCCAGATCAAGGGCTATTTTCACCGTCACGGTTTCAAGATCCTGATCCTGGGCCGGTTCGCCGTGGGCTTTCGCACGGCAGCCTACATGACCGCCGGCATCCTCAAGCTCCCTGCGCTCAAGCTTTTCTTCACCGACCTGATCGCCGCGTCGCTGAGCACGTTCCTGATGTTCGGGCTCGGCTTCATCTTCGCCCAGCAGATCCAGAGCGGGATCCGCGAGATGCAGCAATACTTCGCACTCGCGCTGGCCCTGGGACTGGCGTCCTGGCTGCTCTACCGCTTTTACATGGGCCGCAAGCGGGCCGGGCTGCCTGTTGGCCCACCAGTGCTCTACGGTGACGAGCCGCCCCTGCCGCCCGACGATCTCTCGGCGTTTTCCGGGAAGCGGGAACGACTGGCGGAATCACAGGCCGGGCCCGCTCGTTCCCGGACGATCGAGCAAGCGGAGCCGGAGCCGGCACTCACGGTCGCGGCGCCACCGCCGGCTCCCCCCGTCGCGGCGCCACCGCCGACTGCTCCGGTCGCGGCCCTGCCGCAGGATGCCCCGGTCGCGGCCCTGCCGGCGCCACTGCCGGAGGTGCCGGCCGCCTCCCAGCCAGACGGCGCCGGCCCGTGTCCCAGCCCGGCGCACCGGCTCCCCGGCGATGAGGCGATGGCCGTGGCGTTCCAGGAAGCGCACGCAAATTCGCGTGCCGGTGCGCACGCGCCATTGCCAGGTCGGGCAGAGCCAAAGTCGTGTTGACCGATGCGGCTCTTCCTGATACTTTCCCGCCGTCTTGACCAGTCTCATCACTGGATCAAGTCATGCTTGAAATGACGGAGCTGTCGTTCTGGCCAGCAGAGGCGTGTCCGCTCGCGCAGGAAACTCCGGGCCGCTCCCGGCGGATGCCGAGGCAGGTGGCTCATCATGCCGCGGGTCGGGTTGCAAGGACGGTGGTTCCGCGAGGAGGCCGCGGCTCGCCTGGCCGTGCAGGCTTCCTCCCCCCGGGCTCGATGCAAAGCTGCCCGCGGGGCCCGTCCGGAGTCGTTCTCCGGCCGGCGAGTTAAGGATCGACTCGCACGGGGGAAATCATTGCCTCGATGACTTCCCCGGATCAACCCTGGAAGATCGCTCGAATGAACAAAATTCCTTTCGCCCTGGCCCTGGGGGCTGGTCTCGTGCTGAGCTTGGCCGGCCCGTCTGCCCATGCTGCTCCTATCGTCCAGCAGCTCGCCACACCCACGATGACGTCGACGGAGTTCAACAGCCTGTTCCAGCCGATCTCCGGCGCTGCGCCCATCATGTCATCGTACCAGTTCATGAACACCCCCGTCACCGGTATGGTGGACTCGCAGGTGTTCAAGGGCACAGGCGCCGCCGCGGGGCTGTACGCCTATGCCTACCAGATTGCCGTCAACAACGTCTCGGACACGAGCGGCCAGACGACCTCGGTCAACAGCGCCTCGCTCATCTTCAACAGCACGCCGACCCCGGCCAGCTTCAAGGCCGGCACCGCAGCGTCCTCCGTCTACGTCGTTCCCACCGGACAGGTCGGCAGCCTGAACCTCCCCCAGGCCGCGCCGGGGAGCATGATCCAGACGCCCACGTCCGTGGCGTGGATGCCCGGCAGCAAGACCGGCGCACTGACGTTCCAGTATCTCGACGCGGCGCAGAACACCGGCCCTCTCCAGGCCGGAGCCAACAGCGCGACGATCGTCGTGCTGTCGAGCCAGCCATTCACCACCCAGCCGGTCAGCCTTCAGAATGCCGACCCGCAGATCGGCTACCCCTCCGCCTACTCCGCGCAGGGCGGCACGATCCAGGAAGTTCCCGTCCCCGAGCCGGCCACCGCCCTGGCCTGGGCCGGGATGATCGGCGCCGTGGCCCTGGTGCGGCGCGTCCGCAAGAACCGCCAGGCGGCCTGATGCGACCGCAGATCCTCTGCAACCGAAAAACCCTCCGGCTCCCGGCGACCTCCCTGAAGTCGCCGGGCCGTTTCGTTTTCAGAACGGGATCATGCATCGGGAGTCGTTTCCCTGTTTCCTGTGCCTGCCTTGTGGCGCAGCGTCCTCTCCGGTCCAGGGCGGGGCACTGTCTCATCTGCCCACTCCGGTCAGCAGGGTCGCCCCGCCCAGGTCATCAGAGCAATAGAATTAACATATATAAATTAAATTGAGCACGAATTCTTTCCTGCGAGTTCGTGAGCCCTCACCTGGGGCCGTGCCAGCGGTCATGATCCATGCGGCTCAGTATGAAAGGAGACGTTGAGCAGTCAGCCATGCGGAAGTGAATGGCTATGAGATTGACAAGGATGTTTCGATTCGAGCCAATCTGATGAGCATTGAAGCCAGGTCTGCTCTCGGAAGGTTAACCGGATGACACCTGTTCGGATCGGAAAACCGCGGCTGCCTCTCTCGTTCATGCTGTTCGTGCTCTGGGGGCTCTTCATCCTTTATGGCACGACGATTCCATTGGTTTTCTCGGCGTCCTCGGACCAGGTGATAGCAAAAGTTCACCAGGCCTTCGATCGGCCCGGGCAGGCTTCGTCGCGCATGGACATCATGAGCAATGTGCTTCTCTTTCTATTGTGTGGATTTCTCTGCGCGATCTGGCTTGCAGGGCGTGGTGTTGGCGACGTCCCGGCCGCCGTCGCCGCTTCCCTCGCGGGGTTGGCGATCAGCGGATTCGTGGAAACGATTCAGCTCTTCGCTCCCTCGCGTACCACCTCGCTCATCGACCTGGCGACCAATTTCTCCGGATCGGTGGGAGGCCGCCTGATCGGCTGGCCTCTGGCGCGATGGGCCAGCCCATTGGCCGTACCCTGGTTGAAACGATTGGTTGCCGCGAGGCCCATGCTTTCGATGGCCTTGCTTGCCGCGGGTGGTCTGATGCTCTTTGAGCGCGCTCCATATGACGTGAGCATCGACGTCGGCGATTTGAAAGCGGCAATCAAGTCGGCGCGACTGGTTCCGTTTGGTCCTGCCGTGGACTGATCTGAAGTTGCAGCGGAACCCTGGTCATGGACCAGCGAGACGCTCACCTGGATGCTGGCGGGCGGACTTTTCGTGCTCGCGTTCAGGGAAGCCGGGCGAACGGGAACCCGGGCCAGCGCCGCCAGCGCACTGGTTGCGGCCATTTTACCTCTGGCAAGCGGGGCAAATGCTGTGCGACCCGTCCCGAGGTGTCGCAAAGTATCGCGTCGGCACGGTCAATCGCCCGGCCTGACGCGAGGCGGCCCGATTGGGTCGGCTCATCGAGCACAGTAAAACACGGTGCATTTTTGCAACTCATTGCATGCATTTCGTGTTTGCGCCGCTTTAATTGGCGTGCGTTGCAATCTGCGTTTCGCTCTGATCCTGGATGATTCATCTCATCGAGGCAGACTGAATGAGACGGTGTGGCTGCTATCACAACGCAGTGGGGGCATGCGTTGATGAATTCTTGGACTTGCCGGGATGGCCCAGTTAGGCATGCTTTCTCGCGCCGTTTGCTCCGGATTCTTCTACATTCGAGCGTCAAAAAAGTCTTTTGTTCTTGAATCTCCGTTCCCGACGCGGTATAACGGCCTCAATCATTGTACCCTCTATGATATCACCCAATGCAGTAAAGGCCCAAACACGCGCGATGAGACTCAAACGACACTCGCGGCGCGCGACAAGGCCGACTGAATCGATTTGCTGTCGCTCCGGAAGCACCAGGTTTCTGATCAACGAGCTGGCTAAGCGATCGAAGTCTACATTGCCGTGAAGTTTCGCGTGAACGGATCGCAATTCTTGGGTGGCACACTACCACGCGGAGCCCGACCATGCTCACGGGCAGCTGGAATGAGGATTCAATCGTGCAAGCGGCACCACCGGTGTATCAAATGACACGGCACGTATCCTTCGAACGGATCAGAGCTGCGGTCAACATCAGTGTTGCGAGTGTCTCGCTCGTGCTCACGTCGCCACTTATTTTGCTTTGCATGATCGCTGTACGCCTCAGTTCCAGGGGACCGGCGGTCTACTCACAGAAGCGACTGGGGTCGAAGGGCCGGATCTTCACGATCTACAAGATCCGGACAATGCACCTGGACAGCGAGCGCTACCATGGCCCGGTGTGGTCGGGCCCGGGAGATCCGCGGGTCACTCGGATCGGGAGATTCCTGAGGGCGACGCATCTTGACGAGCTTCCGCAACTCTTCAACGTGGTGCGCGGCGACATGAGCCTGATCGGTCCCCGGCCCGAGCGGCCGGAGATTGTGGCCCAGCTCGATCGCTGCCTCCCCGGCTATCGAGATCGGCTCCTTGTTCCACCCGGACTGACCGGTCTGGCCCAGGTACTCCAGGGCCCTGATACCAGCCTTCGTGGTGTCAGCACCAAGTTGCGCTATGACCTTTACTACCTGGACAACCAGGGAATCTGGCTTGATCTGCGGATCGCGCTTGCCACCTTGTTCCACCTCGCGCGGACACCCGGCCCGATCGTGGCCCGGCTGTTCGGCTTCCCGATTTACGATCGGCTCCCCGTTGAGGAGATCCCCCAGGGAGAGCCCGTTGTTGTCAGCGCACGTATCCGTACGGACTACGTGAACAGCGCCGCGATGTGAGGCGATCGAGCGCCTGCGTGCTGCATCGTCCACCTCCCATGATGGGCTTCCAGAAACAACAGTCGGCCCTCCCAAGATTGCGCGGTGCCTCATGAGAAAGCTGAATCTGGTTTTCCTGGCGAGCCTCGTTGCGGCGTTTCTGGTGCTGGGCGGCGGCGCGTACGTTGTTCGCCGCTGGCAGGTGCAACGCAATGTGTCGGCGTTGCTCGCCCGGGCCGAGCGCGAGCAGCAGCAAGGCCAGAGTGCCAGGGCGGTGGAAACGCTCAAGCAGTACGTCAACTTGCGGCCCGACGACAACGCGGGGTGGCGCACGTACGCCCGGCTGATGGATGAGACGACGGACGCCCCGCGGCGCCGGGAAGAAACTTACCTGGTGTATCAGGAGGCCCTGAACCACAACCCGGGCGACCTGGAGCTGCAGCGACGCAGCGTGGACCTGGCCCTGGAGCTGCGGCCGGAACGGACCAGCGACGCCAGGCGCTTCCTGAAGGACCTGATTGGCCATGCGGCCGAGAAGCTGGAGAAGAGCCAGGACGCCACCAAGGCCGCCAGCGCCGCTCTCGAGCTGGCGGAGCTGAAGGAGCTCGACGCCAAGTGCCTGCTTCTGGATGCCGACTTCCCGGCGGCGGCGAGCGAGTTCGAGGAGGCGATCTCGTACGATCCGAGCCGGCTTTTCTGCTACGTCCAGCTTGCCCGGCTGGAGCGCGGGTCACTGGGCAAGGATCCCAGGGAGGCCGACCGCGAGATCGACTGGATGATCGCCGGCAACCCGGGCTCGGGCCTGCGCTCGTCTCGAGCGGTTCCATTATCTCGCGGAGTTCCACCCGCCCGCGCCGGTTGCCGATCTGGAGCAGGCCCTGCAACTGGCTCCCGAGGACTCCGATGTCCTGCTGACAGCGGCCCTGGCTGCGGAGCAGAAAAAGGACCTGTCCGCTGCGCGGGGTTATCTCGAGAAGGGGCTGAAGCGGCATGCCGGGAATATCGCCTTCCCGATCGCACTGGCCGAGCTGGAGACTCGTGATGGGCAGCTTGACCGGGCCGAGGCGGTACTGCGGCAGGCCGATCAGGCGAATCCCTCTCTCGATCTGGCCTTCCGGCTGGCGGAGACGCTGATCGCGGAAAACAAGATCGACGGCGAGAACCAGGCCGAAAGCTACATCAAGCGCCTGCGTGAGGCCGGGCTGGGCGAGACGCTGGGCCGCTACCTGGAAGCGAAGATCCTCTACCAGCGCAAGCAGTGGGCCGACGCGATCCCCAAGATCGAATCGGCGCGAACCTTCCTGAATACGCTCCCCCGGCTCGCTGCCACGCTCAATCGCATGCTCGTTGAGTGCTACGGCCGCGTCGGGGCCGAGGAGCAGAGGCTCCGGGCGCTGCGGGACGTGGCGGAGAACCGGCTCGCGGGCGAATCGACGCGCGTCGAGTACGCCCGCTCACTGGCTCGGGCCGGCAAGCTGGATGACGCGATCGCGGTGCTCATTCCGCTGGCGGAGCGCCAGGCCGAGGTGAAAGTCGATCTGCTTGAGGCACTGGTTCAGAAAGCCAGCCGAATTCCGGGGGACCCGGCTGCGTGGCGTGAAGTGGAGCGTCAGCTCGGCCTCGCCGAGAAGGCGCTGCCCGGTTCGATCGAGCGGCTGACGCTGCTGCGAGCCGACATGCTGGTGGCCCGGAAGCGGATGGACGAGGCGCAAAAGCTTTTGACGGAGGCCGAGGCGAAGGACCCGCGCAATCTTCCTTACCGGCTGGCGCTTGCGCGGCTCTCCCAGCGCCAGGGGAAGGGAGCGGAACCACTGAAGATTCTCGACGAGGCGGAGAAGGACCTGGGGCCGAGCCTGGCGATCCAGCTTGCCCGCCTGAGCCTCTGGGGGCGGCAAGGTGATGAAGCCGCGAAGGCGGCCGTGGCGAAGCTGGCGGAGACGCGGCAGCAGGTGGCGGCCGCCGATCGCCCCGCGCTTCTGGACCGTCTGGCCCTGACCGAGATCCGGCTCAACGAACTGGCCCTGGCGCGACAGCATTACCAGGAGCTGGCGGCTCTCGAGCCGGAGAACATCCCTGTTCGTCTTGCTCTGTTTGACCTGGCCATCGAAGCTGGCGACCAGACCGGTGCGGGCGACCTGGTGAATGAAATTCGCAAGCTCGAAGGAGACAAGGGGACCCGGTGGCGGTTCGCGCAGGCGGCCTTGCAGATCGACCGGGCGCTGCGAGGATCCTCAAGCAACCTGGACGAAGCCCGGTCCCTGGCCGCCGAGATCGCCGCGCAGCGCCCGGACTGGTGGGCCGGCCCGACACTCAATGGTCGGCTCGCCGAGCTTGCCGGCTCTCCTGACCTGGCGATCGAGCAGTATCTCCACGCGATCGAACTCGGAAACGCTCAGGTGCCTCTTGCGCAGGCTCGTGAGCATGCTCAGCCTGCGGAATCGTTGGGCCGATGTCGACCGCGTGTCGAAGCTGCTGGGCGAGCGGGACGTCGTCCTGGATGACATCACGCTCATCAAGGCCCAGGAAGCCATCCGCAAGCAAGATTACGACCAGGGAATCGCGCTGGCCCGCCAGGTCTTCCCTGACAATTCGACGAGCGCTGCGGATCACCTCGTGCTGGGCGATTTCTATGCGGCCGCGGGCCAGAGTGGTGCCGCGGGCAAGGAATTTCGCCGCGCCGTGGAGCTTGGTCCGGGGTTGCCGGGCACATGGCTAAGCTACGTCCGGTACCTTGTCCAGGGCAGGCAAATCGACCAGGCCAGGACGACGATTGAAGCAGCGCGAAAGGCCTTGCCCGCCTCTCAGGCCACTTTGCCACTGGCCGAGTGCTGGATCGCTGTCCGCGACTTCAGGCAGGCCGAGGCATTGATCGGCAAGGCCCTGAATGAGGAAGGCAAGTCCGCCGATCCGAACACGCTCAAGACCGCCGCCATCGTCGCTCTCGGTCAGGACCGCCGCGACAAGGTTGATGACTACCTGAACAAGCTTGATGGGCTCGCGAACCTCTCCACGAGCGACCGGGCCTGGGTCAACCGCGTTCGGGTCTCACTCCTGAACGCGGGCCGACTGGCCGACCAGGATCAGGCACTCGGGCTGATCGAGGAAAACCTGAAAACCGATCCCAGCAGCGTCGAGGACCTGCGGCTCAAGGCCACCCTTCTCGCGCGTCGACCCAGCCGGCGTGTCGAGGCTCTGCGTCTCCTCGAACCGCTCGAGAGTGCGAACCGGCTGGATGCCAACGAGCAATTCCTGCTGGCCCAGCTCTACCTGGCCCAGCACGATGAGCAGAAGTACCAGGACGAGATGTTCAAGCTGCTGAAGTCCAGGACCAGGAGCCCGCAGCACCTGGCCCACTTTGTCAGGTACTGGATCGGCCAGAAACAGTTCGACCAGGCCGATCGCTGGCTGGGCGAGCTCAAGAAGACCGAGCCCCGCGGCGTCGCGGCCCTGGAGCTGGAGGCCAGTCTCCTCGACCTGCGGAAGCGCAGGCCGCAGTTGCTGACGCTGCTGCAGTCGCGCGGCCGCGAGGTCCCCGACCAGATCGGCATCGTGGCCGACCTCCTGAGTCATTATGGGTTCGCGAAGGAGGCCGAGGCCGCCTACAAGGCCTTCGCGGCCCGCGACCCGAAGCAGCCGGAACGGATGCTCCCCCTGGCCCAGTTCCTGGCCCGTCAGGATCGTGCCGAAGAGGCCATGGCGATCTTCCAGAATGCCTGTAGAACGTGCCCTCCCGAACAGGTCGCCGCCACCTCTCTGTCGCTCTACGACGCTCCCTCCGCGAACGAGACTCAGAAGCGCCAGGTGGAAGCCTGGACGGCCCAGGCCGTGCAGTCGCACCCCGACTCGGCCATGTTCACATCCAATCTGGCGGGAATCCTCATCCGCCAGGCCCGTTTCGATGAGGCCGAGGCGCTTTGCCGCCGCGCCCTGGCCAGCAACCCCGATAACGCGGGAGCGCTCAACACGCTGGCCTGGCTGCTCGCGCTGCGAGATCAGGGCAAGGGCCAGGAGGCGATCGAGCACATCGATCGCGCCATCGAGATCGTGGGAGAGAATCCTTCTCTGCTCGATACCCGGGCCGTCGCCCGCATCAGCGCGGGGCAGGCCGGTCAGGCCGTGGAGGAACTGCTCGCGCTCCGCAGGCAGGCTCCCTGGAAGCTGAACTTCGTGCTCCACCTGGCCTGGGCCTATCAGGCGAAGGGACAAACGGAGCAGGCTCGCACGGAACTCCAGGATGCCGAGAAGCTCGGCCTGAAACCCCAGGTACTCGATCCGCTCGAGCTTGCCGTGCTCCAGCGGCTCCGGAAGGAGCTGTTTCCCGGCTAGCTCCAGGGCGATCGACAGGGCGCAACGATCATTCCTCGATTCGATGCCGTTCGGATCTTCGGATTTGATCAACGGAATCCAGGACCAGGGCAGAACGAGGGATCACAAGGAAAGGAGGGGAACCCGACAGCAAAGAAACGTGTCCGGATTGACCGGGAGCGCCTGGTGCTCTCCGTCAACAGGTAAAAACTCGCAAGCTTTGATATGAGTTCAGTGTTCGACATGGGATGAAGCGTTGAACTTCTCAACGCGGTCCCAGTGCATCTTTCCCAAGGGGATTTCAACATGAGACGCGCGATTGGAATGTTTCGGATGATGGCACGTTGCCTGCTGGGCATCGTCGCTCTCGCAGCGATCAGTCTGGCGCTGCCGGGATCGGTCAAGGCCGACACGTATTCGGTCTCTGTCTGGTTAAACACGAGTGCGGCGTCGAACGCCAAACTCCCCGCCCCGTCGGGTACAGCCGATGTCACGTTCACGACGACGGCGATCAACTTCCAGCTTGGAGGGACGCAGGCCGACGCCACGGTCGGACAGTGGCTCAGCAGCCTCATCGGTGGCACTGAGAGTAATATCACCTACAATAACGGTGCCAGCGCATCATCCGCGTTCACCACTAAGGGTGACCTGGTTAATGGCTCCTACGTCCTGTTCACCGGCTCCACCGGTCTGGCCGCCGGCACCAATTCGTTCACCGTTCATCACGACGACGGGGCGTCACTCTATATCGGTTCGACACAGGTGTTCAGTGCACCTGGGCCAACCTCGGAAGAGACCAGCACCGGCACGTATAACGCCGCTGCCAACGGAGTCTACGGCTTTAGCCTGGCGTATGGCGAAGTGAACGGCACGCCCGCCATCATCGACTTCGCCCCGAATCCCGTCCCCGAACCCAGCACGCTGGCCATCGCCGGCCTCGGTGCCCTTGGCTTCGGTGCCTACCACTACCGGCGGCGCCGCCGCACGGGCAAGGCCTCAGCCTGACCTGAGCGATCTTCTTCTCACGTCGTGATCGATTCCGAGGCTGCCCACTGCCCGCGCGGTGGGCAGCTTTTTTCTGCTACTCCCCTCACCGCTCCGCCCCCTGGTCTTCAGCAAATCGCTGGAGATCAAGAACCAGGTACTCGTCCTGGTCGAAGAGCCGATGCCGCGTCTGGCTCAGGTCCTTCAAGCTGGCGAAGATGTCCAGGACGTCGCGGGTATGGCAATTCAACCAGGAATCGAGGCTGCGCCAGTCCCAGATCTTCCCCTTGGCGGCGATCTTCTCCCATACCTTGATGTTGTAAAGAACCGAGTGATTGCTGATGCGGAAGGCGATGTAGCGAATGGACAGAGACGAGAGATAGCGCGCCAGACCCTCCGGCCCCTTCCCGAGCGGAAACCCGGGCGGTGGACTGACGCTGCCAGGCCAGTCGAAGATGCAGACCGTATTGCGCCGGAAGTCAAGCCGGTACGGCTCATCGAGTATCACGAGCAGCTTCTCGCCGGGCGGCACGGCGCTCTGGATCTGCTGGTAAAGGACGTCGGATCGTTCGGAGCGGATCGGCGCTGTCGAGAGTGCGGTGGCGGCCAACCGGATCCTGCCGAGGTAGAACCGGCCGATGTCTCCCTGGTGCACGTGAAGCTGAATGGCGATCGCGCAGAGTGTAAGGATGGGCGCGATCCGATCAACCGGCGCACGCTCGCGCCACTGGCGTTCTGCGAGCGCCGGGATCGTTTCCAGGCAGACCGCGAGCACGCAGGGTAAGATCACCGGGAGTTGATAGCGGCTCGTGGTCCCAAAATCGCCGCAGAATGGGGCCGCCCCCCAGCTCATGGCCAGGGCGCTCAGCGCGCAACCAAGCAGGAAAACCTTCAGGACGTGCTGCGAGCGCCGGCCGGTCATGAGGGCACCGGCCAGGAAAAAGGTGAGCGGCGAGCTGATCGTCCCCTCTCGAAACAGGGTGGCTCGCGCCACGAAGCGGAGCCGGTCGGCAAGCGGGATTGCGGGCATCAGGCTGACCTCGTGCCCCCCCCCGCCGACAAGGAGGGGGAAGAGGAAGGTCCCACAGGAGCGCAGGCTGAGGATCCACCAGGGGGCCAGCAGCGCCGCGCCGACGAGCGCGACCCGGACTGCCTGGCCCGCCCACCTCCAGCGGTCCGCACGCGGCGCCTGCATGGCGAACAGGAGAAGGCCAAGCCCCGTGATCACGGTGGCAGGGACGAGGTGAGTTTGGCGAAGCGTCACGGCCGCGGCCGGGAACAGGGCTAACCCAGCGGCGCTGCGCCACCCGAGCCTCCGACCGGCCTCGTCCTGCTCCTTGAGCACACGCAGGAGTCCGAAAAAGCAGACGCAACCGGTGAACGAGGTGGCCATGTTGTGGCTTGGTCGCAAAATGATGAGGAGCAGGAGCAGCGCGCTCATCTCCCCGATCCGCTCTGCTCCCGTCCTGCACCGCGCGTAACCCCAGACGAGCCCGGCCAGGATGAGCAGTGCGATGCCCTCGTCCACCACATGCAGGCTGGATACGGCAGCACGGGCGAGCACGAGGGCGTCAAGGTAAGATTGACCCCCCAGCGCGGTGATCCGCCGCAGCGAGAAGGGTTCGATGAGCGTTCCCGAGCCGAGCATCTGCGGCGCGAATTCCAGGTAGGCAACCGAGTCGTCCCAGAGATTGATGTTCGGATCGCCCACGGACATCAGGTAGCAGAGAGCGAACAGCGACGCGAGCCCGATTGTCCCGATGACGAGGAATGGCCGATTGCGTCGTGATCTCGGCGTCCTCGCGGCGTTCCCCGTGTGCGACAGCGCCCAGGCGCGCCTGACCTCGTGACGGCCGAGGTAGCCAAGCCCGACGAGGACGACCGCGATGGAGCTCGCGACCGAAACGAGGCAGAGGGCTGCAAGCAGCCCGCCCAGGACGATCACGAAGGCCAGTCCCAGGGCCGCTCTCAGCCCCCAATCGAAGGCGCACCGCGGGAAGAGCCAACTGCCCAGCGCGGTGCCATACCCGATCATGGCTGCCAGCACCGCCAGTCCCCAGAGCGTGGAGCGGAACGGCGCGCCCGGCAGCGCAAGG
Organism: uncultured Planctomycetaceae bacterium; assembly: GCA_963833985.1. Classification (GTDB taxonomy): domain Bacteria; phylum Planctomycetota; class Planctomycetia; order Isosphaerales; family Isosphaeraceae; genus Aquisphaera. The sequence continues at coordinate 6,442,767 of CAWIAD010000002.1, forward strand.
GCGAGGAGGCACGCCGCGAAGGCGCCCGCACTCGCCCACAGGAGCCTTGGTTCACTCGCCACAGTCGCCCCCTCGAGCATCGGGTTCCCTCGTCATGAAGCGCCTCGAACGCTCGGAAGAAAACTCAGCGGGGAGTTTGTGCCAAGCCTGCCGCCCTTGCCGCGATCCTCTTCGGTGTTCCGACGCGTCCGGGCCGCACCCGCAGGAACCCCACAATGGTCATCTTCAGGAGCATCCAGCCGTGTCGGAAGCGGCTGATATTGGTGGTGCCGTAGACCCGTCGGCGATAACGGATGGGCATATCAACGATGCCGAGCGCCAGTATGGCCGCGGGAAAAAGGAGCTCGAAATCTCCGAAGGGATCAAAGTCACCAAAATCCTCCCGCCACCTCACGAAGCGTGCGTAATCGGCGCGCCGCAGGAGTTTCGTGCCGCAGAGCGAATCGCCCAGGCGAACGCCCAGCACGGCGCTCAGGGCCTTGGCGAAGAAGATGTTGCCGAGCCGGTTGAGGAAGCGCATGGCATCGCCTTCCATGGGATAGGTGAGGCGATTGCCGTTCACGAAATCTCCCAGGCCCCGGCAATAGGCGTCGTAGAACCGGTGCAGCAGTTCGGGAGGCATGGTGAGGTCGGCGTCCAGGATGGTGAGAAGCTCGCCGCGCGCCTCCGAGAAACCAAGACGTACGGCATCGCTCTTGCCCTTGCCGCTCTGCCGCAGGGCCCTGATCCGGTAGCGCTCCTGGTAGAACGGGATCACGCGCTGGATCTCCTCCCAGGTGCCGTCGGTGGAGTGTCCCTCGACAAAGATGATCTCCAGATCGACATCGCTGAAGGAATCGAGCCGCTTCAATGCATTTTCAATATTTCCCCTTTCGTTCCTCGCGGGTATGACTACGCTCAGGGACGGGCGAGTGGCCTCGGGCTGCCGGGCGCGCAAGACGGCTACCGAGGTCAGCGAGAGCCAGCGAACCAGCGGCACGAGGGGCAGCAGGGCGTTGAAAACGTTGCCCAGGCCCCCGAGGCGCCACGGACAATAGACAGCGTTCCGCGTCGAGGTGAGTTCCAGTCCGGCCAGGGTCGCGATACTGGCAAGCCCGGCGCGGCTGAGGAAAGTAGACGGCTTTTCTCCTTTCCGGATCCCGAGGCGACTGGCCCAGACGTAGAGGAATTGCGTGAAGGGGTTATAGGCGACGAGCACCAGCCGGTCACCACGCCCCATGACGGTCCTCAATCTGTTCAGTGTCTCCTCGACATCCAGGTCGTAGTTGAGGTTGCCGTTCACCAGGAACACCCTGCTCGACTCTCGCTCCACGCCGACATTGTCACTGCCGTGCAGAGCGAGGGCCGCCGCTTTTTCAGGACAGTCAATCATTTCAAGGAGAAGGCCGCTGTCGTGCTCACGCGGTTCCACCTGCACCGTGCGATCGTAGTACCGGGACAGGGCAGAGATCTCCGCGGCGAGCAAGGAATTGACATACCTTCGCCAGGCGGGATGTCTTGCGGAGTGGGAACGGACAGGGGCTTCCGGGACCAGGTGTTCCGCTCTGACTGCTTTCGATTCCATGTCCTCTCCTAAAACGGGTGCTCCACAGCAGCGGAAATCGTTTCGCCGGGTCTCGGCAAGAGGTGCCGCGGGTTACGGCGATGTGGGACAGGAGGCTTCCAGAGGATAACTTCATGGACTGGCCAGCAAATTGCTCAATATGAGAGAATCGCCGTCAGACCAGGCAAGCAGGCCGGGATGATCTGCCGGCTCGCCCATGGGTGGCCCACTCTTTCGTCTCGGGGATAGCAGGTTGGAGAGGATCACTGCCCGGTCAACCGGGGCGTGTTAAGGCGCCGGCCAATTTCCTTGTCGTACCAGGCTATCGTCTCGCTGAGGCCGTCGCGCAGGCTCGTCGTCGCCTCAAAACCGAATGCTTTCTTCGCCCGGGTCGTGTCGAGACAGCGGCGCGGCTGGCCGTCCGGCTTGGACGTGTCCCAGCGGATGGTTCCCTTGAAGTCACACAGCGCACAGATCGTCTCGGCCAGTTCACCGATGGACACTTCGACTCCCGAGCCAATGTTCACCGGATCCGGGTCGTTGTAGAATTCGGTGGCCAGGGCGATGCCCCGGGCTGCGTCGGCGACGTAGAGGAACTCGCGCGACGCCCTGCCTGTTCCCCAGACGTCGATGAGTTCCTGGCCGGCATCGCGCACCGTGATCGCCTTGCGCACCAGAGCCGGGATAACATGGCTCGTGTCTGCGTCGAAGTTGTCGCGCGGACCGTAGAGGTTGACCGGCAGCAAGGTGATTGCGTTGAGATCGTACTGCTTGCGGTAAGCCTGAGCCTGCACCATGAGCATCTTCTTTGCCAGGCCATAAGGTGCGTTGGTCTCCTCGGGGTAGCCCATCCAGAGGTCGTCTTCCTTGAAGGGCACCGGGGTGTGCTTGGGGTAGGAGCAAATGCTGCCTATGCCGACGAATTTCGCAACTCCATGGAGCCGGGCCTCTTCCATGAGCTGGATGCCCATGATGGCGTTGTCGTAGAAGTAGAGGCCGGGGTTGACCATGTTGGCGCCAATGCCGCCGACAACCGCGGCCAGGTGGATGACGATGTCGGGCTGGGCGACCTGAAAGAGGCGGCGGATTGCGGTTCGGTGGCGGAGGTCGTACTCGATGCTGCGGGGAATGAAGACGTTGGCCGGCTCGTAGCTTTTCAGCTCGTGGCAGAGCGCCTGTCCGAGAAAGCCGGCCCCGCCGGTGACAACGAGGCGACGCCCCTTGATGAAACTCATGCGTCGATTCCTGAACCAGGAGCGCGAATCAGAGCGCGACGGTGTGTCGGTTGAGGAGGGGTGGAGGGGAAAGCGTCCCCTTGCGAGATTATACTCCAAATGTAGAACAGAACAGAAGAGAACTCCAAGATCCATTCAGTAGCGATAGAGACGAGCCTGGCGAGAGCATTATCCACAACTTGGTCCCGTTCTGTCTCGCGGTTCCGTTGCGCTTTCGAGTTTTCGAAATTCTTGGCCTGACTTTTGCCGTCCGGCGGGCTTCATGCCTTGAGTGTGGATTTATTTCCGATTCTTCGTTCCATTCATTCTTCGGCGACTCTGTGGTCTGGCTCGTCCTGCCCGAGGGAGTCAGGGGCTTTGGTGCTTCAGGCGGCTCCGGGTATACTAGGGTTCCCATGAACCACCTCGAAGGACCCCTGGCCTGGCTTCCATGAATCTCCCACCGATTGCTCGCGTCCGCCGCCAGTTTGATCAGCCCGAGGTTGCCGACGTCGCCGCCGAGATCACCCGCGCCGTTCGCTCCAGCCACCTGGCAACGCGCGTGCTTGCCGGCGGGCGGGTTGCCATCACGGTGGGTAGCCGGGGCATTGCCGGGGTGGCCGCCATCGTGCGGGCCACGGTGGATGCCGTGCGCGGCCTGGGCTTCCAGCCGTTCGTCGTGGCGGCCATGGGCTCGCACGGCGGCGGCACGGCGGAAGGCCAGCGCGCGCTGCTGGCCGAGTTCGGCGTGGATGAGCGCTCGGCCGGGTGCCCGGTGCGCTGCGAGATGGAAACCGTGGTCCTGGGTACGAACTCGTTCGGGCTGCCCATCCATTTCGACCAGAACGCCTTCGACGCCGACGGCATCATCCTCCTGAACCGGATCAAGCCGCACACCTCGTTCACTGGCTCATACGAGAGCGGCCTGCTGAAGATGCTCACCATCGGCCTGGGCAAGCGCGAGGGTGCCGCGCAAGTGCACAAGCTGGGGCTGCCCGGCCTCAAGACCATGCTTCCGAAGGTCGGCGCGTTCCTGCTCCGGCGCACGCCGGTGGCCTTGGGGATCGGCATCCTGGAGAATGCGTCCGAGCACACCGCGCGGATCGTCGCCGTCGAGCCCGAGGAGTTGCTGGAGGTCGAGCCTCATTTGCTTGACGAGGCGCGCGCGCTCATGGGACGGCTGCCGTTCGACCAGATTGACGTTCTGATCGTGGGCGAGCTTGGCAAGAACTACAGCGGAACCGGGCTGGACCCGAACGTGATCGGCCGGCAGCGGGTGGAAACCATGCCCGATCTTCCCCGGCCCGTGATCACGCGCCTCGCGGTGCTCGATCTCTCGGCCGAGACCCGCGGCAATGCGCTGGGCGTGGGGCTGGCCGATCTGACCACTCAGCGTGTCGTCGACGCGATTGATCCGGTGCCCATGCGGGTCAACAGCCTGACCAGCAATTTCCTGACCCGGGCGCGCGTGCCGCTGGCGCTGGCGACCGACCGCGACGTGATCACATCCTGCCTGGAGACCTGCTGGCGGATCGACCCTGCCGAGGCCCGGCTGGTGATCGTGCCGAATACGCTGGAGCTCACCACGCTCTGGGTCACACAGCCGCTGGCCGCCGAGGTGGAGGCGCACCCCGAGCTGACTTTCGAGACCGATTTTCGTCCCCTTCCCCTGAACGCATCGGGAACGCTCGAGCAGGAGCAGCTCTTCCCGGACAGCGTGCGCGGCCGCCGGCAGCGCCCGTCCCGCGGCGCGGTCAACGGCATGGCCGCCGATCGGCCGGGCATCATCGAGGCGCGGACCGCGGAGCGCGTGCCGTACCCCTGGTAGCGAGGTGCTCAAGTTGGCGATTTCCGAGACGATTGCCGCCGTGGTCTTCGACCTCGACGGACTGATGTTCGACACCGAGGCCCTGTTCTTCCGGGTCTCTTCCGACATGCTGGAGGCGCGGGGCCGGAGCTTCACGCCGCAGATCATGCGCGCCATGATCGGCCGGCGCTCGGTCGACGCCGCTCACGTGCTCAAGACCATGACCGGGCTCGACGAGCCGCTCGAGGTCCTGCTCGCGGACGTCCGGCAGCGGTTCAACGCCGAGATCGACACCGCCGTGCACCCCACGCCGGGGCTGATCCGCCTGCTCGACCGCCTGCACCAGCACCGCCTGCCGTTGGCCGTGGCCACCTCGTCGCGGCGGGCCTACGCCGAGCAGCTACTGGCGCGGCACCGTCTGCTCGAGCGGTTCTCGTTCATCCTGGGCGCCGAGGACGTGACCCGTGGCAAGCCCGACCCGGAGATCTACGCCACCGCCGTGCAGCGGTTCGGCGTTCCCGCACGTACAGTCCTGGTGCTGGAAGATAGCCCGGCGGGTGTGGAGGCTGGCGTGCAGGCCGGCACGGTGGTCGCTGCCATTCCGCACGAGCACAGCCCGGAGACTGGCCTGCACGCCGCGCACCTGGTCGTCCCGCGCCTGGACGACCCGGCGATCTTGCGGCTGTTCGAGCCACGCATCTCCGATGTGGGCAGGGCCTCGTCATGACATCGACCGGGCCGCAGCCGCTGGAGCCGCAGATCCGGCCTTCTGAACAGGGCCGCATTGATGCCGGATGGCGGGCGATGGTGCCCTACCTGGCTCCCATGCTGGTGTTCCTGGTCCTGACCAGCCTGGAACGCTACGTGCCCGCCCCGACGTGGTATCCGCTCGCCTATAGCCTGAAGATCGTTCTGGTCACCCTGGCCGCCTGGGCAAGCCGTTCCACATGGTCCGACCTGCGTCCTGTTCCGCCGTTTGGAATGCTGCTGGCCGGTGTTGTGACCGGGTTGATCGTCTTTGTGCTCTGGGTCGGGCTTGAAGGCTGGTATCCGGAGCTTGGCTTCCTGGGCAAGCGCACCGGATTTGATCCCTCGACGTTGAGCCCGCGCTGGAAGTGGCCGTTCCTCGCGGTCCGCATGGCGGGCCTGGTGCTACTGGTCCCGCTCATCGAGGAGCTGTTCTGGCGGTCGTTCTTGATGCGCTGGGTGATCGATTCGGATTTCTGGAAGGTGCCTGTCGGCCAGGTGACGCCGCTGGCCGCGGGGGTCACTTCGGTGGCCTTCGCGCTCTCGCACCCCGAATGGCTTCCCGCGCTGCTGACCGGCCTGCTCTGGGCGTGGCTGCTCTGGCAAACGCGCTCTCTGCTGGCGTGCCTGCTGAGCCACGCCGTGGCCAACCTGGCGCTCGGTATGTATGTGCTGGCTACGGGAGCGTGGAAATACTGGTGAGGAGCACATCGCAGCAGCGGTGGGCCTGAAGCAACGTCTGCTGGAAGGGTCCGTTGCTCGGGACTGGCGCGGATCGGCCCCTCATGGATGCTGCCATTGCCCGGGCGCGGACGAGCCGGCTCCCGCATCGAGACGACGTATCAAGCTCTTGAATTGCTCCGCGGAGCTTGTCGCCTGAAATGCCAGCCCCGCCTCATACATCCCGCTCGTGGTCGGCTTGACCCGCAGGATCTTCATGGCGTACCAGCGCGTCTGCACGGGCTTGACAAGCTGGACCAGGACATCCTCGTGACCTGGCATTTCGTGCAGGGCGATCAACGCACCTCCCTGGCTGAGATTCAGGATCCGTGCGTCGATCTTGTGAATCGTCTCGCCAGCCCACCAGCCCATGAAAGCCTCGTTCGGCGCAGTGGGATAGCGAGGGTGCGCGCGGCGATCCACGCGGGCGATGGGTGAACCATCGCCAGTGACTGATTCCACTTCCGGGGGATCGAGTGAATTCGAGACCTTGAACGAGTGGTTCGAGATGAACATGACCTTGCCGCTCCTGAGGTGTCAGTGACGGAAACCGCGGCCAGCCGAAGCCGAGGGACTCCGTAAGCTCCGGCCTCGTGGGTCCGGCCTCGTGGGACAAGATTCCAGTGCGCCGTGGAAAGGTGTTGGTCTTCAGTGGGTGTAACTCCCACCCGGCAACTGGGTCGCTCCAGCCGGTAGCTATCGGAGCGGCGGTGGAGGAGACGAAACCGTCGGAGCCTTCGAGACAGATGTGTCGCTTGGCGATGCAGCGAACCGACAGGCCGTAACGCGAGTGAACGTTGAGCAGGCCTCGAAAAGTCCAATGTGGTCGCCGACCTTGCTGGAATATGGGGAAGGCCGCCGTCGCTGGGGATGAAAGGGAAACGGTTGGAATAGGCCGCCCCACGAGCGATCAGAACCCAGCGGGCCACCGGGGTATTGACGACGGCATGTCGGCACACGGAGATCAACACAACACGGGAAACCCCAAGCGGTGAGGGCGCGTGACCCTCAACCGGACGCCCGCGAGGGACCGGCCGGGCTGCCTGGGGTGGCGGAGAGGCCCGTAGTACCGTCGACGCCGGGTAACTCCGGTCGAGGGAAGGGGCCTTGGTTCAAGGTCAACGCAACAAGCGGCAGACAGCCGGGAGATTGGCGTGAGTCTATCACCTCCACTGAAGGTCGGGAAGTTGCAGACGGCGTTGCACACCAAAGCGAAGAACGCGCCCAACTATCGGTTCTACGTCCTGTACGACAAGATTTATCGACGTGACGTTCTGGGATTCGCCTACGAACGCTGCCGTGCCAACGGCGGCGCGCCGGGGATCGACGGCCAGAGTTTCGCCGACATCGAGGCGTCCGGGAAGGAACGATGGCTGGACGAACTGGCGGAACAACTTCGTAAGGAGACGTATCAACCCCAGGCGGTGCGGCGCGTGTACATCCCCAAAGGGGACGGCAAGCAAAGGCCGCTGGGCATTCCTTGCATCAAGGATCGTGTGGTGCAGATGGCTGCGGTGCTGGTCTTGGAGCCGATCTTCGAGGCCGACCTGGAGCCGGAACAACACGCCTACCGCCCGGAGCGCAGCGCCCTGGACGCCGTCCGCGAAGTCGAACGGCTGCTCAAGACGGGGCACACCGAGGTGGTGGACGCGGACTTATCTGGATATTTCGATAGCATACCCCATTCCGAGTTAATGAAATCGGCGTCACGGCGCATCAGCGACGGTCGCGTCCTGCGGCTGATCAAGATGTGGCTGGAAACACCGGTGGAAGAAACCGACGGGAAGGGGCAGCGCCATCGAACGACCCGGAATAAAGACCAGGGGATGGGTACACCGCAAGGTGCACCGATCACGCCCCCAACAATGTTGCAAAATCGTCCCTGATTCCTGACTCTGTCATTTCCAGATCGCGGCTTCGACCGAAGTACGGGCACGGATGGCAGCCCCGACTCGATCCCGATCCAAGGCAGGCTGGCGGCCGCGCTCTCGGAGAGGAGGAGTCGACATGATCACGTCCCCACGGAGGCCCACGTTCAGTCCTCCTGTCACCCGCCACTTCGAGTTCACTCGGCTTCAGGAGCAATTGATCGCGCGTGCATATCAGGTCTTGATCCCGGTCGTTTCGCAGCGCCTGGATCGGCCGCGACCCAGCCGCAACCACGCGACTGTGGTCCACACTATCCAGTCCAAGGTCGGGGGGGTTTGACAAACCATGATCACGGACAATCTCCGCGTGGCGCTCTACGCCCGGGTTTCGGGGGAGCAGCAGGAGAAGGAGGACACGATCGCCAGCCAGCTCGAGGCGGTCACTCAGCGGATCGCCACTGATGGCTTGGAATGCGAGCCCGAACTGCACTTCGTGGACGACGGCGTCAGCGGTTACATCCTGGCCCGACCGGCACTCGAGCGACTTCGGGACCAAGCCGCCGCTGGAGCCATCGACCGCCTCTATATGCTCGATCCGGATCGACTTTCACGCAAGTATGCCTATCAGGTCTTGATCCTTGAGGAACTTATCCGGTGCGGTGTCGAGGTCGTCTTCTTGCGCAACCCCGTCGGCCGCAGTCCGGAAGCCGACCTGCTGCTTCAGGTCCAGGGAATGATCGCGGAATACGAGCGCGCCAAGATCATGGAGCGTTGCCGCAGGGGCAAGCAACACGCCGCCCGCCGCGGTTCGGTCAACGTCCTCAGCGGCGCACCGTACGGCTACCGTTACATCGGCAAGCACGAGGGAGGTGGCGAGGCGCGTTATCAGGTCCTCGCTGAAGAGTCCCGGGTCGTGCGGAAGATCTTCGAATGGGTGGGTCAGGAACGGTGCTCGATCGGCGAGGTGTGCCGACGCCTCCGGCGCGACAGTATCCCGACGCGGACCGGGAAATCGGCCTGGGATCGCGCGACGGTCTGGTTGATCCTCAAGAACCCTGCCTACAAGGGGACCGCGGCCTTCGGCAAGACGCGCTCAGGTGAGTTCAAACCTCAACGCCTCCGCCCGCAGCGAGGCCGCCCCGAACACTCCCGGCGACCGGTCTCACGGGTTGATACATCCTCGGAAGATCAAATCTTCATTGAAGTCCCCGGGCTGGTGAGCGAAGACCTCTTCCTGGCTGTCCAGGCCCAGCTTGAAGAGAACCGGCAACGCCGTCGCGACCGGCCCGGCGGTGGCCGATATCTGCTCCAGGGCCTGGTCGTCTGCAAGCGCTGCGGCTACGGCTGCTACGGCAAGCCGACGAGCCGAGCCGCGTTCGAGGGCAAGGGTAGGGTCCGCTACGCGTACTACCGTTGCACGGGCTCTGACGCCTATCGTTTCGGCGGGCAGCGCCTCTGCTGGAACAAGCAGATCCGCACCGATATCCTTGACGCTGCCGTCTGGGAGGACTTACGAGGTCTCCTGTCCGAGCCGGAGCGGGTCCGGGAGGAGTACGAGCGGCGGCTGCAGGGTGCCCAGGGCGGGCCGAATCAGGAGGTGGAGCATCTCGGCAAATTGATAAATAATGTGAAAAAGATGATTTCTCGATTAATCGATGCTTACGGCGACGGGTTGCTCGACAAATCGGAGTTCGAGCCCCGGATCTCGGCGGCAAGGACGCGCCTCTCGAGATTGGCGGAGGAGCATCGACAACGAATCGGCGAGGCCGCCCAAGAGGCGGAATTGCGACTGGTGATCGGTCAGTTGGAGGAGTTCGCACGTCGCGTCTCGCAAGGGTTGCAAGAGCCGGACTGGGCCACGCGACGGGAGGTGGTTCGGGCCTTGGTGAAGAAGGTCGAGATCGACGAGCAGGAGGTCCGCATCGTGTATCGGGTCAGTCCGTCCCCTTTTGAGAAAGGCCCCCAACAACGTAGTTCGCAACATTGTTGGGGGCGTGATCTCACCATTGTTGTCCAACATCTACATGCGACGATTTGTGAAGGGATGGAAGACTGGTGGACACGAGCGGCGTCTGGTCGCGCGAATCGTCAACTATGCGGACGACTTCGTCATCTGCTGTCGCGGCACGGCCGAAGAGGCCATGACGGTGATGCGGAAGATGATGTCCAGGCTGAAGTTAACGGTGAACGAGACCAAGACGCGGCTGTGCCACCTGCCTGAGGAGACGTTCGACTTTCTGGGTTATACCCTCGGCCGGAACTACGACCGACGAACGGGCCGATCCTACATAGGGTCACGCCCATCGCGGAAGAAGATCATTCGGCTGTGCAGCGAGATCAGTGCGATGACGACGCGCCAGACCACTGGACAGGACGTCGAGATGCAGATTGGTCGGATCAATCGCAAGTTACGCGGTTGGTCCAACTATTTTCGCATCGGAACGGTGAGCCCAGCCTATCGCCAAGTCAACCACCACGTCCGCTACCGGGTACGTCAGTGGTTGTGTGCGAAGTTCAAGGTGCCGGGTCAGGGGCTCAGACGCTACCCTGACAGATACCTGCACCAGGAGTTGCATCTTTACCAGCTGCAACGAACCTAGCCGCGATGGTTTCGTGAGCGAACGTGTGAACTCAACCGATGAGACAAGCCTTGTCCGAAAGCTGGATGCGGGAAAACCGCCCGTCCAGTTTGATGAGCGGGGTGTGGAAACGAGGCCCAGCCGAGCCATCGACTCGAGCCCACCGCGCCACACCTCGACTCTACGTCTTGTCACTTAAATAGATAATTGTACTTAAATCTGAAGAGACAAGATGGGAATCTTGTTCCGCGAGAGAGGCTCAAGAGTCAACGGCCGAGGCTCGGCGGCGTCACGTCAGCCAGTTCCAATGTTGTCATCTTCTTGTTCCGCATACCCGGCCACGACCATCAGCCTCTGATTGTCCCCCCTTGCCCTTGTGGGACAGGCTCCGATCAAGCGGTTTCCCTCATCATGACACTACTTCAAAACGAGGAGATTGACGAATCGCCGGGGCTCAACCGCGGGTTGAAAAGATCAACGCGGGGGACTTGTCGGTGTACGCCGCTTCATCGGATTGGGCGCTGAATACGGCCCTGAGGAAGGCCGGGTGCGCGAGCGGCGTGTCGGTTCGTCAGTGACTTTTTGTCTCGATCCTGGCAAAGGGAGCGCCGGGAAAGGCGAGGTCCAGCAAAGCGTTCGGGTTCGGGAATCGGCTCGCAGAGTGTGATCGCCTCATGCGGCGTCCCGGCTGCGTCGGCAGGGACGGCGGCCAGGCACCCGGCCGGTTTCTCCGCGAAAACCGGCAGTGACAACGAAAGCCGCATCATCCCCACAAATGACAAGGTCTTCGCTTGCAAAGCCTGGATTCATTCGGCACGATGGATTGCCAGGCAAATCAGCACTCAAGGGAAAGACGCCTGCGGCGCTCGCCGTTTGTGTACTTGAGATACGCGTCACGCCCGGTGCAAGAAGGCATTCGCAGCTTCCGCTCGACCGGGATTCCGCTTCGTGGGAGGGCTTCATGAGTCGCATCGGGCTACTGGGTTGCGCCGCGGCAATGGCCGTGGCTCTGTACGTCCTTGCAAATGGCCCGGGGGCCAAGGCGCAAGAGCCGCAGCCGCCTGTGAATATTGATTTCGAGGAGGTCGTCGCGGCCGCCCGGAGCGCGGGGCGCACCGCGGGCCGTCCAGTCCGTTTCGTGATTTCAACGAGGTCACCCGCCAGGCCGAGAAGGTGGAGGGGCTGTTCACGCTCTACAAGACGGGCGATCATCTCTACGCCGAGGTCCGTCCCGACCAGTTCAACCACCCGCTGCTCACGCCGGTGACCATCGCGCGCGGCATGGCCCAGGCGGGAATGCCCGTGGGCGACGACGACCGCGTGCTCATCTTCCGCCGCGTTGGCGACCGTGTGCAGATCGTACAGCGGAATATCCATTACAAGGCGCCTGCCGGCACCCCCATCGAGAAGGCGGTGAAGCAGAACTACACCGATTCGGTCCTCATGGCCTTGCCCATCGTCGCCATGAACCCGATGCGCGGCGGCGCGGTGCTATTCGATCTTTCCGACCTGTTCATGACCGATTATGCCGAGCTGGGCCTGGGCGCGATTGACCGTAGCCGCAGCCAGTGGACGAAGGTGAAAGGCTTTCAGAACAACATGGAGCTGGAGCTCGAGGCCACGTACAGCGGCGGTGGATTCCGCCGCGGGGGCATGAGCCGGGGCATGGGCGGGCCAGACCCGCGGGGCCTCACCCTGGTGCTGCATTACAGCATCATGCGGGCGCCGGGGATGGATTACCGCCCGCGCGTGGCCGACGACCGCGTGGGCCATTTCCTGAGCGCCACCAAGGATTTCGGCCTCAACGATTCGGACACCAACTTCGTGCGTTTCATCAACCGCTGGCAGCTCAAGAAGTCTGAACACGGTGCCAGGCTTTCCCCTCCGCGGAAGCAGATCGTCTGGTACGTCGAGGACACCGTGCCCACCGAGTACCGCCCGTACGTCGAGGATGGCATCAGTGAATGGAACAAGGCGTTCGAAAAGATCGGCTTCCGGAACGCGATCGCCGTCCGCTGGCAAGAGGAAGGGCGCGACGACTTCGATCCCGAGGACACCAACTACTGCACGTTCCGCTGGGTGGCCAGTGAGGCGGGCTTTGCGATGTCGTGCCTGCGGGCCAACCCGATGACCGGGGAGATGATCGACGGCGACGTGATCTTCGACGCCAGCTTCATTCGGTACTGGAAGCAATCGTACGCACTCCTCATCGGCAGCACGACCACGGCGTCCGGCCAGTCCCAGGCGACCCCCCTGGCGTTCGGTGAGGTGATCAGCCCGATCCTGGCCTCGAAGATGGGCTTCGGCCAGCCGAACTCGCGCAAGCTGCTGGGCCTGAGCGCGCTCGACAGGCCCGCGGGGCAGATGGTCGCCGAGGCCGTCCCCTCGGACGAGGACTACCTCCGGTGGCAGCTTGCCAGGAACCTGGCCCGGGGCACGCGCGGCTTCTGCCAGTTCCAGACCGGCTTCCAGCACGACTTCGGCCTGGCCGCGATCGCCCTGGCCGATGCATCACGCACCGACCCCCCCAGGACGGACAAGGAAAAAGAGAAAGACAAGGACAAGGCCCCAAAGAAGCCGGAGCCGAAAACGGAGTTGCCCGAGGAGTTCATCGGCCAGGCGATCAAGCACATCGTGATGCACGAGGTGGGCCACTCGCTGGGCCTGCGGCACAACTTCAAGGCCAGCACTATGCTCACGGCCGACCAGCTCAACGACACGTCGATCACCCGCACCAGGGGCCTGGTCGGCAGCGTGATGGACTACAGCCCCATCAACATCGCCCCCAGGGGAAAGAAGCAGGGAGATTACTACTCGACCACGCTTGGCCCCTATGACTACTGGGCCATTGAATATGCCTACAAGCCGATCAGCGGCGACGAGGCGAGCGAGCTGAAGAAGATCGCCGCGCGGGCGCCCGAGCACGACCTGGTGTACGCGACCGACGAGGACGCTCGGCTCAATGATGATCCGTACGTCAACCGCTTCGACCTAGGCGCGGACCCGTGCCAGTTCGGCAAGGACCGCATCGCGCTGGCGAGCGAGCTGCTCAAGGACCTGGATTCCCGCGTGGTCCGGGACGGCGAGTCGTGGTCCCGGACCCGGCGCGCCTTCGGCATCCTCATTGGCCAGTTCGGCGACGGGGCCACGCTCGCGTCGCAGTACATCGGCGGGCAGTCGGTCTCACGCGACCACAAGGCCGACAAGGACGCGCGAGACCCGATCATGCCGGTTTCGGGGGCCAAGCAGCGCGAGTGCCTGAAGTTCCTCACCGACACCATCCTCAGCGACCAGTCGTTCCAGTTCTCGCCCGTGCTGCTGCGCAGGCTGGGAGCGGAGCGGTGGATGCACTGGGGCAACGACGGCCTGAACGGTCCGGGCATCGATATCTCGGTGCTCGAGCGGATCCTGGGCATCCAGAAGATCGTGCTCAGCCACTGCCTGGGCGCGGGAACCCTGGCCCGGCTGGAGAACCAGCAGCTTCAGGCGAACGCCGGAAGCGATCCACTGCGCATGGAGGAGGTCTTCCGGGCGCTCACCGATGGCATCTGGTCCGACCTGGACAGGCTGTCGGCGCAGAAGGATCCCAAGGTCAAGGCCGCGCTTTCCACCGTGCGCCGCAACCTCCAGCGCGAGTACCTGCGCCGGCTGGGCATGATGGTGCTGGGTGATCGCTCGAACGGCTACAGCGACGCCTTTGGCTACCTGGTGATCACCAGCGGTGGCAGCCCGACGGTTCCGGCCGACGCCCGGGCCCTGGCTCGCCTGCACCTCAAGGAGATCAGCGGCCGCATCGGCGTGGTCCTGGAGGCCAGGAGCGCCGGACTCGACGACACCACGCGAGCCCATCTCGAGGAGTGCAGGCACCGGATCGCCAAGGTGCTGGAGGCGAACCTGGACATCCAGGAACCGTGATGAACCCTGGTGACGGATCCCTTTTCCAAGACGTCCCGCCGGGGCAGTCACTCCGGCGGGACGGCGTTGTTCTGGTGCAGGAGGATGTGGATGAGCCACCGAAGCCATCTCTTCGCGGCCGTCGCCTGTGCGCTGGTGATGGCCGGTGCGGGGTCGCCGGCCCTGGCGCAGGGTACTGCCGTGCCGCGGCCGGGCCTGACCGCGCAGCAAACCCGCACGGCGGTCACCGTGGCCAGAGACAAAATGGCCGAGCTGCGCAGGCAGACCCCGGGGGCGGAGCAGCCCGGCGCCGACCGCCGCGAGTTCGTGGTCGGAGTGGAACTGCTCGCCACCAAGGAGCCCGCGCCGGGACCAGCGAAGGCCGGGGACCAGGGCGCAACGGAGTCCGGCAACCCTGCTTCCACAAAGCCGGATGACGGCGGCCAGGGAGCCGCGCCCCGGCGCGCGGGCCGCTGGCGCTGGTCACCTCCTACCGGTACTTCGATGACCTGACCATCTTCGCCACCGTGGACCTCGCATCGGGCCGGGTCGTCCACCTCGAGACCGCACAGCACCTGCGCACCCACCTGTCCGACGCGGAATTCGAAGAGGCCCGGAAACTGGCTCGCGAGCGCAGCGAGCCGGTCCAGGCCCTGTACCGGAAGTTCGGAGACGCGCTCGCGGTCAACACCCAGTTCAGCCAGTTCACCGTCAAGGGCGACGCCAGGATCCACCGGGCGCTGCATTTGACGTACCGCGTGGGTACGCGCGACCTGAGCTATCCGCGGCCGATCATTGACCTGACCACGCGCGAGGTCACGACGCCCGCTCCGGAAGAGTTTCCCAGACCACGCGGGGCCGCTCGCTCGCCCGGACCTTGAACCGAACTGCCCGAGACGAAGGAGCCTCGCATGACCTGGGTGCCGGCTTGCCGCCGAGCGATGATCGTTCTTGTGGCCGGGATGCTCACCGCGCCCGCCGCGCACGCGCAGTTCTTTTCGCGCCGGACGCTCCCCGACCCGCCGTCGCAGGAGCTGACCGCCGAGTTCCTGGTCGGTGACTCGGGCGGCCTGGAACCGCGCAAGGGGACGGCCTGGAAAGTGCACTATGCGCCGGCCTGCACCGCGGGCTGTACATCACAGGTGCCTGGTACAAGAGGAACCTGTCGGAGGACTGGATCAAGGTTCTGGCCGACGCCCGTGTCGCCGAACTGTTCGTGCCGTACCACCAGTCCAGCCAGATTCGCTACTTCGACCTCACGGGCTTTGCCTTCCCCATGGCCCAGGTGCGCGAGGAGGACGCCGGCGCCAGCGGAGCGCCTCTTGCCGCCGTTCGCGGGCGACTCGTACCCGACCGTGGTCCGCGAGTACCGCGACCGCGGCGTGGTCTGGAAAGACAACGTGCACGGCGTGCGCCGGGGGAAGGAGCTTGTCATCTGGGGCGCCATCGATGCAGCTAACTATATGTATATTCTTTCCTATGGATTCCATGATGACGGCACCATCAGCTTCCGCGTGGGCGCGACCGGGCAGAACCTGCCCGGCCATCGCGGCGAGTCGCACATGCACAACGCGCACTGGCGCATCGATATCGACCTGATCGACGGCAAGAAGAACTCGGCAATGGTGATGCGGCATGTGGAAGACCCCGCGAGCCTGACCGCCGAGGACGTGGAGGAGCCCTTCAATCGTGGGTTCGAGGGAGGCATCGACTGGGACCCCAAGGAGTTCACCATGGTCCGCATCGAGAGCAACCGCAAGAACGCGCGCGGCAAGACCATCGGCTATGACCTCATGCCCGTGCGCATGGGCTCGGCGCGGCATAACGAGGGCTTCACGCAGCACGATTTCTGGGTCACGCAGGCGCACCCCGAACGGCCCCTGGAATACCTCTACTCCAACCTGCCGGCACTGGTGAAGGACGAGGAGCCGGTGGAGCTCGCGGATATCGTCCTCTGGGCCACCAGCTCGTCGCACCACGAACCGCGCGATGAGGATGGCAAGCCTGATTCCGCTCCCAGAATCTGGCCCGGCGACGACGCCTGGGAAGGCTCGGCCCTGGTGATGTGGAGCGGCTTCGACCTGCGGCCCAGGAACTTCTTCGACCGCACGCCGTTCTATCCCTACCCGCCCTCGCCGCAGGCCGCGCGGCCTGGCCCGGCCATCGACGTCGGCCAGCAGGGCTCGGCACGCGAGTGAAACGGCCCGTCGGATCCGACATCTGTCATTGACCCGGCTCGATCGGCGAGCTAGCATCGACGTTCGGTTCAGGGCGACAGCGATCGGTCCTGCGGGGGGCCCGCGGAGATGTGTTCGTTGACTGGCTTTCTTCGCGCCTTTGCGGCCGCATGCCTGCTGCTGGGTCCGCCGCCTCAGGCGCAGGATCGTGAAGTGCGGGAGGTTCCTCGCACCCGGTTCGTGGACCGTTATCAGAACGAGCCGGTGCGGCCGAAAGCGAGTGAGCCGATCCGCTTTGTCGATTCGTATGAGGACGCGCGGCGCCAGGCAATGGCTTCGGGCCGGCGGCTGCTGGTCTATTTCACGGGGCCGGGCTGTGCGTGGTGCCGGGTGCTCGAGGCCCGCACGTTCCCCGACGCGGAGGTGGCTGCGCTCAGCCGCGAATTCGTCTGAGTGGCCCTGCATACCGACCGCGACAGCCTGCTCGCCGATCAAATGCGCGTCGATTCGATTCCGCGATCGATCGTGCTTGACCCCGACGGCACGACGGTGGACGTTCAGGTGGGGTACTGTCCCGCGGCCGAATACGCAGCGTGGCTGAAGTCCGCGCGGTCCAAGCCGTCCGTCCGGCTGCCGGCGGTTGCGGGCCAGACCGCTCCACCTCCCGCCGGTGCCGGCGAGGGCGAGGCGAGCCTGACCGTCTGGTTCGTGGACAATGACCGCGTTGCGTCCACCTGGAACCAGGCAGAGGCCTTTCGCCACCCCGGGCTCCTCTGGTTGCTTTCGTCGCTGGGTCTCAAACCGCGCATCGAACACATGAGCCGATCGGATTTCCCCACCCGCTGGCAGCAGGCCGAGGCCCAGCACCGGCTGCCCGACCTGATCAGCCCCACCAACCGGGCCGGCACGATTCGCGATCTGGAAAAAGCCGGGCGATTTCGCGCCGTTGGTTCCGAGCGACTATCGCAACGGACCGAGAACGCCGCCTGCCAGGATTTCGCCCGACGCTTCCTGTACCTGGTACGCGGGTCGCTGCATGAGTCCAACGGTCGAATGGCGGTGGGCCTGCTGCTTGGTCCCGGCCCCGGGAACGAGCTGCCCGGACGGGCGCTTTCGCAGGCGGATGGTCGAGCGGAAGCCGAGCAGGTCGCGAGCGAGGCCGTCGCGGCCTACCTGGCGGGCGAGCCGGAGAAACTGCGGCCGCTGGCATCACGCCGGTCGTCGCAGCTCGCGGAATGCACGCGGCCCGGGCCGTCGCTACGGGGCATGACAGCCCAGACCAGCGGCGTCGACCTGCGCGGCAATGCACGATTCGCCGTCGGCCTGGTCGAGGCCACCTTCGAGGGCGATCGCTTCCTCGGTGGAGACCCGGTCGCGGTCGTCCTGCATCGGGAAGATGAGCGTTGGAGGGTGCTGGCGATCTGCCGGGATGCGCTGACGGTGCGGGACGCCGGGCCGGCGCTCTGCGCGCTGACTTCCCAGTTGGATTCCTCGACCGCGGCTCCCGGCCAACCGCGAATCATCGCGCCCCGCGATGGCCAGGAGGTGGGTGAGGAAAAGCCGGACCTCACCTGGACGATCGAGCCGGGAGCTGGACCCATCCTCGCGCAGGTATTCGTTCATTTATGCGGCAACACCGACGAGCCCGAGGCAAGCTGGCCCTTTGCCCGTCTGTCGGTCCGTCCGGCGGAGCCGTCAGGAGGGCGGGTGAACCTGCTTGCCGAGCTCGCCGGCAGCCGGATGAGTGGCTCGGTCTGGGCGATCGGTCGCGGTGGCCATGTCGCGCTCGCTCCGGACGTACACTACGTGCGCGCTCCGCTCCGAGTGAAGTAAAGACGCTTCGACGAAGGAAACGACCCATGCCGAAGCCGGCCCTTGTCATCGGGGATAAAGACTAGCGGCCACCCTCGCTGGCGGTTCGGGTTAGTATCCGCTCTTGAACTTTGGCCAATATCAACCTGTGAACCGGGAGCATTGGGACGATCCCTTGGCTTGAGGCCACCGCCACCGCGCACCGATCACCTGCGTGGACGCAGGACCGGAGCGCGGGTCTGTCATCGTTCCGGATTGTCAAAGAACGTCTCGTCATACTGAATTCACGATGCAAAGGCATGACCCTTCCGTGGTCGCCGGAATCGTGCTTTTATGCTGCTGTCCCGATGGCGGCCACGACAGGTTCGTTGTACGACGGACGCCCACTCTGGACGATCCTCATTGAGACTTCATAGCATGGCCCTCTGTTTCCCTCCGAGCCTCAGCGGGCGCAAAGGATGAACTCTATTGACGCTTGATATTTTGAGCGACGGTAACCAGCGGGACACCGACCGCCGCCGGGGTCCTACCGGACGTCGCCGTCGAGTGGGGCTCTCATTTGCCCATAGCCGTATCGGGACCAGGTCAACCACCACCGATCCTCGTAGGAACGCCCGATTCTCTGTCCAAGTCCATAGCTGAGTTGAAGGATGTCCTTGGTGTCAAGATCCGCCGTCGCGCGCAGTTGCTCGACCCTTGCAACCGAGGCGCGGGGATCCAAAAGTAGCCAGCTCAGAAACCAATCCACCCGGTTGGCCAGCTCTCGATCGTCCGCCTGTTCCATCATGGCTCGATCTGTTTCGAAGACAGTCGCAGCCACATCGTGGTCGTACCAACTGAGCAATTGGACAAGTTGGCTGAGGGATGGATCGTTGAGCGAGCGCGGATTGCCGATAGCAGGTCGCGCGGCGACGGCGCGCCAGAAAACCTCGGGCACAAGAGTCGGGTCGATCTGCTCCACCAGCGGCATCAAAGCCCCGGTCCCCCCCCGAATCTGCATGGCGAGGAATTCCGCTCCCTCTTCCAGCAACCGATCGATCCCTTTGATGCCTTTCCAGAACGCTTCTTCCGCGGCCAACGGGTCGCGCCCCTTCAAGCCACAGGCCAGATAGAGGTAGGCTTCCGGGGAATCGTAATAGCGCTGAGTTTCGTCAACCAGCCTCCGGGCACGCGCTGGATCGGTCATGGCCATCTTCCAGGCGATCGCTGGGGCCAGCCATCTCTGTCCTTCCTCTTGGGGGACCATTCTCAGCACCCGCTCGGCTTCAGCGGGCTTGTCTGCCGCCAGAGCGACGGCAACGTTCCGTAGAATCAGGTTTGCGGGCGGCCGATGAGTGGCGGACAACTCCCTGGCGATGTTAATCGCTATCGGCGGGTTGACACGGGCCAGCTGAAGTCCACAGTTCACGCGGTCCGCGAGGTCGTCTTGCGCGAGGCGAACACCCTCGGCCGCCAGGGCCTTGGCCTTTTCCTTCACTCCCAGCTCATGCAAGCTCCGGGCGACTCTAATCATCGACAGCGGTGCTTTGGCGGCCCTGGCTTGAACCGCGGCGCACGCCAATAAGGCGACTTTACGATCGTGAGCTTCCATGTGCAGCTCGTCAGCCACCGCCCAGAGCGCCGCGCTACGGCCACTCGGTGAGTCGATCGATTCGGCCACTTTCTCGGCTCGAGCCAGATCACTTCGGGCCAAAGCCCTAGCCGCATAAAGCTTGATCACCCGGACCCTGTCTGGCGTCGCGATGCCGTCGGTCTCAAGCTTCTGCAAGGCGCCAGCAGGATCAGCCGCAGCGAGATAGATCAGCGCATCACCTGCGTAGTTCTGGTTCTTCCGAGCAAGGGCCGCTTCCCAGTACGGCTCCAGTAACCGCCGCGCCAGAAGCCGCCATTCCTCCTGTGGAATTGCATCGGGAAGCGTGCGCAGCTCCAGCGCCGGCCGTTCGCCGATGCGGATCAACTCGACTGCGATCTCATCCTCGCTGGGTTTGATGAGCCGGCCGAAATAGCGAAAACCCTCACGGCGCGAGGAGAAACACCGGCCCCTCGCGAAAGCCCCCCAGCGCGAACCGGCCGTGATCATCGGTTTTCGTCGTGGTTCGCTCCGGTCCATCGCCCGACTGAAAGACTTCCACGCTGGACAACGGCTTACCCTGTCGGTCGACGACCCGCCCGCGAATCGAACGCAAGGGCCTCTGGAGCATGGGCAGCAAGAGTTGAGGCCGCTCGCTTATCGTGACCCATTTCGACAGGGTCGGCTCGAACCCGGGAGCGCGGATCACCACCCGATACGAGGAGCCGACCAGCAGGTTCTCGGGCGTGCGGAACGAGCCGTCAGCCGCGGTGCGCAGGGGGCCATCCTGGAAACCGACGGGTCCCACGCGGAGAAGGGTTCCGCCTCTGGACCAGACCTCGACCTCCCGGCCTCCGACCGGTTGCCCGGCTCGGTTCCGGACACGGCCGGCCAGCCGTCGCGTTGGCTTGAGACGGATGGTGATGGTGTTGCCCTGGTTGTCGCGACGTGAATTCTCGACGAGCTGCAAGTCCTGGGTGCCAATCGCCGCGGCCGTGAGGCGCACAACAACCAGCTGATCGCCGCCCGCAAGGTAATTGATCGTCGCCTGGCCGTCCGGCCCGGTGGTGACGGCAAGCGACACGGCAAGCGAATCAGGAACATGCTCGTGGCTGCTGCGGCCGGCAACGGTAAGTACTTGTGGAGAGAGTCTCGCGCTGGGAACCGGTCGTCCGTCGGGGCCTTCGACCTTGACCGTTTTCGGCCGAGGCTTCCGTAAGGCCAGATCAAACTGTGGTGTGTTGCTCGGCGTGAGTGCGATGGCCAAGCCCGGCCGATAGGACCACAAACGGAAGACAGCCCGTTTCAGCCGAGGAGACGCGATTCGGAATTGTCCCTCGGCATCCGTCTTTGTGGTCACCTCCTCGGGCTCTCTGGTGCCAGCAAGGGGGCGGGGAATATAGTAGACGACCTGGACGTCAGGTGCAGGCTTGCCCTGGTCGTCCACGACCTTGCCTTGAATCATCCCGCCCTGAAGT
Source organism: uncultured Planctomycetaceae bacterium (assembly GCA_963833985.1). Classification (GTDB taxonomy): domain Bacteria; phylum Planctomycetota; class Planctomycetia; order Isosphaerales; family Isosphaeraceae; genus Aquisphaera. The sequence goes on from CAWIAD010000002.1 coordinate 6,464,176, forward strand.
TGAGCGGCCAAAACTGTCGCCAGGATCGAACCGAAAAACATCGCCATGGGGCGGGCCTCCGTCCGAGTGCAGCTCTGAAGTGTCTGGGAGAGTCCTGAGGCATTCGCTCCGCCTCATGCCGACAGCTTGGCAGTTCCGATCTCTGGCTCACCCGATGCGCCTCGTTGCCGAGCCAGGGTTCGAGTGTAAAGTCTTTTTACCAGTTCTCCCGTTACGCTTTTCTGCCGGGCCAAGGGCCGGGTGCAAAGTTTCAACGAGGAATCGTCTGTTGCGCACCATGGGAGCTCATCGATTGTCGTCCGGTCGGGCTTGCGCTTCGTGGCCTGCGGGTGGATCAGTCTCCTACGCCGGCCAGTTCCTCGGCCGTTATCCCGATATCCCGATCGATCTTCCGCAACAGCACCGGAGAGATGTCCCGGCCCTTGTGAAACGGGACCGTAGTGCCCCGTCCATCAGGATGGCGAAACTGCTTGTGCGCGCCACGCTGCCGGACATCGATGAATCCCAGGGTCTGGAGCCGGGAAACCACCTCCAGTGGCCTCAGCACGGGCAGCTTCGGCATGTTCAGGCCACCTGCACCGTCTGCGTGCCGACAAACAGTGACTCCAGCTTGGGTTCACCGTCCTCCAGCAACATCTCGATCACCTCAGCAAGGTTGCGGTTCAGCTCATCGAGGGTCTCACCCTGGGAGTGGGCCCCGGGAAATCCAGGCACGTAGCCGACGAATAGGCCTGTTTCCGGGCAACTCTCAATGACAGCAGTAAATGTCCGCATGCGTACCTCCGTTGCACATCACCCTCGAGGTTTGACCAGGACAACCCGTTGTCCCGATCGCAAAACGACGAGGACCTGAGCTCTTGTCGCCTGCACCTGTCCGGATCAGTTCTCGTCCAGCCTTTTCATCGGGGATTTGACGTAAGTTGTAGTTCGACGTACGAAATTATGTCGTTCCATTTGACATATTGACGCTTTCACATCGGAATGACTTAAGACAGCCCTTTCCGCCATGGTCAAAGGTTTACACGTGAAACGAACTTTGCCCTTGAGCATACCGCGCCAAGCGACCCGCTGCACCACTCTCGAACCCTTCATAGCGCACCTTGGCTTTGACTCATCGCGACGGATGGCGCGAGGCTGGGTTTGGCATTCTCAGCCGTGCGAATTTCATCGCGCTGGAGTATCAGCCGGACTGTAAGCGTCGCCACACTACAGGAACGTGAAAGGGACCCTCACGGATTTCGGCGGCCCATGACAGGCAAAACTCAAGCCGCTCGTTGCTCCCGAGCGAGTGCATGAACCAGGAGCGCGCGTAGCCCCTGGCGGTCCTTTACGGCCGCGCCGGTGCGGGTCAAGTAAGAGCACTGTATCGATAGTTCTACTGTATCCTGGGGTTGACGAACTGTAAGGTTTTTTCTGATATTCGCTTCCGTCAAGGATGTTACAAGGAAGCGAGGGCGTCATGGATCGACGATACGAAGCACGGTTGGCTGACATGCTGGCACAATCGCAGGTGTCGCCTGACTTGATCGATGGTCTGCTGGAACGGTTGGACGTCTTCATCGAGCCGTTCGCTGCGACCCTGAGCGAACCTGAACAACATCGACATGCAACCGAGTACGTTACCGGTCTGCTGTCGAAGCTTGAGCACAAGACCGGCGAGGGAATCGCTTATCTCCACGATCAAGAACGACAAGGAATCCAAAAGTTCATCGGGCACGTGCCATGGGATCATCAACCCCTGCTCACGATCCTGGCGCAGCAGGTCGGCGAGCAACTGGGCGAGAAGGATGGGGTGATTATCTTCGACCCTTCGGGCTTCCCCAAGAAAGGGACTATGTCGGTGGGCGTCGCGCGGCAGTGGTGCGGCCGGCTGGGGAAGGTTGAGAACTGTCAGGTTGGCGTCTACATGGCTTATGCGTCTAGAAAAGAGCATACGATTACCAATGTAAGGCTTTACTTGCCCAAGGAATGGGCCAAGGATCGCGACCGCCGGAACAAGGCTGGCGTCCCCAAGTCCATCAAGTTCCAGACGCGCCATCAATTGGCCCTGGCGATGCTGGATGAGCAAGGTGGGTTGCTGCCACACGCGTGGGTGGCGGGGGACGATGAAATGGGCCGTCCCGCGAGTTTTCGCCAGGCGTTGAGGGAGCGGGGGGAGCAGTATCTGTTGGCGGTTCCGTCGAACACGACGATCCGCGATCTGGAGGCACCGCCACCGGAATATGGGGGGCGGGGTCAACCCCCCAAGGCTCCTTTCATGCGTGTGGATCATTGGCGTGCGGCCCTGCCGGAATCGGCGTGGACGAGGCTCGACGTCCGTGATGGCGAGAAGGGACCTTTGGTGGTCGACGCGATCAAGCGGCGCGTCCAATCTCGAGGACCGGGCAATCGTGCAGGTTTCGAGGAGGTCCTCTTCATCACGCGTGAGCAACAGGCCGATGGAACTGTTAAACATGATTATTATTTATCAAATAGTAAAGCCGAAACTCCGTTGATCGAATTTGGCCGGGTGGCCAAACTGGCGCATCGGATCGAGGAGTGCCTGGAGCGGGGCAAAGGGGAGGCGGGCCTGGCCGATTACCAGGTGCGGAACTGGATCGCCTGGCATCACCATCAAACCTTGTCGCTCGTGGCCGCGTGGTTCCTGAATCAGGAGACGCGGCGGGGAAAAAATACAGACACCGGCATTGACGTCACCGCGGTTGCGGCAACTGATCGCAGGGATCATCGAGGAACGTCTCAACGTCAACAGCCCCGAGAAGCTCTCCCGGTGCACCACACGTTGGTTGGAACGCAACGAGCTCGCCCGATTCTTCCAGCATTACTCACGCAAACTCTTACCCCCTTTGAAGAACCAACTACGAACGTAGAGATACAGTAGAAATAGAAACGACCGATGCCGCACCGTGAGGCGTGGCACCGGTCGCATCTGGAGACGATTCATGGATCGGCATCAGCCCAGCAGACGATCGACTTCCGGGAGCAGCTCAGCGAAGTTGAGCTTGTTGGGGCAGGCTGCGCGAGCGGCATCGAGATCGGCCTCGCGCCAGTTCTTCTCCTCCTCGGTGAGTTCGGCGTAGCCTTCGCGGGCCTGCTGGCGCGAGCCGTGGTGCTCGTGGTAGGTGAGGAAGCGGGCCAGGTCGCCAAGGCGTGCGTCGGTGCCGGCAGCGCGGCTGCACCGGCCGTCGCAATCAGCGCACATCATCGGCCCGGCGGACACGATCGAATCGTGCAGGGCGCGGATGTCGGCCTCCTTGAGCGGCTCGAAGCGGCGTGCGGCGTCGGTGTTCTGGTTCACCTGGTCGGTGTTCATCATGGTGACGCAGGTGGCGGAGATGCGCGGGTCCGACCAGATGGCCGTGAGCAAGCCCTGGTAGGGGTTCAGCCCACGCTCCAGCAGCGCCGGAACGTTGTCCTTGACCTTGGTGTGGCCGGCCATCTGCTTCATGGAGACCAGGCCGATGCCCTTGGCGTGGGCGGCGTCGAGGGCGCGGTTGACCGGGTCGTCCTTCGCCAGGAAGGGACTGAAGGCGAGCATGATCACGTCGATGAAGCCCCCGTCGGCGGCGTTCTGGATCTGCTGGGCCTTGAGGCGGTCATGCGTGGAGAAGCCGACGAAGCGCACCTTGCCGGTCTTCTTGATGGCCTCGACGGCTTCCTTCATCTCCTTGCTCTTGGGCCAGTCCACCTGGTTGCTGGAGAGGCCGTGGAAGAAGAGCAGGTCGATATAATCGGTGCCCAGCGCGGCCAGCCGCTGATCCACCTGCTTGACCATGTCGCCGGGGCGCCGGACGCCATTTTTGGTGGCCAGGAAGATCTGCTTGCGCACCTCGGGCATGGCCGTGAACCACTTCTTGAACGCGGGCTCGGTGCGGTACGCCGCGGCCGTGTCGAAGTAGCGCACGCCCTTCATGAACGAGTAGCGGAGCAGCCGGTCGAGGGCGTCGGGCTGGCGGACGGTTCCCTGGTTGACGAGGGTCACCTCCGCGCCGGTCTTGCCCAGCACGCGGCGCGGCAAGTCCGTGGTTTTCTTCGCGGCGTCGTCCTTCGCGCCAGCCACCTGAGCGGCGGAAGCTCCCGCGGCCAGCGAGGTGGCGGCCGCCGTCGCGGCCGCGCCGGCCTGGATGAAATCACGGCGATGCATCGGGTTGGTACCATTCTCAGACATCGATCCGTTCTCCGAAGAAAGTGAAGCGGGAGAGGCGCAGGGCGGAAGCGGGTACGACTCGTACAGGTGAACGTCACGGACAGGTGAGATGGAGCGGGTCCGGCACGGCCCAGGCGTGATGAACCGCCGTGCCGGAAGCCGCGTTATACCGATGAAATAGCGTTAACGAAAAGGGCATGAGGCTTGCGACAGACTTGTTCCCACGCTCTGCGTGGGAACACCGGTCGGGACGCTCTGCGTTCCTTGGATTCCCAGCCTCAGCACGGGCCCAGTCGACGCGGAGCGTCGCAGACGGCATTCCCACGCGGAGCGTGGGAACGAGGGACAAACGTATGCCTGCACTCAACTTATCGCTATTTCAACGGTATTGGACTTAGCCCAGAAGCCGGTCGACCTCGGGCAGGAGCTGGGCGAAATCGAGCTTGCTGTGGCAAGCTTCACGGGCGGCGTCGAGATCGGCGTCGCGCCAGTTCCGTTCCTCTTCCGTGAGCGCGGCGTACTCCTCGCGGGCCTGGCGGCGTGCGCCATGGTGCTCGTGATACGTGAGGAAGCGGGCCAGGTCGCCCAGACGGGCGTTCGTGCCGGCGGCTTCGCTGCACCGGCCGTCACAGTTGGCGCACATCATGGGCCCGGCGGCCACAACGGCCTCGTGCAGGGCGCGCAGGTCGGCCTCCTTGAGCGGCTCGAAGCGGCGTGCGGCCTCGGTGTTCTGGTTGATCTGGTCGGTGTTGGTCATGGTGACGCAGGTGGCGGAGATGCGCGGGTCCGACCAGATGGCGGTGAGCAGCCCTTGATGCGTGTTCAGCCCGCGCTCCAGCAGCGCCGGGACGTTGTTCCGCACCTTGGTGTGGCCGGCCATCTGCTTCATGGAGACCAGGCCGATGCCCTTGGCGTGGGCGGCGTCGAGGGCGCGGTTGACCGGGTCGTCCTTCTTGAGGAACGGATCGAAGGCCAGCATGATGACGTCGACAAAGCCCCCCTCGGCGGCGTTCTGGATCTGCTGGGCCTTGAGGCGGTCATGCGTGGAGAAACCGACGAAGCGCACCTTGCCAGTCTTCTTGACGGCCTCCATCGCTTCTTTCATTTCCTTGCTCTTGGGCCAGTCGACCTGCCGGCTCTCCAGGCCGTGGAAGAAGAGCAGGTCGATGTAGTCCGTGCCCAGGGCCGCGAGCCGCTTGTCCACCTGGTTGACCATCTGGCCGGGGGTTCTCACATGGTCCTTGGTGGCCAGGAATATCTGCTTGCGGACTTCTGGCTGGGCGGCGAACCAGGCCTTGAACCGATCCTCGGTGCGATAGCCGGCGGCCGTATCGTAGTAGCGCACGCCGCGGAGGAACGAGTAACGCAGCAGGCGATCGAGCGAATCGGGGGCGCGCCAGGTGCCCGCATTGACGATCGTCACCTCGACACCCGTGTTGCCCAGAACGCGCCGGGGCAGATCAGCGGCTTTCTTCGCGGCTGGAGCTTGCGCACGGCCGCCTGCGCCGCGGTAGCTCCCGCGGCCAGCGAGCTGGCGGCAGCCGTCGCAACCGCGCCGGCCTGGATGAAATCACGGCGATGCATCGGGTTGGTACCATTCTCAGACATCGATCCGTTCTCCGGGGTTCTGAACGACACGTGCAGACTTTCCCACACAGTGAGAAAGCGATCTTCTCCGGTTCCTGGTCCCCTCTTTTTCGATCGCAAGATGTTCCTGCCACGGTAACATGGATACACATTCGCCGTTTCTGGTCTGTACGTCAAGACGGCGAGGATCGCATGGATCGGGCGGGGGCACAGGCCGGCGCGGTCGGATCCTGGCCGGGTCAGGCTGCGCCTTCGTCCATCAATCCATCACGCGAGGTGTACGGTGCTGCTCGCCGACGTCATCTTTCCCGCGCCCTCCGCGGCGTACCTGGCGAACCTGTTTTTTCCCATCTCGGCGGTCCTCGCGCTGGCCGCCGAATATGCCGTGTTTGCCTGGTTCCAGCGCGGGGTGATCGCACGGTGGCGCCTGCCTGGCGTCGTCGTGGGCGTGAACCTGTTTTCCTGGATCGTCGGGATCTTGCTCTCGTTCTGCCTGCCCACCGGACTGGTCCCGAAGCTCGCCAGCGTGGGAGATCACGACATCGAGATCCTCACTCAGGGCCCGCATTATGGGCTCATGGCCCTGCTCAGCTTCGTGGGGGCGTGCCTGTTGAGCTTCGCACTCGAGTACGCACTGCTGAGGCTGCTGCGGAGCCGGCTGCCGTTCCGCAGGCTCATGCTCTGCACACTGGTGGCGAACCTTGCGAGCTATCTGGTCATCATTGCCGTGGTGGGCATCCACCTCCACTTCGATCTGTTGTAAATAGCTCCACGTAAGAGGGAAAGTGTGGAACGGCCGCCCTCGGCCGTCCTGAGCCAGCCGAAGGCGGCTGGCCCACATTCCAAGAGGCGAGGATCTATTTAGGGCGGTCTGGCGATGCCGTCGCTTGTTTCTGAGCCGCAGCGCGGCGACATGATCGATCGGCCCTGCGACGCGTGAGAACCTGGGGCTCACGCCCAGGACGCTGCCCGGTGTCAGGCCGAAGGAGTGCTAGCGCGTGAATCGAGCGAGCAGTGGCTGGAAGCCTGGACGCGAACGGATGGCTTCCAGGTCCGGGTCGTTCCTGGCGGCCGGAGCGGGAAAGCCCCCTCGCAGAGCCAGCTCCAGCATGTCGAGCGCCCGGTCGCCCACGCGCGAGTCGCCGGCCGATCCGGCGTAGAGTGCCAGGGCGCAGGCAGCGTTGTAGAGGCGACGGGCTGTGGGTGCCTGTACCAGCGAGTCCACGTCGTCCAGGACCGAACGATTGCCCAGGCGGCCGCGGACCAGGGCGCGGAGCTGGAGAGCGTCGATCAGGTTGGGGTCCGAGTGGAGCGCGGCGTCGAGGTGCGCGAGGGCCGCGCCCGGCTCGCCCGAGCGGACCAAACGCGCGATACCGTAATGGGCCAGGGCGTTGCGTGGATCCTTTTGCAGGACCGCAGTGAAATCCTGGTGTGCCGCCGCCGGGTCGCGCGGCACGCGGCTCATGCCGCGCGCGACGAGAACCACCGGGTCATCCGGAGACGTCTCCAGGAACTCGCGGAACATCGCCTCGGCCTCGTCGTGCCGGCCGAGACGGGCCAGGCTTTCTCCGAGTGCGGCCAGGACCGCCGGCTCGCGCCGGCCCCGGGTCACCGCGGCTCTCAGGTCCACCAGCGCGTCGGCTGTCCGGTCAAGCTCCAGCTCCACCAGTGCGCGGTCCACGCGCGCCTCGATCAGATCGGAATCGAGTTCGATCGCCCGGTCGTAGGAGAGCTTCGCGTCGAGCAGCCGCCCGGCCCGTGCCAGGGCGAGCGCCCGGTTGAAATGGCACCAGCCATATTCCGGCCCGCGCGCCACGCAGGCGCTGAAATCGCCGGCGGCCTCGAGGTAACGTCCCTGTTCAAAGTGGCAATGTCCCATCACGAACCAGGCCCACAGCGACGTGGTATCTCTGGCGATGGCCGCGCGCAGAGCGGACTCGGCGCCGGCAAGGTCGCCGCTGGCCAGGAGCGAGCTGCCCAGCATGGTCAGGTCGCGGCAGTCGGTCGGAGCAATCCGGGAGGCGCGGTCGCGGTCGCGGCGCGCCAGCTCGGTCTCGCCCCGTGCGGCGTGGTAGCCGGCGCGGTCGGCGAAGAGCGCGGAGGGAGGCTCGCGGTCGAGCCGCTCGGCCAGCTCCAGCAGGGCGATTGCGTGGTCCAGCGCATTGCGACGTGCCGTGCTCGAGCCGTCACGAGCCGACAGTACGACCCCTCCGCGCGCCTCGAGGATCAGGAGCTCCACCGTCTGCCGCCAGAGCCTCTGGGCCTCCGGCGGCCTGAGCCGGCGCACCCATTCCGGGGGCGTCCCCGCGCTGGCGTGGCTATCGGGACCTTGCGGCAATGCGGGTGGCGCGTCGCCGCGGATTCCCAGGTCCTCCAGCAGCCCGGCTGCACGCTCCATTCCCCGTTGCAGCAGCCCTGGATCGCGGCTCGATGCTCCCAGCAGGAACTGGCTGTCGATGAAGCCGCGGTCGAACGCCTGGAGCTTCATGCGAGCGGCCAGGTCAAGCATGCCGTCGTACACGAGTGCGACCGACGCGGTGAGGATTCCCAGGAGCACGAGTGAGACAATCGCGATCGAGGTGGATCCGCAAAGGCCGGGATGCCGCCGCGTCCATTTCCCCAGCCGTTCACGCAGGCTCGGTTCCGGGCAGTGCTTCATGGGCAGATGGTCGAGGAACCGCCTCAGGTCCTCGCCGAGGTCGCGTGCGGCCTGGTAGCGGTGGTCCGGTTCGGGATCGAGACACTGGCAGACCAGCGCGTCAATACTCCAGGGCACCTCCGGGCAGCGGGCCCGCAGCGAGGGCGCGGGCCGGCTGCGCTCGGCGATCATGGCGCGGATGGTCGCCACGGTGTGCAGGTCGGATGGCGGATCGGGGAACGGATGACTGCCGCTGATCATCTCGAAGAGGATGATTCCCAGGGCGTACAGGTCGGAACGCTCGTCGACCGCGTCGGCCGACGTCAATCCCTCGGGGTCGATCGCGTCGAGATGCTCGGGAGCCATGTACGGGAGCGTTCCGCCAAGCAGGGCGCGGGCGACGATGGGCCCGGCTGCCCCAGCCGCGGTCTCCAGAACGGTGCCGGCGGCATCGGGGGCCGGCGGGGCCGCCTCGGCCGCAGCCGCCAGGTTGAAGTCCAGCAGCATGGGCGTGCCGTCGGCGGCGATGAGGATGTTGGCCGGCTTCAGGTCGCGGTGCAGCAGCCCGCGCGAGTGAGCATGATCGAGCCCCTCGGCCAGCCTGGCGACGATCCAGACCGCGGCCTCGATGCCGCTGGCGCCGCGGAGGAACTGGCGCGAGGGCTGGCCATCGTCGGCCTGGTCACCGGCCATACTATCAACCGCGCTGCCCGGGCGAACCAGCCGATTCATCAGCCCACGCAGCCGGCCTGCGTGGGCTTGCGGCGGGTCCGCCGCAGCATTCGGGAGCGGCTTGACGGTCTCGATCGCGGCAGACTGGGGCTGGCCTGGCGCGGCCGGTGCCGGCAACGATCGTGCACGGGTCCGGGAGCGGATCTCGGCGTGCGTCCGGAGCCGGGTTCGGGAGGGCAACCTTGACCGCTGCGATCCTCCTCCTGACAGGCCGAGCGCCTGGGAGACGTCCTGGCCGGCAGCCACGGGCAGCCGCTGGCTGAACTGGTCGAGCGCTTCCACCAGGCTGCGGCCGGTGGCCTGGGTATGCGTCAGCCCCCAGGCTTCCTGGAGCAACTGTGCGAGGTTGGCACCGCCGAAGAAGGGCATGCAGAGGAGCCGAAGGCCCGTCGCCGGCTCATCCAGAACCGAGTGGACCGGAACAATGTGCGCGTGTTGAAGCCGTGCGAGGACGCGGGGTTCGTCACCCTCGGCGCGCGAGACCTTGAGCGCGACCAGTCGGCGGCCCAGGTTCACCTCCTCGGCCAGGTAAACCCGGGCGAAGGCCCCGCGGCCCAGTTCCAGAAGCAGCCGGAAGCCGCCGATGTCGCTCCCCACGCGCGGCCAGCCTGGCCCGGCCGCGCGGCCCGTTTCCCGGCTTTTGAGGCTTGCTGCCCTGGAGCCATCAACGGGCGCCAGGCCCAGTTCGCAGTCGCCGCTGACAGGGCCCGGCAGGCCCTGCAAGCGTTCTCCCGCGCCGGGGGCAGATGGATCGAATGCCCGGAACAGCATCGTCGGCCCGGCGGGATAGGAATCGGCTGCCTCAAGTCCGGAGGGAATCACCGTGGCAAGTCTGGAGGGCGGCCGCAAGAGCGATTCGTTCTCGCTTGGCGGGTTCCATCCTTCCATCAACTCGCGCGCGGAATCCTGCCACGAGCCGCCGGTCTGGCCTGTTGAACTCATCGTCGCTCCGGAAAGGCCCAGGATCGGAAGTTACCGTCCGCGATCGAGGGCATCGCCCTGCGGTGGCCGAGCCCTCCCCACCTATTGGTCTATAGGTCTTCCCGGCCGTGCTGTCCAGGAACCACACGCCATGGACTTGCGTGAGCGCCCGAGCAGTCTTCCCGACGGTTCGGGAGACGCGTGAGACCGTTGTGTACTAGGTTTCTTCTCGGATGAGTTCCCGTCCCGCTCCAGAGGTCGCCAGGTCAAGAAGGTCAGATCCATGGTCACCAGCAGGACGAGCCAGAACGGCGGCACCGGTCTCAACGGCCCGTGCGGCAGCGAGCTGTACCGGCGCACGGCGGGCCATGGCCTGCACAGAATTGCAGCGGCGCTGGCTCACGAATTCACGGCTCCGGTGGGAATCTTCGATCCGGAGCAACGTCAGTGGAGCGTGATCCTGGGTGCCAGCCGGGCGGACCTGCCGCCCCTGGACAGCAAGCTCCTGGAGCTCATGAATTCCAGCGGCCTGCGTCTGGGACGGGTGGCGCTCTGGCGGCAGGACGAGAACCGGGCAATCACCTGGCTGGTGCTCCCCCTGACCTCGTCGGAGGCGGCCGACCTGGTGGCCCTGGCGGGGTTCCTCTCGCCGGACGCAACCGCCGGGCGGCCGCTCGTGCCCGGACTGGCGGCCCATGACGTTGCGGGCGGCCCGCCTGTCTGGGGCCCGGCCTGTCCGGAACCGGCCCTGCGGGCCTGGGGCCAGCAGTTTCTCAACCGGCTGCAAGGCGATGAGGACACCCGGGTTTACCCCGTGCACCCGGGCGCCGATGAGGAGGAAGCCGAGCACGTGGTGATCGGCCGGCTGATCCGCAGGATGCGGGTTTCCGAGTCGCCGGCCAGGTTCCAGTCGCTGGCCGCCAATGTCCTGAAGACGTCGCTGGCAATGTCCGCCGTGGCCTGGGTGCCTTGCGACGCGCACGACGGGGTCGTGACCAGTGGCGAGATCGAAGGACTGAATGTGGAGGCGTACCGCCATTTCGTTCCCCTGGTGCCCCGCGAGGCGGCGTACGTGGTGAACGACCTCAGCCAGCCGCCCGCCGGCATGCCCGCCCCACCGGCATACCGCTTCGCCTGCGTCCCGGCCGGCACCGCCGGCTGGCTGGTCGCCGTCAAACCCCAGCACGACCGGCACATCGGCGCCCCCGAGATCGAGCGCATGCAGTACGTGGCGTCGCTCATTGCCACCCAGTCCAGCAACGCCAGGACCTACGTCGAGCTCAAGGAACTGCTCTTCGGCATCATCCGCGCCCTCACGGCTGCCATCGATGCCAAGGACCCCAACACGTCTGGCCACTCCGAGCGCATGGCGCGGATCGCGGTGCGCCTCGCGGAAGAGCTGTCCATGCCGCCCCAGAAGCGCAGCGACCTCTACCTGGCCGGCTTGCTGCACGACATTGGCAAGATCGGCGTCGATGACAATGTGCTCAAGAAGCGCGGGCCGCTCACGCCCGAGGAGTACCGTATCATCCAGGCTCATGTCGAGATCGGTGTGACCATCCTCAAGGACCTGAAGAAGCTCAGCCACATCCTGCCCGGCGTCCGACACCATCACGAGAGCCTCGACGGCACCGGCTACCCCGACCACCTCTCCGGCGAGGAGATCCCACTGGAAGCACGCATCCTCGCCGTGGCCGACTCGTTCGACGCCATGTCGAGCGACCGGCTTTACCGCAAGCGGCTCACGCCGATGCAGATCGACGAAGTGTTCCGCAAGGGGCGGGGCCAGCAGTGGGACGGCAAGGTCGTCGATGCGCTCTTCGCTTGCCGCGCCGACGTGGAGGCCATCCGCCAGAAGGGCCTGGGAGAAAGCCTGATCGGTGCAGTGAACGTCACCCTGGGACGGAGCTGATCCGGCAAGCAGAATCGGCTGCACTTCCGACAGTCTGCTGGACCTCGTCGCGACGGTCGTGTTGCTCTAGAATAGAGCTGCGCAGACCGCAGCCATGGCTCCGACGAGGTCTTGAGCATGAAGAGCCCGTTTCCTGGAATGGATCCCTACCTGGAAGCGCAGGGCCGCTGGCGCGATTTTCACTCCGGCGCGATCACGTATTGCCGCGATGCTCTGAGCGACTGTCTCCCCGAGGATTACGTCGCCCAGATGGATGAGGAAGTGAGGGTTGTGTCCTGGCAAGAGGGCCATGACCGTCCCATGAGGCCCGACGTGGCCGTCCTGCGTCACGGCCAGTCCGTGGGGGAGGAACCGGCAGGTGGCGTTAGTGTGGCCACCGTGTCGCTGCTGGAGCCGGTGGCCATTCCCTTCGCGGCTGTCAGTGACGAGGTGCGCGACACCTGGATCGAGATCCGCAAGCTGCCGGATGAGCGGCTGGTCACGGCCATCGAGATCCTCTCGCCCACGAACAAGGATTCGAGCGGGCGGGGCGAGTACCTCCAGAAACGCCACCGGCTCCGCAGGGAGGGCGTGAACCTGGTCGAGATCGATCTGCTGATCGCGGGTCAGCGGCCGGCGATGGCCAGGCCGCTGCCGCCGGGCCACTACTTCACCATCATCGGCCGCGCCACCATGGGCGAAACCGCTGAGGTTTACGCGTGGTCACTTCAGCAAGCCTTGCCGAGAATCCCGATCCCGCTGGAGGATCCAGATCCGGACGTATTTCTTGACCTGGCCGGGATCTTTGCCCTGGCCTACGAGCGCGGCCGGTACGGGCGGCTGATCGACTACAGCCGGCCGCTCGATCTGCCGCTCCATCCTCAGGACCGCGCATGGGCTGAATCAGTCGCACGCGGTATGGCCGCGAAATCTTAGAGCATATGGCCGACGTCGACGATTCATTCATGAGCAACGCTTTGCATTTGTATGAAATATTCTTCCGGCTTGCGGTCCAGGATCGTCCGGCCACCCGTACCCACCGGCCCCAATGGATCGCCGGCCAGTTCCGCATGCAAGCTGCGGCAGGCTTGACTCTGTCATGGTAAAATGGAGGTTCAGGACAGAGCACCTGCGATTGGGGGAGTTTTCATGTCGAATGAAGATATGACTTCATCGCATCTGGCTTCGGAAGCGGAAGGACACCAGGCACTGCCTACTTTTCGTGAGTTTCTGAAGGCCAAAGCGGAAGAGACCGGCGTGCGAGATCGGCATCGTCGACGAGGCGAGTGGCTAGCGGCCATTCAGCACCTTCTCGACCAAATTCGAGACTGGCTTCGCGAGTCTGACCCTGAAGGAGTGCTCGATATTGAGCCGTACGAGGTCGCACGGACGGAGCACGACCTGGGGACTTACGATGCCCCCGGACTGAAGATCCGGCTTGGCGCGGGAGAGGTGAACGTTTTGCCGATGGGACGAGAGGTACCGTTCATGGCGATTCGCGGTGCCGCAGGTGTGGCTGCGCAGTTCGCAGGCAGAGTCGACGTCACGGATGGATTTCGCAAGTATAATTTGTACCGGGAGATCCATGACGGAAAGGACTTGTGGCAAATCAGGGACGAACGAAATAGGTTCACGTATTTAGATGCCGAATCACTCGGCCGAATTCTTCAGGATCTCCTCTCGTGATGCGATCGATCGATGACGCCTGGCGATGGTATGAGGCGGTGAAGAAGCTGGTTGGATGGATTGACCGGATGGCAAAACGGTACTGGAGTGAAGATGTCGAAGGACTGACTTTGAGAGATACGCTACACAACGTCAATGTATTTAGGCACGTCGATTCTGTAGCGATCCAGGATCTCGCAAGACGAGTTTCCGAGGATCTCGACGACCTGGCGGTTCTCCTTTTATTCTCTGTCTTCGAAGCCACGGTCCGGGAACGCACACTGGAGGAGATGGAACGAGAACTCGAAACGCCGCTCCGCCATCTAGTGCTTAAAAAAGCAATTGCTGATGCAAGGGACACTATTGAACACGGGAGTTTTGGTCGCATCACGGATTCTTACAAAGAGCTCGATTCGAACGCCAGGACATTGGTTGACCAGGTCAGGCACTACCGGAACTGGGTTGCCCACGGTCGTCGTAACGTGGTCAAGAATCACGTCGATCCAGAAACGGCTCTCTTTCGACTCGAGCGTTTTCTCGAATTGCTTGATGCAGAAGCGACCGCGGCTGCGACAGGTTCACTGGCCGACCCCGCAATTCGAGCATCAGGCGGCTCGCCATCCGCGCCGCTGCAAGACGCTTGATGGGATCGTCACGACACGTTTTCGAAGACCGCAGCCATGGCTCCGACGAGGTCTTGAGCATGAAGAGCCCGTTTCCTGGAATGGATCCCTACCTGGAAGCGCAGGGCCGCTGGCGCGACTTTCACAGCAGGGTCGTCACCTACTCTTGCGACGTCCTCGGGCAGACGCTCCCCGAGGATTACGTCGCCCAGATGGATGAGGAAGTGAGGGTTGTGTCCTGGCAAGAGGGCCATGACCGTCCCATGAGGCCGGACGTGGCTGTGCTGCGTCACGGCCAGTCCGTGGGGGAGGAACCGGCAGGTGGTGGCAGGGTGGCCACCGTGTCGCTGCTGGAGCCGGTGGCCATTCCCTTCGCGGCTGTCAGTGACGAGGTGCGCGACACCTGGGTCGAGATCCGCAAGCTTCCGGATGAGCGGCTGGTCACGGCCATCGAGATCCTCTCGCCCACGAACAAGGATTCGAGCGGGCGGGGCGAGTACCTCCAGAAACGCCACCGGCTCCGCAGGGAGGGCGTGAACCTGGTCGAGATCGATCTGCTGATCGCGGGTCAGCGGCCGGCGATGGCCAGGCCGCTGCCGCCGGGCCACTACTTCACCATCATCGGCCGCGCCACCCTGGGCGAAACGGCTGAGGTCTACGCGTGGTCACTTCAGCAAGCCTTGCCGAGAATCCCGATCCCGCTGGAGGATCCAGATCCGGACGTATTTCTTGACCTGGCCCGGATCTTTGCCCTGGCCTACGAGCGCGGCCGGTACGGGCGGCTGATCGACTACAACCGGCCGCTCGATCTGCCTCTCCATCCTCAGGACCGCGCATGGGCTGAATCGGTGGCGCGCGGTATGGCCCGGAAACCCTAGGCGGCGGCCTGCTTCACTTGAGCGTGCTGTAATCGGTCGGGTCCATGAAGACGGACTCGACCTTGTTCACCAGCGGGCCATTCTTGTGGCTCTCGGTGAAGACCTTTTTCCACTCGGGATCCTCCCCGAATTCCTTCCATGTCTTCCTGGCCGCCTCGCGATCAGGGAATGCCAGCAGGTAGACGAGCTTCGACCCCTTGCCGTCCTTGTCGTCCTGGGGGGTCCAGAAGCCGATCAGCTCTGCGCCGTGCTTTTTCAGAAGCGCACAGGTGTGGTCGCGAAACCGCGCGTTCAAGTCGGCCAGCTTGCCGTCGTTGGTGTGGTAGGTGCGAAGCTCGAAGACGCGGTGGCCGGCCGAAGCCGAGGCTTGGCCCTGAGCCTGGTCCTGGGCCAGCACGGTGCCGCTCAGAGCGGCCAGCGCGATCACAAGGGCGGTCCAAACGCGCATCATTCAGTAGCTCCCGGGTGAGAGTCCGGACGGGTAAGAAGCTCGTGCGACTGCGTCTCCATTGATAACCTCCGTTGCCTGCCGGCTCAAGTCCGTGCCGCCAGCCGCCGGCTCCCGGCCCTCGGACGATGCGCGCGACGCCAGAGCCGCTCCGCCCGGATCAGCGGAACGGCTCTGTCGCTCTGGCTCACGGGTTCCGCGTGGTCCGTCCAGGTGTCGCGGAGGGCCTCCAGGTTTAACGGAACTGTCCGGCCGGGGCGCCCTTGGGCTTGTCGCCCTCCGGGTTCTTGTAGCGCTCATGCAGGCGCTGGATCTGCTTCAGGTTGTTCGATGTGTTCTGCGACCTCAGGTTGGCATCGAGCGCCTGGTTGGGTTCAGACCCTCTGGTCTGCTGCGGTTGCCCGGCCTGGCCCTGATTCGCCTGGCCCGGGTTCGACATGGGGGCCTGGGGCATAGGCGGCTGACCGACGTATCCGGTTCCGCGGTAGAAGGCATACTGCGTGTCCTTGCGCACAACCGCCGTGACCTGTCCCTGCACGCCCTCGGCGACAAAGACGCCTCGGAGATCGGAATCACCCGAGAAGAACTCGGAGTTGTTGCTGCCGATCACCTTGACCTGGACCCTCGGCACCAGGTCCTTCGAGCGGGCGTCGCGCACGGTGATCCGGACCCGGCCGCTGGCCGGCTCTTCCAGGACTTCCAGCTCCAGGGGAGAAACGAGCACGATCCCGGAGGCGTAGAGGTTGTCACCTCGGATCATGACCAGGTACGCTCCCTCCCGGGTGAGGGGCAGCTCGATCGTGCGCGAGCGGTCGTCGTAATCCGAGCCGTCACCCAGGCTGACGCTCTTCTCGACCAGCGGCGTGATGCCGGCGAGATCAATGCCTGCGATGCCGTTCAGGTTGCGCCTGGTGAGGTAAAGCTGCATCAGGTCCACGGGGTAGACGGTGACGTCGGCCCTGGCGATGTTGCGGTATTCCAGCTTGATCCCCGGGCTCGCTGGCGGGTCCGGTCCGCCTGCCGCCCTGGCCGCGGGCGGCTGAAGAGCGATACTGCGCAGGCCCCCCGGAGCGCCCGTGCGGGCCACGGCGGGTTTGTTCGCGGCACGGACCACCGTGACCTCGGGCATCTTCAGCTCTTTACGAGTGTAGAACTCCACGGCGCTGGCTGCATCGGTGAACCGGTCGGTGACCTGGCGATAGTATTCCAGGGCCTTTCCCGGCGCCCGCCGGGCGTCGAAGATCTGACCCAGGATGTAGACCGCCTGCCACTTGTTCGGGCTCGGCTGATCGGCCCCGCCGGCGTCCTTGTAGACCGACCGTGCGATTTTTTCGGCCAGCTCGACGGCCCGGTCATAGCGGCCGAGATGGAAGTTCCCCAGCGCCTCGCTGTACTGGAAACTGTCCAGGAGTGTGCTTCTGGGGAAGGTCCTGGCGAACCGCCCGGCGAGCTTCGCCACGGACTCGTAGTCTTCCAGGTCCAGGAACGCGGCCACCAGTGCCAGGCTGGCCTCGTCGGCCATGGGGCTGTTGGGCGACTGGGAGAGGAAGATCTGGATCATCCGGATTGATTGCATCAGGAGCTGGGAACGGGTCACACCGGCGGCAGCCAGCTCGCGGCGTAGCTTCGGGTCGGTATAGGCGGTGGAGGCCGCCTGAGACAGCACCTGGGAGAGCCCGAAGAAGTCGCTCTCGATCGACGGCGTGTTGGGATAGGAGCGCCACAGATCGATGAGGAACGTCATGGCGTCCAGGGTATCACCGCGCTGGCGGAGCAGCTCGCCGATGCGGGCATCCTCCAGGTAGCTTGCCTCGACCAGTCCGCGCCAGACGATCATCGCCCGCTCGTATTCGTTGATATCGCGGTAGGCCCGGCCGATGACCTGAAGCTGGTCGAAGCTGAGCACGAGATCGGGGGCCTTCTCCTTGACCACCTCGAAGTACTGCACCACCTTGCGCGGGTGGTAGTCCTGGATGCTGATCAGCAGCAGCATCCGCGCGGCGTCTTTGAGCACGTCGTCGCGCAGCGAGTAGCCGGAGAAGAGCGGCTCGAGCGCCGCGGCCGACTCGGCGAACCGGCCGGCGTCGAAGTGGGCCTTGCCGCGGGCATAGAGCTCGTCGGGCGTGGGGCGGTACGGATCGGTCTTCGTCTCTCCGGGTGCCAGGACCTTCAGCGCTCCGGCCTGGCCAAGATGGAATCGGCCCGGCTCATAGGCGCTCCGGACGGAGGCTGGAAGCGTCCGGTACTGACCGGGCAGGTAGCCGTAGACCTCGTAACTCATCTCGCCCGGGAACTGGTCGGGGGGAAAGTAGAAGCGGAGTACGCCGTCGGCCAGGTCGTACGCGCTGGCCGAGGATTCGACCGATCCTTCGATCAGCGTTGTGCCGGCTGGGAGGTGCTCCTCGACGACCAGAGAATCCCGCTCCCATTCCGGCACCGTCGCGGCGGTTCCGCGCCACACGTTCAGGCCCACGCGAACTTTGCCGCCCAGGGCGACCTGAGAGGCGATGTTCTCGAAGGGAGCAGGGTTCAGGACCACGCTGAAGCCGGCGGGGAGGACCTTGCCGTCGAGCTCCGGGTCGGCCGGCCTGTAGACTCGTCTTTCCACCCAGGTCTGCCGGTTGGCGCGATCCTGGTCGGGGCCGAAATCCCGGGTGAAACCGGTGAGCGTGACAGCGTAGCTGAAGCTGCCCCGCCCCTCCATGGCCAGGCCCACGCGATTGGCATCGCCTGCCTTCAGCGCGCGGGCCGGCACCAGGATCGTCCGGCTCTCGGCCGGCCCCTGCACGGGCAGTTCCGAGACCTTGACGTCATTGACCGAGACCGTGAGCCGGTAGCGGTCCTCGGCCCCTTTGGCCCGGCCATGGTAGAGGGCCAGCGCGGCCAGTGCAGGGCCCTTGGCCTTGTGCGGGATCCAGCCATGGCCGAAGCGGTGCGCTTGCAGCCAGTCGATGGCCCGATCCAGCTCGCTGGCCTGGGGCCGCACCCGTGCGAAGGCCAGGCTGATCAGCGCGCTGGTCTCCACCGCGCCGCGTGCCGCGGCCGACTGCGTGGAGCCGTCCCAGAAAAGCCGAGCCGGCCGGCCCGGCGCCACTGCCTCGGTGCGGGCGCGGGGAATGAGGACGGTGAGGATCTCGCCGGCCATCTCGGGACGCCCCAGGTTGGCGAACGTCAAGGCCAGGTAGCCCAGCGCCGTGTTCGAGAGGCTCTGCCGCTCGCGGCCGAGGCTGTTGGCCATCTCGAAGGTGGCCGCGCGCCGCGTGCTCAAGGCGTGCAGCAGCGTCGCGCGGGTGTCGAGATCGCGTGCGCTGGTGCCTCCGGTCATGGACTGTGTCAGCCAGGCGACGGCCCTGTCCAGGACCTTGGGGTCGGGCAGCAGGCCAGACTGCTCGGCGCTGGCCAGCGCCCAGAGCACTGCCGCGGATGCCAGCCGATCGCTGCCTGGACGGGGCGGCGCGTTCGCGCCCGGCGAGGGCGCCGCGCCACCAGTCACCCAGGTCCAGCCCCCGTCCTCCTTCTGGGCGGCGATCAGTTCAGCGACAAGTCCCTGAACCCGCTCCACCAGCCGCTGCGCGTCCGGAGTTCCCGCCGAGCGGGTCGCACGCAGGTAACCCAGGGCCGCAGTGGCCGCCAGCAGGTCCGAGGCCCGATCCGCGGTGGTTTCCGGGCCGGGCGGAATGATCCGGCTGACCGCGCTGGACTCGAGAACATAGGAGTCCCTGCCCATGGCGAGCTCCACGATCATCCGCTCGAGGGAGGGGGAGATGACGATCATCATCTCCGGGCTCTCGTAGCGCCGGCCCTGAGGCAGGCCAACGAAGACCGTCGTGCCGTCACTGCTGGTCCCGGACGCGGTGGCATAGGCCTGCACGCCCCAGGGCCGGACGGGAACTTCGGTCGTCAGCTCATCGGCGAGCTCGCCCAGCTTGCCGGCGAGCGTCAGCCGGACGGATTCGGCGTCGGGAACCTCGAACGGCTCGAACATGACCTCGCTCACGCCGTCACCGTTGAGTTCGAGCGTCCTGGGGTAGACCTCGTCGCGCCCTGCCGCGTAGATCGCCAGCTTCAGGCTCACCGCGCCGCGCACCCCCACATGATGCACACGGGCAATGAACCGCGGCCTGTCGCCCTGGGTCAGCGCGCTGGGAGTCCGCAGATCGACGAAGAAGTTCTTGCGCACCTTGATCGCCGCGGTCGTCTGGCCGGCAAGCGTGTCCGCTCCCGTCACGCCGCGCGCAGGATCCGATACTCGGACAGGGCGGTGGGCGCCTTGAACGTGATCTTCGCCTTACCGTCTTTGCCGGTGACCACGCGCGGATTCCAGTACGCGGTCTCGGCGAATCGATCGCGCCGGGCCGATTCCCCTGCGCAGTCTGGACCCCAACTCCGTTCGTTCTGAGACGCCCGTTTGAAACCGGAGCCCCAGCATGTGCACATTCTCTACCGCCTCACTGCGCGTGTCGCCGGCCTCGAGATCTCCCATCCTTCCAGCCTTGGCCGGAGCCTGAGCCTTCGAGGGATCGTAGTACGTGTCGCGGTTGATCCCGCGCCGCTTGGAACCTGTCGCCTGTCCCATCCTCCCCATCCCGCCCATCATTCCCCCCATGCCCCCGTTCCCCGGAACGGCCCTCATGGGCCTGGCCTCGGCGGGCGTTGGTGCGGCACCGGGCGGAGCGACGCCCGCGAAATCCGCCGCGCCGGCCGCGGCAGGTTGATTCGCGGGGGTCTCATAGCCAAAGGTCACCTGCTTTTGGAGCAGCTCGCGGACGTTGGGCCTGCCGGCGGAGTTCGACTCAATGGCCGCAATCCGCTCAGCCTCGTCCACAACGGCCCGGGAGACCGCGACCGTGGCCGGCGCGTAGCGGAAGGTGTTCGTGGCCTCGGTGGCGAAGGCACCGGTTCGGGTCTGGTCGTAAAAGAAGGCGTCAATGGGCCGCAAACGGTCGCCGTAGAGCCTCAGCAGCGACCGGTCGATCATCGCGATCGACAGTTCGGCCGCAGCCGGGCGGTCGAGCTGGTCGGCGGCCGTGATTTCGAGCTCGACTTCCTCACCCGGGCCGACTTCGGGCCTCGTCGGCGTCACGCTCACCTTGAGCTCGCGCTCCACCTGGATGTCGAGCTTCGCCTCGTCGAAGTGGTTCTCCGACATCCGCGCCGCGGTGAGCGTGAAGTTGGGGAACTGCGGCCCATCCACGACCCATGCGACGGGGTTGTCGCCGTCCTTGATCGTCACCAGCCGGTAAGTGAGAATCCGGTCAGCCTCCCAGGTCAGCAGCGCGGTGCCGGCGCGGCCGCGGCTGTGCAGGTTGACGCTGGCTTCCTCGCCCATCTTGTAGCGCTGCCGCTCGGCGAGAATTCTCAACTTCGTCTCATCGGCCTTCCCCGAGATCGTGATGGCACGCTCGGCGAGTATTTGGTTGGCGAACCGATCCACGCCGGCGAGACGCAGCACGTAGTCGCCACCTTGCGCGTCATCGACGCGGAAGGTCACAGTGGCCTGTCCAAGCTTGGGATCGGTCTGCAACGTCTTGCGCTGCGCTTCCCGCTCGGTGACCCGGCCGGCCTGGCTGATGCGCTTGATGAGTGTTGCATTGAGGCGCCGGCCGATCGGGTTGCCCTGCGCATCTTCGGTGCCGACTTGCACCTGGAACGATTCGCCGTCGAGATAGACGTCGCGATTCGTGTGCAGCTCAATGTCGAAGCCGCGAACGGCCAGCAGGACCGAGGCAGCCGCGGCGACATTGTCCTGCGGCAGCCGCGCCACCAGGCGCAACGCCTGCTCCTCGGCGAAGCCTTCGGTCGGGAAGCTGACGTGGAACCGTCCCATCGCATCGGTGGCCGCCGTCAGGACGCGCTGGTCGGGAAGCGTCACCTCGATGGGACGGTTGGCCACCGCAGCGCCGTACTGGTAGCGGGCGACGACGTCGGCCTCGACGGTCTCTCCCCGGTAGTAGACGGTCTGCTTGAGGTTGAAGCTCAGGTCGATGGGCTCGAGCTGGTAGGACTGCACCTCGAACGAGCCCGCGAAGTTGCTCTTCCCCGGCTGGAAGACGTGCAGCCGGTACGTTCCCACCGGCGCGCCGGCGTCGATGGGAAGCGTTTCATGGAAGGTTCCAAAGTCGGAGAGTGTGATCGAACGAGCGATGAGCTGGCGGCCCCGGCTATCGGCCACCTCGAAGCGGTAGACCGCGCCCGGCACATGCGTGTACTGGCCATCGTGCACTTCCCGGATCACGCCGCGAACGGCGACCTGTTGCCCGGGACGGTACGCAGGCCGGTCGGTGTAAAGGTAGGCGCGAGGCGTCAGTCCTTGTGCCAGCTTCTGCGGCACGCCCAGGCCCGAGCCGGCCACATGGCCGCCGTCGACGACCAGGTAGCTGAGCCGATGGTTCGCTTCGCGTGCGGGAGACCAGTTGTGCAGCAGCACCCCGTCGGGGCCGGTGCGCGCCTCGAGCACCACGGAGCCGGCATCGCAGATCAGCACCCGGGCCCCGGGCCGGCCCTTGCCGGTCTTCATGTCCTGCGCGAAGACAAGCATTTGATCACGCGATGTCTTGACGATCGCGTCAAGATCGCTGGCGAGCACCAGCGTCGTCGCCTGGAGGTACTTCTGGTCGGTGACCTTGATGACGTAGACACCCGGCTGCTCGAGCGTTTTCAGCTCGTAGGAGTGATCGATGGGCTTGTACTTCGCGTAACCGGGCACTTCCACGGTCCACTCGGCGTCCGGCGCGACCAGGCCGATATCGAGCGATTCCACGTTCGCGAGGCCTTGCTTCTTGCGGAAGTAGGCTTCGGCGTTGAGCTTGTAAGCGGTAAAAGTGAGCTTCTCCAGATTCCGCGTGAGGATCTTCAGGCGGGCGGTCTCGCCGGTGCGGTAGGCGCGGGGCGTGCTTACCACCAGGGCCCGGGCTTCCATCACGGCGACGCGCTCGAGGGCCTGGGTCCGCCACGGTTCGACGGCGATCTTGCGGAATTGCTCGATGGCCGTGGCAGGGTCGCCCTTCTCGTTCTCGTGCAGCGAGGCGGTGAGGAACTGAGCATGCGCGGCCGGCTCGGTGGCCGGGTACTTCATGGTGAGCGGGCCCCAGGCCGCGATGGCGTCGTCGTATTTCTTCTCGGCGAGGTAGCTCTCGCCAAGCTGGAAGAGCAGGCCCGGCACGCGCTCGTCGAGCGGGTTCTGGGAGACAAACTCTTTCCAGGCGGCCCGTGCTTCGAGGTAGCGCCCGCGGCTGTCATGGTCGGCCGCCATCAAGAGCTCCGTGTCCAGGATCGCGCGCTGCGCGTCGGCGCTCTGGGGGCCGTTGGGGAAGTTGGCCAGATAGCCTTTCCAGGCGGCGATGGCCTCGCTGTACTTCTGCTGCCCCTGGAGGATCTGGGCGTACTGGAAGGTCGCCGTCATGGCCAGCTCGGCACGGTCGCGGCGCGCCGTATCGTTGTCGAGCCTCGAGCCGTCGTCCTTGAGGAAGCGCGCAGGGCGGCCAGCGCCAGGTCGCTCTTGCCGTGCGCCAGGTAGCTGGCGCCAATGTCATACTGGGCACGCACGGCGCGCGGATGCGCCGGGTAGGCGGCGAGGAACCGTTCCAGCGCCGCCACGCCCAGGTTCAGGCTTGTATCGTCGGGCGGGCTGGGTATGCCGTAGGTGGAAGGAATCTCGGCGAGTGCCTGCGCGCGCAGGTCGTCGGCCGTCTTGCCCTTTTCGTCGGCCTTGCGGCGCTCGATCTCGCGAACCAGGTCGCTCCAGGTGAGCCGGGCCTCGAGCGGCTGGCCGATGTCGCGCTGGGCTTCCCCCAGGTGGAATCGCGCGGCGATGCGGTCAGCGCCCGCGGGATACTCGCGGAGGTACGTTCGGAAGTTCTCGACCGCGCGTGGAAAGTTCTTTGCCTTCTGGCTGGCCTGGCCCATCGCCAGCAGCAGGCGTGCGCGGAGCACAGGGCTCCTGGCGAGGTCGCGTGCCTGCGCCAGCAGTTCCCAGGCGCCCGCCGGGTCAGGCTGGACCACCGGATCGCTCGGTTCCAGCAGCTTCCGGGCGAAGGCATGATAGACCTCAGCAAGACGGTCCTTGCGATCATCGGCGAGCAGCCGGCCGGCCTCACCGCGCGCCAGCTCCTCGGCGGCCGCCAGGTTGCCCGAGCTCAGCTCGATCGCCGCGAGCTCGAAGCGGATCTTGGGGAGCCAGGGTGTGGCCCCCAGGCCGGCCGCCGCCCGCAGTGCCGCGCGGGCCGCATCGGCATGTCCCGCAAGCCGTTCAGTCACACCGATCAGGTAGCCCAGGTACGCCTTCGAGGGAGCTTCCGCGGTCTGTTCGCGGAGCGCGGAGAGTCGCTCCCGCGCGATCTCGTACTTTCCGTCCTGGAGTGCCGCCACCACTTCTCCAGGGATCAGCGGCGCAGCCGGATTGGTCGCGGCCTTGCCGGCGCCCGGCGGTGTCGCTGAGGCAGGCGGATCGGCCGCAGGAACCGCGCCGGGCCAGCATGCCAGCAGAAGCGCCGCAACCGGAACCAGGAGTCGCGCGGTCGAGAACCCGGGCCGCCGGCTCGATCGTGCACTCACGCGTGAACTGGCCTGGCCATGGAGCATTCTCACGAGGATCCTCCCCGAGGCAAAACGAGGGATTCTGACGTTCGATGGAATCTGGCTCAAAGTGAGCAGTCGCACGCACGGCACGAGTTTGAGGGGACGCCGAGCTCCGGCGCATCGAAGTTCCGGGCGCGGCTCTGAGCCTTTGGACGCATGCGCGGTGCTGTTGGTTCCCTGGTGCCTCACGCAGCCCCGACACGCGGCGATCCGCCTGCATCAGGAGATACGGCGCTGCCGGCATTTTCTTAGAGCCATTTGAGTTCCGGTTCGTTACGATTGTGTGGATCTCCCGGTGCATCTGGCGTACGAATGGGCAGGATGCCGGACCCAATAACACAAGAACCGCGCGGTCATGGGCGCGCTCTGGATGGATTTTTCCGTTGAGCTTGCTGGATCGGGTCGGCCGATCTGTCGGAATCATCCGGCACCTGAAAAACCGGCCGCGTGTCGGGTCTCTCGGCTCGATTCCGAATAGGCTGGTGGCCCAGGATCACGCATGATCTGACGTTCTGCAACAAGCGAGCAGCGTCGCCCGGTCAGCTAGTGGATGGCACCAAACGATTTGGAGACCGCAGGTGGCAGGATCCCCTCACGGGCCTTGGCCTCCGATACGCCTTCTGGAACGGTGGCGGCGAGCCCGCTCTCCGCGTGTGCCCAGACGTCAGGCGCAGCATCCCGCGCTCGAAGCTCTGGAAAACCGGATGCTGCTGTCGCTGAGCAATCCTCTCCCCATCCTCTCCAGCTCACCCGCGACATCGGCTTCTTTCCAGGTCGTCCCGGGCCAGACGCAAGCCGCCAATGTTCGCATCCTTCCCATGGCGCCGAAACCGCCATCTCCGCTCCCCGGCACCGGCCACCTGCTTGCCGGCTCCGGTGCGGCCAGCTCCACGGTCCTCACGGCTCTCCCTGCGACGCTCCAGGCGCAGGTGGCGAAGACCCACAACGCCTCGAAAACTGCCGCGCCCACCGGTTCGAAGGCCGTGAAGTCCTCGGCGGGGGAGAGCGGCAGCACGACCGCTCCGACGATTGCTCCGCCGTCGAAGGGATCTTCGACGAGCAACGCATCTGTTCCCATCATTGGCCTCGAGTATTCCCCAGGAGTTGCGTCTGCATCCGCGATGCCGATCCTGGTTTCGACGCCCATGCCATCGGGGCCGTCCCAGGGGCCGGCCTCGCAGTTGACGGGCACTGCGAGCGAGGACCCGGAGCAGTCGGAGCTGACACCCGCGGGCGAACAGCGGTTGCCCGCCCTGCCGATGGCCTCCGAAGCCCAGATTTCGGGCATTCTGGACGCGACGCAAAGCTGGATGACTTTCAGGCTTCCCGTGGGACCCACGACCCGGTCCTTCAACATCACACTGCGGCAAACCGGGCCACCCTCCGGGCCTGCCATCCCGGCGCTGGACCAGCTCTATCTGGTGAACCGTGCGGGTACGATTCTGACGATGCTCAAGGGAGCCTCCGCTTACGCCGAGGGACCGCTGCAAGAGATGACCATCTTGCTCAGCTCGGTGCCCGCCGACGCAATGCTGTTGCTGCGAATCGTCGCGGTGCCCATGCAGTCGCTACCCTCCGCGGGGACATCCTCGGCGCCGGTGGGAGCAAGCTCGGCGGGCAGCCTGAATGTCCCGTTCGCGATCAGTGTCCAGCGGATGGATTCACTTGCCACATCCGGGACAGCGTCGCTGAACCTCCCCTTGCCGACCGCCTTGCTCGTGGGCCTGTTGACCTCCCTGGGGAACGGTTACGGGGATGTCTCGAGGGCCAGCACATCGCTATTACCTTCATTTAGTTCCAATTCTGCCGACGCCGCGTCCGGCACCGCTGATCCCGGCGCGGGGCAGTCCCTGGAGCAGCAAGTCGCCGCAACCCCGGGACGGGCCAGCTCGCAGGCACTGGCGACCACGGTTTCCGTCTCGACTGGTCCCCTGATCTCGCGCGGCTCCGCGCCGCTTCGCCCACTGCTGGGTACGACCGCGGAAGAGCCAACGCCAGCGATCGATCCGCACGAGCGCGCATTCGATCTGGCGATGCTCACATCGCCGTCGGGCGTCGATGCCGAGCTCTTGCTGGGCCTGACGGCGAACCATAGTGATGGGCTGGTAACAAGTGGTCGGTCCGAGGCGTCTTTGCAGAGCAACGATCCGGTCACCTTCCTGGCGGGGCCAGGCGGCACCCCGGTCCTGGTGTGTGCGCTGGCGGGCATGAGTTCCCGGATCGATCCCGTCGCGGTGCTGGCGACCCTGGAACCCATCGCGGCACCGGAGTCTGGGCCGGCGCCTGAAATCCAGGGTCGCGGTGCGCCGGAGATTCCAATCGCCGGCGCACCGGCGCGCGGGGATCGCCCGACCTGCGAGGACTTCCTGAAAGCGGCGTGCGGGCTGATGCTGGGACTGGGCCTGACCACCGGTCCCCTCTATCCCGACCTGGTGGGGCTGATCCGCGCGGTTCTGCCCGGTCCGTCGGCTCTGGCGCGCCGGCTCCGCTCACGCCCGCGCCGCGCCTGGCGACTCAGCCACGGTCGATCTGGAAACGGTGGTTCGCTTCCCGCTGATTGGCCTCACGGGCCCAAAAGCGTTCGCCGCTTGAGTCACCCGTCCGTCGCGTGCCGCTCAGCGTGCACTTGCTTCGGCGGTCGCGGGGCTCGACAATTCCTGGGAGATGAGTTGCGGAACGGGGGGTCCGCGTCTCCTGGCCCTGTCCAGGAGAGAGGAGCCGTCAGAACGTGAAACCGATCGAAGCCCTGGTCGAGACGGCCATCTACGCCGATCAGCTGGACCAAGCCGAACGGTTCTATGGCGTCGTGCTGGGACTGGAGCTGCGGGTCAGAGAAGAGGACCGGCACCTCTTCTTCCGCGTGGGCAACGGCAGCATGCTGCTGATCTTTCGCGCCGAGGCAACACTCCGGGGAGATCACTTGCCGGCGCATGGATGCCGGGGCCCGGGGCACCTGGCGCTGGGCATTCCCGCGGAGGATCTCGAGGCCTGGCGTGCCCGTCTGCGCGCCCACCAGGTGGCAATCGAGCACGAAGAGTCATGGCCCCGAGGCGGCCATTCGCTCTATTTTCGCGACCCCGCGGGGAATTCAGTAGAGCTGATCACGCCAGGACTCTGGGGGCTTCCTTCCGGCTGGTAGCCGTAGCTGGCGTCCCGGGGTGCAAGAAACGAGGAGGGCAGTCCGTTGCGAGTGCTGATGACGGGGGGCTACGGCTGCATTGGCTCGTGGGTGGCCAGCGAACTGGTCGAGCGCGGCGACGATGTCTGCATCTTCGATCTCCAGAAGGATACACATCGGATCGAGCTGTTGCTCGAGCCGGAGCGCCAAGCCCGGGTCGGTTTCATCGCCGGCGACGTGTCCAGCGTGGAACAGGTTCGTGCCGCGGTCGAACGCTCGGGAGCCACACACCTCTTGCACCTGGCGGGATTGCAAACGCCGACATGCCGCGCCAATCCGATCCTCGGTGCGCAGGTGAACGTGATCGGCACTCTGGCGATCCTCGAGGCGGCCGCGGCGC
This sequence comes from uncultured Planctomycetaceae bacterium, assembly GCA_963833985.1. GTDB lineage: Bacteria > Planctomycetota > Planctomycetia > Isosphaerales > Isosphaeraceae > Aquisphaera. The sequence continues at coordinate 6,491,801 of CAWIAD010000002.1, forward strand.
TCAAGAACCAGGTTCAGCGCGTGGTGTACGCCAGTTCGGCGGCCGTGCACGGCCCGCGCGACGATGGCATGCCGGGTTTCCTGGGGGATCAGGTTCGCCTGGCGCCCCTGAGCCACTACGGCGCGTACAAGGTGTGCAACGAGCTGAACGCGCGTGTGTACTGGCTGGACCAGGGGGTCACGAGCATCGGCCTGCGTCCCTGGACGGTCTACGGGGTGGGCCGTGATTTCGGGATGACCAGCGAGCCGACCCGGGCGATCAAGGCGGTTGCCGCCGGCCGGAGCTACCACATCAGCTATGGCGGCCTTCAGGACCTGCAATATGCCGGCGATGTGGCAGCGACGTTCGTGCGTGCTCTGGAGCAGCCGTTCCAGGGGGCCGAAGCCTTCAACTTGAGGGGCGCCGTGGAACCGATCGAACGGTTCGTGGTGGTCCTCGAGGAGGTTGTTCCCGCCGCGCGGGGGCGGGTCACCCATGGCGAGCGCCAGCTTCCCATTGCGTTCGATCTCGACGACTCACGGCTTCAGCAGCAGCTTGGACCGCTGCCCCGAACCAGCCTGCGTGATGGCATCGCCGCGACGTATCGCCGGTTCGCGGAACTGCTCACGCAGGGCCGTCTGGACGTTTCGGACCTGGACTGAGCTGGATCGGCCGATCGTGGGACCAGACCGGGGCTGGCTGGTCCCACTTCCTTGCGGTGGGTGCAAGAGTCCCGTCCCGGCACTCTTATTTGCCTGGCCTGGCCGCCGGCGCGGCCGCGTCCTTCGTTGTGGCCGGGGCGCCCGGGCCCGCCGGCCCGGTAGCCGGGAAGAGATCCTTGGGCATGGGCTTGATCTCGATCTTCGCTCGCTTCCGCTCTTCGGTCAGAAGGTTCTTCTGGATCTCTCCGGCATAGGCGTTGATGATGTACGGTTTGTTCTGATCGAAATCGATGGGGCGTCCCTCCTTGCGGTCGGTCACCTGGATCAGGTGGTAGCCGTAAGGAGTCTCGACCGGGTCGGAGATCGACCCCTTCCTGAGCTTGAACGCAACGTCGGTGAACTCGGGAATGAACCCGCTGCTCAGGGTGAAAAAGTCGAGATCGCCGCCGGCGCCACCCGCGTTGGCGGGGTCCTCGGAGTACTTGTTGGCCGCCTGGGCAAACGTGATCGTGTTGGCATCGATCTGGCCCTTGAGGTCCGCGAGCTTCTTCTTCACCTTCTCTTTCTCGGCCGCCGGCGCATCCGGATCAACCTTCAGCAGGATGTGGCTGGCGCGTACCTGGGTTCCGTAGAACAGGTCGCGGTTGGCCGAGACATAGCGCTTCAGCTCGGCGTCGGTGGCCAGAGACTTGACGTACTCGGACCAGCGAATCCGGTTCTCCAGCTCCTTGCGCACGGTTTCCAGCGAGGTGTTGTCCTCGAGCAGGGCGGTCGCGAGGTCGCGGCCGTCGGCCTTGAGTTGCTGCTCCAGCCGCGCCATCTCCTCGTCAATCTTGGCGGGCGGAACGGTGATCCGTTGCCGGTTCAAAAAGATCGTCAGGAGCTTGGTGTTGACCAGCGAGTCCACGGCATCGTGGTAGACCTGCTCGCGGTTCTCCGTCGCCGGAATGGGGTAGCGGCTGAGGAAGTTGATCAGCTCGCCCTTGGTCACCTGGCTTTTCTCGTTGCCGTCAACCACGGTGGCGACCGGCTCGTTCGCACCCGGCACCGCCAGCGCGCGTGTCGCCGAGGCCTGGGTCGGGGATCCGGCGGGAGCAGCCGGCTGGGCCTGGCCGAAAACGCCGCTCGTCCCTGCGCCTAGCCCCAAGAACAACACTGATAACACTCCAGCCTGGGCTCTCCTGCGCATCGAACAGATCTCCGTCTCGAGTTTGGTCCTTGTGAGTTGCGTCCGAGATCCAGGAACGGGGCCGAATCGGCTTCACGGCCTCGTGCCCGGAGCTGCCGGTTGTACAACTCTTAGCGATTATACGGTTTTTGCTCAACCCCGCCGCGCGACTTGACCGATAAAACCGGTTTGGTCCGCGCCCGTCTCATCATCGAGGACCACGTTCTGCGTGCGTGTGTTCCCGGGTGCGTGGATGTATTGCCACGGAGGCAGCGCGGTGAGCGTCCGCCCGCTTGCCAGGCAGCTTCGAGTCACCGCCGGCGCAGTGTTTGCGGCCTGCAAGGCTGGGTTTCTGACGCTTCCGGCTGTTCCTTACGGATCTCTTGAAACGCGGTTGACCACCAGGAAGCCGGTGGCGTGCAGTCCCTGATGATCGTCCCTGGAGAACTCGTCTACGGAGAACGCACCATGATTCGATTCTTGACCTTCGCTGCCCTGACCTTTGCCTGCGCCGCGCTGCCGGTAAGGGCACAGACCCAGACCCAGAACCGGGAGCGCCAGTCCGGCCTCGGCACCCAGATAACCCGTCAGGCCACGACCGAGCGGGCTCAGTCCGCGGTTCCCGACCCGCTCTTTGCGGCCGCGGCCGGTAGTGCCGGGCTGGCAGAGGTGAATTTGAGCGAGATCGGCCTCCAGCGCGCCAGCGATCCGGAGGCTCAAGCAGTTCAGCCAGAAGATGGTCCAGGAACACACCCGGGTGAACCAGGAGCTGATGAACCTGGTGGCCCAGAAGGGAATCCGCATTCCCCAGGCCATCGACGCCCGTGCCCAGTTCTGCGCCGATAGCCTTGCCGGACTTTCCGGCGGCAAGTTTGACAAGTGCTATGCCAAGGCACAGCTTGTCGCCCACATGGATTCCCTGGCGATGTTCGAGGCCGAGGCGGAACGGGGCCAGGATCCGCAAATGAGGGCACTCGCGGCCAAGGTCGTGCCGAGCATCAAGGAGCACCTGAAGCAGATCAAGCCCATTGCCCAGCGTTTTGAGAAGGAGGGAAGCGAGCAGGAGCGGAGCGAGGATTCATCCGCGGTCCGCGCCGGCCACACTGAGCACCAGCGCTAGGCTGCAAGCCGCTCGGCATCGGATTGCATCGATGCCGTCAGGCGCGACCCTTCAGGGCACGAGCAGGAAGACGCGACTGATCGATCCGGGCATGGACTGATCAGGGATGCGACGGCACCAGCCCCGTGCCGCTCCGCGCTGCGATTCGCCCCGGACTCCTGCTCGTGCCTCCTGGGCCGCTCGTCCTCAAAGGTCAAGATCGGCCGCATGCTCAGGCCGCGGTGAGCCAGTGGCGGATGCGGCTCACCTCGCGTGCCCAGCCGGCGCTCGCCCGGCGCCGCCGGTAGGCGTCGAAGAGCAGGTCAAGCGTTTCCGCCAGGTGGCGCAGGCTCTCGACCCGGGCGATCCGGGCATCGCTCACCGAGAGCTTTGCCTCCTCGGGCTTCGGCAGAAGGGCACCGGAGACGGCGAGGGATTCGGCCTGCAAGGTCAGCTCATACTGGGCACCGTGGCGGACCAGGATCAATCCGGCCCTGCGCGGCAGCTTGCCGGACTGGAGCGCGCGCAGCGCTTCCGGCAGGCGCGTGGGAGCCTCGTCCGTGAGGCTGTCACGGCCGGTCTCGCCGCGCGGACAGTCGAGCGTGAGCGTCTTGGTGAGCATCACCGCAACCTCGGATCCATCGGCCAGGGGCACGGTGTCGCTGTCGTTCTGAAGCGTGTGCCAGAGCCAGACCAGGAACTCGTTGCCGAGGTGGTCCAGCATGTTCGGTGCGTTCTCGGACCAGGCCACCGAGGCCAGCTCCGAGGGCTCGCCGCCGACCAGGCTGAGCAACCCCGCGCCCGGCCGTTCCTGCTCCTGCTCGGCGTCCGACCCGCCCAGGGTCGTGGCCAGGCTGCCGGCGGTGATCGGCTCCAGGCTGCGATCGAAGGTGTCGCGGAACAGGGTCATGAGCCGTTCCAGGACGGTGGTGCTGGCCGTCCCGGCGTAGAGGACGCCCGAGGCGCCATCCCACAGAACGGGGTAATGGTTGAGCCGGCGAAATCGCCCATCGGCGGCCTCGGCCTCGGCGCGGATCCGTGCGGCTTCCTTCGCCTCCTGGCGCTGGGCCTTCGTGGGTTGCCCGCTGGGGTTCTGACTGGCGCGCGCCTCGGTCTCGATCTGGGTGTATGCCTTCAGGAGCGATCCGGGGATCTTGTCGGTGTCGATGCGGATGGCCAGGTGGAGCGCATCGCCCACGATGTTCTTGGCCCGGTCGAAGGTCAGGTCAAGCACGTGCTCGCCGCCGGACCAGCCTGTGCAGACGCCGTCGGTTGGATCGGCCGCTCCATGGCGACCCGCGGCATGGCGGGCGGCCAGGGCGAGCACCTCATCGGCGAAAGGTAAGGGTGAAGGCCCACCCACACGATACCGCGTGAACGTCACGCGTCCATTGAAGAACGCCATGCTCCGGTCCCTCCTCGAGTTCGCCCGGGTGGTCGGAAACGCGCAAAGAGGCCCGCGAACCAGCCAGGACTTCCTCTAGATCGGCGCAGCGTGCTCTGCTCTGCACTGCCTTGCCGCGACCGCCGGTCCTGAGTCTGCCAGTCAGCCGCCTGGTTCCGGTCAGGTGAAGTTGACGAACTGGAGCGGGTAGGCCGGACCGTACTGCTTGAGGTGGGCGATGACGGCCTGGAGGTCATCGAGCTTCTTGCCGGTCACGCGGACCTTGTCGTCCATGATCTGGGCCTGGACCTTGAGCTTGAGCTGCTTGATGTCCTTGACGATCTTTCGCGCATCCTCCGAATCAATGCCGGTATGCAGCTTCAAGGTCTCGCGGACCGAGTCATGCGAGGCTTCCTCCAGCTTGCCGCGAATGAGCGCGTTCACCGGCACGCTGCGCTTCGCCATCTTTTCCTTGAGCACCTGGATGACCGTTTCGAGCTGGCCCTTGTGGTCCGCCAGGAGGGTCAGGCTGTTCTCGACCTTGTTGAAGTCGATCGAGGCCTTCGTGCCCTTGAAATCGTAGCGCACGGCGATCTCATGCTGGGCCTGGACGACCGCATTATGCATCTCGGCGTGGTTGATCTCGCTGACGACGTCGAACGCGTGGTTGTCGGCCATGGCGGAACTCCAGTGTCTGGGCTGCGATGCGCTGCCGGCGGCTGATGATCCTATGGGATGTACAGGTTATTCCATAGACCAGGCCGCGCACAGACAAGGGATTCGTGACGACAACGGGAGAGCGGACCGCCTGCCGAGGTCTCCTGGGCTTACAGGAAGCGAGCAGGAGCAGCCGGCCCCATCGCCGCCGGCGGCCGTTGAGATCAAGGAGACCGGTGCTCCAATCGACACGCCCTTCCCCGGCCAGCCGCGAAAGGAACTGGAGAATCACGCTCAGCGCCGTTGCTCGGTGAGAAGCTGGCGGTCAAGGCCGGGCGGCGGTGAACGGCGGTCTGGCATCAGCGTTCCGCCTGCGTTGCAAGGGCCGGGGCGTGCTCATCGGTGGGTTGGCTGGCGTGCCCGCGCCTTTCTCGAGGGTGTCGCAGATCAGGCCGGTCACCAGCCAGCAGAGCGGGACATGCTGCTGGCACGCTGCCTTCCTGAGATGCTGAAGCAATTCGTTCGAGAGGGTGACTTGAACGTGCGGTGGACGTCTCATGGCCTTCCTCCGAGTCCCTCCGGGATGGCGGCACCATGGTGCCGGCTCACGGACGTGATGAACTTCCTTGTGCGGCGAGTGGCCAACGCTCGATGGCTCGCCGCGAATCGGGGTTCCAATCCAACCCTAGCTGATCGGCGGCTCGGATGTGCGTGAAAGTGCATGAGTTCAGGAGATTCCCTAGCCGCATCCGGGGAGTTCACCGGGCCTGGACTCGCTCGGTTCACCGCCCGCCGGGCTTCAAGGCGGTGCGTCCCGGCGTCCGGTACGCCACCGTCCGCTCGGTGAACTGCCCCGCCGTGATCTTGGCGCCGATGGCGGGCGGGATGGCGACGACCTTCTTCACCCGCTCGTAACTCAAGCCCGAATCGACCATTGCATTGAGAGTGGGCAGGAAGACGGTTGCATAGAACGGCCCCAGCTTGTGGGCAACTTGCTGGTCGTACGTTTCCGACGTGAGGGTCTTCTTCCTGGCGACCGCGGTGCCGTCGCCGGCCGGTGCCTGCCCCGTCCCGCGCGGACCGCCCCGGCGCAGGCCCCGGGCGCGGGCCCCCATCACCGCCGCGACGATTCCGCGTTCCTTGGCCGCGGATTCGCCAAGGCCGTCGCGTACCGCCCTGGCATAGGTGTACGTCGCGAGGATCTCGAACTTCCCGATCCGAGTTTCCGCCTGCGCGGGAGTGAGCGCGGCAGAGTCTTGAACCGGTGCGGAGCCGGCGGCGATGCCGGGGACCAGCGCCAGCCAGCACATCGAGAAAAGTCGTCGGGCGGGTCGGATCGTCATCGACAGGTACCCTGCTTCGGACGGTGTCGGAGTCCGGCGGGGCAGTAGCAAGTTTCCATGATCGTAACCTTTCCGGATGCCGGCCACCAGCACCTGGCTGATTCTTCGCCCGCGCCGGCGTACGTGGCGAATCGATCTTGTTGCAGCACCGCCCGGTTCGCAGAATAACTGTTGAACAAGCGAGATTGTCCCAGCGCGGGACGTTTTTTTATGAAGACTCAGAGGGACAGTGGATGCCCGTAGGTCTGTGGTTCTTCGTGTCCGGGCTGGCCGTGACCGCGGGATGGACTGAGGGAACCGCCGGTCCGGCCGCGGAGGAAGCCGCTCGCAGCGCGCTCGCCGAGCCCATTGTGATCCGGCTGGTTCATCCCGAGCGGCAGGCGGCCGCGATCCTGCGGCTGTTCGATGGTTGTACCGCACCGCACCCGGCCGCGGCGTTGGCCGCCTGGAAGCAGTCCACGACAGGTCCCGGGCAGCTTGGCAAGACGGGTGAGGCCCTGATCGCCTGCTTCAACCCCGAGATGGTCCGCGAGTGGAGCGTCCTCGACGGGGCGAGTCTCCAGATCGGCATCGATGCCGGATCCGGCCTGGCGCGCTGGCGACTGGAGGCTCCGGGGGACGACGGCACCATCGCCGCGCTGATCACTGCGCTACGGCTTTCCGGTGGTGGTGACGAGCCGCCGTTCGGCGCCGGGCTCTCGGCCGTGCGACGGCTGGGAGGCCCGGGAGCGGCGGTCGGCCTGCGCACCGCGGAGGGAGTCATCGTGGCCAGCTCGCGGGCCGAGCTCGAACGCGGGCCCGTACCTGGCCCGGCGCAGCCGCAGATGCTCGAACAGGAATCGGGCCTGCTCTTCCGGATCGAGCCCGACCGTCTGCCCCTACCATCCCACGGCTCGGCGGCGAGACGCCGCGCCATGGTCCTGGCGCGAGGTTCGGGACTCCGATCGGTTGCCGGTCGCCTGGCCATTGTGGACGACCGGGTTCGGCTGCTGGTTGCCTCCCAGGTCGAACTCCAGGGACCGCCGGGGCGTGGGGAAAAGAGCCAGTCAGCCATCGATCCCCAGTGGCTGAAGTGGATCCCGGCCGCCCAGACCGGCGCGGTGGGCTCGTTGGTACTCGGCCCGGACGCCGGTTTCTGGGACCGCGTCTTCACGCTGGCCGATCGCGTCGATCGCGCCGACCCGGAGCGGGCGAATCTCGCCCCCTTGCGCACTCGAATCAACCTGCTGGCAGCCGCGCTTGGGCGCGCATCGAATCCGACCTGTGGCCGCACCTGCGAGGCATGACGGTCGCCTGGCTGGTGGACCCCGAGCACCCGGAGCAGTCAGGCCGCGGCGCCCTGGTGCTCCAGATGGACGACGAAGCCACCGCGGCAACCCTGGTTGAGACCGTCTTGCCAAGGCTGGCCCGGTTCTGGGCGAACGCCCGCAGCGCGTCGGCGTCGGCGCCAGCGGTCGTGCCCGCGGGCGATCGGGCTGCGGCTCGTTTCCTGGGGCGGCCCGGCGGCCAGCCTCTCGAGGCCCGTGCGGTGGGTCGGCTAGTCCTCGTTGGCTGGGGCGAGCGCACGCTCGAGGCCATGGAGGGGGCCGCCAAGAACCCTCGCAGCTCGCTCCTGGAGAGCGTCCAGGCGGCAGCCCAGGAGCGGGCGGCCGGGCGGCTCGTGCGGTTCGCGGCCTTCTGGCCGGGACGGATACGCCTCCCGATCCCGGGGCTCAACGGGCCAACGTCCCTGGCACGCTGTCTGGCGCAAGGGCCGCCCATCACCTGGGCCGGCTGGGTTGGCGCGGGCGGGGCGCTGGACCGCGTTGACTGGCCGGGCCTGCACCGCCAGGTCGAGCGTTTTCTGGCTTCGCTTCCACTGCAACGGCCGGGGCAGCGCTGAGCTGGGCCGGGAGCATCAGCCATGCGGCTCATTGATCTGCACTGTGACTGGGCCCGGCAGTATGCGGCAGAGGTGTGCCGTCCCGGGGCCACGGACCTCGCGGCGGTCCGCAGCCGGCTCGGCCAGGTAGAAGGATACCTCTCGGGCACGGCCCTCGCGGTCCTCTGCTGCGGTCAGGATGCGCGTGCCGGTGCGGATCCGCAGGCAAGCTGGCTGGCCCTGGGCGAACAGATCACCCGCTACGAGGCCGAGTTCCCGGGCCGGCTGCTGCTCGGTTCGCAGGACGTGGAGCGCTGGAAGGCCGAGCCCGCGGAAGGACTGTGCTGGGGAATGCTCAAGATCGGCGGTCTCGACGACCTGGTACGCACGACCGGCGACCTGGACCGGCTGCCTGGCCTCTTCCACCGCGGGGTTCGGTTCTTCCAGGTGGTGGCGAATTCGCCGGGCGCACTCACAGCGCCGGCGGATGGCACAGGGGGCCTGACGGCTCTGGGCCGCGGCTTGCTCGAAGGCCTGGAGGCGCTGGCCCGAGCTGCCGGGCCCGCGGGGCCGCGGCCCGTGGTGGACGTTGCGGCCATGAGCGCCCGCGCCACGAGCGACGTGCTGAGCTGGTTCGAAAGCGACCCGGAGCGGGCCGACCGTCTGTTACTGGTGCGCTCGCACGGGACGATCGCGACCGCGGCCAGGTCCGCCGAGACCGGCCTGTCCGACGTGAACCTGAAGCGGCTGCGTGCCCTTGGCGGAGTGGTGGGCCTTACTCCCGGATTGCCGCACTTCACGATCACTGGCGAGTTCAGCGCCGCCATCGAAACCGCCGCTGCCGTGCCCTTTCGCGGCACGGCCGGGTATGCCGGCATCGCGCTGGGGACCGACTTCCTCGGCCTGGAACAGACGCTTCCCGAAGCGGAGAACGTCCTGCGGCTGTCGGCCTGGATCGCGGCCGGCTTCGATTCGGATGCAGCCCAGCTGCTCCAGCGGGGCAATGCCTGGGGGTTACTTCTGAAGTCCGCGGGAGCAGCGTGAAGCGGGGCCCGGTCCAGCGCACGCCGCAGTCCGCGGGCGCGGGCTCAGGCGACGCCATTCATACAAAGCGGAACGAATGCCACCGCAACCACCTTCTTTCACGAATCTTTGCGTGAACTTCACCTCGTCCCTGCCATGTACGGCTACACTACCGCGTCGAGGGGACCTTGCTTGCTGGAGGCTTTCCGGAGAATTGCCGTGGAATCGATGGGACGAGCGCGACGTGGGCGGCCGGGCTTCACCCTGATCGAACTTCTGGTGGTCATTGCCATCATCGCGGTGCTGATCTCGCTGCTCTTGCCCGCGGTCCAGTCGGCGCGCGAGGCAGCGCGGCGGGCTTCATGCATCAATAATTTGAAGCAGATCGGCCTGGCGATGCACAACTTCGAGAGCAGCCGGCAGATCCTGCCGCCGACCTGGGCCATCTCGACACCACTCCTGAAGCCGCCCTTCCAGCCCATCGATCTCACCTCGCTGCCGCCGACGAACCCGAACTATGAGCCTCCCTGCCCGATCCAGGTTGGTGAGGTTTGTAACCTGGCCGTGGACGTCCAGTCCTGGCCGGCCTTGATCCTGCCATTCGCCGAGCAGGCTCCGATGTACGGCAGCTTCAACCTGTCCCAGCCCTTTTCCGCGCCGGTGAACACCACCGTCGTCGGCACCGAGCTTTCCTTCATGAATTGCCCCTCCGCGCCCGGCTTGCGATATGCGGCGTACACCGATCCGCTTTCCCAGCTTTTCTACGGAGCCAGCTGGAGCGTGAACCTGGCGGCCGGCGATTACGCGGTCGATGACGGTGTGAACGATAGCTGGATGGTCCTGAACAACGTGCCGCACCCTCTCGGGCAGGACACCTACGGCCTGTTGCACGGCAATATCGCGCGGCGGATCGCCGAGATCACCGATGGCACTTCGAACACGATCATGGTCTCGGAGGATGCGGGCCGGCCCGACCTTTACCTCGAAGGCCGTCAGATCGCGGCCGGGACGTCGCTCCCGTGGTACCAGGGAGGATCGCCCGTGAGCCTGGCGGTGAACGGCTCAGGCGCGGGCTGGGCAGACTACAACAGCGAGTTCTATACCGACGGCGACGGCAGTAACCAGCACACCAACTGGAGCAGCAACAACGAGGTGTATTCCTTTCATCCCGGAGGCGCCAACCACGTCTTCGCGGATGGGTCGGTTCACTTCATCCGGCAGAGCACGGCACCCTCGGTGTTCGTGGCGTTGATCAGCCCCAACAAGGGAGAGATCATCTCCGCTGACGCGTACTGAGCGCTGCCTTGTGCCACGCCGGTTTGTTCGCGGATCCAGGAGTTCGGATCGCGAGTCCCGACTTTACGGACCTTCGAGGAATGTCATGGCTGCTGTTCTGGTCTACCGTATGCTGCGGGTCCGGATGCTGGCACTGCTGGTGGCCGTGATGACCGCGGCGGTCGCCTGCAACCAGGCGCTGCAGGGGCGGCTGCCTGTCTACAGCGTGAAGGGAAGAGTGCTCTACAAGGGAAGTCCGCTGGCCGCGGCGCTCGTGGTTTTCGAGCGGGCGGAGACGGTCCCGCCAAGATCTTCCCGGGATTCTGCCCCGGCTGCCGGTACGGGTCCTGTCCGGGCCACAGGAAGAACCGGTCCAGACGGATACTTCGAGCTGATGACCTATCAGGGCAATGACGGAGCCCCCGCTGGCGAATATCGTGTCGGCATCTCCAGCACCCCGCCCCACTCCGAGTCCGGCATCTTCTCGAATTCACCCGGCACGGTCCTCAAGGGGAATCCCGATGTCCTGCGCGGCCGCTATGCCGACCCCAGGAGCTCGGGCCTGCGGGCAACGGTGAACGAACAGGACAACGAACTGCCGCCTTTCCAGTTGCCCTGATTTGCCTCTTTGCGACGGCGTGCCGCGGCTGGCCGTCCATCTCAGGCCGAGACTCGGGATTCGGCCATGCCCGGCCGGCAGGGATCATCCCGCACTGGCAAGGACCATCCGCCCCGGGGCATAATGATTCTGGATAGGAACGTCCGGAATCGCTTGCCCGAGGATGCCGATGATTTCCCAGACTGCCGAGTATGCCCTCCGCGCCGTGGTGGTGCTGGGAAGCCAGCATGGCCGGCCCATGACCACGCAGGAGATCGCCACGGTTTCGCGAGTTCCCAGCAATTACCTGAGCAAGGTCTTACAGGGGCTCGGTAAAGCCGGATTGGTGGAGGCGCGGCGGGGATTGCGGGGAGGTTACGTGCTGAGCCGCACGCTCGACTTGCTCACCATGTACGATATCGTCCAGGCCGTGGACCCGGTGAAGCGGATCAAGGAGTGCCCGCTGCGGCTGAGTGCCCACTCGAGCAGGCTCTGCGTACTTCACCAGCGCCTGGATGAAGCGGCGGCACTCCTGGAAAGCTGCTTCAAGCAGACGACGATCGCGTCCCTGCTGAACGATCCCGGCGGCGCGCCCATTCCGGGACCGCTTTGTCCGGCGCCGGTGGTACCGGAAGAAGCGGCCCGGACCTGACTGAGCGCCATCGATCAAGGAGACTGCGTCACATCGAGCCACGGTTTGGAAACCTCATAGCTTGGCTTTTCAATGCCCGTGGTCCAGTCGCGGATGTGGTAGCCTCCGCTATTGCCCGTGCCCATGAACATCGGCTGCATGAAGATCGCGGGATAGGGCATGGTGACGAATCGCGTTGTGGCGGCCCTGGACCCCGGTGCCGGCCCGCGAGCCCTGGCGATCGCACCGGGCTGCCGGCCCACGAACTCGAGGGAGGCCATGAAGCGAGCATGGTCTTCCGGCGTGTCCGCAAGTCCCGTGATGTTGATCTCGGCCCGCGCGCGGTCGGCGGTACGCTCGAAAGGTTCATGCTCAGGTCGAGAGACTCTGGGGTGCGGCGCAGCTCCCTGCGGAACCAGGGCGCGGGCGAGTTCGGGTGGTAGAAGGTGATGCTTCCCTGTAGCCCGGTCGTTGCCGCCGGCTGACCGTTTGCGGTACGGACAAAGACGCGAACGCCGGTGCGGTAGAAAAACACCGTGCAGCGCCACTGGCCAATCATGGCCGTTGCTCCCCCGTTTGGGGTGCTGGTCGTGACCACGCGGCCCGCTGTCTGGGCGGCTGGAGCCAGAGTTGACTGGACAAGAACACACAGTGTGGCAGTCAGCGCGACCACCACTCCTCTGAAATGAGCGAACATGGATGTACCTCGCGCGTTGAGTGACGCATATGACTTGATCTGAAGAAACAATAGTGCAAATCGCATGCCGCATCCTGAAGCGGTTCCGCGCGCTCGGAGCAACGGCTGGCCGATTGCCGGTCCGGGGTCGCGTGTGTGGCTTGCTGCCGAAATGGCAGACAAGGGTGCCGGTCTGTCGCGAACGGCAGGACTGCAACTCTGGCCGCGCGCTCGCCATTTTCCTAAGTCCTGTTTTATCAGTCGTTTGTGTACGAGTATCGGGTGGGCATACTGGTTGCATATAGGGAGCGGCGTGATGAGGGTCCGCGTGCTGAAGCGAAGCTGGGAGCCCCGTCTGGTGGGCCAGGGCCGATGCGCTCACGGGCCCGGGTGATTCCTCCGCAACGTTCGAGCTGAAAAGGGAGACACGATCGATGAATCTGAAGCCGCTGGGCGATCGCGTGGTCGTTGAGCGTGAAGAGGCGAAAGGGACGACGGCTGGCGGAATCGTCCTTCCGGACACGGCCAAAGACAAGCCCCAGAAGGGCAAGGTCCTGGCAGTGGGTGACGGGCGCATCACCAAGGATGGCAAGCGTCGGGAATTGCAGGTGAAGGTGGGTGACGTGGTGCTGTTCACCTCCTATGCCGGCGAGGAGTTCAAGCTGGGCGGCGAGCGGAAGGTGCTGCTGATGCGTGAAGAAGACATTCTTGCGGTCCTGGGTTGAGGTGATGGTTTCCCGGGGCCATCGCGCGGGCGCTCTTTTTTGATATTCACACAATGGGGACGGGAGTACACAGCAGATGGCAGCCAAGATGATTGCGTTTGACCAGGACGCTCGACAGGCCATGCAGCGCGGCATTGCGAAGCTGGCCCGGGCCGTCAAGGTGACGCTCGGCCCACGCGGCCGCAACGTCATCATCCAGAAGTCGTTCGGCTCACCGACGGTGACCAAGGACGGCGTGACCGTCGCCAAGGAGATCGAGCTCGACGACAAGTATGAGGACATGGGAGCCAAGATGGTCAAGGAGGTCGCCAGCAAGACCTCGGACGTTGCCGGCGACGGCACGACCACGGCGACCGTGATGGCCGAGTCGATCTACAACGAGGGCCTCAAGGCGGTGGTCGCCGGCGTCAACCCCATGCTCATGAAGCGGGGCATGGACAGGGCCGTGGCCGACATCGTCGAGGAGCTGCACAAGATCAGCACCAAGGTCACCACCAAGACCGAGACCGAGCAGGTGGCGACCGTGGCCTCCAACTTCGATTCCGAGATCGGCAAGATGATTGCCGAGGCCACCGAGAAGGTCGGCAAGGACGGCGTGATCACCGTCGAGGAGGGCAAGACGCTCAAGACCGAGGTCGAGTGGGTCGAGGGCATGCAGTTCGACCGCGGCTACCTGAGCCCCTACTTCGTCACCAACCCGACCACGATGGAAGCTGTCCTCGAGGACGCCTACATCCTGATCCACGAGAAGAAGATCTCGGTGGTCAAGGAGCTCGTTCCGGTCCTCGAGAAGGTGGCCCAGACGGGCAAGCCCCTGCTGATCATCTCCGAGGACATCGAGGGTGAGGCGCTGGCCACCCTGGTGATCAACAAGCTCCGCGGCACCTTCCGCTGTGCCGCCGTGAAGGCGCCTGGCTACGGCGACCGCCGCAAGGCCATGCTCGAGGACATCGCGGTGCTGACCGGCGGCAAGCCGATCTTCGAAGCCCTGGGCATCGAGCTCGAGAACGTCGGCCTGCGCGACCTCGGCCAGGCCAAAAAGGTCATGATTGACAAGGATAACACCACGATCATCGAGGGGAGCGGCAGCCACGACGCGATCAAGGGCCGCATCGAGGCCATCCGCCGCGAGATCAAGGACACCAAGAGCGACTACGACCGCGAGAAGCTCGAAGAGCGGCTGGCCAAGCTGGCCGGCGGCGTGGCCAAGATCAACGTCGGTGCCGCGACCGAGAGCGAGATGAAGGAAAAGAAGGCGCGTGTCGAGGACGCCCTGCACGCCACCCGGGCCGCACTCGAGGAAGGTATCCTTCCCGGCGGCGGTGTCGCGCTGCTGCGTTCGGCCGCGACGGTCAAGCCGAAGGGCCTCACCCACGACGAGGAGATCGGCTACCAGATCATCGTCCGGGCGTGTGCGGCGCCCTTGCACCAGATCGCCGAGAACGCCGGCAAGGACGGCGGAGTGGTGGTTTCAAAGGTGGCCGAGGGGAAGGCGAACTTCGGCTACGACGCCCTCAAGGACGAGTACACCGACCTGGTCAAGGCCGGCATCATCGACCCCACCAAGGTCACCCGGTCGGCTCTCCAGAACGCCGCGAGCGTCAGCACGCTGCTTCTGACATCCGACGCCCTGATCGCCGACATGCCCAAGGACGACGAGAAGAAGTCCGCCGGCGGCCATGGCGGATATGACGACATGTATTGATAAGGTGAGAGCAGGAACACCGTTCCGCCAGGGCGCCCGACAAGAAACCGGGCGCCCTGTTTTATTGACCCTGGGACGGCGAGCTCAGTCCGCCGCCAGCTCACCCATCGCGATCTCGAAACCCGGCAGCACGGGACCACCGTCGAGCGTCTGCTTGCGGTTGATCACGCGCGACGACGAGAGCGAATCGTGGTCGTGGATTTTTCCCTGGTCAGGATAGACCACCCAGACGCGGTTCACCCCCGCCTGGAAATAGTGTTCCAGCCAGTCGCTGATCGGCACGGTCTCCTCGGCGCCTCGGACGATCTCCACGACCAGGTCCGGCACGACGTGCCAGGTGAGCTCCCGGGGCACCTTACGGTAAGCCGCCCAGCGGTCGAACGAGACGAAGGCCAGGTCGGGACGCAGCTCCGCGCCAGCTTCCTCGCCCCAGTCGAACCGGGGGTCCTGCACGACATGACCGATGCCCCGCTCGCGGGCGTGACTGTCCAGTGCTTCGAACAGTCGCAGGAAAACCATCTCCTCCGTTTCGGAGCGCGAGGATTTCTGGCCCGTCCGGGTCGAGCCGTGCTCTGCGGATTCCCGGGTCATGGCCGGGACATGCTCGTGTCCCTTGGCCCTGCCCTTGGCCTTGCCGTTGGATTCGTGCACGCCTCGGCCGCCGCGCGGCGAGCCGGTCGGGCTCTTCGAGGTGCGCGCATGGCCGTTGTGAGCGGTCTTGCCGGCCGCGGCGGTCGGTGCAGCCGCCTTGGCGGCAGCGGAGCCTTGCCGGGTTTGACGCGCGGCCTTCTTGGTTGAACTCGTGGCCTTGCGGGCCGGTGCCTTCGTCTTTGCATCCGGCACATCGGCCCGCTCCCCGACCTTCCTGCCCAGAGCGGCCTTGGTGTGGGTCCCGGGCTCGGAGCCTGTCTTCTCCTTGGTGGCAGGGCTGGCCTTTGCCCTGGTGGCTGGCCGCTCCTTGACCTTTGGTTCGGTCCTGGCCGTGCTGGATTTTGAACCGACACGTTTTTCGCGGGTCTGTTTCGTCGCCATGGAATTACCTCCTGCTCGCGGATCGAGAAACGGTGATGGATGCGCAACTCTGCGGTAGAAGTGATGAAGCAAGACCTTCGGGTCCAGTCCGACCGCGCCGTTTCGCCCCTGTGTGTTGGCGGCTAGACTGAGGGTCCTGGTAACTGGAACGCAAGGGTGGCCGGTCAGGCGGACGCGTGCCAACCGTTCCAGCGGCCGAGCCCGAGGAGTGAAGCAATCGACCATGGCACTCACCGAGAAACACGTGGAGATCAGCGGCATCACATTGCATCTGAGCGATCCCGATTCGACCGAGACGAGCTGGGTCGGTCAGGATGAGGTCCTGCGGCAGGTGCTGGCGTGCTGGCTGGTGGTCGACCCACGCGACCGGCCGCTCTCGCCACGGCTGACCGGTCCGCCAGGAATTGGCAAGACCACGCTGGCCATGGCCGCAGCCAGGATCCGCAAGCAGCCGCTTTACATCAACCAGTGCACGGCCGACACACGCCCCGAGGACCTGATCGTCACGCCAGTGCTGGCCGAGAGCGGCAAGATCGCCTACCATGCCTCGCCGCTGGTCACCGCGATGATCACCGGCGGCATCTGCGTGCTCGATGAGGGAAACCGGATGAACGAGAAGTCGTGGGCGAGCCTGGCGCCCCTGCTCGACCATCGCCGCTACGTCGAAAGCATCGTGGCCGGTATCACCATCCCCGCTCACGCGGACTTCCGCGCCTGCGTCACCATGAACGAAGATGAATCGACCTACGAGGTACCCGATTACATTCTCTCCCGCCTCCAGCCGACGCTCACTCTTGGCTTTCCCGGCCGCGACGACGAGATGGCGATTCTTAAGTACCATCTGCCGTTCGCCGAGATCGAACTGCTGGCGCTCACGGTCGACTTCTTGCAGGAAGCTCACAAGCTCAAGCTCGATTTCTCGCCCCGCGACGGGATCAACGTGCTGCGGTTTGCTCTTAAACGCATCGCCCAGGATCCCGCTCATCCGCTCAGCCGCGATGCCGCCTGGCGCGAGGCGCTCTTTTGCGTGCTGGGCGAAGAGACCGGCAACCTGGAAGGCCTCGCCCGCCGCCGGCGCAAAGCAATGGGCGGTCAGCACGCTCCCCTCGGTCTGGGCGATCTCTTCTTCAATCCCGACGATCCGCTCCACCCGGACTCCCGGAACGACGACGATGACGAAGGCAACGTCTACTGAATGATACGCACATGGAAGTGTATGACATGCAATTGCCATGCCAGCTATGCAAGCCGGCGATCACCTGGAACAGAGCAAGAACCGGCCCGGGCGGCTGACCTGCGGGCACAAATGCGCGCGCTGCCTCAGCGTGGAGCTGGCTGGTTCTTCCAGGCAGCGAGCACGGCCTCGTCGAGAGTGGGGTAGCAATCCACCAGCATGGTCAGGCGAACCTGGTCAAGCAGCGCGATGATGCGCGCGTGCGCCTGGCAGATGCGCAGCGAGCCACCGGACCATTCGAGCCGGAAATGATGCGCCAGCAGCGCCGCGAGCGCCTGCCGGGAGAGGTGATTGACGAATTCGAGGTTGAGCACGACCCTCCGCGGCAGGGGCTCTTCAAACAGCTCCGCCAGCCGGCTCCGCAGCGCCTCGAGGGTTGCCTCGTCAGCCAGCTCCGGAAGCTGAGGCGTCACGATCAAGACTTCCTCGAGAACCTCATGCTTGATGCGCCTGCGCGGGGTCGAGATCTGGCTCGATCGGCAGCTCCACGGTGGCCGGCGCCTCGGCTGGAATACCCAGTAGAGTCGCGGGCTCCACGTCCTCGCCGGCCCACTCCAGCGGCGGTTTCGGGAGCAGCAGCGGTGGTTCAGAAGGGCTACCGATTTGCAGGGTGGCCAGAACCGGCCCGATCTTGAACTGATCGCCGGCGTGCAGCTCGACTTCCTGGTCGCGGATGTGCTGGCCGCCGACGAGCGTCCCGTTGGTGCTGCCAAGGTCGCGCAGGAAGATGCGGCCGTCACGCTGTTCGAGTGCGGCGTGCTGCTTGCTGACCTGGGCAGAGCCGAGCCGGACATGGCACGGGCGATCGCGGCCGATGAGGAAGCGGGGCGCGGAAACGGCGACCGTGCGGCACGGGCTGGAGCCGGCCTGGAGCTGAAGGCTGATCACGGGTGTCAGCGCACTGCCGGAGCCAGCGCGCTGCGGCTTGAGCACGGCGACCGGCTGCGCCCGGAGCAGAGCCAGGATCTCGGCGTCATCGGTCGGCGCCCCGCCAGCCAGGGGAGGGAGTCCGCCGGCTGCGAGGACCGCGCTGAGGATGTCAACGGGAAGCTGGCGAGGCTTCGCCGCAAGGGGCCAGGGACTGTCCAGGGCTGCCGCCTCGTCGGGGTGGAATTCGAGTTCACCGGCCATGCCCACGATCGCGAAGATCTCGGCCAGCCCGGGATCCAGACCGCAGATTTTCAGCTTGCCGCCGTCGCCGGCCGCACAGCGCCGATGAGCGTTGCCGATGACGCCGATGATCCAGCTTCCCAGCCGTTCGACGGCCGTGAAGTTGATGACCAGCCGCGCGTTGCCCACGTCGATCAGTTCCATCAGGTCGGCGCCCATCTGCTGGATGTGCGCCTGGTCCACGAGCGCTCGTCCCACCAGCCGGACGACCGTGATCCCCCTGCGGTACGCCACGTTGAATCGCGACCAGCCGGCCGGCGTTCCCGCTACGGCCGCTTCACCTGGCTTGCGGTGGGCACGGCCCCGGCACATGGGCAGATTGCCGATGAGCTGGTTCCAGCGGTTGACCCGGACCGGATCTGGTTCCTCATCGAGGTTGCTGGCCAGCCAGTCCTCGAAGCGGCGATCACAGGTTGGAACCGGCTTCGCCAGCAGCAGCTCATGAGCCGGGTCGTCGAGCTGGCCAACCAGAGGGATTTCGGACTCGTTGGCGGCCATGATAAATCGATCCCTTGCACTACGGGACAAAGAGTGTTGACCCGGAACGGCCACGGCCAGGCGCAGACGCCGAGCGCCGCGCCACGGCGCTCCACGTGTTCACCAGGGTTTCCGGCGAAGGGCCACCCCTGCCGGGAAACAAGAAAGGGGGGGTGGCCGATCATGCGCCGCATTGGCGACCCGGCAGATCGGAGAGCCCTGATCTATCGGCGATCAAGGCCGACGAACGTGTCCGGGCACTTCAGCGAACAGTTCCCACTGCGCTCGAAAGCAATTCCGTTTGGAGGTCTTGAAGCTCCCCGGAGATCTCCAGTCGGGCCCGTCAAGTTCGGCCCCGGTGGGTCTGGCCGATTCGACGTCCACGCCATGGGTCTCTTGCTGATTCTTAGGCGACATTCTCGACCTGCCTGGCCCGGTTTCTTCGTGAGTGCAGGCTTCCTTTTCCGGTCGCCTGACCGGAACCGAGCGGCTGTATTACTTTATGTTCAGTAAAGATGTGTCAAGGCCGCGATCCGCGGGCCGATCTCAGGCTCGTGGAGGCCCCGGGACCGTCGGGCATAGCGTCGCCCTGATGTCTCGATCGCGGTACACTGCCAGGGTGCGGACCAATGGGCGGGACTGCGGGAGAGTTCCATGAAGCGTGAACGCGGCACGGCCGAGCAATTCCTGGCGATCGGTCCGCGGGTGCGGGTGCTGCCGATCATTCACGGCTCCGGCAATTTCGCGATCCAGGTGCGCGAGGAACTGCTCGGCCGGCCCTACGACTGCGTGGCCGTACCCCTGCCGCCGTCGTTCCAGGAAAACGTTGAGGAGGCCATCGAGCGGCTGCCGTCGGTCTCGGCGGTGGTCCAGCTCGATGTCGACCGCGACGACGAGGAAGTCGGGTTCAGCTACGTGCCCGTCGATCCCTGCCAGGGCGTCATCACGGCTCTGCGCACGGCCATGGGCGAGCGGATTTCCCGCGAGTTCATCGACATGGAAACGCCCCGCTTCGAGGCGATCACCAGCGTCTTCCCGGACCCTTACGCGTTGAAACAGGTCGCACCGGAGCGGTTCTCGGCCGCCCTCCTGCCGGCGATTCCGCCACCCCAGCCCGGCCAGCACCAGGCGCGGATTGCCTGGATGGCCCGCCGCCTGCACGAGCTGGAGGAGCGCTACCGCCTGACCTTGCTGGTCTGCTCGCTGCTCGACTGGCCCTGGATCCGCGACGCCTACACACGCCGGCTGGAGAGCCACGACCCCGAGCCGTTCTATACGCCGCTGGCGACTCACATCGTGGACCCGCGCACGCTGCTCTTCGCCCTTGGCGAGCTGCCGTTCATCACTGCCCTGTACGAGCGCGGCCGGCGCGATCTGAGCGACGACGACAACTTGTCGGTCGACGGCGTCAAGGAACTGGTGCTCGAGGCGCGCGAGAGCCTGAGAAGGAAACATCCCACGATCGCGCAGCGGATCACACCGCAGCTCCTCGCCGTCTACTTCCAGTACGTCCGCAATCTCTCCCTGATTGATCGGCGCCTCACCCCTGACCTGTACTCGCTGGTGGTGGCGGCGAAGCAGACCGCCGGCGACGATTTTGCCCTCGCCGTGGCGGAAACCGCGTGCCAGTACCCCTACGCCGAAACCGCGGCCAGAGCGTGGACCGGCCAGGACGAGGAAGACTCGCTTCTGAAGATGGGTCTGGACAGGGCGGTCGTGCCGGGCTGGGGAACGGCATCGATGGTCAATCGCCTGCCGGGTCCGGCGGTCGCCTGGAGAACCTGCGAGCTGAGGCCCCGGCCCGCCCGCGTGCAGCAGCAGCGCTGGCGGCAGCGCTGGGACCCGTTCGGGATGTGCTCGTGGCCCAATGAAGACGATCGGATCGAGAGCTTTCACCGCCATGTCCGCGACCAGGCGCGCACCGTCCTGGGGGCCGACCTCGCGCGGGTGGAGAAATTCACCACCAGCATTCGCGACGGTATCGACATCCGTGAGACGCTGCGGAACTGGCACACCGGCGAGCTTTACGTGAAGGTGCTGCCACCGGGACGGGGATCCCTCGAGGCCGTGGTGTTCCTCTTTGATGTGCCGGCGGATCCCCAGGTTTACACCCACCGGGCCACCTGGTTCGCCGAGCACTCCGAGGAATCGACGCTCGCCTTCTACGCCACCGACCCGATGCGCAACCTGGTGGGGCCCGGCATCGCCCAGGCGCTGTATGGAGGAGCCCTGTTCCTGTACCCGCCCCGTCCCATTCCGGAAATCTGGACCGATCCCCGGCTCCAGTTCGCCACGACGCTGGAGGAACGGCTGCTGGCCGCGGGGTTCCTCCACAGCAAGGACCGGCACGTGGCGGTCGTCAGTCCGGGCATGCCCCGGGCCTCCTGGCGACGGCTGGCACGCAAGTACGGCCGCAAGATCGTGCATTTGCCGCTGAAGCGATTCGGCGGCCAGCTCCTCGAGCGGCTGCGCACGTTCCACGTGCTCAACGGCAAGCACGTCCGTTCGTACGCGGCGCTCTATATTCGCGATCTGTAAGTCCGCTGGCGCATGGTCAGGAGTCCCTCGGATCGGCCGGGAGCAGCAGGTCATCCCGGGTCGGGGCCTCGATCAGCCGGCCGCGAACCGCGAGATCGCGCAGGTCGGTCGTCGCACTCCTGCATCGTGGTGTCCGGCCTGGACTTCGTTCCGTCTTTGTACAGAATGGAAGACTCAACACTGGCTTGCACCCTCCTGAAGATCGGCCCGGTCGCCCATGAATCAATTCTGGATCTTGCTGGCGGTTCTTCTTGGCGGCACCAGCGAGGCCGGTGATCCGCCGGCGACCGAGGCATTCTCGGCCCCGAAGTACGGCCTCGCCACCCGCATTCCCCAGGACTGGCGGCTGGCCCTGCGCGAGACCGAGGACCGCATCTTCGTGGCGGCCATCGATCAGATCGGCATCGACCGCCCGGGGGTTGCCGCCTGCGAGCTGGGGCTGGCGCCCGAGAGCCTGGAAGACTATCGCTCCCGGATCGAGACCAGCGCCCGGCAGAACGGAGGGCATGCCGGCAAGCTTGCGTCCAATCGTCTGATCGCCGATGAGCGTGGCACACGGCTGGAGACGGTCAGGGAATTCCATCCCGACGCGGGCGGTTTCTGGCGTGAGGTGACCGTCAGGATCATTGCCAACCGTCAACTCTACAGCTTCATCCTGAACGTCGAGGATGGCAGCTATGCCGGTGCTCGGGCCGCCTTCGACGCCGTGGTGGCCGGATCCAGGTTCAGTCCGCCCAACACCGGCGCGGACCTGCTGGGCAAGCCTTCCAATCGCTGGGTGCAACGCGAGTACAAGTTCGCGCTTGACCTGCCCGCGGGCTGGAGCCCGGTGCTGGCCCCCAGCGAGGTGGCGCTCCTGTTCGCCACCGGACCGGCGCATGGGGTCTGGTCCGACAACCTGCTGGTCCTGGCGCATCCTCGCGGCAAGACGAACCTCAAGGAACTGGCCGAGGACTACCCCAGGCTGCTCAAGCACGAAGACCCGGGCTGCACGCTGATTTCCTGCAAGCTCATCTCCGTGGGCGTGACCGAGGCGCTCGAAACCGTGGTCCAGACGCGTCGCGGGCCGTTCGCGATGACCGTCATCGAACGGCGGTTCGCAGCCGCCCGGTTCGAGTACGAGGTCAAGTACACCCTGGAATCAAAGCGCTTCGACGGCCTTGCCCCCCTGCTCCGGAAAAGCCTGGACAGCTTTCAGGAGCTGCCCGGCTCGGCGCCCGGAAAGAAGTCCGCGTGAAGGCGACGGAATGGACCGGCTTCAGGACGTTCGGCGTGACTTCGAGAAACCGGCCTCTCCGCCGGTGTCGGCCCGGTTGGGGCTACGGCGGATGCCCAGACGCAGGACCTGCAACACGACGAAGGCGATGAGGACCGGGGGGATCATCCAGGCCAGGTAGATGGTCCAGTTCATCCCGAGCGCAGGGCCTGCCAGGGCAAGTGGGAGCAGCAGCAGGATGCCGAGCAGAAGGGCGCACCCCGTGGAGGTCATGATCGATTTGAAGCTCGCCTCCTCGCTAATGTTCTCGTAATGGAGGTCAATGGTCCGGCCGCGGCGGAGGCTCCTCACGACGGCCTCGGAGAGCTCCATCGCCCGCGTGGCGTCGCCCAGGTCGGGATGGACCGATCCGTCCGGCGTCGCCGCGCGGGCCTCGAGTGCGCTGGCCAGCGATTCCAGGATGGCGGCATGCGGGTCCCAGCCCTCGAGCACATGGATCGGCTCGCCGTCACCGGAGCCAGATCGGCGCACCAGGCGGGCGGGCTGGTGGAAACCCGGGTCGTATTCCAGGATCAGCGCGGCGCTCCGAGCCCTGGACGCTGAGCCGGCAGGGTTCGTCATGCCCGGTCCAGACGCGGACCTCGGCGCGCTGGCCGTGCTCGCCGCGAAGCTGGACCACCAACTCGACATCCGGCTGTTCGCCGGCGGGCTCACCGCTGGCAGTGACCGCGTCGACCTCGCCGATGAGGGCGCGGACCGCGTCGACTCGCCGGGCGAACGCCACCCGGACCAGATCGCCGTCGTCCGGGCTGACCGGCCCCTCGTGGCGTACCCCGCGGAATGCCCCGAGCTCTCCGCTCGTCATGGCTTCCTTCAAGCGGGCGACCGCGGGATGGAGCCGGAGCGGAAGATCGGAAATCACCACCGCGCCCGTTTCGGAGCGGCTCAGGGCCACCTGGTAGTAGGGCTCGGAGTCGGGTCCTGGCGGGTGCAGGCAGACGATCGCCAGCCCCTCGGCAGCGGCCCTGCGCAGGCCCTCGCTCCGGAGCTCGAGCGGGCCGCCCACGATGACCAGGTTGATGCCGGCCGTCGCCAGGGCCTCGTCCAGGTCGGCGGCCGCGTGGACCTCCGCGAATTCGTCGCCGCCGAATCCGGGACAGACGGCCAGCAGGTGATGCTCGGGATGGTGCAGGAACCACTCCGCCCAGTCCCGTTCCTCGTCCCCGTCGCCCACAATCAGAACATTCATTATGACGTCATTGCTCCCGGAGTGCCGGTCCGACCCGGGAAGCGGGCCATGGCCGCGGGCTTTCCCGGACTCGTCTCCGCATTGACCGATCTCTCGAACGCTCGTGATAATACTCTAGCCGCTCTGGAGATCGATCAAGAGGACCAGGCGGTTTCGGACGCTGCGCCTGGCGGGCAGGATGGGTGTCGGTGATCACGATCGCGAATGTCGAGGATTTTCCCGCGCGAGTGCGTGGCGGCTACGTGACGGTCGGCAACTTCGACGGCGTGCATCGCGGTCACCAGCGGTTAATCGGCCGGCTGCGCGCGCTGGCCGATGCCGCGGGCGTTCCCGCACTGGCCGTCACGTTCCATCCCCATCCCGTTGCACTGCTTCGTCCGGACAAGGCGCCCGTGCCGCTCGTCTGGCCCGAGCGTGAGATCGCCCTGCTGGAGCAGGCCGGCGCCACGGAGGTGGCCGTATTTCAGACGGGGCGGTGGCTGCTCGACCTGACCGCGCGCGATTTCTTCGATCGGGTTATCTGCCGGCAGTTCGCCGCACGGGGCATGGTGGAGGGCCCGAACTTTGCTTTCGGCCACGACCGGCAAGGGAATGTCGACGTACTCGCCGGCTGGTGCGCCCAGGCCGGCATCCCCTTCCAGGTCGTCGAGCCGATCCGCGATGCCGGCGAGCTGATCTCCTCGTCGCGGATCCGCGAGTGCCTCACCGAGGGCAAGGTCGAAGCGGCGGCCGGCTTCCTCACCCGCCCGCACCGGATCCGCGGGGTCGTGATCCATGGCGCCGGACGTGGCGCCGGGCTAGGCATTCCCACCATCAACCTGGATGCGGTCGATACGCTCATCCCTGGCGACGGCGTCTACGCCGCCAGGGCATTTGTCTCCCCATCCGGCGGCCTCAGAGAGACATTCGACCCCTGGCCCGCTGCCTGCAACATCGGCCCGAACCCGACCTTCGGCGAGCAGATCCGCAAGGTGGAGGCCCATCTCATCGGCTTCAGCGGCGACCTGTACGGCTGGACCGTGGAACTCGACTTTCTCACCCGGCTGCGCGGCACCCGGCCCTTCTCCGGCCTGGACGATCTCCTGCGCCAGATCCAAATCGATATTGAGCAGACGAAGCGCATCTCTGCGATGGGAATCCACTCCCACGAGGTCCGAACATGAAGCTGGACGGCGGAGAGAGACTGGTCCTCTCGACCCTGCGCGACTTGGAGGGACGCTCCACGAAGTACGTGGACGACGTCCACCTCGCAGCCGCCACGGGAATGCTGGTGGAGGAGGTGCGCGACTGGCTGGAGACACTCGACGGCAAGGGGTTCGTGGAACGGGCCCGGACGATCCATGGCATCAGCGCCTACATCACGGCCATGGGCAGACAGGCCTTGAGGCTGGCAGAGCCGATACCCCCTGCGGGGTCTGCCGCGCCAAACGCACAGCGGACCCTTCTTATCCTGGCGGCGAACCCCAGCAACACAGGGCGGCTCCGGCTCGACCACGAAGTCAAGCAGATCGAAGGTTCGCTCGAACGATCGAAGCTACGCGATCAGTTCAAGCTGGTGGTGAAGTGGGCCGTGACGGACGACGATCTGCGCAGGGCTTTGCTCGACCACAAGCCCGAGATCGTGCACTTTTCGGGACACGGCGCGGGGACCGGCGAGGGTGGCTCGGGACGTGACTTTGTGACCGGCCCGGAGAACCAGCCGGGTGGACTCGCATTCGACGATGGCACCGGCCAGGTCAAACGGATCTCGGGAGAGGCCCTCGCCGCGCACTTCGAGCTGTGCGCTGATCCGGTCAAGTGCGTGGTGCTGAACGCCTGCTATTCGGGAGCACAGGCGGAAGCCATCGCCCGATACGTCGACTTCGTGATCGGGATGGACCGTGCGATCGGGGACGATGCGGCGATCAAGTTTGCGGTCGGCTTCTATGACGCGCTGGGTGCGGGTCGCGGTTTTGAGCAGGCGTTCAGGTACGGGTGCAATGCCATCGACCTCAAGGGCATCCCGGAATCTCTGACGCCCGTCCTGAAACAGAAGCCGTCACCGGCGTGAGAGCGCCCCTCTGCCGCGTGCACCGATACCCGTTGGATCGGGGCGCGTCTCCGTCACAGTCTCGACCCTCTCGCGCGACCGGTCCAGCCGGAAGAATGGTGATGAGGCGGCGAGAAGACCTGGCCCGAATTCGAATCGTCGCCGCCGGGCTCACGGCTGGAATTCGCGCGCGCCAGGTCCGATGATGAAGCGTGCCAGGGGTCCCTCGTCCTGGCGGCGAGCTCAGGCAGCCAGCAAGGGATGCGATGCGGTGACAGGGATGGAACAACGATCCGACAGCCGACACGGGTTCGGAAAGGGGCGGGAATGGCGAGCGTCGAGGAAACACGAGGACAGGTCGCCCGGCTCATGACCGGCGCCGCGGGCGTGGAAATCAAGGCCACCATCCCGGAGAAACAGGTCGACGTCGCGATCGAGGCCTATGGCCTGAGCCTCGATCAGGCCGAGCGGTATGTTTATTTCTTCGATACGCCGGACCTGGAGCTGTTTGCAACCGGCGTGATCGCGCGCGCCGGCGCGTGGTGGGGGCACAGCACGACAGCACGATCAAGTTCCGCCCCGTCGATCCGGCCACCGTGCCGGCGCTCTGGCGCAAGTACAGCGGGTTCAAGATCGAGGCGGATTGCTCCGAGAAAGGGGTCGTCAAGTCGGCCTCGCTCACCATGCCCGTGGTCAAGGGCCTCATCAAGCGGGTGGCGGCCGGCAAGAACCCCATCGCCGACCTGTTCACGGAGGAGCAGCTTCTCTTCCTGCTCAGCCTGGCGAGCAAGAAGATTGATTATTCCCGGGTGGTGGTGATGGGCCCGATGCGCGCCTGGAGATGGAAGTACAACGATCCGGGCCTGCCCTGGACGATCACCGGCGAGCTCTGGCGGCGCGACGATGGGTCCCGGCTGTTCGAGGTGTCCATCAAGGTCCCGGTCGCCCAGGCCGCGGCCGCCAGCGCCGGGTTCATGGCGTTCCTGGCCGAGGTCGGGGCCGAGCGCGACGCCGGACAGCAAGCCAAGACGCGCTGGGCGCTGGACCATTTCGCTCACAGTCATCTCGCACTTCCAGCAGCGAGCCCGCGGGAAGTCTAGCCGCCTTCTGCCGCAAATTCCAGGGACGCAGCTTCTCAAATCAGACCAGGGTCGGGTGGCGCGACCAGCCTTTGTGCAAACCGAGCTTGACGGAATCAGCCCCCTGGGCCAAGATACCTACCGTTCGGTAGCGTGTGCCGCATTCACAGGTCACTGGCGCCGGCAAGCGGGGTAGGTGAACGTGGGATCGCTCGTCTCGACCGTGGGCGGCAAGAACGTACGAAGCCCCGTGGCGCGGCATATCGCGCGTGTCGCGGCACGTCTGTTCGCGACGCAAGGGTATGATGCCACTTCGGTAAGGGAAATTGTTGAAGGCGCTGGAGTGGCCAAGCCCACGCTCTACTACTACTATCGCAGCAAGGAGGGGCTGGCCCGCGCGCTGGTGACCCTGCCGCTGGCGGAGCTGGTCGAGGAGCTGCGTCGGATCGTCACGACCGAGGCCGACGCGGTGCGCTGCCTCGAGCAGGTCATGGAAGCCCATTTTGCGTTCTGCCGCGAGGATCCGGACCGCTCGCGGTTCGTGTACGCGCTGATCTTCGGCCCGCCGGGATCATCGGCGGCGCACGAGCTGGAGCCGTGCAAGGAGGACCTCTTTCGCTGGACGGAGGCGGCCGTACGGCGGGTCATCGATGCGGGCGTCGCGCGGCGCGATCGGCTGGAGGCCTGCCTGACCGTCTGTCGCGGGCTCATCGTCGTCACGACGCTCGACTTTCTGTACGGAGGCAGACCCATTGCGGAAAACCTCGCGCACCTGCTGGTTCGAGACGTGTTGCAGGGCTTTGGCACAGGTGGACCCAATGACGAGGTGCAATGAATCGATGAGACGATACGCCAGCTTCCTCATCGTGGCGGGCCTGGCGTCCGCCACCGCGGCCCTACCGGGCTGCGCACGGCCGAGGCCCAGCCATCGAGCAAGGCCCCCGCGGCAGCACGCGTGGTGCCGGTCACCGTGGCGGCCCTGGAGCAGCGCACGGTGGAGCGGACCATCGACGTTGTCGGCAGCCTGCGCGGCTGGGAACAGGTGACCATCGGCGCGAAACGCTCCGGCCGCGTGCGCAAGGTGTTGCACGACATGGGCGACCATGTGAAGCCCGGCGAGCCGCTGGTGGAGATGGAATCGGTGGACGCCAAGCTTGCCTACGACCAGGCGCAGTCGAGATACCTGGGCGAGCTGGTGAAACTGGGCATCACCGAGCAGCAGGCCGACCAGTTCGTCGAGCGTTACGGGATCTCCGAGGAGCTGATCCGGGGCAAGCAGGCTGATGACGCGATTGACCGCGTTCCCGCCGTGGTGCAGGTCCTTGTCAGCAAGGACAAGGCTCTGCATTACCTGAACCGCCAGCGGGCGCTCTCCAAGAAGGGTGCCAGCACCGTTCAGGAGCTGGAGGACTGCGAGAACGAGTACCGCTCGGCGTCGGCCGCGTACGATAATGCCCGGGCGACGGCCCGCAACATCATTGCCAGCGCGGTGGCCAGCCGCGTGGCCCGCGACCAGGCGAAAGAAACTCTGGCCGACATGGTTGCCCGGGTTCCCTCGCCGCATCGAACGCCGCCGGGCGCCAGCCAGGCCGATGCGCTGGTCTACGCCATGACCAAACGCTCCGTTTCCGAAGGACAGATGGTACGCGAGGGTGAAGCGCTCTGCGAGCTGATCATCGAGAACCCCCTGCGTCTCTGGACGAGCATTCCGGAACGCTACGGCGAGGAGGTGCGGCTTGGCCAGCAGGTGCGGATCTCGATCGCGTCGCAGCCGGACCTCGTCTTCGATGGGAAGATCACGCGCATCAACCCTTCGGTCGATCCCGTGAGCCGGACCTTCCAGGTGGAAAGCCAGGTCCCCAACGACCGGCGGCTGCTCCGCGCGGGTGGATTCGCCAAGGCCACGATCGTGATCGACGCGACGTCCCATGCGACCGTCGCCCCGATGGAGTCGATCGTCCGCTTCGCCGGCGTGACCAAGCTGTTCTACGTCGAGAGCGGCAAGGCTCACACCGTCGGCGACATCGTCACCGGCGTGGAAGGGCCTGGCTGGGTGGAGGTGAAAAGCAAGAACCTGCCGGCGGCGGCCATGGTCGTCATCACCGGCCAGACGCAGCTTGCCGAGGGAACTCCGGTTCTGGTGCGCACGCCGGAGGCCGCCAGGTAGCCTCCGGGAACGCCGCGCGTCACTCCACCGGCCGCTGAGCACAGCCCACTCTCACAGGGATTCCCATGACCCTATCCGATCTCTGTATCAACCGGCCCGTCTTCACCTGGGTGCTCGTGGCCATTCCCGTCGTCATGGGCCTGGTCTCGTACAACGAGCTGGGGGTGGATCTCTTCCCGGACGTGGATTTCCCGGTGTGCACCGTGACCACCGTGTTGCCGGGGGCCAGCGTCGAGGAGATGGAGACGACCGTCAGCAAGCCCATCGAGGACATCATCAATACGGTCGCGGGCATCGACGAGCTGCGCTCGATCACGCAGGAAGGCGTGTCCATCGTCACGGTGCAGTTCTTGCTCTCGAAGAACGGCGACGTCGGCACGCAGGAAGTGCGCGACAAGGTGAATTCCATCCTTTCGGACCTGCCCGATGGCACGAAGCCGCCGAACGTCGACAAGTTCGACACCGGCTCGATGCCCGTCATGACCATCGCCGTCTCCGGCAGGCGCGACTTCCGGGAAGTCACGGAGATCGCACGCAAGCAGATCAAGGAGCGGCTCGAGACCGTGCCGGGCGTAGGCGCGATCAACCTGGTCGGCGGCCGGGTCCGGGCCATGAACGTCGTGGTTGATACGGACCGTCTGGCCGGCTACAACCTGTCGGTCGAGGACGTGCGGCTCGCTCTGGTGCGGCAGAACCTCGAGGTGCCCGGCGGCCGCGTCGACCAGGGCTCGCGTGAGCTGGTCCTGCGCACCCTGGGCCGTCTTAGGACCGAGCGCGAGTTCAATAACCTGATCGTTGCCAACCGCAACGGCTATCCCGTTCGCGTACGCGACATCGGCCATGCCGCCGACTCCAGCGAGGAGCCGCGCACGCTGGCGCGGCTGGACGGCGACGGCGCAGTCAGCCTGGTGGTGCAGAAGCAGTCGGGCGTGAACACCGTGAAGGTGGTCGACGACGTCAAGAACCGGCTCGAGCAGCTCAGGGCGGCGCTGCCGCCGGACATCGCCACCGAGATCATCCGCGATCAGTCGCGGTTCATCAAGAAATCGATCGAGGAGGTGAAGTTTCACCTCCTGCTTGCCGGCGTGCTGGTCTCGGCCACCATCCTGCTGTTCATCAGAGACTGGCGCACCACGCTCATCGCCACCATGGCCATCCCCACGTCCATCGTCCCAACCTTCATGTTCATGAAGTACATGGGGTTCACGCTGAACAACATCACCATGCTCGGGCTGATCCTGGCCATCGGCATCGTCATCGACGACGCCGTGGTGGTGCATGAGAACATCTTCCGGCACATGGAAGAGGACGGCATGGACGGCATGGAAGCCTCACGCAAGGGCACGCGTGAGATCGCCCTGGCGGTGCTGGCCACCAGCCTCTCCCTGATCGTCATCTTCCTGCCGATCGCGTTCATGGGGGGAATCGTCGGCCGCTTCTTCTCAAGCTTCGGGCTCACCGTCGCCTTCGCCGTGGCGATGAGCCTGTTCGTCTCGTTCACGCTCACGCCCATGCTCTGTAGCCGGTTCCTCAAGCTCGAGCCGGCCGGGCCGGGCGGGGGCCACGGGCCAAAATCCAAGTCCGGGTTCATCTACCGTTTCATCGACGGCGGCTACGGCTGGCTCCTCCGGGGCGCCTTGCGATTCAAGTTCGCGGTGGTGCTCTCGACCATCGCGGTGATCGCCAGCACGGTGCCGATCGGCAAGGCCATGGGACTGTCGCTCATCCCGCGCGACGACCAGAGCGAGTACGAGATCACGATCACCACTCCTGAGGGCTACAGCCTGGAACGGTCCTCCCGGCTCATGAGCGAGCTGGAGGCGCGGATCTGGAAGCTGAAAGGCACGCAGCATGTCTTCACCACCATCGGCCAGACCGAGGGCGGACGCACGGTCAAGGGCGAAGGAGATGTCACGCGGGCGACGATTTACGTGCGGATGACCGAACTGGAGGACCGCAAGTACACACAGTTCGCCGTGCAGCAGCAAGCGCGTGATCTCATGACCGACTATCCCGACCTGCGGGTGAGCGTCAATGACGTCTCGGCCTTTCAGGGAGGCCGCCGGTCACAGACATTCCAGGTCAATCTGGCCGGACCGGACCTGAACAGGCTCGCTGACTATGCCGACCAGTTGACCGCGGAGCTGAAGCGGCAAGGAGGAATCGTTGATCTCGACACGACGCTCTCGCTGCGCAAGCCGGAAGTGCAGGTGCAGGTGGACCGCGAGGCCGCCAGCGACCTGGGCGTGCCGGTGGGCACCGTGGCCGACACCCTGCGCGTGCTCGTCGGCGGCATGCCCATCTCCAAGTTCCGCGACGGCGACCAGCAGTACGACGTCTGGCTCCGCGCCGAGGGGAAAGAGCGCGCCAGCGAGCACGACCTCTACGAGCTCACACTACCGTCGCCGACCGTGGGCCTGGTGAAGCTGGCCAGCCTGGCACGGCTGGTCGACGAGCGCGGGCCCAGCGAGATCGAGCGTCTGGGCCGCCAGCGCGTGGTGACGGTGCTGGGCAACCCCGAGGATATCCCGCTGGGCGACGCGGTCACCCGGGCGGAGAAGGTCCTCAAGGGAATGAACCTGCCGCCCCAGTACAGTTACATCTTCACCGGCCAGGCGAAAACGCTGGGCGAGACCGGCTACTACTTCATGATCGCGTTCGCCCTCTCGCTTACCTTTATGTACATGATTCTTGCTGCCCAGTTCGAGAGCTGGATGCAGCCGATCGCGATCCTCATGGCCCTGCCTGTCACCATCCCCTTCGGCATGCTCTCGCTGGTGCTCTGGCGGACGCCCATGGACCTGTACGCGATGTTCGGGCTGTTCATGCTGGTCGGAATCGTCAAGAAGAACGGCATTCTTCAGGTGGACGCCACGAACCAGCTTCGCGCCGGGGAGCGCCGCGCCTCGACGCGATCCTGGAGGCGAACCACACGCGGCTGCGGCCGATCCTCATGACCACGGTCATGCTGGTGGCGGCCATGGTGCCCATCGCTTTTGGCCAGGGCCCCGGCTCGGGCGCCCGCGCCAGCATGGCCAAGGTGATCATAGGTGGCCAGATGCTCTCGCTGGTTCTCGCACTTCTGGTCACGCCCGTGTTCTATGCCTTGCTGGACATGCTGGTGAACCTGGCCAGGCGGCTGGGCATCAGGTTCAGCGTGCCGGCACGATCGTCCTCTTTACCCCATCCGGCCGCCGAGGCCGGATCGGCCGCGTGACCGGCGCAGCACGAACGGCGGTCCAGAGTGGCCGCCGCCGGGTCGTGGCTGCAAGAGGTTCCGGGCCAGGCTGGAGCGGGACGGACGGTCAGGCCTGCGGAGCACCCTCGTCGGTGTGCGTCGGCACCACCCAGAGCTTGACCTCGGTCGCGATCTCGAGGGAGAGCTGGATCTTGATGGTGTAAAGTCCCAGGTCCTTGAGAGGGCCTTCAATGCGGACAGCTTCGTTCTCGATCGGGAAGCCCTCGGAGCGGAGCGCCGCGGCAATCTGGTCGGCGTTCACCGAGCCGTAGAGGTGGCCCTCCTCGTTGGCGTTGGCCTCGATGGTGAGCGACCGCTGGGCAATCTGGGCGCCCAGGCTTTGCAGGTCGGCCCGGCGCGCCTCTTCCTGCTTCTTGAGCCGCTGCCTATGCTTCTCGACGATCAGCAGGTTGTGGGGCGTGGCGAAGGTGGCCAGACCCTGGGGAAGCAGGTAGTTGCGGGCGAAACCGGGGCGTACGTTCACCAGGTCTCCCGCCTGGCCCAGGTGCGGCAGGGCCTGCGTGAGCAGGACGTGGATATGCCCGTTCTTGGCCCGAAGTGGATGGTTCTTGCGCCGCTCCACGCCGGGTTGCCGCGGCGGACCGGCCGCGACCTGCTTCGATTTGTGCGTCTCGCCCGACTTACCGCCGCTCTTGCCCTTGGAGGAGGATGCCTTGGCGGCTGGAGAGGCTCCCGGGGCTTTACTGGTCTTGGCCATGTAAAAGGTTCTTTCTCGAACGTGGCGGCCGGCGAGCAAGGGGTCGCGTGAGAGTGCCGGCTTCCACAGCGTCTGTCAAAAACAAGGTCTGATTAAAACGGGTTCTCGCCGCCCGGCCAAGGGGAGCTTTTGTGCGCCGGGTTACTGCCGGGCCGGAAGGTCGGGTCGGGTGGTGTCGGGTCGACTGCTATGCGGTCAGAACGGGATGTCCTCCTCGTCGGCCTCCTCGGGCGCCGGGCGGGGACGAGGACCGGGACCGGGACCGGAGGACGGATAAGCGGAGCGGCCGGCTCCGTTGCTCGGGCCCCGTGAATCCGCCGCGCCGGTCGGTGCCGGAGTGCCGCGGCGTGGGGCCGGTTCCCGCACTGCGGACGAGGCACCACCCATCTCGTCGTCTGCCGCGGCAGATTCGCCGCCCTCGCCGCGCCGCGAATCGAGAAACTGCACGCGATCGGCCTGGAGCTTGATCTTCGAGCGCTTCTCGCCCGTGGTCTTGTCGTCCCAGGTATCCATCTTGAGGTAGCCTTCCACGTGGACGGCACTCCCCTTGCGGAGATACTGGCAGCAGGTCTCGGCCTGGCGGTCCCAGACGGTGACGTCGATGAACAGCGTCTCCTCGCGGCGCTCCCCGTCGCGGCCGGACCACGAACGGCTGGTCGCCATGCGCAGCTCGGTCACCGCCGTACCGCCGGAGGTCCTTCGAAGTTCCGGGTCGAATGTCAGACGACCCATCAGAAACACCTTATTCAAGTCGGGCATCGCCTGGTCCCTCTTTCCACCGCCGCCTGGTCAGGGTCTTGCCGCGTGGCCGTCGCACGGCAAGCCGCTTTGAATCTGCGCCCCGCTTCATAAACTAAACGGTTGTTCCCTAGCTTGCAAGCGCCGTCTCGGCAGATTTTCGGTGAGCATGTGGGTGGGCTTGGCCCGTTGTGCGACGGCTCCGTTGGATCAGTCGTCGCGCCGCCGACGGCGCGGGCGATCGTCCATCTCGTCTTCGCGCGGGGCGTCTTCCGACTCGACGTTGGGCGTGGAGGTCATCGCCTGGTTCACGAGCTGCTCTTCCAGCTTGGGGTGAACCTTGAGGATCAGCTCGCGGAGGATGAGGTCGCTCAGGTGGCAGTCGGCCACGATATCCTTGAGCTTGGAGCCGTCGGTCTTGAAGTAGGTGAGCAGGTAGGTGGCCTTCTTGTGGCCGGAGATCGGGTAGGCAAGTCGGCGCTCGTCCCACTGACGGCTGGCCACGATCTCGGAATGATGCTTGGTCAGGATGTCGTGCACGTGCTTGACCGTGTCGTCCCAGGCGGCGGCCGCCTTGGTGCTGTCAAGCAGGAACATCCCTTCGTACGTGTGCGCTGGCAAGTTGGTTGTCCTCCGTCGGGCTGTTGGATCGGCGGTCACGCCGGGGTAGTGGCTGTTCGGGACATTACTTCGGGTTGCCGGGGCCATTGAAACGGTTCATGGTGGTGTCGATTCCCTGGATGACCCAGACGGCGACCGCCTGGCTGGCGAGGATCAGGCTGTCATCGATCACGGCA
Source organism: uncultured Planctomycetaceae bacterium (assembly GCA_963833985.1). GTDB lineage: Bacteria > Planctomycetota > Planctomycetia > Isosphaerales > Isosphaeraceae > Aquisphaera. The sequence goes on from CAWIAD010000002.1 coordinate 6,526,269, forward strand.
CGCTCGGGATTGCGAAAGCGGCTGAGCACGAAATCAACGGCGTCGGCTTCACCCTGGTCGCCGATGCCGATCCGCAGCCTGGGAAACTGATCGGTGCCCAGGTGGGCCGCGATGTCGCGGAGGCCTTTCTGGCCGCCGTCGGACCCGCCGGGACGGATCCGGAGCTTTCCCAGGGGCAGGCTCAGGTCATCGCAGATGACCAGGATCTCGTGAGTCTCCAGCTTGTAGAAGCGGACCACCTGGCCGACCGAGCGCCCGCTCAGGTTCATGAACGTTTCGGGCTTGAGCAACAGGACGCGGCGGAAGTCGATCTCCGTCTCGGCTAGTTGCCCCTCGAATTTGCGGCTGAAGCTGGCACCGGGGCCGCCGGCGGCGAGCCGGTCCACCAGCTCGAAGCCGATGTTGTGTCGCGTTCCCTGGTACTTGGTTCCTGGATTGCCAAGACCGACCACCAGTTTCAACGTTGCCAAGGCAGTCGCTTCCGGCTTGAAGAAGACCACGGGCGCGACGGCGGAGAAATGCGTCCCGACCTCCAGGGCCGGATGCGTTTCCCTCCGAACCGCCCGCGGGGGTCAGTCGCCCTTTTCTTTTTCCTTGCGTTCCGGCTTGATGACTTCCGGCTGGGTTGCGGCCTCTCCCGCGGCCGCCTCGGCGGACGGCTCGGGCGCAGCGCCGCGCTGCACCACGTGGATGAGCAGCAGGTCGTCCTCGGCATCGACCTTCACGCCCGCGGGCAGCGTCAGATCGCGCACGTAAATTCCCTGGTCGATGTTGAGCTGACTGACGTCCACCTTGAGCGACCCGGGAATTGCCCCGGCCGGGCACTTGATGGACAGCGCGTGCACCAGTTGCTCGAGGATGCCCCCTTCGGCCAAACCCGGAGCTAGCCCGCGGATTTCGAGATTGACCTCGGTCTCGATCTCCTCTTCGGCGCTGACGCGGGCGAAGTCGAGGTGGAGGATCTCCTTGCCCAGGTGGTCCCACTGCACGTCGCGGATGAGCACCGTTTCCACCTTGTCGCCCAGGTCCAGCTCAGCCAGGTGGCTGGCGGCCTTCATCATGTGCCAGACGTCGTCATGCGAGAGCGTGATCGGCACGACGTCCTGCTTGTGCCCGTAGATTACAGCCGGAACACGGCCCTGCTGGCGCAGCCGGCGGGCCACCCGCGTGCCCGTTCCCTTGTTCTTCGCCGGGTCTCGCGGCTGGACCCGGATCTTCAGTGCTTCCGCCATCGGTCAATGATCCTCGACGGCCCCGCGGAGGCGAGACGCGCTCGAAATTGAAAGCCTGTGCGAGGCCACCTCGGCCTGCACGCACGGCCCGGGAACCGGCCATTCACCAGAACGTAGCCGGCCCCGCGGCCTTGCAACATCAAAACGACGGCCCCGGAGACCGCGCAAAACGCAATTATGCGAGTTTTCCCACCGCACTTCAAGACATTGTCTCGCCAGGGGCGGGGCTGGGGTGTAAGACGCGGTTCGCGCCGCCCGAGGCCGGTGGTAGCATGTCAAGTCAAGTTTCCCAAATTGTCCGTCACCGGAAGTCCAAGGAGGGACCTGCTATGCCTTTCCGTAAGTCACCATCGATGGATCGCACCGGGGTCGAGCAGATGGCCAAAGGGTGGGGGAAAATTGTGGCGCGACGGGTCCACGAAGAAGTTGGGCCTGACCTGGACCTCGATGCCGACGACATGGAACAAATGGCCATGACCGCGGCCTGTGCCGTGGCCCAGGGAACCATCGAGGAACTCCTGAAGCAGAAAGCCTCCCTCTTGGGGGCCGAGCAGCCTTGCCCCAACTGCAAGCGGCTCTGTCCGGTGCAACGCAACGATCGAACCATTGAATTCTGGGGAGGCAAGGTCACCTACGCCGAACCGAAGTGCCACTGCCCGGCATGTCGCCGGGATTTTTTTCCCTCAGCGTCCGGCCTTGCGCCTCACGCCACATGACTACAGCCCTTCGGTGCTGCGCAAGATCGTCCGTTGCGGTGCCCTGGAGCCCTCCTTCCGGGAGGCGGCCGAGGCGATGGCGGAATTGGCCGAGGTGACCATCGGCAGTCGGCAGATCGGCCGCATCGCCCAGGAGGTCGGCCAACAATTGCAGGCCGAGAGAGATCAGCATGTGAGCGAACTTCAAGCCCATAAGCTCGAGCCGCGAGTCGAGACACGGCCGGCTCTGGCAGTGGTCGAGGTTGACGGCGGCCGGCTGCAGATTCGCGGCCAGGGGGAAGGGCCCGGTGCCCATGATGCGTCCTGGCGTGAGGACAAGATCGCGATTCTGGCCACCATGGCCAATGTCGTCTCGGAATGCGATCCGGAGCCGGAGTTGCCCGCCTGCTACCGCGACCGGGGATACGTCGAGAAGCTTGTCGGCGGGATCAGCGGGGCGAGCTCGATGGGCCTACAGGAGGCCCCGGCGGAGAACATCGACGAAGCATCTCTGCCGTCCCCCGGGGATCGGTCCGAGCCGAGGGAAAGGCCCGAACTGGTGGTGCGGACTTACGTGGCGAGCACCTGCTCCAGCGAGCAATTCGGGCCGATGGTGGCCGCGGAGGCGTGGCGACGCAATCTCATGAAAGCGGCTCATCGGGCGTTCCTGGGGGACGGCTCGGCCTGGATCTGGAAATTGCAGCAACGGCATTTTCCGACCTTTCTGGCCATCGTTGATTTTCTCCACGCCCTGGGTCACCTGTTCGCGGCCGCCAAGGCTGCGGCGGTCGAGACCGAAGGCCGCTGGGAGTTGTTCCAGGCATGGGCAGAGGCCTGCTGGAAGGGACGCGTGGGCCAGGTGATTGAGGAACTCCGTACCCTGCGAGATGCCCAGGCGTCCTTATCCGGAGACGAGCTCGAACGGCTGGCCGACGATGACCCGCGCAAGATCATCGCCCAAGAACTCGGCTACCTGGAGCATAATCGAGAGCGGATGGACTACCCTGCTTATCGACGCGGGGGATTGCCGTGGACGAGCAGTCACGTGGAGTCGACCGTGAAGATCTTCAACCGGCGGGTCAAGGGGTCGGAGAAATTCTGGAGCGACGCCGGTGCCGAGACGATGCTTCAGCTTCGAGCGTCGTTCCTCTCGGAGGACGGACGCCTGGATCGGTACCTCAAAGAGAGGCCCAGCAGCCCCTTCCGCAACTATAAAGCCAGGGAAACTGGGAAAGCGGCGTAGGACCTCAGAAAAACGAACCGTGTCTTACACCCGCGGGGCTGCGTGCTGTTCGTCTGTTTCATTCTGCCAGCGACGATCTCCACGTGCAGGAGAGCGTCGCGGGAATCAGCGGGTCATCGTGCTCCCATCGCGATTGCCCGCCAGAGTGCTCCGTCCCTGTGCCGGCACCGGGGCGTTTCCACTCGAAAGCAGCCTCGATTTCTGGCCTATCGAACCAAAGCCAATGGACATTACCCGTTTGTCGCCAACCAGTTGAAGTGCCATCTCCGATTCGTTTCACGCGGCGCTTTCCAGCTCGCGCTCAGCGGTGTCAGGTCCATGAACCGGAGGAGTTGAGACAAGGGAGACTTGATGAAAGCAACCGACTCCGCAGGAATCGCAGGAGTGGATGGATCCGGTCGCGGGCGGACGAGGGTGGACGCACACCGAGCCGTGCGGGACGATGGCGGTTTCATGACCCAGCCTCATCCGGCTTGGTCGCCGTCCCTGTCAGTCCATCCGACGAACCCGGCAAGGAGCATCTCCTTCCCGTATCGGAAAGGTCGATCCGCATGAATGCGAAGCACCAACTGGTTTTCGCCCTCCTCGGGATGGTGGCAGTGCCCGCTTCGGCCCAGCAAAACCTGCTTCCTCAGGGGGACTTCAACAACCCGAGCGTCACGACGGAGTGGGCCGAGGGGTTCAACATTCCGAAGAATCGCGAGTTCCAGGTTGTCTCAGAAAACGGCAAGCACTGGCTGCGAATCGAGAATCACGATGCGAACCGTCAACTCGACTACGTGCATGCTTACGTGAAAGTCGCTCCGCGGATCACGTCGCTGACCGTCGCGGTTCGAATGCGAGCCAGAAACCTGAGCATTGGCAAGGAAGGCTGGCACACGGCTCGAGTGGCCCTGATGTTCGAGGGAGGCAGCTTCGGTTACCCGGCGCTGGTTCCCGAGCTCAGGGCCGACTCCGACTGGGTCACGAAATCGGTCGAGCTGAAGGTGCCCGCGGGGGCGACTCGGCTCAATATCCAGCCCGCCATGTTCTACTGCACCGGCGTGTTCGAGATTGCCGATCTCACGGTCGCCCCGCGACTGGCGGGGACGACAAAGCCACCGGCAGATGCCGAGCTGCCGGCCGGCATGAGCCTGAACTGGGAGCAGACGAAGATCGTGAGAGAGAATACCAGGCGAGCGCGCATCTCGCTTGATGGTATCTGGCGGTTCGCGCCGGCAGGCGAGGGATCCACGGGGCCACCCGGAGTGGGGTGGGGCTGGATCCGTGTGCCGGGCAACTGGCAACGTTCGCCGGGCAGGTCTGCCGGCTTCCTGGTCCCCGGCGCTGGTCCGCAGTGGGATCTCTACGACGGGACCCGGGTGGCGCGCGCCTGGTACCAGCGACGGATACCCATCCCGGCGGAATGGAAAGGCCGCGCGATCAGCGTGCGCTTCGAACGGGTGTGCGCAGACGCAATCGTTTATATCAATGGCACCGAATGCGGAAGGGTCGCCTGGCCCTGGGGCTCCGTGGATGTCACGTCGGCCGTGACGCCGGGCCAGACTGCCGAACTTCGGGTGCTGGTGGCAGCCATCGCGGATCCGGAACAGGTGGGTACCTTCTGGCAGAACGCCTTCATGAACGTCTCCTACGCGGCAGCCTCGCTCAGGTCGCGAGGGCTCACCGGCGGCGTCATCCTGGAAAGCCGCACTTCGAAGGCGCGCGTCTCCGACTTGTTCGTACGCACCTCGACGCGGAAAAAGGAGATCGCGATCGACGTGGATCTGACCGGCGTCAAGCAGGCGGGCCCGGTCCAGGTGGTTGCCGATATGCTCGATGAGAAGGGCAATCTGGAAAAGAGCTTCAAGGCGAGCGCCGAGTGGTTGCCGCGGAGACGCAGACCATGGTGCTCGCATGGCCCTGGACCGACCCGCGGCTCTGGGATGTGGGCCAGCCCAATCTCTACACCCTTCGGTTGACCGTGACGGGCGCGGGCATGGATGACCAGTACGACCAGAAGTTCGGCTTCCGGGAGTTCTGGATCGAAGGCCGTCAATTCGTCCTTAATGGCACTGTCCTGCACCTGCGGCAGCCCTGTTTCTACAACGGTCCGCGCACGCAGGTTGGGGACAACTTCTCCGAGATGGGCGCGGAGAATGTGGATACCCGGGGTGATGCCAGTGATGCGGGGCATGAGCTCGACGACGCCGATCGCCGGGGATACCTGGCGGCAGTGTATCTCCTGAACGCGAACAAGTACATGATGAGCTCCAGGGGCCGGATTGTCTGGGAGCAGAACCGTCAGCGCGCCCTCGACCGCGCCACAGTTTGGCTGCGGCACTACCGCAATCATCCCTCCGCGATCATGTGGATCGCCGGATTCAATTTCTTCAACAGCGCGGTGGACGCAGATCCGCGCCATGTGGGACGTCAGGGCTGGGACCAGGGCGACGTGCGCTGGAGAAACCTCATCGCACAGGGCAAGGACCTGTTCGAGGGTCTGAAAAAGCTCGATCCGACCCGGGTGTATTATAGCCACGCGGGTGCCTCCGCGGGCGACGTTTACACGATGAACTGCTACCTGGATCTCCTTCCCCTCCAGGAGCGCGAAGATTGGCTGAGCGACTGGTCCAGCAGCGGCGAGATGCCGATTTGTATGGTCGAGTTCGGCACGCCCATGGACTGCACGTTCAGGCGCAGGCGCCACGGGTTCGAGAGCAACATCACCAGCGAGCCTTTGCTCACGGAGTTCGCCGCCATCTATTTTGGCACGGCAGCCTACTCCTCCGAGGAGGCAGAGTACCGGCAGTATCTGCACGACCTGTTCCGCGGGGGGATGCTCTTTGGCAGCTCCGAGAATCGGCTCGATACGTACGCAAACAACCACAAGCTCCAGCAGCTCTACCGCCGAAATACCTGGCGCAGTTGGCGGACAGCAGGCCTGCCGGGCGGTTTGCGCACCTGGTCATGGATGCAGGATGCTCTCGTCGAGATCAATGGCCCGACCCTGGCGTGGATCGCGGGCCCGGCGGGAGCTGACACCGCGAAGGACCATCACTTCGGTCCCGGAGAGACGATCAACAAGCAGATCGTGCTCATCAACGATACGCGCCGGCCGCAGCAGTTTCGCGCTGCCTGGACCGCCATGGTCGGCGGCAAAGCGGTGCATGGGGGTCAAGTGCAAGGCTGTCTGGCCATTTCCGAGATCCGATTCGTTCCAGTTCAGATCACAGCCCCAGCCCAGGCAGCCGGAGCAAGGGCCGAGGGCCAGATCACGCTGGAGGCGACCATCGGCGACACCAAACACCAGGATCGTTTTCCGTTCCGCTTGTACGGAGCAGACGAGAGCCACAGCGGTCAGCTCGCCGTCGTCGATCCCCGCGGCACGACCAGCAAGATGCTTGCAAGCCTGGGATATCGAACCTTCCCCTGGGATGGCTCGGCCGTCCCGCTGGTGGTGATCGGGCGCAACGCGCTGAAGGAGGATGCAACAGTGGTGGCCAGGCTCGAGCCCCACGTGCGGGCGGGAGGCAGGGCCCTGATCTGCGCTCAAGATCCGGAATGGATGTCCCAGACCCTGGGGTGGCGCGTGTGCCCGAAGGTGGCCAGGCGCGTTTTCCCCGCCGGTTCCGAAGTCACCCGCGCCATCGATTCGGAAGACCTCCGAGATTGGAATGGCAGCAGCGCCTTGATCGAGCCTTTCCCGCGCTACGAGGGGAACTACCTCAGAGGCAACGAGCGAGAGCAACCCTATGCCGGGTGGCACTGGGGCAACCGCGGAGGCGTCAGCAGCGCGGCCGTCGAAAAGCCGCACCGCAGTGGCTGGCGTCCCCTGCTCGAGTGTGAATTCGACCTGTCCTATACGCCGCTCATGGAGCTCGACCATGGCCTGGGCCGGTTGACCGTCTGCACGCTGGACCTGGAGGACCATCTGCTCCAGGATCCCGCGGCGCGGCTCATGGCAGGTCGAATCGTGGACCACGCCCTGCACTCGCCGCTGGCTCCACGGGTGAGCAAGGTGGTGTACCTTGGCGGCGCCTCAGGCGCTGCCTGGCTCGACAGGATCGGAGTGAGCTATCAGCGGTCGGACACTCTGGAAACCGGGGCCGGGCTGCTGCTCATCGGCCCGGATGCCGCACTCGACACGACGGTGCTCACCACCTACATCCAGCACGGGGGCAAGGCGTTCTTCTTGCCGCGGTCGCAGCCTGATGGATGGCTCGGCACCGCTCTGAAGCCAGCCTCCGCCCGATTCGCGGGATCACTCGCCGCTCCAGATTGGCCCGAGGCAAGCGGCCTCAGCGCGTCGGATTTGCGCTGGCGCGGTTCCCTGGACACGCCTTACTGGCTGCTCAGTGCCGGTGCGGAGATCGGGGCCAGCGGCTTGATTGGCCGCAAGACGCTGGGCAGGGGCCTGGCAATCTTCTGCCAGGTGGATCCGGATGGCTTTAATGCAGACAGGAAGACCTATTTTCGGTACACGCGCTGGCGGGCTACCCGCGCCGTCGCCCAGTTGCTCGCCAACCTGGGTGCCAGTTTCGCCGTGGATCGGCGGATCTTTCACCCTCTCGATACCTGGGTAGTCAACCTTGCGGGCAAGTGGCAGATGCAAGTCGCGTCCAAGCTACCACGCGCGACCAGCGAGGCCATGGCGCCTGCCGACCCCGGCATGAGCGCTCAGGGCCGCCGCCTGGTCGAGCAAACCGTGGCGGGCGCAGGATGGGTCCCTGTCCCCCTACCACAAATGTTGCCGATATTCGAAATCAGCGACGGGGAAGCCGTCTTTCGTCAAGAGGTCATCATCCCGACGCAGCACGCCGGGCAGGGACTGAAGCTCGCGCTGGGCGCCCTCTGTGATTTCGACAACACCTACTTCAATGGTGTGGAAGTGGGGCACACGGACAGGACGACGCCGGACTGGCGGCACACGCCGCGCGACTACCTCGTACCTGGAAGACTGGTCAAGGCCGGCAGGAACGTGATCGCAGTACGACTCTTCAATTGTTTCGGATCAGGCGGCTTTGCCGGTGATCCCGGCCTCGCCACGGGCCCCAACGGAGATCGCTCGGGGCCCCAAGCCACGGGCCCGCGCATCGGCCTAAACATGTCTCTGAGCCGCAGCCCCGAAGGCCCCCAGTCGCTCTCGTACTATCACGCCGATTACCGCACCGATTTCCCGATGGGAGACAACCCGTACCGGTATTACCGGTGGTAGCCTTGCTTGTGCCTTCGAGGGGCGGCGCTCGGCAGGCGTTGAAATACGAGCAGAGCAAAAAACGTCGCGATCCGAGTGTGCGCGGCGTCCAGGGACGGGCGAGGCCGTCGTCGATGATCACACGGTAATCCTTGTCTGCGTCGGTCCGATCTTCCAGAAACGCCAAAAAGCAACGGCCGTTGACCCCGGCCACGCCCTTGCCCCAGGACGACATGTCGAGAAAGGTGTTGCCCCCCGCGGGCACACTGAACACCGCCCGCCGGAAGGCCGTACCGCCAGAGTCCGATCCCGGAGCCTTGAAGTCCAGGGCCGTGTTCTACCGCCAGGGGTAGAGCACGGCCTGGACTGCATCATAACGTGTGTATGAGTGCGCCCGCCTGGCCTGCCAAGAAAGGGATCACGGTGCGCGCGCCCAGACGGCCCTGGTCGCAGCGTAACATGTCTGGAATTCTCGGTTTGCATAAGAATGTTAGGTGGCCCGATCAAGGTCGATCGGCTTCCGAGCCGAGGTTGTGCAAGGCAGTGATGATGCGGGCGCACTGGCGGACGGCCTCGAAGAGGCCGATCGCCACGGCGCTTGAGAGGTTCAGGCTGCGTGCCTCGGGGCGGATAGGGATGCGGAGCGAGCGGTCGGGGCACTCATCCATCCAGGACCCGGGGAGGCCGCGGCTCTCCGGGCCGAAAACGAGCGCGTCGCCAGGTTGGAAGACCGCTTCCGTGTAGAGCCGGCTGCCCCTGGTGCTGAAGGCCCAGAGCCGTTGCCGGCCCAGGGCTCCGGTCACCTCGGCCAGGCTGTCCGCGAGGCAAAGGTCGAGGTGCTCCCAGTAATCGAGCCCGGCGCGGCGGAGATGCCGGTCGTCGAGGTGAAAGCCCAGCGGGCGGACCAGCCACAGGCTGGCTCCCGCGGCCACGCAGGTGCGGCCGATTGCGCCGGTGTTGGACGCGATCTCGGGCTCGAAGAGGACTACGTGAAGCCGCGCGCCCTTGCCCGCAGGATTATAGGCCGGCATGGGGCTGAGCGTCATGATGCGGGCTTCCTCTGCTGCGCGTCCCTGGTCTCTTCGGCAGCACTGCGACGAAGGTAATTCGGCTCGAGCGTCCACAGGTCGTCGCGCCGGCCCGCCGCGTGCAGCCTCTGCGCCAGCGCGATGCAGCGCCTGCACCCTGGCCGAGTCGCCGACGGCGGGCGCCGCCTGGAGCACCGGCGGCAAGATCGCGGCGCGGATTCGCGGTGAGTCAAGGCCTGGACCGACGACAATTCCCGGGGCGGACAGTTCCCGCGCCGAGGCGTCAAGTGCAACGATGCGGGCGGGGACCAGTGTCGCGGGTGGTTCCTCCGGCAATGTCCGGCGGAAACTGGCGGCGTAGACGTCCCCGCGCTGTGCATCAGCCACTGCGTGGATGCATTCAGGCGAGTCATGCAGGCTCAGCGCCCAGCCTTCCAGGCTATCAAACCCGACGAGGTCAGCGCCGCTGGCATAGGCGAGCGTTCGCGCGGCCGTCAGGCCGATACGCAGCCCGGTGTACGATCCCGGGCCGAGCCCCACCGCGATGACCTCCAGCTCGCGGGCGCTCAGTTTTGCCCCCTGGAGCAGTTCAGCCACAGCGGGGAGGAGATCGCGGCCATGGCGCCGTGCATGGACAAACCTGGACACATGAACGGTGCCCGCCGCTGTGTGCAATCCCACGGCGGGGTAGTCACACGACGTGTCGATCACCAGCAGGTGGGTTTCGTGAGCGTTCACAGCAGTCCTGGAGTACGAGCCGGGCTGTCACGGCCACTCCCTTTCATGATGGTGAAGGATCGCAACATCCCGCAATTGATTCCGCGTGCTGTCAGGGTGAAGCGTCTGATTTTCGATAGAAAGAATATCTGAAGGTCTACTCACCTGGCGAAATCAGGCGCAGCCAGTCTCGCAGGATGATGTTAAAGGGGGGAGCGCTGGGGCCTCGACCTGGCGGAAGGGGCGATCTGAGATCATGGATTCGTGGACTTGACCCCTTCACTACCTTCGTTCTATTCTTTAGGATATAATTTCGCGCGGAATTTGATCGTATTCAGGACGGATCATTCTCGCGCGGCAAATTAGCGGACCGTGGGCCGCTGCCAGAAGCTGGCCTGTTCGGTCGGAGGATTCTCCTCGGTGCGGCGAGCCTTGATCAGCGATATTCATGGGAACCTGGAAGCCTTGGAGGTGGTTCTCGACGACATCCAAGGCCAGAAGATCTCGGAGATTTTTTGTCTCGGGGACATCATCGGCTACGGACCGAACCCTCGAGAGTGCATTGACCGGGTGATGGATACCTGCAAGATGACCTTGCTGGGCAACCATGACCAGGGTGCGATGTTCGACCCGGACGGGTTCAACATTGGTGCGGAGCGGGCCATTTTCTGGACCCGCAGCCAGCTCGAGAGTCCCTCTGACCGGAACAACAACGAGCGCCGCTGGGAGTTTCTGGGCGATCTGCCGCGTTCTTACCGGATGGGGCCGTTCCTCTTCGTGCACGGCTCACCGCGTAATCCGCTCAGCGAGTACATCTTTCCCGAAGACATCTACAACCACCGCAAGATGGAACGGCTGTTCCAGCTTGTGGAGCGTTATTGTTTTCAGGGACACACCCACGTGCCGGGGATCTTCACCGAGAACTATCAATTCTTCGCCCCCGAGGAGATCGACAACGAATATACCCTGGGCGAGGGAAAGCTGATGGTGAACGTGGGTTCGGTGGGCCAGCCGCGTGACGGCGATAACCGCGCCTGCTACGTGGTTCTCGATGATGGACAGAGCGACGAATCCGGGGCGGAGCTCCGGGTGCAGGCCTCTCCCCGCATCACGTTCCGCCGCCTTGGCTACGAGTTCGAGAAAACCATCCAGAAGATCTACGCCATTCCCGATCTCGAGCCGTTCCTGGGCGACCGGCTCCGGCAAGGACGTTGATCCGTGCATCGAGCGGCGAAGGCGGGTCGTCCCGGTCGTCCCTGTGCGAGCGGTAGGCAGCTGCTCGATGCGATCTGGCGGCCGGCTTCCGTCCATTTGAGACGGACGAGGCACAAGCCAGGCGGCGGTGTTCGGCCAGGACGATCGACGCCCTGCGACCACACGGAGTGCCCGGCCTCCGGGTGAGCCTGTGACGGATCCAGAAACCCATCCCGGAAACGCTCGCCATCCCAGAGTTTGCACGCCATGAGCAATGAGAAACGCGTCATCCTGTGCGTCCTGCTGATCTTCGTCTGGGTGACGGTGGCCCCCACGCTGCTCCGATCTCTCGGGCTCATGCCGCCGCCCCCCAAGAAGGCAGCACCGGCCCCGGCGGCGACTGTTGACGCGGCCAAGGAACAGATGAAACCTGGAGACGACCAGGCCGTAGCGAAGGCCGAGGCCGAGCAGTCCAGGGCCGGTGCGGCATCGGCAGACTCCAGGCCGGAACCCGCCAAGGGTGCCGACGCTGCGAAGAAGGCCCCGGAGACGGCCAGCGAGGCCGCAAAGCCCGGCAAGCCCGGTGTCGTCCCGGTGGAGGAGCAAGAGCTGGTCCTGGGCTCGGCCAGCGACAAGAGCCCCGCAGGCTACCGTCTGGAGGTACAGCTCCAGCAAAAGGGCGCCGGGGTGGAATCGGTCGCGTCGTCACGCTATGACGCCGAGTTCGAGGGCCGCAAGAACCCGCATCTTCCCCTGCAACTGGTTCGACGCGACCCATTCGCGCAGCCGTCGCTGGCGTTGACCCTGAGCACCGACGTGCCCGCGGCCGCCGAGGCCGAGAAGCCGGAGACCGAAAGCGACACCGAGACCGACCAGCCCAAGCCTCCTTCCCGCACCGAGGACCTGCTTGACTCCGTGCTCTGGGACGTGGTTCGCGACGACCAGGGCCGCGTCGTCGTGCCTTTAACCGGCACGACCGACTCCGGGAAGGAAGTCGAAGGCCAGCAGGTCAGCTTCCGCACCAAGGCCGCCAACGAAGTTGTCGTCACCAAGACGTTCCGGCTCTGGAAGGAGACCGACGGCCTGGAGCTGGAGATCCGCTTCGACAGCCCCGACCAGGAGCGGGCCTTCTCTTACAACCTGCTCGGCCCGCACGGCATTCCGATCGAGGGCGAATGGTACACCGGCACCTTTCGCGAGGCCTTCTTCGCCACCTACGACCAGGGAAAGATCAAGGTCAGCACGCATACCGCAAACGACATCGTCAAGGCCAGTCGAGCGGGCAAGCCGATCGAAAGCACCACCTTGCCCTTGCGCTTCACGGGGATCGAGAACCAGTACTTCGCCCTGCTCATGACCCCGGCGCCTGCACCCACCAGCGAGGCGGACCGCATCGACCGGGAGACCCTGGCCATCGTCTTGCACGAGGACCCGAAGGCCCTTCAGAAATCCGACGTGGGCGTGCGCATGACTTCCCGGCCGCTCAAGATCGGCCCCAACGTCCCCGCCGTGCACACGTTCCGGATCTTCACCGGGCCGAAGACCGACGAGGCACTGAGCGATTATGCCGCCTCGTCTCTGGTCTCGTACCGCAAGAGCAGCTACATCCCCTATGCGTCCACCATCGCTCGATACGTGATCGCGCCCACACTGTCGTTCACCTACCAGGTGACGCGCCGGGTCGCCGCCCTGTTCGGCCGGCAAGAAGGCAACTGGGGGATGGCGATCATCCTCCTGACCCTGCTGGTGAAGATGATCATGTTTCCGCTGGGCCGCAAGCAGGCGCTCATGGCGCAGCGGTCGCAGCAGCTTCAGCCGTTTCTCAAGCAAATTCAGGAGAAGTACAAGGACGACAAGGAACGGCAAACCAAGGAGACCTTCGCACTTTACAAGAAGCATGGCGTCAACCCCGTGAGCGGCTGCATCCCCGCCCTCATCCAGCTACCCATTTTCGTCGGCCTCTGGCAGGCGTTGAACACGAGCGTGGCTCTCCGCCATGCGTCGTTCCTCTGGATCAACGACCTGGCGGCGCCGGACATGCTGTTCCGGTTTCCGGTGGAGATTCCCCTCATCGGTAGCTGGCTGGGCAACTGGTTCAACGTCCTGCCGTTTGGCGTCGTCGCGCTGATGCTGGTGCAAACCAAGCTTTTTTCTCCACCGCCGACGACCAAGGAGGCCGAAACCCAGCAACAGACGATGAAGATCATGATGATCTTCATGGCATTCATGTTCTACAAGGTCCCCTCCGGCCTGGGCATCTACTTCATCACCAGCAGCCTCTGGTCGATCGGCGAGCGGCTGCTCTTGCCCAAGATCAGCCATGCGGCGCCGGATAAGTCCGTGGACGACGAGATAGACGGCGGCAAGAGCGGCACACGTGGCAAGGGCGGCTTCGGCGGCAAGGGCGGACCCGGCGGCAACGGCCCGGCACCTCCCAAGAAACCGCCCGGCGCTTTCAGCCAGTTCATGGAGAGAATTCTCGCGGAGGCGCGCAAGGACCCGACCTATCGCAAGATTGCCGAGCCGCGTGACGGCAAGGACCGCGACGGCAAGACCGAATCCGGCGACCACCGCGAACGTGACCGCGACCGCGGCAAGCCCAGGACCCGGCCGGGAAGGAAGTGAGGGTCGTCGCGGCCGGCTCGTCCCCGAGCGGTGGGTCCGAACCGGTCCGGTCGGCCGCGGTGAGCCTCGGAAGCGGACAGCCCTGATTCCTTGTGCTTTCGCTCGCGCTCCCGCTTGCTTCCAGGAGCGACTGGCCAGTGTTTACCCTCGTGGATACGGAGGAAACGATCGCGGCCGTCGCTTCCGCCGCTGGTCCGGCGATGCGCGGCATTGTGCGGATGTCCGGGCCAAAAGCCTGGCCGATTGCGCTGGGGGCCTTTCAATCGGGTCACCCCACCACGCCGCCTTCGTCCCACCGGGCGGAGATCCGCGCCGGCCTGCTTGCGGTCGCTGGAGTGCGGCCTCTCCTGCCGGCCATGATTGCCTTCTGGCCCGGTCCGCGCACCTACACGGGGCAGGACATCGCCGAGATCCATGCCCCGGGCGCGGTGCCGCTGGTGAACCAGGTGCTCGCTGATTGCCTGGTGCGCGGTGCGCGGCACGCCCGGCCTGGCGAGTTCACGCTCCGCGCGTTCCTCTCCGGCCGCATCGACCTGACCCGCGCTGAGGCGGTGCTGGGAGTCATCGACGTGCGCAACCCGGCGCAGCTCGACGCCGCGCTGCGGCAACTCGCCGGCGGTCTTTTCCGGCCGATCGACGCGCCTGCGCGACCGTCTGCTCGACGTCGTGGCCCTGCTCGAGGCCAACCTCGATTTCGCGCACGAGTCCGACGTGGCCGATCCTGGCCGTGCCGCGCTCGCGCACCAGCTCCTTGCGTCGGCCCGGACGGTCGCGTCGCTGATCGAACGCCTGGCGCGCCGGGATCGCCCGGCGAGCAGCCCTCGAGTTGTGATCTGCGGCCCACCCAACGCCGGCAAGAGCCGGCTTTTTAACGCGCTACTGGGAGATGAACGGGCCATTGTCGCGCCCACGGCCGGCACCACGCGCGACTACCTGAGCGCCGCGTGCGACGTGGGCGGGCTCATCGTCGAGCTGGTGGACACCGCTGGTGAGGAAGTGCCCCGCGGCAGCGTTGAGTCCTGGGCGCAACAGCACCGCGCCGAGCAGGCTGGGCTGGCCGATCTCGTGCTGGTCTGCCGTGCGCCGGATTCGGACAACGCATTGGAGGCACAGCCCCGCGCGAATGTGCCAATGCTGAGGGTCTTGACGAAGTGCGACATGGGCTGGCCCGCGCGGGAAGCCACCCCGGCGGCGATCGTCACGAGTGCGGCCACCGGCGAGGGGCTCGCTGCCCTGCGCGCGGCCATTTGCAGGGCCGTGGGCAACGACGCGGCCGAGCATGCGCTCCCCTCCAGCACCTCGGCACGCTGTCGCGAAAGCCTCGAAGGCGCCTCGTACGCGCTCGATTCGGCCGCGCGTACCCTGCAAGACCGAGGCGGAGACGAACTGGTGGCGGCCGACCTGAGGTTGGCCCTCGACGAACTGGGTGAGGTGACCGGCGCGGTAGTCACTGATGACATTCTGGACCGCATCTTCCAGCGCTTCTGCATCGGCAAATGAGCACGGCGACCTTGCGCCGACACAGGGATTGGAATGGATTCCAGGATCCGGCGGCAGTGCAGCGACCTCGACGTTTTGCCTGGGAGATGGCTGTGGCGCATGACCCGATCAGTCCGATCCAGTGGCAGGTCGAAACCCTCATTCACGCGCGCCGCGAGGCGACGTGGGAGGCCATCGATGATCTCTCCCTGATACCTGACTATCATCCGGTGGTCGGCCACGTGGAGCTGCCGCAAGGAGTCGAACGCCGGCAACCGGGCGTGGAATACAGATGTGTGATCCCTTCGGGACCGGGCAAGGGGTGGTGCGTGGAGAAGGTGATCGACCATGTCCCGTTGCGGAGGACCACGGTAGCGTTCACGGCCGACTCGTGGGGTCTGACCCGGCTGATCGACGGTTTCCTGACGGAAATCGAAATCGAACCTCGGGGAGAATCAATCACGCGGGTCATCCTGACAGGGCGCTACCGTCCCAGGGGCTGGAAAGGCGCGATCCTCAACGTCTTGGTGCTGCGCCGGCGCATGTGCGAGCCGCGCCCTCGAGACGATGCGCGGTTTCAAGCGGCTGCTCGAGGAGCGGAGCACGAAAGCGTCATGACAGGGACGTCGTGCCGGATGGGCGGCTCGAAGCGGGATTGAACGAATCGACCTCGCTCCCACGCTCCTGCGTGGGAGTGTCGTCCGCGACGCTCCGAGACTGTGAGTTTTCGACCGCACGGCGGGTTTTCCCATCGGCGTGCGTCGATTGATCAGGGGTCGGGGTCTCTGCTGCTCTCGGGTTGAGGCGGGTACAATCCCTTGCGCGGATGTCGCGGGGGAGCCGGCCATGAATTTCGACGTCGCCTGGTTGACCGGACGGAGGCTCGCGGGCGTGGAGTGGTTTACTCCGGACTTCTGGCGATTCCGGTTCGATGACGGGTCTCGGATTGACGTCGAATGCCCCTGGCGGCTCATCCATGGTCTTCGGATCGCCCTGTCGAGCGAGGACCATGGTCAGGTCTACGGCCTTGGCGTGCCGATCGATGCCGCGTCCCGTTGCGAGTCGCTTCTTGCCGGCCTGCCGGTTCGTCAGGCCGAGGTCCGTGACGACACGCGAGACATTCTGATCCACTTCGATGATCATCGCAGGCTGGAGATCCTGCCGATTTCCTCCGGTTACGAAAGCTGGAACCTCATCGATCCGTCGGGCCGTCAGACGATCGCCTAGGGGGGCGGGAACCTTGTCTCCTGGCCTGATGACTGAGCGTGTGCCCCGTGAATGCGCGACGGAGCACGGCTCAAGCCATGAAGACGTAGAATGAGAGCCATACGGTGTCACCCGGTCCCCTGAATGTGTTCGTCGCGCGTGATTGTCCGACCTGCCACCCCTGGCGGATCGTTCGTGGAGGTGATCGATGATTCAAACGGTTGAGGCAGTCGTCGATGCCAGCGGCACAGTCCGATTGCTCGGTGAGATCAGCGTGCCTGGCCCGCGGCGGGCTCTGGTAACGATTCACGAAGAACCGGCCGTGATTCCCGGAGAGGCCGCCCTGCTCGCCGAGGGCGCTCTGGCGGAGGATTGGTCCAGGCCGGAGGAAGAAGCCGCGTGGCCGCACCTTCAGCCGGGGACGTAATGTGACAACGGCGCTCGGCGGGCTCGCGCTCCCTGACAACGCCCTCCTGGCCTGATCGCAGAGCGAAGAGGCGCAGACTTCCATGAAGCACTCTGATCATGTGGCTCTCTTCCGCGGCATCAACGTCGGCCGCGCCAAGCGGGTGGCGATGGCCGACCTGCGATCGCTGTTCGAGGGCCTCGGATTCGGTGAGGTGCGCACGCTGCTCAATAGCGGCAACGTGATTTTCAGTGCCCGGGACGGAACCGCCAAGGATGCCGCGACGCGTGTCGAAGAGGCACTTGCGAACGTGCTCGGGGTCTCGTCCCGGGTGACGGTGCTGTCAGCCGCGGAGCTTGCCGGAGTCGTGGCCGCGAATCCGCTGCTCGGGGTGGCCGACGATCCCTCGCGGTTGCTCATCGCCGTGCTGAACGATCCGGCCGATCGGGCCAGGCTCGAGCCCTTGCTGGAGCAGGACTGGACGCCGGACGTGCTGGGACTCGGCGGGCGAGTCGCCTATGTGTGGTGCGCGGGTGGTATTCTGGAGAGCCGCCTGGCGAAGGCGATCGAACGTGAGCTCCGTGACAGGGCCACCACGCGCAACTGGGCGACCGTGCTCAAGCTGCACGCGCTGCTCCAGGGCAAGGCGTGACCGCGCCCGAACCGCTTCCCTGCGGATACGTGCCTTTCGCGCGCCGGCAGGTTATTCTGAGGACGGCTTCGCCCCGAAGGCGAGACGCCGCGGGCCGCGCGGCTGCCGATCCTGAGGTGCCGCGTGGCCGGGCCGGGCCGCGGCGCCCGCACAACGTTCTCCGCGATCGAGGAAAAACCAAAATGCTGAAGCGCATTCCGAGCATCCTCTCTCCCGAGCTTCTGTACCTGATTGCGCAAATGGGGCACGGCGACGAGCTGGTGATCGCCGACGCCAACTTCCCCGCGGTGACCAACGCAAAGCGGCTGGTCCGCGCCGACGGCCACAGCGTGCCGGCCATCCTGGAGGCGATCTTGCAGCTTTACCCGCTGGACAGCTATGTCGAGAAGCCGGCCGCGGTGATGCGGCGGGTGGACAAGCCGGGCGAGCCGGCACCGATCTGGAACGAGTACCAGCGTCTGCTGGACAGCGCCGAGGGACGGCACATCGCCATGGAGCAGGTGGAGCGGTTCGCCTTCTATGAGCGGGCGAAGCAGACCTTCGGCGTGGTGGCCACCGGCGAGACCGCGCTGTACGGCAACCTCATCATCAAGAAGGGCGTGATTGCACCCGCGTGAAGGCGCGCCGTCTTCTCACCAGCCGCCGGGCGATCGGGGCCGCTCCGATCAGAGCACGTAATCCTGGCCCTTGGGCTCGGCGGCGATCGACCCGGCGGACTGGTCCGAGCCGTTGAGGCCGGGCGGGGTGCTGCGGCCGCCGGTCTGCTCCGAGGCCGAGGTGAGCTGGCTCAGGTAGAACCGCGCCGGCTCGGCGTAGTCGGAGTGGTTGGTGAGCTTGAGAACCCGGTGAAAATCGAGGATGGCATCGCTGATGATGCCTTTGCGGGCCAGGCACACTCCGCGATTGAGGTAACATTCGGCGTCGTTCGGCCGCATCATCATGACCTGATCGAAATCGCCCAGTGCGGCTTCCAGGTCGCCCTTCTCGCTCCGAATGCGGCCGCGATGGAGGTAGGAAAGGGCGTGCCGGGGATCAAGCTGGAGGGCCTCATCATATTCGGCGAGCGCCAGGTCCGGCTTCCCCTCGGCCTCGTGGACGCAGCCACAATAGTAGTGCGCGTCCGCAAGGTAGGGAGAGATCGTCAGCGCCCGGTTGAACTCGGCGAGGGCGGCCTGATGGGCACCCTGTGCCAGCAGCTTGCGGCCTTCCTTGAGATGGAGCGGGATGCTCGTGCGGAGCCGGCGCCGGGTGGAACTTTGTACCCACGTCATCACCAGGGTCGCCGCGGCCGGCAAGCCGAGCAAAGCCACTCGAATCTGGAACCGGGTGGGCTGAGGGTAGCGTGAGCGGGTCACGGTGACGTATTCGCCGTAATGCGTCCGCACGGTCTGCTCGTGAATCACGAACATCGCCAGCATGATCCCGAAGACGCCGAGCGCTCCCAGCATCCGTGCCAGGATCTTCGCCTTGCCCAGCGACATCAGGATCGTCGCCACGATGATCAGGCCCGCGCCTGCCGCGAACAGCAACACCAGCTCCAGCTCAGTGGGCCAGTTCACCACGCGGTGGTAGAGCTCAGCACCTTTCATGATCAGGATAGCCTTCCAGGCAACAGTCGGCGTTTTTGAGGTTGGCTCGGTTCTGCGCGGCTCTCTTCACGGAGCGGAAGGCCAGGACAGCGAACGTCGTTGCCGACGATTTCGAGTGTGTAAACGAAACGGCTGACAAAATAGATCACTGTTGTACATGCACGAGAGGTCCCCCCACAATGTACGAGTGCCCCTTGCAGGTGTCAATCGCGAGCCTGCGCTCGTCGGCCATTTTTCAGTCTTTTCGCACACAAGCTCAAGACAAGGGGCCTGGCTCCGACCCGCCCTGGCCCGCGCGCTGCCGCATCCGTCGCAAAACATTCAGCAGAACGGCTTCGTGACGCCCATGAGCCCATGACGTGTCACGTCGCGCGGCTCGCGCTTCTCTCTGCTTACAACTCTGCTTGCAGGACACGCGATCGACGGTTCATAGCAACCCGAAACGCGCGGCTTGTCTCCTGGCCCGGTCGGGACGGGCGGCCACCCTCGCTCCTGCATGGGGGCTGGTATGAAGCCGCTCCGCTGATTCCAGGCCAGACAGGCCGGTCAATCGCCCGACGGGACTAAGGCCGATGCCGGCACTGCCGGATCCGCGCAAAACCCGACCTGCTTCGAAAACGGCTGCTATATTCCAGTAGGCATTCCTCCGGGAATTCCCCAGGCCCGCGGTCGAATGCGCAGGAGGCCGCAGCTGTCGTCGTCGGCAAAGGGATTGCTTAGCAATGCGACACCGAAAACCGGCTCGGACCCGCCCGGCGGCGTTCGAACGACTGGAAGACCGCTCGCTCTTGACCGTCCTGATCGCCCTGGTGGATACCGGCGTGGACCTCACCAGCAGCGCAGACGGCCCGTATTACAACTTCAGCGCCGCCTACGACGCATACAGCCAGCAGCCCGCGGCCCAGTACGGCGACGGCGTGGTCCAGGACACGAGCCTCCAGCACGGCCACGGCTCGACCGTCGCGGACCTGATCGTGCAGGGCATCCAGGCCGCCGAGTCCCAGCCCGGAGCCGGCGCCGCTGGCGTGCAGATCATGCCCATCCGCGACACCTCCAGCGGCGATAACATCGACGCCAGCGCGCTGGTGCGAGGCGTCTACTGGGCGGCCGACCACGGCGCCGCGGTGATCAACCTGAGCGTCGCCTCGACCTCCGATCCCGTGCTTCAGGATCTGGCCGACCCGCACAACGGTTCCACACTCTCGCAAGCCATTGCTTACGCTCAGAGCAAGGGCGCCGTGGTGGTCACCGCGCCGGGGAACGATGCGATCAACATCGATCACCTGGTGCTGTACCCGGCTTACGCTTCCGACCCTGTGTATTCCACGGCCAGCCCCGCGCCCACCAACGTGATCGTGGCCGCGGCCGTTGATGCCGCGGGCAATCTCACGTCCGTGTCGAGCTGGGGGCCGAACCACGTGGACCTGGGGGCGTATTCCAACGTGCAGGGTTTCACGTCGTACTCGGCGGGTTACACTTCCGGCGTCGCCGGCGTGATCGCGGCCCTGCTGCCGCCAGGACACCCGGCTCAGCAGGTGATCAGCGTGATCGAGGGCACGGCCACGCCGCATGCTCAGTCCGTCGGCGCCTGGAGCAAGACCGGAGGGGTGATCAACCCGGCCGGGGCGGTGGCCCGGGCCGAGGCCGCCGGCGTCATCATCAACGCCGGCGGAGGGGCGTCCACCGGCTACGCGGCCGACGGAGACTACAGTGGAGGCTCGACCTACTCGGTCACCGACCCGATCAACACCAGCGGCCTGATCGACCCCGCACCCCAGCAGGTCTACCAGTCCGAGCGCTTCGGCAATTTCAGCTATACCCTCCCCAACCTGGTCCCAGATGCCCCCTATATCGTGCGGCTCGACTTCGCCGAGATCTACTGGAACGCGCCCGGCGACCGGCTCTTCAACGTCCTGATCAACGGTAACCCGGTGCTCACGAACTTCGATGTCTACGCCGTGGCGGGCGGCAAGGACATCGCCATCGAGCGCCAGTTTGAGAGCCTTTCGTCGAGCACCGGTCAGATCGTCATCCAGTTCACGAGCATTCGCGACAACGCCAAGGTGAGCGGCATCGAGGTCACCCCGGCGCCAGACCTCGCCCTGGGGAAGGCGGCCTACGCATCGTCGGTGGAGAGCACGTACTACGCGCCGGGTCTGGCGGTGGACGGCAACAGCAGCACGCGGTGGTCAAGCGGTCAATGGATGCAAAACGGCGAGACCGGCTGGATCTATGTGGACCTGGGAGCGCCTTACAGCATCTCGGAGGTGCGTCTGAACTGGGAGACGGCCTTCGCGGTGAACTACCAGATCCAGGTCAGCAACGACGCGGTGAACTGGACCACGATCAAGGTCATCAGCGGCAACCAGAGCAAGGGCGTGGCCGATTTCAGCGGACTTTCCGGCAGCGGACGTTTTGTGCGCATCGACTGCACCCAGCCCGGCCCCTATTCCAACAATTACTCGCTCTATGATTTCAGCGTCTTCGGCACGGCGGTGACCGATCTTGCACTTGACCGACCCGCCTACGCATCGTCGGTGGAGAGTACGTACTACGCGCCGGGCCTGGCGGTGGACGGCAACAGCAGCACGCGGTGGTCAAGCGGTCAATGGATGCAAAACGGCGAGACCGGCTGGATCTACGTGGACCTGGGAGCGCCTTACAGCATCTCGGAGGTGCGTCTGAACTGGGAGACGGCCTTCGCGGTGAACTACCAGATCCAGGTCAGCAACGACGCGGTGAACTGGACCACGATCAAGGTCATCAGCGGCAACCAGAGCAAGGGCGTGGCCGATTTCAGCGGACTTTCCGGCAGCGGACGTTTTGTGCGCATCGACTGCACCCAGCCCGGCCCCTATTCCAACAATTACTCGCTCTATGATTTCAGCGTCTTCGGCAGCCCGGCGCCGACGGCCCTGAGCCCGGCGGGGATGGTGGCGGCGCTGGCCGCGGGCTCCGGTGTGGCCGGATCAGGCCCGGTCCCCGCCGCTCCTCTGGCCATCACCCCCGTGCAGGCTTGTTCGGTCACGCCGAATGCCGCGTCGCCGGGACCCAGCGCCCCACCCTTGACGGTTGCCAGCGCTCCCGCCGGCCGGGAGCAGCAGTTCAGCGCCGGGTCCTTACCTGGCCAGCGTACGCTCTTGCTACCGGTGCACATGCCGGCACCGCGGCCCTTGGCATTTCCCCGGCAGTCCGTGAAACTCCGGCCAGCACCCCTCGAGGTCTACCAGAAGCGGTTGCGTCGGCGTTGATCGGCCCGTGGCGGGTAGGCTCCCTCCTGGTGTAGCATCTCGAGATCCGGCTGCTCCGGGTGGAATCCAGTCCGGTAATCGCGAGGTCCACGCCATGAACCAGAGCGCAGCGCGGAATGTGATCATCGGCGCGGGAGCCATGGGCGCGGCAGCCGCGTATCACCTGGCGCGGCGGGGCGAGCCGGTACTGCTCCTCGAGCAGTTCGCGCTGGGACACGATCGCGGCAGCTCGCACGGCGCGGCGCGAATCACCCGGCACTCCTACGCCGATGCCGACTACGCCCGGCTCATGCCGGCGGCCTTCCGCGCCTGGAGAGAGCTGGAGGCCGACGCCGGACGCTCCGTCTACATCCGCACCGGGGGCGTGTCGTTCAGCCCCGAGGGCGTGGATTATGTGGCCCGTGTCGCTGCCAACCTGGAGGCGCTCGATGTTCCCCATCGCCGCATGACCGGCGCGGACTGGAACCGGGCGAACCCGGCCTTCGCCGTTCCGGCCCGGCACGACGTTGTCTTCGAGCCCGACGCCGGCATGCTCGCCGCGTCCGCGGCCGTGATGCTCCAGCTCGAACTCGCACGTCTCCACGGCGGCGCCAGGACGCAGGTCGTCCCGTCCACTCCGGTCCGCGCGATCGACCTGCAAGGGAGCAGGCCGATCGTCCTGACCGACACGGCCGCCATCACCGCGGACCGGCTCATCGTCACGGCCGGGGCCTGGGTGAAGCAGCTCTTGCCCCAGTTTCCGGTGCCGCTCGTGCCCACGCGGCAGCAGGTGCTCTACTTCCGCCCGGCCGATCCTGGGCCCTTCGAGATCGGCCGATTTCCCGTATTCATCTACAAGGGCGACCGCGACGACGACGCCTACTACGGCATGCCGGGCCTGCTGGGAACCGGCGTGAAGACGGCCCGCCACTTCGGGCCGCCGACCGATCCGAACGTCGCGGAGACCGCCGTGAGCGACGATTATCGCGCGGTCGTCCGCGGCTTCCTCCGCGCCCACATTCCCGCCCTGGCCAGCGCACCGATCGACCAGGCCGAAACGTGCCTTTACACGGTGGCCCCGGACGAGCAATTCGTGGTCGACTTCCTCCCCGGCCGCGACGATGTCCTCGTTGCCAGCCCATGCAGTGGCCACGGCTTCAAGTTCTCGTGCCTGATCGGCCGCCTCCTCGCCGCCATGGCGCGGCAAGACGATGCGGGCGCTCGGGACCAGGCCAGTTTCCCCCTTCCACCCGCCTGGCGGCTGGGTGTGCCTTGATGGTGAGCGAGGGATGATGGAAAGCTGGAAGTCGGTGAGCTATAGAAGGCGAATCAGCCCCGACACCTTTTGCGTGGCCCGGCCCGTTTTCTGTCCTCCTTCAGCGCAAGCGCATTGCGGGCTTGTCCGTCTTGCATTTTTTACGAAATGTTGCGAGGAGTAGATTTTGACAGAGCCGTCCAGAAAAGATTGAAATCTAAACTTTGCGCCGCCTTTAAGGGCTTCGATGATCTTGCCTACGGTATCGTTCATGACAACCACTTGGCCAATGGCGTTGTTAGGGAAGCCTGGCTTTCCTGCAAATTGCAGTATAGAAGGCCATCAGTACAGCAATCGAAGGTCTCGGTGAATAGCCTATACACGCGGGTGCGATGAATAGACGGGAAGAAGTTGGTTATGTCTACGGTGTAGGCGTAGACAGAGCCAGCGTGCACCCTCGCGTTGGTGATGATAGACCGTCCACGTACACCGCCGTGGCTATGAACGGAGGGGCGAAGATTGGGGAGCAGGACTCGGGCATAAAGCCTGTCGAGCAAGAGCCTCCACAGCCCTCTAACCTCAATGATGTCCCGACACTTTCCAGGTTTCGTTGGATCTATCAAAGAATATTGACGAACACAATTGTGGAGATTGGTCAAACCCGCTCGGAGTCTGCGAGATGGGATGCCGAGGATATCCGCTAGGCACCGTTCCGACCGTATGTGCAGCATATTAGTTGGCGATGTGCCGGTAGCGTACCTTCTCGGCGAGTTCACGCTTCCACGTCTCTGCGATTTTGGCTGCGGACTCCTGCAATGCCAGCGGTAGCTTGCTCGTGTCGCCGAAAAGACTCCATCCGAGAACGTGGAGATCAACGTCCCAGAGTTCCCGAAAACGATCAATTAATTCCGGAGACGGGACAGACCTGCTGTTCTCGATATTGCAATAGTGAACAACCGAGATTCCCAATTCCTCGGCCATTTCCTTCTGCTTGAGACCCAAGCGCTCCCGCAAATATCGGGCAGTGCGACCCACGTAGAGACTCATAACAAACTCCAGAAAGTGGATGGGGTGTTCTAGAACGCATTGGTTCCGGATAGGTAAGCAAAGGCTCTTGCCGTAGCAGACCATGCCGCGACAATGTCCGGCGGATCCTGATACAGTGCCTCAGCCACCTCCCTCTCCAGCGGTCCTAGAACACTCCCGTAAGCCGCAGCCAGTTCATCTGAGCCATTGATCTGATTCCAGAATTCCACTATGTCGTGCAATTTCCTCTCAGTATCGGGCAGTAATGAACCGGCGGACGAGCGAACTACATCGATCATGATGTGACTCCCAAAGGGGACGCGGCTTGGCACTGAGAAGTCCAGTACCAACCATTATGCTATAAGTAGGTACACATATAGCATGTGCCTGCGGACCTGGTGGTCTCACCTGGGGTGATGTAGCCGACCAGCCTTGGGCGGTGCGTTACGCGTCAAGTAAGCTCCGAGTCCGGTGAGCTCACCAGTCAGAGGAACACCAGAAACGCAACGCTTCAGGTCCCGGAGGGCATCACGCTTTCGCGTGGGCGTTGGGAGCATTCGTCGTCTAAGATCTACTAAAGTAGAAGTTTAATCCGAAGTCAAGATGCAGGCCAAGAGAAGCGAACTCCAAAAGAGACATCATTCCGATCGCAGACAACAGGGAAACAGTTCGTTGTGCCTGCTGAGTCTCCGTTGATTCTTCAGGAAGAGAGACACGATTGGAATCGTATCCCACGAGAAGAGGGAGGCGACTGGAAGCGTAGCACTTCCGAGTGGGCCCGTCGGGGCCTGACTTGCAGCAACAGGCGGTGGTTCGGTCATAAGGGTTCTACGTGTGGTGCGGAGTGGGGGCGCTGGTCTTTCTCGCCGGGGTTGTCCCATTGGCGCAGATTGGCGCTTAAGATAGCAGGGACCGGCGACGAGGCCGGGGTATGTTCAGAGGCAGGGAGAAGCCCCGGGTCGTGAGCGATCCCGCGTTCCAGCTTCAACAATCCCACAAAAACCAGGAGCCGCCGATGTCCGCCGCGCTCGCCGAATTGCCTGATGCGAAAGACGTTACGCATCTCGCCACATCCATCATGCCCACGCCTGCCGCAAGTCCGGCGCGGGCCGAGGCCAGCCGGGCCAACGGCCGCAAGTCGCGCGGGCCGACTTCGCCGGAGGGGAAGGCTCGCAGCCGGAAGAATGGATGCAAGGAGGGGCTCACCGGGGCCGGGGTCGTGTTGCCGCCGGCCGCGGCCGAGGAGGTCGAACGGCGCGAGCGCGAGTTCATCCGCGACCTCCGGCCCCGCAACGAGGTCGAGCGCGAGCTCGTTCGGCAGATCGCACTCGGGGCGTGGCGGCAGCACGAGCTGTGCCTGCGGATCATCCGCCACGACGCCGAGACGAACGCCGCCCGGTTCGCCAACTGGGAGCAGGACGAGCTGGTCAAGGTCGCGGAGATTGGCCGGCGGCTGGCGGATGATCCGCAGGCGGCCGTCGCGCAGCTTCAGCGATCCAGCTCCGGCTGCGACTGGCTCATCGAGCGCTGGAGGCTCTTGGGCAATGCCCTCGGAGCGGCCGAAGACAGCCCGCGGTGCGACTGGTCCGAGGCCGACGTCACGCTCATTCTCAACCTGCTGAGCCGGCCGGCGGAGCTGCGGCATCTGGATGACTGGACGGGCTGGCTGGAGGGCCTCTGCACGCAGGCCCGGTCGGGGTCGGACGAGGCCGTGGGCGAGCTGCGGGCGATGATCGACGAGCAGGTCGAGGAGCTGGAGAGGCGGAGCGACGAGGTCTGGCAGTCCGTCGAGCAGCCGGCCATGCAGGGCTGGCTGACCGGGGCGAGCCTGGACCTGGGCCCCGAGGGCACACGCCTCCGGCGCTACGAGGCGGCCGCCGACAGGCTCTTCCGCTCGGCCTGGACCAAGCTGGAAAAGCTGCGCGCTGAGCGCGGGAGGCCCATGATCGGCCATTCCGCGTATCGCCACGAGCCCGAGCCACTCCCGCGCACCCGCTCGGCCGAGCCGCCCGAGCCCGCGGCACCCCCGGCTTCTGCACCGGCAGTGACGGTTGCGCCGGCCGCGGCACGTCCGCGGCTCGAGGTTCCGGCCTCGACTCTGCGAGACGATCCCTCCCCGGTGCTCGACCTCTACGTGGCCGGCCGGCCGGGCAACGCGGATCGCCCCGGTTTTTCATTGCAGAACAAAGCGAACCCGGCGCCCGGCCTGATCTCGAAGGGCGGACTGGCCGCGGCCCTCCGCGGCAAGGTCTGAGCGCCCGGCCGCGTCACCGATTGGCCCCGATCCCGGCGGACCCGCGACTGAAAACGGCGTCCGATCGAGACTCCGAACGCCCTATCCCCGCGCCGGCCGGCCTGGGGTAGATTCTGTGCTCCCGGCGACGTCTGCGCTGGCACAGCCCTGCCTTCGCATGACGCAAGACTCGTTACGTGCTAATACAAAGCACATGCAAGCGCATTTGAGTAACTCTCAAAGCATACACTGTCCAAAGCATATCAAAGGAAAAAGGTGTCAGGAACCGAGTGGCTCCTGACACCTCCGAGGTGCTCGTTGATGCAGATTGCGATCAGGCGAGGCTGCCCGGTTTCTTGCTGAGGGGGATCTGGTAGAGGTTGGTGAGGGTGGGTGTGGTGTTCGGGCTGCTGATGGTTACCGGGTAGTTCGACGTCTGGCCGAGCTTCACGGTGTTGGTCGTGATGCCAGAGCCCGTGCTGGTCGTGGCAGCGGGGCCGGCGGCAAGCAGCAGGGGCTGCACGGTCTGATTGAGGTTCGTGTTCGCGGGCTGAGCGGGCGTGTTGCCGGCGGGCCCGATGGTGACGATGGTCACGGCGTCGAGGAAGACGGTGTTATCGCCACCGACGCTGTCCAGGCCCTGGAAGGTGATGGTGTGGCTACCCGCGGAGACGGTGAAGTTGGAGGTGGCATAGCCGGCATAGCTGATCGAGCCCGGCTTGAACGTGCCGACCACGGTGCCATCGACCAGGACGTTGAAGTCCTCGTGCGAGGTCAAGTAGTTGCCGCGCTGGGCTGCGTCGAAGCTGATCTGATAGGTGCCGGCGGTCCAGCCGGTGACGTTCTGGGTGAACGACCCGGTGCGCTGGACGTAGGCGACCTGAGCACCCTGGGGGGCATTCGGGTTGCCGCTGGTGAAGGCGCTGCCGTTTCCGGAGATGCCGGACTGGCCGGAGAAGGTCCAGCCCGCGTTCGTGGGGTCGACCACGAAGCCATGGCCGACATTCGGCGCCTCGAAGCCGGCATTGGCCGGGGTCGGGGCAGCGGGGAGCAGGGTCACGGCGTCGAGGAAGACGGTGTTATCGCCGCCGACGGTATCCAGGCCCTGGAAGGTGATGGTATGGCTTCCCGCGGAGACCGTGAAGCTGGAGGTGGCGAAGCTGGCATAGCTGGTCGAGCCCGGCTTGAACGTGCCGACCACGGTGCCATCGACCAGGACGTTGAAGTCCTCGTGCGAGGTCAGGTAGTTGCCGCGCTGGGCTGCGTCGAAGCTGATCTGGTAGGACCCCGCGGGGAAGGCGACGGACTGGTTGAACGAACCGGTGCGCTGGACGTAGGCGACCTGAGTTCCCTGGGGAGCGTTCGGGTTGCCACTGGTGAAGGCGCTGCCGTTTCCGGAGATGCCGGACTGGCCGGAGAAGGTCCAGCTCGCGTTCGTGGGGTCGACCACGAAGCCGTTGCCGACGTTCGGCGACTCGAAGCCAGCGTTGGCGAGGGTGGGGACGCCTGGTACCAGGCTCAGAGCGTCGAGGAAGACGGTGTTATCGCCGCCGACGGTATCCAGGCCCTGGAAGGTGACGGTGTGGGTTCCCGCGGTGACGGAGAAGGTGGAGGTGGCGAAGCTGGCGTAGCTCGTCGAGCCCGGCTTGAAGGTGCCGACCACGTTGCCGTCGACCAGGACGTTGAAGTCCTCATGAGAGGTCAGATAGTTGCCGCGCTGGGCTGCGTCGAAGCTGATCTGGTAGGTCCCCGCGGGGAGGACGACGGACTGGTTGAACGACCCGGTGCGCTGGACGTAGGCGACCTGAGTTCCCTGGGGAGCGTTCGGGTTGCCGCTGGTGAAGGGGCTGTTGTTGGCGGAGATACCCGCCTGTCCGCTAAAGGTCCAGATGGTGCCGGTGGGGTCGGTCTTGAAGGTTCCGGCCGGGAGGACGGGCGACTCGAAACCAGCATCGCCCAGGGTGGCGGTGCCAGGGACAGCGACTGGCGTGCTCAGGGCCGAGGTCTGGGTGGCGGAGAGGTCGGCCATTGCCGTGATCAGCTCGCCGCCCGCGATCGCGGAAGGAAGGATCGTGCTGAAGCTGGCGTTGCCGTTGTTGTCGCTGGTCACGTTGACCTGGCTGATGAAGGTCTCTCCCTGGTTGCCGGTGAAGACGGGAGTGGCCGGGGTCGCGTAGATTTCAATGTCGAGATTGGCGTTATGATCGGGCGAGCCGGTCACCACGCCCGTGACCGTGGTCCGGCCCGTGGCGTCGGTGGTCACGCCCGTGATCACCGGGATGGCTTGCGGTGTCGGATTGCCCACCTGGACGATGCTGCCAGCCCCGTTCCCGTAGACCGCGGTGAAGGACCAACCGGTCCCCGTCGTCCCCTGGTCGGTCAGGATGCCGTCACCGCCGTTGTAACGATCGATCACGAAGCCCAGGACGTTGTTGTTCGCGGCGTGGATGGAAACGCCGTTGCCCATGTTGCCCAGCGCGATCGTGTTGTTGAGATCAACCCCGACGTAATCGAACCCGACCACATTACCGGTGGAGGACGTGATCGAGACGCCGTCGCCAAGATTCCCCGCGATCACGTTCAGATTGGGATAGTCGGACGAGACGGAGCCCACGGTGGTGTTCGAGGTACCGGCGGCGATGGTGACGCCGTTGCCGCCGTTGGGCAGCGCGACCGTGCCCGTGACGTCGGTGCCGATGAAATTGCCCGAGATCACCGCGCCGGTCGTGCCGCTGTCGGTGACCAGGATCCCGTTGACCGAGTTGCCCGAGATCACGTTCCAGGCCGCCAGGTTCCAGGTGGCGCCAGAGTTCTGGCCGCCGATCGTGTTGCTCCCTGCGCCCAGGCCCTCGTAGACGCCGTCGAGCTGCTGGCTATTCGCGAGGAAAGCCTTGCCGGTGATGTCGGTGCCGATAAAGTTCCCTTCGACGACGTTCCCCGTCGTGCCCGAGAAGCCGATGAGCACCCCCTCGAAGAGGTTGCCGGAGATGACGTTCCGCGCCGCGGTCGTGGTACCGCCGATCGTGTTGTTCTGGGCACCGAAGACCACGTCGATACCGTTGTGGTCGTTGGGGACGGCGTGCTTCCCGGCCGCATCCGTGCCGACCAGGTTGTTCGCGACCGTGTTCAGGTTCGTGCCGGAATCGCTGATGTAGATGCCCCAGCCGATGTTCCCGGAGATGACGTTGCCGCTGTTCGAGGCCGCGTAGCCGATGAAGTTGCTCGACGCCTGGCCGTTGACATGCACTCCGTCGCCAGCGTTGCCCAGCGCGGTGACGCCGTTGGCGTCGATCCCGATCAGGTTGTTCTCGACGAAGTTCTCGTCGGTGTCAAAACCCGAAATGGTCACACCGTTGCCCGCGTTGCCCGAGATGATGTTCGGGGTGCTGGTTGGAAGGCCGATGAAGTTCGAGCTTGCCGCACTGGTCACCGTGACGCCGTCGCCGGCGTTGGGCAGGGCCGTCTCTCCGGTGATGTCCGTGCCGATGTGCACCCCCTCGACGATATTCGAGGAGGTGAACAAACCGGAGATCAGAACGCCGCTGGCTCCGTTGTTCGAGATGACCTCGGGGGCGGTCGTGGTACCGCTCACGACGTTGTAACCGGCGCCCATGACAATGCCCACGCCGTCCACGCCGTTTCCATAGGATCGTCCAACGGAATCGGCGCCGTGCATGCCGGTGATATCGGTACCGATGACGTCACCCTCGACCACGTTGTCGTACGTGCCGCTGTCGGTGATGTAGATGCCGTAGCTCTTGTTGCCCAGGATGACATCCTTGGCGGACGTGGTCGTGCCGCCGATCGTGTTGTACGAGGCCCCGCCGTTGATGACGATGCCGCTTCCCCCGCCCCCGCGCTGGCCGTTGCCCAGCGCGTTCCCCGGGTCGTCCACGACGGCAGCACCCGTGTTGTCCGAGCCGATGATCGTGCCGCTGATGACATTCTTCGTGGTGTTCAGCCCCGAGAGGATGATGCCGTTGTAGTCGTTCGCCGAGACGATATCGTTGGACAGCAAGTTCCCCGTGGACGATCCGCCGTTCTCGCTCTGGATCGTCAGGCCGTAGACGCCGTTGCCTTCGTAGACGATATTCCCATTCGCATCCTGGCCGGTCGCGTTGTTGTTGGGGTCGATGCCGATATAGTCGCCGGTAAGCGTCACGTTCGAGGCGTTGTCGATGAGCACGCCGCCACTGGAAAACGCGTCGATGGCCAGCGCCTTGACCTGCGTCCCCGACGCCGTGATGTCCAGGCCAAGCGCCGAGCCCGCCGAGCTGCCCAGAAGCTGGACGAACGGGTGGGCGCCGTTGTAGCTGCTCTCGGTCGTGCCGTCGATGATCACGGGCTGGGTGATCGTGGGCAACTGCGAGGAGAGCTGGATCTGCGCGATGTTATGAAGACCCGAGAATGAGATGACGTTCGGGTTGTTGACGGTGGCGGGGGTGCTGTCGGAGTTGATGATGGCCTGGCGCAGGCTGCCGGTTCCACTGTCTCCCAGGCTGCTCACGCTGAAGGTCGCCATGAGCTGGCGGTCCTCGAGGGGCTCCATGCACATCCGGCTGCGGCGGTCACGCTTGACACGGACTGGGGTCTCGTTGCGGCGACGGGGATTCCAGGAGCGAATCATGATCAGGTCCTCCCATAGGTGCAGGGCGATCCCGCACGGCCTGCTCCGGAGCCTGTCCCGGGAGCAACGTGGCTGGGTCGCGGACTTTTTTGTTTGATCCGGAACTGAGCGTTCCAGGCGGGCAAGAGCGGCTGGTCACTTTGCCAGCCGCGTGTGGGCCTTGCTTCTACGATGAAATGGCCAGTCGAAGTCGGATCCCGACAGCAAACCGTTTTTTTTCCGCCCGGAGCGCCGGGAGTGACCGTGCGTGTCTGTTAGAGAGCGGTTTTCACTCGGATCGCAGACTGAGACCGGGGGGCAGGCATTCCTGCCTGCCGGAGCATGCCTGCCCTGACAGACAGGAATGTCTGCCCCCCCTTCCAAGATCTCAGAAACTGCTTGCAACACGTCAGAAAACCGCCCTAAGTTGTCCGCTCTCCGTCGCCATTTCTTTGCCTCTATCTGGCACCATAAAACTCTCGAGCGACAGGCTGGTTGCGTTGGAGATGGTGAAGTCGCTCGCCAGGCTGTGGTCGATACGATTCGGACCCCGGCGGTGACCGGGGCCGACGACCAGATCGTCGACGATCTGAACCGATGTGGCTTTCATTCCGGGATCGGTGCCAGGTTCATCATGTCGATCGTACGTCAGGTTCGCGTGGCGTACGGGAGTGAGAGCGGTTGTCATGTCCAGCCGCGGTTTTGCGCGGAAGGCAGGCGGGGCGATGAGCGTTACCTGGTCCGCGCTGTAGCCGAACGGCTCGGTCGCGGAGTGGTGCCGGAGCGGCAAGTTCGACGAAGTCCGGGCGGTGAGATACGGTCCCGGGTGGATCGGCCTGACCACCGTGAACATCGCCGAACTGAGCAACCCGCCTGGTCGGGGATCGTCGGGTGCGGGGTAGGGGGATTGGCGAACGCCCAAAAAACCGACGTGCCACGGTGTCGCCCCTCGTAGAGGAGTCGGCTGGCATGTGAGTATTTCTACTGTATCCTGGGGTTGACGAACTGTAAGGTTTTTTCTGATATTCGCTTCCGTCAAGGATGTTACAAGGAAGCGAGGGCGTCATGGATCGACGATACGAAGCACGGTTGGCTGACATGCTGGCACAATCGCAGGTGTCGCCTGACTTGATCGATGGTCTGCTGGAACGGTTGGACGTCTTCATCGAGCCGTTCGCTGCGACCCTGAGCGAACCTGAACAACATCGACATGCAACCGAGTACGTTACCGGTCTGCTGTCGAAGCTTGAGCACAAGACCGGCGAGGGAATCGCTTATCTCCACGATCAAGAACGACAAGGAATCCAAAAGTTCATCGGGCACGTGCCATGGGATCATCAACCCCTGCTCACGATCCTGCGCAGCAGGTCGGCGAGCAACTGGGCGAGAAGGATGGGGTGATTATCTTCGACCCTTCGGGCTTCCCCAAGAAAGGGACTATGTCGGTGGGCGTCGCGCGGCAGTGGTGCGGCCGGCTGGGGAAGGTTGAGAACTGTCAGGTTGGCGTCTACATGGCTTATGCGTCTAGAAAAGAGCATACGATTACCAATGTAAGGCTTTACTTGCCCAAGGAATGGGCCAAGGATCGCGACCGCCGGAACAAGGCTGGCGTCCCCAAGTCCATCAAGTTCCAGACGCGCCATCAATTGGCCCTGGCGATGCTGGATGAGCAAGGTGGGTTGCTGCCACACGCGTGGGTGGCGGGGGACGATGAAATGGGCCGTCCCGCGAGTTTTCGCCAGGCGTTGAGGGAGCGGGGGGAGCAGTATCTGTTGGCGGTTCCGTCGAACACGACGATCCGCGATCTGGAGGCACCGCCACCGGAATATGGGGGGCGGGGTCAACCCCCCAAGGCTCCTTTCATGCGTGTGGATCATTGGCGTGCGGCCCTGCCGGAATCGGCGTGGACGAGGCTCGACGTCCGTGATGGCGAGAAGGGACCTTTGGTGGTCGACGCGATCAAGCGGCGCGTCCAATCTCGAGGACCGGGCAATCGTGCAGGTTTCGAGGAGGTCCTCTTCATCACGCGTGAGCAACAGGCCGATGGAACTGTTAAACATGATTATTATTTATCAAATAGTAAAGCCGAAACTCCGTTGATCGAATTTGGCCGGGTGGCCAAACTGGCGCATCGGATCGAGGAGTGCCTGGAGCGGGGCAAAGGGGAGGCGGGCCTGGCCGATTACCAGGTGCGGAACTGGATCGCCTGGCATCACCATCAAACCTTGTCGCTCGTGGCCGCGTGGTTCCTGAATCAGGAGACGCGGCGGGGAAAAAATACAGACACCGGCATTGACGTCACCGCGGTTGCGGCAACTGATCGCAGGGATCATCGAGGAACGTCTCAACGTCAACAGCCCCGAGAAGCTCTCCCGGTGCACCACACGTTGGTTGGAACGCAACGAGCTCGCCCGATTCTTCCAGCATTACTCACGCAAACTCTTACCCCCTTTGAAGAACCAACTACGAACGTAGAGATACAGTAGAAGTATCCAGGTTGGGATCGATCACGGCCATCTCATGCTTACAAGTTGGGGCACCCGAATTGCTGCCACTCTGCTGGCATCAGCTGTCCGCAGTTTCCTATCCATTGGATACAAATCGCTTTACGCTTGTGGGGCTCGGGTGCAGATCCCACCGCCCAGACGACCATCTGACGCCCCGGGGCGTCGCGAATGGGCCAGGCTATGCAGCACCCTCGCTCGCCATCGCCTCGGCTGGCAGCCCCCGCCGGCCGTGCCGACGGTCGGAGGGAACCCTGACCGACTTCCGCTCGGTCGTCTGAGCCGCGTGAACTCCGAACGACGGCGCCGCGAGGCCTGATGCTGGGGAGCGGGGCGTTGTGGGGCGCGGCTTTCATGCTCCACGGACCCGCACGCTGAGCCCGAGTTCGTGATATGTGTCGCCTGGCCGCGTGCTGGATCACGGTGCAAAAGGATCTTCCGGAAAGGCCATGTCCAGCAGCAGGAGCTGGAACTCGGGCCGGGGACGGATCAGATCCATGTCGGGCTCGTTCCGGAAGGCGGTCAGGTCGCGAAGGCCGCCTGCGACGGAGGCGGCAGCGGCGGCAATCGCCCGATCCGCCTCGGCTCGGGCCTCCTCGCCGTCGAGCACTCCGGCGAGTAGCGAGCGTGCGCAGGTCATGTAGAAGCGGCCGAACAGATTGCGCGACTCGGGGAGCGACTCGGTGATCGCGATGGCTGCACGGAGCGTGGAAGCCGCATCACTTCGGCGTCCCAGTCGGGCCTCGGCACGCCCCTGGGAGATGAGGGCCATGGCCAGATTCAAGCGGGAACGGGTCATCTCTGGATTCGAGGCCACCATCCCCCGCGCCACGACAACCGCGTCGCGTGCAACCTCCAGCGCCTCCGAAAGTCGGCCCACGTACGCGAGCGACCCGGCTTGGTCAGATCGAGCGACTGCCAGCCAGTCGCGGAAGTCGAAGACCGAGGGATGATCGTGGACCAGCTTGCGGTCGATCTCCAATGCTCGTTCCGTCGCCTCGAGTGATTCGTGTTCCCGACCGGCGAAGTGGAGGATAAAGCCGAGATTGCCATAGGCGTGGGCTAATAGGAGCTGAGACTGCGTGAGCGCGGGATTTGTCGCCACCAGGCGCTCGGCGGTTTTCCGCATGCGATCGAGGACCGCCAGCGCCGCGTCGGTCTGTCCCTGGGCGGCAAGCGTAAGCCCCACGGCTTTCTGGCTCAGGCCCAATTCGTAGAGGGCTTCGGTCGCGTCCGGGGCGGCCGCGACGCACCGCTCGAGAATCGCCTCCCCCTGGCTCGCCGCCTCCAGCGCCTGGGACAATCGTCCTGCCTGAAACAACGCCGAGGCGACGTCGTACTGAGTCTTGCCCCACTCGGGTTGCCGGGTCGCGTCGCCGGGTGCGGCAGCGGCCTGGGCGGCTCGGGCATCGCGGGCGCTTTCTAATAAGGCCAGGCCTTCGGATTTGCGTCCCGTATCCCGCAAGATCTTCGCCAGGTTCCACTCGGTCGAGGCCAGATCGGCGCGCAGGGGGATGGAGTCGGGGTGCGCCGCGGCGAGTCGCGCCAGCCGCTCCTGGGCCGCGCGGAGCGAGGCTTCGGCCTCTGCCGTCTGGCCCACGACCAACTGGGCCTGGCCCACTTCCAGCAGGCTCACGGCGGCATCGGCCTGTGACTCGGCGTCGACCCCGGGCTCAGAGGCCAGCGACTCGCGTAGAGACAGAACTTCCTGGTGCCTTTTGAGCGCCTCCGTCGCGTCGCCCACCTTCCCGGTCAGGTCGGCCAGCTCGAACTCAGCGCTCGCCAGCGCCTGCCGCGAGTCGCGGTCGGACCGCCCTTTCAGGAGCCCGCCCAGCCGGTCGTGGAAATCGGCCGCCGTCCGCAGCAGACGGTCTCGCAGGCCCTTGAACTGCTCCTCTCTCAGTAGGAAGTCGTCGCTGACGCCGGTCTGCAACGTGCGGATGGAGTCGAGCGCCAGCGCGAACTGCTGTTGCACGCGGGCCTTTTCGTCGGCCAGTTCGGTATTGGCTCGTTCGAGCCGGCCGTTCAGGCCGCGGAGCGTGTCATTCGACCGGCGTTCGACCGTCGCCACAGCCGCCAGGCCGGCCAGCAGCGTCAGCCCGGCCACCGTGGCCGCGGTCACCGCCGTGCGGTGCCGTCGCGACCACCGCCGCAGCCACCGCGAGACCGGCTCCCGCCAGGCCGTCACCGGCTCGTCGGCCATCCACCGCTCAAGGTCGTCGGCCAGCGCCTTCGCCGAGGGGTAGCGGTCTTGCGGCTCGGTGGCCATGGCCTTCAGGCAGATGGCTTCCAGCGGCCGGTCGAGCGACGGGTCGAGCTGCCGCGGCGTGGCGAACCGGCCGGCCTCGACGGCGCGGAGGATGGCGCCGAGGTCGTCGGCCTCGAACGGCGGCTTGCCGGTCAGCAGGCAATAGAGCGTCGCGCCCAGGCTGTACACGTCGGAACACGGCCCCAGCGCGTCGAGCTCGCCGCGCGCCTGCTCGGGACTCATGTAGGCCGGCGTCCCCAGAGCGCTGCCGGGCAGGGTCTCGCTCGACGAGCCCGAGGATGGGGCGATCGTCCGTTCACCGATCGACGGGTCGGCGCGGCCCACGGCCTTGGCCAGGCCCCAGTCCACCACGAGGGTCTCGCCGTGCTGGCCCAGGATGATGTTGGCCGGCTTGATGTCGCGGTGGATCACTCCCCGGGAGTGGGCGTAGTCGATGGCGTTGCAAACATCCAGGAACCGCCTGAGCAGCTTGCGGAGTTCGAGCGGACGCCCACCCGCGGGCCCGCCCCGGTGGAACGACTCGATGGCCTCCTTCAGCGACTCGCCGCGGATGAACCGCATGGCGTAGTAAGGACGGCCGTCGGCGTAGCTTCCCAGGCCATAGACCGGTACCACGCCCGGGTGCTCCAGCCCGCCGGTGATCTCGGCCTCGGCGACGAATCGCTGGCGGCTGGTCGGGTCGTCGGCGTGCTGGTCGAGGATCTGCTTGAGCGCCACCTCGCGCTTCAGCTCCGAATCGAGCGCCACGAACACGGCCCCCAGGCCGCCCCGGGCGTGCGGGCGCAACAGCCGGAACCGCTGGCCGTTGCTGGTGGCAGCGCCGATGGAGAGGTCGACTGTGCGGTCCAGGTCGGCGGCGGTCTCTCCATCGTCCGGCTCGGCGGCCCGTCCGTTACCCGATCGAGCGGTGCCCCCGTGGGCCTCCAGGTGCAGCACCGCCATCCCCTCCAGCACCGTCCGCTGGGCCGGCACGAGATGCCCCAGCGCGACCAGGTGATCGGCCAGGCCCCGCGACCGGTCGAGGGTCCAGGCCTGGAAGCCGGCGAGAAGCTGGGCCTGGCTGATCAGCCCGTTCTGAAGGCCCAGCAGCCCCACAAGTAGTTGATGATCGGTGCCCATGGAAAACCCCTGCGCTCAGCCCCGATTCCACGGCCCACGCCCTTGGAGGCCGTGTGAGCACTCGCTCGTTGAAAAGCCTGATCCTACCAGCAAGTGGCTCGCGGGAAGTAGCGACCCGGGATCCAGGCGCTATCCATTAGGTTCACGTGAACCGACCTAGCCACCTGGACCCGCCACCGGCGGCTGATCGCAGCGATCGCCGGCCATCGCCGGGCCGCGGGTCGGTTGACCGAGAGCCTCGTCCACTTCCTGAAGGTGTAGAGGATCTACTGCCCGGGGCCGTTTCGCTACGACGAGGCCTCGCGCTCAGGCAACAGGGGGCAAGCCTGTCCCGTCGCTCTACTGTCCGTTCAGGATCGGGGATGTCGATCATCCGTCTCCCTGCCATGTCGCCCCTCTGTGTTCGGAGGCGTTCTACGCAGCCGATGGCCCGGACGCAAATGACGACCAACCATTGATGAAACGGCTTCCAGGCTTTGGGCTTCAACGAGACACCTCAACGATGGCGTCGGCGATCGGCGGGGCGGCGTGGGGGAACGCCTCGCGGAAGGGGGTGAGCTCGCCCAGCAGGGCGGCGATCGTGGCGGCAACCTGGCCCAGAGTGGCCTCGGACGCGTCGGTGCGTTCGCCGAGGCGGGGCGTGTCAGGGCCGATGACGGCGAGCCAGATCTCGTCGGAGCCGGGCGTGTCCGCGTTGTGGTCGCGCCAATCGCGCGGGGTATGACCCCGGCCATGGTCGGTGGCGATGATCAGGGCGTCGTGTCACGGTACTGCGGGTGCGCCTGGAGGGTTTCCCAGAGTTCCTTCAGGTTGGCGTCGAACTGGTGGGAG
This sequence comes from uncultured Planctomycetaceae bacterium, assembly GCA_963833985.1. Taxonomy (GTDB): domain Bacteria; phylum Planctomycetota; class Planctomycetia; order Isosphaerales; family Isosphaeraceae; genus Aquisphaera. The sequence goes on from CAWIAD010000002.1 coordinate 6,564,584, forward strand.
GCATGCAGATACTGGTCGTAGCGGCCCCGGTGGGCCTAGTCGTCCACGCCCATCGACAGCAACAAGACGCGCGGCCTGATTCTCGGAAGGGCCTCCATGGCCACCCGGAAGGTGTACACGTCGTCGCGGACGTCGTCCAGTTCCCGGACCGCGTTTTCCATCATGCGCTTCAGGAGTCTGGCGTCGGACGAGAGGTTCGATCCGCCGATCGGCTGCCAGCCGGCATTCACGGGGATTCCGCTCCGCTCGGTATTGAGGACCCACGGGAGGACGTCCCAGTCTCCGACGACGGCCACCTGGCCCTTGTAGGCATCCCGGCGCGAGAGCCACTCGAGCACGGTCACGTTCGGGTTGGGCCGCTTGTCATTGAAGTCGATCCGCGGGTCCGCTCGACCGGTGAGCATTTCGTTGTAACAGGCGTAGGACAGGAGCTTGGTGTTCGTGGCCCGCGCGGGGCTCTTCCGATCGCGGTTGCCGAGCACCAGCCCATTGCGCGCGATCGTGGTCCAGAAGAACGGCATCAACTTCTGCCGGCGCTGCTCAGGCGTGTCGCCACCGAACGCACGCCGCAGCGCCTCGGGATCCTCCACTCCGCCATCCTCCTTGTTGAACAGGCCAGGATCCGCGCCATGGAATACCTCGTGCCAGCGCATGCCGGAGTCCATCGCGAGCACGACATTGCGGGTGCGGAGTCGCGCCGGCTGGTCCTCGGCGAGGACGGGTACGAAGAGTGACAGGACGAGGGCTGAGACGATCGGGAAGGTCCTCATGCGAGTGCCCCAGTACGGCGGGTGATATGGGCGACGATCACAAGCCTTCCACCCCTACAAGAACTTCACATCGAGATCGGCCAAATGCTGGAGGACGCGATCGAAGCGAAACGGCGGAGGCGGCTGCAAGAAGGTGTACTCCTCACAGGGATCGCACATGTAACGGAAGAACGGCTCGTTCAAGCCCGGGGCATGGAACTGGATGAACCGGGTGTTGTGGCCCGTGAGCTGGAACGTATGCGGCGTGAGTGCGGGCACGTGCAGAAAATCGCCCGGTTGTAGAGTTACCTCCTCCTCGCCGGCTGTCATGCTCACGGATCCGTTCAGACAGAAGAAGGTCTCCGTGTGTTTCTCATGCAAATGATTCGGAATGCGATGTCCCTTGGGTCCGTCCGTCATCAAGGCAAGGAATTTCCCGCCGCTCTGGCGCGAATCGGTGAGGAACGTGAAGAGCGTATCGCCCGCCATCATGCGCTCCCCTTCGCCGGCCGGGATGACGTACGGTTCGACACCCGCAGGTGCGACGTTGCTCTTCTTACCCGGTGTGATGGCTGACGATTCCGGGAGAAACTCAACATCGATGCCGGGCAATGGCTTCCTCCAGTCCGGCGGCTCGGCGTGGGGCGAATAGATCACTGCCTCGGTGGGCTGGCCGAGCGCCTGGTACATCGCGGCACCGTTGTCACCGAAGGTCCATGTCAGAAGCCTGGTTCGGTGACTCGTGGAAACCAGGCCGTGCGGCGTGCCCGACGGGACGCTCGCATAATCGCCGCCTTCCAGAGCGAACTCCTTGTCTCGCAACCGCAAGCTGGCTGACCCTTCAAGCACATAGATCGCCTCATGCGAGTTCCCGTGCCGATGCAACGGCACGTGGAAACCCTTCGCACCGGTCAGCACGACACCCTCCATGAGCGAGCCTGTGTTCTCCCTGCGGCCAATACTCGTTGCCAGAAAGGGACCGAGCAGATACCGTCGACCTTCACCACTTTCGAGGAAGTAAGGCTGCTTCACGCCGGGAAGCTTGTTCTGGTACACATTCACTTCTCCGTGTTGGTTCAGCCTGAAATGGAGCGCGGGTGCACTCGATTGTTGAGCATGTCGAGCACCTCGGATAGCCGCTCTTCAGCCTGATGACCGAGATAAGTTTTCCGGCCGGCTGCAACGATGTTCTGTCTCGAGGGGATGTGATGCCGGCCCGGTCAATGTCATCGACTCTCGCGGTCACTTGACGAATCGCCTCTGTTTGAGCCCAGATTTGACCTCAATGAACCATTCCCTTTTGGCCTGAAAGGGCGGCAGGCGCCGAGAGCCTTCTGCCAGTGATCCAGGGAGTGTTGGATTTGAAGGACCCGGGTCATCCGCCCTTACCAGATGCTCAAATCCCCGCGTACCAGGAGTAGCCATGTTCCGGTGAGGCGGAGCCAAGGCCCTTGCCAAACGCCGGCAAGTTGTCGGTCACGGTCAGGCGGGTGATGTATTTGACGCTCTTGTAGCCCAACTGTCGCGGCACCCGCATCCGGAGCGGACCGCCAAATCCGACCGGCAAATCACCCCCATTGAATCCATAGCTGAGCAGGGTCTGCGGGTGCAGCGCATCGGCCATGTCCAGGCTGTCCCACCATTCTGCTTTATCGATCGAATAATAGACAACGAACTTTGCCTGGGGGAGAATTCCGGCCACTTCCAGAACGCGAGCCAAAGGTGTCCCGATCCATTCGGCGATATACGACCAGCCCTCTTCACAGGTTACCTGCGTGACCTGGTTGCTCACAGGTAGACTTCGCAGTTCGGAAAGCGAAAACGACCCGGGATGCGTGACCAAGCCGTCGATCTCCAGCCGCCAATCCGCGAACCCGCCCGCCTGTAGCTTCTTGAAGGCTTCGAGTTCGGGCGGCTTGCCGTTGGCGAAGGGAGCCTTGGAGATCTGGCTTCGCGTGAACTCGCGAGCCATGGACCGACGCGTCAACAGCCGTTGCGCCGCATAGGTCAGCGTCGTCCCCGCGCCGTACAGCCCCGCGCCATCGGGCGGGACAAGCCCATACCGGGCGGCCAGCTTCGCAGCAACGGCCAGGCCCGACAAACCCGCGGCTGCGCCGATTCCGGAGGTTAGCCATTTCCTCCGCGATGATCTGTCGTTCATAACTTTTCCAGGGATTTACCAGTGATCATGCCACTCATGCGGCTGCGGAATCCGGCCAGGCAAACCATCAGTACGTGCACGATGACGAAAAGCACGAGGAACAGGGTGCCAATGAAGTGCAAGGTGCGTGCGGATTGATGACCGCCGAGAACATTCACGAAGAAGGGAAACGCCGAAGTGACAGCCGGTGACATGGCGAGTCCGGTCCAGATCATCAGCGGGAACGCCCCGAAGATCACGACGAGATAGGCGAACCGCTGAAGAGGATTGTAGGTTTGATGGTCTCCCCCGAACTTGAACCGCAGGTGGTTCGCGAAGACTCTTGCCAACTCACCGGGCGACAGGTCGGCGCGGGAGGGTACCAGGTCTCTTCGAATGTGGCCCGAGAGCACCCCGGACAGGACGTACCACAGGCCGGCCGCGACCACCACCCACGCCGTTTGAAAGTGAAGCGACCGGCTCCAACCGTTCTGGTCCGGCAAGGTGTAGCCAAACCCCGTGGGAACCGAAGCTCGCGAAGCAGGGATGGGAATGGAGAAGAAGGCCGGCGTGTTGACGTTGCCTTCTTCACCCCAATAAAAACGCGGATGAGAGATGACGATCTCCGCCCCGCTGAGGAGCAACGCCAGAAGGCACAAGGCCACAACCCAGTGGGACACCCGCACCGTCGCGCTATGCCGAATCGCCGCGGCCGGAACTGCCGCCGTGGCGGAGGAAGAGGGTCTCAATTCTGATGTGGAGGCGGAACCAGCCATGGTAGCGCAAGTGTTGGGTTTACGGCTCGGAGATTTGAGAGATGATCTGGCCGGGAACGCGATATGTCAAGAAGGTAACCAATAATCACGCCGTAGCGAGGTTCGGATTGGCGGGGGGTTGAGCGGAACGGGTGTCAATGCACGGTAACCGATCAGCGAACCGCGTTCTTGGCCTGGCGGGCGAGGGCCAGGCGAGCTGGTGCCGTGCTGGAGACGACGAGGAAGGGCTTCATGCGTAGGCTCCAGGATGGTGGGTGTCAGGAGCGACGATCTTAGATCCCTGGGCCCCGCAATCTAGTGTCCTGAGTTACAATTTCGCCAAATAACCTTGACTTATCGTTTATATCATCATATAATCTTTCAAATGAGATTTATGATGAATAAAGGTGGTCGCCCCAAGGCTACTCTCACTTTGAATGATGTCGAGCGCCAGAAACTCGAAGCGTGGTCGCGCCGGCCCAAGACCAGCCAGCGTCTCGCCCTCCGTTCGCGGATCATCTTGGCTTGCGCTCAAGGTTTCGATAATCAGGAAATCGCCGCACAACTCCGGGTGAATGTCGTGACGGTCGGGAAATGGCGGAAACGTTTCCTCCTCGATCGTCTCGACGGCCTGTCCGACGAGCCAAGGCCGGGGGCGCCCTGCAAAATCACGGACGCAATGGTCGAGGCCGTTGTGACCAAGACTCTGGAGGAGAAACCCAAGGCCGCCACGCATTGGAGCACTCGGGGCATGGCGGAAGCCGTCGGCTTGTCTCAGACAGCGATCTCGCGTATCTGGCGAGCGTTCGAGTTGAAGCCTCACCGCAGCGAGACGTTCAAGCTTTCCACGGACCCCTTTTTCATCGAGAAGGTCCGCGACATCGTCGGGTTGTATATGAGCCCGCCGGAGCGCGCTATCGTCTTGAGCATCGACGAGAAGAGCCAGGTGCAAGCGTTGGACCGTACCCAGCCGTTGCTTCCCATGGGGCCTGGCCAGGCGGAGAGGCGAACTCCGGATTATGTACGCAATGGGACGACTTCGCTGTTCGCCGCCTTGGACGTCGCGACAGGTCGTGTGATTGGCAAATGCTACCGTCGCCATCGACAACAAGAATTCCTCAAATTCCTCAACGAGATCGATAGCCAGATCGCCAAAGCACCAGGCGTCGAGATTCACCTCGTCATGGACAACTACGGCACACACAAAGCTCCAGCCGTGAAGCGGTGGTTCCTACTTTCCGCACATCTCGCCTTGACTATCTCCTAATTTCCGTGTGCCATCTTTCGGCCTGTCAGGTTCAAATCTCGTAGGCTTTGGGTATCCCCAGCAGGCGCAGGATTCTCTTCTGGAGCCGAGTTAACTCTGTGCTGAACACCTCAAGAGGGCGTTTCCCAGCCTTCAGGGAATGCTCTTGAACGTCCTCGTACAGGTCGATCACTTTTCGAGCCGTCGGGCGTCGGCAGGCCCGACCTTCGGAATACAGTGGCAGACTCTCGATTCCCGCTCGTTCCATCGCGCGGCGGAGTTCTCGCTCCAACAGCGCCTCGACCAGCAACACGAAGAAGTACACGCAGAGCAAGGCCTGAATCCGACTTACCTCCTTCAGGTACATAGGCGCTACCACGAAGTCAGTCTTCAGGTGCTCGAACCGTCGTTCGATGGCCGGTTGCTGTTTGTAGGCCAAGAGCAGATCCTGCTCCGTCATCTTCGATTCGTTGCTCACCAGCGGGAAAATGCCATCACAGCGGGCCTCCTCATCCAGTCGCTCCAACTCAATCCGATGCTTCAACGAGTAACGGAGCTTCTCCTCTCGGACGTACCGCGTGTCCTGTCCAGGCCGGCCGCGTCGCTCCTGGCGGAACTTTTCGGTGACCTGCTCCTCGATCTCGACCGAGATCCACTCGGTGACCTCACAGTCCCGGAGCAGCTCCTCGACCGCCTCGGCGACCTTGGCTCGACTGCGGTACCGGGTTCGGGACGAGGCGAGCTTGGCACGCAGTTCGTCCAGTCGTTTCAACGCCTTCTCCAGCCGGGTCAGCCGTACCTCCGCATCCAACTCGGCCTTGCGTGTGCTGTGATACCAGATCAGCCGGTAACCCTCGGTGGTCTGGCTCGCAGGTTTGCAGATCGAGAAGCGGTCGGTCAACTGTCCCTTGTCGTCGTACTTGTCGTGGGTCCATCGCCACTGGATCTCTCCCCGGAGTACGGCGCCGCGGAAGGCACCGTCCTCACTGCGAGTTCGCGGCAGCACGCTGAGGAACCGACCGCCGCGCTGATGCAGATAGGCCATGTTCTCGGTGGTGGCCAGCTTGCAGTCGGCGATGTAGAGAAAGTCTCGGCGTCCGGTCAGTTGACAGAGCAACTCCCAGGTCTCCTGGTGAGAGCGGTCGTCGGTGGCGTTGCCGCTCTCGACGCGAAAGTGCACCGGGACGGCACCGTCGCCGGTCACGGTGAGGATGTAGAGTAGCTGCTTGAGGTCGGGGCGGTGGTCTTTGTTATGACCCCAGGTCACCGCCAACCGCAATTGTCCCCGCAGGGTTCGCTCCGCCTCCGCCGACTCGTAGTCACCGTGGAAAGTGATGGTGGTCGAGTCGTTGTGTAACTGGTCGAGGCTGACGTCGAATTCGCGTACGGCATGGGCCGCGACCTTCAGGGCCAACCCCGAGAGATTGGCGTCGAAGAGACGGTCGAGGGCCCGGCCAACTCGATCGTCGTTCATTGCGGCGACTTGGACATCGGACAACCCGAACAGTTTCGGCTCATGGCGGGCCACCCACTCACCGACACCATAGAGTGGCTCACGCGAGATCAGCAGGTTGCGCAGCAGGACGAGCAAGGCCGTGGCCGTGGGGACCCGAGTGCGGCCGTCCTCATGGGGCAGGTGGTCGCAGAGAAACTCGCGAAGGCGGAGCCGACTCAGGAAGTGTTCCAGGATGGGCACGGCGGCAATCCGCCGCGTGTTGAGCGTGCGCTTGCGTCCCTTCGAGCGGGCCGTCTCGCCGGGTTGGCGCGGTCGTTGAGGTTCGTTCATGCGGATCATCTCCGGAGGGTTTGCAGCGAGTTGGCCGGTGTCCGCCGCCGGGCCTTCCAGGGCCGTGAGGGGAGCAGGCCGACCGCCGCAGGGCTTGCCGCAATGATGGCGGAGGAGATCGGGACGTCAAGGACAAAAAATCTTGTGATTCACTTATGACAATTTGCCTTGACGTAAGTTGTGAGCCGCTCAACTTACGCTCATAGCCCGTGTCACAAGTCGTCGCGGCGAGAATCGCGGCGCGCGGCTGGACATTGCCAAGTCATAAGACAAGGCGAAGAATGGCTCGAGTTCAGGAACGGTCCGGTTGGCGAACCATCTGAACCGAACAAGGTCCCCGTGCCGATCGACTTGTAGATGTTTACCGACCCTGGGGCCGCGTCTGAGAAGATGGCCTCAGGTCGAATTCGGGGAAATCAAAGGGAGATGTGCGGAAAGTAGGGTGGTTCGCTCGCCATCCCGAGTATCATCTGCATTTCACTCCCACCAGCGGCTCTTGGCTGAACCAGGTTGAACGATTCTTCGCGGAGATTACCGAGAAGTGAATTCGCCGTGGAGTATTCCGGAGCGTGGCGGCGTTGGAACAGGCGATCCATGAATTCCTGGCAAAACACAACGTAAATCCCAAGCCTTTCGTATGGACGGCAGATGCTGATATGATCTTAGATCGAGTGACGAGTGTTTGTGAGCGAACTTCTAACTCAGGACACTAGCCGACTTTAGGACAGGCGGATCACGATTTTTTTGGAGATTTTCCATTGTGCCCGATTATGGCTGAATCGAGGCTTGGCTGGAATCATCGGCTGGAGCGAAATCGCTGGCAGAACCGTGGCACCGGATTCGTCGTCGACACCTGCTCGCCTGCCACCTGGCGTCGACACTCCCCGGCCGGATGAGCCCGCTCAGCGGCGAGACCTGGGATCGCCGTCGGGCGTGCCCGTCCACGGGGTCGCGTCCCAGAGTTTGATCTCAATCTCCTTGCGGACGCCGCCGGCGAGCCGGCCTCGTGGGACCGCCGAGACGATCTGGTGCCCATTCGGCGTGAAGGCGATTCCGCTGTACCGCGAACTCGAGTTCGAGCCGATCCCCTTGAGCGCGAGAACCTGCCGCCCGGTCGCGGTATCCCAGAGCCCGACCTCGGTCGCGATCGAGCCGTACGCGCTCGCGATCCGGGAGCCGTCGGGGCTGAAGGCGAGAGTGCCGAATTCGCCCTGGACCACGTGCTGGAGCTTGCCGGAGGCAACGTCCCAGACCACGAGGACAGACCGAGAGATTTCGCCCATGTACGGGACGCGGACGGCGATCGAGGCCGCGACCCTCTGACCCTCCGGGCCATACGCCATGCCCATCATGTCGAGGATGAGCCCGGGATCGGCGATGCGATCGGGCATTTCCAGTCGAATCCGCTCCGCCCCCATCTCGGCATCCCATACCGCAGCCCGCCACGATCGATCGGCCGACCGGGAGAAGCCCGCGAGCCGCCGGCCCCTGGGATCAAGGACGGCGCTCGTGCAATTCGGAACCGTCGTCACGAGCCGCCCGGTCGAGATGTCCCAGACCCTCGCCTCCTTCGTACCGAGATCCATCGTCGTGGATCTGATGGCCGCCACGCGGGCACCGTCGACGCCAAATGAGGGCATAAAGAAGAAAACGCCCTCCTCTTCAATATGGAAAATCTCCTTGCCGTCGAGGTCCCAGATCGTGAGGGCACTTCCACCTGAGTTGATCGTTCCCTTCGGAGCTCCCACCGAGCGGATGTAGCGGACGGAGACAAAGGCGATCCGGTCTCCACGGGGGCTCCAGGTCAGCCATCCCATGGCGATCTCATCGTCCCTGGCCAGTACGGAACGTCCGAACGACCGCACGAATCGGCCCTTCGCATCCCAGAGCTTGACGACCGGCGTATTACCCCATGGCGTGGTGGCCTCCGGTTTCACGACACCGGCGATCCACCGCGCGTCGGGACTCACGACCAGGCTGCTGACCCGACCCTCCGGGTCCAGCACGTGGTCTTCCGTGTTATCCGGGGAGTCCCAGATCTTCACCGTGCCATAGAGGTCGGCCGCCAGCAGGTCGCGGCCATTCCGTCCGTACGAAATCACGTACGCATCGCCGATGTCATCCTGGTAGACCGCCACTGGCTTACCCTCGGCAACGTCCCAGACGCCGAGCTGATGCCCGAGGAAGACAGAGGCGATCCGGCGGCCGTCGGGACTGAAGACCGGTGGCGTCTGCAAGCCGTGCGACCGGAGCGGGATGGAGAATCGCATCCGCGCCGTCGCAACATCCCAGACGTGCAGAACATCATCCGTCGGATACGCCGCGACGGCGGCGAGCGTCTTGCCGTCGGGGCTGAAGCTGAACTCCGCGGTGTCGATCGGGCCGGCCGTCGGAAACGATGCGACCTCGCGCCGGAATCGACCTCCCAGAGCTTGACGTCCCTCTGGCTCGGGTTCTTGCCCGTCTCGATCGTGGCCGCGACGCGCTTGCCGTCGACACTGAACGCATGCCGCGATCCTTCCCGCGGGAAGGTGCCGGGGATGGCTCGAATTTCGGCCCCGGTCTCCGCGTCCCAGACGAGAATTGCATTCCCGGGGCCGTATTTCTCGTCCGCCTCGTGAGGACTGACAATCGCCCCGAGCCTCCGGCCGTCCGGGCTGAACTGGACGGAATAGAGGTTGTTCTTCAAGGTCCGGCGCACGACCATGCGGCCGGTGGCCGTGTCGACCACCATCAGTAAATGCTCGTGCTTGCCGGACGCGTCGTCGTCGGTCTTCAGGGCGATGGCGAGGCGCGATCCGTCGGTGTTCAAGGACGCAAAATCTGCGTCTCCCTCCGGGAATGCGACCGTAGCCACGACCTGCCCGCTCGACACGTCCCACACCTTCCAGTCAACAACTCGGTAATCGAGGGGTTTACCCTTGGATTTGACGGGAATTCGACCGGAGATGGCGACGAATCGCGAGCCATCGCCGCTGAAGGCGGGGAAGTAGCGAAATGCACTGCGGGGCAGGGAAATCGTCCTCGCCGCCTGATGCGATTGCCTCATCCAGTAGTTCCACTCGAAGCCGAGGAGGTCCGGATTCTCGGCCTTCTCGCGCTCGAGCAGACGGGTGACCTCGCGGTGACGCCCCCCTTCCCAGGCGGCCTGCACCAGCCCCATGTCGGCGGCGTAGAGGGTGCGGCGGAGGTTCTCGCGGGCGGCCTCGGCCTCGGTGCGGCGGGCGGTCGCCTCGTCTCGCTCGACGACGGCGACGCGTTCGGCACGTAATGCGACGGACTCGGCCTTGCTCGCCCGCAGGGCCTGCCACGCGCTCAGTACCGTACCGAAGACGAGCGCCGCGGCGACGACCCCCGTCGTCGCAATCGCGACCCTATGCCTCCGAAGGAGCTTCGCCATGCGGTACGACGCCGACGGTGGACGGGCTTCGACGGTCTCGTTCGCGAGATACCGCTGAATGTCGTGCGCCAGGGCGTTGGCCGTGTCGTACCGACGGTCGCGGCGCTTCTCCAGGCATTTCATCACCACCCAGTCGAGCTCCCCGCGCAAGAGCGCCATCAGCCGTCGCGGCTCGGTCTGGCGAAGCGCTGCCAGCGACGGCAGCGACTGGTCGGTGGAAAGCCGGGTCGAGGGCCTGGTCGGCTCTTCCTCGCGGATGATCCGGACCATCTCCGGCAGGGCCGCCCGCCGCAACCGTTCGGCGTCGATGGGCCGCAGGCCGATCAGCAGCTCGTAGAGGATCACGCCAAGGGAGTAGATGTCGGCTCGAGTGTCGATGTCGTCGCCGGAAAATGCCGCCTGCTCGGGCGACATGTACTCGAGCGTGCCGACGACCGCACCGAACTGGGTCGAGAGCGATTCGGCCGTCAGCCGGCCGGCCGTCGCCTTCGCGATGCCGAAGTCGATGACCTTCGGCACCGGCTTGCCATCGATGATCGTCGCCAGGATGTTTGCCGGTTTCAGGTCGCGATGGACGATTCCCTTGTGGTGGGCGTGCTGGACCGCCTGGCAGATTGGCACGAACAGCTCCAGTCGGTCGCGGGGCGTCAGCCGGGCCTCGTCGCAAAACTTCGTCACCTCCAGGCCGTTGACCAGCTCCATGACGAAGAACGGCTGGCCCCCGGGCGTGAGCCCGCCGTCAAGCACCCGGGCGATGTTCGGGTGGTCCATCAAGGCCAGCGCCTGCCGCTCCTGCTCGAACCGGCGGACCACAGCGCGCGAGTCCATCCCGGCCTTGATCAGCTTGAGTGCCACCCTGCGTTTTACCGGCTCGCTCTGGCGGGCGACCCAGACCTCTCCCATCCCGCCTTCGCCGATCTTCTCCAGGAGCCTGTACCGCCCCGCGATGATCATGCCTTCCTGGCCGTCGCCTGTGGCGCGTTCACGCATCGGGGCCGATTCGCTGGTGGAGTCTCGCGGCGCGTCGGTGGGGTCAAGGTCAAGGAAGCGGCCGGCGCCGCGATGGGCCGCCAGCAGGGCCTCGACGCGGCGCCGCAGCTCGGCGTCGTCACCGCACGCCTGCTCCAGAAAGGCCGCCCGGGCGGCGTCATCCGCCTTATCGAGGGCTTCGTTGAAAACCGTCATCAATTCAGGGCTCACTTTCGACATGGGCATATCTCCGCAACGGATTCCGCTACCCAATGCCCCGTTTGCCCCTGAAGTGTGCCACGCGACTCCAATTTCTTGGATTCAGCCGCGGGACAGGGCGTCGGCGAGCCAGGCCCGGGCAAAGTTCCAGTGTCTGTGGGCCGTCCGCCGGGAAATCCCCAGCGCGGTGGCGGCCTCCTCCAGAGTCATCCCCGCGAACAGCCGGAGCTTCACAAGGTCGGCGGCGCGGGGATACTCGCTCGCCAGTCCTTCGAGCATCCTGTCCAGGTCCAGCAAATCCTCATCGTCCGCGTTGGCCGCCGCCGCCGAGCCCGCGATCCGGTCGAGGTCGACACGTTGGCGCCGGCCCCCGCGTTTCAGTCGGCTCCGGTCCCGGGCATGATTCACCAGGATGCGCCGCATGGCCTCGGCAGCGGCAGCGAAGAAGTGTGCACGGCCCTCGAACTGCTGATCGCCGATCAGCCGGAGATACGCTTCATGGACCAGCGCCGTGGCGTCGAGCGTGTGCCCTGGCCCCTCGCGCGCCATGCGCGTGGCCGCGAGCTTCCGCAGCTCATCATAGACGAGCGGCAGCAACTCCACGGCAGCATGGCGGTCACCGTTCTGGCTGGCCTCGATCAGGCGCGTGATTTCTGACATGGATAGGTAATATACATGTCGCGGACCGGTCTTTCATCCTGATGTCCGGGGCTTCATCATTTACCTGAAGACCGTCGATCCTCTTCCGGGCGTCGGCTCCGGTTGCCCTTGCGAGCGGCCGCGTGTGCACCGCGAGGCCCCGGATGACTCGTCGAGATGCTTGTCGGCTGGATATCCCGGCCTATCGGCCGGCCGCCGGGTTGCCCTCGGATGGCGCGGTCCACGGTGTCGCGTCCCAGGTCCGGATCTCCACCGCGGTCCTCGACGGCAGCCGTGCCGTCGAAATGATCCGGTCTCCTTTCGGGCTGATGGCCAGGCCCGTCTGGAGGGGAAACGTCTCGGAACCCTCGTGCCCACGGAGCACAAGGAGTTGCCGCCCCGAGGGGACGTCCCAGAGCCCCAGCGCGACTGACGCATAGTCTGAATAGAGGTTGGCGGCGACGCGGGTGCCGTCGGCGCTGAAGACGGGTTGGCCGTGAGCCTGGCCGAAGTGCCGGACCGCGCCGGAGGCAAGCTCGTGCACCAAAAGCTCGCTCGCCCCCGTGGCGGGCTGCATCGTGGCCGCGAGACTTCGGCCGTCGGGACTGAACGCGAGGTGCCTGCATCGGGCCTTCGTATCCCAGGTCGCACACTCGTTCCCTGTTGCGACATCAAGTACGACGATCTTCAGGTGGTCGCCCCACGAATCCGCGATCGCCAGGCGCGTTCCCTCCCGGTCCAGTGCGATTCTGGAAAAGCTGTCGCTGGTGTCCATGAGGAACCGGCCCGTGTCGACATCCCAGACGCGAAGGAGCCTGTTGTACTCCGACGGCTTGCCTTGCTTGCGTTCGATGACCGTCGCGGCCACGCGCCGGCCATCGCCGCTGAGCGCGACGTTGATGCCCGGATCGTCGCGGTGGAATAGGATCTTACCCCCTTCATCCCAGACCGTCAGTGCTCCGCCCAGGGATGGCTGGGTAAGCGAGGCGTAGGCTAGCCGGGTGCCGTCAGCACTGAAGGCGATCTGCCGCCACCACTGCTCCCGCGGTGCGGGTTTCGCCGGTCGTTCCAGCGTGAGCAGGGTCTTCCCGGCCGTATCGATGATCTGAACGCTCTGGCCGGAGCCGCCGACCATGGCGATGCGTCGAGCATCGGGGCTCACGACCGTGGCGAACCTCGTGCCGAGTTCAAAGACCTGTGTGCCGGTCGCGGGTGGCCGGGCCTCCCACCACTTCAGCGTGCCCCACTCGTCGGCCGAAACCACGTGGCGGCCATCGCGGGTGAAGCTCACGGCGACCAGGGGCGTCGCATGGCCTCTGAACCTCGCAAGTTCCTCACCCTTCTCTGTGTTCCAGAGCCCGACCTCAAAATTGCTGACCGCTCCCGCGAGCAGGCGGCCATCGGGGCTGAAGGCAAGGCCCACGTTACCAATGCTGTTCTGCCGTGAGAGCCCCCGGATGCTGAAACGGAGACGACCCGAAGAGAGCTCCCAGACCTGAAGGATATCCTGAGTCCTGGATTCCGGACCGACCGCGGCGAGCGCCTCGCCTCGCGGCGCGAAGGTCAGCGCCGTGTCGCGGGGTCCTCCCGTGAATTCCGTAGGCAAAGTGTGCTCGACTCGGCCGCTCGCGACTTCCCAGACACACACGACCACCGCGCCGGGCTGGTCCGGATGCCGCATTGGGCACGCCACCCTGGATCCGTCGGCACTGAGCGCGGGCCTCTGCGCGGCGTGGCAGAGCAGATGAGGGACCGCCCGGATCTCTTGATAGGTTGTCGTGTCCCAGATGTGAAGAATGCCGGTCCGAGGCCCTGGCGTCTCTCCCGTGTCGCCAATCACCTCGAGACCAGCGATTCTTCGCCCGTCGGCGCTGAAGGACACCTGGACTCGACCCTTCAGCCCGCGGATCGTTGCGGCCCTCGTTCCTGTGGCCGTGTCGAGGATGTGGATCTCATGGATCGGTTTCCCTTCGTTTTCACCCTTCAGCGACACATACTGCGCCTGTCGGCTTCCATCGAAATTGGTTATGGCCGATCCCACAAAGTCAACTCGCTCCTGAGCCGGGCCTGCGATACTCCATCGGGAAACGACGCGGCCGTTCTCCGTATCCCAGAGCCTGTAGGTCGATCCGATTCGCGTCGTGTCGCCGCTGAATGAGGCACGGTTGAAATTGAGCCCGGTCTCCGGCTCGAGCTGGATCGTGCGGCGATCCTGGTGGGCCTGCCTCATCCAGTAGTTCCACTCGAATCCGCAGAGATCCGGGCTGCTCGACTTCTCCTGGTTTAGAACGGTGAGCATCTCGCCGACTCTTCCCCCCTCCCAGCAGGCCTGCACCAGCCCCATGTCGGCGGCGTAGAGGGTGCGACGAAGGTTCTCGCGGGCGGCCTCGGCCTCCGTGCGCCGGACGGTTGCCTCGACGGCGCGGGCGTCTGCCAGCGCGCGCTGTTCGACGGCCCGTGTTTCGGCGTGCAGGGCGACTTTTTCGGCATGCCGCGCGCGGACCGCCTGCCAGACGCTCAGCATAGTGCCCAGAAGCAGGGCCGCGGCCACTGCGGCCCCGGTTGTCAGGGCAACCTTGTTCCGCCGGGCCAGCTTACTGAACCGGTACCAGGTCGACGGCGGTCGCGCCTCGATCGGCTCCTCGGCCAGGAACCGGCGCACGTCGGCGGCCAGACCGCTGGCCGTCTCGTAGCGCCGGCGGCGGTCCTTCTCGAGCGCCTTCATCACGATCCAGTCGAGGTCGCCGCGCACCAGCGCCGAAAGCTTCGCCGGCTCGGTCCTGTGCAGAGCCGAGACCTTCGTCAGCGTCTCGCCCAGCGTGCTCAGCCGGGTGCTCGGCCGGGGCGGCTCCTCTTCCTTGATGATCCGGCGGATCTCGTCATACGCCGCAGTCGCGAACCGCTGCTTCTCGAACGGCGTGGTGCCGGTCAGCAGCTCGTAGAGCAAGACGCCCAGACTATAGACGTCGCTCCGCACATCGACGTCCAGCGCGTTAACCTCGGCCTGCTCAGGGCTCATGTAGAGCGGAGTGCCGATCATCTGGGCGAACCGTGTGTAGATGGTCCGGTCGGTGAGCTGCTGGCCGATCGCCTTGGCGACGCCGAAGTCGATCACCTTGACCACGGGCTCGCCGTCGTGCGGCGCCACAAGGATGTTGGACGGCTTGAGGTCGCGGTGGATGACCCCCTTGCCGTGGGCGTGCTGCACCGCCTGGCAGACCGAGATGAACAGGTCGAGCCGCTCACGCGTCGTGAGCTGCTGGGCGTCGCAGTACTCGACGATCGGAATCCCCTTGACCAGCTCCATCACGAAATAGGGCCGGCCGCTGTCGGTCGTGCCGGCGTCGAAAACGCGGGCGATGTTGGGGTGGTCCATGAGAGCCAGGGCTTGCCGCTCGGCCTCGAACCGGGCGATCACGTCGCGTGAATCCATCCCCGGCTTGATGATCTTCAGCGCCACCTTGCGGCGCACGGGATGTTGCTGCTCGGCGACGTACACCAGGCCCATACCCCCCTCGCCGATCTGCTCCATCAGCTTGAAGGGACCGATCACCGCGCCGGGCCGCTCCGTGATCGATTCGTAGCCTTCCGTTGCCTCTCCGAGCACTGGCTTGCCCATGAACTCGCCGGCCCGCTCGTGATACTTGATGAGAGTCTCGATCTCGGCCCGCAGATCGGCGTCGGCTCCACATGCCTGGTCGAGGTACGCGGCGCGGGCCGTCGGGGACGCAATCTCCATCGCCTGGCCGAAGATCGATTTCACGTCGGGGGAGCTCAGGTTCATCGGTCTGTCTCCTTTTCCTGGGAGGTTCTACCTCCCAATGCGACGTGTCGGGCCGGAGACTGCACAAAAAATCCCAAAGCCTGGTCAGGCCCCGTCGGGAGGTCCGCCTTCCAGGCAGCGAAACAGCCAGGCCCGAGCGTAGGACCAGATCGTGTACGCCTTGCGCGGCGACACGCCGAGCACGGTCGCGGCCTGCTCGATGGTCAGGCCCGCAAAATAGTGCAGCTTGACCAGCTCGGCGGCCTGGGCATCGGCGGCCGCGAGCTTGGTGAGCGCTTCGTGTACCGCAAGGATGTCGTCGAGCGGGGTAACGGCCGCCGGACCCTCGCTGTCCAGTTCCACCCGCCGGAGCTCGCCCCCGTGCCTGATCCGGTTCTTGCGTCGGGCGTTCTCGACGAGGATCCGGCGCATCGCCTCGGCTGCGGCCGCGAAGAAATGGCCCCGGTTCTGCCAGCGCTGGTCGTCCGCGGGGCCGACCAGGCGCAAGTAGGCTTCGTGAACCAGGGCCGTGGCCTGGAGCGTCTGGCCGGGGTTCTCCCCGACCAGCTTCTGCGCCGCCAGCTTGCGCAGCTCGTCGTAGACCAGGGGCAGCAACTGCCCGGCAGCCGCGCGGTCGCCTTGTTCGATTGCGCTCAGGATGCGGCTTGTGTCATTCATACCAGCGATTCTTGCGATTCAAGTGGTAATCAAGGATTCGTCCGTCCAGAACGCCCCACGATCAAGGCATGCCCGGGGCGGGTCGTTCCAGGGTCTTGCGATTGTTCCCGCGATCGCCGCTCGAAGCCGCCTAGTCTAGCTCTTTGAGGCAGCGCGCGGCACGTAACCTGCTCCCCGGACGATCTGGCCAGGCCGGGCGCCGGTATGTTTCCCGTCCCGGACGACGGCCTTGCCGTTGACGAAGACGTCGCGGACGCCGATCGAGAGCTGGTGGGGCTTCTCAAACGTGGCCCGGTCCGCGATCGTCACCGGGTCGAAGATCACGACGTCGGCGCGGAACCCCTCATGCAGCAGGCCGCGGTCGGGGATCGAAAGCCGCGCCGCGACGGCCGATGTCATCTTGCGGATCGCGTCCTCCAGGGGAATTACACGCTCCTCGCGTACGTAGCGGCCCAGGATGCGCGGAAATGTCCCGTACTCGCGCGGGTGGGCCGGGACTTCGGGATGCTCGGGATCCAGCCCGGAACCATCGGTGCCGAACTTGATCCAGGGCTGACGCAACTGGAGCTTCAAGTTGTCCTCGCTCATCATGAAATAGACCGTGCCGATGCTCTGGTGCTCCGTGAGGATCAGGTCCATCCCGGCGTCGAGCCAGTGCTTGCCCTCGGACCGCGCGATCTCGGAGAGCCGCTTGCCGTTGTACTTGCGGTTCTGAGGCTTCTCGAGCCCGACGACGAGAACGCCCTCGGGGCTAGCGAGCTGGCCCATGTTCTCCCATTCGGTCTTCTGGTCGAGAACCTCGGCCCGGATCTTCGCCCGCACGCCGGGGTCGGCGAGCCGATCGAAGAGCTTCCCGCCGGCCGAGGCCGAGGGGGGCAGGATGGCGGTCAGAGCCGTCGCGCCGGCGACGTAGGGATACATGTCCGCGCCGACGTCGAGGCCGCGGGCGCGGGCCGCCGCGATTTTCGCGATGGCGGCCTCGGCCTTGGGCCAGTTGCGCCGGCCGCCGGCCTTCAGGTGATAGATCTCCACCGGCACTCCCCCGAGCCGGCCGATCTCGATCGCCTCGTCGAGCGCCTCCAGGAAGCGATCCGCCTCGGAACGGATGTGCGAAATATAGATGCCCACGTACGGTGCCATGACCTTCGCCAGCTCGATCAAGTCGTTCTTGGCGACGAAATTATCGGGAGGGTAGATCAGGGCCGAGGCAATTCCGAAGGCGCCGTCTTCCATCGCCTCGCGCACGACCCGGCGCATCGTGTCGAGCTCCTGGGCCGAGGGGGCGCCCTGGTCCATCCCCTTGGCGTAGGCCCGGATGGTCGCGGATCCCACAAACGAGCCGAGGTTGAGGGACGATCCGTGGCTCTCCATCGCCCGGAGCCAATCGTCGAATCCATGCGGGCCGGTGAACTTGCCCGCGAGGCTGGCCATCTCGGGATCGATCTGCCGCCCCTCCGCGATCGTGCGATCGTTGGCCGGAGCGTTCGTCCAGCCCTCGCCCATGATCTCGGTCGTCACGCCCTGCGTCACCTTGCTGACCAGCCGGCCGTCGCCCACGAGTAGGGCAGCGCGGGATTGCCCCTGGATGTCGATGAAGCCCGGGCAGACGACCATGCCGCGGGCGTCAATCCGTTCCGCGGCCTTCGCCGTCGCGAGCAGGCCCGCCCCCGCGACGCGCGCGATCCGTCCGCCCCGGAACGCCACATCGCCGTGGAACCAGGCGTTGCCTGTCCCATCGACGACGCGGCCGCCCAGGATCACGAGGTCATAGGGGACATCCTCGTGCGCGGGGACGGGGCGGCCGCCGTCGACCTCGCCCCGCCGACCCCGGACCCGGGCTGGCGCGAGAACGAGATGTCCGCGACGCCCGGCTGGAGCGGGAGGGTGAGCCGGTCGATCCGGCCGCGACGGTCGTAGAAGAATGAAACGAGCAGGTCCTTGCTGTCGCGCTGATTGGGGTCCCGCGCCGTGAAGATGTCGTAGTGATGGTGGGACATCGGACCGGAAAGCTGTTGCGACTCGAACGTCAGATCACCGTGATCCTGACGGATCGTGACCGGGCCGTATGCGGGATGCTCGTAACGGCCGACGTAGTCGCTCAGCGGGTGCGAGGGGGACGTCCCCTCGTGGCGCTCAACATCCTTCGTCGACTTCTCTTTCGCGGCTTTCTCCGCCTTCTCGCGATCCCCCTTCATCCGGCCGGACCAGTCGATCGGCTCTTGCCCGAGCAGGCGGTCGTAGAGGCTCCGGCTGATAACCAGGTCGATTTCCCGGCTCTCCTGATTGGTCAGGATGATCAGGCCCAACCGCTCGCGCGGCAGGAATGACATCAGGGCGTGGAACCCGGCGATGGTCCCGGTGTGTTCGACGACCTTGCGACCGCGATGGGAACCGACGATAAAGCCCATCCCGTAAGTAAGCGGCATCTCCGCCCCGTAGACCTGTGCCATCACTCCAGGCAACTCCGCGGAGGGGATCACCATCTGGGGGCTCTGCATCCGAGTCGCGTTGGCCTCAGAGAGAATGCGCCGGCCCCCGTGGAGCCCGCGGTCCATGTGGAACTGGAGGTAAGGGACCATCTCCTCGACGCACGAATTGATGGAGCCCGCCGGGCCGACGCCCGTTAAGAATCGATAGAAAGGGACCGCGCGTACCTGTCCCTCGGTTTCCCGGTAGGGGCGTGCAAAGTCGTCGTCGTGCTGGGAATCCTCCACGGAGAAGTTCGTCCGCTTCATCGCGAGCGGCGCGAGGATCCGGTCGCGGGTGAAATCTTCCCAGCTCCGGCCGGCGACCCGTTCCGCCAGATGGCCCGCGGCCATGAACATCAAGTTGTTGTACTGCCAGACGCTCCGGAAGGGACGATTCGACTCGAGGTGGCGCAGGCGAGCGAAGAGTTCCGCGCGCGACCGCGATGAGCCGTACCAGACGCCGTCGTGACTGGGCAGCCCGGAGCGGTGCGTCACCAGGTCCATCGCAGTCGTCTGTTCGGTGGCGACCGGGTCGTTGAGCCGGAAGTCGGGGAGATAGGTGCGGATCGGCTCATCCCACTGGAGCTTCCCCTCGTCCACCAGCATGCCCAGTCCGGTCACCGTGAACGACTTGGTGATCGAGCCGATGGCGAAGAGGGTCCGCGGCGTGACGGGGAGCTTCTTCTCCAGGTCCCGGAAACCGTATCCCTTCATCTGGATGACCTTGCCGTCGCGAACCACGGCCATGGCGAGTCCCGGCACCTTCCAGTCCTTCATCGCCTGCTCGACGAAGGAGTCCCAGCCGTCGAAGGCGTGAGCGGGTGCATCGGCCGCGTGGCCAGGCGTCGCCAGCAAGAGGCTGAGGAATAGAAGACCACACTGCAACCACGCGGCTCGTCTCATCGGATTCATCGGTGGAGGGACCCCGTCGTGACCCAGGTTCAAGCACATTGACACGCTGAATGGCAAATAATATCAGCGATGACGCGACGATCGTGCAATCCATTGGAGCATTGGAACTACGCCGTCCTCTGCCAAGCTCGTGAGCTATCTTGAAACTGGTCATCCATGTGCCATAAGATACGGCCCGAAAAGGCGTGCCCTCGAACGAATCGGCCACGCCATCCGACCGATTCCATGAGGAGATTCTGCGTGACGAACACCGCCCCGTTCGCCCGATCGTCTTTCGTGCTGGCCGCGCTTTGCCTGGCCCCTGTGGCGAACGCCGAGG
Organism: uncultured Planctomycetaceae bacterium; assembly: GCA_963833985.1. GTDB lineage: Bacteria > Planctomycetota > Planctomycetia > Isosphaerales > Isosphaeraceae > Aquisphaera. Next base: position 6,584,627 of record CAWIAD010000002.1, read on the forward strand.
ACCTGACCAAGAATTCCAGCAGTACATGGACGCCGCCGTCAAGGTCGACGGGTTCAGCGGCTCCGTCCTCGTCTCTCGGGGCGGCGAGACGCTGTTCGCACACGGGTACGGCCTGGCCAACATCGAGCACCAGGTCCCCAACACCCCCCGAACGAGATTCCGCATCGGGTCGATCACCAAGCAGTTCACCGCGATGGCCATCATGATCCTGGCCGAGCAGGGCAAGCTCGGGCTCGACGACCCGATCGGCAAGTACGTCGACGACGCCCCGAGAACCTGGGAGAAGGTCACGATCCACCATCTGCTGACCCACACCTCGGGGATCTTCAACATGACGTCTGATCCCGACTTCGGGAAGTTGATGTCCCGGCCCGAGACCTTGCGGAGCCTGATCGCCCGGTTCAGGGACAAGCCGGTCGACTTCGCGCCGGGCGAGTAATTCGCGTACTGCAACTCGGGCTACATCCTGCTCGGCGCCGTCATCGAAAAAGCCTCGGGGATGAGCTACGAAGCCTTCCTGAACAAGTCGATCTTCGGGCCTCTAGGTTTGAAGGACACGGGGTATGACCATTCGGAGACCATCATTCCGAACCGGGCCGCGGGCCACGAGCGTGCCGGTGATCGACTCAAGAACGCGGACTACATCCACATGTCCCAACCCTTTTCCGCCGGGGCTCTGTATTCGACGGTGGAGGATTTGGCCCGGTGGGACCATGCGCTCCACGACGGGAAGCTGATCTCGAAGGCGTCGTACGCCCGAATGTTCACGCCGGAGAAAGACGGTTACGCCTACGGCTGGATGGTCGGGACCCTGTCGGGCGCAAGGAGATCGAACACGGGGGCAGCATCAACGGGTTCAAGTCGCAGATCGTCCGTTATCCTGACCAGGAGGTCTGCGTCGTCGTGCTCTGCAACGTGTACCCCTGCGGCACGTTGAAGGTCGCCCACGACCTGGCCGCCATCGCGTTCGGGGAAGCGTACAAGCTTCCGGAGGAGCGGGCGGTGGCCGCGGTCGACCCGAAGGTGCTCGACTCTTACTTGGGTCACTACGAAACGAGCGGCTTCGGCGTGATGACCATCACCCGTGACGGAAACCATCTCCTGGTACAGTCAGGGCCCCTAATGCCCCGAATGACGGCACTGCCCGCGTCGGAGAGTGAGTTCTTCGTGAAGTTCAGCGACGTCAGCATCACCTTCGTCAAGGACGCGGAGGGAAAGGGCACCCACATGGTGCTGCGGCAGGGGAAACTCGAGATCAAGGCGAAGCGGCTTGAGGAGGGGGGAGAAGAGCCCCACAAGTAGCACCATGTCGGCGGTTCGGACCGCCGAGCCCGGTCGGCAGGCCTTCTTTCGCGAAGAATCACTCCAGGGATCACCATGTTAAGCATTCAGCCCAGCGACAGCGACTTTCCGTCGCGGCACCGGTTCGACCAGGCCTTCTTTCTCATGATGGTACTCCTGGTCTGGGCTGCGGTCCTGTCCGGATTCCTCTACAAGAACGTCAACAAGTTCATGGAAGGCACGCTTACCTACCCGTGGGTCGTTCACTTGCACGGCATTCTCTATTCTCTATGGCTGATCTATTTCACGACGCAGGTGTTCTTGATTGGCCGTGGATCGGTCTCGCTCCACCGCAAGCTGGGCCCGTTCGGCGCGGCCCTCGCAGCGGTGATGGTGGTGAGTGGGATTCAGACGGGGATCGTGACCGAGAGGGTCGTATATGCCAGATATGGAGCCACGATTCTGGCTGGCATCTTCGCGGACATGGTGTGCTTCGGCAGCCTCGTGGCGGCAGCCATTCTCCTGCGCGGGTCGCCGGCGGCCCACAAGCGGTTGATGCTCATGGCCACGCTCGGGCTGACCGACGCCGGGTTCGGCCGCTGGCTGAGCCCGGCGATCAATCGCTGGCTCGGCCTGCATGATTACTACATTCTCCCCACGTTCTCCGGGGCGCGTGGTCGTTCATTCGATTCCAGGTGCTGCCCGCGTACACACTGATCGCCGCAATCGGAGTCTACGACCTGCTCACACGGAGGCGGCTCCATCCGGTGTATGTCGCCGCGGTGGCCTGGTGCCTGCCCATCCAGTTGCTCAGCGGCTGGCTCTATTACCAGCCCTTCTGGAAGCAGGTCGCGGGGCGCATCCTGGGACACTGATCCGCCTCGCCGGCCGGTCACGGCGCGGTCGGGTTTTTCTCCAGGTGCGAGAGGTCCCAGACCCGCACCGTCCCGTCCCGGCTCCCCGACACCAGCCGCCGGCCGTCGGGCGTGAACGCGACACGTGTGACCAGCCCCGTGTGACCGCGGAAGTTGCGCACGAGGGCACCGGTCCGGCTATCCCAGACCTTCACGGTGCTGTCCTCGCCCGCCGAGGCGATCCAGCGGCCCTCGGGGTCGGGGCTGAACGACACCGAGCAGACCTCGCCGCTATGACCGGAGAGGGATTGGACCTCTCGGCCGCTCGTCACGTCCCAGACCTTGACCGTGTGCGCCACCCCTCCCGCGACGAGTCGCTTGCCGTCGGGGCTGAACGCAATGTTCAGGAGCTCCCAGGTGGTGCGCGTGCGCAGGACGGCGAGCGGCTCCTGCGGCTCGGTCAGGCGGGCCGCGTCCCAGATCTTCACGGTGCCGTCGGCGCTCGCCGACGCCAGGCGCCGGCCGTCGCGACTGAACGCGAGGCGCCGGATCTGCCGGTCGTGCGCGCCGGGCGTGCCCTCCTCGCGCCCGGTCGCCGCATCCCAGACACGGATGACGCGATCCGATCCCCCGGAGACGAGGTAACGGCCGTCGGGGCTGAAGGCCACGGTGAAGGTCTCGCCCTCCCTCGGCAGGACGTAAGCGGTCTGTCCCGTTCGCGTGTCCCAGACCTTGACGGGGTGCGCCTTCCGCCCGTCACCCCCAGACGAGGACACGACCCGCTCGCCGTCGGGGTGCCAGGCCACGCTGAACATGACGCGCGGCTGTCCCGCGAATTCGCGGCTCAGGCGGCCGGTCGACAGGTCCCAGACGTAGATGGGCGCGTCCACCAGCCCCGGCCGAACCAGGCCGCCCGTGACGAGCCGACGGCCGTCGGGGCTGATCGCCAGGCCCCAGACCTCGCCCGACGGCTGCACGAGTTCGAGGACCTCCTGGGTCTCGTCCCCCCGAAGGCTCGCCGCATCCCAGAGCCGGATCGTCCCGTCGGCACTGCACGAGGCGAGGAGTCGGCCGTCGGGGCTGAACGCGACGCACAGGCTCATGGCCTCGTGACCGCGGAGCTTGAGCACTTCCCGCCCGATCGCCGCCTCCCACAGCGCGCACCGTCCGGTCCTCGCCGCACGAGGCGAGGCGGAGGCCGTCCGGGCTGTACGCCGCGCCCAGGATGATCCCGTCCTGACCGCGCCAGGAGTCGAGCCGTCGGCCCGTCGTCGCGTCCCACACCATCAGGCGCCGGTCGGAACTGGCCGAGGTGAGGCGTGTGCCACCGGGGCTGAACGTGAGCGAGCTGATGGGATGCTGATGTGCGACCAGGTCGTGGAGGCGTTTGCCGGTCTCCACGTCCCAGATCATCAGGCTGCCGTCCCAACCCCCCGAGGCGAGCCGCTGCCCGTCGGGGCTGAAGGCCACGCTGATCGAGCGGCTCTCGTGCCCGGGCAGGGTGTGGAGCAGCCGGCGCTCCTTCCAGTCCCAGAGCTTCACCGACCCATCCTTGCCCGACGCCAGCCGCTGCCCGTCGGGGCTGAAGGCCACGCTACACGCCGTGCCATAGGGATAGTGCATGCCAAGATAGCCCTCCTCCGCGAACACTTCGCGGCCATCCGAGATATCCCAGACCTTCAACTTGCCGTCCGCGCTCGTTGAGGCCAGGTGCGTCCCGACGGGGTGGAACGCCACCGAGTAGACGAAGTCGGCGCCCGTCGGGATGGTCCGCATGACCGCGTCCGTCGCGAGGTCCCAGACCTTCACCGTCCCGTCGCCGCACGACGACGCGAGGCGACGCCCGTCGGGGCTGAAGCGGATGCTGGTGAACTCCGCCCGCGAGGGCAAGACGCCCGCCTTCCACGACCAGCAGGTCCGCGACCTCATCGATTCCGTCATAGAGGGCGACGTCATCAGAGTCCGCGACAAGACACTGCTCATCATCCTGGCCTACACGGCGGCCCGGGCCGGCGCGGTGGCCCGGCTGCGAACGATGGACTACGTCACGGACGGGCGGTCGTGGTTCTTCAACTTCGGCGAGAAGGGCGGCAAGCTCCATCAGGTCCCCTGCGGCACGACCTCCAGCTCCAGATCGTCGAACGGATCTCCCTGTAACGACCGGACACCGACGGGGTCAGTTCACGCCATCCACCCCCCTGCCCGTCGACCGGCACCGTTGGGCTATGTGCCCTCACACAGCGCCGATGACCAGCACTTCACGAGCCGCTTCGACGACCTCGCGTGTCACCGCCTCGAGCCCGTTGAGCAAGAGGACTCGCCCGACCTGAGTCAGCAACCGATCGAGGAGCCGGAGATTCCCGCCCGTGATCCGCACGATCGCAGCGACCGCCTCCTCATCGGCGACCCGTTCCCCCGGCAACGCCACGCCCGAAGTCCAACCTTCACGCATCAAGCGAGTGGCGTCCGTCGCGCTCAGGGGCCGGTAGGCGTGGACGAACCCCACCCGCGAGTAGAGCTGCGGGTAGCGCGACAGTCGTCGCTCCAGCCCCGGCATGCCAATCAGGACCAGCCCGATGCCGTGCCGGTCCGAGATGTCCCGCAACTGCTCCAGGCCCGCCATTCTCAAGCGGTCGGCCTCATCCGCCAGCAGCAGGGCCGTCAGGTCGGCCGCCTCGCGGCACCGCCGGCCGTGTTCGAGGTGCAACTCCTTGATCCGGTCGATCGAGGCTTCACCGCAGGCGCGTAGCCCGGGAGTTCCGGGAGCAGCACCTGGGACACGTTCTCGAAAAAGCGCTCGATCTTCCCCCGACCCCGGAGCCGCCCGACCATCGAGTTCGTCAGGCGGATCTCGACGTCGGCGGCAACCTGCTCGAGATGTCGGGAAGTGAAATCACTGCCGTGGTCCGAGTAGTGCACGCCGGGGATTCCACAGACGTCCCAGCCCGGACGCCCTTTGCGCCAGATCGCGTGCCTGAGAGCCAGAGCCGTCTGGATCGCCGACGGGCTGCCGAAGAACAACGCATAGCCTGCCACGGCGCGACTGTAGTGGTCAAGGATTACGGTCAGCCAAGGCTTCTCGGGTCCCGGCTGTCCGTCTTTCAGCAGGATGTCGAGTTCCGTGTGATCGGCGTGCCAGACGGCGTTGGGGCCGACCGCCTCGTGGCGGAGGAGCAGGTCGAAGGACTCGGCATAGACCTTCGTCCCCTGGTGGGCCAGGGCCCCAGGGCCGGGTCGAGGTCGCGGACCAGATGATAGACCGCTTGTATCCCGGCGGGGCCTCCCCGAGCTGCTCGGCGAGGGCAAGAGCCTGGCGATGGATGGACGCCGCAGATAGTCGGGGCTACTTCAGAGCCAGGCCCTCGATGGCCCGGCACAGCGTGTCCGAGAGCCGTCGCTTGCCCAGGTCGATTCGCACTTTGCGGACCAGCCCGGCAAGACCGTCGAGGCGGTACTGCGCGACCCAGCGTCGGGCCGTGCGGAGGGCGAGGCCCGGTCGCGGGCCACGCGGGCCAGGGGGACTCCCTCTCCCAGCGAGGGGCGCACGAGTTCGAACCGCTCGAAGGATCGGGCACGCTCGTCCTCCGACAGGCCGCTGGGTGGGGGCTTCGCCATGGCCTGGGAGACTCCTCTGGCAGTGCGGGGGCGGCGAGCCAAAGCGGCTACCGTGGGATGTGCCGTTCATCGGCCAAGGATGCCAGCGAGCTCCAAAGAAACCGTGCCGGAGAGTGGGCAACTTAACAGCGAGTCCGTGCGAATCCACGTTTTTGTCGAGGGCCAGTCGCGATGCCAGAGGTTTTCCTGAATGGGGCGTCACTGTTTTACCAGGACGTTGGAAGCGGCAACCCGCTGCTCTTTCTTCCCGGCCTGGGCGCGCCCCACGGCATGTTCCGGCCCCAGGCCGAGGCGCTCGCGGCGACGCACCGGCTGATCTTGCCCGACCTGCGGGGCAACGGGCAATCCGGCCGGCTGGAAGGGCCGATCGGCACGGTCCTGAACCGCCAGTGCGACGACCTGGCCGCCTTGCTCGACCGCCTGGAAATCGCCAGGGCGGTGGTCGTGGGGGTATCCTATGGCGGAGCGGTGGCGTTGCACCTTGCCCTGAGGCATTCCGACCGGGTGGCCGGCCTGGTGGTCGTCGATTCGTTCGCCGAGCTGCGGCTGACCCAGCCGATGGAGGGGCTTCTGCTGGCCGGGAGTTATCTGACACTCTGGGCGTACTACCTGCCGGCCTGGCTGCTGAAGTTGCTGGCGCGCGGCTTCTACCGCGGCTGGCCCACCGCCTGTATGCTCATCCCCGAACTGGTTGACGGTTTCCGGCCCACCGAGGCCGTCCTCCAGAGCCTGGCGATGTGCCGGATCGGTCCGGCGGGAGAACTGGACCGCATCCGCTGCCCTGCGCTGGGGATCGTGGGCGGCTTCTCGGGTACGGCCGTCCGTTTCATGGAACATGCCATGCACGCGATACCAGGCTCAAGGCTCGAAGTCGTGCCCGATTCGTTCGACCCGACGAACCTGTGCCAGCCGGAGGAGTTCAACCGCCTCCTGGCCGAATATCTCCGCGTGATTCCCTGGTGATGACGGGAGCAACCAGCATGTACCGGCGATTCTTCTTGCTTGCCCTGACCGCCGGCCCGGCGGCGTCTGTGCTCGTGCACGAGACGCTTGCCCAGCCTCCGACGAAAGGGCGCCGCGCGGCCACGCGGCGCGGAGTCAACCTGGCCGGTGCCGAGTTCGGCACCTCGTCCCAGTTCTGCAACGAGCAGCCGGGCCAGTTCGGGCGCGACTACACCTACAACTCGGAGCGAACGGTGGCCTACTTCGCGCAGCAGGGCCTTCCCCTGTTGCGCGTTCCAGTCCTCTGGGAACGTCTCCAGCCCCGGCTGGGTCAAGCACTGGATCCGGCCGAACTGGGGCATCTCCGGCAACTGGCCGGCTGGGCCGGACGGCACCGGGCAACCATCGTCATCGACATCCACAACTACGGGCGGTATCGCCTTCGCCAGGAAGGCCGGATCGTGGAAGCCATCATCGATCAGGAGTTCGGCGGCCGGGTGCCCGTGACGCGCCAGCACTTCGCGGACCTGTGGGCCCGCCTCTCGGCCGCCTTCCGTGACGCGCCGGCCGTCGAGGCCTACGGACTGATGAACGAGCCGCACGACATGGGCCGCTCGGACTGGAAGGCGATCTCCCAGGCCGCCGTGACGGCGATCCGGCAGACCGGAGACCAGAAGCACATCTGGGTGGCGGGCAACGCCTGGAGCAACGCCGAGCACTTCGCGGAGATCAATGGGCAAAAGGCCTGGATCCGCGACCCGGCAAACCGGATCGTCTACGAGGCCCACTGCTACTTCGATGCAAACTCGAGCGGAACCTACAGCGAGAGCTACGAAACCGAGGCCGCGCGGGACCGAAACCTGGAAGGCCGGGCGCCGCACCGCGTCGGGCCGTTCATCGCGTGGTGCAAGTCCAACCGCGTGCGGGGAGTGATCGGCGAGTTCGGCGTCCCCGCCGATCCGTCCTGGCAGCGCCTGCTGGGACCGTTCCTGGACGCGCTGGACCAGGCAGGGATGGAATGCTGCTGGTGGGCGGCCGGCGAGTGGTGGGGCAATTACAAGCTGTCGCTCCAGCCGCGCGACGACTTCCGCCGCCCCGCCGCGCAACTGCCCGCCCTCCTGCGGCGACATTGATCACTGGCCCGCGCGGACGCTCTGTTACAGATCGCTCACATGATCCTGCAACTCATGGAAGCCGGTAGTTTGCTGGATCCCTTCCGTTCCATGATCTTGAAAAACCAGGCCTTTGCCCCGATCCGCGCCGCCCGCATTCAGATGCGCCTTGATCGTTCGTGGCCGAAGCCGGGCGTTTTCCGGGTCTCCCGCCGGCAGTCGCAAGAAAACGCACGCCCAGCCACTGGCCACTCCCGGGTGAGCTCCGTCCCGGTGAGTCCCTAACGGGCTGCCTCGGCCGCGCGCGGACTGGCTGGTAAATTACGACCAGGGGTACTCCTCGGAGTTGCCGGCGCGGCTCTCTGGTTGCTCCGGCTCCGGGGCAGGACTATGATGCGGTTGGTGGCTCGCGATAGCGGACGTTGATGGATCCGCCATATGCGGCCGCGCAACGACTCCATTCCACTCAACGAAGGAGTGCTGATCATGGCAGCCTCTCCCGGTCTCGCACCTGCCAGAAGCGGATCTCCGGCCCCGTCAAGACGCGCGTTCCTCAGGAACACGGCAGGTCTGGCGGCTTTCCCCTGGATCGTGCCGGCGACGGCCCTGGGAAGAAACGGCGCGGTCGCGGCCAGCGAGCGCATCACACTGGGCGTGATCGGCACCGGCAGCCGGGGCACCGAGGACATGACGGGCCTGATGCGCTCGCCGCTTTGCCAGGTTGTCGCCGTCTGCGACTGCCGCCAGCCGCGTCTCGAGACGGCCGGCAAGCGGGTCGAGTTTTACTACTCCCAGCGCGACACCCGCGCGTCGCATGGCGGCTGCAAGTCCTACCACGACTTTCGTGAAGTGATTGACCGCAAGGACATCGACGCTCTTCAGATCTCCGTGCCCGACCACTGGCACGGCATCATTGCCACCCAGGCGCTGGCCGCGGGCAAGGACCTGTACTGCGAGAAGCCGATTGGACGAACGATCGCCGAGAGCGTCGCCATCCGCAATGCGGTGCTGAAGCACGATCGGATTTTTCAGACCGGCACGCAGCAGCGCAGCGACAGCTTGTTTCGCCAGGCCTGTGTGCTGGCACGGGGCGGTTATCTGGGCAAGATTCACACCATCGAGGTGGCCGTGCCGGCCGGAGGCGACATCGTCAAGCAGCCCCCTGCCCCGGTGCCCGAAGGGTTCGATTACGACATGTGGACCGGCCCCGCGCCCATGCACCCGTTCGACCGCAAGCGCTGCGAGGCGCTGGGGATGTTCTGGATTGCAGACTACTGCGTCGGCTTCATCTGCAACTGGGGCGTCCATCACCTCGACATCGCGGCCTGGGGCTGCCCCGAGGTGACGGCCGCACCCTGCCAGATCGAAGGGACCGGCCTGGTGCCGACTCAGGGCATGTGCAGCAGCATCGTCATCTGGCAGACGGAGTACCGCTATCCCAGCGGCCTTCGGGTGAGCTTCACCAGCGATCGCGGGCCGTTCGACTGGCAGAAGCAGCAAGGGCTGACCGAGGAGAGTCTGCGCGCCTGGCCGACGTCGACCCGAAGCGCCACCACGAGACCGGCTGCCGGTTCATCGGCACGGAAGGCTGGGTGCACGTGACCCGGGGCGCGATCTCGGCCGAGCCGGCTAGCTTGCTCAAGAAGATGATCGACCCGGCGTCCGTGGGAATCACGTCCAGCCGCAATCATTATGTGAACTTCCTGGAGTGCGTGCGCGACCGCGAGCAGCCGGTCTCGGACATTCAATCTGGCCACCGCGCCACCTGCCTGGGCAACGCCGCCGACATTGCCATCCGCCTGGGCCGCAAGCTGAGGTGGAACCCGGCCACGGATCAGTTTGAAGGCGACGACGAAGCCAACCGCAGGCGCGCGGAGCCGATGCGGTCGCCCTGGAGCCTGAGCTGACGCCAGGGAGCCCGAGGAAGGACCAGACGCCGCGCGAGCGTCACTCGGGGCGGGACCTCGGCTCTGGTGCGCTAGACGCGCAGGAAGATCTTCCGCCGGTACAGGAACCAGCAGATGCCGAAGGTAAGGGCCAGGGATACGAGCGCAACGGCCAGGTCGCCATACGCGCCGAGGTAGAGCTTCTTTAAGTCGCCGCCCACGAACCTGCGGGCGATATCGTCCAGGTCGACCAGGTTATTGATCATATAGATGGTGATCGGGTTCATGCCGATCCAGACAAACGGTATGGCCCAGGCGCGCAGGTTCCAGACGTCGATCACCAGGTAGAAGAGCCCCAGCAAAAGCGAGCTGTAGCCGCAGGCCACCAGCACGAACGACGAGGTCCAGATCTTCTTGATCACCGGGAACTGGAAGTCCCACAGCCAGCCCAGGGCCACGCAGGCTGCGCCGGCCAGAATGAGTATGAGTACCTTGCGATACGATCCGATGGAGCTTTTCAGAAGCTGGCCCGCAAACACGCCCAGCAGGCAGTTCGCGATGGCAGGCAGCGTGCTGAGCAGTCCCTCCGGGTCGTAATCGCCGTCATACTTGCGGAGGGGCAGGTAGTTCTTGTCGACCCAGTTCGCCAGGTTCTGTCCGGGCTCGAAATGCCCCGCGCCGACCTCGGGCACGGGAACAAACGTCATGAGGGCCCAGTAACCGACGAGCAGGCCCATGCATGCGATGAGTCGGCCGCGCAAGCCGAAATACGTGAAGATCAAGCCGGCGAACAGGTAGGAAAGGGCGATCCTCTGAAGCACGCCGAGCAGGCGGATCTTCTCGAAAGGCGTGCTGAACCCGCCGGAGTAAAAGATGCCCAGCAGGAAGAGCAAGAGCGCCCGGCGGATGATCTTCGCCGCGGCCCGTCCCCTGCCCTCCTGCTCGATGGTCCGGCCCAGCGAGAAGACCAGTGATACTCCCACGATGAACACGAACATCGGGAAGATCAGGTCCTCGAAGTGAAAGCCGGCCCATTCGACGTGCTCGAGCTGGTGCGCCAGGCCTTGCAGGGCCGGATGGTCGCTCACCTTGCGGAGCCCGTGCACGAGCCCGTCAGCGCCGACGATCCAGAACATGTCGAACCCGCGGAGGGCGTCGAGCGACATCAGCCGGGCGGGTTTCGAACCTGGCTCGGTTGCGCCCGCAGAGCCATCAGTCATTGTATCGGTCATCGGTATGTTCATCCGATTGCGAATTCCAGGCTGCACATTACTGCCGGGCCGCCCGCAAGGAAGAGTCCTGAACGGGCTACGTCTCTGTGAGGCGACAGGCGGCCGGGTCTCAATGGCCATTGCGATTCTGGCAGATTTCGTCCAATGTGCAAGCGTGATCCGAAACGGATCGGGCAAGAGACCGCCCGATTGGGGTGCGCGGTTGCTTCAATAATGCCGCGGCCACGGCGAAAGGACTGACGCAGACTTGCCTTGCACCGGGGCGAGGAGGGCTTGGCCCCACTTGCGGACAGATCGCTGCGCCACGTCGCGCAGTCGTGGAACAGGAAGGAAGTGAATCATGGTAAGACTTGCATCGGGTTTACTGATGGGATTGCTGCTGCTGACGATTGTGCCCCTGCGGGCGCCGGCGTACGCCCCGATCGACGACCAGGTTTCCGAGCTTGAAAGCCAGGTGGCGGAGCTCAGGAACCAGGTTGCCCAGCGCACCGTCAGGGTGCAATCGCACCCGACCGAGGGCGCCGCGCTCTTCCTCTTCGGTGCGTTCTGCGCTCTCTGGGCCCAGAACACCGGCCGCAATCCCTGGCTCTGGTTCTTCATGGGAATGATCTTCAGCGTCATCACCGTCATCGTGCTACTGTCGAAGAATGCCGGAGATCTCAGGCGAATGCGACAGAAGCCAGCAGTCGACCCGTTCGATGGATGAACGAAACAGGCCTGCTCGCAGGTTGGTCTTTCTTTTCGCCGCGAGCGCTCCCCGGCCGCGTTCCCGACGCCTGTAATGCCAGGGCGCCGCTCCAGAGGCGGTCGGCCCGACATTGCCCTGAAACCGGAGGATCCTCATCATGGCGAAGTTCCGTTCCTTCACGGCGATTTGCTTGGCAATTGCAACCGTCGGGCTGCTCCCGGGGATGGCTCGCGCACATCCCGGATCGGGCATCGTTGTTGATGAGCAAGGCCAGGTGTACTTCCAGGACACCGTGGCTCGGACGATCTGGAAAATCGACGCACAAGGCAGGCTGACGAAGTATCACGAGACCCTGGGCGGCCACTGGATGGCTCTCGATCAGGAAGGCGCTTTCTCCCGTTGCGAGTTGAAATTGGTTCAGCGGATCACGCCCTTCGGCGCCATCCCGGCGCTGATCGTGGCGGACGGCGGCGCGCCGATCGCGGTTGGCCGGGGCGGAAGCCTCTATTATGGTCATGAATTCCCGGGCAAAGAGAACACGGCTCCGGGGTTGACCAGGATATCGCCGGACGGTAAACAGAGGCCTGTGTCACCAGGGGTCGGCAAGGTCCTGGAGGCCATCAACGACGGTGTGACGGGGCTGGCCACCGGTCCGGACGGCTCGGTTCATGTGGCGACGTGGAACGCGGTGCTGAAGGTGAATCCCGATGGTACGATTGCGCACATCGTGTACCCCGTGCCCGTGAAGGATTGCGACCCGGATCCGGCTGACCACAAGACATCCAATCGCTCGCCGAGCCTGCGCGGGCTGGCGGTGGACGCAGAGGAAAATGTCTACGTCGCCGCCACGAGCTGTCACTGCCTCTGGAAAATCAGCCTGGAGGGTCATACGGACACCGTGCTGAAATCGCCGCGTCCGTGGTCGCCAACGGGCGTCGCTGTCCGCGGCGACGAGATCTATGTTCTGGAATACACGAATGCGAACGGAAGCCGAGACGAGGGATGGCGGCCTCGAGTCCGGAAGATCGGACGCAACGGGCAGGTGACAACCCTGGCAACCATCACACGAAAGAATCCATAACTCTGCGGCACGGTCTCGCCCTGAGCCGGGCGCACGGAACGGAGCGCGGGCCTGAGAGGTTCCGCCTAATCAGCCGATCGACCCTGCAAGAGCCGCACCATCGCCTTGCCCAGCGCATCGCCGACCAGGAAATAGGTCTCGGCGTTGCCGAACTCGTGGTGGCCGTGCTCGGGGTTGGGAGAATCTTCAGGCTTGCGTACGAAGTCGTGCGTTGGGACAAAGCTCACGGTACCGTGGAACTCCGGGCGTCCGGCAGTCGCCGCCTGGGCATCGCGCAGGGTCTGCCATGCGCCCGGGGCCTGCACCCACGGGCCGGTCAATTCGCCGATCACGACCGGTAGATTGGGGACATGAAGGTCCTTGCGGACGTCGTGGATCAGGTTCACGAGGTTTTGCTCGTACTCCGGCACGGCGTGCTCGGGATCGCAGCCGTCGTTCCAGCCCTGGTACCACACGAAGCCCGCCAGCTCGTAGCCCTGGCCGCCGTACGCGGGAAAGCTGGACTTCAGGTTCGCGAGCGCCCGTTGAACCTCGTGAAGCATCTTCTTGTAGTAGGGCCCGACTTCACCGCCGGAACTGGGCGGGCGGAAGTCCTGGTACAGGCTCTTGCCGCCCCACGCGGTCTTGATCAGCAGGACGGGGTTCGAGAGAGAGTCGCCCAGCACGTGCCCGAACTGCAGTTCGGGTCCAAAATGGTGCCTGTCGCCATAGACAGAGAACCCCACGGTGAGCGGCCCCGCCAGCAGGGGTGCGTCCTCGCGCTGGTAGTCCACCCAGACGTCGTCGCGGACCGACCACTCCCCGTTCGCCGACTTCAGATGCCGCACCCGAGGAGCCCGTACCGGATCGCGGAACAGGGCCTCGAGCGTTCCCTTGCCGCCGTTGTAGTCCTTGCCGTCCAGGTCGACGACGGCCTGCCCCTCCATGTTGGACTGGCCGGCAAGAATGAAAACCTTGACCTTCGAACGATCGTCGGCCGCACGCGCTGTCCAGTCGCCGCATGCCAGCCCCAGCAGGAGCATCGCCCCCAGACATCGTTGCATGGTGATTCGCCATTTCCTTGTCAGTGATCCGGGCATCGACGGCCGCGTGGCAGACCCTGGGCCTGACAGGCACGATCTTAAGCCAGGTCCAGGGAGTTGCCAAGGAGCGGTCGCTTGCGGTGCGATGCTGAAGGAGATAACGTCGGGGCGGGTCGAGCGCGAGGCCGGCGCGGGTCTCAGCACGGGTGATGCGTGCCAGATCCCGGCGCCGGTGAACACGGTGCCCGGCCGGGAGACACGACATGAGATCGGCGATTCCTGGCACGATTCTCGCCGCCGGGCTGCTGCTGGCAACCTTTCGCTCCGCACCCTGCGCGGAGCCGCGCGCCATGCCCGCGGCAGCGGTCACCGTCTGGGAGCGGCAAGTCGTCATCCCCACTTACCTTGCCGGTCCGCCGGAAGCCAGCCCGATGTTTTACTTCGGCCGCGCCTCGCAGGGCGCGGAGGGGCGGATCTACCCGTACCGGCTCTACGACTCGCTCACAAACCGCAAGGTGGACAGGCAATACACCCTGGTGACGCTGGAGAACCAGTACGTCCGGATCGGCATTCTTCCCGAGCTGGGCGGCCGGATCTTCGAGGCGGTGGACAGGACCAATGGATACAACTTCTTTTACCGCCAGCATGTGATCAAGCCGGCGCTCATTGGCCTCATCGGGGCGTGGATCTCCGGAGGCGTGGAGTGGAACATCCCGCACCACCACCGGGCCTCGACGTTCTTGCCGGTTCAGTACCAGATGCAGGATGACGGCGGCGGTGGCAAGACGGTCTGGGTGGGCGAGCTGGAGCTGCGGCATCGCATGCGCTGGGCTGTCGGCTACACGCTGCGGCCTGGCTCGTCGGTGCTGGAAGCCAGGGTACGCATCATCAACCGCACGCCCCTGGCGCAGAGCATGCTTTGCTTCGCCAACGCGGCCGTGCACGTCAACGAGAACTACCAGGTGATCTTCCCACCCGCAACGCAATACGTGACTCACCATGCCAAGCGCGAGTTCACCACCTGGCCCATCGCCAGCGGCCACTACGGCGGCTACGACTTCGGTGCGGGTACCGATGTGAGCTGGTACAAGAACCACGTGGCGGCCAACTCCATGTTTGCCTGGAACTACGAGGACGACTTCTTCGCCGGATACGACCACGGGGCCCAGGCCGGAACGATGAGTGTGGCCGACCACCGCTTCGTTCCCGGCAAGAAGCTCTGGACCTGGGGCAACGGTGCGCGGGGGCGGATGTGGGACCACATTCTCACCGATAGTGACGGCCCCTACATCGAGCTCATGGTGGGCGGGTATTCAGACAACCAGCCAGACTATTCCTGGCTCCAGCCGTTCGAGGCGCGGACGTTCTCGATGAACTGGTATCCCTTCCGCGCCATCAGCGGGGTGAAGAACGCGAACCTTGACGCCGCGGTGAACCTGGAGGTTGTGGGCCGGAAGGCAAGGCTCGGCTTCGCGGCGACGGCGGCCCACCCGGAGGCGACTGTCCGGCTGTCGGCAGCGGGCAAGGTCGTGCTCCAGGAGACGGTGGCCATCGACCCGGGCCATCCCTATGTCAACGAGGTTCCCCTGCCGGATGGAACGGGTGCGTACGATCTGGAGGCCGTGCTCAGCGACGGAAAGACGCTCGTGTCCTTCCGGCCCGCGCCCTCGCGTTCCAACCCGAAGCCCAGCCCGGTGCACGACCCGCCGCCTCCGGGCGAGGTCAAGACCACCGAGGAGCTCTACCTCGCCGGCCTGCGCATCGAGCAGTTCCACCACCCCGCGCTCGATGCGGAGCCGTACTGGGAAGAAGCACTGCGCCGCGATCCGGCAGACGTCCGGGTGAACACGGCCTTGGGGATCAAGATGCTCAAACAGGCCCGCTGGAGCGCCGCCGAGGCCTGCTTTCGGAAAGCCCTCGAGCGGCTCACGGCCGGCTACACCGCACCCGTGAACGGCGAGCCGTTTTATTACCTGGGTGTGGCCCTGGCGGCGCAGGGCAAAGACGGCCCGGCCAGCGAGGCTTTCGCCCGCGCGACCTGGGCGGCCGCATCGCGCTCGCCGGCCTACTTCGGCATGGCCGAAGTCGCCTGCCGGCAGCACGCGGATTCCCAGGCCCTGGAGCTGCTGGATCGCGCGCTGGACGCGGACGCAAACAACCTCCGCGCCCTGCATCTCAAGGCCGCGCTGCTGCGTCGGATTGGCAAGCCCGAGCGGGCGCTGGCGATCCTCACCCGAGCCGGCGCCATCGACCCGCTGGATCCGCGCACGCTTGCCGAGCACTGGCTGGCGACCCGGAGTTCAGAAAAGGAAGCCACCTTGAAACGCGTGCTCGGCCAGCACCCGGCGACGGCCCTGGAAATCGCCGCAGAGTACCAGGACGCCGGCCTCTGGGCGGATGGAACGGCCGTGCTGTTAGCGGCCCTGCGCCGCGGCGAGGAGCTGCAAACCCTCCCCCTGGCCTGCTACGACCTGGCATTCTTCGCGGCGCGGCAGGGCGACGAGAAGGCAGCCGCACGGTATCGCGCGCTGGCCGCGGCAGAGCCGGCCGGGCCCGTCTTTCCGTTCCAGTCACAGAACCTCGCGGTACTGCGAGAGGCGATGCAGGCAAATCCGGGCGACGCCCGCGCGCCGCTGTATCTGGGAGAGCTGCTCTTTGACTGGCAGCCGGGCAAAGCGGTGGAACTCTGGAAAGCCTCGCTTGCCCGCGATCCGTCGCTCGCGGTCGTGCACCGCAACCTGGCGATCGCCGCCTCACACCAGCCCGGCGCCCGGAACCTGGACGAGGCGATCCGCCATCTCGAGGCCGCCGTCGCGCTGCCGGGGCCGTCCTCCATCTTCTTCTCGGAGCTGGACGAGCTCTACGAGGCCGCCGGCGTGGCGCCGGAGAAACGCCTGGCCGTGCTTGACGCCAACCACGAGACGGTTGCCCGCCGCGATGACGCTCTGGGCCGCGAGATCGCCCTGCGCGTGCTGCTGGGCCAGTGCGATCGTGCCATCGCGCTTTTGACCGGCCGGACCTTCGCGGTCTGGGAGGGGGGAACGCTCACGGCGGCCGGCGACTGGACGGAGGCCCATTTGCGGCGCGGGGTCGAGCGGATGTCGTCGCGCAGGTTCGAGGAAGCCCTTGCGGACTTTCAAGCCGCCGGCCAGCTCCCCGAGAACCTGCCCACGGAGACCCACGACGGCACGGCCCGGCAAGAGGAGATCGCCTACCGTATCGGCATCGCGGAAGAGGCTCTGGGCCGTCACGAAGAGGCCAGCGCGGCCTGGGGGAGGGCGGCTCAGGAGGGAGCGTCCAGCCCGGAGGGCCGGCCGCGTCGGGGCTTCCCGGGGAATACCGCGGAGGCATACTTCCGTGCGCTGGCCTTGCGCAGGCTGGGGCGGACGGACGCCGCGGAAGAGGTCCTCCGCGCTCTGGCGGGCTCAGCCGGCCCGGCGGCAACGGTGCCGGCCCCTGGCGACCTGGACCGGAATTTGCCGGTGCCCACATTGCGCAGGGAGCGCGCTCGGCGGGCGCGGCCACACGTGTTGTCCGGCCTTGGCCGCCTGGGCCTGGGGCAGACCGAGTCCGCCCGCCAGGAACTGGCCGAAGCCCTGCGCATCGACCCGGCGAACCGGCCAGCACGCGCGGCACTGGCCGAGCTGGGCAACAGGTAGACCGCACCCCTCCTCTGCGCTCGGTTCAGTCAAGTGGCAGCGTGCCGTCCAGCAGTTGCAGGAGCGTGGCGTTTTTCACGGGCTTCACCAGGTGATGATGAAAGCCCGCGGCCTTGGATAGAGCCCTGTCCCTGGCCAGTCCCCAACCGGTAACCGCGACCAGGCGGCTGTCGCTGAACCATGGCCGGTTGCAGAGATGCATCGCGACCTCGTAACCCGTCATCCCCGGCAGGCCAATGTCCAGCAAGATGAGCTGGGGACGAAACACCTCTGCCCGTTCCAGCGCGCTCGGCCCGTCATGAGCAACCTCAACCAGCCGCCCGTGGAGCACCGTCAGAACCCTGGCCAGGCTCCGAGCGGCATCCGTGTTGTCGTCCACCACCAGGATTCGGTGACGCACTCGCGCAGTGGCGTCGGTGTCCGATGCGGACGCAGATCGCGGGGGCGAAGGCAAACAATCGCCCATGGCGGAGAGCCCTGGAAGCGCCGTACCTTCGTCCTGGTTCGACCCTACAATGTTCGCCGTCAGATCAGTACAGGACCCAGGGTTGCCCGACGCCGTGCTCAGAACCCCGGCCAGTCCTGCGGAGAGGCGAGCTCCTGTCCCATGATCACCGCAGAGTCCGAACCGCGATATCGATCGAAGGGTTTTCGCGAGCATTTGAGGTTCCACTCCGAGAGCGAAGAAAAATCCCTCCTCGCCGACATCGGACGTTGGAAATGATGCCGGCGCCCGAACTTCCTTGCCGGCGATCTTTGACTGTAGTGTGTCACGATGGGTTCCGCAAGGCGAAGGAATCATCGTGTTCGGGTACGTCATGCCCGCCTCACTTCATGCATGTTCTACAAAAAGCCACCTCTGTTCTTTCGGTGGTAAGTGATTCGAATGAACCTGGCTGGAGCGCTTAAATTTATTCAAAAGAAGTCCGATCCGGAATCGAGACATTTCCGGAAGCAGCAACTGGAGCCATTCGCGATCGGGCTGTGGCGCTCCTCCTGTGGCGTGAATTTGGGATATTTAGGAAAGATCTAGGAAAGCTCTGACGTAGGGTCGAGTCAGTACTCCGCGCGGGGACGTCGGACGCCAGGCTCGCTCCATGCGACCCACAGAGAAATGCTGATACCACACGAGCGCTCGTCGAGCTGAGGACGGCGAGATCACTGCTGGCGAGCACCCCACGAGGAGAGCGGCCAGGCAGGGCTCTCGGCCCCGGGCAAGCGAACGGCAATCCTGTCCAAAGACTTCTGCGGATCTGCTTAGTGGTCCCACCCCTGAGGCAATGGCTCACCGCCCGCGATGGTTGCGAGAGCCTCGAACACATGGGGATCGATGGTCCCTCGAATGAACCGTACCGAGCCATCGGCGAACAAGATCAACGTGCCACCTTCGTGGTTGCCGCCGAACTGACGCCCTCGACCCAGGTAGGGTTGTCGCTCGGGATCGACTCCACGCACCGTCGCGGGGCCTCCCGACGTCCAGGGGCCGCGGAGATCCGCTGTCTCGGCGACCGTCATCGTAGACGAAGCTCCATCTCGAATATCCTCGAGCCTCGTGGAGCGGTCATAACCGAAAACTCCTGCCTTCGGGTCTCCAGCAGGAAGGAGAGCCGCGTTATTGCCAATTCCGGCGATGCCAACGTAAGTGGCCGGAACCAGTTCGGTCAGCCGAGAGCGGTTCAGAGAAGGGGTCGACGAATAGGTGCCTTGGGCTGGCTGGAAAGACGATGACGGGCAGAGCACTGGCTCGAGCGGGAGGACCGCGAAGGTGCGCTGCGGGCCAACGTCCCACGCAACCGTCGGATCGATCTGGCCCGCGTCGTCCAGGCCCCAGCAATGACTGCAAAACAGATCCGAGAGCAGGCTGAGCTGCCAGCTCTTGCGTTGTTCGGGAGGCAGGCGATCATTACGGCCAGTTGCATCAGGGAAGGTGCCTTTGCGGGATCTGTAGCTATCCAGCGCGAGCCCTATCATCGCCAGGTTGATGTGGCACCGCGATCTACGGGCATCTTCCCGGGCGCCCTGGACCAGCATGGCCACGAAGCAAGTCAGGCCGATGAAGGCTCCCACGACCGTGCAGATCCCCAGGAGCCGCTTCGCACTGAACCACCTGCTGCCGCTACAAATTGTGACAGGCATGAAGACCTCGAGATCGGGCATTCGATTGCTTCAGCGTAGTGCCGGTCCCTCGACGCATCCAAGACCTTTCTCTTTCCATGTTCGTCCCCAGGTTCGCGTCTCTGCATTCTGGTATCCGATTTGCCCATGAATCCGGTTGCTGTCGGGCCAAGACCGCCCCGGTCCGAAACCGTCGTGAGATCCGGGCAGGCGACGGATCTCAGCCGAGCCTCCGCGACGCCATTCAGACAAGGGAGAGGATCACGCAAATGGCCAAGGCAAAAGATGATGCACGCAAGACCGCACAGTATGGCGATGAGTCGGTGGCCGTGGGACAGGGCGGAGAAACCCACCAGACGGCCGGCAAGGATCTTGCCGCGCTGACCACGCAACAGGGAGTGCCGGTCGCCGACGATCAAAACTCGCTGAAGGCGGGCGCCAAGGGCCCGACGCTGCTGGAAGATTTCCATTTCCGCGAGAAGATCTTTCACTTTGACCACGAGCGCATCCCCGAGCGCGTGGTGCATGCGCGGCTATGGCGCGCACGGTTACTTCGAGAACTACGAATCGCTCAGCGACGTCACCCGGGCCGACCTGTTTCAGCGCAAGGGTGAAAAGACTCCGCTCTTCGTGCGGTTCTCCACCGTGGCCGGCAGCAAGGGGTCGGCTGACCTGGCCCGCGACGTGCGCGGCTTCGCCGTGAAGTTCTATACCAGGGAGGGAAACTGGGACCTGGTGGGCAACAACATTCCCGTCTTCTTCATCCAGGATGCAATCAAGTTTCCTGACCTGATCCACTCGGTCAAGCCGGAGCCGGACCGGGATTTCCCCCAGGCACAGTCCGCCCACGACAACTTCTGGGACTTCATCTCGCTCTCCCCGGAGAGCATGCACATGATCATGTGGGTGATGTCCGACCGGGCGATCCCGCGCTCGTTCCGGTTCATGGAAGGCTTCGGCGTGCACACGTTCCGGCTGGTGAACGCGCAGGGCAAGTCCACCTTCGTGAAGTTCCACTGGAAGCCGAAGCACGGGCTGCAATCGGTGGTCTGGAACGAGGCGCTGAAGATTAACGGTGCCGATCCGGACTTTCACCGCCGCGACCTCTGGGATGCGATCGGCTCGGGCGACTATCCGGAATGGGAGCTTGGCCTCCAGCTCTTCGACGAGGACTTCGCGAAGCAGTTCGAGTTCGATGTCCTCGACGCCACGAAGATGATTCCCGAGGAGCAGGTGCCGGTCCGCCGCGTCGGCCGGATGGTTCTGGACCGGCGGGTGGACAACTTCTTCGCCGAGACCGAGCAGGTCGCGTTCTGCACTCAGAACGTCGTCCCGGGCATTGATTTCAGCAACGATCCCCTGCTCCAGGGGCGGAACTTCTCGTACCTGGACACGCAACTCAAGCGGCTGGGCAGCCCGAACTTCACTCATATTCCGATCAACGCGCCGCGGTGCCCGTTCTCCCACTTCCAGCAAGACGGCCACATGGCGATGCACAACCCCAAGGGCCGCGCCAACTACGAGCCGAACTCGTGGGGCGAGGCTGGCGGACCGCGCGAATGCCCGGAGCGGGGCTACCAGTCCTATCCGGAGGCACTCGAGGCTCCGAAGGTCCGCGCCCGGTCCGAGACCTTCAGCGATCACTACAGTCAGGCCCGGCAGTTCTACATCAGCCAGACGGCGATCGAGCAAACGCACATCGCCAATGCCCTCACATTCGAGCTGAGCAAGGTGGAAACACCCGCCATCCGCGCGCATGGTCTCGCACCTGCTGAATATTGATCGCGGCCTGGCCGACGCGGTGGCGAAGGGATTGCGGCTCAAGCAAATGCCCGAGCCGGCCCCGGCCGCACGGCCCACCCGGCAAGACCTGAAGCCCTCGCCGCCCCTGAGCATCATCAGCAACGGCCCGAAATCGTTCGCCGGCCGCAAGGTGGGGGCCCTGGTGACCGACGGTGTGGACGCCGGTGTCCTGGGGGCGCTCCGCCAGGCGCTCAAGGCCGAAGGGGCCATACTCAAGCTGGTTGCCCCCGAGGTCGGCGGCGTGAAGGATTCGAAAGGTGCCTGGCACGACGCCGACGAGAAGCTGGAGGGCGGCCCTTCGGTGCTCTTCGACGCGGTGGCGATCCTCCCTTCCGCCGAGGGCGCGGCATTGCTCGGCACGCTACCGGCTGCGCGCGACTTCGTGGCGGACGCCGTGGCACACCGAAAGTACATTGGCCACGCGAACACCGCGGCGCCGCTGTTCGAGAAAGCTGGAGTTGCCAGCAACCTGGACGAGGGTTTCCTTGTACTGGACAAGGCCGCCGACTGCGAGCACTTCGTGACCGCCTGCCGCAACCTCCGCTTCTGGAACAGAGCCTCCGCCGAGCGCTGAGCGTGCTGCGGAAGCGGCAATTCATTCATGCCTGGCGGCGGGACGGACAACCTCCGGCCCCCGCGGGCATTGTCGCCCAGGCTGAGGCTGAGCCAAGTTACCGTTGCGGACTGTCAAGTTCGTGAGCGGCTCCATCAACCCCTGGAGCGAACCTGGAGCGAAGAATCTCCCCGACCTCGTTCGGCCCGGACGCACCGTGAGCGTGTACTAAAGTTGAAGCGAAGCCAGCCGCAGTGCAAAACTGCCACCACCTGCAACTTCTACTCGGGAGAGACGCCCTTGCGCGGGTGGCCTGAAGCGGTCCGATCCGGGCGGTCTGGCGACAGGCGGCTTGCGCCGCAGCCATGCACTTTCGATAGGGAGCGATTAGCCATGCCGGTTCAGTGGAGCGACGATTTCGCCACAGGCGTCGATCAGGTCGACCAGCAGCACCGACGCCTCTTCTCCATCCTGGATGACTTCGAAGCGCGCATGAATCGCAAGGAAAATGCGAACACTCTGATAAGCGTGCTTCATGACTTGAACAACTACACCAGGGAGCATTTTGCATACGAAGAAGGATGCATGGATCGATGCATCTGCACCTCGGCGTGTGTGAACAAGATGGCACACCAGCGGTTTCTGCGGATGGTCGACCAGTACCTCCAGGCATGCAAGACGGGCACTCCGGACCGAGGGCTCTTCGAGTCGCTGCACAACGAACTTGTCGACTGGCTCAAGTCCCACATTTGCAAGATCGACACGAGCCTGCGGAAGCACGCACGAGCCCTCTGACGACCACCTGTGAAAGCGCATGTCCAGAGGCGCAGGATGACCAGCTACCGCGCGCTTCAGTCGGTAGTCTGCCGGTTCTCGTAGTACTGTCCCAGCGCGAGCGTGCGCTTCACCTGGCGGGCGACGACGAAGCCGGTGATGACCAGGCCGGCCACGTAGATGTTCGGATATTGCAGGTCGTCCTGGGGCACCCAGGTGGGAAGCGGCTGGCTCCAGTCAATGGCCGAATCGAAGTAGAGCACCAGGTAACAGGCCACTGCCAGGCCCGTGGTGAACCAGACCATGCGGATCCGAAACCAGAGGCCGGAGGCGGCGATGAGCAGTGGATAGCCCACCAGCAGGGTGCTTTCCACGCGGTTCAGCAGCTTGAGCACGAGGGTCAGGAAGATCAGGTCGGCCGATGACCAGAAGAGCCGCACGTACTCCGACTTCCAGCCCCACCGCCAGAGCGTCTGGAAGCAGAGCGCGGAGAGAGTCCAGAAAAGGAGCGTGCCCTGCACGCCGTAGTGCACCCAGTTGTTCGACTTCTGCGAGAGGAACTGGTGATTGAACTCGGTGAGCAGGGCCACGACGGCCAGGCCGCCCACGCGTGAGACGACCTCGGGCTCGCGCCGGGTCCAGCGGCGGAGGCGCTGGAAGACGCCGGTCGCCTGCACGACCTCGCCTTCGAGGAACCTCTTCAGGTCGTCGGCCAGAGCCAGCGCGGAGCTGTAACGCTCCTCGGGAAGCTTTTCCAGGCATTTCAAACAGATGGTTTCGAGCTCGCGGGGCAGCGAGGGAACCAGCTCGTGCGGAGGCACCGGGTCGCGCTCGAGCACCTGGAGCACGGTCTCCATCATGGTCGGGGTTTTGAACGGCGCGCGGCCGGTCAAGAGCTCGTAGAGGATGGCCCCCAGGCCGTAAACGTCGGTGGTTGGGCCGAGCCGATGGCGCTGGCCTGAGGCCTGCTCCGGCGCCATGTAGCTGGGCGTGCCGAGGATGGCCCCGCTGGCCGTGAGCGAGCTGTTCTCGGAGGTGCGCCGGGCCAGGCCAAAATCGGTGATCTGGGGCTGGCCGTCGACGTCGATGAGGATGTTCGAGGGCTTCAGATCGCAGTGGATGAACCCCTTGCCGTGGGCGTAGTGCAGGGCCAGGGCCAGGGTCTGGATGAGCCGGGCGATCGCTTGCGGATCGCTTTTGAATCGAGACAGGTGCTGCGAGAGGTTCCCTCCCTCAATCAGTTTCATGCTGAAGTAGAGCATTCCGTCCTGGTCGCGAACCTCGTAGATCGGCACGATGTTGCGGTGATCGAGGTTGGCGGCGAGCTCGGCCTCGCGGCGAAAGCGGCGCGCTCGGCCGGGGTCGCGAGGTGCCCGGAGAGGATCATCTTCAGCGCGACCAGCCGCTTCAGCTCCAGGTGTCTGGCCTTGTAGACGATACCCATGCCCCCGCGGGCGATTTCCTCGAGCAACATGTAGTCGCCGACGCGCTCCTCGCCCGGTGGGACTGGCCTCTCCGGTGGCGGTCCGGTCGAACTGGCGGAGGTTGCGGCCTCGGTATTCCAGGCCGCGGTCAACGGCGACTCGCACCAGGCCAGTTCGGGGCTGCGGAAGGTATCGAGGATCACCGGCTCAAATTCCGGCAACCGCGCCAGGTACTCGGTGGGGCAGGGACGGTCTCCCCGATCGCGGCGCAGCTCGATTTCCAGGGCCAGCAGCTCGGCCAGCAGCGCGGGGCGGTCCTCCGGGCAGGCGTCCTCGAGCGACGCTTCCAGCCGCGGCTGGCGGCCGTCTCTCCAGAGGCTCTCGAACCGCTCGCACGCGTGAT
The DNA here is from genome assembly GCA_963833985.1 of uncultured Planctomycetaceae bacterium. Lineage (GTDB taxonomy): Bacteria > Planctomycetota > Planctomycetia > Isosphaerales > Isosphaeraceae > Aquisphaera. The sequence goes on from CAWIAD010000002.1 coordinate 6,609,071, forward strand.
GGATGCGCCGCGCCGGGCCAGCGGCGAATCGAGCTCCCTGGCCGGAGGATCGGCAGACATCAGGCCACCTCGGCGTCAGCCATCCAGGTCTTGCGGATGAGATCGAGCCGGCGGGCCACGGTCCGGCGGGCGCAGCCAAGCTGAACGGCGATCTCGTCGCAGGTGTAACCTTCCATCCTGCTGATGGCGACTTGCCGCAAGCCGTCGTCTTCCAGGGCGTCGAGCAGCCGGCGGTACTCCTCGGCCACCATCGCCGCGAACTCGGGCGTGGGCTCGCTGCCTGCCATCATTTCCAGCCCGGGAAAGGAGCCGACATCCGCGGGCGAGCCGCCCACTCCGCCATGCAGCGCCGCTTCCTCCACCACCCGCCCGCCCCCGCGCTTGAGGCGCTTCTGCCGCTGAATCTGGGCATACGCCTTGCGCACGGTGATGGTCATGAGGATCTTCCAGAGGTCCTGGCGATCGGCAAGCTGGGGAAACTTCCCCTCGGCGACCCCCGCGCAAAAGCTGTTGAACGCGCTCAGGGCGGCATCTTCCTCGTCGGCGGCCGCACGCGGGTGCCGCTGGCGCTGTAGCTTGCCCCGGGCAAGCACCACCAGCTTGCCGAAATAGCGTTCCCAGAGCGGCTGAGCAGCCGCGAGGTCGCCCCCGCGCAGGTCGCCCAGCCAGTGCGTGACGGAGCCGCCCTGTTCGTCCATCCTTCCCCGCCTTGATCCGCCGGGATCGCTCATCGAGCCGACACAACCGAGATTCTGGAGCTCTGCAAGCATCTTATCACCGCACCGAAAGCGGCGCAATTCCATTCCCTCCCTGCCGGCGACGGAACCTGCACTCTGTGGACAGTTTTTCGTTGCGGCCGTGGGCCGGGGGCGGTCTCATGTCACGGGAGGACGCGGCGGACGCGCAGAGCGGGAGACGTCAAGGGCATGAAGCAGCATTCATCGGGCATGGCCGGATTTGAGCGGATCGACGAGATCTGCGATGCGTTCGAGGAACGCTGGCGGCGCGGTGAGCGGCCGCATATCGAGGAATTCCTGGATTGGCAGGATGCGCTGCCGCGAGCCGCCCTGCTGCGAGAATTGCTGGCCCTGGAGCTCGAGCTGGCCCGGGAGTTTGGCATCCCGGTGGCGGCTGCCGAATTCGAGGCCCGTTTCCCGGACGCGATCCCGGTGGTCCGGGCCGCGTTTGCCGAGGAGGCTCCCCGGCCGCCCGGTCCGCGCGCCGGGCGGCGCGCAGGCGGCAGGAGACGGGGCGCAACCTGCTCTTTGGCGTTCTGGCCCTGCAAAACAACTTTATCGGCCGCGACGACCTGCTTGCGGCGTTTGCCGCCTGGGTCGCCGACAGGTCGCGCCCGCTGGCGCAGATCCTGGTCGATCGTGGCGTGCTCGACGAGCCGCGCCGCCGGCTGCTCGACGCCCTGGTCGCCGAACACCTCAGGCAGCACGGGGGCGATACCGAGGCAAGTCTCGGGGCCGTCAGCTCGCTGGGCACGCTTCGCGGGGACCTGCACGGCCTCGGCGACGCCGACCTTGACGCCAGCCTCGGGTGCCGCGGTCCGAGCACCTCCGGCGCGGCCGGCACGGAGCAGGCCACGGCCGTGGAGGACCTGTCGTCGCGGCGCGTGGCGGGACGGTTTCGCGTTCTCCGATTCCACCGCGAGGGAGGTCTGGGCCGCGTTTACGTGGCGCGCGACGAGGAACTTGGGCGTGACGTGGCGCTCAAGGAAGTGCGGCCGGACAAGGCGGACGAGCTCGAGCTGCGCAGGCGGTTCGTCCTGGAAGCCGAGATCAATGGCGGCCTGGAGCACCCGGGCATCGTGCCGGTCTATAGCCTGGGCACTTACGAGGATGGAAGGCCGTTCTACGCCATGCGATTCGTCGAGGGAGACAGCCTGAAGGAATCGATCCAGTCGTACCACGCCCGGAATCCCCGCCCCGATCCGACCGCCAGCGAGTTCCGCAAGTTGCTCGGGCGGTTCGTGGACGTCTGCGAGGCGATCGCGTTCGCCCACAGCAAGGGCGTCCTGCACCGCGACCTGAAACCGCACAACGTGATGCTGGGCCGTTACGGTGAGACGCTGCTGATCGACTGGGGCCTGGCGAAGGCCACCGGCCGGCGCGAGCCCATTACCGCCGGTGCCGCCATCGAAACGACGCTGGTGCCCCCGTCGGGAAGCGGTCAGGCGGCCACGCTGGGTGTGCTCGGCTCGCCGCCTTACATGAGCCCGGAGCAGGCTTCCGGCGATATGCACGCAATCGGGCCGGCGACGGACGTCTACGGCCTGGGAGCCATCCTGTTCGCACTCTTGACCGGCCAGCCGCCGGTGAACGCACCCACGACCCACGAAGCACTCGAGCAGGTGCGGCGCGGCGAGCTGCGATCTCCGCGATCCCTCAATCCGAGGATTCCTCGCCCGCTGGAGGCCGTCTGCCGGAAAGCCCTGGCGCTACGCCCGCGGGACCGCTACCCCTCGGCGCTGGCCCTGGCGCAGGACATCGAGCACTGGCTTGCCGACGAACCGGTGACGGCGTGGAGAGAGCCCCTCGCTCAGCGCGCCGGCGCTGGATGCGCAAGCATCGGCTGGTGATGACCTCGCTCGGCTTCACGCTTCTGACCGCATCCATCTTGCTCGCCGCTCTCTTTGTCACCGTGACCAGGGAGCAAGGGAAAACGCTGCAAGCGCTGGGGCAGGCGGAACGGAACTTCGAGCGTGCGCGGAAGATCGTCGAGGATTACTTCATCCAGGTGAGCGAGGAAGCGCTGCTCAACGAGCCGGGCATGCAACCCCTTCGCAAGAAGCTGCTGGGCCTGGCCCTGGACTACCATCGGCAGTTCTTGGAAGACGTGAAGAACTCACGCCGCCAGGCCGATGTCGCCCAGAGCTATTTCCGGGTTGCGAGCATCGAGGACGATCTCGGCGAGACCGCCGAGGCGCTGGAGTCGTACCGGCGCGGCAAGGACCAGTTCGAGGAACTGCTGAGGCACGATGGCCGCTCGCTCGAGTATCGCATCCGGGTCGCCGAATGCTGGGAGCGGATCGGTGCGCTCGCGGACGAGTTGGGTCAAGGATCGCGGGCCAGTGATGCCATCGATCGCGCCCTGGCCCAGTTTCAGGTGCTCAAGGTAGAGCAGCCGGCGAGCGACCGGGTCTGGTCTGGGCTCTCCAACTGCCTTTACACGCAGGGTCGAAGAAATCATCGGTCCCGCCGGTTTGCCGAGGCCCAAGAGGTGCAAGAGGAGGCCATTCGCCTTGTGGAAGAGATTGTTGCCAGGAACCCCTCATCCGTGCGCTTCCGCCTGATGCTTGCCTTCTACTGCCACAACTTCAGCACGCTGCTGGCCGACCGGGGCCGGTCCCCCATGCCGATGCTCGTGCGGGCCAAGGCGCAGCTCGAAGAGCTACAGAAGGAGAACCCGTCGTCGTACAAGCTGCGCTATGAGCTGGCGAAGGTCATGATTCGCATGGGAATGTTCCACGTCCGCGTTGCGCGGAGAGAGGAAACGTTGAGGGAGCTGGAGCAGGCACGCGCGCTACTTGAGCCCCTGGTCGAGGGCAATCCCAGGGTGCAAGCTTATCGCAGAGACCTGGCGGCGACGTACGAATTGCTGGCGTCGAACAGCCGTAGCATTGCAGGCGGAGGTCCGCTCTCCGCGAAAGATCGAGAATACATGGAGAAAGCCTATACCCACTCTGCTGCGCTGTACCGCGAGAATCCCTCCGACGGCCGAAACATGAAGAGATATGGACATTCTTGTGAGGAACTTGGTGAGGATTACCTTCTCGGAGGCAATTCGGCTGAGGCGGTGAGCTGGCTCCAGCGTGCACACGAGATGATGACGAAAACGCTCGCCATGTACCCCGAAGATCCATTCTCGCGGGGAGAACTGGCCAACGATTGCCTGCTCTTCGGATCGGCACTGGCAAGGACCGGACAGCACGAAAAGGCGGCCGCGGTCTATCGTCAGGGCATCGACCATTTCGGGAGGCTGTTCCCGCATGGATCGGAATCGCATGGGATCTCATGGTTCGAAAAAAGCTATGAGGGACTGATCGAATCGCTGCTGCTCCTGGGGAGGCCGGATGAAACCATTCAGGCCATCGCCGAGTACCACCGGGGCGTGGCCGGTCAGGGGAGAGGGCTGTACAACGTGGCCTGCTATTTCGCGCGGTGTGTGCCCATGATGGGGACCCCAGTTCTGCGGGAGGCCCGGGCCGCCGAGGCAATCAAGACGCTCCGGCAGGCGGCCGCCAGCGGCTGGAGCGATGCCTGGCTCATGGCCCGTGACCCCGACCTGCGCCGGTGCGTGACCGTGACGAGTTCCGCCGGCTCCAGACCGAGCTCCTGGACCGTGGTTTCCCGGCGAATCCCCTGGCGTCCGGCCCGCGCTGATGGCCTGGATAACGGTACTGGAGCAGAGTGCCGGGAAGTTACGAAGTAAGAAAGCCGTGGCACAGCGGCCGGACGCTCGAGCATGAGAAAACCAGACGCGCGAGCTCACGGCGCTGCCGGCACAGCCGTGCCGCTTTGATGGCTCGAAGCGGACCTCTTCGCTTTCGCCTGTTTTCACGGTTTGCGCCCTCGGATAAGCTAAAAATCAGTCCACCGGGGTCCACGCAGTACTCCTTGAGCCGGATAGGGCGGGTTGACCATGCGCAAGTGTCTTCCAGCAGCGGCATTCCACGCGCCGGTCTTCGATCGCCGGACCTTGCTGAACCTCATGCTGGGCGGGATCTGCGGTGCCGGCACGGCAGCCGCCCGGCCGGTGATCCAGGATGCTCCGAAGGCCGCGGGTGCGGCCCGGAACGATGGGCCCAGGCCGGCCCTGGCACCGCCGCCGACACCCGACGCCGAGCTGGCCGAGGCCCGAGACCGGCTGGAACGGGCTGGAATCAGCCCGCTGAATGTGGTTCGCTCAGCCCATTACGTGGCCGTCGGCGATGCGCCTGAGCCGTTCATGAGGGTCATCCTGGGCGATTGCGAGCAGCTCGCGGCCGATTTCCTGCGGTTCTTCAGCGGGCTGGGCTTCCGCGTGCAGCTTCCCCAGCGGCCTTTGCTGGTGATCATGTTCCGCGACGACCGATCGTTTGGCCGGTTCTTCCATTTGCCCTCGCTGCTGGAGGCGGCCGCCAAGGGCCGGCCCGTCCAGCCCGCGGGCATTTACGACCGCTCGACCAACGTGCTGCACGTGTTCGACTGGCGGAACGTCCCCATGGAGCCGCGCGCCTCGCACCGCAACATGGAAACGCTGGCCCACGAGGGAACTCACCAGCTTTCGTTCAATACGGGATTGCTGAACCGCCAGGGCGACACGCCCCTGTGCCTCATCGAGGGCCTTGGCACATTCGGCGAGCCGAGGAAAACCCTTGGGCCCAGTGAGGCTCGGAAGACTCAACCTGCGGCGCATGGACGACCTGGCCCGGATCCAGCGGCGCGTGCCCTGGATTCCGGTCCGCGAGCTGCTCTCCAACGACAACGTCCTCCGCGCCGGCAACGCCGCGCGGGTCATGCTGGCGTACGCCGAGAGCTGGCTGCTGATCCATTACTTGCTCAGGAACCCCGAGGCCATGCCCGGGTTCCGGCACTATCTCCAGGCCATCGCTACGCGCACCAAGGGCGATCAGCGGGTCGGCGACGCGCAGGCGAGCCTCGGCGATCTGGACCGGCTTGATCAAGAGCTGCGCCGCTACGCCGTCCGGCTCCAGCTCTCTTTGCGTTAGGGCCGCCACCGCGATCTGTGCGCGTTGCGGTAAGGAATCTCTGTTCTGTACGTAAAGGTGTGAGGTGGAGACATTCCGCTCCATGCCCTGAACCGCGTCCGCGCGCAGTGTTCCGCCCCAGGGCGGTGCAGAAGCGTCGCCGGGGCCCTCACGCGGCCGCTTGCTCAAGGTCCAGAACCATGGCAACCCTCCCGGACATGCTCGAACCGGAGTTCTCCCCCGCGGAATGCCAGGAGCTCGGGCATCTGGACTATTACAGCCGCAAGCTGGGCGAGTTGAACGACCGCGGGCTGATCGGTCTGGACGCGTTCCGGACCGCCGTGAAAGAGATCCAGCAAGACCGCGCGGCCATTAGCCGGAAGGGCATCCATCGCGGTCAGGTCTCCAGGACACGCAGGCTACTGGCCGATGGCGACTGCGCCGGAGCCAGGACGTGGGCCGCTCAAGCCCGGTCGACCGAGCCGCGTGAACGGACGGCGTGGGAGCTGGAAATCAAGGCCTGCGAGCGGCTCGGTCTGGAGGACGAGGCGATCTCGCTGGCCGAAGAGGCGGCCGCGAACTTCCCGGAGATGGCGGCCATTGCTGCCCAACTGCTTCGCGCCCGGCAAGCGCACCAGGTCGTAGAGAAACGGCTGGAGCAGCTCAGGCACAACCCAGCGCCCGGGCATCGACAACCGGCACCTGCACCGGCGGCCGCACCCGCGACGGCCCCCGGACCTGAACCCGCCGAGACGGTCGCCGACAATTTCCTGGAACCGAGCATCCTGTCCGAGCGCCCTGCGCGGAAGCCTGAACCCATGGTCGCGGTGCCGTCATGGTCAAGCGTGGCGGGCGAGTTCTTGCAGGTGCACTGGCAGAAGCTGATCCTCTGCCTGGCCGTGCTGCTGATCGTGGTCAGCTCGACGGTTGGTGCACACCTGCTGCTGGGGGAGCGGCTCTGGGCTCCGCTGGGCAAGTGCTCGCTGGCAATGGTGGCCACGCTTCTGTTCGCCGCGCTGGGGGCCGGGCTGGTGCGCTGGGGAGCGGAGCGCGCCGGGCAGATGATGCTGATCACCACGCTGAGCATCGTACCGATCCACTTCATGCTGGACGGCGAACTGCGGCTGGTGCTGGAGCCCACGGTCCCGCGGCTCGCCGGCTTCGTCATCCAGGCGGGTGCGCTGCTGGCGCTGGCACGGGCGATCGCCGCCATGCTGGTGCCCGGCAGGGATGCCTGGCGGCTGGCCCTGCCGCTGGTGCTGATGAGCGCGTTCAACGTCATGTTGGCTCGCGGAGCGCCCGGCCCCTGGGAGTGGCAGTTCGCGGCGTACCAGATGCCCGCACTGCTCTTCCTGGCCTCGATCGCGGGGCTGCGTGTGCGGACGCCCGCCCCTTCGGCCGAGGCCAACCGCTGGTTTGGCCACCTGCTGCTGGGATTGCTGGGCTTCACTCTGGCGACGAGCCTGGTACGCTCCGGGGTGTACGCGCTTCAGCTCCCCCCTGCCCTGCACGCGGTGCCGGTGATGCTCATCGCCGTGGGTAGCGTCACAGGAGCGCGATGGCTTGCGGCGTACGAGCCCGACCCACGCCAGTTGGCGCTCATGCGCCTGGGCGGCAACGTGCTGGCGGGGCTCGCGTTCGCCCTCGCACTCTCAAGCCCGCCCTCGGCGTCGGCCCTCCAGAGCGGAAACACGCTCGCGGTCGCCGTGCTCGGTCTCTTTCTCTTCGGCGGATCGCTGCGCGCCGACCGCTTGCCCGCCTATGTCTACGTGGCTTTCGCCGCGTTCTTCGTGGCGTATTTCGCGGCCTACGCCCTGGCACGCGACCTGATCTTGCCTATCGATGGCCCAGCGCGGCAGGTGCTGCTGTGGGCCGGTTCGCTGCCGGCGTCTTACCGGGCACTCAACGGGCTGGTGTTCAACCTGGCTCTGGGCCTCACGGCGCTCTGGCTCCGAGGACGCTGGAACGACGGGCGGCTGGCGCGACATTGCCATCGGCTGGGCTTACCTCTCGCGCTGGCGGCCTGCATCCTGAGCCTCGGCAATGCGCAGGCCGCGATCCTCTGCCTGTCGGGATACACCGTCCTCTTCCTGCTGGGATGCTGGTCCTTCTCGGCGCCCCTGGTCCAGTACCCGGCGATCGCGGCGCTGGCCACGGCCGCCTATTTCGGGTCGACCCTCGTACCCGCCCTCACGATCATGGACCAGGCGCTCATGGCCGGGGGCATCGCGCTGCTCTGCGCCCTGGTGGTCCTGCTGCTCCGCGGCCGAGATGCCGGGGAAGCGTTCCGGCTGCCCTGGGCTCACGGCGCCCTTTTGCTTTCCGGGGTGAGCCTGGCTGTGGCCACGGCGATGATGCTGCGGGCCGGCGCCCCATCGTTGCCCGGAGCTCTCTGCTTCGCGGTCGTGAGCCTGACGGCCTGCTTGCTCACCCTGGATCGCCGGGATGCGTCAATCGCCTTCCTGGCCGTGCTCGCGGCCAACGTGAGTGCCGGCCTGGCGATCGTCTCCGAAAACACGAGTGCTCGGTGGGGCCTTGGACTCGATCACTACGCGATGCTCGCCTCGGCCGCGGGACTGGTCGAGGTAAGCCTGGGAACCCGGCTGCGGCAGAGGCGTCACGACGGCTCCTTCGGCCGGAATCCAGGTTGCTATGACGGACCGCTGGAGTTCCTGGGGCTCTTATGGGCGGTGGGTGTGATCCTGCTGAGCGCCGGCTGCCTGCCCTTGCCGGTAGCCGCCCACAACGCTCCGCGGCTTCTCCATCTCGCCATCGCACTGGCTGGCTGCTCCGTGGCATGCGCCATCAAAGCATTCCGGACTGACGGGGGAAAATGGCTGGCTCACTTGACGGTCTGGAGCGGCCTGGCCTCGTACCTGGCCGTTGTGCTCTCGGCCCTGGCGTACCTTGCCGCGCCGCACATCGCGGCCTGCGTGCTGGTGGCACTGGGCGCGGCGAGCTTGCTGCTGCCGGAGATTGCGAAACGGCGACGGCCGACCCTGGAGAGGTTTCGCTTCGCGCTGCTGTCCGCGGCCCTGGCGCTGCTGGCCGTCGCCCTGCCCGGCGGCTTCCTGTTCTGGCGTCCGGACGATCTGGTCGGCCTGGCGCTGGGGCTGTGCGGGCTGGCTCTGGTGAACATCCAGGAAGAGCTGCCGCAACGGGGACTGGCCCACGCTGCGCTGGTCGCGTTCTTCGGCGTCTGGCTCAAGCTCGCCGGCGCGCTGCACCACCTGGTGGTCCCGACCTCGTCACTCTGGCTGGGTCTGTGCCTTGGCACTTACGGCCTGGTGTTGCTGGGTATGCTCGAGATCATTCGTGTGTGCTCGCGAAGTGATCCGGTGATTCCTTTACAGGTGGACGCGCTCTTCACGTCCGGGCGTTCCGGCCGACCGCGGGCACGGATCTTCTCTGTGGCGATCCCCGTCTTCGTGGTCGTGGCCAGCTTCGCGGCCGACGCCATGGCCTGGATGAACCTGGAGCGCTGGGCGTGGAGCGGCCTGATCCTGGTTCTCGTGGCCGGTGGCTTGCTGTGGGCCTCGCGCTTCCTCCGCGAGGCGGTTCTGGTGTATGCGGGGACCTGGCACGCCGTGGGTGGCGTTGCGTGCCTCTCACTGGCGCTCCGGGACTCACTGATGCTGACGGATTGGTGGGGCGAGGGAGGCCGTCTGGGATGGCTGGCCGTCACGCTCGCCGTGTCTGCGCTGGCTCTCTGGGCCGCGGCCCTTGCCGCCAGGAAGCTCGGACTCGAGGTCCTCCACGGCATGCCCTGCCTGAACACCGCCCTGGGGCTGACCGGACCGGTGTTCGTCCTGGCCTTGTGGGCGCGGCTGCTGGGGAGTGACGGCTTCGAGCTGGCTGCCGCGGCTCTGGTTCTGAATGCCCTGGTTTGCGGGCTTCTCGCCAAGACCAGGCGCTGGCCGTGGCTGGTCCACGCCGCGGTGGCGTCGTTCCTCACTGCCAGCTACGTGGTCTTGCTGAGTGTGGGCGAGCCCGATCCCGAGCGGGCCTACGTCCTCGGCCTGAACGCGGTGGTGCACGGCCTGGCGGTCTGGATGCTGGGAGATCTTTACCGGCGGACCGGACGCCCCTGGCTGCTCCGGTGCACCCGGCCGCTGTTCCACCAGGCCCTGTTGCTCACGGTGCTGGCCATACCGCTGGCCTACCGCTCGACCGTGACGATGAGCCTGGTAGCGGTCTCGTTCCTCCTCTGCGTCAAGAGCCTGCCCGCGGCGGGCTGGATCTATCCGGCACTCGCCGCTGGTGCTGCCGCGATCTACTTCCCCTGGCTCTCCCACGTGGGGCACGTCGCGCTGATCGCCGCCTGCCTGGGATTCGCCTATGTGCTCTGGGGGATCGCACTGATCGTACGGCCGGCCAGGCCAGGGCTGATGAACTGGCTCGGGTTGCAGGCGCTCGATTACGAGCGGCCACTGTTTCATTCGGCCGGAGTTCTCGGCCTTGTCGCGCTGTCACTCAAGTTCGATGGCGGTATGGACACGGCCCGGCAGTGGACCGGGCATCCCTGGGTGCCCCTGGCGCTGGCCCCCCTGGCGCTGGGGATGCTGCGCGTCCACCCGCGGCGCCCATTCGTGCACCTCAGCCTTGGCTTCCTGGTTTGGGCGTGGATCTCCGCAGTGGCTCCCACGCTTGGCGATCCCCATTTTCTGCTGCTAGCGCTGGCCACCATCGCACTGGGCCTGAAGCTGGCGGCTCTGCTGTTCCGGCGCAACGAGCAAGCCCTGTCCGATCACCTGGCGCTGGGCGACGTCCTGGTGGGCGAAGTCATCCTGAGCTGGTGGCTCGTCCTGGGGATACTGGCGGTCATGCTCAGCTCAGCCCTGGTGATCACCGGCATGGCGGGCTCTCTGACCCAGGCGCCGGTGGGGCTCCCTTTCTCCCAGGGAATCGACTGGTGGGTGGCCGCGGTTGCGATCGCGCTTTGCGGGGCTCTGGTCAGCTTGGCGCGACACGACGACACGGTGGGCCATCTCATGCCCGTCGATGGCTTCACAGTGGTCCTGGAGTCGATCGGTGTGATGCTGGTCTGGTGGCTGGGAATCGCGGGCTCTCCGCTCCACGCTTGGGGGTGGGCCCTCTCCGGTTATCACGCCCTGGCCACCTCTGTGGCCTGCCTGCTTATCGCCGACTGGAACTCGCGGCGCGTCCAGCCGGGCCGGCGACGGCGAGAACAGACCCTGCTGGCGTCTTTCTTGATGGTGCTCGCGCTCCTGGCAGTGCTGTTCACCCTCGGCCGGGAGAACACGACGACGGTGACGACACTGATTCTCGCGGCCCTGGCGCTGGGGCTCTGGGCGGTGCGGCAGGAGGAGGTCTGGGCGAGCTACCTGGCCGGTCTCTTCTGGTTGGCCGGGGGACTGACGGCGGGGCTGGTCCCGGGACGATCCTGGGGCTGGACGGCCCTAGAACCCCGACTGATCAGCGCCGCGGTGGGCGAGGTCGGGGCCATCTTCGTCCTGGCCGCGGTGACGGGATGGATGCGCTTGCTGATATCGGTCCGGGAACGCTGCAAACCTGCGCTGGCTTCGTCCGCGAAAAGGTCAGCGCTCGTGCTCCTGCTGGCACTGGAGCGGGTGGCGTTCGGCGGCTCACTACTCGCGGCCGCCCTGGTGGCCCGGGGTACAAGCCATGTGCCCCCGATCGCCTGGCTCATGCCCGCGAGCGTCGTCACGCTCCTCTCTCTCTCACTCTTCTACCTATCGCTCACCCGTCGCTGGCAGACGGAGTGGCTGGTTTACCTGGCGCAGGCGTGCCTCGTCGGGGCTTACGTGGAGTATCGTCTCCCGGCTCCCGCGAGCGCCGCGGTCGATGCCGCGGTGATCCTGCTCTTCGCCTTCGCGGATCTGGGGATGGCTGAAATCATGGAGCGGTTCCAGTTCCGTCTCTTCATCCGGCCCACGCGGTACGCGGCGCTGGTGCTGCCGGTGCTGCCTTTACTCCGCCTGGTCGAGGCTGGCGGGCTGAACGACGCGACGACGTTTCAACTGCTGGCAGCCGGCACGTTCTACGCGGTCGCCTGCGGCACGCTTCAATGGAAGTCGCTGGGTTACGCGGCGGGCGTGCTCTACAACGCGGCACTCTGGGTGCTCTGGGGACAGATGGGCTGGCAGCTTGCCGACCATACTCAGTTCTACTTCGTTCCAGTGGGGCTTTCCGCCATATCGTTCGCCGAGGCGAATCGCCGGGACCTGGGGCGGGTGACCGTGAATACGATCCGCTCGGCGGGGCTGATCACGAACTACCTGGCACTGGCCGCGCCGATCTGGCAGTTTCGCAGCTTCGGAGACTGGGTGGCGCTCCTGCTGGGATCGCTCCTGGGAGTCTTCGCGGGAATCGGACTGCGGCTCCAGACGTTCGTCTGGCTGGGGCTGGTCACGTTCCTGGCCGACGTGCTCTACGAACTGGGGCGGCTCAGTCTGGATCACGCCCTGGCGAAGTGGGCGATCATGCTCAGCCTGGGCATCCTGCTGGTGTTCTTCGTGGCGCTCAACGAGAAACGGCAAATCGTGGCGGCCCTGCGGGGCTGTTTTGACGAGGTTTGCTCCTGGGAGTAACGCCAGTCACAGGCCCGCATCAAGAAGGCAGCACGGCCCGGCGCCGAGAGCCAGGCTCTCCGCAACGGGCCGTGCCAGGTGCCGGCAGAGAGATGCCGGCCGGGTTGGCTTCAGTTGGCCTTGGGGTTGAGACTTGCGGAGCCGGGCAGCGGGGGCAGCAAGGCCGTGGTCTCCTCGGCCGAGGGAATGAACTTGCCGACGGTCTGGCGTACCTGTTGCGAGCTGTCGGAACGAGCCATCTCGGCGAGCCTGCGCTTCACGGAGACCGGGGGCGAGGGCTGCGCGGCCAGGGCCTGCGCGGCCATGATCCGCACCGTCTCGTCCGCATCGTGCGAGAGCCGCAGCAGCCAGACCACCCGATCGATGTCGGTGCGGTTCTTGATCAGGCTGATGACCGAGCAGCGCTGGGCCGGCCTGGGACTGACCATCAGACCACCCAGGCTGATCTGCTCGCGAGTGAGGCCGCGAGCCTTGAGCACGGTCGTGGCGGTGTCGCGGATGGTGACGTCAGAATCGTGGAGCCGTCGCAGCAGCATGTCGTCGGTCAGCAGGTAGGGGCGCTGGGCAAATGACACCAGGGTCTGGCGGCGGACGTCGACGTTGTCGTTGTCCTCGATGTAGGCGACGGCCGGCGCGGCTGCCGAATCGATCGGCAAGAAGCCCAGGCAGTGGATCGCGCCGATGCGGGTTTGCGGATCGGTGCTGGCCAGGCAGCGGACCACCGGCCGGTGCAAGGCCTCTTTCCAGGTGCCCAGGGCGTCTTCCTCGGTGACCAAAAGGGAACGGCCGGGCAGCCAGACCCAGAGCCGGCTGATCTGGTCCAGGGCCGTGTGGCGGACGTTGCCGTCGGCGTCGTCGAGGCAGGTTGCCAGGATGTCGCGCACGGGCGGCAGCGCGTCGATCCAGCGGGCTGATGTGATGTCGGGCGTGAACCGGTCGAGGATACCACAGGCCACGACGGCCGCCGAGGCACGCGCCGGGGGACTGTACTTGAAGAACCCGGTCCGCAGGGCGGCGAGGGTCACGAGCCAGCGCTCCGCGTCCTCATCATTGACTGCCTGACGCGGCGTTCCGTTTTGGGGGGAGAGCCGCTCCAGGAACACCGCGAGCGCACGGGGGTCGCCGTCGCGCAGTCCCTGGTCAAGATCCGCAAGGCTACTGGCCTGGCCCAGTGAGACGGCACTGCCTCCGCCGGGACGCATGTCCCGGTGCGTCATGGCAAAGTAGCCGAAGACCAGCACGGCGGCCACCATGGCACCGCCCAGAATGCCCGCAATCCAAAGCCTCGCTCGACGCCGCTCGGACATGGTTGCCTCCCTGCGAAGGTCTGGAACTTCATCCTTGGTATCACTTGACCGGCCGGAGATCGAGCGCACGTCCCTCCGGCCCTCAAGCGTATCCACCTCGACGGCGGGTGATCTTAATGAGAAAGTGATTTCCGGCAAGTCCACTCCCGAAAACATTGGAGTTTTTCGATCCCGCTGCCGAAAGCCCGGACACGAGCAAGGCAATCCTCGATGATCAACCCTCGCCGAACGCCTTATTCTCCCCTGGTCTTTGCAATTTGCCTGAATTCTCTGTTCTTACCATGATTGTCGAATTTGCCTGGCTTGTTCAGAAGAGGGTCAGGAAAGTCGGGGGATCGGCCGATTTTAGAACCGGGAAATCGAGCGCGGCTCGGCCTGGAAGATGGGAGTTTCCGCGCAGGTCGCGGCGAGAGGCGACGGAGATTTCGAACATGGGAAGAGCACGAGCCCGGGGTCTCACGCTGCATCGCGGAACGGTTGCGCGACTTCTTTTCGTCGCGGTTGTGCTGCTGGCGCCGGGCACGGTGGTGCGGGCGGGACTGTCGCGCAAGGTCGATCCCGCGCAGGTGGTGCCGCTCGACCAGATTCCGGCCGAGTTTCGCGAGGGCGTGGCCGAGGTGATCCGCGATCACACGTTTCATCGCCAGGGTGAGTCCGAGTCGTTCCCCTGCAATCCGGGACTTTATCTCAGCCTGGTCAATGAGCCGGCGCTGACACTCGGGCTCTGGAAAGACCTCGCCGAGTCACCCGTGCAACTCAGGAGGCTTGGAGCCAACCGCTACCAGGGAGAGGATGGCATGGGGACCACCGCGACGTGGGACTTCGTGCTGCGCACGCCACGCCTCCACGTGATGCTCGCGTACCTGAACTACGCCAGCCCGCGCAGCAACGCGCGCATCGATGCGCGGATTGTGCTCATCCTCCACACGGCCTACTTCCGAGAGCCGAACCACGACACCTACGTCCAGCACGATGTGGAAGCGTTCGTGAAAGTGGATTCGCGGGGCTGGAAGACGCTGGCACGAACTTTTCGGCCGGTGATCGAGCGGCTCCTCGAAGACCAGATCCGCGAGGCCGGGCAGTTTGTCTCGATCATGAGCAAGCTGGTCGTGCGCCACCCGAACTGGGCCGTACAGATTGCGGCCGGCCAGCCCCTGCTCGATCACCAGGCACTGGGCCGGTTCCGCGAGCTCGTCGCCCAGAACCGCGTGCCGGGGGCATCGACGGGCCGCCCCGTGGTCATCGCGAGCTCCGGTGAAGACAGCGCAAACCCAAGTCGCCGATAACTTTTCATATTCAAAGATGGCGACCGGCCGGACGGCCGCAAGCCATGAGCAGCGCTCTCTTGGTCCACTGACGCCCCCGTGGCCGTGCACAGGACCGATGCGAACTATATTGAATATTGCTTCGTTTTTCGTTGCATCCTCCAGACCCATATCGGCAATACTGATAATAGACCTTGCAGCGGGTCGTGCTTGACCATGAGCGGGCGGAAGGTCCTGGTGAAAGAGCCCGGGCGGCTCAGGTCCACGAATGCAAAGGGCCGGAATGGGCGGGAACTGCCACCCCGCACCATTTTGCTGGCCCTGAGGGTGCCATGCTGGACAATGCCACCTATTTCCAGAAGTTGAAGGGATCGGTGACGCGTATCGCTCGGCACGCGTTTTACCCGGGCAAGGACGAGGCGGTCGAGCTTTGCCTGGAGGAGATCCAGGACCTGCGGGACACAGGCCGGATCGACCACGAACAGTTCGCAACGCTGCGGGACGTGCTGCTCGGCGACGAGCCGTTCGGCCCCGGCACTGGCGACCCGCGGGCAACCGACTCTTCCGGTCCCGTCGCGGACCGCAGACGCGTCGCCGTGATGTGCCAGGGCACGGGCAGCCAGGCGGCCTTCACGGCCGGCGTGCTCCAAGGGCTGCTGGAGCAAGGCAGCAGCGAGATCGAGGTCGTTGCGCTGGCGGGCACGTCGTTCGGATCTCTCTGCGCAGTCCTTGCCTGGGACGGATTACTCCGCGGCGGGCCGCGCCAGGCCGTGGAGCAGCTGGAAGGCTTCTGGCGCGACTACTCGTCAGCCTCCGTGGTGGACGCCCTGCTGAACTACTCCGCCCAGATCGCGCTGCAACTTCGAGCACTCGTGCCGCTTCCGGTTCATGGGCTTCAGGATGTCACGGCCCTGAGTACCGAGCAACTCTGCGGTTTGCTGGGACGTCGGCTCGATTGGCATGCCACGCGAGCACGGTCACAGGCCGGGGGAGCCGGCTCGACGCAACTCGTGATCGGCACCGCCGATGCAAACGGCACTCTCGACGTCCAGCGCGGGGCCGAGGTCGACATGGAGACCTTGAAGATCGCAACCCGGGTTCTGCCTTGCCCCGCGGCACTCTCGCGACGTAGGGGCTGTCCTCGCGCCAGGCTCACCCGTTCGCGAACTGGCCCGGCTCAAGCCGAGTGAGATCTGGCTCATCCAGATCAACAAGGTTGAGGACCGGCGTGCCGGGGCCTTCCCTGTCTGCGCCGTGGATCCAGTTGAGCTGGCCAGTAGCCAGGTCCTGGAGCAGGAGGTCCGTTTCATCCGATCGATCAACCGGCTGCTGGAGCAAGGCAGGCTGATCGGCGGGGATTCTCGGTTCATCGAAATCCATCGGATTGTCATGGAGCATAACCTTGATGATTCGTCCCGGTTTGACCGCAGCGCCGCGTTCTTGAACGGCCTGATCTCTTATGGCCGCGAGCGCGCCGGCCAGTTCCTCGAGAAACGGGCAGAGCAGCTCTCCAGCCGGGTCGGCGCGGGGCCGCGGCATTGATCGTGGCGGTGCAGCGCCGCCCTGGCATTTTTCTAGCCAGGCCAGCAGCACGCCGGTCCGGTCGCGAGTCCCGATGCAGGTGGCCGGGTTCTTGCAGGTTCCCTCGCGGCGCCGCTCGACATGTTGCATCCCTTTTTTTTGAGCGCTGCGAATCGTGGTTGCACGGAGCACGGCCGGCGCCGCATGAGTCGGTGACCGTGCTCTTTTTTCCGGCTTTTTTTGCGATGCCTTGCGCACCCGCGAACCGATACGATTGTTCAGAAGGGTTGCGCTGGGTCGATGAGGACCGGTCTGCCACTTCCACGGGTGGCGTGGGGGTCCGGATAATGAAGCCGTGATGGAGCTGGCGGACGCGCTCTGGGCACAAGTTTGTGGTTCCGCATGGCGTCTGTCTCTCGGGGAGATTCGCGCGGTATGGGGTCTCAACCAAGCGGTCATGGCAATGGAAAGACGGGCGGAGGCAATGGTAGCGTGCCGCTGTCCGGCCCGAGCGGCTCGCTCGCGGATCACCTGCCTCCACAGAATCTGGAGGCCGAGCGCTGGTTGCTGGGCGGGATCTTGCTGGACAACGAGGTGCTTCACGACATAGCCCAGTTCCTGACCGCCGACGATTTCTACAGGGATGCGCATCAGGTGATCTTTCGGGCCATCAGCGAGCTTTACACTGCGGGGAAGGGCGTTGACGCGGTCACCCTGGCAGACGAGCTGATCCGCCGCGACCAGTTCAGCCAGATTGGCGGCGACGAGATGCTGCTGGAGATCGCCAACAGCGTGCCGCACGCGGCCAACGCGCGCTATCACGCCGAGCTGGTTCGCCAGAAATCCATCAGCCGGCATCTCATCCAGAGTGCCACCGAGATCATCCGCGAGGGCTATTCCAACCTGTACACGGCCCAGCAGCTCCTGGAATCGGCCGAGCAGAAGATCTTCACAATCGCCGAGGATCAGACCCGTGGAGAAACGCACGAGCTCAAGGAGATCCTGGCCAGGGCCATGGACCTGATCGAGAAGCGGGCCGTCGAGAAGCACCCCGTCACCGGCGTTGGGTCCGGGTTCCTCGACCTGGACGATTACACCAACGGCTTCCATGCCGATCAGCTCATCATCATCGCGGCCCGGCCGAGCATGGGAAAGACCGCGGTGGCCTTGAACATCTGTGAATTCGCGTCCCTCACCCAGAACGTGCCCGTTCTCATGGTCAGCCTGGAGATGGGGGACCTGGAGGTCACCGAGCGGCTCCTCTGGTCGCGGTCACGCGTGGACAGCCACAAGCTGCGAAAGGGCTTTGGTCTGGACCACCGCGAACTGAACAAGCTTGGCAAGGCCTACGTGGAGCTGGAGAAGGCCCCGTTCTTCATTGATTCGACCCCCGCCCGCAACATGCTCCAGATCACGGCCTCGGCGCGCCGGCTGAAGCTGCGCAAAGGCTTGGGGCTGATCGTCGTCGACTACATTCAGCTCGTGGATGCCGAGGAATCGAGAGACAGCCGCCAGGAGCAGATCGCCAAGATCAGCCGGCGGCTCAAGACGCTGGCCCGTGAGCTGCACGTGCCGGTGATCGCGCTGTCGCAGTTGAACCGGGCCGTGGAGAGCCGCGAGGATCGCCGGCCCCGCATGGCCGACCTTCGCGAGTCAGGCGCCATCGAGCAGGATGCCGACATCGTTCTCTTGCTGCACCGGCCCGATTATTACGATCCCAATGACCAGCCCGGGCTGGCCGAAATCATCATCGCCAAGAACCGCAACGGCCCGACCGGCAGCGTCAAGCTGACCTTCCTCAAGAACCTCACGCGCTTCGAGAATCTCTCCACGCTGGCCGAGCCGCCCATCGACGAGGGAACGCCGTACTGACCGCAAGCAACGCGGGGACCGAGGCACTGCCGGAGGTCGCCGCGCCGTCGGTTTCGCTCACGACCTTCCGCCGGGCTCAATCAGAAACATCCACGTCCGACTCGGACCAGTGCGGCCGATCCACGGGCGGCCAGGGCTCTGATGCAGGGAGCCAGGGCGGCCGAGGCGCGTTCTCCTTGAAAAGAAAAGGCCCCAGCGCCCGACGGATCAGCTCCACATCGGTGATCCGCCCGTGTTCGGGAAGGTCGAGCAGGCCGGCGGCATCGTAGACGTCAGGAAGCTCCGGCGCGTCGAGCCGACCGAAAGCCGCACGGATTCCATCCCGGCCGATCCCGGACCGCGCAGCGACCTGCTGCGCCTGGTCCAGTCGTCGCAGGTGCCGGCGCTGCCAGTCAGCTCGGTCGAGCAGTAGTGCGGTGGCGCGCATCGACTGCAAGGAAAGGATTGGAAACCGCTGCAACTCCGCGGGCGACGGCGGAGGCACCCAGTTGCGCCAGAGCAGGTCCACCCTGGGACGGTTCAGAACCAGCAGAACCGCCATCAAGCCGAGGACTCCGAGCGCGGCCGCGCGACTCGGTGACGCGGTGGCTCGCAGGACCGGCGGCCGCTGGCCCGCGGTGCGCGGTCCGGCCCACCAGCCGGCGATGAACAGGACCGCGCCAATCTGCGGCACGGCGTCGTACCAGGGAACGATCATTCCCAGGCTGATGGTGCGCAGGGACCGGAACGGCAAATAGCCGCGTACGGTCCACTCCACCAGGTAACTCCCCAGCACGAGGGCCAGCCCCGTGCACTCGAGCGGGTTGAACGCACCGAGCCTACGCGTGCGCAAGCGGCCGCCGGCCCAGACGCCAAACAAGAGCGCGCAAAGCACCGCCCCCTGTGCGGCCGTGGTCTGGGCCTTGAGCCCCAGGTTGCCGAGGACCAGGTTTTCCGGGATGGCCTGCGCTGTATGAAGCAGACCCTCCACGGGACGCGCGGCCTCACCCGGCTTGCGGCCGTGAAAGCTGACGGTGCTGTCGATCCTGCCCCCGCCCAGGGCCATGGCCAGCAGGAACGCCGCGATTGCCGCAGCGAGCGGCACCGCGGCCGCGATGCGGCACCGCCGCCGGCCGTCGAGCCAGAGATAGACCGCCGCGACAGGTCCGGCCAGGTAGCCGATGGTCCAGAACCAGCCTCCCAGCGCCGCCGCAACGCCGCCGGGGACCAGCGCGGCGAGCCGTGGCCGCCTCCGCCAGCACTGGGCGTACCAGAGACTGGCCAGGATAGCGAAGCCGGCCCACAGCGTCTGGCCGGCCGAGTACCAGCAGGCCGGAGACGCCATCACCGAGGTCAGGCCCACGGCGGTCATTGCCGCCAGCCCCGCGCCGGAGCGGCCCGTCTCACGCGCGACGAACCGGCCGGTCAGAAGCATCGCGGCGATGAGGATGCCGTAGGCCGCTTCGGCCAGCACCGGCGGCAGCTTCTCGAGCGCGCCGGCCGAGGCCACCAGCGCCCAGGTCAGCACCCGCCAGGCCGGAACGATGTGCGTGTTGTGCGGGGCGAACAGGTTGACTACCGTCCTCGGCAGCGTGCGCGAGGCCGCCACGTAGGCGAAGTCATCACTGTAGAGACGATAGATCGCCGCCGGATCACGCGGAATGTGTCCCTGCCTCAAACCGGCGAATGGATCGAAGAACAGGACCCAGGGAGCGGCCGCGAGCAGCAGCACCAGCACGACCACGCCGCCACGGCCGACTGGCCGCCTGAGCCAGGCCGTCCGGAGCGTTCCCGGCGTGGCAACGAAGCTGGTGGCGGTTCGGGACTGCTTCACTTCCTGGTCTCGTCGCTGAATTGTGCAGTGGGCAACAACAGGGTCAACGTGCGCAGCTCAAAGGTGCACGGGTGGTTGTCGGGCTGAATCCGGATCTGGGAGATCCAGTCGTCAATCCAGATCGTCGTCGTCTGGTCGGGACCGGTGGGGAGGTTCCAGTTACCGTACTGCGGCTCGATGGGCAGATCAGCCAGGGTGGGGCCGCGCCAGGCCATCCGGAAATGGGCCGGAGCCCCATTGGCCGCGGCGTGGGCATACCGCATCCGCACGCCGCAGACGTAGAGCGGCGCGGCCAGGTTGAAGCGGATCCAGGGGTCGAGCCCCGTCACCTCGATGCGGCCCTCGTTCCATCGCGCCAGCCGGACTTCGACCGGTTGCAGGGGCACGGGCTGTTCCCCGAAGGGCGGATCGTCCTGGATCGACCGGAACCTGCCGATCCCGGCGCGTTGCAACAGCGAGAGCGACTCGTGCAGAATCTCCTGCGAAGGATGGAGGAACGGCGTGTGCCGGCGCACCAGACGGAACAAGGGGACGCCCGACGCCAGGTCGCGATCGACGGCAAGGGCCTTGCGGTGCGCAGCGTCGCCAGTGGTCCAGGCGGTTTCGATGTTTGGCCACAACAGCACACAGCCAAGGAAAAACAGGATCAGGGGGCAGAATGTGCGGCTTGCCCGCCAGCCGTAACAAGACAGGGCGAAGTAACTGACCAGCAGTGCGGGAGCCGCCAGCGTGGTGTAGCGCGGCTGGAGACCAGCGAGCACGCCCTCACCGGACCGGCCCCAGCCGGAGCCGAGCGCCAGCGAGACCACGGCGGCCAGCACCCAGGCCAGTCCCTCGATCCTGGCGCGCTCCGCGGGCTGCCTGATCCAGACCCACGCCAGCAAGGCCGTAGCACTGAGCAAGAGTGCCAGCACCAGCAGTCCGGAGGCCGGCCAGAGACGGGCGACAGGCTCGCCCAGGCTCATGGCCAGAAACTGGAGCGTTGTCCGGGCCACGGCCGTAGCGTCTCCCGGCGCGGCGTGGTGAGCGGCGCCGAATAGCCGTGCAGGTAGAGACCCATCAAAACCAGGGGAGGCAACGAGAACGCCGCGATGGCCAGTGCCCGCCGTCGGCCGGCCGCCCCATGCCGCACCAGCACGCCCGCGGCCAGCAGCCAGAGCCAGAGGAGAAGTGCGGGAAGGAAGGCCAGTCCTCCCGCGTTGCAGAGGGGCATGAGGCTCATGCAGAGCGACGCAAGGGCCAGGCTGCCCAGGCCCGGAACCTCACGGCTGCGCACCACCACGGCCAGAACCACTCCGAGGAGGACCACGGCCAGCACGTAGGTGATCTGGATGCTCCAGAGGAAGTTCTCATGCTGACCCAGGTTCAGGAGCACGAGCGGCAGGAACGCGTCCGCCGCATGCCACGATCCGCGAACTCGGCGAACCGCCAGCAGCAGCCCGACGGCGAGCGCACCGAGCAACCCGACGATCAGCAGCATGACCGGTCGGGGATCCGCCCCGCTTGACCGGAACGCCCCGAGCAGGATGAGCCGGGCGAGCGGGATCCGGTGCTCGCTGTGTTGCGACCACAGCCAGCCGATCGTGACCGGTTCAGTGCCGGCGAGCTGGGGGACCACCGCGTAATCATCCCAGAGGGGGACATCCGCACCAAACCGCAGCACGTAAACAACCGCCAGGACCAGCATCGCCATCCAGATCGACCCGACGAACAGGCCCGTACCCGGATCGCACGGTAAACTCCGCACCGCAGGCGCTCCCGGGGTGGGCCGGGCAAGTGCCGTTGTCTCCGGTAAGTCAGGACTGGTCGCCAAGGGCTGTTCCTCAACCTGGGTGGGAGAGACCTGGCCGCACGGTCATTTACCGCCGCCGGACGCGGCCATTGGTTCCCGTGGCTCGCTTCTCGGCGCCCTGTGCCTCGCGGAGCATGTCGAGTGCCTCCTGCCGGGTTCCCTCCGCGGCCGACTCGCCGCGCAGGCATCAGCGCCAGTTCGTGCACGCGGTCGGCGTCGGAGAGCAGGGTGATGGTGGTGCTCGTGCGTCCTCGCTCCACGTGCTTGCGGATCACCCACTGGTGGTGCGCGTGGGAAGCGAGTTGCGGCAGATGGGTGATGCATACGACCTGGTGATGGCGTGCCAGAGCGCCCAGGGCCTTGCCGGCGCCGATCCCAGCCGGCCGCCGACGCCCGTGTCGATCTCGTCAAAGATCAGTGTGGGAACACGGTCCACCCCGGCTAGTACGGTCTTGGCCGCCAGCGTCACCCGCGACAGCTCACCGCCTGAGGCGATCTTCCGCAACGGCCTGGGCGACTCGCCGGGATTGGCCAGGAAGAGCATCTCGACCGAGTCCAGGCCCGATTCGGGAGCAGCCGCGGCCGCAGGATCAGCGCCCAGTTGCGCGATTCGACCTCGACGGAGATCCGCGACTTCTCCAGCCCGAGGGATCGGAGCTGACCCTGGATGGCCGTGGTGAAGCGCTCCGCCGTCTTCCTTCGGCGCTGAGAGTTTGGCCGCGACTTTCTTGAGCGCGGCAAACGACTGAGCCAGCGGCACGTCCAGCGAGCCCAGGTCTTCCTCGTCACGCGCGATGGCCGCAAGCCTGGCCGCCGTGGCTACCCTGCGGTCGGCCAGGGCATCGGGCGTGCAATGGAACCGGCCGGCCAGCCGGCGATAGAGCGCCAGGCGCGTCTCGATCTCCTCGAGACGCCGCGGATCGTCCTCCCACTGCTCGCCCAGGTCGCGCAGGGTGTAGGCCACCTCGCGCGTCTCACCGGCCAGGCGCGCCAGGCTGGCGGCCGCGTCGGCCAGCTCGGCGCGGCCGCGGCCAGCGGTTCAAGGTTGCGGGCCACGCGCTTGAGCAGCTCCTGGGCCGAGTGATCGGCCTCGTAGAGCAAGCCGTATCCCTCCGTGGCGGCCGCCCGGATCGCCTCCGCGCTGGCCATCGCATGCGACTGCCGCATCAGCTCGTCGTACTCGCCAGTCCTCGGATCGGCGGCTTCCAGCTCATCGCGCTCGAACTCGAGCAGGGCGCACTCGCGCTGCCTGGCCAGCGTGGCGTCGAGCAGTTGCTGGCGGTTGCGGCGCAGGGCGTCGTGGCCGGCGCGGGCCGTGCGATAGGCCTCCAAAGGCCCCTCGAGCTTGCCGAAGCCGTCCATCAGCCGCGCTGGCCGTCCGGATCGAGCAGGCGCGGCCCTCGTGCTGACCGTGGATGTCGACCAGAAGCGCTCCAGCCGCTCCAGCGTCCCGATCGCACGGGCGTACCGTTCGCCTTGCCATACTGCGGCCCTGGCCGCTGACACGCCGCGTGATGATCAACACGTCTTCCTCGATGATCGCGCCAGGATGGCCTCCAGCTTCTCGCGGAGCACCCGGTCGCCAATCTCGAACACCGCGGACGCGCCGCCTCGCTCTCCGCGCAGGACGAACTCGACGAGGCCTTGCCGCCGGCGCGGCCCGGCGCCGTCGAGCAGCAGGCTCTCCGCGCCGGTCTCGGCGCCTGCGTGTACCTGGTTCAGCGTGTCTGCCGCTCGCAGCGCCAGGAGGATATCCGCGCCATCAGCGATGAAATCCTGCGCCAGTCCCGCCACGAAATCGGGGCCGCCGAGCGCTTCGATATCCGCAGCATGCGCGGGCTCACCGGCGACCTGGCTGCCGTATCGTTGGGTCTCCGGCGCCGGTTGGTCCGGGGGGCGGGCTCCTCCGCCCGCCGAAGCTGGCGATGATGTCGAGAAGCCTATTGGCCTCCACGGGTTTGACGACGCACATGTCCATGCCGGCTTCGATGCAGCGCTCGGCCATCTCCGGCGTCGCATCGGCGGTCAGTGCCAGGATCGGCAGGTGTTTTTCCCCGGCCGTCGCAAAGCGATGGAGCTTGGTTGCGTCGATGCCGTTCATCACCGGCATGTTCACATCCATCAGCACCAGCGCGAAGCTATCGCGCTCCAATGCGTCCAGGGCCTCCTCGCCATTGTTCACGATCTCATAGCTGTGGCCGCCGCGCTCCAGAATTTTCCCGACGACGTTCTGGTTGATGCGGTTGTCGTCCGCGACCAGGATATGAAGGGACCGGCCCTGCGCGCGCTCAGCCAGCGAAACACTCTGGTCGGCATCGAGCCGTGCCGCAATCGAACGCAGCAGGTATTCGACCTCGACCTCGGAGGGATTGCGGCCCACCACGGACAGACATGCCCGGCGCAAGGCAATGTCTGGCACCGTCATCGGGCTCTGGTCTTGCAGCAGAATCACTGCCGGCCGGTCGGGGAGGGTTGAAGCCCCGCTGGCTGTCAGGGTGGCGTGGCTGCAGGCGATGCTCGCGGCGTCGATCAAAACGGCACCGAGCCCAGGGGTTTTGGCGATGGCGGCGGTGAGTTGATCGGAGGTCGCATCCGGCCGAAGCGTCTGGTTGAAGACCTGGATGCCGCGATCCTCCAGCCGTTTCATCAGCGGGGCGGTTGCCGACGGGTCGGCGGAGATCAGGGCCAGCCGTAGCTTGGGGAGCGGGGGTGCCGGAGGCTCGGCAAGCTCCAGCGGCAGCGCGATGAAGAAGGTGCTGCCTTCGCCGAGCTTGCTGGTGACGCCGATGGTGCCGCCATGAAGTTCCGCCAGTTTCCGTGCGATGGCGAGGCCGAGGCCGGTGCCTCCGAAACGGTCGATGATTGTTTCATCGGCTTGCGTGAAGCTGTCAAAGATGCGCGCCTGCGCCTCCGGCGCGATGCCGATTCCGGTGTCGGACACCTCGATCCTGAGACTGATTGTATTGCCGGCCCGTTCCAGCGCGTCGACCGCGATCAGGACCGACCCATGCGTGGTGAATTTCACGGCATTGCTGGCGAGATTTTGCAGGATATCCGAGAGGTGCCGCGCATCGCCGAGAAAGCGCGGCGGTGTTCGCGCGCTGATATGGCTGGAAACGGCGACCCCTTTCGCCTGCGCGGGGACCGTGACCATGCGCTCGATGGCCCAGATCAGCGCCGGCAGATCGAAGGGCGCGTGCTGCACCGGCATCCTGCCGGCTTCGATGCGCGAGAAATCAAGGATGCCGTCGATCAGGGAGAGCAGGGACCGTGCCGCGGTGCCGGTGGTCCGCACCATGTCCTGCTGGTCATGGTCAAGCCGGGTGCCGACGAGCAGGTCGCTCATGCCGATCACGGCGTTGAGCGGCGTGCGCAACTCGTGGCTGACGCTCGCGAGGAACAGGCTCTTGGCCTGGCTTGCCTCCTCGGCCTGCTGTTTGGCGGTGGAGAGGTTGCGGATCAGGGAGGCGGTGTAGAGGGGGATCGCCAGTAAGCCGGCCAATAAGCCGAAGGAGAGAAAGAGGTCATGCCGCCAGTAGCTGGTGGTCGCCACGCAAAGGCCAAAACCGATGAGCGCACAGGCCATCGCGATGCGGAGATAGACCAGTCCGAAGCGGAAGCCGTAGCCGAGAACAGCCCAAAGATAGATTGGATAGAGGGGCGCGACCATATGGCCACCGAGATGCATCCCGATCGACAAGGTGCCCGTGTCGGTAACCAGCTGTAGCAAAATTCGCAGTCGCGAGGGGCGTCCGCGAATCAACAGATCGAGGAAGAAAGCGACGCCAAACACAGCGTAGGAGCCGCTGACCAGAAGGGTCGGCCAATAGGTCGCCCATGGGCCGCCGATCCTCAATGTCAGCAGATAGCCAAAAACGCCGAAGCCGATGACGAGGCGATTGATGATAATTTGATATTCGGTGCCGTGGCCGAGCCGCAGGCGTCTGCGCACGAGGCTGAACAGAGCGGCCAATCGGGACTGGCGCGCAGATCGCAGGGTCAGACCGAAGGCCTCCCCTTTTTTGGCCGAGCCCATTTTCGCTGTGGATGGGCGATCAGGACGCGTGGAATACCGATCCGGGCCGGGATTGGCATCGCCGCTCGTTCTCTCTCCGCCAGCCGGGATGTGCGAGCGGAATCGGGCCAGCGAAGGGTACCCGAAACGCCCTCACCTCACTCCGAAAGGGCTTGGCTGACCAGGTCGTGACCCTGACCATGCAGTTGCGAAAATCTTTCGAAAGCGGCTGCTTCCAGCGGTCGGCTGAACAGATAGCCCTGAACCTCGTCGCAGCCTTCGGCACGAAGGGCGACCAGTTGCGCCTCTGTCTCCACCCCCTCCGCAACGACGCGCAGGCCGAGACCGCGGCCAAGCCCGATGATGGCGCGAATGACGGCCGATCCCTCGGGGCGACCGCTCATGCTATGAATGAACCCTTGGTCGATCTTCAGGCGGTTCAGCGGCAGCTTGTCGATATAGGTGAAGGAGGCATATCCGGTGCCGAAGTCATCCACCGAAAAGGAGACGCCGCGCTGCTGGAGCGCCACGATTTGCCGCCGAGCCGTCTCATGATCGTCGAGAAAGGTGGTTTCGGTTAATTCGAGATCGATAAGATCAGCAGATACCCCGGCCCGATCGATAGCCCCGATCACCAGCGATGCCACGTCGTGACTGCGGAACAGCGAGGCTGAGAGGTTGACGGCGACGCGGGTCGGCATCCCGTTTTTCTCCCAGATCGCGGCTTGGCGACAGGCGGCCTCCAACACCCAAAGGGTGAGGGCAACCATCAAACCCGCTTCTTCGGCAATCGGCAAGAATTTGTCAGGATAAATGAGGCCATGGCCGGGCCGGTTCCATCGCACCAGCGCCTCCACCCCGGTGATCAGCCCGCTCCGCGTATCCTGTTGCGGCTGGTAATGGAGAACAAGCTCGTCCCGGTGCAAACCGGCCCGCAGATCAATCTCGAGCTGGGCGGCATCGCGGACGGCCGACTGCATTTCCGGTTCGAAGAGCCTGAACCCATTCCTGCCCCGCGCCTTCGCCCGATACATCGCGAGATCGGCGTTCTGCAGCAAGGTGTCGAGCGTTCGGCCATCGCGCGGGAAGAGCGTGACGCCCAGGCTGCCGCTGGTCTTGATGCTGCGTCCGTCAACGAGGAAGGGGGTGTCGAAGCTGTGAATGATCCTTTGGGCCAAAGCGGCGGCCATGGCTTCGGCATCGGAGGCGCGATCGAAGCCCGCTTGGAGGATTGCGAATTCGTCGCCGCCGAGACGCCCGAGGATGTCATCCGGGCCAAGCACGCTCGCCATGCGGTCGGCGACGGCGGAGATCAGCACGTCGCCATTATGGTGCCCGAAGGCATCGCTGATACTTTTGAAACGATCCAAATCAAGGAAATGCAGGGCGAACACACTGTTTTGCCCGGTGGCGGCATCGATCGCATCTTCGAGCCGAAGATGCAGCGCCAGCCGGTTCGGCAGGCCGGTCAAGCTATCGTGATGAGCAACATGATGGAGATGCTCCTCGGCACGCTTGCGCTCGGTAATGTCAAGGGAGGTGGTCAGCACCGAGGTGACGAGGTTGAATGCCGATTTCAGCGGCGTCTTGGTGGTGAGGAAAACGCGGGGCGTGCCGGCTATGTCGGTGATTTCTTCCTCAAAAGTCGGCAGCGGCAGCTCCGTCGCGAATACACGGGCGTCAAGCTGGCGCGACCGCAGGGCATGATCGCCCTTGAATCCCGCCAGACCGTTTTCCGCTTCTCCGCCCAGGAGTAAGGTCTGATATGCATTGACGAAAATGCATTCGCCCCGGCGATCTGACGCGCTGATCATGGCAGGCACTGTGTCGATGACCTGGGCCAGACGGTCTCGGCTATCCCTTAGCAGCTCCCGCCTTTCCTGCTCAACGTCTTCAAGTTCCTTTGCTAGCGCATTGGCGCGGCTGCGAATTTGCTTCTGTCGTGTGCCGATCTTCAGGAGATTGCGCGCGCGGGTGATGAATTCCTGATGGTCGATCGGCGTTTGCACGAAGTCGGTCGCACCCGCTTCCAGGGCCTCCAGGCGAAAGGCACGGTCGTCATAGGCAGTGATCACGATAATGGGAACATCGATCCCGTTGGGCAGGGCGCGAATTTGCTGCGTGAACGCCGCCCCGGTCATTTGCGGCATCTTGAAGTCGGTGATCACAAGGTCCGGCATTCGGGCACCGATCCAGCGGAGGGCCGGATCGGGCGCCGAAAAGGCTTCCACCTCAACCTTTTCGCCCAGCGATCCGACGAGTTTGGTGAAAATGCTGCGGTTGGTGGCGCGATCATCGACAATGACAACGGATGGCATGAATTCCCCGTTAGACCGCCGGCGAGACCGGCCCGTGATGCCGGGCCGCCAAGCTGAAGCGTTTCGACCCCTTCACTAGCGCAAGCTGACAGTAACGAGAACCTGAATTTATTCCTGGGCCACCCGAAATTTGAGGCGTCAGACGAAAAAACAGCGAGAATAGCTCGCCCGACTACAGCCGGGATTTCCCCGTCGAACTCGGGCCGCGGCATCGCCGCGCTAACCTGGAGCTTGCCATGACATTCGTGAATCGGACCAGCGGTCTGGTCCCCGCCTCGACTGAGCTTTCGAGCTCCCCCAGCAGTCACGCGGTCTCCTCCCTGACCAATGGCTACTTCCCGACCTTGCAGATCGAGTTGGACAATTCCATAAAGGCATTGTTTTGCTGCATGCGTCCGGAAGGGCGACCAAGCTACACGCCAGAACTACTGCGTGACCTTAGCCGCATGCAGAGCGATATTCATCGAGCGACAGCGAGCGCGGAGCCCTTCCGCTACTTCGTCGTCCGATCGAGCGTGCCGGGGACCTTCAACCTCGGCGGTGACCTCGAGCTATTCGGGGAGAAAATCCGGGCCGGAGACCGTGAGGCTCTGCGGACCTATGCCTATGCCTGCATCGATGTCGTCTATAACAATGCTACCGGCTACGACCGGCGGGTGACCACGGTTGCCCTGGTGCAAGGGACAGCCTTGGGCGGTGGCTTCGAAGCGGCCTTGTCCTGCCACCACATTATCGCGGAGCGGAGCGCGACGTTTGGTCTACCCGAAGTGCTGTTCAATCTGTTCCCGGGTATGGGCGCCTATTCCTTTCTGTCCCGGCGGCTGGACGCCGTTCGCGCCGAAAAAATCATCCTCAGTGGCAAGATCTACACTGCGGCGGAGCTCTATGAGATGGGTCTTGTCGACATGCTGGTCGACGACGGCGAAGGCAATGGGGCGGTGCGCAGTTATCTTGCCAAGCTTGACCGGCGGCACAACGCTCACCAAGCCGTGTTGCAGGCGCGCCACCGCGTCAACCCGCTGACGCGGGAGGAATTGATCGACGTCGTTGACGTCTGGGTCGATGCCGCCATGAATCTCGATGAGGCTGATCTGCGGAAGATGGGGCGCCTGGTGCGGGCGCAGACGCGCCGGCATGGCGACGGCGCCGAGACGCGTCTGGCTGCCGAATGAGGCGGCCAAACGCAGCGCTGGCCTGCTTGGCGGGCGGACCGCCCCAGGTCGCGCGCTATGAGCCGGCCGGTGCTTGCCCTAAACTGGCACCGCTTAGTCGAGGAGAGAGGCCGTCATGGTTCGAGTTGAGACGCTGCGCCTACCGGATGGACCGACGGGCGCGGCCGAACTGTTGCCGTCCTGGGATTTGACGGATCTGTATGATGGCATCGATAGCCCAGCCTTGGCGCATGACCTGGCGGTGGCGCAAGAGCACGCCTCCGCCTTCCGAGTAGACTATGCCGACAAGCTTGCCGCCCTGCCGGCGCGCGGAACTGGCGGCGGCCCTGGGCCGCTACGAGGCAATTGAGGAAAGGCTGGGCCGGATCATGTCCTACGCCCAGCTGCTGTTCAGCGGCGACAGTTCGGATGCGACTATCAGCCGCTTCTACCAGTCGATGAGCGAGCGGGTGACGGAGATCACGACCGATCTCCTGTTCTTCACGCTCGAACTCAATCGGCTGGACGAGGCCGCCCTGGCGGAGAAGGTGGCGGACCCGGCCCTTGCACCCTGGAAATCATGGCTGCGATGACCTGCGCGTCTTCAAGCCCGCATCAGCTCTCGGATGAAATCGAGACGCTGCTGCATGAGAAGGAGGTCTCCGGGCGCCAGCGCCTGGAGCCGGCTGTTCGATGAGACCATGGCGGGTTTGCGGGTCACGGTCGGCGAGGATCGGCTGACGGTCAGCGATGCGCTGAACCGCCTGTCGGATCGTGACCGACGCCGTGCGGCAAGCGGCGGCGCAAGGGATCAGCGCCACCTTCGGCGAGAACATCCGCCTGTTTTCCCTGATCACCAATACCCTGGCCAAAGACAAGGAGACCACCGACCGCTGGCGGCACTACCCGACCCCGGCCAGCTATCGCAACCGCGTCGAATATGGTCGAGGACGAAGTCGTGGACGCGCTGGTCGCGGCCGTGGTCGGCGAATTATCCGCGGCTATCCCATCGCTATTACAAGCCTCAAGGCGGGTTGGCTCGGCCTGCCCAAGCTCCAGCATTGGGACCGCAACGCGCCGCTGCCGGCGGATACCGACCAGAAGGTGACGTGGGATGAGGCGCGCGGCCGCGTCCTTTCGGCCTACGGCGCCTTCAGCCCGGTTCTGGCTGAAATCGGGCAGCGCTTCTTCGACCAGCCTTGGATCGATGCCGGGCTGCGGCCCGGCAAGTCGGGCGGCGCTTTCGCGCATCCGACGGTGCCCTCCGTCGCATCCCTATATCCTGCTGAACTACCATGGCCGGACGCGGGACGTGATGACGCTTGCCCATGAACTCGGGCACGGCGTGCATCAGGTCCTGGCGGGCAGACGCAGGGTTATCTTCGCTCCGGCACGCCGCTGACCCTGGCGGAGACCGCCAGCGTCTTCGGTGAAATGCTGACCTTCCGCGCGATTCTGGACGCCGAGACCGACCCGCGGCGCCGTCGGCTCATGCTGGCCGGCAAGGTCGAGGACATGCTCAACACCGTGGTGCGGCAGATCGCCTTCTACCGCTTCGAGACCAAGGTCCACGCCGAGCGGCGCACGGGCGAATTGCTGCCCGACCGTCTGGGCGAGATCTGGATGGAGGTGCAGACTGAAAGCCTGGGGCCGGCCTTCGATTTCACCCCGGATTACGCCAGCTATTGGGCCTATATCCCCCATTTCATTCATTCGCCGTTCTATGTTTACGCTTATGCCTTCGGCGATTGCCTGGTGAATGCCCTCTATGCGGAGTTCCGCCACGGGCATCCGCGCTTCCAGGAGAAATACCTCGACATGCTGCGCGCGGGCGGCACCAAGCGGCACAAGGAGTTGCTGGCGCCCTTCGGCCTCGATGCGGCCGACCCGGCCTTCTGGGCGCGCGGCCTCGACATCATCGCCGGCTTCATCGACGAGTTGGAGGCGGCAGACGGGCTCGCATCCGGCGCCGGCGGGGCGAGGATCACGCATGGCGGATCGGGTTGAGGGTAAGGAACCGACGCTTTTCGGCAGCGTGCGGCGCTTCGCCCGCACGTCAGGCGCGGTCGGCGGCATCGCCGCCCGCGTCGCCGGAGAGCGGGTTTTCGGCATCAAGACCGATCGCGCCGCCCATGCCGAGGATCTGAAGCCAGATCCTCGGTGGCCTCAAAGGGCCGCTGATGAAGGTCGCGCAGATTCCTCACGACGATCCCGGATGCCCTGCCGCCGGAATACGCAGCCGAGCTTTCCGAACTGCAGGCCAACGCGCCGCCAATGGGCTGGCCCTTCGTCCGCCGCCGCATGGCGGGGGAACTTGGGCCCGGATTGGCAGTCGCGGTTCCAGAGCTTCGGCCAGGATGCGGCGGCGGCGGCGAGCCTTGGGCAGGTCCATAAGGCGGTCATGCACGATGGGCAGGTCGTCGCCTGCAAGCTGCAATATCCGGACATGCCGAGCACGGTGGAGGCCGATCTCCGGCAGCTCAAGATCGCGATGGCGATCTATCACCGCATGGACAACGCCATTCAGCACGACGAGATCTACAAGGAGCTCTCGGAGCGTCTGCGCGAGGAACTCGACTATCTGCGTGAGGCCGCGCAGATGCGGCTCTATCGTGCGATGCTCGACGATGTGGCGGACGTTCATGTGCCGACGCCGATCGCCGAGCTGACGACGCCGCGGCTGCTGACGATGACCTGGCTCGATGGCGGCCCGCTCCAGCGCTGGATCGACAGCGACCCGCCGCTGGAGGCGCGCAACCGGGTGGCCGAGGCGCTGTTCCGCGCCTGGTACGTGCCGTTCTACCGCTACGGCGTCATCCACGGCGACCCGCATCTCGGCAACTACCAGGTGCGGCCGGACGGCGCGGTGAACCTGCTCGATTTCGGCGCGATCCGCGTCTTCCCGGCGAAATTCGTGCGTGGCGTGATCGACCTGTTCGAGGCTATCCGCGACAATGACGATGAGAAGGCGGCGCAAGCCTACAGCAACTGGGGGTTCGGCGACATCACCCCGACCAAGGTGACGGTGCTGAATGGCTGGGCGCGGTTCCTCTACGAGCCGCTGCTGGATGACCGGGTCCGCCGCATCCAGGAGAACGAGGACGGCCAATACGGACGCGACCGTCGCCGAGGGCGTCCATTCCGGGCTGCAAGAGCATTGGGGGCGTGCGTCCGCCGCGGGAATTCGTGCTGATGGATCGCTCGGCAGTTGGCCTCGGCAGTGTCTTCCTGCGTCTGAAGGCAGAGCTTAACTGGTGGCGCCTCTATCATGAGGTGACGGCCGATTTCGACGAGGCGACGGTCGCGCGGCGTCAGTCGGACGCTCTGGCGGCTGCGGGGGTTCCGCCGCCCAAATAGGGCCCGGATTGCATTCCGGTAATCTGGCTTGGTAGGAGGGGCTGTCCCGACAGGGGCGAGCCCGGAGGAAACCATGCCAACTGCGCCGCGTCCACGCGCCACTTACTGGCGGCTACTGCTCATCATCCCGGTTCTGGCCGTGCTCTGGGTGCCTGCTTTCAATCGAGCCGGTCCTGCGCTCTGGGGCTTTCCGTTCTTCTACTGGTATCAGATGCTCTGGGTCATCCTTTGCTCGGTGGTGGCGGCGGGCGTCTTCCTGCTCGAGGAACGCCGCCATCCGACGCGGGATGACGCGTAATGGCGCCGCTCGCTCTGCAGCCTGTGGCGCTCGCCGTCTTTCTCGTTTTATTTGTATTCGTAACGGTCTTGGGTTTCATGGGCGCCCGGTGGCGGCGCGGCGATCGGGACACGCTGCATGAATGGGGGCTGGGCGGCCAGCGCTTCGGCACGCTGATTTCCTGGTTCCTGCTGGGCGGCGATCTCTATACCGCCTACACCTTCGTCGCCGTGCCCGCGCTTGTCTTCGGCGCGGGGGCCATCGGCTTCTTCGCCGTTCCCTATACCATCATCATCTATCCGATCCTGTTCACGGTGTTTCCCCGGCTTTGGCGCATCTGCAAGCGGCATGGCTATCTGACCGCGCCGGAATTCGTCCGCGGCCGCTTCGACAGCCCGGCGCTGTCGCTCGCTGTCGCCGTCACCGGAATTCTGGCGACCATGCCCTATATCGCGCTGCAGCTCGTCGGCATGCAGGTGGTCATCGCCGCCCTCGGGATCGAGGGCTCCGGCATCTGGGCCGACGCGCCGCTGTTCGTGGCCTTCCTCGTCCTGGCGGCCTTCACCTATACAAGCGGGCTCCGCGCGCCGGCGATCATCGCTGTCGTGAAGGACCTTCTCATCTATGCGACGGTCATCGCGGCCGCGATCGTCATCCCGATGCATCTTGGTGGCTGGGGCAAGATCTTCGCAGCCGTGCCGGCCGCCAAGCTGACGCTACCGGTGCCGGGGGCGGCATACCCTCGGAAGCTACGGCGCCTATGCAACGCTCGCTCTCGGCTCGGCGCTGGCGCTCTTTCTCTATCCTCATTCCATGACGGGCATCCTCGCCGCCAGCGGCAGCCGGGTGCTCAAGCGGAACGCCGCGCTGCTTCCGATCTACTCGCTGATGCTCGGCGTGCTGGCTCTCATGGGGTTCATGGCGCTTGCCGAGGGCGTATCGAAGATGCCGCAGTTCGCAGCCGGTTTCGCCCAGTACAAGGGTAACTTCGCGGTCCCGGCTTTGCTGCTCGCCGCCTTCCCGGGCTGGTTCGCGGGCGTGGCTTTCGCCGCGATCGCCATCGGCGCGCTCGTCCCTGCCTCCATCATGTCGATCGCGACCGCAAACATCTTCACGCGCGACATCTACCGGGCGTTCCTCAAGCCCCAGGCGACGGACGCGCAGGAATCCGGCATGGCCAAGCTCGTCTCGCTGCTCGTCAAGCTCGGGGCGCTGATGTTCATCCTGGTGCTGCCTGCCTCGACCGCGATTCAGTTCCAGCTGCTCGGCGGCATCTGGATCATCCAGACGTTGCCCGCGGTCATGCTGGGGCTGTCGCGCATGCGGCTGCGTCCCGGCGCGCTGCTGGCAGGCTGGGCCTCCGGCATGGTGGTCGGCACGGCGATGGCTGCATCGACGGCATTCAAAAGCGCCATCTTCCCGCTGCATCTCGCGGGCGGCTTCATCGCCCCCGGCTATGCCGCGCTCTATGCCCTGATCGTCAACCTGATCGTCAGCCTGCTGCTTTCTGCAGTCCTCAACGCCTTGCGCAAGCCGTCAGGGAGGATGCTCGATCCCGCAGCTCGCTTTGAATTCTGAGGCGCGCCGGCCGCTTTCGCCATTGCAGGGGGTTCCCTTCAGGATAGTCGTCCCGATCTTTCCAGCACAGGGAACAAGAACAGGATGACCGATGGCGCCCGAGGACAGCCCGACCCGCCGCGTCATTTGGCCGCTCCAGGCGCTCAACTTCTTCATGGCCGACCTCCAGGCGGGGGTCGGTCCGTTCCTTGGAGTTTTTCTGCTCGCTCATCATTGGAATAGCGGTCCGATCGGGACCGTGATGACCTTGGGCGGCGTCGCCGGGATGGTAATGACCGCGCCTTTCGGAGCCATGGTGGACGCCACAACACGGAAGCGAACCTTCGTCGTCATTCCTGGCATCTGCGCGGTGCTGGCGGCTCTGCTGATCCTGCTGTCGCAGGGCTTCTGGGTGGTCACACTCTCGCAGGTGGCGACCGCCGTAGCCGGTGCGGCGATTGGCCCAGCCGTCGCGGGCATGACGCTCGGCATCGCCCGGCAGGCCGGCTTTCCACGCCAGAATGGCCGCAACCAAGCGTACAACCACGCGGGCAATATGGTCGGCGCCGGACTTTCCGGCATCTTGGGCTGGCAGTTCGGCTTCGAGGCGGTGCTGTGGCTGGCGGCTGCCTTTGGCGTCCTCTCCATCACCTCGGTGCTTCTGGTGCCCGCAGATGCGATCGACAACCGCGCCGCGCGCGGCATGAAGGAGGATGGAGACGCGAACGAGCGCGCGAGCGGGATGCGTGTCCTTCTGCAGACGAAGCCGCTCCTGATCCTGGCCGGCTCACTCGCCTGCTTCCACCTTGGCAACGGCGCGATGTTGCCGCTGTTCAGTATGGCGGTCGTGGCGAACCATCACGTCGGCGCACCGCTGATCATCGTCGCCGAAACGGTCGTCGTCGCGCAGGCCGTCATGATCGTCGTATCGATCTGGGCCACGCAAACCGCGCAGACGCGCGGCTATTGGATCATCATGCTGATCACCTTCATCGCGCTGCCGATCCGCGGCCTCATCGCAAGCGTGATGATGACGCCGGATGGCGTCTATCCAGTGGAAATACTCGATGGAATCGGAGCAGGGCTGCAGAGCGTGGCTGTGCCCGGTATCGTTGCACGCGTGCTCAATGGTACGGGCCGCGTCAATGTCGGGCAGGGAGCGGTGATGACGATACAGGGGCTTGGAGCATCGCTAAGCCCGGCTCTGGGCGGATGGATCGCGCAAAGCTTGAGCTATCACGCGATGTTCGTCATCCTGGGATGCTTTCCGCTCGTTTCGATGGCGCTCTGGATCGGCTTCCGGCGCCTTCTGAGGGAGGCATGCGACGGTCCTGGCCGCGCGATCTAGTCAGAAGCACCCAGGATACGGACGGCGTTGCCGCGTCCGCACCCTGGGTCCTGCCCGAAGTTAGCCGCCGGCGGAGCCGCCGCTCCCGCTACCACCTTGACCGGGGGCGGTCGGCGAAGCGCCGGAGCTATTCGTTCCAGGTACGGTGCCGGTGACCGGGTTGGTCGGTGCCGAGGATGCCGGTGACGAAGCCGCAGGCGAAGTCATGGCCGGTTCACCCGCCGTCGTTCCCGGTTGCGAGCAGGCGGCGAGGCCGAAGAGAAGCCCAGCCGCAGGGATGATCAGCGAAAGTCTTCCGAGCATAGTGATCCTCACTTTTGGTTTATGTTTACGTAACCTACTTGAGGCGGGGGCGTTTCCCGTCAACGAAGCCTGCGGCGCACGATTCCGTGACCGAATAGTGCGATCTGTTCGACAGGGCAGGGAGCGAGCAGAGGCGCGCCGCGGCGCTACCCGCGGCCTCGAAGCTGGGGTCCGAAGCCATGGAACGCGTGACGGAACTCGAAAGTCTGGGCGCGATCCTGGAACAGGCGGACGCCTTCCTGTTGGACCAGTTCGGCACCCTGCATGACGGCATCGCTCTTTATGCCGGCGTGGCGGAGACGATGGCCAGGCTGCGCACTGGCGGCAAACGGCTGATCATCCTGTCCAATTCGGGCAAGCGCGCCCAACCTAGCGCGGCCCGGCTGGCGGCGATCGGTCTGCCGCCCGCGAGCTATGACGGGT